>CAWGYY010000031.1:0-707554 GCA_963826945.1 uncultured Alphaproteobacteria bacterium | reverse complement strand
CGCGCCGCAATCCGCAACATCGTTGGCACGGCACCAGTGGACCGGTCCGACTTCGATGTGCCGCCGGTCGTCGAAAACGGAAATACAGTATCGCTCGTCGTCGCGGTCGACAGTCCCATGACCGCGGCCGACTACGTGAAGGCGATACATGTCTTCAACGAGAAAAACCCGCAGCCTTACCTCATCTCCGTCCATCTCGGCCCGCGCGCCGGCAAGGCAAAAATCTCGACACGTGTCCGCCTCGCGGATAGCCAGACGGTAACGGCCATTGCCGAGATGAGCGACGGCACTTTCTGCTCGGCCACTGCCGACGTTGTGGTGACACTTGCTGCTTGCGTGGAGGGTTTCAGGTGGCCCGCCCGCTCATCAATGTGCCCGCCAAGGTCAAGCACGGCCAGATTTTCGAGATCAAAACGCTGATCTCCCACGTCATGGAGCCTGGTTACCGCTTCACAACCAACGGCGCACGCATCCCCCGTGACATCATCACGTCGTTCTCGTGCAGCTACAACGACGTGGAAATCTTCCGCGCTGACCTTCCGCCCGCCGTTGCCGCCAATCCCTTCATCACCTTCTTCACCGTCGCGACTGAAAGTGGCACGCTGGAATTTAAGTGGACCGGCGACAACGGCTTTACCGAAACGGCCACCGCGACAGTTACAGTGGAATGAATTGGTCAACACCCAGGCTCCGCACCGTGTGCAGCCACGTGCTCACGGCGACGCTGATAGCGCTGGCGTTGCTTGCCGCCCCGGGATCGGCCCGCCCCGCCGACATTCCGCTCGACCAGCGCCGCTCCGGCTACGCCGATCTCAGCCGCGAAAGCAAGGCCATACAGGACGACGACACCGTCAATCCGGCGACGCTGTGGGTGCTCGACGGCGAGGCACTATGGAACCAAACGGCTGGTGCAGCCGGCCGCAGTTGTTTCGACTGTCACGGCAACGCGGTGGTCAGCATGAAGGGTGTCGCAGCGCGCTATCCGGCCTTCAGCCCCGCACAAACGGGCCCGATCGATCTCGAGCAGCGCATCAACTTATGCCGCGCGGAGCATCAGCAGGCGACACCGTTGCCGTTCGAAAGTCACGACCTGTTGGCGCTCGCCACATATGTCGGACGCCAGTCGCGTGGCCTGCGATCGCGGAAGCGAACGACGAGCGGCTCAAGCCCTTCATCGATCGCGGGCGCGAGTTTTTTACGCGCCGCCAAGGACAAATCAATCTGAGCTGCGCCCCCAATGCCATGACGACAATTGGGGCAAACGGATTGCCGGCGCCTTGCTGCCTCAGGGCCATCCGAACGGCTATCCGCTCTACCGCCTCGAATGGCAGAGCGTCGGGTCCTTGCAACGCCGGCTACGCAACTGCCTCTTCGGTATACGCGCCGAGCTCTTTCCCTTCGGCTCGAGCGAACTCGTGTCCCTGGAACTTTTCCTAATGCAACGGGCGCACGGGATGACGATAGAGAACGCCGGCGGTGCGGCCATAGGAAACCTGCAATGTACCGCGGCTTACCCGATGCTCTGGAAGGGGCTCGGACGGGCTTTGTGCAACCGCTCAACAACGCATGCTTAATGTCGCTCATGGGTCAATCGCGACCGGGGCGAGCTGGTCATAAATCCGGCCATGTCCGCTACGCCCCCGAAAGCGACCGCCAGCCGTCCTGAGGCGACCCGTCGCTGTGGGCCATTAACCGACTTCCGCGCTGCAGCGGAAAGACTGCTGCGCAAAGTCATGGCCCCTTAGATCGATCTTAGCTAACCTTTCTCACGAGCACGGGTGCGGATGCCGGGGCACAATATGCGCTTGGACAACTGTCATAATTTTCATGACTTCCGTGCGCTCGCCAAGCGTAGGCTGCCGGGGCCGATTTTCAACTACATCGATGGCGCGGCGGACGACGAGGCGACGCTTCGCCAAAACGCGGCCAGCTTCGAACGCTGTGATCTGGTGCCGAACGTCCTTCGCGGGGTTGGGAGCGATCGACCTCTCGGTGACTGTGATGGGCCAAAAGCTCGCAATGCCGGTCTATTGTTCGCCGACCGCGCTGCAGCGGCTGTTCCACCACCAGGGCGAACGAGCGGTCGCGGCAGCTGCGGCAAAATTCGGAACGATGTTTGGCGTATCTTCGCTCGGCACGGTCAGTCTGGAGGAGCTGCGCAAGGCGTACGACACGCCGCAGGTCTATCAGTTCTATTTCCATAAGGACCGGGCGCTCAACCGCGCCATGATGCAACGCGCAAAAGACGCGGGCATCAACGTCATGATGTTGACGGTCGACAGCATTACCGGCGGCAATCGCGAGCGCGATCTGCGCACCGGATTTTCTATTCCTTTCAAGCTTACTTTGGGCGGAATGCTCCAATTCGCGATCAAACCGATGTGGGCGATCAACTATCTCACTCACGAACGGTTCAAACTGCCCCAGTTGGATGAACACGTCGACATGAGCAGTGGCGCCATGTCGATTGGACGTTATTTCACCGAAATGCTCGACCCTTCCATGAACTGGAACGATGTGGCTGAAATGGTCCGCGTTTGGAGCGGTCAATTCTGCCTGAAGGGCATCATGTCGGTCGCGGATGCAAGACGTGCGGTCGAAATAGGCTGCACCGGCATCATCTTATCCAACCACGGTGGGCGACAGCTCGATGGCTCGCGCGCGGCATTTGATCAACTCGCCGAAATCGTTGACGCCGTGGGCGACAAAATCGATGTGATGATGGACGGCGGGGTTCGGCGCGGGACCCACGTTCTGAAAGCGCTTTCGCTCGGCGCCAAAGCAGTGGGTGTCGGCCGCTACTATCTGTTCCCGCTGGCGGCCGCCGGCCAGGCGGGCGTTGAGCAGGCGTTCAGCCTCATGCGCGCTGAAATCGAGCGGGATATGAAGCTGATGGGATGCTCCTCCGTCAGCCAGTTGTCGCGTGCCAATCTGAGATACCGGTAATTGCTGCCTCCGTGCACACGGTGGCGATTGGCAGGCAAGGCGCAAGGTCCTATATCCGAATAGGGTACAAACTCGCTCCTCCAGTGATGTCCGAGTCATGTCGGCTTCCCCGATTGCGGACTAAACGCGCACGTTGCGGCACTTCGGTTTCGGTAGAGTCGAGGATGGGCGCGGTAGCTTGGGGCCTATGGCCAACGCCCCGTTTTCCATCCCCGCTCATCAAACCGGACAAGCCGATCTCCGGCATCCGGCTTTCCGACTGGCTTCACCGCAAGGCACACGACGGGACCGCTCGGGGCAGCCGTTGGAGGCACAGAACGCCGAGTTCTCGATGAATTACATCGAATGTGAATCGGCGATTGCCGCGCCCTTGCACCTTGTGCCTTCGCACGAGGAACCTGCGCACACGTTCAAAGACGTAATGGTCGACGCTACGGTATGCCTTGCTCCGCGAGCCGTAGCCAAAGTAGTTGGACCAGCCTCGCAGTGACCTGTTCAGCTTGTCACGCACTTCTGGCCATGGATCGATATTGCTCGGCACCAGAAGATCGCCGACCTTTGTTTTGAGCCGTTGCACGCTCTTCTTGGACGGGCTCGCACCCTGATACCAATTCCCGTTCGCCTCGAACAAATGCGCGCCGAACGAGTAGCCAAGGAAGTCGAAGCGTTCCTTTCGGGCGTTTCTCAACGATGTTTTACCCTCGTTGATCGTCAACCCGAGCTTGGTCATCACCGCCTTTGTCCACGCTAATGCCTCCGCCGCGCGACCGCGGCTGAGGATAACGAAGTCGTCGGCATAGGAGACGACGTGAGCATGGAACGTGTCGCCGCATCCGGTCAAACGCCAATGCTTCAGGAACCGGTTCATGTAGATGTTGGCCAGCAGTGGACTTGCGACGCCGCCTTGCGGCGTGCCGCGCGTGTTTCCATTGCCGCCACTCATGCGCCGGGTTCCGTCCGCGTCCCGTTCCTCGATCGGCGCCCTCAGCCACATTTTGATGAGGCGCAGGACGTTTCGATCCACGACACGCCGGGCTACTGACTTTATCAGCTCGGAATGCGGGATCGTATCGAAGTACTTGGACAAATCAGCATCAACTACGTCAGCATAGCCCCGGCATAAATGCCGGTGCACTTCCTTGACCGCGTCCACCGCCCCGCGTGTGGGCTCGGTAGCCGTAGGCATTGTCCTCGAAGTCAGCCTCGAAGATGGGTTCGATCACGATCTTGGCGGCAGTCTGAATCACACGATCACGAATGGTCGGAATGCCGAGCGGACGCTCGCCACCATTCGCTTTGGGGATCATCACCCGCCGCACCGGATCAGGTCGGTATGTCTTCGAGACCAGTTCCGCGCGCAAGCCCGCCAACCATGCTTCCAGGCCCCTGCTCCTCGATGCGAGCAAACGTCATCCCATCCACACCCGGTGCGCCCGCATTAACGCGGGCGAGCCGATAGGCGTGGACCAGGATGTCCTCGCGACAGATCTTGTCGTAGAGCAGATAGAAGCGGAAGGCGGGCTCCGCCTTCGCTTTGCAGTAGAGCTTTCTCTGAAGGTTCCGGATCTTATCAGGCGTTGTCAGGCTCATCGCCAATCACCTTCACCTCACCATCTTCGAAAGCGCACCAGAAGTCGGGGCCCTTTGCTCCGCCGGCATTACCCGGCATCAACGCTCCTATTGCCCCGTCCGACTCCCGCCGTGACCACCGCCTGATGCGATGCTGAGGCCGCTACCCTCGTCCGCGACGGGTCTCCCCCTGTAACTGCGAACCACCCTTCCGACGTGCCGTACCCACTACCCCGGCGGATCGCGTGGGTGCGCGTGTCGATTGCTTCCCCACACGTGCGGCCTTCCCCAAATGACCGGAGGGTCGGCATCCGCATTAGAACTTTCGAGGCCTGCTCGGGCTTCACTTTGTTACGGCCCATCGGATCGCTCAGCAGCCCAAGGCCGCCTTTGTCGCAGGGCTCCGACCCGGCCAGTTACCCGGCCGTGCCGCCTGCCAGCTTCCGGACCAATCGACAATTATCCGGGTGAGATCCTCCCTCACTGATAGTTCGCGCCCTCGGGGCGCACGGCCAATTCGCGTCATTCGCGCTGCGAAAAAAACAGCGGCGTTTTCGCCGTCGGAACACCGTGAAGTCGGTCGCAGACCTTCATTTTGAAGCGTAATATTCTTCCCATATCGCAGCGGGCATGATCCCCTTGGGGGTCGGATCAGATGACAATCGACATCGCACGGCGGAACTTTATTGCCTTGCTCAGCGGCGCGGCTGCCACGTGGCCGCTAGCCGCACGCGCGCAGCGGTTGGCGACGCCAGTAATCGGCTTTCTTCACAGTGATCACTTGATGCGGTGTCCGGAGAAGTCAGCGCATTCAAGCGCAGCCTGAACCAAGCTGGCTACATCGAAGGCCAGAACGTGGCGATCGAATACCGCTGGGCCGATGGTCAATTCGACCGAGTGCCAGGACTGTTGGCGGACCTTGTTCGACGGCCTCTGGCGGTGCTGGTGGCAGGCGGAGGTACCGCCGAGGCGGTCAAGGCGGCCGGCGTGACCATCCCGACAGTTTTCACAAGCGGCGCCGATCCAGTTCGGGAAAGACTGGTGGCGAGCTTAAGCCGCCCCGGCGGCAACATGACTGGAGTGACCTTCTTCGTCATTGCGCTGGGCCCGAAAGAACTGGAAATGCTTCTTGCTGCTGTCCCCTCGACGAAGCTTATCGGCTTTGCGAGCAATCCGGGCTATCCATACGCCGCCCACCAGACTGAGGAATTGGAAACTGCGGTGCGCACAGTCGGCCGCAAGATGGTCGTGCAAAGCATTGCTAACGAGGCCAGGATCGAACCGGCCTTCGCGGCGTTCAGCCAACAAGGCGTCGACTCTCTCATCGTCGGAGGCGATCCCTTTTTCTATCGCTGGCGCGAGAAAATGGTAGCGCAAGCGGCCCGCCATGCGCTGCCCGCTTGCTATGGTTGGCGCGAATTCGTCGCGGCCGGCGGCCTCATGAGCTATGGTGCGGACCTGACGGAGGCCTATCACCACGTCGGCATTTACGCCGCACGCATCCTAAAGGGAGAAAAGCCAGCCGATTTGCCGGTGGTGCAGGCGGAGAAAGTCCGGTTGGTCCTCAATCTCAAAACCGCAAAGACGCTGGGCCTTACCTTTCCGCCCACCTTGCTCGGCCGCGCCGACGAGGTGATCGAGTAACTGATCGAGCATTACAGCATTAAGTTGGAATAGCTGAATGCTCCACATGCTGCTGCATTGCACCGAAGTCTCGCAGCTAATGACGTTATGGGTCTTGGTTGTGTAGAAACGCTTTGCCGGAAGTGTCGAAGCGTAGCAGTTTTGGTCGGGTGGCGTTGAGGAGCCTTTTTTCGGGTTTGGCTAGGCCCTCATCGCGGCCATGAGCGGCCGAATGCCCATGATGTTCATGACCCGGGTCAGATTGTAGGCCAGCACGTGCAGCGCCATCTCTGAGGCAACTCGTGGCAGCGTCTTCATCAGGAAGTGGGTTGCTCCCATCCTGGCCTTGATGGTGCCGAAGGGATGCTCGACCGTCTCGCGCCGCTGGCGCATCTTCTCCGGATGCTCGTCGAGCCGGCGTTGAACGGCTTCGAGAATGTGCTCATGTTCCCATCGGGTGATCCGTCGTTCCTTGCCGGTGGTGCAACTGTGCTTGATTGCACAGCTCTGGCAGGCGTTGGTCCAGTAGCGGCGCAACACCAATCCGTTTTCCTCGGTCGTGTAGTGGTAGGCGAGCTTCTCGCCGGCAGGACAAACGTAAACGTCCTCGTCAGCCACATAGCGGAAGTCCTGCTTGCCGAAGCGTCCTTCCGCCTTTGAGTTCGAGGTCATCGGCTTTGGCAGCGTAACCGTGATGCCAGCCTCCTCGCATGCCCGGATCTCTTCGCTGTTGAAGTAACCGCGGTCGGCGACGGCATCGAGCTTCTCCACGCCCAGCGCCGCCTTGGTCTCGTTGGCCACATGGGAGAGTTGCGATCGGTCAGTCCCGTCGTTGGTTACCTCATGCATGACGATCAGATGATGGTTGGCCTCGACGGCAATCTGGACGTTGTAGCCGACGACGCCGGAACCGCGGCCGCTGGTCGCCATCGAGCGGGCATCGGGATCGGTCAGCGATATCTGCTGGTCCGGGGTGGCAAGCATCTCCACCTTGAGACGCTCGAGACGCCGCATCTGCTGCTTCAGCGTCTCGATCTTCTCTTTGAGGCGGTTCGTCTTGGTTTTGAGCGCCTCTGACGGCTCCTGCCGGTCGGCAGTGTCGAGCTGCTCAAGATAGCGCGCGACGCTCTCCTCGATCTGCGCCATGCGCCGCTCCATCTTGGCGCGCGTGAAGTTCTTGTCGCGGTTGTTCACTGCCTTGAACTTGCTGCCGTCAATCGCGACGCTGGCTTGCGTCAGCAGGCCCATCGCGCGGCACAGTGCGATAAATTGAGCACACACTTTGCGGATGGCAGCGCCATTGTCCTTGCGGAAGTCGGCAATCGTCTTGTGATCGGGTACAAGCCGGCCCGTCAGCCACATCACCTCAACGTTGCGCCCAGCCTCGTACTCAAGCCGCCGGCTCGACTGAACCCGATTGAGATAGCCGTAGATGTAAAGCTTCAGCAGGACCGACGGATGATACGAGGGCCGGCCGGTTGCCTCGGGATCGACCCCACCAAAACCAAGCTCGGCCAGATCGAGTTCTTCGACGAAGACATCGACCACGCGAACCGGATTGTCCTCGCCGATCCAGTCTTCCAGGCATTCCGGAAACAGCGTCGCTCTGCCCGCGATCGATCCCCTCAACGAAGCGCCTCATCCGATCCTCCCGCAAATCGCACGAGAATCATACCGCGGGAATCAAATAAGCAGTTGCGTTTTTACACAGGCAGGGTCAAACGCTACCGAGCCATTCGGCGCTGGTGCGGATCAATGTCTGCTGTTGCCCCAGGAGCGACCAAATCGCGGACAAGTCGCGAATGACGAAAAGGGCCATTACCGGAAGTCACGGTAGACGACTGAAACGTTGCGCGCCCTCGGAGAGCACTGCCTATCAGGCAGTGCGCATGGACGGGTTCAGTTACGCCATCGTTTAGTCCATGTCCGACGCAAAGGGCGGGCGCGATCGAATGCACGCTAACGAGCTCGTCGCGACGTCCGCTGCCGCAGCGACAATCGGTGTGTCATTCCGCCACCCCGATCAATCTGTTCAGTGTCGCGTTGTCGTACAGCAAGTCCTTGCTGGCGCAGCGGTGCACGATCTCGCCGCGATCCATCACCAGGCAGCGGTCAGAATTGGCGAGCGCGATCTCGAACTTCTGCTCCACCATCAGGATGGCAAGGTCGTCCGCCGAGCGCATCCGCGCGATCGCCGCCACCACCTCCTGCACGACCAGCGGTGCTAATCCTTCTACCGGCTCGTCAAGCAGCAGCACCGACGGGTTGGTCGCGAGCGCGCGCGCAATGGCGAGCATCTGCTGTTCGCCGCCGGAGAGGTGGGTGCCGGAATTGCGGCGCCGAGCACCGAGGCGCGGAAATAGCTCATAGATCCGCTCGATCGTCCAAACTCCAGGACGCGCTACGACGGTGAGGTTCTCTTCGACCGTCAGCGCGCCGAATACTTCGCGCTGCTGCGGCACCCAGCCAAGACCGACGCGGCTGCGGCGATAGGCCGGCAGCGCATCGACCCGTTTGCCATGCAGCGAAATCTCCCCGCCTTGCAGCGTGGTCAACCCGCACAGCGTCTCGATCAGAGTGGTCTTGCCGACCCCGTTGCGGCCGATAATGACTACCATTTCGCCGCGCGCGAGCTGAAATTCAACGCCGTGCAGCACGCGCGCCTGTCCGTACCCGGCCAACAACCCTTTGACCGCAAGCGCCGGCGCCTCAGACCCCAAGATAAACCTCGCGCACACGCGGGTGGTTGCGTACGTGATCGGGGGTGTCCTGCACCACGAGCGCGCCAGCTGCGAACACCGACACGCGATCCGCATAGTGGAACACGAGGTTCATGTCATGTTCAATGAACAGGACCGTGGTGTCCGCAGTCAGCACCGCCAATTGGCGAAAGAGCTGGTGTCCTTGCTCGGTTGACAGCCCCGCCGCCGGCTCGTCGAGCAGCAGCAATTGCGGCCGCAGTGCCAGCGCCAATGCAACCTCGAGCAAGCGCTGCTTGCCGTACGGCAGCGTTTCGGTGACCTTGAGCGCGTCGTCGGCGAGACCGAATTTCGCGAGCAGCGCACTCGCCTCGTCGATCAACGCCGGCTGCTTCGCAACCGAACGCAGCGAGACGCCGCCCCTGCCTTCGCGCTCGGCAAGCGCAATGACGATTGATGCGAGCGGATTGAGCGCTTTAAACAGGGAATTGATCTGAAACGTGCGCGCGATGCCGGCCTTGACCCGCTGCTGTGGCGAGGCGCGTGTGATCTCCGCACCATTGAACAACACCTCCCCAGCAGTCGGCTGCAGCAGTCCAGTGACCACACTTACAAAGGTTGTCTTGCCGGCGCCATTCGGACCGATGATCGCGTGGCGCTCGCCGCGTCGCAGCGCGAAGTTCAAATTCTCAAAGACGATGAGACCGCCGAACGCCATATGTAGGTCGCGGGTCTCAAGCACGGGTTGCGCCGAAGCTCTATCCGTCATTGCCCGCGCAGGCGCTGCACCAGCGTCTCGGCTGACGGCACGATCCCCCTCCGAAAGAACGCAACGACAATGATCAGCAAGAGCCCGATCCAGAAATACCAATAGACCGGGCTGAGCTCGGCGAGCCAGTCGCGCAACAGCAGAAACACGATCGCGCCGACGAACCCGCCATAGAGCCGGCCGGTGCCGCCGATGATCAGAATCACGAGCACGTCGGCCGAACGTTGAAACGACAAAGTCGCCGGCGACACGAACTGCGTGGTCTGCGTGAGCAGTGCGCCGGCCGCGCCTGCCATCGCGGCAAGCAATTGCGAATACGGTCGACACGTCGCGGTCGATCGGCGTGCCGAGCGTGATCATCCGCCGTGGGTTCTCACGTGCGCCGAGGAGCGCAAGGCCGAATGGCGATTTGACCAGCGCCCGCGCCGACCAGAAAAAGCGCAAATGCTGACGCGAGCGCATACAGATAAGCGGTACGACCGTAGATATCGAACCGGAACAGGCCAAGCACTGGAGCGATGACGATGCCCTGCAACCCATCGTCGCCGCCGGTAAAATCACTCTGACGGTGCACGATGTCATACAGGATAAGATTGAGCCCGAGCGTGACCATCAAAAGCGCGATGCCGCTAACCCGGTGAATGACGCGGCCGGTAAGCCAGCCGACGAATCCCGGCCGCAAGCGAAGCCAGCAACAACCCGCTGATCGGTTCGGTCCATCCAAATTTACCAAGGTAGCCGGCCGTGTAGGCGCCGATGCCGAAGAAGGCCGCATGCCCCAACGACGGAATGCCGCGATAGCCGAGCAGCAGGTCGAGCGACATGGCGAACAGGCCCCAGATCACGATCTGGCCGTAGAGCGGTAAGTTGGCGCCGGGAATGAAGAACACCGCCAGAAGCGCCGCCCAGAAAATGATCTCACCCGGCCCCCAGCGGGCGACGGACGCAAAATATTGCTGTCCGGGCGTTCGTGCCTGCGCCGACGGCTCGCTGAGCGAACTCATGCCCGACGCCCCAATAGCCCGCGCGGCCGCCACAACATGACGGCGACGGTGATCACGTAGATCACAAACCCGCCGAGCTGCGGCGCATAGTATTTGACGGCCACGTCTGCGACGCCAAGCATCAGGCCGGCAATAAGTGTTCCACTGATCGTACCCATGCCGCCGACCGACACCACAATCAGCAAATAGACGAGGTAGCGCAGTGGGAAATTCGGATCGATGCCCAGAACGTTCGCCGAAAGCGCGCCGGCGAGGCCGGCGAGGCCGCCGCCGATCGCGAACGTAACCGCGAATACGAGATCGGTATTGAGGCCGCATGCGCGTGCGACGCGGCCATTGTCGACGCAGGCGCGCACGATCGCGCCGAATCTGGTCCGTTCAAGTCCAAACACCAGGGCGATCGCCAACGCGCCGCCTACCACCACCAGAAACACACGGTACCGCTCGAGCGTGAACCCAAGCACCTCCTGCTGGCCACTCAGCCAGGGCGGCACGCGGAACTGTCGATACGTGCCACCCCAGAAATACGTGACGATCGCGATCGACATAAAGACCACGCCGATCGTCAGCAGCACCTGGGTCAAATCGTCGGTGCCATAGAAGTGCCGGAACACAAGTCGCTCGATCACCAGCGATACGATCCCGACCACGACGAAGGCGATCGGCAGGCTTAGGAGGAACGGAATGCCGAATGTCTGCGTGACGGCGACCATCACGTAACCGCCGAGCATCGAGAAGCTCGCCTGCGCCAAGATTGACGAAATTCATCATGCCCATCGTGACCGACAGGCCGACCGACATGATGAACAGCAGCATCCCGTAGGCGATTCCGTTGAACAGAACGGTCAGGAACGAAATCATGGCGGCACCTACGCCTGCCCGATGCGACTATCTGAATCCTTCGTTTGGTCATGCTGGTGATTTCCACATTCTGCAGAACGCCGTCGACTTTGTCGGTGCGCCGGATATAAACGTTCTGGATGATATCGCCGTTGCCCTTGTCGATGGTGATCGGCCCGCGCGGACTCTCAAACGAGCGGCCGTGCACGAATGCCATGAACTTGTCGGGGTCAAAGCTGCTGCCTGCCTGCGCGTCCAGTCCGTCATAGATGAGCCGGAGCGCGTCCCAGACACTGATTGCGCTCCACCCGATACGCGGCGACTTGCCGTTGAGAGCCTCGAAGTCCTTGACGAATTCCTTGTTCATCGCGGAATCATGCTGGGTGGAATAGATGCCGGTCGTGATGGTGCCGAGAGCGGCGTCGCCGATCGCATCCACATAAGTCTCGTCCGTTATGTCGCCGGTGCCCATGATCTTGACGCCGGATGCTTTCAAACCGGAATCGTTGACGGCGCGGAGACTACCGATACTGGGCTCGCCCAACGGCATGAAAATGAACAGCCCGTCGGGCTTGGAGTCCTTGATCCGCTGCATGTAGGCGGAAAATTCTGGATTACTGAGTGGAATGCGGACATTACCGACCAGCGTGCCGCCCGCTTCGGCCAACGCTGCGCTGAAGTATTTCTCGCAATCATGGCCGGGAGCGAAGTCGGCCACCATGAGGTAGACCCGCTTCCAATTATGCTGCACGGCGTAGCCGGCAAGCGGCTTGCACAGCTGCGGTATGGCGAAGAATGTGCGGGTGAAATAGGGCGACTTCTCGCCGATGATCCCGGAGGTCGCGGCCCCGATGACGAAAGTCGGCACTTTTGCTTCGGTCACGATCGGCGCGGCCGCGAGCGTGTTGGGTGTGAAATCGGGCCCGATCAGGATCTGCACTTTTCCACGGGTCACGACTTCCTGAACCAGCCGCTTGGCCACCTCTGGATTGGGCCCGCCGGTATCGCGCCGGATCAACTCGATCTTCTTGCCGCCCGGTGCATCGCCATAGCGCTTTTGGAAGAGTTTGATAGCGCCATCAGTGAGCTGGCCGCTGAGCAACGAAATGCCCGAATAGCCGACGAGGACGCCAATTTTGATCGTATCTTCCGCGTCGGCGTGCGTCCCGAGCCCGAGAAAGAGTCCGATCGCGGTGAGAGCGCTCATGAGTGCGCGCATAGACGTTATCCTCCCTAGCCTTATCCTCCCAAGCCTTCTCGTGCGGTTGCATCGTCGACCTGTTTACCGATGAACCTTCGCCGGGCGCGATGCCCTGTTTGCGATCGCAGCCGAATTTCCGCTCACTTTTTCACGTTCATGATGATCTCCAGCTCCCCGGGAATTCGACCTCGCCAGTTTAGACGAGTTTTTCACGGGGCGTGGCTTAGACTTTATTTGAATGTATGACTGTATTACCTTATAGTGCAAAGTGACCAAATCGCGCAAACCTGAGTGCCGGGGATTCGTTGCGTGAGGATGCCGGCACGTTCGCGAGAGCGGCCGCACCCACCTGAGTGCCGATCCCCAGAAGCTTTGCGGTAGCGTCTCATGGCCTCCGATTCAAATCTCAATCGCCTGCGCGCCCTTAACGTCTGCGACCTGTCGGATGCCTTGGATACGCTCGGTCTACCGCCGGCTGTTACAGGTCTCGTCGCGACAAGCGCGGCGCGTCCGATCGCCGGTCGCGCCGTCACCGTGAAGCTGATGTCGGGTCAGGCGCCCGGAGGTTCCCCGCGTCACCTCTGCACGGCAGCCGTCGAGGCTGCGGGGCCCGACAATGTGATCGTCGTCGAGCAACGCACTGCGATCGACGCGGCGTCGTGGGGTGGGCTGTTGTCGCAAGCCGCCTGGTATCGCGGCATATCCGGCACCATCGTCGACGGACCGGTCCGCGATGTGGAGGAAAGCTATGCGATCGGCTACACCGTGTACGCGCGCTCCATGACCGCGCGCACGGCGCGCGGCCGTATCCATGAAGCCGAATGCCAAACCCCGATCCGCCTCGGGGACACCATCGTCAGGCCCGGCGATTACGTCGCTGTCGACCGCAGCGGTTGTGTTGTGATTCCGCAGACGCACGTTGAACAAGTGCTTGCGACCGCAGAGCAGATCCTAACGAAAAGCCAACTGCTGGCCAAGACCGTGCGGCAAGGCGTGCCCGTCTCGCAGGCCATGGGCGCAGGCTACGAGACGATGCTGCAGCGCCTGAAAGCCTTGCGCTGATTTCCTTACTCGGCCAAATCCCACCAATAAAATCCGTTGGCCGTACCGGTGCCGGCCGGCGAGCGATAGCACGGTACGTAGTCGATCTCGTGTAGCGGCGCGCTCTCGTTCGCCAGGACGCCGGCCAGCGAGATCCACGACTTCAGTTCGGATGTACCGGATTGAAGGTCGGCCTGCGGAATCGAGGTGAGATAGTTCTTGTCGTGGTTCTTCAGTGCGGTGACGAACTTCCGGTCAAAGTCCTCATCGACGACGAAGTGGCTCATGCCACCCGACGCGAACACCGCGACACGCTGATCGGACGGCCACGAGTTCGATCGCCTCACGAAGGATTTGTCCGAATCGGTAGGCGCGCTTGGCCGTTGGCTGGTTAGGCGGAAAGAACGTGTTCTGATAGATTGGCACATTGGGTACGACCTTGTCCCGCATCACCTGGCGATAGATGTGGCCGAATGCATGCGAGGCGCCATTGCGCGCGTGTTTCGGCCACACCTTCGAGGCGGCGACGTCGAATTCGTGCTCCATCAATGTCTTAATGATGTGTTGACCGAGATCGGGCTGCCCGCGATACTCGGTGTATACTTCGGTAGCATGACCGTGCTCCGCTTCGGCGACGCCGGGCGGCAACTTCTTTTTGTCCTCCTCAGTCTGCGGATAGTTTGGGATGATCTCGCCGTAGAACACCATGAATGCCGGATTGAGCTGATCCGTCTCGTAGATCTCATCCTGATCGTTACCGAGAATGACTGCCACGTCTGGCTTTATCTGTTCCCACTTGTCAGCGAGTTTGTCCATCGCCACATGACAGCGCGCATGATATTTGCGTTGCGCCTCCATCGAGGATTTTTCCTCTAGCTTTTCGGACTGGCGTAGCGCTACCAGATCGTCGAAGCTGTAAACGCCGTGACGAAACGGATGCTTGCGCGCTTTGTCCGCTTTGACACGCAACTGCCACTGCTCGACCGTCGTGTGAAGCTGCGGACCGTGCGTCGTCGCCATTGCCACCACGATTTTGGCCATTGTCATTTCCTCACGTCACGCTCAACTGAGGTTGAAAACTGCACGCGCATTGCCAGCGAATATCTTCTCGCGATCAACTGCCGAAAGCCACGCGAAGCTCTCGATATGCGGGCGAATATCATCCATCGTGCGTCCGGTGTCCGGATCGATAGCGGAGCCGACTCCGGGACATTCCGATCCGAACAGGCAGCGATCTGGCCCGACCGTCCTGATCAGCAATTCGAGCGCCGGCGCGGTGTAGAGCACCGTGTCGAAATACAGCATCTTCAGGCGATCGCGGAAGCGAACCGCAGTCTTGCCGCGCAACGAGGGCGCATCGAAGCGGCCGAGTTGGTAGGGGATCGCGCCGCCGCCGTGGGATACGATGATCTTCAACTTGGGAAAATCGGTGAACACATCCGAATTCAAGAGACCGAGTATCGCAATCGTGCCTTCGTTGATCAGGTGCACGGAATAGTTTGCACGCTCCGAGCGCGAACTGGTCGTGTGGATATGGGCCGGAATGTCGAGCTCGCATAGCTTCTCGTACAGCGGGTACCAATAGCGGTCTCCAAGCGGCGGAGGCTCCACCCTGCCGTTCTCATATGGATCGGGGTTGAGCAGACATCCGACGAAACCGAGCTCCTTGATGCAACGTTCGAGCTCCGGGATCGCGCGCTCGATCGGGTCGCCGGCGGTCTGCGGCAGACTTGCCACGCCGTAGAATTTTTCCGGAAACATCTGAGTCTGCCGATGAATGATGTTGTGACATTCCTCTGCAAACCAGTGGACGAGTTTAGCGGGCCTTTCGCTGTGCATGAGCTGGAACGGCCGAGGCGAGATCAGCTGAATGTCGGTGCCATGATGATGCAGGGCATCGAGATGACCCTTCGGTCCGATCTCGGCGGCGTTCAGCGCCGCGCGAATTTCATCATCGCTCACTTTGACGCCGCCGCGCCCGTGAGATCCGCGCGCCGCCAAGAGTGTCGCCTTATAGGCCCACAATTGCGCCGGCGCACTCACGTGACCATGACAATCGATGATCACAGGCGTCTCCTCTTCTCACCGGCTTAAGCCGGTTTTTCGGTTGACGTCTGTCTAACTGTATTACATTTATCGTGCAAGAGGCCTTTAGACCTCGGCGCTACGGCCAAGCCAAGCAGAGGAGACGCTCGAATGCCCCACCAACGTGAGGCAACGTTAGAACGCCAGACCGCTTACGTGCCGACCGCAACCAGCCCCGCTCACGGGGCAATGAACGGGCAGCGGTACGTCGAGAGCCTGAAGGATGGACGCGAGGTGTGGATCGACGGAGAATTGGTGCGCGACGTGACCGTTCACCCGGCCTTCAGAGCATATGATTGAGTCGACTGGCGCGCGTCTACGATCTGCAGAACAGTCCCAAATATCGCGATGAGATGACGTTTGTCGATCCGGAGTCGCGCGTGCGAACCGGCGTGTCGTGGCTGTTGCCGCGCTCCGCCGCCGATCTCAAGCGCAAGCGCCGCAACAGCGAACTGTGGAACGAACTGACTTGGGGCCAGCTCGGCCGCAGTCCCGATATCCTCGCCCCCTATATTATTTCCGCGCTCCACCTCAAGGACGAGTTCAGCAAGGTGAAGCATCTGAGGTGCGATTTCGGCGAGAATCTGGAGAACTACTACAAGCACTGCCTGCGTAATGACCTGTTTCTCACCCACGCGCTGGGCGATCCGCAGGTCGATCGTAGCGAGCAACCACAGAATGTGCGTCGCGAAGTGCGCGAGGATGCGCAGGTCTCATTGCACGTGGTCGAGGAAACAAACGAGGGCGTCATCGTCACCGGCGGCAAGCAACTCTCGACCGCTGCGGTGCACAGCCAAGAATGCTACGTTTCACTCTCGGCCACGTTCGCCAATCGCAACGACCCCAACTGCGTGCTGGCATTTGCGATCCCGACCAATTCGCCTGGGCTGACGATCCTCGCCCGCGAGCCGGTCTCGCGCTGGTTCGGCAGCTGGGGCCACCCGCTGCAGATGTTCGACGAGCAGGACTGCATGCTGTTCTTCGATGGCGTGCTGATACCGTGGGATCGGCTGTTCATGCTTTACGATCCGACCCCGATGGTGAAGATGCTCGGCGCCGCCGGCGGCAGCGTCAATTTCAATTTCCTCGGCTGGGCGAATCTGTGCCGCGTGCACTTTCGCATGCGCCTGATGACCGCGGTCGCCACTATGGTCGCGCGGGCGATCGGGGTCATCGAGTATCGCGAGGTTGCGACCAAGCTCGGCGAGATGGTGACCTATTGCGAGCTGTGGCGACACGCCATGGAGGGCGTCGAGCACGAGGCGAGACCTTCGCCGAGCGGACAATGGAGCCTTGGACCCGCGCCCGTCCTGCACATCTGGTTTGCGCAGACTTCCGGCCGCATGGTCGAACTGATGCGCGAGATCTGCGGCTCGGGCATCATCATGCAACCGAGTGAACACGACCTCGCCAACCCGAAGCTGCGCAAGTATCTCGATCGCTACATGCGCGGCAAAGACGTCGATGTCGAGTACAAGTCGCGCTTGTTCCGCCTCGCCCATGACCTCGCCGCATCCTCGTACGGCATGCGCCAGGATATCTACGAATACTGGCACGCCGGCGACCCCAATCGAAACCGGATCAATCTCATGCGCAGTTACGACCAGAGTGCGATAATGAATCAGGTCCGCGACTTGCTGAAGCAGCCCTTGCCGCACGGCGACGTCCCCTGAACCATGGCCGTTAAACAGAAGAAACAAGAACCGCACTGGGTCGGTTGGCAGACCGTGCGGACGGAATCCGCATCCGCTCGGATTGTCGACCAGGTTTGGACCGCCCTCTTCCGCGGCGAATTAAAGCCGGGCGACTATCTTGGCTCCGAGGTTCAACTGGCGCAGAAGCTCGGCTTAAGCCGCGTCCCGGTGCGCGATGCGTTCCGAACCCTGCAGGCGTTGGGCATTATCGACGTTAAAGTAGGCGCCCGCGGCGGTGCCCGCATCGCGTCGGGCGATCCCAATCGCTTCACGAGCGCTTTGGCGGTTCAATTGAAGCTGATCGGCATCAGCATTGAGGAAATGTTTGATGCGCAAATCGCGATTGAAGTCATGGCGGCCGAACTTGCGGCAAAACGGGCGACCACGGCTGACCTGGCCACGTTGCGCAGCATCAATGAAGAACTGCAGACCTATAAGACATCAAGCGTACGATTCACCGAAAAAGCCATGCGCTTCCATGAAGCGCTCATAGAGGCCGCTCACAATCGCGCGCTTGCCGCGCAGTTCAAGGCGCTGCGTTCCGTCCTTGAGCCTATTTATGCGCAGCGGATCTCCGCGACCATTGTCAAGCGCGTGGTTAGCTGGAACAAGCAAATCATCGACAGCATTGCGACCGCCGATACTGCGCGGGCGGGTGCATTAATGCGGCGTCGATTGGAGATCATTCGTGCTCGGCAGCTTATGAAGGCGGTGGGAGACTAGCGGCACCACGGTTGCCTCAGCGTTGACCATTTTCGCTGTGGTCACGCGCGCGCGAAGCTGGGCAGCGCGATGCTGCTCGACCTGCTCGATCCACCTGGGCGGTGCAGCGGCAGCTGGCCGTATGATGCTGAGGTCGCCGGCGGCGCGGTCGCCAGTCCTTTTTTGGCGGCTTGTTGTTGGCAGATTCCAGTTCGGGGCGACGATGGAGCTCGGTCAGCAGAGCGACCCGCTCGCGCCGCCTGCTGCTCCGGCCAGCTTCACCTTACTGTCGAGGGCGAACCATCGCGCATCGGCATGATGTGCCACTGCCTGGAGTGCCAGCGCCGTACTGGCGCTGTGATCGGCAACCGAGCGCTTTTCCGTCGCGAGCAAGTCATCATCGAAGGTACGGCCACGGATTGGACGCGGACAGCCGACAGCGGTAACGCGGTGACCTATCATTTCTGTCCGACATGTGGCTCCACCGTATACAGGGAGGGCCAAGGCTTTCCTGAATACATAGCCGTTGCCGTCGGCAATTTCGCCGACCCGAGCGTCCCCGCGCCTACGATTGCGGTGTTTGAGAGATCACGCCATCCCTGGCTCTCTTTGCCGCCCGATACACCGCCGAAACGATTTTCCGCCATGCCGCCAGCATGACGCCGACTTTTAGCCTTATGGAGGCCGCCGCTTCGGGTGCAGAAACCGGTTGTGCAACACAGCAAATTTGCGGCGCTCAATGTCGGCTTCGGGTCATCAACGTCGGTTTCACGATGTCCGCTCTTAGTCAGCTAATACCCTGAGAGCGGACTTAAAGTTGACATAGCGAAACGCTGATCGGGAGTTGGCGTCAAAACTCACCTTTGAGGAAGGCCGTAACGATGCGACAGTTTTCCTCCGTGCCGTCGAACAAGGTCGAATGGCCAGACCCCTTGATCACATATTTCTCGGCGCCGTCGATGTGCTGTACCAGATATTCCTGACCGGCGCCGCTGGCCGCCTGCTGCCATGGCGTCATGATGTCCTCGTCTCCGCCAATCACGAGCGTCGGCGCTTTGATTTTTGGCAACAGCGGCCGCAAGTCCATCGCGATCATGGCTTCGCAGGCGCGCGTGAAAATATCGACGCGATTGCTCTTGCCCAGAATGTCCTGGATCATGTTGACGGCGGCGGGCCCGTCGGCACCGTCAAGATAGCGCCGCGAGAGCGCCTGCGTGGCGATCAGTTCGGCCAGCGTCCGCGATCCGACACCTTCCCGCTCGGCAATATCGATCCAGCCGCGAAACGTAAGCTTGCCGGCGTAGTCGAGCTTTGCTGCGGAGCAATTAATGATAAGTCGCCGCGTGCGCTCCGGGTATTTGGCCGCGAATTGCTGCGCAACCATGCCGCCCATCGAGGTGCCGTGGATATGAGCGGCGCGCAATCCGAGATGGTCCAGCAGGCCGGCAATGTCGTCGGCCCAAACTTCCATGTCATATTTTTGAAAAGGCCGCTCGGACTGTCCGTAACCGCGCATGTCGAAGTCGATGCAGCGAAAGCTCCGCGATAGAATTGGAGTGGCAGTCGAAAAATTGAAGTGTCCGAAGCCCGAGCCGTGAATTTGGATGACCGGCTCGCCTTCACCGGTTTCCTTGTACCAGATGCGAACCCCGTTGATCCTCGCGTCCGGCATGCCTCCCCCCAAACGCTATTGCCGACTGGACGGCCTCGAGTGCCGCTGAAAAGACGCCGGAAGTCAAGCGCCCGGTCTCGGCCGCCACCCGTCGTATAGGGCCGTCTCCACACGAATTCCGAAGCACAGTATTAAGCGGCGAGAGCGAGGAGCGCCTGGTCGAGGACGTGGTTGGGGCGGAAAGGTTGCCCCCACAATTCCTAAAGAGGAGCCGTATTTGGCACCCGGAACCCGCTAATAGAAACCGGAGTCCCACGCGGATTTCTCCCAATCCGCCGACGGGCTTGCAAAAAAAATCAAAAACTCCAAACCAAATTTAACAAACAAAGAACCCTGCTCAATCATGGCCAAAGTGCGCTCAAGACTCTCCGCCCTCACTATGCCGCCGCTCTTCGCTCCATAAGCATTCCCTCATAATATCTTTGCTCGAACAGGTGCTTTAAGGCACCCCTCCACGATCCCTCCAACTGCGTCACGAGCATTCAAGGTGGAAAATATTTCTTCCTTTTTGAGATCTGGATACTCCGCAGTAAATGACTTTGATTTTGCGTCGTTTAAGGCAGTTACAAAATTCGCATTGTCGTTATCTCTCAAACGACCCCTACCGGATTCCGCTGTACCTTGCTCAAAAGAAACTGGAAAATTCTTGCCGTCAATTACGAATTGCACATATACGCTTTGATTTACAGACTTAGATAGGATTTTACTTTCAATATATATCGTTGGAATATTGAACTGATTTCCCGAACGACAGCTAATGGTAATTTCTGAGCCAGCACTATTTCTTATCCCTGCGGACTCTGTGCCTCCACGCTTGGCTGCGAAGGCATTGTATCGAAGCGCCTTGGCTCACCATACCGATCCGGCCGCGTCGATCATTGGCTGAAGATCAAGAATCCGGAGGCGCCCGCCGTCACCCGCGAGGCCGAAGAAGAATGGCGATGAGCGGCGGCAGGCGGCGCCTAACCTTTTTTGCCGCCGAAGAATCCGAAACTGGGTCCGGTGCGTACCCCCAGGGACCCGCCTAATAGAACCGGAGTCCGAAGGGCCTGCCCGCCGAATATGGGACCCGCTTATGCAACGGGGTCATCGGGCACCGGCTTATCCATTCGCTGCGGATGCAGGAAAAGCGAGGGCGGGCGAAGCGGGACGGGAAGCGGAAGGGCATAACGGTTTGGCGCCTACCAGAGTAGCTGCGACATCCGTCCACAGCCACAATCTATCAGGGACCCCATCTGCAGAACATGAACGAAGGCCCACTACATTTAGTGGGAATATTTCCTACTACTGCGACCGATCGTTGTGTGACTCGCGAATTCTCAGCTAAATAACGAAACGCCCCGCTGTGAACGGGGCGTTCGCTAGTACGGCCAGGTGGCAGAATGGTTATGCAGCTTCTTTGAACGGAGACGTATGCAGGTTCGATTCCTGTCCTGGCCTCAAAGGGGCGGTCCCGCGATTGGATGAAGCGGGGCCGCCTCTAACTTTTCAGCGTAGTCGAACTGACTACAGCCTGTCGAATTGACTTTCGCCGTAGAATATACGACAATGGAAAAACATTGCAATTCCATTGTAAATCCGTTGTCGGTATTATGGCTGAGGAAGGGGAATCCCCGCAGTTCAGTATTTCGCTTCCGCAGGAAGCAATTGATTACATTGAGAAAGTTCTAGTTCCGTATGGGCATTACGGAAAAAGGCGCGCTACGATCTGCCGTAACTTGATCTGTGAACGCATTCGACAGCTAGCGCCTCCACCGCCGCCGAACTCATAAGCACTTGTGACAACATCCTTGTTGTGGCGAAAACTAGTCACGCTGAGACATGACGTTGCCAATATCCTGTAAAGTCGACTGACTGCTTCCGCTTCATCGCCAGCCCAGCAATCCGGTAGGTTTGATCGCCATTCGACACGCGGCGGTTATCCTCGCGCTATGACGCCTCTTGCGCGTAACGGAGCAAATACGCTCATCGCTTTGACTGGTGTGATCTATCAAGGACTGAATACCTCCGAAAGCCCCGAACAGGCAATCGCCGTACTGGCAATCATAAAGGCATGGCGCGCGCACATCTTCTTCCCAGCGGACGACTCGGTGCCGCGCGCTGGCGCACTGTCGCAGCGTAGGATCGAAACATGGTGGGACAATCTCGAAAATATGCATTGAGACTCAGTAGGACGGCCGGCAAAGGTGGGACACGCCAAGACCCTGGAAACAGGGGAAAGTTTGACGCCGCCCCTGGGCACCATAGCTATTTGAAGCCACTCACACTGCTACCATCCAATCTGCGGCCTGTTTTGAAAACCCCGGCCGATCGGCTTGTTGGCTCCGATCGTCAAATCAGCGGAAGCATTAAAACAAACGCCGGCCAGGTGTGCATGTGCCGCCATATTGTCCCCCGGTATTACCCTCGCCGGAGGATGCCCAAGTTAGCTGGAATTGCCCGGTAACCCGGTCGATGATCAGGTTTTGGTTGGACGCAGCTTCCTTGTTAGTTGCCGAGATAACCGTGTCGGAAAATCGCTCCGTTTCCACCTTGCTTGCAAAACCCATTTCCAGGACAAGCTTTTGGGCCGGGTCGATCAACACTGAAAATGACAGCGCCTGCTTGGGGCTATCACAACGCAGGATCAGTTCCTCGGCCAGAAGCGGGGTTGAACAGGTGCAGATAACTATTGCCGCGATGACCAAGCGCATTGCTTTTCCCCCCGGCTACACGCTTCCAAACCTCACTGAGCCTCAGCGAATTACTATGCTAACTAAAGGTTAAATGAATGCGAAAGCACGCCCGGATCAGCGGTGTTGATCAATGGCGGCTGGCGATTGATCCAAGGTCGACGGTAAACTCCCAAATACTTCGATGTTTATTGTTTCGTTTAAGCCGATCATTCCATGCGCCTGCTAAAAGTCCGCGCGTTATCCGGACTATCGGCAGGTGCAGAATGGCTCGCTTCTTCTTCGATTACAGGACGAAGGATCGTTCGATGTACGATTTCTGCGGGGATGAGTTTGAAAGTCCCGTCAGTGCAATTGAGTTTGCCCAATCGACCGCGCAGCTTTTGGCACAAAGTCTATACGGCGATTGGCGCGGTTGGTCGATCGAGGTGCGTGACCCGATGGGCAAGAAGTTATTTTCGTTGCCGGTGTGACGCCCCGCCGATTGCGGCCATGATGGTGGGGTAAACAGGCTCCCTTTTTTATCCAGCCCGTCGCCGATCACCGAGCCAAGTCAGGCTCAGATTCACTTGGACATTTCTGGTGCGATGAAACAGCTACTGTTCTTGGTTTACGTGGGTGGCCTGCTGCTCGCCCTCGACGCGGGCTACTTCGAAGGTCGTTACCGCACCGACATCTGGCGGCAGACCAAACACCAGGGTGAAGTATGGAGCCGGGAAGTGGAGCGACGGATCAACGAGGTTTTTCGCTGACCTTGCCCATAAGTTATTGAGTTAAATTAATTTATTTCGTCAGCCGCGCCTTGGCGACACTGTTCCGCGCCCGGCCCGTTTCAGTGCTCGTCTCGTCAAGCGGCAAGTCCCCCAATTCGATCACCGCATCGGCGCAAATAGCCGCGCCGCCAGTTCGGCGACTTTCGGATCGAGCGTCCGCGGCTCCAGGCTTACGCCCGCTCCCAAGCGCGCAACGAGAATTTTGAATGCGGCAAGCCGCCCGAACAGTTTGTCGTTCGCCGGCACCAGATACCAAGGTGCAGATTTGGTCGATGTTAATTCCATCATGTCTTCGATCGCCACTTCGTAGTCCGCCCATCGCTCGCGGTTGCGAAAGTCTTCGTAAGAGAGCTTCCAGCGCTTGAGCGGATTGGTCACACGGTCCTTGAACCGGCGCATTTGCTCGTCCGCCGAAATGTGCAGGAAGATCTTCACGATGCGAATCCCGTCCTCGACCAGCAAGCGTTCGAATTGATTGATCTCTTCGTAACCCCTTCGCCACTCACGCTTGGTGGCAAAGCCCTCGACGCGCTCCACCAGGACGCGCCCATACCAGGAACGGTCGAAAACAACGATCTGACCGTGCTCGGGAAGTTTCTCCCAGAACCGCTGAAGATAGTGCTTGCTGCGTTCGTGCGAGGACGGCGCGGCAATCGGATGAACCTTGAAGCTGCGGGGATCCAAAGCCCATCCGAGACGCCGCACGATGCCGCCCTTCCCAGCAGTGTCCCAGCCCTCAAGTACCACAACGGCCCGCTCGCGGGTCCCAAGATAGGCCTGCTGGATCGCCTGAACGGTCGATTGCATCGACGCCAGGCGGCGCTGGTAGTCGTTCAGCGCGACTTTTCGATGCTTTGTGATCGAACCGAGGCGAGGGCGTTTGGAAACGATGAAATCCTGAGCTTTCACGCCCGGGCAATGCTCCGACGAATCTTGACCAAAGATAAGCACTGCAGCTGCCGCCAAACCTTTGATCTGGATCAAGTCGGTCTTCCACGACCGGACCGGACACGCGAGTTCGCCGGCACGCCGCCCAGCTCGGGAGTTGGAGGATAAACGCTGTGCAATGAGCGCGTCGCGCCAATGCGTGAGTCGAGTTGGACCCGCCCGATCCGCTGGTATCCGCTTGTTAAGAGAAATGGACGTATAAACGATCTGAAAATGGGTGGGTTACTTCGCTGCGGGGCGGGGAAATGCTTTTCATCGGCTGCGATGGAAATCAATTGCCGGCGGATTTCCGCAATGTTGTTCGGCTCTTAGCCGTTGTTCTAGCCACTGCAGCTCTTGGCGCTTGCGCCCAGTCTGTCAGCAACAAAACAGCCTTGCACACTTCAGTTCGGCAATCCTCGCTTGCGGCTGTTCACATCCACAGACACAGCCTGCTCGCCAGACACAAAATCGACAGGAAAAATTACGGTCTTGCCAGTTTCTACGACGAAGATACGGAAACGGCCAATGGCGAAAAATTTGATCCGCAGGCAATGACCGCCGCGCATCCGAGTTTGCCGTTCGGCACCAAGCTGCGAGTGACGAACGTGGCCACTGGTCATTCAGTGACGGTACGGGTCAATGACCGCGGCCCGCATGTCCAGGGCCGCGTTGTCGATCTCTCGCGGTCCGCGGCCGAAACGCTAGGTATTGTTGAACAGGGCGTCGCGCAGGTCCGACTCGAAGTCGTGCGCTAGTTCAACTTTTTGGGCTTGCCGCTCCGGGCCGGCCGCCGGTCCACATCAGCTCCCGACAGATAGGTCGTGGTGGCGCGAGGGCCGGCTTCTTACGCGTGCGCCGCGTGACCATGTTGGCAGGCGTCACGGTATCGTTTCATTCCAGCAAATAACGTCATCCGGTCCAGCGGCGTTTTCGATCCTGAGAATTCCCGATACAGCGCGGCGACGTTGATGACCATCCGCTCCGGATCGAGCCACGATGCGAAGCGGTCGAGGCTGATCTTCTGCGCGGCAATCTCGTAGGGCACGTCGTTGTCGAAATGCCGGCGCGCCTCGGCGGCGATGTATTCGAAATAGGACTTCAGTGCGCGAACGGCGGGCTTTTCAGAAATTGGCCCGTGGCCCGGTACGAGGATGTCGACGTCGAGCCCCAAAATGTAATCGCAGGCCTTGATCCAGTTTCCAATTGGGCCTGACCAGATCACCGGATGGCCGCCGACGAACAGCAAATCGCCGGTGTAGAGAATACGATCGCCCGGCACATGAACAAGAACGTCGCCGCGGGTGTGCGCCGAGCCCAGATGAGTCAGAACCAGGCGCTTGCTGCCGACCGTGACCTCCATTGTCTTGTCGAACAAAGTGGTCGGCGGCGTATTGATCAAGCCGCGCCAATCGAAGCGGCTGCCCATGATTTCCTGGAAAAAGGCGCCGCCGTCGCCGGCGAGTTGCCACGCCGCAGCGCGGGCGGCGAACGCTGCCGGCGGCGCCTCGGCGTATTCTTCAGCACAGGCCCGGCAGGCGATGATTTCCGCGCCTTCGACCAGCTGGTTGCCAAACGTATGGTCGCCGTTGGCATGGGTGTTGATGAGCTTTTGGATCCTGCGGGCTGCCGGAACCGCATCGCGCATGGACGTGAGCATCTCCGCGGTGAGCGGCAGGTCGAACAGGGTGTCAACGAGCAGTGTCTGATCGCCGTCGACGATCAGACCAGCATTGCTCCAGCCCCACGAACCATCGGGCTGCAAATAGGCAAAGCAGCTACGGCCGAGATCATGCAGTCCCTTGGTATATTGCCACTTACTCATCACGATTGTTCCCGAGCATACCCGATGCGGATTTGCGCGATCGCTTGATGAACGGATTTTCTCGCGCGCCAAGCCTGCCGAATATCACATCCCTCAATTGTTCCGGCTAGGCGAAATTCTGCAGCATCGTTTCCCGCAGAAATCTCGGAAGTTCGGCGAGATCGCGGTCGCCGTAATTTGCTGCAACCGCCGCCGACAGCGACGCAAGCGTGCCGGCTGACAATGGCATCGGCACGCCGCTGAGCGCGCCGGTCGCCACCGCCGACATGAGATCCTTTCGGAGTGTTCGAATGTCGAGCGTCATCTCAGCCTTGCCGCCTTTGAAGACGTCGAGTTTGCTCTTAAGCCAGCCGCTGGCGTACGGCCCGTCCGCAATAACATCGAGCATCTGCTCGAGCGTCAGGCCCTGTTTCAAACCGAGCGCGAGCGATTCCGCGAGCGCCTGCACGTAGCTGCCGAGTCCGAGATTGGCCGCGAGCTTCATCGCATAACCGGCTCCGCTCGGACCCATATAGGCGATCCGGCCGGTCAGCTTTTCCAGCACCGGGCGCGCGCGCTCTAAATCCTCGGGGCGGCCGCCGACCATCGCCAAGAGCTTGCCTTCGCGCGCCTGGGGAATTGTTCCGAGGACCGGGGCCTCGATCATCCGCGCGCCTTTGGTTTCCACCAGCGGCGCCAGCTCGCGGCCGGTCATCGGCTGAAGCGTGCTCATTTCGATAAACAGCTTGCCGTTGACGTCGCCGTCAAGGAAGCCTGCAGGTCCGCTGAAAATTCGGCGCACGCCGTGGTCCTCGGTGATACTGGAAATCACGATCGCGGCGTCAGCGGCGACGCTTCGGGCATTGGCGCCGATGCACAAGCCGTCCGCCGCGAGCTTTCGGTTAGCGTCCGCGTTGTGATCCCAACCGGCGACGTCGAAACCCTGCTGGCGCAGCCGTTGCGATATTGCCGCACCCATTCGACCCAGCCCGACAATTCCAATCTTCATGACGTGCTCCCCATCCGGGTCATGCGCGCGATCGAACGGTCCGTCGCATGCCGGCCGGCACTATAGTTGAGAACAAGCATTGCGCCGACCCGGTCTGCGCCGTTAGGTTCGGCGCCCGCGGGGAGGGAAACAATGGCGAAACAAATGCAAGGAAAGGTCTGCGTCGTCACCGGCGGTGCCGGCAGCATCGGCCTGGCGTCGGCAAAGCTTCTGCTCGAAGAAGGCGCGAAGGTGATGCTCACGGATTTGAGTGAGGCCGCGCTGAAGGAAGCCGCAACCAGGATTGGCGGTGGTTCGGACGCCGCCAACATCGCCTGGTGCGCAGCCGACGTGACCAAGTCGGATCAGGTCAGAAATGCAATTGCCCTTGCGGTGAGCCGGTTCGGCAAAATCGACGTTCTCTTCAGTAATGCAGGAAACTTCGGCACCGTAGCACCCATCAGCGAATATCCGGAGGATGTCTTCAACTCGGTTATCGCGGTGCATGTCAAAGGCGCATTTCTCGCCGCCAAGCACGCCGTGCCGCACATGAACGACGGTGGTTCGATCATCATCACCTCCAGTATTGTCGGCGTAAAGGGCGATCCCGGCGTTTATGGCTACATCACCGCCAAGCACGCCCAGGTCGGGCTTATGCGGGTGCTGGCCAAGGAGCTCGCGGGGCGAAACATTCGCGTCAACACCATTCACCCGGGCCCGGTGGACAATAATTTCCAGTTGAACGTGGAAAAGAACTTGACCGGCGTGATCGGGCGCGATGCTACGCAATTTTTCAACGAGATCATTCCGCTGCACCGCCATGTGCGGGCCGAAGAAGTGGCGCGCTCCGTCCTCTATCTTGCCTCGGACGCGTCGAGCTTCACCACCGGCAGCTTGTTGATGGTGGACGGGGGCTTAAGCGCGTAACGTTGATTAACGAAGCGTAAATGGATGTCGGGTAGCTACAGGGCGGGGGGACAACGTCCGCATATGAAGAGCGATGTCCGGCATCCTCAATCGCCTGAAGCAATGGCCCGAAAATAAGGGCCATCTGCTCACGCTTGCGGTCAATAATATGACCCAGGGCGTGGTCATGTTCGATATGGCGGGGCGCCTTCTCGTCTGCAACGATCAATATCTCGCCATGTACGGGCTGTCTTCGGACGTCGTGAAGCCCGGCACGGCGCTCATCGACATCATCCGGAATCGCGTCAAAAGCGGTAGCCTCAATCGCGACCCTGTCGAGTATTGCAACGAACTCCTCGGGAGTATGGCCGCAGGAAAAAAGGTCAGTTTCGTCACCGAGGCGCAGAACGGGCGTGCTGTTTCAGTCGTCAACCGGGCGATACCCGGCTCTAATTACTGGGTCGGGACGCACGACGATATAACCGAGCGCCGGTCTGCAGAACGAAAAAACGCGCTGCTCGCCGAGCAGGAGGCGCGCCGCGCAGCGGTCGATGAGGCCATCGCCTGGTTCCGCGAAAGCGTCGAAGGAGTTTTGAAAACCGTCGCCGACAGCGTCGACTCCATGAAGTCGACCGCGACCGCGCTGTCGGTCACGTCTAACGAGAGCACCGCGCACACGTCAGGTGCGGTGAAAACCTCAAACGAGGCGTTCGGCAGCGTCGAGGTGGCCGCTACCGCGACGGATGAGTTGGCCAAATCGATTGCCGAGATCAACCGTCAGCTATTCCGTGCCTCGGAGGTCGTGAAGGCCGCCGCCGTTGAAGCGCAATCCAGCAACAACGATATCGCCGATCTCGCGCAGGCGGCGCAAAAGATCGACGATGTGGTCAAGCTCATTCAAAGCGTCGCTGGCCAGACAAACCTGCTGGCGCTGAATGCGACCATCGAGGCGGCGCGCGCGGGAGCGGCCGGCAAAGGCTTTGCCGTCGTCGCTTCCGAAGTCAAAGCGCTCGCCGTGCAGACGGCCAGGGCGACCGACGACATCGCCGCTCAGATCGCAGCGGTGCAATCATCGACCCACAGCGCGGTCGGCGCCATCGGCAATATCACTGGCCGGATGCAGGAGATCAGCCAACTGACCGCCGCGATCGCGACGTCGCTCGAGCAGCAGAACTCGGCGACGCGGGAGATTTCGGTCAACGTCGGTGCCGCAGCGTCCGGAACAAAATCGGTCGTTGCGGTGCTGCAGCGCGTTTCCGGCGCGATCGCCGACATGCATTCGTCGGCGGATACGGTATTGGCCGCGTCACACGCGGTCGAGAAAGCCGCTGACTCGCTTCGCGGCAGCGTTGACGGCTTCCTCCGCAAAGTCGCGATCTGACAGCCCGGTCGGCGGAAAGCTAAGAAGAACCGCGCGCTGGCTCCATGGCGACGCGGGCGAACGTGGCGATGATCCGCGATCCAGCCTTCAGCGAGCCACGCAAATTGCCGGCGACTTTGGATTCACCGCCGCTGCGGCAGCGATACCGGACCGGAAGTTCAAGGACCCGGAGGCCGGCGCGGGCGACGCGCATCTGCATTTCAAGATTCCAGCCGTAAGTCAGTTCGCGCATGCCCAGCGCTAACAAAGTGTCGCGGCGCATCGCGCGATAGGCGCACATATCAGTGTAGCGCACCCCGTAAAGCAGGCCAATCAGCGCGCCAGCGGCGAGCCCGGCGAGGATCTGGTGGCCGGCCATACTGCCCGGCTCGCGCTCTCCCCTTGCGCGCGAGCCGATGACGAAGTCGTACCGTCCTGACTCAATTGCCTCGACCATCTTGGCGAGCACGCCGGGATCGTCGGCGCCGTCGCCGTCCATGAAGATAACGATGTCGGCGTCCTCGGCCGCTTCGGCGCCGGCGAGACAGGCGCGGCCATAGCCGCGGCCGACGGTGATGACTTCCGCGCCGGCGCCTCGCGCAATCTCGGCGGTGCGGTCGGCGCTGCCGCCGTCAACGACGATCACGCGGCCGGCGGTCTCGCGCGGAATCGATGCAACGACCGGGCCGATCGATGCGGCTTCATTGAAGGTCGGGATGATGACGGCCACGCGGCTGGCCGGTATAGGCATTGCTAGAGACTCCAGCGCAAGCCGCAGCTCCCGCACGCGGCCGGCGGTTGGTCCGACATGAGCGCCCGGCGGAAATCACGGTACGCCGGTCCGCTCCAGATCTCGCGCAGCGTCTGCTGCGTCGCGTCGCCGAGGGTGTAGTTCTCGTAGCCGCGCTGCGAGAACGGCGCGATGCAACAGGGCAGCGCACGGCCGTTGGCGGTGATGTACATCAAGGTCCACGGTCGGCGGCACAGTGACCACGGCGAGCCGTTGTCGCTGCGTTTCAGAACTCATGCCGGGCTCGGAAGCGGCTCCCGACGCGCTGAATGTGACCCCGAGCGAGGCAGCGACCGCGGCGGCGCGATCGATATGGATTGCCTCATCGCGCGACAACTGCTCGTAGAGCGCCTGGTCGGGCCGTGCCTTGCCGATGGCGTTCTCCGCAAAGAACACGAGCCGCTGGAGATAGACTTCTTTGACTCCGGTTTCCGCTGCGACGCGCACAAAATCGGGCAATTGCTCGATCGTCTCGCGCATTCCAGTCAGCCAGGCCGACACGCGCGGCTTAAGTTTGCCTTCGCGCTCCTGCAGTTCGCGAAAGGCGCGCACGTTTTTCAGGATGCGGTTGAAATAGTTTTTGCCGCGAATCGCACGATAGGATTCGGCATTAGCGGCGTCGAACGATACACGCAGTTCGTCGAGTTCAGCCTCGATCAGCGCGCGGCCGTTCTTTTCGTTGAGGACGGTGCCATTGGTGTTGAACAGGACATAGGTGCCCCTGTCCTTGAGGTAACGCACCATGCGCGGCAGGTTCTTGACCAGCATAGGCTCCCCGACGCCGTGAAGCACCGCGCGCTGCAGCTTGGGTAGCTGATCGACAATCGAGCGAAACAGCTCCCAGCTCATGTCGGCCGGCGGCTCAAGCTCCTCATAGGTGCGCGGGCAGGTCGTGCACAGGAGGTTGCAGCGGTTCGTTGTCTCCAGATAAAGGCAGACCGGCTCGTGCGCGGGCATGTCGCTGTCAGCGCGCACGCTCTCAAAGTAGCGCCGAGGATCAATCGCCGTTTTCGCTGGGGCCAACGTGTCCATAATTTCTCTCGGGGGTTCAATATCTCGATGAAAGCAAAACGCTCAAGCTTGGATCAGTTCGTGGCGGCGACGTGAAAATTCGCCGTCTGGCCACATGCTGCGCAATAGCGCCGCGGTGGCATCCGGGAAATTCGGCGCCTGCAAATCTCGCTCGGGCGCTGACGCTCGTTGCCGGCATAATTCGACGCTGAGCCTCTGCAGACCGTCCACATCGTCCACGTCGTACCAGACCGGCAGCATGTGAATCTCGAGTTTGATTTCACGCGCCCGCTCGAGTGTCTGCTCGGCAACCCGCTCGGTGCTCCAGGCGATGTCCTCGAACATGCGGCGATGCGCGGCTTTGAGGCCCAACAGATAGTAGCCGCCGTCACTCGATGGACCGAGAACGGCGCGCTCACCTGGTTGGGCCAGCACTTCCGCGGTTTCCACCAGGAGCGCCGTCGGCAAAGTCGGACTGTCGGAATTGAGCACGACCGCAGAGGCATGTCCGCGCCGAAGAATTTCCTCGGTCGTCCGCAGCAGACAATCGCCGAAATTCGGAAGACACGCATCGATCAAGCCGATCGCTGGCGGAAGGATGCGGGTGAAAAAATCCTCGGAACCTGGTGGAGCGAAGGCGGCATAGCCGGCGATGCCGGTGTGGCGGCCCGCCAGCAGGAGGTTCGCGGCAATGTCCTGGAGGAAGACGGTGTTCAGTGCGGCGGCTTCGTCGAAGGTCAGCGGCGGCACCAAGCGGGTCTTGGTGCGTCCCGGAGCCGAGGCTTTGGCCATGATGGCGATGCCGCAGGTTCCACCCGCGTTGAGTTTGTCGCTAAAGCCATCTGCACTGGCCATACGATATTGCCCCCGCAAAATCCGTCTGAAATTCGAATCGAACGAAACGAAACTAACCGGCAGTTTTTGGCAAAGCCGCCTGACGCGCCAATCACTTCCGGCTCAATGCCTTCAAGTCGTTGCGCACCAAAAAGTTATGGCCCTCACAAATTCGTGATCACGCGCACCACATCATGCTCAGCGCCGGGACAGCGCGATCTTGATTGTTGCGTTATCCGGCAGTGCCTTGGCGTTACTACCACGCCACGTTGGGGCCTTTGCGTACTCGTTCGGCGGCATATCAAGCGACGCCACTTCCCGGCCCTGAATGCCGACGACTTCTATCGGAACAGCGACGGGCCGAGTGCCCCAGCCGAGAAAACCGCCATAGGCGACAATTAACTCAATCTTGTCGCTTGGCGTGCGCACCACTTCGCTGACATGGCCGAGCGTGCTCGAACTCTCGTCGAGGACGGGCAGTCCGATCAGATCACCAACGCGCACGTTCTGTGGAAACCGCGCTTGCATCCGCTGCTCCGGAGTCATCGGCTTCATGTCATCTCCCATGCCGGTCGGCGGCAGCATGGCTTGCGCGGACGCAGGCCGCGCTCCCGTCATGCCGACCAAAACGATAACCAATCCGCCAGCTAACAGCTTTGCACGCATTCCCTTGCACTTCGATCAAGCGCGCCACGCGGTTTCGTGAAGCCACGTTATTTGCGAATAGTTATTTCCAACCCTAGTGTCGCGCGTCGCGAACCGGAAACAACGACGGGAAGAGACTGAACATGTCAGCACCGTCCGTCAAATCACGTGCGCGTCACGAACACAGGCTTCATCCGCTGCCATTGCGCATCATGCACTGGATCAACGCGATCGCCATTTTCATCATGATCGGCAGCGGCTGGAAAATTTATAACGACGACGTGCTTTTCGGCTGGCTGCATTTTCCCGACGCCTTGGTCATCGGCAAGTGGGCGCAGTACGGACTGCAGTGGCACTTCTTCGGCATGTGGATTTTCGTGCTCAACGGGCTCGCCTATCTGGCCTATGGCATCACGACTGGCCGCTTCCGGCGCAAGCTGTTTCCGATCTCGATACCGGAGATTTTGGCGACCGTCGGCGACGCTCTGCGCTTCAAGCTCGGCCACGACGATCTGACCCATTACAACGCCGTGCAGAAAATCCTGTATCTCGGCATTATTCTGATCGGCATTCTGATCGTCATTTCCGGCCTGGCGCTGTGGAAGCCGGTACAGTTCTCCGAACTGGCATCGCTGTTCGGCAGTTTTCAAACCATCCGGCTGGTCCATTTTCTGTGCATGTCCGCGATCGTTCTGTTCCTGATCGTCCACGTGGCGCTCGCGCTTCTGGTACCCAAGAGCCTCGTAGCCATGCTGACCGGCGGCCCGGTGGTCCGCGATGACGCTGCGACGATGGCCGGCGCGACGCCAACGCCTTCACGGTGATCCGATGTCGCTTCGCACTCCGACGCCATCGATCTTTCGGCCGAAAAAGCCGATCGGCCAAAATCTGCTGAGGGCAAACCGAGAATTGGTCGAGACCATCAACCGGCGCAACGTGCTGCGCGGCGCCATCAGTCTCGGCGCGCTGACGTTATTGACCGGCTGCGACGTGACCGAAGAGGCGCCGGTACAAGAGGTTCTGCGCACGGTCTCATCGTGGAATGACCGCGTCCAGGCGACGATTTTCCGGCCCGATCACCTGGCGCCGACATTCAGCGCCGACAGGGTCGTCAAGCCGCCACGCTTCAACGCCCATTTCGACATTGAGGATTTAAAGCCGGTCGACGGCGCGAGCTGGAAGCTGGAATTGGCGGGTCTTATCAACGACAAGCGCCCCTGGACCGCGCAACAGATTTACCAATTGCCGGAGCAGGAAATCATCATTCGGCATGTCTGCGTCGAGGGCTGGGATTACATCGGACAATGGTCGGGCCCAAATCTGCGCAGCTTCTTCGAACGCGTCGGCGCCGATTTGACCGCGAAGTATGTCTACTTCCACTGCGCCGACGATTACACCGAAAGCATCGACATGGCGACCGCGCTGCATCCGCAAACGATACTCGCGACGCGCTACGCCAAGGAGACGATCACCGACCCGTTCGGCTTCCCGTTGCGGCTGCGCACGTCAACCAAGCTCGGCTACAAGAACGCGAAATGGGTCAAGGCGATCGAGGTGACCAACACGTTCACCGAGACGTTTTGGAGCCAACAAGGGTTTAATTGGTTTGCGGGGATCTGACGCGGCCGGAAATCGTCACCGCCGGACATAAATCCGCCAGCGATCATCGCGGCTTTCGGCAAGCTGGTAATCGGGACTTGTAGCAAACGGGTCGTTCTCCCAAGCCCCGTCCTGGGGCACGACGAGGATGACTTGGCAATTATAAGTCGCCGCCATCTCGTGCACGTCTTCTGCTGTGCCTTCGCCGCCGAATACCCTGACGAACTGGGCGTTGATCGCTGCAAGACGTGCCGGCGACAGCGGTGCGTATGCTGCCGCCAAATCGCGGTTCGCAAAGCAGGAGTTGCGGTTGGATAGCAAAGCCCAGGAGATATTCACCGGCCATGGGGTCTCTTCCGCAAGGAATAGCGGATTGTTGGCGACGCGAACGCTTGGCGCGGCGTAGCGGCGCACCGCCGCCCACACTTCCGGAGTTTTCGCGAAAACTTCTCTGCCGGGTCTGGCGGTGCCGAAGACGTTGTCTTGAATCATGGCTCGCAGCATCGGGCAGGCTGAGCACCAGCCCAGCCACCGCCGCGATGAGGATTGCGCGGCTAGGCATGCTGGTCAGTACTGCGGCGACGACGACGATCAGGACGATCTCGGCGGGAATAATCGCCCGAAGGCCAAGATCATTGTTTTCTCCGAGAGTGGAAACGAGGAGCCAGGAGGTAACCAAGCCCGCTCCGGCCACGCAGGCAAACAGTGCGATAGCCAGTTTCTCCGGCCCGTTTCTCCAGCGCCGGAGCGCGGTCGGGAACGCGATCAGGCCGGCGATGTAAATTGCCGGCAATTCGATCGGCAGGATGATGAGCCAATAGCCGGGGACATCCATGATTCGGCGGAGCCAATACGGGAATGCCTCCCCGAACACTGTGTAATGCTCAATGGCCAGTGGGCTGCCGCGGCCGCGCGCCGCCACGGTAGCGAATTGATCGCGCAGAAACGGCGCGATCAGACAGACAACGAGCAGCGCAGCAACCGCCAATCCAGCCACGAAGCGTAAGCGTCTCCCCGGGGATGTTGCGTTGAAGAGGATCGGTGCTGCGGCGAGACCGGCAATTGCAAACGTCACGCCGCCGACAAACGTTGAGCTTTCGAAGCCGGCGACAACGGCGAGCGCCAGCATCAAAGCCAGCGTCAGACTCGGCCGGCGCGCGTAGAAGGTCATCAGCAGCATGGCAGCGGCGACACATGACCCTGCCATCAGATGTTGCGGTACCCAGGTCGCTTGAAACAGCCAGCCGGACATGCCGATCGATGGCCAAAGGACCGGCCTGAAGTCATCGGTTCCGAATATCCAGAACAGCGTCACCCATAGCGAGGCGGCGGCCGCGAGCACGACGACCCAGATCGCTGTGACCGACCGCTTCGTGAGCCAAACCGCAAGCCCCATCATCAAACAAAGCGATGCAAACGCGGTGAACCAGGTCAGTCCGGCATCGGCTTCCCAGCCGCTCGCACCGAGTGTCAATGCGAGCTCGGCCGCGCTGAAATGCCAGAGGTAGTAGTAGACGAGGCGATCCGGCGTGCCGATTTGACCGAACACCGGATTGACCGGCGGCAAGCCGAGCCGCGCCATCGCGTCGACAAGCGCGGCTTTAGCGTGGTCGAATACCGGGTCGGCGAGCTGAACAGCCTCGCCGGAGAATTTCGGCAGGATGGCTACGGCCGGGACGAGCGCGAGGATAGCCGCCGCGACCAATGCCCATTGAGGAACAGCCAGTTCACCTTCAGATTCGCAGATCGGCGCGGGCCGCGTTAGCGAAAATCCCGCGGCCAAAAGGCAGATCAGGCCGCTCGCCATGACGGTGGTCGGCGAAAATCCCATCAGGGTGAAAATCGGCAGCAGCACGGCGCTGTGCGCTGCCCAGCCGATTACACCGGCTGCGCCGATGGCGAGCACACGGGGAAATAGATGCCGGCCGATCGCGTAGCCCAGAAAAACCCAGAACGCGGTAGCGATCAGCGCGCAGAGCGCGGCATTGACGGGCGACGCCATGGCGAGTCCCGGCCCAAGCCAAACCAACGCTTGAGCGGATTCAAACGCTATTGAGTGGAAGCGACGGGAGTGGAGGCGGTGGGCAACACCACAACTTTGGTTCCGACGGGCGTGCGGTTGTAAAGGTCGGTGATGTCGTCATTCGTCATGCGGATGCATCCGGCAGAGACGTTGTGGCCGATCGTCCAAGGCTCATTAGTGCCGTGGATCCGGTACAAAGTATCTTTGTTGCCCTGCCAGAGATAGAGCGCCCGGGCGCCGATCGGATTTTCCGGCCCCCCGTGCATTCCGAGACCGCTTTGCAGCTGGACCATGTGCTCCTTGAGCTCCGGCTTCCGTTCCAGCATTTCCGCGGGCGGATACCAGTCGGGCCATTGCTGCTTGGTGTGGACGGTCGCTACACCCGACCAGCCAAATCCTTCGCCGCCGACGCCGACGCCGTACCGCACAGCCTGGCCGTTTTGCAGCAACAAGTAGAGGTAGTGGCTTCCGGGATCCACGACGATGGTGCCGGGCGCCTCACGTGAGGCATAGGTAACGAGCCGGCGGGCAAACGCCGGATCGGGCTCGCGGCTCTGTTGTTCCGAAGTGGTGACGCAACTGGCCAGACCGAGCGTAAGTCCGGCAGAAAACACTGCCACGACGACAATGCTGCGATTCGACTTTGTTCCGTACTTGGCCTTCATCGGCGGAATCCACGGGCTTTGATTCGAATCCTCACAGCCTGAGCAAACCAAAGATTAATCGAGAAAAGGTGAATTTTAGGGCACCGCTGATCGTTCAGTCCTGCCCTTTGACCCTTAAGACGCCTGCGGGTTCGAAGGAAGGCTGCCTGCCGGTCTTCTCGGCGGCTTGTCGCGGGACTATTGTCAACTTCGAAGTTGCGCGGCACAGCCGCGGACTTGAATAGGAGGTCGATCGTGGTCCGATTGGGCTTTTCGGCGCTGGCCGGCATCTGCTTGGTCAGCGCTGTTACAAGTGCCGAGGCCGGGCCGTGCGCGGCGCAGATTGTAGCCGTCGAAAAGCAAATCCGCCGCGCGGCGCCGGGCCCGGCCACCGGCCCAACCGGCACGCAGACCATCGGTGCGCAGCTTCACCACCAGCCGACGCCCGGTTCGGTGCAAAGCGCCGCAGCCAAAGCTCAAGCCGAGGCCACAGCCGCGCTCGATCGCGCGCGCAAAGCTGACGCGGCGGGCGATGCCAGGGCCTGCGCCAAGGCGCTCGACGAGGCGAAAGCGGTATACGGGCTGTAGTCTGCCGGCCGCGCCATCAAGCGACGCCGCGGACGAGGTCCGCAGCGCGTTCGGCAATCATGATCGTCGGCGCGTTGGTATTGCCACGCACCACGCTCGGCATCACCGAGGCATCGGCTACGCGCAGCCCGTCGACACCATGCACGCGCAATTGGTTGTCTACGACGGGTCCAATCGCACACGTACTGGTCGGATGGTAGACGGATTGCGCATGCCGCTGGACATAGTCCCAGACATCGGTTTCGGAGCCTGATTTCGGAGCGCGATGCGGCTCCTTGATGTGTGCGCGCATGGCAGGCCGAGTGGCGATTTCGAGACCGATGCGGATGCCGTCGATGATGGTCCGCCGATCTTCGGATTCGGCAAGATAATTGTGCACGATCTGCGGTTTCGATGTCGGATCGGCACTACGGAGAGAAACTTTGCCGCGGCTCTTCGGTTTCAGCACGCAGGGCCCGAAGGAAACAGCGTGGGCTGTAGGCGGACTCAAACCTTGGCCGTGAAACATCAGCGCCGCGGTCAGGAATTGCACATCCGGCGCTTCCAAGCCCGCGCGGGTGCGGAAAAACCCTCCGGTCTCGCCGCCGTTCGAGCTTAACGGGCCGCGGCCTTCGCTTTCCAAAAGCGCGGCATCCTGTGCGGTTGGCGGGGTCATCAAGCTCTCCGTATCGGTGTACCAGCTCATCATCACCAGCGGATGATCCTGGAGCCCGACACCAACAGGCAAATCGTGCCGGACGGCAATCTGCAGCGCCGCCAAGTCGGCCGCTGGTCCGATGCCGGACAACAAAAGCAATTGCGGGGAATTATAGGCGCCAGCCGCCAGGATGACTTCAGTGTCAGCGCGTATCTCTTCGAGCTTGCCGTTGCGCGCTATCTCAACACCGCTCGCACGATTGCCGTCGAACAGAATCCGCGTGGCGAGCGCGTGGGTCAGCACTTTGAGATTGGGGCGGCTCATCGCCGGATGCAAATACGCCGCCGCGGTGCTGCAACGCTTTCCCTTGCGCTGGGTAACTTGATAGAGCCCGACGCCATCCTGACTGGCGCCGTTGAAATCCGGATTCACGGGGTATCCGGCTTCAACGGCCGCCTGCATGAAAGCGTCCGTCAACGGATGACGGGTCCGCGCGTCGCACACCGAAAGCGGTCCGAGTTTGCCGTGAAACTGGTCCTCGCCGCGTTCGTTGGACTCCGCCTTGCGAAAATAGGGCAGGACCTCGTTGTAGCTCCATCCTTTCGCGCCGTCGGCAGCCCAGCCGTCGTAGTCGGCGCGATTGCCGCGAATGTAGATCATCGCGTTGATCGAACTCGATCCGCCGAAGGTTTTGCCGCGTGGCAGATAGACGAACCGGCCGTCGAGCGCGGCCTCGGGCTGGCTCATATAGTCCCAATCGTATTGGTTTTTACGAATGAGACCCCAGGCCAACGGAATCTGAATTTCGGGCGCATCGTCGGGGCCGCCGGCCTCGATCAGCGTCACCTGGGCCGCCGGGTCTTCGGTCAGCCGCGCAGCCAAAACGCAACCGGCCGAGCCGGCGCCAACGATGACGTAATTGGTCATGTATTTCCTCTCCCCTGTGTCGCTTTTGTTTGTAGACGAAGCAGCTTGTTTTGTTGCGATGTTAGCAGGTGAGCGGCCCAAGCGCATGCGGCAGTTGAGCCCGTCAGTTCGTGTGAGGGAGTTGACAGCCGGCCGCGACGATCCCGTCGCGCAAACCGATTCAGTGTTTGTGCGGTACGCCAGTCCTAGCTAGTAGGACTCTTCCGCGTAGATCGGATCGACTGAGCCGCCCCACGGTCCGTGGAATTTTTCCAACAGCTCCTGTGCCGGCGTCGTGGCGCGGGCGAGGCGATCTTCCAGAACTTCGAGGTACTTTCCTTCGTCCTCGCCGCCGATGTCGAGATGCTTGCGGCGCGCCAATCCGGCCCGAGCAAGTTTAAGAACGTCATCCGCAATTTCAAATACGGTGCGGCCGTGCACTTTGGCGGCGAGCCCCGCCTTCGGCACGGCGTCGCGCAGGGACTGACGCTCGTCCGCGGTCCAATTCTTGACCAGGTCCCAGGCGGCGTCGAGGCTAACATCGTCATAGAGAATGCCGACCCAGAAGGCCGGCAGCGCTAGCAAATCCGGCAGTGGGCCGGAATCTGCGCCGCGCATTTCCAGATAACGCTTGAGCCGCACCTCCGGAAATATCGTGGAGATGTGGTTCGCCCAATCGGAAATCGTCGCGAGCACGCCGGGCATGCCGGGCACCTTGCCGGCCATCAAATCGCGGAACGATTGGCCGGATACGTCGACATACTCGTCGCCGTGCTTGACGAAGTACATCGGCACGTCGAGCGCATAGTCGACCCAGCGCTCGAAACCCATTCCGTCCTCGAACGCCCACGGCAGCATGCCGGTACGGTCGTTGTCGGTATGGCGCCAGATTTCGGCGCGGAAAGAGAGAAAGCCGTTGGGCTTTCCTTCCGTGAACGGCGAGTTGGCAAATAAGGCGGTCGCAACCGGCTGCAAAGCGATCGAGACACGCAGCTTCTTGACCATGTCGGCTTCGGAAGAAAAATCGAGATTGGTCTGTACCGTACAGGTGCGATACATCATGTCGAGGCCAAGCTTGCCGACCTTCGGCATGTAGGCGGTCATGATCTTGTAGCGGCCTTTCGGCATTTGCGGCATCTCGGCACGCGTCCAGCTTGGCGTCATGCCGATGCCGAGAAATCCGATGTGCAGCGGTCGGGCGACCTCGCGCACCTGAGCGAGGTGCGCCATCAATTCGCTCGAGGTCTGGTGCACCGTTTCGACTTGCGCGCCGGATAACTCGAACTGACCCCCGGGCTCGAGCGAGATTGCGCCGCCGCCGGTTACGTCGAACAGGCCGATGACGTTTTCACCTTCCATGATCGGCTGCCAGCCCAGAAGGTGCTGCATGCCTTCGAGAAGGCCGCGAATGCCGTGACGTCCTTCATAGGGGACGGGTTTGTGCCCCTCGAGTGTGAAGGCGAATTTCTCGTGCTCGGTGCCGATGCGGAACTGCGCCTTCGGCTTGACGCCCTGCGCAATCCATTCAACGAGCTCGTCGCGCCGCTCGATCGGCGTCAGGTCGACTTGATCACGCGCCATGGGATCTAGCGTGAATGGCGGCGACGATCGTCACGCAGCCTTGCGCTTCTCCGACGGGAAGCGGTGATAGAAGGTGTCGCCCGTCTTCGCCATGTCGCGCAGCAGCTTGCCGGGTTTGAAGCGAGTACCGTATTTCTTTGCCAGTTCGTTGCACATATCGACGAAGGCCTTTGCGCCCATGCCGTCGATATACGAGATGGTGCCGCCGGTAAACGGGGCATAGCCGAAGCCGAGGATCGAGCCAACGTCGGCTTCGCGCATGTCAGTGACTACGCCTTCCTCGACGCAACGCGCGGACTCGAGCGCCTGGATCGCCAGCAGCCGATGCTTGAGTTCCTCGACGTCGATGGTGTCCGGATCGAGCTTGGTCGGCTGCAGCTCGATGAGGCCCGGCCAGAGTCGTTTCGGTCCGGACTGCGGATAGTCGTAGAAGCCCTTGCCATTCTTGCGGCCGTAACGTCCGCGCTTCTCGACCATATCTTCGAGCAGCGCTTTTTGCCGCGGATCGATCGCCTTGTCGCCAAGATCGGCCTCGGTTGCCTTCAATACTTTCCAGGCGAGATCGACGGCGACCTCGTCGGTCAGAGAAAGCGGTCCGACCGGCATGCCGGCCATCCGGCCGACATTTTCAATCATCGCCGCCGGCACGCCTTCGGTCAGCATCAAATGACCTTCGCGAATATAGGTGCCGACCACGCGCGAGGTGTAGAAGCCGCGCGAGTCGTTGACCACGATCGGAGTCTTGCGGATCGCGCGCACGTAATCGAGCGCCGCCGCGAGCGCGGCGTCGCCGGTCTTCTTGCCCATGATGACTTCGACCAGCATCATGCGATCGACCGGCGAGAAGAAGTGGATGCCGATAAACCGCGGCTGATCCTTGAAAGTCTTTGCCAGCGACGTAATCGGAAGCGTCGAGGTGTTGGAGCCGAAGATCGTTTGATCGCCGATCGCCGCCTGCGCTTTGGCAATGACTTCTTCTTTGACTTTGCGATCCTCGAACACCGCCTCGATGATCAGGTCGCAATCCTTCAGCGCGGCGTAATCCGGCGTCGCGGTGATATGTCCGAGCAGCGCGTCGCGGTCAGCACTGGTGGCGCGGCCGCGATTGATCTGATCGGTGATCAGCTTCTGCGAGTGCGCCTTGCCCTTGTCGGCGGTTTCCTGGTCGCGGTCGATGAGCACCACGTCGATGCCGGCCTGGGCGCTGACATAGGCGACACCCGCGCCCATGAAGCCGGCGCCGAGCACGCCGATTTTCTTGATTGGCTTGGCGGGAATCTCCGGCGGACGGCGCGCGCCCTTGTTGAGCTCCTGCATCGAGACGAACAGCGAGCGGATCATGGCCGCGGCTTCGGGCGAGCGCAGGATCTTGGCAAAGTAGCGGGATTCCACGCGTAGCGCCTGGTCCATCGGCAATTGCAGGCCCTCGTAAACGACCTGCATGATGGCGCGCGCGGCGGGGTAATTGTCGTAGGTCTCGCGGCGGTAGAGCGCATTCGCCGGCGGGAACACCATCATCCCGGCCTTGGAATAGACTGCACCGCCGGGGAGCTTGAAGCCGTCGACGTCCCATGGCGCTGTGCCTTTGCCGCCAGCCTTGATCCAGTCCTTCGCCTTCTGCACCAGCTCGGCGGGTGGCACCACCTCGTCAATCGAGCTTCATCGACTTGGCGCGATTGAGCCGAAGCTGATCGCCCTTGAGCAGGAATTGCAGCGCGTCCGCTGGCGGCATCATGCGCGCGATGCGCTGGGTGCCGCCGCCGCCCGGGAACAGGCCGACCTTGATTTCGGGCAGTCCGAGCCGCGTCTTGTCGTTCTCGGAGGCGACGCGGTGATGGCAGGCGAGCGCCAGCTCGAAGCCGCCGCCCATGGCGGTGCCGTTGAGCGCCGCCACCCAGGGCTTGCCGCAGGTTTCCATGCGCCGGGCCAGCAGCGAAAACTTGCGGCTTTCTTCAAACAGATTCTTGTTCGCCGCCTCCTCGCCCTGCGACTTGGCCAACGCAGTGAAGTTCTGTCGTGATGTCTCGAGGATTGCCAGATCGGCGCCGGCGCAGAATGCATCCTTACCGGAAGTCAGCACCGCGCCCTTGATGGCGGCGTCGGTCGCTACCTTCTCGACAATTGCCCCAAGTTCTTCCGTCACTTTCGCATCGATGACGTTCATCGAGCGTCCCGGCATGTTCCAGGTGACGAGCGCAATGCCGTCGGCGTCGATGTCGAAGGTGAAATTGGTATAGCTCATACTGATCTCCCGTCGCGTCTCTTCGCCTCGCCCCAAAGCGGGAGAGGGAGAATTACTTTGGATACGGTTTGCCGTCCTTGTGGGTATAGCGTGCGCCTTTATCGTCGCGGATGACCAGCAAGTCGACATCCGGGTATTCCGCGCGCTCGTGTTGCGCGCGCGTGCCGATCTCGAGATACACCGCGTCGCGGTTCGATTTGTTGACGAGATGATGACCGTTGCGGACATTGGCCTTGAAGCCCGCAGCGTCGCCGGACTTGAGCACGGTTTCGCCGTCGTCCTCGATCAGCACCACTTCGCCCTCGAGGACGTAGACAAGCTCGTCTTCTTTCTCATGCCAGTGCCGCAGCGCCGAAGCGGCGCCCGGCTTGAGCGTCGTCAGATTGACGCCGAACTGGTCGAGGCCGGCGGCATTGCCGAGCCGCTTGCGCGAGCGGCCGGCAACCACGCGGTTGAACGGATCCGGATAGGTCGAGCGGCTGTCCACCGGCAGCTTGGCGATGTCGATCTTGGGCATGTGCCGCGCTCTTTCAACTCACCCTCATCCTGAGACGGCGGCGCATCACGCCGCTTTCCCGAGATGCCGTTCGCAACTCACACCCGTTCGATAATCGTTGCGGTGCCCATTCCGGCGCCGATACAGAGCGTCACCAGCGCGGTTGACAAATTGCGGCGTTCCAGTTCGTCGAGCACGGTGCCGAGGATCATCGCGCCGGTGGCGCCGAGCGGATGGCCCATGGCGATGGCGCCGCCGTTGACGTTGATCTTGTTCGGATCGATGTCGAACGCCTGCATGTAGCGCAGCACGACCGAGGCAAACGCTTCGTTGAGTTCGAAGAGGTCGATATCGTTGAGCGTCATGCCGGAGCGCTTCAGCACCTTCTTGGTGACATCGACCGGGCCGGTCAGCATGATCGCCGGCTCGGAGCCGATATTGGCAAAGGCGCGCACGCGCGCCCGCGGCTTGAGCCCCGCTTTCTTGCCGGCGCGTGCGTTGCCGAGAAGAACTGCCGCCGCGCCATCGACGATGCCCGACGAATTGCCGGCATGATGGACGTGATTGACGGATTCCGACTTCGGGATGTTTCTGAACCGCGACCGAATCGAAGCCGCCCATCTCTCCCATCTGCACGAATGACGGCTTGAGCGCGCCGAGCGACTGCATGGTCGTGTCCGGCCGCATGTGCTCGTCCTTGTCGAGGAGCGTCAGCCCGTTGACGTCCTTCACCTTCATGACCGAACGGCTGAAGCGGCCTTCGTTCCAGGCCGTCGCCGCGCGCTTCTGGCTCTCGACCGCGTAGGCGTCGACGTCGTCGCGCGAGAATCCGTATTTGGTCGCGATCAGATCGGCGGAAATGCCTTGCGGCATGAAATAATGCGCGACCGCGATGGTCGGATCGACAGCCCAGGCGCCGCCGGACGCGCCGATGCCGACCCGGCTCATCAACTCGACGCCGCCGCCGATCGCCATGTCCTGCTGTCCGGACATGATCTGCGCGGAAGCGAAATTCACCGCGTCGAGACCGGAAGCGCAGAAGCGATTGATCTGCACGCCAGCGACCGCTGTCGCCGTAACCGGCGACCAGCGCAGCGGCGCGGGCGATGTCGGCGCCGGCCTCGCCGACCGGATCGACGACGCCCATCACCACGTCATCGACCAAGGTGGGATCGAGATTGTTGCGGTCCTTGATCGCGCCCAGCGCCTGGCTTGCGAGATTAAGCGCGGTCACTTCGTGAAGCGAGCCATCGACCTTGCCGCGGCCGCGGGGAGTGCGCACGTGATCATAGATGAAGGCGTCCGGCATAGCGTTTCCTCCTGGCGCGGGTGCGTCGCTATAGGTTCGCGGTGAGACCGAACCTTCCATATAGGCCAAGTTTCGAAGAAATGCAGTAGCCGGCTAGAATGCCTCGGCTGGCAACGCCATGGTCGAGGCTGCGCCTGCTTTGATGCGCGCGAGGTGGGTCGTCGCTGCCGGCAGCATGCGCTCCGCGAAGAAGCGGCCGGTGGCAAGTTTCGCCGCCATGCGTCTCGCCGGCGCCGTTAGCGCCTTCCGCAGCTTTGGTTTTCGCCGCCTCTGCGATCAGGCACCACATATAGCCGAGCGCGACCAGGCCGAAGAGATGCATGTAATCGGTTGAGCCGGCGCCGGCATTGTCGGGATTGCCGAGCGCGTTTTGCACGAACCACATCGTCGCTTGCTGCAATTCTCCGAGCGCCTGACTGAGCGGCTTGATGTAGGGAGCGAGACTTTCGTCAGCGCTTTTCTCTTTGATGTAGGCCGACACCTCGCCGAAGAACGCCTGCAAGGCGCGGCCGCCGTCTCGCGGCAGTTTGCGGCCGACCAGGTCGAGCGCCTGAATGCCGTTCGCTCCCTCGTAGATCATGGCGATGCGCGCATCGCGCACGAACTGCTCCATGCCATGCTCTGCGATATAGCCATGGCCGCCAAACACCTGCTGCGCCATTACGGTGTTGGCAAAGCCCTGATCGGTGAGCACGCCTTTGATCACCGGCGTCATCAGGCCCATGTGATCGTCGGCGACCTGACGCTCTTTGGCGTCGCCCGAACGATGCGCGACATCGCTTTTGAGCGCGGTCCACAGCACCAGAGCCCGCGCCGCTTCGTTGAAAGCGCGCATGCTCATCAGCATGCGGCGGACATCCGGCTGGACGATGATTGGATCGGCCGGCTTGTCCTTGAACTTGGCGCCGGTCAGCGCACGGCCGGCAAGGCGCTCTTTGGCGTAGGCGGCGGCGTTCTGGTATGCGACTTCGGAGAGCGCGAGCCCCTGCACGCCGACGCCGAGCCGCGCTTCGTTCATCATTACGAACATCGCGTTCAGGCCACGGTTCGGCTCGGCGATCAGCCAGCCGGTGGCGCCGTCGTAATTCATGACGCAGGTGGAATTACCGTGAATGCCCATCTTCTCTTCGATCGATCCGCAGGCGACGGCGTTGCGCGGGCCTATGCCGCCGTCTTTGGTCGGCAGGAATTTGGGCACGATGAAAAGCGAAATGCCTTTGGTGCCTTCCGGCGCACCCTCGATCCGCGCCAGCGTGAGATGGACGATGTTCTCCGCGAGATCGTGCTCACCGGCCGAAATGAAAATCTTGGTGCCGGTGATTTTGTAGGTGCCGTCCGGCTGGGGCACCGCCCGGGTGCGCACCAGACCAAGATCAGTGCCGCATTGCGGCTCGGTCAGGTTCATCGTGCCGGTCCATTGACCGCTGATGAGTTTTGGCAGGTAAAGCGCTTTCTGCTCGGCCGAGCCGTGCGCGACGATCGCGGCGGCGGCGCCCAGCGTCAGGCCTGGATACATCGCAAACGCCATATTCGCCGAGCAGAGAAACTCGCTGATTGACTGGATCAGAACCATAGGCAGCCCCTGGCCGCCGAATTCGGCCGGCGCTGAGGCGCCCATCCAGCCACCCTCCATGAGTCGCTTGTAGGCGTCCTTGAACCCGGTCGGCGTCGTTACCGAGCCGTCGGCGTGGCGCTTGCAGCCTTCCTTGTCACCGACGCGGTTAAGCGGGGTGAGCACGTCCTCCGAGAACTTGGCAGCCTCGGCGAGGACCGCTTCGACCAGGTCGGGCGTGGCATCGGCAAAACCGGGCAGGTTGTTGTACCGATCGAGGTGGAACACATCGCTCAACAGGAACATCACGTCATCAACGGGAGCCTTGTAGGTCGGCATGATGTGTCCCTCCCCTGCCGCGTCCGCCGGTCGCCGGCTGAACTATTAGGTATAGGGTAGCGAATTTGCGTCAACGGTAAGACAACGATTGTTGGGCGTCGGCGGGACCAGCCGCCGGCGCGCCGCCGCAACCGAGGGTGGCCGGCCGGGGCACCCGCCGAATGAACAATCGGTGACCGGCTGGGCCGACTTTTAACGCCTTCTTTACCGTAATCCTCAACATTCGCTCCGAGGACAGAGAACCGCCCTCCGCGTCGTCTGTTCAGGGCATTGCTCGAGACAGAGGGCACATCCTGCTCCTCACGATGTGGTTTGGACGCGAGAATGAAATCCGGCGGTCCGTGGAATCTCAGAGGTCTGCGTCCGGAAGCACGCGAGGCCGCGCGTGAGGCCGCGCGCCGCTCCGGCATGTCGGTCGGTGAATGGCTGAACTCCGTTATCCGGCCGGAAGATGAGGACGACAGCGACTGGTCGGCTGATTTCGATCGCGAATTCGATCGCGAGCCCGAGGAGCGATGGTCACCGCGCCGTCGCCGTGATGAGCGGGAACGCGAGCCGTATCGTGGCGTGGAACGGCGCCGGCCGCGAACGCGAACCAGACGTTCCTTGGGGGCAGAGCTACACTCGCGGCGATCGTGGCCCCGAACGATATCGCGAAACCGATTGGCGCCGCCGTGACCGCAGTCGGGACGACGAACGTCCGATGCGGCGAGAAGACGGTCCTTATCGCGAAGAGTACCGCAGTTCGGGCAATCCTTATTACGAAGAGCCGAACCGCTATGAAGAGCCGCGCCGCGAAGAGCCGCGCCGCGAAGAACCGCGTCGCGAAGAACCGCGTCGCGAGCGCGTGAGCCGGCCCCGTGGCGAGCGCGAGCAGAGTAGCCAATACCAAGATGAAGCCGACGTTCGCAGGCCGCGCTATGAACCTCCGGTTTTCGTCACACGGGACGAACCTCCGCCGGAGAGCCCGCGCATCGAGCGCGCTCCGCCCTGGCCACCGGAAAACGATCGCGACGAATTCGTCGACCAAGCCGTAGCCGAGATCACCGCGCGGCAGCGTGCGCTCGACAGCGCCCCTCGCGCCAAGCCACCGCGGCGGCAGCCGACGCTCGAGACCGATGTCCGCGCCGAAACCACGGTGGCGCGACGCCCGGTCCACTACGCGGCCGCGGACATTGCCGCTCCGCAGCGCACGATCGCCGCCGATTTCGCCGCAATCAAAGGCGGCGCAAATTCCGCCCGACGACGAGATGACCGCGCCGATTACCGGCGCGGCAACGCACGATCGCCCGTGATGTCGGCGTCGAATCAAAGACAGCGCAAATTCCACCCGACGACGAGATGACCGCGCAGACGACCGATTGCGGCGCGGCAACGCACGACCGCCCGTGATGTCGGCATCGAATCAAAGGCAGCGCAAATTCCACCCGACGACGAGATGACGGCGCAGATTAAGGAATTACGCGCAGATTACCGCGCGGCAACGGGCGCTCGCCGGCGAGACCGTCGAAACGACGTTCAGCCAGCGCGAGCCGCTCCCGCTGTCGGCTTTGCCGCCGGAAAGCCGTCCGGCTTCCGAGGAGCATCCGCAATCCGAGGAAGCGTCGGCCCAAGGCATCAACCTCAGCGGTCTCGAACAGCAACTGCGCCAGATCACTATGCGGATCGAGGCGCTGCGGCCGTCGGCAGAACTCGAAACTGCAATCAACGGCCTGCGCGCCGATCTGGCAGAGATTAGCCGCTCGTTGACCGAGGCGCCGCCGCAGCACGCTTTGGAATCGCTTGAGATCGAGGTCAAAGCTCTCGCGCAGCGCATCGATCATAGCCGCCAATCGGGCGCCGATACCGCGGCGCTGGCCAGCCTTGAACGCGGCCTCGTCGATGTGCGCGAAGCATTACGCACGCTGACGGCGACCGAAAGCCTGGCAGGCTTCGATGAGGCGGTGAGGGGGCTCGCCAGCAAAGTTGATGCGATTGCCGCCCACGACGATCCGGCCACCTTGCAGCAACTTGAGTCGGCGATCGGCGCGTTGCGCGGCATCGTTTCGCACGTCGCCTCCAATGACACGCTGGCGAAGGTTGCAGACGAAGTTCGTGCGCTCGCGGCCAAAATCGACGATTTCGCGAAGAGTGCGGCGAGTGGGTCCACGTTATCGACGCTCGAGAATCGCATCGACGTATTGGCCGCGGCGCTCAACGCTTCGGCAGAGGCGGGCCATGCGGTGCCGCGCGAACTCGAGAAGCTCCTGTCGGGACTGATCGAGAAACTGGAATGGGTGCAGCTCACGCACACCGATCATACGGCGCTGGCGCATCTGGAAGATCGCATAGCTACGCTGGTCAAGCGCCTGGACGCCTCCGACTCGCGTCTTGGCCTGCTGGAAGGCGTCGAGCGCGGCCTTGCCGACTTGCTGGTGCACATGGATCACTTGCGGGGCGTCACCAGTGAGCGTGACGGTCTCGTCGGGAAACCGCCGGTCAGCGACGTGATCGAGCAAGAGGTTGTCCGCACACAGGATTCTCTTGAAGCCGTGCAGGGCACGGTGGAGCACGTCGTCGATCGTCTCGCCATGATCGAGAGCGATATTCGCGTCGACCGGGCTCGGACTGCGCTTACGGAGGAACCGTCGCCGGTCGAAGTGCAAGAGCCGCCACCGCCACCACCCGCCCCTGAGCGGCTGGCGACACTCGCGCCGGCTGAAGTTTCTAACGCTTCCCATAACTTTTCTGCCGAACCGTCCTATGAGGCAGCAAAGCCCGTCGAGCCGGAAGTTGCATCGCGGCGGCTCGCGGTTGCGCGGGCGCCGATCGACCCGAGTCTGCCGCCGGATCATCCGCTCGAGCCGGGCTTCACGGCCGCCGGCCGCTCGCGCAGCCAGCCGTCGGCCGCTGTCCGGATTGCCGCGTCCGAAGCCGCGATCGACTCCAAGCCTCCGGTGATTCCGGATCCGGGTGGCGGCAAATCCGATTTCATTGCGGCTGCTAGGCGCGCCGCCCGGGAGGCGGCCTTAGCCACGCCGCAGGAGAGGTCGAGCGCCGCCTCCGGAGGTCCAGCACAGCCGAAGAAGATGACTGACCGTCTGCGCACCTTGATGGTAGCAGCAGCGGTTGTCGTCATTGTCGTCGGTGGTTTCCATATCGTCTCGCGCTTTCTGGAGGACGGCGGTTCGGGATCTCCGCCGCCCGCGCCCAAGGTTGCGCCCGGTGCGCAAACACTGCCGCCGGCACCGCAAACCGAGCCGCGTGGGCAGCCCGAGTCTGCGCCTCTGGACATAACGCCGCCGCACGTAGAAACGGAGACGCCGCCACCGCCCGCGAGCGCGGCGCCAGATACAATTCCCGCCGAGTCCGCAGCCTGGTCCGACGCCGCTACCGGGCGGGGACTCGGCGCCGCATTCCGGCGCGTCGCTGGCGCCAGAAAGCGTCCCGAGCCCAACGCCGCCAACTCCGTCCACACACCAGTCTCAGTCGGATTCGAGGGCCTGGCCGCCGACGGTACCGGCCGGCGTGTCGCCTAATACAGGTTCCGCGCCATGGTCTGCGGCTGACATTACGGGTTCGCTTCCGCGCGCTCCAACGCCGCACAGTGCGGCTACGCCGGGAGCTCCGCTGCCCGACAAACTACCGGTCGCTATTGGGAGTTCCGCCCTGCGCATCGCAGCGCTCGCTGGCGACCCCATCGCCGCCTACGAGGTCGCGGTTCGCCTTGCCGAAGGCCGCGTGGTTCCGGAGGACGATGAAGCGGCCGCGCGTTGGTTCGAGCGCGCCGCCAAAAAGGGGTTGGCACCGGCCCAGTTCCGGCTTGGTAGCCTTTATGAAAAAGGCATCGGCGTGAAACGAAACCTCACCACGGCGCGCGACCTCTACCGCGCCGCCGCGGACAAGGGTCACGGCAAGGCGATGCACAATCTGGCCGTGCTCTACGCCGAAGGCATCGGCGGCGCGGCGGACTATCGCACAGCGGCGCAGTGGTTCCGCAAAGCGGCTGAGCGCGGTGTCACCGACAGCCAGTATAACCTCGCCATCCTTTACGCGCGCGGCATCGGGGTCGAGCAGGATTTTGCCGAATCCTTCAAGTGGTTCTTCCTCGCGGCCAAAGAAGGCGACAAGGATGCGGCGCAGAAGCGCGACGAAATGGCCGCGCATCTCGACGAACAGTCGCTTGCGGCGGCGCGTATCGAGGTGGAAAAGTGGGCGCCGCTGCCGCAACCCGCCGACGCGATCACCGTGAAGGGCGCCTGGGATCAGCCCATGAACCTGAGTTCGGTGGTAAAGCCGAAAGCGCGTTCGTCGGCTAAGGCTTCCGCGCCAGACACCTCCAAGCCGAACTGACGGCCCAGCGCGATCAATTCTGCGCGCTGTTCGCAGCGGGATAGTTGTCACCCGGCGTCGCGGGCGTAGAACCGTCCAACGCAGACCCGAGCGCCAGCCGTGCAAATTTATCTTCCGATCGCCGACATTCCCGTCAACGTCTTTCTCGTGTTGGCGATGGGTCTGGCGGTCGGCTTCATTTCCGGCATGTTTGGGATCGGCGGCGGCTTCCTGATGACGCCGCTGCTTATCTTTATCGGCGTGGAGCCGGCAGTCGCCGTCGCCAGCGTCACGACGCACGTGGCGGCTTCTTCGTTTTCGGGCGCGACGGCCTATTGGCGCCGCAACGCCATCGACGCGACGCTTGCGCTCACACTCCTCGCTGGCGGCATCTTCGGCAGCGCCGGCGGGGTTGCGCTGTTCACCTGGCTGCGGGCACTTGACCAGCTCGATCTCGTCATCGGCCTTTCTTACGTGATCCTTCTGGGCATTGTCGGTGTGCTGATGATCGGCGAAAGCGCGCGCGCGATCGTCCGCAGCATTCAGGGCAAGCGGGTCGAGCTGCGGCGGCCGGGCAGTCACATGTGGATTTACGGGTTGCCGCTCAAGCTGCGCTTTAAGCGTTCGAAAATCTACGTCTCCGCAATCCCGGTGCTTGCGATCGGATTCATCATCGGCTTTCTCGGCGCCATCATGGGCATCGGCGGCGGATTTCTGCTGGTGCCGATGCTGATCTATCTGTTGCGGGTGCCGACCGTGACGGTCATCGGCACGTCCATGGTCTTGACCTTTCTCACCATGGTGGCAGCGACCATTCTGCACGCGGCGACCAATCATCTGGTCGATGCCGTGCTCGCGCTGATCCTCATGGTGGGTGGCGTCATCGGCGCGCAGTTCGGTGCGCATGCCGGACAGCGCATTCGCGGCGAATGGTTGCGGCTGTTGCTCGGCCTGCTCGTCCTCTCGGTCGGCTTGCGCTTCGCGGGCCAACTTGTGCTGCAACCGGACGATCCATATTCGATCCGGGTCATCGGTGGTGCGCCATGAGATCGGTGTTTGTCGCCGCGCTTATCCTGACAAACCTGATTGTCTGTACAAGCCGGGCGGCGGCGGAGCGGCTCATTGCTTCCTTGACCAATCAAAGAGTGCTGATCACCTCGAACTACACCGGCGTGGAATTGGTGCTGTTCGGTACGGTGGAGCGGGACGCTGCCGATCCGGTGCGAGACGGGCCTTACGATATCGTCGCGACCGTCACCGGCCCACGGGAATCAATCCGCACGTTGCGCAAGCAACAGGTGCTCGGCATCTGGGTGAATACGCAAGCGCGCACCTTTGTTGATCCGCCCGCCTATCTCGCCGTTTTGGCGAGCCGTCCGCTCGACGCCATTACCGGCGCGGAGAATTGCCGGCGGCTGCAGCTCGGCATTGCCAATACGCCGCTGCCCGAACTGATCCACAACGACATCGGCGAGGTCAGCAGCGACCCGTTCCGCGCCGCGTTTATTCAGATCATGCGCGGACGCGACCTCTACAGCGAACAGCCGAGTGCGGTCTCGTTCCTCACGCCGACGCTGTTCCGCACCACGATCGTACTGCCGGCGCAGGTGCCGACCGGCAATTACATTGTCGACGTCAAGCTGTTCGACGGCGGCAACATGGTCGCGCACACGGATTCGGCATTCGAGATCGTCAAGGTCGGTTTCGAGCAGTTTGTGGTCAATGCCGCGCGCGATCACGGCCTGCTCTACGGATTTGCCACCGCGCTGATGGCGCTGGTGACCGGCTGGATTGCGAGCGTGGCGTTCCGGCGAGACTAAGTTTCAATCCGGCAGGCATCGTTCGGCTGCGATGGCAAAGAGCCGACGTTCGCCCAGCATGTGCGCGGTGAACGCGAGTGCGCCGAACAGCCCGCAGATGGCATTATCGCGCACGTTGAGCCCGCCCGCATAGGCCCCGAACGCCGGCATGATCAGGCGGCGGCCATCGCTGGCGAAGCATCGCCGGTTCACCGCCCGGCCGCGCTGCGCAACCCGCGCAACCGGATGCAGATGGCCCGCGATCTCGCCGTTGCTCGCCTGTTCGGACGGCTCGTGGCGAAAGGTCAGCGGACCGAACGCCAAGACATCGGCGAACCGTCCACCAATACCGTCCGAAGGATTGGGATCGTGGTTGCCGGCGATCCAGATCCAATCGCGGCTGTGCTGCAGCGATTTCAGCGCGGCGCGATCGCTGCCCGACATGCGCAATGGGCCATGGTCGTCGTGAAAGTTGTCGCCCAAAGCGACCACGAGACGCGGCGCGTAGCGCTCAACGAGGCGCGCGAGCCGCGCCAAAGTCGTTGCTGTGTCGTATGGCGGCAGCAGCACGCCGCGCTTCGCAAAGGCTGAGCCTTTTTCCAGATGCAGGTCGGCGACGAGGAGCAGACTTTCGTCGGGCCAGTACAGCGCACCCGCCGGATCGGCCACAAACGTGATGCCAGCGACGGCAACCGAGCCAGATTGAGGCGCACGCATAAACTCAGGATCGCCGCCGGCGCGGGATTGAGCGGTCGAAGCGGCACCCCTCACTGCATCGCCTCCTTGATTAATTCGGCCTCTGCCTCGGCGAGGAGCACATCCGATGCCTCGCCGTAGACCATCTCGCGGCCGATCTCCAGCATCACCGGCACGGCCAGCGGCGACACGTGATCGAGCGCTTTATGAACGATTTGGCCCCGGATGCGCGAGAGCATTTCGGAGATGCGGCGCACGTCGAGAAGCCCGGTCGCGGCGTCGGCGCGGGCGGCCCGCAGGAGAATGTGGTCGGGCTGGTGGCTGCGCAGCACGTCATAAACCAGGTCGGTCGAGATTGTGACCTGCCGGCGCGATTTTTCCTGTCCGGGGAAGCGGCGCTCAATCAGTCCGGCAATGATCGCGCAATTGCGGAACGTGCGTTTCATCAACGCGGACTTGGCGAGCCAGGCTTCGAGGTCGTCGCCGAGCATGTCTTCGTCGAACAGGGCGGCGAGCGACAATTCCCCACGCTCGATCTGCTGCGCCACATTGCCGAGGCCCCACACCGCCAACGCGTATTCGTTGGCGACGAAGCCCATCGGGCGCAGCCGTGCGCGTTCCAACCGCCGTGTCAGCAGCATACCGAGCGTCTGATGCGCCAGCCGGCCTTCGAACGGATAGCAGACGAGATAGTGCTTGTTGGCGCGCGGAAACGTTTCCACCAGCAGTTCATACTGGCCGGGCATGCGCGAACGCCATTCCTGAATTTCGAGCCACTCGCGGACTTGCGCAGGCAGCGCACGCCATTCCTGCGGGTGGGCGATGATGCCGCGCACCCGCGCGGCGAGATAAGTCGAAAGCGGAAATTTTCCGCCCTCGTAGGCCGGCACCTTCGGATCCTCCGCGGTGGCGCGCGAGACATAAACTTCGTCCTCGACCAGGGTCTCATATTTGAGGATCTCGCCGGCGAACACGAAAGTATCGCCCGGCACCATGGTTTCGATGAAATATTCTTCGACCTCGCCCAGCAGCCGGCCGCCGCGCGGAATGACTTTCGAAGCGCGCGAGCGGACGAGGCGGACCTTCAGCATGTCGGCCTCGACGATGGTGCCGACGTTGAGCCGGTAGCGTTGCGCGACGTTGGGATTGGTTATGCGCCAGCGCCCGTCTTTGCCTTCGCGAATGCGGGCAAAGCGGTCGTAGGCCTTGAGCGCATAGCCGCCGGTGGCGACGAAATCGACCACGGCGTCGAAATCGGCGCGCGTCAGCGCTGAGTAGGGGGCGGCAGTCGTCACCTCGGCATAGAGTTCGTCGCTGAAGAACGGCTCGCCGCAGGCGCAGCCGAGGACGTGCTGCGCGAGCACGTCGAGCGCGCCGACGCGCAATGGCGGCGTATCCTGCGCGTTCTCGGCGATGGCGTCGAGCGCCGCGCGGCACTCGAGCACCTCGAAACGGTTGGCCGGAATAAGCACGCCTTTCGACGGCTCGTCCATGCGATGATTGGCGCGGCCGATGCGCTGCAAAATGCGCGAAGCGCCTTTCGGCGCGCCAACATTGATCACCAGATCGACATTGCCCCAGTCGATGCCGAGGTCGAGCGAAGAGGTGCAAACCACGGCGCGCAGCCGGCCTCCCGCCATCGCCGCTTCGACCTTGCGGCGCCGCGCAACGTCGAGCGACCCGTGATGTAGGGCGATAGCCAGATTGTCGTCGTTGATGTGCCAAAGCTGCTGAAAGATCGCTTCCGCCTGACTGCGGGTGTTGACGAAAACGAGCGTCGTTTGATGCGCCATGATGAGGCGGTAGATTTCATCGAGCGCGTGCCGCGCCGAGTGCCCGGCCCAGGGTAGCCGCTCGCGCGTGTCGAGCATGGTGACGTCGGGCGGCGCGCCAGGATCGGCAACGATGAGATCGGCGATCATCTGGCCTGCCGCACCGCTGCGTTGCGGCACCATGAAACGCGCGAGCTCAGCAGGCTCGGCTACGGTCGCCGAGAGACCGACGCTGGTGAGATTTTCCGCAATCCGAAACAGCCGGGCGAGACCGAGCGAAAGCAGGTCACCGCGCTTCGACGTGACCAGCGCATGTAACTCATCGAGGATGACGCGTTTGAGCGAGCCGAACAAATACGGCGCGTCCGCGGAGGCGAGCAGCAGCGCCAGCTGCTCCGGCGTCGTCAGCAAAATTTCCGGCGGATCGCGGCGTTGGCGTTGACGTTTTGAGGTCGGCGTGTCGCCGGTCCGTGTCTCGATGCGGATCGGCAGGCGCATCTCGGCGACCGGCGTTTCAAGGTTGCGCGCGATGTCGACGGCGAGCGCCTTGAGCGGCGAGATGTAGAGCGTGTGTAGCCCGCCATCGCGGCGGACATCGCGGCCGATTGAAAAGAGTTTTCTTTTTTCCGCTGGGCTACCCGGAGCGGGCGATGCAGCGCCGCTCAGTTCCACCAGGCTAGGCAGGAAGCCGGCGAGCGTCTTGCCGCCGCCGGTTGGCGCGATCAACAGTACCGAGCGGTGTGCCTGCGCCCTCGCCAAAAGCTCAAGTTGATGCGCGCGCGGCGCCCAGCCGCGGCTGGCGAACCAGCGTGCAAAGACGTCCGGCAGCAGTGCGGCACGCTCGATAACGGTCACGCACCAGAACTAGCGGGCGGATGCTCTGCGGTCGAGAGTTGCGCAATCACGACAAGGCTATCGACCGGTACGCCCTTCTCACTACGCACTGCCGCTTTGGCGATGGAAAAAGGCGCAAGGCCAGCTTTTCCCAGCGTGTGTCTGATGTATGGCTCGCCGTGGGCATAGCGCAGCGTCGGCAGCAGTTTCACACCGTCGCCGGAATGGGTTTCGACGGTGAAGGCAAACAGACCGTCGGACGAAAGCACGCGCGCGACGCCAGCCATGATCGGCGACAGCTCGTTCACATAGACGAAGACGTCAGCGGCGAGGACGAGGTCGTACGCGGAGGCGTTGGAAATCTCATCGCTAAGGAAGACGGTAAGGTCGCTTGTGGAGAGGCGATCATAAATATCTTTCGCCGCAGCCTGCGCGATCATCGCCGGCGACAGATCCACACCGACAATCCGGTCAGCCACGGAGTGAAAGGCGGCGCCGGCGAGACCGGTGCCGCAGCCAAGATCGAGCATCGAATCGAAGCGAAGCGGGCGGTGCGATGCCTGCATCGCCTCTTCGACCGCTTGCCGCAGCAGTACCGGTCCGCGATAGGCGAGGCGTTCGGTGAGAGCGGTGTCGTAGCGGGCGGCATATTGGTCGAACAGCCGCCGCACATAGGTTTCGCTCATTGCCGGAGTAGTGTCGCCGGAGCCGAGCCGCGCCAGCTGCAGCCGCGCGCCGTGATAGTCCTGCGGGTCCGCATCGCGGGCTTGTTCAAATGCGGCGACGGCGCCGTTTCGATCGCCGAGCCGGTCGCGGATCGCGCCGAGTGCAAACCAGGCGGTGGCGAAGCTTCGGCGCCAGCGCGACGGTTTGCGCGAGAACATCGGCAGCGCCGGCAAAATCGCCGCGCGCCGCCTGGTCGAGCGCCCACTTGTAGCGCCGGTCGGCGATCAGATCGCCGGAAGAGACGAAAAGCGGGCCGGTGTCGGACATTGAGCGCTCGCGTCCTTTGTCGGAATGCCTATTTATGACTTTCCATGCGTCCTGAAGACATCCTGGTGCCGACGCCTGCAGGCGTGTGCTGCAAGCTTGGTTCCTTCCACATCGATCCGACGCGGCCGGTCGAGCGGGCGCTGATCACGCATGCTCATTCCGATCATGCCCGCGCCGGTCATGGTTCGGTGCTGGCGACGCAGGAAACGCTCGACCTGATGCGGTTGCGTTACGGCGATAATTTTGCCGGCGCAACCCAGGCCATCAGGTACGGCGAAAGCGTCGATCTCGGTGGCGTTAAAGTCACGTTCCATCCGGCCGGTCATGTCCTCGGTTCCGCGCAAATCGCGGTCGAGGCGAACGGTCTGCGCATTGTTGCCTCCGGCGATTACAAGGACGTCGCCGATCCGACCTGCGCGCCGTTCGAACTGATCCCGTGTGACGTGTTTATCACCGAGGCGACATTCGCGTTGCCGGTGTTCCGCCACGGCGACCCCGAGGGCGAAGTCGCCAAGCTTCTGCAGTCCGTCGCGCTTTTTCCGGAGCGCGCGCATCTCGTTGGCGCCTATTCGCTCGGCAAGGCGCAACGCGTCATCGCTCTGCTGCGCCAGGCTGGCCACGCCGCGCCGATCTACCTGCACGGCGCCATGGAAAAAATCACGACCTATTACGCGGAACGCGGCGTTGCGCTTGGCGAGCTTCGTGTCGTGCGTGGCGCTGAAAAGGCGGAACTCGCCGGCACTATCACGTTGTGTCCGCCTTCGGCGCTCAGCGATCTGTGGACACGCCGCTTTCCCGATCCACTGACGGCGTTCGCATCGGGCTGGATGCGCATTCGCGCCCGGGCGCGGCAATACGGCGTGGCGCTGCCGCTGGTGATTTCCGATCACGCGGATTGGAACGGTCTCACCGCCACCATCGCCGCGACCGGCGCCGGTGAGATTTGGGTCACGCACGGCCAGGAGGACGCGCTGGTGCATTGGTGCGCGACCCGCGGCCTCAAAGCGCGTCCGCTCGATATTGTCGGTTACGGCGACGAGGACGATGAAGCGGCTACCGCTCCGCAAACGGCAAGCGAAAGCAACGGCGGTTCCCAAGCATGAACCGCTTCGCCGAACTGTTGGACCGCCTCACCTACGAGCCGGCGCGGAACGCCAAGCTGCGGCTGATGACCGATTACTTCCGCTCGACATCGGATCCCGAGCGGGGTTGGGCGCTTGCGGCACTGACGGGTGCGCTGAGTTTTCCGCACGCCAAACCGGGCCTCATTCGCAATCTGATCGCCGAGCGCACCGATCCGGTGTTGTTCGAACTATCCTATGATTACGTCGGCGACCTTTCAGAAACTGTCGCGCTGATGTGGCCCGCGCCGCTGGCGCAGCGTTTATCCTCCCCCGCAAGCGGGGGAGGTTGGCGAGCAAAGCGAGCCGGTAGGGGTAAGTGCTTTACTCGCCGAGCAAGCCGGCCCCCTCCACCGCCCTCCGGACGGTCCCCCCCCCGCGGCTTCGCGGGAGCGGAGAAGAACTTTCGCTCACCACCGTTATTGAAACGCTCGCCACCCTCGGCAAGGCCCAATTGCCGGCGCGGCTGGCGCGCTGGCTCGATGCGCTCGACGAAACCGGCCGCTGGGCGCTCATCAAACTTGTAACCGGCGGCCTGCGCATCGGCGTATCCGCACGCCTTGCCAAGGCCGCGGTGGCCGCGCTTGGCGCCACTGACGCGCAGGACATTGAGCTACTTTGGCCGGGGCTGTCGCCGCCGTATCTCGATTTGTTCGCCTGGCTCGAGGGGCGCGCCGACAAACCGGCAAGCACCGATCCCGCCCCATTTCGGCCGCCAATGCTGGCCCATGCACTCGATGAGCCGGACCTTGCGACGCTCGCGCCATCGGATTTCATCGCCGAGTGGAAATGGGACGGCATCCGCGTCCAGGCCGTCGCCGCACCGCATGATGGCGGCACGATCGCGCGGCTTTATTCGCGGACCGGCGAGAATATTTCCAAGAGTTTTCCCGATCTCATTGACGCGCTGCGGCTGCCCGGCGCCATCGACGGCGAACTCCTGATCATGCGCGATCAACGCGTGCAAACATTCAACGTGTTGCAGCAGCGGCTCAATCGCAAAAGCGTCACGGCAAAACTCATGGGCGAGTTTCCGGCGCATCTGCGCGCCTACGATCTGCTTGCCGACGGTGACGAAGATTTGCGCGAGCTTCCGTTCGCTGCCCGGCGCGCGCGGCTTGAAGAGTTCGTCGCGCGGCTCGACGAGCCACGTGTCGATCTTTCTCCGCTCGTCAGTTTTGCGACCTGGGACGAGCTTATGGTCGCGCGCAAAGATCCGGCGGTGGCGGGTGCCGGCGCCGATGCGGATGCGGTCGAAGGCATCATGCTCAAGCGGCGCGACGCACTCTACGTTCCGGGTAGGCCGAAGGGGCCGTGGTGGAAATGGAAGCGCGATCCATTCATCGTCGACGCCGTGCTGATGTACGCCCAGCGCGGCCACGGCAAACGGTCCTCGTTTTATTCGGATTATACGTTCGGTGTCTGGACGCGCGGCGAACAGGGCGATGAGCTCGTTCCGGTCGGCAAAGCGTATTTCGGTTTCACCGACGAGGAATTGTTGCAAATCGACCGCTTCGTTCGCCGCAATACCATCGATCGGTTCGGCCCGGTGCGCGAGGTGGTGCACGAGCCGGGCGAGGGGTTGGTGCTTGAAGTCGCCTTCGAAGGGCTGCAGCGTTCGACCCGGCACAAATCGGGGCTGGCGATGCGATTTCCGCGGATCAATCGGCTCCGTTGGGACAAGCCGCCGGGCGAAGCCGACCGGCTGGAGCGGTTGGAGACGATCCTGGCGGGAATCGAAGCCGGGCGTTCGGCGTGAATCAATTGCCGCGGCGGTGCCGGCCCTCAAGCGGCTTTCGTGACTTCTTCGAGCGGCCACCGAGCGCGCGGCGCGGTATCGAGCGGATCGGTAAGCCCCAGTGCCAGCCGCTCGGCGCCGGCCCAGGCGATCATGGCGCCGTTGTCGGTGCACAATGCCGGCGGGGGCGCAACGAGGGCGGCGCCGACTTCGAAGGCGACGCGGTGCAGAACTTTGCGAATGGCCTGGTTCGCTGCCACGCCGCCGGCGCAGACCAGCGCCGTGGGTGTGCCGACACGGTCGCGAAATATCCGCAGCCCTATACGCAAACGGTCCATGATCACGTCGCTGACCGCTTGCTGAAACGACGCGCAGAGATCGGCGACGTCCTGATCGCTCAGGGGCGCGATTTTTTGCGCTTCCAGGCGCAGCGCTGTCTTCAGACCCGACAGCGAGAAATTAGCGTCATCGCGTCCAGCCATGGGGCGGGGCAGTGCGAAGCGCTTGGGGTCGCCGTTCGCCGCCTCTTTTTCGACCTGGGGCCCGCCCGGAAAGCCGAGACCAAGCAGTTTGGCGGTCTTGTCGAAAGCCTCGCCGATCGCGTCGTCGACTGTGCCGCCGAGCCGCACGTAGTTGCCGACGCCGAGCACGCCGAGGATTTGGGTGTGGCCGCCGGAGGCGAGGAACAGGCAATAGGGGAACGGCGTCGCGTCAGTGAGCCGCGCCGTCAGCGCATGCGCTTCCAGGTGGTTGACCGCGATCAGCGGCTTGTCGGTGACCAGCGCGATGGCCTTCGCCGTGGTCAGGCCGACGATGACGCCGCCGATCAAGCCCGGGCCCCGCGGCCGCGGCAACGCCATCCAGCGAGTTGAAGGAGACCTGCGCCTCGCGCATCGCCGCGGCGATGATCGAATCCAGCGCCTCGACGTGGGCCCGGGCGGCGATCTCCGGCACCACGCCGCCGAATGCCGCATGCTCAGTGATCTGCGACAGCACCACGTTGGACAGGATTCGGCCATGCCCGTCCTCGGTCCGTTCGACCACGGCGGCGCTGGTTTCATCGCAGGTGGTTTCGATGCCGAGGATGACCATCGGTGTATTATGACATGACGCCGTGCTCCGGCGTTGCGCTTTCGGGCGCGGCCTAGCATCTGAAGGTCCGATGGCACAATCCGCAAACCTGCAAACCGCGCTGCGCATTGGTTCGCGCGGCTCGCCGCTGGCGCTGGTACAAGCCAACGAGGTGAAAAGCCGCCTCGCCGCGGCAGCCGGCCTCGACGCCGGCCGGATCGAGATCGAAATCATCCGCACCACGGGGGACGTGGTTCAGGATCGGCCATTGGCCGAGTCCGGCGGCAAAGGCCTGTTCGCCAAGGAAATCGAGGAGGCACTCATCGCCGGCGCGATCGACCTCGCCGTTCATTCGGCTAAGGACCTGCCGACGGAACTGCCGACGGGTCTCATGCTGGCGGGCTTTCTGCCGCGCGAGGACCCGCGCGACGCTTTCATCAGCCGCAAGGCCAAGACTTTCGGCGAACTCCCGCCCGGTGCTGTGGTCGGCACTGCCTCGCCGCGGCGACAGGCTCTCGTCCGGCGCCTGCGGCCAGACGTCGATGTGGTCACGCTGCGCGGCAATGTCGAAACGCGGCTGCGCAAGCTCGAAGCCGGCGAAGTGGACGCGACGCTGCTGGCGGTCGCCGGCCTGAAGCGGCTCGGCCTTGTTTCGGCCGCGACCGCGATTCTTGATCCCGACGAGTTTCTGCCGGCGGTCGGGCAGGGCGCGATTGCAATCGAGACGCGAGCCGACGACATTAGAACGCGCGCGCTGGTCGCTACAATCGACGATCCCGACACGGCGATTGCTGTTGCCGCCGAGCGCGCCTTTCTCGCCGTACTCGACGGTTCCTGCCGTACGCCGATCGGCGGCTACGCGCAGCTGCGCGGGCAGGCGGTGCATTTCCGCGGTATCATCGTCAAACCGGACGGTAGCGAGGCGTTCGAGGTTGAGCGCCAGGGCCGCCGTGAGGACGCGACGAAACTTGGCGCCGATGCCGGCCGCGAATTGCGCCAGCGCGCCAGCGCTGACTTTTTTGTCCGGCCCTGACCGTGCGGCTCTTGGTGACGCGGCCGGAGGCAGACGCGGAGCGCACCGCAGCCTCGCTTCGCACCCGCGGCCACACTGTCGCCATCGCTTCGCTGTTGCGCATCGAGCGGGTGACGGATGCGGAAATCGGAACCGGACCATGGGCGGCTATTCTGGTGACCAGCGCCAATGCCGCACGCGCGATTGCTGCGCACAAACGCCTTGCGGAATTACAGGCGTTGCCAGTGCTCGCGGTCGGCGAGCGTAGCGCGCAGGCAATGCGCGCTGTCGGCTTCGCCGATGTCCGCTCCGCCGAAGGCGCTGCTAGCGATCTCACGCGATTTGCCGCTGAGCGGCTGAAGCGCGGCGCGTCGCTCCTTTATCTTGCTGGCGCGGATCGCTCCGGCGACATCGCGGCCGATCTTGCGGCACAAAACTTTCTGGTCCGTACGGCGGTGGTTTATCGCGCGGTCCCGGCGAATGTCGTTCAGTCGGTGGCAGCTGAAGCCTTGGCAGGCGCCATCGACGGCGTGCTGCATTTCTCACGCCGCAGCGCCGAGACCTATGTGAACGTCACGCGCCAAGCTGGCCTTTCCGAACCTGCGCTCAAAAGGCCCGCACATTTTTGTTTGTCCGCCCAGGTTGCGGAGCCGCTCGCGCAAGCCGGCGCCGTCGATGTTCGCATCGCGCAGGAGCCGACCGAAGCCGCTATGCTCGCGCTCATTTCCGCGACCGCAGTCCGATTGATTTTGTTCCACTGGTAGGCAGCCGGCGACGTGTTGCCGCCATCTCTGCCCCGTACTATGCCGTGGCGTGCGGGCGGCCGGCACGTCGAATCGGCCCGATTCGTGCAGGAGACAGGATGACGAGCGAGCCCGACAGCGCCGTACGGCGGCGGCCGCCGACCATCGATCTGACGGCGAAGGAAGTGGACAACGCACCAGGGAATTCCGCGCAAGAATCCGGCGCCGCGGAGCAACCGAAAGGCAGCGTGGCCGGCGGCGACCGGACCCGCGCCGGTGGCGTCATGCCGTACGTCGCAGGCGCTGTCGCCGGCGCGATTGTGGTCGCGGCGCTTGTTGCCGGGATTTGGTTTGCCGGATTGGTTCCGATGCATGAGGCGGCGGCGCCCAGCGCATCAGCGCCAAGCGCAATCGCATCCCACACCCCGGCTGTTGCGCCGGCTACCGATCAGATCTCTGCTCGGCTTGAGAGAATCCAGGAAGCGTTGAAAACCCCGCACGCCGACGAAGCGACGGTCAGTCGCATTGCGGCAGCAGAGGGCCAAACAAAAGCGCTTGGCGACCAGCTCTCGACACTCACGCGCCGCGTTGACGACGTTGCAGCAGCATCGCAAAGCGCGCTGGTGCAAGCCAAGGCCGCGACGGCTGCGGCCGAGGGAGCGAAGAGCGCTGCTCAAGCGGTTGCGCAGCGCAGCGACCTCGATGCGCTTAATAAGCGTATCGCAGCGCTGGAAAACGCCATTAAGTCACTTGGCGCCGAGTTGACGCAACGAACGTCGAGCGCAGACGATCGTGCCGCCCGCATGGCCGTCGCCGCCGAAGCGTTACGGGCGACCGTCGAACGCGGCGCGCCGTACCAAGCAGAGCTTGCCGCGGTGAAATCGTTCGGCGCCGAAGAAAGCGCGTTGGCGCCACTGGTCCCGTTCGCTGCCGAGGGGGTTCCAAACGCGGCCGCGCTCGCGCGCGAATTTACCGCGCTTATGCCGTCGCTGTTGCAGGTGTCGGGTACGGCATCGCGCGATGGCTCACTCCTCGCGCGGCTGGAAGAGCACGCGGAGAATCTCGTCCGCATCACACCGGTTGATGCACCGGTAGGTAATGACGCGTCCGCAATTGTCGCGCGCCTGAACGGCGAGGCCGCGCGCGGCGAATTTTCTGCCGTGCTTGCGGACGCGGCTCGTTTGCCGGACCGCACGCGATCGGCGGCGGACAACTGGATCAAGAAAGTCGAGGCCCGCGAAGCGGCGATCGCGGCGAGCCGCCGCGTCGCCGCCGATGCGCTTGCCGCACTCAGCAAGCCGGTATCGCAATGACCCGCGTTGTCTTTTTTCTACTCGCCGTCGGCGCATTGGCCCTCGCCGCTGCCTGGCTGGCTGACCGCCCCGGTGACGTGGTCCTCACCTGGCAGGGCTTGCGCATCGAAACTTCGCTGATGGTAGCGATCGGAGCGATCCTGATGGCGATGGCGGTGCTGGCGCTCATTTGGACCTTGCTGCGTGCGATTTTCACTTCGCCATTTGCCTTCCGGCGGCATCTGCACCGTCGCCGTGGCGAGCGCGCCTATGAGGCGATTTCCCGCGGCCTGATCGCCGTCGGCTCCGGCGACCTCACTTCCGCGCGCAAGCACGCCGCGGAAGTAAAACGAGTTGCGCCTGCCGAACCGCTCGCGCTTTTGCTTAGCGCGCAATCGGCGCAACTCGCCGGCGATCGTGAAGCGGCTGATGCTGCCTTTCGAGCCATGGCGAGCCGCGCAGACACGAAATCGCTCGGCCTCCACGGTCTCTTCGTTGAGGCTAAGCGCCGCGCCGATCACGTCAGCGCGCATGCGTTTGCCGAGGAGGCGGCGCGGGATAATCCATCGCTTGGCTGGGCGGCAAGGCAGTGCTCGAATTCCGCTGCGCGACGGGTGATTGGGCCGGCGCGCTGGCGCTGCTGGAAGGCAGCAAGCGCGCGCTCGACAAGGAGACCTATCGCCGTCAGCGCGCGGTGCTGCTGACGGCGCGGGCGATGGCCACGGAGGAGGTCGACCGCGACAACGCCAAGGCTTTTGCTCTCGAAGCCGCAAAGCTTGCGCCGACTTTGGTGCCGGCGGCCGCGCTCGCCGGCCGCATGCTCGCTGAAGGCGGAGAGCTGCGCAAGGCGACGAGCGTGCTGGAGAAAGCATGGCGCGCCAACCCGCATCCCGATCTCGCCCAGGTCTTTTCTGATCTGCGGTTCGGTGACGCAGCGCGCGATCGCCTCAAGCGCATCGAGGGTCTGGTGAAAAAGATACCCGGCCACATTGAAGGTGCGCTGGCGATGGCGCGCGCCGCGATCGATGCGCAGGAATTTGGCAAGGCCCGCGCCGCGCTCGCCTCCTATCTGGAGGCGCCGACCAAGCGGATCGCGCTACTGATGGCGGAACTGGAGCGGGCGGAGCGCAACGATGAAGGCCGTGCGCGCGAATGGATCGCACGCGCGCTTAATGCCGCGCCGGATCCCGTATGGACCGCCGATGGTCACGTATCCGATCGCTGGCTGCCAGCATCGCCCAGCGGCCGATTGGATGCATTTGAGTGGCGGGTGCCCGTGACCGACATTGTCACGACCGCACCTGTGATTGAGCCGGACCAGCCCGCGGCGGCGTCAGCCGTCAGTGAGACTCGCTGCTGAAAGTGCGCCGGTGGCCCAGCAGAGAGCGGAAATATCGCCCGCACCGGCGGAGCCCGCTGCCATTACGCCCGTTCGTCGACGTGTCGCACCAGACGAACCCAAACTCGAGCCCGTCATCCCGCTTGTTCATGCGCCGGACGATCCCGGTCCCGACGCCGTAGAGGACACCGAGCCCCAGCGGGAGCAGCAGACCGCCGGCTGGCGAAAGATGTTCGAATAAGCCGGGGCGCGGGCGGTCATCTCTAGCATGCCGGCTTGCAAATCTTTGAGATCGTATGCATTATAGCGCATGAACTATATTGCATTAGATTTCTAATCCGTGGCCAAATCGACGGCAAAAAACAAGTCGGCTCAGGCGGTTACGACGCTTCCGCCCCGCGACCTCGCAGACGCGGCCGCGTTTCTGGCTGCAGTCGGCGGCGAGGTGCGAAAAAGCCGCGCCAAGCGGGGCATGACGCGCCGCCAATTGGCGCAGGCCTCCGAGACCTCAGAGCGCTATCTGGCGCAGATCGAGAGCGGGGCTGGTAATCCTTCCATCAGCGTTTTGCGTCGATCGCGCAGGCGCTCGATCTCCCCGCTGCAGCGCTGCTGCCGCAAACTGGCGAGCGCACCGCGGCGCTTGGTTCCATTCTCGATCTGCTGGCGCAAGTGCCGGAAAAGGATTTGCCGGCACTGGCTAAGGAACTGGCCGCGCGGCTCGTGCGCGCCGGCAGCGTCGACCGCGGTCAACGCATCGCGCTGGTAGGTTTGCGCGGGGCCGGCAAGTCGACGCTCGGCCGGATGCTCGCGCAGCATCTCGGCTGGCCGTTCATCGAACTCGATCGCCGCGTAGCCGAGGAATACGGCGCCAGCGTTCCCGACCTGATCGAGATGGCCGGCATGGCGACCTTCCGGCGCCACGAGCGTGATGCGCTCGATCGCGTCATCGCCGGCAACGAGGCCGCCATCATCACCACCGCCGGCGGCATCGTCTCGAACCCCGAAACTTACGCGCTGCTGCTCCGCCGCACCCACACGGTGTGGATCAAGGCGCGCCCGGACGAACATATGAGCCGGGTCATGGCGCAAGGCGATTTCCGCCCGATGGCGCAGAACCGGGCCGCGATGGCGGACCTCGTGGCGATCCTCGAAGCGCGCCGCGCTGACTACGCGCGCGCCGAAGCCGAACTTGACACTTCGGGTGACGCCGTCGAGCAGAGTTTTACCAAGCTGTTGCGCATCGTCGCGCCGTTCATGGACGAGCGTTAGCAATGGCGCTTGCAGACGAAGGCTTTCTCGATCTTCCCCCGATGCGGCTCGAATATCGCATGATCGGACCGCGCCCCGACGCGGCGCCGACCATCGTGATGCTGCATCAGGGTCTCGGCTGCGTCGGCATATGGGGGGCGTTTCCGGAGCAGCTTGCATCGGCGACGGGCGCCGGTGTTTTCGTCTATTCACGCGCCGGCTGCGGCAAATCGAGCCCCGCAAAGCTGCCGCGGCCGCTCACTTTCATGGACGAAGAAGCTCTCGATGTGTTGCCCCGGGTGCTCGACGCGATCGGCTTTCAGCGCGGCATTCTGTTCGGTCATAGCGACGGCGCGTCGATTGCGACCATCTATGCCGGCGGCGTCCAGGATCACCGCGTGCGCGGCGTCGTGCTGATGGCACCGCATTTTTTCACTGAAGCAATGGGGCTCGCGGAGATCCGCCGTACCAAGGAACAATTCGCCGCCGGCCCGCTGCGCGATCGGCTCAAGCGCTGGCATGCCGACGTCGATGCCACGTTCCTCGGCTGGGTCGAGCCGTGGCTCAACCCTGACTTTGAGAAATGGGATATCGCCGAGGCACTCGGCTACATCCGCGTGCCGATCCTGGTGGTGCAGGGCGCGGACGATGAATACGGCACGCTCCGGCAAGTCGAAGCGGCACGGGAAGAGTGCTTCTGCCCGGTCGAAACCGTGGTGCTGCTTGGCGCCCGCCATTCTCCCTATCGGGACGCGCCTGAGGCGACGCTCGAAGCGACCGCCAGCTTCATCAATCGCCTCCTGCGCGACCATCACGAAAGCGAGCGGCCGACCGATTCCGGGGTTGCGGCTTAGTGCATTATAGTGCATATAAGCCCCGGAAACGTTCATGCATTATAATACAGCCAGGTAAGCTGTGCGAAGGAAGCTGTTTTGATGGGCGATACGCCGCACGCAGCCGAGCGTCCGCTGGCCAACGGCCAGAGCCGGATCGATTTTCAGACCGAGCCTTCGCGCTACCGGCACTGGAAGCTCAACGTCGATGGCGATGTCGCCACGCTGCTGCTCGACGTGGACGAGAAGGGTGCGCTGTTCGAGGGCTACGAGCTGAAGCTCAACTCCTACGATCTGGGCGTCGATATCGAACTCGCCGACGCCATCGAGCGGCTGCGTTTCGAACATCCGCAGGTGCGGGTGGTGGTGCTGCGCTCGGGCAAGCCGCGTGTGTTCTGCGCCGGCGCCAATATCCGCATGCTCGCCGGCGCGAGCCACGCCCACAAAGTCAACTTCTGCAAATTCACCAACGAGACGCGCAACGGCATCGAGGATTTGAGCGAAAATTCCGGCCTGCAAACCATTTGCGCGATCAACGGCACGGCGGCCGGCGGCGGTTACGAGCTCGCGCTTGCGGCGGACTACATCATGCTGGTCGACGACGGCTCGTCTGCCGTTTCTCTGCCGGAACTCCCGCTGCTCGCGGTGCTGCCGGGCACCGGCGGACTGACGCGCGTCTCCGACAAACGCAAAGTGCGGCGCGACCATGCCGACTTTTTCTGCACTACCGAAGAGGGCGTGAAGGGAAAGCGCGCGCTCGACTGGCGGTTGGTGGATGAAGTCGTGCCGGGCTCCAAATTTGAGGACACGGTCGCCGCGCGCGCCCGTGAATTTGCGTCGCGGTCTCGCCGCGGCAATGGTGGCCAAGAGAGCAAAGGCATCAAACTCACACCGCTCAGCCGTACGTTCACACCTGATGGCGTCGACTATGGCACCGTTGCCTCCGATTTTGATCGCCGTGGGCGGATCGCGACGGTGACGTTGCGCGGTCCGAAAACGCCACCGCCTGCATCGGCTGACGCCATGGTAGCGCTCGGCGCGGAATTTTGGCCGCTGAAGCTTGCGCGCGAACTCGACGACGCGATCCTCAATATTCGCCTTAATGAGTTTGACGTCGCTGCGATCGTCTTCAAGTCCTCGGGCGATCCGGCCGACGTCGTGGCCTACGAGCATTTCCTTGACGCCAACAAAGACCATTGGCTGGTGCGCGAAATCCGTCACCTCTGGAAGCGGGTGCTCAAGCGCGTCGATCTGACCTCCCGTTCGCTGGTGACGTTGATCGAGCCGGGCTCATGCTTCGCCGGCACGCTCGCCGAACTCGCTTTTGCCAGCGACCGCTCGTACATGTTCCTCGGGCAGCGCGAAGGCGACAACAAGCCGCCGGCGGTGATGGTGCTGACCGCGGCGAATTTCGGCGCCTATCCGATGTCGAACGGTCTCACCCGGCTCGCCAGCCGGTTTCTCGCGAACCCCGGCGACGTCGAAAGCGCAAAATCCCAGAGCGAAAAGATGCTCGACGCCGAGACAGTGCAGCGGCTCGGCCTGATCACTTTCGCGCTCGACGATATCGACTGGGACGATGAGGTGCGCGTCTTCCTCGAAGAGCGCGCGAGCTTCTCGCCCGACAGCCTCACCGGCCTCGAAGCCAATCTGCGCTTCGCCGGGCCAGAGACCATGGAATCGAAGATCTTCGCCCGGCTGACCGCGTGGCAGAACTGGATTTTCCAGAGGCCCAACGCGGTCGGCGAGGAAGGGGCGCTCAAGCGCTACGGCACCGGTCAGCAGCCGGTGTTCGATACGCGCCGCGTGTAAGGCCGACAGGAGCCAGCCATGGACATCGAGAAAGTCGATTACACAACCAAGATCCCGAACAACGTCAATCTCGTCGAAGACCGGCAGGTGCTGCGCGCGCTTGAGAGCTGGCATCCGGGCTACATCGACTGGTGGATGGATATGGGGCCGGAAGGTTTCCAGCAGGCGCTGGTCTATCTGCGCACCGCGGTCTCAGTTGATCCGAAAGGTTGGGCGAAGTTCGACTATGTGAAGATGCCCGAATACCGCTGGGGCATTCTGCTCGCGCCGAAGGAGGAAGGCCGGAAGATTCCGTTCGGTCATCATTACGGCGAGCCCGCCTGGCAGGACGTGCCGGGCGAATATCGCGCCATGCTGCGCCGTCTCGTCGTCATCCAGGGCGACACCGAGCCGGCCTCGGTCGAGCAGCAGCGCCATCTCGGCAAGACCGCGCCGTCGCTTTACGACTTGCGCAACGTCTTCCAGGTCAACGTCGAGGAAGGCCGCCACCTGTGGGCGATGGTTTACATCCTGCAGAAATATTTCGGCCGCGACGGCCGCGAGGAAGCCGGCGAATTGTTGCAGCGCCGCTCCGGCAGCGCCGACAAGCCGCGCATGCTCGGCGCCTTCAACGAAGCGACGCCCGACTGGCTGTCGTTCTACATGTTCACGTTCTTCACCGACCGCGACGGCAAGATGCAGCTCGAAAGCCTGGCGCAATCGGGCTTCGATCCGCTGTCGCGCACCTGCCGCTTCATGCTGACGGAAGAAGCGCACCATATGTTCGTCGGCGAGACCGGCGTCGGCCGCACCATCCAGCGGACCTGCGAAGCGATGCGGGCGGCCGGCATCGAGGATCCGTATGACATCGACAGGATCCGCAATCTCGGCGTGATCGACCTGCCGACCATTCAGAAGAAGCTCAACCTGCATTATTCGCTGTCGCTCGATTTGTTCGGCTCGGAAGTTTCGACCAACGCCGCCAACGCGTTCAACGCCAGCCTCAAGGGCCGCTTCCAGGAAACCAAGATCGAGGACGATCATCGGCTCGAGCATGCGACCTATCCGGTGCTCAAGATGGTCGACGGCGAGATCAAGCGCGTCGACGAGCCGGCGCTGACTGCGGTCAACATGCGGCTGCGCGACGACTATACCGCCGACTGCCAGCGCGGCCTTGAACGCTGGAACAAAGTGATCGGCAAGACCGGCGTCAACTTCAAGCTTGAACTGCCGCATGTCGGCTTCCATCGCCAGATCGGCGAGTTCAAGGACGTGAAAGTTTCGCCGGCCGGCGTTCTTATCGATGGGGCGACCTGGGACCGGGAAGTCGGCAAGTGGCTGCCGTCGAAGGACGACGGCGAGTTCATTGTCAGCCTGATGAAGCCGGTGTCCGAGCCCGGTCAGTACGCCAACTGGATCTCGCCGCCGCGCCTCGGTATCGACAACAAGCCGGGCGACTTCGAATACGTGAAGATCGCGGCGTAGTAGCCGGCGGCCTTATCCTTCGTGGCCACGAGTGGCCTCGAACAGGAACCACGTCCGCCGCTCGGCCTCGTCGATCCAGTTCTCCAGCAAGCTTGCCGTGGCGACATCGCGGTGCTCGTCGCATAGGTCATGCGTCTCGCGCATGTTCGCCACCAGTTGTTTGTTATCGTCACGCAATTCAGCCAGCATATCCATCGGCGTCACGAAATCCGCATTGTTGTCCAGGATGCGTTGCAAACGTCCGATGTGACCGATGGAGCGCACTGTGGTACCGCCGATCTTGCGGACGCGCTCGGCGATGGCGTCCGTAGTCGCGAAGATCTGATCGCCGTGCTCGTCCAGCAACAGATGGTAGTCGCGGAAGTGTGGGCCTGAGATGTGCCAGTGAAAATTCTTGGTTTTCAGATAAAGCGAAAACATGTCCGCAAGCAGGATATTGAGCGCGCCAGCGAGGTCGCGGACGGCATTTGTCGCCAAATCGGTAGGCGTTGCGAGTGGAGCGGTCTGCAAAGCTTTCGCGTCTTTCGCTGTCATTTGTAGTCTCCTTCCAGCCTGCCGGGGGTCAGAAACGCAGGCGCATGAGTGAGGTCTTTATCGGTTGAATTTACGATGCTTGCGCGACCGCGTGAGTGCGTTGTTCGGCTACGCGAGCGGTCCTTCACGCAGCCGGGTGAGATCGAAACGGTCTACTTCGCTCAGCAGTTCCACAAACGCCTGCGCGCCGTGCGCGAGCGCTGTTTCGCCCTTGGCCGCGCTTGCCAGCGTCGCATCGCCGATCGCGCCGGTGGCGTTGAGGTCCTGCGTCATCCAGGCAAAGCCGGCCGGCCGGTAGGCGCCAAGCCATTTGAATTCGCCCGCCATCGCCACAGTCGCCGGCGTCGCATTTGGTGCCGCGTCCATGCGCACCGACTCCGGTACGGCCGCGAGCATGAGCGAAGTCTCGATGTCGCCGCCGTGAATGCCGTGTTTTTTCTCTTCGCCCGAAAATGTGCCGTCCGGGTAGCCGAAGCGATGCCAGCCGACGGTGATTGCGAGCATGCCCAATCGTGCGCGTAAATCACGCGCCACCAATTCCATGGCCGAGACATTGCCGCCGTGGCTGGTGACGAGAACGAGCTTGCGCAACCCGGCCCGCGCTAGGCTCTCGCCAAGCTCGGTCCATGTAGCGACGGCGGTTGCCGCGGATAGGGTCAGCGTGCCCGGATAGGCGAGATGCTCGACCGAGACGCCGACGCGCTGCACGGGAAGAAATGTAACTGCAAGCTCAGCGGGCAGGATTTTGCGGACCCGCGCCAGGTAAGCTTCGGCGATGAAGCTGTCGACGCCGAGCGGCAAATGCGGCCCGTGCTGCTCCACGGCGGCGAGCGGCAATACTGCGATCCACCGCTGCGTCGCGCCACTCGCGCCCGCGATGTCGCGCCACGTCATCTCCATCCAGTCGCGTCTAGGCAAACTCATGGGGGTTCTTTTTTCGAGATCATGCTGGTTGTGTGAGCGTGATCCTATCCGAAAACCGGTGACCACTTTTCGGGATCATGCTTTATTCTCGCCGCGCCGGCTGAAAGGATCAACCTATGCGGTTCGCCACAAGATTCCGGATGGTTTTCGCATCTTTTAGCTTAAGCGTCGCGGCACTGTCAGGCCCCGCGGACGCCCAGACGCTCGACAAGGTTACCTTCGGCACCAACTGGGTAGCGGAGGGCGAGCACGGCGGCTTCTATCAGGCGGTCGCCGACGGCACCTACCGGAAATACGGCCTCGACGTCACCATCCTCCCCGGTGGGCCGAATGCCAACAACCGCCTGCTGCTGGTGGTCGGCAAGATCGACTTCTTCATGAGCGCCAACACGCTGCAAGGTTTTGACGCCGTGGAGCGCAACGTGCCGACGGTCGAGGTCGCCGCCATGTTTCAGAAAGACCCCCAGGTCCTGCTGGCGCACCCCGACCGGGGCATCGACAAATTTACGGATCTAAAAAATTGACGCTGTTTGTTTCCAGCGAAGGCATGGCGACGTATTTCCAATGGCTCAAAGCCGATTACGGCTTCAAGGAAGACAAAGTAAAACCCTACACCTTCAATCCCCAGCCTTTTCTGGTCGATAAGGCGAGTGCGATGCAAGGCTATGTGACCTCCGAGCCGTTCGCGATCGAGAAAGAGGGTAAGTTCAAGCCCAAAATCTTCCTGCTCGCCGACCAAGGGTTTTCGGCCTATTCGACCTTGATCGAAACCCGTCGCGATCTCGTCGAGAAGAAACCTGATGTGGTGCAGCGCTTTGTCGATGCTTCGATCATCGGCTGGTACAATTATCTCTACGGCAACAACGCGCCGGCCAATGCGCTGATCAAATCGCAGAACCCGGAAATGACCGATGAACTGCTCGCCTATTCGGTCGCCAAGATGAAGGAGTATGGCATAGTCGACTCCGGCGACACTGCCACGCTCGGCATCGGCGCGATGACCGACGCGCGCATGAAGGATTTTTTCGACAAGATGGTGCGCGCCGGTGTCGTAAAAGCCGGTCTCAATTACCGCAAATCCTATACCCTGCAATTCGTCGACAAGAAGGTCGGGCTGGATCTGCGGCCGAAGCAGTAAAGCCGCTGATGCCGCCGCCGACCGTCTCGCATTCCGCGCCGCTTGTTGCGTTACGTGATGTCGGCAAGGATTTTCCGAACGGAACGCGCGCGCTCGCCGGTCTCGATCTTGAAGTCCGGCCGGGCGAATTTGTCACCCTGCTTGGTCCGTCGGGCTGCGGGAAATCGACCGCGCTGCGCATCATTGCGGGCTTAAGTGAGCCTACCGAGGGCGTTATCGAGTGGTCGCAGACCGGCGCGGCGGATGGCAGTGGCCGGACCGGCTTCGTTTTCCAGGAGCCGACGCTGATGCCCTGGGCCACCGTGTTCGACAATGTGCGGCTGCCGCTCAAGTTAAAGGGTGCGAACGCAGACAACGCTGCGGAGCGTGTCGAGGCGGTTCTTGATCGCGTCGGTCTGGGCCAGTTTGGCGCCTCCTATCCGCGGGAATTATCGGGCGGCATGCGCATGCGCGTCTCGATCGCGCGAGCGTTGATCACCGAACCGCAACTTTTGCTGATGGACGAGCCGTTCGCCGCGCTCGACGAGATTACGCGGTTTTCGCTCAACGACGATCTGCTGCAGATGTGGCAGGCGCTGCGCACCACCATCATCTTCGTCACCCACTCGGTGTTCGAGTCGGTCTATTTGTCGAGCCGCATCGCGGTCATGGCGCCGCGCCCAGGCCGTGTATTCGCCGAGCTTGCTGTTGATGCGCCCTATCCGCGAGACCGCAACTTTCGCACCTCGGCTGAATACGCTGCCTTCTGTCGCCGCACATCAGAGGCGCTGGCGCAGGCCACGGCAGCCGGAGGCGCATCGTGAAGATGCGGTCAGCCATTAAACGCCGTGACCGCCGCGACCGGCGGGAGCGGGCGTTGCGCATCGCTTTGCCCATCATCGTGCTGGCGATCGGTCTTATCATCTGGGAGTTGGCGGTGCGGATCGGCAGTGTTCCGCCCTATGTCCTGCCGGCCCCGCTCCTGATTTTGCAGACGCTCATCTCCGATTGGGGGCTGCTGTCGCAATCGCTCCTAGTCACGCTCACGACGACGTTCGAAGGCTTTCTGCTTGCGGCAGCAGGCGGCGTGGGCCTCGCAGTTCTGTTCAACCAGTCTCGGCTGGTCGAATATTCGCTCTATCCTTACGCGGTCATCCTGCAGGTGACGCCGATTGTCGCCGTCGCGCCGCTGCTTTTGATCTATCTTCCGCAGCATGCGGCGGTGTTGGTGTGCGCCTGGATCGTGGCGTTCTTTCCGGTACTTGCGAATACAACCCTTGGACTGAATTCGGTGGATCGCAATCTCGCCGACCTGTTTTCGCTGTATGGCGCGTCGCGTCGGCAGGTGTTGTGGTATCTCAAATTGCCGTCGGCGCTGCCTTATGTTCTGGGCGGCCTGCGCATCGCTGGCGGATTGTCGTTGATCGGCGCCGTCGTCGCCGAGATCGCGGCGGGATCAGCGGGAGCCGGCTCCGGGCTTGCATACCGGATCGCTGAATCGGGCTATCGCCTCAATATCCCGCGCATGTTCGCAGCGCTGTTGCTGCTCTCGCTCGCCGGCATCGTGATCTTTTACGCGCTCTCGCTCGTCAACTACCTGGCGCTGCGCCGCTGGCACGAAAGCGCGCTCGCGGCGGAGCGCTGAAGCCTCACGACGCAGTGGCGCGCACGAGCCGCTGGTCGGCGGTCAGATGCAGGCCGCATTCCTTCTTGTCGTCTTCTTCCCACCACCAGCGCCCGGCTCGCTCCGGTTCGCCCGGCGCAACGGCCCGGGTGCATGGCGCGCATCCGATCGAGATAAAGCCCTTGGCGTGCAGCGGATTGATCGGGACTTTATTGGCGACGGCAAAGGCATAGACCTCATCGCGGGTCCAATCGAACAGGGGACTGAGCTTGAGCAGCTTGCGCTCATCGACGCTGACCAGCTTGGTGCTCTCGCGTTGCGTCGATTGGTCGGCCCTCAGCCCAACGATCCAGCCGGCGGCGCCGGCGAGCGCACGATTGAGCGGTTCGACCTTGCGCGCGTGGCAACAGGCGAGACGGGCGTCCCGCGAATTGTAGAAGCCGTTGACCCCGTGCTGCTTCACCAAAGCTTCGAGGTTGGCATGTTGCGGGTAGATCGCTTCAATGCGCCGTCCGTAGCGCTGCTCAGTCTCCGCCCAAAGGGCGTAAGTCTCGGGAAACAGCCTGCCGGTATCGAGCGTCGCAATGTCCACGTCGATGTCGTGCTGAGCGATCAGGTGGAGAATGACCTGACCCTCGACGCCGAAGCTTGTTGTGAGCACTACCCTCCCGGTGACCTCCTCGCGAAAGCGGGCGAGGCGTTCTCCCGGTGCGAGGTCAATAAGTGAGCGGCTCAGCCGCGACGCCTGCTCCGGCAACGTGCTGAAGCGGGGATGGCCCAGAATGTTATGGCCGTTCGCGGAGCCCTGCGAATTTTTCGCTGTCACACCGCCGGCGCTGGCCGGCTGAAGGTCTTCGCTGTCGGTTGAAAGAACGAGTGACGCTTCACCGGCAAAAATTTCCATCGTTTCTTCCAATTTACACCCGGCCGGCAGAAAGAATTTTCTTCTCTTTTTACCGCCTTTGTCCTTTGTATATGGAAGATAATTGCTGTCAAACAAGATTTACGCGAAGATCACTTTCGCGATTTGGAAGGCGGTTTTCCATGGCCAGATGCCGCTGCGCGCCCGTTCGATGTTGTCGCGGCGAGGCTTGACCCGCGGGGTGCATTCGGCGAACAAGGCCGCGCCACGTCGCCTTCGGACCGGGCGCGGCCGGGACTAAAAAGCGTCCGCAGGAGCTCAAAGAAAATGCCGCAGAATGCCTCGCGTCTTCCCGGACGCCATTTTTTGCAGATTCCCGGGCCGACGCCGCTGCCCGACCGTATCATGCGCGCCATCGATATGCCGCTGATCGATCAGCGCGGGCCGGAATTCGCCAAGCTCGCCAAGCGCGTGTTCGAAGGCATCAAGACCATTTTCAAGACCACGCAGCCGGTGATCATCTACACTGCGACCGGCACTGGCGCTTGGGAGGCAGCCTTGGCCAACACGCTATCGCCCGGCGATCGCGTGCTGATGGTCGAGACCGGCCAGTTCGCCACGCTGTGGAAGGTCATGGCGGAACGGTTGGGGCTCAAGCCCGAATTCATCAAGACCGACTGGCGTGTCGGCGCCGATCCGAAGGTCATCGAAGAACATTTGCGCAAGGACAAGGCGCACGAGATCAAAGCGGTCTGTGTGTTGCACAACGAGACCGCGACCGGCTGCCTGTCGCCGATCGACCAGATTCGCAAAGCCATCGACGCTGCCGGCCATCCGGCGCTGTTTTTGGTCGACACGATCTCCTCGCTTGCATCGACCGATTACCGCCACGACGAATGGGGCGTCGACGTAACCATCGGCGGCGCGCAGAAGGGATTGATGCTGCCGCCCGGCATGTCTTTCAACGCCGTCAGCGAGAAAGCACTGCGCGCGTCGAAGACAGCCAAGCTGCCGCGGTCGTTCTTTCAATGGGACGACATGCTGACAATGGCCAAGCAGGGCTTCTTTCCCTACACGCCGGCGACGCAGATGCTGTATGGCCTCGATACCGCAATCGAGATGCTGCACGAGGAGGGCCTCGACAACGTCTTCGCCCGCCACCACCAACTCGGTGAAGCGACCCGCCGCGCCGTGCGCGCGTGGGGTCTCGAGGTGCTCTGCCGCGACGCGAAATATTATTCGCCGACGGTCACCGCGGTGCTGCTGCCAGACGGCCACGATGCCGATCAATTCCGCGATGTGGCGCTCAACACCTTCAACATCGCCTATGGCGCAAGCTTCGGGCCCTACGCGAAGAAGTATTTCCGCATCGGGCACATGGGCGACATCAACGACACCATGCTGATCGGGGCGTTGGGGGCAACCGAAATGGCGCTTTCGGTCGCTGGCGTGCCGCACAAGAAGGGCGGCGTGCAGGCGGCGATGGATTACATTGTGTCGGCGCGATCGGGCGCGGCGCGGGTAGCCGCGGCGTAACTGCTACGCCAATGGGACCGCTGCGACCTGGTCTTTGAACGCTGGGCGTGCGGCTATCGCCGCATACCAGCGCTCGAAACTGCGCAGCGGCGGCCGCTCCGGCACAAGTTGCCGATAGCGGTTGGCCATCACCGCGGCGGGAATGTCGCCGTAGGAAAACGCGTCCCCGGCCACGTAGGCGCTCTTGGCGAGATGGTCGTCGAGAATGGCGACGGCCGCCGTGGTTTTCTTTTTTGATTCCTCGATTGCCGCGTGATCGCGCTGTTCCAATGGCGTGCGGATCATGCCGACAAAGGCCGGCGTGATCGCCGGTCCAAGCACGCTGAGCTGCCAGTCCATCCAGGCGCTCGCTCTCGCGCGGGTTCTGAGATCGGCGGGTTCGAGTACGGTGGAGCGGTGCTTGGCGGCGAGATAACGGACGATCGTGTTCGATTCCCAGAGCAGAAAGCCGTCCTCTTCTTCCAGCGTCGGCACCAGTCCGTTCGGGTTCATGGCGAGATAAGCCGCCTCGCGATTTTTGCCGAAGGGGCCGCCGATATCGATCCGTTCGTGCGGCAGCCCGATTTCGCCGATTGCCCACATCACCTTCTGGACGTTCGACGACGTATTCCGGCCCCAGATTTTGATCACGTGTTTCTCCTTGTACTTGATCACGTGTCACCGCGGGCTTGACCCGCGGGTCCATGCTGGCATGCCGAGTATGTCCGTGATGTCGCATGGATTGCCGGGTCAAGCCCGGCAATGACGACAGCCGAAAGCTCACTCAATCCGCCGCGCTTCGTCGGGAAGCATAATCGGAATGCCGTCGCGGATCGGATAGGCGAGTTTGGCCGCGCGCGAAATCAGCTCCTGCTTCGCGGCGTCGTATTCGAGCGGCGTTTTGGTCAGCGGGCAGACCAGGATTTCCAGGAGTTTCGGATCGATTGTTTCGCCGTGGTGATCGGATGACATTTGGCAAGCTCCCATACGGGTCACTTACCACAAATCAAGATGGCAATCTCGTCAGCAGCAGCGGTGCCGCGTTACTGCAGCATGGTCTCGCCGGTTTTGCCCTTGGCGAGTTCGATCTCGGTCACGGCGACCAGGATCTCGGCTCGCGTTTTCAGGTCCGGCGCTTCCAACAGCGCCTGCTTCTCAGCGCTGCCATAGGGCGACATCATCGCCAGGGCATTGACCAGCGCTTCGTTGGGCGCGTTCTCGATGCCTTCCCAGTCGGCCTTGAGATTGTTGGCCTTCAGGAAGTCAGCGAGCGTGCGCAGCAGCGCCTTGCGATCGACGTCGTCTTCGCCTTTGCGTGCGGTAAAGTCGGCGATGAAGGGCTGATAGGTGACACGGCATTGCCGGTAGGGCGTGCCGACCGCAAGTTCTTCCTCAACGCGGAAGCGCGTGATGCCCGTCAGTTCGAGCAAATATCGCCCATCGCCGCTCTCGGCGAGCTGGGTAATGCGTCCGACACAGCCGATACGAAATAGCTCCGGCTTGGACTGATCCGGTCCCGGATGGCCCGGATCGGGCTGGATCATTCCGATAAGACGCAACCCCGAACGGAGCGCATCGTCGATCATCGCCAGATAGCGCGGCTCGAAAATGTTGAGCGGCATTTGCCCGCGCGGCAGCAGCAAAGCTCCCGGCAACGGGAATACCGGGATCACGCCGGGAAGGTCTTCAGGGCCTTTGTAGGCGGTATTAATCGGCATGTCGTACTCCGCACGCGCGCGCTTCACCTCCGCCGCGGAGGCGCAATCTACGCGAACAGGATCGACGAAAGCCGCTTGCGGCCCTCAATCGTGGCTTCGTCGGTCGGACCCCACGCATCGAAGAATTGCACCAGCTGTTTGCGCGCGCCGTCGTCATTCCATTTGCGATCGCGCCTGACGATGCTGATGAGGTGTTCGAGGGCATCGAGCCGCTGGCCCTTGCCGTTGAGGGAAAGCGCAAGATCGAAACGCGCCTGGTGGTCAAGCGGATTGGCGGCGACTTTCTGCTCAAGTTCGGCGATGGGCCCAAGCGACTTCGCCTGCTCGGCTAATTCCAGCGCTGCTCGCGCCGCGGCGACCGGGCTTTCGTTGCGCTTGGCTTCCGGCACCATGGCCAGTGTCTGCCGCGCCTGCTCGAAGGCCCCGGTTTCAACGTAACTGCGCGCCAGTCCCGCAAGCGCCTGAATGTTGGTGTTGTCCTCGGCGAGCAACTCCGCATACAGGCTTGCCGCGCCGGCGGCGTCGCCTTCGGCAAGTGCCGCATCGGCAGCCTTGAGCAGATCGTTGGCCTCGGCGCCGATGCTGCCCTTCGTCAGCCGCTCAAGAAAGGCGACCACTTGGCTTTCCGGCAACGCCCCCATAAAGCCGTCGGCCGGCTGCCCGTTGACGAAGGCGATCACGGCGGGAATGGACTGGATGCCCATCTGGCCCGGTATGGCTGGATGCTCGTCAATATTCATCTTCACGAGCTTCACTTTGCCCTTGGCGGCGCGCACCGATTTCTCAAGGACCGGGGTGAGCTGCTTACAGGGGCCGCACCACGGCGCCCAGAAATCGACCAGCACCGGCTGCCGCTTCGATTCCTCGATAACGTCCTTGACGAAAGCCTGGGTCGTCGTGTCCTTGACGAACCCGTCTGCCGCGGCGGTTTGGGCTTGTTGCAACATCTCCTTGAAACGCCTTCCCTTTTGGCCCCGGCGGGGCGCCAACTTCCCTGTTCGCCTGATTAAATGGGAATAAGGCGGCCGAATGCAATCGGAAGGCTCAGGAGCCGGCGGCCGAAATCGCCTCGATCCGGGGATGGTGGCCGGTGGCTTCGAGGAATTTGAGCAGACCCTCGCGGGAAATCGTGGTGGTGCCGGTGTTCACCAGGGGATGAAAGTTGAGCACTTCATGCGCCATCAAGGCGGCGTCGAGAATAACCGTGACGCGGCAAGTCTTGTCATTGATGACGGCAAAGGGAGTGACCGAACCAGGTTCGACGCCGAGCAGTTCGCGCATCAGCTCGGCCGACCCGAACGAGAAACGGCCGGAGGCGCCGAGGAGCCGGTGCAGTGATTTGAGCTCGATCGCCGCGTCTTCCGGCGCGACGACCAGAAACAGCGTTCCCTTCTTGTCGCGCAGGAACAGGTTCTTGGTGTGACCGCCGACGGCCTCGCCGCGCACCGCGCGCGCTTCCTCGACCGTGAACACCGGCGGGTGCGTCACCGTCTGGTGCGCAATCCCGAGGCTATCCAAATATGCAAGCAGTTCGTCCGGCGAGGCGGGCGGCATGGCGCCATACCTATAAGCGATGTGTAGTTTGGATGTAAAAGCCTGGCTCGGAATGATCTTTCTCGCGCTGGTGATGGGACTTCTTGTCTTCGTCGCCGCGGGAACGGTCCACTATTGGCAAGGCTGGGTTTGTTTGGCGGTATTTTTCGGTATGTCGTTCGTGGGCACGCTCTATGCGATGAAGAACGATCCGACGCTGCTGCGCCGCCGATTGTCAGGCGGCCCCACGGCCGAAAAAACGCCGACCGAAAGGCTCATCATGTCTTTGGTCACGATCGGCTTCGTCGCCCTGGTTGTTGTGCCGGGTCTGGATCACCGCTTTGGCTGGTCGGTGGTGCCGATCTCGGTCGTCATCGGCGGCGATTTTTTGATCGCGGTCGGCTTCTCGATCGTGTTCTTGGTGTTTCGCGAGAACTCGTTCGCCTCGGCCACAGTCCAGATCGTCGAGGGCCAGCGGGTCATTGCCACGGGCCCCTACGCCGTCATTCGCCACCCACAATATGCCGGTAGCTTTCTCTATCTTCTCGGCATGCCGCTCGCCCTCGGTTCGTGGTGGGGAGTTTTGGTGTTCGCGGGCTTGGTGCCGCCACTCATCTGGCGGTTGTGCGATGAGGAGAAGCTCTTGGCAAGGGATCTGCCCGGATACGCCGATTATCAAAGGAAGGTTCGATCGCGGCTGATACCCGGAATTTACTAGCGGGAAACATGGGCGGCCGCGTGGTTGCAAAGCGCCGCGCTCTTTGGCATAGCATTCCGGTGCGGTGCGCCTTGCGCCGCCGACTTACCCTATAGGATGCGGGTGTAGCTCAGGGGTAGAGCACAACCTTGCCAAGGTTGGGGTCGAGGGTTCGAATCCCTTCGCCCGCTCCAACACTTAGAGTGTCCGGCCCGGAGACATGGGTGACAGAACGTACCTAAGACATGGGTGACAATCTCGTGCCGAACGGATTGTCGGCAGACGTCATTCCCCTGACACGCAGTCATCTGCCTGGAACTGTTCACTGCAACGCTCTACGTTAGATTGCTGTAACCCTTCGATGTTGCGGTCGCGCTAATGCTGTGCGCAGGCAAAGTCGGCGGTGCTTGCCAATGAGACGGAGAACAGCGCTCTCTTCCGCGCGGCCAGTCGCTCGCCGGACTGTCCTCAAGACCGGCTTAGCGTGGGGTGCACTGCAAATCGCTTCGCCTTTCCCGGTCCATGCCCTTGGCGAGCAGCCGGTGAAGATCGGCATGGTCGAGCCACTCACGGGCGTGTACGCGAAGCTCGCTGAGGCAGAAACCGGCGGCGCCAAGCTCGCAGTCGAGCAGATCAATAGAAACGGCGGTATTCTCGGCCGGAAGGCCGATTTACTAATCGAAGACTCCGCAAATTCCATCGACACCGGCGTCACGAAAACGCGGCAGTTAATCGACCGAGATCAAGTCGATTTCGTTCTGGGCGACCTAAATTCAGCAGTAGCGCTGGCCATGATGCGGGTAACGGCCGACAAACGAAAGCTCCACATCGTGACCGGAGGACATACCGACGAGATCACAGGCAGAAATTGCAGTTGGAACGTCTTTCGCATCTGCAAGACGGCTACAATGGAAGCCAACGCGATTGCCGACACGCTGGTCGAGAAATTTGGCAACAAATGGTATTTTCTAACCCCGGATTACGTCTACGGAGCCGCACTGCAGACTGCCTTTGAACGCAAGCTTCGCGAGCATGGCGGCGCGTGGGCAGGCGACGTGCTTCCGCTCGGCACGGTTGATTATTCCCAGTCGCTGGTGAACGCCAGCAATTATCGGCCGAACGTCCTCATCAATCTCATGGGCGGCGAGGATCAATCGCGCAGTCTTGCGCAGATTGTGCGGTACGGCCTTATCCAGGACATGGCAGTGGGCGGCGCGTTATTCGAGCTGGAGAGCATCCTTGCCGTATCGGATGCGGCGCGGATTGGATGGTGGACAATGGAATGGTGGTGGAACCAGCCAAACGTTCCGGAGGTCAAGGCATTCGACGACGCAATCAGGCGCCGGACCGGCAAAGCCGCAAGTGCGAGGAACTGGTTCGGCTACGCGGCCGTCCAGGCGCTGGCGCTGGTCGCCAATCAGGCCAAATCCCTGGATTCAATTGTCCTGGCACGGGCTCTGCAGGGACACACATTGCCGCCCGATATCGCCCTCGATGCTGACCGCGCATTTTTCCGCGACCACGATCACCAGCTCATGAGTACGATCTTCGTTGGCGAGGTGCACCCTCCGCGCAGCGACCCTAACGATGTGTTTACAACGCGCGCGATCGTCAAAGCCGAAAAGGTCGCGGAATCCCTCGAAGCGAGCGCGTGTAAACTCGCATTCCCAAACTAAACTCTTGGGTTAATCAAGATGCCTGCGCTGGGGGGCCAGGCCGGACCCGGATTTTGTGCCCGTCGGTAAGATCGACCGGGGGATTGAGAATCACCGCGTCACCATCTTCTACTCCGGCGCTCACTTCGACAGTCGTCCCGAAATCGCGCACCACCGTAATGCGGTGAATACGAGCGACCCCGTCCTCGACGACGGCGACATTGAGACCGTCCCGGTTAAAGACGACGGCCTCAGACGGAACGATCAGCGACGGTGTCTTGCGGGGAATTTTCAGCTCCACCGTGCAATAAACCCCCGGCGACAGCGCGTGATCCGGATTGGGCACGTCGATCTCGGTCAAGAGCGTTCGCGTGCCCGGCTGCAGCGCGTCGGCGATGCGTGTCACCGTTCCTGGAAAATCACGGTGCGGCATCTCCGGCACGCGCACCACGGCTGCTGTCCCTGGACTGAGGCCAAAGGCTTCGTCCTGCGGCACGTGGAGCTGGATACGCAGCACGTCGCTGTGCATCAGGGCGAACAGGAAGGTGCCGCTGGTCGCGTCCGCGTGCACCAGACTCCCGACATCGATGTTGCGTTGAGTAATCACGCCATCGAATGGCGCGACAACGCTTTGATAGGCTTTCTGTTGATTCAACACTTGCAGTTGCGCCTTCTGCGCGATGATGTTCGCTTCGGCGACTGCGACCGCGGCGTCTCGCGCCTTGAGGGTCAGGCGATCAGCATCTCCTTGTTGCGAAGTAATCCAGCCTTTTTGCAATAGAGGGCTGTCGCGGTCCCAGGTAACCTGGGCGAGATCACGATTGGCCTTCGACTGCTGGAGCGTGGCCTGCATTTGCGCCAGGGTAGCCTCCGCCTGCGCGATTTGATGATCGAGCTCTGGAGCCGTGATCTCCACGAGCAGTTGGCCGGCTTTGACGGGGCTGCCGATGTCAACTTCCCGGCGCGCGATATACCCGCTTGCCCGCGCATAGATATTTGCCTGCTCAAATGCCTCGGTCGTACCCGGCCATGTCACCGACATTGTACTCGCGCTTGCGCGCACCAGCGCGACACGCACGCTGGGAACGAAATCTTGGTGCAACTCGGCCGTCGACAGTGCTTGTGCACGCAGCTCGTAGTGCCGCCAGAGGCCGATGCCCACGGCTCCGCAAAGCAGAACTAACGCACCCACAGCCAAAATTCGGACGCGCCCCCGAACCTTGGTCGCGGGGCTGCCGGGCTCAATCGGGGTCCCACCTGCCTTGCGGTCGCGAGGCTCTTGGCCTGCCGCAGCGCTGGCGTCTGTGGTCGGAGACTGCTGCACATCATTCATTTGCGGGTCCTCCGCAAATACACCATGCGCGTTTGCCGTCATTACTCCTTGCGCAGCGACACGAACAGATATGGCACTAACGGGGCGGGTTAGCTATGTCCCGTTTGAAGTCTGAACATCTACGGGTGCCGTTACCCATCCGGTGCGTCCGATTGGTATACGGTAACTTCCGTGGCCGGATCGATCGGGGCAGTCCATGGGCGCCGCTCCAACATCCGATATGTATCCGTGTAACCGGCATCCCAGCGGCTTTGGACCGCCGCTCGGGAGAAGTCGAAATCGCGCGCATTGGTCTCGCCCTTCAGCGGCTGAGCATTGATCTCGACGAGATGCATGGTGGTTCTGCAGCTCCAGCCGGCGAGTTCCTTAACTCTTGGAGAATCCCTTTGCTCTGCGGGCAACATGTCGACCAGCTCACGGATGATCCGGCGCATGCGATGAAGTTGCGCCTGTCGCATGATGTGGCTGCGGGATCGGCTTCCGAAGAGAATATCCTTTACACGCATAAAGGCGTGCGACAGGGATTGGGGTCGCGGACCCCGCATAGGCCATATCTGTATCGCGAAGACGACAGAGCTCTGCCGCGGGTCCTCGTCAAAAACCACCTCGATCGGTGAATTTGAATAGACGCCGCCGTCCCAATAATACTCTCCGTCGACCAGTACAGCGGGAAAGCAAGGTGGAACGGCACTTGAACCAAGTACGTGCTCGAGGGCAATTGTCTCCCGGCTGCTGTCGAAGTACCGCATCTCGCCCGATTCAACTTTGGTAAGTCCGAGCGTGAACCTGATATTTCCAGAATTCACGAGATTGAAATCAACCAGGGTCGGCAGCAGCTTTCTGAGCGGTTCGACGAGATACATTGCAGCCTGCTCGATCCCGACACGCGCGTCGATACCCCAGGCGAGCGCCGGGTTCGGATAAAAGAAGCTGGGAACGCCGCTCACCAGGGGAGACACCTGGTTCCACGGCTCCGGCAAGCGCGGATCAAGCCGCTCCCAAAACTCTTTCAACCTCTTGATCCGATCGGACGCCGCATTCCCGGCGATAATGGCGCCGTTAATTGCTCCGATTGAGGTGCCAACGACCCAGTCTGGCTCGATACCTGCCTCATGCAGCGCCTGGTAAGCGCCTGCCTGATACGACCCTGGCGCCCCGCCTCCCTGCATTACCAACACTACCCGGCCAGGCAAGCTCGAGCGAGCTATCGGGTTTACGCTCTCCGATGGCGAGCTGAGATTTAAAGTCATCATGCACCCCTGCGCGAACTGTGTGAACCTTCCGCCGAGGACTTCTCAACTACTCCAAAGATCCCGACACTAATTCGGAATGTCGCCTGTTGGTCGTCTCGGCTCACCCATAAGGGCAGGCTGGAATAGTGCTGCAGAGGTTAGTGTGCAGACAAGTGATAGTGCCAACAGCTTGCCCATGCTCGATATACCGGGTTGATTGGAGAGCCAAAGGCTGCCGAAGGCAGTGGCGGTCAGAAGCGTGCTGTAGAACACCGCCCGGGTGAGTACTGACTGCAGGAAGTTGCTTTGTCCCCGCCTCCATGCGGTGACGTAGTAGATCTTGAACGCGACGCCGACGCCGAGCAGCACTGGCAGGGCGATGATGTTCGCGTAATTAAGCTCAAATTTCGTAAGGGCGCAGATTTCGAGGGTGACGATGCCGGCGACCAGGAGAGGGATAAGTGTTACCAGCACATCGGTCAGACGCTTCAGCACGATCCACAGCAATACCGCGATGGAAAATAGTGCCAACGCCGCCGCTTCCGCGAAGGCCTCGACGATCGTGCTACCCCACTCTGTGCTGCCTATCGCCTCTCCGGTCGCGCTCGGTTGAACCTCCTGTACAGCGTGAGCGAACCGCCTGACCACGGCATTGTCGTTGGCGTTACCTTTGGGCCAGACTTCAATCCTCTGTTTGCCGTCAGGCGCGACCCAATCGCGGACGAGATCGGGCGGCAAGGATGCCCGGGTCACATGTTCCGCAGTTAAGCTTTCGCCGACATCATCGAGATCAAGTCGCAGGGGACGAACAAAAGCATCGGTAGCAGCTCCGCGTCGCGCGGTATCCGCCTGCGCGAGGTTGTCGAGCGCGGCCGCCAAACGCCGGGCGGCGTCAGCGCCCGCACCGTCATGCTTATCGGCAATGTCTTGCAGAGTTTTCATGGCCTGCTTCAGCGCGGCCACGTCCTCAGCGTCACTGGGAGATGGCCGGGGCGTTGAATGGAGAGCCGCGACGAGGCTTTTTCCCGCGGCCTCGATGACCGGGAGATTTTGATCTTGGTTTTTCGGAACAAAGCTCTCGAGCGTCCAGGTTGCGGCTACCTCCGGTAATGCGGCAAGCCGTGCGACGACAGCGGCCGTGTCTTCCGGTCGAACCAAAACCTTCGCGGTATTTAGGGGCACTTCCTTGCCCAGCCGGAACAGGGAGGTTAGCGCCGCGGATGACTGGTTCTCGAGTGCGAGCGGGTTGAAATTGAATTTTAAATTCGGCAGCGCCGGCAGCCCGGCGGCAACGACGAGACCCGTGGCTGTGATCACAGCAAAACGATGACGCTTGAGGAAGGAGTCCACTGGTGCCAGCGCCGATAATGCGAGAGGTTTCGCCTCTGGCGGCGGCTTCAACGCGCGGATTAACGCCGGCAGCAGCGTCAAGCTTAAGGCGTAAGCGACCACCATTCCGAACCCGGCAACGAGGCCAAGTTGTGCGAGGCCGCTATAAGCTGTGGGCGTGAACGACAGAAATCCGGCAGCAGCGGCGCCGGCAGCCAACGTAAGGGGAATACCGACCCACCTGGCCGAGCCGAGTAAGGCGCGATCAAGGTCGTCGACCTCGTGGCGTTCCTCCCGATAGCGTACGGTGTACTGGATCGCGAAATCGGCGCCGAGACCAACAAAAAGAACGGCAAACGCCAGCGAGATTGGGTTCAGCGCTCCGACCATCAACAGCCCGCCACCAGCGGTAATCACGAGGCCAATAGCCAGATTGATAACGACTGCGGCAACGAGGCGGACGGACCAAAGTGCCAACCACAGGATGACGAGAATGATCCCGCCCGTCACGACGCTGTTGAGCAGAATTCCTTCGTGTACGCCCGAGAATTCATTGTCGGAGATGATGACCGGCCCGGTTAGAGTAACGTTGGCGCCGTACTTCTTCTCAAGCCCCAGCTGACTGACAATCCCGCGAATGGCGGCTGTAGCCCGGCCACCCGGCTCGAGAGCTTTCTCGTCGAGAACCGGCCAAACCTCGATGTAGTGGTGCAGGCCGCCGGTATGCGCAGAGCCTTGCAGCAAGGCTTTCCACGAAAACTCGGCCGCTTGCCCTTTTGCTACATCCTCAAGCGTGGCTGCGATGAGGCTTAAGGGTCGTGCCATGGCGTCTGGCGGCGTGTTTCGGGATTGTTCGAATCCTAAGACTTCTATCAAAACCCGCACGAGGCCGCGCAAACTCGGATCGCCGAGCAGTTGCCCAATCAGCGGCTGCACCTTGATCAGCTGGCCCGTGATTTGCTCGACCTGATCCGGAGCGAGAAACAACAAACCGTTGCGGCGAAAGAACGGAGCGTCCAGTTCATCCGTTACCGAGCGAAACAGCTCCGGTTTGTTGCTCAGTCCTTGCCGAACCTCCCGTGCAGCCATTTCGGCGGCCTCGGGCGTGGCCGCGCCTACGTCAATTAGAATGAGATCGACTGTCTGCGGAAAAGCCTGGCGGAAGGCGATCTCCTGTTGGCGCCACGGCAATTTGGCCGAAAGCAAATCGTCAGTATTCGTGTCAATTGCGAAATGACCTACGGCGTAAATGCCGCAAGTGAGACCAAGAAGCAGTGCTGCCGTTATGACAACGCGGAAATGCCGAATGCAGAAGCCGACCGCGTTATTGATCCAAGCTTGGAGCAAGCTCATTCCTCCGCACCAGGTTCGGACTTACTCACCCTCAAATAGGATCGCAAGGCCCGGGACCAAAGCGGCACATAAGGCAACGCTGCGGCGACCGGAGCATCGCCCAGTCCCGCCCGTAGGATGGCATTCCTGGCGACGTGGGCTCGGCCACGGTTCCAACGCTTGCGTGGACCGCGCAGTACGATGCCGATCAAAGTGGCTGGGTTATTCGAACGACCATCGGTGAAACAGGCGCAGCATTGAACGAAACATTTGGAGGGCCCGGTCGCGGTTGAGACCCGCGATCACGATGCCAGGATCGTCTGCTGCAACAAATATGCGGCCTACACTTTCATCAGCGCTAATCTAAAACGGAGAAGATAAAGACGGGACGGACCCGGTTTACCGCGGCGGCATCCGCTCGAACGTTCGCAAGCCTTCGGGGATTTGGTGGAAAATCTGCCTGTCGATGGTGAAGATCGCCATCTGCGGTACGCCAAAAAGGCTTGGATCGTCGAGCGTCCCGATCTTCAAAATAATCGCAGGTAAATCCGGCCGCCGCGTGACGAGATGCGTACCGCATTCGGCGCAGAACTCCCGCGTAACCGCATTTTTGAGGTCGTTTCGCGAAAACTGCTTGGGCTGTCCCCTTGGTATATTTGAAACCGGCCGGCGGCATCAGCATGAACATGTTGGGCGAGCCGCCGCTGATGTATTGGCATTCGCGGCAATGGCATTGCGCGCGCAGCATCGGCTCACCCTCGGCCACGTAGCGCACCTGCCCGCAATAGCACCCGCCTTCCAATCTCATCGCCGCCTCCCGATTGCGGCTGAAATATCACGTCATGTACATCAGCCGCCGAGATTGTGGCGCGGCATACGCTGACGATCAATGCTAGACTGCAAAATGACCACGCCGGGCCGAATAGATCTTGGATTGTCACTCCACGGTGCATCTGTGCTTGCGCGCTGCGCCGATTTGGGAAAGCGTGGCAGCGGCGTATTTTTCCTATTTGCGAGACGGGCATGCCAGCTCCGAAACCACCTGCGTTTGAAACCTTAAGTCTGCATGCCGGACAGCACCCGGACCCGGTCACGCGCTCGCGCGCGGTGCCGATCTATCAGACGACGTCGTACGTGTTCGACGACGCAGATCACGCTGCCGGCTTGTTCAATCTGGAACGCGCCGGCCACATTTACACGCGGATTTCCAATCCGACGACGGCGGTGCTGGAAGAGCGGCTGGCGGCGCTTGAAGATGGCGTCGGCGCCGTCTGCACCGCAAGCGGCATGGCGGCGATGCATCTTGCCATTGCGACGCTGCTCGGCGCCGGCGATCACGTCGTTGCGTCGGCTTCGCTCTATGGCGGCAGCATTAATCTTCTGAGCCACACGCTGCCGCGCTTCGGCATCACCACGACCTTCGTGAAGCCGCGCGATCTCGACGGCTTTCGCGCCGCGATCGGGCCAAAGACCCGGCTACTGATCGCCGAGACCATCGGCAATCCGGGCCTGGAAGTGCTCGATATCCCGAGGGTGGCGGAGATCGCGCACGCGGCCGGCATTCCGCTGCTCATCGACAACACGTTTGCCACGCCATACCTCAGCCGGCCGCTGACACTCGGCGCCGATATCGTCATGCACTCGATCACCAAATGGATCGGCGGGCATGGCATTGCCATCGGCGGCGCGATCATCGATGGCGGCCGCTTTGACTGGCAGGCTTCAGATAAATTCCCGACGTTGACCGCGCCATACGCCGGCTACCACGGCATCGTTTTCGCCGAGGAGTTCGGCCCGTCCGCCTTCATCATGCGGGCGCGTGCCGAGGGCTTGCGCGATTTCGGCGCATGCCTGTCGCCGACCAATGCATTCCATTTGCTGCAGGGCGTGGAGACGCTGCCGCTGCGCATGGAGCGCCACATCGAAAATACCGCGGCGGTGCTTGCGTTCCTGCGCAAGCATCCGGCGGTCGACTGGGTGTTGCATCCCTCGCTTGAGACGCATCCGGATCACGCGCTGGCGCAAAAACTCTTGCCAAAAGGTGCCGGTTCGATTGTCAGCTTTGGCATCAAGGGCGGCCGCGCGGCGGGGCGCAAATTTATTGAAGCGGTACGGCTATCCAGCCATCTCGCCAATGTCGGCGATGCCAAGACGCTGGTGATTCATCCGGCGAGCACGACGCACCAGCAGATGGATGCGGCGGCGCTCGCTGCCGCCGGAGTTGGTGAGGAGCTTATCCGCATCTCGGTGGGTCTTGAGGCAGCGGGCGACATCATTGACGATTTCGGCCAGGCGCTGCGCGCCTCGCAGAAGGCTTAAGGCCATGCGGCTGGTCGTTGAGGGCAGGGAAGTTTTCGCCGGGACCGGCGGCCGCGATTTCGATCCGGCCTTGCCGGCGATCGTTTTTCTGCACGGCGCCGGTTTCGATCACACTGCGTGGGTGCTGCTCGCACGCGCGTTCGCCTATCACGGATTTGCCGTGCTCGCGCCCGATCTTCCGGGACATGGCCGTTCGGCAGGCCCGCCGCTTTCGTCAATCGCTGCGTTGGCCGACTGGACCGCGGCGCTGATCGACGCCGCCGGCGTGCCCGCCGCGCGCCTTGTCGGTCATTCGATGGGCTCGCTCATCGCCTTGGAGACCGCAGCGCGGCATCCCGAGAAAGTCAGCGCGCTCGCTCTCATTGCGACCGCTGCGCCGATGCGGGTGTCGGACGATCTTTTAAATGCGGCAAAAGCGAACGATCACGCGGCGATCGACATGATTTCGCTTTGGGGTGAGGGTTATCACGCTACGCTTGGCGGTTCGGAAACTCCGGGTCTGTGGATGCTGGGCGGTGCCGAGCGCCTGCTCGAACGCGCGCGCCCCGGTGTGCTGTTTGCTGACCTATCCGCCTGCAACGACTATCAGAACGCGCTTGCGGCTGCGGCGAAGGTGACTGCTCCGGCGATCGTCATTCAAGGCAGCCGCGACCTGATGACCCCGGCCAAGGGCGGCAAAGCCGTCGCCGCCGCCATTCCCGGATGCCGCCTCACCATGATCGAAGGCGCCGGGCACATGCTGATGAGCGAGCGGCCTAACGAAGTGCTCGCGGCGTTGCGCAGTATATTATATATTATTATAAAATATATTTTCACTTTTTATTCTTAATTCTTAATCTCTCACATTCTACACTTGTTCTCATCTCAGCTGCCAAAATTATTCTTCGGATGAAGACAGACAACGCAATTCTTGTAGATTATGGGAATGAGCGACGCTGTCACCTCCCTCTACAACCCTGACCGTACAGCCGTTCGCCCTAACATTGACATCGTCGATGGCCTTTTGGTACGTGTCATTGCTACGATAAAAATGCCGTACCTTTCATCACACGTATGACTGTTGTCCACCTCCAAAAACCCCTCTTTCTTCATTCACCATTGCATTCATGCTGCGCTCGCCGCGCACTGCGCTCTCTCACGCGTCAGCCACCTCGTTTCACCCATCAGGCATTATGCGCATATCGTGGAATGGCACAAGCACTCCCCGAGCGTACCTGGGCGTCTCCGCGCGTTCGCGAGCGCGTACACTCACAGCGCTCGATTGCTTTCAGAGAACCTCCAACACGCCCCCCAAGTGATGCGTGAGATCATCAGACAATCATCCCCACGCCGTCTCTGATGAGTGGTGTTCTTCCACAAGCAACAAGAACCTCATTCTCACCAATACTATAATGAACTTCGAGCTACACAAAATAAACAGCCTTACCGTCTCATGACATCGCTCTTTAGAATATACGCCACACGCAAAATACCCTTCGATCTGCGTTTTACACTTTAACCAAGCAAACACAAGTCAGACCGTGTATGAAAAAATTCTCTCATGGCGCCAGGGCATCTTTCTCAGCCACAGTCGCTGCTTTGCACTATGGCACCACAGCGCTCTGGCGCGTCTTTCTATGGCGCTCTGATAAGTGACCTTCGTCTTGCAAATGTGCGGGCTGGAGGCGCTATATCGAAACAAAGCTCCATGTCACAGTGACGCGGAGGAGTTCGCGGAGCCGGCTTTGCCACCACTATCTCCGTCATACCCCTCAGCGCGTGACGACATACGCGTACTCAATCACCCATTCAGACTCCGAAAGGAAACGCTCCATGACGATCCGCCGGCAACCGCCAACCAGCCACCGCGATATCTTGTGCAGACTCCGCCAGGTCGTCCATATGAGCCAAGAGGCCGTAGTCGGCCCATTCGTCAAGCTGGCAAGGCCGAGCAGTCCGTCTGGCGCTAGGATACAATATCGTCCCGCCTGATCAGAAAAACGCCATGGTGCGGATTTCGATGCTTTCGCGCATCGGGGCGTCGGGCGGCGTGTTCGGATCCTCGAACGCGGAATGACCGACGAAACGGGCGCGCCCGTCGGTCTCCAAATCGTAAGTCTTGAGCATGATCGCGTGATCCGGCGTCATGCGCGGGAAGTACCACCAGTAATGCTGCGGTGAGTACCGCATCACGAAAATCTCGCCGTCGCGGTCGCGGTAGCGCAGCTTCATGGTGATGAAATCGTCATGGGTCGATGAGGTGACGTCGCACATCGCCAGCGGCCGCTCCTCGACGGTGCGCTTTAATGGCTTCCAGAAATTGTAAAACGCTACGCGGTGCTTCAACAGCTCGTCGGCTTCGCCGGGCAAGAGCTGGCGCACGCGCAGCGGTCCGGAATTCTCCGTATAGTCGCAGTGGATGTTCATCACCGGCGCGCGGCGCGACGTGGAAGTCTCGGACCGCGTCTGGGCGATGTTGCTCTGCGCGCGAATGGTGTGGTCGAAAATGATGACGCGTTTGGCGCCGACTTCGCGCTTCACGCGTTCGGTCACGTCGCCGTAGAGCTCGGCGCGGATCGCCGCGTCGTCATCCCATCGGGCGAACGGCGAATGAAACTCGCACAGCGCAAAACCTTCGCGGTCGAGCGAGAACGATTTGGCGCGTTCCCAGCCGTCATGGATGGTCATTTCGTGCGGGTCGTCGCCGGATGTGCGCCATGTTGTGCCCGGCGGCGGCTCGTAGAAATAAACCTCCGGCTCGACGCCGGTGTCGCGGGTGTAGTTCAGCGTGGTCTTGACGTCGGTCTGGCCGGTCATCCGCTCTCTGTCCTTGCCTTTACCAACAAGCCCGACGCCCAACACGGCACACGCAGCCGCCGCTCAATGCGGCTGCAGCGCCGCCTCAACCGCGCCTTGCGTTTTCTGCCAGCACGGCAGCTTTTCGACTTCCGCCATCCAGCGCCGGATGTTCGGAAAGTCGTCGAGCGGCAATTGCTGGCGCTTGTGCATGTGCATCGGCGCTGCCACCGCGATGTCGGCGATCGTCACCGTATCGCCGGCGAGCCATTTGGATTTCGCCAGCCGCGCGTCGAGCACGCCGGCGAGCCGCCGCCAGTTCGGCGTCTCTTTTTCCAGCAGCGCGGTGTCGGTCGGCGCCTTCATCAGCGGCTTGACGGCGTTTTCGATGAAGAAGATGTAGCAGCTCGGCTGCCAGTGCGCCGCTTCCCACAGCATCCAGCGGTTGATGTCGGCGCGCGTCTTCAGGTCTTTCGGATAATGCTGTTCCGATGCCGTCAGGTCGGCGGCGTATTGCAGGATGGCGTCGGATTCCCAAAGCGTATAATCGCCATCCGTCGCCGCCGGCAGCGTCCCGTTCGGATTGAGCGCGAGATAGTCCGGCTGCTTGTGGGCGCCGGCGAAATAGTTCACGTGGTTGACGTGATATGGCATGCCGAGCAATTCCAGTCCCGCCAGCACTTTCCGGCTGTTGATCGTGGCCGGGTCGAGATACACCTGCAACATGACTGTTCCTCCCGTGCGGCTTTATTTGTTATTTGTCCGCCCCTGATGACGGCACAACTTTTAGCATTGCGCCGGTGAGCCAGCAAAACAATTTCGCCGCTGTCGCGTTGGGCTGCGTCCCGCTATACGTTCGCCCATTGATGTGTTCCACTGCCGCGAAAACAGAAGCCAAAGAACAAGCCAAGGAGCGCGTTCCGTGAACGTCAACGAACTTGTCGCCATCGATATCCATACTCACGCCGAGGAGCCGTGCGGCACGCATCCCGACGACGGTTACGACGATCTCCAGGCGCAGATGGCGATCTATTTCAATCAACCAAATAATCGCCCGACCATCGAAGAGACTGCGGCCTATTATCGCGAACGCAGGATCGGTGCGGTGATTTTTCCGGTCGATGCCGAGCGTGAGACCGGTTACCGGCGCTATCCGAACGAGGAAGTCGCCGAAAAGGCGGCGGCAAACAGCGACGTCCTCATTCCGTTTGCGAGCATCGATCCGGCCAAGGGCAAAACCGGCGCGCGCGAGGCGCGGCGGCTCATTCGCGAATTCGGGGTACGCGGCTTCAAGTTTCATCCCTCCATGCAGGGCTTTTATCCGAACGACCGCAGCGCCTACGTGCTCTACGAGGCGATCGCCGAAGCGGGACTGCCGGCGCTGTTCCATACCGGCCAGACCGGCGTCGGCTCCGGTATGCCGGGCGGCGCCGGCATCCGCCTCAAATATTCCAATCCGATGTATATGGACGACGTTGCGGTCGACTTCCCCGACATGCCGATCATCCTCGCGCATCCGTCGTTCCCGTGGCAGGAGGAGGCATTGTCGGTCGCGCAGCACAAGCCGAACGTCTATATCGACCTTTCCGGCTGGTCGCCGAAGTACTTTCCGCCGATTCTGGTCCGTTACGCGAACTCGCTGCTCAAGCACAAAGTGCTGTTCGGCTCGGACTGGCCGGTCATCAAGCCGGACCGCTGGCTCAGTGATTTCGACAAGCTCGATATCAAGCCGGAAGTGCGGCCGCTCATTCTTAAGGATAATGCCCTCAAGCTCCTCGGCCTCGGCGGCGCCAAGGCTTGAGCGCCGGCCATCCAAGGTCTGTACTCGCCTCATTAACGTTTGCTGCGGCAATAGCCCTTCGCGCGGCGCCATGACGCAGCTTTGGCGCTTTCGTGCCATTTTTCGGGTTGCTAGGTAATTTGCTCTTAGGGTAGTTTTTCCTGGGTATTTTCTTGGGCTGATTTTCCGCGCGCCAATGCCGGGTGGTTGGGAGATAAAACGCCAGTCATGCTTGCGCGCGGGGCAGGCGCCATAAACCTTCGCTGGTTTTCCGATGTTTGGGGCCGAGCCGCCGCTCGATGGCGGCGGGGACCGCTCGCGCGCCTTGACGGTTACGATCTTGCGGCGGCGCTGCTGTTCGGCACGCTGATCGTTCTCGTCGGCCTCACGTTCCGCGACTACGCCATCTCCAACGATGAAGAAGTCCAGCAGCGCTACGGCGAGATGATCGTCGCCTATTACACCAGCGGCTTCGTCGATCAGGCGCTGTTTCACTTCCGCAACCTTTATCTGTACGGCGGCCTGTTCGATCTCGCCGCGGTCGGTCTCGAGAAGCTCATTCCGCTCGATACCTACGAGGTCAGACACCTGCTGACGGCGCTGACCGGCATCGGCGGTATCGCCGCAATCTGGGCGACGGCGCGCGCCATCGCCGGGCCCCGCGCGGGGCTCCTCGCCGCAGCGGCGCTGGCGGTGTGCGGCACCTGGTATGGCGCGATGTTCAACCACACCAAGGACATTCCGTTTGCCGCCGCCATGATGGGTGGGCTTTATCTGCTGGTGCTGATCGGCCGCGAATTGCCGCGTCCGCGCTGGCGCTTGATCGCGCTGTTCGGACTGGTCTGCGGCTGCGCGCTCGGCATTCGTGTGCTGGGTGTGTTTCTGGTCAGCTACGCTGCGTGTGCCGTCGCTCTTCACGCGCCGATCGGCCGCGGCATGCCGTGGCGGAAGGCGGTTGTATTCGCGGCGCGCTCGGCGGTGCCGCTCGCGGCGGCTTTTGTCATCGGTTATCTGATCATGATCGCGGCATGGCCGTAGGCCGCGCTGGCGCCGCTCAATCCGCTGCGCGCGACTGACGCACGTTCGTCGATTTCAATTATCCGATCGAGACCATCCTGGCCGGCCACGTCTACGATATGGGCGACGTTCCGCGCTGGTACGTGCCGACTTATCTCGCCATCAAGCTCACGCTGTGGCTGCTCGTGTGGCGCCGGTCTGGCGCTCGTTCTTGCGATGCTGCCGCAACGCGGCGGCCGGGAACGACGAAACCGACAACGCGTGGCGAAAAGAAACGACGCTCGTGGCTTTTGCCGCATTTCTTCCCGCTGATCTGCGAAGTGATCGTGCGACGGGCCGGCGTTCACCGGGATGCGGCACTTTTTGTTCACCGTGCCGCCGATCGCCGTGCTCGCCGGGGTCGGGCTCAATGGCCTGCTCTAGCCGGCTTGAAAGTCTGCACCGGCTTGCGGCGGCCGGCGGCCGCCGCGATTGTATTGCTGGGCCTCGGCTGGAACGCCACTACGCTCTATCGCCTGCATCCGGACGAGTATCTGTTTTACAACCCGCTGGTCGGCGGCCTCGCCGGCGCGTCGCGCAATTACGACACCGATTACTGGGTCAACATGATGCCGGAGGCGGTGAGCGACCTCGAACATTACCTCGATCGGACCGAGGGCAAAGCGCGGCCGTGCGGCATCATTATCTGGTCGCGGTATGCAGCGAGCGGGTGCAATTCGAGAAAGAGGCCGACTCGCGTCTGGAATGGACGCGCGATGTGGATCGTGCCGATTTCTTCATCGCGCCGACGCACATGAATTGCGACCGCGCCCTGCAAAGGCAGCGTCATCGCCACCGTCGAGCGGCTCGGCGTGGTGATCGGCGTGGTCAAGGACCGCCGCGCCATCACCCATCCGAGCCTCGCCGGCTTGAACTGACGCGGCGTCGCCGCGATCCGCACCTAGGCCCGCGCCACCGGCGGCACGTAGGTTCTCCAGTTCCGTCGACGGCAGCTTCACCACCTGGCCGAGCTCGGCGGAGCGATAGAGCGCCATCAGCATTTCAGACACGGCGACGCCGTCTTCGAACGTCTCGATCGGCGGGCGGCCGTAGCGGAACGCCTCGACCATGTGCCGGTCTTCGCCGATATAGCCGTAGATGTCGGGCTCGTTCTCGACCACCGGCATCAGGCCCTGCTCGGCATTCTGCTTTTCGAGCAGATCTTCGCCCTGGCCACCGCTCACCTCGCGCGACAGAAACACTTTCAGCCCGGTGTTGAGCGACGAGAACTCCATTGAATATTCCGGGCCGAGCAGCTCGATCAGGATGCGCAAACCGGCGCCGACATAGGCCCAGGAATTGGTCGCTTCGACCAGAACTTCGTGGCCTTCGGCATCGCGAAAGGTGAGCGCGCCGCGCGCGAAATCTTCCGCCGGCCGCCGCGCGTAATCGATCTCGGGTCCCATCATGCGCTTGAGCCGCTCGACATACTCAGGCCGGGTCCATTTCAGATTGCCGACGGTGGCGCTGGCGCTGACGAGTTTCAGATCGCTGCGCGGCGCGCCCGGCCGGCTGAGCAGGAAGCGCCCGACCTCGACGCTGTGACAGGTCATGTCGGATAGAACGCCGCCGCCTTGCCGCTCGCCTTGCCAGAACCACGGCATGTGCGGCCCGCTGTGTTCCTCGGCGGCGCGCGCCAGATAGGGCCGGCCGCCGATCGGCACGGCGCGGCGCCACACGATGTCCTTGCCGCGCTGCACCGCGCTCGAGAACACCTGGTTTTCCAGATAGCCGTGCAACAGCCTGGCGTCTTCGGCGAGGCGGAGCATCTCGCGCGCCTCGGCGAGCGTGCGCCCGAGCGGCTTTTCGCAGGCGACGCCGACGAGCTTGGCCCAGCCGGCTTTCACCAGGCGATGGATCTCGCGCATGGTGTCGAGCCGGGCGAAATTCGGCACGCCGATCCACACCGCATCGATCTCGCCGGAAATCAGCATGGCTTCGAGCGACGCAAACGGCCGGCACGGACCAAGCTCGAGCGCGTTGGCCTTGGCGGCCAGAGCTTCGCGGTGCGCGGCGGTCGGGCTGTACACGCCGGCAACGGTGACATGGCGAACGGAAACCAGCGCCTGCAAATGAAAGTTGTTGATGAAGCCCGAGCCGATCAGGCCGATCCGCAGCGTGGCGATTGGCGCGTATCCGTTCATGTTTCCCCGGTCTGTTTTTTCTCTGTTCGGCTTGTCCCACCTCGTCATTGCGAGCCGAAGGCGAAGCAATCCAGTACGGCGGTCCCGTAACTTGGACAACGAAGCTGGCTGCATTGCCCTGCTGGATTGCTTCGTCGCTCCGCTCCTCGCAATGACGACATTGCTAATACCCTGCCGCCAGCGCGCCGCGCGTGCGCGGGTCGGCGGCGCCGGTGATGCCGGCCGGCGTGACCAGGATCGAGTTGGCCGACGTGATCAGCGGCCGCACCTGCACGGTGTCGCCGCGCGCCTGCAGCGCCGCGACCAGATCGCTGGAAAGCGTAGGCTCGGCGAGCACCCGGTCCGGCATCCATTGATCGTGCAGGCGGGGCGCCGACACCGCGCCCGCGATATCCATGCCGCGGTCGATCACGTTGGTAACGACCTGAAGCACGATGTTGATGATGAAGCTGCCGCCCGGCGAGCCGGTGACGAGAAACGGCTTGCCGTCCTTGAGCACGATGGTCGGCGTCATCGACGACAGCGGCCGCTTGCCCGGCGCCGGCGCGTTGGCGACATCGCCAAGGAGCCCGTAGGCGTTCGGCGCGTTGGCCTTGGCGGCGAAATCGTCGAGCTCGTTGTTGAGAAGGACGCCGGTTCCGGCGGCGACAAGGCCGACGCCGTAACTGAAATTGATGGTGTAGGTGTTGGACACCGCGTTGCCGAACCGGTCGATCACCGAGAAATGCGTGGTGTTGCGGCCCTCGCGGTCGACCGTGCCGCCGGCATGGATTTCGCTCGCCGGCGTCGCGTGCGCCGGATCGATAGTGGCGCGCCACTCCGCGGCGTAGCGCTTCGACGTCAGCCGCGCGACCGGCACTTGCACCCGGTCGGGATCGCCGAGAAACCAGGCGCGGTCGGCATAAGCGCGCTTCATGGTTTCGACCATCAGGAACAGCGCCTGCGCCCGCTCCGTCTTGGCCAGATCGTAGCCCTCGAGGATGTTGAGCATCTCGATCAGCGCGACGCCGCCGGAGGAGGGCGGCGGCATCGAGACGATGTCGTAGCCGCGATAAGTACCGCGCACCGGCTTGCGCTCGATGGCGCGATAGTCCTTCAGATCGTCCGCGGTCATCACGCCGCCGGCCGCCTGCACCGCGGCGGCGAGTTTTGCCGCGACCGCACCTTCGTAGAACGCACTCGGCCCGCCTTTGGCGATCGCCGCAAGCGTGTCGGCGAGATCGGGCTGCACCAGCTTGTCACCGGGCGAAAGCGCGCTGCCGTCGGCTTTCAGAAAGATCGCCGCCGACGACGGCCAGCGCGCCAGCCGCGCCCGGTCGACCGGAAGCGAATCCGCGGTGTCGTCGGCGACCGCGATGCCGTCGCGGGCGAGCGCGATCGCCGGCCCGATCAGCTCGGCCAGCGTGAAATGGCCGGAGCCGTATTTCGCTTCCGCCATCGCCAGCCCCGCGACCGTGCCCGGCACGCCGATCGCGAGCGCGGACTCGCGCGACTTCTGCGGATCGGCGTTGCCCTGTGCGTCGAGGAACGACGTGGCGTTGATCGCCGCCGGCGCGGTCTCGCGATAGTCGATCACCGTGTCGTCGCCGCCGGCCCGGTGGATCACCATGAAGCCGCCGCCGCCGATATTGCCGGCGCGCGGATAGGTCACCGCCATGGCGAAGCCGACCGCGACCGCCGCATCGATTGCGTTGCCGCCGTTCTTGAGAACGTCGACGCCGATCCGCGCGGCAAGCGCCTCCTGCGCCACCACCATGCCGTTCGCCGCGGTGACCAGCGGCGTCTTTAGCGCCGCCACCTCCTCGCCGCGCGCGCCAAGCGGCGGCGCGAGAAGCGCAATCAGCACCAACGCCAGCAGTTTCGAAACCGAATGCTTTTTCATCCGCAAATTAGACACGAGCGGGTACGAGAGGGCAAACCACGGGAGCGAAGCGCCCTTCTTCATCCTCCCCCGCCGCGCTTCGCTCCGCGGGGGCGGATGAGCAACATCGTTCTCGCGACGCGTTCCGCGCCCGAGTCCTACCCGTCATTGCGAGGAGCGAAAGCGACGAAGCAATCCAGCAGGGCAATGACGGCTAGCTTCGTTGTCCAACGTAACGGAGCTGCCGCACTGGATTGCTTCGCTTCGCTCGCAATGACGACCAAGGAAAAAAAAGGGAAGCGGAACGCCGACAAACGTGTGTCCAACCTCCGCATCTCGCGATGCGGCGCGCACCGTCGGGTGCGCTCGCCTGTCGGCGTTCCACCGCGGCTCTTGCGTCAGCGAACGAACGCCAACGCTCAGCTCCAGGCCAGGCTTCCTGGGACTCGGCAGGACGCTCGATCCTGTAAGCTCGCTCCAACCGGGGAGCGAAGACCTCGCGCTTCTAAACGGGCGTTACCCGCGCCCGCCTGTCCCAGTCCAGGGAACGCACCTCCCAGACCGGTCATAGTGCCGGCCGGATGATGCCCAAAGCCGCTCCGGTGCGGATTGCAAAACCGCGCGGGAGCACCGCACTCGCTCCGTGTTCAGGTGTGCCTCGAGAACACGACCCTTCAAGATGAGCGAGATTCGATGTGGGCTTGTACTTGATTTGAGGACCATTGTCAATGAAAGAGTGACCAGCCCCCTTTCCGTCATGGCCGCGCTCGTCCCGGCCCTCCACGTCTTACTTCCCTCGCTTGAACAAGACGTGGATGCCCGGCACATAGGCGAGCGAAGCTACGCCGTTCTTCGAACGGCTATGGCCGGGCATGATGGAACCAAAGATTGGACCCACTGTGTTCAGCGAATTCCGGCATCGGTCTCAGGTTCCCCGGATTTCGTGCCGTGAAAACGTCGGATCGAGTCAAAAAGGGAGGTACCAATGCACAAGCTCCTCGTCCTCTACAACGAGCCCAAGGACCCCGCGCATTTTCGAAAACACTACCTGGAGACGCATCTGCCGCTTGCGAGCAAGCTGCCGGGCGTCAAGGCAGCCCACTACACATTCGATGTGAAGCCCCTGGGTCCCGGCAAGGCGCCGTATTTCTGCATCTTCGAAGCCGAGTTTGAGAGCGAGGCGGCGCTGATGGCCGCATTGGGGTCGAAGGAAGGTCAGGCGGTTGCGGCCGACGTGCCCAACTATGCTTCCGGCGGCGTCACCATGGTGCATTTCGCGGTGAAGTGAGGGCTACGCCCGCGAGATTCGCGGCAGCCTGACAATTGCGCGCAGATGGGTACATTCACTCGTCATGGCCGGGCTTGTCCCGGCCATCCACGTCTTGCGTTCTTGTGGCCGAGGATAAAGACGTGGATGCCCGGCACGAGGCCGGGCATGACGGAATGAAAAATTACACTCACTGCATCTGAACCACGCTCGCTGTAAGCTCGGACCCCATGCCGCTTTCGATGAGTCTTTCATGAAACTCTGCCGCTTCGACGACAACCGCCTCGGGCTCGTTTCCGCCGACGGAAAATTCGGTCGCCGATATTACGGCGATCACCGCCGATCTGCCGGCCATTGCCTGGCCGCGGTCGCATATCGATCCGCTGCTGGCGCGCTTGCCGGAGCTGCGCGGGCAAAATCGAAGCGCTCGGGCGTTCGGCGTCGTGGATCCCGGTCGAGCGCGTCGCGCTGCGCAGTCCGGTCACAAGTCCGAGCAAGCTTATCGCCGCGCCGGTGAATTATCGGGCGCATATCGATGAGGCCAACGCCGACAAGGGCATTAACTTCGGCAAGACCATCAAATCGATCGACGAGTATGGACTGTTCCTGAAAGCGTCGTCGTCGATTGTCGGCCCCGCCGACGGCGTGCGTTTGCCGCCGCTCGACCGGCGCGTCGATCACGAAGTCGAGCTGGTCGCGGTCATCGGCAAGGAGGGCTTTCGCATTCCGCGCGAGCGCGCGCTGGCGCATGTCGGCGCTTACTCAATCGGCCTCGATATGACGGTGCGCGGGCCGGAGGATCGGAGCTGGCGAAAATCGTTCGAGACGTTCGCGGTGATCGGGCCGTGGCTCGTCACCGCCGACGAAATTCCCGATCCCGGCCATCTGGATATGCGCCTGACCGTCAACGGGACTTTGCGCCAATCCGCCAACACCAGCGCGCTGATCTTCGATGTGCCGCGGCTCGTGGAATATGCGTCCTCGACCTACACGCTCTATCCGGGCGACGTGATCATGACCGGGACGCCCGAGGGCGTCGGGCCGGTCGCGGCCGGCGATGTGCTGGAATGTTTCATCGAGCGGATCGGCACCATGCGCGTGCCGATCCACGGCGCTTAGCTGTGCCAACGCCACAACTGGGGTTACCAGTTGCGCTTCGGACTTTTTCCGATCAGCGCGGCCGATTTTAAATTGATCGCGGCGGCCATGGGCGCCGGCATTCCTTAGCGGGATGCGCGCTGCCACGTAATGTTCTGCGCGCGTTGCAGGTGAGCGCTCTTGCAAAAAAAGCGTCACCAAGAAACGATCACTTTATCGGCGGATATTTTTTAAAGGTGCTCCATGGGAATTCCGCAGTATTTTTCGGCGACCTATGCGGAAGCGCGCCGGAAGTTTCTCGATGCCGCCCGCGCCGGCGGCGGCGCCATCGAGAGCCACGTCAATCCCAACGCCAAGGGGGCGAATGGCGAGGAGCTTGCCACCGATGTGGCCCGCTTCGGCGACATCGATGCGGAAAATATCTTCATCGCCTGCGCGGGCACCCACGGCAATGAGGGCTTCTGCGGCTCCGGCTGCCAGATCGGCTTGATCGAGGAGGGCATCATCAAGGCCCGGCCGCAATCGGTGGCGGTGGTGCTGGTGCATGCCATCAATCCCTACGGCTTTTCCCATATCCGCCGCGTGACCGAGGACAATGTGGATCTCAACCGCAATTTCCAGGATTTCGCAAAGCCGCTGCCGGAGAATCCGCGCTACGCCGAAATCCATGAGCTGTTGTTACCGTCCGACTGGGATGGCCCCGGTCGCGCCAAGGCCGACGCCGCACTGCAGGCTTGGGTCAACGCTAACGGTCTCCCGGCCTTGCAGGCCGCGGTTGCCGGCGGCCAGTACGAGTTCCCCGACGGCATGTTCTTCGGCGGGCGACAGGCCACATGGTCGAACCAGACATTCCGCACCATCGCGAAGAAGCATGGGGCCGCGGCGAAGCGCGTCGGATTCATCGATATTCACTCCGGCCTCGGGCCGACGGGCTACGGCGAGCCGATCTCGGTTGTCGCGCGCGACACGCCCGGCTTCGAGCGGGCGCAGACTTGGTGGGGCAACGACGTCACGTCGATAACGGACGGCACGTCAAAATCTACTCCGGTCACGGGTCCGCTCATGGGCGGTGTCGAGGAGAGCCTGCCGGGCGCGGAGGTTACTTCGATCGGGCTCGAATTCGGCACCGTCGCGTTGCTCGAGGTGCTGGATGCGCTCCGCGGCGACAACTGGCTCTATGCCCGCGGCCTCAAATCGGGGCTTAGCATGGACTCGGCGCTGGCACGCGGCATCAAGAAGAAGGCCCGCGACGCGCTCTACGTCGATACCGACGACTGGAAGGAAAAGGTCTACGCCCGCACCGCGGACTTCACCCTGAAGGCCTATCGCGGCCTTACCAGCTAGAAGATGATCAGATGACAAGCTCCGCGACGAAGCAATCCAGAGCCTCGCGGCATGGCTGGATTGCTTCGCTGCCGCTCGCAGTGACTGAACCTTAGCGCTGGCGCCTAAGCGGCGACTTGCGCCAGCTCGCCGAGTGCCGCCTTGTTCGCGGCCATCCAGGCGGCTTCCTCGCCCGGACGCGGCATGATGAGGCCCGCTTCCATAATGGTTTCAGCGTCGGCCTCTTCTACCCTGATGACGAGATTACGCTCCGGCTGGCCGGTGAGGCGCGACCACGCGGCCGAGAGCAATTTTAACAAGGCTTGGCGCGTCTCCAGCGTTCGACCGGCGCGGACGATGGCGTTGATCAGCGTCCCGTTCTCGCGGACGGCGCCGGCAAGGTAGTGCGAACCAAGCGGCAGGTCGCTGAAGACGACATTGACGAAGGGCTCCGGCGCGGCGGTGAATTCGACATGGATACGGGTGAATTCCTTGGCGATGGCCGCTTTGAGCTCGGCGCTCAGGGCCTTGGAGGTGACGCATTGATAGATCGGCATGGGACTCTCCTTTGGGTTGGCTTGCCACGGCTGGACTTCCGGGCTCACAGCCAGTAAGTTGGCAGTGGCAACTTTATAGATCAGAGAAGTTGGCACTGTCAACTCCCATGCTGGAGATATTTTCCTGTGGCCAAATCCTCCCGCCGCCGGGCCGCCGTCGCCGCTCGGCCCTATCATCACGGCAATCTCGCGCCGGCGCTCGTCGCGGCGGCGCTGGCGCTCCTCGACGAAACTCAGGATTGGGCCTTTTCGCTGCGGGAAGTGGCGCGGCGCGCCGGCGTCAGCCACAACGCACCCTACAAGCACTTTCCGGAAAAGCGCGATCTGCTGGCCGCCGTCGCAGCGCGCGGCTTCGATGCACTGGCCGAACGCACGCTTGCGGCGCTGGTCGACGTGGAAGACGCGCGGGCGCGTATCATCGCCTGCGGCCGCGCCTTTGCCGCTCACGGCATCGCCAACCCGGCACTCTACCGCTTGATGTTCGGCGCGGCGCTGACGACTCCCGAGTCCGGACGCCCGGCAATCGAGAAGGCGGCGGCTGCCAAGGCGCGGGCGATCTTGGAGGAGATACTCGGCGAGGGCGTCCGCACCGGCGTGTTTCCGTCAAGTCTGGCCAAGCCGCGCGAGCACGCCGCGGCGACGCTCGCCATATGGTCCGCGCTGCATGGCCTCACGATGCTGGCGATCGATGACTTCGTCGGTCCGGCAGCGGACATCGAGACGCTGGTCGAGCCGATCCTGGGCGCGGTGCTCGACGGCATTGCCGCACATCCGCCGGCGCTTCCCCCGCACATTTGGATCGCGCCGCGAATTTAGCGGCGGGAGTTCATCCTGCCTGCGCTCACGCAGCAGGCAGCATTGACGTCAGCCAATCGTTGGCAATTCAAAACTGAACTGCTTGAGCGCCTCGGGATCATCGGTGCGCTTGGAGGCGTCAAGTATTTCGATGCCGACAATGCGGCCCTCGTCATCGTAATCGACAACGATGCCGTCGGCGACTTCGGCGCTGTCCTTGATGGGCCGGTCGGTCAAGTTGAGGTAGACCGCATCCGCCGCCTTATCAACTCTTACGCGCATGGCTTCGTCCTGTCGAAGTAGGCGGTGATTATGTATTCCGGATCGTCACGCGCCGTTACGACGCGCAGCATAACATGCCGGCCGGGCCGGCGCTTAAGGAAAGATCGGCGGTTTCCTCTGGTTTCCGTCTGGTCGGGATTGAGGATCGTGTCCTCGATCCATTCTTTCGTTATGCGGCGGCGCTGGATCTGAAATTCGGCGTGCTCGTCGTAGCGGATCACTGGAGTTGCCCATACCTTTGATAATCGGGCGGCGCCTTAAAGCATCGATGGCAGCACGCGGTCGGGCGGGCGGTGGCCGTCCATGAAGGTCTTGATGTTGACGATGACCTTCTCGCCCATGTCGACGCGGCCTTCGAGCGTCGCCGAGCCGAGATGCGGCAGCAGCACGACCTTGCCGGCCTTGGCGAGCTTGACGAGCTTCGGACTGACGGCCGGCTCGTGCTCGAACACGTCGAGGCCGGCGCCGGCGATTTCGTCCGGCCTCGATCAGGCGCGCCAGCGCGTTCTCGTCGATCACCTCGCCGCGCGCGGTGTTGACGATGTAGGCCTCGGGGCGAATGAGCTTGAGCCGGCGCGCCGATAACAAATGATAGGTCGCCGGCGTGTGCGGGCAATTGACCGAGATGATGTCCATGCGCATCAGCATCTGGTCGAGGCTTTCCCAATAGGTGGCGCCGAGTTCTTCCTCGATCTTCGGCGCAACCCGGCGGCGATTGTGGTAGTGGATCTGCAGCCCGAAGGCTTTGGCGCGGCGGGCCACGGCCTGGCCGATCCGCCCCATGCCGACAATGCCGAGCCGCTTGCCCCAGATGCGATGGCCGAGCATCCAGGTCGGGCTCCAGCCGGTCCAATCCTTGTCGCTGGTGAGCACCTGGGCGCCTTCGGCGAGCCGCCGCGGCACCGCGAGGATCAGCGCCATGGTCATGTCGGCGGTGTCCTCGGTCAGCACTCCGGGCGTGTTGGTTACGGTGATGCCGCGCTGCAGCGCGGTTGCCACGTCGATGTTGTCGACGCCGTTGCCGAAATTGGCGATCAGCTTGAGCTGTTCGCCGGACTGGCTCAGTACCGACCGGTCGATCTGATCGGTCACCGTCGGCACAATGACGTCGGCGATTTTGGCGGCCTCGGCGAGATCGCTCTGGCTCATCGGCTTGTCGTCGAGATTGAGCCGCGTATCGAACAGCTCGCACATGCGCGTTTCGACGCTGTCCGGCAGCTTCCGGGTGACCACGACCAGCGGCTTTTTGCCCGATGCCATTCGCTGCCTCTTGCTAGACTGCAAGCCGGCCGGCTCCCCCCGGTCCCTTGGCCGCGTCCGCCCGTTTAATTCTCGTTAACCCGCCTCGCCGACACTCAAACCTTGGGAGGCAGCACATCAATTTCTCTCTAGCAGATGGCTGCGTTCCCACAAAGCGCGCCGGGTTTACCCGGCATAACCGCGCGCCACGATGCGTCTGGGGGCGTTTTTCCATGGCACTTCGCCATGTCAGGTTCATGATCGTGTGGGTTTGGGCCGTGCTGGCGGCCCTGTTTGCGCTTTCGCTCGCCGTGGAGCAGGCGCAGGCCGGCGGCGACGCCACCGCGAGCTTGCCGGTGCCGCGTTTCGTCAGCCTCAAGACCGACCGGGTCAATGTACGCGGCGGCCCGGACAAGGATCACGACGTCACCTTCATCTACACGCGGATCGGCTGGCCGGTCGAAATCACCGCCGAGTTCGAGAATTGGCGGCGCGTCCGCGACTTCGACGGCTCGGAAGGCTGGGTCTATCACTCGCTCCTTTCCGGAAAGCGCATGGCGGTCGTGCAATTGAAGTCAAAGACCGATCTCGAACAGCTTCGGGCCAAGCCCGACCCGCAGAGCCCGGTGACCGCGCGACTGCAAAACGGCGTGCTGGGAGCGATCAAGCACTGCACCGGCACCTGGTGCCATTTCTCGGGTGACGGCTTTGACGGCTGGATCGAGCAAAACCGGCTTTGGGGCGTCTATCCCGACGAAAAAGTCGAGTAGGACGCATTTGCGGTTAATGGACGTTTGCTATTTCTGTGCGTCCAACAGCGCGATCAAGCCTTTGAGGATTTCAGTCGGCGGCGGCGGGCAGCCGCGAATGTGCAGGTCGACGGGAATGACAGCCGAAACGCCGCCGGCAACGGCATAGCTTCCCGCGAACACCCCGCCGTCGGCGGCGCAGTCGCCCGAGCGCGACCACCCATTTGGGGTCCGGTGTCGCCCGGTAGGTCCGCTCCAGCGCCTCGCGCATGTTCTTGGTCACCGGGCCGGTCACCAGCAGCACGTCGGCATGGCGCGGCGAGGCAACGAAGCGCAGTCCGAAGCGTTCGAGATCGTAGAACACGTTGTTGATGGCGTGGATTTCCAGTTCGCAGCCGTTGCACGAACCGGCATCCACCTCGCGGATTGAGAGGCTGCGGCCAAGCCGGCGCCGCGCCGATCGCTCCAAGCTCGCCACCAATTCGGCCAGCGCAGCATCATCACGGGACGGCGGCGCTTCGGTGAGCGGTCCGTGGGTGAGGCTCTCGAACAGCGTCCTGCGCATCAGAGATCGTGCCCGGAATAGGAGCAGTTGAACGATTTATTGCAGAGCGGGAAATCGGCGACGATGTTGCCCTCGATCGCGGCTTCCAGGAGCGGCCACTGAAACCACGACGGGTCGCGCAAGTGACAGCGGCTGATGCGGCCGCCGTCGATCCGCACCCAGGCCAGCACATCGCCACGGAAACTTTCCGCAAGGCCCAGTCCTTCGCCGTGGGTTTCGTTGAGCTTTGTGGCGATCGGCCCCGCTGGCAGACGCTCGATGAGCTGGTCGATCAACGCCAGGCTTTGCTCGACTTCCCGGATGCGAATCCAGACGCGGGCATTGACGTCGCCCTCGCTCAGCACCGGCACGTCAAAATCAACGCGATCATAGGGTGGATATCCCGGCGTTTTGCGCGCGTCGAAAGCGCGGCCGCTGGCCCGCCCGACATATCCGCCGGCGCCGAATTGTCGCACGAGGCCGCCATGCACGATGCCGGTGCCGACGGTGCGGTCCTGCAGCGAAGCCGTATCGTCGTAAAGCTCGATCAGGCGTGGAAAACGCCGGCGGATGTGTTTGAGCAAATCGCTGACCGACGTCAGCCTGGCATCGCGCAGCTCGGCCGCAACGCCGCCGGGAACGACCTGATCCATCATCAGCCGATGGCCGAAGCAGCTTTGCGCCGCGCGCAACACCAGTTCGCGCAGCGCACCGCAATGGGCGTGCATCAGCGAGAATGAGGCGTCGTTGCAGACGGCTCCGATATCGCCGAAATGGTTGGCGAGCCGTTCCAGCTCTGCCATCAGAGCGCGCAGGTACCGAGCGCGCGGCGGCGCTTCGGTTTCCGACGCCGCCTCGACGGCATGGGCAAAGGCGATGCTGTAAGCCACTGTGCTGTCGCCGGAGGTGCGCGCGGCGAGCTTTGCCGCGCCTTCGATGCTCGCACCCGCCATCAGTGACTCGATGCCCTTGTGCACATAGCCGAGACGTTGTTCGAGCCGCACGACCGTCTCGCCCGAGGCGGTGAAGCGGAAGTGTCCCGGCTCGATGATGCCGGCATGCACCGGGCCCACGGGAATCTGATGCAGGCTCTCGCCTTCCGTCGGCAGAAAGGCATAGGCGGAGCGCACATCCGGCGGCGGGATGCGGATGCCGAGCGGATGTTGCACGTCCCAAAAGCCGAGATCGAGCCATGGCCGCGCATCGGCCGCGCCGACCGGCCGCAGGCCGTAAAGACTCTGAATTGCGCGTTCGAGGCGGATGGCGGGCGGGTGCAGCGCGCCGACCGAAGGGAACGTTCCGTCCGGACATTCGAGGGTCGCAACCGCAATGTCGTTCCCGGCTTCGCCGCTGATTGCCATGTGCACGGCGAACGAAGCGCCGTTGTCGCCCCACAGCCCAAGCAGCGTGGCGCGGCCTGCGGCGATTGCGCTCGCGACATCGCGCCACGTGTCGGCCGTCACGATCGACGCGCGGCCATGGCCGATGATCGTCGACTGGCTTGCCGGCAACGATGTCGGTGAGAGCGGCCATCTGTCTAACCGAGCAGTCCGGCGACATGCTGAAACCAGGCAACGAGCGCCGGCGGCATATAGATGCCGGCGACGAGCACCAGGGCCAAGTGGGTGAACATCGGCACATAAGAGGCCTGCGCCTTGCCGACCGGGCCGCGCGGCTCGCCGAAGGCGATGCTGTTGAGGCGCAGCAGCAAGGCGCCGAAAGCAACGAGAATGCCGAACACCAGAATAAGCGCCAGCAGCGGAGTGCGGGCGAAGGTCGAACTCACCACCAGAAATTCGCTCATGAAGATGCCGAGCGGCGGCAGGCCGGCGATGGCGATCACGCCGAGGATCAGGCCCCACCCGAGCAACGGATGGGTCACGGTGAGACCGCTCATGTCGGAGATCCGCTGCGTGCCCTTGACCTGCGCTACGTGGCCGACAGCGAAAAAGATCGCCGACTTGGTCAGCGAGTGCATGGTCATGTGCAGCAGCCCGGCAAAGTTGGCGAGTGGCCCGCCCATGCCGAAGGCGAACGTGATGATGCCCATATGCTCGATCGACGAGTAGGCGAACAGCCGCTTGATGTCGCGCCGGCGGTAAAGCATGAACGCCGCGAACACGAGCGACAGCAAGCCGAGCGCGACCATCAGCGGTCCCGGCGCGAGCGCGGCGGTATTCACCGCCAGCAGCATCTTGAAACGCAGCAGCGCGTACAGCGCGACGTTCAGCAGCAAACCGGACAGCACCGCCGAGATCGGCGTCGGGCCTTCGGCATGGGCGTCGGGCAGCCAGGCGTGCAGCGGGGCGAGGCCGACCTTGGTGCCGTAGCCGAGCAGCAGAAAGACGAACGCGACATCGAGCAGCGCCGGATCGAAGCTGCCAGCGCGGGTAACGAGCACGGACCAGACCATCGCATTGAGGCCTTCGCCGACGACCGGCCGCGCCGCCATGTACACCAGAATGGTGCCGAACAACGCCAGCGCAATGCCGACACTGCCGAGGATGAAATACTTCCACGCCGCTTCGAGCGCCTCGTGGGTGCGGTAGATGCCGACCATCATCACGGTGGTCAGCGTGGCGATTTCGATCGCCACCCACATCAGGCCGATATTGTTGGCGATGAGCGCGAGGTTCATCGCGAACATCAGAATCTGATACATGGCGTGGTAGAAGCGCACCGAGCGCGGCGTCAGCCGGCCGATCTCAAGCTCGTGGCCGATATAGCTGGCGCTGAAAATGCTCGTGGTCCAGCCAACGAACGTCGTCAGCACGATGAAAGTGTTGTTGAGATCATCGATCAAAAAATAAGCGCCAGGCGCCGGCTTGGCGAAGAACAGCGACAGCGCACAGAGCAAGGTCAATGTCGTCGCCACTACGTTGAGCCGCGCTGTTGCCCGATAATTGGGAAGCGCAGCGAGCAGGACCGCGGCGACGCCGGGGATTACCAGCACGCCCATGAGCGCATTGAACGCGGCATCGTCGGGCGTCATCGGCGCTCTCCGCGGAAGCGGTCAAGCGCCTGCACGTCGATGGTGTCGAAGCGTTCGCGGATGCGGAACAGGAAGATTCCGATCACGATAAAAGCGATAAGAATGGAGAACGCGACGCTGATCTCGACCACGAGCGGCATGCCCTTGGCGCCGGTCGCCGCCAGCACCAGGCCGTTTTCCAGCGACATGAAGCCGACTACCTGGCTGACCGCATTACGCCGCGTCACCATCATCAAGAGGCCGAGCAGCACCACCGCGAGGGCGAACGCGAGATCCTCGCGCGCCAGCGGATCGGCGGTTTGCGTCACCCGCAGCATCACCACCATGGACAGCGCGACCAGGCCGATGCCGGCGAGCATGGCGGCACCGACGCCCACCACCTTCTCGATCTCGCGATGGATGCCGAGCCGCACGATCAAACGGTGCAGCGTCACCGGAATGACGATGGCTTTGAACACCAGCGCGATGATTGCGGTCACGTAGAGGTGCGGCGCATCCTGAACAAAGGCCTGCCATGCGACCGACGCCGCGAGCACCAGAGCATGGGCGGCATAAACGTTGAGCAGCGAATAGAGCCGGTCCTGATAGAGCTCGAGGAAGCTGACCAGCACAAGGGATCCGGCGAGCAGATGCGCGATGTCGAAATTGATGCCGCTCATCAGAAGCTCCCCGATACAAAGCGCAGCAGCGTCGCCAGCAAGCCGAGCATGAGCGCCGCGCCGAGGAATTCCGGAACGCGGAACACGCGCATCTTGGCGATTGAGGTCTCGAACAGCGCGAGCAGAAAGCCGCCGACCGCGAGTTTGCCGATATAGGCGGCGACCCCGACGGCAAGTGTCGGCACCGCGGCGCCGGCAAATTCGATACCCCAGGGCGCGAACAGACAGGCGATGACCGAAACGTACAAAAGAAGTTTGAGCGAACTGGAAAGCTCGATCAGCGCCAGATGCCGGCCCGAATATTCGAGCACCATGGCTTCATGCACCATGGTCAGTTCGAGATGTGTTGCCGGATTGTCGATTGGAATGCGGCCATTCTCGGCGATCGCCACCATGACGAGCGCGATCAGTCCGAGGCCGAGCGACACCCTTAGGCCCACGGCGGAAGACGCCATGAACGCAGCCATGGTGGAAAGCTGTGTCGAACCGGCGATCAGCGCCAGCGTGAACACGATCATGATCATTGCCGGCTCGGCGAGCGACGCGATCATGACTTCGCGGCTCGAGCCGATGCCGCCGAAGCTGGTGCCGACGTCCATTCCGGCGAGCGCCAGCAGAAAACGTGCGCTGCCCAGAAGCGCAATGATGGCGATGAGATCGGCCGACCAGGAGAACATCAGGCCGGTGCGGAAGGTCGGCACCAGCGACGCCGCCACCCAAATCGCGGCGAACACGAGGTAGGGAATGGTGCGAAACAGCCATGAGGCGCTTTCCGCCAGCACCACCTCCTTACGCACCAGGCGGACCAGATCGCGGTAAGGCTGAAATCAGTGGCGGTCCCTGCCGGCGCAACAATCGCGCCTTGACCTTGCGCACATATCCGGTGAACAGCGGCGCCAACAGCAGCACCAGCACCATCTGGCCGCCCTGAATGGCGAAATTGCTGATCAGTTCCATATCGCCAGCACCAGCAGCAGAACGATGAGTGTGCAGAACACCAGCGTGAGAAATTGGCGGATGGTCAGGAACTGAAAGCGGTTGAGGCGGTCTGCGGCGAAGTTGATGCCGGCGGCAAGCGGCGCGTAGATCGCTTCCCAAATGAGATCGTGCATCTCGACTTTTAGCCGCGCCGGCCTGGTGTCACCGGGCGGCGGCATCTCGACCTTTTCGCGCGCGCGAAACACGACTGTACCGAAGACGCGTCGTATCGGCTGCGCAAAGCTCGTCGCCGAGTATTGCGTCACCGGGCTGGCGTCGGGATAGCCGCAGTCCCAGGCCGGCGCGCGGCGCAGCCGGTCCGAGGCCAGGCGATGAATGGCGAATGCCGCGAGCATGCCCGATATCGCCATGAACAAAAAGACCAGCAGTCCGTCGTAGGAGCTGCGGCTGGCGGCAATCGGTACGATCGAAAGCCATTGCGCGCCGATCTGCGTCGGCATGTGTTCGCCGATCAGAGCGGAACTGACCGGCGCCAGCGCATCAATGAATGCGCCCGGCAGAATGCCGACCAGCAGGCACAACGCCGCCAGAATCAACATCGCTGCGAGCGAATAGGAATCGGTTTCCGTCGCGTTTTCGGCCGCGGGTGTGCGCGGGCGGCCGAGAAACGTCACGCCGTAGGCTTTGACGAAACAGGCAGCCGCAAGCGCGGCGGCAAGCGCCAGCAGCGCGCCGACGGCAGGCACCAGGAGCTTCAGCCCCCAGGACGGCAGTTGCGGACTGAGCAGAATGGCCTGAAAAGTGAGCCACTCGGAAACAAAACCGTTGAGCGGCGGCAGTGCCGAGATCGCCGCGCAACCGATCAGAACCAGGAACGCGGTCTTCGGCATGCGATGGATGAGGCCGCCGAGATGCTCCATGTCGCGTTCGCCGGTCGCGGTCAGCACCGCGCCGGCGCCGAAGAACAACAGGCTCTTGAACAAGGAGTGATTGAACACGTGCAGCAACGCGGCGGTCAGCGCCAGCGCTGCGGCAAACAACATGCCGTGGGCCTTGAAGGCGAGCGCCAGTCCGAGACCGATGAAGATGATGCCGATGTTCTCGACCGTATGATAGGCGAGCAGCCGTTTGAGATCGTGCTGCATCAGCGCATAAAGCACGCCCATCACGGTGGTCGCTCCGGCGAGTGCGAGCACGACGATGCTCCACCACCAGGCCGGGCCGCCGGCAAGATCGAACACGATGCGCACGAAGCCGTAGACGGCGACCTTCGTCATCACGCCGCTCATCAGCGCGGAGACGTGGCTTGGTGCAGCCGGGTGGGCGAGCGGCAACCACACGTGCAGCGGCACGAGGCCGGCCTTCGAGCCCGCTCCGATCAGCGCGAGGATGAGCGTCAGCGCGCCGAGCACGGCCGAGGGATGCGCCGAGCGCATCTGCGCGAACGCATAGAGGCCTTCAGGCCCGGCAAGCAGGCCGAACGCCAGCAGCAAAGCCATCGTCCCGAAACTCGCCATGACCAGATAGATGTATCCGGCACGCACGTTTTCGGGCACGCGATGATGCGCCATCACCAGCGCCCACGAGGTGAGCGACATGAACTCCCACGACAGCAGAAACGTGTACGCGTCGTCGGCGACCAGAACGAGCGTCATGGCGGCGAGAAAGGCAGGGTAGAACGGCAACACGCGGCCCGGCGCCGTCTCGTGCCGCCCGTAGCCCAGCGCAAACAAACTTGCGCTCATCGCGCCGAGATCGATGACGACAAGAAAGAAGGCGGAGAGCGCGTCGAGGCGCAAATGCGCGCCGAGCCAGGGCACGCCGACCGGCAGCACGATGCTTTCAGGTGCGGCGGCGCTGAGAAGGTGCATCAGGGCGGCGACCAGCGAAATCGCCGATGCGACCATGCTGACGCCGTATACGAATTGCGTGGCTGCAGTGTTGCGTGCGAGCGCGACGGCGAGCGGGGCGAGGACCAGCAAGACCGCGGCGCAGACAAGAACGATCGTCAGCATCACGACGACGCCCTCTTGAGCCGCACGCCACGGCCGCCGTTTTGGCTCGCCGCATTGTCGGCGATGAGCTCAATGCCGAGCGTCGTCGAGCGCCCCAACGAGCTTCATCAGCGAATTGACGTTGCCGCGAACGACGCCGTCGCTGGCTTCCATCCGCTGGATGGTCGGCAACGACAATCCGGCCGATTCAGCGAGCGTCCGCTGATCGATACCGAGAAGGGCGCGCGACGCCCGAAGCTGGCCCGCTGTTATCATGCAATTGAATCAGAAATTGCATTAGAAGTGATGTTTCATACATCTGTTTTCGTATAAATCAACTCTATTATGATGTTGTTGCTACTGCCGCGGATTGCCGGCGCCGGGCGCTCAACAACGACGAATCCGCGCTGTCATGACTGGCAGACGCAGACTACTGCCGACCGCGGCAAGACTAACAGCGCCCGCCGGCGAACCGGCTGGGCACGACTGAGAGAACGAGCAGGAGTTTCAGCGCCCCTTGCGCCGCAAACGCACCACCACGTCGATGCGGGCGATCTCATAACCCTCGGGCGGGACCGGCGCCTTGCCGACAACAACGTCGGACGCGGGGATGTCCATGAGATTGTTTTGGTCTTCGATGAAGAAGTGATGGTGCTCTGAATTGTTGGTGTCGAAATAAGCTTTCGAACCGTCAACGGCGACCTGGCGCAGGAGCCCAACTTCGGTGAACTGGTGCAGCGTGTTGTAGACCGTAGCGAGCGACACCGGCACCTTGGCGTGGTTCGCTTCCTCGTACAGCATCTCGGCGGTGACATGCCGGTCGCCCTTGGCGAACAGAATCCAGCCGAGCGCCATCCGCTGCCGTGTCGGACGCAAGCCGACCTCGCGCAGCTTCGCCTTGACGTCATGCCACGGGCAGCCGGTCAGATCGCCGGTTGGGCGCGGCTGGCTGGCGGCCGCTACGAAAGCGGCGGAAGCGGGGGTACGCGGCTGAGTCATTGCAGCACCTGACGGCCTCGTTACCGGGCCGAGCACGACGGTTACAATTGAAATCATTATACGCCGCCCTACGTATGCTGCAACTCTTTAAGCCGCCGTCGCGCCGCATTTTTGCAGCGCGGCATCAGGCGCCGGCGGGGGTGCGGCTTTGCCGCCAAAGTCCCATATGTTAGGGAATCAGGCGCAAAGCCGGCGGGGGCGGAGACGGAGGAATGCAGGAACGACGTTCCAATTTCGAGTATGAGGACCTGCTGGCCTGCGGGCGCGGCGAGCTTTTCGACCACGGTCCGCAATTACCGCTGCCGCCGATGCTGATGTTTGACCGCATTTCCGAAATTGCGGAAGTCGGCGGCGAATACGGCAAAGGGCTGGTGCGCGCGGTGCTTGAGCTGAAACCTGATCTCTGGTTCTTCCCCTGCCACTTCAAAGGCGACCCGGTGATGCCCGGCTGCCTCGGCCTCGACGCGCTGTGGCAATTGCTCGGCTTCTTCCTCGGCTGGCTCGGCTCGCCGGGCAAGGGCCGCGCGCTCGGCATGGGCGAGATCAAGTTCTCCGGTCAGGTGCTGCCGACCATGAAGAACGTCGTGTACGGCATCGACATCAAGCGCGTGATGCGCTCGAAGCTCGTGCTCGGCATCGCCGACGGCTGGCTCTCCGCCGATGGCTCCGTCATCTATCGCGCGCTCGATCTTAAAGTTGGGCTGTTCCACACTGCGGAGCCGCAGGCGAGCGGCGCCTGATCGACCGCGGCGCGCGGCGGCAGGAGGTTGACGAGGCGAAATATGAGACGGGTCGTCGTCACCGGAATGGGCATCGTCTCGTCCATCGGCAATAACACCCAAGAGGTGCTTGCTTCGCTGCGTGAAGCAAGATCCGGCGTCGTGCGCGCCGACAAATACGCCGAGCTCGGCTTTCGTTCTCAGGTGCACGGCGCACCGACACTCGATGCCAGCGAGGCGGTCGACCGCCGCGCCATGCGTTTTCTCGGCGGTGGCGCTGCCTGGAACCATGTCGCCATGGAGCAGGCGATCCGCGATGCCGGCCTCGAACCAAACGAAATCTCGCACGAACGTACCGGCATCGTCATGGGCTCGGGCGGGCCATCGACGCGCACCATCGTCGAAAGCGCCGATATCGCCCGCACCAAGGGACCGAAGCGCGTCGGCCCGTTCGCCGTGCCGAAGGCGATGTCGTCGACGGCGTCCGCGACGCTTGCGACCTGGTTCAAGATCAAGGGCGTCAGCTATTCGATCTCGTCGGCCTGCGCGACTTCAAATCATTGCATCGGCAATGCCTACGAGCTCATTCAGAACAACAAGCAGGACATGGTCTTCGCCGGCGGCTGCGAGGAGCTTGACTGGACGCTGACGGTCTTGTTCGACGCCATGGGGGCGCTGTCGTCGAAGTTCAACGACCAACCGGCCAAAGCCTCGCGGGCCTATGACGCCGATCGCGACGGCTTCGTCATCAGCGCCGGCGCCGGCGTTCTCGTGCTCGAGGAGCTCGAGCACGCCAAGGCGCGGGGCGCCAGAATATACGGTGAGATCGCGGGCTACGGCGCGACCTCCGACGGCGCCGATATGGTGGCGCCTTCGGGCGAGGGCGCAGCGCGCTGCATGCGCATGGCAATAAAGGACGTAAAGCTGCCGGTGGACTATATCAATCCGCACGCCACCTCGACGCCGATCGGCGATCTCAAGGAAATCGAAGCGATCCGCGAGGTGTTCGGCGCCGGCGAGAAATGCCCGCCGATTGCCGCCACCAAGTCGCTCACCGGGCACTCCCAGGGCGCGACCGGCGTGCACGAAGCGATCTATTCGCTGTTGATGATGAATAACGGCTTTATCTGCGAAAGCGCCAATATCGAAACTCTGGATCCCGCCTTTGCCGACATGCCGATCGTGCGCGAACGCCGCGACGACGTGACACTCAACTGCGTGCTGTCAAATTCTTTCGGCTTCGGCGGCACCAACGCTTCTATTGTATTCAAGCGGCTGGATGTATAAGCCGCATGCTCTTCATGGTCATTGAGCGATTTCGTAATCGCGATCCTGTGCCGGTGTACCGGCGGTTTCGCGGGCGCGGGCGCATGATGCCGCAAGGGCTGCACTATCGGGGCAGCTGGATCGAAACCAATTTCGATCGCTGTTTTCAGCTCATGGAATGTGACGACGAGAGCCTGTTCGCCGAGAGTGGATAGCAAACTGGAATGACCTCGCGGACTTCGAAGTTGTGCCAGTCGCGACTTCGGAAGAAATGCAGAAGATGTTTCCTCGAACGTGAGTGGCGCCATGCCGGGCCTGATGGATGGAAAACGCGGCCTGATCATGGGGGTCGCCAACGATCACTCCATCGCTTGGGGTATCGCCAAAACCGTGGCCGCGCACGGGGCGCAGCTCGCCTTCACCTATCAGGTCGAGGCGCTCGGGCGGCGGGTCAAGCCGCTTGCTGCTTCGGTTGGGTCGGAGTTCGTGGTGCCGTGCGACGTCGCCGACATCGCCTCGGTCGATGCGGTGTTTGCCGAAGTCGAGCGCCAGTGGGGCAAGCTCGATTTTCTGGTCCACGCCATTGCCTTCTCCGACCGCACCCAGCTCGGCGGCCGTTACGCCGACACCACGCGCGAGAATTTTCTGAACACCATGCTGATCTCGTGCTTCGCCTTCACCGAAGCGGCGAAGCGGGCAGCGGCGCTTGATGCCGAATGGCGGCGCCATGCTGACGCTCACCTATAATGGCGGCGACCGCGCCATGCCGAATTATAACGTCATGGGACCGGCCAAGGCGGCGCTCGAATCCTCGGTGCGCTATCTCGCGGTCGATTTCGGGCCGCAGGCGATCCGCGTCAACGCCATCTCGTCCGGCCCGATCCGCACGCTCGCGGGCGCCGGGATCGGCGACGCGCGCGCGATGTTCGCTTTTCAGCAGCGCCACTCGCCGCTGCATCGCGGCGTGACGCTCGACGAACTCGGCGGCGCCGGGCTTTATCTGCTGTCAGACCTCTCCACCGGCGTTACCGGCGAAATCCATTTCGTCGATTCCGGCTACAACATCATCGCCATGCCGCATCCGGAAGCGCTTGAAGCCGATCGCAAGCGGGTCGGCGATTAACTGACGAACTTCTCATTCCGGGCTCGTCGCGGAGGCGGCCGTTGGCTTTCCCGAGAGGAGGCATTCGCCGGCACTATCGCCGCGTCCGCTGAGAGCGGCCACGAACCAGGTCGGCGCGGGAATGGCGCGTGGAGACATTGCAAACGTCTAGCACGGTTAGCGGGGGCTAATACGCGCGCCGCGTCCGCCGCGGATCTGGGTTCAAGCTGTTGAAAGGGCTCGGGGAGCCAGCGACCGCACTTCTTCGAGGATGACGGAGTTGAGGATTTCTTCGAGGCGCAGCAGCGCACGGGCGACGGTTACCCCGTTCATCACGCGGTGATCGTAGATGATCCGAACGTCGAGAACACCGTCGCTGTTCATCACGCCGTAGTTGAGCAGCGTCGTCAGCGGTGCCAGCGGATGCAGCGATTCGGCACCGAGCGCGGAATATACCGACACCGCGAAGGTACCGAAGAAATTACCGCGCTGCCGGCCAATATTCAGGCCTAGCCACCACAGCGCCCGGCGCAGCGGGCGTGGCAGCCGCACGAGTTGCATGGCTACGCGGAAGCCTTTGATGTCTTCGACCGGCGCGACAGTAGCGTGCTGCAGCTCATGCCCTATGTCCTGCAACGACTGGCGCGCGGGGTCCTTGATCGACACTGGACACACCACGACTTCGCCGCGGTAGTCGCGCTCGATGATGATGAGGGCTTTGCTGACGGGATATTCGTATAGATGCGGCCACGGAATTTTGACATAGGCCTGTCGAAGCTCCGGAAACTCCTGGGCCACCAACGCATAGGCCTTGGTGAATATGGCGGTCCACCGCGGCCGTTCGCGGCATGCGGCCCGCACCGCGATCAATGGGCCGAGGGACATGCGCCGCTGCACCGGCACGGTCGGGATACCGGTCGCGAAATACAAAAAATCGATGACCATGCGTCGCGAAGCCGATAACCGGATCGCTCGCCCGCGCATGTTGCTATCTTCGTGCCGGCTTGGGGGCGACTAGATGAGCCATGGAATGAGCTGTTTGGTTTCGGCCATGTAGGCGCGATAGTCGTCGCCGAAGCATTCAAGCATCATCGCTTCCTCGCGTCGGATGCGAAAAGCGTAGAACGCCCCCGCTCCCAACAGTCCGGACGCATCCGGAAGCCAATTCGACAATAGCAACATTTGCGCGACACCCAGGAGGAAAAACGAAGAATACATCGGATGCCGGATAAGCCGGTAGACGCCGGTTTTTACCAGCGCATGCTGCTCGCGGAGTTCAAGTGAGATCGACCAATTTCGTCCGAGGTCCACATGGCTGCGGCGGAACAGCCACAACGCTGCGACCAGCGGCACTAGCCCTAGCCAGGCGATCGCCGGGATAAACGGACGTTCGAGCGCTGCCGGAAATCCAGTAACTGCGTAGAAGCCCGGGATCACGAACAAGCCGAGCAACGCAACAGCAAGAACGCTCGAACTCCCGCCGGTCGAACAGCGACTTTCTCACTCCGACCTTGTTCGCCTTTCGTTCAAACGGATAGCGGATGATAAACCACCCGACCATGCCCGCGAACCAGACAAGTGAAGCGACTGTGTGCGTCACATGAGATCATCTTAACGGTTTGGAAATTGGCTTTTTTCATTACCTTTTCATTCTACGCGCGTCTATATTTCAGCACGCGCAGCAGCTCTTGACCGGAAGCTGTGCTGCGGTGGAGATGATCGTAGGGCACAGACATGCGATCGTTTAATTTGCGTATTCTTTGGCTCGGCACATTTGCGTTGTTAGGTCTCGCCATGCTGGCGCCGACGTCCTGCGTCGCCCGCGAGATTGTGAACTTCAGCGGCTTCTCGGCGGGCACGATCGTCGTGAAGACGAACGAGCGGCGCCTCTATTACGTGATCGGCGACGGCAAGGCGATCCGCTATCCGGTGGGCGTCGGGCGGGCCGGCATGGCCTGGTCAGGAACGGCTTCGATCGACGGCAAATATATCAAGCCGGCTTGGTCGCCGCCCGACATGATAAGACGCGAAAATCCCAGGGTACCTAACGTCATCCCGAGCGGCAGCGCGTCAAATCCGATGGGCGCGGCGGCGATGACCCTGAGCGGCGGCGGCCAATACGCCATCCACGGCACCAACAATCCAGGCTCGATTGGCGGGTTCGTCTCTCATGGATGCATTCGCATGTACAACAGCGACATCCTGGACCTGTATGACCGCGTCAGTTTGGGCACGACAGTCGTCGTATTGCGCTGACCTAATCTTCCCCGTGTACCCAAAACAGGGAATCGCAATGAAGCTGCGAACAATTCCATTCCTGCTGTTTGCCAGTGCGACTCTTGTGGCCTCGGTATCACCTGCTCTGGCCTGGTGGCAATTCGTTGCACTCGGCCCGGACGGTGAGCGGCAGGTCTCCGCCCGATTTAAAACCGAAAAGGAATGCATCGCCGCGCTCAAAGCCACTGAGGCCCGCCTCGAGAAAAAATACCCGGATCCTGAGCGCTTTCCGCTGGTCGGGAGCTGTGAGGAGTATCGTTGAGGCCGTCCGTGGGGCCGCAATTTCTGATAGCTACCTTCGCGAGCCCGCGCCGTTTTCTTGCAGAAGATTTCCACACATTGCGCACGGTCGCGTGGCGTATTTGCTATTAGAATATCGAACCAACCGATTCGGCTCGGGCAGTGGACTCGGTGCTGCAACGAGTATTAGCAGCAGGGTCTGAATAACATAACGATAACAGGCCCTTGCGCGCCTTGCGACAGGTGTAGGACCTTAGGAAGGCGTTGGCCGCCACGCTGGCAGGCGGCAAGAGTCGAGGGGCGTCTTTCGCCCAAACGGCTGGCTCTGAAAGGCCAATAACGGTTCCTGATCTGTGATGTAGCAGAAAGGTTGTGAGTGTGACTTTTCTGCACTAGCCAACCTTCGAAGCCGACTATTATGGTGAGGAAGCTGGCCACTGGCGGTTAGCCATCGAAAGGGGGGGGTCCTGATGAATAGGTTCCTCGTTATCGTCTGTTCTTTGCTGTTGGCGATCAGCGTCGCTGGCTGCGTCGGCAAAGGCAAGGCTCCGATCGGTAAGGGCAAAGCGCCCGTGCCTCCGGTCGTGACTAAGGGCTAAATAAAGCTCCGGCTTTAGCGATTTTCATTTCAGCGCGAACGGCAAGAACATTTAGTTCTCGCGGGGCATCTGGAGATCCCGATGCCCCTGTTCGCGATGGATGAAAGGAGTAAAACTAACTCGGTTTGGGTTAGGGGAGCCAAGTGTAAGGAGCCAAGTCATGGGATGCCGTTTAGGTACCGCCGCTGGTTTCCTGTCCGGCATAGGTTTGGCTGTAGCGATGGGGCTATATTGCCCTCCTTCAGCTTGGGCGCAGGACGCTCAGGTTGTGGCGCGCGCCGCGCCATCTTCGGCATCTTCCGCGCGCGTAGCGCATTCTAAACTCGCCTCGTTGTCAGCTAAGACAGGCAACGCCGATGCAGATGCGCCGGCCAAGAAATACTTTGTAGAGTTTCGCGCCCGCAACGCTGCGAGCTACGGTCATTTCTACGTGATGTACGGCGAAGTGAATGCGCGCCAGGAGATCGTAAAGAGCCACATTGCCGGGTTCTTTCCGGCTGGCGACGCCAGGGATTGCGAGAATTGCAGTGTCTTCAACTGGACGATCGGGCACGTGATATTTGTCCCGTCCGAAATTGGCGTCAGCGACGGTGATCTTGAAGAAAAATATGTGACCGCCCGCTTTCGCGTCTGGCTGACTGCAGCTCAGTACAACAAGCTCGTTGCCTACATCGAAGAAAAGAAAGCTAACAAGCCGCTTTGGAATGCGCTGTGGAAAAATTGTGTGACCTTCGGACGTGATGTCGCGGCGTACATGGGCTTGAAACTTCCATTGCTGCTCGCGATTGCACCGAGCGTTATGATTTACCCGAAGGATTTCGTCGACGATCTTCGCGAAGCAAACGGTGTACCGAACGAGCAACCTCCCCTAAAGGACGCAGCCGGTTCGCTGGCGGCGCCGAGTGACTCGGCCTCGATCGCGCCGGCGCGGCCGCGGAAACCCAAGCTGCAGCCGGCGGTCAACGCCAAGCCCGCGGCAATGAAGACGTCACATGCGCGGCCAGACCTGAGGCCGGTCGCCGGTCTCTCGCATGAAGAGACGGGGTCTGACACAATCCACTGACCATAATTGCTGACGCAAGGTCGGGCAGCTGGCCTGGTTTCTTTGATCAATTCGTAAGTAACCGCCGCAATTGAGCGGCAGGGTCGATCCAGGCGTTGACATCGGGTGCCGGGAAGAAAATATCTGCCAACCGATGGCTAGGCTTTTACGTTTTCCCGGTTTGCGCTTGTTGGCGCCGCTTCTGCTTCTCTGCAACACCGCCAGCTATGCGCAAAACGATAGCCACTCTGGCGGCCCTTCGGTCGCGTGCCTCGCATTCAAAAGCGGTTTGTCACTCGGCGCCCCGATGGCGTACACCGCGGCGAAACTCCAAGCACACAAGCCCCTTACTATCGTCGCGCTCGGCTCCTCTTCCACGACCGGTTTCGGAACTTTTGGCGTTGGCGCCCCATTCCCGGACGTGATGAAAGCGGAGTTGTTGCGGTTGCACCCCCTCGACAGGATTGAGCTGATCAACAGCGGCCGCATCATGGAGAATCTGGGCGATAACATCGCCCGTATCGACAACGACGTGCTGCGCCACAAGCCCGATTTGCTGGTATGGCAGATTGGAACCAACGACGTGGTATGGCGCGGCATCGCCGACGACGCGAAAGAAATGCTCAGCAATTCCGTCAAGCGGCTCAAGGCCGAAAAAATGGACGTCGTGCTGCTTGATCTGCAGTATGCGCCGCTCGTTCTCGCCACGTCGCGTTATATTCGGATGGAAAAAATCATCGCGGATGTCGCCGGCGAACAGAACGTCGGCCATTTTCCCCGATTTCTTCTGATGAAACGGGCGAGCGAGGCCGGGGTCAAAGGCCTGGTCTCGTGGGACGGCCTCCACAATTCCGCCGAAGGCTACAGGTGCGTCGGACTCGCGCTCGCGCAAATGATTGATGCTGCCGCGCGGTAGCAGACTTGGTATCGGGCCACGAAATCGTTGCGCTGCCTGGGCGCCTAACGCCGCCTCTCATTCAAAATCGCTTCCGTCGGCCATCTCGGCCTGACCGAGGAAACGCCGGCCGCAGTTGCGAGCCCAATGGCGAATAAGTGGCGTGCCTTCCTTACTCATGGCTGCAGATCCCGAAGCCACGGAGGCTTGGCCGCAGCGATTGGCAAGGACCGGTTGGAATCCATTGAAGCCGTCAGTCACACCGGTGTCATCAAGAGCGCTAGGTTGCAATTCCACCAGCGCCTTAACCCGAGCTCCAAGATGAACTTTGCCCAGCGGTTTACCTTTTTGTTTTCCGCCCCGACGTTTGATGCCGAAGATCTCGAGGGATTGCGTCTCCAGCAGATTATTGCCGCGATCCAAAGGCTCGGCTTTCAAGTCGTCCGGGCGCCCAGAATTGAAGACGCTGAAATCGCCGTGCAGACCGATGCCGCTATCGGTTGCCTGGTGGTTGATTGGGGGAAAAAGGGTCTCGAAGGCAAGACCGCTTCGCTGATCAATCTGATGCGTCGCCGGGGTCTCGAGATGCCGATCGTCCTACTCGTGCGCCACAAGCGGTTCGAAGACGTGCCCGTGGAGGTACTCGATTTCATTGATGGCTACATCTTCCTTGCTGAGGAAACGCCCGAGTTTATTGCAAGAAACCTCGTCAGTCGTTTGACGCAATACGCGGAAACATTGAAGACACCCTTCTTCGGCGCGCTGGTGGACTATGCGGAAAAGGGCAACCAATTGTGGACGTGCCCGGGACACAACGGCGGGATCTTTTATAGTCGCAGTCCAATCGGCCGCATCTTTATTGAGCACCTCGGTGAGGCCGTGTTCCGTGACGATCTCGACAATTCCATACTAGAGCTCGGCGACCTCCTTACGCACGAAGGCCCGGCCCTTCAGGCTGAGAAGGAGGCGGCGGTAATATTCGGTGCCGAGAGAACCTATTTCGTTCTCAACGGAACCTCGGCTTCCAATAAGATCGTTCTGTCCGCTCTCATTGCTGACGATGATCTTGTTCTCTTCGACCGTAATAACCACAAGGCGGCCCATCACGGCGCATTGTTGTTGACTGGCGGTATTCCGATTTATCTGCCGACGGACAGAAACGCCTTCGGCCTAATTGGCCCGATACAACCGGCGTCACTCGACGAAAAAGCCATTCGGGCGGCGATCCGGACCAACCCGTTGGTCACGGACCCGCAAGCCTGGCAACGCGAGCGGCCATTTCGCGCGGCCGTAATCGAGCAATGCACCTACGACGGCACGATCCTGGACGCGCAACATATTCTCGCGACTCTCGGTCCGCTGTGCGACTACATTTTGTTCGACGAAGCCTGGGCAGGCTTCATGAAGTTTCACCCGATCTTTGCCGGTCGGTTCGGTATGGGACTGTGTGATTTAGACGAGAAGTCACCCGGTATCATCGCCACCCAGTCGACCCACAAGCAACTCGCCGGGTTTTCGCAAGCATCGCAGATCCACGTAAAAGACAGCCATATTCGCGGCCAGCGACGCCGGGTCGAGCATCGCCGGTTCAACGAAAGCTTCATGCAGCACGCATCGACGTCGCCGTTTTATCCGCTATTCGCTTCGCTCGATGTCGGTGCCCAAATGATGAAGGGCCGCTCCGGCGAAGTCTTGTGGGACGACACGATCCGGCTCGGCATCGAACTGCGAAAAAAACTGCGGGCGATCCGCGAGGAATTTCAACGGAAAGAATCGGACCCCGCGCGTCGGTGGTTCTTTGATCCTTTCGTGCCGGATCTGGTCCGTTTGCCGGATGCTGCGCAGGACGGCGGTGTGCATGAAGTGCCATGGGAAAGTGTCGCCACTGACGCATTGGCGAGCCACGCGCACTTCTGGGAGTTTCTGCCGGGCGCTCGTTGGCACGGGTTCACGAGTGTCGCCGCCGGCTTCGCCATAACCGACCCGAACAAGTTAACGCTGTTGACCCCTGGGTTCGATCGCGTCACGGGGGAATACGAAGCGTTCGGAATTCCAGCTCCCGTGGTCTCGCAATATCTACGCGAGAACCGCGTCGTGCCCGAAAAGAACGATTTAAATTCGTTGTTGTTCCTGTTAACGCCGGGTGTGGAGGCAAGTAAGGCCGGTACGCTCGTGAGCGCGCTGGTCTCGTTCAAGCGGCTGCATGACGATAATGCGCCGCTCGATTACGTGATCCCAAAATTTGTGGCGGGCCAGCCGAAACGGTACCGGGGGATGCGCCTCCGCGATCTTTGCCAGGAGATGCATTCGTTCTTTCGCGCGGAAAATGTAAGCGCGTTACAGAAAGCGCAATTTGCCGCCGAGCATCTTCCCGAGCCGGCAATGACGCCGCACGAGGCCGCGCGTCATCTTGTGCGCAACGATGTCGACTATCTTCCGATCGATGAGCTTGAGGACCGGATCGCGGCGACCCTCTTCGTCGTGTATCCTCCCGGAATTGCAACGATAGTCCCGGGAGAGCGTCTCACCGCGCGGGCGCGTCCCATGATCGATTATCTCAAGGTGTTCGAGCGCAGCAGCAATCTTTTTCCCGGTTTTGAAACCGAGATACAGGGGGTCTATCGCGAGGTCGACTCCGCTGGCGCGATCCGGTTTCACACCTACGTCGTCCGTAAGTGAGACAGAACGGAAAATCCGCGTTGCATCGATATCTGTTGGCTGGCGCTCCATGACCACAAATTCCTCGGCGATAACGATTTGCGCGTCCCGCGACGAAGATGTCGAAGCAATGCTCGCAATCTATCGCGATCACATCGCACGTGGAGTTGAGCCCTCTTTTGTACATGATACTGAAACGCTCGATCTGGATGATCTTAAAAGACGCCGGCGAAATATGCGTAAACGTCGTCTGCCTCACCTCGTCGCCGATCGCGACGGTGTGGTTGTTGGTTATGCGTATGCGGTTCTATTCCGCAAACGGCCGGCCTACCGGCACACGCTAAAGCACTCGATTTATGTTCACCCTGAACACCTGCATTCGGGTATTGGCAGCACACTGTTACCGGCGTTGATCGACGCCTGCGCCGCCGCCGGATACCGGCAGCTGATTGGTTATATCGATGCCGCCAACAACCCGTCGATCGGATTGCACAAATCCTGCGGATTTCAGGAAGTCGGCTTCCTTCCTTCGGTTGGCTACAAGTTTGGACACTGGACCGACGTCGTTATGATGCAGCGATCGCTTGGCAGCGGGAGCGCAACGGCGCCGGACGTGTGGTCGGTCGTGCCAGCCGACAATGATTTAAGCTAGAAATTTTCGGAAGCAATATACGCTCGGCGTGCAACGCGCCTTGTCGCTCAAGGTCCACAAACAGACGTGGCGGCCCTGATTTTTTATGTCAGCTGGTCCCCGGCGGTTCGCTTTTAGCTCGCGGTCGGCCTGCGCAGAAGGCGCACGATTCCGGCAACTGCCAAGTATATGAACCCGAGGGGCGAAAACCAGATCAAGCCCACCACCGGGATTAGCAGGAAATCCGACACACTCTCGAGCGGAGGCGCATCGGGAATTTTTGATTGCACCACAACAAAGAAAATCATGCTGAGGACGAGGCCGATCAACGGCACCAGCGCCGCTATGCGCCACCGCCCCGCCCAAGCATAGCCGAACCAGGTTTGCAGGACGGGGTATAGAGCCACCGTAAGCGCCCACGCGATCAGGCCCAATGCGAGCGGATCATGATCGATGAAAACCAGCTTGAGAAATTTCATGGTTGCATTTCTCGCTTTGCTTAACGGTCGAATTTCCGCGCCTCGTGGTTCCTCAGCTGGATCGCGGCCAGCGACATCCGTTAGTTGCCGTGCCGCGGCAAAGGTTCAAATCGGCCTGATCTGCGGCGCGATCGCATGCGTCGGCGAACGTGGCTAAGCACCCGGAGATCACCTCCGATAGCGTTTTCCTGTTGGCTTGGCAGCTTGGGCATCGTCTGGTGCCTTTACAAGGTGCTTACGTCGAATGGCGACTATTGGCGGCGATTCTGGCTAAAGCCGACAGCAGCCGTCCCGCGAGCCATTCGTCCCGGACGAGAGGCCGGCGAGCGCGCTTTCCCCTTGCCTCTATCGGCGGCAGACGCCACATCTGCGCGGGTCATGCCGGTCTCTCCCGCCATAAAAGTCGATCGCCTCGTCAAAATCTACAAGCAGCTACCCGCTGTCGACGGCATCTCGTTTGCGATCGCGCCCGGCTCGATTACCGGGCTGCTTGGCGGCAACGGTGCCGGCAAGACCACGACCATCGCCATGATCATGGGGTTGATCATGCCGACGTCCGGGCGCGTGACGGTGCTTGGGGCAGAGATGCCGCAACAGCGCTACCGCGTCCTGCACCGGATGAATTTCGAGAGTCCCTACGTCGAAATGCCAATGCGGCTTACGATCCGGCAGAATCTGAAGGTGTTTGGCATGCTTTATGGCGTGCCCGATATCGCCGATCGGATCAAACAACTCGCCGAAGCGCTTGATCTGACCGAACTGCTCGATCGGCCGACCGGAAAACTTTCGGCCGGGCAAAAGACCCGGGTTTCGCTCGCCAAGTCGCTGATCAACGAGCCGGAACTGCTGCTGCTCGACGAGCCTACGGCCTCGCTCGATCCCGACACGGCCGACTGGGTGCGGACCCACCTCGAACGTTACTGCCGCGAACGCCGCGCTACCGTGCTCCTTGCCTCGCACAACATGGCGGAGGTCGAACGGCTGTGCGAGCGCGTCATCATCATGAAGCAGGGACGCATCGAAGACGACGACACGCCGGCGCGGCTGTTGTCCCGCTATGGCCGGCGGACGCTGGAGGAAGTCTTCCTCGACGTCGCCCGCGGCCGCGACGAACAGCAAGAGGCCGCGCAATGAGCACAATGAGCGCGCGAACCGAGAGCGCGCTTGCGTTCTCGCCGCGCCGCGTCGCGGCGATGATCTTGCGCTACTGGTACCTGTTGCGCTCGTCGTGGCCACGGCTGCTCGATCTCATGTACTGGCCCTTGGTGCAGATGATCACCTGGGGATTCATCCAGTATTACGTCATGCAGAATGCCGGCTTCTTTGCTCGCGCCGGCGGCACGCTGATCGGCGCTTTGTTGCTCTGGGACATTCTGTTTCGCGGCCAGCTCGGTTTCTCGATCGCGTTCCTGGAGGAAATGTGGGCGCGCAACATCGGCAATCTGATGATGAGCCCGTTGCGGCCGTTCGAGTTCATCGCTGCGCTCATGGTCATGAGCCTGGTGCGGCTGGCGATCGGTGCGGTGCCGGTGACGCTGCTCGCGATCGTGTTCTTCGGCTTCAACCTCTACGGGCTCGGCTTCGCCTTGGTGGCGTTCTTCTTCAACTTGATGCTGACCAGCTGGGCGGTGGGAATTTTCGTTTCCGGGCTGGTGCTGCGTAACGGCCTCGGCGCGGAAAATTTCGCCTGGTCGATCATGTTCGTGTTTATGCCGCTCGCCTGCGTGTACTACCCGGTCACCACCCTGCCGGTCTGGCTGCAGCCTGCAGCGTGGATACTGCCGCCGACTTACGTGTTCGAGGGAATGCGCACGCTCCTGATCGATCACGTTTTCCGCGCCGACCTCATGCTGGAGGCGCTGGCGCTCAACGTGGTGTTTTTCGCCGTCGGCGTATTTGGATTTCTCAAGCTTTTACAGGCGGCCCGCCGCCACGGCTCACTGATGCAGACGGGCGAATAGCCGCAACGCCGGGCCGGAACTGCCTGTGGCGCGTTTAAGAGCATACATAATGGGAGGTTTCGCCTACGTAACGAATAAGGAAAAAATTGCCTTTATGATCGCGATATGACAGACCATTCTGACATTGCTGCATTGCAGCAGACCGGGCAAGGATCAGCCATGGCGATCGGAGAGTTCGGCGGCGCGCCTGCCGTGCCGGCCGGTGGCCCATTGGCGTCCACGCCGATCTATTGGCTTTATGAAATGACCCATGCGGCGCTTAATCCGGCGCGGGCGTGGGCCGACGCGGTGCGTCTGTCCCTCAAAAATCCGATCAACCCGCTCTATTACACCACCTTCGGCAAATCGATTGCCGCCGCGGCCGAGTTGTTCGAGCGCTCGACGCGCCGTTACGGCCGTCCGGAATGGCGGATCTCTTCGACTTTGGTCGGCGGCGAGCGGGTGCCGGTGCATATCACCTGCGTGTGGGAGCGCCCGTTCTGCCGTCTGCTGCGGTTCGAGCGGGCCTTCGAGCATGCCCCGCGTCGTCCGCAGCCGCGGCTGCTCATCGTTGCGCCGCTCTCAGGCCATTACGCGACGTTGCTGCGCGGTACGGTCGAGGCGTTCCTGCCCAATCACGACGTCTACATCACCGAGTGGTGCGATGCGCGCACGATACCGGTGTCGGAAGGACGCTTCGATCTCGACGATTATATCGACTATCTGATCTCGATATTGCACGTGCTGGGCGGCGACACGCACGTCGTAGCGGTGTGCCAGCCGGCAGTACCGGTGATGGCGGCCGCAGCGCTCATGGACGCCGATAACGATCCCGTATGTGCCGGTTTCAATGACGTTGATGGGCGGTCCGATCGATACCAGGGTCAATCCCACGGCCGTGAACAAGCTTGCTGAACGCCGCGGCATCGATTGGTTTCGGCGCAACGTGATCTCCAAGGTGCCGTTTCCGAATCCCGGGTTCATGCGCGATGTCTATCCCGGCTTCCTGCAGCTCCACGGCTTTATGAGCATGAACCTCGAGCGGCACATCGAGGCGCACCAGCAGCTTTTTCAACATCTCGTCAAAGGCGATGGCGACTCGGCGCAGAAGCACAAAGAATTCTATGACGAATATCTCGCGGTCATGGATCTTGCGGCCGAGTATTATCTGCAAACCGTCGACACCGTGTTCGTGCGCCATGCGCTGCCGAAAGGCGAGATGATGCATCGCGACCGGCGGGTCGATCCGAGCCGTATCAAGCGCGTCGCGTTACTGACCATTGAAGGTGAGCACGACGACATCTCCGGCGTCGGCCAGACCGAGGCGGCGCATCGCTTGTGCGTGAACATTCCTGCCGAGCGGAAGGCGCACTGGCTGCAGCCCGGCGTCGGACATTACGGCGTGTTCAACGGATCGCGCTTTCGCTCCGAAATCGCCCCGCGCATCTCTGACTTTGTGCTGTCGATGGGTCATGGCGCCCGCGCCAGGCGGAATGGTGGGGCCGCTGTTCACAAAGCGGGTAACGGCAAGGCAAAGAATGGCACGACGCCCCTCCCCGGCGACCGGTGCGGCTGCAACCGCTGGCTTTGCCTCGGCTAAGAGCGACCACCAACGGCACTGATTTGCCGGGTTATCGCGGAAAACCGGCCATCTTCCGCGTGTGCGGCGTAACCCATTGAAAAGGCCGGAATATTTCGAATCATCGTCAATCAAATTTCCAGGCGGCTGGCCAACAAAAATCTGAAGCAATATTCATTTCATAAATTACATTGGCTGGCACTGGCCGGCCCTATTAGACCCAAGATGTTGTATGCCCGCAGCACCATCATCAAAGGCACTGTACGGCGCTTTGGATATGGCAGTATCGGCCGCTGGGTTGGGTTCGGGATTGCCAAGCTATGTCGCACCGCGCGCTGCTTTACCGTCGGCCGAGCGAGCCGCAGGCCATCGAAGTCATTTTCGATCGATCGATTTATCTCGTCCGCATGCGGCGGCACCGCCAGGCGCGTCGTTACACGCTCCGTATTGCCGCGGCGACGCGCGAAGTCATTCTCACCATGCCGCCGCGCGGCACGGTGAAGGAAGCACGCGAGTTCGCGCAGAAGCATGGCGGCTGGATCGCCGCACGCTTGGGCCGCCTGCCCGAAGCGTTGCGCTTTGCTCACGGGATATCTGTGCCGCTGCGCGGTGTGCCGCATCGCATTACCCATCGCCGTGGCGCGCGCGGCACGGTTTGGACCGAGACGGACAACAACGGCCTACGGCTGCTCTGCGTTGCTGGCGAGGCTCCCCACATTAATCGCCGCATTGGCGATTTCCTGCGGCGCGAAGCCAAGCGCGAGCTCGAAGCTGCGAGCCTCCGCTACGCCTCCGCGCTCGGCGTCAGTATCAGGCGTGTGTCCGTGCGCGATCAGGCGAGCCGTTGGGGTTCCTGCTCGACGGCGGGCGTGCTGTCCTATTCGTGGCGGCTGATTCTTGCGCCGGGCTTCGTGCTCAATTATCTCGCGGCGCACGAAGTCGCGCACCTTGTGGAGATGAACCACTCCGTCAGGTTCTGGCGTCTGGTTCGGCGGCTGTTCCCGGATCACGAACGGGCCAAAGTGTGGCTCGACGTCCATGGCAGCGACTTGCATCGCTACGGTCTGCCGGAACACGGCCGCGCGCCTTGATGCAAATGCTTGGATAGGGTGGAGCTGTTTGCTGTTCTAATGATGCTGAGAGGTCTGAGCCGCCACGACGTCCGACGATGGCGGCAGCAGGCCAAACGATAGCTTCGCCGCCACCGCGAGCAGCGTTACCGCAAGTACGACGCGTAGCGCAGTTTCGTTAAACCGGGCCGCGAGGTAGCTGCCGAGCAGAATGCCCGGCACCGACCCAAAGATCAGCGCCGCGAATACCATCCAGTCAATCGAGCCCAAGAACCAGTGGCCAATTCCGCCAACCAGGGTCAGCGGAACGGCGTGGACGATGTCGGAGCCGACGATTCGCGCGGTCGGCAGCTTGGGGTAAAGCAGAACCAGCGCCGTGACGCCGATCGCGCCGGCGCCAACCGAAGAGATTGAAACCAGGATGCCGAGCACGGCGCCTACGGCGACGGTGAGGAGAGCGATCCGGTTTGGCGTAAGCGCACTCAGAGTTGGGGAGTACCGCGCGACAATCCGATTGCGAAACACCAAAGTGATGGCCGTAAGGAGCAGAGCAAAAGACAGCACCGCTTCGATGAGTTGCCGTACCCCTGCGCCTTTGACGTCGAAATAGCCCAGCGTAGCGATGGTAATGATCGTCATCGGCACGCTGCCGGCAGCAAGGCGGCGAACCACGCGCCAATCGACCGTACGGTTGAGGCCGTGCACGACGCCGCCGGCAGACTTGGTCGCCGCCGCGTACAAAAGGTCCGTGCCGACGGCGGTCGCGGGATGGATGCCGAACAACAAAATCAGCAAGGGAGTCATCAGCGACCCGCCGCCTACTCCGGTCAACCCGACCAGGAGACCGACGACGAACCCGGAGACCGGGTAGAGAATTTGAATTGAGTGAAGTGCTTCCATCCCGTTACTGCGTCGTTCGCTGCTTGGCGCTCTACCCTGGAGCGCCCAAGTGAATGACACTTGGAAGTCTAGACCATTTCCAAGTCCGGCGCACGATCTGCCCCAGCATTCGCATTGAAATAAAATTGTTGCGTTGCGCTGCGGGAAGTTTGGTGGAAGCTTTTTCCAGCCTGAAGGCTCAGATTGGTGCAATCGCATTGCAATCGCGAAATAAATCGGCGCCGCGCGGGCGGTTACTGCATTGCGAAAACATCGAACTACATTCCAAGCAAACGACACCGCAAAAGTCGTGCGGTTCGAAATAGTTCATTGCAATTTCGTAACATTGCGACCGGTGCGCGCGTGTCAGCGTGACTGGCGTCACAGCTTGGTCTGCCCGCCGCGCGTTTTGCCGCACTGACTAACACTAACGCGTGATCCGCGTTGCATCTCTGAGGTAGGTACATATTTTTGTAAGCATTAGGCCGACCGGACGGCTCCCCCATCCCCCGACACCCCGCCGTCCGGCCCAATAAGCCTAAAGTTTGAGGCAACAACCTGAGAGCCCCAAGCGGTTGATCTGCTTGGGGCTCTTTTTTATGGCGGGCTGCCGCCGCTAATTCTTCACCAGATCTCCGAGCAGGCTCGCAGCAACGGAAAGCTTCGACAGCGTCAGCCCGGAGCCGGCAATTTCGTGGATCGCTCCCCGGATCCGTTCTACTTCGCTTTTCCGCGGCGCCACCCAGGCCTCGACCGCGGCGCCGCCGGCGGTGCCATTAGCAACCATCGCGGCCGTGAGCCGGCGTTCGGCGTCGCCAATGGAATCGCGTGCCCGATCAAGCGCCAGCCGGTCAAAATAATCCGCGATCGGAATGGCGCGCGCGGCCGTCGTGATACGGTCAAGCTGGAAGAACGCGCCGGTAGCGAAGTAGGTGGCCGCAACTTCGCCGATCGCCTTGCCGGTGCGGTCGGCGACCAGGACGATGTCGGGCGCCGCCGCCAGCGGACCGAGATTGGCGATGGTGCCGGCAAGGCCGTCAGGCACCCCGGATTCGGTCAATTCCTGTTTGCGTGCAAGGCGCGCGGTCGATGCCTGGTCCGACAGCGCGTGGTCGAGGGCGGCCTCAACCGCGGCGATGCCGTCACGATAGTGCGCCACGACGTCCGCCAGTCCTTTGGTCAGATCGACGTTGCGCAAAAACCAGATGACGCGGTCGAGCAAAAGGTCCTCCACTCCCGCGTAGAGATCGAGCTGCACTTTGCCGGAAATGCGGTTGTCGAGCGCGTCGATCTCGGCGTTGAGCGCGGTCATGCTGTAGCTGTCGCGCACTGCGGCAAAGGCGGATGCGACGGCGGCGGGTGCCGCTCCGGTCTGATCGGCAATGCGCACAATCAGCGAAGGCCCGCCGCGGTTGATCATCGAGTTGGCGAGCTGGGTGGCGATGATTTCGCGGCGCAGCCGATGGTGTTGCAGCGCATCGGGAAACTGCGCGGCGATCTCCTTCGGAAAATAGCGGGTGAGTTCGCGGGCGAGGTAGGGATCGTCCGGCACCGCCGATTCGAGCAGGTCGTCGTAGAGCGTGAGCTTGGCATAGGCCAGCAAAACCGAAAGTTCCGGCCGTGTGAACGGCTGCAAGCGGCGACGGCGCTCGGCGAGCGCCATGTCGTCGGGCAGATACTCGACGGCGCGATCGAGCAGACCACGCGCCTCGAGCGTCTGCATGAGCCGCTGCAGAAAGCCGAAATCTTCCATCCCGCGCCGCTGTGAGAGCGATATGGCCAGCGTCTGCAGATAATTGTTTCGCAGTACGAGCGTGGCGATTTCGTCGGTCATCTGCGCCAGCAGCACATTTCGGGCGCTCATCTGCAGGCGGCCATCGCGCAGCGGGATGCTCAACGCGATCTTGATGTTGACCTCCATGTCGGAGGTGTTCACGCCGGCCGAATTGTCGATGGCATCGGTGTTGAGCCGCACCCCGCGCAGCGCCGCCTCGATGCGGCCGCGTTGTGTCATGCCGAGATTGGCGCCTTCGCCGATCACCTTGCAGCGCAGGTCCGCTCCGGCGATGCGGATCGGATCGTTGGCCCGGTCGCCGGCGGCTTCGTCGCTTTCATCGGCGGCGCGGATATAGGTGCCGATGCCGCCGAAGAACAGGAGATCGACCTCCGCTTTCAGAATGGCCTTGATCAGTTCCTGCGGCGTGAGCTTCTCGCCGACGCCGAGAAGCTTTCGCGCCTCCGCCGAGAGCGTGATCTCCTTGGCGGAGCGCGAATAGATGCCGCCGCCTTTGGAGATCAGTGCCTTGTCAAAGTCTTGCCAGCTCGAACGCGGCAGATCGAACAGGCGCTTTCGTTCGGCGAAAGTCCGTTCCGGATCGGGTTCGGGATCGATGAAAATGTCGCGGTGATCGAAAGCGGCGACCAGCTTCGTCGTCGTCTCGCGCAGCATGCCATTGCCGAACACGTCGCCCGACATATCGCCGACGCCGACCGTGGTGAAAGCGATCTTGCCGATATCGACGTCCATCTCGCGGAAGTGGCGTTTGACCGATTCCCAGGCGCCGCGAGCCGTAATGCCCATTTTCTTGTGGTCGTAGCCGGCCGAACCGCCAGACGCGAAGGCGTCACCGAGCCAGAAGTCATGCGCGATGGCGATGTCGTTGGCGATGTCGGAGAACGTCGCCGTGCCTTTGTCCGCGGCAACGACGAGATATGGATCGTCGCCTTCGTAGCGCACGACGCCGCGCGGCGGCACGACGCCAGTCGTTCCGGTTCCGATGTTGTCGGTGATGTCGAGCAGCGTCGAGATGAAGAGCTTGTAGGAAGCGGTGCCTTCGGCCTGGATGGCTTCGCGCGCGCCGCCGCGCGGCAGCCGTTTCGGCACGAAGCCGCCCTTGGCGCCGACCGGCACGATCACCGCGTTCTTGACGTTTTGTGCTTTGACGAGCCCGAGGATTTCGGTGCGGAAATCCTGCGGCCGGTCGGACCAGCGAATGCCGCCGCGGGCGACCTTGCCAAACCGCAGATGAACCCCCTCGACGCGCGGCGAATAAACGAAAATCTCGTACAGCGGCCGCGGCAACGGCATGGCGTCGAGCTTGCGGCTCGAAAACTTCACCGCGATGAGTTCCTTCGGCTGCCCGTGGTTATCAAGCTGATAGAAGTTGGTGCGGATCGCGCACTGCACCGCGTTGACGAAGCGGCGCAGGATGCGATCCTCGTCGAGGCTGTCGACGGCTTGCAGCGCAGTCTCGATCGCCGTGGCGATGGTCGCCTCGCGCGACGGAGCGTTCGTCCGCCGACACTCCGAGCTTTGGATCGAAGCGGTTATGAAACAGGGTGACGATTTGCGCCGCGATAGCGGCGTGCTTGCGCAACGTCGCCCACATATAGTCCTGCGAAAACGGCACGCGCACCTGGCGCAGAAAGCGCGACAAGGTGCGGATCAGCGCCACATCGCGCCAGACCAGCCCGGTCGCCAGCACGAGCGCGTTGTACCCGTCGTTCTCGGCGCGCCCGCCCATAACGGCGAGGAAGCAGGCCTCGATCTTTTCCCTGAGTTCGTTCAGATCGAACGGCTGGCCCAGGGCGCTTTCCAGCGTCATGTCATGGAACCAGACGTCCGCCGCATCCTGCGGCTCGATGTGATAAGTGCGCTCGTCAACGACCCGGAAGCCCATGTTTTCCAGCACCGGCACGCGTTCGGACAGCGCGATCGGACGGCTGTGGCTGAAGACTTTTAGCCCGGCGCTCATAGGCTCCGCGCCGAAGCTGCGATAAAATTCCACCCCTACCGGGTGTTCTGCCGTCAGCGCTTCCAGTACCTGAATGTCGGCAACGGCGGTGGCCGGCGGATAGACTTCGCGATAATCGATTGGAAAGGCATCGCGATATTTCGCTGAAAGAATATGGCCATTGCCCGGGACATGGGCCGCCGCCAGCGCCTCTTCGAAACCATCGGTCCAGTTCCGGACGATCGCCTCGACCGCGCGATCGAGAACCGCGCGATCGACAATGGGAGTTTCGCCCTCGTAGCGCCCGATGATGAAGTGGACGCGCACCAGCGGGCCCTCGGGGAAAAACGGATAGAAGGCGCGCACGCGGCCTTTGAAAGTCGCGGCGAGATACTCGCCGATCCGCGACCGGATCCGGCTGTCGTAGCGCTCGCGCGGGATGTAGACGAGAATGGACACGAAGCGGTCGAACCGATCGCGCCGCGGCAGCACCCGCACGCGCGGCCGCTCGTCGAGCTGAAGAATGGCAAGTGCGAACTGATAGAGCGTGTCTTCGTCGATCTGGAACAGTTCGTCGCGGGGGTAGTGCTCGAGCACGTTGACCAGCGCCTTGCCGGAATGGCTCGAAGGATCGAAGCCGGCGCGGCTGATGATGGCGTCGATCTTGCGCCGCAGATAGGGAATGGCGCGCACCGAGCGCGTGTACGCCGTCGAGGTCAATAGTCCGCAGAACACGCATTCGCCGATCAGGTTGCCGTCGCGGTCGAAGCGCTTCACCGCGACGTAGTCCAGATGGACGCGCCGGTGCACGCGCGAGCGCACCGCGGCTTTGGTCATGATCAGCAGCTTCGGCTCTTTCAGGAATTCGCGGATTTCCGGCGTGATGGTCACGAGCTGGTTGCCGCGCCGCAAGAGCCGCATCTCGTGCGATCGCAATAGCCCAAGCCCGGTTTCGAACTGCGGCTCGAGCGCATGCTCGCTGTCGGTATAGGCGTAGTCGCGGGCGCCGAGCAGGGTGAAATTGTCAGCCGCGATCCATTGCAGGAATTGGATCGCTTCGGCCACTTCATCGGCGGGTAATGGCGGCGGCGTGGTCTTCAGGTCCGCAGCGACCTGTTGCAAGCGCGCCAGCATCGGCCGCCAATCCTGGACGCCGACGCGCACGTCGGCGAGGACATCTTCCAGCGCGTGCACGATTTCGGCGCGTTGCGCCGCATCGTCGATGCCCCGGACGTGAATGTGAATGAAGCTTTCGCGCCGGCCCTCACCTTTGCGGATGCCATTGAAGGCCGTGAGCCTGCCCGCCTCGTCCCGCTCCACGGTCAAGACCGGATGGACGAGGAAGCGAATGTCCACGCCGCGTTCGCTCAGTTCGCCGAGTACCGAATCGACCAGGAAGGGCATGTCGTCGTTGAGGACATCGAGCACGGTCACACCGGGCGTGAGGCGGGCCGGCGTGAACCCGATCTTGGCGGTGCCGGGCCGGCGTTCTGACAGGAACGTCCAGGCTTCTTCGCCGATCGCGGCGAGCTCTTCCGGGCGGTATCGTTCGAGATCGTCGGGCGGGGCGCGGCCGTAAAGCGCGGCAAAAAAGTCCGGCGGGAAATCGCGCCAGCGTCCGGCTGCCAGCGCAGTGGCCTCGGCGATAAGGGTCTGGCTCGCGCCCTCGTCCGTGGGGCGAGGAATGTTCTGGACGGCCATGTTTCCCCCTATCGGATAACGGGTGCTATTTCTGCGATATTACCCGCGCGACGCGTACATCCGCTACTGCAACAATCTATAATGTCACCCTATCCACTGCCGCCGACACAGGCATGACACGAGCGACCGCTGGAAGGACGCAACATGGCCAAACGCAACAACAAAACCACGGCTGGCGCGCCTGCGCCGAAGTCTCGCACCTCGGCGGTCAAGGGCGACGACACGGTCATTACCGCGCTTAAGCTTCCAGCGGAACAGCTTTCCCCCGAAATGACCGCTTATTTCGCCAAGTGTGAGGAAAAGCTCGGCTTCGTGCCAAATGTGTTGCAGGCATACGCATTCGACCGGGCAAAGCTTTCCGCGTTCGTAGCCATGTACAACGATCTGATGCTGGCGCCGTCGGGCTTAAGCAAACTCGAGCGCGAAATGATCGCGGTCGCGGTATCGGCGCACAACCGCTGTTACTATTGCCTCGTCGCCCATGGTGCCGCAGTGCGGCAACTCTCCGGCGATCCGCCGCTCGGCGAACTGATGGCGATGAACTATCGTGCGGCACGGCTGTCGCGGCGTGAACGCGCCATGCTCGATTTCGCCGTCAAGCTGACTGCGGAGCCGTGGCTGGTCGAGGAAGACGACCGCGAAGCGTTGCGCCGAGTGGGCTTCACCGACCGCGATATCTGGGACATTGCCGCGGTCGCCGGCTTCTTCAACATGTCCAATCGCGTTGCCTCCGCCACCGACATGCGGCCGAACAGCGTCTATCACGGGCAAGCGAGGTGAAACGCTGTTCCTTTAGCGTGCCGCGGCCGCAACAAGTCCGGCCGTGACGGCGTAAGTGTGGTCAAGTATCATAACGCTCACGATTAAGCGCTTCGGAGATTCCAGATGCGAATAAAGATCGGGCGTGCTGTCACGGTCGTCTTCGGCGGCGCGCTGTGCGCTACATCGGCGTTTGCCGCGCCGCCGGCGGGGAAGCTTGCGCCGAACGACATTCAATCCACGTTCTTTACCGGCCAGCCGTTTACCGCATCGTCCCCGTCGAATGTCAGATTCAAGATGACATTTACCCCCGACGGCAAGATCAAACGCGTGCCGATCGGCAAGGGGAACAGAGGTGAGGGCACCTGGAAGCTGTCGAAGGACGGCTTCTGCACTTCCTGGAAGGGCGGCAACGATAGTTGTTTCACCCTGGTCAGCGCCGGCCCCCACAAATGGACGGTCCTCAAAGGCACGACCATCATGGCGACGTGGAGCAAATAACTCGTCATTGCGAGCGAAGCGAAGCAATCCAGTCTGGCCTTACCGTTCTGGATTGCTTCGTCGCTTCGCTCCTCGCAATGACGTTCATGAGTGCCCCGACAGATCGCGGATCGTCGGCTGGTCACCGGACAGCGGGTTCGCCGGATCCCACTCGTAGCGTAAAGTCTCGAACCGCATGGCGCGGGCATCGAGCATGATCAGGCGGCCGACGAGGCCCTCGCCGAACCCGACAATCTCGCGGATGACTTCGAGCGCGGCCATTGAGCCGATCACGCCAGCCAACGCGCCGAGAATCCCGGCCTCGGCGCAGGCCGGTACGGTGCCGGGCGGCGGCGGCTCGGGAAACAGACACCGATAGGTCGGATTGGGTTTGCCGTCGGCGCCGCGCTCGTGCGCGCGGATCGTCGTCAGCGTGCCGTCGAATGGCCCAAGCGCGGCGGTCACCAGCGGCTTGCGGGCGAAGTAGCAGGCGTCCGAGACCAGATAGCGCGTGGCGAAATTATCGGAACCGTCGGCGATCAGATCGTAGCGCTCGATCAGCGCGAGCGCATTCTGCGCGGCCAGCCTGCACGTGATGCTGTTCGACGGCGACGTGAGGATTGAGCCGGTGGATCATCGCCGCGGCGCTATCGACCTTCGACGTGCCGATGTCGGGCGTGGCGTGGATCACTTGCCGCTGCAGGTTCGAGAGCGTGACCACGTCGTCGTCGACAACGCCGAGGGTGCCGACCCCGGCGGCGGCAAGATAGAGCAGAACCGGCGCGCCGAGCCCGCCGGCGCCGACCACCAGCACGCGCGCGCGGCTGAGTGCGGCCTGCCCGGGTCCGCCGACGTCGGGCAGCACGATGTGGCGCGCGTAGCGTTCGAGCTCTTCGGCACTGAACATTCGGGCACTAAGCATAACGTCAAGATAGGCTTGAACCGCCCGCGCGACCACCGCCACCGTCGCGCCGGTATCCGGCACTCGCTACAGACCATGCTGCCCGGATTGGCGTCGGCGTGCGGCTCGGATACGCTGGTCCCTGCGCAGGTAGGCGTGGACGTTAAGGTCGGGTGACCATGCATTTGAGGACGGCAGCGATTTTCGTCGGCCTCCTTGCGGCGACCACGCTCGCATTCGTGCAAAATTCCAATGCTCGCAAGACACCGGCCGCGGTGGTCAGCCGCGCACAAACCGCCAGCGAAGACGCATGTTGCGACCGCACCGGCTGCGTCGCCTCAACATGAAGGCATCGCGCGCCGCGGCAGGGGTGTGAATGAACCCCGTAAACACAGCAAACCGGAAACCGGCGCCGTCGGCACGGAGGAAGCGCCGGCCGGCCCGGTGACCTTTCCGGATTCCGTCGGCTGGCAGGTGATCGAGGATCCGGCGACCGGTGCCCGCTTCGGTTTGCCCGGCAAGCTCGTGCCCCGGGTTGAGCCGTCGCGCACCGGCAGCCGCTGGACCTCGGCGCAAGGTCAGATTCAGATCGAGACCTTTCGCCTGACCGAAGCGTCGCTGCCGGCGCTGTTCGAACAGGAGAAGAAAGCGTCGCGGCGGCGAGATCGCGTCAAGTCAGCTCGCGGCCGATTCCTTCGTCATCAGCGGCGTGCAGGGGTTGAAGAATTTCCGCGTCCGCGCCGCGGCGCGCGGCACGGAAGTGCGCGGCGTCACCGTGCTCTATGATCAGGCGACCGAAGGAACGATGGACCGCATCGCCGCCGCCGTCGTCGGCACGTACAGCGGATTTCCCGACCCCCATGCATCGCCGGTCCCGGGCGTCCGGCGAATGGTCGAATACGGCACTGCGATTGTGGTGAGCAGCGACGGCGATCTGATCGCTCCGGCTCATGTCACCGACGATTGCCAGGCCATCACGCTGCCTGGTCTCGGCCACGCCGAGCGCCTCGCCGCGGACCAAGCCAACGATCTGGCGCTCATTCACGTTTACGGCGTGCGCAACCTTGTGCCGGCGGCGCTCGCCGGCGACGGCGCCAACGCTGACGTTACAGACTTCAAGCTTGTCGGCGTTGCCGATCCGCTCGCCCAGGGCGGCGAGGCGCAGGTGACAAGCGCGGTTAGCCATCGCACCACACAAGGCGTCGACCCGGCGCCAAAGCCGGGTTTCTCGGGGGCGGCAGCAGCCGATACCCGCGGCGCATTGGCCGGCATGGTCGACCTCAAGCCCTCTGTTGTCGCCGGCGGCGGTGCTCCCGGTGCCACATTGGTGCCGGTGGCAACCATTCGCGCGTTTCTGCAAGGCCGAGGCATCACGCCTGCGGCCGCGGCGCCCGACCACGCTCCGATCGAACAGTCCGTCGTTCGCGTGGTGTGCGTGAGAAAGTGACGCGCGTGCGCGTCACTTGTTCTCGAACTTCGGCGGCCGTTTGGCGATGAAGGCCGCCATGCCTTCCTTCTGATCGGCGGTCGCGAACAGCGAGTGAAACACGCGCCGCTCGAAGCGCACGCCTTCGGCGAGCGAAGTCTCGAATGCGGTGTTGACCGCCTCCTTGGCGCCGAGCACTGACGGCAGCGACATCGACGCGATCGTTTCGGCGACTTTCATCGCTTCCTCGACGAGGTTAGCCAGCGGCACGATGCGGGCGACCAGGCCTGCGCGTTCGGCTTCCTCGACGTCCATCATCCGGCCGGTGAGAACCAGATCCATTGCCTTGGCCTTGCCCACGGCGCGCGTCAGCCGTTGCGTGCCGCCGATGCCGGGAATGATGCCGAGCTTGATCTCCGGCTGGCCGAACTTCGCATTGTCTGCGGCAATGATCAGGTCGCACTGCATGGCAAGCTCGCAACCGCCACCGAGCGCGAAACCCGCGACCGCCGCGATCACCGGCTTGCGCATGGTCGCAGCGCGATGCCAGTTCGCAGCAAAGTCGCCGAGGAAGGCCTCGACGAAGGTCTTGTCGGCCATCTCCTTAATGTCGGCGCCGGCGGCAAACGCCTTGTCCGAGCCGGTGATCACCATGCAGCCGATACCGGGGTCGGCTTCGAAGGCGTTCAGCGCCTGGCCCAATTCGGCAACCAGCGCGCTGTTGAGCGCATTGAGGGCCTGCGGGCGATTGAGCCGGATCAATCCGACCTTGCCGCGGGTTTCGACGATGATGTTTTGGTAACTCATGGCGTGTCTCTCGTTAATCCTCCCCCGCTTGTGGGGGAGGCAACAAAATTACTTTTGGCACGCCGGACAATAAAACGTCGAGCGCCCATTCTGCACAATGCGTTTGATGGTGCCGCGGCAACCGGGTGTCGGGCACTTCTCACCTTCGCGATCGTAGACCTTGAAGTTATGCTGGAACATGCCGAGTTCGCCGTCGGTGCGCTTGTGGTCGCGCAGCGACGAGCCGCCGTCTTTGATCGCATCGTTAAGCACGGCCTTGATCGCTTCGACCAGCCGCTGGGCGCGCTCGTTGGGGGCGCCGGCTTTGCTGGCGATCGTGGCGGCGATGCGTTTGGGCGAAAGCCGCGCCCGGTACAGTGCCTCGCAGACGTAGATGTTGCCCAGCCCCGCGACGATACGCTGGTCCAGCAGCGCCGCCTTGAGGCTGGTCTTTTTTCCCCTGCACGCGTTCGCCAGCATCGTTGCGTCGAAGGCGTTGCCGAGCGGTTCGGGTCCGAGCCGATTGAGCAACGGCTCGTCGTCGAGCTTTGCGCGCGCCACGATCTTCATCGAGCCGAAGCGGCGCGGGTCGTTGAATGTTATGATCGCCCCCGACGACATGTGAAAGACGACGTGATCGTGCGCGGCATGCTGCTCGCGTTCGTGATGGTAGCGGCCAAGCTTGTTGTGACCGCTGCCGTGAAACACATGAAACGATCCCGACATGCCGAGATGCATGAGCAGCACGTCGCCGGACGACAGATCGGCGAGCAGATACTTCGCCCGCCGGCCGAGGCCGGTCACCGTTTTGTGCTCGAGCCGTTGCACGAAATCTTTCGGCAACGGCCAGCGCAGGTCGCGGCGGCGGAGTTCGACCTTGTCAAAGCGGGCGCCTTCCATTGCCGGCGCCAGGCCGCGGCGCACCGTTTCGACTTCGGGAAGTTCGGGCATTGCTCAGCCGCCGTTTGCTGGCGCGGGACTCAGTTCGCGGACTTGAGATTCGCGAACTTAGGTTAACGGTCGCAGACATAGCGTCGGTTGCGTCGTCGCGCTATGGTTTGGCGTAAGAAAGCCATCTCATGAACGACCCTACCGGGACCACCCAATTCGGCGCGAGGGAAGTGCCGCTTGCGGCCAAGCAGGCGCTGGTCGACGATGTATTTCGCAGCGTCGCCCGCCGTTACGATCTGATGAACGACCTGATGTCGTTCGGCCTGCACCGCGCCTGGAAGGATGCGCTGGTGACGGCGGTCAATCCGCCGAAAAACCGGCCGTTTGCGCTGCTCGATATTGCCGGCGGCACCGGCGATATCGCCATGCGCGTGCTCGCGGCGGGCGGCGCCGGTACGCGGGCGACAGTGTGCGATATCAATCCGGAGATGCTCGCGGTCGGACGTGAGCGCGCCGGCAAAGCGGGGTTGGAAGAGCGCGTGACGTTCACTGAAGGCAACGCCGAGGCGCTGCCGTTTGCCGACCGCGCATTCGATGCCGCAACCATCGCCTTCGGCATCCGCAACGTGCCGCGCATCGAGGTTGCGCTCGCCGAGGCCTTCCGCGTTCTCAAGATCGGTGGACGATTTGTTTGCCTCGAATTCTCCGCCGTGAATGTGCCCGGCCTCGACCGGCTCTACGATTTCTATTCGTTCAGCGTAATTCCGGCGCTCGGCCGGGCAGTGGTCGGCGATGCAGAATCCTATCGCTATCTGGTGGAATTGATCCGCCGCTTTCCAAAGCCTCCGGACTTCGCTGCCATGATGCGCGCGGCCGGTTTTGCCCGGGTTTCGTATCAGCTCATGACCGGCGGTATTGTCGCGCTGCATTCCGGCTGGCGTTTGTGATCTCCGCTTTTCATCTCGTCCGCATCGGCCGCGCCGGCTTCATTTTCGCGCGCGAGGGCGTATTCGGCACCATCGATCCCGCCATGATACCCCCGGCGGCGCGGCCATTAGTGCGGATGCTGCGATTGATCGAACGGCCGTCGATCGGTGCTGCCAACACGCGGTTGTCGGCGGCGCTGACACGGCTCGGCCCGAGCTACGTCAAGCTCGGTCAGTTTCTGGCGACCCGGCCCGACGTTGTTGGCGCCGCGGCGGCGCAAGATCTGGAGCGGCTACAGGACCAGATGCCGCCGTTCCCCCAGCAGGAGGCCGAGGCGGCAGTCGCTGCGTCGTTTGGCAGGCCGCTCCATTCAGTTTTCGCGAGCTTCGGGCCGCCGGTCGCCGCCGCCTCGATTGCGCAGGTGCACCGTGCTGAAGTCCTCGGCGCCGGTGGTCCTCGCGCGGTCGCGGTCAAGCTGCTGCGCCCCGGTATCGAACGGCGGTTCTATGCCGACCTCCGCGCCTTCGATTATGTCGCGCACCACGCCGAGGACTTTTCCGCCGAGGCGCGGCGGCTGCGTCTCGTGGAAGTGGTCGACACCTTGCGGCGCACGGTCACGATCGAAATGGACTTTCGGCTGGAGGCCGCGGCGCTCTCGGAAATGGCCGAGAACACCAAAGACGACCCGGATTTCCGCGTCCCCACGGTGGATTGGGATCGCACCACCAAAGAAGTGCTGACGCTGGAATGGATCGACGCGACGCCGCTGTCGGACCGTACACGCTTGGTCGCCAAGGGTTTCGATCTTCGGCAGCTCGCCCGGGCGCTGATGCAGACGTTTCTCCGCCACGCGCTGCGCGACGGTTTCTTTCATGCCGACATGCATCCGGGAAATCTGTTCGTCGACGACAGCGGCCGGCTGATCGCGGTCGATTTCGGCATCATGGGCCGGCTCGGCGTGAAGGAACGGCTGTTCCTTGCCGAAATCCTGCACGGCTTCATTACCCGCGATTATCGCCGCACCGCCGAGGTGCATTTCGAAGCTGGCTACGTGCCGGCGCATCATTCGGTGGAAAATTTCGCCCAGGCAATCCGCGCCATCGGCGAGCCGATCCACAACCGCACCGCCGAAGATATTTCGATGGCGCGGCTGCTGACGCTGCTGTTCGAGGTCACCGGCCTGTTCGATATGCGCACGCGGCCGGAATTGCTGCTGCTGCAAAAGACCATGGTCGTCGTCGAAGGCGTGGCGCGCTCGCTCGATCCCAAGCTCGACATCTGGTCGGCCGCCGAGCCGGTGGTGCGCGAATGGATGACGCGGCATCTCGGGCCCGCCGGCAAACTGGAAGGCGCCGCGCTCGGTGCTGCCGAGATCGGCCGCTTTGTCGGCAATGCGCCGGGCTTGTTGACCCGCGGCGCGCGCGTGCTCGATCAGCTCGATGAGATCACCCGCGGCGGCCTGGTGTTGTCGCCGGAAACCGTTGCCGACATCGACAAAAGGGAAAGGCGAAGGAGCCGCTGGTCGACGGTCGCGCTCTGGGTGATCGCAGCGCTCCTGCTCTGGGTCGTGATCCTGCTGATGCGATGATCGCATTGATTGCAATGCAATCATTTCTTGGCTAGCATGGACAAATGGCCAGTCTCACCGTCCGGCAGCTCGACGACAAGCTCAAGCGCCTGCTGCGGCTCCGCGCCGCGCGGCAGGGCCGTTCCATGGAAGACGAGGTGCGCGTCATCCTGCGCCAGGCGGCCGAAGAAACCGGCCACGAGGCACTTGAACATTTCGAGCGGCCGCTGCAACGCGGGCGTCAAAAAACGCCCGATACGCGGCGCGTTTTGCTCATCATCGGCGGCGGCATCGCCGCCTACAAATCGCTTGATCTGATCCGCCGCTTGCAGGATCGCGGCGCCGGCGTGCGCTGCGTTCTCACCGCCGCCGCGCAGCAATTCGTCACGCCGCTTGCGGCCGGCGCGCTCGCCGGCGAACGCGCCTATACCGACCTGTTCGATCCGCAGAGCGAATTCGACATCGGCCATATCCGGCTCGCCCGCGATACCGATCTCGTCGTCGTCGCGCCGGCGACGGCGGATCTGATCGCGAAAATGGCCGGCGGTCATGCCGACGATCTCGCGACCGCCGTCCTGCTCGCGACTGACAAGCCAATCCTGCTCGCTCCGGCGATGAACCCGCGCATGTGGGCGGCTAAGGCAACGCAGCGCAATCTCGCGCAACTCCGCGCCGACGGGATCCGCGTCATCGGTCCGAATTCCGGCGAAATGGCCGAGCGCGGCGAAGCCGGGACCGGCCGCATGGCCGAGCCGCTCGAAATCGCCGCCGTGGTCGAAGCCATGTTGCGCAGCGGCGGATCGCTCGCCGGCAAACGCGTGCTGGTCACCTCGGGGCCGACCAGCGAGCCGATCGATCCGGTACGATTCATCGCCAACCGCTCGTCGGGCAAGCAAGGTCACGCTATTGCGGCAGCGGCAGCTGCGGCTGGCGCGGATGTCGTGCTGATTTCGGGTCCGGTGAATTTATCGGATCCGCCGGGTGTCTCGGTCGTGCATGTCGAAACCGCCAACGAGATGCTGGCGGCGGTTGAGAAAGCGCTGCCGGCTGACGCTGCGGTGTTCGCCGCCGCCGTCGCCGACTGGCGCCCGCGGACCGTGAGCGGCAGCAAGATCAAAAAACAGCAGGGCAAAACTCCGACGCTCGAATTGGTGGAGAACCCCGATATTCTTTCCACCATCGCGCACCGCAAATCCGGCCGGCCGCGCCTTGTCGTCGGCTTTGCCGCCGAAACCGATGACGTCATCGCCAACGCCAAGGCGAAGCTTAAGAAGAAAGGCTGCGATTGGATTCTCGCTAACGATGTTTCGCCCGGAACCGGAATCATGGGCGGCGACGCCAACACCATTCAGATGGTCACCGCGAACGGTGTGGAATCGTGGCCGCCGCAGTCGAAGGACGACGTGGCCCGGGCGCTAGTCGAGCGGATCGCGGCGGCGCTTGCAGAGGCGAAACGGTGAGCGGCGAGTCAGGCGTCGAGGTGCGCATCATGCGGCTGCCGCACGGCGCCGATTTGCCGCTGCCGCAATATCACAGCGCGTTGGCTGCCGGTTTCGATCTTTCCGCCGCGATTCCGGCGGACGCCCCGGTCGAACTCGCGCCCGGAGCGCGGGTGTTGATCCCCTGCGGCTTTGCGATGGCGCTGCCGCCCGGCCATGAGGGTCAAATCCGGCCGCGGTCGGGTTTGCGCCTTTCGCCACGGCGTCACCGTGCTGAACTCGCCAGGCACGGTCGATGCCGACTACCGTGGCGAAGTGCAGGTTATTCTCATCAATCTTGGCGCCGAACCGTTCGTCGTCACCCGCGGCATGCGCATCGCGCAGTTGATCATTGCGCCGGTGCATCAGGCGAGACTTGTTGAAGCCTATAGTCTGGATGCGACCGAGCGCGCCGCCGGCGGCCTCGGCTCCACCGGCACGGCGCCGAATGGCGATGGAAAGCGCGGCTGAAAAGCGATCCGCGCCGGCACGAATGTCGCGTTCACGATCTGGACTCTTTCGGCGCGATTCCGCTTGAGAGTAAAGTCGTGCGATTCGCGCGCTGGCCATGGCGGTGGCTCAGCCGGGCAGAGGCATTAGGGGCATGCCGGACACGATCCGGAGCGGGGGCTATGCTCGTCCGTGGTTGGGCGGATTCGCTATAGCCATTGGCGCCGCCGCGCCGCTCCCGGCTCGCGCCGACACCCAACATCCCGTCGTCGTCCTGCATGAACTGGTGCTGGGCGCCTCCCGCAGCATCGACCGCCACGAGATCGCGGCGCTGGTGCTGCTGGTCGGTTTGTTGTTGTTCGCCGTGGTGACGGCGATCCTGCTGGTCCGCGTCCGCGCCGGCTGGGCTCGCCTGGAAGCTTCATCGCTAGACGAGATCGCGGCGCTGCGCGCCGAACTCGATCGCGCCAACGCGCTGCTCGCCTCGGAGCCGCAGGTGATGGTGGACTGGCCGGCGGCCGCCGATGAGCCCAACATCGAAGGCGATCCCGCGGTCGTCGGCGTTTCGGCGCCTCATCGCGTGCTCGCCTTCGGCTCCTGGCTCCACGCCAGTAAAGCGGTCGCCATGGAGCGAGCGGTCGAGGCGCTGCGCGCACGCGGCGAACCGTTCTCGATGGCGTTCACGACACTCTCCGGCCGCCCGATCGAGGCCCAAGGCCGCGCAGTCGCCGGCCGCGCCGTGCTGCGGCTCAAGGACGCCAGCGGGGTCAAACGCGATCTGCTCGACCTCGCCGGTCGCTACGAGTCATTGCAGAACGAAATCGCGGCTTTGCGCGCGCTGATCGAAAAATTGCCGTCGCCGGTGTGGCTGCGGGACGCGTCCGGGCGGCTGATTTTCGTCAACGCCGCTTATGCTCAGGCGGTCGAAGCGCGCGATCCCGCTGACGCGGTCGAGCGCAATCTGGAACTGCTCGATAGCGCTGCACGGGGCAACATCGCGCGGGCGCGCCGGGCCAATGGCGGTTATGCGGGCCGCTTGCCGGCAGTCGTTGCCGGCGCCCGCAGCAGCTTCGACGTGCTCGACTTTCAGACCGAAGCCGGCAGCGCCGGACTTGCCGTCGACGCCACCGAAGCTGAAACGATGCGCAACGCGCTCGCCCGCATGGTCGACGCCCACCGGCGCACGCTCGATCAGCTTTCCACCGGCGTTGCCATGTTCGGCGCCGACCAGAAGCTCACGTTTTATAATGCCGCCTATCGCGCGTTATGGAATCTCAACGCGGCTTTTCTCGATCAGGGTCCCAGCGATTCGGCGGTGCTGGAGGAGCTGCGGGCGACGCGCAAGCTCCCCGAGGAGCGGGACTTCCGGCAGTGGAAGGCGCAGCTGCACGGCGCCTATCGCGCCATGGAAGCGAGAGAACATACCTGGCATCTGCCCGACGGCCGTACGTTGCGGGTCGTCACCACCCCCAATCCGGACGGCGGCGTCACTTATCTGTTCAACGACGTGACCGAGCGGCTCGATCTCGATCGGCGGTTTGAGGAGCTGATCCGCGTCCAGGGCGAAACGCTCGATAATCTTGCCGAAGGCGTGGCAGTGTTCGGCAGCGACGGCCGCTTGCGGCTTGCCAATTCCGCTTTCGCCCGGATGTGGGGGTTGTCGCCGGCGACGCTTGAAGAGCGGCCGCACATCGAAACGATCTCCGCTTCAAGCCGCTCGCTGCACGGCGACGCGCCAACGTGGCAGGCGCTCCGCGAAGTCATCACCGCAATCGACAGCCGGCGGCCGATATCGGGGCGGCTCGAGCGGCGCGACGGCACGGTGGTCGACTGCACGACTGTGCCGCTGCCCGGTGCCGCTACGCTTGTGACCTTCCATGACGTAACGGACTCGGTCAACGTCGAGCGGGCGTTGCGCGAACGTAACGAAGCTCTGGAAGACGCCGACAAGATCAAGATCGATTTCGTCCACCACGTGTCGTACGAACTGCGCTCGCCACTCACCAACATCATCGGCTTCGTTCATCTGCTTGGCGACGAGGCCACCGGTCCGCTGGCGCCGAAGCAGCGCGAGTATCTCGACTACATCACCGTCTCGACCGACACATTGTTGGCGCTGATCAACAACATCCTCGATCTCGCCACCATTGACGCCGGCCGCATGCAGCTCAACCTGGCGCCGGTCGATATCCGCCAAACCATGGCTGCCGCCGCGGAAGGGGTGCAGGACCGCCTGGTCAGCACCGGCATTGCGCTGGAGATCGTGACCGCCCACGACATCGGCAGCTTCATCGCCGACGAGCGCCGCGTCCGGCAGATTCTGTTTAATCTGCTCGCCAATGCCGTGAGCTTCTCGCCGCCCGGCGGCACCGTCACGTTTTTGGCCGAACGGCGCGCCGATGCGCTCGTGTTCTCGGTCACCGATCACGGGCCGGGTATTCCGCCGCATGTGCTCGAAAAGGTGTTCGACTGGTTCGAGACCAATTCGCTCGGCTCGCACCATCGCGGCACCGGCATCGGCCTCTCGCTGGTGCGCTCATTCGTCGAGCTGCACGGCGGCACGGTCACCATCTCCTCGGTCGTCGGCGAAGGCACCACGGTGACCTGCACCTTCCCGCTCGGCGCCGCCACCAGGTTGACGGCGGCCTAGCGAACCGCACGGAGTTGCACTTCCCACAATTCAACCGCACACTTGCGCATGGGCTACTATCAGATTTTCGACCTGACCAACGAGTTCAACATCCTGCGGCTGATTTGCGGCTTGTTCCTGCTGCCGCATTTTTACGCCAAGGCGAGCGATCTCGAGCTCACCTACAAGATCTACGATGACTTCAGGCTGTATCCCATCAAGGCATGGGTGTTCTCCTGCATGGCGATCGAGATCGTCTGCGCCATCGGCATGGTGTTCGCGATCTATACGCGCTATGTCGCGCTCATCGAGGCGGTGTTTCTGTTTGTGGCGGCCTGGGCGGTGTGGCGCCACAGCAAGGGGAAATGGCTGTGGCAGATCGGCGGTTTCGAGTACTGCCTGTTCTGGGCGATTTGCTGCGTCGTCGTCGCCATGCACGGCTGAGCGCGCCGGGATCCTCAATAGCTTGCTGAGCGAATATCGGAGCAGCGCGATGTTTCCGACCGCCACCGGCGGCGTCAAGTTTCACCGTGACATTACCGGACGAGCAGGCGACAGCGCGCTTCGCCATGGATATTGCCGCAGCGCTCGAACCGGGCGATCTGGTGACGCTGTCCGGCGATCTCGGCGCCGGCAAAACCACCTTCGCGCGGGCTCTCATCCGCTATCTGGCGGGCGACGCTTCGATCGAGGTGCCGAGCCCGACCTTTACCCTGATGCAGAGCTATGAGTTGCCGCGCTTTCTGCTGGTGCACGCGGATTTCTACCGGCTGTCCGGTGTCGCCGAACTCGGCGAACTCGGCTTTGACGACTTGCCCGAGCGCACCGTCGTGCTGGTGGAATGGCCGGATCGCGCCGCCGGTTTTCTGCCGCCCGATCGTCTCGACATCACCTTCACGCTCGTGCCGCAGCTTGATTCCGGAGCCCGCAACGCCCGCGTCGTTGGCTACGGCGCGCTGTCGGCGCGGGTCGATCGCATCACGCAAGTGCGCGCGTTCCTCGACGAATCCGGTTTCGGAGCCGCGATGCGCCGGCGCATGGAAGGCGACGCCTCGACGCGGATTTTCGAACGGCTGACGCGCGACGGAGAGACGACGATCCTGATGAACGCGCCGCGACGCCCCGACGGTCCGCCGGTGCGCGACGGCAAGCCTTACAGCGCCATCGCCCATCTGGCCGAGGATATTGTTCCCTACGTCGCCATCGCCTCCGGACTGCGCGATCGCAATCTGTCCGCGCCGGCAATTCTCGACGCCGATCTGGAACGCGGTCTGCTCATCATGGAGGACCTCGGCAACGAGCGGATCGTCGGCGGCGATCCGCCGGCGCCGATCGAGGAGCGCTACGAAGCCGCGGTCGACGTGCTGGTGTCGCTGCATCGCCGCCGATTGCCGGAGACCCTGCCGGTGGCGCCGCGCCGCGACTATCGGATACCGCGTTACGACTTGCAGGCATTTCTGATCGAAGCCGAGCTCTTGCTCGACTGGTATCTGGTCAGCGTTGACGCAGCACCTGCCGATGACGTGCGCGAAAGTTTCGCAGCCTTGTGGCGCGAGGCTCTCGAACCGGCAGTCGACGCGACGCCGACCTGGGTACTGCGCGACTATCACTCGCCAAATCTGATGTGGCTGCCCGACCGCGAAGACGTCGCCCGGATCGGCATACTGGACTTTCAGGACATGCTGCTGGGCCCCGGCGCCTACGATGTAGCTTCGCTGCTGCAGGACGCGCGCGTCGATGTATCGGAGGAGCTGGAGCTCGCGCTGCTGAGCCGCTATGCCCGCGCGCGGCTCCACGACGCGCGCTTCGATCCGGCGGTGTTCGCGCAGCTCTACGCGACGACGGCGGCGCAGCGGGCGACCAAGATTCTCGGCATCTTTGCCCGGCTCAACAAGCGCGACGGCAAGCCGCAATATTTGCGTCATGTCCCGCGCCTATTGGGCTATTTGCAGCGATCGCTGGCGCATCCTGCGCTGGCGCCGCTCAAGGCCTGGTATGCCGCGAACGTGCCGTCGTTGAATGGGCTATGATGCATCGAATCGGCGAATGTTGATGGGCGGGGAAACCATCATGATGCCGACGAGCGCGATGGTGCTTGCGGCCGGGCTTGGCACGCGGATGCGCCCGCACAACGGCCACATCCCAAAGCCGCTGGTGCAAATGGGCGGCAAATCTTTGATCGATTATTCGCTCGATCGGTTAGCCGACGCCGGCGTCGAGCGCGCCGTGGTCAACGTGCATTACCTTGCCGACGCGATCGAAAGCCATCTCGCCGGGCGCAAGCGGCCGCAGATCATCATCTCCGACGAGCGCGGAAGCTTGCTCGGCACCGGCGGCGGCATCGCCAAGGCGCTGCCGCAGCTTGGCGGGGCGCCGTTCTTCCTGGTCAATTCCGACACGGTGTGGCTCGACGGCGTCAAGCCGAACTTTCGGCGGCTCGCCGAAGCGTTCGATGCGGCGACAATGGATGTGCTCCTGCTGCTCGCGCCGACCGCCGGCAGCGTCGGCTATTCCGGCCGCGGCGATTACGCCATGCAGCCGGATGGCCGCCTGCGCCGCCGTGACGAGAACGAGGTGGTGCCGTTCGTCTATGCCGGCGCCGCGATCCTGACGCCGGCGCTGTTCGCCGACGCGCCGGCAGGAGAGTTTTCGCTGAACCTGCTGTTTGATCGCGCCGGCGCCAGCGGCCGCCTGTTCGGCTTGCGCCTCGAAGGCCTTTGGATGCATGTGGGCACGCCGGAGGCCGTCGCCGCCGCGGAAGCGGCCCTCGCCGCCGCGCTTTAGAATCGGATATTTGTTGACCGTCGTCCTGAGGCGCCCGCGCGCAGCGCGGACCTCTAAGGATGCGGCCGAGGTGCCCGGGCCGTCGCCCTTCGAGGCTCGCTCCACTCGCACCTCAGGGTGACGGAGTACTGTTACATCATGCCCCCACGGGTCTTCACCATTCCGGCATCGGCGCCGTTTCTGCCGACGCTGATCAAGGCGTTGGTCAGCGGCAAGCTCGGCTTGCGCATTGCCGACGATCCGCTCGCGCTCGCCGCCACTACGCTCTACCTGCCGACGCGGCGGGCGTGCCGGCTGATGCGGGATGCGTTTCTCGATGTGCTGAAGACCGACGCGGCGATCCTGCCGCGCATTGTCGCGCTCGGCGACATCGACGAGGACGAAATTGCGTTCGCCGAGGCGGCGACGGGAGAACTTGCGGCGGATGCGCTGGCATTGCCGCCGGCGCTCGGCGGTCTGGAGCGCCGGCTGCTGCTAACCGAGCTGGTCGCCAAATGGGCGAACGCGCCTGAAGTGCATGGTGCGGGCGGCAGTCCGCTGGTCGCGCAAACTCCCGCGGCGGCCTGTGCGCTGGCCGACGATCTCGCCCGCCTGATCGACGACATGACCACGCGCGGCGTGTCGTGGGATCGCCTCGACGATCTCGTGCCCGACATGTTCGACCGCTACTGGCAGCTGACGCTGAAGTTTCTGCAGATCGCGCGTGAGGCATGGCCGCGGGTGCTTGCCGAGCGCGATTGCATCGAGCCGGCGAAGCGGCGCGACGCGCTGATCAAGGCCGAAGCCGCGCGGCTTGCGCGCAAGACCGACGGTCCGGTGATCGCCGCCGGCTCCACCGGCTCGATCCCCGCGACCGCCGAATTGATCGCGACCATCGCGCGGCTGCCGCACGGCGCCGTGGTGCTGCCGGGCCTCGATACCGATCTCGACGAGGACTCCTGGCGGCTGATTGCCGGCGATGAGGGCAGGGGGATTGCGCCGGCCCCGGGACATCCGCAATTCGCGCTGCAGGCGCTGCTCGACCGCATCGGCATCGTCCGCGAAGCGGTCGTGAACCTCGCGGACGCGACCGGCCGCGAGCGGCTGCTCTCGGAGGCGCTGCGGCCGGCCGCGGCGACCGAGCTGTGGCAGCAGCGCGCAGCCGATCCGGCCTTCGGCGCGCACGCCGATGCCGCGATGGCAAAAATCAGCGTGATCGAGGCGGCCAATGCCGAGGAGGAATCGCTCGCGATCGCGGTGGCGCTGCGCGAAGCAGTCGCATCAGGGCAAGACCGCCGCGCTGGTCACGCCGGATCGCGCGCTCGGGCGGCGGGTGAAGGCCGCGCTCGCGCGCTGGAACATCGCGGCCGAGGATTCCGGCGGCGAGGCGCTGGCGGAAACGCCGGCGGGAATTTTCGCACGGCTTGCGGCCGAAACCGCGCTAGGCCGGCTTGCGCCGGTCACGCTGCTGGCGCTGCTCAAGCATCCGCTGCTGCGCGTTGGCGGGCCGCGTCGCGATCGCGCGATCGCTGCGCTTGAGCGCGCGGTGCTGCGCGGCCCGCGGCCGCGCGCCGGCAGCGACGGACTTGCGCACGCGCTCGAGACTTTCCGCGCGCAGCTGCAGAAATTCCACAGCAAGGAGGAATCCGATCTGCATCATTCCGACCCGCGCGTCGGGCTGTACGACGACGAGCTTGCCGACGCCGCGGAATTTGTCGCAACGCTCGCTCGCGCGCTGGCGCCGCTCGAAAGCATTGCCAATCAATCGCATCGTTTGAGCGAAGTCGCGCGCCGCCATCGCGAGGTGCTTGCTGCGCTGTCGCGGCACGACGGCGACGAAGCCGCCTTCGCCGGTGCTGATGGCGCAAAGCTTGCGGACGCGCTCGACGAACTGGCAACGAGCAAGGCGGCGTCCGCCGCTCCTCGTCGACACATCCGACTACGTCGAGCTGTTCTCCGCCGCGCTCGCGGACCGGGTGGTGCGGCCGCCGCCTCGTCCCGGCGCGCGGGTGCGCATTCTCGGCACCATCGAAGCGCGCCTCACCGAGTGCGACCGCGTCGTGCTCGGCGGTCTGGTCGAAGGCACCTGGCCGCCGGAAAGCCGGGCCGATGCGTGGCTCAGCCGTCCGATGCGGCTTGATCTCGGGCTTGATCTGCCGGAGCGCCGCGTCGGGCTGACCGCCCACGATTTCGCGCAGCTGCTCGGCGCGGAAGAAGTCATCCTCAGTCACGCCGCCAAGATCGCCGGCACGCCCACGGTGCCGTCGCGCTTCGTCCAGCGCCTCGCCGCCGTCGCCGGCGCGGAGCGGTGGAAGGCGGCGATTCGATCGCGGCGAGGCGTATCTTTCATGGGCGCGCGCACTCGACCGGCCCGAGCATGTGGCGGCGGCGGCCGCAGCCCGCGCCCAAGCCGCCGGCCGCCGCGCGGCCGAAGCGCCTTTCGGTCACCGACATCGAAGACTGGCTGCGCGATCCCTACACCATCTACGCCAAATATATTTTGCGGCTGGCGCCGCTCGATGCCGGTCGATCTTTCACCCGGCGCGGCCGAGCGCGGCACCATCATCCATAACGCCATCGGCGATTTCACCGAGCGTTACAGGGATCGCCTTCCGGCCGATCCCGCGCGCGAACTCATCGAGCTTGGCAGGCCGCATTTTGCCGACGCTCGACGATTTTCCCGAAGCGCGCGCCTTCTGGTGGCCGCGTTTCCAGCGGATCGCGCACTGGTTCGCCGGTTGGGAGGCGGCGCGGCGCCCCGACATCCGTGCGCTGGTCGCGGAGATCCGCGGCAAGATCGAAATTCCGCTGCCGGAGGGCGCCTTTACTTTGAGCGGCATCGCCGACCGCATCGAGCGCCACACTGACGGCCGCTATGTCATTCTCGATTACAAGACCGGATCGGCGCGTACGGAAAAGCAGGTGCGGACCGGGCTCGCGCCGCAGCTCACGCTTGAAGCCGCGATCCTGCGCAAGGGCGGATTTCCGGACATTGCCGCGGACAGTTCGGTCGCGCAGATCGGTTACGTGCTGCTCAAAGGCGGCGCCGCGGCCCGGCGAATCCGAAGCTGATCGATTTTGACGAAGGGCACGGCCGACAGCCAGGCCGACTACGCGCTGGAAAAGCTGACGACGCTCGCCGCGCGCTTCGCCAAGCGAAAGCGAACCCTATCGCTCGCTCGTCCATCCGATGTGGACGACCCATTACGGCGATTACGATCATCTCGCGCGCGTCAAGGAATGGTCGGCGACCGGCGGCGAGATCGACGACATTTGGGGCAGCGAATGAGAACGCGCGGCCTCGATCCCGAGCGAAGTGCGGCGGAAGCAGAGCGAGGCCTCCGATCCGGAGACGTCGGCATGGGTCGCCGCCAATGCCGGCTCCGGCAAAACCTACGTGCTGGCGCAGCGGGTGATCAACTTGCTGCTCAAGGGCGTCGAGCCGGAAAAAATCCTCTGCATCACCTTCACCAAGGCGGCCGCCGCCAACATGGCGAAGCGTGTGTTCGACACGCTCGCCGAATGGACGACGCTCGATGATGCCGCTCTTGATGACGCCATTCGGCAGAGCTCCAGGATGGCGCCCGATGCGCGGCGCCGGGCGCTGGCGCGGCGGCTGTTCGCCCGGGCGCTGGAAACGCCGGGCGGGCTCAAGGTGCAGACCATCCACGCCTTCTGCACCCAGCTGTTGCATCAGTTCCCGTTCGAAGCGGACGTTACCGCCCGCTTCAGCGTGCTCGACGACGCCGAGCAATCGCAACTGCTGGAGCAGTTGACGCTCGGCGTGCTGCTGGAAGGCGCGGGCAATCCCGGCAGCGCCCTGGCGCAAGCGCTGAACCTGGCGATGACGGCTGCCGCCGATCGGACCTTTCGCGACGTGGTGCGCGAGGCGATCGGCCAGGGCGACGCGATCAGCCGGTGGGTAGAAAGCGCGGGCGGCGTGGAGGCAGCGATTGCGAACCTGGCGCGGGCGCTCGGCGTCGAGCCGTCGGATAGCGCCGACGAGATCGAAGCGGAGTATTTTTCCGGCGCGATCATCGCGCCGTCGGAATGGCCGGCAATCGCCAACACGATCGCCCGGGGCGGCAAAAACGACTGCGATCAGGCGCAACGCTTCGCGAGCTTGCCGACGCTCGCCGGCTCGGAGCAGGTCGAAACGTATCTCGATATTTTCTGCACCGCCGCCGGCAGCGGACGGACGGCGCGCAAATCCATCATCACGAAGGCTGTAGGCGATCCGGCATTGGCGCAGCGCCTGCTCGACGAGCAGCAGCGCGTCTGGGATTTGCTCCAGCGGCGGCGCGGCGTGGCGTTGCGCGACCGCAGCGCAGCCCTTGTTACCGTCGCGTACGAGGTGCGTGACGCGCTACGCCAAAGAGAAGGAGCGCCGCGGCCTGCTCGATTACGATGACCTGATCGACAAGACGCTGAAGCTTCTCGCCAACGTCGATGCCGCCTGGGTGCATTTCAAGCTCGATCTCGGCATCGATCATGTCCTGGTCGACGAGGCGCAGGACACCAGCCACAAGCAGTGGGAGATCGTGCGCCGGCTCACTGCTGAATTCACCGCCGGCGCCGGCGCGCGCGGCATAAAGCGCACCATGTTCGCGGTCGGCGACGAAAAGCAGTCGATCTATTCGTTCCAGGACGCCGCGCCGAAAGAATTCGCGGAGATGTTGCGCCACTTCAAGACCGCGCACGAAAAGAGCGAGCAGAACTTCGTCGTCAGCAAGTTCGAGCATTCGTTCCGCTCCGGCGCGGTCATTCTGGCCGCGGTGGACGAGGTGTTCAAACGCGCGGACGTCGCGCGGAGCGTCACCTCCGATCTGGACGGATTTCCGCCGCACATCGCGCTGCCCGACACGCCGCCGGGCACGGTCGAAATCTGGGAGCCGGAGAAGCCGGACGACCGCAAGGAGATCGAAGGCTGGGACGCGCCGTTCGATACCGTGAGCGAAACCAGCCCGCGGGTGAAGCTGGCGCGGCGCATCGCTCGTGCGGTGCGCAAGCTGGTCGACGAGCGCGACGGCGCGCTACGGCGACATTTTGATCCTGGTGCGCCAGCGCGGCGAATTGTTCGAGGCGATCATCCGGGCGCTCAAGCGGGTCGAGGTGCAGGTCGCCGGCGCCGACCGCCTGGTGCTGACCGAACACATCGCGGTGATGGATCTGATGGCGCTCGCCGAAGCGCTGCTATTGCCGCAGGACGATCTTGCGCTGGCGACCGTGCTGCGCAGTCCGCTGTTCGGCTTTTCCGACGACGATCTGTTCGAGATCGCCTATGACCGCGGCCGCACGCCGTTGCGCACCATCCTCAAGCGGAAGGCGGCCGAGAAAAAGATTTTCGCCGATGCCGCGGCGCGCCTCGATGAGCTGGCAGAGGCGGCGCGACGGGAGACGCCGTTTGCATTCTACGCGCTGCTCCTCGGTGAAGGCGGCGCGCGGCGCCGCATCCTGGCGCGGCTCGGGCCTGAAGCCAACGATGCGCTCGACGAATTTCTCAATCTGGCGCTCGAATACGAGCGGCGCGAGACGCCGTCGCTCCAGGGCTTTTTGACCTGGCTGCGCGATGCCCGCGCCGAAGTGAAGCGCGACATGGAGATCGCCCGCGACGAGGTGCGAGTCATGACCGTGCACGGCGCCAAAGGCCTCGAAGCGCCGGTCGTGATCCTCGCCGACACCATGACGCCGCCCGCAGGGCCCGCGGCCGCCGCGGCTGTTGCAGCTTGCCGACGGCGCCGATGGTCTGGGCGGGGCGCAAGGCCGAGGACGTGCCGAGCGTCGCGACTGCACGCGCCGCCGCCAACACCGAGGCCGAGCACGAATACCGCCGGCTGCTTTACGTCGCCATGACGCGCGCCGCCGACCGGCTGATCGTGTGCGGCGCGGACGGCATCAAGAAGCGGCCGACGGACTGCTGGTACGATCTCGTGCGCGATGCCCTCGATCCCATGCTCGTTGCCGAAGGCGAGAACGAAGAAAAAGTTCTACGCTTCCGCACGCAGACGAGGAACACCAAGCGTGCGTGCCGCAACGCTCACAGAGATTGTGGAAACCGATCGCCATGAAGCGCCATCGTGGCTACGCCAGCCGGCGCCTGCCGAAGCAAAGCGGCCAACGCGGATTTCGCCGTCCTCAGCCTTCGATGAGGAAATCGCGCACTTTGCGCAGACGGGCTCCGCCGCCGATCGGCAAAAAGCGCTCGCGCGCGGACGCATCGTGCATCGTCTGATGCAATCTTTGCCCGACATCCCCGCGGCCGCGCGCAAGTCCGCCATCGAGCGATTTCTCAGAAGCGCCGCCGCGGATTTTCTTCCGGCCGAGCAGGCCGAGATGGCCCAACAGGCGCTGACCATCCTCAACGATCTGGTTTTCGCCGAACTGTTTGCCGCGGGAAGCCGCGCCGAGGTGCCGATTGTCGGGCGCATCGCCTGCGACGGCGGCGCGTCGATCGAGGTGTCGGGGCAGGTGGACCGGCTGGCGGTGACGGACGATTCGGTGCTGATCGCGGACTACAAGACCGATCGGGCCATCCCGGCGAGTTTGACCGAGGCGCCGCAAGCTTACATCGGCCAGCTGGCGCTATACCGCGCGGTGCTGGCGCGCATTTACCCGGCGAAAACGATTCGCGCCGCATTGATCTTTACCGCCGGCCCGAACCTCATCGAGGTGCCCGGCCCGGCCATGGAGGCCGCTTTGGCCGAAATCATGCGCAAAAACCAGCCCAATCATGCGCCCGCTCACGCTCCGGTGAGGCGATCTTGACGCTGGCGGATGCCGTTCATAGGTTCGGTTGCCCTGCCACTTTTTCCCACGCAAAGCGAGGTCTTCCATGGTCGATAAGGTAACCGATGCAACGTTCGACCAGGACGTGCTCAAGGCCAGCGAACCCGTGGTAGTGGATTTCTGGGCGGAGTGGTGCGGCCCCTGCAAGATGATCGCCCCAGCACTCGAGGAGATTTCCAAGTCACTCGACGGCAAGGTCAAGATCGTCAAGCTCAACGTCGACGAGAACCCGGGCACTGCCGCGAAATTCGGCATCATGTCGATCCCGACGCTGATGCTGTTCAAGAACGGCCAGCTTGCCTCCCGCCAGGTCGGCGCTGCGCCCAGGCAGAAGCTGGAGCAGTGGATCACCGGCGCGGTGTGATCTTTGCGGCCTAGCGCCGGCTTGCCAGCCGGTTGGTGGCCGGTTCTACTTCTTCAATGACACGATGTAAGCGGCGATGTCTTCAATCGCCGTGCGGCTCAATGCGAGCTTTGCCATCTTCGGATGCGGATCATACAAAAGATACGCGAGGCGATCTGCATTGAAACTCGTCGATTGAGCAATCGTCGTGAATGGCGGCGCGACTTGCCTTGTCGCTTTTTGTTCGGCCGAGACCAGGTGACACGAAGCACACCAGTTTTCAGCCAAGTGGCGGCCGTAGGCGGCGTCGCCCGAAGGCCGGGCCTCGCTGTCCGCGGCGTAACCGGACAAAGGCAGGAGCAACCACAGTGCCATGACGAGCGGAGTAAGCCAGAAGATTTGCATCTAAGCTTGTCCTGAATGCGTGTCTGGCGCAAATGCCGAAGGCGCGATCGGCGATTTGGCCGGCCGGCAATCTACAACAAAATTCGCGCGGACTGAACCACAACCCGCGTCAAACGACATTCGCCGTAGTCGTCGGCTTAATGCCGAAAACGCGACGTGCCGGCGAACAGCGGGCAATGCCAGGGTCTGGCGCGTTACCGTTATAGCCAGGCCTGATAGCGTGGCCTGCAAAACAGGTGAGGGCGCGTTCTCGCGGTTATGAGCCTTCGCCCGCGTTATGTGGCGGCGGCTGGCTCAGAGCTCGTAATCAAAGCATCGATCTGCTTCACGCTCATTGGCTTGCCGAGCAAAAATCCCTGGCCCATATCGCAATGAAGCCTCAACACGGTCTGGAAATCCACTTCCGTGGAAATGCCAACCGCGACCGCCCGACAACCAAAGTTATGCGCCATCTGAATGATGGTCTTGCAAATTTTTTCATTGCCTGGACTGGTTGCGCAACCTTCGATGAGTGAGCGGTCAATCTTGATTTCGGAGAAGGCGACTTGATTCAGTACATCCAAGCTGGAGGCGCCTCGCCCGAAATTATCGATGGCGATTGAAACGCCGGCTTGTTGCAGATTTGGCGCCCGCGCTTTCAAGCGATCGATCTTGTTGACGACCTGTCGTTCCGGTATTTCCACGAGCAGGCCGGCCCAATCCGCGCATTCGGGACGATGCAACAAAACCAAATCGGCAAACGGCAGCGCCAACAAATTGTCCATGTCGATATTAATCGCAAGCTGCAGCCGGGCTCCCAATTCATGGAAGTGTGAGCTCGCCCGCAGCGCATCAAGCAGCGCGAGGCGCGATAGATCGACAAGATCGTCCTCATCGGCGTCGTGCAAGAATTCATCCGGCGTCAGGAGGCCAAGCTCCGGATGGGCGACGCGCGCTACGGCTTCCGCACCGGACACGACAGCCATCTTCAGGTCAATTTTCGGCTGGTAAAAAAATTTGACCATTTTCTTCGCCAGCGCGTCTTTAAGTGAGACGCCTCTCGACCTGGCTGGTGCGGTGTCAAGCTTTAGACCGCTGATAATGTCGCGCAGGGTCGCCACTTTCACGGGCTTCTTGAGCGGCGGCAGCATTGTCAGGCAGCCATCAACGCCAATTTTATTGAAGCTCTCCAGCGTTTTCGGCTCGCAGTGCCCGTAGAGCTGGACGGCGCCGGAATAGCGGCATTCCTTGAGCGCCAGCAACGCCCGCACGCACTCATGCGGAACAGCACCATGCAGGTTGATGAGAACGATATCGGGGTTTTGGTTGTCGACGAAATCGATGAACCGGGAGCTGTTCGAAAACTCGACGGTGTCGACATTCTCCCGGCGCAGCTCCTTCGCCAGGTCGTGCCGGAATGCAAAATCATCATCCACTATGAAGCAAAGCGGGTTAGCTGATCTCCGGGTCTTGTTGTTGAAAGCGGCGGCGAGGTGAGTGTCGGCCATCAATTCGGCTCAATGCGAAACGGGTAAGAACGTGTTAAAATTGCCGAAAGAACTTAAATCACAAGTCGTTTAAGTATTATTGACGGCCAACCGGCGGCGGCGAGCGCCATTCCCTGACGCAGACATTCGCTGGAGTTCGCGAGTCCTCGGCCTAGCTAGTGCCGGAAATGCCGCGTGCCGGTGAATACCATGGCGATGCCGGCCTCATCGGCGGCCTTGATCACTTCATCGTCGCGCACCGAGCCGCCGGGCTGGATGACGGCAGTAGCGCCGGCTTCGATAGCGACGAGAAGGCCGTCGGCGAAGGGGAAGAACGCGTCGGAGGCGACCACTGAGCCCTTGGTCGCCGGCTCCTTCTGTCCGGCTTCTTTCGCGGCGTCTTGCGCCTTACGCGCGGCAATGCGTGCGGCATCGACCCGGCTCATCTGGCCGGCGCCGATGCCGACGGTCGCCGAATCTTTCGCATAGACGATGGTGTTCGACTTCACGTGCTTGGCGACTCGAAAGGCAAAGCGTAAATCGCGTAATTCGGCGTTGGTCGGCGTGCGTCTTGTTACCGGTTTTAAATCCATGTCATCGACGACGGCGTTATCGCGGGTTTGCACCAAAAGCCCGCCGGCGACGGTCTTTGCCGTCAAGCCTTTAGCGCGCGGATCGGGCAGCCCGCCGACGAGCAGGAGCCGCAGGTTCTTCTTCGCGCCGACAATGGCGATCGCCTCCTCGGTCGCGTCCGGCGCGATGATGACCTCGGTGAAAATTTCGGTGATGGCGCGCGCCGCGCCGGCGTCGAGCGTGCGGTTGAGCGCCACAATGCCGCCGAATGCCGATACCGGATCGCACGCGAGCGCTTTGCGATAGGCCTCGGCGAGGCTGTCGCCCTCGGCGACGCCGCACGGATTGGCGTGTTTGATGATGGCGCAGGCGGCGGTGCGCGCGGGATCGAACTCGGCGACGCATTCGTAGGCCGCATCGGTGTCGTTGATGTTATTGTAGGAGAGCTGCTTGCCCTGCGCCTGCCGCGCGGTCGCGACACCGAAGCGCCGGTCGGGCGTGGCATAGAATGCCGCTGACTGATGCGGATTCTCGCCATAGCGCAACGCCTCGATCAGCCGGCCGCCGAAAGCGCGGTAGTCCGGCGCCACTTCGCCCAGCTCGCCCGCGAACCAGTTGGCGATCGCCGCGTCATAGGCCGCGGTGCGCGCGTAGGCCTTGGCGGCGAGCCGGCGGCGGAGCGCAAGCGTCGTCATTCCGCCGTGCCGGGCGAACTCGTCGAGCACCAACGCGTAGTCGCCAGGCTCGACCACGACGGCAACGTCGGCGTGATTCTTGGCGGCGGCGCGGATCATGGCCGGGCCGCCGATATCGATATTCTCGATGCAATCGTCGAAGCTCGCGCCGCGCGCGACGGTTTGCTCGAACGGATAAAGGTTGACCACCAGCAAATCGATCGGGTGGATGTGATGGGCGCGCATCGCTTCGGCATGCGCGGGATTTCCCCGGATGGCGAGGAGCCCGCCGTGCACGGCCGGATGCAGCGTCTTGACGCGGCCGTCCATCATTTCCGGATAGCCGGTCAGCTCGGAAACGTCGCGCACCGCAAGTCCGGCATCGCTAAGCGTTTTGCGCGTGCCACCAGTCGAAATGAGTTCGATTCCGTAGCCGGAAAGAGCGCGGGCGAATTCGACAATGCCGGGTTTGTCGGAGACGGCGAGAAGGGCGCGTATGGCGCGGCGGAGGTGTTCGGTCATGACGAGTTGTTATAGAATTTTTGTGCGATTGGTCACAGCGGCAGCCGCGGCTCCTCCACGCGCACGCGACGCCCGGTGCCGGCGGTCGCAAGCGCGGCAGCGCTCGCCTGCTGGAAGCTCCAGACCACCCGCGGCATGGCGCGAGCGTGTCCGTGGATGACCATTTGCACCGTCCGGCGCAGGCCCTCATTGCTGGCAAGATAGACGCTGTCTTCGAGCTGCACCGGGTTGTCGCCGGCGCTAAAGGTCCACGCTTCCCTGGTCGGGGTCACTAACAGGACGCCGTGGCCGTCGGTCAGCCGCGTCGCCTTGATGGCCGGATGCAGATGAAATCTCACCGCATAGCGGTCCTGGTCGGTGCGGATTTGCGCGCTGCCGTCGGCGGCGAAGAAAAAATCCTCGCCGTCGAATTTCGTGCCGTCGGCGGCAAGCGTCACCGTGCGCTCGTGCACGATGCCGTAACGCTTGGCGTAACCGTCGTGCGCAGCGCGGACCGTCACCGTGCCGTCGGGCCGCTCGTCGCGCGACACCGAGACCTGGCTTGGTCCGCCGAGCATCGGCGAGCCGCCCAGCAGATTGCGGAACGCGGCCGTTTCGACAAATTGGGCGGAAGACACCTCGTTGAACGTCACCGTCGAATGCGCGGCGGTGGCGCGGGCCAGCGGTCGCCAGTCGGCGCGGGCATTCGCCGGCATGCCGCAATTGACCACGATGAGGCTTTGCTTCGGCGAAGAAAATTCGAACGACAGGAAACCGGCGTGCGCCTCAAGGCTCATTTCGATCGGCGGTGCGCGGCCGGTATCCATGATCAGCACGCCGCCGCCGGCTTCCAGTCGCTGATAGGCGGAATAAGGCGCATTCGACAGCGGCGCGCCATGCGTTTCGTCATAGGCGATCAGTGTCAGCAACAGATCGGCGGGCGTCGCCGCCATGCCGTTGAAATGCGCGAACGTGCCGTCCGAATGGCGAAAGAAACGCAGCATCGGCATCATGCGATCGATGGCATTGAGCAGCGCCGGCGGCGGTGGGATGTTGCGTGATTTGAAGGCTTGGCGCAGCGGCAAAAATTCCAGCAGCAGCTCGATGATCGCGCCTGGATCTCGGCTGGCGTGGCCGCCGTCGGGCAGGATTTGCTGCTCGATTTCGCTCGTCAGCCGCTCCGTGGCCGACTTGATGGTGCGCGCCTGGCCGGCGATGCACAGCGCGGCGTAGGTCAGCGCGATGGTAGCCTGCATGCGGGCGACGCACGCGGCCGGCATGGCCGGCAGTGTGGCGCAGGTAGCGGACCTGTCGGACCAGACTGCGCAGGAAGCGCCGGTAGAAGCGCACGTCGGCGTCCTGCAACAGCAGCGGCGCCTGGCTGAGCCACGAAATAATGCGCCGCGACAGCACATCGGCCCGCCATGCCAGCGGATGCCATGAGCCCTGCAGCCTGATCCACTCGTCGACCAGGGCGCGGGCATTGGCGCGGGTGATGCCGGATTCAGCGGCGCGCAGATGGCGGAGCCAGGTGAAGCCCAGGAGCGCGGCGGCCCATTCTTCGGAGGGTGGCGCCGTCTCGAAGATCGAGCGTTCGTCGCAGACCACCACCTTGCCGGCGAATGCGAAGCGGCCCGAATAGATTTCCGTCGCGCGGGTGGCGTCGGCGGTGCGCAGCTCTTGGGGCGCGATCAGCAGGCGGTCGGCCTTGATCGGTCCCAGTCGCCAGCGCAGCAGCGGATGGCCGATGAAGAGCTCGCGGAGGCGCCGCAGCCCGCCGCGCAGCAGCAGCCAGGAAAGCGTCAGGGACAGTTTTCTACGGTTCGCGACCAAAGCGCGCGCCATTGCCGCGTTCGCCCCTCCTCGGCGGAAGCGAGAATCTGCCGCCGAATTCGGACCATAAAGGAATGGCGCATTAGCGGCCAACGGCGCTCGTTTTGGCCAAGACCGTGTTATTTAACGAGCCTTGCCGCGTAGAAGCCATCAATACCCGCGAACCGCGGATCGGGATCGGGGAAATGGCAGGGGAGCGTGCGCAGGTCGCCGTCTTTGGTCAGGAACTCGCTGCGGCCGAACACCTCGCCGGCGGCGATCGGCGCCCGCCGCATACCGGGCTCGCGCGCGAGCAAGCAGGCGATGATCTCTTCGCCTTCCTCCGGTTCGAGCGAACAGGTGCAATAGACCAGCGTGCCGCCGGGTCTGGTCAAGGCAACAGCGCGATCGAGCAGCCGCCTTTGAAAGCCGGCAAGCTTGGCGATGTCGGAAGCTTGCTTGAGCCACGGTATGTCGGGGTGGCGGCGGATAGTGCCGGTTGAAGAACACGGCGCATCGAGGAGGACGGCGTCGAACGGCTCGGCTTGCCATTCCTCGACATCGGCACAGACAAGCTCGGCTTGAAGCGACAAGCGGGTCAGATTTTCGCGCAGCCGATTGAGCCGTGCCGGCGCGCGATCGACTGCGGTAACGCTCGCCCCCGCAGCGGCAAGTTGAGCAGTCTTGCCGCCCGGTGCGGCGCAGAGATCGGCGACGCGCTGACCGGCGACGGCGCCAACAAGGCGCGCCGGCAGCGCTGCCGCGGCGTCCTGCACCCACCACGCGCCTTCGGCGAAGCCCGGCAACGCGGTCACGCTGCCATGTGCAACCATGCGGACCGTGCCCGTCGGCAGCACCCGGCCGCCGAGCTTCGTTGCCCAGCTTTCCGGATCGCTTTTGACCGTCAGATCGAGCGCGGCCTCCTGGCCGTTGGCCGCAGCGATGGCGCGGGCGGTGGCTTCGCCGTAAGTCGCAGTCCAGCGCGCCAACAGCCATTCCGGCGTGTCGAGAGCCGTGGCGTCGAGCGTGGCGAACCGCTCGGCGCCTTCGCGGGCCACGCGTCGCAATACGGCGTTGACCAGGCCGGCGAAGTGGGTGGCGTGGCGGTCGGCCCGCGCCAGCCGGACCGAAAGATCGACGGCGGCGTGGTCGGGTACTTCCAGGAACAGGATCTGCGCTGCGCCGATGAGCAGCGCGGTCTCGACGCGCGGCGCCTGCGCCGGCGGACCGTGTTCGAGAAAAATTCCGATCAGATGGCGCAGGGTGCCAAGCCGCCGCAGCACGGTCGCGACCAGCGCGCGGGTCAAGGCGCGGTCGCGCTCGGGAAGGCCGGCGAGCGCAGCATTTGCACCGGCCCCTTCGAATTGCTCGTCGAGCGGACGCTGCCGCTGCAGAACGGCGTCGACAATGTCGGCCGCAACGCGCCGGGCGGCAAGGCCGGGTACGTCGTCGCGACTGGCGGAAGCGGCACCCTGCCGTCGCGCACCCTTCATTCCAAATTGCTCCTTGCGGCAGCTACTTGTGAATTTGGCACGGCTACGCCAAGTCACAGGCGATGCCAACCGATCAGACACCGCCAAAGCCCGCCGAAGGCAACAGAACGGACGATCAACCGGCGAAGAAGCCGCTGCCGCCCGCGGCCGAGCGCGCGCTCGCCGAAGCCGCCGCCCGCCGCGCCGAACGCGATCGCCGAGCGGCCGACCGGCCAAAGGAAATCGCGGGCCGCGACGGACCCGAACCCACGCGCTACGGCGACTGGGAGATCAACGGGCTTACGTCTGATTTCTGATCGGTATCTCTGGCCTGTGGCTTTGGCGCAGCGTGTTTCATGGTGACTTCTTGTTGCCAGCACAGGGTCCGGTAGGGCGGCTCCACGGCGCGGTTTACGTAATCAGCGAGAGGAAGCGGAATGCCGGCCGGTCGCGCTGTTTCCGATAAGGTATAGCCCTCGATAATTGCCGGCCATGATGCGGCCCCTCTCTCTTATCTTGACTTTATTCCGCTCATATCAGAATATAATCCTAAAGCAAAGTACCAAACACATTCCTACGAACGGGCATGGCGCAACTGTCCTTCGCACCCTTGACGCCGAAAAGGTACGGCGGCGTACTTGCCCTAACCGCTACGATTTTTGTGATTGGTTTTGCCGCCGGCGCGATCGTTCGGCCCGCTGACCTTCAGCATACGACGTCCGTCGACACTACGCCCGCGCCGACTCGCGACAACAGTGCACGCTTCACTGCCGACACGAATGTGGGGCGGTTCAATGTGCAGCTCGGCTATCCAGCTGAGGTCGTCCGCGTCATTGATGGCGATACGTTTGAAGCGCGGGTGCGTGTTTGGCCCGGGCTCGATGTCACCACTAAGGTGCGGTTGCGCAACATCGACGCGCCGGAGTTGCACGCGCGCTGCGCCGAGGAGCTTGCCAAAGCGCAGGCTGCGCGGGCGGCACTGGAAACGGTGCTCGCCGCCGGCGCGGTCACTGTTTCACGTGTCGGCATCGACAAGTACGGCGGCCGCGTTGATGCCGTGGTCGCCACGCGCGACACTGCGGACGTCTCGACCGCGCTCCTCAACGGTGGCTGGGCCCGCAGCTATGACGGTGGCCGTCGCGGAAGCTGGTGCTGATTGTCAGGAGGAGATCCCAGGTGTCGGGCATCAGGCTCTTGGTGAGCTCCTGATGCCCGACCCCGTCCCCCGTCAAGGTATCGGGCGTTCCCGATACCTCCCCAATTACTGGACCACCACCGGGGTGCCGACGCTGACGCGGCCAAACAAATCGGTGATGTCCTCGTTGAACATGCGGATGCAGCCGTAGGAAACGAAGTGGCCGATGGAGCCGGGCTGGTTGGTGCCGTGAATGGCATATTCGCCGCCGGCAAGCGACATGGCGGCAACGCCCATCGGATTATGCGGCGAGCCGCCGGGAATGACGTTCGGCAAATTTGGATGGTCTTGCCGCACGACCGAAGGCGGCGACCATGCCGGGCGGATGTAAATGCCGTCGATGTAGGATTCACCCGACCATTGTTTGCCGGCTCTGCCAACGCCGACCGGATACGCGATGGCTTGTCCACCGCCGATCACGTAATAGAGCCGCCGCTCGTTGGTGCGTACGACAATGGTGCCGGGCGAAAAGGTCTCATTCATCATCACCATGGCGCCGTGGGCATGCGCCGGATCGGGCGCCAGCGCGAATGAGCACACGACTGCGGCCAGCACGGCCCCAAACAGGGCGTTTCCCTTTATCGTCACCATCCCGCTACCGACGACCAGCGAGCATCCGGCCGAACTCGGCCCATAAACATTCTAGTCCAAGGGGCGGTTTCGCCCAGCCCTGACCAAGTAACATCTTATGCTTTCTAAAAAATTTCCGACGGGTGTGGCCGGCGTGCACCAGCAGTGCACGCCGCGCTCAAATCAAGCCAGGGGATGGCGTTACGCGCTTTTCCGGTTCTGCCGGTTGGTCACGAGGTCATCGACCACAGCCGGATCGGCGAGCGTCGAGGTGTCGCCGAGATTGCCGTACTCGTCCTCGGCGATCTTGCGCAGGATGCGGCGCATGATTTTTCCCGATCGCGTCTTCGGCAAGTTCGGGGCGAACTGGATGAGATCGGGCGAAGCGATCGGACCGATCTCCCTGCGCACCCAGCCGGTGAGTTCCTTGCGCAATTCCTCGGTCGGCTGCTCCCCGGCCATGAGCGTGACATAGGCGTAGATGCCCTGGCCCTTGATGTCGTGCGGATAGCCGACCACCGCGGCCTCCGACACTTTCGGGTGGGCGACCAGCGCCGACTCGACCTCGGCGGTGCCGAGGCGATGGCCGGCGACGTTGATTACATCGTCGACCCGGCCGGTGATCCAGTAATAGCCGTCTTCGTCGCGCCGGCAGCCGTCGCCGGTGAAATACTTGCCGGGATAGGCGCGGAAATAAGTGTCGACGAAGCGCTGATGGTCGCCATAGACCGTGCGCATCTGGCCGGGCCACGAATCCGCAATGCAGAGATTGCCGGTCGCCGCGCCCGTAAGCACGTTGCCTTCGGCATCCACCAGCTCGGGGATGACGCCGAAGAATGGCAGTGTTGCCGAGCCCGGCTTTAGCCGGGTCGCGCCCGGCAGCGGCGTGATCAGGATGCCGCCGGTCTCGGTCTGCCACCAGGTGTCGACGATCGGGCAGCGGCCGTCGCCGACGACGCGATGATACCATTCCCACGCTTCCGGATTGATTGGCTCGCCGACCGAACCGAGCAGCCGCAATGACGCGCGGGATGTCTTCTGCACCGGCGCATCGCCGGCCTGCATCAAAGCGCGGATTGCGGTCGGCGCGGTGTAGAAAATGTTGACCTTGTACTTGTCGATGATTTCCCAGAACCGCGAGTTGCTCGGATAATTCGGCACGCCTTCGAACATCAAAGTGGTCGCGCCGTTCGCCAGCGGCCCGTACACGATGTAGCTGTGGCCGGTGACCCAGCCGACATCGGCGGTGCACCAATAAATGTCGCCGTCGTGATAGTCGAACACGTATTGATGCGTCATCGACGTGTAGACCAGATAGCCGCCGGTGGTGTGCAGCACGCCCTTCGGCTGTCCGGTCGAGCCCGATGTGTAGAGGATGAACAGCGGGTCCTCGGCGTTCATCTCGGCGCACGGGCATTCCGCCGTCACCATGTCAGCGGCGTCGTGGTACCAGACGTCGCGTCCGGGTTGCATATTGACCGGTGCGCCGGTGCGCCTGACCACGATGACGTGATCGACGCCGCCCACTTTGTCGATCGCCGCGTCGGCGTTGGCCTTCAGCGGCACCTTGCGGCCGCCGCGCAAGCCTTCGTCGGCGGTGATGACAACCTTCGATTGGCAGCCCTCGATGCGGCCGGCAAGCGATTCCGGCGAGAACCCGCCGAACACCACGGAATGGATCGCGCCGATGCGCGCGCAGGCGAGGATGGCGTATGCCGCCTCCGGGATCATCGGCAGGTAGATGGTGACGCGATCGCCTTTCTCGACGTTGCGGTTACGCAGCACATTGGCGAAACGGCAAACCTCGTCGTGCAGCTCCTGATAGGTGATCTTCTTTAAATCTTTTGGGTCATCGCCTTCCCAGATGATGGCGACCTGATCGCTGCGCGTGGGCAGGTGACGATCGATGCAGTTGTAGGCGGCGTTGGTGGTGCCGTCCTCGAACCATTTGATCGAGACGTTATGCGGATCGAACGACGTGTTCTTCACTCTGGAGAAGTGTCGGTACCAGTGAATCCGCTTGCCTTCTTCACCCCAAAAAGCGTCGGGCTCCTTGATCGAACGCCCGTACATCGTGCGGTATTTTGCTTCATCGATATACGCGCGTTTGGCCCACGCGGCGGGAACCTCGTAAATCTTGTCCGGCATCACATCCTCCACGCACAGCGCGCGCGCACTCGCTCCCGTAACACCCATTATCGACACCCCCGTCGCTGCGGACAAGCGGGCCAAGCCGTTGCGGCGGCCCAAATTGCCGCATCGATTAAGAATGAATTGGCGCGAAACGGGCTTTGATGTGAATCAACGAGTGAAATGCAACTAAAGACTAATGCGCGGCTGCGATCATTTCACGACAAGGTAGCTTGACCGCGCTCGCAGCCGTGCCTCCTGCCGAGCCCGTCATCGCTCGGCTCATCGCGCTTACAGTCCGCCCATCTTGCAGATGAGCTTCCACGCTTCGGCCGTCACCGGCTGAACCGACAGGCGGGAATATCTCACCAGCGCCATGTCTTTCAGCTTCGGCTCCGCTTTGACCGCGGCAAGCGTCACCGGCTTCGGCAGCGGCTCGTCGGCTGCCGTCGTCACCGCGACCCACGGCTCGCCCTTTGCCGCGGTCGGATCGGGATAGTGCTCCTTGATGATTTCGCCGATGCCGACGACCTGCTTCTCGTCGCCGGTGTGGTAAAAGAAAAACTTTTCGCCCTTCTTCATCTCCTTGAGATGACCCCGCGCGGTGAAATTGCGCACGCCGCTCCACGTCTCGCCCTTGGCGCCGCGCTTTAACTGATCGTCCCAGGAAAATTCCTCCGGCTCGGTCTTCATCAGCCAGTACGCCATGATCTTAGCCCTCCGCCTTGAACGGCCGTGACAGTAATGACTCGATCGCCGTATCGACACTCATCTTACCGTCAAGCATAGCGGCAACGGCAAACGAGATCGGCATGTCGATGTCGCGCTCGCGCGCCATCTGCGTGAGCACCGATGCGGTGAACGCGCCTTCGGCGAGACCGCCGTGGATGGCTTCGGGTTTTTGACCGCGGGCAAGATTGACGCCGAAGCTGAAGTTGCGTGACTGCGGGCTCGAGCAGGTCAGGATTAAATCGCCGAGGCCGGAAAGCCCCATCATCGTCTCCGGCTTCGCTCCGTACGCGCGGCCGAAGCGCACCAGCTCGGCGAAGCCGCGCGTCGTTAGCGCCGCGGCAGCGCTGGCCCCGAGCCCGCGGCCGGCGACGATCCCGGCGGCAATGGCGAGCACGTTCTTGGCGGCGCCGCCGATCTCGACGCCGCGCACGTCGGTGGAGTGATAGGGACGGAAACTTGCCGAGCCGATCGCCTTCGCAAGTTCGCCGGCAAGCTTGTCGTCATTGGCCGCCAGCGTGACCGCCGTCGGCATGCCGCGCGCCACGTCGGCGGCAAAGCTTGGTCCGGACAGAATCGCCGGCACCGCAGCGGACGCGCATTCGGCAATCACTTCGGTCATGAACTTTTCGGTGCCTCGCTCGATCCCCTTGGCGCAGACGATCATCGGCGTGCGTGGCGCGATCAACGGCGCCAGCGATTTCTGTTACGGCGCGCACCGCCTGCGCGGGCACTACGAGAAGAATTGCCGGCGCGCGGGCGGCGGCGGCGGGATCGGCGGCGATGGCGATGCTGTCGTCGATGCGGACTCCGGGCAGGAACCGGCTTTCGCGTTTGCTGGCGACTTCCGCAGCGTGAGTGGCGTCGGGCTCCCACAATGTCACGCTGCGCCCGGCGCGCGCGCAGGTCAGCGCCAGCGCTGTGCCCCAGGCGCCGGCGCCGATGACCGCGATGTGGTTGAACGCCATGGCTTTGAGCGCGTGGTGGTGGACTCTGCGACTATAGCAGTTCGCCGCGCAGCAATTTCGGGACTTCGCCGACGAGGCCGGCGGCCTCGCGGATGAACAGCCGCTTCAGCCCGGGCACCCGGTCCACCATGCCGAGGCCGACGTCGCGGAAGAGCCGCAGCGCTGCGGAGCGGTTGGAGAACAGGCGATTGAGCCCGTCAGTCGCGAGCCCCATTGCCATGGTGTCGAAGCGCCGCCAGCGCTGATAACGCTCGAGCACATCGGCGGCGCCCGGATCGAGGCCGAGACGGGCGGCATCGACGATCACCTCGGCGAGCGCAGCGACGTCCTTCAGCCCCATATTGAGTCCCTGACCGGCAATCGGATGAATGACGTGGGCGGCGTCGCCGATGAGCGCCAGGCGCTCGGCGATGAACGAGCGCGCCACGTAGAACCCGAGCGGGTGAACACGGCGCGCGCCAACTGAGGTGATGTCGCCGAGATGCAATTTGAAGCGCTTCTCAAGCTCGGCGTGGAACGCGGCAGCGGGTAACGCGACAATGCGCTCGGCCTCGCGGGTGGTTTCGGTCCAGACGATCGAAGAGCGCCGGCCCTTAAGCGGCAGGATGGCGAACGGTCCGGCCGGCAGAAAATGTTCCTCGGCGCGGCCGCCATGATCGCGTTCGTGACCGACATTAATGACGATCGCCGACTGACCGTAGTCCCAGCCGTGCACGGCGATGCCGGCGCGCTCGCGGATCGAGGAATGGGCGCCGTCGGCGGCGATCAACAGGCCCGTCGCGACGGTGGTGCCGTCCGCAAGCTCGACGTCGAAATGATCGGAGGTCTTCGCTTGCTCCGGAGCAAACTTGGCGACTGCGCTCGCTCGCAGCTCAATTCCTGCCTCTCGCGCCTTGGCCTCGAGCGCAGCGATCAGGAAGCGGTTCTCGATCATATGGGCGAACGGCTCGCCTTCCTCGACTTCGCCGGCAAAGGTGAGAAAGACCGGCCGCAGCGCGTCGTCGAGCCGGCTGTCGGTCACCACCATGTCGAGGATCGGCTGCGCCTGCTCGGCCACGGCCTGCCAAACCCCAAGCGTCGCGAACAGCCGGCGTGCCGCCGCAACGATCGCCGAGGCGCGCTCGTCGTCGGTGTGGCTTCTGCCGAGCGTCGGATCGGCGACGGTTACGGAGAACGATGGCCCGAGTCCCTGGCGCAGCGCGATAGCAAGCGTCAGGCCGGCAAAGCCGCCGCCCGCGATCAACACGTCGATTTGACCATCCCGGAGCATAACAACACGCAAGCCTGTACAGGTACGCCTGTTCCGGGCAGCATAGCATCGCTCGTCAACCGTGCGAATTCGTCAGCACGGCCGCATCGCCGTCGTTTTCTCCGGGACGCAGATTGGAACTTGATTCATGTCGGCCGCTATCCAGGACGTTGTTTCCATCCTCGATCTCGAGCCCTTGGAAGTGAACCTGTTCCGCGGCCGCTCGCCGCAATCGCGCTGGCAGCGCGTGTTCGGTGGTCAGGTCATCGGCCAAGCGTTAGTCGCCGCTTGCCGCACGGTAGAGGACGTGGCGTTACGTCCGCCGCATTCGCTGCACGCCTATTTCCTGCTTGGCGGCGATCCCAAAGTCCCGATCATCTACGAGGTCGACCGCATTCGTGACGGCAAGAGTTTCACCACGCGGCGCGTGGTGGCAATTCAGCACGGCCGCGCGATCTTTTCCACCGAGGTATCGTTCCATATCGCCGAAGACGGCTGGATGCATCAATTCAAGATGCCCGAAGTGCCGAAGCCCGACGAACTGCCAAGCGAAGCTGAAGTGCGCGATCGCCTGCTGCCGCTGATGTCCGAGCCGGTCCGTCGCTATTACGAGCGTGAACGGCCGATCGAGCTGCGGCCGGTCGAATATGGCCGGTATCTCGGTCAGAAGCTCGATGGCGATCGCTTCCACATCTGGATTCGCGCCACCGGACGTCTGCCGGACGAGCCGGCCATTCATCAATGCGTGCTGGCCTATGCCTCGGACATGACCCTGCTCGATACGGCGCTGGTTCCGCTCGGCAAAACGGTCTTTAACGAAGACGTCATGGCCGCGAGCCTTGATCATGCGTTGTGGTTTCACCAGCCGTTCCGCGCCGACGAATGGCTCCTGTACGCCCAGGACAGCCCGAACCTCGGCGGTGCGCGCGGCCTCGCACGCGGTTCGATCTTCGCAAGCGACGGAAGATTGGTTGCCTCGGTTGCTCAGGAAGGCCTGCTGCGCCAGCGGCGGAGCGAAAAGTGACTTAATTCTCGGCGGTAATGCCGATATGGTGTGCACACCATCCTCGAACCGAGTGTCCTCATGAAACTCGTCACTGCCATCATCAAGCCGTTCAAGCTCGAAGAGGTTCGCGACGCTCTGCTGGCGCTTGGCGTGCACGGCATGACGGTTACCGAGGTGAAGGGTTACGGCCGGCAAAAGGGCCACACCGAGATTTATCGTGGCGCCGAGTATCTGGTGAACTTCTTGCCGAAAATCCGCATTGAAGTCGCGGTCCCGGAAGATCGCGCCGATAAAGTCGTGGAGGCGCTCGCCACTTCGGCGAAGACCGGACAGATCGGGGACGGCAAAATCTTCGTCACGCCGATCGAGCGCGCGGTTCGCATCCGCACCGGCGAAACCGACGCCGATGCGTTGTGATCGCGCGGCGCGCTACCACGCCCATTTCGCACGGAAACGGCTGAAGCTTCCCCTCCAGTTAGTCACAGTCGCTCACAGGGCCCCATAGCAATCCGCCTAATTCTTAGGCATAGGGGAGCGCCTATCTTGTGGGCTGACTGCTCGACACCGGCGATGGGGAAGGCGAGGGACTAATTCGTCGTTGAATATCAGGCCATTGCAGCCGTTTTTGGTGAACTGGCACGGCGTTTGATTCCTGTGCGTGGCCATGCCGCAAGAAAATGATTTTCCCGCGGCCAAGGCTGGCTTGGGGTCGTCTCGTCGAATTGAGTGCACGAGGACGGCGAGGGGGAGAATAAACCAATGAAAATCGTCATGGCCATCATCAAGCCGTTCAAGCTCGACGAGGTCCGCGACGCGCTGACGAAAATTGGCGTCCAGGGACTGACCGTCACCGAGGTGAAGGGCTACGGCCGGCAAAAGGGCCACACCGAGATTTATCGCGGTGCCGAATACGCCGTGAGCTTTCTGCCCAAGATCAAGCTCGAAATCGCCTGCGCTGCCAATCAAGTTGACAAGGTCATCGAGACCATCTCGTCGGCGGCGAAAACCGGACAGATCGGCGACGGCAAGATCTTCGTGTTCGGTCTCGATCACGCCGTGCGCATCCGCACTGGCGAGACCGATGCCGCTGCCCTTTAACAAATCCCGCACCCGCCTCTCGACTGGACAGGAGTGAATGATGAATTCGATCAAGATATCCCGTGCGGGGCTGCTCGCTCTCGCTGGAGCGCTTTTGCTCGCCATCATGTTGAGCTTGCCGACGTGGCACGCCTCGTACGCGGAAGACGCACCGGCCGCAACGCCGGCGGCTGCAGCCGCCGCTCCGGCAGCACCCCCGGCATGCGACGGTAACGCGAAACCGCCGGTGCTCGAAAACTGCACGCCCAATTCCGGCGATACCGCCTGGATGCTGACCTCGATGGCCATCGTGCTGATGATGACCATCCCCGGCCTGGCGCTGTTCTATGGCGGCATGGTGCGCAAGAAGAACGTCGGCGACACGGTGATGACGAGTTTCGCCATCACCTGTCTGATCAGTATTCTCTGGCTATTGTTTACTTACAGTTTGGCGTTTCGCGGCGGGTCGCCGTTCATCGGCGGCCTCGATCGCGCATTCCTGCAAGGTATCGTCAGTAACACCTTCACCAAGGATGGCGTCGGGTTGAACATCGGCACGCCGAATCCGCTGGCGCCGACCATTCCCGAGACCGTCTACTCGATGTTCCAGCTGACCTTCGCGATCATCACCGCGGCGCTGATCGCGGGCTCGTTCGCGGAACGGATGAAGTTCTCGGCGATGCTCTGGTTCATCGGCCTGTGGGCGATCTTCGTCTATTCGCCGGTCGCGCACTGGGTCTGGGGACCGGACGGCATCTTCAACAGCGCCAATCCGGACGCCAAATTCCACGTCCTTGACTTCGCCGGCGGCACGGTAGTGCACGTAAATTCCGGCACGGCCGGCCTGATGGCGGCGATTATGCTGGGCAAGCGCAAGGACACGGCGCCGGCGCACAACATGGTGCTGACCATGATCGGCGCCTCGCTCCTGTGGGTCGGCTGGTTCGGCTTTAACGCCGGCTCCGCCGTCAGCGCCGGCATGCAGGCCGGCATGGCGATGGCCGTCACCCATCTTGCCACCGCGACTGCGGGCTTCACCTGGATGATCGTCGAGTGGATCATTCGCGGTAAGCCGACGGTCATCGGCATCTGCTCCGGGGCGGTCGCCGGACTTGTCGCCATCACGCCGGCTTCGGGCTTTGTCGGCCCGATGGGTGCTTTCGCCATCGGCATCGCAGCCGGCATCGTCTGCTACTGGGGTTGCACCGGGCTCAAGCACTTCTTCGGCTATGACGATGCGCTCGACGCGTTTGGCGTGCATGCGGTCGGCGGCGCGACCGGCGCCATCCTCACCGGCGTGTTCGCGGTGGCGGCCTATGGCGGGACTGCCGGCCTGCTCGAAGGCAATCCCGGCCAGGTCGTCACCCAACTCATCGGCGTCGCCACCGTGTTCGTCTACGACGTGGTGGTGACCCTGATCATCCTTAAAATCGTCGACATGGTTATCGGCCTGCGTGTCAGCGAGGACGTCGAGCGCGAAGGTCTTGATCTCGCTCTCCACGGCGAGACCATCCAGTAACTTAACGAACGAATCGCGGTTGGATGGAGATCCCGGCTCTGTCCGCCGCTCAGAGGCCCTGGCCACAAACCAGGGCCTCTTTTTTATCTTGCGGATCGGTCGCCGCGATTAACTTTGGTCCGGCGCCTGATAATCGGCTGGCATCAGGCCGAAAAATGGCACGCCAAGCAGCTCAGACCATTACGATCTGGACAAGGCCCGCCCGGAGTGGCTAATGCCCATTTTCAGTTGTTCAAGATCAGCGTTCCGGGAGGAAATCTCATGTTTCGCAACTACTTTCTTGCCGCTGCTGTCGCGGCCCTCGGCCTGGCGGCAATCGGCGGGGCGTCCGCCGAAGACACGGTCAAGATTGGCTTTATCCTGCCCATGACCGGGCAACAGCAATCGACCGGCAAGCAGGAAGCCGCCGGCATCAAGCTTTACATGGCGCAGCATGGCGACATGGTCGCTGGCAAAAAAATTGAGCTTATCATTCGCGACGACGCGGCGATTCCAGACAACACCAAGCGCATCGGCCAGGAGCTGATCGTCAACGACAAGGTGAACTTCCTCGCCGGCTTTGGCGTCACCCCGGCCGCGTTGTCGGTCGCGCCGCTGGCGACGGAATCGAAGACGCCGGAGATCGTCACTGCGGCTGGCACGTCCATCATCACCGCGAAATCCCCGTACATCGCCCGCACCAGTTTCACGCTGGCGCAATCGACCGTGCCGATGGCGGATTGGGCGGCGGACAACGGGATCAAGAAAGTGGTGACGATGATCTCCGACTATGCGCCGGGCGTCGATGCCGAGAAGTCCTTTACCGGCGAATTCACCAAGAAGGGCGGGCAGGTGCTCGAGGCCATTCGCTTCCCGCTGGCCAATCCCGATTTTGCGCCGTTCCTGCAGCGCGCCGCGGACCAGAAGCCTGACGCGATCTTTGTCTTTGTGCCATCCGGGCAGGGCGGCACCTTTGTCAAACAATTCGTCGAGCGCGGGCTCGATAAGGCCGGCATCAAGATCATCGGCCCGGGCGACGTCATGGACGACGATCTGATCAACGGCATGGGCGATGCGGTGATCGGCACCGTCACGGCTCATATCTATTCGGCCGATCACGATTCTCCGACCAACAAAGCGTTTGTCGCCGCATTCGAGAAGGCGAACAACATGCGGCCAAACTTCATGGCGGTCGGCGGCTATGACGGCATGCACCTGATCTACGAGGCGCTGAAGAAGACCGGCGGCAAGACCGACGGTGACTCGCTCATTGCCGCCATGAAGGGGATGGCCTGGGAAAGCCCGCGCGGCCCGATTTCGATCGACCCGCAGACCCGCGACATTGTTCAGAACGTGTATATCCGCAAGGTCGAGAAGAAGAACGGCCAGCTTTACAACGTCGAATTCGCCACCTTCCCGGCCGTCAAGGATCCGGTGAAAGCTGCGGCGGCGAAGTAGGCGCGACCGGCGGTTTTAGGCCCCAGCTCCAGTTCCGGGCCCGCGGCGTTCGCGGGCCCGGAATCCGTGCCTCCGATTGTGTAATAATGCTAAGGGCGTTGGTTTGGAGGTTCCGGATGCCGCTTCGCGGTTTCCGGGATGACGCGGGGGCGTTGGGTCATTCATGCTGACCATTCTGTTCGACGGCATCGCCTACGGCATGTTGCTGTTCGTGCTGGCGTGCGGCCTTTCCGTCACGCTCGGCCTGATGAATTTCATCAATCTCGCCCACGGCGCCTTTGCCATGGCCGGCGGCTACTGCAGCGTGATCCTGGTCAACCGCCTCGGCGTTCCGTTCGTGCTTGGATTGCCGATCGCGTTCCTGGTGACGGCATTGATCGGCGGCTTCCTGGAGCGCACGCTCTACATTCACGTCTATCGCCGGAGCCATCTCGACCAGGTGCTGTTCACCATCGGGCTGGTGTTCATGTCGGTGGCCGCGACCGACTACGTGATGGGCTCCTCGCAGCAATTCGTACAGATTCCCGAAGCGCTGCAAGGCCAGTTCATCGTATTCGGGATCGGGATGAGCAAATATCGGCTGCTCATCATCCTGATTTGCGGCCTATTGACCATCGGGCTGCAATTGACCGTCGCCAAGACGCGGTTCGGCAGCCGGCTTCGCGCCGCGGTCGACGATCAGCGCGTAGCGCGCGGGCTCGGCATCAATGTCGGCGCGGTGTTTGCGGTGACGTTCGCGTTCGGCTCCGGCCTCGCCGGACTAGGCGGTGCGCTCGGCGCGGAAATTCTCGGCCTCGATCCGACCTTCCCGCTCAAATACATGATTTATTTTCTGATCGTGGTGACGGTCGGCGGCACCACCAGCATCACCGGGCCGTTCCTCGCCTCGATCCTGCTCGGCATCGCTGACGTCGCCGGCAAATATTACGTGCCCAAGCTTGGCGCCTTCGTGATCTACACAATCATGATCGTGGTCCTGATCTGGCGGCCGCAGGGCCTGTTTGCCCGCAGCGCGGCACGATGAGCGGGATGGGTCCGGTCTTCGACGAAGTCTCGGCCTATCTGGGCCGGCGTTCGCGCTGGTCGCCGGCCGAGGTCGTTTTCTGGGTGTTCGTGTTCGCGACCATCTGGCTGTTTCCCGGCAAATATCTGATCATGAAGGATACCGCGATCCTGGCGCTGTTCGCGCTGTCGCTCGATCTCATCCTTGGCTACGCCGGCATCATCTCGCTCGGCCAGGCGGCGTTTTTTGGTCTTGCCGGATATTTCTCCGGCCTGGTCGCCAAATACGGCTTCATCAATGAGCCGGTCATCGCGCTTATTTGTTCCGGTCTCGTTGCCGCGGCGCTTGGCTTTGTCACCAGCTTTCTGGTGTTGCGCGGTTCCGACCTGACCCGGCTCATGGTTACGCTTGGCGTATCGCTGATCCTGGGCGAGGTCGCCAACCGCTTCTCCAACCTGACCGGCGGCGCCGACGGCCTCCAGGGCGTCGATATTGCACCGGTGCTCGGGCTGTTCCGGTTCGATATGTACGGTCACACCGGCTACATCTACTGCCTGATCGTGCTGTTCATCTGCTTTGTTGTGGCGCGGCGGGTCGTCTACTCGCCGTTTGGACTTTCGCTGCGCGCGCTCAAGGGCAACACACTGCGCGCTTCCGCGATCGGCATTCCGGTCAAGCGCCGCATGGTCGGCATCTATACATTCTCGGCCGGCCTCGCCGGCATCGCCGGCGGGCTGCTGACGCAGACCACGGCGTTCTGTTCACTCGATGTGTTCTCGTTCGATCGATCCGCCGATCTGCTCCTGGTCCTCATCATCGGCGGCTCGGGCTATCTCTATGGCGGGCTGATCGGCGCCGTGATCTACAAATTCCTGCAGGACTGGATCTCAACTTTAACTCCCCAATATTGGCAGTTCTGGATCGGCTTCGTGCTGGTGGTGATCGTGCTTGTCGGCCGCGAGCGGGTCGAGGAGTGGACGGCGGTTGTGCGTGCCTGGATCGTCGGCCTGGGTGGCCGCTTCATCGCGCGTCCCGCAGCGTCCGCTTAGGAGAACAAGTCATGTCGCCGCGTTGGTGTATTTTGACGGCCCTGTGCTTGTTCGCTCTGATGGAAGGAGCTGGCGCGGCGGAGCCGGAGCAAAAGCTCGGCACTGTTTCGTTCGCAAATTCCTGCGCAGCTTCCGTGCAGCCGGAGCTTCAGCGCGCAGTGGCGCTGCTGCACTCGTTCTGGTGGGAGGAAGCGGACGAGGCCTTTCGCGGCGTGCTTGTGGACGATCCAGGCTGCGCTATCGCGACCTGGGGTATTGCGACTGTCGCCATCGGCAATCCGTTTGGCTCGGGCGCAACGCCGTCCGGCGCGCTAAAGGCGCAGGCGGCAATCGGACAAGGCCGCAAGATCGGCGTCAAGACCGAACGCGAACGCGGCTACATCGAGGCTATCGCGGCCTATTACGACCACTTCGATGAGCGAAAGCACGGGCAGCGGCTACGCTCGCTTGCGGACGCTTTCGCGGTGCTGGCGCAGAAATATCCGGATGACGACGAGACTCAGATTTTCTTCGCTCTTTACCTGACCGCCACGCAACCCCCGACGGACAAGACTTTGTCGCGGGCCATGACGGCGCTCGTCATCCTCAATCAGCAATTCGCCAAGCACCCGGACCATCCGGGCGTCGCGCACTACCTAATCCACAGCAATGATTTTCCGTCGATCGCTGCGCAGGGACTGACCGCGGCAAATTGCTATGCACAGATCGCGCCCGACGCGCCGCACGCCCTGCACATGCCCTCGCATATTTTCACCCGTGTGGGGATGTGGCAGCAATCAGTGGAGGCAAACCGGCGTTCGGTCGAGGCGGCTCGGCGCGCCAACGGCGTCACCGACCAGCTGCATGCCTATGATTACATGATCTACGCCGATTTGCAGATGGCGCGCGACCAGGATGCTTGGCGCACGGTCGAGGCAGCGCGCTCCCTCGCGGAACCAAACCGCGCGGCCGACTACGCAAGGGCCGCGATCATCGCGCGCTACGTCGTGGAGCGAAACGCTTGGCGCGAAGCAGCGCAGCTTGGCGATCCGGACGCGAGCAAATTTCCCTATACAAGCGCGATCCGCATCTTCGCCCGCGCGTTGGGCGCAGCCCGCACCGGCGATCCCGACAGCGCCAGCCGGGATCTGGCGCGGCTTGCCGATATCGAAGCGGTTTTGAAAGCGATGAAAGAAGATTATTGGGTGGCGGAGGTGCACGTTCAGGAACTCGCGACTCGAAGCTGGATCGCACAGGCTAAGGGCGACCGTGGGCAGGCTTTGTCGCTGATGCGCGCTGCCGCCGACGAGGAAGACTTAAGCGAAAAATCCAGCGTGAGCCCCGGTCGTCTCATTCCGGCACGCGAACTGTTGGGCGACATGCTGCTGGAGGATGGCAACGCGGCGGATGCGCTCACCGAATACGAGGCTTCGTTGAAGCGCGATCCCCGGCGGTTTCGTTCTTACTTCGGCGCGGGGCAAGCCGCTGTCGCAAGTGCCAACGCGGATAAAGCGCGCCGCTATTACGCACTGCTCGTCGATATGGCGGGTGGCGGCGATCCGCGGCCGGAGCTTGCAACGGCGCGAGACTATCTGGCGGCGCACTGAAAGGGATCGCATGGGGCCTCGCAGTCAGCATCCGCAACGGGAATTCGGACATTAGCCCGATGCCGATCCTCGAGACCGTTCATCTCGAAAAGCGCTTCGGCGGCATTGTTGCAACGAACGACCTTTCGCTCGCGATCGAGAAAGGTGCGCGCCACGCGCTGATCGGCCCGAACGGCGCCGGCAAGACCACGGTGATCAACCTGCTCACCGGCGTTCTCACACCAACCGAAGGCCGCATTATTCTCGACGGCAAGGATATAACGGCGTTGCCGCCCCACGCGCGCGTGCGGCTCGGCATGGCGCGGACCTTCCAGATCAATCAGCTGTTTCCGGACCTCACGCCCCTGGAATCCATCGGTCAGGCGATTTCCGAACGCATGGGCACCGGCGCCCAATGGTGGCGGGTCATCGGCAGCAAGTCCGCGGTGACTGAGGAGATCGTCGGCATTCTGGAACGTTTCCGGCTGGTCGAGGTGATGCACGCGCGTACGGCAATCCTGCCTTACGGCAAGCAGCGGCTACTCGAAATCGCACTCGCCTTCGCCTGCCGTCCGCAAGTGCTCCTGCTCGACGAGCCGGCCGCCGGTGTGCCCGAGGCGGAACGCCATGAGCTGCTTGCCACCATCGCCGCACTGCCCGCGGAGGTTACCGTGCTTTTGATCGAGCACGACATGGATCTCGTGTTCTCCTTCGCCGACCGCATTTCTGTCCTGGTCAACGGCGGGCTGTTGATTGACGGCGCGCCGGAGGAAGTCGCGCGCGATCCACGGGTCAAAGCGGTCTATCTCGGCGAGGAGCTCGATGCCTGATCTTCTCAGCATCGAGCAGTTGTCCGCCGGCTATGGCGAGGCCGTGGTACTCGCCGGCATCTCGCTGTCGCTGGCCGAGGGGCAGGCGCTTGCGCTCCTTGGCCGCAACGGCATGGGCAAAACGACGCTGATCAATTCCATTGTCGGCGTCACCCGCTATTTCTCCGGCAAAATCAGGCTCGATGGCGTCGATATCACCCGGCTGCGTCCCGATCAGCGCGCGCACGCCGGCGTCGGCTGGGTGCCGCAGGAGCGCAACATTTTCAAATCGCTCACCGTGCACGAGAACCTGACCGCGGTCGCGCTCCCGGGCCGTTGGACGACAGAGAAGATCTACGCACTGTTCCCGCGGCTCAACGAACGGCGTCAGAATCTCGGCAATCAGCTCTCCGGCGGCGAGCAGCAGATGCTCGCGGTCGCGCGCGCTCTCGTGCTCAATCCGCGGGTTTTGCTGCTCGACGAGCCGCTGGAGGGACTGGCGCCGATCATTGTCGATGAATTGCTCGCCGCGTTGCGGCGTATCATTCGCGACGAAGGCATGTCGGCGATCCTTGTCGAGCAGAACGCGAAAAAAATTCTCGGCGTTACCGATCACGCGATCATCATCGAACGCGGCGCGGTGGTGCATGCCGCCGAAAGTGCGACGCTGCTGAACGATCGCAGCGCGCTGGAAGTTCATCTCGGTGTTACCGACACCGGTCCGCGCCGCTTCGGGCGCAAAAGCGGGTGAGGCTAGCGCGCCGAGCGCGGCTCTCGTTCCGATCAACAATGTCAAACAGCGGTGCGCGTACGATCGTTCCTTGCGGGGCGCTTGCCAAACGCGTTTCGTCACCGCCGGGCTTGACCCGGCGGTCCATGCTGACTGCGGTTTCAAAAAGACTGACCGATTGACCGATCAAGCCTTTCTTCCGCATGGATTGCCGGATCAAGTCCGGCAATGACGACTAAGGAAAAAGGGAGGCGAAGCGCCGAAAGGCGCATGCCATCCGTTGTCCGCACCGTTCCTCCGATTGGGAGGGGGCGCGGAAGCGATCCCAGCGGGGACCGCTCGCCTTCCGGCGCTCCGCTGCGGCGCTTGCCCCGGCGAGCGAACGCCAGGACTCAGCCCAGGCCGCGCTTCACGCGAAACACGATGCGAAGGCGTTACCTCCGCTTAGAATCGCGCTTAAGCGAGGCACCTCGCGCGCCGGTCGTTATGCCGGCGGGGACGATGCCCGGACCGCCCGGGAGCGGGGTTACAAGCCCCGCCCGCAGGAACCGCACTCGCTCCATCAACTGGCTGTCACCGGTCGACGTCCCTGACGTGAGCGAGACGGCGCGGTTATGGTCATCGCGGCGGTAAAGTCAAAGGCTTTGCATTTGTGCCGATGAATCAGGGCGTTTTGCGCGGTGCGACTTTCAGAAAGAAAGCGCGCGGCGAGTTTGATTCTTTGGCGGCGATTGACAATTCGCCTCTGTGTAGGGCTACGGGCTACGGGCTACGGGCTACGGGGCTTTGCATTCCTCGCGCAACTCTTCGAGAAGCCCGCGAGGGTGTGTAGCCGGCCGTCGGTGTCAAGGGCCTCCTCATGAGAACAAAATGAGGACGCAAGGACCCGCCTGTCTGGATCACAGAAGAATTCGCGCGGTGACTATCGGATTTGATAGAGATTGTGGTTATGAACGAGATTGCAAGTCAGGCAAGTCAGCCCGAGGGCGCCGTCTACGAGAAGTGGGGCGAGGCAGCGCGTGCCGGCTTCCAAGCCGTGCCCGACCTACTGCTGAAGCAGCAGGAGAGCCTGCAGCTGAACCCCACAGAACTCGTGGTGCTGCTGAACGTGTTGATGCACTGGTGGTATCGGGATCAAAAGCCGTTCCCGAGGCCGACGACCATCGCGCGGCGAATGGGCAGCACCGTTCGGACGGTGCAACGAGCGATTACGAAATTGGAGACGGCAGGCTTAGTTCAACGGCAAAAGGGACCAAAGAACGTCATGGTCCTCGATCCGGATCCGCTGGTGAAGCGGCTCTGCGAACTAGCCAAAAATGACCTGGACTACATCCATCGGAAAGGTCGTTACGTGGCGTAGCTCAACGGGATAGAGCCTCTGGGATCGCGAAGTGAAATCTGCATTGCCTTGCCGGGCTTTGTAGAGAGTAAGCCTAGAGAGATGCGGGTTCAACTCCCGCCGCCACGCTCGAGTCAAAAGTGATTAAGGAAAAGGGCTGTTTCTGAGGCGGTCCGGACGTTCGGAACGACCGCGTGAGGCGGCGACCAGAGAAGCCCAACACACAAAAAAATCACTGTCCGCCGGGTGCGACCCATGCTACCCGCGCGTCGCCCGCTGAAGCCCGATAGCAAGGGTGGAAGGAAGCACAGACTTGGGCGCTGAGGGCGCAACACGGGTATCGCCCGACCCCTAGAAGAAAAGGAGTTGAAGCAATGCAAATTGTTATCAACCTGAATATCGAGCACCTCACAATTGCTGCGATGTTCCTACTCTCCCGTAGATAACAGGAGGAAATCGGTCGGGTGGTGACAGCTCCGACCGCTTTTTCGCGCAGTATACATTGTGCGAAGTGATCACTTAGAGGCGGCACAGCTAATATGGCGCGTGTACCGATCCCAACGAATGTTTCTGTTCAAGTTCTAGTCGCGCATAATCGCACATGCTGCGTATGCAACGAGCGCGGCAAACGCGTGCAAATACACCATATCGACGAGAACAATTCGAATAACGACGAAACAAATCTCGCCGTACTCTGCTTCGACTGCCACGACCTAACGCAAATCAAGGGCGGCTTCGGCAGAAGCTTGGACGCGGCGCAAGTTACGCAGTACCGGGACAAATGGGTTGCGCGCGTTGCTGAACTCAAGAAAAAGGCCGACGAGCTTTTGCTGCAAAAACAGGTCGGCGTGATCGATGCTGCGGGCAAATCTCCGAAAGACTGGCAGCAGCCCGGTGACATCGAAATGGCGGCATACATCGAGAGCGTGCCAGATACGATGCAGCGCGCATATGAGCTGGCGATGCCTGAATGGGGTAAGGCAAATATGACAAAGGCCCAAGCGACCTATCAGGTAATACGGGTTGCCGAAAAACTTTGGCTCGGCCTTGCGGCATGGTATCCGACAAATCATTTCGCTGGCGCGCCCGGTGAAGAATTTATCTTCAAGTACATTTCCGACCGGTTTGCACTGCGACACGCACTCATGGAGCCTGGCGGTATCCGCACAGGCGGGCGATGATGATCCCGATGATCGCCTACGGGGTCCTGCTTGATGTGCAGGCGTTAATTTTGATGACGGTTCGGATGATGGTCAACTTTTCGACGCTGTGTCAGAAGGTCGATATGGAGGGCTGGGAAAAGCGATTTGGCGAAGCGACCGGGGCCTATGAGAAGGCCAACCACTGAGCCGAAAAGATTTCCGCTTATCCTTTTAACTTCGCGTCTTGCTCAGCTAGCGTGCACCCGGGTCCGAGGACACCGAGTTAGAGGGGGCTGTAGGGCGGGTTAGCCGAAGGCGTAACCCGCCGTGGAGTCACGAGCAAGACGGAGCGGCGGATTACGCTTCGCTAATCCGCCCTACGGGCTCGTGGCCGTCACCGGCTCCTGAATGGGCGCTCGGCTGCGTCGGATGGCCCGATCGCCTATAGTTGCGAGGCCGTCCGCAGGGTCTTGCAATGTACAGCGCCACGATCGGAGCACGCCGTTATGTCTTCGCCGATCTCAAGTCCCTGTTGGCCAAGGCCTCGCCGTTACGCAGCGGCGACCAGCTCGCGGGCGTAGCGGCGGCGACCGGCGAGGAACGCGTCGCGGCGCAATATGCGCTTGCCGACTTGCCGCTCGCCACGTTTCTCAACGAAACCGTCGTTCCTTATGAAAGTGACGAGGTCACGCGGCTGATCGTGGATAGCCACGACCGAGCCGCCTTTGCACCGATCTCGCATCTGACCGTCGGCGGCTTTCGCGATTGGTTGCTGGCCGACGAAACCACCACAGCTATTTTGTCCGCGCTGGCGCCCGGCATTACGCCGGAGATGGCGGCCGCCGTGAGCAAGATCAGCCGTCTGCAGGACCTGATCGTGGTGGCGGCGAAATGCAGCTGTGGTGACGGCGTTTCGCAACACGCTGGGCCTGCCCGGCCGCCTGTCGGTTAGGCTACAGCCGAACCATCCGACCGACGATGCGCGCGGCATCGCTGCCAGCATCTTCGACGGTCTTCTGCTCGGCGCCGGCGATGCCGTGATCGGGATCAATCCCGCGACCGATAGCCCGAACAGCGCGCATGCGCTTCTCTCGATGCTGGAGGAGTTTCGGGTCAAACTCGATATCCCGACGCAAAGCTGCGTGCTGGCGCATGTGACAACAACGCTCGATCTGATCGGGAAAGGTGCGCCGGTGGATCTGGTGTTTCAGTCGATCGCCGGGACCGAAGCGGCCAACAAGAGCTTCGGCATCAGCCTCGCTCGTGCTTGCGGAGGCGCGCGACGCCGCGCTGTCGCTCCGCCGCGGCAGCGTCGGCGACAACGTGATGTATTTCGAAACCGGACAGGGCAGCGCGCTCTCCGCCAACGCCCATCACGGCGCCGACCAGCAAACGCTGGAAGCGCGCGCCTATGCGGTGGCGCGGGCATTCAAGCCACTCCTGGTCAACAGCGTTGTCGGCTTCATCGGCCCCGAATATCTGTTCAACGGCAAACAGATCATGCGCGCCGGCCTGGAAGACCACTTCTGCGCCAAGCTCATGGGCGTGCCGATGGGCGTCGATATTTGTTACACTAATCACGCGGACGCCGATCAGGACGACATGGATGCGCTGTTGGCGCTCTTGGTGACGGCGGGGGTCAATTTCGTGATGGGCGTGCCCGGCGCCGACGACATCATGCTCGGCTATCAGAGCACCTCGTTCCACGACGCGCTCGCTATGCGCGACCTTTTTGACCGCCGGCCGGCGCCGGAATTCGAAGCCTGGCTCGCCCGCCAGGGCCTGATCGATGGCGCCGATCGCATCCGGCCGCGCAGTCTGCCGAGCCGCTTCCGCGCGCTGCTTGCGCAACATCCCGAGACGCGGGCACTGGAGTTCGCCAAAGTTCATGGAGAGTGAGGACGAATTCTGGACCGGGTTGCGCCGGATGACGGCGGCGCGCATCGGGCTCAAGCGCGCCGGCGCCTCGCTTGCAACCGGGCCGCTCCTCGACTTCAGGCTTGCGCACGCCCGCGCCCGCGATGCCGTGATGGAGCCGCTCGATGACGTGCGGCTTACCGCCGAACTGGCCGATCTCGGCGGCCCGGTGATTTCGGTCGCAAGCGCGGCGGCGGACCGGCAGACTTATCTGCTCCGGCCCGATCTCGGCCGTCACCTTGCGGCGAACGCCGATGCTGCATTGGCGGGGTACAAAGGTGACTACGATGTCGTGTTCGTTGTCGCCGACGGATTATCGTCACGTGCTGTCGCATTGCACGCCGGGCCGGTTTTATCCCTGACGATGACGGCGCTGCGTGCCGAAGGCTGGAAGATCGGTCCGCTGGTCATCGTCCGCCACGGCCGCGTCGCGATTGGCGATGCGATCGCAGCGGCGCTCGGCGCCGAAAGCGTCGTGGTGCTTATCGGCGAGCGTCCGGGTCTCTCCGCGCCTGACAGCATGGGTGCGTATCTGACTTTTAAGCCGCATACGGATACGAGCGATGCGGAGCGTAACTGCATCTCCAACATTCGCCCGGACGGCAATGATTATCCCGCCGCTGGCTTCAAACTTGCCCACCTGCTGCGAGCCATGCGCAGGCGCCGCCTGTCGGGCCTTCAGCTCAAGGATGACTCGGATCCTCTCCCGGCTTTAGATCATTGACTTTGCAGTATAATTGTCGCGGAATGGTGCGCGAATACGTCGCTAAATCCTCAATCGCCAAGCTCCGGTCGCCAAGATTTGTGGTCGCCAAGACTTGTATTCGCCAAGACTTGTATTCGCCAAAACTCGTGCGCCCGTCTAAAATGGCGCGGGAGCCAAACGCTGACCCGTAAATAACGGCGGAAGAACCATGTCCACGTCCCTGATGACGACGCGACGTTTCGCGCCTCTGTTCTGGTGCCAGTTCTTCTCGGCGTTCGGCGACAATTTTCTCAAGACTGCGCTGGTCTTTCTCATTCTGTTCCAGATCGGCGGCGCCGATGCCGGAGCATTGATCACGCTTGCCGGCGCGACGCTGATCTTTCCGTTCTTTCTGCTTTCGGGCCTCGGCGGCGAACTCGCCGACCGCTACGACAAAGCGCTCGTGGCGCAGCGCCTGAAGCTGTTCGAGATCGCCGTTGCCGTGCTGGCCGTGGTGGGGTTCGCCATCCACTCTATCGTTATTTTGTTTATCGCGGTCGGATTGTACGGAACGATCGCTTCGCTGTTCGGACCGATCAAATACGGCATCCTGCCCGACCATCTCGCCCGTTCCGAACTGCCGTCCGGCAATGCTCTGGTCGAGGGCGGGACCTTTCTTGCCATTCTTATCGGCACCATCGTCGCCGGCATCGCGGCGAAGGATGGTGGCGATCCCATCCACTTCGCCTGGCTGATGATCGTGTCGTCGGTGGCATGCTGGGTCGCCAGCCGGTTCATTCCGCCGACCGGCGAGGGCGCGCCGCACCTGGTGGTCAGGCGCAATATTTTCGCCTCGACCGGCGCGCTCATCAAATATATCCGCGGCGAGCCGCGGCTGTGGTGGGGCGCCATGGTGACGAGCTGGTTCTGGCTCGTTGGCGCGCTGGTGCTGTCGCTGCTGCCGCCGCTCGTGACCTTCAACATTGGCGGCAGCGAGAGCGTCGTCACCGTCTTCCTGACGATCTTCTCGGTCGCGGTGGCGGTCGGATCGGGTCTCGCCGCATGGCTGGCGCATGGGCGGATCGTTCTGTTGCCGACGCTTGTCGCCGGCGTCCTGCTGGGCCTGTTCTCGCTCGATCTCGCGTGGACAACGTCCGCGGTCGTGGCGGCGACCAGCCCGCTCGGCATCAGCGAGTTCTTCGCGTCGCCGCACAGCATCCACATCGCGATCGACCTTGCCGGGCTCGCGATCTCGGGCGGCCTGTTCATCGTGCCGACCTTCAGCGCGGTGCAGGCTTGGGCCAGCGCCGATCAGCGCGCCCGCGTCGTCGCGGCGGTCAACGTCCTCAATGCCGTCTTCATGGTGGTCGGCGCCATCGTTCTTGCGGTGCTGCAGAAGGTTGGGCTCTCGACGCCGCTCCTCTTCGCGCTGATCGGCGTTGCCAACCTTGTGGTCGCGGTCATCATCGCCCGCACGCTGCCGACCAGCTGGCTGAACGATCTTCTCTCCATTGTCTTCCGCACCTTCTATCGGCTCGAGGTGACCGGCCTGGAGAACGTCGCCAAAGCCGGCGACAACGCCATCGTGGCGATGAACCATGTCAGTTTCCTCGACGCGCCGATCGCCATGTCGTTGCTGCCCAAGCGCCCGGTGTTCGCGGTCGACATCGGCATCTCGAAGCAATGGTGGATTCAGCCGTTTCTGCCGTTCGTGCGCACGATGGCGCTCGATCCGCTCAAGCCGATGGCGTTGCGCACCATCATCAACGCCGTGCGCGAAGGCAACATGCTGGTGATATTTCCGGAAGGCCGCATCACCATCACCGGCAGCCTGATGAAAATCTACGACGGCGCCGCCATGATCGCCGACAAGTCGGACGCGATGGTGGTTCCGGTTCGCGTCGAGGGCCCGGAGCAGACAATCTTCAGCCGCTTGAAGGACACGCAAGTGCGCCGCCGGCTGTTCCCGAAGATCAAGGTGACCATCCTCGAGCCGGTGAAAATGAACGTCGATCCGGAGCTCAAGGGGCGAAAACGGCGGGTGGCCGCGGGAGCCGCGCTTTACGACGTCATGTCCAATCTGATGTTCCGCACCGCCCGCACCAACCGCACCGTCATCGAAGCGGTGATCGAGGCTGCAGAACTTCACGGCGGCAAGTGGCCCGCGATCGAGGACCCGACCAGCGGGAAGTTGACCTACAAACGGCTTCTGCAGGCGACACGGATCCTCGGCGACAAGCTGACGCAGTTCGCGCCGGTAGGGCGAGCGGTCGGCGTCATGCTGCCGACCTCCAATGGCGCCGCCGTCACGGTGCTGGCGCTGATGTCGGGCGGACGCGTTCCGGCGATGATCAACTTCACCTCGGGAGCCGCCAACGTCCTTGGCGCCTGCCGCGCGGCGCAAGTCGACACCATTCTCACCGCGCACGCCTTCGTGGAGAAGGCAAGAACTCGAGAAGCTCATCGCTGCGATCGAAAAGCAGGTGCGCATCGTCTATCTGGAAGACATCCGCAAGACCGTAAGTTTCGGCGACAAGCTGCGTGGCGCCCTGCGGTCGAAAAGGCCGCTGGTTGCCCGCAAGGCCGACGACTGGGCCGTCATTCTGTTCACCTCAGGCACTGAGGGAGTGCCCAAGGGCGTCGTCCTGTCTCACCGCAACGTGCTGTCGAACGTGGCGCAGGCCGAGGCGCGCATCGATTTCGGGCGTGACGACAAACTGTTCATGGCGTTGCCCTCGTTCCATTCGTTCGGCTTCATGGGCGGCATTGTGCTGCCGCTGATCTCCGGCGTGCCGACCTATTTTTATCCGTCGCCGCTGCATTACCGTACCGTGCCGGAATTGGTCTACGGCATCTGCGCCACCTACATGTTCGGCACCGATACGTTCCTCGCCGGCTACGCGCGCATGGCCAACGCCTACGATTTTCGCTCGTTGCGTTACATCATCGCCGGCGCCGAGCCGATCAAGGAATCGACCCGCCGAATCTATCTGGAAAAATTCGGTATGCGCATTCTCGAGGGCTACGGGGTGACCGAGACCTCGCCGGTGCTCGCGCTCAACACCCCGATGTTCAACAAGTTCGGCACCGTCGGCCGGCTGCTGCCGGGCATGCAGGCGAGACTGGAGAAGGTCGAGGGCGTTGACGACGGCGCCGGCCGGCTCTGGGTCAAGGGCCCGAACGTTATGCTCGGCTATCTGCGTGCCGATAATCCGGGCGTGCTCGAGCCGCCGCCGGAGGGCTGGTATGACACCGGCGATATCGTCTCGATCGACGACCAGGGCTACATCGCCATCAAAGGCCGCGCCAAGCGCTTCGCCAAAGTCGGCGGCGAGATGATCTCGCTCGCCGCCGTCGAAATGCTCGCGGCCGAGCTGTGGCCGCACTACGTTTCTGCGGTGGTCGCTGTGCCCGACGACCGCAAGGGCGAACGCCTCATCCTCGTGACCGACAAGCACAGCGCCACGCGCGCCGAATTTCAGGCCTACGCGCGGAGCAAACACGCCTCGGAACTGATGTCACCCGCCCAGGTGATAATCCTCGATAAGCTGCCGCTATTAGGCTCGGGCAAGCCCGATCTGCAGGCGCTGCAGAAATTGGTGCGCGAGTACCTGGAGGCCAAGGTCGCCGCGGCGGAGTGAACTTAGCTTTCGCATCAGCGGGCGGTGCATGGACACCGGATGCGGACAGGCGTTAGGCTCCCTGGCGGGCCGAAATAAGCCCGGGAGGAATCTTGCAATCAATCACCGATCCTTTCCGCGAGCTGACGCGCAAGCGCGACTTCTACGCGGGCGGACTCATGTTGCTCATAGGTCTCGGCGTCGCGCTCAAGGGTTGGTCCTCCTATCGGCTTGGCACGCTGATGCATATGGGTCCCGGCTTTTTGCCGACGGCGCTCGGCGTGATCCTGGCGCTGATCGGGATCGCGATTGCCGGTGCAGCCGTGTCGGCGGGCGGGCCGGAGCGCGAGTCGCACGAGCGCATCCTGCCCGAACATCCGCAATGGTGGGGCTGGTTCTGCATTCTGGGGGGGCCGGCGCTCTTTATTCTCTTCGGCCGCTACTTTGGACTGATGCCCGGAACATTCGCATGCGTCTTCGTTGCCGCGCTCGGTGACCGCACCGCGACGTTGAAGAGTTCGGTGATCCTGGCGCTGATCGTGACGGTGTTCGGCGTCGGGCTGTTCTCCTATTTCTTGCAGATTCCAATGCCGGTGCTGACGTGGAAGGGCGGCCTGTGATTGCAACCGCACTCACGGACCTCTGGTACGGGTTCGGCGTCGCGCTCGAGCCGCATAACCTGATGTGGTGTTTCATCGGCGTGCTGGTCGGCAACATGGTTGGCGTGCTGCCCGGCATGGGGCCGCTCGCGACCATCTCAATCCTGCTGCCGCTGACCTTCGGGATTCCGCCGGTCGGCGCCGTGCTGATGCTGGCGGGCGTCATGTACGGCGCCCAATATGGCGGGGCGATCTGCTCGATCCTGCTCAACCTGCCATGCCATCCGCCACACGCGGTGACCTGCCTTGACGGTTTCCCTCTGACCCAACAGGGGCGCGGCGGCGTGGCGCTGGGTATCACGGTCTTGGCCTCGTTTGTCGGCGCCTCCTGGGGCATCACCGAAATGGTTTTTCTTTCGCCGCTGCTGGTGAAGGCGGCACTGGAGTTCGGACCCGCCGAGGTCTGCTCGCTGATGCTGCTCGGCCTGCTTGCCGGCTCGACGTTGGCGCGAGGCTCGCCGCTCAAGGGCGTGGCGATGACGGTGCTGGGGCTCATTCTCGGCTGCGTCGGCACCGATCTTGAGCTCGGTTCGGAGCGTTACACCTTCGGGCTGACCGAACTCGATGACGGCATCGCGCTGGTCGCGCTGGCGCTCGGCCTATTCGGCATTGCCGAGTTCATGAACAGCATCAATCAAGTCGCGCCGATCAGCACCAGATACACCAATGTCCGTTTGCGCGACCTGCGGCCGACCAAAGCCGATCTCAAGCTGTCGATCTTCCCGATGTTGCGCGGCACGCTGGTCGGAAGTCTTTGCTCGCTCATTCCCGGAACCGGGCCAACCATCGCCTCGTTTGTCGCCTATGCGACCGAAAAGAGGGTTTCAAAAACGCCCGAACGGTTCGGCACCGGTGCGCTCGAAGGCGTGGCCTGCCCCGAGGCCGCGACGCATTCTTCGGTGCAGGGCGATTTCATCCCCACCATGAGCCTTGGCATTCCGGGCGATGCGGTGATGGCGCTGCTGCTTGGCGCGCTGATGATCCACGGCATCGTGCCCGGGCCGCAGCTCATCTCGCAGCATGCCGACATCTTCTGGGGTCTGGTTGCAAGTTTCTGGATCGGCAACATTCTGCTGGTGTTGCTGAACGTGCCGCTGATCGGCATCTGGGTGAAGATGCTGGCGATCCCGTATCGCTATCTTTACCCGAGCGCGCTGTTTTTCGTCTGCATCGGCGTCTACGCCGCCAACAACGACATGTTCCAGGTCGGCGAGGTGATTGTCATCGGCGCGTTTGGCTATTTGCTGCTGCGGCTCGGTTTTCATCCGGCGCCGATCCTGCTCGGCTTCGTGCTGGGGCCGCGGTTCGAGGAAAACTTCCGCCGCGCCATGCTGATTTCCCGCGGCGATCTCGCTGTGTTCGTCGAACGGCCGATCAGCGCCGTATTCGTCGCGCTGTGCGTGGCTCTGATTGCCATGCAGATTTATTTCCGCCTGCGCGGGGCGAAAGCTGACCTTGAGCCTGCTGTCGAGAATGCCGGCGTCTCGAATCTCTCTTCCAACGCCCTCAGGCCGCAGCATGCGCCGGTGCGGCCGGCGGAATGATGTTCTTGCAGGTGAAATGATGTTTGCTTTGTTGCGCTACTTGTTGGTCCTTGGCGCGGTGGCCGCCAGTCTCGCGGCCGCCGATGCGCAACAATTTCCCGCGAAGACCATCACGCTCGTTGTCCCCGCGGCGCCCGGCGGGGTTACCGACCTCCTTGCCCGCGCGCTGGGCCAGCACTTCAAAGAAAGCTTCGGCCGGCCGGTCGTGGTCGAAAACAAGCCGGGAGCGAGCAACCAGATTGCCGCGGAATATGTCGCGCGCTCACCGGCTGACGGCTACACGCTGCTGGTCAGCCCGGAAGCGACAGTCGTCATCAATCCCTTTCTGTTCGCCAAGCTTCACTACAATGCGGCCACGGACTTCGTGCCGATTGCCGGCCTGGTCAAAATCCACCAGGCCCTGGTCACCAATCCGTCAGTACCAGCGCACAACGTTGCCGATTTGATCGCGCTGGCAAAAAAGCAGCCGGGCGCGCTCAACTACGGAACCTACGGCGTCGGTTCGACCGGGCATCTGAACATGGAGATGTTCGAAGCCATGGCCGCGGTGCAATTGGTGGCCATCCATTATAAAGGCGCGACGCCGGCCCTGACCGATGTCATCGCCGGGCACATCCAGGCGATGTTCATCAGCGTCGGCAGCGCCGTCCAGCCCTGGAAAGCCGGCGAGATCAATTTGCTGGGGGTCGGCAGCAAGGAGCGGCTGGCACGCCTTCCCGACATCCCGACGATTGCCGAGAGCGGCTTGCCCGGTTTCGAGGCGGCCTCATGGTTCGGGCTGTTTGCGCCGGCCGGCACTCCGCCCGCAATCGTCGATCAGCTTAATGCGCAGACGCAACGGGTTCTGGCCGAGCCGGAATTTCGTGCCGCCGTGCTCGATCCGCAGTTCTTCGAGCCGATGACGGGCTCGCCACAGGACTTCGCCGCTTTCATCAAGTCTGACGCCGAAAAATGGCGGCGCGTGATCCGGCTCGCGAATGTTAAGGTTGAATGAGCGGCATTGCCGCGCCGTTCATTGGTAACGCGACGAGGTTCTCCGCCATGTCTGCAAAAGACGACACGCCTGCCGATCTCGCGGCATTTCGCGACAGCTACGTCAAACTGTTCGGCTCGTTGCCGCCGCTGCCCGCGGCGCGGTTCGAGTTTTCGGGAAAGATCAATCCCGAGTTCTTGCGGCGGGCCGAAGCGCTCCGCGCGCATGCCTTCTATTCGGATGTGTTCGACGTCAAGATGACGAACCTCATCCTGTTCGGCATGCTGCTGGTCGAGCACAATCCCGCTGCGCAAATGCACGCCTTGGCGGCGCGCCGCGCCGGCGCAAGCTGGGAGGAACTGCACAAGGTCGTTGAGCTCGCCTCGACTACTGGCGCGCTCGGCCCGGCTAATCAAGGCAGCGCGATGCTCAAGACGCTGCACGACGGGGAAGCCCGCTGAACCTTGGATTAACGCAACGCGGCGCGTGTTGCGGCGGCGGACTGAATATGGAGAATGGTTCTTCATAGGGAGAAACTCGGCGTCATACTCAGGGGGTTGAATCATGCGTTTCATCAAACCGCGTTTCCTTCATGATTTCTCGGCGCGACCAGTCGCTGCGGCGGCAGCGATCGTCTGCACTGCTCTGCTTGGCGCATCGAGCGCAATGGCCCAGGGATTGCCGCCGCTCGCGAAAGAGCTCAATCCGGCGCAAACCGCATTGATCCTGATCGACTTTCAATACCCGTTCACCAGTCCGGATGGCGCAAATCATCGTGCCGTCAAAAAGGAACTTGAAGAAAAGCACCTGCTCGACAGGACCGTTGAACTGGTGAAGAAGGCCCGAAGCCTCGGTGTGTTGGTGGTGCACGTCACCGAGGGCTACACCAGCGATTACCGCGAGGTCGACGCGACCAATCCGGGCGGCTTCCACCGCGGTCAAATCCTGCGCCAGGCCTGGAAGGTCGGCACCAAGGAGACGTCGTATTATCCGCCGCTGATGCCGGGGGAAGGCGACAAGGATCTTTTCCCGGCGCCGCGCAATCAAATCAGTGCGTTCGGCGGCACCGGCCTGAATGAGATTTTGCGGTCGAAGGGCATCAAGAACGTCGCGGTCGGCGGCTTTACGACCGACGTGTGCGTCTACGCCACCGTCACCAGCGCCTTCGACCTGGGCTACCACGTCTATGCGCTGCGCGACGCCATGGCCGGATATTTCCCGGAGCAGTCCGAGATGATGCTCAAGAACACGTATCCGATGTGGTCGAAGGTGATCAGCAACGACGATTGGCTCGCCATGCTCGAACGCAGCGACGCGACGCGCTAGCGCGCCGGCAGTTCAATTTCAGTTCGGACGGACACCTTGGCAACGCAAACCTTGCGGGATCGGCGGCGGCTGTTGCTGGGTCTCGTCTCTCTGCCGACGCTCGCCGCCGTCAGCCGCGCGCCCGCAGCAGGTGCGCCGCCATTAGCCGTCATCGATCAAAAGGCGCTGGCCGAGCCGTGGTCGGCCGCCGAGTTCAACTTCGAACTTGAGGGTGAACAGGCGCCGGGCATCGTCATCAAACTGCCAGGCGAACGCTGGTACGCCTCGAGCCTGATCTGTCCGCACGCCAAGTGCGTCGCCAGATACTTTCGCGACGTAGCCATGGCGCAGGATACTTTCGACGTTGCCGCCAAAAATCCCGTGATCGGGTGCCCGTGCCATTTCAGCGTCTTTGACGTCGCCAACGGCGGCAAGGTCATTTCCGGCCCGGCGCCGAACCCGCCACAGCAGCTGATTGTCGAAGTGCGGGACGGAAAAGTATTTGTCAGCAAATAGACCGACGGACCGTATCGGGTACGCGCCGGCTTCAATAATCTGAGCGCGTGCTCGGCTAGCCGACCGGCTGCGTGCCGACATAGGCGGCAATGACCGCCGGATTGTTCAACACGTCGGCGGCCGAGCCGACGCCGAGCGTGCGGCCGTAATCGAGTACGTGGATGCGGTCGGCGAGATCAGCCACCATTTGCATGTCGTGCTCGATCCAGATCATGGCGAGGCCGAGTTCGTCCCTGATGCGCAGGATCAAATGGGCGAGGTCTTCCCGCTCGCCGCGATTGAGCCCGGCTGATGGCTCGTCGAGCAGCAGCAGAACGGGCTCCAGCGCGAGCGCGCGGGCGAAGCCGACCAGCTTCTGTACGCCAAAGGGTAGCGAGCCGACCGGCGTATGGCGATGCGGCGCCAGCCCGGCGAAAGCCAGCACCTTCTCGACCGCCTCGCGATGAAAGAGCTCCTGCCGCCGCACCGAGGGCAGATAGAACATCTCCGCCAACATATTCGTTGCAATGCGGCAATGGCGGCCGGTCAGCAGATTTTCCAGCACGGTCATTTGCGGGAACACCTCACCGTGCTGGAACGTGCGCGCGATGCCAAGCCGCGCGATCTCGTGCGCGGAGCGACCATTGATGTTCTCGCCGCGCAGCCGGATCGTGCCCTGGCCGCGATAGATGCCGCTGATGCAGTTGAGCACGCTGGTCTTGCCGGCGCCGTTCGGCCCGATCAAAGCCAGCAGTTCTCCGGCCTCGACGTGCAGCGACACATCGGTGAGCACCGCCAGCCCGCCGAACCGCAACGAGAAATGCTCGACCGCGAGTTCAGCCACCCGGCCGCTCCTTTGCCGGCGCGTGCCGCAGCGCCCGATAGCTGCGGCGCTCTTCGCCGCTCGCCTGGCCGAGATAGGCTTCCTGGATTTCGCGGCGGCCGCGCAGCTCCGCGGCGGCGCCTTCCAGCACCACGCGCCCGTTCTCCAGGAGGTAGCCGTAATCGGCGATTTCCAACGCTACGCGGGCATTCTGCTCAACCAGCAGAACGGTGATGCCAAGCTCCTGCCGGATGCTGGAGAGTCGCCGCGTCAGATCTTCGACCACCACCGGCGCCAGGCCGAGCGAAAGTTCGTCCACCAGCAGCAGTTCGGGGTTGCAGACAATGGCGCTGCCGAGCGCAAGCATTTGGCGTTCGCCGCCGGACAATAATCCGGCGAGCCGCGGCCGCAGCTCCGCGAGCGCGGGAAAGAACTGGAAGATGAGGGCTTCGAGGTGGCGGCGCTCGGCCGCATTGCCGCGCGACGACGCGACGGTCAGGTTTTCGGCGACAGTGAGATTGGGAAAGACTTTATCGCGCTCCGGCACCAGCACAATGCCGCGTGCGGTATTGGCGTGGGGCGGCTGGTTTTCGATCCGCTTTCCGGCGAAGCGGATGCTGCCGGCGACGACGCGGGCGTCATCGAGACCGATGAAACCCGAGATCGCGCGGAGCGTAGTGGTCTTGCCGGCGCCGTTGTTGCCAAGGAGCGCGACGATGGTCTGCGGCATCACGCGCAGCGAGACGCCATGCAGTGCCACCGCGATGCGGTGATAGGCGACCTCGAGCGCGTCGATCACCAGAAGCGGCGCGGTCGTCGACGACTGCATCATGACGCCGAACCGGCGCGCCGCGCCGAAAAGGCATTTTTCATTCGATGCCAGATGCCGATCAGCCCGGCCGGTTCGAGCAACAGAAACAAGATCATCACCACGCCGAACGCGGCGTAGTCGAGGGCGAACACCATATTGCCGAAGCGCGCGGGCAGGTAGCCGGCGATCGCTTCAATGGCGTAAGGAAAGAGGATGACAAAACCGGCGCCAAGCAAGGCGCCGGGGATGGAGCCCATGCCGCCGATGATGATCATCGCGACATATTGCACGGTCAGATAAAGCGAGAACGCGTCGATCGAGACGAAATTGCGGAAATAGGCGAACAACGCGCCGGCGATCGCCGTCATGGTCGCGCTGACCACGAACGCCATGAGCTTAAAGCGCGGAACGTTGATACCGAGTGCGCTCGGCGACAACGTCGCGCTCGCGCAGAGCGCGCCACGCCCGGCCGGTCCGTGTGCGTTGCAGGTTGACACTGATCAGGAGCGCCAGCGCCGCAAACGCCAGCAGCACGAAATACCACGCCCGCCCGCTGCTCAAGGTCCATCCGCCGATCGAAGGCGAATCGATCATGATGCCGGTCGAGAGTGTTGAGCGCGCCTCGTATTCGCCGCCGAGATAGATAACCACGAAATGCAGTCCGAGCGTGCTGATCGCAAGGTAAAGTCCGCGCAGCCGCAGCGAGGGCAGGCCGAAGATCAATCCGAGGCAGGCCCCGAGCACGCCCGCCGCCGGCAACGTCAGCCAGAATGGCGCTCCGGTTTCGCGGACCAGAACGCCAACGGCGTAGGCACCGGCGGCCAGGAGGCCGGCGGTACCGAGCGAAATCAGGCCGGCGAATCCGGTCAGCAACATCAGCGCGAGCGCACCAATGCAGGCGAGCAGCACCTGGTTGGCAAGATCGAGCTGAAACGGCGAGGCGACGAACGGCAGCGTGACTAACACCACGACCGCGAATGCGAGACGGACGCGGGCGGATCGGGTGCCAAACAGAACGAGTTCTCGTGCATAGGGGCTGCGGTCGCTCATTTTAGACCCGGTCGAGTTGTTCGCGGCTGCCGAACAAACCCCAGGGGCGGATTGCCAGCACGATCAGCAGCACCACGAATGGCACCACGTCCGACAAGAGCGGATTGACATATTGGATTGCGGCGATCTCGGCCGCCGCAACGATCAGTGCGCCAATCGCGGCGCCGATGAGACTATCAAGACCGCCGACCAAAGCCGCGGGAAATGCCTTGAGCCCGATGGTCGCCATGGTGGATTCCACGCCGGAATCCAGCGCCAGCAGCATGCCGGCAAGTGACGCGGTGAACGTCGATAGTCCCCAGGCGAACGCATAGACGCCGTGCAGGCGGATGCCGCGTTGCTCGGCAAGCAGCGGATTTTGGCCTGCCGCGCGCATGCGCACGCCCCAGCGCGTGAACTGCAAGAAAGCGAACAGGCCGGCATAGACGACGATCGTCAGCACCACGAGCGCGAGGCTGGCCGACGAAATCTGCACGCCGGGCACGATGGCCACCGGCGGATTGCGCCAGCCGAACGTCGACCCGGGGTAGAATTGCTGAGTGGTCCAGATCAGGATCGTCAGGCCGCGCAGCAAAATGCCGAGCGCGATGGTAATGAGTACCGCCGCCAGTACGGCTTCCCCGGTCAGCCAGCGCATCAGCACCGCGTAGACGACGATACCCATGACCAGGCCGCAGATCGCGGCCAGGAGGAGCGCCAGCAGCGGGTCGCCGCTGAACAGCCCTGCAGTCGCGACCAGCACATAGGCGCCGACCATCATCAGCTCGCCATGTGCCAGGTTGAGCACCCGGCTGACCCGGTAGACCAGCACATAGCCGGCGCTCACCAGCGCATAGATCGCCGCGAGTACGATGACGTTGGCGACGAGCTGCAGCGACATGGGAAATGGCGTGAAACAGCGGCGTGAGCGCCACGCCGCCGTCTTATCAGTTGACGACGTCTACCGTAAGCCAGTCGCGCATGCGCACGACGCTTTTCTGTTCCGGATCGTAGCGGTAGAAGCGATAGTATTGCTTGGTGCGGAAATGATTGTCGCTCGTCCACACCAGCGGCCCGCCGCGCAGGCCCTGGGTATCGAGATTGAGCGTGCTCATGGCCGCGGCAATCTTTTCGGCGCTTGCCGGCCATCCGGTCTTGGTAAGGACTTGCTCCAGCGCGCGTCCGGTGATCCAGCCCTCATCAGCGTAAGTTACCGGATACGAATATTTGCCTTGCGCTGCCACTTCCCGGATCTCCTTGTGGACGGGCAAATCATCCTGGAAAAACGCGTTGACGGTGAAAACCTGAAAGCCGCCGTCGGCGACGCGCTTCAGCTCGTCCTCGGCTTGGATGTGGCCATAACACAGATACGTGCCGTTCCAGCCGAGCCGCCGCAGCGCCTCGAATGTCCGCACCTCGGTCGGCCACGGCGCGTAGGCAAACGCCCAGTTCGGATCGCCGCCCTTGAGCTTGGTGGCAAACGGCGTGTAGTCCGCGGCGGTCGGCGGAATGAATTCGGTGTCCACCGTTACCATGCCGAGTTTTTCGCCCTGCTTCTGCGCGTTCTCGATGCCGATTCGGGAGATCGGGATCGGCATGCCGATCATGCCGATCTTCACCGGCTCTTTTGCCGCCGCTTTGATGGCGTCGATCGCCACCGGGATGTCGTAGGCGAAATCGAACCCGGTCGAACAGAACAGCACCGGATCGGGCTTCGGCGGATGCGTCTCCTTCGGGCACACTGCACCGGCGAACCACAAGGGCACCTTGGCGCGCCGGGCTTCGGCGATCACGGGCCCGTATGTCGAGGACAGGCTGGAGTTGATCAGCAGCATCACGTTGTCCTGCCGGATCAGTTTGGTGCCGTTAGCCGCCGCCTTGGAGGGTTCGGCCTGGTCGTCCTCAACCAAAAGATTGATCCGATGGCCGTTGATGCCGCCTTTGGCGTTGAGGCGATCGACATAGATGCGAAGCATTTCGATGACCGGCGCCTGTGTCGCTGCGGCGGGGCCAGTCATCGCGGCAGTCACGCCAATCACGTAGGCTTCTTGCGCTTTGGCGCCAGTAAACGGCAGCAGGCTTGCGGCGGCGAACGCCGCAGCGAAGTTCAGGACCGTTAGTGTTCGCATCATTTTCCTCCCTCTGGCCGGCTGTCGTCGCCGGCTCGTCCCATCGTTTGTCGAGTGGTTCAGACGTGTTGACCCCATCCTATGAACCGAAGCGCCGAACGACAATCGCTCTTCGAAGCGGTTTTCTGCGCTCTATTATCGCGCCATGGCTTCGGGGCTGGTCTGCTTAGCCCTTACGCGTGCCGAGCACCCGATCCACCATGGCGCCGGCTTCGCCGAGGTAATTCGCCGGATCGCAGAGTTTTGCCAGCGCCGCGCGGTCGAGATGCTTGGAGACTTCCTCGTTCTCGGCAAGCAGATCGACCAGCGGACGGCCGGTGGCGATGACGTTGCGGCAGATGTCGTAGACGAGATCGTGCGCGTATTGCCGGCCGAGATAGGGGCCAAGCCCCATCATCACGGCCTCGGAGACGATCAAGCCCTTGGTCAAATCGAGGTTGGCGCGCATTTTTTTCTCGTCGACCTGCAAGCCGGTGAGCACGAACAAAGTCTGCGCAAGGACGCCGGCTGTAAGACAGAAGATTTCCGGCAGCACAATCCACTCGATTTCCCAGGGGCCGGTCGCGCGTTCATGGTCCTCGACCATGGCGTCGAGCAGCGCGGCGACCTGCTGGCGCACCACGGCATTGAGCGCGGTGATATAGACCGACGAGATCGGATTGCGCTTCTGCGGCATGGTGCTCGACGAGCCGCGACCTTCGTGGAACGGCTCATAAAGCTCCTCCACTTCAGTCTGCATCATCAGCTTCACATCGAACGCGATCTTGCCGCAGGTGCCGGCGACGAGGCCGAGGAAGCAGCCGACCTCCGCGATCGTGTCGCGCACGGTGTGCCAGGCGATCGCGGGGACGCCGAGTTTCAGCTCCTTCATCAGTTCGGCCTGCACTTCGAGGCCGCGGCCGCCGAGCGAGGCGAGCGTGCCGGCCGCGCCGCCGAACTCGCCGACCAGCGCGCGGGCGCGCAATTCCTGCAGACGCTGTTTGTGGCGCTCGAATGCGGCAAGCACGGTTGCCATCTTGTAACCGAAGGTGATCGGTACCGCCTGCTGGAGATTGCTGCGGCCGGCCATCGGCGTGTCGCGGTATTTGCGCGCCAATTCGGCGAGTGCGTTGGCGATAGCATCGATATCCGCTTCGACGAGCGTGAGCGCTTCGCGGACCTGCAACACCGTCGCCGTGTCGGTCACGTCCTGGGTGGTCGCGCCCCAATGGCACCACTCACCTAACCCGTCGCGGCACAGCGCGACCAACTGCTGCACCACCGGCAACACCGGATAGCCGATGCGCGCGGTTTGCCTTTCAAGCTTAACGAAATCGATCTCGCCGGCGTCGCAATGGTGAACGATTTCTTCGGCGGCATTCTGCGGGATGATGCCGAGCCGCGCCTGCGCCCGGGCCAGCGCCGCTTCGAAGTCGAGGTACTTTTGCACACGGCTTTCATCGGAAAACACGCGCCGCATGGCCTCGGTGGAGAAGATGTTGCGGAATACGGCGGAGTTGATTGCGGTGGCGGACATGCGCGGTAAACCTCGTTGCGGTGACTACGGGAATTATTGCGACGACTGAATTTTCGTAAAGGTTATCTGTTCGCTTAAAGCAAATCGATACACGCCTCGTAAAGAATACCGCTTCAAGCAATCTTCAGCATAGGCCGAGAAGCCTGTTTCGCTTCACCAATTCAATACTACCGGCGGCCCAATACTGCGAACGCGAGACGAAAAATAACGGACGCGTCAAACGGGGGACAGACGTGCGCACGAGCACTATCGTGATGATCGCCTTTGCAGCCATGTTCGGGCTGCTCGCGGTATTCCTGGCGCAGACTTGGCTGAACAATCAGGCCGAGGCGCGGATGCGGAGCCTCGAGGCGAACAAAAAGCCGGAAGCGCCGGCACGCACGATCGTGGTCGCCAGCAAGCCGCTGCGGTTCGGTGACCCGATCGTTGCCGCGTCGCTGCGCGAAGTGCCTTGGCCGGAAGGTGCGTTGCCGGCCGGCGCCTTTCGCAAGATTGCGGACCTGGCCGCGGCTAAGCGCGTCGTGGTCCTGCCGATGAATGAAAATGAGGCGGTGCTCGCGTCCAAAATCACCGGCCCCGGCCAGCGCGCGACCCTCTCCGCGGTGCTTGGGGAGGGCATGAAGGCCGTCACCATCCGCGTCAACGATGTCGAAGGCGTTGCCGGCTTCGTGCTACCCGGCGATCACGTCGACATCGTGCTGACGCGCCAGATCGACAAGGAGAACGCGAGCAACGATGTCGTCATCGAGAACGCGCGCGTGCTCGCCATCGATCAGTCGGCGGATTCGCTGTCGTTCAAACCTTCGGTGGTCAAAGCGGTGACGCTGGAAGTCGATGTCGCCGACGCGCAAAAACTCGCGCTCGCGTCGTCGGTCGGAACCCTGTCGCTGTTGCTGCGCAAGGCCGGCGAGATGTCTGCGGCCAATACGCGGCGGGTGACGCTTTCGGATCTGGGCAGGGCATTCACATCCTTGCGCGATACGCATGCTGTGACGGTCAGCATCACGCGCGGGTTCAAGCACGAGCACGAAAGCTTCAAGCGCGACACCTACAGCGTTCCGGTCGAGCGGGCAGGCGCGCAAGCCGCCGCCGGATCGGAGCTGGGGTCTGTGCACGACTGACGGAAAACGTGAACAGTAAAAAGATTGGGGCGTTGACATGAGTTTGGGGACAATGAGCAGCGGCGGGGAGGCCGACGTGAAAAGCCAGTACAAAGTCAAAAACGAATGTGCCGGCGCGTGCCGGCATGAGGACAGGGGCATCATCGCCACATTACGGCGGCGCTGGCGAATTGCGGCGATCTCGGCGGCCGTGACCGTTGCAGTGGCGGCGCTTGGGACCCGCGAGTTCGCGGGCGCAGCAGCGGATTATGCTGGCGAACTCGGCGCACACCACGACAGTGACGGTGATGGTCGGCAAGTCGGAAGACGTGCATATCGACCAGAGCCTGGTCGATATCACGGTGGGCGATCCCGAAGTTGCCGACGTCAATCCGCTCACCGATCACGCGCTCTCGATCCTGGGCAAGAAGATCGGCGCCACCCGCGTCACCATCTACGGCGAGGGCAAAAAGATCGTCGGCATCTTCGACGTCGATGTGGCTTACGACGTATCGCGGCTCAACACCGAAATCGCGCGCATCGCCGGAAGCGGCATCCGCGTGTCTTCGGTCAACGGTCGCATCCTCTTGAGCGGCACGGTGGCGGATGCCGTCACGCTTGATAAGGCGGTGATGGTTGCCCGCCAGTTCGTGCCTGACGTCATCAACACTGTGCAGGTGCTGCAGGCGCAGCAGATCATGCTGGAGGTTCGCTTCATTGAAGCCTCGCGGCAGGCCAGCCGAGAACTCGGCGTGCAGTGGAATATGTTCGGCTCCGGCGCAGTCGCTAACGTCGGCAACCAGGTCGCTCCTGCACAGCTGCCGATAACGTCGGCGGGCGGATCATTCCAGCAGCCGGGCGTGAACACGGGCGGTCTCAATGTGAGCCCGGGAGGCTCCACGATTTCGCCAGCGGTCGCCGCCGGCGTGCTTTCGGGCGTGGCGCCGTTCGGGTTCCTGGTCGGCCAATTGGTCGGCGGCAAGAACTCGCTCGACGTGTCGATTAATGCGCTCGAGCAGAAAGGCCTGGCGCGCAGCCTGGCCGAACCCAATCTGGTGGCATTGTCAGGTGATACCGCGAGCTTCCTCGCCGGCGGCGAGTTCCCGGTCCCGGTTCCCGGCGCGCTGGGCGTGGTCTCAATCGACTACAAGCCCTACGGTGTCGGTCTTGCGTTCACGCCGACGGTACTCCGAGACGGGTTGATCAACCTCGTGATCAAGCCGGAGGTGAGCCAGCTCGACACCAGCAACCCAGTCCAGGTCGCCGGCATTTCGGTGCCGCCGCTGATCGTGCGCCGGGCTTCGACCACGATCGAATTGCGCGACGGTCAGAGCTTCATGCTCGGCGGTCTGTTGCAGAACCAGAGCACGACGGCGCAGGATCAGTTGCCGTGGATCGGCGACACGCCGGTGCTCGGCGCTCTGTTTCGCTCCAGCCAGTACCAGAAAAACGAGACCGATCTGGTGATTCTGGTGACGCCGCACATCGTTCACCCGATGGCGCCGAGCGCGCCCATTCGCACGCCGCTCGACTCCAGCCTGCCGGCCAACGACATCGACTTCTTCCTGATGGGCCAAGCCGAGGTCAGCCCGGCGCTGGCGCGGCTCGCCATTGGCGCAGCGAACCGGCCGTATGTTGGCCACATCCTCGACTTGCCGAGGACAGGAGGGGTTTATGTCTCAGCTAGAAACTAAGCAGAGCACGCATCGCGTCGTGCGCACGCTGGCGCTGAGTGTGATGCTCGCTGCCGCACTCGCCGGCTGCTCGGACCTCTACTACGCACGGCGCGACACTATCGCGCTTTCCGGCGGCGACGCGGTCGCCGCCAACGCTGCGGAACAGATCGCCGATCCGTGGCCGCGCTATAGCGGCAACACCAACATCGCCTTCAACGGCCAGAAGATGCAGATGGCAATCGAGCGCTACCGCACCGATAAGGTAACCCAACCTCCCAATCCCACCACTTCGGAAGTCGAGAATATGCAGCAGCAGGCAGCGGCAGCGGCGACGGCGGCGGCGTCACAGCCGCCACCCACGCCGCCACCACCGCAGCCGACTCAATGAGTCGCCCAGGCGCAGTGCGAGTTTGAGTGATGCGTATCGGCCGATCTGTATCCCCCGGGGTCCAGGCCAGAGTGGTCGTCGTGACGGCCGATGCCGCATTTGATGAAAGCGTTCGCGCGACTTTCGGCGCCAGCGCGCAAATCGAACTCGATGTCGTCAAGGGAACACTCTCGGATCAGGATCATCTCGACGTCGATGGCGCCAGCGTCATCGTCGCCGATCTCGATCCCGGCGACGAACTGGAGTTGCAGGCGCTCGAACGGTTGATGACCCGCATCGGCAGTTGGCCGCCGGTGGTCGCCGTCACGCGAAGTTTCGAAGGCAATGTCGCCCGGCGCCTGATGCAGATGCGGGTCGCCGACCTTCTGGTCAAACCAGTGCCGCCGGTCGACCTGGTCCAGACTTGCGCCCGCGTCGCCAAGCCGCCGGCCAGTACGGACGGAAAAGAGTCGCAAATATTCACCTTCCTGCCGGCAGTCGGCGGCGCCGGCGTGACCACGCTCGCGGTGCAGACCGCCATGCTGCTTCTCAACAGCGGGACGCGCGCAAAGACTGCCACCTGTCTCGTCGATCTCGATTTCCAGCACGGCGCCTGCGCCGATTATCTCGACATTGAGCCGCGCCTGAACCTCAGCGAAATCGAACCGCGCCCGGAGCGGCTCGATCGGCAGTTGCTTGAAGTCATGCTGTCGCATCATTCGTCCGGCCTCGCGGTGGTCGCGGCGCCGAACCGCCCGGCCGAGATGCGTTCGTTCGATCCGGACGTCGTGACGCGGCTGCTCGATCTGGTGTCGTCGAATTTCGATTATGTGGTGATCGACATGCCGCGGACCTGGTTCTCCTGGACCGACAGCGTGCTCCTTGGCTCCAACAGATTGTTCATTGTCAGCGAGACGACGGTTCCGGGGCTGCGCCACGCCAAGCAGCTGGTCGAAGCCATCCGCGAGCGGCTGGGTGACGGCCCGCAGCCGCAAGTCATTATCAATCGTTTCGCGCAGAAGCTGTTCTCTTCCGGCTTGCGCCGTAGCGATATTGAACAGGCCATCGGGGAAGCGTTTCTGGCCTGCGTGCCGAACGATTATGGCCTGGTTCGCGAGGCGATCGACCGCGGCGTGCCGCTGGATGAGGTTAAGCCCGGCAACAAGATTACGCTCCAGCTCAAAAAAATCGTCCTCCCCCAAGGCGGCGGCAAACCGGCCAAGGAGGGAGCGGCCGACGGCAAAAAATTCAAGCTCTCTTGGGCGCGATCGTAGGTGTGATCGTGCAACATGCGCACATGATTTCGATCATTTCCGCGAAAGCGGGAATCCAGCTGGGTACCCGCCTGCGCGCGGACGAGCGGTATCAGTTACTCCGGCTGGAGCGGTAGGACTCAAGTTATGGCAGGTCGTTTCTCCACACGCCGCGTTGCTGCTCCGGAGCTGATCCCGGCTGCAGACGACGCTGCGATTGAGGGCGTATCCTGGACGGTGTTTCCGGAGGCCGCTCCTGAGCCCGCGCCCGAAGCGGCGGCTCCCGCTGCCGCCAATCCGCTGCTGACCGACAAGCTCCTCGACGCCAAGGTACGGCTGCATCGCCGGCTGATTGAAGAGATCAATCTGTCGGCGCTGGAAAAACTTCCCGAAGACGAAATTCGCGGCCACATTCAGCAGCTGGTATCGCAATACGTCCTGACCGAGCGGCTCGCACTTAACACCCAGGAGCTCAACGATTTCGTATCGGAAATCCTTGATGAGATGACCGGCCTCGGTCCGCTCGAACCGCTGCTTAAGGATCAGACCGTCAACGACATCCTCATCAACGGCCACGAGTGCGTTTACGTCGAGCGGGGCGGCATGCTTGAGCCGACCAGCGTGCGCTTCAAGGATGAGGCGCATCTGCTTCGTATCATCAACAAGATCGTCTCGGCGGTCGGGCGCCGGGTCGATGAATCGCATCCGATGTGCGACGCGCGGCTGCTTGACGGCTCGCGCGTCAACGTCGCGGTCCGTCCGGTGGCGATCGACGGGCCGCTGATGTCGATCCGCAAATTCTCCAAGAAGCCGTTCAATCTTAACAAGCTGGTCGACGTCGGCGCGTTGCGCCCGCAAATGGCCGAATTGCTCGCCGCCGCAGTAAAAGCGCGCGTTACGCTGATCATCTCCGGCGGTACGGGCTCCGGCAAAACCACGATGCTCAATGCACTGTCGGCGTTCATTTCGGAAAAGGAGCGGCTCCTCACCATCGAGGACGCCGCCGAACTGCAATTGCAGCAGCCGCATGTGGGCCGGATGGAGACGCGGCCGCCGAGCGTCGAAGGCAAAGGCGAGATCCGGCAGCGCGATCTGGTCAAGAACGCGCTCCGCATGCGGCCCGATCGTGTGATCCTCGGCGAGTGCCGCGGCGAGGAAGCCTTCGACATGCTGCAGGCCATGAACACCGGCCACGAAGGATCGATGGCGACGATCCACGCCAACACGCCGCGCGACGCCATCTCCCGCCTTGAGCAGATGATCGGCATGGCCGGTTTGCCGATGACTGTTGCGAGCATCCGCGGTCAGATCGCCGCGGCCATTCGAGTGATCGTGCAGCTGTCGCGACTGTCCGACGGCAAACGGCGGGTGATGAGCATCGCCGAGATCACCGGGCTCGAGGGCGACATTATCCAGATGCAGGAGATCTACAAATTCGTCCGGACCGGGACCGACGCCCGACGGCTCGGTTCAGGGTCATTTCCAGGCCACCGGCATACGCCCGCGGTTTCTCGCCGATCTCATCGCCATGGGCATCAAGTTTCCGGGCTCCTACTTCGATCCGTCGCAGCCATTGTGATCCGGGCCGATCATGTCCTTCGCTTTCGATCCCATCTATCTGATCTGGGTGTTGGTCGCGGCCTCGGCGGCGCTCACTGTCGAAGCGGTGTATCTGCTGTGTTTCACGGCGGGTTCGTACCGCAGCCAGATCAATCGCCGTCTGATGCTGTCGAAGGACAAGAAGGATCGCGAAAACGTCCTCGTCGAGTTGCGGCGCGAGCGCGGGTTGACGGCCGGCGGCAATTATCGGCTCAACTTCCTCGCTCTGAACCGCTTGATCGTGCAGTCGGGCCTCACCATGGGGTTTGCGCGGCTTGCCTTGATCTTCGCGCTAACCGCCGTTTTTGCCGCCGTTGCCACCTTCGTTTTCTCCGCCAATATCGTTTATGCGGCCGCGGCCGCACTGTTCAGCGCGACCGTGCTGCCTTACCTCGTGCTTCGCCTGTTGCGCGCCCGCCGCCAGAAGAAGTTCGGCGCCCAGTTCCCCGACGCCCTCGACATGATCGTGCGCAGCCTGCGCGCCGGACATCCGGTGCCGATCGCCATCAATATGGTGGCCCGCGAAATGACCGATCCGATCGGCAGCGAGTTCGGTATGGTATCCGACGAGATCACCTATGGTGCCGACTTGGAAACGGCGATGCGCAATCTCTACAACCGCATCGGCTCTGACGATCTGCCGCTGTTTATAACCGCGGTCGGCATCCAGGGTTCGACCGGCGGCAACCTCGGCGAAATCCTTCAAAACCTTTCGAACGTTATCCGTCAGCGTTTCAAGATGCGGCGAAAAGTCCGCGCGCTGGCATCCGAAGGCCGCGCCTCGGCCATGATCCTGTCCTCGCTGCCGATCGGCATGTTCATAGTGGTCCAGGTGGTGGCGCCTAATTTCTACGCTGCGGTCTGGCATGAGCATCTCACCAAAGTCCTGCTTGGTTCCGCCGCCGGCTGGATGCTGATCGGCAATCTGATCATGTTCAAGATGGTCAATTTCAAGATCTGATGATGGACGCAAGCTCAACCTTTGCGATGTTCGGCGACAGCGCGACGACGATGCTGAGCCTGCTCGTCTTCCTCGCCACCGGCACGCTTGCCTTTGCGGTAATGGTCGGCATTCGCGCGCGCGAGGCGGTGCGGCGTCGGGCCGTTCGGGTCAATCTCGACGAAGATGGTGGCGCTGGGCGGCGCTCGCTGCGCAATTCGGGTGTCAGCGCTGCCCACAAGCTGATCGACTATGCGACCAAGCATTACTCGACCTCGGACAGTAAAGACCTAAAGCTGCTGCAGCACCGGCTCCTTCAGGCCGGCATCTATAATCCGCGCGCTGCTGCTTATTTTTTCTTTGCACGGCTGGCGCTTGCCCTCGGACTCGCCGTCGTCGCGTTCGTCGCCCTGCCGATGCTGCATGTTAACCGCCAATCGACATTCTGGATTTTGGTGCTGGCCGGCGGGGTCTGCGGATACCTGGCGCCGACCTTTTACCTCGACCAGCTGATCAAGTCCAAGCGTCAGGAGCATCGCTCGGGATTCCCCGACCTGATGGACCTCATGGTCGTGTGCGCCGATGCGGGATTAGCCATGGAGGCCTCGCTCGAGCGGATCGGGCGCGAACTCGGCAATTCCTACCCGTCGCTTGCTGCCAACATCCACATGGCCAATCTGGAAATCCGCGCTGGCCGCACGGTGACCGAGGCGCTCGAACACCTCGGCGACCGTCTCGGCCTGGAAGAGGCGCGCTCCTTTGCCACCCTGATTCAACAATCCGATGAACTCGGTTCCAGCATCAGCGATGCGTTGCGGGTCTACTCCGACGACATGCGTCATAAAAGATTGTCACGCGCCGAGGAGAAGGCCTATGCGCTGCCGGCCAAGCTCGCAGTGCCGATGATGGTGTGCATCTTTCCGGTGCTGTTCATCGTGATCCTGTGTCCGGTGATCGTGCGGATGGTGACCGGCAATTGGTGAACAGCGGTAAGCGGAAGGCTGGGGTGACGGCTAAGGCGCCGCAAGGCCAAGTGAGTTGAGATAACCCGCGTTGACGCGATCGTTCTTGAACTTCGCCGCTTCCAGATACGCGTCCAAAATGGCTTGGGCCTGCGCGCGGGGCGGCAGCGAACCTTCGTCCAATGTACCGACGTCTCTGCTGCCGACTTCGGCGATCAAGCCCCACCCAGCGGGTTTGGGGATGGATACGACGGCGGTTTCGGTGTCGAGGCTCTTGTAGGGCCAGAAGCACCAGCCGATACCGAAGCGCTCATTGAGCTCGCGAAACGTTTTGTTCCACGCGTCGTTGTATTCCCCGGTCTCGCCGATCAGTAGCGGCACTTTCCAGCGATTGCTGAAGTCCAGATAGCTCTGCACTGCATCGCGCGTCGGCTTGGCCCAGAACTTGTGATAAGTGTAGATCGCGTTGGCGTCGAATGGCCGTCCGAATGCGGCGAAGCTGATGCTCCATTGCGCGCCGGCGAGCAACACCGCGTGGTTGGTATCGACGCTGCGAATGGCGGCCACGATTTCGCGATAAAGCGGCTCCAATCGCGGATTGAGATAGTCCATGTCGTTGTAGGGCGAGATCGGTTCGTTCAACAGGTCATAGCCAAGTATGGTCGGATCGTCGCGATAGTGCTCCGCGAGTGCGCGCCACAGCGCGACGGTCAGCTGCCGATAGCGCGGCACGTAGAAAACCAGCGGGAAGCCTGGGCCATCATCGTGATTGACTCCGGTCTGGCCGCCCGGCGCCGCGTGCAGATCGAGAATGACACGCAGGCCCGCTGCCCGGCACCATCCAACCAGCCGGTCGAGCAGACGCCAGCCGGGTCCTTCGAACCGGTCGGCGCTGCCATCGCCTGGTTTGACGAAAAGCCGCCAATGCAGCGGGACGCGCACAGTGTTGAACCCGGCCGCCTTGATGAAGCGAATGTCCTCCTCGCTGATGTAGACGTCGCGAAACTTGCTCCAGAATTGCGCCGCCTCCTGCGGACCAATCAGGGCCTCGATCACGTCCCCGATCTCGCTGGGAGAGCGCGCCCGCTTGAAATTGAACATGTAGCCTTCGGGCACCAGCCAATTGCCGAGGTTGATACCCTTGATGGCAAAGCGGGAGCCGTTGCCGTTGACCAGATGGGTCCCGTCGGCATGGACGAAGTCGCCGGACGCGGCCGCCGCGGGCCCGGTCCCGAACACGAGGCCCAGGGCAAAGAGGGCCCCACTCAACACGCGGAAACAGTGCCCGGCTCTTTTGGGGCGCGCCCTCATCTTCTGGCCATCCCTCGCGGAGCTCTGAAATCAGATCAGGATGAAATATGCCGCCGATGAACGCATGAGCCGGATTCTGGGTCTCAATCAAGGCCAAAATAGTGAACGATGAGCGCATACTGGGGAGGGCGGACGGCTGCTACTGTCCATACCGCCCGATTTGCAGACATTCTCCAGATACCTCCCAAAATGGTGTAAACCTTAGCGGACGGCAGGGTCTTGGGAAGCCACGGGCGGGCTGAGAAGGTGTTAAGTCGGGATTGCGTTACCTGCTGCGTAGCACCTCCGGCAGGGTCTCGTGTGATTTCAGTCAAACCGAAAGGAGTAAGCCATGAAGATCGACCAAAAACCCCTCGAAGAATTGAGCGCAATGGCCAAGCAGACCATGGAGCAGGCGCACGGAGCGGTGGACAACTATTTTAGTTTTCTGCAGAAGACCGTTTCGTCGTTTCCTTCCGGTGGCACTGACTTCGGTGAAAAGCTGAAAGACTATGCGGAGAAAAACATCGCCGCCACCCGCGACTATGTCGGCAAGCTGAGCCAGGCGAAGGATTTTCAGGACGTCATGCGTATCCAGACCGAATTCATGCAGGCGCAAATGAGTGCGTTTGGCGAGCAAACGAAAACCCTCGGCGAGGCATATACCAAGGTCGCGACAGCGTCGGTCAATTCGCCATTTAAAAAGCCTTGATGACAGCATTACCGGCGGCACCGGCCGCTTGTTCTCGGTCATTTCATAGAAGCCTCGCGGCAGATGCCAGCGAAGCGGTATTCTGACTGCAACTGACGCCCCGTCAGTGGATGCCGCGATACATTCAGCCAGGACGACGGTCATGACTTCGCCCAAGGCTTTGGTTTTGTCGCTTGCCGTTATCGCCGCGGCGGCCGGGTGTGCGATCGGACCGGCAAGCGGAGCGGAGACGCTGAAGATCGGATTCTCGGCGCCGATCACCGGACCATTTGCCGAGAACGGCCGGCAAATGGTCGCAGCCCTGAAGCTTTACGCGGAAGAACACGGAACCGAGGTTGCCGGCAGAAAGATCGAGGTGATCCTGCGCGACGATGGCGGCGTCGCCGACCAAGCCAAGCGCATCGCGCAGGAACTCGTGGTGACGGGTAAAGTCGGTATTCTCGCCGGCTATAATCCAACCCCGGCTGCGCTTGCGGTGGCGCCGCTGGCCACCGAAGCGAAAATCCCGGAGATCGTCGTCGGCTCATCCGCCTCGATCACCACCGAGCGGTCTCCCTATATCGTTCGCACGTTCGGCACGCAGGCCCAGATCACGGTGCCGATGGCGCAATGGGCGCTAAAGAACGGGATCAAACAGGTCGTGACGCTGGTCGCGGACTATTCGCCAGGCGTTGAGACCGAGAAAGCCTTCGTCGACGCGTTCAAGGCCGGCGGCGGGGAGATCATCGAGTCGGTGCGGGTGCCGCTACGCAATCCCGATTTTTCGCCGTTCCTGCAACGCGCCCGCGACGCCCGGCCGCAGGCGCTGTTCGTCTGGGTGCCGGGCGGCCTCGCCGGTCCTTTCCTCCGGCAATATGTCGAGCGCGGCCTGCAGGCGTCGGGCATCCGGCTCATCGGTCCCGGCGATATCACCGACGACGACGTGCTCAATCAAATGGGCGACGCGATGCTCGGCATCACGACGTCTCTGCAATATTCCGCCGCGCATCCGTCGGCAAAGAACAAGGCATTCGTCGCGGCATTCGAACGTGTCGGCAATGGGCTTCGGCCGGATCATGTCGGCGTCGCCGTTTACGACTGCATGCACCTCATCTACGAGGCGCTGAAAAAGACCGGCGGCGATTCCAGCGGCGACACCCTCATCGCGGCGATGAAAGGGATGAAGTGGGAAAGCCCGCGCGGACCGATAGAAATCGACCCGGAAACGCGAGACATTATCCAGGACGTCTATATACGCCGGGTCGAGCGCGTGAACGGCGAATTGTATAATGTCGAGTTCGACAAGTACGACGCCGTCAAGGACCCGCACAACCTCGCCCAAACAAAATAGCGCCGATCACAGTAATGCTTTCAAATTCTGATGTTCTGGACACGAGCTTTCGTTCCTCGCTGGACCGCATGATCAGCCACGGCCGGCTGCAGGCGTTCACCGCGCGGATAGATTCGAACCTTGCCGTCGCCGGCGTGCTCAAGAAACGAGATGGCGGGCCGGCGCTGATGTTCACGGCCGTCGACGATTACGATGTCCCGGTGATCGGCAACCTTTTATGCTGCCAGCTCAATTGCGAGGCGGCATTTGGTCTGGATTTTCGCGGCATTCGCAATGCGATCGGACGCGCGCTGACTTTGCCGATCCCGCCGGCGGTGGTCGGGAAGGCTTCCGCGCAACAAAACGTCCACACCAAACAGATCGATCTTGCGTCGATGCTTCCGGTCCTGTTTCACACTGCGGAAGACGCCGGCCGCTTCATCACCGCCGGTGTCGTCATCGTTCGCGATCCGGAGACCGGGGTCTACAATGCGTCCTATCATCGGCTGCAGCTCCTCGGAGGAAACCGCACCGCGATCAAACTTGATTATGGGCGGCATCTTCGGCTTGCGTTCGAGCGAGCGAAACGGATGGGCCAGCCGCTGCCGGTCGCGGTGTGTATCGGCGCGGATCTCGCGCTCCAGTACACTGCCGCGACGATGGGCTCGCAAATGCCCGAACATGCCGACGAACTGGCGGCAGCCGGCGGTTTTTGTGGCCGGCCGTTGTCGGTGGTGAAAGCCGTCACCCAGGATCTTCTCATCCCCGCCGAGACGGAGATCGTGCTCGAAGGCCTGATCCTGCACGATCAAACCGTAGAGGAAGGACCGTTCGGCGAATTTGTCGGCTATTTGTCGCCGGCCGGCGAGGCGCCGGTATTTGAAATCACCGCCGTTACTCACCGCGACAATCCGCTCTACCAGGTCATCAACGGCTATAGCTTCGAAACAACCATGCTCCGCAAATACGTGCTCGAGGCGAGCCTGCTCAAAGTGCTTCAGGCTGCGGTGCCCATCGTTGTCGATGCCGAGATGACGGCAGGCGGCCTGCATCGCTTCCACGCCGTGCTGCAGGTTCGAAAGTCGACACCGCAGCACGAAGGCTTGCAGCGCAATGCCATCCTCGCGGCGTTCGGCGCCCTCAAGGATCTCGACCTGATTATCGTCGTTGACGAGGATATCGACATCCGCAATCCGCACGACGTCGAATATGCGCTGGCGACCCGCATGGAGGCCTCGCGGGATCTGTTCGTCATTCCGGAGGCGCGTGGACACGAATATGTCCGGGTCGGCCGAAACGGCATTCGCGCCAAACTCGGTATCGACGCGACGATTCCGCTGGAAGAGAAAGCCCGCTTTCGGCGCTGCGAATTTCTCGACGTCGATGTCGACGCGGCCAGCATTTCTTCAGATCCCGGCCTTCTCAAGGGGTATCTGCTTCGGTGATAGCAGGCGTCGCAATGTCCGCTGCGGCTCATTCGCTACAGATTCTCTGTGCGCCGGCGCTCTAGATGTCCGGGATGCCTTTCTTTCATGCGCTGCTTTTGCTCGCGTCAGTCGTTCTTCTTGATTGTGACCACGCAATCGCGGCGTGTGCATCCGTTTCTCGTCATGGTGTTTGTTGCCTCGGCGTTCGGTTTGGCCGCCGGGCTTTCCATCAGCCTTGTCGGCAGGGCCTTTGGGACCGGGTTTTCCCAAGCGCTCTATTCTCCGGGGCTGGTGGTCGTCGCCGCGGGGCTGGTTTCCGGTCTAGCCGAAAGCACCGGAGCCGCCGGTCGAATCGCGGCGGCAATCAGTCATTGGCGGTGGTTCGGGCGCACAACAATCGCGCCGTTGTTGGGTCTGGTTGCCGGCATCGGCGCCTTGCCCGCCACTGCCTTTGCTTTGCTGATGCCGCTGCTTCGACCTATCGATGGTGGAGCGTCGCAAAAGCATGGTGCGGCTCCGATCGCGCTGGCGCTGGCGATTTCCGCGAGCCACGGTCTCGTCTTGTTTTCGCCGGTACCGATCGCGGCCGCTTCTATCCTTGACGCCGCATGGGGCCGCGTCACCCTGTTTGGTTTGCCGGTCGCGGTTTTGCTGGTTGTCCTTGGCGCGGCTTGGGCGCGATGGCTGCCGGTTGCGGGCGCGGCGCCGCCGTCCTTGATTGAAGAGCCGCGTCTGACCGCGCCTAAGCGGGCGGGCTGGGCTGCGATCGTGGTCATTCTGGCAATGGCCATCCCGCTCCTGATGCTGATCGAGCAATCCATCGGCACCATGCCCAGCGAGCCGCTTGGCGGCGGTACGGCGCGAGAACTGGTTATAGGAGTTGGCCGTCCGCTTAGCCTTTTCGTCGTCGGCGTTGGCATTGTCGTTATTGGGCTGTGGCGCCCGAGCCTGCAGCTTCTGGCCGATCCGAATTGGACCAGCCGCGCCTTGGGCAACGTCGCCGGTATCCTGCTGACCGTGGGCGCAGCCGGTGGCCTGCAGCGGCTCTGTCAGGAAACGGGGATGGCAGAACTCATCGGCGAGCGCCTGCTGGACTGGCACCTTGGCGGATTTGGCGGCTTGCTGATCCCGTTTTTGGTCGCCGCGGCAATAAAGACTTTGCAGGGTTCGTCGCTGGTCGCGGCCATCGCCGCCGCCGGCATGGTGCAGCCGATTTTGCTGCCTCTTGGACTGGGCGGCGAGAACGGCAAGGCGCTCGCCACTCTGGCCATCGGCGCGGGCGCCATGACGGTCACCCACATCAACGACGAGTTTTTTTGGCTGGTTTCAACCAGCGTTGGGCTTCGGCCGCTGCGCGGGCTCGTCGCATTGACGGTCGGGACGCTGCTGCAGGGCCTCGTCGCCGTTGCGGCGTTGCTCTTACTATCCATGCTCGTCGCCGGCTGATGGGCTTGGTTCTCGCGGCTAAGCCGGGCCAAAGCCGTTCCGGCGGAGCCAAGGCGCAAGCCTCCGGCAGGGCGAGGGATTCTTAACCATCGTCCCCTAGTTTGCGTGTCCGGGGCTGTCCGATCCGCCGGCGCGCCAGCGCAATCCTTGGGGCGACGAAATCGGCCGGACGCGTCGTGGTCCGGAGCGCGTTGATGAGTATCCGAGTAACTCGGGCGTTGATCGTCATGGCGGCTGGCCTGACGTGCCTGGGGGGCTGCGCCTCGTCGACCAAACTCAGCGATCTTTGGACACCAAAGACGAGCGACGCGCCAAAGACGAGCGACGCTTCCGACACGCCCGCTGCAGATTCCGGCTTCAAGCTGAACGATCTGTGGGCGCCGAGAAGCGCGGACGGCACGAACTGGATCACCGGAAAGCCTGACAACAAAACTCCCGAGACCACAGGCTCCGTTGCGACGGCGCCGGCTGAGCCGGGGCCACGCGGAGAACCGGTTGCGCCTTTGGCCAAGCCCGGCCTGCTTGGCGACGATCCTCATGATGATCTGCAAGCCGCCAAGAAATATTTCCGCAGCAACAATTACGGACTCGCCGAAAGAGCCTTCCGCAGCGCCGTCGAACAGCATCCGCGCGATGCCGAGGCTTGGATCGGGCTCGCGGCTTCCTATGACCGCCTGCACCGCTTTGATCTTGCCGACCGCGCCTATCAGGAGGCGACCCGCATCATCGGCCCGACCGTTGAGATCCTGAACAATCAGGGCTTCTCGTACATGCTGCGCGGCGATTACGCGCGCGCCCACAAGAAGCTGGACGAGGCGGCCGCCAAAGATCCCGCCAATCCCTATGTGGCGGCGAATCTGCGCCTGCTTCAGGAAAGCTATCGCGAAGGCAAGGCGATTCAGTAGGCCTTCCACGGCGCCGCAGCGGCCTTGAATAGCACGCATGATCTCGCATATGAGGCGTGGGGAACGCCCTTCACACGGAACGGTGCATGCTCGAAGCGTTTCGAAACTTTGTCGCCGAGTTCGTGGACGGTGGGAAGCATCCAAGCCAATTCGCTGACAATGATTACCGTCTGGCGGCGGTCGCGCTGCTGGTGCACGCCGCCACCATCGACGGCGATATGACGCCGGACGAGCGCGACAAGCTCCATGCCGTGGTCAAGCAGCGTTTTGGCCTCGATGATGCTGTAGCCGATGAGCTGATCGACAAGGCGACGGAGGCCGAGCACGAAGCCGTCGACCTTTATCACTTCACGAGCCTTCTCAATCGCACGCTTGATGAGGAAGGCCGTGCGCGGGTCGTCGAAATGATGTGGGAAATTGTTTATGCCGACGGCCGCCGTGACGAACTTGAAGACAATCTGTTGTGGCGCGCCGCCGACCTCCTCGGCGTGTCGCAGCGGCAACGGATTGAGTTGCGTCAGCGTATCGCCGCAAAGGCCGGCGAGACAAATGGCGACGCATGAAACCGGTAACTCTCATCACCGGCGCGTCTGCCGGCATTGGTGCGGAGCTGGCGAGGGTTTTCGCCCGGCATAGCCATGAGCTCGTCCTCGTCGCGCGACGCGAGGATAAGCTCGCAGCTCTTGCCGCGGAGATCGCCGCTGCCGGCGCACCGCGCCCGACGGTACTGAGCATCGATCTCACGCGCCGCGATGCGGTGCCAACGCTGGCCGCGGAACTGACCGCGCGCGGCCTCGAACCAGAGATCATCGTCAACAATGCCGGCTTCGGACTCGTTGGCCGCGCCGCAAGGCTCGGTCGCGACGAACAGCTCGCCATGATCGACCTGAATGTCCGCGCGCTGACTGAACTATCGCTCACCTTCGTGGACAGCCTCGCGCGTCACCGCGGCGGCATTCTCAATGTCGCTTCGGTTGCCGCTTTCATGCCCGGGCCAGGCATGGCGGTCTATTACGCCAGCAAGGCCTATGTGCTCTCGCTCAGCGAGGCATTGCACCAGGAATTCGGGCGCCGCGGCATCCGGGTCACGGCGCTCTGCCCGGGGCCGGTTCCGACCGAGTTTCAGCAGCGCGCCGGGCTGCGCGACGAGCGATCGCAGCTCGCGCTGGTGTCGCTTTCGGCCGAGCGCGTCGCGCAGATCGGCTATGACGGGTTCATGCGCGGCAGGCGGGTAGTCGTTGCCGGCTTTGGCAACCGAGTCGCAGTGTCGTTATCGCGGATCATGCCGAAGGCGCTGCTGCTGGCGCTGATGTATTTCGGCACCCGCTGGGCAGAGCGCCGGTCGTAGCGGCCGGGCAGCCGTGTTGCCTTGAATTTGCGCGTGAACGCGATACGAAATTACGCGGGCGCCTGCGATTCCCTTTAAGTCATGCGACAACCGATCCTGATCATTCTCCACCAGGAGCACTCGACCCCGGGCCGGGTCGGCTACGCCCTGCAGCAGCTGGGTTTTGCGCTCGATGTGCGCCGGCCGCGGTTCGGCGATCCGCTGCCGACGACGCTTTCCGAGCATACCGGCGCGGTTATTTTCGGCGGCCCAATGAGCGCCAATGACCCGGACGATTTCATCCGCCGGGAAACCGATTGGATCGCAGTGCCGCTCAAAGAGGAAAAGCCGTTCCTCGGCATCTGCCTTGGCGCGCAGATCTGCGCGCGCGCTCTTGGCGGACGGGTCTATCCGCACCCGAACGGCCACGCCGAAATCGGTTACTATCCGATCCGGCCGACACCTGCCGGCCTTGCCGTGGTCAATCCATGGCCGGAGCAAGTGTATCAGTGGCATCGCGAAGGCTTCGATCTGCCGGGCGGCGCCGAGCTTCTCGCCGCTGGTGACATGTTCGAGGTGCAGGCGTTTCGCTATGGCCGGAGCTACGCGCTGCAATTTCATCCGGATGTGACGCGCCTGATGATGCACAAATGGACGGCGCGCGGTCACCAGCGCCTGGAAATGCCGGGAGCAAAGCCCTATGCCGCGCACTTCGCCGACCGCGCAGTCTACGACTACAGCACGCGCGCCTGGCTCGACGTCTTTCTCGATCGGTGGATCGGCGAGTGACCGTTCTCGTTGGACCGATCTAACAGTCAAGAGCGGAGAAGGCACTATTGGCCGGCTGCGAGCTGCTCGGCGAAATAGGCGACGGTCCGCGTGTAAACCTGCGACGCGTTCCACTGCAACAGCACCTGGAAATTGGGCGTGCCTTCGCCCCACGGCTGGCCGCGCTGCCAACCATAGCCTTTGAGATAATTGGCGGTGGAGGCAAGTGCATCGGGTACGCTGTGAATGAGATCGCGGCGGCCGTTGCCATCATAGTCGACGGCGTATTTCAGATACGACGACGGCAGAAACTGGGTCTGGCCGATCTCGCCCGCCCAGGCGCCGCGCATTTCGCTCGGCGCCATGTCGCCGCGGTCGACAATGCGCAACGCAGCAAGCAATTCGCCGCGGAATTTGTCGGGGCGCCGGCAATCGTAGGCTAGTGTCGCCAGCGCGCGAATGGTTGGGAACTTGCCATCGTCGGCGCCGAAGTCGGTTTCGAGGCCCCATATGGCGACGATCACCGGGCCCGGCACGCCGAACTGCTGCTCGATGCGATCGAAGATCGCGCTGTACTTGGCAAGCAGCTTTTTGGCGCGGCCGAGCCGCGGCGGTACCATGCGGCCGGAAAATTGCTCGAAGCTTTGCCGAAACACGCCCTGGGCATGATCGCGCGCAATGATCGTTGGGTCGTAGGTCACGCCGTTGAGCGCCGATTGGATCGTGCGCTCCGAGACACCTTGTGCTGCAGCCTCTTGCTCGAAGGCCTCAAGCCAGGCGCCGAAGTCGCCGCCGCAGGGCGCGGCCGCCAGTGCCGGCGCCGCGACGAAGCCGAGGCACAGCAATGCACAAGCCACTCGGAGCACGATCGGTCGCATGCCTTATCGGTTCCCTGCTGCCGGTGACGAATCAGTAGTTTGGGTCGCGAATATGATGCTGTGGTCCCCGAGGACATTCTACAAGCATGGCGGGCTAAACGCTAATATGGTTTCTGTTGGGGGCAGAACCGCAACTCATGGCCCGCCGAGCCGTAGCTCGCGCAGCGAGCGAAGGCTGGTGGAGCCGAGGGGATTTGAACCCCTGACCTCCGCAGTGCGATTGCGGCGCTCTCCCAACTGAGCTACGGCCCCCGCCGCAGGCACAATCAGCAGATAAGTGCCGACTTTAGGCGAGTTCGGGGCCATTTAGGGCCGCGCCGGTATGGTGTCAAGGAGACCGCCGTCCAGCGCATAAGCCCGGCGCATCGGCTTGTGAGCATGCAAGCAAATCGCTAGGTTCCGGCGTCGTCACTCGCGAAAGCCACCCATGCGCGCCCTGTTTCTCGTCATCGATCTTGCCCTCGAGCTTTACATCTGGATCGTGATCATTGCCGCGATCTTCTCGTGGCTCGTGGCATTCCACGTGGTGAACACCCGCAATCAAGTCGTCGGCATGATCGGTGAATTTCTCTACCGTATCACGGAGCCGGCGCTGCGCCCGATTCGCAACTTTCTGCCGAACCTCGGCGGCATCGACATCTCGCCGGTCATTCTGTTTCTGATCATCATCTTCATTCGCTACGTGATCGCACTCTACATCCTGCCGAACGTCTACTGAAATCGCGGTGGCTGCCGAGCCGTGGACGGCAACGACCGATGGCGTGGTCATCGACGTGCGCTTGACGCCGCGCGGCGGCCGCGACGCGATCGAGGGGATCGAGCAACGCGCCGATGGCCGCAGCGTTTTCAAGGCGCGTGTGCGAGCGGTAGCGTCTGAGGGCGCAGCCAACGCCGCATTGTGCCGGCTCGTCGCCGAAGCGCTTGATGTTGCTCCGCGCCAGGTGACGGTCGCGGCAGGAGCGACGTCGCGGGTGAAGCGAATTCGGGTTATCGGCGAACCGAACGCTCTCGTTGCAGCGCTGCGGCGACAAATGGCAGCGCGCGCGTGAATGTGACACGCGGCCAACGGACTTCCACCGAGGGTCAGCTATTCCAGCCGAAGGCGACCTTATCGAGCACCCGCGTGCCGAACTTTTCCGATGAGCGGGCGACGGTTTTGCCGCTGAGCGCGCGGTAGAATTCGACCGCGGTGTCGTTCTCCGACAGCGCCCATACGATCAGCGATTTGAGCCCGCTCTGCGCCAGGTCACGGCGGGCGGCGGTGAATAGCCGGCGCCCGAATCCGAGGCCCTGAAACTCGGGCCGCAGATATAGTTCGTAGATTTCGCCGTCATAATGCAGGCTGCGCGCACGATTACGCCCGTAGTTGGCGTAGCCCGCTACCTTGTCGCCGAATTGCAGCAGCGCGATGCGGCTGCCCTTGCGGATAGCGCTTTCCCACCAAGCCGGACCGCGACGATTAATGAGCCGGTCGAGCTCAGTGCCGGGGATGATGCCCTGATACGCCGCCCGCCATGCCTCATCATGGGCGTCCGCGACCGCGCCGGCATCGTGCGCCTTGGCGCGGCGGATTTCGATGAGGACTGTGCTCATGGTGCAATCAAAGCAAGCGGTTCCGCGGGCTTCAAGTGCCGAGATTCATACTTCGTTAACGATGTAGATTATTAGCGGAACGGCGGCTGGCGCGCCATCGTTGCCGGCAAAAAAATATCGGTCCGCTCATAATCTGACAGGCTGTTGCACGAGCGACACGGTCGCTTGAAATTTGCAGCGCGTCCGGCGTATTGTCAGCTGTGGCGGCAGGGTAATAAGTCCCTGTTGGTAGGCCCTTCGGCCGGATCAGGTTAGACCCGTTCGGCTTCTTTGCGCCGTTCGTCCTTTTTTCGCTCGTTGGGATCGAGCAGCTTTTTGCGCAGACGAATCGATTTCGGCGTCACTTCGACCAGTTCGTCATCCTCGATATAGGCAAGCGCCTTTTCCAGCGTCATGCGAATCGGCGGCGTCAGGCGGACCGCTTCATCCTTGGAGTGGGTGCGGATGTTGGTGAGCTTCTTGCCCTTGAGGACGTTGACTTCGAGGTCATTGCCGCGCGTGTGCTCGCCGATGATCATGCCGCGATAGACCTTCCAGCCCGGCTCGATCATCATTGGACCGCGGTCTTCCAGATTCCACATGGCATAGGCGACGGCATCGCCCTGATCGGTCGAAATCAGCACGCCGTTGCGCCGGCCGACGATGTCGCCGCGGTGCGGCCCGTAGGCGTGGAACAGGCGGTTCATCACCGCCGTGCCGCGCGTATCAGTCAGAAGCTCGCCGTGATAACCGATCAATCCGCGCGTCGGCGCATAGAAAATGAGCCGCACGCGGCCGCCGCCTGACGGACGCATTTCGACCATCTCACCTTTACGCTCCGCAAGCTTCTGCACGATGATGCCGGCATGTTGCTCATCGACGTCGATGACGACTTCCTCGATGGGCTCGAGCATTTCCCCCGATGCCCCGAATTGAAACAGTACCTTCGGCCGCGACACCGAAAGCTCGAAGCCCTCGCGCCGCATGGTCTCGATCAGGATGCCGAGTTGCAGTTCACCGCGGCCGGCGACTTCCATCGAATCCTTCTCGTTCGATTCGGAGATCCGCAGCGCGACATTGCCTTCCGCTTCGCGCAGCAGGCGGTCGCGGATGACACGGCTTTGCACCTTGTCACCCTCGGTGCCGGCCAGCGGCGAATCATTGATGCGGAACGTCATCGCAAGCGTCGGCGGATCGATCGGCTGCGCCGGCAGCGGTTCGGTAACTTCAGGGGCGCAAAGCGTATGCGAGACGAACGCTTCGGGCAGCCCGGCGACGGCGACAATATCGCCGGCAAAGCCTTCATCGATCGGCGTGCGTTCCAGGCCGCGGAACGCCAGAACTTTGGTCACGCGGCCCTCCTCAACCAGCATCCCGTGCCGGTCGAGCACCTTGACGGGCTGATTAGGCTTCACGCTGCCCGAGAAAATGCGTCCAGTGACGACGCGGCCGAGATAGGGGTTGGCCTCGAGAATCGTGCCCAACATGCGGAACGGGCCGTCCTCGACTTGCGGCGGCGCCACGTGGCGGACAACCAGCTCGAACAGGGGCGCCATGCCGCGATCTTTCGGACCTTCGGGCTTGTCGGCCATCCAGCCCTGCTTGGCCGAACCGTAGAGGATCGGAAAATCGAGCTGTTCCTCGGTCGCATCAAGTGCGGCAAACAGGTCGAAGACCTCGTTGGCGACCTCGGTCGGGCGCGCGTCAGGCCGATCAACCTTATTGATGACGACGATCGGCTTCAGCCCCATTTTCAGGGCTTTCGTCACCACGAATTTGGTCTGCGGCAACGGCCCCTCGGCGGCATCGACCAGCACCAAGGCGCCATCCACCATATTGAGGATGCGTTCGACTTCGCCGCCGAAATCGGCGTGGCCGGGCGTATCGACGATATTGATTCGCGTACCTTCCCAGACCAGCGAGGTCGCCTTGGCGAGGATGGTGATGCCGCGCTCCCGCTCAAGGTCGTTTGAATTGAGCGCCCGCTCGGCGACCCGTTGATTCTCGCGGAAAGCGCCCGATTGCTGCAGCAAGCGGTCGACCAGGGTGGTTTTCCCATGGTCGACATGGGCAATGATGGCAATGTTGCGCAGGTTCATGGGGGCGGTGTTAAATTGCTACGGGCCCCGAGGGGCCCGCATGTTGGCTCGGTATATAGTCAGCCGCGGGTGGTTAGCAATGCGGCCGTCGCCATGCGGAATGTGATAGACTGGGTCTCGTTAACGCCGCTGCCGGTCCCCGGGATAGCCAAGGATCGCGGCGGGGTAGATTGAGAGGTCGCTTGCGTTTCTCGCAGTCCACCTGCAACACGCGCCGGATTCTCTGCGTCTTTCCGGCCTATACGCCATCATTCGGCACTTTCGCTCACGCCTACCGGTTAATGCACGACGTGCGGGCCTTCATGCCGCCGCAAGGCCTTCTGGTGATCGCGGCCTACATGCCGGAACACTGGCCGGTCCGTTTCATCGATGAGAACATTGCGCCGGCAACCGCCGCCGATTTCGCCTGGGCCGATGTCGTCCTCATCAGCGGCATGCACATCCAGGCACGACAGATTCACGACATCGCGCGCCGCGCCAAAGCCGCGGGCAAAGTCACCGCGCTCGGCGGTCCTTCGGTTTCGGGCGCTCCGGAAATGTATCCGGACATCGATTATCTCCACATCGGCGAGATCGGCGACAGCACCGACCGGCTGATTGCCCGCCTCGATGAGAGTTGTGATCGGCCCCTCGCGCAGGTGCGCTTCGAAACCAGGGAACGGTTGCCACTCAGCGATTTTCCGATCCCGGCCTATCATCTCGTGCCGCTCGCCCGCTATCTGATGTGCACGCTGCAGTTCTCGAGCGGCTGTCCGTATCTCTGCGAGTTCTGCGACATCCCCAACCTCTACGGCCGGCAGCCGCGGTTCAAGACGCCGGAGCAGATCACCGCCGAGCTTGACGCCATGTGCTCACAGCCGGGTCATCCACCGAGCGTCTACTTTGTCGACGACAATTTCATCGGCAACAAGAAGGCGGCGCGCGAGATGCTGCCGCATCTCGTCGAATGGCAAAAGCAGCGCGGCTATCCGATGCAATTTGCCTGCGAGGCGACGCTGAACATCGCCAAGCAAGCCGAGATTCTGTCGTTGATGCGCGACGCTTACTTCGTCGGCATATTCGTCGGCATTGAAACGCCGGAGTTCTGACGCGCTCAAAGCGATGCGCAAGGATCAGAACAATTCACTGCCGATGATCGATGCGATTAAAACGCTCAACGACTACGGTCTGGAAGTCATTTCCGGCATTATCCTCGGGCTCGATACCGACTCTGACGATACCGAAGCGCGGCTCAAGGACTTCATCGATCTCTCCAACATTCCGACGCTGACCATCAACCTCCTGCAAGCGTTGCCGAAGACGGCGCTGTGGGACCGGCTCCATAAGGCCGGGCGTCTGAATGAGGATCCGCGGCGTGAAAGTAACGTCGTCTTCATGCGGCCTTATGATGAAGTGGTCGCGGCGTGGCACCGGTCGATCGGCTATGCCAACGATCCGGAGCGCCTGTTTGACCGTTTCCGCCATCAGATCGATGCGACGTATGCGAAGCGGATCAAGCCGCCAGCCAGCGGCCAGCTCAGCTGGGCCAACCTGCGGCGCGGAGCGGTGCTCGGCTATAACGTGCTGGTCGAGGTCGGCCTCAAAGCTGACTATCGTCGGGCGTTCTGGCGTGCCGCGCGTCACGCGTTGCGCCGCGGGCGGATCGATGCGGTGTTGTCCATGGGCTTCATGGCTTATCATCTGATCCACTTCACCCGTGAGGCGCTGCGCGGCGATCACAACGCCTCGTTCTATTCGACCAAGGAACACAAAAGCACGACCATCGACGAATCGGCGCCGCTGTTACAGAAATCGGCCTGACAAGTCGTTCAGTCGGCGGAGATTCGGCGCGGCTTAAATCTCATGCCGCGCTGCTGCCGGACGGACCCCATGGTCCGAAGTGCACGCCTGCTGGCAGCGCCCGATGCAGCATCAGCATCTCGCCGATAGTTTCTGATGTCACCAGGCCGACCAACCGCCCGGATTCATCGACGACGCCCACGGCGGGTGCCGACTTTTCCTGTAAGAGCCGGAGCGCTTCGTCGAGGGCGCGATTTTTGCTCACGGTGGGGATGCTGACGGTCATGGCGTCGGCCACCCGTGCGTTCGGTCCGCGCTCTCTGAGCGCGCGGATAAGATCGTTACGCATCAGCACGCCGAGCGGCTTACCCTGGCCGTCTACGACGGGGAATTCGCCCTGACTGGTGCGCAACAGCGTTTGGACTGCAGTGTCGACGTGTTCGTCCGGCGTGAGCGTGGCGAACTGCGTCAGCATCGCGGCGGTAATCGGCACGCCGTGCGCCATGGCGCGGGTCGCCACCAGATGGGCCTCCGCGGAGGCGGCGAGATAGACGAAGATGGCAATGAAGATCAGCAGCGGATTGCCGAACAGGCCGAGGAAGCCAAGGAGGAACGCTACTCCTTGGCCGATCATGGCGGCGATTTCGGTAGCGCGGACGTAGCCGAACCGCGATGCCAACAGCGCCCGCAACACGCGCCCGCCGTCCATCGGAAACGCCGGGAGCAGATTGAACAGCGCGAGGAACAGATTAACCGCCGCCAGGCGATCGATCATGCTGACGTTGCCGTTCTCAAGCGCCGACAGATGTTCGGCGGAGAAATTGGCGCCGCCAATCAAGACCAACAGAAAGGCAATGACTACGTTGACGGCCGGTCCGGCGATGGCGATGAGCAATTCCTGTCTTGGTTCCTCCGGTATGCGTTCGAGGCGCGATACTCCGCCGATCGGCAGCAGAATCACGTCAGGAGTGCGGATGCCAAAACCGCGCGCCGCGAAGATGTGTCCGAACTCGTGCAGCAGCACGCACAGGAACAGGAGCACAATGAACAACAGTCCGTTCCACGCCGCCTGCGGGCCGCCGGAAATGTAATTCACGCCAAAAATCCAGGCGAGCAGCAACAGGAAGGTCACGTGGATACGCACCGCCGTGCCGGCGACCGACCCGATGTTCAAAGACCACGACATTGCAGCCTCTTTGGCGGATTCCTAAGAAATCTCGCGCATTGCCGCGCAGCTTGCTAGGTAATTATTCTTCGACCTGTTTACGAGAGCGGCTCGACCCGCGGTCGCCGGCATTGAGGAGGTTCGCACATGGCACAGAAGCTTTCCGGAGAGGCTCGCAGCCGCGCGCTCGGGCGGCTCAAGGGCTGGAGCGAGGTCACCGGCCGCGACGCGATCAGCAAGAAATTCGTGTTTGCTGATTTCAACGCGGCTTTTGGCTTTATGGCACGCGCCGCGTTGATGGCTGAGAAGCTCGATCACCATCCGGAATGGTTTAATGTCTACAAGACCGTGGACGTGACGTTGTCGACCCACGATGCCGGCGGGGTGACCGAGCTCGATATCAAGCTCGCCGAGGCCATGGACAAGTTTGCCGGCTGAGCGCGTAACCGCGCCCGCCTTGCGGCTGCCGTCTTTCGCCACCATCTTTTCGTCGCCAATTCGCAATGCCGCGCGAGGAGCCAATGTCGTTCAGATACGCGTCTGCATCATGGGCGGACATCGAAGCGCTGACGCGCCGCATTGCCGCTGACGAGGCCGGGCTGCGGCGCAGCTTCTGGAAGAAGCTGCGGGGGCTGGCGGCGCGCCTGCCGTTCGCGGAAGATCTGATCGCGGCCCATTATTGCGCCTTCGATCGGCAGACCCCGATCCATGTGAAGGCCGCGCTGGTCGGCGCGCTCGCCTATTTTGTGCTGCCCACCGACTTCATTCCCGACGTGCTGCCGGTGATCGGCTACACCGACGATGCCGCGGTGCTGGCCACCGCGATCAAGCTCGTCTCCTCCCACATTAAGCCCGACCATCGTGAGGCGGCGCAGCGCGCCCTCGCGCGCCTGCGCGGGTAGAACGGTTACGGCTGCAGCACGATTTTGCCCATCACCTTGCGTTCGGCGATGGCCTTGAGCGCCGTCGCGATCTCGGCAAGCGGATAGACCGCGTGCACGTGGGCGCTGAGCTTGCCCTCGGCGCACCAACGCACGATCTCGGTCATCAGCGCTCGCTGACCGTCCGGCTCGCGCAATGCCCATGCGCCCCACAGCACGCCGCGGATGTCGCAGCTCTTGAGCAGCACGAGATTGAGCGGCAGCTTCGGAATCTCGCCGGCGGCAAAACCGACCACCAGATAGCGCCCCTCCCAGCCCAGCGCCCGCACCGCGGGCTCGGCGTAAGAGCCGCCGACCGGATCGTAAACCACGTCGACGCCGCGCTCGCCGCCGAGCCGTTTGAGCGCGCCGCGCAGGTCTTCGGCTCGCGTAGTTCACCGTTTCGTCGGCGCCATGCTTGCGGGCGAAGGCGAGTTTCTCGTCTGATGACGCGCAGGCGATGACACGCGCGCCGATGATCTTGCCGATCTCGATGGCGGCAAGGCCGACGCCGCCCGAGGCGCCGAGCACAACCAGCGTTTCACCCGATTTGAGTTTGCCGCGCTCGCGAAGCCCGTAGAGCGTCGTGGCATAGGTGACGGTCAGGCCGGCGGCGCGCTCGAAATCGAGATTGTCGGGAATCTTCACCAGTTGCTTGGTGCTGGCGGCGAGAACTTCGCGTGCCGCGCCCCAGCCGGTTGAACCCATGACGCGGTCGCCGGGCGCAAAATCGCTCACGCCCGCGCCGACGCTTTCAACGATGCCGGCAAACTCCGAGGCCGGCGAGAACGGGAAGGGCGGCTTGTGCTGATATTTGCCGGCGATGATCAGGAGGTCGAAGAAATTGAGCGCCGCGGCCTTGATCCGCACCACGGCCTGGCCGGGTCCGGCGGTCGGCGGCGGCGATGTCGGCAAGCTCCAGATCGTCGGGCGTGCCGAAACGGGTACACAGGATTGCTTTCATGACGGCCTTGGTCTGTGGTTGGGCGAGGTGGGAATTTATCGGCGCTGCGCCTATCCATAACCACGAAAAGTCCGAACGAGGGAAGGCGGCTCGCCTTGGCAGACCCGCCTCGCCGCGCTTTTCGGCCGCCTTGCCGCTGCCGTTTTCGTTCCCAATGCTTCGGAAATGGGTTAAAGTTGAAGGGCTTGGATTTAGACTTCGCGCGGTAGACCCGCGGGGCCGGGATGCTAATCACTCGACAAGGGCAGCTCATATCGTTGCTGCTGGCCGCGGCGGTTGTTGCCGCTCCAGCGCTGGCCCAACAGCCGCCAGCGACGGATCAGGCTCCGGCGCCTGCGGCTGCGCCCGCCACCCCTCCGCCCCCAAAGAAGAAGCCGCACAAGCCCAAGCCTCCCGCGGAAGCGCAGGCCCCGGCAACGACGGAGCCCGCGCCGGCCGCTGAGCCGGGCGCGCCCGCCCCGCCGAAGAAGCCGCATAAGTCCAAGCCGGCAACGGCCACGGCGCCAGCCACGCCACCCGCGTCAGCTACTGGCGGCACGAAGCCGACCCTGCTCGGCCAATACGGCGAGTGGGGCGCTTACGCGGCGACGCCCGGCGGCAAGAAAGTTTGCTTTGCCATCGCGAAGCCTGCGGCCTCGGAGACTGCCCCGCCCGGTCGGCCGCGCAATCCGTCGTACATGTTCATTTCCTCACGGCCGGGCGACAAGGTGAGCAACGAGGTGTCGATCATCATCGGTTATCCGTTCAAGTCGAGTGCGGAGGCGACGGTCGAGGTCGGCACGATGTCTTTTGCGCTCTATACCCAGCAGGACGGCGCCTGGATCAAGAACGCGACCGAGGAGGCGCGGCTGATCGAGGCAATGCGCGCCGGCCAAAGTGCGATCGTGAAAGGCACATCGACGAAGGGCACACGAACGACCGACACATTCTCCCTGAAAGGTCTGGCCCAGGCGCTCGATCGCACCGACCGGGACTGCAAGTAGGCTAGGCGCCGCCACATCTTGAGCCGGATCGCGGGTTCGGTCTTCTCCTATCGGAAGAGCGCTGTTAGCCCCATCTATCCCTGAACCGCGTTAGCGTTTTCACTCGGATTGACCATGACTGCCCCGTTTGCCGCCACCCAGCCGGAGGACGTTGCCTCGGCCGCTCTCATCGAGAAGCGGCCGCTCGAGCGTTACGTCGCGCCGGCCAGGCCCTCTTTGGTCGGGCTCTCGCGTGCCGCGCTCAGCGACGCACTCGGCGAAGCCGGCGTGCCGGAGCGGCAGCGCCGCATGCGCGTGCAGCAGATTTGGCACTGGCTCTACGTGCGCGGCGCGCAAGACTTCGATGCCATGACCACGCTGTCGAAGGAGCTCCGTGCCCAGCTCGCGGAACGTTTCACCCTGGCGCGGCCGGAAATCGTGGCCGAGCAAGTCTCGATCGACGGCACGCGCAAGTGGCTGCTGCGGCTGCCGGGCGAGTTCGCCGACCGGCCGCACGAGGTCGAATGCGTCTACATTCCGGAAACCGATCGCGGCACGCTTTGTATTTCCAGCCAGGTCGGCTGCACGCTCAATTGCACGTTCTGCCACACCGGCACGCAGCGTCTGGTGCGCAACCTAACGCCAGGCGAAATCGTCGGGCAGGTGGTGCTGGCGCGCGACCGGCTTAATGATTGGCAGCGGGCGGCAGCGCCGGCGGGAGCTGACCCGGAGAAGCGTCTTGTCTCCAACGTCGTCATGATGGGCATGGGCGAGCCGCTGTACAATTTCGAAGCGGTGCGCGACGCCATCAACGTCATCGCCGACGGTGAGGGCTTGAGCATTTCCAGGCGGCGGATCACGCTGTCCACGTCGGGCGTGGTGCCCAACATCGTCCGCGCTGGTGCCGAGATCGGCGTCATGCTGGCGATCTCGCTGCATGCGGTGACCGACGAATTGCGCGACGAGCTGGTGCCGCTCAACCGCAAATATCCGCTGCGCGACCTGCTTGAGGCCTGCCGCAATTATCCGGGGCTTTCCAACGCCCGGCGCATCACTTTCGAATATGTCATGCTCAAGGGTGTCAACGATTCGCTTGCCGAAGCGCGCGCGCTGGTGCGTCTGGTGAAGGGCATTCCCGCCAAGATCAACCTCATCCCGTTCAATCCGTGGCCGGGCAGCAAATACGAATGCTCGGACTGGGCGCAGATCGAGAAATTCTCCGAAATCATTTTCGACGCCGGCTATGCCTCGCCGGTGCGCACGCCGCGCGGCCGCGACATCCTCGCCGCCTGCGGCCAGCTCAAAAGCGCGACCGAAAAGCTTTCGGCGCGCGAGCGGCTGGCGCTGCGGGCCATGGCGATGACGGACTGACGCGGCGCGGGCTATCGGGATGAACCGGATCGCGCTTGCCGTCGTGCTTGGCGTCGCACTCGTCGTCGGCGTCGTCTTTGGTCTCTATCCGCAGCTCGACCTTAAGATCGCGGCGCTGTTCTACGACCCGGCGACGCACGCGTTCATCGCCACAGGGAGCTGGGTCCCGCTATGTCCGCGATGCGGCGACGTTGCTGATCACGGCGCTGGTCGCTCCGGCTTTCTTTGCGATCGTCGGCAAGCTGATCATGCCGCGGCGGCGCATGCTGATCCCCGGCCGTGCGGCGCTGTTTCTGAGTGTCTCGCTGGCGGTTGGACCGTTCCTCCTCGCCAACGTGATCTTGAAGGACCATTGGGCGCGCATGCGACCGGCGGACATGGTTCAATTCGGCGGAGCCGAGCAGATAACGGCATGGTGGGACCCGACCGGACCCTGCCCGGACAATTGTTCGTTCATCGCCGGCGAACCTTCCGCCGCGTTCTGGACGTTGGCGCCGGCGTCGTTCGCGCCGCCGCAATGGCGGCCGCTTGCCTATGCGGGCGTGGTCTTATTCGGCGCCGCGATGGGCGTGCTGCGCATGGCCGGCGGCGCGCATTTTTTCAGCGACGTCGTCTTCGCCGGCGTATTGATGTTTTTGGTGGTGTGGACGCTGCACGGCCTGATCTACCGCTGGCGGGGAACGCGGCTGACCGACGAAGCCGTCGAACGCCCGCTCGAACGGGCGGGCAGAGGTCTTCGCGACGCGTTCGCGCGGCTGGCCGGACGCAACCGGCCAGAGCTCCTGATGGCCGCTGACAGCGCCGACGCCCGCGCAGTGAACGGCTTGCGCCGCTCTTTTGCCCGCCTATAGTCCGCGCGCATTTCGGGCGGCCGTTTCGCGCCCGAACGCAGGATTTCCAGATGCCCAAAAGTGACGTGAAAAAAGTCGTGCTGGCCTATTCCGGGGGGCTCGACACCTCGATCATCCTCAAGTGGCTGCAGACCACTTACGGCTGCGAGGTCGTCACCTTCACCGCCGATCTCGGCCAGGGCGAGGAGCTTGAGCCGGCGCGCGCCAAGGCGATGATGCTCGGCATCAAGCCGCAGAACATCTTCATCGAGGATTTGCGCGAGGAATTCGTCCGCGACTACGTGTTTCCGATGTTCCGCGCCAACGCGGTGTACGAAGGCCAGTATCTGCTCGGCACCTCGATCGCGCGGCCGCTGATCGCCAAGAAGCAGATCGAGATCGCGGAAAAGGTCGGCGCCGACGCGGTCGCCCACGGCGCGACCGGCAAGGGCAACGATCAGGTGCGCTTCGAGCTTGCGTATTATGCGCTCAAGCCCGACGTGAAAGTGATCGCGCCGTGGCGCGAATGGGATTTCAAATCGCGCGAAGCGCTGATCGCGTTCGCCGAGCAGAACCAAATTCCGATCGCCAAGGACAAGCGCGGCGAGGCGCCGTTCTCGACCGACGCCAATCTGCTGCACACCTCCTCGGAGGGCAAGGTGCTGGAAAATCCCGGCGCGGAAGTGCCGGACTACGTCTATTCGCGCACCGACGATCCGGAGAACGCGCCGGACAAGCCCGACTACGTCACGATCGAATTCGAGCGCGGCGATCCGGTCGCGATCGACGGCAAAAAAATGTCGCCCGCCGCGCTGCTGACGCAGCTCAACGCGCTGGGCCGCAGGCACGGCATCGGCCGGCTCGATCTGGTGGAAAACCGTTTCGTCGGCATGAAGTCGCGCGGCATGTACGAGACGCCGGGCGGCACCATCCTGCTTGCCGCGCATCGCGGCATTGAATTGATCACGCTCGACCGCGGCGCCGCGCATCTCAAAGACGAGCTGATGCCGAAATATGCCGAGCTGATCTATTACGGCTTCTGGTTCGCGCCGGAGCGCGAGATGCTGCAGGCGGCGATCGACAAGAGCCAGCAATTCGTCTCCGGCAGCGTGCGGCTCAAGCTCTACAAGGGCAATGTCGGCGTGGTCGGCCGGCGAGAGCAAATATTCGCTCTACGATCAGGACCTGGTGACGTTCGAGGAAGGCAAGGTCGCCTACGACCAGCGCGACGCCGAAGGCTTTATCCGGCTCAATGCGCTGCGGCTGCGCACGCTCGGGCAGCGGAAAAGAAAGCTGAAACTCGATTAGTGCGCCTGAAGCCAGCCGACCGAGAGACGCGGACGCCTCGGCCAGGCCCGGCCTTGATGCGAAAGCTGCCCGAACTTCGGCAGATCGCTGCCCGGCTTTCCGGGGAAGTAATCGGGTTCCGAGCCCGCTCCCTTCGGATCGACCGGCTCATCGACCGGATAGGGCTTGCGCGGCCCTGTGGGCCCGAGTTCCGGATCTTCCAGCGGCTGCTTGGGCTGCTGTTCGCTCGTTCCTTGGTTCATCGGATCGCGACCTCTCGGTTCTCGCCCCCGTTGGGGCAAGCCGTCTGTTAACGCCTTCGATGCGTGAGGTCGTTCCAGCACTGCCTGGCCGATCTTCAGGAGCGTGACATTGGGGTGCAATGCGGCCGCCGCGGCGCGGTTACCCGCGCTCACCTCACGGTGAGACTCAGACACTCACACCTGCCGCTCGACCATCATCCGCTTGATCTCGGCGATCGCTTTCGCCGGATTGAGGTGCTTCGGGCAGGCCTTGGCGCAGTTCATGATGGTGTGGCAGCGGTAGAGCCGGAACGGGTCTTCGAGATCGTCGAGCCGCTCGCCGGTCGCCTCATCGCGCGAATCCACGATCCAGCGCTGCGCCTGCAGCAGCGCGGCCGGGCCGAGATAGCGCTCCGAGTTCCACCAATAGCTCGGGCACGAGGTCGAGCAGCAGGCGCACAGGATGCACTCGTAGAGCCCGTCGAGCTTTTGCCGGTCGTCGTGGCTCTGCTTCCATTCCTTCTGCGGCGTCGGCGAGACGGTTTGCAGCCACGGCTCGATCGAGGCGTGCTGGGCGTAGAAATTGGTGAGGTCGGGCACGAGGTCCTTGACCACCGCCATGTGCGGCAGCGGGTAGATGCGCACCGCGCCGCTCATGTCGCTCATCGCCTTGGTGCAGGCGAGCGTATTGGTGCCGTCGATGTTCATCGAGCAGGAGCCGCAAATGCCCTCGCGGCAGGAGCGGCGGAAGGTCAGCGTCGGGTCGATGTTGTTCTTGATCCAGATCAGCGCGTCGAGCACCATCGGCCCGCAATCGCCGGTGTCGACGTAATAGGTGTCGATGCGCGGATTGCGCGCCGTCGTCCGGGTTCCAGCGATAGACGCGGAATTCGCGCTCCGCCTTGGCCTTCGCCGGATGCGGCCAGGTCTTGCCTTCGCCGACCTTGGAATTTTTTGGCAGCGTGAACTGGACCATTGAATCCTCAATGCGCCCGCGTGTTGCCGGGCGTGTTAATAAACCCGCTCCTTGGGCTCGATGTAGGACACGTCGTTGGTCAGCGTGTAGGTGTGCACCGGCCGGTAGTCGATGGTGACCTTGCCGGTATCGGTGTCGAGCCACGACAGCGTGTGCTTCATCCAGTCCTTGTCGTCGCGCTCGGGGAAATCCTCGCGCGCGTGCGCGCCGCGGCTTTCGGTGCGATTGGCCGCGGAGTCCATCGTCACGACGGCCTGCTCGATCAGATTGGCGAATTCGAGCGTCTCGATCAGGTCGGAGTTCCAGATCAGCGAGCGGTCGCTGACGCGGATGTCGGCGAGCGCCGTCGAAGACCTCGTGGATGAGCTTGGAGCCTTCCTGCAGCACCTCGCCGGTGCGGAACACCGCGCAATTGCTCTGCATCACGTGCTGCATCCTGGCGCGCAGCTGCGCGGTCGGCGTGCCGCCCGAGGCGTTGCGGTACTTGTCGAGCCGCGACAGCGCCCGCTCGGCGGAATCCTTCGGCAGTTCGGGCTGCTTGTCGTTCGGCGTGAGGATTTCGGCGCAGCGCAGCGCCGCGGCGCGGCCGAACACGACCAGATCGATCAGCGAGTTCGAGCCGAGCCGGTTGGCGCCGTGCACCGAGACGCAGGCCGCCTCGCCGAGCGCCATCATGCCGGGCACGACGTGGTCGGGATTGCCGTCCTTCTTGGTCAGCGCCTCGCCGTGATAGTTGGTGGCGATGCCGCCCATGTTGTAATGCGCGGTCGGCACGATCGGCACCGGCTCGCGGGTCAGATCGACGCCGGCGAAGATGCGCGCCGACTCGGTGATGCCCGGCAGCCGCTCGGCGAGGATTTTCGGATCGAGATGGTCGAGGTGCAGGAAGATGTGGTCCTTCTTCGGTCCGACGCCGCGGCCTTCGCGGATTTCGATGGTCATCGCGCGCGAGACCACGTCGCGCGAGGCGAGGTCCTTGGCGGACGGCGCATAGCGCTCCATGAAGCGCTCGCCTTCCGAATTGACCAGATAGGCGCCTTCGCCGCGCGCGCCCTCGGTGATGAGCACGCCGGCGCCGTAGACGCCGGTCGGATGGAACTGCACGAATTCCATGTCCTCGAGCGGCAGCCCGGCGCGCAGCACCATGGCGTTGCCGTCGCCGGTCTGGGTATGGGCGCCGGTGCAGGAGGCATAGGCGCGGCCGTAGCCGCCGGTCGCCAGCATCGTCATCTGCGCGCGAAAACGATGGATCGAGCCGTCGTCGAGATTGAGCGCGACGACGCCGCGGCAGCGGCCGTCGTCGTCCATGATCAGGTCGATGGCGAAGTATTCGATGAAAAACTCGGCCGAATGGCGCAGCGCCTGGCCGTACATGGTGTGCAGCATGGCGTGGCCGGTGCGGTCGGCGGCGGCGCAGGTGCGCTGCGCGGTGCCCTTGCCGTAATGCGTGGTCATGCCGCCGAACGGCCGCTGATAGATCTTGCCGTCCTCGCGCGCGCGAGAACGGCAGGCCCCAATGCTCGAGCTCGTAGACCGCCTCCGGCGCGTTGCGGCACAGATATTCGATCGCGTCCTGGTCGCCGAGCCAGTCGGAGCCCTTGACGGTGTCGTACATGTGCCAGCGCCAGTCGTCCTCGCCCATATTGCCGAGCGCCGCCGCGATGCCGCCCTGCGCCGCCACCGTGTGCGAGCGCGTCGGAAACACCTTGGTGATGCAGGCGGTGCGCAGGCCCGCTTCGCTGCAGCCGACGACGGCGCGCAAGCCGGCGCCGCCGGCGCCGATGATGACGACGTCGTAGGCGTGATCCTCGATCGGATAGGCGCGGCCGTTGATGGCCGGGCGCCGCGCTTCCTCCGTTGGATCCGTTCGCGGCCATGCTCACACTCCGAACGACAGCTTGAGGATGCCGTAAGCCGAGGTCAGCGCCACGGCGATGGTGAAGAACGTGTTGGCCATGATCAGCACGAGCTTGGCGATTTCGTCGTGCACGTAATCCTCGATGATCACCTGCATGCCGATGCGCATGTGCATGGTGATCGAGACGATGAACAACAGCATGATGATCGCGACCAGCGGCGAGCCCAGGATCTGCGCCACGGCGGCCTGATTGCGGCCGAGCAGCATGATGATGATGACCACCGCCGCGATGGTCAGCGGAATATTGGCGACGGCGGTCAGGCGCTGGCGCCAGAAATGGCCGGTGCCGGAATGGGCGGCGCCGAGGCCGCGCACGCGCGACAGCGGCGTGCGGATATGCTTGAGCGTCTCGCTCATCGCGGCCCTCCCATCGCCAGCAGACCGAAGATCCACAACAGCACGGTGATCGCGATCGAGCCGATCAGGTTGGCGGCGGCGAGCCACTCGCGCTCGGTCGGCCCCAAGCCGCGGCCGGTGTCCCAGATCAGATGGCGGATGCCGCCGAGCATGTGATGGATCAGCGCCCAGGTGTAGCCGAACAGAATCAGCCGGCCGATGATCGAGCCGGCGAACCATTCGAACTTCGCATAGCCGTTGGGTCCGGCGGCCGCCGCGAGCAGCCACCAGGCCAGCAGCAGGGTGCCGAAATAGAGGCCGACGCCGGTGATGCGATGGACGATCGACATCATCATCGTCAGCATCGGCCGGTAGATTTGCAGGTGCGGCGAAAGCGGCCGCGCGGCGGGGGCCTTGGTTTCGGCCATTGTGTTCATCCGAATTCGCCAGGCGGGGCGCCAAGCTTGGAATTGTTCCTATCCAATCCGTGGGCATGCCGCAATCGGAGCCGCAACGGAACGATAGTCTCTGTCCACGCGTTCTCGCGTCCTTTACTTCGTTCAACGCGAAAGAATAATATCAAAATTCATTGTTGCAATTGGCATTATGCAAAGTCTGGCTTCGTCAAATACGAAGGAAGGTATCGGAATATGCGGTTCGACCTTGCCGATCTCAGCCTGTTTCGCCACGTCGTCGAAGCCGGCAGCATTACCCACGGCGCCGAGCGCGCGAATCTGGCGCTGGCCGCCGCCTCGACGCGCATCCGCAATATGGAGGCGGCGCTCGGCGTGACGCTGCTCACGCGCGGGAGGGCCGGCGTCACGCCGACCCAAGCCGGCCGCACGCTGCTGCAGCATGCCCGCACCATTCTGCGCCAGGCCGAACGGCTGCACGAAGATCTCGGGGCCTATGGCGGCGGCCTTGCCGGCCAAATCCGGGTGTTGTCGAACACCAACGCTTTGACCGAGTTTTTGCCGGAGGCGCTTAGCTCGTTCCTCGCCGCGCACCCGAATGTCAGCGTCGATCTGGAAGAGCGTCTGAGCGACGAGATCGTCGGCCTGATTGCCGAGGGCGTCGCCGATCTCGGCATTGTCGCCGGCACCGTCGATGCCGGCGCGCTCGAAACCTATCCGTTCCGCCGCGACCGCTTCGTGCTGGTAGTGGCGCGGCGGCATCCGCTGGCGAAACGCGCCAAGATCAATTTTGAGGACGTTCTCGAACACGATTTGGTCGGGCTCGACCGCGCCAGCGCGTTGCAGCGCTTCCTCGCCAGCAAGGCGGTGCGGATCGGCCGGCCGCTTCGGCTGCGCGTGCAGCTGCGCAGCTTCGACGCGGTGTGCCGGCTGGTCGAATGCAAGGTCGGCATCGGCATCGTGCCGGAAACGACCGCGCGCCGCGTCGCCAAGACCATGGCGATCGCGGTCGTGCCGCTGACGGATTCGTGGGCAGTGCGCGATCTGACCATCTGCATCCGCAGCATGAAGGAGCTGCCGCTCTATGCGCGACAGCTGGTCGAGCACTTGCGCGCGCAAAGCTGAACCTTATTTTTGAAAGACTGAAGGGCGACGGCTCAAACTTGCTAGAAACCCCCGGCCAGTGCAGATTTAGGCCGTAACCGAGGTCAACAATGTCCGGTCGCCTTGTTCGACTGCTCGCGCTCGCGCTGTGTCTCTGGACCACGGGCTTAAGCGCCCAAACTCTGCCGCTCCCGGACAATCTGACGGATCTCAATTCCGAGCAGGGCGGCAAATTCTTTTTTGAAAGCGGCGCGCTGCAAAACTACTTCGCAGTCGCCGATAATTACGTCACCCAGAAGACTCAGGCCTATTGCGGCGTCGCCAGCATCGTGATGGTGCTCAACGCGCTGCACACGCCCGGCGCCGACCACCCCGGAATATCAGCCCTACCACACGTTCACGCAGGACAATCTGCTCGACGAGCATACCGACGCGATCCTGCCGCGCGAGGTTCTCGCCCGGCAGGGCATGACGCTCGATCAGCTCGGCGCTTTGCTTGGCCTGCATCCGGCAACCGTCGAAGTGCATCACGCGGAGGACGGCGGTCTCGATGCGTTCCGTGCCAGCGCGCGCGATTATCTCGCTACCAAGGATCACTTCGTGATCGTGAACTATCTGCGAAAAGCGATCGGGCAGGAGCGTGGCGGCCATATCTCGCCACTCGCCGCCTATGACGCCAAATCGGATCGCTTTCTGATTCTTGACGTCGCGCGCTACAAATATCCGCCCGTCTGGGTCACGGCCGCAGACCTATTCGCTGCGATGAACACGACGGACTCCGCCAACAACAATAAAACGCGCGGCTACGTCCTCGTTACCAAGGCAGTGGTCCAATAGGCCCTCGGGCGTTTGTTCGAATCTCGCTCAACAACGTCCCTTAGGTTCAGCCGCGGTCGGGTTTTGAAAGGAAAACTTTTCCATCAATTTCCGCGTGATTACATTTTGCCAGAGTCAGAGACGATGCATAAGCCGAGGATGGAAGCGTGATGCAGGATGACGGCGGCACTGCTGTGAGCCGGCGCGATCTGCTGTCGCTGATCGGCACGCTCGCCGGCAGCGCGGCGATGTATCACGCCATGACCAGCCTCGGGTTTGCTTCGGACTCAGGCTACAAAGGTCCGGTCAAGCTTGACGGCGATGTTAAAGGCGCTTCCGTGCTCATTCTGGGCGCCGGCCTGGCCGGGATGACGGCAGCGCTGGAACTACGCAACGCCGGCTACAAGGTTCAGGTTCTGGAATTCAACAACCGCCCGGGTGGCCGCAACTGGACGCTCCGCGGCGGCGACAAGTATATCGAGCTCGGCGGCTTCAGCCAGAGCTGCGAATTCGAGCAGGGATTGTATCTAAATCCCGGGCCGTGGCGGATTCCGTATCACCATCGTGCGGTGCTTGATTACTGCAAACGCCTGAACGTCGCGCTCGAACCGTTCGTCGAACTCAATCACAATGCGCTGCTGCATGCTTCCGGCGCGTTCGGCGGACGGCCGCAGCGCATCCGCGACATCCAGGCCGATTTTCAGGGCCAGATCGCCGAGCTTTTGGGCAAGGCGACCGCGCAGGGCAAACTCGACGAAGCGGTTTCGGCGGACGACAAAGAGATGCTGCTGCAGGCGCTGCGATCGTGGGGCGCGCTCGACCAAAACTATGCCTACAAATCAAACTCGAGCTCCGCCGAATTCCGCGGCTATGCGAAGGGGCCCGGCGGCGGCCTCGGCGCGGCGCCGGTTCCCGGTGAGCCGATCGACTTGTCGGATATTTTGAAGTCGCGGCTGTGGCGATATCTGCAGAATTTCTCCATGCATTTATTCCAGACCACCATGTTCGAGCCCGTCGGCGGCATGGACATGATCGGCAAGGCGTTCGCCCGCGAAATTGACGGTCTCATTCGCTATGACGCGAAAGTCACCCGCATTGCGCAGGATGATCGTGGTGTCACCGTCACCTACGTCGATGCCAAAGCCCCCGCGGCAGAGCAAACGGTGCGCGCCGACTGGTGTGTGTGCACCATTCCGCTCTCCATTCTCAGCCAGATCCCGATGAACGTCGGCAGCCGCCTCAAAGCCGCGATCGAAGCGGTGCCTTATGCCTCCGCCGTCAAGATCGGTTTACAGTTCAAGCGCCGGTTCTGGGAGGAGGACGAAGCGATCTATGGCGGGATCAGCTTCACGGATTTGCCGATCCGGCAAATCGGTTATCCGAGCGCAGGCCTTAATCGCGGCGGCCGCGCCGTGTTGCTGGGCGCGTATATTTTTGAAGGCTCGAACGCCTACGAATTCGCGTCAATGCCGCCGGCGGAGCGCGTCGCCCGGGCAGTGGCCCTTGGCTCCCAGATCCATCCGCAATATCCGGCTGAGTTTGAGAACGGCGTTGCGGTCGCGTGGCATCGCGTGCCGTTCACGCTCGGATGCGCCGGCTATTGGACCGAGAAGACGAGAGCCGAGCATTACGACGATCTCTGTCAGATCGACGGCAGGATCGTGCTGGCGGGCGAGCATGCGTCCTACCTTCCGGCATGGCAGGAAGGCGCGATCCTGTCGTCGCTCGACGCCATCACGCGACTGCACGAGCGCGTGGTCAAGACATGATGCGTCTGATCCGAAGCGAGCCGGTGCAACGCGCGTCGAGACCAGGTCTCGCCGTGGCATTCGCAGCCGCGACATTCGTTGCGCTGCTGTCCTGTTTTTCCGCCACCGCGCCGGCGCAAACCGTAAACGATGGCGCGCCGCGCGGTCCGGCGGAAGCCAAACTCAGCACAAGTTTCAGATTCGCCGAGCAAAGCGGTGAAGCGCTCTACGCGAACAGCTGCCAGGCGTGCCATATGCCGGACGGTAAAGGCGCGACCGGCGGGGGAACCTATCCGTCGCTGGCCGGCGACCAAAATCTCGCCGCCCGCGGTTACCCGGTTCATGTTGTCGTCAACGGACAACGCGGCATGCCGCCGATCGGCTTCATGATGAGCGACGATCAGGTCGCCGCCGTCGTGAACTACGTGCGCACGCACTTCGGCAATCATTACGACGACGCGGTGACGAAAGACGAGGTCAAAGCCGTCCGCCCCTGAAATGGCCGGTATTATCACCGCGGCATTAACACCCAATAATCCAGATCAAGCAAAACCGCTGGATCGTATTCGTCGCCGGACTTGAACGGAAAATCTTCGCAAGGACGGTCGCGCGTCGCAATCGTGCGCAACCGCAATGCGCCGACGTCATCGCGACCCGGCAGTTCGGATTTCGCCAGTACTTCCGACCACGCAAAGATGGTGCCGCCGGCGAACAACGGCGCCACGTGGCGGCCGCCATTGATGGCGGCAATATGAAAGGCATTGGCGAACCCGTTGAAGCTCAGCGAGCGGGCAAGCGAGATCACATGGCCGCCATAGATCAGCCGGCGGCCGAAGCGGCCTTTGCCTTCGATGTACTGATTGAAGTGGATGCGTGCGGTATTTTGGTAGAGGCGCGTAGCAGTCATATGCTCCGCCTCTTCGACGGTGATGCCATCGAGATGATCGACGCGCTCGCCGACTTCATAATCGCCGAAGCGATAGGGACTGCCCGCCAGAGCATCATCGTAGGCCGATAGATCGATCGGCGGGCAGGCTTCGCTCAACACCTTCGGATCGAGCACGGTCGGCAGGCGCGGCACGTGATCGCCGGGCGCGGGTGCTGCTTCGTCGCGTTTGCGCACCATCACCCAGCGGACGTACTCGAGTACCGACGTGCCGTTCTGATTTGACCCGGTGGTGCGGACGTAAACGATGCCGGTCTTGCGGCTCGAATTTTCCTTCAGGCCGATGACTTCAGAGAGGGCGCTCAGCGTATCGCCGGGATACACCGGCGCGCGGAAATAACAGCCGGCGTAACCGAGATTGGCGACGGCGTTGAGCGAAATGTCGGGGACGGTTTTGCCGAACACGATGTGGAATACAAGGAGATCGTCAACCGGCGCGCGCGGATAGCCGATCGCCCTGGCGAACTCATCGGACGACTGCACCGCAAAGCGTGGTCCGAACAGGCCGTTGTAAACGGCGACATCGCCTGTGGTCACGGTGCGCGGCGTGGCGTGCCGGATCACCTGGCCGATGCGGAAATCTTCGAAGAAATTGCCGGGACTCGTCTTAGCCATCAATTCATCCTTTGCATCACCACCCGGCGTGGCGCTGCGCTTCATACCCGAACGGCAGTCCGGCGCAAGGCGGTGAGGCTTCTGAACCGACGGGCTTTTTCGGATCGGTCGCGTTCACGCAGCCGTGACGGTGCGACTGAAACCACTCCGAACCGCCGCCGTATCTGGCTGTGAGGCGCAATGCTGCGCGTCTTGCCGGCGTCTGACCGGCCATCTCGATCGCAACCTCTCAAATGCCAATGATGGAGCTCCCCATGTCCAAGCGTTTCACGTTGCTCGCCGCTGCGGCGGCTCTCGCACTAACTGCGACCCTAGCCGCTCCGCTCGCAGCAGAATCGATGTCGGAAAAGACCGTCAATGTCGGCGGCGCGCCGATGTATCCGTCGAAGAACATTATCCAGAACGCGGTTAATTCGAAGGATCACACCACGCTGGTGGCGGCGGTGAAGGCCGCCGGTCTGGTTGACACGCTCTCCGGCCCCGGCCCGTTCACGGTGTTCGCGCCGACCAACGCCGCCTTCGCCAAGCTGCCGGCCGGCACCGTCGACAATCTGCTGAAGCCGGAAAACAAGGCCATGCTGGTCAAGGTGCTGACCTATCACGTGGTCCCCGGCCGCATGACCGCGGTCAACCTGATGAAGGCGGTCAAGGAGGGTGAAGGCGCGGCGAAACTCAAGACCGTCGCCGGCGAGGACATTTGGGTCAAACAGGCCGGCCCCGGCAAACTCACCATCACTGACTCCAAGGGCGACGTCGCCATGGTCACGATCGCCGACGTGTTGCAGTCGAACGGCGTCATTCACGTTATCGACACCGTGCTGCTTCCCTAAGGTTCCCGCGTGCGGACTGCCCTCTCCCCGCCCTCGGGGAGAGGGATTTTCTGCGACGAAGCAACTCACGCCGCTGTGTTGCGGCTTTGATATCCCCGTGACACGAATGTGAGCGCCTGAATGACGGCGTATTTGTTATAAGCGCAAGCGACATCGCAAAGATGCCAAAGCGACCAATGCCATGACGATCGAAGCCACACTTGGTCCATCGCTCGCGCCGCGCAGCACCGCGCCGACTCGTCATCCACCCGCGCTGGGTACGGGTAACGCACTGGATCAACGCGCTGGCGATGCTGATGATGATTGGTTCCGGCTGGCAGATCTATGACGCTTCGCCGCTGTTCGGTTTCGTCTTTCCCAGGCAAATCGCGCTCGGCAATTGGCTAGCCGGCGCATTGCTGTGGCATTTCGCGGCGATGTGGCTGCTCATCATCAACGGCGTGGTCTACATCGCGCTCGGCATCTTGACCGGACGTTTCCGCCGCAAGCTCTTTCCCCTGTATCCGCGCGACGTTTTTCACGACCTGTTTGCCGCGTTGCGCGGCCGGCTCTCGCACGACGATCTTTCAGTTTATAACGCCGTGCAGAAGCTTCTTTATCTCGGCATTCTGCTCACCGGCGTAGTGATCGTCCTGTCGGGTCTCTCGATCTGGAAGCCGGTGCAATTCCACTATTTCACCAGTTTCTTCGGCGGCTACGACACCGCGCGCTATGTGCACTTTGCCGCCATGACCGCGATTGTGAGCTTTCTGGTCGTGCATGTGGCGCTTGCCATCCTGGTGCCGAAGAGCCTGCGGGCGATGATTGTCGGCCGCTGAGCGGCGAGGAGCCAAACGTGTCGCGTTCCCGGAAGCAACCACCTGGCGTCGATCCGAAGCTCCTGATCAAGGATGCGGCGAAACTGTTGCCCGAGCCATCGCGGCGGCTGTTTCTGCGCGGCGCCGCGAGCCTTGGTGCGCTCGCGGTGCTGTCGGGCTGCGATATCGTCGACGGCGAAACCTCGGAGAACGCGCTCCGCGTCATCTCGACCTTCAACGATCGGGTTCAGGCGCTGTTGTTCAATCCGAACACGCTGGCCCCGGAATATCCGGAGAGCGCCATCAAGCGGCCGTTTCCGTTCAACGCTTATTACAGCGAGGATGAGGCGCCGGATATCGACGCCGAGCAATGGCAGCTCGAAATCGGCGGCCTGGTCGACAACAAGAAACCGTGGACGCTGCCGGAATTGTACAAGTTGCCGGAGGTCTCCCAGATCACGCGCCACATTTGCGTCGAAGGCTGGAGCGCGATCGGCTCCTGGCAGGGCGTGAAATTTTCCGATTTCCTCAAGCTGATCGGCGCCGATACCACGGCCAAGTACGTGTGGTTCCAGTGTGCCGAAGGCTATTCCAACACCATCGACATGCCGACCGCGCTGCATCCGCAGACCCAGCTGACGCTAAAATTCGACCATCAGATCCTGCCGCGCGCCTACGGCTTTCCGATGAAAATCCGCATTCCCACCAAGCTCGGCTTCAAGAACCCGAAATACGTCACCGCCATGTGGGTACAGAACAATGACGCCGGCGGCTACTGGGAGAACCAGGGTTACAACTGGTTCAGCGGCCTCTGACGAGCGCGTTGCTTCTTGCGCGTTACTTCTTATAGCCGTGCTCGCGCAGGATCTTGTCGAAAGACTCGGTCGCTTTCGCCTGAATTTCCTGCAGGCGTGGAACCAGCGTGGCGGTGAATTCTCCCATCACCACCGGCATTTCGTGTAGCGCTTTGCTGCCGATCGCGGTGCGGTAGAACGCTGTCAACTCCTTGAGCTCATCGACGGTGAAGTGCCGCGCGTAAATTGCGGGCGCCGCCTTCAAGACGTCGGTGACGAAGGCGAGCTCTAGCCGGTCGAACTCCTTGCGCATTTCGGCAATGGTGGCGTCGTCGATTTTTTCCGCCCGCGCACTCTGTTCGACGCTTGGCCAGAACGCTTTGGTGATCTGGGTGGTGAGCTGCTTAAGAGTGTCGCCCGACACGATGGTAAAAAGTTCGTTGGCTGCTTGCAGCGCCTCGGGCGAAGGCGCCTCGTCGGCGCGAGCGTGGGTCCCAAATCCGGCAAAGAGCACCCCGGCAATCAGCAGGTGAAACATTCGCATGATCGGAATTCTCCGTTGACCGTGCACGTTAGCACTTTCGAGGTCGCATGGCCGCAAGCTTGCCAAGCCGCTCGGCGGGCTTTAGCAATCCTGCCGCTGTATCTCGGGAGGCGTGATTTATGGCCAGTTACAAGCTTCTTTTGCTCGCCGGCGACGGCATCGGTCCCGAGGTGATGGCCGAAGTAAAGCGGCTCCTGGGTTTCCTCGCCAAGGCCGGCATCGCCACGTTCGAAATCGAGGAAGGGCTGGTCGGCGGCAGCTGCTACGACGCGCACAAGGTCGCAATCACCGAGGAAACCATGGCGAAGGCGCACGCCGCCGACGCCGTCATTTTCGGCGCGGTTGGCGGGCCGAAATGGGACAATGTCGGCTACGATGTACGCCCTGAGGCCGGGCTCCTGCGGTTGCGCAAGGATCTCGCGCTGTTTGCCAACATCCGGCCGGCGATCTCCTATCCGGCGCTTGCCGACGCGTCGAGCCTCAAGCGCGAGGTGGTGGAGGGGCTCGATATCATCATCCTGCGCGAACTCACCGGCGGCGTCTATTTCGGCGAGCCGAAAACCATCACCGATCTCGGCAACGGGCAGAAACGCGCCATCGATACCCAGGTCTATGACACCTACGAGATCGAGCGCATCGCGCGGGTCGGCTTCGAGCTCGCCCGCAAGCGGCGCAACAAAGTCACTTCGATGGAAAAGCGCAACGTCATGAAGACCGGCGTGCTCTGGCGCGAGGTCGTCGCCGACGTACACGCGCGCGAATACAAGGACGTCGAGCTTGAGCATATGCTGGCGGATGCGGGCGGCATGCAGCTGGTGCGCTGGCCGAAGCAGTTCGACGTCATTGTCACCGACAATCTGTTCGGCGACATGCTGTCGGACATCGCCGCGATGCTGACCGGCTCGCTCGGCATGCTGCCGTCGGCCTCGCTCGGCGAAGTCGATGCCAAGACCAGGCGGCGCAAGGCGCTGTACGAGCCGGTGCACGGCTCCGCCCCCGACATCGCCGGCAAGGGGATCGCCAATCCGATCGCCATGCTGGCGTCATTCGGCATGGCGCTCCGCTACTCTTTCAACCTGGGCAAGGAGGCGGACCTGCTCGACGCGGCGATCGCCGCGACGCTGGCCAAGGGCTTGCGCACCGCCGATATCAAGTCGGAAGGGAGCAAAGTCGTCAGCACTTCCGAAATGGGCGAAGCGATCATCGGCGAGCTGGAACAGCTCACGACAAAGCATTAGCGGCGCCTTGGAGCGCCGCCGAAACTGCGCGATTTGAAGCTAGCTCAGTACGGAGTTGGATAGCCCGGACTAAATCCCGGTATCAGCCATGGTTGCGCCAGCGGAGAACCGCCGACGCCGGCGGTATCGGGGCCGAAATACCAATAGGGACGTCCCGGATCGCCACCCGGCGGAAAGGCGTAGTCGTTCGTTCGCGGGTAGCCCACCGGAACTTCATTGCCGACGTCGAGATAAGAGCGCCGCGGCACGACGATCACCGTCGTGGTGCCGTCCGGATTGTGGATGATGGTGCGGGTCGGTTGAATCACCGTGCCGCTCGCTGATCGAAGCACCACCGGCGGCTTTTTCTTGTTGTGGGGCTGCGCATTAGTCGGCGTTTGCGCGACGGTCGTCGTTGAGGAAGCCGAAACCACGGCTAACGCTGCAATACTTACGACAAATACAAATTTGCGCATGGCTCCTCTCTTATCGCCGGCGCACAGAGTAGCTGGTTTGCGCCTATAGCGATAGCCCATTGGCAACGAAGCGCGTTGTCATGGGTTCCTCCCTTACCTTGAAGCAATATGCCAAAGCCATCGCCGACTATCTGGCGAAGAATTACGGTCCGTAAGGCGATTCCGGATAGGCTTGACCGACATTGTGTTGGGGCCATTTGTCCCCTACAAGCGCGTCCGCTGGCGACGCTGGTGTGTGGGCGCGGCCAGGTTTTGATGGAGTTTGACGATGGGTTTCACCGTCGCAGTCGTCGGGGCGACCGGCAATGTCGGCCGCGAAATGCTCAATATCCTCGCGGAACGGTCGTTCCCGGCCGATGAGGTCGTGGCGCTTGCCTCGCGCCGCAGCATGGGCGTGGAAGTGTCCTATGGCGATCGGACGCTGAAGGTCAAAGCGCTGGAGCATTATGACTTCTCCGGTATCGATATCTGCCTGATGTCGGCGGGCTCGGCCGTATCCAAGGAATGGTCGCCGAAGATTGCCGCCGCCGGCGCGGTGGTGATCGATAATTCGTCGTGCTGGCGCGTACGATTCCGACGTGCCGCTGATCGTGCCCGAGGTCAATGCCGACGCGGTCACCGGTTTTCGCAAGCGCGGCATTATCGCCAATCCCAACTGCTCGACCGCGCAGCTCGTCGTTGCGTTGAAGCCGCTGCACGACCGCGCCACGATCAAGCGCGTTGTGGTCGCCACCTATCAGTCGGTCTCCGGCGCCGGTAAGGATGCGATGGACGAACTGTTCTCGCAGACCAAGGCGGTGTTTCAGATCGACGAAATCGAGCCGAAGAAGTTTCCCAAGCGCATCGCGTTCAACGTCATCCCGCAGATCGACACCTTCATGGAGGATGGCTACACGCGGGAAGAGTGGAAGATGGTGGTCGAGACCAAGAAGATCCTCGACCTTAAGATCAAGCTCGTCGCCACCTGCGTCCGCGTGCCGGTCTTCATCGGGCATTCCGAAGCGGTCAATGTCGAGTTTGAGAACCCGATCACGGTCGACGAGGCTCGCGATATCCTGCGCAACGCGCCGGGCTGCATTGTCATCGACAAGCACGAGCCGGGAGGTTACGTGACGCCCTACGAGTGCGCCGGCGAGGACGCGACCTATATCAGCCGCATCCGTGAGGATGCCACCGTCGAGAACGGGCTCGCGATGTGGATCGTCTCCGACAATCTGCGCAAGGGCGCGGCGCTCAACGCCATCCAGATCGCCGAGTGCCTGATCAACCGCAAGCTGATTACGGCGAAGCAGAAGGCGGCTTAGTACCAACGCGATCTGCAGTCGCGAACGGCCTAAGTGCGCTCTCTCCCCTTGCGGGAGATTTCGTCGTCTGCAAGATAGTCCGAATCGGATCGAACACACGAAGTCGCCGGATGCTAGCCGTGATAGATCACGCCTATGATTCGTCGAGCCGACGCTACATTGCGCATATCAGGCTGGACTTTCCCAACTGAAAACACCTGAGATGAACCGAGCCCGCCGATGCTTTCGAACTGTCGGAGATGGCTTAGCTTGCCGGGTAAAGCTGCACCAACACGCTTGAAAACGCTTGAACCATCATCGAGCGCTAGTGCGACCAGCGTGTCTTGATAATTTCCGATATGAGCAAGCTCGATTGAGGGCCCACCGAGCACAATCTGTTTTGGAAGCGCTAGAGGGACAGCACTTTCATCGGCCACGCGGTATGCTGTTTCGACGCGCTGAAAGACGCGACGGGCATCCACAAGAACCGCCTCGTCTCGTCCTGCCTCTACAACAAGGTCATGTTCAAATAAAATGCCGATGACCCGATGGAGCGCCACCTCGGCTTCTGAAATAAAAAGTGTCGACGGACTTTTTGTACGAGGGTCTGGAATCTCAACGGCTAGTCCGAGAAAACTCGAATTTTTAGAGCGCAGAAGGCGACGAGCGTAAGTTGAAGTCCCGTGTCGAGCAATGACAAGGCGCCGATCAGGGACAGGGCCAGGCACAGCCTCAACTATCGCCAGAGCGCCCTGCGGGGCAGCGAAACCAAAGTTGGGACGACGCAAATAGAACACGCATTTGTCTGCGAGAATCGTTAATTCAAAAGGCTCGGCAAGCTCTTGCGTTTCTGCGCCGGGGGAATAGCGCAGGAAGGCAGCGAGATCGGGACAGATATCCAGTTGCAACGATAGCGTCGCCATTGGAACCAGCTCCGGCGGCGATTCCACTGCAACGGCCTGTTGTGCAATATCGCGACGCCTCCAACGGCTACATTCCTCGTCCATTCGGCTGGCCAGGGCTACAAGTTGAGCAAGGTCGTTAGCGCAAGCCGCAACTTCACCGGGCCGTATTTCGTTGCGATTGAGATGATGAGCCTTATTCATTAATGCAAGAACAGGCGAATTCTCCGCGAGCGCCGAATGACCAACAAAATCTCTGAATACTTGCATGCCCAACATTCCCGCGTGGCCTGCTGCGGCGACGCTGGGTCGGAGCCTGCTAACAAAGTCCACCAAGGTCGGATTGGGATGCTTTTTGGCCCAGATAGAATGCGCTGGGTCGTCAAATACGTCTCCGAGTACAGCTTCCAGAAAGACCCTGCATCCATCGGCAAATGATCGAGCTGGCTCTTCTGCATCGCGATCTTTATCGTAGAGAGCTTTTCGAGCCTCTATTTCTGTTTGATGCGGCGTTGTTCGTATCACTTGCTGAATAACCGTTGCCGGATGAACGGCTAGGTGTTTAATCGGCGGATCGCATGTTACCCGAGCCACGTAAGCGGCGAACCTACGGTCGTGGGACGTGACAACGAGTTGGGCGCCCTCGGCTATTAGTTCGGCAAAGGAGAGAGCAAGATTCTCTCTATTCTCCTCATCTAAAAGTTCTTGCGGGTCATCCAGCACGAGCATCCTAATCCCGCCGCGCTCTTTTAGGACATGTTCCCAAAAAGCGAAGAAAAATCCAATTAAAGTAGCTCTGAGAGCTGATGCATTCGCGATGTGCTGAGCGGGAGCAGAAACGCCGCCTGCCTTCAACAACAGTCCGATCTGTCCTTTCCTGCCGGTTGAAGTGTCTACGAGCTCCTGCGCGAGGCTTGGAAACGAGCTGAGATAAATCCGAGACCGCCATTTCCGCGTCCCGCTCCGCAATGTAGTTTGCAAATCGCGCACCTGCCGGTCCGCCAAATCGGCAAGGTGGATAATGTCCGCGAGCGCGCTACTGGCGGTCTGATATTCCTCGATGCGTTTCTGGACTGCTCGGCGACGCTTCATTTGTTCTTGAAGACGGACGCATAAGAGAATGGCTCTGCTGATGGGTTCGGCGTCAACGACTATGGAATTTAGCTCAAGGAGCTTACCCACTAAGGTGACATGTTCGGGTTCCTCTCCTTGCTTCGGCCGACGGCCCAGCACGTTTTCAAAGACCTTACGAGCAAAGTCGTCATTCGCTCGCCGCCACTCCGCGAAACGCACTGCGCAATCCAGACGCCTTAGGGCTGTTTCAAGTGAAGCGCACTCAGTAGGCAGCGAAATAGCTTTGGGCTGAGATAGAGGAGGGGCGCCATCAACCGCAGCATTGAATACTCGCTCTGTTTGAGGCTTGAGCTTAGCCAATTCTCCTGCGAAGGGTTCTGATGCGAATAATTCATCGACAATGGCGGCGCGTAGTAGCTCGCATGGATGGTCCGGCAGGTCAGCGGTGAGCTCGGCCTGTAAAGCTCGGGGCAAAATACGCGCCAAGTCTCCGAGGGCAGCTTTCGACCAGTGGCCTAGGGTCTGGGAAATTAGGGCAGCGTCGGTTTTGGCGTCATGAATGTAAGTCTTGATTGGTTTGCCGCTGACAGGATCAACAGCGTCGATCAAAGACCCTCCACACACGACGCAGCAATCATCATCGCGAGGGGTATCGGGATGATCCTCGAACCACATAGAGATTCGGGCGTAAAGACGGGCTCTGGCGGCCGATGAGGGGTTGTCCGCCAAGGATTTGAGCGTCTGCGCCTCTTTCAGAAGCTCGAAAATCTTCGTCTTCGCAAGGGCAAGTTGCTGGTCAGTAAGATCGCGTAATCCTCTCAATCTTGTAATTGACGGAAGACGATGGGGCTGCCCAGCTTCGCTGAGAGCCGGCGCTATCGACTTTTCTAGTTCTGCCCGGCGTTTCGGAGCGTTGGGATCGAAAACGTCGCCGAGGATGCTCTTTACGGAATTGAAGATGCTTGCCTTTTTCTCTTCAAAAGAGCGGAGAATCTCATCAAGTGTTGTCTCGATCGACTTGTCATCAGAAGCGGCTGGTGTCGCATTGGGTGGCGTCAGTGCAGGATGCTGAACCAATAACTCCCGTAGGTCGCCCCGTGCATTTTCGTAGTGCTGCGCAATCTGGTCTAGGTCGGCACTTTTGCTTTTGATAAACTCCTTATCGATTTTCGCTTTTGCACGTTGCGCATGCGCAGCTAGATCAGTCAGCGCCGACAGCCCCGTAAGGTCTGCCACTGCGTGCCCCAACTCAAATTCATGCCCGACTTTGAGGTGAGGTATAAGGCTTGGCATGATCGTGCCGATGCGAACTGCGATCGGATCGATACCGAGTATGCTGAGATCCGGTTCTTCCTCTTCCAGCTTTCCTTGAGGCGTACGTCTTTGCGTCCGTCGAATTGGCGGCAAGGCCGTACCATCTTCGTCAATAAATGTGAGTTCGACCCACGTGTCAGCCGGCACCCAATTACGGTCGGGTCGGAACTGGTCAACGTCCGGCATGGGTGTGACAGGAGTAATTCGGTGAGCTGTGGGTTGGTCAGGCCCATTTTCGTTGGAAACACTGCACTCAAATTCGTCGCGGGCGCTTTCAGGTTCGCGCTGAGGTCTAATAATTTCTCCAGTCAAGGTCCAAAGGATCGCATTTGCGAGCGACGTTTTTCCGGAACCGTTGCGTCCCTCGAAAAGGCTGCCGTTAGACGAAAATTCAACAACGTAATCTTCTGGAGGCGCCGCCGGGGTGCCAAACTTGTGCAGCCCCGCAAAACGATGTGCCCTGAGACTTGCGAGCGTGAGCCGCCGTCTATTGGCATTTGCCGGTCGACCGGGAGGCGCGGGAAGTGCTGGGGGCGCTGACTGTATAGCATCGACCAATTGCTCGGCATGGTCTTTGGTTACATTGGACGGCCAATATGCAGCGCCACGCTTTCGGTACCATTCCAATGCGCTGCGCGAGCGGTCGTCTTTCAAAGAGAAGGGCGAACTCTCGCCAACCGAAACGGCACGTCCTCCAACCAGATCGACGAGTAAGGATTCAAGCGTGTGAAGGTGAAGCGGCCTGGGGGCGGATTCTGGCTTTCCCGCCGCATCATCAAATTTCGCACGGATGGTGGAGTCGGTCTTCGATCGAGTGGACACCTCTTCACTCGCTCACGTTGACGAAAAATCGTTGCTACTCTTTTCAACCCCTAACGCCTAATTGGTCAAGCTCAGCCTTTCGCCCAGCACGCTTGCCTCATGTAAATCTTAATAATGACAATGGGTTGTTAGGAGATGCCGCACACAAAGCGAGCGTGAACACAAGAGCAACAAGCTGTCCCTATAGCCGCCAATGGGTCGTCCATCACTGGTTGAACCGAGCATCTGGTTCCGATTTGCCCATTCTTTGCCGAATTGTCCCAGTTCCTGCGCCAGGGCCATCTAGCGGACATTACTTCGTCGCAGGTCGCGACATTCCCTTCGATCTCGATCAGCGAAGCGAGGGCGCAGTAACGGCGCTACGGCTTTTGTTTTTTCCTCGCGTTCATGGCGCTTGCGCAAAAAGCTGCCCGCGATTTTCCGCCGTAACCGGCACAAACTCGCCGGTCTTATCGTCGCGAACCGAAAGTTGCCCGGTGGCAACGCCGAAATAGGCGCCGTGGATCGCGATTTGGCCGCGCTCGATCAGTTCGCGCAGCCGTGGAAACGTCATCAGGTTGTCGAGGCTGTTGGCGACGTTCGCCTGTTCGAGCCGCGCCAGATAGTCCGGCCACGGCACGCCGTCGGGCGCGCCGACCTTGTCCGCGGCCGGCGCCATCAGCCGCATCCAGCGGCCGATGAAATCGCCGGGCGACAACGGCTCGGCCTTTTCGGCAAACGCTTTGACACCCCCGCAATGAGCGTGGCCGAGCACGACGATGTGCTTGACCTTCAGCGCGGCGACGCCGAATTCCAGCGCGGCGGAGACGCCGTGCGCCTGGCCGTCGGGCGCATAAGGCGGCACGATGTTCGCGACGTTACGCACGACGAACAGTTCGCCCGGTCGTGCGTCGAAGATGACTTCCGGCGAGACGCGCGAGTTGCAGCAGCCGATCACCATCACTTCCGGCGCCTGGCCGACTTCGGCAAGCTCGCGATAACGGTCCTGCTCGCGCGGCAAGCGGGCGTCGAGAAAGGCGCGATATCCGTCGATCAAATGTTGCGGAAACGACATGCGGCGCAATCAATCATGCCGGCTTCGCATTTGGCAACTGCACGCGTTGACCCATTGGCACGCGGCCTGCAGGGCCGCTAGTTTAGGGCCGGTTGGAGAAGGGAACCGAAGCGATGACTATCCGCCCGCGGCGCAGCGTCCTCTACATGCCCGGCTCGAACGCGCGCGCCATGGAGAAGGCGCGCGAACTGCCGGCTGACGCTGTGATCTTCGATCTCGAAGACGCCGTGGCGCCCGACGCCAAGGCGAAGGCGCGCGAGCTGATCGTCCAGGCGCTGCAGAAAGGCGGTTTCGGCAACCGCGAGGTGCTGGTCCGGATCAACGGGCTCGATACCGCCTGGTGGCTTGACGATCTGGCCGTCGCCGCCGCGGGGCCCGATGCGATCCTGGTGCCGAAAGTCTCGACACCCGAACAACTTCACGAAGTCGGCAAGCACCTCGTCGGGGTCACCAAGGAAAAGCGCGTCCGCATCTGGGCGATGATGGAAACGCCGCTCGCCATGCTCAATGCGCGCGACATCGCGGCCGCAGCGCTCGATCCGGAAACCCGGCTCGCCGGCTTTGTGATGGGGACCAACGATCTCGCCAAGGACACCCGCGCGCGCCTCCTGCCGGGCCGGGCGCCGATGTTGCCGTGGCTGATGAATTGCGTAGCGGCGGCGCGCGCCTACGGCCTCGATATTCTCGACGGGGTCTATAACGAACTCGGCAATGCGGAGGGTTTCGCCGCCGAATGCCGGCAAGCGCGCGACCTCGGCTTCGACGGCAAGACGCTTATTCACCCCCAGCAGATCGCGCCCTGCAACGAAGCCTTTTCGCCAGGCGCGGACGAGGTGGAATGGGCACGCAAAATCATCGCCGCGTTCGAACTGCCGGAGAGCAAGGGCAAGGGCGTCATTCAAGTCGACGGCCGCATGGTGGAAATCCTGCACGCCGACATGGCTCGGCGGACGGTGGCGATTGCTGACGCGATTGCACAGACGCAGCCGGACTGACATCGCGTCATTGACGAGGCTATTTAGGTCTTCAATCGATAGCCGGTCTTGAAGATCAACAGCACGATCGCGAGGCACAGAGCGAGAAAGATGAGGATCGCCGCAACGCTGATGCCGACGTGCACATCGGCAAGGTCGAAGAAGCTCCAGCGGAAGCCGCTGATCAGATAGACCAGCGGATTGAACAGCGTCACCGTGCGCCAGAACGGCGGCAGCAGGCTGGTCGAATAGAACGTGCCGCCGAGGAACGTGAGCGGCGTGATGATCAGGAGGGGCACCACTTGCAGCTTGTCGACGCCGTCGGCCCAGATGCCGATGATGAAGCCGAGCAAGCTGAAGCTGACCGAAGTCAAAACCAGGAACGCGAGCATCCACAGCGGATGGGCGATGTGCAGCGGCACGAACAGCGCCGATGTACCGAGCACGATCAGCCCGAGCACGATCGACTTCGTGGCGGCGGCGCCGACGTAACCGAGCAGGATCTCGAACGTGGAGATCGGCGCCGACAGGACTTCATAAATGGTGCCGGTGAAGCGGGGGAAGTAAATGCCGATCGCGGCATTGCTGACGCTTTGTGTCAGCAGCATGAGCATCATCAGTCCCGGAACGATGAAAGCGCCGTAGCTGACGCCCTCGATCGTCGAGATGCGCGCGCCGATGGCGGCGCCGAACACGACGAAATAGAGTGACGTCGAAAGCACCGGCGAGATGATGCTCTGCATCCAGGTCCGCCTGGTGCGCGCCATTTCGGCGCGATAAATCGCACTGACCGCCTCAAGGTTCATCGTCGTTCGCTCACCAGGCCGACGAAAATGTCCTCGAGCGAGCGTTCCGTCGTCGCGAGGTCTTTGAAGCGCAATCCGGCGCTGCGCAGATCGTCGAGGAGGTCGGTCACGCCGATGTATTCACGCTGTGTGTCGTAGCTGTAGATCAGCTTATGGCCATCGTCGGCAAGCGCGAGTTGATGCTTGGCGAGCGCCGCGGGGACGGCAGTGATCGGCTCGCGCAGCTCCAGCGTCAATTGCTTTTGGCCGAGCTTGCGCATCAATTCGACTTTGTTCTCTACCAGAATGAGTTCGCCCTTGTTGATGACGCCGATGCGGTCCGCCATCTGCTCGGCTTCTTCGATGTAGTGAGTGGTGAGAATGATGGTCACGCCGGAGGCGCGCAGCGCCCGCACCATCTCCCACATGTCCTTCCGCAGTTCGACGTCAACGCCGGCGGTCGGCTCGTCGAGAAAGAGGATGCGCGGCTCGTGCGCCAGCGCCTTGGCGATCATCACGCGGCGCTTCATGCCGCCGGACAGCGTCGCGATCTTGTTATCCTTCTTTTCCCAGAGCGACAGGTCTTTCAGTACCTTCTGGATGTAGGCGGGAAACGGCGCTTTGCCGAACAGACCGCGGCTGAACGTCGCCGTCGCCCAAACCGACGTGAACATATCGTTCGCCAGTTCCTGCGGCACGAGACCGATCAGCGCGCGGGCGGTGCGGTACTCGGCGGCGATGTCGTGGCCATCGACCATGACGCTGCCGCTCGACGGCGTGACGAGGCCGCAAATGATGCTGATGAGCGTCGTCTTGCCGGCGCCGTTGGGGCCGAGCAAAGCGAAAATCTCGCCGTTGCGGATGTCCAGGTTGATGTCTTTGAGGGCCTGGAAGCCGGAGGCGTAGGTTTTGTTGAGATGCGAGACGGAAATGGCAGCGGTCATGCACACCCCGGATCGGCGGGATGGCTCACACCCAAGGCCGCGCTGCCTTCGACTTCGCCTCAAAAGTATCGATCTGGCCATTCTTGACCATCGTGAGCCCGATGTCGTCGAGCCCGTTGAGCAGGCAGTGCTTGCGGTGCGGATCGATCTCGAACTTCACCACGCCGCCGTCGGGACCCCGGATTTCCTGCTTGGCGAGATCGACAGTCAGCGTGGCGTTGGCGCCGCGCTCGGCGTCGTCGAACAGCTTTTCCAGATCCTCCGGCGAAACCTGCACCGGCAGGACGCCGTTCTTGAAACAGTTGTTGTAGAAAATGTCGCCGAACGAGGTCGAGATCACGCAGGTGATGCCGAAATCCTTGAGCGCCCAGGGCGCGTGCTCGCGCGAGGAGCCGCAGCCGAAATTGTCGCCGGCGACCAGAATCTTCGCCTTGCGATAAGCCGGCTTGTTGAGCACGAAATCGGGATTTTCGCTGCCGTCGTCGCGATAGCGCTTTTCCGAAAACAGGCCCGTGCCGAGGCCGGTACGCTTGATGGTTTTCAGAAACTGCTTGGGAATGATCATGTCGGTGTCGACATTGATCATCTTCAGCGGCGCGGCGACGCCTTCGAGCACGGTGAACTTTTCCATCTTTCAATTCCTGCGATTCCGTAGCCGCTAGATGGCGTGGCTTCGGGCGCCGGTCAACCCTGTGCCGCCACGGCGGTTTTCGAAGTTTCCCCGGCCTTGAACTTCGATTCGCGGTCGAGCATGCACACCTGTACGTGATACTCGGTATAGTACTTCTGCCGCGCCAGCCGCTGGGCCGCGAGATGCTCCGGATTGGTCCGCCAGGCGCGCAGGCCTTCCTCGTGCTCGAACTCGACGATGGTCACGCGCTCGCCGTCGTCGGCAAAAAAGCCTTTGTGCGAGATATAGCCCGGCATCGTTTCGGCGATCGCGGCCATGCGATCGACCAGGGCAACGTACTCGTCCCGAACTCCCGGCTTCAGGCGGGAGCGAAACACCGTCACGATCATGGCACTGCTCCTCGTGTTGGACCGAATGCCTGCGCTCCATCTAGCATAATTTTGGCCGGATCAGCGCAAGTGGCTCGTGCCCTGCTGCGTCTCGCTCTTTGGCAAGCCGCCAAGTCCGTCGACCCAGGCCTGCGCCGAGCGCCGCCAAATCTGCTGCTTCGGCGGCAATTGATCGCGCTGGCGCAAAATGCCGACCCGCAACATGTACGAGTCCTTCGGGCCGTCGCCGGGCGCCGTGGAAAAAATCGGCGAGCCGCATTTCGGACAGAACGCCTGCGCCCGCCGATTGCCGCTCTCCGCGACTTTCTCGTAGAGCGTTGGCTGCCCCGTCATCTTGAAAGCGCTGCCTGGCGTCGGGACCGAGATCCGAAACGCCGATCCCGTGCCCGACTGACAATCGGTGCAGTGGCAGATCGTGACTTTCTGCGGATCGACCTCGGCCTCGATTTTGATGAAGCCGCAATGACACGCGCCGTCGACTTTCATGAGGCAACTCCTTTTGCTTCCTCCGCCGATCTTTCGATCGCCGCCATGTCGGCGTCCGAAAGGCCGAAATGGTGGCCGATCTCGTGTATCAGCACATGCCTGACGATCGCGCCCAGCGTTTCGTCATGTTCGGCCCAGTAATCAAGAATAGGCCGCCGATAAAGCCAGATCATATTGGGCATCTGCACCGGCGCGCTCTCGGAGCGGAACGGCAGGCCGACGCCCTGGAACAGGCCGAGCAGATCGAACTCGCTCTCGGCGCCCATCTGGTCGAGCACTTCATCGGTCGGGAAATCGTCGACCTGGATGACCAGATCGACGCACAGATCGCGAAACCTGTGCGGCAAACGCCGAAAGACTTCGCCGGCGAGAACTTCGAGCTCGACGAGCGAGGGTGCTTTCAATTGTCGCCAGGCCAGCGGATCGGATGTCGGATCGGCCATGAGGGTTTGTAGAATGTTTCACGCCCGCTGGAAACGCGCCGGCCATGATTGACGGGCAGGCCGCTATGCGGGACGCTCACAGCAGGCGAGGGAAGGGAGCGGAACGAGCATGACTGCAAAATCGCTCAACGCCATTGCTGGTGTGGCGCTGCTGCTGTCCGCCGCATCGCCGGCACTGGCGCAACAGCCGGCGCCGGCCGGAACGCGCCCATCGGCCGCGCCGTCCGGCGGGACGCCGCGCATCGAGGTTAATCCGCAACGCTTGCTCTACCGGCGCTGCACCAGTTGGTACGTCATACAATACCGGCCGAGCGGACGCGTGCTGTTCCCGGAAAAGCATTGCTGGTGGGTCCGCGGCTGACTGCGGTCGTTTGCCAATGCAGACTTCTTGCTGCCGCGTGGAGGAAATTCGCCAACGGGCGCAAAAGGCCGTGAACCTTTCGGCGCGATGACGCGACCAACAGAAATCAGGCGCGCGTGTGAGGAGAATGACCATGACCGCCATGACAGTTGAGCGGCCTGCGAAGCTTCCGGTGTTTCGCACCGTCGGCCAAGCCTATGCGCTGTGGATGCAAAATTTTTCCGATCTCATCCGCATCTGCGGCTTCTGGATGGTGCTGATGGCGCCGGTTCTGCTGATCTGGAACAGGATGCAATCGGCCCACCTCGCGGAAATCGTGGATGCGTTCAATTCCGGCCAGGCGTTCGTCGATCCCAATCCTGTGCTCACAGCGTTGCAGGTTCTGGCCGGTAGGCTAATCATGCTGCCGCCGCTCGCGTCGGCCGCGGTCGCGTGGCACCGCCTTTTGCTGCGGGATGAACACCCCGTAGGCACCTACCTGCGCCTCGATGGCACGGTCGGCAGCTATGCGATCCTGGCGTTCTTAATCGGAATGATCATCACGGCGCCAAGCAGTATGACTATCCTGCTCCCGCATGCCGGCGCCGCGAGCGACACCAGCTCGATAATAATCGTCCAGGTTCTGGCTAATATCGTAACCATCGTCGGGATTTTTATTGTGCCGAGGCTGTCGCTGGCGTTGCCCGGGATAGCGCTGGGCCGTGCCGACGTCACCGTTGCCACAGCATGGCGTGTCAGCAAGCGCAACACCTGGCGGATGGTTTGGGCCTATGCGTTCTGCATTCTGCCGTGGGGGGCGGTCGGCGGAGCGATGTCGTACTGGCTGGTCCAACCCGGACACGACCGGGTTGTGGTGATGCTAGTGTCGGTCGTGATCGGCCTGCTCTGGATTCCAGCCGGCATGATCAGCGTCGGTATGCTCTCGCTTGCCTATCGCCATTTCTTCGAGCGCCGAATGTAGCTGTATCGCCAGCAGCGCGGAGTTAATGCCACTCGCGCACGTCAACGAAGTGCCCGGCGACGGCTGCAGCAGCGGCCATCGCCGGCGACACCAGATGGGTGCGGCCCTTGTAGCCCTGCCGGCCTTCGAAGTTGCGGTTCGATGTCGAGGCGCAGCGCTGACCCGGCGAGAGCTTGTCCGGGTTCATCGCCAGACACATCGAGCAGCCCGGTTCGCGCCATTCGAAGCCGGCTTTGAGGAAGATCTTGTCCAGTCCCTCGGCCTCGGCCTGCTCTTTCACCAGGCCGGAGCCGGGAACGATCATGGCGCTGACGTTGGCGCTCACCTTCTTGCCGTCGACGACGCGCGCTGCGGCGCGCAGATCCTCGATCCGCCCGTTTGTGCAGGAGCCGATGAACACCCGGTCGATGCCGATCTCGGCGATCTTCTCGCCGCCCTTCAGGCCCATATAGGCGAGCGAGCGTTCCGCGGCCTCGCGCTTGTTGGCGTCGGTGATGTCCTCAAGGCGCGGCACGAAACCGGTCACGGAGACGACCTGCTCGGGACTGGTGCCCCAGGTCACCAGCGGCGGCAGTTTCGCGGCGTCGAGCTTGATCTCGCGATCGAAGTGCGCGCCGTCATCGGACTTGAGCGTCTCCCAGTAGCGCATCGCTTCGTCCCAGGCCTTGCCCTTCGGGATCTTCGGCCGGTCTTTCAGATATGCATAGGCCTTCTCGTCCGGCGCGATGAAGCCGGACTTGGCGCCGCCCTCGACCGACATGTTGCAGACCGTCATGCGGCCTTCCATGGACAGCGCGCGAATGGCCTCGCCGGCATATTCGAGCGCGTAGCCGGTGCCGCCGGCAGTGCCGATCTCGCCGATGATGGCGAGGATGATGTCCTTGGCGGTGACGCCTTCCGGCAGCTTGCCGTCGACGGTCGCGCGCATGTTCTTTGATTTTTTCTGGATCAGCGTTTGCGTCGCCAGGACGTGCTCGACTTCCGAAGTGCCGATACCGATTGACAGCGTGCCGAACGCTCCATGCGTTCCGGTGTGGCTGTCGCCGCAGACGAGCGTCACGCCGGGCAGCGTGAATCCCTGCTCCGGGCCGATGATGTGAACGATGCCCTGGCGCTTGTCGAACTCGTCGAAATATTCGAGCCCGAACAGCTTGGCGTTCTCGGCGAGGTAGGCGATCTGCGCTTCACTCTCCGGGTCGGGATTTTTCTGCCGCCGATCAGTGGTGGGCACATTGTGGTCGACGACGCACAAAGTCTTGTCCGGCGCGCGCACTTTGCGGCCCGCGAGGCGCAATCCCTCGAAAGCCTGCGGGCTCGTCACCTCGTGCACGAGGTGGCGGTCGATATAGATGAGGCAGGTCCCGTCCGGCGCTTCGTCGACGAGATGGTCTTCCCAGATTTTATCGTAGAGCGTGCGCGGCTTTGCCATTGTCACGAAACTCCAGCAACGATGTGGAGCAGATAATCACCTGCGAGCTGAAAACTACTCTGCCGCTTTGGCGCCGGCTGCGGCTTGGCCGCCGTGATCCTGCCGCTCGACAATGCGCGCCGACTTGCCGCGGCGGCCGCGGAGATAATAGAGCTTGGCGCGCCGGACCTGGCCGCGTCGCACCACCTTGATCGAATTGATCATCGGCGAATACAGCGGGAACACGCGCTCGACGCCTTCGCCGTAGGAAATCTTGCGAACGGTGAAGTTCTCGTTGAGGCCCGAACCTGCCCGGCCGATGCAGACGCCTTCATAGGCCTGGACGCGGGTGCGCTCGCCCTCGACGATCTTGACGTTGACGATAAGCGTGTCGCCCGGCTGGAAGTCGGGGATCTCCTTGCCGGCGGTGAGCTTGGCCACCTGTTCGTTTTCGATCTGTTTGATGAGGTTCATGGCAAGTCTCCAACGGCTGCGCATCGGCTGCGCTGCGGCGCGATTTCGGCCGGGGTTAAACGGGTTGGCGCAGCTTCTACGCTACCGCGCCGGATTTGTCACCTTCTCGTCATCCCGTATGCGAGCCGGCCGGGAAGCGCCGTAAAAACGCCGCCCACAGGTCCGGCCGGCGCTCGCGCGTCAACCGTTCGGCCTCGGCGCGCCGCCAGGCGGCGACTTTGCCGTGATCGCCCGACAGCAGCACCTCCGGGATGGTCCGCCCTTCCCAGCTTTGCGGCCGGGTATAGTGCGGATATTCCAAAAGCCCCTCGGTAAAGCTTTCCTCGGCGCTCGAGGCGGCAGCGCCCATGACCCCGGGAAGGAGCCGCACACAGGCGTCGATCAGCACCATGGCTGCGATTTCACCGCCGGAGAGCACATAATCACCGATCGAGACCTCTTCGAGGTCCCGGGCCGCGATCACGCGCTCGTCGATGCCTTCAAACCGGCCGCAAATCAGAACCAGGCCGGCTCCGCGGGCCAGCGCTTCCACCCGCGTTTGGGTTAACGGCGCGCCGCGGGGTGAAAGCAGGAGCCGAGGCCGCTGGTCGGTCGCGGTGGCGTCGATGGCGCGGCCGAGTACATCGGGCTTCATCACCATGCCCGGCCCGCCTCCCGCCGGGGTGTCGTCGACGGTGCGATGTTTGTCGGTGGCGAACGCCCGGACATCGACGACGTCGAGCGACCACGCGCCCGACGCCAACGCCTTGCCGGCGAGACTTGCGCCTAAGGGTCCGGGAAAAATGTCCGGGAAGATGGTCAGTACGCTTGCCCGCCACATCTTACCCTCGCGGCGAAATTACAATCCGTCCCGCGGCGACATCGACCACCGGCACATGGGTCTCGTCGAACGGAATCAATTCCGTTTTGCTGCCGCTCTTCGGCTGCACCTCGATCAGGTCGCCGGCGCCAAAATTATGAATGGCGATGACGGTGCCGAGACTTCTGCCCGCTGGATCGTGCACCGCGAGGCCGATGAGGTCGGCGTGATAGAACTCGTCCGGCTTGGTCGGGCTCCGGCAGGCGCTCGCGCGGCACGTAGAGCTTGACGTTGGTCAGTTGCTCGGCGGCGTTGCGGTCGCAAATTCCCGAGAGTCTCGGCGACGAAATGATCCTTGGCCGGCCGCATGGCTTCGATCTCGAAGATGCGGCCGTCCTCGGTTTCGAGCGGCCCGTAGCCGGCAATGGCTTGCGGGTCAGACGTGAACGAGCGCAGCCGGACCTCGCCGCCGAGGCCGTGGGCGGCGCCGATTTGGCCAAGGCAGACGCGCCCGCCGCCAGCCATGGTTTTCGCCCGTTAGGCAGCCGGCGGGGCTGCCGCGGCTGCAGGCGCGGCGCTCGCCGCAGCCTTGGCGGCTTCTTCCTTCGCCTTGCGCTCCTTGCGCGGCACTGCCTTCTCCGGATTGTTGCGCTTCTCGCGCTTCATCACGCCGGCAGCGTCGAGAAAGCGCATCACCCGGTCCGAAGGCTGCGCGCCCTTGGCGATCCAGGCCTTGACCTTGTCCATGTCGAGCTTCAGCCGTTCGGTCTTGTCCTTGGGCAGGAGCGGATTGAAGAAGCCGAGGCGCTCGATGAAGCGCCCGTCGCGCGGCGCGCGGCTGTCGGCGACGACGACGTGATAAAACGGCCGCTTCTTGGTTCCGGCGCGGGCCATGCGGATAACTACGGGCATTGTCGTTTTCCTTTGTTGAACGAGCTAGTGAGTTTGGGTGAGCAGAACGCGGCCTTTGGCACCCACGGCGGTTTCGCCGTTTTCCTTGCGGATGCGGCCGCGCAAATCGACGACGTCGCCGTTGAGGCGCGGGTTATGTTTGACTGATATGACCAGCCATTCGAGCGTGATGGTCTCGTCAGCGTAAATCGGCCGGCGGAACCGAACCCAGAATTCCAGACCGAGCATCGCGCCGTGCTTGGAGAAGTGCGACGCGGTCAGCGCCAACAGATGCGCCGTCGTCTGCGGCCCGCTGGCGATCAAGCGGCCAAAGCGTGATTTCGCCGCCAGCTCGGCGTCGTGATGAACCGGGTTGGTATCGCCGACTGCGTTGGCAAATGCGCTGACCGTATTCGGATCAAGCGCAACCTGAGCAGAAAAACGCTCGTGCGGATGCGCGCGCATTATTTCTTCTTTCCGAGCCCGGGGAATCCCGGCGGCAGTCCGCCGGGAAGCTTAGGACCCAGACCGGGGAGCCCGCCCGGCAGTCCCGGCAACGTCCCGGGAAAATTCGGCGGCAGGCCGCCCCCGCCCGGCATTCCTCCGGGCAGGCCGCCCGGCATTTTCGCCGCAAGCTTTGCCATCTCTTCCGGGCTTGGCATACCGCCGCCAAGACCACCGCCAAGACCGAGCATGTTGGCGAGGCCTGCCATCGGCCCGCGCTTGGCGCCGCCCATCGCCTTCATCACGTCCGCCATGGTGCGGTGCATTTTTAGCAGGCGATTGATGTCCTCGGGCTTGGTCCCGGAGCCGGCGGCGATGCGGCGCTTGCGGCTTGCTTTCAACAAATCCGGATGGCGGCGCTCCTGCGGCGTCATCGAATCGATGATCGCCATCTGCCGCTTGAGCACCTTCTCGTCGAGATTTTTTTCCGCGATCTGATTCTTGATCTTGGCGACGCCGGGCAGCATCGACATCAGCCCGCTCATCCCGCCCATGTTCTGCATCTGCGTGAGCTGTTCGCGCAGATCGGCGAGATCGAACGCGCCCTTGCGCATTTTCTCGACGGCGCGCGCGGCCTGTTCGGCGTCGATGGTCGTCCGGGCCTTTTCGACCAGCGCGACGATGTCGCCCATGCCGAGGATGCGGCCGGCGATGCGTGCCGGATCGAAATCCTCCAGCGCGTCGAGTTTTTCGCCGGTGCCGATCAGCTTGATCGGCTTGCCGGTGACCGCGCGCATCGACAACGCCGCACCGCCGCGGCCGTCGCCGTCGACGCGTGTCAGCACGATGCCGGTGAGGCCGACGCGTTCGTTGAAGCTGCGGGCGAGATTGACCGCGTCCTGGCCGGTCAGCGCGTCGGCCACCAGCAGTACTTCGTGCGGCGAGGCGGCGCGGCGGACTTCCGCCGCCTCGTTCATCATCGCCTCGTCCAGCGTGATGCGGCCGGCCGTATCGAGCAGCACCACGTCGTAGCCGCCGAGCCGCCCTGCCTGCAGCGCGCGGTTCGCGATCTGCACCGGCGTCTGGCCGGCGACAACCGGCAAGGTATCGACGTTGACCTGGCGGCCGAGCACCGCGAGCTGCTCCATCGCCGCCGGCCGGCGGGTGTCGAGCGAAGCCATCAGCACTTTGCGCTTTTGCGTCTCGGCAAGACGCTTGCCGACTTTCGCCGTGGTCGTGGTTTTGCCCGAGCCTTGCAGTCCTACCATCATGATGGCGACCGGCGCCGGCGCATTGAGGTCGATCGGCTGGGCCTCGGAGCCCAATGTTTCGACGAGCTGATCGTGCACGATCTTCACGACCATCTGGCCGGGCGTGACCGACTTGATGACCGCAACCCCGACGGCGCGCTTCCTGGCTTCGTCGGTGAAGGCGCGGGCGACATCGAGCGCAACATCGGCCTCGATCAGCGCCCGCCGCACTTCCTGCAGCGCCGCATCGACGTCGGCTTCCGACAGCGCCCCGCGCCGGGTCAGCCGGTCGAGGACCGCATTCAAACGCTCGGAAAGACTGTCGAACATTACCGTCCTTTTCGTCGTCATTTCCGGGCAACCGGAGTCCGGCGAATCCGACCCGGCATCATAAGATTTGGCCCCATGGATGCCCGGGTCAAGCCCGGGCATGACGAAATAGGTGGCCTACACGCGAGACCAAACACCAAAGCGCCCGAGGGCGCATCGCGCTGTCGGGCGGTAGCCTCCGGTCTCATCGGCCGGTCGGCGGTTATTAGTTTTGGTTCTCTTGCGAGAGCGGGCGGAAAATAGGTGCAAGTCCCGCTGCCGTCAACCGTGGCATTATGGCCCCGCCCCAGCCGTCGCCGCGTCGTATAAGCCATTCAAATGTCCCGCTATTACAACGGCCCGGTGTCCGATCATTTCGACGGCGAGCGGTTTTTTGACCGGCGCAGCGCGCCACCGCGGGGCCAGCCCGATCTGCTGCGCTGGATGGTCGACCGCTACTGGCGCGGCAAGCGGGCGAAGTGGCCGGCCTGGGCGCCGTCGCCTTTCGCTGACCATCCGCCGGCGCGCGTTGCGGGCGCGGCGTGGCGCATTTCCTACATCGGGCATGCCAGCTGGCTTATTCAGACCGCCGGCGTGAATCTGCTGCTCGATCCGGTGTGGTCGAAGCGGGCATCGCCGTTTCGCTTTGTCGGGCCCAAACGGGTCAACGATCCCGGCGTGGATTTTGCAAAATTGCCGCCGATCGATGCCGTGCTGGTATCGCACGGTCACTATGATCATCTCGATGTTGCGACGCTCTCGCGTCTCGCGGCCGCGCATCGTCCGCGCGTGATCACGCCGCTCGGCAACGACACCATCATGCGCAATCACGATCCTGCCATCGCGGCAGAATCCTATGACTGGGGCGAACGGGTCGAGGTCGGCGCCGGTGTTGCGGCGACATTCCTGCCGGCACGGCATTGGTCGGCGCGCACCCTGTCCGACCGCAATATGTCGCTGTGGGGATCGGTCGTGATCGAAACGCCGAACGGCCGGATCTATTTCGTCGCCGATTCCGGCTACGACGACGGCCGGCATTTCCGCGAGGCGCGCGAACGCCATGGACCGTTCAAGCTCGCGATTCTGCCGATCGGGGCGTACGAGCCGCGCTGGTTCATGCGCGACCAGCACATGAATCCGGCCGAGTCGGTGCAGGCCCTCATCGACTGCGGCGCCGAGCTCGCGCTCGCCCACCATTTCGGTACTTTTCAGCTCACCGACGAAGCGATCGACGCGCCGCTCGTCGCGCTCGCCGACGCTCTGGCCGCTGCCGCGATTCCTGCGGAGCGATTCCGCACCTTGCGGCCCGGCGAGGTGTGGGAGCTGTAAAGCGTCATTGCGAGGAGCGATAGCGACGAAGCAATCCAGAACTGTTCGCTTCGCTCGCAATGACGGCGCTGTTTATTTGATCAGCACCAAAACGTTGACGACGAGATGATCCTCGCTGGTGGACAGAGGATCGGTGACATATTGCTCGATGAACATGTCCTTGGCTTCAAGCCGCCGCTCGTCGAGATAGTTGGTGATCGCCTCGTAGGTGTTGTCCAGTCCGTCGTACGATCCGTGATGGACAAATTTGAGGGCATGACCCTCCGGCGATGTTCCGACGGCGATGTCGCCGCGCGGCGGCGTCTTCGGCGCTTCGGCGAGCGGGATCGCGGCCTGAAATTGAAAGCCGGTGTCGTCGGTCGACGTGAAGATGGTCATCGGCTGGCCGTCGGCCTTGAGGTTTTCTTTGGCAATGTAGGCCTTGAGCGTCTTGAGTGAGCCCGTGATTGTCTGGAAGGCGCTGTCCCAGTTGCCGGTGCCTTTCACGTAGACCATCGGCTTGGCGGTCAGCGTCGTATCCTCGCCGAACGGATCGCCCGGCGCGGCGGTGGCCGGAGCGGGAGTGACATCCGGTTTGGCCGGCGTGGCCGGCGCCGCGGGTGCTGGGGGCGTCGATGTTTGCGCTTGAGACGGTTGCGGCTCGGCAAAGGTGATGGCAGCGGCCGCCATACCGATGCAAAGGGCAAAGCGGAGGAACATCAGCACATTCTCCCGTGTGTGAGCCGGCGATCCTGATCGGCGCCGTCTCGCTGTTGCTCGTGACAGATATTGGTACCTCGACAACCAGCGGCCGCCGCCCCAACCGAAATTGTGCCACTGGCGTACAACACCAAAGTCCTCATATAAGTCCCTCACATTCGGGCGTAATCATGGGCGCGCTGGCTGATCGCGATTTTGTTAAAATGAACGGTCTCGGCAATGAGATCGTGATTGTCGATTTGCGGCGTACGCCAGGTCCGATCGAAGCGGGCGAAGCACGCGCGGCGGCGCGGCAGGAGCCGTTCGACCAGCTTATGGCGCTCTATCCGTCGCGCGGCGGTGCTGACGCGTCAATACGGATTTATAACAGCGACGGGTCGGAGGCGGGCGCCTGCGGCAACGGCATGCGCTGTGTCGCCTCCCTGGTCAGCGCCGAGACCGGCAAGGCTCGACTGAGCTTCGACATTCAGGGCAGCCTCGTCGCCTGCTGGCGCGCAGATGAAGGAATGTTCACAGTCGATATGGGCGCGCCGCGTTTTCGCTGGAATGAGATTCCGCTCGCGCGCGAAATGCCCGATACGCGCGCGATCGACCTTAAATTCGGCCCGCCCGGCGCGCCGATCTTGACCGCGCCGGCCGTTGTGAACATGGGCAATCCGCATGCGATTTTCTGGGTGGAGCATCCGCAAGCCTACGATCTGCCGAAGATCGGCCCGCTGCTCGAGCACGATCCGTTATTCCCGGAGCGCGCCAACATCACGCTCGCGGCCACACCGGCACGCGATCATGTGGTGATCCGCACCTGGGAGCGCGGCGCCGGCCTCACTAAAGCTTGCGGTTCGGCGGCCTGCGCCGCCGCCGTCGCCGCGGCACGTCTCGGGCGTACCGGCCGCAAGGTTACGGTCAGCTTGCCCGGCGGCGATCTTGCGATCGAATGGCGCGAGAGTGACGACCACGTGCTGATGACCGGCCCGGTTGAATACGAGCACGCCGGACGTTTCGAAGCCGCTCTGTTTGCCGGCGTGGGGGCGGCGTAGGCGATGAGCGTCGACGTCGTCACATTCGGCTGCCGGCTCAACGCCGCCGAGTCGGAAGTGATCCGCCGCGAGGCGGAATGCGCCGGTTTAAGCGATACGGTGGTGGTCAATACCTGCGCCGTGACGGCGGAAGCGGTCCGCCAGGCTCGGCAAACCATCCGCGCGCTCCGCCGGAACCGGCCGCAGGCCAAGATCGTCGTCACCGGCTGCGCCGCGCAAACCGAGCCGCAGACTTTTGTCGCGATGGCCGATCGGTTCTCGGCAACAGCGAGAAACTCAACGCCGCGGTGTGGAAGGACGCGCGCGCCGCGCTTGACATTGGCGATGCACCGAAGGCGGTCGTCAACGACATCATGGCGATCAAAGAAACCGCCGCGCATTTGATCGAAGGTTTCTCCGGCCGGACCCGCGCCTTTGTCCAGGTGCAGAACGGTTGCGATCACCGCTGCACTTTTTGCATCATTCCATACGGCCGCGGCAATTCGCGCTCGGTGCCGATGGGCGCTGTGGTCGCCGACGTGCGGCGCCTGGTCGACAACGGCTATTGCGAGGCTGTGCTGACCGGCGTCGACATCACGAGCTACGGCGCCGGTCTGCCCGGCGCGCCGAAGCTCGGCACGCTGGTCAAACAAATCCTCAAGCACGTGCCTGAGCTAAAGCGGCTGCGTTTGTCGTCAATCGACTCGGTCGAGGCCGACCGCGATCTGATCGATGCGTTCGCGCAAGATCAGCGGCTGATGCCGCACCTGCATCTGTCGCTGCAGGCCGGCGACGATTTGATCCTCAAGCGCATGAAGCGCCGGCACTCGCGCAAGGATGCGATCGCGTTCTGCGAGACGCTGCGCCGGCTGCGGCCGGACATTGTATTCGGCGCCGACATCATCGCCGGCTTCCCGACCGAGACCGAGGAGATGTTCCAGAATTCGCTGGATCTGGTCGGCGCCTGCGGGCTCACGCACCTCCACGTCTTTCCATTCTCGGCGCGGGCAGGGACGCCGGCCGCGCGCATGCCGCAGCTTGCGCGTACCATCGTCAAGGATCGGGCGCGGCGCTTGCGCGAGCGCGGCGCGATCGCACTGCGGCGGCACCTTGATGCGGAAGTCGGCGCCACGAGGCGCGTGCTGGCAGAATCTCGCGCGCAGGGTCGTACCGAGCAATTCACGCAAGTCGCGTTAGGGACGGAAACCGAGCCCGGAGCGATCGTCGAATTGAAGATCACCGGCCACGACGGCAAGCAATTGCTGGCGGCGTGATGGCCGGTTCATTCGGCGGCTGCAGAATCGGAATCGTCTTCCCACCCGCACTCGGCTAGAGCGGCGCGCATGTGCGGCGGCACCGGGGCGCTGATGCGGATTGGCGCGCGGTTCTTGTAGAGCGGCACAGCGATCTCACGGGCGTGCAGATGCAGCATCGGTCCGCCGGTCCGCGGCGCGGTGCCATAGATGGTGTCGCCCAAAATTGGCCAGCCCATTTCGGCACAATGCACCCGGAGCTGATGGGTGCGGCCGGTCACGGGCTCGAGCGCAAGCCAGGTCGATTTTGCAGCCCTGCCCAGCACGCGCCACTTGGTCACTGCCGGCTGGCCGTTATGTGGGTCGTGCTTCATCCACCAGCCGCGGGTTTCATCAAGCCGGCCCAGTGGCAGATTGATGATGCCCTCGTCGTCCGCCGGCGCGCCCTCAACAACGGCCCAGTAGGTCTTGTCGATCGCCCCCGATTTGAACAGCTTGCCGAGCTGCGCCAGCGCCTTGCGGTGCCGGCCGAGCACCAGGCAGCCGGAGGTGTCGCGGTCGAGCCGATGCGCCAGCGCCGGCGCTCGCGGCAGTCCAAAGCGCAGCGCGTCGAAATGGTCCTCCAGGCTTTCGCCACCCTTGTTGCCGCTCTTGGGGCCGCGATGCACGGCGAATCCGGCCGGCTTGTCGAGCACCAGCATCAGCCCGTCGCGATAGAGAAGCCGCGACACCATCTCTTCGGGGGTCATGGTTGCGTACCTTGGCGAAACCGCTATCACGAGCGCCTGACCGGCAACAGCGTACCGAATGAACGACGCGACGACGCAGACGAAGGGTAATTGGTGGCAGCGCCTCACCGGCGGGCTCAAGCGCACATCGTCGGCGCTTGGCGGCGCCATCTCCGACCTCGTCGCCAAACGCAAACTCGATGCCGCGACCATTGCCGAAATCAAAGACGTCCTGATCCGCGCCGATCTCGGCCTCGACACCGCCGACCGCATCGGCGCGGCGCTTGGCCAGAGCCGTTACGCGGCGGAGATTTCTCCCGAAGAGGTCAAAGGCGTGGTCGCAGCCGAAATCGAGACTGCGCTCGGTCCCGTCGCGCAGCCGCTCACGATCGATGCTGCGAAAAAGCCCTTCGTCATTCTCGTTGCCGGCGTCAACGGTTCCGGCAAGACCACGACGATTGGCAAACTGGCGGCGAAGTTCCGCTCCGAAGGCCGCAGCGTCATGCTGGCGGCCGGCGATACATTTCGCGCCGCCGCCATCGAGCAGCTGAAAATCTGGGGCGAGCGAACCGGCGCGCCGGTGATCGCGCGCGAAGCCGGAGCCGATGCCGCCGGACTTGCGTTCGATGCGGTGCGCGCCGCGAAAGACGGCGGCGTCGACGTGCTGCTGATCGATACCGCCGGCCGATTGCAGAACCGCACCGAATTGATGAGCGAACTGGAAAAGATCGTGCGCGTGATCAAGAAGGTCGATCCGATCGCGCCGCACGCGGTGCTGCTCGTGCTCGACGCCACCGTCGGCCAGAACGCGCTGTCGCAGGTTGAGATTTTCCGCAAAGCTGTCGGCGTCACCGGCATCGTCATGACCAAGCTTGACGGCACCGCCCGCGGTGGCATCCTCGTCGCCATCGCGGCGAAGTTTGGCGTGCCGGTGCACTTCATCGGCGTCGGCGAAAGCGTGGACGATCTGGCGCCGTTTTCGGCGCGGGATTTTGCCCGCGCCGTCGCCGGACTTGATGCATAACGGAAGGCGCGCGGCGCGACAGACCGGCACAATCATGACCGCAACCACCAAACCGCAGCTCAATCCGCTCCTCAAGCTCGTGTTCGACCTTGGGCCGCTGGTGCTGTTCTTCTTCGCCAATACCCGATACGGCATTTTTGTTGCGACCGGCACGTTCATGGTCGCGGTGCTCGCAGCGCTGGCCGCTTCCTATGTGCTGACGCGGACACTGCCGATCATGCCGGTCGTGACCGCGATCATCGTGCTGGTGTTCGGCGGCTTGACGCTCGTTCTGCACAACGATGTGTTCATCAAGATCAAGCCGACCATCCTCTATGCGCTGTTTGGCGCGGTGCTGCTGGGCGGGCTGTTCTTCGGCAAATCGTTCCTCGGGATTGTGTTCGATTCGCTGTTCCATCTGACCGACGAAGGCTGGCGCAAGCTCACGCTGCGCTGGGCGATTTTCTTTTTCGTGCTCGCGGTGCTCAACGAAATCGTCTGGCGTAATACGACGACCGATGTCTGGGTGGACTTCAAGGTGTTCGGCTTCCTGCCGCTGACTTTCCTGTTCGGCGCGCTGCAATATCCGCTGCTGCGGAAATACGCCGTGGAGCCGGCGGAGTAGGGTCCGAGGCTCGCTCCGCTCGCGCCTTAGGATGACGGTGCAGAGGCCGCTAGCGCCTTCTCGATTTCGGGCTTTAGCACCGCGCTCAAATTGTCGGGCGTGATCGGGCCGACGAGCTTATAGGCGATGCGGGCGTCGCGGCCGACGATGAAGGTTTCCGGCACGCCATAGACGCCCCATTCGATTGCGGCGCGGCCGGAGCGGTCGGCGCCCGCCGCGATGAACGGATTGCCGTAGCGGCCAAGGAAGCGGCGGGCATTTTCCGGGTCGTCCTTGTAATTGATGCCGACAACGCGCACGCGGCTGTCGCCGGCAAGCCGCATCAGCAGCGGCGCTTCGTCGTGGCAGGGCACGCACCATGACGCCCACACGTTCACGATAGTCACGGCGCCTTTGAAGCTCGCCGGATCGAGGCCGGGCACAGCCTCGCCGTTGCGATCAAGGCCCGTGACCGGCGGCAAGTCGGTTTGCGGCGCCGGATGGCCAATCAGGGCGGACGGAATGCGCGACGGGTCGCCGGCAAACAGCCGGATCAGAAACAGCAGCACGAGGCCGAGAAAAACGATCAGCGGCACCAGCACGATGAGGCGCCGGCGGCCGACATTGGCGTTTTCTTTCACGACATCGGTCACGCGTCCTCCCTGGCCTGTTCCACCGTCGGCTCGGCGTGCCCCGCCACTGAGCGCCGGGTAATGCCCCGCTTCTCCAAGTCTGCGAGTTTGCGCACTTGGGCGCGGTAGTCGAGCAACACCCAGGCGATTAATCCGCCAACCACCACAATGGCGGCCGCATACGCGCCGGCAATGAAGTCCATGTGGTTGGTCGCCTGCATTGTCAGCTCGCGGCGTTGGCCCACAACAGCCGCAGCGTGCGCACGCGGCGGCGGAGGATTTCGTTCCGCATGGCGGCCAGAAGCAACGTGAAGAAGAGGAGCGTGAACGCCACCGCCATGATCAACAGCGGAACGAGGATCGATGGATCGATAGTCGGCGCGCCGAGACGAAACACCGAGGCCGGCTGATGGAGCGTATTCCACCAGTCGACCGAGAATTTGATGATCGGCAAATCAATCGCGCCGACCAGTGTGAGGATCGCGGCGGCGCGGGCCGCACGCGACGGATCCTCGACCGTACGCCACAGCGCGATCACGCCGAGATAGAGCAGAAACAGCACCAGCACGGACGTCAAGCGCGCATCCCACACCCAATAGGTGCCCCACATCGGCCGCCCCCACAGCGAGCCGGTGACAAGGCACATCAGCGTGAACGCCGCGCCGATCGGCGCTGCGGCTTTAGCGGTGACATCGGCGAGCGGATGACGCCAGACCAGCGTACCGAGTGCGGCCAGCGTCATAATTCCCCAGGCCAGCATGCCGAGCCACGCGCCGGGCACATGAAGGAACATGATCTTGACGGTCGCGCCTTGCTGATAATCGTCAGGCGCGATCGCCGCCTGATTGATGCCGAAGGCAAATGCGATCAGCGTCAGCCCGCCGAGCCACGGCAGCGCGCGGTTGGCGAAGGCGAGAAAACGCGACGGGTTGGCGAGATCGGCGACGGCCATCGCAGTTTTCCTATTCGGTTGGCCGGGTGGGCACAACGTTGCCTATGCAGGCGAACTCAACCTTATATGAACAGAATGGCTATTCCATTTCCTGCCGCAACGCAGCCGCGGCCGCGAACGGTCCTACCACCAGACTAGCGAGCGTCAGTGCACAAAGAATCGTAAACGGCGTGCCAAAAGGCACCGGCCCGGTCACCGCCGCATTCGCTGCAGCAACACCGAAAATCAGCACCGGGACCGCGAGAGGCAATACCAGGACGGCCAGCAACAGCCCGCCGCGACGCAGTGTCACGGCAAGCGCGGCGCCAATGAGGCCGATGAAGGTCAGCGCCGGCGTACCGACGAGAAGCGTTAGCACCAAAGCGCCTGCCGCGCGTGCATCAAGGTTGAGCATTAGCCCGATCAACGGAGCCGCAATGATCAGCGGCACGCCGGTGGTCAGCCAATGCGCGATGCCTTTGAACAAGACAACGAGCTCAAGCGAAACCCGGCCGGTGAGAATGAGATCGAGCGAGCCGTCGTCGTGGTCAGAGGCGAACAACCGATCGAGCGCGAGCAAACTCGCGAGCAGTGCTGCGAGCCACAGGATCGCCGGACCGATCCGTTGCAGCAGCGCGAGGTCGGGCCCGAGCGCAAACGGCACCAGCGTCGCCACGACCAGAAAAAACAACACTCCCATCAGCGCGCCACCACCGACGCGCACGGCAATCCTCATGTCGCGAACGAGAACGGCGATAAGTGGAGTCATTGCTGCGCTACGTTTTCGCTTGGTGCCGCCACTGCACGGTCGAGCCGAAGCTCGCGCGCGCCGTCGAGACCGATGGGTCCATGGGTGGCGGCAAGGATCAGTCCGCCGCCCGCCAGGTGCGCGCGCATGATTTCGCGCAGCCGCTCTTGAGCTGCCGCATCCAAAGCGCTGGTCGGCTCGTCAAGGAGCCAGATCGGACGCTTGACCGCGAGCAGGCGAGCGATCGACAGGCGGCGGCGCTGCCCGGCGGAGAGGTAGGCGGCCGGCAGGTCGGCAAGGGTATCGAGGCCAACGGCGGTCAGGGGACCGCCGATGTCGGCAGATGCGGCGCCGAAAAAGCCCGACCAGAATCGCAGATTTTCCCCCACTGACAGCGAGGGCTTCAGGGCGTCCTGGTGGCCGAGATAGTGGGCCTGCTCACCGATGGTCAATTCCGAATCGCCGCCCTCCAGCGCAAGACGGCCGCCGGCGATGCGCAGAAGCCCGGCCACCATGCGCAGCAGCGACGATTTCCCGGCGCCGTTGCGGCCCGTAACGATCAAACCTTCGCCGTTGGTTACCGAAAAGCTGACGCTGTCAAAAACATCGCGGCCGCCGCGCCGGCAGGCGAGATCAAAGGCCGAAAGCCGCATTGACGTTTCCAAACAATCCAGCGATTCCGGGCATCATATCGGCCATTCCTTTGTCGAACTGGAACAAATCTTGAAAACGCCCTATAAGCCGCCAGACGGGTAAACGGCGCGTTCGGGACGCCTGCCGCGCCCGGCCACCAACGGTCTGTTGGAGCATGATCCGGCAATAAAATACCTCTACTTGTGCCGGTCGGCGGCCGGCAGGATGGGAAAATAATCCATGACCTCCCTCGATAGCTTTAAATGTCTGCGGCCGCTCAAGGTCGGGTCCAAGACCTATGCCTATTACAGCCTTCCGGTCGCGGAAAAGAACGGCCTCAAGGGAATTTCCCGGCTGCCGTTCTCGCTCAAGGTCCTGCTTGAAAATTTGCTGCGCAATGAGGACGGCCGCTCGGTCACCAAGGAGGACATCCAGGCGGTCGCACAATGGCTCAAGACCAAAACCTCCGAGCGCGAAATCGCCTTTCGGCCGGCGCGCGTACTGATGCAGGATTTCACCGGCGTGCCCGCGGTGGTCGACCTCGCCGCCATGCGCGACGCCATGAAGATGCTCGGCGGCGATCCGAAAAAGATCAATCCGCTGGTGCCGGTGGATCTCGTCATCGATCATTCCGTCGTGGTCAATTATTTCGGCAACAACACCGCGTTCAAAAAGAACGTCGATGAGGAGTACAAGCAAAATCAGGAGCGCTACCGCTTCCTCAAATGGGCGCAACGCTCGTTCGAAGATTTTCGCGTCGTGCCGCCCGGCACCGGGATTTGCCATCAGGTCAATCTCGAATATCTGTCGCAGACGATCTGGACGGCGAAGGCCAAGCTCAAGTTTGCCGATAAATCCACGGCCACCGAGCTCGCCTATCCGGACACGCTGGTCGGGACCGATTCACACACCACCATGGTCAACGGGCTTTCGGTGCTCGGCTGGGGCGTCGGCGGCATCGAGGCCGAAGCCGCCATGCTTGGTCAGCCTTATTCGATGCTGCTGCCGGAAGTGATCGGCGTACGCTTCAACGGCAAGCTCAAGGAAGGCGTCACGGCGACCGATCTCGTCCTGACCGTCACGCAGATGCTGCGCAAGCGCGGTGTGGTCGGCAAGTTCGTCGAATATTTCGGTCCCGGTATGGCCAGTCTCTCGATTGCCGACCGCGCGACGCTCGGCAACATGTCACCGGAATACGGCGCGACCTGCGGTTTCTTTCCAATCGACGAAGACACCATCCGTTATCTGCGCGAAACCGGGCGTGCGGCCGACCGCGTCGCGCTGGTGCTGGCCTACGCCAAGGCGCAGGGCATGTACCACACCAAGACGACGCCGGACCCGCTCTTCACCGACGTGCTCAAGCTCGAACTCTCGTCGGTGGAGCCCTCGCTTGCCGGGCCGAAGCGTCCGCAGGACCGGGTGCCGCTCAAAGAGGTGAAGAGCGGCTTTGCGCAATCGATGGATAAGGAATTCGGCAAGGCCGCCGAGATGGACAAGCGCGTTTCGGTCGAAGGCCGCGCCCATACGCTCGGCCACGGCGATGTGGTGATCGCGGCGATCACGTCGTGCACCAACACATCGAACCCGAGCGTGATGATCGCGGCGGGACTTGTGGCCCGCAAGGCGGTGGCGAAAGGCCTCACGGTCAAGCCGTGGGTCAAGACCTCGCTCGCACCCGGTTCGCAGGTGGTGGGAGAATATCTCGCCAAATCCGGCTTGCAGAAGGATCTGGACAAGCTCGGGATTCAATCTCGTCGGTTTCGGCTGCACCACGTGCATCGGCAATTCCGGCCCGCTGCCGCCGGAGATTTCCAAGGCGATCAACGACAGCGATCTCGTGGCTGCCGCTGTGCTCTCGGGAAATCGCAATTTCGAGGGCCGCGTCAACGCCGACGTGCGCGCCAATTATCTCGCCTCGCCGCCGCTGGTCGTCGCCTATGCGATCGCCGGCTCGATGCAGATCGACGTCGCCAAGGCGCCGCTCGGCACCGATCAGAAGGGACGCAAAGTCTATCTGCGCGACATCTGGCCGTCGAGCCGCGAAGTCAACGAGTTCATCCGCAAGAACATCAACAAACAGATGTTCACACGCAAATACGGCGACGTGTTCAAGGGCGACGCCAACTGGCGCAAGATCAGCGTCAAGGGAGCGCTGACTTTCCCATGGGATTCCAAATCGACCTATGTGCAGAATCCGCCGTATTTCTCGCACATGTCGCGGCGGCCGGAGCCGCCGGACGACATTATCGACGCGCGAGTGCTCGGGCTGTTCCTCGACTCGATCACCACCGACCACATCTCGCCGGCGGGCTCGATCAAGGTGGATTCGCCGGCCGGAAAATATCTGGTCGACCACAAGGTCAAGCCGATCGATTTCAATCAGTACGGCACGCGCCGCGGCAATCACGAAGTGATGATGCGCGGCACGTTCGCCAACATCCGGCTCAAGAACCAGATGGTGCCCGGCGTCGAGGGCGGCTACACGATCCACTATCCCTCGCGCCAGCGCATGACGATCTACGACGCGGCGATGCGCTACAAGACCGAGAAAGTGCCGCTGGTCGTGTTTGCAGGGAAGGAATATGGCACCGGGTCGTCACGCGACTGGGCGGCAAAGGGCACCGTTCTGCTCGGCGTGCGCGCGGTGATCGCGCAGTCGTTCGAGCGCATTCATCGCTCCAACCTGGTGGGCATGGGCGTGGTCCCGCTGGTGTTCGAGGAAGGAACGACCTGGCAGACGCTCGGCATGAAGGGCGACGAGCAGGTCACCATTCGCGGGCTACACAGCGATCTCAAGCCGCACCAGCGGCTGATTGCCGAGATCATTGCGGCGGACGGCGGGCTCAAGCGCGTGCCGCTGATCTGCCGCATCGATACGGTCGATGAGCTTGACTACTATCGAAACGGCGGCATTTTGCAGTACGTGCTGCGCCATCTCGCCGCCTAGCATAATCTGAAAGATTTGGGCCTTTCCAAAAAGTTCATGCTTGTCTGGCATGCGTGCCGGTACGTACGGCTCACTGTGAAGTGAGTAGCGGGTGAGCAATGTGCCCGATATCTAATGCACACTCGTTAAATCGATACTGAGGGGGCCAGCCGGGTGGAGAGCGGAATGCTGCGTCGCGGCGTTGTGTCGGCGCCTGTCGTTGTAGAGCATGCTGCTCGCCGGCTACGCGCTGGCGCGCGCGGGTGAGCCGCGCGCACTTCTCGAACTCTTCACCAGTCAAGGCTGCTCCTCATGTCCGCCCGCCGACAAGTTGCTCGGCGAGCTTGCGAACGACCCGTCGGTCGTCGCCATCAGTGTTCCGATCGATTACTGGGACTACTTGGGTTGGAAGGACACGCTCGCCATTCCTGGGCATTCGTCGCGGCAGCGCGCCTATGCACGCGTGCGCGGCGATCGGCAGGTCTATACGCCACAAATCGTTGTCAACGGCACGACCCATGTCCTTGGCAGCGACCGCAACGCCATCGAGCGCGCCATCACGCAGACCGATCGCAACACGGCGATCATGTCCACGCACGTCCTGGTATCGGTCAATGGCAGCGATCTGAACGTCAAGGTCGGAGCCAGCAAGGAACATCTATCCGGCGAAGTGTGGCTCTGTCCGCTGGCGAAGGCGGTACCGATCGAAATTGCCCGCGGCGAAAACAGCGGGCACACGATCATCTACCACAACGTGGTTCGGCGCTGGCTGAAGCTCGGAGACTGGAACGGAAGCGAAGCCGCGTGGAACGTGCCGCTGTCGGATTTCATGACCGGCGAGGTCGATGCGGCCGCCGTCATGGTCCAGCAAGGCACGCGCGAAAAACCGGGCATGATCATTGGCGCCGCCTTCGAGTCGCTCGGCGCGCGGACCACTGAAGTCAAAACACCGGCGACCGACGTGAAGTGATCAAAAAAATAAGGAGCGGCTGGTTTCCCTGCCGCCACCCGACATCCGGCAAATAAAAAGGCCGGCGAACAGCCGGCCATTACTCAACTCAAAACACTCAACTCAAAACGCAACTCGAACGTGACGCTACGAAAACTCTGGCCCGATCCGTCCACACCCCGGGGGGCTGGGGGGCTGAGGAATCCGGAATGCGATCCGGACCGGGCCTTGAGGCAACGGTCGAGTATCTCGCACCCCAGCTAGGCGCGTGATTGACCGAATTGGGGCCGCATTATGATTCGCTTAACGAAAGTGTGATTCCGGCCGGCAAAAATGCCGCAGGAGGTACGTAAATCCCTTATTCCCGCCGGCCGGCGGATGCGCCTTTAAGCCCCTTGCCCGGGCATCCGTCCGGCGCGATCATGAACCGACCGTGAAGCTTCAGTGACAAGGGAGGCGCCGCATGGAATTCGGCGAAACCGAACCGAGCGCGTGGCGCGGGGGCGAGCTTCGCGCGCCCGCCCCCGCAAGCAAAGTTACCTTCAACCGCCGAGAGCTTGACCGCATTCTCAGTCTTTATGGCCGCAAGGTCGCTGCCGGCGAATGGCGCGATTACGCCATCGACTTTCTTAAGGATCGCGCGGTGTTTTCCGTGTTCCGCCGCTCCAGCGAATTTCCGATTTACCGGATCGAGAAGAATCCGCGGCTGGAACGCCGGCAGGGCGCCTACGCCGTGATTTCGGCGACCGGCCACATCCTGCGGCGCGGCCGCGAGCTCGATCGGGTCCTGGGCGCCCTTGACCGCTCGCTCCGTGTCGTCGCCGGTTGATTGCGGCGATTAACGTTCGCTCGGACGCTGCTGCGTCAGCGGAACTCGGCGCGGCATCCGCTGGCGGCGACACGCCATTGACGGGTTCGTTTGGTTGACACGCAGCACCATGTGGGGCCCGACCGATCGCGCCGTGTCGTTGTTCCGGCGCTCGGGATTGCGCAGACGCTCGCCTGGGCTTCGAGCTATTACCTGCCGGCAATTCTCGCCGAGCCGATTGGCGCCGGTCTCGGCGTTCCGCAATCGTGGGTCTTCGGCGCGTTTTCAGGAGCATTGCTGATAGCGGCATTCGCCGGTCCAGCCGTGGGGCGCGTCATCGACCGCCGTGGCGGGCGCGGCGTGCTGGTCATCTCCAATGTCGTGCTGGCCGGCGGCTTGCTTGTGCTCGCGGCGGCAAACGGCGCGGTGATGCTCGGAGTCGCCTGGGCCGTGCTCGGCATCGGCATGGCGCTCGGGCTTTACGACGCCGGCTTTGCCGCACTCACTGCGCTCTACGGTCACAACGCCCGCGGTCCAATTACCGGGATCACGCTGTTCGCCGGCTTCGCGTCGACAGTGAGTTGGCCGTTGACGACGTTGCTCAACGACGCGTTCGGCTGGCGGGAGACCCTGCTGGTTTGGGCGGCGCTCAACATTGTCGTCGGCATTCCGCTCAATCTCCTCCTGCCGGTCCCCCGGAGGTCAGTGGAGGTTTCCCGCACTTCGGAGAGTACGATCAGCTGGAAGCCGTACAGGGAGATGTTTCTTCTGGCCTTCGTCTTCGCCGCCGCCTGGTTCGTGACTGGCGCGATGGCGGCGCACCTGCCCGGATTGCTTGAACGCGCCGGCGCCACGCCGGTGCAGGCGATCGCAGCGGCCGCGCTGGTCGGACCGGCGCAAGTTGCCGCACGCCTGGTCGAGTTCTTCGTCCTGCGCCGCGCCCACCCGCTTATTTCGGCACGGATTGCGGCGCTGCTGCATCCGATCGGTGCTGCCGTCTTCGCCGTCCTCGGGCCCGCGGCGGCGGTGGCGTTCACGGTGTTCTACGGCGCCGGCAATGGCCTCCTGACGATTGCCCGCGGCACCGTTCCCCTCGCCGTCTTTGGCCCGCACGGTTACGGCGAGCGCACGGGACTTCTGGGCGCACCGGCGCGTGCAGCGCAGGCGCTAGCGCCGCTGTTGTTTGGTCTGCTGCTCGACAGGATGGGAGCGTCGGTCATTCTGGTTTCGAGCGCGCTCTGTCTCGCCGCGTTCGCTGCTTTACTCGGCCTGTCCGCGGCGCGGCCGGACTAAAGCGGGATGAAGTGAGGCGGAATTGATTTGGGATTCCCAAATCAGGGCGTTTCTGATTTACCGTGCTGGCTGGAGTGGAGGCCAGCACGGATGGGCAAGCCTTACTCGGAGGATCTTCGGAAGCGAGTGGTTGCTGCGGTCGAAACTGGCGGGCTGTCCTGCAATCAGGCGGCCAAACAGTTCGGGGTTGCCATCAGCACGGCCATTGGATGGGTGCGACGGCTGCGAGAGACCGGCAGCGTCGCGCCGGGCAAGATGGGCGGTCACCGGCCGAAGGCGATTTCCGGCGAACACCGTGTCTGGCTGCTACAGAGGATCAAGCAGGACTTTACTTTGCGCGGTCTGGTCGCCGAACTCGCTGAGCGCGGGCTGAAGGTCGATTACCGTTCGGTGTGGGAGTTCGTCCATGCCGAGAAGCTGAGCTTCAAAAAAAAGCGTGGTGGCTGGCGAACGCGATCGTCCCGACGTTGCCAGACGACGAGCCCAGTGGATCAAATATCAAGATCGCGTCGAACCTGAGCGTCTGGTCTTCATCGACGAGACCTGGACCAGGACCGATATGGCGCCGTTGCGGGGATGGGCGCCACGCGGCTGCAGGCTCACCGCCAAGGTTCCACACGGCCGCTGGAAGACCATGACCTTCCTGGCAGCCTTGCGCCACGACCGGATCGAGGCACCATGGTTTATCGAGGGCCCGATCGACGGCGACAGCTTTCGCCTCTACGTGGAGAACGTTCTCCTCCCGACGCTTCGTCCCGGCGACATCGTCGTGATCGATAATCTGGGCAGCCACAGAGGCAAAGTCGTGCGTCAGCTCATCCGCTCCGCAGGAGCCAAGCTCTTCTTCCTGCCCAAATACTCGCCCGATCTAAACCCCATCGAGCAGGTCTTCGCCAAGCTCAAGCACTTCCTGCGAAAAACTGCAGCCCGAACGGTCGAAGCGGTTTACCTCGCCATCGGTGAAATTCTCCGGCTCTTCGCGCCCGAAGAATGCGCAAGTTATTTCGCAAACTCAGGATATAGACGAACCTGAACTCATCATGCTTTAGCGGGGCGTGGCGGGCCGCGACCTTCCTCAATGCTCAGCAGCTCCGCAAAAACAAAACGCCCCGGGATGTTAGCCCGGGGCGTCGCAAGATCCGTTGACTGGTTCCTCAGCGGCGGTCGCCGAACAGGCGAAGCAGCATCAGGAACAGGTTGATGAAGTCGAGATAAAGCCGCAACGCACCCATCACCGCCTTGCGGCCGGCGATGGTCCCGTCATCGTTGACGTCATACATCTCCTTGATGTTCTGCGTGTCGTAGGCGGTCAGCCCGACGAAGATCAGCACGCCGAGCACCGAGATCGCCCAGTCAAGCCCGGTCGAGTGCAGGAAGATATTGACCACGCTGGCGACGATGATGCCGATCAGGCCCATGAACATGAACGAGCCGACGCCGGTCAGATCGCGCTGTGTGGTGTAGCCGTAAAGGCTCATCGCGCCGAACGTCGCCGCCGAGATGAAGAACACCCGCGTGATCGACGCTCCGGTGTAGACCAGGAAGATCGACGCCAGCGACAGTCCAAGCAGGCCGGCATAGACGAAGAACAGCGTCAGCGCCGTTCCGGCCGAGAGCCGATTGATGCCGAAGCTGAGCACCATCACGAGCCCGAGCGGCGCCAGCACCAGAAGCCACATCAGCGGGCTGCCGAAGATGGCGTGGCCGAAGGACGTGAGCTGCAGTCCGGCGCCGGTCTGAACAACGGCCGCCGAATACGTGAACCAAGCGACCAGTCCGGTCAGCGCCACGCCGGCAGTCATGTAATTGTAGACGCGGATCATATACGCGCGCAGGCCCGCATCGATTGCTACCTGATCAGTGCGGTAGCCGGTCCGGGCGGTCGCGACATTCCGGTCGAAGTCCGACATGGAATTACCCCTAGGTTATCCCGGCAAGTGCCGGGTCGTTTGCGTCCGGAGATACCGGCCGCAGATGTGGCAGGAATCTAATGCTAAAGGGCTGCATACGCCAGATGGCTGGCCGCGATATTTAAGCCGGGTTACCGAGTGTTCATAATTGCCGGAACGTCAGAGATTCCTGAGCACTTCCGCTGGCTTGTGGCCAGCGCGGCAAACGTGCCGGCAAGACCCAGTATGACGGTAATAAGAAGGGCAGCGAACGCCGCCGCCAATGCCTGGGCCGGCACCCAAGCGAACGGAAACTCCATAACGCGGGTGACGACCAGCCACGCGGCAAGCGTGCCGGCTGAGATCGCGAACACCACTGCGGCAAGCCCGATGAACAGATATTCGAGCGCGTAGGCGGAAAGCAGGCGAAGGCGGGTCGCTCCCAACGTCCTTAAGATGACGGCATCGTAAATACGAAATTGCTGACCGGCGGCAAGCGCGCCGCCCAGCACCAGCGCCGCCGCGATCAGCGTCACCGAGCTCGCGCCACGTAGCGCCGCACCAGATTGCTGACAATCCGGTCGACCGCATCGAGCGCGTCTTTGACGCGGACGGCGGAGACGGTGGGGAAGACATCGGCGAGCGCCTTGATCAGCGCGGTCTCCTCCGCTGTTGTGCCGCCGTCGACGAACGTCAGCGTCGCGATGTCGGTATGCGGCGCACCGGCAAAGGTGCCGGGCGAGAACACCAGCACGAAATTGATGCCGAGGCTTTGCCAATCGACCGCGCGCAGATTGGCGATACGAGCGGTCACGTTGCGGCCGAGGACGTTGACTGTAACGGTATCGCCGATCTTCAGGTTCAAATCCGTCGCCGTCCGGTTCTCGAGCGAGACGAGAGGCGTGCCGGCATAATCGGCGCGCCCACCATTCGCCGGCGACAAGACGCGAGCCCTCCGGAATGGTTGCGGCAAAGGTGATGCCGCGATCGCCGCGCAGCACCCAGGCCGAGCCTTCGGCAGGCTTGAGGTCCTCCGCCTTGATGCCGTTGGCTTCGACGATGCGGCCGCGCAGCATTGGCACGCGCTCAAGCGCGCCGTGCGGCGCGTGCTCGCGCACGAAGGCGTCGAAGCGGCCGGTGTCGGCCGAGGGAATGTCGAGGAAGAAGAACGACGGCGCATGCGCGGGCAATGCCGCCGCAAACTGCCGATGCAGATTGCCGTCGATCTCAATGACCGTCACCAGCAACGACAGGCCGAGACCGAGCGAAAGCACGACGCTTGGCGTCAACGCACCGCGGCGGTGGATGTTGGCAATGGCGAGCCGCAACAGTGTCGAGCGCATGTGCGGCAGACGGCGGGCGATCGCCATTGTCAGCATCGCGACCAGCCACAGCGCCACGAAGAGGACGGCGGCCGCGCCGACGAAGATCGCGGCGAGGCGGCGGTCGTATGCAAACAGCACCGCCAGCCCCGCCAGAGCGCCGACGATGAGCGCCGTGGCGACGACATAGCGCGTCCGCGGCCAAGTCCGCTCGGCCGCAACCTGATCGCGAAACAAACTCGACACCGAAATATCGTGCGCGCGCCCGAGCGGCCATAGCGCGAAGGCCAGCGCCGTCAACAGGCCGTAGACGATCGACAGCGCCAGGACCGCGAGGTCCAGCGATGGCGCGACCGGAAGCGGGATCATCGCGCCGAAGATCGAGGTGATGGCGAACGGCAGCGCCGCGCCGAGAGCGGCGCCGATCAGCGTGGCGAGCAGCGCAACCATCATGATCTGCGAGCAGTAAATCGCGAACACGCCGGCGCCGGTGGCGCCGAGCGTCTTCATGGTCGCGATCGCCTCGCGCTTGCGCGCGAGATGGCTGGCGACCGCGTTGGCGACGCCGACGCCGCCGACCAGAAGTGCGGTCAAAGCGACGAGCGTGAGGAATTGACTGAAGCGCTCGACGTTGCGTTCGAGTTGCGGCGTCGCTTTATTACGGGTGCGGATATCCCAGCCGGCATCGGGGAATTGCGCCTGGGCCTGTTTTTCGATTGAAGCTACCGCGCCATCGCTGGACGGCGGTCGCCGGCAGACGGAGCCGGTACCGCCACCGCACCAGACTGCCAGGCTGCAAGAGGCCGCTGGCGCGCAACGCCGCGTCGCTCATGAGCACGCGCGGTCCAAAGCCGATCCCGCCGGCGAGTTGGTCGGGTTCACCGGTCAGCGCCGCGCGCAACTCGACCACGGCGTTGCCAATGGTGATCCGGTCGCCGGTCTTGAGATCGAGCCGCGCGAGCAGCGCCGGATCGGCAGCGGCGCCGAATGCTTCGCCTTGTCGCGCCAATAGCGCCGAGAGCGTCATGTTGGGCGAGGTCGTGACCGTCCCCACCAGCGGGTAAGCGTCGTCCACCGCCTTGACGTCGACCAAGGTGGTCCGCCCGTCCGCCGTGCGCGCCATCGTCGGCAGTGTAGCGACGCCGGAGACGGTACCATGTGCGCCGAGGAAGGCGCGCTCGCTCGCATTTGCTTCCCGCTGAACCAGCGAAAACGCGAGGTCGCCGCCGAGGATGACGCTGCCGGCGCTGGCGAGGCCGTCGGCCAGGCTGTTGGCGACCGAACCGACGCCGGCGATCGCCAGCACGCCGAGCGCGATGCAAGCGATGAAGACGCCGAAGCCGCGCAATCCGCCGCGCAACTCGCGCCAGGCAAAATGCAGCGGCAACAAAGGCTCGGTTTTGCGGCCGGCGCCAGCATCATCGCGCCTTGGGCATGACGCGGGCCAGCACGAAGTGCGTGGGCACATAGGCGAGGAGCGGCAAGCCGATCAGCTGTCCCGCGAACCAAACATAGCGGCGGCACCCAGGTTTGGGCGGCATAGTCGCTCATGCCCCAGACGTAGTTGATGTTGACCGGTACCAATCCCGGATTTGGCGTTGGCGGCGGCAACAAGAAGAACGAGATCAGCAGCAGCACCCAGGCGAGCGCGGTCCACGACCAAACCGCGCGCCGGTCGTAGCCAATTCTTCCACACCAGAAAGATCAGAAGGAACGGCAACCAGCCGTGAAATAGCGAAAGCAGGCGCAGGAACAGCGAGCGGTTGGCGTCGAACATGTAATCGGCCATGCCCAGCAGCGAGAAGCCTGCCGCATTACCGAGAAAGTCCGCCACCCACAGCGCCTGCGGTACCACAATGCCGATCGCGCACATGGAAATCAGCAGTGCGTTCTCCGGCCAGATCGCGATCAGCGTCAGGATCAGCGCAACGTCGCAGAAATAGAGGAAGTTCGTCGGCCCGTAATAATGCCAATAGACCGGGATCAGCACCGCCATGTACGCGGTGTACGCGAGCTTCAGCGCGAAAGGCACGCGCGATGCGGTCTGCGTCATGATGTTGCGTCGGCGCCGATCGCGGCGTTCGAGCCGGCCGGAGTGCATATGCAGGACCCGATCGCAGCGCTCCGCCAGCGCGGTGTCGTGGGTGACCAGCACCAGCGTCGTGCCGTGCTCGCGATGACCACGAAATAGAAGCTCGATGATTTCAGTTCCGGTTGTCTCGTCGAGATTGCCGGTCGGTTCGTCGGCGACGACGATAGCGGGATTAGGCGCCAGCGCGCGGGCGAGCGCGACCCGCTGTTGCTCGCCACCAGAAAGTTCGGCCGGGTAATGGCCGAGGCGATGTTTCAGCCCGACTGCAGTCAGCTCGCGCTCGGCGCGCGAGAAAGCATTGCGCGCGCCGGCAAGTTCGAGCGGCACGGCGACGTTCTCCAGGGCCGTCATGGTCGGAATGAGATGGAACGCCTGGAAGACGATGCCGATATGGCTGCCACGGAAGCGTGCGAGTTCGTCCTCACCGAGCGTTTGCAGGTTCCTTGCCGGCGACGATAACCGAACCGCTCTGCGGCCGCTCCAGACCGGTCATGACCATCAGCAGCGTCGATTTGCCCGAGCCCGACGGTCCGAGGAGGCCGATCGCCTCACCGCGTCCTATATTCAAATCGATGTCTCTGAGGATATGGACGCGGGTGGCGCCGCTGCCGAGCGACAGGTTCACACCGGTCAGCGCAATAGCGTTGCCGGCGAAAGGATGCCCCGACGTGTCATTCATGTTTCTGGCTGACCGCTTCCCCGCGCCACCGATCCTTGCCCGATCAGTGCGTGTCCGCACATATGGGGGCGGAAGAAGACTGCGCCAAATCGTGCGTGCGGCGGTTTGTAGCGCCGCGCTCGTCGCCGTCGCCGTCATTCCCGCCGCAATTGCGGGGACGCCGGTCACGATCGTGGCGCTCGGCGACTCGCTGACCGCGGGTTTCGGTCTGCCCGAGAAGGATGGCTTCGTGCCGCGGCTGCAGGCAGCCCTCACCGCCAAAGGGATCGACGCGGCGATCGTGAATGCGGGTGTGTCCGGCGATACCGCGGCGGGCGGTTTGGCGCGGCTTGACTGGTCGGTGCCTGAAGGCACCGACGCCGTGATCCTCGAACTCGGCGCCAACGACATGCTGCGCGGCTTCAAGCCGCAGGTCACGCGCGACGCGCTCGACAAGATTCTGCAGCGCCTGAAGGAGCGCCATATCGCGGTTCTCCTGTGCGGTATGCGCGCGGCGCCCAATCTCGGCGGCGACTTTGCCCGATCCTTCGAACCGATCTATCCGGAGCTTGCAGCCAAATACGGTGTATTGCTCTATCCGTTCTTTCTCGACGGCGTTGCCGGCGACCGCAGTCTCAATCAACATGACGGCCTGCACCCGACTGCCGCAGGGGTGGACACGATCGTCGCCGGTATTTTGCCGAAAGTAGAGGAACTCATCAGCCGCGTTCGCGCGGCGCATCCGTCTTAAAGGGTTGCACGTCGAGCGCGATCTCCGCATGCTGCGCTTGCTGTGATTCGCCGACCCGATCATGGGCCGTTTGTGTCATGCCCCGCCTGTTCACTGCTCTGGAAATACCGCGGCACGTCGGTGAATCGCTCGCCATGATGCGAGGCGGTTTGCCCGGGGCACGCTGGATCGATCCGGAAAATTATCATCTGACGCTGCGCTTCATCGGCGACATCGATGACTGCGCTGGCCCGCGACATTGCGGGCCTTTTGGGCCGTGTGCAGCGGCGGCCGTTCGAGATGCGGCTCGATGGGCTCACTTCGTTCGGAGGCCGCAAACCGCGCGCCGTGGTTGCGGCTGCGACCCCGAGCGCCCCGCTGATCGAGCTGCAGGCGGAACAGGAGCGGCTGTTGCAGCGGCTTGGGCTCGAGCCCGAAGGGCGCAAATTCACGCCGCATGTCACGCTGGCGCGGCTGCGCGAATCCTCAAGCCGGCAGGTTGCCGATTATCTGCACGCACGCGCGCATTACCGTTCGGCGGCGTTCGAGGTGTCCCGATTCGTGCTGTTCTCATCGCGCTCATCGGTAGGGGGCGGCCCCTATGTCGTCGAGGCCGCTTATCCGCTGACCGCGCCCGAACTCAGGTTTGCGCACCACTCCTGACGGATCTGACGCGCTACGCCCGCAGCAGTCTTGATTGCAGATCGAGCATAGCGGTCGCGAAACCGTGCTGATCGGCCATGAGTTCTTTCATCACCGACAGCGGGTTGGCGCGCGACGATTCGACTTCACCAACGACGCTGCCGAAATCGAACGACAGTTCGGCATCGAATTTACGGGCAAGCTGCTGCATGCGCCGGTTGTCGGCGAGGCAGGCCATGTGGAGGAGCCGGAAACCGCGATTGCGGGCGGCGAGCAAGGTGCGGCGTAACAGCGCCGAGCCGACGCCGTGACTTTGCCACGGCTTCTCCACGCTGATCGCCGCTTCCGCCTGGCGCGGAAAGCGCGTGCCAAGCTGCCGCAGCTCGGCGGCGCCACGCAGCACGCCGTCGAGGAAAAACCCGTGAACCACCGCTTCGAGAGAGATCGACAGCTCGACGTAGCTGCTGACGAAATCGTCGGATACGCCGCCGCCGAACCGGTTATGCCGGCTTGCGGCATCGAGCCTCAGCAAATGATCGCGTAACTTGTCGGCTTCTCCGATCCACAATTTGCGGATCACGCCGCCTTCGGGAAGAACATCCTGCATTCCAGGGGTCTCCTGACCTTGTCGTCAAACAACCCCCTGACCGCGTCCTCCGCCAACCGTTTGATCGTGACGCACGTCTTTACGCGGGCATCTCGAATCAAACCATCATGTTGTGCGCAGCCAAGCTTTAGCAAGCTGAAGCATTGAGCAACATGGCCGCATTCCGTATACGCATGGCTAATAATTCGACTCTTTGACTATTTAGCGACAGCGCATTTGGCATGCGAAGTGCAACGCCGCTAAACGTTCGCCCGTTCCCGCCACGTTTCGCCCGCATCGGTTAACAGAACTATGGCGAGTTCGATCACAGCGCGATACGTCGCCCGCGTCGCGGGCGGCAGAGTCGAGCATGACGCCGCGCAGCTGACTGTCGTCGACATGCTGGCGCAGCTGGAAGCGCGGATTGTTGAGTATCGCCTGGCGCGCAAGTCGTCATCGCTGGGCTGGCTGTTTGGTAGTCGCGAGAAGAAAGAGCCGATCAAAGGCCTTTACATCTACGGCGAGGTCGGACGCGGCAAGACCATGCTGATGGACTTGTTCTTCGAGGTAAGCCCGGTCGTGCGCAAGCGCCGCGCGCATTTCCACGAATTCATGATCGACGTGCACGAGCGCATTCATGCACTACGGCAAAAGATGAAAATCGGCGAGCATGCCGGCGAAGATCCGATCGAACACACCGCGATCGCGCTGGCGCGGGAAGCCTGGCTGCTCTGCTTCGACGAATTCCACGTCACCGACATCGCCGACGCCATGATTCTCGGCCGGCTGTTCGCGCAGCTCTTCGAGCGCGGCGTCGTCGTGGTCGCAACCTCGAACGTACCGCCGTCCGAACTCTACAAGGACGGCTTGAACCGCGCGCTGTTTGTGCCGTTCGTCCGCATGATCGAGGAGCACATGGACGTGGTGCGGCTCGACGCGCGCACCGACTTCCGTCTCGAGAAACTCGCCGGGATGCCGGTGTGGTACGTGCCGGCCGATGCCGCCGCTGACGCGGCGCTTGACGATGCCTGGCGGCGGCTCGCGCCTGGGCACGATGGTGAGCCGCAAGAACTTCCGGTCCGCGGGCGCACGGTGCACGTGCCGCGCGCCGCCATGGGTGTCGCGCGTTTCTCGTTCCACGATCTGTGCGAGCAGCCGCTTGCCGCCGCCGACTATTTGCGGATCGCGCACGAGTACCACACCATCATTCTTGACCGCGTTCCGGTCATGACCTTCGACACGCGCAACGCCGCAAAACGGTTCATCATCCTGATCGACACACTCTATGACATGAACGTGAAGCTCATCGCCTCGGCCGAGGCGGAGCCGGACGCACTCTATCGCGCCGAAGACGGCTATGAGGCGCAAGAGTTCAAACGCACCGCCTCGCGCCTTATCGAGATGCGATCGCAGGCTTACTTGGCGCGGCCGCACGGCGCTGCCCATGCGCAACTGTCCGGCGTGTCCACCGGGATCGTGGAGACCTGATTGCGGAAAGTCGTTCACGTTGGGCAGCGGCTTGAATGCGCGGGCCGAAAGGGTTAATGACCGCAACTGTCGGGGCGTTTTTGGCCAATCAAGGATTTTTCTCTGATGGCGCGAAACAAGATTGCATTGATCGGCGCGGGGCAAATCGGCGGTACTCTGGCTCACCTTGTGGGTCTCAAAGAGCTCGGCGACGTCGTCCTGTTCGACATCATGGAAGGCATACCCCAAGGCAAAGCGCTCGATCTCGCGCAAGCCTCCCCCGTCGAAGGCTTCGACGCCCGCTTCACCGGCACCAACTCCTACGAGGCGATGGAGGGCGCGGCGGTGTGCATCGTCACGGCCGGCGTGCCGCGCAAGCCGGGAATGAGCCGCGATGACCTCCTCGGCATCAACATCAAGGTGATGGAGCAGGTCGGCGCCGGCATCAAGAAATATGCCCCCAACGCGTTCGTCATCTGCATCACCAATCCGCTCGATGCCATGGTCTGGGCGCTGCAGAAATGTTGCGGCTTGCCGAAGCACATGGTCGTCGGCATGGCGGGCGTGCTCAATTCGGCGCGGTTTCGCTATTTCCTCGCCGACGAGTTCAACGTCTCCGTCGAAGATGTGACCGCGTTCGTGCTGGGCGGCCATGGCGACTCGATGGTGCCGCTGACGCGCTATTCCGCGGTCGCCGGCATTCCATTGCCCGATCTCGTGAAGATGGGTTGGACCACGGCCGCGCGCCTTGACGCGATCGTCGATCGCACGCGCAACGGCGGCGGTGAAATTGTCAGCCTGCTCAAGACCGGCTCCGCCTTCTACGCGCCGGCCACGTCCGCCATCGCCATGGCGGAAAGCTATCTGCGCGACAAGAAGCGGGTGCTGCCTGCTGCCGCTTGGCTCAATGGCGAGTATGGCGTGAAGGATTTGTATGTCGGCGTGCCGGTCGTGATCGGTGGCAAGGGTGTCGAGCGGGTGGTTGAGATCGAGCTCAATAGCGCTGAGCGAAGCATGTTTGAGAAGTCGGCTCAGGCGGTCGAAGGCTTGGTCGAGGCCTGCAAGAAGATTGCTCCCGATCTTGGCAAGTAAATCATCCGTCACCCTGAGGTGGCCGCGCTAGCGGCCCTCGAAGGGCGACGGCCCGGGCGCCTCGGCCGCATCCTTCGAGGCTCGCTTCGCTCGCACCTCAGGATGACGGACTTAGGCTCGAGCGTTATCAATGAACATCCACGAATATCAGGCCAAGGCGGTGCTGCGCGAATTCGGCGTTCCGGTGCCGCGCGGCATTCCGGCGATGAGCGTCGATGAAGCCGTCAAGGCCGCCAACGAGCTCGGCGGCCCGGTGTGGGTGGTCAAAGCGCAGATCCACGCCGGCGGCCGCGGCAAAGCCGGCGGCGTCAAGGTGGTGAAATCAGTCGCCGACGTCGAACGCGAAGCGAAGCGTTTGCTCGGTTCGATTTTGGTCACGCACCAGACCGGACCGCATGGCAAAGAAGTTCATCGCCTCTACATTGAGGAAGGCTCCAGCATCGACCGCGAATATTATCTGTCCGCGCTGGTCGATCGCACCACCTCGCGCATCGCCTTCGTCGCTTCGACCGAAGGCGGCATGGATATCGAGGAGGTCGCGCGCACCCATCCGGACAAGATTTTAAGCTTCTCGGTCGACCCGGCTACCGGCTTCATGCCGCATCACGCGCACGAAGTGGCGCATGTGCTTGGGCTCAGCCGCGACGTCGCCAAGCAGGCCGAGAGCGTGCTGCCGAAGCTGTTTCAAGCGTTCGTCGCCAAGGACATGAGCCTCCTCGAAATCAATCCGCTGGTTGTTACCAAGGCGGGCCAGCTGATCTGCCTCGATGCCAAGATGGGCTTCGACGACAGCGCGCTTTATCGTCACGCCGATATTGCCGCGTTGCGCGATCCGACCGAAGAGGACGCCAAGGAAATCGAAGCGTCGCACTATGATCTGAATTACGTCGCGCTCGATGGCACCATCGGCTGCATGGTCAACGGCGCCGGCCTCGCCATGGCGACGATGGACATCATCAAGCTTTACGGCGAGACGCCGGCGAACTTTCTCGATGTCGGCGGCGGCGCCAGCAAGGACAAAGTAACTGCGGCGTTCAAGATCATCACCTCCGATCCGAACGTGAAGGGAATTTTGATCAACATCTTCGGCGGCATCATGCGCTGCGATATCATCGCCGAAGGCGTTGTCGCCGCGGTGAAGGAAGTTGGCCTGCGCGTTCCGCTAGTGGTGCGGCTTGAGGGCACCAACGTCGCGCTTGGCAAGGAGATCATCCGGAAATCGGGCCTCAATGTCATTCCGGCCGATGACCTTGACGACGCTGCGCAGAAGATCGTCAAAGCGGTTAGGAAAGGTCAGTGACGTGCGCGGCATCGCTCTGCTGCTGAGCTGTCTGATGTGCGTCGCCGCCGCTTTCGCGCCGGCCCATGCCAATGAGCGGAGCGCCGCGCTGGTGAATTCGTTCCAGAATTTTTGCACGCCGGGGCCGCCGGATTTTGCCGCGCTCGACGCCAAGGCGACGGCCATGAATCTTCCGGTTCGCAGGGACGTGGCGGCGCCGAAATCCGGGCAAACGACGCACGCCAAATCCTGGGTCATCTCGCTGCAAAGTGGCTCGCTCGAGCTGGTCGCGTCCGAGGCGCGAGGTCCCAACGGTGATGCCGCATCCTGCGGCATTGGCGCTGAAGATATTCCCGGCGAGGAAGTACGGCAGGACCTGATCAAGGCTTTGCAGCTGGGTGCCCCTACCAAACAAACCGTTTCGGCCGACGGCACGCAGCGGCTTACGGTGTGGACATACGGTGACAACGCGTCGTTGTTCCTGGCCGATGCAACGCCGGTGAGTCTTCCCGGCTTTTATCTGACATTGATGCGTCCAGCGACGACCAACCGGTGACCGAATGCCGATCCTGATCGATCAAAACACCAAGGTGATCTGCCAGGGCTTTACCGGCCGCAACGGCACCTTCCATTCCGAGCAGGCGATCGCGTATGGCACGAAGATGGTCGGCGGCACGTCGCCGGGCAAAGGCGGCTCAACCCATCTTAACCTGCCGGTATTCGACACGGTCGCCGAGGCGCGCGAGCAAACCGGTTGCGACGCGAGCGTCATCTACGTGCCGCCGGCTGGCGCGGCCGATGCGATCTGTGAGGCGATCGATGCCGAGATACCGCTCATCGTCTGTATCACCGAGGGCATTCCCGTGCTCGACATGGTCAAGGTCAAGCGCGCGCTGTGCGGCTCCAATTCCCGCCTGATTGGGCCGAACTGTCCCGGCGTCATGACCGCGGGCGAATGCAAGATCGGCATCATGCCCGGCAATATTTTCAAGCGCGGCAAAGTCGGCATCGTCTCGCGCTCCGGCACGCTTACCTACGAAGCGGTGTTCCAGACGACGCAGGAGGGCCTTGGCCAGACCACCGCCGTCGGTATTGGCGGCGATCCGGTCAAAGGCACCGAATTCATCGCGGTGCTTGAGATGTTTCTCGCCGACAAGGCGACCGAAGCCATCGTCATGATCGGCGAAATTGGCGGCTCCTCCGAGGAGGATGCCGCTCAGTTCCTCAAGGACGAAGCCAAGCGCGGCCGCAACAAGCCGACGGTCGGCTTTATCGCCGGCCGGACGGCGCCGCCGGGGCGGCGCATGGGCCATGCCGGCGCCATCATCGCCGGCGGCAAGGGCGATGCGGAATCGAAGATCGCGGCCATGGAAGGCGCGGGCATCAAGGTTTCGGCGTCACCGGCGCGATTGGGAAAGACGCTGGCTGAAGTATGGAAATCTTGATTCAGTTCTTGCGTCTTTCGGTTGCCGTATCCAGTCGTTAAATAGGGTAAGATAAATAGGGTAAAAAGGGATCGCCTCGCGCCGGGCCGGGCTGATTCGTACTTTCCCGTACTTGTCGGATCTTCCGTCAGTTTCCACACCCCTAGCTCGGGATTCGCCTATGTCTCGCCAAGACGCCAACGCCGCATTTGCTCTCACCTCATTCCTGTACGGCGGCAACGCTTCGTACATCGACGACCTGTACGCACGCTACGAGGCTGATCCCAAGTCGGTCGACGGCGAATGGGAAGCGTTCTTCCAGAGCCTGAAGGACAACGCCCGCGACGTCGCCGAAAATGCGCGCGGCCCGTCATGGCGGCGATCCGACTGGCCGCAGCCCCAACGCGACGATCTCACGGCGGCGCTTGACAGCGACTGGACTGAAGTCGGCAAAGCGCTGGGCGGCAAGGTGCAGGCGCGTGCGCAGACCAAGGGCGTGGAGCTTTCGACGGCCGACGTCGAGCGCGCAACACGGAATTCGATACGTGCGCTCATGCTCATTCGCGCCTATCGCGCTCGCGGCCATTTCCACGCCAACCTCGATCCGCTCGGATTGCAGCCGCCGGGCGACGAGGAGGAGCTAAATCCGGGCACCTACGGCTTCGGTGAAGCCGATCTCGACCGTCCGATTTTTCTCGACAAAGTGCTCGGTCTCGAATTCGGCACCATCCGCCAGATCGTCGGCATCCTCCGGCGTACCTATTGCCAGACGCTCGGCGTCGAATTCCTCCACATCTCCGACGGCGCGCAGAAGGGCTGGATTCAGGAGCGCATCGAGGGACCGCACAAGGAAATCACCTTCACGCGCGAGGGCAAGCGCGCCATTCTCACCAAGCTGGTCGAAGCCGAAGGCTTCGAAAAATTCTCCGATCTGAAATTCACCGGGACCAAGCGCTTCGGTCTCGACGGCGGCGAGTCGATGATCCCGGCGCTGGAGCAGATCATCAAGCGCGGCGGCGCGCTTGGCGTGCGCGAGATTGTCATCGGCATGGCCCACCGCGGCCGGCTCAACGTGCTGTCTCAGGTGATGGCGAAGCCGCATCGCGCCATCTTCCACGAATTCAAAGGCGGCTCGTCGACGCCAAACGAGATCGAGGGCTCGGGCGACGTCAAGTACCACCTTGGCGCCTCGTCGGACCGCGAGTTCGACGACAACAAGGTTCACCTGTCACTCACCGCCAATCCGTCGCACCTCGAAATTGTCGATCCTGTCGTGCTCGGCAAAGTACGCGCCAAGCAGGATCAGCGAGGCGCCAGCCGCGAAGATCGCACCATGGTGATGCCCCTCCTGATCCACGGCGACGCTTCGTTCGCCGGCCAGGGCGTGGTTGCGGAATGCTTCGGGCTTTCGGGCCTGCGCGGCCACCGCACCGGCGGATCGCTGCACTTCATTGTCAACAATCAGATCGGCTTCACCACCAATCCGCGTTATTCGCGATCTTCGCCATATCCTTCGGACGTCGCCAAGATGATCGAGGCGCCGATTTTCCACTGCAACGGCGACGATCCCGAAGCGGTGGTGTTCGCCGCCAAGGTGGCGACCGAATTCCGGCAGAAGTTTCAGAAGCCGGTGGTCATCGACATGTTCTGCTACCGCCGTCACGGCCATAACGAAGGCGACGAGCCGTCATTCACTCAGCCGCTGATGTACAAGGCGATCGCGGCGCATCCATCGACGCTCGAGATCTACGCCGACAAGCTGGTCGGCGAAGGCGTGGTCACGGCCGGCGAAGTCGAAAAGATGAAGGCCGATTGGCGGAGCCGCCTCGATGCCGAGCTTGAAGCCGCCCAAAGCTATCGCGCCAACAAGGCCGACTGGCTCGACGGCCGCTGGTCCGGCTTCAAGACCGCGGGCGACGCCGACGATCCGCGCCGCGGCAAGACCGGGGTCGAGATCGGTACGCTCAAGGAGATCGGCAAGAAAATCACCACGCTCCCTGAGGGCTTTCATCTGCACCGCACGCTCAATCGCTTTCTCGACAGCCGGCGCAAGTCGATCGAGACCGGCGCCAACATCGACTGGGCGACCGGCGAGGCGCTGGCGTTCTGCTCTCTGCTGCTCGACGGCAACAAAGTGCGGCTGTCCGGCCAGGACAGCGAACGCGGCACGTTCTCGCAGCGGCATTCGGTGCTGATCGACCAGGAGACCGAGAAGCGCTACACGCCGTTCAACCACCTGCGTGAAGGGCAGGCGCGCTACGAAGTCATCAACTCAATGCTGTCGGAAGAGGCCGTGCTGGGCTTCGAGTATGGTTATTCGCTTGCCGAACCCGAGCGCACTGACTTTGTGGGAAGCGCAGTTCGGCGACTTCGCCAACGGCGCGCAGGTGGTGTTCGACCAGTTCATCTCATCCGGCGAGCGCAAATGGCTGCGCATGTCCGGACTGGTCTGCCTGTTGCCGCACGGTTACGAGGGGCAGGGCCCGGAGCACTCCTCCGCCCGGCTCGAGCGCTTCCTGCAGATGTGCGCCGAGGACAATATGCAGGTCGCCAACTGCACGACGCCGGCGAATTACTTCCACATCCTGCGCCGCCAGCTTAAACGCGACTTCCGCAAGCCGCTCATCCTGATGACGCCGAAATCGCTGCTGCGCCATCGCCGCGCGGTGTCGCGGCTCGACGAGATGGGGCCGGAGACCTCGTTCCATCGGCTGCTGTGGGACGATGCGCAACTATCGCCGGACGAGAAAATCAAGCTCGTTGCCGACGACAAGATTCGCCGCGTCGTCATCTGTTCCGGCAAGGTCTACTATGACCTTTACGAGGAGCGTGAAAAGCGCGGCGTCGATGATATTTATCTGCTGCGCATTGAACAGCTCTACCCGTTCCCGACCAAGGCGCTGATGCTGGAGCTGTCCCGCTTCAAGCAGGCGGAAATGGTCTGGTGCCAGGAAGAGCCGCGCAACATGGGCGCGTGGGTGTTCGTTGATATCTTCCTGGAGTGGGTGCTCAACCAGATCGGCGCCAAGCACCGTCGTGCGCGTTACACCGGCCGGCCGGCTGCTGCGTCAACTGCGGTCGGGCAAATGTCGCTGCACCAGACCCAGCTCAAGAATTTCCTCGAAGAGGCGCTGGGATAATTCTCACGTCATCCTGAGGCGGCGACCGCAGGTCGCCTTCGAAGGATGGGCACACGTCATTCGAGGCTCGCTCCACACGCACGTCCGGGCGACGAAAGGCAGGAACCATGGCTGAGATTCGCGTGCCCACGCTCGGCGAGTCGGTCACTGAGGCGACCATCGGCAAGTGGTTCAAGAAGGCAGGCGACACCGTCGCCGTCGATGAGCCGCTGGTCGAACTGGAGACCGACAAGGTCACGATCGAAGTGCCGGCGCCCGCCGCCGGCGTTCTCACCGATGTGGCCGTGAAGGACGGCGATACGGTCGCCGTCGGCGCGCTTCTCGGCGCAATCAAGGAAGGCGCCGGTGCCGCGGCGGCAAAGCCGGCGGCGGCGAAGGCCGCCGAAGCGGTACCGCGCGGCAGCGGCACCTGCGCCGAAGCCTGCGGCCGCGCCGAAAGTCGCGGCTGCCGACGCGCCGCAAGCGCCCTCGGTACGCAAGATCGCGGCTGAGACCGGTATGGACGCATCGACCGTGCCCGGCACCGGCAAGGACGGCCGCGTCACCAAGGGTGACATGCTCGCGGCCATCGAGCGCGCCGCGGCGCAGCCGACGCCCGTTGCCACGCCCGCCGCAGCGGTGCAGGTCCGTGCGCCGTCGCCGCCCGACGATGCAGCGCGCGAAGAGCGCGTGCGCATGACGCGGCTCCGCCAAACCATCGCGCGCCGGCTCAAGGACGCGCAAAACACCGCCGCCATGCTCACGACCTTCAACGAGGTCGACATGACGCACGTCATGGCGCTGCGCAGCCAGTACCGCGATCTGTTCGAGAAGAAGCACGGCGTGAAGCTTGGCTTCATGGGCTTCTTTGTTCGCGCCTGCGTCCAGGCGCTCAAGGAAATCCCGGCCGTCAACGCCGAAATCGACGGCACCGACATCATCTACAAAAACTATTACCACATCGGCATCGCCGTCGGCACCGAGCGCGGCCTGGTGGTGCCGGTGGTGCGCGACTGCGACATGAAATCGATCGCCGAGATCGAAAAGACCATTGCCGATTTTGGCCGCCGCGCCCGCGACGGAGCGCTCAAGATCGACGAGATGCAGGGCGGCACCTTCACCATCACCAACGGCGGCATCTACGGCTCGCTGATGTCGACGCCGATCCTCAACGCGCCGCAATCCGGCATCCTCGGCATGCACAAGATCCAGGAGCGGCCGATGGTCGTGGCCGGCAAGATCGAGGCGCGGCCGATGATGTATCTGGCGTTGTCCTACGATCACCGCATCGTCGACGGCCGCGAGGCAGTGACGTTCCTGGTGCGGGTGAAGGAATCTCTGGAAGAGCCCGCGCGCCTCGTGCTGGATCTGTAATATCTCACGACGAGAGGTGCCTGCCTCATGCCTTACGACCTCATCGTCATTGGTACCGGCCCCGGCGGCTATGTCTGCGCGATCCGCGCGGCGCAGCTTGGGCTCAAGACCGCGGTCGTGGAAAAGAACGCGACTTTCGGCGGCACCTGCCTCAATGTCGGCTGCATTCCGTCGAAGGCGATGCTGCACGCCTCGGAGCTTTACGAGGAAGCCGGCCACAACTTCGCGCAGATGGGGATCAAGGTCGGCAAGCCGAGCGTCGATCTTGCGGCGTTGCTCAAATACAAGCAGCAGAACGTCGACAGCAACGTCAAGGGCGTCGATTTTCTGTTCAAGAAAAACAAAATCGAAGCGTTTCACGGCTCAGGCCGCATCGTCGCGCCGGGCAAGGTCGAGGTGAAGGCCGCCGACGGCAAGACGCAGACGCTGGAAACCAAGAACATCGTCATCGCCACCGGCTCGGATGTCGCTCGCCTCAACGGCATCGACATCGACGAGAAGCGTATCGTGTCTTCGACCGGCGCGCTCGATCTCGCCAAGGTGCCGGAAAAGCTGCTCGTGGTCGGCGCCGGCATTATCGGCCTGGAGCTGGGCTCGGTCTGGCGGCGGCTCGGCGCGCAGGTGACGATCGTCGAGTTTCTCGATCACATTCTGCCCGGCATCGACGGCGAGGTGGCGCGGCAGTTCCACCGGATGCTGCAGAAGCAGGGCGTCGTGTTCAAGCTTTCGTCGAAGGTCACCGCGGTCGACACCTCCGGCAAGCAGCTCAAGGTCAAAGTCGAGCCGGCGGCCGGCGGCGGCGCGGCGGAGACGATGGAGGCCGACGTCGTGCTGGTGGCGATCGGCCGCGTGCCTTACACCGAAGGACTCGGCCTCGAAGCCGCCGGCGTGAAGAAGGATAATCGCGGCCGCGTCATCGTCGATCCGCATTACCGCACCAGCGTTGCCGGCATCTACGCCATCGGCGACGTCATCGCCGGGCCGATGCTGGCGCATAAGGGTGAAGAGGAGGGCGTGGCGGCGGCGGAAATCATCGCCGGTCAGGCCGGACACGTGAACTACGACGTGATCCCGAACGTGGTCTACACCAGCCCGGAAATTGCGTCGGTCGGCAAGACCGAAGAAGAATTGAAGGCGGCCAACGTCGCCTATCAGGTCGGCAAATTCCCGTTCAGTGCCAACGCGCGCGCCCGCGCCAATCTCGCGACCGAAGGCTTTGTCAAAATCCTCGCCGACGCCAAAACCGATCGCGTGCTCGGTGTGCACATCCTCGGGCCCGACGCCGAGACCATGATCGCCGAAGCGGCGATGGCGATGGAGTTCGGCGCCTCCTCGGAAGACATCGCCCGCACCTGTCACGCCCATCCGACGCTGTCCGAGGCGATGAAGGAAGCGGCGCTCGCAGTCGCCAAGCGCGCCATCAACTTCTGATTTCCGCGATTTGCGACTACCTTGGCGACGATGAACACACGCCAGCACTGGCCCGTCATTGTCGTCGGCGCAGGCCCGACCGGATTGACGCTCGCCTGCCTGCTCGCCCGCTATGGCATCGAGGTTCTCGTCGTCGAGCGCAATCCGCAGACCGTGCAGGAGCCGCGCGCGGTTTCGATTGACGACGAGTCGCTGCGCACCATGCAGGCGGTCGGCATCATCAACCAACTGGTGCCGCAGATCGTGCTCGGCTACGGCTCGGAATATTTCTCGCCCGGCCGGCGGCGGTTTCTCAAGGTCAAGCCAAAGACGCTGGAATACGGCTATCCGCGGCGCAACGCGTTTCGACAACCGGTGCTTGAGCGGCTTTTGCGCGAACATCTCGATCGCCTGAGCAATGCCAGCATCAGTTTCGAGACTGAACTCGTCGAATTCTCGCAATCGGCGGAAGCGGTCACCGTGCGGGTTCGCCGCGCCGGCGAAATCACTGAGCTGAAATGCGACTACCTGGTCGGCTGCGATGGCAGCTCACAGCTTCGTCCGCCAGAAACTCGGCATCGAGATGCACGGCTCCACGTTTCGGGAACGCTGGCTCATCATCGATCTCGAACAGACCACCGATCCGACCCGCGATACCAAGGTTTATTGCAACGTGGCGCGGCCGTGCCTGTCGCTGCCCGGGCCGAACGGCACGCGGCGGTTCGAGCTGATGCTGCACGACGGCGAACAGGATGCCGACGTGCTGGCGGCGGATAATGTTTCGGCGCTGCTGCGGCTTTACGGCAACGACGACAAGGCGGTGCTGCGCCGCAAAGTGGTTTACACGTTTCACGCCCGCATGGCCGACCGCTGGCGCGCCGATCGGGTGTTTCTCGCCGGCGACGCGGCGCATCTGACGCCGCCGTTTGCCGGCCAGGGCATGAACAGCGGCGTGCGCGATGCGCACAATCTCGCCTGGAAGCTTGCGGCGGTGGTTTCGGGCCGGCTCGGCGACCGGCTGCTCGACACTTATGAAGTGGAGCGGCGCGATCACGCGGCGGAGATGATTCAGCTCGCGATCCGCATGGGCTACGTGATGATGCCGCGCGGACGCCTGCAAGGCTTTGCGGTTCGCAGCTTCTTCCGCGCGCTGGCGCTGTTTCCGGCGGCGCGGTCCTATTTCGCCGAAATGAAGTACAAGCCGAAGCCGAAATTCCATCGCGGCTTTTTGCTGGCGCCGGAAACCGCGTCGAAAAAATCGTCCAAACAATCGCTGGTCGGCAAACTGTTTCCGCAGGCGCTGGTGATGACGGCGAACGGCTTTGAACTGCTCGACGATGTGCTGGGCGACGGCTTTGCGCTATTGGCGCCCCCCGGCACGCCGGCGCAAATCTTGGAAGACATCTGCCTCGAAAAATCCGTCCAGCTGCCGATCCGCCGCGTTGCGGTACTCGACAGGGAGGACGCGTCGCCGGTCGCGGCGCCTGCGGTCGCGGCGCGCGATTTGCGCGGCGATCTCGCCGCGCTGTTGGCCGGCTATCCGGCGGGGCTCTATCTGTTACGACCGGATCGCTACGTGGCCGCGTTCTTTCCGCTCCACAATGTTGCATCGGCCGGCGACGCCATCGCCGGTCTTACGCGCCAGACTTACGCGTAAACCACGCCCGCCGGCCGGATTATTCAACCACGATTTTGACTTCGCTGCCGGGCCGAAGCCGCTCGCCCGCTTCCAGCCCGTTGAGGGTGCGGAAGCGCTCGACCTGGCGATCGGCAACCGCCATCCGGGTGGCGAGCTTCTCGACCGTATCGCCGGGGGCGACCGTCACCACTTGCAGCCGCAGCGGCTTGGCGTCCTCGATCTCGGCGAGACTCATGCGGCGGAAGGTGCCGACCAACTCGCGGAACACCCGGTCGGTCTCGATCGTGCGGTGTTTGGCGGCGAAGATGAAGCGGTAGACGTCGCTGCCGAACCGCACGGCGTAGAGCCGGAAGTCCCATTGATCGCCTTTGGCCGCCCCCGTGGCGCCGGCAAAGCCGTTGATGTTGACGTCCTCGACCGTCGCCGGATCGATGTTTTCGATCCAGCCCGAGGTCAGGTAGCCGGCGAGCGTCTGCTCGGACGGCACCCGCACCACGTCGAGCCGCAGCGCCTGGTCGCCGCCGTGCTTGACGCCGAGCACCGCCTCGGCGGTGTTGTCGAGCGTGAAGCCGTCCGGCGCGGTGAAGGTGAAGCCGAGCCGCGGATGCAGGAAGCGGCGGCCGCGGACAAAACCCTCGCTCGGATCTTCGCCGAACACGATGCCGTTGATGCCGCTAAGATACGCCTGCCGGTCGAGACCCGCGGCGCTGGCCGGGATGGTGTACTGGCGGGCGTTGGCGCGGGCATTGGTGATGCGCTCCGGCGTCGCCGGATGCGACGACAGGAAGTCCGGCGCGCGCGGATCGATCGGGCCGCTCTGCTGCGGCTTGAGCTCGGAATTGTGCTGCATCGAGGTGAGGAAGCGCACTGCGCCGTAAGGGTCGTAGCCGGCGCGCGCCGCGATGCCGATGCCGATCGCGTCGGCCTCCAGTTCCTGCGAACGCGAGAAGCTCGCCAGCGCGAGCTTCGACTTGGCGAGCGCCAGCGCGCCTTCTTCCGGATCGCTGATCACGTCGGAGACGACGCGGCCGACCAAAGCGGCCTGCTTGGCCTGCTCCTCGCGGATGGCGGCGTGCCGCGCGACCACGTGTCCCATCTCATGCGCCAGCACTGACGCGAGTTCAGACTCGTCATTGGCAAGCGCAATCAGGCCGCGGGTGACGTAAAGCTGGCCGGTCGGCAATGCGAACGCGTTGATCGACTGCGAATTGAGCATGGTGACTTTGTAATGCAGGTCGGGCCGCTCCGACGCCGCCACCAGCCGTTCGACGGTCTGCTCGACCATGCCCTGCAGGCGCGGATCGTTGTAGACGCCGCCATAGGCGGCGAGAATGCGCTGATGCTCGCGCAGCACCGCCGGCGACATGTCGCTGGTTTCGGCGGGCTTTGGCGGCGCCGGCAGGGAAGCTTGCGGCTCGAGCGCGGGCGGCGACGCCGTGCAGGCGGCCAAGATCAAGGGAACCATCAAGGCGAGCGCGGCAATGCCCGCATGCGCAAGCCGAAGCTTCCGCAACCCTGTAAGCCGCCAATCGGTCACCGCACTATTTCTCAGCTCGGTTGCCATCAACTCAATCGCCGTAACGCATTCGCCGCCCCACCCGCCGGCGTCACTGGCGGTCGGTAATCTCGATCTGCTCCGGACGCGCCGCCTCGATCCAGGGGCCGCCGCGTTCCTCGATATAGCCGCGCACCCGCACCCGGCGTCCAGCGAGCGTCTTCGGTTCAAGTCCCGCCGCCTTAAAGCTACGCTCATTTCGCTTCAGGATCGTAACAGTGAAGTCGGTGCTCCACCGCCGCCCGAAGTTCACGTAGATGGTGGCTCCGCTTTCGCGTACCGAAACCACCTTACCCTCGACCAGCGCGAATCGGCCTTGTCTGGCCAGCACCTCGGCGGGGTTGTCGGCGTCGAGCGAGTCATAATACGAAGTTGCCCACAGGCCAAGCTTGGCCCGGCGCGCGGCGCTTTCCCGGCTCAAGAGTTCCATGGCGCAGGCCCGACTGCCAACCCGCGGCGCGACGCGGGCAAGGCCTGCGGCCAATAGTTCCGCCTGGACCAGGCGCTCGCTGCCGCCGCGGGTGACGAAGGCGTAAGCCGTGATTCGGCCGTAGCGGTCGGTCTGTTGCGGCTCGGCCTGCCGGAGCACGATCTCGGAATCGGCAAGGAGTGCGGCAAGGCCGTCTTTCGAGGCGGTGCCGCCCGGCGCGTTGCCGGAGTCCGCGGCCGGCGGCGGCACTTCGATCCCGGCCAGCCGGACCTCGCGGCCGTCATCGAGGAGGAAGGTGCGGCCGTCGGCGACGCGGCCGGCGCTGCCGCGCGCCACTATCTCGCCGCCACAGACGATCGGCGGCGGCGGCCGCTCCCGCGCCGCCGCGCCGAGATTTCCGCCGCCAAATGCAATGGCGGCTGCAACAGCTGCCACGATCACCCCGTCCCACCACCGGCGTATCGGTTGCCAAGCCAAGGGCCGGAATACGGCGGTACTGCGGCGGCTGACGCCTGAGAAAAACCGATGGCGCCGCCGTGACTTGGCGAAGCCCGGAAAGCCGGCGCCGTGCATGCGCCACTAAACCAGCGCGCCCGGCAGCAATTCGCGCGCATTCCGCTCCGCCGGCCCGGCGTCCGCCGGCGTCGCCGCCAGAATCTGCCGCCGCGCCTGCCACTGCACGTCGCGCGCTATCTCCCGCGCCCGGCGCCTGAGGCAGACCTCCGCATCGCCGCTACAACTGCGCACCTTGCGGCACCGCTTTAACGCACACGAGCGCCAGAACCCGAACACCTCGCAATAATACCGCCGCAACGCTGCCTTCTCCGCTGCGAACCGCGCCGCGTATTCCTCAGCCGTTTGTTGCTCCGCTGTTTGTTTGGTCATGGATCCCTCGGGCTTGCGACCGACATATTCTCCCTCTTCCCGCACGCGGCCGCGTCCAAACAACGTCCGTGCTCTCCGGGAACGCGGGGAGAGGTGAATACGCGGCGTCGTTCCCGCGACGCCGATGCGCCCGGGTTTTGCGTAGGGTACGAACCGTAGCCCGGATGACGCGAAGCGAAATCCGGGAACGGCGTCGCAGCTTGAATGCACTCCCCGGATTACGCTGCGCTCCATCCGGGCTACGACCACCAAGGAAAAAAGGAAGCGGAACGCCGACAGACGTGTTCAGCCAACCTCCGCGCCTTACGGGCGCGGCGCGCGCCCTTGTCTCTTTCCCCTCTCCCGCTCGCGGGGGAGGGTAGGGAGGGGGCACGCTCGCCTATCGGCGTTCCACCACGGCTCTTACCGTCAGGGCTTTCGGCCCTTGGGCGCAGCTCCAGGCCAGGCTTCCTGGGACGCGGCAGGACGTTCGATCCTGTAAGGTCGCTCCAACCGGGGAGCGAAGACCTCGCGCTCTTACGCGGGCGTTACCCGCGCCCGCCTGTCCCAGTCCAGGGAACGCACCTCCCGGACCGGTCGTAGTGCCGGTCAGCATGATGCCCGAAGCTGCCCGGGTGCGGAGTGTATCGTTCCGCGCGCGGGCACCGCACTCGCTCCACCTTCAGGAGTACCCTCGGCCGAAGGCGTCCTTCACTGAGCGAGATTCGAAGACCCCCCTTGTAACTGAAATGGGGATCGTCGTCAAGAGCAATCGTCCCGTCATCAGTGACTGCGACGGCATGAAGCAAGTTGTCCGCAGTTTCTCGACTTGGGTCGTCTCTTCGCGAAATCCATCACCTGCATCAGTTCGGCTATGTCAGCCTGAAATCGACTTTTGCTCTGACCGTTCCCGAATTGGCGCGGCACAATATCCGACGCAACGGTCCATAAACGGACTCATGCACTTCTGAGCGCGCGCCAGCTACCTCTGCTGCCGTCCTAAGTGCGGTACAATATCTGTTGTTTGAGATATGATTGTGCTGTGAGGAATGTGCAGGGTTCGCACCCGCGATCCTGAATAATGCACATCTGGGGAGGAAATCATGGATGCGAAGCTTTATCTCGCAATCGCGGCGGTAGTGGCGATCTTATACGGGATCGCCTTCGTAATTATTCCAGGACAGTTAGGCGATATGTACGGCATTGCGCCGGGACAGCCGAATGCAATTTTAAATGCCCAATTCTTCGGGGCGGCGCTTCTTGAAATTGGCGTGATCGCCTGGTTGGCCAGAGAGTTCAAGGAGTGGTTGGCGGTGCGCGCGGTCTTGATAGGCGCAGTAGTCGGTGATGTAGTCGGTGGCGCTTTAAATATCTGGGCAAATACACACGGCCTGTTCAACTCATTCGGTTGGTCGTCGGTGATTGTGTATGCTCTACTTTTGCTCGGAGCGCTCTATTGCCTGTTTACCGATCCGCGCAGGACGGCTTAAGCCACTAATCGACGGGGAGGCTTCGGCCGTAACAGCCGGAGTCTCTTTGCGATTTACGGGCATGGGTTATTCGCTACAAGTCGAGTAGCAAGTAGTCTGGATTGAGCGCCAGCGAAATCCGGGACTAGCGGCGAGACTTGTCCCGGATTTCGTTTCACTCAATCCGAGCTGCGCTTGCTTGTATCTCAGAGGTGTCTAGGTTGAAGCCCTAGAGGGGCGGAAATCGTGCTTAGCGAAGCGGGCGCGCCTTCTGTCCGGCAATGACGAAACAGTGAGCAGCCGCCGCCCCCGGAACTTTTGCCTCGCGCCGTCATTTTGCTACAATATCGTCAGTCCAGAGTTATCGGCACAGAGCCGAACCAAGAAGCCTGGCTCACCTGGACCCTACCAACTTTATCGAACTGATTTTCGCCAACTCAAACAACTTTGCGAGGCCGGGACGGTTCTCGGCCGCAACTGCGGAGGTTTAATCATGTCGCGCCCCCGAGCGATCGTGATCGTTGCAGTATTGTTCGCTGGCTTCGTCGCCCTGTTAGGCAACATCGCCATTGCCGCGCAGGACAGATACACGCTGAAACTGGGCAAGCTCTCGTTCGGCGATTTCAAAGGCTATGAAAACTGGAAGAATATCGCGGTCAGTCAGACCGAGACTTTGTTGAAAGTGATCTTGGCCAATGACGTGATGATGGCGGCGTATCGGAAAGGCCTGCCCGCCGACGGCAAGCTGTTTCCCGAGGGCTCCAAGATTGTGAAGATCGAGTGGACCTTCAAGAAGAACACTGTAGCCCCCTATTTCGTGATGGTGCCGGACACCCTGAAAGCGGTTGCGACAATAGAAAAAGATTCAAAGAGATTCCCGGATACGCACGGCTGGGCATACGGCAATTTCAGCTATGACGCCGCGTCCGACACCTTCACGGCTGACGGGACCGACGCTAAATGCGGCTACGCGTGCCATACGACCGTAGCGGCACAAGATTACATCTACACGGCCTATCCCAAGCACTGAACATTGAGCGATTAGCCCGGATTGAGCGCCGCCGAGATCCGGGATCGGCGTCGAGGTCTACCCCGGATTTCGTTTACGCCTTCGCGCTTTGCGCTTCCGGCGGACTCCAACCCGCCATAGCTCGCCCTGCGAGCGAAGGCGGGTCACTAAATCCGGGCCACGCTTGCCCGCAACGACGACTCGCAAACGCACGTAAGCGTCTTGTCACTCAATGGAGGTTGCAGTTCCGTCCGAACGCCCGCGGGCTGCTCGCCGAAACTGGCCATGAAATCATGAGCTTGTCGAAGCCGGCAACAATAGTACTTGACAGTATTCCACGTTCCCGCACTGTTAGAAGAGCCGTTAGAAAACTGTCATGACCGAACGGGGTAGGACCACCACGGACCCTCGCGACAGCGACGCCTCCACCACAGGCGCCGCTTCGCCGACCGGCAACGCGTCGAGAGGACCAGTCGAGGAAGTCGGCGCTGCGCTTCCGGAATCCGCTTCGGCTGCGTTCGCCGCGCTGCTCCATCTTATCAGGCTCATGGCCGCTGACCTGGTCCTGCATCGGCCTGACGCCGATCTGGAGCGTTTCGAGCAAGCCGTTCGCACCAAGATCGAACAGTTCGTCAGCCCGACCGCGAACCAGAGCGCGCGCGACGCGGGCCTCGCCTTTGCGCGTCATCTGATCGAGCAGGTGCTGACGCAATTGCGGGCGCAGGTCGAGATCAAGAAAAGCCTGAGCCTCAAGCCGCAGGCCACACCGGCAGAGAAAGCCGCGCCGCCGGCCGCGCAGCCTGATCCTGAACTGCCGAAATTCCTGAACTGACGACGCGACGGCATCCACCCGACCGTCATGGCCGGACACACGGGTCCGGCGTTTCGCCGGCCCGAGTGCAAGCTCGTTCCGGCCATCCACGACTTTTTGTTTCACGGAACATGGAAGACGTGGATGCCCGCGACATAGGCGAGCGAAGCGACGCCGTTCTCCGAACGGCTATGCGCGGGCATGACGAGGCGCCTAGCCGGCCTTGCGCTGCCGGCCGTTCGACCGCGCCGGTTTGCGCTGCTCTTCGCGCGCGGTTTCGCGCGCCGGCTTTTTCCCGGCAATCGGCAGCAGCATTTCCTTCTGGCCCTCGACCTTCTTGCGGCCCTTCTTGGCCGGCGCCGCGCGCGTCGGGCGTCCGGGCGGTTTCGGCCTGCACCGAACGGCGGAGCGCATCCATCAGATTGATGACTTTGCCGCTCGGTTCATGCTTCGGCGCTTCGATCTTCTCGCCCTTGGCCTTTTTCTCGATCAGCTCCTTGAGCGCGTGCTCGTAGTGATCCTCGAATTCCTGCGGCTTGAAATGGCCGGCCTTGGTCTCGACGATGTGGCGGGCCAGATCCATCATGTCCTTGGTCAGCTTGACGTTCGGGATGTCGTCGAAATATTCGCCGGCGTCGCGCACCTCGTAGGGAAAGCGCAGCAGCGTACCCATCAGGCCCTTGCCGCGCGGCGCGATGGCGATGACATGCTCGCGGCTGGTGAGCACCACGCGGCCGATCGCGACCATCTTCATCTGTTCGATGGCGTTGCGGATGACGACGAAAGCGTCGTCGCCGACCTTGCCGTCGGGCGCGATGTAATAGGGCCGGATGCTGTAGAGTTCGTCGATCTCGTCGCGCGGCACGAATTCGTCGATCTCGATGGTGCGGGTGCTGTCGAGCGCGACCGATTCAAGCTCCTCGTCGGTGATCTCGATGTATTCGCCCTTGGCGATCTCGTAGCCCTTGATGATCTGGTCGGACGGCACTTCCTCGCCGGTCTCGGCGTCGACCTTGCGGTAGCGGATGCGGTGGCCGGTCTCCTTGTTGATCTGGTTGAAGCTGACTTTTTCCCGTTCGGAGGTCGCCGGATAGAGCGCGATCGGACAGGTCACGAGCGAAAGCCTCAAATAGCCTTTCCAGTATGCGCGGGGGGCCACGGTAAACTCCTGCTGAACACCATATTGACAACGACATTAATCATACCGCGTTCCGGACTTAAATCCGAGGCGCGTCGGCAGCGGCGTTTACGATTTGTTCCATGCGGGGTGATTTTACGGTAAAGTATTTCCAGACAATCGATTCGCCGCCGGGGAAATCTTCGATGCCAGCGCTTGCCCGCAAGTCCATACCGGAGCCGGACCCTGTTTCCCAACGCAGGCGAAGAATTTTCCACGCGTCGGTCCTGGTGACGCGGCTTGAGGAATGGTTCGTCGAAGCCGAGAGCGCCGAGGAGGCGCGGACATTGTTCGCCGCCGGCGAGGGCCATCGCGCCGTGTCTGGCGAACGCGTTCATGTCGAGGTTGAACGCGTGTTCGAAGGCGGCGAGTGACCGCAGCTCGTAACCGCGTCCGCGCCGCTCTATACCGAACAAACCGGACGTCATCTGCAGCGCGCGCGATTGAAAACAACCTCAAGTCGCGTATACAGCGACACAGCGGCGGCGCTATGTTCTCCCTGAGGCGCTGGATATTACCGGCCCGCTGGAGGAATGCGCATGTCAACTAAGAGCGGCCCAACAATCAAAGACGTTTCGATCATCAACTGGAACACGGCTGAAGCCAAAACGGTCGCGTCCGGGCTGGAAAGGACGCTCTGTAGCGAAGGTCTGTGCGGTTCGAAGACGCTGACCGTCTATCAGCGGACGGTGCTGGAAGGCCGCCAGTTCGACGTCAAGGCCGGCGACGACTATCACGTGGTCTACGTCATCGAGGCGCCGAAAGCGGGCGTCATCAGCTTTAACGGGAAGTCGCACGCAGCCGAGGAGGGCGCCGGCGTACTGCTCGCGCCGGGCGAATCCGCGCGATTTGAAGCGTCCGGTTCAAAGCTCGAACTGCTTCACATGGTGACGCCCAAGCCGCCTGCCGCCGTGGAAGGCGGATTGCCGGGCGGGCCGGGATATTTCTTCAATCGCAAGACGCTGCGTCCTCTCAGCGACGCGAGCGGAGGCCGCGTGCGCCGCTTCTGCGCGGAGTCCACCGTGAGACTTCTCGATGGCGCAAGGCTCACGCCGACCAACGCCATTCAGGCGGGCGAAATGCACTATCACGACGGCGGATCGTCGCCCTATCATCGGCACGTCGGCACGGCCGCTAACCCCGGCGGCGCATCGCACTGCTACATCACCTTCAAGGGCCGCGGCGTGGTCGAGGTCGGGGAGACGAGCCAGGAGCTCCAGCCCGGCACGCTTGTGTATTTCCCCCCGGGCGTACCGCACCGGCTTCGCGCCCACGGCGGTCCCCTCGACTACTTCGAGCTCCAGGCCTGGCGGAGTTTCAAGACCGACGTGCTCAGCGAAGAGCCGCTGGGCCTCAAGTGGTACTACGACCCCGTGACACCGGGCGCTGCGCGAGTGGAGTGGGATCAGAGCTGACGGAATGGTCTTTCGAAATTTGCCGCCGATCGATCAGATTTTATCCAAGGACATGACTTTCCCACCCACGGGAGAAGGTCGTCACGCCGTCTTCTGTTCGCTCAAGCCCAGCTCCTTGACCATCGCCTCGCGCATGAGAAATTTCTGCACTTTGCCGGTGACCGTCATCGGAAAGACATCGACGAATTTGATGTAGCGCGGGATCTTGTAGTGCGCGATCTGGCCCTTGCAGAAGCTCTGGATCTCGTCGGCGTTGGCGCTCATGCCGGGCTTGAGCTGCACCCAGGCACATAGCTCTTCGCCGTATTTCGGATCGGGTACGCCCACGACCTGGACGGCTGCAATTTTGGGGTGGCGGAACAGAAACTCCTCGACCTCGCGCGGATAGACGTTCTCGCCGCCGCGGATCACCATGTCCTTGATGCGGCCGACGATGTTGCAGTAGCCGTCTTCGTCCAAAGTAGCGAGGTCGCCGGTATGCATCCAGCCGGCGCGGTCGATCGCTTCCGCGGTCCGCTCGTCGTCGTCCCAATAGCCGAGCATCACCGAGTAGCCGCGGGTGCACAATTCGCCCGGCGTGCCCGGCGGCACGATGCGGCCGTCGGCGTCGACGATCTTGATCTCGACGTGGGGATGGATGCGGCCGACGGTGCCGACGCGGCGCTCGAGCGGATCGTCGTGCGATGTCTGCGTCGACACCGGGCTGGTCTCGGTCATGCCGTAGGCGATGGTGACTTCGCTCATGTTCATTTCGGCGACGCAGCGCTTCATCACTTCGATCGGGCAGGGCGAGCCGGCCATGATCCCGGTGCGCAGCGACGACAGATCGAAACGCTTGAACTCGGGATGGCCGAGCTCGGCGATGAACATGGTCGGCACGCCGTAGAGCGCGGTGCAGCGCTCGGCCTCGACGGCTTGCAAGCTCGCCAGCGGATCAAAACCTTCCGACGGATAAACCATCGCCGCGCCGTGGGTGATGCAGGCGAGATTGCCGAGCACCATGCCGAAGCAGTGATAGAGCGGCACCGGAATGCAGACGCGATCCCGATCGGTCAGCCGCTGCGCTTCGCCGATGAAATAGCCGTTGTTGAGGATGTTGTGGTGGGTCAGCGTCGCGCCCTTGGGCGTGCCGGTGGTGCCGCTGGTGAACTGGATGTTGATCGGATCGTCGAATTGCAGCTTGCCGGCAAGCTCGGCGAGCAGCGCGCGATGGCGCTCGCCGCCCATGCCCAGCACGTCGGCAAAGCGCAGGAAGCCGCGCTTCTCGTCGTCGCCGATGCGAATGAGCGTCGTCAGCGCCGGCAGACGTTTACTTTGCAATTTGCCGGGGGCGCTGCGGTCGATCTCCGGCGCGAGCTCGCGCAGCATGCCGACATAATCGCTGGTCTTGAACGAGTCGGCGGTGATCAGCGCCTTGCAGCCGACCTTGTTGAGCGCGTAGTCGAGTTCCGATAACCGGTACGCCGGGTTGATGTTGACGAGGATCAGGCCGGCTTTGGCGGTGGCGAATTGCGTAATCACCCATTCGGCATTGTTCGGCGACCAGATGCCAACGCGGTCGCCGGGCGCAAGCCCGAGCGCGAGCAGCCCCGCGGCCAACGCGTCGACTTTGGTCTGCAGCTCGCGATAGGTCCAGCGCACATTCTGCTGCCGCACGATCAGCGCGTCGCGCCCGCCCCATCGCGCCGCCGCCTTGTCGAAATGCACGCCGATGGTCTCGCCGATCAGCGGCGTCATCGACACGCCATGCACGTAGCTTTGGGTGAGTTTGGTCATGTGAAGCTACTCCCGAGACGCTCGCTCCCGCGCCGCCGTGTTCGGTTTTCGACGAGACCGGCAGCTTGTTCTTATAAATCTAGCGATCCGTAATCGCGTCTGCACCTGCGATCAAGTCGCGGCCATCCCCGCATAGGCCCGCGGCAGCAGGCGCGCGAGCCGGAGCGCCCAGGTGTGTTTGCCGCGCTCGTCGCCGATCAGATCCTGGCGGATTTCGATCAGCGCGTGCGGCAGTCCCAGGCGCTCGCCGTGTACCGGGATGGTGTAGTCGGTCGAGTCGCTGACCACATACGGCTCGTTGTTGCCGACGACGAGGCCCTGCTCGGCCTTGAGCAGAGCCAGCAGATGCCGCGACAGCCGCGGGTCGCGGTTATACAGCAACGCGACATGCCATGGCCGCGCCACCCCTTTGAAGCTCGGCGTGAAACTGTGCAGCGAAATCAGCACCGCCGGCATCCGCGCGCGCCACCGCCGTTTGATCTCGGCCTCGATGCGCTCGTGATAGGGGCAAAAAATTTCCCTGGCGCGCGCCGCCTTGTCTTCATCGCTCAAACCGGCATTGCCCGGTATTTTGGTCAGCTCGCTGATTTCCGGGGTTGACGACGGCATGCCCGGCGGCCGGTTGCAGTCGATGACCAGGCGCGAATAATTCTGCTGGATCAGCACCGCGCCGAGCGTGTCCGACAGGATCCGGCCGACGCCGGCAATGCCGATGTCCCAGGCGATATGCCGCAGCAACTCCTGCGGCGGCACGCCGAGCCGGCCGAGCGAGCGCGGGATCGCATTGCCGGCATGATCGGCGACCAGAAGGAACGGCGAGCCGCCGTTGGGATTGTACACGGTGACCGGCGAAGGTTCGCCAGTCGTCAACAGACGCTTCGGGGGCTCCTTCATCGGCGCGTACATTGGCGGAGCAAATACCGGCAACGCATTGGGGTTCGCGGCGGCGTTTGTTAAGCTACTCTTAACGCGCTACTTGCCCGATCCTGGCCCGAGAAATGCATACTTTGTGTAAATTATTATACTAGGACAGCATCGCCGCCTCGCAAAAATGCAAAAGCCAGGAAAACCAACACTTAACATCGGCATTTTCAGCGGCCCTGGCCGCAGAGCCCGCTGATGAAAATTCGCGCAGGCTACGAAATTTCCTACGAATGTCCGCAGCCGACGCCGATGATCCTGACGCTGAGCGTCCATCCGTCGCGCATTCCCGACTTGCTGACCCAGGATCGCATGCAGCTCGATCCTTTCATTCCCGCCAACTGGTATCGCGACGGTTTCGGCAATACCTGCCACGTGATCCACGCACCCAAGGGCCGGCTTACGCTGTCCACCGATTTTCTGATCCATGACAGCGGAGCGCCGGATGACGTTGCTCCGGGCGCCGAGCAGCACGCCCTGGAGAGCCTCCCGGTCGATACGCTGGTCTATCTGCTCGGCAGCCGCTATTGCGAAACCGATCGCTTCATCCAGATCGCGTGGGCGCAGTTCGGCAATGTCCCGAAAGGCTGGCCGCTGGTGCAGGCGATCTGCAATTACGTCCACGACCGCATCACGTTCGGCTATGAGCACGCCAGCCCGACCAAAACCGCCTGGGACGCGCATGCGCAGCAGCGCGGCGTGTGCCGCGACTTCGCCCATCTCGCCATCACGCTCTGCCGCTGCATGAACGTGCCGGCGCGCTATTGCACCGGCTATCTCGGCGACATCGGCGTGCCGCCCGACCCTTCGCCGATGGATTTCTCCGCCTGGTTCGAAGTCTATCTCGGCGGCCGCTGGTACACCTTCGACGCGCGCCACAACGAACCGCGGATCGGCCGGATTTTGATGGCCCGCGGCCGCGACGCCACCGACGTCGCCATCGTCACCGAATTCGGCCCCTGCAAGCTCGTCAGCTTCAAGGTCCACACCGACGAGGTGCCGGCGGAAGCCGCTGCGGCGCGGTAGCGACGAATTGTGAAACTGCGCACGCCGTCGTTCTATTGATCAAAATCAATCTTTTGTTTTGCGACGCCGCCTATTAGCTTGGCGCTGGCTGCCATAGGAGATTTGCCGTGATCATTCCCGTCACGACGTTGGCATTTGCGGCGCAACTCACCATCGCGGTCGCGGACAATGTCCCGCGCTTCAACCTGGAGCCGGTCTGCCGCGGCATCGCCCAGCAAGGCGGATTGGCGTTGGAGCCGAACCGGAGCGCACACCAGGATTTCAGGCACTGTATAAAGAGTGAGATGGCGATGCGCGGCCGGGTAGTGCGGCAGTGGCCGAGCTTCACCGCTACCGAGAAAGCCGACTGCATCGGCGAAGCCGGCGCCGGCGGATACCAGAGCTACACCGATCTGTTCACCTGCCTGCAGATGGCCCGCGAAGCCAGAAAACTTTCGCAATAAAGCAGCTTTCGCAATAAGAGCCGCGCCTTCGTTGCTCAATCAAACGGGCGCCTCAAGAGAGCCGCGATCCCGATAAGCCGGCAGGCCGCCATAAGGCGATAAACACGGCCTCAAAATTCGCGATCAACCGGCGAGTAACGTTTCGCCGTTAGGCTGCGGCATACGGATATCCGCATCGAGGCCATTATCATGCGCGCCCTTGTGAAGCTCATTGTTGCCGCGGCCGCCGTCGGCCTGTGTGTGATCGGGCTCGCGGCCCGGGTGCAGGCAGCGCCCGCGAGCCCGGCGGCGCAGCAGAATTTCACTCCGCTCACGCAACTGGCGCAGGGCGTCTACCGTTATGCAGGCAACGGCTATCTTCCCGCCTGTTCGCCCGGCCTGTTCTATGCCTGCCACTACGGTGTATTCGGCGGCAGGTATTGCGGCTGTTGGCCCGGCGGCGATCACCCCGCCTGTCCGATCGGCTATCACTATGCCTGCCCGCCGGACGCCCGCGGATACCGGCACTGCGACTGCTGGTAACGTTGCGACCGGCCAGGATGGATTGACGCCGGCGCTCGTTCCAGATTTCCAGCCAGCACACCGCGGCGCCGTCGCCTGGACAGATGCCGGGTTTTCCGCACGTCGTGCATTGACCGGCCGCCGCTACTTGCGCTGAACGCAGCGTCCGTTGTTGAGGCTAAGGCCGCAGCCTGGAAGTGTGCTGTAACAATCGGAGAAGAACCAGCACCGCAATCGCGGCAATCTCCAGAGTACCGGCAAAGATGAAAGGCGCGCCCGGGTCACCGGTGAGATCGCGGACCAGTCCTGCCGCCGGGATCAACAACGCCATTCCAACATAATACCAGGTATAAAAGATACCCATCCCCGGACCACGACTTTGCGTGCGCAGCACCTCGGTGGGCAGCACCAGCATCGCGCCGCACGGCAGGCCGGCAACGGCGCCGATGAAGGCAATGAGCGCGAATGAGGAGGTGCTCGGCATTAGCATGATGCTGAGCCCTAATGCGGCAAGGGTCGTGATCATGAGCGCCGTGGCATGACCTATTCGATCGACTAGCATGCCTCCCAAAGCAATCGTGGGGATGATCGTCCAGGAGGCAAGGCTGGTGGCAAAGCCGGCGTCCGTTACGGATATCCCCTGCGCAATCAGCAGTGACGGAGCAAAGCTGATCAGGATGATGTAACCGACATTGAATAATGCCCAGATATCGCCGGCCAGCGACACCAACCCGAATTCTCGCACCGACACGCCAAAGCCCAATCCTCCAGCGCGCGGTGGCGTGTTGGCGGCAGTTGTGGGAGCGCGGTAGATGGCGGCGATCAGCACCAGGACTACAGCTGCGGCAATCGCCGTCATATCAAATGCCGCCGCCATCGAAGCGGCGCCGGCAAGTCGCGGCAAAACGATCAGGGCGACGCCGATGCCGACCGGCCAGCTGCTCACGAGCAACGCCAAGGCCGTGCCAAGCTCGCGACCGACGAACCAGTCGGTTGCCATCTTCGTCAAGAGGACGTTGAGCAGAACGGCGCCGATGCCGCTGATCAGGCGTCCCACGAGAAAAATTGCATAATCGTGGCTGGGGCCGGTCAACGCGCCGCCAACGACCATGAGCGTCATCCCCAGCATTGCAACTTGCTTGTCGCCGAAACGCTGGCCAAGCAAACCGCCCGGATAGGCGATGACTGTTCCGGGGAGCAGATAAAAGCCGATCAGCAAGCCGAGTTGGGTGTAGTCGATCCTTAGGTCGCTAATCAAAAAGGAAGAGAGAGTGGCGGCCGACTGGAATTGAAACCCCATCGCGGTCCGGGCCAGGAAAAGCACCGTAAGAATCAACCACCTGTTGTTCACGCGTGTCGCCGCAAACTTTCAAGCCTGCAAGAATATTAGCGGAAAATTGCATCGGAACCGAAGGACGGCGTGTCTGAGATTGGCCCGGAGCGTCATCTAGGCCGTGTACCCATAAAATCCGGTTGGATGTCCGCTTCGCTCCAAAGCAACCGAATTGCCGCGACACAGCGAAATGACGCGGGTGGGCCCATGTGTGGACGGCTCCCAGTTGGCAAGGAGAATCTTCACATCGCAAAGCTTGTGGTCGGTGCAGTGTTCGGCCTTTGAATGCGATTCACATGACCGCTGGCCATAATGCTCTCCGCGGATCAGATCCCGGTCAATTTCCCACCGCCGGGGTCATTGCAGGCTAAGGACACCCCGAAGTCCGGCGTTCTCCCGTCAATAATTTGTAAAGCGCCGCTCGGCCGTCCATTGGCCGGAGCATTGGCCGGTCCCCGTGCGCCACCATCCCCGGCCGACATTACCGCGGAGCTGACCGGCGCCGCCCGCCGACTGGCTTGCTCGGACGACGGTCACGCGGATCGCGCCCCCGGCACCGACCGCGCCATAGGCTTGGTAGCTTGGGTCGTCGGCATACACGCGACCGCCGTAAATGCGAACGGCAGCGCGGATCGCCGGTTCACAATCGCCCCGCTGCGTATAGATGACGACGCTCCACGAACCGTCAAAAGCATTGCCGTGCGGCGCAGCGACGGATGGCAAAGTTGAACTGGTAGCCAGCAACGCGATAGCCGTACCGAGAAAAATCAATCGTAAGAATATTTTCACAAATTTTCTCCCGTTTACACAAGCAACTTATCCGACGCCGAGGAAACTGCTTTGACGTGAATCAATTCATCGTTCGTAAGGCGCACGGCCGGCCCGATGCTGATGCATAAGGCAGATCGGAGTATCGAAATTGGGCGTCCGCCGTCGAATTTTCGGACACGCTACGGCAAATTCGGTTTCGCCCCAGATAATCAGATCAATCTTGCGGTCAGTTGTTGCCTCGGCCGTCGGATGTTACCGCCTCCATCACGCGGTCGAGGCTGAAGCTGCCGGGTTTCTGGCGAGGCGGGAATTCACGGAAGCTCTGCAGCCACTGAGCCACATAGGCGCCTGCTGGCGCTAACACGAACATGCGCTCCGCGGCCCATTTTGTGTGACCAATCGACTCATCCGAGGCGCGCTCGAACGGATCCATGCGCAAATTGGTGAGCATCGGCCAGCGCAGTGTCTCAAACGGTTGCTCCCAGACTTTGAAACCGACAGCGTTCTGCCGCAGGAAGGTGAGCTTCCAGTTGTCGTAGCGTAACGCCGCGACGTTGCCGTCGTCGGTCCAGTAAATAAACTCGTGACGTGGCCATTCCTTCACGTCGCCCTTCAGGAAGGGCAACAGGTTGTAGCCGTCAAGATGGACCTTATAGGTCATGTCGCCGATCTTCTGACCCTTGAGCAAGTTCTCCCTGACGGCGGTGTCGCCCGCTGCCGCGAGTAAAGTCGGCATCATGTCCTCGTGTGCGCCCATCTCGTTGATGATGGTGCCGGGTTTGATGACGCCGGGCCAGCGGATGAGGGTGGGGACACGGAAGCCACCTTCCCACTGCGAGTTCTTCTCGTTACGGAACATCGTTGTGCCGCCGTCGGGCCAAGTGAAGAATTCTGCGCCGTTGTCGCTCGAATACATGACGATGGTGTTGTCATCGACGCCCAGCTTCTTGAGTTCGGCGAGCAATCGGCCGACGTGACCATCGTGCTCGACCATGCCGTCGGCGTAGACGCCCAAGCCGGTCTTGCCCTCGCTTTCTTTTTTGAGGTGCGTGAAGACGTGCATGCGGGAGGAATTCCACCAGACAAGGAACGGCTTGTGGTCCTTCGCCGCCTTGTCCATGAAATTGATCGCCCCGGCGGTAACTTCCTCGTCAATCGTCTCCATGCGTTTTGTGGTCAGCGGGCCGGTGTCTTCACACTCCTGTTTGCCAACCTTGCCGAAGCGCGGATCGACGGTTGGATCGTCTGTATTCGTCGCGAAGCAGTGCAGCACGCCGCGCGGGCCGAACTGTGCCTTGAAGGCAGGGTTCTTCGGATAGTCGACGTTCTCTGGCTCCTCCTCGGCATTGAGGTGGTAGAGATTGCCGAGCCACTCATCGAATCCATGGACTGTCGGCAGCATCTCGTTGCGGTCGCCCAAGTGGTTCTTGCCGAACTGGCCGGTCGCATAGCCGAGGGGCCTAAGCAACTCGGCGAGTGTCGGGTCCTCTTTTTTCAGACCTTCCAGCGCGCCCGGCAGACCAACCTTGGTGAGGCCCGTGCGGATGGGCGACTGTCCGGTGATGAACGCGGCGCGGCCAGCGGTGCAGCTTTGCTGGCCGTACCAGTCGGTGAATAGGGCTCCTTGTTGCGCAATGCTGTCGATGTTCGGCGTTCTGTAGCCCATCATGCCCATATTGTAGGCGCTTACGTTGAACTGGCCGATATCATCACCCCAAATTATCAGGATGTTGGGCTTTTGCTGCTGCTGCGCAGCTGCCGGTGTCACTGTTGCGGCAGCTATCGCCGCGAAAGAACCAAGCAAGAGGTTTCTAAGCTTGCTCATTTGTCTGAGTATTCCTCTCTCGGGTTGAGAAGATGTTCGGACCTAAAATGGGGCGCCTTTTAGCCTGGTGCTCCATCTGGTTCATCATTTTGCTTCAGGCGTGTTTCTTGAGCCGGATCGCCAAGCCGACATAGAGAACACCGGCGATGATCGCATAGGTGCCAATCAGCCAAACTAGGGCGAGTGCGCCCGCACCTGGCTGGGCCACAATGGCCACGCCAAAAATCACCGAGATGATGCCGCTTAGGATCAGCAGCCACTCGTTGTCGATCTCATTGCGTAGCCGGATCGCCCCGATAATTTGAAGGACGCCGATTGCGACCGCCCAACCGCCGATGGTGAACAACAAAATCAGTGCCGTCATTCCGGGTAACAGGAAGGTAAAAGCCCCGACCGCGATACCAAGAATGCCGACGATTGCCAGCCACCATCGCGCTGTCGGCGCATCGCCCTTGATGGCCGCGATGATTGCAATCACGCCATCGGCCAACGCATAAGCACCGTATAAGAGGACGAGTGTGAGAAGGGTCAATCCCGGCCACGCGAAAGCAAGGACGCCGAAAATAATAGCGGCAATGCCGCGCAGTAGCAGTAGCCACCAGTTCCTTGCGAGCGCGTGAAGTAAGATAGGTGCGACCAGCGGGCCACCGACAGTTTGAGCCTGTGCCAAGTAAACCTCCTGCAAAATAGTGAAGCGCGGCAGACGCATGGCATCGGTCATTGATCTAGGTCAACCACGATCGCGATCCCTTAGGAGCCAAGGCACACATCCACCAAATTCACGCATGGAAAGAAAGACCGCCGCAACGCGGTCTCTCAAAACCAATCGAATGTTTGGATCAAGCGGCTGTGCGTTTGGCCTTTTCGACCTCGACGTGGCCAACGATAGCATCGAGCACGGCCACCTTAGCCTGCTCGATAGAAGCGATAGCGTAGTCGATGGCGTAAGAAGCGTCTTCGTCCAGCAGCTGGGCATAGTTCGCGGCGCGTTTAACGCTCGAATCGTGCTTCCGCTGGGCTACTTTCGACTTTAGATCGTCCACGTCAGCGGCGATTTTCGCTTTCAGTCCATTCCACTTGGCAGACGTCGTATCGCTAGCAGACTTGACGCTTTGGTCTACTTTTTTGATTGCTTCCTCGGCAGCAGATTGCGCCTGTGCAACGCGCGCGACGATTTTATCATGAGCTTCCTTCTGTGCCGCTGCTGCTGCATCCTCGGCATTCTTGGCACGAACCGACAAATTGGCGAGTTGTTCGGAAAGTGGCTTCATAAAACTTCTCCTTGTATGAGTTTCTCGGCGTGAATTTAGCTTTGCGCGTCACTCCGCCGGGCTTATAAAAAATACATAGGTACGCTTTTGCAGAGCGGGTGTTGATCTAGATCAACGCACGCTCGAACGCATCGCCCTAAAAATCACGTTTCAGGGCCCCGATGCTCCACGGCTGGGAAAATTTCTTCATTGCGGCTGCGACAGCAGGCGCGACACTGATCGGCTTGTTGTTCGTTGCGATCACGCTCGGCGTCGGCTTGTCTACGCCGCATGGGTTAGATGCTACCCGCGCCTTCTTGACGCCAACGCTCATTCGTTTCAACGGCGTGCTATTTGTGAGCCTGGACATGCTGCCGCCTTGGCCGTCTGCGCTGCCGGCCGGCATCATTCTGGGGATCTTCGGGCTAACCGGCCTCGTTTATCAAATTCATGCCAGTCTCAACCAGCGCAAAGTTCATTTCGTTTTGCTGGATTGGCTCGACTGGACTCTATTTTCGGTTGCGCCGGTGCTCGGCAACGCGAGCCTGATCGCCGGCGCGGCCGGATTGATTGCGCAGAGACCTTTCGCACCCTACGCCATCGCGGGCGCGACTGCGCTCCTGTTGCTTGCCGGCATTTTCGGTGCCTGGCATCTCACGTTGTGGATCGCCAAGAGCCGGGACAGGACCTAGCAATGGGAATATTCCTTCCCAATTAGCCTGCTCAGTATATTTTCGACCGACCTAGCCGATCGTTCGTGCCGGTCGATGTCTGCGTGCCCCGAAAGCTGACTTATAGCTGGGCCAAACAAGACCGGACCGTATTGAGATCGGTCATAGCCCTGTGATTTAAGCTTCAGAACTGAGAGCTTCGAATCATGCGCTATGAACCTACCGATTATGAATGGACCGCCATCAGGCCAATATTGCCGAACAAACCGCGCGGCGTACCTCGCGTGAATTGACCGCCGCGTCCTCAACGGCATCTTTTGGGTGTTGCGGTCGGGGGCGCCTTGGCGGGACCTGCCGGAGAGTTTTGGTCCATATGCTACCTGCTACAATCGCTTCGTTCGCTGGCGGCGGGCGGGCGTCTGGGCCAAGAATCAAGATAATGAACGCGCTGGCTGGTGCCCATGACGCCGCCGTGAAGTCAGGTATTGCTTCCGACCCGATGAGCATGCGCAAGCACCTACGCCCAGTATGAAGCTGTCCCCAATGCGCAATTCAACGTCTGTCTAGCAATTGGATAAGCTCTCGGTCGCGCCGGTCGAGTAGCAAGGTTAAGCCACGATATTTGCGTACAATACGCACAAAGTCGGATGATCGTGAGATTATTCTTTTTGGCGCCATTCGACCTGGTTTTTCTCCAGCGCTCTTTCAGCGCTTTCGAAATCAGGCCAAGTTTGAAGACTAATATTTGTCATTTTCGCATTGATCTCGTCCACTTGCTCCACGTGCCCATCCTCGTCATAGACGTATCTGCAGCCGCCTTGCCTGCGTATTAATTTGCTCATTGACTTTTCCCTCTGCGCTCCAGGCTGCTGCATAGAGCAGCAGCATTGACCTAACCGAGCCTCGATTGATTTTGCCATTACCCTCCCTGCCGAAGCTGTGGGTGCATTGATGTACATCAAGGGCGAAGACGAAGACCTCGGTGACTCGGAAGGTTCGAGTTTGTTATTAATCTCATGACTGCCAAAGCGCTTGGGCGATAACTTCAGGCGGTTAACGGAAAACGGACCCGTGCGGGCGCGGTATGGGATGCTATACACGCGAGTGTTACGCGAACAGAACCCATGGTCGCTACCTGGAAAGGTGCTTAGGAACGAAATTCCTCGATCGGTCCCGTAGCTCAGCCGGATAGAGCAGCGGTTTCCTAAACCGAAGGTCGCAAGTTCGAGTTTTGCCGGGACCGCCACCTAATAAAATCAAAGCACTTAGTCGGCCTATTGGCGGCAGTGGCGACAGCCATTGGCGGCGGCTTGCAGAAACCGTTTCAAACTCAAACCAAAATTGCCATCTGAAGCCCGGTGCTGTCGTACAAAACGTCAGCGGCAAGCGTTTTCTTGCCTGCGCACTTTCGTTGTCGCGCTTTGACCAAGGGAACATGATTTCATGGATAATCATGTGCTAACGCGCCGCAACAGGGTTTGTTAATGCGACGGTGGAGTAAAACGGCATTCAATTTACTTAGCAGACAGACCTTTGACCATAGTCATTAGTGCGACTTGAGGCCTTTGCAACTGCTCGACGGTACAACGTAATGAGCCGTGCGCTGCGAACTCTCCGACCTGTTCAAAAACACGAAGCGCTGCCGCCGGAAATCTACCTGCCGCTGGTGGCCTCGCTCTATAAGGATGGCGGAACTCTGCTGGTAGGGACCATTCTTGTTACCGGGTCGATTCTCGTCACGTATTGGAAGACCAGCGATATCCTTGTTTTTTACTGCGCACTGGCGTTCGTCCTGGTCGCCTGCGCACGCGGATTGTTGATAGCTGCGTATGCGCGCCTTCGCACAACAATAACAAGTAACGAAGTCGCCAGACGATGGGAGCATCGCTACGTCGCGGGAGCGTCCGCGTCCGTCGCACTGCTTGGAATCTGGTGCTACGTCGCATTCTCGCGGAGCTCCGATTCATTTGCCCATCTCGTCAGCTTTTCAATGACGATTGCTTATGTGGCGGGCATCTTCGCACGAAATTTTGGAAACATCCGTTTTGTCATCGTCCAGGCCTTATGCGCGTGGGTGCCAATGACAGCGGCGCTCCTGCTTTTTGGAAATCGGTTTGATTGGATTTTTGCCGGCCTTCTCACCCCGCTCTTTCTTGGAATAAAATTCATTGCGGAAAGGCTGCGTAACACGCTGCTGGATGCTGCGTTTGCATCGCGCGATATGGCATTGCTCGCAAAACGATTCGACACTGCGCTAAACAACATGCCTCACGGCCTGTGTATGTTCGATTCAAAGCGCCGCATTGTGGTCGCAAACCAGAAGCTCAATCAGCAGATGGGATTGCCGCCGGATTTTGAGCTGAAAGGTTCGAGTCTGCGCCATGTGGTTGAATGTGGTGTCGAGGCCGGCCTGATTTCCGAGGTCAACGCGCAGAACCTGACCGATCGTCTGGACGCCGGGCTGTCGGGCGGCGACGACGTCGCTTTTGTCGTGGATATGCAGGACGGGCGGACATTTGAATTCACCGTGCAGGCCATGGAAGACGGAGGAATGGTCGTTCTTGTGGAGGATATCACTGAGCGAAAGATTGCCGAAGCCAAGATCAGCCATTTGGCGCGATTTGATGCTCTGACCGGACTGCCCAATCGCACCATTTTGCGTGAGCGCATGGAGCTGGCCCTCGACGAATGGCGGTATGACAACATGTGCGCCATTCACTTCATCGATCTCGACCGGTTCAAACAGGTCAACGACACCTTGGGACATACCCGGGGCGACATGCTTTTGGAGGCTGTCGCCACGCGACTCCGTGGCGCTGCTCGGGACGCTGATGTCATTACACGTTTCGGAGGTGACGAGTTTGTAATTTTGCAAGCTTCGATCAGGTCCCTCGATCAGGCGGAAACTCTCGCCACGCGCGTACTAAACGCACTCGCAGGTACCTACGATCTGGACGGACACAAAGTTGTTGTTAGCGCCAGCATTGGGGTCGCGGCCGCCAAAAGCCGGATCGACCCAGACCAGTTTTTGCGAGACGCTGACATGGCCTTGTATCAAGCGAAATCGGAGGGGCGAGGCACCTGGTGCTGGTTTGAAGCAAAAATGGCCGCCAGCGCCCAAGCGCGCCGAAATCTCGAAATCGATTTGCGCAGTGCGCTAGAGAGCGAGGCACTCGAATTCTACTATCAACCGCTCTTTAATCTCAAAACCAAGCGAATTTCGGCCTGCGAAGCGCTATTGCGGTGGCCTCACCATGAACGCGGAATGGTGCTCCCGGCGGAGCTCATTCCGGTCGCGGAAGAAATGGGACTGATCGTCGAGATCGGTAATCAGATGCTGTATAAGGCCTGTTTGGAGTGCCGACAGTGGCCGGGCGATATCGCCGTGGCGGTCAACCTCTCGCCGATCCAGTTCGACCGTTGCAACGTTCCTGCGTTCGTTGGAGACACGCTCGCCGCCACGAATCTTCCGGCCCACCGGCTTGAGATTGAGATAACCGAATCAACTCTGCTCCGGGACGCGAGAAGGACGCGCGCGGATTTACGTCGGCTTGTGGAACTCGGGGTGAAGATCTCGGTGGACGATTTTGGCACTGCCTATTCGAGTCTCAGCTATTTGCGCAGTCTTCCGCTGCACAAGGTGAAGATCGACCAGTCGTTCCTTCAGGGCATTGACGACGACGAGCGCGGAGTGACGCTGCTGCTCGGCATGGCACGCTTGAGCGCGCAATTGGGATTGCGCGTTGTGGTCGAGGGCGTGGAGACGGAAGAGCAGCTCGAATTGCTCGCCGCCGAAGACAGCATCGACGAAGTTCAAGGGTACTTGCTCTGCAGGCCGATGCCAGCAGCCGATTTGCGGAAGCTGCTTCACGCGACTTATGTTGCTCCTGCGCAAGCCTCCTGGCTAAATCTGCTTCAGAAAGACGTGGCGTGAGGCGTAATTAACGTCTGCCACGGCCCGCGCGTCTCGTCTTTGGCCAGCCTGGCAAAGCGCCGGGTTAACCTTAAACATAGGAGAAATTGTAATCGTATTAACGAACTGTTAACCTTTACACTACGGACCGCGGCGGGCGCCAACAGGGACGTGGAGTATGGGTCGGCTAGCGACGTTTTCGCATCAATCGCGTGCGGCTTTTATCGATCATTCGGCCTCAGAGAGCAGTTTTCCCGATCGCGTTGCCCAGCTTTTGGACAGGATCGATTACAGGCTGGCGGAGTCCGACGAACAACGCGAAGCAATCTTTCGCCTCCGGTATCGAGCCTATTTGCGCGATGGAGGGATTTCCCCAAATCGTTGCGAAACGTTTTCCGACGCTTACGACGAAACGGGCGATGTCTATCTGTTCGGGCTCTATATCGACGACGAATTGGCCAGCTCAATCCGCATTCACGTAGCCTCCAAGGACCAACCAGACTTTCCCGGGCTCGAAGTTTTTCGCGATTTTTTGCAACCCGAGCTCGAAGCCGGCAAAGTCTTGATCGATTCAACCCGCTTTGTCACAGACGAGAACCAAGCTCGACGCCATCGCGCATTGCCATATGCGACACTCCGGCTCAGCGTGATGGCCGCCGGATACTTCGGTGCCGACCATCTCCTCGCGACTGTAAGGGCGGAGCATCAGGCGTTTTATCTTCGGAAATTCCACTATCGGGTGGTTTGCGAACCACGACCTTACCCGCTGTTGGCAAAACCAATATGCCTGATGACGGTCCCTTATCCGACCTTCGTGGACCAGGGGCTTCGACAACATCCGTTTTTCCGTTCGACTTTCTTCGAGCGGCGCATGCTGTTCGAGCGTTCCCGATCCCGGTCTCCTTCAACCCACGGGCCCGTCCGGTCGGACCGGAACGATCGACCCTCCGCCGAAATCGATGATGTAGCGAGCGCTGCCGGATGAATAGACAGCGCAGCGCGTCGATGCCTTAGGATCTAATCACAGAGACGGCGTTCGCCGCCGACCAAGTGCCTATGGCTGCTGACGGCCGCGACCGCGGTGTCCCCGCGATGGCTGTTGGTCACCTGTTCACAAACGAACCGCGGATGGCGATCGCGCGTTTTGTGGCCGCTAGTGTGGCCCACTCTTCCGCATTTTTGGTCTTCGCAACTTCGCAATCCACAAATCCGTTATCTCGAATTCGCCCCGTTGCATTGTCGATCAGACTTTGGTGGCAGGTATTGTCCGAGAAGGGAGAGAACAGGAGTGAGCCATTAGGCACTTCGAGTTCGCTTCGCGAGATGGCCGGCGACTGAAACAGTGCGGGAATGTCGCCGCTATAGCAGACCACGATCCAGAAAGCGGCGAAAAGCACGCAAGCTATGCCAGCGTGTCTGTAGAACGAGCCGGTCCGCGCGCCTTTGCGTCGCGGCCTCGTCCGGCGGCTGGGATGCATGTGCGAGTCGCTCCTGCTGGACGGTCGTCGGGGCAGATGATGCGGCCTCAAAGTGCCGCTGGAATTGCGCCGGTTTGTAATCAGGAGCGCTGAAACGATCGTGCGCCGTGCGCCGTCAATTTTACGGAATCACGCATCCTTATTTCAATGTCTGTCGACTGGCTCCTTTCCCTCAGCCTGTGTCTTCGCCGCGTACAACAAATGAGAAGCCATCATCCCGGTGCGACCGCCTCAACCACCGACGGTACCCTCGCAACCTCAGCAAGAACCGTAATCATCCTGCCTTCGCAGGCCGGCAAGCCCGCAGCCGGCCCCCTAATCGTCCCGACCGAGGCGGCCTCAACACGGCTACGATCGGCACCGTCGTGGCGGCGGCAGCCGTCACGTTGAAATGGACGAACGCGCCGATGAATGACGCGCAAATTTCTTCGTCGAATTTGTTGCTCAGGAATGCCGGCGGTTGAGCAAGGGGGTTGGGCGGGTCTTTGGCGCGAAGTACCAGGTAAGTTGTTTGTACAGCGTAAGGAACGCCGCCCCAAACCTGCGCGACAACATCACCGCCATGTCGTTGACCGGGCAAAACACGATGGCGAAAAAGATTGCGACCGGCACGGTCGCGGCGCCGACGATCCACCGCTGCGCCGACGGCTCGAAGCCAAAAGAAGCAAGAACATCGAGTCCGCGCAGCGAGAATGAGTAGATGACAGCGGTCTGAACCAGATAGAGCGGGAAGGAAATCCAACCGAGAAAGTCGCTTAGCTTGTTCTCGAACAAACGCCGGACCGGCGTACAAAGTGTAACGCCGGAGGTCAGGCACGTGACGCCGGCGACATACACCAGACCGAACCAGGCGTGCGGCAGCAGGATCAGGAATAGCCCAGCGACGGCCAGACCGGCTCCGGCCAGATTGGCGGATTTCCACCGATCGAATTGCGGCAACAGACTCGCGATGAGAATGCCCGCAACGAACAGCGCGAAAAAGCTCTGGCAGGCTGCGAGTGCCACGATCAGCGCGCCCAGGGTCCAGGTCCGCAGCCGCCACGATCGCATGATCGCGACAATCGCAAGCACCATAAATGAGCCGAAGAATTCATAGGACATGGTCCATAGCGGTGGATCGTAAGTTTCGGCGACGGAATACGACACGAACACATTGAGCAACGAAAAGGTGAGCAACCCTTTGATGGTCGGCGTGAAGGCGACGAACAGGTCGAGCGGGCTTGGTCTCTGCGCCACTGGAGGAATCATGCCGAGCAGCAACAACGCGTGGGTAATGGCGCAGATCGCGAAGATTGGAAGCGCCAATCGCAGATACCGGCCGGCCGCTATCCGGGCCAAAGCTCCACCATCGCCGGTCTCCAGATAGCGAACCGACAGGGAGAAGCCGGAGACAACGAAGAAGAGGCACACCGCGAGCGTGCCGTTGAGGAAGAAGACTTTGCCCCATAGCGCGCGATCCGCCATGAAGCTATTGGCAGGCAGGCCGTCGATGAAAATGTGGTAAAGCAGGACGACCACCGCCGCCCAGCCGCGTACGCCGTCGAGAAACCGAAGACGTTGGGGGCCGCTTTCCATCCCGCCGGTGTTACTCGCGCCCGGTAAACATTGTGCGAAGCGGGTTCGCGGAATTGCTTTTCCGACTTGTTGCAGGCATACACCCTTATGCCTGGAGGTGCGTCACGTGGTGCCGGAAACTGAACGTCGTGCGCTCTCTCCCGAATTTCCGGCTGACGCGCTCGCGGTCCTTATCCATTGGCGGTGGGTCCGCAGCATCGGCGGCTCGGGATGGCAGCCGCAATAGGGAGCGCGCCGGGACCGTCATAAAAATCCTTGCGGGACTGCGCTTTCCAAGCGCCGGCGCGCTTCGTCCTCCATTCCGTCCCGCCGTTAATACTTTCTGATCTTGCGAGCTATGGATTTACACGCGACCATAATCGCTGGGTAATGTTTGTTTGCTACAGCACCGGAGCTGCTGGAGTTGACAGTTGCCTTCGCGGGCGCGACCGCCCAGACCAGCCAGGCGCGAGGCCCATTGGAGCGCAATGATGTTGCAGCAACTAAATCGGCTCGCGCTTCCAACCGCCATCTCGATCGCATCTTTTGACGCGACGTTCTTCGTTGCCGCCGAAATCTTCGGCCTGACCGATCGTGAAGTGTTTCTCGGCGTGGCTGCCGGAGCAGTTGGCGGATTGAGCGTACTGGCAGCGGTCCTGTGGCAGTCCACCAGACACGTCGCGACGCAGGTCACCAACTGATATCGGGCCTGCAGGCAAAGGCGCGCTTTTTCACTTTTCCAGAGGCGTTTCGGGAGGAGACGGGTATGTGGGGTCGATGGTGCGCGTTTCTCAACGACGAGTTTGGCGCTACTTCCATTGAATACGCACTGATCGCTTCCGGCGTGGCGCTCGTTATCATCACGGTGGTAAAGGGCGTCGGCACCAGGCTCCACACCACTTTTTCCTCGATCTCGACCCAGCTGAAGTGACAGCCGCCTCAGCGGGCGCCTGGTTTTCCCCGGCATTATGGCGCAAACGCCGTCCCGCTTGCTGCGCCGTGCGGTAGCGGTTCGGATTTCGCCCATTGATCCGAATCAATTTCAACGGAGCCATCAAAGGCTAAGAATTTAGATAGGCCCTAGCCCGTGCCCCATCCCGACGTCCCCGACTGGCCCCCACCAGTCAAACGAGCTAGGGCTTTTGCTTTTGCTGAAATCGGAGATGGCGTGCCGGAACGCCTGTGGCATTTGCGCCATAACGCCGATTTCCCTTGGCGCGTTGAAGCTCTTCTCCGCGTCTGTCTGCTTTACCCCATCGACGATGTTGAACGACAATATCCGCTACGCGCCCTTCACCTCGATCTGGACGTCAACGTTCCCGCGCGTCGCGTGCGAATAGGGGCAGATTTTCTCATGCGCTTCCTTGGCGAGCGCCGCGAGCTCGGCTTGCGGCAGGCTCGGATCTTCGATCCGCAGCTTCACGGCGATACCAAAGCCGCCGCCGTCGCGTGGACCGATTGAGACGTCGGCGGTGACGCTGGCCTTGGTCGCATCCTGCTTGTGCTGCTTGGCGACAAAATCGAGCGCGCCGCCGAAGCAAGCCGCATAGCCGGCAGCGAACAGGTGCTCGGGCGTGGTGGTGCCGGGTTTGCCCGGTCCGCCCATGGCTTTGGGAACGGACAGGTCAGCGCGGACCGAGCCGTCGCTCGCCTCAGTGTGGCCGTTGCGTCCGCCGGTCGCGGTTGCAGTGGCGGTGAACAGCGGTTTGATCGTGTCCATCTGTTACTCCGTATGGTCTAGCGGTTGGTCGACGCCTAAAAATCGATCGTCGGGATCAGATTGCAATAGCGGCGATGGATCGCGGCGAAACGGCTGTCGCTGCACGGACCCGCCGACCAGTAATGCCTCACATTCAGATGGCACGCGGCGTAATCGCGGGTGTGCGGCACGTAACCGTAGAGGCGGCAGGTGTCAGCGGTGGTGGTGGGCGCAGCGTGTGCGCACTCCGCCGCGATCATCGCGATTCCCGCCAACAAAAATCGCAGCGCGTCTTGTCGCGTCACTCTTGGTCGCGTCATAGCCTGGAGCATTCTCATGCCAGCCTAACCTGCCGCCCTGCACATTCCGAACACTTCCCCCACGGATTTGCAGGTTGCTCAACGTTATCGCACTTTTGTACTACAGGTCGAGAACAAGGCAGCATATTCGGGGGAGAAATCATGGCGCTGACGCTCTATCACAACGATATGTCGGTCTGTGCGCAGAAGGTCCGGCTGTGTCTTGCCGAGAAGGATCTCGCCTACGAGGCCAAGCATCTCAACCTGCGCGAAGGCGACCAGAAACGGCCCGAATACCTCGCGCTCAACCCGAACGGCTACGTGCCGACCCTGGTCCACGACGATTTTGTGGTCTGTGAGTCGACCGTCATCTGCGAATACCTTGACGACGCATTTCCCGATCCGCCGCTCAAGCCGGCTGACGCCAAAGGCCGCGCGCGGATGCGCGGCTTCACCAAGTTTATCGATGCGGCAATCTTCCCGGCCACCGGAACTGTGTCGATGTCGATCGCGTTCCATCATCAGTATAGACCGGAGATGTACGACACGATGGAAAAAGCCCGGCCGGGATGGCTCGCCAATCTCCGCCAGCTGCAGAAAGGCACCGAGAACCCCGCTTTCCCCGCCGCGATCAAGCGTCTCGACAAGATGGTCGCGGATATGGACCGGGCGCTCGCGGAAGGCCCGTGGCTGGCGGGCGAGACCTACTCGCTCGCCGACATCGGCTACGCGCCTTACGTGACGCGGCTCGATCATCTCAAATTCCTCGGCGGAATGATCGCGCAGCGCCCGCGCGTTGCCGCGTGGTACGATCGGATGCGGGCGCGCAAGCCCTACCAGAGCGCGCTCGCCGAATGGTTCAATCCTAAATATCTGCCGCTGATGGACGAGAAGGGCAGCGAGGCGTGGCCTCGCGTGAAGGAGCTGCTAGCCGCTTAGACTTCCAGCGGTCGGCACATCCATCTCCGTCACTCCGCCGCCTTGCGCGTTTCGAAGTAGCGGTTCTCCGGCCGCGGCAGGCCGAGATTCTCGCGCAGGGTCTTGCCTTCGTACTCGCGGCGGAAGATGCCGCGGCGCTGCAATTCAGGCACCACTTGTTCGACGAAGTCGTCGAGGCCTCCGGGGAGATACGGGAACATGATGGTGAAGCCGTCGCTCGCCTCGGTGTCGAGCCATTCCTCCATTTCGTCGGCGATGGTTTTTGCCGTGCCGACCATGGCGAGGCCGGAATAGCCGCCGAGCCGCTGCGCCAGCTGGCGCACGGTGAGATTTTCCCGCGCCGCCATGGCGACCACGCGGTCGCGGGCGCTCTTGCTGGCGTTGCTCTCGGGAATTTCCGGCAGCGGCTTATCCGGATCGAAGCGTGAAGCATCGTGGCCGAGCGCAATCGACAGCGAAGCGATGGCGCTGTCGTAATGGACCAGGCTGTCGAGCTTGGCGCGTTTCGCCCGCGCGGCTTCGACGGTGTCGCCGACGACGACGAAGCAGGCCGGCATGATCTTCATGTGATCGCGGAAACGTCCGGCCTTTTCCATTCGCCCTTTCACGTCGGCGTAGAATTCGCGGCCGGCGGCAATGGTGCTCGGCGGCGTGAACACCGCTTCCGCGGTCTCCGCCGCGAGCTGGCGGCCGGAATCTGAAGCACCGGCCTGCACGATCACCGGCCAGCCCTGGATGGGCCGCGCGATATTGAGCGGCCCGCGGACTGATAAGTATTTGCCCTTGTGATTGAGGACGTGCAGCTTGTCGGGATCGAAGAAAAGGCCGTGTTCGACGTCGCGAACGAAGGCATCGTCGGCCCAGGAATCCCACAGCCCGGTGACGACGTCGTAGAATTCCCGCGCGCGGCGATAGCGCTCGCCGTGCTCCATGTGATCGGACATGCCGAAGTTCAGCGCCGCGTCCGGATTGGATGTGGTGACGATATTCCAGCCGGCGCGGCCGCCGCTGAGATGATCAAGCGAAGCAAAGCGCCGTGCGACGTGATAGGGCGCATCGAACGTGGTCGAGCCGGTGGCGACGAGCCCCAGATGCTCGGTGACCATCGCCAGCGCCGAGAGCAGCGTGAACGGCTCAAACGACGTCACCGTGTGGCTGTGCTTGAGCGCATCGAGCGGCATATTGAGCACGGCCAAATGATCGGCCATGAAGAAGGCGTCGAACTTGGCGCGCTCCAGCGTCTGCGCGAACCGCTTGATATGGGCGAGATTGAAGTTGGCGTCCGGAAAGGCGCCGGGATAGCGCCAGGCGCCGGTGTGGATGGTCGTTGGCCGCATGAACGCGCCCAAGTGGAGTTGCCGTGAACCGCTCATGTCTGTGTTCTCTTTAGCCCCGGATATGCAATTAATGTTGATGGCAGCCGGCGAAACTTCAAGGGCGGCGAACCCGGGGACCAGACAGCGGGCAATTTGCGCTATCGCAAAACTCGCCGTGCAAACTGTGCAAATTTGATGCAGTGGCAGTGGCTCCGGAGAAGTGATAGGGCTTTTGTTCCGGGGAAGGTCCTTGCGACAAATTGGCTGTAGCGTAATCGGGAGGTAAGCGTGAAAAAAATTCTTGGCGGCGTGTGTTTGGTGGCGGGCGTTTGGGCCGGCATGGCCGGTATTACGGCGGATGCCGCGGACCTCAAGATCGCGCTCATTTACAGCAAAACCGGCCCGCTTGAGGCCTATGCCAAGCAGACCGAGGCCGGCCTGATGCTCGGGCTCGAGTACCTCACTGGCGGTACCATGATGCTCGACGGCCGCAAGATCGTGGTCCTGGCCAAGGACGATCAGGGCAAGCCGGACGTGGCGAAATCGCTGCTCGAACAGGCCTATGCCGATGACGGCGTCGATCTCGCCATCGGCACGTCCTCGTCGGGCGCGACCATTGCGATGCTGCCGGTCGCCGAGGATGCCAAGAAGATACTGCTGGTCGAACCCGCGGTCGCCGACTCCATCACCGGCGACAAGTGGAATCGCTACATCTTCCGCAGCGCCCGCAACTCATCCCAGGATGCGCTCTCCGGCGCGATCGCGCTCGGCAAGGGCGACGTCTCCATCGCCACTCTGGCGCAGGACTTCGCCTTCGGCCACGACGGCATCGCCGCATTCAAGGCGGCGCTGGCGGAGTCGCACAGCGCAGGCAAGGTGGTGTTCGAGGAATACGCGCCGTTCATGACCACCGACTTCACCGCTTCGGCGCAACGGTTGTTTGATGCGCTGAAGGACCGGCCGGGCCGCAAGATCATTGCCGTGCTCTGGGCCGGTCCCAATCCCGCGCTCAAGCTCGCCGACATGAAGCCGGAACGTTACGGCATCGCGCTCGCCCCGGGCGGCAATATTCTCCCGGTGATGCAGCAGTGGAAGCAATTGGCCGGCGCCGAAGGCACGATCTACTATTACTACGGCTTCCCCAAGAACCCGATGAACGACTGGCTCGTGACCGAACACGAGAAGCGCTACCACATGCCGCCAGATTTCTTCACCTGCGGCGGGATGGCGGCGGCAAGCGCGGTCGTCACCGCGATCAAGAAAGCCGGCGGCACCGATACCGAGAAACTGATCGCCGCCATGGAAGGCATGGATTTCGACACGCCCAAGGGCAAGATGACGTTCCGCAAGGAAGATCATCAGGCGATGCAGTCGATGTACGTGTTCAAGATCAAGGCCGATCGCAAGAACGACTGGGATTTGCTGGATCTGGTCCGCGAAATCCCGGCTTCGGACATGCCGGTGCCGATCCGCAACAAACGGTGAGATGCAGACCGAACCGGCGAACGTCCTCGAGACGCGGGAACTGAGCATCCGCTTCGGGGGCCATCTCGCCGTCGATGCGGTGAGCTGCGCATTCCATCCCGGCAGCCTGACCGCGATTGTCGGCCCGAATGGCGCCGGCAAGACGACCTATTTCAATCTGATTTCGGGACAGCTCAAAGCCACTGCCGGCCAGGTGCTGTTTCAGGGCGCGGACATCACGACAATGCCGCCGTCGGAGCGCGCGCGCCGCGGCCTCGGCCGCGCCTTTCAGCTGACCAATCTGTTTCCTTACATCAGCGTGCACGAAAACGTGCGGCTTGCGGTGCAAAGCCGCTGCGGTGCCGGCCTTGATCTCATTCACACCTGGCGGCAGCACACCGAGCTGATCGAGGAAGCCGATGACATTCTCCGCCAGGTCGGCCTGGCCGCGCGCCGCGATCTGCGCGCCGGCCTCCTGCCGCACGGCGATCAGCGCAAGCTCGAAGTCGCCATCCTGATCGCACTCAGGCCGCAAGTCTTTCTGTTCGACGAGCCGACTGCCGGCATGAGTGTCGATGAAGTGCCGGTCGTGCTCGACCTCATTCATTCGATCAAGGCGGGTGGCGACCGCACCATCCTTCTGGTCGAGCATAAGATGGACGTGGTGCGTTCGCTCGCCGACCGCATCATCGTGCTGCACAACGGCCAGCTCGTTGCCGACGGCGATCCGGCGACCGTGATCGCGCTGCCGGTGGTGCAAGAGGCTTATCTCGGGGCGGCGAATGTCTGATCGGCCGCCGCTGCTCACGCTCTCCGGCGTCAACACACATATCGGGCCGTATCACATTTTGCAGGGCGTCGATCTCGCGGTGCCGCGCGGCGCGCTCACCATGCTGCTGGGCCGGAACGGCGCCGGCAAGACCACGACTTTGCGCACCGTCATGGGGCTGTGGCACGCATCCGCCGGGTCGGTGCGCTTCGACGGTGCCGACATCACCGCCTGGGCCACGCCCGACATTGCTCAGGCCGGCATAGCCTACGTGCCGGAGAATATGGGCATTTTCGCCGATCTGACGGTGCGGGAAAATCTTCTCCTCGCCGCGCGCTCTGGCCCGATCGACGAAGCGCGGTTGCGCTGGATCTTCGGCCTGTTCCCGGCTTTGGAAAAGTTCTGGTCGCTGGCGGCGGGCGTCCTGTCCGGCGGGCAAAAGCAGATGCTGTCGATCGCCCGCGCCATCATCGAGCCGCGCAAACTGTTTTTGATCGATGAACCGACCAAGGGGCTCGCGCCGGCGATCATCGGCAACATGATTGCGGCGTTCCAGGAGCTTAAGAAGTCGTCGGACGCGACCATCCTCGTCGTCGAGCAGAATTTTCTGTTCGCCAAATCGCTCGGCGATGCCGTCGCGGTCATGGACAACGGCCGGGTGGTGCATGCGGGCGCCATGGCGGAGCTGGCCGAGGATCGCGACTTGCAGCACCGGCTCCTCGGCCTGCACCTGGATCAGCACCAATGACGCCGCGCGGCGAACTTTCCCTGCCGGCGCAGCGCCGCGATTTTGCGCCGGTTCTGCTCGTGCCGCTGGTCGCCCTGGTAGCGCTGCCGCTGGTCGGGTCGCCGTCGACCTGGGTGACGTTGACGCTGGCGGGTCTCGCCATGGGCATGATCATTTTCATCATCGCCTCGGGGCTTACGCTGGTATTCGGCCTGATGGACGTGCTCAATTTCGGCCACGGCGCGTTCATTACCGTCGGCGCCTATGCGGCCGCATCGCTGGTGCCGCTCTTGGCGACTTCGCTGCACGCCAACTCGATGATCCTCAATCTGCTCGCGCTGCTGGCGCTGATCGCACTCGCCATGGCGGTGACCGCCATCCTCGGTTACGCGTTCGAGCGCGTCATCATCATGCCGGTCTACGGCCAGCATCTGAAACAGATCCTGGTCACCGTCGGCGGCCTGATCGTCGCCGAACAGCTCATCATCGCCATCTATGGACCGGTGCAGATCGCGCTGCCGTTGCCGACCGCATTCCGCGGCTCGCTGATCTTCGGCGACGTCGCGGTCGAACGCTACCGGCTGATCGCCGTCGTCGTCGGTCTCGTGATCTTCGCCGCCATGCTGCTCGTTCTCAACCGCACCCGGATCGGTCTTTTGATCCGCGCCGGCGTCGAGAACGGTGAAATGGTCGAGGCGCTCGGCTATCACATCCGCCGGCTGTTTGTCGGCGTGTTCATGGCGGGCTCGGCACTCGCCGGACTCGGGGGAGTGATGTGGGGGTTCTATCGCGAGTCGCTGACGCCAAGCATGGGCATGGACGTAATGGTGCTGGTATTCATTGTCGTCGTTATCGGCGGTCTCGGTTCGGTCGGCGGTTGCTTTATCGGCGCGCTGCTGGTGGCTGTCACCGCTAACTACACCGGCTTTCTGGCGCCCAAGCTCGCGCTTGGCTCCAACATTCTATTGATGGCGCTGATCCTGCTGTGGCGCTCCCGCGGCCTCTATCCGGTGGCGAAGCGATGAACGCTGTCGGGACGATATTGTCGGGCGATCCGCCGCGCGGCCGGGTGCTGACGTTTCTGCTGCTCGTCATCCTGATCAGCCTCGCATTCGCGCCGCTGCTGTTCCCAGGCACGGTCGCACTGAACGTCGCGGCGAAGATCTGTTATTTCGTGGTGCTGGCCGCGAGCTACGATCTGCTGCTCGGCTATACCGGCATCGTCTCGTTCGCTCACACCATGTTCTTCGGCATCGGCGGTTATGGCGCCGGGCTTGCACTTTATAATTTCGGGCCGTCGTGGACGTCGATCCTGCTTGGCACCGCCGCGGCGCTGCTGCTGGCGGTCGCGCTCGCGCTGGTCATCGGCCTGTTCTCGCTGCGGGTGCGGGCGATCTTCTTCGCCATGATCACGCTCGCCGTCGCCAGCGCGTTTTCGATCCTGGCGTCGCAATTGAGCGAGGTGACCGGCGGCGAGGACGGCCGCAACTTTCGGCTGCCGGCAGCACTGCGGCCCGGCTTTCACCTGGCAGTCGGGCCGTTCACGATCAACGGCCGCATCATCGCCTATTATCTGATCTTTTTTGCCGCGCTGATTTTATTTCTGCTGCTGCTGCGCGTCGTCAATTCGCCGTTTGGCCGCGTGCTGCAGGCGATCCGCGACAACGAGTTCCGTGCCGAGGCGCTCGGCTACCGGACCGTGGTCTACCGCTCGATCGGCAATTGTCTTGCCGCCGGCGCCGCGGCGCTGGCCGGCGTATTGTGCGCGCTTTGGCTCCGCTATACCGGACCCGCGGTGACGCTGTCGTTCGATATCATGCTCGATATTCTGCTGATGGTGGTGATTGGCGGCATGGGCACGCTCTACGGCGCAGTGCTCGGCGCCGCGATCTTCGTCCTCGCCGAAACCTATCTGCAGAACGTCATGGCGATGATCAGCCAGGCGACCGCCGGCCTGCCGATTTTGCCGCTCGTCTTCCATCCGGATCGCTGGCTGCTTTGGCTCGGCGTTCTGTTCGTGCTCAGCGTCTATTTCTTTCCGTTCGGCATCGTCGGCCGGCTACGAGCGCATCGATGATGTTTCCCGCCACCACCACCCTGCCTCAAACCATTGGCCGCGGACGCGGCCTATCCGCCGGGGGCGCCCGAAATAAATATACTTCGTCTCATTCATTGCCTTTAGCAGGGTCGGGCTGTTCGATTTATCTTTATCTCCCAGCGTCGGTCACTCCGCCGCGGTGGAATCGCACGTAAGCAAGCGGGCGTGCGTTGAGGCGCAAGGAACAGTCACCGCAAAGCTGCCAGGCCGCAATTGTAACCGCCGCTTGCGTCAATGAAGCGATCGATGCAGAAAGCTCCAATCCGGAGAGTCGAGCAGTGTTGATCGGCGACGGCTTGGCTCTTGCTTCTGCGTTCTTCTTCGCCATGGCCAATATCGCGATCGCCAAGGCGGCGCGAGAAAAGGCCCCCGACAATGCCGTACTCCTCTCGATTGTTTTGACCGCTGCTCTGTCCGCGCTGGCGTTTCTGCTGCGCCCGGCATCGATGCCGCACAGCGGTTCCAGGATGCTCCCCACAGTCGCGTGGTTCGCCCTATCCGGCATTCTTGCTACGGTTTGGGGGCGGCAGACGATGTTTAAAGCGGTTCGGTTCGCCGGAGTTATCCGCGCGACGACAATTCGTCGCTTGACGCCATTTTTCTCTATCGTATTGGGGGCGGTGCTGCTCGGGGAAAGTGTCTCCGGATTTGCAGTGCTGGGTGCGATCCTTATTGTGGCCAGTTTCGCGTTGATCTACGCGGATAATCGCCGAAAATTCGCTGAAAGCGAGCTGTTCCCAGGCGCGAATATCCCGCTCGGTTATACGTACGGCGCGATTTCCGCGCTGGTGTACGCCGCAAGCTACATTGCTCGTAAGCGAGGCTTACAGAGCCTGCCAGATCCGTATTTCGGTGCTCTGCTCGGATCCGTTACTGCATTGACGTACTATTTGATTGGCTGCCTTTTCAGCTCCAGGTTTAGGGCCGAGGTCAAAGCTCTGCTATCCGCGCCTAATGCCTGGCAGTTCTTCGCGGCGCTTTGCATTTCGTGTGGCCAGATTTCGCAATTCATGGCGTTGAACTATATCGGGGTCGGTCGTTTGGCTGTCATAAATTCAGCTGAGCTATTCCTCTCGACCTACCTGGCAGTCATCGTCTTCGGGACTGAGAGCTGGCCGTCGGTGCTCGTTCTTCTGGCCACGGTGCTGGCGGCCGCGGGTGTCATACTTTTCGCGGCCGGCTAAACGCAGCGTTTCGAGCCGCCGTGCTGCCAAGTACTCCGCTTTATATGCGGCCAGAAGAAATGCGGCGACGGAACTGCGCGGCTTGCTCGAAGTCACCGGGCGCGCGGGCATTCCCCGCATGGCCTGCCCTCGCCGGCGCAAAACGCAAAGAGCTCACGCACAAAATTGCCAATGCGATCGTCGCGCGCGGCGAGGAGATTGCCTTCGTCTAGTGTGTGGACACCGGGCAGGCGCTCAAATTCACATACTTCGCTACTTCGAATGCGGCGTGCCCAGGTAGGGGAACTCCCTGAGGACATCGGTGTGAGGCTTGAGGCCTGTGGGAGGGCACTCATTCTTCGTCAGGAAGGCGAGACGGTAATTGATCACGTCGTCAGTAAAGACCCGGCCGTTCGGATACTGTGCCGGCTTCGATGGATCGAAATTCAGCACGTCGGGAAGCGTGCGTTCCGTGTCTATCGCCGTAATTGCTTCCTCGCGCGTGTAATTGCCGGTATGTCCCATCAGATGAATAAACTGCTCAAGCCACCGGTTGCGGTCGTTGACGGGCTCGCTCGCGTTGTATTCCTCCTTGGTATCGTCGGTGTTGAAGAAGCTGCTGACACTCGGATGGCCCGCGCGATCAACGTGGAGCAACTTTCCGTCGCGTCGCACACTGCACCGCCCCCAGATGTGGATTTCGGGCTTGGGCTTAAGTTCACTCGTCGGCAGTTCGACCACGGTCGAGAACACGTTCGCTTGCGTATTGGAGTCCACTCCGGTCCACGGCGACTTGCCCCCGAGATGCGGTTCGGTGAAATTCCGTTTACCCCTGGTGTCGAACAGGTTCTTGATTCCGTCGAAGTCGAAAAAGAACGCGTCGCTGCGGCTGCCAGCAAAAAATGTGTAGGGGCCCGACGTGACGATATTCGGCTTCGTTCCGAAAGAGACTTCGGCGTCGGAGACAATCTTGGTTCCGACGGCTTCGGCGGATCGTGACTCCGCACCCTGCGCCATGAATACGCTGAAGGTCTGCCTGCCGTTCTGCGGCTTCGAGAACACATAGCTTAACGCGATGTCGGTCAAATAATCGCCGTCGTTGTCGATGTTGAGGCGATAGATCGCGTCGGGATGAAGCGCATCCGCGTTCGGATTGGCGTTCAGGATGATCGCGGTCCTGTTCTTGTCGGCGGGTGACTGGAAGGCATACAGGTCGCAAAGATCGAGCCGTTGATCGCCCAGTGGCGGGCCGAGACTGAGTCCAGTGAAATGATTTGACATTGCGCTCTCCTGTGAAGCCAAAGAATATTTCCATTCGGGGCTGGTCACGAAAGCCAAGCTTACGAAAACGCTAATTGTTGATAGCCGTATTGTCGGTTTCTTGAACGATATGCTTGGCGATGTGCCAGCCCACCAACGATATCCTTTGCGACGTTTGACGGAGCATCACAAAGACGCGAGGAAGGCGTCGCACACTGTGTCAAAAATAATTCAATTTCGATTGCCAGTACCCCGCGTCACGTGGTTGCGGAATGAATGACCCCTAGCGCTTCGCACCTCGCGGAACGAAGTCGCCGTTGCGGCCATCGGCGATGTCGACGATGATGAAGTGACGGTCGAATGATAATCATGACATGGGGGAAAGCGTGACGGTGATCAGTCGGGTGGAACAAGCCGTATCGGCACTCGAAGCAAATCTCGCCAAAGCGGAACAATATCTCGCGCGCTTCCGCAGGGACGGCGTGCAAAACCAGATCGGCGGCGCGGCGGTGCCGGCATGCGACGGGACAAGCTTTGAGACCATATCGCCGGTTGACTTAAAGCCGCTCGCCAAAGTCGCGCACGGCAAGGCCCCCGACATCGACCGCGCAGCCAAGGCGGCAAAGCAGGCGTTCCCCGCATGGGCTGCGCTCGCCGGCGACAAACGCAAAGACCTCCTGCACAAAATTGCCGACGCGATCGTCGCGCGCGCCGAGGAGATCGCTTTCGTCGAGTGCATGGATACCGGACAGGCGCTCAAGTTCATGGCCAAGGCCGCTTTGCGCGGCGCCGAAAATTTCCGCTTCTACGCCGACCGCGCGCCGGAAGCGCGCGATGGCAAGGTGCTGCGCACCGATAGTCAGCTCAACATGACGACGCGCGTGCCGATCGGCCCGGTTGGCGTAATCACGCCGTGGAACACTCCATTCATGTTATCGACCTGGAAAATCGCTCCGGCGCTGGCGGCCGGCTGCACGGTCGTCCACAAGCCGGCCGAGTTTTCTCCGCTGACCGCGCGGCTGCTGGTCGAGATCGCCGAGGCAGCCGGCCTGCCGCCCGGCGTGTGGAACCTCGTCAACGGCATGGGCGAAGACGCCGGCAAGGCGCTCACCGAACATCCAGACATCAAGGCGATCGGCTTTGTCGGTGAAAGCCGCACCGGCTCGCTGATCATGAAGCAGGGCGCAGACACGCTCAAGCGCGTGCATTTCGAGCTTGGCGGCAAAAACCCCGTCATCGTCTTCGCCGACGCCGATCTGGAGCGCGCGGCGGATGCTGCCGTGTTCATGATCTACTCGCTCAATGGCGAGCGCTGCACCTCGTCGTCGCGCCTGCTGGTAGAGGAACGCATCTACGACGAATTTACCGCCGCGGTCGCGAACAAGGCCAAGCGCATCAAGATCGGCCATCCGCTCGACCCGGAAACCGTGATCGGCCCGCTGATCCATCCGGTGCACGAAAAGAAAGTCCTCGAATATCTGGAGATTGGCCGGCGCGAAGGCGCGACGGTCGCGACCGGCGGCGGCAAGGTCGACGGCCCGGGCGGCGGCTGCTATGTCGCGCCGACGCTGTTCACCGGCGCGCACAACCGCATGCGCATCGCGCAGGAAGAAATTTTCGGACCGGTGCTGACCGCGATTCCGTTCAAGGACGAAGCCGAGGCGCTCGCGCTCGCCAACGACGTCCAGTATGGATTGACCGGATACTTATGGACGTCCGACGTAACCCGGGCGTTGCGTTTCACCGACCGCCTCGAAGCAGGAATGATCTGGGTGAATTCGGAGAACGTGCGCCACCTGCCGACGCCGTTTGGCGGCGTCAAAAGCTCCGGCGTCGGACGCGATGGCGGCGACTGGTCGTTCGACTTTTATATGGAAACCAAAAACATCGCATTCGCCACCGGCAAACACTCAATCCAGAAGCTAGGCGGCTGAGGGCACCTCGGCACATCAGCCGAAGGTGAACGCGTAGGCTTGTACGCCCGGATCCAGAAATTCGATCTCGAAGGTGCGATCGGAGATCGCTCCGTTCTGCCGGATCAGCTGATAGAGCCGCTGCCCATCGACCACGCCGAGGCCGCCGGCGTCGACATCGGCGCCGTGGTTCGCGCCCGGTGCGGCGCCATCGATGCTGACGCGAAAGTGTACCGGCTTGTTGTCCGCACCGGGACCGAGCACGAGATGCAGGTCGCGGGCGTGAAATCTGTAGGCAATGCGGCCGTCCGGTTTGTTGAGCGCGGCGTCCTCAGCGCCGACGGTCCAATCGCCCGAGAGGCTCCATTGATTGAGCGCAAGCGGCGCTGTGGCGTAGTCGTGACTTTCATCTTCGACAAGGCCGCCAGGGGATACGAAGTTGTCGGCGCGATTGTAGCCGATATAGGTTTCCGGCGATTTGACTTCGCTCTCCTCGGCTGCCGCTTCCGCGCCGGAAGCCGTTACCGACACGATGTCGGCGGAATAACCCTTATCGCCGGCTTCGGCGAGAAGCCGCTGGATCACCCGCTCGGATTGATCATACTCGCCCTCGCCGAAGTGATGGTAGCGAAGGCGTCCTTGCGCATCGATGAAATAGTGCGCGGGCCAATATTGATTGTCGAACGCGCGCCAGATTTTGTACTCGTTATCGATCGCGACGGGATACTGGATTTTCAGCTCCGATACCGCGGCGCGCACATTGGCGAGCTTGCGCTCGAAGGCGAATTCCGGGGTGTGTACGCCGATCACGACCAGACCGTGGTCCTTATATTTCTCGGCCCATGCCCTGACATAGGGAATCGCGCGCAGGCAATTGATGCAGGAATAGGTCCAGAAATCGATCAGGACGACCTTGCCTTTGAGGCCTTCGGGCGTCAGCGGCGGCGAATTTAGCCATTCCTCGGCGCCTGCCAGTGACGGGAAGCCGCCCTCGACGCCCAGGTTCGGTTGGTGATCGCCCGGCTTTTCCTTCATCGTCATCGCCGGTCCGCCGTTCGTGGTGTTGGCGGACTGCGTCGACGCGCTCGCTCCTTTAGATGACGGGCGAATCCGGTCGATCAGGCTTTGCTCGAGCGACGCCGTGCCCGACAGCGAGACGCGGGTCAGAAAGCCGGTGTCGAAGCCGAATGCGATGGCGGCGACAGCAACCAGAACGGCGACACCCAAGGCGCGCCTGATCCACTCGCCCACCCCGAGCGATCGCTTCATCGCCGCAAATATCCGCCCGCCGACAGCGAGCGCCAGCGCCAGCGACGTGGCTGCACCCGCCGCGTAGGCGAGCAGGAGCAGTGTGGTGCCGACGCTCGCGCCTTTAAGCGCCGCGCCGGTCAGGATGAGGCCAAGTACCGGGCCCGCACACGGCGCCCACAGAAGCCCGGTGGCGACCCCGAGCAACAACGAAGGCAATATCTGCGAGCCCGCGGCGCCGGCGTCGCGCTGAGCGGACTCCGACAGTTTTGCGCCGAGGCCGACAAGCGGCTGCATCACGCGATCGGCAAATTTCGGGAAGACCAGCGTGAGACCAAATACCGCAAGGAGCGCGATGGCAACCAAGCGTCCATACTGGTTGGCTTCGACGACCCAGCCGCCGGCCACCGCCGCCAGCGTTGCCACGATGGCGAAGGTGATTGCCATGCCTACCAGCATTGGCAGGCCGGATTGCAGGAACGGCCGGTCGGCGCGGGCGAACACAAACGGCAGCACCGGCAGAATGCAGGGGCTGACGATCGTCAGTACGCCGCCCAGATAGGCCAATACCAAAAGCGTCATCACCGCCCTCCTGGCGCACGCTCAAGCAATTACCGGGGCACCGCATACGAAGGGAGCGTTATGTTGTCACGGCAATAGCGGGGGTACACATACATTTGAAGGCGGTGGTACACACCAAGCAAAAATCCGTGCGTTTCAACGAAATCGCGAGCCCTGCGTACCGCACAGGTCTGACGCTGCCGGTCAAGCGCCGCGTGCTCTGGTCGTTTCACTGTCGTGAAATATAAACTGAATGCGGTTCTCATCGTCGATCGCGAAAGTAAGCACAATGGCAAACCCAAATGATATTCCCAAACGCTCGCTCGGTTCGTCCGGTATCGCGGTATCCGCGATTGGGCTCGGCTGCATGTCGCTCTCCGGCGTTTATGGCGAGAGCAGCGACGATGGCGGAATAGCCGTCATCCGCGAGGCGTTGGATCGGGGAATCACCTTTCTCGATACCGCGGACATGTATGGCTTCGGTCACAATGAGGAGCTGGTCGGCAAGGCGATCAAGGGGCGCCGCGAGCAAGTCGTGCTGGCAACGAAATTTGGCAACCTGGGCGGCCGCGACGGCAGGATCGTGGACGGACGTCCGGAATATGTCTTGAGCGCCTGCGAGGCCAGCCTCAAGCGCCTCGGCGTCGAGGTGATCGATCTCTATTATCAGCACCGGGTCGATCCGGGCGTGCCAATTGAGGACACGGTTGGCGCCATGTCCCGGTTGGTGGAGCAAGGCAAGGTGCGCGCGCTTGGCCTGAGCGAGGCCCGTCCGGAGACCATCCGCCGCGCGCACGCCGTTCATCCGATCGCCGCCGTGCAAAGCGAATTTTCGCTGCTCTACCGGACCGAAGCCGAGGAGACGCTGCGCACCACGCGCGAGCTGAAAATCGCTTTTGTCGCCTACGGTCCGCTCGGCCGCGGGTTACTCACCGGGGTGGTCGAGGATCCGGACAAGATCGCCAACACCGATGCCCGGCGCCGGCATCCGCGATTCGCCGCGGAGAACCTCGCCCACAACCTGGCGCTGGTCCATCGCATCGACGAAGTCTCCCGCCGGAAGGGATGCACGCCCGGACAGCTCGCGCTGGCCTGGTTGCTCGCCCAGGGCAAAGACATCATCCCAATTCCCGGCACCAAACGAAAACAACGACTCCTGGAAAACATCGGAGCGCTTGCGATCGATTTGACCGCTACCGATCTTGCACAGATCTCGGCCGCCATACCGGCCGGCGCTGCAGCGGGCTTGCGCTATCCGGAGGCGCAGATGAAGAGCGTGTATCTCTGAAGCGTCGAGAAAACTCTACGATTTCTGCTTATCGGTTGTGGTCTTAGGGGAGCCTCCGGCGCTTCGACCGGCGGTCCAAACCAGATCGACGATCACTGTTTGACCGCCGTTCTCCTTGTAATCGCTTTTCCTCACCGGATCGCGAATCCACGCCACTGCGTCGATCTTTTTCCGCCCGTCTGTCGAAACCTGATCGTCGGTTGTCCTCGGCCATTGCTGTGCCTCCGGTTGCGATCTTTGTATTCGCATTACGTAAATGGTTTATAAAACTACATTACAGTTTTCACATGCGGCCCGACCACCGAGATGGGTGAGACGCTTCACTTTCCGCGATGCCCGAGGTGTGTCTGTTTCCACCTGATACTGATCAGATGGCGGACCGTTCAGCACCAAGGATGTCGGCCGTCACGAGACTCATGCACTGCACCATTGTCAGCGCGTGAGGCCGCATCGCAATCACGGTGTTTGACTTATCCTCCGCTGCTGCGCCAAACGACCGGACCCGTCATGCCTCATGGCTGTGTAAAGAGTTCATTTACCATTCGAGCAGACAATATCCGCCTGATTAACGCTCCTTTAATTCCTCACGGTGGGGAGGCGCAGATGGACAGTTTTACGCGGCTTCAAGAGCATATCCAAATGCTCACGTCCAAAACTGGCCCGACCGAGCCGAGAGAAACAATCCTGCCGCTCCAAAGCTATCCCCAGCCTTTAGGTGACCTCGCCCCGAGCACGGCCATCGATCTGATATATAAAGCGGTTGAAGTCGTTAAGCGCGTAGAGGATCATGCAAAACAAACAGAAGCACGCGCGCAGACCATCGCTCAGGCTGCTGTCGAGAAATTGCTGCTTGCTAACAAGCGCATACAAGAACTCGAAGAGGAGCGACTATCTGCTGAGGCGCGCATCAATGATGCTTGTGTAACGCTCAAAGAAGCCGCGGACGCCCTACGGTTGGAAAAGCTACGCGTGAAAGCGGCCGAAGAGCGGATACGTCTACTTGAACTCCGTTTTAGTTCCGCCGAAATGCATGCGAAGGACGGTCAGACCGCTATAGCCCGCGTCGAGGAGGAGATACGGACTCGCATTCTTGCGCAAAGACAGTTTGGTTTTGAAGAATCAGCTGTCGCCGCTTGAAGAACTGCCGTACGGATTCTAGGCCGCGACCCCTCGCCGGACCTGGTTCGTTAAGAGGCCGGTAACGCCCTCTCCCAGGGGCGAGGCCACAGCCTGGCAGCGCCGGTTTTTGGCGCGAGTGCGCTAACGCGGCGCCCGCGGCGTGGTCCGGCGCCAGGCGCCGCCGAGCACGGCCGCGAGCACGATGGTTCCATGCAACGCAAGCCCGGCGGCAAGGGCAACAAACAGCCAGCTGAGCGAACCGGTGAGTCGCAGCGCGATAAAGCCGCCGCCGATCGCCACCGCCATCCGCACAAAGCCGGCGAACAGCGGCCAGCCGACGCGGCCCGCGCCCTGCGAGGCGAAATAGAGCGCAAGCCCGAGGCCGAAGAAACCGTAGAACGGCCCGACGGCGCGCAGATAGTCGCTGCCGGCTTTGATCACATTCGGATCGGCGCTGAACAGTTCAAGCCAAGCCCGCGGCCACACCGCGGTCGCCAGTCCGATCGCTTCGGTGATCGCAAACGCGATCGCGCCGCCGCAGAGACCGATGCGAAGCGCGCGCTGGTACTGTCCCGCGCCGATGTTGGTGCCGACCAGCGCCACCAGCGGCGCGCCCAGCCCGAACACCAGCGGTATGAGCAGATATTCAAGGCGGGCTCCGGTGCCGTAGCCGGCCACCGCATCGGCGCCGGCGACGCCGGCAACCAGCGCGGTTGCCGAGGCGATGATGACGTTGGTCTGCACCGAAGAGATCGAGGACCAGGCGCCGACGGTGAGAATGCTGCCGATCAGGCGCCAGCGCAACGGCGCGAGCCGCAGCCGCGCGCCGTTGCGGCCGGATAGCACGTACCAGCCCAGCACGACGGTGCCGGCGGCATTGAACAGCAGGAACGCCAACGCCCCGCCGGCGATCCCGAGCGCCGGGAACGGTCCGATGCCGAAAATCAGGCACGGCGACAGCGGGATCAGCACGACGACGCCGACACAGATCACCATGGCTGGCACCAGCATATTGCCGGTACCGCGGATCGCGCTCGACAGCGCGTTGAGGATCCAGATCAGTACATTGCCGGCGAACACGACGTTCGAATAGATCAACGCGGCTTGCAGCTCGCCGCCGCGGCCTCCCAGCGCGCGATAGATCGGCAGTCCGAACGGCAACATGATGGCCATGAACAACAGGCCAAGCGCGACGTGGATGACGATGCCATGAAGAACGAGGGCATCGGCCTCATCGCGGCGTCCGCCGCCAATGGCGCGCGCAATCGCCGAGGAAATGCCGCCGCCCATGGCGCCGGCGGAAATCATCTGCATCAGCATCACGCCGGGAAACACCAGCGCCATGCCGGCGAGCGCATCGGTGCCGAGGCGGGCGACAAAGTAGGTCTCGATCAACCCGGTCATCGCTTGCGCGAGCATCACCAGCACGTTCGGCGTAGCGAGCCGTAGCAAAGTCCACAGCACCGGGCCGCGCAATAATTGCTCGGTGCGGGAAACCATCGCTGCCGTTCGTTGCGCCAGCGCGTTGGGCAACGCATCCGTTGCTTGAAACGTCACTGCACTCACGGGCGAGCCTCCGATCGTGCGGTCCGCGCCGGCAAGCCGTAGCGGCGGCGCGTACTCGGCGGTGCGGCCGGTCCGGCCGTGAAGCGATGCTCAGCGTCGGTAATCGGCCGCTTGGTGACGCGGTCGACGAGGATCGGCTCGGCGGCTTTTCCGGTCTCGCGATCGACCAAGAGAACGCTCTCGCCTTCCGGGGCAAAATGCTTATTGCCCCAGGCCAACAGCGCGATCAGCACCGGGCGAAAATCGCGGCCTCGCGCGGTCGGCAAATATTCGTAGCGCGGCGGGTGTTCGCTGTAGCGGCGGCGCTCCAACAGTCCCGCTTCAACCAGGGCCTCAAGGCGCCGGCTCAGCATGTTGGGAGCGATGCCGAGACTGTTCTGAAATTGATCGAAGCGGGTAAAGCCGTGCAGCGCATCGCGCATGATCAGCATCGACCACCACTCGCCAACCCGCTCCAGGCTGCGGGCGATCGGGCAGGGCATGCCGGCCAGGTTCTTGTGTTTCATGGGTGCAAGATACGTTAGTAACTATCATTATGCAAGTCACTGCACCGTGAACATACCGCGGCGCTAAGGCAGCCGCGCGCGGTCAGCGTGAAAGCGCGTTTAGTAAGCGGGTCGCGGCCGGAGGTTGGCGAGGCGGCTGGTTATTTCGCCAGCGCGTCGGCCCCGGCCTTGGCGACCTGGGCGTCCTGGGACGACAGCGCACCGGAGACGCCGATAGCGCCGATGATTTTGCCGTCGACCACGATTGGCAGACCGCCCTCAAGCGGGGTGATGTCCTTGATTGCGAGGAGACGCAGTCCCGCGCCGCCGGCGGCGATGGCGTCGTCGAGCGCCTTGCTCGGACGCTTGAAGGTAAGCGCGGTGCGCGCCTTGCCTTCGGACGCGGTGATGGAGGCGAGCTGGGTGTTGTCGATCTTGTGGAACATCACCAGATTGCCGCCGCTGTCGAGAATCGTGATCGCGACCTGCCAGGAATTCTTGGCTGCTTCGAGCTCCGCCGCCGCCATCGCGCGCTTGGCGTCGTCGAGCGTGATGGGAGCTCCGTAGGGCGGTATCGCCGCGGTCTGCTGCGCCGAGGCCGGGGCCAACGCCGAAACGGCGACCGCAACAAACGCAACCAACGCGCTGGCGAGCGCGAGCATCCGAGACATCGTGACTACCTCCCTTGCCACCCTGGCGCGACGCGCCGCGCGCACAATAAGCGGCAAAGGCGGCCGGTGGAAGGCGCTCGCGCTTGAGCGAAACGTGATCACAGTGGCGGCTGCTTTGCGGTCCGGCCGGCACTATATTGGTGCCAGTTCGCAAGGAGACGGCGCATGTTCAACTTTTCGAAGAAACTCGAAATGCCGGCCCCCCAAGACGCCTTGCGCGGACGGCCGGCGCCCATCCCGACCGCCCGGCAGCATTTCGTCAACGGTCACGCGCTCAAGGGCCCGTACCCAGAGGGTCTTGCCATGGCGATGTTCGGGCTCGGCTGTTTCTGGGGCGCCGAGCGCAAGTTCTGGGAGCTTGGCGACGGCGTTTACGTGACGGCGGTCGGCTATGCCGGCGGCTTCACGCCCAATCCGACCTATGAGGAAGTGTGCAGCGGCCGCACCGGCCATAACGAAGTTGTGCTGGTCGTCTACGATCCGAAGAAAATCTCTTACGAGCAGCTGCTCAAGACGTTCTGGGAGAGTCACGACCCGACCCAGGGGATGCGGCAGGGCAACGACGTCGGCACGCAGTACCGATCAGGCATCTACGTGTTTACGCCGGCGCAGCGCGCGGCGGCCGAGGCATCGCGGGCAAGCTACGCCAAGGCGCTGGCGTCGCAAGGCATGGGCGCGATCACCACGGAAATCGTCGATGCACCGCCGTTCTATTTCGCCGAGGACTATCACCAGCAATATCTGGCGAAGAATCCGCATGGCTATTGCGGCCTCGGCGGCACCGGCGTGAGCTGCCCGATCGGCACCGGCGTCGCCGCCTAGCGCGCAATCGGTTCAGATCGAATCGATTGGCGCTCTATTATCTTTGCTGGAGCATGATCTTTTCGGAAAACCGGCGTCCACTTTTCCGGATCATGCTCTGGCGCATATTGACGGCATCAGCCGACTAAGCTCTCTCTCGCCTTCCGGCTCGCTCCGCTTCCGCGGCGGCCGGAGTGGCGGAGGGGCATGGCATGCGGCAGATCGAACGCGGCTTTCAAGCGGCGATGTTGCTATCGCGCTGGCTGATAGCGCCGTTTCTCGTTGGCCTGGTCTGCTGCCTCGCGCTTTTGATTTATCGCTTCTTCGCCGACTTATATGAAACGGCCAGCAAACTTCCGACGCTGACCTGGCACGATCTCGTCGTCGAAGTGCTGAACCTCGTCGACGTGACGCTGACGGCAAATCTCGTGCTCATTGTGATTTTTTCAAGCTACGAGAACTTCATCGGCAAAATCCAGCGGCCCGAGCACGGCGGATTGCCCGAAGGTCTGACCGACGTCGACTTCAGCGGGCTGAAGCAAAAGCTCCTGAGCTCGGTCGTGGTCATCGCCGCAATCGAAGCGTTGGCGTGGTATCTGGACCTTGAAAAGTATACCGACACCTCCAAGCTCGGCTGGGCGCTGGCATTTCCTGTCGTGCTGGTGATCGCGATGGTGCTGGCCGCGGCTGCCGATCGATTTGGCCGCCACAATTAAAGTCGGTTGCGGTTGATTTCGGCAAAGCGCTTTCAGGGCACCAGGTCCGGTATCCGACACCAACCAGATTTCCAAATCTCGCCGCGTAGCGGTGAGGGATTGTTAACCATACCGGGCGTTAATCAGGCCTCAACGTTTTGCTCCTGCTGGGCTGGACTGTGCGTATGCGGGTCATCCGCTCTCTCTTACTGTTGCTGGGTGTGGCGATCGCGGCGGCCGGATGTGCCCGGCAGCCAGTCGCCTACGTCGCCTATTCGCCTACGCCGGCAACATCCGGAATCGATGGCGTCGTGTACGGGACGGCGGCGCCGCCCGCACCTGCTGCGATGGCTGGCCGGACTTACGCGATGGTGCCGAATGCAGCGGGTCCCTATGCGGCGGCTCCCTATCCAGGGGCTGGCTATACCGCGGCACCTTATGCGGCCAGCGCTTATGCCGCCGGGACTCCTTATGCAGCGGCAAGGCCGTACGCTGCGGCGCCCCATGCGGCCGCCCCGGCGACGTCAGGTCTATACGGATACGCGCCCCAAGCCGGATACCCGCCCCGATCTGGATATGCTCCCCCAGCCGGGTACGCTCCGGCCCCTCCAGCCGCCGAGGCAGGCTACACGCTCGATTCCGGTGATCGGCTGCGGATCGTGGTGTTTGGTCAGGACGGGTTGACCAACTCGTATGTGGTCGGCACCGGCGGCTATATCGACATGCCGCTGATCGGCTCGGTAGCGGCCCGTGGCATGACCACCGATCAACTGGCCGCCCGCGTCTCTGAGAAGCTGCGCGACGGCTACATCCGCGAGCCCCATGTCGCCGTCGAGATCGAGAGCTACCGGCCGTTCTTCATCCTTGGCGAGGTCACCCAGCCCGGCCAGTATCCGTACGTTGCCAACATGACGGCGGAGACGGCCGTGGCGATCGCCGGCGGATTTACGCCTCGGGCGTTGCGCAAATCCATCATCCTGAACCGCTACTATCTGGGCCGCCAGGTTCGCATGGCGGTGCCGCTGACTTTTCCGCTGCGTCCCGGCGACACCATCAACGTGCAGGAGCGCTGGTTCTGACGGAGGACAGGCAGGCGACGAGGACTGACGCCTGCCTCTTTATCTGTCGTCCGTCACCCGATCTCTGATCCATCAAGCGTGTTCGGCGCTGGAAGCGGCTACTGAAGCTTCATGTTGTGCGGCCTCAATGCTGCCCAAGCCGTTGAAGAACAAATTGAGCAAGACGGAAACGATTGCGGCGAGAAGGATGCCGGATTCCAGCAGCGGATGCAGTTCGCTGGGCGTGTGACGGAAGAAGTTGGGCGCGACCAGCGGGATCATGCCGAAGCCGACCGAAATCGCGACGACGAACAAGTTGTAGCGGTTGGTCTTGAAGTCGACATTGGTGAGAATCCGGGCGCCGGTCGCAGCGACCATGCCGAACATGACGATGCCGGCGCCGCCCAACACCACGACCGGTACCGACTCCACCAGCGCCGACATCTTCGGCAACAGGCCGAGCGCAAGCATAATGACGCCGCCGGTCGCGGTGACCCATCGCGATCGTATGCCGGTGACGCCGACCAGGCCGACATTTTGCGAGAATGACGTGTACGGGAAGGTGTTGAAGATACCGCCGAGGATGGTGCCGACGCCGTCGGCGCGAAGGCCGCGGGTGATCGCCGCCTGATCGATCTTCCGCCCGGTCATTTCGCCGAGCGCCAGAAACATTCCGGTGGATTCGATCATCACCACGATCATCACGATGCACATGGTGACGATCGGGATCAGATAAAATTTTGGCCACACCGAACCGGAACGGGATCACCACGTCGACCCACGGCGCAGCCACCACCCGCTCGAAGTGCATCACGCCGAGCAGCGACGCCAGCACCGCGCCGGCGATGATGCCGAGCAGCACCGCCACGTTGGCGACGAAGCCGGTGAACCAGCGCAACAATCCGAGGATGACCAGCAGCACGAACAGCGCAATGCCGAGGCCCTGCGAGTTGCCCGTAGCCGGGGTTGGGGAAGGCTCCCGGCACCCCGTCGACGACCTTGGTCAAGGTCGGCAGGCCGCCGCCCGCCCAGTTGATGCCGACCCGCATCAGAGAAATGCCGATCACCATGATGATGGTGCCGGTCACGACCGGCGGGAACAGCGGCAACAGCCTGCCCATGAACGGCGCGACGATGACGGCGAAGATGCCGGCCGAGATCACCGAACCGTAGATGCCGAGAATTCCGACGTCGGGCGCCGCAGCCATCGACAGCATCGGCCCGACCGAGGCGAAGGTCACGCCCATCATCACCGGCAGCCGAATGCCGACGCCGGGAAAGCCGACGCATTGCACCAGTGTCGCCAGTCCGCAGGCGAACAGGTCGGCGCTGATCAGGAAGGCGACGTCCTCCGGCGGCAACTTGAGAGCGCGGCCGAGAATGAGCGGAACGGCAACCGCGCCCGCATACATCACCAGAACATGCTGAAGCCCGAGCGTCAGCAGCTTGGGTATCGGCAAAAACTCGTCGACCGGATGAACGTCCTGCGCCATTGTCAGCCCCCGAAAACGTGTGTCCCGGGAGCATTGTGACACAAAAACCATGCCAGATCGCCAGACGCCTTTTCCAGGCTCCGGCGATTTCAAGGCGCCGTCATTTCGAAGAATCGAGCGAAGCAGCAATCCAGACCACGCGCTGCGGCTGGATTGCTATTCTCGCTATGACGTTATTTGCGGCGATTGACTGACTTATTTCTTCAGGTGCTTCTGCAGGAATGCCGTCGCGCGCTGCCAGGCGAGTTTGGCGGCCGCCTCGTTGTAGCTGCCGCGCTCGTCGCAATGAAAACCGTGCTGCGCGTCGGGATACACGTAGATCTCGCAATCGCCGCCGCGCTTCTGTTTGATCAGTTCGACGTCGCTCATCGGGATCGACGCGTCCTTCTCGCCGAAATGCAGCTGCGTCGGTACTTTCGGCTTTTCGTCGGCGTTCTTGGCGATCTGGCCGCCGTAATAGCCGATGGCGGCCGACAGCCCGTTCAGCCTTGGCGGCGGCAAGGAAGGCTATGGTGCCGCCCATGCAGAAACCGATGATGGCGGCCGGACCGCTTTTCTTCGCCTCGTCGATGGCGGCCTGCACGTCGCGCATCATTGCACCCCAGTCGGGATTGGCGACGAACTTGCGGGCATTGGCGATTTCGTCCGGCGTATAGCCGCATTCGAAATTCGGTTGCTGGCGATCGAACAAAGCCGGCGCTACGGCAGCATAGCCTTCGGCGGCGAGACGATCGCTCACCGCCCGGATGTGATGATTGACGCCAAAGATTTCCTGAATGACGACGATGCCGCCCTTGGGCGGCCCGCTCGGATCGGCGCGGTAGGCGCCAAGCTTGAAACTATCCGACGCGACAAGTGAGAAATGCTTACCCAAGACGATCCTCCATTCGACTGAAATGCCCTACCCTGAGGCGAGCCTAGCATATCCGGCGGCGATGACGGTTGGAATGGCGGTGCAGCCGATCGTCTCAGGGCGTGACGACGATGAAGTTTGTGCCCTCGCCGGTTTCCTCGCCCAGGCCCTGGTCGGAGACGATGAGGGAAGAACCCGGCACCATCAGTTCCGAAATCAGATCGAGCGCGTCCTGCGGGATTTCCACGCGGGCGAGCGCCTGCTGGGGCGTTTCAGTGGGCGCTTGCACGACCGGCTCGCGATTACGTACAGTTTCACGCTTCACGATTATGTATTGGCCGTTTCTTTGCAGGTAATCAGGTTGACGCGCCTTCGTTTGCTCGCCCGGCAGCGAGATCACGTTCCAGCGGAAGCTTGCTCCATCATCCGCGTAGTTCATTGCGGTGAACACGTGAGTGCCCAGCGGTTGGTCCGGGTGCTCAATGCTGATCGGAGCGTCGAACAGCGGCGCAAAATCCTGACGCACGTAGATTCTTTGCTTTTTGCGGCTGATGAAAATCGCGATCGGCCCTTTCGCGGGGTGCGCGATTTCGGCGGGCTTCGCCAGCGGCAGCGGAATGTCGGGATCGGACTCGGCCGCTTCGGCTTCATCAGGTGCGACAGGATCGATTGGCGGGTTCACCAGGTCCGAATCGCTGGCCGGCCCGGCCGCTTCGACGGCCGGAGTCACAACGGCCGTGTCCGGACCATGTTGGCGTGACGCGTCTGTCGTCTGGTCAGCTTCCACAGTCTCTGCGGTCTTGAGGAGCTTGGCCGCTGTCGGCGCGGTTGGTATGGGCGCAGCCGGAGCGAGCGATGTCGCCGGCTCCGCATCGGCCGGCTTTTCCCTGTGCACGAACAGATGCGGATCGGAAATTTCCTCCGGCCGCAGCTCCCGGCGGGCAATGACGACGCCCACGCCGAGCTTGGTCAACGCCCACAATCGCGTGGCGAATTCATGCGACATGCGGATGCAGCCATGCGAAGCCGGATGGCCCAGATTGAAACCTTCGTGCAGCGCCACGCCCGACCAGGTGATGCGTTCCATGAACGGCATCGGCGCGTTGCTGTAGATATTGGAGCGGTGATCGCGGCTTTTCTGGATGATGCTGAAAATGCCGAGCGGCGTTGGGTGATCGGGTACTCCGGTTGCGACCGGTGCATCGGCCACGTGCACGCCATCGCTGTAGAGATGAAGCTTCTGCTGATCGACGGAAATGATGATTTGCAGCGGGCCTTTCGAACCGTCTTTCCGCGCGTGATCGGTTTCGGTGTGGCGGAAACTTGGTGCAGTCTTGGTGCTCGGGCTGGCCGCTGCCGGCGAAACGCCGCAGGACATGGCGCAGACCGACACCATCGCGCACACGGTACTGAAGAGGACGCGCTGCGAACGCCCCGCGTCAGGCGGCGCGTTCCACCTCCCATTAAAAGACGAAACACGCTTCAAGGCACAACTCTTCCTGGAGACACAGATTTCGACTGCGGCTTAGTCGTGAGATTGAGAGGTGCTCCCTTCCAGCTCGGGAGGTGGCGCGACGCTATATCCATAACGCGGTTGACCTTCCCGGGTTGCATGTCCGGCCCACTTCAGTGGGGCGGGACGATGGCGAACGCTTCCGCCAGCAATTGGTACGAACGGCGCCGCGCGGCATGATTATACGCCATGGTGGTGATCATCAATTCATCGGCACGCGTTGCTTCGATCAATTCCAGCAAGCGACTTTTAACTCTATCGATGCCGCCGACCACCAGGCGCTCGCGCTGCCGGGCGATGCGGCTGCGATCGATCGGCGTATAGGGGTAGATGGCGGCTTCGTCCGGCGATGCAAGCGGCAGATATTCGCCCTTGGCGCGGCGCACGAAGTGCAGGTCGGCGCTGCTCGCGATCCGCTCGGCCTCGGCATCGCTATCGGCCGCGATCGCCGCAGTGGCAAGGATCGCATAGGGCTCGCGCATGGTTTCCGACGGTTTGAAATGCTCGCGGTAGGTCAGCATTGCACTTTCAGCATCGTGCTCGGCGAAGTGGTGCGCGAACGCAAACCCCATTCCGACCGCCGCAGCAAGCTCGGCGCTATAGCCGCTCGAGCCGAGCAGCCACACCGGCGGCAGCGCGACATCCGCGGGCACCGCGTGCACGTTGCGAAACGGATGGCCTTCGGGAAAGCCGCCGCGTTCCAGCAGGACCAATTCCTGAAAGCGTTCGAGAAACTCATCGCCTTCCCGCGGGTCCTGCCGGCGGCGCAAGGCGTAGGACGTAACCGGATCGGTGCCCGGCGCGCGGCCGAGGCCAAGGTCGATGCGGCCGGGAAACAGCGCCTCCAGCACCTTAAAGCGTTCCGCGACCATGAGCGGCGCATGGTTGACCAGCATTACGCCGCCCGACCCGACACGAATGTGTTTGGTCACGGCGGCGATTTGCCCAATCATGATCTCGGGCGCTGAACTGGCGATGCTCGCCAGGTTATGATGCTCGGCGAGCCAATAGCGCTTATAGCCGAGCGCGTCTGCGAGCAGCGCCAGATCGAGCGAGTTGCGCAGCGCGGCCGATCCGGGCGTGTCAGTGGTAACCGGCGATAGGTCAAGGACGGAAAGCGGAGTCATAACCGTCACCTCAGGGCGACGGAACAGTCGAAGTCAATCCCGATGTTCGGCTACTGACCAGGCACGTTGACGAACGGGCCGCCGACACCGGAAATCACATCGCCCGATGCCGTCGAAGCGGGTGTCGCCGAAGCGGGTGTTGTCGAGATGACCGTTGTCGACGTGGTTGTTGCCGAAGCGGCTGTTGTCGAAGTGGTTTTTCTCGAAGCGGGTGTTGTCGACGTGATTTTGGCGTGACGGATTTTTGCTGGAACTCTTTGCGGCTCTCGCTTGGTCCACCAGGTAGCGGTTCGGAAGGTGGTCTGGGCTTCGAAGGCGGAGGCCTGGGCGACCGCGCGCGCTTTATGGATGCGGTGGGTTCGGGCGGCGGCGTGCGCACGCTTGGCTTTCTTCTCCGCTTTTTCCGCTCGCTCCGCCTTGTCCGCGGCTTGGGTCGCAAGGTCGGGCAAGACCAGCACGGGCTCGACAGTTGCAGGGGCGGACGCTACCTCAGGCTCCCCCGTCTGCGCTGCTGGTTCGGGTATCGGCTCGGCAATTGCTGGCGCGGCGAGCGCGATAGTTGAATCAGCGGGAGGAATTAGTGGCGCTGCGGCCGCCGGCGTCCCCTCCGGTTTCGTCTCAGGTTCTGCTTCCGCTGTGGCGGCTTGTTGTGTCCGCGCTGGACCGTCCCCGCTCGCGGGTTCTGCTGCAATTGGTTCGCGAATGTCCGCGGCCGGTGCGTTAGCATTTGTCTCCGCGGGTTCGGCCGTCTCGGGGGCGGCATAGGCCAAGGCCACGACGCTGCCGCTTCCTGGTTCGCCGACATCAAAGCGATTGTTGAACGGGGCTGCGGCCGTAACGGTGATGGCAGGCGTTGCAGTATCAGTGGTGACCAGGTGAAGCGATGCAACGGATGCCACGCGTTCGAGCGGAGCGTGGCTGACGCGGAAAGTAGCGAACATGCTGAATCCGCAGATCAGCATCAGGATCGCCGCAATCGTAGCTGCGATCATCAGGCGAATATTGGGAAGCATTGCACCTCGCTGAACGCCGTGCGCGACTTTCGAAAAACACGCGTCACATAGGGCGAGAGGTCAGCGCGAGGCAGTTGGCTCGCAGCGGCCGCGCGCTCCGCGGCCGCTTCCTTGCCGGACTAACAACGGGTTCGACCCGTCAAGCCGACGCCGGCGACATTAATTGAGTCGCGGAAAAACCAACAGGAAAATTTAAGCGGTCGGCGCTGGCGCCAACGATGACGCGCCGGTCTTCGCTGGTTTTGGATCTCAGGTCTTGGATTTGAAGTTTCGCCGACGGCAGCAAATCAAAGTCCGCCGCGACTAGCGAGCATATGGCAGGCGCCTCGCGGCTGCCGCAGCCGGCGGCGATCCGGACAGGACCACGACGCGTGAGCCAAGGTTCACTCTGTTGTAGAGGTCTTCGATGTCCTCGTTGGTCAGGCGGATACAGCCTGACGAAACGAAATGCCCGATGGTCGACGGCTGATTGGTGCCGTGAATGCGATAGAGCGTGTTGCCGAGATAGAGTGCGCGCGCGCCGAGCGGATTGCCGTCGCCGCCGGCCATGAACCGCGGCAGATAAGGCTGCCGGTCGATCATCTCTTTCGGCGGATGCCAGTCCGGCCACTCGGTCATGCGGCTGATGCGCTCGGTGCCCGACCAGGTGAAACCTTCGCGGCCGACGCCGATGCCGTAGCGCATGGCCTTACCGTTGCCGAGCACGAGGTAGAGGTAGGTGTGCGGCGTATCGATGATGACCGTTCCGGCGGGTTCGGAAGTGACGTAGTCAACCAGCTGGCGGCGGAACTGCGGCGGTATTTCCCGGCGCGGCCCGGTCTCCGGCCGATCCTCGGGCGGCAACGCCGCCATCATGGTCGACCCGTCGGGTGCCCGCTCGGCACCAGCCGGGCCACCAAAGTACGGCCGGTCTGCCGGCGCGGCAAAATATGGCCGCGGCGGATATGGACCCTGTTGGTAATCGTTGGCGTAGTCGTAAGGCTGCGGCCCATAAGGATTGCGCATCGGCGGGCCGACATCAGCCGGCGGGATCGGCGCGTTCGCGTAGGGCCGCGGCGGGGGTGGTGGATAGTACGCCGGCGGCGCCGGGTAGTAATCGCCCGGCATCGTGGGGGGATACGTCTGAGCCGCCACCTCGCCGCCTGCAGCGGCAAGCGTAAACGCGATCACTAAAAAGCTACCGGTGATGCGCAAGGCGGGGCCTCAGTCACGCAACATTGCTTTGTTCTGCAAAGAAGATTTGGCGGGAACAAGGCAGCATCGACGACGGCGCTAACTATATGACAGCTGGGCCCCGCAATCGCTGCGCCGTGTTGTTCATGGATAATGAACGATTAAGAACGCCGCCGCGGTATTGTGGTAAGCTTTCGGCCCGGCCCAGCAAATAGGTGCCGTCTTCGCACGAGGTGGCACTCAAGGACGTGGGGACTCAAGGACGTGGGACTCGAGGAGTTGCAACTCAAGGACGATGGCCGCGGGACTTGGGGGAGGCGGCTTGCCTTCGGCGTGATTACGCTGTTGTTATTTCCCGCATCCGCGCTACAGGCCCAAAATTCAGCGATCGACGACCTCAAAGGAAAGATCTTCGACGCCCATATGGCCCAACAGATGTTCGCCGGCGGGCTGAAATACTGCGACGAGTTGGACGGCAAGAGCTTCTATTATCAGGTGCGCAATCGCATTCTCAATCTGGAAGAGTACGCGCATTCGATGGAGAATCTGGTCAAGGCGCAGGCTTTCAATCCGGCGAAGAGGCGGCCCTGGACCCTGGAAGATGCTAAGGAACGCTGGGAAGAGGTGAAGAAACAGGCGCAGGAAGACAAGCAGAAATGCGAACTCATTCGTAGCCTGCCGGAAATGGAGAAGCGCCTGCAGGAACTGCAACAGCGCGCCGCGGCGTCTGACAAGGCAGCGTCCGACAAGTCTGAGAAGAAGGAATGAGATGGCATCCTTGAGCGACTGGAAGGTGCCGACCTCCGTGCAGCCGAAGCCGGAGGATTACGCCTACGATCTTGAGCTTGCGCTCTCCTGCGTGGTGGCGCTGCGCGCAACCGTGCCGAGCGACGCCTTTACGGCGGACACACTCGGCACTGAGCGCGCCGGTAATGGTGTCATCATCCGCGGCAACGGCCTCATTCTGACCATCGGCTATTTGATCACTGAGGCGGACACGCTCTGGCTCACGTTGAACGACGGGCGCTCGGTGCCCGGTCACGTCCTCGGCTACGACCAGGAAACCGGATTCGGGCTGGTGCAAGCGCTCGCCAAGCTTGACATGCCGGCGCTTGAGATCGGTCAGTCGGCGGCGGCTTCGCTTGGCGAGCGGGTCGTCGTCGCCGGCGCCGGCGGGCGCCAGCATTCGGTCGCAGCCCGCATCGTCGCCAAACAGGAGTTCGCCGGTTATTGGGAATACGTGCTCGACGAGGCGATCTTCACGGCGCCGGCCCATCCGAACTGGGGCGGCACGGCGATGATCGGACCGGCAGGCGACCTCCTCGGCATCGGCTCGCTGCAGCTCCAGCACGCAGTCGAGAAGGGCCAGGCGCAGAACATCAACATGATGGTCCCGATCGATCTGTTGAAGCCGATCTTCGACGACCTGCTCAAATTCGGCCGCCGCAACGCGCCGCCGCGGCCGTGGCTCGGTTTTTATGCGACCGAGGTCGAGAACCGGCTGGTCATCGTCGGGCTCGCCGATCGCGGGCCGGCCAAGCGCGCCGACCTGCATACCGGCGACATCGTGCTGTCGGTCGCGGGCACCGAAGTCAACGATCTGGCGGGGATGTTCCGCCGCATCTGGGCGCAAGGCCAGGCCGGCGTCGAAGTGCCGATCACCATCTATCGGGACGGCGAGACCATGGACCTGCGCATCAAGTCGGGCGAGCGCGACCGCTTTCTCAAGGGCCCGAGCTTGCACTGATCTCGTCATTGCGAGCGAAGCGAAGCAATCCAATACCGGTGCGGTTCTGGATTGCTTCGTCGCGGAGCTTGTCTTCGGGCCGGACCCGTTGACTTATCGCAATCCCACCGAGTGCATAAGCGCGCCAGCATGAATGGCTCGCGAGAGTCCGCTCCGGCCCGAAAGCGTACGCACATTCGGGGCATTGGCATCAGTCGCGATGGGCCAAGAACGGAACTCGCCCCTCGCAGAGCCAACGTCCACCGTATGAAGGCAATATGATGTTCCGCACAACGCGATCTCGCAACGTCAGTCGAGTGAAACACTTTGTAGTTTATTGACGCATAATTCCGCGAAAGCGCGAACCGTCGCCGACATTATTCGGGAACGCGGGTAGACAAACCGCACTGGTACCGGCTCGATCTCAATATCCTCGAGTACGTATTTCAATCGCCCCGACCTTCTGAGCGGCGCCACCATATACGAAAGAAACGAGCCAAGTCCGAGACCCTTTGCGCAACTCTCGATGGCCACATCGGCATCATTGCAGACAATAACATCCGGAATTGAAACGCTTACGTCGCGGGAGTTGATCCTGAAGGGCCAATGGGCGCGTGGCGCCAGGCCGGTGAAGCGCACACACCGATGGGCTTTGAGGTCTTGTGGACAGCGCGGAATGCCGTGCCGGCGCAGGTAGTCGGGACTGGCGCAGACAACACGGCGTACCTTCGTAAGCGGTATCGACACAAGCGACGTATCATCCGGGTGGGCAATGCGAATGGCGACATCAAAGCCTTCCTCGATGAGGTTCACGATTCGGTTTACGAGTAAAAACTCGACGCGCACGTTGGGATGGCGCCGCACGAACTCGTTCACGATGGACGCCATATGGCGTTGGCCGAATGCTACCGAAGCAGTTAATCCCAATCGCCCATGAGGCACTGCGCGTCGGGAGCGCAGCGCCGCCTCCGCTTCCTGCACCTGGGTCAAAATCATCCGGCAATACTCGAGGTACTGCTCCCCATCATGAGTGAGATGGATCCTGCGAGTCGTTCGGTTCAGGAGTGTCACGCCCAAGTCGTGCTCGAGTGCGGCAAGTATGCGCACCATCGAAGACAGTGAGACGTTGAGGTCCGCCGCCGCGGCGGTGAGGCTGCCGCTCTCAACGATGCGTACGAAGCTCTTGATTGCTCTGAGTTTGTCCAATCCGATTACTCCATTTTACGGAGCAGTCTAGTGCAAGAAGGAATCTTTATTGAGGTTTTTGAATGAGTCAAACTGGCTCTCAGCGATCGCATGCTGCCGTCCGTGACCAATGAGCTGGGAGGCTGAGATGCAAAAGCTCTTGAGAAGCATCGTCTTGCCGTCGCTAACAGTCGCCTCGCTCCTTGGTCAGCAGGCCTTGGCTCAATCGACTAAAGCGACGGAAGCAGAAGCAAAGATGTTCGCTGTGAGTGCCGGTTACGAGCGTTTCATGGGACGCTGGAGCCGCCTGCTCGCACCGACCTACATTGCGTTTGCCGGCGTCAAGAACGGCGACCGCGTCCTCGATGTAGGCACCGGAACCGGATCGCTCGCGGCGGCATTAGAAGCGGGCATGCCCGCGAGCGAGATTGTTGGTGTGGATCCTTCAGAGGGATTCATCGCCTACGCACAGAAGAACGTCACGTCTCCCCGCGCGCACTTTGAAGTCGGCGATGCCCAGGCGCTGAAGTTCAAGGATGCAGCATTCGACAACACTCTGGCCTTGCTCGTCATGAACTTCGTCCCCGATCCCAACAAAGCAATAACGGAAATGCGCCGCGTGACGCGTCCGCAAGGCGTTGTAAGTGCCTGTGTCTGGGACTACGACGCTGGCATGCAGATGCTCAGGTTTTTCTGGGATGAAGCCGTCGCAATCGATCCGGCCATCGAGCCAAAGGACGAGCGGCACATGAAGTTATCGCGCCAAGGTGAGCTGGGGGACCTCTGGAGGAAGGCTGGACTCATCAATGTCAAGGAGCAGCCCCTGGTCATCGACCAAGCGTATTCATCGTTCAACGACTACTGGGAGCCGTTCACGAAAGGAGCCGGCCCCGGAGGCGCGTTCGTCGTGTCGCTTTCCGAGGATCGTCGGCAACAGCTCGAAGCTCGTATGCGCAAGCGCTTGCTTGGAGATCGCCAAGATGGTCCATTCACGCTAACAGCGAGAGCTTGGTGTGTGCGAGGGGAAGTTCCCAATTCGTAATAATGTCAGCGTTGGGTCAAACCCGGTCCTTCGGTGATGTCCGAGTCATGTCCGCTTTTTTTGTTAGCCGACCAAACGTAGACGTTGCAGCACTTCGGTTTCGGGCCATTAGCTGAGGTCAGTCATCAATCGGCTTCGGCGACAATCACACTGGACATGCCGGCAAGCGGCGTGCGTTCGCGTTTGCGCCACCCGGTCTGCCCCAGCCAATGGTTGGCTTCCTGCTCGCTGTAAGCTTGGCCCTCCCCGGCCATGACCAGAAATTCCCCCGACATAAGGGCGGCGCCGGGCGGTTCTGTGTGCGTTGGGTTCATCCAGAAGTCCACCAATAACAGCCGTGTCCCTCTCTGGACCGTCGCGCGCATTTTTCTCATGAGGTCCAGATTGTGGGGGGCCGAGAGCACGTGGACCGTGTTAGCCACAAGGAGAACATCGTGGTCGGGGGAAGGGGCGTCTTGAATATATCGCCCTCGACGATTTCGATGCGGGTCCCCTCCGGCTCCGCCGACAGGCGCTGCCGTGCGACGGCGCAAGCTCCTGGCAGCTCAAACAGCGTGCCGTGCAGAGCGGGATAGCGTCGCAGTACCGCCAGCAAGAACGAGCCGGTGCCGCCGCCAACGTCGAGTAGTCGTTTGTGACCGCTGAAATCGTAGGCGGCCGCCAGCGATACCGCCACCGGAGCCGTGAGCGCTTCAACACCGGCTGAAAATATCTGCTGCTGCTCGCGATCGAATTTACCGAACTGCGCCTGACCCTCACCGGTGCGTACAGCGTCGGCGAACTTTTCCCAAAGCGGATAGCCGATGCTATTGAAGAAACGTAGGACGGGCCGAAGATCGTGACCGGGCTTGCCGGCAAGGAATGTTGCTGCCACCTCGCCATTACGGTAACGGCCACCTTCCTGGTCGATCAATCCGAGGCTGACCATCGCAGCCGCTACAATTCCTACCGTACGCGCCGGAACCGCGGTCTTGCCCGCCAGCTCTTCGAGGCTTGCCGGACCGCTGGCAAGCGCCTCGAACAAGCCGATCTCGCTCGCAGCAAAAAGATGTTTTGCCGCCATGAAACCGGTGGCAATCTTCAGGATCGGTTCGGGTGTAATCGCCGGCATGATGCGCCCCCACTTGCGGCAGTCGGTGTGAACGTAGCCAACTATTGCAAACGGTGAAGTCCTATTGCAGCGTCGGGTAGAGCCCGCTCGGCGTCGTCCTCAGGCGCCTGCGGAAACGTAACTGGCAACCGATAGGACCGCAGCTTACCAATTCTGAGCACGAGGTTGTAGCCGCCTCCTACTTGACGGCAGCCTCACCGTTCTGGATTGCTTCGTCGCTTCGCTCCTCGCAATGACCCGCTCTGCTACCCCGCTTCAAACAACGCACGTAGCCCTTCACGATAAGTCGGGTAATCGAGCGCAACCCCGAGTTCGCGCTTGAGCTTGTTGTTGCGCACGCGCCGGCATTCTTGCCAGAAACTCAGAGCCATCGGCGACATCGACGGCGCAGCTTTCTCGAACGGGATTTCCGGCGGCGGGTCGCGGCCGAGGAGTTGCGCCGCGAAGACCAGCAGATCGCCGGCAGGGCTCGGCTCGTCGTCGGCGACGTTGAAAATGCCGACGGCGGCGCGGGCAAACGCCGCATCGATCGCCTTTGCGATATCGCCGACGTGAATGTGGTTGAACACCTGGCCGGGCTTGACGACGCGTCGCGCATCGCCGCGCATGATCTTCACGAGCGCATTGCGTCCAGGCCCATAGATGCCGGCAAGCCGCAGGATCGCGACGGCTTTGTGAGAGCGCTCGCCGAAGTTCTGCCACGCCTGCTCGACGGCAAGCCGCTCGCGCGCGCGCCCCGAACCCGGCCGCGGCGGCGTTGCCTCGTCCACCCACGCGCCGCCCTGGTCGCCGTAAACTCCGACGGTGGATAGATACACGATCGACTGCAGCCGCTTCGCGTGCGTCAACGGTTCACCGAACGCGGCCAGCACCGGATCGCCTTTTGCGGTTTGCGGGATCGAAACCAGCGCCACATCGGCTTCGCTGATTGCGCTTGTTAGTTCCGGTGTCGCCGTAACGCCGTCAAAGGCCAAGGCCTTCAGCCGGCCGCCGAAGCGCGCGTTCAGAACCGCAGTGCGTTCGCTGCCGCGAACGGTGCCGATGATGCGATCGAAACCATCGCCGAACCTTGCGACGAAATGTTCCGCCGAATAACCGAGCCCGAAACAGAAAAGGTTGGACATCGGAGCCTCATAGCAGCGCGGCGTTCCATTCGTCGATCACGTCGGCATCCGTCTCCGCTGCGCGACGCGCTGCAGCGCAACTCGCAAGCCGCGGCCGGTCTAAACGGCCGAGCGCCCAAATCGCGGCACCACGCACCAGCGGCGACGGATCGTCGAGCAAACGCTCGGCCTCGCAGGCCAATGCGGCATTGGCCGAGTTGCCGACGGCAATCAGCACATTGCGCACAAAGCGCGCGCGGCCGATGCGTTTGACGGCACTCTTGGTGAACAACGCGCGGAAGGCGGCGTCGTCGAGCCCGGCCAATTCGGCAAGCGTTGGCGCGCGCAATACCGCGCGCGCGGCAAGCCTGGTCTCGCTTCCGGCCTGCGCGAACTTGTTCCACGGGCAAACCGCCAGACAATCGTCGCAGCCGTAGATGCGGTTGCCGATGAGCGGACGCAGTGCGCGCGGGATCGGGCCCTTATGTTCGATGGTGAGATAGGAGATACAGCGCCGCGCATCGAGACGATAAGGCGCAGGAAATGCGGCCGTCGGGCAGATGTCGAGGCAGGCGCGACAGCTGCCGCAATGATCGTCTTCGGGCGCGTCGGGCGGCAGATCGAGGGTGGTGAAGAGCGCGCCCAGGAACAACCACGAGCCGTGCTGGCGTGAGACCAGGTTGGTATGTTTGCCCTGCCAGCCAAGGCCGGCAGCTTGCGCCAGCGGTTTCTCCATAACCGGCGCGGTGTCGACAAAAACTTTGACGTCGCCGCCAACCTCGTCGATGAGCCAGCGTCCGAGATGCTTCAGCCGCGACTTGATCACCTCGTGGTAGTCGTCGCCCTGGGCATAGACCGAGATGGCGCCGCGGGTGCTTTCCTGCAGAATCGCGAGCGGATCGTCGTCGGGACCGTAGTTGATGCCGAGCATGACGATGGTGCGGACTTCGGGCCATAAGGCTTTAGGATTGGCGCGGCGATCGGCGTTCCTCGCCATCCAGTCCATATCGCCGTGCGCGCCGGTCGCCAGGAACTCCTGCAAGTGCACGGCCGCGTGCGGGATTGAATCCGGCCGCGCGAAACCGATCGCGCCAAAACCCTGCGCGAGCGCAACTTCGGCGAGCTTGTTCTTGAGAGTGGTCGCAGCGGATGGCGTCAGAAGTCGAGGTTGGCGTAAGTCGCCGACGGCGGCAGGCCGGGCAGCGTTTCGCCGAGCAACGCGCGGAACGAGGGTCGCGACTTGATCCTCGCGTACCAGGCTTTGGCGGTTTCGTCTTCGTGCCACGGTACATCGCCCAGGTAATCGACGGCGGAAAGATGCGCCGCCGCGGCAAGATCGGCATAAGTCAGGCTGTCGCCGGCCAGCCAATCGCGCTTGCGAGCGAGCCAGCCGATGTACGATAGATGGTACTTTATATTGCTGCGTGCCGCCCGCATGATCTCGGTATCGGGGGCGCCGCCGCCTTCGCTTGCTGGAATAAAGCGCTTATAGACGCGCTCCGTGACCAACGCGCCGCTGACCTCGGCGAAGAATTTATCGTTGAACCAGCTCATCAGCCGGCGGATTTCGATCCGTTGCGCCGGTTCGCGCGGCATCAGCCGGGGGAGGGCGCCGGTGGTTGCCCGGGTCTCGTCGAGGTATTCGGCGATGATGGCCGCCCCTGGTATCGGCGGCACGCCTTCTTCGACCAGGACCGGCGTGGTTCCCGCGGGATTTAGCATGAGGAACTCCTCACGCCGTTCCCAGGTCCGCTCCTCGACGAGGCGCGGCGTCGAACCGATCTCCTCGAGGATCAGCCGGACGAAACGGGAATGCGGACAGGAGAAGTGATGAAACAGGGTCAGCATGCTATCAGGTGTGAGCAATTCGACTAGGCCGCGTCGCGAACGAATGAGTCCCGCGACGCCGAAGCGCTCCCTTATAGGCAAAGCAATTCCGCAGCAACCAGCGCAGGGAACCTGTACCGCCGTGCTTGTTGAAGGCGCGGCCCCCGCCTTGCCAGAACTTTGACGCTCGGTCACAAGTCTGCCTACGATTTCGTGCCACTTTTATCGGATTGGGCGCGCGCCGCGCCTTCCTCCCCCGTGGAGCTCTCATTCATGACGCTCGATTTCATCAAGGCGATCATCCTTGGGGTGGTCGAGGGACTGACCGAATTCATTCCGGTCTCATCCACCGGACATCTCCTGCTAATGCAGCAGTTTTTTGGCTTCAGCGACGACGATTTCGGCAAAAGTTTTGCGGTGCTCATTCAGTTCGGCGCGATCCTGGCCTTGCTGTCGATCTATGCCGTGCGGCTGTGGCACTTGTTTCTTGGGATGTTCAACGATCCGCAGGCGCGGCGCTTTATCATCGGCGTCCTGCTGGCCTTTTTGCCGGCGTTGGTGATTGGGGCGACGGCCTACAAATTCATCAAGGAGGTGCTGTTCAACCCCTGGATCGTGTGCGTGTCGCTGATCGTCGGCGGTCTGGTGTTGTTGTGGGTCGATCGGCTCGATCTCAAGCCGCGTTACCGGGAAGCGACAACATTCACGCTGCCGATGTATTTTATCATCGGGCTGGCGCAGTGTCTGTCGATGATACCGGGCGTGTCGCGTTCGGGAGCGACCATTGTCGCCGCGATGCTGCTCGGCGCCGAGCGTCGCGCCGCCGCCGAATTCTCGTTCTGGCTCGCCATGCCGACCATGGCAGGTGCGTTCGCCTACGATCTCTACAAGAACCACGGCCAAATGAGCCACAGCAACGTGATGATCGTCGCCGTCGGCTTTATCGTTTCTTTCATCAGCGCCTGGTTCGTGGTGAAGACCTTCCTCGGCTATGTATCGCGGCACGGCTTTACGCTTTTTGTAGGCTGGCGGCTCGTGGTCGGCGTGGTCGGCCTTATCGCGCTCACGCTCGGGCTTCGATGACGCCGTCGATCCAGCCGGCGAGCGTATCCAGCATTTCGCCGCGAACGTCGGCATCCTTGCGGCCGGTCCGCGCTGGCACATGGAACGAATGATCGGCGTCTGCGAATAGCTTCAAGGTCGCGCGCGGACCGAGCGCTTGGCAAAGCGGCTCCAGCTCATCGAGCGCGGCCAGCGTGTCGCGCGTTCCTTGCAGGAACAGCATCGGAATTTGGACATCAAACAGATGTTTGGCGCGGTCCTGCGAAGGCCGGCCGGCCGGGTGTAATGGAAACCCCAGAAAGGCGAGGCCGCGCACGCCCGGCAGCGGCGCTTTCGCTTGTGCCTGCGACGTCATGCGGCCGCCGAAGGATTTGCCGCCGGCAATCAGCGGCATGTTTGGCAACAATTGTTGCACTGTGTTTACCGCCGCGCGGACAGTTGCGTGCGCGACTGGCGGCGGATCCGGCCGTTTGCCGCCGCGCTCCATGTAGGGAAACTGGTAGCGCAAGGTGGCGATGCCGCGTTGCGCTAGCTCCGCCGCGACCGCAGCCAGGAACGGATGCTTCATTCCCGCGCCGGCGCCGTGGGCCAGGACATAGCAGGCCCGCGCTTGCGGCGGTGCTTGCACCAAGCCCGAGACGCGAACGCCGTCGTCGAGGACGATCGGGACAGGATCGGCGACAGTGGACGACACGAAACGCTCCAGCGGGGCAGGGCTTTATCGCTCAACTTACCTCAGCGGCCGCTAAATTGTAGAATGGCCAAAGTGCAGCTAACCCCATCGACAAGGAGGCGCCGATGTGCCGCAACATCCGCACGCTGTTTAATTTCGAGCCGCCGGCCACGGACGAGGAAATCCGTGCTTCGGCGCTTCAGTTCGTTCGCAAGCTTAGCGGCTTTACGCATCCGTCGCGCGCCAACGAGGCCGCATTCAGCCGCGCGGTCGAGGAAGTGACGGAAACGGCCCGGCGGCTGCTCATTTCATTGGAGACCGCGAGCCCGGCGAGAAACCGCGAAGTCGAAGCCATCAAGGCGCGCGCCAGAGCGCGTGAGCGATTTGCCTGAGTTGCCAGAGCGCCGCGCAGTCAGGCCGCTTCGATCTTTTGCCGGTGTTGCTCAACGCTCGGAAGCTTGAGCGCCGGCGCCGGGCATGGCCGGCCGAACAGGTAGCCCTGAGCATGCGTACAGCCGGCGGCGCGCACGAGCAGAAGCTGGTCTTCGGTCTCGATGCCCTCGGCGACCGTGCTGATGCGGAGACTCCTGCCCAGACCCGCCACGGCAGAAACAATCGCGGCGCAATCGGCATTCTTCGCCAGTTCGTGCACGAATGAGCGATCGATCTTGATCTTGTCGAACGGAAACATCCGCAGGTAGCTGAGCGACGAATATCCGGTGCCGAAATCGTCCAGCACGATGGAAATTCCCATCAGTCGCAACTGATGCAGCGTTTCGACGTTTTCCGCGCTGCCTTGCAGCAGCACTGTCTCGGTGATCTCCAGTTCCAGCCGCTCCGGCGGCAGTCCGGATTCCGCGAGTACGTCACAAAAATTGTCGATCGGATAAACCTTGCGAAACTGCACCGCCGATAAATTGACACTGACCTTGACGGCAGGCGGCCAGCGCATGGCATCGCTGCATGCCTTGCGCAACACCCAGTCGCCGATCGGATTGATCAGGCCGGTTTCCTCCGCCACGTGGATGAACTCGGCGGGTGCGATCAGGCCGCGCTGTGGATGCCGCCAGCGGATCAGCGCCTCAACGCTGGCAATTTCGTGCGTCTGGATGTCGACGATCGGATGGTAATGCAGCTCGAACTCATCGTTCGCCAGCGCATTGCGCAGATCGTTCTGGTAGGCGCGGCGCCTGCGCGCCTCAATGCTCATCGCATCGTCGAAAAAGCGGTAGGCGTTGCGGCCCTCGGCCTTGGCTCTGTACAGCGCGAGGTCGGCATTCTTCACCAGCTGGTCGACAGCCGTGCCATGCTCGGGCGCCAGCGCGATGCCGATGCTGGTGCCAATATTGAGATGATGCCCGTCGAGCTCGCAAGGCGCGGCGACTGCTGCCAGGAGCCTGTTGGCGGTCGCGATCGCAGTTTCCCGTTGGTCGCCGTCGACCGTCGCCAAAATCGCAAATTCGTCGCCGCCGAGTCGCGCAACCGTGTCGGTTTCGCCGATGCACGACAACAGCCGGTCCGCCACCACCTTCAACAGCTCGTCCCCGACCGGGTGCCCGAGCGTATCGTTGACCGTCTTGAATAGATCGAGATCGAGGATGAACAGAGTGAACTTGCTGCCGTGGCGCTGCGCGCGTGCGAGTTCCTCCTCCATTTTCTCCAGCAGAACGGCGCGATTGGCGAGGCTCGTCAAGTCGTCATGCCGGGCCATATAAGTGATCTGCGTTTCGGCCCGCTTTTGCGCGGTGATATCCTGGTGAATCGCGACCCAGCCGCCGTCCGGCATCGGCCGATGATGGACGGCAAGCACGCTCCCGTCGCACATCGCGATCTCGATATCATACGGCTCACCCTTACGGATCTGCGCCAAACGGTCTTCCACGTAGTTGTCGGCGTGCAACGGCCCGCCGCCGCCCGCTACCCGCGCCTCGAGAATGGCACGTAGCGTCACGCCGGGTTTGACCAAGTCGCGCGCGAGCCCGGAGAGCTCGGCGTAACGTTCGTTGCAAACAATCAAGCGCTCGTTGCGGTCGAACATGCACAGCCCATGGGCCATGTTCGTGAGCGCGGCATCGAACAGAAGATTCTGTGCTTGCAACTCGGCCTCGCGCTCGCGAAGCGCGGCGGTGCGCTCCTGCACCAGCTGATCGAGTCCGCGATTGAGTTGCTCAAGCTCCTTGATCATCAGCGCGATCGAGCGATCGGTGCGATGGCGATCGTTATCCGACTGCTCGTAGGCCTCCGCGACGAGCGCGAGCAGCGCCTCAAGGTCCACTTCGCCGGAGTGTTTGGCCGCTTTTGCAAGCTGTCTGGCAAGGAGTTTATGCACCGGCGTGTTCCGGTACCTCCGCAATCGTCGTAACGGTCATTGTCTGGTTGTGAAGTTCGCAGACGCCTGACACGCGATGCGGTGAGATTTCGCCGTACGAGTAAAAGCCAAGTTGCGGAATATGCGGTCCGAATTCGCCGCTCGCAGCTTCGAGTTCGTCGGCGGTATGCTGCCCCATGAGCAGCCGCCGGCCGATGCAGCTCACGAGGATCGCGATCTGGTCGCCGGTCCGGGTTTGACCGATGCCGTCAGCAGCCTGGCGCGCGGCCATGGCGGCGCCGGCCGCCAGCCGGTCGAAATTCCCGCGCATCAATTGCGCGGTCCAACCCTCGGGAACATCACCGGCGAACGTCATGGAGCGGGCTTCGTGATCGACCGCCAGAATGGTCCGCACGATGTCATGATCCGGCCGCTCGGGATCGAAAATGCGCAACGGAAACAGCAGCCCGGAGCCCGGCAGGCCTCGTGCTTCCTCGTCGCCCAAATAGAGTTCGTAGAGGTCGAGCGCCGGCTGGCCGTCGAACTCGAACAACACGTTGCCGCGTGATCGGGTGATTTGACGCCGCGGGCCGAACTCGTCCCATCCGCCGGCACTGCCGTGGCCGATGCGGATTGCCGAACCGTAAAAGCCGACTGCCGCGACCGTTTGCTTGCGGGGAACGCAGTTGGCGCCCACCAGCGTTTCGTGAAAATCGGCGCCGTCGCCGGCGAGCCCGCCAGTGACTGCGACCTGTTTGCCGACCGCGCTGGTGATGCCGGCGACAAGCTCGCTGCCATTGACGTTCAGGCCGTCCGACAGGACAAAAATGCCGACGAGATCGGGCGCCGCCAATCGCCGGCCAATCGTGGCCCCGCAGGTGCGGGAACTTTCCGGCGCGGGCGCTGGTTCACAGGCGATGCGGAGTTTGGTCGCATCGAAGCCGATTGCGGCGGCGGCGATCTCGTCGTCGGTAACGTCGTCGTTGTGTATTTGCCCGCCGGTGCTGCAGCCGAGAATGTGAGCGGACGGAAACATCGCGCGCAGTTCGCGATAGCGAGCGCCGCACGCCAGCGCCTGCCGGGTACCGAAAAAGAAAACCAGATCAGCATTGGCGCGATCGCCGGAAACAGCAGTCCAGCCGGCGGTCTCGCTCCAGGACAGTTGAGCCACGCGCATGGCGATCACTTAAACCGCGGACAGAGCCTCGGGTGTTTGGCCGGGTATTTCTACTTATGAGGCCTGAAAATTCGGTTTATCTGCTTGCAGCATTTCAGATTTCACTGTTCGTAAACCGTGTTCGGCCGGGTTTTGGAAGCTAGCGCCGGGATTTGCCGGCGGAAACCCATGGCGGATCAAGCGTCGATCACGTTCGGCTGTCGGCTGCCGCCAACGGCAGTTATTTCCGCCGCGGTTTCTTGCCTTGACCGGGTTTCAGTTGATGAACCGTCGCGGAGACGCCGGCGCTGCGCCGCAGCGCATCTTTCAGATCGACCGGACGATTGTATTTCTTCAACAGATCGCGGAACGCCTCATCGGCGAGTTCCTGAAAGTCCTTCATCTGGTCGTGGCCGAGAAGATCTAACTGCCGCCAGGTCGCTTCATCGAACTGCACGCGTTTGCCCGGCATCGTCGCGCCCTTGTGCGCCGCACCCAATGGCGCAGCGTCTCAGCTTCTACGTTTCGGCCACAGGAGTCCAGACCGACCAAAAGAGGTCATCGACGCGATCATGTGCTTTGATCTAAGCTGATCGGACGCGCGAAGTATTTGGCGCGTTCCCGTTTAGCCACGAAAGGACAAATCCAATGGCGAAGAAGCAATCGGATAGCGTCTATCGGATTATCGATGTGGTCGGCGTCAGCGAGAAATCATGGGAGGACGCCGGTCGCATCGCGGTCGCAACGGCGTCCAGTTCATTGCGCGACCTCCGCGTGGCCGAGGTCACCAAAATGGACATGAAAGTGGAGGATGGAAAGGTTACGGCCTTTCGCACCCGCGTTGCGCTCTCGTTCAAATACGAGGCGTAGTACGTCATTCCCGCGTCTCCAGGAATCCATAACCACCGTCCGTATCGAACCGGCTCGGCCCGTGATTATGCCCGCCGCATGCGCGGGGACGACGCGATAAGCTACGCGATGCGGCCGTGGAATTGGCCGGTCTTGCGGAAGCGCCAGAGGTAATCCGGCACGATCGAAGCGACCGAATTGGGGATGATACCCAACGCTTCGAGCGTGCGGTCTTGCTCGTGCGCGGCTGTCGAGACGACGTTGTCGCTTTTGAGCAGTTCGACCTGGTCGGGCGTGAGCGGCGGCTCGGGCAGAAATTGCAGAAACGCTGCCTGCAGCTTCATCACCGCGAACGGGATCGGCAGCAGCAGGCGGCGGCGTTCGATGGTGGTGAGCGTGAATTCCATCAGCTCCTTGAACGTCAGCACGTCCGGCCCGCCGAATTCATAGACCGTACCCGACTTTACCTTGCCATCGACCGCCCTGGCGATCGCTTCCGCCACATCGCCGGCGAACACCGGCTGAAATCGGGTGTGGCCGCCGCCGGGAAGCGGCAGCGCCGGGGAGATGCGAGCCAGCGCGGCGAAGCGGTTGAAGAAGTCGTCCTCCGGACCGAACACGATTGATGGGCGCGTGATGATGGCTTGAGGTTGCGCCGCCATTACCAGCCGCTCGCCAACCGCCTTGGATCGCGCGTAGTCGGAGACCGAATTCTCGTCGGCGCCGATCGCCGAGACGTGGATCAGCCGGGCGCCCGCGGCCTGCGCAGCCGCGGCCACGGCTCCCGCGCCTTCCGCCTGCACGGCGTCGAAGCGTTGGCGGCCCCGTTCAAACAGAATGCCGACCAGATTGACGATAACGTCGGCGTCGCGCACCGCGGCCTCGATCGACTGCGGAAAGCGCACATTGGCCTGCACCGCATGAATCTGTCCGACCCGGCCGAGCGGCTGCAAATAGCCGGTCAGCTCCGGGCGGCGCACGGCGACGCGGATGAGGTAATTGCGATTGGCAAGCGCACGCACCACGTGGCGGCCGAGGAACCCCGAGCCGCCGAACACGGTGACCAGCGTTTCAAACTTGCTCTTCAAGGCCATGGCAGGCGGAGATACAGGATCGATTCCGCGCTGTATAGAGGGTTAGCGCGTTCGATTGACAACCAGAATACGGCTCCGTACCTATCGCCGCTTAAGCCCAGGTGGCGGAATTGGTAGACGCACTAGTTTCAGGTACTAGCGCCGCGAGGCGTGGAGGTTCGAGTCCTCTCCTGGGCACCATCCCCAAAATTCGGCTTTGATTTCGTTGGATTTTCTGTCGAAAAGTCACACTCGGCTGTTCGGTGGGACACATTTCTATGCTGTTTTGTTCTGGCGTTTCGATCAAGTGCATCGCCGGCTCACGCAAGTTTTTCCTGATCCGCTTTGCGCGTGCACTCCTCCGCTATCTTGCTCCAACCGGACATCGCCATCAGTTGATGCGCGGTCGCGCCATTGTTTGCAGCGATTGTTGCACCTGCCTTGCGCAGCCCGTGTTGCCCTCGGTATCTCTTTCCGCACCGGCCCAGGTGTAAACGGCTCGGATTGCCTTCACGCGATTGTTTGCGCCTTCCGGGAAAGCAAGTTTTCGGTCGTGCAACACTTTGATTTCTTTTGCCCCCATTCTCGACAATGGGAAGTCGCGGAAAAATTTCGGGGAGCCGGGCGCAATCGGTTCGTCGAAAGTGGCCTCAAGGTAATCGTTCGTCGCTTTTGTTTCCGCCACCCGCGACGCTTAGGGACGAGCAGTTGATGGGACGATGGTAACGTTGTGGAAGGCAGCGATGCGCCAACCGTCTCGTCCCTTTGTCAGGACTAACTGCAAACTCGTGCGGTGAACACCGTCGCTTCCGCTTTGAATGCCGGGAGGTAGTCTCGTATAACCCCTCAATTCCATTTTCACGTCTGCGATGGCCACATCCTCACGGAGGAACCGAAGCTTCTCGATAGATTGCGTTCGTATACTTCCCTTAAATATGCCCGCGAAAAGCTCAGCGTGACGCTGCTCGAAGGCCGCTCGTCCGTAGTGAGAAGTTCCAGCAATATTGGTGAAACTCACGTCCTCGGTGCATCTGGCGGAGAAGGCGTGAGCATCGCCTTTATTCCAGGAAGCCGTTTGTTCCCCGACCAGCGCCTCGATTAAAGCCTCGTCTTTGGAAGGATCAGTCGATTGAACTTGTGCCGTCATCAAAGACATCCCGTGTGCTGCCAAATATCCGTTCGCGCATACGACATATTACCGCAACAACGCCCAGCATGAGGACGATTGGCGTCGCCTTGCCCGTGCCGGCCTGCCGCCACCAACTGTCAGCGGTGCTTGCCGCCGCCGTGACCACCGCCGTCGTGACCGCCACCGCCGTGACCGCCACCGCTGTGACCGCCGCCACCGTGGCCGCCGCCATGACCACCGCCCGCGTGATGCCCTTCACCCCGATGTTCACCTTCGCGGTGGGCGTGGCTGCCGTGATGCTTCCAGCCGTGCCAACCGTCGCGGCCGCCGAACCCGAAGCCGCGGCGAAATTCGTCGCCGACGATGTACCAGCCGGGGCCGTTCCAGCCATCGTCGTACCAGCCGTAATTCTGGCCGTCAGCGACGAATGTTTCGCCCGATTCATCGTTGGCCGGGTTCTGCGCACCACAGCCCGGGCCCATCATCAAGTTCACGTCGATCACGGTGCGCGGGGGCGGGACAGTGCCGAAGGGGCCATGTTCGAGCCACAACTTGCCGTCCGTCCCCAAGACCAGCGCGGTTTGATGGTCGAGACCTTGGAACGAATGCACTGTCGCGTCGATCTGTTCTCGAGCGGGCGGGACGGTGCCGAACGGGCCGTGTTCGAGCCACAGCTTGCAATCGGTTCCGAGCACCACCACGGTCTGATCATCGAGAGCCTGGAAGGCCTGCACGGTTCCGTCGACCTGATCCCGCGGCGGCGGGACGGCGCCAAAGGGACCGTGTTCGAGCCATAATTTGCCGTCGGTTCCGAGCACCAGCGCACTCCGATCGCCAAGCGGCTGGAAATCCTGCACGGTCGCGTCAATCTGTTCCCGGGCGGGCGGGACGGTGCCAAACGGGGCGTGTTCAAGCCACAACTTGCCGTCGTCTCCCAACACCAACACGGTGCGTCCGTCGAGATTTTTGAAGGATCGCACGTTGTCGTCGACCAGCGCTCGCGCTGGCGGGACAGCGCCGAACGGACCGTGTTCGAGCCACAACTTGCCGTCGGTGCCGAGGACAAGTGCGGTCTGGTGGTCGAGACCTTCGAACGCCAGCACAGTGGCGTCGATCTGTTCCCGGGCCGGCGGGACGGCTCCGAACGGGGCGTGTTCGAGCCACAATTTGCTGTCGGTCCCGAGCACCAGCGCGGTCTGTAGATCCAGAGCCTGAAAAGCCTGGACACTGGCATCGACCTGGGCTCGGGCCGGCGGGACGGCGCCGAACGGGCCGTGTTCGAGCCATAGCTTGCCGTCGGATCCGAGCACAAAAATCTGCTCCGCACCGTGCGGAGATGCGGTCTGAAAACTCGTCGCCGCAGCGTTGGCACCGGTCACACCAAGGTAAGACGCGCCAAGTAAGCCCGCAGCGAATGCCGCGATCGATGACGAAAGGCTGCGGGCTGAATTTTGCGTTAACGGCATATTTGTTATCGCCCCTCTCCCGTCGGCTGCGCGTTATGTTACATGGAGCGGTTGGTTTTTGAATGCTAATACACGGCGAATGTTTTCGATAATTCGCCGCTTCTTTTTCCGCACCAATTTCTTCATTCTCGTGCGACTACCGCCAAGCGGCGCTGCAAGGCTGATCTCGTCAACGCTGGCTCAAAGAAAAATGTGCGCTCGCGACAAGGTTGGCGGGAATAACATCGCTTCGGCCGCAGTGAATTGACCCATGTCACACAAATGGCGATTTTGTCGGAGGAACGGGTCAAGCCCGGGCTGTTCGCCGCCGATGAATTGTAGGGAATTATTGTGACAAACAGTGATCGCGGGCACTGTCGCTCGTGAACTTCTCCCTAAGCTCAGGCGACAAACGTTCAGCTACAGGCTGTGCAACGTTGCGAGGTCGTCATGAACAAATTCATTCAGGCAATCGCTTTGGTGTTTGCATGCGCCATCGGCGCGGAGATGGTGGCCATCGTCGAAGCCCCACCCGCGATGGCCGGGAATATTCCGATCATGACCATTGCGGTTCATCCCGCCATGCCCTGCATCGGCAACCGCTGCTGAAACGCTTAAAGTTTGCTTGGCGGGTACAACGATATGGCCTTATAAATGTCGGTGTTTGGAAAGTTTGGACACCATAAGCCATTTTGGAGACCATAGGTTATTGACAATCCCCCCTTAGGTCCGTTCTCTCCTGGACACCAATTGCAAATTCGCATTCAATTCTGCCAAGCATTAAAAATCGGCTGATTTACCAGCGCGGACCGGCGCAGCCGAACGAGGATCGCTGGATGATCCGGTTTTCGATCAAGCGCAAGATCATCGGAATCGCGGTCATCCTAATCGTCCTGATGGCCATCACTGCGCTGATTTCAACGGCGTTAGTGCTGCAAGTCGGCGGCCGGCTGGAAGATCTGACGCAGAGCTATGTTCCCGCCTACGGCGCCCTGGCGCGGGCCAACGTCGACTCGCTTGAGCGCGCGCTGGCGTTGCGCCGCATGGTGATCGAGAAAACTCAGACACCGCAGGATGAGGCCCGGTTCGCAGCGGCGCGCAAAAGCTTTGAAGCCAGTGACGCGGCGTTTGATCAGGAAACCCGGACCGCCCGAACCTTGCTCGATGGCATGATCGCCAAGGGGAGCGTGTTCAGCGACACTGCGGCGCTGGTGCGGCTCCAAACCCGGCTCGCCGACATGCTTGCCGGAACGCGAAATCGAGCTCGACGACGAAATCGCGCGGCTGCTGCACCTGCTCGACGCCGGCGATCGAACGGCAATCGCCGACAGTGTCGACCGGATCGACGTGCTGCGGGACGATCTCGATCGCGGGCTCGATGCCGTCCGCACCGAAATGATCGATCTGCTGCGCGACGATTCCGCTGCAACGGTGCGCAAGCAGCGCATCGTCACGGTGGTCGCTATTGTGCTCACCGCGCTCGCCGCCACGCTCGGCTTGGTGTTCTCGATCCTGGTTAGCGCCGGACTGACGCGTCCGGTGCGTCAACTGCTGGAAGGCGCACGCGCAGTTGAAGCCGGCAAGCTCGACCAGACTCTGGCTGTCACCTCGCAGGATGAGATCGGCTATTTGACCATCGCCTTCAACAAGATGGTGGAGCAATTGCGGCTCAAGGAACGCATCCGCGAGACGTTCGGCAAATACGTCGATCCCCGCATCGTCGAAGGTTTGATCAGCGGACCGGCGCTGGCGACCGCCGGAGAGCGGCGTGTCATGACCGTGCTGTTCTGCGATGTCCGGGGTTTCGTCGGCGTCAGTGAGGAAATGACGCCGCAGGGCCTGGTCAAGGTGATGAACCGGTATTTCTCGACGATGTCCGCGCCGATCCGACAGCACGGCGGCATCATCGACAAATATATCGGCGATGCCATCATGGCCTATTGGGGACCGCCTTTCACCGCCGATGCCGATCAGGCGCGCTTCGCCGCCTTTGCCGCGCTCGATATGCTGGACCGCGTCGCGCCGTTTCGGGCCGAGTTGCCGGACCTGCTCGGCCTGCGGAACGTGCCGATCTCGTTCGATATCCGCATGGGCATCGCTACCGGCGAGGCGCTTGTTGGTAGCGTCGGCTCCGAAACGATGATGAGCTACACGGTGATGGGCGACACGGTGAACCTGGCGTCTCGCCTGGAAGGCGCGAACAAATTGTATGGCAGCCGTATCCTGGTGTCGGCGCCGACCGTCAACGGCGCCGGCGCTGCAATCGAAACCCGAGAGATCGACCGCGTCGCGCTGGTCGGCCAAACACACGCACAGCCTGTCTACGAGATCATGGGACGTAGCGGAGCTTTGACAGCGGCGCAGATCGAGCTTCGCAATCGCTATGCGGCGGCCCTTGAAGCCTATCGGGCGCGCCGCTTCGAGGACGCCAGACGCGGTTTTGCCGCGGCGCTCGACATCGTTCCCGACGACGGCCCATCTTTGACCTTGCTCAAGCGCATCGACACGCTGGTCGCGGCGCCGCCGAACGACAATTGGGATGGCTCCTGGCGCCTCGAACAGAAATAATCCGCTGCCGGAGAACTTTTGATCGGCGCATCGCCCTAGCCCGCCGCGCAATGCGGGCTTACATTTTGCGCAAACGAGGACGGTCATGGCAAAGCTGAATGGCAAAACGGCACTGATCACCGGCTCGACCGACGGCGTCGGCCGCGTCGTCGCAACGCGATTGGGCGCGGACGGCTGGCGCGTCCTCGTGAACGGCCGCGACCGCGCGCGGGGCGAGCAGGTCGTCGCCGAGATCAAGGCGGCCGGCGGTGCCGCGGAATTTTTGCAAGCGGACCTGTCGTCCATGGCTGAAGTGCGGCGCCTGGCTGACGCGGTGCAACAGACGACGAAACGGCTTGAGCTTCTCATCAACAACGCCGGGATCGGCAGAGGCGATCCGGACGGCCGTCGCGAGCTCAGCCACGACGGTTTCGAGCTGCGGTTCGCAGTCAATTATCTCTCCGGCTTTTTGCTCACCCAGCTGCTGCTGCCGTTGATCAAGAGCAGCGCACCGGCGCGGATCGTCAATGTCTCATCGCTCGGCCAGCAGGCGATCGATTTCAAGGATGTGATGATGACGCATGACTACAGCGGCATGCGCGCTTACCGCCAGAGCAAGCTGGCGCAGATTTTGTTTACCATCGATCTTGCGCCGGAGCTGCAAGGCAGCGGCGTCATGGTCAACGCGCTCCATCCGGCGACGTTCATGAACACCAAGATGGTGCGCGAGTTCGGAACGCCAATGACGACCGTCGAGGAAGGCGCCGACGCCATCCTCAAACTGGCGATCGGCCCGGAAATCGAAGGCCGCAGCGGGCTGTTTTTCAACGGCCAACGCGAAGCGCAGGCGGACGCACAGGCCTATGATGCCGCGGCGCGGCGGCAACTCCGGACGCTCAGCCTTGACCTTGTTGGCTTGGTCCCGGCGAAGGCCGGCTAGTGGTCCGATTCTAACATTCGCATCCGGGTTCGGCACGCTCTCATGCGAATGTTAGAATCAAAGGACCACTAGCAAATATAAGTGCTAGTGGAGCTTTTGGATTTGACATTCGCCTGACGAGTTTTTGGCTAGGTGGATAGCGAATGTCAAATCCGCTCCACTAGTTTTGACGCGCCATTTCGGTTGCGATATTCAGGACCATAGCGTCCCTGTCACAACGCGTTTCCTCAATGACGATCCGGCTACATCGCGGCGACCTGCCCGACGTTTCGCGCTACACCGGCGCGGTGGCGATCGATACCGAGACCATGGGACTCAATCTCGGGCGCGACCGGCTGTGCGTGGTGCAGCTTTCGCCTGGCGACGGCTCCGCCGACGTGGTGCAGATTCCACCGCATGCGACTGATGCGCCCAACCTGAAGCGGCTCCTTGCCGATCCGCGCCTCGTTAAAATTTTTCACTTTGGGCGGTTCGACCTCGGCATGCTCTACAATGCCTTTGGCGTGATGCCGGAGCCGGTCTATTGCACCAAGATCGCCTCCCGGCTGGCCCGCACCTACACCGACAAGCACGGCCTGAAAGACCTGGTGCGCGAAGTGCTCGGCCACGACCTTTCGAAGCAACAGCAATCGTCCGATTGGGGCGGGACGGAATTGAGCGACGCGCAGGTGTCGTATGCAGCAAGCGACGTCATCTACCTGCATGCGCTCAAGGACCGGCTCGATGCGATGCTGGTGCGCGAGGGTCGCGACCAATTGGCGGCGGCCTGTTTTCGGTTCCTGCCGGAGCGGGCGCGGCTCGATCTCGCCGGTTTCGGCGGCGAGGATATTTTCGCCCATTCGTAAATTGGCAGCGCTTTCAGCGGGATCGTATTCGATCCGGGCGCCCGGCGAGACCATTTCCGCCCGGTCGAGGCCACATTCTCGGGCGATAATTTTCCGCAGGAACGGCTAAAACGGGGCGTAACCGAATCGGGGCGACTGTCCCAAGAGGACGAAGCTGACGAGCGTCTATCCTGGCGACACGGCGAGACGGGGCGGATTTACCGCGACCACTCGCGACGATGCCGACCAAATCTATCGCGCGGCGATGCGGCACAGCCGCCTTGTACGTTGGCTTCGCGTGAGCGTTCCTGCGGTCATCGCTGCGGCGCTGATCATGGTCGTGGCGGTCAATTATATGCCGACGGTCGGAGGCCTTCGGTTGCCGGGGGAACTTGGGAAGCTCGTGATCAAAGGCACTAAAGTCACGATGCAGCAGCCGCGCCTGACCGGGTTCACCGACGATGCGCGACCCTATGAGTTCACGGCGCAAACCGCCGAGCAGGACATCACCAAACCCGACTTAATGGAGCTGCATCAGATCGACGCCAAAATAGAGATGCAGGACAAGAGTACCGTGAGCGTCACGTCCAATTCCGGGACCTACGACATGAAGGCGGAAATGCTGACGCTCAACGAAAGCGTTCATCTCGTCTCGTCGACCGGCTACGAAGTGCGCCTGACGGATGCGGTGGTCGACGTGCACAAAGGCAATGTGGTGTCGGAGAAACCGGTCTGGGTGAAGCTCATCAACGGCGTCCTGACCGCCAACCGGCTCGACGTGGTCGACGGTGGCAACCTCATTCGATTTAGCGAGGGCGTTTCAATGACCATAAAGCCGGACCAGGAAACAACAACGCAGGCGATCAAACGATGACGCGCTGGTTTTGGCTCTCGGCCATATTGATCGCAGTGGTAGCGCCGGGATCGGCAACGGCACAGGCGCCGCGCGATGCCGCGGCAGAACCGGGCCCGGCCGCTCTGCAAGAGCAAAAAGAGCAAAACCAGGATCTGCCGATCCAGATCGAAGTCGGCGACGCTTGAGGTGCGCGACAAGAGCAAAATGGCGACGTTCTCCGGCGACGTGCAGGTGGTCCAGGGTGATACGACGATCAAATGCGACACGCTCGTGGTGTTCTACGGGGCTGGGGGACCGGGCGCAGGGCCGCCGGCTTCCGCCGTCACGCATTCGGCTCGGCGGAGCCGCGCGGCAGGGTCCGGCCGTGCCGCAGGGAGCTCAGGATATCCGCCGCATCGAAGCCCGTGGTGGCGTTACCGTCATTTCCAAGGATCAGAATGCCAGCGGCGATCTCGGCGTCTACGACGTCAAGAAAAAGACCATCACGCTCACTGGAAATGTCGTGGTCACCCAGGGCAAGAACGTCCTCCACGGCGATCGGGTGACAGTCGATACCACGACCGGAAATGCGCACATCGAGTTGGCAGTGAACAGCCCGAATTGCGTTCGCGCGCTGATCCAGCCGAGCAAGAATCAAGACGGCTCGTCATCGAATTTTCTGTCCATAGGACCCGGTGCGAACAAGGCGAATTAGGACTGGCCCCAACAGCATGGCTACGGAAAATCGGGTAAAGTCCCGGCTCAAATGTCGGGATTTCCGCGATGCAAGGCGGACCTGACGAGGATAGCGTGCTGGACATCTTCTCATACTTTCGCCGGCGCAGCCGCCCGGCGCCGCGACAGACGGCGCCCGCGGCCGGCGAGGTCATGGACCTTGCAAGTATGGGCGGCGCCATCAACGGCACCTACGTCGATATCGCCAGCGCACCGGTCAACACGAAAAAAGCGCGCAGCCCCGGTCCGCAGCGTCAGCGCCGCGCGCCGCGCCCGGTCCCGGACAAGGTTCCGCCGCCCCAACCGGCACCCGAGAGTAGACCACAGCAAGTGCCGGTGCGCCCCCGCACCGACGGCAATGGCGCTGCGCCGGTCGACCGCAAAGGCGTGCTTTCCGTCCACGGCGTCGAGAAAAGCTTCGTCGGGCGCAAGGTGGTTAAAGGCGTCAGTCTTTACGTTCGCAAGGGCGAAGCGGTCGGCCTGCTCGGCCCCAATGGCGCCGGAAAGACCACTGTCTTTTACATGGTGACCGGCCTCATCAAGGCCGACAAAGGCCGTGTCGAACTTGACGGCCACAACGTCACGGGATTGCCGATGTACCAGCGGGCGCGCCTTGGTATCGGCTATCTGCCGCAGGAAGCCTCGATCTTCCGCGGCCTTACCGTCGAGCAGAACATCCGCGCCGTGCTCGAAGTGGTCGAGACCGATTCCAAGCGGCGCGAGCGCGATCTCAATGGGTTGCTGGAAGAATTCAACATCGCGCGGCTGCGCAAGACGCCGGCGATTGCGCTCTCTGGCGGCGAGCGCCGCCGCGTCGAAATTGCGCGCTCACTCGCCACGCGGCCGAACTACATGCTGCTCGACGAGCCGTTCGCCGGCATCGACCCGATCGCCGTCGGCGACATCCAGGCATTGGTGCGCCATTTGACCAATCGCGGCATCGGGGTGCTGATCACCGACCACAATGTGCGCGAGACGCTTGGTTTGACCGACCGCGCCTACATCATCTATTCCGGTGAAGTGCTGATGGAGGGCCGCGCCAGCGATATCGTCAACAACCCTGACGTGCGGCGACTCTATCTGGGCGAGCAGTTTCAGCTTTGATTTTTCGATTTTAAGGCTGCTCGAAATCGGTTGACGACAGCGGCCCGGAATTGCTGTAGAGAACCGTCTACAAGCAAGAATCGGACCAATTTGGTCCTACCGGGGTTCAATGGCGCTTTCGCAACGACTTCAAATTCGCCAGAGCCAGGCGCTGGTGATGACGCCGCAGTTGATGCAGGCGATCAAGCTGCTGCAGCTCTCGAATCTGGATCTGGTCGCCTATGTGGAAGCTGAACTCGAACGCAATCCGCTGCTCGACCGGAGCGTCGAGGACGGGCCGGCGGCTGCCGAGGCCGATGGCCCGCCATCGCCGGACAGTCCGCCCGCAGACGGCGAACCGTGGGACGCGAATGGTGCGGAGGCGAACGGCAGCGCCATCGAGGAGCGGCTGAACTCGCGTGCAGACGACGCTTTCCCGGACGACGCCGAGCCGATTCGTCCGCGCGCCGCTGAAGTTCCAGCCGGATATTCTGAATGGGCCACCGTCGGCGCCGGCGGTCACGATGACAGCGAATACAATCTTGAAGCGTTCGTTCCCGCCGAGACCACACTGGCCGATTGGCTGCGCCAACAGCTCACCCTCGCCGTTACCGATCCGCGGCGGCGGATGATCGGCCAATACCTGATCGACCTGGTCGACGAGGCCGGCTATCTCGGCAGCGATTTGGCTTCGGTGGCGGAGCGGCTCGGCACCAGCGTTAAGGAAGTGGAAGCCGTGCTCGGGATTCTGCAGGGCTTTGATCCGCCCGGAATCTGTGCGCGCGATCTCGCCGAATGCCTGGCGTTGCAGCTCAAGGAGCGCAACCGGTTCGACCCGGCAATGCAGGCCTTGATTGCGCGCCTTGATCTCCTGGCCAAGCGCGATTTCGCCACTCTGAGAAAAGTATGCGGTGTCGGTGATGAGGATCTCGCCGACATGATCGCGGAAGTCCGCCGCCTCAATCCCAAGCCCGGTCTTGCCTTCGGATCGACGGTCGTTCAGCCGATCGTGCCGGATGTTTTCGTTCGGCCGGGTCCGGACGGTGCCTGGATCGTCGAATTGAATTCCGATACCTTGCCGAAGGTTCTGATCAATCAGACCTACTACGCCGAAGTCTCGGCCACGACGCGGCAAGCTACCGACAAATCGTATCTGGCCGAATGCCTGCAAAGCGCCACCTGGCTCGTGCGCGCGCTCGACCAACGCGCGCGGACCATCCTCAAAGTTGCCAACGAAATCGTGCGCCAGCAGGACGGCTTCTTCGCGCACGGCGTCGAGCATTTGCGTCCGCTCAATCTAAAGACCGTCGCCGAAGCCATCAGCATGCACGAGTCGACCGTTTCGCGGGTCACCGCCAACAAATACATGGCGACCAGCCGCGGCATTTTTGAGCTGAAGTATTTCTTCACCTCGGCGATCGCGGCGTCCCACGGCGGCGCGGCGCATTCCGCCGAGGCGGTGCGTCACCGCATCAAGCAATTGATCGATGCCGAGACGGCGGCCGATGTGCTTTCCGACGACACCATTGTCGACAAGCTGCGCGAGGCCGGCATCGACATCGCGCGGCGAACGGTCGCGAAATACCGGGAAGCCATGCGTATTCCGTCCTCGGTGCAGCGGCGCCGGGAGAAGCAGGCGGCGGCGCTTACCTGAATCGTCCTGCCCCGCTGCGCTTCGCTCCGCGGGAGCGGATAAAAGTCACACCGCATTGACTCGGCTCCGCCCGATGCCTAGGTCGGGGTGTGCGGCTGATGGTGCGGCTAAGGGACGCTGCCAAGGACGCTGCCATGTCATTTCGCATTTCAGGTAAAAATCTCGATGTCGGCGAGGCGCTGCGCGAACGCATCAGCGGGCGCATCGGCGAAGCGATGAGCAAATATTTCGACGGCGGTTATTCCGGGCATGTGACGGTCGAACGGGAGGGGTCCGGTTTTCGCACCGAATGCGCTGTCCATCTCGATTCGAAGATCACGCTGCTTGCCGAAGGCAGCGCGCCGGACGCCTATGCCAGCGCCGATCAGGCGGCCGTGCGGGTTGAGAAGCGGCTGCGCCGTTATCATCGCCGTCTCAAGGAGCACCGGGCGCGGCCGCAGCGACCGGAACCTGATTGAAAACCGCAAGTTACTGCCCAGGCCGGCGAAGCGGATTTTCGCCGGCCGTCACGCTTGCAACCATACCTGCCGGTGCCCATTGACGCAGTTGTCTCCGCTCCCTATGGTCCGCCGCCGTTTGCGCATGATCCCAAAAAACGGGCACCGGCTTCCGGAGCAGGTCATGCTCGAATTGAAAGTGCGCTAGGCTTAAGGCCTCGCTCCTCGGGTCCGCTCATGGCGCTTACCGATCTCGTCGCTTCAAACGCGATTATTCCGGCACTCAAAGTCAACAACAAGAAGCAGGTGCTGCTTGAGCTGGCCGCCCGCGCGGCAGCGCTCACCGGTCAGAACGAGCGTGCGATCTTTGAAATTCTGATGCAGCGCGAGAAACTCGGCTCGACCGCGGTCGGCAACGGCATCGCTATTCCGCACGGCAAGATGCCCAACCTCACGCGCCTGTTCGGACTGTTCGCGCGGCTCGACCGGCCGATCGATTTCGAGGCGCTCGACGGACAGCCGGTCGATCTCATCTTCCTGTTGCTGGCGCCGGAAGGCGCCGGTGCCGATCATTTAAAGGCGCTGGCCCGGGTGGCGCGGCTGCTGCGCGACGCCACCGTTGCCCACAAACTGCGCGCCTCGCGCGACGCCGAAGCGCTTTACGCGGTGCTCGCGATGCCGTCGGCAAGCGCGGCGTAGCTGGCAGGAATCCGGGGTCGGTAACCAGTAATCAATAGGACATCGCACGAAAAAGGGGCCGCGGTAACCGCGGCCCCTTTCTGATTACTGATCCCTGATGACTGACTTCTGGTCAGTGCACACTCACCATTTCGAGCTTCTGGCTTACGGCGTTGGCGATGGCCGCCTCGCGGCTGTCGGTGAGCATGATCGGCGTGCCGTCGGCTGCGTGCAGGGCGAACAGCTTCAGCCCCGGCTCGATGTCCATGTCCTGCACTTGCGGAAATAGCGCGCGAACATCCTCGGAGCGGATGGTCTTCACGTAGGCGATCTGCCCGTCGCCCATTTGGGCCAGCGCTTCGGCAGAGATCGCGATCTCTTTCGCTTCGCTACGATTGGATTCCATGGTCTTGTTCCTTCTTCTTCTAACGCGGCGAACCACGGTTCGGTTTCCTATTCCGATTCCTTGATGGAGATTGACTTAACGATGCGCTCCGGCTGCGGACGTGCGAGATCGATCGAAAGCAGGCCGTTTTTAAGGTCGGCAGTGAGGACTTCCATTCCTTCCGCGAGGACGAAGCTCCGCTGAAACTGGCGCGCGGCGATGCCGCGGTGCAGGTATTGCCGGCTTTTGTCATCCTGCTGGCGGCCGCGGATGACGAGCTGGTTTTCTTCCAGCGTCACGTCGAGCTGATCGCGGGTGAACCCCGCCACCGCGAGCGTGATGCGCAGCCGTTCCGGGCTTTCGGCGTCGCGTCCGACGCGCTCGATGTTGTAGGGCGGATAGCCGTCGGCCGCCTTGCTGACCCGATCGAGAACCCGCTCGATTTCATCGAAACCGAGGAGAAACGGGCTCGAAAGCGACGAAACCCTGGACATGGTCTCAAAGTCCTTTGCCAAGCGACTTTGCGGGGCCCTTCCGGCATCCCCTTAGCATTGCTAGCAATATGGCGTTCCCGGAGGGAGCCTGCAAGGCGGCGAAAAAGGCGCCTCAAGCCGACTTCAGCGGCCCCGGCAGCACGCGCTCGGCTTCGGCCGCCAGCTGCGCTTCGTGCCGCCTGACGAAAACGGCGCCAATGACCAGCGCAATCACCGCGGCAATACCGATCGCAATTACCATTGGGCCGGCGAACTTGTGGACTTGACGCCCGAATACGTAAGCGGCGAACCCGAAGAGCGACGCCCAGGCCAGCGCGCCCACCACATTGGCGAGCATGAACTGCCGCCACGGCATCCGATTGGCGCCGGCGAGAATGCCGGCAAGGCTGCGCAGCAACGGGACAAAGCGGCCGATAAAGACGATCTTGCCGCCGTGAAGCAGAAACAGATATTCGCCGAGCTTGATCCGGCTTTCCGTTATTCCCGCATACGAACCATAACGCAGCAACAGCCAATAGCCGTATTCGCGGCCGATGACGTAGCCGATCATTTGCCCAATGATCGCGGCACCGGCTGCGGTGAATACCACCGCAAAGATATTGAGATCGTGTTTGGTCCCGGCAAAAATCCCGGCCAGGACCAGCGCCGACTCGCCGGGGAAGGGAAAACCGACGCTTTCGAGCCCAATGACCGCGGCGACCACGATGAGGCCGTAGTCGTGAACCAGGTGGCCGATGGAAGGCATCAACTCGAGCAAATCACAACACTCAAATCATCAAGACTATAACAACGCCTCAGTAGAGCCTGCTGATCCATATACGGGATACTCCCAGCATGGCTACCTGTGTTACGGATCGTGACGCCGCAATGGCGCTCACGGTACTGTGCGAGTACGAATTTGGCGTTAAATGGATGCGGTTGCGGCGAAAGGTGCGCTGATTGATGCAAGAGAGCACGCGCCGGCAACCCCCCGCCGGGTTTCTCGGTCTGTTTCTCGGCTTAGCCCTTGTCCTCGGCGGCTGTTCGCATGACCAAGGCCTCAACACTATGGCCGGCGGCGGCGACGATGACGACATCAACGCTCGCCCCGTCAATTATAAGCCCGACATTCTCCGCGCCATGCATGCCTATCTGAACGATCCGACCGGCATTCGCGACGCCGGCATTGCCGACCCGGCGCTGAAATCGCTCGGCGGCTCCAAACGCTTCGTAGTCTGCGTGCGCTATAATGCCAAGAAGGGCCGCAACGACTACGTCGGCGTCAAGGAGGTCGCGGCGGTCTTCGTCGCCGGCCGGTTCGACCGCTTCGTCGAAACGGCGCACGATACAGCGAACGACCAATGCGCCGGCGCAACCTATGCGGCGTTCCCCGAACTTGAAAAGCTGTCGCGGTAGCGCGCCGCAACGCGCGCAATAGTTACCGCGAAGTAAGTGATGGCTCGCCCCTAGATCACATCCGTCGTCGCGGCATAGTATCGCCCGGACAGTTTTGCATGCAGCTCCACGCTGCGCGGGGTACCTCTCCGGAGTAACGGCGATCGACTTCGCCCTTTCCGAACTTCAGCAATCGGTGCGCGGCGCGATCGAGAAGATCTGCGCGCGCTTTCCCGACGACTATTGGCTCGCTCGCGACCGCGACGGAAAATTTCCCGACGAATTGCATCGCGCGCTCGCCGCCGATGGCTGGCTCGGCATCTGCATGCCGGAGGCCTATGGCGGCTCAGGCCTCGGCATCACCGAAGCCGCGATCATGATGCAGACGATCGCTCAATCCGGCGCCGGATTTTCCGGTGCGTCCGCCGTGCACATGAACATCTTCGGCCTCAATCCGGTCGTGGTTTACGGCACCGACGAGCAGAAGCAGCGCATGCTGCCGCCGATCGCAACCGGCAAGGAGAAAGCCTGCTTCGCCGTCACCGAGCCGAATGCCGGCCTCGAAACCGGCAAGCTGCAAACCCGCGCCGAGCGGCGCGGCGACCGCTATGTTATCAACGGCGCCAAGATCTGGATCTCGACCGCCCAGGTCGCGGACAAAATGCTGATCCTTACCCGCACCACGCCGGTCGAGCAGGTCCGCAAGCCGACCGAAGGCTTAAGCCTGTTCTACACCGCGCTTGATCGCCGCCACGTCGAGGTCCGCGTGATCGACAAGATGGGACGGAAAGCGGTCGACTCCAATCAGGTGTTCATCGATGCGCTGGAAGTGCCGCTTGACGACCGCATCGGCGAGGAAGGCCGCGGCTTCGAGTACATTCTGCACGGCATGAATCCCGAGCGCATCCTGATCGCCGCCGAGGCAATCGGGCTCGGCCGCGCCGCGCTGCGGCGCGCGGCAGCGTACGCCAAAGAGCGCGTCGTGTTCGGCCGGCCGATCGGCCAGAATCAGGCGATACAGCATCCGCTGGCCGAATGCTGGATGGAGCTGGAAGCCGCCGAACTGACGATGCTCAAGGCCGCCTGGCAATACGACCAGAACATGCCCTGCGGCCCCGCCGCCAACGCCGCCAAATACCTTGGCGCCGAAGCCGGCTTCAAAGCCTGCCAGACCGCAATCATGACTCACGGCGGCTACGGCTACGCCAAGGAGTATCACGTCGAGCGCTATCTGCGCGAAAGCATGATCCCGCGCATCGCGCCGGTCACGCCGCACCTCATTCTCTGCTTCATCGCCGAAAAAGTTTTGGGCCTGCCGAAATCGTATTGAGGACTGCAATGGCGGCACGACCGAACCACAACAATCAAGCCCCGCTGCAAGGCCTGCGCGTCATCGATCTCACGTCGATGGTGCTCGGCCCTTACGCCACGCAGATTCTGGCGGACTACGGCGCCGACGTCATCAAGGTCGAACCGCCGCAGGGCGATCTGATGCGCAAGGGCAGCGCCAGCAAAAACGCCGGGATGAGCGCGATGTATCTTCAGCTCAACCGCAACAAGCGCAGTGTCGTCCTCGACCTCAAACAGCCGGCGGCACGGGCGGCGCTGCTGCGGCTCTGCGAGCGGGCCGACGTGCTCGTCCACAACACCCGCCTGGCGGCGATGCGCCGGCTCAAGCTCGGCGACGACGACGTGCGCAAGGTCAACCCACGGCTGGTCTATGTCAGCCTGATCGGCTACGGCGACAACGGACCCTACGCCGGCAAGCCGGCGTACGACGATCTCATTCAGGGCATCAGCGCGCTGCCGGCGACTGCCGCGCAGGCCGGCGCGAGAGAGCCGCGCTATGTGCCGCTCACGCTTACCGATCGCATCGTCGGCATCAACGCCGCGCACGCCATGCTCGCCGCCATAATTTGCCGCGACCGCTCAGGCGAAGGGCAGTCGGTCGAGTTGCCGATGTTCGAGACCATGGCGCAGTTCGTGCTCGGCGATCATCTCGGCGGCCGCACCTTCGATCCGCCGATCGGCAAGCCGGGCTACGAGCGGCTGTTGACGCCCAACCGCCGCCCGTACGCGACCCGCGACGGTTATGTCTGCGCGCTGATCTATACCGACAAGCATTGGCAGGCGTTCTTTGCGGCGCTCGGCCGCCTCGATGAATTCAACGCCAATCCGCGGCTGTCGGACTACAATAAGCGCGCGCAGCATTACAACGAACTCTACGGCATGGTCGCAGACATCCTGCAAACCCGGACGACCGCCGAGTGGCTCGCGTTCTTCGAGGGCTGCGATATTCCCTGCGCGCCGATGCACGATCTCGACGCTTTGATCGACGATCCGCACCTTGACGCCGTCGGGTTCTTCCAGATGCAGACCCATCCGACCGAGGGGCGCCTGCGTTACACCGGAATTCCCAGCCGCTGGAACGGCGCCGCGCTGAAGATCACCCGTCACGCGCCGCGCCTTGGGCGAGCACAGCGTTTCAGTCCTTAAGGAAGCCGGCGTTGCGCCCGCCGAGATCGAGGCACTCCTGAAAACCGCCGCCACCGTCGACGGCGAAACTGACGCCCGCGACGGGGCGCAGCATCGGGCCGCATTGCCCTGAAAAGTCCGATAGCCTAGCTTGCGGCGAACGAAAATTTTCTGGGAGGACGCTCATGTTCCGGCTGTCGATTGCTGCTGCCTTGCTTGCCTCGCTAACAGCCGCCGCGCAGGCCGCCGACGCCCCCGCAGAAATCAAGCTCGGAACGCTGTACGCGTCGGCCGGACGCTACGCCAGCATCTCGCTGCCGGTGCATTACGGTCTCAAACTGTGGATCGATCAAAAGAACGCCGAAGGCGGGGTTTACGTCAAAGCGTTCAATAAGAAGATCCCGCTCAAGCTCGTCGCCTACGACGACCAGAGCAATACCGCGACCGCGGCGACGCTCTACAATCAGCTCATCACCCAGGACAAGGTCGATATTCTGATTTCGGATTCGGGCTCGGTGCTGACTTCGGTCGCGGTGCCGATCGCCCGCGATCATAAGATGCTGCTGATCGATCAGACCGGCACCGGCGCGACGTTCTTCACGCCGGACAACCCCTACATCGCGCTGATGGCCGACCCGGTCTCCAGCATCTGGCCGAAGCCGCTGGCGGATTTTCTGACCCATGACGGTCCCGGCCTCGGCATCAAGCGCGTCGCCATCCTCTACGCCACCAACGACTTCACCGGCACGCAAGCCAACGCGGTGCGCAAGTTCATCAAGGAATCCAATTCCGGCGTCGAAATCGTTTACGACCAGGGCGTACCGACCGAGACCTCGAACTACACGGTGCTGCTCAACAACATCCGGGCGACCAATCCCGACGCTGTCGTTCATCTCGGCTATGCGGCAAACGACATCGCCTTCCTGCGCAACGTCCAGGACAGCGGCATCAAGTTCAAGTTTCTGTTCTGCATCTATCCGGGGACCGAGAACGAGCTGCTGGAAAAGAATCTCGGCAACGGACCGCTCAATTACGTGTTCACTTACGTGACGTCATCGCAGATGTCCTACCAGACCAACTTCGGCATGCCGCTGAAGGAATTCAAGGAAGCCTGGCACAAGAAGTATGGCGATACGCACGTGGAATTCGGCTTCAATTCCGTGGCCGGCTATACCACCGCCCTGGTGCTGGAAAAGGCGCTGGCGACCGCCGACAGCCTCGATCAACTCGAATTGCGCAAGGCGATCTTTGCCCAGTCGGGCAAGCTCAAGACCCTCGACGGCACCTTCGAGCTCGATCCGACCGGCGCCCAGATCGGTGAGATCACTCCGCTCGGCCAGCTTGTGCTCGACGGCGATCATCTGAAGCTCGTGACAGTCTGGCCGCACGAACTCGCCAACGGCAAACCGGTCTATCCGCGCCCCTGACGCCGGCATAGTCTGCCGCAACCGGCACCGATCGCGGCGGAGCGCGCTCTATGCTCACCTACAGCCTGCTGGCCGGCCTTCTGTTCGGTCTCTATTTCTCCTTGATCGGACTCGGGCTCAACCTCGTGTTCGGCGTCATGCGCATCGTCAACCTCGCGCACGGCGATTTTTTGATGCTTGGCGCGTTCCTGGCATTCTGGCTGTTCACGCTGTTTGCGCTCAATCCGATTCCGGCGGTCGCGATTGCGTTCATCGTGTTCATGATCGTCGGGCTGCCGCTCTATTATTTGCTGGTGCCGCGGCTGTTGCGCGCCAAGGATCCGGAAATGTTGTCGTTCATTTTGTTCTTCGGCCTGTCGCAGGTGATCGAAGCCGTGACGACCATCGCCTTTGGCACCAGCGAGCGGTCGATCCCGGGCGACCAGCTCGGGCGCGCGGTCACTGCGGTCGCGAGCCTGTTCGCCGGCCACGCGGTCGAGCCCGGCCCGGTGGAATTGTTCGGGCAAACGTTCCCGGCCTCCTGGGTGGCGAGCAGCATTGCCAGCGGCTGCGCCGTGCTGCTGGTTTATCTTTATCTGTATCAGACCAGGCTCGGCTATCTGACCCGGGCGGTGATGGACAATCGCGAAGAAGCCGTTGCCACCGGCATCGACGTGCATCGCGTGTCCGCCATCGCGTTCGGCATCGGCATCGGACTTGCCGCGGTAGCCGGCGTATTCGCGCCGTTCATCCTTGGCAGCATCACGCCCGCGATGGGCGGCGAAGTGACGATCACCGCCTTCGCCGTCATTGTCATCGGCTCGCTCGGCAATCCACTTGGCACCGTGCTTGGCGGCGTGATTTACGGCGTCTCCTACATGTTAATGCAGAGCTATTACAGCTCCTGGGCCAATCTCCTGCCTTACGTTCTGCTGGTCGTCATTCTTTTGGTGCGGCCGAGCGGGCTTCTCGGACGGCAGGTGCGGCGTGCCTAGATTTGTGCGCCACCTGCTGCTGATTTTGCTGCCGGTCGTCGCGGCGTTCGCGATTTTGCCGAGCTTTTACAGCAATCACCTGCTGCTGTTTAACTTCATCATCTTCATGACGCTGGCGCAGGGCCTCAACGTCATTTACGGATTCACCGGTTACCTGCCGTTCGGCTATGTCGGATTCTTCGGCGCCGGCGCCTACGGCTTTTCGCTGATGGTCATGCACCTGCAGGCGCCGCCGCTCGCGGCGTTGGCGGTCGGCGCCGCCGCCGCCATCGTGCTGGCGCTGTTGCTGACGCCGCTGTTCCGGCTCTCCGGCGCCTACTTTTCGATCGCTAACCTCGCCGCAGCGCTGGCGGTGTTGCAGGTGGTCTCGAATCCCGAATCTGGAAGACATCACCAAGGGGCCGTACGGCATCAGCCTCAGCGGCGTGTTTGATCCGACGCTGAGCTACGCCACCGCGCTCACGATCCTGGCGGCGACGCTTGCGCTGGTCATTTATCTCCGCAATTCGCATTTCGGCATGGCACTGAAAGCCATACGCGAGGATCCGATCAGCGCCGGCATGGCCGGCATCAACGTCGTGCGCGAGCGCATCATCGCCTGGCTGTTGAGCGCGCTGATCGCCGGCCTCGCCGGCGGCGTGTTCGCCTGGTACGTCTCGGTGTTCTATCCCGAGACCGTTTTCAGCGTCGAGTTCACGATCTTCGCGATCGTGTTTGTGCTGTTCGGCGGCAGCGCGACCGTCACCGGGCCGATCCTCGGCGCCGTCATTCTCTATGGCATCTATAACGCGGTCGGTATTTCCACGCCGCAATATTTTCAGCTCATCTACGGCGCGCTGATCATGGGCCTGGTGCTGTTCCTGCCGAACGGCCTCGCCTCGCTGCTGCAAAGATGGGGCATCAATGTCCCCTGAGGCCAAGCCGCTGTTGACCGTCGAAGGCCTGGTGAAGCGTTTCGGCGGCTTTCGCGCGCTCGATGTCTTGAGCTTTTCCGTCGGCCCCGGCGAGATCCTCGGTCTGGTCGGGCCGAACGGCTCCGGCAAGACCACCTGCATCAACGTGATCTCCGGACTCTATCGCCCCGACGGCGGCACGATCTATTTCGAAGGCCGCTCGATCGGCGGTCTGCCGTCGCATCGGCTAGTGCATGCCGGCATCAATCGCACCTTTCAGGTGCCGCGGCCGTTTCTCACCCTCACCGTGCGCGAGAACGTCGAGATTGCGCTGGCCTATGGCCGCAATCGCGATCGCCAGGATGCCGGCGCGCTGTTGTCGTCGCTCGATCTCGCCGGCGTTCGCCGATCAGCCGGCCATGGAGCTCAACAGCGCGCATCAGAAGATGCTCGATCTGGCCCGCGCGCTCGCAACCGGTCCGCGGCTTCTCTTGATCGACGAACTTGCTGCCGGTCTCAATCCCGCCGAACTGGAACGTGTCGCCGCGAAGCTGAAGGAGCTGGCGCATTCCGGTATCGCGCTGCTCGTCGTCGAGCACCTGATGGGCTTCATCGATCAGATCACCGACCGCATCATTGTCATGAACGCCGGCAAGGAAATATTCGAGGGCCGGCTGGCGGAGGCGGCGAGGAATTCGCAGGTTGTCGAGGTTTTCCTCGGAGCCGAGCATGCCGCCTGACGCGCCGCGGCCGCTATTGTCGGTGTCCGGCGCCACCGCCGGATACCGGCGCATGCAGGTGCTGTGGGGCGTCGATCTGTTAGTTCATGAGCACGAGGCAGTCGTGCTGCTGGGCGCCAACGGCGCCGGCAAGACGACATTGCTGAAAGCGATCATGAGCCTGATTGAGCTATGGGCGGGCCGCATCGATTTTGCCGGCGAGGACATCACTCACCTGCGCACGGATCAACGTGTGCGGCGCGGGATCGTGTTCATGTCGGAAACGTCCGGCTTTCCGGGTCTCACCATCGAAGAGAATGTGCTGATCGGCGCTCAGTTCCTGCCCAAGCACCGCGCCCGCGAACGGATCGATGAACTCTACACGGTGTTTCCGGCGCTCGCCGAACGGCGCCGCGCCCGCGCCGGCAGCCTGTCCGGCGGCCAGCGCAAAATGCTCGGCGTCGCCAAAGCTCTGGTCGGCGAGCCGCGCCTTCTGGTTATGGACGAGCCCTCGGCCGGCTTGTCACCGCTCTACGTCAAGGAAGTGATCGCTTTGTTGGCGCGATTTCGCGAGAAGCGCCTGGCGCTGCTGATTGCCGAGCAGAACGTGAACTTTCTGGTCCTTGCCGATCGCGTCTACACGCTCGACAACGGCCGCATCGGCTTTGCCGGCACGGTCAGCGCGATGCAGGAGAATGACGCTTTGCGGCGCGCCTATTTTGGCTTGAAATAAGCCGACACACGGCGATCGCGGAATGGCAACAAATTTCCTTCCGCCAGCGAAAGGCCGGTGGAAATCGCCGCACGGCGGTCGTAATTTATCCGTACCGATTGCGTCTTTAACGTCCCTGATTGCGCGAAAATCCCAACCCGGAGAATCAAGCCATGCGCCGCCTGCTCTACGCCACGACTGTCATGTTCGCTTCCGTCCTGGCTGTGACGCTTCTCCCCGAGTTCGGCAAAGCCCAAAATCCGCAGCAGGTGCCGATGCCGCCCGGCGGCTTCAAGCCGCCGCCCGCCGCGCCGGTCAAGCCGTACAAGCCGATCGCGATCACGCCGCCGGCGCCGTACGACGATCCGAGTTTCGTCGCTTTCCGCAAGCAGCTCACCGGAATCGCCCAGCACAAGGACCGTGCCGCGCTTGCCAAGGTTGTGGTGCCGCAGGGCTTCTTCTGGATGCAGGACAAGGATCTTGCCGACAAGCGCAAGCCGTCGATCGCCAATCTCGCCGCTGCCATTAATCTCGACGCCAAGGACGATTCCGGCTGGGCCGCGATTGCCGGCTATGCCAACGATCCGACCGCCTCGCCGTTACCCGATCGGCAGGGCGTGATCTGTGCGCCGGCCGACCCAACGATCGATCCGAAGGCATTTGAAGCGCTCACGCAGAGCACCAAGACCGAGCCGCCCGATTGGGGCTATCCGACCAGGGAAGGCATCGAAGTGCATAGCGGGCCGAAGCCGAACACGACGGTTACCGAAAAGCTCGGGCTTTATCTGATACGTGTCCTGCCCGACAGCACGCCGGGCGATGACCCGGATCAGCCGCAATTCCTTCACGTTGCGCTGCCGTCGGGTAAGACCGGCTACGTTCCCGAGGATATGATCTCCGGGCTTGGCGGCGACGCGATGTGCTACAGCAAGGGACCAAGCGGCTGGATGATCGCTGGATTTTTCGGCGGCGCGCCCAGTCAGTAAGACTGACCGTAATGTGCAATGAAGACGGCATGCGCCACGCTTGAACGAGAACTGCGCCCGAACCAAGATGGCGTCATAGCGCGGGTGGGGCGAGGGCGGGCGTGACCAGGCGATTAGGTAACGTGGTACGGATCGGCGCGGCGCTGCTGTGGTTGCTTGCTACGCCCGTTCTGGCACAGCAGCGGTTGCAGCCGGCCGCCGGTTTTCAGCCGACGGCGCAGGATGTCCCGCCCGGCGTTGATCATGGCAATGTCAGTGACGACCTTCCGGAGACCTTTCAGCGCCGGGCGGTATTCTATCGCTCGCAACAACCTGTCGGCACCATCATCATCGAAACCGGCGAGCGTCACCTTTATCTGATCGAGAGCGAGACGCGCGCGCTTCGCTACGGCATCGGCGTGGGCCGCGAAGGTTTTGCCGCAGCCGGGCTGTTTCGTATTACGCGCAAAACCGAATGGCCGGATTGGGTGCCGTCGCCGCAGGTGATCGCGCTGCAGCCGTATCTTCCCCGCGTCATGGCCGGCGGCCCCGGTAACCCGCTCGGCGCCCGCGCCATGGATCTCGGCAACCTCTACCGCATCCACGGCACCAACGCGCCGGAAACGATCGGCCAGGCTCTGCTGATCGGCTGCTTTCGGCTCGTCAACGATGACGTGATCGACGTTTACGACCGCGTCGCGGTCGGCACGCGCGTCATCGTGCGGCAGAATTAAAGCGCGAACAAACCGAACCGTCATGGCCGGGCTTGTCCCGGCCATCCACGACTTGATGCAGCGTACGAAAGACGTGGATGCCCGCGACAAGCGCGGGCATGACGAGCGTGGATTGCCGCCGCTGAATTAACGCGTCGCCATGCTCTCGACCGACTTTGCGGTCTGACCAAACAGGATGGCGCGTTCCTCGGCAGTGCGAATGCCGCCGGCACCCGGATTGACATCCTTCACGATGGCGTAAGCGCGCTTGACCGCGTCGCGCGCGGCAATGGCCTCAAGCCAGCGCTTGAGATGCGGGAAGTCGGCGATGTTCTGGCCTTGCCGCTCCCACGGTACGACCCAGGGGTAGCTCGCCATATCGGCGATCGAATAATCGCCCGCGAGATAATCTCGGTCAGACAGTCTTTTGTTCATCACGCCAAAGAGTCGGTTGACCTCGTTGCGATAACGGTCGATGGCGTACGGAATTTTTTCCGGCGCGTAGGCGCTGAAATGATTGTTCTGTCCGGCCATGGGCCCGAGTCCACCCATCTGCCAGAACAGCCATTGGTTGGTTTCGGTGCGGGCGCGCAAATCCTTGCCACCGAACTTGCCGGTCTTCTCGGCGAGATAGACCAGGATCGCGCCGGACTCGAAGATCGAAATCGGCTTGCCGCCGTCCGGCGGATTGTGGTCGACAATGGCGGGAATGCGGTTGTTCGGCGCGATCGCCAAAAACTCCGCCTTGAACTGCTCGCCCTTGCCGATATTGACCGGAATGATTTTGTACTGCAGCCCGGTCTCCTCAAGGAAAATTGTAACCTTGTGGCCGTTCGGCGTAGTCCAGTAATGCACATCAATCATGACAAGCTCGCGCGTTGTGGTGAATTGTTTGGCACTCTAGCGCCTCCGGAAGCCTCCAAGAAAGCTGCCGTGGACGCAGCCCTGCCAACCAACAGCTGGGACCCCCGTCACGTTGTTTCAAGGCTAACTGTTGACCTGGCAAAAGCTGACGTATTGGCTGCCGCTCATTCAGATTATGGTCGGGCAATTCCACGTTCCCGGCTCCGCTTTCGCCGGCTTGACGGATCAGAATTCGGCAACACCGGATTTCAGATCAATCGCCGTGTTAGCGGGGATGGTCCGAGCGATTGCGCGGCTGTCCGAGCAAATACCTTAAGCCAATATTAAAATAAGCCGCCGACGATGCGCGTTGATCAACCCTCACCCGGCGCGCATGTCGACGATCCATTCACCCCTGCATGTCGACGCCCTGTCGCCGTTCCAGGCGCCGGGATCCGCGAAGCAATCGCGCCTTGAATTTTATTTGCTCCGCGACCGCGCAAGGATTGGCGCTGGCGGTGTTCCTGAGCTTCTGCATTTTGTGGGTGCAGTGGCAGGCGTCCGCCACTGGCGTGAGCAAATTATCCGGCGACTTTGTCAGCTTCTGGACCGCCGGACAACTGGCGCTGCAGGGGCACGCGGCGGAAGCCTATACCAGGCTGCCGCACTTTGCATTGCAGCTTGAGCTGCACCACGATCCCGGCTGGGGCTATCTGGCGTTCTTCTATCCGCCATTCTTCCTGTTGCTGTGCGCGGGCTTCGCGCTGCTCGGCTTTTTTCCCGCGCTGTGCATCTGGCTGGCTGCGACGCTTGCCTGCTACATCGCGGCGCTGCGCGCGCTGTTGCCGAAGGGCCTGCGCGACGGCATGCCCGTCTGGGTGTTGTTCCTCGGCTATCCTGCGGTGATGATCAACGCCGGCTTCGGGCAGAACGGATTTCTGAGCACGGCGCTGTTCGGCGGCGCGGCGGTCTGGCTGGACCGGCGGCCGGCTTTGGCGGGCATCTGCCTGGGCAGCCTCGCCTACAAGCCGCAGCTCGGCATCATCGTGCCGTTGGCGTTGATTGTTGCCGGGCGGTGGCGTTGCTTCGCCGTTGCCGCCGCGACCGTCCTGGTTTTGGCGGCCGCGGCGACGCTGGCGTTCGGCACCGACGTCTGGCCGGCGTTCATGGCCGGCATGGGTGACGCGCGGCGCGATTGGATGGAGCCGCCAAACCCGCTCTACCTCGTATATTGGATCACGGTGTTCGGCGCAGTGCGCCTGCACGGCGGCTCGCTGGCGTTGGCCTACGGCGCGCAAGCGGTCGTAACCGTGGCGGCCGCGTTGATGTTGGTGCGCGCGCTGTTGCAGCGGCCGCCGGGCATCCGGTCGGGCAAAGCGGAAGTCGCGGCGATCGCGGCCTGCGTGCCGTTCTGCTCGCCGTTCATGCTCGAATACGATCTCATCATCCTCGCCGTGCCGATGGCCTGGCTGCTCGGCGAGGCGTTACGCGATGGTTTCCGCCGCGGTGAACTCGCGGCATTGGTCGCGGCCTATCTTGCGCCGGCGTTGTTCAAAGTCGCGGCGTTCGACAACGCGCTGAAGCTCAGCGTCATCGCGGCCGCGGCGCTGCTGTTCGTCATGGTGCTGCGCCGGATGACGGCGCCATCCGCACAGCCTTCAGGACTGGACCGCGCGGTGCCGGCTGCGTAAACCCTTGTTCGCAGGGAGCACAGCCCAAGGACCGACATGATCACCGAAATTGCCCAAATCGAAGTCAAGCCCGGCATGGAAACCGAATTCGAAACCGGCGTGAAAAACGCCGCGCCGGTTTTCAAGCGCGCCAAAGGCTGCCGCGGCATGGAACTGCGGCGCTCGATCGAACATCCGAGCCGCTATCGTCTGTTCGTCGCTTGGGAAACGGTCGAGAACCACACCGTCGATTTCCGCGGCTCGCCCGACTTCCAGGAATGGCGCAAGCTGGTCGGCCATTGCTTCGCCTCGCCGCCCGAAGTCGAGCACGTGCAGCAGGTGGTGAAGGGATTTTGAGCCGCCGCTTGTCGCTTCGCTCCTCGCGGTGACGGGGCGGGGCACTTTTCCCGCTAACAGACTCGGCCCATATTGGGGTCATGGCGAAAGGCCGCGACCCAGCCAAGCACTCGAAAAAGGACCCGGCCAAACCGACCCGCGCCAAAGCGGCGCGGCCGGATTCGGCGCCGCTCGACCCGGCGCTGGCGGATCTGCTCAACCCCGCCATCGGCCAGGGCCGCGCCGGCGTCGGCTCGCAGACCGGCATCCCCTCTCCGCAAGCGGGAGGGGAACAGCCAGCGTCCAAGCTCGCGCCGCCATCGGATAATTCATTCGACCGCCGCGCCGATTTCGCCAACGCCCACCGGGCGCGGGCCTCGGTGGCGCGCGGTTTCGGCGAGGCGCCGCAGCAGGGTTACGTCGGCAAAACGCCGGTGCCGCCCGGCGAACTCGATCCCGATCTGGCGCGCGCGCTCGGCATCGATGAGCAGGACGGAGAGCCGGAAGAAAACGCCCGCAACGTCATCACTCCCGACATGGGCCCGGCGCATCTGCGGCTGGCGCGCTCGGGTCGCGGCGAGGTCGGCACGGTCGCCGGGCTTGCCAGCCAGCAATCGCTCGACCGCTTGCTGCGCGAAGGCCGGCCGGAATTTCGCGAATATGACGGCGCCAACAAAATCTGGACGCCGCACCGTCCGCCGCGTCCGGAAAAATCCGAAGGCGGCCGCCGCCTGATCATCAAGTCCGACTTCGACCCGAAGGGCGATCAGCCGCAGGCCATTGCCGATCTGGTCGAAGGGGTCAAACGCAACGACCGCACCCAGGTGCTGCTCGGCGTCACCGGCTCGGGCAAGACCTTCACCATGGCCAAGGTGATCGAGGAGACGCAGCGCCCGGCGCTCATTCTCGCGCCCAACAAGACGCTGGCGGCGCAGCTCTATGGCGAGTTCAAGAATTTCTTTCCCGACAACGCCGTCGAATATTTCGTCTCCTATTACGACTACTATCAGCCGGAAGCCTACATCCCGCGCACCGACACCTATATCGAGAAGGATTCCTCGATCAACGAGCAGATCGACCGCATGCGCCACTCGGCGACGCGGGCGCTGCTCGAGCGCGACGACGTGATCATCGTCGCTTCGGTGTCGTGCATCTACGGCATCGGTTCGGTCGAGACCTATTCGGCGATGACGTTCTCGCTGAAGAAAGGCGAGCGCATCGACCAGCGCGCGCTGCTCGCCGACCTGGTGGCGCTGCAATACAAGCGCTCCGGCGGCGACTTCTATCGCGGCTCGTTCCGCGTCCACGGCGACGTGATCGAGATTTTTCCCGCGCACTACGAGGATCGCGCCTGGCGCGTGTCGCTGTTCGGCGATGAAATCGAATCGATCCACGAATTCGATCCGCTCACCGGCCAGAAGACCGACGAGCTGGAATTCGTCAAAATCTACGCCAATTCGCACTACGTAACGCCGCGGCCGACGCTGCTGCAGGCGATCGCCGGCATCAAGCTCGAGCTGAAACACCGGCTCGATCAGCTCAACGCCGCCGGCCGGCTCCTCGAAGCGCAGCGGCTCGAACAGCGCACCCTCTACGATCTGGAAATGATGGAAGCGACCGGCGCCTGCGCCGGCATCGAGAATTATTCGCGCTATCTCACCGGCCGCAAACCCGGCGAACCGCCGCCGACTTTGTTTGAATACGTCCCCGACAACGCGCTGGTGTTCGTCGACGAGAGCCACGTCACCGTGCCGCAGCTCGGCGGCATGTATCGCGGCGACTTCCGGCGCAAGGCGACGCTGGCCGAATACGGCTTCCGGCTGCCGTCGTGCATGGACAATCGGCCGCTGCGCTTCGAGGAATGGGACGCGATGCGGCCGCAGACCGCCGCCGTCTCCGCCACGCCCGGGCCGTGGGAGCTCAACGAATCCGGCGGCGTGTTCACCGAGCAGGTGATCCGCCCGACCGGCCTGATCGATCCGCCGGTCGACGTGCGGCCGGCGCGCACCCAGGTCGACGATCTGGTCGGCGAAGTGCGGCAGGTGGCGCAGAACGGCTACCGCGCGCTGATCACCGTGCTGACCAAGCGCATGGCCGAGGATTTGACCGAGTACCTGCACGAGCAGGGCATCCGCGTCCGCTACATGCATTCCGACATCGACACCATCGAGCGGATCGAGATCATCCGCGATCTGCGGCTCGGCGCGTTCGACGCGCTGGTCGGCATTAATCTGCTCCGCGAGGGCCTAGACATTCCCGAATGCGCGCTGGTCGCGATTCTCGACGCCGACAAGGAAGGCTTCCTGCGCAGCGAGACCAGTCTGGTGCAGACCATCGGCCGCGCCGCGCGCAATATCGACGGCCGCGTCATTCTCTACGCCGATGCAATCACCGGCTCGATGGAGCGCGCCATGGCCGAGACCAATCGCCGGCGCGAGAAGCAGGAAGCCTACAACGCCGAGAACGGCATCACGCCGGAAAGCGTGCGCAAGGGCATCTCCGACATTCTGCAAAGCGTGTACGAGCGCGACCACGTGCTGGTCGCGACCGGCGACGGTGCTGGCGAGTTCGAAGAGGTCGCCACCATCGGCCACAATTTCGAGGCGGTGGTCGCCGACCTGGAAACGCGGATGCGCGCCGCCGCTGCCGATCTGGACTTCGAGGAAGCCGCCCGGCTGCGCGACGAGATCAAGCGCCTGCGCGCGACCGAGCTCGCCGTGACCGACGACCCGACGGCGAAATTCCTGCCAGCGCCCGAGAAGCGGGGCACGGCGCGCCGAGGCGCGCCGCGCCAAGGCAGCAAAGTCCACAAACCGGCGCTGGACGAAATGGGCATTGCGCTGCATCACGAAGTGGCACCGCTCCGCCCCGGCAACGGCAGAAAATCCAGCGGTCCGCGCAAGCCGACCCTCGACGAAATGGGGCCGGGCGTGGAGTCCGTCCCCGGCAAAAGCTCCGGCCCGCGCTCGACGCTCGGCCGGCCGGGCATGCGCGGCGGCTGGAAACCGCGCGGCCGGCATTAAGTCAAGAGACTGCGCGCGTCGTTGCCGGCGCTCGACCCGGCAATCCATGCAGCAGGGAACTTGCACAAAACCGGTGCCGCACCCCCGGTCAGCATGGATGCGCGGGTCAAGCCCGGGCATGACAGGATGCATGACAGGATCAAGTCACATAGATTTTTTAGTGGCCCGCTAGATTCTCAAGATTCTCCATAGTTCCAACGTCAGTGGGACCACGATGAATCCGCCGCTCAACATCCTTGCGCCGGGGCGCTGGGATACGTTCGTTCCCTATGGCGGGTTGCACGCGGTCGCTTTCGTGGTCTGCGTGCTGCTGATTGCGGCGCCCAGTCTGATCGGCCGCACGCTGTCGGCGAGCGGCGAGCGCAGCCTGCGCTACGCGCTTGCCGCCTTCGCCGTCTGCTACTGGATTATCTACAATGTCTGGTGGAACTGGCACGGGCTTGATCTGCGCACCGGGCTGCCGCTGCAAATCTGTGACCTCAACGGGCTGCTTGCTGCGCTGGTGATGCTGACGCGATGGCGCTGGGCGCAGGCCACTTTGTATTTCTGGACCGCCGCGCTGACGCTGCAGGCCTTCGTCCAGCCGGCGCTGCGGGCCGGACCGGCCTCGCCGATCTTCTGGGCGTTCTGGATTGCGCACACCATCATCTTCGCATGTGCCGTCTACGACATCGTCGTGCTCGGCTTTCGCCCGACCTGGCGCGATCTCGGCCGCGCCGTCATCGCCAGCGCCGTCTATATCGCCGTAGTGATGCCGGTCGACGTGGCGCTCGGCGCCAACTACGGCTTCCTCGGCAATCCGGCGGACCCGAGCGAAGTCCCGCCCTTCGTCGCCGCCCTCGGCCCCTGGCCGCAACGCGCCATCATCGTCGTCGCCATGGCGCCGCTTGGGTTCGCCGTCGTGCTGCTGCCGTGGCTGATCGCCCGCCCGCGGGCGCACCTGCAAACCGTAGGAACCAAGCCATACGGGTCGAGTTGAGCCGTTGATCATCAGAACAACGGCGATGGAGCTTCCCCAATGGCTGCGAGACAAAAAACCCTGGACGACCTGTTCGAGGATACGCTGAAAGACATCTACTACGCGGAAAACAAAATCCTGAAAGCGCTGCCGAAAATGGCGAAGGCGGCACATTCGGACGAGCTCAGGGCCGCCTTCGAGAAACATCTGAAGCAGACCGAAGGCCACGTGTCCCGGCTGGAACAGGTCTTCGAACTGATCGACACGGTGCCGAAAGGCAAGAAGTGCGAGGCCATCGAAGGCATCATCGAGGAAGGCGCCGAGATCATGAAGGAGTTCAAGGGTGCGCCCGCGCTCGATGCCGGTCTGGTGTCGTCCGCCCAGGCCGTCGAGCACTACGAGATCGCCCGCTATGGAACTTTGAAACGCTGGGCCGAACTGATGGGCCTCGACGAGGCCATTGGCCTGCTCGACGAGACCCTGAGCGAGGAGAAAGACACCGACGCGGCGCTGACCGAACTGGCCGATACCATGGTGAACGAACAGGCCCAAGCTGCCGAATAACAGCGGTCGAATAAGATCGGACGACGGCGCGAAAAACCCGGCGCCGCCGAACGGCGCCGGGTTCGTTCATCTGCCTGGGAAGTGGTGTTGGTGACGGCCGTGAATGGCGTTACCGCGTGATCACCTCGGCGATCTTCTTGTCGGCTGGATTCACGATCACCAGTTTGTGCTGCAACATAGCGAAGCTGTACGGCCGAAGCGCCGGGACGTCGCTCGCCGCCTTACTGGTGATGGGCGCCGTAGTCACGGTGTTCGGCACCACCGCGCCGGTCACGGCGCTAAATCCCGCCGGCGCCTTCTGGTTCAGGGAACCGGTGTAAAGGTCCTTCCAGGCGGCCTTCCGCTGGCTGCTGGACAGGCTGAGCGTATCGCTCGCCAGCGGCGCCATCTTGTCGCCGGTGTTGGACTGCTGCATGCCCGCGGCGGACGCCGCCGCTGTCGCCGGCAAGCAACGCCGCAGCCGCCAGCGCAATTGAGGTTCGTGCTTTCATTTGGCGATCTCCATGTTGTGTTTCTGGAACGATCGCCCCCGCAGGAAAAACGCGCGGGGCACCGCGGCGGTTTCGTTACAAGCCGTCCAGGGAATGCATAAAACGTCGCGCGGCGGGGTGTCGCGGATGCAACGATCGCGCTAATCTCGGCCGGCGTGGGGGTCGAACAGGGCGCCGTTGGCGCCGCGCACAAAAACCAGGTTACGTTGCGTCCTTCACGCGCGAATCACCCGTCGAGCAACCCAGGAGGTCGTCATGGCGAAAGGTCAGATGCGAAGCAACAAGGAAAAGAAAAAGCCGAAGCAGGACAAGAACAAGAAGAACGCTGCCGCCGCCCCGTCACCGTTCGCCGGCATGCACAGCCAGTCCAAGCCGGGCACCAACCCTTACGGCAAGAAGTCCTAGACGATTAGCAAGCGCGGACGGAAATCCTGCCCGCGCCTAGATTGCGGCTATTTCGGAGCGAATGAAACGTCGCGACAATGCGATCGAAAGGCAGAGATCTGACGCGCGGTCGACGCAACCGGGCGTCGATTTGCCCTGTTCGAGCGCATATAAGCGTGCCGAGGACGAGGGCGTGCGACTATGAAATTGGGCTTCGAAGAAGCTCAGTCTCCCTACGCAAGCGGGTCGCAAAGCGCCCGTGCATGGACCGAGCAGTGGGTAAAAACCTGGGTTTATTGCCCGAACTGCGGCAGTCCCACGATCAATGCGTTTCCAAACAATAGTCCGGTCGCAGATTTTTTCTGCGCCGGGTGTAAAGAAGAATACGAGCTAAAGAGCCAAAAGAGAATTTTCGGCAATAAGGTGCTTGATGGTTCGTTTCGGTCCAAGTGCGAGCGCCTGGCTGCAAGCAACAATCCGAACCTGTTTCTGCTAAACTACGATCTAAAGCAGCTCAGCGTTACCAACCTTTGTATAATTCCTAAGCACTTCTTCGTGCGAGAAATAATTGAAGAGCGCAAGCCGTTGTCGTCGACTGCTCGACGCGCGGGTTGGATCGGTTCCAACATCTTGCTAGATCAAGTCCCGCAATCAGGAAAAATTTTTATTGTTCGCGCGGGTCGGCCAGAACCGAAAGATTCGGTACTTGCCAAATGGAAGAGCACACTTTTTCTGCGAGATCAGGGACAAGAAGCTAGGGGATGGTTGATAGAGGTTATGAAGTGCGTCGAAAATATCGGCAAACCTGAGTTCCAGCTTGACGACGTCTACGCGTTTGAAGATCGCCTAAGCCGCCCTGTATCCCGGAAATCAAAATGTACGTCCGAAGATACGTCAACAATTGCAGTTTTTAAGAGATCGGGGCTATTTAGATTTCGTTTCTCGTGGTTACTACCGAGTTCGATCCAGTACCTAGCGTCTGGATATCGTTCCTTGTACGTTTAGCAGTCTATCGAGAGACCAAGATGGCTTGGTTCCGCAACTACTACCGATGCGCCCGCTGTGGTCACGAATGGCCCGACGAGTGGTCTTGCATGTGCGATGACGATTGCCCGAGTTGCGGCGCTCGCCACATGACGCCATACGAGAGCGACGACCTAACGACGGTTGTTGAACCGGACGGAAGCGAATTTGTCGTTCTGTGGTCGCCTGAGACGGCGGAACACGATGCCGACTACCGCGAACTCGGAAGATTTCCGACGCGCGCACAAGCCGAGCGCCTATGCGTTGAAATTTAACTCGTCATTGCGAGCGAAGCGAAGCAATCCAGCTTCGTGCCTTGGATTCTGGATTGCCTCATCGCTTCGCTTCTCGCAATGACGTTGCATTGAAGCTCGCATCTCACGCCGCCGCGGCAAGTTCGCCCAACGCCGCGCCGGCGTCGGCCGGCCGCCACCATAGCTTCGCGCCGAGATCGCGGGCGATGATGCCGGCGGTGATGTAGCCCGAGCCGCCGGAAATGGCGCCGCCCGGGTGGCCGGCCGAGCCCGCCATGTAGAGGTTCGGAATCGGCGTGCGGTAGCCGAAGTGGTTGTACATCACCTGCTCGGCATTGAACGCGCCCATGAAGATGTCGCCGCGCCGCATGTTGATCAGCTCGGCGGCGTATTCCCGCGCGGTGTAGACGTACTGGCCGATGATGTTGCGGCGGGTCACGTTCGGGCAGTAGCGCGCGAACGTCTCGATGATTTTCTCGGCGAAGTCGCGCTTGAACTCCTCATAGTCCTGTCCGCCCAAATCGGGATCGTACGGCATCACATGCCAGCAATACGTGGTGTGCTTGCCGGGCGGCGCCTGGGTCGGATCGACCACGCTCAACGGTCCGGAGCCGAACTGGACGATGCGCGGCGGCCGGTTGGCTTTCACGTCCTCGAACGCCGAATTGAGATCCTCCATGGTCTCCGCGCCGATGCTCCATTTCAGTGTCCGGTTGATGTTCGGATCGAACGCGGCGGCGGAAAATTGCGGCGCTTCGTGGAGCGCGAGATGTAGGCCAAACAGCGTCCAGTTGGTGTACTGGAAACGGTCGAGCTTTTCGGCGAACGCCGCCGGCAGCTGAGAGCGCCCGATCATCTGCTCGAAAGTCTGATGCACATTGATGGTGCTGGCGACGAACTGGCGCGCTCGCACCGTTTTGCCATCGGCGAGCACGATGCCGCGGGCGCGGCCGCCCTCGATCAGGATGCGGTCGATCGCCACTTGCGGCTGGAACGTGCCGCCCGCCGCGATGAAGGTTTCCATCAGGCCGCGGGCCAGATTGAACGAGCCGCCCTGGCAGAGCTGATAGCCGGTCTCAAGGTCGAAGGCGCGGATCACCGATCCCATCGGGCTCGTTTTCGACAGCGTATCGGTGAGCCACGTCCCGAACAGCGAGACCTTGAACAGGAACAGGAGCTTCACGTGGTCGTTCTCGAACAGCTCCTGCACCACGTCGAGCGGCTGGCGGCGGCTGATGGTGAGAAAGTCGCGGCCGATGGCGGTCTTCGCCAGCAGCGCGTCGCGCTCGGCCTGCGGCAGCGGCTCGGCGTAGCGCTCCGGGATCAGGATGCGCGCGGTGATTTCCTCGGCGCGCCGGTTCCAGTCGCGAAACGTCTCGGCGTCCTTCTTCGAGAACCGCGCCACGTTGGCAATGGTCTCCTCGCGGTCGCGCCCGAACACCAGCGCCGTGCCGTCGCGATGCGCCTGGCCGAACTCGTAGCGCGGGGTGATATAGGTGACGCGGTCTTCGAGGCCCAGATCCTTGAACCACGGTGTCTCGGAAATGTGGAAATGGTTGATGGAGTGGAGGTTGTGATAGAACCCGGGCGCCGTGGCCTCTTTGGTCATCAGGCCGCCGCCATATTCGAGGCGGCGGTCGACCAGGAGCACGTTCAGTCCAGCTTTGGCGAGATAGCTGCCGAGGATAAGGCCATGATGGCCAGCGCCGATGATGATGCCGTCGTAGGTCTTTTCCAAAGCCTTGGTCACGCCGTCCTCCCGAAGATTTTCTGCGTCGAGGGGACACCAAATTCGTCCGTCTGAGAAGCCGGATTTTTGCATGGCCTCGCTGCCGCAGCCGCCCTGCTGGCCGGGCCGTGCACTCATTCGGCGAGGGCGCCCGCTGCGTCGCTTTGATGTCCGCGTTTAGCGCGCGGCGTAGCCGTACCGGCGGATGACCTTGTCCCAACGTTGCGCGACCATGGCGCGCTCAGCCTCGGAGAGTTGGTACTTGTTGGTTTCGTAGCTCTTGTTGGCGGCGAGATATTCCTGCAGTCGCGGCAGGGTGGCTGCGAAACCGCCAAGTCCGAAGTGGTCGTAAATTTTATTCACTTCGCCAAGGGGATCTTTGATCAGATCCTCGTAGGTCAATTCATAGAATTGCCCGGGGCCTGAGCGATGCCTTGCCGGCTTCCAGCTTGTCATACATATGCACGAACGTGTTAAGCACCCGCTCGCCAAGCTCAACATCGGTCGGGGTTTGCAGCGCCTGCGTCTTATGCAGGGTTTGCCAAAGATTGACCGTCGATGGAAACACTACATAAGGATTGCGAACGATGTGGATGAAGAGCGCATCGGGAAACATCTCTTTGAGGGTCTCGATGCGCGCGGTATGCGGCGGCGATTTCAGCACCAGACGCTTGCCGGTCTTGTAGGCGACCTTCTGCAGGAAGCCATAAAAGACGCGCATCCAGCGGACCCGGCTTGCGGGCGACACAGCATCGAGGTCGAGGTGATCGTCGGTGTTCGGCGAGTTATTGGGAAACGCGATATTCAGGTAGGGAGACCCGGCGCCGAGCATGCACAGCGCAAATTCGTCCTCCTGCGGCCGATCGAGATCCAGCTTCATGTTGTCCATCGGCCGCGTCGCGGGCATGAGCAAGCCCAGGCAGCGCTTGAATAACCGTTCCGTCAGCAGGAAGTGATTCGGCTCCAAACATTGGTAGGTGGTCGGATAGCCGAAGCGCTCGTCGCGCACCATCAGCTCGTGCAGCAACGTCGTGCCGGTGCGCCAATGGCCGATGACGAAGATCGGTGACTCTACTTTGGTCCGGCGGACGGCGCGACCGTAGATGGCAGTCTCGACCAGCCGCAGCAGCGTGTTGGCGAAGCTCATAATGGTGATGGCGACCGCGATATACCAAAAGCGCGGCGCCACCGCCCAGCGATTGCGGACCAGAAGCCTGAGCCACACCGGGAAATCACATCCGGACCAAAGGCGCGGCGCCCAGTCCGGCTGCTTGGCGAGTGCGCTCGGCGCGGTCGCCCTGGCCGCAAATCCCGCGCTGGCGAAAGGAGCGTCAGAATTGCCGCGCAGTGCCGCGGCGTCTGATGCCGTCGCGTATGAATCTGACATTTCAGGCGCCCGTCCTGGCCAGGCCGAGACGGCCGAGAATGCAAGGCCGGCGCTGCGGTCGCTCGGTGAGGCCGGCGGTGCCGAACTTGAAACCGATGCGCGTGAGGTGCCTCAGCAGCGGATCGATCGACCGCATATCGTCGTGGCAGCTTGGATCGAGCTCGGCGACGTCTCGCTGCGGTCGCCAATCGTGCTGGCGCGTCGCACCGATCAGCGCCTGCGTTGCGCTAGCGCGCAGCAGTAATGCGTCGCCGAAAGTCTTTTGCAGGCGCGCATACTGCAGCCCGGCGAGTACAGCCTGCGTTTCCTGCGGCTTGATGAGCGCGACGATGTCGGTCGCGCTCCCCGCAAGAGCGCCGGCTTGGTGCAATGCTGCCGCCAAGTGCCGCATCCGCGGACAAGGAAGGCCGGTGGCGCTGACACCAAAGCTGACGATCTCCAGCCAATTCCTGCTCGTGCGTGCGACGTCGGCGGGGAGCCGGTAGGATTTCCGCAACGGCGAGAATTGATTGAGCTCACCATCGGTAAATTGGCTCCAGTCAAGCACTTGCCAATGAGCGATGGGCGCGACAACGCCCCGCGGGGTTAACAGGACATGATAAGTCGCTTCGCCGATATCCATTGCGGCGGTTGCAGCGATTGAGCCAATGCCTATGGCGCTGGCGTGGTCGAGCACGCGCACTTCAAGGTCGTTACCGATGGGCACGGCGCGGATGGAAGGCAGCACGGCGTGGCGACATCTGCCGGCCGCCTCGCGCTGCTGGCGTCCCATCTCGTAAACGGCCGCGCGCAAGAAGTTCGTCTGGGCGCGCCGGCTCGGGATCGCGCGCAGCATGTCGGGCGAAATCGGTTTGCCGACGGTGACGGTGATCGTTTTGTCGCGCAGCTGGAGGAATTCCCTGGGCAATGCCAGGAAGCCGAGTTCGCGACAGATTTGAGCGGCGGCGTAATAGCGAAGGCGGTTCCGGCCAGAAAACCAGACCGGCACCAGCAGGGCGTCGTGATGGCGCGCAATCCGAACGAAGGCGTCCTGCCAGGTGCGATCCGAAATCGTGCCGCAAAGCTTTATTTGCGACGAAATGCCGGCCGGAAAAACACTCAGGGCCTGGTATTTCTTGCCAAACTCCTCCCGGATTTTCACGAGCGACTGGAGATTGACTGCGGCCGTGCGGCAGAACGGATCGACCGGGATGAGTTTTTCGGCAAGCGACCGCGCGAAGCTAAAATGCCGGTTTCCGAGCATCCGATAGTCTCGAAATTGGCCTTCAAGCAGGACCGCCATCCCGAGGACGTTGCCGCCACCCATCGGGTGATTGGCGTAAAGGACCACCGGCCGCGTCCCGGCCGCTTTGAGGTTATCGAGGCCACGAAATCTGAAGGTCACGCCAAGCGCCTCGCCAAGCGCGGTCATTGGGTCGGCGCGTCCGCTTGCCTCTACCTTTCGCAGCAGCTCGTTAACCTCGGCAACGCCGCAAAGCCGCTGCAGGAGACTAATCGCTGGCGACGAGTGGGTGTCGCGGCTGGTCAGCTTGCTGACAAGGCGGTCCCGCATTTGCCCGAGCAACGCGCCCGCGCCCGGGCGCTCGACGCGCGCGAGCGCCTCGTCGCGGACGGTTGCGGTGAGGGTTCCGGACATCGCATCAGTCCAGAGTGCGCCGGAAGCGGGTGACCGCGATCGTCATGGCGACCAGCGTCAGGCCCGTGAGCCACACGGCTTCGACCTGGAGGTCGGCCAAGGTCGAGCCTTTGAGCATGATCGCGCGTACGATGCGCAGATAATGCGTGAGCGGCAGGGCCTCGCTAATCCATTGCGCCCAGCCCGGCATGCCGGCAAACGGGAAGGCGAATCCGGACAACAGGATGTTCGGCAGAAAGAACATCATCACCATCTGCACCGATTGCAGCTGGCTGCGGGCAAAAGTCGAGAACGTGTAGCCGATCGACAGGTTGGTGGTGATGAACAAAATCGACAATGCCGCAAGCACCGCGAGGCTGCCGGCGACCGGCACGCCGAACAGCACGACAGCGGCACCGAGGACGAGCGTGCCCTGAATGAAGCCGACAAGCACGTACGGTAAAATCTTGCCGAGCATAATCTCGACGGGCGCGATCGGCATGGCCAGAAGACTCTCCATGGTGCCGTGTTCCGCCTCGCGCGTGACCGACAGCGCGGTGAATATCAGCATCGACATGGTGAGGATGGTACCCAGCAGGCCCGGCACGATATTGAGCTGGGTCGTGCCGGCGGGGTTGTAGCGGCGGTGCTCGCGGATCTCGAACGCGGCCTGCGCGCCTTCGGGAATCGCGTGATCATTTTGCAACGCAGCCGCTACCACGTCGTGCAGCGTGCTTAAGGCGGACGCGACAGCGACCGGGTCGGTGGCGTCCGCGGCCACCAGGAGCGCCGGCTGCTCACCGCGCCGCAGCGCGCGCTCGAAGCCGGCGGGCACCTCGATCGCGAACATCACCTCGCCGGACGCCAGCAACCGATCGATGGATTCGACGTCGGCCACCTGATGGGTGACCTTGAAGTATTGGGTGTTCTGCAGCGCCGCGATAATCGAGCGGCCAACGTCGCTGGATTCCTGCACCAGTACGGCAGTCGGCAGATGCTTGGGATTGGTGTTGATCGCGTAACCGTACAGCGCGAGCTGCATCAACGGGACGACGATCAGGGTCGCGAACGTAATCCGGTCCCGCCGCAGCTGCAGGAACTCCTTGAGGACCATCGCCCCGATGCGGCGGCAGCACATCCAACTCGTTCCGGCGACGGTCATTGGAGTGACCCCCGCGCGGCGGCCATCTGGTCGATCAGCACGTCTTCGAGCGAAGTAGCGACCTCCCTCCACGCCAGCCGCCGGCCCGCGCTGCGCGCGACGAGCGCTTCCTCGAGCATCTTGGCGTTGTGACCACAAACATGGAGGTCGGGACCGAAAGCCGCGACGGTGCTGACGCCGGCAACACCGGCGAGTTCAGTCGCAAGGGCTGCCAGCCTGTCGCCACTGACGGCGAGGGTTGTGAGCGCGCTGCTGCTGACAACGGCGTCGACGGTGCCCTGCACCACCAACGCGCCATTGGCCATATAGGAGATCTCGTGGCAGCGCTCGGCCTCGTCCATGTAGTGGGTCGAGACGAGGACCGTGAGACCGCCCGCGGCAAATGCGTGGATCTCGCTCCAGAACTCGCGACGCGCAGTCGGATCGACGCCCGCCGTCGGCTCGTCCAAAAGCAGAAGCTGCGGTTCCGGCAACATGCAGGCGGCGAGCGCAAGACGCTGTTTCCAACCACCCGAAAGCGAACGCGCAAGCTGGTCGCGATGCTGGTCAAGCCCGAGCCGCGCGATCATGGTCCTGGTGGCGCTTCGGGGATCAGCAAGGCCATGGATGCGCGCGACGAACTCAAGGTTCTCGCGAACCGAAAAATCCTGGTACAGGCTGAATCGCTGAGTCATGTATCCGACCCGGCGCTTGATCGCGTCGGTGGCGGTACGGATGTCAAAGCCGAGGCAGGTGCCGCGCCCTGCATCCGGGGTGAGCAGCCCACACAACAGGCGGATGGTTGTGGTCTTGCCGGCGCCGTTCGGCCCAATGAAACCGTGGATCGCCCCGCGCCTGACCTGCATGGTGAGTTCGCGCACGACTTGCCGTCCACCGAACGACTTGGAAAGGCCGTCGACGTCGATGGCGACATCCGCCGCCGCGATGGCTGACGGCGCAGTCACGGCGCCGCCTGCTGGTTTGCGAGCATGACGCGAACAGGCTGGCCGACGCGCACGAGTTCGGGATGGTCAGGCCACGCCTCGATCAGAAAAACGAGCTTTGAGCGCTCCTCAAGACTGTAGATGACCGGCGGAGTGTATTCGGCCTTGCGCGAAACAAAACCGACGCGGGCCGTCAGGTTCGGCGCGCAGCCGTCGCACGCGATCTTGATCTCATCGCTGTTCTTGATCTCCGGCAGCCGCCCTTCGGGCACGAAGAAGCGCACTTTGATATTGCCCGGCGGCAACAGCGAAACCACGGGCCGTCCGGCAGGGACGACTTCGCCGGGCCGGTAATAGACTTCGTGGATGGTACCGTCCGCTGGCGCGTAGACCTTGCGGCGATTAAGGCGCGTGCGCGCCGAGTCCAGCCTGGCCTCGGCTTCAGACAGCGTCGACTGCGCTGCATCGTATTCCTTCCTGGTGCCAGAACCGGTCTTGACCAGCTCCTGCGCGCGATGAAAGGTTTGCTGGGCGTTAGCGAGCGCCGCCTCTTCCTGCGCGACCGCCGCCCTCTCGAGATCGTCATTGACGGTGAACAGCGGCGCGTTGGTCGTGACCGTGTCGCCCTCGCGGACGAACAGCGTTCCGACACGTCCGACCTCATCGGCCCCGATGAAAACGAAGTTGGCTTCGACCCAGCCCTGATAGATCGGCTGGCTCGGCTCCCCGTGCCACGCCGACGCAACAAACGCCCCGGCAGCGACAATAGTCCCCAATATGGATAAGCCGATATTCATGGCCGCCGCGACCGATTGAAACCCCAGATGCTTATTGGTCGCAGCGGCGCGGCTTTGGGTTCATCGCAAAATCATGACCAGCGCCCGATTGAGGCCTTTTCGGCGCGAAAGCTTGGAAGTGAACGACCGTCACCAAATTCGTCCGTCTGAGAAGCGGGATTTTTACATGGTGTCGCTGCTGCAGCCGCCCGGCTGAGCCGGGCCATGCACTCATTCAACGAGGGCGCCCGCTGCGTACCCGCTGTTCTATGCCACGGCACGCCCAGCTTCGCGTCCGCGAGATGTATTTTGCCGCAGCATTCGCCAGGCATCGTTCGTTAGTTCGACGGCAACACCATCAAGCGAGCGCCGCACTTCGATTTCTTCGGGAGCAAAAACAAGCTCGGGTGGCGGCGTGAACTCAAAGCTGTGTTGGCCGCTGCCGATGCCGGCTCGCTCAAGGTCTCCACGATAGCGATTGGCTAACACCTGGCCGATCAATTGGCCGCCGGCATAGATGTCAAGACAGACCGGCCCCTCTGGATGGTCCAGATTCTGCGCCCAGCCGGCAACGCATTCCGCAGTGATGCGATCGACATAGCCGCGTAGATTGCCGATCGATGCGCCCTCACCGGTTGCCGCGAACCCGGCCCGCAACGCCAGGCGCCGCCGAACCGCTTCGACCTCGTAGCCGTCCTCCACACGCGGCGCGCAGTATTGCGCGGGCCCGGCCGCCGCGTCCGGATATATCGCCCGATATTCGTGAGCGTTTTGGAACATGAAGCGGTCGTCGTCGTCGATGAAGCTCTCCGACAGTGCGCCTTCGGCGACGATCACGTCGTGTGTGTCCAGCTCGATATGGAAATACTCCACCTTCTCCACCCATTCAGCCTGCGCGATCGACACGCCGTTGATGAGGTCCTTCGCCTCGATCAGCAGACCATCGAGATACATGGCATGGTTCGGCGAAATCCACAGATCGCGTTTTGGCACGTCGTCTTCGAGTGCGCCGGCTTTGATGCAGACCGGTAAAATGTCCTTACGGCCCATCACAAACCGGCCGCCGTAGCTCCTTCGCCCAATCCACTTGATCCGCCGCGCCATGCCTGAGGCGGTCATCACCTTGTCGCCGATCTTGAGCTTCTCGACCCGTTTCTGGCCGCGCTGGGTCTTGATCAGCGTCCCGGGGCAGTAACAGGGGGCGATATTCACCTCGATCGTCGACAGAGGCGCGGCGTTCTGTGCGCCGGCAAAATTCACATCGTTAGCCGAAGCATCTTCGATCGAGGCGCCGTTGAGGCTCACGCCCAAAGCCGATGTCGTGAGCGAAGTCGTACTCTGCCCGCCAAGCACGGTGTAGTCGAAGACGAGCTCCGTCGGCGTCGAATTACCCGCATCGAAGGTGGCAGTACCGCCATCGTTCAAGCCGAGCGTCGGTGAGCCGTTAGCGGTATCGACGGTAACCGCCTCGCTCACATCGAGCGTTATGGTGATCAGCCCGCCGGTGTCGACATCGCTGCTCGGCGCGTTGAAGACAACATTCTGCACCGTCGGCGCCGTCAGGTCGGTCGTCTGCGTGATCGTGTGATTGGCGCCGGCGAAGAAGGCCGCGACCTGGTTCACCGGGTCAACGTTCGCGTTCTGCAGGATCGCGACGTCCTCCCAAACGTGAGGGCTGTCACCCCGGCCGTTCGGATCCACCTGGAGAATGAGATCGTTGCCCGACGCAATCAGCCGGACGAAATCGACGACCTCACTGCCCGCCGTGAAATTCGCATCGATCAAATCGGAGATGTCGAGCGTGTCGCCTTGGGCGAGGGAATAATCCGTCACGATGTCGACATTCGCCGGTCCCGCTGCCGAGAACTGGAAAACATCGGCGCCGTCGCCGCCGGTCAGAGTGTCACTGCCGCCGCGGCCTTCGAGGATGTCATTGCCAGGACCGCCGTTGATGATTTCGTCGGGCGTGCTGCCGACCAGGATATCGTTGCCGGCCGTGCCGTCGATGACGTTGTCGGGGAACGCGCCGAGCGCGTTCGCCGGGAAGCCGCCGCCGGTGCCGAAGCTGTTGTTCCCGGCGCCGGGTGCAATGTCGAACTCCTGCACCGTGCCGTCGGCGCCGAGCCTGACCAGTTCGTAGCCGTTGGGGGTATAGGCCGAGAAGTAGAGACTGTTGTTGACGACCTGGAAGCCGCCATCGGCGCCGGCAAGCGTCGTGGCGCCCGGCCCGTTGCCCAGATTGATGGTCGTCAGCGTTCCATTGGCTGTAAGCTGAAACAGGCTGTCGCCGCCGGTGCTGTCATAAGCGTCGAAATAAAGGTCGCCGTTGAAGACTTCAAAACCGCTGACGAGGTTGTCGTCGAAAGCGCCGGTTCCGCCGCCGTTGTAAATCGCGGTGATCGTTCCAGTGGCGTCGAGCTTGAACAAAGTGGTGACGCCGGAAAGGTCGGCAGCGAAATAGGTGCTTCCGGCAAAGTCGACAAATCCGTTGAATTCGCCGGCGTTGACGAGCGGCTGGTTCTGATATTCGAGCGCCGTGAGTGTCCCGCTCGAGTTCGAGCTTGAAAAGCGTGTCGTTCCCGACCGCATTGCTGAGCTCATTGAAATACAGGCTGCCATCGAACTCGTGAAACGCGCTGGAAACTCCAGCTTCATGGGACAATACCCCGCCGCTCGGATCGACCGGCACCGGCGTGGTCGATCCAGCCGTCAGCTCGAACAGCGTGTCGCCGAGCGAGTCGCTGGTGGCGTTGAAGTAAAGCGCGTTGTTGAAGACGTAGAAGCCGCCGTCCTCGCCGGCGCTGCTGCCGAATGCAGCGTCGGCCGGGCTGCGGGTCGAAATCTCGGTGATGTTGCCGTTCGGGTCGAGTTGGATGAGATCCGGATTGAAGCCGTTGGTCGTTGTTGTGATCGCTGAGAAGTAGAGGTCGCCATTGAATTCAACGAAACCGTCGTTCTGGCCGGCCATGCTCTGATTATTCAGATCAAGCGTAATGACCTGAGAAGTGCCGTCAGCATTGAGCTTGACGACCTCGCCGCCGGTGTTGACCTCCGCGCCGAAATAAAGGCTGCCATCGAACTCGGTAAAATTCGAGCTTTCTTCGCTTATGGCGTCGAAGAAGCCATCGAAGCTGTTGGCCCCGGCGGACACCGCCGTCACGGTGCCGTTGGGTGCGAGTTCGTAGAGCGCCTCGGTGCCGCTGGTGGCCGTTCCGTTGGCGTTAAAATAAAGATTGCCCGCGAACTGGAAGAAGCCGCCATCCTCACCCGCCGAACTGCCGTCGGCGACGTTCAGCGGAATGGCGAGCGGATTTCCGTTCTGGTCGAGCGTGTAGAGATCGGGGTTGCCGCTGTTGCCGGTGCTTCCCAAGGCCGAGAAATACAGGTTGGCCGGCTGCGTGTCCTCGGCGAGCACTGTGACTGCGATCGTGCCGCTGCCTGAGTCGGCGCCGTCGGTTGCGGTGTATGAAATAGTCTGACCGCCAAACTCCCCGCTCGCCGGCGGCGTATATCGAAGGCTGGCGAGTTCGGCCGGCGTCAGCGTCGTATTTGCGGTGGCCGTGACGAAGGTCGAGCCGTTGAAATACTGGACGACGCCGTAGCTCGGGACGGTGTTTATCGTAATCGTCGGCGTCGAGCCGTCGGAATCGGTCGGCGCGGCGATATCGAGTGCGATGGGCCCCGCACCAGCCGCGGCCATGACGGTGTCGGGGTTGGAAATCCCGATCAGCATGTTGGCACCCGGACGGGCCCGGTCGGTACCAAGAAATACGCATCCGATGTCGACATGATGACCTCCAAGAGAAACGCGACGCTCCACCCATACCGCTTGTGTTTGCACCGTCACCGCAATCTGCGGTCAGGCCCAGAGCGGCTGCGGCTCAGGAAGTTATATCGATCAACATCCATAGAGACAAACGAATGCACCACGGCCCTGTCGGGCGTTAACGATGATCGAGTGGTTGAGAGCGGGCGTGACGGCAAAATCGCGTACCAGCAAAGTCTGACACTTTCGGTAGACATTCCCTGCGTGTTTGCGAGTTCACGGCCTAATATGGCCCTATGAGCGATCCAAAAATCCTGTTCATCGGCCCTGGCGCCATTGGTGCGTCGGTCGCGGCCTGGGTGGCGGAGAAATATCCGGCGGCCTTCATCATGGGCCACGGCGACACCCAGGCGGCACTGCGCAAAGATGGTATCACGACCTACGAATTCGCCGCTCCGGAGCAGACGCGCCGGACCGTGCGCGTCGCAGCCGTTGACCGGCCCGGCGATATCGCCGATGCGGTCATCGTTGTGTTGGCGGTGAAGAACTACAGCCTGGAAGCGGTCGCGCGGCAGGTGAAAGAGGAGCTGGGCGATCGGCCCATCGTCGTGTCGATGGCCAACGGCATCGATAATCAGCGCATTCTGCCGAAGTATTTCAGCAAGGTGATTTATGGCGTCGTCGCCTACAACGCCCGTCGCGACGGGCCGGCGCTGATCGGTTATCAGCGCAAGGGGCCATTGCTGATCGGCACGCCCGACAACACGTTAGCCGCGGAGCTGCATCTGGTGCAGTCGATCCTCGCACGCGGCTGTCCGACGCAGATTGTCGACCGGCTGCAGGACGCCGTGCACACCAAGATCGTGATCAATCTCACCAATGCGCTCGATGCGCTGGTTGGGCGCGGCTGGCGCCCGCTGTCGAACCTTGCGGTTTATCAGGAACTGCTGTCGCAGACCTTGTGGGAGGGAGTTCGTATCATTCGAGCCGCCGGCTATCGCGAGTACCGCATCGCCGGCATACCATCGTTCGCATTCCTGCGCCTTGCGGCGCTGCTGCCGGGCTGGCTGCTCCGCCCGATCTTCAAAAGCAAAATTCGCGGCTATGCGATGTCGAGCATGACCCAGGACGTGGCGCTGCGCGGCGCCCACGACACCGAGCTTGAATCGATCACCGGATACATCGTGCGCCTCGCCGCGGAGCATGGTGTGCCGGCGCCATACAATCGCGCGATCTATCGTCTGGGCCGGGAAAAATTCCACCCCGGCTTCGAGCCGATGCCGTTGCGAGGACGTTCTCGCCGCGGTGGAGCGCGAGCTGGCCTGACGCTCAGCGTTCGTTCGATCGGGCGCGCGCCGCTCTCAGTCGCGGCCGGCGTCCATGATCGCTTGCGCCAACCGCTTCGGGTTGGAGAAGCAGAGCTCGTGGCTGCCGGGAACCTGAACGAGCCGGAACAGCCCCAGTTTCTGCGACAGGCGCGGATGCCAGGGATAGTGATGCGGCAGCGAGGTGTCCTCGGTGCAATTGATGTAGGACTTGCCGATCTGCATGTCCGCCGGATTGGTCTTGAGCGAGATTTTGTCGCTGAACGTCTTCACCGGATGCGGATTGAGAATGTCGTAAGCTTTCTGCGCCGTCTCGGCGTCGACGTCGTTGATGAAAGCCTCGCGCCAGATCGGGAACGGCAGCACAACCGTACTGTCGCCGCGTTGGGCGGCAACCGCATCAAACAGTGCGACGTAGGGCGGCGGCACCATGTCATTGAGGCTTTCGCCGTTATTGGGAACGAAGGCGTTCCAGTAAACCAGGCGGCGGATGCGGTCGGGGACGGCGTCAGCCACTCCGGTGATGACCATGCCGCCGTAGCTGTGGCCGACCAGAATCACGTCTTTCAGATTATTCTCGACCAGATAATCGACGATCGATTTGATGGCGTCGGCTAGGCCGACGGTTTTCTTGTCGCCCGGTTTGTTGCCGGCGATGGTCGGGGTGTGAACCTGATGGCCGGCCGCGCGGATTGGGGCCGCCGTCGGTTCGAGTTCTTTGCCGGTGTGCCAGGCTCCGTGAACGAGTACGTAGGTCGCCATGTCGATCTCCTCCCTGATGTGTTTCGTTTCTGAATTGCGGCGTTGGTCGCCGACTAGCTAGTGGTCGGATTCATTCCGGCGATTCTCAAATCGCCCGAAGCAGTTCAAGCTCTCGTTATGCGAGCAGGAATTGTGATAAACGTTAGTCCGCGGCTGACCGTCATTCAGAGTGTCTTTTGTTTCTCGCCACATTCTTTGCACGTATACGGCACCCGTACCTGCCCGGGAGCCGCCGAGACGCGATTTAGCGCGCCACACTTTCCACATTTGCTGTCTATACGGGTCAGGCCCTGTTTAATGGTGAGCGCCTTTCGCTCCAAGGCCTCTTTCACCAGCCGTTCGGTCTCGTCGCGCATCGCTTGTTTCGACATTTCATGCTTTCTCGCGTTGTGCACGATAGTGCATACAGATGGTTGTGAATGTCGGCAACGAACTTCTTGAGCCCATCACGTGTGATTGCGCCCGACCGGTGCCGATCTGCTTCCCAACGGAGATTGCCCGGCCAAAACCTTCCAAAATCTGCGCGTCCAGCAAAATCGGTTTAAACATGCGCCCGACGCGAAGCCGGGTAGGGTGATGCCGGCGTTGTCATCTGCTCAGCTTGAGCAATACCGAGTGCTGGCGTCAGCGCCCGAGAATTGCTTTGCGCTTGCGACGGATGCGCTCCTCGATGGCGCGAATGGCCTCCCCTTGTCCACCGAGATAGGCGTCCTGCACGGCGGGGTTGGTGAGTAGACTAGACGCTTTGCCCGCCACCGTAATACTGCCGTTCTCCAGCACATAACCGCGGTCGGCGATATCGAGCGCGGCGCGCGCATTCTGCTCGACGATCAAGACGGTGCCACCGGCCCGGCGAAGTGAGACGATCTGATCCATGATGCGCGCGACCATCAGCGGCGCAAGTCCGAGCGAAGGCTCGTCGAGCAACAACAACTTCGGCTGCGACATCAGGGCGCGCGCGATGGCAAGCATCTGCTGTTCTCCGCCCGACAGGGTCTGCGACGACTGGTGCCGGCGCTCGCGCAGGATCGGGAATTGCCTGAACTGTTCTCCCAATGTCGCAGCAATGCCGACGCGATCCGAACGCGTATAGGCGCCAAGCTTGAGATTCTCCTCGACCGTCATCGGGCCGAATAATTGCCGCCGCTCGGGAACTTGCGCCAAACCGCCGCGCACGATGGCCGGCGTCGCAACGCGTGCGATCGAACGGCCGTCAAACCGGATGTCGCCGGCGGTCAGCCTCACCATGCCCATGATCGTTTTGAGAAGCGTCGATTTGCCCGCGCCGTTGGCGCCAATCAATGCAACGGCTTCGCCGCGAGCGACCTCCAGTGTCACGCCGCGGAGCACCGGCGTGCCGCCGTAGCCGCTCGATACGTTCTCGAGTTCAAGAAGCCCGCTCACGAAACCGGTTCCTGCCCGAGATAGGCCGCGATGACAGCCGGGTGCGCACGCACCGCATCGGCGGAATCGTCGGCGATCTTCTCGCCGTTTTGCATCACGACGATCTGGTCGGCTAATCCCATGACCAGTCGCATGTCGTGCTCGACCAGCAGCACCGTTACGCCGAGCGCGGCGATGCGCAGGATCAATTCGGCCAGTTGCTCAGTCTCGGTGTCGTTGAGTCCGGAGGCCGGCTCGTCCATCAGCAAAAGCTTCGGCGACGATGCCATGGCGCGCGCAAGCTCGACGAGCCGCTGATGGCCAAACGGCAGCGCGGTCGGGGGGATATCCTCCGCGTCGCGCAAGCCGACGAAGGCCAGCGCTGCGCGTGCAGCGCGCTGGTTTTCCTTCTCTTCCGCCGCGACGCGCGGCAGTCGCGCCGCAATAGCGAAAATGCCCGATGTATTGAGCCGGTGCCGGCCGCACATGACGTTCTCGAGCACCGTCATATTGGGAAACAGCTGTAGATTCTGGAACGTTCTGCCGATGCCGCGGTCCGCGATTTCATTCGGCAGCAGCCGCTCGATCGGCTCGCGGAGAAAGCGCACTGCACCGCCATTGAGCGGTTGATAGCCGCCGATCAGATTGAACAACGTGGTTTTGCCCGCCCCGTTTGGGCCGATAAGCGCGGTGATCGCGCCCGTCGCCACCGCAAAGCTGACCTTGTTGACCGCGCGAAGATTTCCGAAAGAACGTTCTACATCCACAACCTCCAGCATGGTCTCGCCATTCGGCGGCGCGTCCGAGATCGGCGCCAGCGCCGAGGGATCGGGCAACGAGGCCACGCTCCGTGTACGCTCGCGGCCGGCCAGGCGGTCGAACAGGGTCCCGATGGCGCCGGCAAGACCGCCGGGAAACACCAGCAACACGACTACCGTCAGCGTTCCCATGATGACCGCTTCCCACGTCGGGAGCGACAGGCTACGCAACAGTTCGCGAATGCCGGTGATTGCCGTGGCGCCAAGCGCGCCGCCCCATACCGACGTCAGGCCGCCGATGATGACCGCCGTGAGGAGGTTAAGGCTATAGGCGAAACCATAGACGTTCGGATCCATCGCCCGCAGGTAATGCACGCCGAGGCTGCCGCCGACAGACGCCATCGCAGCGCTGATCACGAATATCTGGACCTTGTGTTTGACGACATCGATGCCGACGGAACCAGCGGCTGCCTCGCTCGCCGCAATCGCCTTCAGCGCGCGGCCGATGCGCGAGCGGTCAATGTTGAGACCGATGGCAATGCAGGTAAGGGCGATAAACCAGACGAAATAGAAAAATGTCAGGTTATTGCCCAAGGACAGGCCCAGAATCGAGAACTTCGGCACGCCCTGCGTACCGAGCGCCCCGCCGGTGAGCGGCACGGCCTCCAGCGCCAGCACGATCAGCGTCAGTTGCATGGCGAGGGATACCATCGCCAGCACGAAGCCCCGCAGCTTCAGGACCGGACGCGCAATGACATAGGCGAGCGCCATTGAGAGCAGCACACCGACGACCATGGCGACGAACGGATCCCATCGATAATTGGCGCACAGAATTGCACTGGCGTAGCCCCCGATCATCAGGAACCCCGCTTGTCCGAAGGCGAGTTGGTGCGCGTAGCCGAGCAGAAGTACGAAGCCGACGGTCGCGGCCGCCATTGCCCCTGCCACCGTGCCGACGCCTACCGGATAGCTGCCCGAATAGATCGCCGGATAGACAGCGATTGCAGCCAGCGCGAGTACGAATGCCGCTGTTCTTTTGTAGGGCGCGAGCGATCTCATTGCTCACGCGATGCGCCGATCAACGCGGCGCGACCGAAAGCGAATACCCCACCACGCGCCAGCAAATAAGCAATGAGCACGCCATACACGATTGCGTCCTTGAAACCCGACGAAATATAGCCCGCCGACAGCGACTCGATAACGCCAATACCGAGGCCGCCAGCGACCGCAATGGTCGGCGAGCGCAAGCCGCCGAGTATCGCGCCGATGAAGCCCTTGAGCCCATAAGAGATGCCCGCATCCCAGGTCGCCAGCACAACCGGCGTCACCACGATCCCGGCGAGCCCACCGGCGCCGCCCGCGACGGCGAACACCAGGAGGGTCAACCGTTCGGTGTTGATGCCCATCAGGCGAGCGGCTTCCAGATTGATCGAACAGGCGCGTACCGCTCGGCCGACGTCGGTGAACTTGAGGAACCAGAACGTCGCGGCGAGCAGCACCACCGTGGCACCCCAAACCCACAGTGTCTGCACTGGCATGATTGCCCCGCCGATCTGGAACGCGCCGTCGCCGGAAAACCCGGGCAGACTCAACGGGTCTTTGCCGAAAGCAATGAGCGCGATGCCGCGCAGCACAACGGCAACTCCGAGCGTGATCGTGACACGTATGAATTGCGGCGTGTGGCGCACGGGCGCCAGGGTTAATCGCTCCTGGGCGACACCGATCGCGGCGCAGACCAGCGTGACGAGGGGAACGGCGAGCCACAGCGGTGTCCCTTCGCCATAGAGCCAAGCGGTGAACATACCGCCGATCATGACGTACTCGCCTTGGGCGAAGTTGACGACGCCCGCGACGTTCGCGGTCAGCACGAAGCCGAGAGCCACCAGCGCGTAGACGCAGCCGGTCGTCAGGCCGGGAAGCAGCAATTCGAGGAACAGTGACTGCGCCATGCCCCGTTTCAACGCCGACTACGCCACCGGAGGTTTCGCCCGACGCGGAACTACTCCGTCATTGCCAGGCTGCCCCGGCCACCCGGTCGCTTGCTTTTGCGGGACGATACACGTGAATGCGGGACATGAGCCGCGACAAAGCGCACATTGGAAATGAGCAAGCCGAGTTCACTTCACTAGCACGGCTTTACCGTCTTCAAGCCGGCCAATGCCGATCGACTTGTAATTTTGCCCGGTGTGGTCTTGCGCGGTGTAACTGATCGGGCCGTTGACGCCGGGCAGATCGTGCAGCTGCTCCAACGCGTTGCGGATGCCTTCCCGGCTGCCGTCGGAGTTCTTTACTGCCGCCTCCGTCATCAATCCGACGTCGAAGCCGAAAGTGGCGAAGTATGGTGGCACGTGGCCCATCGCGCTTTCGAGTTCAGCATAGAGCCGAGCCGTATCGCCTCCGGCAGCTGCGCCGAACGAGCCAAGCTGGATCGGCACCAGCAAGCCATCAGCTTCCTTGGCGCCGCCGATCGCATCGTAGAACGCCTTCGAGAGCGCCGCCTGTGTAACGACCAGTGGCGTCTTGATCGCCATCTGCTTGATCTGCTTGTAGCTGAGGATCGCTGTACGACTCGACGCGCCGTTGTAGATCAGGTCGGGATTTGCGGCACGGATCTTGGCAAGTTGTGCGTTGACGTTGGTGTCCTCGATGGCCATGGTCTCGGCAGCGACGATTTCGATGCCGTATTTCGGCGCCAGTTCCTTGAAGTCCCTGGCTTCAGTCTGGCCAAAGGCGTCGGTCATCGTGAGCAGGGCAACGCGCCGGTATCCTTTGCTCTTGGCGAATTCGGCCAGTACCGTCATGAAGTCGTGGACGGCAGGCGCTACCTTAAATAGATATGGTTCGGCCGGCGAGCCGAGGGCATCGGCGGCGCCGGACGAGATGATTGGAATCTTGAATTCCGACGCCAGCGTCTTGATCGCGAGTGCCGCACTCGAGTTTACCAACGAGTAGATCAGGTTGATGTTCTTGTCGCCGGCCAGCCGGCGATAGGCGTTGACCGCGCTGACCGGGTTGGTCTCGTCGTCGAGCTTGTCGTAAACTATCTTCTTGCCCGGCAAGCCGTGGTGCGCCTTTTCCCAGGCCAAGACGCCATCCATCGAGTCCTTCGCCGCGGCAACGAAGCCGCCTGACAGCGACATGACGACGCCGATCTTGAATTCCTTGGGCTCCTGCGCGCTTGCAGGCGCCATGCCCAGCATAGCGAACGCTGATGCCCACGCCAGCAGTTTTGCTTTCGACATCATTGCGTCTCCCTCCCGAGGCAGTAATTTTTGTGTCCGCTTGGGCCGCTGCCCGGGACGTTTTTATTTTATTGCAGTTCAGACAAAAGAACCATGGCATCTAAATGTTCGGCCGGATTTTTCCCAGCCAACCGCAGCCTGATGTTTTGCGCGCGGCTTCCGCCCGGCGGTCATTCAGCAGTGAAGGTCAGGCTTCATCGCTCAGGCGACGGATCGTCCGCATCGTCTGCGCGTGGGATAGCTTGCCGAAGCGGCAGAGGGATTGCATAGCTAGTGGCAGTCGTCCGCCAGGGGGTTTGAGGAGATCATGGATAACCAGCTCTATGAGTATTCGCCCATCGTTTCTCGTCCCGCGCTAAAATGGCCGAAGAATGCGCGTGTGGCGTTCTATGTCGGCCTGAATGTCGAGCACTACGAGGTCGACAAGCCTTCGACCAGCATTTTCGCCGGGACCAACATGCTGGCGCCCGATCCGCTCAATTACGGGTGGCGTGACTACGCGGTGCGGGTCGGCATCTGGCGGATGATGGACGTGCTGGACAAATACCGCATGCGGGCCTCGGTGTTATTGAATGCCGATTGTTGCAAACACTATCCGCAAATCATCGACGCCGGAAAACAGCGCAACTGGGCCTGGCTGGCGCACGGCAAGAACAACTCGATGTTCCATGCCGGTATGGACGTCGAGGCGGAACGAAAATATCTGAAGGAGATCGTCAGCATCGTTGCGCAATCGACCGGGCAGCAGATCAAGGGCTGGCTCGGGCCGGCGCTGACAGAGACCTTTGAAACGCCGCGGCTCTTGAAAGAGCTTGGACTGACCTATGTGCTCGACTGGTGTTCCGACGATCAGCCGTTCCCGCTCGAAGATCCCCGGCATGATGTCGGTGCCGTATTCGATCGAGATCAACGACGTCACCATGTTTGTCGGCAAGGGCATGTCGGGACAGGATTTCTACCAGACCGTGGTCGACCAGTTCGATCAGCTGTTCAGCGACGGGCGGAAGTCGGGGCGCGTCATGGCGCTCTGCCTGCACCCGTTCATCATCAATCAGCCATTCCGCCAGAAATACCTGGACAAAGCTCTAAACTACATCGCCAGACACTCGGGCGTTTGGCTGACGACCAGCGACGAAATCGCCGCGCACTACCAGGAGCACTACATGCCCAAGCTCTACACCGGGGCGCGTGCCTAGGCCGATTGCCGCCAACCGCCTGTCTGTATAGTGTCGCGGGCGGCATAGGCGAAAAACAGCAAGCAGTGCGCCCGACGGAAAATCTCAAAAACATCATGTCGCGGCGGGATGCGGTCATCGTGCCCGGCGCGGCGAATGCAATGTTCGCGCGCGTCATCGAGGCGAGCGGTTTCGAAGCGGTTTATGTCACCGGCGCCGGCATCGCCAACATGCTGCTGGGCGCGCCGGACATCGGCCTCACCACGATGAGCGAAGTGGCCGATACGGTCGCGCGCATAGCCGACACCGTTTCAATTCCCTTGATCGTCGATGCCGACACCGGCTTCGGCAACGCCGTCAACATGGTGCGGACGGTCCGGACGTTTGAACGGGCCGGCGCGGCCGCGATCCAGATCGAGGACCAGGTGTTTCCGAAGAAGTGCGGCCATTTTGCCGGCAAGGACGTAATTCCGTTGCGGGAGATGCTGCCGAAGATCAAGGCGGCGGTGGACGCGCGCCGCGATGGCTCGCTGCAGATCATTGCCCGCACCGACGCGCGGGCGATCGAGGGTCTCGATCGCGCGATCGAGCGTGCCGTCGCCTTTGCCGAAGCCGGTGCGGACGTCACGTTCGTTGAGGCGCCGACCGATCTGCAGGAACTTCGCCGCATTCCCCGCAGGAAATTCGTGTTCCTCAGGTCGCGAATATGGTGTTCGGCGGCAAAACGCCGGAGCCAGGCCGGGAAAAACTAAAGGAGTACGGCTACTCCATTGTCCTTTACGCCAACGCCGTGCTCCAGGCGGCGCTGAAAGCGAGTTACGAGGTGCTTGATGCGCTCGGCAAGGATGGGTCGCTGGCTTCGGTCGCCGAGCATCTGGCGTCGTTTGAAGAACGGCAAAACGCGGTGGCGAAGGATACCTGGGACGGGCTGGAACGCCGTTATCGAGTGGATAGTTGAGACAAGGCCATGAGCAAACCGTGGGACGGAATCATTTCCGAAAACGAACAGAAGGCTTACAACGCCGCCGGCTTTGGCCGCCCGACCGGATTAGGCAAGCGGCCGGCGCTCCTGATCATCGACGTGCAATATCGCACCGTCGGAACGGTGCCGCGGCCGTTTTGGGAAGCGATCAAGGAGTTTCCGACCGCGTGCGGTGATGTCGGCTGGGCAGCGGTGCGGCAGATCGAGCGGTTGCTGGCGCTGTTCCGCAACAACGACTGGCCGGTGATATACCCTTACGTTTCGCCGAAACAAAGTTTCGATCAAGGCAGACTGTCTGACAAGATCCCCGCGATCATGAACATTGCGCAAAAGGGCTACGAGTTTGTCGCCGAGGTCGCGCCGCGCGACGGCGATATCCTGCTGCCGAAGAAGCATCCCAGCGCGTTCTTCGGCACGCCGCTGGTGAGTTATCTGATCAACGCCGGTGCCGACAGCATCGTGGTCACCGGATGCACGACGAGCGGGTGCGTGCGCGGCAGCGTCGTCGACGGCTTCGCCTATAATTTTCGCGTCCTGGTGCCCCATGACGCGGTCTACGATCGCAGCGCCACGTCGCACGCCGTCAACCTGTTCGACATGGCCTCGAAGTATGCGGACGTGACTTCGACGGATGAGGCGCTGGCCGTGCTTGGCGGCCTGAAGGCGGCGGCTTGAACCGGGCGTCCGTCTGATGTCGGATTTCGATCTGATCGTCCGGGACGGCGAAGCAATTCTCCCCGCACACGGCCGGACGGCGTGCGACATTGCAATCCGCGATGGACGCATTGCGGCGATCGCCGCTCCGGGCGAAAAGCTTACCGCTGAATCGGAAATATCCGCACGCGGCCTGGTCATTTTTCCCGGCGCCATCGACGTTCATCTGCATCTCGGCCACGGCAGCGATATCGCGCGTCCGCGGGTAGCCTTGGACGCAGATCGTGAAACTGCAGCGGCCGCGAAAGGCGGCATTACGTGTTTCATTCCCTATTTGCTGGCGACCGAGCCGTTTGAAAAAATCTTCGACGATGTCGTCTCGGTCACGCAGGCCGGCGCCCGTATCGATTTCAGCTACCATTTCATTATTTCGACCGAAGACCAGCTCGACCGGCGTGCCGCGTTATGTCGGCGATTATGGCGTGCCGAGCTTCAAGATCTTCATGAACAATCGCGGCGGCGAAGGCGCGCGCCTCGGTCTACCGGATATCGACGACGGCTTTCTGTTCCGCCTGTGCGAGGCGGCGGCAGCGAGCGGCGGCATGGTTTGCCCGCACCCGGAGACGATCGAGATCGCGTGGGTTCTGCGCGATCGGCTGAAGAAACAGGATCCTGACGGCAAGGGCGGTCTCGCGACGTGGAACGGCACGCGGCCGCCTTTCGTCGAGGCTGATGCGGTCCAGCGCGCCGCGTACCTTTCGGATATTGCCGGCGCCCCGCTTTACGTCGTCCACACGTCGTCGGCGGAAGCGTTAGCGGCCGCGCTTCGCCACCGCGGCAACGGTGCGGCGGTTCATATCGAAACCTGCCCTCACTATCTGACCCACGACATAACCTGGCAGGGCGGGGACATCGGCAAAATAAATCCCCCGCTTCGAGAAGCGTCCGATCGCGAGGCGCTGTGGCAGGCGCTGCTGGCCGGCGACATTGATACGGTGGCGACCGACCACGTCCACCGCGACATCACGGCCAAGAAAGGCGGTATCTGGAACGCGTCACCCGGTTGCCCGGGCCTCGAAACGCTGCTGCCGGTATTGCTGACCGAAGGCCATCACAAGCGCGGCATGCCGCTGGAGCGTATCGCGGAAGTTTCGGCCACCTCGCCGGCGCAGCTGATGGGACTTGGTCAGTCGAAAGGCTCCATCGCGGTCGGGTACGACGCGGATCTTACCTTCGTCGATCTCGATCGGACCTGGAAGCTCGATCGCGCTGATGTTGTTTCGAGCGCTGGTTATTCGATCTACGAGGGCTGGCACTTCCAGGGTGCGATCGTGCACGCCATGTCGCGCGGTTTCCTGGTATTGCGCGATAACAGCCTGCAAGATGACGCCGTGGGCCGCGGACGTTTTGTAAAGAGAGTTCTTTGAGCACTGTTCCGTGGCGAAGCGAAATGCCATTGGCGCCTGCGAGGTCTTATGAGCGACAGCGATTATCATCCGTTCGTTCCCGCGCCGGGGCGCAGCGCTATTGCGGGTCCGACACCGCGGGCCCATGCGGAAGCGCGGATGAAAAATCCGCGCGCCCAGGATTTGTTCGGCACCTGGGCGAAGCTGGGAGCCGCGCCGTTCGCCGGACTGACGACCGACGGCCATGTCCAGCCGGGTTTGTTTTCGCTACAGGCCGAGGACGCGCCGACGCTCGGCGATGATTGCCGCTGTGACCGATTTGCTGCGGCGCCTGACGCCAGCGCAGCGCAGCGCCACGCGCTTTCCGGTCGACTCCCAGCTGTGGCGGCATTGGCAGAATACCGAGTTGTACGTCGAGCATCATGGTCTTCGGCTCGATGAGGTCGACAGCCTCGATCCAGGCGGCGGTCATGGCCGTCGTGCGTGCGAGCCTGAGCGCCAAGGGCTACGACGTCACGCGCGACGTGATGCGGCTCAATCGTTTTCTCGGCGATCTGGTCGGCGGGCCGCAGGTCCTTGGCGAATGGGCCTACATCTTTTGTCTGTTCGGCGATCCTTCCGAATCCGAACCGTGGGGATGGCAATTATTCGGCCACCATCTCTGCCTCAACTGCTTTGTGATCGGCCGGCAGATGGTGCTGACGCCGTGCTTTTTCGGCGCCGAACCGAACTATGCCGATACCGGCCCGTTTGCCGGCACTCGCCTGTTCCAGGATGAAGAGCGCGCCGGCCTGGCGCTGATGCGGTCGCTGCCGGCGCAGCAGCAGAACCAGGCGATCGTGGCGCACTCGATGATGGGCGGCGATTTGCCAGCCGGCCGCCGGCATTTCGCCGACAATCTGCATCTCGGCGGCGCGTATCAGGACAACCGCATCGTACCCTACGAAGGATTGCGCGCATCCGAGCTATCTGCACTGCAGCGGCGTGATCTGATGGACCTGGTCGCCGCTTATGTCGCCCCGCTGCCGTCGGGCCCGCTGGCTGCACGACTTGCCGAAGTCGAGCGGCATCTCGCCGAGACGCATTTCTGCTGGATTGGCGGTTTCGAGGAGACCAGCCCGTTCTATTACCGGATTCAGAGCCCGGTGATCTTCATCGAATTCGATCACCACGCCGGCGTGTTTTTGACCAATCCCGAGCCGGCGAAATTCCACGTGCACACGATCGTGCGCACGCCGAACGGCAACGACTACGGCATTGATCTATTGCGCCTTCATTATCAGCACGCGCCGCATCATCAGCACAAATAGCAGCGCGACCGAGTCACATCGCCATAGTTTACGCTGCCAGATCTTTTTCCATCTTCACGACGGTCGGTTTCGTTGGCGAGCGATTGCGATCAACTGCCGCGACAGATTTAAACGGACGAATGTGCCGCGTCTGGTACTCACCCCACGCCAAAATTACTCCGAAGGCAACGAACGCGGCAACAATCGCGGTAAGGATAACTGCATCGGTGATCGGCATGGCTTCCTCCATTTGTTGTAATTTTGATGCCAGCGACGCCGATCAGCTTTGATGTAGATCAATCGGAAAAAACGCGGCGTTAAATCTCGCCGCAGAGTTGTGTTGAGGCAAATCAATGCCGTTCCCCGTGAAGTCGGGAATTTGCCCCTTGCCAGGAATTTTCACGCCAAGGGGGCTTGCCATGACTAAATCCAACCTCGACCGTGGTCTCATTTTCGTCCTGCGTATCATGATGGGCTGGACGTTTCTGTACGCCGGCATTTGGCAGATTTGGGAAAACTATGACACTGCCGGATTCCTAAATCATGTGGTGACGTTTCACGATCTTTACGCCGTGTTCGCCCGGCCGGCGGTACTGCCCTTCACTGACTTTCTGGTGAAATGGGGCCACCTGCTGATCGGTTTATCGCTGATTTCCGGCTTGCTGGTGCGCATCAGTGGTCCGTTCGGCGTCCTCTTGATGATCGTCTACTACTTCGCGCATCTCGAGTTTCCGTACGTTGAGAATCATCTCAACTTTATCGTCGACTTCCATCTGGTTTATGCCGCGGTGATTGTTTACCTGATCGCCCATCGTGCCGGACACGTGTGGGGCCTCGACGGGTTGCTGGAGCAGCTGCATATGGTGGAGCATTATCCGGCGCTGCGGCCGCTGGTCGGGTGAGCATCGAGCATGGGATCGGGCATTCCTGCCCGTGACAAACACGGATAGCGGGCTGCGTGGCGATGCCGATGGGAACTTGCACCCAAGGCGCCCCCGCAGCCCGTCATATCAACGTCTGAATCCGCAAGGCATCTTCCTTGAAACGACTTTTCTGCCCGGAATGGCGACTGATTCTCATTGCAGTGGTTTGGTAGTGAGAAGTACGTACGCCACTTGCGATTGGCCAATTGATGTCAACTTACAATCTCGACAAGCTGTTCTCGCCGGGGTCTATCGCTGTAGTCGGTGCGTCGCCGCGGAAAACGTCATCCGGTCGCGCCGTGGTCGAAAACCTCCTTCGAGCGGGTTTCCCGGGTCCGATTCATGTCGTCAATCCGCACTATGACGCGATCGAAGGCGTCCATGCGGTCAAATCCTATGAAGCTCTGCCGGAGGCGCCCGACGTCGCGGTGATTGCGGTGCCGCCTGCGGCCGTTCCGGATGCCGTCGCCGCAGCGGCGCGGAAAGGCACCGCGGCCGGCATCATCGTCACTGCCGGGCTCGGTCACGGGCCGGGGTCGCTGGCAGAACTCGCCGAGAAGAATGCACGCGCCGCCGGCATGCGGCTCGTCGGCCCCAATTGCCTCGGCGTTTTAGTGCCGCGCGCGAGGCTCAATGCCAGCTTCGCCGCGTCGACGCCGCCCGCGGGCGACCTTGCGCTGATTTCACAATCCGGCGCCATTGCGACCGGCTTGGTGGAGTGGGCCGCGGTCCGTGGTGTTGGATTTTCCGCCATCGTCTCCATTGGCGACAGCATCGACGTCGATTTCGCCGATCTGCTCGACCACTTCGCCGTGGATCGCGGAACACGGGCAATCCTGCTTTACATCGAGTCGATCCGCGACGCGCGCAAGTTCATGTCGGCGGCGCGGGCCGCGGCGCGGATCAAGCCGGTGCTCGTCATCAAGTCGGGGCGCCATGCCCAGGGCGCGAAGGCCGCACTCACGCACACCGGCGCGCTTGCCGGATCGGACGCGGTGTATGACGCGGCCTTCCGCCGTGCCGGCCTTTTGCGGGTCATCGACCTCGACGAGCTGTTTGCGGCTGCCGAAACATTGGGACGTTTGACGGCGCTGGGCGGCAAACGGCTCGCCATCCTCACCAACGGCGGCGGGGTCGGTGTCCTTGCGGTTGATCGTCTCGTCGACCTCGGCGGCGAACTCGCCGCCATTTCGCCGGAGACGATGAAGAAACTCGACGCGGCGCTGCCGCCGATCTGGTCGCGCGCCAATCCGGTCGACATCGCCGGCGACGCTGACGAAGCAAGGTATGCCGTCGCGCTCGAACTGCTGCTCGACGATGACGCCAATGACGCCGTGCTGGTTATGAACGTGCCGACCGCACTGGCGTCAGCCGCCGACGCGGCGAAATCGGTTATTGCCGTGACCGAGCGGCATCGACAGAAGCGCGTTCCTGCCAAGCCGGTATTTGCCATGTGGATCGGCGAAAGCGACGCCGCGGCAGAAACGTTCGAAGCCGCCGGCATTCCAAGTTACGCCACGGAATCAACTGCGATCTTCGGCTTCACGTATCTCGTTCGCTATCGCGAATCGCGCGACTTGCTGATGGCGACGCCGCCGAGTCTGCCGCAGGATTTTGCGCCGGATGTCGCTGCGGTGCGGCCGGTTATTGAAACCGTGTTGCGTGAAGGGCGTACTTGGCTCGATCCGGTCGAGCTGACCCGGCTGTTTTCGGGCTATGGCATCCCGATCACGCCTGCTGCTCTGGCGCGCAATGCCGACGAAGCGGTCGTGGCGGCAAGGCCGCACTTGGCCGGCGGCACCCCGGTCGTCCTGAAGATTCAATCGCCGGATATCGTTCACAAGTCGGAAGTCGGCGGTGTGCGACTCAATCTCGCCAGTGAGAATGCCGTGCGCCAGGCCGCCACGGAAATTCTGGCGCGGGCGCGCGCCGCGAAGCCCAATGCGCGCATCTCGGGCGTCACGGTCTTTCCAATGATCGTTCGGCCGAAGGCACGCGAACTCATTGTCGGCGTAGCCGACGATCCGACCTTCGGACCGGTGATTGCATTCGGCCAAGGCGGCACCGCGGTCGAAGTGATCAGCGACAAGGCACTGGCGTTGCCGCCGCTCGATCTCGCGCTTGCCCGCAGCCTGATCGCCCGCACCCGCGTCTCGCGTATCCTCAAGGCCTACCGCAACGTGCCGGCCGCCGACGAACGGGCGATCGAGCTTCTCCTGGTGAAGCTGGCGCAGCTCGTGGCGGATTTTCCGGAGATTCGTGAAATCGATCTCAATCCGGTTCTTGCCGACGAGACCGGCGTGATTGCCGTCGATGCCCGGGTCTCGGTCGCTCCGGTCGGTAAGCTGGCGCGGGGATCTCGGGGCAACCCGAGGTTCGCCATCCGGCCGTATCCAACCGAATGGCAGAGGCAGATCAGGCTGCAGGACGGAACGGCAATTCTCGTTCGCCCAGTCCGGCCGGAAGATGAGCCGTTATATGGGCCGTTCTTTGCCGCCGTGACACCGACAGATTTGCGGCTACGCTTCTTCGCGCCGGTGAAGGAGTTCAGCCACGCTTTCATCGCGCGCTTTACCCAAATCGATTACGCCCGCGCCATGGCATTCATCGCCATCGAAGAGGCGACCGGCGCCATGCTGGGAGTAGTGCGCTTGCACGCCGACGCGGATTACGCCAGCGGCGAATATGCGATCCTCGTCCGGTCCGATCTGAAAGGACGCGGCCTTGGCTGGCAGCTCATGCAATTCATCATTGAATATGCGCGCGCCGAAGGCATCCGCTCGATCCACGGTCAGGTGCTGCAAGAGAACACGACGATGCTGGACATGTGCCGGGAGCTGGGCTTTCAGATTGTGTCGGACCCGCAGGAGCCGTCGTGTGTCGTCGCCACCCTGCCGCTCTAGCTAATCTTCGATATCGTCGTCAGGCAGGATGCGGAGCGCGGCGCCGTCAAGGTCATCGTATTGGCCGCTCTTAAGCGACCATAGGAAGCCGACCAGCCCGGTCAGCCCGAGCAGCAGGGCCATCGGAACCAGGTACATCAATACGTTCATGAGCCGGGCTCCGCGCGAAAACGAGCGCGTAATGCATTGACGGTGACGAGCAGCGACGATCCGGACATGGCAACCGCCGCGATCAGCGGCGTGACCACGCCGGCAATAGCCAGCGGCACCGCAAGCGCGTTGTAGATCGCTGCAAGTGCGAGATTCTGTTTCATCAGCGCACGCGCCTTGCGCGAGACGACCACGGCGCGCAGCACCGGCCGCAGCCGCTCGCCGAGAAACAGCGCATCGGCATGCGCCTGGGTGAGGTGGGCGGCGGTGATTGGCGACAGCGAGACGTGGGCGGCGGCCAGCGCCGGCGCGTCGTTTAATCCATCCCCGACCATCAGGACGCGGCGGCCCTGCGATTGCATAACTTCGATGGCCGCAATCTTGTCGGCCGGCGTCAGGCCGGCGCGCCAGTCTTGAATGCCGAGCTCTTCGGCCACCGGTGCCACTGCGGACGGTCGATCGCCTGAAAGCACGACAAGATCGAGGCCGCGCTCGCGAAGCGCTTTAGTCACTGCGACGGCGTCCGGCCGCAAGGCTTGATGGATCGGGATCGTCGCAACGCTGTCGCCGTGCGTGAAGGTCATGAACGATGCATTGCCGTCGCGCGCGGCGGTCCGACGATCCTCGACGATATTGCAGAACTTGGCGCTGCCAAGGCGCGCTTCCTTGCCGTCGATGGTCGCGCGTACGCCTTGCCCGGGCTCCTCGACGGCGCCCGGATAAGGACTGCGCTCGCGGGCCGCCCGCGCCAGCGCCGCTGCGAGCGGATGGCGGCTTGACAACGCCAGCCGCGCCGCGCGTTCGAGTACATCGGGATCGATGGCGACGGTCTCATCCACCCGCGGATCGGGCAGCGTCAACGTGCCGGTCTTGTCGAACACGACCGTGTCGGCTTCGGCGAGCCGTTCGATCGCGTCACCGCCGTTGAGAATGACGCCGCTGCGAAACAACGAGCCCGCGGCGACCACCTGCACGGCAGGAATGGCAAGCGCAATCGCGCACGGACAGGTAATGATGAGCACCGCGATGGCGATGACAATCGAATCGTGCAGCGAGGCACCTGCAACGAGCCAGCCGATCGCTGTCAGCGCCGCCGTCGCATGCACGACAGGCGCGTAAAGCCGCGCCGCGCGATCGGCAAGCCGAACGGTCCGCGACTTTGCTTCGACTGCCTTGTCGAGGAGCCGCTCGACCTCATCAACCAGTGTACCGGTTCCGGAGGCCGTGACGCGTATGGTCAAGGCCCCGGACACATTGATGCTGCCGGCGTAGATCGTCATACCGCCGCGCACGGCGCGGTGTAGCGTCTCGCCGGTAACCAGACTCTCATCGATATCCGAAGCGCCGTTGATGACGGTGCCGTCGGCGGGAATGCGTTCGCCGGGCCGCACCAATATGCGGTCGCCCGGATGCAGCGCGGCCGCCGGTATCTGGACGAGTTCGCCGCTGGCATCGAGACGGTGAGCGAATTCAGCCTTGAGGCTGGCGAGGTTGCCGGCAAACTGCCGCGTCCTTCGCCGCATGGCCAGATCGAGGTAGCGACCGCACAGCAGAAAGAACAGCAGCATGATCGCGGAATCGAAATATGCGTGCCTTGCGTGCGTTGCGGTCTCGAACAGAGACAGGCCCAGCGCCAGCGTCACGCCGAGCGAAATCGGCACGTCCATATTGAGCTGCCGCGCCCGCAGCGCTCTTAGTGCGCTCTGAAAGAACGGCTGGCCGGCATAAGCCGCCGCCGGGAGTGCGATCAGGGCGGAGAGCCAATGGAACAGGTCGCGCGTCTCCGGTGTCATATCGGAAACGTTGCCGGCCCAGATCGAGACCGACAGCAACATGACGTTCATTGCGGCGAAGCCGGCGACCGCCAGGCATTTGAGCAGCCACTTGGCCTGTGCACTGTCGTCGGCTTCGACGCGTTCGGGCGCGAACGGATGGGCGTGATAACCGATCGCTTCGATCGCCTCGATGATCTGCGCGGCGTCGATCTTGTCGTTGCGCCAATCGACCGCCAACCGGCGCTGGGTGAAGTTGAGCCGAGCGTCGATCACGCCCGGCAATTTGGTCAAGCCGCTTTCGATCTTGCGGATACATCCGGCGCAGGCGACGCCGTCTACCGCAAGCGTCATATGTGATGCGCCGGCACTGCCCTGCTCAACGAACAGCGAAAGGTCAACAGTCTCGGCCATGGCCGATACTCACTTGATCACGACGCGGTTTTTAGAGCGGAACAGCCGGTTGCCCTGGCGTGATAGTTCAAGAATGAGATCCCATTGGCCCGCGGCGACGATCGCGCTGCCCCGATAGTGGCCGGGCTTGTCTTCGTTGACGATGACCGTGCGATCGAGATGCCGATCGGTCGGACGCGCGAACACGGCGGTTGCGGTCATGCCGCTGAGCGGTGCGCCCGATGCATCGCGCGCGACGACGTCGAGGAGAGCGCTGCCGTCAGCTGAAGGCGTTACCTTGGCGTCGACCTGCCAGTGCTCTGCGTCCTGCGCCCTGGCCATGGCGACTTCGTGCTCGAACAGCTGCCCGGCACGGTAGGCGCTGTCGGCGTCGACACCGCGGAAGGTCGACAGCGCTTCATGCGCCATGAACCCATTGACGCCAATGATGACCGCAAAGAACGCCACAATCATTACAAGGACCATTCGCCCTGTAACTTGCCGCGGCTCGGTTCTGGCCATGATGGCTTTCCTCACGGTCCGAAGAAATGATCGTTGGCGCTAACCGGCCTTCCGCCGGTTTTGGGTACGATCGTAAAGGTGATGGGGATCGACGCCCCAGCCGGCACCCGCTCGCGCGCCGTGACCAGGACGCGCGCTTCGCGCGACTGATCGGGACCGACGTCAATCAGCGGATCTGCTCCAAAGAAAGACGAACTGCCGATCACGTCGACATCGGCATCCGGCAGGCCACTGACCTTGAGCACAAAGGCTCGACTCTCCAGGCTCTTGTTGAGAATCCGCACGGTGTAAGCGTTGCGCAGCGATCCGTCAGACAAGTGCACGAACAGCGGATTGCGGTCGTGAAGGACGCTGATGGCGTCACTGTGCCGCGTCGCCAACGCGTAGGCCATCACCGAGCCGACAAGGACAATGATGGCGGCATACAGCAGCGTGCGCGTCCGCACGATATTGTAGACCGGTTTTTCGCCCTGTTGGCGGCGTTTAATGTTGATATCGGTGTCAAACGCAATGAGCCGCGCCGGGCGACCGATTTTCTCCATAACCGCGTCGCAGGCGTCGATGCACAGGCCGCACTGGATGCAGCCGAGATTGGGGCCGCCGCGGATATCGACGCCGGTCGGACAAACGTGCACGCATTGCAGGCAATCGATGCAGTCGCCGGCTGGAAGGCCTTGCTCATGCAGCGCCGCGGCCTTTTTCACCGACGCGCGCGGCTCGCCGCGATCGTAGCGGTAAGTGACATTGAGCGCGTATTCGTCGGTCAGCGCCGCCTGAATACGCGGCCACGGACACATGTAGACGCAGACCTGCTCGCGCATCCATCCGGCCAGCGCGTAGGTCGTGAATGTCAACAGCCCGATGAAGACGTAAGCGATCAGCGGTGCCTGAAATGTCGCCAGGTCCTTCACCAGACTTGGCGCGTCAGCGAAGTAAAGAACCCAGGCGCCGCCGGTCCACCACGCGACCATCAGCCAGAGAAAGTGCTTGGTGCCGGCACGTGCCAGACGCTCCAGCGTCCACGGCTGGCGGTCGCGCTGCAGGTGTTCGCGCCGATCACCTTCGGTCCAGCGTTCGATGGTCTGGAAGAGATCAGTCCAAACCGTCTGCGGACAAAGATACCCGCACCACAGGCGTCCGGCGACGGCATTCATCAGAAACAACGCCATCGCTGCGAGGATCAGCAGGCCGGTAAGATAATAGAATTCCTGCGGCCAGATTTCGATGAAGAAGAAATAGAACCGCCGGCTGGGGAAATCGATCAGCACCGCTTGGCCCGGGGCGTTCGGACCCCGATCCCAACGCACGAACGGCAGCAGGTAATAGATGCCGAGCGTGATGAACAGCACGGCCCATTTCACGCGCCGGTACGTGCCGCTTACGCGTTGCGGGTAGACCTTCTTGCGCGCGGCGTAGAGCGGCTCGTCGTCGTCCGAATGCTCCGGTTCGAAGTGCGGGACGAGCGGCGTGCGCGCTGCGTCATCGACCAATGCCGCCAGCGGATGCTGCCCGTGTTGCGTGGCTTGGTCTTGCATTCCGAGCGCGATATCGCCGCTGGGGCACATTCGTTACTGCTCCCCGCCGCCGAACGTGTGCACATAGACCGCAAGCGCCTTGATGGTGACGTCGTCGAGCTTGCCGCCCCAAGCTGGCATGATGCCGCCGCGTCCGTTGAAAATTCCCTCCATGATGGTCTTCTTGTCCGGCGCGTAGAGCCAGATATTGTCGGTAAGATTTGGCGCGCCGAGTTCGCGATTGCCCTTGCCCTGCGGGCCGTGACACACGGCGCAATTGTCGGCGAAGATCTTGGCGCCGTGCGCAAGATCGGCGCCGGGCTCGGTCTTGAGGCCGGATAACGAGCGAACGTAATCGGCTACCGTGGAGATTTCTTCCGGCTTGAGCATGCCGTCACGGCCGAAAGCTGGCATCGAACCTTGATGACCTTCATCATCACCGGCGCGAGCGCCATGCCGGATCGTCTGCGCGATATCGGCAAGCGTGCCACCCCAGAGCCACTTATTGTCGTCGAGGTTCGGGTAGCCTTTGGCGCCGGCGCCGCCGGCGCCGTGGCACGGCGCGCAATTGTCGGCAAAAGCGCGGCGGCCGAGCGCACGAGCAAAGTCCAGCAAGTCCGGCGTCGACTCGATCTGCTGCAGCGAAGCCGCCCCGAGCCGCGCCATCATCGGGCCGCGCTCTTCCTGGAGGGCGGCGAGCTGGCTCGCGACGGCGCTGCGGGTGTGCCAGTTGAACACACCGTTAGTGTAGGAGGAGACCAGCGGCCACGCCGGATAGACGATCCAGTAGCCGATCGACCACACGATCGTCGCGTAGAACAGCCACAGCCACCAGCGCGGCAGCGGAGTGTTCAGCTCCTGGATGCCGTCCCATTCGTGGCCCGTCGTGCCAACTTTTGCCGCCGGGTTGTGATCGGATTTTTTTGCATCAGCCATTGTTCAGTCCTCTCGCAGCGGGATGCGCGCCGTTTCATCAAATTGCTGCTGGCGCTTGCGCGAGGGCCATAGCGCGTAGATCAGCACAATAATGAAGAGAGCGACAAAGTAGATGAGCCCCCAGGTCTGGGCGATTTCCGAAAAGAATTGGTAAGTCGGCGACACGGAGCTCTCCTCAGCGGATATTGGCTTTGTCGTTGTAGAGCCTGAAGTCGACCAGCGTCCCCAGCATTTGCAGATACGCGATCAGCGCATCGGCCTCGGTCACGTGGCCGGCACGGCCGGAGAAATCTCGCGCCTGCGCCTTCGGATAGCGTTTTGCCAATGCGGCAGCGTCGGGCGCGTCGTTTGTTGCTTGCGTGCGCACGTCTGCCAGGGCATTGGCGATCATCTCGTCGGTGTACGGCACGCCGAGCAACGCCTGGACCTTCATGTCCTCGGCGATGTGGCTGAAATCGAGATCGGTCGTGAACAGCCACGGATAGCCCGGCATGATCGAACTCCGGAACCACCGAACGCGGGTCCATTAAATGGTCGCGGTGCCAATCGTCGGAATACTTGCCGCCGACGCGCGCCAGATCGGGGCCGTTGCGTTTGGAGCCCCACTGGAACGGATGGTCGTACTCACTTTCGGCGGCGAGCGAGTAATGACCGTAGCGCTCGACCTCGTCGCGCAGCGCGCGGATCATCTGCGAGTGGCAAAGATAACAGCCCTCGCGGACGTAAATGTTGCGGCCAGAAAGTTCGAGCGGCGTATATGGCCGCATGCCGGGCGCGGTTTCGATCGTGCTCTTCAGATAGAACAGCGGCACGACTTCTACCAGCCCGCCGATCGCGATGACGATGAGAATGCCGAGCAGGAGCAGGATGGAGTTGCGCTCCAGGATCCAATGCCGCTGCCACAGCGAGGTGTAAGTTGCCATTGGAAATCTCCTACTCGGCCGGGGCCATGCTCACGGCGGGCGCGAGCTGTTCACGCGGATAGATCGTGCGCCACAGATTGAAGACCATGATCAGTGCGCCGGCCAGGAACAAGGCGCCGCCGATGGCGCGGATGATGTAGAACGGATGCATCGCTTCGACGGTCTCGATGAACGAATATTCGAGAAAGCCCAGCGGGGTGTAGGCGCGCCACATCAATCCCTGGAGGATGCCCGCAACCCACATCGACGTGATGTAGACGACGATGCCGATGGTCGCGATCCAGAAATGCCAGCCGACCAGCCGGAGCGAATAGAGCGGGCGGTTCCACAGCCACGGCACCAGGCAATAGATCGCGCCGAACGAGACGAAGCCAACCCAGCCGAGCGCGCCGGAGTGAACGTGGCCGATGGTCCAGTCGGTGTAGTGCGACAGCGAGTTCACCGCCTTTATCGACATCACCGGACCTTCGAAGGTCGACATGCCGTAAAAGGCGACCGACAGCACCATCATGCGCAGCACAGGATCGGTGCGCAGCTTGTCCCACGCGCCCGACAGCGTCATCAGGCCGTTGATCATGCCGCCCCAAGACGGCATCCACAGCATGATCGAAAAGGTCATGCCGAGTGTCTGCGTCCAGTCCGGCAACGCCGTGTAATGCAGGTGATGCGGCCCCGCCCAGATGTAGAGGAAGATGAGCGCCCAGAAGTGAATGATCGAGAGGCGATAGCTGTAGATCGGCCGCTCGGCGCGCTTCGGGATGAAGTAGTACATGATGCCAAGAAAGCCGGCGGTGAGGAAAAAGCCCACGGCGTTGTGGCCGTACCACCACTGCACCATGGCATCCTGCACGCCGGACCAGACGATGTACGACTTCGGCGAGAACATCGACACTGGCACGGCGGCGTTATTGCCGAGGTGAAGGACCGCGATAGTGAGAATGAAGGCGAGATAGAACCAGTTGGCGACGTAGATGTGCGGCTCGGTGCGCCGCATCAGGGTGCCGAGGTAAACCAAGAGATACACGACCCAGACGATGGTGAGCCAAAGGTCGGCGTACCATTCCGGTTCGGCATATTCCTTGGATTGGGTGATACCGAGGAGATAGCCGGTGCCGGCGATCACAATGAAGAAATTGTAGCCCAGGACGACGAACCAAGGCGCCAGATCGCCGACCAGTCGCGCGCGGCAGGTGCGCTGCACGACGTAGAACGACGTAGCGATCAGCACGTTGCCGCCGAAGGCAAAGATCACCGCGGAAGTGTGCAAAGGCCGCAGCCGCCCGAACGAGATGAACGAGAGATCGAAATTAAGCGCCGGGAAGGCGAGTTCGAGCGCGATCCACAAGCCGACGGTGAATCCGGCAATGCCCCAGAACACCGCCAGGATCGTCGCCAGCTTGACCGGTCCCATATTATAATTGGGCTTGCCGTCGATCGTGAGCGGCGCCGGCGCATGACCGGGATCGAAGTAGCGATTAAGGATCGCGAACACAGCCGCTACGCTTCCCGCGGCAAACAGATAGGCGTGGAAAGCAAACTCCGGTGTGTAGGCCTTGGCCGCCACCACAATCGCATAAATCGCGAGTAACGCGAAGGCTGCGGCCGTGCCGCCTTCGCCAAAGCTCATATATCTTGTCGGTTGTGCGTGCGATTGCGCCATAAGTCACCCCAAAGGCTCAAACGAGCTGAACGTGCTTACGAACACGAACAGTGGTTCGCCGCGTTGATGCAGATCAATGTCGGGGGCTGCTCGTGGATAGGCGGACATTTCTGTTGCGTCAACTGGTCCTTGCAGTTGCTTGCTGAGCGGTTCATCGGGCGCGCTCATGCGCGACATTGGGAGAGCAAGGAGGACGAAAGCGCCGGCTCATCACTCCAATGATTTCAAATAGGCGATCACGTCGGCGATCTGGCCTGGATCAAGCCGGAACTCGGGCATGGTCGGATGCCCAGTAACAATGCCTTCGGCAAGCGATTCCTGCAGGCTTTCGACCGGATAGCGGTTATGCAGGGTGCGAAACGGCGGCGCAATCTTGAGCGGGCTTTCGGTTACTTTGTCGACCGAGTGGCAGCGCGAACAATGGGTGAGCACAAAGACCTCGCCTCTTTGTGCGGCCGGCGAGAGCGCTTCTGCACTCATTGCGAACTGCGGCAGTGCAATCGACAACACCGCTGCCGCAAGCGTGCAGCAAACCGCGCGTCCGGTGGCGAAAGTAACAAACATAAGCTGCCCCTGGATCGGAAGATAGTTTTGAAGGCGGCGCCTTCAGTGAACCGCATTCTGCGCTTGCGCCTGCAGGTTAGCTTCGTCCTCCGCCGACGGGAACGCCATACCGGACATCGGCTCGACCCAAACCAGATGGTCGTGCACTTCGGTGACGCCGGCGACGTTCTCCGCCGTGATCAGGCACGCGCGACGTTCGCGTTCATCCATAATCGTACCCCACAACTCGGCGACGCCATCTTTAACGACGACATTGACCTGGGGCGCCCACCGCTGTTTCTCGAACGCCGCCAGAACGCGGTCGCGGATCGCGGAGTCACCGCCGGCGGGCGTTTCCATGTCGCGTGCGAGGCTCGCCAAAGCGTGCATGAGGTTGGCGCGGCTGACGATGCCAACCATTTTGCCGTCGCGCAGGACGGGAAGCCGTTTGATGCGGCGGCGCTCCATCAACTCGACCACTGTCTCGAGCGAATCGTCCTCGGAAACGGTCACCGGATCGGTGGTCATCACCTCTTCGACCTTCCGTCCTGAGGCATGGACGTATTCGTCAGCGAGGCGCCCTGGACCGACCAGAAATTCGAGCCATTTCGGCCGCCGGCGCTGCGTGCCGATTTCGCCACGCCGCAAAAAGTCACCCTCCGTCACCATACCGACAAGGCTTGCCTTGCGCGTCGATCACCGGCAGGCCGCTGATCCTGTTTTGCAGCATCGTATTCACCGCATTAAGGACCGGTTCACCGGCCGCTATGGAAATGACGTTCCGCGTCATGACATCACGGACTTGCATGGTCTTCTCCATTCCAAGATCGCTTGAGTAGGCGCAATGCAGCTTTCGGCTATTCAGCCATTCAGGCGGTTCAGCGCCGAGCGATTGCGCAGCACGATGCGCCGCGATGTCGGTACTTCAATCGCCGCGGCGGTTTCCAGACCCGTCAGCGTGCGCGAGACGGTTTCGATGGTCAGGCCGAGATAATCGGCGATGTCCTGCCGAGACATCGGCAGCTCGACGATATTTCCGGCTGCAGCGCGCTCCGCCATTTCCAGAAGGAAGCTGGCAACGCGTTCCTGTGCGCTCTTGACCAGCAGCAGCACGCGGTTTTGCATCCGCCGCAACTCGCGGCTGGTGAGGTCAAAGAGTTCGCGGCCAATCGTGGCATCGCGCCCGGCGAGCGCCGTGAGTGCGCTGCGCTTGACCACCTGCACCTTGGTATCGCTGATGGCCTCGGCCGAAAAGGTGTGCTCGTCGGCAAACTGGAGCCCGAAAACGTCGCCGGGCAGATAAAATCCGCCGATCTGACGGCGGCCGTCGCTGAGGATCTTGTAGGTGCGCACGCCGCCGCTGATGACTTTATAGACGTAGTCGGCAGGCTCGTTCTCGCCGAAAATTTCGGTATTGCGCGGATACGACATCACCGCGCCCATCAGCTGCATCGACTGGGCGAGGGGCTCGTGACTGTCGAGGGTGTCGCTTGAAACGGGTGCCGGATTGCGGGCCGCCGGCACAAACGGGCGGAATTGACTGGTTCGGATGGGGGCTGGCGCAAGCATGGTTGTCTTCCTCCGTGAGCGTCTGGAGGTATCGATAATCGGCGCGCCACAGTTGAGAAATTCAGATATTGTCCATAAGGGATATCCCGTAGGGCAAAAACAGCCCGCAATCGCTTGCGGGGCCGAAAAAGCGGCCAGAAAACGCAGCGATCAGCGGTATTGTAATGACTGAAGCCATGCCTCATCCACGGTCGTACGCCGCCAGGATGGCGTTGAGCCTTTCGGCTCCGCGCAGCAGCATCGAGCAATATGGTATTGCGCTCGTTGCGATTGCGCTGGCGTTGGTCGTCCGCATAGCGCTGGCGTCGGTGCTCGAAGGTAGCGCGTCTTACCTGTTCTTCGTTCCGGCGGTTCTGATCGCCTCGGCATTCGGCGGGTGGGGCCCGGGCGCCTTCGCGACTATTCTTGGCCTGCTGCTCGGGCTGTTTCTCGTCGCCGATTATCGCGCATCTGGTCAGCGCCGATATCGTCAACGCTTTCGTATTCGCCCTGGTCGGCGGCGGCGCGTCGTGGCGCGGCGATTTGTTGCGCCGTTCGCGTCTTGCAGCGGCGGCAAGCGCCGACGAGGCTTTCGCCCGCGCAGCCCATATGAAGTCAATTCTCGACACCATCCCCGATGCCATGATCGTCATCGACGAGCGCGGCACTATGCAATCTTTCAGCGCGGCGGCGGAGCGGCTATTCGGCTATAGCGCCGCGGAGGTTCTGGGAAAAAACGTCAAAATGCTGATGCCGGCGCCGTATCGGGAGAGTCACGACGGCTACCTTCAACGCTACATGAGCACCGGCGAGCGGCGAATTATCGGCATCGGCCGGGTTGTCGTCGGCGAACGCAGGGACGGTTCGACGTTTCCCCTCGAGCTCAACGTCGGCGAAATGAAAACCGGCAGCCAGCGTTTCTTTACCGGATTCATCCGCGATCTCACCGAGAGCCAGAAGACCGAGGCGCGGCTCCAGGAATTGCAGTCCGAACTCGTCCACGTTTCGCGGCTGACCGCCATGGGAGAAATGGCATCCGCGCTTGCCCACGAGCTTAACCAGCCGCTGTCGGCGATCGCCAACTACATGAAGGGATCGCGGCGGCTGCTCGAAGACAGTTCCGATGAGCGCGCAACGATCCTGCGCGAAGCCATGGATAAGGCGGCCGAACAGGCGATGCGGGCAGGGCAGGTCATCCGCCGGTTACGCGATTTCGTTGCCAGGGGCGAAAGCGAGCGGCGGGTCGAAGACGTGAAGAAGCTCGTGGAAGAAGCAAGCGCGCTGGCGCTGGTCGGCGCCAAAGACAAGGGGCGTACGGGTGCGCTTCGAGTTCGACCCGCAAGCCGATGCCGTGCTGGCCGACAAGGTGCAGATCCAACAAGTCTTGCTCAATCTGATGCGCAACGCCATCGAGGCGATGGAAGACACCGAGAGACGCGAGCTTGTCGTCTCGGCGACGGCCGTTGCCGACAACATGGTGGAAATCGCCGTCGCTGACACCGGGGCCGGGATTGCTCCTGAAATCAGCGCGCAACTGTTCCAGCCGTTCATCACCACGAAACGTCAGGGCATGGGGGTAGGCCTGTCGATCTCGCGCACCATTGTCGAGGCGCATGGCGGCTCGATCACCGCACGACCCAATCCCGGAGGCGGTACGGTGTTTGGCTTCACGCTGCCGGCTGTGACCAAGGAGGAGGTCGGCGATGCCGTCTGAAAAGGGCATTGTGCATGTCATCGATGACGATGAGGCCCTTCGGGAATCGCTGGCTTTCCTGCTGCGCACGGCCAACATCGAGGTGCGAACTTACCCGTCGGCCGTGGCCTTCCTCGATGCGCTTCCCGACGCGCGGGCGAGCTGCGTGATCACCGACGTGAGAATGCCGGGCATGAGCGGGATCGAGTTGTTACGGCGCTTGCAGGAGCTCAAGATCGCCATGCCGGTGATTGTGATCACCGGCCACGGCGATGTCCCGCTGGCGGTCGAAGCAATGAAGATCGGTGCCCTGGATTTCCTGGAAAAGCCGTTCGACGATGAAGTCCTGCTGACGAGCGTGCGCTCGGCGCTTATGAGGCAGGACGGCGAGACCAAACGCCATACTGAGCGAGCGGAGATCGAGAGTAAACTCGCAGCCCTCTCCAATCGCGAACGCGACGTGCTTGGCGGGCTGGTCGCGGGCCGGGCCAACAAGCAGATCGCCTACGACCTCGGCATCAGCCCGCGCACGGTCGAGATTTACCGGGCGAATCTGATGAATAAGATGCAGGCGGGAAGCCTGTCCGATCTCGTGCGCATGGCGCTGATCGTCGGGATTGTAGGCTCCGAGTGAAGCGGCGAACGGCCGGTTGCCCGGCCATCGCGACGATTGCTGCCGGGATATGCCGCCGCGAATTGAGGCATATCAATGCAGCCGCGGAGATGTTCTTGCATTCTTTCAAAAAATAGAACGAAGGAATGCGAGGCTATAGGTGCAACCGACAGAAACGGCGCTGCGGTCCCAAATGCAGGGGCGCTCCCCGGTGGTCGTCATTGTTGACGACGATCCGGCGGTTTGCAGCTCGCTTAAATTCTCGCTGGAATTGGAGGGCTTTGTGGTGCGGGCCTATGGCAGCGCCGCCGAGCTTTTCCATGCCGGTGACCTTGGTAGCTGTGACTGCTTTGTCATCGATCAGAGAATGCCGGGCATGACCGGAATGGAATTGATCGGAAAATTGCGCGATCAGAAGGTTCGGACGCCGGCGATCCTGCTCATCAGCCAGGCCAATCCTGCGCTGACCGCGCGCGCGGCGATGGCAGATGTTCCTATTGTGGAGAAGCCGTTGCTCGGTAACGCTCTCGTGGAGAGGATCCGAGAAGCGTGCCGGGCCTCATAAGCGTTAACCGCATCAACTCGCTGACAGGAAGCGCTACGATCGGCGGCTATTCCATAATATGCAGGAGCCGTACTTCCTGGTCCGGCGTCATGTTGGAGATATCGTCCTTATCTTTGTTTTTCTGCGCTTCGGTCCTGAGCGCAAGATAGAGAGCCTTGGCGGCGTCGCGCAACGCATCGCGGTGCGCGACATCAGCCGGGGGCATGGCAGCAACGGTCTTCGCCAGATCGCGCAGGATCTCGGCGAACAACGCGTAGTGAAAATGCATCCGAACGGATTTGCGCGTATCCGCCGGGCCCTCGCGATGCAGGCTGAGCGAAATTCCGGCTTCGTCCAGATGGGCGTCGAAACGCGCCGTCCGCTCGAACGTTCCAATATAAAGCTTGTCCGGATATTCAATTGCTACTTCAGCCTTGTCAGGAACTGGTTTGGTCATGGCACGGCGCCTCTTTAGATACACATGATTGTATAGACCAATTCGTCGCGATCGAGCTTGATCTGGATCAAGCAGAAGGCGCGGAACTATGGCCCCTGGATCGCCCGCAGATACGCAGTCAGCGCGTGCGCATCCTCGCGGGTGAAGCGAAACGTCGGCATATCGGGGTGGCCGCTGATGAGACCTTGGCGCAGCCGGGCCGTGAAGCTGTCGAGGTCCACCCGATTCTCCAGTGCGCGGAATGGCGGGGCCGGGCTGTGCGGACTTGATCCGCTCCTGCCGATGGCATGACACCGTGAGCACATTCGCTCGGCCAGTGCGCGGCCGTGGCGTTCCAGGGGACTAAGCTTTTCTTGGGCAGACGCGGCCCCCGAGGTCGGCGCCAGCAGTACGACGGCAACAACGACGCGCGCAACGTTCCACCACCGGCCCGAAAAGCTAAGACTTCGCATGCCACTCCCGCCAGTGAGTTGGATTCACCTCGATCACCAGCCTGGTTTTCGCATCGATCCATCCGCTGTCCGCTCGACGGCATGCAAAGGCAAGCGCATGGGGGCCGTCTCTATCGATGACGGCCAGCTCAAGCTCGCGGTCGAACGGCGCGGTAGAGATGGGCTTCCACTCCATGAAACAAAATGTAGCGGCTGCGATCGGCGGATACCTTGATCTGGATCAAACGCGAATAGTCGGCGCTATTCTGCATTTGCGACCGTCGAGAAGGTTCCGGTCTTGTGTGCTTAGTCCAGCTTATAGCGCGCGAAGAACCAGCGCTTCACGACATAGACGAGGACAAGATAGGCGATAGTCACCAGTGCCAGTGCACCCATGAGCGGGGCGGGGACCGGCACGAAGCCGAGCCACGGCGCCAGTGGCGAAAAGGGCAGCGCCACAGCCACGGCGAAGGCCAAGAGCGTGCTTGCTACAAGCGCCGGATGCGGCGGATCCCGCAAGGGATAAGCCGTGCGGATAATGAAGATCACCAGAACTTGCGTCGAGAGCGACTCAACGAACCAGCCCGTCTGAAACAACTTCTCGTCCGCATGGAAGACCCAGAGCAGCAGGCCGAACGTGACAAAGTCGAAGATCGAACTCAGCGGCCCGAACACGAACATGAACTTGCGGACGACGTCGAGGTCCCAGCGGCGCGGCTTCGCCACCATGGCGTCACTCACGTTGTCGAGTGGGATCGTGGTCTCCGAGAAGTCATAGAGCAGATTGTTCAAAAGAATCTGGGTCGGCAGCATCGGCAGGAACGGCAGAAACAAAACGCCAGCCGCCATGGAGAACATGTTGCCGAAATTCGAGCTCGTCCCCATCATCATATATTTGAGGATGTTGGCGAACGTCTTGCGACCTTCGCGCACGCCGTCGGCGAGCACGCCGAGATCCTTGCGCAGAAGGATCATGGCGGCGGCTTCTTTGGCGACATCGCAGGCCGTGTCCACCGAAAAGCCGACATCCGCGGCATGAAGTGACGGCGCGTCGTTGATGCCGTCGCCGAGATAGCCGACGACATGGCCCTTGCGCCGCAAGGCCCTGATGATGCGCGATTTCTGGGGCGGCGTTACGCGGCAGAACAGGGTCGTGTCGTCGACCCTTGCCAATAGCGCCTCGTCCGTCAGAGCCGCGACTTCCGGTCCGGTCAAAGTCCCGGCAACATTCAGACCGAGTTCGCCGCACACATGCCGGGTCACCTGTTCATTGTCGCCGGTCACTACTTTCAAAGCGATTCCCAGATTGGTGAGAGCCGTCAGCGCTACACGGGCTCCTTCCTTCGGGGGGTCGAGAAAGGCGAGGAAGCCGGCGAAGGTCAGACCCGCCTCGTCAGCGATGCTCGCCTTCTCGTGGTCCGCTTTGACCTCTCGCCACGCGACCCCCAGAACGCGGTAGCCCTCCGCGCCGAAACGGTTGAATGTCGCCTCGGCGGTTTTACGCGCCGCCGCGTCGAGCGGACGCGGCGGCGCTCCCTGCTGCTCATAAAAGGCGGCATGGCCAAGGATGTCTTCGGGCGCGCCCTTCACGATGATGAGACGCCGGCCTTCGCCTTCGACGAGGATCGACACCCGGCGCCGCTCGAAATCGAACGGTACTTCGTCGATCTTGCGCCACGCCGCGAGGTCGATCTTGCCGGCGGCAAGGATTGCCTCGTCCAGCGGACTCTTAAGCCCGGTCTCAAACGCGGCGTTGAGCAGCGCCATCTGCATGACTGTGCCGCTGTCGTTCCCGCCGAAGTCCACTTCCCGGACCAGCTTGATACGGGCTTCCGTCAGTGTCCCTGTTTTGTCGCTGCAAAGCACGTTCATGCTGCCGAGATCGTCGATGGCCGACTGGCGCTTCACGATGACCTGCTTGCGGGACATGCGCGTCGCGCCATGTGCAAGGGTGACCGATACGATCATCGGCAGAAGTTCGGGGGTTAGTCCGACCGCGAGGGCCAGCGCGAACAGGAAGGATTCAAGCAGCGTTCGATGAAACAGCACATTGACGAGAACGACGAACAGGACGAGAAAGATCGTCGCCTGCACGATCATCATTCCGAATTTTTGAATGCCAACCGCAAACGCCGTTGGCGGTGACTGCTTCTGCAGCGCGCCGGCGATTGAGCCGAGTTGGGCTTTGCGCCCGGTGGCTAAAACCAGCGCCTTGGCGGTTCCGCTCACGACCGAGCTTCCCATGAACACCAGATTGAGCGGGAATGCGGTCTCGCCTGCGGCCGCTCCGCTTGCCGGCGCCACATCCTTTTCGGCCGGATACGCCTCGCCGGTCAGAAGCGCTTCATCGACGTAGAGGTCGCGGGCTTCGATCAACCGGGCGTCGGCAGGTATGAGATCGCCGGCGGCGAGAAGAATGACATCGCCGGGAACGATATCCGCCGCCGGAATGTCGATTGCGCTGCCGTCGCGAAGCACTTTGGCGGAAAGCGACACCTGCTCGCGCAGACGCTCGGCAGCATTTTGGGCTTGGCGCTCCTGTGTTACGTCGAGGATCACGGACATCAGCACGATGACCGCGATAATGACGAAGCTCGGAACGTCCCCGGTGAACGCCGATACCGCCGCTGCGAACAGCAGAATCAAGACCAGAGGATTGCCCAACCGTCCGATGAAAGCGAGCAGCAGACCCTTGCGCCGAGCCGTGTCGATCCGGTTCGGGCCGACCGCCTCGAGGACAGCGGCGGCGCTGGACGCACTCAGGCCGGTGCTTGTGGAATGCAGCCGTTGGAAGAGCTCGGGAAGCGGAACGGCGGCCAAATCCGATATTTCCGGCGCGGCTGACTCGCCGGCGTCATGAGTTGCGCGCTCCGCCGCGGATTGCGGGGCGCCGCCCTGGGGCGTCACGGAGAACGGTCGTTTCATATCACCACCTGTTCAGCGTGCCGCTCCAAAAAGCCGCACCCGCAGCCCGGCTACGGCCAAGCTACGGGCACTTTCGGCTGCATCGACGGCAGCTTACTTGACGCACATCAAAGTTGGTCTGTGCAGGTCGGATGACAATATAATGACATGACCACTCGGATATCAGATGTACGAACCATCGGGTCGTCAGTCAGCGAATTTGGCCTTTCTCTGGCCGGCATTTGTGGCCGCCTCGGCGAGCGATATGTCTGCGCTGATCGCCAAACATTTTGCCAATCTCGCCGTCGGTCCCGCCGGGGCGCAGGCACCCGAGCCGAAATGGTCGACATCGCACACCGTCGCGCTCGAGCTGAATAGCGTCCAGCTGCGCGATTTTACGGTCGACGAAGACAGCCCGCCCGCGCTTTTGTGCACGCCGCTTGCGTTGCACGGCGCCGCCGTCGCCGATCTTACACAAGGACATAGTCTGGTCGCCGCGTTGCGCAGCGCCGGGCTGCGGCGATTGTTCGCGGCCGACTGGCGTTCCGCGACTCCCGAGATGCGTTTCCGCGGCATTGATGATTATCTCGCCGATCTCAACGTGCTGGTCGATCATATCGGCGCCCCGGTTGATTTGATCGGTCTTTGCCAGGGCGGCTGGATGGCGCTCACGTACGCGGCGCGGTTTCCGGCAAAGGTCCGCAAGCTGGTGCTCGCCGGCGCGCCGATCGACATCGCGGCCGCGCCGTCCGCCCTGTCGGATCTCGCCGGCACAAGTCCTCTGGCGGTCTTTGATGAACTCGTCCGGATCGGCGACGGCATCGTTCCCGGGCGGAAAGTGCTGAAGTTCTGGGGCGTGGATACGGTGGCTGCGGAGGACTTGCGGCAAGTACTGCAGACCGATGAGTTGCCCGGATCCGACGGATTTCGCCAAGCTCGAAGCGGAATTCCGGGAATGGTACGCGTGGACGACCGACCTGCCGGGAGCGTATTTCCTCGAAGTCGTTGAAAAGCTCTATAAGCGCAACGAACTTGCCCGTGGAAAATTTGTCGCATTGGGGCAGCGGATCGATCTTGCGAGCGTCCACGTGCCCATTTTCCTGCTCGGGGCAAGTGAGGATGAATTGGTGGCGCCGGCGCAACTATTCGCCACCGAACGCCTGGTCGGCACTTCGGCAGGGGATATACGCAAAGCCATGGCGCGCAGGCCGCCATGTCGGACTGTTCATGGGCAAAAACGTGCTCGAAGACATTTGGCCGTCGATCGTCCGGTGGATCAGCGAGCCGCTACCGGCCTCAGCTGGCATGCAAGCACGTCGAGCTCTACGCACCTGATAAAGCAAAAATCCGGATTGCGCCGTTCGACGCAATCCGGATTAGGACGATCACGGTAAGCGCGTTTCAGGCTGCCTTGACGGTAATCTTCTTCGCCGACTTCTGCGCTTCCGCGCTCTTCGGCATCGTCACCGTAAGCACGCCGTTTTTGAAAGTTGCCTCGATCTTGTCGGCGTCGACGCCATCGGGCACCTGAAATGCGCGCTGGAACGACCCGTAACTGCGCTCGCTCAGGTAATAGTCCTTCTTCTTCTCTTCTTTCTCTTCCTGCTTCTCGCCCTTGATGGTCAGAACGCCGTCGGCGAATTTCACCTCGACGTTTTTCTCGTCCATGCCGGGCAACTCGGCCGTAATCTCGTAGGCCTTTTCGGTTTCGGCGACGTCGACGGCCGGTGCCGCCGCCCAAGTCGATCTCGCGCTGGCCGAACGGCTGGATGTCGAAGAAAGAACGTCCGAACGGCGAGCGCCACATGCCGCCGCCGAAATCTTCGAACACACGATCGATTTCGCGGCGCAGATTTTCGAACGGTCGCCATGGCCTAACGCCGTCGCGGCCTTCTTTTCCTCGGTCTTCACCGGCAGTTTGGTGATGGCTTCAGCCATGACACTCCTCCATGAGAGTTGGAACTTGTTCCAGTTAGCGGCGAACATGCTGCCGAACATTGATTTGCGTCAAAGAGGAATGATGACAAGTGCTTTTATCGAAGTTGAATATCGCATCGATCCTTGGCAATTCGATGACCTGATCCATATCAATGATTCTCCGGCAGAAATTTCGGAGATGTTGAGCCGTGAACTCGCAATTCGGAGTCAGACATGCAAACGCCGCCCAAAATCGAATTTCAAAACATAAATCCGACACAAGAGATCAGGGATGCCATCGATAAACATATCGCCGAACTCGAGCAGCGCTGGGATCGCGTTACGGCTTGCCGGGTGGTGGTGAAAGGGCCGGGCCAGCATCACCGCGTCGGCGGGCTTTATGAGATCCATATTCATCTTGCGCTCCCTGAAGGGCGCGAAGTGCATGTCGAGCGCACGGCCCCGGCGGACGAGCGGCGTTCCGACTTGGCTTTTGCCGTCAACGATGCGTTCAAGCGCGCCCGCCGGCAATTGCAAGATCAGCGTTCGCCGCGCGCAAGGGAAGGTGAAAAGCGCATAACGGGCCGCCGATCGGAACGGTGGCGCGGCTTGATCCCTCCGGCGAGTTCGGATTCCTCACGACCGGCGACGGCCAGGAAATCTATTTTCACCGTAACAGTGTCGTCGGCGAGGGCTATCGCGCGTCTGCGCGTGGGTTCGCGCGTGACGTTTGCCGAGGAGATGGGCGACAAGGGCGCGCAGGCGAGCACGGTCAAGCCGCTCGGCAAGCATGCGCTGCGCTGACTAGCGCTAGTTCGAACGAGGCACAGCGCGATCGAATAGTAAGGCCGCATTACGCGGCCTTACGCGCGGCCTCTTTCTGGTTTTCGTAAACCACCGTTGCCGCCGCCGTGTTGGAAATCGGGATGTGATAATTGCGATTGAGCTCGCTGACGCGTCCGGTCATCGCGCCGCGCATCGCCATCCAGTTGAGGAATTCGACGCCCTGCGAACCGGTCTCCTTCACCCAGTCGTGGATCGAATAGCGGGTGAGCGCCTCGGGCTCGGCGACGATCTTGTCGAGGCAAAGCAGATCGAATTCCTTGTTGATGAAGCCGGCTCGGGCGCCGTCGAGCTGATGCGACAGGCCGCCGGTGCCGATAACCACCACGCGCAAATCCTGCTCGTAGCTCTCAAGCGCGCGGCCGATCGAGCGGCCGAGCTTGAGACAACGTTCAAGTGACGGCAGCGGATGTTGCACGGTGTTGATCTCGACCGGCACGATCTTGATCGGCCAAACCGGGCCCGGCCACATCAGCGCCATCGGAATCGTGACCGCATGATCGATCAGCATTTCCTGGCACATAGTTACGTCGAATTCGTCGGCGACGAGGGCGTTGATCAGGTGCCATGACAACGCCGCATCGCCCGGGATCGGGCGGGAAACCGGAATGCCCCACCCTTCGTCCTCGCTGCGATACTCGTTGGCGGCGCCAACCGCGAATGTCGGCAGCTTGTCGAGGAAGAAGTTGAGCCCGTGATCGTTGTAGAACACCACGGCGACGTCGGGTCTCGTTCGCGCCAGCCAATAGTGAACGTAATCGAAGCCTTTGAAGAACGGCTTCCAATAGGGATCGTTATGTTTCTTTTCCGCGATCGCTTTGCCGATCGCGGGAACGTGCGTCGAGCCGACGCCGCCGACGATTGTGGCCATGATTATGCTCCTGCTGACAGAAGTTTCGACTTGAATGCCTCGACGGTCATGCCGGTCTGTTGCGCGCCGATGTCCTGGACATTGAGGCCGAAGATGCCGGCGAGTTTGGCGAGGTAATAAACGTTGCCGCCGGCCTCGATCATCTTCAGCACGCTGCGGCTCTTGACCGCCGCGCGTTGCTCGGCGTTGAGGCCGTATTTGCGGCAATAGGCGTCCTCATCCTTGAGGAAAGCAGCGCGGTTCTCCGCGCTGTTGAACGAGAAGCACATACGATTGAGCGCCAAACCCTTTCTGCGCTTCCGCTGCCGTCGAAAATAATCGGTGCCAGGAATGTCCTGTTGCATTGGCGTGCTCCTCTGTGCGGCCACGAAGCTTTTTATTAAGCTAGTGCTTGCCGGTGCGGCCCGCTTTGATTTGTATCAAATGAAACCATTTGCCCGCGTGGCATACTGAAAAGCTCGAAAGTGCGAGGATCGCCAATGCCGTATGCTATAAACGCCGATCTGCCGCCTCGGTCAGGAACCATCTGCCGGATCATGCTCAGGACATCTATCGCGAGGCCTTCAATCACGCTTATGCGGCGCACGAGGGTGATGTGAGGCAGGAGGAGGCCGCCCATCGGATTGCATGGGCCGCAGTCAAGCGCAGCTATGTGAAATCGGGCGAAAGTTGGATTCGGCGCTACCCGTAATACCCCTTAGGGCCATTCCCGGAATTTTTGCCGTTGTGCAGTGCAGTTAGTCTGCCCGTGCATTACCGGGTGCTCGTCGCGCTAAATGGCAATGTTTCTGGACCCAAAAATGACCCCCACCAGCGAAACTGAAGAGCTGCCCCGGCCAACATCGGCCGAGCCCAACGAGACCGGCCCGTCCAATATGCATGCGTTGGTGCCGGTGCGCCCCGCTGGTCCTCCCGTTCCAATCGTCGCCAAGCGTGTTGCCAATCGTGCGTGGTGGCTTCGCATTGCGCTGGCAGTTGCCGTTTTGGCGGGAGGCATCGGCGGCGGCGCATATTATTGGTGGCATCGTCTCCACCCTCCATTGCCGCCCGGCATCTATTTCGGCAATGGCCGGCTCGAAGCTGACGAAATCAATATCGACACCAAATACGCCGCCCGGATCGCCGAAATCCTGGTCGACGAAGGCGACTTGGTCAAAGCGGGGCAGGTTGTCGCGCGCATGGATACGCGCGATCTCGGTGCCTCGCTGAAAAAATCCGAAGCTCAAGTTAGCCAGGCACGCAGAGCGGTCGACGAAGCGAACGCCAACGTGGTCCAGCAGAAAACCCAGCTGGTCCTGGCAAAGCAGGAATTCGACCGCGCGATCTATTTGGTACAAAAAGGTTTCCAGACCCAGGAGGTCGTGGATCAGCGGCAACAACAACTGGACGGCGCCACGGCCGCGCTCGACGCGGCAAACGCGCGGGTAACGGAAACCGAGCACGCGCTGGAAGCGGCGACCCACGACGTGGAGCTCTATACCGTCGAGATCGCCGACGACACGCTGGTGGCGCCGCGCGACGGCCGTATCCAATACCGGGTCGCCAATGTTGGCGAGGTGTTGCCGGCCGGCGGCCATGTCTTCGCGATGCTCGATACTTCTTATGTCTACATGGACGTCTACCTGCCGACTCAGCAGGCCGGAAAGGTAAAATACGGCGCCGATGCCCGCATCGTGGTGGATGCCTATCCGAAGGCCGCGATCCCGGCCAAGGTCATGTTCATTGCCACACAGGCCCAGTTCACACCGAAAACGGTCGAGACCCAGAACGAGCGCGAAAAGCTGATGTTTCGCGTCCGCGTGCGGATCGATCCAGATTGGCTCAAAGGACGGAGCGATGCCGTCAGCAGCGGGCTTCCCGGCGTTGCTTACATCTCAACCGAACCGGCGACGCCCTGGCCGGATCGGCTGCAGGCAACCGCCGCGCAATGAACGGGCGTGACATGCCCGTCGCCCGCCTCGAAAATGTCACTCAGCGTTATCGGCATGCCATCGCGCTCGATGATGTCAGCGTAACGCTGCCGACCGGTTGCATGGTCGGACTTATCGGCGCCGATGGGGTCGGCAAATCGACGCTGCTCAGCATCATTGCAGGGGCTCGGCAGGTGCAATCGGGCCGCGTTACCGTGCTCGGCGGCGACATTGCTAATTCCGCACACCGGGCCGCCGTTTGTCCCCGCATCGCCTATATGCCGCAGGGACTGGGAAAAAATCTCTATCCCGACCTGAGCATCCGCGAGAACATTGAATTCTTCGCCCGCGTGTTCGGGCAGTCGCGTTCGGAACGGGACTGGCGCATCGCCGAACTTTTGGACAGCACCGGCTTAGCGCCGTTCGCGGATCGTCAGGCAAAGAAACTGTCAGGCGGCATGCGACAGAAGCTGGGGCTGTGCTGCTCGCTCATTCATGACCCAGACCTTTTGATCCTCGACGAGCCTACGACTGGCGTTGATCCGCTGTCGCGACGTCAATTCTGGGAATTGATCGCCCGTATCCGGTCGCGCCGCGCCGGCATGAGCGTGGTGGTCGCGACCGCCTATATGGAAGAGGCTGAGCGGTTTGATTTTCTCATCGCCATGGACGATGGACGAATCCTGGCGGCCGGCTCGCCAGCTGAACTCAAGGCGCAGACGCATACCAAGATAGTCGAGGATGCCTTCATCGCGCTGATGCCGGAAGAGCGCCGGGCAGGGCACAGGCAGCTGGAAATCCCGCCGCGCCGTATAGCCGATCACGAGACGGTCATCACCGCGCGCGACCTTAGCTGCCGCTTCGGCGACTTCACCGCGGTTGACCGGGTCAGCTTCGCCATCGAACGCGGCGAGATTTTCGGCTTCGTCGGCTCGAACGGATGCGGCAAGACCACGACCATGAAGATGTTGACCGGATTGCTGGCGCCGAGCGAGGGCGAGGCGCTGCTGTTCGGCACTCCGGCCGACGCGCGTGACATCCGTTCGCGCCGGCGCGTCGGGTATATGTCGCAATCATTTTCCCTCTACACCGAGCTCACGGTGCGGCAGAATCTCGAACTGCACGCGCGGCTCTTCCATCTGCCGGCCAAGAAAGCCAGCGCGCGGCTTGCGGATCTCATCGGTCAATTCGGCCTACAGGACTACTTAGACCAGCTCGCTTCCGATCTGCCGCTGGGCATTCGCCAGCGGCTTTCGCTCGCCGTTGCCGTCGTGCACGCGCCGGAAATGCTCATTCTCGACGAGCCGACTTCTGGAGTCGACCCGTTGGCGCGGGACGCCTTTTGGGAGCTGTTGATCGATCTTTCACGCCAGCAGGGCGTGACGATTTTCGTCTCCACCCATTTCATGAACGAGGCCGAGCGTTGTGACCGCATATCGCTGATGGATTCCGGACGCGTGCTCGCGACCGATACACCGGCCAATCTCATCAAGGCCCGCGGCGTCTCGACGCTGGAGGACGCCTTCATCAGCTATCTCGAGGAGGCGACCGGATCGCGCGTGGCGGAGGCCACTGATGGCGCGCTATCCGGCAAGACCGGCGAACCGCCGCGATTGCCGCCGCCGCGGCAGCGCGCTTTCAGCCTGCAGCGTCTTTTGGCTTACGCGATCCGTGAATCGATCGAGCTCGTCCGCGATCCCATTCGCCTGACCTTCGCTTTTTTCGGCATTGCGTTCCTGATGCTGGTCTTCGGATTCGGAATTTCGAACGACGTCAACAACCTGACTTTCGCGGTACTCGATCATGACCAGAGCCACGAGAGTCGCGCCTATTTCGAAGAGCTGCGCGGTTCGACTTACTTTGTCGAGAAGCGGCCGCTCACCGATTATGCCGATCTGCACCAGCGACTCCAGAGCGGCGACATCGATGCTGCGGTCGAAATCCCGCCCGGCTTTGGCCGCGACATCGAGCGCGGTCGCCCGGCCTGGGTCGGCGCCTGGGTCGATGGTGCCATGCCATTCCGGGCCGAGACTATCCGCGGCTACCTGGAGGCTATGCACCAGCTTTATCTGACGGATCCTGCCGTGACGACGACGAAGCCCTCGGCGCCAAAACCCCCGGCCAGAATCGAGATCAGATACAAGTACAATCAGGACTTCGACAGCATCTACGCCATGGTGCCCTCGACCATCTCCATTCTGCTCGCGCTGTTTCCGGCGATCCTCATGGCGCTCGCCGTCGTGCGCGAAAAGGAGTTGGGCTCGATCACCAATCTTTACGTGACGCCGGTCACCAGGCTCGAATTTCTGATCGGCAAGCAAATTCCCTATGTCGGCGTTGCAATGATGAACTTTGCGGTGCTGTTCCTGATGGCGCTGTTTGTTTTTCAGGTGCCACTCAGGGGAAGCTTCTTCGCTCTCCTCCTCGGCGTCACCATCTACGTCACGACGACCACCGCCTACGGCATGGTGATTTCGTCGTTCGCCAGCACGCAGATCGCGGCCCTGTTCGGCACCGCTATCCTGACCTTTCTGCCGGCGTCGCAGTTCTCCGGCATGCAGGTGCCGGTTTCATCGCTCGCGCCGATGGCGCAGATCATGGGGCGGGCGTTCCCGATGACCTATTTCCGGCCGATTGTCATCGGCACGTTCACCAAGGGATTGGGTTTTAGCGACCTTGCCGCCAATCTGGCCGAGCTTGCCGTATTCATTCCGGCGCTCTTGCTCATCAGCCTCCTGCTCTTGCGCAAACAGGAACGCTAGGAAGTCCAACCGATGCGCATGATCGAAAATATCTTTTGGCTGGGCACCAAGGAGCTGCGCAGCTTTCTGCGCGATTACGTCTTGCTGGCGTTTGTGATCTACGCATTCTCGTTGCAAATCATGGCGCAGGCGAACAGTTACTCGCAGGAAGTGCATAATGCCGCGGTCGCTGTCGTCGACGAGGATCACTCCGAATTATCAGGTCGCATCGCCCGCGCGTTCCTGCCGCCCTATTTTAAACCGGCGCAGCCGGTCGCCGAGCGCGACGTCGTTCCGCTGATGAATGCGGGCAAATATACCTTCGTCATCGATATCCCGCCGAACTTCGAGCGCGACGTTCTCGGCGGGCGCAATCCCGCGATTCAGCTCAATGTCGACGCCACCGTCATGGTCCAAGGCGGGCTCGGGGCCGGCTACGCGCAACAGATCATTACGACCGAGATTCAGGATTTTCTGTCGCGGGCGGAAGGCGGGCCGCTTTCGACGGTCAATCTCGACGTACGGGTCGTGTTCAATCCCAACGTCACGACCTCTTGGTTCACCAGCGTTATGGGCATCATCAACAACGTCAGCATGCTGTCCATCATTCTCGCCGGCGCCGCCATCGTGCGCGAGCGCGAGCACGGCACCATGGATCATCTCCTGGTGATGCCGTTGACGCCATTCGAAATCGCGATGTCCAAGGTTTGGGCCAACGGGCTCGTGATCACCGTGGCCGTTGGCCTGGCGCTTTATTTCGTCGTCCGTACTTTGTTGGGCGTTCCCATCGCCGGGTCAATTCCGCTGTTCCTGCTGGGGGTGGCCGTCTATCTTTTTTTCGCCTGCGCCATCGGAATATTTCTCGGCACAGTCGCGCGCAGCATGCCGCAGCTCGGACTGCTCTTCTTCTTGGTATTTTTGCCGATGAACATGCTCTCCGGCAGCAACACGCCGCTGGAAAGCATGCCGCCATGGCTGGCGACCGCGATGCAAGCCTCACCATCGACGCATTTTGTCTCCTTCGCGCAATCGATCCTCTATCGTGGCGCCGGCATCGACGTGGTCTGGCCGCAATTCCTGTTTGTTGCGATTGTCGGCGGCCTGTTTTTCGTTGTTGCCATCCTGCGCTTCCGCTCGACCGCCGCGCAGTCGACATAGGCAATTCACGTCTTTTCCGCGCTTGGCGGCCGTACTTGACGTAAATCAACGCTCGGGGCCGGCGAAGGGTCTAAGTGGTTCATAGGAACTAGCGCGAAGGTCAGCGGCTGAGGTTCGGCGTGGAAAATAGCTTATCGCGTCGTTCGTTTCTGCGAGGCTCCGCTTTGACCACTGCCGGAGCGACCATGGCCAACGCAACATCGACGCTTCTTGTGCACGCCGAGCCAGCAGTTAACGACAACGCGGTGGTAGGACCCGACGCTGTTGCGATCGCCTTGCACATCAATGGCGGTGCGCGGACGCTTCGGGTCGAGCCGCGCATGACGTTGGCGGAAGCGTTGCGCGGGCCGCTGGGCCTTACCGGAACCAAGATCGCCTGCGATCGTGGGGCTTGTTCCGCCTGCACCGTCTTGATCGACGGGTCGCCGATCTGTTCATGCATGATGCTGGCTATCGATGTCGGTGCGCGTGGCATTACTACGATCGAAGGGCTGGCCGACGGCGACACGCTCCACCCGGTACAGCAGGCCTTCATCGAGTATGACGCTGTGCAGTGCGGCTTCTGCACGCCAGGCCTGGTCATGAGCAGCGCGGCCCTGCTCGCGCGCAATCCTCGACCGAATGCGGATGACGTCCGCGAGGCGATCAGCGGCCACATTTGTCGCTGCGGTACTTATCCGCATGTCGTCTCAGCGACGCTCGCGGCTGCCAAAGACCGCAGGGGGTAATCATGGCGAACGAACAATCCCTGCGAACCGCAACGTTTCCCTACGGCATCGCCAGCGTAGGCCTCGGCAAAGTCGAACGACAAATTCCCGTCGGCGAGCCGCCGCCCCTCGCGCCTAACAGCGAGCTTTCCGTCATCGGGAAGTCCGTGCCGCGTCAGGATGGACGAGCCAAAGTGACCGGCGCTGCTCGTTTCACAACCGATGTTTCTGTCCCCGGCATGTTGTATGCCCGCGTCCTGCGCTCGCCGCTGCCGCATGCACGGGTGCGTTCCATCGACGTATCTGCGGCGTCGCGCCATCCCGGGGTGCGCGCGATTGTGCCGATCGCCAGTCCGGATGATCCGCATCGCGCGACGCTGCGCTATGTCGGCGAACCTGTCGTTGCCATTGCCGCCATATCAATGGCGGCAGCCGAGGAAGCTCTGCATCTGGTCCGTGTCGACTATCAATCTCTGCCTTTTGTTGTTGAACTCGATCAGGCGCGCGCACAGTCGGCGCCGCAGGTCTACATAAACACAGAGGAAGCACCAGGCGGCCACCCTTCGGGTTGGCCTGCAGCCACCAATCTGCCGCTCAATGGCAATGTGCGTGGCCCGGCGATCAGCCATCGCGGTGACATGACCCAGGGCTTCAAGGACGCCGATATCGTCGTCGAGGGCGAGTATCGCACCCAGGTGCAGACCCATTGCTGCCTCGAGCCGCATGGCATTGTCGCCGATTGGCGAGCCGACGGGCTGACCGTTTACATGTCCACGCAATACACCACCGGCGTGCGGCATGAGCTCGCGGAGGAGTTCGGTCTGCCGCTCAATCGCGTCCGCGTGATCGTCGAAGCCATGGGCGGCGGCTTTGGCTCGAAGTCGGCGCTCGGAAATTATGGCCGCATCGCCGCCGAGCTCTCCCGCCGCGCCCAAGCGCCGGTTCGGCTTGTCCTCGATCGGCAAGAAGAACAAATGGATTCCGGCAACCGTCCGGGCACCTGGCAGCGATTGCGCATCGGCGCCAAGCGCGACGGTACGCTGACGGCGATCTCGCTGTTGAGCTATGGCACAGCCGGCATAGCGCTTGGCGCCGGCGTCGGCTTCAACGCCGAGGCGCTTTATGCCTGTCCCAATTTCGACGGCGCGCAGCACGATGTGTTCATCGATGCCGGGCCGGGCTGCGCCATGCGCGCACCGGGCAATACGCCCGGAGCATTCGGATTAGAGCAAGCAATCGACGAGTTGGCCGAGCGGCTCGGCATTGATCCGCTGACGCTTCGCGACCGCATCGATCCGAGCCCGGTGCGGCGCGAGGAGCGGCGCATCGGCGCTGAACGGGTCGGATGGCAGCGGCGGCACAAGCCGGGCGCCGACACCGGCCCGATCAAGCGCGGTCTCGGTGTCGCGCAGTCGCTGTGGATGGCCAATGTGCAGCTCAACTCGTCGTGCGAGGTGCGCCTGATGCGTGATGGCTCTGTCGAAGTGCTGTCGAGTGTGCAGGACATCGGCACCGGCACCGGGACGGTGATGGCGCAGACTGTGGCGGAAGTGTTTGGACTACGCGCTGAGCAAATCACAGTACGTATTGGCGATACCGAGTTTCCGCCCGGACCACCCTCCTACGGCAGCCGCGCGACTGCTTCGATCACGCCACCGGCGCGCACCGCGGCCTGGCATGTTCTGCAATCGTTGTTGCGCGAAGCCGCTCTCGTGCTCAACGCGGCGCCCGAGGACCTGATCGCGCACGATGGAAGAATCCTGGTCCGCGATGACCCAAGCCGGGGTATGCCGTTTGCCGATGCCGCTGCGCGGTTGCGCACCGATCGCATCAGCGCGGTGGCTTCGCGCAGCGACGATTATGCCGGTTTTCTCCGCCGCATGGGTGACGCCGCGTTAGCGCATCAGGCTTTGGGCGGCGTTCAGTTCGCCGAGGTGGCAGTCGATACCGAGACCGGCATTGTGCGGGTCGAGCGTGTCGTCGCGGTGCAGGATTGCGGCCGGCCGATGAATCCCAGGCAAATCGAGAGCCAGGTTCACGGCGGCATTCTGATGGGGCTGTCCTATGCGCTGTTCGAGGAGCGCATTCTCGATCAGCATACCGGCCGCATGGTCAATCCGGATCTCGAGCACTACAAGCTCGCCGGGCCGCGCGAAACGCCGGCAATCGATCTGGTGATTCTGGAAAATTATCAGGGCAATAGCGCCACCGATGCCTACGGCATTGCCGAACCCGCCAACATCGCCACCGCGCCCGCCATCGCCAACGCTGTCTACAACGCTATCGGCGTGCGCCTTCGCAGTCTGCCGATGACGCCGGCGGCGATCCTTGGCGCGCTCGGCAAAATCCCGCAAAGGAGCTGAAGCCGTGAACCGCTTCGCCTTCATGGACGCGCGGACAATTTCTGAAGCGGCTGTTGCCGCCTCCGCGACCGTAGCCGAGGCAATGACCGCAACTCCGGAGGCGATCAGTCGGAGTGAAGATTCGGTTGTGAAAGCCGGCGGTATCGACCTTCTTGATCTCATGAAAGAGGGCCTGTTGGCGCCGGCGAGAGTGGTGAACCTGAAAGCCGTGGCGGGGCTCGATGCGATCGTCGAGGATGAGACGGGTGGCTTGCGCCTCGGGCCCATGGCGACACTGGCATCGCTCGCCGATCATCCGCTGTTGCAAAAGCACTATGCCGCCCTTGCCGATGCGCTGCGCGGCTCGGCCAGTCCGCAAATCCGCAACGTGGCGACGCTGGGCGGCAATCTTCTGCAGCGTCCGCGCTGCTGGTACTTCCGCTCGCAGGCTTATCGCTGTCTGCGCAAAGGCGGCGGTCATTGCTTTGCGATTTCGGGCGAAAACCAATACCATGCGATCTTCAACAACATGCCTTGCGCGATCGTTCATCCTTCCACGGCGGCCACGGTCCTGATCGCCCTGGACGCGACGGTCGAATTGACCGATGCAGCGGGGACCAGCCGCCGACTGTTGCTTGAGGATTTTTTCGTGCCCCCGGATCGCGATCTCCAGCGCGAAAACGATTTGCGGCCGCAGGAGATCCTGAGCGCGATCTGCCTGCCGAAGCCATCGCCAAGCCTGCGCATGGTCCATGTGCGGCAAGGCGAAAAGGATTCGTTCGACTGGCCGCTCGCCGACGTCGCCGTCGCCCTTGACGTTGATGGCGGCGGCACCTGCAGGCGCGCGGCGGTCATTCTTGGCGCGGCGGCGCCGGTTCCGCATCGGGCAAAGGCCGCGGAGGCTGTGCTGACGGGCAGACGGGTTGACGAAAGCGTCGCCGCTGAGGCAGCGCGCGCCGCTCTCGAGGGCGCGACGCCGCTTTCCAAAAACGCATACAAGCTGCCGCTGTTCGAGACGCTTATCCGCCGTGCGATCCTCAAGGCTGTAGCGTGACGGCAAGTCGACGAACCGGCGTACCGCAGCCGCCACACCCGCACGAGCGCCGCGAGCCGCTTCCCGGGCATCGCCCCAAGCCTGCCGAGGAAGACCCCGGCGCGCCGCAAGCGGTCCAGGCAATTCGAGCGAGCCCGACCTATCGTCTCGCCGAGGACGATCCGGATTTCATTACCCGTCCCGAAAGTCGCGGGGCGCGGCTGCAAATTGAATATCTGAAAGCCGACACCATCCTGGCCGACGAGCAAATCGACCACACTATTGTCGTCTTCGGCAGCACTCGCATCTGTGAGCCGGCCGCGGCCCGCCGCAATGTCGAGGCGCTGCGGGCCGCCGTGCGTACTGATCCCGATCATGCGGAGACGCTCGTGCGGCTGGCGACCGCCGAACGGATCCTCGCTAAAAGCCACTACTATGACGTAGCGCGGGAATTCGGACGGCTGGTCGGCACTGACGCCAGCACTGCGCGCCCGCGCGTCGTGGTGATGACCGGAGGCGGTCCGGGATTGATGGAGGCGGCGAACCGCGGCGCCTTCGACGTCGGCGCAAGATCGGTCGGACTGAATATCGAATTGCCCCATGAGCAATATCCCAATCCCTACGTTACGCCCGAGCTGTGCTTTCGCTTTCACTATTTCGCCCTGCGCAAGCTGCATTTTCTGCTGCGGGCCAGGGCGCTCGTTTCCTTTCCGGGCGGCTACGGCACCCTTGATGAATTGTTCGAAGTCTTGACCCTCATTCAGACCCGTAAGATCAAACCGTTCCCGGTCGTGCTGGTCGGTGAACATTTTTGGCGGCGCGCGGTCGACTTCGATTATCTCGTCGAAGAGGGCGTCATCGACCGCGAGGACCGCGAGTTGTTTTGGTTTGCCGAAACAGCGCAGGAGATTTGGGACGGCATCCTTCGCTGGTATGCCGCGTTCGGCGAACCGCTCGCCGGCTGAGCGAAGGTCCGTCGCGGATCACCGCATCCGCGACTTCAACTTGAGTGTTGCCCCGTCGACGACGAACTTGCCATACCCGTGATGATGGATGGTCTTGGGATTCTTCTGTTTCGGATCAATCCAGGCCTTGAGCACTTCGAGAATAAAAAGATTGTATTTGTTGACGAGCTGCGTGTTACTCACCTTGCATTCGAGATTGGCGAAGCAGTCGGCAACGAGCGGGGGCTGGACACGCGCCGCGGGCATTTTCGTCAGACCGAACGCTTCGAACTTGTCGAGATCGCGACCTGATGAATTGCCGATCTTGACCGCCTTCGCCGCTAATTTGCGCGCCGGAATAGCGATCACGCATTCGCCGGTCGCGCGCAGCGCGGCGAAACTGTAATTGGCGTTGCTGACGACGCAGGCCACTTGTGGCGGCTCGAATTCGACCATCATGTGCCAGGACATGGTCATAACGTTGGCGCGGCCCTGGCGCGCAGTTGTCAGTAATACCACCGGCCCTGGTTCCAGCAATTGGTAGACTTTGGATAGGGGCAGTTCTCGCATCGCGTTTAGCCTCGGCCCGGTTAGCGCGCTCGCGCCTTACGGAGCGGCCCAGCGGATTTCCGGCTCTTTTCTCGGCACCGGCGGAGGAGCCGATTTCGGATGCCCGACGATAATCGGGGCGATAGGCTTGTACGCGGCCGGCAGTTTCAGAACGGCCTTGCCTTCGGGCGTTCCCAGCCAGGACTGGGCAAATCCGATCCAGCAGGTGCCAAGTCCCGCGCCGCGTGCGGCGAGCATCAGGTTTTCCGCAGCCAGCGAGCAATCTTCAACGGCCCACGGGACCTCCGCCGTCGTGCAAATCAAAATGAGCACCGGCGCGTGATAGAAAATGTCGAAATTCGCATCGTTCAGTATCTCGCTAAAGTGATGCGACATGAGACCGATCGGGGTGGTTCTCACCATGTGCGCTTTTGCTTCCCGCGATATGGTCGCGAGCATGGCTTTGTCGCGGACCACGCAGAACGAGTAGGGCTGCTGATTGACTGCGCTGGGCGCTTGGATGGCCGCATCGATGAGCTCGCGAATGACACTCTCGCTCACTGGTTCAGCGGTGAAATTTCGCACCGCGCGGCGCGTGTAGATCGCCTCTTTGAGGTCCATGTTCTGTCCATAAATTGCTTGAGGTTGCGACATTTCAACTAAATGAAGCGCATTCTCGCCCCGACCGGGTTGATGCAAATCAACGACGAATTCAGGCTGCGGGCAGCTGAAAAAGTGCCTTTAGGCCGTAACCGACCGCAAAGGCCACAGCGGCAGCGCTCATGCCGATGATGAGGCTTTCGAGCCCGGACCTCCACCACGCCGTCGGCGACCACCGGCTCTTGATGGCGCCGACGCCGAAGAAGGTCACGCCCGCCGCGGCGACGCAGGACGCGAGCCCACCGGCCGAAAGGTAAGTGGCGAGCGGCACAAGGCCGCACGTAATGAATGCAGCAAAGGTGCTGAGCGCGGCCAGGGCGGGTGATCGCGGCGTTGGGGAAAGACCGTACTCCTCCACTGCCATCGTCCTTGCCCAAAGTGCGCGGTCGGACGTGATCACGGTGACGATGCGTTCGAGGTCTTCGCCGGAGAAACCCTTGGCAGCGAAAATCTGCCTGATCTCCTCGCGCTCGCCATCGGGCACCAGCGCGATGTGCTTGCGTTCAATGCCAAGCACGCGATCGTAATCATCACGCTCGGATTTGGTGGCGATGTAGTTCGAAGCCGCCATGGCAAAGCCGTCGGCGAGGAGATTGGCGAAGCCGAGCACCAACACCACCGTCGCCGAAAGCTCAGCACCGGCAACTCCCGCAACGATGGCGAATGTCGTGACTGCGCCATCAATTCCGCCATAGATCCAATCGCGCAAATAATTGCTGCGCGGCCCGCGCGCGAGGCGCTCCCTGATTGCTTGTCGCGTGTGGCTATGTTCCAGCGCCTGCTGCATTCGCGGCCTCTGATATTTTCCAATGATCGCAACAGATTTCACAAAAGTATCATTTTTCTGCGTCCGCTTTGTGCGACGCACAATCATTTATTGATCGCACAAAACCAATCTTTGATCTTCGTCAAAGCAGTGGCTCGCGGATTGTCAATAATGATTTACGTCAAGGCTGAAGGCGGAATCGCTGTTTAGGCTTTGTCAGACTGAGAGACGAATTCGCCATTGGCCGCGGCCAAATAATTCAAATCCGCCGAGGGGGGATCCCATGTCTGTGCAAGCCGTTTCAGCTTCTTCGACGTCCTCACCGCCAAAGTCGGCAGTATCGAGCAGCTTCCACGTGGCGTTTGTGGTGGCATGGGCGATCTGCCTGTTGTTCTATTTCCTGCAATATGCCGTGCGCTCAGCGCCGAGCGTGATGCTGCCCGAACTCACCGCAGCGTTCGGCCTATCGACAATGGGCGTGAGCTCCTTGCTAGGGCTCTATTACTACACGTACTCGACCTTCGCGCTCGTCTCCGGCGCGTCACTCGATCGCTGGGGCGCGAAATACACGATCCCGATCGGGATCTTTTTTCTTGCGGTTGGCCTCATCATGTTTGGCGTCGGCGTGACCTGGATGGCCTATTTCGGTCGTTTGTTACAGGGAGCCGGTGCCGCGTTTGCCTTTGTCGGCGCAGTGTATCTGGCGACACACGGCTTCCCGGCGCGCTATCTCGCAACCGCGATCGGCTTCACCCAATGCATGGGCATGCTTGGCGGATCGGCGGGACAGTTCGGCGTCGCGCCGCTGGTGCATGGCGTGATGAGTTGGCAGCAATTCTGGTTCTATTCCGGTTTGGTTGCCCTGGTGATCATGGTCGTGATGTTAGTCGTCACGCCGCGCCGGGAGGATCGTACACGGCCCGGCAGCATCTGGACCATGTTTGATCCTTACAAGACGGTGCTGACCAATCCGCAATCCTATCTTTGCGGCTTCTCCTCCGGCCTGCTGTTTCTGCCGACCACGGTGGGCGGCATGATCTGGGGCGTGGCGTTTCTGCGCCAAGGCTGGCACATCGATTACGCCGAGGCGGTGAACCGCGCGTCGATGATACCGCTCGGTTGGGTGGTCGGTTCGCCGGTGCTGGGCTACATCGCCGACCATTTCGGCCGCCGTAAGCCCGTCCTCTTCGCCGGAATGGCGTTGATGCTGGTCTGCGCTCTGGCGATCCTTTACCTGCCGCCCAACAGCCTGCCGCCTTACCTGCCCGGCTTTCTGTTCGGCTTCGGCTCCGGAGCGGCGATGATCCCCTATTCAATGATCAAAGAAGTCAATCCGGACGAAGTGAAAGGCAGCGCCACAGGAGCGATGAACTTCATCGTCTTCGTGATGAGCGCGTTCGCCGCGCCTGCCGCCGGCGGGTTGTTGCAGAAGCTCGCGGGCGGAGGTGCGCTGACGCTCGACATCTTTACCAAAGGCGGCGGCACGGCCGTCGTTGTAGCGATCATCCTCGCCGCGATCCTTGCGCTCTTCCTCAAGGAAACCGGTTTTGCTGCGCGCAAACCGCATTGACTTTTGCGATGCCGGGCGCGGCCAGCGCGCCCGGCATAAACAGAACATCAACAGCTCGAGTTACTACGGGAGTCTAAAAATGGAACGCGAAACCTTACAGCACATGCTCCGCGATATGCTGCTCTCGCGCGCATTCGAGGAGCGGGCGGCGGAAGAGTACAGCAAAGGCAACATCGTCGGCTTTCTGCATCTTTATCCCGGCGAGGAGGCCGTCGCCGCCGGCGTGATCAACGCCGCCGGACCGTCCGATTATATCGTCAGCACTTACCGCGAGCATGCCCATGCGCTGGTGCGCGGCACGCCGGCGCGCGAGGTCATGGCCGAACTGTTCGGCCGCGCGACTGGTATGAGCAAAGGCATGGGCGGCTCCATGCATATGTTCGATCATGAGCGCCGCTTTATGGGCGGCTATGCGATCGTCGGCGAAACCTGCCCAATCGCGGTCGGCATCGCTTATGCGGTCGCGATGCGCGGCCTGCCCGAGGTGGTGGTCTGCTTCCTGGGCGATGGCGCAGTGAACCAGGGCACGTTCCACGAGTCGCTCAACATGGCCGGCCTTTGGCGGCTGCCGATCTTGTTCGTCTGCGAAAACAACCACTACGCCATCGGTACCGAGATTCACCGCCACTCCGCCGTGCCGGAAGTGTTCAAGCGCGTTGCCGCCTACAACATCCCGGCGGAAAAGATCGACGGCATGGACGTGCTCAAGGTCCATAACGCAACCAAACAAGCGCTCGATCGCATCAGGCGCGGCGGCGGCCCGCAATTTATCGAATGCGAGACCTATCGTTACCGCGGCCATTCCATGGCCGATCCCGGCGCCTATCGGCCCGCGGTCGAACTCAAGGCGCATCAGAACTGGGATCCGATTGCCGCGGCGATCCGCAATGTCGAATTCAAGTATCCGACGGCGGACGAATTGGCGCAGGTCGGACCGGACAACATCAAGCTGTTCGCCGATCATCTGATCGACGGCGAGCATCTTGCCGAAGCCGAAGTCGAGGACCTCAAAAAAGAAATCCAGCAGATCGTGGACGACGCCGTCGCGTTCGCCTCGCAAAGCGCGCAACCGACCATGGATGCGGCGTGGGGCCATCTCAACCGTAACCAGCGCCACGAAGTGCTGATGTAAGGAGACGATCATGTCGCAGGAATTGCTTTATTGGCAGGCGCTCAACCGCGCCATGGACCACGAAATGGCCGCCGACGAGTCGGTGTTCACGCTAGGCGAGGATGTCGGTCTCTACGGCGGCAGCTATCGCGTGACCGAGGGGCTCTACGCCAAATACGGCGAATGGCGCGTGCGCGATACGCCGATCTCGGAGAATAGCTTTACCGGCCTTGGCGTCGGCGCTGCGCTGGTCGGAGCGCGTCCGGTGGTCGAGATCATGACCATTAATTTCATGCTGCTCGCGCTCAACTCGATCATCAACGGCGCCGCGAAGATCCCGTTCATGTCCGGAGGGCAGTTCAAGATGCCCCTGGTCGTGCGCGTGCCGGGTGGCATCGCACGCCAACTCGCGGCGCAGCATGCCCAACGTCTGGAGCACACGCTGATGAACGTTCCCGGCTTGCGCATCGCCGTCCCGGCGACGCCGCAAGACGCGTACTGGCAGCTTCGGCAAGCGATCGCCAGCGACGATCCGATTATCCTGCTCGAGCACGAACTCCTCTACTTCACCAAAGGGCAAGTCGATTTCGTCGCCGAAGCGCCGCCGATGCATCGCGCCGCGGTGCGCCGCGAAGGCCGCGATCTGACTATCGTCAGCTATTCGCGTCATGCCGTTCTAGCTCAGGAAGCGGCCAATGAGCTTGCCAAGGAAAACATCGAAGCCGAAGTCATCGATCTGCGCAGTCTTAGGCCGATCGATTGGGATACTTGCGCAAAATCGATCGAAAAGACTCATCGTCTCCTGGTCGTGGAGGAGGATTGCCGTTTTGCTGGTGCCGGCGCCGAGATCGTTGCGACGCTGACCGAGCGGTGCTTCTACTCGCTTGATGCGCCGGCGCAACGTTTGGCGGGACTCGATATTCCCACCCCCTATAACGGTGCGCTGGAGGCGGCGACGATTCCGCAAATTCCCGACATCGTGGCCGCTGCACGCAACTTGTATCGGGCGACACAAGAGACCAAAGCGGCCTGAACATGAGCCATGCCATCACCATGCCGGCGCTCTCGGATACGATGAGTAATGGGCGCCTGGTGAAATGGACCAAAAAACCAGGCGACGCGGTCAAGAAGGGGGATGTGATTGCCGAAATCGAAACCGACAAGGCGGTGATGGATGTTGAGGCCTTCGAGGACGGCTATTTAAGCGGACCGCTAACCGCGGAAGGCACCGAAATGCCCGTCGGCGAAGTCATCGGCTACATTGCCGATGACGCGAAGGACGTCACGAGAGTTGCGGCGGCGAGTGTTGCGTCACTGGCGCCTGCGACCGACGGCAAAGCGCCAGCGAAAGCCCCCGTCACAGCATCGCCGGTTTCGCCTGTTTTGGCCGCCTCGATGGGATCGATGCATCCCGCTGGCGCGGCAAGAACGCGTCGTCCGCCGGTCACGCGCGCCGCTCCTGAAGCCGCGCCAGCAACGCCCGCCGCAAATCCGGCGTCGCAGGCGTTGGCGGCGGGGCCGCCGTATCGCATTGAACGCGCCTCCAGCCTGCGCGAGGCCGTCGCCCGCAACATGATTGCTAGCGCGGCGGCGCCGACGTTTCGGGTCACGGCACAATTGCCGCTGGAAACTTTGGTAAGCGCGGCGAAGGAACGTCAGCAATCACTGACGCTGCTTTTGGCCCGCGCCTGTGCGCTCACGGTTTCGGCGCATCCGTTGTTTAACGCGGCCTACACGCCGGTAGGGCTGGCGCGGCGCGAGCGAGTGGATATCGGCATTGCCGTCGATAACGGCGATGGGCTTATCACGCCGGTTTTGCGCGATGCGGCCGCGCGGTCTTTGGCCGAGCTCGCGCGCGACTGGAGCGGCTTGCGCGAGAAGGTCAAAAGCCGGCGCTTGGCGCCAGCCGACTATAGCGGCGCGACCTTCTATCTGAGCGACCTCGGCGTGTTCTCCGTGGTCGAAGCCTTCGACTCGATCGTTCCCATCGGCGCCGCGGCAATCCTGTCGGTCGCGGCTTCCCGGCCGCAGGGCGCCTCCTTCACGCTGGCCTGCGATCATCGGGTGGTCTTTGGCGCCGATGCGGCGCGCTTTCTCGAGACGCTCGGACAGCAGCTTAAGGACCCCGGCAAATTGCTGGCCTAGGAGACTTGGCAATGACCACGAATTACCCGGCGCGGCGCAGCGAGCTGCAGGGCCTGATGCTGCGGCTCGGACGCGAACTGCCGGGTCCGCTCGGCGGTTTCGCCAATCTGCACAAGGCGGCCACAGCCGGCGGCGCACTTGATGCCAAGACCAAGGAACTGATTGCGCTCGGAATAGCCGTTGCCGTGCATTGCGACTCTTGCCTCGCGTATCACGTTCAGGATGCGCTCAAGGCCGGCGCGACGCGCGCGGAGGTGTTGGAAGCGCTCGGGGTAGCGGTGATGATGGGCGGCGGGCCCGCGACCATGTATGCCTGCGACGCCTTCTCAGCGCTGGAGCAGTTCGAGAACGAGCGCAAGTGAAGCTGGTCGCGAAACACTGACGTTGGCCGTCAACTTCCGGCGGCGGGGCCTGACAGCGCCAGCGCGTTTCAATGACGAAGGCGGACCTTACGAAGGCGGTCCCGCCCATGGCCGTCGTTCGCGATCAGCGGTTTTGAACGCCGCGATCCGGTCACGGTAGCTTTGCGTCATGTCGATGTCGTCCCAACCATTCAGCAGCTGATTGCGGCTGACCGGATCGATGGTGAAGCTATAGCTGCGATTGCCGCGCAAAATCGTTTGTTGCTCAAGATCGACGGTGACCGGAAGGTCCGGGTCGGCCGCAATAGCGGCGCCGAGTTCCTCAACCTCCGGCTCGGATAGAATGGCGGCCAGGAGTCCGTTCTTGACCGAATTCTGCGCAAAAATGTCGCCGAACGAGGACGCGATCACGCAGCGGATGCCGGCTTCGAAGAGCGCGTAGACGGCAGCTTCGCGGGAGGAGCCGCCGCCGAAATTGCGGCCCGCGATGAGGATCTTGGCGTCGCGCCAGCGCGGCTGATTGAGCAGGAACTCCGGCCGCTCGTTGCCGGCCGCGTCGCGGCGCAAATCGTAAAACAGCGTATCGCCGAGCTCCGGCGTCCGCGGCAGCTTTAGAAACCGCGCCGGCAAAATCATGTCGGTGTTGACGTTAGGCAACAGCATCGGACAGGCTTTGTCCGTAAGCCGAACAAATTTTTCCATCGGCTGTCGTCCCTAAAGCTTTCGGTCTGCGAGCAACGGCCGCGCGTCAGCGAGACGCCCGGTAACCGCGGCGGCGGCGACCATGGCCGGCGACATCAGATGCGTGCGCGCGCCGGGACCCTGCCGGCCGCGGAAATTCCGATTTGTGGTCGAGGCGCAACGCTCGCCGGCAGGCACAATGTCGCCATTGATGCCGACGCACATTGAGCAGCCGGAGTCGGCCCATTCCAGTCCGGCTTCGCGGAAGATGCGGTCGAGGCCTTCTTGTTCCGCCTGCCGCTTCACGGCCGTCGAGCCCGGCGACACCAAGCCGGGCACTTTGCTGACCCGGCCGGCGAAGACTGCAGCGGCGGCGCGCAAGTCCTCGATGCGCGAATTGGTGCACGAGCCGATGAAGACGCGGTCGATGGTAATGTCGGTGAGCTTTTTGCCCGGCGTGATGCCCATGTAGTCGAGCGCGTCGCGCACGTATTTCGCACGCACCGGATCGCGCTCGCGCGCCGGATCGGGCACGGTGCCGTCGATCGGCAAGGCGTCATCGGGCGTCGTGCCCCAGGTGACGATCGGAGCGATCGCGCTGGCGTCGAGAGTAACCTCGCGGTCGAACATAGCGTTCTTGTCGGAAACCAGCGTCGACCAATCTTCGACCGCCCGGTCGAACGCCGCACCCTTGGGCGCATAAGGGCGGCCTTTGAGGTACGCGAACGTAGTCGCATCCGGCGCCACCATGCCGCAGCGACCGCCGGCTTCAATCGACAGGTTGCACAACGTCAGGCGGCCTTCCATCGACAGCGCGGTGATGGCGCTGCCGGCATATTCGATGGCGTGGCCCTGCGCGCCGTCGGCGCCGATGTGGGCGATGATGGCGAGCGCGATGTCTTTGGCGGCGACGCCGGCGATTGCCTTGCCGCTCACGGTGACGCGCATCCGTTTCGGCCGCTTCTGCCAGATCGTCTGCGTCATCAGCACGTGCGCGACTTCCGAAGCGCCGATGCCGAACGCGTAAGCGCCGAACGCGCCATGGGTCGAGGTGTGGCTGTCGCCGCACACGATCAGAAGCCCGGGAAGCGTCAGGCCCTGCTCAGGCCCGACGACATGCACGATGCCCTGCCGCGGATCGCCGAGACCGAAATTGCTGATGTGATTGGCGGCGACGTTGGCCTCGAAATCGGTCACCATCGCCGCAATCGAGGGGTCGGCGATCGGACGATCACGCCGGGTCGGCACATAATGGTCGGCCGTGCCGAAGGTGAGCCCGGGCTCGGCGACCGATCCGCCGCGCTGTTTCATCTGTGTAAAGGCGAGGAATGAGCCTTCGTGCACGTAGTGCCGGTCGACCCACAACAATGCGGCGCCGTCCTCGCGCCGGATGATTTCGTGGGCCGCCCAAAGCTTGTCGATCAGGGTTTGGGGTTCGCTCATGCGATACGCCTTAGGACGCGGGCTTGCGGAAGTTGCAGCCAATATTGTACGCTAAAGAATACCAAGTAAAGCGACCGCTGCCGGGCGGCCTCGAGCGGGAGAGCAGTGTGCGCGATTGGCTCGGCGAAGCGAAGGCAAAGCAAGTCTATCTCATCCTGCGCGACCGCATTCTCAGCGGCGCTTTCAGCTTCGGCGCCAAGCTGCCGACCGAGCACGAGCTGGCTGAATATTACAGCGTCTCCCGGGTGACTGTGCGCCGGGCGCTCGGCGAGCTTGCCCGCGAGCGGTTCATCGAGCGCCGGCGCAGCGCCGGCACCCGCGTGATTTACCGAGCAGCGCCCGCGCCGATCACCGCGGACATTTCCGGTGTGCTCGCCAACATTGCCGACATGGGTCGGCGCACGGCGGTCAAGCTTCTCTCATTCGACTATGTGCCTGCGGCGGGCGCGGTTGCGAAGGCGCTGGGCGTTGGACAGGATCAGTTGCTGCAGCGATCGGTCCGCGTCCGCGCCGTCGATCGGGTACCGTTTTCCTATCTGACCACGCATGTGCCTGAGAGCGTCGCGGTAACATTTACCAGGCAGGAACTGGCCTCACGTCCGCTGCTTGAACTGCTGGAACGGGCCGGCGTGAAGGTCGAACATGCCCGCCAGCGCATCAGCGCTGGGCTGGCAACGCCCGAGGTCGCGGAAGCACTCGATGTGCGCGCCGGATCGCCGCTGATCGAACTCGTTCGTGTGGTCTGCGATCAGTCGGGCCGCGCCGTCGAGCATCTGCATGCGCTCTACCGGCCCGACCGCTACGCCTTCGAGATGGATTTGGTGCGATCGGGCGCGAGCGAGGCGAAGGCCTGGTCGCCGGTGGTTCGAACGAACGCCCGTGCCGACAGCCTGAAGTCCGATACGGGAATTTGAGCAAGAGCCAGCCAGCAAATCTGACACCGCAGCGTGAAACAAGGAGAGGACAGTCATGTCGGAGCAAAAAATGCCGTTCAGCCGCCGCCGGTTTCTCGCCACCACGGCGCTCGGCGCCGCGGCCGCTGCGTCGGGAAGCCTGGCGATGCCGTCAGTTCTTCGCGCGCAGGGCGGGGCGGTGAAGCTCGGGCTGCTGCACCCGGTCACGGGGGCGCTGTCCTATTCGGGCCAACAGGGCCGCATCGGGGCCACCATGGCGGTCGATGAGATCAATGCCGCCGGCGGCATCAAGGGCCTTGGCAAGATCGATCCAGTCCTCGGCGACGCACAATCGACGCCGGACGGCGGCACTGCGGAAGTGGAGAAGATGAACGCCGCTGGCGTCTCCTGTGTCGTCGGCGGCTACGCGTCCTCGATCTGTCTCGCCGCCACCCAGGCCGCCGCGCGCTATGACTTGCCTTACGTCGTCGACGTCGGCGTCGCCGACTCCATTGTCACGCGCGGACTAAAGAACACTTTCCGCTTCGGTCCCGGCTTCGGCGTGATCGCCAAGACTGCGCTGGATAACTTGACGATCATCAACGATGCCGCCGGCAAACCGGCAAAGACCGTCATTATCGTGCACGAGGACTCGCTGTTCGGGTCCGGCCTTGCCAAGCTTCTGAACGCGCAGCTGCCGCCGAAAGGATTTCAGATTCTGGAGACGATTCCGCATCCGACCCCGACGCGCGACTTCAACAACGTCGTGCTCAAGATCAAGGCGCAGAATCCGGACCTCGTCATCCCCGCCGACTACTACAACGAGTACGTGCTCCTTGCCCGCACCATGCTCGAGCAGCATGTACGGCCGAAGGGCATCTACTCGGTGCTCGGCGGCGCCGCCTCGTCTTACAAATTCCTCAAGGAATTTCCCGACGCCGCCAAGTACATCATGGATTGCAATCATTGGTTCAACCCCAAGAGCGCCAAGGCGCTGGAGCTGAAGAAGAAGGTCGAAGACAAGGGCCAGTTCTTCACCTACGAGCTGTACATGAACTACACCGCGGTTCAGCTCGTTGCCGATGCGCTGGAGCATGCGGCCTCCGCCGACCGCGCCAAGCTCACGGCCGCGTTGGCGAACTCGACGTTCTCCGGCCACATCATGCCGTACGGCCCGACCAAGTTCGTCAACGGCCAGAATCAGGGTGCCGCACCCGTCAACACGCAGGTGCTCGATAACGACATCAAGGTGATCCTGCCGCCGGAATTCGCTAACGCGAAGGCGGTTTTCCCAATCCCGGCATAGTGTTCATGGCAAGGGCGTCATTGCGAGGACCGAAGCGACGAAGCAATCCAGAAGCCGCGTCTCGAGGCTGGACGGCTTCGTGGAGCCTGTCATCGGGCCGGCCACTTCGGGCCGGACCCGTTGGCTCGCAATGATCTCGTGCTTTCACTCACCATCCTGACCACGGTGGTCGTCAATGGACTGATGCTCGGCGCGGTCTATGCGCTGGTCGCGCTGGGGCTGACGCTGATTTATGGCGTGCTGCACATCATCAACTTCGCGCACGGCGCGTTACTCAGCGCCGCACTGTTTGCTGCGTTTCTTGCCTATCAGAAGCTCGGCATCGATCCCTACCTTGCTGCGTTCCTGCTCGCGCCGGGCTTCTTCGCACTCGGCTACGCGTTGCAGCGCTTTGTCATCGGCCCTGCCTCTCACGGCGATGACCGCAATATGCTTCTGGTGACGCTCGGCCTCGCCGTGCTGATCGAGAACGCGCTGCTCTACGAGTTTCGCGCCGACACGCGCACCATCGACCTTGCGTATTCGTTCAAGACGATCAATTTCGGCTTCACCTTCCTTTCAGTTCCGCGGCTGGTTTCGTTCGTTGCGGTGTTTGTCGTCGCGTTGGTGCTGTGGCTGATCATGACGCTGACCGATACCGGCAAGGCGATCCGCGCCGTCGCCAAGGAGAAACTCGGCGCCGAACTCTCCGGCATTGATGTGGCGCATATCTACGCCATGACCTTTGGGCTCGGCACCGCGTGCGTCGCCATTGCCGCGTGCCTGCTGATTCCGACCTATTACGTCAATCCGAGCGCCGGCAACGCGTTCGTACTGGTCGCCTTCACCATTGTCGTCCTCGGCGGCATGGGTTCGGTGCCGGGCGCGCTGATCGGCGGTCTCGTCATCGGCGTCGTCGAAAGCCTCGGCGGATTTTTCTTTGGCGAGTCGCTCGGCCAGGTCGGCATTTTTCTGATCTTCATTGCGGTGCTGCTGTTCCGTCCGCGCGGTCTGTTTGGCGCCAGCGCATGAAGGGCTTTCTCGCGATCGCTGTCGTCGTCGCCGCGCTTGCGAGCCGTGCCGCTGTTCGTGCACTCGAATGTCGTTCTCAATTTTCTGGTCGTGACGCTGATGATCGGACTCGCCGGCCAGGGCTGGAACATCATCGGCGGTTATGGCGGGCAATATTCCTTCGGGCACGCGGCGTTCTTCGGTACCGGCGCCTACGCCACCGCCATCTTGCAGGTGCATTACGGCGTCAATGCCTGGATCGGATTTCTCGCCGGCATCGTCGCGGGGGCCGCGGTCGGCGGCATCATCGGCGGACTTGCGTTTCGCGCCGGATTGCGCAGCTCCTATTTTGCGCTGGTGACGCTTGCCTTCGCCGAGGTGCTGCGCATTCTCGCCAGCGTCGCCCCGATCACCGGCGCCGGCGTCGGCCTCTTGGTCAAGCTCGACCTGCGCGCGCAGTCGTTTCAGTTTCAGAGCCGCGCGGTCTTCTACTATGTCGTGCTCGCGCTGGTCGCGATCGGGCTCCTGGTCGCGCAATGGCTTGAGCGCTCGCGCTTCGGCGTCTGGCTGATCGCCGTGCGCGAGAACGAAGATGCTGCGATGGCGCTTGGCGTCGATGCGACCGCGGTCAAGCTTATCGCCATGGTCATCTCGGCCGCGATCACCGCCGCGGCCGGCTGCTTCTATGTGCAGTATTTTCTGTTCGTCGATTCTCCGATCGCCTACGGCACCTGGATTTCGATCGAAGCGCTGCTGACCCCGATCATCGGCGGCGTCGGCACTGTGTTCGGTGCGCTCCTCGGCGCGCTGGTGGTGAAATCGCTGGGCGAGGGCGCGAAGTTCGTGACCGGCGATGTGCCCGGCCTCGATCTTATGACTTACGGCATCATGCTTGTGCTGGTTATCGCCTTTGCGCCGCGCGGCCTTGTCGGCGCTCTTGCAGACGCGCGCGCCGGATTGACGCGGCGGTTCTGGGCGCCGCGCAAGACCGCGGAGATCGCCCATGGCTGAGGCGCTGCTATCGGTCGAAGGCGTGTCGCGCCGCTTCGGCGGACTGCTCGCGGTCAACGCCGCATCATTGTCGGCGCCGGCAGCGCGCATCACCGCGCTCATTGGTCCAAACGGCGCCGGCAAAACCACTCTGTTCGCCGTGATCTCCGGATTCCTCAAACCCAGCGCCGGTCGCGTCCGCTACGCTGGCGACGACATCACCGGCGAGCCGCCACACCGGCTGGCGCGGCGCGGCATCGCGCGCACGTTCCAGATCGTGCAGCCGTTCGCCGGACTGACGGTGCGCGACAATATTCTGGTCGGCGCACATTTGCGCCACAGCGCCCGCGCTGACGCGCTCGCGGTTGCCGAAAAGGTCGGAGTGGAAGTCGGCCTCGGCGACAGTCTCGACCGGCCGGCCCACACGCTCACCGTCGCCGGGCGAAAGCGCCTTGAACTCGCCCGGGCGCTCGCGACCGAACCCAAACTCCTCCTGCTCGACGAAGTGCTTGCCGGCTTAAATCCGTCGGAGATCCGCGACATCGTCCCGGTTATCCGTTCGTTGAGTGCGCGCGGCATCGCCATCGTCATGATCGAACACGTGATGCAGGCGGTGATGAGCCTCGCTGAGCACGTCTTTGTGCTGGCGGAAGGCCGCATTATTGCCGAAGGCAGTCCGGCCGAGGTGGCGGACAATCCGGCAGTGGTCGAGGCCTATCTCGGCCACGGCGCGGCGGCAAAAGTGAGAGCCGGCCATGCCCACTGAAATGGCGGCAGCCCCGCTCCTTGAAATCCACGAATTGTGCGCCGGCTACGGCGATACCGAAGTGTTGCGCGGCATTGATCTTGCGGTCGCGACCGGCGAAATCGTTGCCGTGCTCGGCTCGAACGGCGTCGGCAAGTCGACGCTTAATCGCACCATCTCCGGCATTGTGCGCGCCCGCACGGGAGCGATCCGCTTCGACGGTGCCGCCATCGAGCGCGAAAAACCGGCGGCGATTGTCGCGCGCGGACTGATTCACGTACCCGAGGGCCGGCGGATTTTTCCCAATCTGTCGGTCGCCGAGAACCTCGATCTCGGCAGCTATCGCCGCGCCGCCGAGCGGCGGAGCGCCAACCGCGACCGTGTCTACGCCATTTTCCCGCGCCTTCACGAGCGCCGCACGCAGCGGGCCGGCACTTTGTCCGGCGGGGAGCAGCAAATGCTCGCAATCGGCCGCGGCCTGATGGCCGAGCCGCGACTGTTGATCCTCGACGAGCCTTCGCTCGGGCTTTCGCCGCTTCTGGTCGAGGAACTGTTCGCGCTGATCGCGCGGATCCATGCCGAGGGCGTTGCTGTTCTGCTGGTCGAGCAGAATGTGGTGCAGAGCCTGGAGATCGCCAGCCGTGCCTATATTCTCGCCGAGGGACAATGTGTCATGTCGGGCCTTGCCGCCGACATCGGCGCCGATCCGAAACTCAAACGTGCATATTTGGGACTGTAAAGCATGACCGAAACTTCATTGTTAGCGCGCCTGCATCGTCAGCCGATCCTGGTCGCGCCGGGTATCTACGACGCGCTTACCGCGCTGATCGCCGAGCGCGCGGGATTCGAAGCACTTTATATTTCCGGCGCCGGGATATCGCATTCGCGGCTGGGGCGGCCCGACATCGGCCTCGTCAGTATGAGCGAAGTGGTGCAAACCGTCGCGCTGATCCGCGATCGGGTCGGCACGCATCTCGTCGTTGACGCCGACACCGGCTACGGCAATGCGCTCAATGTCGAACGCACTGTGCGGCTTCTCGAACGAGCCGGCGCCAATGCGATCCAGCTTGAGGATCAGGATTTTCCCAAGCGCTGCGGACACCTCGACAACAAGTCATTGATTCCTGCGCAGGAAATGGTCGGCAAAGTCAAAGCGGCCGTGGACACGCGCGCTTCGAAAGACACCGTGATCATCGCGCGGACCGACGCCGTCGCCGTCGAGGGCTTCGACCGGGCCATGGCGCGTGCCGCGCTCTATCGTGAGGCCGGCGCCGACATGCTGTTCGTCGAGGCGCCGCGGCAACGCGACGAACTCGGCCGCATCGCCGCGCAGCTCGGCAAGTCCGTGCCGCTGATGGTGAACATGGTGGAGGGCGGCAAGACTCCGGTGCTGCCGGCGAGCGAGCTTGAGGCGCTCGGCTTTGCCTTCGTGATCTTCCCCGGCGCCATTGTGCGTACGCTCGCCAAGGCGGCCGAAGAATTCTACGGCTCACTGAAAGCGCACGGCACCACCGAGCCGTTCCGCGCCCGCATGTTCGACTTCGACGGGCTCAACCGCCTGATCGGCACGCCGGAAATGTTGGCGCGGGGCGAGCGCTACGCGGAGCTTGAGACGAAACCCACCCGCACCGCGGGGAAGCGATGACGCGGTCGCTTGATCCCGTGACATTGGCGGTGCTCAACGGCCGCCTGGTGCAGATCGCCGACGAGATGGACGCAACGCTCTATCGCTCGGCGTTCAATCCGATTATCGCCGAGGCTCACGACGCCTGCCACGGGCTTTATCACGCCGAGACCGGCGCGACTTTGGTGCAGGGCACTTCGGGCCTGCCGATTTTCGTCGGCGCCATGGCGTTTGCGGTCAAGGCGGTGATCGACAAGGTCGCGAACGACGGCGACCTCGCCGAGGGCGACACTTATCTGTTCAACGATCCTTACGACGGCGGCACGCATCTCAACGATTTCCGCCTGGTGCGTCCGGTGATGCGCGGCGGCAAGGTGTTCGCCTGGCTCGCCTCGGTCGGGCACTGGCTCGATGTCGGCGGCAACGTGCCCGGCAATTACAACGCCAAGGCGACTGAAAGTTTTCAGGAAGGCTTTCGCGTGCCGCCGGTCAAGCTCATCAGCGGCGGCGTGTTCCAGCAGGACATTGTCGATATTCTTGCCGCCAATTCGCGCGTGCCGCTGTCGAACTGGGGCGATCTCAACGGCCAGCTCAACGCGCTCGGGCTTGGCGAACAGCGGGTCCATGCGCTGCTCGACGAATATGGCGACGACACCGTTGCTGCAGCCATGGCCGCGCTCACCGCGCGAGCCGAAGCGCTGATGCGCGCCAACATCGCTTCGCTACCTGACGGCACTTATTCATACGACGACTTCCTCGACAATGACGGCGTCACCGACGAGCCGCTGCGCATCGCGCTCGATCTGACGATCGCCGGCGAGACCATGCGGCTTGACTTTTCGCGCTCCTCGCCGCCGTGCCAGGGTCCGCTCAACATCGCGCGGTCGACGGCGGTCGCATGCTGCTACGTGGCGCTCAAGCATCATCTTCACCGATGTGCCGGCCAACGCCGGATGCCTGGCGCCGATCGAGTTCATCATCCCGGACACGACGCTGCTTGGCGTATCGGCGCCGAAACCGGTCGGCGGCTATACCGAAACCATCCTGCGCGTCATCGACACGGTATTTGGCGCATTCGCCCAAGCCGCGCCGGAGCGCGCCAATGGCGGCCCGTATGCCACGATCAATGCGCTTTCGCTCGCCGGCTGGCGCGCCAACGGCGCGCGCTGGGTGATGTTCTGCTTCTTCGGCGGCGGGCTTGGCGGCAATCCGGAAGGCGACGGCCTCAACCACGGCAACAATCCGATTTCGACCGCGACCATACCGCCGACCGAGATCCTGGAATCGCTTTATCCGGTGATGTTCACGCAATGGGCGCTGCGTCCCGATTCCGCGGGACCCGGTTTTCACCGCGGCGGGCTCGGCGCCATCTACGAGGTCGAGGCGCTGGCCGAAGGCGGCGCCGAAGTGTTTTTGCTCGGCGAGCGCGGCAAATTTCCGCCGTTCGGCGTCAACGGCGGCAAGGCCGCGGCGCTCAACCGCTTTTTTTATCCGACCGAGAGCGGCGAGCGCTCGCCGCCGCTGACGTCCAAGATCACCGACGTGCACATCCGGCGCGGCCAGCGCGTGCGGCTGGAGACGCCGGGCGGCGGCGGCTTCGGCGATCCGCGGACGCGCGATCCGGCGCGCGTCGCCCGCGACGTGGCGCTCGGCTATGTGTCGCGGCAGGCGGCGGCGCGCGATTACGGCGTCGCGCTCCGCGACGACGGCGGCATCGATGCGGCGGCGACCGCGCGCCTGCGCGGTGAGGCGCGCGCATGAGCGTGGGAAGTGGGTCGATCGTCGGCGTCGATGTCGGCGGCACGTTCACCGATCTGTTTTACTTCGATGACGTGGCGCGCGCCTTCCGCGTCGCCAAGGTGCCATCGCAGCGCGGCGATGAAGCGGCCGGCTTTCTGCAAGGCCTGCTGGCGCTCGGCGCCATCGAGAGCTTCGGCTCGATCGTGCACGGCACCACCGTCGGCACCAATACGCTGCTTGAACGGCGCGGGCCGCGCATCGGCGTGATCACCACGCGCGGCTTTCGCGACGTGCTCGAGATGCGCCGCCGCGACCGCCGGCAGACCTGGGGCCTGTGGGGCGAGTTCATCCCGATCGCCGATCGCGATCTGCGCATGGAAGTCGATGAACGCACGCTCGCCGACGGCACCATTCGCACGCCGGTCGACGAGGCCGGTGTCGCCGCGGCGGCGAAGACGCTGCGCGAGCGCGGCGCGCAGGCGCTGGCGATCATCTTCATCAACGCATACGCCAACGCCGAGAACGAGCGCCGCGCGTTCGCCGCCGCGGCGAAAGTCTGGCCGAACGAGCACCTTTCAGCCTCGCATCAGGTGCTGCCGGAAATCCGCGAGTTCGAACGCGCCTCGACAACCGCGCTTAACGCCTATTTGCAGCCGGTCGTCGGCGCTTATCTGGCCAAGCTCGAAGGCGCCTTGGCGCAGCAGAAGTTCGCCGGCACCTTTCACATCGTCCAGTCGAACGGCGGCGTGATGTCGACGGCGACCGCGCGCCGGCTGCCGGTTCGCACGGCGCTGTCCGGTCCGGCGGCCGGCGTGATCGCCGCGGCGGCGATCGCGCGCGCGAGCGGCAACGACAACGTCATCACCTGCGATCTTGGCGGCACCTCGTTCGACGTGTCGGTCATCGCCGGCGCCATGCCGTCGCTCGCGGCGCAGACGGTCGTCGACTTCGGTCTCGTGATCCGCACGCCGATGATCGAGATCACCACCATCGGCGCCGGCGGCGGCTCGATCGCCGCGGTCGATCGCGGCGGGCTTCTGCAAGTCGGACCGGAAAGCGCCGGCTCGGTGCCGGGACCCGCCTGCTACGGGCAGGGCAACGAGCGGCCGACGCTGACCGACGCGCACGTCGTGCTCGGCCGCATCAATGCCGCGCGGCCGATCGGCGGCAAGCTCGCGCAGCTCGACGTCGAAGCCGCAAAGCGCGCGATCCTTACCCACGTCGGCAAGCCGCTTGGGCTTGACGTGCAGGAGGCCGCCGAGGCGATCGTGCGCGTTGCCGATGCGCGCATGGCCGGGGCCATCCGGCTCGTGTCGATCGAGCGCGGCCACGATCCGGCGAAGTTTGCTGCGATGCCGTTCGGCGGCGGCGGCGCGCTGCATGCCAGCGCCCTGATCAAGGAGATCGGCCTGAAATGCGCGATCGTGCCGCGCTTTCCCGGCGTCACGTCCGCGCTCGGCTGCGTGATCGCCGATTTGCGGCACGACCAGGTGCAGACGGTCAACCTCGCGCTCGACGATCTCGACGCTGCTGCGCTCGACGCCCGCATGGTCGCGGCGGGCGGGGAGGCGAGGGGCGTGGTCGAGGTCGCCGGCATCGCCGTCGAGCGCATCGATGTGCTCTACGAGCTCGACATGCACTACCTCGGCCAGACCCACACCGTCGCCGTGCCGTTGCCGGTCACGCTGGCGAATGGGCGTACCGGGATCACGGAAGCCGCGATCCGCGCCGCCTTCGACGAGGTTTACGCCGCGGCGTTCGGCCGGCTGCTTCCCGGGATTCCGATCCGCATCGTGTCGCTGCGTACCGCCGCGGTCGGCCGCCGGCCGGCGTTCGATCTCACCGCGTTCGCCCCGCCTGCCGACGGCTCGTTGCGGAACGCCGCGCGCGGCGAGCGGCCGGTGTGGTTCGCCGGCAAATGGCACGCGACGCGGGTGTGGTCGCGGCTCGATCTGCCCGCCGACGCGGTGATCGAAGCGCCGGCGATCCTCGAGCAGCCGGATGCGACCATCTTCATCGAGCCGGGCCTGCAAGGCCGGGTGGACAAGCTCGGCAACGTCATCGTTGAGCGCAGCGCATGAGCGAGTCCAACAGCCTCGCAACGACGGCCCTCCTCCTCCTCGACCTGCAGAATGACTTTTTGCATCCCGATGGCGCCTATGCGCGCGCGGGACAAAACAGCCCGGCCATTGCGGCGCTGCCGGCGCGGCTGAAACCGCTGGCCGATGCGGTGCGGCGGCGCGGCGGACTTGTCGCCGCGACTTTATTTACGCTCGTGCCCGGCCGCGGCGGCGAACCCATTGTCTCGCCGCATCTGAAAAAGCTGCGGCCGTTTCTCGCCAAGGGCGACTTCGCGCCGGGTTCGTGGGGCCAGCAGCTCGTCGATACGCTCGCGCCGGCGGATGTCTCGGTCGAGAAGATCGCCTACTCGGCGTTCTATATGAGCCGTCTCGAATGGGTGCTGCGCAAATGCGGCATCGAGCGGCTCTACGCGGCCGGCATCGTCACCAACGGCGGCGTCGCCTCGACCGTTCGCGACGCCCACGTGCGCGAATTCGCCTGCACGGTGCTGGAGGACGGCTGCGCCGCATTCTCCGACGAGGTCCATCGCGCCGCCATCGAAGGGCTGCGCCCGATCGCGCGCATCATGACGGTGGCGCAGGCGATCGAAGAAGTCGAGGCCGTGCCGACGGCTTAGGCCGCCGGCGATTTATGCCGCGCCAGCACCTGATCGCGCAGAATGTGGCGGCGTATTTTCCCCGTGCCGGTCATGGGGAATTCCTCGAAGCGCTCGATCGTCTCCGGCAATTTGTAGTCGGCGATCTGCCCCTTGAGGAAAGTGACCGCCTCGTCCAGTGAAAGCTCGCGTCCGGATTTGGGAATGACGCACAGACAGTTGCGTTCGCCTAGCCGCGCATCGGGCAGCCCGACCATCGCCGCGTGCATTACGCTCGGATGGGTGTAGAGAATTTCCTCGACCTCGCGTGGAAAGAACTTCTTGCCGCCGCGATTGATGATCTCCTTGCTGCGCCCGGACAGTTGAACATTCCCGGCGTCGTCAACAAAGCGGCCGAGATCGCCGGTGCGGAACCAGCCGTCTTCGGTAAATGATGCGGCGTTGGCGGCCGGATTGTTGTGATAGCCGAGATGGACCGACGGCCCGCGCGCGGCGACTTCGCCGATCTCGCCATAGGCCACGTCGTTGCCGGCGCTGTCGAGAATGCGAATTTCCATGTCGCCGACGAGGCGGCCGATGGTGCCGTTGACCTTCTCCGGGTCGTCGGTGAACCGGGTGTAGGTGTGGAATCCGGTTTCAAGCATGCCGTAGAGTTCGATCAGATGGCCCTTGGCGCGCGCCTGATAATCGCGAATGGTCTCGATCGCGGCCGACGCGCCGCCGGTGATCACCACGCGCAGCGATGAAAGATCGAAGCGGCCAAGCTCGGGCTCGGCGAGCATGGAGACGATAGCCGCGGGCGCCGTCGGAATATAGGTGACGCGCTCGCGCTCGATGATCTCCAGCGCCGCCTTGGCGGAAAAACGCTCCATCAGCACGGCGCGCGCACCGGCCATGATGGTCTGCATCAGCGTGATGTAACCCCAGTTTAGCCCGACCGGCAGATAGATCAGCAAAACGTCGCGCTCGGTCACTTCCATGTCGCGGTTCAGCAGCCACGGCGCGTAGATCGTGGTGTTGAAACTGTGCAGCACGCATTTCGGATCGCCGGTCGTGCCGGAAGTAAAGGCCATGCGGCAGACTTCGTTCGGGTCCATGTGCACGCGATGCTCGGCCGCGAGCGGCGGACAGGAGCGCAACTCGTCGAGGCTGTGAATGCCGTCGGCCGCTTCGCCGGCGACGATCAGATGCGCGAGGCCCGGCACCGAGGCGCGCAGGCCCTTGGCCATCGACAGAAAGTCGAAGCCGCGAAACTCGCGCGGAAAGACGTAAGCGCGGCTGCCGGAAAATTTCAGGATGTAGTCGAGCTCGCGGGCGCGGAAGTCGGGATTGACCTTGTTGGCGATCGCGCCGATCAGTTCGAGCGCGAAGAAAGCGACCGCGAACTCGATCCAGTTCGGCAGTTGCACGGTGACCACATCGCCGCGCTTGATGCCGATGCGGCGATAAAGCTCGGCACAGCGCAGCACTTCGTCCTTGAGCGCGCCGTAGCTGATACGGCGCCGCGCGTCGGCGAACACCTCGCGGTCGGGATGCGCCGCGGCGCGCTCCTCGATGAATTCGAAGAAGGTCTTGTTGGTCCACAAGCCCGACGCCGTATAGCGCTGCGCGAGTTCGGGCTTGACCATGTTCACGTAGGTCATTGTGTTCCCCCTCAGCGAAGGCCGCGAAACAGGCCGCCGTCGACCTGGATCGCCGTCCCGGTAATGTAGTTGCCGCGCGGCGATACCAGAAAGGCGACAATGTTCGCGATATCCTCGACGGTGCCGATGCGCTGCATCGCTATTTCGCTGGCAAGCTTGGCCCGCATGAGGTTTGGATCCTGGCCGTCGGCGGCGAAGACTTTTTGCAGCCGTTCAGTTTCGATGTAGCCCGGGCAGATGGTGTTGACGTTGATACCGGCAGTAGCGAGCTCAAGCGACAGTGTCTTGGCGTATCCAATCACCGCGTCCCAGGTCGCCACCGAAAGCCCGAAGCCGGCAATTGGCTGGATCGCCGAGATCGCCGTGATGTTGAGTACGCTGCCGCCGCCACGCGCCTTCATGTGCGGCACCGCGGCACGGCACATGCGCACCACGTACATCAGATTGCGCTCGATCGCCTGATGCCACGCGGCATCATCGAAGCTGATCAGATCGCCGAGCGGCGGCGCGCCGTCGTTGTTGACCAGAATGTCGAGGCCGCCGTAATGCGCGGTGGTCAATGTCACGACCGCGGCGCAATCTTCGGCGCGGCGGCAATCGGCCGGCAGCGGCAGCACTTCGCTGCCGGTCTCGGCGCGGATTTTCTCGGCAGCTTCATGCAAGGCCTTCTCGCGGCGCGCGGTGATGGCAAGCTTGACGCCTTCGGCGGCAAGCGTTCGCGCGATGCCGAAGCCGATGCCCTGGCTCGCGCCGCCGACGATGGCAACCTTGTCCTTGAGTTTCAGGTCCACGACAGCCCCAGTGTCTGGGCGAACGCCTCGGCGTTGCGGTGAAACAGCTTCTCCAGCATCTCCGGCGTGTAGCCTTCGCCGATCCAGTCCTTCACCAGGCGCTCATAGCCGAACAGCGGATAGTCGCCGCCGAACATGACGCGGTCCTTCAGCCGCCGCGGAATGTCGTGCTTGAGATCGGCGGCGTGATATTTCGGCGACCAGCCGTGCAGCTCGTACCAAATGTTGCGCTTGTGCATCAGCACGGCAAGCGTCTCGGTCTGCCACGGCCAGCCCGGGCGCGCCGCCATGATTTTCAGCTCGGGGTAATGCACCGCAACCAGGTCGAGATGGCGCGGATGGCAATTGTCGAGAATGACCCCGCCGCCGCCGGGAAGTCCGGCACCCAGTCCGGTGGTGCCGACGAAGAACAGGACCGGAATGCCGGCCTCGATGCACAATTTGTAGAACGGAGCGTAGGACGGATCGCTGCCCGGCGGCGACTTCGACGCTGATACCGCGTAGCCGACAAATCCGACGCGGTTGTCGATGCAGCGGCGCAGTTCCTTGACGCCGGCCGAGCCCATGCCGGGATCGATGTGAAACCAGTGACCCAAAATTACGTCGCGGTGCGCGCGCTCGGTGGCGAACGAATAATCGTGCAGGCTTTGCATCTCATCGAGCGGCAGGAATTTCGAGAAGCCGAGATCGAGAATGACGCGGACGTTGTTGGCGCGAAAATACGCCGCCATTTCGTCCTCGGTCTTGTAGTCCGGATCGGAATGCCAGGTGGCGCGCTGTTGCGCGAGCTCTTCGGGGGTTTGCAGCACATAGCCGCGCTTGGTGCCCCAGTGCGAGTGCATATCGATGATTTTCATTGTCACCCCATTCCCAGATAAGATGCGCGTATCCGATCGTCGGCCATCAGTTGTTCGCCCTCGCCCTCAAGCTCGATTCGACCGGTTTCCAGCACATAGACATAGTCGGCCATCCGGAGAATGCGGCGCACATTCTGTTCGGCGATCAGCACCGGGATGCCCTCGCCATTGATGCGGCGGATCGCCTCGATGATAGTGCCGAAGGCCTTCGGCGAAAGTCCGAGCGAAGGCTCGTCGAGCAACAGACAGCGCGGCGACGACATCAGCGCGCGGGCGACCGCCAGCATCTGCTGCTCGCCGCCGGAGAGAAGCCCGGCCGGCTGGTGAGCGCGCTCGCGCAAAATCGGAAACAGCGCCTCGACGCGTGACAATTGCGCGTCCCAGGTTTCTCGGCCAGCCACGGTAAAAGCGCCCATTTCCAGATTTTCGCGCACCGTCATATCGCCGAACAAGAGGCGCCCTTGCGGGACCAGCACCAGCCCGTCCCGCACCAAAGCTTCCGGCGGGCGGCCGGTCGTCGCCTCGCCTGCCAAGGTGACGGTGCCGGCTTGAATCGAAGCGAGCCCGCAGATCGCCCGCATCAACGTGGTCTTGCCGGCGCCGTTGGCGCCGAGGAGCGCGACGATCTTGCCCGCCGGGACGGTAAGCGAGACGCCCCGCAGCACCCGCACGCGGCCATAACCGGCATCGAGGTTGCGAACTTCAAGCATGTTCGTCCTCTTCGCCGAGATAGGCGTCGACGACCTCGGGGTGCTCGCGAATTTCGGCCGGCGTGCCTTCGGCAAGGACTTCGCCCTGGTGCATGACGGTGATGCGTTCGGCAAGACGCATCATCACCCGCATATTGTGCTCGACGACGAAGAGGGTGATGGCGCGTTCGCGCGCCAGGTTGCGAATGGTCGTGACCGCGGCGTCCGCCTCCGCTTCGCTCATGCCCGATATCGGCTCGTCGAGGAGGAGAAGTCGTGGCCGCACCGCGAGTGCGCGCGCCAGATCGACGCGTTTCTGGATGCCGAACGGCAAATCGCGAACCGGTGCGGCGGCGAGCGGCGCAAGCTCGAAGGCTTCCAGCAGCACCATGTGCCTCGCGCCGCATGTCTTGCTCGACGCGCCGGGCCCGGCCGAAACCGGCGATGGCGGCGCCGATGCCGTAAACATGATGGCGGTAGAGACCGGTCAGAACGTTGTCGAGTACGGTGCCGTCGCGAAACAGCTCGACCTGCTGAAAGGTCCGCCCAATGCCCCGCGCGGAAATAATGTCAGCGGGAAGCGCGGTGACGTTTTCGCCGCCGAACACGATTGTGCCGGTGTTCGGCCGGACGATGCCGGTGATGGCGTTGATCAGCGACGTCTTGCCCGCGCCGTTCGGCCCGATCAGGCCGCGAATTTCGCCGGCTTCCACTTCAATAGTGACGCCGCGCACCGCGGCGACCCCGCCAAAGCTGACCGAGACTGAATTCAGGCTGAGCAAGCTCATGGCAGGCCACCCTTGGTGTCGGGCCGTTTGAGCAGCAACGCAACCGAGCCGACAATGCCTTTCGGCGCCAGCACCAGCGCGCCGAGCAGGATCACGCCATAAACAACGTCGCCATATTCCTTGGCGCCACGGAGCGTCTCGGGCAGCAGCGTCAACACGACCGCGCCGACGACAGAACCAGCTACCGAGCCGAGACCGCCGACGACGATGAAGGTGATGTCGCGCAAGGAGGCCGAGATATCGAACTCGGTTGGATCGATGAAGCCGACCACCGCCGTGAACAATCCGCCGGCGAGGCCGGCAAACGCGGCGGCAAGGGAAAACGCCAACAGCTTGGTGCGCCCGGGCGGGATCGCAAGCGCCTGCGCCACGATGACGCTTTGCCGAACCGCGTCGAAGGCCCGCCCATAACGCGAACGTTGAATATTCCATCCGGCGTAGATAGCGAGGGCCGTCATGGCGAGGACGAAGAAGTACAGCGCGTCGATCGTTCAACGGCCAGCCGGCAAGCTCCGGCTTTGCCAGTTTGAGGCCGCGCACGCCGCCGGTCAGATCGGGAAATTCCTCGATCGCGATCGAGACCACTTCGAGAAAGCCGAGCGTCACCAGCGCGAGATAGAGGCCTGAGAGCCGCCGCGCCGGATAGCCGAGGCTCGCACCGAGCAACGTGGTCACCGCCACACCGGCCGGCAGCGCCAGCGCAAAGGTCAGCGAAAGCCGCGTCGTCAGCAGCGCCGTCGTGTAGGCGCCGATCGCCATCAGGGAAGCGTGGCAGAGTGAAATCTGTCCGCAATTCCCGGTCAGCAGATTGAGACCGATGGCGGCCACGACGTTGATCAAAATAAGTTCGGCAAGATAGATCTGATAGCTGCTGCCGAACAGTGGCAGCGCGATCGAACAGACTGCGGCGACGGCGATGGCGGCGTGGGAGAGGCGCATCGCGAGCTAGACGCGAACCTGCGTCGCGCCCCAAAGACCTTGCGGCCGCACCAGCAGAAAAGCGATCAGGATGGCGAACGGAATAATTTCTTTCAGCGCCGCGCCGAACAGCGCGCCGGCATAGGTTTCCAGGACGCCGAGCAGAAGTCCACCGAACACGGCGCCGCCGAGACTGCCGAAGCCGCCGATCACGGCCGCGACCAGCGCCTTGACGATGAGATGCCCGAGCTCGGGATTGATGCCGGCCACCGGCGCCAGCAGCAATCCGGCCACCGCGCCGATGGCTGCCGACAGCGCCCAGGCTGAGCCGAATACCCGGCCGACGCTGATCCCCATCAGCCGGGCCGCAGTCTGATTGAAGGCAACCGCGCGCATCGCCTTGCCAAGCCGGGTCTGCTGAAAGAACAAGACCAGCAGCGTCACCAGCGCTGCGGTGCTGGCGATGATGACCAGATAACTCGGGTTGACACGCAGCGGTCCGACCGCAAGCGCAGGCCCGGCGTAGGGCGCGGGCAGGAAGAAGACGTTGTCCTGCCAATGAATGCGAATAAGCGCCCTGATGATCAGACCGATGGCAAACGTCGCGATGACCAGCGTAAATTCCGGCGCACCGACGATCGGACGGATGAACAGCCGCTCGATCAAAATACCGAACAAGGCGGCAATGACGAGCGTCGCCGGCACCATGACCGGATAGGGCAGGCCGTACGAACTCAGCACCAGCGCGATATAGGCGCCGAGCGTCACCAGCTCGCCCTGGGCGAAATTCAGCACCCGGCTCGCCTTAAACGGGATCGCCAGCGACAGCGCGACAATCGCGTAGATGCTGCCGACGCTGAGCCCGGACAGGGCGAGCTGCAACGCGATGCGCCAGGTCATAAGTGATCAAGTCACACTGAGGCAGCGAGCCGCCGGCGCTTCATTTCAGCGCCAGCGGTGCCGCAATTAATGATAACGCTGCAGGATGTCGCTCGGCCGTTTGCTTTCCCACGGGACCTGCACCCACTCGCCGTTCTTCACCTGCATCGGCTGCAGCCGCAGATTGCCGATGTGATGGACCTTGCTGAAGCTGCGCGGGCTCGCGATCGGGCCGACGCGGTAATCGTGCAGATTCTCCAGCGCATCGATCAGCCGAGTCGTGGTCAGATCCTTGCCCGCGTTGCGCATCGCTTCCGCCACCACGTACATGTCGGAATAGGCCAGCACGTCGAAAATGTTTGGTCGGCTCGCCGGCAGGTTCGGATATTCCGCGCTCCATTTGGCGCGCCAGGCCTTCATCGCCGGATTACTGGAACCTGGCAGCAGCGGGATTAGAGCAAAGCCGCTCGCGCCTTCGGCGGCGGGACCGGCGGCATTGAGGAGCCCCTGATCCACCATGGTGGTGCCGACGAAGAATTGCTGATTAAGGCCAAGCTCTTTGGCTTGCCGGAGTGCAATCGCCGCCTCGGCCGGATTGCCGAAAAATGCGATCACCTGCGGGTTGGCCTGCTGCAGCTCCAGGAGCTGCGGGGTGAAGTCCTTGTCGCCGATGTTGAACTCGGCACGCTTCACCGGCGTGATCTCGTACCATTTCTGCAATTGCTTGGTGAGCGCGTCGCCTTCGTTCTTCGGATATTCCTCGCGGCCGCTGAGGATGCCGATCTTCTGCGCCTTCAGTGCCATCGACAATGTATTCGGCGTAAAGTTCGCCGTAGCGCGGCACTTCGGTGGTGCCGCCGCGGAACAGATTTTTGGCGAACGGCCAGGTCACGCCGGGCGCCGAGGCGAAGGAGACGAACATGACGCATGCCCTTCTCCTTGACGTAATCGATGGTGCCGATGGTGCCGTTGCTGCCGGCGACATTGAACAGCATGAACACTTTGTCTTCGTCGATCAGTTTCTTCACTGCGGCGAGCGCTTTGGCCGGCGAGTGACCGTCGTCTTCGAAGATCATGTTGAGTTTGCGGCCATTGATGCCGCCGGCGGCGTTGATCTCCTTGATCGCCATGGCAGCGCCGTCGCGTCCGGCGAGGCCGATATAAGCCGCCGGCCCGGTGATCGGTCCGAAAGCGCCGATGGTGATCGAATCCGCAGTGACGCCCTGCTCGGCTCTGGCGGGAGCCGCCGCCATCGCCGCCAATGCCAGGCTGGCCGCGAGTGCCAGGAAAAGCTTGCTTGCGCCGAACATGCTCCCTCCCACCATCCGCTTGTGAGCGCGGATTGACGGTAGTTTATTGATGGGCGAGGCGATGAGTTAAAGGGCTTGCGCCCATTGCTGCGCCTAGCTGCTGCGCGTTCTGTCGCAGTCTTCGCGCTGCGGCGGGTTTAAGCGACGACCGCGCGCACGACGAACCGGCGGGGCGACCGCCCAATCTGATCATTCGTTTCTTCGACGATCTTTGCGCTGTTGCAGTGAGGGTTTTTTGCTGCTTAGAAAGCGCCGACCATGAAATTGCAATCGAACAGCCGCTGCGGCTGGTTCTGGGAGGCGTTGAAATGTACCGGGGCACCAAGGACATTATGTTGCCGACGACGATCACCGGCTCGCTGCCGCGACCGAGCTGGTACACGGAGAATCTCGGCACCCGCATGTTCCTCGATGCGATGGTGAGCCGGCGGTATCGCGAGCAGTATGTCGATACGCTGTGCTGCTATCTGCGCGAGCAGGAGCTGGCCGGACTCGATATCGTGACCGACGGCGACTGCCGGTTTGACGACGATGTCGGCGGCCAAAGCTGGACCAGCTATCCGCCGCACCATATGAGCGGCTACGAGCGCGGCGATCCGCGGCCGACGCCGGCCGGGCGCGGGGGTCTTTGGTTTCCGCGCGGCCATATCCTGCATGACTATCTGGAATCGCGGGTCATGCCGGTCATCATCGGTCCGGTCGGACGCGGCGATCTGCAATACACCGCGCTCTGGAAGACGGCACAGCGGCTGACCACCCGGCCGGTCAAATTCGGCGCGGTGTCGGCGGAGATCGTCGCCTTTGCTTCACAGGACCGCTACTACAAAAGCGTGCCTGAGCGGATGTTGGCGATCGCCGACGCGTTCAACGAGGAATACAACGAGCTCGCCGACGCCGGTTGCCCGGTGATTCAGATCGAGGAGCCGCAAATCCATCTTGCCGCCGCGCGCGGCATCCAGGACAAGGTGATTACGCCGGAATTGATGGTCGAGGTGTTCAATCGCACCGTGAAAGGCTTGCGCGCCAAGACCGAAGTGTGGGCGCATTCTTGCTGGGGCAACCCCTCCCAGCAACGCATGTTCGCAAAGGTGCAGAGCTACAAGCCGTCGCTCGAAACCTACAACAAGGTTGACGCCGACGTGATCACGTTCGAATCTTCGAGCTCCGGCGGCATGGATCTGGAAGCGATCGGCAAGACCATCGCTGAGAAGAAGATTGCCATCGGCGTGATCGACCACCACACGCTGCAGGTGGAGAGCCCCGACGAAGTCGCGGCGCAAATCCGCGCCGCGCTCAAATATATTCCACCGGAGCGGCTGGTAATTTCGTCGGATTGCGGCATGGGCCGCGAGGGCATGAGCCGCCGCCATGCCTACTACAAAATGGTCTCGCTCGTGCTCGGCACCAACATGGTGCGTAAGGAATTGGGCTTTCCCGAAGCTCAATGTCTGGCCGCCGACGAGCGTTATTCGCTGGTGACACCGGCGAAATAAGCTATGCTCGGCACGGAAGTGAGACCGGGCGGAACTCAAACCCGCCTCCGACGGTTGATTCGGCAGTTTGTTTTGGCTGGGATCTATTTGTCGTTAAGGCTGTGGAGCTTCTGGTATCCTCTGCATGGCTTGCGATCATCGCCTGGTTGATCGCGCGGGCCATCAAACAACGCGGGCTTCTGCCCCGCCTTCCCTCGGCGTCGAGTCCATCCGCCGAGCACGCGCCGTTCATCACCATAATCATTCCAGCCCGGGATGAGGAGACCAATATCGGGCCGTGCCTGCGTTCGCTGCTGGCGCAGGATTATCCGCACAATCGTCTCCGCATTCTGGTGGTCGACGACCATTCGGCGGATGCGACTGTGGTAATTGTGCGAGAATTGGCCGAGCGGCATCCGCTCATCTCTTTGATTCAAACTCCACCGCTCCCGCCACGCTGGACCGGCAAGTCGCATGCCTGCTGGATAGGCGCGCGCTCGGCGGTGCCGCAAACCGAATGGCTTTGCTTCATCGATGCCGATGTGACGGCCCAGGCCGGCGCGCTGTCGAGCGCCGTGCAAGCGGCTTGCACGCAGCATCTCGATCTTCTCTCGCTGGCGCCGCGCCAGGAACTGCGAAGCTTTGCCGAACGTCTCATCCTGCCGTGCGGCCTTATTCTGTTATCGTTCCTTCAGGACTTGCGGCAAGCCCAGGCGCGCTCAGGTCATGACGTGACCGCGACCGGACAGTTCATGCTGGTCCGGCGCGAAGGTTACGAGGCGGTGGGTGGCCACGCTGCGGTCTGTCGCGCGATCTGTGAGGATCTTGAGTTCGCGCGCCGGCTCAAGCAGTCCGGCCGATCGGTTCTGCTCATGGGCGGCGAACAGTTTCTGTCGGCGCGCATGTATACCGGCTGGCGCACGCTGTGGCCGGGGCTCGCCAAGAATCTCGTCGATACATTGGGCGGGCAGACCGCGACATTGACGCTCGCGCTCGCGGGCGTGACCCTGGCGTGGGCGGCATGGGTCGTCCCGCTCATCGACCTGGTGGGTTGGTGGCAACATGTAAGCGATGCGACTTTCGCGTTGCCACTCGCGCTTGCCGGCTCGGGCGCCGCGATCGGTTTGCATATCGCCGCCGCATTCTATTTTCGTATTCCGTTCTGGTACGGTCTGATCTTTCCACTGGGCTATACGGCCGGCGCGCTCATGGCTCTCGACAGCGTCCGCCGCCGCCGCAGTGGCCGGGTATTGTGGAAGGGCCGGATTTATTCATGAAGGCTGCACGGCGGATGAGCGACGAGGCGCGCCCCTCGGAGCGGGCCCGCGTCGCGGGGCCTCTCGACTCGGGCGAGACCCGCGCGATTATGATCGGGGCGGTCGTCCTCGCGATCTTCCTTTATTTCATAAAGCTGATTTTGCTGCCGTTCGTGCTCGCCGGCATCGTCGCCTACATCTGTACGCCGATTTTGGACTGGGCCGCGAAGCGAACGGGATGGCCGCGTCTTCTGTTCGCGGTCGCGCTGTTTCTGGTGCTGTGCGGCGTTTCCGTTTTCGTCGGTGTCATTGCCGCCGAACGCCTTGCGGACGAGGCGCGGGCGACCGCTGCGGATTTGCAGGTTTTGTTGGAGAGCTTTACCCGGCAGGCCATGGGCGAGCAGTCGATTACGGTGTTCGGCTACTCGATGAACGCCCGGGAAATCGCCCAGGCGGTGCTCGAGCGCGTGCGTGACTGGGCCGGGCAGACCGACCAGGTCGCGGTGCTCGCCGGCTATAGCCTGGCGGCCGCGATGGGCGCATTTTTGACGATCGTGCTGTTGTTCTATTTTCTGGTGAGCGGCAGGCAGGTCGCGCACGGGATCTTTTGGATCGTGCCGCCGCATCGGCGTCCGCTCGCGGCGCGCATCTGGGCGCGCCTCGATCCGGTCCTGATGCACTATTTCATCGGCGTCATCGGCGTCATGATTTATGCTACTGTGGCCGCTTACATCGGCCTCGGCGTTATTCTCGGCATCAAACACGCCGTACTCCTGGCGCTGCTGACCGGCATTCTCGAAACCGTTCCGATGGTAGGGCCAACGGCGGCGGCAGTTCTCGCCGGCCTGGTTTCGCTGCGGACGGCAAACGGCATTATCAACATCATCGAGTATGCCGCTTATGCGACCGCCTTGCGTCTTTCGATTGATCAGATCGTCGGTCCGGTCGTTCTAGGCCGAGCGGCGCACGTCCACCCGGTGCTGATCATCTTTTGCTTTCTGGCCGGCGGCGTTGTGCTCGGAATTCCCGGCGTGATCCTGGCTGTGCCGGTCGCCCTGGTCGTTAAGAGCACACTGGCGACGATCTACGGCGACGAGGCCGCCTAGAGGGCGACCGCGGTTCAAGGGGCGGCAGTGTCCGGGAGGGGATTCTTCGGCCTCGCGTGTCTCGCGGAAATTCGGTTATAGTACGTGGCACGCCGGCAAATTTCTCCGGAACATAGAATTGTTGGCAGGGTTAAGGAAGGCGGAGACCCGCTAAATGGCGGTGTGGGATTCCGCAGAACGAGCGACACGGTCGCCGCGCAGCCGTCGTTGGCTGGCTGAGGCGCTTGCCGTGCTTGACGCGCGGTTACGCGCTCGCCAAGCAGTATTTGAATACACCCAGAACCCGGCGTGCGTGTTTCGCCTCGATATCAGTCCGGTCGCCCGGACGCTCGCGCTGCGTGATGGTACGTGCGTGCATCCGGGTCAGTGCATGGCGCGATTGCACTTCTGGAACGAGCAGATTCCCGCCGTACCCCGGGACGGGGCGACGATTGCATGGGCGCGCCGGATGCAGCGGGCGATAGCGACTTCACTCCGCGAACTCGCAAGCTTTCTCGCCGTCCGGCCCGAGCTTGGCGATGTCACGGTCATATGCGCCGTCGCCCCTTCCGGCACGAAAACCCAAAGCGAGCAGCTTGCCCGGATCATGGCGCGTTACGGCTTTGAGGCCATCGCCGAGCCCGAGCGATTGTCGATTGGCGAGCGGTTGCACCGCTTTGGCGAAAACATCCTGATTTCGTTGATTGTCCTTGCACATAATCCCGGCGCACTTCGCCCCGACACGCTCAAGCGCGTGCGGGTGCCGCTTTATCTGTCGCGCCGTATCCTGGAAAGAGAATTTGGGTGAGGTGGCTCCGGAGCGGAATTCGTCATGACCATTGCCGAGAGTATTCCCAACGCCGTGTCATTTGCGCTGTCGCTTAGAGACGTCTGTCTCGTCATTGCCGTCGTCGGTTGTCTCTTCACCCTGGCGACAATGGTGTGTGTGCTCGGCTTTCCGGACGTAGACACAGATGGTTTTGCCGCCGAGCAGCCGGTGACGATCCTCAAACCGCTGCATGATCTGGAACCTGACTTGCCGGCACGCCTTATGAGTTTCTGCCGGCAGAACTACGGCGCTCCTGTTCAGATTTTATGCGGCACGCGACATAACGACTCGCCGTCCGTCGCGGCCGTGCGGGAGATGGAGCAAAGTTTCCCGGATACGGGAATCGAACTCGTCGTCGAACCGCGCAGTCACGGCGTCAATCGCAAGGTGTCGAATCTGATCAACATGATGCCGCGTGCCCGCCATGGCACGTTGGTCCTGTCCGACAGCGATATCGTGGTCGGGTCAAATTATTTGCGAACGCTGACCGCGCTGCTGGCATCGCCCGGGGTCGGCGCCGTGAGCTGCCTGTATTATGGCATTGGAGGTGAAGGGCTCTGGCCGCGCTTGTCGGCTCTGGCCATCAACGCGCACTTTCTGCCGCACGCGATAGCAGCGGTCAGCCTTGGGCTCGCAAAACCGTGTTGCGGCGCGACGATCGCGCTACGTCGATCGATGCTCGATCGGATTGGCGGCTTCGGCGTTCTTGCCGACGTGCTGGCCGACGATCATGCGATCGGTGTTGCCGTACGCTCGGCGGGCTACGATGTGGTCACTGCGCCGTTCCTGGTCGGTCATCGATGCTTTGAGGAGAGCCTGCGCCAGCTCGTCCGGCATCAGATTAGGGTCGCCCGTACCATCAAGAGCATCTATCCGGTCGCCTATGCCGGAACCATCGTGACCCATCCCTGGCCGCTCGCTCTTCTCGCCATGCTCTCCGGCAGCCAAGCCGCGGTCATGGTCGCCATCGCCGTGCTGCTGGCGCGCGTGATGCTGTGTCGCAGCGTCGAATGGCGATTCGGGCTGCCGCGCCAAAATTATTGGCTTATTCCGGTACACGATCTCATCGCTTTCGCTGTTTACGTCACGAGCTTCTTTGGGGCGACGGTTCACTGGCGGGGCGCCGACTACCGCGTGGCGGCGGACGGCACCCTGATCGAAGGACAAGAGACCTGAGGAAAACATGATGCGAACGTTGTTTCTGCAGGCCCCGTCGTTCGATGGATTCGACGGTGGGGCGGGATCGCGCTATCAGGCGCGGCGCGAAATTCGCTCCTTCTGGTATCCGACATGGCTCGCGCAGGTCGCGGCCGTCGTTCCCGGCAGCAAGCTCATCGATGCGATTCCGCACCGGATTTCGCTTGCCGAGGTCTTGCGCGAAGCGTCGCATTACGACCTTGCGGTCCTGCACACCTCAACACCTTCATTTTCTTCCGACGTCCGTGTCGTCGAAGCGCTCAAAGCGGCGAATCCGGCGTTGAAGGCGGGATTTGTCGGCGCCAAGGTGGCGGTCGAGCCGCAAGCGAGCCTTGAGAGCTCGCGTGCGATCGATTTCGTTGCCGGCAACGAATTCGATTTCACGATCAAGGAAGTCGCCGAGGGTCGGGATTGGAGCGCCATTTGCGGGCTTTCCTATCGCGACGCCGCCGGGGCGATCCGGCACAACCCGCCGCGCGCCATCCTCGAAAACATGGATGAGCTGCCATTCGTCACGCCGGTGTATAAACGCGACCTGAAAATCGAGAATTATTTCATCGGTTATCTCAAGCACCCCTACATCTCGCTCTATGCCGGGCGGGGATGTAAATCGCGCTGCACATTCTGCCTGTGGCCGCAAACCGTCGGCGGCCATCGCTATCGTACCCGCAGCGTCGGCAACGTCGTCGATGAGATCCGCTGGGCCAAGGCCGCGTTCCCGCAAGTGAAGGAGTTCTTCTTCGACGACGATACCTTCACCGACGACCGGCCGCGCACCGAGGCGATCGCGCGCGAACTCGGCAAGCTCGGCATCGTCTGGTCGTGCAACGCCAAGGCCAACGTGCCGCGGGACACGTTGAAGGTCATGCGCGACAATGGTCTGCGGCTCCTGCTCGTCGGCTATGAAAGCGGCAACCAGCAGATCCTGCACAACATCAGAAAAGGCATGCGTATCGACGTGGCGCGCCGGTTCACCAAAGATTGCCACGAGTTGGGTATAACGATTCACGGCACCTTTATTCTCGGGCTTCCCGGCGAGAGCCGGGAGACCATCGAGGAAACCATCCGCTTCGCCAGCGAGATCAATCCACACACCATCCAGGTTTCGCTTGCTGCGCCCTATCCCGGCACCGAACTCTATCGCGAGGCGGTCGAGCACGGCTGGCTCGATCAACAGCACGCCGAACTGGTTGACGGCAGTGGCGTGCAGATGGCCCCGCTGCACTATGCGCATCTCAGCCATACCGAGATTTTCGAATCCGTCGAGGACTTCTATCGCCGTTTTTACTTTCGTGCGCCCAAGATTGCGTCGATTATTTCCGAAATGGTGCGCAGTCCGGATGTGATGGTGCGCCGGCTGCGCGAAGGCCTCGAGTTTTTTTCCTTCCTGCGCGAACGGCGGGAGCTGGCGCACTGAATCGCCTGATCATCACGGCGGACGATTTCGGGCTCAGCGAGCCGGTCAACGCCGCCATCGAAGAAGCGCACCGCCGCGGCATCCTCAGCGCCGCGAGTCTGATGATCGGCGGTCCGGCGGCGGCCGACGCGATCAAGCGTGCGCGGGCCTTGCCGAACCTGCGCGTCGGACTGCACGTCGTCCTGGTCGATGGCAAGCCGATGCTCGACCCTAAGGAGATTCCGGGTCTGATCGACGGCGGCGGATGGTTGCGCAACGATCTCGCTGCCTATGGCGCGCAGATCGTCCTTAGCCCGTCGCTGCGGCGGCAAGTCGACAGGGAAATCGTCGCGCAGTTCGACGCCTACCGCGCCACCGGATTGCCGCTCGACCACGTCAATACCCACCGGCACTTCCATCTTCATCCCGTGATTGCAGCCGCAATCGTCAAAGTCGGAAAGCGCTACGGCATGCGGGCGCTGCGTGTTCCGATCGAGCCCTGGCGCATCGTGGCCGACATCGATCCAAAGACGCAACGTCAGGCCGGCCGTATCGTGGCGCCGTGGGCCATGTGGCTGCGCCAGCGCATCCGTCACGCCGGATTGGTGACCGCAGACGCTGTGTTCGGACTGGCTTGGTCGGGTGCGATGACGCAGGAGCGCCTCGCCGCGCTGCTTGGCCGGTTGCCTGGCGGCTTGGTCGAAATCTATCTGCACCCGGCGACGATCAACACCTTTGCCGGCGCAGCGCCGGGTTATCGGTACGCCGAGGAATTTGCTGCGTTGTGCGACAGCGAGTGCATCGCCGCGGCGCGTGCATCGGGCTACCCGAGCGGCGGTTATGCGGATGCCACCTGAAACGCAATTTCGTCAACTTCTGCGCTTCCGCTTTTTATCCAGATAACCGGCCGCGCCGAACCATTGGATCGCGTCCGCGAGTGCCTCGCGATAAGGCCGCGCGCGGACGCCAAGGTCGCGTTCGGCCTTGGCGGCCGTGAAGAACATGCGGTGGGCGGCCATGCGGATTCCGTCTCGCGTTGTGAATGGCTCCCGTCCGGTGAACCGGGCGGTCGCCTCGGCAATGTAGGCAACCGGAATGACCATCGCGGGGTGGAGCCGCAGCCGCGGCGGGCGGCGGCCGACCATACCGGCGATCTCAGCAAGCATATCGGCGAGCAGGACGTCTTCGCCGCCGAGAATGTAGCGTTCACCGATCACGCCGCGTTTGAGCGCGGCGATGTGGCCGGCGGCGACGTCGTCGACGTGGACCAGATTGAGACCGGTATCGAGAAATCCCGGCACGCGCCCGCGCGCGGCCTCGACGATGATGCGCCCGGTCGGCGTCGGCTTGACGTCGCGGGGCCCGATCGGCGTCGATGGATTGACGATGACAGCCGGAAGCCCGTCGTCGGCAACCATCGCCTCGACCAGGCGCTCGGCGGCAATCTTGCTGCGCTTGTAGGGACCGATCCCCTCGTCCACCGAGAGCGGAACGGTCTCGTCCGCCGGGCTGCCGTCGGCGGGCAGGCCCAAAGTGGCAACGCTGCTGGTGTAGACGACGCGTTCGACGCCGGCCCGTTTTGCCTCCTGCATGATGATGCGTGTGCCATCCACATTGGCGGCAAAAATCTCGTTTGGGTCGCGGGCCCATAACCGATAATCCGCGGCAACGTGAAAGACGTAACGGACGCCGGCCATGGCTCGGCGTACGGATTCGGCGTCGCGCATGTCGCCGGCGACAAACTCCAGATCGACCCCGTCTAATTGCGAACGCGGGCTGTTCGATCGAACCAGCGCCCGCACCGGGAAGCCCTCGGCCACGAGTTTTCGCGCCACGGCCGACCCGACCAGTCCCGTGGCGCCGGTGATCAGGGTGCGTGCGGTGCTATCCATGGCGATCGTGCCTGTAAGCGACGAGGAAGAAGCATTTTCGCAGTCAAAAAGCCATGGAAGAGTTCCACGACATGCCGCAATCAATTGGAGGCATTCGCATTTTAGCAATAGCAATGGCGACGGTTTGTGGTAGAATTTAATACAAACTCGGTGATTTGCCGGAATGAAGCCGAGGACGTCTGCAGGACACGCTAGGGGGCGCGTGATCGGGGACCGGGCTATCTTGGGCTACAGACGCGGGGGTTAATGGCTTCGAATGGCATCCCAATTGGACTATGCCGGTGGTACTTTCGTAGATGATCTCGTAAGCGACGCGGACACCACCTATCAGGTCCCGGACGCCGTAGTTGAAAATCCCAAACGCCTGGTCATCGCGTTCGTCGGCTTGGCTTTCGAGGCGCGGATCGCCGCCGGACCCGGCGTGCTGGTCGTTTGCCGCACGGCCGGCAGCGAGTTGGAGACGGTAGCCGATGCCGCCGTCCGGCAGGGCTATCGCGGCATGATCAGCTTCGGCGTCGCCGGCGGGCTTGCCTCGCACCTGCGTGCCGGCGACTGGGTGGTCGCTTCCGCCATCCACGAGGCGAAGACCGTGCGCGAGACCGACGCGACGTGGTCGCGCAAGCTCTTTGGCAAGATCAAAGGCGCCATCCACGCGCCGATTCTCGGCGTCGATGTGCCGATCGCCGACCCGGCGGAAAAGCGCGAGCTGTACAAGACTACCGGCGCCGTCGCCGTCGACATGGAATCGCATATGGTGGCGCGGGTGGCCGGCGAGCATAAACTTGCTTTCGCTGCGGCGCGCGTCGTGGTCGATCCGGCGCACCGGACCGTTCCGCCCGCCGCCCTCATCAACATGCGCCCGGACGGACGCGCCAATATCTGGGCGGTGATGCGCGATCTCATGGTGCGGCCGTCGCAGCTTTCGCCGATGGCCCGTATCGCCGCTGATGCGTTTACCGCCCGCGCCGCGATGAACCGCGTTCGGCGGCGCCTCGGTCCGCATTTCGGGCTCCTCGATCACGCCTGAGCGTTGCTGACCTCATCCCGAGGTGGCCGCGAAGCGGCCCTCGAAGGATGCGTGGCTGAGGCGCTTCAACTGCCGCCCTTCGAGGCTCGGCGCTACGCGCCGAGCACCTCAGGGTGAGGAAAATCAACCCTGCGAGATGAACTTGGTGTTCAGATAGGCCTGCAATCCTTCGAGGCCGCCCTCGCTGCCGTATCCGGATTCCTTGATGCCGCCGAACGGCGTCTCCGGCGTCGAAACGGCGATCGAGTTCACGCCGACCATGCCGGACTGCAATGCATCGCCGATCAGGTTCGCGGTCTGCGCGGAGCCGGTGAAAGCATACGCCGCAAGCCCGTAGGGCAGCGAGTTGGCGCGTTCCACGACTTCGTCGAAGGTCTTGAATCTGACAATCGGCGCCAGCGGGCCGAACGGTTCCTGGGTCATGATCTTGGAGTCGTCCGGCACGTCGGTGATCACCGTCGGCTCATAGAAGTAGCCCTGATTGCCGCGGCGCTGGCCGCCGGTGGCGATCTTGCCGCCGCGGTGTTTGGCATCGTTGACGAACGATTCCATGGCGTCGATGCGCCGGGCATTGGCGAGCGGTCCCATGCCGACGCCTTTTTCCATTCCGTCGCCGAGCTTCAGTGACTTGGCGTATTCGGTGAAGCGGTTGAGGAAGCGGTCGTAGACCGGCTCCTGCACGTAGAAGCGGGTCGGCGAGATGCACACCTGGCCGGCGTTGCGATACTTGTAGGCCGCGATCGTATCGGCGGATTTCTCCGGATCGGCGTCGGCAAACACCACGACCGGCGAATGGCCGCCGAGTTCCATGGTCGCGCGCTTCATGCCCTTCGCCGCAAGCGCCGCCAGATGTTTGCCGACCGGAATTGAGCCGGTAAACGAAATCTTCCGCACCTCATCCTTGGCGATGAGGTGCTCGGAGATGGTCGCCGGTACGCCGAACACGAGATTGAGCACGCCGGGCGGCAGGCCCGCGTCGGCAAAGCAGCGCACCATTTCGACGCACGCGCCCGGGGTTTCCTCGGACGCCTTGAGAATGAGCGAACAGCCCGCTGCGAGCGCGCCGCCGATCTTGCGGGCCGGCGTCAGCGTCGGGAAGTTCCAGGGCGTGAACGCCGTGACGATACCGACCGGCTCCTGCACCACGATCTGACGGATGCCCTTGAAGGCGCCGGGCACGATGCGGCCGTAGGCCCGTCGGCCTTCTTCCGCGTACCACTCGATGATGTCGGCCGAGGTGCGCACCTCGGCGCGCGCTTCCGGATACGCCTTGCCCTGTTCCTGCACCAGGATCTTGCTGATCGCGTCGTAGCGCTCGCGCATGAGATCGGCGGCCTTGCGAATGACTTTGGCCCGCTCGTACGCCGAGACCGCGCGCCAAGTGGCGAAGCCCTTCTTGGCGGCTTCAAGCGCGCGGTCGAGATCGGCCGTGCTCGCATGCGGCAGTCGCGCGAGCGGCTTTTCCGTGGCCGGATTGATCACGTCCTCGCCGGCGCGGCCATCGCCGTTGAGCCACTGGCCGTCGATGAAGAGTTCGAGATTGGCGTACATGGCGGATCCTCTCAAATGTTACGCTGACGTTTTCGTCTGGGCGTTTTGTCCGGGCTGGGGCAATCTGGCTGCGAAGGAACTAGCAGATTTCCGGGTCGCGTTCATCCCCATGCGCCGGTGGCCGCCGAGCTCAAAAAAGCAAAAGCCCCGGCGCTTGGCCGGGGCGAACGATTACCAAAAGGCGATCGGCAGATTACAGTTGTCCGTACTTCCTGAGCACCGCGCGGCAATCGCTGCTGACGCGCCAGCTGTGGGCGGCAAGCGTCGCCCCGCAGCGGAGCAGATTATCCCAGGTCATACCGCCGGAATGGCTGCACAGCTTTGCTGCGGCGGGTTTGCATGGCGCCAATTCGGCAAGATCGACTGCACCAGCGCTCGTGGCCCAAACACCGGCAAGCGCGCACGCGGCTATGATCATTTTCATGCTGAGACAGGTCCCTCATTTTTGCTTGAAGGCGCCTGAGTACCCCGAACTTGAAGCAAAAGCTACCTATTTTGTGCGCCGCACAAATGCCTCATTCGAAATAACCCTACCGCCATAAGACACTGAAATTAATCTTGTTTTCAGTAACGGGCGGCGATCGGCAGTTCTTCGGCCGGGAACAGCGAGATCACAGTGTGGCCTTTATCGGTGACCACGACTTCTTCCTCGATGCGCGCCGCCGAATAGCCGTCAGTCGCCGGGCAGTACGTCTCCAACGCGAACACCATGCCTTCCTTGATGACGGTGGGATGATCCATCGAAATCACGCGGCTGATGATCGGCCGCTCGTGCAGATTCAAACCCAGGCCGTGGCCGAATTGCAGGCCGAATGCGGAAAGCTCGTCGGGGAAGCCGAACTCCTGCGCCTTTGGCCACACGCTGCACACTTCGTCGGTGGTTACCCCCGGCTTGATCAGGTCGATCGCCAGATCGAGCCATTCGCGGCACTTTTTGTATGCATCGTGCTGTGACGGCGTGGCGCGGCCGACATTGAAGGTGCGGTAATAGCAGGTGCGGTAGCCCATGAAGCTTTGCAGAATGTCGAAGAACACCTGGTCGCCGGGCCGCACCATGCGGTCGGTGAAATTGTGCGGGTGCGGATTGCAGCGCTCGCCGGAAATGGCATTGATGGCTTCGACGTCGTCGGAGCCGTGGCGATAGAGGAACTCGTTGACCAGCGCGACGATGTCGTTCTCGCGCACCCCGGGCTTCAGCTTTTCGTCGATCAGCTGATAGGCGCCGTCGACCATCGCCGCGGCGCGGTTCAACAGTGCGATCTCGTCGGCGGATTTTACTTCACGCGCTTCGAGCATGATCTGCTGGCCGTCTTTCACTTTGAGCCCGGCCTTTTCCAGCTCGAACATCATCGGCGGCTCGATGATGTCGACGCCGATCGGCATCTTGGCGACGCCGGCGGATTTCAGAATCGAGGCCATCTCCTCGGCGTGATGCTTCATCAGGCCGAAGGCGGGATCGACGGTGCCACGCAAGCCGACCAGGCCTGCCTTGCAGTTCTCGGGCTTCAGCCACGGCGAATAAAGCCGGTGATGGACCGCGGCCGAACCGAAATCCCACAGGATCGGATCGCCGCCGCGCGGCAGCAGCGCCCAGCGCGAGAGCTTGTCGCGCGCCCACTCGCCGATCTTGGTCGAGGTGACGTAACGGACATTGTTGTCGTCGAACAGGAGCAGAGCGCCGAGGTCGGAGGCTTCGAGCGCGGCTCGCGCGCGGGCGAGGCGGTAACGGTGCATGCGCCGGTAATCGACGCGTTCCTCGAAATCGACGCCCATGGTGCCAAGGACGGGCAGATGCCGGCCCCAATTGTAGCGCGGGTTGACGTCTTCGGCGCGGATCGTCGTCGGGTCGCGGGTGATATCGTCCATGGCGTGCTCCCTTGAGCTTTATTCAAACTATACAGCCTTTCCCGGGCGCAGCGCAGCACGAAGTGATGCGCTGCAGACCCGGGATCGTAACAAACTCAGAGCCTATAAAGCCGAGCTTGCGAGGGCCCCGGATCAGCGGTGCACCGCCACGCGCTGCACCGCATCCGGGGAACGAATTCAGAGTAAGACCAGTTCGTCCGACAGGTCCCGCCAACTCGGATTTGCCTGCTCGATCAGTTTAAACTTCCAGGCCCGGCGCCAACGTTTGACCGTGCGTTCGCACGCGCGTGCTTCAAGGATGGATTCATGTTGTTCGTAGTACACCAAATTCACAACGCCATACGTGCGGGTGAACCCGGGCACGGCTTTAATCTTGTGCTCCCAAATCCGTCGAGCAAGATCGTTCGTCACTCCAACGTAAAGCACACCCATCGGCCGGTTGGCGAGAATGTAGACGAAGGCGCGCTTCGCCATTCTGCCTCACGGCATCGGGATTTCGCCGACGTCCTTGGGGACCTTGTAACCGCGGCGCACGGCAGGCCGGTTGGCGATCGCCGTGTACCAGCGCTTGACGTTCGGATAGGCGTTGAGATCGATGGTCTGCCATTCGAACCGCGAAATCCACGGCCAGATGGCGATGTCGGCAATTGAGTAAGCGTCGGCGACGAATTCGTGGTCCTTGAGCCTGCGATCGAGCACGCCGTAAAGCCGGTGTCCCTCCTTGAGGTAACGTTCTTCGGCGTACGGTGCCTTGCCCTTATTGTACTTCACGAAGTGATGCACCTGGCCGAGCATCGGACCAGGGCCGCCCATCTGCCACATCAGCCATTCGATGACGCGATAACGGGCCTCGCCGGATTTCGGCATCAGCCGGCCGGTCTTGTCGGCGAGATAAATGAGGATGGCGCCCGACTCCATCAGGCTCATGCCGTTGTCGCGATCGACGATTGCCGGAATGCGGTTGTTCGGGCTGATCTTGAGAAAGTCCGGCGCGAACTGCTCGTCCTTGCCGATGTCGATCGCGTGCGCGGTGTAGGGCAGTTCCAATTCTTCGAGGGCGATTGAGGCCTTGCGGCCGTTGGGCGTCGTCCAGGTGTAGAGATCGATCACGGGGTGGGTCCTGTGTTGAGTTGAAAATTAGAGGGGCGGGTAGCTTAAGCCGCTCGCAGAGCGGCAATGTGGGCGTCAATATCCCCGCGGATTTTTGGCCCATGAGTTCGCATCTCGGCGAACTCGCTTTCGCTGATGAGATCGCGCAGTCCGGATTTAAAATTCGGCCACGCTTGGGCCTGCGTCCACCAGCCTTGCACGCGCGGCCTGGCTGCGGTCCAAAGATCAAGCAGACCGAGATATTCGAGGCGCGCAGCGTACGGCATCAGATTAATGTCCGCGAGCGTGGGATTGCTGCCGAGTATCCACGGCCCGCCGCTTTCGGCTAGCGTGTCTTCCAGCATCTTGAAGGCCCGTTCATAGGCGGCGACGCCGTGCAGCACGAACGGCGATTTTGCTCCGAGCTCGTACGTCGACTTGAAGCGGTCCGTCCGCCGCGGATCGCCGACGTTGCGAAAGCGTTTCTCGCGGGTCTCCGGCCGGCATATTTTTCATCCGCTCGCGGAACATCGCCGAAAAACTGATCTCGGTGACACCATCGTGCAGTCCCTCATCGACCATTTTGCTCCATAGCCGCATGCGGCTTTGCAGCCACGGGTCCGCGGGAATGAGGTGCGGCGGCTCCGTGAACGTTTCGTCGATATATTCGCAGATCAGTGTCGACTCGATCACCGGTTTGCCGTCATGGACCAGCGTCGGCACCACGCCTTTGGGATTGAGCTTCAGGTATTTCGGGTCGTATTGCTCGGTCTTGAACAGATCGACTTTGACCGCCTCCCACTCCAGGCCCTTCGCGCGCAGCGTAATGCGCACCTTCTGGCAGCAAACCGAATTGCCAAAATCATAGAGCACGAGCTTGGTCATGCGGCCCGCTTACCCCACAACCGCGCCGAGGCGATGTCGGCGCCGTCGCGGATCGCCTTGAGCTTGAGCCACACCACCGGCTCGATCACCCATTCGCGCCGCGTGAAAGTGCCGAAGCCGCAGTCGGTCGAGGCGACGACGCGCTCGCGGTCGCCAATCGCCGCCACCGCCTCCTCGATCCGCCGCGCCACCACTTCGGGATGCTCGACGAAGTTCGAGGTCGACTCGACCACGCCGGGAATGAGGATCATGTCCTTGGGAAACGGCACGCGTTGGAGCGCGCTGTACTCGTGAGCGTGGCGCGGATTGGAAAATTCGATCGACAGCGCGCCGACATTGGCCTGATAGAGCGCTGGAAGGATTTTTTCCAGCGCGATGTCGTGAATGTGCGGGCCTTCCCAGTTGCCGTAACAAATATGCAGCCGCACGCGGTCGCGCGGAATGCCGGCGATACCTTTGTTGATCATCGCCACATGCAGCTCGACCGCCTTGACGAAATCCGCATCTGATCCATCGCGGTAAAACATGGTGCGGTCCATGGCGAGATCCGGCGCGTCGATCTGCAAAACCAGGCCGGCCTTGTGGATCGCCATGTACTCGTTGCTCATCTCGCGGGCGATCGCGGCGAGGTAGGCTTCGTTGGTGTCATAGAAGGCGTTGAGCATGGTCGAGGCGATGATGCCGGGCGACGGCGCGGTCATGAAGCCTTCCATGAACGGCTTGCTTTCGCCGTCGATCCGTTTGAAACGCGCGATCTCGCGCTCGATCGCCGAGGTGTCGTGATAGTGCAGTTCGCCTTGCGCCTCCGGCGCGTTCTGCTGCCGGCTGACGTTCGGGAAGCGGCGCGTGAGATACTGCACCAGCTCCGGGAACTCCTCGAAATCCCGGCCGCGCCGGCGTTTGGATTCACCGGCAAAGCCCGACATGCGCTGCGGCACGTAAGTCTGAAAGCCGACCCGCTGCTGCTCGCCGTCGTTGCCGCTGTCGATGCCGGCTTCCTTCTGCTTGGCGACGACATGGCGCACCGCCTTGTCCATCTCGGCGTCGAGTTGCGCCGGGTCGTAGCTTTCGCCGGCTTCGCGCCGGACCAGAAGCTCGCTCAGCGCTTCGCTGCGCGGCAGGCTGCCGACATGGGTGGTGAGGATGCGGTCTCGACTGACAATCATGGTACTGGCTCCGGCCCTTGGCACTTTAGTTTCCAAGACGTGGATGCCCGGCACAAGGCCGGGCATGACGATTTGGAATGGTGCCGCAGCACTATCGGATTGCGGCAAATTGCACCATCGGCATAATGGCTTGGCGTGGGCAAACAATGGGCAAAGCCCGAGGCTGCCCGTCGAGGAAACGCCGCGATGAATGTCGCTCAGCCGAACCTGACGCCGCGCGTGTCCGCCGATACGATCCCGCGCGACTACAATTTCGCCGCCGATATCCTCACGCGCAATCTCGAAGCCGGGCGCGCCGGCAAGCTTGCTTATGTCGATCAGCGCCAGGGTTGGACTTATGGCGATCTGGCAACGCGCGTCGACGGCTTCGGCCACGTGTTGCGCTCGCTCGGCATCCGCCGCGAGGAACGCATCCTGATCTGTTTGCTCGACGGCATCGATTGGCCGACCGCATTCCTCGGTGCGATCAAGGCGGGCATCGTGCCGGTGCCGGTCAACACGCTACTGACCACGGACGATTATCGCTTCATGCTCGATGACAGCCGGGCGCGGTTGCTGGTCGTGTCCGAAGAGTTGTTTCCCAAATTCGCCAACCTGATCGGGCCGAGTGCCGACCTTGACGCACGTCGTCGTGTCCGGGGTCAACGGATACGGTCATCCGCGCTTTGAGGAGCTGCTTGCCGCCGCCAACGCCGAATCCGTGACCGCGCCGACGGTGCGCGACGACATCTGTTTCTGGCTCTACACGTCGGGTTCGACCGGCAAGCCCAAAGCCGCGGTGCACACCCACGCCGATCTGAAATTCACCGACGAGCTGTACGGCAAACCCTTTCTCGGCATCACTGCGAAGCGATGTGTGCTACTCGGTGGCGAAGCTGTTTTTCGCTTATGGGCTCGGCAATGCGCTCACATTTCCGATGTCGGCGGGCGCGACCACGGTGCTGTTGCCGGATCGGCCGACGCCGGAAGCGGTGGCCGAGATTCTCAAGAAACACCAGGTCACCGTGTTTTATGCGGTGCCGACCTTCTATGCCGCTTTTCTCGCCAGCACGGCCGCGCCGGAGCGCTCCGAACTGAAGATGCGGCGTTGCGTCTCGGCCGGCGAAGCGCTGCCGGCCGATGTCGGCCGGCGCTGGAGCGAACGTTACGGCGTCGACATTCTCGACGGCATCGGCTCGACCGAAATGCTGCACATCTTCGTTTCCAACCGGGCCGGCGAGGTGAAATACGGCACCACCGGCAAGCCGGTGCCGGGCTACGACGTGCGGCTGGTCGATGACGATGGCGCGATCATCAAGACCCGCGGCGAAATGGGCGAACTGCAGGTGCGCGGGCCGACCAGCGCCGTGATGTACTGGAACAATCGCGAGCAATCGCGCACCACGTTCCTCGGCGAATGGACGCGCTCGGGAGACAAATACGTTGAGGACGAGGACGGCTACTTCGTCTACTGCGGCCGGCGCGACGACATGCTCAAGGTCTCGGGCATGTATGTTTCGCCGTTCGAGGTCGAGGCGGCGCTGCAAAGCCATCCCGACGTGCTCGAGGCCGCGGTCGTGGGCTGGCCGGATGTCGACGCGCTGATCAAGCCGAAGGCCTTCGTGGTGCTGAAGTCGCCGGCAAAAGCCGGCGACGACCTGGCGCGCACCCTGCAGGATTACTGCCGCGCCAAGCTCGCCCCGTTCAAATATCCCCGCTGGCTGGAATTTCGCTCTGAACTGCCGAAGACCGCGACCGGAAAAATCCAGCGCTTCAAGCTAAGGGCCGAGGCGGAGGTGAAGTGACCTCGCTACTTGCGTTAATAGTTGGCGGGTATTACTACCACGCCATTCCGTCGGCGCGCCGCGGTAGCTCAGCTGGTAGAGCACCGCATTCGTAATGCGGGGGTCGGGGGTTCGAATCCCTTCCGCGGCACCACTATTGTTTCAAAGCAGCGATCGGCATGTCGGCGTAGATTTTGTACTTCTGCGTCCTCGGCTTGTCTTTGTCTTCGTCGCGAAGATATTCGACCGAGCTCTTTCCCATGTAGCTCATCGGCAGGATCATGACGCGGATGAAGCGCGTCGGCCGGTCCGCGGCCTGGGCGAATACCGGGTCAGGTCCGCTTTCGTACCATGGGCCGCCCGGTCCGTATGAGGTCGAGTGCCCGTGCGTATCGATGCGGATGCCGCCTTCGAGCAGACAGCGAATGCCCGGCCCCTGGTGCCGATGCAGATAAGCGCAGCCGCCCGGCGGGAAGGCGACGCTGTCGCCGCGCAGCAGCAAGGCACCTTGCGGCAGGGTCTCAAGCCGTGCCGATAGTTTTTCGCGGGAGATGACGCCGGTCCCGGCCGCGGCGACGGTGCCCGGATCGCCCGCCGCAAGCTCCCAGCGCCAGATTGTCGCTCCTCTGGCGCCGGCCTTCAGCCGGACTGCGTCCTCGCCGCTCCAGCCGTCGTCGTCGTGTAACGCGCGATCGGCGGTAACGGAGCCATGCACCACAAAGATCATGCGCGGCAACGCAGGCAACGGCAGCTCTGCCTCATTCGGCAGGATGTCTTCATAAAGCCGAAGCATCGGCGGCATGGCGTTCTCCTGCGCTAAGCGCGGACGAGGCATGAGTTTCCGTGCGGATCGGCTTTCGCGCAATGGGTTTACACCCGCGCGCGCGCGTTGCTAAATCGCGCCGGCGGTCGCGTGGCTTCAACTTTTAACAACAATAACGCGCCCGGCTGGAGGAAAACCGGATGCAGCGAGCTACGCCGCCGTTTCGAGCCGACCATGTGGGCAGCCTGCTGCGGCCCGCCGCAATCAAGGAGGCGCGGGCCAAACGTGCGCGCAATGAGATCACCGCGGACGCGCTACGCGCGGTCGAGGACCGCGAAATCGAACAAGGCAATCCGCAAGCAGGAGGATATCGGGCTGAAGCTTGCCACCGACGGCGAGTTCCGGCGCTCCTGGTATCAGTTCGACTTTCTCAAGGACTTGCAGGGCGTCGAGCTTTACCAAGTTGCCGAAGGCATCACGTTTCACGGCGTGAAAACCAAGGCCGAAAGCGTCCGCACCGTCGGACGGGTCGATTTCACCACGCATCCGCACCTTGAAGATTTCCGCTTTCTCAAAGCGCACACCCGCGTCACGCCGAAAATGACCATTCCGGCGCCGAATATGCTGCATTTCCGGCCCGGGCGAAGTTCGATCAGCAAACAGGTCTATCCCGATCTCGAACCATTCTTCGAGGACGTCGCCAACGCCTCCCGCAAGGCGGTGCGCGCCTTCTACGATGCCGGCTGCCGCTACCTGCAGTTCGACGACACCACCTGGTCGATGATGTGCGACCAGCGCGAACTGGCGCATTCGCGCGAGCGCGGCGACGAGCCGGAAAAACTTCCCGCCGTCTATGCGCGCATGATCAACCGCGCGCTTGAGGGCAAGCCAGCCGATATGACCGTCACGATGCATTCCTGCCGCGGCAATTTTCGCTCCACCTTCATCGCGTCGGGCGGCTATGAGCCGTTTGCCGAACGGCTGTTCAACGAAGTCAACGTCGACGGTTATTTCCTTGAATACGACAACGAGCGTTCCGGCGGTTTCGAGCCGCTGCGGTTTTTCCCGAAGGGCAAGAAGCAGCTTGTGCTTGGGCTGATCACCTCCAAAAGCGGCGCCCTGGAAAAGAAGGACGACATCAAGCGCCGGATCGAGGAGGCCAGCAAATACGTGGCGCTCGATCAGCTCTGCCTGTCGCCGCAATGCGGCTTCGCCTCAACCGAGGAAGGCAACGTGCTCACCGAAGACGAGCAATGGGCGAAGCTGCGCCTGGTCGTCGAAATCGCCGACGAAGTGTGGGGGCTGAGTTAAGCCATGCAGCGAACCAGGCCGCCGTTCCGCGCCGACCACGTCGGCAGCCTGCTGCGTCCCGCGGCGCTTAAGGAAGCGCGGGAAAAACGGGCTCGCGGCGAAATCACTGCCGACGCCCTGAAACAGGTCGAAGATCGCGAGATCGACAATGTCATCCGCCATCAGGAAGCGGTCGGCCTTCGGTCGGTGACCGACGGCGAGTTTCGGCGCGTCTCCTGGAATTACGACTTTCTCGAACAGCTCGAAAACGTCGAGTCTTATGTCGGCGAGCGCAAGATCAAGTTTACCAGCGGCGGCCCGCAACCGCGGCCGATCCTGCTGCGCGTCATCGGCAAGCTCGGCGGCTACAAGCAGCACCCGATGATCGAGCATTTCAAATATCTAAAGGCTCACACCCGGCAAACGGCCAAGGTGACAATTCCATCGCCGTCCTCGTTGCACTTCCGCTACGGCCGCGATGTGGTGCCGGTATCGATCTATCCGTTGATGGACGACTTCTACCGCGACCTCGGTGAGAGCTACCGCAAAGTAGTGCGTGCTTTCGCCGACGCCGGTTGCCGCTATCTGCAGCTCGACGAGGTCAATCTCGCATATTTGTGCGATCCATCGTTACGCGCGCACATCACGGCGCGCGGCGAAGATCCGGCGACGCTGCCAAAGATCTATGCCGACATGATCAACGCGGCGATCTCCGATATCCCCGCCGACATGACCATCACCATGCATCTCTGCCGCGGCAATTTCCGCTCAAGCTTCGCTGCCAGCGGTGGATACGAGCCGGTCGCCGAAGTGCTGTTCAACGCCATCAAGGTGCACGGCTACTTCATGGAATACGACAGCGACCGCGCCGGCGGCTTCGAGCCGCTGCGCTTCGTGCCGAAGGACAAGACCGTCGTGCTCGGGCTTGTCACCAGTAAAACCGGAAAGCTCGAAAGCCGCGACGAAATCAAGCGCCGGATCGAGCAGGCGGCGAAGTTCGTACCGCTCGATCAGCTATGCCTGTCGCCACAGTGCGGATTTGCTTCAACCGAGGAAGGCAACGTACTCACTGAGGACGAACAGTGGGCGAAGCTGCGGATGATCGTCGAGATCACCGAGGAAGTGTGGGGAAAATGACGCAACGAACCAAACCGCCATTCCGTGCCGACCATGTCGGCAGCCTGCTGCGGCCCGCGGCCTTGAAGGAAGCGCGCGAGCGCCGTGCCAAGGGCGAAATCACGGCTGACGCGCTCAAGGCCGTCGAGGACCGCGCGATCGAGGACATCATCAAAAAGCAGGAAGCGGTCGGCCTGCGGGCGATCAGCGACGGCGAATTCCGCCGCTCATGGTGGCACCTCGACTTCCTTTGGGGGCTCGACGGCGTCGAACGCCACGTGATGGATACCGGCATCACCTTTGCCGCGGTCACCACGCGCAATGAAGGCGTGCAGGTCACGGGCAAGATCGGCTTCTCCGGTCACCCGATGATCGAGCATGTCAAGTTTCTTAAAGCGCATACCGGCCGGACGCCGAAAATGACCATTCCGGCGCCGTCGGCGCTTTACGGCCGTCCCTATCCGACGCCGATCAACAAGGCGATTTACCCGAATCTCGACACGTTCTTTGCCGATCTCGGCCAGGCTTACCGGAAGGCTGTGCGCGCGTTCGCCGACGCCGGCTGCCGTTACATCCAGCTCGACGAAGTCTTCATCGCCATGCTGTGCGACCCGAAATATTGCCAGCAGATGCGCGATCGCGGCGACGACCCCGATTACCTCGGCGGCGTCTATGCCGACCTGATCAACGAAGCGATGTCGGATATTCCGGCCGACATGACGGTAACGATGCATCTGTGCCGCGGCAACTATAAATCGACCTTCATGGGTAGTGGCGGATACGACGCGATGCAGGAGGTGCTGTTCGACCGCATCAAAGTTCACGGCTACTTCATGGAATACGACTCCGCCCGCGCCGGGGGATTCGAGCCGCTGCGACGGCTGAAAAAGGGCCGTCTCGCGGTGCTCGGGCTGGTGACCACAAAAACCGGGACGCTCGAGAGCAAGGATGCAATCAAGCGACGAATTGAGGAAGCGGCGAACTTCACCGATCTCGATCAGCTATGTCTGTCACCGCAATGCGGCTTCGCTTCGACCGAAGAAGGCAATACGCTTGCCGAAGAAGACCAATGGGCGAAGCTTACGATGATCGTCGAAGTCGCCAAGGAGGTCTGGGGGTAGTCGCATGCCAGGCGTAGTGGAGGGCAAAGTCGCCATCGTAACCGGCGCCGGCCGCGGCATTGGCCGCGCCATCGCGCTGCTGATGGCGGAGGAGGGCGCTCGCGTCGTGGTCTGCGACATTGGCGCAAGCCTTGAAGGCGCCGGCACCGATGCCGGACCGGCCCAAGCTGTGGTCGCGGAAATCCAGAAGGCCGGCGGCAAGGCTATCGCCTCGACGTTGTCGATCAGCGAGCCGGCGAACGGCGACAAGATCGTACGGGCGGCGCTCGACGCCTTCGGCCGCGTCGATATCCTCGTCAACAATGCCGGCATCCTGCGCGACCGGATTTTTCATCGCATGAGCTGGTCCGACTGGTCGGATGTGATCAACGTCCACCTGAACGGCAGTTTCATCATGAGCCGCGCCTGCGCGACGGCGTTCCGCGAGCAGAAGGGCGGCAGCTACGTGCATATGACTTCGACCTCGGGGCTGATCGGCAATTTCGGCCAGGCCAACTACATGGCGGCGAAGCTCGGCATTCTCGGGCTGTCGCGCGGCATTGCGCTCGACATGGCGCGCTTTAACGTGCGCTCGAATTGCGTGTCGCCGTTCGCCTGGACGCGGATGGTGCAATCGATCCCCGCCGAGACCGAAGACGAAAAGGCGCGCGTTGCCCGCGCTGCCCAGGTCACGCCGGAAAAAGTTGCGCCGCTGGTCGTGTATTTGGCGTCGGACAAGGCCGACGGCATCACCGGCCAGATTCTTTCGGCCCGCAATAACGAAATCTACCTGTTCAACCAGAACCGGCCGATCCGGACGCTGCACCGTTCCGACGGCTGGACGCCGCAAAGACTGGCCGACCAGCTCAAGAGTGCGTTCGCTACATCGTTTACGCCACTTGAGCGGTCGCCCGAAGTATTTTCGTGGGATCCGATTTGAGATGACCATTGTCTACGACAGACTGATGGCGCTCGATATTGCGCCGGCGGAACAGATCTACGACGCCAAGGACTGCATGCTCTATGCGCTCGGTGTTGGCCTCGGCCACGATCCGATGAATGAGGACGAACTCGCGTTTGTTTACGAGAAGAATCTGAAAGTATTGCCGACAATGGCCACGGTGCTTGCTCAGAGCGGCTCGTTGGCGCGAAACCCGCACAGCGGCATCAACTGGGTAATGGTGGTCAACGGCGAGCAAGGCTTCACGCTGGAACGCCCGCTTGCCGGTGAGGGTGTGCTGATCGGCCGAACCCGGATTGTGGAAGTCATTGACAAAGGCGCGGGCAAGGGCGCGCTGCTTTTGACCGAACGCAAAATCACCGACAAGGCGAGCGGTGCGTTGATCGGAACGGTGACGCAGACGATCTTCTGCCGCGGCGATGGCGGTTTCGGCGGTCCGCCGCGGCAATCGCCGCCGATTCATCCGATCCCGTCACGGGCCCCAGATGCGGTGTGCGATTTCGGCACCCGGCCGGAAATGGCGCTGATCTACCGCTTGAGCGGCGACTACAATCCGTTGCACGCCGAGCCCGCGGCGGCCAAAGCCGCCGGTTATGAGCGGCCGATCCTGCATGGGTTGGGCACATTTGGAGTCTCCGGTCATGCGCTCCTGAAAACCATGTGTGGCTACGACCCCGCACGGCTCAAGTCGTTCGCCTGCCGGTTTTCGGCTCCGGTGTTTCCCGGCGAAACCATCCGCACCGAGATGTGGCGCGATGGTCCGGTGGTGAGTTTTCGCGCGCGCGTGGTCGAGCGCGATGTGGTCGCCATCAACCACGGCCGCGCCGAGGTGACGTCGTGAACGAAGCCGCCGACCTCGCGCCAATCCGCGAGGCGGTTAAGGCGCTGTGCGCGAATTTCCCAGGCGAATACTGGCGGCAGTTGGATCGCGAGCGCGCATATCCGGAAGAATTCGTCGCTGCATTGACCAAGGCCGGCTTTCTCGCCGCGCTTATTCCTGAAGAGTACGGCGGCAGCGGCCTCTCCATGACGGCGGCCGCCGCGATCATGGAGGAAATCCAGGCTGCGGGCTGCAATGGCGCCGGCTGTCACGCCCAGATGTATACGATGGGAACGGTGCTGCGGCACGGCAGCGTCGAGCAGAAGGCGCGCTATCTTCCGGGCATTGCCCGTGGCGAACTCCGCCTGCAGGCGTTCGGCGTCACCGAACCGACCTCCGGCACCGATACGCTTAGTCTGCGCACCACGGCGACGCGCGACGGCGACAGCTACGTCATCAACGGTCAGAAAATCTGGACCTCGCGGGCCGAGTATTCCGATCTGATGCTGCTCCTTGCCCGCACCACGCCCCGCGAGCAGGCGAAGTCGCGCACAGCCGGACTTTCTGTATTTCTCCTCGACATGCGCGCGGTGAAGGGCAACGGACTGACTATCCGTCCGATCCGCACCATGATGAATCACGCCACCACCGAAGTGTTTTTCGAGAACATGCGGATACCCGCCGACAATCTGATCGGCGTCGAAGGCGAGGGCTTCCGCTACATCCTTTCCGGCATGAATGCCGAGCGTATTCTCATCGCCGCCGAATGCATCGGCGATGCCAAGTGGTTCATCGACAAGGCCGCGTCCTACGCGCGCGAGCGTGTGGTGTTTGGCCGGCCGATTGGCCAGAACCAGGGCGTGCAGTTCCCGATCGCGCGGTCCTACATCAATATGCGCGCAGCCGAGTTGATGGTGCGCGAGGCGGCTGCGCTTTACGAGGCCGGGAAAGATTGCGGCGCCGAGGCGAATATGGCCAAGCATCTCGCCGCCGAAGCCTCGTGGGCGGCCGCCGACATGTGCCTGCAGACGCATGGCGGCTTCGGTTTTGCGGAAGAATTCGACATCGAGCGCAAGTTCCGCGAAACCAGGCTTTATACGGTGGCGCCGATCTCCACCAATCTCGTACTCTCGTACATCGCCGAGCACGTGCTCGGCCTGCCGCGGTCGTATTGAGCGTCATGGCCGGGCTTGTCCCGGCCATCTCGATTCGAGAAACTCAGCGTGTGCGGCAGTTCTATGTTTACATCCTCGCCAGTCGACCCGGTGGCGCACTCTATGTTGGCGTCACGAATAATCTGGTACGTCGCGTATATGAGCATAAAAAGAAAATCGCCGACGGTCACACAAAGCGGTATGGAATTGATCGTCTCGTGCATTTCGAAATCTACGAAACGGCGTATCAGGCGATTCAACGTGAGAAAAATATCAAGCACTGGCCGCGAGTTTGGAAGACGCGACTTATTGCGAGAGAAAATGACACGTGGCGCGATTTGTATGATGATATTGCGCAGCCCTAGCCGACTTGTCGGGATCGCCGGGACGAGCCCGGCGATGACGTGTCAGCGTTTGCCGAGCGACGCATGACGCTTCCGCTTTCCGGCCTTCTGGTGGTGTCGCTTGAGCAGGCCGTCGCCGCGCCGATGTGCACGTGCCGGCTCGCCGACGCCGGCGCGCGCGTGATCAAGATCGAGCGGCCCGAAGGCGATTTCGGCCGCTACTACGACGGCTTTGCGCACGGTGAGTGCAGCTATTTCGTCTGGCTCAACCGCGGCAAGGAATCGGTCGTGCTCGATCTCGGCAAGCCCGACGATAAGGCGCTGCTCGAAGCCATGCTCAAGCGCGCCGACATTTTCGTGCAGAATTTGAAACCGGGCACGATTGGCAAGCTTGGCTTTCCGATTGCGCGGCTGCGGCGCGACTATCCGCGGCTCATTTGTTGTTCGATCTCCGGCTTTGGCGAGAGCGGCCCGTTCGCCAAGCGCAAAGCCTACGACCTCTTGATCCAGGCGGAAGTCGGTTTGGCGTCCATCACCGGCACGACGGAGCCGTCGCGCGTCGGCGTATCGGTGGTCGATGTTTCAACCGGAATGAACGCTTACGAGGCGATTCTCGAAGCTTTGCTGGCGCGGCAACGGACCGGCGAAGGCGCCGAACTCTCGGTGTCCATGTTCAACTCGATCGCCGACTGGATGGCGGTCCCGCTGATGCAACAGGAAGCCGGCAAGCCGCCGCAGCGCGTCGGACTGACGCATGCCGCCATCGCACCTTACGGCGCATTCCCGACCCGCGACGGCGCGCAAATCCTCATCGGCATTCAGAACGACCGGGAATGGCGCGTGCTGGCGGAAAAGGTTCTCGGCGACGCCGAACTCGCCGCCGATCCCGACTTCGCCACCAATCTCGCCCGGGTGGACCGGCGCGATGAGACCGACGGTAAGGTTGCCGCCATTACCCGCACGCTTGATGCCGAGTTGCTGATGCAAAAGCTCGCGGCGGCCGACATTGCGTTTGCGCGCATCAACGACGTGGCCGGCCTCGCGCGCCATCCGCATCTTCGCCGCATCACCATCGGAACGCCGAGCGGCCCAGTCTCATACCCGGCGCCCGCCGAACACCAGGCCTCGACGTCGCGGCATTACGGTCCGGTGCCCGCTCTCGGCGAACACACCGCAAAGGCCCGCGCCGAATTCATGCCGTCGCCGGCCACAGCAAAATAGCCAACGGAGAAATGCAATGGACATCGGCTTCATTGGTCTCGGCAATATGGGCTCGCACATGGCGCGCCGGCTGGTCGAAGCCGGGCACCACGTCGTGGTCTACGACACCCGCCAGGAGGCGATCGGCAATCTCGCCGCGATCGGCGCGGTCGCGGCGCGCTCGCCGGCGGAAGTCGCCGATGCTGCGGAGACAGTCATGGCGAGCTTGCCGACCCCGGATATCGTGCTCGCTGTCGCCACCGGGCCAAACGGCGTCATCGAGGGCAAACGCGTCCGCCGCTTCGTCGATCTTTCGACCACCGGCGCGGTCATGGCCGAGCGCATTTTCAAGCTTCTCGCCAAACGCGACATCTTGCAGATCGATTGTCCGGTAAGCGGCGGTGTGCCGGGCGCCGAGAAAGGCACGCTCGCGCTCATGACTTCAGGTCCGCGCGGCGAGATTGCAAAAATCGAACCGGCGCTGGCGGCGATCGGCAAGCTCTTCTATCTGGGCGAGCGGCCCGGCGCCGGGCAGACCATGAAGCTCGTCAACAACGTCCTGTCGGCAACCGCGATGGCGGCCACATCGGAAGCCATGGTGACGGGGGTGAAGGCGGGGCTCGATCCGCGCCTGATGCTCGATGTGATCAACGCCGGAACCGGCCGCAACACCGCGACCGAAGATAAATTCGCCAAGGCCGTGCTTCCCGGGACGTTTGATCTCGGCTTCACCGCCGGTTTGCTGCTGAAAGACGTCAATCTATTTCTGGCCGAGCGCGAAGCGCTGGGCGTGCCGACCGACGTGATCGCGACTGTAGCCAAGGCGTTGAAGCTCACCTGCGATGAAATCGGACCGGACGCCGACATCAGCGCGATCATTCAGCCGATCGAAAAACGCGCCGGCGTTAAGGTGCGAACGCCGCACAATTGACGGCGCTTTGGCATCTCTCCTGTGCCGACGGCACCGACCGGGAGCGCCAAAATCCTCCTGGTTCTGGCACTCTCGGGTATGCACGGAATGTTCGCCCGCTGGGTGAAGGATTTGGCAGTCGGAGTGCAGCAGCCATGAGAACCACGATGGGCGGGTTCGCGCGCGCCCATCGGGCGATGGGACCGGTTACGCACCGGGTCCGGCCATCAATTTAACAGAGCCTTTCCCGAAATGATGCGTTCTGTGATTTCGGTCACTTCGCCTTCGCAGCAGTGCCAGTAGGGTGCTTTTAACGAAAGGATTGGTTCGCCGGCGGTGCTGCGATCCCCCCCGACCCCCCCGCGGGCCGGCGGCGACCACCAAGGGGTGTAAACTCGGTCCCCCCAACACCCCTGCGGCCCTATACAGGGTCGACTGGAACCCGTCCGGATCGAAAGATCCGGGCGGGCTTTTATTGTCGCAAATTCTGCCGCATGCTTGAGTTAAAGGCGTGCCTGCAGAGGGGGGACATGGAGTCCGCGCCAAAAGTCAGCCGTCCGGGGCCAAGCCTGTTATCGGGCTTGCCCAAACGTCTCGCGACCGACCTGTTTGTCGGAGCGAAACCGATGCGGCTTGCCGCCGACGAGGTGCTGTTTCTTGCCGGCGACCCCGGCGACGGCTGCTATCGCATCGAGGACGGCTTGCTCAAAGTGGCCATGGTCTCGCGCACCGGTAGCGAGCGGATTCTTGCGTTCCTCGGTGCGGGCGCCATTGTCGGCGAGCTTTCCATGATCGACGGCCGGCCGCGCTCGGCCTCGGTGGTGGCGGTGCGTCCGGCGACGTTGAGTTTTCTCAGCCGCGGCGCATTCGAATCTTTCGCTCAGAAGAATCCCGAGGTCTACAAATCGCTGGTCACGATTCTCTCGACGCGCTTACGGGAGACTGACGTCGTGATCGCCGCCGGGAGTTTCCTCCCTCTAAGAGGCCGCGTCGCCTCGACGTTACTCGAACTGGCGGAGAATTTCGGTCAGGACGTCGGCTCGGGCCGCATCGTGATCCGCCAGAAGATCGGGCAGAGCGATATCGCCGCCATGGCCGGTATCGCGCGCGAGAACGTGAGCCGCATTCTCAACGACTGGAAGCGCCGCAAGCTTGTCAGCCGATTGTCCGGTTATTATTGCCTTGAGAACAAGGCGCAACTGGAACAAGAAGCCGAGCTGTGACCACATCTGGAAGTCTTTCGACCCGGCCCGCTGCGACAACGCCGAAGCTGGCTGACTTCCGACGCATCGTCGTAAAGGTCGGCTCTTCGCTGCTGGTCGATTCGCGGGCTGGACGGCTCAAGGAATCCTGGCTGGTCTCGCTCGTTGCGGATCTCGCCGAACTTCATCGCGATAAGCGCGACGTTTTGGTCGTCTCTTCCGGCGCCATTGCACTTGGCCGCGCGGTACTCAAGCTTGCCGGCGGTCCACTCAAGCTCGAAGACAGCCAGGCCGCCGCCGCGGTGGGGCAGATCGCATTGGCGCGGACCTGGAATGAGGCGCTGTCGCGGCACGGGATCATTGCCGGCCAGGTCTTGGTGACACTTGGCGATACCGAAGAGCGGCGGCGCTATCTCAACGCGCGCTCCACCATCGATACGCTGCTGGAGTGGCGCGCCCTGCCGGTGATCAACGAGAACGATACGGTAGCGACCAACGAAATTCGCTACGGCGACAATGATCGGCTTGCTGCGCGTGTCGCCACCATGGTCAGCGCCGATCTTCTGGTGCTATTGTCGGACGTTGACGGCCTCTACAATGCTCCCCCCGATACGGTCGCGTCGGCAAAGCACGTTCCGTGCGTCGCCCGTATTACGCCCGAAATCGAGGCGATGGCCGGCGCGGCGCCGTCAGAACTGTCGCGCGGCGGCATGCAGACCAAGATCGAAGCGGCACGGATCGCAACGAATGCCGGCACGCATATGATCATCGCGTCCGGTCGTGTCGATCATCCGTTACGCGCCATCAAAGAGGGCGCGCCCTGCACGTGGTTTCTCACGGCGGCGAATCCGGTCACTGCCCGGAAGAAATGGATCGCCGGCGCACTCGAACCTAAGGGCGTGCTGGTGATCGATTCCGGGGCGGTCGCAGCATTACGGCGGGGCAAGAGCCTGTTGCCGGCCGGCGTCGTCGGTGTCGAGGGCGGCTTCACGCGCGGTGATGCCGTGCTCATTCGCGGTCCCGACGGAGCGGAAATCGGCCGGGGGCTCTGCGCCTATGACATAGAAGATGCGCAGAAAATCAGAGGCCGAGCATCCGCTGATATCGCGGCGCTTCTCGGCTACAACGGCCGCGCCGAGATGATCCATCGCGACGACTTAGTCGTAAGTCCCGAATAACATGTCACTTTCAGCTCGAAATCATATTCAGCTCAAAAGAAGAGAACCCCGGCCGCTGGAGCGACCGGGGTTCGACGCCGGGTGATTGAGGGTGAGGGGCTGGGGGGCTTCGCCCGGCGCCATCCAATCAACGTTGGTATCGCTAGGCAGTTCCACGGCGGGTAGAGAATTTTTCTCGGTCCTTCGGGGAGCGCCGTTTTGGCCGGGCTCGCTTCGAGTTCGGAGCGTCGCCTGGCCGCTTGTGCCAGCGGCGAGGCGGGCCGGGAAAGTTCCCCTGGAACATTGATCCGGTTGCCGTCCGGCAAAAGCAGGTAGCGCGCAATGACGCGCAGTTTCCCCTCGCCGCCGCCGTATCCCTCGACCACATATCTGGCACCGATCGGCAAGCGCCGCGGCAGACGTGTAGGAGAATGTTGTAGTGACATACCCATGGGACCCTCTCCTGCTGAACTTGAGCGAAACGCCGTCTGCTTCGGGCAGGTTCCCCGGAATCTGTGACCGCCCGACGAATGGTTGTGGAGCGCTGTGGACAACCTTGGGGTAAAGCCTCCTCGCCGGGCCTCACCGAACATGGTAGGAATTGTCCGAACATTAGACGGATCAAGGCCATGAATGCTCCGCTCAAGGCGGTGGAGAGCGCCGGCAAGCTCGACGCGGCGATGCGCGAGATCGGCCGCGAGGCGCGCCGAGCGGCTTACGTGCTGGCGTTGGCGCCGGCGGCACGGAAGAATCGCGCGCTTGCCGCTATGGCCAAGGCTATCCGCCGGAGGCAACCGGCGATCCTCTCCGCCAATGCGGAGGACGTGGTCGAGGCAAAGTCCAAGGGCGCGACTGCCGCGTTTCTTGATCGGCTTACGCTCGATGCGAAGCGCATCGAAGCCATGGCGGCCGGGCTCGACATCATCCGCAAGCTGAAAGATCCCGTCGGCGCTGTCGTAGCGTCGTGGCGCCGCCCTAACGGACTGCGCATCGAGCGGGTGCGGGTACCGCTCGGCGTTGTCGGCGTCATTTACGAGAGCCGGCCCAACGTCACCGCTGACGCCGCGGCGCTGTGCCTGAAGGCCGGGAACGCGGTCGTCTTGCGCGGCGGTTCTGAAAGCTTTCGCTCGGTGCGGGCGATCCATGCGGCGCTTGTCGAAGGATTGACCGAAGCCGAACTGCCAACCGCCGCAATTTCGCTGGTGCCGACGCGCGACCGCGCTGCCGTCGGAATGATGCTTGCCGGTCTCGACGGCGCGATCGATGTGATCGTTCCACGCGGCGGCAAGGATCTGGTTGAGAGGGTGCAGACGGAAGCGCGCGTGCCGGTTTTTGCGCATCTCGAAGGCGTGTGTCACGTCTATGTCGACGGCGCAGCCAAACTACCTATGGCCAAATCAATCGTGCTCAACGCGAAGATGCGGCGCACCGGCGTGTGCGGGGCTGCCGAGACTTTGCTGATCGATCGCGCTGGCGCACCGAAATTGCTCAAGCCGCTCGTGACCATGCTCATCGATGCTGGTTGCGAGGTTCGCGGTGATGCAGCCGTGCAGGCGACCGATTCTCGCGTGAAGCCGGCGAGCGAAGCGGACTGGAGCACCGAATATCTCGACGCCGTTCTGACCGCGGGCGTTGTCGACGGCGTCGATGGGGCGATCGCTCATATCGAGCGTTATGGCTCGCACCACACCGATGCCATCGTTACTGAAAACCGCGCTGCGGCGGAAAGGTTTTTGCGGCAAGTAGACTCGGCGATCGTCCTGCACAACGCGTCCACACAATTTGCCGATGGCGGGGAATTCGGCTTTGGCGGCGAGATCGGCATCGCCACCGGCAGACTGCATGCGCGCGGCCCAGTCGGCGTCGAGCAGCTAACAAGTTTCAAGTACCGCATCCATGGCAGTGGGCAGACGCGACCATAAAGTTCGTCTCCTCCGCCGCGACTTGTCGGCAATGGCGGTCGGCGGATGACACGTGGGGGAGGGGGTTGTTTCTGACGGCCATGAACCGTGAGTTCCCGCTTCCGCGCGCGGCGGCCGCTGTTCCCTCTGCCCCGAATGGGCGAGGGTCGGAAATGGCTGATGCGCGCGTAATCCTGCCGCCGAATGCGCCCGGTATGCGCATCGGGCTGTTCGGCGGCACATTCGATCCGGCGCACGCGGCACATCGCGCGGCCTGTCTGCTCGCCATGAACCGGATCGGCCTCGATCGGGTCTGGTGGCTGGTGACGCCCGGCAATCCGTTGAAGGACACGAGCCGCCTCGCGCCGCTTGCCGAGCGCCTCGCTGCCGCACGAGCGCTGGCGCATCATCCGCGCATCGACGTCACCGATCTCGAAGACCGGCTGGGCACCCGCTACACCTACGAGACGGTCGCTTATCTGGTCCGACGCTGCCCGCGGGTGCACTTTGTCTGGATCATGGGCGCCGATAATCTCCGCAGCTTCCATCGTTGGCAGCGCTGGCGCGGCATTGCAGCGCTGGTGCCGATTGCAGTCGTCGATCGTCTCGGACCGAGCCTGTACGCCAGGGCAGGCGTCGCCGGTCAGGCGCTGGCGCGGTCGCGTATACCTGAATCGGCGGCGCGGACGCTGCCGGAACGAACACCGCCGGCTTGGATTTACCTGCACGGGCTCAAGTCGCCCTTGTCCTCGACTGCGCTACGGGCGGCACGAGCCTTGCACGATCGGTGAGTGCGAGCGCGGTAAAACGTTGCAACAGTGTGACTGCGAGGAGTTGAAACTGTTAACCTGGCGTGCCTATCTTACTCATGGCCTCGGCATCGATGGCCGGGGCCGAAAAGGAGCGAAAGGATAAGGACCCCTGTCCACACCTGTAACTCTTCGGGCCGAACGTCGCGCGCCCGAACCGATCTCCAGAATGCGTCCTGACGCCGAGGAGATCCTCCGTTTAGTCCTTGCCCGCCTCGACGATATGAAGGCGGAGGACACCCTCACCATAGACCTTCGGGACAGATCGTCGATCGGCGACTACATGGTCGTAGCCTCCGGCCGGTCGCAGCGCCATGTCGGTTCAGTCGCCGACCGGGTCGTCGAGGACCTGCATAAAGTCGGCGTTGCGGCCCGGGTGGAAGGTGTTCCGCATTGCGACTGGGTGCTGATCGACGCGGGCGATGTGATCGTCCATGTCTTTCGTCCCGAAGTGCGGGCCTTCTACAATCTCGAGAAGATGTGGTCGGCCAGCCGGTCGGAGCGGCGCGCGAGTTAACGCGCCTGCGCCAGTGAGGGCGTTGTGGTGTTGCCCGGAAGACGGGCCAGTATTTCCGTGCGCCCTAGCTGTCGTTCGTGTGTCCCATTATGCGCATTGTTGTCGCCGCCGTCGGCCGGCTCAAACAAGGACCTGAGCGCGAACTCGCGGCGTCCTACTGCAAGCGCGCGACGGCGACAGGACGCCCGCTCGGCTTGCGGGAAATCGAAATCGTGGAAATTCGTGAAAGCCGCGCACAGGACGCCGAGCGTCGGCGCACCGAGGAATCGATCGCACTCGCCAACGTCATTCCCGATGGCGCGATCGTTGTTATTCTCGACCAGCGCGGCGAAAGTCTGGATAGTCCGGCGCTTGCGGCACTGCTACGCGAATGGCGGGCGGAAGACCGCGCGGCGGCATGTTTTATCATCGGCGGCGCCGACGGCCTCGCACCCAGCCTGGTGGAACGGGCCAAGGTCCGACTCGCCTTTGGCGCCGCCACTTGGCCGCATCAGCTGGTGCGCATCATGTTGCTTGAACAGCTTTATCGCGCCGGCACCATCCTCGCCGGACACCCCTATCATCGAGCGTGAGATTAACAATCGTGCGGACCTGAATTCTTCTTAATGTTGCCTCACCGATTTGTGACGATTTGATCGTGCTCGGCGTCTTATTCCGGACGCATCACATCTGCTTTGGTTCATTGTTGTGCTTATCTTGCGTTCCACAGCTTGGCGCTTACTCTTGGACAACATGATTCTCCGCTGGCCGCATCGCACGGATCCGCGCTTTGTGCTCGGATCAGCCTTGTTCTTGGCCTTGCCGCTCGGCGCCAATTCAGGGGCAGTCGCCCAAACCGCTCCGAGCCAAGTGCCTCCTGGTCCGGTTCAAGCGCCGATACCGCAGCCGCCCGTGCCATTTCTTCCCTCCGCTGTGCCCTCGGCACCGGACGCCGCGCCGGCGACAACTGATGCCGACGCTCTCAAGCAGCACGATCAGGAACTCGATGCCGCGCGGGCCAAAGAGCGCGAGTCGGCAGAAAGCCAGGCAAAGCTGCGGCGGGAGATCGACGCGCTTGGTGACGATCGGCGTGCGCTCAATCAGCAACTCATCGACACCGCGGCGCGCGTGCGCACCGTCGAGGCCAGCATCGACGCTACGCGTACCCGCTTGAAGCCGCTCGACGAACAGGAAGTTTTCATTCGTAAGTCGCTCGATGAGCGCCGCGCCGTGATCGTCGAAATCCTCGCCGTGCTGCAACGGGTAGGGCATCAGCCGCCGCCTGCACTCCTGGTGCAGCCGGAAGACGCCCTGCAAGCCGTCCGCACGGCGATCACGCTTAGCGCTATGCTTCCGGATATGCGGGCGCAGGCCGACGCGCTTGCCGGCGATCTCGCCGATCTCGTGCGCGTGCGCAAGACTATCGTCGGTGAAAATGAGCACCTGTCGCGCGATCTCGATTTGCTTGGGCGCGAGCAGTTGCGGTTGAACGTGCTGATTGACGAGCGGCAAAGCAAGCAAGCGGCTACCGAGCAGGCGCTTGAAGCGGAGCGTTCACGCGCCGCCGATTTGGCGCGCCAGGTCGACAGCCTCAAGGAACTCATCGCCAAACTCGAATCAGGCCTCGATTCGGCCGGCCGCACCGCCCATGCTGAGGCTCGCTCGATCGAGGAAGACGCAACGCGCCCCGATCTTGCCGCCCTTAAGGATCCCGGCCGTCTGGTGCCGGCGGTCGCCTTCGCCGCCACGCGAGGACACCTGCGTTGGCCCGTTAACGGCGTGAAAATCCGCGAATTCGGCGCCTCCGACGGCCTCGGCGGAACACAAAAGGGCCTCACCATTGGCACCCACGCCGGCGCGCAGATCACTTCTCCGTGCGACGGCTGGGTAGTTTACGCCGGCACGTTTCGCAGCTATGGGCAACTCTTGATCCTGAATGCCGGCGGCGGGTATCATGTGCTACTAGCGGGGATGGAACGGATTTCCGTCGATCTCGGCCAGTTTGTACTGACTGGTGAACCCGTAGCGGTGATGGGCGGCGGATCGCAGGTATCCGCGGCCGCGGCGACCAAGTCCAAGCAGCCTGTGCTTTATGTGGAGTTCCGTAAAGACGGCGCTCCCATTGATCCAAGCCCATGGTGGGCAACAAACGAAGGTGAAAAGGTTCGCGGATGATGCGCAAAACTTCCCTGATTTTCCTTGGCGCGGTCGCAGGTGCCGGTCTCGCGCTCCTGGCGACACAGCCACACATCGCATTCGTCGGGTCGAGCGCAAAAGCGGCTTCGTCGGACACTTACCGCCAGCTTAATCTGTTCGGCGACGTGTTCGAGCGCGTGCGCGCCGACTATGTCGAAAAACCCGACGACAGCAAACTGGTCGAATCGGCGATCAACGGCATGCTGGCCGGGCTCGATCCGCATTCGAGCTACATGGACCCGAAGAGCTTCCGCGACATGCAGGTGCAGACCCGCGGCGAATTCGGCGGGCTGGGCATCGAGGTCACGATGGAAGACGGCCTGGTGAAGGTCGTCGCCCCGATCGACGACACTCCGGCGGCCAAGGCCGGTGTCATGGCCAACGACATCATCACCAAGCTCGACGATGAGCAGGTGCAGGGCCTGACGCTGAACCAGGCGGTTGATAAGATGCGCGGTCCGGTGAATACCAAGATCAAGCTCACCATCATGCGCAAGGGACAGGACAAGCCGATCGACGTAACCATTGTGCGCGACGTGATCCGGGTGAAATCGGTCCGCTCGCATAACGAGGGCGAAGATGTCGGCTATATCCGCATTACCCAGTTCAATGAGCAGACGACCGATGGTCTGAAGAAGGCGATCAGCGAGCTCAATTCGCAGCTCGGCGCCGACAAGATCAAGGGCTACGTCGTCGATCTGCGGAATAATCCAGGTGGCCTGCTCGATCAGGCGATCTCGGTGTCGGACGCGTTCCTGGACAAGGGCGAAATCGTCTCGACCCGTGGCCGTAACGCCGAGGAAACCCAGCGCTTCAATGCCCGGCCAGGCGATCTGACCAAGGGCAAGCCGGTGATCGTTCTGATCAACGGAGGTTCGGCCTCGGCGTCGGAAATCGTGGCCGGCGCGCTGCAGGACCATAAGCGCGCAACGCTGGTCGGCACGCGCTCGTTCGGCAAGGGCTCGGTGCAGACCATCATTCCGCTCGGCGCCGGCAACGGCGCGCTGCGGCTGACCACGGCGCGTTACTTCACGCCCTCGGGCCGCTCCATCCAGGCCAAGGGCATCACGCCCGACATCGAGGTGCTGCAGGACGTGCCGGACGATCTCAAGGCGCGAACCGACACCAAGGGCGAGGCTTCGCTGCGCGGTCACCTCAAGGCTGAAGGCAGCGAAGAGTCCGGGTCGCAGTCCTACGTGCCGCCGGATGAAAAGGACGACAAGGCGCTCAAGGAGGCGCTCGATCTCCTGCGCGGCGCCATTAGCGACGCCGCCTTTCCCCCGAACCCCAAGACCGCCGTTCCCAACTAAGCGGCGCTACCTGATACGAATGCGGGGCGGCCACGAGCCGCCCCGTTTTTTTGGCTTCCAACACCGGTCGTCCGAAGGGCCGGGGAGCCAGGCGGGGCGGGCAAAGGCCCTCGGTTGCAGACGGCTACTTTGGCTCCCGTGATAAGCTGTCTGGCCATGATTTGCCGGGACATTATTTGGACTAAGCCATGACGGCCGACGACCTGAGCGCGCCGCTCGGCCAGCAACCGGCGAAGCGTCGTTGGCGACTGCCAGTTTCAGTGCCGCAGGTCATTGCCGGCGCGCTCGCACTCTTTTTCGCTGCGTTTGTTGTTTGGGCCATCGTTGGCGAGAATCCGCTCGGCGGCGAGCCGGTGGTTGCTGTGCCGATCGACCTCCACCCCGTTGTGGCCGCGAAGAAATCCGAGCCGCCTTCCATGCCGGAAGCTGCTCCCGGCGCGCAGCCTCCGGGAAGCAGTCCGGCAACCGTGCCGGCGGCGCCGGCGCAAAACAACGCCGCGGCCGGCAGCAAGACGGTCACCATTATCGACGGCAAGACCGGAGCGCGGCAGGAGGTGGTGATCCCCGATGGCGGGGATGGCGCCAGTCCGCCGAAAAGCCCCGCGCTTGATCAAGCGCTTGTCGAGATGACGCCGCGCGGCCCGATTCCAAAAATCGCCGCTGACGGCAGGCGCCCCGCGGACGCCTTTGCCCGGCCGGTGACGCCGCTGCCCGGCCGGCCCGATGCGCCCCGCGTTGCGCTCATCATCGGCGGTCTCGGTGTCAGCGCGAGTGGCACGGCGGCGGCAATCGCCAAGATGCCGGGTGCGGTGACACTCGCCTTTATGCCTTATGGCTCAGACGTCGAGGGCTCGGTCGCGCGCGCACGGGGGGCAGGGCACGAGATTCTGCTGGAAGTTCCCCTGGAGCCGTTCAGCTATCCCGACAACGATTCCGGCCCGCAGACGCTGCTGACCTCGCTCACGCCGGAGCAAAATCTTGAGCGGCTGCACTGGCTGATGAGCCGCATTCAAGGTTACGTTGGGATCATCGGCGCCATGGGGGCGCGCTTTACAGCTTCCGAGCAGTCGTTCGCTCCGGTCCTGCGCGAAACTGCCAAACGCGGGCTGATTTTTGTCGACGACGGCGCCAATGCGCGGAGCGTCGCTGGCCGGATCGCCGGAGCTAATAGTCTGCCGTTCGCCAAGGCCGACGTGATTATCGATGCGGTGCCTACGCCCGAAGAGATCGACCACGCTCTCGGTCGCCTGGAAATGGCAGCGCGCGAGCGCACCTTCGCCGTCGGCATGTCGTCCGCGCTGCCGGTATCGATCGAGCATATCTCAAAATGGGCCAAGGCGGCGGAAAGCCGCGGCCTGTTGCTGGTGCCGATCACCGCCGTCGCGGTGAAAGCGAAGCAGAGCTAGTGTAAAGGGCGAATAGCGAAGTGGCGAAATAGCGAATACATTGAAGTCACCAACCTTCCATTCGCTACTCGCCACTCACCCTTCGCTACTCGGTATGTCTTACGAAGACCTCCCCTATCGTCCCTGTGCCGGCCTGATGGTGCTCAATCGCGCCGGGCTTGCCTTTATCGGCCGCCGCATCGATGGCCCCGAGCACGTCGATAATACACATGTCTGGCAGCTGCCCCAGGGCGGCATTGATCCAGGCGAGGATCCGCAGCGGGCGGCTCTGCGTGAATTGCGTGAAGAGACCAACATCAGTTCCGTGGAACGTCTCGGCGAGATTGCCGAGTGGCTCAATTACGATATTCCGCCGGCGATCGCCGGGTACGCGTGGAGCGGCAAATACCGCGGCCAGACGCAAAAATGGTTTGCGCTGCGGTTTACCGGCGCGGAGAGCGAGATCGACATTGAGCATCCGGCCGGAGGGCACCAGCCGGAGTTTGTGGAGTGGCGTTGGGAAAAGCTGCAGAACCTTCCGGCTCTCGTGGTGCCGTTCAAGCGCAAGGTCTACGAGCGGGTGGTTGCAGAGTTTGCAAAGTTTACTTGAGGCCTCGCTCGATCACTCCGCCGCGACGCGCTGCACGCGCCATTGCGTCATGAGGGCGCGGAGCGAAGCAGGCTTCACCGGCTTGTTGAGGACCAGTACGCCGGCGGCGCGGGCCTCCTCGCGGACATGCACGGAACGATCGGCGGTGACCAGGATAACGCCGAGGTCGTGGCCGTAGCGGCGGCGCAGTTCGGTGATGGCGCCGAGACCATTGCCGCCGTCGAGGTGGTAGTCGACCAGGAGTCCGTCCGGTTCGAGACCGCTGCTCCCAATCGCTGCCAGCGCTTCGGCAAGGTCCGCAGCCTTGAGCACGCGGCAGCCCCAACCGCCGAGCAGCGTCTGCATGCCGTCAAGGATGGTTCGCTCATTATCGATGCAGAGCACGACGGTTCCCGCAAGTTGCCCGGTGGCGGTTTTCGGAACGGCATGCAACGCCGGCTCGACGATCGCGGTAGTCGCCCGGGCCACCTCGACGGAAAACCGCGAGCCGCGGCCGACGCTGGATTTGAGCGCCAGTTCACAGTCGAGCACGCGCGCGATGCGCTCGACGATCGACAGGCCCAGCCCCACACCGCGCGCGACCCGCGCGCCTTGATCGAGGCGATGGAATTCCTTGAACACCGCGCGGCGCTTGGCGTGTGGAATGCCGATGCCGGTATCGTACACCTCGATGCGCAGCCGCGCGCCGCGGCGCCGACAGCCGACCAGCACGCTGCCCTTGGGCGTGTATTTGATCGCGTTAGACACGAGGTTCTGTAGGAGCCGCCGCAGCAGCCGCCGGTCTGAGCGCACCGCGAGCGAGCAGGGCATGAAAATGAGATCGAGCCCCTTCTCGCGCGCGAGCGGCGCGAATTCCACTTCCAGCCGTTGCAGCAATTCGCTGATCCGGAAATCGGTCAGTTCCGGCTGCATCGCACCCGTGTCGAGCCGCGAAATGTCGAGCAGGGCCGCGAATATCTCTTCGACAGCTTCCAGCGACGCGTCGATATTCTGCACCAGGTTCGCGTCCTCGCCGTCGTCCTGCCGCTCGATCAGGCTGGTAACGTAAAGACGCGCCGCGTTGAGTGGCTGCAAGATGTCATGGCTTGCCGCGGCGATGAAGCGGGTCTTCGAGACGTTGGCATCGTCGGCTTCAGCCTTGGCGCGCTCAAGCTCGCCGTTGAGGCGCGTCAACTCGCCGGTGCGTTCGCGGACGCGACGCTCCAGCGTGGCATTGGCGCGTTCCAGCGCCTCGGCGGCCTTCACGCTCGGCGTGATATCGGTAAACGTCGTAACGAGACCGCCGTCGGGCATGCGGTCGGCGCGGACTTCGATTACCAACCCGCGCTCGGCAATGCGCTCGAGAAACGGCTCGGCTTCCGAAGTGTACTTGGCGACACGTTGCGCGACCTCCTCCTCGAGATCGCGTACATCGCCCGCGCCCTCCTTCGCGATATGGCGAAGGATCTCGTCGAGCGCGATACCTATGCGGGTGAGCGAATGCGGCAGATCGAAGATTTCACCGAACTGCCGGTTCCAGCATACCAGGGCCAAGTCTTTGTCGAACACGGCGATCCCCTGGCGCACATGGTCGAGCGCGGTCTGCAGGATCTCGCGGTTGTAGTGAATTGCCGCGTTAGCGTCGTCGAGCAGCTTGAGCGCCGCCTTGGTCGACACGGTGCGCTTGCGCAACAGGAGCGAGAGCACGAGCCGCGACGACGCGGCGCCGATCGCCGAAGCCAACAGATACTCGCCGTATTGCAGCAGCTGAAAGTCAGCCTCGACCTGCGGCGCCAGGCTGACACGCCGCGAGGCGGCGAAGCTGGCGAAAGATTCGCGCGTGCGTTCCTCCCCGAGATAGCGGGCGATCGTCGCGATCAATTCCTCGGTGGTGACCGATGCGCGCCGCAGCCGGAAACTCGGCGCCATCGGAGCAAGCGACGAAGGCACGAATACGTCGGCCTGCACGCGTTCGATTGCGGTTGGCCGCCGCGCCAGCGAGCAGGCGACATAAAGGACAATATTCGCGACAAGGCTGAGAACGACGCCGTGAACGAGCGGGGGCAGATCAAGACCAAACAACGCTTGCGGCCGGAGCCAGGCGAGACCGAGCGGCCCGTTGTTGAGGAGATCGCCGATAACGCCGGCTTCAGAAATGCTCGGTAGCAGCAGCGTGTAGGCCCAAACCACAATGCCGGCGGTCATACCGGCGATTGCGCCCTGGGCCGTGCCGCGCCGCCAAACCAGCCCGCCGAAGAACGCCGGCGTCAGCTGGGTGACGGCGGCAAATGAAAGCAGACCGATAGAAGCGAGCTGCGCCGGGCCGGCCGAGCGATAATAAATGTAGGCCAGAAACAGAATGGCGAAGATCGCGATGCGGCGCACGGTCAGGAGTTGCGCGCCGGCGTCGCTCGGCTCGCCGGAGCCCGCCGCACGGCGCTTGAGAACCAGCGGTATCACGATGTCGTTCGACACCATGATCGCAAGCGCGACCGATTCGACGATCACCATCGCGGTCGCAGCCGACAGACCGCCGACGAAGGCGATCAGGGCCAACAGCTCGGAATGGCCTTTCAATGGCAATGCCAGCACGAACATGTCGCCGTCGGTGCCGCCGGCTGGAAACGTCAACAGGCCGGCCATCGCGATCGGCATCACGAACAGATTGATGAGCACGAGATAAACCGGAAACAGCCAGGCGGCACGGCGAACTTCGGCCTCGCTGTGGTTCTCGACCACGGCGACGTGGAATTGCCGCGGCAACAACACGATCGCAAACAGCGACAGGACGGTCATGGCGAGGAACGTAGCCGCCGAAGGCGGGTGAGTGAGCACGGCGGCCGTCTGCGGCTGTTGCAGCGCGGCCTGGAACAGCGCTAGCGGCCCTGGGAACATGACGAAGGTGACGAAGATTCCGACGGCGAGAAAGGCGACGAGCTTGATCACCGATTCGGTCGCGATCGCCAGCATTAGCCCGTCTTGATGTTCGGTGGCGTCGATGTGCCGGGTGCCGAACAGCACCGCGAACGCCGCCATCAGCATTGCGACAAACAGCGCGATGTCGCCGAGAAGCGGTTGCGCCGCGCTGCTTCCCGCCGAGGCCGCCGCGAGAATGGTGCCGACCGACGCCGATACCGCTTTGAGCTGAAGCGCGATGTAAGGGATCATGCCGACGATCGCGATCAGCGCCACGGTCGCCGCAACCGCCTGGCTCTTGCCGTAGCGCGCGGCAATGAAATCGGCGATCGAGGTGATGTTCTGGCCTTTCGCCAGCCGCACGATGCGGATGATAAGCGGATAGGCAAGCCCGACCATCAACACCGGGCCGATATAGATGGTGAGGAAATCAAAACCGGTGCGCGCGGCGACGCCGACCGAGCCGAAGAACGTCCACGACGTACAGTAGATCGCCAGCGAAAGCGGATAGATCAGAAGTCGCGCGCGGTTGCCGCGCGTGACTTCATGTCGCCGGTCGCCGTAGCTCGCCACCAGGAACAAAAAGCCGATATAGGCGAGCGCGATAACGACGACGACCCAGCCTTGCAGCATGGCGTTTCCCTGGTCGACTCCGGCGCTTTTGCAATCTCAGGTGCGCTTAATTTCGGTTAAATCACCATAGTTTAGCGGGGCTGTCCATTGGCCGGCATCGGCGGCCGTGCCCAATCGCTGCGCCATGCACCCGGCACATTGTGTGGCTGCGGCAGCGTCATTTGACGACGTTGGCGGCAGGCGGCATTGATGCTTGAGCCGATGTGGCCTGCCCTTCCTCCGCTACGCGCGCTGATCGCGCCCGCCGAAACGCTTCTGATCGCGACCGCCGGCGGGGTCATATTTACCTTGTTAGGTTTTCCCGCCGGCCTCGTTTCCGGGTCGGTGATTGCGGTAACCATCGCGGCGTTGGTCGGGCGTCCGGTCAGAGTGCCGGTCGGGCTCGCGCGGGTCTGCTACGTCATCGTCGGCATCCTGCTTGGCGCTGTGGTCACGCCGCAGACGCTCAGGGGCTTCACCACCTACCCGGCGAGTGTTGCAATCCTGATGGTGGCTTCGGTCGTGATGATTGCGGCGACCATGACCTATCTGCGGCGTGGTGCATCGCTGGGATCCGCTCTCGGCGATCATGGGTGCAAGTCCAGGTTCGCTCATCCAGGTGATCGCGCTCTCGACCGAGCTTGGCGCAGACCTGCGTGCCATCGCGATTGTGCAGACGATGCGCGTACTGCTCTTGACCGTCGGCATACCCGGCGGGCTCGCTTTATTTGGATTGGTGGCGCCGGCCATACCGGTCGCGCGCGGGCCGGCCGGCCTTTCTGCGTTGCCGGACATGCTGATTGTTGTTGTCGTGTCGATCGCCGCCGGCCTCGCTATGGCGCGCATCAGATTTCCAGGCGGGCTGCTGTTCGGCGCCATGGCCGGATCGGCGGTCCTGCACGGCACCGGTCTCGCCCAAGCCGCGTTGCCGTGGTGGGTCGGTAGCGCCGCGGTTGTCGTTCTTGGCGCGGTCGTCGGTTCGCGTTTCGCCAATACCACGCCGCGGTTGATCGTCAGCTATCTTGGCGCGGCGTTCGGTTCGTTCGCCGTCTCGCTCTCCATCGCCACTTTGTTCGCGCTGATCGCAGCGCATTTCTTTCCGTTTCCGACCGCCAACGTCGTGGTTGCCTTTTCGCCCGGCGCGCAAGACACGATGATGGTGCTCGCGCTCGCGCTCCATCTCGATCCGGTCTATGTCGGGGCGCACCATGTCGCGCGTTTTCTCGTCGTCACCTTCACGGTGGCGATTGCGGCGCGGCGGATCGTGAAGAAGAGGAAGATCTAGGGACCGTCACTCCGCGGCGAGCGCGCGTTCTGTGAATGGCAAACCCAATTTGTGCCAGACATCAACGAGCGCCTCGGCAAGCGCATCGATCAGGCCGTCATCGTGGTACGGGCTCGGCGTGATGCGCAATCGCTCCTTGCCTTTCGGCACCGTCGGATAGTTGATCGGCTGAATGTAAACGCCGTGCTCAGCGAGCAGAAGATCACTCGCTTCCTTGCACAGTTCGGGATCGCCGACAAAGACCGGCACGATGTGCGTGGGGCTGGTCATCACCGGCAACGCTGCGGCCGCGAGCACGGCCTTGGTGCGCGCGGCGCGATCCTGATGGCGGTCACGTTCCCACTGCGAGGTCTTCAGATGCCGGATCGCGGCGGTTGCCGCGGCGCAGACCGAAGGCGGCAGCGCGGTGGTGAAAATGAAGCCCGGCGCGTAGGAGCGCACGGTATCGATCACCGCAGACGATCCGGCGATATAGCCGCCCAGACAACCGAACGCTTTGGCGAGCGTGCCTTCGATCACGTCGATGCGGCCGGCGGCGCCGTCGCGCTCGCTGATGCCGCCGCCGCGCGGGCCATACATCCCGACCGCATGCACCTCGTCGATATAAGTCATGGCCCCGTATCGATCAGCGAGGTCGCAGATTCGATTCACCGGCGCGACGTCGCCGTCCATCGAATAGAGGCTCTCGAACACGATCAGCTTCGGCCGCTCCGGATCGGCGGCGGCCAAAAGCTCTTCGAGGTGAGCCAAATCGTTGTGGCGGAAAATGTGCTTCTCGCAGTGGGCCTGCCGCACGCCTTCGATCATCGAATTGTGGTTCAAGGCGTCTGACAAAATCAGGCAATTCGGCATCAGCCGGGCGAGCGTCGAAATCCCGGTTTCATTGGAGACGTAGCCGGAGGTGAAAACCAGCGCTGCTTCCTTGCGGTGCAGATCGGCAAGCTCGCGCTCGAGTTCGACCAGCGGATGATTGTTGCCGGCGATGTTGCGGGTGCCGCCGGCGCCGGTACCCATCCGGGTTGCAGTCTCGACCATGGCGCCGATCACCTTCGGATGCTGGCCCATGCCGAGATAGTCGTTCGAGCACCAGATCACGACGTTCTTCGGGCCCTGAGGCGAATGCCAGACCGCGTGCGGGAAGCGGCCGGCGATTCGTTCGAGATCGGCAAACACCCGATAGCGCCGCTCGTTGTGCAGGCGGGCGAGCGCGTCGGTAAAGTAGGCACTGTAATCCATGAATTTCCCTTCCGGGCGGGAGCCGGCCGCGGGCTCTTTTTAGAGTGGTTCTAGCGTATTTGTCGAGGCGCTTATCGGCGTAAAATCGTCGCGTTGCCTTGCGCCAGATCAATTCGGCACCGGTTGGTGAACGGTCCGTTGCGGCTGCCGGTCAGCGAGCGGCTGCTTGAATAAGAACGGGCAGGGCCCCTCTTATTCTTAGGGCCGCCCAGCCAAATATATAGACGACGCGCGAATGGCTTTGGTACGCGCGGTGCAATGCGCCGCCGCGCGGGTACGAGCGCTAAGTGGGAGGACAGAGATGAAAGTTGGCATTCTCGGATCGGGTGACGTGGCGAAAGCTCTCGCCGGCGGATTTCTCAAGCATGGGCATCAGGTCATGCTCGGCACCCGCGACGCCGGCAAGCTGAAGGACTTTGTCGCGCAAAATAAAGCCGCACAGACCGGCAGCTTTGCCGATGCCGCGAAGTTCGGCGAACTCGTGGTGCTTGCGGTCAAAGGCACCGGGGCGCTTGATGCGCTCAAGGCGGCCGGCGCGGCCAACATGGCAGGTAAGCCGGTCATCGACGCCACCAATCCGATTGCGGACGCGCCGCCCGCCAACGGCGTGCTGAAGTTTTTCACCAATCTCGATCAATCATTGATGGAGCGGCTGCAGGCGGCACTGCCCGACGTGCATTTCGTCAAAGCTTTCAATTCCGTCGGCAACGCCGCGATGATCAACCCGAAATTTCCCGGCGGCAAGCCGACCATGTTCATCTGCGGCAACGACGACAACGCCAAGGCGATTGTGCGCGGCATCTGCGATCAGTTCGGCTGGGAGACCGCCGATATGGGCAAGGCCGAAGCCGCCCGCGCGATCGAGCCATTGTGCATGCTGTGGTGCATTCCGGGCTTTATCCGCAACGACTGGTTCCACGCTTTCAAGCTGCTGCAGCCGGCGTGAAGCGGCGTGGCGCGCGCACATGATGCGCCGGTTGTTGTCGTCACCGGCGGTAATCGGGGTATTGGCTTCGAGATCTGCCGTCAGCTTGCCGCCCGCGGCGCCAACGTCATTCTGACCGCGCGCAAGCCCGCGGCAGGTGCCGCCGCGATCAAGAAACTCGCCGCGGAGCAACTTGCCGCCTCGTTTGTACCGCTCGATGTCACCGATGCGCAAAGCATTGCCGCGTTGCGCGACGCACTGAAGGACCAGCACGGCAGGCTCGACGTGCTGATCAATAATGCCGGGATCATTGCCAAGGGCGAAGCGCCGGCGCTCGAGGTTGAACTCGCCACGGTCCGGACCACGCTGGAAACCAACGCGCTCGGGCCGTTGCATCTGGCGCAGGCGCTCGCCCCTTTGCTCAAGCGCAGCAAATCCGCGCGCATCGTCAACATGTCGAGCGGTATGGGCGCGCTCAGCGACAATGACGGCGGTTATGCCGCCTATCGCATTTCAAAAACCGCGCTCAATGCGGTGACGGTGATTTTGGCGGCGGAGCTGCGCGGCGCCGTCGCCGTCAACGCAATTTGTCCGGGCTGGGTGAAGACCGACATGGGCGGAGCGCATGCGACGCGCGACGTCGCAGAAGGCGCGGACACTGCCGTCTGGCTCGCGCTCGATGCGCCGCAAAGCCTCACCGGCAAGTTCGTACGCGATCGTAAGGTTATTTCGTGGTGAGACGGCAAAAGTCGACAAAGTCAGCTAAATTGTAACGCTGAGGATGAGCATGCGCTTCTGCACCATGTTATATGTGCTGGTCCTAGGTGCAGGCACCGCATCAGGCGCGCTCTCTCAGGCAATGGCTGCTAACGACAATCCGTCTTACGGGCCGCAATTGGAAGGCTTCGAGTACCCCTGGCCGGTGTCGCATTTTTCCTTCACGTCCCAGGGCGAGGCCCTGGAAATGGCTTACATGGACGTGAAACCGGTGGCGCCGAACGGCAAGACGGCAATCCTGCTCCACGGCAAGAACTTTTGTTCCGCGACATGGCAAGACACCATCGCGGTCTTGCGCGACGCAGGATATCGGGTGATTGCGCCCGATCAGATCGGCTTCTGCAAATCGAGCAAACCCAAGTATCACCAGTACAGTTTCCAGCAACTCGCGGGCAACACCCGTGCGCTCATTGCCTCCCTTGGACTGAACCGCGTCACGATGATCGGACATTCGACCGGCGGAATGCTCGGAATGCGCTATGCGCTGATGTATCCCGAGGAGGTGGAGCGACTTGTCCTCGTCGATCCGATCGGGCTTGAGGATTGGAAAGCAAAAGGCGTTCCCTGGCAAAGCGTCGACGCCTGGTATCGGCAGGAACTCAAAACCACCGCCGACAGCATTCGCGACTATGAGCGCACGACCTATTACGTCGGAAAATGGGATCAAAGATATGAGCGCTGGGTGCAAATGCTGGCGGGGATGTATCGCGGACCCGGGCGCGACATTGTGGCGTGGAATTCGGCGCTGCTCTACGACATGATCTACACGCAGCCCGTGTTGTATGAATTCGAAAGGATTTCAGTGCCGGTGCTGCTGATGATCGGCGACAAGGACAATACGGCGATCGGCAAGAACCTTGCGCCGCCCGATGTCCGCGCCACGCTGGGAAATTATCCGGTATTGGGGAAGGCGGCAGCGGCGCGCATGCCGCGACGCGGCTGGTCGAGTTCCCGGATTTGGGGCATGCCCCGCAAATCCAGGCTCCGGACGATTTTCACAAAGCCTTGTTGGACGGCCTGCGGAAATGAGCGACATGTGGCGAAACGCCTTAACGCCGCGGCCCAAACAGCGTGCCGAGCTTGCCGCCCATCAATCCCGAACCGAGAATGCCGACGCGCATCGCTGTCTCTAGGCTGCCATCAGGGCTTCACCATGACTTTGATTGCCTTGCGCTCGTCCATAGCTCGGTAGCCGTCGGGGACCTCGTCGAGGCTGACGACCCGGTCGAAAACGCGGCCGGGTTCGATCTTGCCCTCAAGGACGTCCGGGAGCAGCTCCTTGATATAGGCGCGGACCGGAGCGGGGCCGCCGCCGACGTTGACGTTGTTGTAGAACATCTCCTCCGAGGCGGGGATGGCTTCGTAATGAGGAACACCGACACGGCCCACGGCGCCACCCGGACGGGCGATGTCGACCGCAGTATGCATCGCTTGTTCGGTGCCGACGCATTCGAGGACGGAGTGGACGCCGAAGCCGCCGGTCAGTGCGCGCACACGTTCCACGGCCTCGTCGCCGCGCTCGCTCACGATGTCCGTTGCGCCGAAAGCTTTCGCCAGCGCAATTCGGTCAGAATGGCGGCCCAGGATGATGATCTGCTCGGCGCCAAGGCGCTTGGCAGCGATGACGCCGCACAAGCCGACCGCGCCGTCGCCAACCACCGCCGCCTTCTTGCCTTGGCCGACCCTTGCCGCCCGGGCCGCGTGATGACCGGTTCCCATCACGTCCGAAAGGGTAAGCAGCGATGGCATTAAGGCGTCGTCGGCGCCGACTGGCAGGACAAAGAGTGTTCCGTCCGCCTGAGGGATGCGCAATGCCTCTGCTTGCGCTCCACCGGCCTCACCCCCCGTGCCGAAGAAGCCGCCGTGGATGCACGAGGTTTGCAGCGCCTCGTCACAGAACATGCAGGTGCCGTCGGAGTAAGCAAACGGCATCACGACCACGTCGCCGCGCTTGACGGTGCGTACATCGGTGCCGACGGCCTCGACCACGCCGATCGCCTCGTGCCCCATCCGGCGACCGGTTTCGGTCGGTGCCAGCTCGTGGTACGGCCAGAGATCGCTGCCACAAATACAGGCGCGGGTGATGCGGATAACCGCGTCGGTCGGATGCACAAGAGCGGCATCGGGGATGTTTTCGATTCGGACATCGCCGGCACGGTACATGACAGTTGCACGCATCGATCTATCTTCCGTTTCTGATGGACTGCATTGTCTTCAATCCGGCGGAGAAATTTCACCAGGCTCACTTCGGAGCGAGTTCGCCGTACCAATAGGCAGCGGTTACGCCTCCATCCATCAGGAAGTCGCTGCCGGTGATAAACCCGCCATCGGGACCCATGAGCAGCGCGCCGACAGTTGCCACCTCGTCCGGAGTGCCGGCGCGCCCGGCAGCAGACAGCTCGATCATGCGCCGGTACCCTTCACCTCGCGGCCCGGTGAGTTCGTCCTTGGCGAGCGGGGTCATAATAATGCCCGGACTGATGGTGTTGATCCGCGCACCACGCCTGCCCCAGCGCACGGCCTCGGCCATCACACGCAGCGAATTCCCGCGCTTCGAGATTTGGTACGCGTGAAGAGAATCCGTCACCTGGTCGGGCTTAAGGAAGGGAAGATTGAGCAACTCTTCCACGGGTGTCGTGGCCAACGCCTTGTTTTGTTCGACGGTGAGCGGGGGAAGGCGATGCCCGGACTGCGATGCGATGACGACGCCGGCCCCGCCGCGGGCGATGACATTGCCGAACTCTTCCAGCACGAGTGCCGTACCATACAGATCGACTTTGAGGATCGTTGCCGGTGACGCCTGCGTCGGGGAAACACCGGCGGCGTGGATCAGACCGACGACGTCGCCCAAACCCGCGGCCGTCTTGACAAGCGCACCCACGGCCTCGCGCGAGGACGCGTCGACCGCAGCGACGCTCACCTCGTAGCCGGCGTTCGCCAGGATCTCTGCCGCCGCATTCGCATTGTCATGGCGCATATCGGCCAGCAGGATATGCTTACCGAACCCAACCCGCCGCGCGATAGCTTGCCCGATTTGGCCGGCGCCGATGACGACAATGACATCTCTCATCGCGGGTTCCTTTGGTGCGCGACTCGTCCCGGGGCGCTCAGTGGCCGGTCATTTGCTCCAGCTTTTCGGGGTAGCGCGCGCCCTGAACTGTGATCTTCGCGGCAGCGCTTTCAATGTCGCGAAGGTCGTCCGCCGTCAGCTCAACAGCAGCGGCGCCGATGTTCTCCTCCAGGCGTGAGAGCTTCGTGGTACCCGGGATGGGCACGATCCAGGGCTTCTGCGCCAACAGCCAGGCGAGTGCGATCTGAGCGGGCGTCGCCTTCTTTCGTACCGAGATTTTGCCGAGCAGATCGATCAGAGCCTGGTTCGCTCTCAGCGCCTCCGGCGTAAATCGAGGCAGCATGCTACGAAAATCGGAACTTTCGAACCTGGTGTTTTCGTTCATCTTGCCGGTGAGGAATCCCTTGCCGAGTGGGCTGTATGGAACGAAGCCGATGCCGAGTTCCTCGACCGTCGGCAGCACTTCCTCTTCAGGAGTTCGGGTCCACAACGAGTATTCGCTCTGCAGTGCCGTAACCGGCTGGACAGCGTGGGCGCGACGGATGGTCCGCACACCGGCTTCGGAAAGACCGAAGTGTTTGACCTTGCCTTCCTTGATCAGGTCTTTCACCGCTCCGGCGACATCTTCGATACGCACATCCGGGTCGACGCGGTGCTGATAAAACAGATCAACGGCATCGACCTTGAGCCGCTTGAGCGAGCCCTCGGCGGCTTGTTTGATGTGCTCCGGCCGACTGTTGAGACCCACCCATTGCGGCCCGCCCTTGGGATCAAGCTCAAACCCGAACTTGGTAGCGATCACCACTTTGCCCTTGAATGGGGCAAGGGCTTCGCCCACGAGTTCTTCGTTGTTCAAGGGGCCGTACACTTCGGCCGTATCGAAGAATGTGACGCCGCGTTCGACGGCCGTGCGAATGAGCGAAATCATCTCGCTTTTGTTTGCTGGCGGTCCGTAGGAAAACGTCATACCCATGCAGCCGAGGCCGATGGCCGACACTTCCAGGTCACTTTTTCCGAGTTTGCGCTTTTGCATTTTTTTGAGTTCCTATTTCTCAAGCAAACGAACTGCCGTATCGGCATCAGGGCCGATATTGTTCGTCAGTGACTTTTTCCATCCAGTCGACGACTTTGCCGTTCAATGCTTCCTGAATGGCGAGATGCGTCATCGCCGTCGTCGGCGAGGCGCCGTGCCAATGCTTTTCACCGGGCGAGAACCAGATCACGTCGCCGGGCCGGATTTCCTCGACCGGACCGCCCCAACGCTGCACGCGCCCAAGGCCTGACGTGACGATCAAGGTCTGACCGAGCGGATGGGTGTGCCAGGCGGTCCGGGAGCCCGGCTCAAAGGTGACGCTGGCGCCGCGAGCGCGCGCCGGTTCGGGCGCCTCGAACTGCGGATCTATGCGGACCGTACCGGTGAAATAGTCTGCCGGCCCTTTGCCGGACGGCCGCGAGCCGTTTCGTTTGATCTCCATGATTGCGCTCCTTCGTTCGGTTGAGACGGATCGAGCTGGGTTGTCTGCGGCGGCCGGTCCGGCTGCAGCGACAGCGAAGCCGCCGGTGGCGGTGAGCATGCGTCGGCGCGTGATCATGGCGTCTCCCGGCGGGTTGCTTGGCCAGAATGTAGCGCGCGCGGCCGTTGCGACTAGCCGCTATAATCCGCATAGACTTATGAGCAGGCGCCATAAATGCAACGCGGACATCTGGATGATCTCATGGCCTTTGTCGCCGTAGGGCGAGAACGCAGTTTCACGAAAGCCGCAGCGAAGCTCGGCGTTTCGCAATCGGCGCTGAGCCACACCATTCGCGAACTCGAGACACGCCTGGGCGTTCGGCTCCTGACCCGCACCACGCGCAGCGTCGCGCCGACGGAAGCTGGCGAACGCTTGCTTCACACGCTCGGCCCGCGGTTTGAGGAGATCGAGGCTGAACTCACCGCTGTGAGCGAGCTTCGGGAGAAGCCCGCCGGCACTATTCGGATCACGGCGACTGAGTATGCTCTCGAGACGATCCTCTGGCCAAGACTGATGAAATTCCTGCGGCTTTATCGTGACATCAAGGTCGAAGTCTTCATCGACAACGGCCTGACCGACATTGTCGCCCAGCGTTTTGACGCGGGCGTGCGCGCCGGCGAGCAAGTGGCGAAAGACATGATCGCGGTGCGTATCGGACCCGCCATGCGCATGGCGGTTGTGGGCGCGCCGTCTTATTTCCGCGGACGATTAGAACCCAAGAGACCGCAGGACCTGATCGGCCACGACTGCATCAATCTGCGCCTATCGACGCACGGCGGCTTATACGCCTGGGAATTCGAAAAAGGCGGCCGCGAACTTAAAGTCCGCGTCGAAGGTCAGCTCATTTTCAACGGCACATTCCAGATGCTCAATGCGGCGCTTGCCGGATTCGGCCTGGCCTATGTGCCGGAGGACCTGGCGCGGCCGCATCTCGCCAAGGGCCGTCTTAAGCGGGTGCTGGAGGATTGGTGCCCTCCCTACGCGGGCTATCACCTCTACTATCCCAGCCGGCGCCAGTCGTCGGCGGCCTTTGCCTTGTTAGTGGACGCGCTGCGCCATCGCAGTTAGGCGATGACGTTTTCGAAGATACCCTTACGACCGGCAGCAGCCGGCGAGCACCTTGTGACGCCGAGATCTGACCGTGCGGCTTGCGGCCGAAGCAAAGGGCCGCCCGCTATTCGTTAAGCAACGTTTGCCAGTGCGAAGGCACCGCGCCGGACGGTCCGGGCACAGGTTGATCCAACGGATGACAGTGAGGAGCGTGAAGCTTCGGGCCGGCGAAGGTTTCTTCTGTACGATAGTCGTAAAACCACTCCTCGTCGGGCTCGAAGCTCGTGATGATCGGGTGACCCGTAGCGGCGTTATGTTTCGATGCATGCTGACTTGGCGAGGTGTCGCAGCAGCCGATGTGACCACATTCGGCGCATCTGCGAAGATGCAGCCACCAGCCGCCCTGAGCCAGACATTCGACGCAACCTGTTCCGCTCGGCTTCGCCGCTGGATTGATGCCGTCCCTCTCGGACTTCATTGGCTCCTCTCTGACTTCCCACTGAGTTGTTTCTCATCGACGGACCGACCGAAGCGGCGCATTCAGATGTTGTGCCGCTCAGCCGTAGGTGACGCCCGGGTCGCTTTGCCCGACCTCTATAATATAGCCGTCAGGATCGCGAATGTAGCAGCGCGTTTCGCCGTACTTCTTCTTTGGTTCGGTGATAAACTCCGCTCCGCGGCTTCGCCATAGTTCGTAACACGCCCGAATGTCCGCAACGCGGAAATTCATGAAGCTACTAACCTTATCGCGATCGGGCGGAACGCCGAGTATTACAGTCGGTTTGTCGGGCGTGGGACCGCCGCCGACATTGACGATGAGCCAGGTGTTCGCAATCTGGATGTAGCCCGGCGCGCCTTCCTTATCGCCTCTGCTGACAATGCGGCCGTCAAAGACTTTTTCATAGAATCGAAGCGATCTTTCAATGTCTGCGACGGTGATGAAGGCCGCGATGGTGAAACCTTCCTGCGGCGGCATCTGATAGTTTTTCTGGCCGACCTGTACTTGGCTGCTAGCCGACTTCGATTCCGGCATTGTATTTTCTCCGTTCTCCAGAATTGATCCAAAAGAAATCTAGAAGGAAATGCGTTCCTGCCACGTGTGGTTAGCCGTAAGCGAAGTCCGGCTTGCTTTGCCCGACTTCTATGATGTAGCCGTCAGGATCGCGAATGTAGCAGCGCGTTTCGCCGTACTTGTCCTTCGGCTCAGTGAGGAACTCGGCTCCCCGGCTTCGCCAGAGCTTGTAGCACGCATGAATATCGGCGACGCGGATATTCATGAAGCTGCTGACGGAATTGGGATCGGCGGGGACGCTGAGCGTTACCGTTGGTTTGTCGGGTGTCGGACCGCCCCCGAAGTAGACAATGAGCCACGTGTTCGCGATCTGGATGAAACCCGGCGCGCCCTCGCTGTTGCCTAAGGTCATGATGCGGCCGCCGAAGACCGTTTCGTAAAATCGAGCCGACCGTTCGACGTCGGCAACGGTGATAAAGTGTGCGACGGTAAATCCGTCCTGCGGCGGCATCCGATAGGTTTTCTGCTCGACCTGTACTTGGCTCATGGACGACTCTTGGCTCATGGACGACTTCTTTCACTGTGGCCCGGCGCAAAAGCTCCGTGATAGAGAGCAAAGAACGATGACGGTCGTTATGGCGCGGCAATGCCGCACAAGACATCGATCGAATATCTTCCCGCACCGGTAACGTACAACAGCAGGAAGCCGCCCATAATGCTGAGATTTTTGTAAAAGCTGTCCATACTGTCAACGTAACCAGCACCCGTTATTGCCCAATAACGATGCCCGATCAGCGCGGTTCCCAGCGTGTAGAAAAACATCAGTAAAGCTGATGGACGTGTGAACGCGCCAACGGCGACCGCAAACGCAACCGGAAGCTCCATGAACGTCGCCACGGCTGCAGCCAGTACCGGCACCGGAACGCCAAGCTCGCGCATCTGACTGACCGTGCCCGAAAAGTCCCTCAGCTTTCTCCAGCCGAAAATCAGAAACAGCGTCGCGAGAAGAAGACGCGCCGCGAGAATGAGCTCATTGTTGATGCCGTTTACGATCATGAGAAATCTCGAGGAACAGAGCGATCCCAGTCGCGACGACACACTTCGTTCGCGCCGTCCCAGGCGCGTAAACTTCCCTGCAGCAGGAAGGCCGTGCGCGTGGATGACATCCGCAATTGCGTTTCGACCCGGATTTGCCATTCGTCTCGCGACAGAGTCTGGGTATGGCGCAGTTCGGCAACGGCGCTGAGCGGATCGTTGTCCTCGACACGATACTCCGTCTTGTCCTGTGTGCCGGATTCGAGACCGATGCGGTCGATGCGCTCGATACGCATATCATCGCGACGGAGCCTCGTCGGCGTCTCGGGTGGCGCCGTCTCCGGTTCAGGCAAAAGACGAGAGCTTGGCGTCTGCTGTGTTGGGCGAGCGTTGCGGCAGATCGAGCATGCCGGCAAAGATCTGCAGCGTGACCGTCTCCGGACTGGGCCAGACCATCGGCCAGTAAGCCGTAGATATCGCAAGCCTCACCTTGTGGCCGGCTGGAAATACCGAGCCCGCATCATTGAGCTTTATGCGCACGCGGTAGCGTTCACCTGGCGTCAGCAGCGCGGGCTGTTCGTGGCCCTCGCGATGAGTGAGGTTGAGCACACCATAGCTGACACGCAGCGATTCACCGGACGGGTGCACATCGCATAACCGGACCACCAGGTTCGCAATCGGCCGGTCGGACGCGACATCGAGCGCGACGATCGGAGCGCCGAGGATCTCGATCGGCTGTTCGAGTTGCGGCGTCTCAAAAATCAACGAGCGGGCGTCGTCTTCTTGCTGGTCACCGGCCTGATCATGCCCACGACCGAATGGCACCCAATAACCCCCGCACTTCCCAACCGTCTGCGGCGAGCATACGGCGCGAGCCGTCAAAGGTGCCGCGGCTTCGCGCAGCCCCTCATCGGTCAGGAACAGCCGCCGCGGCTTTATTCCCGGCGGTGGCCACGAAGGTTCTGCAATCCACCGTCCTGGCAACGTGTCGTGGTGGGTCGCCGGTATCACGCTTTCCATCATCCACGCCCGCAGCATCGGCTCATCCATCACGCCGGTATCGAGGCCCTTCAGCCAATGATCCCACCAACGCAGGATTTCCTGGAGGAATCCGATCTGGGGTCCGGGAAATGCGAAGTGCGGATAGGCGTGGCCCCAAGGCCCGATGAGACCCTTGCGGGGCACCTTCAGCCGCTCGAGCAGCCGCGGGATTGCATTCTTATAACCATCGGTCCAGCCCCCGACGGCATAGACCGGGCATTGGATTGCTGCGTAGTCCTCGCATACCGAGCCGTGCTTCCAGTACGCATCGCGCCGCTGGTGCCGCAGCCAATTGTCCTGGAACAGCGGTATGTTCTGCAGGCGCTCGAGCCACATCGCTCGCCAGCTATCGCCGACCAGCTCAGGATCGGGTGGAAGGCACATCAAGCTGAAAAAGAAAAACGCCCACTCAAGTCCGGCGGTCGTCAGAAACGTGCCGCCCATGTAGTGGGCGTCGTCGGCGTACCGGTCGTCGGTTGAACAAATGGTGACGATTGCCTTGAGTGCCGGGGGACGGCGCGCCGCGATCTGAAGTCCGTTGAACCCACCCCAGGAGATTCCCATCATGCCGACGGCGCCATTGCACCAGGGTTGTGCCGCGAGCCAGGCGATGAGCTCCACGCCATCGTCTTGTTCCTGCTGGGCGTACTCGTCGAACAATAAGCCCGTCGATTCGCCGCTGCCGCGAAGGTCGACGCGGACGCCCGCGTAGCCGTGACCGGCGAGATAAGGATGAGTGAGCGCGTCTCGTTCGTAAGTCCCGTCGCGCTTGCGATACGGAAGATACTCCAGGATTGCAGGAACCGGATTCTGCTCGGCATCCTCCGGCAACCAGATGCGAGCCGCCAGCGTCGTACCGTCTTTCAACGGTATCAAAGTATGCTCGATGACCCGCACAGTTCTGGGGAAGCGTCGTGACAATCACAGGGGCGCTCCCGTTGGCAACGATTACGGAATCTGCAAGCAGCCACACACCGATGGAAATTTCATCATTAAGAACTCACGCGCCGTGTTTGTTGATCAGGCCCAAGATCAAGGTATCAACGCTGTAGGGTCCGGCGCCGGCTGAGACGACCATAATCAGCATGAAGACATACAGGAGCTCGGGCAGATAGAGCCAATTGTCGATGCGGTCCGCCTTATCGATCGGATGCATGACTTTGATTCGCTGCGGTCCCGACGTGACGATAGCGACGAGACTGATGAAAAGCAGACCAAGCGCGGCCAGCGGTGCAAGGAGCCCGATGACGACAGCGGCGCCGGCGGCGAACTCGACACCCGGTACCCACCATTGGTTAAAGCCCACTGCGTGAATACCGAGTCCCTTAAGTTCATCGGCCAGGACGCGATGGCGCTCTGCGTTGAACAGTTTGTGATATCCCGACAGCATAAAGAATAGCCCAACCGCGATGCGGTTCAGCGTGAGTGCGATATCGGTCCATCCGATACCATTGAATAATATATCCATCATCGTTGCTGTTCTTTCCCGCGCCGGTATGGCGGAAGCTACCCACTTGGTGGTCTCGATTTCATAGCGAACATTTCAGCGCATCCGCTCGACCCATTGCGCGCGCGAGGGGCCCGGCTCGAAGGGATCGCCGAAGTACTGGGTCTCACGGGCAACCTTCCCGTCTCTGAACTCCATGATACTCACGGTGTAAGTCGGCGCGGCGTCGTATGTAAGGATAAGTTCAGTGACCCAAAGGTCGGCCGCACCGAGTACGCGCTGCACCGTAAAGCGCTTCTTGCTCGGCTGCGCAAAACGGGACGCTTGAATGTTGCGCCGGCCGCGGATCCGCTCCCCGGACTGCGGGTACTCAAGCACTGCATCGTCCTGGTAAATCTCGTGCTCTGTCTCGAAATCATTCGCGTCCGAGGCTGCCCAGTGGCGATCCAAAGCCGCTCGAATGTTCTGGTCCTCATTCATTGTCTTCTCTCACATCGCAATGCAGGGCATGCTGTTCAGACCCGCGGGCTGAACGGCGCTGATTATGTAAAAACCATGCTTAAGCGCAATGAATTATTGGGATCGCCGCTGCGACCGTAATGCATGCAGTTGGACCTCATGTTCGTGGGCTCCAATTCCCCGGTAAGTGGGGCGTCTATCAGACTTGGTGCCTAGCCAAGAATTCGAGAATGAAGTTTGCAATCTCATCGTTCTTTTCATCCAAGGCGAAATGGCCGGCATCGAGCAGATGGATTTCGGCGTCCGGCAAATCGCGTTTAAACGCCTCTCCCCCGGGAGCGATGAACGAGGGATCGTTCCGTCCCCACACCACCAAGGTCGGAGGCTTGTGTTCACGCAGCCATGCTTGCCACGCCGGATATGAAGCAACGTTCGTCCGGTAATCATAGAGCAGATTTGCCTGGATCTCGCGTTGTCCGGGCAGCGATAGGTGAGCGTACTCGTCAGTCCAGGTGTCCGGGTTATAACGTTCGGGATGCGAGGTGCCGAGGGTGTGACGCTGTTCGGTCGCTGTGAGCGACACGAACGCATCGAACACTTCGGGATGCGCTTTCGGATCGGCCCAATATTGCGCAATGCCGGCCCACTTGGCGCCAAGGCCTTCCTGATAGGCATTGGCATTCTGGATGATGAGCGCCTGCAGCCGCTCCGGATGCGCCGAGATGATGCGAAAGCCGACCGGCCCGCCATAGTCATGAAGGTAGAAGCTGTATTTGTTGATCTTGAGTTGCTCGAGAAGACCGTTGATCGTCTTGGCCAAATTGTCGAAGGTGTACACATACGACGATGGCGGCGGGGCGTCACTCTGACCGAAGCCTGGGAAATCCGGTGCTATCAGATGATAGCGCGTTGCGAGCAAGGGGATGAGCGTATCGAACTCGCGCGAGGAAGAGGGGAAACCGTGCAGGAGCACGATCGTCGGCGCGTCCTTCGGACCAGCTTCGCGATAGAAAACTCCGACACCACCAACCGTCATGTGGTGATAGGTCGTTGTCGCGGATGTCGAGCCTAGCAAAGTAGCCTGCATAGCCTGATGGACGGCTGGCTTTATACACGAGGGTGCGACTGAGCTGCGTTTCTTGGATCATCGGCGGCCTCTTTGTATTCGAGGCCTAACGGGCCGATGGCAGTTACCTGCGTGACGTACTCGCCCGACTTTGCCCAGTGGAAGTGCCACGTGTCGCCGGGCAGAACGACAACACTGCCGGGCGGATGTGCCTTGAGGTCTTCCGGCTCGAATCGAGCGCCCAAGCCGATGTAAAAGACGCCGGAAATCACCGTGTAAATTCGATCCTCAGGGTGCTTATGCGGCATAAGTTTCACGCCAGCGGGCACCTTGACCCTGATCAGATAAGGTCCGGCTTGAGCAGGGTCTCCAACAAGCACGGCCAGTCGCGCGGACGGCGGAAACGCCGGGAACGGTTTCCAATCGATATCTTCCGGGAGAATCGATTTGAAAACGTCTTCGCCTGGCTGGTGGACTCTGACCATTGCGGGGCTCCCAATATCTTGCATCACTTGGCCGGATTTGGCGGATTTAATCATTGAGAAAAACGCAGACTGGCAGGCCCAGCCGCGACGCGAGTCGGCCTGAAAGATACCAGTGCGATCTGCTTCTGCATCACGCTTCTCGGAGTGCCGGTTCGGTGCCGCAGGCGAGGCGCCCATCGAAAGCACCCCGCCAAGGACAAGCCGCGACCGCAGCCATAGAAAAATCAGCAGTCGCCCGATGCATATTCCATCTACGACGCCCGAGCGGCGGCAGCTGGTGTGGCCTTTTGCTTTACCGCTGCCATCAGCGTCTTCGCGGCAGGGCCGGAGGAAGCTGGATTCTGTCCGGTGATCAGCAAGCCGTCGCTGACCACGTGAACTCCCCAGTCCTTTACCTTTGAGAAGACGGCGCCCAGTTTCAACATCTCATCTTCGACAAGGAAGGGCACAACTTTAGTGAGACCCATCTCTTCCTCCTCGCCGTTGGTGAAGCCGGTCACTTCCTTGCCTTGAACCAGAAACTTGCCGTCCGTCGTCTTGACGTGATGCAGCGCCCCTGTGGAATGGCACACGATGCCGATTGGCTTGCCGGCAGCAATAAAGGACTCGATCAGTTTGATGGAATTTTTGTCTTCGGCGAGATCCCACATCGGGCCGTGGCCACCTGGATAGAAGACGGTGTCGAAGTCTTCTTGCTTGACGCTGTCGAGGCGAACGGTCTTGCCGAGCTGAGCTTCGGCGGCTGCGTCATTCTCGAACCGGATCGTCAGGTCAGTACGGGATTTGGGTTCGTCGCTCTTGGGATCGAGCGGCGGACGGCCGCCTTTCGGCGATGCGAGCGTGATCTCGACGCCGGCGTCCTTGAAAACGTAGTAGGGGGCTGCAAGCTCTTCGAGCCAGAATCCGGTTTTTCGTCCGGTGTTACCCAGTTGATCGTGGGATGTAATAACCATCAGCACCTTCATGACTTTCTCCCTTGTTGTAGCCCTTCTCCAGGCAGAAAATACGGCGAGGCCGGCGGCTGGATTGACGGCGATCGCGGCGACGAGGGCGGATTGACCGTAGCGCGAGCCGCGAGATCGCAGTCCTGTCACAACGCCGTTGAGCGCGAACCCGGCTTGACTGATGATCTCGCGGACCGCGGCAGTCGCTTTATGGCCGGGTTCGATTACACCGTGATGATCAGGAATTGGCCAAACTTCGACGATCCGGTGCAGCTCTGAAGAATGCCGTTTTAATGATAGACGCGACCTTTCTCCTTTCCATGAGATAGATCCAATCGTCCGTCAGGCTGCAATGCTTTGCCGACCGTCTGTGGTGACTTCCCGAAGCATGATCTCCTTCGACCCCAAACTCGCGTCGAAACGAAAAGTTCCGCCAGTACCTTCAGCCAATGATCGATAAGGCTCGTCATGTCCTCCAATTTGCCCGCCAGCGGCGATCGCTGGACGCCCAATTCAACCGCGGCCCGGGTAAATCGAGCCGCGGTCCGAGTTTAAATCGGATTTAGATTTCGATTTTGTGCCGACCGACGGCACCAGGGGGCTGATGTCTGCTTTCCGGGCGGGTGAAGGAGACATCAGAAATTAAAGCAGTCGGGTCTGCTTTCGACCCGAAGCGACATCGGCGCACCGCACCGATCTCCATTCAACGCGTTACCCGCGAATTTGAACTAAAATACCAAGACTAGGTCCACGATGCCGCTTCCCCAAGAGCCGAAGTCGCGATCCAGACGATCGGGTATGTGAAGAGTGCGCATAACTTTAGCTATTGGCTTCCGAGCGTGTCACAAAACCGATATAAAGCGGACGCCCTGGTAGGTACCGTTTATACGTCCCGGCCAAGACAATTCACCGTCCGGTATTGCTTGCAGCAAACCTCGCACTCAAGCCTCGAGGCGCGGCGTCGTGAATGCTCCGAACCCTCTCGACAAGTTCCCGCTCATTCGCTCCAGCGACATGGAGGAGGTGTGCGACGCAATCGGAGGTGTTTACACCAGACCGGTCTTGACGAGCCGCACTACGGCGGCCGTCGCAGCCATCAACAATTGCCGGCTTCGACACATCTCGCTGGCGTACGGCACCTATGGCGCCCCGACCGCGCTTGAGTATCCGGGAGCCGATGTTTGCGTACAGATGTTTCCGATCAGTGGAGCGGCCGAGGTCGGTAGCGGCGGCACTTCGCACACATTGATTCCACACGCCTCTGCCGTGATTTCACCGGGGTCGCCCTACAGCGTCGCCTACACTTCCGATTATGCGCATCTGGTGTGGCGAATCGACGCCAAGGCTTTGACCGAAAAGCTGGCGACTATGACGGGGGAAACGATCAACCAACCCCTGCGGATGACTCTTAAGCAAGACTTCGAGCGCCCCGCGGCGCGTATGCTGCAACAATACCTCCCGGTGCTCATCAACACGCTGAGCCAAGCTCAGTCACCATTTCCGGATTGGTGGATAGAGCAAACCGAACAGTTTCTGATGACAATGTTTCTTTGTGGTACCCGGCACAATTACAGTCACCTGCTGGAGGAGGCGCAAGCGCTGGACGCCGTGCCACAGGAGGTCCGGCGGGCCGAGGAATACATCGAGGCAAATGCGCAGCGCCCCATTACGCTGGAGGAACTGGCGGAAGTCGCTGAGGTGAGCGCTTTCAGCCTGTTCAGTGCATTTCGCAAGCACTACGGCTGTTCCCCACTGGAGTTTGTCCGCCGGATCCGCTCGAAGGGCGGGGGAGGCCGATGACAAAAGCGGCCCGATGGCTAGATCGCTTTCCGATCGTTCGCACCCAGGACGCCGAGGAAATGTGTGCGGCGCTCGAAAGCATCTACGCCAAGCCGATACTGAAGCTCAAAGCTCAGACCAAGAAAGTTGACGTGGCTGTCAACTACTATCCCATGAACTGTATTGGGCTTGGAAACACAAAGTATGGGACAGCCGTGAGCTTGGCATATCCCGAGAGCGATGTTTTTTTACAGTCCTTCCCGGTTCGTGGGCGAGCACAAGCGAGGGTCGGCGAGTTTGTCGGTCTGTTGGATCCCAACCACAGTGTGACGGTATCGCCGCACATGTATTTCGCAGCAAACCTCGCCGCCGATTATGAAACACTGCTGCTCCTGATAAAACCGCAGGCATTGATCGACAAGCTGACTGCGATCACCGGGCAATCGATCAGACAGCCGTTAAAATTTCAACCGCTGCAGGATTGGGCGCACCCTGCAGCGAAAACGTTGCGGGATCACTTTTTGCTTCTGGTCGAAATCGTTGGCACGTCCGTAGTGCCGATCCCGAAATTGGTACTGGCGGAGTTCGAGCAGACCCTCATGGTTATGTTCCTGTATGCCAATCGGCACAACTACAGTCATTTTCTGGAGCAGAAATCGGCGGTGGCGGCGCCGTGGCAGCTTCGCCAGGTGGAGCAATACATGGAGGCGAATTGGCAGCGGCCGATTATGCTGGAACAACTTGCGCAGGTCGCGGGTGTGAGTGCCCTCGCTTTGTTTCGTTCATTCAGGAAAAGCCGTGGCTGTTCGCCGATGGAGTTCATACGCCGGCTGCGGCTGGGCCGTGCACGCGAGATGCTGCAGCATCCGCACGCCGCTACCACCGTCGCCGGGGTCGCTTCGGCCTGCGGCTTCGCCGATCTCGACCGTTTTGTTAATGATTACCTTCAGGCCTTCGGCGAGCTGCCGTCGCGGACGCTCGGCCGCAGCTAAATGGGCTTAGCTCACAAAGCCTCCAGGTCCTTGGTGATACGGAACACGCGGAGGTCCTGCTGAACGCCCTTTAGCTTGAAGACGCTTGATACGACTTCCCGGGAAGTAAGCAGCGCGTGCACGCCTTCAGCTGAATAGACATCCTCCGAAACAAAAATCTCTTCCGCATCCGCGAGCTGCTGCACGCGCGCAGCAATGTTGACCGTCTGGCCGAAATAATCGAGCCGTTCGTTCAATGTTACCGCAATCGCCGCGCCTTTATGGATCCCGATCTTGAGAATGAGAGCACGGTCAGCCTGCTTGCCGTTGAAATTATCGATCTCGTTGCGCATCGAAAGAGCTGCAGCGACCGCGTCGGCAGGTTCCAGGAACGTGGCCATGACGGCATCGCCAATGGTCTTGATGATCGCGCCATTGTGGCGAACCACGACATCCTGCAGCAGATCGAAATGCCGCTGGACGAGGGCGAAGGCATTGAGGTCGCCGATGCGGTCATAGAGCGCGGTTGACCCTTTGAGATCCGTGAAGAGAAGCGTGATGTCCTTGATCCCAATTCCCTCCCGCGCCTTGATGACCTCAGAACGGAAGAGATCGTGAAAGGCCTGCGTGGTCAGCAGACGTTTGCCGTTGAGGAACGGGACAAAACGTACTGGGGCGCCGCCCATGTCGAAACCAGGCGGCAGCACGGCGATGGCAAACATGCCGCGCTCCGAGGTCTTGTTCGCGAGCGTAAAAACAATCCTGCCGGGCGCCATCTCGTGCACGTCGTGGACGTCCACTTTATCATCGCCATAAGCGACCGGCACAATCTGCGGACCTGAAGCCGGCGCCCCGACGATCGAGACCATAATCGCCGCTCTCCCGAGCGGACAGGAGCCAACGACAGTGCCTTCATTAACCTCGATTTCGATGGACGTGGTCTCACCCGGCGGCAGATAGGTCACCGACCGCGCCAGCGCCGCCTTGGCATTCACCAGCGGCCGACCATCGGGCAACAGGCCTTCGGCCGTGTTCTGCGTCTTGAAAAACTTGTCCCAGGCCGAGAGTTGGTCGGGATCATGAAACTGTATCTTGCGGATATTCGGACTGACTGTGAACGCGACCGCGATATATTCATCGAGCGCCGCGTCGTACCCAACCTGGCAGAACGGGCAGTGATAGTGATTGTGCAGGCTCTTCAAGCTGCGGAAGCTCTCGACCACGCAACAACATTGCGGACAGTACAGCGACCAATCCATTGAGAACAGGCCAAGAGCGGTGGCATGAAGAAACAGGTCGATAATTTCGTTCTCGGCTAGATTGCGCTCCTTCGCAAAGCTGAAGGCGTTGATCCGGAATAAAGCCAGATCGTCTGCGGTGCGAATGTGACTCTCGAGCTTTGATATGAGCCGCGGACTCCACGCCCGGGCTTCTTCAAGCGCGGCCAGACGTTCGTCCAACAATTGCTCATTGACCGCGCTGACCATCTTCCGGTGTCTCCCGTATGACAACGCCGCGCTGCGAGTTCAGGCCGCCGCGGAATCTCGGGGCGAACATATCCAGATCGACGGAGTGCGGCCACTCTCTTTGCGGGTTACTGGCCAGACGCCTTTGCCGCCCGTTCGATCAAACGCGCCACTTCATTCGGCTTGGAAACGTAGACCGCGTGGCTGGCGGGAACCTCGATCGTTTCGCTGCCGGCCCGCTTGGCCATGCTGCGCTCGAGATCGGGATTGATGTTGTGGTCGCGAGTCGCGACCAGCGCCCAGCTCTTCTTCTGATGCCAGGCGGCCGTCGTCACCGGCGCGCCGCCGGCGGCCTTGGCCAGCATCTGCTGGGAATGCGCCATGAAGTTCGCCTGGGCCGGCGCGACGTCGGCGGCGAAATCGGCGGGGAAGGCGGCCGGGTCGAGGTACAGGAAATCGTCCTTGGTGGCGCGCATGTCCTTGTTGGCGGCGGGCGCCTGTCGAGAGCAGGCCGACTGCACTCTCGCCTTGGTCGGGGATGAAAGCGGCGATGTAGACGAGGCCGACGACATTCGGCGCATTGCCCGCTTCGGTGATGACCACCCCGCCATAGCTGTGGCCGACCAGAAGGGCGGGGCCCTGTTGCAGATCCAGCACCCTTTTGGTCGCCGCGACGTCGTCGGCGAGCGATGTCAGCGGCTCCTGCACCACGCTGACCGTATAGCCGTCTTTAACAAGAATGTCGGCGACGTCCCGCCATCCGGAACCGTCGGCGAAGGCCCCGTGGACGAGGACGACGTTCTTGACCGGCTCGGCCCGCGCCGGGGCGACGGCAGCCGACAGAAGTGCGACCGCTGCGGCCGCTGCGGCAATGGAGTTTATTTGGCATCGAGCTCTCCTTCATTATCAAACACATTCAACCGACAGGTTGAATAAAGCGTCGACTTGACAAATTGTCAACCTTTGGGTAGAATATTTTTAGAATCGAGAATCGAGCGGGCAGGCAGATCGCCATGATTGAGATCGAAGCCCGGAAGGAAGCCGCTTCGCGCACCGCGCGCCTCGACGCGGTATTCGCCGCGTTAGCCGATCCGACGCGGCGGGCGATTATCGAACGGCTCTCGCGCAGCGAGGCGCGCGTGACCGAGGTCGCCGAACCCTTCCATATGTCTTTGAACGCGGTGTCGAAACACATCCGCGTGCTGGAAGCGAGCGGCGTGGTCGAGCGGCACAGGAAAGGGCGCGACCACATTCTCTCCATCAATACCCGTTCGCTGGACGAGGTCGATGGCTGGATCGAGCGGACGCGCCGCTATTGGGAGGAGCGGCTGGACGCCATGGAGCGCCTGCTGCGCGAGCTCAAGAAGGACCACAAGTTGGGGCCAAAGGATCGCAAGCATGGTTCGCGGTGACACGACGGGCCCGATCGTGCAGGTACGCCGGCGCGTGAAGGCCAGGGCGGAGCAGATCTTCGACCTGTGGACCAAACCCGATTTGATGGTTCGGTGGATGAGCCCCTATCCGGGCGCGGTCGATTGCAAGGCGAGCTGCGACCTCCGCCCTGGCGGAGCCTTCAGCCTTGTCATGTCATCGGAGGAATCAAGCCGCGAAGTATCCGGCACCTATGTGGAAGTCGACCGGCCGCGCAAGCTTGTGTTCACGTGGATTGGCCCGCTGACGAACAATGTGAATACGTTGGTAACCGTCGAACTCAATCCGCGCGGCGATGAAACCGACCTCGTGCTAACCCACGAGCGTCTGCCGACGCCGGCAATTTGTCGAAGGTCATACGAGGGGCTGGGGAAATATATTGGACCATCTGGCGGACGCGGTTTCAAAAGACTTTTAGGTCGAGATTTCACGTTCGAAGCAACGTACTTCCCGCCCGACTGACGAGGTCAAGGTTCTGCGCGACGCCCTCAACGCCAAATTGGCTGGGAAAGGAAGCGCCCGAAATTCTGGTGCTGCCGGTCAGGATTGAACTGACGACCTCTCCCTTACCAAGGGAGTGCTCTACCACTGAGCTACGGCAGCGGCCATGTCGGCCGAGTGCGGCCGATTCCGCAGGCGGGTTAGGCCCGGCAATGACGGCGCAGTATTAAAGCTCCGAGGCGAGCTTATCCAGCCCCATGACGTGGGCGAGGCTGCGTACTTCGTTCTTCTGCTGGTCGCTAAAGCTCATGATCAGCGGGATCGCCGCGGATTTGAGGCCCTGGACCTCAACGCTCTCGGGATCGGTGGAAGCCAGTTGTGCGGTGCTTGCCGGTGCGCCGTGGTGATGGATGTTGCGGGTTTGCGCGTAAGCGACATTGCGCAGCGCTGCCTCGACCGCCGGCCACATGCTTTCCTGATCCGGCGTCAGATGCAGACGCCGCTTGATGCTCGCGATCTGCGCGTCGTTCGAGCAGCAAGCCGGGACGATTGACGTGGCGCGAAGCTGTCCTCCGCCGCTGATCGTCGCTGCCTTCGGCTCAGCCCGCGGGCGCGGTAACTGGGCGCTTTGGCCGGGGGTGGGGCGATCGCCGCTTGCGGGGTCGTCGCGGGGATCGGAGCCTGCTGCGCCGGCCGTTGCACCGGCGGCACCATTGGCTCGGGATTCAACAAAGCAAGCTGTGCTCCGCCCAGCACCGCAACGTTGGCCGCGCCGGTTGGCGTCTCGTAGGAGATCTCTGCAGTATCCGCAACTGCCGCGTCGGTCTTCGCCTCGGGGAATCGCAAGGCGACATTCTCGGAGGCTGAAACATCCTTCGGCTGCCAGGTTGTGGCGTGGCGATCGCCAATCAGGAACCCGACCAAGCCGGCGACAAAGATCCAAAACCACCGGCCGCGCTTTGACGCTTTCTCACGCCGCATCGGCAACGCCCCGTCCCTTACCAACACCTTTCCCAGTCGTTGCAAATGAAGCTTAATTTATGACTAACGCGTGGAGTTTTGCCGGCGGATCAATAGCCTCGGCCCGGGCGGCGGGACCGCGGACCGAACAGCGAGGACGGAACAAGCAAAAGGCCCGGCATTATGCCGGGCCTTGAAACGTTACGCCGCGTGATGCGCGACGTCGATCGGATTGGACCTTAAGCCGCCTCTTCCTCGACGACGGCTTCCTCGTCCGCCTCAGGCTTCGGACCGCGATGCGGCCCCTTAGCGAGCGCGGCTTCGATCTCCTTGATCGCTTCGGTCTCGGTGAGGCGCTGCACGGCGGCAACTTCGCGTGACAGCCGGTCGATGGCGGCCTCATAGAGCTGGCGCTCAGAGTAGGATTGCTCCGGCTGCGATTCGGACCGGTAAAGGTCGCGGACCACCTCGGCGATAGCGACGATATCGCCGGAATTGATCTTGGCCTCGTATTCCTGCGCTCGGCGCGACCACATGGTCCGCTTGATCCGCGCCCGGCCCTTGAGCGTCTCGAGCGCCCGCTTGACCATTGGCGATTCGGCAAGCTTGCGCATGCCAACGGAGGCGATTTTCGAAGTCGGCACCCGCAGCGTCATTTTGTCTTTGACGAAGTTGATGACGAAAAGTTCAAGGCGCACGCCGGCGACTTCCTGCTCCTCGATCGACACGATCTGACCCACGCCATGAGCCGGATAGACGATGAATTCGCTGGTCTTGAAGCCTTGCCGCTGCGTAGTCTTCTTCGGATTCATTCCCAAAGTTACTCCTTCCGCCTCAGGCTTGCGCCGCTGGGCGGGCTTTGCCACGCTGACCCTTCCCCGGGTCGGTCGCCGCGTGGACTGTGATGGCCTGCGGCTTGCGCCGGAGGTGGGTTTTCTTGCCTTCCGGTTCATGCCGGCTGCGCTCTTCTTCGAACGACGATGACGAGTTTTCTCTGCCACTGCTCTCGCGTGGGTCTCACGCCTCTTCTGACGATTCCTCGAAAACGCCCCGGAAAAATAAGCTCCCAAGCACCGGGAGCAGCATATCGGGGGTGTTATTCATTATGTGACGCTCATATAGCACATTTTCGGCCAGAATCAAAGCGTTAAGGTGTCGCAAAAGGGTCGCATCCACGAGACAGTTAAAGCGCCAATTTACGGTTGAAATCAGTCGCCTGTCCCCGGATTCGGCGAGAAATACTGCTCATACTTGCCAGCTACGCCCTCGAAATCCTTGGCGTCGGCAGGCGGTTCCTTCTTGGCGGTAATGTTCGGCCATTGCTTGGCGAATTCGGCGTTGATCCCAAGCCACTTCTCGACCCCCGGTTCGGTATCCGGCTTGATCGCGTCGACTGGACATTCCGGTTCACAAACGCCGCAATCGATACACTCGTCGGGGTGGATGACCAGCATATTCTCGCCCTCGTAGAAGCAATCCACGGGGCAGACCTCGACGCAGTCCATGTATTTGCATTTGATGCAATTGTCGTTGACGATGTAGGTCATCCGCTCACTCTGAACCGGTTTTGGGAGCAGTTGCTCCTACCGCATGGCTGTTGACCACGCAAGTTTGGCCTCCACCGTGGGAGCGCCACATCGGCAGTGATTTCACGTCAATTCCTCATAGAGGGCCTGTCCTGTCTGCGCGGCACCCCTGCGTTCGGCAAATCCCCTGACTTTAACGACCCGAACATTGCGATCGAGCGCCACAGTGATCACGTCGCCGGTTCTTACCACGCGGCTTGGCGCGTCGATGCGCGCGCCGTTCACTCGCACATAACCCGCGCTTGTGAGCGCCGCAGCCGCGCTACGGGTCCGCACCAGCCGGGCATGCCACAGCCACCGGTCGATGCGCTGGCGTTCGGGCTCGGCCGGCACACTGTGTTGGAGCACGATCTTTTCGGAAAACCGGCTTCGATTCTTCCGGATCATGCACTAGCGACGGCCTTTGGCATCGGCTTCGAGTTGAGCCTTCAGGGCGGCAAGTTTGGCGAACGGTGAGTTCGGATCGGGCGCCTTTTCGCGCCGCTCGTGTCGTTCGTAGCGCGGAGGCGAACTCGAGGGCCGGTCCTGCTCCCGCCGTGGACGATCGAACCGCTGATCCGCTCCATGCCTGCGGCGGTGGGGGCGCGAATGCCGTCCGGGCTTGGGCGTTTCGGTCTGTAGGGGCTCAGACTGCGGGGTCAGGTCGGCCGTGGGTGCGGTCGCTTCGGAAGCCCCGTTGGATGCGACGGCCGCCGGCGCGGTCGCGTCTTGGCTCGGTTCAACGGCGCCCTTCGGCTACTTGCTTGCGCGCCTCGCGATGTCGAAAGCGCGGGCGTTCGCGGTGCCGCTCGGAGCGGCCGGGCCGCCACACCTCGATCAACTCGGGCTCGGCGGTTACCGCCGTTTCGTGGGGCGTCTCAGTCGGTTCTTGAGGCGTCTCGGTTGGTGCTTCAGCCACGACCGGAGCGGATGACTGCAACGGCGCAATCGATTCCTCTTCGCTGGAGGTAACTTCGCTGGGAGCAACTTCGCTCGCGGCATCCTCGATGACAGGTCGGTCTTCCAGACTCGATGCATCCACAAATCGTCTGGTTTTTCGCCGATCACCGCCATTTGGGTATTCAACGGTGAATCGGACGACGGCGCTGCAGCAACCGCCGCCGGATCGGTTGGGGGCGCGTCCACATTGTCAGCCGCCACCGTCGCCGGCGCTTCAGCTGCAGGCGCTGGCTCCGGAGGTTTCGGCCGCTTCTCCATGCGATAGCCGAGCGAGCGCAGGATCGAAGCGAAATCCTCGCCTGAGGCGCCGGTCAGCGAAGTCATGGTGTTGACCACGATGAAACCGCCGCCGGCGATCGCGCCCGGCGGTTTTTGTCCGGCGACGCCTTCGCGCCAGGCGAGCGCCGGACGGATCAGATCGGCAAGGCGCTCAAGAATATCGACGCGCACGGCGCGTTCGCCGCAGACGCGATAGCCGGCCGTTCGATAGAGGGCGGCATCGATTTCTTTGTTGGCCGGGATCGAAGTGCGGCCGCTGCCGGCCAGATGCAATAGGTCGTCGAGTCCGTTGCTTTGCGGGCCGTCGTGCGAAAGCGCCCACAGTTGCACCGCCAGCGCCCGCGGCGCGGGCTTCAGCAAAAGCGGAAGGTAGATGTGATAGGCGCCGAAGCGTACGCCATATTTGCGCAGGTTCGCCCGTTCCGGCTGCTGTAATCCTTTCACCTCATCGGCTACTCGCGTCCGCTCGAGTACGCCGAGCGCCTCGACCAGTTGAAAGGCTACGCCGCGCGCAATGCCGCTGATGTCGGCAGCCGCCGACAACTCGAACAGGGAACCGAGCAGCTTGGTAATGTGCGATTTCACGAAGGTTTCGAGACGCGCCTCGACCGCCTCGCGTGGCGCCCCGGAAAGATGTTCGTCGGCGATGACGCGCACGCGCGGCCGCAGGGCCTCCTCGCCCGCGATGAGCTTGCCGACGGCGGCGCCGGTCCAGCGGACAGTGCCGTCAGCGGCAAGGACGAATTGCGGATCCGGCGCTTCGGCGAGACGCGTGGCGCGGGCGGCGATCTCGCCGACGAGAGCCTTTTGCGCCGCGTTCTGCAACGCCTTGGCCTCCGATCCGCCCGATGACGAGTTGGGCACGAAGACGAAGCCGTCGAGACGGCCGATGGTGTGACCTTCGACCACGACTTCGCCGGTCTTGCTCATCTCCGGCTCGAGTTCCGCATTCTCGCGCAGCCGCCGCATCAACACGCTGGTGCGGCGATCGACGAAGCGCTCGGTCAGCCGTTCGTGCAGGGCGTCGGAAAGTTTGTCCTCGACGCCGCGGGTGACGCCCTGCCAGTGCTCCGGATCGGCGAGCCAGTCCGGCCGGTTCGCCGCGAAGGTCCAGGTCCTGATATGGGCGATGCGGTTCGAGAGCGTGTCGATATCGCCGTCGGTCCGATCCGCCAGCGCTACCTGCTTGGCGAACCAGTCGATCGGAATTTTGCCTTCGCGCTTGAGAAAGCTGTAGAGCGTGACGGCGAGTTCGGCGTGGGTTGCCGGCGCGATCTTGCGGTAATCCGGAATCTGGCAGACTTCCCACAGCCGTTCGACGTCAGCGCTGGTGCCGATCAGCCCGCGCACCTCGTCATCGCGCGCGGCATGGTCGAGCACGAGGATGTCCTCGGCCACCGGCGCGCGGGTCATCGTATTTTCCGTCGGTGCCGCCGCCAGCGATGCCTGCAGCGCGCCGACCGACGAAAAATCGAGGTCACTGTTGCGCCACTGCACGATCTTGACCGGTTCGAAAGTGTGCGAACTCGAGCGCCTGCGCCAGTTCGGCCTCGAACGGCGGGCAGCGGCCGGTTGTGCCGAAGGTGCCGTCGCGGGTTGCGCGGCCGGCGCGACCCGCGATCTGCGCCAGCTCGGCCGGGTTCAATTTGCGGAACTGATAGCCGTCGAACTTGCGATCGGAGGCGAACGCAATGTGATCGACGTCGAGGTTAAGTCCCATGCCGATGGCGTCGGTCGCCACCATGTAGTCGACTTCGCCGGCCTGATAGAGCGCGACCTGGGCGTTGCGGGTGCGTGGCGACAGCGCGCCAAGCACGACCGCGGCGCCGCCGCGTTGCCGGCGGATCAATTCGGCGATGGCGTAAACTTCGTCGGCCGAGAAGGCGACGATCGCCGAGCGGCGCGGCAAGCGCGTCAGTTTCTTTTCGCCGGCAAAGCTCAATTGCGACAGTCGCGGGCGGCTGACAATGCTGACGCCGGGCAAGAGCCGTTCGACGATCGGCCGCATCGTGGCCGCGCCAAGCACCAGCGTCTCCTCGCGGCCGCGACGATGCAGCATGCGGTCGGTAAAGACGTGGCCGCGCTCGAAATCGGCGGCCAACTGAATTTCATCGACGGCAAGGAACGCGACATCGAGATCGGACGGCATCGCCTCGACGGTCGAGACCCAGAAGCGCGGGTTGGGTGGCTTGATCTTCTCCTCGCCGGTAATGAGCGCGACCGCGTCGGCACCCACCCGTTCGACCGCGCGGTTGTAAACCTCGCGCGCCAGGAGCCGCAGCGGCAGGCCGATCACGCCGGACGAATGCGCCAGCATTCGCTCGATGGCGAGATGGGTCTTGCCGGTATTGGTCGGCCCAAGCACGGCGGTGACACCGGCACCGCGCGCGCGCAAATCTTTGTTGGTAGACGGTGAAAAGGATATCGGCATTGAAGGCCCGGACTACCGCGCAGGCGCGGTGGATGGCATCTGTATCACAACAACACGACGGGAAGGCCTCGGTGCTCGGCGGGACAGCCCTGTGCTTAAGGTGTGGAACGAGTCTGGAACGAATCACGGCCGAATCGGCGACTCGCGGCGCGTTCGACTTCGTTCACTGCGACATATGGCGCTGCCGTGGCTGCATGACACAAGATGGGGTGTTTGAAGCGGCTTTCGAGGGTCGTTGTCGCGGCCGAAAAGTTAACATCGTTCGGAGGTAGGAATTTCAGGCGAGTCAAGGGACAATTCCCTGTGAATAGTGGGGATCGCTGAACGTTGCTCCAACATTATAGCATCCACCCATGAGCATCCGTCCGCGGGGACGCTGATCTTGTCGCAATGCTGAGAGAGCTCCCAAGACGCCGCTTGCTTTCACTGCACTTTCACGTTGGCTGCGGCGCGCGGTGGTTTTGCCACCGAGATGAATTGCGTCGCCTGGACTACACCAGTGCCGACCGGCGTCGGCAACGAGAACCGGAACGGCACCAGCACCCGCGTGCCGACGATCGGCGCGAGCCAGACTTCGGCATCGCGCAATTGCGCGAGATACTTAATGGCGTAACGCTCCGGTATATAGCCTGAAACCGGTTTGAAATACACCGCACACACCACCACCGGTCCCTGATAGCCTTTCTCGGCCTTGACAGTATCCATGCGCTTGAATTCGCTGCGCAGATCAAACCGCATGCGCCCATCGAACACCGCCACTTCGCGACTGCAGGCTTGGGGCGATAGCGGATCGCCAGTGCCGCTTACCGGGTCGAGCGTCGATGTCATCGGGTCGAGAACGTTACGGCGATCGGCCTCGGTTACCGGGATGCGGTCGTGGTTGGGCCCAAGCGGAGGGTCGACGGTGAAATCCTTGACGTTGCCGCCGGCGAACGACATGCGCACGTCGTCGGTCCGCTCCTGGTTGGTAATAGTCGACGTATAGCTCGTCGGCATCGGCTGGCCGCCCACGACCGTGCCCTGGACGGTGCTGACACCATGACCATGGCTGAACAACCGCAAAATACCGCTCGTGCCGCCGCTTGCCGATGCGCTGAACTGGTCCTCTAAAATCTCGATGACCCAATTGCCACGGCCGATGGGAATGCCGGAGAGCGTCGCGGTGTATTCGGCTTCGAGGCGTCCCTGCGCGGCGGCGACATGGGTTGCGTCGGCGATCAGCAACACCATGACCGTGACCAAACACCCCGCGGCCAGCGCGTCGCAGAGTGCGGTCCAAACGAGCCGGCGTAGCAGGGAAGACACGGCGATGACGGGTCCCTCGGAGCCGCGGATTTAAGCTTGATGGCGGTGCGCGGCCACTATGACAGAGTGCCGTATCAGCCACTCCAAGCGATAGGGCAACCACCGTGCTTTGTCTTGTCGGAGAATGCGTCGTTTCTGTGGTTTTGCGCGGCCTTAGGCTGGGCCCACCGCTAACCGTTTTGGCGTCGCGCTTGACGCTTTTCGGCACCCTCATTATAGGTCCGCAGCCTTCTCCCCCCATATGTTGAGGGTCCGGCGCTGACGCGCCAAGAACTAACAGGATTTTCTACCATGGCATGGCGCTGCGAACTGACCGGCAAGACACGTCAGATCGGGCATCGGGTGAGCCACTCGAACCGTAAGACCAAGCGGCGGTTCTTGCCGAACCTGCTGAACGTGACACTGCTGTCGGATTCACTCGGCCGCTCGGTGCGCCTGCGGATTTCGGCCAATGCGCTGAAGAGCGTCGATCACCGCGGCGGTCTCGACGCATTCCTCCTGGCCGCCAAGGATGGCGAACTTTCGCCACGCGCGCTTGAGCTCAAGCGCCAAGTCGCCAAGAAGCGCGCCGCTGCGGCGTAGAGCATCGATTCTATCTCAAATACTTCTTGAGAGAACGGCTGCCGCGCAAGCCTGGCGGCGGCTTCGTCTATACTCATCCGCAAGACTGCGGACGAGGTACTACGCCTGCGCTCGGCGCGCCCGAACCGGACGCAGCGCGCGTTCCTCGGCCGGATTTTCACCGAACAGCTCGGCGAGCTTTTCGGTCATGACGCCGCCGAGTTCCTCGGCGTCGACGATGGTCACTGCGCGGCGATAGTAGCGGGTGACGTCGTGGCCGATGCCGATGGCAATTAGTTCCACCGGCGATCGGGTCTCGATATCCTCGATCACCCAGCGCAGGTGCCGTTCCAGGTAATTGCCGGGATTGACCGAGAGCGTTGAATCGTCGACCGGCGCGCCGTCGGAGATCATCATCAGGATCTTGCGCGTCTCCGGCCGTCCGAGCAGGCGCTTGTGCGCCCAGTCGAGCGCTTCGCCGTCGATGTTTTCCTTCAGCAGACCCTCGCGCATCATCAGGCCGAGATTCTTTCGCGCGCGCCGCCACGGGGCGTCTGCCGACTTGTAGATGATGTGGCGCAGATCGTTGAGCCGGCCCGGATTGGCAGGTTTGCCCTGGGCGAGCCAGGCCTCGCGCGACTGCCCGCCCTTCCACGCGCGCGTGGTGAAGCCGAGGATCTCCACTTTGACGCCGCAGCGTTCCAGCGTGCGGGCCAGAATGTCGGCGCAGGTCGCGGCGACCGTGATCGGACGCCCGCGCATCGAGCCGGAATTGTCGAGCAAGAGCGTCACCACGGTATCGCGGAAGTCGGTGTCCTTCTCGCGCTTGAACGACAGCGGATGCATCGGATCGACAATGACGCGCGACAGCCGCGCCGGGTCGAGCAGGCCTTCTTCGAGATCAAATTCCCAAGCCCGATTTTGCTGCGCCAACAAGAGCCGCTGCAGTCGGTTGGCGAGCCGCGCCACCACGCCTTGCAGATGCGACAGCTGCTTGTCGAGATAGCCGCGCAACCGATCGAGCTCCTCGGGATCGCAGAGATTCTCCGCGCCGATGACCTCGTCGAATTTGCTGGTGAACGGCCGATAGTCCGGGCCGCGCGGTTCGTTGCGATTGTGCCGGGGCCGCCACGGTTCGGCCGCGGTCTCCGAATCGCCCATCTCGGCATCGTCGGCCATATCGGACGCTGGCGCATCGACGGATTCCGCGGCGCTGTCGGGCAAATCATCAGTTGAACTCTCGGCTTCCTCAAGGCTCATGCGCTCGCTGTCGGCGGACTCGGCGGCCTCGCCGTCTTGCCCGGATTCCTCGCTTCGATCCTGCTGATCGCCGTCTTCGCCCTCTTCCTCCTCGGACTCGCTCGACCGATCCTCGCCCATGTCGAGCGAATCAAGCAGATCGTGCACCACGTCGCCGAAACGGCGCTGATCGGTCAGTACGCGTTCCAGGCGATCGAGACTGCGGCCGGCGCGCTCTTCGATCAGCGGTCGCCACAGTTCGACGAGCTTGCGCGCCGTCGCCGGCGGCGTTTCGCCGGTCAGCCGCTCACGCACGATCATGGCGACGGCATCCTCGATCGGCGCATCGGCTCGGTCGGTGATCTCGTCGTACTTGCCGCGATGAAAACGATCGTCGAGCATGGCGGCGAGATTCTTCTTAACGCCGCCCATGCGCCGCGATCCGATTGCCTCGACGCGCGCCTGCTCGACCGCTTCGAACACCGCACGCGCCTGCTGTCCGCCGGGGATGAGCTTGCGGTGCACCGCGGGGTCGTGACAGGCAAGCCGCAGCGCGATTGAGTTGGCATGGCCGCGCACGATGGCGGCTTCCCGTTCGTTGAGCCGGCGCGGCGGCTCCGGCAGCCGCACTTTGTTGGCGGTAAGCCCGGGCCGCTCGGCGGCGAACGCGACCTCGATATCGCCCTTGCCGGCAATCGCGCGCACGCAAACCCCGACCGCCCGCTTGAACGGCTCGGTCGGCGCTTCCTTTGCCGGAGTCTTGGGTTTGATGTTCGAGGTCATCGGATGCGTGTGGCTCTTTATTGATCAATGATCGGTCAGCGGGGCGGCGGGAGGCCGGCCCATTCATAGACTTCGCGGGTCAGCGCCTCCACCAGATCGGGACGGTCCACGCCGGCGAGATCGTTACGCACCGGAAACCCGCCGGACATCACGCAAAAAGCCAGGAGATGATAGGACGGACGAAAGTTCTTCAACTCCTGCGGTTCGATCGTGACGACCTGGCCGGGAATGATCGGGTTAATTTCGTCGCGCTGATAGATCACGTCGAACCCGAAAAGCCGCCACACCCGGTCGCGCCGTTCGGCGCGAAACAAAAATCGTGCATGACTCGACATAATGATAGCGACCCCTCTCACCTTCGAGGGAATGTCGATAATGGCGGCGAGCTGTGCGATGGCGCGATCGCCCGCAAGCGTTACCAGGATCGGGCCGAGCCGGTGGGTTGCTTTCACGTTGCGCGCGGCCATGTCTTTTGAGCGGCGCACGAACTCCGGCCCGCTGGCATCGATCCAACTTAAACGCACCACCGAATCATCGTGGTAGCAATCGTGCATCTGCTCCCACAATCCGAGATCGCGGCTCAATCGTTCGCGCAATACCAACTGCGAGATTGCGGAAACGTCGGCCGCTTCAAGAACCGCCGGAGGGAGCGAATTGGCCATGCGTTGCCTTTAAGCCTGGACGCACAGCCTAGTGCGCCGGTGCTCGCATGTTCAGCTCAACGCCACGTTGACGGCCGATTCGGGTAATTCCTGCCCGAAGCACCGCTGATAAAACTCCGCGACCAGCGGACGCTCGAGTTCGTCGCACTTATTGACGAAGGTCAGCCGGAACGCGAACCCGATGTCGCCGAAAATTTCGGCATTCTCCGCCCAGATGATCACGGTTCGCGGGCTCATGACGGTGGAAATATCGCCGTTCATGAAGGCGTTGCGGGTGAGATCAGCGACGCGCACCATCTTGCCGACGATGTCGCGGCCTTGATCGGTGCGATAGTGCTTGGCCTTGGAGAGGACGATGTCGACCTCGTTATCGTGCGGCAGATAGTTCAGCGTCGTGACGATCGACCAGCGGTCCATCTGGCCCTGGTTGATCTGCTGCGTGCCATGGTAGAGACCCGAGGTGTCGCCGAGCCCGACCGTATTGGCGGTCGCGAACAGCCGGAACGCCGGATGCGGCTTGATCACCTTGTTCTGGTCAAGCAGCGTAAGCCGCCCGGACGATTCCAGGACACGCTGAATCACAAACATCACGTCCGGACGGCCGGCGTCGTATTCGTCGAAGCAGAGGGCGACGTTGTTCTGCAACGCCCACGGCAGAATGCCGTCGCGAAATTCAGTCACCTGCATGCCGTCGCGGATCACGATCGCATCCTTGCCGATGAGATCGACGCGGCTGATGTGGCTGTCCAGGTTGACGCGGACGCAGGGCCAATTAAGCCGCGCCGCGACCTGCTCGACATGGGTCGATTTGCCGGTGCCGTGATAGCCGGTCACGATGACCCGGCGGTTCCTGGCAAAGCCGGCGAGGATGGCGAGCGTGGTCGGCTTGTCGAACCGGTAATCGGGATCAACGTCGGGAACGTGCTCGTCCGGCTCGGAATACGCCGGCACCTCCATGTCACTGTCGATGCCGAACACCTGCCGGATCGAGACCTTCATGTCCGGCAAGCCGGGTTCCGTTTCTGCTGCGAGACTCAATTCCACCTCCGTGACCCCGGAACGTCCGAGTGCCGCGTTCAGCCGCGATCGGCCTCTCATTGACGGCCGGATGTCGCGCCAAACTTAGCAGAAGCCCACAAGGCCGCGAAAGCGGCTACCCACCGGTCAGCAAAATCCCGCCGACTTCAGGTAATTGTAGGCCTGGATGATCTCCCGCAGCCGATCCTCGGACGTGCGGTCGCCGCCGTTGGCGTCGGGATGATGCCGTTTTACCAATACCTTAAACCTCGTCTTGATATCGGCGCGCTTGGCATCGGCTTCAAGCCCAAGTACGTCCAGCGCGCGACGCTGGGCATTGAAGATTTTGCGGCTCTCGGCTTCCGGGCGCGCATGCCCCGAGCGGTTCCCGCTGACGCCGCCAAACAGACCGAATGGGTCGTCAGCCGCCCAGCCCGATTTGCGAAAGTCGGCTGACCCGCGGCGGCCGTCCCGGCGGCGTCCGCCGACGCCGCCGACCGAGCCCATCTTCCAGGTCGGGCGGTGGCCGGTAAGGTCTTCCTTCTGATATTTTGCGATTGCGTCGTCGCTCATGCCGGCGAAGAAATTGTAGGAATTGTTGTATTCGCGAACGTGCTCGAGGCAGAAGCGCCAATATTCGCTGGCGCGCAGCCGGCCCTTCGGTGCGCGGTGCGTCGCCGGCGCCCCGCAGTCCGGCCACTGGCATCCCGGCAGCTCGGCGCGAGCGCGGCGATCTTGGTCGGGCTTGACGCGAATCCGATCGAACAATGGCGAGTCGTTACTCATTATTCTCAATTATGCCGGTGCGTTGATGGCACCTTCAAGACTTGACAGGCAACAAATCTCGAAGCGCCGGCATTGACGCGTGCCGCGCGCCCGCTATGTGTCGTCTATGCAAACCCGCGACCTCATCACGGAAAAGTTGCACAAAGCTTTCGCACCCGAGAGTCTTCACGTCGAGGACGAATCGCATCGTCATGAAGGTCATGCCGGACACCGGCCAGGCGGAGAAACGCATTTCCGTCTTTATATCGTGTCGGAAGCCTTTCGCGGAAAGAGCCGGCTCGAACGCCATCGCATGATCAATGCGACGCTTGCCGGCGAACTCGCCGGCGGCGTGCACGCGCTTGCCATCCACGCGGCGGCGCCGGGGGAAAATCTTGTAACTAGCTTGCCTTAGCCGCCGGCATTTTGCGGACCAGCGGCGTGACGCGCAAAGCCGTGATCCGATTGCGGGTCTTGCGCAGAACCTGAAAGCGGAAGCCGTGGAACGTGAAGCTCTGTCCGGGTTCAGGGATCGATCGCGCTTCATGGATCACCACGCCGGCAATCGTCGTCGCCTCGTCGTCCGGGATGTTCCAATCCATCGCCCGGTTGAGATCGCGCACCGGGACCGCGCCGTCGACGTTGACCGAGCCGTCGGGGAGCATGCGCACGCCGGGCACCGCGATGTCGTGCTCGTCGGTGATGTCGCCGACGATCTCCTCGACGATATCTTCGAGCGTGACCAGCCCTTCCATCTCACCGTACTCGTCGACCACGAGCGCCAACGCCGTCTTGCGGGCGCGAAACGCCTTGAGCTGTTCGTAGAGCGGCGTAGTGTCAGGCACGAACCATGGCGGCGTTGTCAGCGACACAATGTCGATCTTGGAAGCGTCCCCGTCCGCCGCGTGCAAAGCGCGAAGCAGATCCTTGGCGTGCAGCACGCCGACGATGTTGTCCGGCGCGCCACGCCATAACGGCAACCGCGTCACCGCGGCGGCAAGGACGGCGTCGACGGTCTCTTGCGGCGGCTCGTCGGCGTCGAGCATGACCATCTTGGTGCGATGGATCATCACATCCGAAACGGTGAGCTCGCGCAGATCGAGCAGGCCGCCCATCATGTCGCGGTCGAGCTTTTCCACCACGCCGGCGCGGTGCATGAGATCGACGGCGCCGCGCAGCTCCTCGCGTGGCGACAGGATCGAGTGAATCTTGCCAGTCGGAACGCCGACGCTGCGCAAGATGAGCCGCACCAGCCATTCGACCGCTTTCAGGATTGGCGAGAATGTCGAGACTGTCCGCTCGATAGGTTGCGCAACAGCAAGCGCCATGCGATCCGGCGCGTTGAAGGCGGCGGTCTTCGGCAGCACTTCGCATAGCACGAAGATGAGCACCGTCATCACGATGGTCGCGTAGATCACCCCGGCATGGCCAAAGAGCGCCAGCAGCAGGCCGGTCGCCAAGGTCGACGCCGCGATGTTGGTCACGTTGTTGGCGAGCAGTACCGCTCCGAGCATTCGCTCGCGCGTTCCCAACAATCGGTTGACGATCGTCGCGTCCGCATTGCCTTGCTTCTCCAGCCGCATCATGGCGGCCCGCGAAGACGCGGTCAGCGCGGTCTCGCTGGCGGAATAGAACGCCGATACCAGGAGGCAGATCACAACCGCCGCAACGGTCAACCAATCGTAAATCGTCATTGCCCGGTGAGCTTCTCGCTGAGAAACGCGCGCACATCCTGTGGATCGATGCCGCTCTCAACAAAGGCGGAGCCGATCCCGCGCACCAAAATAAACGTAAGCATTCCGCGCTTCACTTTCTTGTCCTGCGCGATCAAATCCATCAGGCGATCGACGGAAGGCAGCCCGCCGGGGATATCGGTCGGCCGCGTCGGCAATCCGACCTGGTCCAGGTGGCGGATCGCGCGCTCGGCTTCGGCTGCCGAAATAACACCCAGCCGCGCCGAAAAGCCGAAGGCGAGCGCCATACCGGCGGCGACCGCCTCGCCGTGAAGAAGCCGTTCGGAAAAGCCGCAGGCCGCTTCCAGCGCGTGGCCGAAGGTGTGGCCGAGATTGAGCAGCGCCCGGTCGCCGGTTTCGCGCTCGTCACGGGCGACGATCGCTGCCTTGGCGCGGCAACTCACGGCGATGGCGTGCTCCCGCGCGACTTTCCGGTTGCCGCCCTTAAAGACGTCGCGCCAGTTCGCCTCCAGCCAGGAAAAGAACGCGGCGTCGCCGAGCAAGCCGTACTTGGCGATCTCGGCATAGCCGGCGCGAAATTCGCGCTGCGGCAAGGTGTCGAGCGCGGCGGTGTCGGCAATCACCAGGATCGGCTGATAAAACGCGCCAATGAGATTTTTGCCGTGAGCGGAATTGATCGCGGTCTTGCCGCCGACAGAAGAATCGACCTGGGCCAGCAGCGAAGTCGGGACTTGCACGTAATCTATTCCGCGCCGCACTGCGGACGCGGCGAAGCCGGCGAGATCGCCGATCACGCCGCCGCCGAGCGCGATAACAAGATCGCCGCGCTCGATGCGCGCCGCGATGATCGCCTCGCAGACTTGCTCGAATACGCCAAAGCTCTTCGATCCCTCCCCAACAGGAACGATGACGCGGCTCGTTGGCACGCCGGCTTCGGCAAGCGCGGCTTCGACGGCGGGGAGGTGATAACGCGCGACATTCTCGTCCGTGACAATGGCGGCTTTGGCACCAGGGCGCAGCGCTGCAACGCGGGCGCCGAGCGACGCGATCAGGCCGCGCCCGATGACGATGTCGTAGCTGCGGTCGCCGAGCGCGACCTTGACGGTCGCAGGATCGTTGCGAAGCGGCGCCGTCATGGACCGGCCTTTCGCTCGGCCGGTACCGCCTCCTTCAGCCACGAGGCAAGTGCGGTCATGATGTCGGCAACGATGGCATCGTGCGCCACTTCGCGCGACTGCACCGTCAGGTCGGCTTGCGCATAGACAGGCTCGCGCTCCACCAGCAACGCGCGCAAGGTTTCGCCGGGATCGGCGGTTTGCAACAGCGGCCGATCATTGCGGCGCTTGTTGATCCGCCGCAGCAGCACGTCAAGCTCGGCCTTCAACCAAACAGAGACGCCTTTCGCCCGGATGGCGTCGCGCGTCTTTGGATTCATGAACGCGCCGCCGCCGGTTGCCAGCACCTGTGGGCCACCCTCGAGCAACCGCGCGATGACGCGCGCCTCGCCGCTGCGAAAGTACTCCTCGCCGTGTTGGGAAAAAATGTCGGCGATGCTCATACCGGCGGCTTTCTCAATTTCCGTATCGGCGTCGACAAACGGGATCGCCAGCCTGGCGGATAACCGGCGGCCGACCGACGACTTGCCAACCCCCATCATGCCGATCAGCACGATCGAGCGCCGCCCGAGGCTGGCGACGATCGCAGCCGGCGAAATGGTCCCACTGGTGTCCTTTTGTAAAGCAATATCAGTCATATATCGTTAAAGCCGTGACGTTGAGCTGGACGCCCTTGTGGCCAAGGCTGGAACGTCCGGATCGCCTGCTGAATAACTTGCCAGCTCCGGCCGAACATGATCGTACTCGGTCCTGTTCGCCGGCACCAATGGGATGAGCGCGAGCGCCTGACGATGCCGAGCCTGGTTCGGTTTCTTACCATCGTCGCGGTATTGGGTTTGGCCATTTACGGCGGCCTTTATTCGCTGGCGCATTTCGTTCAGCCGAAACAACGGGAAATTACCGTCTCGGTCCCGCCCGACAGATTCTTTAAAAACCGCTGAGGTCGCGGCCATGGTTCGGAGCACAGCCTCAAAAGCGGCGCGGACGGCAAAACCTCACGACGAACGCCTGGTCGCGCTTTTTCTCGACATGCTGGCGGCGGAGCGCGGCGCGGAGAAAAACACGCTCGCTGCTTACGGCCGCGACCTCGCTGATTTCATCTCCTATCTCGGCGGCGTCGGCCGCTCGGTAGCGAGCGCCGCGACCGGGGATTTGCGCGCCTATCTGAGCGACCTGGCGAAGCGTGATTTGCGGCCGGCGACAGTAGCCCGCCGCCTCTCCGCGGTCCGACAGCTCTATCGCTTTCTCTACGCCGAAGGCCGCCGCAAAGACGACCCCGCCGCCGTACTCGAAGGTCCAAAACGCGTCCGCGGGCTGCCGAAAACGCTGACGCTGGGTGAAGTTGATCGGCTGCTGCGCGTCGCTGCCGAGTGCGATCCGGCCGCGCCGCTATCCGTCCGCCTGCGCACGGCGCGGCTCGCTTGTCTCGTCGAGCTGCTCTACGCCACCGGCTTGCGGGTGTCCGAACTCGTCGCCTTGCCCGCTTCGGCCGCTCGGCGCGATGCCCGAGTCATAGTTGTGCGCGGCAAGGGTAATAAGGAGCGTCTCGTCCCGCTCAACGATGCGGCCAAGGAGGCGACAGCCCAATACCTTGCCGCTTGTGACCGAAGCGCGCGGCGAAGACGGCGCTGTCGCCGGATCGAAATGGCTATTCCCATCGTTCGGCGATTCCGGGCATCTCACCAGGCAGCATTTTGCCCGCGAGCTCAAAGCGCTCGCTGCGGCCGCCGGATTGCGTGCGGCGCAATTAAGCCCCCACGTGCTGCGCCACGCCTTTGCCAGTCACCTTCTGCACAATGGCGCGGATCTCCGCGTGGTCCAGACGCTGCTCGGTCATGCCGACATTTCCACGACGCAGATCTACACCCACGTGCTCGAAGAACGGCTGAAAAGCCTCGTCCGCGATTTGCATCCATTGGCCGACGTTAATACTTGATGGACTAGACCGGCGTCACTCGCCGTTGTCGGCAGCAACGCGACAAGTCCTCGCGACGACCTTTAAAGTTGGAACCATTTTGTAATGCGCTCTTATCTCGACTTCGAAAAGCCTGTGGCCGAACTGGAGGCCAAGATCGAGGAAATGCGCGCGATGCAGAATGGCGGCGACGCCATCGCTATCGGTGAAGAAATCAATCGCATCGAAGGCAAGGCGGCCCAAGCGCTCAAGGAACTCTATGCGGAGTTGACGCCGTGGCAGAAGACCCAAGTGGCGCGGCATCCGCAGCGGCCGCATTGTCTCGATTACATCGCCCAGCTGATCGGCGATTTCACGCCGCTGGCCGGCGACCGCACCTACGGCGAGGACGCCGCGATTGTCGGCGGCTTCGGCCGCTTCCAAGGCGAGAGCGTTTGCGTCATCGGCCACGAGAAAGGCTCCGACACCGACAGCCGGCTTAAGCACAATTTCGGAATGGCGCGCCCGGAAGGCTATCGCAAAGCGGCACGGCTCATGGACATGGCCGATCATTTTGAAATTCCGGTCATCGCGCTGATCGACACGGCGGGAGCGTATCCCGGTATTGGTGCCGAGGAGCGCGGACAAGCCGAGGCCATCGCGCGCTCGACGGAAGTCTGCCTGCGTATCGGAGTGCCCAACGTCGCGACCGTCATCGGGGAGGGCGGCTCGGGCGGAGCCATCGCCGTCGCCACCGCCAACCGCGTCATCATGCTGGAGCACGCCATCTACAGCGTGATCTCGCCCGAAGGCGCCGCTTCGATCCTCTGGCGTGATGCCGCCAAAGCCCAGGACGCCGCTTCCAACATGAAGATCACGGCACAGGATCTGCTTCGCCTGGGCGTCGTCGATACCATCGTGCCGGAGCCCACCGGGGGTGCCCATCGCGATCCGCCCGCGACCATCGCCGCGGCCGGGGCGGCAATCGCCGCGGCACTGACCGAACTGCACGGGCTCGACCCTGCGACCATTGTTCGCCTGCGCCGCGAAAAGTTCATGGCGATTGGCCGCACGCTTAGCTGATATTACGAAGCCCTTGTTTTACAAAACCCTTGGCGACCGGCCCGCGAGGTCCGATTCGCCGCAATCACGCCGCGATTAATACCGCGCCCCGCGAACAGCTGGGTATCCTCCATAAACGCTTGGTTTTGCCCGCCAAATTTGCGGAAAATTTACCATTCATTCAACGCCCGCATGGTCCATTGCGAAACCGGCGTTTTGCTTGGCTTGCTTAAGCTCCCTCGTAAGGATAACCATTGCTTTAGTGATGGCACGGGGACGGTTCCATCGGTCGGGGAGTATTGGTTTGATCCGCGCCAGCCTAGTCCGCGCGCTGACGGCGTCGGCGGTACTCGCCGCGGTGTTGGCGCTTGCTGGCTGCTACGGCGAAGACGCCTACCAGCTTCCGACCCGGGCGATGAAGGAACTGTCGCCCCAGACGCTGGCGCTGCTCGAAAAGAAGCATATGCCGAAGGACTCCCCGATCCTGGTCCGGATCTTCAAGGAGGAATCGGAACTCGAAGTTTGGAAGCAGGATACCACCGGCCGCTTCCAAATCCTCAAGGTTTATCCGATCTGCCGCTGGTCGGGAGATCTCGGGCCAAAGGTCTACGAGGGCGACCGCCAGGCTCCCGAGGGGTTTTATTCCATCACGCCTGACCTGATGAATCCCAATTCCAATTACTACCTCGCGATCAATACCGGCTTTCCCAACTCTTACGACAAGGCCAACGGGCGCACCGGCGCGCTGTTGATGATTCACGGCGATTGTTCGTCGCGCGGCTGTTACGCCATGACCGACGAACAGATCGGCGAGATCTATTCGCTCGCGCGCGAATCCTTCCTTGGCGGCCAGCATTCGTTCCAGATCCAGGCATATCCGTTTCGGATGACGCCGCTGAACATGGCCCGGCATCGCACCAACCCGAACATGGCGTTCTGGAAGATGATCAAGGAGGGCAACGACCACTTCGAGGTCACGCATCTCGAGCCCAGGGTCGACGTGTGCAATCGGCACTATGTGTTCGACGCCCAGGCTGCCAACTCATCGAAGTCGGTGGTGTTCAATCCGACCGGCCCCTGTCCCGCCTATACGGTGGCGCCGGAAGTCGCCAGTTTGGCGCTCGACAAAGAGCATAAGGACGACGCTCAGTACGCCCAGTTTGTCAGAATCAACACGCCGACCGCGCCGATCAGAACCGGCCTCGACGGCGGCATGAACCGAGTCTTCCTGGCGCAAGTCGGCGGCAACATCCCGCCAGCAAGAAAGACCGCACCGCTGCCGCCGCAGCCGCCACCCGTTGTCGTCGACAACGGCAGCGGCCAGCCGACGTTCGCCAGCCGCATGCTCGGGGGCCTGTTCGGATCGTCCGCCGCCGCTGAGCCGGCGCAAGTGGCGACGACCGATACACATGTGGTGGAGCGCGGCGAAGCCAACGGTGGCGGCGGCTTCTTCAATAGCCTGTTCGCATCAAAGGAGCAGGAGCCTGCTGCTGCTCGCCACCGCCGACGACGACTGCGACGGTCGAACGTCCAAAAGTCAGGCCTGCGCCGCGCTATGAGACCGCGGCGACCGCGCCGAAGCCAAAGGCCGAGCCGCGCAGCGCCGAACCGCGCAAAACCGAGCCGCAAGAAACTGAGGCGGCAGCGCCAAAAGCAAAACCGGCTCCGCAGGAGCAAGAAGCCAACGCCGCCGCGCCGCCAGCAACCACCGCCAGCCTGATGAAGGGCGCTCAAGCCGTGGTGCCGTCAGGCAACTTCGACAGCCGCTGGGGCGGATTGCAGTAATCAGGAATTGGTAGCCAGTGGAGTGCCAGGGAGGCCATCGGATTGCTGGCCCCCGCGATATCTGATCCCTGTTACGCGTAACGCCCGTGGCAGTGCTTGAACTTCTTGCCTGAGCCGCACGGACAGGCCTCGTTGCGGCCGACCTTGCCCCAACTCGTCGGGTCTTTAGGATTGCGTTCCGGCGCGGGCGCGTTGCGCGGCGCTGCAATCGCCGCGGCAGCGGCGCTTCCACCGATGCCGTGACGCGCCAGCGTTTCGGCGCCGGCAAGCGCCAATGCCATCTCGTCTTCGCCTGTCATCGGATCGATTTTGTGCGCTTCCATCATTGGCAGCGGCGACATCGGCTGGTCCGGCGGCGGCGAATCCATGACTTCGACGCGCATCAGCTGCGCCGTCACCGCCTCGCGCAGGTTCTGGCTCATCGCCTCGAACAGGCTGAAGGCTTCCGCCTTGTATTCGTTGAGCGGGTCGCGCTGGGCGTAGCCGCGGAGCCCGATCACCTGGCGCAGATGATCGAGCATGACCAGATGCTCGCGCCACAGATGGTCGAGCGTCTGCAGCAGGATCGACTTCTCGATGTAGCGGATGACGTCGGCGCCCCATCGCGCGACCTTCGCCGCCATGTGCTCGTCGGCGCGGCGCTCGACCCGGGTGAAAATCTCTTCGTCCGCGATACCCTCTTCCTTCGCCCATTCGTCCACCGGCAGATCGAGGCCGAGCACGCGCTTGAGCTCTTCCTTCAGGCCAGCCGTGTCCCATTGCTCCGGATAGGCATTCTCCGGCACGTGCTTGGCGACCAGATCGTCGATCGAGGAGTGGCGCATGTCGGCGACGATCTCCGCCGTGGCCTGATCGTTCATCCATTCGACGCGCTGATCGAAGATCACCTTGCGCTGATCGTTCATCACGTTGTCGAACTTGAGGATGTTCTTGCGGATATCGAAGTTGCGCGCTTCGACCTTCTGTTGCGCCTTCTCCAGCGCCTTGTTGATCCAAGGATGGACGATCGCTTCGTTTTCTTTCAGGCCGAGCCGCGTCAGCATGCCGTCGAGCTTGTCAGTGCCGAAGATGCGCATCAGGTCGTCTTCGAGCGAGAGGAAGAATTTCGAGTGGCCGGGATCGCCCTGACGTCCGGAACGGCCGCGCAGCTGGTTATCGATACGGCGACTTTCGTGCCGTTCGGTGCCGAGCACATAGAGCCCGCCGGCGGCCAGCGCCGTTTCCTTCAATCGCGCGACCTGGGCACGGATCTCCGCCGCGCGCGGGGATTTGTCGCGGGTCTGCCAGTCGTCGACGTCGGCCAATTCCTGGCGGATACGCATGTCGGCATTGCCGCCGAGCTGAATGTCGGTGCCGCGGCCGGCCATGTTGGTGGCGATGGTGATGGCGCCGGGCACACCGGCCTGGGCGATGATCTGCGCTTCCTGCTCATGGTAGCGGGCGTTGAGAATGGCAAATACCTTGGCCTTCGAGGCACCCTCGTCGCCGGAATAAAGCGCGGCGAATGCGTTAGGGTCGGTGAAATCGTGCGCCTCCCAGCCCTGCTGGCGCAGCATTTCTGCAAGCTGCTCGGATTTCTCGATCGAGGTGGTGCCGACCAGCACTGGCTGGCCGCGGGATTTGCAGTCTTCGATCAAAGTCAGGATCGCCCGGAATTTCTCCGTCGCGGTGCGATAGACCTCGTCATCGTCGTCGATGCGGACCATCGGCATGTTGGTGGGAATTTCCAGGACTTCGAGATTGTAGATGTCGAGGAACTCGTCCGCCTCGGTCGCCGCCGTTCCGGTCATGCCCGCGAGCTTCTCGTACATGCGGAAATAGTTCTGGAAGGTGATGGAGGCGAGGGTCTGGTTTTCCGGCTGGACCGGCTGACGTTCCTTGGCCTCGAGCGCCTGATGAAGTCCTTCCGAATAGCGCCGCCCCGGCATCATGCGGCCGGTGAACTCGTCGATGATGACGACCTCGCCGTTGCGGACGATATAGTCCTTGTCGCGCTGGAACAGCTTGTGCGCGCGCAGCGCCTGGTTGACGTGATGGACGACCGAGACGTTCTCGACGTCATAGAGCGAATCGGATTTGAGCAGGCCGGCCCCGCGCAGCGCCTGTTCCATCTTCTCCATCCCGACCTCGGTCAGCGTCACGGTGCGCTGCTTCTCGTCCAGCTCATAGTCGGCCTTGTCGAGGCTCGGAATGTAGGTGTCGATGGTATTGTAGAAGTCGGAGCGGTCGTCGAGCGGACCGGAAATGATCAGCGGGGTGCGTGCTTCGTCGATCAGGATCGAGTTCGACCTCGTCGACGATGGCGTAGACGTGCCCGCGCTGCACCATGTCTTCGAGCCGATACTTCATATTGTCGCGCAGATAGTCGAAGCCCAGCTCGTTGTTGGTGCCATAGGTCACGTCGCAGTCGTATTCCTTCTTGCGCTGCTCGTCGTCGAGACCATGGACGATGACGCCGACCGTGAGGCCGAGGAACTTGTAGATCTGCCCCATCCATTCGGCGTCGCGCTTGGCGAGGTAGTCGTTGACCGTGACGACGTGGACGCCGCGGCCGGCGAGCGCGTTGAGATAAACCGGAAGCGTGGCGACCAGCGTCTTGCCTTCGCCGGTCTTCATCTCGGAAATCTTGCCTTCGTGCAGCACCATGCCGCCGATCAGCTGAACGTCGAAGTGGCGCTGGCCCAGCGCGCGTTTGCCGGCCTCGCGCACGGTGGCGAATGCCGGCACCAGAATGTCGTCGAGCGTGCTCCCTCGGTCAATTGCTTTTTGAAGTCCTCGGTCCGGGCCCGCAGCGCCTCGTCGGATAGGCTGCTCCAGCTCGCCTTCGAGCGCATTGATGGCATCGACCCGCGCCCGATAGGTGCGGACGCGGCGGTCGTTGGCGGAACCGAATAGCTTGCGGGCGACGGCGCCGATCATCGCGTCAACATCCTTTCAATCTCGGACTGCCCCATAGGGTCTCGCTCTTGGCAATCGACGCTGGTCCAACCAGCGGAAAATGCGGCGCTATTCGGGCTTCTGCAAGGCGGCATGGAGCGCGTGAATACTGTCGGGAGACATAAGAGGGGGTAGGTTTTATGTCAATGCGACGGGCTCTTCACGCGGTCGTTAGGTCTCCTTCCAATTCTGCCATTGCCAAGGGGTGCTGTTTTCGGCGAGTGTCCGCGCCGCCAACCGCCGTTTCAGACCGGCGTTTGCCTATTTACCCAAAGGATCGCGTTCCATGGCCTTCACTCGCCCATCCATTCGCTGCGCGTTCGGCGCGCTGATATTTGCCGCGCTTCTTGCCGCGCCAGTTGGTCCCTCATACGCGCAGGACAGCGATCCGGTGGTGGCCCGGGTCAACGGCGTCGACATTCGGCAGAGCGATATTGCATTTGCCGGAGAAGAAATCGGCGGCAACATCCCGAACATGCCGCCGGAACAGAAGCGCGACTACCTCATCAACTATCTGGTCGACGTCGCGGTGATGTCGCAGGCCGCCGAACAGCAAAAGCTTGCCGATCGCCCCGAGGTGAAGCACCGGCTGGCTTTCGACCGTAACAGGCTGCTGATGGAGTTGATGCTGCAGGATGCCGGACGCGCCGCTCTGTCCGATGCTGCCGAGCATGCGGTCTACGATGAGGCCATCAAGCAGGCAAAGAGCGAGGAGGAAGTGCACGCGCGTCATATCCTCGTTCCGACCGAGGACGAAGCCAAGGCGATTCTTGCCCAGCTGAAGGGCGGAGCGGATTTCGCAACGCTCGCCAAGGAAAAATCCAAAGATCCGGGTGCGGCCGACGGCGGCGATCTCGGCTACTTCACCAAGGAGCAGATGGTCCCTGAATTCGCCACGGTGGCATTCAAGCTGGACAAGGGCCAGCTATCCGACCCGGTGAAGACCCAATTTGGCTGGCACATCATCAAGGTCGAAGATAAGCGGATGAAGCCGACGCCGACCTTCGAGCAAGTCAAAGGCCAGATCGAAAACTACGTCGCGCACCGCGCGCAGGCGCAGCTGGTCGAAAAGCTGCGCAGCGCCGCCAATGTCGAGCGTCTCGACAAGCCGACGGCGCCGGATCCCTCGCTCAATCCCGCCGCGCCGGCGAAGAAGTAGTCAGCCAAGCGCCATAACGTTATTACCGTCATCCTGAGGTGCGCGCCAAAGGCGCGCCTCGAAGGGTGGACGGCCGAGGCTTCTGGGGCGGTCGCCCCCAACCGAAATCGGTTTACCCGATTTTCGGCATTGTTAGGCGCCAAGTCGGCAACAGCCGACTTGGATGGCTCGTTTCGCTCGCACCTCAGGGTGACGGAAATGGCTCCTCAGATCTCCCCGCTCGCACCAGCTGCCTTTCCCGAAATGCCCCAGATCGCCGGCGTGCGGCTGGCTACGGCGGCTGCCGGCATTCGCTATCCGGGACGAACCGACGTGCTGCTGGCGCTGTTCGATTCGGGCACAACGGTGGCGGGCGTTTTCACCCGGTCAAAATGCCCTTCGGCGGCGGTCGATTGGTGCCGCGACCACATCAAGCGTGGCGCTGCGAGCGCACTCGTCGTCAACTCGGGCAACGCGAACGCCTTTACCGGCAAGTCGGGCCGTGTGGCGACCAAGCTGACCGCCGAGATCGCCGCCGGGGCAGCCCATTGCAAGCCCGGCGATGTGTTCCTCGCCTCGACCGGCGTGATCGGCGAGCCGCTCGACGCGACCAAATTCGCCGCCGTCATGGATCGCCTGGTCGCCGACGCTGCGCCGGGGCACTGGGCCGAAGCGGCCAAGGCGATCATGACGACGGACACCTTTCCCAAAGGCGCCGCCGCCATGGTGCGCATGGGCTCGCACGCCGTGACCATCTGCGGCATCGCCAAAGGCGCCGGCATGATCGCGCCGGATATGGGAACGATGTTGTCTTTTATTTTCACCGACGCACCGATCGCGCCCGCGGTGCTGCAATCCCTGCTCAAGGACGGCGTCGCCGACACCTTCAATGCGGTAACGATCGACGGCGATACCTCGACCTCGGACACGCTGCTCGCATTCGCCACTGGTACTGCCGAGGCGCACGGCGTAGCGAAGATCGCGCGGTTGTCCGATCCGCGGGTACCGGCGTTCCGCAAGGGCTTTAACGCCGTGCTCGCGGATCTCTCCGAGCAGGTAGCGCGTGACGGTGAGGGCGCGCGCAAACTGGTCGAGATCTTGATCGAGGGCGCGGCCTCAAAAAAATCGGCGCGGCGCATTGCGCTGTCGATTGCCAACTCGCCGCTGGTCAAGACCGCAATCGCCGGCGAGGACGCCAATTGGGGCCGCGTGGTCATGGCGGTTGGCAAAGCTGGCGAGCCGGCCAACCGCGACCGGCTTTCGATCTGGTTCAACGGCATTCGCGTCGCGCACAAGGGCGCCCGCGATCCGGGATATGACGAAGCTGCGGTTTCCGAGGCGATGAAGAAGCCGGAGATCACGCTCAAAGTCGGCCTTGGCCTCGGCAAGGGCCGCGACCGGGTGCTCACCTGCGACCTCACCAAGGAATATGTCGCCATCAATGGCGATTACCGCTCTTGACGCCGCCTTAACCATTGCGGCGAAAGCGGGCAATAAACTCACCGTGTTGAAGCGCGCATTTACCTTGGCTTGTCTAGGTTGAGGCTCGGCCGTGAGCGTCAAACTTGTGCTTGTCGCCGCTTGCGCCCTGATCGACGCCGATGGTCGCGTGCTCATCGCCCAGCGCCCGGAAGGCAAGTCGATGGCAGGTCTCTGGGAGTTTCCCGGTGGCAAGATCGAAGCCGGCGAACGGCCGGAGCATAGCCTGATCCGGGAGTTGAAGGAGGAACTGGGAATCGTCGTCAGGGAAGAGTGCCTCGCTCCGCTGACATTCGCGAGCCACCTTTATCCCGACTTCCACTTGCTGATGCCGCTCTATGTCTGCCGCCGGTGGGAGGGAATCGTCACCGGCCGGGAGGCGCAAAGGCTGAAATGGGTGCGACCGCATGACCTGCGCAACTATCCGATGCCGCCTGCCGACGAGCCGCTGATCCCGCACCTGATGACGTTATTATGATTGTGAACAAGAGATAGAAGCCATGTTCAAACGTTCAACTCAAACAATCCGCATAGCGCTCCGCCGTTTCGGCGGTGACGAACGCGCCGCCACCGCCATCGAATACGCGCTGATCGCCTCCGGCATTTCCGTCGCCATTGTCAGCGTCGTCTTCGGCCTCGGCAGCAACGTGACGAACATGTTCAGCAGCGTCTCCACGGCGCTGAAGTAAGCAAAGTCCTCTCTACCGCCCCGCCTTCTCGCCGGTTGGTATTTCGCGCGTGCCGAGCGCGTCGGCGAGCCGCGTTTTCGCCGATCCTGGCCGCAGCGGCTGCTGCTGGCTTGGATGCGGCGCCCATCCCGACAGCCAGATAATCTCGAAGGTCGCGCGTATGCGGCCATCGTCATCGCTGAAGCGCTCGCGGTAAATCTCGGCCATCCGCATCAAGGTTGCGCGCCGAAGCGGCACGCGGCGCCGATCGATCAGCGCGTTGGTCGCGCCCATGCGCCGCAGGTCGTGCATCAGGGCGAACACGGTATCGTACCGCACCGTGATGCGGTCGACGTCGGTGACGGGAAGCGCAAAGCCCGCGCGCTGCAACAGCGCGCCGAGATCGCGCAAATCGGCGAATGGGGCAACACGCGGCGAAACGCCGGCTTCGACTTCGCTTTCGGCGGCGGCGAACGATTGGCGCAGTTCGGTGAGGGTTTCGCCGCCGATCAGCGCGGCAAGAAACAACCCGTCCGGCTTTAGCGCACGACGGATTTGCACAAGCGCGCCAGGAAGATCGTTGACGAACTGCAGCGTCAGCGCCGAGACCACGAGATCGAACACAGCGTCGCCGAAAGGCAGCACCTCCTCGTCGGCGACAACAAACAGCGATGCCGGTGCGCGGCCGCTTGGCAGCGTTCGGTCCGCGCGCACAATCGTTCCGACCGAACCGAGGCTGGCGAGTGCTGTCACCACCGCATCAGTGGGCGTGCCGAGATCGAGCGCCAAATCGAACCGGCGCAGTACCGCCGCAAGGCGTTCGGCCAGATCGGCGGCGACGCGATCGAGCAGAAATGTCGCCGGCTCTGCGGCCGCCGCACGCTGGCGGCGGCTGCGAAGCAGGTCGCGATCGAAAATCAGCGGGCTGTCAGCTTTCGGGCCATCGGCCATAAACGATTGTCTCACGTCCGTAGTTATGTCGGCAGCCACCCCACTCGACTATTGGCCAAGTGATGCCGGAGCGGTGACAATTCCAGGCCGGAACGGTAGCGTGGCGGCATGGGGGATATCACGGCAGAATGGTCCCGAGGTGCGCCGCTGCGACGGCTCCAGCGGGTGGCGGATATGGCGGGCGCGATCTTCCGCGCGGCGCTTGATCTGGCTTTGCCGCGGCTATGCGCCGTTTGTCGGGCCCCGGTCGAAGGGCAGGGCCTTTGCCCGACGTGCTGGTCGAAGCTCTCATTCATCAGCCGGCCCTATTGCGAACGTCTCGGCATTCCTTTCGTCTACGACCCAGGTCCGGGCATCCTCTCCATGGAAGCGATCGCCGACCCACCCGCCTACAACCGTGCCCGCGCCGCTGTGCGCTTTGACGAAATCTCCCGCGCGCTCGTTCATGCGCTGAAGTACGGCGACCGGCTCGATCTCGCTCCGATGATGGGCCGCTGGCTTGGTCACGCCGGCCATGAACTGCTCGCCGACGCCGACGCCCTGATTCCGGTACCGTTGCATTGGCGGCGGAATTGGGCGCGGCGCTTCAACCAGTCGGCCATGCTGGCAGCCGCGGTTTCGACTACGAGCGGCGTGCCGGTTGCGACGGGCGCTCTCGAGCGGGTGAAGGCGACGGTTCAGCAGGTCGGCCTGAGCCGAACCGAACGCGCCACCAATGTGCAGGGCGCGTTCCGCGTGCCCGCGGAAGGCAAGGCGGCAATTGTCGGCCGCAGGCTTATCCTCGTCGACGACGTGCTGACCTCCGGCGCCACGGCGGAGGGCTGTGCGCGGGCCCTGCTGCGGGCAGGCGCCGCCAATGTCGACGTCCTGGTCTTCGCCAGGGTTGCCGATCCGGTGCAAACATCCATATAAAGACTTGCTACATATGGGGATTTGGTAGACTTAACGCGCCGTTATGACTTCTGTCGACATCTACACTCAGAAGTACTGTCCCTACTGCCATTGGGCGAAGGACCTGCTTTCGCGCAAGGGCGTAACCTTCCGTGAGATCGACGTCACGGGAAACGCGCAGATGCGGCACGAAATGTTCGAGCGCACCAACGGCCGCACTTCGGTGCCGCAGATTTTCATCGGCGCGACCTATGTCGGCGGCTGTGACGACCTCTACGCGCTGGAGGATGCCGGCAAACTCGATCCGCTGTTTGGGCAAAGCGAAAGCCCGCCGGCATGAGCGCGGCTTCTCCGTCGATTTTCAAAGTCGGCCTCGTTCAAATGCGCTCGGGCGTCGATCCGCAGGTGAACCTTGCGACGGCGCTGGCTGCCATCGAAGAGGCCAAGCGCGCCGGCGCCGCCTACGTGCTCACGCCGGAAATGACCAACATCATGGAGATCAAGCGCGAGCGCTTGTTCGCCACCATCACGGATGAAGAAAGCGACCCTACACTGGCGGCGTTGTGCGAGGCCGCGCGGCGGCTTTCGCTGTATGTTCATATCGGTTCGCTCGCCGTCAAGGCTTCGCCCGACCGGGCGGCGAACCGCTCGTTTCTGATCGACCCGCACGGCAAGGTGGTCGCGCGCTACGACAAGATCCACATGTTTGACGTTGATCTGGCGAACGGCGAAAGCTATCGCGAATCGCGCAGTTATCGTCCCGGCGAGCTCGCCGTGGTCGCTGATCTGCCTTGGGGCCGAATCGGCATCACGGTCTGTTACGACTTGCGCTTTCCGGCGCTCTATCGCGCGCTCGCGGAAGCCGGCGCTTCGTTCTTCTCGATCCCGTCAGCCTTCACCCAGCAGACTGGAGAGGCGCACTGGCACGTTCTGCTACGTGCGCGCGCGATCGAGAACGGCTCGTTCGTATTCGCCGCCGCGCAAGGCGGCAGGCATGAGAACGGCCGCGAGACTTTCGGTCACTCGCTCATCGTCGATCCATGGGGCCGCATTCTCGCCGAGGGCGGCAGCGAACCGGGCGTGATCCTCGCGGACGTCGACCCGGCTGAGGTCGCGGCTGCGCGTTCACGGATTCCGTCGCTGCTGCACGGCCGGCGCTTCGAGCTGATCGAGCCCCTGGCCGAGCCGACCTACCTGCACGCGGTGCGAGAGCCGGTATGATCCGCTACGCGCTCAATTGCGAGCAGGGCCACACGCTTCGAAAGCTGGTTCCAGAACTCGGCAGCATACGACAAACAAGCCAAGCGTGGGCTGGTCGCCTGCCCGATCTGCGGCTCTGCCAAGGTAGAGAAGGCGATCATGGCGCCGCGGCTGTCGCGCGCCGACGCTGGTGAGGCGTCTCCGATGCCGATGAATGTGCCAATGCCTGTGCCGATGCCGCCTCATCCGGCGCTGCCGGTGCCGATGCCGCCCAAAGCGCCGGTCATGATGTCGCCGCCCGAGCACGAACTGCGGAAGAAGCTGAAAGAGCTGCGCGAGCACATCACCAAGAATTCGGACTATGTCGGTGCGCGTTTCCCCGAGCAGGCGCGCAAAATCCATTACGGCGAGATCGAACACCGCTCGATCTATGGCGAAGCGTCGCCGGATGAGGCCAAGGAATTGCACGAAGAGGGCATCGAATTTCACCCGCTGCCGATTTTGCCCGACGAATTTAACTAGGCGGCTCGCTTTTTCTCCACATCGCCAGCCTGCTTTTGCAACAAGGCGGCAATACCTGTCTTGGCTTAACTCGCGCAGTTCAGGCCCAGGATTCGTCAGTGCCGCCGGTCGCCTTTGGCGAATACACCATCGAAATAAGCCTGCGAAACAGTGCTGATCTCCCACCACGTGTTGTTGAGATCGAGGAGCTTGAACGCGCGATGCCCGTCCGACGTCTCGACGTCGAGCACGCGCTTGATGCCAAACTCATCTTTGTGAGCAAGTGCCGCCGCATGAGCGGCGTCGACGTCAGCGTCCGTAGCGACGGAGAGCTTGAAGTGGTTTTGCGTGCCTTGTTCTTTGGCCTCGCCGTCCTGAACGCGAACGCAGATGACGGACCACGGCCCGCCTTTCCACATGTACTGAGCCTCCGGCAACGGGCGAACGATATCGAGGCCGAGGAAGTCCGCCAGGAATCTTCTGGTGGGCGCCATTTCGCTGCACTCATAGGTGCCATGCGAAAAGAGTTCGTTGTGAATGAGCGGCGTTGCTGTGGACATTTGTTTTCTCCCTGAATTCGATCAATCGGCGAACTGGTCGCCCTTTTCGCGCAAGGCGGCGTAGACGAGGTCCGGCGTGCGATACTCGAACTCCCACCAGTTGGAATCCTTATCCACGCAATAGAGGGCGTAAGAGCCATTGCGAAACGCGGGCTTCTGTACTCGCGTGATGCCGTACTCGGCTTTGTTGGCGCTTAGCTTCTGATAGGCATCGTCAACCGCGGCCTGGCTCGAAGCCTCGAAGCCCCAGTGGTTCAGCATTTCCTGCGGCACCCCGATATCGGCGACCTCGCGCACCTCAAGAACCCAGTAAGGCTTGCCAAATTTAGCCTCGCCGGGCCGATGTCCTTTCTCGCGCACGTACATCAGTCCTTCGGACGGCTCGACGCACTCCATGTCGAACGCCTCTTCCTGCATCCGGCGCGCGCGTTTCAAATCGGTCGTGACGAGCGTGCCGCAAATAATCGACCGGGTTTTCACGTGAGGCGAAGTCGCGCCCGGCTTGAATTGTACGTTCATAGCTGATCTCCCTTGAATGTTATCTTATAGGTCGAGCACGAGCGTCTCGCCGGGCATGGCGCGCGAGACGCATACTTGCAGAAACGTCTGTCTTTCATCGTCGTCGAGCACCTCGTCGCGATGATCGACCATGCCGGCCAGGTAGCGGACCCGACACGTGCCGCAGCGGCCGGACGTGCAGAGCGTCTTGATCTTGAAGCCCTCCGCCTTGAGGACGGCGAGGATGCTCTTGTCGGCGGGCACCGTGAAAGTCTTGCCGGCCTTCTTCAGCACGATGTCGAAAGGCAGATCGCTGTGATTGGATCGCGAGATCCGCGTCACTTCCCTTGAACAATTCGTAGTGCACCGTGCCCTGCGGCCAGTCTGCCGTGGCGGCAATGGTGTCCCGGATCAGTCCGATCGGACCGCAAACATAAACATGGGCGCCGGGCCGCCGGACGCCGAGCAGCGCTTTCAAATCGAGGCCTCGTGATGGATCGCCGCCGTCGAAATAGGTCCTCAGACGGTCGCCGTGCCGGGCCCGCAATTCGTCCAGAAAGGCCGCTTCATCTTCAGAGCGCGCGCAGTAGTGCAGCGTGTAATCTCTGCCAAGTTCCGCAAGACGGGCGGCCATCGACATCATCGGCGTGATGCCGATTCCGCCCGCGATCAGTATGGCGGTTTCGCCAGCTTCGTAGAGCGGAAAGTCATTACTTGGCGGGGACGCCTTCAGCGTGTCTCCGACTGCAAGCCTGTCATGCAAATAAAGCGACCCGCCGAGGCCGTCAGGCTCGCGCAACACGCCAAGGACATAGCGATTCGTCTCTCCGCAATCGTTGAGCAGGGAGTAAGATCGCGTCTCCTCGTTAGGCAGCTCCACGTCGATATGCGCGCCCGGCGTAAAGACCGGAAGTCGACCGCCGTCGGCCGATGAAAGCTCTATCCGACGCACACGAGACGTCATCGGCTCGATCCGATCGACTTTCAATTGCAACAATTTCGCGCTCCCCAACTCGGCCTGTGTACACCGGCCGTCGTTAGACGAATTAGTGGGGGTCCCATCCGTTCTCTCCTTGATATAGATCAAGAAAAGACAGCGCGTGCGGTGCGGACCTAAAAGTCGGCACGTTCAAGTGGAAAACGAAAAAGAGCGATTGGCAGAACCTCAGTATGCCCAGAGCAGCAAGCCGACGCCGCCGACAACCAGCAGCATGCCTAAGGCTTCGCGCACTGTGGTGTGATGGCCGAAGGCAAAGCGGGCGATCACTTGAGCGAACAGCACCTCGATCAAAGCGAGCGTCCGCACGCTCGCCGCGGTAGCGAGCGCGAACGCCAGAAACCAGAACTGCGAGGCAACTGCGCCCGCCAAGCCGGCCAGCATCGAGGCTTCCAGGCGCGGACGATGGACAGGAGCACGGTAGGATTGCGCAGGGCCAGATAGAGCGACAGCAGCGCCGCCTGCATGGCGATGCCGACCGCGAGCGTGAACGTCGACGCGGCGATGTAGTTGGTCGATTCCAGGCTGAGAATGCCGCCGCGAAAACCGATTGCAGAGAGCGCAAACATTCCGCCCGACGCAAGGCCGATGAGCGTCGGCCGCACGCCGCCGACCATGCCGCCGGGCTTGGTCGACATGATTACGACGCCTGCAGTGGCGATGAGGATCGCGACCATCATCGGCCAGGTCAGCATGTCGCCGAGAAACACCAGACCGAACACCGCGACCTGAATCGGCTCGGTCTTGGTGTAGGCGATGGTGACGACGAATGAACGCTCGCCCATTGCCGCGAGCATCAGGGCGGTGGCGGCGACCTGCGCGCACGCGCCGTCGATCACCCAAGGCCAAAAAATCAGCCCCGGCTTCGGCACCGCCGAGTGCGTCGCCATGAGTTCGCCGATGAGAAAAATCAGCACGAAGGGCAGGCCGAACAGAAACCGCACGTGAGTGGCGCCGACCGTGCCGAGGCTCGCCGTCAGCTCGCGCTGCATGGCATTGCGGAGCGTCTGGGCAAAAGCGGCGATGACGGTAAAGACGGCCCAGAGCCAGGGCGTGGCCATTACGCGGCTTTCTCCGCGACGATCATGTAATTCACGTCCATGTCGGTAGAGAGCTGCCAGCGGTCGGCGAACAAATTGTAGATCACGCCGGTCTCGCCGGTGATGCGCAGTCCGGCCTGCTCGATGGCGATCTCGAGTTCGTCAGGCATGACGAATTTGTCCCATTGGTGGGTGCCGCGCGGCAGCCAGCGCAGGATGTATTCGGCGCCGACGATCGCCAGCGCGTAGCTTTTGGCCGTGCGGTTGAGCGTGGCGACGAACATCAACCCGCCGGGTTTCACCATTTCGGCCGCATGCTCGATGAACAGGCCGACATCGGTCACATGCTCGATCACTTCCATGGCCAAAACGACGTCGAAGCTTTCGCCGGCTTGCGCCAGCGTTTCGACCGTGGAGTTGCGATAGTCGATGGCGAGGCCCGACCGCGCGGCATGCTGTTGCGCGACCGCGATGTTGTTCTCGGCGGGATCGACGCCGACGACGGATGCCCCAAGCCGCGCCAGCGGCTCGCACAGAATGCCGCCGCCGCAGCCGATATCGAGGATCCGCAATCCCGTGAGGCTGTCGAGCCGCTTCGGATCGCGGTTAAAATGTGCGGCGGCGCGGTCGCGGACGTAGGCAAGGCGCACCGGATTGAACTTGTGCAGTGCCGCCATTGGCCCGCGCGGGTCCCACCATTGCCGGGCGACGCGGGAAAAGCGCGCGACTTCTTCCGGGTCGATGGTGCCTTGCGGCTGCTCTGGAGGCATGCGTCTGTTTACTTCGTTCGGTAGCTCTTTGTATGCCGCGCGGCGAAGTGGCTCAATCGCCTTCGCGGGCGCCGGCCCACTTAACCGCGACAATGAGCGCAGGTTGCGCCGCCCGGCGGCTTGAACGAGGATGGCACTCAAATCGGCTCAGCATTGTGAAATCAGAAGCCGAGCAGAGAGGGAAGAAGCCAAGAACGGGAGGAACGCACATGCAGAAGTTCTTGCAGAAATTCTTGCTAACATTCCTGTACGGGGTTGCCGGCTCGGCGCTGGCGCTATGCGCAATCGGTTCTGCCAATGCGCAAGACACCATCAAGATCGGCATCATCATGCCGTATTCCGGCCAGTTCGCCGACACCGCCACGCAAATGGACAACGCCATCAAGCTCTACATGAAGCAGCACGGCGATACCGTCGCCGGCAAGAAGATCGAGCTGATCCGCAAAGATACCGGCGGCATTGCGCCCGACGTCGCCAAGCGGCTCGCGCAGGAACTGATCGTGCGCGATCATGCCGACATTCTGGCCGGCTTCGTGCTCACGCCGAATGCGCTGGCCGCCGCCGACGTGTCCGCGGAAGCAAAGAAATTCATGGTGGTGATGAATGCGGCGACCTCGATCATCACGCTGAAATCCCCGTACCTCGCCCGCACCTCGACGACCACGCCGCAACTCAATCAAACGCTCGGCACCTGGGCGGCCAAGCACGGGATCAAGACCATGTACACCATGGTCTCCGACTATGGTCCCGGCATCGACGCCGAAGGCGCGTTTCAACTCGGTTACAAGGAAGCCGGCGGCGAGATCGTCGGCTCGGTCCGCTTCCCGGTCGCCAATCCTGACTTCTCCGCCTTCGTCCAGCGCGCCAAGGACACGAACCCGAGGGAATCTACATCTGGATTCCCGGCGGCGCGCAGCCGGCCGCCATCGGCAAAGCCCTGGCCGAACGCGGCATCGACGCCTCGAAGGTCAAGATCCTCGGCCAGGATGCGCTCGCCGGTGAGAGCGCGGTCAAGGCCATGGGCGATGCCGCTCTCGGCATCATCACCTGCGGCGAATACGACTACAATCTCAATCTGCCGCTGAACCATGAGTTCGTGAAAGCCTACAATGCCGAGTTCAAGCGCAACCCCGATTTCTTCTCGATCGGCGGCTATGACGGCATGCACCTGATCTACGCGACGCTGGAAAAGACCAAAGGCAATACCGACGGCGACGCGCTGATCGCGGCCGCCAAAGGCATGAGCTGGATGAGCCCGCGCGGCCCGATGAGCATCGATCCGGAAACGCGCGACGTGGTGCAGACGGTTTACATTCGCCGCGTCGAGAAAGTTGGCGGCGAACTGCGTCAATGTCGAGTTCGACAAGGTCGAGAACGTCAAGGATCCGGTCAAGGAGCGCATGAAGAAATGACGTGAGTAAACGCTCAACAGCGTTTGCCAAGGCAAAACGCCGCGGACGACAACGTTCGCGGCGCTATCTCTTGTTGGCAAGTGAGGCAATAGTGAAGCCTCAAGGAAGAAAACTGGAGGATAACAATGAAGCGTCTTTTACTCGCCGGATTTGCTTGCTGCGCCGCAACCCTCGCTGGCGACGGCGGGCCATGCCCAAGGTCACGGTGAAAATCGGCCTCATCATTTCCGTATTCCGGGCAGTTCGCCGACACCGCGGCGCAGATGGACAACGGCATCAAGCTTTATGTGAAGCAGCACGGCGACACGGTCGCCGGCAAGAAGATCGAATTTGTCCGCAAGGATACCGGCGGCATCGCGCCCGACGTCGCCAAACGGCTCGCGCAGGAGCTCGTGGTCCGCGACCACGCCGACATCCTCGCCGGCTTTGCGTCTGACGCCGAACGCGCTCGCCGCCGCCGACGTGTCGGCGGAAGCCAAGAAATTCATGGTGGTGATGAATGCCGCGACCTCGATCATCACCACCAAATCGCCCTACATCGCCCGCACCTCGGTGACGACGCCGCAACTTAACCAGACGCTCGGCACCTGGGCGGCCAAGCACGGCATCAAGACGGATCTATACCATGGTCTCGGACTACGGTCCCGGCATCGACGCCGAAACCGCGTTCCAGCATCGGCTTCAAGGAGGCCGGCGGCGAGATCGTCGGCTCGGTTCGCTTCCCGGTCGCCAACCCGGACTTCTCGGCGTTCGTTCAGCGCGCCAAGGACATCAATCCGGACGGGATCTACATCTTGATTCCCGGCGGCGCGCAGCCGGCCGCGGTCGGCAAGGCCTTGGCCGAGCGCGGCATCGACGCCACGAAGATCAAAGTGCTGGGCCAGGACGCGCTCGCCGTCGAGAGCGCGCTCAAGAGCATGGGCGACGCGGCGCTCGGCATCATCACCGGCGGCGAACTACGACTACAATCACAATTCGGCGCTCAATCAGGAGTTCGTGAAAGCCTACAATGAGCGAGTTTCAACCGCAATCCGGACATCTTCTCGATCGGCGGCTATGACGGCATGCACCTGATCTATGAGGCGCTGAAAAAGACCGGCGGCAATACCGATGGCGACGCGCTGATTGCGGCCGCCAAGGGCATGAGCTGGGAAAGCCCGCGCGGCCCGATCAGCATCGATCCGGAAACGCGCGACATCGTCCAGACCGTCTACATCCGCCAGGTCGAGAAAGTCGGCAACGAGACTGCGTCAATGTCGAGTTCGACAAGGTCGAGAACGTCAAGGATCCCGGTGAAGGAGCGCATGAAGAAGTGAGGCGGCAGAGAGTACACACCGACGGGTCTAAGTCCGCAGTTCGGGCCAAGGCAAAGACGCCGCGGCGAATGGTGGATGTTCGCGGCGCTTTTCTTTGCCGGTCGAGTGAGGCATTCTCAAGTCAACAAACAAAACTGGAGGAAGCAATGAAACGTCTTTTGCTCGCCGGCGTCCTCGCTTTCGGCCACAATCCGTCGCTGGCGACGCGCGGGCCATGCCCAGGACATCGTGAAGATCGGGATCATCAATCCGTATTCCGGCCAGTTCGCCGACACCGCCGCGCAGATGGACAATGCCATCAAGCTCTACATGAAACAGCATGGCGACACGGTCGCCGGCAAGAAGATCGAACTCATCCGCAAGGATGTCGGCGGCGTCGCCCCGGATATCGCCAAGCGGCTCGCGCAGGAACTCGTCGTGCGCGACCACGTCGACATCCTCGCCGGCTTCGATCTCACGCCTAACGCGCTGGCAGCCGGCGACGTCTCCGCCGAAGCAAAGAAATTCATGGTGGTCATGAATGCGGCCACCTCGATCATCACCACCAAATCGCCCTACATCGCCCGCACCTCTTCGACTACGCCGCAACTCAATCAGACGTTGGGCACATGGGCGGCCAAGCAGGGGATCAAGACGGATCTACACCATGGTCTCCGACTATGGTCCGGGCATCGACGCCGAAACGGCCTTCCATACCGGCTTCAAGGAGGCCGGGGGCGAGATCGTCGGGTCGGTTCGCTTTCCGGTCGCCAATCCGGACTTTTCCGCGTTCGTCCAGCGCGCCAAGGACATGAATCCGCGATGCGATCTACATCTGGATTCCCGGCGGCGCGCAGCCCGCCGCGGTTGGCAAGGCTTTGGCCGAGCGCGGAATCGATGCCCGCAAGACGAAAGTGCTGGGCCAGGACGTGCTGACAGACGACCATGTGCTTAAGAGCTTGGGCGACATGTCGATCGGCATCATCAACGGTGTCGATCTACAACTACACTCACAATTCGGCGCTGAATCAGGAGTTCGTGAACGCCTATAAGGCCGACTTTCAACCGTAATCCAGATATCTTCTCCATCGGCGGCTATGACGGCATGCACCTCATCTACGAGGCGCTGAAGAAGACCGGCGGCAACACCGATGGCGACGCTCTGATCGCCGCCGCCAAGGGGATGAAGTGGGAGAGTCCGCGCGGCCCCATCCTTATCGATCCGCAGACGCGCGACATCGTGCAGACAGTCTATATCGGCCGGGTCGAGAAAGTCGGCGGCGAGTTGCACAACGTCGAATTCGACAAGGTCGAGAACGTCAAGGATCCGGTGAAAGAGCGCATGAAGCAGTAATGCGACAATAGAGCACACCGCGGGCGAGCCCTCGCGGTTAGATGTCAAAAAAGAACGGCGCGCCGCGAACGGTCGATTTTCGCGGCGCTTTTCTTTGCTGGCGGAGTCGGGCATTCTCGCCGTGAACAAACAAAAGGGGAGGATACGATGAAGCGTTTTCTGCTCGCCGCCGTCGTCGGCTTTCGTGCCGAGCCTTTTGGCGACCGCGCGGTCACGCGCAAGACACCATCAAGATCGGCGTCATCATGCCGTACTCGGGCCAGTTTGCCGACCCGACGACTCAGGGGGACAATGGCATCAAGCTTTATCTCAAGCAGCACGGCGGCAAGCTCGGCGGCAAAAATGTCGAGCTGATCCGCAAGGACGTCGGCGGCATCAACCCGCCGGTCGCCAAACGCCTGGCGCAGGAATTGGTGACCCGCGACAACGTCGATCTCTTGGCCGGCTTTCAACTGACACCGAACGCGCTTGCCGCGGCGGATGTTTCCGCTGAAGCCAAGAAGTTCATGGTGGTCACGAACGCGGCCACCGCGATCGTCACCACCAAATCGCCCTACATGGCGCGCGTGTCGTTCACCATCCCGCAGCTCAACCAAACGCTTGCCACCTGGGCGGCGCAACAGCACGGGCTCAAGAACGCCTACATCATGGTCACCGACTACGGCCCGGGCATCGATGCGGAGGGCGCGTTTCAGAAAGGCTTCAAGGAGGCGGGCGGGGACATCGTCGGAGCCGTGCGCATGGCGGTGCAGAGTCCGGATTTCTCGGCCTATGTGCAGCGCGCCAAGGATCTCAATCCGCAAGGCATTTTCATCATGATCCCGGGCGGCGCCCAGCCGGGCGCCTTCGGCAAGGCGCTTGCCGAACGCGGCATCGATCCACAGAAGATTGAGATCCTCGGCCAAGCCGAGGTTACCGACGAACATGCGCTCGCCAGCATGGGCGATGTCGCCATCGGGATCATCACCGCGAGCCACTACGACTACAGTCATCGCTCGAAGCTGAACGATCAGTTCGTGCAGGCCTACAAGGCTGAGTTCCAGCGCAATCCCGACTTCTTCTCGGTCGGCGGCTACGACGGCATGCATCTGATTGACCTGGCGCTGCAAAAATCCGGCGGCAAGACCGACGGCGATTCGCTGATCAATGCCGCCAAAGGCGCATCGTGGGAAAGCCCGCGTGGTCCGATCTCAATCGATCCCGAGACGCGCGACATCGTCCAGACCGTCTACATCCGCAAGGTGCAGAAGGTCGACGGCCGGCTGATCAACGTGGAGATTGATGCGATCCCCAACGTCAAGGATCCGTTCAAGGCGGCGATGAAGCACGTAAGATCGCCCGTTGGGCTGTAACCCGCTGTCCTTGACTTTAAGTCTGATGCGGTGGGCCGGAAATTAGTTGGCCGGCCGACGTGTCGTCCGTTACGTTGTCCGCCAATTCATCGGGGCTAACCGGCTATGCTTCCTCCTGTTTTGGGCGTCCTGTTCGACGGCTTGGCTTACGGCATGCTGCTGTTCCTGTTGTCGGTCGGACAGTCGGTGACGCTGGGCATGATGAATTTCATCAACCTCGCGCATTGCAGCTTCGCGATGCTCGGCGGCTACGTCACCGTCGCCCTGATGAACCGTTATGGCGTGCCGTTTTTCGCCACGCTGCCCTGCGCCTTCGTTGCCGCCGCCGTCGTCAGCGTCGCGTTCGAGCAGACGTTCTTTCGCCGTTTGTATCGGGCCGGCGAGCTCGACCAGGTGCTGCTCACCATCGGCATTGTCTTTATCTCGGTGGCGGTCGCCGCATACATCTTCGGCACCGACCAGCAACCGTTGCAGCTGCCGGCTTACCTGCGCACCTCGCTCACCTTCATGGGCCTGCGCTTTGCCGTCTATCGGCTCATCCTGATCGGCCTCGCGCTGCTCATAACCTTGGCGCTCGTGGTCGGGATCGAATACACGCGGTTCGGCGCCCGGGTGCGTGCCGCGGTCGACAACGAACGCATGGCGCGCGGCCTCGGCATTGATGTCGATCGTACCTTCGCCATCACCTTCGCGCTTGGCAGCGGCCTCGCCGGGCTTGGCGGCGCGCTGGCGATCGAGATCATCGGGCTCGATCCGTCGTTTGCGCTGACCTACCTGATTTACGTCCTGATTGTTGTCTCGGTCGGCGGGCTGGGCTCGATCGCAGGTTCGTTCGCCGCCGCTGTCGTGCTCGGCATCAGCGACGTCGCCGGCAAGTACTACGTTCCCCAGCTCGGCGCGTTTCTGATCTATCTCGTCATGATCACGCTGTTGATGTGGCGCCCGCTCGGCCTCCTTGGGAGACGCTGAGCGATGGCGCTCGCCGAGAAGGTGACGAGCCCGCTCGCCTATCTGCAGGCGCAGACCCGTTGGCGGCCGGTCGAGATCATCTTCTGGCTGGCGACGCTGCTGCCATACGTGCTGTTTCCGAATTATCTCTCGCTCGCCAGTCAGATCGCCATCGCCGCGCTGTTCGCGCTGTCGCTCGATTTGATCCTCGGCTATGCGGGCATCGTCTCGCTAGGCCACGCCGCCTATTTCGGGGTCGGCGCCTACACCGCGGGCCTGGTTTCGAAGCACGGTTGGGGCGAGCCGCTGACTGGGCTGGCGATGGCGGCGCTCGCCGCCGGAATCGTCGGCTATGCCACGAGTTTCGTCATCTGCCGGTTTCGGCATCTCGCGCTGATCATGCTCACGACCGGTTTCGGGTTGTTGCTGGCGGAACTTGCCAACAGTCTGGGCTGGCTGACCGGCGGCATGGACGGCCTGCAAGGCATCCATACCTGGAAGCTGTTGGGCTATTTCCGCTTCGATCTCTATGGCTACACGGCCTACAGCTACGCGCTTGCCGTGCTGTTCGTGCTGTTCCTGTTTGCCCGCCGGCTCATCCATTCGCCGTTCGGGTTGTCGCTGCGCGGCATCCGCGAAAATTATGTGCGCATGCCCGCGATCGGCGCGCCGCGGCAGGCGCATCTGCGCACCATCTACACCATCGCCGCCTGCATCGCCGGTGTAGCCGGCGCGCTGCTGGCACAGACGACTGAAACGGTGTCGCTGGATTCGCTCGGCTTCGAGCGCTCTGCCGAAGTGGTCGTCATGCTCGTGCTTGGCGGCGCCGGGAGGCTTTATGGCGGACTCGTCGGCGCCATCATCTTTATGGTCGCTCGCGACCAGTTTTCCGGCATCGAACCGCAATTCTGGTATTTCTGGATCGGCATTCTGCTGGTCGCAGTCGTGATGTTTCTTCCCAACGGCATTCTCGGCGGCCTGGCGAAGCTGTCGTCGCGCTGGAGCCGGTCGTGAGTTTGCCGGCACTTGCGACCAGGGGACTGGCGAAGAGTTTCGGCTCGCTGGTCGTCGCCAGCAACATCGAGATCGAATTACCGCAAGGCGTGCGCTACGCGCTGATCGGTCCCAATGGCGCCGGCAAGACCACGCTGATCAATCTCATGACCGGAATGCTGCGCCCGGACGCCGGCCAAATCCTGCTCGACGATGCCGACATCACGGCGCTGGCGCCAGATCAGCGGGTGCGGCGTGGCCTGGTTCGCACCTATCAGATCAATTCGCTGTTCCCGCATCTGTCCGCGCTCGAATCGGTGACGCTTGCGGTCTGCGAGCGAAGCCGCGCTGCGCGGACCTGGTGGCGTCAGCTTCCCGCCTATAGCCACGAAATCGACGAAGCCTACGGCATTCTCTCGGCGCTCAATCTCGACGCGGTCTGCAACCGCGCGACGCGCGAATTGGCCTATGGGCAGCAGCGTCTGCTTGAGATCGCGCTCGCGCTCGCGACCCGTCCGAAGGTGCTGCTGCTCGATGAACCCGCAGCCGGCGTGCCGCGCGAAGAAAGCAAGGAATTGTTTGCCGCCATTGCCGGTCTGTCGCGCGACGTCACCGTGCTGTTCATCGAGCATGACATGGAGCTGGTGTTTCGCTTTGCCTCACGGATCATCGTCATGGTCGGCGGGCGGGTTCTGGTCGAAGGCAGCCCGCAGGAGATCGCCTCCGATCCGCGGGTGCGCGCGGTCTATCTCGGCAAAGCGCTCGACAAGACGCCGGCGAGAGCAGAAGTCATGACCGAGCCGCTGCTCTCGCTCGACAATGTGCGCGCCGGCTATGGACCTGCCGTGGTGCTCGACGGCGTATCGCTGTCGCTTCCGCGAACGCGCCAGCCTCGCGGTGCTCGGCCGGAACGGTGTCGGCAAATCGACGCTGCTCCTCACCATCATGGGCTACACGCAAGTCGTCTCGTGGACGCGTCATCTGGCATGGCGAGGACATCACCCGCCGCCCGCCGCACCGCCGCGCCCTCGCCGGCATTGGCTGGGTGGCGCAGGAGCGCGAAATTTTTGTTTCACTGAGCGTCGAGGAAAATCTGACCGTCGCCGCCCGTCCCGGGCGCTGGGATCTTCCTGCGGTCTACGACCTGTTTCCCCGTCTCGCCGAGCGGCGGAGCAATTTCGGCAATCAACTGTCCGGCGGCGAGCAGCAAATGCTGGCGATCGCGCGCGCGCTGATGACCAATCCGGATTTGCTGCTGCTCGACGAGCCGCTCGAGGGACTGGCGCCGATCGTCGTGGAAGAACTCGCCACGGCGATCCGCCGCATGACCAGCGAAGGCGCCAACGCTTTCATCCTGGTGGAGCAACACGCTGATATTGCGCTGTCGCTGACGCAAGCCGCCATCGTGATCGAGCGCGGCCGCATCGTCCACAGCGGCCCTTCGGCGCAATTGCTCGCCGATCACGCGGCGCTTGACCGGCTCATCGGCCTGCGGCTTGCGGAGGCATAGCCTACGTTCCGAGCGGCGCCGGTGGTTTGACCGCGTTTGCTTCCGCGGTCTTCTTCAATTCCTCCCAAAGCTTTGCCGCGATAGGAATGCCCGAGACGCGGCGCCTGGCTTCGGTGCGGTTCGATCGCTCGCCGGGCATCAGGATCTCATCAAAGCCTGCCTGCCGCGGCAACGCCTTGAGGAGCGCCGCGAGCGTATCGGCATCGCGGGTAAAATCTGCAAGCGGCCGGAACGCGGCGACATCGATGGCGAGGATGGCGCAGTTCTGCGTGCGCCGTTTCCGCTGCTCTGGTCCGAGCGCGCGCGCCTGGATCGGCGCGGCGGCGAGCACGCTCGTCAGCATCTCGAACATCAGCGCCAGTCCCGACCCCTTGGGTCCGCCGAGCGGCAGCAGGATGTCCGCGTAGCGCGGGTCGGTTGTCGGCTCGCCGGCAGCTGTCAGCACGGTTCCTGCCGGCAGTGCGGTGTTGTTCGCCCGCGCCTGGATGATCGTGCCATTCGAAATCGTGCTGGTCGCCATGTCGAGGACGATCGGGCCGCTGCCGCTCGGCACTGCGATCGCGATCGGGCTTGTGCCCATGCTGGCAACGCGCGTGCCGTGATAGGCAACGAACGCGGGCCCCGAGACCATAATGAGGGCCGCGCAGCCGCGCTCCGCCAGCCATTGCGCGTAGCGTCCGACGGCGCCGGTATGCGTGGTCTCGCGCACCAGCCCGAAGCCGACGCCCAGCGTCCGCGCGCGCTCCGCGGCAATCGCAATCGCCTGCATCATCGCCGGCGGTCCGAACCCGAAGCCGCCGTCGAGGACGAACATGGCGCCGCGATCCTGGATCAGCCGCGGCTGCGCTTTCGGATCGATCTCGCCGCGCTCGATCAGCGTCAAATAGGACGACAGGCGGGCAACGCCGTGGCCATCAACGCCGCGCAGGTTAGCCCACACCAACCCGTCGGCAACGTCCGCGGCGTCGGTCGCGCTCGCGCCTTTGGCGACGAGCGCGTCACGGATGAAGCGTGCGAGCTCCTCGTGCCCGACGACGATGCGGCTGTCGCTCACAGGCGTCTCAGTTGAAAACGTGGAACGTGTTCATTTCGCAAAGCCGGCGCCCACTTCCCGCGTCAAGCGCGTGCCGGGAAATAGACGTCGAGCCAGTTACGCAGCAGGTTCCAAACGCGCACAGAATTCTCGTTGAACAAAAAATGGTCGAGGCCGCTGAACAGATGCAGCTCCGCCGGCTGGCCGGCGCGCTTGAACATCTCGATTGACTGTTCGGTCGGCGTCACGGAATCGTTGGCGGCATGGATGAGAAGGAGCGGGCGCGGAGCGATCTTGCCGACCACCTCCTCGGCGCGGAAGTCGAACATGCTCTGCGCCGTTTCAGCCGGGAACATTTCGACCGAATTGGCGGACAGCATCTGCACTTTCTTCTTATCCAGGTTCTCGCGTACGTGCGCGGGTATCGGCACGATCTGGTCCCGCGGCACCATCAGCGATTTGCCGGTGCGGGTGCGGTGGGCGCGTCCCTCCGCCAGCATGTTGGTGAACTTCGCCCAGGCTTCAGGAGTAGGGTGCTGGCCGCGAAATTTGCGCTCACCATGGCCCCAGCCGCCGTTGGAGATCACCGCGGCGATGCGCGCGTTGGTGCCGCCGGCATAGACCGCGACGGCGCCGCCGAAGCTTGAACCAATCACGCCGATGCGGTCGGGGTCGACGGCGGGATGCCCGGCCAGAAAGCTCAGCGCATTGCCGAGGTCCTCGACCTGGTCGAGACAGATGATGCGGCCAAACTCGCCTTCGCTCTTGCCGCAGCCCCGCATGTCGAAGCGCAGCGTCACATAGCCGAGTTCGCTCAGGACCCGCGTCGGCTGGGTCACGCTCGGGGATTCGCTGTTGCTGCCGAAGCCGTGCAGAACGAGAAACGCCGCCCGGCGCTCCGAAGCCTGCAACGCCTCCGGCGTTCCCAGCGCCCCGTGAAGGCGCAAGCCCGCAGACGGAATGGTGACGACGTCCTCGTTCATGGCGGCCCCTGCTTTAAGATCGCGACACGGATCGAACTAGTGTCGCAGATCGGCTATAGCCGCAAGTCTCATTCCAGCATTCGGGGAGCCGGCGAGGTGCCTTCAGATCGGGACCGGTCTTTGATCAAGTAATTTTTTCAGACCGTGCAGCGCCGAAAAATCTTCGCCAGCCGAGGCGCAGAAATCGGGCTGAATGCGGGATCGCAGCCGACCGGAATTTTTTCAAACCGCGCCTGTTCGGGCTTGGCCGGCGATCCAAGCTGATGTGATTTGTTGATCGGCGTCACGAGCGGCAGGCGATCGCCCTTGAGCGTGCGGTCGACACTGACCGGCGGGGTGGTCGTCAGCCACAGCGGGGCCGAGTTCGGCATGGAGGGAAACGCGATAAAGCTCGCCAAGGCCTAATGCCAGCGCCGCGCCGGCGAAGCGAACGAAGAAGAGGACGCGCATCGGACCGTCTCCGAAAACATCGACACAACGACTCCCCGCGTCCCCAATGTCGCCAGGCCGATTGGCCGGGCGTGATCAGAAACGTGCTTGCGCCTTGCGAGGTTCCGCGAGATGTATCCGAACGATTTCCAAGTCTTTGATGCGATGCTCACAGCTGCGTGAAGAAACGCCGCGGCCGAGCTTTGAGTCGATTGTGCAGGAACCAAATGGCCGGCTGCGGCTTATCGTGGGGACCGGCCATCCTTCCCCCCTTCCCCCCGTGCTGGCCGGTCGTATTGGGCGCAGCCGCTGGACCGAGTTGGCTGCGCCCTATTTTTTTGCAAGGATGATACGCGCGTCGTTCCGGAAGGTGCGCGCAGCGCAACCATCCGGAGACCATAACTGCGGCGAGTGATTCGAGTGATCATGGATTCCCGCTTCGCAGGCCAACGCCCGCGCCCGGGAATGACGATAATGAAAGTTACGCGATCGGCTTGCCGTTCGCGCTGCCGGGCCTTGCGTCCGAAGAACAGCGCCTGACTGGCGACGGCTGAAACCACCGCGAGCTGGAACGGCTTGGCGATAAGGAATGCCGGCTCCGGACGCTTACCGGTCAGGAACCGCTCGGGGTAGGCGGTGATAAAGATCACCGGCACTTCGAAGGAATCGAGCAGCTCGTTGACGGCGTCGAGGCCGGAACTGCCGTCGGCCAGCTGAATATCCGCCAAAATAAGTCCCGGCGGCTTTTTGCGGGCGAGCGCAATGGCTTCGGAATGCGTGCGGGCAACGCCGATCACGCGGTGACCGAGGCTCTCCACCAGGGCCTCAATGTCCATGGCGATGAAGGTCTCATCTTCGATGATGAGGACGTCGGTAGCGATCTCGGCGGCGAGCTCACGGCCGGATTCCTCAACCAAACCGCGCAGCGTGGGCAGATCACAGTCCAGGATTTGAGCCGCGTCCTCTTCCGAAAACCCTTCGAGCGCCACCAGCAGGAACGCCTGGCGCGGCAGGGGGGTGATCTGGGTGAGGTGCTGTTGCGGCGTCGAGGTTGGCTCCGCAATGTCGCTTTCGCCATTCAGTTTGACGGAATTCCAGATCTTGGTGAACAGGCGATAGAGCGCAACCCGTTGATTGGGAACGGATTCCAGCATTTTCGGACTGGCGATGAGCGATTCCAACGCGGCGGCGACATAGGCGTCGCCGGAGGCCTGACTGCCGGTGAGGGCGCGGGCGTATCGGCGAAGGAACGGCAGATGTTGGAGTACGGCTTGCGATGTAGACAAGGGTACACCCTCCCAGTTTCCCACGATGCTATTGGCTACAACGTCAGGGGGCCAGCATGGTTCCCTAAATTGTTCCGCCTGCAGGAACCAACGGCGGGACGATGCGTTGACCATCGATCGGTGGGGGCAACCATGCGAAGTGGCATCGAAGGCGCGGCGACGGGGGGAAGACGGAAATGAATACGGGCAAACCGGTTAACCTTGAAAAGCCGACCCCGGTCCCGGAAGCGGACGAGCGGGAAGACCAGGCAGTGGACACTTCAGTCACTCAACCGAAAAGAGAAGTCCGCCTCGGACGCGAAGTGCAGGCTCGCATCGGGCAGCAGCTGCGCTCCATGTACGACGAGGTCGTCAAGGAAGGCGTGCCGCAACACATCGGCGACCTGGTTCGGCGGCTGAGCGAACAGGATGATGGGGCAGCATGAAGCTCGATCCTGCCATACGCGATCAAGTGCTCGCCACCGTTCCGAGCCTGCGCGCTTTCGCCATATCGCTGTGCGGGCATATCGATCGCGCGGACGATCTGGTGCAGGAGACGCTGTTGCGCGCGCTCGCCCATATCGACTCTTTCGAACCCGGCACCAACATGCCGGCATGGCTGTTCACCATTTTGCGCAACCTGTTCCGCTCCGAGTACCGCAAGCGCCGGCGCGAGGTGGAGGATGCCGACGGCCGCTATGCCGAAACGTTGAAATCACATCCCGAACAAACTGGCCGGGTCGAATTCTCGGAGTTCCGCGCGGCGCTCGCGAAATTGCCGTCAGAGCAGCGCGAGGCGTTGATCCTGGTAGGCGCGTCGGGGTTCTCTTACGAAGAGGCCGCCGCGATCTGCGGCTGCGCCGTCGGCACCATCAAGAGCCGCGTCAACCGCGCCCGCACCCGTCTTGCCGACCTGCTCGCGATCGACAGCGTCGACGATTTCGGCCCGGATCGGCCGACACGCGCCGTGCTCGCCGGCAGCGGCCGGAATTAAGCGACGAGGTTCAGAACATTGTGTTGGTATTGGCGGCGTGCTCCGGGATTTCCTGACGGACATCCCAGTGTTCGACGATCTTGCCATTCTCCAGCTTGAAAATATCGACGATGGCGTTGCCGCGGCTGCCCGGCGTGGGGATGTTGTGGACGTGCAAGATCACATAATCGCCGTCGGCGAAAACACGTTTGATGTCGCTGTGATAATCGGGAAATTTCTCGCGCAGGAAGGCGAGAAAGGCTTTCAGGCCTTCCGGCCCATCGGTGGCCCGGGGATTGTGCTGGGTGTAGCGTGAGCCGAGAAACTTCGCCGCGGCGTCGAAGTTCTTCTGATTGATCGCGAGATCGTAGAACTCCACCACGGCCTTCTTGTTTGCTTCCATCTGCTTTGCGTCGGCGGCGTAAGCGGCCGGCGCGGCTGCGAGCAGTGCGGCGGCAACGAGCAAACGAAACATGGCGACCTCCCTGGTCGTTGTGGCTTGGCTACATATGGGACGGCAGGTAAAGCGCGATCGCGGGAAAAGCAATCAGGATCACCAGCCGGCACAAATCGGTGATGATGAAGGGAATGACGCCCTTGAAGATGGTCGAGAAGTCGATGTCACCGATCACGCTCTTGATCACGAACACGATCATTCCGACCGGCGGGTGAATGAGGCCAAGCTCCACCGTCATGACAATGATGATGCCGAACCAGATCGGGTCGAAGCCGAGCTCCTTGATCACCGGAAAGATGATCGGCACGGTCAGGATGACCATGGCGAGCGAATCCATCAGGCAGCCAAGCACGATGTACATCACCATGATCAGCGCCAATACGCCGTAGCGCCCGATGCCGAGCCCGGTGAGGAAGGCGGTGACGTTCTGCGGCGTCTGCGTCACGGTGAGGAAGTAACCGAACAGCAGCGCGCCGATCAGCACGGTGAAAACCGCGGCGGCGGTGCGGGTCGCCTGCAGCAGCGAGCGGCGGATATCGCTTAGCCCCAGCCGTCCGCGCACGCACGCCGATAATCAGCGCGCCGCCGGCGCCGACGCCGCCGGCCTCGGTCGGGGTGAACAGGCCGCCGTAAAGCCCGCCGATGACGAAGATGAACAGGAGCAATGTCGCCCAGACGTCGCGGACGCTCTCGAGGCGCTGCTTCCAGGAGCTGCGCGGCCCGGCCGGCAGATATTTCGGGCGCGCCCAGCCGATGATGGCCACCGTCGTCATATACATCGCGGCAGCGAGGATGCCCGGCAGGATGCCGGCGATGAACAGTTTGCCGATATCCTGCTCGGTGATGATGCCGTAGACCGCGAGCACGGTGGACGGCGGCAGCATGGCGCCGAGCGTGCCGCCGGCGGCAATCACGCCGGCCGCGAACGATTGCGGGTAGCCGAAACGCCGCATCTCCGGATAGGCGACGGTCGAAAACGTCGCCGCGGTCGCAACCGATGAGCCGGAAATCGCCGCGAAGCCGCCGCAGGCGGCGATGGTGGCGATGCCCAGGCCGCCGCGCCGGTGGCCAAGGAATGTATTGGCGGCGCGAAACAGCTCCTGACTCATGCCGGAATTGGTGACGAACGCGCCCATCAAAATAAACATCGGAATGACGCCGAAGGTGTAGTCGGTCACCGTGCGCATCGAGGTGTGGCCGATGATCTTCAACGCCGCTTCGCCGTTGACGAGATACGCAAAGCCCGTGACGCCGACGAGGCCCATCGCCATGCCGACCGGCACGCGCATCAGCATCAGGCCGAACAGCACCAAAAAACCTATGATGGCGACGGTTTCACCGCTCACGGCGATTACTCGACCGGCTTGATCTGGTAGCGGGTGCCGAATTCGCCGGGCTGGAAAATCAGCCGGTAGGTGCGGATCGCGATCAGCAGCACGGCAGAAACATCGCCCAGCCAGGCGACGAAGAAGAACGGCCAGGTCGGCAGTCGCAGATCGAAGGTCAGCACGTGATCGGCGCGGGTGGTCCAGACCTTGTCGTAGAGGGTGTAGGTCTGCACCGTGACGACGAACAAAAGGACCAAAGTGGCGAAGACGTCGATGAAGCGCTGAAATCGCGGCCCGACGCTGGCGTAGAGGAGATCGACGGTGATGTGGGTGCCACGATAGCTCGTCGCCGCAATGCCCCAGAAGATCAGAATGCCGAGCAACAACCGTCCGAAATCGTAGGCGTCCGGAATCTGCACGCTGAAAAAGTAGCGCAGCATGACGGAGATGAAAATGTCAGCGGCGACAATGCCGACGAAGCCCGCGGCGACAAGCTCGATGAAATCGATCAGCCAGTTCATCGGGCCGCGCGCAGCTGTGCTGCGCGGCTTCGGTATGTTGTGCTTTGTCGGCTGCGGGCTCGGCCATGTAAGCGTTCCAGATGACGACGGCAGCGAAGCGTTCCGCTGCCGTCCTTTCGACCGAGTCGCCAGCAGCCGCAAGCGCACGATGCGCTGCGGCAGCGGATTACATCAATAGGCCGCCTTGTATTGCGCCAACGACGCCTTCAGTTCCTTCATGATCGTGTCGGGATCGCCGCCAACCGCGCGTACGCTATCGGCCCATTTCTTGTGCAGCGGCTCGGCCGATTTCTTCCACTCGCCAAGCTGCTCCGCGGTAATTGTATAGACCTCGTGGCCGGGCTCGGCCCGGATTTTTTCAATTCCGGAGTGCTCGAAATCCGCCCACGGATCGGCGAACCTGCCGGCCCATTCGGTCGTGCAGTGATCGTCGATCACCTTTTTCTGCGACGCCGACATGGCGGCATAGACGTTCGGATTCATCAGCCACTGGAACGTCACCGTGTTGGTCGGAGCGTCCATGTGATATTTGGTGACCTTGTCGACGCCGAGGAGCGGCAACGATCCCCACGGGAAATTCACCGCCTCGGCGACGCCCTTGGCGAGCACATCGCGGACTTCGGTGGCGCTGGCCTGCACGTTGGTGCCGCCGAGCAGCGTCACCCACGCGGCGACTGTCGCCTGCGACGGCCGGATCTTCATGCCTTTGATATCGCCCGGCACCATTATCTTTTTGGTCCTGGAATGCCAGGTCAGCGGATCGAGGATGAACGAGAAGCAGTAGTGCACGTCCTTCATCTCGGTCGCGGCGTATTTGCGGTACCAGGCATCGATGGCGCGAATGCCGCCGTGGGCGTCGCCGACCATGAACGGCAACTCGCCGGCCGCGATGATCGGGAAGCGGCCGGGCTGATAGCCGGGATTGACGTAAGTGAAATCGGCGATGCCGTCGCGCGCCATGTCGTAATGGTCGAACGCCTTGCCGAGCTGCTGCGACGGGAACACTTTGTATTTGATGGTGCCGCCCGAGGCCTTCTCGATGTCGGCGCCCCATTCTTCGATCGCCTTCTGCAGCGGATGCGTCGGCGGCACCCAATGCGACAGCTTAAGCTCGAAGGTTTTGTCCTGCGCGGACGCGCGCGCCGATCCCAAGCGCGAGCCCCAGCATCGTCAAGCCGCAGAGCTTTATCGGGTGCATCCGGCGCATCGCATCCTCCCATTTATCATTTAGTTACATTCCTAACTTTTCCATCTAATCGCAAAAGCCGCGGTCTGTATAGCAGCGGCCTTAACGCGCATTCACTAAAACTGCTCGCGACGGCGTAAGACTTTCTGCACGCTGTTTCCGATTGTTCCCGCCATCAGTTTCGCCAGCTTTAACGCGACTGCAGCGGCAGCCGGGTTATCGCGTCTCTGACAAACCAAAGAGCCGGGCGAGCACTTCAACGAGTGCAACGTCCTGCCGTCAGGGACGTCAGATGTTCAGTTACGCTGCGGCGCACCGCTTTGCGGTTCTGTTGGTACTATTCGTTGTCGGTGCTCCGGCGACCGCTTTTGCGCAATATCAGGTGAACGTGGCCACAGCCGAGGCGCCGGGCCAGCTGAACCAAACGCCCGCAGCGCCCGAACCGTTTGGCCTCGACGCTTTGCCGGTGATCGGCGGAGAAGTTTTAACCAAATGGAGCGGCGTCGTCGCCGACATCCGCGCCGAGAGCGACATTCTGACGCGCTGCCGCGAGGCCACGCAGTCCTGCCCCGAGGCGGCGCAAAAATTCCTCGCCGTGATTGCTGACGGCCGCGCGCATGAAGGCCGCGCCCGCATCGGTGTCATCAATCGCGCGATCAATCTCGCCATCCGGCCGACCAGTGATCTCGCCCAATGGGGCGTGCTGGATCGCTGGAGCGCGCCGCTTGCCACGCTTACGACCGGCCGCGGCGATTGTGAAGATTACGCCATCGCCAAATACGTCGCGCTCACCGAAGCCGGCATCAGCGCCGATGACGTCAAGCTTATTATCGTGCGTGATCTCGCCGCCGGCGAAGATCACGCCGTCGTCGCCGCGCGGCTCGATCGGAAGTGGATCGTGCTCGACAACCGCCGGCTCACGCTGCTCGAAGATGTCGAAATGGCGCACGTCGTGCCGCTGTTCGTGCTCGGCCACGACGGCGTCAAGCAATTCGCGCCGACGGCCGTGGCTTCGGCGACTGTCAAAACGCCCGCGCCGTCGTCGCTTGGAAATTAGAGCGCGCCGTCATTGCGCTCGACGATGACAGCTGATCAATACGCCGCATTGTACTTGGCAAGCTCGGCCTTGAGGTCCTTCAAGACGGTATCGGGATTCTCGCCGGTTTTCTTCACGGCATCCGCCCAGGTCTGAACCACTGGTCCGGCCGCCTTTTTCCATTCGGCGAGCTGCGCGTCGGTGAGCGGGTAGACTTCGTGGCCCGGCTCGGCCTTGAGCTTGGCGATGCCGGCATGTTCGAAATCCGCCCAGGGCGCGGCGACCCGTTCCGCCCATTGCGCGTTGCAGTGATCGTCGATGACTTTCTGCTGCGCCGGCGACATCTGCGCGTAGGTCGATTTGTTCATGATCCACACGAAGCTCGTAGTGTAGAGCGCCGCTTCCATATGATACTTCGTCACCTTGTCGATGCCGAACAGAATCACCGAGCCCCACGGGAAGGTGCCGGCTTCGGCGACGCCCTTTTCCAGAACGTCGCGCACTTCGGGTGCCGAGGCCTGCACGTTGGTGCCGCCGAGCGACGTGACCAGCGACGCCATGGTCGCGTGCGCCGGCCGGATCTTCATGCCTTTGATGTCTCCCGGCACCACGATCTTTTTGGTGCGCGAATGGAACGAGCCGGGATCATGCGCGAAGGCAAAACAGAACTTGACGTCCTTCATTTCGGTTGCGGCGTACTTGCGATACCAGGCGTCGAGCGCTTCGGAGCCGCCCTTGGCGTTTGAGAACATGAACGGCAGGTTGGCGGCGTCAAAGATCGGGAAGCGGCCGGGCTGGTAGCCCGGACTGACGTAAGTCACGTCGGCGATGCCGTCGCGCGCCATGTCGTAATGGTCGAACGCCTTGCCGAGCTGCTGTGCGGGATAGACCTTGTATTTGATAGTGCCGCCGAAATCCTTCTCGATCGACGCGCCCCAATCCTCCATCCCCTTTTGCAGCGGATGCGACGGCGGCACCCAATGCGAGAGCTTCAGATTGAAGGTCTTCTCCTCGGCCGAGGCGGCACTGATTCCAAGTGCGAGAGCCAGTACCGCGAGCCCGAAAAGCTTTAGTGGCGGCATCGAGCGCATGACGTCCTCCGCGATGAACAGGTCAAAATTCTCCGCCGTAGGGCCCTTGCGGATCGGCCAGCGCCTGCAAGCGGAGCGCGGCCGCGTGCGCGAAGCGGAGCATCACGGTCTTGCGCCGCGCCGCCGCGAGCCGATGCTCGGGCGCCTCGCTTACGATCGACGCGCCGAACGCATCGGCGACAATCAGGCCGGCATCGGCGGGAAAAATCTCGCAGGGCACATCGACGATGGTGGCGAAGAACAGCCGGTCGCAATGCAGCCGATATTCCATCCATTTCTGATCGGCGCGGAAATCGGCAACCGACGATTTGATCTCCACAATCAGAATTTCGCCGTCGCCGCTTAGTGCGACCAGATCGGCGCGGCGGCCCGACGGCAGCGGCAGCTCGCTCACCACCGAATAGCCGAGCGCATGCAGGCAACGCGCCGTGCCGCGCGCGATGGCGAGCGCGGTCGGAGATTGCCGCCCGTCGACCGGCAGCGGCGCCGGCAGCAAATTGACGCTCATCGTCAGAATTCCGGGAAGCGGCAGGCTGGACGGCCGCCGGCTTTCGAGCTTACGCACGGCACATGACTCCGACTGCGCAACCGACGCTGCGAAGTGATCATTGTGCCGCTGCGGCGCGTTCCGGGAAAGCCCCTTTGAGGGCCGAGCGTGAGGCCGCAAGCACCCCGCGCTCGGTGATCAGGCCGGTCACCAGGCGGGCCGGGGTCACGTCGAAGCCGTAATTGGCAACGGGCGAGCCTTCCGGCGCGATGCGCACGGTCTCGATCCGGCCATCGGCGGCGCGCCCGGTCATGAATGTCACCTCGTCGCCGCTCCGCTCCTCGATCGGTATCTCGGCAACGCCGTCGGAAACCGTGAAGTCGATGGTCGGCGACGGCAACGCGACATAAAACGGAATGTTGTTGTCGCGCGCGGCAAGCGCTTTCAGATAAGTCCCGATCTTGTTGCAGACATCGCCGTTGGCGGTGACGCGATCCGTTCCGACAATCACCAGATCGACCAGGCCGTGCTGCATCAGATGACCGCCGGTATTGTCGGCGATCAGCGTGTGCGGCACGCCGTGCTGGCCGAGTTCCCAGGCGGTGAGCGAAGCACCCTGGTTGCGCGGCCGGGTCTCGTCGGCGAACACATGAATGGGAATGCCGCTGTCGTAAGCGAGATAAATCGGCGCCGTGGCCGTTCCGACATCGACCGCCGCGAGCCAGCCTGCGTTGCAATGGGTCAGCACGTTGACGCGCTCGCCTGGTTTTTTCTTCGCGGCAACCGCCTCGATCAGCGGCAAGCCGCTGCGCGCGATGCCGTTGTTGATGGCGATGTCTTCCTCGTTGATTTCGAATGCGCGGCGATAGGCTGCGGCGGCGCGCTCCGCGCGCGGCCGGTTGCGCACGACGGCCATCATCTCGTCGAGCGCCCACTTCAGATTGATTGCCGTGGGGCGCGTGGCAAGGAGCGTCGCGTAAGCCCGCTCCAGCCCCTCGTCGGAAGCGTCCTCGCGCAGCGCCAGACACATGCCGTAGGCGGCGGTTGCCCCGATCAGCGGCGCGCCGCGGATCAGCATGGCGCGGATCGCGTGCGCGGTCTCTTCAAGGCTGGTGAGCCGCTTTGTCACCAGGCGGTGCGGCAACGCGGTCTGATCGATGATGCCCACCGACCAGCCATCCGGCTCGAGCCAGATGGTGCGCATGGGCTTGCCGTCGACTTTCATAATCGACCTTTCATCCGTGGATGATCTTTTCTTATGTCGCGCGGCTTGCCCATGCAACGCCGTTGCCGCAATGTCGACCAGCTGGAGACATTGCATGGCCGCGATCGATTACGAGTTTGAATACGACATGCGCGCCCGGGTGCCGGAGCATCCGGCGCTGTTCGCGCGATTGGCGCGCGACGCCGAGGATTATCGCGCCGAGACGCTGAAAGCAGGGCGGGCCGAGCTCGGCGTCTCTTACGGCGATACGCCGCGGCAGATCATCGATCTGTTCCTGCCGGAGGCTGGCGAGAGCGCCCCGCTGGCTCTGTTCATCCACGGCGGTTATTGGCGGGCATTCGATCCGGGCTCGTTCAGTCATATGGCGCGCGGCCTGAATGGGCGTGGTGTCGCCGTGGCGCTGGTTGGCTACGATCTTTGTCCGACCGTCACCGTTGCCGACATCATCGAGCAAATCCGCCGCGCCTGCATCTTCCTCTGGCTGCGGTTCGACCGGCGGATGGTGGTCACCGGACATTCCGCCGGCGGGCATCTTGCAGCCTCGATGGTGGCGACCGATTGGCAAGCGCTCTATCCGAAGGCGCCGGCCGATCTGGTGCCGGCGGGCTACGCAATTTCCGGCGTCTTCGATCTCACCCCGCTGCTCGGTTTGCCGATAAACCAGGACTTGAAGCTCGACGCCGAAGGCGCGCGCCGCGTGTCTCCGGTGTTCTGGCCGGTCCCTTCCGGACGCACGCTCGACGCCGCGGTTGGCGATCTCGAAACCAGCGAATTCAAACGTCAGAGCCGTGCCCTGGCTGACACGTGGCGGCAGGCGAAGGCGGAAACGCGCTACGCGGAATTCCCCGGCAATCATTTCACCGTCATCGACGCGCTCACCGATCCGGGGAGTTCGATGGTGGCCCGCATTACCGAACTGACGCAGCAGCTCAAGAAGTAGCGCGGCCGGGTGAATGCGGGAAAAGCAGCACGCAAGCCGACGCCGCAAAAATAAAAGCAAAGCCGACGATGTCGGCGCGAGTGAGCCGGTCGCCGACGATCAGGACCGTGGATAGGACGCCGAGCACGGGAATGCCGAGAATGCCGAGTGCGGCCGTCGCCGCCGGCACCACCGGCACAATGTCGAACCACATGGCGTAAGCGACGGCATTTCCCATCACGCCGACAAAGATAAGCGCCAACCACGCGCCCGGGCCGGCAGAGCCGACATCGAGGCCGCCGTCGAATATCAGAAGACAGGCCGTAATCAGCACGAATCCGATGGCGAGCTGCCAGGCTGCGGCACCCATCGGATCGCCGTTAATGCGCGCCCATTTCAGATAGACGGTGCCGGCCGCCCAGCTAAAACCGCCGCCGACGGCCAGCGCCAACCCAAGCGGAATGCCGGTGGCTGCCAACGGCGCAACGAGGATCGCGATACCGACGCAACACAGCAAGATCGCGAATCCCTGCAAACGGCTGGGACGTTCGCCAAGCACCAGCCATGCCAGCAGCAAGGTCCAGATCGGCAGCGTGTACGTCAGGATTGCCACCCGTGAGGTCGCGGCCAGAATTTGCGCGAACGCGGTAAAAAGGCTGAAGGCCGAGATATTGAAGAACGAAGCCACAAAGACATGCGCCCAATCCCGCGCGGTCGATATGCGGAGACTGCGGCGCTTGAACAGACAGATAGAAAACAGACTGACGCCGCCGATCGCGGCTGTCATGGTGCGCATGCTCAGCGGCGGAATTTCATTCAAAGAGATCTTCATCATCGGCCAGGTCATCCCCCAGATCAGGCAGAGAATGACCAGCATCAGCCGCGAACGGACGTCGGCCGCACCACCGGATTTTTGCAGCCGCGGTTCTTGCTCGGCGACGGTCACGGCGCCTCCGGTCCGTTAGCGCGAAACCAATCGGCAATCTGGGCGCCGGTCCAGAACTTGACGTCGCTCTTGCTGCGAATGTTTTCGAACACGGCGCGCAGATACTTCAGCCGGTGCGGCACGCCCATGATGTAGGGGTGAACCGACAGCGCCATGACGCGGGCCGAGCGGGCCGAGTCCGCATAGATCTGTTCGAACTGGTCGAGCGCGCGATCGCGATATTCCGACGCCGAATGATGCTGGATGAGCATCATGGCGACGTCGTTGCATTCCTGGGTATACGGCACGTTGAGGATCGGCTTGCCGCGCGTCTTGAGCCAGACCGGCTGATCGTCGAGCACCCAGTCGGCGACGTAGTCGTAGCCTTCCTCGGCGAGAAGATCGGGCGTTTGCCAGGTTTCGGTGAGGCCGGGACCGAGCCAGCCGCGCGGCGGCTTTCCCGTGGCCTTTGTGATGGCCTCGCGAACCTGACGGATGTCGGCGCGTTCGTTCTTTACCTTCTGCATGTTGCGCTGGGTGAAACCGTGGCCCATGAATTCCCAATTGCGCTCGACGGCGGCGCGCACGATCGGCGGATAAGCGGCGATCGCCGAGCCGTTGATGGCCAGCACCGCAGGAATAGAGAACTCATCGAACAATTCGACGAACCGCCAGAAGCCGACCCGATTGCCGTATTCGTGCCAGGCCCAATTCGGCACGTCGGGCATGGGCGAGCCGCCGGCGGGCGGCGTCAGTACGGTGCGCGGCATCGGCTGGGTGAAGTCCCACTCCTCGATATTGATGACCACCCACACCACCATGCGGGCGCCGTCCGGCAGATCGAGCGGCGGGCGGTCGGCAATGGGCGAGTAGGCAAAGCGGTCGGTTGGCAGCACGCGCCGCTTCGATCCCGCCTTTGGCAGGGACTTCGCCGGTCGCTTGGTCATCGCGCCACCGCCGCCTGCTCGGCCGGTCTCTCAGCCGGCGGACGATAGCGCGCGGTGATGGCGCCGATGACCGTAAGCGCAACCGAGCAGAGCGCCAACGGTACGAAGGCGGTCCACGGTTTGTTGGTCAGGTCCCACAGCGCGCCGCAGATGGTCGGAATGATAATCGCGCAGGTGTAGCTGATGGTGAACATGCCGGCGGCCGTGCGCGGCACATCACGCGGGGCCACGAGCAACGCGGGCAATGCCAGGGTTGGAGTCATGGTCAGCGCAGTGCTGATGCCGATCAGTCCGGTGCTGACGACGATCGCTACGGGAGATGAAAAGTAAATCAGGCCGAGGAAACCAACCAGCATGAGCGGGCCGAACAGCAAGAACGGCCATGCCCGCCGCTGCATGCGATCGGCCAGCAGCACAAGGACAACGAGGGCGAGGATTTGCGCTCCGTTGAGCGAACCGAGTGCGAGAGCGAGCACGCCGGTGTTGCCCTGCGTCGTCAGGTAATCGCCGAGGAACGCGTTGGCTCCGAAGAACGGACTGTTGTTGCTGCCGAAGGTGAGGCCAAGGAGCCAGATCAGCGGATTTTTCCAGTCCGGCCACCACAGTCTGCCGAGCGTGCTGATGCTGGCGCCGGATTCTCGCTCCTCGTTTTGTTGGTCCTTCGGACTGAAAAGTGCGAACACCAACGCCATGACGATGGCCGGCGCCGCCCAGACCACAAAATCAAGCCGCCACGAACCCTCGATCCAGGGCAAGATCAGCGGCAGCGTCAGTACCGGCGGCAATAGCGCCCCGACCACCATGCCGTTCGAATATGCGACGGTGCCAAGCCCGACGCGGCCCGGCAGCCAGTTGCGCGTCAGGGTCGGCATGCCGGGCTGCATGATGGCGATGCCGAAGCCGGTCACGATCGAGGCCGCGTACAGCGTCCAGACATCGATCGCGGCGCCGCGCGCCGCGCCGGCGAGCGCCGCGATTGTCATGCCGAGGATCAGCGCGGGCTTGGCGCCGATGCGGGCGATCAAGAGCGAGCCGGGCACGGCCGCGATGGCGAACATCGCCAGCGGCACGCCGATCAAAAGCCCGATCTGCGTCTCCGACATGTGCAGGTCCTGGTGCACCAGCGGAATGATCGGCGGCACCACCAGAAGCGTCATCCGCATGGCAACGCCGGCGAGCCACAGCAGGCTCAGAAGCCTGATGAGGCGGCCGACAGTCGGGCTGACCGTGGGATTGACGGCTTGGAGCATCGGATGACGGGGCTTTATGGCGGAAGCATTTTCAAGCGGCACCATGCTGCAAAAAGAGGCGACACGTCAGGGCCTTTTCTTGCATGGCACTCTTGCCCTAGCACTTGCACGGGCCACGTTACACTTCACATACCTGCACGCTAGGGGTAGTATCGTCGGGATTCGGCGAACTGGCCATTGGCCTGTTTTGGCCGGACGACGCGAGGGTGCTGGTCATGTGGGGTTATTACGACGAAAGCGGCGAATACGATGGCAAAGGCAATCTGCTGAATATGACGATTGGCGGTTGTTTTTCGTCTCTAGAACGCTGGCAGTCGTTTGATGCCCAATGGCAGCAGGCGTTAGCCGATCATGGTTTGACTTACTTCCATATGACCGATTTTGAGGCATGGAAGCCCCCGTTCGATTTCAAACTTGAAGGCGGCCAGCGCGATCAGGCAAAGCACAATCGCCTGCTCAATGCTCTCCTAGACATTCTGCTTGAGCACGTTGACGGGTTTTACGGCTTTGGCGCGGTGTCAATGTTTGACCCTGAAAAGCCCGAACTGAGCCACGAAATTCTGATGGAGGATTGTATCGGTGGCGCAATCAAGAATGCCGTACTGGAAGTCGCTGATTTTTACGGCGAACCGCTCAACCTGGTATTCGGCAAGCAGAAGCATTTCGGGGAAGGAAAAATCCGCCGCTACATCGAATTTTATGATTATGGGGCCGCTGAAGGACGCATAAAGACTTTCTCGACTGCTGATCCCAAGGCGGTTCGTCCGTTACAGGGCGCGGATATTTTTGCCTACGAAATGGCACGTGCCCAGCGCGCCGGACGACCAGAACGCTATCCTTTCCAGCGGATTGTAGACGGCTGCAAAGCTAACAACCGAAAGCTAATTATGGGCTGGGGACCGATAAGGTCTAGGCGTCTTGATCTCGGCGCCTCGTCTGCTTCTGTGAGGCACCCGTGACTGTTTTAAATGCCTTATCAAAATCTTTCGGGTTATCAGAAGCTTCTACTTCTCGCGCCATCTCGACAAAACGCCTGTGTCGTTCTGCGTCTGTTAGTTTTGGCTTCGCTGGGATTTTCCGAGCCACCCCTAAAATCCTCCTCGTTTTTCGGTGGTCCAGAGACGAACACAAGCAAAGGCTGCTGCGCCGACAAATCCACCAAAACTATCCATTACGGTTCCCAGAAAATAATGAGCGATCATTCCGCCGGTAAGGGAACATGCAAACAAGCCGCACATCCACAACACAATAATTCTCAAAATGAAAAGCATGCCTCAAATTCCAGCCGACCTTTTTCCTGAAATACTGTCCGTAGTGAGGAAAAGTATTCGGATAGGGGCATCATGTCCAAAATCTTGGTGTTGCCTATTAGCTATCTACATCAGCGACAAAAGCAAGGAGCGCATGAAGATCGTTAGCGCGCCCGGCCCTATCCAAAAAATCGGCGAGTTGGCTAGGATTAACTTCTACATAAATGATTGTGTCGGCAGCATATGTTTGGCGCCACTTGTCGAAAAGATCGAGCCATTTGTCGTAGGTATCGGGCACATTTCTATTGAGCAAACTTCGGACGGCTTCGTAGTGCTCGCGGGCAATATTAGGCAATCGAATAGTGGTCATGATGACACCGGCGATGTCCTTATTTGTGCAAGAACATGCCGATAATCGAAAGCGCAATAGCAATCACGGCGGCAATAAGTGCCGCCGTCGCGATTATATTATTGGTTCGTGCTGCATCGGCGCTTCGTTTGGCGGAAGCCGAAGATGCTCGGGCTATGGAGTTGGCTTCCAAGGCCGAATTGTTGGCGGATCGCGCTAAGTCATTGGCCTCTCTGGCGACTGCCAAAATATGGCGCCTATCTTCGGATGAATTAGATGATTCGCGCCATTCAAGCCATTGATGCGCTAAGGCCTCCTTGTCCTCAGACCAGATGTGCGCAGCAAGACGCTTGCGAACTTCAATTTCGCCTAGTTCTTCGAACTCTTGCCAGCGGTCGGTCTGCATTTCGTCGCCAATTTATCGGCAATTCAAGCTGTACCGGCTTGCCCTTGGGCGGTTTGGCTACGAGTTGTTTGATAGGTAAGCCGCTTGCCCTTTACGCCCTTGAGCGCGCGTTCGGCGCGGCGCGTATCGTCTACGCCAAGCTTTTCCCGGTTATTATATCGGAAATCAAACTCGGCAAGATACCGCCTCAAGTGTTCTTCGGAGACGTGCTGATAAACGCCGTATACGCCGCGTTTGAGGATGCTGAAAAAGCCTTCAATCGTATTCGTGTGGATGACCCCACGCGCGTATTCTTTCTTTTGATGCTGGACGGTGCCGTGCGATGCGAAGTTATGGCCGACGCTCGTATAAATCATGTGCTCGTCGCTCATGAGATTGCTTTCGCGTTTGATGTTGCGGGCCATAAGGCCGCGCAATCCGTTTGCCGTAACCGTGGGGACATGAAACGACCGGACTTGGCCGTGGCGTTCGACCAGCGCAAATACCGGCATTTTATCGGCTGGCGGAAGGAATGCTTTGCTCGACGCCTTTCGGCCCATGTAGGTTTCGTCCACTTCGACCGTCACGCCAGCGCCGCCAAGGCGATCCGAGAAGATACCGCGATAGTCAGTCATGGCTTCGCGAATGCGATGGCCGAGGAACCAGGCAGTTTTCATGCTGCACCTAAGCATCCGCTGAATTTGTCGGGTCGCGATGCCCTTCTTGCTGGTGCAGAACAAGTGAATGACCTGAAGCCACAAGTGCAACGGCAGGTGACTATCCTCGAAGATCGTCCCGATCCGCACCGTGAAGGGCTTCTTGCAGGCGTAGCATTTGAGCAATCCCGGACGGGTCGTCTTGCCGTTCAAGCGGCCAATACGGGCAGTTTCGCCACAGCGCGGGCATATCGGGCCGTTCGGCCACAAGTGAGCCTCAACGTAGGCGAAAGCGGCGGCTTCACTCTGGAAATGGGGTTCATTCAAAACGGACTTGGCCATGGGCATCGCTCCTATGGCCGCAACACTACATCATGGGTCAGGTATGTCAAGTGTAACGTGGCCCTTGCACGGGCGAAAGAACAAATATAGAACAATTTGCCGTATCAGGATGTCTGACACGATATGCCAGACGGGACAGTGACACATGCCTGAACGCGCGGCCGAGCAAATCCTGCGCACGACTTTTGGTTTTGAAGGGTTCCGGCCCGGGCAGGCAGAGATCGTCGCTGCGATATTGGACGGCCGCGATGTGCTCGCGGTGATGCCGACCGGAAGCGGCAAGTCACTTTGCTATCAGTTGCCGGCGCTCCTGCGCGACGGCCTCACCATCGTAGTATCGCCGCTGATCGCGCTGATGCGCAATCAGGTGGCGCAGCTTCGCGGCTATGGCGTCGCCGCCGCCGCGCTCAATTCGGCCAACGACGCAGCCGAGAACTGGGCGATTTCCGATCGGATCACGCGCGGCGACTTGCGTCTTCTTTACATTGCACCCGAGCGCCTGGTGAAAGCCGAGACCATCGAACTCCTCAAGCGCGCCAAGATCGCGCTGCTTGCGGTCGACGAGGCGCATTGCATTTCGCAATGGGGCCACGACTTCCGCCCCGAATATGCAGCACTCGGCGCGGTGCAGGCAGAACTCGGCAACGTACAGACGGTGGCATTCACCGCGACTGCAGACGCCGCTACGCGCTCGGATATTGTGGATAAGCTTTTCAGCCGCCGGCCGGCAGTGTTTGTGCACGGCTTTGATCGGCCGAATTTGCGGTTGGCAATGCAAGCCAAGTCCGGCGGAAGGAAGCAGATCGCCGACTTCATCGGTGGGCATCGCGGGCAAAGCGGCATCGTCTATTGCGCCTCGCGACGGAAGACCGAGGAGCTTGCGGATGCGTTGCGCAGCAGCGGCATCAAGGCGCTCGCCTATCACGCGGGCATGGAGGCCGTGGAGCGCTCGCGCAACCAGGACATCTTCTTGCAGGAGGACGGCATCGTCGTGGTCGCGACCGTGGCGTTCGGCATGGGCATCGACAAGCCGGATGTCCGCTTCGTCGTTCATGCCGACATGCCGTCCAACATCGAGAGCTACTATCAGGAGATCGGCCGCGCCGGCCGTGATGGGCTTCCGGCCGACACGCTGACGCTCTACGGCATGGGCGACATCCGCTTGCGCCGTTTGCAGATCGACGAAAGCGAATCCTCCAACGAACAAAAGCGCGTGGACCGCCAGCGGCTTAACGCGCTGGTGGCATTGTGCGAGTCGCCGCGCTGCCGCCGGCAGACGCTGCTCGCTTATTTCGGCGAGTCGACCGAGCCTTGCGGCAATTGCGATTTCTGTTGCGACGGCGCCGAGGTGATCGACGGCACCATCGCGGCGCAGAAAGCACTCTCCGCCATCGTCCGCACCGGCGAGCGCTTCGGCACCGAGCATCTGACCAACGTGCTCATTGGCGAGAACACCGAGGCGGTCGAGAAATTCGGCCACGATATCCTGTCGACCTTCGGGGTCGGCAAGGAATACGGCAAGCTGGAATGGCGTTCGATTTTCCGCCAGCTCCACGGCGCCGGCATCGTCGCACTGGACCTCAACGGCTATGGCGGCTGGACCGTTACTGATGCCGGCTGGCGTGTGCTCAGAGGTGCCGAAAAGGTCACATTACGCAAAGACACGCTCAAGCCGGCAACGAAAAAGGCCACGCGTAGCGCGGCAAACGCCGCCGCTTTGGCCGATGGATCAGCAGGCGACACGGCCTTGTTCGAGGCGCTGCGGAAGCGCCGTTCCGAACTTGCCAAGGCGCAGCGGGTCGCGGCCTATGTCATCTTCGCCGACAAGACGCTCATCGACATGGTCCGGCGCAAACCGGCCAATGCGGGCGAGATGGGCACCGTACACGGCGTCGGCGCAGCCAAACTCAAGCAGTACGGCGACGTCTTCCTCGAAGTCATCCGCTCGCACGCAGCGCAGGCGGCTTAGTTCAGCGGAATTGGAGTGGGTGGAGCGGTCGGTTGCGCCGTCCTTTGGCCATGTTGCACCGCACGGCGCGGTATGTTAGCAAAACCGCGATTTTCGATGGCCGTGCGCGGAGTATTCCGCAGCGTCTCCGGATATCCAAGTCCCGCTTGAATCCCAAGGACTTGCGCCGACGGTTTGCGCCGGTTGCGGGTCTTGCGGAAAAGCTCCAAAAGAACGCGAAGCGAGCACGCGAAGTAGCGAGCGATCATCTTGGCAGGCGAAGAACACCTTGTGTCCGGCATGGCCGGCCGTTATGCGACGGCGCTGTTTGATCTCGCCCAAGAGACGAACACCATCGACATGACGAAGGCGGAACTGGAGCGCTTCGACGCGCTTGTCGCGGAAAGCGCCGACCTCGAACGGCTGGTGCGCAGCCCGGTCTTCTCCGCCGACGAGCAGCTGCACGCCGTCTCCGCCGTGCTCGACAGGGCCGGGATCGCCGCCGGCCTCGCGGCTAAATTCCTCAAGCTGGTGACGTCGAACCGCCGCCTGTTTGCGGTGCGCGACATGGTTCGCGGCTACCGCAAGCTGGTCGCGCAGCACAAGGGTGAGGCGACCGCCGAGGTCACGGTCGCCGAGCCGCTCAAGGACGATCACGTCGCCGCGCTTCGCAGCGCCCTGAAGGCGGTCAGCGGCAGGGACGTCGATCTCGCCATCAAAGTCGATCCCGCCATTATCGGCGGGCTCGTGGTCAAGCTCGGCAGCCGCATGGTCGACAGCTCGCTGCGCACCAAACTCAATGCGATCAGGCTCGCGATGAAAGAGGCCCGCTAATGGATATCCGCGCCGCAGAAATCTCCGCGATACTCAAAGATCAGATCAAGAATTTCGGCCAGGAAGCCGAGGTTTCGGAAGTCGGCCAAGTGCTGTCGGTCGGTGACGGCATCGCCCGCGTCTATGGCCTTGACAACGTGCAGGCCGGCGAGATGGTCGAGTTCGAGGGCGGCGTCAAAGGCATGGCGCTCAATCTCGAAATCGACAATGTCGGCATCGTGATCTTCGGTTCCGACCGCGAGATCAAGGAAGGCCAAACGGTCAAGCGCACCCGCGCCATCGTCGAAGTCCCGGTCGGCAAGGGTCTGCTTGGCCGCGTCGTCGACGCGCTCGGCGATCCGATCGACGGCAAGGGGCCGATCAAGGCCGATCACAGGGCGCGCGTCGACGTCAAAGCGCCCGGCATCATTCCGCGCAAGTCAGTGCATGAGCCGATGGCGACCGGATTAAAGGCGATCGACGCGTTGATCCCGATCGGCCGCGGCCAGCGTGAACTGATCATCGGCGACCGCCAGACCGGCAAGACCGCGATCGCTCTCGATACGATCCTCAACCAGAAGCCGCTCAACGCGTCGACCGACGAGAAGATCAAGCTCTATTGCGTCTACGTCGCGATCGGGCAGAAGCGCTCGACGGTCGCGCAGTTCGTCAAGGTTCTGGAAGAGCAGGGCGCGCTCGACTATTCGATCGTGATCGCGGCGACTGCTTCCGATCCGGCGCCGATGCAGTTTCTGGCGCCGTTTTCGGGCTGCGCCATGGGCGAATATTTCCGCGACAATGGCATGCACGCCGTCATCATCTACGACGACCTTTCCAAGCAGGCGGTTGCCTACCGGCAGATGTCGCTCTTGCTGCGCCGCCCGCCGGGCCGCGAAGCCTATCCGGGCGACGTGTTCTATCTGCACTCGCGGCTCCTCGAGCGCGCGGCGAAGATGAACGACGAACACAAGGCGGGCTCGCTCACCGCGTTGCCGGTGATCGAAACCCAGGCTAACGACGTGTCGGCCTACATACCGACCAACGTCATTTCCATCACCGACGGCCAGATCTTCCTCGAGACCGACTTGTTCTATCAGGGCATCCGCCCGGCCGTGAACGTCGGCCTATCGGTGTCGCGCGTCGGTTCTTCGGCGCAGACCAAGGCGATGAAGAAAGTCGCCGGGCGCATCAAGGGCGAGCTTGCGCAATACCGCGAGATGGCAGCCTTTGCGCAATTCGGCTCCGATCTCGACGCCACCACGCAGCGCCTGCTCAATCGCGGCTCGCGGCTTACTGAACTCCTCAAGCAACCCCAGTTCTCGCCGCTGAAGATGGAAGAGCAGGTCTGCGTCATTTATGCCGGCGTTAACGGCTATCTCGATCCGCTGCCGGTCGAGCGCGTGCGCGCTTTCGAGGATGGCCTGCTCGGCACGCTCCGCCAGCAGCACCCGGAAATTCTCAGCACCATCCGCGACTCGCGCGATCTCGACGACGGCACCACCGGCAAGCTCAAGGCCGCAGTCGAGAGCTACGCTAAGACATTTGCGTGACAGCCGTCATGGCCGGGCTTGTCCCGGCCATCCACGTCTTCGGGCGTGGCGCACGGCAAAGACATGGATGCCCGGCACAAGGCCGGGCATGACGACGAAGAGAAACGACTGAGACGCGATGCCTTCGCTTAAGGACCTCCGCAATCGCATCGCCGCCACCAAGGCGACGCAAAAGATCACCAAGGCCATGCAGATGGTCGCGGCTTCGAAGCTGCGCCGTGCGCAGGCCGCGGCGGAAGCGGCACGCCCTTATGCGACGCAGATGGATAAGGTGCTCGGCAATATCGCGGCGTCGGTGGCAGGAAGTGAAACTGCGCCGCGGCTGTTGCGAGGCACCGGCGGCAGCGACCGCCATCTCCTCCTCGTCTGCACCGCCGAACGCGGCCTGTGCGGACCGTTCAATACCGCCATCGTGCGGTTGGCGCGCGAGCACGCCGGCGCGCTGATGCGCGAGGGCAAGGAGGTCAAGTTCTTCTGCGTCGGGCGCAAGGGTTACGATCAGCTGCGCCGTCTCTATGCGTCGCAGATCGTCGAGATGGTGGATCTGCGCGCGGAGCGGACGCTGCGTTTCGAGCACGCGCAGATGATCGCGGGAAAGATCATCGCCCGTTTTGACAATTTTGAGTTCGATGTCTGCACGCTGTTCTTCTCGCGATTCCGCTCGGTGATCGCGCAGGTTCCGACCGCGCAGCAGATTATTCCGCCGGTATTCGACGAGAAAGCCGCCGATGCTCTCGGCGGTGCTGCTTACGAGTTCGAACCGGAGGCCGAGGACATCCTGCACGACCTGCTGCCGCGGAATCTCGCGGTGCAGATTTTCCGCGCGCTGATGGAGAACGCCGCGTCGTTCTACGGCGCGCAGATGTCGGCGATGGACAACGCGACCCGCAACGCTGGCGAAATGATCCGCAAACAGACGCTCACCTACAACCGCACCCGCCAGGCGATGATCACCAAGGAACTGATCGAGATCATTTCCGGCGCCGAGGCGCTGTGAACAATTTCTGAAGAGGACCAAAGATGGCCAACGCGATCGGACACATCACCCAAGTCATCGGCGCTGTCGTTGACGTGCAGTTCGAGGGTTACCTGCCGGCGATCCTCAACGCGCTGGAGACCAAAAACCAGGGCAACCGTCTGGTGCTCGAAGTTGCCCAACACCTCGGCGAATCGACCGTGCGCACTATCGCCATGGATACCAGCGAAGGTTTGGTGCGCGGCCAGGAGGTGAGCGACACCGGCCAGCCGATCTCGGTGCCGGTCGGGGCCGGCACGCTCGGCCGCATCATCAACGTGATCGGCGACCCGGTCGATGAGGCGGGTCCGGTGCCGCACAAGGAGACGCGCCCGATCCACCAGAACGCGCCGTCCTATACCGATCAGTCCACCGAGGCGGCCATTCTCGTCACCGGCATCAAGGTCGTCGACCTGCTCGCGCCTTATGCCAAGGGCGGCAAGGTCGGCCTGTTCGGCGGCGCCGGGGTCGGCAAGACCGTGATCATCATGGAACTGATCAACAACATCGCCAAGGCGCACGGCGGCTATTCGGTATTCGCCGGCGTCGGCGAACGTACCCGCGAAGGCAACGATCTCTATCACGAGATGATCGAGTTCGGGCGTCAACAAGGACCCGCACAAGGGTTCGGTCGAAGGCTCGAAGTGCGCACTCGTGTATGGCCAGATGAACGAGCCGCCCGGAGCGCGTGCCCGCGTCGGTCTGTCGGGCCTGACGGTCGCCGAATATTTCCGCGATCAAGGCCAGGACGTGCTGTTCTTCGTCGACAACATCTTCCGCTTCACCCAGGCCGGCTCGGAAATGTCGGCGCTGCTGGGCCGCATTCCTTCGGCGGTGGGCTATCAGCCGACGCTGTCGACCGACATGGGTGCGCTGCAGGAGCGCATCACCACCACCACCAAAGGCTCGATCACCTCGGTGCAGGCGATCTACGTCCCGGCCGACGACCTCACCGACCCGGCGCCCGCGACTTCATTCGCGCATCTTGACGCCACCACGGTGCTGTCGCGCTCGATCGCCGAGAAGGGCATCTATCCGGCGGTCGATCCGCTCGATTCGACTTCGCGCATGCTGTCCGCGAATATTGTCGGCGATGAGCACTACCAGGTCGCGCGCCGCGTGCAGCAGATCCTGCAACGCTACAAGGCGCTGCAGGACATCATCGCCATTCTCGGCATGGATGAGCTTTCCGAAGAGGACAAGCTGACAGTGTCGCGCGCGCGGAAGATCGAGCGCTTCCTGTCGCAGCCGTTCCACGTCGCCGAAGTGTTCACCGGCTCGCCCGGCGTGTTCGTCGAACTCGCCGACACGATCCGCGGCTTCCAGGGACTGTGCGAAGGCAAATACGATCACCTGCCCGAAGCCGCCTTCTATATGGTGGGCACCATCGATCAGGCGGTCGAAAAAGGTAAGAAACTCGCCGAGGCGGCGTAAGAGAACGATCGATGGCTGAACTGCACTTCGAATTCGTCTCGCCGGAAAGCGTGCTGTTTACCGGCGACGTCGATCAGGTCGATCTGCCCGGCGCCGAGGGCGACATGGGCATTCTCGCCGGCCATGCGCCGCTCGTCACCACGCTGCGGCCCGGCATCGTGACCATCTACCGCGGCGGCGCGCGCGAGCCGGTCGTGGTCACCGGCGGCTTCGCCGAGGTTGGTCCCGCCGGCTTGACCGTACTTGCCGACCGCGCCGTGGCGCGCGAGACCTTCGACACCGCGACGCTCGCCGCGGAAATCAAGGACGCCGAAGAAGACATTGCCGACACCGCGGACCAGGCGGAGCGCGATAAGCTCACGCGTCATCTCGATCAATTGAAGGCGTTACAGGCGGCGCTGGCGCAGTAAGGCGGCGCGGTCTCGCGTTTTCACCGCAAAATCTCGATCAACAAGACCCAGGCGTTCCAGACGGTCGCCGCCAGCGTGAGCATGATTCCGGCCGCGACCCAATAAAGCCCGCCGTCGGCGCCGGCGAGCAGATAAACGCCGCCGACCAGAACCGGTATGCCGCTGCACAGCGCAATCACAAACCGCCACAGCCACCACGTCACCGGCTGGGCTTTCATCACCGGAATCTGCCGCGCCTGGATGACCATCGGCGGGACTGTCATGAGCAACCCCGCGCCGAAGATTTCGCCGCCAAGCACGTTCGGCGGCTGACCGGGCATCAGGGCGAAGCTGCTGGCGAGGAGCGCACCGACCAGCATGATCAACATCTCCGCGGCGCGGCCCGGCAGTTGCGGAAATGAGAGAATGCGCTGGAGATTGATCGAGATGGCGACGATGACGAGACCGCTCAGCGCTGCGGTCGCGCCGACCTCCGCCACAAAGAAGTTCGCCCAGGCCTCCCCGATCTCACCCATCGCCGCGCCGCTCCAAATCTGCGCAAGTCTCTAGCACGGCCGTCGCCGGTGTCGCGACGATCCGATCAATCAAATGAGGAAAAGGCACGGCGATCGGCGCGTACCATCTGCCGGTTTCGCGACAGGGGCTGATTAACTCTCCCGCGCCGGCACCTGCGGCCATTGGCCGGCTTCGATCTTGCCGGCGGCGATGACGGCCTGGGTGCGGCTCTCGACGCCGAGCTTTTGCAGGATGGCGGAAACGTGGGCCTTCACGGTCGCTTCCGAGACGCCGAGCTCGTAGGCGATCTGTTTGTTGAGCAATCCTCCCGACAGCATCATCAGCACCCGGACCTGCTGCGGCGTCAGGGTCGACAGCCGCGCGATCAACGCCTCGGTCTCGGCGTCGGATCGGCGGGTGAGATCGACATCGGGCGGCGTCCACACTTCGCCTTGTAGCACCCGCGCGATCGCTGCCCGCAGCGCCTCAATGCCCAGCGTCTTGGGGATGAAGCCCGACGCGCCGAACTCCATGCAGCGGCGGATGACGGCGGGATCGTCATTCGCCGAGACCACGACGATCGGCAGGCTCGGATATTGCGCGCGCAGATACATCAGGCCGGAAAAGCCGCGCACGCCGGGCATGGAGAGATCGAGCAGGATCAGATCGATGTCGCCGCCGCGATCGAGGACTTCGCTGACCTCCTCGAATGTTCCGGCCTCGGCGATCTCGGCGCGAGCAAATAATCCGGTCACCGCTTCCCGCAGCGCGCCGCGGAACAGCGGGTGATCGTCGGCGATCAGCAGATGGTGGGATTGCGTCTCGCTCAACGGGATGATCCAGCCGATCACGCGCGGGGGACACGCATATGCAACCATACCGCCGATCGGCGGGTATCGTCCACCGTACGGCCCTGTGGGCATGAACATGCAGCGGGTCTCTCGTTCCAGGTTGTGCTATGCCTTAACTCGGCTGGCAAGGTTCTCGGCACGGGAGGAAGGTCGCCTTGAAGACCGCCGAAATTGGCCGGCCTTGAATTGCGGCTGAACTCGCTCGCGCTCGTCGACGAGGTGATCGAATGAGACGGCGCGAGTTCATCAGACGCGGCGCGATGGCAGAGTGCCGCCGGCACCGATGAAGTGTTAGAATGAGCGCCTGCGTTCAAATGTTCCAACCCAGCAAGGGCAGAGAAGACTGTCAGATGTTCGGATGAGAGCGCCCGCTGACCATCTTGGCGAACAGACAGCAACTCCGGTGGAAGGCCCCGGCGGCTCCGGAGCGGCGGCCAATACTTCGATTGTGCGCACCCGGCTGTTTCTCAAATACATCGCGCTGTTTGTCGCCGTGGTCAGCGTCGCGCTGATCGCCAATAGCGCGTTCGAGGTATGGTTTTCGTATCAGGAGCAAAAAACCTCGCTGGTGCGGATCCAGCGCGAGCAGGCGCAGGCCGCCGCCGGCAAGATCGGACAATTCATCCAGGAAATCGAGAGCCAGGTCGGCTGGACCACGCAGCTGCCGTGGTCCGCCGGCACGCTGGAGCAGCGGCGGTTTGATGCGCTGCGCCTGCTGCGCCAGGTGCCGGCCATCACCGAGCTCGCTGAGATCGACGCCACCGGCCACGAGCAGTTGCGGGTATCGCGTCTCGCCATGGATGTGGTCGGCAGCGGCGTCGATGTCTCCAAAGAGCCGGCGTTTACGGAAGCCGTTGCGCATAAGGTCTATTACGGTCCGGTCTATTTCCGTCGTGAATCCGAGCCGTACATGACGCTCTCGCTCGCCGGCACGCGGCGCGACGCCGGCGTGAGCATCGCCCAGGTCAATCTGAAGCTCATCGAAGATGTGCTGGCGCAGATCAAATCTGTGGGGCATGCGCGAGCCTATGTGGTCGACGCCCAGGGCCGCCTCATTGCCCATCCCGACATTAGTCTGGTGCTGCGCAATACCGACATGTCGCGCCTCGAACAGGTACGCGCCGCCCGTGCCGCCTTGGCCAATAACTCCGCCGAGCAAGTGCAGGAAGCAACCGACATTGCCGGCCAAAAAGTTCTGACAGCGTACGCGCCGGTTGCTCCGCTCGGCTGGCTGGTCTTCGTCGAAACGCCGATCGAGGAGGCCTACGCGCCGCTGTACGCTTCGATCGAACGGACCGGGCTCGTCCTGCTCGGGGCGCTCGCGCTCGCCTTCATCGCCGGGATGTTCCTCGCCGGGCGCATGGTGGTGCCGATCCAGGCGCTGCGCGCGGGTGCGGCGCGCATCGGCGCGGGCGATCTCAGCCAGAGGATCGCGATCAAGACCGGCGACGAGGTCGAGGCGTTGGCCGATCAGTTCAACGACATGGCCGGCCGCCTGCAAGAGTCGTATGCGGGCCTGGAGCGCAAGGTCGAGCTGCGCACCCACGAACTGAGCGAGTCGCTGGCGCAGCAGACCGCGACCGCCGATGTGCTGAGCGTCATCAGTTCGTCGCCGGGCGATTTGAAGCCGGTATTTGACGCCATTCTCGCTAACGCGGTTCGCATCTGCGGCGCCCAATTCGGCAATCTGGCATTGGTTGACGGCGAAGGCTTCCGCGCTCGCCGCCATGTATAATCCGCCGCCGGAATTTGCGAAGTTGCGCGCTGGCGTCCCCGCATTCCCGATGCCCCTGTCGCCACTCGGCCGCCTGTTCCAAACAAAACAGGTCGTTCATGTCAGCGACCTCACCGTCTGAGGAGCCGTCCTCCCGGTCGCCGCTGGTCAAGATCGGCGGCGCGCGCTCGGCGCTTTGTCGTACCGATGCTGCGGAAGACGAACCCATCGGTGCGCTGTGCCTCTTCCGCCAGGATGCGACGGCGTTCACCGACAAACAAATCGAACTGCTGACAAATTTTGCCGCGCAGGCGGTCATCGCCATCGAGAATGCGCGGCTGCTCACCGAATTGCGCGAGTCGCTGGCGCAGCAGACAGCGACTGCCGATGTGCTCAAAGTCATCAGCCGCTCGACCTTCGATCTGCAGAACGTGCTCTCTACGCTGGTTGAATCGGCCGCCCGGCTTTGCGTCGGCCGACCGAGGCGGCCCTGTTTCTGCGGGACGGCGATGTGTATCGGATGGCGACGACGTATGGATTCTCCGGAGAGTGTCGCGCACTTGGCGCCGAGCGTCCGCTGGCGCTCGGACCGCAGCAGCATGACCGGACGTGTCGCATTGGAGGGCAAGGCTGTTCATATTCACGACGTGCTGGCCGATCCCGAATACCGCGCCACCGACTATCAGCAGGCGTTCGGGTATCGGACGAATCTTGGCGTTCCGCTGCTGCGCGACGGCGTACCACCATTGGCGTGTTCGCACTGGTTCGCAGCGAAGTCGACCCATTTACAGAGAAACAAATCGAGCTGGTGACGACGTTCGCCGACCAGGCCGTGATCGCGATCGAGAACGCCCGGCTACTCACCGAATCGCGGAGAGTCGCTGGAACAGCAGACCGCAACGGCCGATGTGCTCGGCGTGATCAACGCCTCACGCGGCGATCTTCAGCCTGTGTTCGAGGCGATGGTGGATAAGGCACGGCGATTATGTGAGGCGGACGCAGGACATCTCGTACTTCCGGTTGGCGACGACTATCGAAGCGTTGCGGTCTCAGCGATGTCGACGGAGATGACGAAGCTGATCCAGTCAATATCATATGGCCCGGCCGCGGGACGGCCATCGGCCGATCCCTCGCGGAACGCCGACCGGTTCAGATATCCGACATTGGCGCCGATAATGAACATGCCGGCCGGCAAGCCGCACATGAAGGCTGCATAAGGACGATCCTGAGTGTACCGCTGCTTCGGGATGGCGAGGCCATCGGTGCATTCGGACTGTTCGCGCCAGCGTGTGGAGCCGTTCACCGACAAGCAGATCGAACTGGTCGAAGAACTTTGCCGCGCAGGCGGTCATCGCCATCGAGAATGCGCGGCTGCTCACCGAATTGCGCGAGTCGCTGGCGCAGCAGACCGCGACCTCCGAAGTGCTGAGCGTCATTTCGAGTTCGCCGGGAGATCTGAAGCCGGTTTTCGACGCCATGCTGGCGAACGCCGCTCGTCTATGCGAGGCTCAGTTCGGCAACCTGTTGCTCTATGAAGACGGTGCCTTCCGCTTCGTCGCCATGCACAATGTGCCGGCGGTCTACGTCCGAGCGTTGGCAGCGCGAGCCGCTGTTTCGGCCGATCCGCTGGCGCCCATCGCACGCGCGGTCGCCGCCAAGGATTTCGTCCACGTCGTCAATCTCAAGGATGATCCGGCTTATCTGCAGCGCGATCCGCCTGTCGTCTCCTTGGTTGATGTCGGCGGGGCACGCACACTCCTGATCGTGCCGATGGTCAAGGACGCGGAGGTGATCGGTACGCTGGGCATTTTCCGGCAGGAAGTTCGTCCCTTCACCGACAAGCAGATCGCGCTGGTCGAGAGCTTCGCCAGCCAGGCGGTGATCGCCATTGAAAATGCGCGGCTGCTCACTGCGCTACGTGAGCGCACCGATGAACTTGGCCAGCTGGTTGAGGAGCTGCGTGCGCTCGGCGAGATCAGCCAGGCGGTCAATTCCACGCTCGATCTGCAAACCGTGCTTTCGACCATCGTCGCCAAGGCGGTGCAGCTCTCCGGCACCGAAGCCGGCGCGATTTACGTATTCGACGAGGCGCAGCGCGAATTTCACCTGCGTTCCACCTACGGCATGGAACAGGAGTTGATCGACGCGTTGGCCCGCCAGCATATCAACCTGGACGAGCCGAATGTTGCGCTGGCTCTCCGGCAAACCGAGCCGATCCAGGTCGCCGATCTACAGGATGCGGCCCATAACGAACTGAACGAGATTACGCTGCGCGCCGGCTATCGCGCGCGATTGGTGGCGCCGCTCTCTCGCGGCGAAGACGTCGTCGGCATGCTGGTCGTCCGCCGCCGCGCGCCCGGCGCGTTCTCGCAGAACACCGTCGAGCTGGTGAAGACTTTTGCCGCGCAATCGGCGTTGGCGATCCAGAACGCGCGGCTGTTCCACGAGATCGAGGACAAGGGCCGCGAGCTCGAAATTGCCAGCAGGCACAAGTCGCAGTTCCTGGCCAATATGAGCCATGAGCTGCGCACGCCGCTCAACGCCATCCTCGGGTACACCGAGCTGATCCTCGACGAGATCTACGGCGAAGTGCCGGAAAAGATGCGCGGCGTGCTGGAGCGGGTGCAGACCAACGGCAAGCACCTGCTCGGGCTGATCAATGATGTCCTCGATCTGTCGAAGATTGAAGCCGGCCAGCTGACGCTGTCGTTGTCCGAGTATTCGCTGGCGAACCTGGTGCACGGCGTGTACGCGGCGGTCGAGCCGCTGGCGGCAAAGAAGAATCTCGCGCTGACAACGAAGATTGCACCGAGCCTGCCGGCGGGACATGGCGACGAACGCCGGCTTTCCCAGGTGCTGCTCAATCTGGTCGGCAATGCGATCAAATTCACCGACAAAGGCGAGGTGGCGATCGAAGCTTCGCTCACCGACGGCTCATTCCGGTTGGCGGTGCGCGACAGCGGGCCGGGCATCGCCGCTGCGGATCAGGTGAAAATCTTCGAGGAATTTCAGCAGGTCGATAATACGCTGACCAAGCAAAAAGGCGGCACCGGATTGGGGCTCGCCATCTCCAAGCGCATCGTCGAGATGCACGGCGGCCGTATCGTGGTGGACTCGGAACTCGGCAAAGGCTCGACCTTCACCATCAAGCTGCCGGTGAATGTCCGAGCCGAAGCACGAGTGTGACGGGCGTCACGCCTTTCATCCCCCGACTGCGATATCTGACAATAGTCGAACAACAAAGTGACGCGATCGTTGCATCGGCGCAACGCGCCTCTGCAACAACGCAATCTTGCGGGCTGGCCGGAAAGACGGCACTATTTATCGCCGATCGGGGAGCTGAGAAATGTCGATTAAGCTGGGATTCGCCGTCTTCGTGCTGGCAACTGCGCTGGCCACCACAACATACGCCGCCAACAAAGGCGGCGGCGGCAGTCACGGCGGCGGCAGTCACGGCGGGGGCAGTCACGGCGGGGGCAGTCATGGCGGGAGCAGTCACGGCGGCGGTTCACACTCCAGCCACGGTGGCGGCAGTCACGGCGGCGGCCATGAAGCCAAAGGCGGCCATGAAGGTCACGGCGGCCATGCCGGCCACGGCGGCAAGGCGCACGCGGGCTTCGCCGGCGCATTTCGCAATCCGCTGTTCTGGCTGTACTGGCCGTTTGCCTATTACGCGGGGCCGGATCAGCTGGCTCTGACTTGCGGCGAAGATGTCAGCGACATCGCCAGCATGCCGCTCGACCAATTCCGCGATGCGATCCATCCGACCGAGGAACTGGCCGCCGCGCTTGACGATCTCGGGCTTGCCGTAACGAAGGCGACGCAGGACATCAAAATTGCCTGCCCGGCCGAGATGCCGCTGACGGCCCCCGGCCGGATGGCGGCGATGCAGCGGCGCATCGAGGCCATGATCGCGGCGGTAGAGATCGTGCAGCCGCCGCTGGAGAAATTCTACGGCCTTCTCAACGACGAGCAGAAGGCGCGGGTGAACGCCCTTGCCAATGCCGCGCGACAAGGCCCGCCCGGAGACAAGCCCGAGGACATGGCGGCTGAGGACTGCGGTCCTTCACAACTCAGCGGGATGGAACTGCCGGCGGCCGAGATCGACAAAGCGGTGCACCTGACTGACCCGGAGCGCACCGGTTTGGTGGCGTTGCAGAACGCCGACACTCAGGCTGCGGCGGATTTGCTGAAAGCCTCCTGCGGAGTAGAACCCGCGATCACGCCGCCGGGGCGGCTCGCGGCAGTCCACAAGCGGCTCGACGTCATGCTCGCCGCCGTCAAGACGGTGAGCACTTCGCTCAACGATTTCTATGGAACGCTATCCGACGAGCAGAAGGCGAAGTTCGAAGCCATCGGTCCGATAGCGGAGAGCGAGCCGGAGCCAGAAGTCGTGCACGCCCCGGTACGCAGAGTTGGCCCTCCGCCGATCGGTGCCATCATCCGGCACTTTGTGCCTTTCTAGGCCGCGGACTCAATCAACGCACGGGGAAATGTCTGCCGAGAAGCAGACGTTCCCAATCGCGCGTTTGCGTTTGCAGGGTCGGCCGCAGCGCGGCGGGCGGCTTTGATTACCTGTAAAGAATTGTGTTTCCGGCCTGCTGCCCACGCAGATCATCACCCTGTCATACAAAAGGCCGAAGCTTCGACCGGTGAAAGCAACCGCACAGCAGAACGGCGGGCGCCGGGAAAAGCCGATGATGTGGTGGATCGCAGCGTTGCTGTTCGTATTTTTAGCCCTCGACGTTGTCGTCAAGTCGACCGGCGCGTCGGTAAAACCGCCATCCCCACCGGCATCGAAATCGTAAAAGCCCTGGCCGACTGCGCAGCGGCCTTGCTTGCGGCAACCCTTCGCTGGCGCGAAGGTCAATGCCTCCCCACATGCATTCTCCCGGCCCTGCGGTGAATTTTAGGGCGCGCCGATCGGTCTGAAATCGGCAAACCTCTGACCGGCGACACCGGGCGGGGTTGTGCGTAACGTGCTTGATCGCGGCAACTCAACCGCGCAAACCAGAAAAACTATCCGCAGGATTAGTAATTTTCATTCGGGCTGCGCGGGCGCACCCCTTATAGTCCTTTGGTTTTAGCGAGCTATTCTGAACCGGGACTAACATGACCAGCATCGACCGTCGCCTCACGACTTCGCCTTCCGGCGGCCGGGGTCGGCACTTGGCGCACGCCATTTTTGATTATCGGCTTCGGCTGCCTGATCTCGCTGATGTCCTTCGGGCCGCGTTCCTCACTCGGCTTTTTTCTGACGCCGATGTCGGCCACCAATCATTGGGGCCGCGACATATTCGGCTTTGCATTGGCGTTGCAAAACCTGTTGTGGGGCATCGGCCAGCCGTTCGCGGGCATGATCGCCGACCGGTTCGGCGCGGGCCGGGTGCTGTGCGCCGGCGGGCTCATGTACGCCGTCGGCCTCGCGCTGATGTCGCATGCGACCAGCGCCGCGGCGCTCGATGTTTCGGCTGGCGTGCTGATTGGATTTGGCCTCGCCGGCACTTCATTCATGATCGTGCTGGCGGCGTTCGGCAAGCTGCTGCCGCAAGAGTGGCGTTCGCGCGCCTTCGGATTTGGCACGGCGGCGGGTTCATTCGGTCAATTCCTGTTTTCGCCGGTTGCCGTCGCGCTGATGGACGCGTTCGGCTGGCAACAGACGCTGGTGATTTTCGCCGTCGCCGCGCTTGCCATGCTGCCGCTCTCGCTGGCGCTGGCGACGCCGGCAGCCGAGGTGACCAAAGGGGCCGCGCCGCAATCGCTGCGGCAGGCGCTGGGCGAGGCGTTCGCCAACCGCTCTTATGTGCTGCTGGTGCTGGGCTTCTTTACCTGCGGATTTCAGCTTGCCTTCATCACCGTGCACATGCCGGCTTATCTCGTCGACCGCGGCTTATCCGCGACCGTCGGCGGCTGGACGCTGGCGACGATTGGGCTGTTCAACATCGTCGGGTCGATTACCTCCGGCTGGCTCGGCGACCGCATGCCGAAGCGCTATCTGCTGTCGTTCATCTATCTGGTCCGCGCGGCGGCGATCGGCGCGTTCATCTGGTTTCCGGTTACGCCGTTCTCTTGCATCGTGTTCGGCGCGACCATGGGGTTGATGTGGCTGTCGACCGTGCCCCCGACCAATGGCATCATCGCCGTCATCTTCGGCACCCGGTGGCTTGGGACGCTGGGCGGCTTCGCTTTCTTCAGCCATCAGGTCGGCGGCTTCCTGGGCGTCTGGCTCGGTGGCGTCGTGTTCGACCGTACCGGTTCCTACGATCCGGTGTGGTGGCTCGCGATCCTGTTCGGTATCCTCTCGGCGGTGATCAATATGCCGATTGTCGAGAAGCCGGTTGGGCGCGTGGCTGCCGCACCGGCGTAATCAGCACCGATGCGCGACACCGTCGCCAAACGTTCAACAATGCGGCCGCTTGTTGTGTCCGGCGTGGTGATTGTCATCGGGCTCGCCGGCACCGGCTGGCTCTGGGTCCATTACGGCACGGCGGTTTTCTTCGAGACCATCCGGGCAGGCTTCATCGCCTGCTTCGGCTAGAGCATGATCCGGAAAAGTGGAAGCCGGTTTTCCGAAAAGATCATGCTCCACCAAAATGATGAGCGCAATCGATCCAATCTGAAGCGATTGCGCTCTAAGAGGAAACCGACCCGATAAATTGCAGCGTCACCTCGCGCCGGTGCGGGCGCTGGCGATGCTCGGCGAGGTAGATGCCCTGCCAGGTGCCGAGACCGAGCGCGCCGCCGACAACCGGAATAATGAGCGAAACGCCGTTGACCATGGACTTGATATGGGCCGGCATATCGTCCGGTCCTTCGACCTCGTGGATCCAGCCGGCATCGGCCGGCGCCAGGCGGTTGAGCGCGGTGACAAGATCGCGGCGCACGTCAGGATCGGCGTTTTCCTGGATGACGAGCGACGCCGAGGTGTGGCGGAGAAACAGCGTGAGCGCGCCGTCGCGCGCTTTGCTCTCGTTCAGAAATCGCGCGACCTCGCCGGTAATCTCAAGGAAGCCTTCGCCGGGCGTTTCGATCGTAAGGACCGCGGTGGCAATGGTTTCCACGCGCGTCGTGCGAACCGCCGAGAGAGTGTGACGCACGTAATGATCAGCTCTTGTTCAGTACTTGTTTTTGCGCGCGCACGATGGCGTCGACCAGCTGATGCCACATCCGGCCGACCAGGGCGACCATGCGGTCGACTTCGGGATTGCTTCGGAGCTGCGGCACGCCGTCGCCGTTGTTCACGATCGGCGGCTCAGGCATCGCGCCGGTCGGCAATCGACAGGCCGTGCGCGAGCAAATCCTTCTTGAGCGCGGCGTTTTCTTTCCGCAGCCGCGCGATCTCGTTCTCGAGTACGGCCCGGTCCTCCGGCACCGCCTGACACGCCCAGCCGACGGTGCGCTGGCTGCACACCGAAACCTCGCCGGTCTGCGCATCGAGCCGCAAGAAACCTTCCGCCACTTTGCTGAACGTGTATCGCCCGCCGCCGTTGTCCGGCGTCGCATCATCGGCCAACGCGGTAGCGATCAAACAAAAACCGGCGATGACGGTAACAAAGGCCGTGTTGGTCATGATTTCCTCACAGGGCCAAACGAATTCGCGGCGACATTTGTCGACCAGATCAGACCCGGACGCGATCCGCCTGCAGCCATTTTAGCCGTAATCGCTTCGCGCTGCACAATCGAGCCGCAACACGGGGCCGCAAGCGGGCAATATCTCTCATTGTTTCAAGGCGTTAGCATTAGCGACGGTTTCTTGACTTGGCAGAACCCAATCAGTAAGGTCCGCGCGGCTTCAGGGGGCGGGTCAGTTACGGTTGCCGGCAAGTCGCGAGTGTCGAAGAGATGAGCGACGGCACGCGCAAGAACGGCAATCGTGACAAGGCGCACACCGATGAGGCCGCCCTCTCCGCGAGAACTCCAGCGTCTCGGCGAAGGTCTTGGCCAGGCACGCGGGCGTGCAGGGCCGACGTCTTCGGATGGTCCTGGTGGAGATCGGGCAGCGACTGCATCGGGCTACGCCAGGGGCTTCCGGCTCTCGAGCGAACTCGTTGGAGGCGTGCTGGTCGGCGCCGGCCTCGGCTGGCTGATCGACCGGTTGCTCGGCATCTCGCCTTGGGGGTTTATCGTATTTCTCTTGCTCGGCTTCGTCGCGGGCGTGCTCAACGTGATGCGATCCGCGGGAGTTGGTCCCGGCCAAACGCAGGGTAACGGCCCAGGCGGGGGCCGAAAACAGTGACGGCAAATTGGCGCCTGGCGGCGATGGAACCATGACGGTCGATCCGATCCACCAGTTTCAGATTCACAACATCGCGCCGCTATTCTCGATCGGCCGCCATCAGATCTATTTCACCAATTCCGCCCTGTTCATGCTGATCATCGTGCTGGTGATTTCGGCGCTGTTGATCGCGACGCCGCGTGCGCTGATTCCAGGCCGGCTGCAGTCCGTGGCGGAAATGTCCTACGAGTTTGTCGCCAATACCGTGCGCAGCTCGGCCGGCACCGAGGGAATGAAGTTCTTCCCGTTCGTGTTCACCCTGTTCATGTTCGTTCTCGTTGCCAACATGATCGGGCTCATTCCCTATTCCTTCACGGTGACGAGCCAGCTTATCGTCACCGCGACGCTGGCGCTGGCGGTGTTCTTCATCGTCGTCATCTACGGGTTCTGGAGGAACGGCCTGGGCTTTCTCAAGCTGTTCGTTCCCAAGGGCGTGCCGGTCTACATTCTGCCCGCGATCGTGGTCATCGAGGTGCTCTCGTTCATCTCGCGGCCGATCTCGCATAGCGTGCGGTTGTTCGCCAACATGCTCGCCGGCCACATCACGCTGCAAGTCTTCGCCGGCTTCATCATCATGCTTGCGGGTTTCGGCATCGCCGGCTGGTTCGGCGCCGCGCTGCCGCTGATCCTCGTGATCATGCTGACCGCGCTCGAGTTTCTGGTGGCCTTCCTGCAAGCCTACGTGTTCGCCATTCTCACCTGCATCTATCTCAACGATGCGATACACCCGGGCCACTGACGGCTCGATTTTATAACCTCGAAAAGGAGCTTTGTTATGGATCCGACTGCCGCAAAATACATTGGTGCGGGCATTGCCTGTATCGGCATGGGCGGCGCCGGCGTCGGCGTCGGCATCATCTTCGGCAATTACCTGGCGGCGGCGCTGCGCAATCCCTCCGCGGCGCAGGGTCAATTCGGCAATCTGATTTTCGGATTTGCCATCACCGAAGCGCTCGGCATCTTTTCGCTGCTGATTGCGCTGCTGCTGCTGTTCGGACTCTGACGTTAGATGGCCGAGCCGACCGCCCATACCGAGGCGCCTGCGGAAAACCACGCGTTTCCGCCGTTCCAGTCGGAGCACTTTCCATCGCAGCTGCTGTGGCTGGTGCTGACGTTTCTGCTTCTGTATGCGCTGATGTCGCGGATCGCGTTGCCGCGTATCGGCTCGATCTTCGCCGAGCGCAGTAAGCGCATCTCCGACGATCTCGCCGCGGCCAATCGGCTTAAGGAGCAGTCGGAAGCGGCCAGTGCCGCCTACCAGAAGGCGCTCGCCGACGCGCGCAGCCGTGCCCAGGCCATTGCCGCCGAGATGCGGGAAAAGCAGGCGGCCGAAGCCGACGCCACCAACAAGCGGCTCGAGGCGCAGCTTCACGACAAACTCACGGCTGCCGAACAGTCGATCGCCGGCACCCGCTCAGCCGCCATGCAGAACGTCGGCGCCATCGCCACGGAAACCGCCGCGGCCATTGTCGAGCGCCTGATCGGAACTGCGCCGAATGCACAGGACGTCGCCGCCGCTGTGAGCGACGTGCACAAGCATTAGGGTCCGCCATGCCTGAAGCCGAAGCCTGGGTCGCCATCGCCTTCGTCATCTTCCTCGGACTGCTCATCTATTTGGGCGCGCATCGCCGGGTGATTGACGGCATTGATGCGCGGCAAGCACGCATCAAGTCCGAACTCGACGAAGCGGTGCGGCTGCGCCAGGAGGCCCAGGCCGTGCTGGCGGAATTCGAGCGCAAAGGGCGCGAGGCCGAAGGCGAAGCCGCCGCCATTATCGCCAGCGCCAAGGTTGAGGCCGAGCGCATTGCTGCCGAGGCCAAAACGCGGATGGAAGATTTCGTCGTACGTCGGACCAAGATGGCGGAGGCCAAGATCGCCCAGGCTGAGGCGCAGGCGCTAGCCGACGTTCGCGCCGCAGCGGCCGATACGGCGGTCGCCGCCGCCGAGAAAATTCTCAGCGCCGCAGCCAAGGGCAAGGTCGCCGAGGATTTGCTTGCCCGGGGCATCGAAGACGTGAAGAAGAGGTTCAATTAAGCGGCACGAAACCTGCGCTGCACTTATTTTTGGGCGACTGCGTCAGTTCGCGTTAGCCGACGGTGCGGGTTTGGGTTTGCGGTGCGCGCGGGGTGCCGGCTTTTCCTTTTGTTTGTCCTGCGCTTGCGCCGTGAACGGATCGAAGCCGACATAGGCGATGTAGTCGTCGAGTGAGGACGTCGGTGTTGGTACCGGGAAGCTCATGCCTTCCTCGACGTGAGTGAAGACCGGATTACTGTCAGTGCTCGTGACCGTAACGGGAATACGGATGAATTTGGTCGTGATCGGCCGAGCGCCACCCGGTGTTTCCTGCACGACGGCAATTCGCAATGGGACCTCAACCTGACCGGGGCCCCCCGCGGGCCCAAGGATGACGCGCCCCTCCACGCCGATCCGCATTACCATATTGCCGCCGACGACCGCGCAGTCGCGCGCCTCGCGGGTGAATTCACCCTGGTACTTGACCGCCATTGCCGACTGGTTGCCGTTCGATCCGATGGTCAGCGTCGACGCGCCCTGGCGCACCTCGACGGGCGGGCAATTAACGTCGGGCTGCGCGCCGGCAACTGTCTGTGCCCCTTTTGCCGAGGAGCCGGCGAAGACATTGAACAGTGAGCTTGTGCGTTGCCGGCGCTGCGCCGGGTGCCCCAGGGCCGGTGCCGCTGGAGGAGCATGCGCCGGCGATAAGGGCAAAGGCGAGCGAGCCCGCGAGCGACGCGCGCCTGTGCCAAAGCCCTCTGACGGCTGGTCCCCGGCATTCCCCCGTTACTCTTCGCCAAACCCACCGATCCCATTGTTATATCAAGCGAACCGTGGCCATCCCAAGGCGGCGCCCGCCGGCGGCTAAGGCCGATTTCGCCGAGACTTCGCCCCGACTGTTGCCAAGACTTTTGCGGCCGAGACTTTTGTGGACAAGACTTTGGCCGCGGCTTCGGCGGGAGTTTGCGCGCTCAAGGTTTCGAATCCTTCAATCGGGCGTAGAGCAGGTGGTCCTGCCAGATGCCGTTGATACAGAGATATTCCCGGGCGTAGCCTTCGCGTACGAAGCCGGTGTTTTCCAAGAGCCGGATCGAGCCATTGTTGGTCGGGATGCATGCCGCTTCCAGGCGATGCAGCCGCAGTGTGCCGAAGGCGAAAGGAATAACGGCGCGCACCGCCGCCGTCATGTAGCCCTGGCGGGCAAACGTCTGGCCCATCCAGTAGCCGAGGCTGCCGGCTTGCGCGACGCCGCGCCGGATATTGGCAAGCGTCAATCCGCCAAGGAGCGCATTGTCCGAGCTGCGAAAAATCAGAAAGGCATAGCCCTGGTCGGTCCGCAGATCCTCGGTATAGCGCCTGATCCGGCGGCGAAAGGCGCCGCGGCTCAAGTCATCGGCCGGCCATGTCGGCTCCCATGGCGTCAGAAATTCGCGGCTTTGCTCGCGCAGCGCCGCCCATTCGCCGTAGTCCGTCGTTTGCGGCGTCCGCAGTATGACGCCGTCGCCGACGACGGAAGGGATCGGCTCGGCGAAGTTGATGGTGCGAAAGAACGCCATCGTGCCATCATGCGGCCCGGCGGGTCAGAGTCTCGGCAATGGCTGCCGCGCTTTCAAGCCCCGACCCCAATCCGAGCACGGCAATGGCCGGCTTGCCGCGGCCGATCAGGGCACGCCCGGCAGCGCGTGCGCTCTCGACCGTCACCGCTTCGATCTTCTGCACCACTTCATCGAGCGGTATCGGCCGGCCCCACACGATCATCTGCCGCGCCAGTTGTCCGATGCGCTCGCCGGAGCTCTCCAGCGCCATGAGGAGCCCGGCCTTCATCTGCGCCTTTGAGCGCGCGATTTCCGCTTCCGAAATAGTCTCGGCCGCATTGGCGATCTCCTCGACAATGAGCCGCATCAGCTCCGAGGTGTCGGCGGCGTCGGTGCCGGCATAGAGCCCGAACATACCGACGTCCGAGTAGGGCGCATGAAACGAATAGATCGAGTAACAAAGACCGCGCTTTTCGCGCGCCTCCTGGAACAGCCGGGACGACATTCCGCCGCCGAGGATGTTGGTGAAGGTCTGCAAGCTGTAAAGCGTCGGGTCGGTCTGGGGCAGGCCGGGCAGGGCGAGAGCGATGTGTACCTGTTCAAGCTCGCGCTTCTCGACATGAGCGCCGCCGCCGAACCGCGCCGGCACCGCCGCCGGCCCGGCGGGTCCGTTGAAACTTGCAAAGCGCTTTTCGACCTCCGCGACCACGGCGGCATGATCGATTGCGCCGGCGGCGGCAACCACAATGTCCGGACCGCGATAGTGCCGGGCGAGATAATCGCGCAATTTTGTGCCGTCGAGCGAACGCACCGTCTTCGCAGTGCCGAGGATCGAGCGGCCGAGCGGCTGGTCGGGAAACGCGATGGCCTGCAAATGCTCGAAAATGAGATCGTCGGGCGTGTCGGCGACGGCGCCGATCTCCTGGATGATGACGTTTTGCTCAAGCATGAGTTCGTCCCGGGCGAAGGCCGGCTCTGACAGGATGTCGGCCAGCACATCGAGCGCGAGCGGCACGTCGGCCCTGAGGACGCGCGCGTAGTAGGCCGTGCTCTCGGCGCTGGTCGCCGCGTTCAGATCGCCGCCAACCGCCTCGATCTCCTCGGCGATCTGTCGCGCCGTGCGCCGTCGTGTGCCCTTGAATGCCATGTGTTCGAGGAAATGTGAGATGCCGTGCTCGTCGTTGCGTTCGTCGCGACTGCCGGAATTGACCCACACGCCCAGCGAGGCGGTCTCGAGATGCGGCATCGTATCGGTCACCACGTTGATGCCGGATTTCAAGGTCGTCACCGCTACGCTCATGCTGCCGCTCCTTCCTGTGCGGCTCGACTCGTCGCAAGGACGAAACGCTCGACCGCTGATTGATCCGCCGGCAGCGCCGTGACGCGCTCCGGCCGTTGATTGAGATCGGAAAGCCATTCCGGCAGCGGCGGCTCGGCGCCGCAGGCCGCCTTGACTGCTTCGGGGAATTTGGCCGGATGCGCGGTCGCCAGCACCACCATTGGCACGGCGGGATCGCGCGGTTCCTTCTCGGCGACCGCAATGCCGACCGCGGTGTGCGGGTCGACAAAATTGCCGGTTTCGCGCTTGACCGTGCGCATGGTCGCGGCGACTTCCTCCTCGTCGGCGCGATCCGCCGTAAACAGCGCGCGAATTTGCGACAGCGCCCGCGCCGACAGCGTGAACCGCCGCGATTGCGCCAGCGAGCCCATCAGCGCCCGCACCGCGTGGCTGTCGCGGTCGTAGGCATCGAACAACAACCGCTCGAAATTCGAGGCCACCTGGATGTCCATCGACGGCGACGTCGTCGGCACCACGTCGCGCAACTCGTAGGTTCCGGTAGCGAGCGTTCGCGCCAGGATGTCATTGACGTTAGTGGCGATCACCAGCCGTTCGATCGGCAAGCCCAGGCGCTGCGCGACGTAGCCGGCATAGATATCGCCGAAATTTCCGGTTGGAACGGTGAAGGCGACCTTGCGGTGAGGCGCGCCAAGCGACACCGCGGCGGTGAAGTAATAAACCGCCTGCGCCACAATGCGCGCCCAGTTGATCGAATTGACGCCGGACAATCGCACCCGTTCGCGGAACGCGGCGTGATTGAACAGCCCCTTCACGATCGACTGACAGTCGTCGAAGGTGCCGTCGATGGCGATCGCGTGGATGTTGGCTGCCGCCGCCGTCGTCATCATGCGCCGCTGCACGGCGGAAATTCGCCCTTGCGGGAACAGCACGATCAGATCGACCTGGGTGCGATCCCGGAACGCTTCGACCGCGGCGCCTCCGGTATCGCCTGAAGTCGCGACCACGATGGTCCGGCGCTCGCCGCGTGCGGCGAGAACGTGATCCATCAGTCGCGCCAGAAGCTGCATCGCCACGTCTTTGAACGCGAGCGTCGGGCCGTGAAACAGTTCGAGCGCAAAGGTGTTGACGCCAAGCTGCGTCAGCGGCGCCACGGCGGGATGGCGGAAGGTGCCATAGGCTTCGCGCGCCATACGGGCGAGGTCAGCCTCGCCGATCGAATCGGCGGTAAAAAGCCTGATCACCTCAACGGCGACTTCGGCATAGGGCCGGCCGGCAAAGCCGCGGATGGCCGCAGGATCGAGCCGCGGCCAGGCCTCGGGCACATAAAGGCCGCCGTCGCGGGCAAGGCCAGCGAGCATCGCTTCGGCAAACTCAAGTGCGGGGGCCTCGCCCCTGGTTGAGATGTGGCGCAACCGATAGCTTCCCTGCTGCCCCGGGACGCCCGGGACAGGCTAACTTATTGATTTTCCGAGATGTTCGCTGCGGGAGGCAAAGCGCCGCCCGTCCCGGACCAGAGCCACAATTATAGAACGGCGGGGCGTTTCACAAGGAAGACGAAAGCGCTCTATTTGGGTGACGCAATGCCCTGGTTCCGCCGCTCCCGGGCGGTTTTGGCGGCCCAGACGACAAAAACCACCACCAGAACCAGCGCCAGGCCGTACCAGGTCACGGCGTATTGCAGGTGGTTGTTCGGAAGCTTCGGCACGAGCCTGCCGGGCTGCGGCCACCCGCCGGGCGGCACGGGCGTCTCCTGTTCCACGTAGAACGGCGACACCGGACCCCAGCCCTTGGCGGCGGCGATCGCGATCGGATCGCGGACGAACCAGATATTTTGAGCGGGATTGGCCTTTGGAGTGAACCAATGCGGGGCTTCCGGCCAGCGCATCACCCCCGTGATGGCGACCATTCCCGGTATTCGCTCGATGCGGCAGCGTCTTTGCGTCCGCCAGCGGAACGAAGCCACGGTTGACGACTACGACGCTGCCGTCCGCAAGCCGCGCAGGGCTGAATATCCAGTAGCCCGGCCCTGTGACATCCGGGCGGAACGCGGCACCGGTCGCCAGAACGGACGCCTCGTCGGCAGTCTCGAATTCAGCCTTGAAAGTCACGCGGCGGTATTCATTGCCGGCCTGATCGAGAGCAGGCCAAGCTGTCGGCGGCGGCAGCGGGACGGGCGGCGCTGCGAGCCGTTCAGTCAGCGTCGCGATCAATCCCTCTTTCCAGGCTTTGCGTTCGATTTGCCAGGTGCCGAGCGCAATCAGAGCCGCAAAGGCGAGCATCGCCGGAACGAGCAGGCTGTGCCACGACCGCAGTTTCTTTGCTTTGGTTGTCGGTCCTGCGGCGCTCAAGGCTCGCCCGCGCCAAAGCGGCTTTCCGCCGCCTTGTGATGGTATTGCAGCGCGATCATAAGCCCCTTCATCGAGCGCAGCGGACCAAGCGTGACGATGAGAATGAGCGGCAGCCACAGCACCGCGTGCACCCAGAACGGCGGCTGATACACGACCTCGGTGATCAGCGCAGCGGCGACAACGATAAAGCCGGCGAGGAACATGATGAACACCGCCGGCCCGTCACCGGCATCGGCGAAGTTGTAGTCGAGGCCGCAAACTTCGCAGCGTGGCCGCAAGCTCAAAAATCCACGAAACAGCTTGCCCTTGCCGCAGCGCGGACACGCGCACGCCAACCCGGCGAGGATCGATCCTGAAAGTGTGTCGATTGTCTTTTCCATCATCAGCGATGTCGTCATCCGCTCGTCCCCGGCGCATAGTTTATCATCGGGCAGCGCCAGCTTCGACGGCTCGTCGGTGATTCCCGCTTTCGCGGGAATGAGCGGAGACTTAACGGCCGCTGCTATTCGGGCAGCGGCGTGCCGGAGCCCCACACGTAGATGCAGGCGAACAGGAACAGCCACACCACGTCGACGAAGTGCCAGTACCATGCCGCGAATTCGAAGCCGAGGTGTTGTGTCGGCTTGAATTGCCCGGCGAGCGCCCGGAACAAACAGACGATCAGGAAAATCGTGCCGATGATCACGTGGGCGCCGTGGAATCCGGTCGCCATGAAGAATGTGGCGCCGTAGATGTTGCCGGAATAGTGGAACGCGGCGTGCGCGTATTCGTAAGCCTGCACGCAGGTGAAAGTGAGACCGAGAACGATGGTGCAGACGAGGCCCCAGATCAGTCCCTTGCGGTTGTTCTCGAGCAGCGCGTGATGCGCCCATGTTACGGTGGTGCCGGAGGTGAGGAGGATCAGCGTGTTTAGAAGCGGCAGGTGCCACGGGTCGAAGGTATGAATATCCTTCGGAGGCCATACGCCCCCGAGGAACGCAGTCCGCGCCACGTCTTTCAGTTCCGCCGGAAATAAGGCGGTGTTGAAGTAGGCCCAGAACCAGGCGACGAAGAACATCACCTCCGAGGCGATGAACAGGATCATTCCGTAGCGGTGCGAAATCTGCACCACGCGGGTATGGTCGTGCTCGACTTCGGCTTCGAAGATCACATCACGCCACCAGCCGATCATGGTGTAGGCGATGCCGATGCCGCCGATGCCGAAAATGATCGGTGCGTAGGCGACGACGTGGTGCATCCACAGGATAAGCCCGACCGCGCTGATGAATGCAGAAGTGGCGCCGACCGCCGGCCACGGACTGGGATTGACCAGATGGTAATCGTGGTGCGGTTTGGCGTGTGCAGCATCAGCCATAGTCGTCATCTCCACGTTGGCGCGACCTTAAGCGCGCCGCTTTGTTGCCTCTAGATACGGCCGGACTTTATCGGCGTTTCCGCCGCCGTCCCCACTCTATCCTCCCCCGCATGCGGGGCAGGATCGGAGAGGGGGCGTACCGGATAGAAGGTGTAGGAGAGCGTGATGAGTTTGACGCCGTCCTGCTCGACATCTTCGGCGAGCTTCGGATCGACGTAGAAGACCACCGCCATATCGCGCTTCTCGCCCGGCTTCATGGTCTGTTCGGTGAAGCAGAAGCAATTGATCTTCTCGAAGTAGCGGCCGGCAGTCGTCGGAGTGACATTGTAGCCGGCCTGGCCAGCGGTCACGCGCGCGGCTTGGTTGGTGACGGCATAGTAGACCGTGACCACCTGGCCGAGCTTGCACGTCAATGGTCCGGCGTTCGGGTTCAAACCGCCACGGCAGTCCGGCGGCGACGTTGGAGTCGAAGCGTACCGTGATGGTGCGGTCGGAAATCTGGGTCGGTGCGGCCTTCGCTACTTGCGTGGTGCCGCCGTAACCGGTGGTGCGGCAGAACCACGAATAGAATGGCACCGCGGCGAACGACAGTCCGATCATTGCCGCTACCAGGCCGCCGCAGCAGAAGGCGACAAGAGCGTCGCGCCGCAGCTTGGGCGGTGTATCGAGCTTTCCGGTACTCATCGGCCTGTCGAGATCATAGCGGACGAACCAGTACTCCCGGCCCTTTGACCAGCGTCACGATGTAGAACAGCACCACGAGTACGCCGAGCGAGACCGCAATCGCGATTGAGCGAGCGCGCCGGGCGCGCAGTTGCCGTTCGGTGAGTCTGACGCCCTCGCTCCCTTCCACAGGCAGGGGACGGGGGGGAGGAAGTTTGTTTTCGTCCATGACCGCGCCCGCCGTCATGCCGCCAACCGGCTGATGAGCTCTGCGGACAATCGGTCGACCAGCAGTATCGCGAACAACAGGAACAGATAAAGGATCGAGAAGGCGAACATCCGTTTGGCGGCGACGTGGCCGGTTTGCTCGACGCGAAGCCGGATTGCCAGGGCGACGATCGCTGCTCCGGTCGCTACCGCGACGATGCCATAGAGGGCGCCGGCATAGCCGAGGAACCACGGCGCAGCGCCGAGCGGCGCCAGGATCAGGGAGTAGAACAGGATCTGGCGTCGCGTTTCCGTCTGGCCGGCGACGACCGGCAGCATCGGAATGCCGGCGCGCACGTAATCCTCGGACCGGAACAGCGACAGCGCCCAGAAGTGCGGCGGCGTCCAGAAGAAGATGATGAGGAAGAGAAGGATCGGCTCGATGGCGATGCTGCCGGTTGCCGCCGCCCAGCCGATCATCGGCGGCAACGCACCCGCGGCGCCGCCGATGACGATATTCTGCGGCGTCGTGCGTTTGAGCCACATCGTATAGACGAGGACATAGAAACCGATCGACAGCGCGAGTAAGGCGGCGGCGATCACGTTGACCAGAAGGCCGAGCACGACCACCGCGCCGACGGCAAGAGTGACGCCGAAAGCCAAAGCCTCGCCCGGCGCTACGCGCCCGGCCGGAACCGGACGCGCCGCAGTGCGGGTCATGCGCGCGTCGATATCGGCATCGTACCACATGTTGAGGGCGCCGGCAGCGCCGGCGCCCACCGCGATGCAGACCAGCGCCGTGAACGCAATAACCGGATGCAGATGCGTCGGCGCGATCAGGAGGCCGACCAGCGCCGTGAACACCGCGAGCGACATCACCCGCGGCTTCATCAGCTCCAGATAATCGCCGACACCCGCGATGCTGGGTTCGACGCGCGAAACCGTGACGGTCATCGGATCAGCGGGAGCGTGTCGTATTGGTGGAAGGGTGGCGGTGACGGCAGCGTCCATTCGAGCGTGGTTGCCCCTGCGCCCCAGGGATTAGCGCCCGCAGGCACCTTGCGGGCAAAGGCCTGCGCCATGCCGAACAGAAACACCAGCACGGCGAAACCGGAAATGTAGGAGCCGAGCGAGGAGATGAAATTCCAGTCGGCGAACGCGTCGGGATAGTCGGCGATGCGGCGCGGCATGCCGGCGAGCCCGAGGAAGTGCTGCGGGAAGAACACCAGGTTGACGCCGATAAAGGTGAGCCAGAAATGCAGCTTGCCCACGAACTCGCTGTACATGTAGCCGGTCATCTTCGGGAACCAGTAGTACCAGCCGCCGAAGATGGCGAACACGGCGCCGAGTGAGAGCACGTAGTGGAAGTGAGCGACCACGTAATAGGTGTCCTGCAACACCCGGTCGACGCCGGCGTTGGCCAGCACCACGCCGGTGACACCGCCGATGGTGAACAAAAAGATGAATCCCATGGCCCACAGCATCGGCGTTTTGAACTCGATCGAGCCGCCCCACATCGTGGCCACCCAGGAGAAGATCTTCACGCCCGTCGGCACCGCGATCACCATCGTGGCGGCAATGAAGTAGGCCTGCACGCTCGCCGACATGCCGACGGTGTACATGTGGTGCGCCCAGACGACGAAGCCGATGCCGCCGATCGCCACCATGGCGTAGGCCATGCCCAGATAGCCGAACACCGGCTTGCGCGAGAAGGTCGCGACGATCTGGCTGACCATGCCGAAGCCGGGCAGGATCAGGATGTAAACTTCCGGATGGCCGAAGAACCAGAACAAATGCTGGAACAGCAGCGGATCGCCGCCGCCATGCGGGTCGAAAAACGTGGTACCGAAGTTCCGGTCGGTCAGCAGCATGGTGATGGCACCGGCAAGAACCGGCAGCGCCAACAACAGCAGGAATACGGTGACGAGAATTGACCACACGAACAGCGGCATTTTGTGCATGGTCATGCCGGGGGCGCGCATGTTGAAGATCGTGGTGATGAAGTTGATCGCGCCCAGGATCGACGACGCGCCGGCGAGATGGATCGACAGAATGACGAAATCCATCGCCGGGCCGGGGTGGCCGTAGGTCGACAACGGAGCGTAGATCGTCCACCCGGTCCCGGCGCCGTTGGCGCCGGGCTCGCCCTCGAAGAACATCGACGCGACGAGCAGAGCGAACGAAGCGGGCAACAGCCAGAACGAAATGTTGTTCATCCGCGGAAACGCCATGTCCGGCGCGCCGATCATCAGCGGTACCATCCAGTTACCGAAGCCGCCGATCATCGCCGGCATGACCATAAAGAAAATCATGATCAGGCCGTGCGCGGTCACGATGACGTCGAAGTAATGGGTCTCGTGGAAAATCTGCAGACCGGGGTACATCAGCTCGATGCGGATCAGGATCGAGAAGACCGCGCCGATCAGCCCGGCAATCAGCGCGAACACCAGGTACATCGTGCCGATGTCCTTGTGGTTCGTCGAATAGACGAAACGGCGCCAGCCGTGCGGAATGGCGTGGCCGTTGTCGTCGCCGTGTGCCGCGTGTGTCATTGTATCCATTGTCGGGTCCTGCGTTGGCGCGTGTTCTTGATTGGCTGCTGCTCTACTGCGTCGGCGCGCTGCTCGCCGCCAGTGCGGTCGGCGGGGCGCGGTCAAGACCGGCGCTCTTCTTTTCCTTCGCGACCCAGTCGTTGAATTCGGCTTCGCTCACGACCTTGACCGTGATCGGCATGAAGGCGTGGTCCTTGCCGCACAGTTCGGAACACTGGCCGTGAAACAGACCCTCGCTGGTCGCCTTGAACCAGGTGTCGTTGAGCCGCCCGGGCACCGCATCGATCTTGATGCCGAATGACGGCACGGCGAAGGAGTGGATCACGTCGGCGCCGGTGACCAGCACATGCACGACCTTGTTCACGGGCACCACCAAGTCGTTGTCGACGGTGAGGAGCCGCGGCTGGCCGGGCTTGAGATCCTTGTCGGCGACCAGGAGCGAGTCGAATTCGAAATCGCCGTTGTCCGGATAGCTGTAGCTCCAGAACCACTGCTTGCCGGTCGCCTTTACCGTGAGGTCGGGCTTCGGATTATCGACCTCGAGAAACAGCAGCCGGAACGAGGGCACCGCAATCGCCACTAGTATAATGACCGGAACGATGGTCCAGGCGACTTCGAGAAACGAATTGTGCGTAGTGCGGGACGGAGTCGGATTGGCGCGGGCGTTGAAACGCAGCACGATGATGGCAAGCAGAACCAGTACGAAGAGCGCGATCGCGCTGATGATCCACAGCAGGAAGTCATGAAACCACACGATGTCGGCCATGACCGGGGAGGCGGCATCCTGCAGACCGAGTTCCCAGGGTGACGGCTGGCCGACGCCGGCGAGCGCCGATCCGGCGCTCGCGAGCAGCGCGCCCATGGTCAGCGCAGAGGCAATCAGGCGTGAGAACTGCGGCATCGTTTCTCGGCTCCTCGTTCCTTCAGTCAGGCCTCGTCACTGGGCTTCGCCAAGCGGCGCCGCGCGATCCGAAACATGCAAGAAGTGCGTGTCTGCAGCGCGACGGCGCCGGCCCGACGCTGCCTGCTGCCGACGGGTTTGTGCCACGGTCTGGTCCTTGACGGGCATCGGCGGGGGTCAGCCCGTCAAACCACAAAACTCGCGCTACCGCAATGCACTCTTGAACGCCTGACGCGGTCTATCCGCAGCGCGTCAGCAGGCCGCGCGGCGGCGGGGTTTCGCTTCCTTCTCGCGGCCACAATGGCTTGATTTTCATCGACCTTGACAGCGTGGGCTCGCCATGTAGGCAGGCCCGCGTGGCAACCGGTCCGCGGTAACTGATTCGCATCGGCAGGCGGGCCGCCGGCGGGGGCGGCGGGGCGGCGGGGCGGCGGGCGCAGCCAAAGGAAGACGATCATGGCCTTTCGCAATGTCGGGCGCTTGCTGCGGCCAATGGCCACGGCGCTCGGCGGCGCCGTCATCGTGATTGCGGTCGTTTCGGCCGGCGGCGGCGAAGCTTTCGCGCAAGGCGCGGTCCGCGCGGTTCACGGCGATTGGCAAATCCGCTGCGATACCCCGCCCGGCGCGCAAAACGAGCAATGCGCGCTGATGCAGAGCGTGACCGCGGAGGACCGGCCCAATGTCGGATTGACCGTGATCGTGCTCAAGACCACCGACCAGAAGAGCCGGCTGATGCGTGTCGTCGCTCCGCTCGGCGTGTTGCTGCCTTCGGGCCTCGGCTTGAAAATCGACAACAACGATGTCGGCCGGGCCGGCTTCGTGCGCTGCCTGCCCAATGGCTGCGTTGCCGAAGTGATCATGGACGACAAACTGATCGATCAGCTGCGCAACGGCCAGACCTCGACTTTCATCATATTCCAGACTCCCGAGGAGGGCATCGGCTTCCCGATGAGCCTGAAGGGCTTTGGCGAAGGCTTCGACAAGCTGCCCTGACGCACTCTACCCATGTCGAGCGATCGGGCAGCTGCGATTGCGCTTTGCCGTTCGTTGATTACGTTTAGCGGTGTGGAATTATCCCCAGCCACCAGCAGACGGGCCGTACAGCCATGGACACGGACACCAAACAATATCCGGTAACCCATACCGAGGCGGAGTGGCGCAAGCTCCTCACGCCGGAACAATTTCGAGTCATGCGCGCGCACGGCACCGAGCCGCCGGGAAGTTGCGCGCTCAACTACGAGAAACGCGCCGGCACGTTTTACTGCGCCGGCTGCGGGCAGCCGCTGTTCGCCTCGAAAAAGAAATTCGAGAGCGGCACCGGATGGCCGAGCTTCAATGATCCGGTCGAGGGGTCGGTTGAAACTTCAACCGACGACAGCTACGGCATGGAGCGCGACGAGGTGCATTGCAGCCGCTGCGGCAGTCATCTCGGTCACGTCTTCGACGATGGGCCGCCGCCGACACATCTGCGCTACTGCATCAACGGCGTGGCGATGAATTTCAAGCCGGAGTGATTGCTGGGTAACGGCACGACGCTGATCCGCTCACCGTAAGTGTGACGCGGTTGATCTCGTTTTGTTGATTTCATTTTGTCGAAAATCGACATTTCGACCGCGCCAACATTTTGGCCAACCACTTGTCGAATACGGCCGTTTTCGGGCCGCGCTGTGGCATTGCGCTCACGAAATTGCAATCGGCCGCGGCGAAATCGGACCTCGTTTGCGTCTGCTAAATATGGAACACTCCGTTACCGCTAAATCGCCGGAGCTTGGCTCAACCACCCGGGGCTTGGCATATGAGCAGCGCACGGGAATCGGCCACTCGCCTGCTGCAATCGATGATGGTCGCCGCGGTGGTCTTGCCGGCGGCGCTGTTCGGTTACGCCTGCTGGACCGGTTACAGCGACATCCACAGCGTCGCCGACGAGCGCATCGTTCGTTCGCTCGACGTGATGCAGGAGCAGGCGCTCAAGGTCCTGCAGACGGTCGATCGCACCTTTGCCGAAGTCAATGAGATCGTGCGCGGCATGTCGGACGAGGACATTCGCGTCGATCAGCCGCGCCTGCACGAACGCCTCGCCAGCATTGTCGCGACCATGCCGCAGCTGCAGGCCATTCTGCTGATCGGCAGCGATGGCCAGCCATTGGCGACGAGCGCGCAGGCAACCGTCTCTGCCGACGAGAACTTCAGCGATCGAAATTATTTCAAGGTTCAGCGCGACAACGATTCCGGGACCTATGTCAGCGACGTGCGCGCGCCGCGCCTGCCGGGTATCGGCGCCGATTTCTTCGATCTCTCGCACCGCCTGGAGTCGCCCGATGGCTCGTTCAACGGCGTGATCGCGGTCGCCGTGCGGCCGCGCTACTTCGAGGATTTCTATCAGCTGATCGGCCGGACGCCTGGCAGCTTCTATGCCCTGATCCGCGACGACGGCGCCTATCTTGCCCGTTTTCCAGCGCTCAAGGATCGCTCGCGGCGGCTCAGTCCGGCGAGTACGTTCCGAACTACCATCGCCAAGGGTATCGACCACGGCCTGTATACGGCCAATTCGGATATCGATGGCGTTTCGCGCCGCCTCGGTTTTCGCAAGCTGCCGGGATTTCCGGTCTACGCGGTTGCCGGGGTCACGACGTCGGCACTTCGCGCCGAATGGCTGTCGAGCATGGCGGTGCATCTGATCTTCGGTCTGCCGGCCACAATTCTGATCGTCGCTGTGCTCTGGGTGGCGCTGCGCCGCACACGGCGGCTCTACGAGGAATTGGACCGACGTGAAGTGGCGGAGGGCGCGCTGCGGCAGGCGCAACGGCTCGAAGCAATCGGGCAATTGACCGGCGGCGTCGCCCACGACTTCAACAACCTGCTGATGATCGTAAGCGGCAGTGCGCACCGCCTGCGCCGCGATATCAGCGACGAGAAGCAGGTGCGGCTGCTCGATGCCATCACCAGCGCCACCCAGCGGGGCGAAAGCCTGACCCGGCAGCTGCTGTCGTTCTCGCGGCGGCAGACCTTGCAGCCGAGCGTCATCGATTTGACCCAGTGGCTGGCGGAGCTCAAGGACATGCTCAGCCGCTCGCTGCGCGGCGACATTGAAATCCGCGTGCTCACCTCCCGGCGCCCCTGCCTGGTCAAGGTTGACCCGAGCGAGCTTGAGCTCGCTTTGCTCAATCTCGCGTTCAATGCGCGCGATGCCATGCCGTCGGGCGGAACGCTGGCCATCACGGCCAAGCCCATCGTGTTGCGCGGCAAAGCCGGCGAGGAAGGTCTAAGCGGCGATTTCGTCGCCATCAGGGTCGCGGATACCGGGGAGGGCATTCCGCCCGATGTGCTGTCGCGGGTGTTCGAGCCGTTCTTCACCACCAAAGATGTCGGCAAGGGCACCGGGCTCGGACTTTCCCAGGTTTACGGATTCGCCAGGCAATCCGGCGGCGCCGCTACCATCACCAGCACGGTCAAGCGGGGTACGGCGATAACGCTGTTCTTGCCGCGTAGCTTCGAGGCGCCGGCGCAGCTGCGAGAGCCCGCTCCCGCCATCGCCGCCGGGCTGCCGGCGGGTACGGTGTTGTTGGTCGAGGACAATGCCGAAGTCATCGAGGTTGCCCGCGGCTATTTCGCCGACCTCGGCTTCACGGTGAAGGAGGCGATGAGCGCCCAGGAGGGTCTCGATCGTATCGAGCGCGACGGCGATATCGATCTCGTCTTCTCCGATATTTTGATGCCCGGCGGTCTCACCGGCCTTGAACTGGCGAAGCTCCTGCGCTCGCGCTTTCCGCGCGTCATCGTGCTGCTGACCACCGGTTACAGTTCGAGCGCGCAGGACGCGGTGCGCGAGGGCTTCGAAGTGCTGCAGAAGCCCTACGACCTTGCCGCACTGCAACGCGCGCTGCTGGCGGCGTTCAAGGCGGCGGGCCGTGCTCCGGGCACGGCGGCCGGGCGGTATCACACGCCGGCGGCGGCGCGGGTCGCGGGATGAGGCTCGACGGCATTACACCGGCGCTCTGGTTCGAAGAGTGCACGGTGCGCTTGCCGTCCCACTCCCCGCCGCCTGAGACATGTGGTTATATTGCCTCTCCACGCAGGCGGTTTTTTCGTTGATATCAAGCATGCCGCAGCGGTCACGCAAAGCGCGTGCCCGTACGCAGCGCACCTGCGGGCTTATACGCTAAATGGGAGGAGCTAAATCATGCAGGTGCTGGGCGTGAAGATTGGCGAGACCGAGACCGAAAAGAAGGTCTTGTTTGACGTGCGCGAGGACTGGCTCGCCAAGCGCCGGGAAGAGCCGATCGATCCGGCCATGCCGATCATCGATCCGCATCATCATCTGTGGGAGCGGGGCGGCGCGCGCTATCTGTTCCACGATATCAAGGCCGACATCGATGCCGGCGGCCACAACGTCCGCGCCACCGTCTTCCTGCAATGCGATTCGATGTATCGCGCCGACGGCGATCCCAATTTCGCGCCGATCGGCGAGACCGAATTCGTCAACGGCATCGCGGCGATGAGCGCAAGCGGCGTCTACGGCCCGGCGCGGATCTGCGCCGGCATCGTCAGCTTTGCCAATCTGTTCATGGGCGCGGAGGTCGACGCCGTCCTTGAAGCGCATCTGCGCGCCGGCGGCGAGCGCTTCAAAGGGATTCGCTATTGCTCGGTGTGGGATGCGGACAAGTCGATCAAATCGACGCCAATGGATTTTCCGAAAGGCCTGTTGCTCGACGCCAAGTTCCGCTCCGGCTTTGCGCGGCTTTCCCGCTACAAGCTTTCCTTCGATGCGCTGCTTTACCACACGCAAATTCCCGAGCTTGCCGATCTCGCCCGCAGCTTTCCCGATACGCTGATCGTGCTCAATCACATCGGCGCGCCGCTCGGCATCGGCGTCTATGCCGGCCGTAGCGAGGAAGTCTTCAAGGACTGGCAGCGCAACATCCGCGACCTTGCCCAATGCCCGAACGTCGTAGTCAAGCTCGGCGGCATGGGCATGCACTTTCTAGGCTTCGGCTTTGAGAAATTGCCGGTGCCGCCGTCTTCCGACGATCTGGTCAAGACCTGGAAGCCTTATGTCGAAACCTGCATCGAGGCTTTCGGCGTGCAGCGCGCCATGTTCGAAAGCAATTTTCCGGTTGACAAACGCTATTACAGCTATGGCGTGATGTGGAATGCGTTCAAGAAGCTCGCCGCTTCCTACAGCGCCAACGAGAAAGCGGAGCTGTTCTTCAACGCCGCCAAACGCGCCTACCGGCTGCCAACAACGAGCTAGGCCGGCTACCCATAAGGCAAGCAGTCCGCAGCGTTCGTTTTACGTCCGCTTTCGCTGCAAGCAGACATTGGTCACTACAATTGGCGGTCACTACAATTGGCATGTCCGCCAGGGACCACAGAACGGACGGGGGAGTGCGTTGCAGCAGTTTGGCTCACTCAAGGCGTAGCCAATTGATATTCCAAGAACGGTTCCCGAAAACGACTGGAACTTTGCATTATATGTTTCCTTGTGAATATGAAAGCAGGTCTTGTTAAATCGGAAGAGCACAGCGGAAGGGCTGGTCCGATGATAATAGCTTTGTGGCTAATTTGGATGACAGACGCTAGTAGCGGCGCGGTGTACGTGGGTAGTTTTACTTCGATGGCAGGCTGTGAGCAGGCTGCCCAGCAAGCAAAACATGTGGGTCCGACCCCTTACCCCAACTACTCGTTCATTTGCGTTCAAGCAAAGTGAGCGAGCGATCAGGGTGTCCTGGATCAACTGCAGACATTTCGTTGTGTCGCGCTAAGTGACCTGAAGGGCCAACCCGGAAACAGCTATCGGGGCATCCGCATGGCTCATGCCGACAGGTGGGCCGCTAAGCCTGATGGCCCTTGGTTCAGATCACCGGCACCAACAGGTAGGAGTCGTGCTCGCCGCCGCAATGGATAATGTGCCGCCCCCGATTGGCGCTGGCTTCGTGGCGGAAATAGACCGGCACTTTGTCTTTGGGATAGCGGTTGATATCGGTACCTTGAACGGTCAAGCGCAACGTCTCGCCTGATCTGAAACTCGTTGCCGACGGCCAGATTTCGATGTCGAGCGGAACAATTTCGCCGGGCGCGATTTTCTGCATGCGCGTGTGGGCATGGACCGGCTGCCAGTCTGTCGATTTTTTCAGGTCAAGCTCGCGGTGCGAGGCGCGCAGCCAGCCGAGCGCTACGGGTCCGTCGTCGAACTGCGCATAATAGGCAAAGGGCACAACTGCGCCGCTGGCGTCGAGCTTGTGCAGGCCAACGAAGACGTCCATGTCGTCGCCTTCGGTGCACGACATGAAAACCCGCAGCTTCATGTAGCCGGTCAGTTCGGTGTCGCGATCGAAGGTTATCTCAAATGTCGCGCGTTCCGCCTCGGCCAATTCGGCAACCGCCGCGCCGTAGGAGACCGAGGCTGGTTGCGCGACCGGCGCCGGCTCGAGCCGGCCGTTGGCCGCGTTCAAAAAGAGCGTGGTATATTGCGTGCGCGCGATCGGCCATTCGTTTTCAGCGCGCACCCTTGCAACGCCGTTTCGTTCGCGGACTTCAATCTGCACCTTCGGCCAGTTCTTGACGTCATTGTCGGCGCCCTTGAGCACGTGATCGAAGAAATCGCGCAGGCGCCGCTTGTTTTCCGGCACGTAATAGTGCGCCCATTTCTTCTGACCGTGTGCCAGCAGGTATTTCTGTTTCGAGGCGATGTGCTTGAAGCCCTCGAAGGTGCCGCGCGTGTGCAGGCCCTGGTCGGTCCAGCTCGCCACCACGAAAGCGGGCGTCGTGATTTTTGAGAAATCCGCGGCCTTCGAGCGCCAGAAATCGTCGTAGAGCGGATGTTCCTTGGTCTCCGCCTCAAGATCTTCGATCTGGCCCCGGGCGGCGCCCCATCGATTCCACAGCGTCGGCCAAAAATGCGTATCTGGAATGCCGCCATGCGTCGCCGTCTCCCGATAGGTATCGGTCCAGCCCTCCCAGGGGTTGATGGCGGCAAGATGCGGCGGATTGAGCTCGGCGACCCGCCACTGCATTTGGGCGAGGTATGAGACCCCCGATAACCCGACTTTGCCGTTGCTCCAGGGCTGCGTACCCGCCCATTCGACGGCGTCATAGAAATCCTGCGCCTCTTCCGGGGCCAGATAATGCGCCACCCCCTCGGAATACCAGGTGCCCCGGATATCAACGACAATGACGGCATATCCGCTCGGAACCCAAAACACCGGATCGGGTGCCTCGAACGCCGTGTATTCGGAAGTATCACCCACCTTCACGCCGGCATTGAGAAACCGTCGCGGATCGAATGGAACGTGTTTGCCGTAAGGCGTCCAGGCGATGATCGGCGGGACCGGACGCTCGTCGGCGGGGCGAAACACATCCGCGTAAAGGGTGACGCCGTCGCGCATTCGGATTGCGACGTCGCGTTCGATAATCATCGCGTGCTCGTTCTCGAGGATGCGGCGATAGACCGGCGGCTTCCCGCCGCGCTCCTCGGGTGCACTGCGCGGTTTGCGATAGCGATATTGAAAGTTTTGCGTCGTCATTTTCCCCCGTGATGCAGTGCGCTGGCGCCGAGGGTTCTATTTCTCGCGCGGAGTCAGCACGGTTGGCAAGGCACGTCACGGCCTCACCAGAGTCCCTATCCGGATCCGGGTCACAGGCGGATATGGCGGCCCTCATGTTTGACGTCTGCTTCGCGCAGCGGAACCCGACATTCGCGAGCACGTTTCGCACGCCAGCTTTGGGCTTACGAATTGGCGTTAGCGGGCCCGGCCGATCTGGCGAGACCAGCATCAACCGCGCGGTTAATGCGACGCGCCGGGTGGACAAATATTTGGTTCATTCGCCACCGATGCGCGCGCCTTTTTCGGCCACCGAACGTTTCATCAAAAAGACGACGAGGGTCACCGCGAGTATCACGACGGCGAATAGCCAAAAACAATCAAAATAAGCCAGCGCCGATGCCTGCTGGTGGCGCAGGTTTTCCAGCGCCTGCCACGCCAGCTGCTGTGCAGCAGCCGGATCTCCGGTCTGTTGGAGGAAACGCGCCTGCGCCTGCTCGAGGAACGAATGTACCGCCGGGTTAAAAGGGTCCAGGGACTCGCCCAGCCGCAGCGTATGGAATTGATCCCGCCGTTCTTGGAGGGTTTGCGCCATCGATGTTCCAACGCTGCCTCCTTCATTGCGCAGAAGGCTCAGCAGGCCCACTGCCGCCCCCCGTAACAAGGGAGGCGTGTAGAGATAGGCGGCCACATTTACTGGCGCAAAAACGATCGCTAGTCCCACGACCAAGCCGGCCCGAGGCCAGATGACTTGGTCCGGACTGATATCGAGGTTCATCTGCGACATCCAATAATTGCTGACAGCGATGACCAGCAATCCCGCGCCAATCAGCCATCGGGCATCCGTCTGTTTGCCGAGCAGCCGGCTCACGACCGGCATTGCCAGCACTGCAAAGAACCCGGCGGGCGACATGACGAGCCCTGCGGCCAAGGCGTCATAACCAAATAACGATTGAAGCAGGCCGGGCAAAGACGTGCTGGCGCCGTAGAGCACGGCATAGGCACAAAAGACAATGATGCAGCAGGCGCTGAAGTTACGTTCGGCCAGCGGTCGGAAATTGACCACCGGATTAGGGCTGCGCAGCTCCCAGAAGATCAACGCAATCAGGCCGGTCGCACAGAGAATCGCCAACGTCTGAACACGCCAGAATGGATCGCCAAGCCAGTCCCACTCCTGGCCCTTGCTGAGCATCACTTCCCAACAGACCATGACGATGACCAGCAGCGACAAACCGATCGAGTCGAAATGGAACGGCCGCCTCCTCAGCTCCGTGCGCTCTTTCACAAGATATTCCGGGTCGCGAAGCAGGGCGTAACATCCGCCAAACGCCAGAAGACCGACAGGCACATTGATGAAAAAGACCCACCGCCATTGGTACTGGTCCGTCAGCCAGCCGCCGAGGGTCGGACCGGCGACCGGCGCCAGCAGGGCTGCCAGGCCGAACAGCGTCATCGCCACGCCCTGCTTTTCTCGCGGAAAGGCGTCGAGCAGAACGGCCTGGCTTGAGGGCTGCAGACCGCCACCAGCCAGACCCTGAATGATGCGGAACAGGATCAGCTGACCGAGACTGCCGGCCATTCCACATAATCCGGAGCTGAGAGTAAAAACGGCAATCGATACGAGGAAGTAGTTGCGGCGACCGAGGTGCGCGCTCAACCACCCGGTGATCGGCAGGATGACGGCGTTGGCAGCAAGATAGCTGGTAAGAACCCATTCGCCGTCGTCAACCGTCGCCGATAGACCGCCGGCGATATAGCGCAGCGCCACCACCGCGATTGTGGTGTCGAGCACCTCCATGAAGGTCGGCACCACGACGACGGCGGCCACCAGCCACGGGTTCGCCGCCGCCGAAGCTCGTGCGGGCGAAAGCGCCGCGTCCGTCATTTGTCAGGACCAACCGAGATTTGGGATGGAGCAACGGTTGGCGAGGAAGGCCTATAGCTTTGCAGAAACTTCCCGGCATCGGGCCCGGTCGGCGGCTTGTTCACGTAGACGTAAGGAACAACGGAAGTGCCGTTGAACAAGGTATTTTCGTTTGGGTCGTATCCTTCGAGGTCGATTCGGACCGGCAGCCGCTGGACCACTTTGATGAAATTGCCGGTGGCATTCTCAGGCGGCAGCAGCGCCAACGTCGATCCGGTCCCCATTGTGAACCCGGAGACCCGTCCCTTGAATACGTGTCGGCCTCCGTACATGTCGACATACAGATCGACAGGCTGGCCGATGCGCAAATCACGCAGCTGCGTCTCCTTGAAATTGGCATCGACCCAGATGTCGCGGAGTGAACGGATTGCCATCAGACTCTGCCCGACCTGGACGTTATTGCCCGGATTGACATTTCGGCGGGTCACCACACCGTCAATGTCAGCGACAATGTCACAGTAGCGAAGGTTGAGTTCGGCCTGAATGAGATCGCGATTGGCGGTCTCAAGCTTGGCTTCCGCCTCCTTGACGGCCGGGGCGTTCGCCGTCAGTCCAGCAAGCGTGCGGTCGACGTCACCCTGATCCAGTTTCTCGAACTGCTCGACCATCTTTTTCGGGAGTTGTTCATACGAACGGACAACGCCGAGCTGCGCCGCTGTCTGAATGAGAGCTGCCTGCGCCTCCCGGACGGAAGAGAAAGTCTGATCGAGATCGGGCGGGACCTCACCGAGATCGCCGCTCGTCGGCTGTGCTGCCAAGCCCAACGAGACACGTATTTGATGGACGTCCGCGATCGCTTGCGTCACTTCCGCCTGTGCAACCGATAGAGCGGCTTGCCGTCGATCATAGTCCTGCTGGGTTATAGTCCCCGACGGCAGCAATTGCTCCGCGCGGGCAAAGTCAAGTTGCGCGAGCTTGAGTGTGGCTTTGCTTTTTTCAAGGGCAGCAACGCGGGCATGCAGCACGGCGACCCGATCGTCGACGTCCTCAATGGCGTACTGCAATTTCCAGCGTAAGCTCCTGGCTTGTGCTTCAAGCCCGCGCACCGAGGCCGTGGCGACCTGCACGTCTGCCTTTGCGGTGTCGACGGCCGCCCGTTTCAGGGCGACTTCATCTTCATACGGCTCCTTATCCAACTGGGCGAGCACGTCTCCCTTGTGAACACGGTTGTTATCGTCGACAAAAACCCGGGATATTTGGCCGCTGACGCGAGCGGCAACGAACGTGACGTGCCCGTTCACGTAGGCGTCGTCCGTCGAGACGGTGTTGAGGGTCAATTGGATCCAGGGAACGCCGAATATCCCGATGGCTGCCAGCACCAACGCGGCCAGCACTGCCATGACGAGTCTTTGTATCCATCTCGGCCGACGATTTGCCGGTGTAACTGGTGCTGTCGGCGTCGACTTGCTTGCGCCCTCAACCGAAACGCCTTCCGCGGCTCTCGGCGGCGTCGACGATCTGGTCCTTACTCGCGTCTGGTTTCTCGACCATGAACGGCCATTGAGTAAAATGGGGTTTTCGACCGTGCTCGAATTTTCCCGTTAGTTCAGCAATCCGGCTTTGGCGAGACCCTCGGCGACCTTTTCGACATCCTCTTGCCGGAAGGGTCGTCGGCCGAAATGTTCTTTGAATGAGTAATTCGGATTGATTTCTTTGAGCTCGTGCCAGACGCGACGGGCCTCATCGGCCTCGCCGAGATGACCAAGAGCGGAAGCGAGGATGGCGCGGCTAAAATCCGTACCGGGCACGAGGAAAACCCGCCGCCTCAGCAAAGCTGCCGCAGTCTCGTACTTGCCGGCAAGCAGATACGCCGTGCCGAGGAAGTGGAGATAGTGCCTGCTCGCGGCGGGATCGAGACGCGTGGCACGCTCGATCGTCGCGATCGCTTCCAGGGGCCGTCCCAAATAGGTCTGAATGGTGCCGAGAACGGCATAGGCCGAGGCGTAATTCGGGTTGCACGATAATGCGGTCTCGGCCTCGGACTTCGCGCGATCGAGATCCTTTTCGAAGATCGCCGCCCACGACGTGCAAAGCCGCGCAAACGGTTCTTTCGGGTTCTTTTCGACCGCCAGTTCCGCGTATCGTTTGGAAAGCGGCAGCGAGCGATCAGGATCGTCACTCCACCGATTCTGATAGTCAAGATTGTACGCCATACTCAGTCCGGCATAGGCTGGCGAATAGCCGGGATCGAGTTCAAATGCCCTCGTGAAAAACTTTATCGACTGTTCAAGCGCCTCACGGTTCTTGGTCCGCCCAATTCCTGCTGGCGTGCCGAGCAGCTCGCGGCCGCGAAGATAATAATCGTAAGCATCGATGTTGGGCGTCCCGCTGTCGGTAAGCCGCGCGTTCTCGGCCGGGCTGAGAGTCACTTTCAGCGCCTGCACGATGCGGTGCGTGACATCATCCTGAACCGCGAAGATGTCGCTCAAATCGCGGTCGTAACGCTCGGCCCAGACATGCCCGCCGGTGGCGGTATCGACGAGCTGGGCAGTGATACGCACGCGCTGTCCGGCACGGCGGATCGAGCCTTCGAGAACCGATCGCACGGCAAGCTCGCGGCCCACGGTGCGGACGTCAACCGCACGTCCCTTGTAGGTGAAGCTCGAATTACGCGCGATGACCGTCAATCCGGCGATCTTCGACAGATCGGTGATGATGTCATCGCTGATGCCGTCGGAGAAGTATTCCTGCTCCGGATCGCCGGACATATTGGTGAACGGCAACACCGCGATCGACGGCCCGTCTTCGGGCTGTAACGGAGGCGCCGGCTGCACGGGTGCCGGCTGTGCCGGAGCAGCATCGAGGCTGATGCTATAGGCCCGCACCGGCCGGGCAATGTTCTTGAGTTGGCGGTCGCCGAGATCCTGATAGGCAAAATTCATCTTGCCGTCGATTTCATCGCGCACCTTGGCGGAAACGCAGATGCCGCCTGGTTCGGCGATGCCTTCGAGCCGCGCCGCGACGTTGATGCCGTCGCCGAAAATGCGCTCGCTGTCGTAGATGACATCGCCGAAGTTGATGCCGATGCGAAACTGCATCCGCCGCGCCGGCTCGACGACGGTATTGCGTTCGGCCATGGTGCGCTGAATGGCGACGGCGCATTCGACCGCGTTCACGACGCTGGAAAACTCGGCCAATATGCCGTCGCCCGCAGTGTCGATAATTCGTCCGCCGAAGTCGCCTACCATCGGCAGCACCACGGCCTGGTGACCCTTCAGGTCACTTACAGTGCGCGCTTCGTCGGCGCCCATCAGCGCGCTGTAACCGGCGATATCGGCGGCTACGATCGCTGCGAGCCTGCGCGAATGGGTCTCCGCCATAGCGGTTCTCCGGACCGAATTGCCGACGCGACGCAACATATGGTGCGCCGCAAAAGATCGCCAGACCCGTCAACGGCACAGGAACGCTGTCAAGGATTCACCGCGAGCTTCTTATCTCCGTTCGTCAATGGATCAATCGGATCAGGGCGCGAAAGCGGCGCTCGGGGGTGAAGACGTTCGCGGCGCGCCAAAGGAGCCACCTGCGGCGATCGCGGCGCCGTGCCGGGCGACGGTGACTCTTTTTCGCGGCCCCAAACGTCCTCGTTTCAGGAGGCCGCTTGAGCCTCACTGGCCCCACTCCCCCTAAAAGGGTGAAAGCTTAAGGAGGATCATATGGTGGATATCTTACACAAGGTCGGAATCAAATCGTCGTCCCTGAATGCTGTCTATCAGGCATTGACCACACGCGAAGGTCTTTCCGGCTGGTGGACGACCGACACGCAAGGCGAAAGCAAAGTCGGCGGCGTGCTGAAATTCCGCTTTGGCAATGGCGGCTTCGACATGAAGGTGCTTGAGCTTCAGCCTGCCGAGCACGTGCTCTGGCAAGTGGTGGACGGGCCGGAAGAATGGATCGGCACAAAAATAAGTTTCGACCTCAAACAGCAAGGCGACTGGACCATCATCCTGTTCAAACACCAGGGTTGGAAGGAGCCGGTTGAGTTCATGCACCATTGCAGCACCAAGTGGGCGGTTTTTCTGCTGAGCCTGAAGTCGCTTCTCGAAACCGGCAAAGGCGCGCCCTGGCCAAACGAAATCAAGCTCGACAGTTGGGAATAGGCCGCGCATCGATTGACTCCTTTTCGGCGTCTCGATCGTCCTGGTCATAGTCGGACATGGGAGCAGAACCGATGAGCCTCAAAGATAAGACTATCGTCGTCACCGGTGGAAGCAGTGGCCTTGGCTTGGGACTGGTCGAGGCCCTGGTGGAGCAGGGCGCCAGGGTGACTGTCGTGGCGCGCGACCAGGCGGCGCTCACTGCGGTGAAGCAAAGGCTCGGCGTTACCGTGATCCGGGCCGACGTCACGGACGAGACCGCAGCCCAGCGCATCGTTGCCGAGGTCCGCCCCGATATCCTGGTGCTGAACGCGGGGGCGATCCCGCGCATGGGGCCGCTCGACCAGATCAGCTGGGCCGATTTCACCGCGACGTGGGAAACCGACGTCAAGGCCGGGCTCTATTGGATGCAGGCGGCGCTCAACCTGCCGCTCAAGCCCGGAAGCCGCGTCCTGGTGGGATCAAGCGGCGCGGCGCACAACGGCTCGCCGCTTTCGGGCGGCTATGCTGGCGCCAAGCGCATGCTCTGGTTCATGGCCAAGTATGCCAACGGCGTTTCAAAGCAGAAGGACCTTGGTATCCGCTTCCAGGCGATCCTGCCCCTGCAGATCATTGGCGGGACCGGAGTCGGCGACGAGGGCGCGGGCGCCTACGCCCGGGCGATGGGCGTCGAGCCCGAGGCGTACCTGACTCGATTCGGCGCGCCGCTGCCGCCCCGCCGGTTCGGCGATCACCTGGTCGCGGTGCTGGACGATCCGCAATACGCCACGGGCTTGGCCTTCGGGCTGAAGGGCGATACGGGGATCACGGTCCTTGAGGGAGAGGCGGCTTGAGCGGAGACCCGTCCTCGCCGTCGACGGAGCGCCAGGCGCAGCTCCGGGCGCTCGCTGACAAGCTGCGGCCGGAGCTTCACCGCTACTGTGCGCGCCTGATGGGCTCGGTGATCGACGGCGAGGATGTTGTGCAGGACACCTTCGCCCGGGCTTTCGTTGCGCTCGATGAGCTGGACGAAACGACGCCGCTCCGCGCCTGGCTGTTTCGCATCGCTCACAATCGCGCGCTCGACCTGCTGCGCAGCCGCGCGATCCGCGCCGCCGAACCGATCGAGGCGGCCCACGAGGTCGCCGATCCGGAAAGCCCGGATCCTGTGGAGGTGTTGATGCGGCGGGAGGCGGTGGAGACGGCGGTGTCGCGGTTTACGGAGCTGCCGACCGTGCAGCGCAGCGTGGTGATCCTCAAGGACGTGCTCGACCAGTCCCTCGAAGAGATCGCCGGCATGCTCGATCTCACAGTCAACGCCGTGAAGGCTCACCTCGCCCGCGGCCGGGCCCGGCTCAAGGAAATCAACGCCCAGGCGCCGGCAAAACCCGCGCCGCGCCGGCCATCACCCGCGGTGGCCCGCTATGTCGCCCTGTTCAACCGGCACGACTGGGACGGACTGCGCGCGATGCTGGCCGACGACGTGCGGCTCATCCAGGTAACGTATCCGCCGCGCGCCGGCGCCGCCGACGTCGGCAGGTTCTTTGGCTTCTATGCGGGCTTCGCCCCAGTGCGGCTCGCCCCCGCCTGGCTCGATGGCCGCGAGGTGATCGCGGTCTACGACGGTCCTCAGGCGGTGAAGCCGAGCTACTTCATGTGGCTGGAATGGACGGACGGCCGGATCAGCTTCATCCACGACTATCGCTATGTCCGCTACGTCGTCGATGACGCGGAGCTGGTCCTGGCGCCAGACATCGCGCCTCCGGGCGAGGGCACCGCCCGCGGCTGAGCCATTTGTCATAGCACCACGGTCAGGCAAACCGCGGAACGCGCGGCGCGTCGCTAGCCCCCGTTTCCACCGTCGTTTCCGTGATCGCCATTTCCCGGCTTAAAATAGTCGCTCCTCGGATGTCCGCCCGGCAGTCCGCAATTTACGCCAAAGCACGGCGCTGGGTTATACCCAGGAGCATAGTCATAGATGGCTGGCGCAATTCTTCCCGGATATCGGTAATGTGTGCTGCCAACGTGATGCGCAGCTGGCCGTTGGTCCGCGGCCGCCGCTGATCCTGCTCCGAGAAAAACAGCGAGCGCGGGGACCACGACGCTCATGCTCACAGCAGTGCGTATATTTTTGGATGACATGGTGCGGGTATCCTTGCGTTTGTTACGTGCGCCGCCCCACGGGAAATTTTTCCAAACGTGCGCAGGTTGCTTGCGCCGAGCATTTAAATTTCCGCAATGGTTGCGGGCACACAACTCCAATCAACAGCAATTGCAATAAGGTTGCAGCTTCCGTCAGGCTGCTCCGGGTCCATAAGCAGCCGTCCGCCGCGAGCGCCGTGTTGCAGCTGCATTGAGCTAGATCAAAGCCGCGTATCCGGCAGGGCGTAAATTTCAACCCAAATCCGAGACGCGCCGAAAGTTCCAACAAGGAGAAAGGGGCGCGACATGACCGTAAAACATCTGCTTGAACGCAAGGGCCGGAATTTTTGGACCATTGATCCGGATGCCACAGTGCTCGATGCGGTGGCGAAAATGGCTGAAAAAGACATCGGTTCTCTAGTTGTGATGGATGGCGACGAATTGGTCGGCATCATAACCGAGAGACACTATTCGCGGAATGTCATTCTCAAAGGCAAAACTTCTCCTACCACGCTCGTCAGGGACATCATGGAGCGAAACGTAGTCCACGTCAGGCCGGAACATTCGGTCGAGCAATGCATGGCCCTGATGACCGAAAAGCGTGTGCGTCATCTGCCGGTACTCGAAGGCAAAAAAGTGATCGGCATAATCTCCATCGGCGATTTGCTCAAGAGTATAATTTCAAAACAGGAATTCGTTATCGATCAACTTGAGCACTACATTCATGGTTAGCGCGGGAGAGCCGCTCACCACGCCAATGACGATGCGGCGCTGTATTCTGATGGCTGCTTTTGCCGCGCTCGCGCTCATTGCCCACAGCACGTCGGGGTTCTCGGCAGATGCCCGGCGTGGCGAGCAATTCGCCCGTCACGTGTGTGCCACGTGTCACGTTGTTGCGAACGAGTCTGCAAGCGATGCAAATGCGCCTTCGTTCCGATCGATCGCAGCGAGCGAGCAATTTCACAAAAAGGGCGTAGCGTGGCTGTGGGAAAGGCATCCGAAAATGCCGAATCTCGCGACGACTCGGGAGGAGTTGGACGACGTCGAGGCCTACATCAAATCACTCGCCCAATAAACTTCCGGACATCGATGTCGGAACGCCACGTTGATATCTTCGCGCACCACAATCCGCCCATGATTTGCTCCGGGCTGTCGCAAATGATGAGGCCGCGTTCACTCTCTGAAGTCTTGCTCAACCGGAGCGGCGGTCGCCCCTTATGATGGTAGGGTCGATTTGTTTCTGCCAGCTTATGATCTTGTGAAAGAGCGGAGGATCAACCACCACGACTGGCTGCCGGCCAACGCCCACGGCCTGTAAGCGATAAGCGCAATGCCCGTTCAGGGGTCCATTCGCGGACATGCCGTCCTTTCGGCTTCTATGCATTTGACGCTAATATTTTGAGGCACGAAAGTTTGTGGGGACCCGCTGGTGCACAGCAGATGGGTGATTCTTGCAGTGCTTTTCCTGGCCCGCACCGCGATGGGGTTTCAATTCCAGTCGGTCGCCACACTCTCGTCCTTTTTAATACCCGACCTAAATATCGACTACACGCAACTCGGCTTGCTCATCGGCTTCTATCTGCTGCCTGGGACTGTCATCGCCTATCCTAGCGGTCTGCTCGTCTTGGCGTTTCGGCGATAAGGATGTTGCGATCCTCGGCATGACGCTGATGGTCGTTGGCGGCGTGCTGACCGGCACTAGCCACGACTACGCAATCTTTCTCGTCGGACGCCTGATAAGTGGGATCGGTGCCGTTCTGCTCAATGTACTGTTGACGAAGATGGCAACCGACTGGTTCGTCGGTCGCGAGCTCGGTACGGCCTTGGCGTTACTCGTGAGCAGTTGGCCTGTTGGCATCGGTGCCGCCCTGATCGTTTTGCCGCGGCTCGCCACGGCCGCGTCGGTGGCGGCTGCATTTATTTTCACGGCGGTGGCGGCAGCTATCGTCTTGGTCCTGATCGCTGCCATCTACCGTGTTCCAACAACTGCCGCCAACACGCCACCGCACGCTGGTAGGCTGGGCTTTGGTCTGTCGGCGCGCGAATTTGGGTTGGTGTCGCTGGCAGGAGATATCTGGGCATTATTCAATGTCGGTTACATAATCCTGATCAGCTTCGCTCCGTCTCTACTGATTGCGCAGGGGATTTCCGTTAAGGACGCCGGCACCGCCACTAGCCTTGCTTCCTGGACGATCATCCCCACGATTGCCTTGGGAGGCGTGCTCGTCGATCGAATAGGTCACGCCACGGCGCTCATGATCACGAGTTTTGCCGTGTTAGGGTTCAGCATGATGCTAATGCCGAGCACTTCCTCGTTCGCGCTCATTGCCTTCATAGGCGCCGTTGCTGGCCTTCCGTGCGGGGCAATGCTGGTGCTGCCCGCCGAGGTACTTCGTCCCCGAAGTCGTGGTCCAGGGATGGGCATCTTCTATACTTGGTATTATGTTGGGATGGCGTTGTTGACCCCAGCGGCAGGACTGGTCCGCGATCTCACTGGTGCCCCAGGCGCGCCTTTGATCTTTGCCGGCACTCTGGAGATTGCCGCGATTGCCGTGCTGGTTCTTCTGCGATTGTTACAACACCGTTACGGACTACGATCTTAGTTCAAATCACCACTGCTTCATTTTGTGCAGTCGCGTCACTCTTTGGTTCGGATCAATTGCGTCACATCGAGCGTACGTCGGCGAGTTCCGCTTTGACTCCAACTCCGGACGTATTGATGCGTCGCACGAAGTGACGCGATGGGGCCATAAGCGGAAGTCGGTCACCTCACTCAATTACCTCGTCGGCGATGGCAAGCAGCTTATCTGGAATCACGACGCCGAGCGCCTTCGCCGTCTTGAGGTTAAGCACCAGTTCAAACTTGGTCGCCTGCACGATTGGCAAGTCTGCAGGCTTGGCGCCGCGGAGATTTGTCCTGCGTAGATGCCAGCTTGATGATAGGAGTCGCGCAACGGTACTCCGTAACTCAGGAGCCCGCCGGCGACGATAAATTCACGTTCAAAGTATACAGTAGGGACAGCATAGCGCGCCGCTAGCGCCACCAACTGTTCGCGCCTGCCCGTCAAAAACGCGTCAGGAGGAATAAGGAGCGCGTCGGCTCGTTGTTGCGCGACCTTCGCGAAGGCCGTGTCAATGTCGGTCACGTTAGCGGCGTTCACGATCAGAATTTGCGCCCCGACTGTGCCAGCCAGGGATTCCAACTGTCGCTGCTCAGCCGCAGCCCCTGCGCTGACTGGATTCACCAACAGGGCAATCACGCGGGCCTTGGGAACCAGCTCGCGCAGTATCTCCAGTCGCTTGGCCCCGAGTGGATCGGTCGTAAAAGTAACCCCGGTCACGTTGCCACCAGGCCTATTCATGCTTGCGACAATGCCTTGCTTAACTGGATCACCCCCCAAGGAGAAGATAATTGGAATCGCATTCGTCGCCGCCATGGCAGCTCGTAGCGGCGGCGTGCCACCACTTGAGAAGATCACGGCGACCTGACGGCGAACTAGATCGGCCGCGAGCGCCGGTAGCCGATCGTATTGCCCCTCCGCCGAGCGGTATTCGATCGCCACATTCTGGCCAGGCGCAAAGCCGGTTTCATTGAGACCGCGGTCAAACCACGCTGTGTAGGGTGTCATGTGCGTTGCGGAATCGAGGCCAAGAAACCCAATCACTGGCACCTTCGGCTGCTGTGCGCGCGCCGCGAGCGGCCAGCCAGCGACCGCGCCGCCTAGAAGCGAATGAAGTTGCGCCGCGTCATTGCCTCCCCCGGTACTCAGGAACAGGGCCCGTAGCGGGTCAGGTTAGCACACTGGAAGTGGTCAGGTGAGTTCAGGCAAGCACGTTTGAGCTGCCAAGTCGGTGTCGCAGTCGGGTCTTGGCTCTGTGGAAAAATCGAGCCTAGGTCAAAAAGCGACATTACACTTTAGCTCACGCACCTACCTTTCGCTCAGGTTTGCAAACGGGGGAACAAGCGCATTGCGTTGGTGCGGCGCATTGCGCGAGCCTCGTCGGGAGTGAAGTCCATCTTTTGCAGCGATTTGTTTATTGCAACGGTGGAGTTGAACGGTTCGTCCGAACCGTAGAGCAACTGAGAGATTGGTAATAGCTTACGTAGGCCTGCGATCCCCGCTGGATTAAATCCGATGCTCGCCAGATTGTAGTATTGCCGTTTTAGTTCGTAATCCGCGCCGTTAGGAAGTTTGACGGCTCGTTCGTCGGGCGCCATGCGCGCGGCCGCCGCCATAATCCGGTTTGCCACTGGGATCAACATTCCACCGCCATGGGAAAAGATAAATCGAACGTCGGAATAGCGCGCGAAAGCTCCACCGATAAGCAGGCTTGTGATCGTCCGTGTTGTGTCCATGGGAAATTCAATGAGTGCGGTGTCCACACCCGCAATGGGATTATCGCAACATGAGCTGGTAGGATGAACAAGACCACCGCTTTGCGGCGATTAAGCTCATCGAAAACCGGCGAGAACAGCGGGTTCGAGCAGGTTCCAGTATAACTGGTGATACTCCGACTCCGTCGAGCTTAAGCACGTCCAGCGCATTTCGATTTCGCGAGACTCCCATCGGCGTCAGGAAGCGGAATAACAGCGAACATTCCGAACGGCCCGGGTAGTTCCGCATCAACCGAGCGCCGAAGTCATTGCATTGGTGTGCCCGAATACGCGCAGCGTCTCCGTCGTCAAACCAAACGCCGGGGGTTGATATCGAATTGATGGCTGTGCCCACGCCGGCTTGATCCATCTTTTCGATTGCGCCGCTGGGGGACCAATTCAATGTGACTGGTGCCAATCTGGTTTCTTTGGCGATACGCTGATACGTCTCGGTCTTATAGCGAGGCGGGTAAAGATGATGATGGACATCGACGCTGCGAACTGAAGGACTCTCAACTTGCGCAATTGCAGCAGCAGGCCGGAGCAACGACGAAACCGCCGTTGCTCCAAGCCCCGCGAGCACGGCGCGCCTCGAATGACATACACAATTTGGAGCACCACCGAACTTTCGGCCGCGATAACGGAGACCGGCTTTTGCAACCACTGCGTCCTCCATCTGCATACGTAAGCTGACGAACGATTATGCGGTGAAGCTGCGACAGGTCACCAGAAATCAGTTGGTCGCCCCTGCACCGTCATCCGCCGCCACGAACACAAGCATACGCGACGGGGCGCAGGTCTGAAATGGGTCCACAAATAGACGTGGCGCTCTGATTTTTGATGCCTCCTTCACCCCCCGGAAGCTGACATTGCCTGCGCGTTTACGAGTACATGCCTCTAGCTCCAGAAATTATCAGAATTTGGAATTGCGCAACGGCCGCCATGGGCGTAGCTAGGTAGCAAAAGCCGACAAATAGGGAGGTTAGCCGTGGCAGTGACCGACATTATGTCGGGCCCGCTGGCCAATTCAGCCCATCGTATCCAGTTGCGCCGCGCTGTCATCGCCAGCACGGTCGGCACCACGATCGAATGGTACGATTTTTTCCTCTACAGCACCGTCACCGGCTTGGTCTTTGGCAAGCTGTTCTTTCCGCAATCCGATCCGCTGGTCGGCACGCTCGAAGCCTTTGCGGTCTATGCTGTGGGCTTCATTGCGCGGCCGATCGGCGCGGCGATTTTCGGACATTACGGCGACCGCATCGGCCGCAAGGCGGCGCTGATCGCGACCTTGCTGATGATGGGCTTGGCCACCTTTGCCGTGGGTTTGTTCCGACCTATGACTCGATCGGCATCTGGGGCGCGGTCATTCTGACGGTCCTGCGCTTCATTCAGGGGATCGGCGTCGGCGGCGAATGGGGCGGCTCGGTGCTGCTGTCGATGGAGTGGGCACGCACCAATTCGCATCGCGGCTTTATCGCTTCCTGGCCGCAATTCGGCGCACCGGCCGGACTGTTGCTCGCCAACCTGGCGGTCTTGGCCTTTAGCGCGATTTCCGGCGACCAGTTCTTGGTCTGGGGCTGGCGCATCCCGTTCCTGCTCAGCATCGTGATGGTCGGGTGTCGGCCTGTACATCCGGCTTGGCATTCTGGAGACACCTGTGTTCCGGCGATTGCTCGCGCGAAAACCGGATCGAGCGAGCGCCGGTCCTCGAGGTGATCAAGCGCCAGCCGAAAGAGATCATCCTCTCGGCTCTGGCGCGAACAGGCGGAGCAAGCGCCGGTCTACATCTACCGGCGTTCGTCTTTGCCTATGGGACACAAGTGCTGCACATCCCGCGCAACTTCCTGCTGTCTGGCGTGCATCGCTGGCGGCGCTGCTGTCGTTCGTTCTCGCTCCCGCTTTTCGGCTATCTCTCCGATCGGATCGGCCGCAAGCGCATGTACATGCATCGGCGCGGCCGCGACGGGGATCTTCGGCTTCATCTATTTCGCCATGCTGAACTCCCTGGTGCCGGCGCTGATCTTCCTCGGCATCGTGCTGTCGCTGATCCCGCACGACATGATGTATGGGCCGCAGGCAGCATTGATCGCCGAGTGCTTCACGCCACGACTGCGCTACAGCGGCTCCTCGCTCGGCTATCAACTCGCCTCCGTCATTGCCGGCGGGCCGGCACCGCTGATCGCCGCGGTCTTGCTGGCATGGACTGGATCAGGCTACGCGATCGCCTGCTACATCGCTGCCTGCGCTCTTGTGAGCATCATCGCGACGGTGTTGATGCCGGACTACACCAACCGCGATATCTCGGAGGAGCACGCGTGACAGACCGAACAGACCGAATGCTCATCTTCGCGTTGACTACTTTTCGTCGCCGCGCGGCACTCATCGAAGCCCACGCAGGTGAGTAATGCCGCGCATGAATAAAGCAACCGAAAGTCGGGATTTCACTTTCAAAAGACCTTATGAATTGAGGAAGCAGGCAAACGCAGCGGGCAATTGATTCGCGACCTGTTGCGCGCCGCACATGCTGCGTTGCACCGAAGTCTCGCGGCCAATGGCCATTGTGGGTCCAAACGCGTCATTTGGATGGCGCCGGGCGTGTCCGCCATGGCGTCGATCGCTGCCAAAGGAACGTGACGTGATAGCTGTAGCGATGGGCCCAACAAACGACATTACGTTGTTGGACTTACGTCAGGTCGCGATCGATTTGCGAACTCGTTTCGCCTGCACCGACCGTGGCAAAACCTTGCCATCGAGCGAACGTTGCACGGCGACAGAGTTTGGGGCTAAGGCAACGCCGTCGGGCACAGCAAATCTGAAGCTGTGGCAGCCGTTGCCCACGCCGGCGCGCTTGAGGTCCTCGCGATAGCGATTGGCGAGAACCTGACCGATCAGCCGGCCGCCGGCATAAATGTCGAGGCACACCGGCGCTTCGGGATGGTCGACATTCTGCGCCCAGCCTTCGATGCACTGCGGCGCTGATCACGATCGACAACAGCCGCGCAGACGTGCCGACGCGTCGGATCGCCCGTCGAGACCAGTCCGGCGCGCAGCGCAATGCCGCTGGCGGATCGCCTCCAGCTCGTAGCCGTCATCGAGCCGCGGCGCGCAATATTGCGCGACGTCCGTCGCCGCCTCCGGATAGAGCGCGCGGTATTCGTGCGCGTTGTGGAACATGAAGCGGCTGTCGTCGTCGATGAAGCTTTCCGACAACGCGCCCTCGGCGATGATCACGTCGTGTGTTTCAAGCTCGATGTGGAAATATTCGACCTTGTCGACGCGTTCGGCCTGCACAATGGAGACACCGTTGACGAGGTCCTTGGCCTCGATCAGCACGCCGTCGAGATACATCGCGTGGTTGCGGCGAAATCCACAGGTCGCGTTTCGGCACATTGTCGTCGAGCGCGCCCGCCTTGATGCAGACCGGCAGGATTTCTTTGCGGCCCATGACGAAACGCCCGCTATAGCTGCGCCGCCCGATCCATTTGATCGGCCGGATGCGCCGGACATAGTCATCACCTTGTTGCCGATTGCCAAGTTCTCCACCGGCACTTCACCGGCTCGAGTGCGGATCAGCGTGCCGCGGCAGTAGCAAGGTGTCGTATTCTCGGTGATGTCAGTGCCGGGACCGTTGCCGCTATTGTCCGGCGTGAGATGAAAATAATCGCCCGCGAAATTTTCGCTTTGATCGAATTGCAGGGTGTACGTGTTGCCGTTGTCGGTAACGGTCAGGACGTTGGTGGAATAATCCATATCGGCGTGGCCGCCGTTATCTTTCGTCGACGTCAGATCGATGGTATCGCCGGCGACGAAGCTCGTGATGGTACCGCCGAATTGCGACGGTGCGGTGATATCGAACACGCCGCCCGTGCCGCCGAACACGATGTCTTGGCCGGAACTGATCGCGCCCTGCACCGCCAGCGTGCTGCCAGCATCGATCGTTACCGTGCCCGTACCCGTCAGGCTAGCAACATTGAACGTGCTGGGATCGAGCACGACCTTGCCATTGTTCACCAGGCCGCCGGCATCCGACAACGTCGCGCCGGACAACGTCAGCGTGCCGGCATTGGTCAGCGTCGAGCCCGCCGCGAGCGTATTCGAGCCCGTCAAGTCCCACGACGCGCCGCTGTCGACCGTCACCGATCCGAAATTGGTGAAGTTCGTCCCTAAGCCGCTCAGCGTGCCGTTGCTGCTGCCTGACGCCAGCTCGATCGTGTTGCTGGCGCTGGCACTGCCGGCGACAAGACCGTTGAACACCGCGCCCGGATCGATCACCAGGCGATCGCTCGCGGTGCCGCCAAAGGAGACCGCCGTGCCGCCACTGCCCGTAATGGTCCCGGCATTCGTGACCGTGCCGCCGGCACCGAGTACGACGCCAATGCCTGCGGAGCCGTCGATACTGCCGGAATTGACCACTGTCCCGAGGCTGCCGTAGATTGCGACGCCGTTTGCGCCACCCGAGATCGAAGCGAAAGCGGCGTTGGTGACCGATCCGCCAGCTGTCAGATCGACCCCGATGCCGGCAGTGCTGCTTGCGACGATGGTGCCATGGTTCTGGATCGTCCACGGAATCAGACCCCCAGAAATACCGTCCCCGTTCAGGGCGCTGATGGTAACGCCTGGATTGACGACAATAGGGTTTGTGTAGGCCGGGACAGAGAGCGTGACTCCAATGGGACTGTTAGAACTGATTGTCGTCATGGGCGGCGTACCTCCAAAGCTCAATCAGCGAAAACTTAGTTTGTTTCTTTCTACTAATTGCGGGCATTGATGTGAATCAATAAGGCGCGCAAACAGAAAGACCGCCTCGTAGCGGTCCCTCCGACCGACGCGAGGACGGCGTTGCATAGTGGCCAGCGCAAAATCCGATCAGGTGTTTTGGTCAGGCGCGATCCCGGGACGTCACACACACGCCGGCGCGAGCTTCACGCCCTTCCGATCTGTCGTTGAAGACAGGCGGCAATTTCGGCGACCGGCTCATCCCAACGTTGCCGCGTTGATTGCCGGAACAGGCGCACCGACCGATACCAGGGGCTATTGGCGCGGCCGAGCAGCCAGCGCCAGTCGGGCGTGCGCGCCAGCATGATCCAGGCCGGACGGTTCATCGCACCAGCGAGGTGGCAGACCGAAGTGTCCACGGTGATCAGCACGTCGAGGCAATCCAGGATTGCCATAGTATCATTATAGTCTGCGATCTCGGCGCCGATATTGATCAGTGGCGCCCGGCCAAAATAGGCTCCAGCTTGCGCCATTGCGGGACCTTTTTGCAGCGACACCAGCGCGATCCCGCGCAGCACCCCGAGCGGCGCGAAGGTGGCGAGATTGGCCGAGCGGTTGCGGTCGTTGGCGTGCTTCGGGCTTCCGGCCCAAGCAAGCCCAACGCGGCGATAGCCCCGCGGCGCGAGGCGATCGAGCCTGGTCCTCCACAAGGCGGCGCGCTGCGGGTCCGCCCGGAGATAGGGCGTCGCTGCCGGCACATTGTCCGGGCGCGTCCCGTGCAGCCGCGGCAAGCCCGATAACGCGCAGAACGCCGCATAGGCGGGGCAGTCCTCCCAGCGCTCGAACAGATGAAGGTCGGGATGCATCTGGCGGACCAGCGGCGCCATCTCCATGCTGCAGGCGATCGCGACGTGCAGGCAGCGTTGGGCCGTCCACGGGATGTACCGGCAGAATTGCACCACATCGCCAAAGCCCTGATCGGCAATCAGCAGCAAGGTGTCGTCCGGCAACGGCCGGCCGTCCCATTGCAGCGTCGCGGTCTTTGGCATCAGCGGCGATGCGCCGCCTATCCTGAAGCGCCATTCGTACTCCTCGAAGCCCGCCGCCCAGTCGCCGCGCAACAGCAGCGCCTCGGCGCGGGCGAAATGCGCCCCCGGCAGGCTCGGGTCGAGCCGCAAGGCCTCGTCAGCGCAGTCGAGCGCCGCGTCAAGTTCAAGCCGCTGCTGGTGAATGATCGCTTGGTTCTGCAGGCACAGCGGATCGGCGGGCGCGAGCGCCGTGGCGCGCCGCGCGGTGTCGAGCGCTTCGTCGAGGCGGCCAAGCACGCGATAGATTTCGGAGATGTTACGCAAATAGAGCTCCGTGTCGATGCCGCAGGTCAGCGAGTGCTGCATCAGCTCGAGCGCACCTTCGGGATCACCGCGGCGGAAACTGACGATGCCGGCGAGATGCAGCGCGTTGGGCTCGTTGGGGTCGGCGGCGAGGACGTAGTCGAGGAGACGTTTGGCGTCGTCGTAGCGGCCGTCGCGTTCGTATTCACTTGCGATGCGCACCACCTCGCCGAGTGGCAACGGCACCGTGGCGGATATCGGCCTGCGCGGGTCCGGCTCGGCGTCTCCATCAATCGATGCCGTAGCCGAGCCGATCGATTGTCGGTTTGAGTATCGGCACTACCGGCTCGAGGTGCTTGCGATAGTGCCGGTAGCGGTAGCGCGAGCGATCATAGAGTTTTTCCGCCACCTGGGCGTAGCTCGCTGTGCGGGCGTAACGGCGGTTCTCTTCAAAGCGAAGGCATCTTGGGTCGAACGCCTCGCCGACAAAGCCTAGCATCGTGCCCACCGTCACGGCTTGGTCGTCCACCATGTCCTCATAACGGATGACCAAATAGCGCAGCGCCATCTCGGCGCGATAGTGCTGCACCAGCGCCATCACCCGCACATAATGCCGCGCTGCCGTTTCAAGCGCGCTGGCGCAGAAAAACCCATGGGTGAACATGTTGGACATCGCCGACACCATGACGTCGAGCGGATGTCGGATGACGTGAATGAGCGGCGCCTGCGGGAATAGCAGAGCTATAAGACCGAGGTGGGTTTCGTTCAGCGGCATCTTTCCGTGAACCAGGCCGCGCCCGGCTCGACGATCGCCATCTGGCCGACCTTCTGCAAATAGTAGTCGCGCAAATTATCGAGCCCCTGGCGCTGATCGCCCATCCACAGCTCAGCGAGCGCCTCCGGATAGCCGAGCGGGCTGTTGAGCATGCGCGGCATAATCCCTGTGATATCGTTGATGAGCGGCAGCTCATCGCCCGCCGCAATGCGTGGATGTGCTGAGAGCGTTTGCTCGACCAGCGTCGTGCCGGAGCGCGGGAAGCCTAGGATGAAGATCGGCTGGGCAACGTCGCCGCGCACGGCGGCGCTTGGCAGCGTCTTCATACGCGGCGCGACGAAGAACTCTTGCAATCGTTTGATAATACCTTCCGCCTCGTGGTCGAGGTAGGCGTTACCGCTCAATTCGCGCCCAAGGCGTTTGCCTTCCACGAAGGACGCGAAAGCCTCATCGTATTGGCCCATCTGGTCGAGCAGCCGCCCTTTCTCTAGGAATTCATTCGGACCAAGCTTGCCCTCGCGGCTCTGCAGCGCGATCGCGTCGAGCACCTGCAGCGCCTTATCATACCGCTTCATCCGACCGAGCAGCACCGCGCGCGACAACAGTGCGCTCGGATCGTTCGGCCACAGCGCGTCTATCCGATCGAGAATTTTGCTGGCGGCTTTGAATTCGCGGTCGGCCTCCTGCAGACGCGCGAATCCTATCAAGGTTTGGCGGATCTCCGGCGCGGCGGCGATGGATTCCTCGTATAGAGCGCGCGCCTCGGCCATGCGGCCTTGGCTCTTTAGGCACCAGGCGAGATTGGCCAAGAGGATCGGATCGCGACCCGCGAAAGTTCTAGCACGCGACGATAATGATACTCGCCGACCTGCGGCCGTTGCGCTTCCGTCAGGATCATACCCATCAAGTTATGCGCTTGGGGACTCGACGGCGCGATGCGAACCGCGTTGCGGGCATGGATTTCAGCTTCGCCGAGACTACCTTTCGCAAGCAATAGCAGCACCAGTTCGTTGGTGGCCCAGAAATTATTTGGATCGAAGGCGACAATACGGCGGATCAGCGCCTCAGCTGACGGCTGGTGGCCTTGCATCTTGCGGATTTGATACAGCACGGTCAGTGCGCCGGGTCGATCCGGTGCCAGTTCCAGCACCTCTAGGCACAATTGCTCCGCCGTTTCGATCGCGCCTTGGCGATGCGCCTGGATCGCGCGCTCGACCAGGGGAACCAAATGACGCGTCGATTCTGGCGGCGAGGGCGTGAAAGACCGCAGTCCGCAGCATCGTTCCGCTCGCAGCCCACTGGCACATTTACACAGGGTTGGCCCCGGATAATTCACCGAAGAATCCTCAAGGTGTCACGCGTCCCGCTAGCAGTTCATTCTGTCGTCGGGCCGCCGCTCTGTTGGAAGCAGGAATTTTGATCCAACGTTGTTAGCGGCAACGATATTAACGTCAATTGGGGCTCCGGACCCGAGGGTCTCCTATGGGTCCAAACGCGTCATTTGGATGGCGCGTCCGGCATGTTCGCTATTGTTTCCGATACTAACAAAAGAACGTGACGTGATACCTGCGCCGGTCGCGCCCTGCCGGCGCGCGGTCGCCTGCTCGTCGCCTTTTCATTGACATTGGTCCTCATTTGAGCTACATGACGCAACGAATCTCGCTCACCAAGGACGCCTGTCGCGAAGGTATTCCGAGAGGTGGAGCGAGTGCGGTGCCCGCGCGCGGAACGATACACGCCGCACCCGGGCAGCTTCGGGCATCATGCTGACCGGCACTACGACCGGTCCGGGAGGTGCGTTCCCTGGACTGGGACAGGCGGGCGCGGGTAACGCCCGCGTAAGAACGCGAGGTCCTTCGCTCCCCGGTTGGAGCGAGCTTACCGGATCGAACGTCCTGCCACGTCCCAGGAAGCCTGGCCTGGAGCTGCGCCCAAGGGCCGAAAGCCCTGACGGTAAGAGCCGTGGTGGAACGCCGATAGGCGAGCGCGTGCCCCCTCCCGACCCTCCCCCGCAAGCGGGGGAGGGGAAAGAGACAAGGGCGCGCGCCGCGCCCGTAAGGCGCGGAGGTTGGCTGAACACGTCTGTCGGCGTTCCGCTTCCTTTTTTTCCTTAGTCGTCATTGCGAGCGAAGCGAAGCAATCCAGTCGGGCGGTCTCGTTTAGACGGTCAACGACGCCAGCGTTCATTGCCCCGCTGGATTGCTTCGTCGCTTTGCTCCTCGCAATGACGAGACATGACCCGGGCGCATCCGCGTCGCGGGAATGCGATTCTTTACCTGTCCCGCTTCTGCGGGAAGCGGGAAACGTTACTTCGCCGGGATCTTCTCCCACACCAAAATGCTGCGGCCCTCGCGGCCGTCGACCGGATTTCGATTGGGCGCGGAAGTGATGGTCAGGGTGTTGCCTTCCAGCTTGTAGAAGCGGACTTGATTGGTGCCGGTCCAGACCTGATTCCACGAGATATCGACGTGATGGATCACCTTCTCGGCGTCCACCGTATAGGTCCCAGCATAAGATATCATCGTCCCGTAGAGTTTTATTCGCTCTTCGTTGGTCGGAACCACATCGTGAGGGCTGGCGCGATTGTCCCAGGTGATGATCGCGTACATGCGGCCGTCCGCAGCGTAGCCGAGGTAGCCGTCCGGGTGTGCGCCGCGTTCGTTGTAGCGTTCTCCGGTCGCGGCCACTTCGCGAACAAACGATTTCAATTTCCATGTGCCCAGCAGCGGATTTTCACCCGCTCCAAGGCGGCCGTGATGAAAAGGCATAAACAACGTTGCCGACAGGATGCCTACGAGTTCTCGCCATATCAAGTTCCTTGATTGTCGGGCGAGTCACCCCTCGCCGATCTCGCGCAGAATTTCCGCGGTGTGCTCGCCGAGCCGCGGGGACGGCCGCTCCGCCGCCATCGGTGCGCCGTCGAGCACGATCGGCGTGCGAACGCCGGGAATCTTTCCGGCCTTGGCGGCGGCGCTTGGCCGTTCCACCTTCATGCCGCGATGGATGACCTGCGGATCGGCGAACACTTGCGCGAGATCGTTGATCGGGCCAGCCGGTACGCCGACCGCTTCGAGCTTACTGAGCAGCTCGGCGCTCGGCATGCGCGCGGTCTGCGCGCACAGCCGCCCGATCAGTTCGGCGCGATGGGCGAGCCGCGCTTTGTTGTCGATGTAATCCGGGTCCTTGGCGAGCTCCGCCACGCCCAGGACGCCGCACAGCTTGGCAAACTGACCGTCGTTGCCGCTGGCGATGATGATGTGACCGTCGGCGACCGGAAACACCTGATAAGGCGTGATGTTGGGATGCGCGTTGCCCATGCGGTGCGGCACTTTGCCGGAGACCAAATAGTTGAGCGCCTGGTTGGCAAGCACCGCGACGGTCGAGTCGACGAGCGCGGTGTCGACATAGCCGCCGTGGCCGGTTTTCTCCCGCCGCGCCAATGCGGCGAGGATGCCGACCGCGGAATAGACGCCGGTGAAGATATCGGACACCGGCACGCCGGCGCGCAGCGGCTCGCCGTCGGCATTGCCGGTGAGATCCATGAAGCCGCCCATGCCCTGCGCCATGAGATCGTAGCCGGGGCGCGCGGCATATGGTCCGTCCTGGCCGAAGCCGGTCACCGAGCAATAAATCAGCCGCGGCATTTCCGGCGCCAGGCTTTTGTAGTCGAGGCCGAACTTGGCGAGCCCGCCGACCTTGAAATTCTCGATCAGAACATCGGATCGCGCGGCGAGTTTTTTGACGATGCGCCGGCCCTCTTCGCTTTCGAAGTCGAGCTCGATGGAACGCTTGCCGCGGTTGGTGCCGTGAAAATAGGCGGCGCCGAGATGGCCGCCGTCGGCGGCGGGAACAAACGGCGGGCCCCACGAACGGGTGTCGTCGCCGGCGCCTTTGCGCTCGACCTTGATCACGTCGGCCCCGAGATCGGCAAGGATTTGCCCGGCCCAGGGTCCCGCCAGGATGCGGGCAAGCTCCAAGACGCGCAGACCAGCCAACGGACCCGGCATTTCATAAGCTCCTCAACGCTCCAGCGGCCGCGCCGCGCCGCGGTTAACTGACAAAGCGGGAGCGAATTTGTCCATGGCCGCCACTGCATTTCGCTAACTTGTCATCGCCGTCGGCGATCATTAGCTCTATTTCCTGCCGGCGCGGATGGGCTGATCGATGGTTGCGGTGAACGCCTCGTTCTTCAGCGACATGCTGCAAAGTATTGCCGACCGCAGCCGCGCCTTGATCCGGCGCGAGCGCCGCGAGCCGGCGCGCGGGCGCCTCGATGGCCTGGTGGAGCTGTGCGAGGCGCTGCTTTCCGGCCGCGGCGAGGCTTCAGGGGTGGCGCTGGCCAACGAGATTCTTGCCGATTATGCGGCGCTGACGACCGGGCCTCGCATCGCGTTTTTCGAAGCACTGGCGCGAACCTTCGGCTACGATACGGCTCGCATCGAGGCGGCAATCGCGGCCTGGCGGCAATCGCAGTCGGCCGACGCCGCGGCCGAACTGCATCGCGCCAGCGAACCGCGCCGGCTGGAGCTTTTTCGCCGGCTCAATCTCGCGCCCGGCGGCACCGCCGCGCTGGTGCGCATGCGCGAACAGCTCATGGACGCCATGGACCACCGCGACGATCTCGCGGTCATCGACAATGATTTCGTCCATCTGTTCTCTTCCTGGTTCAATCGCGGGTTTCTGGTCCTGCGCCGCATCGACTGGTCGACCTCGGCTTCGATTCTCGAAAAAATCATCCGTTACGAGGCCGTACACGAGATTCACGACTGGGAGGAGTTGCGGCGCCGCATCGACCTGCCGGACCGGCGCTGTTACGCGTTCTTTCATCCGGCGCTGGTCGACGAGCCGCTGATTTTTGTCGAGGTAGCGCTGACCCGCGAAATACCGGGCGCGATCGCGCCGATCCTGTCCGACCACCGTGAGGTCGTCGACCCGGAACGCGCGACGACGGCTGTTTTCTACTCCATCACCAACTGCCAGCGCGGGCTTGCCGGCGTGACGTTCGGCCACTTCCTGATCAAGCAGGTGGTGGAAGAAGTCCGCCGCGAATGGCCGCGCATCTCGACCTTCGTTACGCTGTCGCCGGCGCCGAATTTCGCCGAATGGCTCAAGCGCGAACGCGGCAATGAAGCTTCGCTCGCAATCGACGCCAAGGATCGCGAAGCGCTTGGCGCGCTCGATCGTGCCAATTGGTGGCTCGACGATCAACTCGTTGAAGTCATCGGTGAGCCGATGATGCGCGCCGCTGCCTGGTACTACGTGCGCGCGCGCAATCGCCGGGGCTTGCCGGTCGATGCCGTCGCCCGCTTCCATCTTGGCAACGGCGCGCGGCTGCAGCGGCTCAACTGGATCGCCGATACGTCCGAGCGGGCGCTCGAGCAGTCATACGGCCTGATGGTCAATTACCTCTACGATCTCGATTACATCGAGCAGAACCACGAGGCCTATGCGCAGCAGCACGCGATTGTCGCCTCGACCGGAGTGACCCGCCTGGTGCGCTCGCCGGCGCGCGAAATCGTGCCGGTTTCGGGGTAAGCGTTTAGTCGTGGTTATTGCCGAGCTTGACCCGGCGATCCATCCTCCTTGGTGCGATAAAATAGTTCCGGGTCTTGGCGTTTTTGCACCAGTGCTGATGACGGAAGGTCTGTTATGCCCAATCTGCTCGGCGTTCTGGAAACCTCGCTCTATGTCGAGGAGTTCGAGCGCGCCTGTCCGTTCTACGAGCAGATCCTCGGGCTCAACAGCATCTACCGCGATCAGCGATTGTGTGCCTACGATGTGGGCGGGCGCGGCGTGTTGCTGCTGTTTCTGCGGGGACGCTCGTTTGAGACGATGCAGCTGCCCGGCGGCACCATCCCGCCGCATGACGGTCATGGCCCCGTGCACATGGCCTTCTCAATCGCCGCCGATGAGCTTGCAGCATGGGAGGAGCAGCTTAAGGAAGCGAACGTCGGTATCGAAGGCCGCACCAAATGGCCGCGCGGCGGCGAGAGCATTTATTTTCGCGATCCCGACGGGCACCTGCTCGAACTGGCGACGCCGGGACTGTGGCCAGGCTATTAGGATTTCCCGTAGACCGGCACGATGCCGCCGCGGGTGACGCGGTTTTCCGGGGAGGCGAGAAACAGAATTGTGGCCGCGACCTCGTCGAGCTTCGGCCACAGGCTGAAATCGGCTTTCGGCATGGCGTGACGATTGGCCGGCGTGTCCATGGTCGAAGGCGCCACCGCGTTGACGAGAATGCCGTCCTTGACGACCTCCTCGGCGAGCGCGGCCGTGAGCGCGGCAACGGCGGCTTTGCTCGCGGTGTAGGCGACCATGCCGGCGCCGGTTCGCCATTCGAGGCCGGGCCGCGCCGCGACGTTGACGATGCGTCCGCTTTTGGCCGTGGTCATGGTCTTAACGGCGGCGCGGCAGCAGAGCAGGCAGCTGACGAAATTCATGTCGATCTGCTGCCGCAGCGTCGCCATGCTCGCCTCGCGCAGCGGTCCGGCGGCAAAACCGCCGGCGATATGAATCGAAGCCCAGAGCGACGCGATGCCGTCGTAGAGGCGCGCAATAGCTGTCTCATCGGCGAGGTTGCCGGTGACCGTGAGCCGGACCTGTTTGTGGTCGCGCAGCCGGAAGCGTTGTGCCTCGGCTTCATCGAAGCACGGCACATGGCACACAGCGCCGGATGCGATCAGCGCTTCGACCACAGCCGTGCCAAGCGCGCCGGCGCCGCCGGTGATCACTACGTGACGATCGCGGAAATCCATGGCGCGCCTCCTGATGCGTGTTTCGCGGCGACATCATCGCCGATCCGTAGACCGAGGCAAGATCATCGCATTGCTGGTCGGCGCTGACAGCGGATTTGGTATCCTGCGGGGAAAGGAGAATCAGTGGCCGATTTTGACCTCGCCATCATCGGCGGCGGCATCAACGGCGTCGGCATCGCCCGCGACGCCGCAGGGCGCGGATTGAAGGTCGCCCTGTTCGAGCAAAACGATCTTGCCTCGGGCACTTCGTCGGCGTCATCGAAGCTGATCCACGGCGGCTTGCGCTATCTCGAGCACGGCGCGCTGCGGCTGGTCCGCGCCGCGCTTAACGAGCGCGAGGTGCTGTTGCGGATCGCCCCGCATCTCATTCGGCCGCTGCGCTTCGTCCTGCCGCTTGATGCATGCGAGCCGCTCGCCGATCGTGTTGCGGCTCGGCCTCTTCATCTACGACCTGATTGGGCACCGCGCGATTTTGCCCGGCACGCGTTCGCTCGATCTCGTCACCGGCGAAGCCGGCCTTCCTCTCAAGCGGCGCTTCCACCATGGCTACGAATATTCCGATTGCTTTGCGGACGATGCGCGTCTTGTTGTCGTCAATGCGCTCGACGCCGCCGAACGCGGCGCCGTAATCCGCACCCGGACACGCTGCGTGCGCGCCGAGCGCGCCGATATCTGGCGCCTAATTCTCAATGCGCGCGGTGAGCGCGACGTCGTGACCGCGCGGGTGCTGGTCAACGCCGCCGGCGCCTGGGTTGAGACGGTTGCCGAGACCGTGCTGCAACAGGCGCCGCCGCGGCGGCTTCGCCTCGACAAGGGCAGCCACATCGTCGTGCGGCGTCTTTACGATCATGACCGCGCCTACATTTTGCAGGCGGCCGACGGCCGAGTGGTGTTCGCCATTCCGTTTCAGCACGACTACACGCTGATCGGCACGACCGATCAGAGTTTTACCGGCGATCCAGCGGCGGTCGCGCCATCGAAGGAGGAGATCGACTATCTCTGCGGCGTCATCAACGAGTATTTCCGCGCTGCGATCGGCGCCGCCGACGTGGTGTGGGCTTATGCGGGCGTGCGCTCGCTCTACGACGACGGCGCGGGCAAGCCGCAGGACATCGGGCGCGACTACGCCCTCATTCTCGACAAAACCTTCGGCCAGGCGCCGCTGCTGACGATCTATGGCGGTAAGCTCACGACCTACCGGCGCCTTGCCGAGGATGCGCTGGCCCGGCTGTCGCATTTCTTTCCGCGCTCGCGGCCTTGGACCGCGAACAGCCCGTTGCCGGGCGGCGATTTCGTTTACGACGGCGTGCCGGTTCTGGTCGCGCGCACCCAGCGGCAATGGCCGTTCCTGACCGACGACCATGCGCACCGGCTGGTCGGCGCTTACGGTACACGCGTCGAAAACGTGCTTGGCAAGGCCAGTCAGCTCGACGATCTCGGCATCCGCTTCGGCGCCGATCTCACTGCCGCGGAGGTGCGCTATCTGATGACGAAGGAGTGGGCGCAGACCGCCGAAGACGTGCTCTGGCGGCGCTCCAAGCTCGGCCTGCGTTTTTCGGAAGATGAGCGGACCGCGCTCGAACAGTTTATGGCGCAGCCGAACGGCTGATGCGGCGGGCTACGGACCGCTTGCGCTTTGTTAACGGAACGCTCACCACGTCGGCAGGAACGGGGCGCCTCAGCACCAAAAGCAGGCCCAACCGGGGGTAATTTTACCGACCCGCAAGGCGTCCCATGATCTGATAGCCGCGACGCCGGCTCGACGGCCGTTGAACCGCCAAGGCATTCATGCCCCCCAAGCTGTCCAAGAAAGAGATTAGCGACCTCATTGCCGGGCTTTGTATTCTCGTCGTCGATGACAACCAGTACATGCGCAAGACGGTGCGCAATCTGCTGGTCAATTGCGGCATCAAGGATATTTATGAAGCGCCTGACGGCATCTCCGCCCTCGACACCATTCGCACCGTCAGCCCCGATGTCGTGATCCTCGACTGGGAAATGCCGCTGTTGAGCGGCGCCGAGCTGGTGCGCATCGTGCGGTCGCCGGGTGTGTTTCCAGTGCCGAACGTGCCGATCATCATGCTCAGCGGGCACGGCGAGCGCTGGCGGGTTGTCGAAGCCGTGCGGCTCGGCGTCAACGAGTATCTGGTCAAGCCGGTTTCGGCGAAGTCGCTCTATGACCGTCTGGTGGCGATCATCACGCAGCCGCGGCCTGTGGTTCAGTTGGGCGATTACTACGGTCCCGAGCCCCGCAAGCTTGCCGGCGAGGGCGGCGACGACACGCTATTGACGTCACTCTCCGGAGCAGTGGCCGAGTGACGTCCCGCCGCGGGCGTTGCGCGGGTCCCAAGCGGTCGCCGCCTCATTTGTTCGCTCGCTCCGAATAGCCTTACAAAACTCTTGCAGTTTCGTCCCCGCTGCGGCTGTTTGTGGGAATGCAGAGCGTCGGATCGAAGCGGGATTTTGCGCCGTGGACCGATCCGAAGGCGCGTCCGGTGCTGCGCATCGAAAACCTGACCAAGCGCTTCGGCAGTGTCGCGGTCGTCGATCATCTGTCGCTTGATATTTATGACGGTGAGTTCTTTGCTTTGCTCGGTCCTTCGGGCTGCGGCAAGACCACGCTGTTGCGTCTGATCGCGGGCTTCGAACGGCCGAACTCGGGCCGCATGCTGCTCGACGGGATCGATCTCGCGGCCGTGCCGCCGCATCGCCGCCCCGTCAACATGATGTTCCAAAGCTACGCGCTGTTTCCGCACCTTAGCGTCGAGGCCAACATCAGCTTCGGCCTCAAGCAGGAGGGCTTGCCTAAAGAGGAGATCAGGCGGCGCGTGGCCGACATGCTCGCTTTGGTCAAACTCGAAAGTTTCGGTGACCGCAAGCCGCACGAGCTTTCCGGCGGCCAGCGCCAACGGGTCGCGCTCGCCCGCTCGCTGGTGAAGCGGCCGCGGGTTTTGTTGCTCGATGAGCCGATGGCGGCGCTCGACAAGAAATTACGCGGCGAGACGCAGTTCGAATTGATGGAGCTGCAGCGCAAGCTCGGGCTCACGTTCATCATCGTCACCCACGACCAGAGCGAAGCGATGACGGTCGCCGACCGCATCGCCGTGATGGATCGCGGCCGACTGATGCAGGTCGCGCCGCCTGCTGCGATCTATGAGCAGCCGAACTCGCGCTGGGTCGCCGACTTCATCGGCGACGTCAATGTGTTTGAGGGCCGCCTCGGTGCTGATGGTCTCAGTGTCGAGGGAACGCCCGCCGGCCGCTTGCAGGTGGCAGTCAAAGCCGACGCCGTTCCCGGTGCGGCCGTTTGCGTGGCCGTGCGGCCGGAAAAGGTCCGCATCACCAGCGAGCCGCGATTACCGGGTGCGGACAATTGTGTCGCCGGCACCATCGTCGATATCGGCTATCTCGGCGATACCTCGATCTACAAGCTGCGGCTGCGCGACGGCTCGGTGGTGAAAGCGACGGTCGCCAATGTCGGCAGCCACGCCGAGCGCGCGCTCGCCTTCGGTAACGAAGTATGGCTGACTTGGCCCCCCGAGAATGGAATGCTGCTGACGCGCTAGGGACCGGCATGGGACGAAAGCAGCGAACTTCTCTTTGGCGCAGGCTTATCGTGCGCGTTCCCTATGCTTGGCTGCTCGCGTTTTTTCTTTTGCCGTTTCTGATCGTGCTCAAGATCAGCCTGTCGCAGACGGCGATCGCGCAGCCGCCATATACCCCGCTCCTTGACGTTGCCGCCGGCTGGCACGGTCTTGTCGCTTTTTTCTCCGGGCTTTCGTTCGACAATTACATTCTGCTCGGCTCAGACCCGCTTTATCTCTTGTCCTATATCAAAAGCCTTGAGATCGCCGCGCTTTCCACGCTCTTCCTTTTAGTCATCGGCTTTCCGATCGCCTACGCGATCGCGCGCACGCCACGGCGCTGGCAGGCGATCCTGGTACTTCTCACGGTGTTGCCGTTCTGGACGTCGCTGCTCATCCGCATTTATGCGTGGATGAATATCCTGCAGCGCGACGGCCCGCTGAACGAGGTCCTCGTTGCGCTGTCGATTGTCAAGGAACCGCCGGCGTGGCTCTCGACCGATACGGCCGTCTATATCGGCATTGTCTATTCCTATTTGCCGTTCATGGTGCTGCCGCTTTATGCGACGCTCGAGAAGTTGGACGAGTCGCTTCTTGAGGCGGCGGCCGATCTCGGCGCGCCGCGCTGGAAGACTTTTTGGCTGGTGACTTTACCGCTGTCCACGTCCGGCGTTGTTGCGGGCGTGCTGCTGTGTTTCATCCCGATTGTCGGTGAATTTGTCATTCCCGATCTGCTCGGCGGTTCGCAGTCGCCGATGATCGGACAAACCATCTGGATGGAGTTCTTCGGCAACAAGGATTGGCCGGCCGCCTCCGCGGTTGCGGTCGTGCTGGTTTGCCTGCTGGTGACGCCGATCGTGGTCTATCAGAACCAGGCCATGCGGACGGTGGAGCGGGAGTAACGATGCGCCGGATTTCCGCTTTCAACCTCGCAGCTATTTTGCTCGGGATTGGTTTTCTGTATCTGCCGATCGCGGTTCTGGTGATCTATTCGTTCAATGCCTCGCGTTTGGTGGCGGTTTGGGGCGGCTGGTCGACGCATTGGTACGCCGAGCTCATCAACGATGCGCCGCTTATCGACTCCGCCTTCATCAGCATCCGATTGGCGCTGGTGTCCGCAAGCGCTGCGACGATACTGGGAACGCTTGCGGCGCTGGCGCTGGTCCGCTTCGGCCGCTTCCGCGGCCGGCTTCTGTTCGCAGCGATGATCTACGCGCCGCTGGTGATGCCGGAGGTGATCACCGGCCTGTCGCTGCTGCTGCTGTTCGTGGCTATAGCGGTCGACCGCGGATTTTGGACCGTCGCCATTGCGCACACCACGATGGCGATGTGCTTTGTGACGGTCATTGTGCAGTCGCGGCTCGTCGACTTCGATCTAAGCCTCGAGGAAGCAGCGATGGATCTGGGCGCCACGCCGCTGCGAACATTCATGTCCGTGACCTTGCCGTTGATCGTCCCGGCTATCGCCGCCGCCTGGATGCTCGCTTTTGCGCTCTCGCTCGATGATCTCGTGATCGCGAGCTTCACCACCGGTCCGGGTGCGACCACGCTACCGATCCGCATCTATTCGGAAGTGCGCCTCGGGGTGAAGCCGGAAATGAATGCCGTTTGCAGCATCATGGTTGCCGTGGTTGGCGTTGCGGTGATCGCCGCTTCGCTGCTTGCTAAAGTCACTGGTGCGAGAGGTGCGAGCGTAAGCTAGTCTCGGGTCTTTGCTGGCGGAGCTTGGCCGGTGGACGCACCTGGAGACGCGAACAGCTTATCGATCACCGAGCGGACGGCGGCGCCGGCGTTACGAGTCTTGATGGCGTCTAGGAGCGGAGCGGCGGCGCCGGAGCGGCGGATCAGGCTCTGCGCGTCCGGCAGCATGATCGGGTCATCCCACTGCCCCTGGACGACGAACGGCAGATCGAACTGGTTGGCGGTCGCGCTGGAAACGAGCGTGGCAATGCCTTTGAGGTCAAGATCGCGCGTGGGCACCGAGACTTGACCGTTGACCGCGAGCCGCACGCTCGGCCCCTCCAGATGCATGTCGTCGACCGACACCTGGCCTTGCTCGATCTTCAGCCCGAGCGCGAACTTGTCGAATGGGGTGCGCCCGGTGCGGAAATCGCCGTTGCCGGATAATGGCCGGCGCTCAAGCCGGCGCAGCAGTTGCTCGACATTGATACCGGCGATCGCGCCGTTGTGGGCGGTGAGGTTTGCGGTGCCGTGAAGGGTACTGGTCACTCCCAACACTGACGAGCCGGAACCCTCGATATTGAGGGCCATGTTGCCGTGGCCCTCGAGCTTGTGGACGCCGAATATCTGGCTGAGACAGCTTTCTACATCCACATCAACGAATTGCACATGCGATTTCACCGCGACCCCGTCGGCGGCGCTGGCAAGACCTAGCGAACCCTTGGCAATGCCGCCGAAGGCCTGCGATTCGCCAATAGCGATGTCGAGCTTGCCATTACGCATCGTGGCGGCAACCGCGGTTCGGCCCAACTGTGCATTCGCGATCTTGATGTTGGCGGCCGAGAGTCGCAGATCGAGATCCAAGTCGGCGAGGCCGTCAAGCGCGATGGGTAGTCGATCCCAGGTCCGTTCGTTCGCAGCCATGATGTGAATGCCGGATACGTACGGGGTCAGATCAAGTGCGTCGGCTGCGAGCGTGCCCTGGACTGTACGCTGGTCAGTCGAGAGCGTGATTACGCCTTCCGCCATATTGCCGTCGAGTTCGACGTTGACGCCAGAGAGCGAAGCTACGCCAGCGGCGATGCTGCTCTGCGCCCGCAGCGCGAAGCGCCCAAAGCCGCCGAACGGCAGTTCGCTGGCGCGAGCCCAACGCAGCGCGTCGCGCAGCGAGGGAGACTCCACGCTCAAAGTGCCGTCGACCTTGAGTGTCGGCTGATTGCTCGCGGCGCCGTCGAAGGCCACTTTCAGCGGGGCGCCGGTGAGCCTGAGCTTGACGCCGGAACGATCGCCGTTGAGCGCGGCGAGAAAGTCGCTGAGCGTGAGGCTCGCCTCGACCGGCTCGTCGTGCCAAACAAAGTGGCCATTGGCGCCGAAACTCCGTGAAATCGACGGCCAGGCAAGCTGGAATTCGACACCTTCGAGGCGGTCGGTGGTTTCCTTTTCGGCATGATGACTATGGACGATAACGGTGCCGTCGCGGATGCCGATCTCCGAAAATGACGTCGTGCGACCAGGATTGGGCTCGAGCGCGCTGGCCAGCGATCGGGTCAAGCCCGACCAATTCGACTGGCCACCGGGCTGGAAAGTCACGGTGATTGTCGGGCGCACCAGCGTTACGTCGGCGATTTCGATCCGGCCGGCGAGCAGCGGGAAGTAACGCAAGTGAGCGGTCAGCTCCTCGGCGATGACCGCCGGTTGGCCAGTACGGTCATTGCCAAGCAAAACGTCGTGGAAACTCGCCGTGCCGGAGGGGAATAGCGAAACTGAAACCTCGCCGCGCAACACCGGGTCGAGCCCGGTGACGGCGCGAATTTCCCGCGCGACCGCATCCCGAACCGAGGAAGCCGGAATAAGAAACGACAGCCCGACCAACGCGACGAACACTGCCGCGATCACGGCAGCAACGGCAATCGCAAGGCGCTTCAAGCCAGTAGCCGCGGTCACGGGATGCGTATTCCGAGTGGTTCGGTTAAGTCGTCGAATAATACGGTTTGACAGCTAAGCTGCAAACATGGCCGGCATCTGTGTCGCTTTCGTGGCCGGCGCTCCACCCAAATGGTTGCCGCACAAGGCGAAAATCCGCGGGTGGTGGCGGGCAATGTCGGTCAGGGAATGCCTCCAAACACCGCTTCATTGGCGAGAGTCCGATGCTGCCAGCGCGCCGACGTTGCGAAATCTTGGTTTTGCGTGCGTCTGCGCCACTTCTGCGATCATCTTCTTGACGATGGCCTGGCCGAATGAATTGAAATCCTGGGCCACCTGCACGAATGCGCCGGGGCCGCCGATGACATTGTTGCGGTAGTAATTGTCGAGGCCACCGGGCGGATTGGTGTGATCCGGATTCCAGGCGAGGGGAGTCTCGCTGAAGATAACTAGACCGTTGATGGTGATGCCTTTCGCCAGCGCTTCGTCACGGGCCGAAGTAACGTCGCGACCGGCATTGTTGGTACCGTCGCCAGAGACGTCGATGGTGCGGCGCGGCGCGTCATATGGTGCGCGCGCGAATTGCCCCATGGCAAATTCAATCGCGCCGGAGATCGAAGTTCGATCCGCGAACGAGCGTGGCGCCTCGAGCAGACGGTCGCCGAAGCCTTTCGCCGAGTCCGCGTCGCCAATGGTCGTCCAGTCGATCACGACACGCTGCGAGCCGACGCCCGACCATTCGACGAACGTCAGTCCAACGCGGCCAACGCGACCTGAGCGAATGGCGTCGAGCACGCGCGGATCGGAAATCGCAGCCGCATAGCCCTCACGTTGCAGCTGAAATTTCGCGCTGTCGATGCTGCGCGAGACGTCGGCCGCCAGTATCAGCAGAAGATCGACTTGCTCGGCTGCCGATGCTGTGGCCGGAGCTACCGCTATGCCGCCGCAGATCAGCAGCAAAAGAGTTGCGATCGTGCGTACAAAACTCATCTAGGCACCTTCACACATTGGCCGCCGCGTGGATCGCGGCGCGAATGCGCTGGTAAGTTCCGCAGCGGCAGATATTGGTGACCGCCGCGTCAATGTCGGCATCCGTCGGCCTAGGCTTTTGCGCGAGCAGCGCCGCTGCTGCCATAAGCATACCGCTCTGACAGTAGCCGCATTGTGGCACGTCATGCTCCACCCAGGCTTTTTGCAGCGGGTGCAGCTTGCCGTTCTGCGCCAGCGCCTCGATCGTGGTCACTTTCTTGCCGTCAAGAGTGCCGACCTGGATCTGGCACGAACGCGTGGCGACGCCGTCGATATGGACGGTGCAGGCGCCGCATTGGGCGATGCCGCACCCGTACTTCGTACCGGTAAGCCCGATGGTATCGCGCAGCACCCAAAGGAGCGGCGTGTCGGGTTCGACGTCGACCTCGTAACTATTTCCGTTAACGGAGAGTGCCTGCATGTTTGGTGTGTAGGCCCGCGCCGGTGTCGTTACAGCACCAAGTTTAGCCGGTTGCGGTGCGAAGAGAAATCGCAAATGCGCGATGCTCAAAAGACAGGCAGCTCCAGCCGTTAATGCTGGCCTTGTTGACAGCGAGCCGACCTTCAGCCGGGGCAGATTGCCACGCTCCCCCGTTCGCGCCCTTTTCACGACCGTGGAAGCAGGGCATTCTCCCGCCCGAACTGCCGCGGAAAGCCCGAAAACGGGCGGCCGGTCAGGTTGCGTAAAATCGACAAAGCTACTTGGGAGGAAAAGGCCATGAGTTATCGCAATTATCGCGTGACGCGACGGGGCGTTGCCGGAGGGATCGGCGCAGCGGTGCTTGCTGCGGGACTCGCCGCTGCACCGGCGCCTGCATTTGCGCAGAGTAGTGAGCCGATCAAAATCGGCTTCAGTTTGGCGCTGACCGGACCGCTGGCGCCGAACGGAAAACAGGCGCTGTTGGGCGCCCAAATCTGGCAAGAGGAAATCAATGCCAAGGGCGGTCTACTTGGCCGCAAGGTTGACTTGATCAACTACGACGACCAGTCCAAGCCCGCCAACGTTCCGGGCATTTATACGAAGTTGCTCGACGTCGACAAAGTTGACATCGTCATGGGTCCCTATGGGACTAACTTGAACGCGCCGGCAATGCCGATCGTGATGCAGAAGGGCAAGGTGTTCGTCGGCTTCTTCGCACTCGATATCAATGCCGAATTCCATTATCCGAAATACTTCTCCATGCTGCCGACTGGTCCGAAACCGCGGGAGGCGTTCACCGAGGGCTTTTTCGAGGCGGCGGCGGCACAGAAACCGAAACCGCAGACGCTGGCGCTGGCATCTGAAGACGCCGAGTTCGCCCGCAACGCCTGCGAAGGCGCCCGCGAGAATGCTAAAACGTACGGCTTCAAGATTATCTACGACAAGACCTTCCCGCCGGGCACGACCGACTTCTCGCCGGTCATCCGCGCCCTGCAAGCCGCCAACGCCGATCTTGTCGTGGCGTGCTCGTATCCATTGAGCTCGGTCGGACTGGTGCAGTCGGCGAACGAACTCGGGCTCACCCCGAAGATGTTCGGCGGTGCCATGGTTGGGCTGCAAGCAACGGTGTTCAAGGACCGGCTCAAGTCCAAGCTTAACGGCATCGTCAACTACGAAACCTGGGTGCCGTCGCCTAAATTGATGGCGCCGGCCAAGGCGTTCTTTGAGAAATACCAGGCCCGCGCCAAGGAAGCCGGGGTCGATCCGCTCGGTTATTATCTCGGCGGCTGGGGTTATGCTGACTTCCAGCTGATCGGCGAGGCGATCGAAGGCGCCAAGAGTGTCAATGACGACAAGCTCGCCGACTACCTGCGCTCCCACGAGTTCAAGACCATCATGGGCGACATCAGGTTTGGCAAGAACGGCGAGTGGACCAAGTCCGGCATGCTGCAGGTGCAGTATCACGGCATCACCGACGCTGCGAATCTCGAGACCTGGCGCGGCATGAGCTACCAGACTGTCGTAAGCCCGGCCGATCAGAGAACCGGCGAACTTATCTATCCGTACGAAAAAGCGAAGTGAGGCTATTTCAGCCTGTCATTGAGCGCGCGGGCCCATTAAGCCCGCGCGCTCGCCTTTTGTTGAATGCTTGAGGCTGTAGTCGTCATCACGCCGCCGAGTGCCTGGAGCGGTATCGCGTCGGCGGGTCAAAAACCAACACGGAGGGGGAAACCATGGTTCATCGTCTGACACGGTTTGGCGTCATCGCCGCAATTTGCGCGGCTTTTGTCGCCGCGCCAGCGGCATTGCCGGCTCCGGCTTTGGCGCAAAGCAACGGACCCATCAAAATCGGCTTTTCGCTGGCGCTCACCGGTCCGCTAGCGCCGAACGGCAAGCAGGCGCTGCTGGGGGCCAGGATCTGGCAGGAGGAGATCAACGCCAAGGGCGGATTGCTCGGCCGCAAAGTTGAATTCATCAATTACGATGATCAATCCAACCCGGCGAATATCCCCGGCATTTACACCAAACTTCTCGACATCGACAAAGTCGATCTCGTCAACGGACCTTACGGGACCAACCTTGTCGCACCCGCGATTCCCATCGTCATGCAGAAGGGCAAGGTTCTGATCGGCCTGTTCGCGCTCGACGGCAACAAGGAGTTCCATTATTCGCGCTACTTCTCGATGATTTCCGCCGGTCCCAATCCGAGCCGCTCGTTCACTGACGGTTACTTCGAGGTCGCCGCGCAGCAGAAGCCGAAACCGGAAACCGTCGCGCTGGTAGCCGAGGATGCGGAATTTGCGCGCAACGCCTGCGAAGGCGCCCGGGAAAACACCAAGACCTACGGCTTCAAGATCATCTACGACAAGACCTTCCCGCCCGGTACGACCGACTTCTCGCCGATCATCCGCGCGGTGCAGGCTGCCAACGCGGACCTGGTCGTGGTGTGTTCCTACCCGCTGAGCTCGGTCGGCATCTTGCAGGCGGCGAACGAACTGAAGTTCACGCCGAAGATGCTCGGCGGCGCCATGGTCGGATTGCAATCGACCGTGTTCAAGGAAAAACTCAAGACCAAGCTCAACGGCATCGTGAATTACGAAACCTGGGTGCCGTCGGCGAGACTGATGGCTCCGGCCGCGGCGTTCTTCAAGATCTATCAGGAACGCGCCAAGGCCGAAGGCATCGATCCGCTTGGCTATTATCTCGGCGGCTGGGGTTACGCCTATTTCCAGCTGCTGGGTGAGGCAGTGGAAGGAGCCAAGACGCTGAACGACGAGAAGCTCGCGGCCTACATGCACAGCCACGAGTTCAAGACCATCATGGGCGACGTCAAGTTCGGCGAGTTCGGCGAATGGACCAAACAGGCCTCGCTGCAGGTGCAGTACCACGGCATCACCGATGCCGCGAACCTCGAGACCTGGCGGGGCATGAGCTATCAGACGGTGCTCACGCCGGCCGATCAGAAGACCGGCAGTCTGATTTATCCGTACGAGAAGGCGAAGTAGCCTCCTCCCGCTGACGCCATTCCTGGGCGTCAAGAAGTGGCGGGGCCGGAATCCAAATCCGCGCGTTGCGGTTATGGATTCCGGACTTGATTGATCGCGGCAGTCGCTCCAAGAAAGTGCCGCGGCCGCGCGCCGACCTTACGGCGCAATGATTTTGACCGCGGCGCCCGAGCTCATGAGCTCCGCTAAACTCCGACTGAGATCAAACGGAGGGTAGTCATCAAATGTAGTCTCTGTCGCCTCGCCAATCGTACGTCCGGCGCTCAGCGCGAGCAGGAACGTAGCGCCGCCCGGTGGCAGCAGACGCACTTCCACGTCGACACGCGGGCGCACGACAAGTGCCCTTTCGCTGTGCCAATTTTCGATGGGCGCGAGCTTCAGCTCACCAGAATTCATTGCCCAGATGGTGACGATTGGATGCGGGGACCAGACGATCTCGGCAGAAGGGTGCAAGTCAACGCGAACGTCACTCAGCGTATGCGGATCGAGTGCAGCAAACTGAGCTTGGTCGACCGGTTCGGCGTCAGCCGCGTGATAGGCGTGCGTGCGCGCCGCTTCCAGCCGAGCAACGTCCGCGAGATAGGCGAGCTCGCGCGCCGGCTCAAATGCGGCGATGAAATCGGCAAACTCATCGCCATACGTCGTCAGCACTGGCGTGCGCGGCGGCGTCGTGGCGACAAAGACGCGCGCCATGGCTGCGAAGAACTCTTCGCCGACGATTTTTTCAACGACGGGAAATTGCGCCCGCAGCGTTCCGATCAGGCCGGCGACCATATTATTGCGGTGGACGGCAAAGCGTCGCGCCGGGGTGGCGTTATTTTCAGTGCCGACACCAAACGGTATCGGCGCTTGCGGGTCCAGCAATGCGCGCGCGAACGAAGTCTCAAACGGCGTGGGGATCATCGCTCTCATGCCGCTGACGCGTGCGACGCAGCGGCGAGGATATTTTCAGCCGCGAGCGCTTGGTTACGCAGAGTTGGCCAGTCTGGAATGTCGTTGTCCCATTCGATCAGAGTGGGAATCGGCCCCGTACGGTCGACGACGTGTTGGTAAAGAGTCCACACCGCCTCCGCCACCGGCGAGCCGTGATCGTCGATCAACAGCGGGGCGCCGGCATCGTCGATGTCTTCGTGATGCCCGCCAAGGTGGATTTCGTTCACGCGATCGAGCGGAAACTTTTCCAGATAAGCGAGCGGCGCCGTGGCGTGGTTTCTTGCCGAAACGAAAACGTTATTGATGTCGAGCAGCAGGCCGCATCCGGTTCGTCGCGAAATTTCCGCGAGGAAGTCGACCTCGGGAATCGTGCTGTCGGCAAGACGAATGTAGCTCGACGGATTCTCGAGCAACATTGTACGTCCGAGCACGCTCTGCACTTCATCGATGTGCTGCGCCACGCGCGCGAGCGTGTTCGAGGTGTAAGGCAGCGGCAAGAGATCGTTGAAGTAGATGCCGTCATGCGATGACCAGGCGAGATGCTCGGAGAAACTTTCCGGCTCGTAGCGATCGCACAGCGCTTTCAATCGCGCGAGGTGGCGGCGATCGAGCGGCTCTATCGAACCGATCGAGAGTCCGACGCCATGGATCGACAATGGATATCGCCCACGCAAGGCGCCGAGCTGTGCGTGCGGCGGCCCGCCGGCGCCCATGTAGTTCTCGGCATGTACCTCGAAGAAGCCGAGCGGCTGCGGCGCCGCGATGATGTCCTTGAAATGCTGCGGCTTGAAGCCAACACCGGCGCGCGGCGGCAGGTTCGGAGCGGCCGGCATGAGTGAATTCTAGGACGGGTCGGATTTGTTCGGCTCAAGCGAGCCTTTGCCCTTGGGGGTTACCATCGTCGCGCAGGTACCCTTCGGCACGTACTTCCAGGCATTGGGCTGATAGTCCGCGTTCGCGGTGCCGGCGCACGTGGTGCCGGGACCGGCGGCGCAGTCGTTATCGCCCTTCAGGGCAATACCGAAGCACTTGTCCATCGTCGGCTGCGGCGGCTTAGGCCCAGCGAAGGCCGGCGCGGTAATCATTGCCAGTGCGGTCGCAAAGGAGCTGGCGACGGCGGCCGCGAGGGCTGTTTTTGCTTTCATGGCGAATTCTTTCCGAGACAATCGACCAACGCGGCCGACCACATCGCTATTTCATAGCATAATTGTGTCGATCCGCTCCCGGCAAAATGGCCTGGGCGTGAGCAGGAGGTTCGTGACTATTTTACTTTCATTGCGTTGGTTGCTTCCCATTCCGCGTCCGGCGGGCAATCGATGAATTTCGTGCACCGCTCCAGCATTATACGCGCGGGTGCATCGTGCGGGCGCACCGCCAGGAGTTTTTGGAAAAACATCACGGCCGCATCAAAATCGCGTGCCCGATAAGCCGCTAAGCCCGGACTCATAAAGTTCGACCCAGCCCGGCGGCTTGGTGCCGGGCTCGGCAACGGCGAGCAACTCATAGATCGCCAATCCGCCGACGCGGCCATAGACCATCAGGCGGTCGAGCTCGCGCACATGAATGCGATCGCCGGCAAGGCGGCGCGTTTCCTCGCCGATAATGATCTCGGTGCCGTACTCCTTGTTGGCGCCCTCAAGACGGCTGGCGACGTTCACCGCGTCGCCGATAACGGTGTAGTTAAGCCTGAACTCCGATCCGATATTGCCGACCAGCATGTCGCCGGAATTGATGCCGATCCGGGTCTTGAGCGGCCGGCCGGTATCGTCCGCCAGTCCGGATGCTTGCAGGGAGCGCTGACAGGCCAGCGCCGCCCGGCAGGCGTCGACCGCGTGATCGGCATTGCTGAGCGGTGCACCCCAGAAGGCCATCACCGCATCGCCGATAAATTTGTCGATAGTGCCGCTGTTGGCGCTCACCTCGCGGGACATGATGTCGAGATAGCCGGACAACAGCGGAATGATCCGGTCGCCCATCCGCTCGGACAGGCCGGTAAAGCCGGCAATATCGGTGAACATCACCGTCAGTGCGCGAATCGAGCCGCCGGGGCGCGGCTCGACGCCCTCGCGCAGCAGCATCCTCACGAGGTCGGCGGGTATGTACTTGCGAAAAGCGGCAAGGCCGCCGGCCATATCCGCGATGGCGCTCGACAAGTTCTCAAGTTCTGTGACGTGCGACGGATGCCGGCGCACCTGATCGAGCTCGAAGCGCTCGACGCGCTTGATCTCGTCGACCACCGTCAACAGTGGAGCGGCGATGATCCGTCTTGCCAGCCACGCCGAAAGAATGCCGGCGCCGACAATGAGGATGGCCAGGCCAACCAGCAGATAGCGTATCGTCGTTTCGATCGGACCTAAAAACTCAGCTTCCGGGATGACCGTCGCAAGCGTCCAGCCGGGGAAATCAAGAGGCGTCAGCGTGACGGCGTAGGCGTTCTCGCCGGCGACGTAGCGCATCGGATGCGCGGTCTTTCCGGCACTGTCGTATGCACTGCCGGCCTCCTTCATCGCGCCCTGGGCGATTGGCAGCAGCGGCTGATCTGCTTGCTGCATTTTGACTTCATCAGCGTCCGGATCGGGCGCGGCGACGACCTTGCCGTCGCGGCCGAGAATGAAGGCGGCGCCGGTCTTCCCCACGGACAATTGCGACAGGAATTGCGCGAGCCGGGTGTTTTCGATGATGACGGCGAGCACGCCTTGCCGCTTTTGATAAACGTCCACCGGGCCGGCATAGGCGATCGCCGGGCGCCGGCCTACCGGAAAGTCCGTGACCTCGAACCAGCCCGGTTCCTCGCTCTTGATGCTTTTGCGGTACCATTCCTGATCGGTGACGACGTAGTTGGTGTCTTCAAACCGGCGCTTCTCGAATTGAATGTCGCCGACCACGACCTGATAGGTGTCGACGCGGCGTTTGATTGCACCTTTGACCGGCGCGATCTCCATCATTTCCAGGCTGAGGTCGCCGAGCTTGTGTGCGGCGAAGAAATCGCCGTTCGGAAAGCCGAAAGCGACCCAGGAGATGCTCGGCTGCGATTGCAACTGCGATAGAAAGACGAATTCCCGTTTATCGGCCTCGCGCGTTTCCAGTACGTTTTGCACGAACAGGGTACGGATCGCGATGTGCGCGGCGGTTGCCTGCGTCGTAATGGTGTTGAGTTCTTTTTGCACGGCAGAGACGATCTGCTCGTCGATCGTCGCTGCGAGCGTGTGGCTGTTGGCCTCGGCTGTCCGCCACCACAGCAAGTGCACGCCGATCGCGCTGACCATGATCGACGCGAGCACCAGGCTGGAAATCGCAAGGCGGATGCCTATTCGCATAACGATCTCAGCTCACGTGTGCTGGTCGCTTTTGTCGCGTTCCAGCGCCGTGCGATCCCATTTCGCCAGATTTGCGGCGGCCTCGTAGGTCTCCTGCAGAAATCCAAGCAGCAGTGCATCCGGGTCGGGGGCCTGCCTGACAGCGTCATAAGGCAGGATAAACTGTCCAAGGTCCTTGTTGTACGAGGCCTCTGCGGTGCGAAGCTTAGTGTCGCCGTAGCCTTCTGGTTCGGGATAGGCATACACGTAAAACGCAGCTTGCCCGAAACCGCCGTTGCCCGGCCAGAAGCCGCAGCTCGAAACTTCGTGCGAATACGCTTCCGCCATCACCCAGGGGGCGACGTTGGGGGTAGTGCCTTTGGGCGGGGGCGCGGTGCGGCCGGAGAAACGCGTGACCGCGAGATCGAAACTGCCCCAGAAGAAATGCACCGGGCTCGCTTTGCCGATGAACCGGGCGCGGAATTCGTTCATCACGCGGGTGCTCTGAACAATGGTCTGGCGAAAGCGCGATACAAATTCCGGATCGTATTGGGCATGCGCGTGGTCCTGCTCGAACGGCACCGCATTCTCGATCTCGGAAGGCATCGTCCAAATGTGTACGTCGATACCGAGACGCCGCAGGTGCTGCATGAACTCGGCGTAGAAGTCGGCGACCGACATCGGCGCCAGCGCGAAACTCTCGACACGGCCGTCGCTGGTCGCGATGCGAACGAGATGATCGACAAAATCGAAGACGATATCGAAGCTACGGCCCTGATGGACATTGGCCGGGGCGACGAGCCCGCGCGAATTCAAATGGAATGTCGCGTTCCACCAATGATTGACCAGCGGCGTCGACTTGATGCGCACTTTGCCCGCGACCTGCGTCCAGCGGTGCAAGGTCTCGCAGGTGTCGGTCCATGCGGCTAGCGGCAGGTCCGGCCAGAACGAATTGGCGCTCATCGCAGTCCCTCAGCGCGCCGGATAGCCGAGCCGATTGGCGCGCCGTCAAGTTGTTTACCGCGCCGTGTAGCTTCGTGGGAAGAAGCGTGACTTCAATCGCGCCCCGGCCGGTCGATCAGCCGCGATATCGCCCCCGCCAGCGCCCGATTTGCCCGGGTTCGAGACGGCTGCCCGCGACACGATGGAACGTCGAGCGCAAGAACGGCATCGGGTCATCCCATGACAAAGCCGACTTGGCTTCGCAGCCCAGCGCCCAAGGCAGCCAGGAAGCGAACGGCATGCCGCCGGCGCGCGCGGCCGGCAGATCCTTCCACATCCGGCACCAGCGGACGCCGGCCTTCACCGGTATGACCGACGGACGCGGCAATCCCGCGAGATCGGCATAGACCAGTGCCGGAATGTTGACGCCCGCGATGGCGCCGGCGTGATGCCACAGATTGAAGCGGGGATTGATTTCCAGGAGACGGAGGTTGCCCTGGGGATCGCGCTTGAAGTCGAGTTTGGCTACGCCGGTCAGCCCCAAGCGTTCCACAATAGTGCGCCCATGTCGGCGCACATCGTCGGTCTCGGTGATCTCGAGTGCGCTGGTGTGGCCATAGCAGAATGGATAAGTGCGGATCTTTCGCCCGGTGAATTCCGCGGCTATGTCGCCGCGCCGATCGACGTAGCAATGGTAGCTTTCAATGCGGCCTTCCGCGCCGGGGATGAATTCCTGAGCCAGCAGTTCGAGGCCGATTCGCGCAATTGCGGCCAGAGGCTTTGCAACGCTTCAGCGCTTTCGACGTAAATGGCCTTGCGCAATCCGAACGTGTTGTTCCAGCCTTCGAGCCTCGTCAGCGGCTTGACGATGAGAGGGAAGGCGAGGCCGAGATCGGCGGATTCAATTGCCGCGGGATCGAAACGTCGTCCCGGCTGCACCGGCAATCCGTGGCGTTCCGCGAGGACCTGGAAGCGTGCCTTGTCGAGCAGATCCTCGACCAGTGTTTCGTCGGCAATAACGAACCGAAACGCTCGCGCCAAACGCTCACGATGACGCGAGACCAGGAGCACCTGTGCATCTTCTTCGTAAAACAAAACCGGGGGCTCGGACTGGGCCTTGCCGAAGCTCACCAAGGCATCGACGAGAGCCTCGCTATTTTTGGTGTAATCAGCCCAAACCAGGCGAGATTGCGCGTAACGGGAGTAGAGCGAAGGCACGCCGGCCCGCGTGACAACCGCGCAGGGCGCACCGGCCAATGCCAGCGGCCGCAACAAATCCATGTCGCCCATGACGCACGCGACCGCAGGCTGCGTTGCCGGACTCCGTGCAACGATCGCGCTGGTGGCATTCGAAAGCGACTGCAGCGGGTGCGCCAGCGGGCCAATCGTGGATCTGGTGCGTGAAGCTAGGCGCCACGCCCACGGCGTCTGCTTGATAAAGCGCTTAACGCGGCGCCGCACCATTGAAGCGGTTCGCGCTGGCAGGCCACGCCAGGTCGCAGTGGCGGCGAAGTCGTACAATTTAACAGTCGTATCGGACCATTCCAGCTTGTACGGCTCGTCGCCGATGGTGAAATCAAAGCGCTTTAGCCCGATGCCGATCGCGTGAGCCATGAGCTCACGCAAATGCAGCGCTCCGGGACCGTAGTGTGAGATGCCGCTGTCGTCGTAACTTGCCAGCACGTGGTAATAGCAATCTCGGAACACGATGCCGAAGTTGGCGGCGGCGCACGCGCCTCCAATCTCCACACGGCTGATGTGAAACAGAGCCCGGTGGTCCGGATTGGACGCGAGGTCGAGAAAGAATTCGCGGTGTCCCGGCCGGGCAAAAATGTCGGCAATTCCTTTGCGGGCCAGTGATCGGCTTTTCTGCTCCATCAGCGTCTCGAGCGTGCGCCGGGTTTCGTCCGGCGCCGACGCGGTAACGAAGCGGATTTCGCCGTACGCCGACATATGCCGGCGCTTGGTGCGGTCGCGGCGTCGCGTCGCCGACGAGCGCTTGGCGGAGTAGAATTTTTCCCAGTTGTCAGCCAGATGCGTCAAATGTGCGCCGCTGGGGTTGGGCGTGACTCGCAGATAAGTGAATGGATTGATTTGGGCGCCGACTTTTTGCGGCATCTTCTCAAACTCAATCCAGTCGTAGCGGAGCAAGGGATCGCATTGCATCTGCGCCTGCAGCTCCCGCCAGAGAGCGAGAAAGCCTTCGCGCGTGACCCGTTGCGAAAAGTCGGTCGCCAAAAGCGGCGCGTGGTAATCGCACAGCTCCTGGCCGAGCCAGCAGAGCCGTCGTGCCAAACGTCCCGGCGTTACGCAGAGTGGCATTATGAAAGCAATTTCATCGTCGCTATAGCGGCCGACGATGATTGCCGGGTGGACGCCTTCGCGCAGCCCAACATGCCGGTGCCACGACGCGAGCCAATCGAATGTCTGGAACGCGGTACAATCGGCGCGGCGCTCGAAGCGCCGCCAGTCGCCCTCGACCGCCGCCAGGTCTCCGTAGATACGAAAACTCAGCTTCGGCGGCACCTCGCGGCGCCGCCCGGCACGCGGCGCGACCGCCGACTGGCTTAAGGCCGGCGGCGAAGGCGCGTTCCTGAGTACGGTCAATGTCGTCGCGCGGATCACGGCATTCGCTGCAATGAGTGGGGGGCGCATGCGCGCCTCATAGTCGAGAATAGCTAAGGTTGCTTCGCCGCCGGCTGGCGCCGTCGCGTTAAGGTAAAGCGGGCGTGAACTGCGGCGTCACCCGGGAACACACGCCTGGGTAGTCAACAATGATCGGTTTAATCGCCGGCGCCGCGTCGGTCCGGCTGCTGATGCT
>CAWGYY010000030.1:0-9303 GCA_963826945.1 uncultured Alphaproteobacteria bacterium | reverse complement strand
AAGCGTTCGCCTAGCAGACGGACGCGGAGCGGATCGCAATCCGGCTTGGGCAGCTGCTCCGAGGTGCAGACCGGAAGCCAGTAGCGGCGCATCATGCGTCCCATCGGCGTTTCGGGTCCGACGCGGGTGAGGATTTCATTCTCTTGTGCGCTGATCATGGCTATGGTCCCTTTCCCGCCATGGCAGGCGGTGCTGGTTGGAAAACTCGGCTTGGCCGGCGCCGGCGGCTCATCCCGGCGGTCGTCACTGGATGAACGTCGGTTTCACCGCCTGGTAGGTATCGATGATCACGTTCTCAAGCCGGCCGTTCACGCGCTCGACGCGGCGGATGTACATGTTTTCGACGATGTCGCGGCTGTCCCGATCGATCATCATCGGGCCGCGCGGGCCGTTCCATTTGTAGCCCTTCATCGCCTCAACGGCGGCTGCGGCGTCGAACGATTTGCCGGCCAGTGTCTCGATCAGGTGATGGACGGCGTGCATGCCGTCGTAGCCCTGAACCACGAAGGCATCAGCCGCGACCTTGTCGCCGAACTTCGCCGCCAGCTGCTGTTTGAATAGTTCGTTTGCCTTGTTGTCGAGCAGCCGCGAGTAGTGGAACGACGAGTAGATGCCGACGACGGAATCATCGTAGCTCGAAAGGAAAGCTTCATCGGTTTCGCCGATGCCCATGATCAGCGTGCCCTTCTCGCGCACCCCTTGCGCCAACAGGCCGCGGGTGAACGACACTGCGGCAGGTCCTGGCGGAATGAACACCTGCACCACGTCGGCGTTGGAGCGCGCGACGCGCTCGGCGAACGGTGCGTAATCGACGGTGTTGAGCGGGATCCGGTCCTCGCCGACGATCGTGCCGCCGAGCTCGGTGAATTTGCGCTTGAAGGTGGCCTGCACTTCGTGGCCCGGCGCGTAGTCCGACACCGCGATATAGGCGCGCTTCTTGCCGTTCTTTGCCGCCCAATCCGCGCCGGGCCAGACCGTCGACTGCATGTTGTTGGAGACACGCAGGAAGTACGGCGACATCTTCATCAGCGCCGGCGTCGACGGAATCTGGATCACGGTCGGGATCTTGGCCTGATTGGCGACCGAAGCAACCGCCGCCACCTGCGGCGTCAGGTCGAAGCCGGTGAGGATTGACACCTTGTCGCGCACGATCAATTCTTCGGCCACCTGCTTGGCGACGACCGGGTTCTGGTTGCCGACATCGCGCCAGACGATCTCGATCTCCTTGTCGCCGATTTTGCTGCCGGCCGCCGACAGATAGGTTTCCATCCCCTGGCGCAGCATCGTGCCGGACAAGGCAAATGGCCCGGTAAAATCCGCGATTACTCCAACTTTGATTTTCTCTTGCGCGCCGGCTGTGCCACCCGCGGCCACAATCGCGAGAATTCCGCCCAGGATCGATCCGCGGCGCATAAAACTTCTCCCTGTTTAGGAGCCAACTGGCGCACCTTGCGGCGGCCGTGGTCTTTTCAGTCATCATATCGGGAGCCGCGGCATTGACAAGATATCTTCCGTGGAAGAAATCGCTTGCCTTGCCGGGCCGCCTCGGAACATTCTCGCAGCAACGCGCACGCAGAGGCGCTCTTGGCCGGCTTACGGCTTTTTGGGAGGACCGTTGAACGACTTCGCGGCGTCCCTGATTTTTATCGTCCTGTACGGCCTGTCATTCGGGATGGTGCTGTTCGCCATTTCCATCGGTCTCGTCATCACGATGGGCCTGATGCGGGTCGTGAACATGGCGCACGGTTTCTTTGCCGCGCTCGGCGCCTACCTGACAGTGTGGATGATGTTCCAGCAGGGCGCGCCGCTCTGGCTTGCGGTGGTGGCGGCCTGCACCGTCGTCACGTTGCTGAGCGTTGTGATTGAACGGACTTTGATCCGCCGGCTCTATAGCGCGGCGCAGCTTGACCAGGTGCTGCTCACGATCGGGTTGGCGTTCATCGGGGCGGCTTTTCTCAACCTGTTGTTTGGGCCTGATCCGCAGCCGAGCGGGCTGCCGCCTTCGCTCGCCGCCAATGTCGACCTCGGTATCCGCACCATTCAGCTTTACCGGTTGTTTGTGGTGGTGCTCGGGGCCTGTCTGATGCTCGGACTGTGGTGGGTGTTTGATAAAACCGATTTCGGCGCGCGCGTGCGCGCAGCGGTCGACAATCGGCGCATGGCCGAAGCGGTCGGCATCGATGTCGACCGTCTGTTCATGATTACCTTTGCGATCGGCTGTTGTCTTGCCGCGCTCGGCGGCGCGGTGGGCTACGCCATGCTGCCGCCGGAGCCGATGTATCCGTTCAAGTATCTGGTCATCATCCTGATCGTCGTGGCGTTGACCGGGTTCGGCAACATCAAGTCGGGGGCTTTCATTGCCGCTGCGGTCGGCATCGTCGACACTGGAGCGCGCTTTCTCGCGCCCACCTACGGCAGCTTCGTCGTCTATATCTTTCTGATCGGGATGATGGTCTCGCAGCACCTCCGAACGGCCGAACCTTGAATGTCGAGGGACTCTTCCACGTCCGCGCTGGCGGCAGAGGGATGACCGGCAACACGACCGCGTCGTGGCTGCGGAAGTCTGGCCGCTTTCCCGAAGTCTGGGTCGTGCTCATAGCATTGCTGTGCTTCGTTCTATTCCCGGATCAGCTGTCGTTCGCCACCTCTGTCCTGGTGACCGCGATCTTCGTCATGTCGCTCGATCTGGTGCTCGGCTACGCCGGCGTGGTGACGCTTGGTCACGCGCTGTTCTTCGGCTTCGGCGCCTATGCGGCAGGGTTGATCTCGATCTACGGCTGGAATGAGCCGATCTCGGTTACGGTTGCGGCCGCTGCCGTCGGAGCCGTCGTGGCGCTCCTGACTGGGCCGTTCGTGCTGCGGCTGCGCGATCTGCAGCTTCTGATGGTCACGCTGGCGCTCGGTGTCATCGCTTTCGAGGCCGCCAACAAAACCACCTGGCTAACCGGCGGCGACGACGGACTCGTCGGCATCGAGTTCAAGCCGGTGCTTGGCATCTTCGAATGGACGCTGTCGTCCGACACCGCGTACTTCTATGCGCTGGGCTGGCTCTGCATCTGCCTTTATCTCGCCCGCCGCGCCGCGAACTCCCCTTTCGGGCTCGCCGTTGTCGGCGTGCGCGAGAACTACCGGCGCATGGCGCTGCTCGGTGCGCCGGTGCAAAAGCATCTACTGCGCGCCTATGTAATAGGCGGTGCGATGGCGGCGCTTGCTGGTGCGCTGTCGGTCGAAACCGCCCGCTTCGTCGGGCTTTCAGTTCTGAGCGTTGAGACCTCAATTGCCGCGCTGGTGATGCTGGTGGTCGGCGGCGTCGGGCGGCTCTACGGCGCGCTGATCGGCACCGTCGCCTACATGCTGGTGCACCACGTCGCCGCGCAGATTAATCCGTATCATTGGATGTTCGTGATCGGCGCGCTTTTGGTCGCAGTGGTGCTGTATGCGCGCGGTGGACTTTTGGGCTTGGCCGAGAGGCTCGCTGCGTCGGTTACGCGGAAGCGAGACGCGCGATGAGCGCCGAACCCGTGCTGTCCACCCGCGCGCTGAGCAAGCGGTTCGGCACGGTCGTCGTTGCCGACGACATCGATTTCGATCTGCATGCCGGGGAGCGCCACGCTTTGATCGGGCCGAACGGCGCCGGCAAGACGAGCTTCGTCGGCCTCGTCTCCGGTACCGTTCGCCCCGACGCCGGAGAAGTTTATTTGGGCGGGCGGGATGTCACCCGATTGCGCAGCGACCACCGGGTCAAGGCCGGGCTGGTGCGAACCTTTCAGATCACTAGCCTGTTCAACAATCTCACCGTGCAGCAGAACCTTTACTTGCCGATCAGCGAGCGTACCGGCGCGAGTGACAAGGTCTGGTCGCCGGCCGCGGCGCAGACCGCGATTGTCGACGAGATCGACGACATTCTCGACCAACTGGGACTGATCGAGGATCGCCACCGCACCATCACCGAACTGCCCTACGGCAGGCGGCGGCTCCTTGAGATCGGCATTGCGCTGAGCCTGCGCCCCAAGGTCATGATCCTCGACGAACCCGCCGCCGGGCTGCGCGCCGAGGACGTCGCGCGCATGCTCGATGTGATCGGCCGCCTGCCGGCCGAGATGGCGATGATCATGGTCGAGCATGATATGCAGGTGGTGAAGCGGTTCGCATCGCGAGTGACCGTGCTGGTCAGGGGGGCCGTTCTTATGAGCGGATGGCCGTCGGAGGTCATGGCGGCCGACGCCGTGCGCTCGGTCTATCTCGGCCGCTCCGGGCATGCCCGTTTCCACGGCGGCGTCCATGCTTGAAGTGCGCGGACTGAGCGGCGGCTGGGGCGAGACGACGGTGGTCGAGAATCTCGACCTAAACATCGCCGACGGCGAGAGCGTCGCCCTGATCGGCCGCAACGGCGTCGGCAAGACCACAACGCTAGAGCTGATCACCGGGCGCGCCCAGCGCCAGTCCGGCATTGTCCGTCTCGACGGCGAGGACTTGTCGGCAGCGCGCACGTACGAGCGTTCGCGTGCCGGCATTGGCTACGCGCCGCAGGAGCGCGAAGTGTTCGGCAGCCTGACCGTGCGGGAGAACCTGTCGGTGGCGCGCCGGCCGGGGCGCTGGACCGAGGAGCGGCTGTTTGCGCTGTTTCCGTTGCTCGCCGAACGGGCTTCCAGTCTGAGCGGGCGGCTCTCCGGCGGCGAGCAGCAGATGCTGTCGATCGCGCGGGCGCTGCGCGGCAATCCGAAACTATTGCTGATGGACGAGCCGACCGAAGGTTTAGCTCCCGTGGTTGTCGAGCAGCTTACCGAGACGATCCGCCAGATCACGCGCAGCGGCGAACTCGCAGTCCTGATCGTCGAGCAGCGGGTCGATCTTGCTCTGGAGCTGACCGACCGCTGCCTGGTGATGGATCGCGGCCGGATCACCGCCGATGCACCGAGCGCGCAATTGGCAGAGCAGGACGCGATGCTGTCCACGATTATCGGCATCGAGCCCGCCGCACCGGGGCTCCGGCCATGAGCGGCCGCGCTTTAGGTCGCGGCCGCATCGCGGCACCCGCCAAGGTGAACCCTCCGGCGCCGGTTGCGTCGCGCAGAACCGAGTCGGCCATTCCCGAGGAATGGCTGGTGCAGAACCCGCATCTCGACACTTCGATTATCCGCGCCATCGTTCTCATCTACAGTCTGTCGCAGCAGATGGAGAATGAGTTCCGCGACCTGGCACGGTCGCGTTTCTCGCTGCGGGTCGGCGATCTGCGGATCTTGTTCGCGTTGCGGCGGTCCAGCGAGCGCGGGGGCTTAAGGCCGACTGAGCTGTTCCGCTTTCTGTTGATCACTTCCAGCGCCGTGACCAAACAAGTCGATCGCCTGATCGGGCGCGGCCTGGTCAAGCGCTGCGCGGACCCCGACACGCGCAAGAGTTTCCGCGTGAAGTTGACGCCGGCCGGCCGGCGCGTAGCGGACGCAGCCCTTCAGGAGATCATGGAGTTCTTCGCGCTCGCCGCGGCGATTAAGGAATTGCCCGCCGAGCTATGCGCTGCGGGCCTCGAATTTCTGCGCGCCCTGAGTGTCGGAATGCGCGAACGGTAAGCGTCAGCCGAGAAGTCGGTGAGTAATTTGAGATTAATCCGCGCGGCCATTCGAAGGCCTTCGATTGCGAGCCGCTAATGAAACTTGCGATTTCCCAGTATACCAATGGTAGCCGCTTAGCTGACACTTATACAATCTAATAGAAGCCGAGATTTCAGATCGCTTCTGGCCTAATCTTTTAACGGTTCGGCTTTCGGGCTGAGGCGCTTCGCTTCAGGCGGTTCCAGGATCCCAAAGCCGCCAATGCGTTGGCTCAATTGGAATAATGCGATTGGTCCGCGGGTCGCGCCAAGTCGAACCATCGCGCTGACAGGGAAATACGAGCGCATGATATTCGCCCGTATCGTAGATGCTTAGCTCCAGTTCAGCGCCTCTTGGAGCCGTCGCGATCTGCTGCCACTCCAGAGCCTTTTGCACTTGAGAACAGTCATCTCAGCTACACGTAGCCGCATTGATGTAGCGCAAGACCAACGTGCGGCGGCGTTCAAAAACTCGCGCCGTTCTACAGCTCGGTGGGTTGCCCGTCGGTCCTCCCGAGCTGATGATCCGGGTACTGATCAACGGCTATTGCTTCGGCCGAACGGCGCCTCTGCGACCGACCTCTTCTAGCTATTGGGTTGACCCGCTATCAATTCGGCTCACCCTATCTTCGATCTCGATTGAAACAATGCATCGAGCGACATCGCGTTCGGACAATAGTCGTGGTAGTTACTCGCCGCTGCACCCGCGGCTAGATCGTGTTGGCACTGATCTTTGTGACCGCAGCTAATGCAGATGCGTTGCAAGCTTCGTTTTATAGCGGGGTCAAGCTTTTGTGGATCGACGCCAAGTGCGCTGAGAAGCTTTGGTAGTTCGTCGGCTGCGTGCGGCCCCTTGTTGGCGATAAATATTAGTTCCCCAGGACTTACCCCAATATCGCGCGCCACGAGAGCGACCTCCTCTGCTCCACAGCGCGCCAAGTCGCCATCTAGGCCAACCGCATCCCGGTATTTTTTTACCCAATTGGCGATCGCATGCAGAATTGGCTTAACGGTGCGATGTTCATAAGTGTAATTGCTCATAACATCCTCCATCATTTCGCAAACCAACGCATTTTCCAGCGCCCCAGTATTTGTCGTTACTCGACAATGCGCTGACAGCCTGTTCCTTTATGCACCGCTCGTTGCGCTCAACGGGTTCCTCGCGGGCATCCCGAAGCCGACTTTACCGGGCGATATTCACTTTCGGCGGTCGAAATATGACATGATAGGACTAGCGCAGCTGCTGCGACTTAATTCAGATCAAATGTGCCCCGATACCCAACGACCGGGTACTCTTTGTACAAGGCTGGTTCGCAGACGCGGCTTCCAGGATCACACAGATGTCTATGAGCCCACGACCTGCTTGGCATGCAGGCGAGTCCACAGGGGGGTTTTTTAGGGTTTGCACGATCAAAAACTCGGCTAAGCTCTGGTTGCCAATGGAACGGCGAGCGGTTTGAGTTTGCCGTCAATTCTGTGAGGCCGTAAGACGCCGCGCTTCGTCCGCTTCTTCTTCCAATTCGAGGATGTTTCGCCGAAGCGTGTTAAATTTCTCCTCAAGACCGGGCTGGGAGAGCGGATCGCGGCGGTCGGCTAGTTTCAGAGCGATTTCCTCCCAATCCGTGGGGCGCAGTGCTTTAAGCGCGACCGGAAACAACAGACGCTCCTCCATAGCCATGTGTTGCCGTTCGTGGTCGATGAAGTCACGGATGATACCGCACACGGCGTGGCGTAGAAGATCCTGGTCGTTTAGAACTGCCTCAACCATCTGGGCAACGCCGCGCAGACGCCTGGCTCCTTCCTGATGCTCGGCTTCGAGATCGCCAATCGTCGCCGCCGCAGCAGCGTCGCGCACCTTAAGGCTCTCGAAGACCATATCCTCCTTCGGGTGATGGCAGGAATCCGGATAGTCCTTGAAGTAGTCGATGGCGGCGACGATGACCTCATAATCCGGGCGTTCGCCGCGATCGAATACACTCAGCTCTCGTTCCAGAACCCGAAGCAATTTTTCGATGTTGCGATGTTCCTGACGGAGAACCTCAATGATATATGTCATCATACCCCCGCTGGGTCGTAGCGATTTCTCGTGGGTGCCCACCGCTAAACTAAAATATCCGTACAAAAGTTGCAGGAGATTGCGCTAGATCAAACGAGGTTCTGACATTCAAGATTTCGGTGAACGGTGCTCACCTCATGCTCGAACCGGGTGCACTGTAACCGCGCGCCGCTCGCTTTCGCCGATGTCGCTGGTTGGGTCCAAAGCGGCGGTTCTTGCGTTGCAGCAGATCGACCGGTGTTGCGGATACTACGGCGTAGTCCTGCTAATGCGCCCTAGGTTGATCAACCTGCAATTCTAAGAAGATATCGCCATTCGGACAAAAACGCGGAGCGATTGCCACTGACGTTGGCACGCCGTCGAGCCAGTCGCGGCAGGATTCCTTGGACGGGCAAGCCTCGCAGCGTCGAAGCGCGGTGGCGTAGCTTAGCCCCAAGTGCGGCACGGCACCGCCACCCGGCTCAATACCAAGGCGCTCCATCATATGCGTTAATTTACGCTCGCGTGAGACTGGCGCAGCCGTGATCGTTCACCCGGCTCAGTTAAAATAAACCGTGGGCCGCTTCTCTCTTTGATTTAAGCCCGTACGATGCCGTTAAAGACTTCCCGCGCTGATTTTTCCGACCCCACTCAATCGTAGCCAGGACAGGATCGCCATCCACGAGCCGGAGAGCGACTAAAATCGAAGACCCCGTGAATCTCGCCGGCCGAAAGGAAAATGATGAGGTCGCCAACTGAGGTGGGCCTATTGCTCATCGGATCCTAGTACTTTGCCCGTTTTTGGGCTTACCCAATGCAGCCGGGTGCAAGCGGTGCAAGCAATGGCTTCAAACTCGCCTTCATCCTCAATCGGGTCATCGGCGACGAAGGCTTGAACCTGTAGGCCAGTGTTTGGGCAGCGGTACACAAACATAGCCATTTGGTACCTTTGACTGTAATGGCGCGACTCTTGCCTGAGCTAACTCTCACTTAAGCGCCAAAAGCTGAAGGCGCTTTGATCTCTCAGGTTTGGTCTAGGCCGCCCGGCTCCGGTTTGCCGGTTGCCCCCGGCGACAGGAGCCAATGTCGCTATAGGAAACCAATGTCACTATAGGAAATCTAACTTGGTGAGTCATGACCGAAATCAATAGTCCTTGCGGACCAAAGCGCCTGAGTTTCTAGGGCATGGACTCATTAGCGCACAGCCATAGCCTGATCGACGCGAGCTCGATGAACCCGAAGTAGTTTCGTACTCCAGCGGATAGATCGCGGGATTGCCCGCATATTTGCCCGTCACGTCCCTTGTTGTAATGCAGCGATTTGATCGCTGTCAGAGTTAAAGTGGACGTAGCGCGAACACCTGTTGAGCTGGTTGGTCCGCCTGAACCCCAGAAGGGCGCGACAAACCCGGACGCCAAGGCGCTTATGAAAGCCGCGCGCTAAGAACGACAGAGATTCATATCGCCGAGCCTATCCGGCCGTCATGCGATCCTCGATATTGTTCGCGACCTCGTCGCAAATTTCCGCCAATTGGAGCAATTCTTGCTTGATCATCGGATCATCCGCTTGCTCCGCCAGTTGTCGGTATTTTCGGGCTTCGTCTCTTAGGTAGTCGTCGAAGTTCATACAACCCCCTTCCAATTAGCTCGTATCTCTGCGAACAAACATAGAAAGATCAGCA
>CAWGYY010000029.1:0-18559 GCA_963826945.1 uncultured Alphaproteobacteria bacterium | reverse complement strand
AGGCCCACAAACGCTTTAGCCCAGCGGCATAACATCCAGAATGCGGCGGCCGTATTACAGTCTTCTTCGCGCTCGGCATGCCGCTCAAAAAAAGCCCGTCCGCGCCAATTCGGGAGAACCGGCGCTCCACGTCCAACATGGAGGCGTCATGGACCTCCGCGACGGGGTATGAAAAATTGTCGAGGTCAAGCACGCGCAGCTTCTCCGCGCTTGGACTCAGCAAGAGCCAAAATATCGAAAAGCGCACACAACCGTCCATAACGGTTGTAGTCCGGAGTGAAGCAAGCCTTGCTGGTCACTTCCCAGGAGGTCAATCAAATTCGCGAGCATCCGTCATTACCGTGACGTCCGTCACTGCCGGAACGCCCTCATTGATTCCTTATTAATTAAAAAAATAGTGGCCCAACAAGGATAGGCTGTGAATGCGTTTCGCGAGCATGAGCTTCAGCCGACAACAGAACTCGATGATCGCCCAGAGCCGGTGTATCACCTGGCTGGTTTTTCCATCCTGATTGTGGTGATTATGTTAGCGTGATCGGGTTGTTGATAGCGGCCAACTTGATCCGCGTTCCGGACGCTGGGCTGACGGTGGAACAATTCAACACCTTCGCAGGCCCTTAGCTGCGCGAAGCCAGACCTCGGGTAACTTACTTATGCTTCTCTAGACATGGAGCGAGCCATGAGAGCGACGCGCCTAAGTGAATCAGCCGTTCATCGGGTAGCCGTAATCGGAGGGGCTACAGCTATCGTCATGGTAGCACTGCTGTTTGCCAAACCATTTTATTTCGCAATGACTAATGCGACGGCGCCTAGCAGTGCTAACGAGAGCCGACCCGTTGCAAACCAAGAGCCGGCAACCGAAGAGGTATCTTTTGTGGTGTCACCCACCATGGAGGCCAATCCGAAATTCTTCTTCGGCAGCGGTGACGGCAGCAACGGATATTACGCCGAACGACCAGAACCCACGCCGGACCCCGTTCGCTGATGTGGTACGGCTACGCAATTGAAGCGATCTACATCATGATCGGTACGGTGTTGATCGCAACCGTCGGCGGCATACTGGTCTATCACTGATGAAGGCCGTCGTGCTTGACCTCGTGCGCATTCGAGAGACGGCGCGGGATGGTCATGCGAAAATAACGCGGCCATCGTTGCATATCGCCTATTGGCCCGAAACCAAATTGCTGCAACGCGCCAATCGCCACCGCATTATGGACATACAGTCTATAATCACCCTGCCGAACCTCGATGAACTAAGGCAACTCGTTTGTTGCCGCGCCATGGTCGAGCACTGCTCGCCGACGGGGGTAAGGTCAAGGCAGATGCCGACTATTTTTTTCCGCACTCGGCTGAGGAAGTGCCACGACGGCGGTGCGATGGTTCCGTTCCAGAACGACCTGCCGCCCCTTGACGGATCGCAGGATCCAGCCGTCGTGACCTTCGCCGGTGCGCAGGCGCACGACGTCGTGGGTTGTGGTGTTGATGAATACCGCATAACCGTCTTCGGCGCCGGTGACGACGCCGAGAAGATCGAGTGGCGGCTGTGCGGGCTCGGCCACGGCCGAAACTTTATGTGGCGCGACTTGCGGCGAACCGAGCGGCGGGGCCGGCGGTCGGCGTGAAGGCGAGAACAGGGGACGCTCAGCGTTGCAGTCAACGATTTCAGAGGGATCGCCCACAGCGGATTGCGGCGCAAAGGCGGTTCGGTCGCCGACGGGGAACCAACGCCGGGGGCGAGCAGTTCGGCCGGGCATTGTCGTCGTTGCGCACGTCTAGACCGCGGGGATCGTTGGCAGCGATAGCAACACCCGCCGCGATCAATCCTGACGCGACCAGTGCTCCGCCGGCGAAACGTCTTTGGCGTACGCTCATTTGCGCGCCAGCCATTGGCCCGAAACTGACAACACTACTTTGAGGCGGCCGCCGGAAGGACCGCTTTCCGGCGCGTCGACGAAAGTTGGTCGATGAATAGAAAAGGCATACCGGCCTCGACATTGTAGAGCAGCCTTTGCAACGAAGGCTGATCGATCTCGCAGCTCACGATCAGCCCAATCCAGCCGTCCTTGGCGTCGGCTTTTTGCAGATCGACCTGCGATGACAGGATTTTGCCACCAATTCTGGTGATCGAGGCGGCAACCCGCTGCAGAAGTGCGGCACCGGCCACGTTGACAGTCTGACCTTGCAGAAACGGCGAACCGGTCGGGGCACTGCCGAACAGCGTATCATTATCCTTATGTGCAAACAGCGATCTCCCCTCCAGCAGCGCGAGCGTATTCTCTTCCGCCGCAATATTGGCACGGCGATCGGCAATCGACGAAATCGACATGATGACAGCGACGAGCGACAACCCGACCGATGCCACGTAGAGCGCAGCCGCGCCGGCGTGGCGCAATGCGGGCTTTTTTGTCCAACTGCGCATTGTCATGGCAACGGCGAGAACACCGGCTCAGACGGGCTTCGATATCGAAGCGGTCGCCAATATCGGATGACGAGCGGGTGATTGGCGCGAAAAAGGTGGCTTGGGTGAAGTGTGGCGTCTGCTCCATCAGCCGAATGAGGCGTGGTGCGTCGTCGGTGATCCCGGTAACGCGCAATTTGTCGGACTCGATGCGCAGCTCCGTACGTAGGTGCGGTCCGGCAGGGTTCGCGACAAAACTTCAAGCGCGATGACCGCTGATGGCGTTTGATTTTTGCGCCTGGCCATTGCCCTTTCAGCCGCCGTCGCCGGATCGTCCGACGCACTGCGCGCCGTCAAGGCGGCACCGCGCCGCGCCATGATGCGCTGCGCCAGTTCGGCTTGGCGGATGTCCAGCTTGCCATTGATGACGCCGGCTGCTGTGGCGGCTGCGGCGGACACCAGCGCGCACGACACCAGCACAATGACGAGTACACGTCGCGCTTTGCGCGTGTCGAATATGCCGCCGACGCGTTCGTCCATGATCGTCACCGTAGGCACCGGCGGGACCCCGGGAGGACGGGTTGCGATGGTGACAGTGCGAGCACCTTTTGCCACGAAGGCTTGCAACAACGGTCCGAGCATAGGCTTTGCCGTTGCCGCGACCGTGACGGTCACCCGCCCGCCATCGACGCTCGTGGGAGTGGTGAAGCCGAATGCTGCGACTTCGGCTGTCCACGGCGTCAACCGATCTATCTGGGCACGCACCACGCCTTCGAGAAACTCCGCGGCCCGTGCCGGCAGATCGAGCGGCTTGAACACGAAGCGGTCGGGCCGCAACACAAGCTCGACCCAACTGCCGTGGAGAGCTGTTTCGACTTGAGGGGACATCCGATCGATGATCGCGGCACCCTCGACCCTGATTTTGACGTCGCGTAAAGCGTCGGATTTCCGAATATCAGGGTTGTGAATTGAAAACTGCCCGGGCTCTTCTTCGATCAGTTCGATTTTGCGCGGTTTTGCAACGCGGTCGACGAGCGCGATGACGCATTCAGCGACGCTATCGATCCACTGCCAAAACACGTTCTTGATGGCGCCGGTCAAATTCATGGCTGAGCCGGATCATCATCGCGGGCGTCTGCCGCGAGTTCCTCGTCGCGCCAATGCAGTACCCGATATGGCTCAGTGTCCTTATCAACGAGGAGGACAACTACTTGCGATCGTATGCGCCTGCCGGATGCAAATCGGATGTCGACAGTAATCCGGTTCGCGGCACTAGGTTGGGTGGCCACATAGCTAGCCGCAGCGCCGAGTTGCGTTGGGGGCGCATCCGTGGGGTCGGCATTCGCGCGCGTAGCGATCAGCAATTGCAAACGGTCCGGGGTCATCCCCGGGAGCGCCGCGATCACGGCAGGCGGCGCACTCAGCAAATTGATCGTTCCCTGACCGCTGTAAACTGTCAGATACGGTAGTGCTCGTTCTACAAACCCTGCCGGCAGGCCGGTCACGAGTTCGACCTCGTCGACGGCTTGAAACGGCCCGTGGCGTGGACCGTACGGTTTGCCGGCACTTTGATAAATCGAAGCTTCGGTGTCGATAGCGCCGGTGGCGACTGGAGCCCGCCACGCGACAATTCGTTCGGCGAAGTTCCGGGCGGCCTGCCCGTCAGCGCCGAAGCCGACGAACAATCCGGCAAGAAGGTCCTTTGCCGCAAAATTCAGATCAATGCGGCCGTTCTCGGCAGCGAACGCGGTGCCGACGGTTGCGATGCCTTGGCGGAACGTGAACTTTCCCAACGACGGATGTCGGCCTGGGACTTCGGTCAAACGATAGACGGCGAGTTCAATTCCCGACATCGCCAGTGCCTGGGCCTGAAGCCTTTCGTTGTGATCGAGGAATGCGGCTGCGGTTTCTCTCACGTACAAAGAGTAAATGATTGCGAGCGTCGCCAGCGCACCAAGAAGCCATAACACGGCGACGACGATAAAGCCTTCGTTGCGCCCGCGGCCGGCATGCTGAGCAAGCGTAAACATGTTACTGTGTTCCAACGGCTGCGGTGGCTGCGGTGGCGTTTTGGCCGCCAAGTTCGGGGCATTGGGCGCCCGCGCCCGTCCGGGCAATGCAGCTTGCGCGCCATTCCGCATGGATGAGCGCGGTCGTAGATACAGCAAGCGTTGTTGACGTTGCGGCATCGCGCAACCGCACGCGGACCGCACGCGGCAGCACGGTCTGCTGGCGCCACGTATCGTGCCAGACCCGGTCAGTTCCGGCATAGGAGAAAGTCACACGATAAGGCGCGCGGATCAGCGCAACCGGATTGACGAATGAGATTGAATCCGCACCGCCGGTCACACTGGGTGTGAAAGGCGCGGTGCTTCGGACCAGGACTGGGCCTCGTTCATCGCTAAGTTCGGCGATGCGCACGATCTCGAGCCCGCCGGCGGCATTCGGACTGAGGATCGTGCGGACGAAAGCGACTGAAAGTTCGCCACCATCGAAAAGCGGCGGCGCGTTGCGGCGGGCGGAAACGATTTCGGCCGCGGCAATGTCCCCGGCCAAACGGTCGAGCCCATCTGCCACGGCCTCGATCCGCTGTAACCGCCCGACGCCACGGTCCCAGCTCGGCAACCATTGAGCGGTCACGGAAGCGAGCGCCGCCATGATGATGCTCATCAACAAGACCGCGAGCAGCGCCTCGACCAGCGTGAAACCGGCATTACCGGACTGAGCGGCGGTTGGTGTCATTGGCTGCTTCCCTGATTGCGGAGCAGCCGAACTGTGTCGATACGCAGAATTTCGCCGGTCGGCGCTTGCACGCGCAGCACGACGGATTGAGGAATCCACGGGGAAGACTTGGTTGGATCGACGAAATCGGCAGAGAACGGAATTACATCAAGTCGCCAGCGGTGATCGGCCACTTCGCCCGACGTGCGGCCGAGCTCAAGCTCGCTGCGGCCGGGCAAGCCGAACAGGATTGCCCGCGTCGTCTCCAAAAGCGTCAGCCGGTGGTCGAGGCTGCGGGTCGCGCGTATGTTGGCGCCGATCAACATGCCGATTGCGGTCAGCGCGACTGCGACCACTGCGAGAGCGGCCAGCGCCTCGATCAATGTGAAACCACCACCGCGATGATCTTCGTCGAGCTCAATTGATCGGCACAACCTCCGCTCCTCCCGTGAGCCAATTCACTTTGATCTGGAAGCCTGCGCCAGGCCGCGTCAGTCTAATCACCCCGCCACACGACAGGCCGGATGCGAGGTGATGAATGGCCGCGCCAGCCGCGCGATCCTTGCAGCGCGATGCGAGCAAAGCCTCGACGGTCACGTCAGCCGGCATTCGTACGATCCATCCGCTGGCGCCGGAGTGGATGATGCGCGAGGGGGCATCAACGGTCGTAGCAACGTCGCGGTGTTGCCGTCGAGCACTTTCCTGATCGGCGTTGAGCAGAGCCGCTGTTTCGACGGCGTAACCCTCAAGCCGCGGGCGCGAGGTGTTGCGCGGGATAGCCGGCAAGGCGATCGCGGCCAGCATCGCGACAATCGCCAGGACGCATACCAGCTCGATCAAGGTAAATCCGGCCGAGCCGCCGTCTTCACCGGGTCCAGCTCGTAATATCGCTTGCGGTGCCTGTTCCACCTTCCTGCCCGTCCGACCCATATGAAAGAATTTCGTAAGCGCCGTGTTGGCCGGGCGCGCGGTAGACGTAGGCGTTGCCCCAGGGATCCGCTGGAACGACGCCGCCTTTCAGGTAGGGACCGTTCCAGGCGGGCGCATTGCCTGGTCTCTGAACCAATACGACCAAGCCTTCTGAGCCGGTCGGATAACGCCCTGAATCAAGATAGAAAAGATCGAGCGCACTGCCGAAGCTTTCGATCTGTATCTTGGCAGCCTTGGCCTTCGATTCGGACAAGTAGCCAAGGACGCGCGGAGCGACCAAAGCCATGATGAGGCCGATGATCGTGATCACGACCAGCATTTCGACCAGAGTGAAACCGGCCTCTTCGCTGCGGCTTCGGCGCGGCGACCGGACTAAGTCGAAGTACGTCATGGCGCACCTCATGAGCCGACGATTTGCGTCACCGAGAGTAGCGAGGTCATAACCGACACAATCAGGCCGCCGACGACCACGCTGATCGCGATAATTGCCGCCGGCCCGGCGATGCCGACGATCCTATCCAAACTACGTTGCAGTTTTGCTTCATAGAATTCGGCGATACGGCTGCTCAAAGTCGCGAGTTGCCCGGTTTCCTCCCCCAACCTCAGCATGCGTACCGCAATTGTCGGAAGTACTTCGGCTTCGCCCAATACGTCGGAGAGTTTGTCGCCGTGGCGAACCCGGTCCGCCGCTTGCGCCCAGGCTTCCGGCCTGCCGTAACCGTCCATCATTTCGACCAGAATCCGCAACGCCGCCGATAGCGTCATGCCGCTGGAGAGGAGCACACCGAGATTGCGGCAGAAAAAGCCGGTGGCATGAAACATCACAAGCGGCTTCACGATCGGCAAGTTCGTCAGGGTGCGCCGCACGGCGCGCCTGACCTCCGCTCGCCGCGACAACAGCCATCCCAGCATCAGCGCGATCGCCGAACCTGCGGCTATCAGGTCGCCTTGCTGCCGCACCAGATCGGAAAGACCAAGAAAGAATGCGACGATCGGGTCGAGCTTGGCATTGAAGTCGCGCAAAACCGAAGCAAAATTTGGCAACACGAACAGCAGAAAGAAGGTCAGCACCGAACATGCTGACAACAACACGAAAGCCGGATAGCGCGTCGCTTCGGCAAGCTTGCGGCGCACAGTTTCGGCGCGTTGTCGTTCGCCGGCAAGCACCTCGAGAATATGGTCGAGCGTTCCCGACGCCTCTCCGACGCGCGCCAGAGCTACATACACGTCCGGAAAAACAGCCGGATGGTGCGACAGGGCCTCGGCGAAACTTTCGCCACCGATGATGTCGGCGCGAACCTTGCCGACGATCGGCCGCAGCCGGCCAACATCCATTTCAGTCGCCAGCAAATCAAGGGCCGTGTCGATCCGCGCGCCCGACTTAAGCAGCAGCGCAAGGTCACGCGTAAAAATGGTGATGTCCTCGGCACTGGGCTTGGTGAGAAAATCGAGCGTGAAGCGCGATGTCGTTGCTCCGGCGCGCTCGTTGACCGCGTCGATCGGAACAAGGCCGAGATATTCCACCTGGCGGATCACTTCCGCGGCCGTCGGCGCGGCTATCAAGCCGCCGACTACTTCGCCGGCCTGCGTCAGTGCCCGATAACGAAAGCTTGGCACGGTCTCACCTCAGTGCGACGACGCGAAGCGCCTCGGCAGGGGATGTGGTGCCAGCCCGGCACTTCCTCACGGCGTCTTCCAGCATGGTCGTCATCCCGTTGGCCAAAGCGGCGCGCTCGATGTCGGCGGAATGTGTTGATTTGCCGATCAAACGACGCACATCCTCGTCGACCTCGACGACCTCGAACACGCCGTTGCGACCGCGATAACCGCTGCCACTGCAGCGATCGCAGCCACCGGATTCGAAGATCATCTCGCCGGCCGTAAATCCGAGTGCCGCGTACCGGGGATCGGCGGCGAGATCATGCTTATCGAGCCCGCGCGATCGCTTGCAGCGATCGCACAGAATTCTGACGAGGCGCTGCGCGATCACACCGCGGAGCGTTGAGGCCAGCAGGAAACCTTCGACGCCCAGATCGAGCAGTCGCGGAATCGCCGAAGACGCAGTCTCGGTATGCAACGTCGTCAAAACCAGGTGTCCGGTCAGCGCGGCGTGAACCGCAATGTGCGCGGTCTCGGAATCGCGAATTTCCCCGACCATGATCACGTCAGGGTCTTGCCGCAGAAATGCGCGAAGCGCGGCGGCGAACGTTAGCCCGATCGCCGGTTTTACCTGCGATTGGTTGATACCGTGAATTTCGTATTCGACGGGATCCTCAATAGTAAGGATTTTGCGCGAGGCATCGTTCAAAATGCTCAGCATGGTCGCGAGTGTCGTGGTCTTGCCGCTACCGGTCGGGCCGGTGATGACGATCATGCCGTGCGGCAGCCTCAGGAGCCGCGTTATTCTGGCCTCGTCGGCGGGCGCTATGCCGAGCTTGCCGATGTCGAGGAGCCCCCGATCCTTCGGCAGCAGGCGCAAGACAGCAGCTTCACCATGCTGGGTCGGCATCGTCGCCACGCGGATATCGACATCGACGCCGCTGATGCTCTGGCGTGCGGCGCCGTCCTGGGGCAGCCGCCGTTCGGCAATATTGAGGCCAGCAAGAATTTTGACGCGTGAAATGATCGCCTGCGGCAGCGCCCGCGACGGCGTTTGCACCGAGCGGAGGAGACCGTCGACACGCATCCGCACGACAAGGCCGGACTGAAACGGTTCGATATGAATATCGGTCGCGCGCAGATCGACGGCACGTTCGAGCAGGTCGTTGACGGCACGCACCACCGGCGCGCCGCTCGCAAGATCGCGCAGGCTTTCGACATCGTCGTCCGCCCGACCGCGCGCAACGTCGCTTTCTGCGGCTTTCGCATCATCCTCAAGGCGGGCCGCAAGGACGGTGGCGATGTCTTCGAACGAGGCGACACCGATTTGCAACGGTGTGCCAAGAACGATTTCAGCGGCGCGGAGTGCTGCAGCATCGGTCGGGTCGGCAATCGCAACACGCGACCCGCCGGCGGCGGCGTGTGGAAACATGCCGGATTCCCGGAGAAACCGGTGCGAAAATCTTTCCGCAAGCGAAGCAGCCGACATCATCTCGGCGAGCGGGATCCGCGGTAATTCGAGGAAGCGCGCAACTTCGTCAGCCAAGTCGTGGGCGGAGATTTCAACGGCCTGCCACAATTTTTGCAGCGGCTTGCCGCTTCGCCGGGCTTCAGTAAGGCTGAATCGGGAAGTGGCGCCACCGGCGAGCAGGCGCTCGCTAAGCAAATAAGCGTAGAAATCCTCAAGCGGATCGCCGGTGTCGAACTGATGCTGCCGGCCGGCGAGATGATTCTCGCCGCTGTCCAAAAAAACTTCACTCATCTGTCACGTCGCCTGCATATGTTTTTTTACGACGTTAAGGCAGCCCGGATCGGCATCACGCGTGCGCTTGGGGGCGTGCTGGGGAAAATACGAGGCGTTAGCGACAGTAATTTGTAAGTCAGCGGTAAAAGCGTGGTCAATCTTCGCCAAACGGGCAGCATTTTCGCGGCGGCCGGTGTGGGTGTTGCGTTGCTTGCGGGTTGTTACCCGCTTTCAACTTCAACCGGCGAAAGCCGTCCGCACCTGCCCGATGCTTTTGATACAGTCCAAAGCACTAATTTGGATCCGCGCTTCCCGCAGCCATTAGAGCAGTCAAATCCGCCGGCGAAGCGACCGCCCGCTATGAGTTCGTACGGTCAAGAGCCACCATCCCAAGCGCCGGCGCCGCTTGCCCAGGCTACCGACAGCGGCGAAGGCTACGAGTTGAACTTCGAGAACGCGCCGGTGACGACGGTGGCCAAGGTCATACTCGGCGACATCCTCGGCGCCGGCTATATCATTGATCCGCGCGTGCAAGGCACGGTGAGCATCGCGTCGGGCCGGCCAGTACCAAAGCGCGATCTTGTTGTCGTCCTTGAAAATGCGCTTCGAATGGGCAACGTCGTCCTTGTCAGCGACGCTGCGGGCAGTTACCGGCTCATTCCGGGAGGGGAGGCCCAAGGGAGCGGCGCCACTACGGCCGCCAACGATCCGCAAGGCGGCTATGGCATCAGCGTTGTACCGCTGCGCTACACTTCCGCACAAACGATCCTCAAACTGCTCGACAATTTCGCCATCAAGCCGGGCATGGCGCGCGCGGATACCGCGCATAACCTGATCCTCGTTCAGGGGAGCAGTCCCGAGCGCAAACTCGCAGTCGACGCGATTTTGACTTTCGATGTCGACTGGATGCGCGGCCAGTCGGTCGGCATCTATCCGCTCGAAAACGCCTCCCCCGAGGAGGTGATCAAGGAGCTCGAGCAGATCGTGGCGAGTGGCGAGGGCGGTCTGAACCAGACGCTTGTCACGCTTCAGCCGGTCAGCCGGCTTAATGCCGTCCTCGTTGTGACGCGAAAGCCAAATCTGTTGCGGCAGACGGCGGCGTGGATCAAGCGGCTTGACCAGGCGAACAATGCCGGCGCCTCGGTCCACGTCTATCGCTTGCGCTATGGAGATGCCCGTCAGATCGCGAAGGTTCTTAGCGACCTGTTCGGCTCTCGTTCGCAGGGACTCGATTCCGCAGTGAACCAGATTGCTCCAGGCGCGGGGGTATCGAGTACGTCGAGCAGCGCTTTCGGCAGTGTGGGCGTGCAGGGCGGTCAAACCGGCGCTGCCGGCCTGTCAACCGGTGGCGCGACGGCCGCCGGCGGCAGCGGTCTCGGCGCCGGCGGCGGCGGGACCGCGGGCATCCAACTCGGCAATCTTGGCAGCGGCATGGGTAACCCGCAAGGCCTTGGCGGCGCAGCCAGCGGCAGCACCAGCCCAAATATTCAGGAAGGCGCTTTCGGCAGCCGGAATGGACAGGGGCCAGCCTCGATCGTATTGCCGGGTCTGAGAATAGCCGCCGATGTCAGCAACAACTCGCTGGTGATTTACGCAAGTCAGGAGAATTATCGCCTCATCGAGCGGACTCTCACGCAGCTGGATCGGCCGCAGCTGCAAGTGGCCATTCATGCAACCATCGCCGAGGTCACGCTCAACAACAATCTGCAATTCGGCGTCGAATACTATCTTCAAGGCAGCTCGATCGGGGTAGGCTTCAATACGCTAATCGGCAGCGGAGCCACTGCCGCAGCTAGTGCGAGCACCAGCACCACCACGTCCACGACAACCTCTGCCGTCAGCCAAATGCTCAGTGCGGTCCTTCCCGGCGGCAATCTGTTGCTTGGCGCGTCGAGCAATCCATGGGTGGTGATCAACGCGCTGCGCACCGTCACCGATGTGAAGGTGTTGTCATCGCCCTCGGTGGTCGTGCTCGACAATCAGTTCGCCACGATGCTCGTCGGCGATCAGGTGCCGGTTGAGACTGGAACCGCCAACGTGCTGGCGGCTTCAACCTCTACCTCGAGTACCGTCGTCAATTCCATCAATTACATCAATACCGGCGTCATCTTGCGGGTGCTACCGCGGGTCAATATCAACGGCAATGTCATTCTCGACGTCGAGCAGGAGGTCAGCGGCGTCGAAAATAATGCGAATGCCGCGTCGCTGACGCCAACCGTCTCGCAGCGTCAAATCAAGAGTTCGATCGCGGTCGCCAGCGGCCAGACCGTGTTGCTGGGCGGTTTGATTACGGAAACGCAGCAGCGCTCCCGCAACGGCATCCCAGTGCTCGAAGAACTCCCCGGCGGCGTCGGCAATCTCTTTTCAACTGACGGCAGGTCGATGCAGAGAACAGAGATCATCATATTTATTGAACCCGAAATCATTCGTAACAGCACCGACGCTGCCAAAGTAGCAGAGGAACTGCGTGCGAAACTGCGCGGTTCGGCAAATTCCGCGTTCCCGCTTGGACCAGCCCTGCATGGAGATCCGCAATTTGTCCGATAAGGGATTTATCGCCAGAGACGAGACGGGCTTCGTTGCGCGAACCGTTGCTTTTGTGGCCCGGGCGTCCGCGTACCGGCCCCAGTTCGTCTGGGCAGATTGTACTTGGGGAGCCGCCGCCGTTTGTGCCGTGATTGCCAGTATCTTGGCCGCTCCAGGATTGCCGGGATTGATGGGGGGCGCACTTGCGGCCACGATGATGGCGATCGCGGCAATCGACGCACGGCTTTTCATAATCCCGGACAAGTTGGTGTTGGCCGGCCTCTTGCTGGCTCTCATAAATGTGTCAGTCGCGCGTGAGGGCCAGCTCTCCGCGGAATTTGCCAATGCGGCACTGCGGGGCGGTGTGCTCGCTCTTCTCTTCTTCGGCGGCCGGACGGTGTATCGGCTCATCCGTAAACGCCAGGGCATTGGACTTGGCGACGTCAAGCTGGCCGCAGTTGCGGGAGTCTGGCTCGATTGGACGAGTATTTCAGTCGCCGTCGACCTTGCCGCGCTGTCAGCTTTGGCGGCAGTGCTTGTTCATGCCATTCGCGGCCGGCAAGTCACCGCGAGCTCCGCGATTCCCTTCGGGCTTTTCTTCGCGCCGGCCATCTGGTTGGCGTGGTTGCTTGAGACGATCCACGAACGCCTTATAAGCTGAAGCGAAGCGATTGGGCCAAAGCGAAGGTGATGGCATCACGGATTAAGAACATGCTGGCACGTAGTTGGACCACGACCGCCGCCGTAACGAAGGTCACCGTTATTATCGTCGCGCTTTTGGCGATCTCCGCCACGGCGAACGCTGCGGCCGCGACGCGCCAGCGAATCTCTGGTTTCATTCCCTATGCGAGCGTTATTCGCTTGGCGGAGGAGGGCAATGTCGAGGCCGAGGCGCAGCTCGGCCGGATGTTTTCGACCGGTCGCGGTGTCCCGCAGGATTTCTACGAGGCGGCAAAGTGGTACTACCTTGCGGCCGTGCAAGGCCATCGGGAGGCGCAGTTTCAGCTTGGTCTTTTGTACAACAAAGGCCAGGGCGTGCCGCGCGACTATTTGTTGTCGTATCTGTGGCTAAATCTCTCCGCCTCTCAGGCGGTTGGCAATGATCGCGACTTCAAAGTGCGAATCCGTGACTCGATCGCGACAAAAATGACGGTCGCAGAACTCGCGTTAGCACAACGGATGGCGCTGAGTTGGTTCCCTACGCGATAAAGCTTTTCTACGAACTTGATCCGTCTGACGTATCAAGCTTTCACGATGCAGCCCGACGCAATCGCTGAATGCCAAGAAGTTCATGACCGGCACAATTCGCCTTGTGAAGTTTTTTGGTTGCGCACCTTGATCTCTCGCTTGCCGCGGATGCTTGCCGTCATCGTACTGTAAAAAAGTCGGCACGGGCGTGTCAGACATCCGGCATATCGTTAAGTCTCTCTTAAACGCGACGGCTGCTTGCAGGTTGGGGGGCGCAGGATGTTGAATCCTGTTGCGCGTTCTCGTGGATGGCTGCGTGCCATTGCGGAAAATCGTGCGACACAGCGGCTGTCGTACGGCGCTTGCCTTCTTGCTGCGGTTTGGCTCGCGTCAAACGGTTCGGCCCATGAACCGGAACAGCCGTCAGATCCTTGCCGTCGGGCGGAACCTGGAAGCGCGGTGCCGCAGCCCCGCGATCTTCGCAGTCGCGATGGCGTGCTCCAGGTCGATCTGGCCATTTACGATCACAAGCAGGCGGACGGCTCGACGCACTACTGTTACCTGACGCCCGACGGCGCAGTGGCGCCGACGTTGCGGCTCAAGCCCGGCGATCTGCTGATAGTGCGTTTCAAAAACAATTTGATCGACCTAGCAACGACCCCTCGCGCGTCCGATCACCCCCACGAAGAAGTAACGCCAATTGCCGGGCCGCTGTGCTTGTCGAAAAAGAAGTCCGATCCCTGCACCAGCGGCGCCATGACACCAACTTCGTCCAACCTGCACTTTCATGGCATGACCGTGCCGCCGGTTTGCCACCAGGACGACGTCCTAAAGACGTCGATTCAGCCCGACGACTCGCCGTTCGAATATCGCCTTCGCATTCCAGCTGACGAGCCGCCCGGCCTTTATTGGTATCACCCGCATATTCACGGCTTCAGCAAGGCGCAGGTGCTCGGTGGAGCATCGGGCGCGCTGATTGTTGAAGGCATTGAGCGGGCCAATCCCGTATTGGCGGGTCTGCCCGAGCGCGTGTTCGTCATCCGCGACCAGGAGCTGATGAATCCCGATGCTCCGCCGGCAAAGTCCGAGCCGGTCGTCCCGAAGATCATGATCGATCGCGATGGAGATGCAGCCAACAACGGCACCGGCTTCGGCAAGCCGGCGAAGGATCTGTCCATCAACTTCGTGCCGGTGCCCTACCCCGACTATCCTCCGGCCGTCATAACGATGAAGCCGGGCGAGCGTCAGCTGTGGCGCGTCCTCAACGCCTCGGCGATCACCTATCTGAATCTCGCGGTGTTGGTCCGACGCGCGCCGCATCCGCTCGGCATCGTCGCAATTGACGGGACTGCCAATTAAATTCAACGGCAGCCCGGCAGCTCCGGTCATTTGGGTCAATCACATTGGCGTCCCCCCCGGCGCCCGTGTTGAGTTCATTGTCGAAGGTCCGCCGCCAGGCGCGCCGGCGTTGCTGGTGACGCGCACGGTCGATACCGGGCCGGGCGGCGAAAACGACCCCAATCGCGCGCTGGCTCCGATCGTTCCCGCGGCCGACGCGCCAGAGCCGCACGCGCAACTTGCGAACAAACCTGAGCCGCTGCCGCCAGCCGCTTTGCCGTGGGTCGGCAACGTCGCTCCGGTGCGCGTCAGAAAATTGTATTTCTCGGAGAAACTGGACGATCCGAACGATCCGAACAGCGCGATCGCCTTCTACCTGACCAAGGACGGCGAAACGCCAGAGCCGTTCGATCCGCCTTCGGATGCACCCGATATCGTCGTCAAGCAAGGTGACGTCGAGGATTGGATCATCGAGAACCGCTCGATGGAGCTGCACGATTTCCATATCCACCAGCTCCATTTTCAGCTGCTCGATTGGTCCGGCATTGCCGTCAACGAGCCGTTCCTGCGCGATACCGTCAACGTCCCCTACTACAACGGCCGGATGCTGGCCTATCCGAGCGTGCGGCTGCGCATGGATTTTCGCGATCCGAACATCGTCGGCACGTTCGTCTACCACTGCCACGTCCTCGAGCATGAGGACGGCGGCATGATGGGAAGAATCCGGGTCGTGCCGGGGGTGACTTCGACTTCTACCACACTCGTCAACCAACCCACCAAAGGAGAACTTTGATGCGCGACAAACGTAAATCACGTTTGCTGCACGGTTGCCGCCTTGGCCTCAGCGCCATGGCGCTGGGTCAGTTCATCGCTCGCCCCGGCGTTCTCGCGACGACCCGGTTCCAGGTTTCGCCGGCGGTTGCCGTTCCCGGCGAGCAATGGCCACGCAACGCCGATCAAGCACGTCATCGTCATCATCGGCGAGAACCGCAGCTTCGACCACGTGTTCGCCACCTACGTGCCGAAGACGGGCGAGACCGTCCACAATCTGCTCTCCGAAGGCATCATCAAGCTCGACGCCAACAAGAACGCGATTCCGGGACCGAACTTCCAGAAGGCGCATCAGCTGGCGGCGCAGGATCACGGTTCGACCGACCCGTTCCTGCTGAGCCCGCCGAAGACAGACTTTCCCGAACGACCAGTTGCCGGCCCCGCTGGTCGGCGGACCGAAGGTCTCCTACATCTCCCAATGATGCGGCAGCAGCGCACGATCACGCACTGCGCGGCGAGCTTGACGCTGGCGGAGCAGTCGGAATCCGGGCTGCGTCGAGCTACTATCAGTATCTTGTGAGCGGCGGCACCGGCCAGACTCGAAGACGCCCGACCAGCGCATCAGCAACGTCAATACGCTGCCGGCCGGACCGTTCCAGCTGACCAACGGCACAGACCTTCCCTACGACTCCTATGCGGCCAGCCCGGTGCACCGCTTCTACCAGATGTGGCAGCAGTTGGACTGCAGCCACGTCGACGGCCAGCCGCGAAATCCGTCCGGCTGCAACGGCAACCTGTTCGCCTGGGTCGAAGTGACCGTCGGCGCCGGCACCAACGGCGTCACGCAGCCGGCGAACTTCAGCACCGATATTCGCCGAGCGCGACGACCACGGGCGAAGGCTCGACGGCCCTGGGCTTCTACAACGTGCAGCAGGGCGACGTGCCCTACTTCAAGAGCCTCGCCGACAACTACGCGATGAGCGACAACTTCCACCAATCCGTCAACGGCGGCACCGGCGCCAACCACATCATGCTCGGCCACGCCGACGCGATCTGGTTCAGCGACGGCAACGGCAATCCGCGGCGTCCCGCCGAACAATGAGCAGGTCTTCACCGGGCAACGCCCGACGCGGGCACGGTCGACGAGATCGAAAATCCGAACCCGGCGCCCGGCACCAACAACTGGTACACGGAGGACGGCTACGGCGAGGCGGCAATGCCGGCTATCCGCCGCCCTATTCGGTCGCCGGTCTCCGGCGGCGGCTCCTACAGCAACTGCTCGGATCCCACCCAGCCCGGCGTCGAGCCGATCGTGAGCTATCTCAAGTCGCTGCCGCAGCCCGATCGATCCGCACTGCGAGCCGGGCCACTACTACCTGCTGAACAACTACAACCCCGGCTATTTCGGCAACGGCACGAACGCCTACACCGACACACAACCCGGCCAACACGCCGTTCACGATCCCGCCGTCATCCACGCCGAGCATCGGCGACGCCCTGAACGCAACAACATCTCCTGGAAATACTACGGCGACCAGTGGAACCACTACGTCAACGATCCGTATCAGCTCAACTACGGCACGCCCGGCCCGACGGCCGACGAGTACTGCAACATCTGCAACCCGTTCCAGTACGACACGTCGATCATGACGAACCCGGCGCAGGTCGCAGCGCATATCCAGGACACGGCGAACCTGTACGCGGACATCGCCAACGGCACGCTGCCCGCGGTCTCGTTCGTCAAGCCGAGCGGCTACGTCGACGGCCACCCGGCCTCGTCCAAGCTCGATCTGTTCGAAGGCTTCGCGAAGAAGATCGTTGACCAGGTGGAGGCCTCGCCTTATGGGAAGGACACCGCCATCTTCATCACCTTCGACGAAGGCGGCGGCTACTACGACTCCGGCTACGTGCAGCCGCTCGACTTCTTCGGCGACGGCACGCGCATCCCGCTGATCGTGGTCTCGCCGCTCGCAAAGCCCGGACACATCTCGCACGACTATGCCGACCACGTCTCGATCATCAAATTCATCGAGCGGAACTGGAGCCTGCCGCCGATCACGAACCGCAGCCGCGACAACTTCCCGAACCCGATCGCCATCCGACAATCCCTACGTGCCGATGAACAGCCCGGCGATCAGCGACCTGTTCGACTTCTTCGACTTCGAGGTTAGGGTTCTAAGACCTCCGCAACGATAATGACCTTCAGGCCCGCCGCTCCGTTGACCGGCGGGCTTTTTCGCGGTCGTCATAGTACTGTAGCGATGGCAGCCTTACGCTAAGGCATGCTGCGAAACCTGACAGGCTTTGGCGTCATCGCCATCGCCGCCCTAAGCATAGGCGCGCACGCTCAGGAAATGCCGCCGTCGTGTCATTCGCCGTTAATCACTGGCAACCTCGCCAACAGCACGGACAGCCTAAAATCGGACGTGACCGGCAGCCTGCTTTGTGTGCAGGGCGGGTCAGCGGCGGTTCGGCTTGAGGTTCGTCAGACGACGGTTGCGGCCACGCTCTCGGCGTTGTTCGCCGCTTACCAGGTTTCGTACCGCTCCTTCATTCAACTGGACGAAGAACGCGACGGCAAATACGAAGGCTCGCTCAGGTACGTGATTTCGCGTGTGCTGGAGGGCTACAACTACGTCATCAAACAAAATAACTCAAATATCGAAGTCATCGTCTTCAACAAGAAGGGCAAACAAGCAACCTTCGGCCCGATTGTTGTTCAAGCCAGCAAGGACCGTGGTATTGCTCAGAGTCTCCCGGAATCGCTAAACGAGGCACGTATCGATCCCGCGCTTCCGAAAGCCGGACCTCGTCGACGGCGTAGTCAGCGCGAGGCATTGGGCTCGTAGGTACTTGCTCGACCGCATCCGATCATGCAAGGGAACGCGGAGAATAGCGATGAAGCTTTTAGCAATCGGCTACGTTTTAAGCTGGATCGCAACCTCGGGCCAAGCCGCACCGGGAGGCGGCCCCTGGTATGCACCGCTCACTTGCGGAAGCGATAAAACGTCATTGCTCGGCACTTCGAGCAACAGCGCAATGATGGGAACCTTTGAATTCGCCCCGGCCTTTCTGAGCAGCCAGCGCCTATACATTCGCCATTGGATCGAACTTGTCGCGCACTGCGAAATCTCACCGGATAAATTGTGCGATGAAGTTTGGCATTTTCCTTGTGAAGTTGCTCCTAGCTCGTAGGGCGTCGAAAACATTGGCGATGTCGCGTATTGGCTGCCGGAACCTTGGAGCTGTCGGTGGCGGGAGCGGTATGGATCCGGTCTTAAGCCATCTGATGTGATCGTGTTCGGCAGTGAGGGCCGCTGCAGGTCTCGACGCAAGCCGGTCCG
>CAWGYY010000028.1:240000-542549 GCA_963826945.1 uncultured Alphaproteobacteria bacterium | reverse complement strand
ACCCACTCGCGCGCGCGAGGCGCTGATGATGGCGGGCGCCGGCGGCGCGATGCGAGCTACGGGGTGGCGCGCGACAGCCATCCGGTTTCAACAATTCGGTGAGGGGGGCCCGCGTTAACCATATCTGCTCACCCACTCGCGCGCGCGAGGCGCTGATGATGGCGGGCGCCGGCGGCGCGATGCGAGCTACGGGGTGGCGCGCGACAGCCATCCGGTTTCAACAATTCGGTGAGGGGGGCCCGCGTTTACCTTATCTCTCACCCACTCGCGCGCGCGAGGCGCTGATGATGGCGGGCGCCGGCGGCGCGATGCGAGCTACGGGGTGGCGCGCGACAGCCATCCGGTTTCAACAATTCGGTGAGGGGGGCTCTGATGGCATCGCTCGCTGAGCGGACGGCGAGCCCGTGGACAGCGACGAGCATGCGAGATCGACCTGCGGGGTGCTCGACCTGCGCCAGCAGCTTGTGCGGCGCTGTGTGTGGCAATGGACGGTGGCTGGCGGCCGACGTCGATGGTTTGTTGGTGCCGATCGATCGCCGAAGATTCGGCGCCGCGCCGGCGATGATGGTCCCAAGGCGCCGCGGCGCGACCAACACGACACTCGCCGCCACCCAGCGACATCCGTGTCGTTCTGGGATGGTGACCGCTGACTGCGCTCTGCCTCGCTCGCGCCCCGAAACGGTGGTGGCGTCCGGCGGCACTGAAGGATCAGCAGAAAATTCCCGCGTGTACCATATCTCTCACCCACTCGCGCGCGCGAGGCGCTGATGATGGCGGGCGCCGGCGGCGCGATGCGAGCTACGGGGTGGCGCGCGACAGCCATCCGGTTTCAACAATTCGGTGAGGGGGGCCCGCGTGTACCTTCATCTCTCACCCACTCGCGCGCGCGAGGCGCTGATGATGGCGGGCGCCGGCGGCGCGATGCGAGCTACGGGGTGGCGCGCGACAGCCATCCGGTTTCAACAATTCGGTGAGGGGGGCTCTGATGGCATCGCTCGCTGAGCGGACGGCGAGCCCGTGGACAGCGACGAGCATGCGAGATCGACCTGCGGGGTGCTCGACCTGCGCCAGCAGCTTGTGCGGCGCTGTGTGTGGCAATGGACGGTGGCTGGCGGCCGACGTCGATGGTTTGTTGGTGCCGATCGATCGCGCGAGGATTCGGCGCCGCGCCGGCGATGATGGTCCCAAGGCGCCGCGGCGCGACCAACACGACACTCGCCGCCACCCAGCGACATCCGTGTCGTTCTGGGATGGTGACCGCTGACTGCGCTCTGCCTCGCTCGTGCCCCGAAACGGTGGTGACGTCCGGCGCACTGAAGGATCAGCAGAAAATTCCCGCGTGTACCATATCTCTCACCCACTCGCGCGCGCGAGGCGCTGATGATGGCGGGCGCCGGCGGCGCGATGCGAGCTACGGGGTGGCGCGCGACAGCCATCCGGTTTCAACAATTCGGTGAGGGGGGCTCTGATGGCATCGCTCGCTGAGCGGACGGCGAGCCCGTGGACAGCGACGAGCATACGAGATCGATCTGCGGGGTGCTCGACCTGCGCCAGCAGCCTGTGCGGCGCTGTGTGTGGCAATGGACGGTGGCTGGCGGCCGACGTCGATGGTTTGTTGGTGCCGATCGATCGCCGAAGATTCGGCGCCGCCCCGGCGATGATGGTCCCAAGGCGCCGCGGCGCGACCAACACGACACTCGCCGCCACCCAGCGACATCCGTGTCGTTCTGGGATGGTGACCGCTGACTGCGCTCTGCCTCGCTCGTGCCCCGAAACGGTGGTGACGTCCGGCGCACTGAAGGATCAGCAGAAAATTCCCGCGTGTACCATATCTCTCACCCACTCGCGCGCGCGAGGCGCTGATGATGGCGGGCGCCGGCGGCGCGATGCGAGCTACGGGGTGGCGCGCGACAGCCATCCGGTTTCAACAATTCGGTGAGGGGGGCTCTGATGGCATCGCTCGCTGAGCGGACGGCGAGCCCGTGGACAGCGACGAGCATACGAGATCGATCTGCGGGGTGCTCGACCTGCGCCAGCAGCCTGTGCGGCGCTGTGTGTGGCAATGGACGGTGGCTGGCGGCCGACGTCGATGGTTTGTTGGTGCCGATCGATCGCCGAAGATTCGGCGCCGCCCCGGCGATGATGGTCCCAAGGCGCCGCGGCGCGACCAACACGACACTCGCCGCCACCCAGCGACATCCGTGTCGTTCTGGGATGGTGACCGCTGACTGCGCTCTGCCTCGCTCGTGCCCCGAAACGGTGGTGACGTCCGGCGCACTGAAGGATCAGCAGAAAATTCCCGCGTGTACCATATCTCTCACCCACTCGCGCGCGCGAGGCGCTGATGATGGCGGGCGCCGGCGGCGCGATGCGAGCTACGGGGTGGCGCGCGACAGCCATCCGGTTTCAACAATTCGGTGAGGGGGGCTCTGATGGCATCGCTCGCTGAGCGGACGGCGAGCCCGTGGACAGCGACGAGCATACGAGATCGATCTGCGGGGTGCTCGACCTGCGCCAGCAGCCTGTGCGGCGCTGTGTGTGGCAATGGACGGTGGCTGGCGGCCGACGTCGATGGTTTGTTGGTGCCGATCGATCGCCGAAATTCGGCGCCGCCCCGGCGATGATGGTCCCAAGGCGCCGCGGCGCGACCAACACGACACTCGCCGCCACCCAGCGACATCCGTGTCGTTCTGGGATGGTGACCGCTGACTGCGCTCTGCCTCGCTCGTGCCCCGAAACGGTGGTGACGTCCGGCGCACTGAAGGATCAGCAGAAAATTCCCGCGTGTACCATATCTCTCACCCACTCGCGCGCGCGAGGCGCTGATGATGGCGGGCGCCGGCGGCGCGATGCGAGCTACGGGGTGGCGCGCGACAGCCATCCGGTTTCAACAATTCGGTGAGGGGGGCTCTGATGGCATCGCTCGCTGAGCGGACGGCGAGCCCGTGGACAGCGACGAGCATACGAGATCGATCTGCGGGGTGCTCGACCTGCGCCAGCAGCCTGTGCGGCGCTGTGTGTGGCAATGGACGGTGGCTGGCGGCCGACGTCGATGGTTTGTTGGTGCCGATCGATCGCCGAGGATTCGGCGCCGCCCCGGCGATGATGGTCCCAAGGCGCCGCGGCGCGACCAACACGACACTCGCCGCCACCCAGCGACATCCGTGTCGTTCTGGGATGGTGACCGCTGACTGCGCTCTGCCTCGCTCGTGCCCCGAAACGGTGGTGACGTCCGGCGCACTGAAGGATCAGCAGAAAATTCCCGCGTGTACCATATCTCTCACCCACTCGCGCGCGCGAGGCGCTGATGATGGCGGGCGCCGGCGGCGCGATGCGAGCTACGGGGTGGCGCGCGACAGCCATAGGAGGAAAACAAGGGGGTTGGTAACCCAACCGCCTTACCCAAGCTTTTGTACAAGGGTCTCAATCCAACGAACGGCTACGCGTCAGCGATTGGATTGTGCAACGACTCTATTATTACGCAGTCAAGTAAACCGTCGAACTCCGATTTCTGACGGTCTTTCAGCATGTAGTTGATCCAGCCCGCGTTTGCACCGTCGCGGACAAGAGTTCGACGGTGACCCAACTCGACCTGCGCCCAACAGTCACCGATTAAAGTCTCGAGGGCAAAGGCATCGAAATGCGGCGGCAATTCTATGGCGCAATGGATATGCCATCGACCTGACGTGCCACGCTCCCATCGACGTAATGAGCGAGCGCGGACCTCGCCCTTCTCAAGTACGGGTAACACGCGAAGGCGTTTGCCGTGACGACGAAATGCAGATCCATACACTGCTTTGTTGAGGAGGTTCATGAAATGCCGAAAAGCTTGTCGGCATTGATAGTGGTCCATCTTTATCCAACCGCTACCGTCGGCTTGGCGGCCTTGCTTCAAAGTCAGTGTGACATCGCAAAATTCACCCCAGCTACTCGTATCGAAGAAGTGTGATTTGGCGGATTCAATAGGATCAGCCTCAATCGAGTTGATGTTCGCGTGAATTGCAGAGGCGGCGGCAGGTCTAATGGCAGCCTTTGCGCAGTGTCGTTCGATAATTTGCGAGGAAGTCAAGTTTTAGGCTCCAGACTCTTTCTCGAACGCGACGTCGGTTCGCAGGGTTTGACACACGTAGCGGTACTGTATTTTGGCTTCTCAGCGACGGTGCCAAAGCAAGAGTGCCACCCCATTGCACGGTGAAGCGCGAGCGAGATTCCATGGGTCGAAGATAGCGCCCGAAGCGCGCGCAGTGTCGTGACGCCAACAAACCAGTGTCAACGCGCGTTAATGCCGAGCGATGCCGAAGACTGCATCATCGGCCAACATCTGACAGTCGACATTACCGGATTTTTCCTCTGTCTATCCATTCCCGCACATCATTGAGTTCATAATATACCTTGCGACCTATATTCGTGCTCGGGGGGCCTTTGCCTTCCTCGCGCCAGCGTTGCAGCGTCCGCGGGTGGTAGCCCAGCATTTTAGCAACGCGACGCTGGACGAGAAGGTGTCGGTCGTCGATAACGATCTCGTCGCCAGCAGTGGCCGTCGCAGAAGTGCTCGATTGAGGATTGGCAATCGTCCGCGGCACGATATTCGTGGGCGGCTTGTCAGACTGCCGCTCGTCCTCACTCGGTACCAGTAACAGACCGTTCGACTCACCACCAGTCGGCAACTCGGTTGCTGACGGCGTCGAGCGCGGCTCGGTTGGTTCAGCCGCGACATCGGTCCTGGCTCGGGCTCGCAGATCGCGTAAGAATTCCTCACGAGTTTGCCAGCGATCCGGATGGTCCCGCAGCCATTCCTCTTTTTGCCGCAGGGACAATCTTCCGATGAAGAAGTTTCTTTCGCGGCGATCGCGGAACACGCGACCGTCATGCTCTCGCCCGTTGAAGGGGTTTTCGGTGGTCATTGTCAGGTCCACCGGTCGCGGGAGCGAGGACTCGTAGGTCTTCGATGAGTTGTTCTTGAGTGCGACCCGCTCGCGCTCGGCAGATTTCTGTTCGGCCGCGATGTCGGCCATCTCCGCCGGAGCAACGAGTTTGGCGGCAGCCGCTTCAGCGTCGCGCCGCACGTTATCTGCAAGCAAGGCGGCGGGGTCTCTGATCCCGGCCGACTTTAGCGCCGCCAACACGTACTTGATGAATTCGGCCAACTCGGCGGGCGCAAGATTTGCCGGGTGGGTCGCACCAAGGCGTTCGCGAAGAAGCTGTTCCCAATTTACATGATAGGCGTCCCGGAACACCGTGATGATGTGGGTCAGGGTGACGCCTTCCGGTATCAACGCGGCCAGCGTCGGGTCGCCGTTGGCGACGGGTGTGTCCATGCGCATGATCGAACCTCCTGAGCGCAACAAATGCGGCGCATCGCGGCGCAAAAGGTGCAAGGTTGTTGGCAGGAAATCCGCGTCGCCACGGAGGTTCGACCTACTGACGCACCCGATAGGGCCGTGGGATCGGTCGGCAACTCTCACTGCGAGCGTTGAACCCAACAGTCGGAAGACCCATGTCCTCCAGGACAATCTGTCCGCGAGTTGTAGTGGCTATGTAGCCTCTGCTACGGGCATTTTCAAGGCGGGATCGGTCCGATCCAACCCGGACGGGTCACTCCCGCGCCCCGCCAAGCTTTTCGACCCTGAACCGTTTCGCACCACCGATTACGCGTTCGGCGTGAAGAAGCCACGGCGTAAGCAGATAAGGCAGCGACCGTATTCGTCAAGCGCGAGGGGAGTGGTACCGGCATGCCCGGCCAGATGTCTCAAATGGTCACCGAACGTCCAAATGCCGGCGCCGTCAGGCACTAGGATCGGTGCGGTGTCGTCCGCCGTCCGAGGCGTGGAGGCTTTGTTTCCATTGTTGCTCACTGCATCACTCCGATCGACGTCGCTGCCGAGTCTAAGAAATGTCCGCACGGAGTTTGCCTACGTTAATCACACTCATTGCGGTCACGCGCGCGCCGTTTAGTTGGAGGCGTTTTTCGCACGAAGGTGCCAGGCATTCGCGCGCTGCTGTGCAAGTCTAGCCTTAGTTTGAAACTCCAGCGCGGAATCCGCAGCACCCTTGTCAGCCCAGTCCTGAGCTTCGACTAGGTGTTTGGCTGCACGGTGCTCGAACAAGCGAGTGGTTTCGAGACAGACGGCGCGTGTGTAGGGATGAGTTCTTATGTTCTCGATCATGGCACGCTTGGCGGCATCCCAGACGCAAGATGGATTTTGGCAGTTTCCAACCGGCGTCTGGATTTTCGAGCAGCGATCGGACAACGGTTGCATATGGTCAACCGACATTTTTCTGTCGGGCGCTCTGCCGTTCCGACGGCGTTGCCGTGGCAATCTTTTTGGCTTTGCCGGCAATGGGAAGCAGCATCTCGGCCTGTCCCTCAGTGCGCTTGCGCCCCTTCTTCGGCGGAGCAGGAGTGGCTTTTTCCTCTGCAATGCTGCGGCGTAGCGCGTCCATTAAGTTTGCAACATTCTGCGGCCGTGGCGCGGCACGCTCGCGCGATACTGGCAGGCCGGCCTGTTTCTTCTTGAGCATAGCGACGACGGCTTCTTCATAGTGGTCGACAAACTGCGAGGGGTCGAAGTCCGTCGCCTTGCTCTGGAGGATGTGCTGGGCCAGCTTGAGCATATCGGGCTCGACCTTCACGTCAGGAATGTCGTCGAAATATTCCTTCGCGTCCCGAATCTCGTAGGGATAGCGGAGCGTAGTGGCCATCAGCGCCTTGTCCCATGGCTGGAGCATGATGACCCGCTCGCGCTTCGCCAGCACGACACGACCGAGCGCGACCATGCCCTTGCCGCGCATGGCCTCGCGGATCACCGCAAATGCGTCCTGGCCGACTTGGCCGTCCGGCGTGATGTAGTAGGGGCTGTCTAGATACCGCTCGTCGATCTGCTCGCGCGGGACGAACGAGTCGATTTCGATAGTGTGTTTGCTTTCGACCGCTAGGGCGTCGAGTTCGTCGTCATCGACTGGGATGTAGGCGTTCTTGGAGTATTCGTAGCCGCGACCCTTGGCCTCGCCCTCGACAACCTCGCGCGTGACCTCGTCGACCAGCTGCTGGCGCAGGCGCTGGCCGGTTTTCTTGTTGATCTGGCGAAACGAGACCCGCTCGGTCGATGCTGTCCCGGCGTAGAGGCCGATGGGGCACGAGACGAGCGAGAGCTTGAGGTAGCCTTTCCAAAACGCACGCGCGGGCGCCATGGGGATATCTCCGCTTGGTTGCAGGTGCCACTTGGGCGCCGGCCGCGTCTACGGACCACCTTGCTCGGAGAAGCGCAGGTTGGCGCGGGCCAATCCGTCGAAGCCCGCATCTGTACGCTGAAGCTAATGTAGGGCGCGCTTTCCGAGAGGCGAATCCTCTCGCTTGCCATGGTTAATCGGTCATTTCCGGCGCGATGCCGCGCTTCACCTCGACGGCTTTGGTGTCGTAGACTTCTTCGGCACCAAGAAGGCGCGGCCTCGTCAGCGTCGCCGCGAACGGTGCTACTTTTCGCGCTCCGATATCTTGAAGATTAGAAAATCGACAAGGCCGATGATTTTTATAGTCAGGGGAGTGAGAGACCCGACGACTGGTCAATCAACTCGTACCGCCACAATCAGCCGGATTTGCCGGTAAACCCTGCGGCTAATGCCCCTAAAGACGCCTGTAAGTCATTGTAAAACCACAGGCCCATGACCCTCCGAAGGCAGAGGTCAGGGGTTCGAAATCCCTTCGGGCGCGCCAAATAGCGGGAGTAATTTATCCGATGCGTATTACCGATCTTCTGTTCTCTTGCCTCGTTCTATTCCTTGCAATTGCAGCCGTTCCGGCGCAGCCCGTGCTCGCAGCCGAAACCTGCCCGTTCATCAGCGCCCAGGAGCTCGCCGGCGCGATGCCGACGCTCAAATGGTCGTTGATTTCAAATCAGGACGGCCGCGGCTGCATCTACCAGGGTGGGCGCGGCGACACGATGATGATGACCGTGTTCCGCAATCCCGACGAGGACCGCGCCAAGAAATTGTACGCGACTTTCGTCAAGACGCTTGGCGAGCGCATGCCGCTCAACGCAGTGTCCGGGATCGGCGACGAAGGCCAGGGCGGAACGAGCGCTGCCGGCGCGCCGCGCCAGGAAGCCACTGTGGTTGCCTTGTCGGGCGATTACATTCTGCAGATCAGCGTCTATCCGATCGGCTGGCGTGCCGACGATGCGCTGCTCCGACCGCTCGCCGAAGTCGCTCGTGTTGCCATCGGTAATGTAAGCAAGACCAGTGAGCGGTTCGGCAATTGCGAATGGCTCACTGCCGCGGATGCCGACGGCTTTCTCGACAAGAGCACGGTGACGCTGCAGCGGACCGGCGCGGGCAGCTGCATGATGTTCGATCGCGAGGGCAACACCATGGTCGTCGCGGTGATCGGGATCGTCGCGCGACACTGTCGTCAGCATGATGAAACGCACCGACTTGTGCAAACACGTGGCGATACCCGAGCTCGGCAGTGAAGCGTTCGGCGAGCATTCCTGCACCAAGGGCAACGGCAACGCCGTCCACATCTATGTCTGGAAGAACGGCAGGCAGGCTTCGATCCTGTTCGCGCCGGTCAAGCCGCATCCGGAGTCCGGCTCGGTTGAGCGCCTGAGGGCGGTCGCCGGGCGAGTCTATCAAAAATTGTGACGGCGCCGCGTTACATGGCCAGTGCACGAGGGCTCCTGGGAGGCGTAGCTCCTATACCCTGCGATTCGCACCGACCGAAAGCGCGCAGATTCGGCGCAGATTTACCTATTGGAGCGCATGGTGGGCTGCGGCATCATAGCGGCACGGCGAAAGAATAGGCCCATCTTCATCGGTGGTGGCACGCCAGTATCTGCAAGCGTTTGTAGCGAAAGCGTTTAGTTAAGAAAGAAAATTCATGGCCGATCAGGTGTTCGCGGGCACGGTGGTGTTGCCGGATCGGGTCATCGAAGACGGTTACGTGCTGGTAGCCGATGGCGTTGGTGCAGCGGGTCGGTTCCGGCGCGCCGCCCGGCCGGGCGAGAAACACGGTGGCGCCGGATTTTTCGTGCTGCCCGGCGCGATCGACGCCCAGGTGCACAGCCGCAGCCAGAAGGGCCAGGAGGATTTCATCTGGTCGACGCGCAGCGCCGCGGCCGGCGGCGTGACGACCATCGTCGACATGCCCTACGACGAAGGCGACCTGATCGCGAACGCCGAACGCTTCGAGCGCAAGAAGAAGGAAGCCGGCGCGCAGGCGCGCGTTGATTTTGCAATGTACGCAACTATTGATCCGGCGGAAGGGACGGCGCGTGTTGCGGAGCTGATCGACGCCGGCGCGGCGGCGTTCAAGTTCTCGACCTTCGGCACGCACCCGCAGCGCTTTCCACGGATTCCGCCGCAGCTTCTGTACGCGTGCTTCGGTCTGATCGGCCCGCGCGGACTGATCGCCGGCATTCACAACGAGAACGACGAGATGGTCCGCGCCTTCACCGCGCAGATCGAGGCAAGCAACATTACCGATTATCGCGCCCACGGCCTGTCGCGCCCGCCGATCACCGAAGCTTTGGCCGATGTGGAAGTGTTCGAACTCGGCGCCGGCGCCGGCTGCCCGGTGCACATCGTGCACTCGTCGATCGGCCGCGGTTATGAACTCGCGGCGGCTTATCGCGCGCAAGGCCACGCCGCGACCATCGAGGCGTGCATTCATTATCTCACGCTCGACGAGGAGAACGACGTGCGCCGCCTCGGCGGCAAGGCCAAGATCAATCCGCCGCTTCGTTCGCGCCAAGAAGTCGAAGCGATCTGGCATCATCTTGCCGCCGGCAACGTGACGATCGTGTCGACCGATCACGTCAGCTGGTCGGAGGATCGCAAGACCGATCCGAACATGCTCAAGAACGCGTCCGGCGTTCCCGGCCTCGAAGTGCTGTATGCTTTGCTGATGAAGGGATTGAGCGAGCGCAATTTGCCGCTGACGCACGCGGCGCGGCTGCTGGCGCATAATCCCGCGGCGTTGTTTCGCATCACCCACGCCAAAGGCGCGCTCGCCGTCGGCCGCGACGCCGATATCGTGCTGATGCGGCGCGATCCTTATCGTTATCAGGCCGCGGCCAGCGGCAACAATTATGTGTCGTGGAGTCCGTACGACGGCATCGACTTGCCGTTCCGCGTTGTCGCGACGTTTGTGCGCGGCGCCCGCGTGATGGAAGATGGACGCGTGACCGGCGCGCCCGGCGCGGGAAAGTTCATCGCGCCGTCGTTGCCGGCGCATTGAAGCGGGACGTGAAGGTGCCCGCCGCGCTGCCGCTCGACGCCGACCGCCTCTGGGCCGACATCATGGCGCTGGCGGAAATCACCGAGCCCGAGCGCCCCTACACGCGCCGCTCGTTCAGCCCGCTGTTTCTCAAAGGCCGCGCGTGGCTTGCCGAGCGCTTCACCGAAGCGGGACTTTCAGTTCGCATCGATGCCGCCGGCAATCTGATCGGGCGGCTCGAAGGCAACAATCCGGCATACGGCGTCATCGCGGTCGGATCGCATAGCGATACGGTGCCGTCCGGCGGCCGCTTCGATGGCATCGCCGGCGTTGCGGCCGGCCTCGAAGTCGCGCGCGCCTTGCGCGACGCACAGTGTGCGGCTCGACCACGCGCTCGAAGTCATCGATTTTCTCGCCGAAGAGCCGAGCGATTATGGCTTATCCTGCATCGGCAGCCGCGGCATGGCGGGAGCGCTGGAAGCAAAGATGCTGGACATGACGGAGCCTCACGGCGAAACGTTGCGCGCGGCGCTGCGCCGCGTCGGCGGCAATCCGGATTGTTTCACGTCGGCGCGCCGCAGCGACATCAAGGCGTTTCTGGAACTGCACATTGAGCAGGGCATCGTGCTGGAATCCCAGTCGCTCGATGTCGGCATCGTCACCTCGATTGCCGGCATCCGCCGCATCGAGATCACGTTCGAAGGCGCGGCCGATCACGCCGGCACCACGCCGATGACGTTACGGCGCGATGCGCTGGTCGCCGCCGCCAACACCGTCGTCACGGTACGCCGCGTCGCCGAGCGATTGGCCGCCGAGGGGCCGGATTATTTTGTCGCCACCGTCGGCATCCTGACCGTGGAGCCCGGCGGCGCGAATGTCGTGCCGGGCAAGTGCCGGCTGGTCATCGATGCGCGCACCACCAATCCGGCGCTGACGCAAAAGTTCGTCGATGAGATCGAGCGCGAGAGCCAGCGGCACGCGGAAACGGCGCGAGTTTCGCGCGCGCCGCTTGTCACTTTATCTGACGGACCGCCCGCCGCATGCGATCCAACGTTGCGCGCCGAATTGCACGAGAGCGCCGATGCACTCGGCCTTCGCGCCACCGACATCGCCAGCGGCGCCGGGCACGACACCGCCTTCATGAGTCGCATCTGCCCGTCGGCCATGGTTTTTGTGCCGTGCCGCAGCGGCAAGAGCCACGCGCCGGAGGAATGGGCCGATCGCGATCAGATCGCCGCGCGGCGCCGCGGTCATGCTGCAAACCGTCAAATCGCTCGATCGATTATTGCCGGTCGCGGCTCAGGTGAGCGGAGGGGCGCACTAATGGGCCGCATTCTGGGATTGCAGGATGTCGAGGCCGCGATCCGCGGCGGCTCGGTGTTTGCGGCCGGCGGCGGCGGCTGGGCCGATCATGGCCGCATGCTCGGCACTGCCGCTGTCACCATCGGCCATCCCGAGCTGGTGAGCATGGATGAAGTGCCCGACGACGCGTTCATCGCCACCGCCGCCGCGATCGGCGCGCCGGCCGGCACGACCGAATGGCAAATGCTCGGCGTCGATTACGTCAAGGCGGTCGAGATGCTGCAGGAGGCGCTCGGCGCGCCGATCTACGGGCTGATGATCGGCCAGAACGGCATGTCGAGCACCATGAATGCGTGGCTGCCGTCGGCGCTGCTCGGCACCAAAGTCGTCGACGCGGTCGGCGACATCCGCGCCCATCCGACCGGCGACATGGGCTCGATCGGCATGGCGAGCAGCCCGGAAGCGACCATCCAGGTCGCGGTCGGCGGCCATCGCGCCAGTCATTCTTATATTGAGCTCGTGGTGCGCGGCGCGACGGCCAAAATATCGCCGATCCTGCGCAAGGCCGCCGATATGTCCGGCGGCTTCATTGCCAGCTGCCGCAATCCGGTGCGCGCCGCTTACGTGAAGCAGCACGCGGCGCTCGGCGGCATTTCGCGCGCGCTCGAGCTTGGGCATGCCATCATGGCCGCGGAAGCAAACGGCGGACGCGCGGTGATCGAAGCGATCTGCCGCACGACCTCGGGAAAAATCCTCGGCGAAGGCAAAGTCACGCGCAAAGCCGTGACCTATACCGAAGGCGCGTTCGACATCGGCACCATCACCGTCCGCTGCGGGGCGCGCGATCTCGTGCTCCATGTCATGAACGAATACATGGCGGTCGAGGAAGGCAACTCACGCCTGGCGACATTTCCTGATGTGATCACGACGTTGGGTGCCGACGGGCGGCCGGTCAGCGTCGGGCATATCAAGGAAGGCGTGGAGCTTGCGGTGTTCCATATCGAGAAGTCGCACCTGCCGCTGAGTTCGTCGGTGAAAGACCCCGCAGTCTATCCCGTGTGCGAAGCGGCGCTCGGCATTCCGATTGCGCGTTATGCTCTGGCTTGAGCCGCGATGAGCAAAAGCTTTACCGTCACATCGGGATCGAACCTGCGCTGTCGCGGCTGGCGCCAGGAAGGCTTGCTGCGGCTCTTGGAAAACGTGCTCGCGGTCGGCGAGGACCCAGCCAATCTCGTGGTCTATGCGGCGCTGGGCAAAGCCGCGCGCGACTGGCCTTCCCACGACAAGATCGTCGAAACGCTGATGACAATGTCGGAGGACGAAACGCTGGTCGTGCAATCCGGCAAGCCGATCGGCCTTTTGAAGACCCACGACAAGGCGCCGATCGTGATCATGGCCAATTGCAACATGGTCGGGCAATGGGCGAAGGCGGAGAACTTTTATGAGTTGCAGAAGCGTAACCTGATCTGCTGGGGCGGGCTGACGGCCGGCGATTGGCAATACATCGGCTCGCAGGGCGTGATTCAGGGCACCTATGAAATTTTCGTCCGCATTGCCGAGCGCCACTTCAACAACAGCCTCGCCGGCCGCTTCATCCTGACGGCAGGGCTTGGCGGCATGGGCGGTTCGCAGCCGCTTGCCGGACGCATGGCCGGCGCTGTCATTCTTTGCGTGGAGATCGACGAAGAGCGCATCGCCAAACGCCTGGCGAACGGCTACCTCGATCGCCGCGCCCGCGATCTCGACGATGCTCTGGCGATGGTCGAAGCGGCGAAGCGCGAGCGCCGCGCCACGTCGATCGGCGTTCTTGGCAACGCGGCCGACGTGTACGAGACGTTGCTCGCACGCGGCATCGTCCCGGACGTCGTCACCGATCAGACCTCGGCGCACGATCTCGTTTACGGCTACGTCCCGTCGGGACGAAGCCTCGCCGAAGTGCGGCGCATGCGGCGGGACGATCCGAATACTCTTATGAAGGAGAGCCGCGCCACGATCGTCCGCCACGTCCGCGCGATGCTCGGCTTCAAACGCGCCGGCGCTGTCGTGTTCGACAACGGCAATCTGATCCGCACCCAGGCACGCGACGGCGGCGTAACCGATGCCTTCGACATTCAGATTTTCACCGAGGCGTATCTGCGCCCGTTGTTCGCGCGCGCCATTGGCCCGTTCCGCTGGATATCGCTCGCCAACGATCGCGACGACATCCGTAAGATCGACGATTATCTGCTCCAGACATTTCCGGATAACCGCATCCTCGCCAACTGGATCGCATTAGCGCGGCAGCATGTGCCGTTCGAAGGGCTGCCGGCGCGCATTGCCTGGCTCGGACACGGCGAGCGCACCGCACTTGCGCTCGGCGTCAATCGCATGGTGCGCGAAGGCGCGCTGTCCGGTCCGATCGCATTCACCCGCGATCATCTCGATGCCGGCGCCATGGCGCATCCCGAACATCATGACCGAGCGGATGCGCGACGGTTCTGACGCCATCGCCGACTGGCCGCTCCTCGACGCCATGGCGATGTGCTCGTCGCAGGCCGATCTGGTGGCGATTCATTCCGGCGGCGGCGGCTATTCGGGCTATATGACCAGCGCCGGCGTGACCGTGATCGCCGATGGAACCGGCGAGGCCGAGCAGCGCCTTGGCCTGGCGCTGACCAACGACACCAGTCTTGGCGTGATGCGTTACGCCGACGCCGGATACCCGGAGGCGATCGCCGAGGCCCGCGACAAGGGCATCAATCACTTCCAATTGTCTTAAGTCGCGTGGGCGCGCACGATGGCGGTCCCACGATTGATCGGTTTCAGGTAGCCAGATGGACGACGTGACCGGCCGCGATGTGAAAGACGATCGGCGCCGAAGCGCGGCGGATTCCTCGCAGTCGATGCGTGCGTTTATCGCCACGCTGGAGGCGGCCGGGCAGGTGGCTTCGATCGGCGAGCCGGTAAGCGCCGACTTCGAGATCGCGGCCTGTTTGGCGGAAGCTGATGCAGGACCGGCGCTGCGGTTCGAACAGGTCAGCGGTCACAAAATGCCGGTTGTCGGCAATTTGCTCAATTCGTTGCCGCGATTCGCAATGGGGCTTCGGACGACGCAAGCGAAGCTGCAAAGCGCGATTATTGCGGCGATCGAAGCGCCGCTGGCGCATCGGGTGCTGACGTCGGCGCCCTGTCAGGAGAAAATCGTCGTCGATCCCGTGCTAGATCGGACGAATTGCCAATTCCGCGTTTCTTCGAACACGAGCGCGGCCCTTACATCACCGCTGGCGCGATCGTCGCCAAGGACCGGCGCACCGGTCAGACCAATCTTTCGATCGCGCGGCTGATGCCGCTCGGCGGCAACCGCGCGTTCGTCGGCATTGCGCCGAACCATCATCTGGCCGTGCTGGCGCGGCAAGCGCATGCCCGCGGCGAAACGCTCGATATCGCCGTCTGCATCGGCAACCATCCCGCGGTGCTGGTCGCCTCCTGTCTTTATCTCGGCTTGGGCGACGACGAACTGAAAGTCGCCGGCGCGCTCCTTGGCGAGCCGCTCGACGTCGTTCGCTGCGTCAGCTCCGATCTGTTGGTGCCGGCGCATTGCGAATGCGTGCTGGAAGGCACCCTCGATGCCGGCGAACACATTGAGGAAGGCCCGGTGAGCGAGTTTCACGGTCTTTACGAGAACTACGGCGCCGGCATCGTCGCGACGTTCAGCCGGCTGACGCGTCGGCATGACGCGTTGTTTCAAGTCGTGCTTCCCGGCTATCACCCGGAACATTGTCTGCTTGGCGGCGTGGCGATCGCTGCCGGGCTGGCGCGGTCGGCGCGGGCCAGCGTCCCGGCGGTGCGCGAGGTCGCTGTCGGTATGGGCGGCGCCGGTCGTCTGCACGCCGTGGTGTCGCTGCACCAGCCGCGACCGGGCGACGCCCGCAAGGCGGCGTTTGCGATTTGGGCGGCGGTGAATTTGATCAAACAGGTCGTTGTGGTCGACGACGACATCGATCCCTGGGATCAGGCGCAGGTCGAATGGGCCATGGCGACGCGCATGAAGGCCGATCGCGATCTGGTCATTGTGCCCGCCGTTCGCACCGACCGGTCCGAGCCATTGGAGTCCGGCGGCACCATTGCCAAGCTTGCCATCGACGCGACGCGGCGCGACAGTGACCGGCCGGATTGGAAGAAGGCGCAGCCGCCCGAGCAGGCGACGCAGCGTGCCCGAGAGCTGCTGCGCACCAATAGAGTTTTGCCGCGGGGCGATCTGCCGTCCTGATTTTCATTGATGGAGACAACGATGTGGCATCATCTGTCGAAGGTTCCGGCATTGGCCGCGCGGACCATCATCGGCCTCGCCGGTGTCGCAGCCTTCGGGCTTGTTGCCGTGAGCGCCGCGCATGCCGAGATCAAGATCGGCTTTCAGGCGCCGCTGACCGGATTCGCCGCGAGCGACGGCAAGTCGGCCAAGATCGCCGCCGAAATGGCGATTGAGGAAATCAATGCGGCAGGCGGTGAAATTGGCCAGAAGCTGCAGCTCATTTCCTATGACGATCAGGCCAAATCCGATCAGGCGATTTTCACCGCGAACAAGCTGATCGGCGAGGACGGCGTCAAGCTCGTGGTCAATGCCAGCTATTCGGCCTCCGGACGCGCCGCCGCGCCGGTGTTTCAGAATGCCGGCGTGGTCATGATCTCCGCCTATGGCGTGCATCCGGACATCACGCGCGCCGGCGATCTGATGTTCCGCCTTGTCCATTTGGGTCCGCCGCAGGGACGCGCCACGGCGCTGTTCATCGGCAAGGACCTCAAGCTGAAAAAGATCTCCGCCATCACCATGGACAATGACTATGGGCAGGCGACCATGGCCGGCTTCCTCGAAGCCGCGCCCAAATACGGCATCGAAGTGCTGAACAAATACAGTTACTCGCTGACCGATCGCCAGTTCGGCTCCATCGTCGCCAGCGTCAAGCGCGACAATCCGGACGGCGTTTACGCGACCGGCTATTTCTTCACCGGCGGACCGCTGGTCGCGCAATTGCGCGGCGGCGGCGTCACCGCGCCGATCATTGGCTCACAGGCGTTCGATTCCCAGAAATTCATCGATATCGCCGGTCCTGCTTCCGAGGGCACCTACATCGTCGACAGTTTCGATCGCGGCCGCGATGATGCGGCGTTGCAGCGTTTCTTTGCGGAGTTTACCAAGCGCGCCGGCTATCCGCCGGAGAACGTCGCCGCCATCACCTATTCGGCGGTTATGCTGATGGCGGATGCAATCAAACGCGCGGGCAGCGCCGATCCGCCCAAGGTGCGCGACGCGCTGGCCGCGACCAAAAACTTCCCGCTGCTCACCGGCGAACTGATCGGCTTCAACAAGCTGCACGAAGTCATCGAGCCGATCAGCGTCAATGTCATCAAGGACGGCAAGATGAAATTCTTCGCCAAGCTCGGCGACCTCGAAGCGTTTGCGCCGCCGGAGAAGTAGCCGTCCGCGCCGTTTGAGACGCGCCTCGCCTTTCCCACCCCAAGGACGGAGCGGTGTACTACGTCGATCTCGCGGTAACGGGCCTGAGTTTCGGCTGTATGTACGCCATGATGGCGGTGGGTCTGACCCTCGTCTACGGGCTGTTGCGCATTCTGCATGTCGCCCACGCCGCGGTGTTCGCGCTCGGCGCCTATATCACCGTCATTGTCGCTAACGCGTCCGGGAGCGTCGGTCTTGGGTTTCTCGCGGCGCTTATGGTGACGCCGCTGTTCGGCATGGCCATCTATCGCTTGCTCTACGAGCCGCTGCTCGGCTATCGCCCGGACGTGCCGATGATCGCTTCGGTCGGGCTCCTGGTGCTGATGCAGGATGCGTTTCGCATTGCCTTCGGCGAGCAGGGCGTCACCTTCAAGAACAACCCGTACGCGTTCAAGATCTTCGATATCGAAGGCGTGCGGGTCAACGCCGTGCAGATCGCGATCGTTGTCTGCGCCATCGTCGTCTTTGCCGGACTGCATCTCTTCACCACGCGCACGCGCATCGGTATTGCCTGGCGGGCCACGGTATCGCGGCCGAAGATCGCCGCGAGCTTCGGTGTTGATGCGATCAAGGTGCGCTATCTGAATTTCGCGATCGGATCGGCGCTCGCGGCACTGGCCGGCGGCCTGGTTGGGCTCCTCAATAATCTGGTCGATCCGGTGATCGGCTACGTGGTCAGCTACAAGGCGCTGGCCATCATCGTGCTGGGCGGCCTCGGCAGCGTGCGCGGCACATTGATCGCAAGTCTGGTGCTGGGGATGGTTGAGGCGTACGGCACCATTTTCATCGGCTCCTGGCTCAATCGCGACGCCATCGCGTTTCTCGCCCTGATCGCTCTCCTGATGATCAGGCCGCAGGGATTTACCGGAGCGCGCGCCGCATGAGCGCGTACGAGATCAGTCTCCTCTCGGTAATCGGTCTCAACGTGATGCTGGCGGTCAGTCTCAACATGATCAGCGGTTTCTGCGGGCAGATCAGCCTGGGACATGGCGCGTTCTATGGCACTGGCGCTTACGCCGCGGCCTTGATCATGATTGCTACCCGCAATGTCCCGCTCTCGCTTGTCAGTGCGGCGGCGGTGGCGGCGCTGCTCGGTATCGTAGTCGGCTTTGCCTCGTTGCGGGTGCGCAGCGATTTTCTCGCCGTGACCACGATCGGCGTGAATTTCCTGTTCACGGGCTTCGTGCGCAAGCAGGCTGGCTCGGCGGCGAGATGGGCATCAGCGGCATTCCGGCTTCGGGTCTCGGCGCCGCCGGCAATATGATCATGATTCTGCTGTTTGCAGTGCGCGACCATCGCTCTGAGCCTGTACATCAACCAGTCCTGGATGGGCTTTGCGTTCCGCGCCGTGAGCGAGGACGAAGATGCCGCCGCCACGCTCGGCATCAATGCCGGCGCCTACAAGCTTGCGGCGTTCGGCATCGGCACGGCGCTCGCCGGATTGGCTGGCGGCCTCTATGCTTTCTTTACACAGTTCATCACTGCCGACACGTTCGACTTTATTTTCTCGGTGCTGCTGATGGCGATGGTGGTGATCGGCGGAATCGGATCGACCTTCGGCGTTGTTGCCGCCGCGGTGGCGTTGACGCTGCTGCCGGAGGTGATCCGCTTCGTCAACGACTACCGCTTGTTGGTCTTCGGCGGCTTGTTAGTCCTGGTTATTCGCCTCGCGCCCGGCGGTATTGCCGGACTGACGCGGCGATTGACGGCGCCGGCAAAGCTATGATTGCGGCGCTCCAGCTCGAGGATCTCGCCGTGCATTTCGGTGGCGTGAACGCGGTCGATGGCGTGACGATTTCGATTGCGCCCGGCGAACTCGTTGGACTGATCGGTCCGAATGGCGCCGGCAAGACCACGCTCATTCGCATTGTCGCCGGCGCGGTCAAGCCCGACCGCGGACGGGTCGTGCTGGCCGGCAGCGACATCACCCGGAATTCGACGGCCACGCGTGTGCGCAAGGGACTGGCGCTGACGCACCAGATGGTGCGGCCGTTTCGCGAGATGACGGTGCTCGACAATGTCGTGCTTGCGGCCGGGTACCGCCGCACCGCCAATCCGTTGCGCGCCGCGCTCAATGTCGGCCGCGGTCGGGAGCGCGAACGTGCGGCTGAGATTCTCGTTCGTGTCGGCCTGTCCGGCACCGAAGGCAAGCTTTCGGGGTCACTGCCGCTCGGCCAGATGAAGCGGCTCGAAGTGGCGCGGGCGCTCGCGGTCGATCCGCAGATCGTCCTGTTCGACGAGCCGCTCGCCGGACTCAATCAGACCGAAGCCTCGCGGCAGATCGAGACCATTGTCGCCGTGAACGCCCAGGGCATTACCGTCGTTCTGGTGGAGCACAATCTCGAAGAGGTCATGCGCTCCTGCCGGCGACTGATCGTGCTCAATGACGGCCGCGTCATCGGCGATGGCGTGCCGCAGGAGGTGATGGGCGACGCCGTCGTGCGCGAAGCCTATGTCGGCAGCGGAAGCGCAGGCCATGCTCGGCATTGAGCACCTCAACTGCGGGTATGGCTCGGTGCGCGCCGTGCATGATGCGTCATTCGAGGTGCCGACCGGCTCGGTATTTGCGCTGCTTGGTCCCAACGGCGCGGGCAAGACTTCGACCATCATGGCAATCATGGGCCATGTCGACATTTACGCCGGCCGCATCGTGTTTGATGCCACGGACATCACCCGCCGCCGCGCCGTCGATCGCGTCGATCTCGGTATTGCGCTGGTACCGGAGGGCCGCCAGCTATTTTCCGATCTCACCGTCGACGAAAATCTCACCGTTGGCGGCTATGCTCGGCCGCTGGCGCGCGACGCCGCCAAGCGGGATCGGGTATTTGGTTATTTCCCGCGGCTTTACGAGCGACGCACGCAGCTTGCCGGTTCGCTGTCCGGCGGCGAACAGCAGATGCTTGCCATCGGCCGCGCGTTGATGGCTGAGCCGCGGCTCCTTCTGGTCGACGAACTCTCGCTCGGCCTGATGCCGAAGATGGTCGATCTTTGCCTCGACGCGCTGATGAAGCTGAAAGACGAAGGCTTGAGCATCCTTCTGGTCGAACAGAACACGGCGCGTGCGCTGGACGTTGCCGACCAGGTCTGCGTGCTGTCATCAGGCGTGCAGGTTTTCTCGGGTACGGCCGAGCAGGCGCGCGCGGCGGGATCGCTTTTTACTGCATTTCTTAGCGGCAGCAGCGAACAGCAGCTATAGCGGGCCAGACCCCCGGTTAACGCTCCAGTAACCATGTAAGACCTTAATTTGCCTAGGCAATTCGCCCCCGCTTAGGTTTCGCATGGTTCTCATCTATCGATCGGCGCTGCTGTCCATGTTGCTGGCTTGCGGCGGCTGCGTCACGGATCAATTCGGCGCATCGAGCGATGCTGCGCCCGGACAACCGTCCATCACCATCAGCCGGTCGGACGATTTGACCTACCGCGCCGCCGCCGCGAGTGTTGAGATCAACGGCAAATCGGTGGCAACGCTGGCGGCGGGCCGGACCTATACCGGAACGGTGCCGCCGGGGCCTGCCGTACTCAAAGTCTCGGCCTGGTCGGCGCCGCTCGGACTGGCGACCCATCGTCTGCCAGCCGGCAGCACCAGCTACCGCTTCACCGTCGAGTCCGGGAAATCCTACAGCTTCGTGATTTCGCCGCGCGGCGAACCGGCCGCATCGGATACCGCGCACAATGGCGGCGGCAGCAGCAGCGGTGAGGCGGTCGAAGGCACTGGCGGCGCGTTCCAGATCGCCGCCGCACAATAGCTGCGCTACCCGGCTTTATCGTCTGGGAAAGACTGACGCGCGGCGCCGATGGCGGCGGTTGCGATCACCTGACAAAACCGTCACATTCGCGCGCATGCGCCGGGACCCTCCCATCATTGTCGGCATCAGCGGAGCTTCAGGTGCCATTTATGGTGTCCGGCTGCTGGAAGCGCTCCACGATAAAAAAATTCCCGCGCATCTCATCGTCTCGAAGTCGGCTGCGCTGACGTTAAAAGAAGAGACCGATGTTTCGATCGAGCACGTCCGTCGGCTTGCGCAAGCCACGTATCAGAACTCGGATATCGGCGCCGCGATTTCTTCGGGGTCGTTTCGAACCCGCGGCATGGTGATTACGCCGTGTTCGATCCGCACCTTGTCCGACATTGCCTACGGCACGACGGACAGCTTGCTGAGCCGCGCGGCGGACGTGACGCTGAAAGAGCGGCGCCGTCTTGTCCTCGTCGTGCGCGAAGCGCCGCTGCACGCCGGCCATTTGCGCAGCATGCTCGCCGCGACCGAGAACGGTGCGGTGATCGTGCCACCGGTACCGGCCTTCTATCATCGGCCCAAAACCATCGACGACATCGTCAACCAGACGGTCGGGCGCTGTCTCGACCTGTTCGATATCGAGGTCGGGCTGGTCAAAAGGTGGCGCGCGGGCGACGACGAGTAGGATAGCGCCGTGAGCGAGCCGTCGTCGCGTTTCTGGTCGTTCTCGCTTGCGGTTTACAGCGACACGACGTGTTCAGGCGGAGTGCCTCGATCTCCAGGACCGTCACGGCATCGACGTCAACCTGCTTCTGTTCTGCGCCTATGTAGGCGCGGTTGGCGGCGCCATCGTGCCCGATGCCGAGTTGCGCGCGGCGGCAAGCATGGTGGACGAGTGGCACAAACACATCGTGCAAAGCCTTCGCCGGGCCCGGCGTGCGCTTAAGCCGTTCGCGACTGACCCGTCGGCGGTCGTCGCATCGGCTGCGGCGCTGCGGGCCGACGTCAAGGCCGCAGAGCTTGAAAGCGAACGGATCGAGCAGATGATGCTCGAGGAATGGAGCACGCGCCGCATCGCCGGGTGGCTGCGCGCCCAACCGGCAGCGGCCATCGCCGCCAACATTCGCAACCTGTTTGCAATCCACCGCGGATCGGCCGACGCACCGGAAATGCCGGAGCATCTCATCGCCGCGGCGCTTGCCGCTGCACGCTGACTGGCGCTTGACGGCGCGGTGCGACTGTTGACTTGGTAAACCAACATAATAAACTTACTTAGCTATCTGGAGGGACGTGATGCCGCCAGAGACGGCCGCAACGGCAGTCAAACCCGCGCCGCAGTCGAACGAGCAGCCGCTCGACGCGAGCCTGCGCGGCTATCTTGAAACCAACGCGGATATCGTCACCCGCATCACCAAGCCGGTGCGCATGGATGACATCGGCGCGCTGTCGGCGCAGAGCGACGTTCCGATCGTGTTCGAGAACATTGTCGAGAAGCCCGGCTTCCGGCTCTGCGACATGTTCGTGAAGAACCGCCGTTCCCAGGCCCGCGCGCTCGGGGTGACGCCCGAAAATTACCTGAAAACGCTGGCGTTTCGGCTGCGCCAGCCGCCGCGCGGGCTCAAAAACGTCAAGACCGGACCGGTGAAGGAAGTGGTCCGCACCGGCGGCGACGCCGATTGGACGATCCTGCCGATCCCGCGCCACAAGGACGTGGACGCCGCGCCCTACGTCACGGCGATGAACATCATCCGCGATCCGGAGACCGGCTTCTACAATTCATGCCACGCCGGCACTTACGCCGTCGGGCCGCGGCGCGGCTTGATCAGCTTCATCACCCCGCACTCGCACATCATCATGAACAAATATCGGGCGCTGGGCAAAACCAGGATGCCGATTGCGTTCGTGTTCGGGATTCCGCCGGCCTACGAAATCATGGGCAACTTTTCCGGCCTGCACATGGACATGTGGGGCGAAATGGAAATGGTCGGCACCATCATGGACCAGGACATCGAGATGGTGCCGTGCGAGACCGTCGAGCTTACGGTCCCGGCGCAGGCTGAAATTGTCGTTGAAGGCTACGTGCATCTCGGCGAGAAATTTCCGGTCGGGGAAGTGACGTCGCCCTCGATGTATCACCTGCCGCATTCCGAGCAGGTGCCGGAGGTCGAGATCACCGCGGTGACCATGCGCGGCGATCGGCCGATCTACCGCAATCATCAGACCACGCCCGACACCGATCATCAGACGCTGCCGCGGCTGTGTCACGAGGCGGTGCTGTACAACCGGCTCACCGAGATCGGACTGACCGTCACCGACGTGCGCTTTCCGACCTGGGGCGCGGCGCTGTCCTGCATTTTGCAGTTCGACTATCCGCGCGAAGGCTTCGTCAACGACGCGCTGATGACGGCGATGGGCGCGCCGTGGCTGAACACCAAGATGGTCGTCGCCGTCAGCCCCGACACCAATATCGACGATGCCCGCGAGGTCTATCACGCGATCGCTACGCGGGTCGATCCGGCGCGCGACATTATCATCGTGCCGCACACCCGCGGCTCGCCGTTCGATCCGTCGGGGAAGCCGCTCGAGGGACACGCGCCGCTGCGCACCGTCGGCAAGATCGGCATCGATGCGACGCGCAAGTCGCGCCACAACCCCGCCGATTTCGAACGGGCGTGGCCGATCAACTGGGGCAAGGTCCGCCTGGAAGATTTTCTTTAGAGAGGAGTAATAGCGATGAACAAGCCCGTGACGCCGCCCAAACCGCATGTGCTGGTCGAGGCCCAGCCGTTTATTCCGTACGTGCGCGAGGAAGATTTTTCGCCGAAGCTCAAGCCGGTGCTCGATCCGTACAAGAAACGCATGGGCTTTCTGCCGAACGCGCTGAAGCTTTATGCCCATCGCCCGGAGATCGCCGAGACGTTGTGGAAGCTCAACAGCAACGTGATGCGCGATCCGTCGTCGACGCTCGATCAATTGCTCAAGCGCAAGCTTGCCGCCATCGCCTGCGCGACCAACGGCTGCGCGTACTGCACCGCGCACAGCTGCTCGATGCTGAAAAAGCCGCGCGGCGACGATTTCGAAGGCTGGGGCGTTAGTGAGGAAGAGTTACAGGCGCTGATTACCGGCGAGATCGAGCCGAAGGACGAATTTGAGCGTGTCTGCTTCGATTACGTGCGGGCCGCTTCGGCCGACCCGACGTCGGTTCCCGACGAAATCCTGCAGCGGCTGAAAAAGCACCTGACGCCGCCCCAGATCGTCGAGCTCGCCTGCGTCGTCGGCTTCTGGAAATTCTACAACGCCGTGCACGACAGCTTGCACATCCCGGTCGAGAGCCAGCTGCTGCAAGACACGGGCTATGTCGATCTCTAAAGCGCGCAGCAAAACTGGTCGCGGGCACCGGAGTGCGATACCCGCGCGCGAGATCAAGGGTGCAAGCCTTCGCCTGCCGGCAACCGCCTCGCAGGCGGCGCTGCTGGAGAACGGCTCCGACGACCGCTTCCGGCGTCTGGTCTATGACCTTCTGACGATCGCAAACCGCATGACGATCGTGCGCGAGCATCTGGGCGCGCGCATGGGCATCAGCGCGCCGCAATATTCGCTCCTGATGGCGGTCGGCCAATTCCAGGGCGCGCGCGGCGTCGGCGTGACGGCAATCGCCAAAGTTTTGCACGTATCCAGCGCCTTCGTTGCGACCGAGAGCAACAAGCTCGCCCACGCCGGGTTGCTCGCCAAGCGCGCCAACCCGAAGGATGGCCGCGCGGTGCTGTTGAGTCTCACGCGCGCCGGGCGGAGCCTGATCGCGCGTCACAGCGCCGAAATCCGGGCGATCAACGACATTTTTTTCGGAGCGCTGACGCCGCGGATGTTCGCCGCCGCCTCAGCCGCCATGGCCGCGCTGGTGCGCGGTTCGGCGCGGGCAACCGCGTCGCTCACTCGCCCGGAACTTGAATGGCAGGAAGCTGCCGAATAGCGGTTGCGCAACAACCGCGTGCGTTTGCCCGCGGCAGCGGTCTGCAGTGCCTGGAAAACGCTTGTGAAATTTTACTTTGGTGACAAGCTCATCGGCGTCTTATCTAATTTCCGAGGCGGCGCTCGCAGAGTGTGGTGAGGAGGTCGGTACTTGCTTCGTGAAGAAAAGCTCGATGTGCGCCGCGTGCGCGAACTCGTCGTTGCCGGCTGGACCGGCCGCGATATTGCGGCACTCGAAAAGCACATCCGCGAGCTTGAGGCGATCGGCGTGAAGCGGCCAAAGTCGACGCCGATTTTCTACCGTGTAGCCGCCTCGCTCCTGACCACCGACGACAGCATCGAAGTCCTGGGCGAGCATTCGAGCGGCGAGGTTGAATGCGTCGCCTATTCATTCGAAGACGGCGCCTACGTCGGCATCGGCTCGGATCACACCGACCGCAAAGCCGAAGCCGTCGGCGTCTCGCTGTCCAAGCAGATGTGCGCCAAGCCGGTCAGCCGCGATCTCTGGCGCTGGGAAGATGTGGCGCCGCATTGGGACGCGCTGGTGCTGCGTTCGTATGTCGGCGTCAACGGCGAGCGGCGGCTTTATCAGGAAGGCTCGGTCACGGCGATGCGGCCACTGCCGGAACTGTTCAAGCTGTACGGCAACCGCGACGAGCTTCCGGCCGGCACGGCGATGTTCTGCGGCACGCTTGCGGTCCACGGCGGCATCGCGCCTGCGGAGAAATTTGAAATGGAATTGGACGATCCGGTGCTGCACCGGAAAATCACGCACAGCTACCGGGTGCGAACGCTGCCGGACCAGGGCTAGGAGAAAAATCATGGGCTATCACAAGGGACACAAGGAATTTCACGCGCTCGACATGGAGAAGGGCTGGCACACGCCGCCCGGCTATCCCGCGGGCATTCAGCAGAAGATCATTGCCGGCGAGCTCGACGAAAAAGCGCGGCGCGGCAATCGCACCCGGTTTCTGCGTTTCGCCCCCGGTGTCTACACCACCGCGCCGTTCGTGCACGAATATTGGGAGGAAGTGTTCCTGCTGTCCGGCGACCTGATCGTCGGTAACGATGCGCAAGGCAAAGGCGGCGAGAAATTCGAGGGTTACACCTACGCGGTGCGGCCGCCCGGCGTCCATCACGGCCCCTTCAAATCCGATACCGGCTGCCTGCTTCTGGAAACGCATTTCTATCCTGAAGTCTGAGCGTTTCATGCCACCAAATGCACCGCGTGCGATCTGACGAGAGGTCTCTGACATGTTGCGTACCGGCAAGGAGCACCTCGAATTGATCCGCGACGGCCGCGTCGTCTATATCGGATCGGAGCGGGTCGACGACGTGACCCGCCATCCGGCGTTCCGCAACGCCGCGCAGACGGTTGCCGCGCTCTATGACATGAAGGCCGATCCGGCGCTGCGCGACGAGATGACGTTCGAGGAAGACGGCGGCAGGCACTCGATCTACTTTCTGCGGGCGCGCTCGCGCGAGGATTTGCAGCGGCGGATGATCGGCCACCGCCGCATTGCCGACTTTACCTACGGCATGTTCGGCCGCTCGCCGGATCACGTCTCGTCGTTCGTCACCGGCATGGCAATGAAGCCCGACGAGCTGAAGGCGCCGTACGGCCATCCGGACAATCTGCTCGCCTACTATCGCCACATCCGCGACAACGACATCTACGCGGTCTATGCGGTGGTGCCGCCGCAGGCGACGCGCAATCCGGAATTCTATCATCGCCAGAATATCCCGGTCCCGACCCTGCGCGTGGTGCGCGAGGACGACAGCGGCGTCGTCATTTCCGGCATGAAGATGCTGGCTACCGGCGCGATTTTTGCCAATGAAATCTGGATCGGCAACGTGATCCCGATCGCGCCCGACCAGAAGAAAGAGGCCATCACCTGCGCGATTCCGTGCAATGCGCCGGGCCTGCAATTGTGGTCGCGGCAGCCGGCAGAGCTCGGCTGCATTTCCGAAGTCGATTCACCGCTCGCCTATCGCTACGACGAAAGCGACAGCATGCTGCTGTGCGACGAAGTCAAGGTGCCATGGGAACGCGTGTTCGTCCACGACGATGCGCTGCTTTCCCGCGACATCTACGTCAAGACCCCGAGCCATTGCTTCGGCAATCATCAGTCGAACGTCCGCTATTGGTCGAAGATGCGCTTGCTGGCCGGGCTCGCCAGCAAGATCACGAACGCCACGGGTGCCGACCAGGTTCCGGCGGTGAAGGAAACACTCGGCCGCATTTCGGCGCAGGAGGCGATGCTCGCCGGCATGATCAACGGCCAGATCAACGCCTACGAGAGCTGGCCCGGCGGTCCGGAAGGTTACGTCTGCTTCAACCGGCGGATGATGTACGGCGCGCTGGAATGGTGCACGCAGAACTACAGCAAATTCATCGACGATCTGCGCGAGCTGTGCGGCGGCGGCGTATTCCAGATGCCGGCCAACATCTCGGTCATGAACGATCCTGCTCTGGCGAAAGAGTTTCAGACCTACTGGCAGACGCCGCAGGCCGATGCGCTCACCCGCATGAAGCTGTTCAAGCTCGCCTGGGACATGGTCGGTTCCGAATTCGCCGGCCGCCATCAGCAATATGAGAAGTTCTACGCCGGCGCGTCGTTCATCATCCGCAATCATTCGTTCCGCGAAACCGACTGGGCCGCGTTCAACAAGATCGTCGAGGACCTGATGGCGAGCTACGATCACGATCAGGCCAAGCCAGCCAAGATTGCCGTCGCCTGAGCAGAACAGGGCTGCCGCCGTCATGTTGATGACCGGGAAGGAATATCTCGAAAGCATCCGCGACGGCCGCGCGCTTTATGTTGGCCGCGAACGCATCGCCGATCAGACCAAACATCCGGCCTTCGCCGGCGGCGCGCGGACCTATGCGGCGCTCTACGACCTGAAGTCCGATCCGGCGCTGCGCGACGTCATGACGTTTTCCGATGGCGACGAACGCTACAGCATGTACTACCTGCAGCCGCGCTCGCAGGAAGATTTGCGGCGGCGCACCCGCGCGCACCGCAAGATTGCCGAATTTTGTTTCGGCTTGATGGGCCGGACACCCGACGCGATCGCCGGCAACATCACCGGCCTGTCGATGAAGCCGGAAGTGTTCGACGCCGAACCGGGAGGAAACCGCGCCAATCTTCTGAACATCTACCAGCACATGCGGCGCGACGACATCTTTGCCACCTACGCACTCGTGCCGCCGCCGGCCGCGCGCAACAAGGACTACTATCAGGCGCATGGGCTGCAGCAGCCGGCGCTTCGCGTCACCGCTGAAGATGATAGCGGCGTCACTATCAATGGCATGAAGATGCTGGCGAGCGGCGCTGCCTATGCGCACGAGGTGCTGATCGGTAACGTCATGCCATTGGCGCCCGATCAGCGCAAAGAATTGATCACCTGCGTCATACCGCTCAATCTTCCCGGCCTGTCGCTGTGGTCGCGGCGGCCGTTCAATCGGGCCGACACCGTCGAGTTCGACAGTCCGCTGACCTATCACTTCGACGAATCCGACTGCATGCTGGTGTTCCAGGACGTCAAAGTGCCGTGGGAAAAGGTCATCGTGCACGACAATGCCGGGCTCAGCCGGAATATCTACATCCAGACGCCGTCGCATGTGATGGCCAATCATCAGTGCAACGTGCGCTTCGGCACCAAGCTGCGGTTCATGGTGGCGATCGCGAGCCTCTTGGCGCAGGCGACTGGCGCCCGCGACATTCCGGCGGTGCGCGACACGCTTGGGCGTTTGGCCGCCATGGAGGCCGGCTACAACGCCATGATCGACGGGCAAATCGAGGCCTGGCTGCAAATCGATCATGGCTTTGCGCTTTACAACCGCCGCTATCTCTACGCCGCGATCAATTGGGCGATGGAGAACCACTCGACGCTGATCGACATCATGCGCGAACTGATGGGTGGCGGGCAGTTTCAGTTCCCGGCGAGCATCGAGGTCGTTGACGATCCGGCGCTGGGCGAATTGTTTGCGACCTACTGGACCGCTGGCGAGCACGACGCCGTCGACCGCATGAAGCTCTTCAAGCTCGCCTGGGATCTGATCGGATCCGATCACGCCAGCCGCGCGACCTCTTACGAGAAGTTCTTCGTCGGCCCGGCCTTCGCGGTACGCAATTACAATTTCATCAACGCGCCCTGGGACGAACTACATCAGATCGCCGAGGATTTCATGGCGACTTACGGCTACGACAGCGGGGCATCACAGACAGTAACGGATCTGCGCGCGCCGCGCGGCGCCAAGCGCAACAGCTAGGAGTTTGCCTATGGACAGCTTCACCAAAGGGACCGCAATCGTGCTCGGGCCGGACGACGGCGAGTCGTTCTGGCAGCCGCTGCCGTCCCGCGGTTACGTCGTCAACAAATTCAGCCCCTATACGTCGCCTTACGACAATTTCTCGATCGGCATTCAGGTGCTGGAGCCGGGGGCCCACATCCGCCGGCACGGCCACGAGCGCAGCCACGAAATTCTGTTCTGCTTTCGCGGCACCGGCACAGCGGAGATCGACGGTAAAACCTATGACGTGCGCGAAGAGACCATGATGCTGATCGGCCGCGGCCTCCAGCACAAGGTCACCAACACCGGGCCGGAGCAGATGCGGCTGATCTGGTTCATCAGCCCGCCGGGCCTAGAAGACTGGTTCCGTGCGCTGGGCCGCCCGCGCAAAGCCGGGGACCCGCTGCCGCCGCCATTCGACCGGCCGACCAACATTAAAGACATTCAGACGCAACAACGCTTTATTCCTTCAGAGGAAGGCTAGGGCGCGTACTTGTAAATCGAGCGACGTTGGCGCGGCCCGCTTGGTGTCCGCTTTGTTTTCCTATAGCGATCAAATTCCGCGGCGCAGCGAAACGTCGCAATGGGCCCAAGAACGAACTTCAGCGAAGTCTCGTTTTTGATCGTTAAATGCGGACATCTCGGGCTCTGCGTCAACAATGACGCGAAGCCCCGGCTAAGGAGTAAGAGATGCCCAAAGGCGACTACGCAGCTTTTCGCGCGCTCGACCCGTTCTTCGCGGTTGTCATGGAGGGTCTCTCGAAGTTCGTAGACGGTGAACATTATTTCGATACCCTCCACGACGACGTTTTATTTGAGTTTCGCTACGATTTTCCGGGTTGGCCGCGGGTAACGCGCGGCCGTGCCAACCTCATGGCGCTTTATTCTGGATACGGTAACAACATCCGGCTTGATCGCGGCGATTCACTGATCGCGCATCCTTCCGACAACGGCCGTGTCGTGACTCTCGAGTACGAAGTGCACGGGAAGATAGTTGCCACCGACACGCCGTACGACAACAGGTTTGTCTCGATCGCCACGATTGAGAATCGCAAGATCGTGCGCTGGCGGGATTACATGGATTTGCTCGCCGCATGGACGGCGTTGAACGCGGTAACCTAACAATGGGAAGCCGCGTAGCCCCCTGGGCCGAACTAACTAAAAAGCGTTCAGGACTTGCCGCTTACCCCGAATGGGCCTCTAGGCGATAGCCGTCCGGATCGACCACAAAGGCGGCGTAGTAGTCCGGCCCGTAATCGTCGCGTAATCCCGGCTTGCCATTGTCACGGCCGCCAGCCTTCAGTGCTGCGGCATGGAACGCGTCGACACTGCGGCGGTCCGGAGCCGTGAAGCAGAAATGCAAACCCGATTTCATGTCGGGCGGGACCGGACGATCCACCGCACTGATCCAGAGCGCGACGGCCTCTGCTCCATAGCCGAGCGATCCTTCGCCTTTGCTGAGACACTGATAGCCAAGCGGCTTCAGCGCCGCGTCGTAGAACTGCTTGGACTTGGCAACGTCGCGGACACCGATGGAAATGTGGTCGATCATCGCGCTTTCTCCCGAGAGGTTAGCTTGTTGAAGTTATCGCGCGCGCTGGGCATGGAACTCAGCCTGTATCTGCCAGGTGTTGCCAGTGTCGCGCGAGCGTTCGCCGGTCCAGCGGAACGAGTCGGGTGTGATGGCGCTGAAACTCCAGCGTATCGGCTCGCCGGCATCGTTGTTGCCAAGCTGCACGATGTCGTCGTCCTGCGCGCGTCCGATCTGACGCGTATAGACCTGCCGCATCGGGTCGCTCCAGAGGATGTGCCAGGCATCGATGCCGGGGTCATAGACGCGCAGCGTCGTGCCATAGAAAATGCCCGGCAAAATCCAGACATCCTGGATCGCGCGGCCTTCAAGCACCCACGCGAAGTAAATTTCGCCCCGACCTCGATGCCTAGTTCCGTCGTCGCGATAAACGGTCGCGTCCATCGTCCAGCGACCGATCAGCCAGCCGTAAAGCTTCATCTTGTCGGCGCGGTCCGCCGCCGCGGCCGTGCTGGAAAGCGCTTCGATGAATGTGTCGGCTGTCATGGTCGGAACACTCATTGGGTCGTATGATTGTTAGAGATATCCGGCGGGATTCGCCGCCGCTTGGGAAAAATTGCTAATCTTCGCCATGGCGCTCACTTCACGAGTTTTGGCATCGGGCCCCGGCTGGCGCGCACAGGACGTGATCTGTAGCTGCGGGCCGCGCGATCGGACATTCGAGGAAGAACACGACGCCGGATGCATTGCGATCGTGACCGCCGGTACGTTCCGGTATCGCTCGGCAGTCGGGTCGGCGGTGCTGGCGCCCGGCGCGCTGCTGCTGGGCAATCCCGGCCACAGCTTCGAATGCAGTCACGACCACAGCACCGGCGACCGCTGCCTGTCCTTCAAGTTTGCGCCGGAGTTTCTGGAAGACGTTGCGACCGCCGTGCCCGGCGCGCGGCAGGCGGCGTTCAGGCTGCCGCGCCTGCCGCCACGGCCGGATCTATTGCCGGTCGTCGTCGCGGCCGAGGCGGCACGGGATGATGGCGATGCGGCGGAGCTTGAGGAAATCGCGGTCCGCCTTGCCGGTGCAGTTGCCGCGACGCTTGCGGAACCGGCCCGCAGGCCGGCGGCGCCGAGCCGATCCGATGAGCGGCGGATCAGCGCGGCGTTGCATCGGATCGAACGCGACGCGCACGAACCGCTCTCGCTCGCCGACCTCGCTGGCGCAGCGGCGATGAGCCCTTACCATTTTTTGCGAACCTTCCGTGCCGTCGTCGGGATGACGCCGCACCAATACATCCTGCATACGCGGCTTCACCGCGCCGCGGTGCGCCTGCGCCGAACGGCCGACAGCATTTCCGCCATCGCATTCGCGGCCGGCTTCAATGATCTATCAACGTTCAATCGCCGATTTGCGCGCATCATGGGCGCAAGTCCCAGCGCTTATCGTGCGTCGGCCGGGCGGCCTTCAAAAAAAGGGGCGGCTTAGGATAGCCGCCCCGCACTCGTCACGAGAAGCGCCAGTCACTTGGGACGGGCATAGGTCCAGTAAATCGCAGCTTTGGCCTTTGAGTGGAAATGCAGCTCAAAGCCGACCACTGCTGGCGAAATCATGTCGTCCTTGGCGAACTGCAGCTTGTCTTCGTCTACCGCGTAAACCGTCAAGGTGTAGTGATGTGGCTTGTCGCCTTTCGGCGGGCACATGCCGCCATAGCCGTCAAAGCCGTAATCGGTCCGGCTCTGAATAGCGCCTTCGGGCATCAGTTTGGCTTTTACGTCGCCGGCGTTCTTCGGGATCGATGTCGTCGACGCCGGAATGTTGAAGACGACCCAGTGCCAGAAGCCGAGCCGGTCGGCGCATCCGGATCGTAGAGATTGATGGCGAAGCTCTTGGTGCCCTCAGGCGCCCCGGTCCACTTCAGCGACGGGGAAGTATTGCTGCCGTCGCAGCCAAACATGTTGGCCTCCTGGCCTTCGAACTCTTGGCGCCATTCTTGATGTCATCGCTGGTCACTTTCATTTGCGCGTAAGCCGCCGGCGCCACCAGCAGGCTTACAGCCAGCACCACAGTCCCCAATGCCACTTTGTGCATTGCTTCCTCCCTTGGTTAGGCTGCAAAAGCTAGCATGGGCAAGGGTCGTTGTCTTGGGGCGCTCGGGCAGGCGACGATTCTGGCGGACGCTGCCGAGAATCTTCTGATCCGCGGCGGCGAGGTCTATATGGAAATGTGCCAGCGCTGGGCGGCCGATGGCACGCTGATTACCGTCGAACAGAATCTCCGGCTGTGGGCGATGATGCAGCAGGCCGGCCGCATGGCGTGCGATGCCGTCGAGCTTTTGTTCAAGAACGCCGGCACGTCGGTGACGCGCAAGGGCAGCCGGATGGAGCGCTACTTTCGCGATGTCCAAATGTATCGCGCGCATCCCTCATCGCTGTTCGAGAACTTCTGGGCGCCGGTCGGCCGCGCGCATCTTGGATTGCCGATCCGGCATTTCAATTTCTGAACTTCGCGATGGAAGAAACGCGCTGAACACGAGCATTCGCCGCCGAACGAGGATCAATTCGGGCGGGCTGTTAGGTCAGGTTGGGCCGCGAGACGACAGATCAGCAAAACGTGGCATCCTGCCCACATTATTACAAATGAAACACGCTGATTGACCCCGCTCGCCTTCCACACATACAATTTCAACGTGGGGTCGCGGAGGATCGCAAGAAGCCCCAAAAATAAACAAAAAAAGACTCACCAAAACGAAGCCCAGGGAGGAAGATAATGAAGCGGATTTTTCTGCTTTTGATTGGTGCGCTTGTGTTTGGGCTCTGGCTCAGCGCAGCGCCGGCGTTCGCAAAACCGGATTGCGGTGAAAATACCGGAAAGAAGGCCACCGGAAAGCCGATTCCGATCGGTGCAGTCACTTCAATGAGCGGCATCGGCAGCTTCAAGGAAGCTGACGAGGCGGCGAAAGCCTATTTCGATTGCGTAAACGATAACGGCGGCATTCACGGCCGGCCAATCGTCTACCATGACGAAGACGATCAGAGCCAGCTCGACGTCGCCGCGCAGGCCGCCAAAAAACTGGTCGGCGATGAAGGTGCCTACGTGATGATCGGCAGCACCAGCTTTATCGAGTGCATCCCAAACGCCAACTATTACCTCAAGGAAAACATCCTCGAGATCGGGCTCGGCATTCCCTCGCAATGCTATCAATCGAAGAACATCGCCGAGATCAACGCCGGCCCGCGGCAAAGCGGCATCGGCGGCGCCGACTATGCTCGCCGCAAGCTCGGAGCGAAGAGTTTGGTCTGTTCGATTCCGAAATTCCCCGGCTCCGACTATAGCTGCAACGGACTTGAGGAGTGGGGCAAGAAGTACGGCGTCAAGGTGAACAGCATTTACTCTGACCCGGTTTCCCCCGACTACAATTCGCTGGTCCTGCAATTCCTTGCGACCGGCGATGACGCCATCATGGTCTATGGGACCGACGATACCGGTGCGCGCATCCTCGACGCCGCTGAACAACAGGACGGCGCCGCCAAGATGAAGTGGACGACGCCGACGTCGTATTACACCGTGCGCATCCCGAAAGCGATCGATGCAAAATACTGGAACGATCGCTTGTGGGTCAACGCGGAGCTGGCGCCGCTCGACTCCAAGGGCAAGGACAATCAGAACTGGATCGCGGTGATGGACGCTTACGGCGGCAAGTCGCTGCGCGACAGCTTCTCGCAAGCCGGCTACATCGCTGGACGCATTGCGGTCAACGCCATGATGACGATCAAGAATCCGGACGACATCAACCGCAAGACGGTGACGGCCGCGATTCAAAACATGAAGCCGTATGACACCGACATTCTCTGCATGCCGTGGTATTGGGGCGGCCCGGAGGCGACCGAGCACAACGCCAACCACGTGACGCGCACTGTGACCATCCACGACGGCAAGTGGAAGAATGTGGAAGGTTGCATGCCCGATCCAGACCCGGGTCTTGCGAATATCGAGGCCCTGGAAAAGAAGCTTGGAATAACGATCAAAGACCAGGTTCCGCTCCAATAATCGCGGCGCCATAACCTAAAACTACGTGCAAGTGCCCGAGGATTTTCGTGGTCATTGTGGCCATGAAAATCCTCGGTGCGTTTCGGAGGGCGGTCTGAAACAAGGTGAAACGACAAAGTCGGGGAGGGTGCATGATCAAATCGTGGGTGTTTGAGTTTTTTGCCACACCGGACGCGCTGGCCGAGCGTTTTGATCCGGCCGAATCCCAGCGGTTCTTCGATGCTTATCTCGATCTCTGGACCAGCGCGGAGCCGGCCGGCTTCGACGGCATTTTCTTCAGCGAGCACCATTTCGGCGCGAGCTACTCGCCGTCGCCCAATCTCCTGATCGCCAACGTCGCGCTGCGAACCAAGAAAATCCGGCTCGGTGTATTGGGCGTTGTGCCGCCTTACCACTCGCCATGGCAACTGGTCGAAGAAATCGGCATGCTCGATCATTTGACGGGCGGCCGGCTCGAAATCGGCACCGCGGCGGGTATCCCGCAGGAACTGGCCCTGGTCGGGCTTGGCGTTGATGAAGCGCGCGCCCGTTACGATGAGGCCGTGGAGATTCTCGACAAAGCGCTGATGGAGCCGGTCATCTCGCATCACGGCAAGTTCTGGAATTTTGACAATCTGCGGCTGACGCCCCGGACCATTCAGCAGCCGCATCCGCCGAAATGGGTCACCGTGATCAGCGTGTCATCGGCGCGCAAGGCGGCCCGGCGCGGCGCCAAGATATCGACCGCCTTCCACCCGCAGAACAAGGTCATCGAGATCTTCGACGCCTATCGCGACGAGGCGGCCAAGGCGGGACGCAAGGTCGGCCCGGACGATCTTTGTATTCGCCGCCAGGTGATCATGGTGCAGGACAAGGAAGGGCTCGCCAAGCGGCGGCAGGCATTCCACGAATTCATCAAGCTCGATCCGCGCGCCAATTTGCCGGATCGACCTGCGGCGATCGATTCGCCCGCGGTGCACAGTTTCACTATCGGCGAGGATGAATTCATCAGCGGCACAGCAGCCGAGATTGCCGAACAGATCATCGCCCAATGCCAAAGCGCCGGCGCCGGACATTTCGCGGCGCTGTTTGATCGGCTGGCAACGCCGGCGCAGTTGATGGAATGCTACCGGGATTTCGGCGCGGTCGTTATTCCCAAGCTGCGCAACACAACAGTCTAGGCGCGTGCCGCCTCTGCTGCGGCGGCCTGGCCAGAGGCCAAATACGCGCCGTGCAGGATTTCAGGATGGAGCCGCAATTCCTCGCAGCTGCCCGAGAATGCTACGGCGCCGCGTTCCATGACGTAGGCGCGCTTGGTCAGGCTCAGCGCCAGCGTCGTGAATTGCTCGATCAGCAGAATGCCGACGCCGCGTTGGGCGATTGCTCTGGATGGTCTCGGCGAGCCGGCTGACGATGGACGGTGCTAACCCGAATGACAATTCGTCGATCAGAAGGTAGCGCGGCCGCGAGATCATCGCCTGTGCGATCACGACCATCTGCTTCTGGCCGCCGGATAGAAGCTGTGCCGGGGTCGAGAGCCGGGCGCGCAATTCCGGAAAGATTTCCAGCGCCGCCTCGATTTCGAGGTCGGCGTCGCGCCGGGTGTGCATCAAGGCGGCGGCGGCGAGATTATCGCGCACGGAGAGGCCGATAAGAACCGGATGGCCCTCGAGCACCAGCGCGACGCCCTGCCGCCGCACTGCATCGGGCGACTGCCCAAGCAATGCGACGCCGCCGCAGGAAATGTCGCCGCTCAGCGCCGGCAAGATCCCGGCGATGGTCAGAACAAGAGTGGATTTGCCGGCTCCGTTGGCGCCCAGGAGCGCGGTGATTTCCCCAGGCGGAATGCTGATCGAGACATCGCGCAGCACCGGACGGCCGCCGCGCGCGACAAAGAGATTACGGACTGTCAGTTCCTGCTCCGCCATCGGCCTACTCGCGTCCCAGATAGGCGCGGCGCACGACCGGGTCGTCGAGCACTGCGCGGGTTGGCCCCATGGCGAGGCGCTTGCCGAAATCGAGCACCAGCGTCTCGACGCAGACCGAGGCGATGAGATCGGCGTCATGGTCGATGAGCACGAGCTGGCAATCGAACGCCGAAGGAATTTCCACCAGCAGGCGGCGGAGCCGTTCGGTTTCGACCTCGTTCAGACCCGCGCCGGGCTCGTCCATCAGGATGACCCTGGGCCGGCCGATCAGGGTCTTGGCGATTTCGACCATGCGGCGTTCGAACAGATTGAGCTGGCGGCCGAGCGCGTTGCGCCGCTCGCCGAGACCGACAAACTCGATCGCCGCAGTCGACTTCGCGCCGGGCGCTGGCACGGTCGCTGGAGACATGATCCGCGATCGCCTGGATATTTTCGATCGCCGTCAATTCATCGACCACCAGCTCCTGCTGAAAGGTTCGTCGCAGTCCAATGCCGACACGGCGGCGCGGCGACAGCGGCAGCAACGGCGTGTCGTTTAACAGAATCGTGCCCAAGACCGGCGTGACGAAGCCGGAGAGTACGTTGACCAAAGTCGTCTTGCCCGCGCCATTGGGGCCGATCAGCCCGCAAATTGGCGCGTCGAATTGGGCGTCGAGCGCATCGAGCGGCGTGATACCGCCAAATTGCACCGTCAGCGCGTCGATCTTGATCATGGTGCGCGCTGCGCCCGGAATTTGTCGTAGAGGCGTTCGGCCAGGATCGTGAGTTGGCCGCCGAGGCCGAGCGGATCGCGCAAGGCGAACAACAAAGCGGCGCCGAACAGCATGAAGCCGACATTGGTGTTGACGTTGAGGTCGATCAGCAGCGCCGGAATGAAGCGCGTCAAAAGGCCGCCCAGGAACGCGCCGAGCCAGACGTCGTAGCCGCCCAACAGCGTGCCGATGAAAATCACGATCGAGTTCGTGGTCGGGAACGCCGAGGCATCGAGCTGGCCGAACAGGCCGGCCAGCAGCGCGCCGGCGACGCCGGCAACGAAGCCCGAGAGCGCGAATGCCCACGCCTTGTAGAAAACGATCCTGACGCCGGATGCGATCGCCATCTGCTCGCTCTTGCGGATCAGCGCCCAGGCGCGTCCGGGCTTGGTGCGGCGATGCGCCTCGACCAAAAAGATGCAGAGCACGGTCACGGCGGCAACGAACAGAAAATAGCCGGTGTCGCTGGAAGCGAAAATCGGGCGCGCCATGTTGATACGGTCGTTGCCGCTGGCGCCGACCTGGCCGAGAAATCCGGGCCCGCCGACCGGAAAGCTGATGACGATGGACAGAGTTTGAAAAGCGCCCGCGAGCATCAGCGTGACCAGCGCCAGGTAAAGGCCGCGCATGCGCAGCGCCGGCAAGCCCCAGATCATGCCGATTACCGAGGCGCCAATGCCGCCGGCCAGTATGGTCACGAAGAAGGGCGGATGAATGGAGTGATAGACCCGCAAGCTCACCCAGCCGCCGACCCCGACCAGCGCCCACTGGCAAAGCGAGACCAGACCGAGTTGCCCATAAAGCAAAGCGCAGCCGAGCACGGCCATGGTCATGCAATAGGCCTGGGTGAAATTCGACAGCCAATATCCGCCGCAGGTCGCCGCGATAATTCCGGAGACGACGCCGACCACCACAACGATCACAACCGCCCGCGTGCCGGGCGAAATTTCCGGCGGCAAGGCGAAGCGAACGACCTCGCTCTTGCCGCCTTCGACCTTGGCGATGTCGGCCTCGGCGATTTCGGTCATTCGCGCGCCCCCACGCCCTGACCCGCGCCGACGATCATCAGGAAAATCAGGGCGGCGATATAGGGACCCGCGCTGCGCAAGTTGGCGATCTCGGGCGAGGTCGCGATCAGCAGCGCCTCGATGAGGCCCGAGACAATTCCGCCGATGAACGCGCCCGGCAGTGACGACAAGCGGGCCATGATCGCGGCGGCGATGGCGGGAATGACCAGAAAGGTCAACGTGCCCGGATCGAGGCGATTGATATTTGCCAACAGGATTCCGGCGATGCCGGCAAACATGCCGTTGACCAGCCAGGCGATGGAATCGATCTGAACGACACGTACGCCGATCGCCGCACTGATGTGGCGGTCGCTGGCGAGCGCGCGCATGCCGAGGCCGATGCGCGTCCGGCTCAACACCAAGCCGATACCTGCCGCCATCGCCAGCGACAGACCAAGCGCGATGAGACGTGTCACCGTCAGCCTGACGCCGAACAGCATGACAAAGTCGAAATCGGTCGGCAGGACCAGGCGTCGAGCGACGCCGACGCCCCAATAGAGCGCCATGCCGCCAAACAGAAACAAGGCCAATCCGAGTGTGGCGATCGCGCGCACCACCCGGTCGCGATGCGCTAAGCGCGGCGCGAACACCCGCCCGTAGCCATAGGCGATGCCGGTCGATACGGCGATGCCGACGACCCAGCTGATCGGCGCCGGAACGCCGTCTTGCGCCAGCTGCCACGCGAGGAACGCCGAGACGCCGCCAAACGCGCCGAACGCGAAATTCAACGTGCCCGAGGCCCGATAGAGAATCACCAAACCGACGCTCGACAGCGCGTAAACGGCGCCGAGCCCGATTCCGGACGCGATGAAAGGCAGCAGACTCATGTCGAATGCCAACCAATCTTCATTGGTAGGACACCCCGCCGGACGCTTGGACGTTTCCCCTGCGCCCGATCCTATAGGCGCTACTGAGCGGTGTCAGCAGCCATAACACCGCGCCCACTTTTCGGCCGCCCACCCTTTAAGACTCTCGCGCGCCCACTCGTCAAAGGCGGCGGCCGATCTCTCGTCCGACGTTCCGGCCACGCTTATTTGTTCGATTCACGAACACTCGATTTTGTTCGATTCACGAACAATCGATCACCAGTGCCAGCGCAGCTCAACGCTTCCCGTTTTTCTTCTCTCCGGACCGCATCGCTCCGGTGAGTTCGATGCAGCGCGCTTGAACTTCAATGTGCGACCTCATAACCTCTCACTCAGAATAGACAGAACTCGTCATCGCTCTTTGGCGCCTCAGTCAATCTCTGAGTGCGAGCGGCGTCGAGCAACAGGGAGGTGACAATGATCGGCAACGCCCGTTTCGATTTCATCCATTTCATGCACTACACGGCGTTGCCGGAAAATCAGAAAGAATTTCCGTCGCTATGGGTCGACTTCCCCAACAAGTATTTTGATCCCGAGCGCGGGTATGAGCTGTATCAGCGTTACCTGTCGCAGCTCGTGCTTGCGGACAAGCTTGGCTTCGACGCCATCGTCGTCAACGAGCATCACAACACCGCTTACAGCATGATGCCGGCGCCGAATCTGATCGCGGCGACGCTCATCCCGCAGGTCAAGAACGCGAAGATTTGCGTATGGGGGACGCCGCCTAACCTCGAACATCCCAATCGCCTGGCCGAAGAATACGCGATGCTTGACGTGCTGTCGCAAGGCCGCCTGGAAGTCGCGTTCCCGCTCGGCACCGGCATGGAATACTGGTCAAATTCGGTCAATCCGGCCACCGCGCGCGAGCGCCACCGGGAATCGATCGAAATTATTCTGCAGGCTTGGACGCAGGACGGGCCGACCAGCTATTACGGCGACTTCTACACCTATCGGTATCTCAATCCGTGGCCGCGTCCGATGCAGAAGCCGCACCCGCCCTGCTACATTGTCGGCACCGGCAGTCCGGAAACCATCGATCTCGCCGCCAGGCTGGGCTTCGGTTACGCGTCGGTGTTCGTCACCAAAACGCGCGCGCGCGAACTCAATGAAGAGCTGCGCCGCGGCGCGGCTGAGCATGGGCACCAGATCCGGCCGGAACAGCTGCCGCTGCAAGTAATCACCTACGTTGCCGAAACGGAGGAAAAAGCCAGGGAAGAAGCGTATCGAGCACATCCAGTATTTCTTCGAGGATGCGCTGCGCACCACGCCGACATTCCTCGCTCCGCCCGGCTATCTCTCGGTCGATCAGCTGAAGAAGCGCGCGGCGCTGGCCGACAAGCTTCATGGCGCCTTCAGCTTCGACAACATCAACGAATCATTCTTCGTTGCCGTCGGCACCGCCGATCAGGTTGTCGAGCGTCTCGAACAATGGGCTGAGCAGATGGGGACCAACCACTTCGTCATGTTCGGTGCGATCGGCAACATGCCGAACTGGAAGGTGGTGAAGAATCTGAGCTTGATTGCGCAGGACGTCATTCCGCGCATGCGGACGCGCACGCCGGTGCATCACCGCGTAGCCGCCGAGTAAGGAGGACGCTCCATGGCCAATCCCTTTCCCGCGCAGTTCAAGCGCGAAGTTCACACCATCAACGGCGTCAAGACCGTCGTGCTGACGGCCGGCCGCGGCGAGCCGCTGGTATTCCTGCACGGCGCCGGTATCTGGCACGGCATCAATTTCACCGCGCCGTGGACGGAGAAATTCCGGGTCATCGTACCGTTTCATCCGGGCTTCGGCGAATCCGCTGACGACCCGTCGATCTCGGAGATGCACGATTACGTCATGCATTATCTCGACCTGTTCGATACGCTCGGCATCGAGCGGATGCGCTTAGTCGGTTTCTCACTGGGCGGCTGCATGGCCGCGAAGTTCGCCGTCGAGCACGGCCACCGCGTCGAGCGGCTCGTTCTGGTCGGTCCGGCCGGGCTGCGTGACAAGGCGCATCCCGGGCCTGATCTCTTTAAGTTGCCGCCCGATCAAATCCCGGCGATGCTGGTTTCCAATTTCGACGTCATCAAACCATATCTGCCGGAGAAGCCCGATCTGGACTTCATGGGTGAGCGCTATCGCGAAGGCGCAACGCTGGCGCGGCTGTGGTGGGAGCATCCCTGGGACAAGAAGCTGCCGCGCTACCTGCACCGGCTGACGATGCCGACGCTGCTGGTCTGGGGCGAAGACGATCGTCTGATCCCGGTGCAGCAGTCCCAAATCTGGCGCCGATACATTCCGAAGGCGGACATTCAGATCTTCAAGGGCGCCGGCCACCTGGTGCTCGACGAGAAACGCGAAGCAGTCGACGCGGTGCAGCGCTTCCTGTCCTGAGACTTCTCGGCTGAAAGCGTTACAGTGCTCAGGATGCCACTGTTCGAATTCTACCGAAAATTTGTCGAATCGGTATTCTTTTTGTCGCCTATGATTGTCGGCTCTCGGACGGCTGTTAGTCTGAAGACAGTGGCGGCGGTTAAGCGCCGACATAAAAGCTGGGGGAAATGCACAATGGAAAATCTGAAAGCCTATCTGGTTCCGCTCGGCGCGGCTGCTGATGTGCGGCGCTTTTTATTTGGGCCGGCTACAATAAGTTATTCGTGTTCGGTCCGCCACGGGACGGCGCAGTATTTGGCCAGTGTGCACATGCCGCTTCCCGCAATGGCGGCCTGGGTCGCCATCATCGTCGAGATTATCGGTGGTTTGATGATTCTCATCGGCTTCCAGACCCGTTGGGTCGCGCTGGTGCTGGCCATTTGGTGTCTGATCACCGGTTTTGGTGTTCACCTGCCGGTCGGCGACACGCCCAATATGGTCCATTTCTACAAGAACTTGGTGATGGCAGGCGGATTCCTCTACGTCTTGCCTTCGGCGCCGGTAGGGAGCGTCGACGGTCCGGGCAAGTAAGCGGCGTTTAGGCACCGGACCGACGGGGCGAATTCTTCCGCCCCGTTAACTTTTTGCGCGTTCCGCCGTTCGACGATCTGTAAGACTTGCGGCCTAAATGCCCGCCCGCGGGTGTCGAATACCTTCGGCATGCCGGATACTTTCGAACTGACATTCGAGCATGGGCGCACACGCCGCCTTGCCGCGTGATTTGGCCGACCAACGACAAGCTCGGTGTGATGTTGGAGAGCCGTGTTTCGCTGGCGTTAGCGCGAAGAGAGAATGACAGCGACGCGAGTGCTAAAATTCTGCGACCGCGCGGATCAGCCGCTCGATGTCCTCGGGCCGCGACAGGCGGTGATCGCCGTCCTTGACCAGCGTGAGAACCACGTCGTCGCTCGCCAACCGCGAAACCAGCTCTACCGCGTGATGCCACGGCACGTCCGGGTCTTCGACGCCCTGCAGGATGCGCACCGGGCATCCGGTTTCGATCATGCCGCCCAACAGCAGGTGCTTGCGGCCCTCTTCGATCAGCTGCCGGGTGACGAGATAGGGCTCGGCCGAATATTCGGATGGCCGCGCCCAGACGCCTTTGTCTTCAAGCTCGCGTTTGATCTCGGGGGTAAATCGCTTCCACATCAGCTCTTCGGTGAAATCCACCGCCGGCGCGATCAACACCAGGCCCGCCACCGATGCCGGTCCCGCTTGCGGGCGCTGCCGCAGCGCGCGGACCAACAGCAGCGCCAGCCAGCCACCCATCGACGATCCGATCAAAATCTGCGGGCCCCGGCAGCAGGCATCGAATACCCCGAGCGCGTCGGCAAGCCAGCGGCCGATCGTGCCGTCGGTGAATTCGCCTGCCGATTCGCCGTGGCCGGAATAATCGAAGCGGACGCAAGCGCGGCCCGCTTGCTCGGCCCAGTGCGCCAGCGCTTCGGCCTTGGTGCCCTTCATGTCGGACTTGTAGCCGGACAGCCAAAACAGTCCGGGCGACTGCCCCGGGCGCTCGCGCACCGCGATGCTGCGGCGCTCGTTTGCCGTTCCAATTTCCAGAAATTTCAGGCTGTTATCGTTCATCGCACTCTGCGTAACGTCACTTTGAAGGCGCCCCGGAGTGACCGAACATAATCACGTCACGCACCGGGTCGCCAACGATTCCGCGCGCAATAACGTTGACTTATGACGGGAAACTCCCGATCTTCTGCGCTCGCTGTAACGACTAAAAGGAGAAAAGCACCATTCGTCGACCAATCAGAACCGCGCAACCTGCCGCCAAGGAAGGTCCGCGCATCAACGAGGAGATCCGCGTCCGCGAGGTCCAGCTCATTGACAAAGACGGCGCCAACCACGGCGTCACGGAAATTAACGCCGCTCTGGCTATGGCGCAGGAGGCGGGCCTCGATCTGGTAGAGATCGCGCCGAATTCGTCTCCGCCGGTGTGCAAGATTCTCGATTACGGCAAATACAAATATCAGGCCCAGAAGAAGGCCGCCGAAGCCCGCAAGAAACAAAAGGTCGTCGAGATCAAGGAGATCAAGCTGCGGCCGATGATCGACGATCACGATTACGAAGTGAAGATGCGGTCGATCCAGCGCTTCTTCGAGGAAGGCGACAAGGTTAAGGTCACGCTCCGCTTTCGCGGCCGCGAAATGGCGCATCAGGAACTCGGCTACAAGCTGCTCGACAGGGTCAAGGGCGATACGTCCAAAATCGCCAAGATCGAGCAGGAGCCCCGGTTCGAGGGCCGCCAGGTCGTGATGGTACTGGCGCCGCGCTAAGGCTCGCGGCAGCATTTGCCAATTTCGGCGGCCTCTGCCATAACCCCGCCCTTCCACCGCCCGGCTCATCAGGGCTGCCGTGGCGGCGGAAAGTGCTCATCAGCACACGATCGTTGGATCGTCCGCGGCCCCCTCCTGGTCTCCCCCGCATGCGGGGAGGGGCTAGGGAGAGGGGCGCCATTATCAGGAGAGCCAAATGCCCAAGATGAAGACCAAATCGGGCGCCAAAAAGCGCTTCAAGGTGACGGCCGGGGGAAAGGTCCTCTACGCCCAGTCCCGCAAACGCCACGGCATGATCAAGCGGACCAAGAAGCAAATCCGCCAGCTGCGCGGCACCAATGTGCTGTTCAAGACCGACGGCGACAACATCAAGAAATACTTTCTGCCGAACGGTTGATCGAGGGCGGCTCGCGGCCACCATTCATTCCAGCGTTTTGCGATTGAGAGGAGATCAGTCATGGCACGCGTCAAACGCGGCGTCACCGGTCATGCCAAGCACAAGAAAGTGCTCAAGGCAGCCAAGGGTTATTACGGCCGGCGCAAGAACACCATCCGCGTCGCCAAGCAGGCGGTAGAGAAGGCCAATCAGTACGCCTTCCGCGACCGAAAGCGGCGCAAGCGCACCTTTCGCGCCTTGTGGATTCAGCGCCTCAACGCCGCGGTGCGACCATTCGGCCTCAACTACAGCCGCTTCATCGCCGGCTTGAGCAAGGCCGGGATTGTGGTCGATCGCAAGGTGCTGTCGGATCTCGCCATCACCGAGCCGGCGGCGTTCGAGGCCATTGTCGGGCAGGCCAAGTCTGCGCTCGCGTAGGTACTCCTCCGTCATGCCCGGACAAGTCCGGCCACGACGTCTATAGGAAGTGCAACCATGATTGACCGCGCATATGTGCAGCGCATGGCGCGCTATAATCGCTGGCAAAACGAAAACCTTTACGGCGTCGCCGACCAGCTGTCTGCTGAGGAACGCGGTCGGGAGCGCGGCGCCTTTTTCGGCTCAATCCACAAGACCTTGAGTCACATATTATGGGGCGACCGAATCTGGATGAGCCGCTTCAGCGACGTACCGCGGCCCCAGGCTGGCATCCCCGAATCGGTTTCGCTCTTTCCCGATTGGGATAACTTGAAGTCCGAACGCGCGAAGTTCGACGAGACCATGATTGACTGGGCAGACGCGATCGAACCTTCATGGCTTGCCGCGGAGCAAACCTTCTATTCCACCGCGACCAAGCGCGAGTGGACAAGGCCGCGCTGGATGCTTGTCACTCATATGTTCAATCACCAGACCCATCACCGCGGTCAGGTCCACTGCATGCTGACCCAGGCCGGTGGCAGGCCGTCCGACACCGATCTGACGGTCATGCCAGAATGACCGCCGCCAAGGCCGACTGACATGTCCGATATCGCCGAGCTTGAGCAGCAAATCGTGGCGGAAGTCGCTGCCGCCGGCGATGAAGCCGGGCTTGAAACAGTGCGCGTCGCCGCGCTCGGCAAGAACGGTTCCGTTACCGCGCTGTTGAAAACGCTCGGCACGTTGCCGCCCGAGGACCGCAAGATCAAGGGGCCGCTGATTAACGGTCTCAAGGACCGCGTCAATGCGGCGCTCGCGGAGCGGCGTGACGCACTTAAGAATGTGGCGCTCGAAGCACGGCTCAACACTGAGGGCGTCGACGTAACCCTTCCAGTGCGCGAAGCGCCGGCCGAGATCGGCCGAGTACACCCGATCACGCAAGTGATCGACGAACTCACCGCGATCTTCGCCGACATGGGCTTTGCGGTTGCCGAAGGGCCGGACATCGAGACGGAAGACTACAACTTCACCAGGCTCAATTTCCCGGAAGACCATCCGGCGCGCGACATGCACGACACGTTCTTCTTCAATCCGAAGCCGGACGGCTCGCGGCTATTATTGCGCACGCATACCTCGCCGGTGCAGGTGCGCACCATGCTCACGCAGAAGCCGCCAATCCGCGTCATCATTCCCGGCCGCACCTATCGCAGCGATTCCGATCAAACCCACACGCCGATGTTCCATCAGGTCGAGGGGCTGGTGATCGATAAGGGTTCGCATCTCGGCCATCTGAAGTGGATCCTGGAAGAGTTCTGCAAGGCGTTCTTCGAAGTCGACAAGGTCAAGATGCGATTCCGGCCTTCGTTCTTCCCGTTCACCGAGCCATCGCTCGAAGTCGACATCCAGTGCCGGCGCGACAAGGGCGAAATCCGCTTCGGCGAAGGCGATGATTGGATGGAGATCCTCGGCTGCGGCATGGTGCATCCGAACGTGATGAGCAATTGTGGGCTCGATCCCGATGAGTATCCAGGGCTTTGCCTGGGGCATGGGGATCGACCGCATCGCCATGCTCAAATACGGCATGCCGGACCTGCGCGCCTTCTTCGAGGCTGACGTCCGCTGGCTCTCGCACTACGGCTTCCGCCCGCTCGACCTGCCGACGCTGGCGGGGGGATTAAGCTCGTGACATTTTCCCCTCCCCCGCTTGCGGGGGAGGGTAGGGAGGGGGCCTGCGGCCTCGTCGCAACCCGTGACGGACGAACTTCTGAAAAAGCCTTTTTGGCGTGTGAAACCGATAATGCGAACGCGGGCCCGAGCCCTGCGCAGGGACTTCGACCAATGCCGAACAAAAACTTTGGCGGGAAGTCTGTGCCCATCGATTAAAGGGAATAGGTTTTCGCCGCCAAACACCGATTGGACCTTATGTCGTCGATTTCGTTTCGCACGCGACAAAGGTGATTATCGAGCTGGACGGCGGGCAACACTACAACACCGCACAAGAAGTCCGCGATGCGCGGCGCGATAGCTTTTTGCGCTCAAAGGGTTTCCGTGTGCTTCGGTTCAGCAACTACGATGTGATGACCAATCTCGAAGGAGTCTGGACCGTCATCGCTGCGGCAGTCGACGAGGCCGCTGCCCCCTCCCCACCCTCCCCCGCAAGCGGGGGAGGGCTTAGAAGCGCGAAGCCAGGCGACCGAGGCGTGCGCCGATGATGAAATTCACTTTCGCGTGGCTCAAGGAGCATCTCGACACCGATTACCCGCTCGGCGAGATCGCCGACAAGCTCACCATGATCGGGCTCGAAGTCGAGCGCATCGAGGACAAAGCCAAGCTGCTCGCGCCGTTCATTATCGCGCGGGTCGTGGAAGCAAAGCAGCATCCCAACGCCGATCGGCTGCGCGTTTGCATGGTCGATACCGGCAGCGGCGATCCGGTCCAGGTCGTGTGCGGCGCGCCGAATGCGCGCGCCGGCATGAAGGGCGTGTTCGTGCCGCCGGGCGCGTTCATCCCCGGCAAGGATATGACGCTGCAGGTCGGCACCATTCGCGGCGTCGAAAGCCGCGGCATGCTGGTCTCCGAATTCGAACTGAAAATCTCCGACAATCATGAGGGCATCATCGAGCTGCCTGACGATGCGCCGGTCGGCGCAAACTATGCGCACTGGGCCGGCCTCGACGATCCGGTGATCGAAATCAACCTGACGCCGAACCGGTCCGATTGCACCGGCGTGCACGGCATCGCGCGCGACCTCGCCGCTGCCGACATGGGGAAATTCAAGGATATGGCGGTCAAACCGGTCAAGGGCGAGTTTCCCTGTCCGGTGAATGTCGCGCTCGAGTTCGGCGCCACGCCGTCGCTGTGTCCCGCGTTCGCGCTGCGTCTCGTTCGCGGCGTCAAGAACGGGCCGTCGCCGGAATGGCTGCAGAAACGGCTGACCGCGATCGGGCTGCGGCCGATCAATGCGCTGGTTGACATCACCAACTTCATCACCTTCGACCGCGGCCGGCCGTTGCACGTGTTCGATGCCGCCAAAGTGCGGGGCAATCTTGAAGTCCGCCGCGCCCGCGCCGGCGAGACGCTGCTCGCACTCGACGGCAAGACCTACACGCTCGACGACTTCGTTTGCGTCATCGCCGATGAGGAGGGCGTCGAGTTGCTGGCCGGCATCATGGGCGGCGAAAAAACCGGCTGCTCCGCGGCGACGACCGATGTGCTGATCGAGTCGGCGCTGTGGGACCCGAGCAACATCGCGCAGACCGGACGCAAGCTCGGCATCAATTCCGATGCCCGCTACCGCTTCGAGCGCGGCGTCGATCCGGCCTTCATGCTCCCGGGACTGGAGCTGGCGACCCACATGGTGCTTGAGCTTTGTGGCGGCTCGCCCTCGGAGGCTATCGTCGCCGGCAGCGCCGAACCGCCGGAACGCGTCATCGATTTTCCGGTGTCCGAGGTCAAACGCCTGGCCGGTCTGACAGTGCCGCTGCTGGAGATGCGCGGCGCGCTCGAGCGTCTGGGCTTTTTCGTCGCCGGCCATGGCGAGCGGGTGAAAGTCGCGACGCCGTCGTGGCGGCCCGATGTGCAAAACAAGGCGGACATCGTCGAGGAAGTGGTGCGAATCCTCGGCGTCGACCGCGTGCCGCTGACGCCGTTCGAACGCGGCGACATACCGCGCAAGGCGGTGCTGACGCCAATTCAGCAACGCACGCGCAAGGCCAAGCGAGCACTCGCCGCGCGCAACCTGGTCGAAGCTGTGACCTGGTCTTTCATCGGTAAAAAAGAGGCCGAGCAATTCGGCGGCGGCAAGCCGGAACTTGCGCTGGCGAATCCGATCGCGGCCGAACTTTCCGACATGCGGCCGAGCCTCATTCCGGGCCTTGTCGCTGCCGCGCAAAGGAATGCCGACCGCGGCTTTCCCGATGTCGGCCTGTTCGAAGTCGGTCAGGTGTTCCGCGGTGACGCGCCGCAGGATCAGTTTACGGCCGCCGCCGGCATCCGCCGCGCGCTTGCCAAACCATCCGGCATCGGCCGCCATTGGACCAAACGCGACGGCGAGGTTGACGCATTTGACGTCAAAGCCGACGCGCTGGCGGTGCTGGCGGCGGCCGGAGCGTCGGCGCAGGCGATGCAGGTCGTGCCGGGCGGCCCGGCGTGGTTTCACCCCGGCCGTTCCGGGACCATTCAGATCGGCCCGCAGAACGTGCTCGGTCATTTCGGCGAGTTGCATCCGCGCGCGCTTGAAGGCCTCGACGCCGAAGGTCCGCTGGTCGCTTTCGAGGTCATTCTGGAGCGCATCCCGGAACCCAAGGCCAAAGCAACGCGCGCCAAGCCCGCGCTCGAGCTTTCGCCATTCCAGCCGCTCGATCGCGACTTTGCTTTCGTGGTCGACCGCGGCGTCAAGGCGGCCGACCTCGTGCGCGCGGCGCAAGCCGCCGACCGCAAGCTGATCGCCGGCGTGAACGTGTTCGATGTCTACGAAGGTCCCGGCATCGAGCCTGGCAAAAAATCGATCGCCATTGCCGTCACCATTCAGCCGCGTGACAAGACCATGACCGACGCGGAGATCGAAGCGCTGGCGGCAAAAATCGTCGCCGAGGTCGGCAAGCGCACCGGCGGCGCGCTGCGGGCGTGACGGCAGGCGAATCGCGTGAAACGCCGGAATGGCATCAAGCCAGAGACAAGAAGATCGAGTGGCACTTTAAGCGCATCCGCTATCAGGCGAAGCGCGGCCGCGGTTCCTTTGCGCCGGCCGGTCTCCACGTCCGAGATGTAGCCCTGGCTGAGGTTTGTCTTAGAAAGACAGATACGACTGCGTCACGTCACGCCATTCGCGCAGCACCCGCACCGGATTCTCCACCCTTGGCCAAGCGATCGACCACCTGCTTCGGTAGCAACGGAGCCGCCCGCCGCGACTTCGCTGCGTGCGCGTGCCACGAGTCGCGGGGTGCCAGCATCCTCGTCCGCCTCAGCCGCTTTGATGACCAGCGCTTCGTACTCTTTCCGCGGAAGGATGGCGACCTCTCCACGTGCGGTCTTCTGAAAACGAACATTCATGACCCTGCCTCAGTCGTATATCTCTCGGCGGTGTCCGACCGCGACGACCACAATCGAACCGCCTTCTTCATAAAAGATCACCCGCCAGTCACCTATCCTCAAGCGTGAACCCTTGCGGCCCTTGAGCCGCTTCACGTCGCCCTTACCGCTTGTCGCAAACTCCGTAAGACGAGCATCGATCCGCCGACGAATATCCGACGAGAGTTTCACCCACTGCCGGGTGCCAGCAGTCGTGAACGCAATTTGCTTCACGACGTAATATCGCGTATCGCGATAGAGAGATCAATGGCCGCTAGTGATAAGGCGAAGTGGCTTTCACGGAAGGAACTGCGCACGCTTGAAGGCGTGCCTTTCGAGGCCCCCTACTGCCGGATAATATGCGGCGACGCCTGAAATCTTCGTCGCGGTTGCGGTGCCGCGGGGGCCGGCGGCGGCTCTTTGGCGGGACCAAGCCGATGTAAAATCGCGTCGGCGGCGCGCTCTCCCGATTCCCAGGCGCCGCCGACAGTGCCCCACAACGTTTCGTGGACGGCTTCGCCGGCAAACCAGACTGCGTTCTGCACCGGCTCCATCAGAATGCGCCGGGCTCCCTGCCAGCCCGGCGCCGCGGCGGAGAAGGCGCCAAGCGCCAACGGCTCGTTGTTCCAGCGCGTGGCGTGCGAACGCTTGATGGCCTTTTTCACCTCCGAGCCGAACAGGCCGGCAAGCCAGTCGGCAGCGAAATCGACCATGGCGGCTTCGCCGTGCTCGGCGAGCTCACGGCCGAATGGGCCGGCGACCTCGACCAGACAAAGCGGCGTGCCGGAGACATTGGCGAGAATTGCGGCGGTGCGGGTGTCGGCGGCTTTTTCGAAGATCAGATCGTCGCTTTCGGCATCGAGCGGATTGCCGGCGAGTTCGAGCGCAACGTGGTCGTAGCTGCCAAGCGACAGCTTGGCAAAGGCGTCGAGTTGCCGCTTGGCAAGCTCGGGCATGAATTTGATGGCGCCCGACATCATCACATTGGTCGAGACCGTCACGATCGCCGCGTGCGCCGAGATCGTTCCTTTCGGCGTTTCCACCGTGAGCCCGCGCCTGGTATCGATCGCGGTCACGGGCGTCGACAGCCGCACGGAAAGCCCCTCGGCCAGCGAGGCAATGAGTTTGCCAAAACCCTGGCGACAGAACACGTCGGTGTTGCGTTCGGCGGATTTGGCAAAATCCGCCGCAGAGACTTGCGCCAGCTCTTTGCCGCAGCCGAACGGGCCGAGCACGAATTCGACCGATGGCCGCCAGTCCCCGAGATCGTTCGGCAGCGCTTGCGCGCACGCGATATCGCCCTTGCGCGCGGCGTCGGCGATGGCGCGGTTGGCTCTCGCCTGTATGGCTAAGAAATCCTCAAGCTCGCCTTCGCGGGCATAACGCCGGCCGACGCGCACCTTTTGGCTCGGCGGCGCAGGATAAAGGTCAATGCCAGGGTGCGGCGGCAGCTTTGTCACCGGATTGAGATCGGGCGTGTGGATCCAGTGGGCGCCGCGGTCGTAGGGGACGCCGAAACTGCGGGTTTCGGTGATGCAGCGGCCGCCGACATGGCCGGCAGCTTCGAGCAATACGAATTTTCGTCCAGTGGCGGCGATCCGGCGCGCCGCGGCGATGCCCGCAGCACCTGCCCCGACAATCACGACGTCGAAATCAACGCCAGCCGGTGTGGCCGCTGAAACCGCCGGTGACGCAAGCGTGGCTGCAGAGGTAGCGAGGAATGAGCGGCGGCTCAGTCGCGGCATGGTTTCCAGATGCTTTCAGTCGTGTAGGGAGAGTGCCCGAACGGCGTGGCGTGCGCAAACGTAGAGACTTCATCAAGCATGCCCGCTTGGTGTGAACTAAATTGCAAGGGCCTTCCGAATAAAATGCTGCCAAAGAACGCTGCGACCAAGGCGCGCCACGCTGGGAGGCCCCGTGAGCTGGATGCTCGATGGAATCGGGCGGGTCATCGTCCGTTATCTGGATCGGCCGGTGCACGGCTATGAGCCGTTTACGCCGAGCGATCCCGACGCGTTGCGCCAATCGCTGGAACCAGGCGACGTGCTGCTGGTCGAAGGCAACAATCACATCTCCGGCGTCATCAAATATCTGACCCAATCGACCTGGTCGCATTCGGCTTTATATGTCGGTCCAATCGCCGGATGTGCCGCCGAAGATGGCGAACCGCACGTGCTTATCGAGGCCAATGTCGGCGAGGGTGTGGTGTCAGCGCCGCTCTCGAAATATTTTCGCTTTCACACCCGCATTTGCCGTCCGGTCGGCCTTACCGAGGAAGACTGCACGTCGGTATGCGCCTACGCGATTGCCCGCATCGGTTTCGCCTACGATCTGAAGAATATCGTTGACCTGATGCGTTATTTGTTTCCGCTTCCGGTGCCACAGCGCTGGCGTCGCCGATTGATTGCGCTTGGTTCGGGCGATCCGTCGCGGCTCATCTGTTCGGCACTGATCGCGGAAGCGTTTCGCGCGGTGCATTATCCGATCCTGCCGAAGATCAGACTGACCCGCAGCCGGCAAGCCCTGGAGCAGATTCTGGAGATTCGTCATTCCTCGCTTTATTGCCCGCGTGATTTCGACATTTCGCCCTATTTCAACGTGGTGAAACCGACCATAGCCAGAGGTTTCAATTACAAGGCCCTGCCGTGGGCTGATCTGCCACAAGCAGACGAACCAGACGCTGCCAAGTTTCCCGAGTTGATCGACGAGGTGCAGGTTGCGCCTGTTCCGCCGGTCGCCGTCACGGGCGAGAAGACGACCGTGATGGCGGCCTGAAAGCGACCGAAGGCCACTTGAGCTTGTGAGGCGGCCCCTCTACCTCTGCGCGGCAGTGCGGAGGAGTTCATGCTCAATGACGCCGCCAAGGCGCTCAGCCAGATGGTTTCGCCGCCGTTGCGCGCGGTGCTGTGGAAATCGATCGCGCTGGCGCTCGCGCTGATCACTGTCATCGCCGTCGGACTTGACTGGGCGATCATTTGGTTGGTCGGGGCTCTCAGCGTGTGGGTGCAGAGCGGTCTTGGTTCGCCGGCACACCTGCCGGTGAACGCGATTGCCTGGCTGCTCTCGGTCGCAGCCGCGTTGGGCATCATTGCCGGCAGTGTGTTGCTGATGCCGGCGGTGACCGCGTTTGTCGCAGCTTCTTTGGCGACGAGATCGCCGCCGAGGTGGAGCGCGCGTCTTATCCGCAGGATCCGCCCGGCGTTGCCTTGCCGTTGCCGCGCGCGATTCTTGAGGGCGGCAAAACAGCGCTGCTTGCCATCGTGGTCTATCTTTGTGCGATAGCGTTTTTGCTATTTGCCGGAGCGGGCGCCGTGATCTTCTTTCTTGCTACGGCTTGGCTACTCGGCCGCGAATACTTCGAGCTCGCGGCCATGCGCTTTTGCCCGCCGGATGAAGCAAAAGCGTTGCGCAAGCGCAACGGCGCGACGGTCTATATGGGCGGGCTATTGATTGCAGCGTTCGTCTCGATCCCGATCGTCAATCTTGCCACGCCGCTGTTCGCCATGGCGCTGATGGTGCACGTACACAAACGCGTGAGCGCGCAACAGCTCATCGCGCGGCTGGCGCGGTGAACCCAGTGTTACTGGCAGCGGGTGCACGCAATGTTCGCGGGGCCCGGAAGCCGACCCCGCAGACCTTCAGCGTAAATTCGCCGTTTAGCTGGTCGGCGGCGCAGCCGGCGTAGGCAGCGGCTCCAATGCGGTCAGGCCTGGCTGTTTCGCCGGCCGGGAAGTATCCGCTTTGCCGGCGGCCTTCTGATCTTGCCGCGGATAGAGATCGACCTTTGCGGCTTTCTGTTCCGGCCGGTACTCGGTGGAGGAAAGTCCGCCGGCGATGCTGGCGCCTTGTTCGATCTGCAGGAGGCCATAGCTGATATTGCCATCGACCCGGCCGGTCGAGCGCAGGATCAAGAGGCATTTGACTTCGAGCTTCTCGAACACCTTCCCGGAGATCTCGGCGTTCTCGGCTACGGTAATTCTGCCCTTGATTGCGCCGGTTTCGCCGACCACCAGATTGCCCACGGACACGTCGCCCTCGAGGCTGCCGCACACCACCAGGGTATCGGGCACTGAAATCTCGCCTTTAATGGTGACGCCCTCGCCGATGTAGAGCCGGTTCGCGTCTGGCATCGTGTGTTCCGTTGACGACATCTGAGGCCCCTTTCCCCGCAAATTTCCCAGGCTAACTGCCTTAATTAAGTATTACTTCAGCGCAACCGTTTTGTCATCGTCGGTTTGTGGCCGATCCCACCATTTCGGATGTGGTTTGGTTAACGGCGCGAGCGTCGGCTTAAATTCCTAGGAAAATCCCTCGCCAACGCCGGCGCGCGTCGCGACTCAGCGCCACACCTCGTCTGCCAGTTCGACCACCATCCGAAGCTTCGCCCATTGCTGATCTTCGGCCAGCACGTTGCCTTCCTCAGTCGAAGCGAAGCCGCATTGCGGCGACAGGCAAAGCTGATCGAGCGCGACATATTTGGTCGCTTCCTCGATGCGCTGCTTGACGGCTTGCCTGTTTTCCAGTTCGCCGCTCTTGGTGGTGACCAGACCGAGCACGACGATCTTGTTGCCTTTTGGCAAAAACCGCAGTGGCTCGAAGCCTCCGGCGCGCGCGCTGTCGTATTCGAGGAAATAGCCGTCGTATTTCAGTTCGCCGAGCATGATCTCGGCGATCGGCTCGTAACCGCCTTCGGAAATCCAGGTCGAGCGAAAATTGCCGCGGCATACATGGGTCGTGATCACCATGTCAGCCGGCTTGCCTTCCAGCGCCTGGTTGATGATGCGGGCGTAGTCTTGCGCCAGGCGATCGGCGTTAAGCCCGCGTTCGCGTGCCCGCTTCAACTCGGCCTGCGAACACAAATAGGCCCAAGCCGTATCGTCGAACTGCAGATAACGACAACCCGCATCGTAGAACGCGCGGATCGCCTGGCGATAGGTTTTCGCCAGATCATCGAAGATGGCGTCGCGGTCGGCATATTCCTTGGTGAGGATGGCGTCCGGCTCCAGGCGGAAATGCAGAATCGCCGGGCTCGGGATGCACATTTTCGGCGTGACGCGGGTGTGCTCCTTGAGGAACTTGAAGTGCTCCAACATCGGGTGCTTGGAAAAGCCGAGCTTGCCGTTGATGCGTGGCCTGCTGTGCCTGGTCTGTACGCCCTGGAATGGGAGGCCGTGATCGACCTCGTAGATTTCCACACCGTCGAGCATGCCAAAAAAATCGAAATGCCACCACGAGCGGCGGAACTCACCGTCGGTCGTGACTTTCAGCCCGACCTCCTCCTGCTTTTTGATGATCTTCTCAATCTCGCGGTCTTCGACCTCCTTGAGCTGAGCCGCGCTGAGCTCGCCCTTTTCCCGTTTCGCCCGAGCTTCTTTCAGCGGTGCGGTGCGCAACAGGCTGCCGACGACGTCGGCGCGAAACGGAGGCTTGGTTCTGGTCATTCGGCATTTCTCCTTGCAACGGTGCGCCAGTACCAAGCGGGGACTACCTGGTTCGTCAACTCCAAAAAATGCAGTGCCATCCGCCGGATGGGCGCTGTCCCAAAGTCGCCATGACGCCGAGGCAAATGGTGATGACGTCATCAGCAAAAATGGCGGGCGGCGAACGACGCTTGAGGAACTGCTTCATCGATTCGCCATTCTCCATTCGCTATTCACCTTTCCCCGGGTGTGGCCAAACAGCGCGCCCAAAACCGCTGCGTCCCGTACTCGCGCACGGACCCCACATCTGCTACTTGGAAGCGGCTTGCGCTGGGTGGGCAGGACGAACGGTCGATTGATGCACGAACAGCCGGTCTGGAGCGCGGGATGCTGACGAGATTGCGCGCCTCCGCGCACCTCATCAACGGAAAGGTCAGCTTCAGTCGCATAGGCATAGCGCTCAGCCTCATCATCGTCATTGTTGCCGCCGTCGTGCTCTATCGGATTTTACGGGATATCGACGTCGACGAACTCGTTGATGCGCTCGAGGCGACCGATTGGCGGACGCTGGGCATTGCGGGCTTGTTCGTCGCCGCCGGCTATCTGACGCTGACCTTCTATGATCTGTTCGCGCTCCGTACGATCGGCCGATCGGAGATACCGTATCGCATCGCGGCGCTTGCCAGCTTCACGAGCTACGCGGTCGGACACAATGTCGGCGCCAGCGTCTTCTCCGGCGGCGCGGTGCGCTACCGCATCTATTCGTCCTGGGGTCTAAGCGTCATCGAAGTTACCAAGATCTGTTTTGTCGCTGGCCTGACCTTCTGGCTTGGCAACGCTACCGTGCTGGGGCTTGGGGTTCTGCATGCGCCACAACAAGCCAGCGACATCGATCAGCTACCGATCTGGCTCAATCGCGTCCTGGCGCTCGCCGCGCTTGCGGTGCTGACCGCCTACGTGACGTGGGTTTGGGTAAAACCGCGCGTCATCGGCCGCGACGGTTGGCAGGTGACGCTCCCCGGGGGACCGCTGACACTTGTGCAGATCGGGATCGGAATTCTCGATCTCGGATGCTGTGCGATGGCGATGTACTGGCTGGTTCCCGACGAGCCGCATCTCGGCTTCATCCAGGTGGCGGTCATTTTCGTTGCCGCCACTCTCCTGGGTTTTGCCAGCCACGCGCCGGGCGGCCTTGGCGTCTTTGATGCGACTATGATGGTGGCGCTCTGGCAATTCGACAAAGAAGACTTGCTTGCCGGTCTCCTGCTGTTTCGTTTGCTCTATTATATCATTCCGTTCATGCTCTCGCTTTTGATCCTCGGAGGGCGTGAAGCCTTGCTGGGCCGTACAGTGCGGCGGCTCGCGCCACCAGTCACTAGCGTCGATGCACTCGGTCGCAGGGCTGGTGCAGGAAAAATCGGACGTAACTTGATCCGTCTGGCGGCCCGGCGGCTGCGCGGGGCGGTTTCGATGAGCCTGAATGACGATCGTGTAGCGCTGCAACGGGGAGGATGGCGCCGGCTGCGCCTGATGATCATCACCGCGGCGGCGGTGTTCGCGGCATTGACGATCCTCGACGCGCTTACGATCGGCTACGCGGTCACCGGTTTCATCATCGTGGCTGCCGCTGCTTTCGTTGCGCTGCGCGCCGGTCAGGAAGCGAGCCCGCTGGCGCGCCCCGTCGCGGTGTCCGAGCGTGCCGGCGATCCGCTCCAGGCCGTCGTCGCCGGCTTGCCTGATCCGGTGATTGCGCTCGACCGCAATGGGCGCGTGCTCACACTCAACGAGCAGGCACGGTCTCTGGCGCCCGCTCTCCGGCAAGGCGAGCCGGTCTCGCTCGCGCTGCGGATGCCTGAACTGATCGAGGCGATCGGCCGCGCCTACGCCACAGGGGAAGAGCAGCGTGTCGAATATTCCGAGCGCGTGCCGCTTGACCGCTGGTTCGAGACCATTGTGGTGCCGGTCAAGCGGCAGCCGAACACCGAGTCGGCCTGATCTGGTGCTGATGACTTTCCACGACCTCACGCCGTTGCGGCGTGTCGAGGAGATGCGGGCCGATTTCGTCGCCAATGCCAGCCATGAGCTGCGCACGCCGCTCGCGGCTCTTTCCGGCTTCATCGAAACTCTGCAAGGCTCGGCGCGCGACGACGCCAAGGCGCGAGAGCGCTTTCTCGCCATCATGCAAGAGCAGGCGCGTCGCATGGCGCGGCTCATCGACGACCTGTTGTCGCTATCGCGGATCGAGCTCAACGCCCATCGCCGCCCCGATTCGCCGGTCGATTTGGTGCCGATCGTCCGCCAGGTCGTCGACGGCCTCGAACTGCTGGCGCGCGACCGCGGTGTAACCGTCCACATCGAGGCCGCGCGCGCCATGACGGTCCCCGGCGACCGCGACGAACTGGTCCGCGTGTTCGAGAATCTGGTGGAGAATGCGCTCAAATATGGCGCCGCCGGCAAACGCGTCGACATTACCATCACCCCGCACGAATCCGCAGACGGCGAGCCGGAAGCACAAGTTGCTGTGCGCGATTACGGGCCGGGCATCGCACCTGAGCATTTGCCGCGGCTGACCGAGCGTTTTTATCGTGTCGATGTCACTGAGAGCCGCGCCCAAGGGGGCACTGGGCTCGGTCTGGCGTTGGTCAAACATATCCTCAACCGCCATCGCGGCCGGTTATCGATCGAAAGTATCCTCGGTGCGGGCGCCACTTTCACTGTCCAGCTGCCCACCAGGGTCACTCAGCCCGCCGAACAAATCGCTTGATAGATCAATTGGTTCGACTGTCATCTAATTGTCATGTTGGCCTCATAGAACCTTGACGTGGTCAGCGTAAGCAATCCGCTGCTGCGGTTCTGTTGGGAACCGACATTTCCTCGCCGCAGCGCGTTGCCGAAGACGTCAAACCAAAGCGAAAAGGTCCCGAACGGGACCAAGGCCGGCGTGGGTCAACGGCCTGCGTCGCCCAAAAACCCGCTGACAGGAGAATTTCAGTGAAACATCTCACAGCCATTGCCGTTGCCGGCTTCGTGGCCGCGACGGTGCTACCAGCAGCCGCCGTCGAGATTTCCGGCGCCGGTGCGACGTTTCCGTATCCGATCTATGCCAAGTGGGCGGATACCTACAAGAAAGAGACCGGCGTCGGGCTTAATTATCAATCGATCGGTTCGGGCGGCGGCATCAAACAAATCGAAGCCAAGACGGTGACCTTCGGCGCAACTGATGCGCCGCTCAAGGGCGGAGACCTCGACAAATTCGGCCTGGTGCAATTTCCGATGGTGATGGGCGGCATCGTGCCGGTTGTGAACATCGAAGGGATGAAACCGGGCGAGCTGGTTCTCGACGGACCGACGCTTGCCGAAATCTTCCTCGGCAAGGTGAAGAGCTGGGACGATCCGGCGATCAAGAAGTTGAACCCGAACGCCAAGCTGCCCAGCCAGGCGATCGCCGTTGTTCACCGGTCCGACGGTTCCGGCACCACCTTTAATTTCACTTACTATCTTGCGCAGGTCAGCCCCGATTGGAAATCGCAGGTCGGCTCCGCCACCTCGGTCGAATGGCCGGTTGGCATCGGCGCTAAAGGTAATGAGGGCGTTTCCAACAATGTGGCTCAGACGAAGGGCTCGATCGGCTATGTCGAGTACGCTTACGCGCTGCAGAACAAGCTGGTCTACACCAACATGGTGAACAAGGACGGCAAGACCGTCGCGCCGACCGCCGAAGCTGTTCCAGGCAGCTGCCGCCAACGCCGACTGGAATTCGGTGCCGGGCTACGGAGTCATTTTGGCCAATCAGCCGGGTGCCGCCTCTTGGCCGATGACGGCGGCGACTTTTATCCTCATCCCGAAACAGCCGGCCGACCCGGTGGCCACGGCCGAGGCGCTCAAGTTCTTTGCCTGGGCCTATGACAAGGGCGACAAGATGGCCGAGGAACTCGATTACGTACCGATGCCGAAGAAAGTTGTCGGTGAAATCGAGAAAGCTTGGGCCAGCGAAATCAAGGACTCCAGCGGCAAACCGCTCCACACGAGCGCTATGGCGCATTAGGTCCGATGCAAAACCATGCAAGGCACCGCGCAGACTTGCAAGGTGCCTTGTCCTTTATCCACTGGCCGGTCTGCCGCACGCTTGTGCGGCGGCCGGTAGATCGTTTGAGTGGGGCGCTCCAGGTGCGTTTGAAGGAGCGCCTCCGCAGATTCCGCCCGGAGGCAATCCGTGGTTGATATCGCGTTGCAGGAAGGAGCGACCGTGGCCGTTGAGGCGATGACGCGCGCCAAAGCGCTCGACCGGCTGCGTCTCGGCGATGTCGCCTTCCGCCACCTCACGCGCATCGCGGCTCTCGGCGTGTTGTTGCTCCTGAGCGGCGTTATCGTTTCACTGATCGCTGGCTCGCTGCCGGCGCTCCGTGCTTTCGGCTTTGGCTTCCTGGTGAGCGAGCGATGGAATCCAGTTACCGAAAATTTCGGTGCGCTCGCGCCGATCTACGGAACGCTCGTCACCTCATTCATTGCCATGCTGATTGCGGTCCCGGTGGGATTGATGATCGCGTTCTTTCTCACCGAACTGTGCCCGCCATGGCTGCGGCGGCCGATCGGCATCGCCATCGAGCTTCTCGCCGGCATTCCCAGCATCATCTACGGGATTTGGGGCCTTTTCGTCTTCGCTCCATTCCTTCAGGAGACCTTGCAGCCGTTCCTGATCAATACGCTCGGCAACGTGCCGGCGATCGCGCCGCTTTTTTCCGGGCCACCCTATGGCATCGGCATGCTGACCGCGGGACTGATCCTCGCCATCATGGTGCTGCCGTTTGTGACTTCGATCTCGCGCGATGTGTTCGAGGCGGTGCCTCCGGTGCTTAAGGAGGCGGCATATGGGGTCGGCTGCACCACCTGGGAGGTGGTGCGCTACGTCGTGCTGCCCTACGCCAGAGTTGGGGTTATCGGCGGAGTGATGCTCGGCCTTGGCCGGGCGCTGGGCGAGACCATGGCGGTGACCTTCGTCATCGGCAACGCGCACAAGATCTCGCCCTCCTTGCTGGCGCCCGCCACCACCATCTCCGCTACCATCGCCAACGAGTTCACCGAAGCGGTCGGCGACCTCTACACGTCCGCGCTCATCGCGCTTGGCCTGATCCTATTCGTCATCACTTTCATCGTGCTCGCCGCCGCGCGTTACATGCTGATGCGGATCGAGCGCCGGATCGGGTGACACCATGTCGGATATAACCACGTCCGCTCGCTACGCCGCCCGCCATCGCACCAATGTCGTTGCAAGGGTGCTGGCACTGGCGGCGACCGCGATGGGGCTTGGCTGGCTGGCGCTGATCCTGGGATCGCTGCTGTGGCATGGCTTTAGGGGGCTATCGCTCGGGGTCTTCACACAAATGACGCCACCGCCCGGTGCGAGCGGTGGTTTGCTCAATCCCATCGTTGGAAGTTTGATGCTGACCGCCCTGGCGGTCGTGATCGGCACCCCAATCGGCGTTCTCGCCGGCACCTATATGGCCGAATATGGCCGCTATGACCGCCTCACCAGCGTGGTGCGCTTCATCAACGATATTCTGCTCAGCGCGCCGTCTATCGTGGTCGGGTTGTTCATCTACGAAGTCATGGTCGCCCCGATGGGCCATTTTTCCGGCCTGGCAGGCGGCGTTGCGCTCGCCGTGCTGGTCATACCGGTGGTGGTGCGCACGACCGAGGACATGCTGACGCTCGTTCCTAACGCGCTGCGCGAGGCGGCGACCTCGATCGGCCTGCCGCGCTCGCTGACGATCGTGCGGATCTGCTATCGCGCTGCGCGCGCTGGCATGGTGACGGGCGTGCTGCTGGCGGTCGCCCGCATCAGCGGCGAGACCGCGCCGCTGCTTTTCACCTCGCTCAACAATCAGTTCTGGAGCACGAACCTCAACGCGCCGATCGCGAGCCTGCCGGTGGTGATCTTCCAATTCGCGCTCAGTCCATATAAGGACTGGCAATCGCTGGCCTGGACCGGCGCTCTCATCATCACCTTGGCAGTTCTGGCGCTGAGCATTACGGCGCGTAGCCTTGTCGCATCGGGTAGACAGTCATGAGCGTTACTTCAGTCGCCGTTCCCACCGTTTCTGCCGCGCCCACCGATCGATCGGGCCTCGCCGAAAAAGTGACGATCCGCGATCTCGATTTCTTCTACGGCGACAACAGAGCCCTCAAAGCGATCACGCTCCCGCTTTATGAGCGCAAAGTTACCGCCTTCATCGGCCCCTCGGGCTGCGGCAAGTCGACCTTGTTGCGGGTGCTCAATCGCATGTACGACCTCTATCCGAACCAGCGCGCGACCGGCGACGTGATGTTCGACGGCACCAATATTCTGTCGCCGAAGCAGGATCTCAATTTGCTGCGGGCGCGCATCGGCATGGTGTTTCAGAAGCCGACGCCATTTCCGATGACGATCTATGAGAACATCGCCTTCGGCATCAGGCTGTATGAGCGTCTGCCCAAATCCGAGCTCGACGGGCGGGTGGAAACATCGTTGCGCCGCGCCGCGCTCTGGGAGGAAGTCAAAGACAAGCTCGGCACCAACGGACTAAGCCTGTCCGGCGGCCAGCAGCAGCGGCTGTGCATCGCGCGCACCGTCGCCGTGCGGCCCGAAGTCATCCTGTTCGATGAGCCCTGCTCGGCGCTCGATCCGATCTCGACGGCCAAGATCGAGGAGCTGATCGACGAGCTGACAGACGATTATACCATCGTGATCGTCACCCATAACATGCAGCAGGCCGCGCGCGTGTCCGAATTCACCGCCTTCATGTATCTCGGGGAACTGATCGAATTCGATTCGACCAGCAAGATGTTCACGGCGCCGCAGGATCAGCGCACCCAAGACTACATAACCGGCCGCTTCGGGTGATCGACATGACCGACATCAGCCCTCGAGTTGACCACACCGCCAAGGCGTTCGACACCGATCTGCAAGAGATCACCCGCAAGGTCGCCGAGATGGGCGGGCTCGCCGAACGGCAGATCGCCGACGCGCTCCAGGCTCTGACGGACCGCGATACCGATCTCGCGGAACGCGTCATTACGACCGACCCGACCATCGACGCGATGCAGCATGACATCGAGGAAAAGGCGATCCTCACGATTGCCCGGCGGCAGCCGATGGCTGTCGATCTGCGCGAGATCGTCGGCGCCATGCGCGTCTGCAACGATCTTGAACGGATCGGCGACCACGCCAAGCACGTGGCCAAACGGGTCGTGGCGCTTGATCTCGACCTCCACCCGCAACGGCTGATCCGCGGCGTGGAGCATATGGCCTCGCTGGTGCTGACGTTGCTCAAGCAGGTGCTCGATGCCTACGCCAGCCGCGATCTGCAAACCGCACTCGCGGTGTGGAACGGCGACGAAGAAGTCGACGCGCTGTGCACGGCGCTGTTCCGTGAGCTCTTGACCTACATGATGGAAGACCCGCGTAACATCACGTTCTGCATGCATCTTATGTTTTGTGCGAAGGACATCGAGCGCATTGGCGATCATGCCACCAACATCGCCGAGACTGTCTATTACATCATCGAGGGCCGCATGATTACCGACCAGCGTCCGAAAGGCGACCCAACAAACTTTAGCGCAGCGCTGCTGCAGAAATGACAGGAGGCCCGCAATGGGCGCCAACATTCTGATCGTGGAAGATGAGGAGCCGCTGACCACGTTGTTGCGCTACAACCTCGAAGCCGAAGGCTACGAAGTCGATGCGGTGGCCCGCGGCGACGAAGCCGATACGAGGCTGCGCGAGACCGCGCCCGATCTCATCGTGCTCGACTGGATGCTGCCGGGCCTTTCCGGCATCGAATTGTGCCGCCGGCTGCGGACCAGGCCGCAGACCCAGTCGCTGCCGATCATCATGCTCACTGCGCGCGGCGAGGAAAGCGAGCGCGTGCGGGGACTTGCTACCGGCGCCGACGATTACATCGTCAAACCTTTTTCGGTCCCGGAATTATTGGCGCGGATCCGGGCCTTGCTGCGCCGGGCCAGCCCCGAGCGGGTCGCAACCGTATTGGCGATCGGCGATCTCGAACTTGATCGCGAGAAGAAACGCGTGTCGCGCTCAAGCCGCCCGGTCGATCTCGGTCCGACGGAATTCCGCCTGCTCGAGTTTCTGATGGAACGGCCCGGCCGGGTGTTCTCCCGCGAGCAATTGCTCGACGGGGTGTGGGGCAGCGACGTCTACATCGACGAGCGCACCGTCGACGTGCATGTCGGCCGCCTGCGCAAGGCGCTCAACCGCGGCCACGGCGCCGATCCGATCCGCACGGTCCGCGGCGCCGGCTATTCGCTCGACGATCGTTTCGGCAAGGCGAGCTGACGAGGTTCAGCGCGCCGGGCGCCGATCCCGGCGGCGATCGCTGGCCGGCTGATACGCCACCCGCGAGTGATAGGCGCAATAGGGCAAGCCAGCGACGGTGTTGCCGCCGCAGAAGAAGAAGTCGCTGCTGCCGGGATCGCCGATCGGCCAGCGGCAGGTTTGCTCCGTCAGCTCAAGGATGTTCCGCCGCTGGCCGATCGGGATGATGTTCTCGATCAGCTCCGGCGTTGCCTCTGCCTCGAGTTCGTAGGCGTGGGCGAGCGCAGTATTGCCGCGGATCGCGCCGCGTCCGATGCGCAGCATATGCGTGGTCGAGCGCGGCTTGCGCGGGCGCGGCGCGGCGCTCGACGCGCTCTTGGCGCGTCCCGACAATCCCAGCCGGTGTACCTTGCCGATCACGGCGTTGCGCGTGATGCCGCCAAGTTCGGCTGCGATCTGGCTCGCCGAAAGACCGTCGGCCCAGAGCTTCTTCAGCAACTCGACCCGCTCATCAGTCCACGACATGCTCAGTCCTCCTCAAGAACGTGGGCATAAAGCCCTGGCGGAATCCGCCATCGAGCCAGGCGGCGCTCGCCGCCCAACACGCAACGCTGATCAACGCTTTAGATAAGGTGTCCGCCGCACGAGATGTCGTACTTGACAAGCAACAAGCTACAATATGGCGCGAGTTGGGCGCAAGAGTTGCCCTGCATGCGTCCACATATTCCCGTCCCGATGTGGACGATGTGGGGACAACCGGCGTGAAGCGCCCGATTTTGCGCTGTTGACCGCCGCGGCAGGCGCAAATAAAATAGCTAAATCGTGCCGCCCGGAGAGGCGGCACATTTCGTTTCAGCAGCGCAGAGATTGTTGCTGCGCAGCGTGCGCATAAAGCCGTGACTTCGCATCTGTTGCCAACCTATGCCCGTGCCAACCTTGCCTTCGAGCGGGGCGAGGGCGCTTGGCTGATCGCGACCAACGGCGAGCGCTATCTCGATTTTACTTCGGGCGTCGCCGTGAATGCGCTTGGCCATGCGCATCCGCATCTGGTCGCCGCGCTGACCGAGCAGGCGCAGAAGCTGTGGCACGTCTCGAACCTTTATCAGATCCCGGAAGCCGAGCGGGTCGCCGAGCGGCTGTGCGATGCGAGCTTTGCCGACGTGGTGTTCTTCTGCAATTCCGGCGCCGAGGCGATGGAATGCTCGATCAAGACCGCGCGCAAATATCAGTCGGCGAGCGGGCGGCCGGAGCGCTATCGCATCATCACCTTCGAGGGCGCGTTTCACGGCCGCACCCTGGCGACGCTCGCCGCCGGCGGACAAAAGAAATACCTCGACGGCTTTGGCCCGGTAGTCGAAGGCTTCGATCAGGTCCCGTTCGGCGATCTTGAAGCGACCAAGGCGTGCGATCACCGATGAAACTGCCGCGATATTGATCGAACCGATCATGGGTGAGGGCGGCGTGCGCGTGGTCGAGCCGTCGTTTCTGCGGGCTCTGCGCGAACTCTGCGACCGGAACGGCCTGCTGCTGATGTTTGACGAGGTGCAGACCGGGATGGGCCGCACCGGCGAACTGTTCGCCCATCAGCGCGTCGGCGTTGTGCCCGACATCATGGCGCTCGCCAAGGCGCTCGGCGGCGGGTTTCCGGTCGGCGCGTGTCTCGTGACCACCGAGGCGGCGAAGGGCATGACCGCCGGCACGCACGGTTCCACGTTCGGCGGCAATCCGCTGGCGATGAGTGCCGCCAACGCGGTGCTCGATGTCATGCTCGCGCCGGGCTTCCTTGATAGCGTCCGCCAGAAGGCGCTGCTCTTCAAGCAACGGCTCGCCGAAATCAAAGATCGCTATCCGGCGGTTATCGCCGAAGTGCGCGGCGAGGGACTGTTGATCGGCGTAAAGGCCGTCGTGCCGGCGGCCGAGCTGGTCGACGCGCTACGCGCCGAGAAGATGATCGCCGTGTCGGCCGGCGATAATGTCGTGCGGCTATTGCCTCCGCTCATTATCGCGGAGCCGGAAATCGCCGAGGGTATCGCACGCCTCGACCGCGCCTGCGCACAAATCACCCGTTCGCATCAGGGGGCACCCAGGGAAGAGGTGGTCCGATGAGCGCGGTGCGCCATTTCCTCGACCTGATCGATGTGCCGGCGGCGGACCTTCGCAAAATGATCGACGCGGCGCGCGCCATGAAGGCGAAACGTCAACGCAATGATCGGCCGCTGGCCGGCAAGACCATGGCGATGATCTTCGAGCGGCCCTCGACGCGCACGCAGGGTGTCATTCGAAGTCGCCATGCGCCAACTGGGCGGCGACGCCATCATGCTGACGGCCGAGGAAATGCAGCTCGGCCGCGGCGAAACGCTTGCCGACACGGCGCGGGTGCTGTCGCGCTACGTCGACGTCATCATGATCCGGACGCTCGATCCCGGCGATGTCGAGGAGCTCGCGCGCTACGCCACGGTGCCGGTGATCAATGGCCTGACCCGTCGCTCGCATCCGTGCCAGGTGCTGGCCGATGTCATGACATTCGAAGAGCATCGCGGCCCGATCCGTGGCCGTAGCGTCGCCTGGACTGGCGACGCCAACAATGTGCTCACTTCGTGGATGCAGGCGGCCGAGCGGTTTGCATTCCACCTGCGGGTCGCAACGCCGCCGGAACTAGCGCCCAAGAAATTGTTGATCGACTGGGCCAAATCCTCCGGCGCCGCGATCACCATCGGCACCGATCCAGAGGAAGCGGTGAAGGGCGCCGACTGCGTCGTCACCGACACCTGGATTTCCATGGGCGACCGCAATGGCGCCCGGCGCCACAATCTGCTGCGCCCCTATCAGGTCAACGCGCGGCTGATGGCGCGCGCCAAGCCCGACGCCATCTTCATGCACTGCCTGCCTGCGCACCGCGGCGAAGAAGTGACCGACGAAGTCATGGACGGCCCGCACTCAGTGGTGTTCGACGAGGCCGAGAACCGACTGCATGCGCAAAAGGGCATCCTGACCTGGTGTCTCGCGGATGCGAGGTGAGCAGACAGCGTCTGCCGGGGCTCACAATTCAGACGCTGTCGCCTATATTTGCGGGCAATGAACAATCCCAACCTGGACATTCCGGTTCGAGCGCCGGCGAAAACCGGCCTTGATGACACGATCCTGCCGTTCGAAGTGAGCGCGCTCGATCTGCGCGGCCGCATTGTGCGGCTCGGGCCGGCGGTCGATGCCATCCTGAGCAACCACGATTATCCCCTGCCAGTCGCCAAGCTGGTCGGCGAAGCGATCGTGCTTACGGTCATGCTTGGCTCAGCCCTGAAAATCGAAGGCCGTTTTATCCTGCAGACCCAGAGCGACGGGCCGGTGCGTATGCTGGTGGTCGATTTCACCTCGCCGAGCAAGGTGCGCGCCTGCGCGCGCTTCGACGCCGATCGTGTTGCCGCCGCGATTGCTGCGGGCGAGGCCAAGCCGGGCCAACTGCTCGGCAAGGGCCACCTCGCCATGACCATCGATCAGGGTCCCGACACCAGCCGTTATCAGGGGCTCGTTCCGCTGGAAGGCAAAGACCTCGAGCACGCCGCGCACGAATATTTTCTGCGTTCGGAACAGATTCCGACCCGCGTGCGGCTTGCAGTCGCTGAGGAATTTCGCGGCGGTGAAAACGGGGCGCGGCGGCGTTGGCGCGCCGGGGGCATATTACTCCAGTTCCTGCCCAAATCGGTCGAGCGAGCCCGCCAGGCTGATCTCGATCCCGGCGACGCGCCGCCCGGATCCGAACCTCACGTTCACGCCGAGGACGACGCCTGGGTCGAAGGCCGTTCGCTCGTTGCTACCGTGGACGATATCGAGTTGATCGATCCTGACCTGTCGAGCGAGCGCCTGGCTTATCGTCTGTTCCATGAGCGGGGCGTGCGCGTGTTTCGGGCCGCGCCGGTTGAGGCGCAATGCTCGTGCTCGCGGCAAAGCGTCGAGACCATGCTGCGCAGCTTCCCGCAGGAAGACCGCGACGACATGGTCGAGGACGGCAAGATTACGGTGACCTGTGAGTTTTGCAGCTCCATGTATGTGTTCCAGCCGCAGGAGGTTGCGGCCGTCACGGCCGGCGCCTGACTCCTGCCGGGCCGGGCTTTATTAAGCAGAGCGCCGGTTGCTGTTCGCTTGGGTGCGCAATCCGGTCAGCAATCGCCGCCACCGCAGTCTCTTGCCGTTTCGGATCGCGTTTTCACTGACGGCAGTCCCTCGTTCCTGGGCAGCGCTGTCGCGGCCGCTCTCGTTGAGGAGCGAGCCGATGGTATTGTCGCGGACCGGTTTCTCGGGAGCGAGGAGAAGTTTGCGTGACATGACCGTTCTCCATGCTAATGGGCTCGATACCCGTTAGTCGGGGCTGCCCGGAGAAAGGTTCATCGGCCATCCCCAATTTCGGCAGGTCCGGCTCACAATTCGGCTGATCGCCTTCCGGTCATGCTCCAAGAGCGATGGTAGAGAGCTGTGGTACAGCGGCCTCCCCAGCCGTGGCACGCGCCGGCGGTGAGAGCCGCCGCCGCAGCGCATGCTGAGTGGCAATGGACAGCTTAAGTGCGACACCGTCGAGCGAGCGGCGCACCTCAACCGCGCCGGAAGTGCAGAAAAGGTTCTGCGGCGGCGTGAACGAGAAAGCGTGGCCGCCGCTGCCGAGGCCGGCCTCTTTGAGGTCTTCGCGATAGCGGTTTGCCAGCGTCTGTCCAATCAGCCGGCCGCCGACGAGGATGTCCAAACAGACCGGCGCTTCCGGGTGATCGACGTTCTGCGCCCAGCCTTCGATGCAGCGCGGATTGACACAATCGACATTGCCGCGCAACGCGCCGAGGCGCGGCGCTGTGGCGACGCCAACAAGCCCGGCCCGCAGTGCAATGCGCCGCCGCACCGCTTCCAATTCATAGCCGTCCTCATAGCGTGGCGCGCAATATTGCGCCGGCCCCGCCACAGCATCGGGATAGAGTGCGCGGTATTCGTGCGCGTTGTGGAACATGAAGCGGCTGTCGTCGTCGATGAAACTCTCCGACCAAGCCCCTTCGGCGATGATCACGTCGTGCGTCCCGAGTTCGATGTGGAAATATTCGACCCTCTCGACGCGCTGTGCCTGCACGATGGAGACGCCGTTGACCAAGTCCTTGGCCTCGATCAATGCGCCCTCGCGGCCATCATCTTTGAAATACATAGCGTGATGGGGCGAAATCCAAAGATCGCGCCCTGGCACGTTGTCATCGAGCGCGCCGGCCTTGATGCAGACCGGCAGAATATCCTTACGCCCCGTGACGAAGCGGCCGCTATAGCTGCGCCGGCCGATCCATTTGATGGGCCGCAACCGGCCGGAATCGGTCATGATTTCGTCGCCGATTTTGAGGCTCTCGACCGGCTGCTCGCCGCGCTTCGTCCGGATCAGCGTGCCCGGGCAGTAGCAAGGGCTGGTGTTCTCGGTGATGTCCGTGCCGGTGCCGGCGTTGTCCGGCGCCAGATGAAAATACTCGCCGGAGAAATCCTGCGTCGGATCGAACTGCAGCGTGTAGGTGCTGCCGTTCTCGTTGATGTCGAGAACATTCCCGGCGACCAAATTGGCGCTGCCGTCCGGATCATAGGAGATTGCCGTCAAGTCGATAGTGTCACCGGGCGCAAAACCGTCAATGGTCGCGTTAAGCGGCGCGGTGTCGTCGATTTCCAGAGTGCCGCCGGTGTCAAAGGTGATGTCGCCGGAGCCAGCGGCGGCGCTGACAAGGTCGACGAGGCCGCCGGAATCGATGCTGGCGTCGTTGATCGCAGAGTCGAAATCACCCTTGAGCTCGCCGCCACCGGTGACCGTCGCATCGTTGACCGTTGCGTTAAACTCCGCCTCCAGGTAGCCGCCGCTCGCTATGACGAGACCGTCGACGGTCTGAGCAACAAAACCAACATAGTAGGACGCATTGGTGAGCGGTGGCTCGGTGACGGTGAGATCAGTACCAGTGCCGGCGTCCTGGCTCAGCTGGAACGCCGGCAAGGTCGGGAAAACCTGCGACGGGTCGATATCGAGGTAATAGGTGGTGCCGGCCTCGGTGACGACGATGGCGGGCCCATAGTTGTCGTTGGGGTCAGAGCCAAGCTCGGCACTGCCACTGGCATCGTAAGCAACATCCGGCAGGTCGATGGTATCGTTCGGGGCAAAACCGTAAATCGTGGTGCCGAGCAGGAAGGTGTAGTTCGCGGTGCCGTACAGGTCACTACCGTCGATCGTCAGCGTGCCACCTTCGGTACCGAAATCGATGCCGCTTCCGAGTGAGCCGCCGGTCTGCACATTGACCAAGCCGCCGTCATTGATGACGCCATAGTTAAACGTCGCCGCAGCTTGCACATCGACCGAACCGCCGCTCCCCACCAAGGCGCCGTAAACTGCCTGGCCGGACGGAATGCTGACGGCGGTGTCGATCGGTGTTTGCTGGAGCGTGATATCGGTGCCTGAACCTAAATCGGGGCTGAGCACGAAAGTCTGGTTGAGAAAATCCTGCGACGGATCAAATTGCAGCTGGTACTGGCTGCCGTTCTCGTCGACGTCCCACAGATTGCCACCAGCCCCATCCGGCACCATCTCGCCGGTCGGATCGTAGGGGATTGCGGTCAGGTCGATGGTATCGCCGACCGTGAAGCCGGTAATCGTCGCGGCGAGCGTCGACTGGTCGTCAATTTCCAGTGTGCCGCCGACGCCGTCCACGATCGGTCCAAAGTCGATCGCGCCGCTCCCGACACTGGCCGAGACAAGGTCGAGCAGACCACCGCCGTCAACGAAGGTATCGTTGATAGTGGAGTAGTACTCACCGATGACTTCACCGCCGCTTTGTACAACGGCGCGGTTAACCGTATCGCCGTTATCCACCTCCAAGACCCCATCGGCGCCGACGACGACACCATCAACGGTGACAGGCTGCCCTCCATAGGAATAATTAAGATCGACGCTTTCGAAGGTGAGCGCTGGCTCGCTGACGGAGAGATCAGTCCCATTGCCACTGGCGTCCTGAGCGAGATTAAAGGTCGCTCCGGTCGGGAAGACCTGAGACGGGTCGATGTCCAGAGAATAGGTGTTGCCATTGTCGTTGTCGTAGAACTCTATGGCCGGATTGCCATTGGGATCAGTGCCAAGGTACGCATAGCTATTACCGCTAGTGTCGAAGGGAATATCAGTTAGATCGATGGTGTCCGGCGGCGAAAAGCCGTAAATCGTGCCAGCCATTGCAGCGGTATCATCAAGCGCAAGCGTGCCGCCGGTTCCCGCAAAGGTGATCGTCTTGTTCGACGGCACTGCGCCTGAGATGGAAAGCGTAATGCCGCCATTGATGGTGAGCGGCCCAGGCACCGGTCAGATTGGACACCTCGACCGTGGTCACGCCGATCGCCGCAAGCTGGCTGATTTCGGTCGGCGTCAGGCTGTCGATTTCAGATTTAGTACCGGCGACGATGACGGTGTCGCCCTGCGTCACATAGATCGGCACCGGATCAAACAGCGCCAGAGCCTGCTGCATGTTCAGCGTTAGCGACTGATCCTACATATCGATCGTGCCGACGCCAATCGAGGTAAGCGCGCTCAATCGCTGCGGCACATGGCCTCGATTTCGGCGGCGATATCCGTAAGCGTCACGCCGCCGTCCGGCGCGGTGATGGCGATGTACTTGGCAAGATAGGCAGAGGCGCCTTTGAGCGCTTCCGCCTCGCTGACGTTCAAAGCCAAGGCGCCGTCCGCGGCGATGCCGCTGACGTGATTAAGTTCCTCAACAGAGGCGATCGCGTCCGAGCTCTGGTCAAGGAACGCTTTAATATTCGAAGGGATGTCGGCGATGGTAATGATATCGCCCGTGGGCACCTGAATCGACCGATGTGCCATCGACGTTGAACAAGTACGTGGCGATCGCCTCGGCCTGGGCGACGGTGAGGCAAAGTGAAGCATCCGTCGCGGTGATCGCGCCAAATCTGCAACGATGCTAAGGCTTGAAGCTGCGTTGGAGTAAGCAACTCGATCTGCGCGGCGGTGTCCTGTACGCTCATCGTCGTCTCGCCGACGGGCAGAACGATCGAAATCAGCGTCCCGCCATCGAGGTAGGAGACCAACGGATTGTCGCCTTCCAGCGCCGCAGCGGTGGCAGCGCAGATCACCACCGGGCCACTGGTCGCTGTAATCGTCGGGCCGGCGCCATAAGGCACGTAGCCGTCGTAAAGCCAGATCGCCCGCAGTGCATCGATCTGCGGCGCAGTCAAAAAGAGCTAACTTGTCTGCCGTATCGGCGATGGTCACCGTGTCGTGCGGCGGCACGCCGACGTAAATACCGGCATTGGCTAGCGCCAGCGCTTGCACGATGTCGAACGTGACCAAACCGCTAGCACCGAGCCCGTTGAAAAAAGTGGGTCCAATGTTCCGCAGTCCGGCAATCTGGTCCGGGCTCAGGCTTTGGATCGCGTCAGGCGCGTCGTTAATCTGAAAACCGAGACCACTTCAGTGGTCGGACCGTTTGCAGCGGGCCGACGTGAATCCCGCTCCGTTCCAGCGCAAGGGCCTGCGCGACGCTTATGCTTAAAATCGCGGTGATCGGGGATCAGTAATTGCGTTCACGCCGATCGACGGCAGCGCCAAAATCTGCGCCGGCGTCAGATCGTCGATATTGGCCGCGGTAACGGCGACAAAGACCTCACCCTGCAACGCGGTTATCGCCACTGGCGTGCTTTCCAGCGCCAGCGCCTGGGCGACAGTGAGATAGACCGAAGTGTCCGTTGCGGTGATGGCGCTGACGCCGAGATTGGCCAGCCCGGCGAACTCGGTGGGCGTGAGGCTCGCGATATCGCCCGCGCTATCCGAGATCGTAACCGAGCCCTGCTGCGTGCCGACAAGGAGCCCCAGGGATTCCAACATGGCAGCCTGGCGGCCATCAGCGCGACCGGTGCGTCAGTCGCCATCAGCACCCGGTAATCCAGCCCGACCAGCAGCTTGGCTTGCGCAGACTTATTGTCTCGATTGCTGCTGCGGTCAAGGGTAATAAATGTCGGCGATGTCGACAGAACCGCTCGGGGCGCTGATCTGGATCGACACGCTGGCGAGCGCGGCGGCCTGCGGAGCGGCCAGCGTGATCGAACCGCCCGAAACCTCAATCTCAGTCACGCCGATCGACGCGAGTGCAGACATCTGCGCGACCGTCATGCCCGCGATGGCGTCGGCACTGCCGGAAAGGATTACGGCGTCGCCCGCGGCACAACGATCTTGAGCGGGTCTTCGAGCGCTTCGGCTTGCTCGACGCTCAGGGTGATTGTGCCGGTGGCGTCTACCGCACTCATGCTGATCGCCTTCGCTGCGCTGATCTGGTCCGGGGTCAGCGTCTCGACATTGGCGGCGCTGTCCATGATCAAATAGGTTTCGTTCGCCGGAGGCGGATTTGCGGCGGGGTCGGCGAGGATCTGTAGAAGCTCGGCGACAGTGATCGCATCGGCGGTATAGGCCGGGATACTGAGCGCGGTCAGATTATTCGGATTGATGCCGTTCGGGCTGGCCCCGCTTATGCCGGTGAACTCGAAGCCATTCGCTTCAATATAAGGCGCGCCCGTGGCAATGTTAAAACCGACAGAGTTTAAAAAAAAAAAAAAAAAAAAAAAAAAAAAAAAAAAAAAAAAAAAAAAAAAAAAAAAAAAAAAAAAAAAAAAAAAAAAAAAAAAAAAAAAAAAAAAAAAAAAAAAAAAAAAAAAAAAAAAAAAAAAAAAAAAAAAAAAAAAAAAAAAAAAAAAAAAAAAAAAAAAAAAAAAAAAAAAAAAAAAAAAAAAAAAAAAAAAAAAAAAAAAAAAAAAAAAAAAAAAAAAAAAAAAAAAAAAAAAAAAAAAAAAAAAAAAAAAAAAAAAAAAAAAAAAAAAAAAAAAAAAAAAAAAAAAAAAAAAAAAAAAAAAAAAAAAAAAAAAAAAAAAAAAAAAAAAAAAAAAAAAAAAAAAAAAAAAAAAAAAAAAAAAAAAAAAAAAAAAAAAAAAAAAAAAAAAAAAAAAAAAAAAAAAAAAAAAAAAAAAAAAAAAAAAAAAAAAAAAAAAAAAAAAAAAAAAAAAAAAAAAAAAAAAAAAAAAAAAAAAAAAAAAAAAAAAAAAAAAAAAAAAAAAAAAAAAAAAAAAAAAAAAAAAAAAAAAAAAAAAAAAAAAAAAAAAAAAAAAAAAAAAAAAAAAAAAAAAAAAAAAAAAAAAAAAAAAAAAAAAAAAAAAAAAAAAAAAAAAAAAAAAAAAAAAAAAAAAAAAAAAAAAAAAAAAAAAAAAAAAAAAAAAAAAAAAAAAAAAAAAAAAAAAAAAAAAAAAAAAAAAAAAAAAAAAAAAAAAAAAAAAAAAAAAAAAAAAAAAAAAAAAAAAAAAAAAAAAAAAAAAAAAAAAAAAAAAAAAAAAAAAAAAAAAAAAAAAAAAAAAAAAAAAAAAAAAAAAAAAAAAAAAAAAAAAAAAAAAAAAAAAAAAAAAAAAAAAAAAAAAAAAAAAAAAAAAAAAAAAAAAAAAAAAAAAAAAAAAAAAAAAAAAAAAAAAAAAAAAAAAAAAAAAAAAAAAAAAAAAAAAAAAAAAAAAAAAAAAAAAAAAAAAAAAAAAAAAAAAAAAAAAAAAAAAAAAAAAAAAAAAAAAAAAAAAAAAAAAAAAAAAAAAAAAAAAAAAAAAAAAAAAAAAAAAAAAAAAAAAAAAAAAAAAAAAAAAAAAAAAAAAAAAAAAAAAAAAAAAAAAAAAAAAAAAAAAAAAAAAAAAAAAAAAAAAAAAAAAAAAAAAAAAAAAAAAAAAAAAAAAAAAAAAAAAAAAAAAAAAAAAAAAAAAAAAAAAAAAAAAAAAAAAAAAAAAAAAAAAAAAAAAAAAAAAAAAAAAAAAAAAAAAAAAAAAAAAAAAAAAAAAAAAAAAAAAAAAAAAAAAAAAAAAAAAAAAAAAAAAAAAAAAAAAAAAAAAAAAAAAAAAAAAAAAAAAAAAAAAAAAAAAAAAAAAAAAAAAAAAAAAAAAAAAAAAAAAAAAAAAAAAAAAAAAAAAAAAAAAAAAAAAAAAAAAAAAAAAAAAAAAAAAAAAAAAAAAAAAAAAAAAAAAAAAAAAAAAAAAAAAAAAAAAAAAAAAAAAAAAAAAAAAAAAAAAAAAAAAAAAAAAAAAAAAAAAAAAAAAAAAAAAAAAAAAAAAAAAAAAAAAAAAAAAAAAAAAAACGCGAGGTCGTAGCCGAGCACGTTCATCAACGTGACGTCATCCGCCGTTATGGGATTCCAAGCCCTGAGCTGCCGCCATTGTAGAATTCGGCCGTATAGCCCCCAGCTCGCTGGATTATCGACCTCATAGGGGTTCGCATTCTGGGCCCAATCACCCAGATCATCCCTGTTATTTCCGGCGGAGTAGTTGTTCCATTCCGCAAGCTTCGTGGCACCGTCGTCGATCGAGAAGTAAGATGGGTTGGAAACAGGATTCAGTGCGTAGTCGTTTTTGCCCGAAAAGCGGAACAGATCCATCAGTGCGTAGGTCGTCGGTGCTCCGCCAGGTCCGTTATCACTAACGTTAGAAACGCGGCCCATCCCCTCCGAGATCTCGTGTTCCGCGGTGGCAATGAGATCGATCTCAGTCGTATCCAGCGGGGCCTGGTTGGGATCGGTACTGGGGCCGATAGCAGGACCATCGGTAAGTCCGATTTCTGCGTCAGGACTGCTGGCGGAATCCACAGGCGCGCCTGGCAAGCCCAGCGCGTCGGCTTCAGAGTCCCGCATCACCAACCCAGCGCCGCCCGTTGGGTCGGTCGCCGGTAAGCTCGCAACGGCCATCTCCTGCGCAGGCGATTGCGCGTCGTTTTGCAGTGCCGTCAGGAGCTGCGAATAGGACCACGTTCCCGCGGGTTGATGGTTGTCCATCAACTCCCCATTGGCGCCACGCTCCATCGCTTCGCCATCGACTTCGCCAAACCCCACATTGTAGTAAAGCGTAATTGGATTATCGAACTCATCGGCATAGAACTGGAACGCCTCCTCGACGTCGGTCTTGAAATTCGCCGGCGCCGACGCGACCGAGGAGTCCCAGGTAATCTCGAAGGTGAGCCCGTTGCTGCCGTTCGGACCTTGGACAGTGGTTGTTCCGTCGTTTTGATTCGCGTCGTTGGGCGGCGCAACTACGGCAACGCCGCTATAAGCCTGCCCCGTATATGTGGTACCGACCGTATCAAGCGCGATCATCTGCGCGAGGCTGAAAACCGGAAGCGTGTCGTCGGCGGCGATCGAACTGATGCCGAGCGCACCCAGCCCGGCCATCTCCGTCGTCGTCATCGCCTCCAGAGCGGCCGCAGTGTCGACGATCTCGATCGTGGCCTTTTGGGGAACGCTGAGGATGATGTGCGCATTTTCGAACGCGATCGCTTGTGCGGCGTCGAGGATCAGCGACATGTCTGTCGCTGCCACCGAATAGACCCCGGCCGCGGGCATCGCGGCGATCTGATCCGGCGTCAGGCCCTCGAGCAGCACATATTGCCTTCGATGTCGCCGGCACTATCGGAAATGCCGTAGGAGGTATATGGTGCCGGCGCGCTGCCTTGGGTGCCGTACAAATTTTCTTGGTAATAGTAGACGCTGATCTGGTCGACATTGGTCGCCACGATCGCGGTCACGCCCGTCGATCCGATCGCATCGAGATCCGCCGGCGTGAGCGCTGAAATGGAGGCCGCATTGTCGTCGACCGTTACCGTGTCGCCGGAGGGCGCGGAAACCGTGTCGCCTTCCTCTGCCAAACACCGTGGCCAGCGCGGCAGCTCAGCTCGACCGAGGTGTCGTCTGCCTGGAAGGTAATGCCTCGGCCAAGAGTCTCAAGCTCGCCCAAAGGGACGGTTTCGATATCGCCCGCGGTGTCGACGGCGGTGATGCTTAGACCAAGCGAATTAAGCTCGCTGACGGTCGTCGAGACGTCATGGCGTTGACGTGGAGATTTTGCAGAGTGTCGGAGACGCCGACCGCTGTCACCCTGCGGCGCCGAGAAACTGACGGAGTGTTTGACATACTCAACTTCATTGACGAGCGTGGCCGCTTGTGCGGCGGTGAAGGCGAGCGGTCCCTTCGTTCGAACTCGTATTCGTCTATGTAAAATAACTGGAGATCGCTCGTGGGTGCCGACGCTGATATTGGCGCCACTGTCGACGACTTCGTAGCCTGTGTATCCGGCTGGAGGTCATGTAGCCGCCGTATTCGGCGCCGCCAATTATGTCCTCAAGCTCGCTGACATTGATCTGATACAGGCTCCCATGGCTCAGCTCCCGATTAGCTCCTGGGCAGGCGCCGACAATCGAGGGAAGCGGTAAATCAGCCACCCATGCCCGGTTAAAGCTAACAGCCGCGCCGCCGCCCGGAACAGCGCAGCAAACAACAAACAATAGTCCAGACTCCCCGTATCGGTCTTGACCCAAATAGGCTAAAGTGGGCCCGGGGCGCGATATGGAGCATGGTCGACCCATGCGAAATTTCGCTTTAAATCCAGAGCGATTGGTTGCGGTCTGCAACAATCTGGGCGACGCGGTCGTCGATCCGACGCTATGGCCGCAGATCATGGACGACATCTGCGCTGCCGCAGGCGCCACCGGCGCAGCGCTGCTGCAAACTGATATTCGGACGCCTGATATTCCGCGCACCGCCAGCGTCGACGATTGTTTTAAATATTATTTTGCATCGGGCTGGCAGGCGCGCGATACCCGGGCCGAACGCAGCGTGCCTTTGCTGATGGGCGGCCAGCCGGTCGTCACCGACCAGGACATCGTCACGCCTGAGGAGATGCGGCGGCTCGACTTTTATAACGAGTGTGCATTGCCTTTCGGTTTGCCGTGGTTTGCCGGCATTGGGCTGTGGGCCGGACCGGCGCTATGGGCGATGGTCGTTCAGCGCACGGCGCGGCAAGGGCCGTTCGAGCCGCACGAAGTACGCGCTCTCGCCTGCCTTTCGCCGCGGCTGACCGAGACGGCGACCTTGTCCAAAGCCGTCGGACGGGCCGCGCTTTCAGGCATCAGCGATGCCCTGCAGCTCGTCGGCCAGCCCGCGCTTGCACTTGATCGATTGGGTTGCGTGCTCGACGCCAACGCAGCCGCGCAACTGATTTTCGATGATGAAATCTTTGTCCGCAATCGGCGCCTGACGGTCCGCGATCAGCATGCAAGCGCTGCACTCGACGCGCTCGCCGACCTGATGCGGACAACTCGGATAACGCATCCCTTGCCGCTTCGCCCATTGTGGTACGGCGTCGCGCAAGGCAGCCGCTCGTGATTCGCGTTCTGCCTGTCGCCGGCCCGGCGCGCACACCGTTCCTCGGCGCCCGCGTCCTGCTCGTCATTTCCGATTTGCACGATAGGCCTCAACCGCAGGCATCTGTTCTGGCCGAGACGTTTGGCCTGACGCCCGCGGAGTCGCGACTTGCCTCCCTCCTCGCGATTGGAATTTCCATAGAACATGCTGCCGATCGGCTCGGTCTGTCGCAGGCAACGGTTCGCAACCAATTGAAGTCGGTTTTTGCCAAGACGGCGACGCATCGGCAAAGCGAACTCGTCGCCTTGCTGTCACGGTTTTGAGCTTCGACTGAACTACATCGTCGCCAAACACTGTTGGCGAACGAACCTCGCCTTTATTCGGCTTGCGTCTTCTCGATGACGCCGCGTATTAATGAGTGCTCGCCCTAGTTGAGCGTCCGCTTGCTATCGCCGGAGTCCAGTGAGAATGGGGGTATCTCGATGTCGAAATGCTCGCCTCCGGCCCCCACCATGCCGTAGGTGCCGGTCATGAAGCCCGATGGCGTCTGCAGCGGTACTCCGCTGGTGTATTCGAACGATTCACCGGCTTTGAGCACCGGCTCCTCGCCGACGACGCCCGCGCCGCGCACTTCCTGGCGACGGCCAGTCGCATCGGTGATGCGCCAGTGGCGGGTCTTTAGCTGCACCGTGTCATCGCTGCGATTGGTGATGGCGATCGTATAGGCCCAGAAGAAATAGTTGTTCTCGGGCGAAGACCGGTCGGCGACAAAGCGCGGGGTCACCACGACCTCAATATTGCGGGTGACGGCGCGATACATGGCTTAAATCCCGTTGCCCCCGATCCGGCCGCTGTCGCTGGCTCACGTCCGTGCCAAACGAACAGTGCCCAAGTCCAATGTTGCAATAAACGGGCGCAGGCGCTTTCTCAAGCCGCGGTCTGCACGACCGGGCGGCGGTGCAGTTTCGGTCCAACGAAGAAAGCAGGCAAGGACTTCAGGAAGCAAAAGGCCACACCGGAAATCGCGCCGATATCCTCGGCGCGCGGATCAGAGGTGTGCCACAATTGCGTGCGAAACCTGAAATCGGCACATAGCTGGAGGCCAGCTTTCGCGGAACCGGTCGCGCGGTCGTGCCGCCTACCGCAATCGCCGGCAACAGTAAGCAGACCTCATGGCGACGGCAGCTTCCGCTCAAGCGCTCACCACCGGACGCGACCTGCGGCTCGATCTGTTCCGCGGCATCGCGCTGTGGCTGATCTTCCTCGACCATATTCCGGAAAACATCCTGAACTGGTTCACCATCCGCAATTACGGCTTCAGCGACGCCACCGAAATCTTCATCTTCATTTCCGGGTATACGGCCGCGTTCGTCTACGGCCGCACCATGCGCGAACGAGGTTTCGTATTGTCCAGCGCCCGCATCCTGCGCCGCGCCTGGCAGATCTACGTCGCGCACATTTTTCTGTTCACGATCTTCATGGCGGAGATCGCCTACGTCGCGGCGACGTTCGACAATCCGCTCTACGCCGAAGAAATGAAGATCCTCGATTTTCTCAAGCAGCCGGACGTCACGATCTTTCAGGCCCTGTTGTTGAAGTTCAAGCCCGTCAACATGGACGTGCTGCCGCTTTACATCGTGCTGTTGCTGTTGTTTCCCCCGATGCTTTATCTGCTGCTGCGGCGGCCGAACCTGGCGCTGGCGGGCTCGGCAGTGCTCTATGCGCTGACCTGGAAGCTCGATTTCAACCTGCCGGCCTATCCGAACGGCGTCTGGTTTTTCAATCCGTTTGCCTGGCAGTTGCTGTTCGTGTTTGGCGCCTGGTGCGCGCTCGGCGGAGCACAGCGGCTCGCCGGCGTGCTGCGCTCGCCGATCGCGCTAGGCATTGCCATCGCCTATTTGATTTTTGCGTTCTGCATTACGCTGACGTGGCATTTCGAATCGCTCGATCGTTTTGTTCCCACCTTGCTCAAAGACTGGATGTATCCGGTCGACAAGACCAATCTCGACGTGCTGCGCTTTGCGCATTTTCTGGCGCTCGCGGCGGTGACGGTTTACTTCGTTCCCCGCGACTGGTCCGGTCTGAAGTCGCCGATCCTGCAACCCGCGATCCGCTGCGGTCAGCATTCTCTGGAAATCTTCTGTCTCGGCGTGTTCCTCGCCTTCGCCGGCCAATTCATCATTGCTGAAATCGTCGGGCGGCCCGCTGCTGCAGACAGCCGTCAGCGCATTAGGCATTTTCATCATGATTGCCACGGCGTACCTGACATCGTGGTACAAGGAGATCGAAGGGAAAGGTTCCACAACCCGCGTCAAAACTCCTGGCGCAGACCTCGCGGGAGGCGGGGCATGACGCTTGTCATCGCCATTCTGGCTACGATCGCGCTGGTAAATGGCGCCGCTGCGGCGCCCGCGGCGGAGCAATGCGACGTTCCCGAATCGCTCATTCCCGCGGAGAGCGAATTGACCCGGGTGGCCAACGAAATCAAAGATCGCCATCGGCTGGATATCAGCGTCGTCGGCTCGGCATCTTCGGCGCTCACCGGTCCGGACGGGGCGCGCTTTGCTTATCCGGCGCAGATGGAACAGGCGTTGAAGCAGCGATTGCCGGGCACCGAAATCAAGGTCACCGTACATATCCAGTCCAGGCAGACCACGGCGGATATGGTCAAGGTCCTGCCGACAATCCTCTCGGAGGACAAATCGGCTCTGGTGATCTGGCAGGCCGGGACGGTCGACGCGATGCGCGGCGTCGAGCTGGAGGATTTTCGCATCAGCCTCGACCAGGGCATCGATGCGATCTCGGCGGCGAACGCCGACCCAATTATGATGAACATGCAATATAGTCCGCGCACCGAAGCCATGTTGAATGTTACCGCCTATGCTGACGTGATGCGCTGGGTGGCCGAACAACGCGACGTTGTGTTGTTTGATCGGTTAGCTATCATGCATTATTGGAGCGATGCGGGGGTATTCGACCTCTATGCCGCAACTACCGGGTATGCTATGGCCCGGCAAGTTCATGAGTGTATTGGCAAAGCCCTGGCGTCGCAGATCATCAATGCAGGTCATCTGGAAGCCGATAAAATGCAGACGACGCGCTGATGGTGTCGCTCGATAAATTGACCGTTGGTCGCATCGTCTGCGCGGGCGCCTGGATCCTCGCAGCGGTGGCGTTCGCGCCGGCGCATGCGCAAATGCTCGCGACACATCCCGCGGCGGCCGCCTCCTCGCCGGCTCGCTCGACGAGCGGCCTCGCACAGCCCGCCGCCGCACCGCCAACCGCCAGGCCTCCGGCGGCATCAACGTTTACTTGCACCACGCCGGCGGAGTTCGCGCGGTTCAGCAATCCGCTCCGCCACGCGGCCAGGCGCATTGCCGCCGGCGAGCCGCTGACCATCGTCGCTGTCGGCTCGTCTTCGACTGCCGGCGCCGGCGCGAGTTCACCGGCCGCAAGCTATCCGAGCCGTCTCGCCGCCGAACTGAAACAACGTTTCCCGGCGCTCGACATCACCGTGCTCAATCGCGGCGTCAACGGCGAAGAAACCGCGCAGATGATAAAGCGGTTCGAGACCGGCGTGCTTGCGGCGCATCCCGATCTGGTGCTCTGGCAAGTCGGGACCAATTCCGTGCTGCGCGATCATTCGCTTAAGGCACACTCTGCCATGCTGCAGGACGGCATCGCGCAGCTTACCGCGGCCGGTGCCGATGTTGTGCTGATCGATATGCAGTTTGCGCCGCGCGTGCTGGCCAAGTCCGAGACCCGGGGCATGGAAGATCAGATTGCGCTCGTCGCCAAGGAGGCGAATGTCGATCTGTTCAACCGCTTCGCGGTCATGCGCAACTGGCGCGAAGTCCAGCATATTCCGTTCGACGCCTTTGTTGCGCCGGATGAGCTGCACATGAACGACTGGGGCTATGCCTGCGTGGCAAAGTTGCTCGCCGTCGCGATCACCGAGGCGGCGACCCGTCCGACCGCGTCGGCTGCCATGCATGCGGGGCACTAACGCCTTTTACCGCAGCTTCGGCATCACTTCGCCGGCGAACAGTTCCATGTTGCGCCGCGCCAGCGCGTCAGACATGACGCCGAACTGCAGCAGCGTGATGAGAATGTCGAAGCCGGTCTGCTCGCGCACCCGTTCGATCTTTTCGCGGACCGTGGCGGCGCTGCCGACAACGACGGTGCCGGCGGCCATGAGATCTTCGATGGTCTGTTTGCGCGGCAAGGAGCCGAGCGACGACGCGCGCAGCTTCATCGTCACCTTGAGCGACGCATTGGATGTGTATCCCGGTGGCAACAGCATTTCCCACGGCATGCGCAGGAAATTGTTGAACAGCGTCTCGATGCCGGCTCTTGCCTCTTCGCGCGCACGCTCGTCGGTGTCGGCAACGTAGATCGGCACTGCCCAGCCGAGCTGGGTCCCGGTGGCCGTGTAGCCGTGATCCTGCGCGGCCTCGCGATACATATTGTGATAGCGCACCACCGCGCTCTCGGGGCTGAAAGTGACCATGAATGGATATTTGCGTTCCGGCGCCGATGCCCAGACGACCGTCTCGCGTGAGCCCATCGACGGTATCCAAACCGGCGGATGTGGCGTCTGATAAGGACGCGGCCACAGATTGACGTAGCGGAAGCGATAGTGGTCGCCCTCGAACTCGAACGGGCCGGGCGTCGTCCACGCTTTGATGATCAGATCGTGTGCCTCGTGAAAGCGCTCGTGCGAGAACGCCGGATTGACGCCAGTAGCGTGGTACTCCGAACCGATGCCGCGGACGAAACCGGTAATGATGCGGCCCCTCGACAGCACGTCGAGCATGGCGAATTCCTCGGCGATGTTGACCGGGTTGCTGACGAGCGGCAACGCGCGGCCGAGGATGGCGATCTTCACTGTTTTAGTGCGCTGAATAAGCGCGCTGGCGATCAAGTTCGGCGCCGGCATCAAACCGTAGGCGGTCTGATGATGTTCGTTGACGCCGATGGCGTCGAAGCCGAGTTGCTCGGCATAAGCGAGCTGATCGAGATAGGAATCGTATTCGGCTGCGCCTTTCTTCGGGTCGTAGAGGCTGTTGGGCAGCACCACCCATGCCGAACGATGGTCCTTGGCTGCATCGAGATCGAGTGGCCGGTAGGGCATCAGATGAAAGCAAACGAACTTCATTGGTGCGCGCCGGCGAGGAAGGCCAGGACCTTATCGGCGATCAGGTCGGATCGCTCCACGTGCGGGCTGTGGCCGCACGCTTCGATCATCGATACCTGCGCGCCGGACACGCGCTCGCCCCATAGCGCTGCATAAGCGCTGGGAAGGATTTTATCCTCGCGTCCCCACACGACACGGGTCGGTACCGTGATGCGGTGCAGCCATTTTTCCAGGTCGGGATTGAGCCAGCGCGGTTCCCAGCCGAATTTTACTGCCGCGAGTTTGGTTTGCAGCTCGATGTCGAGTTGTTCTTCGTTCGGCGGCGGCGCCTTCAGCAAGGTCTCGGCGAAGCTTTGGTCGTGAAAGCGGTTGTGCGCCCCTTCCTCGGGCGACCAGATGAAGTTGTCGCCGGGCAGAATGCCTTTGACGCGAATGCCGGCCGGGGCCAACAGGGTCAGACTGGCGATGCGATTGACGTTGCGCACGGCCACTTCGGCAGCGGTCCAGCCGCCCAGCGAATGGCCGATCACATGGACCGGCGACGCATAAACCTGATCGAGGAAGTCGAGATAGTACATCGCGAGGTCGGCCACGCTGCGAAGCCATTGCGGATCGTCCGAGGCGCCGAAGCAAGGATGCTCAGGCACTGTCAGCGTGTAGTGCCGGGAGAGGCGCTCAAAGAAAGGCAGCCATGCCGGCCAGCCGCCGGCACCGTGGAGAAAAAGCAGTGGAGGCCCCGTGCCGGCGCGCCGAACGCGCACGGACACGCCGCGGGTCACCAGGCGATCCGTTTCCTCACCCATGACAGCAAGTCTACACCGCTTCCAGGGCGTTGAGCACGTCTTCGATAATGTCGTCGGGATGTTCGAGGCCGACGGAAACCCGCACTAGGCCGTCGGTGATCCCAAGCTCGGCGCGCTGCGCCGGGGTCAGACGCTGGTGCGTTGTCGTCGCCGGATGGGTGATGAGGCTCTTGGCGTCGCCGAGATTGTTGCTGATGCGGATGAGCTTGAGCGTGTCCTGAAAGCGAAACGCGGCTTTCTTGCCGCCCTCGATGTCGAAAGCGACGAGCGTCGAGCCGCCGCGCATCTGCTTCTGCGCGATCTTGGCCTGCGGATGGTCGGGCCGGCCGGGATAGATCAGCCGCGCGATCTTCGGGTGCTCGGCCAAGCGTGACCGCGAGCGTCGCCGCGCTGTCGGTCTGCCGCCGCACCCGCACCGGCAGGGTTTCGAGCCCCTTGAGCAGCACCCAGGCATTGAACGGCGACAGCGACGGGCCGGTTTGGCGCAGCAGCGTGTGAACGTTCTTCTGGATGAAATCTTCCGACGCGAGGATGATGCCGCCGAGACAGCGGCCCTGCCCGTCGATGTGCTTGGTGGCCGAATAGACTACGCAGTCGGCGCCGAGCGCGAGCGGGCTTTGATAGATCGGCGTGGCGAACACGTTGTCGACCACGAGCGTTGCGCCGGCTTCGTGCGCAATCTGCGCGACCGCGGCAATGTCGATCACCTCGAGCGTCGGATTGGTCGGCGTCTCGAGAAAAAACGTCCTGGTGTTCGGCCGCACCGCGTCGCGCCACTGGTCGAGATCGGTGCCGTCCACCAGCGTCGAAGCGACCCCGTAGCGCGGCAGATAATCCTCGACGATGTAGCGGCATGAACCGAACAGCGCCTTCGACGCCACCACGTGATCGCCGGCCTTGAGCTGGCCGACCAGCGCCAGCGTCACCGCCGCCATGCCGGTTGCGGTCGCGCGTGCCGCTTCGGCGCCCTCGAACGCCGCCATGCGCTGTTCGAGCATCGCCACCGTGGGATTGGCAAACCGCGAATACTGGAAGCCCGGCTCTTCGTTCTTGAAGCGGCGTTCGGCCTGGGCGGCGCTGTCGTAGACGTAGCCCTGGGTCAGAAACAGCGCTTCCGAAGTCTCGGCGAATTGCGAGCGCATCGTGCCCGCATGCACGAGACGGGTTTCGGGACGGTAGCGATCAGGCGCGGACGCGGTCATACGGCCCTCCTCTTTGGCCAAACAAAAACCCGGCCGGGAGGAATGATCCTCAGGCCGGGCTCACGCGTCCCCGGCCTTTTAGCAATTTGTTTTACGTGGCTGCAAGCCGGCCGGCTCAAATGACCACGGGATAAACTTGCTCATACGCCGCGTCCGTCTTTCCGTCAAGCCGGGCATCGGGTTAGATCGCGCGGCATCCGCTGCCGCCTGCAGTGGCGGAAGTGGTGATCGCGTGCCGCTGTCGTTTACGCCTGCAGACAAAGGAATCCTGCCCGACCGCATGATCGCGGCGCTGGCCGAGGCCGGTGGGATTCATCCGTCGCGGCCGTTCGCTGCGGACCAAATCCAGCCGGCCAGTCTCGATCTGCGGTTGGGAGCCGTGGCCTATCGCGTGCGCGCGAGCTTTCTGCCCGGGCCCGGCACCGCGGTCGCCCGGCGGATCGCCGAACTGAAGCTGCACGAATTCCCGCTTGCCAATGGCGCCGTGCTGGAAACCGGTTGCGTCTATATCGTGCCGCTCATCGAAGCGCTTGCTCTGCCGACGGATATTGCTGCGTCAACAAATCCGAAGAGTTCAACTGGCCGCCTCGACGTGTTCACGCGCGTGATCGCCGACGAAACCCGCGGCTTCGATCGCGTCGAACCCGGCTATCGCGGCCCGCTCTATGCCGAGATCAGCCCGAAGACTTTTCCGGTTCTGGTGCGCGAAGGTTCGCGGCTGTCGCAAATCCGCTTTCGCCGCGGCGACGCGGCGCTCAATGCCGAAGCGCTTGCGCGCGCTGCACGCACACGAGCGGCTCGTCGATCGCGCCGAGGCGGTGATGGGCGATGGCGTTGCCGTGAGCGTCGACCTTTCCGGCGGCGGCCCCCACCCCAACCCTCCCCGCAAGCGGGGGAGGGAAAGCGAGGGGGCGTCGTCGGTTACCGCGCCAAGCGCCATACCGCCGTTATCGAGGTCGAGCGCCGCGCCGCCTACGACGTCGCCGATTTCTGGGAGCCGATCGCCGCGCGCGCCGACGGAAGCCTGATCCTCGATCCCGATGAGTTTTACATCCTGGCTTCGACCGAAGCGGTGCAGGTGCCGCCGGACTATGCCGCCGAAATGGTGCCGTTCGATCCGCTGGTCGGCGAATTCCGCGTCCACTATGCGGGCTTCTTCGATCCCGGCTTCGGCTATGCCGGCGCGGGCGGCCTCGGCGCGCGCGCCGTGCTGGAAGTGCGTTCGCGCGAAGTGCCGTTCATTCTCGAACACGGCCAGATCGTCGGCCGCCTGGTCTACGAGAGGATGCTGGCGCGTCCCGATCGGCTTTACGGCAGCGGCATCGGTTCGAACTATCAGGCGCAGGGGCTCAAACTATCGAAGCACTTCCGCAGCTAAGTGGCACGCGTTCGCTCGCGCGCGAGCGTCAAACGCATCGCCAGACTGCCAGCGCGGCGACAAAAACCGCGATCCACACCATGCGCGAGCCGTAGCGATCGTGCGGATTGGAGATCACGCCGCAAACGGCGGCGTTGGCGAGCAGCGCGAGCGCGACGGTCGCGGCGAGGCGGCCGAGATCGGCGAAATCGGCGCTGTAAAATCCGAGAATGATCAGCACCGGCAGCAGCGCCATGGCAGCCCACGCTACCGGCTCGTGGATCACGTTGATCGCAGCGAAATCGATCTCGCCGTGCTGCTGGCGCGCGGCGCGCATCGCCGGCAGCACCGAAGGCGTGTAGTGCTCGATGATGCCGTAGGTGTGCCACATCGTCGGTGCAGGACCCCTTCGCCGGTGCCGACGGCGACGAGCTGCTGCGCCGTCGCCACCAGCGCAGCCTCGAATCTGCATGACGGGATAATCGCGCAGGCTTTCGAGCACGATGGTGCGCATCTCGTCGCCGAGCCCGGCGAAGCGCCCGAGCTTGTCGAAAATGCTCGCCGCCCCACAGAAAGTCATCGGCGTCGCGCGGCAGCTCGTTGCGGTAGGGGCAGAGCTTGAGCCGCGCATCCGGACAATGATCGTCGAGATAGCGCGTGACGATGCCGTCCTGCAGCATGCGGCCAAACGCGATGCCATAGCCGCCCGGCGTCCAGGCGATCTGCTTCGCCACGATATAATTTGCCGGCGAGCAGCATGCGCGGCGCCGAGCACCATCGCGCTGGCGGCGCGCGCCACCGCGGCGCGCCGGTACGAGCTTGCGATTGAACAGCCGAGACGATCAGCGCCGCGCCGCTCGAGCGCAAGCAGCACCGCGTAGGTGGCGCTGTGGGTCGAGACCGCAAAAGCGATGAAGATGATCAGCGCCGACGCGCTCGCGCGGTGCGATCCGATCCCCGTGCCAGACCAGCGCGTGCAAAGCGAGCACCGCCAGACCGGCGAAAATATCGGTCAGGAGTTCGCTCGCAAGCCACGGCAGCGCCGTCGTCGCCGCCAGCGCCGCAACGACCGCCAGCAATCCGGCCGGATGGGGGCTGCAACCGGTGCACCTTGCAGTATCAGGCCGATGACCCACACCGCCGCAGCCGCTTGCAGGATGACGACCGGCCAAAAATCGAGCGGCCAGCCGCCGGCAAGGAAGAGACCGTAGGTGGTCGAGCGGCTGGCAGTCAGTATGCCCTCGAACCAGCGCGCGAGATAGCCGCCGGTGTCGTATTCCAGGAGCGGGAAGCCGTTCCAAAAGGCCGGGAGCGAGCAGAACAGCAATGGCGACAAACTCGGCGAACGATCCGTGCAGCGCTGCGGGTCAGGGTAGCCATTGCTAGACCATAGTGGAGTTCGGCCCGCCGGCTTGAGCAATTGGGCGCGCAAGCCGGCTGATCTAGGCGGGTTTCATTGCGTTAGAAAGGCAAAGTCTCGCCCGGCGGCGCAAAATTCTTGTGGCATTTCGTCAATGAGCGCGTTTCTTCTGTGCGGCAGGGCGAAATTGCGAGACACGCGGACGGCGCATGCGCGCACTCATCATGGCCGTTGCCGCCCTCGTCTTCGTCGCGGTTGCGAGCGCGGCCGGCATCGGGCCAGCAGTTGCGCAATCGGGCTTCGATCGGCCCGGCGGTGATTACGCCAGCGCCCCGGTCCCGACTGGCGATCCCGCGGTGTGTGCGGCCCGTTGCGAGCACGAAAAAAGCTGCCGCTCCTGGAGTTTTTCTTATCCGTCGGCGTCCGGCGAACCGGCCATGTGCTGGCTCAAGCGCGAAGTGGTGCCGCGCGTCAAAGCGAGCTGCTGCGTGTCCGGTGTGCGCGGCGCCGGCGTCATCGAGCCGCGGCTCGGCGACGTCGAATACTCGATCGATCGCGTCGGCGGCGATTACCGTTCGTTCGAAACCACGCCCGATCCGCAGGGCAAGGCCGTGCGCCGATGCCGTGCCAGGCCGAGGCGCCTGCCGCGCCTGGACCTATCGGCGGCCCGGCTACGGCACGACGGCGGCGCGCTGCTACCTCAAGGACGCGATCAAGCCGCCGCAGCCCGCGGCCTTGCTGCATTTCCGGCGTGGTGCGATAGGGGAGTGCAGTTTCTAAAATTAAACGCCGGTGAAGATAAAATCGAGAGCCGCCATAATCGCATCGTGCTGATCGGCGAGGCTTGCGACTCTGTCCCTCGAGCATGCGTTGTTCAATGGCGAACAATTCGTGCGTCGCGAGCCAATACTCTGCGCCATTGATTGTGAAAATTGGATTCATTCGTTGTGCGCCCGACAATTGTTCGCGCGCGACCAGCGGGGCGACCACGCTAGACGCAGTCCCAACACCAGATCGGATTGCAAAATGACCAAGAAAGGCCGATGCGCTATGTCGGCCGTGTCCGGATTGGCGACGACGTCGAATTGCCGTCTCATTCGCTTGAAGCGCGATAGCGTAACCGGCTGGCCAGCAAACCGTGCCGATCGATAAACGAATTGATAGACGCAATGGCCTCGCGATTATCCTCATGCCAGCGCTTCTCGCGTTCCGCCTTGATGATCGTTCGCAGGCGGCGCTCCAGCGTTTCCGAAATGTTGATCCGCAGCTGGCGGGCTTCGTCGAGCAGCTCAGAAGTCGACGAAGAGATTGACTGCGCGCTTCTTGACTTGGCGCTCGCTCATCATCAGCGCCTCCTATATGCGCATATCATATGCGCATAAGCTCAAACGAGCAAGCGCAAACGCTCGCAGCTAGCGCATCAGCCCGTCCCGCCGACGGTGATGCGGTCCATGCGCAGCGTCGGCTGGCCGACGCCGACGGGCACACCCTGGCCGTTCTTGCCGCAGGTGCCGACGCCTTCGTCGAGGCTGAGGTCGTTGCCGACCATGGAGATGCGATTGAGGTCGGTCGGGCCGTTGCCGATGAGCATCGCGCCCTTGATCGGCGCGCCGCGCTTGCCGTTGTCGATGCGGTAGGCCTCGGTGCATTCGAACACGTATTTGCCCGACGTTATGTCGACCTGGCCGCCGCCGAAATGCACGGCGTAGATGCCGTTCTTCACCGACGCGATGATCTCATCGGGATCGCGCGTGCCGGCGAGCATGTAGGTGTTGGTCATGCGCGGCATCGGCACGTGGGCGAAGCTCTCGCGCCGTCCGTTCCCGGTCGGCTTCATATCCATCAGCCGGGCGTTCTGGCGATCCTGCATGTAGCCGACGAGAATGCCGTCCTCGATCAGCACGGTGCGGTTGGTCGGCGTGCCTTCATCGTCGATCGAGAGCGAGCCGCGCCGCAGCGCCATGGTGCCGTCGTCGACGACGGTGACGCCCTTGGCGGCGACGCGCTGTCCCATCAGACCGGCGAAGGCCGAGGTCTTCTTGCGGTTGAAGTCGCCTTCGAGCCCGTGGCCGACCGCTTCGTGCAGCATCACTCCCGGCCAGCCCGGGCCGAGCACCACGTCCATTTCGCCGGCCGGCGCCGGCACCGCTTCGAGATTGATCAGCGCCTGCCGCACCGCATTGTCGGCGGCGTGCTGCCAAGTATCGGTGAGAATAAAGCGCTCGTAGCCTTCGCGGCCGCCATAGCCGGAGCTGCCGGTTTCCTGCCGGTCGCCGTCGCCGACCACGACCGAGACGTTGACGCGCACCAGCGGACGAATGTCGCGATAGGTTTCGCCGTCGGCGCGCACGATCTCTACGGCCTGCCAGGTGGCGCCGAGGCTGACCGTGACCTGGCGCACGCGCGGGTCCTTGGCGCGGACATAGGCGTCGATGGTTTCAAGCAGCCGCGCCTTGGTTTCAAAGCTCGGGGTGCGCGAGCGGGCTGTCCTCGCCGTAGAGCTTCACGTTGGTCCGCGGCGGCGGGCCGGCATAATTGCCGGAATAGCCGCCTTTGACCGCGCGCACCGCGTCGGCGGCGCGGGCGATCGCGGCCTCGGATATGTCGGAGGCGTGCGCATAGCCGACGGCCTCGTCCTTGACCGCGCGCAGACCGAACCCCTGGGTTGTGTCGTAGGTCGCCTGCTTCAGCCGGCCGTTGTCGAACACCAGCATTTCGGCCTGGCGATATTCAAGGAACAACTCGCCGTCGTCGGCGCCTTCAAGGCCGCGCGACATGATCTTGGCAAGCCGCGGCCGATCAAGTCCGGCGCGATCGATCAGCGAGGTGGGGGTAGAAGCCATACGAGTCTCCCACGTTCTTATTGGCTTAGGCGTTTCGCTTCAGAGATAAGCCATGCCGCGTGGTATTGCTACGTACTTGATCCGACGTATCTGGCCGAAGGCGCGCTACGCCGACAGCCGCTCGATGGCGGCGCCGCAGCGTCCCAGCTTTTCTTCCAGCCGCTCGAAACCGCGGTCGAGGTGATAGACGCGATTGACCACGGTCTCGCCCTCGGCGGCGAGCGCGGCGATGACGAGCGAGACCGAAGCGCGCAGATCGGTGGCCATGACCTGCGCGCCTTTGAGCCGTTCGACGCCTTCGATGGTCGCCCGTTCGCCCTGGAGCTGAATGCGCGCGCCGAGCCGCGCCAGCTCCTGCACGTGCATGAAACGGTTTTCGAACACCGTCTCGACAATCTGCGAGGTGCCGCGCGCGCGCGTCATCAGCGCCATCAGTTGCGCCTGCAAGTCGGTCGGGAATTCCGGGAACGGCGCCGTCGTGACGTTGACTGGCGCAAGCCCGGCGCCGTTGCGCGCGACGCGGATGCCCTGATTGGTCGGCGTGATGGTGACGCCGGTTGCCGTCAGCACGTCGAGCGCGGCTCGCAGCAATTCCGGCCGCGCGTTCTGCAACAGCACATCGCCGCCGGCCATGGCGACCGCCATCGCATAGGTGCCGGTCTCGATGCGGTCGGGCAGCACCGCGTGGCGCGCGCCGTTCAGTTTGGTGACGCCCTCGACAATGATGCGCTTGGTGCCGGCGCCGGAAATGCGCGCACCCATCTTGTTGAGGCAATCGGCGACGTCGACGATCTCCGGCTCGCGTGCGGCGTTCTCGATCACCGACGTGCCGTTGGCGAGCACGGCCGCCATCAATGCGGTGTGGGTGCCGCCGACGGTGACTTTGGGAAAGACAATCTCGCCGCCCTTGAGCCCGTGTGGCGCCTGCGCCACCACGTAGCCGCCGTCGATTTCGATGTCGGCGCCGAGCCGCGACATCGCCATGATCAGAAGATCGACCGGCCGGGTGCCGATGGCGCAGCCGCCGGGCATGGAGACCCGCGCATGGCCCATGCGCGCCACCAGCGGCGCGATCACCCAGAAGCTCGCGCGCATCTTTGACACCAGCTCGTAGGGCGCGGTGGTGTCGACGATACGGGCGGCGGAAATGTGCAGTGTCTGGCCGTTGTCGGCGGTCTCGCCGGAGCGCTTGCCGCTGACCATGACGTCGACGCCGTGATTGCCGAGTATCCGCTGCAACAGCACGACGTCGGCGAGGCGCGGCACGTTGTCGAGAATGAGCGTGTCCTCGGTGAGGAGGCTCGCGATCATCAGGGGCAGCGTGGCGTTCTTTGCGCCCGAAATCGGGATCGTGCCGTTGAGAGGCTGGCCGCCGACGATACGAATGCGATCCATCATGTCCCCCGCGGTCCGTCCCAGGACCGAACTCGACCGTAGCTATGAACCGCGCGCAACCGAGGCGCAAAGTGCAACGGCAATCACGGTTACTAGGCGCTTTCCGGGCGCCGGTCACCGGCGCTAGTCGCGGCCTCGATTGCGGCGAAAGTCAGGAACTTTCGATTGAGCGGCGGGTGCTTCCGGCGGACTAACTGCGTCGCCGCGTCGTGTGTTCCGCGCGGCCGCGCGCCTGCGCCTTGCGCCGCTTGAGGTTTTCGCGCAAAGCCGCGGACAGCCGCGCATTGCGCGCCGCCTGCTGCTCAGCCTTGCCGCGCGAAACCATTACCGCTTCCCTGCTCAGAGGAAATGCTCGACCGCGTGCGGCGCGAACAGGCCGAGTGCGGTGACGGCGATCCCGATAACGCCGAGCACGCCCGCGAACCAGGCGAGCCCGATCACCTCGGTGATCACCGCCGCCGAGGCGAGCACGATGCCGATCTGGAACGCCGCCGAGGCCAGCTCGTAGTGATGATATTTCGCCATGGCGAGGTCGCGCTCCTCCTCCTCGGCCTTGGCGCGAGCCGCGAGTTCTTTGCGGCCCTCACCCGTTTTTGGGTCGGACTCGTAGCGCGCGGCGGTCGTGCGCCAAGCCTCGACCTGTTTGTCGATCGCGGCCTTGGCGGCGGGATCGGTCAGGGTTGCTCCGAGCAGCGTTGTCTCCTCGGCGGCCGCGTTGACGACCGTTCTGCGGATGTCCTTGGCCTGAAAAAACGCCCATGTGTCGCTCGACTTGACGTTGGCGCTGATCGCTTCGGTCTGCGCGCTTTTGCCCAGCGTCTCGGAGAAAGACAGAAACAGCGCCAGCACCGCAATCACCAGGCCGATCCTGCGGTTGGTGTGCGACGCATGTTCGGCATGCATCGCATGTTCCATGTGTTCCGTTGCTTCCGGCATGTCCGCCCCCTCCGTCATTCCGGGTCCACCGCTGCGCGGGGGCCCCAGAATGACGGATAACATGAATTTATTTCACGCGCGCGGATGGGCGCTGCGATAGGCCGCGATCAGCCGGTCGGCGTCGACTTCGGTGTAAATCTGCGTCGTCGCCAGCGAGGCGTGGCCGAGCAGTTCCTGTATGGAGCGCAGGTCGCCGCCGCGGGCGAGGAGGTGAGTGGCGAAGGAATGCCGAAGCGCGTGCGGTGTCGCCGTCTCGGGAAGGCCGAGCGCGCCGCGCAGCCGCGCCATCGCCAGCTGCACGACGCGCGGCGACAGCGGGCCGCCCCGCGCACCAACAAACAGCGGCCCGTCCTGCGGCAAATCGTAGGGGCAGAGTTCGAGATAATCGGCGATCAGCTTGGCGACCTGCGGCAGCACCGGGACCATGCGCTGCTTGCGGCCTTTGCCGGTCACCGTGAGAGCATCGCCGCGCCGCCGCCGAAATCGCTGCGTTTGAGGCCCAGCGCCTCGGAGATGCGAAGGCCGCTGCCGTAGAGTAACGCCAGCACGGCGGCGTCGCGGGCGTGGATCCACGGCTCGCGTTCGTCTCCGGCCGCGAGATCGGGGTCGGCCAGGCGCTTGGCAGCAGTGGCGGCGAGCGGCCGCGGCAGGGTCTTGCCGATTTTCGGCGCCCGGACCGCGGTCAGCGCGCCGATCCTGCCCTTGCCGCTCCGTTCCAGGTAGCGCGCAAAGCCGCGCACGCCGGCGAGCGAACGCATCAGCGAGCGGCTGCCGATGTCGGCGGCGCGGCGCGCGGCCATGAAGGCGCGCACGTCGGCAGGCGTCAGAGCGGCGAGGGCTTTCAGCGATGGCGGCCCGCCGAGATGCTCGGCGAGAAAAGCGAGAAACTGCAGCACATCGCGCCGGTAAGCTTCCACCGTCTTCGGCGAATAGCGCCGCTCGTCGCCGAGATAAGCGAGCCAGCCTTCGATCTCGGCGGCGACTTTGGGTGTGACGAAGCTCCATGGCTACTTTCCGCCCCCGCTAGTGGGGGCAAGATAGAGGCGGCCACCCTTTCCCCTTCCTAAACCCCCTGGAATTCGGCTCACAACCTGCAGCATGTATGCCGCCGTGTCGTCGATGTCCTGGTCCCGGTCGCGCTCGACCGGGCGTATTCGTACCGGGTGCCAGAGCGCTTGAGCTCGCGCCGGGCGATATCGTCAGCGTGCCGCTCGGCGCCCGCGAGGCCACCGCCGTGGTCTGGGCGGAGAACCCGAAGCCCAATCCGCGGCTCGACAACCGGCTCAAGGACGTCGAGGAAAAGCTCGAACTGCCGCCGCTCAAGCCCGAGCTGCGCAGCTTCGTCGACTGGGTCGCCAATTACACCATCGCCTCGCGCGGCATGGTGCTGCGGATGTGCCTGCGCATGGGCGAGCATCTTGGCGCCGAGCGCGAACGGGTCGGCGTGCGCCTTGTTGGCCCTGCCTCCGCAGCGCATGACCACGGCCCGGCAGCGGGTGCTGTCGCTTCTTGCAGACAGCATGCTGCGCAGCAAAGGCGATGCCGCCCGCGAAGCCGGCGTCAGCAGCGGCGTGATCGATGGCCTGATCGACGAGGGTACGCTGGAAACGGTGGTGCTGCCGCCGGAGCCGGTCGCGGAACGGCCCGATCCCGATTTCGCGCAGCCGGATCTGACCCAGGACCAGAGTGCGGCCGCAGCCGAACTCAAGGCCACGGTCGCCAAGGGCGGCTATTCGGTCACGCTTGCTCGACGGCGTCACCGGCTCGGGCAAGACCGAGGTCTATTTCGAGGCGGTGGCCGATGTGATCCGAAGCCGCCGGCAGAGCCTGATCCTGATGCCGGAGATCGCGCTGACCGCGCAGTTCCTCGACCGCTTCGCCGCTCGCTTCGGCGACACGTCCGGCGGAATGGCATTCGGAGCTGTCGCCGCGCCGGCGCGCGCGCACCTGGCGGGCCGTCGCCGACGGCGAGGTTTCGGTCGTGGTCGGCGCCCGCTCGGCGCTGTTCCTGCCCTACGCCGATCTCGGCCTGATCGTCGTCGATGAGGAGCACGACGCCGCCTACAAGCAGGAGGACGGCGTCCGCTACCACGCCCGCGACATGGCGGTGGTGCGCGGCCACATCGCCCGCATCCCGGTGGTGCTGTCGTCGGCGACGCCGTCGCTCGAGACCGAAGTCAACGCCCGGCGCGGCCGCTACCGGCGGCTGGCGCTGCCCGAGCGCTTCGGCGGCCAGCGAATGCCGTCGGTCGAGGCGATCGACCTGCGCCGCGAGCGCCCGCCGCCGGGCCGCTTCATCGCGCCGACGCTGGCCGGCGCGGTGCAGACCGCGATCGAGCGCGGCGAGCAGGCGCTGTTCTTCCTCAATCGCCGCGGCTACGCCCCGCTGACCTTGTGCCGCGCCTGCGGCTTCCGCTTCTCCTGTCCGAACTGCGACGCCTGGCTGGTCGATCACCGCTTCCGCCGGCAGCTCGTCTGCCACCATTGCGGGTTCGCCATGCCGCATCCGGCGGAATGCCCGAACTGCCAGGCGGCGAATTCGTTCGCCGCCATCGGGCCCGGCGTCGAGCGGCTTGAGGAAGAAGTGCGCGAGCTGTTTCCGCAGGCGCGTATCCTCGTGCTCTCCTCCGATCTCGTCGCCACCGTCGAGCGGCTGCGCGAGGAGCTCGACGACGTCGCCGCCGGCCGCTTCGACATCGTCATCGGCACCCAGCTCGTCGCCAAAGGCCATCACTTTCCGAAGCTCAACCTCGTCGGCATCGTCGACGCCGACCTTGGGCCTCAACAACGGCGACCCGCGCGCCGCCGAGCGCACCTTCCAGCTGCTGCATCAGGTGGTCGGCCGCGCCGGCCGCGACGCCGGCATCGGCCGCGGCTATCTGCAGACCCACCAGCCCGAGCACCCGGTGATGCGCGCGCTGATCGCGCAGGACCGCGAAGCGTTCTACGACGCCGAGATCGCCGCCGCGCGAAAGCGCGCATTACCCGCCGTTCGGCCGGCTGGCGAGCCTCGTCGTCTCCGGCGCCCGACCGCCACGAGACGACGGGCTACGCGCGCGCGCTCGCCCGCGCCGCGCCGCCGGTGGACGACGTGCGCGTACTCGGCCCCGCCGACGCGCCGCTCGCTCTGGTGCGCGGCCGCCATCGCCTGCGCCTGCTGGTCAAAGCGCCGCGCGCCTTCGATCTCTCGGCTTATTTGCGCGAATGGCTTGCCAGCGCGCCGAAGACGAAGGGTTCGATCAAGCTCGACATCGACGTCGACCCGCAGAGTTTTTTGTAGCGCGTCATTCCAGGGCCGAGCGAACCGAGGAGCCCGGAGTTATAGTTGCTAACCAAGGTTGAGGGATCGTCAGTGTGGAGGTTGTGGCTTGCGGTCCCGCAAATACCGCGATCCCAATTCAGTGATTGCGACCACAAATGGGCTGTCCCATCGCATCTCAGGAAAAGAGCGTAAATACTCAGGTGGCAGGCTCTCAATCAACTCGACGAATTCGCGCTGTTTGAGCGTGTCGACGGTGCCAAATAGATCGCGGATTAAACTTACTTCCTCGCCCTTTTTTGGATCGCCGTCAAAGTAAAGCCTTCCGTCCTTTCGAGATATGATTAGTTTGTTAGTAGCATATTGTCGCTGATAGCTAGCTACGAGAGCGAGCAATTGCTCCTGCGGCGGGGTGAGGACGGCATATGTGGGAGCGGGCTGTTGAACGACATTGTTTATGATGTCTGCTTGTTGATTTCCAACGGAGATGGCCTGTGACGTTTTTGAAATTTCACTAAAGCATGATGAGTTCAGGTTCGTCTATATCCTGAGTTTGCGAAATAACTTGCGCATTCTTCGGGCGCGAAGAGCCGGAGAATTTCACCGATGGCGAGGTAAACCGCTTCGACCGTTCGGGCTGCAGTTTTTCGCAGGAAGTGCTTGAGCTTGGCGAAGACCTGCTCGATGGGGTTTAGATCGGGCGAGTATTTGGGCAGGAAGAAGAGCTTGGCTCCTGCGGAGCGGATGAGCTGACGCACGACTTTGCCTCTGTGGCTGCCCAGATTATCGATCACGACGATGTCGCCGGGACGAAGCGTCGGGAGGAGAACGTTCTCCACGTAGAGGCGAAAGCTGTCGCCGTCGATCGGGCCCTCGATAAACCATGGTGCCTCGATCCGGTCGTGGCGCAAGGCTGCCAGGAAGGTCATGGTCTTCCAGCGGCCGTGTGGAACCTTGGCGGTGAGCCTGCAGCCGCGTGGCGCCCATCCCCGCAACGGCGCCATATCGGTCCTGGTCCAGGTCTCGTCGATGAAGACCAGACGCTCAGGTTCGACGCGATCTTGATATTTGATCCACTGGGCTCGTCGTCTGGCGACGTCGGGACGATCGCGTTCGCCAGCCACCACGCTTTTTTTTGAAGCTCAGCTTCTCGGCATGGACGAACTCCCACACCGAACGGTAATCGACCTTCAGCCCGCGCTCAGCGAGTTCGGCGACCAGACCGCGCAAAGTAAAGTCCTGCTTGATCCTCTGTAGCAGCCAGACACGGTGTTCGCCGGAAATCGCCTTCGGCCGGTGACCGCCCATCTTGCCCGGCGCGACGCTGCCGGTCTCTCGCAGCCGTCGCACCCATCCAATGGCCGTGCTGATGGCAACCCCGAACTGTTTGGCCGCCTGATTGCAGGACAGCCCGCCAGTTTCGACCGCAGCAACCACTCGCTTCCGAAGATCCTCCGAGTAAGGCTTGCCCATCCGTGCTGGCCTCCACTCCAGCCAGCACGGTGAATCAGAAACGCCCTGATTTGGGAATCCCAAATCGATTCCGCCTCACTTCATCCCGCTTTAGTTACCTGCCGAGGCGTAAAAACTAGAACGCCTGCTATTATGACTAGGCAGCCAAGCACAACAATGCGCGCCCACAAAGGATAGCTGCTTAAGAACGGTATTGTGTCAGTCAAACTCACTGGCGTGCTACCAAGCTCGATAATGCCGCCGCCTCAGCGCGACCCTTCTATCTTTCCTTCTCGGTGAGCGGCGCATCGTCCCTTACGGTGCGCGGCCCTCCATTTGTCGGCCCTTTGTTGAGTTCGACCGATTATGTTTCTACAAAGATCGCCGCCTCTCGTCCGATGCCCACAAAGTGGTGCGCCGTCGAGATCGACCCATTGGAGGTATTCCATTTTTGTGAGGCCGTGCAATTCCGCTGCATATAGATCCGGGTCAGCGTTGAACTGCAAGACTTCGGACTCTTCAAGATAAACAGTTCGCCAACCACCGGGAATGGCCACTTCCGCGCGCCACATCTTTGTTGCGGGTTTGTTGCGACTCATAGGAATAGCATAGTCCGAATCGAGCCATAGTGAAATCGAGCCCAGACGACTTGTGAGCGAGGCGTCATCCGCCAATTCATTGTCCTAAAAAAGCGCCGGTTACGCTTTCGGCTAACTCGCCCTGCTCCTTTTTGTTATTGTTCGGCACAAGCGCGTAGGATGGGCAGAGTGAAACGAAACCCATCGTTTCTTTGCCGCGCGTTCGCTGATGGGTTTCGCTGCGCTCTACCCATCCTACACACGGCATCGTCGCGCCAATTATCGCTTCTTCTTACTCGTTGTCTTCTTCGCAAAAATTGCGTTCCAGTTTTCCCGGTAGGCCGCGGTGACCGCCTTCTGGCCTTCGCCCCGGCTATAGTTCGCAGGCGCCGCGCCGGCCGGCTCCTCGGCTTTGGACTTGGCTGCGTCTTCAGCGGCGGAATCTTGGCCTTCTCGGCGGCGTCACTCTTAGCAGCCGTGTCGGCCTTTGGAGCAGTGTCACTCTTTGCCGCCGTGTCGGGCTTCGCAGCCGTGTTGGTTTTGGCTTTTTTGTTGTCGCTGGCCATTGTCTTTCCTGATGCGGGTAAGGGTAGCAAGCAAGCGTAACCCGGATGGAGCGGCAGCGAAATCCGGGGCGACCTCGCGGTACGTCATGTAGCTATGCAGCTATTTCACCATCTTCCAATATTCTTCAAAAAATCCTCTGCGGTCGAGCGTGCCGACCGGCGCGCCGGTCGCGGCCTTGGCTCCGACGCAATGCCAGGAATAGAGCGATTTGTGGCCGGTGACGTAAAGCGGAATGATTCCGTATCCGGATGGGTTTCGCACCAGCGCGCCACGGCCGGCAGGTTTTTGCTGGTGTTGGCCTTGCCGCAAGGAAGGTTGGCGCCGACGAAGCAGACTTTCACCATGCCGTCGACGCAGCGATAATAGGCCGCGTTCGGGGCATAGTGTCCGCGGATATTGAACAGGCGCCGGAAGGCGGGCGCGAGAGAAGATGGCGGCGTCCGCAGCGTGTCGTCGGTGCCGACACGGACACAATAGGCGCGTGGGCTCTCATACGACGCCGGCGCCGTGAGGCCGGCGCGCGACAATAGAACGGCGCCGGACAATGCGAGGATGGCGCTGAGCGCGAGGTGATGGATCCGGCAAGGCCGAAAGGTTCGTCTGGTCATCATCCTTCAACCCGGCTGCACCACGCGGCTTCCACAAGAAACTGCAGAATAGCCTCGGCGCATCGGCCCACCTCGTCCGTCGACGTTATTCTTTTAGAGATTTACCTCTCCCCACTGGACAGGGGTGAGGTGCAGCCGCGATGCTTGTCCTCGGGTTTCGCGCCGCTCCGCTTTCCCCGCACCCGGAAAAATGTCTAGCATGTGCGTGCAACGCCGGGCTTCCGCCCGGCGGATAAGCGAGACGTGAAAATCGGGAGGAATTATGAGTATCAATCTCAAGGGCTGTGCGTTGTCGTTGACAATCGGCGTGGCCGTTCTCGGCGCGGCGGTCGCATCGGGGCAGGCGCAGGAGAAGAGGTTCATCGCTCGTCACCGCGATCAACAAGGACAACAAATCGGTCGCGCTGTTCGACGGCAAGGTGCCGCTCAAGCTCGGCGGCGGGGGCGAGGGTTTCGCCACGCTGTGGGTGACACAGAAGGCGCCGGCCGATTTTTCGTTTGACGGCGATCGCGCGGGACACCGGACGTCATTCTCACCGCACAACGGCGGCAGCTACCTGCTGGTCGTCGAGTTTCCGCCGGTCGGTCCCGGGGTCGACAAGCTTGACGTAAATACGATGATGAAGGTGGTCGGTCCGGACGCGCCGAAGCGCGGCGTACCGCCGACCAATCCGCTGATGCACCGTACCCTTCGGTGGATTATGGGATCATCCTGTCGGGTGAGATCGACATGATGCTCGATACCGGCACGGTGCACCTCAAGGCCGGTGACGTCGTCGTGCAACAGGCGACCAATCATGCTTGGCTCAATCACGGCAAGGAGCCATGCCGCATCGCTTTCGTCCTGATCGATTCGCAAGAACCCTGAGAAGAAATCTTGAAATAGGCTTTGTGACCGCTGTCGAGGCCGGATGTGTCCGGCCTCGACATTTCCTTTATCGAGCGCCTGGGTTTCGCATCGACGGCGCGGGGCACATCCCTGATCGCTTTGTCCTCACTACCTCCACGTCCGGGGTGGTGCATGCTAACGAGATGAAAATCAGGGGGTGCAATGATGTCTCAACCCATGCCGCCGCTGGCCGCCAACCAGCAGTTTTGCCGCAGCTGCGGCCAGATCATTTCAAGCCTGGCGCCGACTTGTCCTCACTGCGGCGCGCCGACAGGTTCCAGACCGCCGGACGCCAGTCCCAGGAGCCGGCTCGCCGCGCTGTTGTTGTGCTGGTTCTTGGGAATTTTCGGCGCGCACCGGTTTTATGTCGGTAAGGTCGGCACCGGGGGTGCTCCAACTCTTCACGCTGGGCGGGCTGGGTATCTGGACGTTTGTTGATTTCATTATGATCATCGTCGGCGCCTTCAGGGACAAAGAGGGCCGGCGCGTTATTGTTTGGACCGACTGATGCTTGCGCGCGCGGGTTGACGATCGGCAACCGCGCAAAATCCCGACAGCTGGGCCGCGCGCCGCTAACATTCAAAGGCTGCTGATCACGGTGTACGTGAGATAGACAAACAACGCGCACCCGAGCACCGTCAGGAGGCCGGCGAGCAAAACGTCCGCGCGCTGGTCCGGGCCTGGCAGCGTCTGTTCGCTGTCGATTTCAATCGTCGGTCTTGCGAAAGCGCACGATGGCCAAGACCATCATAGCCGGCGCCGAGCGCCGATCAGGATCAAGCCGGCGATGTTGCCGACGAGCTGACCGGTCGGCGACAGCGCGCGGCGCGCCATGCGTCTGTCCGGCGATCTGCAGGAACAGATCGAACCGTTCGACCAGAAAGCCAAAGGCCATGACCGCGATTGCGGTGCGGACCCAGGCCAGAAAGGTCCGCTCGTTCGCGGCGTGGTCGGTATATCGCTGGATCATTGGTGCGATGGTTCCTCGTCGTTCGCGCCGCGCCGTCCGGACGGCCATTTCGCTTTCATCAACGCAGACTATACTGCGCCGGCATTGGGGCGGGCCGCCGCCGCGCGCAGCGCATTCGCCGGCACTGATCGAGACATTGTAATTCCATCGGATAACGAAAGAGTGTGGCGATGACCTGGGGAATTCCGACCGACGTATTTCTCGACATTTATGTTGCTCTGGCGGTGCGCCGGTTTCATCCTGAAAGTGCGTGATCGAGGAGGGGCGATGTATACCAACATCCTGATACCAACGGACGGTTCGGAACTCGCCGGGAAAGCCGTCCAGCACGGCATCGCCTTGGCCAAGCGGATTGGCGCCAAAGCCACCGTGCTGACGGTGTTGCCGCCTTTTCATACTTTCACGACCGACACGCAGATGATCGAGGACACGCCGGCGGCGTACCAGGCGCGCATGCAGAAGCATGCCGAGACAAACGCTCGGCGCCGTCGCCCAGGCAGCGCAAGCGGCCGGCGTCGCATGCGAGACGGTTCAGGTCGAGCATGAGCATCCCTACCGGGCGATCATCGATATCGCGGAGCTCGAAAGGCTGCGATCTCATCGTCATGGCCTCGCACGGCCGCCACGGCATCTCCGCGCTCGTGCTCGGCAGCGAGACGGTCAAGGTCCTCACCCATTGCAAGATCCCGGTACTGGTCCACCGATGACCGGCCGGCGTTGATCGCGCTACGTCGCCTCTTTGAGGGCGCGGATCACGTCCTCGCGGGAGATCATCCCGACCAATTGGCGGTCGGGCCCGATAACCGGAAAGCTGCGGCTCTTGAGGCTCACCATCAACTGGAGAACGCGCGTCAACGGTGCCGCCGGTTCGACATGCACGACGGCTTCGGTCATCATTTCTCCAACCGGCCGCCGCATCAACTCATCGTAATGCGGCACCATCTGACCGGTGGTGAACGCAAAGGCCCGAAGAAAATCGAACTTGGTCACGATCCCCAACATCTTTCCCTGTTCGACGACCGGGAAGGAATTGAAATCGTGTTGCTCGAATAATTTCTCCAGCTCACGCATGGTCGTTTGGCGCGTCACGGTTGTTACCGTACGCGTCATATATTGCTCGACCGTGCCTTCGAGAAAGCGATACATGATTTAAGCCGCACCGATGTTCGTAGGCTACTAAGCGTTTGCTTCGCTGGAAAGCCTAACATCGTGGGGGAATTCGCGAACGTTGCCGTTGATCTGCGTCAATTCGCCGCAACGGCCGCCCCGCCGCCCACCGGGCTGAACGGCTGTGCGTTGCGGTTCTCTGGCCGCGACACGCAGCGGGTCTTGTTGACATAGATCAATGCTCGAACGGTCGAAAGGAGCGGAGCTTGCCATCGAAGGTCCAACATCCAGCGCAATTGTCAGAATCGATAGGGCTTCAAGCCGATGGACGAACTTTCAAAAACCGAGTTTTCGAAGCTTTGGCAGGAGTGGCTGATCAGGCGATCTTCGCGCGGGGTGTCCGGTCGGAACTGGTGCTCAAGGCCATGCGTAGCGTGCCTCGTGAATCTTTTCTGCCGGCACAGCTTCGCGAGTTTACTTCCAAGACACGGCGTTGCCGATTGAAGAGGGACAGACGAATCTCTCAGCCGTACATCGTCGCGTTTATGGTCGAGGCGTTGGTGCTCCGTGGCGGCGAAAAGGTGCTCGAAATCGGCACCGGTTCGGGCTACGCGGCTGCAGTACCTCTCCGAATCGCCGCCGACGTCTACACCATCGAGCGCCATGGTCCGCTGGCCGAGAAAGCCGCAGCGACGCTGGCCAATCTGGCCTTCGGTAATCTCCACGTTCTGCACGGCGATGGCACGCGCGGTTGGGCGGCGCACGCGCCTTATGATGCGATCATCGTTGCCGCCGGCGGTCCGACAAATTGCCAAATCCCTAAAAGACCAGCTCAAAATCGGCGGCCGGCTGGTGATCCCGGTGGGTGCGGCCCGGCGCGTACGAGGAGCTGATACGGGTGACGCGAATTGCCCAGAACGACTATCGCCGCGAAGACCTCGCCGATGTGCGGTTTGTTCCGCTGCTCGGCGAGGAAGGGTGGGCGCCCGAGGAGGCGGAGCCAGCCCGCGCTCGGTACGCGCCGCCGACAGGCGCCATCAGTGAAGAACAGCTGGTCAAGAAGATCGCCGACGCGGCCGAGCCGTTCGCTTCGATCGACACCGTCGATCTCGGCCCGTTGCTTGAACAAATCGGCGACGCGCGTGTGGTGCTGCTCGGCGAGGCAACACACGGCACTTCGGAATTTTATCGGATGCGCGAGCGCATCTCCCGCGAACTCGTTGCCAAGAAGGGGTTCCGCTTCATTGCCATCGAGGGCGATTGGCCGGATGCCGCACAGGGTCGATCATTACGTGCGGCATCTGGAATATCCGCCCGCCGAATGGACGGCGTTCGCGCGTTTCCCGACCTGGATGTGGCGCAACAACGAGGTGCGTGATTTCGTCAACTGGCTGCGGGAGCACAATAGGGCGACCAAGCCCGAGGCGCGGGTGGCGTTTCACGGCCTCGATCTCTACAGCCTCTATGTGTCGATCCGCGCGGTTCTGAGTTATCTCGACGAGGTCGATCCGGCCGCTGCCAAGGTTGCGCGTGAGCGCTACGGCTGCCTGACGCCGTGGCAGGGCGACCCGGCGACTTATGGCCATGCCGCGTTGATCGGCGCCTATCGGACGTGTGAGCAGAATGTCGTGCGGGGCACTCAAGGATCTATTGGAGAAGCGCCTCGCTTATACCGGGCATGACGGCGAACGCTATTTCGACGCCGTGCAGAATGCTCGGCTCGTCACCAACGCGGAGCGCTATTATCGGATCATGTACTATGGTTCACGCGCGTCTTGGAACCTAGCGCGACGAACACATGTTCATGACGTTGAAGAACCTGCTGGCGTTTTACGGCACCGACAGCAAGGGGATCGTGTGGGCGCATAATTCCCACGTCGGCAATTCGGCAGCGACGGAAATGGCGTTGCGCGGCGAGCACAATATCGGCCGCTTGTGTCGCCAGGAATTCGGCGGGAGCGCCTATTTGGTCGGCTTTGGGACTAATAGCGGAACCGTTGCTGCGGCATCCGACTGGGACGGGCCGATGGAGATCAAGAAGGTTCAACCAGCGCTGCCGAAGAGCTATGAGCGCTTGTGGCACGCTACCGGGCGTGCGTGCTTTATGCTGGACTTGCGCAATCGCGCCGACCTGACCGGTGCGCAAGGCTTGGGCAAGCCGCAGCTTGAGCGAGCAATCGGCGTGATCTACCGGCCGGAGACCGAGCGCGCCAGTCACTATTTCCAGGCGATCCTGCCGCAGCAATTCGACGAATACATCTGGTTCGATGATACCCGTGCGGTGACGCCGTTCGACACCGCGGAGCTTGCGGGACTGCCTGATACCTATCCCTTCGGGGTGTGAGCGTCGCCATGCTCTCCGTGAGTTGAAGGACATCAGTTATGTTCTCGACAAGCTGAGCTGGATGCGCGCGGAGCGCATATGGCCAAACGGACTGCGCTATACGTGGACCGATGCGTTCGGCGTCGTACTTCTGGTTTCGCTCTATGCGGAACTGGGCAGCCGCGTTTCCTCGACGAGGCCGAGTGGGTGGTGTCCGATGTCGACAGGGTGCTCGGGCGCCCGCGCGGCATCCGCATCGGCGAAGCGCCGGACCGCGACGGACAATATTTTCACTATCTGGCGATGTGGTTGTATGCGCTCTCCGTATTGGCGCGCCATGTGCCGGCCTATCGAAGCAAGGGCGTCGATCTGGTACACCAAATTCACCCCGCCTTTGTTGTGCCGGGGAGAGGCGTTGTCTGGAAGATGAAGGAGGATTTGAGCGCTCCCTATCCAGGCTTTGGTTTCGGCGCGCTCGATGCTTTCGACGGCTATGTCTCCTATCGATGCCTTGATGAGCATGCGTTAGCCCACGAGATCGCCGATATGCGCGCGCTCATCGACGCGACCGCGGAGAGCCTCAGCATCACCCAGGACCTTGGCCTCGGCATGATGCTGTGGCTAACCCACTTTTTCCCGGCAGAGAATTGGGCTGTGGCGCAACGGCGCCGCAGCCTCGCCGTACTCGATCTGATGTGGCGTGAAGACGGCTATTTTTGCCGCGAGCCCGATCTCCCTCATGTCAAGTTCGCCTTCACCAATTACGGTGTTTCGATTGGTCTGCAATCTGCGAAAGTGATGACCGAACGGGTGCGGCGGCTGAATAGCTTTTTTGATCATTACCGGTCAGGCGACGAGTATGACCGCGAGGCCATCACCCACGTCATGGCCTGCAGCTCGCATTTTCCCGGCTACTTTATCCGTGGATTTCCTAAGGAAAATGAACGTGAGCGCGGCCCCTCCGGGCCAAGAACGTTATCACTTTTAGGTGTGGCGCTTGCCTATTCCGACGCGGATCAATGGGGCAATCTTTCAAACGGTCGAGCGTGACGCTATATACATTCTATGGGGTGCATGCCATGGCTCAGACCCTCCAAAAGTTCATTTCATCGACAAACAGGTGCTCGACCGTTTGAATACGGTCGTCGTGCTCTTCCTGGTCGGTAGCGGGTTGGTGGCGTGCGTCATCGGTGCGTTCACTTATGACGTCGGCCGATGGCTTTCGGCCTGGTAAGCCGCCCCTGGACTCACCGCCGTCCTTGGTTGTTCCGGCAGTTCTCAAAAGCGCCACCTTGTCATCCCGCCGCGCCTTGTTTGGCGGGTGCAGGTTCCGCGGTCGGTGATGGGTTTTGTTCGGATCGCGGCTCACCGCCGTATCCTCGCCATTCTTATGCTTGTGCAGAAAGCGAGCATTTTGTGCTCTGAGAGCGGGTGTCTCCAACAGCGCGCCCATGGAGCCGGCATTGTCGAAAAGTTCCCTTCGCAGCTTTGTCGGCAACGTATTCCACTGCATGATCAGCGCAGCCCCGAGGCATCGCAGGATGTGCTCCTCCTCATCTGCGAGGGGGATGCTGTCTAATCGGTCGTCTCGCACCGGTCACTGCGTCCTGATAATTATCTGACAGCAATTGCTCATTATCCGCGAGCACCGTAGATCTCTGCTCGACTTGAAAATCGCCGCTTTCGTTCGAGCCGATCGACGACTTGGCCAAATCGCCATACTCGGCTGCTTTCGCTCGATATTGCGTGGGCTTAAACATGCGGTTTCCTTCCTTGGACGTCTCCGCTCTTGTGGCGGTTTCAGTCATTTTCTGATTACTGACTAAATATGGTGACGACGAGGTCAAATAGCGAGCCCGCGCAGAGGTTTATTCTCGCACGGGCGCACAGCGCGTGGTAATTCAACTGCTGCGCGCCCTGCGCCCGTTCGTCGGCTTACGAAGGACGACCTGAAATACACGTCCCGCCACGGCTAACATTCTCGCGTTTCGATCATATATGGCAGAGTTACTCTGTGGATGACTATTCCAGATGTTTCGACCTTTTATTTGGAGATAATCAGATGACGGACGTTTCCGTGGCTGAAGAAGGCGTGATCGCATTTGATTACAGCGCCGAGGCGGAGCTTTCCCACCGGAAATCGGAATTCACGGCGACAACCAATTGGCTACAAGCGTTTTGCCCGCGCTGCTGACGCCGTCCGCTTCGCGATCGAGGAGCTTCCACCTGAATTTCTTCTCGGAGCGCATCTCCAGGTTGACGAAGAGAGCTACGATGGTCAGGGAATTCGTCGCCTGTACGAAAGCATGGACTATCCTTTGGTCCGTCGCGCGGCCTAGCGATGTCCCCCCGTTCGCGCTGCACATCCGTCGTCTTCAGTCACCGTTTGAGCTGAAAGGTGTCGATCGGATCTTGCCGCATTCTACCGCCGCATCGCCACCATGATGTTCGTGCCGGCGGCGTCTCACCATGCTTCCTCAGTCGAAATGGTGACCATTGATCCTCAAGAGCTTCACGCGGCTCAGGAGTGCGACAGGAACCATGATGCTTAGTTTTCCAAATCAAAGCCGCTTTTACGCGCCAACGCGGCGTGCGGTGCGCTTTTGGGGGCACGACAGCGCGATGGAGGCATCGTTTTTCGTCAATGCCGATGCGTTAAAGCAGCTTAAGCCGGACATGGAGCTCCAAGAAGTTGGACTTCTCAGCGCGTTCGATTTCGAACCGCAAATTGATTTACGCGGCCGCAGCCAAAGTGTACGTGCTGCCGCGCAAAGCTACTACGCCCTGGTCGCCGCCGACTTTTGATTGCAGGTCCCCCGGCGGCTGCCGCCTGTTGCGCGCTGCCCACATACGCGCCACTCACAAGGGTTGGGTAATTTTCAGCCAGCCATTCGCGATGCTCGCGGACGACGAGCAATAGCTTTTGATAATCGCGCTGCTTCTTGGTCAGCTCGCTGGATCTCCATCGTATTTGCACGATCTTGTCGGGAATTAAATATGCCGATTTCCTTTTCGAAAAAACGCCTTGGCTAATACGCTGCTCTGTCTCGATCGTTCTGTCGGACAACGAGTTTGGATATGGGGATGGCGGGCTCGAAAAGCGAGCCCCAGGCCAGATAAATCCCCCCCCCCCCCCCCCCCCCCCCCCCCCCCCCCCCCCCCCCCCCCCCCCCCCCCCCCCCCCCCCCCCCCCCCCCCCCCCCCCCCCCCCCCCCCCCCCCCCCCCTCGCCCGGGTTTGCGGATAGCGATCGCCCGTGAATAGCGAACGCTTGATGACAACTTTCGTCTGGCTGCTTTCGTCCGGCTGTGGCGTCACTTCAAATGATCGGCCACTTTGTCGATCCCGCCCTTGATGCAGGCTTCGTCCTTTTCGCCGCCCGTGTGCCGCATGCGCCGGCCGCACGGGGGCCATGGTGTGCGGCGGGGTATTGTCGCCGCGGACCTGCGCGATAACCTCGCCGTTGCGGCCGACCACGGTCACCGACACGCCGTAGCCATTGGCCTTGCAGGTCTCAATCGCAGTTTCCGCGATGCTCATGGCGATGGCAGCGCTCAGGTCCTTGTCGTTGCGGAGTTGCGCGCCCGCAGGCGCGGCCGACGCGCAGGCACAGGCCGAGGCGATTGTGATGGCCGCGAGGCGAAGCCCGGACGATGACATGACAGATATTCTCCCTGGTGTGGTTCGCCGCTCGTTTGGGGCGATGGCATAGGGCAGATTAGCGCGTTCCCGCCGCGCCGTCTGCCGCCCTGCGCTTGACCGAGCCCGGATATCCGGCATCGTGTGACGCATGACGGCGACGATCGAGACCATATTGTTGTTCTTCGCCGTGCTGGTGGTCGTCGCCGTCGTCGCGCGGCGGCTCAATACCGCGCCGTCGATCCTGCTCGTCGTCGCCGGCATTGCGCTTGCCCTCATTCCCGGTCTGCCGCGGATCGAGCTGGCGCCGGAACTGGTGCTGCTCGGCATCCTGCCGCCGCTGATCTATTCGGCCGGCGTCGCCATGAGCTGGCGCGAATTTCGTTTCAACCTGCGCCCGATCACGCTGTTCGCCTTCGGCTGCGTCATCTTCACCACCGGCGCGGTGGCGGCGGTCGCGCATTTCGTGCTCGGCATGCCGCTCGCCGTCGGCTTCGTGCTCGGCGCCATCGTGGCGCCGACCGACGCGGTCGCTCCGCTCGCCATCGTCCGCCGTCTCGGCCTGCCGCGCCGGCTGCTCGTCGTGCTCGAGGGCGAAGGCCTCGCCAACGATGCCACCGCGCTGATCCTCTACCGCTTCGCCGTCGCCGCGGTCGGCACCGGCCTGTTCTCGCTCGGCGAAGCCGCCGGCGACTTCGCGCTCATCGTCGTCGGCGAAATCGCCTACGGCATCGGCGTCGGCTGGGTCAGCCTGCGGCTGCGCCGCTGGGCGCGCGATCCGCGCGTCGAGATCACGCTGTCGCTGATGACGCCTTACGTCGCGTTTCTGGTGCCGGCGCATCTCGGCGGCTCGGGCGTGCTGGCGACGGTTGCCGCCGGCCTGTTCGTGAGCTGGAACGGGCCGCTGCTCATTCCGGCGGCGACGCGGCTGCAGGGCATCTTCTTCTGGGACCTGCTGGTCTATCTGCTCGAAGGCTTCGTCTTTCTGGTCACCGGCATGCAGACGCGGACGCTGCTCGACCGCGCCGACATGGTCTCGCTGCACGATCTGCCGCTGGCGTACTCATGTCCGTCGCCGTGATCGTCGTCGCGCGCTTCATCTGGGTCTATCCGGCGACCTATCTGCCGCGCTGGCTGAGCCCGTCGCTGCGCGCGCCGCGATCCGGTGCCGCCCTGGCAATGGGCCTTCCTGCTGGCCTTCGTCGGCGTGCGCGGCGTCGTTTCGCTCGCCGCGGCGCTCGCCATTCCGCTGACGACGCTCGCCGGCGCGCCGTTTCCCGACCGCGATCTCATTCTGTTCGTCACCTTCGGCGTCATCGTCGTCACGCTGATCGGCCAGGGCCTCGTGCTGCCGCGCGTGGTGCGCTGGCTCGCTTTGCCGCACGACGCCGAAGACGAGCGCCGGCGCGAGCACGACGCCGAGATCACGGCGCGGATCGAAGCTCTGAACGTGGCGCAGGGCCGGCTCGACCGGCTCGCCGCCGACGGCGAGATCGCCCCGGACGTGCTGGCGCTCCTGCGCGCGCGCCACGACCATCGCGCCGGGCAGTTGCCGAAGAAGCGGCCGATGGCCACGAGGCCGTCGCGGCGGCGGCGGAGTTGCGGCGCGAGCTGATCGCCGCCGAGCGCGAATACATCTACCGGCTGCTGCAGGACGGCCAGATCACCGACGAAGCGCGCCGGCGCATCGAGCGCGAGCTCGATCTGGAGGAAGCGAGCCTCGCATTCAAGCGGGAAAGCGAGGCCGATCCGCCGCTTTGATCGGCGGCATTTAGGATTGAGCGACCGGCCTCCGCGCGCCTATCCCTACAAATCTGCGGCAACTGCTCGAAGCGTCAAACGATTAAACGGGTTCCCGCATAAAACCTCGTGGACGGCATGATCGTATCGAGAAAATCATGCGCAAGCCGCTGTTGTCCACCAGTCTACTTTCTGGCAGCAAAAAGCGGGATGCTCGAACATTGAAATTTCAGATTCCCGTCGAGACAGGTCCTGCTATTTCCCTGTTCGATCGCCGGTGTCATCCCGGCGATTCATGGGCCAGCCGCGCTAGACTCTCGCTGGCTGATCGCCCGCTCAAGCGGCATAGATTTAACCGTCAAGCCGTTTGAGCTTCTGACCAGCCCAATGACGGAGGGGGTGTTCGCACTTTCACGCGATCCGATGTATTTGCGTATGGTGTTGATCCTTGTTGGATTAGCGCTCTTCCTCGACACACTGAGTCCCTTCTTAATCTGTGTCGAATAAGCCATATTGATGGATTACCTGGATTTCTTCGGCTCGCAGCGCAGTTCCTGGTCGACCAATTCGGAACGGAGTAACGAACCTACAGCGTCTTGGGTTCGACGCTGGATTTAGGAAACGTTACCCGGATTGAGGGCTGAGCGAATTCCAGGGTGGTCGCGGCAGACAAGCCTCTGGATTGATCCCTCAGTGAAACTTCTCGCCGCGGGCCAGCTTTTCGATGATCGCCTGCATCCGCTTATCTCTGGTTTCAGGCTTCTTCGCCGTCTGCAGCCGATAAACGATGGAATACAGATTGGTCTTGTTGAGCGTTTCAAAGAACGCCTTGGCCTTCTTGTTTCGCGCGAGCTCTTTAGGAAATCGTCCGGCACGGCGGCGCTGCCAAAAGGATCGTAGGCCGCTTGCCAGCGGGCGTCGGACTTGGCGGCTCTAACCTCCTTCAATCCTGCGGGTGTCATTTCGCCTGACTTGATGAGGCGTTCGGCATTCTAGTGTTTTTCTTGGACCATCCGCTATTAGGCCGCCGCGGCGTGAATTTCTGAAGCCAAAATTGCTTGTCGCCGGGATGCTTTTGTCCGTCGATCCAGCCGTAGCAAAGGGCCTGATCGAGGGCTTCGGCATACGTCACGCTGGCGACGTCGGGAGTCCTTTTTGTAGATGCGCAGCAAGATGCCTTCCGATTGGTCGTGATTTTTCGCAAGCCACGCGCGGAAGTCACGCGACGACGCGAAGCTCATCGTTTTCATCTAAGCAGTCCCCTTTGCGCGCTTCTCAATCAGCGCTACGACGCCTTAATCGTCTTCACGACGACTTTCGCTTCGCCCGCTACCGCGGCGCGAATTTCTTGCGCTGCGCGATCGCGAGCGCGCGGCCGGCCCAGACCGCAAGCTCTTCGGGATCGTCATAAAGGCGCTCGGGCAGCCGCCAATAGGACAGCGAGGCGCGGCCGACGCGGCCGGGGCTTTTGGCGCGCGTATAGACGAACGGCCGGCTGCCTTCGCGCTCGAAATCGGGGATGCTGGCCGCGTCGACTTTGAGAAAGATCGCGCCGTCGAACACGAGCGCGAACATGAGACCGTCGGACCAGATGCCGGCGCCGCCGAACATGCGCCGCAGCGTCACCGGGCCGAACGGCGCAAAAAGCTCGCGGATGAATTCAGGGTCCAAGGGTGGCCTCCGCACGAAGCTTCAGCCGGATTCGGCAAAGAAATGCCGAATGGCGTCGGCGCATTCGGCTGGCGCTTCGACCGGCGCCCAGTGACCGGCGTGCGGAAGATGCACGACTTTCTTGCGTTGAAGCGCTCGGCGAAGCGCGGCGAGATATAGGGGTCTTTGTCGCCCCAGATCACGAGCGTCGGTTTGGTCCGGGTGAGCGCAAGAAATTCGCTTTCCCACCGCTTGAAGTTCGCGGGATCGGCGGCGCGATAAAGCCGCAAGACCTCCTTCTTCATGCGCGGCGTCATCAGCGCCCAGGTGTGGTCGATATGCGCCTCGCTGATCCGCTTGGAGCCGCGCCTGAGCTCCTGCGCAAACATCGGCCGATTCATGGCCAGCATCGAAAGTTCGCCGAGGATCGGCGTGCGCCAGATGCGCGCCCAGAAATGCCAGCGATAGTCGGCGAAAAATAAGGTGTTGATGGCGACGAGGCGGCGCACGCATCCGGATGCTTGACCGCCCAGGCGAAGGCGAAGGGGCCGCCGAAATCATGCGCCACCAGATCGAGCGGCCTGCCGATATCGGCGGCATCCAAGAATTGCTCGACGAATTGCGCCATGCCGTCGAGCGACGGCTGAAAGCTCGTCGGCACTTCCGAATGGCCGAAGCCCGGCAAATCCGGCGCGATGCACCGGTAACGATCAGCGAGGCGCTGGCGCTACCCTCCCACATGATGCCGCTGTCCGGATTGCCGTGGAGCAGGAGAACCGGCGGTCCAGCGCCCCACTCGCTCACGTGTATATTGGCGTCGCCGACCCGAACCTTGCGCGTTGCCTGGCGCGCTTATCGTTTGCCATCGCTATACTTTAAACGAAGGAGTGAACGCTTTTGCCCGCGAGCGTAACTGAGGGTAAGCGATCGCGAAATCCGGGGCGACCTTCAGACATCGCAACGTTCCTCCCGGCGTTCGCGCCACGCAACTTAACATCATAGTTCCTTTAGCGGGCCAGCCAATTAAGGCGTGTCTGTTTTCGCTCTTGCGACCTAGGTCTAACCGCGCATACTCGGTCTGATGCCAAAAGCTTGGAAAATCGTCGCGACTACCAAACCCGTGGATGGGCAGCCACACTTCACGCCACAGACGGAATATTTCCTTGTCGCGGCGGCTAGCGGCCCTTGGGCATTGACCGCACTGCGGAATAAACGCGGTGATCTCGAAGGGGCCGACATTGTGCTTGTCGGGCAAGCTAGCCCTGAGTTCATAGACTGGCTTCAGCTAAAAGACGGCCAAGTCCTCAGCATTACGGTCTTGTAGTACCAAAGCCTCCCAAACGCCCGCGCGACCTGAACAATGGGCCAAGCACCTGAGTCGATTTTGGGAGACGAAAAACGCGGTGGAAATACTTGAGGTGTGGAAAGCCCGACGATACTAGACTTTACTAAGATCAATACGGATTCCTTGCGCATCTATTTCTTTCGCTAAGGTCAATGCCGTTTCCTTCACGTTGTCTTTGTAAGAAATATAAATGAGACCCTGGATATCAGATGGGCGCTCCATGGCGACGCTGCTTGGTAATAGAATTGCCACGCGTTCGCGGCCAAGTGCCGCGAGCATCATTCCAAGTTCAAGAACAACGTTTTGTCGAGCACGTAAGGCGTTTTCGTTGGGATGGCCAGCGCGGTGGCCTTCGTCATCGGCCGTTGCAAGGACAACCGCATATTGTGCTTCAGCTCGCGCGCTTGCCATCTTCTCGATAATAGTCTGTCCTCCAGAAGTCATTTGATCGGAGTTTCGGGGCTCAAGCCCCCAGCGACGTAGCATTGCCTCCAATTCGGTGCGAGCGGGCGTATCATGTCCATAAACGACAAATACTTTCCGCGACGTTTCGCTTTGCTTAGTAGGCGGGAACGAGACAAAGGTCTTTGTTCGGCGTCTAAGCTTGCGAGCTGCTCGAACTAGTTCAGGGAATTCCTGCCCCTGCACCACGACCTTGCCGCTGTCGTAAAAATTCAAGATTGCATTGCAATCAAGCTTGAGACGCCAACCAGTGTTGTTGCCGTCCCGCGCTTCTTCGACGACTTCTAATCCCAGCTGCGGCCAAGCGTTCCTTCGCGAGGTCGAGGCTCATCTTGCGGACAATCCCACCTACCGTTGGTAGAATATCGGTCCATGGCGGCTCTAGCGTGTCAAGCTGGTTTTCCGCAACAACTCCTGTGTTTGGCTGGACCATTGCCGATCTCGCGTCGCGGCTATCGTGACTTTGCTCTTGACATGCTGTCACCATATTAGGTTACATGCTCGTTATCTCGCTCATCGAGGACGCCTGTCGCGAAGGTATTCCGAGAGGTGGAGCGAGTGCGGTGCCCGCGCGCCGAACGATACACTCCGCACCCGGGCAGCTTCGGGCATCATGCTGACCGGCACTACGACCGGTCCGGGAGGTGCGTTCCCTGGACTGGGACAGGCGGGCGCGGGCAACGCCCGCGTAAGAACGCGAGGTCTTTGCTCCCCGGTTGGGGCGAGCTTACAGGATCGAACGTCCTGCCGCGTCCCAGGAAGCCTGGCCTGGAGCTGCGCCCAAGGGCCGAAAGCCCCGACGGTAAGAGCCGTGGTGGAACGCCGATAGGCGAGCGCGTGCCGTTGCACGCGCCGCCGTCAGCAGATTATGGTTTGCGCAAGTGCGCGTGCCTGTGTCCGATAGGCGCGGAGGTTGGCTGAACACGTCTGTCGGCGTTCCGCTTCCTTTTTTCCTTAGTCATTCGTAGCCTCGGAGGGTGGGTAGAGCGCAGCGTAATCCGGGAGCTCCAGCATGGTGGGTTAAGCTGCGATGCCGTCATCGGCCGGCTATTTCGCTTCCGGACTTCATCGGCGGGCTACGCCGTGTCGTATTGCAAAACTCGGGCGCATCGGCGTCGCGAGCACGATGGTGCTGTTCCATGCGAACGCAGGGCAGGATCAATGCGGAGAAGGCCATGACGAAAATCTATCTCGCCGGTCCGTTGTTCACCCTGGCCGAGCAGGGCTTCAACGTTGAACTCGCGCGCTTTCTGGAAAGCGAGGGCTTTGAGGTCTGGCTGCCGCAGGAGCACGAGCCGCGCAGCAATACCGCCAAGTCGATCTTTGACATGGACGTCGCGGCGCTCGATTGGGCCGACATGGTTGTCGCCTGCATGGACGGTCCCGATCCCGACAGCGGCACCGCCTGGGAGTGCGGCTACGCCTACGCCAAGGGCAAGCCGATTGTTTGCTATCCGGACCGATTTCCGCATCTCCGGCGACACCAAGGGTGCGCCGTAAATCTGATGCTGACCGAAAGCGCGACGGTGCGGTTTGAAACGCCGTTTCGAACGAAAACTCCGGAATTCCATCAGCGCCTGCTTGCGCACATCAGGAAAACTTTGCGGCCGCGGCGGGGTGCGCGCCGCCGTGCGTAGCAAGCGTCGCCGCGCTGCCCTGTGCCGGATCGGCGCCGGCGGTGGTCATGTGCGGGACCGAAGCATCGATGGCGGGCAGGTCGGCTCTAGCGGTGAGGCGAACCGAGCGCCGCTATCCCTAGCGGTTTGACTGCTGTTCTCGATATGTTCTCATCGGCCCATGACTCGGGGTGACATCCTTCGCTACCGCCTGGCTTTCGCGCTGAGTCGCGCCGCCAAGATCGTGCGAGGACTGAAACAAGGCCTGACGGAAGCTGAACGCTATGCCGTTGCCGATCACGTCGTCTCCCAACTCAAGGAGAGCGGCGATCCGTGGCGACTGAGCGAGGAAGCGCCTGAAGCCCGGAAACGCGACGCACCGACAACATGAACAGAAGCCTCAGCGGCTACGGCCGGGGCTTCGCCTTTCGACTGTGGCGGTACTCAGGCCGTCTTCACCGGGATCGCGCCGATAAAGTCGCGCTTGCCGATGTCGATGCCGCAATGGCGCAGAATCGCGTAAGCGGCGGTGAGGTGGAAATAGAAGTTCGGCAGCACGAAATGATTGAGGTAATCGCTGCCCTTCATGCGGCCGGTCACGCCGCCGCCGAGCGGAAACGCGATTTCACGATCGCCTGAAGCGTCGATCTGCTTTGCGTCGAGGGTTTTCAGATACGCGACGGTCTTGGCGAGGCGCGCTTTGAGCTGATCGATGGTGGTTTCGTTGTCTTCGTAGCTCGGCGGCTCGACGCCGGCGAGCCGGGCGGCGCCGCGGCGAGCCTGATCGGTGACGACCTGCACCTGTCGGGTGAAGTCGAACATGTCCGGCGCGAGGCGCGTGTGCAGAAGGACGGCGGGATCGATCTTCTTGGCAGCCGCGAACGCGGTTGCTTTGTCGAGTATTGCAGACAGCGCGTTGAGCCCGATTTCAAATACCGGGACGGAGGCCTGAGCTAGCGATGACGGCACGGAATGCTCCTTGGGGGTTGTGAAATTTGCGGGACGAAGACGTTTAATGAGGATGTAGTTTGACGCTAATACTGACGCGAATGCTTATGAGGAACGCCGGCTGCCAGCCGGGCTTTGCTGATAGCGCAGCCGATAATCTTCCACGTCGACAATCATCTTGCCGATCGGCCACAGCGCAAGTCCGGCGAGTTTCAGGTGAGCCCATGCGAACGGGATGCCGATAATGGTCACGGCGAAGAAAATCGCGAGGATCAGATGGCCGAGCGCCAGCCACCAGCCGGCGAGAATGAGCCACACGATATTGCCGATGAAGCCGAGCGGGCCGGTGCCGATGTCGCCGGTGCCGAGATACTCGGCGCGCGATACCGCCCGGCGCCCGAAAGGCAGGAGCGTGTAGGAGGCGATATTGAACGCCGCGCGCGCCCAGGGAATGCCGATGATGGAGATCGCCATGATCGCGGCAGCAAACAGCCAGCCGAACGCCATGCACAGGCCGCCGAAGACGATCCACAGGATGTTAAGCAGGAGAGACAAAGGCGACATGGGAGACTTTCGATAGACTCGTTCGCCCGCTTCACAGATTTGCCGGCCCGCCGGCGGTGCATGGGTGATTTAAGTATGCGGGATCGTCTCCGCCAGCCCGGGCTGGTCCGATTGCCGGACCGCGAAAAGCCTATGGTCGGCGGACAGGGAGCGAGCGCGCAGTCACCGCACCTGAAAGATCAGCTTGCCGCGGAAGTGCCGCCCTTCGCTGAGCCGATGGGCCTCGATGGCTTGCGACAAACGAAACAGCTTCACCTCGGGCGGCCGCACGGCGCCGGTGGCTACCAGGTGTACGATCTGTTCGAGTGGTTCGCGGCCGCGGACCACGTTGGGCCGCAGCGCGACGACATCGGGACGTGTCGGCTGCGGCGCTTTCGCGCCGGAAGCGATGAAAGCGGCGCGGCCGCCCGGCCTGAGCACGTCGAACGATTTGATCGCCACCTCGCCGCCAACGGTGTCGAAAACGGCGTCACAATTGCTGACCACGCGCGTAAAGTCAGTCGCGTTGTAGTCAATGACTTCGTCGGCGCCGAGGCCGCGCACATAAGCGATATTCGCTGCGCTGGTGGTGGTAATCACGCGGGCGCCGAGATGCTTGGCAAGCTGAATGGCGAAGCTCGCGACGCCGCCGGCGCCGCCTTGAATGAGGATGGTCTCGCCGCGCTGGAGCTTCAGGGTGTCTTCGAGGCTCCTGATCGCGGTGAGGCCGGCGAGCGCCAGCGCGGCGGCGTCGATGTGCGACAGCGTGGCGGGTTTCTTGGCGATGATCGCGGACTTGATCGCAACCTTTTCGGCGTACGCGCCCTCCTTGCCGACGTCGAACACGCCGAACACCGCATCGCCGATCTTCAGATCGTCGACGCCCGGGCCGGTCGCGGCAACCGTGCCGGAAAAATCCCGGCCGAGAATGAGCGGAAAAGTCGCCTGCGAATATTCGCCGGCGCGCACTTTCCAGTCGGCAGCGTTGACGCTCGCCGCGACCACGTCGACGACGACTTCGCCTGGTCCCGCGACCGGGTCGGGCATGTCGCCATATTGCAAGACTTCGGGGCCGCCAAATTTTTCGATGAAGACCGCTTTCACTGAACTACCTTATGATCGTGGGTTGACTGGCAGCCGGAAACGCGTCGGCGCTACGGCGCGAAACCTTAGTCTCGGATTTCATGCTGCTCAATCCCGGCTAGTCTCGTACAATCGTAAGCGCAGGAGGGGTTGCAATGGCGCATGGGCTCTATGTCGACGGCGTGTGGAAGAGCGAATGGTACGACACCTCAACCACCGGCGGCCGCTTCGTGCCGACCGAGCCCGTGTTCCGCAATTGGGTGACGCCGGACGGCAGCGCCGGGCCCTCCGGGGAGGGCGGGTTTCCCGCCGAGCGCGGCCGCTATCACCTCTACGTCTCGCTGGCCTGCCCCTACGCCCACCGCACCGTGATTTTCCGCAAGCTCAAGGAACTCGAGAGCGTGATCTCGATGTCGGTCATCGATCCGGTCATGGGCGAGCAGGGCTGGCAGTTCGGCGAGGGCTCGCTGGCCGACAACGTCAACGGCAAGCACCGGTTGGGCGAGATCTATCTGCTCGCCGATCCGCGCTATACCGGCCGCGTGTCAGTACCGGTGCTGTGGGACAAGGAGCGCCGCACCATCGTCAACAACGAGTCGCCCGAGATCATCCGCATGCTCAATTCGGCGTTCGCGGCGCTCACCAACGACCGCGCCGATTATTATCCGCAGGAGCTGCGCGCCGAGATCGATCGCATCAATGCGCGGGTCTATAGCGACGTGAATATCGGCGTCTATCGCGCCGGTTTCGCGACCAAGCAGGCGGCGTATGAAGAGGGTTGCCGCACCGTATTCGCCGCGCTCGACTGGATCGAGGGGTTACTGTCGCGCCAACGCTATCTGGTCGGACCGCGGCTGACCGAAGCCGACTGGCGGTTGTTCACCACGCTCGTTCGGTTCGATGCCGTCTATTACAGCCACTTCAAATGCAATCTGCGCCGGATCGTGGACTATCCCAATTTGTCGAACTACGTGCGCGATCTCTACCAGATGCCCGGGATAGCCGAGACCGTGAATTTGGATCACATCAAGCGGCACTATTACATGAGCATGACCGCGATCAATCCGACGCGCATCGTACCGCTCGGGCCGGCGCTCGACTTCGCGGCGCCGCACGACCGCGGGAGATTCGAACGTCAGGCGTAGGCGCTGGCGGCAATGCCGTGTGACAGTTTTATAAATCGCCGCGACCGAAAAAAGAGGGACCGCGTGTGAGCTTGCTTGACGAGTAACAAAAATATTTCGGATATGTCGCACATGGATGGAGCCGATTTGAATCGGTGCAAGGATTGTCATTTCGCCAGAAAGAGCAGATCGATATGTCTCAATTCGTCAACGCCCTATCAGCCGGAATTATCGCTGCGGCGCTCGTCGGCGGCGCTGCGTGCATTTCGACACCCGCCGCGGCAGCTCCGATGTCCGACGCCAACAAGGCCGCTATGAAAAAAGCCAACGATACCTGCAAAGCGCAGGTCAAGGAGGAGGCGCATTTCCACGACATGTCGTGGTGGGCGAGGCGCAAGGCCGTCAAGAAATGCGTCACCGACATGTTGGTCGCTCATTGAGCCGTTGCGGCACGACGCTCGCTCAGGCCACTAAACGCTGCGGCGGCCCGATTAGATGCCGACGATTGCCTGGCCGCAATTGGGGCTGATGTTCTGACCGGTCACCGCGTCGGCCTCGCGGCTCGCGAGCCACGCGATCGCGTAAGAAATCTCCTCCGGCAGCACCTGGCGTTTCAGTGCCATTCCCTCGACGATTTCCTTGAATATTTCGGGCGTGGCGTCGGCGCGGGTCATCGGCGTGTCGGTAAAACCCGGGGAGACGGTGTTGACCGTGATCTTGTAGGGCGCGAACTCGCGGGCCCAAGCGCGCGCCAGAGCCGTAAGCGCGCCTTTGGCGCCGGTGTAATGGCTCATGGCCGGAGAGCCGGTCATGGCGAACGTCGATCCGGTATTGATGATGCGCCCGAACTGGCGCTGTTTCATCCCCGGCACAACCGCCTGGACCGCGAAGAATGCGCCCTTCACGTGGGTGTCAAACAGGCTATCGAAGAACGCCTCGTCGATCTGTTCGATCGGCGCCATCATGCCGGTGATGCCGGCGTTGTTGACCAGAACGTCGATCTTGCCGAATTCCGCTTCGGCTGCCGCGACTGCGCTCTTCACCTCGGCGACGACGCGATTGTCGGCCTTGAGGCAAAGCGGAGCGACGCCGTCGCGCTTTAGCTCTGCTTTCGCTTGATCGAGGTTGTCCTGTTTGAAATCGGTAATGGCCACCTTGGCGCCGCGCGTGCCCAACACCCGCGCGTGCGACAGCCCTAATCCGGTCGTGCCTCCGGTGATGAGAACGGCGTAGCCGACAAGGCTGTTCGTCATGCGTCCCTCCCGCTTGGGTGTTTATGGACGCAATGACTACTCATTTAGAGAAGAGCCGCCAAGCGCGGGCGTGGCGTTGTAGACCGGACTTGCCTAGACCGATTGGGCTTACAATCGGCAGCATGAACGCCGGCGCTTTCCGTTTCAGCCGGTGGCCGCCGAAAGCAATAACTTTTCATCGGCCGGATCGACGATGCCGGCAAGTGGCGTGCCACATTCTTGGCATTCGAGACGGTAGCTCTCGAACCCGCATTCGTCGATGTGAGGGAGGACGGTCCTAAAGAACGTCAGCGGTGCATTGCATATCGGGCACGAGACGGCGTGCGCGCTCGGGCTGGTGAGGGCTTGGTCCGCAGTTGTAATCGAGCGATGAGCGCTCATCGAGATTGCTTGATGCGCCGAACAGCGGCAATGCGAAAATCCTTATAGTCGACGCGTCGCAAAAGTGCCTGAAATGTACCTGCAGCATTTTATTGCGCCGGTTTATCTTCCGCTAACCGTGTCAAGGGGAACGGCAATTTCCGCGGCACGCCAGGATCGAGGAAATGATCTGCTGGGGCCGGCCGGCACTGCACAAATAAATCAGAGCGCGCGCAACTGCCAATTACCCCGCAAGCTGCGGCGCTTCGCTTACGTGCGGGGCCAAGTGTTCTTCCGACGGCGGCAATTCCAGTGTCGCGCTGCGTTCATACAGCATCCGCCGTTCGAAGAACGTCGATCGAAAGAACGGATATCGCCGATACACATCATGCGCGCAGGTCGGATAATAGAGCCGTCATCAGGCTGATCGGCTTTGCCAGTCGCGGGTAAGGCCGCGGTTCACAGATCAGCCGGTGGTGGAAGGTCCGCCGATAAAACGCCTGGTGCTCCGGCTCTTATGGCGGCGAGAAGATGCTCGGCATTGAAGTGCACTGCCGCCATCCAACTCAGCCGAACGTGTGACATACGGCAATCCGCGATGCAGGCGAGAAAGGTTCTCGTCGGACGACGAAGCGAGTTGAATCGATAATGATCTTGCCGGCATCCAGCTCAGGTTGCAGAATGTCGGAGAAGGCTTCGAGCGTAGGAAAGTCGGGATGTTCCCGGGAGCCGACATGAATACGGATCGAACTCGCCAGCTCGCCGTCGAGGTACAGCCCGAAGAGATAGGCATTTTCAGTTTCGTCGTATGGATCGGAAAATGTTCGCGTGTGGTTCGGCGAAATCGCTCCTTCGCGCAAATAAGCCTTATAGCGAAGGCGAAAGATATTTTCTCTTTCGTTCACCGCGGTCTCCGCGCGCCGGATATCCATCCGATCCAGCAGCAGCGCAACGTTATCGGAGAAACCTGCCCTCTGAACGGGCGATGATCCGAAACAATTGAACGCGATTGACACGAAGTCCCCGTCGTCACCGGAGCCATGAACGCCTCACTCTGCGCCTTATCCGGCGCCAGCAAGCAAATAGGTTAACACTTTGTTAATCCGATTACAATTTTCACGAGCGTTTTATGGGTTAATTAGCGGTTAATCAGCGTCCTTGCACGAGACATGACGAAGATATGATCAGGAAAGAAGCTCCGCTCAGGCGGCGTCGCTGCGAATTCCTGCAGGCCACGCAGTAGTTTGCGCGGGCGCCACGTAAAATGCGTAAAGCAACTTCCGCAGCTCGGCGGCCGGCATGGGCCGACCGAGCAGGTATCCTTGCACCTCGTCGATGCTGTCCTCGGCGGCGAGCAGTTCGAGCTGTTCCTGCGTCTCCACGCCTTCGACCACCACGCGCAAACCTAACTGCGCGCTCAGGCGCGTCATGCCGCGCAGCAAGGTCACTCTGCGTTCGTCGTCGCCAAGACCCTGCAGGAAGGATTGGTCGATTTTTACTTTGTGAAACGGAAAGCTGTGCAAATAACTGAGACTCGAATAGGCCGTACCGAAATCATCCAATGAGATCTTCACGCCTAACTCGGCAAGTTGATCGAGATCGGCGCGCGTCCTTTTCGTATTCTGCAGCAAAGTCGATTCCGTGATCTCCAGCTCGAGCCGGCCGGGCGGCAGATTAGTGGCGGCGAGCGTCTCGCGAACCAGCGCCGGAACATTGGAACGATCGAACTGAATCGAGGAGAGGTTGACCGCCACAGCGATGTCGCCCGGCCAGCGGCGGCACTCCAAACACGCATTATACAGGACCTGGTTGCCGATCTCGACGATCAGGCCCATTTCCTCGGCAACCGGAATGAATTCCGCAGGTGAAACCATTCCGCGCTCACGATGCGGCCACCGCAGCAGCGCTTCGCAGCCCTCGATGCGCCTGGATTTCAGGTTGAAGATTGGCTGATAGTAGAGTTCGAAATCCTCGCTCTCGGTCGCGCTGCGCAAATCAAATTCGAGAGTTCTGCGCGCCTGGGCGTTAGCTTCCATTTTTGCTTCGAACCAGCGCCAGGTGCCGCGACCGTCGGACTTGGCCTGATAGAGCGCAATGTCGGCGTTGCGCAGAAATTGGTCCGGATCGATTGGGGTTTTTGCCAGTGCAATGCCGATGCTGGCGGTCACGACGACTTTGTGGCCGTCGAGATCGTAAGTGCCGGCCGACCGCATTGAGAACGCGGGTCGCCAGCGCTTCACCTTGCTCAATCGACTTGACCGGAGCCTGCAAAATCACAAACTCGTCGCCGCCGAAGCGCGAAATGACATCGGCATCGCCAACATGTTCGCGCAGGCGATGAGCGACCGCCTGCAGGAGCATGTCGCCTCGCGTATGCCCTAGCGTGTCGTTCACCTGTTTGAACTGATCGAGATCGATAAAGTGAATGGCGCACATGTTGTCGGGCCGCCATTCGGCAAGGGCTTTTTCCATCCGGTCGCGCAGAACATTGCGATTGGGCAGTCCGGTCAGGGCATCAAAGCGTGCCAGGTGGTTGATTTTGGCCTCGGCAATCCTGCGTTCGGTGATGTCCTCTACCAGAACGACCATGCCGCCGTTTTCCATCGGCTGGACCGTGAATTCGAGCGTTCGCCCGTTCACCATATCCACAGCGAAGGCGGCGTCATCGCTACCCGAAAGCTGGGCGTCGAGGCGATCGATCAGGCTCTGCGCATTGAGGGCCGACAGCAGACCCGCGTTGACGACACCGTCCACCAAGTCGCGCTACAGTCGAGCCCTTCAGCTCGAAATCCATCGACAGTCCGACTTGCTGGCTCAGTTTTTGATTTGCGACGACGACGCGGCGATTGGAATCGAACATGCACAAGCCATGCGGCATATTGTTCAGTGCAGTATCGAATCGCGTTGCCAGCAGCGACATGTCGCGCGATACAATCACCGCATCGAGCAGCGTGCGGCGCAATCTTTCCGCTATGAATTTTACCCCGAGGTAGAACGGGATGAGAAGGCCGGCAAAAATCCAATGAAACGGATTTCCGTAAAGCAGCAGCGCCGCCGTCATCGGCGCCCACGCGCATAAGATTTGCACGACCACAAAGCGGGAGTTTCCGAAATTTCGTCCGAAGATGCCGACCGATATAAGCAATCGTCATCGAATAGCTGACGAGATGGGCAAACGGATCGGAGGTCCGGGTGAAGGCGATGAAGCACCAGATTCCAAGCAGCGCGACGGATGCGGCCGCTCCGACGACGTAGCGATGCTCCCATCGTCTGGCGATTTCCGTGCTGGTGACTGTTGAGCGGACACGAAAATACGCACGCATCACTATTCCGCGCGCACAGGCAACAAGAATAATCGCTAATCGCGCAGTAGAGAAGCAGGATTTCGCCGGTCTTCCAATATGTGATAAAAACCGATCCAGCAGCAAAAATGCTGCCTACGAACAGCGTTCGGCCTTCTTTGAAAAGCGAATCGACCAGCGGAATATATATTTCCGGCGGCAGCGTTTCGTTCTCGGTTTGACGCGGCGGAAGCTCGGAACGCATGCTTCTTTATACCGTAGACAATCGACACAACTTTAAATCGTGCTAATAAGTATCGCTTAAAGGTATCTCCACCGGGTAAATTTAGACGGCTATATTTTGTTTGCGCCGAGCGCTGAAATGTGGCGACCGCCGGATTGACTAAAATTTTTTGCATACGGTTAGGATACAATTATCCGTACGGCTTCGCGAGGGATGCTTGAGAATGGCCGATGTGGCTCGACGCCGGCCGAAGTAGCGGTTGCGATCGTTTCCCGTAAGTCTTGCGCTGTTACGGCAAGCTTGATGAGCGTATTCAGCGAATTTTTTCGAAATCGCCGTGACGGCCAAGGCCGTTCTTGAAGCGGGTCGCTCCGGCGACGCCGTCCGCGATTAGCGCCTCACGCCCATTGTACCATTCCTGGATCAGCGCCGCGCGCACGCCGAGCCCGTGGCTCTTGATGGCCGAACGGCGGTCGGCGCGCACGCAGACCTGCGGAAACCGCGCGATCTCTTGTGCCAGTTCCTCCGCCTTCTGCCGGGCACCGCCTTTCGGCGTGACGTATTCGCACAGGCCGATATCCAGGCATTCCTCGGCCGGAACTTTGCGCCCAGTCAAAATGATCTCCAGAGCGCGCCCCTGGCCGACAATTCGCGGCAACCGCACGGTGCCGCCGTCGATCAGCGGCACGCCCCAGCGCCGGCAATAGACGCCGAAATACGACTCTTGCGCCATCACCCGGAAATCGCACCACAGTCCGAGTTCCATCCCGCCGGCGACGGCAGGTCCTTCGATCGCCGCGATGACCGGCTTGTCCAGTTCAAGCCGTGAAGGACCCAGCGGTCCGCGCGGAATTTCTCCGCCGTTGCCGCGAGGCCCCGCGGGCGGGATATCGAGTTCGCCGAGCGGATATGCGGCATTCAGCGTGCTGACATATTTGAGATCCCAGCCGGCGCAAAACGCGCCGCCGGCGCCATAGAAGACCGCAACGGACGCGTTTTTGTCGGCGTCGAATTCGAGAAAGGCTGCCGTCAACGCGTCCGCGCTCGCCGGGTCCATCGCGTTGCGGGCTTCGGGCCGATCGTGAATGACGGTCCACACCGATCCGCTCTTCTCAACTCTGACTGCCATCTTCGATGTCCTCTCCCTGAAGAGTCTTTTTGTCCTAGTCTTTGCGTGGCGGCGCGGACTCGACTAGCTATCGGCTAGTGAAAATCGGCACGCGCCGCTCGGCCATCGCTTTCACGCCTTCCTTGAAATCTTCGGTCTTGCGCAGGCGTGTTTGCTCGGCGAGTTCATGTTCAGTGGCTGCACGCACGCGGTCGGCCAAGTCGCCGCGCATGGTGGCGCGCGTCGCGATCAGACCAAGCGGAGAATTCTCAGCGATCTCGGCGGCAAACGACAGCGCGGCGGTGCGCACCTGATCCTGCGGCACCAGAACGTCCGCAAGCCCCATGGCGTGCGCTTCACCGCCGGGGACGCGGCGGCTGGTGTAGAACATCATCGCCGCCTTGGTCGGACCGATAACAGCCGGCAACGTTACGGTCAGTCCGAAGCCCGGATGAAAGCCAAGACGGGTGAAGTTGGCGCAGAAGCGCGCTTCGGGACAGGTGACGCGGAAATCGCCCACCATCGCCAGACCGAGACCGCCGCCAACCGCCGCGCCATGAACTGCGGCGATGATCGGCTTTTTGGTCCGGAACAGGCGGTTGCCTTCGATATAAAGATGCGCGGTGCCGGGTCTCGGCCCGCCCAGCAGTTCGCTGCCGTCGCGGTCGTCATTGCCGAAATTCGCTCCGGCGCAAAATGATTTTCCCTGCGCCGCCAGCACCAGAGCGCGGCAATCGGGATCGGCGTCGAGCGCCTCGAAGGCGGTGGCGATTTCCTTGATCAGCGCAACGTCGAAATAATTATTTGGCGGCCGTCTGATCTCGACGAGCGCAACGTGGCCGGATGTCTCCACGCCGATATCCTTGAAGGGACCCATGACCTCGCCCTCGCGAATTGCTTACTCGGCCGCGCCGCGGCGTTCGTCCGCCTGGACATTGCGCTTTACGATCAAGGCGTCCACGACGGATACTCCTTCGCCCTCGCCATGAACGATGACCGGATTAAGATCGATTGAGTCAATCTCGTCGGCATGATCGGCGGCGAATTGCGACAGCCGGACCATCAGACTCGGCGAGCGCATCAACGTCCGCCGGCGGCAGCCCGCGATAACGCCCGAATACCGCAGCGGCCTTGAGACGGCAGATGAGCGCCCGTGCGCCGGCCGCATCGAGTGGCACAGGGGCGAGCAAGACATCGTCCAGCGCTTCAACAAGGAAACCGCCGAGACCGACCATCAGTAACAAGCCCCAGGTCGGATCGCGATTCACGCCGAGGATGACTTCGCGCCCGGGCGCCGCCATCGGCTGGACCAGCACGCCCTCGATCTGCGCAGTCGGCGCGTAACGTTTGGCTGCGGCGAGCACGCGATCGTAGGCGGCGCGCACCGCATTGGCGTCGGCGAGATTCAATGCGACGGCGCCGGCTTCGGTCTTGTGCGGGATATCGGCGGATTGAACCTTGAGCGCGACCGGCCGCCCCATGGCTTGCGCTTTGGCGGCAGCTTCATCGCCGGAGTGCACCATCTCGCCTGCGTTTTCAGTTCCAATCTCATACGCTGCAAGGAGTGCGCGTGCCCGATATTCGCTTAGCACCAAGGGAGCTGCCGCAAGCAGAGCAGCTACCTTTATACGCGCGGCTGATGCTGGCGCGACGATATTGGCCGGCTGCCGCGAACGTTCGCGCAGCGCGCGATAATCCGCCATCGCGCGCATGGTGCGGGCGCAACCAGGCGCGCCGGTGAACAACGGATTACCCGCTTCGTTCAGGATCTCGATGGTGCGCTCGGCAGGCAGCGTGTAGGTCCACATAAATACCGGCTTTGGGCACTCGCGCGCCAGATCCTTGAGCTTCGGCAGATCGGCTTCGAGGAACGCCGAACGGCGCGCCGTAATCACGACGATGACACCGTCAACCGAAGGCGATTGCGCGACCAATCGCGCGAACTGCGCGTAGCCAAGCTTCTGCACGCCTTGCGCCGTCGAATCGACCGGATTCTGCGTGGTGCCGTAGGAAGGTACATAAGCATCAAGCGCAGTGCGGGTCGCGGCATCGAGCACCGGCACATCGAGCCCCGCGGCTGCGCACGCGTCGGCCATCCAAATGCCCGCGCCTCCAGAGGCGGTGCAGATGCCGACGCGGCGTCCGGCCGGCATCCGGTCGCCGCAGGCGAGGAAGGCAGCCGCCACGTCGAGCATCTCGTCGAAATCGCGCCCTTCGATCAAACCGTAGCGGTCAAAAATGGCGCGATAGGCCGCCTGCGAGCCGGCAAGCACGGCGGTGTGCGAAGCTGCCGCGCGGCGGCCCGGTTCGGTCTGGCCGATCTTGCCGACGATCAGCGGCTTTCCGGCTTTGAGCGCCTTCTCCGCGACGCGCTTGAATTTCTCCGGCGTCTTCACCGCTTCAATCAGCAACAAGAAAACGTCGGTCTCGCCTTCGTCGAGCATGTAGTCGACAAAATCGGATATTTCGAGCGCGGCTTCGTTGCCGGTCGTGGCGATGTAGCGGAACCTGATATTGCGCGGGCGCGCGCGATCAAGGAAAGCAAAGCCGAGGCCGCCGCTTTGCGAGATCACCGACACCTGACCGCGCCCCAGCGGCCGCGCCGGGGTGAGCGGCCCGGCGCTTTTGTCCGAGGCGGGGCTGAAGTTCGCGCACAGGGCGGCTGCGATATTGGCAAAGCCTTCGGAGTTCGGCCCGCTCACCGCCATGTCGTATCGTTGCGCAATCGCGGCGATTTCCCGCTGCATGCGAATGCCGGTTTCGCCTTCCTCGGCAAATCCGGAACTGAGAATGGCGGCGGCTTTGATGCCGGCGCGTCCGCAGCGTTCAAGCTCCGCCGGCACGTAGGTGGCGGGAACGATTAGGATCGCCAAATCGACGACTTCCGGAAGCGCCTCGATCGAAGGATAGGCTTTCACGCCCTGCACTTCGGCGGCGCTGCGGCTCACCGGATAGACATTTCCGGCAAACGGATGGCTGCGGATGATCTCGAAAATCCGTCCGCGCAGCCCGTGCGTATCGGACGAAGCGCCGACCACCGCTACCGATTTCGGCCACAGCAATTTCCCGATATCCGGCACCGCGCGTCAGCCTCTCAACGCAAACCGAGCCCGCGCGCGATGATGCCGCGCAGGATTTCGGTGGTGCCGCCCTGAATGGTGAGCTTGGGTGCGATCATGGTGGCGAAGGCAAGCTGATCCTCGAGCGTAGCGCGGTTGAGGATTTCAGGCTCGATGAACGCCGCGAGCTCGCGTACCCGGCCCGGCAGTTTCTGTTCCCAAATCGTGCCAAGGTCCTTGACGATCGACCCTTCGACCACCGGCTCCTTGCCGGCTTGCAGCATGCCCGCGACCGAGACCGACATGCGCCGCAAGCGTATGCAGTTGCGCAACTAAGCGCCCGAGGCCCTCAGCGCTGCGCAGGTCTGGCTCCGGACCGAGCACGCGGATGAGCTCCAACAAAACATAGAAGGTCTCGAGAAAACGCTCCGGTCCGCTCCGCTCGTAAGCGAGTTCGCTGGTCGCCTGCTTCCAGGCGCCGTTGATCTCGCCCATGACGTGGTCGTCAGGCACAAAAACCTCGTCGAACACGACTTCATTGAAACCAGCCTTGCCCGTCATTTGATTGATCGGGTTCACCTCGATCCCCGGCGTCTTCATATCGACCAAAAACTGGGTCAAGCCGTGGCGGCGGTTTTCTTTGGTCGGCGGCGAAGTGCGAAACAGCGCCAGCATGTAGTCTGCGACCTGTGCGCTTGTCGTCCAGATCTTGCTGCCGTTGATGCGCCACCCGCCGTCGGCCTTCGTTGCCTTGGTCTTGGCGGCGAACAGGTCAGAGCCCGAGCCCGGCTCGCTCATGCCGATGGAGAAGCACAACTCGCCACGGCAAATGCGCGGCAAGACATCGTTCTTGACATGCTCGGGAGCGTATTTGAGCAGGATCGGACCGCTTTGCCGGTCGGCGACAAAATGCAGGTGCGATGGCGCATTGGCGACGCGAAATTCCTCGGTGACCACGTAGCGCTCGAGTTGCGTGCGCTCGTGTCCGCCGTATCGCTTTGGCCAGGTCATGCCGATCCAGCCTTTGGCGCCGACCCGCCGGCTGAAGGCCCGGTTGTAGGAATCGCCGTGCGCGGCTTGATGCGGATCGAATGTGCCGGCTGCAATCTCTTCGGCGAGGAAAGCGCGCACTTCGGCGCGGAGTGTGTCGCATTCCGGCGGCAGGCGAACCGGATCGAACTGCAGGTTCGCGGTCATCGCGACGCCACCATAGGCCAGAATTCATCGGCCCCGCGGCGGGCCACGTGTTTGCCAAGCTCGGCCGCCCAATAGCTTTCATTGCCGAAGTCGTCACGCCAGGACAGCATCCGCAGCGTGAAGCGGTGGAGAACGTGTTCCTGCGTGAAACCGATCGCGCCGAACACCTGGTGTGCAATCGCCGCGCCTTCGGTGGCGGCTTCGGCGGCGCGAATCTTGGCGGACGCCGCTTCAAAGAATACCGCGTCATCGAAAGCGCCCGCTTGCGCGATGGTGTCGGCAGCCGAACCGGCGACCGCGAGCGCAGCGGCCACTTCGCCGGCGAGCCGCGCCAGGTTCTGTTGCACGGCCTGAAATTTACCGATCGGGCGTTCGAAAGCGACGCGCTCGCCGGCATAGGCGACGCAGAGCGACAGGATCGCCTCCAGCGCGCCGGCGGTTTCGACGCTGCGGATGGCCGAGCCCATCAGCATCAGAGTGTATTGCGTAAGTCCAGCCGGTGCCGGTGCGCTGGCGACAGGCCCGACGCGATCGAAGGTCACAACATTGGTGGCGTCGCCGGCAAGATTGCGGCCTTCACTTAAACGGCAATCTTTGATGCTGACGAGCGCGATCTGGTGCTGCTCGGCGTGGTCGGCAAGCACAGCGATGTATTGCGCATCTTGAGCAAACGGAACACCGAGCGCGCGGCCGCTCATCTTGCCATCGGCATCGATGGTGATGCGGTCATGCGGACGGCAAGGTGCAAGTGTCATTGGCGCTGCCGGTGCCTCGATGCCGGCGTGTGCGAGCAGCCAGCCGGCCGCCAGCGTTTCCGCCAGCGGCACCGAAAGCGCGAAGCGTCCCGCGACCGCAAGAATGGCGAAGCCCTCGGCCAAACCTGCGCCGGAGCCGCCTAATTCTTCGGGCACCCAGGCGAGCGGCAGGCCCGCTTCACTGAGCGCACGCCACAGCGGTTCTTTCCAGGCGCCGTTGGCCGCTTTGTTGATGGTCTGCGGGTCGGCGAGGTCGGCGAGAATTCGCGCCGCCGCGTCGGCTACGATATGTTCTCTTTCGTCCGGCACGATTTACTCGAACCCCGGCTTTTGCGCTCGCCGAAAAGCCAATTAAGCCGCCCGATGAACGCTTCTGCTATGGTGAGCGTAAGCACCACGCTTGGCAAGTTGGTTCGTTTGCACATCCACTCCGCAAACTGGACAGGTGACCCAAAATACCGGACGGTATGACCGTCCAATTGTTGGCGAAGGCTGGAGCACACAGGTGGCGAAGCGCAACGCGACTGTGGCTGTTATTGGTGCCGGTGACTTCATTGGCGCGGCGATCGCCAAAAAGTTTGCCGCCGAAGGTTTCGCAGTCTTCGCCGGCCGCCGCAACGCCGACAAGCTGGAGCCATTGGCCGCGGACGTTCAAGCTGCCGGCGGTGAGATCGTGGCCCGCGGCCTTGATGCCCGCAAGGAGGACGACGTGGTGGCTTTTCTGCGCGCCGCCGACGCGCACGCTCCACTTGAAGTCTGCGTGTTCAACATCGGCGCCAATGTCAACTTCCCGCTGCTGGAGACGACCGAGCGGGTGTTTCGCAAGGTCTGGGAATTGGCCTGTTATGCCGGCTTCCTCAGCGGCCGCGAGGCCGCACGGTTGATGCTGCCGCACGGCAAGGGTTGCATCTTTTTCACCGGCGCCACGGCAAGCGTGCGGGGCGGCATCGGTTACGCAGCATTCGCGAGCGCCAAGTTCGGGTTGCGCGCGGTTGCGCAAAGCATGGCCCGCGAGCTTGGTCCGCAGAACATCCACGTTGCCCATCTGATCATCGATGCCGGTGTCGATACCGCATTCGTTCGCGATCGGATAAAACAGCGCGGTGGCGCGGAGGCGCTGGAAAATCTGGAGCCCGATCAACTGATGAATCCGGCGTCGGTCGCCGAGGCCTATTGGCAGATCTACCGGCAACCGCGCGACGCCTGGACCTTCGAACTCGACGTGCGGCCTTACCGTGAGGTCTGGTAACATGGCCAAAGTGGAATTTCACTTCGACTTCGGCAGCCCGAACGCCTATCTGGCGCATCAGGTCATTCCGAAAATCCAGGCGCGCACCGGCGCGAAATTCGAATACGTGCCGATCCTGCTCGGCGGCGTCTTCAAGCTGACCAACAATAGTTCGCCGGCGGAAAAGATGGCCGGCATCAAGAACCGGCTCGAATACGAACGCCTGGAGCTGCAGCGTTTCGTCCGGCGTTATGACGTTCCGTTTAACTGGAATCCATTCTTTCCGGTCAATACATTGTTGATCATGCGCGGCGCCGTAGCGGCGCAGCTGAGCGGCATCTTTGAGCGATATGTGAGCGAAATGTTCCGTCACATGTGGGCCGAGCCGAAGGACATGGACGATCCGGCGGTCGTCAGCGTGGCGCTTACCGAATCCGGTTTCGATGCGGCCGCTTTGCTTGCGCGCACTCAGGAGGCTGAGGTGAAGGACCGGCTCCTGAAAAATACCGAGGCTTCGGTTGCGCGCGGCACGTTCGGGTCGCCGACTTTCTTCGTCGGCGACGAAATCTTTTTCGGCAAGGATCGGCTGCGCGACGTTGAAGAAGAGATCGCACGCACCAAATAGCGGGACTGCGAGGGCAAGCCGCCGCGGCATTGCCGATATTCGCCTGAATGGAGCCGTGTCAGTGGTAACTCCAGCAAGACCGTCGATCATCGATACGCGGCACGACCAGATGTTTCCGGTTCTGGAAGCCATCGAGATCGAGCGCGTGCGGCGTTTTGGTACGGTGCGATCGTTCGCAACCGGGGAGGCGCTGGAGAAAGCCGGCAAGATTGGTACCGGGTTGATCATTATCCTGGAGGGCCGGATCGAGGCCATCCAGCACAACGTCGGCGGCCACCAAACGCCCATCGTCACGCAAGGGCCCGGCGCGTTCCTCGGCGAACTGGCGCAATTGGCGGGCCGTCCGGCGCTGGTAGATGCCTTTGCGCGCGAGCCGACAAAAGCCCTCATCATTCCGCCGGATCGGCTGCGGGCCTTGTTGATCGCGGAGGCTGAACTCGGCGAGCGCATTATGCGCGCCCTCATTCTGCGCCGCGTGGGCCTGATCGAGACTGGAGGCGGTGGACCGGTGATTGTCGGTCGCGCCGACAATGGCGACGTGTTGCGGCTAGATAACTTTCTGCGGCGCAACTCGCATCCGCACCAGACGCTCGATCCAGACAGCGACCCGGGAGCAAAAGCGCTGATCGACCGCTTTCACGTCGACCCCGGACAATTGCCGATCGTTTTGTGCCCACAGGGACAATTGCTGCGCAATCCGACCGACGGCGAGCTGGCACGGTGTCTCGGCTTGGTTAGTCCGATCGATCAGGATCGGATTTATGACGTGGCCATTGTCGGGGCGGGCCCCGCAGGCCTTGCGGCGTCGGTTTACGCCGGATCGGAAGGCCTTTCGGTTCTCATGCTCGACTGCCGCACCCGAGGCGGCCAAGCGGGCGCTTCCGCGCGGATCGAGAATTATCTCGGCTTTCCGACTGGCATCAGCGGCAACGCCCTGATGGCGCGCGCCTCTAACCAGGCGGCGAAGTTCGGGGTTGAAATGGCGATCCCGGATGAAGTGGCGAGCCTCGAGGCGGCGGACGGTTCTCAGCAGCATTTCGTCCTCAATTTATCCGACAACGAACATGTGCGCGCCCGCGCGGTCGTGATCGCGAGCGGTGCGCGATATCGCCGGCTGGCGCTGCCAAACCTTGAGGCGTTCGAATCGTCGAGCGTGCATTATTGGGCGTCTCCGCTGGAAGGAAAACTTTGCGGCGGACAAGAGGTAGTTTTGGTAGGCGCCGGCAATTCGGCGGGTCAGGCGACCGTTTATCTGGCAAGTCAGGCGGCGAAGGTTTGGCTCGTTGTTCGCGGCGCGGACCTGGAGACGAACATGTCGCGCTATTTGGTCGATCGCATCAGCGGGCTCGCCAACGTCGAAGTGCTGACGCGTACCGAGATCGCCGCGCTGGAAGGCAACGACGGCGTGCTGCATGCGGTCCGTTGGCGGCACACGGTTTCGGGCGAGGAAATGCGGCGCGATATCCGTCATCTCTTCCTGTTCATCGGCGCCGAGCCAAATACCGATTGGCTTGCCGGGTCGGGAGTAGCGCTAGACCCGCGAGGGTTCGTGCTCACCGGCCCCGACGCCGGCGCCGATCGCAGGCAACTCGAAACGACGCGCCCCGGCATATTCGCGATCGGCGATGTTCGCTCCGGTTCGGTCAAGCGTGTCGCTGCGGCGGTCGGTGAAGGAGCCCAGGTTATGTCTGCTATCCACCGTTATTTGGCTGCTGCCGGCCAAGCTCCCGGGGTTGCAACGACGCCGGCGGCGGTGGCGACGCACTAAGACAGCCCGTCCGCGCGCAATAACCGGGGAGCGCGTTGACCGAGTACCGCGGGGCAGGAAGCGACATGCCGAACGATGCGCAGGCGGTTTGGTTGGCGGCAGGGCTGCGCACGCCGTTTGTCAACGTGGACGGGCCGTTTGCCGGTCGGGATTCTCTGGGCTTGTCGGTGCCGGTGGTCCAGGCAATGGCGCGGCAGGTGACCGGTTCGATCGACTTTGCGGTGTGGGGCTCCGTCGTCGTCAATCTCGCCTATGCCAATCTGGCGCGCGAGGTGTGGCTCGACAGCAAGCTCGATCCCCATGTCCCGACATTCACCACCATCATGCAATGCAGCACCAGCATGGTCGGCGTGTTCGAGGCGGCCGGAATGCTCGGTGAGCACCGCGCAGCTTTGGCGATGGTCGGCGGTGTCGAGAGCATGAGCCGCGTCCAGATCGGGCTGGGACAGAATTTGTCCGTTTGGCTCCGCCGCATGTTTCAAGCCCGCAGTGCGGCCGATCGCCTTCGTATCCTTCGCCGCCTGCGCCCGTCCGACATCCGGCTGTTTGTGCCGGAAGTGAAGAACCGGGTGACAGGCCGCAGCATGGGCGAACACACCGAGGATATGGCGAAGGACTGGAACATCAGCCGCCGCGAGCAGGATGAACTTGCGCTCGAAGGTCATCAGCGAGCGATCGCGGCGCAGGATCGTGGCTTCTTTGCCGATTTGATCGTGCCGTTAGATGGAGTGAATAAGGATCACTTTCCGCGCCGGGATACATCGCTGGAAAAGCTTGCCAAACTCAAACCGGTATTTGACCGGACCAGCGGACGAGGCACGCTGACGGCCGGCAACAGCTCGCCGCTGACCGATGGCGCTTCCGCCATCTGGGTCGGCACAGAAGAAGGCCTTGCGCGATTGCCGCAACAATTGCCGCGTGCGCGATTGGTGGATTTTGAAATGGCGGCGGTCGATATCTTCACTGAGGGCCTGCTGATGGCGCCGGTCACTGCCATTCCCCGGCTGTTGGCGCGGCGCGGGCTGAAGTTCAACGATATCGCGCTGTGGGAAATCCACGAGGCGTTTTCGGCGCAGGTGCTCTGCCACATCAAAGCGCTCGAGGATAAAGATTTCGTCCGCGACCAAAGCCGGCGTCGAGCATGATTTCGGGAGTTTCCCGCGCGAGCGGATGAACCCGAACGGCGGCAGTGTCGCGCTCGGGCATCCGTTCGCGGCGACCGGCGCGAGAATCTTGAGTCAAGCCGTCAAGGAGCTCGCGGCGCTGCCGCAAGGCAGCCGGGCGATTGTCAGCATTTGTTCCGATGGCGGTCTCGGCACGGTCGCGCTCCTGGAGCGCTGACTGCTTCGTCAATCCGCCGCGGCGATGGCGTGAAAAAACGTGCCGGTGACGCGGCCGCGCCGGCCGCCGGTTTTTTCCAGTGCACGGCCCTCGCCGTCGGCAATCTCGGCGAAAGGCTGGTCGTCGCCGGCAGCCGTGAGCGAGGCGTAGTGGAATTCATGCCCGCGAACGAGCATTCCGCCTCTCCCGAGAACGCCATCAGCGAGAAGTCTTGCTGTCCGATAGCCGAGGTGTAGCTTGCGCTTGGCGAAGCTTGTGGTGTGGCCGAGTAATCCGGTCATTGCGTGATGCCTGCCGGTCGCGTCTTCGAGACTCTCACCAAGCACCATGTAGCCGCCGCACTCGCCGTGCACCGGGCGCGTGGCGGCGAACTGCCGTAGCCCCGCAACAAACCGGCCGGCGTTGCTGAGCATTTCGGCGTGCAGCTCCGGATAGCCGCCAGGCAGCCAGCAGCTGTCCGCGCTTTGCGGCGGCGGCTCGTTGGCAAGCGGCGAAAAAGGCTGGATCTCGGCGCCGGCCTTGCGCCAAGCGTCGATGATGTGGGGATAGATGAAAGTAAAAGCGCGATCGCTGGCGAGGGCGATCCGCTGGCCGGGCGGCGGCAGCACTTGAGCTTGGCCCGGAGCTTCCGCCAATTGCAATGGTGCAGCGCAGGCCATGATGGCGTCGAGATCGAAATGGCGTTCGGCCGTTTCCGCGAGGCGCTCGATCAGGCCGGCGAGATCGGAATGCTCGCCGGCCTGAACGAGGCCGAGGTGACGTTCCGGCAGCGCCAGCGCCGTTTCGCGGGTCAGTGCACCGAGGATCGGAATGCCGAGCGCGGTGATCGCGCCCGCGACCAGCGCGCGATGCCGTTCGCTGGCGACGCGGTTGAGAATTATTCCGGCGATGCGCACGGCCGGATCGTGCGTAACGAAGCCCCGCACCAAAGCCGCGGCCGATTGTGCCTGCCGCGCAACATCGAGCACCAGCACGACCGGCAAATCGAAATGGGCGGCGAGGTCGGCGGTCGCGCCGCGTCTGCCGGGAATACCGGCGCCATCGGCCGCACCATCAAACAAACCCATCACGCCTTCGATTACGAAAATATCCGCACCGTCGACTGCTTGTGCAGCAAGGGTGTCCAGCAATCGTCGCGACATTGCCCAGGAATCGAGATTGACGCTCGGACTGCCGCTGACCGCGGCATGGAATGCCGGATCAATGTAGTCGGGTCCGGCTTTTGCCGTGTGTACCTTGATGCTGCGACGCTTGAGCGCGGCGATCAGCGCGAGCGTCACCGTCGTTTTGCCGGCACCGGAATGCGGCGCGGCGATTATGAGCCCGCGCGCCGTCACTCGGTCTCCTGTCCCTTTCTCGCGGCAACTGCAGCTTCGCCAAGAAGGGCGCTGCGCAAATTCACGATCTCACCAACCACAACGATCGCCGGCGGCTCGAAGTTTTGTTCGCGTGCATCGGCGGCAATGTTTTGCAGCGTCGAAACGAAGACTCGCTCGGTTGGTGTCGTCGCCGAAGTGATGATGGCCGCAGGCGTCTGTGCATCAAGCCCCGCTGCCAGCAACGAAGCCGTGATCCGCGGCAGATTGTGCATCACCATGTAGAGCACAATCGGCTGTCCTGTGCGTGCGAGCGGCGCCCAGTCGAAATCCTCGTCGGCGCCGTGACCGGCGGCGAAGATCACCGCCCGATTGACACCGCGCAGCGTTGCCGGGATCGCTGCCGTGGCCAGAGCCGCAAGGCCCGCCGTGACGCCGGGAATGATCCGGAAGCGGATGCCCGCGGCCGCAAGCGCCATTGCCTCTTCACCGCCGCGCCCGAAGACAAACGGATCGCCGCCTTTCAGGCGCAGCACGCGCTTTCCGGCCCGCGCGAGCGTGATCAGGCGCAAACTGATGTCGGCTTGCGTCGCCGAAGGCTTGCCGCCGCGTTTCCCGGCGAACTCAAGCCGCGCCTGCGGGCCGGCAAGCGACAGCACCCGTTGATCGACCAGCGCATCGTGAACCACCACATCGGCCTGCTGCAGGCCGGCGAGTGCGTCGAGTGTGAGCAGGCCCGGATCGCCCGGTCCCGCACCTGCGAGCCAGACGTGTCCCCGCGTAAACACCGGGACGCCGTCGCGCCGGACTGCCAGCGAGTCCCACACCGTCATGACGACACGCCTCCGTGGTGACGATCGCGGGACGCAGGACTAAAGGAAGGAGCATGGAGCGGCAGGAACGCCCGTTGCGCCGGGGCTGGACCACCGGCACTTGCGCCGCTGCGGCGGCTAAGGCGGCGTTTGCCGCACTCGTAACGGGCGAATTTCCCGACCCGGTCGAGGTGACTTTGCCGCGCGGCGAGCGGCCAAGTTTTGCGTTGGCGATGACGCGAAAGGATCGAGCCAGCGCAAGCGCCGGCGTGATCAAGGACGCCGGTGACGATCCGGATGTAACGCACGGTGCGCTCATTGTTGCGACCGTGCGTGCCGGTGCATTGGGGGCGGGCGTGACCTTCCGAGCCGGTGAGGGCGTCGGCACCGTGACGCGCCCGGGCCTTCCGCTTCCGCCGGGTGAGCCGGCCATCAATCCGGTGCCGCGCCGCATGATCCGCGACGCGATCGCCGAAGTTGCGGCCGTGGCCGGATGCGCAGCCGACGCCGAGGTCGAGATCGCCATCCCCGGTGGCGTGGAACTGGCGGCGAAAACGCTCAACGGGCGCCTTGGCATTGTCGGCGGCCTGTCGATTCTCGGCACGACCGGAATTGTCGTGCCTTATTCCTGCTCGGCGTGGATTCACTCGATCCATCGCGGTGTCGATGTCGCGCGCGCCGCCGGTCTTACGCACATTGCCGGCAGCACTGGCGCCAATTCCGAAACTGCGGTGCAGAAGCTTTACGGCCTGCCGGACATTGCGCTGATCGACATGGGCGATTTCGTCGGCGGCATGCTGAAATATCTGCGCAATCATCCGGTGGCGCGGGTGACCATCGCCGGCGGCGTCGGCAAGATGACCAAGCTCGCGCAAGGCCTCACCGATCTTCACTCCAGGCGCGGTGAAGTCGACCGCACGCTGCTGGCGAGTTTTCGCCGAGGCCGCGGGCGGCTCCGCGCAACTGGGTGCGCGCATCATCGAAGCGAACAATGCTGCCGAAGCTTTTGCGCTGGCGCGGACCGAAGGCATAACGCTTGGCGACGCAGTGGCGCGCGCGGCGCAGGATACCGCTGAACGCGTCGTCGAGGGCCGCGGCATCGCCACCGAGATCGTGTTGTTTGATCGCGACGGTGCGCTGGTGGGCCGGGCGCCGTTCAAGAAAGTTTAGCAACGCCGTCACGTTGCGCCTCCCCGAAACCGGCGGCGATAATCGGGATCGTAGAGCGCGCTGTCGCGAAAATCATGCGCGGCAATGGCGCGGCCGACAAGAATGAGCGCGGTGCGCTCGATATGCGCGGCGGCCACTTGCGCGGCGATGTCGGCGAGCGTGCCGCGCAACACGCGCTCTGCCGCCGAGCTTGCCTGAACGACAACGGCGGCAGGACAGTCGGCGCCGTAGAACGGCGTCAATTCCCTAACGATCGTCTCAATCGCATGAATGGCAAGATGGATGACCAGCGTCGCGCCGCTCTCCGCAAAGGTTGCGAGCTTTTCAGATTCCGGCATCCGAGAGGCGCGGCCGGACACGCGGGTGAGCACTACGCTTTGCGCGACTTCCGGCACGGTCAATTCGCATTCTAGAGCCGCCGCTGCCGCCGCGAATGCCGGCACGCCGGGCGTGAGCGTATAAGGAATGCCACGCCGGTCGAGCCGGCGCAGCTGCTCGGCAAGCGCCGAGTAGATCGAGAGATCGCCGGAATGAAGCCGCGCCACATCGTGACCGGCGGTGTGGGCCTCGGCGAACTCGGCCTCGATTTCGTCTAGCGACATCGGCGCCGTATCGACAATGCGCGCGCCGGCCGGGCAGAAGCCGAGTAGTTCGCGCGGCACGATCGAGCCAGCGTAGAGGCACACCGGGCAGCGAGCGATCAGATCGCGGCCGCGCACTGTTATGAGGTCTGCCGCGCCCGGCCCCGCGCCGATGAAATGTACGGTCACGAGGCCGGCTCCGAAGCCGCGAGCGCGCAGGTCGCTGTGCCCATCACCAGGCGGGGACTGATGAGGCGAGCCGCTGGTCCGGCAGCGGCCAGCGCCGCGGCCTCGGCGACTGACGACACGCCGGTCAGCGCGCGCACGCGCTCCGACCGTGTTCGTGTGCGAGGTTCAGCCGCTTGTAAGTCAGCATCAGACACCAGCACAACCGATACGCCGAACTTTTTTGCTGCAGCCTGAACGCCGACCTCGGCACCCTTTGCCGCAATCGTGGCGATGCCGTCGAGCGCGTCAGCCGCGATATCCGCGTGCGCGAGCGCAGCGCGGATCGCAGCCTCGATGTCGGAAGCGGGCGCGCCCCGCCTGCAGCCGACGCCGGCGACGATCACGGCTTCGTCCAGGCCCATTGTGTGACCGGCATCGCTGCTCGCCAGCCGGATTTTTCGCCGACCGTGCCGGCCCGCGCGATGGCGATACGAATGAGTTCGCCGCCAAGCGCCGCGCGTCGGTCAATCAGCGATGCTTCGGTTGCGAGCGTGACTGCGTTGATTACCAGGCGCCCGCTCGTTCGCAGCGCGGCGATCGCGGTGTCGAGCAACGCTGGCTCGCTCGCCCCGCCGCCGATAAAAATGGCGTCGGGCGAAGCAAGGCCCTCGAGTGCGGCGGGCGCGGCTGCTTCCACGATTTCGAGTCCCGGCACGCCGAAGGCCGCGGCGTTGCGGCGGATGCGCGCCGTGCGGTCAGCACGTCGTTCAATCGCAATCGCACGCATCGAAGGGTCGGCGAGCATCCATTCGATCGCCACCGAACCGGCGCCGGCGCCGACATCCCACAACAACTCGCCGCGGCGCGGCGCCAGCGACGAGAGTGTTATCGCACGGATCTCACGCTTGGTGATCTGACCGTCGTGCTCGAAAAGATCGTCCGCAAGGCCCGACGCGCGGGCGATGATGCGCGCATCCGGCGAAGCTTCGACCTCGATGGCGAGCGTGTTGAGGGCGTCGACGGCATCGAAATCGTACGCGGCCGCCGTCGTGGTGCGAAAGCGCTCGCGCGGGCCGCCGAGCGCTTCGAGCACGGTGAGCCGCGACGCGCCGAAACCTGATTGGGCAAGCAGCCGCGCTAAAGCTGCCGGCCCGTCGCCGTCGGAGGTCAACGCCAGTATGCGGGCGCCAGGCTGCAAATGCGGGCGCACCAGATCGAGCGTGCGTCCGTGTACCGAGAGGAGCACCGTTTCTGGCAACGGCCAGCCGAGCCGCGCCGCCGCCAGGCTGAAAGCTGAAGGCGCCGGGACCACGATCATCTCGCCTGCGTCGATGGTTCGCGCCAGAACCGCGCCGACGCCGTAATGGAACGGATCGCCGGACGCGAGCACGCAGATCTGCCGGCCGCGGTGATGCAGGACTTCACCGGCGGCGCTGTCGAACGGGCTCGGCCACGGCCGCGCCGCGCCGCGGATCAGCGGCGCGGCGAGACCGAGATGGCGCCGGCCGCCGAATACGATCTCCGCCGCGCCGATCAATCCGCGCGCCGCCGCGCTCAAGCCGGCGACGCCGTCTTCGCCGATGCCGACGATGGACAGCCAGCGCGGCGATGCGGCACTGTCGCGCGCGATCGCATCAGGCAGCGGCATGAAACGCGTCCTCATTCTCGGCGGCACCACGGAAGCGCGATTGCTGGCGGAGCGGTTGGCAGGCCGGCGCGACCTCGATGTGACCCTGTCGCTCGCCGGCCGCACTGCCGCGCCGGCGCGCCAGCCGGTGCCGGTGCGCAGCGGCGGTTTCGGCGGTGCTGCGGGGCTCGCCGACTTTCTGGCGAGCCGAGCGCGTTGATTTTTTGATCGATGCCACTCACCCGTACGCCAGTGTGATATCCAATAATGCCGTCGAGGCGGCCCGCAGCACCAGCGTTCCGTTGCTGGTGCTGCGGCGACCATCTTGGGTCGCAACTGCTGACGACCGATGGACCGAAGTAAGCGACGTACGTGAGGCCGTGCGCGCGCTCGGAGCAACGCCGCGCCGGGTTTTTGTTGCACTTGGGCGCAACGAGCTTGCGCCGCTCAACGACGCCCCGCAGCACTTTTATCTGATCCGCAGCGTCGATCCGGTCGATCCGCCGCTGCCGTTGCCGCAGGTGGCTTACGTGACCGGTCGCGGTCCATTCAGTGACGCCGACGACCGTGCGCTGATGAAAGAGCATCGCATCGAGGTCGTGATCGCAAAGAACAGCGGCGGCAGTGCCACGTACGGCAAGATTGCCGCGGCGCGTGAATTGGGTATCGGTGTAGTCATGCTGCGCCGGCCGCAGGCGCCGGCAGCACTCTCCGTCGAAACCGTGCAGGATGCGCTCGACTGGCTCGATCATGCGCTCACCTCGGCGGCCGCACGCGGCGTATAAACGAGTGGCGTCCGTCCGGTGCGCTGGACTACGCGCGTCGCGCGCGAGCCGACAATGATCAGTGTCGCCATATCCGCCTCGGCAGTATCGGCGACAGCAAGCGTCGTAACACTGACGTGCTCGTGCGGCCGCCCGACGGCGCGCCCGAAGACGACCGGCGTTGCTCCCGGCAGATGCCGGCGCAATCGCTCAATTGCAGAACGGAATTGCCAGGGGCGCGCGCGTGAGACCGGATTGTAAAGCGCGATCACGAAGCCAGCGCCGGCAGCGGCATCGAGCCGCTGCTCGACCAGTTCCCACGGCTTGAGATTGTCAGAGAGCGAGAGCGCACAAAAATCGTGCCCGAGCGGGGCGCCGATCCGCGCGGCGACGGCGAGCATTGCCGTGATCCCGGGCACAATCACGAGGTCGAGTGTGCGCCAGCTTTCCGGACCGGCTTCGATTTCTTCGCAGACCGCGGCCGCCATTGCGAATACGCCCGGGTCGCCGCCGGAAACAACGGCGACCCGCGTCCCCGCGGCGGCGTCGCGCAGCGCAGCGACTGCGCGGGTGCGTTCTTCCCGGTTGTCCGAGCCGTGCCGGCGTTGCCCGGCGCGCTCCGGCACACGGTCGAGATAGGGCCCGTAGCCATAGAGTGCCTCGGCGGCGGCGAGCGCCGCGTCGGCTTCCGGCGTGAGATAGCGCGCATCGCCCGGTCCGAGGCCGACGACGGCGAGGTGTCCGCTCATGGCCGCTGCTCCCAGCCCGGCACCAGCACGACGGCGAAGTAGGGCGCGTCGTCGTCCGGCTTGTCGCTGAGCGGAATGAGCTTCGCGTCCGCCATGGTGCCGCGCTCGACATAAAAGGCGCGCGGCAGGCGGCCGCTCGTTGCCAGCGCGCGGCGCAATTTCGGCAAATGGCGCCCGACCTTCATCACCACGGCAGCGTTCGCATCGGCGAGCCGCCGGGCCAGTTCGCTCTCCGGCAAGGTTGCGGGAAGGACGGTGAAAACATCGTCGCCCTGCGCGATCGGCATTCCCGCTGCCGACCAGCACCCCGACATGCCGGTGACGCCGGCAATAATTTCAGTCGGGAAGCGCGGCGAAAGCCGCGTGTGCAGATGCATGTAGGAGCCGTAGAACATCGGATCGCCTTCGCTGATCACGGCGACCATGCACCCGGCTTCCAGATGCGCGGCAATCTTGGCGGCGGCTTCATCGTAGAAATCGCCGATCGCATCGCGATAACCGGCTGCTGCATTTCGGCAATTCGGTCGTGACCGGATAGTGGAGCGGCAACTCGATCACTCCCGCGCGCATGTGCGCTGCGGCGATGGTGCGCGAATGGCTTGTATTTCCGGCCTTGGCGAAGTGCACGATCACATCGGCCTCGGCGAGGGCGCGCGCGGCCTTGAGCGTCATCAGCTCGGGATCGCCGGGGCCGACGCCGACGCCTAAAAGTTTTCCGGTGTGGGTTGCCGCGCTCATATACCGGCCCTCGCCAGCGCGTTGATGGCGGCGGCAGTCATGGCGCTGCCGCCCATGCGCCCGCGCACGGTGAGAAACGGCACGCCGCGCGGATCATCGGCGAGCGCGTCTTTGGATTCCGCGGCGCCGACAAATCCGACCGGGATGCCGAGGATTGCCGCCGGCTTCGGCGCGCCGGCGTCAAGGAGATCGAGCAGGCGAAACAGCGCGGTCGGCGCGTTGCCGATGGCGACGACGGCTCCGGCAAGGCGCTCGGTCCACAAATCCAGCGCCGCCGCTGAACGCGTGGTGGCGAGCCGTTGCGCGAGGTCCACGACGCGCGGATCATTGAGCGTGCAGATCACTTCGTTGCCCGCAGGTAAGCGCGCGCGGGTAATCCCGCGCCCCACCATTTCTGAGTCGCAGAGGATCGGCGCTCCGCTGGCAAGCGCGCCGCGCGCCGCAGCGACAAGGCCGTTGCCGAACACGATGTGGGGCGCCAATTCGACAACGCCGCAGGCGTGGATCATCCGGACCGCGACGTCGGCTTCGTCCGCCGAAAAGCGCGACAGGTCGGCCTCGGCGCGGATGATGGCGAACGAGCGCTCGTAGATCGCCGTGCCATCGCGCAAGTAAGCAGAGCGCTCAGACATGGCAGTCCTCGGACGCCGTTGCGCGGAAATGCCGGTCAATCGCGGCTGAAATTTTGCTTGTTTCAGTCACGGCGAAGGGAGTGTCACGCGCGGAACCATTGGCGATTAGTGCGCATCCGTCGAACGATCCGACAATCGTAAGCGCTGAATTGCCGGTGCGGGCGCAGCCTTTGGCGCAGCCGGAAATGTGAATCTGGTGCGAGTTGTCGAGATACGGCGCCGCGATTTGAGCGACCAGCGATGCGAGGGCGCGCGAGGCGATGTGCGCCGACGCACAGATCGGCGCGCCGGCGCAGGCGATGACATGCCGGCGCGGATCGCTGCTGTCGACAATGAAGCCAAGACTTTCCGCGGCAGTGACGAAGGCGGGCGCGGCTTTCTCGCTGATCCCGATGACCATCAGGACGCGGTCGGCAGCTGCACGTAGGCCCTTGGCGCCGGCGACGTCCGCGGCCTCGGCCAAGCGCATGAGTGTCTTCGAGTTCGCGTGGCCGAAGGCGAGGCCGACTCCGACCGCAAGCAATTCGTCTCGCAGACGATGCGATCTGATTGGATCGCTCCGTCCCGGCATGCGCGCCGGCGCGACATGCTCTTTTAAGAAAGAAGCAAGCGCCGATCGGAATGGCGCGTCGCCTTCGGCCGCAAGAATCTCGCGTGCGCGTGCGGTATCGTCCGCGCTGCGCGATGACTTCCAGAAGCTTGACTGCGGTGATCGACGCCATGAGCGGGCGCAACAGAGCCAATTTGCGTGGCCGTTGCTTCGTCACCGCCTAGCCCGATGCGAAGCACGGCGCCATCGTCCGTCACTTGGGCACAGATGCGCACGTCAGCCGACACGTTGTCGAGGTTGAGCGCGCCGCCACCATCCACGATGACCGAGATTTTAGGTGCAAGCTTTGCGGCGAGTGACGTTCGCGTCAGAGCATGACGCAAATCGGCCACGAGTGGACTCGCATCGAAGATTTCCATCGGGTCGAGCCCGGCAAGCGCGGTGCTCAGAACCGGAATGCCGTCCTCCGCCGCAATACCGAGCGCGGTAATCGCTTCGGCAAAGCGCGACGCGGACGCAGCGTTCAACCCGCGAACCTGGATGCTGCCGCGTCCGGTTACTTCGACAATGCCGTTGCCGAGCCGGCGAGCCGCCGCACACAGGTGCTTGAATGCAGAAAGCGGAATCGTGCCGGTCGGCATCAGCCGGACCAGCAATCCGTCGCCGGTCGGCATCGGCGTCGACAATCCAGGACAGGCGCCTCGGCGCTGGGAACGATTGAGAGCAAGCGCGGTCATGCTGCCGCCTCCGCGCGCAACGCCGCGAGGCCGGCATCGACATCGTTGCGCCGTGGGTGCCAAAAGCCACGCCGCCGCGCGGCGTCGAACCGTTCCGCGATGGCGGCTGCTGCTTGCGGATTTTCGCGCAGCAGAAAAGCGTGCACGTCGGGATCGGCGACGTAGGCGGCGTGGAGGAGATCAAACAACTCGCTGGCAACGGCCTCGGTCGTTTCCGCAAAAGCGACCAGCCGGTCGACTGTTTCGGCAAGCTCAGCGGCGCCGCGCGGGCCATGGCGCATTTGCCCGGCGATAAAGCGCGGATTGATCGCCCGCCCGCGCATGATGCGCGTAAGCGCGGCCGATAACGAGCGCGCCCGCGGCCGCTGTGGATCGGTTATATCGAGCATGACCAGATCGGCCGTTCGGCCGAGCAGCTTCGCGGCCGCAGCGAAACCGCCGACGAAAGCGGCATCCTCGGCGCCCTCAAGCAGGTCACGCGCCGGATCGTCGCTCGCATGCAGGAGGAGGTCGGCGCTGGCGATACGCTGCGTGAAAGCGCCGGGCGCGGCGCTGCCGTCGCCTCCAGCGCCGCCATAGCTGTGCGAGGCCGCCGCAAGGTATGCTGCGCCGATCGCTTCGCTGTCAGTGTCGCGGCCGAGCAAGTCTTCGACGCCGGAGCCGTAAGTGCCGGGCGCGGTACCGAAGATACGTTGAAGCCGGGTCGCGCCGGCGACACGGCGTGCGCTTGCCAGCGGATTTTCGCCGTCGTCTTCGTCGCGGGCGGCGACCGCTTGCACCGCGGCGTCGATGAGCGCGATTTGCGCGGGAAAGAGATCGCGAAACAGTCCGGAAATACGCCATGTGACGTCAACGCGAGCGCGCCCGATCGCGGCGGTCGGCAAGACCTCGACGCCGGTGACCCGCCCCGTCCCATGATCCCAGATCGGCCGGCAACCCATCAGCGCAAAGCCTTGTGCGATCTCTTCGCCGCCGGTGCGTAAAGTCGCGCTTCCCCACAGGTCGATGACGACGCTGCGCGGCGCCTCACCGTGGGTTTGCAGATGCGCGCGAAGAACTTCGTCGGCGGCGAGCCGACCGAGGTCCATCGCGGTCGGCGTCGGCAGCGTGCGCGGATCGGCGGTGAAAAGATTGCGGCCGGTCGGCAGCACGTCGCGGCGGCCGCGCATCGGCGAACCAGCCGGACCGGGCGCAACGCGGCGGCCGTCGAGCGCTGCGAGCAATGCCGTGCGCTCAGCTTCGGCACTCGCTTGCCACAGCGGATCGTCGGTGCCCACGGGCGCGCGAGCGAAAATGTGCAGTCCGTCTTTGATCGCGAGGTCTTTCACATCACACAGCCACGCGTCGATCCGGCGAAGCGCGTCGTCGGGTGCGGCTGCAGTGTCGACTCCGGCCTCATGAGCCAACCCTGTCCTTTGCGCCGTCTCGACGATCAGCTTTGCCAGACGTTCACGGCGACGGCGGTCGAGGCCATCGGCCTGGGCATATTCATCAACCAGGCGCTCAAGCTCGCGCGCATCTCCGGAAAGCCCGCCGGCGACCAGCGGTGGCGGCAGGTGGCCGATGGTAACGCCGGCGATGCGGCGTTTGGCTTGAGCCGCTTCACCCGGATTGCTGACGATGAACGGATAAATCACCGGCAGGGCGCCGGTGACGATTTCCGGGAAGCACTCGGCGCTGAGCGCGACCGCCTTGCCTGGCAGCCATTCCAGCGTGCCGTGCGCCCCCATGTGCACCAGTGCATCGGCCTGGACGACGTGCTGAAGCCACAGCCCGAAAGCGACCAGCGCGTGACGCGGCGGCAATTGCGGATCGTGATAGTCGGCCCGCCGCTCGGCGGAGCGCCCGCGATCGGGCGGCAACGCGACTAGATAGCTTGCCGAATTGCTGGGCGCGGAAATGAAACGCGCCATCGTGAAAATCGGGATCGGCCGCCGGCTCGCCCCAAGTTTCGCGCAAGCGCGCGGCTACTCGTCGGCGGAAGTTGGGAAAGCAGATTTTCGTACTCCGACAATAGTAGCGTCCCGTGCCCCGCGGAATCCGCAAGCACGTCGAGCAGATCATGCGCCGTTTTTGGCGCATCGCTGACGCTATAGCCGGCGGAGGTGAGATCATCGATCAGAGCGAGCACGCTTGCCGGCACATCAAGTCCGACCGCATATCCGGTGCGGCCCGGTGCGCCGGGATAATCCGGCATCAGCACCGCGATCCGCCGATCAGCTCGCGGCAGTGCTTGCAATCGGAGCAGGGCTGCGATTCGATCCGCGACCATCGCGACCCGGTCGGCCTCGGGCCGGCTTGTGAGTGCCGTAAAGCCAAGTCCCTCGTGCTGCGGCAGCGGATCCTTGAACGCAATCGCGCCGGCAAGGACGCGGCCATCAAGCTCGGGCAATACAACGTGCATCGCCAGATCGGCGGCGCCGAGGCCGCGCGCGCTGTCGCGCCAGGCGGCTCGCTGTGTCGTGGCGCTCACGACTTGGAGCACCGGGACGCCCACAGCATCGAGCGGAGTCGGCTCGTCCGCATTTGCCCCGGCAGCGAATGCCGTCATCGTGACGATGAGCGCGGGATGTAAATGTGCGAAGGCGCTGCGCAGAAACGCGGCGGCTTCGTTGTCCTTCAAGCTGGTCACGACGAGAGGAGCCGGAGCCGCGTCGCGCGCCGCAAGCGCCGCGCACAGCGCATCGACGGGCGCGGTGTCGTTCGCAAGCAACGCCGCGCGGTAGAAAATAATCGGGACTACCGGCTGACCCGGTTTCAGTGAAACGACCAGCCGGTCGAGATCAACGGCGCCCTCGCCGGGCAAATAGCCGGCAAGGCGTGGTACCGGCTTCGGCTCGAGCGCTTCAAGATTGGAGCCGGCGTAATGGGCGAGGCGGCGCAACAAGGCGCGCAGATTTTCTCGGCCGCCTTCACGGAAAAATCGCAGCAACGCGTTGAGCTCATGCGGTGGCAGCGTCGAAGCCGCTGAAAGGCGAGCGTCATCGCGGTCCTCGCCCGGCAACACCGCAAGCGCGATGCCGCGTTCGCGCGCCAGCGCCGACAGCCGCTCGACGCCGTATTTCCACCAATCGATGCCGCCGAGCAGGCGTACAACGATCACCTTGGCGTGCGCGCCGACGCGATCGATCCATAAATCGACCGACATCGGATGGCGAAGATCGCGCAAATGGGCGAGGCGAACGCTCGGTATTGCAGCGCGCTCCGCTTCCCAGGCGGCGGCGAGACCAGCGAGGTCGCTGTCGGCGAAAGACAACACGACGATGTCGCCCGGCGACTGGCCGAGGTCCATGGCCTCGACAATCTCGTCGAGGCTGGTCGAAGTCGTGGTGAGCAGATGCATCACTCAACCCCGCTCTTACCCAACAAGCGCCTGGATCACCGCTGCGCGGTCGAGGCCCTTCAGTCCGATCACCACAAGCTGGCCCTGGCGCGCCTCGGCGGCGGCCCAGGGGCGGTCGTACTGATGGGTGACGCGCGCTCCCACCGCCTGCACCAGCAGCCGCAGCGGCTTGCCGGCGACCGCGGCAAAACCCTTGACCCGCAGCACATCGAAATTCTCCGCCAACGCGGCAACGCGCGTCGTCAGCGCGGTTGGATCAGCGACCTCCGCGACGGGCACAACAAATGAGTCGAAGTCGTCGTGGTCGTGGGCTTCCTCGTCGTCGTGATGCGTGTGCCGGTTGGCTATGTCATCCTCAGTACCGACGCCGAGCCCAAGGAGCAGCGACTGATCGACCCTGCCGTCGGCCGCGGTGATCACTTTCACGGTGCGCGGCAATATGTCGGCGATTGCTGCCTGCGCTCTCTCGAAATCCAGCCGCGTCAATAAGATCGCGTTTGTTGAGGACGACGAGATCGGCGCAGGCAATCTGATCCTCGAAAACCTCCTCGATCGGATCGTCGTGGGACAGCGCACTATCAGCCGCGCGTTGCTGTGCCAGAGCGTTGAGATCGTTCGCCACGCGGCCGTCCGCGAGGGCCGCCCCGTCGACCACAACGACGACGCCGTCGACGGTAACGCGGCTTTTGATTGCGGGCCAATGGAACGCTTGCACGAGCGGCTTTGGCAGCGCGAGTCCCGAAGTTTCGATGACGATGTGTTCGATGCCCTCGCGCGCCAGGATGGCGTCGAGTGCCGGGACGAATTCATCGGCGACGGTACAACAGAGGCAACCGTTGGCGAGTTCGACGATGTTCTCCTCGGGGCAGGCGGTATTGCCGCAACCTTTGAGAATGTCGCCGTCGATGCCGACATCGCCGAACTCGTTGACGATGACGGCAAGTCGGCGGCCCTGCGCGTTCGCCATCACGTGACGAATGAGCGTGGTCTTGCCGGCGCCAAGAAAGCCGGTGACGATGGTGCAGGGAATGCGGGCGAGGGGGCTGCTCATAGATCGGCCTCTTGAAAATCCATTGGCGGAACGCGTGCGATCAAGCCGCGCTTAAGCGGCGTCGGCCGTCCGCGCCACGGCAGAATGCCGTCTGCGGCGCCGGCGAGAAGACGCGCGCCTTCGATCAGCGCTTCGGCACAGGTCACATCGAGACCGCCGAAGACGTAGGTCCACGAACCATTGCAACGGAGCGCTGCGCTGGGACCGCGCGAGCAGTTGGCGAGGCACCGCATCGGGCGGACTTCGACGTCAGTTCCGACGGCCGCCTGAGCGGTCGCCGCGGCGAGGGTCGCGCCGGGCCGCACCGGGCTGTCGGGTTCGCCCACCGGCCTGCAGGTGACGCACACATATACGATCGGTGCAGCGGACGGCGCCGGTTTGGTCACCAAAGTCTCGTCGGTGGAGGTTGCCATCGCTTCCACCTAAACACGCTCGACCAGCGGCCGGTCTAGTCCTTGCCAGCGATACAGCAGGTAAGAGATCGCCCAGCTCGCGAGGAAAATGCCGACGACGAGATAACCGAAATTGGCGATGCCGTTGTTGAGATCGCCGATCATCTCCCAGAACGCGCCCGCGAGGCCGAGTTTGCCGGCGATCAGTCCGAGAGCCTCGACGCCGCCTATCAGCAGAGCAACAACAACGGAAATGGCGGTGATGGTGAGGTTGTACCAAATCTTGCGAATCGGATTGAGAAACGCCCAGCCATAAGCGCCGACCATCAGCACGCTGTCGGTTGTGTCGAACAGCGTCATTCCGGCGGCGAACAGTGCCGGAAAAATCATGATCGTGCCCAAGGTCATGCCGCCGGAGGCCTGGCTCGCCGCGACGGTGAACAGGCTGATTTCGGTTGCGGTGTCGAAGCCGAGGCCGAACAGAAAGCCGACCGGAAACATCTGCCAGCTGCGCGTGACCATGCGGAACAACGGCCGGAAGATACGGGCAAGGAAACCGCGGCCGGAGAGGAGAAGGTTTAGTTCATCTTCGGCGACGGGCTCGCCTCGGCGCGCCCGGCGAAAACTGGCCCAGACACCGCGCAGGACGACCAGATTGATGACGGCAATAGCGAGCAGGAAGAACGCCGAGGCCCCCGTGCCAATGATGCTGCCGATCAATTTGAATTCGTGGAAATGACTGCGCAGCGCGAACGCTGCGGTCGCGATTGCGGCGACCGCCAGCGCGACGACGAGCGAATGCCCAAGCGAAAAGAACAACCCGACCGAGACCGGCCGTTTGCCCTCCTGCATCAGTTTGCGCACCACGTTGTCGATCGCCGCAATGTGGTCGGCATCGACGGCGTGGCGGAGACCAAGCACGTAAGCGAGGACGGCGGTGCCGAGCAGCGTCGGCCGGTCGGCCAGTGCGATGACCGCCCACGTCCAGGTCAGCGCGTTGGCTGCCAGGAGGAGCGCGTAGATCGCGCCAATCTTGGCGCGCTGATCGGACGAGGCGTCGTCAACCGCCGTTTTGAGGAAGGTGAGCAAGAAATGAGTCCTCGCGTGACCAGCCGTCGGCGCGAGCGAGGACCAAAAGACTTTCGTCTTTCAGATCATCCACCGATGCACCCCGACCGGCGTTTGTCGCGTCGACTCACTCGACGGCAGGTCTCCTGGCTCGCGGATCGGCGTCCCGCCCTGCCTTCCCGGCGGCAAGATGGCCGCCAGTGGCTTATCCGGGCGAGACTACCCGCTTACAGTTGCGGGGGCAGCTGCGGATTGGGAACTTGTGTTCCGCACCGCATTCCCTGTTCGCTCTCTGACGAGAGACCGTCGATGGCGGTAGTTAGCGGTCGAGCCCGCGCCTTTGTCAATGGTGCCTAGTTCCGTCATGCTACCGCCACTGCAAACCCGGCCCAGAAAACGTGAACGGACAAAAAGGCTCGCCGTGAATATCGTGTCAATTTGCCGGGATGGCGTTCGGTGAACGTGCCGCTGACCTTTGTGCTCGGCGGCGCCCGCTCGGGCAAAAGCCACTATGCCGAGGGCATTATCGCCGCTTTGTCGCCGGCTTTTGAGCCACCTTGGGCGTATGTAGCGACGGCGGAAGCGGGCGACGAAGAAATGGCGGCGCGCATCAAGGTGCACCGCGAGCGCCGCGGCACAGCGTGGCGAACGATCGAGGCGCCGCGCGATCTTGCCTTTGCCCTCACCGGGTGCTCGACAATCCCCGCACTGGTGGATTGCCTGACGCTTTGGCTGTCGAACCTTATGCTCGCGGATGCAGATATCGAGAAGGAGATGCAAGGACTGGAAACATCATTGGCATCGAGGGCGGCTCCGACTGTGCTGGTCGCGAATGAAGTGGGATCCGGCATCGTGCCCGAATATCCGCTTGGCCGGCGCTTTCGTGACTTACAGGGCGTCCTCAACCAGCGCATCGCGGCGCGCGCGGATCGCGTCGTCTTAATGGTTGCGGGCTTGCCGCTCGCGGTCAAAGGAACTTTGGAAACCAGCTCATGACGCAAGCGATCGATAAGGCCGAGGCGGAACGCCATCGCGCCAAAATGGCAAAGCGCAAAGCCGTGCAGGATGCCGAAGTCGCCGGCAAGACGGTCGAGAAAGGTTTGCTGATCGTGCACACCGGCGCCGGTAAGGGAAAATCGACCGCGGCGTTTGGGCTGGCTTTGCGCATGCTCGGTCGTGGTCAGCGCGTCGGCGTGGTGCAGTTCATCAAAGGCGCCTGGCATACCGCCGAACGTGACGCACTGGCGAAATTCGGGGATCAACTGGTTTGGCACACTATGGGCGAAGGCTTTACCTGGGAAACGCAGGATCGCGCACGCGATGTCATGGCGGCCGAACGGGCCTGGTCGAAGGCGCGCGAGCTGATGGACGATCCGAGCTTTGGGCTTGTCATTCTCGACGAACTCAACATTGCGCTGCGTTACGATTACCTGAACCTAGATGACGTCGTCGCCGTCCTCGCCGGTCGTCGTGATGGCTTGCACGTGGTTGTGACCGGGCGGAACGCGAAACCAGAACTCGTGGCCGTGGCTGACCTCGTCACCGAGATGACGCTGGTCAAGCATCATTTCGCCGCCGGCGTGAAGGCGCAGCCTGGCATCGAGTTCTGAGACCATGCCGGCGCGTGCACTGATGTTTCAAGGCACGGGCTCGGACGTCGGCAAGTCGTTGATGGTTGCAGGACTCGCGCGGGCGTTCACGCTCCGTGGTCTGGCGGTGCGCCCTTTCAAGCCGCAGAACATGTCGAACAACGCGGCCGTCACCGCAGATGGCGGCGAGATCGGGCGAGCTCAAGCGTTACAGGCGCGCGCGGCGCGCACGCCGCCGAGTGTTCACATGAACCCGGTCCTGCTCAAGCCGCAGAGCGAAATCGGTGCCCAGATCGTGGTGCAGGGGCGTGTTTATGGCAGCGCGAAAGCTGCCGCCTACCAGCACATGAAGCGCGATCTGTTGCCGTACGTGCTCGACAGCTTCGAAAAGCTGCGGCGCGAGGCGGATGTTGTGCTGGTAGAAGGCGCCGGCAGTGCTTCAGAAGTGAACCTGCGGGCGAACGATATCGCCAATATGGGATTTGCCGGCGCCGCCAAAGTCCCCGTCATCCTCATTGGTGACATTGACCGCGGTGGCGTCATCGCGAGCATTGTCGGGACCAAGGCTGTTCTCGCGCCGGAGGATGCGACGCTGGTCCGCGGGTTTATCGTCAACAAATTTCGTGGCGATCCGGCGCTGTTTACTGCGGGCATGGAGCGGATCGCACAGGCGACCGGATGGGAAGCCCTCGGCCTCGTGCCGTACTTTGCCGCTGCCCGCGCGCTGCCAGCGGAGGATGCGCTGGCGCTTGAGCAAAACCGGCCGCCGAAACCCCGAGCGCGGGTGCGCATCGTCGTCCCGATCCTGCCGCACATCGCCAATTTCGACGATCTCGATCCGCTCGATGCCGAGCCGGAGGTCGATCTCGTGCGGGTGCGTCCGGGCACGGCACTTCCTGGCGACGCAGATCTCATTGTCCTGCCTGGCTCGAAGGCGACGATCGCGGATTTGGCGGCGCTGCGCTCAGCCGGCTTCGATATCGACGTTGCCGCGCACCGGCGGCGCGGCGGAATGATTCTCGGCCTTTGCGGCGGCTACCAAATGCTCGGGCGCAGCATCGCCGACCCGGATGGAATTGAAGGTCCACCGGCAACAGTCGAAGGCCTTGGACTCCTCGACGTCGTAACGACGCTGTCGGCAGAGAAACGCCTGGAGCCGGTGCGCGGTGCGACCACCGATGGCGCGCCTTTTGCCGGTTACGAGATGCATATGGGCGTGACGGCAGGCCCCGACCGTGCACGACCGTTCGCGCGGCTGGAGGACGGATCGGCCGAGGGCGCGGTTTCACCGGACGGTCGGGTGATCGGTACTTACGTGCACGGCTTGTTTGCCGATGATCGCCAGCGTGCGGCATGGCTTGCGCGGTTCGGCGGCACCGCAAACGTCACGTATGACGCACTCGTCGACGCGACGCTCGACGATCTTGCCGCACATCTGGCCGCGCATCTTGATCTCGAACGCCTGCTTACCCTGGCAAAATGAGCAAAGCCGCGATAACGGCTAGAAGCGCGATGAGAATGGCGTCGGCGCAATGAAATAGCGTGAGCGCGCGGCGAATGTCGGCGGCATTGGCGTCGCGACGCCCGTCACCCATCACGGCATCATCGATGCGGACGCCGTCATAGTAGCGCGGTCCGGCAAGCGAGAGGGCAAGCGCTCCCGCCATCGCCGCTTCCGGATAGCCAGCGTTTGGCGAACGGTGGCGCGCCGCATCGCGGCGCACGGCACGCCACGCCGCTGCGGCGTCAGCATCCTTGGTCAATGCCGCCGCAGCGACGAGAACCAGCGCCGAGAGGCGCGACGCCGGCACGTTGATAAGATCGTCGAGCCGAGCGGCAGCCCAGCCGAAGGCCTCGTGGCGCGGCGTGCGGTGACCGATCATACTGTCGGCAGTGTTGATTGCCTTGTAGAGTGCAGCGCCAGGAAGTCCGGCGATGCACATCCAGATGACCGGCGCGACGATCGCATCGGAAAAGTTCTCAGCGAGGCTCTCGATTGCCGCGCGGGCGACGCCGGCGGGGTCAAGTTGTGCCGTGTCGCGACCGACGATGCGCGACACGGCGATGCGGCCGGCGGCAATGCCATCTTTCTCGAGCGCGATTGCGACATCCGCCACGTGCCCGTTGAGACTGCGTTGTGCGACGAGGCTGCTGGCGATGAAACCCGCGGCAATAATCCCGAGCGGCAGCCGCAACAGCTCATACTGGATCACCAGAGCGACCGTAGCGACGATCACGATCAGGATCAGGACGGTAACGATGCCTCCGGTGCGGCGTTCACCTTTGCCGGCCGCATCGCGGTTGAGCCAAGTATCAAGCGCATCGATCAGGCAGCCGATCCATGTGACCGGATGGCCGATCGCCTTTACCAAAGCATCCGGGTAGCCGAAACAAAGCTCGACCAGCATGGCGATGAGAGCTAGCGCGACAGACATGATCCGTTACGGCGGCGATGACGATCCGCTGCTGCATGGCGGCGATCTTGACGCCGCCCGGCGCCTGTTCCCGGGCGCTCCCGAACCATTCATCGACCTTTCGACCGGGATCAATCCCAATCCCTATCCATTGCCGCGCTTTTCGGCCGATCTGTTTGCCCGCTTGCCGCAACCGGCTGCCGCATCTCTCCTCGTAGAGACTGCCGCCCGAGCCTATGGCGCGCCGACTCCGGCGCATGTCGTGTCCGCACCCGGTACGCAGATTTTGCTGCCTTTGGTCGCTGGGTTAGTACAGCCCGGGCGCGCCGCCATTCTCAAGCCTACCTACAGCGAGCATTTGCGCGCCGCAACGCTGGCCGGGCACGCCGTCAAAATGGTGCGCCGTATTGACGAGTGCGGCGATGCCACGCTGGTCATTGTCGGCAACCCGAACAATCCCGACGGCAGGCTCCTGTCGCGGACAACGTTGCTCGCGCTTGCACAAGACCTGCGCCGCCGCGGTGGCGTGCTGGTGGTCGATGAGGCCTTCATGGATGTTAGACCTCAAGGGGCCAGCCTTGCCCCTGATGTGCCATGCGGCAACGTCGTCGTGCTGCGGTCCTTCGGCAAATTCTTCGGTCTTGCCGGGATCAGGCTCGGCTTTGCGCTCGCCGCACCGGCGCTGGCCGGGCGTCTTCGGGCCTCGCTCGGACCTTGGGCCGTTTCGGGCCCAGCACTTGCCGTCGGCGCGAAGGCGCTTGCCGACACGGATTGGATTGGGCGGACGCGCAAACGTCTGGAGAAGGCGGCGAAGAAACTCGACACGATTCTGACCTCGTCGCGTCTTTCTGTCGTCGGCGGGACAAGCTTATTCCGGCTCACACACGCTCCGGCCGCGAGCGCGTTGTTTCGCCATCTGGGACGCGGCGGCATCTTTGTACGTGCCTTCCCCGAAGATCCAAACTGGCTGCGCTTCGGTTTGCCGGCGAATGCGGGGCAGTGGCAGAGGCTGAACGCGGCGATGGCTTCCTTTCGTGACCACTGACACCGTTATGCCAGAAAGAGCGAGCGTGTTTGACGACGCTTTCCGGGCGCGGCTGCGCGATCTTCTGGTCTGGCGCCGGGACGTCCGGCGCTTTCGGCGTGAGCCGCTGCCGAGCGGTACGCTGGACGCGCTGATTGAGGTGGCGTGCCTCGCTCCTTCGGTCGGACTTAGCCAGCCTTGGCGTTTCGTTATTGTCGATGACGCCGATACCCGGGCAGCGATCCGAGCGAATTTTGCGAGATGCAACGCCGAGGCACTCCATGCCCAGGATCGCGAACGCGCGGGGCGCTATGCGCGGCTCAAGCTCGCCGGCATGGAGGAAGCGCCGTGCCACCTGGCGGTCTTTGCCGATCGCTCAACCAATCAGGGGCACGGCCTCGGACGCAAGACCATGCCGGAGATGATTGAATATTCCGCCGTGACCGCGGTGCACACAATCTGGCTTGTGGCGCGGGCTCAAGGCATTGGCATGGGTTGGGTCTCGATCCTCGAACCGGCGCTTGTCGCTAAGGTGCTCCGCGTTCCTGCGGAGTGGAAATTCATCGGCTATTTCTGTCTCGGCTACCCGGAACTTGGTGACACCATCCCCGAACTTCAGCAGATGGGGTGGGAAGAGCGAAGGCTGCCGGCGTCGGTCGTTATCAAACGTTAAAAGGATAGCGATGCCGGATTTCGCTGGGATTTGCACCTGTACCAAAACAGGGCAGATTCTCTGGCATTTCGCTTGCTCACTCCTGCTCGACACTTGGCACCGGTTCGGTCCCGAACACATCCGCTGCCGAGGATCGCAGGGAGAGAGCGGTGTTAACCAGTCGTCCCGCAGAAGCGTCTTTGGCGTCACGGTCGGCCGCTCAAGTCGGCACTGCGATCCTGCTTTCGCTCGTCACGTTAACCGCTGCCTATGCCGGTAATGTCGACGACCAGAGCTGCGTCGGGACCGCGAGAAGCTTCAACTGCGTCGACAACTGGGCAACGTCAGGCGATCCTTATGTCCGGATCGTGCCGGACGCTGTCGGCGAGTCGGAAAAGGCGCAAATGATGGAGCGCGATCAGAGGTGGCTCGCCCGCTGCCGGCCCCTCGTCCAGCGCGATAGCTATGGCGTCGCGCGTTACTATTATGCTTCGCCGGGCTGTGAATTTGGGATCGGCTCAGATTGAGTGACGAAGCGGCTCCTTCAAACTGCCGCCGTCACATTCCTCAAGCTCGAAGCATCAGCGATCGGTGTCTGCGGCTCTCGTGTTTCGCAGATGCGATCGCATCACAGATTTTGGCGCTAGCTCCGGCAGATATTTGGCGACGATCGTGGGATCGAGCGCCTTAGCCGCACTGTCTGGCAGGCGATACCAAACCTCATCGCGTCCGAGTAACGGTATGCCGAGATAGCCGCGCACGGTCAGCGTTTGGCCGTCCGGGCTCAACGTCATCATGGCGTGATAGATATTGCCGTCGCGCGGGTCGAGAATATTCCCATTTTGATACTTCAAGCCGACCCGCTGCATGTCTCGGATAATTGGCAGCCCAAGCAGGGACGCATTCTTGCGGTCGTCTTGGCAACGCGTGCAGAGCGGAGTTGTCGGGCCATCGGTTGGCAGCGGAAACAACTTGGCGGCGATTCCCTCATAGGAGGCGCCGTTTTCGAAGAACAGGAACCATATGACCGGCTTGCCGGTTTCAGCGTCGGTCTTCTGCCAAAGCCCAGCTACCGTCGGCTCTGCTGCGATTAAGGGTTGAGTCGCGGCCAAGAGCGCGACCACGCCGACAATCGCCAGTCGTGTTAATCGCACTGACAAATGCCTTCTCCGTTCGTTGATCGGCCCGAATCAAAATCGTTGCCGTTAATTGCGGCGAACCCATCGTTCGACAATACGGTGATTTGACGACGTAACGGATAGGGAACCCGAAATTATGCCAGCTCCGACGCAAATCAACGTTCGCCGGGCAGGCAAGTTTCACACGCAAGCGAGAAATAGGGCTCCGCCAAATCCATGTATATTATTTCATTTTCTCGCTTGCAACGGCGCCGCAGCGTTTCGATGATTGGCGGGGATGCCCTGGGATCAAATCAGGCAGTCGGGGATTTGAACGTTCATGCCACGACCCGTCACGATGTCGCGCTCCAGTCTCGCACTCGACAATTTGCGAGCGGTCGTCATCCTCATCGTGCTCGCGTTCCATTCAGTGTTGGCTTACGTCCAGTCGATACCGCCCAGAACGGCGGGTTTTGATGATCCGCCCTACCAATGGCGCTCGTTTCCGATTTTGGACAGCCACCGCTGGTTCGGGTTCGATCTGTTCTGCGCGTGGCAGGACGTCTATCTGATGTCGCTGATGTTCCTGCTCTCGGGCCTGTTCGTGTGGCCGAGCCTTTCGCGCAAACGCAATTGGCGATTCGTGCGCGACCGCCTGCTTAGGCTCGGTGTTCCGTATGTCTTCGGTATCATCGTCCTGGTTCCGATCTCCATTTACCCGGTATATCTCGTCTCGGCTGCAAACCCGACCGTACTCGACTACTTGCACCATTATTTGGCGCTGCCGTTCGTGCATAACGGACAGCTGTGGTTCTTGTGGCAGCTACTCGCCCTGAATGTCATCGCCGTCGGCATTAACTGGATCGCGCCCGCCGCGTTTCCGGCTTTGGGCCGTTGGGCCGCCGCGGCGGGAAAGCGCCCCGGTTTTTTCTTAGCTGTGCTGCTTGTCATCACGGCATTGGGGTACGTTCCGCTGGCGCTCGTCTTCACGCCTTGGGAGTGGACGGATACGGGCGTCTTCGCAATACAGCTGTCCCGGCCTTTGTTGTACGCCACCTACTTCTTCACCGGGCTCGCGATCGGGGTTGAGGGCATCGATTGCGGCCTCGTCGCCGCGGATGGTGCGCTCCCACGGCGATGGGCCTGGTGGCTGGTGGCGGCTCTCGGTTCGCTCGGTCTTTGGATGGCCGCGACCTCCCTTACGCTGGATGGTCCGGCACCCGCCGTCATTCGGATCATGGCGGGCCTGTGTTTTGTCTTGGCCGACGCCTGCGGCTGCTTTTTCTTTCTTGCCGCCAGCCTGCGCTTTGGCACCAGGCGTTCGCCGATGCTCGCAAGCCTTTCGGTCAATGCCTATAGCCTTTATCTGGTCCATTACGTCTTCGACGTTTGGCTGCAATATGTGCTGCTGCCATTGGCCCTGTTTGCCATCCTCAAGGGAGCGATTGTGTTCAGCGGCACGGTGATGCTGAGCTGGATAACGACGCTGGTGGTTCAACGCACGTCGATTGGCGCGCGCCTCATCGGCTCGACGCTGCCGGCTGCTGCGGTGTTGCAGTCGCCGTTGTCCTCTCCTCCCGGCCTCTACGCCCGGCTTCGGCAGTTCGTTTCGCAGTGGGGGCCGGCTTGATTGAGCTCAGAAGCCGATAGAAGAGGCGCGAATTATTGCAGCGCCCGCAGTGCCGCCTCGCTGATCGCGGCAAGTCCGTCATCGACATCGCCCGTAATGTGGGCGTGCAATGCTCGGCGGCCGCGATCGACGAGCACGCGGAAATCGCCCCGGGCCTGAGCGGCTTCAATAACGCCGAAGCTCGCCTTACGTCCCGGAATGTCGAGATCGGGATTGAGGTTCGCCGGTGATTTCGAGGAAGACGCCGGAATTCGGCCCGCCCTTGTAGGCCTGTCCGGTCGAGTGCAGAAAGCGCGGCCCGAATTGCAGTGCGGTTGCCACGCGTTTGTGGTCGCGCACTGCGACTCGCAGGCGTTGCAGCGATTGCGTTCGTGATGCGGTGGCGTCCAGGTAGGCCAGCAGCGCGAAATAGTCGCCGTCGGCAAGCCGCGCTAAATGCGCCTTGAGCCAACTTTCCAGAGTGGAGTTGGCTCCCTGCCGGCGCAACGCCTGAGCATTGTGTTCATCGGTGTACAGCAGGATGCCGTTGTCCGCGCACACTGGCGGCTCCGACGGGAGTGAGCCGGTCTTCTCAAACGCATCGGTCATGGCGCGGGTCGCGACCTTGCTCGCTTCAACATCGGGCTGGTCGAACGGATTGATGCCAAGGACCGCGCCGGCGACGGCTGTGGCAATTTCAAAACGGAAGAATTCCTGTCCGAGGTTTTGGGGCGAAACCACACTGATGCGCACTACCGGATGTCCAGCGCGTTCAAGTGCATGCACTGCGTTTTCTTGAATGGGATCCGGATTGCTGGTGTCGCGGATGAACACAAACAAGCGATGCGAGTCATAAGCGGAGGTGTCGCCAAGCGGTTCGCCAGCGAGCGGGATTATGCCCTTGCCATTCTTGCCAGTCGATTCGGCGACCAATTGCTCGGCCCATGCGCCGAACGAGGCGAGTGACGGCGAGGCTATGATTGTAAGCTTGTCGCGCCCATGCAGAGCGAGAACACCCATGGTCAGTCCGAGCGTGACGCCCGGATTTTGCGCAGACGGCACGTCCGGTCCGCAAGCCCGCGCCATGACGCGTGCCACGTCAACAAACGCTTGCACGTCGTGGCCGCTCGCCGCCAGCGGCACCATGCCGAAATTTGACAGCACCGAATAGCGACCGCCAATGCTGGGTACGCCGAGGAAAGTTTTGCGGAAGCCCCGATCCGCGGCGGTCTTTTGCAACCGGCTGCCGGGATCGGTAATGGCGGCAAAATGTCGGCCGGCGGCGTTGCCGAGCGCTGCTGATGCTTTGGCGAAGAAATAGTCCATCAGGACGCTGGTTTCGAGCGTCGTGCCCGACTTGCTGGAAACCAGAAACAGCGTGTGCGCGAGATCAATGTGGTTCTCGAAACGCCGCACCTGATGCGGATCAGTCGAGTCGAGGACATGCAGCTTCGGGTAGTGCGGCGCCGATCCTAAGCTTTCTGCCAGTACCTCCGGGCCGAGGCTCGATCCGCCCATGCCCAACAGCAGCACGTCGGCAAAGTTTTCCTCAGGGAGCTGCCGCGCAAATTCCTCTAGAGCGTTGGCGTCTGGAGATTTGTTGCCGAGGATGTCGAGCCAACCGAGCCAATCGCTCTCATCCTGGCCCGTCCATAGCGTGCTGTCCGCATTCCAGAGGCGGCGCGAATTGCGGCTCGCGAGCCAGGCTTCCTGCGCTTTGGCCACCTCGCGCGTGAGGTCCTCGGGCAACGTGATCGTTTGTTCGTTCAACTTCTCGCCCAAAGGTCCCTCGATCGGTATTGAGATGGACTTATGGCGAAATTCGTTTCGTCGCCGCAACCGATTTCGAACGCGCTTTGCGGTTCGGAGTTCCATCTCATAATCTGGATTTCCAGAATTTGGCATCGCCCGTGGCCATGAGAGGCCCCGGGCGATGCCGTCAGTGTATGCGCTTCCTGTCTCTACTTCACCGGCGCAGGCGCGGCGTCGGTGAATCCGGTCACAGCCTTGATCCGGCCGTCCGGCGCCAGCGTGGCGAAATCGGTACCTCCCAGATAGAGGGGCGCCTCATTGGTTCCGCCCGCTTTCCAGGAAAAGCGCACGAAATTGTTGTGCGCTTCGATCCCGCTGACGAGGTTGATGCGGTAGCCTGGAAATTGCGCCTGTGCTCCGGCAAGCATGGCGTCGATGGCGCCGTGGCCGGTGCCGTGACGATGCGCGTCGATATAGCTGCCGTCATCGGCCCAGGTCTGGGCGACGAGATCGCGGCGACGCTTTGGGTCGCGCTCGTTCCACGCGGCGATATAGCGGACAACGGTTTCGTTGACGTTGGTCATGAGATTTCTCCTCGCTTTCAAGCACCGGCCTTGTCAGCCGTGCGCCCAATCTCGCCGCGGGAAAGAGCGAAAGCGATTACGCGGCAGGTAAAGAAAAGCACCTTGGTAGCTAATTCGCGCGGCTTGAGGCTGCTGCCATCCGCCGCACCGTCTCGGTGGTGTCGTCATCGGCGGGGAAGAATAGTTCCAGCACCAGTTCCGACAGCATAACGTCAACAGCGGTGCCAAAAACGGTTGTCATGCTGAGGAAGCACAGGATGTCGCCGGCGACTTTGATCTTAAACGGTACGGCGATTTCGTTCTCAAGCTGCGTCGTTTGAATCGGGCCCGCGCCGCCCGCAGGATAGCGGCTCACCTCGCTGAGAAGGTCTATCAGCGCCGCGTCGGCGGTAAGTTCAACTTGGCGGCGCAGCCGATACAGAAGGTGCGCGCGCCATTCGGCGAGATTGACAATGCGCGGCGCGAGCCCGTTCGGATGCAATGACAGTCGCATGGCGTTGACCGGCGGCTGCAGCAGGTCGGGCGCGACGCCGTCGTACAATTCCGGCAATGCCGCGTTGCTGGCGACGATGCGCCATTGCCGGTCGAGCGCGAAGGCCGGATAGGGCTGCTGCTTGTCCAGTATGAGGTCGATAGCGGCGCGCGCAGGGGCCAGCGCCGGGTCCGCCAGCGGACGCTCGGGGAAAATCGGCGCGTACCCCGCTGCCACCAGCAGCACATTGCGCTCGCGGACCGGAACCTCGAGCTGCTCCGAAAGGTGCAGCAGCATCTCGCGGCTCGGGTGCGATCGGCCGGTTTCCACAAAGCTCAAATGCCTGGTCGAGATCCCGGCGTCGCAGGCGAGATCAAGCTGGCTGAGGCGCCGGCGTTGCCGCCATTGGCGCAACAATCCGCCCACCGGTTGCCTTCGATTGAGCATGCCGCAAACCTAAGCGGGACCATGGCCGAGTTCAAATTACCTCGCAGGTAATGAGCGTAATAATGTTTGAATGACTTCGCGCCAGTGTTATGTGATCGCGTCAAGCTCGCGGCTTGGAATGGGGATCGAAGCCGCGATTTTCATGACGATCCTGTGACGGCCTCCCAACTGAAGCGGGCAACGTGGCTATGCGACTGACCGTGCCAATTTCCGTCGGCGGGTGGGCCCGTATGTTCACCCGTTGGGACGTGCTGGCCGTCCTTTTGATCATCGGACTATTGGTATTTCTCGCCGAGGCGAGCCGGCACCTGTTTCAGCCGTTGGCCGAATTGCGATTAAGGCCGGTCTCGCTCGATCCCGCCAACCTGCCCGAATATGCCGCGCGCACGACGCTTCGCATGTTCATCGCGATGGCATTGTCGCTGCTGTTTACTTTCACCTACGCGACGCTCGCGGCCAAGAACAAGCAGGCCGAACGGTTGCTGGTCCCGCTTCTCGACATCCTCCAGTCAGTGCCGATCCTCGGCTTCATCTCGATTACCGTCGTGTTCTTCATGGCGCTCGCGCCGGGTCGTGTCCTCGGCGCCGAATTCGCGGCCATCTTCGCGATTTTCACCAGCCAAGCCTGGAACATGGCGTTCAGCTTCTACCAATCGCTGCGCACGGTGCCGACCGAACTCGTTGAGGCGTCGCGCAACTTCGGGCTCAGTCCGTGGATGAGGTTCTGGCGTGTCGATGTGCCATTCGCGACCCCGCAGCTGATCTGGAACATGATGCTGTCGATGTCCGGAAGCTGGTTCTTTGTCGTTGCTTCCGAGGCGATCAGCGTCGGTAACACGACGATCACGCTGCCGGGTGTCGGCTCCTACATCGCGCTCGCCATCGAGCATCGGGATCTCGCGGCGGTTGGCTATGCAATCCTGACCATGCTGATCGTGATCTTGATCTACGACCAGGTATTGTTCCGGCCGCTGGTGGCTTGGGCGGACCGCTTCCGCTTCGAACAGGAGCCAGGCGCGCCGCTGCCGCATTCGTGGGTGCTCACCGTCCTGCGTCGCTCCCGGCTGGTCGACCGGCTCATGCGGCCATTCGCTTCCGTGTGGCGGCGCCTGCTGCTCGCGCGCTGGTCCAAGGGCGCCACGCCGGTGATGCGCGAACCGCAGAAACAGCACGGCTGGGTCACCTTCCAATGGGCCGCGATCGTGACAGCTCTCGCAGCGGTCGCTCTTTGGCAGGTCGGACGGTTTGTCGTTCAAGACATCACGCCGTCGGACGTCGCAACGACGTTGCTTCTCGGGCTCGCGACTTTGACCCGCATTGTGGTCCTGATCGCCGTCGCCACGGTGATCTGGGTTCCGGTGGGCGTGTGGGTCGGCACGCGGCCGCATCTCGCCAACATCGTTCAACCGGTGGCGCAGTTTCTCGCCGCGTTTCCGGCAAATCTGCTGTTTCCCATTGCGGTTTCGGCGATCGTCGCATTCCGGCTCAACCCGGACATTTGGTTGAGCCCGCTGATGATTCTGGGCACACAATGGTACATCCTGTTCAACGTCGTTGCCGGAGCAATGGCAATTCCGGCTGAACTGCGCGCCGCCGGCGCCAATTTCCATGTCCGCGGCTGGCTGTGGTGGCGGCGGATCGCGCTTCCTGCCGTTCTTCCTTACTACGTGACCGGCGCCATCACCGCGTCGGGCGGATCGTGGAATGCGAGCATCGTCGCCGAGGTAGCGAGTTGGGGGAACGATCGCCTCGTAGCGCAGGGCCTCGGTGCTTATATTGCGCAACAGACCGAAGCGGGCGACTTTCATCGCATTGTGCTCGGCATCGCCGTCATGAGCTTGTTCGTCGTTCTGATCAATCGCACGTTCTGGCGCCCGCTCTATCTCTACGCGGAACGCAAGTTCCGGCTTGGTTGAGGCCAATATGGACACCGCGCTTCTCGACATTCATGAACTGCGTCAAACCTTCCCGCGCGCGGACGGCGGCGAGCTTCTGGTCCTCGACGGGATCGAACTGCAGCTGACGCAGGGACAGATCGTCGGCCTGCTCGGCCGTACCGGATCGGGCAAGTCGACATTGCTGCGTTCAATCGCCGGCCTGATGCCGCCTTCGGCTGGCAGCATCACCTATCTCGGTCAGCCGGTGGTTGCGCCTGCGCCCGGCATTGCCATGGTGTTCCAGTCTTTCGCGCTGTTTCCCTGGCTGACGGTCCTGGAGAACGTTCAGCTTGGCCTTGAGGCGCTCGGGCTTCCCGAAGTCGAAATCAGGAAGCGCGCGCTCGCGGCTATCGATCTCATCGGGCTAGACGGCTATGAATCCGCCTATCCGCGCGAGTTGTCCGGCGGCATGCGCCAGCGTGTCGGTTTTGCCCGCGCGCTTGTCGTCCATCCCAATATCCTCCTCATGGATGAACCGTTCTCGGCGCTCGATGTGCTTACCGCGGAAACGCTGCGCACCGACTTCCTCGAGCTTTGGGGCGACGGCAAGCTGCCGATCAAGGGCGTCATTCTCGTCACCCACAACATCGAAGAAGCGGTGCTGATGTGCGACCGCATTCTGTTGTTCTCCTCGAATCCGGGGCGGATCATTCGCGAAATCGCCGTCGACCTCAAGCAACCGCGCAATCGCCTCGATCCTCACTTCCGCGATCTGGTCGAGAAAATTTATGTCGCGATGACCGCGCGCACACAGACGCCGCCGCGGATCGAAACAACGCCGGGGACGATAGCTGCAAGCATCGACACGATTCTTCCGCGGGTTTCCGCCAATCTCCTGTCCGGTCTGTTGGAAGCGCTGGCCGCCGCACCTTTTAACGGCAAAGCCGACTTGCCGGTTCTCGCCGACGAATTGCACATGGAAGGCGACGATCTGTTTCCCGTCTCGGATGCGTTGCAGATGATGCACCTCGTGGAAGTCGAGGGCGGCGACATCAAGCTCACTGACGTCGGCAAGCAATTCGTGGACGCGGACACCGACGAGCGCAAGAAGATCTTCCAGCGCCAACTGCTGACCTATGTACCGCTTGCCGCCCACATCCGGCGCATCTTGCAGGAGCGTGCCCATCACGGAGCACCCAAAAGTCGTTTCTTCGACGAACTGGAAGACCACATGAGCACCGAGGACGCGGAAGAGACTTTGCGCTCGGTCACCGCCTGGGCCCGCTACGCCGAAGCGTTCGCCTATGACGACGATACCCAGACCTTCAGCCTGGAAAACCCGACATAACCGACGTCGGCCGCTACGCCGCACTGCGCCGCGCCTTCACCGCGATTGATAGCAAGGCGCGCTCGCCGATCGTGTCGGCGAGCGCCGCCGTCTTTCGCGACGCCAGCACGGCGGCGGCGAGTTCCGCCATGGCATTGGCAAGCCGCGCCGCGGTCCACTGCTTGAGTGCCGCTTCGACCAGGCTCTTGCGGGTAAAATGCAGCGGCGGCTGCAGGCGATCGAGCGAGAACGGCGCGCCCTCTTCGATCATCGTGCGCCATCGGTGCAGTTGCGCAAGTTGGCGCTGGGCGGCGAAAAAGATCGAGCCGACCGGAGTGCCCGCGGTGCGGACCTTCGACAGCTGCGCCTCCACATCGGCCGGCCGGCCGGCAAACGCCGCATCGATGAGTTCATCGAGTGCCAGCTCCGAGGCGTCGGAGACCACCGCAATCACATCGTCGACGCCGACTTCGGCGCGGCCGCGGGCGTAGAGCGCAAGCTTGCGGATCTCGTTGCGCGAGGCCGACCCGGTCGCCGCCAAGGAGCGGAATAAGCATGGCGCGGGCGTCGGGTTTGAGCACCAGATCGGCGGCGCGCATTTCGGCATCGATCAGCCGTCCCAGCTCCTTCTCACCGTCGGTGTAGCAGGGCAACGCCGCGGCATTCTTGGCGCGCTCGACGACGGCCCGCAACGGCGCGGTGCGGCGCAGGTCGCCGGCCTCGATCACCACGCGGCATTCGCTCGCCGGCAAGGCGAGCAGCGCCTCGACGGCTGGCGCAATGTTGCGGCTCCCGGCCTTCACCCACACCGCGCGCCGCCCGCCGAACAATGGGATCGTCTGCGCCTCTTCCACCAACCGGCTCGGATTGGCGGTGAGTTCTTCGCCGTCAAGACGGACCAGCGAGAACGGATCGTTCGGATCGTCGACCGAAGCTTTGACGATGGCGTTGACCCGCTCGCTGACCAGGCCGGCGTCCGGGCCGAAGACGAGTATCACCGACCGCGCCGGATCGAGACGGGCGATGAAGCCATCGACTTCGGAATTTTTGACGGCAACCATGTTGGCGGCGGCCCCTCAGGTCAGGCTCGACCAGGCTAAATGGCTATTCGGTTTTCGCGGCGAAAGCGCGATGCAAGCGCAAAACTACGACAACAGGCCAATCTGAGTTCCCGCTTTCGCGGAAGCAGCGAAGCAAGTTTACGTTCCGGCGACGAAATACGACGCCAGCCGGTTGCGGATAGCCCCGGCGGCTACCGTGACCGCGCGGTCCTCGGCATCGCGGCGTGCGCGCTGCGAGGCGAACCGTTGTTGCGAGCCGGGAATGTCGTAGTCGACGTGCATGGTGGTGGTGTCGGTTACCACGGTCTTGCCGGTCGCGATCTCAGTCAGCTGGAAAGTCGCGGTGACGACTTCGATCGAAGCATCCGGCCGGCCGCTGGTGGGATTGATCACGGCGACGAATTGCGAACTCGAGACGTCCACATTGAGCCGATAGATCGGCGGGGCGCCGTTGCCGCCGTTATGCAGGTCGTACGACAGCGCATTGTACATCGCGACCGCGATGCGTTCGGTGGGCGTGCCTTTCGGCGCCTTGATCGGCGGAATTTCGACCGCGGCGAATTTGTCCTGCACACCTTCGCCGCCGACCGACGGGTGGCTCTTGTAAAGCGGCTCGAAGCAGCCCGCGGTGAGGCCCGCGGCCGCGAGCACCACGATAAGCCGGACCGACCGGCGCCAGTTCAACAACTGCTCACGCCACCACATTGACGATCCGTTGCGGCACCACGATCACCTTCTTCGGCGCCTTGCCGTCAAGCGCCTTTTGTACCGCCTCGAGCGCCAGAACGGCAGCCTCGATGTCGGCGTTCGCGGCATCGCGCGCCACGGTCACGTCGGCGCGCTTTTTGCCGTTGATCTGCACCGGCAGCGTCAGCGTGTGTTCGATCAAGAGATCGCGCTCGACCTGCGGCCACGCCGCCTCCGCGACCAGCGTGTCATGGCCGAGCATGGCCCAGCATTCCTCGGCGAGGTGCGGCATCATCGGATGAAACAGTTGCACAAGAACGTTAACTGCTTCGCGCATGGCCCAGCGAAAGTCCGGTCCGAGGTCGGAAGCGGCCCCCTCGATTTCCCCAATTATCGTACTGATCCTATTAGCAAATTCGTAGATGTGCGCCACACAAACATTGAAGTGTAGCTTTTCAATGTCATCGGTCACCCGGGCCAGCGCCCGGTGGGTCGCTTTGCGCAGCGCCGCGGCCGTCGGCGCGAATTGGCCGGGCGGCTCGGAGGGAGCTGTCGCCGCGATCTCGGCCGCTTCGCCGACCAATCGCCAGAGCCGCTGCATGAAGCGCCAGGCACCCTGCACGCCGCGCTCGGTCCATTCCACGTCGCGCTCCGGCGGCGAATCCGAAAGCATGAACCAGCGCGCGACGTCGGCGCCGTATTCCTTGATGATGTCGTCGGGATCGACTGTGTTCCGTTTCGACTTCGACATTTTCTCGATCGGGCCGATCTCAATCGGCTCGCCGGTCGAGGTCAGTGTTGCTTGCCGCACGTCGCCCAGGGTTTCGATCTTGATCTCTGCGGGCGCCACCCATTCGCCATCTGCTCGGCGGTAAGTCTCGTGCACGACCATGCCCTGCGTGAACAGGCCGGCGAACGGTTCGTCGAGGCCGACGTGCCCGGTCTTCCTCATCGCGCGGGTGAAGAAGCGGCTGTACAGCAGATGCAGGATCGCGTGCTCGATGCCGCCGATATATTGGTCAACCGGCATCCAGGCGTCGGCCACCTTGCGGTCGGTCGGCGCGGTTGTGATCCATGGATCGGTGAAGCGGATGAAATACCACGACGAGTCGACGAACGTGTCCATGGTGTCGGTTTCGCGCGTCGCCGGCGCGCCGCATTGCGGACACTTCACGTGCTTCCAGGTCGGATGCCGGTCGAGCGGATTGCCGGGCCGGTCGAATGTCACGTCCTCGGGCAACGTGATCGGCAGGCTCGCTTCCGGCGCCGGCAGCACACCGCAAGATTCGCAGTGGATCACCGGGATTGGGCAGCCCCAGTAGCGCTGGCGCGAAATGCCCCAATCGCGCAGGCGGAAATTGACTTGCCGTTGTGCGACCGGGCGGTTGCCGGCGGTCGCGTTCTCCAGCCGCCGGGCCACTTCCTCTTTTGCTTCGGCGATCGTCATGCCGTCGAGAAAGCGCGAGTTGATCATGCGGCCGTCGCCGTCATAGGCGGTGTCGGTGATGACGAACGTCTTCGGGTCGACGCCGGGCGGGCAAACGACCGGGGTGTTGCCGAGCCCGTATTTGTTGACGAAGTCGAGGTCGCGCTGGTCGTGCGCCGGGCAGCCGAAAATGGCGCCGGTGCCGTACTCCATCAAAATGAAATTGGCGACGTAGACCGGCAACTTCCACGACGGATCGAACGGGTGCACCGCTTTGATGCCGGTGTCGAAGCCCATCTTCTCGGCGGTTTCGATGTCCGCCTCTGCGGTGCCGCGGTGCCGGCACTCTTCGATAAAGGCGGCAAGCTTTGGATTATGTTTCGCCGCCGCCGCAGCCAGCGGATGATCCGGCGCCACCGCCATGAATTTTGCGCCGAACAAAGTGTCGGGCCGCGTGGTGAAGACTTCCAGTTCATCGGTGCCGTCCGGCGCCGTCGCCGGATCGAGCGCGAACCGGACCAACAATCCTTCCGAGCGGCCGATCCAGTTCTTCTGCATCAGCCGGACTTTTTCCGGCCAGCGATCGAGCGTATCGAGCGCGTCGAGCAAATCCTGCGAATAATCCGTGATCTTGAAGAACCACTGCGTCAGCTCGCGCTGCTCGACGATGGCGCCGGAGCGCCAGCCGCGGCCGTCGATCACCTGCTCGTTGGCGAGTACGGTCTGGTCGACCGGGTCCCAGTTCACTTTCGATTTCCGGCGCTCGACCAGGCCGGCGCGCAGGAAATCGAGAAACATTTTCTGCTGATGCTTGTAGTAGGCCGGATCGCAGGTCGCGATCTCGCGGCTCCAGTCGAGCGACAGCCCCATCGATTTGAGCTGCGCCTTCATGGTGGCAATATTGTCGTAGGTCCACGCCTTGGGATGGATCTTGCGCTCGGCGGCGGCATTCTCGGCCGGCAGCCCGAAGGCGTCCCAGCCCATCGGATGCAGCACGGCAAAGCCCATCGCCCGCTTAACCCGCGCCACCACGTCGCCCATGGTGTAGTTGCGGACGTGCCCCATGTGGATGCGCCCGGACGGATAGGGGAACATCTCCAGCACGTAGTATTTGGGCTTGGCGTGCTCGTTCGGCGTGGCGAAGATGCCGCGCTCGTCCCAGACTTTCTGCCAGCGGGCCTCCGCCTCGGCGGCGTTGTATCGTTCGATTGCCATCAGGAATCGCGTTCGTTTCCGGCGTTATTGAAGTCGCGCGACGTGACACGAAAGCGCGCGGCCGGTCAACGCCGGATTAATTTCGCTTTGTCGGGATATGGGCTTGAAGTCATTCCCGGTCTTGAGGCCGCGCCCGCCGTCCTTGCGCGTTTGCGCCGCACCGATCATATCAAGCCCGCCAATATTTCCCTCCCGATCAATCAATGACGCTTCGAGGCGAGCTCACGGTATGGCCAGCGAACAGGCGCGCACGACGATCACTCTCCTCGACGACTCGACGCGTCCGAAGGCTCCCAAAATCGAGGGCGTCACGCCGGCGCAACGGCGGCTCGGCAAACGTCTGGCTTTGATCCACGCTCATCACCTCGAGCAGATCGACCAGGTGCGCTGGGTGATGGAGCAGGTCGAAACCGGCGAGCAAAGTGCGGCGACGCTCGTAGACGCGATTTCCTCCATGCAGATGACCAACAACTACCGGCTGTTCGGCAACCTTTGCGGCCGTGAGTGTCAGATGCTGACGCTGCATCACACCATCGAAGACCACCACATGTTTCCCGCGCTTCGTCAGGGCAGCGATGGGCTTAAGAAAGTCGTCGACCGGCTCAGCCAGGAGCATCTGATCATCCATCAGCTGTTGGAAGTGTTGGAAGCTAGTGCCAGGAACGCCGTGACCCGGCCCAGCCGCGAAACGTTCTCAGAACTTAAAACGGCGTTCGTCGCTCTTGAACGTTTCGTGCGCTCCCACTTCGGCTACGAACAGGAAGAACTGGAGGAAGCGCTGGGTTACTACGACATTCCGCTGTAGCTATTCATCCTGCCCCGTTTCGTTTCACTACCCGGGGCGGCAAAGCAAACAGCTTCCCGCGACGCGCTCGGCGCCCGAGTTTTGCGAAATGCAGGGTGGGTTAGCTGCCAACGGGTCCGGCCCGAAGTGGCCGGCCCGATGACGAGCTCCGCAGCGTAACCCACCATGCTGAGCGGTGGGTTTCGCTTCGCTCTACCCACCCTACGAAGCTCAATGACGACCAAAGAAAAAAGGAAGCGGAACGCCGACAGACGTGTGCAGCCAACCTCCGCACCTCACGGGCGCGGCGCGCACCAGCGGGTGCGCTCGCCTATCGGCGTTCCACCGCGGCTCTAGCTTAGGCTACCGAACGCCACTGCTCAGCTTCAGACACGCGCTTCCTGCGACTTGGTCGGGGCGGACGATCCCAAATGTTCGAACAACCGGGTTCGAAGATCGTACGCTGTTCAGCGGGCGTTACCCGCTCCTTCCTGTCCCAGTCCAGCGAGTTCCTCGCAGACCGGTCGTAATGCCGGCCGGGCGTGTTCCCGAAGCTGCCCGGGTGCGGAGTGTATCGTTCCGCGCGCGGGCACCGCACTCGCTCCACCTCTCGGAATACCTTCGCGACAGGCGTCCTCGATCGAGCGAGATTCGTTCGCGTGTAACATAAAAGGTGACGCCTTGTCAAGCGCGCAGTCTCTCGACTGGGGACTGTGCCGGGGGAGGATCAAGCGAAAGACTGCCATCCGATATAGAGCATGATGGCGAGCGCGATCGCGCCGCCGACGAAGATTTTGACCAGATCAGTCCCGCTCGATGGAGCGATGCCAGCCGTGACCAGGTACACGCGTCCGAGTATTTCGGCACCAATAAAAGCGATGCTCAATGCGGCGCCCCACTTCTTTCTGGTTGTCAGCAGCGATAAGCCGCCCAGACAATAGAACGCACCGATGACGGCAGTTGAGAACGCCGGCGCCATGCTTCGAGAAAGGATGCCCAGAAAATTTCCAGTCACGCCAACTATTATTTCGCCGGCTCCGGCGATGAGCGCGAAGATTGCAACCATGATAATTCCCAAGGGACGTCTCTGCATAACGGTGGTCCAGGCGCGCACCTGTAGAGGAAGCTTGTCACAAGTCGGTCATGGATACAGTCGATGCCACAAGATATTTCTTGCGAGGTCCCGCGGTTGGTGGTGATTGCTAGCGTAAGCGTGATGATGGGTGGCGCATGTTTCCAGTTCCAAAGCAGGTATTTCTGACCCGCGGCATCGGGGTTCACCGGCACCTGCTCAACGCATTTGAATATGCGCTGCGCGACGCGGATATCGAGCAGCAGAACCTTGTCACCGTGTCTTCGATTCTGCCGCCGGGCTGTGAACTCATCACGCCAGCGGCCGGGATTGCCACTTTAAGCCCCGGCGAGATCACGTTCTGCGTCATGGCGCGCGCCGAAACCAACGAGCCGGGCCGCCGGATCGCCGCCGGAATCGGCTTGGCTCGGCCGAAGGATCCGGCTCATTACGGCTACATCTCCGAGCATCATTGCTTCGGCATGACCGAGGCGGAGATCAGGGACTATGTCGAGGATCTCGCGGCGACCATGCTGGCCTCGACCCTCGGCGTCGAGTTCGATCCGAGTGCGGCCTGGGATGAGCGTAAGCGCGTCTATGAAATGAGCAATCTCATTGTCGACAGTCTTTCGGTGACAGCGGCGGCCGAAGGCGCTCCCAATGGCGACTGGACCTGCGCCGTTGCCGCCGCCGTGTTCCGTTTCGCGATTGCGGCGCGGCCATGACCGGGGTGGCGACCTACTCGGTTGCGCCGACATTTCTCGGCACCAGTCGCCGCGATCGCGCGTCCCCGATCTGTATTGCCGGAATTCCTCTCGACCTCGGGACGACCAACCGCAGCGGCGCACGCTTTGGACCGGGCGCCATGCGGCAGGCCAGCCGGATGCTGGTCGACGGCGAGCATCCGCAGCACCGGGTCGATGCAACCAAGCTGCCAGTGGCCGACATCGGCGACTTTGCCATCGCGCTCGGAGACCTTGTGGCCAGCCTGGCGCTGATCGAGGAGCAGGCGCGCGAGATCGAACACCTCGTTGCCTTGGGCGGGGATCACAGCATCACCCTTCCGCTGCTGCGGGCGTCGGCAAAAAGGCGGGGCCCGTCCGCGCTGGTTCACTTCGATGCGCACGTCGATACCTGGCCCGATAGTTTCGGGCAGACTTACGGACACGGCTCGGTGTTCTACCATGCGATCGAGGAAGGCCTGATCGATCCGCGCCGAATGGTTCAGATCGGCATCCGGTCTCCAGTCCCGCGCGAGGTCCGTGACTGGACGGCGGCGCGCGGCGTGGTGACGATCAGCGCGCAAGACGTTCACGAATCGGATCCCGCCGCCATTGCCGCGCGCATTGGCGAGATCGTCGGCGATGCGCCGGTCTATCTGAGCGTGGATATCGACGTGCTCGACCCTGCCTTCGCGCCCGGTACCGGAACGCCGGAGATCGGCGGCCTCGCCAGCTGGCAAGTGCAGGCGATGGTGCGGCGGCTACAGCAGCTTCGATTTGTTGGGATGGACGTGGTTGAAGTCGCGCCGGCTTACGACGTCGCGGAAATCACGGCTCTGGCCGGCGCCACGTTGGCCTGGGAATATCTCTGCCTGCTCGGCCTGCGCGGCTGAGGCAGTCGTGGCGAACGTCGCACCTCACGCCACCTTCGCCGCCGGCGCTGCGTCGTGGCCGAGCAAGCCGACCAGCCGCACGCGGATCAGCTGCTCCGCTTCGGCCATGATGCGGTCGATCAGCTCGGCGACGGTCGGAATATCATCGATCAGGCCGGCGACCATGCCGCAGCTCCAGGCGCCCGCGTCCATGTCGCCCTCCATCAAAATCCGCGGATAGACGCCAGCGACTTCCTCCTGAATGTCGGCGAAAGTCAGTGCCGTACCCTTCTCGCGTTCGAGTTTCGACGATGCGGTCGACGGCGGCGTTTTTCAGGACGCGCTCGGTGTTGCGCAGCGCCCGCATGATCAGCCGGGTGTCGAGCTCGGAGGCGGCGACGATCGCCTGCTTGACGTGGTCGTGCACCGGCGCCTCTTTGGTAGCGATAAAGCGCGTGCCCATGTTCATGCCGGCCGCGCCCATCGCCAGCGCCGCGACCAGGCTGCGCGCATCCGCCATGCCGCCCGAGGCCACGAACGGAATTTTCAGTTCGTCGGCGGCGCGCGGCAGCAGAATGAAATTCGGCACGTCGTCTTCGCCAGGATGGCCGCCGCATTCGAAGCCGTCGACGCTGACCGCATCGCAGCCGATGCGCTCGGCCTTGAGCGAATGGCGCACCGAGGTGCATTTGTGGATGATCTTGATACCGGCGGCTTTCAGCGGCGGCAGATATTGCTCGGGGCTTCGTCCCGCGGTCTCGACGATCTTGACGCCGCCTTCGACGATCGCGGCGATGTATTCCGGATAAGGCGGCGCCTTGAGCGCCGGGAGGAAGGTGAGGTTCACGCCGAACGGTTTGTCGGTCATGTCACGGCAGCGCGCGATTTCGCGGGCCAGAAGCTCCGGCGTCTTCTGCGTGAGGCCGGTGATGATGCCGAGCCCGCCGGCATTCGATACCGCGGAAGCGAGCTCGGCAAAGCCGACATAGTGCATGCCGCCCTGGATGATGGGATGGCGGATGCCGAACATTTCGGTAATGGCCGTTTTCACCTGAACCTCCGCAATACGCTGCGCCGTCTGGGTCGGCATAACACCGAGCAATCACGATTATGTAGCCGGTATCCTGGCGCCGCGATATGCAGAGCCGGCGTAGGCGGCCCGCTTGATCCGCGCTACCCTTCAGTGTCTAGCGGGACACAAACTGAATGCCCGAAACATCCGATCCACGGCTCTACCACGGTCACGTCGCCCGCAATCGTGTGCCGATCCTCGACGTGCTCAAACGGGTGCTGCCGTCCGCGGGACTAGTGGTCGAAATCGCGAGCGGCAGCGGCGAGCATGCCGTGTTCTTCGCCAAAGGCCTGCCCGGTATTTCCTGGCAACCGACCGACATTGACGCCGCCGCCCTTGCAAGTATCGCCGCGCACAGAGCCGCCGCGGGCGTTGCCAATCTGCAGGCGCCGATGCGCCTCGATACCACGGCGGAGCCGTGGCCGGTCGCCCGCGCTGATGCGATCGTGTGCAACAACATGATCCATATTTCACCGTGGGCGGTGACCGAAGCCTTGATGCACGGCGCAGCGCACATTTTGCCGGCCGGTGGCGTTCTCTTTCTCTATGGCCCTTACAAGATCGACGGCCGCCACACCGCGCCGAGCAATGAACAGTTTGATATTTCGCTTCGCGCGCGAAATCCCGAATGGGGCATTCGCGATCTTGCCGACGTGACCGCTCTTGCTGCGCTTCACGGCTTTACGCTGGCGGAAACCGTGCCGATGCCTGCCAATAATCTCAGCGTGATCTTTCGGCGCGGCCCGTAACAACGCAGGAGGGATCGAGCTGCAGAAGGGCGAGGAAGCTTCATTGAATGTCTGGAAGGTCGGTGCCGATAACGCAGCAATATTTTTGTACTCGTTTAGCCGGGGTTGACTACCGCGCCCCTCCAGCCGGTCATAATCCAGTCAGGTCCCTCCATTAAGCCGCAACGAGCAATCGTGTGCCCCGACCGATTGGCAGCGGAGGATTTCAGCCATGACTGCTTTAGGCGAAAGCTTCTCTGGCGGCGAGCTTAAGCCCTCGCGCCGCGACGTCGTGAAATATGGTGCCGCCGCAGCGCTCTCCGCTGCGATTGCTCCGCTCGGCCAAGCCTTTGCGGCGGACAGCGGCGCCGTCTCGGGCATCGTTTACGAAAATCGCTCCGGCGGAGTCCATCGCCAGGCAAGCGATCCGGGTATTGCCGGCGTCCTCGTCTCGAACGGCCGCGATGTCGTCAAGACCGACGCGGACGGACGTTACACGCTTCCACTCGAGGACGGGGACGTCATCTTCATTATCAAACCGACTGGCTATGCCGTGCCGGTCGATGCGGACATGCTGCCGCGATTTTATTACATTCATCAGCCGGCGGGCACGCCGCAAAATCTCAATCTGCGATATCGCGGCATCGATCCGACCGGACCGCTGCCGGATTCTCTCGATTTCCCGTTGCGCGCGGTCGACGAGCCGCAAAAATTCGACGTCATTGTCTTTACCGATCCGCAGCCGGAGAGCCAGGTCGAAGTCAATTTCATCCGCGATGATGTGGTCAACGCCCTGATCGGCGCCAAGGCGGCATTCGGCATGACCACCGGCGACATCATGTTCGACGATTTGTCGCTTTATCCGCGCTTGAACCGCATCATCGGCCAGATCGGACTGCCGTGGTACAACATCGGCGGCAATCACGATCTGAATTACGAAGCGCCAAGCGCGAAATATTCGCGCGAGACATTCAAGCGGACCTACGGTCCGAACTATTACGCGTTCGAATATGGCGGCGCGCTGTTTCTGATGCTCGATAATGTCAACTATCTGGGGTTTGATGCGGGTAGGCCGCGCGGCGGCGGCAAGTTCGAAGGTCGTTTCGACCAGCGGCAGCTAACTTTCATCGCCAACGTGCTCAAGGAATATCCGCCCGATAAACTGGTCATCGCCTGCATGCACATTCCATTGCAGAATTATCTCAACGGCGCCGATCCGTCGACGAACACCGTCAATCGCGCCGACTTTTTGAAGCTGCTGGCGGGACGCCCCAATACCTTGAGTTTGTCCGGTCACACGCACACCACCGAGCATCATTATTTCGGTGCCGAGGACGGCTTTGCCGGGCCGTTGCCGCACCACCACCATGTGATGACGGCGGTGTCAGGCTCGTGGTGGAGCGGGCCATACGATCATCGCGGCATTGCGGTCGCCGACAGCCGCGACGGCAGTCCGAACGGCTTTCACATTCTGTCGATCGACGGGCGAAGCGCTACGACACGGTTCCAGCCGGCCAACGAGCCCCATGCGCGGCAAATGCGGATCGTGCTCGATTCTGAATTCCACCGCGACCGCAAGGAGCTTTACAGCGAATTCCGCATGGGCGAGCTGCTCGGCTCGCCGATCCCGCAGGACAGCGCGTTTGCGACGAACGTCGTCGTCAATTTCTTCGACGGCGGTCCGCGCACGTCCGTGGAGTATCGCATCGGCGAGCGCGCGCCGATCAAGATGCAGCGCGTGGCACGGCCAGACCCATTCGTCGAGGAAGTGTTCGCCCGCAACGAGGCGACCAAGAAACCTTGGGTGAAGGCCGAGCCGTCGTCGCATATCTGGTCGGCGCGGCTGCCCGGGGACCTCGAAGCCGGCACCCACTGCATTGCAGTCCGGGTGATCGACGAGTACGGCCGCGAGCACCGCGACCATCTGGTGGTTGAATTGACAGCAGGCGAGGGAACGACGAGGGCGCGGCCGGGATAAACTGCGGGCACCTTTACGTCGCGGCCGCTCGAACGCGGAAAGGCGTGCTGCCCTTGATGTGGATCAATCCGTCGCGGATCGGCGCGCTGCAGAGTTTATCGATGTTCAGCTTTGCTGATCGGGTCCACGGGCTTGCCGTCGTGGGCGTTGTTGTGCTCATGGGCTTCTATGGGTCGACCGCAGCGGCTCAGCCGGCTTCGGCGACGGGCACATCCCTCCGCTCTGCCGCACAGCTCGATCAGTTGGTCGCGCCGATCGCGCTTTACCCTGATCCGCTGGTCGCACAGATCTTGATGGCCGCGACCTACCCGGCCGAGGTCGTCGAGGCGGATCGCTGGCTGCAGAACCCCGCCAACGCAGCGCTTAATCGCGACGCATTGACGGCGGCGTTGCAGCAACAGTCCTGGGATCCGAGCGTAAAATCGCTGGTTTCGTTTCCGCAACTCCTGCACATGATGGACGCCAACCTGCAATGGACGGAGCAGCTCGGCGACGCGTTTCTCGCCCAGCCGGCCGACGTCATGGATGCGGTTCAAGGACTGCGCCAGCGTGCGCAAGCCGCTGGCGCGCTCGCCTCGACGCCGCAGCTGATGGTTTCGACCGATGATCAGGAGATCATGATCGAATCGGCGAACGCGGAAATCGTGTATGTCCCGGTCTATAATCCTTGGTGCATCTACGGCGCTTGGCCCTATCCCGATTACCCGCCGTTCTATTTCGGAACCTGGGCCGGGGCTTGCGTGCCGGCGGATTCCACTATCGCCTTTGATGCCGGTATCTATCCGCTTTTTGGCTTTTGGGCCTGGGCGGCTTTCGACTGGCGACATCACTTGATTAGGATCGATCGCGAGCGCTTCCAGCGCTTCCGCACCGGTCACGAGCCGCCGGGAGGAATCTGGCGGCACGATCCCACTCATCGCCTCGGCGTACCCTATCGGGATCCGATAACCGCGGGCCGGTTTAGCGGGCAGGCCAACGCTCCGCGGCGTGAGTCGCGCGGATACGCGCCCCTGCCGGCGCGGGTGGGTCAGCCCGTACCCCAGCGTCAGCTGCCGCATGCCTTCGAATCCTTCGGCAGCGGCGCGCGGGTACGCGGCGAAGCGGCGCGCGGACTGTCAAGCCGCATGGCGCCCGCATTGCCCCCTGCGATGCCAAGTTTTCATGCCGCACCGGCGATGCCGAGCTTCCATGGCGCACCAGCGATGCCAAGCTTCCATGGCGGCGGCCGCCGATAAGGTGATGCGATGACGGAAGCGGTGTCGAGATATACGGCCAACAGGCTCCTGATCGGACTGCGGCTCCGCGGGATCGCGATGGGTCTTGCGGCGATCGCCGCGGTCTCTGTAACGCCCGCGCCTGCAGCCGCGATGCAAAAAACTTTCACGACGCCGGCAGCGGCAGTCGATGCGCTGATTGCCGCGAACCGCGGCAATCACATCGGCGAACTTCACGCTATCCTCGGGCCGGGCAGTGCGAAGTTGATCCATTCCGGCGATCCCGTCGCCGATCGGAGCGCGAGGGCGCGCTTCGTTGCCGCCTATGATGCCGCACACAAGCTGGAGCCGGACGGCGACAACAAGGCCATCCTGGTTGTCGGCGCCGACGAATGGCCGCTGCCAATCCCGATCATCCGCAAGCATGGCCGCTGGCGCTTCGACGCCAAAGTCGGCGCGGAAGAGATTCTGAACCGGCGCATCGGCCGCAACGAACTCATGGTCATCGACGTATGCCGCGCCTACGTCGCCGCCCAGCGCGAATATGCCGCGAAAAAATTAGGACCTGGCGGTTCCGCCGATTACGCCCAGCACTTTATGAGCAAAGTCGGAGAGCGTGATGGACTGTATTGGCCGGCGAAACCGGGCGAAGAAGAAAGTCCATTGGGCCCGCTGATCGCCCAGGCGCGAGCCGCCGGTTATCGGCCAGGTACGCCGCATCTAAAGCCGCGCCCCTATTACGGCTATTATTTCCGGATTCTCACCCGGCAGGGACACAACGCGCCCGGCGGCGCCATGGACTATATCGACCACCGATCGCATGACGGGCGGCTTCGCACTGATTGCCTATCCGGCCACCTATGGCGATTCCGGCATCATGACCTTCATCGTCAACCAGGACGGCACCGTTTATCAGAGAAATCTCGGCCCCGACACGGCGCGCATCGCACCTCAGATCACCGAGTACGATCCGGATGCGGGCTGGCAAGCGATTAAGCCATAACGGTAGCCGGATATTACGCCGCGATCAGGCCGCCGGCGGCGCCCAACAGGCCGAGGTGGTAATCGGCGTCGCCGAACGTGGTGTCGATCGTGGTGACGCGCTTGAAGTAGTGGCCGACCTTGGCCTCCATGGTCATGCCGATGCCGCCGTGCAGCTGGATCGCCGCCTGGCCGACGGCGCGTCCGGAGCGTCCGATCTGCACCTTCGCCGCCGAAATCGCCGCCCGCCGCTCGCGCGGGTCATCCTCCGACGCCATCATGGTCGCGAGCATCGCCATGCTGCGCGCCTGTTCGACATCGACCACCATTTCCGCGGCGCGATGTTGCAGCGCCTGGAAGCTGCCGATGGTGACGCCGAACTGCTTGCGCGTCTTCAGATATTCGACTGTCGTTTCCTGCATCGCCGACATGGCGCCAACCGCTTCGGCGCAAAGCGCCGCCATCGCGATGTCGGCGATCCGCTCGATCAGCGGGAAAGCCGCGCCGGGCTCGCCAATCGCCGCGCTTGCGTCGACCCGCACACCGCCCAGCGTCACCTCGGCGGCGCGCAACCCATCGACCGTGCCATAGCCGCGCACGGCAACGCCGTTCGCCGTGGCATCGACCAGAAACAGCCCGACGCCATCGCGGTCGCGCTGGCCGCCGGAGAGTCGCGCCGATACGATGAATTTTTCCGCGCTATCGCCGTGCAGAACCAGGCTTTTGGCGCCATCGAGCACATAGCCTGAGCCGTCGCGGCGAGCGGTTGCAGCAATGTCGGCGAGATCGTAGCGCGCCTGCCGTTCGGTGTGAGCGAAGGCGAGACCAAGTTCGCCGCCGGCGATCTTCGGCAAGAGGTCGGCGCGCATCGCGTCCGTGCCGCCGAGCCGGATCAAGCCGCCGGCAAGAACGACGGTTGCGAGATAGGGCTCGAGCGCCAGCGCCCGGCCGATCTGCTCCATCACGATCATGGTCTCGACCGGCCCGCCGCCGGAGCCGCCGTGTTCTTCGTCGAACGGCAGCCCGAGCAGGCCAAGCTCGGCATAGCGCTTCCACAGGCCAAGACTCCAGCCGCGCGGCTCCTGCATGTAGCGCCTGCGCGCTTCGAACGCGTAATGATCGGCGAACAGCCGCTCGACGCTATGGCGCAAAATCTGCTGCTCTTCGGTCAGCGCAAAATCCATTTCACAACCTTCGTTGGGCGAGGGCACACATCGAACATCCGCAATTTCTTCGCTGCGCTCGGCCCCGGAATGACGTGAGGCAAGGTCATAAGCCCAGAATCGCCTTGGCGATGATGTTCTTCTGAATCTCGTTCGAGCCGCCATAGATCGTGGTCTTGCGGGTATTGAAATATTGCGGCGCCAGCGGACCGGCCCAGTCGGGACCGATTGGCGGCTCGTTCCAGCGCTCGCTCTCGTCGTGCGGTGTTTGATAGGGCAGCGCGTAGGGACCGACGACTTCGAGCAGCAATTCGGTGATGCTCTGCTGAATTTCCGAGCCCTTGATCTTGAGAATGGACGAGGCGGGGTCGGGCTTGTTGCTCTTGGTGCGGGCGGCGACCACGCGCAGCTCGGTCATTTCCAGCGCCTTGAGTTCGACTTCGACGGCGGTGATCTTGGCGCGAAACCGTTCGTCGGCCATTAGCGGCTTGCCGCCTGCCTGTTCGAGAGCGGCAAGCTCCTTCAGGCGGCGGATGCGCGCTTTTGAAGCGCCGACCCGGGCAATCCCGGTGCGCTCGTTGCCGAGCAGGAATTTGGCGTAGTCCCAGCCCTTGTTCTCCTGGCCGACCAAATTCTCGGCCGGCACTTTCACGTCGTCGAAGAAGACCTCGTTGACTTCGCTGCCGCCGTCGATGGTCTGGATCGGGCGCACGGTTATGCCCGGCGTCTTCATGTCGATCATCAGGAACGAAATGCCTTCCTGCTTCTTGACGGCAGGATCGGTACGCACCAAACAGAAAATCCAGTCGGCATATTGCGCGAGCGTCGTCCAGGTTTTCTGGCCGTTGACGACGTAGTGGCCGTCGACGCGCTTCGCCGAGGTCTTCAACGAGGCAAGATCGGAGCCCGAGCCGGGTTCGGAGAAGCCCTGGCACCACCAATCGTCGAGATTGGCGATGCGCGGCAGGAACTTTTTCTTCTGCTCGTCGCTGCCGAAGGCGATCAATACGGGACCGAGCATGTTGACGCCGAACGGCAGCGGCTCGGGCGCCGGCGCCTGCTGCATCTCGTCGCGGAACAGATAAATCTCGACCGGCCCCCAGCCGGTGCCGCCCCATTCTTTCGGCCAATGCGGCACCGCCCAGCCTTTGGCGTTGAGGATGCGCTGCCAGTCGACGAGATCGTCCTTGCTGAGCCGCCGTCCCTCGATCAGCTTGTTGCGGATCGCGGCCGGCAGCTTCTCTTTCATGAACGAGCGCACCTTGTCGCGGAACGCGGTCTCTTCCGGCGTGAAGCGAAGGTCCATTATTTCCTCCTCACAACGGCGCTGCCCTCTAATTTATCTCAAACAAACCGGCGGCGCCCATGCCGCCGCCGATGCACATGGTGACGATCGCGAGCTTGGCGCCGCGGCGCTTGCCTTCGATCAAGGCGTGGCCGGTCATGCGCGCCCCGCTCATGCCGTAAGGATGACCGATGGCGATAGCGCCGCCGTCGACGTTGAGCCGCTCCTGCGGAATGCCAAGCCGGTCGCGGCAGTAGAGCACCTGGCTCGCGAACGCTTCGTTGAGCTCCCACAGATCGATATCGCCGACCTTCAGTCCCTGACGATTGAGCAGTTTCGGCACTGCGAAGACCGGCCCGATGCCCATCTCGTCCGGCTCGCAGCCGGCGACGGCGAAGCCGCGGAAGGTGCCGAGCGGCTTTAACCCGCGCTGTTCGGCAAGCTTCGCGTCCATCACCACGCAGGCCGACGCGCCGTCGGAGAGCTGGCTGGCGTTGCCGGCGGTGATCCACTTGCCTTCGCGCACCGGCTTGAGTGCGGCCAATCCTTCGATCGTGGTGTCAGGGCGATTGCCTTCATCGCTCTTGAGCGTGACCGGTTCGAAGCTCTCGGCCTTGGTGTCTTTGTCGACGATCTTTTTGGTGGTCGGCAGCGGCACGATCTCGCCGTCGAAGCGCTTCGCCTGCTGCGCCGTCGCGGTGCGGCGCTGGCTCTCAAGCGCGTAGGCGTCCTGCGCTTCGCGGCTGACCTGATAACGCTCCGCCACGTTGTCGGCGGTATCGATCATCGGCATGTAGATCGCGGGCTTGTGCTCCTGTATCCACTCACTGGGCGCCTGCAGGCTTTTGCCATCCTGCACGAGACTGATGCTCTCGAGGCCGCCGGCGGCGATTACCGAAGCCTCGCCGGCAATGACCCGCTGGGCCGCAAGCGCAATCGCTTGCAGGCCCGAGCTGCAAAAGCGGTTCACCGTCATGCCGGATACGGTGACCGGTAAACCGGCGCGGATCGCGGCCTGGCGCGCGATGTTGCCGCCGGTGGCGCGCTCGGGCAGCGCGCAGCCGAGAATGACGTCCTCGACTTCACCGGCATCGACGCCGGCGCGCTCCACGGCGTGACGGACGACGTGGCCGCCGAGGTCGGCGCCATGCGTCATGTTAAACGCGCCGCGATAGGCTTTGCCGATCGGCGTGCGGGCGGTGGAAACAATGACGGCGTCGGGCATCGACGACCTCCCGTGGAGCGTTTGCTTGGACCCGCAGTGGCGAGACTGGCCTTGGTCTTTGCCGTTATCTTTGCAGGAGGAAGGATTGACCGGTCAAGCCCAAGGGTGCGGTACCTCTATCTGGCGGCAGGTCCGCTGAAATATACTGGCTGGACCAAACCGGGAGTGCTGGCGGTGTTCGAGAAAGACCGAAAGGTTCGAAAACGCTTGGCGCGCACGAGCTGCAGAGGCCGATGGCTCGGCGCAGCGCTCGCGCTCGCCGCTGCAGTTTTCGCAGCCGAAACGGCGTGCGCCGCCGAGCCGATCAAGATCGGCCTTGGCATGGCGTTGTCGGGTCAGCTTGCTGCCAACGGCAAGGCCGCTCTCGTCGGCATGAAAGTCTGGGAAGCGGATGTCAACTTAAGCGGCGGTCTGCTCGGCCGCCCGGTCAAGCTTGTCTATTACGATGACCAGAGTAGTCCGGCGAACGTGCCCGGCATCTATACGAAGCTTCTCGATATCGACAAAGTCGATCTGATCGTCAGCGGCTATGCGACGAACCTGATCGCGCCGGCGCTGGTCGTTGCGATCCAGCGCAGCAAATTGTTTCTCGGCCTGTTCGGTACGGCGGTGAACGCCGAGTTTCACTATCCCCGGTACTTTTCCATGAACGTCAACGGGCCCGACGCCAAAAGCGCAGTCACCGCCGGATTGTTCGAAGTGGCCGCGGCGCAAAATCCCAAGCCGCAAACCGTGGCGATCATCGCCGCCGATGCCGAATTCGGCCGTAACGCTGCCGAAGGCGCACGAGCGAACGCCAAGGCGGCGGGCCTGACGATTGTCTATGACCGCACCTATCCGCCGGCGACGACGGATCTAAGCCCGATCGTGCACGCGATCGCTGCGACCAATCCGGATGTTCTGGTGATCTGCACCTATCCGGTCGGCACGGTCGGCATGCTGCGAGCCATCAATGAGGTCGGCTTCACCCCCAAATTGGTTGGCGGCGCGATGGTCGGGCTGCAAAGCACAGCGATCAAGACGCAGCTCGGCCCGCTGTTGAACGGCGTCGTGAATTACGATTCCTGGCTGCCGACGAAAACCATGCAGTTCGCCGGCGCGGCGGAATTCCTCGCCAAGTACCAGGCTCGCGCCGGTGCTGAGGGCGTCGATCCGCTCGGCTACAACTTGCCGCCATTTGGCTACGCCGACCTGCAAGTCCTGGAGCAGGCCATCCGCGCCACCAACAGCATCGACGATGCCGCATTGGCGCGTTACCTTCACGGCAACATAGTCAAGACCATTGTCGGCGACATCCAATTCGGCGCCGACGGCGAGTGGGCGCAGTCGCGCATGCTGCAAGTGCAATACCGCGGCATCGCTTCGAGCGACATCTCCCAGTTCAAGGACATGAACAAGCAGGTGATCGTGACGCCGGCGCGCTACAAGACCGGCGACGTGATCTATCCGTATGCGGATGCTAAGAAAATGATCGCGCCAAGCGCGGGAAAGTGAGTCACTTCATGACTGACCAGGCATTCCACGCGAGGCTTGAACGCCTGCTCGATCGCACGGAAATTTTCGATCTGGTGCGGTTCGAGCGATTGTGCCGTGACCAGCGCGATTTCCCCGGCATGCTCGGGTGCTATGTACCGAACGCGCCGGTGCGCACCACCTGGTTCGACGGCACGGTCGAGGACTTCGCCGAGGCCTCGCGCAAGAAGATGACGTCCGGCAGCCAGGCCAAGCATTGGATCATGCCGGCGCGGCTCGAGATCAAAGACGGCCGTGCGCTGGTCGAAAGCCCGGCGTCGATCTTCGACCGATTGACCTTCGACGGCATCGAGTTCGATACTTTTCAGTATTGCCGGTTTGTTTCGCGCGTCGTCCAAACCGCCGGCGGCTGGAAGCTCGGTTCGTTCGAGGGCATCTATCAGCGCGATCAGATGCAGACGGTGGATCCGCGCCAGCCGTTGCCGGTGGACTGGGACATCATCAAGTCACTGCGGCCGTCCTACAAGTTCATCGGCTACACCCAGGTCAAGCGCGGGTACAAGGTGAACCCGGAACTGCTCGGAGATGACCGGCCCGATCTCCTGGAAGCGTTTTATGCGCGTGAGCAGAAGTGGCTCGAGACCGGCAAGTAATCATTGGCGCCCTGCGAGGCGGCTATCGCGTTTTGCGCCTTATTCGTCCCGCAAAAATCGAGCAGAAAGCCCGGCTGATAAATCACGAACGACTTGATGGAGGCCGCGATGGCCGTATCGACACGCGCTGCAACGCTGGCCGCGACGGCTGGTCTGTTTCGATCTCTGGCTGTCGGCATAATCGGCGCAGCGGTTATTGTCGGGGTCACGCCAGCGCAGGCGCAGCAGCCGCCACCGCGGCCGGAGGCGCGGGTGATCGTGAATGGCGAAGGCAGCGTCACGGTGCAGCCCGATTACGCCCAGATCGGGGCCGGCGTAACCACCAAGGCAAAGACCGTCAAAGAAGCCACTGACGCCAATGCGAAACTGATGGCCGCTATTACGGCTGCGTTGCGGGATTCGGGAATTGCACAAAAAGATATTCAGACCTCGCGTTTTTCAGTCCAGCCGGTTTATGCGCCGCCGCAACCGAATACCGAACCGAAGCTTTCGGGCTTCAGTGTCTCCAACCAGCTCAGCATCACCATCCGCCAAATCGCAACGGTCGGCGCGATTCTCGACCGGGTGATTGCCGCCGGGGCGACTGATGTCGGCGGCGTGGAATTTCTCCATTCCGATCTGTCAAAAGCGCTCGATCAGGCGCGGGAGGCTGCAGTCGCCGACGCACGGCGTAAGGCCGAACTCTATGCGCGCGCCGCGGGCTTGGAGCTTGGACGCGTTATGTGGATCACGGAAGATCCCAGCTTTGCTCCGCCCGGTTCAGATGAAGGCGCTGCGCGCCGCCGGCGGATTGGCATCACCGGTGCCGATTGCCGCTGGCGAGGACACGTTACGCGTCCAGATCACCGTCGGTTTCGGTACCGGCCTCTAATCGTTTCGCTCGGGCGAGCGCGCCGGCACAAGCGGCTCAAGTACCGGGTAGTAACACGCGTGAGCCTGGGCGCGACTTTGAATTGCTGCTATGCAAACGCGTCCGCATTGTCTTGTCGCGTGTTCCATGAACCGAGTGCGGTCTTGGCGCCGCCGGTTGGTTTGATAGAAAATCGTTCTGATTTTGCTGCAGTTTAGTTCGCAATATTTTTTGCAGGCTCTGCCGCGACGTTCGCATGCGTGTTTATCGACCGCTACGCTGCGCGTCCTGATCGCAACACTTGTCATTCTTGTGCGTCGCACCATGTACGTTTTCCGATCGCCGGGTCGGCTCACATTGGAGGGCATCGATGTCGTTACTGTTTTCACCAACCAAGCTTGGTCCGCTCACGTTGCAGAATCGTCTGGTGATGTCGCCGCTCACCCGCAATCGGGCGAGCGACAACGTACCGAACGATCTGATGGTGGAATATTACGCGCAGCGCGCGTCCGCCGGCCTCATCATCACTGAAGGTACTTCGCCCTCGCCAAACGGATTGGGCTATCCGCGCATTCCCGGCGCCTTTTCCGCCGCACAGACGGCCGCATGGAAAAAGGTCACCGACGCCGTTCACGCCAAGGGCGCCAAAATTTTTCTGCAATTGATGCACACCGGCCGGATCGGACATCCGCTCAATCTGCCGGCCGGCGCGACTGTGCTTGCTCCTTCTGCAGTCGCGGCCGCGGGCGAAATCTACACTGACGCTGGAGGAATGAAGCCGCACGCCACGCCGAAGGCGATGACCGAAGCTGACCTCAAGACGGCGCTTGGCGAGTATGTACAGGCGGCGAAGAATGCGGTGGCGGCGGGCTTCGACGGCGTCGAGTTGCACGGCGCCAATGGTTATCTGCTCGAGCAATTCATCCGCCCGAATTCCAATCAGCGCACCGACGCGTATGGCGGTTCAATCGAGAACCGCGCGCGGTTCGTGCTTGAGGTCGCCAAGGCGGTGATCGCGGCAATCGGCAAAGATAAAGTCGGCATCCGGCTGTCGCCGTACGGCGCCTTCAACGACATGCCGCCCTATCCGGAGATGGAAGCGGACTACGCCTATCTCGCGCGGCAGCTCAATGCGCTGGGCTTGGCTTATGTACACCTCGTCGATCATTCGTCGATGGGCGCTCCGGCCGTGCCGCAGTCGATCAAGGACACCTTCCGCAAGGAATTCAAAGGCGCGCTTATTCTGTCCGGCGGCTACGACGCCGCGCGAGCGGAAGCCGATCTCGCCGCCGGCAAAGCTGATCTGATTGCGTTCGGGCGGCCATTTCTGGCCAACCCGGATCTCATCAAGCGCTGGCAGTCGGGCGCGGCGCTCAATGCGCCGGATCCCAACACGTTCTACACGCCCGGACCGAAGGGCTACACCGACTATCCGGCATTGGTAAGACAACCAGAACCGGCCTGATCGCGAGTGAAATTGATTGCTGCCGACGAGACCCTCCCCCAATAAACGGGGGAGGGCAGAGCATAGCTGGCAGCGCCGACGGCTTAGTTCTTCCCTAGCACCGAAATATCCGACGGGTCGGTGTACGCAGGATGCTTCCAGCCGTCCTCGTCGTAATCGGCCATGCATTGCTCGACCAGCCCGATCATCCCCTTGAGTGCGCCGCTTCCCTGCGATTGCTGGAGCTGAAAGACCCGGATCAGCTCGTGGCTGCCGGAATAATTCATTTCGTAAAGCTCGTGGCGGGCGCCGAACTCGGTACCGATGGCGTCCCACAGCAGCTTCATGATCTTGATGCGCTCCTTGTAGTCGATGCCGTTTGAGCCGCGCACGTAACGCGCCAGATATTTGTCGATGTCGGGGTTCTTGAAATCGCGGGCGTGGGACGGAAGATAAATCAGCCCGGACGCGATCACCTTTTCGACGATGTTGCGTACCGCGGGATAGGCTTCGGTCATGAACAACCGATACGTGGCGCCGGCGCGCACGTTTGGCAGCACGGCGCCGTCGACCCAGGGATCGGGGTTGCACGCCATGGCGTCGGTAAGCGACCAGAACAGATTGCGCCAGCCGATCACTTCGCCGATCTGCGCCTGCACACCGCGAAACGCTTCGACGCCGGTGGTGCGCGCGGCCTTGTAGAGCAGGCCGGCGATGAAATCGAGCTTTACCGCGAGCCGCGTGCAGCCCTGGAAAGTGAAGCCGTTGAAGAAGCCCGATTGCGGATAGAAGTTCTTCAGCCGCTCGACGTCGCGATGAACGAATACGTTCTCCCACGGGATGAATGCGTTGTCGAAAACGAAAATGGCGTCGTTCTCGTCGAACCGCGACGTCAGCGGGTAATCCCAGGGTGAGCCGGTGGCCGCGGCAGCCATTTCATACGACGGCCGGCAGATCAGCTTGATGCCCGGCGTGTTCATCGGCGCGATGAACATCACCACCATGCTCGGGTCGGTGATCTCGACGCTCATGTTCTGGCCGAGAAAGTTGTAATGGGTGAGCGCCGAATTGGTGGCGACGACCTTGGCGCCGGACACGTAAACGCCGGCGTCGGTCTCTTTCTGGATGGTGATGTAGACGTCCTTGACCTGCTCGATCGGCTTGTTGCGGTCGATCGGCGGATTGACCAGGGCGTGATTGAGAAACAGCACCGCCTCCTGGCCGCGCTTGTGCCAGGCGCGCGCGTTGTCGGCGAACTTGCCATAGAACTCGGCGTTGGCGCCGAGGGTATTGAGAAACGCGGCTTTGTAATCGGGGCTGCGCCCGAGCCAGCCATAGGTGATCCGCGCCCAGGCGGCGATGGCATCGCGCTGTGCGATGACTTCGTCGCGCGAGCGCGCTGCCTTGAAGAATTTGTGGGTGTAGCCGCCCGAGCCGGTATCGGTCGGTGCGGTCAGTATTTCCTTGGACTGCTTGTCGTGCAGGGCGTCGTAAAGCAGCGCGACCGAAGCGGCGGCATTCCGGAACGCGGGATGCGTCGTGACGTCGTTGACCCGCTCGCCATAGATATAGACCTCGCGGCCGTCGCGGAGCGACTCCAAAAATTCCGCTCCGGTGAACGGACGTTTTTTACCCGCGACGATCGCTTCGGGATGCTCCGGCATTCACTGCTCCATTCTCGATCTTCAATGACACTCAACCATGTCGCTCGCGCCGGAACGCCCAGAGCGAGAGCGCGCCGACAATTACGACGGCTAGCGGCGCTCCGGCCAGACCCGCCTTCGCATAGCTGATGGCGCCCAAAACGGCACCCAGTACGAAACCTATGGCAATGGCGAGAACGACGAGCAAGCGCGAACGCACCGCGGCGAATTCGCGCGCATTTTCGACATCATCCGGGTCTCGCGCGCGCTGGCGCCAGGCCAGCAGCAGCGCGGTGGTCTCGACGCCGAGTTGGGTCATATTGCCGGTCATCACGTTGGTCTGCGGGACGCCGCGCATCAGCAGCCGCACGATGACGCTCTGCGTGCCCATCGCCATGGCTCCGAACAGGCCGGCAAAGATGCCGTGCCAGTCCTGGACGCTGGTGATCGGAGGACCAATCAAAAGCAAGACCGTGAAGGCGGCGAGCAGCACCGTCTCAAACGCGAGCATCCATGGTAACGGCGCGCGGCCCTGACCGCGGACCCACGCGATCAATCCCGCCGTCAGCGCTGCCGCAAACAGAAAGGCCACAATCGCCAGCGCCTTGCCGGTGATGCCGAGGTCGTGGGTGACGAGTTCGGCGCCTGCGGTCACGAAGCTCCCCGTGACCTGAGCGACGAACAGCCCGAACAGCGCGAGGAATGTATACATGTCGACATAGCCGGCGACGAAGGCGCAGCAGCGCCGGCACCAGCCGCGGCAACGGAACCTCGCGGACGGCTCCGGCTTCCGTCATTGGCAAGCTCTGCTGCGCAAGCTCCGCATCTTTTCGGTCAGACGGCTTCCGTTCGTTCAACTCTCGCCGTCGCGGATTTCATGCTTAACTGTAAATCGGAGTTACTCCGATGCAAATGAGCCACTTCCATTATCTGCCGCTCACGCCCGGCTTTTTCTCGATTCTTGTCGCGCTTTTCGTGGTTTTATTGGTCGTTCTATTGGTGCTGCGTGCGCTGCGCCAAGCCTATGTCAGCCTCGGCGTCAGTTCCTCGACCGCCATGCTGTTGTTGTTCGGCTCGCTGATCGGCAGCTATTTCAACATTCCGGTTGCGGTCCTGCCGCACGAACACGTCGTGTCGGATCAGGTCATCGATTTTTTCGGCATGCAATATAACGTGCCGGTTGTCGAGGACTGGGCCGGAACGGTGATCGCGGTCAACGTCGGCGGCGCTGTCATCCCGACACTGATGTCGATCTATCTGCTTGCGGTCCGGCGATTGTGGATCAACGGTGCGATCGCGACGGCTGCTGTTGCTCTGGCGCTGCACTGGCTCGCCAATCCCGTGCCCGGAATCGGGATTGCGGTGCCGGTGTTCTGGCCGGCGCTGATCACTGCTGTCGTTGCCCTGGTGCTGTCGCGCGAAAATGCCGCGCCGCTGGCTTACATCGCCGGCAGCCTGGGTACGCTCATCGGCGCCGACCTTACCAATCTCGACAAGGTGCGTGGGCTCGGCGCCCCGGTCGCCTCCATCGGCGGCGCCGGTACTTTCGACGGGATTTTCCTCACCGGGATGCTCGCCGTGCTGTTGGCGGGTCTTGTTCCGACACAGCGGCCGGCGGCGCGGCCGTGGGGATGAACAACGATCCTGGCCCTGCCAACATCAAGCTAGAGATTGACGGCCGTTCCGATGATAAGCTCAAGCAGCTGCCTGGAACTCGACGAGGACAAGCGCCGGAAATCAGCATCAAACAAGGGAGCAGACTGTCGTGCCGTGGTATTATTATCTCGCCCATTTCTTCGCCGGAGCATTCTTTGCCAACGGCGTGCCGCATTTTGTGCAAGGCATCTGCGGCAACAAATTCCAGACTCCGTTCGCGTCGCCGCGGGGAGTGGGCGAATCCTCGGCGATCGTCAACGTGGTCTGGGGCTTTTTCAACTTCGTCATTGCTGCCGTTTTGATACGCTACTTCTTTGCAGCCCCGCCGCGGCCCGTTGGCATAGCGATCGCAACTGGCCTCGGTATTTTCGCCATGGCGTTGTTCCTCGCCGTCCATTTCGGCAAGGTGCGCAACAGCGCGCCGCATCCGTGAGGAATTGCATGTATTTCCGTTCTGCTCATCTGTTCGCGGTCGTTGCCTTCGGCCTGATCGGTGACGCTGCGACCGCTCAGGAGGCCAGCGACATGAAGCTCGAGGACGTCGGCTTCGTCATGCGCCCGGCAAACACGCCGCAACAGCTCGAACGTTTGCGACTATTGCCGCCGCGCACATTCGTCGCGCGCAGCAGCGGTGGCAGGCGTTACTACATCTACGCCGATCCTGACTATTGCCGATGTGTTTTCCTCGGCGGTGAAATGGCGATGCAAAACTATCGGGATCTCGCGACGCCATCGCCGCCGCCCATGCCCACGGGGCCCAATGGCGGCCCGTTAGCGGGGCCGCCGATCCTCCCGCTCGCGCCCGATATCGACCTTACGATCGGCAACGGCGATATTCTCGATTATTCGTATTGACGAGGCTCGCTCCTTGATGCCCGAGAAAATTGCCGGCGCGCAGGCTCACCAAAGTGATCCGCGGTCGATCGCGGCCTATCACGCCCATATCTATTACGATCCGAAAAAGACCCGCGATCGGGCGGAGCATTTGCGTGTGCGGGTTGCCGCGGAATTTCCCGATGCGAAGCTTGGCCGCTGGCATGACGAGCTGGTCGGGCCGCACACCCAATCCATGTATCAGATCGCGTTTCCGGCCGATCTCGTCGGAACTTTCCTGCCATGGCTGATGCTCAACCGCGATGGCTTGACGGTCCTGCTTCATCCCGAGACCGGCGACGATTACACTGATCATACCGCGCATGCCTGCTGGTTCGGCGCGGTATTGCCGCTGCGGGTCGAAGTGCTGCGAAAGGCCGCCGAGAAAAAGCGCGCCAGGAATTTGTGAGCCGTTCAACCGTGCAGCGTTATACAACTCAAACGCGAAGTTGTGGAACTATATACGATCTGATCAGTTGTTGCGTTTGAGGAAACCTAACCAGGAGATATCCATGCAAAAGATATTAGTCGCGTTGACCTTCGCCGCCGGCATGGGTCTTATTTGTTGCCAAAGCGCAAGCGCGACGCCGGCGAGCGGAACGGCGGTGCAGGACGCCGCGGCCGCTACCTCGCCGTTGCACCAGGTCCAATACAGCGAACGCCGCACGCGCCACGGCGTCGTGAAGTGCTATCGCACTCTCGTCATCGGCCCATACCGCTGCCATTACTTCCCGCTTTGACGGCAGCCGGAGGGCGATAATCGCTTCATCAGCAAGCGATGCGCTCTTGCAATCCTTTAGCCGACGCAGTTTAAGCGCTGTCCTCGACGTCGGTTTCCGGCCGATCGTCGCCACGGGCAAGTTCAGAGTGCCACTTGCCGTTCTCGTCCTCATACTCGATGGCCTCGGTTCGTCCTGGGGCGCGTTGCTCGGCGGCGGCGCGGTGCGCCGCATCGAGCGCCTCTTGCGTGCGTCGGAAAACTCTCCGAGAAGACGCCGTCGACGGTGTAGGCCCAGCCGTCTTCGTGGCGAACGACTTTGTAGGTGACATGGACCATCGGATTGGCTCTTCGGTTGGCTGCGAGCAGCATCTGCCGCCCAGGCCGTGATAGCAAAGCCTGTTGGCCAAGTGAAGTTCCGGCGCTGGCGCGCGCCCTCGGGCCAAACTGTGTAGGAATTGATCGGGTGGCAAGCGCGCGGCCGGGCTTCCGCGTTCCGGCTTGTTACGCGCTTTTGAGCATCTCGTCGTCGTCACAAGCCGTTAGCAGCTCAACCGCGCGGGCGCTGTCGAGCTCTTTCAGCTTCACGTCTTCATTGAAGCGCACAAAACCCTTGAGGATTGTGGCGGCACCGCTGAAATCCGCAAAGCCCATTGACCATTCACCGAACACGCGCTGCTCCGGTCCCGGGCCGCGATGCAACACGACGAGATCGCCGTGGCGCGGATCGTTGTGGATGCGGGCGAAGATTTCGTTGACGGCGCGCTTCTCACCTTCGAGGGCTTGCAGGAATGCGCCATCGTGAAACACCAGCATGCCGGTAACGCCGACCGCTTTGTTGCGCATGCGGGCCGCGACCAGCAGTTTTTTCAGGTCGGCGGCGGAGAATTCCTGCCTGGCGCTGCTCGTGTAAACGATCTGATGCATGGTACCTCGCGCGCCAAACGTGGCGGCCAGGCGTTAACGAATGACCAACCGGCATGCGAAGGTTAAATGCAAGCAGGTAAGCAGAACCTACGAACGAACGGGTTTGCTTAAAAAACTGCAACTCACAGCGCGTTCTTTGTCTGCAAAAGCCTCGGAACCTCGTATTGCCGTCACTGCGCTTTGATCCGTATCAAAACAGCGCCCCTCGAAATGCACGATTAATGCCTTCGAGAACTGCGGTCTTCGAGAGACGAAAAGATGTCGCTTCGTGCCGCCTGCAAGTTGTTCGTACTGAGCCTGCTTGTTTTTGCTGCGGCCTTCGCCTTGCGGCGCGTGTTCCTGTGGGACGTAATGCCGGTGTCCTGGGATCAGGAGGCGCAGTCCTCGTGGGCGCTGGGAGCGGCGTTTTTGTTGCGCTCGATCGAGAATATCGCGAGTGTCATAGCTGCGATCGGGCTCGCCTTGGCCTGCGCGCTTTGGTTTGCTCGCTGGCGGGGCCATGCTCCGTCGGAAATATTGAATGGCGAGTAGTATAATCTTTTCTCCCTCTCCGCAGAGGAGAGGGAGAATCACGCTTCGCGCAATGTTCCTTCGTGCAATTCGTAATATCCTTCGGCGCTTAACTCCGGCGCCGCGCCGCCACACCTACTTCCAGCCGGCTTCCTTGTCGCACGCCTTACGCTCGGCGACGTGCGTTTTCTCCCATTGGGTGATCGACTGGGTTTCGTTGTCGCTCATCTTGTTGTTCATGCAGGTGCAGTATTTGCGCACAACGTCGTCGGCCGCGTCGCCCTTGTTGTCCGCCAAGCACTGATTGATCCACTTGATATCGTCGGCAGTCGCTGCGTTGGCCTGTCCCCAGGTGAATACGGATCCTGCGAATGCGCAGCCGGCGGCAATCAGCACTGCTGCAGTAAGCTTCATGGGTCGTTTCCTCGGCGTTATGCCGCCGCCCAGGATGAGCGGCGGCGGGCGGTACTAATAGCTTGGCGTCCACCCATGGCAAGGTATGAAACGCGGCGTCGTTAAGACGCTGTGACGGTCAGATGACCTATTACGATGGGTCAAGCCCGCTCGATTCGGGCCGCATAGCAGCCCGGCGCGGCGAAGTGGACGTGCAGATAAGCGGCGCGAGGTTCGGCGAACAGCCGGGCAATCGTGTCTTCCAGATTTGCGCCCTCGGCGAGTTCCCAGCCGACCATCATCGCGTCGGCATCGAAGGAACGGACGGCGAGGGTTCGCTTGCGCAATTGCTCCGGCACGCTGTCCACTTCGTCGAATGTTTCCTCGCCCTCGCGCACATAGATCGCATAGCGCATCCGATACGGCGAGGCGACCGCATGATGTTCGTAATTAACCAGGATCAGCTCGTCGCCCGGGTTTGCGTCGGTGAGGCTGATGCGGCAGGGACGGGGCCCGTCAGCAATCCGCCGCACCGCGCCCTGCGCCGCCAGCGCCTCGTCGGAGAGCGCGAATAGGGGTGCAAATTGTTCGGCCGGCAAGCCGCAAATGCGAAAGTGCATAATGTCCTCCTCGCTGTTGATGGTGGACAATTGGACTGACGCAGCGCGCAAACCCACCCGATTTCTGCCGCGGTGCTGCGACCTAACCGACGTTGACGATCTCCGGGAAAAGCAACGCAATTTTTCTGTAAAGGCGAATATGCTTGCGGGGCTAACAGCCACTTTCGGAGTGAAATTGATCGCTATACCTTGACATCAAGGCTCTACGCGATTCGCGTCGGCGGCACGGATGAACACACTGTTCAAGCTCAGCCTGATTGCGTCGCTTCTGCTGGCGTCGTCCGGCGTCGCGTTTTATTACGCCGTATACTTGCCGCGCCGGGATGTGCAGCTTGATAACGAGCGCAAGCTGGAACAAGCGCTAGCCGATGCGCGAACCCGTGTCGCGCAGGAGCGGTCGCTTGCAAAGCAAAAGAAATCGGAACAACGGCAAGCCGAGGCGAAAGTCGGCGCCGAGGCCCATTATCAGACTTGTCTGAACCGGGCGAACGTAACCCACGCTGCGTCGTGGGCGGCGGAATGCAAACGGTTGGCCGAAAAGGCTGTTGCGGATCACGCCGAGTGCCTGACCCAGCCGAAGTTGCCGAAGGGATATTGCGATGCGGCCTATAGACCGCGCGACGCCTCGCCCAATTGCATACTTCCACCGAAAGTCGCGACTGCTCTGGACGGCGACTTGAGTGAAGGCCGCAATCGTTGCCAGCGCGAGCGCCAGGCGGCGCTGCAGTGAACGCTTCGCGGAGGTCGCCCGTATCGATTGTTTTCCTTAGTTTACGACTTCCCCGATCGCATCTCGGGACATGTTACAAGGAATGGGTAGAGCCATCCGGCAGGCGTGCATCGTCAAGTTGTTCTCACGGTTAGCGTGCGGGTCGCGGGGGTAACATTGGCGTTAAAGATCGGGACGATTGGCAGGTACGGTGCTGTCGTCGCGCTTTGTCTGGGGACGGCCGCGCATGAATCGGCGGCACAGACTGCTTATGAGGCGTGTGTCAACAACGCCACGGCTGTCCACGACACTTCACATGCGGCCGAATGCAAACGCCTTGCCGAGCAAACTGAGCAAGATCGCGCCGATTGCCTCGGCAAGCTCAAGCTGCCGCCGACCTATTGCGATGCGTCCTATCCCGCCCGCGACGGTTCGCCGAACTGCACGCTGCCTGCCGAAAACGCCACCGTGATCGACGCTGAACTGGAGCGGGCGCGCTATCGCTGCGCCCGGGAGAGCCAAGCTGCGCGGTGAGCGTTTGACGGCTGTTGACCCAGGCTGCGAACTCACAGACGCGCAGATAAGGCGGTTATCGGGAAGTGGACCCCTCGCAAGGAGCGTCCCGTTGGGCGGTCCTGTGCTCGCCCGGCGGTGCAACCAGATTAACTGTCGTTCGAGCCTGCTCGAGGAACAGCGCAAACATGTCGTTCTTTGCAATCCGGTGCAGCATCTGGCCGATCAGGTTGCCAATGCTCGTTGACCGAAACTCCGCCTCAAGAGCAAACAGCCCGAGCAGGTTGCGATCAAGAGGGATATCAATTAACCGCTCTTCGCCTTTGTACCGCATTGTAATCGCTGCGCCGCATAAATCGGCCTTCCTTGTCAGCTCTCGGTTTGGATTTAGCGTCACTACGGCCTGTTCTTCGTCCGTAGCTGCAGCCTCTCGCGCTGGCTGCTCTCGGTGCTTCGCATCTTCGATCGCCGCTCCATTTACGTAGCTTTGATCCGAAACATCAGGTGATTGGCCGTTTCGATAAAGCTGCCGCTTGCGAAATCGAGCTAATCCAGCAGCAGAAGCCGGGCGGCGGCGGAGACTGATCCCCAGTTTGGAACAGGTAAACTTCAATGTTGCGGGAGTGACGCCAATGACTTCGGCAATCTCTTCGTTGGTCTTTCCACGCTCCAAGAGGTTCATAATTTGACGGATATTGGCTGGTGTAAATTTCGATTGTCTCCCTTGCATTGGAGACTGAACAGACTGCACAGGGAGAGGCGCGATGTCGCTCATTTTTCTCCTCATCTCTCATTTCTGACTCGCCCCCCGTTTAGGTGCTGCACTTCTCTATGTATCGTGTCCTCAACGACCGACGCAGTTCGGTACCCCGAGCTGATTTCCGGCCCCTGACGCTGATCAAAATGCGCGGTCGCCGAACGACTCTATTCAAACACCAGTGAGGCCAATCGGGCTGGCGACAGATCGTCGCGCGACGAGTGGTCAGAGAGGCAAACGCATGCCGCATGGTTGGCGCATTTCGGTAACGTCAGAGGAGTTGGAAAACTGTGCGCGTTCAAAACGGCGTGAGCAAATCGACGCCGGGAGTCTTCGTCAAAAATTCTTCCACATTTTGGTTTTGCCCACGACGGTGTGATCTGCACCGGACGTCGGTGGTGTCGGGCCACCGCATTCGCGCTTGCGGCCATGCTTTTCGTGTCTGCCGGCCGGAGCGGGGTATTTTCGCCTTGTTGCCATCGCCATGGCTGTAGCTTCGCACATGCTTAGTGGCGATCGGGCAATGACATTGATTCAGATCAATGTGCCGCGTCGCCATCTACTTGAGTTACTCTGGAGGCGGAAAAATCCGTTGTATCGGAAGGCGAGCTTCGAGATTGGTTTTGAGGAGTTTACTAGGCGTAGTTTCCGCGCCACTATCGCCAACGACATTGGAGGAGGTCAATTATGAGCCGGGTTTTCGTGACTGCACTTGTCGGATTGACAATAGCTTTAGCGGCAACGACATCAGCATCAGCATTTCAATGCGTAGCGCGTAGCCCAAATGGAGCTGTGGGTTCTTCCGCCGGCGTCCTCATACTTGAAAGGGCCAGGGCGATTGCATTGCGCAGATGTATACTCGCTGGAGGAAATCTCCACGGTTCCTTTTGTCATGTCGTTTACTGTCGGTGAGTGAGAGCGTCGGCGGATGCTGCCGCCGACCTGCGCCACATTGAACAGCATCGCTATTCTCGCCCGAGGGCTTCCAAGTGGTTGCCCTCGCACGTGTTCATTGATTTGCTAACTGCTCGTGCCAATCGACTGCACGCAGTCTAGAGCGACAGCACTGCTGTTGGCCGGTGAAGCGGATGGGCTTCGCTCGCGCTCAACCCACCCTGCTTTGCATCGCGGTTAGCTCGTTGCCGGCTTGTGATGCGGACGGCGATAAGCATGCCGTACCCCATGGTGATGAGCGCCGTGTGGCTGTCCGTCCGAATAGGAGGCGTAGATCGGACGGATACCGAACAGACCTTCAACGCCGCCAACGACGCCGCCAACCGCGCCGCCGACGACCGCGCCAATCGGTCCCGCTGTGTTCATGCCAACGGAACCGCCGTGGGCGATTCCTTCCGGAATGCCTTGCGCGTTAGCTGCAAGCGGTAATGCGAGCGTCGCGGCGGCAATGGCAGCACCAAGGATGTACGACTTCATAGTGGAACCTTTCCTCTGTTGGAAAGCTGCGAGGTTGCGGCCAAACAAGGCGTCGGCGTGGCAATGGAGCTGAGAAACGCGGCGATGCGTCGCAGTGCCGACGCGATTAAGAGAGAGTGCGGCAAAGCGGCCACACTCGGCTGGCACGGGACGAGCCTGGAAGCGTCAAAGGGCCGATCGTTCCGATCGGCCCTTCAGCGCACGCGGCAGCAGTTGCTTCCTATTTCGCGATTGCCTTCTCGTACGGATAGATCGCCTCGCCGCTTTTGAATTGCGGCGGATAAACGATCACTTCCGTTTTGGTGTCGCGGAAGTCGTCGATGCTGTTGCCCTTGATGTTCTGGAATTGAGCGGCCAGCGTGCGTTCCTCTGTCCATTCGCCCAGCGGCCCGAATTTCACGTCGCCAACCACGGTCTTGAATGTATTCTCGTGCATGTAGGCGGCGAGCACGTCGTCTTTGAGACTTTTGGTTGCGGCGATTGCTTCGCCCAGTACTTGCAAGTCGGCATACGCCCAGACCGGCATGTAGTAACCGAGCGGATCGGTGCCGGAGGCGGCGGCGCGCTCCTGATATTTTTTGAGCAGCTCCATGGAGCCCGGGAATTCCATCGACTTCACCGGGAGCCAGGTCTCGTAATTGACCACGCCGTTGAGCAACGGCCCAAGCTGGGTTTTGAATGCAGTCGCCTGCAAGCCAACCATGGCGCCGCCCCACATCTTCGGTTTGAAGCCAAGCTCGTTGACCGTTTTGATCATGCCGACGGTGTCGAGCGGGTAGGAGCAGATTACCAGCAAGTCCGGATTTCTGGCCTGGATCGCGCGCACGATCGGCGAGAAATCGACGGTCGCGGGCGGATAGCTCTTGTCGTAGACGATCTTGAATCCGGATGCCTTGGCGTTTTCGCGCGCGCCTTCGCAGGCGTTTTGCCCGAATTCAGCATCCGCATAGGCGAGTGCGATGGTCTCCGGCTTGGGATTTTGCGCTTCGGCCACCTTGAAGAAGCCGCGCGTGAAGGCCGGTTTCGGCGTCGGGCCGTTCGGGATCATGGCGAAGTATTTGTTGTACTTGAATGTATCGTTGATACCGGTCCCGAACAGGCTGACGAACAGCTTGTTTCGCCCGATCGCCACCGGCATGGCCGCGGCAATCTGTGTCGAAGCGTAGCCGCTGACGATCAGATCGACCTTGTCGATGTCGAGCAGCTTGGAATAGATGGCGGGGACTTCAGCGGGTTTGCTCTGGTCGTCGTAATAGACCAGCTTGACCGGTCGCCCGAGGAGGCCGCCTTGAGCATTGATGTCGGCTTCCCAAACCTGCATCGCCACCAATGACATCTTGCCATTGGCGGCCAGCGGACCGGTGAGCGACATGCCAAAGCCGATCTTGATCGGCTCTTCGGCCTTGGCCGGCGCGGCTGCCAGCAGCGCTAAGGCAGTTGCAGCCATGCACGCTAGACGAGCAGGCCTCGGCAACGGCGACTTCACGGACATTTGCGTTTCCTTATTTGTTTGAGTGGCGCGACGGCGCGACGGAGCCGCGGCCTGATAAACGGGTGTTCAAAGTTGGCGCTCTTCAAAGCCGTCAAAATTTGATTTGTGTCAAACAAGCCCGGTTCGCCGCGCAAGGCACGCATGCAGAACGCGCACAGTGGGTCAGCCGGAGATTGGCTCCCAATTTCGTTCGCCCAACGTCGGCTCTGACTGCTATATTTGTGTGATGACGCGCCGCCCGATCGATAGCCGCACCGCAGCCGAGAAAGCCTTTAAAGCGGTGACCGCAAAGCCGGTGGAAGGCCCACCGAAGCCGCCGCCCTCGCTTCCCGGCGTGAAGGAGACGGTGACGCTGCGCATTGACCGCGACGTGCTCGACTTTTTCCAGGAAGACGGTCCCGGCTGGCAGGACCGTATCAACGCGGCGCTCCGCAGAGCGGCGGGGAAGTAGACTTCGGTCCGCTGCGGCGCGCGCCTGGTCAAGGCTGGCCGCGGCCTGTTTGCGCTTCGCTCCATTCGCGCTACGCTCGCGGCAGGGAGGACACTGCCAATGCCGAGTGCCGCGCCAAACTACAAATGGGACCATATCCACCTGCGCAGCCCCGATCCGGAGGCGACCGCGGCGTGGTTCGAGCGCATCCTGGGCGCAGAGGTGATCCGCACCATGCAGCAGGGCAAGCCGCGCATCGATTTGAAACTCGGCGGCGCCGATATTTTCATCATGCCGGTCGGACCTGGCGACAAAGTCAATGCGCCGCCGGTGACGCCGTATCAGGGGCTTGATCATTTCGGATTGCAAGTGAACGACATCGACGCGGTGGCGGCCGCCCTGAAAGCCAAGGGCGCTGAGTTCACCATGGAGCCTAACACCGTCCGTCCCGGCATCCGTGTCTGCTTCCTGCGCGGCCCGCAAGGTATCGCCATCGAGCTGCTGGAGCGCGATGAGAAATTCGTTTGACCGGCGGCTCGATTGACTGCTGTGCCAATGCCGCAAGCGGCTGTCGCGACCAATCCGCTTTTCAACAACAGCCCGCTTAAGCTCGGCAGCTTCTCAACGAATTTGAGTGGCGGCGGTACCATTTCGAAAATGGAAGGCCTCCTTAAGGCCGAATGGCCGGCGACGCTGGAACTGGCGCGCCTTGCCGACGAGATGAAGTTCGAAGCGATCGTTCCAGTCGGACGCTGGAAGGGGTTTGGCGGCGAGACCAATTTCAACGGCGAGGGCTTTGAGGTCTTTATCTGGGCCGCCGGCCTGACCTCCGCCACGCACTATTCAAGCGTATTCGCGACGTCGCATATCCCCACCGTCCATCCGCTGTTTGCCGCCAAGCAGGCCGCGGCCATCGATCACATCGGCAACGGCCGCTTTACCCTCAATCTCGTCACTGGCTGGTACACGCCGGAAATGGACATGTTCGGCATCACGCTGCTCGATCATGACAGCCGCTATGAGATGGCCGAGGAGTGGGTGCAGATCGCGACACGGCTATGGAGCGATCCCGAGCCGTTCGATTTTTCCGGCCGCTTCTATCAGATGAAAAAAGCCGAGCTGGCCCCGAAGCCGATCCAGCGGCCGCGACCACCGCTGATGAGTGCGGCGGGCTCCGATCGCGGCCGCCGCTTCGCCGCGCAATATTGCGACATCTGCTTCATCGCGCCTGAGAGCCACGAGCCCGGCGAACTCAAGGCCAAGGTCGACAAGTACCGAAACTTCGCGCGGGCGGAATTCGGGCGCGAGATCCAGGTCTGGTCGAACGCCTACGTCTATCACGGCGATAGCGAAGCGGATGGCCAAGCGCTGTGGGATCACGCTGTTCGGGAGTTAGGAGACTGGCAAGGCGTAACCAATATGCTCACCGTCATGGGCGTGACCTCGCAGCTAGTGCCGCCTCCGGTTCTCGACTTCCTGAAGCAGCACTTCATCGCTGGGTGGGCCGGATACCCGCTGATTGGCGGCAAGGAGCAGATCGTCGAAGGCTTGGCGGTGCTCAAAAAGGTGGGCTTTGACGGCATTCTCCTGACCTGGCCGCGCTGGGTCGAGGGTATGACCCGCTTCCGGGATGAGGTAATACCGCTATTGTTGCAGGCTGGGCTGCGCTAAGGGGCCGAAACGATCAAACTTTCGCCAGATACTTACGGTTTCTATCCGCACCAGGGCGAAGCAATTTAACCTCGCGATCCCAGGGGCGGTTTTGGGGATGTCCGAGTCGGTTATGACTGCCTTCTTCAAGCGCTTTGCTGTGAAGTTCATCGAGGTCGTGGGCGCGGGCATCGCCACCGCGCTCAGCGGCTATCTTCTCGCGCATTTCAGCGGGTACTGGTCTTCGAGGGCGTCGGCGCCGCCGGCAGTTCAGGTGGCTCCCGGTACCAGCGTCGTAACGAAGAGTCAGCGCGCCCACCCGGTCTCCGCTGAAGCCAAGGACAAAGAGCAGCGTCCGGCGTCGGCGCAAGCGATCAATCCGGTGTCGATCCTGCCGGCGCGGACCATTGCGAATGCCAAGGACACGGCGGCTTCGCACAAGCCAGCGCCGGCCGAAACCCACGCGGTCGAGAGTAAGCAACACGACGAAGAATCGGTCGAAGCCCAGGTGCGCGCCGCGCTCGCCAATGTCGACGCCAGCCGGCCGGCGCCGGCCGAAGCATCACCTCATAAGATCGATGTCTCGCCGGCAGTGCCCGCCGTTGCGGCTCAGCCGAAGCCGGCCGACAGCGCGCCTCCTGTAACCGCTGTGGCAGCGGTCCCGCCTGCCGCCGAAACCTCGCCGCCGCCGGTGCAGATAGCGCCGATAGAGCCCGAGCCGCTTACTCCGGTGGAGATAAAATCGCGGCCGGTTGCCGCCGCCGTTGAGGCGACGCCGCCAGTAGCGCCGGTGTCGGCGGCGAAGGAAGAGGACCAGGATCTGTTGTCGATGATCAAGAAGATCCCTGATCTGTTGCGGCCCAACGCGCCCGCGCCTGAAGGTGAAGCGCCTCGTCCACCGTTACCGGTCGGCAACTAGCGCTAGACCGAATTTCAAGCCGAAGAGTCTCGATCCATAGTGCGGGCGCTTTCGCGCTGAAACGAAGTTTAGCGCGATTTGCGCCGGCGCGACTTGCCTCCGCGGTCCTCCGTTCCCGCGCAGATTTTAGCCGGAACTTCTGGTCGGCTGGCCTGCGAGGTCGTTGTTGCATGGCTTTGTTCCGCGACGGAACCGTAAATGCCTAAACTCCGACAAATGCAGGTGCGGTCTTTCACGCTTTATTGAAACGGCCACCGCGAGGATGACACCGAGGATCGGTATCAGGTTCCAGTTACCGCACGGAGGGATTGGTCATGACCATCCAGGTCGCTGTGCCGTTGCGTTACTTTCACGAGCGCTACTTCGGGCGGCCGTCTTGCCCGCGGTGCGGCGAACCATTGATGGCGCCTGAACGTCCTGAATTCTCAGAGTGTCTCAGCGGCGTGGAGATCCGGCATTATTGGGTGTGTGACGGATGCGAGCATCAGTTCGACACCTTGGTCAGGTTCGATTCCGCCGCCGCGTAATTGGCCCACCAATTTGTATTGGATTCGTAAGACGGATTAGCGCGGCGTAATCGCCGTCTTTCGCAAGCGCCGGCACCGGCCGCACATGCCTTTTCGCCGCGTGGCCCGGAGCGCCATATCGCCTCGCCAACAGTGCTGGGTGCTAGCGGGCGCCTTAACCAGCTCCGCCTGCCACGCCGGCTTTGGCCGGATTAAGCCTCGCCAATCGGGGCTGCGAACTGATATGCCATTGGGCAAGCGAACGATTTCATCGAAAAGGATAGCGAATGGTGGAGAAATCCAGGAAAAATGAGGCGAACGCCCAGTTCGCAAAGATAATGCGGGCTGAAGATGCCAAAAAGGCAACCTCCGAATACGAGTCCACGGCCGCGGCGCTGCGCGCGAAGACCGAGCGGCTCAAGGCGCTCCGATTGGCCCGAGACGCCGCCGCTCCCGCGCAGGAGCCGGCCGCTCCGAAACGAAAAAGCAAGAAGAAGAGTACCGGCAGCTTATCCGACTGGCTGGACGGACAGGCCAAGGACGGCCGCGGCGGTTAAGCATACGCGGTACGGGCGCGGAATTCGGTCCGAAAGATCGGTCATCGCCCGGAGTGACGTTCACGACAGGCGCGCGGGGATCGGCAGTCCGGGAGGGGCACGTGGGCAAGCAACTGCAGGACAAGGTCGCGATCGTCACCGGTGCGAGCAACGGGATCGGCCGCGCCATTGCCGAGATGTTTGCGGCGGAGGGCGCGAAGACCATACTGGTCGCGCGGCGCGCTGCGCTGCTTGACGAGGTTGCCGCCGGCATCAAGTCACGAGGCGGGCAAGCGCTGCCGGCGCCGACCGACGTGACCAAAGAAGACGCGGTCGCGGCCTTGTTCGCCATGGTGCAGAAAACTTTCGGCCGGCTCGACGTGCTGGTGAACAATGCCGGCATTGCCACGCATAAAATCACCGAGGAGATCACGCTCGAATACTGGCGCGAGGCGCTCGACATCAACATCACGGCGCCGTTTCTGTGCAGCCGCGAGGCGATCCGCGTGATGAAGGCGCAAGTGCCCGCGGGCGGGCGCATCATCAATATGGGCAGCATCTCGTCGAAGACGCCGCGGCCGGATTCGCTGCCCTACACGACGACCAAATTCGCGTTGCAGGGCATGACGCATCAGCTGACGATGGACGGACGCAAGCACAACATCGTCGCCTCGATCATCCATCCGGGCGCAACGCTGTCGTCGTTCACGACGCGCACCGGCCGCAGCAAAGCGGGCGCGGGCTCAACGCCCGAGGATTACGTCATGAGCGCCGACGAAGTGGCGAAGGTCGCAGTCCTCATGGCCTCGCTGCCGCCGGAAGTGAATTTGTACGAAGCGACGATTTTGCCGAACCACCAGCGCTCGTTCATCGGCCGGGGTTAGCCGCTTTCGCGCTACTTCATCAGCAGCCGGTCATTTCCCGGCATAAGCCAGGCACTCGACTTCGACTTGCGCGTTGCGCGCCAGGCCGCTGGCGCCGAAGGCGGAACGCGCCGGCAGCCGGCCGGGCTTGAAATAGGTGACGTAGACTTTGTTGAAGTCGCCCCACTTCGCCATGTCGGCGAGCATCACGGTGCATTTGACGACGTTGTCGAAGCTCAAATCGTTGGCTTTGAGCACCGCGCCGATGTTGTCCATCGCCTGCCTGGTCTCGCCCTCGATTCCGCCCGGAGCAAGCTCCCGGGTGCCGGGCACGATGCCGATAGCGCCGGACATAAAGAGGATATCGCCGACGCGCACCGCCTGGCTGAACGGTGGCTTCATCGCGGCCAACGCCGGCGAATTGTAGAAGCGCGGGCCGGAGTCCTGCGCGTGCGCAAAAAACGGAGCCACAGCCAGTGCGGCGAGTAAGCTGATACCGCCGAAAACTCGAACGCCGATCATTCTGAAACAATTGCGCATGCCGAACTCCTTGCTCGCAGATGACACTAGCCGGATCGAGCGCCCGCAACAATGCGGGCGAGCTAGCGGTGCGATACGGATGCTCATGGCGTCAAACGGTGCGCGTCGATGGCTTTGAGGCCGGGTGTGACGCAGCCGATCTTCGATGCCGCCGCGGCGTTCCTGCGTGTGACCCTGATTAGGGTCAATTTTCCGCTCACCAAACAAAATCAAATTTTCCGGACAGCGAGAAACACTGGTTTAGAACAAGCTGGCACATTGCGGGCTTGGCCGGCGCGGCATTTGCGTCCGCCTCGCTTACGCCGTTACGATCATCTCGGGCGTAGAAGCCTTTGTGATGGACTGAAAATGCAGGAGCACAGACGGTTTCATCGTGTCCGGCCGACCGGCATGATGTCCAATACCGGAACAATCTTTGTCGACGCCAAAAGCCCGACGGCCGCTTGCAAAATCGTGGATCTCAGCGCCGGCGGCGCCTGTCTCGAGGTGCACGGCAGTGAAGCCATTCCGCAGCGGTTCACACTGAACCACGGCGGCGTCAAAAAGACCTGTCACGTCGTCTGGCAAAAGGGCCGTCGCATCGGCGTATCATTCTGATTCAACGCCTCGAAACTTTCTTTTTGCCGCGCCCGGAAGACACGGAGCGTCAACGCATCACCAATTCGTGGATCGCAACACAGTGGCGAGCGAGGTTTCGCCTCTCCACTACGAATTCCTTCAACGGCGTGTCGATGTCGTAGAAATAAATGTTGGCGATGAACCCGTAGATCCCGGCGTCGACGCTGGTCGGGTTTGCGCCGTGCACGTAGCCGCCGTCCGGCACGAGATCGGCGAGGACGGCGAGATCGGCAAGCCCGCGCGCGTAGGCGGCGTCCGGCGCGTAGCGGCCGATGCCCTGGAAGTGATAGCGCTGAAAATTGAACTCACGCGCCTTGCGCAAGCCTTCCTCGGTGAGGCTCGGATGCTCGCGCATCAGGGCGGCGCGGAACGCCGGCCAGTAGCGCTCGTCCTTCCACCGCGAATATGACATCACCCAATAGAGGTCGTCGAGCAGGCGGGTGACAAGGAGGCTCAAGTCGCGCTCGCGGGCGCCGAGCGCCGCGTCGATGGTCAGCCGGTATTTGGCGATCAGGTGCGCGATGATGGTTTCGCTGTCGCCGATCGTTTCGCCGTCGTCGACGATGTAGGGCAGCTGTCCGCGCGGCGCCGCCGAGGCATCGAAAATGTGCTCGTGCGTAAACGGGATTTTGGTCAGCCGGAGGAAGGCAAACACCTTCAGCCCGTAACCGTTGTTGTCGGCCACACCGAACAGGGTTGGGTAGGAATAAAGGGTGATCATGGTCCTCAACTAGCCCGGTTTGAAGCGGAGTGAAATCCGGGATTTCTTGCGCTCCTCGTCATTGCGAGGAGCGGAGCGACGAAGCAATCCAGAGCCACGCCGCACGACCGGATTGCTTCGCTCCGCTCGCAATGACGAGCATATCGCGGATTTCGCGCCTCGATCGGGGCTACGACAACGCAAAATGGTTAGCTATCCTCGACGAATTCGATGAAAGGAATTCGCCAATGGTCGCCTATGTTGTCTTCACGCGCGAAAAGATGCGCAATCGCGATGAATATGAGCGCTATCGGGAAAAAGCGCGGCCCGCCGCCGCCGGCCATCCGTTGAAGCCGCTGGCGCTTTACGGCAAGCACGAAGTGCTCGAAGGCCCGGCGATCGAGGGCGCGGTGATCCTGGAGTTTCCAACCATCGAGGCCGCCAAAACCTATTACCACAGCCCCGCGTATCAAGACGCTGTTCGGCATCGCTTCCTCGGCGCCGACTATCGGGTGTTCATTGTCGAAGGGCTGTGAGGCGGCACAGTCCCGAGTTTGTAGGGACGTTATTTCTTCAGCAGCGCATCGCGCTCTTTGGTCAGCCGGTCAAGCTCTTCGTTTTGCTGGGCGATCCGATCGGCGTTGCGATCTTCGTCCTCGGCGCCTGAGAACGCAGCCGCTTGTTCAATCAGCTGCCGGATGTTGTCGCGCGTGATGGCGATGCGCTTTTCAAGTTCGGCGAGCGAAAGCGGACTGCTGCTGCTCATGATGTTCCTCAAAGATCGCGCGCTCAGGACGGTTGGCGCCGGACGAATGGAACCGGGACGATAACATACTTGCCTGCGTTTTGCGGAAGCCGACTTTGCCGGGCGCGTCAGGCCAACGGGTCCGGCCGATGACAGGCTCCGCCGTAATTCGCCCTGTTGAGAACGCCCGAAATCGGTGGATTGCGCTGCACGCATCCGCTGGCGGGCTTGATGCGGAGGCCCGCTGGTTCAATCGTCGCGATTGACAATCCCACAGGAGGTTGACGTGAAGCTGAACCGTATGGTTTGCGCCGCTGTCGCGGTCCTCGCGCTCCAAGGGTTCGCCACGGCGGCCAGGGCAAGTGACCCGGACGAGATCGTCCGCCGGCTTGATGCGCTGGAAAAAGAAAATGCCGCGTTGCGCCAGCGCCTCAATCGTATCGAGCATGCGGCCACAACGTCAAAGCGCACCCGGACGCCTGTTGTCAGCCGGCAAAATCCCCCGCAAGCGGCTGAACTGGAAGCACCCGAGCCATGCGCCGCTGCTCCTCGACACGAGCGCGCAAGGCAACGGCGCTCCCGATGGCCACAAAAACCAAGTCGCCGGCATCGGCGCCTGGAACGCCGCGCCCCACTTCGAGGTCAGCGGGTCGCTGTTGTTCCTGCAACCCGGCGCCGGCAATCTGGAATATGGGACGCTGGTGACCCCTTTTCCCATCGCGACGCCGAATTGGGCCAATCAGTCGCTCACGCCTGGCTTCAGTCCGGCGTTCAAGATCGGGGCTCGCTATATGCCCAACGCCTCCAACGATATCGACCTGGACTGGACGCATCTGAGTACCAGCACGAATGGGTCGTTTGCTGGCTCGCCCAGCCAAATGGTCGGGCCGCCTTATCTGATTGGTCCGGAATCGGAGATGTACAAGGACGCCAATGGCAACGTGCAATTCGCCTATGATTCCGTCCATCTCGACGGCGGCCACACCTTCTGCGCCGAATGTGCCTTCCAGCTGCGGGTGTTCGGCGGTGTGGAATTTGCCCGCATCGGCCAGAACCTGACCGGAACATTCCAAAGCCCGGACGGCTCGGCGTTAAGTGCGGACACCACCACGTCGTTGTTCACCGGCGCCGGGCCCCGTGTCGGATTGAAGGGTCAGTACGCGCTGGGCAACTTCCAGTTCCTCGGCGAGGTCGCGGGCGCAGCCTTGATCGGCACGTCGCAGAGCCGCATCAACTTTACCACGTCGTCGCCGACTTTGGCCGGCAATAACCAATCTTTGACATCGCCCAACGCGACGCAGGTTGTTCCCAGCATCGACGCCCGATTGGCCACCGCCTACACGTTCCCGGCCACCAACTACGGTGTGTTCAAGATCGAGGTGGGTTATCAGGCGGCGGTCTATTTCGATGCCGTCAATCAGTATTCACTCACCCAGGTTCCGGTAAACGTTCCGATGATTCCACCCGTGGGTGTCTTCCTGGCGACGGCGCAGCATCTGCAAAGCAATTTCACCGACCAGGGCCCGTATCTGACCGGCAGCTGGGCGTTCTAGCTGGCATTGCGGACCAACGGACCGGAACGATAGCGTCGTTGCGGAGGCCTCGCCGAAGCGAGCACCCGCATGCTTGTTTCGTTTTCCCGTAGCACGATTAGGCCAGCCCCGTTCAGTTACTCGGTCCGCACTTCCACTCGTTGAACAGGATAAAGACGTTCTTGTCCGTGGTGCCGCCGCGGGTCGCGATGAGATCGCCTTGCAGGAAGATGCCGCCCTCGATCTCGGTCACCACGTAGCGCTTCGGCACGAAACTCCACGCCAGGCCGAGGTAATTCTTGCCGCTCCAGTTCGGCGCGTAATCCAGCGGATTGGCGCTCTTGAGAATCCGCGCCGTATTGTCCTTCGGCACGCAGCCGCCGCCGTCTTTCAAAATCTCGGCGATGCTCGGGTGGCCCTTCGGCGTCCCGTCGTCGGCACCCGCGCCGAACGCGCCGCCGGCGGCGAGCAAAAAGAGGCACGCGATGACGAGGCGTTGCGGCATGTCCTGATCCGTGACGGCAAACCCCTGAGCAGCGGCATCTTACACGCAACGGCTGGACGGCGCCCGCGTCCGGTCTTAAAGAATGCGCGGGGGGAGAGCGCGTGATGCGTAACAGTTTGACCGACGACCGCGTGATCATTGCCGGCGGCGGCATTGGCGGGCTCGCGGCCGCGCTCACGCTCCATCAGATTGGCGTGCCCTGTATCGTCTTCGAAGCGGTGCGCGACATGCGCCCGCTCGGCGTCGGCATCAATCTGCAGCCCAATGCCGTGCGCGAGCTCTACGACCTCGGCATCACCGAGGCCGACCTCGACCGGGTCGGCCTTCCGGCGAGCGAATGGGCGCTGGTCGGACTGAACGGCAACGACATCTATTCGGAGCCGCGCGGCAAACTCGCGGGCTACAACTGGCCGCAATACGCGGTGCATCGCGGGCTGTTCCACCTGCTGCTGCACGACAAGGTCGTGGAGCGGCTGGGGCCGCAGGCGGTGAGACTCGGCAGCCGCGTTGCCGGCTATCGCAAACATGCCGACGGCGGTGTCAGCGCGCTCGTCGAGCACGCCGACGGCTCGACCTCCGCGCCGCGCGGCGCGCTGCTTGATCGGCGCCGACGGCATCCACTCTGCCGTGCGGGCGCAGATGCATCCCGGCCAGCCGCCGATCCATTGGGGCGGCGCGGTGATGTGGCGCGGCATGACCTGGGGAAAGCCGATCCGCACCGGCTCGTCCTTTGTCGGCCTCGGCACCCACCGCCACCGCATGGTGTTCTATCCGATCTCGCATCCCGATCCGAAGACCGGTCTTTCGATGATCAACTGGATCGCCGAGGTCACGATGGACAACAGCGAGGGCTGGAAGCAGAGCGGCTGGTTCCGGCAGGTGCCGATCTCCGATTTCGTCCACCACTTCGACGGCTGGATCTGGGACTGGCTCGATGTGCCCGCTTTGCTCCGCGGCGCCGACGGCGCGTTCGAAAACCCGATGATCGACCGCGATCCGGTGCCGACCTGGCGCGACGGCCCGGTGGTGCTGCTCGGCGACGCCGCGCACCCCATGTACCCGACCGGCTCCAACGGCGGCAGCCAGGCGATCGTCGACAGCCGCATCCTCGGCGCGTGCATGGTGGAGCACGGCGTCACGCCGGCGGCGCTCGAAGCCTACGATGCGAAACTGTGCGGCCCGATTTCCCAGCTCATCCTGCGCAACCGCGGCGCCGGACCGTTCGGGCTTCTCAACATGGTCGACGAGCGTTGCGGCGGCACGTTTGACAATATCGACGACGTGATCCCGCCGGCAGGAACGCACCGCATTCATGGCCGGCTACAAGGCCGCCGCGGGCTTTGCCATCGAGACGCTCAACAAGGCGCCGCCGACGCTTCCTCCCGGCGCGCGGGTGCGCACGGCGGTCACGGTCTAGTTTTGTCAGGTCGGGGCCTGTTCCGATCAACATGTCAAACAGCGGCACGTGTCTGATCGTTCTCGCGATGCGGCGCATCCGAGCTTTGGTCACGAACAGAAAGAGTCCTGCACCACGACGAATGAATAAGGGAGGCGAAGCGCCGAAAAGCGCATGCCATCCACTGTCCGCACCCTTAACCTGCGTCCTTCCCCGCGTGCGGGGGAGGACAGAGGAGGGGGCGCGGAAGCGGTCCATCGCAGACAAGCTTGCGCAGTCTGCGCAACTTATCTTGCCGGGACCGCTCGCCTCTCGGCGCTCCGCCGCGGCGCTTGCCCCGGCGAGCGAACGCCAGGACTCAGTCCAGGCCGCGCTTCACGCGAAACACGATGCGAAGGCGTTACCTCCGCTTAGAATCGCGCTTAAGCGAAGCACCTCGCGCGCCGGTCGTTATGCCGGCGGGGTCGATGCCCGGACCGCCCGGGAGCGGGGGTGACGAGCCCCCGCCCGCAGGAACCGCATCCCGCTCCGTCAGTCGGCGTCACCGGTTGACGTCCCTTAACGAAAGAGCGAGACGGGGCGCGGTTATTGTCATCGCCGCGGCAAAGTCAAAGCGGTTTGAATTTGTGCCGGTGAATCAGGATGTTTCGCGCCGCGCGTTTTATCTGAAAAAGCACGCGGCGCGCATGATTCGCAGCCACAACGCCTTCGTCGCGTCATTGCGAGCGAAGCGAAGCAATCCAGCACGGCAGCAAAGACTGGATTGCTTCGTCGCTACGCTCCTCGCAATGACGAGGCTATGTCCATTGCCGGACAAGAGCCGCGCAGCGCCGTCTTCGTGTCAAATGATCCGGCAATCCATGCGGCGACGACTACCCCGGATTTCGCTGCGCTGCATCCGGGTTACGCTTGCTGACGAAGAGTCAGTGCTGCTCGTCTTCCTCATCTTCGAGGGCATCCTGCTCGGCGTTTTCCACGCCCTCCACATCCACCAGGTCCGGCACCGGCTTGACGTCTTCGGTCTCTTCGGCGTGGGCCTTGCGCTCCGCAGCCTCCTCGATCGCGCCGGTCATGAATGCGGTGAGATCGTCGATCGCGTCTGCGATCTCGTTCGCGGGGATGCCGTGTGTGGCCGCGTCGGCGCGACAGCGATCGGCGAGCGCTTTGGCGCGCGCCTGTTCGTCGCCCGACTTATCTTCGGCGCGGACGTGGTCGGACACCCATTCTTCGACAAAGGCCAGTGCGCGCTCGCTCATTTTTCCGGCTCCCGGTTTTGGGGAAGTGTATCACAGCGGCGAAGCGCGGGGGTCTGTCATTGCGAGCGATAGCGAAGCAATCCAGCCTGTAGCCCGGATGGAGCGGCAGCGAAATCCGGGATATACGGCGAGGGTTGCCCCGGATTTCGTTTCACTCCATCCGGGGCTACGCTTCGCCAATCCGCCTGTGGGCTGCCCTGGGAAGATCGAATGATGGCAACCTCGAAAACGATCGCGGCCCTGCTTGGCCCCACTCTCATTGCAAGCGCTGCGTCGATTTTCCTAAACCTTCACGCTTGGTCGGGCATGGTCGACCAAGCCTTCCATAACCCGGCGTTAGTCTTCGTGTCGGGTTATCCCTTATTCGTTGCGGGGCTTGCGATTGTGTATTTTCACAATCAGTGGAAGGGCGGTTGGCCGGTGGAGTGACCGCGCTCGGGTGGCTTGCCCTTGTCGGCGGCCTTTTGCGAATACTCTTTCCGACGCGCCTAGCTGAAATTGCGACAACGGCCGTTCAAACCGCCGGTGTTATGCCTATAGCTGCGCTTTTGATTTTAGCAATTGGCGCATTCCTGTCGTTCAAAGCCTACTGGCGAGAATGAGAAGTCTCACACGAGGCTTTTCACAGATCGCGCCGGCCGATGCACGCCGCCCGTCAAACGGTGACGGTCGAAGGCGTTGTCAGCGAGGTGCACCACATCGCGTCCGGGCGCGAGATTTTCATAGCGCTTGGCGGCCGCTATCCGAAGACCACTTTCCGGGCCGCGATTTTGGGCGACGACACCGCCAAGTTTCCTGACGTGGATGCGCTCAAGGGCAAGACCGTCGCGGTGACCGGCAAGATTGAGCTCTACAAGGGCCGGGCCGAAATCGTCCTGAAAGACGCGGCGCAACTGCAGGTCAAATAGAACGTGTAGCTAGACTATCGATCAACATTTCGAGAACCTCAATTGTTGACCGATCTGGAACGCCTGCGAAGCTTTTCACTCTATCCAAAGCCTGCCGTGCTACTTCATGTAAACGCTCTTTTTCTTCGGGCGTATTACAAATGTTCGCGACGTTCTGTAGAGCAAGTGCGGCGTGGTAGAAAAGGAACGGTTGTTCGGATGAGAAACGTTCTCTCAGCCAATCGAGATCGGCAACACGCGGAACCATCTGCATCATCGCGATAGCAGCTAGTCGACTCCCGGGTGATCCTGAGCTTTTGTACGTATCCAAAAATTCCACGAGGCTCGGCGCGAGAGAGCGCATTTTAACGAGGACGCGGGTCATGGCCCGGGTCCGATGTCGCCCGATGGTAGTGTCCGCCTCAGAGAATCGTATTCCAAGCAAAGTCTGTCCAGTTCACCGAGAAGTGCCTGCGAACCGACATCGCGTGTCTCAACTTCTATTCGCGCGGCAGCTTCGATTTGCCGTGGCGTTATTTTTCCGCTCTTGTCGGCTCCACTTTCGGCCTCAGCATCAGCGACGCGGTCAAGCTCCAGAGCGACACCGGCTATAGAAGCCTTCTTCACCCTATCGAGGACGATCGGAACCTTGTTCAAAGCCGATTTCAACTCACTCCGGAAGACGAGAACGAGGACAAGCAAGGTTCCGGGCCACGCAACAGCTCCAACGAGAGCGGCAACGCTCGTGAGAAGCTTGGCGTATCCGTCCATCGCGTCACCGTCCCCGGCAGTCGAGCCCGTCGCTCCGGTGCGTCGCTGAGCTCTTCTGGTTTATCTGACCTCAATAATCTTGTCGCCACGTTCAATCGCGGACATTACCGCAGGCCATAATACCGGTAGCCGCTGCAAAAGGACCCTTCGCACCGCGTTGCCGATGCGTATCCACACGATCGCAGGTCCGGCGCGGTCCAGTGCCTGCAAGAGAACGAAGTCCTCGTCCTTGGTCACGATGCAGGCGTCAAAATCGCGAGCGCGCCTCCATATTTCGCGGTCGGGCACTGCCTCCAGGCCCAGGTCGCTCACGTGGTGCGCCTCGTGCCCCTCAGATGCCAGCCATTGAGCAAGCGCCGGAGGCAGATTCGCGTCGATGAGAAACTTCACTTCTCCGAAGCCGCAAGGACGGGATGATCCGTAGCGCGCGAGGCAAATTCGAGCGCCGCCGTGATATCGTCATCCTCCAGGTACGGATAGTCGCGAAGTATTTCGGTTCGCGACGCGCCGCCCGCCAGCATGTCGAGGATGTCCTTCACGCGGACCCGCAGCCCGCGAATGCACGGGCGGCCGCCGCACTTATCCGGGTCGACCGTAATGCGATCGAGCATGCTAGCCATGGTTCACCCCAGCGCCTCGTTGCTCGCCTTCACCTTCTCCGCCTCGACATAAACCTGCGCGCCTCCGTTTCCCCCGTCATGGCCGGGCTTGTCCCGGCCATCCACGCCTTGCTTGCTTCTGACTGCTGCCAAGCATAAAGACGTGGATGCCCGGCACAAGGCCGGGCATGACGGCGGACGAGGCGAAGACCCCTTGACCGCCGCCACATCAGTCGCCGCGTATTTCAATTCTTCGATCGGCTTCGGCAATTATTTCACGAGTTATTCTGTCATTCTCGATACACGTGTTGCCGTAGGCGAAGCTGCGCCGCTGTCGTCGCAGTTGGTCTTCCGTCATTGTGATGTTGCGAGTTGGGCAACCAACTCTTCCAAGTTGTTTGTCATAGCGAGTCTCACAACGCCTTATTACTCTCCTTCACCTTCTCCGCCTCGACATAAACCTGCGCGCCCATGTCGATGAACTTCTTCGACATGTCGGCCATGCCGCGTTCGGCTTCGTCCTTCGAGAGGGCATCCTTCGAGGGCCGCTGCGCGGCCACCTCAGGATGAGGCGGTAGAGTGCCCACGCCCGTCGGATCATTCAGCGTCGCCGCATAATCGCGCACGTCCTGGGTGATCTTCATCGAGCAGAATTTCGGGCCGCACATGGAGCAGAAATGCGCCACCTTGTGCGCCTCCTTGGGCAGCGTCTCGTCGTGGTAGGAGCGCGCGGTGTCGGGGTCGAGCGAGAGGTTGAACTGGTCGACCCAGCGGAATTCGAACCGCGCGCGAGAGAGCGCGTCGTCGCGGAGCTGCGCCGCCGGGTGGCCCTTGGCGAGGTCGGCGGCATGCGCGGCGATCTTGTAGGCGATGACGCCGTCTTTGACGTCGTTCCTGTCGGGGAGCCCGAGATGCTCCTTTGGCGTGACGTAGCAGAGCATGGCGGTGCCGAACCAGCCGATCATCGCAGCGCCGATCGCCGAGGTGATGTGGTCGTAGGCCGGCGCGATGTCGGTCACCAGCGGGCCGAGCGTATAGAACGGCGCCTCGCCGCATTCCTTGAGCTGCTTGTCGACATTGATCTTGATCTTGTGCAGCGGCACGTGGCCGGGGCCTTCGATCATCACCTGGCAGCCCTTGGCCCAGGCGATCTTGGTGAGTTCGCCCAGCGTCTCCAGCTCGGCGAACTGGGCGCGATCGTTGGCGTCGCGGATCGAGCCGGGGCGCAGCCCGTCGCCCAAGGAAAACGACACGTCGTATTTGCGCATCAGGTCGCAAATCTCGTCGAAGCGCTCGTAGAGGAAGCTCTCCTTGTGATGCGCCAGGCACCACTTCGCCATGATCGAGCCGCCGCGCGAGACAATGCCGGTGACGCGATTGGCGGTGAGGTGGATGTAGGCGAGCCGCACGCCGGCGTGGATGGTGAAATAATCGACGCCCTGCTCGCACTGCTCGATCAGCGTGTCCTTGTAGCACTCCCAGTCGAGCTTGACCGGGTCGCCGTTGACCTTCTCCAAGGCTTGATAGATCGGCACGGTGCCGATCGGAACCGGCGCGTTGCGCAGGATCCATTCGCGGGTGTTGTGGATGTTTCTTCCGGTGGAGAGGTCCATCACCGTGTCGGCGCCCCAGCGGATCGCCCACACCATCTTCTCCACTTCCTCTTCGACCGACGACGTGACGGCGGAGTTGCCGATATTGGCGTTGATCTTGGTGAGGAAGTTCCGCCCGATGATCATCGGCTCGAGTTCGCCGTGATTGATGTTGGCGGGAATGATGGCGCGGCCGCGGGCGACTTCGCTCCGCACGAATTCCGGCGTGACGAACAGCGGCACCGAAGCGCCGAAGCTTTCGCCGTCGTCGTGCGCGGCCTGCGCGGTCTCCAGCATTGTCTTGCGGCCGAGATTTTCGCGCTCGGCGATGTAGATCATTTCCTTGGTGATCACGCCGGCGCGCGCCCATTCGAGCTGGGTGATGGGCTTCCCGGGAGCCCTTGCAGCGGCTTTGGCGTATTCGGGAAATTGCGCGCGAGATGCTTGCCGGTGGCGTTGCCGTTGTCCACCGGCTTGATCGGGCGGCCTTGATATTCCTCGACGCCGCCGCGCTCCTTCACCCATTCGATGCGGGTGCGCGGCAGGCCCTTCTCCAGATCAAGCACCACATCGGGATCGGTGTAAGGGCCCGACGGGTCGTAGACCGGAAACGGCGGCTCGCCGGAGGAGGCATCGAGCACGATCTCGCGCAGCGGCACTTTCAGGTCCGGCGCCCCCTCGGGCGTCGCGTAAACCTTGCGCGAGCCGGCGATCGGTCCGGTGGTGACCTTCGGCGTTAAGAGATCGGATTCGGCGATATGTTTGTTCATTGGGGGTACTCCTAAGATTTCCATTTCCGCATGATCGCGATCATGCATGCAGGTTTTTGTTGGCGGTTATTTGCTCGCGGTCCGGTAGCCCTTGAAGCTGAGAAAGCCGCCGATGACGAGAACGATGATGCCGACGATCGCTATCGCATAGCCGCCGGAATAGAGCGCGATGGCGGCGACGGCCGCTGCCCCCGGCAGCACGATGCGGATGATGCCGGCGATCACCAGGACCCAGCCGAGAATGGTGATGATGATCCGCCAGTCGGCGGTCCAGCCGTGATAGCCGTTGAGCATCGCGACGCCGGCGAGGAACGCCATCAGGCCGGAGAGATAAATCAGAACCGGGACCAGCACCGCCTGTCCGATCATGTCGGCATAGACCGTCTGGTTCACCAGGCAGCCGATGCCGAGCACGACAAACAGCGGCCCGATGAGTCTGGCGATGAAGACGACGGGTTGCATGTCATGCTCCCTTTGCCGGGCGATAGCCCTCGAAACTGAGCCAGCCGCCGATGACCAGAACAATGACGCCGATGACCGGTATCGCGGCCGATGCGGAGAAGACGGCGTTGCCGAGCCACGCGGTGGTCTGCGGCAGCAGAATGCGGAGGATGCCGCCAAGCAGGAACAGCCAGCCGAGAATGGTGACGGCGACGCGCCAGTCCGCCGTCCAGGCCCGATATACGTTGAGCATGGCGATGCCGATGGGGAGCGACAGCAGGCCGGAAAAGTAGATCAGCGTCGGGCTGTGCACCGCCTCGATGATGATCGCGGCGTAGATCTGCTCGTTCAACAGGATGCTCAGGCCGATCACGACAAACACCGGCCCGATAATTCTGGCAATGAAAACGGCCGGTAGCATGCCGCGCCTCCCGTTGCGCATTCTGCGACGCTCATCGCAGTCGCGCTGTCATGCTGGTCTCGGGGCGTGCTGGGGCGGGGGGCTGGGGCGTGGAAGTCATTCCTGTCCCTTCGCCGGCATGACCCGGATCAGGTTCAAAGGGTTTTTCGCGGTCGCGTCCCACTTGGTCATTCCCGCGGACGGGAAGCCGGTGGGGGCGGCGGTCTCTCAGCTCCCTCCTGGGAGCTCCCCTCGGAACACATTTAATGTAGGCCGATGGCGGGGCGTGTCAACGCGCGGTAAGCTTCCGCCGGTTCAAGCCGCTGGGAGGTTGCGATGGCAAACGACAAGCCGAGCCGGAAAGACGACCTGGCGAAAGCCCGTGTGATCGTCGGCGAATACGGCCTGCTCATCAGCCCGGCAGGGAAACTCAGCGAAACCGTCGCCAAGGCCGTCGCGGACGGCATTGCGCTCGGACGGAAAGAGGCCCTGGCGGCGGCGGCCAAGCCATCCGCACGCGGCAAAGGCACACGCGGCGATTGACCCACGCAATGACGTTCAGTGAATGCTCTTCTGCCGCACCAGCGCGTCCGCCCAGACTTTCGAACGATCGTCGTCGAACACCAGTGCCGGATCCTCCGGAACCGTCACCCAGACGCCATGCCCGAGCTCGTCCTCGAGCTGCGAGGCGTCCCAGCCGACATAGCCGAAGGCGATAAGACTTTTGTTCGGTCCCTTGCCGATCCCAATGTCGCGCAGCACGTCGGCTGCGTCGCTGAGCCCGACGCGGCCGTCAATATCCAGCGTATCGGGCCGGCGGTAGTCGATGCTGTGGATCACGAGCGCAACGTTCTGCTCGACCGGACCGCCGAAGAACACCGGCACACTACCGGTGACGCCGGTCGCCTCGAGGCCGAACCCTTTCAGCATGCGGGCCATGGAGCGTTTGCCGGCGGGCCGATTGACGATGATGCCGAACGCTCCGTCGCGGCTGTGCCGCACCAAAAGAATAACAGAATGATGGAATGCAGCCTGACGCAGTTGCGGTGAGGCGATCAGGAGTTGGCCGTTCAGCCAGGGGCGGTTTGGAATATCGGTCTCGGTCGGCAGCGCGGCGTGAAGCAGTGTCGCCGGCACAAAGATTGCCGCAGCGATCAGAATCCAACGTTTGAGAACAAAGGACAGCACGATCACCGCGCCCTCGGGCGCACGTCGCCCGCGAACATGATTCCTCTAAAGCCAGGGCGGTTCAACACATTGTTTTGTCATCCGGTGCCGCGTGCGCGCTTGCCATTGTCGTTGGCGTCCGGAATGCCACGAAGATCAGATGAACTGCACCGCAATGCCGCCGAGCGCGCCGAAATCGGCGTGCAGGGTGTCGCCTTTTTTTGCGTGCACCACGCGCGTGAACGAACCGGCGAGGACGAGATGGCCGACTTCGAGTGTCACGCCGTGCTGGCCGAGCTTGTTGGCGAGCCAGGCGACGCCGAGCGCGGGATGGCCGAGTACGCCGGCGGCGACGCCGGTCTCCTCGATCTCGGAATTGCGGTACATAATGCCGCCGACCCAGCGCAGATCGATGTCGAGCGGCCCGACCGGCCGGCCGCCGATGACAATGCCGGCGGCGGCGCCGTTGTCGGACACGGTGTCGAAAATCTTGCGCGGATCCTGCAGCCGCGCATCGACAATCTCGATCGCCGGCACGACGTATTCGGTGGCGCGCAGCACTTCCGGCAATCCCACGCCGGGGCCGCGCAGCGGCTTGCCGAGGATGAAGGCGAGCTCGATCTCGACCCGCGGCAGGCAATAATTCTCATGCGCGACACGGGCGCCGTCGGCGACCATCATGTAATCGAGCAGATGGCCGTAATCCGGCTCGTCGATCTGCGAGGAGCGCTGCATCGCCTTCGAGGTCAGCCCGACCTTGTGGCCGATCAGTCTGGCGCCGGCCGCGATCTTGCGGTTGGCCACTTCGGTAGAGATCGCGTAGGCGTCCTCCATGGTGATATCCGGCCAGGTCCTGGACAGCTGCACCGCCTGTTTGCGCGCCTTCTCGGCGGCGATGAGAATATCGGCGGCCTTGTTACGATCGGCTTCTGACATCATGGCCGAAAACACTCTCCCTGTTTTTGCTGAGGACTACCGACAGATCACTGACAGACGACGCGGAGAACGACGGTTTCGAGCGGGCAATCGCGTTTAGCCGGAGGCTTGCTGGAGCGCAACGCCGTCTGCGGACACACCTCGTCGGTGCGCGAGTCGAGCGGTTGGCCGCCATTGAAGCCTTTGCTGCGGCAGGCGTTCGTCGCCGCGGCGGCGCAGTCCGGCGCGCCGTTCGCCGCGGTCGCGCAGCGCTCGCGCACTTCGACGACGCGCGTGTTCGGCAGCCGCCCGATCGCGGTCGCGGCATCCTTGCTCGCGTCGAAGGTTTTTTTCATGCCCTCGCCAGTGGCGACCGCCGCACCCTTGGCGGCGTCGCCGGATTTTTTGCCGATATCTTCGAAGGTTGCCGGGCGCAGCCGTTATCTTGTCACGAAAATAACCGAGCGAGCCGTCCCACCAGCGCCCCATCTCCTGGAAGAAGCCCGGTTTGGCGGGGGCCGAGGGCTGTGGCGGCATTCGCGGCGCGGCCGCCATTGGCGGGGTAGGCGCTGTCGGCGCAGAGGGCGCCTGCACTGCGCCGGGAGGAGTTTGCGCGTCTTCCGCAGATGCGTTACCGGCGGCCATAATTGAACCAGCGATGACGGCGAGCCAGAGCGTGGCGGCGCCGCAAAGGCTTTTTCGCTTGGCAAAGTTCGTCATGGTCAGCGTGCCTGCGCGCACCAAGCGGGCGCTAGCTGCCGTCAGAATACCCGCGCGACGATCACAAAGCCAACGACGAGAGTCGCGCGGCCGCGGTTGCCACAATTTATGCGCGGTGCTCGCGCCAGCGCGACCAGACGAACCAGATGAGCGCGGCGAGGAAAACCGCGGCGATGACCGCATCAAAGTCGTGGAACAGCTTGCGCATGGTCGGGTCGCTTTCCCAGCGTGCGCCGAGCAGATAACCGGCATAGGCGAGCGCGAAGCACCACGGCCAGGAGCCGAGGAAGGTGTAGATTTGAAACTTCAGCATCGGCATGCGCGCGAGACCGGCAGGAAAGGCGATGAACGTCCGCACAACCGGAAGCAGCCTGCCGAAAAACACCGTGGCGGAGCCATAGTGTGCAAAAAACCGGTCGGTGCGTTCGAGTTCGGACCGGCTGATGAGGACGTATTTGCCCCAGCGTTCAAGCACCACCCGGCCGCCCTTGGCGGCTACGTAATAAGCGACCGTCGACCCGACATTGCAGCCCAGCGCGCCCGCCGTCGCGACACCGATCAAGTTCGCCTTCCCAATCGAGACCAGATAGCCGGCGAACGGCATGATGATCTCCGAAGGGAGCGGGATGCATGCGGATTCAATCGCCATGAGAAATACGACGCCAAGGTATCCGGCGGCGGAAATGATTTCGACGATCCAGGCTGCAAGCGCCGAAATGAGTTGGTCAATCATCACTCGCCCAAATGGAGGTTATGGAAATCAGTGTCGCGCGCACCCGGTCATAAAGGCGGCGGAACCTGGGCGGCAGTGCTTAGCGGCACGGCACGCTTATGTCCAACAAAATACGCACACAAAAGGGTGCGCCGATACGCGTCGGTGCGGTTCCGGCCGTATCAAAGTTGACGCCGCTTCCCGCTGTTTTAGGTACATAATGGCAGACCGGTCGCTCGTTCGCGATCCGAGTGCGCAAGGGCTGTAACGTTGGCACGCAAACGACGCAAGTCTGCCGCCAAAGGCGGATCGCCGCAGAAGTCCGCAGGCGCGTCGCCGAGCGAACTGCCGCCGGACATATCGCCCAGCCCGACCGAAAGCGGTTTGCTGTCGAAGCGCAAGATTTGGATCGCGGCATCGCTCGCTGCGGTAATCGTCGCCGCGATCGGTCTCGGTTTCTACCTCCTCAACGGCAGCGCGGGCGACTGGAATGCGCGAGACGCATCTGTCGCAACGTTCGTCGGCAGCGACACCTGCGCGGGCTGCCATCGGGCCGAAGCCGAGCGATGGCATACATCGCAGCACAAGCATGCGATGGATCACGCGACCGACAAGTCGGTATTGGGCGATTTCTCCAATGCAACCTTCGACTATTACGGTCTGAAATCGCGGTTTTTCCGCAAGGACGGCAAATTCCTCGTCGAAACCGACGGGCCGGACGGCAAACTTGCTGTCTTCGAGGTGAAGTACACGTTCGGTATCGATCCGCTGCAGCAGTATCTGATCGAATTCCCCGATGGACGCATCCAGGCATTGTCGATCGCATGGGACAGTCGACCGAAGGAGCAAGGCGGCCAGCGCTGGTTCCATCTCTACCCGAACGAGAAGATCAAGCACGACGATATCCTGCATTGGACCAAGCTCAATCAGAACTGGAATTTCATGTGCTCCGAGTGTCATTCGACCGGCGTGCACAAAAACTACGATGCGGCCAGAGACCGCTTTAACACCACCTTTGCCGAGATCAGCGTGGGCTGCGAGACCTGTCACGGCCAGGGCTCGCGCCATGTTGCCTGGGCGCACGACCGGCAGCGTTGGTGGCGGTTCGGAAAACATGAGGACAAGTCAGAGGGCCTCGCGGTGCGCTTCGATGAGCGCAGCGACGTCACTTGGCGGCATGATCCGATTACCGGCAATCCGCAGCGCAATGTCACGCCGGCGGTTTTGCGCAAGGAGGTCGAAACTTGCGGGCTTTGCCACGCGCGCCGAGCCGAATTCTCCGAAGATTGGGTGCCCGGTCAGTGGCTGTCGGACACGCACGTCGTCTCGGAGCTCAGCCGCGGTCTCTATTTCGCCGACGGGCAAATGCAGGACGAAGTCTACAATTACGGCTCGTTCAAGCAGAGCAAGATGTTCGCAGCGGGCGTTACCTGCAGCGACTGCCACGACCCGCACGATGGCAAACTAAAAGTGTCCGGCGACGGCGTCTGTTTGCAATGCCATGAGCCGCAGAAATATGCCGCTGCGGCTCATAGCCACCATGAAACGGTAAATCAATCGGTCGGCTGCGCATCGTGTCACATGCCGACCCGCACCTACATGGTCATCGATCCGCGGCATGATCACAGTTTGCGTGTTCCGCGGCCGGACTTGTCGGTAAAGCTCGGCACGCCCAATGCCTGCAACAATTGCCATACGGACAAATCTGCCGAATGGGCGGCTGCCGCCGTCGAGAATTGGTATGGGCCGAACCGGGAGGGTTTTCAAAACTACGCCGAGGCATTCCATGCGGCGTGGAGTGATCAACCGGACGCAGCGACGCTTCTTGCCGCCGTTGCTGCCGACGCAAGCGCCCCCGCGTTCGCTCGCGCCAGCGCACTGACTGATCTTGCCCCGAGTCTCTCGCCCGCCAACAGCAACGTCGCGCGGACAGGCCTGTCGGATCCCGATCCGATGGTGCGGATCGGCGCGCTCGATATGCTCGAAAGCGTCCCGGTCGCTCAGATTTGGCCGCTTGCCGCACCGCTTCTCTCCGATTCCAGCCGCGGCGTCCGCATCAGAGCTGCCTCGCTCCTTGCGGCGGTTCCAACCGCGAACCAGCCGCCCGCCGACCGCGAACGGTTCGAGCGCGCGGCGGCGGAGTTCATCGACGCTCAGCGCTTCAATGCCGATCGGCCGGAAGCGCGCGCGGCACTCGGAAGTTTCTTTACAAAACGCGGCCGTCCCGCGGATGCCGAGGCTGAATACAAAGCTGCGCTGCGGTTGAGCCCGCAATATGCGCCCGCCGCGGCCAACCTCGCTGATCTTTATCGGGGGCTGGGGCGAGAAGCCGATGGCGAGAACGTGTTGCGGGCCGCGCTTGTTGCTTCTCCGCAAGATGCAGGCCTGCATCATGCGCTGGGTCTCGCCCTTGTGCGGCTTAAACATGTCGACCTGGCGCTTGCAGAATTGCGCCGCGCTGCCGAACTCGATCCCGGCCAGGCGCGCTATGGGTACGTCTACGCGGTCGCGCTACATTCAACAGGGCGGATCGATGAGGCTATGACGGAACTCAAAGAGAATTTAGGCGCGGCATCCAAACGATCGTGACACCCTGTTGGCGCTTATTTCATTCAGTCGCGAACGCGGAAATGCCGGTGCGGCGCTCGAATATGCGGAGCGACTGGCTCGAATTGCGCCTCAGGATCGCGGATTAGCCGGGCTCATCGAGGAACTCCGGCACCAGACCGGGCAGCCGGCCGCCCAATGATCCGGCTGCCACCGCTCCGCGGGATCCGAATGGCCACCGCGAAAAGAGGGGAATGCTTAGCCGAAAGTTGCCCCGGCCACATAATGTCCGGCGTTTTGGCCATTCCATCGCTTCTATTGGCGTCATCACAAGAGTTTGTTCGGCAATTTGCCGGATTTGCATAGCGAGCAAATCTATTTTCGTAACCCTGTCTTGCATCGCGAATAGTCGTGCGCGGCGAGCGTGGTATTCGGTACGAAGCCGTTGATCTATCTCAATGCTCTGCGAGCGCGAGGCTAGGAAGTTCACCCGGCGCGATTAATTCGCGGCACGCGCCGTAGCGAATGTATATCTGAAAGAAACCAAATCGATTCCAGGAGATTTTGCGATGTTCAAGTTTTATATGCTTCCAATCGCCATCGCCCTAACGGTTGCGCCGACATATCTGGAGCGGGCCGATGCCAATCCGCTCGCGCCTGCCCCGCTGACCGCTGCGGCTCCCGTCTCCGATGTACAGCCTGTCTATTACCGTGGCTACCGTGGCGGCTACTACCGTGGCTACCGTGGCGGCTACTACCGCGGCGGCTGGCGCGTCGGCGGGCGCTACTACGGCGGCGTTTGGTACGGCACCGGACGCCGTTGGTACGGCGGCCGCTGGTGGGCCTATGGCGTCGGCACTTGCTGGCGGCCGTCCCCCATCGGCTACGTTTGGATTTGCGGTTGAAAACGCTGGCTGGTCTGCACTGCTGATCTAAATGAGTGAAAGCGAGCGCGTAGTCAAAGGACTCGTTTTCTATGACTCATAACGCCGAATGCGGGAAGGCTGGAGCTCTTTGATCTCTCCAGGGACTTAAGCGAGCAGAATAACGTTGCGAGTGAGTTTCCCGAGATCGTGAGTGATTTGCACGAGAAGGTCCGGCTCCCGATGTGATGGGTTAATTGACCAGATCAGGAAATACTGAGACGAGGAGATACTGAGACGAGGAGATGATGACTTTTTAACAAACGGGCGCCGTCGAGCGGCGTCATCAGCATCCGGGAGAGATAGCATGCTTGGTAAATTGTCAGTTGTGGCGGGAATCGCCGCTTTACTTGCGGCCTCCGTGCCGGATTACGCCTTGGCGCGCACTGTGCATGCTAGTAGATCGGTTGGCGTCCACCGCAACGTCAACGTCCACCACAACACCAACGTTCATCGCAGCGCTAGCGTCCACCGCAACGTCAACGTTCATGGGAACGTCAACGTTCACCGCAATGTCAATGTTCACCGCAACGTTCATGTCGGCGTTGGTGTCGGCGTGGTTCGTCCGTGGGTGCGGCGTCCGTATTTCGGCACTGTCGTCGGCGGCGTTGCGCTTGGCACGTTGATCGCAGTAACCGCGGTGCCACCGGTTCCGGCCGCAGGCCTGTGTTGGTACTGGACGGATCCATCCAATACACAAGGCTATTGGGATTATTGCCAATGACGCGCGGTGGTCGAGAACGCCGGGTTGACCTGAATTGAGGAAGGGCGTGCGCGCGCGGTTTGTTTTCGCTGACGCACAAGGCGAACGCCTTGTGCGTTTTGAGAAACTGCCAACAAGCTTGATCGCTGGCATTTTGACGATCGTTAGTTGCGGTCGGTTTTGCGCAGTCACGAGGAACCTACTCATGAATTTGTTTAAGGCAATCTGGCTCGTTGTGTTGGCGTCAGTTGCCGCACTCATGATGGCGGCGGCGCCGGCTTCCGCGCAGCAGCAGCAAAAACCCAACATCCTCGTGATCATGGGCGACGACATCGGCTACTGGAACATCAGTGCCTATAACCGCGGCATGATGGGTTACCGCACGCCCAATATCGACCGCATCGCCAACGAAGGCGCCATCTTCACCGACTATTACGGCCAGCAATCGTGTACCGCCGGCCGCGCCGCGTTCATTACCGGCCAGAGCCCGTTGCGCACCGGCCTCTTGAAGGTGGGCTTGCCGGGCGCAAAGGAGGGGTTGTCGGACAAGGACCCAACACTTGCCGAACTGCTCAAGCCGCAAGGCTACATGACCGGACAATTCGGCAAGAACCATCTCGGCGATCGCAATGAGTTTCTGCCGACGGTTCACGGTTTTGATGAGTTCTTCGGCAATCTCTATCACTTGAACGCCGAGGACGAGCCCGAGCATCCCGACTATCCGAAGAATGCGCAGTTTAAGCTGCGCTTTGGTCCGCGCGGGGTGCTGCGCTGCACGGCGACCGTCACCGAAACGCCGGGCGAGGATCCGCGCTTCGGCAAGTGGGGCAAGCAGAGTTGCACCGATACCGGCCCGCTCACCAAGAAGCGGATGGAGACGGTGGACGAGGAATTTCTCGCCGCTACGCTCGACTTTATCGATCGCGCCAACCGCGACAAGAAGCCGTTTTTCGCCTGGTTCAATTCCACCCGCATGCACATCTGGACCAGGCTCAAGCCCGAGTCACAAGGCAAGACCGGCCTCGGCCTTTATCCGGACGGCATGGTGGAACACGACGCCGACGTCGGAACGCTTCTGAAGAAGCTCGATGATCTCGGCATCGCCAACAATACCATCGTCATCTACACGACCGACAATGGCGCCGAGACCTTCACCTGGCCGGATGGCGGTACTACGCCATTCCGCGGCGAGAAGAACACCAACTGGGAAGGCAGCTATCGCGTGCCGGCGCTGGTGCGCTGGCCCGGCCTGATTGCCCCGCACACCGAGATCAACGGCATCGTCTCGGCGGAGGATTGGGTGTCGACGCTGATGGCCGCGGCGGGTGAGCCCGACATCAAGAACAAACTGCTGAAGGGCTACGACGCCGGCGGCAAGACTTTCAAAGTTCATCTCGACGGCTACGATCAACGCGACATGCTCGCCGGCAAGGGCCCCGATCCGCGCCGTGAGTTTTTCTACTGGACCGATGACGGCAACTTCGCCGGCCTGCGTTACGACCAATACAAAGCGGTGTTCATGGAACAGCCGGCGCACGGTCTCGAGGTCTGGATCCAGCCGTTTGTTCCACTGCGGGCACCAAAGCTGTTCAATTTGCGCTCCGACCCGTTCGAGCGCGCGGAACACGAGGCGGGCGACTACGACAGATGGTTCATTGAGCACATCTTCGTACTGGTTCCGGCCCAGGCGATCGTGGGACAGTTCCTGGCAACATTCCAGGAATTCCCGCCGCGACAGAAGCCGGGCAGCTTCTCGGTCGACCAGGCGTTGCAAAAGCTCTCAAACCAGGAAGGCAGCAATTAGTTGCGGTATCGCGCAACTGACAGGGCATCGGCTGCCGGCCCTTTTCGGGCAGCCACGGGAAACAAAATCATGTGTTTCATCAGATCGGTCTGGTCAGGCCTGTTGGCTTTATCTGGCCTGATGCTGCTCGCAGCCGCACCGGCCGCCGCGCAGCAAAAACCTAACATCGTCGTCATCATGGGCGACGATATCGGTATGTGGAATATCGGCGCTTATCACCGCGGCATGATGGCGGGCCGAACGCCGAACCTCGACAAGATCGCCAAGGAAGGCATGTTGTTCACCGACTACTATGCCGAGGCAAGTTGCACGGCGGGTCGCGCGAACTTCATTACCGGAGAGCTGCCGATCCGCACCGGCATGACCACGGTGGGTCAGGCCGGCGCGGCAATCGGGCTGCCGGCCGAAGCGGTGACCATCGCGACGGTGCTGAAATCCATGGGCTACGCCACTGGCCAGTTCGGCAAGAACCACCTTGGCGACAGGAACGAGTTTCTACCGACGGTCCACGGCTTCGACGAGTTCTTCGGTTATTTGTATCACCTCGATGCGATGGAGGACCCGGCACACCCCAACTATCCGCAGAACCTGTTGAACGTCGTCGGCCCTCGCAACATGGTTCATAGCTGGGCTACCGACAAAGATGATCCGACGGAGATGCCGCGCTGGGGGAAGATCGGCAAGCAGAGGATCGAGGATGCCGGCCCGCTGTATCCCAAGCGCATGGAGACGGTGGACGACGAGATTCGCGACCTTGCCATCAAATTCATGGACAAAGCTCAAAAGGATGGCAAGCCGTTCTTCGTCTGGCTTAACCCGACCCGCATGCACATCGTCACACACCTCTCTCCGAAGTATGAAGCAATGCGCAACTCGGAGAACGGCTGGTCGGAAGAGGAAGCCGGCATGGCGCAGCTCGATGATGATGTCGGCCTGGTGATGCAGAAGCTCAAGGATATGGGCGTAGACGACAACACCATCGTTCGTCTTCACCACCGATAATGGCACCGAAGTCTTTACCTGGCCCGATGGCGGTCAGACGCCGTTCGCGCAGTCGAAGGGAACAGTTCTTGAGGGCGGTTTCCGCGTGCCCGCAATCCTTCGCTGGCCTGGCCATGTGCCAGCGGAACTCGGTGCAGAACGGCATCTTCTCCGGCCTGGACTGGTTGCCGACCTTCGTGGCCGCCGCCGGCAATCCGAACATCACCGACGAATTGCTGAAGGGCAAGACAATCGGCGACCGTACTTACAAGAACCATCTGGATGGGTACAACCAGATGGCCGCCATCACCGGCAAAGGGCCGTCCGCGCGTCACGAAATTTTCTACCTCGGTGAAAGCACGATCGGTGCAGTGCGCATTGACGACTACAAGTACCGCTTCATTGATCAGCCCGCCGGATGGCTGGGCGAAAAGACCCACCCGGACGTGCCTTACATCACCAACCTGCGACTGGATCCGTTTGAGCGCACAGGCTGGCCTAACAACGGGACGAAAGAAGGAGCCCAGCAATACTTTGATTGGTTCAAGTATCAATTCTGGCGCTTCGTTTTCGTCCAGCAGCTGATGGCCAAGGAAATCCAGACCTTCCTCGATTATCCGCCGATGCAGCGGGGCGCCAGCTTCAATCTTGACGCGCTCAAAGCGGAGATGGCCAAAAGAATGGCCGAGGCAGAGGCGGCGGCCAAAGGCCCCGGTCAGTAATAGAAATGATTACCGGCGGGCGGCCTATGCATAGGTCGCCCGCCGACCGCGGAAGCCCAACATTCTCTTCATCGTGCATGTATCCGCTGCACACCCACCCGAGTGCAGCTCTGCATGGCGGCATGGTGCATGAAAATTGTGCCCTCGTTGCTTCAATGGAGGTACCGTTGTGAGATCGAGATCCGTGTCCTTCAGCATCAACCGCCGCGTCCTGCTCACAATCGCGGCAACGGTTGCAGTCCTGTTTGGAGCTGCACTTCCCGCCTCGACGCAGGCGCTGGCGCAGACCGATCCGCTCCCGTCGTGGAACGACGCCCCGAGCAAACGGGCAATCACCGACTTTGTGGCCCGCGTCACCCGGCAAGGCGGACCGGATTTTGTGCCTCCCGCCCAACGCATCGCAACGTTCGACAACGACGGGACGTTGTGGGTGGAACACCCGATGTACGTTCAATTGGCTTTCGCGCTCGATCGCGTAAAGGCCTTGGCGCCGCTCCATCCGGAATGGAAGGACACGCAGCCGTTCAAGGCGGTGCTCGAAGGGGACATGAAAACCCTCGCCGAATCGGGCGAGCATGGGATGGCGGAGCTGGTCATGGCGACCCACGCCGGCATGACCACCGAGGAATTCGAGAAGATCGTCACGGATTGGCTCGCGACCGCACGCGATGCGAGATTCAAGCGCGCCTACACCGAACTTTCATACCTGCCGATGATCGAGCTGCTCGCCTATCTGCGCGCCAACGGGTTCAAGACCTTCATCGTCTCGGGCGGCGGCGTCGAGTTCATGCGGCCGTGGACCGAGCGGGTCTACGGCGTGCCGCCGGAGCAGGTCGTCGGCTCCTCGATCAAGACCAGGTTCCAGATGCGCGACGGCAGGCCGGAGCTGTTCCGTTTGCCGGAGGTGAATTTCATCGACGATAAGGCCGGCAAGCCGGTCGGCATCAATGAGTTCATTGGCCGCCGCCCGATCGCCGCATTCGGCAATTCCGACGGCGATCTCGAAATGCTGCAATGGACGACAATGTCCGGGGGCGCCCGTCTTGGCCTTCTGGTCCATCACACCGACGCCGCGCGCGAATACGCCTATGATCGCAACACATCTTTCGGTCGCCTCGACAAAGCCCTGGACGTGGCCGCTGTAAATCATTGGGTCGTGGTTGACATGAAGAACGACTGGAAGCGAATATTTGCGTTCGAGTAGGGCCCCGGAAAGCACAGTTATGAACCGACGAATTGCTGCAGCCTGCTTCATCTCCGTATTGGGCCTGAGCATCGAGCCGGCGCATGCCGGCCCCTGCAGTGCGGAAATCGCTCAATTTGAACGCGCGGTGCGGCAATCCGCGGGCAAGCCGAACGCCGGACCATATGCGCGGCAATCAATCGGCGCACAGATCGATCGCCAACCGACGCCACGCTCGATCAAGAAAGCTCAGCGAACGGGCACGGGCGGAGTTTGCGGCGACCTTGGCGCGCGCCAAGCGGCTCGATGCCCGGGGCGATCGCGCCGGATGCACACGGGCACTGTCGACCGCCAGGGATATGTACAATCTGCAATGAACAACTGGCGCGAGGCTGCTTGAGCTTGCATACTCGCAGTGTTCATTGTCATCACCTATGAACCTTCGGAGAATCGGCGTGAGCCTTGCACGCAATGAGTCGGCGCAGATCAATCGAGACGCCGGCGCAGAAGCCGAAAAGCCGGAATCAAAAATCAATTTGAAAGAGAGAGCCAAGGATCAGATTAGAAATTTCACATTGATATTCGTCTATCTCTTGGTGGTGTTCGGCCTGCTTGCCGTTCACGAATCGATTGTCTTATCACAACATCAGATAGATTATCGATTTCACGGTCTTGCCATCGTTAATGCCCTGGTCTTCGCCAAGGTGATGCTCGTCGCGGAAGATTTGCATCTGGGCCGCGGGTTCGATGATAAACCGCTGATTTATTCGATTCTCTTCAAATCGCTTTTGTTCGGCGTTACGCTGATTTGTTTCCACATTGTGGAGCATGTGCTTATCGGCATGTGGGATGGAAAGCCGGTCGCCCAAAGTATTTCGGAGATCGGCGTCGATAAGTTAGCAGGGATAGTCTCGCTTGGAATAATTTCGACTGTCGCGCTGGTGCCATTCTTTATTTTAAGGGAGATCAGCCGAGTAATCGGCCATGACAGATTTTGGTCGCTGTTTTTTCGTCGTGCCGAATTTTGAGCCGCGGGCCTAAATTCCAGCATGCCGTGACGCGCGACTGGCTTTCTCTACGATGGCAGGCGCTCAAAGCGACTGCTTCTGATGGCTGCGCTTCTGCAGCGCAGCAGTTCATGAAGCGAATTCGGCGAATATCAACGGCATGATCATAAGCCCTTGAAGGCCGTATGATTGACGACGGCGTCGGTGCCCGACTGGATCAAAAGGTCCACTTGTTCGGTCGGAAGCTTGAACCGGGTCGGAATGGACGACAATCTGGCGGCGCGCTGCGGGTCGAACTGGTCGAAACCTACTTCGGCAACCTCAAAGCTGATGATGCTGCAGCGCCAATCCCTCGGCGCCCCAAGCCGCCGGGCTTCGGCAGCGGGCAGGCTGCACCGCCACTTGCGTATTGCCTCCTGCCATTCGCGAATGCTCAGCCGAAAGGCGTCAAAACCGCTGCGGACCGCGGAGTCCAGCGCAGTGCTGGTCACCGCGCCGAGCAACTCTGCACCGGTAGGTCCATCGACGGTGCGAGCCCAATTTCCGGCCGGTGCCTGACCCGCATTGACCACAACGAAGATCAGGCGGCGCAATTGCACGGCCTTTTCCGGCGTGAGCGGCATGTATGGCTTTTCCGCCGCCGCCCGCGCAATCACCAGTCCCGAAAGGCCAAAATTGTCAGTGATGCCGCCGTCGGCAAGCTTCAAATATTTGATCTGTTGGGGATCCCGGTAGCGCTTCAGCGCTTCGGCGAAGGCCCGCACTTGCGCTCCCGCATTGCGATCCGCCAGAACGCGATTAACCCATGGCGGCAGCGGTGTCGCACAAGCCGCCGGAAAGCTCTCGAGGACGATGGGGACAAACGCCACCGGCACGGCCGCCGACGCTGCAACCGCCTGCGACAGAGGGTAGTTCCGGATATCGCTGCATAAGGCTGCGAACGTAACCGGGGCGAAGAGAAACGGTGTCCTGTTGTAAAGGTCCGAAGCGTTGATCCAGACAATTGGCCTGCCTTGCTGAAATAGAGCGCCCAGGGTCGCGTGGTCGAAGAGGTTGCGATCGAGCCAGCCGGTCAATCTGCTCGCATCGTTCACTCCACCACCCAGGCCTTGCGCAATATTTCTCAAATTGACAGCGGTATTCAGATCCTCCTCGGCATTGCGTATCAAAAAACGCTCGCGGAAATCGGCGAGCGCCGCGCGGCCTTTGAGCCCGAAATAAGCGGCGGTGACTGATCCGCCCGAGACGCCCGAGACGAATACCACTCGATCCAGATAGCTTTTGCCGTCCTTTGTCGGAAGGCGATCGAGACCACGCAACACACCATAGGCAAAGGCGGCGGCGCGTGTTCCTCCACCGGAGAATGCAAGCGCAATAGCGGTATCCCCGCCAACCTCCGGCGTCGTCAATTGCGCCATCGGACTTGAACCGCCGGCTACCGGCGTATTCACAGGCGGATCGAACGTGGCGCAGCCGGCCAGCAGCAAAAGACAAAAGCCGAGCGGCTTCGCGTTAAGCCTGACGATAGCGCATCGCGCTGACAGCAATCGCCGGCCGATCATGAAGATACCCCGCAACGGCCCTGCACATAAAAATTGTCGGCGCGAGTTCGTTTGCTCATCACTCGCGCACGACGCGGCGTTGCAGATGATTCATGGCTGGCAGCGCCTGATCACGATCTGTCTGGTGCCGCCTGCTTCTGATGGGACTGTCCGGGTCTCCTGGCTTCGATGGCAGTTCAGCGCCCGCGGCGACGCGCGCAGAAAAAGCACCGGCGTCGGCAGGCCGTATGGCAGCGCATAGAACGGGACTGCCTCGAGCCCGCCATACAGCGGCCACCCGCCGAGGGCGAAGTAAGGCCATGTACCCCAGCCGCCATAACCCCAGCCACGGTAGGCCCAGCCGCCATATCCCAAGCCAAGGAGGCCCCAGCCAGGGTAGGCCGCGCGGCCATAGCCCCAGCCTCGGTAGCCGAAACCGCCATAGCCCCAACCGCCACCGGAGAGTGCATCCGCCGTGCTCGGAGACGCCAACGCGGCCGCGCCGATGGCACTCGCTGCAACGATACCGATCAGTATCCTCTTCATCGCATGCCTTCGTTACAACTAATCGGGCGTCCGTGGACTATTGGGCCGAAGGGATATTCCTCACTGAGGCGCAAATTGCACCGGATAAAATTTCAGTAGCAGTCACCGCGGCGCCCAACGGTGCGCTATTGCCTGCAGACACCATCAAAAGTGTGGCAATATTGTCCGGCACGACAAAGCTGCCCATGGCCTGTTGCAGCCGCGGCGTGACACACGCACTTTGCGCTGGTCATTCCCTCCGCGCAGCGAGGAAAATACTTATGGGGGTTGGCCGTGCCTGCGACCCTCGCATCGGCCGATCCAGCGGACGCGGCAATCGCGAGGAGCGCCGCGGTAAAGATCTTCAACACATTTCTCCTCCCGTTTCGTTTATCTGTTGAACTCTATATTGGCAGACACCATGCCGCAATGTTGTTTGGACCGCCGCCGAACTGCACTGATCGCGGCGCGTCTTGTGCAGCTATACGTTGTCGGCAAATTCCAGATCATGGATTTTGCTGTGAGGAAGCTGCCATAATGTGGCGGACGGCTTCTCCCCGAAAATCGTCCGATAATATGTAGCAAAACGCCCAAGTTCCGAGAAGCCGTAGCGCTCTGCAAGTTCCGAAACCTTTGCTGTTGCGGGATCGGCATGTTGGAGCGCGGTGTGCACGAGGTTCAATCGCCGAAGCCGAATATAATGGTTGGGACTCATGGCGAGGACGTTCAAGCAGCACATTCGCAAAGTGCGTTCTGCTACACGGATGGCTCCGCAGAGTTCCGGTATGGGCACTTGCCGGTTGGGTTTTGCCGCAAGCACATCCTCGAACCGGCTCATAATGATCCCGCTGTGACGCTGCTTTGCCGTGTCCGCGCGGACGACACCCGCCGTCAAGCAATTGACAAGTGCATGTATCAGGTCATTTTCGATCGCCCGGGCGATTTGCCGGTGCGCCACCATTTTACGGTTAATTTCAGCGAGGCGGCACGCTCTCGCATGGAGCCGCCGCAATTGGTCCGCGTCTGCCTGCGCGGCTTGAACAACTCGGCCGACTGACGGCGGGATGATTTCCGATCCGGCGAGAGCCTTGCTGGAGGCGGCGAAGAACTCCGGGTCAACCGATATAATGCCCCACCCGCCGGCGCCAGCCGTGCGCTGATGGGTGCTTTCGCCGACACCGTGGAATGTTAGATCTCGCGATTTCATTTTTATGCCGCCCCATATCGGAGGCGGGTCGGTACGCGTGGCAAACGTAAAGTTCACCGACTTTGACGGCAGCGAGACATAGGCGATGCGCGCAAGTTGCTCCTGCACGGAATGCAGCTCCAGGTGCGGGAGACTGACCGAAGTCACGCGGGCGCTGAATATTCCCGGGCCGGTGAAGACCAGATTGACCGTCGCGCCGCGAAAATCCGCCTGGAACACACTCGGATCGGAAAATGCGGTTGTGCCAGTTGCTGGCATAGCGCTCGCTCTCAGATCGGCCAACGCTCGCCCGCGAACGATCGTGGCGAGGTCGACTGGATCTGCGGTGTCGCAGTAATGAATGCAGTGTCCGAGAAGCGCTTGTTGCTGGCTATGCAAATTCGGAAGCTGCCGGCGCAAAGTCGCGCGGCGGCTGGCGCAGCGTCTCGGAGGGTGAAACTCCAAACAGGGCCCGATACTCGACCGAAAAGCGTCCGAACTCCCAAAAACCGTGGTTCGCGGCAATTCCGGTCACGGTCGCTGTACCCGGCGCAGCCTGCACCAGTGCTCGCCGGGCCAAATGCATCCGCCGAAGCCAAAGATATCGGATCGGACCGATGCCAAGTTGTTCGTGGCAACAGGCGCGCAATGTGCGTTCCGATACGCCAATAGCCGCGCAAACTTCCGCCACGTACAGCGGACTGGATTCATGTTCCGCCAGGAATTCATCAAGCCGCGCCATGATCATCGAGTGACGTAAGTTTCCAATTCCTCTTTCGAGGTTGGTATTTTCCGTCAAACATACGATCGTCGCGCGAGCGAGTTCATTTTCCAGCGCCCGAGCCACTTCGGGATTGGCAAGAAGATCGGGTGCAGTTTTGGCAAGACGTCCGGCGATTTCATGAAGCTTCAGCAGTTGCGCCATGGCCTGTGCCGACGGCCGAATGACTCTCATGACTGATGGGGTCGTCACCGGCCGGCCCACAAAAGCGACGCCGGCGGCGGCGAGGTCCTCCACCGTTGACGAAATGGATCCCCAACGACTGGGCGCGCTGGTCGTGTGGTGTACCGAGTGCCGATCGTCGACGATGATTTCGCCAGGTGCGACGGAGACGCCGCAAAGCCGTACTGCCTGCTGATCTGAATCGGTGAGGAATCCAATTGCGGCCCGGTTCGGAGATACTGCGCCCCGGAGAATTCGGGGCAGGGACTCATTAAAACGGTCTAGCGAAAATTTATGGAGGGCGACCTTCGTCAGTTCGGTGCGGTAGTCTCCGTTTTTTGTAAGCAAAATCTCAACATGCCCCCCGCGAATTGCCGCTTGGCACTGACCGGGATCGGCAAAGTTGAGAATTGAACTCGACGGCAACAGATTCGCCCCGCGTTGATAGTGCACCCGCAAAAGGCGTTCAGCGCTAAGTGAATCTCGAGATCGTTCACAAGACTAGCACGTCCGCCCCGGCTATTGCCAAAATAGCCAGAGACTCAAAGCCCGACCTTTGTTGTAAGTCAAATAATTCTCGAACTTCTGCGGATCGGACTAATGAGCACCGACTCCCGTGGAAGTGGAGTTTTCGGATGCTTTTCGTGCAAAGCCGCCCTGAATATGTATCGATTAAACGAAATTGGCGCGCCAGAAACCTAAAACCGCGCGCTCCGCAAAAATGCATAACGCGCTTTCGGCTCCTTTTGCCGTTTTTGCATAGCTGACCATTGTTTTTTCGACCTAATAATAAAGCTGGGATGCGGTTGGCTGTCGCCGCAAGGCGGCACGTTGCGTTTGTTGGGTTGTCCAACCGGATCATTCAGTCCTTCTCGGCCGGATGCCGCAAATCGAAGAGCCGGGAAATGGTTGTGAGTAAAATCCGATCGTCAATCGCCGCTGCGACGCTTTTTTTAGCGACGTGCATTGCCGCACAAGCCGCCGATATCGCGCCCGAGCCGGTCTACAAAGGAGCCGTTGTCGCACAACAGGTTTACAATTGGACGGGCTTCTACATCGGCGCCAACGCTGGTTATGGCTGGGGTCAGCAGGATCCTTGGAGCGTGTTGACGAACCGGTTTGACGCCTTCAGCGTTCCGTATTCCGGTTGGATGTTGGGCGGTACGGCCGGCGCTCAGATTCAAGCCGGCCACGTCGTTATGGGCGTAGAAGCGGACGTTGACTGGGCTAACATCACTGGATCGGCGACCGTCGTTCCCGCGATAGGCGGGGCGCTACCCGGCGGCTGTGTTGGCCTTGTTAATTGCAAGGCCTCGCTGAATACCAGTATCAACAGTGTCAGCACCGCTAGATTGCGCGTGGGATACGCCCTGGACAATTGGCTGCTTTATGCGACTGGCGGTTTGGCGCTCCTCGGCGCAAAAACCAGCGTCTCGACGGTCGGCGGTGTCGCATGCACCACTGCAATTCTCACGGCCGTCTGTTCGGGCACCGATTACCGGCTTGGCGCAACGGCCGGCGCTGGCATCGAATATGGATTTACCCCCAACATCAGCGCGAAGCTGGAATATTTGTATATTACCGCCGCTTCGCTGGAGCTCTCACACCTCAATGTGGTGCGCGCCGGTCTGAACTTCCGCTTCGGCGGTATTTGACCCGCGATTTTGGGCGCTCGTACCGCATGAATTGCCGCCGTGCTGCTGCAGCGAGTAAAAGGAACACGGTCGTTGCTATCATTGACTGGACCGCAACTGACGCCCTTTTTGGCGCTTGTGCGGTATTATTGAACTACCGGGCGACGTTCGCGGGGAACTAAATTGAGAACGGCACCGCTGTTACTCGCCCTCGGGGCGAGTTAATCTTGATGCAAGTCAAGACGAAACTGAAGCGATACGCTATCGTAATTAACGCCACGTCGGGGAGGGGTGACATGAAGCGGATTTTGATTGCTGGGGCATTAGCGCTTGCGGCCGGGGGACAAGCACTGGCCGCCGATCTTCCGCCGGCGCCGCCTCCACCGCCGCGGGCCCCGGCGACTTATGTTCCGGCGCCGATTCCTTTGTACAATTGGACCGGCTTCTATCTCGGCGGCAATCTTGGCGGGGTATTCAGCGGCCTCAGCGCCTCGGACTCACTGGGGAGCAGCTTTACCAACACGACCAGCCAATCGTTCCTCGGTGGCGGCCAGGTTGGCGTCAATTATCAGTTCTGGGGCGGCCTAGTGATTGGCGCGGAGGCCGACTTCGACTGGCTTCCCAACACCAAGAACACCATCACGGCAACGCCACCAGCGGGTGCACCGACCGCGACTACGGCGATCAATAACCGATGGTTGACCCTTGTCGACGCCCGCGTCGGCTATGCGTGGGATCGTCTGCTCGTTTATGGCAAGGGCGGTGGCGCCTTCGCCGGAGTGAGTAATTCCAACGGTACGGTCGGTACCACGGTGGTCAACATTTCTAGCCCGGGCAGCAATTCGGGTTGGACAGCGGGCGCCGGCGTCGAATACGCGTTCTGGGGCACCTGGTCGGTGCGCGCAGAGTACGATTTCGTTCGGCTGAATGCCGTGAGCTATACGTTGCCGGGGTCGGCGCCTGCGCCGTTTGCCAACGACACAATCTCGTCCAACAATCGGCAACTCAACATCTTCACGGTCGGGCTGAACTACAAGTTCGGCGGCTGGTGATCGCTACCGCAGAACGCGCGGGGGCGTTGTGAGACGCTCCCTTACGTTTTGGATGCGCGCTTCGGCTTCGCCGCGCTGTGCTACAGCAGGCGCGGCGGTGCGCGGGTCTGGTTGCACAATTCTACAATTATCACACGGCGTCGTCGCGTCATTTGCAGGGTCCGCTGCACATACCAAACATTTGTGCAGAATCCGGGAGCGCGCGAGCAATGTATTGTTCTGAAGTGAGACGTGATCCATGAATGCCTTGGCGATCGGGGGATTGGTTTTTGTGCTCGCTTTTGGCGGCGCACTGCTCGGAATGTATCTCCGCACCGTGCTACCCGATCGTCACTTGAGCGAGGATTCGAAGGACATCATCAGGATCTCTACAGCCATGCTCGCTACACTGGCGGCGCTTGTGGTTGGTTTGCTGATAGGGTCGGCCAAGAGCTCCTTCGATAGCAAAAGTAGCCAGTTGACGCGCTCCGCTTCCCGCTATGTCCTACTGGATCGCACGCTGGCCGAATACGGGCCGGAAACGCGCGAGATCCGCGATCTCATTCGCCAGGTCGTGGTGACGAGGCTCCATCAGATCTGGCCGGAGCAAAGCGCCGGAAATCTCAATCCGGTAGCTGTCAAGCAGGGTCCGGGCGTCGAAGGCATTCAACGCAAGCTTCTGGATCTCGCACCGCAGAACGATGCACAACGCTGGCTGAAGTCGACGGCCTTGCAGCTGAGCAGCGAAATTGCGGAAGTGCGCTGGTCGGCAGCGGAGCAGGCGGGCAGCGGTATCCCGTGGCCATTTCTGGTCATCCTGGTGTTCTGGTTCACCGTCATCTTTGCAAGCTTTGGTCTGTTTGCGCCGACTAATGCAAGTGTGATCATTGCAATGCTTGTCAGCTCGCTGTCGGTGGCCGGCGCAATTTATTTGATTGTGGAGATGGACCAGCCCTATGGCGGACTCATAAAGCTTTCCAGCTCACCGGTACTCACCGCGTTGGATCAGATGGGCCGGCCGTAGCCGTCTCGCCGCATTCTGATCGGACTTGTGCGGCCATAGCCGAGCATCCGATTGGTCACGGGTGGACGGCATTCGACGCAGGCGTACGGTTTCGTGGTAGCTTTGCCAGGAGTGAGCGCCGGGTTACGAGATCGCAAAGCACTTTCGGTCCTTGCGTTTTCCATCGCATCGGCCGCGATTATCTGCTGCTCACTCCCGGCCCTCGGCGAAACCTCGCCGCTATCCTTCGGTCAGGGGTCGCAGGCGCAACAGCCCAATCCGCAGCAGGAGGACCCCAATTACAACGGCGAAGATTTTACCCGCCCGCAACGAAGCTTCGAAATGCGTTTCCTTTACCAAACGTCGCCCGGGACGACAGCACCGACACAGCAAGGCAACTGGCTGCTGCGATTAAACTGGAAGGCCGAACTTGACGGCGGCTGGAGGTTCGGACTTCTGGGTCAGATACCGGTCGTCGACAAGATGACATTCGGCCCGACCGGTGCCGACAACGAATTCGGTAACGGCGATACGGCGTTTCAGGCTGCTCTTATTCACGACATCGACCGGCACTGGGCCTTCGGTTTTGGTGCTCGGCTGGTCGGCCCGACGGCCGAGGACTCTCTGGGAACCGGCAAGTGGCAGATCATGCCGGGCTTTGGGGTGCGCTATTCCTTCCTCGAAATCGGGCCGGAAACCTATTTCGTACCGGTGGTTCGTTACGCGATCAGTTTCGCCGGCGATCCTTCGCGGCGAAATATCAGCGAGCCGCAGATTGCGCCAACCTTGAATATCGGTCTGCCGGATCGCTGGTTCTTTACTCTCTATCCAAGCAACGACATTCGCATCAACTTCGGGGGTCCGGTAACCGGCCAGACCGGCCGGCTCTTCCTGCCGTTCGACTTCGCTGTCGGCCGCAAACTCACCGACAGATTGACCGTTTCGCTGGAAACGAGCGTGCCGATGGTCAATGACTACCCGGTCTACAACTTTAAGACCGAGTTGCGGATCGTTATGCAGTTCTGATGGCTGTGGGTCAGCTAGCGGCGCTTGCGCAGCCGGCGGCTTTCGAGCGCGATGATCTTGCGGCGCGACGTGTCTTCCAGGACCTTCTTCGGCACTTTCTCGGCGATGCCGAGCAGCCGCTCGCGGCGATCCATTTCCTTCCAGACATCCTCGGGGCGAATGCCGGCCGACACCCACAGCACTATGAGATTGTAGAGCAGGTCGGCGCTCTCCTTCACCACGGCGTCGCGGTCGCCGTGCATGGCGTCGATCACCACCTCGACCGCTTCTTCGGCAAGCTTTTTCGCCATCTTGCTGCGGCCCGAACGCAACAGCCGCGCGGTCCGCGACGTCGACGGATCGTCATGCCGGCAAGCCAGCACTGCTTGATAGAGGCGGGAGATCGAATCAGACATCGCGTATCAGAATAACGCGATAACGTCGCAATTGTGTTAAAGTTATAAGATGGCGGCTCAAAAGCCTTTATCCTGCGTTAATCGGCTTTTTCGTCGTCCTGAGCCAGGAGGCTCGCGTTGCCTCCAGCGGCCGCCGTGTTGACGGTGACGACCTGCTCGGCAGCAAAGCGGCGCAGATAATTCGGCCCGCCGGCCTTGGGCCCGGTGCCTGACAGACGGGTCCCGCCGAACGGCTGGGTGCCGACCACCGCGCCGATCATGTTGCGATTGATGTAAACGTTGCCGTTCGGCAGCCGCGCCGCGATCCGCTCGATGGTGAGGTCGATGCGCGAATGGACGCCGAGCGTAAGCGCGGTGCCGTTTGCCGCGATGCCATCAAGTAGGGCGTCGAGTTCGTCCGCCCGCCAGCGCACCACGTGGAGCACGGGGCCGAAGACTTCTTCTTTCAGATCGGCGGCGCTATCGAGTTCGATGATCGTTGGCGCGACGTAAGTTCCACGGGCCGGCAGCGCCGCGTCGCGATCCCAGCGGAAGCGCACGCGGCCGGCGCGTTCCAGCTCCTCGATCCAGCTATCGAGTTTTTGCCTGGCTTCGGCGTCGATTACAGGGCCGACATGGGTTGCCGGCTCGCGCGGGTCGCCGAGTTTCAGTTCGCGCGTTGCGCCGATCAGCATCTCGAGCATCGGCTCGGCAATGTCCTCCTGGAGGCAAAGCAGCCGCAGCGCCGAGCAGCGCTGGCCGGCGGAGCGGAACGCGGACGCGATCACGTCGTCGATCACCTGTTCGGGCAGCGCGGTCGCATCGACGATCATGGCGTTGATGCCGCCGGTCTCGGCAATCAGTGGCACGATCGGGCCAGCTTTTTCGGCGAGCGTCCGGTTGATTACGCGTCCGACTTCGGTGGAGCCGGTGAAGGCGATCCCGCCGACACGCGGATCGGCAACCAGGCTCGCTCCGACAGTCCCGTCGCCGGGCACGAGATGCAGCGCGGTGATCGGGACGCCGGCCTGGTGCAGCAGCGCAATCGTGCGCGCGGCGATGAGCGGCGTCTGCTCCGCAGGCTTGGCGACAACGGCGTTGCCGGCCACCAGCGCCGCGCTCACCTGGCCGAGAAAGATCGCGAGCGGAAAATTCCACGGGCTGATGCAGACGAAAACGCCGCGGCCCCGGTAGCGCAGCGTGTTGCTTTCGCCGGTCGGTCCCGGCATCGGTTGCGGTGCGAGCGAGGCACGGGCCTGAGCGGCATAGTAGCGGCAGTAGTCGGCTGCTTCGCGCACTTCCGCAAGCGCGTCGTCGAGCGTCTTGCCGCCTTCGCTTTGCAGGAGCGCGATCAGCGCGCCGCGATCGTTCTCAATGAGATCGGCGGCGCGTTCGAGCACCGAGGCGCGCTCGATATAAGACGTCGCCTCCCAGGCGGAAAAACCCGCCGCTGCGGCCGCCATCGCAGCGTGAACGATCGCGTCATCGCCCTCGCGCACGGTGCCGATCGCGCGTCCGTCGATCGGCGAGATCACCGCTCGTTCGCTGCCGTTGACGGCGACGCCGTCGATGATGGGTGCGGCCTCGGCGGCTTCGCCAGCGCCGCCGCGGACTTCGGCCAGGAGTGCATCGAGGCTGGCGCGGTCGCCGAACTCGACCCCGGCCGAGTTGCGCCGGTCCGGCTGGTAGAGATCGCGCGGCAGTGGAATTTTTGGATTGCGCGCATCGCGCGGGCTTGAAAGACGGCTTTGCGGACGGCGCAAAATCTCTTCGATCGGCACGCTTTCGTCGGCGGCGACGGAAACGAACGAGGAGTTGGCGCCGTTCTCCAACAGCCGTCGCACCAGATAAGCGAGCAAATCGCGGTGGCCGCCGACCGGAGCGTAAACGCGGCATACCGCATCCGGCAGTTCGGCCAGCAGTGCCGCATAGAGCGCCTCACCCATGCCGTGCAGGCGCTGAAACTCGTAGCCCTCGACGCCGCCGGCGTCCTCAATGACGCTGGCGACGGTGAGCGCGTTGTGGGTGGCGAATTGCGGGTAAAGCCGACCGCGCGCTGCGATCAGCTTCTTGACGCAGGCCATGTAGCAGAGGTCGGTCATGGCCTTGCGCGTGAACACCGGATAGTCGGCAAGCCCGCGCTCCTGGCCGCGCTTGACCTCGGTGTCCCAATAGGCGCCTTTCACCAGCCGGACGGTTATTCGGCCGCTCACTGCCGCAGCGACCTCCTCGATCCAGCCGATGACCGAAAGCGCGCGCTTTTGATACGCCTGCACGGCAAGTCCAAATCCGTCCCAGCCGCGCAGCGATTGATCGCCGACAACGGCGCCGATGATTTCGAGCGATAGTTCCAGCCGGTCGGCTTCCTCGGCATCCACGGTGAACTGCAGTTCGTGCGCCTTGGCCATGCGCGCGAGTTCGAGAAGACGCGGCGTAAGCTCTCTGATCACCCGCTCGCGCGAGATCGCTTCAAAGCGCGGATGCAGCGCCGAGAGTTTTACTGAAATGCCGGGTCGCGCCGGCAGCGCCGCATTGCCGGCACTCGCGCCAATGGCTTTAATTGCTCCGGCGTAGGCGGCGAAATATTTCTCCGCGTCCGCTGCAGTGCGCGCGCCCTCGCCGAGCATGTCGAAGGAGTAGCGAAACGCGCCATGCGAGCTGGCGCGGCTGAGCGCTTCCTCGATGGTCTGCCCGAGCACGAAGTGCGAGCCGATCAGCCGCATGGCCTGGCGGGTCGCGGTGCGCAGGGTCGGCAAACCCAGGCGTCGGACGATGGTGTCGAGGATTGTCTCCGGCGTTTCGCCCGGATGGATGATGCGCGCAGCGACGCCGAGCGTCCACGCCGACGCCGAGACCAGAAGCGCGGTGGATTTGAGTTCGCCGTCGAGCCAGCGTCCGGCGGCGAGCTTGTCCTCGATCAGACGGTCGGCGGTCGCCGCGTCCGGCACCCGCAACAACGCCTCCGCCAGCACCATGAGCGCGAGGCCCTCTTTGGTCGAAAGCGAATAGGCGTGCAAAAAGTCTTCGATGCCGCCGAGCCCGCCGGCCTTGGCGCGGATCGCCTCAACGAGCGAACGCGCCCGGGTGTCAACGCGGCGCTCCGCGACGGCGTCGCGACTGGAGTCGGCAAGAAAGCGCGACGCCAATTCCTCGTCTGGCAGCGCATACGGCGCCCGGAATATTGGCGGACTGAAGGCGACTTTGTTCATGGTCGGCCGAGCATTGACGGCGCATGGTTTGGGCGCCGCCGAAATGCAGTTAGGCAGCCAAACAGGGAGCCGGGCACCATCTTTCCCGCCGCCAGTGGCGGAGCGCAAGGCCGGCGAAACCGCAGCGCGCTCGGCGACGCCTGCTTTGCTATTTCAACGCGGCGCGCTTAGGTTCGTCATGTCATGAAGCGCGAGACCTTTCCCGTCGCCGACATCTACGTTCCGGTCAAGCGCCGCGCTACGCTCGAGCAAAAGCGCGTGGATGAAATCGCGGCCAGTATGCTCAATGACGGGCAGCAGACGCCGATCCTGGTGCGGCCGGACGGCGCGCGGTTTGTTCTGGTCGAGGGCCTGCATCGGCTGGAGGCGGCCAAGGCGCTCGGCGAGAAGACAATCGTCGGGTTCCGGGTCGACGCGCGCAAGCACTGAACCGGCGGCCGTTTCCCCTCTTTGCGGGCCGTCCGAGCGAGGGCAAGGCGGGCGCGGATAGCTGGCGGCCGACGCCCGGAACGCATACATACAGAGTTCCCCCCACAAAGGAGCACCGAATGGCCTCGCGCCAAATCAAAATGCCCGTGAAAGACAGTTCCGAAAATGACGTCGATGTGATGCCGTCGCAACGTAAGCGGCCGGAAACCGGCCGGTATCTGCTGCAGGTCGACCGACAAACCAAGGGCTCCTATCAGACCCAGGAGGCAGCTCAATCGGCGGCGCTGCTGATCAAGAAGGGTTATCCGATCGTTCAGGTCTCCGTGTATGACAGCGTGGAATACAGCGATACGCTGGTGGAGGCACCCGCCGCTTCATCGTGACGAAGGCGGAGGCTACTCCGCGCGCAGTGGAGCGCATGCGCCGGTTTTAAGATAAGATCGGCGCGCTATGGAAAACCAGGCGCCGGTATCGACTGTTCTGGGCGGCGCCATCGTCGAGTGGCTGGCCGGCGAGGCGCTGCACGATTCCGAACCCGCGGTGCTTTATAGCGAACTGTGTCAGCGCCTGCGCGGCGTCGGGATGCCGATCTTGCGCGGGCAGGTAGCCTTCCGGGTGCTTCATCCGCTCTATGATGCCAGTTCACTCAACTGGAACGCGGAAAGAGGAGTCGTCGCTGAACTCTTTCGTCCCGAGGACAGCGGCGGTGAGCAGTTTCTCCGCAGTCCGATGGGTCATGCGCTAACTCATCGCCTGCCGCTGCTGCGGCGACGCCTGACCGGAGAGACGGCGCTTCTCGACTTTGCGGTCCTTGACGACTTCGTGAAATTGGGCGGCACCGACTATGTCGTATTCCTGATCGGCTTCGGTCAAAGCGGGCAGAACGGCATCATCTGCTCGTGGCTCGCCGATCGGGCCTCCGGTTTCACCGACGAGGAGATCGCGCAACTCCAGCGCATCACCCGCGAACTTGCCATCGCCCTGAAGGCGAGGTTCGAGCGCAATATTGCGCACAACGTCGCCCACGCCTACCTCGGCAAGCACGCCGGGGAGGCCGTGCTCAACGGGTTGATTCGCCGTGGCGATGGCGAAAAGATCACCGCCGCATTGTGGTTTAGCGATCTGCGCCACTCGACCGAATTTGCCGACCGGCTCCCGGCCGAAGCTTTCCTTCACCTGCTCGACAATTATTTCGAGATGACGGCGGCCGCAGTGCTCGATTGCGGCGGCGAGGTCGTCAACCTGGTCGGCGACGCGGTGCTTGGCTTGTTCCGCGTCGAGGGCGCGCCACAAGACGCTTGCGGTCGGGCACTCGCGGCCGCCCGGGAAGCGCGCCGCCGGCTCGGCGCATCGCCGCCGCGCGCCGACGGCCTCGCTCTCGACTTCGGCATCGCGCTCCACCTGGGACAGGTTATCTACGGCAATGTCGGCGTACCCGAACGGTTGCAGTTCACGGTGGTTGGGGCGGCGGTCAACGAAGTTGTCCGAGTGCAGGATCTGACCAAGCAGCTCGGCTGCTCTCCGCTGGCGACGGCTCGGTTCGCCGACGCCGTGGCGGGCCCGTGGCGCCCGCTCGGCGAGTATCAGTTGCGCGGGTTTGAGACGCCGACGGCGATCCTCGCGTTGTCGTCCTGACAATGGTGCTGGGCCAGGTTGGTTGGCCGCCTTCGTGCTGCCTATCCGTCACGCGAGTTTGCTAAGACTTCTGCACACAAACTTCGGGCGTTGACTCAATGCGCCGCGCCACTTTTGTGAGCGTGATGGGCGCGGCGCGGCCTAACAGCCCCCAAGCGTCGCGGGCGGCTGGGAGTCGCTGGTGCGGCCGCCAGCCAACGCATGACGCTGCCGCTGCGCAGGAGCGGCAGGACTTCTTCCGCTGACATCGGTTCGGCGAAGTAGAATCCCTGTGCCTGTCGGCATCCCCACTCGTGCAGCAATCCCAGCTGTTCTGCCGTTTCCACGCCCTCGGCGAGGACTGCGATTCCCAATTCGCGCGCCAGGCCGATCGCCGCCTTGACGATCGCCGTATCGTTGGGTTCGATTCCGATATCCTTGACGAATTCCTGGGCGATTTTGATCCGATCGACCGGAAAGCGCCGAAGGTAGAGCAGCGACGAATAGCCGGTGCCGAAATCGTCGATCGCGATCCGGAGCCCGCGGGCGCGCAGCCGCTCGATAACGTTGTCGTGCCCGCTCGACGTGCCCATCAACGCGGTTTCGGTCATCTCGATTTCCAGCGTTGCGGGTGGAAGGCCCGTCTCGTCGAGCGCAGCTATGATCTCGTTTTCCAGCGCATGAGGCGCCTTGAACTGAAGTGCCGAAACATTGACCGCCATTGAGGGAAGCGCGACCCCGCTGTCCAGCCATTGCTTTGCCTGCCGGCAGGCCGAGCGCAAAACCCAATTTCCGAGCATGACGATGAGGCCGCTGAGCTCCGCGGCGGGCAGGAATTCGCACGGCAACAGCACGCCGCGCGTCGGATGATTCCAACGGACCAATGCCTCCAATCCAATGAGTCGACTGGTCTCCATATCCACCTGGGGCTGGTACGTCAGGAACAGTTGGCCGGCCGCGATTCCCGCGTGCAGCTCGGACGTCAGGGCCACGCGTTTGCGTACTTCGGTGTCCATGGCTTCGGTGAAAAACCGATAGGTGTGCCGGCCTTCCAATTTTGCCCGATAAAGTGCCACGTCTGCGTGTGCGAGAAGCGTTTCCGCATCGGCAGCATCCGGCTCGTAGATCGCGACGCCAATGCTGACACCGGATTGAATTTGGTTGCCGTCGAGCAGAAAAGGCTCGGCCATGATTTGCAAGAGCTTGTCCGCCAGAACTCCGGCATCCGTCGGATCGCTGATGCCCAACATCAGCAGAGCAAATTCGTCACCGCCAAATCGGGCCAGCGTGTCGGCCGTTCTCATGTTCGCCCGCAGCCGTTCGGCAACCGACTGGAGCAGCCGGTCTCCGATGGGGTGTCCCAGCGTATCGTTGACATCCTTGAAGTGATCCAGATCGAGATAAAGCACCGCGAAGCTGCGTTCGCCACGGCGCGCCCGTTCGATGGCCCGGGCTACCTCGGCGACGAATACGCCGCGGTTGGCCAAACCGGTAAGCAGGTCGAACTCCGCCATCCTCTTAAGCTGACCTTCGGCTTCCTTGCGTCGTGAAATTTCGCGGGCTGTTGAAAGCAGGAAATTCCGTCCACCGAAGGTGGCGCGGCGAATCGAGAGTTCGACCCAGAGCAGCCGACCGTCCTTGGTCTTGCTGCGCCAATCGAACGTCTGCGGCATCCCGGATCGCGCCTTCTGCATTTCGGTAAACAGGTTTGGGCCTGTGTAAGGCGGCTTGTTCTCTGAAAGGTCGCCAATCGTCATCTCAAGCAGTTCATCGCGCGTGTAGCCGAGCATCTCGCTGGCGCGCTGATTGACCTCCAGGAAGGCCCCGGTATCGAAATCATGCAGAATTATGAGGTCGCTCACGGAGTTGAAAATGGTACGGAAGCGCTCCTCGCTTTGCTGCAACGCCAATTGCGTTTGCTTGAGATCGGTGATGTCCAATATCGACCCGATCAGGCCGGTCACTTCCCCCGATCCGGACCGGAACGGGAAGAAATTCGCCAGCCAATAACGCGGGACGTCGGGAGCCGCGGGAGTTACACCATGAATTTCCGCGTTTAGCACGGGCTCGCCGCGCTCGTAGACCGGCCGGTGGAGTTCCGTAACCTCGTCGGCGAGCCCGGGGATGATCTCGCGCAACGTGCGGCCGATTTGCGCACTGACCGGCAATCCATTGATCTCGGCCATGTGCTCATTGATCCGCACGATGCGGCGGTTGATATCCATGAAACACAGGCCGACCGGCGTATGCTGATAGATCTGCTCGATTTCGTTGAGAACTGCCTTGCTCTCGGCGACAGCAGTCTGCAGTTCGTTATTGACCGCGGCCTGGTTGAGCCGCAGTCGTACGGTCTCCACAATCCAGCGGTTGATATAGCGTCCCATCAACACGACGACGACGACGTAGGCCACCAGCATCAGGCCCATCGCCGTCGAGATCCGGTCTCCCTTCGCCAGATAACAGACGACTTGCGGAATGGTGGCGGGCAACGCGTAGCTGAAAAAGGCCGGCAGATACGCCGATTGCTGGAAGACTGCGCCGACTGTCATGCCGCCGAGCACGAACGTGACGACGACCTGAAGGACCGGATCCCGCGATACGAAGACGACCGATGCGGAGAGGCCCCAAAGGCAACCTGTCGCGGCGGCGCCGATAGTAAAACGCCTGGCCCAGCTGACCTCCCGCCCGCTCTTGGGAGGCTGCCGCAGATAGCGTGCCCGATCGACAAAGCGCGCGCCGACGACGACGCAGATCAGCCCGACCCAGAGCAGGAGTATCCACGCGGGATAGGCTTGCCACAGCACCGCGGCGAGAATGGACGCGTTGATCGGGTTGACCAGCATGATCGGAGGCGCGTGATAGAGCGCCTTGATCTGCTCGGTACGAACCGCCGCTTTGAACTCCGGTTGGTTCGCAGGATTCGTACCGGGTGAGAAAAACGGTTCGTTGCGCATAGCGTCTACATAAGCGGGGTGCGCGCCGCGCGGCCGTCAATTGTGGCGGAGCGCGCAAGCGACAATCGAGTAGACGGGAGCGCGGTTATTATTACGACAATGAGAACTAAGTAAATGTACGGACTTCTGCCTATAGTTTACAAAAGCCCTTATGTGGAACCATCCAAGCTACGGACGACCTTTGCTGTAAGTTCCGTGTCCTGGGTGCCCCGCGTCATGAGTGTCTGCAAGCGTTCCAGGCTCTGCGTCCAGCCGGCCTCCATCCCCTTGATGAAAGCAGCTGCGTATTCGATCACAGCCGCGCCGCGCGTGTGCAGCGTCAGCTTGGTCTTGCCGTGCTCCTCAGCAAAGATCACGGTGGTGAATCCGTCGATGATGTGATTACCGGCATCATCTATCGCAATGTTGGTGAACGCCAGTCGCTCGGGCGGAACGATTTCGCGGACCTCGCCTTTCATTTTGTGGACCACCCCATCGGGGCCGCGCATGTGGATGCGAATGGCGCCGCCAACGCGCGGCTCAATCTCGCAGACCGGATTGGTGAAACCGTGGGGGCCCCACCATTGCGCCAAGTGCTTGGAATCAGTCCATGCAGCGAAGACGAGTGCACGCGGCGCGTCGAACACGCGCGTGATAGTGATTTCCCGTTCGGCAAATGGAAGTTTTGATTGGTCCACAGCGGTCATGGCTACCCTCACGCGCGTTTTGTCTGCATGCCGTCGAGATAGGTTGCGAGCTGATCAAATGTGCCGCCCCAACCGCCGCGCATACCGTCGCGCGCTGCGTCGAACGTGCCGCGCTCTTCTTCGCTGGCGTCTAGCGGTGACCAGTGTAGGGTGAGCCTTGTCTTGCCGCCCGGTGCGTCTTCAAAGATCACCGTCGTCAGAAGTTTGAGCGGCCAAGTCGGACTCAATGGATGCCGGGTGAGGCCACCCGCTTCGTTCGAGAACGAATGCTCCCACACCAATAATTCCGGGGCGACGATCCGGCGATAGACGAATTTCGCCCACATCACGCGGCCTTCAGGATCGCGCATCGCGCCGTGATAGGTTCCGCCAACGCGCAAATCCATTTTTGAGGCGATGATTACGGAGCCCTTCGGGCCCCACCATTGCTTCATGTGCTCCGGATCGATGAAGCATTCCCACACGAGCGCACGCGGCGCAGCAAAGATGCGCGTGATGGAAAATTCACGTGCTGCATGCGGTTCGTTCTTTTGTCCACAGGCGTTCATGCGTGTTGCTCCTGTCGTAGTATGCGACCGATCAAGGTCGAGGCGCTTGTTGCGCTCACACGTGTTCTCCTATTTGCCGCGCCGGTGGCGTTCCTTGGCCTTTACCGGTTTGGTTTGCAGCGTCTTCAGGTATCGATCGAGACGATCGAAGCTTTCGTCGAAAAAGCGGCGATAGTGGTCGAGCCAGTCGTCGACGTCTTTGAGTGCACGCGGCTCGATCCGGCACGGCCGCCATTGCGCCTCTCGCGAGCGCGCGATCAGACCGGCCCGTTCCAAAACTTTGAGATGCTTGGAAACTGCGGGAAGGCTCATGGCGAACGGTTCCGCCAGATCCCGCACCGTGGTCTCGCCGCGCGCGAGCCGCGCCAGGATGGCGCGGCGGGTGGGGTCCGCCAAGGCGGCGAAGGTGGCATTGAGGTTCATTTAGCCATCCGGTTAAATAACCATTTGGTTAAATACAAGGCGCGAATGCGAGTTGTCAACCCCGTGTTGCGTCCCGCATGCCGGGCTCAGTAAGTTCGCTCCGTGGCAGATGTGCTTGTTGTCAGAAAGCGGGGACGCGCCAGCGCCATCCCGAACGCGGGGGCGGATGCAAAGCCGCCGGCGACGGTCGTGTCGCAACCGTTGCGGAAACATGAAACTCAACAGGGAGGAATCAAGCAATGAAAGCGGCAGAGATGTACAAGGTGGAGGGCTACGGCGCGATCGTGACCGGCGGCGCGAGCGGTCTCGGTCTATCTTACGTCGAGGTGCTCGCCGAAAACGGCGCTCGCGTCACCATGCTCGACATCGATCGCAGCGGGATCGACCGGGAACTCACTCGTCTCCGAGGGTTGGGTTACGACGTCGATGGCAAGGTCGTCGATGTCACCGATCGTTTGGCGGTGCATCGCGCCTTCGACGAAGTCGCCGGCAAGTATGGCCGCCTCGACGTGGTTTTCGCCAATGCGGGCATCGATCCCGGGCCCGGATTTGTCGCCTTCGACCGCAAGACCCGTAAAGACGAAAACGCGATCGAGAATTACACGGATGAGCGCTGGGATCATGTGATCGACACCAACCTCAATTCTGTTTTCACGACGATCAAGGCGGCCGCCAAACACATGAAACCGCGCCGGTCTGGCCGCATCATCATTACCACCTCGGTCGCGGCCTTTGTCATCGAAGGTGCGATCGGCGTGGCCTACATGGCAGCCAAGGCGGCCGCCGCTCATCTGATGCGCAACGTGGCGCTGGAGCTGGCGAAGTACAACATTCTGGTCAACGCGATCGCGCCCGGGCCGTTCATCACCAATATCGGCGGCGGCCATGCCCACACGCCGGAAGTTCAGGCCGGCTTCTCGCAAGTCGTCCCGCTTCACCGCATGGCTTCGACGGAAGAGATGAAAGGCCTGGCACTGTTTCTGGCTTCGCCAGCCTCGAGCTACATCACCGGCTCGCAAATCGTCATCGATGGCGGCATGCAGGTCGGCGTTGCCGATTAGAGCATGATCCGGAAAAAGCCTGCCCTCGGACTTGATCCGGGCGTGGACTCCGGTTTTCCGAAAAGATCATGCTCAAAACAGCCGCCGCCCGAGCCGGCCTATGCGCGGCGCGCACTCAAGACAAAATCAGTGTCATAATCATCCAAATAATCAGCCAATAGGGAGGGGACCATGAAACACGTCGAGGGAAAGGTGGCGTTCATCACCGGAGGCGCGAGCGGCATCGGATTTGGCATGGCGCAGGTTTTCCTCAAGGCGGGGATGAAGGTCGTCATCGCCGACATTTTGCAGGAACGTCTCGACGAGGCTGCGCGCATCCTCGCGCAGAGCACCAATCGCGACTATCATTTCATCAGGGTCGATGTGACCGACCGCAAAGCGATGGCCGCGGCGGCCGCGGAAGCCGAACAGGTTTTCGGTAAGGTGCACGTGCTGTGCAACAACGCCGGCGTGTTTGGAAATCTGCCGATCGAAACCGCAGGCTACGAGGATTGGGACTGGGTGCTGGGCGTCAATCTCGGTGGCGTCGTCAACGGCATCGTTAGCTTTCTTCCCAAGATGATGGCGCACGGCGAGGGCGGGCACATTGTCAATACCTCGTCGATGGCGGGTCTTATTCCACTGCCGTCTGCGGGCGGACTTTATGCCACTTCCAAATTCGCCGTTCGCGGCCTGACCGATTCGCTGCGGCTGGCTTTAGGCACGCATAACATCGGCGTTTCCGTGTTGTGCCCGGGGATGACGCGGACGCGAATTTTACAAGCCGAACTGCATCGCCCCGGGCAGGAAGCGAAGGAGGTAACCGATTCCGAGGCCCACGGCTCTTTCACCGGCGACATGACCGGCGGAATGGATCCGGTCGAACTCGGCGAGCGGGTCCTGCTCGGCATTCAGCGCAACGACGCCTACATCCTGCCGCACGGCGAATTCAAGGATGAAGTGCAGGGCCTGTTCGATGAAATCATTTCCGGCTTTCCGGAAGGACAAGAAATCGATCCGGGCAGAAAGGCGTTCGAGGACGGCCGCCGTCAGGCGACCGCCGAGGCCAAAGCGGCGATAAAGAACATCTGATTCTGACGACACGCAGCGGCTGCCTCGCCGCAGCCGCCGTGAAACCGCGCCGACAAATGGTGCGTGCTATTGCCCCGCATAAGCGCGTTGCAGCGTCGCCAGATCGAACTTCTTCATTTTCAGAAGCGCGGCCATGGCGCGCTCTGATCTGGAGCTGTCGGCATCCGTCAGCATCTGCGGCAGCGACGAAGGCGCGATTTGCCAGGACACCCCGTATCTGTCCTTCAGCCAGCCGCAAGAACTCTCCTGGCCGCCATCGGAAAGCCGGTTCCAGAAGTAATCGATTTCGTCCTGGGAATCGCACGTCACCTGAAACGAAACCGCTTCGTTGAACTTGAACAGCGGACCGCCATTGAGGGCAACGAACGTTTGCCCGTTGATCTCGAATTCGACGGTCAGGACCGATCCGGCCTCTTTGCCATGCGTCTCACGGCCGACTTTTCCGTAGCGGCTTATTCGCTTGATCCGGGAATTTTCGAATATCGATACGTAGAATTTCGCCGCCTCCTCAGCCTGTGTGTCGAACCACAGGCACGGTGTGATCTGGTGTTTGATCGCAGGCATGGCGGACGTTCCGTCGATTCCAGAACAATGATGTCAGGTTGCCTTCGCGAGATAGGCGGCGAGCCGGTCGAACGTGCCGTTCCAGGTCGCCTTCATGCCGACGTGGGCGGCGTCGAAGGTCTTTCTTTCGATCTCCGTGCAGTTGTGCGGCGCCCAGCGAACGTTGAGCTTGGTCTTGCCGTCGGGCAACTCCTCGAGCGTCAGCGTCGCCATGGTTTCAAGCGGCCACGTCGGAATGATGGGATGGCGGGTGACAGCGCCGGCTTCGTTGGAGAACGTATTGATGAACACCAGCCGCTCCGGCGGAACGATCTCCACATATGCGAACTTGCCCCAGATCTTGTAGCCCTCGGCAGACCGGATGCCGCCGTGAAAGAAGCCGCCGGCGCGCAAATCCAGTTTCCCGGCGATCATGGTGAAGCCTGCAGGGCCCCACCAATGTTTCATGGCTTCGAGGTCCGTTAAGGTCTGCCAGACGCGCTCGCGCGGCGCCTCCAGCACGCGGAAAATGACAAAGTCCGCGCCCTGCCGGTTCTGTACTCATCACGCCTGCCCCCGCCCACCATGGGCGTGGGCCTAGTTTGCCACATTGATCATCCAACCGACACCGAATTTGTCGGCCACCATGCCGAACCGCGGCGAGAAGAACGTCTTGCCCATCGGCATCTGCACCTGGCCGCCGTCGGCGAGGCCGGCAAACAGCTTGTCGGCGTCGGCCTCGCTGTTGGCCGAAATCGACAGCATGATGCCGTGGAAGTTCGGCTTGCCGCCGCCGCGGCCGTCGGACGCCATCACCGTGGTGTCGCCGATCTGGAACTGGGAATGCATGACCTTGTCGGCGTTCTGGGGCGTGCACATCGTCTTGTCGGGGCTGTCCTTCCAGCGCATCAGCATGCCGACCTTGGCGCCGAGCGCCTTCTGGTAGAACGCGAGCGCTTCGTCGCAGCGGCCGTTGAAATCCAGATACGGTTGTACGTGCATGGCAGTCTCCTCACTGCTGTCTAGACGGAACTTGGCTTGACAAATACGTTGATATCAACATAATAGGCTGATGTCAACACGCGACCAACTGCCGCACGCACTGACGCACCAGATTCGTGACCATTGTCTGTGCCTGCACGTGCAGCGCGCGGCGCGGGCGCTGGCGCGCCGTTTCGACGACGCGCTGCGGCCGGTCGGGCTGACGCAAGGCCAGTTTTCGTTGCTGATGTCGCTCAATCGCCCGGAGCCGCCGGGCATCGGCGAAGTGTCCAACCTGCTCGCGCTCGACCGCACCACGCTCACCGCCAACCTGAAGCCGCTGCAACGGCGCGGCCTGGTAAAAGTGAAAATCGATGCCGCGGACAAACGCGGCCGCCGGCTGATTCTGACCGCCGCCGGCCGTGCGGTGCTTATCGCCGCAGCGCCGATCTGGAAACGCACCCACGCGCAGACCGAGCGCCTGCTCCGCAGTTCGAGTGCCGATGATGTGCGCGCCAGTCTTCGCGAGTTGTGCTGACAGCGCCCGCCGCATGGCGTAGATCGAAGCCGCACCGTCAACGCCTGCGATAGCTGCGATCATGTCGTTTCTGCGCATTTACCTGCGCCTGCTCGGCCTTCTGAAACCCGAGGCACGGCTCGCCATCGTGCTCGCGATTGCCAATATCGCGCTGGCGGTCGCGCAGTTCGTCGAGCCGGTTTTATTCGGCCACATCATCGATGCGCTGTCCGGCACACTTCCGGCCGGGCTATGGCCCGCCGCGCACGTCCTGGCGCCGCTGATCGGCGCATGGGTCGGGTTCGGCCTGTTCATCATCGTCGCCGCCGCGCTGGTGGCCTGGTTCGCCGACCGCCTGGCGCACCGGCGCCGCAATCTCGTCCTCGCCGATTTCTTCGAACACGTGCTGCAATTGCCGCTCGCCTATCACGCCGGCGCGCATTCGGGCCGCCAATTGAAAATCATGCTCACCGGCACCGACACGCTGTGGTGGCTGTGGGTGTCGTTCTTCCGCGAGCACTTTGCCGCCTTCGTCTTCATCGTCGTGCTGCTGCCGACGTCGCTGGTCCTGAACTGGCGGCTGGCGCTGCCGTTGCTCGGGCTCTGCGCGGTCTTTACGGCGGTAACGGTACTGGTTATGCGCCGGGCCGACGCAATGCAGCGCGCGGTCGAGCGGCATTACTCCGATCTCGCCGAGAACGCCGCCGACACCCTGGGCAATATTGCGGTGGTGCAAAGCTTCGCCCGCATCGAGCTGGAAGTCTCGGCGTTGAAGGGGCTGGTGAACTCGCTCCTTCGCGCCCAAATGCCGGTACTGACATGGTGGGCCGTGGCCGCGGTGCTGACGCGGACCGCCACCACGCTCGCGCTTGCTGATGATCCTGCTGGTCGGAACCTGGCTCAAGCTCGTCGGGCTTGCCTCGGTCGGCCAGATCGTCAGCTTCATGGCGATTGCCGCGCTCCTGATCGGCCGGCTTGAGCAGGTGGTCGGTTTCGCCAATCGCCTGTTTATGGATGCACCGAAACTCGCCGAGTTTTTCGACGTCATCGACACCGTGCCGGCGGTGCGCGACCGGCCGGATGCGATCGATCCCGGCCGTTTGCGCGGTCTCGTCGAATTCAAGAGCGTCTCGTTTTCCTATGATGGCAAGCGGCCCGCGGTCGCGGACTTAAGTTTTACGGCTTTGCCCGGTGAGCGCATTGCGCTGGTCGGTCCGACGGGCAGCGGCAAATCGACCGCGCTCGCGCTGCTGCATCGCACGTTCGATCCGCAGGCCGGCGTCGTCAGCGTCGACGGCATGGACGTTCGCGCCCTGACGCTAACCGGGCTCCGCCACAACATTGGCGTGGTGTTTCAGGAAACGCTTCTCTTCAACCGTTCGATCGGCGAGAACCTGCGGGTCGGCAAGCCGGATGCTACCGACGCGGAACTGCGCGAAGCCGCTGCGCGGGCACAGGCGCTCGATTTTATCGACCGCAACCCGGACGGCCTTGAAGCGCGGATCGGCGAGCGCGGTAGGCTCTTGTCAGGCGGCGAGCGCCAGCGCCTCGCCATCGCCCGCGCGCTCCTGAAAGACCCGCCGATCCTCATTCTTGATGAAGCCACCAGTGCACTCGACCCGCTGACCGAGGCGCGCGTTTCCCGGGCGCTCGATGAGGTCATGAAAGGCCGCACCACCTTCGTCATCGCCCACCGCCTCGCCACGGTGCGCAATGCGACGCGCATTCTGGTGTTCAACAACGGACGCGTCGTGGAAACCGGGACCTACGACGAACTTGTGCAGCGCGGGGGGATACTTTGCCGAACTTGTCCACGCGCAGTTTGTGCCGTCGACGACCGACGCGCCGCCGGTTGCTGAAACCTGAAGCTCAGCGCAGCCGCTCCAGAATGCTGACGTAATTGGCGACCGCGGCGCCGCCCATATTGAAAATGCCGCCGAGCTTGGCATCCTTGATCTGCATGTCGCCGGCCATTCCGGCGAGCTGCATCGAGACAATCGCGTGCATGGACACGCCGGTCGCGCCGATCGGATGGCCCTTCGCTTTGAGTCCACCCGAGGGGTTGATCGGCAGCTTGCCGTCTTTGCCGACGACGCCTTCGGCAATGGCGCGCGCGCCTTGTCCCTCCGGCACCAGGCCCATCGCTTCATATTCGATCAATTCGGCGATGGTGAAGCAGTCGTGGACCTCGGCGAAAGAAAGATCGGGCAGCGCAATGCCGGCTTCGGCGAGCGCCCGTTGCCACGCGACCGCGCAGCCTTCGAACTTGAGAATGTCGCGCCGCGACATCGGCAGGAAATCCTGCACGTGCTCGGCGGCGCGAAACACGATCGCCTTTCTGAGTTTCAGCGCGGTCTCGACGTCGGTGAGCACCAAAGCGGCGGCCCCGTCGGAGACGAGCGAGCAGTCGGTGCGCTTGAGCGGGCCCGCTACCCGCGGATTCTTGTCGCTCTCGGTGCGGCAGAATTCGTAGCCCAGGTCTTTGCGGATCTGCGCGTATGGATTGCCGACGCCGTTCTTGTGGTTTTTAGCGGCAATTTGCGCCAGCGCATCCGATTGATCGCCCCAGCGCTGGAAATAAAGGCCGGCGATCTTGCCGAAAACGCCGGCAAAGCCGCCCTCAATATCGGCCTCCTCGCGCACGTATGACGCTTTCAGGAGGTTGCGGCCGATCTCGGCAGCGGGTGTCGTCGTCATCTGCTCAACGCCGACCACGAGCACAATGCGTGCCGATTTGGCCGCGATCGCTTTGAGTCCCTGATGCACGGCGGCCGAACCCGTGGCACACGCGTTTTCGACGCGGGTGGCGCGCTTGAAGCGCAGATCGGGCGAGGCCTGCAGCACCAGCGAAGCGGTGAAATCCTGCGCCGAGAAGCCGGCGTTGAAGTGGCCGAGCACGATCTCATCGACGTCGCGCGCCTCAATTCCGGCGTCAGTCAGCGCTTCGCCCGCGACCTTGACGATGAGAACTCTCGACGGTTTCGCCGGCAAGCTTGCCGAAAGGCGTATGCGCCCACCCCACAATGCATGCGGTCATAATCACTCCCTCGATGGCTTCTTTGCCGAAATTTGGTCGCTTTTCCTTGAGCTTTAACGCAGGTGGTGAATCGAGGCGGTCAAATCGCGTCAATCCGATGTACTGTCGCTCAATGATATCGGGATTCACCTTTGCGTTCGAGTGGTTCTTGGGCTTAGATAGTTAGGCTTGGATAGTTCGCTAACTGCGCTTCGGGAACCTTTTGTGAACATTTCGCGGCCTCATGTCGGCTCTCGGCCTAAGCCCGAGACGACTCCCGGGCCCGACCAACGAGCGGACCGCGACGCGTGAATCAATCACAGACTGTTCGAGTGCTGGCGCTGGCTATCGCTCTTGGCCCGCTGTGCATGGTCGCCTTGCAGCCGACCCCGGCGCGTGCCGGCGCGTCGATTCTGGTCGAGGCGGACACCGGTAAGGTGCTTCGCGCCGAGAATGCGAGCTACCCGTGGTATCCGGCTTCGGTGACCAAGCTGATGACCGCTTACCTGACGTTGCGCGCGGTTAGGCAGCACCGGATCACGATGGACACGTTGTTCACGGTGTCGCGCAATGCCTCGGCGCAGGCGCCGACCAAGATGGGCTTCCCGCCGGGCACGCAGGTCACGGTCGACAACGCGCTCAAAATGCTGATGGTGCACTCGGCGAATGACATGGCGGTGTTGCTCGCCGAAGGTGTCGACGGCTCCATCGAGAACTTCTCCGAAGACATGACGAGCACGGCGCATTCACTGGGCATGACCGAATCGAATTTCGTCAATCCCAACGGCCTGCCGGCCGACGGCCAAATCACCTCGGCGCGCGATCTTGCCATTCTTGCCCGCGCGTTGCTGCGCGATTTCCCCGAATACGATTCGTACTGGCACATTCCGGCGATCAAATTCGGCCGGCGCATCATGCGCAACACCAATTCGCTGATCGGGCGCTATCCCGGGATCGACGGCATGAAAACCGGATTCATCTGCGCATCCGGATACAACGTCGTTGCCACCGCCACTCGCAACGGCAGGCGGCTGATCGCAGTTGTGCTCGGCGCGCCGTCGTCGCCGGCGCGGGCGGTGAAAGCGGCGGAGCTTCTGGAAGCCGGTTTTACCCAGGATCGGCTGTCGTGGCTGACGCCGTCGCTGGGTTCGGTCGAGTCGCTGGCGCCAATCGAAGCGGCTCCGCCCAATCTGCACGAGGAAATCTGCGGGCCGCATCGCAAGAAGCCGGCGACGGAAGAGGAAGAGGCAAGCGGAAGCGAGGAGAACAGTGCCGAAGCCGGCACGCCGTTCTCGGTGCTGCTCTCAAGCCTGCGGGCGCCGACGCGCAAGGGCGCGGCGCTCCTTTCGGAGCAGGGCCCCGTTGCGCCAATCGTCGTCTATACCGGCCCGACGCGCACCCCGGCGCAGATCGCGACGCTGAGCGCCATCGAGGAGGCGGCTCCTCATCACAAGAAGAAAGGCACCAAGACGGCGGCGAAGGCGACCGAAGAGGAAGCGACCGAGCCCAATTCTCCGCATAAGAAGACCGCGGAGCCCAGCGCCACGGATAAAGACAAACCGAGGGTCAAATGGACGCCGACGTCAGCCTCGTCGCTCACAACGAGTCCGCCAGCTGAATTGGACACCAAGTCTGCAACCGGCGCGCCGAAGAAAAAGCCGAACAAAGCCGCTAAGGCGGATCCAGCAGCCAAGCCCGCGCCGGCCCAGTGAGTGGCGTCGTACAAATACAAATTCTGCAAATAAAAATTTTGCAAATAAAAATTTTGGCGTTCGGGCGCGCCGATTGACCTGAAATCAATTTGCCATTTTCAACGGCGCGTCGGTCACATCCTGCAGCGCTTCGAAGGTCAAGCCCGGCACCATGTCGCGGACGATGAAGCCGTCTTGGGTAATGTCGAGCACGGCGAGATTGGTGTAGACGCGCTTGGCGGCGCCGGGGGCGGTCAGCGGGTAGGTACACCGGTGCATGACTTTGCTCGCGCCGTTCTTGGCGGTGTGCTCCATCAGGAGCCAGACCGCCTTGGCGCCCACCGCCAGGTCCATGGCGCCGCCGACCGACGGCATGTCGGTGTCGGACATTGACCAGTTGGCGAAGTCGCCGTTCTCGGCCACCTGAAAAGCGCCGAGCACGCAGAGGTCAAGATGGCCGCCGCGGATAATGGCGAAGCTGTCAGCGTGGTGCATGTAAGCCCCGCCCGGAACCAGCGAGACGTATTTCTTGCTGGCGTTGATGAGCCAGCGGTTGATCTTGTCGGGCTCCGGCGTAGGCCCCATGCCAAGGACGCCGTTTTCCGACTGCAGGATCACTTCGCGCTCCGGCGGCACGTAGTTCGCGAGCAGGACCGGAATGCCGATGCCAAGATTGACGTAAAAGCCTTCGGGAATGTCGCGGGCTGCCCGCGCGGCGATCTGTTCCCGTGTCCATGGCGTGCACGTGGCCAAAACGTTCGCATGCACGTTCATTCTGAAGCCTCCTACGTTATTGTCGGTTCGCCATACGGCACGTGCACCACGCGATTAACGAAAATCCCGGGCGTGACGATGTTTTCCGGATCGAGCGCGCCCAACTCAACAATGTGCTGCGCCTGCGCGATGGTCAACTTCGCTGCCGTTGCCATCACCGGATTGAAATTCCGGGCGGACGAATTGTACGTCAGGTTGCCCCAGCGATCGGCTTCCCATGCCTCGACCAGCGCAACGTCGCCGAAGAACGCCTCCTCCAGCACATATTGCCGGCCGTGGAATTCGCGCACCTCCTTGCCCTCGGCGAGCTTGGTGCCCACCGACGTCGGCGTATAAAACGCCGGAATACCGGCCCCGGCCGCCCGCATGCGTTCGGCCATCGTGCCCTGGGGCATGACCTCAAGCTCGATGCGGCCGGCGCGGTAGAGCTCCTCGAACACCACCGGATCCGTCGTACGCGGGTACGAGCAGACGATCTTGCGTACCCGGCCGACTTCCATCAGCCGCGCCAGGCCGACGTGACCGACGCCGGCATTGTTGGCCACCACAGTCAGGTCTTTGGCGCCTTGCTCGATCAGGCCGTAGATCAGCGCGTTCGGCTGGCCGATGCTGCCGAAGCCGCCCATCAGCACCACCGAGCCGTCGCGGATTCCCGCCATCGCCTCGGCCATGGTCTGTACGATTTTGTTGATCATTGATTCCCCGTCATCCCTGAGGCGCCAGCCAACGGATCCGGCCCGAAGCGGCGTGCCCGATGGCAAGCTTCGCGAGCCTCGAAGGGTGAACGGCGGCGGCGCCCGAGACCTCGCGTGGTAGCCGATGCCGCAGCCACGATTTTGTTTACTCGACGATTTGCAACCTCGGCCAGAATTGGCTTCAGGTCACCACCGAGGGCGGTAATGGTGTCGCAAGGACCCTGCCCCATTAGGCCATCTCGTCGAGTAATTTCAATAACCTAGCCAGAAAATCGGCGATGTGAAACCATGCCCCCGGTGTGAAACCGGGTGACGTTGGAAGCCCATCCTCAATCTTTGGTTAACCCTATAGAACGATGATGAAGTGGCGGCTCGCGGAAGTGGCCATTCGCACCGCCAAGGATCGCCCAAATGGGTTCGGATACGCCGGCGATGACCGCCCAGCTCGGTTTCTTCAAAGAAATCGATGGCACCATCACCGGCGCCTCGCTCGACCGCCGCAGCGAAATGCTGCGCAAGATTACCGATCTGTTCGTTGCCGGCTCAAGTGACTTCGCCGGCGAGGACATTTCAATATTTGACGATGTCTTCATTCGAACTCGTCGCCAAAATCGAACAGTCCGCGCGGGAATTGCTCGCGAAACGTCTTGCCCGGCTTCAAAATGCGCCGCCGCAGATCATTCGCGCTCTGGCGTTTGACGACACGCTCAACGTGGCCGGGCCGGTGCTGACACAATCCGTGCAGCTCGATGACAAGACCCTTGTCGAAATTGCGAGGACAAAAGGCCAGGGTCATATGCTCGCCATCTCGCAGCGCGCATCCCTGAACGAGCCGGTGACGGACGTATTGGTGGAGCGGGGCGACCGGGAGGTCTTGATCAGCGTTGTCGACAACTTCGGTGCAAGTATTTCCGACAGTGGATTTTCGACGCTTGTGCACAGGTCCGAAGGCGACGACATGCTCGCTGACCTGGTCGGCTCACGGCCTGAGATTCCCGCGCCTTTGCTCGGCGCTTTGGTCGCGAAAGCGTCGCTGGCCGTTCGCGCCAAACTCGAGGCCGCACATCCGGAGGCCAAAGCGGAAATCCGCCGGGCGGTTGCCGAGGCTGCTGATCGCGTCGAAGCGCAAATTGCTTCGCCCGTGTTCGACTACGCCGCCGCTATGGCGGCGATCGAGAGCCTGAAGCAGTCCGGGAAACTCGACGAGAGCGTGTTGGCATCATTCGCAAAAAGCGGCGCCTACGCAGAGGTCACTGCCGCATTGGCGATCATGTGCGATGTACCGGTCCAATTCGTTGAGCGGGCCATGGGGCGGGACCAGTCGGAAAACCTGGTGGTGCTCGCCAAGGCGATCGGTCTGTCGTCGTCCACGCTCAATGAAATTCTGTTGCTGCGCGCCAAGAAGGGCTTCCTCGCCCAAGGTGAGATCGCTCAGCGGTTGGCACGTTTCAATCGCCTGCAATCCGGCACCGCGCAAGAAATTGTGCGGCTGCATCGAACGCGTGCGCAGATAAACCCATCCATGCCGAAGTGATCGCGCCGTCCGCGTCACTCGATGGGCTCATCGAACGTGACCGATTTACGCCGGCTTGAACATCGGCACCGGCGGGCCGCCCTCGGTTTCCTTGAATACGACCGTGACCGGTTGCCCGATCCGCACCGTCTCGAAATCGCAATCGACGATATTGGTGAGCATGGTCGGGCCCTCGGCGAGCGTCACGTGGGCGATCACGTAAGGCTCCTTGACCCGGCGCATGAAGCTGAACGTGTAGATCGTGCCTTTGCCGGAGGCTTCGCGCCATTCGACCTTGTCGCTGGCGCAAAATGGGCAGATCGCCCGCGGATACCAGTGCGCTTTGCCGCACGCGGTGCAGACCGGAATCATGAAGCGGCCCTGAGCGCGCGGCATTAAAGAATGCCTCGCTCTCGGTGTTTACCACTGGCGGCGTGAGCTTGCGGGTCATCGTCTCACTCCCGTTCCATGATCAGGGTGGCGCTGCCGTGGCGGGTGGCGAGCTGAAACCCGGTGCCCTGCGCCAGCGCCAGATCGCAATTCTTGACCTGCACTGCGGGATGCGCCTCGCCGCGCAGCTGACGCACCGCTTCAATGACCTTGGTCATGCTGCCGCGATTGGCCGGATGATTGTTGCACAGCCCGCCGCCGTCGGTGTTGAACGGAAGCTTGCCGATGCCCGAGATCAGGTTGCCGTCGGCGACGAATTTTCCGCCCGCGCCCTTGGCGCAGAAGCCGAGATCTTCGAGCTGGATGACGACGGTGATGGTGAAGCTGTCGTAGATCGAGGCGTATTTGATGTCGGCGGGTGTAACGCCGGCTTCGGCAAATGCAATCGGTCCGGAGCGCGCGGCACCGGAGCTGGTGAGATCGAACTTTCCGCCGGCGAGGTGCTTCACCGCTTCGCCGGCGCCGATGATTTTCACCAGCGGTCGGTTGAGCTTCTTCGCGATTTCCGGCCGCACCAAAACCAGCGCGCCGCCGCCGTCGCTGATGACGCAGCAATCGAGCCGGTGCAGCGGGTCGGCGATCAGCGGCGAGTTTACTACATCCTCGACGGTCACGACCTCGGGCAGCATGGCGCGCGGATTATGCTGCGCGTGATGCGAGGCAGCTACCTTGACCCAGGCCAGTTGTTCGCTGGTGGTGCCGAACTCGTACATGTGGCGCATGGCGCACATGGCGTAGCCGTTGGCGGTGGTGATGGCGTAAGACACTTCGTATCCCGCCTCGGGCTGATCCGCCGGGCGGGCGCGGGGCGCGGTGCCGGTCGCCATGCCTTCGCTGCGCGGACGTCCGGCAAGCGTAATCAGCGCCACGTCGCATTTGCCGGCGGCGATTGCTTCGGCGGCATGCGAGGCGAGCGTCACATAGGACGTGCCGCCGAGCTCGGTGGACTCGGCGTGGCGGACTTTCAGGTTCATATATTCGATCATCGACGCCGGCCCGGGGCCGGGCGCATCGCCGGAGCAGAAATAGCCGTCGACGTCCTCGCGTGACAGCCCGGCATCGGCGAGCGCCCCGAGCGCCACCTCGGCGTGGAGCTGCGCTACCGTCTTGTCTGGCGCGTGCCGCGTCGGGTGCTCGAAGGCGCCGGCGATATAGGCCTTGCCCTTTACGCTCATACCGGGAATTCCCCCCTTTGTTGCGGGGCGCAACCTTATCGGTCTCCGCCGCAGGCTCCAACACCCACTCGTGCATGTATCCGGCTTTCGGACGGCATGGCTCTTGCGTTACAACGCGGTCGAGGTTTCGAGCATGAAGCGTGCGCACGAAGTCAAAGCCGCCGGCCACTGGGACGCCGCCAGCGCTATCGATTCGGTCACGCTCGATGCCCATGAGCGCCATCGCCGGCGCGTCGTTTTGAGCGGCGAGGGCGGCACGCGGTTTTTGCTCGATCTGCCGCAAGCCACGGCGTTGCACGATGGCGATGGCCTGGTCCTTGACGATGGCGCCATCGTCCGGATTGTCGGCCGGCCGGAGCCGCTCGTCGAGATCGCGGCGGCGAATGTGCATGAATTGGCGCGGCTCGCCTGGCATATCGGTAACCGGCACATCGACGTACAGATCGTCGGCGACCGGCTGCGGATCCGGCGCGACCACGTGATCGAGGACATGCTGCGCGGCCTTGGCGCGCGGCTGTCGCCACTGGAAGCAGCCTTCGATCCTGAGCATGGCGCTTACGATCATCACGTGCATGGACACGAGCACGCACACGGCCATCGTCATGGCCACGACCATGACTAAGGCTTTACTCCGCTCATCTCCGCGTAAGCGAGGCCCGCGCAAGCGAGTGAAAAATCCTGCTGCCCGCCTGCGCGGGAATGCGCCGATGGAATCCGCAGCGCTTTACCGCCTGATGGCCTGGCTGTCGCCGGCCTATCCGGTCGGCGCCTTCTCCTATTCGGGCGGTATCGAATGGGCGGTCGAAGCCGGCGACATCAAGAATGCCGAGACGCTGCGGGCGTGGCTTGAGGTGATGCTGAGTGACGGCGGCGGCTTCTCCGACGCCGTGTTTTTCCTCCACGCTCATCGTGCTGTTGCCGCCAACAACGATCCCGCCTTGCGCACGGTTGCCGAGCTTGCTGCGGCCTTCGTGCCGTCGAAGGAACGATTTCTGGAAACGACCGCGCAAGGCCGCGCCTTCCTTGAAGTCACGCGCGCAGCGTGGTCCTGCGCGGCGCTCACGCATTTTACCGATATTTGGAATGGACCCATCGCGTTGCCAATCGCCGTCGGTGTCGCCTGTGCTGGCCATGGCATCCCGTGCGAGACCGCGCTGCACGCTTTCCTGCATGCGCTGCGGCCAACTGGATTTCTGCTGGTGTGCGGCTCATCCCGCTCGGCCAGACCGACGGCCAGCGCGTGCTCGCCGCGCTGGAAGCGACGATCTCAGATACCGCAAAGCGCGCGCTGGCGACGCCGCTCGAAGAAGTCGGCACGTGCGCCTTGCGCGCCGACCTCGCCAGCATGCGGCACGAGACCCAATACACGCGATTGTTTCGCTCTTGAGTGCCGCGAAATCAGCAAAAAACTGGCGTCGAGCGGGTTACACGCCTGGCTTCCCCGACAAAAGGCCGCACACCTTCATCATCTTGCCGACATCATTGATGGTAGAGCTTCGTCGGATGCCGATTTTGGCGTGAGGATATGCAGCCCGGCCGAGTGAAAAACCTGAAAGTCATCGCGCTGTGCCTGGCGCTGCTTGGCATGATGTGCGGTACGGTCGCCTATTCGCCGACATTGTACCGGATGTTTTGCGCCGCGACCGGCTACGGCGGTACGACGCAGAGGGTGCTTGCCGATACGGCGACAGTTTCCGGGCAGACCGTAGCGGTCGAGTTCGACAGCAATGTAGCGCCCGGCCTGCCGTGGCGGTTCGAACCGGTGCAGCGCTCGGTCACGGTGCATCTCGGCGAGCAGAAACTAGTATTCTTCACCGCCGAAAATACCAGCAATGAGGCGATGGTCGGCCACGCCACCTTCAACGTGACGCCGCAGCCGAGCGGGATTTATTTCAACAAAATCCAATGTTTTTGCTTCAGCGAGGAGCGGCTCGACGCGCATCAGAAGGTCGAAATGCCGGTGGTCTTTTATGTCGATCCGGCGTTCGGCAAGGATCCGGAAATGCGCGGCGTCTCGACGATCACGCTCGGGTATACGTTTTTCCGTTCCGCCAAGCCCGCGAACGCAAAGGATATGTCGCGCTTTCTTGCCGACGCCGCGCCGGATCCCGCGCGCGGCCGCGCCCTATTCAGCGAGCGATGCAGCGCCTGCCACACCTTCGATCGCAACCTGATCGGCCCGATGCTTACCGGCGTGGTCGGCCGCCAGGCCGGCGCCGCCGCAGGATACGACTATTCGCCGGCGCTCAAGAATGCCGGCCTGGTTTGGTCGAAGGACAATCTCGATCGCTGGCTGGCCGATCCGAAGGCGTTCATACCCGGTGCAAAAATGCCGATCCGGGTTCTCGATGCTCCCTCGCGTCGAGACATCGTGGCCTATCTGCAGAAGCAAAGCCGGCGGGCTGGTGACCGCGGCTCAGGGTCCTAGAGCCGATTACCTCCACTTTGCTATTTCCCCTCGCTGCTCCGCACCTTGTTGTTTCGGTGCCGGTTGCCGCGTAAAATTGCATGGGCTTGATACGGTCGCCGGTGCGAGCAAAATCAGTATGGCGGGCCCACGTCGTCGCAGTTAGAGTTACGTTCGCAATTCCTCAATTTGCAACAGGGGGAACAGCAATGGCAAAGGCACATCGCGGTCTTGACGGCCGCCATCGCGACAAGAGCGGCAGGATCGAGAAGAAGCACGGCAACACCAGGGTCGGCTCGCTCCGCAAGGAATACGGCGCGACCTTCGCCAAGGGCCACCGCAAGGACATGATGCTTAAAACGCTGCTGAAAAAGACCGGATCGGAGTCGTTGCACGACTATCTGAAGCATCACCACAAATAGTGGGCGAGGCTCAGCCTGCTTTCTCTCCGGCATAGACCGTCCGCAGGAATCTCGTCATCGTCAGGCCCTGCACCACGATGGTGAAGATGACCACCGTGTAGGTGACGACGAGGAGTTCGGTGCGCCAGGCGGAGTTGGGCAACGTCAAGGCGAGCGCAATCGAAATGCCGCCGCGCAGGCCCGCCCAGGTGAGTACCGCCGTATCCCGGGCTTTGTTGCGCAGGCTTTCACGCGTCAGGAAAAGCGGCACCGCGACGCTGACAGCGCGCGACAGGACCGCGAGCGGAACGGCGAACGCGATCGGCAACAGCTCAATGGGCCGGATGATCAGGGCGAGAAGCTGTAGCCCAATGAGCAGAAACAGCATCAAGTTGAGCAACTGATCGAGCAGAGACCAGAAGCCGGCCAACGTGGTGCGCGCTTCCGCTTCCTCGAAGGACCGCACCGAGCGTGAGCCGATGCACAATCCGGCGCTGACCACGGCGATTGGGCCCGAAAGTTCAAAGATATCGGCGAGGCGGTAGCTCCCCAGCACCAGCGCGAGCGAGATCAAGAGTTGCAGTCCCTGGTCGTGGACGCGGCGCAAGAGCAGGACTGCGGTCCAGCCCGTAATGAGTCCGAGCCCGGCGCCGCCTGCGATTTCGCGGCACAAGGCCAACAACACATGCCCATGACCGAGCACGAGCGTGTTACCCTCGGTAACGCCGAGCGCCAGCAAGAACAACACCACGCCGGCGCCGTCGTTGAACAAGCTTTCGCCGACAATGGCGGCGCGCAGTTCGGACGGCAGAGCCACCTTCTGCAACAGATTTTCCACCACGACCGCGTCGGTCGGGGCGAGAATGGCGCCCAGCACGAAGCACCAGGGGCGCGGCACCGCCACGCCAATAGCGGCAAAGCCAAACCACATTCCGACGCCGAAGATGAGTGTGGATAAAATAACGCTGGCGGTCGCCAGCAGCAGAATCAGCGCGCGTCTCCGGCTGAGAGTTTTAATATCCACATGCAGGCTTCCGGCGAACAGCAGCAGCGCCAGCACGCCGTCGAGAAAGAAGTGGGGCAGATCGGCCGCCGCGAACGTGGCGCGGAACCAGCGCATGATATGCAGATGAAAGACATGATCGCTTGTGACAATGACCGCCGCCAGCGCCAGTGAACCGAGCAGCATGGCGATCGCCGGCGGCAGCTTCGCCCACAAATAATTGACGCAACCGATCACTGCTCCGAGCGCGAGCAGGATCGCCAACAGGTTGGCCGGTTCCAGCGCTTTTCCCATGCCGCCGCGAATTCCCGGCCAAGCTTCGTCGAAACGAGCGGCTTTGCCTAGCCGCGTCGGCGCACTAGATTGGCCGCAACGGGAGTTTTCGCATGTCGATTTCTCAAAACGGACCCCTTCGCGTCGGTGTCGGCGGCCCGGTCGGCTCCGGCAAGACCGCGCTGATGGACGCGTTGTGCAAAAGGTTGCGCGACCGCTACGAGATCGCCGCGATCACCAACGACATCTACACCAAATGGGACGCCGAATATCTGGTGCGCTCCGGCGCGCTGGTGGCGGACCGCATCGCCGGCGTCGAGACCGGAGGCTGCCCGCACACGGCAATCCGCGAGGATGCTTCCGCCAACCTCGCGGCTATCGCCGACATGCAGCAGAAATTCCCGGCGCTCGATCTGGTGCTGATCGAATCCGGCGGCGACAATCTCGCCGCGACGTTTTCGCCGGAGCTCGCCGATCTCACCATCTACGTCATCGACGTCGCCGCTGGCGACAAAATCCCGTCGAAAGGCGGGCCCGGCATCACCCGCTCGGACCTGCTGGTGATCAACAAGGTCGATCTGGCGCCTTACGTCGGGGCGTCACTGGAGACGATGGAGCGCGAAAGCAAGCGCATGCGCGGCGCACGGCCGTTCGTGTTCACGAACCTCCGCGCCGGCAAAGGCATCGAGGAGATCGCAAGTTTCATTGAGGAGAGGGGCGGCCTCGGAGCTGCTTAACAGCGTCTGAATCACTGAGAGGCTTGCGATGGCTAAAGACGTCGGCTCTCTCTTCCTGATAGCGGTCGCGTTTCTCGTCTGCATCGGCAGCACGCACGCTGCCGCTCAAGGCCGGCGATATTCGCTTTCGCCGATCGCTCCGTTCCCGTGCGGCGCAGTGAGCATACAAGGCAACAGCATCACCTTCCGCCAGACCATTGTCTTCGTCTGTAACGGCAAAGAACAACTGGAAATGCCGGCCGGCAGCGTCATGGGTATCAATGCCGTTTGCGATGGGACGACGCTGATACTTCACCATGACTTTGGGCAGAGAAACAGCTTGTTTGATATCCTGCACCGGCGCTGCGGAAGGTCTCGCGCGCGCAGGTGACTGCGGCGTTCCCAGCTTGCGGCCAAACTTCGCCCCCGACCGGACTTTCCGACATTATCGCGAGCGCCGGCTCAGTTAACAGTATGGAAGCACTCCTAATGTATTGATTGGGCGCTGGGGAAAAGCGCGACCGAGCGTGCGGCCTTTCGAACGCTGCCGCCGTCGGCTGCTTATGAGGATATCGACACCAAATGACCGAAGGTCAATTGGTTAACTTGGTGGAAATGCTGGAAGCTCGCGTTCACGAGGCGGGCCAGGGTGTTCAGGCATGCCGGCGCGCTCCCAGACGGGCGGCCAGGGCCGCGCTCGAACGGCGGCTTGATGAACTGTCCGATACGTATGTCCGGATCTTGACCTTGTATGCAGGACAAGTCGCGGGGGTAACCAAAGCCGCCTGCGAAATTGTTGCGCAGATCGATCGAGAAGCTGAGATTGCGCGGAAGAAACTTGAGGATTCAGATAACCCTGAAGCAGGGGCGTCTGATCTTCCCGCACCCAGCACCGCGCCGCGCTCATTGCGCGTCGCCTAGTCTGTCACAACAGAAAGACCCGAGGGTCAACGTCCGCCGCAGCCGGAGCTAAGCCCTCCCGGTATGCTTCCGCGCCGCTTCGAGGTGGCCGAAGCTTTGTACCGGCGCGCACATCAGGAAGCGGTAGCCTTCCTTGACGATGCGTTCGGCGTTGCCCTGCTCGACGTGCGGATGGCCGACGACGACATTGTGCTTCTTGCAGGTGTCGACCACGCGCTTCATCCATTCCAGCACGACCTTGTGCTCGTATTGACGCGGATAGCCCAGTTCCTGAGAAAGGTCGCCTTCGCCGATCAGGATGCAGCCGATGCCCGGCACGTTCTTGAGAATGTCGTCGAGGTTCTCGATGCCCCGCGTATCCTCCATTTGCAGGATGCAGAAAATCTCGCCCTGCGGATTGAGCGGCCAGACGTCGGCTTTCTGGTAGTATTCCTGCTGGTTGAGCCCCCAATAACGCGCCGCCGTGGTCGGGCCGTCGCCGCGGATGCCGGCCGGGTGAAAGAATGACGCGTCGCTGAGCCGCGGATAGCGGCAGGCGCCGACCGCATTGGCGGCTTCCTCGACGGTCGAAATATGCGGAAACACGATGCCGTAGCACCCCATGTCGAGCGCCTGCTTGGCGTGCCACTGCGCCATCTCGACGCCGTTCACCGGGACGCGCGCCAGCGGCGTCACGCCCGGCACCACGGAGGCAGCCTTGGCGATCTGCGCGCGGTTGAGCATGTATTGCAGGCAGTCGCGCAGCAGGCGGCCATCCCAAGGCTGGTGTTCCATCTCGAACACGCAGCCGTCGAATTTCGACGTGGCCATCGCCACCGCGCTGGTGATTTCGGCGGGCGCAAAGCACGTCAGGGCGTGCTGGCCGGCTTCCAGTGCACGGATGATGCCGTTAAGGCGCGGTAGTTCAGCCATTTCCTCGTTCTCCCTAATGCCGGCGGGCATCCTAACGGGTCATTTTCGTCATTGCGAGGAGCGCAGCGACGAAGCAATCCAGTACCTTGCCGCAGTATGGATTGCTTCGCTTCGCTCGCAATGACGGGGTTTGACAATCGCGCGGCGCCCCGTAGCATCAGCCGCGCCAAAAACTCCGGAAAAGACGTTGTCATGATTATCGATTGTCACGGCCACTACACCACCGAACCCAAGGACCTGCACCGCTTCCGCAAGGAGCAGACTGCGGCAGCCAACGCCAAGGACAAGGCGGCAATGCCGTCGCGTGCGTCGCTGAAAATGCCCGACGACGAAATCCGCGAAAGCATCGAGCAGAACCAGCTCAAGCTGCAGCGCGAGCGCGGCACCAATCTCACGATCTTTTCGCCGCGCGCCTCCGGCATGGGCCACCACGTCGGCGACGAGAGCGTCAGCCTGGAATGGTCGCAGATCTGCAACGATCTGATTGCACGCGTCGTCTCGCTCTACCCGGAGAACTTCATTGGCGTCTGCCAGCTGCCGCAGTCGCAGGGCGTGCCGCCGAAGCATTCGATCGGCGAGCTCGAGCGCTGCATCAAAGAACTGGGTTTCATCGGCTGCAATCTCAACCCGGATCCGTCGGGCGGCTATTTCAACGCGCCCCCGCTCACCGACAAGTGGTGGTATCCGTTCTACGAGAAGATGGTCGAGCTCGATGTCCCGGCGATGATCCACGTCTCGGGTTGCTGCAATCCGGCGATGCACACCACCGGATCGTATTATCTGAACGCCGACACCATGGCGTTCATGCAGCTCATCCTGTCCGACCTGTTCAAGGATTTCCCGACGCTTAAGCTGATCATCCCGCACGGCGGCGGCGCGGTGCCGTTCCACTGGGGCCGGTTCCGCGGCTGGCGCTGAACAACGGCCGGCCTGAGCTTGTGGACATCATCAAGAACAACATTTTCTTCGATACCTGCGTCTATCATCAGCCGGGCATCAATTTGCTGACGGAAGTCGTGCCGGCCGACAACATTCTGTTCGCCTCGGAGATGGTCGGCGCGGTCAAAGGCATCGATCCGAAGACCGGATTTAATTTCGACGACACCAAGCGCTATGTCGACCACGCGCCGAAACTGACCGACGCCGAGCGGCAAAAGATTTTCGAGGGCAATGCCCGGCGGGTCTTCAGTCGCCTCAAGACCAAAGCGCCGGCGCCGGCGGCAGTTTAGGCGTCATTGCGAGGAGCGATAGCGACGAAGCAATCCAGACTTTGTGGCACGAAACTGGATTGCTTCGCCTCGCTCGGAACGACGAAATTCCAAGGCACCACGTATTGGCCAAGCTGCGACGAAAGCACAGGAACAATAAATCCCATCTCGTCCGCGTCGGCCATCGCGAGATCGAGACGCTTGGCTTAAATCAGGGTTTCTGGACCGACCTCTATCACCGCGCGATGACCGTGTACTGGCCGGTGTTCTTCGGCGCGGCCGCGCGTCATCTTCATCGCTGTTCAACGGCATCTTTGCTTTGCTCTATTCGCTCGGCACCGATCCGATCGCCAACGTTAGCAGCGACCGCGCTTCCTCGAGTTGTTCTACTTCTCCATCGAGACGCTGGCGACTGTCGGCTATGGCGACATGCACCCGCAGACCGACTATGGGCATTTCATCGCCACCATCGAAATCTTCACCGGCATGTGTTTCCTGGCGGTGTTGACCGGGCTGGTATTTGCCCGGTTCTCGCGGCCGCGCGCCCGCTTCGTGTTCGCCGACAACCCCGTTGTGGCAACGCGTGATGGCCGTCCCACGCTGATGATCCGCTTGGCCAATGCGCGGCACAACACCATTTCGCGCGCCACTGTGCGGCTCTGGGTCATTGCGCATCGAGAAGAGCATGGAGGGGGATCAGTTCCGCCGCTTTCATGAACTCAAGCTGGAGCGCGGCCAACATCCAGTGTTCATGCTCAGCTGGACGATCTTTCACACCATCGACGCGGAAAGTCCCTTGCACGGAGCGACCGCGGAGAAGCTGGCCAAGGCCGACGCTTCGCTGGTCCTGAATGTCAGCGGCCTTGACGATGCGTCCGCGCAACAGCTCTACGCGCGGCGCGTTTATCCATCGGAAGATATCCGCTGGGGATATCGCTATCGGGACATTACCGGCGTGTCGCTGGAGGGCCGGTTCCAGCTCGACTACACCAAATTCAACGACGTTGTGCCGGAAAAGAAGTGAGGTTACGCGCCGTTCGCGCCTGGCGCTGCACGACCGGCGCGCCGGCTTCCGGTATCAAGCGTGTGCCTTCTTGTCCGAGGGCGTTCCGGTTGCCCACCTATGCAGTAACAAATGCGGTACTAACCTTGTGAGGGATGCAGGCTCATGTCCATTCGACCCGTGAAACGCATCGTTTCATCGAAGCCGACCATGGAAGGGGCCGGCGTACATTTGCGCCGCGCCTTCGGGTTCGGCGACACCACCGAGTTCGATCCGTTTCTGCTGCTCGACGATTTCCGCAACGACCGGCCGGACGAATATCTGGCCGGCTTTCCCTGGCATCCGCACCGCGGCATCGAGACGATTACCTATGTGCTCGCCGGCAACGTCGAGCATGGCGACAGCCTCGGCAACCGCGGCAATCTTGGCTCTGGCGATGTGCAGTGGATGACGGCCGGGCGCGGCATCATGCATCAGGAAATGCCGCAGGGCGACGCGCAGGGCCGCATGCACGGTTTTCAGCTCTGGGCCAATCTGCCGTCGTCGCTGAAGATGACGCCGCCGCGCTACCAGGACATCAAGGCCGCCGAAATTCCGGACGTCACCGATGACGACGGCACGCGGGTGCGCGTGGTCTGCGGCGACTTCTGGGGCAAGCGCGGCCCGGTCGAAGGGGTCGCCGCCGACCCGCGCTATCTCGATGTCTGGGTGCCGCCGGGCAAGCGCAAGACGCTGCCGGTGGAGCTTGAGCGCCACGCCTTCGCCTATGTGTTCGAAGGCTCCGGCAATTTTCGCGCCTCGTCGCAGCCGTTCGGCGTCCTTACCGAAAAGACCGACGGCGAGAACGAGATTCTGGTGCGCGAGCAGACCGGCAACCGTTCCTTGGTGCTGTTCGACTCCGGCGACGAGGTCACGGTGCAGGCCGGCGACGAAGGCATCCGGTTCCTTTTGGTGTCCGGCAAGCCGATCGAGGAGCCGGTTGCCTGGTATGGGCCGATCGTGATGAACACGCAGGCCGAGCTGCGGCAGGCGGTCGCCGAGCTGCGCAACGGCACGTTTATCAAGTGATGCTGCTTCGCTTCCGTCACCCCCCGGGCTTGACCCGGGGGTCCGTGTTACCTTGTCGCCGCATAGATTGCCGGGTCGAAGCCCGGCAATGACGGTCTTAATCCTGCATCGCTTTCAGATGCTGCATCAGCTTGGCGCGTAACGCCGCCTGCTCCTCTGGGCTCCACTTGCGGAACCCCTCGCCGACTTGAAGCCGAGTTTGCCGTCGGCCACGAGCTTTTGCAGATACGGCGATGGTCCCGGCCGGCTGTCGATCGCGGGCAGCACGATATTGTGAATGGCGAGCGTCAGATCGGTGCCGACGAGGTCAGCGTTCTCCAGCGGACCCAGAACCGGCAGGCGGCGGCCGAATGAGGCTTTGACCACGGCATCGACCGTTTCCGCGTCGCAGATGCCCTGCTCGACCAGCGAAATCGCCTCGCGCCAGAGCGCGTGCTGCAGCCGGTTGCCGATGAATCCGGGGACGTCCTTTTTCACGTGCGCGGGCTTCTTGCCGGCCGTCTCGTGCAGCTTCATGGTCCATGCCACCGCCTCTGGCGCGGTCCATTGGGTTTCGATCACTTCGACCAGCGGCACCAGAAACGGCGGATTCCACCAGTGCGTGCCCAGTGCCCGCTCGCGCTTGGCGAGCCCCTGCATGATCGAGGTGATCGGAATCACCGAGGTGTTGCTGGCGAGGATGGTGTCGGGGCGCACATGGCGTTCGATTTCGGCGAACAGTTTTTGCTTCAGCGGCAGATCCTCGGACACCGCTTCGACGACATAATCCGCGTCGCGCACCGCCTGCGCGAGGCCGACGCAGGGCTGCACCCGCGTCACCGCAGTCTCGTCCTGGCCGAGATCGCGCAGATTGGCCGCAATGCGCGACTTCGCGGCGTCGAGACTCGCCACAACTGAATCAGTAATCGTCACCGCGTGGCCGGCGAGCGCAAACACCTGCGCAATGCCGTGCCCCATGAGGCCCGCGCCGATGACGGCGATGCGGGCCTGCGCCGGATCCGTCGCCATGCTCAGCCCGCCGTGTAGCCGCCGTCGGCGTAGAGGATGTGGCCGGTATAGAAGTCGGATGCCTTCGAAGCGAGAAACAAAAGCGGGCCGGCCAGGTCCTCCGGCTCGCCGAGGCGGCCTCTCGGTACCCGCGTAAGAAAGCCCGCGCGCACGGTCTTGCCGCGCTCGTCGTCGGCGAACATCCACTCGGTGAGGGGCGAGCGGAAAACCGTCGGCCCAAGCGCGTTGACGGTGATGCCGGTTGCTCCGAGCTCGCAGCCAAGCGCCTTGGTAATGCCGTCAACCGCCGACTTCGACGCGCAGTACGCGCTGTAGCCGGCCGGGTGCCCGAGCAAGCCGCGCGCCGACGACATCAGAATAATCTTGCCGCCGCGGCCCTGCTTGGTCATCTGCCGTGCCGCGGCGCGCGCCATCAGCCAGGATTGCGTGACGTTTGCGTCCATCACGTCGAGAAAGTCTTCGGGTTTCTGATCGACGATTTTCGCGACCTTGTTCTGGCCGGACGCGACCACCAGGATGTCGAGGCCGCCGAATTTCTCGACCGCGGCGGCGACGATCGCATCGCAATTGGCTTCCGAACTCGGCCTCTTGGCGACGATCTCGGCCTTGCCGCCAAGCTTGGCGCATTCGGCCGCGATCTTTTTCAATCCGTCGGCGTTGTTCGCAGTGATGACCACGTTGGCGCCGGATGCCGCGAGCGTCTTTGCCGCGACCGCGCCGAACGCGCCGGTTGCGCCGGTCACGATCGCGGTCTTGCCTTTGACGTCGAACAGCGACAGCGGGTTTTTCAGGAAATCTTCGGACATGACGTCTCCCCAACACTTAAGACCTGGCTGGCCGGGTCAAGCCCGGCCATGACGCCTACGGCGTCACTTCGGCGCCGGCGCGATGGCGACCAGGATCGAACACACTTGGTTGGTGCGATTGACGATCTCGCGGCTCTCGTTTGGGCCGATGAAGCATGAATCGTGCTTTTTCAGCACCGTTTCCTTGCCGTCGATGATTACCGTCAGTTCGCCTTCCAGCACGAAGTAGACCTTCTCCGGCGGCGAGGCGTCGGGGCCGGCGCCGCCGCCCGGAAGGAAATGCGAAATGCCGACAATCAGGCTCTTGGAGCCTCCAGCCTCGGCACCGAAAAGCCGCAGTCCCGTGAAGTCGCGATGATTGGGCGCCTCGTAAGTCTTGGCCTCGGAGAAGCGTTTCACCTGCATCAGAACTTCTCCCCCTTCTCAATCCGGTAGCCACCCTTCGGATCGGTGATGGCGACGAGGCGGATGATGCAGCCGTCGCCGCGGTCCCAGTTCCACGGAAAGAACGCGAAGGTGCAGCGTTTGCCGGTCACCTTGTCGATGTCGCCGCCGACGTTCTCGATGCCGAGGATGCCGTTCTTGAACAGGATGCGGTGCACCGGCTCCCAATCCGGGAAATCGTCCTTCCAGTCGCGGCCGCCGGACCACTTTTTGTATTCCGCGGCGAGATGCGGATGCAGCGGCCCGTTCCGCTGCGGACCGATCGCAGTCGCCAGCGGATGGTCGTTGGCCTGGGTATCGTGGCCGACGACTTTCACTTTCTTTTCCACGAACCATTCGCCGGCCGACGGCACGAAGCCTGGCGCGTAGCAGAAATAGTCTTCGCTATCCTCGTACTTCTTGTGCCAGCCGGTGTTGACGATCACCACGTCGCGGGGCCGCACCACCTTGCCGGCGGCTTTCTCGAGGTCATCGTAGGTGATCTGCTCCCATTTCTTTTTCGGGATCGAGATGACAATGCCGGAGCCGAAGAAATGCGGCAGCGGCACTTCGTCGATGAACGGCGTTCCCTGAACGACGTGCGCCGGCGCGTCGATGTGCGTGGTGTTGTGCATCGACGTGGTGATGCGCTGCGACAGCACGCCCGACTTCGCCATGTAATGGATGCGTTCGATCTTGACGTCTTCGAAGTACGGCCAGTTCGGCGACTGATAGCCGAAGCGATGGGACAAATTGTAGAACGACAATCCCATCGCGTTGTTCTCGTTCTCCTCGAACGAGACCCCGCGTATTTTCTTCACCGCTCAATCCTCCCTGTACGCGCCCACTGGGGCGCCGCTTATAGCATTGGGCCATATACCATTGCACCGGATATCGGTTATAGACCCTTGTCGCGCCGCCGGGATCACACCCCGGACGCATGGGGAGAGACGAGAAAAGCATGGTCAGCAAGATTGCGCTTGAAGAGCATTTCCTGGCACCCGGTTACGAAGACTACTGGCGGCCGACGGTCGGCAACGTTGACCCGAAGGTGGCGAGTGGCATCCTGGCCCGCCTCACCGATTTCGGCGAGACGCGGCTTGGGGCGATGGATCGCGCGGGCATTGCCCGCTCCGTTCTTTCGATCGCCGGGCCGGGAGTGCAGAGCGAGCGCGACCCGGCGGTGGCGCAACGCCGGGCGCGCGAGGCCAACGACTTTCTGGCCGGCGAAATCGCCAAGCGGCCGGACCGCTATTACGGTTTCGCGCACCTTGCCATGCAGGATGCCCGCAGCGCGGCGGACGAGCTGGAGCGCTGCATACGCGACCTCAAATTCTGCGGCGCGATGATCAACGGCCACACCAACGGCCAGTATCTCGATCATCCCTCGCTCTATCCGTTCTGGGAGCGGGCCGAGGAATTGCTGGCGCCGATCTATATCCATCCCGCCGATCCGGTCGCGCCGTCGCCTGCGCTCGACGGCTACGAGGGGTTGCGCCGCTCAACCTGGGAGTGGGGCTTCGAAACCGGCTCGCACGCGCTGCGCCTTGTCTTCAGCGGCCTGTTCGACCGCTACCCGCGGGCGCGCGTCATGCTCGGCCATCTTGGCGAGACCTTGCCGTACCTGCTCTGGCGCTTCGACAGCCGCGCCAAGCTCTACGGCGTCAAACTTGGCCAAAAGCCGTCCGATTACATCAGGCAGAATTTCGTCGTCACCACGTCGGGCATGTGCTCGGCGGAGCCGCTCAACTGCGCGATCGCCGCTCTCGGCGCAGATCGCGTCATGTTCGCCGCCGATTATCCGTTCGAACAGGCAGAGGAAGCCGGCAAGTTCATGGACGAAACCCCGCTCGACGAGGGCATACGCAAGGATATCGCTTTCAGTAACGCCTTCTCACATCTCGGATTGCCGAGCTAGTCGTTGGGTTCCCGAGCGCGCGCCAGATCGCGTCGGCGGCCGCAACCCGTCTGTATCGGTCTAACGGCTGTTCAAGCGTAGTGTGAGTCGAGCGACGGTGCCGTTGCGACGGCCGGTGCTTTCACGGCGTGTTTTGGGCGCTTCCAATCGATCCGCAACAGCTGATTGACCACGACCGCAAGAACCGTCGACAGCGTCAGCGACGATTCCACCAGCGGCCGCATCCACCAATAGATGTGCGAATACAATTCCGGCAGAACGTCGAGGCTCATGCCGAATATCAGCGCAATGCCGATAACGAAGGTCCGCGGCGTATCCATCTGCGAGCTCAAGATGATCTGGATGCCCGAGACCATCATGAAGCAGACCACGAGCACGAGAATGGCGCCGCCAACGGCACTCGGCATGATCGCCAAGAGCGACGTCAGCTTCGGCGACAGGCCCAGCAGACAAAACAGCCCGCCGGCAGCGACGGCAATAGACCGGCTCGTGGCTCCGGACGCGATGCTCAGCGCGACGTTGCTGGCGGATGTGTCAGAAGCGACGCCGCCGAGCGCGCCTGAGGCGACGACAGCAATGCCGTCGGCAACGAGGCCATTGCCGATTCGCTGGACGTCGGGCTGCTTCCAGTCGGAATCGTTCGCCTTCTCGCACAGCACCAGATTGCCGAAGGATTTTAATGCGCCGCAGATCGATACGATGACGAACAGCGGCACCAGCGACCAGCGAAACGAGTAACTCCACATGCCGTCGTAGCTCGGCAGGCCGATCCATCGCGCTTCGGCCACGCTGCGCAAATCTGTGCTGGTGAGAACGCCGAGGCCGATTGACAGGCCAAAGCCGACCACCAGACCGATCAGGATCGCGTAGAGTTTAAGCTGCTTCGATCCCCACACGTTGATGCCTACCATCACCAGCAGTGTGATCGCGGCGATCGCAAAGGTCTTGGGCTGAATGGGATCGCCGGCATAATTCACGCCGAGGAATTTGGAAGCGCCCAGCGGCACCAGGTTGAACGCCACCATGAATACGACCAGGCCGGTAATTTCGGCAGGAAACAGAAACGCGAGCCGATGGGCGATGCGGCCGAACACGACTTCGACGAGGCCGGCGACGATGGTCATGCCCTTCATCAGCGGAAGTCCGCCCAGCCAGGCGGCGCCGATCGAAGCGGCAAAGAAATTTGGCCCGCATAGATTGGGGCAGAGATAGCCGGAACCGATACCGCGCCAGCGTGCCGCCTGCAGGATCGTTCCAATACCGCAGGCGATCATCGTCATGGCCACGGTGGCCTGAACCTCGGCGAGGCTGCCGCCGATTTCAGTAACCAGCGCTACCGGGAGCACCAGCGTACTCGACATCAGAAAGATGTGCTGGATCGACAATGCCGCCAGGACTGACAGCGGCGGCCGGTCCTCCAGTCCGTAGATCAGGTTGGATGGCTTTGTCATGCTGGGCGAATTCCTAGACGTGCATCCAGATTGGCGTGGCCAGGTAGAAGTCGGAGCCGACAATGAAGGTCTCGCCGCCGACAATCACCTTGCGGGCATACAGAAGTTTGCGCGTCGGCACCGGGCTTCCGGGTTTTGGCCACAGATACTGAACCCACGCCTCGTCGTCGTGGTTGAGCTTCTCGAGGAGGTCGCTGACAGCGGGCATCCCGACTGCATCGCGGAACGCCGAGAGATCACGCCCGGCGCCATTCGGGAACGACGGATCGACCACGGTGTGGCCGCTGGCGTCGAGCACGAAAATATAAGCCCCGAGAAAGACGAACGGGGACGCGGGATCGCGGAATTCCTTAAAGGCCGCGGCTTTGCCTTCGCTGCGGAGCTTGTCGCAGGCTAATTCGACACGGTCGTGTACAAACGCGCGCTCGGTCTTCAGATTGTAGAGTCCGCTGCCGACCAGATAGATCTTGCCATCCGGAGCCACCGCTTTGCGGACGTAAGAACTCTTCCACAGCGGGATGAGCTGCGTCTTGTATTCCCAAAGATAAAACACCCAGTCGCTCGCATCGCGTTCCGGCTTCTTGGCGACGTCGGTGATCATCTGAACCACCGGCTTGCCGTTCATGTCGCGCAGATTGAGGAGATTACGTCCGATGAGCTGGGTCTCTACCGGATGGAATACATTGGTGCCGTCCGGCGTATAGACAAAGATATAGTAATCGTCGGTAAGCCATTTCGAGCCCGGCACGTTGAAGTCCCGGAAGGCGAATTCGCCTTTCTGCTCGATCAGCGCCGCCGCATCCTCGACAAAGGATACCAGGCGCTTGGTTTCCTCGTAGCTATAGCGCCCCAGACGCTCGCTCTCGTCGGCAGCGGCAACGCCAGGAAGCAGCACCAGGGTTGCGAGAAGAAACCAGCGTAAAGTGTGCACGGCGGACAATCCGGCAAATCGTGGCGAGAAACCGCGCCAGTATAACGGCGCAGCGTCGCATGCCCGTTTTTCGGCGCGCGTTCAAGAAAGCATTGGAACCACGGCTAATCACTGGCGGCGATTTTAGTTAAATTTGATAGCGTTCGCCTCGCTTGCTCGCTATTTTGCGGTATCAGGTTCCCGATCCTTCGCTCCATCCCTCTCCGCTCGATCCTCATGGCTACGAAAATTCTCGTTCTCGACGGCCACGCCGAGATTTATCGCGACCGTTTGCAGCCGGAATTTCCGACGACGGAATGGGTGCTTGCGCATGGACTGTCCGAGTTGCCCAAAGACGTTTCCGACATCGATGTGCTGATCTCGTTTGCGATCGAACTGACCGACGAGTTTTACCAGCGCGCGACCCGCTTGAAGTGGATTCAATGTCTGGCGACCGGTGTCGACCAGGTGCTGCGCTGCCCATCGCTCCGGCCGGAGACGATCCTGACCAGCGGGCGCGGGGTTCACGGCGCGCCGATGCGCGAGACCGTGGTTTATCTGATGATGGCGGTGAGCCGCGACGTGAAAAGCCTGGTCGAGGAGCAGAAAGCGCACGTCTGGAACCGGCGCTTCTACAATCTTTTCACCGGCAAAACGGCCGCCGTCGTCGGCGTCGGTGTCGTCGGCACTGCGATCGCCCAACTCCTGAAGGCGTTCGGCATGCACGTGATCGGCGTCTCCCGCACGCCGCGCACGGTCGAAGGCTTTGACGAAATGATGCCGACTGACCGGTTGCGCGAAGCCGCGGGCCGCGCTGATTTCTTGATCAATGTGCTGCCGGCGAACGCAGACAATGCGTTGTTGTTCGATCGCACCGTGTTCGCGGCGATGAAGCCGTCAGCCTACTACATCAGCGCCGGCCGGGGTCAGACCGTGGATGAGCCGGCGCTGATTGCCGCGCTACGCGACCGCCGCATCGCCGGCGCCGGCCTCGACGTGTTCCAGACCGAGCCGCTGCCGGCCGATAGCCCGTTCTGGGAGCTGCCGAACGTTTTCATCACGCCGCATCTCGGCGGCTACACCATCGAATACGAAGACCTGATCATGCCGCTGATCGCCGACAACATGCGGCTCTTTCTTGCCGGCCGGCACGCCGAGATGCAAAACGTCGTCAAGCACTGAGCGCACTTACTCCGGCGGCGTGCCGTTGGCGGCCAGGACCTCGCCGGCGAGATAGAGCGAACCGGTGATGAGGATGCGCGGCGCCGGATGAATTTCAAGCTTGGCCGCGAGTGAAAGCGCGTTCTCGACATCATCGCTCGCCATCGCTGGAAAACCAATGCCGCGCGCGATGTCGGCGAGAGCCGCCGCTGGCAGCGCCTTGTCCTGATGGATCGGCACCGTGATGACGCGGCGGGCGAGGCCGGCGAAGTTGCGCAGAAAGCCCTCGCTGTCCTTGGTCGACAGCATGCCGACGATCAGGACCAGCGGCCGCGACACGCGCTCTTCGAGATCGGCGAGCGCCGCTGCAATGGCCCGCCCGCCGTCGGCATTGTGACCGCCGTCGAGCCAGAGTTCGCTTTCCGGCGCCAGCATCGCGGCGAGCCGGCCCTGCGACAGCCGCTGCATCCGCGCCGGCCAGTCGACCCGGATCATGCCGGCTTCGAAGGCCGGGGCGGGCAGCTTCAAACCGCCGCTGCGCAAAGCCGCGATCGCGGTGCCGGCGTTTTCGAACTGATGTCGCCCGTAAAGTTTCGGCGCCGGCAGATCGAGGAGCCCGTCGTCGTCCTGATAAACCAGCCGCCCGCGCTCCTCGGTTGCGGTCCAGTCCTCGCCCGCGATGGCGAGCGGCGCTTTGACCCGCGCCGCCTGCCGCTCGATGACCGAAAGCGCGTCGCGCGTCTGACTGGCCACCACCGCCGGCACGCCGCGTTTGAGAATGCCGGCCTTCTCGGCGGCGATGGCAGCGAGCGTATCGCCGAGGAAATCGCGATGATCGAGCGACAGCCGCGTGATCACGCTCGCCAGTGGGCGTTCGACTACGTTGGTGGCGTCAAGGCGGCCGCCAAGCCCGACTTCGAGCAGCAGAATGTCAGCAGGGTGGCGGGAGAACAGCAAAAATGCCGCCGCCGTCTCCATCTCAAACACCGTGATCGGGGCGTCTCCGTTGCTCGACCTCGCATTCGGTGAGCACATCGGCGAGTTCGTCATCGCTCACGAACCGGCCGCCGCCCGCTTGGGCGATGCGGAAACGTTCATTGAGGCGAACCAAATTGGGCGAGGTGTAGACGTGCACGCGCTGATCGGCGGCTTCCAGGATCGCGCGCATGAACGCGATGGTGGATCCTTTGCCGTTGGTACCGGCAACATGGATGAGCGGAGGCAGACGCCGTTCGGGATGACCAAGCGCAGTCAGGAGACGCTCGATACGCGCCAGCGACAAATCGATACGCTTCGGATGCAGCGCCAGCAATCGCGCGTGGATAGCGTCGATCGATGCAGCGCCGGAAGCCGGCGTGGTCACGCCGGCGCCGGCAGGCTGAAGCGCGGCTTCGCCGGGCCGGCCGGCGCCTTCAGCAACAACCGGCAAAGCCGGGCAATGGTCGCGCGCAAATTGTGGCGATGCACGACCATGTCGACCATGCCGTGGGCCAGAAGGTACTCGGACTTCTGAAAGCCCTCCGGCAGCTTTTCGCGGATCGTCTGCTCGATGACGCGCGGGCCGGCAAAACCGATCAGCGCGCCCGGCTCGGCGATCTGCACGTCGCCGAGCATGGCGTAAGAGGCGGTGACGCCGCCGGTCGTCGGATTGGTCAGCACGACGATGTAGGGCTTGCGCGTCTCCTGCAGCTTTTGCACGGCGATCGTGGTGCGCGGCATTTGCATCAGGGAGAGAATGCCTTCCTGCATGCGCGCGCCGCCGGAGGCGGCAAACAATACGAACGGGCAGCCTTTCTCCACCGCGGTGTCGAGACCCTTGATGATAGCCTCGCCCGCCGCCATGCCAAGCGAGCCGCCCATGAAATCGAAATCCTGCACCGCCAACACGACGGCGAGACCGTCGAGCTTGCCGTAGCCGAGCTTCACCGCGTCGTTGAGCCCGGTTTTGTTGCGCGCGTCCTTGAGGCGATCGGCATAGCGGCGCTCGTCGCGAAATCGCAGCGGATCCGACGGTACCTCGGGGAGGGCGATATCGAACCAGGTCTCGTTGTCGAACATCGACTTCAGGCGAACGGCTGCGCTCATGCGCATGTGATAGTTGGAGCCGGGGATGACAAACTGGTTCGCCTCAACGTCCTTGTAGAATACCAGCTGGCCGGTCTCCGGACATTTGATCCAGAGATTCTCCGGCACTTCGCGCCGCAATATGCCGCGGATTTTCGGACGTACGACGTTGGAGATCCAGTTCATGTGGTTTCTTTAGACCTGAAAGTCGGCATTTTCTTGCGCGTCTATACTGCATCTTGCCGCGATGCAGCTACGTTTGTCCGGTCGGTTTCGCACATCCCGCCACGCTTGTCTGGAATGGGCGGCAAAGTTTGCTATTCTGTTGCATCATCTTCCTCACCGATGTGGGGCGTCGGTGCCGTCATTCCAAGCGACAGGTTAGCCTAAATGCGCAGTGGGTATTTGCTGGTGGTGGGGGCACTGGTGTTGGCGTTGGCCGGTTGCGGCCAGGGTCAGAAGGGCGATCCGGGCCCGCCCGGGCCGGCTGGGCCAAAAGGCGATCCCGGATCGCCGGGCGCAACGGGTCCGGTCGGTCCGCCCGGCCCGCCAGGGCCTCCAGGGCCGCAGGGGCCGCCGAGTCCGACCATTCGCGTGATACGATCCGATTGCTTGGCCGGATATTGCTCGGTGACGTGCCGCGGCGACGAAGTTCTCGTCAGCGCCTATTGTGGGCCATCGCGAAGTCCTGCTACGTTTCTCGGCGAACGTCAGGCATCGTGCGGCATTGACGCGACTGCGGCCAATAAGCCGCTGGTTGCGGTTTGCGCCGCGGCCCCCTAACACTCGGTTTTTGCGGAACGCACGACCGCCTTTGCAAGTTGATGCTGGTGCCATGGCCCAACACGAACTTCCCGATTTATCGATCTCGGATGAGAAGCTTTGCTTCATCATTGAAAAGGCGCGCGAGTTCGACGTCAAGGATGTCGTGACCGATCCTGACGATGCGTCCAATCCGACCGACGATGGGAATTTGGCCGTGCTCGAGGATCACAAGGACGATCCGGTGGTGCAGGAGCTGGTTGCCGTCATCAACTCGATGACCGTCGACGAGCAGGTCGACCTCGTGGCGCTGACCTGGCTTGGCCGGGGCGACGGAGACATAGATGACTTCGGCGATTTGCGCGCCGAAGCGGCGCGTGCCCACAACCGGCGCACGGCGGCTTATCTGTTGGGTATACCGCTGCTGGCCGATTATCTCGACGAAGCGATCTCGCAGTTCGGCATTTCCTGCGAGGAAGAAGGCTGACCTGCTCAGCGCGCCACCAGCGCAACGCCGGCCGCGACGAATAACGCAGCAAAGCCTTTCTGAAGCAGGTCGCGAAACGACAACGTCTCCCGGCCCACGCCGGGAAAGAAAACGCTCAGCAGAACGCCGAAGCCAAAGACAAACAGTGTGGTGGTCGAGCCGATGGCCTGGACCAGGCTCAACGGCGCCAGCATCAAAGCGTAGCGATTGCCAAGTCCGCCGCCGAGATTGATCAGTTCATTCGACCCGTTGATCGTCAACAGCCCGGCCAAATTGGCGCGCAGCATGGCGATAAGTTGCCGGCGATAGGTACCGATCGTCAGAAGCGCGATGCCGAAAATCGCCTCGCCGACGAACATCCAGAACGTCGTGGTCCAGAACTCCACCTCGATGGCGAAGATCTTGAAGATCAGCCCTGAAAGCGCGGACGCCAATCCGCAGGCGAGCATCAGCAGCGCCAGCCGCAGCTTGAACACGCGGGCGCCGCCGCGCAGCCGCACCGACACGAACAACGTTCCGACCACGATCAGTGCGCCGCCCGCCATTTGCCGCAGCGACAGCGTCTCGCCGAGAAAGAAATAGCCCAGCACGTAACCGAACAGCGGCACGGACTGGAAGAACGGCGCCACGACGGAGGCCTCTTCGAATTGCAATGCGCGCAGATAAAACAGCATCGCACCCATGTAGAGAATGCCCGAAAGCACGATGAGCGCGATGCTGCCGGGATCGACGCTGGCGAATGCGGGTTCAAAATAGGCGATGAACGGCAGCGTCAAAACGCCGATAAAGGCCGTGAACAGCAGCAGCAGCGCGACGTCGGTGTGCTTGAAAAACCGCTCGACCAGATATTTGTCCAAATGCGTGGAAATGGCCCACAGCACCGGGCCGGAAAACGCGAAGACGAGCCAAGACATCATTCATCTTTCAGGACATCATCTGATCTTTCAAGACGGCGTTTATCTTGCTGTCGAAATCATTTCTTTGAAGTTCCGCGCCGAAACACTGCCGCCGGACGCAGCCGAACTGCAAATGGCGCGCTAGTGCCGGGGACAAAGGCGGTTTTCCGGCCCTCATGAAGCCCACTGCAAGACTCAATTCCGCCGTGCTGGCCGATAGAGTAAGCGCGCGGCAACCGCGGCGGGAACTTCAGCGTTAATCATGGCGGTAAGACCGGGGTAACGAAGGCGGGCGCAGTATCGTATGGGCTGCAAGCGCGAAACGAAGCGCTCGGTAGCCTTGGAAGGCGTAATGAAGCGGATTGTGGCCGGATGTCTGGCGGTGGGTGCGCTCGTGACCGCGTCATTGCGCGGTTGCTGCCGACTTGTCGCTCGCTCCGCTCTACAAAGCGCCCCCGGTGCAGCCGCCGCAGCCTTACGACTGGAGCGGCTTTTATTTCGGCGCCAATGGCGGCGGCGGTTGGGGCCATTCGTGGTGGAACTCCAACACGACCGGGATCAATCTGTCGGGAGCGCAAGCCGGCGGCACCGCCGGTTATAATTTCCAGATCGGCAGAGCCGTGCTCGGCGTCGAAGGCGACGTCGACTGGTCCGGCTTGAACGGCAGCAGCATGTCTCCGGGCTGTCCCGGCTGCAGCATCAGCGACAGCTGGCTCTCCACCGTCCGCGGCCGCGTCGGTTATGCGTTCGATCGCGTCATGCCTTACGTCACCGGCGGCCTTGCGGTCGGCGACATTCGTGCCGCCGCACCGGGCTTCGCCGGCGGCAATGCGACCAATCCCGGCTGGACGGTCGGCGCCGGCCTTGAAATCGCGCTGCCGGGCAACTGGAGCGCCAAGGCGGAATACTTGCGCGTCGATCTTGGCAGCTTCAATTGCACCGGCTGTGGCGCCTTGCCGCCAGACAATGTGTCGCTGCAGGAGAACGTGTTTCGCGCCGGCGTGAACTATCACTTCGGCTGGGGCAAATAGCTAAACTTCGCGCACGCCGTGACCGCGTCGCCATCAATGTTCTCTGTAGCAACGAAATCTTTATCCTAATAAAGAATGACGTTGGTCCGTTGCCCGCGCGAAAGTCATCGCGCGACAGGCGGCGCGCAACGAACGCGTACAATTTTAAGCAAAGCTGCAATAAGAGCTCAGGATTGGGGTGGTACCAACACCTGTGCCCGCTCGCGACGCGCGATGGGGAGTTTGTGTGCCCACTCTTCCTGCTTCACACTTTGTCATCGACCTGCCAACGCTGTTTATCATCACCGTCTTTCTGTCGGTGACGGGCGGTCTGCTGCTGCTCTTTGCCTGGCTGCAAAACCGCCGCACGACGGCGCTGGCGCTCTGGGGCATCGGCTATCTGTTCGGCGCTTCGGCGGCGGCGTTGCTCGGATCGGCCGGGCTGCTGCCGAATTGGTGGTCGGTCTGCATTGCCAACACGTTCATGTGCATCGCGTACGGCATGATGTGGGCCGGCGCGCGCTCGTTCGAAGGCCGGCGCGTCCATATCCCCCTGATTGGACTCGGCGCGGCGATCTGGATTGCCGCATTTCAGTTCGAGAGTTTTGCCAACTCGCTGCCGGCACGCGTGCAGCTGGTATCGGCGATCATGGGCGCCTACGCGCTCTTGAGTGCTCGCGAGCTTTGGTATGCGCGCGATCGCGAACTGATCTCACGCTGGCCGACACTGGCACTCATTGTCACCCACGCCGGCTTTCTGCTGGTGCGCATACCGTTCGCGGGTACGTTGGCGACCGCAACCGCCACCGGTCACCCGCACGGCACGATCGTCACGGTGGTGGCTTTCCAGGCGCTGTTTACAACATTCTGTCTGCCGTTCCTGCGCGTCGCCATGTCAAAGGAGCGCGCCGAATTGGAGCAGCGGCGGGCGGCGCTGACCGATTCGCTGACCGGCGTCGCCAATCGCCGCGCCTTCTTCGATCGCGGCGTGCCGCTGCTCGAGGAAGTGTTGGTCGATCGCAGATCCGCCGCGCTGTTGTTGTTCGATCTCGATCGTTTCAAGCATGTCAACGACACCGGCGGACATCAGGCCGGCGACCGCGTGCTCAAGGCTTTCTGCGAACTGATCGTCACCTCGATTACGCCGCGCGATCTGTTCGGGCGCCTCGGCGGCGAGGAATTCGCCTGTCTGTTGGCGGATGTGTCCATGGCGCAGGCGCTGCAAATCGCGGACCGGCTGCGCCGCGAATTCGCAGAGATGCAGTTTCCGGGGCTGGAAATAAACGCCACGGTCAGCGTCGGGGTTGCCATGGCAAGCGAAGCCGGACGCAGTCTGCCGGCGTTGCTTGGCGACGGCGGACCGGGCGCTCTATCGCGCCAAGGCCGACGGCCGCAATCGCGTCGCTTCGGCGCCGTTGGTCCTGGTCGACAGGAAAGGCGATGGTTCGCGGCGGCTCGCGGAACAGCCCAATATCATCACCGCGCCCATAGCAGGATAAAGTCGAAAGTCGCGTCAGTCGTGACGCGCTGATTGCCTTAATGCAGGTGTACGAGGCTCGACAGATGCGCCTGCAGGTAGTTCGCGCTCATGCCCGGCAGCGTGATGCTGTCGTGATGATCGAGCGCGATCACGGCATCGCCCTGGACGTCCGTCGTGATGTGCGAAGCCAGTTGCTGGACCGACTCGATGTTGGCGAAGTGGTCGAGCCCGATGGTGTCGGTCTTCGCGTTGAAGTTCGTTGTCGTCTCGGCACCCATGCCGGGATGGAAGACGAACGCGTCGTTGCCGGGCGAAACAGACGCGCCGGAAGACTTCGCGGGCGGATCGAAGTATATCGGTGCCGCCGCTCCGTCCGATGCAAATTGGAAAGCCCCGGTGAAGTCGACAAATGTCAGCGAGGCGGAGTCGGCACCATCGCTTACTGTCAGCACGCCGGTCGCGGAATTGTATGTGTCCGAAAAATCGCCGGAGTTGTAATTGATGCCCACCAAGTCGATCACGTCCGAATGGGCGGCATCTGGTGCCGTGCCTTTGAACCCCTGTATCAGCCCACCGAAGCTTTCAGGATCATCCAGCACGAGCGACCCTGTGTCACTGTAAAAATATACAATGGCAGCCGAAGTCGTCGTTATCTGCGCCAAGGACGCTGTGACCTCAGTTGTAGAGCCAGCGAGAATAGGAACTTCGACGGCGGTGTTTGGGCTGATTTCAGTCAGCGCGATCTGACTGGGGTTGGCCGCAACGGTAAAGACAGCACTGCCGTCGGTCGCGGCCGTAAGGACAACACCGCCGTCGTCCAATACGGGGGTGTTTGGGCTGATTTCAGGTGGCGCGAACTGACCGAGGCTGGTCGCGATCGTAAAGACAACACCGCCGTCGTCAAATGGTGTCATCCCTAAAACCGGAAGGATGCCGACATTCGTTACGGCGCCGCTCGTCGAGCTAGTGATGCTGCCGCCGCCGGACTGGCCGGCGTCGGGTGTGCCGGTGATGTCAACTCCGTGGTGGTGGTGGCCGTCGGACGCGATGTTGAACGCAAAGTTCGAATAATTACCGTCCAACCTCAGCGTCAGCGAGTAACGATTTGCCGAGTCGGTCGCCGTCAACGCCGTGGTGTCGCTGGCGGAATCGAAGCTCGACATCTCGGTGGTGTAGGCCGCGTTGAAGTGCTTCAGATCGACGACGTCACCGCCGCCCGAAATCCCGGCGATCTGACCGTCGAACGTCAGCGGATGTTTGATAACGAGCGTGCCGGTGTCGCCTGCGAACGTCACCGTCTCGCTGGAGTGTCCTCTGACGGCCAACCTGCCGCCGTCGGCGATCGTGGGCGGTGCCGCGGGCGGATCGAAGACGTCGGTCCCGCCGTTGCTGTCCGATGCAAATTGGAAGGTTCCCGTGAAGCCGACAAAGGACAAGGACGCGGAGTTGGTTCCGTCCGTTACTGACAGAACGCCCGTCGTGGGGTTGTACGCGTCCGAGAAATCACCGGAATTGTAATTGATCCCAGCCAGATCGATCACGTCCGAGTGAGCCGCATTCGGCGCCGTTCCGGTAAATCCGGATATTTGCCCGGTGAACGCTTTCGGATTGTCGAGCTGCAGAGTGCCGGTTGAGCCGCTAAAGGCCACGGTTTCCGTGTTGGGGACGGAACCGCCAAACTCCAAATTCCCGCCATCGGCGATCGTGAACGTGCCCGTGCCGGCGATGTTAACGGTGCTGTCGATCGTGACCGTGCCGCCGACCAGCACCGCTCCGTTGTCGGCGGCATTGTTCGAAAGCGTTAGCGTGGTGTTCTCGAAGGTTGCCGAATTGCCGGCGTCGACATTGATCTGGGCGTTTGGGCCGGTTTCGATGATCGCCCCGCCGCTCGCCGTGGTGTCGTCGAACGTCACCCTCGTGTTTTCGATTTGCAGGCTGTCGGAGTTGTGTTCGTTGGTCAGGTTGGCAAAGTTGACCGCACTGGCGGCAGTGACAAAGTCGAGCGTCCCGAAATTGTCGATTGTCAGCGTGCCGCTCTCGCCGGTAAGCGTGACGTCGCTGATGGTTTGCGTGCCGCCGAACTCCAAACCGCCGGAGCCCTCATAGCGGGCTCCGGTGTCGGTGCCGCCGTCCGCAACATCTACCGTGCCGGACTGGACATCGATCGTGCCGGTATTGGTGAGGCCGTCTTCGATCAGCATCGTGCCGCCGTTCGCTTCGAGTGTGCCCGAATTGCTTATGTCGCTGTAAATATCCACCGTACTGCCATTGCTGGCTTCGAGCAAGCCAACGTTGACGATGATGTTGCAGCCGGTATTGAGGGTGAGCGTGCCATTGGCGACATCGGCGTCGATAATGCCGTACGATGTATTGATGAGCGTCAGATCCGGGCTGCAGTCGCCGATTTGACCAGCACCGGAAATGTCGTTGTAATTGATAAGGACGTTGCAGCTATCGTTCCACGTTGCGCCGACGATATCGTCGCCCGAGCCTGACAAAATAATGTTTCCCGTACCTTGCAGCCAAACCTGGCCCTCGATCACGAGGCTCGGGTCAGCTCCTCCTGCCGAGAGTGCGATCGTGCCGGTATTATCGATCGTGCCAAGCAACTCGAGGTTCGCGCCGTTGTCTACCTTGACGTAGGCGTTCGCCATGACCGCATTCTCGGAGCCGTCGACAGCTCTGTGCTTTCACTCGGAGCAAGCGTTTGAGCAATCTCAATCTCGCCGCCGTCAACGAACTTCCGGTCACTTATTGTGTCGCGAGCGTGACCACCCTCGATGGTTAGCGTACGGCGAGTTCGGACGGTGGAGGCCTTTCGCCATGGGCGGCGATGATGCCGCCTGCTTTATCACTTCGCGACAAGCCAGGGCGTTGCTGAATTCGCCTAAGTGCCGTTCCGTGATCCGCATCGTGCCAGCTTAATGACATACTGGTTGTGAACGTCTGAGTTCGCCTTGTTCAGAATTCGACGGATCGAATTTTGCCCCACCCTAGTGAGCGGTGCCCATCGTGCCGCTGGTGTTGGTTATTGTGCCGCCCGTCGAGGCGGCGTCAATTCAGTCAGTGTAATGTCTAGCGCCGTTGCGTGGCCTCGATCGTGCCGGCTGCTTCGATCACTAGATATGCGGGACTGGGGGCCCGCGACGGTGTTGATGGATCGGTCTCAATCGTGCCTATTGTCGATTGAGCCGTCGCATTGATTCGCGCCGGTGTCACCTGGCGATGGCGTTCAGCGTACCGCATTGAAGCTCGTCCCCGGTCGAATTGAGCGATCCGTAAATATTCACGGTCCCGCCCTAGAGATCGTGGCGTCCTTCAAGGACCATCTTCGCAATTTACTCGGCCGGCTTCGGGAGCATTCGACCTGAACGGTCCCGGCGTTTGTAACGGTCAAGCCGACCAGCGCGATGGTGCCGTCGGAAGTCGCCAACAGCTTGTTGTAGTTCGCGATGGATGATCCCGAATCGATAGTGAGAGTGCCGCCCGTCGCCTCGAGTGTGCCGGTAACGGTGATGGCCTCACTTCCAATGGAGCCAGTCCCGATCGAATCCAGGATACCGGCGACACTCAAACTGCCGCCGGTAAACGTCGTACCCGAGACATCGAGCTGCGAGCCTTGTTCGATGCCAAGCGCGCCGGAATTGTTCACCGTTGCGTCGTAAATGGCGCTGATCGCGTTGCCTGTCACGTCGATCAGGCCGGCTGCGCTGGTGTTGGTCGCCGCTGCAGTCGTCAGATTGCCGCCGACGACACTGGTGCCAACGAGATCGACTGTGGCGCCGCTATCGGCAAAGATCGAGCCCGAAGTCGGCGATTGCGCCGGTTTGGCGAGAAAACCGGCGACGTCGAAGCCGCCATCGACATAATAGCCGGAGACCCGGCCGGCATTGTCGATGGCAAACGCAAATGTGCCTTCACCGGCGCCCTTGCCGGCCGCCGAATCGTCAAAATTGAAATACTTTCCGTTGCTGTAGACAAAGCCGTGCGCGACGTCGGACGAGTCCAAATAATAGCCGACGACCTGGCCGGCATTGTTGATCCCCTCGGCAAAAGTGCCGTTGGCGGCCGAGGGGTCATTCAGCGTGACGTAGGTGCCGTTGTTGTAGACAAAGCCGTGGGCGACCGAGGATCCGTCAAGGTAGTAACCGACTATCTCGCCGGCATCGTTGATGCCTTTGGCGTCGGTGCCGTTGATACCCAATGGATCGTCAATCGTCGTATACGCGCCGCTGCTGAAAAGAAAGCCGTGCGTGCTGCCATGAGCGTCAAGATATTCGCCGACGATTTGACCGGCGTTGTCGATGCCGTTGGCTAGCGTGCCGTCAGCGCCGAGCGGATCGTTCAATGTGATGTAAGTGCCGTTGCTGAATAGAAAACCCGACTGCGTCCCGCCGTCTGAGTAGGTACCGACGACTTCACCGCTGTCGTTGATGGCGTTGGCGGACGTGCCGCCGGTTGCCGCAGGGTCGTCAAGAGTGATGTAATTGCCGCCATCGTGGAGAAAGCCATTCGACTTTCCGCCGGAGAAATAGGTGCCGACGATTTGGCCGGCATCATTTACGCCGCTTGGAGCCGTGATGCTGACGGCAGCCGGATCCTCGATCGCGTTATTGAATGAGTAACTCCCGCCCGCCTCGGCGGTGGCGCTGGAATTACTGACCGTCGTATTGCTCAACACCAGCGTGCCGTCTGTGGTCGCCTCCACCGTGCCGGTGTTTTCCAGAAAGGCCGGATCGAGCGTCAGGGCTGCGCTCTGCTGGTCGGCATTGATGACGCCGTCGTTGACCAGAACCATACCGCCGGCGCCGATGGTGCCGGCGCCGGAGATAGTGTTGTCGAAATTGGTCAGCTGATCGCCGCTTTGGGTGACGGCGATGATGTTGGCGGTGCTGGCGGACAGAATAATATGCCCGCCGCCGTTAATGCCCGCGTCCGCCTGGTCGAAGTAGAGGTCGGTGGCGCCGCCCGTCGAACTGAGTTGGATAGTGCCGGAATTATCAATCGCGTAAGGGCTTGCCAGAATTAGCGAACTGTCGTCGTTGATGAGAAGCGTGCCGGCATTGATGAGCGTTGGCGTAGCAAGATTGTCCTGACCCTCTGCGGTATCGATCGTATTGGCGGTCCCGCTCGTTGTCTGCATCTCGCCGCCGGAGGCGATCGTCACGGACCCGTGCAGGATGGTCGCGTTATCGAGGGTGATCTGCGAGCCGGCGGCAACTTCGACGACGCCGGTGTTATGCGCAGCGTCGCTCGCGTTGCTGATTGTCGTGTTGACGATCGCCAGTCCGCCGCTCCCGGTCGCCTCGACTATTCCCGTATTGATGACGGCGTTGCTCGGCGGCGCACTGGCAGCTTCCGGGGCTGTCATTATCGATGGTGAGCGTCAGCCGGCCGTCGGCATTGATAATGCCGGATTGCTCGTTGACCAGCAGGAAATTCGGGTCGCCGTCACCGATATTGCCGGCGCCGGTGATGGTGCCGTAATTGTCCAGCTCGGCTTGCGATCCGCCGACGATGCGTAGCGTGGCGGTGAAGCTCAAACGTGCCGTCGCCTTCGAACGTAACCGTTCCGTGGAGCGTGGTCGTACCGCGCAGGTCCAACGAACTGAACTGGTGAGTGTCGATGATGCTGCCGTCGGCAATGGAAACGTTCAAAAAGGAGCTTTGACCGTTCGTCGTCTCAATGACGCCGCCGTTGCTTGTTTCCAGCGTGCCGTGGAAGATGTGCGCCTTTTCGAGATCGACCGTCGAGCCCGCCCCGTCGGCCTTGATGACGCCGCCGTGATTGCCGATTCTGTCCTCAAGGAGGACGACAGAACTGCCGGCTTGGGCGAGGATGAGTCCCAAGTTCCTGACGTCGTCTGCGATCTGCAGCGTGCCGCCGTCGGCGGCCGTCATCGTTCCGGAATTGCTGACGCGATTTCCGGTATCGATGATCAGCAGCCCCGAATTGGAGGCGAGCAGCGGCGTTGCCTCGATGGTTCCGTTCTTGCCGTTGACCAAAGTCAGCGCGCCGTCGCCTTGGCCGATCGTGCCGCTGCCGGTGATGGTGTTGTTGACATTGACCAGCTTCGCGTCGGTGCCGGCTACGCCGATAATCAGGTTCTCGTCGGTCGGCCCCACCATGCGCGAGCGTGCCGTTGTTCAGCAGATAGACCGTGCCGTTGATCGCCAGTTTCGGATCGGAGCCCGATGAATTGATCTGCAAGGTCCCGAAGTCGGCGATCCCTTGCGACACTTCCAGCGTGGCGCCGGACGCGAGGTTGAGAATGGCGCCGGCGCCAATACGAAGACCGTCAGCGCTCTCGCTCCCTTCGACCGTTACTTTGACCGGCTGGGCAATGTTGACGTATTCCGGCGCCGCAGGCGTACTAAGGTCGCTCCAGTTGCTCCCGGTTTCCCAAGTTCCGCTGACCGGCGAAGTCCAGGTGACGACCGACGTGGCCGACGCGCCCAGCACGATGGTATATGTGGCCGGAAGTTGCAGTCTGGGTATTCGTATTCGCACCACCGTTCTGAATATTGATGATCGTCTGCTGGGTGTTGCCGTTCTGCTGCAGATATTGCTGAAGGTTGATCAGCTCGAACAATGGCGGCGTCGAGCTGCCGGGGTTGTTGGGGCCCGATTGCGGATTTGGGAGTCAGATTGTTGATGTTGTTGAGGATCTGAACCAGCGCCGGAACCAGGGCCTGCTCGATCGCGAAATTTGACGCCGTCATCGCCGCCCGACTGACGGTCGGGGGCCTGTTGCCGCCGTCCCAGGACAGCGTGGTCCAAATTCCGGCGCGATCGACGGCGACTTCGTTGCCGAACTGATCGATCAGAACGTAGGCGCCGACCCGGTCGCTACCGGGGTCCGCGACCACCGCGAACGACATCGTCACATTGCCCGCATTGGCACTGACGGTGGCGACCTGCTGCAGCGCATAGCCGGTGGTGCCGCGGATGCCCATGGTCGCGACCGGGGTGCCGATCTTCATGTCGCCGGTATGGGCGACCTTGCCGGCGACGAAGGCGAAGCCGCCCTGGACCAGGTTGAACAGCGCGTCATTCGAGGTTCCGTTCGGATCGTAGACGTAGTCGTTCAGCGCCATCCGGGTGTTGGAGACGAGATTGAGCGCGGTGCCATCGGGGAAGCCGATGCCGGCCGAGGAATCTGCGCCGGTCTGGACGACGTCGTTCTTGTAAACTGCATCGCCGACATGCAGCGCCACGGCGACGCCGTTGCGCATGACAGTGACGTCGCCAACCACTTTCTCGATGCGGCCGATTGAATTGGTCGGAGCAGGCGCCTGTGGTTGCGCATCTTGCGCATACTGTCCCGGAGCCTGCGAACCGGCCAGAAGTTCGACCAGATCGCCGGCAATTCGTGCGCCGTTTGGCGCCTCCAGCGCTGCGGGGTGCTCGGCCGAAAAATAACTGGGAATAATATGACGGTGGCCGTCATGGCCGGTCAGGACGAGGTCCGGACCCTTGCGTTCAAGATGTCCGGTGAACAGCAATTCCAGATCGGAAATGCTGACGACATCCGCATGAGAGGCGTCGGTGTGGATTACGGTTGGACCACCGCCGTAACCACCCTGCGACGCCGACCCGTAAGCCATTAACCACGCCTCCCGCGACGCGCACCGCACGCGTCAGCGATTGGCCCAGCCCGTCTTGACGGTCTGCGCGTCGTCACCTTTTGCTGGATCCCCTGGCGAAGCGCGGTTGCGACGTATGCGCTATCTTGGCCACACCGGCAAGCTCATCGTAAATGAAGGGTGAATAGGCCACGCCGCTCTGCACCACCACCGTAAAGGTTAAAAAATTGCCGAGGTGGTATAGGAAGACCACGCTGTCGCGAAGCTCCGCTGGCCGCGGGTAGTTATTTTGCAGATATGTCAGGCGAACACCGGAGCCGATGACGATGACTGGGCGGCCAAGCGCGCTCCTTACCGATCTCTACCAGATCAACATGATCCAGGCCTACCTGGACCATGATGAAACCAAGACCGCCGTCTTCGAGTTTTTCGTCCGCAGTCTTCCACTCCGGCGCGGCTTTCTGGTCGCTGCCGGCCTCGAGCAGGCGCTCGAGTTTCTCGAAGGCTTGCGCTTTTCCGCCGCCGAAATCGATTGGCTCAAGAGCACCGGCCGGTTTCGTCAAAACCTGCTCGACTATCTCGCGGAGTTTCGCTTCACGGGCGACGTTCACGCCATGCCCGAAGGCACGGTGTTCTTTGCCAATGAGCCGATTGTGCGAATCACTGCGCCGCTGCCGCAGGCGCAATTCGTCGAGTCGCGGCTGATCAACCTCCTGCATTTCCAGACGCTGATCGCCGCAAAAGCGGCGCGCGTCGTGCTGGCTGCGCCGGACAAGCTTCTGGTCGATTTCGGCTTCCGCCGCGCGCACGGCGCCGAGGCTGGGGTTATGGCCGCGCGCGCGAGCTACATTGCGGGCTTCGCCGGGACAGCGACGGTCCTTGCCGGCGAAGATTTCGGCATCCCGCTCTACGGCACCATGGCGCATTCTTTCATCGAGGCGTTCGACGATGAGATGGCGGCGTTTGCGGCGTTTGCGCAGTCGCGGCCGGATAATCTGGTGTTTCTGTTGGACACCTACGACACCGAAGCCGCCGCGCGTAAGGTCGTGACGCTGGCGCCGCGGCTCAAGACCAAAGGCATCACCATACGCGGTGTCCGCCTCGACTCCGGCGATCTGGTCGCGCTGTCGCGCAGCGTGCGCGCCATCCTCGACGCCGGCGGACTGCGCGACGTGACGATCTTCGCCAGCGGCGGTCTCGATGAAGATTCGATCGCCGCTTTCGTCAAGGTGAATGCACCGATTGACGGTCTCGGCGTCGGCACCAGTCTCACCACGTCCGCGGACGCTCCGACACTCGATTGCGTCTACAAATTGCAGGAATACGCCGGCCTGCCGCGGCGCAAGCAGTCGGCGAAGAAAGCCACCTGGCCGGGGCGCAAGCAGGTGTGGCGTCGCTACGACGCGGACGGCCGGATGATTGGCGACCTCCTTGGCGTTGAAGGCGACGTGAAAGAAGGGGAGCCGCTGATCCAGCCGGTCATGCAAAACGGCAAACGCCTGCGGCCTGCGCCATCGCTCGACGAAATTCGTCAACACGCCAAGCGCGAGCTGCAACGATTGCCGGCCCCCTTGCGCGCGCTTGATCCGGCCATGACCTATCCGGTGACGGTCGCCGACGAACTCAAAGCGCTGGCGGCAGAGTTTGATCGGCGTTTGCAAACGGCGAAATGAAAAGCATGAACGAAGGCGCGACCATCGGCGGCAATGAAGTTCTGATCGTCATCGACGTGCAAAACGATTTTTGTCCGGGCGGTGCGCTCGCGGTGCCGCGCGGCGACGAGATCGTTCCGATCGTCAATCGTCTGGCGGCGCGATTCCGCAATGTCGTGTTGACGCAGGACTGGCATCCGCACGGCCACTTCTCGTTTGCTTCAAGTCACGTTGGCAAAAAGCCGTTCGAGACCATCGCCGCATCCTACGGTCCGCAAGTGTTGTGGCCGGGCCACTGCGTGCAGGGCACACCTGGCGCCGCATTTCATCCGGCGCTCGACATTCCGCATGCCGCCTTGGTGCTGCGCAAAGGCATGGAACCCACGATCGATTCCTATTCGGCGTTCTACGAGAACGACCGCAAAACGCCGACCGGCCTCGTCGGCTATTTGCGCGAGCGCGGCCTGAGCCGCGTATTCATCGCCGGGCTCGCGTTCGATTTCTGCGTGCGTTACTCGGCCGAAGACGCGCAGCGCGAGGGCTTTACGGTCTTCGTGGTCGAGGATGCCTGCCGCGGCATTGACGTTGACGGCTCGGTCGCCGCGACCCGGGCAAGTCTCACAACCCTCGGCGTGGCCTGCATCTCGGCGCTCGCGGCCGCCTGAGCCCCTGCCAAGGGCCTGCCATCGTTATACAATTCCAGCGCTGCGGCATACACTTACGGCGACGCAGCGTATCCCTGTGTGCAACGCACAAAGTCGTTGACTCTACGTTGCAGAGGCAGGACATTACGAAAATGTGAACCGCCGGTATCCGAATGCGTCATCAAACCGTCGCGCCTTCCAGTCTGCCGTCGCTGATGATGCCGTGTCCGGTATGCGCCGGGCGCATGGTCTACCAAAGCCGCCGCCCGATTACCTCCGAAGTCGAAGATACCGTTTACGCCTGCCGCAGCTGCGGCGCGGAGTTGATCCGCACCTCCGCCAGCCATCCCGCCAAGCCCGGACAGATCAAAAGCGCCGAAGCCGCCTGATCAGTTCAATCCCATCTGTCGCAGTACGGCGCGGCCGAGCAGGCCGTAGGGATTGGCAAAGGTTTCGAAAATCTCGAAGTGATTGTAGTTCTCGCCGACGATCAGTTCGGCCGGCTTTCCCGCCGCCTTGACCGCTGCGAAAAAGTCGCGCGCCTGGCGCTGAAATTCCGGCGTCTCGCAGGTGCCGTGCGCAATCAGAAGCGGCATCGTCAGACCGTCGATATGGCGCATCGCGCTTAAAGCCTGCTCCATCTCGTCGGTGAATTTGACGTAGGCCGAGCGCTTCGACAGCCGCACCGGCTCGAGATCGTACATGCCGCTGATCAGCAGCGCGCCCTTGCAGAAATCGGCCGGCAGGCCCTCTTCGCGCCAGCCCCGCGACAGCGCGCAGGAGGAAAGGTGCGAGCCGGACGAGTGCGACGAGACGTAAAGCCGGCTGCGGTCGCCGCCGAAGCTTTCGGCGTTGCGCCACACCCATGCGATCGCGCGGCTGACTTGCCGGTACATCGGAAACAGATCGCCGCCGGTCTGGTCGACGTTGGTGAAGTCGAGAACGACGGCATGCGCGCCGGCGCCGACGATCGGCTCGGCGACGAGCGCATTGGTCGCGGCGCTGCCGACGCGCCAGGCGCCGCCATGGACGAAAACATTGATCGGCGCGCCTGCGCTCGGCGGCGAGGGGGTGCGGTAAATGTCGAGCGCCTCAATCTCGCTCGGCCCGTAGGCGATGCGCTGCGGCGCGCCGAGAGCTGAGCGGGCGCGCTCGCTCGCGGCCGCGATCCGCGCCAGCACGAGGTCGCGGTTCGGCGCGTAGATCAGTTGATCGTAGGCGTCGTCGAGCGCTTTCTGGTCCATGTCGCGCCAGACCAGCGGGCCGCGCGCGGGTGCTCTTTCTTGCATTGACTGTCTCTCTCACTTTTCCGCCCCCGCTTTGCGGGGCAGGATGACGCTACCCCAAATTCAGTTCCTTGAAAAAGTCGTTGCCCTTGTCGTCGATGACGATGAAGGCGGGGAAATCCACCACCTCGATCCGCCAGATCGCCTCCATGCCGAGTTCGGGATATTCGATGCACTCGACCTTCTTGATGCAGTGCTCGGCGAGGTTGGCCGCGGCGCCGCCGATCGAGGCGAGATAGAAGCCGCCGTGCTTCTTGCAGGCTTCGCGCACGGTCGCGGCGCGGTTGCCCTTCGCCAGCATCACCATCGAGCCGGCGGCGGCCTGGAAAGTCGGCGACGAATGAATCCATGCGGCCGGCCGTGGTCGGGCCGAACGCGCCCGAGGCGTAGCCTTCCGGCGTCTTTGCCGGGCCGGCGTAATAGACCGGATGGTTCTTGAAATAATCCGGCAGCGGTTCGCCGCGCTCCAGCCGCTCGCGCAGTTTGCCGTGGGCGGCATCGCGCGCCACGATCATCGGCCCCGACAGCGACAGCCGGGTCTTGATCGGATATTTCGCGAGCTGCGAGAGGATCTCTTTCATCGGCCTGTTGAGGTCGATCTGCACCACCTCGCCGCCGAGATGCGAGGTGTCGATCTCCGGCAGATATTTCGCCGGATTGTGCTCGAGCTCTTCCAGGAACACGCCGTCGCGGGTGATCTTGCCGAGCGCCTGGCGGTCGGCCGAACACGACACGCCAAGCCCGATCGGCAGCGAGGCGCCGTGGCGCGGCAGCCGGATCACGCGCACGTCGTGGCAGAAATATTTGCCGCCGAACTGGGCGCCGACGCCGAGCGACTGCGTCATCTTCTGGATTTCCTGCTCCATCTCCTTGTCGCGGAAGGCGTGGCCGTCCTCGGAGCCGTGCTCCGGCAGCGTGTCGTAATATTTGCAGGAGGCGAGCTTGACCGTCTTCATGGTCATTTCGGCCGAGGTGCCGCCGATGACGATGGCAAGATGGTACGGCGGGCAGGCGGCGGTGCCGAGCGTCAGCACCTTCTCTTTCAGGAACGGCAGCAAGCGTTCGCGCGACAGGATCGACGGCGTGCCCTGGAACAGAAACGATTTGTTGGCCGAGCCGCCGCCCTTGGCGATGAACAAAAACTTGTAGGCGGCATCGTGCTCGGCATGCTCAGAATCATGGCCCTCGGCGTAGATTTCCACCTGCGCCGGCATGTTCGAGCGGGTGTTCTTCTCCTCGAACATCGAGATCGGCGCGAGCTGCGAATAGCGCAGATTGCGTTTCAGATACGCATCGCGCGCGCCCTCGGCCAGCGCCGCCTCGTCGTCGCCGTTGGTCCAGATCAGCCGACCCTTCTTGCCCATGATGATCGCAGTGCCGGTGTCCTGGCACATCGGCAGCACGCCGCCGGCGGCGATATTGGCGTTCTTGAGAAAATCGTAGGCGACGAACTTGTCGTTGTCCGACGCTTCCGGGTCCTCGACGATGTGTTTGAGGCTGGCAAGATGCGCCGGGCGCAGCAGATGATTGATGTCGGTGAAAGCCGCCTCCGCCAGCGCGCGGAGCGCCTCGCGCGGCACCACCAGCACCTCCTCGCCCAGCACGCGCTCGACCCGCACGCCTTCGGCGGCGATCTTGCGGTACGGCGTCGTGTCCTTGCCAAGCGGGAACAGCGGCGTGTGCTTATAGGGCGGGGTCGGATGGGAGGTGAGGGGGGCGTTCATTGCAGCGTTACCTTGTCGGGGCTGGCCGTTCTTATACCGCAGCCGATCATTGCGCCATATGAGCAGCGAAGGCGGCGGCGCAAACTGGATCATGTTTGGATTGCTCCGCTGTAGGCAGCCACTACCAACGTCCGCGACGCGTATTCTTCATCCCGCCCCGCGAAAGCGGGGAGGGGGGACCGCGCGAAGCGCGGTGGGTGGGGCGCGGGACTTCGACAATGATTCCGTTGAAGCCAACAAATCTCTACCGCCGACGCCCCCTCCACCATGCTTCGCGTGGTCCCCCTCCCCCGCTACCGCGGGGGCGGAAAAAGATCGCGTTCTCGCGGCGCGGCTGCGTCCGAGGTTTGCATCACAACGAAGCAGGAACGAAGCAACTCTTTTAGATTCGCCTCCACAACAAAGGGAGGCGAAGCGCCGAAAGGCGCACCATCCATTGGCCGCGCATGCATCAGCAAACGTCGCCGATGCCGGGCGCGGCAGCGGGCTTACGGAGCCCGCTCGCCTTCCGGCGCTTCGCGGCGGCGCTTGTCGCAGCGAGCGAACGCCGCAACTCAGCCCAGGCCGTGCTTCGCGCGACCGAAAGAACGCGGGCGTTACCCGCGCCGTCAATCGCGCCAAGAGGGCAAATCATAAAGAGGCATCGACGGCCCATTCGCCGCGTAGCGAGCGCAGCCTGGACTGAGCAGGGGGCGAAATTCGGGTTTTCTTTGGGATGGGCAACCATCCCCGAATGTCGCTGCGCTCCATCCGAGCTACTATTTTATGCGTGTGTCTAGGCCAGACTTGCTCCGGATTTCTGTTTCTCTCAATCCGGGCTGTGCTTGCTAATCTTTCCAGCCAACTACGAGGTCCGATCTTCGAGATATATGCGATCCTTAAACCTGTTCTTCCCTGTTTGGTTGTATTTCCAAGTCTCCTTTGTTTTGGTTTTGTAGACAGCGTGATCGATATCGACGGGCCTTACCCCAGGAATTTTAGAGTTGTTCACTGGTCATTCCCTGCCAGATCCCTCGAGCGAGTATTCTAAGTCCAAGATGGCGGCCGTATTTGTCGATTAGATATTTCCGCCGGGTCAAATAACGCACAAGCTTAAACAGCACGAGCGCTGCAATAAGAATAAGGATGAAAAGAAGCCAAGGTGTTTGCCGTTGGTCCATTTAGCTCCCCGCGCCCTGCCGGTCCAGTTATTGCGCAGCAGGATTGTTGCCGATAACCTGGAATTGATAGGGCGTATCCCTGGGTTCGGCCGCTGGGAGCGAGCGTAGGTTGGCTGAGCGGAGCGAAATCCGGGATTCTTCGGGATCGCAAGCCTTATTTTAATGGGGCTTTTCAGGGACCGTGACCAATGTGGGAAAGTCTTATCGGACGTTTCCTCAGGTCAAATCTTGTTTCACCTGCTGGGCTGGATGGGTCAGCCTCGGTGGCTCATTCAATGGTGGCTTAAAGCCGCCCAGGCGGGGAAGAAAATTACAATCCCCGTCACAAAGATTGAAGGCGACAATCAGTTTGATGCTGTTCAGAAACAATAATAGAGTTCAGATTCGATCGCGAGCTTGGCGACAATGTTGAGACATTCCGATGGGCTCAAGTCTTGGCGGCGAAGCCCGGCACTCGGGACACTACTGAAAAGGATATTTTTTTTCCCCCCCCCCCCCCCCCCCCCCCCCCCCCCCCCCCCCCCCCCCCCCCCCCCCCCCCCCCCCCCCCCCCCCCCCCGGGGGGGGGGGGGGGTTGCCCGCAGGAACCGCACTCGCCCCTCAAAACCCCCCATCCACTCGGCTTCTGTCACCTATCTTTTTTTTTTTTTTTTTTTTTTTTTTTTTTTTTTTTTTTTTTTTTTTTTTTTTTTTTAAAAAAAAAAAAAAAAAAAAAAAAAAAAATTTTTTTTTTTTTTTTTTTTTTTTTTTAAAAAAAAAAAAAAAAAAAAAAAAAAAAAAAAAAAAAAAAAAAAAAAAAAAAAAAAAAAAAAAAAAAAAAAAAAAAAAAAAAAAAAAAAAAAAAAAAAAAAAAAAAAAAGAACCGGTAATAGACCGTCCCTGAAGTGAGCAATTCCGCTCTTGCGTGAGTTTTATTCAAATTTTTTTTTTTTTTTTTTTTTTTTTTTTTTTTTTTTTTTTTTTTTTTTTTTTTTTTTTTTTTTTTTATGGGGACCAAATGCTTCAATGGAAATGTGAC
>CAWGYY010000028.1:0-237500 GCA_963826945.1 uncultured Alphaproteobacteria bacterium | reverse complement strand
CCGAGGTCTTTCATTTCCAGGATGGCGGCGTCGGGCCGGCCGGCCGGCGGCCGGTTGAGATGCGCCTCGACCACTTCGCCGACGATGATGTGATGGTCGCCCTGCTCGACGATTGCGGTGACGCGGCATTCGACCGCGCCCGGCGCGTCGACGAGGATCGGCGCTCCGGTCGTGCCCTTGCGGTACGGCTGGCCGCTCAGCTTGCCGTCGCTGACATCGGCCGGGCGGAAGAACGTGAAGGCGAGGCTCTTGTGCTCCTTGCCGAGCATGTTGAGCGCGAAGGTCTGCGCCGCCTTCACGGTCTGGTAGGTGCCGGAATCGGTCTTGACGCCGACCACCACCAGCGGCGGCGCGAACGCGGATTGCGTCACCCAGTTCACGGTCGCTGCCGAAATGTTGCCGTTGCCGTCATCCGCGGTGAGCACGTAAATCCCGTACGGGATCATCCGCAGCACAGTTTTCTTGGCGTCGGCGTTCATGGCTTCCTCGGTTTGCTGATGACCAGGCTACCATCGCTTTATATCGAACTTTCCGCAATCTGCCGCCACGGCCTTAACCTGACATCGATAATGTCGGCTCGCTTCCACATTCGTACAGCGCAAAGGCCAGTCAAATGGATTTCGGCAAACGATTTTCGCGCCACAACCGCCGCCCGGCCCCGGTCATCAAACAGACCTGCGAGCGCTGTTCCGGTACTGGCCGCATCCGCGAGCGCGGGCATCAAATCAGCTGCAAGGTCTGCGGCGGAACTGGAAAAGTGAACGCCAAAATCGATCGCGCCTCCTGATCGGGCGACCAGCGGCGGATTTTGTCAAGGCGAGCAAGCGTAGCCCGCATTTCGCTCCGCTCGGCTACAAAACGAATCGTCATGCCCGCACTTGTTGCGGGCATCCACGTCTTAAGAGCCCAGTCGAAAGAAAGACGTGGATGGCCGGAACAAGTCCGGCCATGACGGCGAGAGAATGAATGAGAACGTGGAAGGTTTGTAGCGACGGGCAGGTCCGAACGCGGTGCGAGCGCCGGCGTCAGGTCTGAATGTCGAGCAGCGTCTGCATCATCTGTTGATCGACGCTCATCACATCGGCGTTGGCGACGAATTCGTAGCTGGCGATCGCCTGCTGGACGACTTCGTTGGCGATGTCGACGTTCGGCGCCGCGACCTCGCCGTTTGGGTCGGCGTACGGCGCGGTCGGATCGTAGGCCGTCACCGTGCCCGGCTGGGCGTCGGACACGACCGTGCTGGTGCCGCCGTCCGGTGTGGCAACCTGATCGACCTGCTGGGCGACATAGGCGGCGGGATATTGCGACTGGTCCGCCGCGCTTGCCGACGGCAGCGGACCGTCCGAATTCGCGTTGGCGACATTGTTCTGCCGAAACCTGCAGGCGTTGCACAGCGGCTGCCAGGCCCGATGCGGCAATCGACATGATGGAACTCATGCCGGTTCCATAAGGCGCGGACGCTAACGGCAGATTGGGCAAATCGCTAAAATTCTAGCGAACCGAGGCCGTGCCGCTTCAGTCCGGCGGAGGCCTGCTGGGTTTTCCACATCCCCATGATAAGTAGCGCACGCACGGTGACAATTGCGCGATAAAGGAGCAGGGCAGCGCTCGATCGCGCGGCGGCATTATCGGGGGGACTTCATGGCTAATCGCCAATGGTACACCGCGATTGGCGGCCAGCAGGCCGGTCCGTACTCGGATCAGCAGCTGGGCGAAATGGTCGCGTCCGGTATGGTGCGGGCGGACACGTTTGTCTGGTGCGCCGGCATGACCGATTGGGCCGTGGCCGCCGACATTCCCGGCCTGATGCCGCGCGCGCGGCCGGCGCCACCGCCGCCCCCGCGGCCCGGGCCGCAACCGCCGCGGGCGCCGGCGCGCGCGGCAGCACCGCGGCAGACCGGCGGCCAAGCGCAAGGCCCGGCCCAATTCCAGGGTCCGCCGGCAGGTCAGGCCTTTTCGATGGACCAGGTCAGCCAGGCCTTTTCGTCGCAAACGCCGGCCGATGCCGAGGCGCTGACCACGCATATCACCATCTGGCCGCTGTTCGGGCGCGCGCTGCTGGTTGCCATCGGGCAACTCACGGTCATCCCCGCACCCTGGGTGATGACGAGTTACTACAAATGGTTCCTCGAAAACCTCGAGCTTCCGGGCCGGCAACGCGTCGGGTTTACCGGAAAGCCTCTCGATATCTGGTACGTCTTCATTGTGGGCGCGCTGATTCCCTACCTCCGCTACATCATCGACGCCGTTGTGTGGCGAATTCCTTTTCTCTGGCACATCATCGGCTATTCCTGGTTGCTGACGTTGCTGATTTGGGCGCTGCTGGTGTTTGTCCAGCTGCTGATCTTGAAATGGGTTTTGAATAATCTGGTGTGGGAGGGCCAAAGCGGGCCGCTGACCTTTACTGGAAATTACTGGGTCTGGCTCGGATGGTTCGTTCTGACAATCATATCCGCCATCACCATTGTCGGATGGGCTTGGGTTGCCGCGGCGTGGATACGATGGATGTGCCGGCATATCGAAGGCGGCACCAGAGCATTGGTCTTTACCGGCACCGGCCTGGAGATCTTGTGGCGGACGCTGGTATTCGGCGTGGGGTGCGCCCTGATCGTGCCGATACCATGGGTGTTGTATTGGCTCACCACCTGGTACGTCTCGCAATTCGCGCTGAGCCACGAGCGGGCACCGGCCTGAACTGATACGCCGTCGCGACTTGTCTATCCGCGAGTGTTGCGCAGCACGACGCAGGCCCCGCCGGCAGCCGTGAGTTTGTCGCATAATTTGTTGAGCGGAGCACGGTTGTCGTCGGCAATGGTGATGATGTAGCGCTTCGCCGGACCCATGCCGGGCAATTGTTTGTGCAGCACGAGCGGCTCGCGGTCGCCGATCAAGGCAGCGAACCGTTTTTGAACGTCACGGTAGATTGCCCAAGCCTCCCTCTCCGACACATGCGCCACCAGCTGGACGCCCCAGCGCGGAATGTAAGACGCAATCCGTCGCGCTTCTTCCTTCGGCGCCAGCATGACGTTGGCGAGCTGCGTGCACGGCACGCCCTGCGGGATCGTGGTTTCCGCGGTTTGCGGCGGCGAGGGCGAAGCCCAGTCGTCGGCGGTCCAGCCGGTGATGATCGCGACGTAATTGCGCGTCTCGCTCGGCAAGCCGCGCTGGCCGGCAAGCCAGGCGCTGACCCGGCCGGGACCGGCATTGTAGCCGGCGGCGGCAAGCCCGAGATTGCCGAACCGATTGCGCAGGTCGCGCAGATAACTCGCGGAGTTGCGCAACGCCTCGATCGGGTCGAACGGGTCCGCCAGTCCGCGCCAGTCCGCGGTCTGCGGCATGAATTGGGCAATGCCCTCGGCGCCTTTGCGGCTTACCGCGCGGGCATTGAAGCGGCTCTCCTGCCAGATCACGCGGGCGAAGAACTCTACCGGAAGCGAATTCTCTGCCGCCGCCTGTTCGAGCGTGTGGCAAATGTCGCCGGCCGTTGGCTGTTCGGTTGAAGGCTGGGGCGCCGCGTCTTTCTCCACCTTGTCGGCTGGCTGCATTGCTGCCGGCGTGGCGCCGGCCTGCGCGTTTGCGGGTTCGCTCAAGAGGGCGAGCAACGCCGCCAGCAACAAGCCCGGCAACAGCGCGGCCAATCGGGTCATGCAGATCAACGCGCCAAAGCGCGATCGGTGCCGTTGCGCCCCAACCGGTCAGCCGCGCATGCCGGATGGCGCCGACCTGCGCCCTATTGGCAGTACTTGCCGGTGGTCTTGATGTTGGCCGCGGCAATTTCGGCATGAAATGTGCCGTCCGCAGACTTTTGCATGGCCGCAACATAATCATAGCGATCGGTATGGATATGAACGCCGCCGCCGGCCATTGACCAGGTGCCGTCGCCAGTCATGTTGTTCGAATATTTGCCGCCGCGGCCGTATGAACTGACCGAGCCGTTATTCCAGCAGATTTTCTTGCCGGACAGATCCGCGGAAGTGACCGGCGCTGCCAGCGCGCCGGAATATAAAGCGACAGAAAGTACAGACGCTACAGCGAGCGGCGAAAGATATTTCTGCATTGGAGCTCCAAATGCCTCGATGAACTTTAAGTCCTATAAACCCGACTTTGCAACCTCTCGGATCGGCTTGCGGCGTTTTCATTCTTTTTTAGGTTGTGTCCCGTAGCATTTATGAGGGGCCGTTTTCGCGTCGGGGGACGAACGATGGATGCTCATCAGATCGCGATGGTGCAGCAAAGCTTTGAAAAGGCCGCGACGCTTGGCGACAAGGTGGCGGAGATTTTCTATGCCGAGCTGTTCGCGATAGATCCGTCGTTGCGGAAAATGTTCAAGGGCGATATGCGGGAACAGCGCCAAAAACTGCTGTCCGCTTTGGCGCTTGTCGTTCGGGCGCTGCATGCCCCGGAAAAGATCTTGAATCCCGTCAAGAAACTGGCGGTCAAGCACCTCGATTACGGGGTACAAGCGGAACATTACACCTTGGTCGGCAACGCGCTGCTGCGGACGCTCAAAAAGGGCCTTGGAGCCGACTTCACACCAGAACTTCGCGATGCCTGGGTCGAGGCGTTCCGCATGCTTGCCAAGATCATGAAAGAGGCGGCCTACGGCCATGGCGCCCTCAAGGGCGCCGCCTGACCGAGTTTCTAACTGGACTCCAGCCGTTTATTTAAAAAGCCTTTTTCATTATCTACTAGTTTAAACCTGCGCGAAGCCGACCACGCGTTTTGTAACGCCAAAATTGTCCCGCCCTAGAATATTTGGGGCAATCCGTATTCGTTCAAGCGCACAGCCGTAGCGGCAAATCTGGTCGCATGATTGTACTAATCCGTCCGCGTTCCCGATCCGCAGCGTAGCGCGTATTTCACAAGCTCAATCGATACTCGGATACTGGTCACGGGTCCTGGCAGCCGGGCGTCTTGCGTATCTGCTCATACAGCGCCTTTGTTTGATTTTCCGACAGGACCGCTTCGTTGGCGCACAGATGCATCGCCTGGCACGCGTAGTTCGGCGCGTGCGGCCAGGTGCTCGGATCGGCAATCGCACCCGAGGATTTCATGAATGCATCCTTGTCGCCCCAGTTGATCGTCGAGGGAAACAGCGCCCGAAAAATCCCGACTAGAGCAAAAAATCCGACACCGCTCGAAAAGACAGACACGACCATAAACGCGCCAGAAAGCACGACGACCGCAGCGAGCAGCACTAACGCTAACCGCCTTTTGGTTATTCGCCACCGATCCGGTTTTAAAAAAACACGCTATGCGCCGAGACCCTTTTGCTTCAGCGCGCCGCCGATCTCATCGAGCACCGCCGGATCGTCGATCGTGGCCGGCATCGTCCAGCTCTCGCCGTCGGCGATTTTCTTCATGGTGCCGCGCAGAATTTTGCCGGAGCGCGTCTTCGGCAACCGGCCGACGGTGATGGCGAGTTTGAAGGCGGCGACCGGGCCGATCTTGTCGCGAACGAGCGCAATGCACTCTTTCTCGATTTCGGTCGGCGGCCGATTGACGCCGGATTTGAGCACGATGAAGCCGCACGGCACTTCGCCCTTGAGCTCGTCCTTGATGCCGAGCACGGCGCATTCGGCGACGTCGGGATGCGAGGCGAGCACTTCTTCCATGCCGCCGGTTGAAAGCCGGTGCCCGGCGACGTTGATGATGTCGTCGGTGCGGCCCATGACGAAGATGTAGCCGTCCTCGTCCTTGAAGCCGGCGTCGGCGGTTTTGTAGTAGCCGGGAAATTCCGCGAGGTAGCTTTCGGTAAAGCGCTCGTCGGCCTGCCACAATGTCGGCAGGCATGCCGGCGGCAGCGGCAGCTTGACCACGATCGAGCCCATCTTGTTCGCCGGCACGTCGTGGCACGCTTCGTCGACAACGCGCACGTCGTATCCCGGCATCGCGACCGTTGGCGAGCCGTGCTTGACCGGCAGCATGCCGAGGCCAACCGGATTGCCGGCGATCGCCCAGCCGGTTTCGGTCTGCCACCAGTGATCAATCACCGGCACCTTGAGCAGGTCTTCCGCCCATTCCAGCGTCGGCGGATCGGCGCGCTCGCCGGCCAGAAACAGCGTACGGAATTTCGACAAGATCGTATTGCGCCAGGAGCTTGCCGTGCGGGTCTTCTTTCTTGATGGCGCGGAAGGCCGTCGGCGCCGTGAACAGAGCGCGCGCGCCGTGCTCGGCGATCACCCGCCAAAACGCGCCGGCGTCGGGCGTGCCGACCGGCTTGCCTTCGTACAGGATCGAAGTGCAGCCGTGGAAGAGCGGCGCGTAGACAATGTAGCTGTGGCCGACCACCCAGCCGATATCCGACGCGGTCCACCACACCTCGCCCGGCTCGATGCCGTAGAGATTTTTCATCGACCATTTGAGCGCGACCATGTGGCCGCCATTGTCGCGCACCACGCCCTTGGGCCGGCCGGTCGTTCCCGAGGTGTAGAGGATGTACAGCGGGTCGGTCGCGGCGACCGGCACGCAATCGTAGACCGAGCGGGCGTGAATAAGCGCGTGGTCGCGCATCGTCGCCCAATCATGATCGCGGCCCGCGACCAAGCGAGGCTTCCGCCTGCGGCCGCTGCAGGATCAGGCAGGCGCCGGGCTTGTGCTCGGCAAGCGTGATCGCTTCGTCGAGCAGCGGCTTGTAATGCACGATGCGGCCCGGCTCGATGCCGCAGCTCGCCGACAGAATCACTTTCGGCTTGGCGTCGTCGATGCGGGTTGCGAGTTCGCGCGCGGCGAAGCCGCCGAACACCACGGAGTGGACCGCGCCGATACGCGCGCAGGCGAGCATCGCAACCACCGCCTCCGGCACCATCGGCATGTAGAGAATGACGCGGTCGCCTTTGCCGACGCCGAGATCGCGCAGCACGGCGGCGAGTACCTGGGTCTCGGTCATCAGGCGGTGATAGGTGATGGTGCGCTGCGTGCCGGCGAGTGGTGAATTGTAGATAATCGCGGCTTGATCACCGCGTCCGGCGTTGACCTGGCGATCGACGGCGTTGAAGCAGGTGTTGGAGACCCCGCCCGGGAACCAGCGGCCGTAAATTCCGGCGTTCGGATCGAACGTGGCCTTGGGCTGTTCGAACCATTCAAGATCGGCGGCCGCTTCGGCCCAAAAGCCGAGCGGATCGCGCTGCCAGCGCGCGTAAACTTCATGGTAGCGGCTCGAACGGGCGTCCATGACGCTTCACTCCCGGTGATGGTTCTCAGCTATTGTCATGCCCGCGCGGCAGACTTTGCAAGCCGTGCCGCGCCGGCATTTCCGCCATGCATCACAACGCTGGCGCCAATGCCTGCGCTTTGATCTACGTCATCATTATCTTTTCCGGCCCAGCAGTCCCAGTGATCACCAATCCGCTGTTCTATCTCCTCGCCATTCCGGCCGTGACCTTGATCGGTCTGGCCAAGGGCGGGTTTGCCGGTCTTGGGATGATCTCGACACCGCTGCTGGCGCTTGTGGTGCCACCGCTCGAAGGCGCCGCCATCCTGTTGCCGATCCTGATCGTCCAGGACGCCATTTCAGTCTGGACCTACCACCGCGCCTGGAGCGCTTGGAATTTGAAAGTGCTGCTGCCCGGCTCGGTGTTCGGCGTCGGCGCCGGCTGGGCTTTCGCGAGCTATCTCTCCAATGCCACCATCGAGCTGACGGTCGGCGCGATCGCGCTGGTCTTCGTGCTGCATGCGTGGTTCGGCACCTGGCGGCGCGCCTATCTCGGCCGTCCGCCGGCGAAAGCGCAGCGGCCGCATCCGGTCATGGGCATGATCTGGGGGGCACTGTCCGGCTTTACTTCCACCCTCGTGCAGGTCGGCTCGCCGCCGTTTCAGATCCACATGCTGCCGCAGCGCCTCGAGAAATTCACGCTGGTCGGCACCACGGTTATTTTCTTTGCCATTCTCAATCTGATGAAGATCGTGCCGTATTTTGCGCTGGGCCAGTTTTCCGCGCGCAATCTCGTCACCTCGGTGGTCTTACTGCCGATTGCGGTCGTCAGCAATTTTCTCGGTATTTGGCTGGTGCGCAAAACGCCGACCGAACAATTCTACAAGATCGCCTACGTTCTGATGCTGCTGATCGCGGTCGCGCTGCTGTGGCAAGGCGCCAGGGGCTTCTTCTAGGGCTCGGAGCCATTAACGCCCAGCCATTGCCTGATGGATGCCAGTTGTATGAAGGCGAGATGGTTTGCTGCGATCTCGTCATGGCGGTGGTCGATACCAACGGAGTGCCCGTGCGTCCCGACCGTTTGGGAGTTTGAATTACGCGTCGCGGTAACATCAAACCGCGACGGCCGTAACGGAGCCGCTAATGTTCCGAAAATGCTTCCGCTTTCAGGGCACAGCGGACACGGCCTAGCCTGCTGCTGGCTCGCCCCGGTCGCGAGTGGCCTAAACTGGACGTCGAAGCCCGGCGTTTTTGGATAGCCCGCAAGCCGGAGACTCATTTGTTCTCGACTGAGACCTGTTCGATGGCGCTCTTGTAGGGGTCGATTGCGAGCGCGAATTTAACACGCGAGTCAGAGGTAAATTTTCGATTGATAGCGCTGTTGCCAACGCAGGAATGTACGATCACATTCTATCCCTGGTATCCCCAAGCGGTCTTTCGATCGGCCCCACGCATATGCCCAAGTTCCTTCGCATCGGAGTCCATCAGTCGAACGTTTCCGGATACACGTCAAAAGCATGGTGGGTTCGCCGGGTTGGCTCGACGGTTTTCCTGAAGTGGGGCGCCGTCGAGGTCCATGGCGTAGGAGATGGGCGAAAGATTTACTGGACGCTTCCGCCGCGGGCGAAAACAATTCGTTGCGGCACGGTGCAGCGTGCCAAAGACTATGCGAAAACGGCAATCGCGCGGCGACGCAGCCATCGCTATGAACCGCTAGCTGGAAATATTGCAATCCGGCGCCGACGTGCCAATCGTGGCGTCGAGCTCGAACAGGCGCTCGCCACGATCTTGTTTGTCGATATCGTTCGGTCCACCGAAAAAGCCGCGCGGCTTGGCGATTCGCGTTGGACCCAGGTGATGAATTACTATTACGCCGCCGTCCGGAGAGAGCTGAAGAGTTTGCGCGGAAAAGAAGTCGTGACGACGGGGGACGGATTGCTCGCGACGTTCGACGCGCCGGCTTCCGGGGTCCGTTGCGCGACTGCAATCCGCGAGGCAGTGCGCACGCTTGGGCTAGAGATCAGGGTGGGGCTGCACGCAGGCGAATACAAAGTGAGTGGGGCTGACGTGGTCGGTCTCGCGTTTCACGTCGGCGCGCGCGTCGCCGCCAAAGCGCGTGCCGGCGAAATCCTAGTTTCGAGCGCGGTCAAGGATCTGATGTCCCAGTCTGGAATCCGCTTTAAGGATCGCGGCGTTCACCGACTCAAAGGCGTGCCCGAGCGGTGGCGCCTGTACCGGGTCGAACATTAAAAGGTGCCCTGCAAAAGTGGACATCGGTTTTGCGAACGGGGCAAGAGGAGAAGTGGCCGTCCGCTGCCGCCGACCGCGCATATCGCGAATGTCCATGAGAGACCTCGGGCCAATCACCGGCCTGAACAGCCCCTGCGCGTACACGCCGGAAGCTCGCATGCCGCCAGCTAAACAGTGAAAACACCACTGCTGTAAACTGCTACAATGAGGTCCAGAGAAATGTCACGAGTACAGGGGAGGATCAAATGGCCGATGAACCGCTCGTGGTGCTGATAACTCGGGAAATGCCGGATGGTACATTCGCCGCGGTCGACGCGCTACGAAGTCTCAGTGTCGTTCAGGCCGGCTTTAGAAACGCCGATGAGGCGGAGAAATTCATTGAGGATTTTTATATCGCGCGCGGCGTCCTGAGGCCGCGTGAATTCGAAGCAATAACCCGAACGCGAGTACGGAGAGTTGATCGACTGCGGCGTCACTGCGATTCGACGCGCATGCTTTGGTCGCGATGCCGGTAGCCGGCAGAAATTTTTGCGGCAATGATCGATTGGAGGATGCAAACGGAACCTGCCGCGCGTCGAATGGCCGTCATCGCACATCCTGCCTGTGCCGCAGACACAGTTTCCGCCCGGGATGTGGCGCAGCTACAAATACTTGGATTGCAGATCGATGGTCGTTTCGACACCGAGGCGATCGAAGTTGGAGTTCAGCCACTGGTCGGCGCGTTCGCGACCGGTCTTGTAAAGATGCTGCAGGAAATCCCAGTCGCCGTTCAACTTGCTGGAATTTGACAAAGTGCCGATAACGTCCTCACCGTCGATCGCATGAATGAGCATTCGTTTGCCGTCAACGATCTTGCCGTCGTCAATCAGCCTGGTAACAAAGGCAACGACCCGCATCTCTCGCATGACGGACGAGTTGAAAGTGAGCTCCTGCATGCGAGTGAGAATGGCGCGGGAGGTGGTTGGGTTTTCCGGCCGCTCGCTCGGCGTCAGGCGAACAAGGATGATGTCGCGCGCCTCGCATGCATAGATCACGGGAAACAACGCGGGATTCCCCATAAACCCGCCGTCCCAATAAAATTCACCGTCGATCTCGACGGCATGCATCATCAGCGGCTGGCACGATGACGCGACCACATGATCCGAGCGAAGTTCGTCGGAGCGAAAAATTTTCACCTTGCCGTTGCGCACGTTGGTCGCGCACAGAAACAGCTTGACGGCCGATTGCCGGCGCAAAACCTCGAAATCAATAACTTCTTCGAGCAATTTCTTGAATGGATTGTAGTTCTGCGGATTAAGTTGATAGGGCGAGAAAATTTGGCTGAGAGTATCGACGAACACGTAGCCCGGCGAATGATCGAGACCGAAATTTCCGTACATCTTGTCGAGGAAGGAAGGTTGAAAGACGCTGGCGGATGCCATGTCGGACAATCGTCGCCAGTAGCGATCGAGTGACCGCTTTGCCCCTTCACGTCCGCCAACTGCCAAGCCGTAGGCGAGCGCGACGGCATTGACGGCGCCGGCACTTGTCGCGCTGATGCCGTCGAGGGCCAGCCGTTCCTCCTCCAGCAGGCGGTCAAGCACGCCCCAGGTGAAAGCACCGTGACTGCCGACACCTTGAAGCGCCAAATTGACGAGCTTTTGCCCGGCAGCCGACGGGCTGGCTTGCATACTGCTTGGGCTGGCATGCGCGGTCATGGTCGGCTACGCGCTCGGGGCCGGTTGCACCAAAAACATATCTATAAAGGCCCTGCGCCACCAGCCGTCAACGCAAGCCTGATAGTCACGGCAGTAACTGTGGGGCGTTTTGGGGTGATGCGGTTCAGCCAGTGCCGGTCGCCTTCCGCAGGAAAGCGGACCTGAGGTAGACGCGTCAAACCAACGCGTTTAACCCCCAAAGCGACATTTCGATACGGCGGGCTTGCTACAGACATTTAGAAGTGCACGTCGCATTTTCGTACGCTGCCGTCGTACGGTCCCGCTCTGATCAAATGATCGGTCAGCTGCGGTGCGTGGTTGGAGGGCCCGCTGGCCGCATCAATTGATCGGGAGCGGAACGGCGCTCAGAAAGAAAAAACGGTACGGAATGGGCGCCGGCGCGGCGGCTTCCGGCCGCTATTCGGGCCAAGCCTGCGCCATAGATCAAGCCTCCGCCATTGATCAGGGCGGCCTTCTTTCGCTACGCTCAATCCGGGGAGCGAGGCGCGATCATGATCGCTTACGACACGGATCTCGACCGTAATGCGGCGAATTTCCAGCCGCTGACCCCGCTTTCGTTCCTTGAGCGCGCTGCGGCGGTCTATCCGGACCAGACCGCAATCGTGCACGGCGCGCGGTCCTGGAACTATCGGCAGTTCTATGCGCGCGCCCGGCAACTGGCGTCGGCGCTGGCGCGCCGCGGCGTCAAGCGCGGCGACACTGTCTCGGTCATGCTCGCCAATACGCCGGCAATGGTTGAGGCGCACTACGGCGTACCGATGTGCGGCGCGGTGCTCAACACGCTGAACACGCGCCTCGACGCCGCCATTCTCGCGTTCACGCTCGATCATGCGGAAACCAAGGTGCTCATTGTCGACCGCGAATTCTCCAAGGTGATGAAGGAGGCGCTTGCGGGCGCCAAAGCCAAGCCTCTGGTCATCGACTACGACGACCCGGAATTCACCGGCGCGGGCGAGCGGATTGGGACACTCGAATACGAAGAGTTGCTCAGCGAAGGCGATCCCGATTTCGCCTGGCAAATGCCGCGCGATGAATGGGATGCGATTTCGCTGAACTACACGTCAGGCACCACCGGCGATCCCAAGGGCGTCGTCTATCACCATCGCGGCGCCTATCTGCTCGCGATCGGCAACGTCCTCACCTGCGGGATGGCCAAGCATCCGGTGTATCTGTGGACGCTGCCGATGTTTCACTGCAACGGCTGGTGCTTTCCCTGGACGCTGTCGATCGTCGCCGGCACCCACGTCTGCCTGCGGGCAGTGCGCGCGGCGCCGATCTTCGATGCCATCGCCACACACAAAGTAACCCATCTCTGCGGTGCCCCGATCGTGATGTCGACGCTGCTCAACGCCGTGACGCAGGAGAAGAAGCCGCTGCCGCATGTGGTGCAGTTCGCCACTGCCGCCGCGCCGCCGCCAGAGGCCGTGCTGGCGGCGATGAAGGCTGCCGGCTTCAACGTCACGCATCTCTATGGCCTTACCGAGACATACGGTCCGGCCAGCATCAACGACTGGCATCGCGAATGGGACGCGCTTTCCTCAGACGAGCAGGCGGAGAAGAAGGCGCGCCAGGGCGTGCGTTATCCGGTGCTGGAAGGGCTCGACGTGCTCGATCCGGACTCGATGCAGCCGGTGCCGCGCGACGGCCAGACGCTCGGCGAAGTGATGTTTCGCGGCAACGTGGTGATGAAGGGTTATCTGAAGAACAAGCCGTCGACTGATGCGGCGTTTGCCGGCGGCTGGTTTCACTCCGGCGATCTCGGCGTCGTTCATCCCGACGGCTATATCCAGCTTAAGGACCGCTCCAAGGACATCATCATTTCCGGCGGCGAAAACATTTCATCGATCGAAGTCGAAGACGCGCTCTACAAGCATCCGGCGGTCGCCGCCGTCGCCGTGGTCGCCAAGCCCGACGAAAAATGGGGCGAAACGCCATGCGCGTTCGTGGAACTCAAACCCGGCGCCGAGGCCACGGCTGAAGAGCTGATCGCGTGGTGCCGCTCGCACCTTGCCGCCTACAAATGCCCGCGCTTCGTGGTGTTCTCCGACATCCCGAAAACCAGCACCGGCAAGATTTAGAAATTCAAGTTGCGCGGCGCGGCCAAGGAGGTCTAGGGCGGCAACTTATAAACGTTGTCCAAATAGTGCCCTGCCGAAGCCATACCGTCAGCGCGCCAGCAGCCAGCGTCGGCAGTCACTTGATGACAATCTCATTCTCTTCCGGTGCGGAGCTCTCTACTCCTTGTCAATACCGGACTACAAACTCAACGAATGTGGGTCCGCGACACTCGACGCGGCTTGTGTTGGCGTACCGAAAGTCAGGTGCGATCCTGACCCCGAAACGCTCATCTCCCACAGCCGGCTCGTGGTGCCCGTGCCAGGACCGGTAGCGCCGAAGTAAAGGTCACCGCTACCATGACCAGCACCCTCATAAGTCAGCGTCGTCGGGTTCAGATTTCCCCAATTCGAATTGTAGTCATTTGAGAAGTTGTATTTCGCAGAACTCAGGACCTCATGATAGTAATTGCTGCCGGCTGGCGCCACGTATAGACCGCGCCCGGTGCCGTCATTGCCGGTGAAGAACAGGTCACCGGCGTCATCGAGGATAAGGTCAGACGGATCGAGATTGGACGGGCCGTGTCCGCTCGCATCCGTGATCTGATGTTCGCCGGTGTTGGGTCCGACTTTCGCATAAAAGAGGCCGCGGTCGTCGTTGTTGTCGGTGACTCCGGAATAGAAAACACTACTCTCATTATTGGTGCCGCCCGAGCCGGAGTAGGTGATATCCAACGGGTCGCGGCCGTGATTGCCCTGCGCGTCACTGTAGGAGCTGGAGCCGGGATCAACCTTCTCGGGCACATACGAGCCGTTGGAAGATTTGTAATAGGCGTAGAGCGCATTGTTGCCGCTCGAATCGAGACCGTTGAAGACCAGATCGTTGCCGGCGGCAGTAAGGTCGGTAGGGTTGAGGCCGGTGGTGCCGCTGATTTTGGTGAACGTCGTGCCGTTGTAGCTGAAGAGGTCGTATTTGTTATTGCTGTCCACCCCATTCATGAAGAGTTTGTTGTCAAACACGGTCATGGAGGATGGATTTTGCGGCCCGCCCGACACCGCATTGGCTATCAGGCTCGTACCTTGCGGCGCATGCCTCTGGACAACTTCAAAGAGCGTTCCCAACGCGCCCACCAACGCGCCCTGAGGAACGGCGTAATTGTCGAAATAAACTTGACCGTCGTAGGTGATGAGGTCCACCGGCTGGTTCACCGATTGGCCGTCGTTGATCGGGATCTGCTGTGACGTGCCGTTGAAGGGGTCATAGACAAAAAGGCCGCCGCCATTGCTGGTTTGCGCCTGCAGGTAGGTATCGCCGTTCCGCTCCACCAGATCCGGACCGCCGATGTAGTTTTCGAATTGCGTGCCCTGCCCGGCGATGCCCAGCTCGGGGCCGACATCTTGCAGATAGTTGGTGCCCCCGCCGGCCGCGCCGTTCAGGGTGACCGGCTGATAGTCTCCGTTTTGGTCGGCAACGAAGAGAGCGTAGTTGCCGTCGCGGTAACCCTCGAAAACCAAATTGCTGTTGCTCATGACCGATCACCTTAAAAGTCTCTGGCTGTGCAGCCATCCCGACGCCTTCCCCCTCTGCCGACGCGCGGCGGTGGAAAGGCGCACACCCATTAGTCGGGCATCCCGGGGAAAGGTTCATCCGGACTCGGATGCAATTTGGAAATCCACTCGGCCAGTCACTGGCCCACGTCCGGGTCTGACTACTCATCGGCCGGTCAGAAGCGACACCGTCGAAACGACATGGCGCTAATCCGGGATCGACAGCACCTGAGGAGGATGGCTTAGGGACGTGTTTGAGTTATTCGCAAAATAGACTGCGGCACCAAAGAGCAGCGCGATAGCACCAGCGATCCACCAGCCGTATTGACGGCCAATGCCAAACTTCAGAAGCTTAAGATTGCTTCTAGTCAACGTCGCCATCAGCCCGCCCGCGCGCGTATCCTCTGAAGCCCGTCGGCGGCGGCTCCAACGTTGCCCCACTTGGAGAAGTCAGCACCGACAGGGCCCGATCCATACCTTCGACCGCCCTCTTGAACTCCTCGCGGTAGGTTACTGGCTCAGGACTGGGCGGCAGTGTCGCCAAGAAAGGCTCTAAGGCTCGCACTGCTGAAATGTTCACGAATGCGTACCAGGAAATCCACATTATCGGTACCAGCACTACGAATGCGCCAATTGCCAACCAACCGAAGAAGGGCCATGAAATTCCCGCCGCCACGCACAGCGCCACTAAGCTGGCTGAGTAAAGTCGTATCAGGGGGCGCATGCGCTGGAAGCGGGCGCGTCCGCGCGCCACGAGTTCTGCCTTCTGCGCTTCATTCACCAGATAGAAACGCCGCGGCCCCAAGAGCCGTTGAACCGCGAAAACGTAGCCGCCGGGCACCGGCTTGAAGCCTGCGTCCAAAAGGGGCTCGACAAATTCGTTCAACTTCGTCATGGCCACGGTGGGCCTCCGGGTGCGGGTGTCTGCTGTTGGTCGCGCGGCGCTTCAGGCAGGTTCAAACCGCTGGAATCCGCGGATTACCCCTATCATATCCGAGGCAAGCCCCGCGCGCGTTGAATTGGTACTTGGAGGCGTGATCCGTAACGACGCGGTTGCCCTTGATCCGAATGCTTCGCGTGCGACGCGCGATGCCGGCTCGTGGCCCGTCACGTCACTTGGCGCTCAGCATCGATATGGCTGGCGTTGGGGCTATAGCGGAAGTGCCGACACTCTTGAGATAACACGATTGGACCCAACTGAGACATCGCGGCCATTCGGCCAGCTCTTGGAGGGGCCTCTCGCAGTATCCTTTGATCCTATTGTCGGCGCCGGATACTTCTAGCTGCCACGCCTAGACGAGATCGCATGTGTTAGGCGATGCGACCAGCTGAGACTTCGTCGACAAATTTAAGTGCCGGTTGAAATTGTAATTCCGACTTGGGACGCGGAGTGCCAAAGAGATATCCTTGTGCGTACGTGCAGCCTGCGGCGCGCAAGAGAACTAACTGCTCCGGCGTTTCTATCCCCTCTGCCGTTGTCGCGATATCCAGACTTCTGGCAAGTCCAGTGACCGCATTTACGATTGCTGCGCAATCATTGCGGCGTGCTACCTCGGATACGAATTTTCGATCGATTTTGATCTTGTCGAACGGAAAGCTCAGCAGATAGCTCATGGACGAATAGCCCGTCCCAAAATCGTCCAGCACGATAGCAATCCCTAGGTTCCTCATCCGGTGCAAAACTTCAAGATTCTCTACGTTGTTTCCGAGCAGAACGGACTCGGTGATTTCTAGTTCGAGGCGCTGCGGCGGTAGCCCAGACACTGCTAGTGCTTGCTTGACACGATCCACCAGATCGCCGCTCCTGAATTGTACGGGTGATAGATTGACCGCGACCGTGAGATGCGACGGCCAACCGGCAGCGTCACGGCATGCCTGTTGCAGAATCCACTGGCCGAGCGGGACGATCAGACCGGTCTCCTCGGCGAGCGGGATGAACTCCTGCGGGCCGACCAAGCCGCGCTTAGCATTCTTCCAACGAACCAAGGCCTCAACGCCGACCATAGTCTCGCTTACACTTTCGAACACGGGCTGATAATGAAGCTCAAACTCCTCATTGTGGACGGCATTTCTCAAATCCATCGCTAGCGTCAGTCGCGATTGGGCGTGGCGCTCCATCTCATTTTCGAATAACCGCCAGCGATTTCTACCATCGGATTTTGCGCGATAGAGGGCGAGGTCGGCCTTCTTTAGGAGTTCGTCCCCGTTTAGACCGTGAAGTGGCGCAAGCGCTACGCCGATACTCGTTTCAATCGTGAGCTGGTGCGAAGCGATACAGAACGGCTGCGCGATAGTTTGCAGCAGCTTCGTCACTAATTGCATCACTTCGCTGATGTCGACGGCGGCTATGATTTGCAAGACTGCGAATTCGTCACCTCCAAGCCTTGCCACTACGTCGTTGCATCCGACGCATCCCTGCACTCGAGTTGCGACCTCACGCAGCAGGGAATCTCCCACAGCATGCCCAAGCGAATCGTTGACCTCTTTAAATCGATCAAGATCCAACAGGTACACAGCGAAAAATCCACCCGTTATCCGACACTTTGCTACCGCGACATCGACCTTCTCCAAAAACGAAACGCGGTTAGCCAAATCCGTGAGTGCGTCGAAGTGAGCCAAGTGCAATATCTTTGCTTCGGCTCGCTTTTGCTCGGTAATATCTTGGTGAATAGCAACTGAACCACCATCGGGCATCGGCCGACGGCTAATAGCGATTACGCGCCCATCGCGAAGCTCGTTAATGATGTACCCGGGTTCAGGCAGGAATGCTTCCCGAAGCCGGTTAGAAATATAATCTTCGGTGTTCCTGGGACTGGTTCCAATAGCGACTCGCGCGCGCAAAATCGCATCGAGTGTTGTTCCAGGCTTCGCCTGTTCCGGGCTAAGGCCGTACATGGTACTATACGTATCGTTGGCAATGACCAGCTTTTTGTCGGCGCCGAACATGCATACTCCGTGCGGCATGTTGGCGATGGCACTGCGCAATCGCAGCTTTTCCGAAATCAGCTTTCGCCGGGACCATTCGTGGTCTTGAGACATTCGGTAGACGATCAGAACGAAAACACAGGCTGTCACAAACAGTGACACGGCGGCAGTGGAAACCAGGAATTTTGACCGTTCTTCCAACATTCCGACGACGATCTCTGCTAGAAGGATCGTCAGCGCGATCAACCAGCCGATCAAGCCCGCAAGGATTTGCGATGCTCGTTTGGTGGCGGGAGTTTCGATGGCGTCAACGTGGTGGTCAAGCAATTGCGAGGCGCGACATGCGGCTGTGGCGTCAGGAATTTTCATATCGTTCGCCCCGGGAACCAACCTATCAATCGGACCTATAATGAGCGTTAGAAATATTGGTTAGCAGCCAGTAAAAGAAATCGTGTGCGTGCCATGAGAGACCCGATGTCGCCTATGGCCCTTAGCGTCGGTTTTTGAATATGCGCTGTTCGGTCGCTAACGGCGGGAATAGCGGCCATGGTAAATTTTACCAGCAGACGGCCTCAGCGAACCGGCGTGCGTTTAAAGCGAATGCCTTTCAGTTCCGCGCTTTCCGCGGAGCCGCGCCAACCCTGATAAGCTAGAAACCACCGAATGTCATGGCCGGGCTCGTCTCGGCCATCCACGTCTTCAGCGCCGTCACAAGAAGATAAAGCGTGGATGCCCGCGATAAGCGCGAGCGTGGCCTATAAAAACTACCTCGCCCCCGCACTGGCGGGGGCATATTGCCAGAATTAAGAACTTGAAACTAACCGATTAATGTACGCTGGCTTCCTGCCGGAGCCGAGCGATCTCGTCCTTGACGTGCAACTTGCGTCGCTTGAGCTCCGCGATTTTCAGATCGTCCGTTGCCGGGTGGGCTAACGCTTCGCTGATTTCCACATCGAGTGCTTGGTGCCGTTTCTCTAGCTCCACAAGATGCGCTTCAATCGCCATCTGGCTGCCTCCTTGCGTCGATTACCCCAGACCCTGTTAAGCGGGATGCTACACAAGTATGACCGGAGTGGAACATACTCCTTTTTGCCGGCCGCGAAAATCCCCGCTGTGCACTGCTGCGCTGCATACTTGTCGGATATCGATCGAAACGCGATAATCCAAAGGAACTTACGGCCGTTAGCCCGTGCCGAAGGGCGTCCCGAACGTGACCAAGGCGCGACCAGGGCGGCAATGACGCAAGAGGAAGAACGCGAGCTTCGCGCGCAACTTGCGCGTCTCCAACAGGAGCATCGCGACCTCGACGCCGCGATTGCGGCGCTGCAAGGCTCGCCGGGCGCCGACATCATCCAGGTTCAGCGCCTGAAGAAGCGCAAACTGCAATTGCGTGATCGCATCACCTTCATCGAAGACCAGCTGACGCCGGATATCATTGCGTAACGGTCGCTGCGGGTTTGGCGCGGCGCACGGCCTTTGAGTTCCGCTGCGCCTTGCGGGCGTACATGGCCGCATCCGCGCGCGCCAAGAGATCCGCGGGCCGATCAAGCGGGCCGATCTGCGCAACGCCTGCGGAAGCGCCCACGACCAGCGTCGAAGCTTTCCACCGCACCGGCGTCGCGTATACCGCAGCTTCGAGGGCTGCCGCCTTGGCTGTGGCCTCATCCTCAGTGACGTTCCACAGCAGCACGACGAATTCGTCGCCGCCAATGCGCGCGACGACGTCCGAAGTGCGCACCTCGCGGGCAAGCGCCGCGGCAATGGCCTTTAGGACGGCATCGCCCGCTGCGTGTCCGTGACGATCGTTGACCGGCTTGAATCCATCGAGGTCGAGGTAGATCAGCGCTGCGCTCACAGCGTAGCGTTTGACGTAGGCGATTGAGCGCTTCAGTTCGCGTTCGAAACCGCGGCGGTTGAGCGTCTCGGTGAGTGGATCGACGTCGATCCTCGTCTCGAGTTCGCTGATACGCGTTTGCGAGGCTTTAAGTTCTGCGGCCAGCCGCTCCACCTCGGCCGCAAGCCGCGCGGCGACTACGCTCGAACGCGGGTTGGAAGCTCCAGGCGTTTCAGAGCCGGCGGAGTGCCTTTGGGCACCGATCTGCGCTTGCTGCCGCGATCGCAGCACCACAGGTTTTTTGCGCGGTTCGGCCGATTTGCGTCTCACCAGGGCCCCAATTCGAATCGTCTGAGAACACTAGCTTGGCGGGCCAACGTGGACAGGCACAGCGAGCGTTCGTCGTGCGACTCTGCGACGGATTGACGCAGGTGGCGCGAACGGCTAGCAGTTCAATCAACCTGCACGAATGCGATTGGCTTGATCTCCGTGTCGCCAAAGACCGCCGCGGTCAGAGGACCGCCGAACACAGCGCCGGTGTCGATGTTGAGCCGGTTCGCCCGTAAGTCTGGTTTGTTGGTCATCAGCGGGGTGTGGCCGTGGACGATCAGGCGCCCATGATCGCGCCGGTCGGAGAGAAATGGCTCCCTGATCCAAATAAGATCGCTGTCCTGCTGCGCATCGAGGGGCTTTTCCGGATCGATGCCGGCATGGACAAAGAAGCGGCGTCCGTCGTTGTGGCTGAGCTGCAGCGAACGCAGCCAATCGACATGGGCGTTCGGCAGTTCGCCGGCGCTTGAGGCACCGTAGCTCTGCAGTGTCTCGGCTCCACCCTGCGCGAGCCAGTAATGGGCAGGGATAGTGCCGTCGATGACCCCGAGCACCATCGCCTCATGGTTTCCCTTGAGCGCGATGACGCGCTCCGGCATTCGGGATTGCAGATCGAGCAGGCAGTCGACAACTCCCGCGCTCTCCGGCCCCCGGTCGATGTAGTCGCCGAGAAAGACGAAGGCCATTGGCCGACCTCCGGCATACCGTTCGCAGCGCTGCATCAGGTTCTGCAGCTTGCGGAGTGAGCCATGGATGTCGCCAATGGCGAAAATCAGGGACATTAAGACCTGCTTAACGCTGATTTTCGCGCTTCAAATGATGGCCATAATCAGGCAGCATTGTTCAGTTTCCATTCAACCCGTACGTGGGAACCTAAATCCCGGGGTCGGTTGGACATCGTTGCAAGTTTGAGGGTGATGCCATGAAAAAGATTTTGACTGCTCTAGCTTTGGCCGCAACGCTCGGCGTCACGGCGGTTGCGACGTCGAGCCCGGCGGATGCATGGTGGCGCGGCGGCTGGGGCTGGCGTGGTGGCTGGGGCTGGCGCGGCGGTTGTTGCTGGGGTCCCGGCCCTTGGGTAGCTGGCGCAGTCGTTGGCGGCGCTGTCGTCGGCGGGGCGGTGGCGGCTTCCCGGCCGTATTATTACGGCGGCTACTACTACCCCTACGGTCCCTACTACGGGGGCTGCCGCCGCGTGTGGAATGGCTATTACTGGGTGCGCGCCTGTTACTGAATGGGTCGTTCGCGCGCGTCGCTCAAACATAATCCGCCGGCGGGCGGTGACGGCGATCGATTTTCCGCCGGCGGCGAATTCCACTCAGTACAGCACCTAACTTCCGACAAAGAATCGCTGCTTAATATCAGCGGTGGCGATGAGGAATTCAGGACTTGCGGGGTCCATGCGTTCGCCTGCGCGTACGATCAGCACCCGTCTGAATCATGAGGAGGGCATATGCATAGGTCGCTCATTGCGCTTGCCGGCGCCGCGAGCATCGGACTGGTTTCAGTCGCTGCCACGCCGAGTCCGGCAAACGCTTGGTGCGTCGGTTGCGCAATAGGAGCGGGAATTGTCGGCGGCCTTGCTGCCGGCGCTATCGTCGGGAGCGCCGTAGCGAACAGCCCGTACTATTATCCGCCCCCGCCTGGTTACTACTATCCCCCACCCCCGCCCGGCTATTATCCGCCGCCTCCGGGGGCTTACTATCCCCCGCCGCCTGGGGCTTACTACGCGCCGCCTCCAGGCGCGGCTGCGCCGCCCGCGCCCCCACCGGCCTATGCTCAGCTGGCGCCCGGCTGTCACTGGGCAAAGCGGAAAGTCTGGGTCGAAGGTGCGGGTTATCAGGTCCGAAGCGTTCAGGTCTGCCCCTGATCGCGCCTCGTAACGAAGTCATTAACCGGCCGGCTTGCATAAGCCGGCCGGTTTGCTTTTGTGCTGGTGCGATTCTTCTGATCAGCCGCGAGGCTTGATGGCACGCTCTCTCCCATTCTGGCGCGATGCCTGGACCAGCAATGCGCAGAGGCGCGGCAGCCTAGCGTGGCGTGAATTCGCAGACGCAGTACGCGATCTTACGCGGCGCGCGGTCGTCACCTCGCGTGACCTCGGCGCGCGCGCGGGTCATTTTACGCGGCCTGCGGTCAGCACTTTGTATGACCATGCCGTCGGCGTGTGGTCGAAGCGGCCGACGTGGACCATGACGGCTCTGGCGTGTGCGGCGATCGTTCTGGTTTGCCTGTACGTCGGACTCGCCGCGGTCCTCTACTTCACTCAGCGTTCGATGATGTATTTCCCGGAGACGGTCCACACCACGCCGGCGCAAGCCGGCCTGCCGGAGGCGCAGGAGGTCAACCTGACGGCCTCGGACGGCGCGCGAATCACCGCTTGGCATGTCGCGCCGCATCAGAGGGAAACCGGTCATCCTCTATTTTCACGGTAACGGCGGTGCGCTGCGTTACCGTGTTGAGCGCTTTCGCAAGCTCATCGCCGGCGGTATCGGTTTGGTCGGCGTCGAATATCGCGGCTTTGGCGGTTCGGATGGCAGTCCGAGCGAGGCTGGCCTGATTGCCGACGCCGAGGCCGGTTACGCTTTTGCGGTTTCGCGGTATTGGCCGCAAGAGCTCGTGCTCTGGGGCGAGTCGCTGGGCTCCGGTGTCGCAGTTGCGCTGGCGGCCGAGAAGCCGGTCGGCCGCGTGATCCTGGAAGCACCTTTCACCTCAGCCGCCGCCGTTGCCGCTATCAGTTACTGGTACATGCCGGTGCGGCTCTTGATGAAAGATCAATTCCGCTCCGACGAGCGCATCGGAAAAATCACCGCGCCGGTTCTGATCCTTCACGGTCTGAAAGACCGGATCATTCCTTATGCTATGGGCGAGCGGATGTTCGACCTGACCAAAGCGCACAAGCATATCGTGCGGTTTCTCGACGGCGGCCACGAAGATCTCGACAAGAACGGCGCGCTTCACGCCGTCGGCCGATTCCTCGCCGGCGATCTGGATTCGCCGCCGCATCCCTAGCCGGATGGCGCGCAAGTGCGGCCGTGATTGAATTTGGTTATCAATCGAGCGGCGTCGCCGCGCAAAACACCTGTTAGTTCGCTAACAACACCTTCATCATTTTCATCTACCAAATTGCGCCGCCGTTCCCACCTGCCAGCCCAACAAGTGGGGATTGCGCGGCATGAGCAAGTTTGTGAACCGGCGAAGACGACGCTTCTCGCGGTATGAAAACCTCGAATATGGGCGCGAAACGACCACAACCGCCTCGGCTACCTGGATGGCCTTCGCGGATGGGCCGCCGTCTCGGTCCTGGTCTTTCACTCGACCTGGGAGCTGTTCGGACAAATCGTTCCCGGCCTCGCCGGCACGCGGCTGTTGTTGAATGACGGCCGGCTTGCGATCTACCTGTTCTTTGTTCTGTCCGGCTTTGTGCTGTCAACCCGATACTTGTCCAGCAACAATCTGGAACAGATCAGGGCCACGGCGCTCGGACGCTACATTAGACTGACCATCCCCATTGCCGCCGCATCGCTTCTCTCGCTCGTCCTTCTGGAATGCGGGGCAATGCTGAACCAGCAGGCAGCCCCCATTGTAGCGCGGCCCGATTGGCTAGGCTCATTTTATGCCTTTAGCCCCTCGTTATTGTCCTATCTCAAGTTTTCGTTTTACGACGTTTATTTCATGTACGAGAGTTCGAAGTCGTACGATGTTGTTCTGTGGACGATGCCGATTGAATTGGCCGGATCGTTTTTGATTTTTGCAATTGTTGCGGTCTTTGGAGTGAGCCTGCGTTTAAGAATGCTCTCATGCGCAGTTGCGATTCTGCTGTGCTGGCAGATAAATCAACCCTACCTGACGTTCTTTTACGGATACCTCATCGCCATTCTGCACACAGTGATTGGCGGCAAGGACTTCACCAAAGGAGCGACAGGAAACGTCGTCGGCTTATCGCTCGTTGCTTTCGTATTATTTTACCGATTGGCGCACGACGGTGTGGCCACCTGCGCGTTACTCGGTGCGTGCCTGGTCTTCGCGCCCGTTTTCAGCCCTTTCTTGCGCCGGATCCTGTTGTCCCCGCTGTCAAAGTGGTTGGGGCGGGTGTCGTTTCCGCTTTACCTCGTTCATAGCGCCGTGATTTGCAGCCTTTCGTCGTTCTTGATCATCGAGCTTCATCAGCTGTCCTGGTCGCCGTCGGCGATGGCCGCGGTGGTGGTGCCGCCCACGATCCTCGTATCGCTGCTGGTGGCCCACGCATTCGAGCCGATCGAAAAGTTCGCAATCCGTACCGCGCACCGCTTCGCGCAACTGATGTTGCGCGGACCACGCTTTGTTCCGCACCCCGAAGCGGCCGAAACGCCGCTGCCCGATGCTGCCCGTCGTGCCTTGTCGTCGCCGGCGCAAAGGTCTCCGTCGGACCAGCGGATTGGCGTCATGCCGGCGGCGTAAGCGAGCGAACCGCAGATGAGTTACTGCGGCACGGTCATGAGTTCGAACACATGTCCGTTCGGGTCGCGAAAATAAACGCCGCGGCCGCCGCCCCAATCGTTCAGCTTGCCGTCATCGAGACTCCACGGCGCACTGCCGAACGCGATTTTCGCAGCCTTGATGCGGCCGAAGATGGCGTCGAATTCGCGCTTGCTGACGTGAAAGGCGAGATGATGGCTCTCGAACTTTTCGTCTTCGTCGAACAGCAGCGTCAGCGACTTGTTGACCTTGACCGGCGCGAAGTAAGTCGCGCGCCCGCGTTTGAGACCGAAGATATCGGCGAAGAACTTCGCCGATGCGCCTTTGTCGCGCGCCGGGACGATGGTGTGGTTGAGCGTAATCGTCATGAGGCTGCCTCGCTCAGCTAAAGGTCTCAGAACGTCTGGTAGGATTGCCCGACCTTGCCGCCCACGCGCGCGAAGCCGGCGCGCGCCTGCTCGTATTTTTCATTGATATTGAGTGCCTTGGCATAGGAGCCGGCGGCCTTATCCTTCTGGCCGAGGCGTTCGTAGGCGAGGCCGCGGCTGGTCCACGCCTGCAGATTCCCCGGATCGATCTGCACCGCGTCATCGAGATCGGAAGCGGCCGATTTGGCGTCGCCGATAGCCAGATAACTGAGCGCCCGCGCCACGTGCGGTTCGGCCTTGTGCGGGGAAAGGCCCATGGACGTGGCAAAATCGTCAATGGCGAATTGGTACTGACGCTGGCTCTGATAGAGCAGGCCGCGCTGATAATACGCCTGTGCATTGTCGGGCTTGAGCGCGATGGCCTTGTTCAGGTCGGTGAGCGCCTGCGTGCTGTGACCCTCTGCGCGGTTGACGATGCCGCGGCCAAGAAGCGCCGGCGCGTAGCTGCCGTCGATGGAGAGCGCCTTGTTGTAATCGGCGAGCGCCAGGTCGAGTTTGCCGGTCCGCTGATAAAGCAGCGCGCGATTGGCGTAGGCTTGGGCGTAGTGGGCGTCGAGGCTGATCGCCTTGTTGAAATCGGCAAGCGCCTCCTCGGTGCGTCCGGCATCGGCCAGAACCGAACCGCGCACGTTATAGGCTTGCGGATCGTCGGGATGCTTTTCAACGACCGCCGTGAGCGAGGCCAGGTTGGATTGCGAGGGGGTGAGGGTTGTGTCGTCCTTTTCGGATGACGACAAACCGCTGAATGACACACATCCCGCCAGCGCCAACGATCCGAGCAGAACCAGTGCCCCAACCTGCCTTCGCAGGCGCCGGCTTTGTCGCTCGTTTCCTCGAACTGTTTGTCCAGGCATCCGCCGCTCGTGGCACCGCAGCGCCCCCTTTTGCGGCAACCGTAAATCACGGACAATTAAGGCGATAGTCCAGCTAGAGCGCAATCGCTTTAGATTGAATCGATTGGCGCCCTATTGTCTTTGCTCGAACATAAGCTTTTCCGACCTTCCTTCGCCCACCAAAGCAGGGCTTCGCGAAGGCGCGAAACCGGCGTCTACTTTTCCGGATCATGGTCTAAAACAAAGGCGCAGACGAACCGCCCGCGCCGGCAGCGAAACTCGCGCTGGATCTCAACCAAAGCGCGGCTGGCGTGGCGGTCCGGACCTGCCGGGCGCCGCGGCGCCGTTGGTGGGCTTCGGCTTCATCGGCAGCAAGCCTTCACGCTGCAATCGCTTACGCGCCAGCTTGCGGGCGCGGCGGATTGCTTCCGCTTTCTCCCGAGCTTTCCTCTCCGATGGTTTTTCATAATGGCCGCGGAGCTTCATCTCGCGGAAAATGCCCTCGCGCTGCATCTTTTTCTTCAGCGCTTTGAGGGCCTGGTCGACGTTATTGTCGCGAACGAGAACCTGCACGCATCCTCCTTTTCAGAGCGCTCGGCGTGGTGCGCTTGGGGCATGGGATAGTAGTGCCGACGCAGACGCCGGCGCCACCTGCGGCGCCCTGTAGCAGAAGGCCGTCGGAAAGTCCATAAGTAGCAGCTTTCCTGACGGGCGGGTCCCAGGGCGGCGCCGATCACGCTCTTGCGAACGCGTGCCGGAGGCGTCGGAAAATCCCTACTCCACGAAAACCCGCGTGACGTGCCCCATTTTGCGGCCGGGACGGGTCGCGGCCTTGCCGTAGAGATGGACTGCAGCCCCCGGAACGGTGAGCCAGGCACGATAATCCTCAACCTCGCTGCCGATGAGATTGATCATTTCGACGCGGCCGTGGCGAACCGGTTTTGCCAGCGGCCAGCCGGCCACCGCCCGGATGTGCTGCTCGAATTGCGACACCGACGCGCCGTCGAGGGTCCAATGCCCGGAATTATGTACCCGCGGCGCTATCTCGTTGACGAGAAGGGTGCCGTCGGCCAGCACGAACATCTCGACCGCCAGCACGCCAACATAAGCGAATTTCTGCGCGATGGTTTCGGCGATCCGACGCGCTTCCTCCGCAGCGCCTTCCGGCAAAGCGGCCGGGACACGCGAAATCTTCAAAATCCGGTCGCGATGCTCATTCTCGGTGACGTCGAAACATTCGACAGCGCCGTCACGCGCCCGCGCGGCGATAACGGACACCTCGCGCGCGAACGGCACGAACGCCTCGAGGATGGAAGGCTGGCCTCCGACTTCGCGCCAGGCCGCTTCGGGAGCGGTGCCGTCGCGAATTGTCGTTTGGCCTTTGCCGTCATAGCCAAAGCGGCGGGTTTTTAGCACCGCCGGGCGGCCGATCCGCGCCAGCGCGCCAGCCAGCTCATCCGGAGCATCGACCGCGGCATAGGGCGCGACGCCGATGCCAAGCGCGGCGACGAAGTTTTTCTCAGCGAGCCGATCCTGCGTCGTCGCTAAAACATTTTGATCCGGCAGCACCGCAACCCGTGCGGCAAGAAACGTGGCGGCCTCCGCCGGGACATTCTCGAACTCATAAGTCACCACGTCGGCGTCGGCGGCGAAACGGTCGAGCGCCTGCGTGTCGCCGTAGTCGGCGCAGGTGACGCGGTGCACGACGTCGAAGGCGGGCGAATCCGGGTTGGGAGCAAAGATGTGGCATTTGAAACCGAGCCGAGCCGCCGCCAGCGCCAGCATGCGACCGAGTTGGCCGCCGCCCAGGATGCCAATCGTGGCTCCGGGGGCGAGGACAGGCGCCGCAGCGCTCACGCGCCGGAATCCTTGGGTACTTCGCTGACGCCGGCGGTCTGGCGTTGCCGCCAGGTTTCGAGCCGATCGCCCAACGCCTGATCGCTGAGCGCCAGCACGCTCGCCGCCAGCAGCGCTGCGTTAATGGCGCCGGCCTGCCCGATCGCCAGCGTACCGACTGGAACGCCGGGTGGCATCTGCACGATGGAATAGAGTGAGTCCTGGCCCGACAGCGTTTTCGTCTCGATCGGTACGCCGAAGACCGGCAGGCTGGTGAGCGCAGCGGTCATGCCCGGCAAATGCGCCGCGCCGCCGGCGCCGGCGATAATCACCTTGAAGCCGGCGCCCTTTGCTCCCTTGGCGAACGCATAAAGCCGCTCGGGCGTGCGGTGCGCGGAAACGATGCGCGCGTCAAAGGGCACGCCAAGCGCATCGAGCGTTTCGGCGGCATGCTTCATGGTCTGCCAATCGGATTGGCTGCCCATGATAATGGCTACTGATTTCGCTCCCGGCGGCGCCAAGAAAATCCCCTGCGCGAAGGAAGCGCCGCATTATACGGTCACTCCTTGGAGTAGCAAGGTGATGATCGACCGAGGCGGCTGACAATGGTCCCCGATAAAGCGCTGATATGTGACGCGGATCATATCGTGAACCCGAGTTGGCCAGCACTCTTCGCGTCATCGGCGCCGCAATATGACGACTCCCGACGAATATCGCAGGACGATCGACCGATATCTGGAATGGGCGCGACAAGCCCAGACGGACGATGAACGTCGCCTCTACCTCGAATTGGCGAGAACGTTTCTGAAAACGCTCGTGCAACACGACACGTCTCTACCGAAACTGCCGCGGACCTCCACTCTGGCCGACTGCCTTGAGAATGCCGACCGTAACGCGGCGACAGACATGGAGCCCTCCTGATGAGGAAGCGTCAGAACTGTTGCTAACTGTTACGCCAGCACACACTAAAGACCTGATCGCTTCATTCTTTCGATACCCAGACGGGGTGTCGCTCCGTTCGGCACCCGTTGCCGACGTGTTCCCGCATGGTGTCTCCGTACCTAATGCACATTTCCCGATGCGTTCCGCCAATCAGCGGTTGCCGATTTTCGCCAGTAAAGCCGCTGCTTGACGTGGCTGCAGCAGATGCGACGATGTCGCGGAGACCGGCACTGGGCAATCTCCGTGATCGTTCTCGGCGGTCGTTTGGCGAGCGAAGCGGACATTTAGCAAGCTGCGCCTACAAAACTGGATTTGTGAGTAGGCGCCCTGATAATGTTGCACCCGCGAAGGGGGCAGTGTGGGATCAATTCTGCCGTTCGTTCCGAGGGGCGTGTTCGACGATGCTACCACCCGCATCATGGGGGAGGCTTTTGATGCGGCGTGCAAGGAACTGCACGATACCGGACAGCCGGCGGTGGTGCACGAGGTCATGGCCAAACGGATCGTAGCGGCTGCCCGCAGAGGCGAGCGTGATGTGACCCGGCTACGCAATGCCGCACTGGTCGCGCTCGGCAAGGAGCGGCTTCGTCCCGAGTAGAAATGCTGCATAGCAGCAGTCTCGATAGCCGGCACTCGGATTTCCACGCTCAAACGCTGAAGCGGGGAATGCCCCTCAAGACTATGCTCGTCACCCGGACCCCTAACGCAGTCGGGGGCGTCCGGTTCCCCACAACCAAAACATAAAGGCGTGGCTGGTCTTGGATCGCCGGCTGCAGCTCGCTCTGCTTCATCGACACTCACGACATCGGTCGCGCTTTTTAACATCCGCGGCAGAAGCCGATGTGGGCAACAAAGCGCGGGTGTTGCGCGTTACTGACACACATCATCACAACGAAGGAATATTTCATGGACGAGAATCGTATCGCTGGAACGGCAAAAAACGCCGGCGGCAAAGTGCAGGAGAGTTTCGGCCGGGTTACCGGCGACGCCGAGACGGAAGCCATGGGGATCACGAACCAGGTAGCCGGCAAAGCGCAAGATCTCTATGGGAAGGCAGCGGATAACGCTTCCGAGATGGCGGGCGCCGTACGGAACGGTGCTTCTTCTTTGGAAACGATGCTTCGCAACTTCATCGAGAACCAACCCTACACCGCAGTCGCGATTGCAGCCGGTCTGGGGTGGCTCTTTGGCAGGACACGCCGGCCATTGTAGCTCTCTTAAGCCGGATTGCCGGGACGCGCGGGAGTCATTCGCAGTATTCTGGACATTCTGCGCAAACGGCGAGAGGCGGACGGTGTCGTGGCGGACAACGATAACATGGACGGCCGCGGAGCATCTGAGTCTGAAAGCGGCACCGTGCGGCGGCTGAAGCGGAGCCCGGAGGTGAGCAGGAGCCGCGCGCGTGCCACGCGTGAAGAAGCGAACGCCGCCAACGAGGTACTGCGTGCCGCCAACGAAGAGCTGCGGGCCATCAACAGCGAACTCAAACGGAAGTTCGAAGCGATTTCCCGCGCTCACAGCGATTTGCAGAACCTGGTAGCGGCAATCGACTTCGGTACTCTGTTTCTCGATTCCGGTCTGCGGCTCAAACGGTTCACGGAGCGAGTCACCGATCTGTTCAGCATCACCCCGACCGACGAGGGGCGGCTGATCACCGATTGCGCCCATGAACTCGAATACGATGATCTGATCAATGATGCCCGGACGGTGCTCGCTGATCTCGCCCCGATCCGCCGCGAGGTTCGCAGCCGCGCCGGCCGATGGTACGACATGCGGATCCGGCCTTACCTAACCGACGAAGACAAGATCGACGGCATCGTCGTTACCTTCGTCGAAGTGTCCGATCAGCATCGGGTCCAGCAGGCGTTGCGCCGTCACGAAGAGTTGCTGCAACAGCAAAAACATCTCATCGATCTGTCGCGTGACCCGATATTCGTTTGGGATTTCGATAACGGAATCGTCGACTGGAACCGCGGCAGCGAACAGCTTTACGGTTTCAGCCGCGACGAAGCACTTGGCAAGGGCAAGGAGCAATTGCTCGGCACAACAGTCCCTGGCTCTTCGTTCGCCGAACTAAAAGCCAAGCTGCTTAAAGACCGGAGTTGGGCCGGCGAGTTGCGGCAGAAGACCAAAAGCGGAGATGAACTGACTGTCGAAAGCCGCATCCAGCTGGAAAACTTCAATGGCCGCCGGCTGGTGCTCGAAAGCACCCGTGACGTCACGGCGCGGCGGGCTTCGGAGCGGCGCCTGCAGCTGCTGCTGGGCGAATTGACGCATCGGGTCCGCAACACGCTTGCCGTCGTTCAAGCGATCGCGCGCCATACCATGCGCAACAGCAAATCGAAGGAGGATTTCGCCGAACGCTTTGAGGCCCGTCTCTCGGCGCTCGCGAGTGCGCACAGCTTGCTGGTCAGTTCCGACTGGAAGGGCGCCGATTTCGCCGATCTCGCGCGCCAGCAGCTCGCGCCGTATATCACCGATAATCCCAATCGATTGCGCTTGCATGGCCCATCGCTGTCGCTGCCGGCGGATCTCGCCACCCCGTTCGGCTTGGTGCTTCACGAGCTTGCAACCAACGCCGCCAAATACGGTTCGCTCTCGGTCGGGGCTGGCACCGTGGGCTTGAGTTGGACGATCAGCGAAACGAACCCGCAGCAGTCTTTGAAGGTCATCTGGGAAGAAAGCGGCGCTCCGAACGCCACCGAGACAAGGTCGGAGGGCATGGGTTCAGCGCTGATCGATCGCGTTATTCCCGGCGCACAGGTCGAGCGCGAGTACCAGCCGGGCGGATTGCTCTGCACCATCGAACTGCCGATGCCGGAACTGACGAAGGATGCAGGCGCTCCAGCCATAGCCGGATTGACGCAAGCTGGGTGAGGGCGAGGTAAAGTAATTTGCTGCGAGCTTGTCATCGGCACAGCCGACATTGCGGGACTTGCTGTCGGCCTCGTCCCGCTCGCAAAATAACTCCATCTCCGATGTTGCCGACGCCCGTATCCTGAACGGATACCTGCGTTACGCCATGCGTACAAAAGAGTCCGGTCGTTTAACCTTAAGGGCCATGATGGAGCTTAGCGACATAATGCGCCCGCAGATGCACTTCTGAGTCACTTTCGCGGTCTATTCCGGACCATGTGCACGATGCCGCCGTAGCGCGCGCTGCTCGGTTCAGGAGGCCTCAATATGTGCCGCGGATGTTTCAACCAGCTGCTTCTTCGCGATGAGTTCCATTCCGGCGGGATGGCCGGACCACTCGGCATGGTCGCGGGCATGCCAACCCGACGCGCGTTCATGGCCTATTCGGTTGCCGCGGCCTCCGTACTGAGCGCCGTCGGGGCCGCTCCCGCCTTTGCAGCGGACGAAGGTGCCGACCTCATTCTGCGCGGCGGGACGATCCGCCCGCTGCCGGGCGCGACGGTCTCCTCGGCGATCTCGATCAAGGGCGGCAAAGTGCTTGCGGTCGGCGACGAGAGCGCGCTGTCCGACCTCAAGACGGGCGACACCAAGGTCGTTGACCTTGCCGGCCGCACGCTGTTGCCAGGGCTTATCGATCCGCACTGCCACACGCTCCTCGCTTCGCTGATCTTCGAACTGCTCGACGACGTCGGCTACGCCAAATATCCGACCCGCGAAAAAGTCGTAGCGCATCTGAAAGAGGTCGCGGTGAGCACGCCAAAAGGACAATGGATCGTTGGCTCCGATTTCGACAATCTTCTGCAAGGCGGAGATCTCAGGCGGACGGAACTGGATGCGATTTCAACCGATCATCCGATTTTCGTCTGGTACACCAATGGCCACGACGCCTGCGTCAACAGCGAAGCGCTTAGAATTGCGGGAATCTCCGAGGATGTAGGCGATCTGCCGGGCGGCGGTCATTTCGGCCGGGGTGCTGACGGCAAGCTAAACGGCCTGGTTTACGAGGAAAGCGCGATGCTCAAATTCGCAGTCCACTTCCTCGGCAAAGTCACGCCCGAAGTCGCGGCTAGGGCGGTCACGCATTATTCCTGGCATATGGGTTCGGTCGGCAACACGATGCTGCACGAGCCGGGCACGATCCGCCCAGACTGGATCGAGCCATTTGCAAAGGTCTCGAATACGCTCGCCTGCCGCACCAGTGCGAGCGTAATGTTCGACGACATGAAGGGCCTGACGCCCTGGCGCAGCCTCGGCCTCGGACCGAAAGGCGCGACCGTCGCCGATTCCCTGTTCTCGCTCTATGGCGTAAAGATCGTCGGCGACGGCTCCAACCAGACCGAGACCGGGGCGCAGACCAAGCCCTATCTGAACTCGGCCTCCAAGGGTTCACCGAACTTCGATGCGGCCCTGATGAAACAGATGGTCGCCGAAGTTAAGGCCTTCGGCCTGCCGGTACTGATCCACTGCAACGGCGATTACACTGTCGACATCGCATTGGATGCGATTGAGGCGGCCTACTCGGGCTCTACCGACCATGGCGTCAACCGAATCGAGCACTCGACGATGGCGCGTCCCGATCAGATTCTGCGTATGAAGAAGCTAAACGTTCAGCCGAGCTTCCTGATGAACCACGTGCGCTTCTACGGCGCCGCCTACCGCGACCAGATCTTCGGTCCCGAACGTGCCGCCTTCATGGATCCCGCCGCAGCCTGCGTGAAAGCCGGCTTGCCTTTCACGCTGCACACCGACGGGCCCTGCTCGCCGCCGGGACCGCTCGCACTTATCAGCACGGCGGTGACCCGCCGCTGCATCATCGACAATTCCGTGGTCGGCCCCGATCAGGCCGTGTCGCTTGACGAAGCGATCCGCGCCGTGACGATCGACGCCGCGCGCCAGCTCGGCCAGGGCGACCGCCTCGGCTCGCTCGAAAAGGGCAAGGAAGCGGACTTTACGATCCTGGAAAGCGATCCCTACAAGGTGAGCCCGGATGAGATTGCCGACATCAAGGTCAGCGAGACGTGGGTGGCGGGGGAGCGGAAGTTCGCGGCGTGAGGGACCAGCAGCAGGAAACGGACGCTTTGTGTCAGCGCTGTTGAACCGCAGGGAACAGAACACTCCGCTGCTTTGTCGGCAGCAATTCAGCCAGCCGCCCCGATACTTCCACACGGTTGCGACCCAGCGCCTTGGCGCGATAAAGCGCCTGATCGGCCTCCTCTAGAAGCGCGCTGAGATCAATGCTTGCATCGTCCGAGACTGCGATGCCAACACTCACAGTGGCAGTGAGCGTTCGCCCTCCCACTGTGAGAGAGGTGCCTTCGAATGCAGCCCTCAGTCGTTCTGCCAGCCAGAGCGCGTCTTGCTGCTCGGTACCCGGTAATAGACTTGCAAACTCCTCGCCGCCGATGCGACCAAAAAGATCAGTCGGCCGCAGCATGGAAATTGCTAGCCGACAAAATGCGGTAAGCACTTCATCACCGGTATGGTGGCCGTATCTGTCATTGATGCTTTTGAAGCGATCGAGATCAAACAGCAGGAGCGCGACCGGCCGACGCGCAAAACGGCTTCTCAACAATAACCGCCCGGCCGTCTCAAAGAAACCACGACGGTTAGGAACATGGGTCAGAGAGTCGGTTAACGAGATGCGCCGATAGCTTGCGGCAATTCGATCCTTAGCAAGACCCCCGAATAGATATGCCGCGCAGATACAGACAAATGCGGTCTCAAAGATCATAAAGGTCAACAAATCTACGTCGGAAGGATCGGGGCGGGCCCAGGCTCCGGCAAGCGGAATCTGGATTGGAATGGCTGCTGCGTGCGCCAGCAAGAGCAACATGATGGGCCAGCGCCACGTGCTGTCGCCACGTCCGCGCCAGAGTTCAAGGAGAGCGAGCAGGGTGTAGAACACGGCGATTGCCGCCATCACCGTGGCCCGGGCTTTCGCCAGCGCATAGATGGGCGCAATCGAGCAAGCCGCTATCCAGAGCGGCACGCCTGCTAGTGCCAAAATAATTGAGGCCTTCTTGCCATCGAACTTACGCGCTCCGCACCACAGGACGCCGTAGGCGGCAGCCAGAAGCGCGTTTCCGACAATGATTGACCAAAAGTCGGGGATTGCGCCGCGGGCAACGATGATAAGCGTCGTCGCGATAGACGCGGTGATGAAACCGGATCCCCACAGGGCCAGCGCGAAGATCCTTCGGTGCTGTAGCCATGAGAGCAGCAGAAGGCATCCGGCGAGGGCCGGCGTGAAAACCGTGATGGCCAGCAGCGTCGATAGACTTGGCACGCTCATTAACGCAACGAGTTTCGCAAACTCGGACTACCCATGTTTTTGCGAGTACCTGATGGTGCCCTTCCGGCTCGTAAAATTGTATCTAGGACTTGAGCTAAATGTCGCGCTCAGCCAGGGCCACTCCATGTGTGTCCCGCTGAAAAACCACACTTGTTTCCTGGAGTTTTGAAGCTTGGGGCAGAAGCCCGCTTTCATAGGTGTTACGGGCGAAGATTAAATCTCAATCGGTGCGACACGATCGTGATGCCAATCTGGTCCCGCGCTTCTCGCGAATCTCAAAAACATCGTGCCGGCGCTGCAGAAGATTCGGATGATGATCGTCTGCGAACATTGGATGCAGCAGGAGTGGTCAAACGAAGTCAGTTCTGTGATCATCGACTTCCTGCACAGCCCGCCGAGTTGACCAGCAACCTAGGAATCCGATCCATGACGCTCGTTCTTCCGCCGACCTCCGTTATCCGCGTTTCCCGCGCCGATTTCGATCCCGCCCGCTTTGCCGAGGTGGACCGCATGACCCGCGATACCGGGACCTACCTGATCCCGGCGATCAATCGTCTTTCCGGTCTTGCCGCGTATTTCGCGGGCGCTTCGCCGACAGGTTCGATGGTGCATGTAAGCCTATGGGAGAGCGATGCCCATGCTCAGCAGATGGGCAGCCTCAAGGAAATGGTCGTGAACGCTCGCCGGGACGCGGAAGCAGTTGGCGTCGGATTCACGCCGATCGTGAATTATCCAGTCGCCTGGCATATTTGAACAGCGTCCGGCGACGAAAAAGGGCGAGGCCGCTTTCTGGCACATCGCGACATTTTCGCGCCGACGCGCAGTTTAGTCGTTTTCGGCGCACAGCGGATATTCAGCGCGCTTACAGAACCCGATTTATGAGTACGCGTCCTAAATCGCACACTGATTTGTCGCACGCTTTTTCCCGGGGCTAAGCGGCCGGCTTTGCCTTTTGACACGCCTGCCACAATCGCGCTGCCGTCACCGGCATGTCGAGATGTGCTCCCGCCCCGCCGGGCAGCGCATCGGCGACGGCGTTCATCACCGCCGCGATCGAAGCTGTGGTGCCGGCTTCGCCGACGCCTTTGACGCCGAGCGGATTGGTCGTCGCCGGCACATTGTGAAGCGCGTCGCGGATGTCGGGCGGCATGTCGGCCGCCCGCGGCATGGCGTAGTCCTGGAATGAGCCGGAAACGAGCTGGCCGTTTTCGTCGTAGAAAATCTGCTCCATCAGCGCCTGTCCGAGGCCCTGCGCCAATCCGCCGTGCAACTGGCCTTCGACGATCATGGCGTCGAGGGCGTTGCCGCAATCGTCGACCGCGGTGTAGGCGACGATATCCATATGCCCGGTGTCGGGATCGATCTCGACTTCGGCGACGTGAACGCCGTTCGGAAACGACAGCGGCGTTTCCGTCGTGGTCTTGGTGTCGAGGTCCTCCTCAATCGCGCCGCGCTTTTTCAGCTCGGCCGCTTGCGCGGCGAGATCGAACAGCGAGACGCGGCGGTCGGTGCCGACGACGCCGAACTGGCCGGCTTCATAGGCGATGTCGCCTTCGGACGCCTCAAGCACCATGGCCGCGATGCGCTTGCCTTTTTCGATGATCAAGCCGATGCATTTGACGATCGACGCCCCCGCGGTCATGGCCGAGCGCGAGCCGACCGAAGCGTAGCCCGCGATCTCCAGCGCCGAATCGCCGTGCCGGTGCGTGACCTTTTCGGGCGCGATGCCGAGCCGCTCGGCCACCAGGCGCGGAAATACCGAGGCGTGGCCCTGGCCGGTTGACTGCACATTGAGATTGACCACGAGGGTGTCGTCGCCGGGAAATGTGAGCAGCGCGCCTTCAAGCGGCGTGCCGCCGGCGTGCTCGACCATGCACGAAAGCCCAATGCCGCGATATTTGCCGCGCTTCCTTGCTTCGCGCCGGCGCGCCTTGATGCCGTCGTAGTCGGCAAGCGCCAGCGCCTTATCGAAAATCGGCGCGAAATCGCCACTGTCATAGGTCGTGCCGATGGCGGTTTTGTAAGGCATGGCGGCGGCGGGAATGAGATTGCGCCGCCGCAGCTTGGCCGGATCGATGCCGGTGACGCGCGCCGCCTCTTCAACGACGCGCTCCAGCACGTAATTGGCTTCCGGCCGCCCGGCGCCGCGATAGGGCGCGGTCGTGATCGTGTTGGTGAAGGCGCAGCGCGTGCTGATATCGATGTGTTTGATGTCGTACATGCCCGGCAGGCACCGCGTGAAACTCAACGTCGGAATATTGGCGCCGACCGGACCGAGATAAGCGCCGAGATTTCCGGTATTGCGAATCCGCAGCGCCAGGAAGCGTCCTTTGTCGTCGAGCGCCAGTTCAGCTTCTGAATAAGTATCGCGCGCCTGGTTGTCGCTCAGGAACGCTTCCGAGCGGCCCGACATCCAATGGATCGGCCGCTCCGAGTTTTTTTGCCGCGACCATCAGCACGATGTACTCGGGGTAGGGTCCGGTCTTGAGACCGAACGCGCCGCCGACATCGTCGGTCAGAATGCGTACGCGCTCTTTCGGCAATTGCATGATGGCAACGACCGGCTCGCGCATGGCGGTGGTGCCCTGCGAACAGACGCGCAGTGTGTAAAGGTCGGCGGCGGCGTCATAGCTCGCGGTCGCGCCGCGCGGCTCCATCGACGCAACGGCCATGCGCTGATTCATCACGGCGATCCGCGCGACGAATTTTGCGCCGGCGAAGATTTCGTCGACTTGCCGCGCATTGGCCTCAGGATCGGGCGCCGGCCCGGGCCAGTCGATTGCGAGGTTTCCCGGCGCTTCGCGGCCACACTTGAGGCGCGCCCGGCGCAAGCGCTTGGCGCGCGTCGGTCACCGGCGTCAGCGTCTCATATTCAATCGCAACAAGCTCGGCCGCATCCTGCGCGGCGGATGCGCTCTCGGCGACGATCATCGCCACCGGCTCGCCGATGTGCATAACCCGCTCGCCGGCAAGCGCAGGACGATGCGGCAGCACCAGCCCCTTGCCGCCGCGTCCGGGAAGCGGCGGATGCCGGACGAGGCTGCCGGTTCCTTCCATGTCCTTCGCGGTCAATACGCCGACGACACCGGGCGCATTTTGCGCCGCTGTCACGTCGACGCTTGCAATGCGGGCGAAAGCGTGCGGCGAGCGCACAAAATATGCATAGGCCTGATGCGGCAACGGGACATCGGCGGCATAGCGGCCCTTACCGCGGACCAAAACGTCGTCTTCCACGCGCGGTTCATGCGCCGCGCGGCCATCTGTTTTTGCATCCATGCTCTGTTCCGGAACACTCTATTGAGGTCGGGGCCGGCCCTTTATAACGCAAGAGAATAACGCAAAAGAAGTTCTGCAAAAGGCAGCTTTCTTCCGGGTATTTCGCTCGTATCTGTTACTACGGTCTCCGGCGCGCGCAAACATCGGTTGCACCGCCGACAAAGCGAGACCGGCCTTCTGGATTCTTGTTGATGCTCCGCCCCGGCACGTTCGCGCTCACCTTGCTGCTGGCCGCGCTCACTGCGCTTGGCCCGTTGTCGATCGACATGTATCTGCCGTCACTGCCGGATATCGCCCATGTCCTCGGCGCTCCGCAAGCGCGCGTTCAGCTGACGGTGTCGTACTATCTGATCGGTTTTGCCGTCGGACAGATTTTTTACGGTCCGCTGTCCGACCGCTATGGCCGGCGTCCGGTGCTGCTTGCCGCGCTCGCGATCTATGTGACCGGCACTGGCGTCTGCGCGCTGGCGCAATCCATCGACCCGCTGCTGGGGGCGCGTTTTCTTCAGGGCGTCGGCGGGGCCGGTTCGATTGTTTTGGCACGCGCCATCGTCCGCGACCTCTACGCCGGTGTGCGCGCAGCGCGCGAACTCTCGCTGATGGGGTCGATCAGCGCGTTCGCGCCGATCGTGGCGCCGATGATCGGCGGTGTGTTGCAAATAGCCTTCGGCTGGCGCGCAAGTTTCATCCTCATGGGATTGGCGGCAATTGTTGCCACGGCGCTCGCCGCGCGATTGCTGCCGGAAACGCTGCGTAAGCGCAGCTCGGAGCCGTTTTCGCTTCCGTTTTTGTTCAAGTCCTATGGCGCGGTGCTGCGGCATCGCGGCTTTCTCGCCTATCTCGGCATCATCTCGGTAAGTTTCGCCGGATTGTTTGCCTGGATATCCGGTGGCGCCGTTGTGCTGGAAGAGGTCTATGGTTTCTCGCCGGTTAAATTCGGCTTCACCTTTTCGCTCGGCGCGGCCGGATACATGGTCGGTGCCACAATCGCGAGCCGGCTGGTGGTGCGGCTCGGTCTCGACCACATGATGGCGCTCGGGGTGGCAGCAATCGCCATCGGCGGCCTGGTCTTTGCGGCGGCGGTCGCGCTGCACGTCGACGGTATCTGGCTGGTGATCGCGATGGCGGTCTTTCTTGCCGGGATGGGGCTCGCGATTCCGCAGGCCATGGCCGGAGCGCTGACGCCGTTTCCCGATCGGGCGGGGACGGCGGCCTCGCTGATGGGCCTGGTGCAGCAAACAGCCGCCGCTGTCGTCGCGGCCGCCGTTGGCGATTACCTCGGCCATTCGGCGTGGCCGGTCGCCGGAGTTGTGGTTTCGATGAGCTGCCTGACCTTCCTTATCTGGCTCTTCACGCGACACCTCCGCGCGCACCCGGCCGAAGGCGGACGGATGTGAACCGCGGCTTTGCCTGCGACATCATGTTTGTTTAGGATTAATTGGGGGCGAGCGATTTATGTGCGATTGACCGTTGATATTGTCCGTCGGCGCCCGGCAATGGACTAACCTGGCCGGCGTTGAGATTGAAGAGAACGAGATGATATCGGGCTATCCGCTTAGCCGCCGTTCCTTCCTCGCCGGGATCAGCGCTGTGGGTGGCGGCGTCACGCTTGCCTTGAGGATTCCGTTTAGCCCCGCGCAGGCGGTCGGGACGTTCCCGGAAATCACGGCATGGCTGGTGATTCACCCGGATGATGCGGTCGTCATCCGCGTCGCCCATGCCGAGATGGGGCAGGGCGCACAGACCGGCCTCGCCATGCTGGTGGCGGAGGAACTTGAATGCGACTGGGCGAAGGTTCGCACTGAATTTGTCTCTCCGGTCGAAAATCTGCGCCGCCATGAAATTTGGGGCGATATGTCGACCGGCGCCAGCCGCTCGATCTCGAACTCGCAGCTTTATCTGCGCCAGGCCGGCGCCACCGCCCGGGAGATGCTGATCGCCGCCGCTGCGGCGCGGTGGAATGTCCCCGCGTCGGAATGCTTTGCTCGCACCAGCACGATCACGCACCGGCCAAGCGGCCGCAAGCTGACATTCGGCGCCGTCGCCGAAGACGCGGCGAAGATCACGCCGCCCGGGGACGTCAAGCTCAAGGAGCCCGGCGAATGGACGCTCGCGGGCACGCCGCAACGACGGCTCGATGTGCGCGACAAGGTGACCGCGCAGCCGGTCTACGCGATCGACGTGCGGTTGCCCGGCATGCTTTACGCCGCCATCGCACAATCTCCGGTCTACGGCGGCAAGCCGAAGACGGTCGATGAAAGCGCTATCGCGGCGATGAAGGGCGTTCGCGGCGTGGTGCGCATGCCTGACGCGGTTGCGGTGGTGGCCGATTCCTGGTGGCGCGCAAAATGCGCGCTGGAAGCCTTGCCGATCGTCTGGGACGATCGCGGCAACGGCGGTCTCTCGTCCGCTTCGATCGCCGACCGTGTGCGCGCCGCGCTCGACGCCAGTGATGCGCAGGTTGGCCAGGCCGACGGCGACGTTAACGCCGCGCTGGCACGTGCCGCCCAGCGCCTCGAAGCGGAATACACCGTCCCGTACCTGGCGCATGCGACCATGGAGCCGCAGAACTGCACCGCGCACGTCACGCCAAATGGCGTAGAGGTCTGGGCGCCCACGCAAGGCGCTTCTACGGCGCTGGTCACTGCCGCCGTTGCCGCCGGTGTGCCGAACGACAAGGTGGTGATTCACAGTATGATGCTCGGCGGCGGTTTTGGCCGCCGCGCGCCGATCCAGGAATATGTCCGCCAGGCGGTGCTGATCGCCAAGCAGTTCGAGCAGCCGGTCAAGCTTGTTTGGACGCGCGAGGAAGATGTCCGACACGATTTCTACCGGCCCTGCGGCATGGCGCGCCTCGTTGCCGGCCTCGACGCGGACGGTATGCCGATCGCGTTACGGATGCGGCTTGCCGGCCCGTCATTTGTTGCCGTGTTCGTCGCCGGTTTCGGCACGCGCATCGTTGACCGGACGTTTCTCAGCGGCCTGACGGAGGAGATGCCGTACGACCTGCCGAACTACCTGGTCGATTACGTGATCCGCCAGACGGCGGTGCCGGTCGGCGTCTGGCGCGGGATCAACTACACGCAGAACGCGTTCTACAAAGAATGCTTCGTCGACGAAATGGCGCATGCCGCCGGGATGGATCCTTACCTCTACCGGCGGCGGATCCTGCGCAAAGACTCCAAATGCGTCGCCGTGCTCGATGCCGCGGCCAAAAAAGCCGATTGGTTCGGTCCCCTGCCAAAAGGCGTCTTTCGCGGCATTGCGGTCAACGAGGCTTGCGGCAGCTACGTTGCCCAAGTGGTTGAAGCTTCGGTCGACCGCGGCAGCCTGCGCGTGCACCGTGTCGTCTCGGCGATCGATTCCGGCCACGTGGTCAATCCGCTTTCGGTCGAAATGCAGACCCAAGGCGCGGTCATTTATGCTCTCACCGCGGCGCTCTACGGCGAAATCACCATCAAAGGCGGCGCTGCCGAACAGGGGAACTTCGACGATTACGAGATGCTGCGCCTTGCCGATGCGCCCAAGGTCGAAACCGTGATTGTGCCCAGCGGCGACTTCTGGGGCGGCGTCGGCGAGCCGCCGGTGCCGCCGCTCGCGCCGGCTCTGTGCAACGCCATCTTTGCCGCCACCGGCAAGCGCATCCGCTCGCTGCCGCTCAAGAACCTGGATTTGAGCAGGGCGATCTGACCGCCGGCAGCGTTGCCGTCGCGTTCGCGGCTAAAATTCCTGCCGCGGTGCAGCTTTCGGCATCTCCCCCCGTGGGTTGCAAGGTAGTATGCTTCAACAAAACTCGGCGTAGTCGGACGACTCTGGCGAGGCTCAATGAAGCGGCGCGGCAAGGCAATCAAACTGCGGGCCAAGGTCGCGCGGCGCGTTGCAGCGCCAAAGGTCCGGCCGGCGCGTCCGCCCGCGAAGGCTCGACCGGCTCCCGTTCCCGATCTGCAGCGCGAATTGAATGCTGCGCTGGAACAGCTCGCCGCGACGTCCGAAGTGCTGCGCATCATTGCCGATTCGGGCGGCGCTTTGGAGCCGGTCTTCGCTGCGGTGTTGCGCAACGCGACCCGCATCTGCGAGGCGAAATTCGGCAATCTATGGCTCCGCGAGGGCGACAAATTTCGCATCGTTTCCAACTATGGCGGGTCGCGCGAATATCGCGACTTTCTGTTACGCAACTCGCTTACCGTTCCTGATCCGCGAACCATCATGGGGCGGGTCATAAATACGCGGAAAGCGGCGCAAATCGAGGATATCCGCAAAGCGCCGACTTACGGCATGAAAGCACGGCTGGCGACCATCAAAATCGCCAAGGCGCGTACGCTCGTCGCCGTACCGATGCTCAAGGACGACGAGGTGATTGGCGCCATCGGCATCTATCGCCAGGAGATCCGGCCGTTCACCGACAAACAAGTCGCGTTGTTGACTACCTTCGCGGCACAGGCGGTCATCGCCATCGAAAATACGCGGCTTCTTACCGAACTGCGCCAGCGCACGACCGACCTTACCGAATCGCTGGAGCAGCAGACCGCGACCTCGGAGGTGCTGCAGGTTATCTCCAGTTCTCCCGGCGATCTTGGGCCAGTGTTCGCGGCAACGCTGGAGAATGCCGTTCGCATCTCGGGGGCTAAGTTCGGGATCATCCACGGCTGGGACGGCGAGAACTTGCGCCTTATGGCGACACACAACTTACCTCCTGCATTCGATAAAGCACGCCGAGGCGCGCCGGTGTTCAAGCCCGGTCCGAAAACCGGCATTCGCCGCATGGCGGCGACCAGACGCGTGATTCATATTCGCGATCTTCTGGAAGATGAAGGTTATCTCGAAGATCGGGCACCACAGGTCGTGGCGGCCGTCGAACTGGGCGGTGTACGGACGATGCTGGCCGTCCCGATGCTGAAGGAAAACGAAGTGGTCGGTGCCTTCACGGTGTACCGCCAGGAAGTCCGCCCCTTCACCGATAAACAGATCGACCTCGTCAAGAATTTTGCCGCGCAGGCCGTTATTGCCATCGAAAATGCGCGGCTTCTGGGCGAGTTGCGCCAGCGCACCACTGACCTCACCGAATCGCTGGAGCAGCAGACCGCGACCTCGGAGGTGCTCCGCGTTATTTCAAGCTCGGCGGGCGATCTTGAGCCGGTGTTCAGGACCGTGCTCGGCAACGCCTCGCGCATCTGTGAGGCCAATTTCGGCATCCTCTCGCTCAGGGAAGGTGACGCCTCCCGCGTCGTCGCCTTGCACAATGCCCCGCCCGCCTTTGCCGAGTTGCGGCGCCGTGAGCCGGTTATCCGGGTCGGTCCGCTCGCTTTGCTGGCTGCGACCAAACGATGGGTCCAGATTCCCGACCTGACCGAGCAGCCGGCTTATAAGCGGGGCGATCGCGATGTCGCCGCGTTCATCAAGCTCACCGGGGCTCGAACGCTTCTTGCCGTGCCGATGCTCAAGGACGATGAACTGATCGGCGCCATCGCCGTCTATCGCACCGAAGTGCGGACGTTCACCGACAAGCAGATCGAGCTGATGCAGAGTTTCGCCGCTCAGGCGGTCATCGCCATCGAGAATGCACGCCTGCTCGGCGAATTGCGTGAATCGTTGGAGCAGCAGACCGCAATGTCGGATGTGCTGCGCGTCATCAGCTCGACGCCCGGCGAGCTGGAGCCGGTCTTCCACGCCATGCTGGAGAGCGCGACGCGCATCTGCGAAGCGAAATTCGGCCTTTTGTTTCGCTACGATGGCGATATGCTGGAATTTGTCGCCGACATGGGCACGTCGCCGGCGCTTGCCGAATTTGTCAGGAAGCGCGGCCCATTTCGGCCAAACCCCAACACGCTCCTTGCCCGCGTCATCGGCACGAAGAAGGTCAGCGAAACGCAGGACTATGCAGCCGATGCGCCAAACAGCCCGCCGGTCAAATTTGGCGGGGCCCGGTCCACCGTAGATGTGCCGCTGCTCAAGGATGGCGAGTTGGTCGGCGCCCTCAGCATCTACCGGCAGGAGGTTCGCCCCTTCACCGACAAGCAGATTGCCCTGGTGGAGAACTTTGCCGCCCAGGCCGTGATCGCCATCGAGAATGCGCGATTGCTCAGCGAACTGCGCGAGTCGCTTGAGAGACAAACAGCCACATCCGAGGTTCTCGGCGTCATCAGCCGATCCAAGTTCGAGCTGCAGCCAATCCTGCAGAGCGTGGTCGAGACCGCGGAGCGGCTGTGCCACGCCGAACAAACGGTCATCTACCGCTTGCAGGATGGCGTTTACCGGTTTGCGGCCGGCCACAGCGCCGTTGCGGCGTACCTCGAACTTGAGCGGAACACGGTGATTTCACCGGGACCAGGCACAGTCGTCGGCCGTGCGGCGATGACCTGCCAGATCGCGCGAATCGACGATGCCTGGAACGATCCGCTGTACGAGAACAAGGACGACGCCAAAGTCGGCGGCGTCCGCTCGATGATTGGCGTGCCGCTGATGCGCGATGGCGAACCGATCGGCGTCATCGGACTGGCACGCTGCCGAGTCGAACCGTTCAGCGATCGCGAAATCGAATTGGTCAAGACCTTTGCCGATCAGGCGGTGATCGCCATCGAGAACGTACGACTGTTCGAGGCCGAGCAGCAGCGCACGCGCGAATTGACCGAATCGCTGGAGCAGCAGACCGCGACGTCGGAGGTGCTGAGCGTCATCTCAAGCTCGCCGGGCGATTTACAGCCGGTGTTTGATAGGCTGCTGACGAACGCCACGCGTCTTTGCGAGGCTAATTTCGGATTGCTCGTGCTTTATCAAGGCGATGGTCGTTTCCGCGTCGTCGCCATGCACAATGCCCCGCCAGCCTTTGCCAAACTCCGGCAACGTGAACCGGAGTTTTACGCCAGTCCGAAGACCGGGTTAGGGCGAACCGCCGCGACCAAAGAGGTGGTCCATATTGCCGATTACGCCGAGGAGGAGGCTTACAAGCGGCGCGATCCGGCGGCCGTCGCCCTCGGTGAACTGGGCGGGGCAAGGACTTTCCTCGTGGTTCCGATGCTCAAAGACAATGAAATGGTCGGCGCCATTGCCATCTACCGGCAACAGGTTCGGCCGTTTAGCGACAAGCAGATTGCACTGGTTGCTAATTTTGCAGCGCAAGCGGTGATTGCCATCGAAAACACGCGGCTGCTCAACGAACTGCGGCAGCGCACGACCGACCTCACCGAGTCGCTGGAGCAGCAAACCGCGACTTCGGAGGTGCTCCAGGTCATCAGCTCCTCGCCGGGAGAGCTCCAGCCGGTGTTTCATGCCATGCTGCAGAATGCGGCGCGCGTATGCGATGCAAAATTTGGGATGTTATTCCGTCTGGATGACGGCGCCATTCGTCCGGTTGCCTCGGTCGGCGTACCGGCACCACTTATGGAATACTTTGAAAGTGGCCCGCGCCTGCCGAGTGAAGACGCGCCGATCATGCGGGCCGCCGCAACAAAGGGGCCCGTTCACGTGGTCGATTTCGCCAACGAACGGCCATACCAAATGCGCAATCCGCTGGCGGTTGCCGCGGTCGAACGCTTTGGTGTGCGTACGCTGCTTGTGGTGCCGCTGCTCAAGGAAGGCGAGTTCATCGGCGCCTTTGCGATTTTCCGTCAGGAGGTGCGGCCCTTTACCGAAAAGCAGATCGAACTTCTGCAGAACTTCGCCAGCCAAGCCGTCATCGCTATCGAGAATACCCGGCTCCTCACCGAGCTACGCCAGCGCACCGCCGATCTCACCGAGTCGCTGGAACAGCAGACGGCGACGTCTGAGGTGCTGCGCGTCATCAGCTCGTCGCCGGGCGATTTGGAGCCGGTATTCCAGGCGATGCTGGACTAACGCGGTCCGGATCTGCGGTGCCGAGTTCGGAATGCTTTATCGATACGATGGCGAAGCTTCAGCCTGGCGACGCACATTGGTGCCGGTCGCAGGCTCCTCGATTTGATGCAGCGGACCAATTGATCCGCATCCCGACACCATTCTCGGTCGCGTGCTTGCGACAAATAATATCGTCGAAATCGAGGATGCTACAAAGGACCAGGCCTATCTCAACCGCAATCCGGTGTTTATCGCAGGTGTCGAAGAAGACGGCACGCGCGGTCTCCTGGGCGTGCCGATGCTCAAGGAGAATATGCTGGTGGGAGCATTCGTCGTTTTCCGCCAGGAGGTGCGGCCCTTTACCGAAAAGCAGATCGAACTGGTGCAGAACTTTGCCGCACAGGCCGTGATCGCCATCGAGAACGCGCGGCTACTGAACGAACTGCGCCAGCGCACTGACGACCTCACCGAATCGCTGGAGCAGCAGACTGCGACCTCGGAGGTGCTAAGCGTGATCTCAAGTTCGCCCGGCGAACTTGAGCCGGTTTTCAATGCGATGCTGGAGAACGCCGTCACGCATGTGCGGCGCCAAGATCGGCAATCTGTTTCTTTACGATGGAGAGCGTTCCACGCCGCGGCGCCGCATCGTCGCATGCCGCAAGCTTATACGGAGGCTCGGCGCCAGCCCGTACTGGCCCGCTACCTTCATCCGGAATTCCGCTCGGCCGCATCACCCGAACCAAGGAGGTCATTCATATCGCCGACGTCTGAACGGAACAGAGTTATATCGAGCACGATCCTGAATTTTCCAAGCTCGTCGATGTCGCCGGTGGCCGGACGCTTCTCCTTGTGCCCTTGCTCAAGGAGGATGAGTTCATCGGTTCATTTGCCGTGTTTCGCCAAGAAGTGCGGCCGTTCACCGATAAGCAGATCGATCTGCTCAAAAACTTCGCCGCCCAGGCTGTCATCGCCATCGAGAATGCGCGACTGCTTACTGAGCTGCGTCAGCGCACCGATGCTCTCACCGAATCGCTGGAGCAGCAGACGGCGACGGCGGAGGTATTGACTGTCATCTCAAGCTCGCCCGGCGAACTAACGCCGGTGTTCGATGCTCTGCTGGAGAATGCGACACGGTTATGTCAAGCCCAGTTTGCCGCCTTATTTCTGAGCACCGCCGATGGACTTCGCAATGTCGCCACGCACGGGGGGACATCGGCCATTTTCGACTTATTAAAGCGCGCACCGGCGGTGTTGTTCAGCGAGCATCATCCTCACCTCCCAGTCATCCGAGCCGCACAAACAAAGCAGGTCGTGCATGTTACCGATGTCTTCGCGGACCCGAGCTATATCGAACGCGATCCGAATATGGTTCGGCTGGTCGAGACCGCCGGTGCACGAACAGTGCTGATCATGCCGATGCTTAAGGAGGATGAACTGGTCGGCGTGATCGGCACTTACCGCCAAGAGGTCCGGCCATTCACAGACAAGCAGATCGCGCTGGTTGAAAATTTTGCCGCGCAGGCCGTGATCGCCATCGAAAATGCACGGCTCCTGAACGAACTGCGTCAACGCACCGATGAACTTGGGCGATCGGTCGGCGAATTGCGCGCGCTCGGCGAAACCTCGCAGGCGGTGAACTCGACGCTTGACCTGCAGACCGTCCTTTCGACGATTGTCGCCAAGGCGGTGCAGCTCTCTGGAACCGAGGCCGGCGCCATCTATGTGTTCGATGAGGGGCTGCGCGAATTGCGGCTGCGCGCCACCCACGGCATGGACCAGGAATTGATCGATGCACTCGGCCATCAGCACATCCGCCTCGACGAGGCAAATTTGCTGCCCGGCGCAGCTCGCGGCGAGCCGGTCCAGGTCGCCGACATGAGGCAGGAACCCCACACCGAATTGGGCGATATCATCTTGCGCGCCGGCTACCGCGCGCGGTTGATCGCGCCGCTTATCCGCGGCGAGGAGATCGTCGGAATTTTGGTCGTGCGTCGCAAGACGCCCGGCGCGTTTCCGCAGAACACCGTCGACCTGATGAAGACCTTTGCGGCGCAATCGGTGCTCGCGATCCAGAACGCGCGGCTGTTCCACGAAATCGAGGACAAGGGCCACGAGCTTGAAGTGGCGAGCCGGCACAAGTCGCAGTTCCTCGCCAATATGAGCCACGAATTGCGCACCCCGCTTAATGCCATTCTCGGCTATACCGAATTCATCCTCGACAGCATTTACGGCGACCCGCCGGAGAAGATGCGCGAGGTGCTTGAGCGGGTGCAGACCAATGGCAGGCATCTTCTTGGCCTGATCAACGACGTGCTTGATCTGTCGAAGATCGAAGCCGGACAATTGACGCTGTCGCTGTCCGATTATTCGCTGGCCAATCTGGTGCAGGGCGTTTATGTCGCGGTCGAACCGCTTGGCGGCGCAGAAAAATCTCGCCCTGACGACGAAGATAGCGCCGAGTTTGCCGGCCGGCCATGGCGACGAGCGCCGGCTGTCGCAGGTGCTGCTTAATCTCGTCGGCAACGCGATCAAATTCACGGACAAGGGCGAAGTGGCGATCGAGGCCTCGCTTCCGACGGCTCTTTCCGCGTCGCCGTGCGCGACAGCGGGTCCGGGCATTGCCGCCGCCGATCAGGCGAAAATCTTCGAGGAATTTCAGCAAGTCGACAATACATTGACCAAACAGAAGGGCGGGACCGGGTTGGGGCTCGCCATCTCCAAGCGCATCGTCGAAATGCATGGCGGCGGTATTTCGGTTGAGTCCCAGCTTGGTAAAGGTTCGACTTTTACAATTAAGCTTCCGGTTAATGCCGGCAGCGAGGGGCAAGCGGCATGAGCAAACGCATTCTGGTGGTGGAAGACCAAGAGGATAACCGGCGCATCCTGCGCGATCTGCTCACCAGCGTCGGTTATCAGATTATGGAAGCCGAGGATGGCGCGCGCGGCGTCACTGCCGCCGAAGCCCAGTTGCCGGACTTGATCCTGATGGATATCCAATTGCCGATCATGGACGGCTATGAGGCGACGCGGCGCATCAAGGCCAATCCTGCCCTGAAGGCAATTCCGATCATCGTCGTGACCTCCTACGCGCTCTCCGGCGACGAGGACAAAGCCCGCGCCGCGGGCTGCGACGATTACATCACCAAGCCGTATAGTCCCCGTCAGTTGCTGGCGAAGATCAAGGAGCATTTGCACTAATTGCAGGGCCCGACCTCCCATGCACAATCCGCCGCGTATTCTCATCGTCGACGACAACGAGACTAATCGCGACATTCTGGTCATGCGGTTGGGGCCGCAAGGCTACGAACTGCTGCAAGCCTGCGATGGCGAAGAAGCTCTCGCCGTCGCCCGCGAAAAGCTTCCGGATCTTATTCTGCTCGACGTGATGATGCCAAAGCTCGACGGCTTCGAAGTGTGCCGCCGGCTGAAGGCGGACGCCGATTTGCCGTTCATGGCGATCATTCTGGTGACAGCAAAGGCCGATTCCAAGGATGTGGTCACGGGGCTGGAAGCCGGTGCCGACGAATATCTGACCAAGCCGGTCGATCAGGCGGCTTTGGTCGCCCGGGTCAAGTCGATGCTGCGGATGAAGGAGCTAACCGACCGGGTGACCGCGCAGGCGGCCGATCTCGCCGGCTGGAACCGCACGCTTGAAGAGCGCGTGACGCAGCAGTTGGCGCAGATCGGGCGCATGGACCGCCTGAAGCGGTTTCTGTCCCCGCAGGTGGCTGAGCTGATTCTGACGTCGGGGGACGATCGCGTGCTCGACAGTCACCGCCGCGAGGTCACGGTGGTGTTTTGCGATCTCCGCGGCTTCACCTCATTCGCCGAGACCGCCGAGCCCGAAGAGATCATGAACACGCTGCGCGAATATCACACCGCGGTCGGCGCCATCATTCACAAGTTCGAAGGTACGATCGAACGTTTCGCCGGCGACGGCCTGATGGCGATGCTCAACGATCCGGTGCCGTGCGCCGATCCGTGCGGCCAGGCGGTGCGCATGGCCGCCGAGATGCGCGCGGCGGTCGGCAGCTTGAGCACCAAGTGGCGCAAGCACGGCTTCGAGCTCGGCTTCGGTGTCGGCATCGCGCACGGTTATGCCACCCTCGGCCGCATCGGCTTCGAGGGCCGTTTCGATTACGCCGCCATCGGCTCGGTGACCAATCTGGCGGCGCGGCTGTGCGCGGAGGCGAAGGATGGACAAATTCTGATCGACAACAAGGTCGGTGTGGCCGTCGAAGAAATCGCCGAGCTTGAGCCGCTGGACGCACTGACGCTGAAGGGCTTCCACCGGCCGGTCAGAGCTTCTAACGTTCGGGCGATTTCAGTTTAATTTCGGAGCGATTTAAGACGCCTTTGAGAATCGGCTTTCGCCGTTCGAGATATAGGCATCAAATACGGCACACACCGCCCGAACCAGCGCTCTCGCATGCTCCGGTACTTTGATCTCGCTGCCGGAGCGTTCGACAATGCCGTCATTTGCCAGTTCGTCGATCTTACCAAGCTCCGTGGCAAACTGACTCGCGTCGGCATCATGCGCCGCGCATAAGTCCGCCAAGTCCACGCGCAGATCGCACATCAGGCGTTCGATGATGGCGCCGCGCAATCGATCCTCCGACGTCAAGGCGAGGCCGCGCGCCGTCGCCGGACGGCCCGCTGCGATCGCTTCGCGGTAGGCAACCATACTGGCGGTATTCTGTACGTATCCGCCGGGCAATGAGCCGATAGCCGACGGACCAAAGCCGATGAGATTTGGCGTTTGATCGGTCGTGTATCCTTGGAAATTGCGATGCAGCCTGCCTTCACGTTGGTGCGCGGCGAGCGGATCTGCGCTGGTCGCGAAATGATCGAGCCCGATCCGGCGATAGCCGGCGCCAGTGAATATTGCGGCCGCCGCGCAACTTTGCTCAAACCGTTCGCTGCTGCCCGGCAATGCGTCTTCCGGGATGAGCTTTTGGTGACGCTTCATCCACGGCACGTGGGCGTAGCCGAACAGCGCCATCCGGTCCGGTTCAAGCGCGAGCGCCCGCTGTGACGTCTTCGCAATCGTGGCGACCGTCTGATGCGGCAGTCCGTACATAAGATCGAGATTGATGCCGGTAATGCCTGCGTCGCGGAGGCCCTCCGCCGCACGGGCCGTCTGTTCGAAGCTCTGTTCTCGCCTGATGGCCTGTTGCACGCGTGGTTCGAAATCCTGCACGCCCAGGCTGGCGCGCGTGACGCCGATCTCCGCCAGCGCGGCGATATGCTCGAGGGTCAGCGAACGCGGATCAATTTCGATCGCCGTTTCGGTTGCGGGTGTGATCATAAAATTTGCCCGCAGCGCTGCGGTCACGCGCAGCAGGTCCTGCGGCGACAATATTGTCGGCGTCCCGCCGCCCCAGTGAATCTGGGTCACCGCCGGCCGCGCCAATAACCGGCCGATCAGCGAAATCTCGCGTTCCAACAGTTCGACGTAAGCCGCAATCGGCGCGTAGCGGCGGGCGACGGTGGTGTGACAGCCGCAATAGAGGCAGAGCTCGGCGCAAAACGGCACGTGAAGATAGACCGAGACCGATGCCGCGTTTGGCAACGCCCTGAGCCAGCGCTCGTAGACCAGCGCATCGACGCCGGGGCCGAATTGCACGGCAGTCGGATAGCTGGTGTAGCGGGGGATCCGCCGGTCGAGATATTCGAGCAACTTCGCTTGCATCGCTGTGCCGCCCATACTCGGGTTATTGTCAACTGGAGAATTGCATCGGGGCCGCAAGCGAATTGATCTAGATCAAAGCGCCGGGTGACCGCGAGAGCAAATTTGTTGCGCTCGCAACGATTATGTCTTGTGGCTTCATCTTTGCGAGTGGCGGCGCGGTTACGGGGGTAACGCGCCGCCTTATTCCACGCTCGAATGGACGCCCGCGTTGCAGCCGCCGTTCCATCAATTCGATGTCCTGCCGTTGATCAAATGAGCGCCGATCTGAACGATGCACAGCTAAGGAAAGCAGCAAACACGCGCAGAGGCCCTGCCTATAAGGAGTGAAGGCCATGTCGATGACAATGGACGCGCCGGCCGCCGAATCGGAAACGCGGGGCCGCACCAAACCGTTTACATCGAAGGAATATCTCGACAGCCTCCGCGACGGACGCGAGATCTGGATTTACGGCGAGCGCGTCAAGGATGTCACCACGCACCCCGCTTTCCGCAACACCGTGCGGATGCTGGCGAGGCTGTATGACGCGCTCCACGACGAGCGTAAGGACATCATTTGTACGCCGACCGATACCGGCAACGGCGGCTACACCCACAAGTTCTTCAAGGCCCCGAAAAGTGTGGAAGACATGGTCGGCGGGCGCGATGCAATCGCCGAATGGGCCCGCGTGACTTATGGATGGATGGGCCGCGCGCCGGATTACAAGGCCGCGTTCCTTGCCACGCTCGGCGCCAATCCGGATTTTTACAAGCCGTTCGATGAGAACGCGCGCCGCTGGTACAGGAAAGTCAACGACGAGGTCACCTTCGTCAACCACGCCATCGTCAATCCCCCGTCGACCGCAACAAGCAGCTTGAAGAGGTGCGCGACGTCTATATGCACGTCGAGAAGGAGACCGATGCCGGTCTGATTATCAGCGGCGCGAAGGTGGTGGCCACGACCTCGACGCTCACTCACTACAACTTTATCGCCAACAACGGCCTATTGCCGATCAAGACCAGAGACTTCGCGTTCGTTTGCATCGTGCCGAACGATTCGCCGGTCTGAAGCTCTATTGCCGCCCATCCTACGAAATGACGGCAGCGGCCATGGGCAGCCCGTTCGACTATCCGCTATCGAGCCGGCTCGACGAAAACAATTCCATCATCGTGTTCGACAAGGTGTTTGTACCGTTCGAAAACGTGTTCGCGTATGGCGACATCGACAAGGTCAACAACTTCTTCCCGCGCTCGGGCTTCCTGCCCCGCTTCATGTTTCATGGCTGTACCCGGCTTGCGGTCAAGCTCGATTTCATCGCCGGCTTGCTGCTGAAGTCGGTGGAAGCGACCGGCGCCAAGGATTTCCGCGGCGTTCAGGCGCAAGTCGGCGAAGTGCTGGCGTTTCGCAATCTGTTTTGGGGCCTGACCGATGCGATGGCCCGCACGGTGACGCCATGGACGCCCGGCTTTGTTTCGCCCAACCTGGAATATGGCCTGGCGTATCGGGTGATGGCGAACATCGCCTATACGCGGTTGCGCGAAGTCATCGAGAACGTCTTGGCGAGTGCGCTGATCTATCTGCCGTCGCATGCCAATGACTTCAAGGTGCCGGAGGTCCGCAAGTATCTGGACCCCTATGTCCGCGGCTCCAACAATTACGGCGCCGAGGAGCGCGTTAAGCTCATGAAGCTGATGTGGGAGACGATCGGCACCGAGTTCGGCAGCCGCCATGCGCTCTATGAGCGCAACTATTTCGGCAACCACGAGAACATTCGCACCGAGGTAATTGCGGTCGCCGACATGATGGGGCAAAGCGCGAAATACAAGGGCTTCGCCGAGCAGTGCATGGCCGAGTACGACCTCAACGGTTGGACAGTCCCGGATTTGATCAATCCGGACGACGTCAGCGTGGTGATGAAGAACGTGGCCTAGGAACCTTGTCCGATCATAGGAGCGTGTAGCGGGCGCTGGTCACTACACCGCACCAAGCGCGGAGCGCGCCGGCTGCAGTTGTGAGGAGCCTCATGGGTCAGATTGTACTCGCGGCCAAAGTCACCCACGTGCCCTCGCTGCTCCTATCGGAGCGCGAGGGTGCGCTCAAAGGACGGCGGAAACTGCCGATCGAGTCGCTGAAGGAAATCGGCAAACGCGCACACCAGCGCGGCGCCGATACGTTCCTCATTTTCGATACCCATTGGCTTTCGAACTTCGGCTTTCACATCAACGCCAATGAGCGGCACACCGGCAACTACACCAGCCACGAAGCGCCGCACATGATCCAGGATCTCGCCTACGACTATCCGGGCAATCCGGCGTTGGCCGATCTGATTGTCGAAGAAGCGGCCGGCCAGGGTCTTGACGTTCTTGCTCACCGCGTCCGCAGCCTGGCGCTCGAGTATGGCAGCATCGTTCCGATGCGATACATGAATGCCGATGGCGGCCTCAAAGTTCTGCCCGTTGCATCGCCGTTATTTGCCAGCGTCGAAGAAAACCGCAAATTCGGCGAAGCCTGCAGGCGTGCGATTTTACGATCGAACTCGAATGTCGCCGTCCTGGCGAGCGGTTCGCTGTCGCACAAGGTCATAAGCAATCGGGATGTCGGTGAGGGGCAGTGGGATATCGTCTCCAGCGAGTTTAACCGCCAGATGGATCTTCGCGTGCTCGAACTGTGGCGCGACGGCCGCTACCGGGAATTTGTCGGCTTATTGCCGGAATACGCCACCAAGTGCAGCGGCGAAGCTTTGATGGCCGACACGGCGATGCTGTTCGGCCTCCTCGGCTGGGAAAACTACGGCGGAACGGTCGAGCAGCTTTGCGATTACTTTTCGTCCAGCGGCACCGGCCAGGTCAACGTCGAGTTTCACCTCAATTGACCGCGGGCTCACCCGCCATGATGCCAAGACTGCGGTCGCTCATCCTTCACCTGCTGGAAGAGCATCGGGTGATGGCGATTGCCACCAACCGCGCCGATGGCTGGCCGCAAGTAACGACTGTCGGATACGTCAATGACGTATTCCTGTTGTATTTCTTTGTCGCGCGCAACACGCAGAAATACGCCAACATCCTCCGCGATCCGCGGGTTTCCATCGCGATCGGGTCGGATGCGCCCGATCCCAAGGATATCAGGGGCCTTTCGCTCGCCGGCCTCGCGTCCGAAGTCACTGATCGATCCGAATACGAGGACATCAGCAAGCTCCGGCTGAAAAGGTATCCTGAATATGTGACGCTGCGAGCGGCGTCTGACGACGATGTTGCGGGCCGCATTTCGGTGCGGCCGCCGCCGGCGAGCGTCGCTTTGCTTCGGATCGCACCGGAAATCATTTCCGTACTGGATTATTCGCGGGGCTTCGGTCACAGCGACCTGGTGGCTTTTTCCGAACGCGACCTCGACGTGCACGTCGACAGCCTTCGTCATCGTTGGAACGGCAATAGCGAAGCCGGTTAAAGCGACGATGCGTGTCAGGCGTTAGGACTCGCGGGGCACCGCGTCACCGCCGCCCGAACAGCTTATCGAGCAGCCAGGAGTCGAGAGCGGGAGGCGAGGGCGGCGTGGCGGCGGCTCCGGGATTGCCGGCGTCAGTCCGGGGCAACGCCGACCAGCCGCCGTTGCCAACACCGGCGAGACCGACGGGCGCAACGCCCTGATGTGCCGTCCTCATGAAGCGGCTCCAGATTTCGACCGGAAGCCCGCCGCCGGTCGCCTTGCGCGTCGGCGTGTTGTCGTCGTTGCCGAGCCAGACTCCGGCGACGAGGTGCGAGGTGTAGCCAATGAACCAGGCGTCGCGGAAATCCTGGCTGGTGCCGGTCTTGCCGGCGGCGGGCCAGCCGGGCAGGTCGGCCTTGCGCGCGGTACCGCTCACCAGCGTCTCGTGCATCATCGCGTTCATCATCGCCACGTAGCGGGGATCGACAATGCGGCCGAGGTTTTGCGTCGAGCGGGCGTAAAGGGTTTTACCGTCGGCCCCCCGCACCCGCTCGACCACATGCGGCGAGATCGCGAACCCGCCGTTGGCGAATGTGGCGTAAGCGGTGACGAGCTCCATCACCGACACTTCCGAGGTGCCGAGCGCAATCGAGGCATTGGGCTCGAGCATCGAGTTGATGCCAAGCCGATAGGCGGTGCGGATCACCGCGGCCGGACCGAACTCCAGCGTCAGGCGCACCGACACGGTATTCAGCGAATTGGCGAGCGCTTGTGTCAGCGTCACCGGGCCCATGTACTCGTGCTCGTAATTTTCCGGTTTCCAGCCCTTCACCGCGATCGGCGCGTCGTCGCGCACGGTGTCGGGCGTCAGCCCGTGTTCGAGCGCGGTGAGATAGACGAACGGCTTGAATGCCGAGCCCGGCTGGCGCTTGGCGGCGATGGCGCGGTTGAACTGGCTGTCGGCGTAGCTCTTGCCTCCGACCAGCGCACGCACGACGCCGTCCGGCGTCATGGCGACCAGTGCGCCTTCGCCGATGCCGAGCTTCTCGCCTTTTTGCGCCAGCGCTTCCGCCAGCGCCCGTTCGGCCGCGCCTTGCAGCGTCGGATCGATCGAGGTCTCGACGACGATATCCTGATCGAAGCGCCCGACCAGGTCGTCGACCGCGTCCATGATCCAGTCGGCGACATAATTGACGGAGTTGGCTCCGGCCGGTTTCACCGCGCGCGCCGGATGAGCGAGCGCAAATCGCACGGCGTCTTCGCCGACCAACTTTTGCGCGGCCATGTCGGTGAGCACCACGCGCGCCCGCCGCTCCGCCCCTTCCGGGTTACGGTTCGGCGCCAGCCGAGACGGCGATTGAACCAGGCCGGCAAGGAGCGCCGCCTCGGCCAGCGTCAGTTGCCGCGCCGATTTTCCGAAATAGCGTCGTGCCGCGCCTTCCACGCCGTAAGCGCCGGAACCGAAATAGACGCGGTTGAGATACAGCTCAAGAATCTGCGCTTTGGAAAATTTGTGCTCGAGCCAGAACGCCAGCACCATTTCCTGCAGCTTGCGTGAGACGGTGCGCTCCTGGGTCAGGAACAGATTCTTGGCGAGTTGCTGGGTGATCGTCGATGCGCCTTGCGAGGCGCCGCGACGCATTAGATCGGCGATGACCGCCCGGGTGATGCCTAACGGATCGACGCCATGGTGCGAATAGAAACGGCGATCCTCGATGGCGATGAAAGCTTTCGGCACGTAGTCCGGCAATTCGCGCAACGACACCGCGGCGCCGCCCATGTCGCCGCGTGTCGCAAGTGTGGCGCCGTTGGCGCCGACGATGAGCACCGAGGGCGGCCGCTTGGGAATTTCCAGGGACTGGATCGATGGAAGACGGATGCCGACCCAAACCAGCGCGCCGATCGCCGCGATGACCACCCACAGCGTCAGTACCAGGCCCCAATAGAGAATATGGCCGAGTGCCGAGCGGCCTTTGCCGCCGCCGCCCCCGCGCCGCGGTCTCGTCTTTTGCGGTGGTGAAGCGTCTTTCCGCCGGCGGCGGCTGCTATCGCCACGGGTCTTAAGCGGGCCACCGGTGCGGTCCTGCGGCCGCAGCCGCAGGTCCAGGCGGGCAGCGTCGAGCGCACGCTTCCATCCGGCCCGTCGCGACGCCATGTCCATCCCCGCACGCGGAACACACGCTCGCGTCACGGTAGAGCGCGGCATTTAAGGCGGCGTTACCTGTTCCAATGAGAGCTGGGGCATAGTCAAATTTAAGGGAGAGACCGACAGGTGGCGGGAACTCGAAGCCTCGTCCAGAGCTGCGAGCCTACGGAACCGGTCATGGAAAAGCCCAAGGGATTCTTCCAGGGGACCGAGATGCCCAACGCCGGCTGGTGGCAGGCGCTGTGGCCCGATCCGGCAGGCGTACTCGGCAAGGTCGGCATCAAGTCGGGAATGCTCGTCGTGGACCTATGCTCCGGCGACGGATGGTTCACGCTGCAGATCGCCAAGATCGCCCGTCGTGTTGTGGCGATCGAAATAGATCCGGCTTTGCTTGAAGTGGGGCGCCATCGGGTGCGAGAAGCGACAAGAATAACTGCGATTTCATCGCGGCGGACGCCTACGAAATCGCCTGCCTGTGGACCCGGCCTGTGGATTTCGTGTATCTCGCGAACGCTTTCCACGGCGTCCCGGATAAGCCGCGCTTGGCGCGCGCGGTCCGCGATACCCTCAAACCTTTGGGACGATTCGCCATCGTCAATTGGCATGGGCGACCTCGTGAAGAAACAATTGTGTTGGGCGAGCCGCGCGGACCGCGCACAGAAGTGCGAATGTCGCCGCAACAGACAATCGATGTACCCGAGATCGATGGGCTTAAATTTCACGAGCTGATTGACATACCGCCGTACCATTACGCAGTCGTGCTGGAGCATGTCTGATGCCGGTCATTCTCGATAACAAGAATCCGTCGGCCCCGTCCGTGTTTCGTCCGGCAGCGCTACTGCGACAAGCGAGACGGCAAAAAGGGCTTCCCACCGTTGAGGTGCCGGCCGTGTGCATCCTCGACCCGGACGGCGATATTGTTCGACGCCTGCGCAAGGAGGGTTGGTCAAAGCCGTTCGACGGGTGGCCCTGCTATCACACGCAACTCGATACTTTCGAATTAGCCGGGCGAACTGTCGGTATCGTAGGTTGCGCAGTCGGCGCGCCGTTCGCGGTCTTGATAGCGGAAGAATTGTTCGCAAGCGGTTGCCGCCTGCTCCTGAGCCTGACTTCCGCCGGACAAATCGTGCCAGCGGGGCCAACGCCATACTTCGTCATCATTGATCGTGCGTTGCGCGATGAAGGAACCAGCTACCATTACTCTGCGCCAGCCGAATACGGCGAAGCCGATCCGGTGTTAGTCACCGTTGCCGCCGATGCTTTGCGAAACAGCGGCTTGAGCGCGGTTGTCGGAGCCACATGGACCACGGACGCACCGTTCCGGGAAACCACGGAGGCAATAGAGGCAGCGAAGGCGCGGAGACGTGCTCGCAGTTGAGATGGAAGCCTCAGCGCTCTACAGTTTTGCCGCCGCCAACCGACGCCACGTCCTTTGCTTCGCTCACGTCACGAACACTATGGGACAGGCGGCGCAGGATTTTGAAAAGGGCGAAGCCGACGGAACCGCGGACGCGCTCGATCTGCTTGAGGCGGTTGTTCTCGCAAGCGGACATTATGTTAGCTGAACCTCAGGTCCGTTCGGCAGTGGCTCACCAAAGGAGCGTACGGGCGTCACTGTGCCGAAACTGGCCAACTCACAACGTCACCAGTATTTGATGGTTAGTTTATAAGCAGCTGAGCTAGTATCTCAGAAGAGCCATTAGCCAAGGCCGAGTCGAATTTCTTGGGGACGCGGATTTCTGCGAACGACGTACTCGCGGAAGGCCTTGATCAAGCGCACGGGAAATCGAGCCGCCTGCGTTTAGCGCAATTGGGCATGTTTTTCGGCGAGGGTTTTGCACATGAGACCCAATCCATTGTTCGATGCGGTGTCGTTCCTGCTGAAACCGGAGTGGACGACGGCAGTGTTCTGGCTCCTGCTTCTTGGCAGTGCTGCGGCGGCTTTTTATTCCTGGCGGCGCGATCCGGCGCAGCGCTCGATCCGGCACATCGGTATCGGTGTTCTCCGCGTCATCGTCGGCTGCATGTGGTGGCAGCAGTCGCTTTGGAAGATACCGCCGCACTATGATTGGGGGCTGATCCATTGGATGGAGGAGATGGTTCAGCACGCCTCGACGCAGCTGCAAAGCGATCTGGTGCACGACCTCGTGCTGCCGAACATTGCGATATTCGGCCCGCTCGTGTACGCGATCGAAGTGGCGATCGCCGTTTCGCTGATACTTGGACTGGCAACACGGCTCGGCGGGGCGCTCGGCGCGCTGATGGCGATCAACCTTTGGCTCGGCCTTTATGATGCGCCGGGTGAATGGCCGTGGACCTATATGTTCCTGGTGGTCTTGCAGCTCATCTACTTGATCGATCCGCCGGGGCGCAGCCTCGGCGTTGATGCTCTCGCATGGCAGCGCGAGGGAACGTCCCGCCAAAGCACGCCGGTGCTTTCCCTGGTGGCTTAGAAAAGTTGCGCTGGTACGGGTCGAGGCGCACGTCGAGACGCGCCGTGTCGTGTGTCGTAGCGGTTCAAGCTGCACCGCCGGAAGCCATGTTTACGCTTGTTTCGTCTCGGCGTTGGGCGAAGTGAACAGCGCGATTAGCGGACGCTTGATCGCGGCCTGGCGGTTCGGCGTGGTGATTTGCGCGCCGAGCAGATCGGTGACGTAGAACACGTCAACAGCGCGTTCGCCAAACGTCGCGACATGCGCCGAGGCGATGTTCAGGTTGAGCTTGGAGAGCGTCGTGGTCAGCTCGTAGAGCAGGCCAGGCCGATCGAGACCGGTGACTTCCACCACCGTATAACGTTGCGACCATTGATTGTTGATGGTCACCTCGGGCTCGATGGCGAAAGCTTTCAGGCGTCCTTTCGGCGGCGCGCGCTTGGCCACGACGTCCGGGAGCTTGATCTGTCCGCGCACCGCTTTCTCGATGACGTCGCCGATGCGCGCTGCGCGGCGCGCTTCGTCCTGGTCAAGGTCGAATTCGCGCGATACGGCGATGGTGTCGAGCGCGAGTCCGTCAGCGGTTGTGTAAATCTGCGCGTCGACGATGTTGGCGCCGGCGAGCGCACAGGCTCCGGCGATAATTGACAGCAGCCACGGATGGTCGGGCGCGAATACCGTGAGCTCGGTGACGCCGCGGGCGGCATCGAAGCCGACGCTGGTGGCGAGCCGCTTGCCCGCGGCCTCGGTGTCGCGCACGAAACGGGCCTGCGCTAGCTTGTGCGGCAAGTCGACCTTGAGCCAGTAGGCCGGGTAGTGGCGTCCGACATAGGCTTCGAGCACGTCGGCCGGCCAGTCGCCGATCTGGGCGCGGAATTCCGCCTTGGCGGCGGCTACGCGCTCGGCGCGGTTGACCTCGGAGAAGCCGCCGGTCAGCACCGGTTCGGTCTCGTAATAAAGCGTGCGTATGAGCTGGGCTTTCCACCCGTTCCAAACGCCGGGACCCACGGCGCGGATATCCGCGGTGGTCAGGATGGCAAGAAGCTTCATCCGCTCCAGCGATTGAACGACGGCGGCGAAATTTTCGATGGTCTTGCGGTCGGAAAGGTCGCGCGACTGCGCGACCGTCGACATGACGAGGTGCACTTCGACCAGCCATGCGACCAGCTCGGTGTCGGCGGCATTGAAGCCGAGCCGCGGGCAGAGCCGGCGGGCGATGCGTGCGCCGGCGATCGAATGATCCTCGATGCGCCCCTTGGCGATGTCGTGCAGGAACAACGCAACATAAAGCACGGTGCGATGCTGCGGTAAAATCGTCTTGATCAGCTCGCTCGCCAGCGCCACCTCGCGGCTGTCGCCCTGCTCGATCTCGTTGAGCACGCCGATGCAGCGAACGAGATGCTCGTCCACCGTATAATGGTGGTACATGTTGAACTGCATCATCGCCACGATCCGGCCGAAAGCGCGAACGAATTCGCCGAGCACGCCGGCCTCGTTCATGCGGCGCAGCACGGTTTCGGCCTCGTTCTTCGAGGTCAGAATCTCGAGGAACAGGCGGTTGGCCTCTTTGTCGCCCCGCACCTTGGCATCGATCAGCTTGAGCGAGCGGGACGCGGTGCGCATCGCTTCGGGATGGATCGCCAGATTGTACTTCTGCGCCAGATAAAACAGTCTGATCAGATTGACCGGATCGCGTTTGAAGACATTGGCGCGGACGAGGTTGATGCGGTTGTTGTCGATGATGAAATCGTCGGTCTCGGTGAGCGTGCGGCGGCTCCGCGCCGGGCGCAGCCGCGCGATCACGCGGCTCAACACCGGCGCCGGTTTGGCCTGCAGTTCCTCCAGACCCGCGCAGAGGAAGGCGGTGAGATCGCCGACGTGCTTGGCGGTGAGGAAATAATGCTTCATGAAGCGCTCGACATCCTGCAGTCCGGGATGCTCGGTGTAACCGAGCCGCACCGCGATATCGCGCTGGATGTCGAATGACAGGCGCTCCTCCGCGCGGCCGCACAGGAAGTGCATGTTGCAGCGGACCGACCACAGGAAGTCCTCGCAGCGGCGGAACATGTTGTATTCGTCGCGATCGAAGACGCCGCGCGCGATCAATTCCTCGGGTTCGCGGACGCGATAGACGTATTTGGCGATCCAGAACAGCGTGTGCAGATCGCGCAAGCCGCCTTTGCCGTCTTTGACGTTGGGCTCGACGAGGTAGCGCGATTGACCGGCGCGGCGGTGACGCTCCTCGCGCTCCGCAAGCTTGGCGGCTACGAACTCCGCAGACGTTCCCTGCACCACCTCTTTTTCGAAGCGTGTTGTGAGTTCGCCGTAGAGCTTGGCGTCGCCGAACAGATGCCGCGATTCGAGGAGCGCGGTGCGGATGGTCATATCGGCCTTGGCCTGGCGGATGCATTCGCTGACCGAACGCGTCGCGTGGCCGACTTTCTGGCCCATATCCCAGAGGCAATAGAGCAGCGTCTCGGCGACCGATTCTCCCCACGCAGTCTGCTTATACGGCAGGACGAAAAGCAGATCGATGTCGGATCCCGGGGCCAATAGGCCGCGGCCATAACCGCCGGTCGCGATCACCGCCATCCGTTCGGCCTGTGAGCGTATCTGCGGCGGATAAAGCGCACCGGCGGCAAACTCGAACAGGATGCGGATGATTTCATCCTGAGTCTGGCACAGCCGCTCGGCGCACCGCCGCCCATGACGGTCCTTCAGCAGCAATTGTTCGGCTTGCGCGCGGGCCTCGGTCAGCGATGCTCTGAGGCGGCGGGCGACGGCGGCGCGCAATTCCCGCTCGCGCCCGGCATGGCTCTCGGCAAGGACCTTGAGGTCGGCCACGATCGCCGCGCTATCGATGAGTTCGGAGGCGGGGCGCGGGCCGCGTTGGATGTCCAGCATTGGGGCACGTCATAACTGAGCCGCCAGCCGCTGTCATCGGCGGACTGTGGCGATGCTTGCAAAAGCTATTGCTGCGGCGCACGCTGATGCCGCATCGGTCGCGGAGGATGGACAGAAATAGCCATGCTGCCATTATCCCTGCCCAAAGCAGAAACCCCGCTGGGAGGAGTAGTTCCGATGAAAAGCTATGACGTTTGCGAGTGCGGAGCGCCGTTGCGGCTGATGGAGCGGCCCACCCCCAAGCCGACCGGGACCGAGGTCCTGCTCAAGGTCGTTGCTGCCGGTGTCTGCCACAGCGATTTGCATATCTGGGACGGCTTTTATGATCTCGGCGGCGGCAAGCGGCTAAAGCTCGCTGACCGGGGCGTGAAACTTCCACTGACCATGGGCCACGAGAATGTCGGCGAAGTCGTCGCAATGGGTCCGGATGCCAAAGGCGTCAAGATCGGCGATCGGCGGCTGGTCCATCCCTGGCTCGGCTGCGGGGAATGCGCGGTATGCCGGCGCGGCGACGAGCAGTTCTGCCGCACGCCATTCAGCATCGGCGTGTTTCGCTCTGGCGGCTATGCCGACCATTTGCTGGTTCCGCATCCGCGTTATCTGTTCGACATCGGCAATATCGCGCCGGAACGGGCGGCGCCGCTGGCATGCTCCGGCATTACGACATACGGCGCGCTGAAGAAGGTCGGGCCGTCGTTGCAGGAGGAGCCGGTGGTCATCATCGGCGCCGGCGGGCTTGGGCTGATGTGCCTCGCGCTGCACCGGGCGATGGGCGGCAAGGGCGCCATTGTTGTCGACATCGATCCGGTCAAGCGTGAAGCCGCGCTGAAGGCCGGCGCGCAGGCGGCGATCGATCCCAGCGCAGCGGACGCCGCCAAACAGATCATTGAAGCGACCAAGGGAGGCGCCTGGGCGGTGATCGATCTGGTCGGTGCCACACGGACGGTGCAGTTGGCGCTCGATTCTCTCGTCAAGGGCGGCAAGCTGATCATTGTCGGTCTGTTCGGCGGCGACATCACGGTGCCGACGCCATCCTTTCCGCTGCGCGCGATGACTATTCAGGGCTCCTATGTCGGCAGCCTGACCGAAATGGCCGAGCTGCTCGATCTCGTACGCCGCAAAGGCGTGCCCGATCTGCCCGTCGGCACCCGGCCGCTGGCCGCGGTCAACGACGCGCTCAACGAACTCAAGGCCGGCAAGGTCGTCGGCCGGCTGGTGCTGACGCCGGGATGAACTGATAAAGGCCGGTGAAATGTTGTCGCACGTCCATATCGGCGTTACCGATTTTGCGCGCGCCTTCGCCTTCTATCCAAAGCGTGATGGATGAACTTGGCTTTAAGCTGAAATTTTCCGAGCCGGAGCAGCCATGGGCAGGCTGGATGCGGCCCGGATTTGACCGGCCGTTATTTCTGATCGGTCATCCGTACAACGGCGAGCGCGCTGATCCCGGCAACGGGCAGATGGTCGCCTTGCTTGCTCCCGACCGCACGGCCGTCGACCGGTGTTACGCAATGGCGATCGCCGGCGGCGGCCGCGACGAGGGCAAACCCGGGCTGCGGCCGCATTATCATGCCAACTATTACGGGGCCTACTTCCGCGATCCCGACGGCAACAAGCTCTGCGTTTGCTGCCACGATGCGGTATCATCGTGATCCGCCGAATAATGAGGAGCCACCCCATGGACGCTGCCGGGCTGCGCGCGATGCAGGCGCCGATCAAGGAACGATACAAGAGCGAGCCCAAGGCCGCCTTTATCACGCTGAAGGCCAAGGGCACCCTCGACGACGCCAACATCGCCTGCAAAGTCGAAACCGGCCGTGCGCTTGCGGTCGCGGGCCTGCATCCGGCCACCGGCGGTTCCGGGCTCGAATTGTGTTCGGGCGACATGCTGCTCGAAGCGCTGGTGGCCTGCGCTGGCGTTACGCTCAAAGCAGTGGCCACGGCTCTCGACATTCCGTTCAAGTCCGGTGCGGTGGCCGCGGAAGGCGATCTCGATTTTCGCGGCACGCTCGGCGTTGCCAAGGACGCGCCGGTTGGTTTCGCGCAAATCCGTTTGCGGTTCGATCTCGATACCGATGCGCCGCAGGAAAAACTCGATCAGCTGCTCAAGCTCACCGAACGCTACTGCGTTGTCTATCAGACGATCAAGAACGGCCCGCCGGTCGCCGTTTCGATGCAGCGGGTCTGATGGCGTGGTCAATGTCGTCGGGCTTGATCACCTGCAGTTGGCGATGCCGCGGGGCAGGGAGGCGGATGCGCGGGCATTTTATGGCGGCATCCTCGGCTTGCCGGAGCTGCAAAAGCCGCCAAATCTTGCTGTGCGCGGTGGCGTATGGTTCGCGCTTGGCTCGCAACAATTCCATCTCGGTGTCGAAGACGACTTCCGCCCGGCCCGAAAGGCGCATCCTGCATTCCTCGTGCAGGACATTCGCACTCTTCGCGCGCGGCTGGAACAACACGGCTTCGCACCGTATGAGGACGAGCCCTTGTCGGGCTACGAACGCTTCTACGTCGCGGACCCGTTCGGCAATCGCCTAGAGTTCTTACAGCCCATCGCCCGGTAAAGCTCGCGCGCTGCCGCGCGGCTTCAGTTGTCAACGCAGCCCGTTCCGGTTTCCCGCAATATGCATTCCACGTCCCCCGAACTCCTTTTCTGGTATGGCCTTGCCTTCAAAATGGTGCTGACGGCGAGTGTTGTCGTCATCACGTCGCTGGCGGTTGAGCGGAGCGGTCCGTTCGTCGGTGCGCTGATCGGCGCGCTGCCCACCGCGGCGGGCGCCGCTTACACCATCCTCGCCCTTGAACATCCGCCGAGCTTTATCGCCGCAAGCGCCGTCGGCAGCGTCGCCGTCAACGCGGCCGTTGCCGTCTTCGCCGCCGCCTATGCCGCTATGGCGCAGCGCCACGGTCTGATTTTGAGTTTGGGGGTGGCGAGCATCATATGGTTCGCGGCTGCGGCCGCGCTTCGCCTGGTTGATTGGACGCCGCTTAGCGCCGTCTTGCTCAACGTCGTGGTGTTCGCGGTGACTATTCCGTTTTGCTGGCGCTACCGCGCCGGTGGTGCACCGGCAAAATTCCGGCGCACGCGCTTTGATATTCCGCTCCGCGCCCTTGCCGCCGCGATCGTGGTTGCCGTGGTGACTACGGCCAGTTCCAGCATCGGGTCGTTCACCTCGGGCATGTTCGCGCTGTTTCCGATCATTCTCGGCAGCTCGATTGTCATCATGCATCCGCGCATTGGCGGCAAGATCACGGCAAGCATGCTGGCGCACGCGCAGCTGCCGCTGATCGGTCTCGGGCTGGGCTTTCTTGTGGTGCACTATCTGGTCGCGCCGCTTGGCGTGTGGTGGGCGCTCGTCGTCGGCCTGATGGCTTGCCTGGCGTGGAGCGGCGGACTTCTGATGATCCGCATGCGGGCGCTGAAACGCGCAGTTACTTCTTCGCCAGTCGCCCCTTGAGCGCGTAAAGCGCTTCCAGCGCATCGCGCGGCGACATTTCGTCCGGATTGAGCGCCGCCAGCGCTTCGACCAGGGCGGCGAGCGCGGCGTCGGCTTGCGGTTCTGCCGCCGGCGGAACCGCACGGCGTGTCGCCGCGAACAGCGGCAGGTCGTCGATCAGTTTGCGCGCCGGCGAAATGCGGTCTTCGGCCTCGAGTTGCGCCAGCACGAGCTTGGCGCGATCGATCACGCTCGCCGGCAGACCGGCAAGCTTCGCTACCTGGATGCCGTAGGAGCGGTCGGCGGCGCCAGGTACGACCTCGTGCAGGAACACGACTTCGCCGTGCCATTCCTTCACCCGCATGGTGGCGTTGTGCAGACGGGGCAGTTTGGCGGCTAGCGCGGTCATCTCGTGAAAGTGGGTGGCGAACAGCGCGCGGCAGCGATTGCTCTCGTGCAGATGCTCGATCGTTGCCCAGGCGATGGAGAGCCCGTCGAACGTCGCGGTGCCGCGGCCGATTTCGTCCAGAATGACCAGCGCGCGCTCGCCGGCCTGATTGAGGATCGCCGCGGTCTCGACCATCTCGACCATGAAGGTGGAGCGTCCGCGCGCCAAATCGTCGGCGGCGCCGACGCGCGAAAACAGCCGATCGACCACGCCGATATGCGCGGCCCGCGCCGGCACGAAGCTTCCAGTCTGCGCCAGAACAGCAATGAGCGCATTCTGGCGCAGGAACGTCGATTTGCCGGCCATGTTCGGGCCGGTGATCAGCCAGATGCGTCCGGCCTCGCGCTCCTTATCTTTCCCCGTTTGCGGAGGAGAGTAGGGAGGCGGCGATGGGGGCGACAGGTCGCAATCGTTGGCGACGAACGGGCCGCCGTCATGCGCGAGCGCCTGCTCGACGACCGGATGACGCCCGCCCGTGATGACGAAAGCGAGGCTGCCGTCGACGACCGGCCGCACATAGTTACACTCGACCGCAAGCGTCGCCAGGGCCGCCGCGACGTCGATGACGGCAAGCGCGTCGGCTGCCGCTTTCAGCGCAGCGCTGGCCGCTGTGACGGCGGCCGCGAGCCGATCGAAAATCTCAAGCTCGAGCGCCAGCGCCCGCTCGGCGGCGTTGGCGATCTTCGCCTCGAGTTCGCCGAGTTCGGTGGTGGTGAACCGGACCTGACCGGCGAGCGTTTGCCGGTGAATGAAGGTCGCGTTGAGCGGCGCGCTCATCAGCTTGTCGCCGTGTTGGGCGGTGACGTCGACGAAGTAACCGAGCACGTTGTTGTGCCGGACTTTCAGCGAACGGATGCCGGTGGTCTCGGCGTATCGCACCTGAAGCGCGGCGATGACGCGGCGCGACTCATCGCGCAGTGCTCGCGCCTCGTCGAGCGCCGCCTCGTACCCGGCGCGCACAAAGCCGCCGTCGCGACGGATACGCGGGCAACTCTTCGGCCAGCGCCCGCTCAAGCTCGGCGGCGAGCGCAGCGTCGGACGGCGCAGCGCCGCTACTGCCTGCGCCACTTCATGCGGCACATCGGCCAGCGCGGACACCCGCTCGGCAATTCGCGCCGCGGCAAAGATCCCATCGCGGATGGCGGCGAGATCGCGCGGCCCGCCGCGGCCGACCACGATCCGCGACAGGGCGCGAGCGAGATCGGGCGCCGCTTTCAGCTGTTCGCGCAGGTCGGCGCGCCTGGTGGCGTCATCGACAAGCGTTGCGACCGCATCAAGCCGGTGCGCGATTTCGCCCGGATCGGTCAGCGGCGCGGCCAATCGCTGCGCCAGCAAGCGTGAGCCCGCCGCCGTCACCGTGCGATCAATGGCGGCCAGGAGCGAACCGCGCCGTTCGCCGGTTAGTGTACGAATGAGTTCGAGATTGCTGCGCGTCGCCTGATCGATTGCGAGCGTCGCGCCGGCGGCCTCCCGCGCCGGTGGCGACAGCGGCGGACGCTTGCCGAGCTGGGTGCGCTCAACGTAGGTGACGGCGGCCGCCGCTGCGGTCAGTTCGACCCGCGAGAAGGAGCCGAACGAGGATGTCGTCGCCACACCGAAGAACGATGCCAGCCGCCGCTCGGCAGTCGCGCCGTCGAATACGTCGCGGGTGAGCGGCGTCACCGCCGGCAGCGTGCGCAGATAGGGCGAGAATTCGGTATCCGAATAGAATGCGTCGGAAACGATAATCTCGCCCGGCTCGATGCGGGCAATCTCGGCAGCAAGCGTTGCGCGGGTGCACTCGCCAACGTGGAATTCGCCAGTCGAAATGTCGATCCAGGCGAGTGCGAAGCGATCCTCGTCCGAGGAGGCGCGAACTCGCGCCAGCGCCAGCAGATAATTGTTGCTCTTGGCATCGAGGAGCGAATCTTCCGTCAGCGTGCCTGGTGTCACCAGCCGCACCACGTCGCGGCGCACGACGCTTTTGGCGCCGCGTTTGCGCGCCTCGGCGGGGTCTTCGAGCTGTTCGCACACGGCGACGCGGTGGCCGAGCGCGATGAGGCGATGCAGATATTCGTCGGCGCGCTCGATCGGCACGCCGCACATCGGAATGTCGCGGCCGAGATGCTTGCCGCGCTTGGTCAGCACGATGCCGAGCGCGCGGGAGGCGACTTCGGCATCGTCGAAGAACAATTCGTAGAAGTCGCCCATCCGATAGAACAACAGACAATCCGGATTGGCCGCCTTGATCTCGATGTATTGCTCCATCATCGGCGTGACGCGCGCCGGCTCCGGCGGAGGTCCGGGTTCGTCACAGCCAATACGATGTGCGGCGTCCATAGCGGCGGACGCTAGCAGAGGCGGGGTAGGCACAAAAGCGCAACGCGGCGGCGATCGCCACCGGCATTACGAAGACAACAGCCACACGTGACAGTCCGGCCGTTGGATGGTGGAGGGTCTGCCGGGACTAATTACCAGTCCCAGCCATTATACCGCCAGCTCCAACCGTCGTAGTAGTAACCCGGACCATAGGCGCGGTAACCGGGCGCATAGTCATAGTAGCCGGGCACTAACGGTGCAGGGGGCACCAGGTAACTGTATACGGGCATGCCGTAGTAACCCCATCCGCCATAATAACGATCTTGTGGATAGGCCCACTGCTGCGCCGACGCAAAAGCAGTCGTTGCAAGAAGCAGCGCACCCGCAGCGGCCGCCGTCATCAACTTACCGGACATATTCGGCCTCCTAGGTTTTATGGTCGCATAACGCCTTTTGCGCGACCGACGACCGACAATTCATTCGGCTGCCGATCCGTTCCCGGATGAGATCCTCACACCTATGAGAACATCGAACTGGAGGGTGATGGAACTTGTGCCATGTATGCCGTGACGCCCGGAACCAGAGTTCCGCGTGTCTTTGCAGCAGGCCAAACTCAGACGGTTTTCGCTCGCGAATCGCCAGAGCAAAAACAAAATGCGCCGCGCTTCCTGATGAGCACGGCGCATTTGTCATTCTTAATATCGAGCAGCAAATCTCCCGTCTGCCGAACACGAAGCGATTAGGACCAAACTCTGGATATCGGTATTTTTCGAACAGGCCCTCTTCGCCGAATTCGACGCCCACGCCCGAACTCTTGACGCCGCCGAACGGTACATTCGGCTGCAGCGGGCTGTGCTTGTTGATCCACGCGGTGTCGCATTGCAGTCGCAGCGCGATCTCTTTGACCTTTTGCACGTCCTTCGACCAGACCGAGCCGCCCAGTCCATTCGGATTGTTGTTGGCGCGCTCGATCACCTCGTCGAGGTCGGAATACCGAATGATCGGCAGTATCGGACCGAATTGCTCTTCGTCGACCAGCGAATTGCCGTTGTCGACATCGGTGATCAGCGTGAGCGGATATGCCAATGCCGGGATGCGCCGACATTGCCGCGCCAATCTCGTTGCCGCCGGTGACGCAATCCAGCTTGACGGGCTGTGCGGCATCCATGACTCGCCACGCTAGCAGAGCCGGCCTAGTGGCAAAGCGCGCGGCCCCTTTTAGTCCCGCGCTCGCTCGCCTTGTTCTTCGGCTTCCATCTTGGAGTTGAATAAGCGCAGCCGGTAACCGACCGGAAGCAACCGGATTCCAAATCTGTCTTCCACGGTGCCCCATAGGCCGCGAGGCAGGAACAAGGCGAACACAATGGCTGCGCCGCCGAGGCCAACGAGATACCAGACGCCGGTTTCGCCGAAGAGATATTCGATCAGAAAGAAAATGACGGCGCCGATAATCGGGCCCTCGAAAGTGCCGAGCCCGCCCACCAGCACCATGAAGATCATGTAGGCGGTCCACTGGATGCCGAAATATTGCCGGGGCTGGAAGCTGATCGAAGTCGCGAGCCAAAGGCTTCCGGCGAGCGCGCAGCCAAAGGCGGCAAGGAAGAAAATCGTGCGCTTGCCGGCGAGCACCCGTACGCCCACGGATTCCGCGGCGTCCTCGTCGTCGCGAATCGCCTGCACCGAAGCTCCAAGGCGGCCGTGCAGCAACGCAAATATGGCGCCCAGAAGCACCACCGCGGCTGCGAGCGCCATCCAGTAATTGTAGGCGCGCCGGTCATCGGGGCTGAACACGTTGAGCGCGATCATCGATACCCCGGTTTCGCCGTTGATCAGCGGATCGAGCGCGACGAAGAGGTGCGCGAGTTCTGCCACCACCCACATCCCAATCGCAAACTCGCCGCCGCGCAAGCGCAGCATCAGCACCGAGATCGGCAACGAGACGATGCCGGCGATCAGCGCGCCGAGCAAAAGCGCGGGATATACGCTAAGGCCGTGGTAGGACAGCTGGATGGCGAAATATGCCCCGAGTCCGAAGAAGGCTTGCTGCCCGACCGACACCAGCCCGGCAAATCCGGCCAGCGCGTTCCACATGATCGCGAGGATCAGATAAATAAAGAGGTTGGTGAGGTTGTCGACGATATTCGCGGAAAACAAGACCGGTCCGAAAGCCAGCACAATCAGAATCGCGGCTGCGGCGGTGCTCGATGCGGCCGAAAGCCGGGTCCAGCGCTCAACGACAAAGCCCGGGATTTTGCTCATGGCCGGCGCGCGAACAATCTTTGTAGGCCGCCGCGCGCCCGCACGGCTCCCGCCGCGAGACGTGCGGCGAGCACCACCAGAAAAACCACGTGACCGGTGATCAAGAATCCCTGCGGATTGATCTGTGCGCCGATGGTTTGGGCGACGCCGAGAATAATGCCGCCTATCAGCGTCCCCGAAAGCGACCCGATGCCACCGATCACCACCGCTTCAAATGCGAAGATGAGCTGCGTCGGCCCTGAATAAGGCGAAAACGACTCGCGCATCGCGAGAAATACGCCGGCAAGGCCGGCCGACGCGACTGCGATTGCCGCAGCGACGGCGTAGACCGATCGCGCATTGATGCCGATAAGCTCGGCCGTATCGGCATCTTCCGAGGTGGCGCGGATCGCCCGGCCGAGCGAGGTATAGTTCAGGAACAGCTTCAATCCGCCCAACAACACGACGGCGACCGCGAAAATTACCGCGGCGAGCGAGCCGACATAGATATTGCTGGTGATGGCGATGCTGTCGAACGAGAAGTCGCCGATATAGGGAGCGAGCGAGCGCTCGTCGGCGCCGAAATATTCGAACAATCCGTTTTCGATACAGATGGCGAGGCCGAACGTGGTGAGGAGCGGCACCAAAATGCCTGAGCGCAGGCTGCGCTCCAGCATGCCGCGTTGCAGGGCCCAGCCTAAGGCGCCCATCACCGGCAGTCATCGCTAGCAGGAGCAAAAACGGCGAAATATCCAGTTTTGTCGGCGACGACGAACACTAAAAGCGCGCCGAGGATCGCAAGATCACCATGGGCCAGGTTGATGATCCGCATCACCCCGAACATGAAAGACAGCCCGCAGGCGAGCAATGCGTAATAGCCGCCGAGCAGGATGCCGTTGAGAAGCTGTTGTGCCACTCCAGCTCATGCGTTTGCCTGCCGCGCCCGTCGCAGTCCGAAATAGGCCTCCGTGACCTGCTCGCGCGTCAGATCCCTGGCGCTGCCTTCGAGGATGATACGGCCTTCCAGCATGCAGGACGACACGCGTCGCAACGCCGAGCGCGCGGCCGATATCCTGCTCGACCAGAACGATCGTCGTGCCGCCCTGCGATCACGTTTGCAGCGAGCGGTAGACCGCCTCGACCGCGATCGGCGCGAGCCCGAGCGAAACCTCGTCGAGCAGCAGCAGGCTCGGGTTGGTCATCAGCGCGCGGCCGATCGCGGTCGCCTGCTGCTCGCCGCCGGACAGAGTCGCCGGCGCGCTGGTTCGAGCCGCGCTGCAACAGCGGGAAGGCCTCGACCACCGCTTCGACGTTCCACGGCCCCGGCCGCCCGTGGCTGCCGGCGACCTGCAGGTTCTCCTTGACGGTCATCGCCGGCAAACAGCCGCCGGCCCTCGGGCACCAGCGCGATGCCCGTGCGCAGGCGCGCGATAGGCGGGGACGCGCGGTGACGTCGGCGCCGTCGAAGACGATACGCGCCGGCCGCCGGCTCGATGGGCGCCGGCGATCGCGCGCAGCAGCGTCGTCTTGCCGGCGCCGTTGGCGCCGACCAGCGCGACGAGTCTCCCCCGCGGCGACTTCGAGGCTGACGCCGCGGACGGCCTCGAGCAGGCCGTGGCGCGCGTCCAGATGTTCGACGCTCGAGCAGGCTCATGCGGCCCCGCCCCCGAGGTAGGCGTCGATCACGGCGGCGTCGGCGCATCACTGCCTCCGGCTCGCCGTCGGCGATGATGCGTCCGGCGTCCATGCAGACCAGGCGCTCGACGACCCGGATCGAGCACATGACGATGTGCTCGATCCAGACGATCGCGATGCCGCGGCTGCGCAGCGCGCTGGATCATTTCGACCAGCTCGTCGGCCTCTGCGTCGGTCAGGCCGCCGCCGATCTCGTCGAGCAGCAGAACCTGCGGATCGGTCGCGAGTGCGCGCGCAAGCTCGAGCCGCTTGCGATCGAGCAGGCCGAGCGTTTCCGCCCGGCGGTTGGCGATGTCGCAGCATCTGGCAAAGCTCGAGCGCCTCGACGCAGCGCTGGTAGGCGCGCTCGCCGCCGCAGGCCGCCGCCGGTCGTCGCCGCGACGACGCAATTTTCGAAGACGGTCATGCCGCCGAAGGGCCGCGGAATCTGGTGGGAGCGGGCGATGCCGAAGCGGCAGCGGTCGTGCGGCGCCCAAGGCGGTGACGTCGCTGCCCTTGAAATGAACATTGCCCGCCGACGGCGGATCGGCGCCGGCGAGAACGTTGAGCAGCGTCGTCTTGCCGGCGCCGTTCGGGCCGACGATGCCGACCGCGCTGCCGCGGCGAGCGTGAAATCCACGCCGTCGAGGACGGTCAGCGCGCCGAAATGTCTTATGGATCTCGGCGCCGACGAGCAGGCCGCCGTCGACGCTGCTCGCGGCACTCTCCAGCAATTGTCCCCCTTAGCCTCAGCTGTAAGGCTGAAGCTTAGCACCGATCGGCACGTTGGGGTCGTCCGCGTTATCGACGATCACCAGGTCGAGCTTGTACTTGCTGCCCGGCTTGGCCTTGATCCATTGCGCGCCGATGAGCGGCGTCGGGCAGACGTTCGGGATGGGGAATTTTGCGCCCACTCGACGACGCCGACTGGCGGTCGTGACTTTGAAGTGGCTAAGCGTCTTGGCGACCTCCGCCTTGTCCTTCGGATTGCACGCCGCCTTGAGCAGCTGCGGCGCCAACGTCAAGCAGCGACTGCGTGGCGCCGAGTTGCTGGTTCCATTAGCGGCCGCTGCTCTTTTCATAGCCCTCGGCAGCTCCTGCGATGTGTCGCCGGTCAGCGGCGATTTGTAGGGGAATGTCGGATGCCAATAAGCAAGGCTTGCGATGTTGTAGCCGAGCGAGCCAAGCGCTTCCATCTGCGAGGGGAACAAGCCGGTCTTGGCGATGCTCTGGATCTTGATCTGCTTGGCGAGCCCTGTTGCGCGGCCTGACGCCAGAACGTGGCGAAGTCGGGCGGAATCGGCACGCCGGTGAAGATCTGCACGCCGGCCGCCTTGTATTTGGCGATCTGCGCCGAGTAGTCGGTGGTGCCGTCTTCGTATCCGCCCGGATCGAACACTGTGAAGCCGGCTTTTTCGAATAGCGGAATCATGTGCTCGCGCATCGCGTTGCCGTCGGCATCGTTGGGGAACATCACACCGACCTTTTTGTTGGTCGGGACCTGGCCGTTGCTCCACTCGGAAATGTAGGCCTTGGCGAATTCGGCAACGCCGAACGAGAAATGATAGGTCCACTTGTACGGCGAGGGTGCGCCCGGCTTGGCGCCGCGGCCGAAATACCAGGCTTCCCACGGCAGAACGGTGGAGACGCACGGCACGCCCGCGGCTTCGCAGGCATCCGACACCGGATTGACCACCTCGGGCGTCGACGTTGCCAACATCAGATCGACTTTGTCGCTGTTGATGAGCGCCTTCGCCAATTGGCTGGCGCGCGCGGGGTCGGACTGCGAGTCCCGGTCGATGATCTCGACCTTGTATTTTTTGCCGCCGGAGGTGAGACCATTGGCCAAGGCTTTGCGTGCCAAGCCCAGCACGTACGGGTCGCCTTCGCCGAAACCGCCCAGCGGGCCGGTGCGCGGGCTCACGAATCCGATTTTGATGACGTCGCTGGCCTGCGCGAAAGCGCTCGACATTGTGCCAGTCAGCGCCAGGCCGCCGGCAGCAGCGCCTTTAACAAACTCGCGACGCGATACGCCAGCGCCGCTGCGCTTCCTTCGACTCACGTTCTCAGACGTTTTACTTGACGGCATTTCCTCCTCCCAAGGTTGGATTGTTCTGGATTGAATGGCGCAGGTCCGTTCACTCCCGGGCGCACGCGACTATGCGCGTTTCTGGCGATTTTTTTGTTGTGCCGCCGAGCAGTGCTGACGGCGGGTTTGAGGCCGGATTCTGAATAACCGCTCGCCTGAAATGAGTCCAGCGTGAGGCGTGCGGCTTCTTGCGCGAACTCACGTGACGCTTGTCCGCAAAGCAAAATGGAACTTTTTCGGTTCGTTTAGCGAACAATAGAACGATTGCGGGAGGCAGCGGTCATGGTGACTACGCGACCTTGCGCCTACCGTTCCTGCCGCGCACCGTCGGTGCTGTGTTAAATTCCCATCACAACACAATTCGGTCCGCGTTAGGGACGAGCACACTTTGGAGGGAACGTCATGCCGGCGCCAGTTGTAGCCAACGCCGTACGAGCCGCAGTAGTGCGCCAAAAAGGCGGCCCGTTTGCGATCGAGCAATTGCAGTTGGAAGGGCCGCGGGCCGACGAGGTGCTGGTGAGAGTCATTGCGACCGGGATGTGCCACACCGACATGGTGGTCCGCGATCAGGTCTACCCGGTGCCACAGCCGATCGTTCTTGGTCATGAAGGCGCCGGAGTCGTCGAAAAGGTCGGCGCCGGCGTCGTGAAAGTGCGGCCCGGCGATCACGTTGTACTGACCTTCATGTCGTGCGGCCGCTGCCGCCTCTGCGAGCAGGGCCGGCCATCCAATTGCGAGAACTTTAATGCGCATAATTTCAGCGGCGGTCGCGCCGATGGCACCGGCAGCCTGCGCGACGATCGTGGGTCAATACACGATCATTTCTTCGGTCAATCGTCGTTCAGCACTTTCGCGGTCGCTAACGAACGCAACGTGGTGAAAGTGCCGAAGGAGGCGCCGCTGGAATTGCTCGGGCCGCTGGGCTGCGGCATCCAGACCGGCGCGGGCGCGGTCATGAACGCGCTGAAGATCGGACACGGCGCGAGCTTTGCGGCATTCGGGGCCGGTGCGGTCGGACTGAGTGCCGTCATGGCGGCGCGCGCGGTTGGCGCGACAACCATCATCGCGGTGGACGTGGTGCCGCCGCGACTGGCGCTGGCCAAAGAAATCGGAGCGACACACACAGTGAATGCGGGGGAGCGAGATGCTGTCGCCGCGGTGAAGGAAATCACCGGCGGCGGCGTCCAGTTCAGCCTGGAAACCACGGCTATTCCGCTGGTCGTCCGTCAGGCGGTCGATGCACTCGGGGTGCGGGGCACGTGCGGCATCGTCGGTGCCGCGCCGCCCGGAACTGATATCAACATCGATGTCACGGAATTCATGCAGATGGCGAAGACCATCTACGGCATCATTGAGGGCGATAGCGTGCCGGATATATTTATTCCACAGCTGATCGACCTTTTCCTTCAGGGCCGCTTTCCGTTCGACAAGCTCACGAAATTCTATCCGTTCGAGCGAATCAACGAAGCGGCGCGCGACAGCGAGCGAGGGCTCACCGTCAAGCCGATCATCCGCATCGGTCAGCTGTAGCAGTCCGCGCTGCCGACCCTCAGTCGCGTGCCCGTCTGGTTACGGCGCCACGTTAGGACCAGACGATCTGGACATCGGTATTTTCGAACAGGCCCTCTTCGCCGAATTCGACGCCCACGCCCGAACTCTTGACGCCGCCGAACGGTACATTCGGCTGCAGCGGGCTGTGCTTGTTGATCCACGCGGTCCCGCATTGCAGTCGCAGCGCGATCTCTTTGGCCTTTTGCACGTCCTTCGACCAGACCGAGCCGCCCAGTCCATTCGGATTGTTGTTGGCGCGCTCAATCACCTCGTCGAGGTCGGAATACCGAATGATCGGCAGCACCGGACCGAATTGCTCTTCGTCGACCAGCGGATTGCCGTTGTCGACGTCGGTGATCAGCGTGAGCGGATAGAACAGCCCGCTGTCCGGCGCGTTGCCGCCAAGAAGCACGCGGCCGCCGGCGTTCTTGGCGGCTTCGGTCAGGTGCATGACCTTGTCGAACTGCATCTTGTTCTGGATCGGCCCCAGCACGCTGTCCTCCTTGAGGCCGTCGCCGACCGGAATGGTCTTCGCCAGCGCCGTCAACTCCTTGCACACGTCGGAAAAGACATCGTCGTGGACATAAAGCCGCTTGAGCGCCGCGCAGGTTTGCCCGTTGTTGATGAAAGCACCCCAGAACAGCCCGTACGCAATCTGCTTGGCATCGGCGTCCGGCAGGACGATGCCGGCGTCGTTGCCGCCGAGTTCGAGCGTCAGGCGCTTTAAGGTTTCCGCCGCACTCGCCATGACTTTCTTCCCGGTTCGGGCCGAGCCGGTGAACGCGATCTTGCCAATGCCGGGATGCGCCGACATTGCTGCGCCAATCTCGTTGCCGCCGGCGACGCAATTGACCACGCCGGGAGGGAGCACCTCGTTCATGATCTCAATCATGCGCAGGGTCGAGAGCGGCGTGTACGGCGACGGTTTGTTGACGACGGTATTGCCGACCGCGATCGCTGGAATTATGTGCCAGCTGGCGATCAGCAACGGCCAGTTCCACGGCGTGATCGATCCGACCACGCCGATCGGCTTGCGGTGCAGCTCGATGCGGCCCTCGTTATTGTCCTGCAGCACTTTGACCGAGAGCGGCAGATCGGCGGTGTAATGCGTCCATGCCTGCAGGCCGCCGAGTTCGAATCGGGAACCCATTCCGTTGAGCGGCTTGCCCTGCTCTTCGGTGAGAAGGCGTGCCAGCTCTTCGGCGCGATCCTTGATTTTTTTGGCGACGGCGTGGCACAAAGCGCGGCGTTCGGTGTCCGGCCTTTTCGACCATGTGGTGAAAGCGGCGCCCGCCGCCGCGACGGCATGATCGAGATCGGCGGCGCTCGCCGCGGGCGCGAGCCCGACGACCGCACCGGTCGATGGATTGCGCACTTCAAAGTGGTCCCGCGTCGGCACCTTGGCCCCGTCGATGATCAACTGATACTCGCTCATTGATTCCTCCCAGAAAAAGTTTTCACCAGCGCTGGCAACGTCCCGCCATAGCTGCGCTGTCAGTCCGATGAGTTAGCGTCAACGACGGCGCCCCGGTTTCTGATCAGCTCAGAACGGATAGGGATTCGGCTTCTCCTTGATCGTCACCCACTGCCATTGGGTGAATTCATCCCAATTGGCCGGGCCGCCGATGCGCGTGCCGTTGCCGGAGGCGCCCGATCCGCCGAACGGCACATGGGGTTCGTCGGCGACGGTTTGATCGTTGATGTGCAGGAGACCGGTATTGAGGCGATTGCCGATCGCGAGCGCGCGCCCGACATCGGCCGAGAACACGCCGGCCGAGAGGCCGTATTCGTTCTGATTGGCGAGCTTCACCGCCTCGTCGTCGCTGGCGACTGACGTGATCGCCGCGACCGGCCCGAAGATTTCTTCCTCGAAGGCACGCATACCGGGCTTCACGTTGGTCAGCACGGTCGGCCGGTAGAATGGTCCCTCGAACGTTCCGCCGGCCTCGAGTTTGGCGCCCGCCGCAACCGATTCCTTGACGATGCCGTCGATGCGCTGGACTTGCGCCTTCGAAATCACCGGGCCCAGCGCTACCTGTCCCAGTGGATCGCCGACCGGTAGATGGTTCGCCTTCTCCACCAGCTTTGCGGTCAATGACGCCGCGATCTTGTCCTTCGCCAGGATGCGGCCGGTGGTCATGCAGATCTGTCCCTGGTGGAACCAGGCGCCGAACGCGATCGCCGAAGCCGCCGCATCGAGATCGGCATCTTCCAGCACGATCACGGCGTTCTTGCCGCCGAGTTCGAGCTGCACTTTCTTCAGATGCTTGCCGGCGAGCTCGCCGATGCGCCGTCCGACGTTGCTCGAACCGGTGAATGACACCATGGCGATGTCAGGGTCGGTGCAGATTGCCTCGCCCGCTTCGACACCGCCAGGCAGGACGTGGAGCACGCCCTTGGGCAGGCCGGCCTCCTCGAACACCCGGGCGATAATGAATCCGCCGGTCATGACGGTGCGCGGATCCGGTTTGAGCACGACTGTGTTGCCGGTCGCGAGCGCCGGCCCGACGGCGCGCATCGAAAGAATGAGCGGGAAGTTGAACGGCGAAATGATGCCGACAACGCCGCGCGGAACGCGGCGGGCGATGCTGATGCGGCCCGGATTGGAGGGCAGCACCACACCTTGCGGCTCGGTACACATTGCGGCCGAGCGATAGAGACCTTCTGTCACGAGATGGATTTCGAAGCCGGCCTTTGCCGGAATGCCGCCGGTCTCGCGGGCGATCCAGGGGATCAGCTCTTCCTGATTATCTTCCAGAATGCGGGCGGCCTTGCGCAGGATTGCGGCGCGCTCCTCGTAAGGCGTGGCGGCCCAACCGGGCTGCGCGGCGCGCGCCTCGGCGGCGGCTTGGCGTACGTCCTTGGCCGAGGCGTTGCCGACGCTGGTGATCTTGTTGCCGGTCGCGGGCTCAAGCACATCGAGCGATCCGCCCGCAGCCGGGCGCCATCCGGCGCCGAACACGCGGCCCTCCCAGGTCTTTTCGATCAAAAATTTCGGTGCCGGTACGTTCATTTGTCATTCCTCCCCTGCGCCGCTCTGCGGCGGCCGATGTCGTTATGACGGGCGTTTAACCGCGCCAGTCTCGCGAAATATACGATCAGATATAGCGAATTCGTCCCAAGCCAACAATACTGCCACAGTGCGGCGAGACAGTCATGCTCGGTGCAGGTCGGCACTATTGGGAAATGCTCGGAAATGTCCCGGACCGCAGCGTTACATCTCTGTTTTCTTCTCCTCCATGCCCGCATCCGCGACGATCAGGCTGCGCCGCACCGGAAACAGACTGATGCCGAAACGGTGTGAGATAACGCCCCAGACGCCCGCGGGAGCAAACAACATCAGCAGAATGGCGAGAGCGCCGAGGATGATCAGATACCAGGAGCCGAGCGATGCCAGGTAATATTGCAGCAGATAGAAAATCGCGACGCCAATGATCGGGCCTTCCATCGTTCCGATGCCGCCGATGACGACGATGAAGATGACGTAGGCGGTCCAATCGACCAGCGAGAAGGCGGCGTCGGGCGAAATTCTGGCCTTCTGCAAAAAAATCAGCGCGCCCACCATGCCGGTGGCGACAGCAGTCACGACGTAGATGAAAAGCTTGGTGCGGAACACGTCGACGCCGACGCTCTCCGCGGCTGGCTCGGCGTCGCCAACCGCCGAGAGCGCGAGGCCGTAGCGCGACCGAAGCAGACGGTAGATCAGCACAAACGTGCCGACCGCGAGCACGAGTGCGAGCCAATAGGACAGGATATCGCGGGCCGCGGGGCCGCGGACCTCGAACAGGTTGCGGACAAAATCGATGCCGATGATCGAGCCGGCGACGTCCGGCGGCAGCGAGGTTCCGGTGCCGCCGCCGAGTTGTTTGACCTGGGCAAGGATGAGCCGGCACACTTCGGCGACGACCCAGGTGCCGATGGCGAAGTAGGCGCCGCGCAGGCGGAAGACTATCAGCGCCGCCGGAACGGCAACGAGACCGGCAATGGCGCCGGCCAGCACGATCGACGTGACCAGATCGAGACCGGCCACGACGGCAAACGCAAACAGCGCATAGGCGCCGATGCCGACGAAGGCCTGCTGGCCCACGGAAATCAGCCCGGCGCTACCGGCAAGCAAATTCCACAGCTGCGCCAAAGCCAGCATGGTGAACACGTAGAACAGCTCCTGCAACAGCACACGGCTGGCGAACGCCGGCAGCGCCAGCAGGACCACGACCGCAGGCACGGCAAGCACCATGGTGATGGTCGATGCGCGCGTCGCCGTCGTCACGGCAAAACGCGAGCCGCGCTGATGAGCTGCGCCGACTCCGGTCTGGATGATTTCGGTGATGCGCATGGCCGTCCTAATCGACTGCACGCGGAAACAAGCCGCGCGGCCGGATCACCAGCACGATCAGGAACGCAACATGCCCGGAAAGTATTTGCCATTCGGGATCGATGTGGGCGCCGATGGTCTGCGCAAGGCCAACGACGATGCCGCCGGCAAGCGTGCCCCACAGGCTGCCAAGCCCGCCGATGATCACCGCCTCGAAGGCGTAGAGCAGGCGCGCCGGCCCGATACTCGGATCGAAATTGGCGCGGGCGCCGAGGAAAAATCCGGCAATGGCGCAAACGGCAAGCGCGATGCCCATGGTCAGCGCGTAGATCGTTTTGTTGTTGATGCCCATGAGCTGCGCGATTTCCACGTCGTCGGATGTGGCGCGGAACGCACGCCCGACGGCGGTCCGATAGAACAGGCCGTTGAGCAGCACGATCACGGCGATCGCCGCCACGAGGCAGATCAGCGGCATGACGCCGATCGCGATCCCGCCGCCGAGCGGCAGTGAAGCGCCTTGCAGCGCGGCCGACATTGAGAAAGCGGGTGTCTGCAGAGAACGTTTCAAGCAAACCGTTCTGCACGATGATCGACAGCCCGAATGTGATCAGCAACGGCGGCAGGATGTTGCGGCCCAAGGCTCGATTGAGCAGCACGGATTGAAGCACGTAGCCCGCCGCAAACATCAGCGGGACGATGATCGCAAGCGCGAGAACAAGCGGCACTCCCAGCGATGAAAGTGCCAGCGTTAGAAACGCCCCGAGCACGATCAAATCGCCGTGCGCCAGATTGACGAGACGCATGATGCCAAAAATGACAGACAGGCCGGTTGCATAGAGCGAATAGAGCCCGCCCAGCAGCACGCCTTGCAGTATCGTGTCGATCCAGCCGAGCATGCGCTCACAACCCGAAATATGCGGCGTGGATGGCGTCGCGGCTGAGGTCTTGCGGCCGGCCAGTCAGGCTCACGCGCCCCTCCATGAAGCAATAGGCGCGGTCCGACACAGACATGGCGTGGGCAAGATCCTGCTCGACCAGCACCACGCTGGTGCCGTGCGTCTTGATCTCGGCGAGCGCGGCATAGATGTCGCGAATGACGATCGGCGCGAGACCAAGACTAAGCTCATCACATAACAGGACGCGCGGATTCGACATCAGGCTTCGGCCGATAGCGACCATTTGCTGCTGTCCACCGGACAACGCCGTCGACGGCGTGTCGCGCCGTTCCCGCAGCATTGGGAACAGCCGATAGACCGCAGCCAGATTCCACGGGCCTTCGGTGCGTCGGCCGTAGGCGCCGACGAGCAGATTCTCCTCGACCGTCAACGAGGAGAACAGCCGCCGGCCTTCGGGTACGAGCGCAATGCCGAGCTTGACGATTTCATAGGCCGGCATCGCCCCGATAGCGCGGCCGTCGAGACGGACGGAAGCGGCCTCGCGCGGCAACAACCCGGTGATCGCTTTCAGGAAAGTTGACTTGCCCGCGCCGTTGGCACCGATGATGGCGACCGTTTCGCCCTCGTCGAGCGCGAATGTGATGCCAAAGAGCGCCTGAAAGTCGCCGTAGAAGGCGGTGAGTTCGCGGGTTTCCAGGACAGCCAAGTTTTAGTGCCTCAAGTCTCGGTGCTTCACGCCTTAGTCTTCACGCCGCAATACCCATGTAGATCTCCCTGACTTCCTCAGAGGCCATGACGGTGCGCGGTTCGCCTTCGACGATCTTCCGCCCGAAGTTCAGCACCATCAATCGCGACACCACCGCCAGCAGCGCGTGCACGATGTGCTCGATCCACACAATGGTCACGCCGGATCTTTGGATCTGCTGGATCAACTGGACGAGTTCGGCGCATTCGGCCTCGGTCAGACCGCCGGCGATCTCGTCGAGCAGGAGCAGACGCGGCGCGCTCGCCAGTGCGCGCGCCAATTCGAGCCGCTTGCGTCCCAGCAGATTGAGCGTGCCGGCGCGCCGATTGGCAAGGCCGATGAGGCCGGTGCGCTCAAGGATTTCGCCGCAAGCGTCGACGACCTGTGCTTCATGTTGCTTGCGGCCGTGAATGGCGGCGACCAGCAGGTTTTCAAATACGGTGAGGTTTTCGAACGGCTGCGGAATCTGGAACGAGCGGCCAATGCCGGCGATGCAACGGGCGCGCGGCGGCGCGTGAGTGATGTCCTGGCCGTCGAACTGGACGCTGCCGGTATCCGGCTTTTGCAGCCCGGTGATCAGATTGAACAACGTGGATTTGCCGGCGCCATTCGGCCCGATGATGCCGAGCGCCTCGCCCGCCGCGACTTCAAGCTGGACACCGTCGACGGCTTTGAGCGAGCCGAACGATCGGGTCAGATTGTCCAGCCGCAGGATCACGCCATCGCCCAGTCGAGCGCCGGTCCGGGGGACCGGCGCTCCGTTTCGCTCGGTTCTATGTCAACCCGATCGGATCAATCGGTCCGACGATCAGGCGATCGGCTCCATATGGCCGCCGGTCGGAATTTCCGGTGCGGTTTTGTTGTCGGTAATGACGATGTCGTATTTGTTTCCGTTATGCAACCGCCACTGGCCGCCGACCAGCGGCGTCTTGGCGATGTTCTTGGCTGCGAACGGCGGCAAGTTCTTGCCGTTCCAGGCGATGGGCCCAACCACGGTGGCAAGGTTGGTCGAAGCGATCGCGTGCACGACGGCTTTGTTGCTGCCGACATCGCCCGAGCGCTTCGCCACGTCGACGGCGAGTTCGAACAGCGCATGCACGAAGCCGATCGGCTGCGTCCATTGCTTGCCCGAGGACTTTTCATAGGCGTCGGCAATCTGCCTGGCCGATTGCCCGGTCAGTGACGACTTGAATGGATGGTTCGGCGACCACCACACCTCGGAGGACAGGTTGTTGCCGTTCTTGCCCAGCGCTTCGACCGCCACCGGGAACAGGATTGCCTTGCCGATGGAGGCAACCTTCGGCTTGAAGCCTTGTTGCGACGCCTGGTTCCAGAACGTTGTGAAGTCGGGCGGTATCATCACGCCGGTGATGATTTCACAATTTCCCTTTTTGAAAGCGGCGATCTGCGCGCTGAAATCGTCCGTGAGATTCTGATAACGGCCCGGATCGGTGAGTGTGTAGCCGAGCTTGTCGAGCACCGGCGGGAAGCCGACTTGTTTGCTGCCCCACGCGTTGCCGTCGCCGTCATTGGGAAACAGACCGCCGACCGATTTGTTGGTCTTAACCTGCCCCCACATGTTGGTATAGACGGCGATGACGTCCTCGAGACCCCAGAAGAAGTGGTAGGTGTAGTTGAAGGGCTTCCAAGCAGGCGGACCGCCACCCGGGTTGGCCTGCCGCCCAATGAAGTACGGCTGCCACGGCGCGACGGTAGAGATGCACGGCACCTCCTCGATCTCGCATTGCGTCGAAACCGGATTGGTGGTTTCCGGGGTTGAGGCGACCAGCATCAGATCGATCTTGTTTGATACGATCAGCTCCTTGGCGACTTCGGCGGCGCGGTTGGGATTGGACTGGCTGTCCTTGACCGTGACTTCGACCGGCAGCGTTGCGCTGCCGACTTTGACGCCGCCCTTCACGGTGTCGAGGAAGCTGGAAATGACGAACTTGTCGGCTTCCGCGAACGGCGCGAGTGGTCCGGTCTGCGGGCTGACATAGCCGAGCTTGAGGGTCTGAGCGGCGCGCACCGAGGGCGCGAACACTGAGCCCGTCGCGAGCGCCGCTCCTGTTGCCGCGGACGCCTTGATGAAGCGGCGCCGGTTCACGCGAAGTGCGTCTGAGTTTCTGGCCATGCCTTCCCTCCCTGCCTGGTTTGCACAGCCGCTCGCTGTGGGGCCGTGCCGCTGGCGTTTTACTCCCGCGCGATGCCTTCGACTTGCACCATTCGGTGCCCGTTGGTATGTTCGATTATCGAACGAAGGTTCGCCTATGAGCCATGTTAGCGAGCGCCGTATTTCTGTCAATCGCCAGAGCGGCGCGGGCGAGGTCGAGTCGGACGAAGGCGCGAAGGCTCACGACAAAGAGTTTATGGCAACGCTAGCCAAGGGCCTTGCCTTGCTTGGCACCTTCAGCAGAGAGCGGCCGGCCATGACGTTGTCGCAGGCGGCGCTTGCGGCCGGCCTGTCTCGCGCAACCGCGCGCCGTATTCTGCGCACGCTGACTGAGCTCGGATACGTCGAACAAAGCGGGCGGCAATTCTCACTGTCGTCCGGCATCCTCAGGCTTGGCTTTGCATATCTGGCGACCCAGAACTGGATCGAGCATGCTGCGCCGGTGATGCGGCAGTTGAGCGAGCAATTTCACGAATCGTGCTCGGCGGCGATTTTGCAGGGAACCGAGATTGTCTATGTGGCGCGGATCCCGGCAAGCCGCATCATGTCGGTCGCGCTTGCGGTTGGCACGCGGCTGCCGGCCTTTCACACCGCACTCGGGCGAATTCAACTCGGCTTTCTCGACGATGCCGAGCTGTGGCGGCGGTTGCGGTCGTTCCGTATAGAAGCGCACACGCCATCGACAATCATCGACATCCAGGCACTGTTCGATCGTGTGCGGGAAGATCGTGCCCAAGGTTTCTCTATCGTCGACGAAGAACTCGAGCGCGGCCTGCGCGCGATCGCGGTGCCGATCATGGACCGCAGCGGCCAGGCGGTCGCCGCTCTCAATCTCAGCACCCATTCGACGCGGACAACGCGCAACGAGTTGCGCGAACGGTTTCTGCCGAGCTTGCGCGCGACCGCCGAGACGATCTCCGCTTCGGTCGTCTGAGCACGCCTCGCCTTGCTTGGTTGCGATTGCCAGAGTATCGTTTGTTGCGGTCGAATACCGCACGATAGTTCGATAATCGAACACGGACCAAGGGGTGAGCGCCATGAGTGTAGCCGCGAAGGGCGATAAGGGAGCGGTATCAAAGCCGGCGACCGCGAAAAAGGCAGGCGTGACGACGCCGCAGACCGGTGCGGAATATCTCGACTCGCTGCGCGATGACCGTACCGTTTTCATCTACGGCGAGCGGGTCAAGGACGTCACCACGCATCCGGCGTTCCGCAACACCGCCCGCATGGTGGCTCGCCTCTACGACGCCATGCACAGCCCGAAACACGCCGACAAGATCATGGTGCCGACCGACACCGGCAACGGCGGCAAGACGCATGCGTTCTTCAAGGCGCCAAAAACCCTCGAAGATCTGTTGGCCGGACGAAACGCCATCGCCGAATGGGCCAAGATCACGTACGGCTGGCTCGGCCGCTCACCGGATTACAAGGCCTCGTTTCTGGCGACGCTCGGCGCCAATGCCGAGTTCTACGATCCGTACACCGACAACGCGCGGCGCTGGTACAAATACAGCCAGGAGCGCGTGCCGTTCGTCAATCACGCCATTATCCATCCGCCGGTCGACCGCGATCGGCCGCCGAACGAAGTCGCCGACATTTGTTGTCACGTGGAAAAAGAGACCGACGCCGGCCTCATCGTATCCGGCGCCAAGGTGGTCGCCACCGGCTCGGTTCTGACCAACTACACCTTCGTCGCCCACCACGGTCTCATCCCGGTTCAGGACAAGAAATTCGCCGTGGTGTTCATGGTGCCGACCAGCGCGCCGGGCGTGAAGTTTATCTGCCGCACCTCCTACGAGATGACCTCGACTGCGATGGGCAGTCCGTTCGATTATCCGTTGTCGAGCCGGATTGATGAGAACGACGCGGTGTTCATTCTCGACAAGGTTTTGGTGCCCTGGGAAAACGTTTTCGTCTACGGCGACATTGAGCGGGCCAACAATTTCTTTCCCCGCACCGGCTTCCTGCCGCGCTTTGTCGTTCACGGCTGCACCCGGCTTGCCGTAAAGCTCGACTTCATCGCCGGCTTGTTGCTCAAGGCGGTCGAAGCCGCCGGGACCAAGGATTACCGCGGCGTACAGGCCAATGTCGGCGAGGTGATTGCCTGGCGTAATCTGTTCTGGGCCTTGTCGGACGCAATGGTTCGCGACCCGAAGCCGTGGATCGGCGACTATGTTTTGCCCAACATGGATCCGGGCAACGCGTATGCGATCATCGCCACGATGGCGTACACCAAGGTCAAATACATCATCGAGCAGACGGTGGCCTCGGGCCTGATTTACCTCAACTCCCACGCGCGCGATTTCAAGAGCCCGGAAATCCGGCCGTATATTGATCGCTATATGCGCGGCTCCAACGGCTACAAGGCCGAGGAGCGCGTCAAGCTGATGAAGCTCCTGTGGGATTGCGTTGCGACAGAATTCGGCGGCCGCCACGAGCTGTACGAAATCAATTACGGCGGTTCGACCGAAGAAATCCGGCGTTATTGTCTGTTCGGCGCGCAGGCGTCAGGCAATGCCGATCGCTTCAAAGGCTTCGCCGAAGACTGCATGGCCGAATACGATCTCGATGGCTGGAAGGTGCCGGATCTGACCGACCCGGGCGAACTCAGCTATCACGTCATGCGCGGCAAGCACTAAGACAGGCGGCCTAACTCATCGGCGAAAGACCGAGCCGGTCCATCAGCGCCCGGTCGCGGCTTTGGTCTGAATTGGGCGTGGTGAGGAGCTTCGGCCCGTAGAAGATCGAATTGGCGCCGGCGAGGAAACACAACGCCTGCGTCTCCTCGCTCATGTCTTCGCGGCCGGCGGAAAGCCGCACCATCGATCGCGGCATGGCGATGCGCGCGACGGCGATCGTTCGCACGAACTCGATCGGCTCCAGCGTCGGCGCGTCCGCGAGTGGCGTGCCGGCGACGCGTACCAGCATATTGATCGGCACCGATTCCGGATGTGCCGGCAGGTTGGCAAGCGTGGCAATCATGCCGATACGGTCGGCGCGATCCTCGCCCATGCCGACAATTCCGCCGCAGCAGACGTGGATACCCGCGGCACGCACGTGCTCGAGCGTCTCCAGACGGTCTTCGTAAGTTCGCGTGGTTATGATCTTGCCGTAAAACTCCGGCGAGCTGTCGAGATTGTGATTGTAGTAGTCGAGCCCGGAGGCCTTGAGTTTCTGCGCCTGCGTAGCCGTCAACATGCCGAGCGTTACGCAGGTCTCCATCCCGAGTGCTTTGACGCCTTCGACCAGGTTACAGACATGATCGAGATCGCGCTCCTTCGGCGAGCGCCAAGCCGCGCCCATGCAGAACCGGCTGGCGCCGGCTTGCTGCGCGGCGCGGGCTTCCGCCAGCACCGCATCAAGCGGCATCAGCTTGTCCGCCCGCACGCCGGTTTCGTAGCGCGCGCTTTGTGGACAGTAAGCGCAATCCTCGGGGCAGCCGCCGGTCTTGATCGAGAGCAGCGTCGAGATCTGCACCGCGGCCGGATCGAAGTATGCGCGATGGATACTTTGCGCGCGGAATATCAGCTCCGGGAGCGGCAATTCAAACAATTCGCGCAGTTCCGCGCGCGTCCAATCGTGGCGCGGCGGCACGGCGTTAACGGTCGTCGAAGAGTTAGATTCTGCTATGGACATAGTCGCACCATAGCCCGTCGAGCGGCCACGACAAGATCGTCGAAAGACCGAGCCGGTCCATCAGCGCCCGGTCGCGGCTTTGGTCTGAATTGGGCTTTCGTTTCTTGGCTTCGAGCTTGATCCCAAGGTAATCGAAAATTTTCGGCGGGCAAGCTCCCGGGGCCGGCGCGCTCACTAATCTCGACGACTGGGATGCATTCGAGGCGACCAATCCGCAAACGTTTCTGAATATGTATCTGTTTTCGATTCGGAGAAATTGGACGACTCCCTAAGAGAGGGCCGCGATCTCTACAAAAACTCCAAATGGGGTATTATATTGAAGAGTTCTGGTAGACGGGGTATTTTATTGGCGCTCTGGCTCGGAGCAAAATCAGACCTTGAAGCGGTATAGGCGGAATTGAAAGAGTGAAGCCGATGCGATTGATAATTGCAGGTTTGGGGCTGTTGCTGGCGACGGCGAGCGCGGAAGCTCAAGTTGGCTCAAGTGGGATCAGCCCGAATGCAACTGGCTCGATGAATATCGGTCAGCACGCGGAGGCCGCAGCGCAGAAGGGCGAAGGCTCTGACAGCCAAAAGGCCAAGGCCAACGACAAGGCCTACGACGCTGTGCTCAAAAATCTGCCCGACAAGCAATACGACCCCTGGCGCGGCGTGCGCTGAAGATAAACAGGGGCAGGGGGTCGGGGACCCGTCGCGCTGCTCCCTTCGCCTATTGAGCGGTAGCGAAGCCCCGGAATTGAACACGCGGCCTGCCGTAATTTCGTTTCGCTCAATCCAACCACGGACGGCAACCCGAGCCATAGACAACAAAAAAAAGCCCCGCGGAATTACCCGCGGGGCCGTTGGCGATTATCAGGCTATCGTTAGTTCTTTGCAACCAGCGGCTTCGGAGCTTCCGGTCCCCAGATCCTGAAGCCCAAGCGGGTCCAGAGGTTGATGCCACCGGCGCCTTGAGGAGTGTTGGCTCCCTCAACGTTGTCCGTGATCCAAAACTGAAGATCGACAGGACCGAAGTCGTAACCAACCAAGCCGCCGAGGGCGAAGCTGGAATACTTGCCGCACAGTGCCGGGCAGCCGGTGCCGGTATCAGAAGTCGTCTGTACTTCCGTATAGCCGACCGGGCCGACTGACCACTTGCCGAACTTGTAAAGAGCATGGAAGTCGGCGTAAAACGCGTTGCCGCTTGTTATCGGCGAAACGGCGCAGCAATGGCCTTGGGACGCGGTGTTGATGTCATAGAAGAAGTTCGCCGCCAAGTTCCAGTTGTTGGCCAGATAGGCGACCGCGAAGGTCGGCTCAAGGGTCCAATAGTCTGGATTGGTTGTCCCAGTCGTATGCGTGCCGATCGGCGCCATGAAGTTGAAACCGACTGACACGAACCAGCCGCCGCCCAAATTCCATGACAGAGAGATCGGGTTCCATGTCGGGTTGGCAAATACGTAGGACCCGCCGACTATCGTATTAGGTGCCATTACCCAGCATACACGGTGCCGTGCCGCAATTGTTCGCATTATAGAATGCTACGACCGCAGACATCGCGTAACTGGCCCCAAGGAAATTCCAGCCAGGCACCCAAAGCAGCGGTACCGCTTGGGCTATAGCCGGCAGGTAAAGGTGCGCGCCGCCTGCCGCATTTCCCGTACTCGCACCCGAACTCACCGACCGATGCCGAGGTAAGCGGTTTCCAAGCCCGTATAGAGGCCGGGTGGCGGCAGCGCGCCTAACGGCAAGCCGATGGTTGCGCCGTTCAACCGGTTTTGGAACGTTCCAGTTTCCATCGCCGAGGCCGAGCTTGCCGCGCCGCCAATGGCAAGTGCTGCAAGACCACCCAGCACCAGATTTCTCATTCGGGTCATTTGCCCCTCCACCTGTTTTTCCCCAAGACATGCGTGAGAATCGCGCATGCAACTTGTCTCGTCAGCACGACCTGCCAACTTCGAGCAAGTTCCGCCAATCAGGTGCGGAAAGCAATGCTTTGGAGGCTGGGAGACGGGGGTAAATGTCATTTATGTGGCGGTAGTTGCAAAAATACCACGAATGTAAACGGGCAGTTCATGCTCAAGTTCCGCCCCGCGGCATGCGAGAAAGATTTGTTAAATCAATTATTTATATCAGTGGATGGGGACTCAATACGTCCGGCGAGTGACGCTGTAACATGCCCCTTTGCAGAATAGCGTCAGACACATGGTTGGCCTCCCGGCGAGCACGAAGCGGCCACTGCCGCACCGATTCGGCCGGGGATTGTTGCTACGTTCGGTGGTCGTTGGCGTCTTCAAACAATGCCGCTTTTTTGATTCAAACACTCGGTTACAAGCCGGTACGGTTGCGGCCTCGTTCGGAGCGACAAGGTCTCTCACCAAAAATCCAGCGTCGGCCAAATTGTTTGCTCATGTGTGTGCAGGAGCGATGCCAATCGGCCAATGTGCAGGACGATCGGCGTGAGGCCGTTGCTGTATCGCAACGCAAAGATATGCCCGATGAAGAGCGAATGATCGCCGCAAGCGTGTTGCGCAATCACCTTGGCGGCTATCGTGGCGTTCGCCTGGGCGAGAAGCGGAGTATCCCCCGCGTAGTCGTACTTCGGGTCGATTCCTTCCACCGGCCGCCCTGAGAAATGACCGATAAGCGGTTCCTGACCACGGGCAAGAATGTTCACGCCGAAATGGCCCGCCTCCACCAGAAAGCCATGCATTCGCGCTTTCAGCGCCACCGAGATGACGCACAGCGGCGGATCAAGCGAACCCGACATGAACGCGTTTGCGGTCATGCCACGGATCTCGCCCCGCACCTGTGTGGTGACGACAGTAACGCCGGTAACAAACGACGCCATGACCCGGCGAAAGTGCTCATGGGTTACCGCGTCATCAGCCGCAGAATGAGATTCTGAGATGGACATACCGAACAATACGAAGCCGGTTGGGACGAGGCAAGGAATGCCGCCCACCGTCCGGCTATGCAAATGAGGAAGGCGAATGGCGAACGAAAAGCGGGCACCTTTCGCTCGTTCGCCATTCCGCGCCGGCGATCATTTGACGAGCTTCCGTCCGGTGACCGCCTCGAGATTCTTGAAGTAAATCTTGTCCTGATCCGTCTTCGAGAGATTTAGCTTGTCAAGAATTCGCAAGGTCTCCCGCGGAAACATTGTTCCTCCCTCCGGATCGAACGGACAATCGGAGGCGAACACGACCTTGTCGCGCGGGTAGAATTCGAGGCCCGCCTTGGTCGCCGGCTCCGCCGTAAAGGCAGCGGTGTCGGCCCAAAAATCCTGCTTGAAATAATCGAGCACGCGCTTCTTCAGGCTCTTGCGCAGCGTCACGTAATCGGCGTCCGAGGTGCGCGAACCCATGACGTCGTTGCCGGGTCCGATGCGGCCTTCAAGCATCGGCACGATGCCGCCGAAATGGTGGGTGATAATTTTCAGGTTTGGATGCGTGTCCATGATCTTTGAGTACACGAGGCGGATCATGGCCGTGGCGGTTTCGTAGGACCAGCCGAACGTCCACCAGATCTCGTAGAGCGACTTATCCTCGGAGATGTAGTCCGGGGTTTCGGCGCCGCGCGTTGGATGCAGCCAGACGGGAATGCCGAGCTCGTTCACTTTGTCCCAGAACGGCAGGTATTCCGGCCGGTCGATCGGTTTGCCTTTGACGTTGGTGTAGATCTGCACGCCGAGTGCGCCGAGTTTTTTCACCGCCCGCTCTGCTTCGGCCGCGCCGGCATCGGGCGCGGCGAGCGAAACGTGCCCGACCCAGCCGGGAAAATGATCCTTTTCCTTGGCGCACAATTCCGCGAAGCCGTCATTGATGATGCGGCAGAACTCGTCGATGTCGGCGGGGCTCTTGGCGAAGCTTTCGATCGTCGGCTGCGGGTACGACAGGATTTGCTGATAGTCCTTGTGGCCGTCCACGATCTTCTTGCGGACATTGACGTCGTAGAGCGCCGGAAGCGAGCGCACGCGCTTGCCCATGTCTTTGTAGTCCCCAGCGACTTCATTGAGCTTGTCGAAGAATTTCTTCGGGAAAAAGTGCGTGTACGCGTCGATACGCATGGGGGTTTCTCTCCTTGATTGGCGATGAGGCTTCTACAGGGTTTTAACGCGTTCTTGAATGCGTCATCGGCGCAGCGCTGCATGGAGCGAAGCGCAATGGTGTGCTGCGGCGCGGCCGGAAAGGTCAGTTTGCGTTGAAACGCGCCAGGACCTCGGGCGGGATTGGCTGCGGCTTTATGCGCTTGGGGTCGTCGGGATGGCTGACCGCCCATACCCGTGTCTCGAAACCCTCGACCGCGAGCGCACCCGCCTTGGTGAGTTGGTGCTCGAGCCTGAAGCTTGATCCGCCGCATTCGACCAGCGTCGTTTCGATCGCCACTTCGTCACCGTACCGTGTCGGCTGGCGAAAACGCGCCCGGGTCTCGATCACCGGATGCCCGGCGAAGTCGTACGCTTTCAGATAGTCGATCTTGTTCATGCCGAGCGCGCGCTCGATCAGTATCGTGGTCGAGGTGTCGAACATCTCGAAATAGCGCGGATAAAAGATGATTCCGGCGGGATCGCAATCGCACCATTCGATGCGAACCTTGCGGATGTTGCTGAGCATCAGATCGAGCGATCTGGACGGGTAGCCGTCTGCGCCGCTTTACCGCGGCGCCATGCGCAACGCCGCGTCGAGACGGACAACTTCACCGTTGAGGTACCGGTTCTCAATCATGTGGCGCACCAGCGCGGCATATTGCGACGGATCGCCGAGCTTCTTCGGAAACGGCAGCGAAGCCGCGAGACTATCTTGCGCCTCCTGGGAAAGTCCGAACAGCATCGGCGTCATGAATATGCCGGGAGCGATGGCGTTGACGCGGACACCGAACTGGGCGAATTCGCGCGCCGCCGGCAAAACCAGAGCGACCACGCCGCCTTTCGACGAGGCGTAGGCCGCCTGCCCGATCTGTCCTTCGAAGGCCGCGACTGACGCGGTGCAGACGATGACGCCGCGCTCGCCATCGGTCAGTGGGTCGAGTTTCTGCATGGCGGCGGCGGTGAGCCGCATGGTGTTGAACGTGCCGATCAGGTTGACGCGGATGATGCGCTCATAGTCGGCGAGCGGCATCGGCCCCTCGCGGCCGACAATGCGCTTGGCGCCGCCGATGCCGGCGCAATTCACCACGATCCGCGCCGGGCCGTGGTCGGCTGCAGCCTTGGCGATTGCCGCCTCGGTGGCGGCGCTGTCGGCCACGTCGCATTGAATGGCGAGGCCGTTGATGTCGATCGCCACCTCCGCAGCGGCCTTGGCATTGACGTCGAGAATGGCGACTTTAGCGCCGGCGTCGGCCAACATCCGAGCGGTTGCGGCCCCAAGGCCGGAACTGCCGCCCGTAACGATGGCTGCATGTCCACGAATATCCATGATCAACTCGCTTGTACTGGGGGATGGGTTGAACCGCCGGCGACAATCACATGCGCCGGCGGCGGATCGGCGTAAAGGTCCTCGACGAGGTGGGCGCGATGCGCGAGCACCGCACGCTGGTTGATCGATCCTTTGTCGGTAATCTCGCCGACATCCAGCGACGGCGGTTCGGTGAGCAGGATGGCGCGGCGGATGCGGGCCGACGTGCCGCGGTTTGGCGCGGATAGTTCAGTAAGCAACGCGGCGAATTTCTGGCGGATGCGCGCGTGGCTCAGGACCGACGCGGCCGGGGCGTCCGGTGCGAGATCGGGCGCCAGCCGTCGGCAAGCGTCAAGGTCGGGAATGATCAGAGCCGCAACGTCGTCGCGATCCGGCGCGGCGAGAACGATGTCGCGCACCAGCGGTGCGCAATGCGCGATCACGGCCGAACGCAACGGTCCGACGCTGACCCAGGTGCCCGTTGCGAGCTTGAAATCTTCGGAAAGCCGTCCGTCGAAGATCAGGCCTTTCGTCCAATCATTCGGATTCTCGAATTTCAGCGCATCGCCGATTTTGTAAAAGCCCTCCTCGTCGAACGCTGCTTGGGTCAGCGCCGGCGCGCGCCAGTAACCGGGCATGATGGTGGGGCCTTTGAGCCGAGCCTCGAGCTTGCCCGCGCCGGGGACGAGTTTCAGGGTCACGCCCGGAAGCGGCAGGCCCATATTGCCGGCGTGCTCTGAATCCCAGCTGCAGAACAGTGCGGACGGCGCAGTCTCGGTCGAGCCGAGACTCGACAGAAAGATAATTCGCTCCCCTGTGGTTTCTGCCGCCAGCTCTTCCAGCTGGCTGCGGACGTGTTGCGGCAGGCTGGCGCCGGCATAGAACATCACTTTGAGCTGGCTGAAGAATTTCTCGCGAAGGGAGGGTTCCGCCCGCAGATAAGGCACGAGCATTTCGAAGCCCTTCGGCACGTTGAAATAGATCGTCGGCGCAACGTCGCGCAGGTTGCGCACCGTTGCTTCGATCGCGCCGGGCAGCGGCTTGCCCTCATCAATGTAAAGCGAGCCGCCATTGTAGAGCGCAATGTTGAATGTGTAGTTGCCGCCGAAGGTGTGATTCCAGGGAAGCCAATCGAGCAGGATCGGCGGCTCCTCGGCGAGGAAACGGAGCGGAGCATGCGTCATCGCCTGATTCGAGCAGAGCATCCGCTGGGTGTTGATGACGCCTTTCGGCTGGCCGGTGGACCCTGACGTAAACAGGATTTTCGCAATCGTATCCGGACCGACCTTGGCGTGTGCCGCCTCGACCGTGGAGGTCGGTTGCGCATTGAACAATTCAGCAAACAGGGTTGCCGGCCGATCGTTCGCAGGATCAGCGGTTACGACCACTTCGACATCGGCCGGCACGGCTGCGGCGATCGCGCGCGCAAATGCGGTTCCGCTGGTCGCGAACACGAGACCGGGCGTCAGGATGGCCATGATGCTCTTGAGCTTCATGAAATCCTGCGAGAGCAGCGAGTACGGGACCGAGATCGGCGCGTAGGGAATGCCGACATGCATAGCGGCGAGCCCAAGAAGCGCATGCTCGATATCGTTGCCGGACAGAATCGCAATCGGACGCTCAGGCGAAAGGTTGCGATCGAGCAGCGCGGCAGCGATCGCGCGCACGGCTCCAAACACCGCCGCATAAGTCAGCGTGCGCCAGGCGCCGGCGCGGTCGCGCTGCGCCAGGAAGACGCGCTCCGGCGCAACGTCGGCCCAATGGCTAAGCCGCTCCGTGAGGTTATTTGGATAGGATCCAAGCGGCCGCGGCGAGCGCATCAAGATGGCGCCGTCGGCCCGGCGTTCGATCAGAACTTCCGGACGGCCGAGGTGGACCGGCCGGAGCGGCGGCCGTTCTGGCGCTGAATACTTCTTGGCGGGCGTCCCGGACATCATACCAGCTACGCGCTACACGGCGCAGTCTTCAAGGCGAAGTCGTGCCTATATTTCCTATCCGCCTGACATTACTGCGGAACGGCGTCAAGTCGGGGGGTAACTCGATCCGAGGTCCGGCGTTTGACCCTGTCCGCGCCCGCTCGTAAATAAAACCCGCAGGCAGAGAAATCCGGCGGCATCCCGCAACCACGTCCAAAGAACACGCCAAAATAAAGAACCGGCGCTCTCAAACCGCCGCCCCAAGGAGATAACGATGCGAGAGGTCTTCATCTGCGATGCGGCGCGGACCGCCATCGGCCGCTATGGCGGAGCACTTGGCAAAGTGCGCACTGACGATCTGGCGTCTGCTCCGATCAGAGCGCTGGTTGCACGCAACAGCAAGGCCGACTGGTCGCGGCTCGACGAAGTATTCTTCGGCTGCGCCAATCAGGCCGGCGAGGACAACCGCAACGTCGCGCGCATGGCGCTGCTGCTCGCCGGCTTGCCCGATACCATCCCCGGCGTAACCGTCAACCGGCTGTGCGCGTCGGGACTTAATGCCGTCGGCGACGCCGCGCGCGCGATCCGCAGCGGCGAAATGGAATTTGCGATTGCCGGCGGCGTCGAGTTGATGACGCGTGCGCCATTCGTGATGGGCAAGGCAAGCGAGGCGTTTTCCCGCGCCGCCGAGATCTACGACACCACGATAGGCTGGCGGTTTGTGAATCCGCTGATGAAGGCGCAGTACGGCATCAGATTCCATGCCCGAGACCGGCGAGAACGTCGCGGAGGAATTTCAGGTCGCGCGCAAAGACCAGGACGCCTTCGCGGTTCGCTCGCAACAGCGCGCCGGCAAGGCGGCCGCCTCCGGTTATTTCGCGGAGGAGATCATTCCGGTGCAGGCGCCGGGCGGTAAAGCAGGGCCGATTGTGGTCGACAAGGACGAGCATCCGCGGCCCGACACGACGCTGGAAAACCTGGCGAAGCTCAAACCGATCGTGCGCAATCCCGGCACCATCACCGCCGGTAATGCGTCGGGCGTCAATGACGGCGCGGCCGCCATCATCCTTGCCAGCGAAGACGCCGCGAAGGAGCACGGCCTCACACCACGCGCTCGCGTTCTCGGCATGGCGTCAGCCGCAGTGCCGCCGCGGATCATGGGGATCGGCCCGGTGCCGTCGACACGCAAGCTGATGGAGCGGCTCGGCTTCAAGATCGGCGATTTCGATCTGATCGAACTCAACGAAGCCTTCGCATCGCAAGGGCTGGCATGCCTGCGGCAGCTCGGCGTCGCCGACGACGCCGATTACGTCAATCCGCACGGCGGCGCGATCGCACTTGGGCATCCGCTGGGGATGTCCGGTGCGCGACTGGCGCTGACTGCAGTGCACGGTTTGGAAAAGCGTGGCGGCAAGCGCGCCCTTGCCACCATGTGCGTCGGTGTCGGCCAGGGCGTGTCGCTCGCGCTGGAACGGATTTAGCTTCCGCACCGGGACCAAATGGAGAAAAGCCAACCGTGCCGATGAGTCCCGGTTACGTTCCGTTCCACCCCAATCCGTCAAAGCCGAAGTTCAAGCCGCCGCCCGGTGCAGTGGACGCGCATTGCCATGTGTTCGGGCCGGAGAGCAAATTTCCCTACGCGGCGGAACGCAAATACACACCCTGCGACGCGCCGAAGGAGAGATTGTTCGCGCTCCGCGACTTCCTCGGCTTCGACAAGAACGTGATTGTGCAGGCCTCGTGCCACAGCAAAGACAACCGGGCGATGGTCGATGCGCTCGACGCCTCCGACGGACGCGCCAAAGGTGTCGCGTTCGTCGGCGAGGAGGTCACCGACCGCGAGCTGAAATGGATGGACGCGGCCGGTGTGCGTGGCGTGCGCTTTAACTTCCTCAAGCGGCTGGTCGATTTCACCCCGCGCGACGTGCTCAACCGCATTGCCGCCCGGGTCGAAAAGCTCGGCTGGCATATCGTGGTGTATTTCGAGATGCACGACCTCCCCGAACTCGAGGACTTTTTCACCTCGCTGCCGACTGACGTCGTTGTCGATCACATGGGTACGCCGGACGTGAAGAAGGGCGTCGATCATCCAGACAACCAGCGCTTTCACCGCCTGCTCGAACAGCACCCGAATTTTTGGGTCAAGGCCACGTGTCCGGAGCGCATGACGGTGGCCGGACCGCCTTACGACGACGTGGTCCCGTTCGGCCGTGCGCTGGTCGAAAAATTTCCCGATCGCGTCATTTGGGGCACCGACTGGCCGCATCCCAATGTGCGGGTGGCGCCGGACGACGGTGTATTGGTCGATTACATCCCGAAAATTGCGCCCACCGCCGCACAACAACAGAAGATGCTGGTCGATAACCCGATGCGGCTCTACTGGCGCTGATCTCTGACTGCCGGACGCCCGGCTGCGGCAAACGACAATCGGATTGGTGGAGGAAGGCGTGGCGACATTCGTCCTGGTTCACGGCGCCTGGCATGGCGCCTGGTGCTGGCAGCGCGTTGCACGGCTCCTAACCCGCGATGGGCATGACGTCATCGCGCCGACGCTGACCGGCGTCTGCGAGCGCTCGCATCTGCTCACGCCCGACATCGACCTCGACGCCCACATTCTCGACATCGTCAACGAGATGAAGTGGCAAGGGCTGGATAACGTGGTGCTGGTCGGCCATTCCTACGGCGGCATGGTGATCTCGGGCGTCGCCGAGAAAATGGAAAAGTCCATATCATCATTCGTGATGCTTGATGCGTTCATGCCGGAGGATGGGCAGGCGGTGGCCGATCTGCTGTCGCCGCCGGTGCGGGACGCGCTGCTGCCGGCCGGCCACGCGGCTCCGACAACTTTGCCGCCGCGGTCCGCCGCAATATTTCATGTCAACGAAAAGGACCGTGCGTGGGTCGATGCGCAATGCACGCCGCAGCCGGCTAAGACCTTTTTTCAGCCGCTGGCGCTGACCGGAGCGCGCGAGCGCATTGCGAAGAAGGCCTACATCAGGGCGACGACGTACCCGAGCCAGTCGTTCGATTTCGGCCTGGCGACCGCCCGCGCCAGGGGTTGGCGGACCTACGAGGTGCCGTGCGGCCACGACGTCATGCTCGATATGCCGGAGCGGCTTGCCGAGATCTTGCAGGAAGTCGCCTGATTGTTAGAACAGTTCGAGACTGCGGCGACGGCTTACGTTGCCAAGGCTGTCTGCGCTATATATGTGATGCCCAACCGGAAAAACGCCCGGAGAAACGTAAGATGGCTCGCAAAGAGCAAGTGTACGACGACATTCCCGGGACGTTCGTGTTCGACGCCGAACGCTCCCGCGAGGGTTTCGGCATCAACATGTTCTGCATGTCGCTGATGAAGGACGAGAACCGCAAGGCCTTCAAGGCGAACGAGCCGGAATACCTGAAAAAGTTCAATCTGACGCCGGAGCAGACCGAGGCGATACTCAAGCGCGATTACAATCGGATGCTTGAACTGGGCGGCAACATCTATTTCACCGCCAAGCTCGGCGCGACCGACGGACACTCGTTCCAGCACCTTGCCGCGCTCATGACCGGCAGCACGCAGGAAGGCTACGCCAAGATGATGCTCGGCGGTGGCCGTTCGGTCGAAGGCAATCGCTCGCGCTCGGGCAAGAACACGCCCTCGAAATTTATCGCCGCTGAGCCGGCGAAGCGGCCCACTGCCGCCGCGAAGCCGAAAGCGAAAGCCAAGGCGAAGAAGTCCAAAGTGAAATCAGCAAAACGGAAGTAGAGCCGTGGCCAGAATCGTCGCAGGTATCGGATCGTCGCATGTGCCGGCCATCGGCGCAGCAATCGACAACGGCAGAACCGAGGAGCCGTACTGGAAGCGGGTGTTCTCGGGTTTCGTGAAATCCCAGGAATGGATGCGCGAGTGCAAGCCCGATGTCGCGATCATCGTCTACAACGACCACGCGTCGGCGTTCTCGGTTGAGATGATCCCGACCTTTGCGCTCGGCTGCGCGGCGGAATTTCCGCCCGCCGACGAAGGCTGGGGTCCGCGTCCGGTTCCGGTGGTGCAGGGTTATCCGGCGCTGGCCTCGCACATTGCGCAATCGGTCATTCTCGACGAATTCGATCTCACCATCTGCAACAAGATGGAAGTCGATCACGGCATGACCGTGCCGATGAATCTGCTGTTCGGCAAGGTCGACAAGGATTCGCACTGGCCGTGTCCGGTGATCCCGCTGGCGGTCAACGTGGTGATGTATCCGCCGCCGACCGGCCATCGCTGTTTCATGCTCGGCAAGGCGATCCGCAAAGCGGTGGAGTCCTATCCGGAGGACCTCAAGGTCGTGATCTTCGGCACCGGCGGGCTTTCGCACCAGATTTCCGGCCCGCGTGCCGGCCTGATCAACAGCAAGTGGGACAAGGCTTTCCTCGACAATCTGTCGAAGCATCCGGAGAAGCTCGTCAAGATTCCGCATGTCGATTACATGCGCGAGGCCGGCGCCGAAGGCATCGAGATGGTGATGTGGCTGATCATGCGCGGCGCGCTCGACGATAAGGTCGACGAGGTTTACCGCTTCTACACGGTGCCGGCCTCGAATACCGCCGTCGGGCACATCATTCTTGAAAACCACCGGCGCGGCGCGAAGGCGCCGGGCAAGCACAAGCCTGCTCCGACCAAACACAAGCGCGCCGCGGCGCGCGCCAAAGTTCATCGCGTCCGCAGCTAGATCGTCATTGCGCGGAGCAATCGGCGAAGCAATCCAGCTTTGGCAGCGAGACGCGGATTGCTCGCGCTCGTTCGCAATGACGCTGATCTGGCCGGCATGACGCGCGAAACTGATTTTGAGAGAAAGCGAATGAAAATCTGTGTAGCCGGCCAGGGGGCGTTCGGCCAAAAGCATCTCGATGCGCTCAAGCGCATTCCGGACGCCGAAGTCACGTCGCTTGTCGGCGGCAACCAGGACGCCACGGCGGAAGTCGCAAAGAAATACGGCATCCCGCACTACACCGGCGATCTTTCCGAAGGCATCAAGCGCGCCGATGCGGTGATCCTCACCACGCCGACCAAGATGCATTTTCGCCAGGGCGAGCAGGTGATGCGCGCCGGCAAGCATGTGCTGGTCGAGATTCCCGTTACCGACAGCGTCGAGGATGCCGAAGGGCTGGTGCGCATCGCCAAGGAAACCGGCGTCATCGCCATGGGCGGCCATGTGCGGCGCTTTAATCCCAGCCATCAGTACGTTCACAAGAAGATCCAGAACGGCGAACTGAAAATTCAGCAGATGGACGTGCAGACCTATTTCTTCCGGCGAAAGAACATGAACGCGGCCGGTCAGCCGCGCAGCTGGACCGATCATCTGCTGTGGCACCATTCGGCGCACACCATCGATCTGTTCCAGTATCAGACCGGCGAGACCATCTCGGATTGCTATGCCGTGCAGGGGCCGATCCACCCGCAGCTCGGCATCGCCATGGATATGGGGATCGTCGCCAAGGTGCCCTCGGGCTCGATCCTGACGCTGTCACTGTCGTTCAATAATGACGGGCCGATCGGTTCGTTCTTCCGCTACATCTGCGACAACGGCACCTACAAGGCCTATTACGACGATCTTTCCGACGGCAAGGACCAAAAATCGACTTGTCGAAGGTCGACGTGTCCATGGACGGCATCGAGCTCGAAGATCGCGAATTCATTGCCGCGATCAAGGAAAAGCGCGAGCCGAATTCAAGCCTCGCGCAAGTGCTGCCGTGCATGCGCGTCCTCGGCAAGCTCGAGAGCATCGTCGACCCGCAGCGCAAGGCGCACGCCTAGATTCTGCGCACGGCCGCGGCGCCAGTGCGCCCTGTCGCGCGTGTGCGCGCGCGAATGGGCCGTGCCGCGAACTTAAGCGTTCCAACAGCCCCGAAAATCGGCTATTTTCGTCGAGCTCAGGCCGGCGTGATAGTCGTTGGCTCTTTGATGTCAGACAGCCAACGCATTTTGATACACGGGCGATGAAACATTTATGAAGCACTCAGACGAAGACAGCCGGCGCCCTCGGGTCGAAGCGCGGGCAAGTTGTCGGACAGAAGATAGTCAACTTGGCGCTCCAGGGCGGCGGCAGCCACGGCGCCTTCACCTGGGGCGTGCTCGATCGCCTGCTCGAGGAAGAGCGGCTGGACTTCGAAGGCATCACCGCGACGAGCGCCGGCGCCGTCAATGCCGTTGTGTTGGCCGACGGCTTGGCGGCCGGCGGCCGCGAGGCAGCGAAGAAAGCGCTGCGGAGTCTATTGGGAAAAAGTGTCCGATTTGGCGTCCCGCGGCGTCTTTCAGCCCTCCGTGATCGACAAGGCGAATCCGAATTTCGGCCTCGAACACTCGCCCGGCTATCTGTTCATGGAGTCGCTGACTTACTTTCGCGTCGCCCTATCAGATGAATCCGTTCAACTACAATCCGCTCAAGGATCTGCTTGCGGAGGCGATCAACTTCGAGCGTGTCCGCCAGCAACCACGGTCAAATTGTTTATTAGTGCGACCGACGTGCAGACGCCAAAGTCAAGATCTTCGAGGGCAAAGAACTTCACGTCGAGCATGTGCTCGCTTCGACATGTCTGCCGCTGATGATGCAGGCCGTCGAGGTCGACGGCGAATATTATTGGGACGGCAGTTTTTCGGGCAATCCGGCGATCTTTCCGCTGGTCTATGATTGCGACGCGCCCGACATCATCATGGTCCACATCACGCCGGCCGAGCGCCCGGGCGTTCCGACCACTTCACCGTCGATCATGAATCGCATGCAGGAGATCAGCTTCAATACGTCGCTCATTCGGGAAATGCGCACGATCGCTTATCTGACCAAGCTGATCGACGCCGGCAAGGTGGACGGAGGCAAGCGCATGCTCGTCCACTTGATCGAAGCCGAGGATTTGATCAGGAAGCTGTCATGGTCGAGCAGACTGAACGGCGATTGGGATTTCCTGATGCATCTTCATGAGATGGGGCGCCAACGCGCCGACAAATGGCTGGCGGCCAATTTCGATCGCCTCGGCGATCAATCGACCGTCGATCTCCAGGAAAAATATTTCTGACCGAGCCGAAATTTTTACGTCAAACCGTATCGCAGACGCTGACTCCGGCATTTGCATTGTGGTCGGCAGATGAGATAGGCGAAAATCGCTGCGGTCGTGCGGGGATAAGGATGCTACTCCAATCACTGCTTGCAAAGAGTTTTGTGGATATGGAAGCCGGTGCGGCTGGACAGAAGGTCGTCAACCTGGCGCTGCAGGGCGGCGGTACCCACGGGGCGTTCACCTGGGGCGTACTGGATCGCCTGCTCGAGGATGAACGTCTGAGCTTCGAAGGGGTTACCGCCAGCAGCGCCGGGGCCGTCAATGCCGTCGTTCTTGCCGATGGCTTGGCGGCTGGAGGCCGCGACGGGGCGAGGAACGCGTTGCGGTTGTTTGGCAACAGCTGTCCGCGGGCGCATCCCGGGGGCCGTTCCAGCCTTCCTGGCTCGACAAGCTCAGCCCAACTCACGGTCTCGAACACTCGCCTGGTTACGTGTTCATGGAGGCGCTCGCCTATTTTGCATCCCCTTATCAACTCAATCCGTTCAACATCAACCCGCTCAAGAATTTGCTGGAGGAGTGCGTCGACTTCGACCGGGTCCGCCAGCAACGGGCGATCAAGTTGTTTCTTTGTGCCACCGACGTGCGTACGGCGAAGGTGAAGGTCTTCAACTGCGAGGAACTTTCCGCGCAGCACGTGCTCGCCTCGACATGCTTGCCGCTGTTGATGCAAGCCGTTGAAATCGACGGCGAATATTATTGGGATGGCGGCTACGCGGGAAACCCCGCGATCTTTCCATTGGTTTTCGAGTGCGAAGCTCCCGACATCGTCCTGGTCCACCTCACGCCGTCGGAACGGCCGGAGATTCCGACCTCCTCCCCCGCGATCATAAATCGTATGCAGGAGATCAGTTTCAATACCGCCCTGATCCGCGAAATGCGTTCCGTCGCGCTGCGGAACAGGCGGATCGATGACGGCATCATGGCGAAAGAGAAGCGCATCCTGGTGCACGTGATCGAAGCGGAAGACCTGATTCGGGAGTTTGTCGCCTCCAGCAGATTAAACGGCGACTGGGATTTTCTCGATGTATCTTTTCCACAAGGGACATGCGCGCCGATCATTGGCTCAAGGCCAATTTCGACCGCATTGGTGTCGGGTCGACCGTCGACCTCGAGGAAAATATTAGCGTTCCTTTGACCTTGGCATCGATCCGGACGGTCGATGGTTCATCGGGTCTCACAAGCCCAATCCGATACCCCCGCCGATAATTGGCTCAAGGCCAGTTTTCGACTGCATCGGCGGTCGACTCGCCTGTCGATCTTGAGGAAAAGCATTTTTGACGCAATTCCGTCGAACCCAATCAGCTAGTCACCGGTCGCCTTTACGGCGGACTAGCAACGCAATGAATGCAAGGCCAAGCAGAGAATCCGGGATTAAAATCCGCAACATCACGATCATGCCGGCGATCAGGCAGAGGACTCCGAACAGCACCGACAATGTGAACTGCCAGATGCTGAAGGTGACGACGATGCGATCTTGGTCGATTGTTACCGATGCCAGCGATGCCTTAATGAGCAAACCTTTCACGCCGTCTTTGAGCCGATAGACCGGTCGTCGTTCGAGCGTGTGCACGGCGGCGTTCTGCGCAACAGTTGTCATCCAGCTCTCGACCGCCGGCGCCGTGCCTTCGATCAGTTGACGCGCTTTATCGTCGGAGACATAGCGCTTGGCAAATCCGGTAAACAGTTGCGTTGGAGTGCTGCCCTCATAAGCGAATTTCTGCACCTCGACTTTGTCAGGCTTAAAGAACAACTCGCCGAAGGAATAGGTGGGAATCCCGAGCGCGTAGGCAGTCAACGTGAAACCCCTGGTTCGTCCGCAACGTGCCTTCAACATCGACCAGAGCAACGATGCGGTTGTCCTGGATGTGAATTGTTGCGCCTCGCACTCTGATCGATTTGATGAGCAGATGCGCTGCTCCCTTGACCGGAAAATCCCGGTCGAGCTGCTCGTTGATGCGCTCCTGCACTTGCGCTTCGGTAAAGGTCACGCGCTGAGTGCCGTAGATACTCCAGAAGCCGCCGATTGCGAGTAGGAATAGTGCGACTACCGCCGCCCACATAAGCCCTTTGCGCGTCATTGGCCGGCTCCGTCGCGGCGTCCCAAATTTTTGCTGACAGAACGCTCACGTCCTATTAGTCGCGCGAGGTGCTGATCCGGTTCATGGCACGAATGTATGGTCCGGCCATGGGTTGCAGGAGAGCTTCGCGATCTAGCGGTGAGCGGTCTTGCGGCAACGTATCCGGCGTCTGATTGGAGCGTGTCGCGCTCACCGTGTCGCCATCGCCGGCTACCGCCGCATGCTCTTAAAAAAAGCACCGCCGGCTTGAACCCTTCTCCAGGCGCCGCCGACCAAGGGATATCCGAACCGATTCCCTGGAGAACGACAATGTCGCGCACTCTCATCCTCACTCTCGCAGCCGCGGCCACGATCACCGTTGCCTCGTTTGCGTCCGAGCGCTTCCTACGCCCGTGGCGGCGGTGGCGGGCACGGTGGTGGTGGCGGCGGTCACGGCGGTGGCGGCGGCCACGTCAGTGTTGGTGGCCATGTCGGTGGCGGCGGCCATGTCCGTGTTGGCGGCCGTGGTGGCCATGGCGGCCACGATGGCGGACGCATAGCTCGCAATGGCGACCGGCCGGGCCATGCAGAGCGTTTCGGCCATCCGGAGCGTCCCGGCCGGTTCGCGGACCATCATCGCGGCCACTGGATATTGCGTGACGGTCGCTGGATCGATGTCGACCCGGCGGATGATGGTGACCTACCGGATGTCGCGCCCGTGTCTGACGCTTCCCCCGACCCCACCAACCAACAAGCGCAGGGCGGGCAGTGCCAAGTCGTCGTCTATTGGGATGCCGATTTTAAGGGTGAGCAGTGGGATACGGAGCAGAATCAACGCTACGTAGGGAATCACTGGAACGATCAAATATCATCGATCCGGGTCATTTCCGGGACTTGGCGGTTCTATTGGGATGCCGACTATAGTGGCGAGACGATCGAACTAAAGCCCGGAGAGTACCACTATGTCGGTGGCCATTGGAACGATCAGATCAGCTCGTTTCGCTGCGTTACAAGCGACGCAACGACGTCTCGGTAACATCCGGGATCGCGAAATCGCCAATATCCTCAGATCGTGGGTGTCTGAAATCAGACACCCACGTCGTCGCACTTGAAGTAGTCAACTGTACCAGAAGGGCTTGCTAGCCTCATCGCTGACGTCGGCACGCGTCAATCCCACATCCGACAAGGCGCGATCGTCGAGCATCGTCAGTTCCGAACACGGGCTTGCTCTTCAATTCACGTCTCCAAATGGATCATCATCCCAACTCGGGCCCCAAGACTTGCCGCGGGAACGACGGGCAGGCCCGGTGATGGTTAATTGGGTCTTAACCTCGCCACTCCTATGGTATCGAGGTCGCAGATGCGGCGGGCGGCCCCGCTGTTGATTGATGTATAGGATGACCCGCCAGGCTTCACCCTCGCCCGTTCGGGCGCAAGAGTCGCGCTCGCCCTTCGTGCGCTTGCGCGAACTCATCGGCGATATCCCGCCAGGCAAGCCGGCGATCAGCATGGCGGTCGGCGAGCCGCAGCATCCCATTCCGCCATTCGTCGGGCCGGTGATTGCGGCACACGTCGACGAGTTCGGCCGCTATCCCATGAACAAAGGTCTCGACGCGTTCGGTGAGGCGGTGGCGAAATGGTTGAACCGCCGCTATGCGCTCGAGCGCCCGGTCGATCCGGCAACGGAAGTGCTGGTGCTGAACGGCACGCGCGAGGGACTTTTTCTTGCCGCCCTTGCGGCCAAGAACTGGGTCAAGCCGCGCGCCGGGCGCCCGGCGATGCTCATCCCTAATCCCTTCTATGCCGCCTACGCCGCCGGTGCGATTGCCGCCGATTGCGAGCCGGTTTATCTGCCGGCGACCGCGGAGACCGGCTTCCTGCCCGACCTCACTGCGCTGAGGGAAGATCTGCTCGCCCGCACCGTCGCCTGCTATCTGGCGTCGCCGTCAAACCCGCAAGGCGCGGTGGCCGACCGCGCCTATCTCGGCAAGCTGGCGGCGCTGGCGCGGCGCTTCGGCTTCCTGGTTTTCTGCGACGAATGCTATGGCGAAATCTATAGCGACCGGCCGCCGCCGGGCATGCTGGAAGCGGCGGCGCCGGATTTCGCCAATGTCATCGTGTTTCACTCGCTCTCCAAGCGATCGAGCCTGCCGGGTCTGCGCGTCGGCTTCGCCGCCGGCGATCGGCGATTTCTCGCAGCCTTTCTCGAACTGCGCAACGTCGCCGCGCCGCAGGTCGCGACGCCGGCGCAGCGCGTCGCCATCGCCGCCTATGACGACGAGACCCACGTCGAGGAGAACCGGCGCCTCTACCGCGAGAAATTCGATCTCGCCGATCAGATCGTCGGCGACCGCTACGGCTACCGGCGTCCGGCGGGCGGCTTTTTTCTCTGGCTCAACGTCGCAGCATTCGGCGGCAGCGAGGCAGCGACGCTCGCACTGTGGCGCGAAGCCGGGGTGCGCGTGGTACCCGGCCGCTATCTCGCGCGCGAGCAGGCTGACGGCAGCAATCCCGGTGCCGACTATATCCGTGTCGCCATGGTACAGAACAAAGCGATCACCGCCGAGGCGCTGCACCGCCTCGTCGCGGTGCTGGGTTAAAGCGGAGCGACCAGCGCGATGTCGATGATCGACCGCAGCCTCGACGGGATGGCCTTTCTCTCCGGCCAGCTGGGCGCCATCTTGCAGCGGCGATTGCGCGAGCTTGGCGGGATTGCGCTGATCACCTTTGCCATGATGGCAGCACTGGCGCTTGCGACCTGGTCGGTGGATGACCCATCGCTCAGCCACGCCACCAATTCCGCCGTGCACAATCTGCTTGGCCGGCCCGGTGCGATCGCCGCCGATCTGATGATGCAGCTCCTGGGGCTCGGCTCGCTGGCGCTGCTGTTGCCGATCGCGGTGTGGGGTTATCGGCTGCTCGGCCATCGGCCGCTTCGCCACGAGCGGTTGCGCGTGCTGCTCTGGCTGTTCGGCGCGGTGCTTGCGGCCGCGTTTGCCTCATGTCTGCCGCGCGGCATTCGTTGGCCGTTGCCGTGCGGGCTCGGCGGCGTGGTCGGCGACGCTATGCTGCGGTTGCCGGCTGCACTGTTTGGCATGCCGCTTAAGGGAACATACGGTCTCGTTGCTGCGATCGTGCTTGGTCTCGCCGCGCTGACCGCCTTTGGCGGGGCTGCGGGAATTCTCTTGCGCGGCTCGCAGGACGAGGAAGAAGAGACGGCCGAGGCCGAAGCTGATGCCGAAGACGACGGCGACGGCGCATGGATTTCGCTCGGCGGCCTCATGCACACCGTGCTGAGTTTTCGCTCGCGGATCGCCCGCTTATTCCGCCGCAAGGTGAGGGCGCCGGTGCAGGGTACGGCGTCAGGGCGCGGCGGCGCCGCGCCGCAGCGGCGGGTCGAACCACGTTTCGACGGCCGACCGGATGCTCGCGCCGACGAAGAAGAGGAGGACGAAGCCGCCGAGGAGTCGGCGGCCACGTCACGCGCCGCGCGCAAACCGCGTGCGGCCACGCGGCCGACCCGCCGTCCGAACGGCGGCTATATCCTTCCGCCGCTCGATCTCCTCAGTCAGCCGAGCAAACTCAGTCGCGCCACCGTCAGCAATGAAATGTTGCAGGAAAACTCCACCGCGCTCGAAGGCGTGCTGGCCGATTTCGGCGTGCGCGGCGAGATCATCAATGCGCGGCCGGGACCGGTGGTCACGCTCTACGAACTTGAGCCCGCGCCCGGCATCAAGTCCTCGCGCGTCATCAGTCTTGCCGACGACATCGCCCGCTCCATGAGCGCGCTCTCCGCCCGCGTCGCGGTGGTATCGGGAAGAAATGCCATCGGCATCGAACTGCCGAATCCGACCCGCGAAAAGGTCTTCCTGCGCGAACTTCTTAACTCGCGCGACTACGTGGAAACCAGCGCGCGGTTGCCGCTGTGCCTCGGCAAGGCCATTGGCGGCGAAGCGGTGCTGGTCGATCTGGCGCGGATGCCGCATCTGCTCATCGCCGGCACGACAGGTTCGGGCAAATCGGTCGCCATCAACACCATGATCCTCAGCCTGGTTTATCGGCTGCATCCGGATCAATGCCGGCTGATCATGGTCGACCCGAAGATGCTGGAGCTTTCCGTCTACGACGGCATCCCGCATTTGCTCACGCCCGTCGTCACCGACCCGAAGAAGGCGGTGGTCGCGCTGAAATGGGCGGTGCGCGAAATGGAGGAGCGCTACAAGAAAATGTCGAAGCTCGGCGTGCGCAACGTCGACGGCTATAACGCGCGCGTCGCCGAGGCGAATGCCAAAGGCGATAAGCTGACCCGCACGGTGCATACCGGCTATAACCGCGAGACCGGCGAAGCGATCTACGAGAACGAAGAGCTCGATCTCGAGCCGCTCCCCTACATCGTCGTCATCGTCGACGAGATGGCCGATCTGATGATGGTCGCCGGCAAGGACATCGAGGGCGCGGTGCAACGGCTGGCGCAAATGGCGCGTGCCGCCGGTCTGCATGTCATCCTGGCGACACAGCGGCCTTCGGTCGACGTCATTACCGGCACGATCAAGGCCAACTTCCCGACCCGCATCTCCTTCCAGGTCACATCGAAGATCGACAGCCGCACCATTCTCGGCGAACAAGGCGCGGAGCAGCTGCTCGGCCAGGGCGACATGCTCTACATGGCCGGCGGCGGACGCATCAGCCGCGTGCACGGGCCGTTCGTCTCCGACGAAGAAGTGGAAAAAGTCGTGCGGCATCTGAAGTCGCAGGGCGTGCCGCAATATCTCGAAGCCGTCACCGCCGAAGAGCCGCAGGACGAAGACGGCAATCCGGTGTTCGATGCGACCGCTATGGGCGCGCCGGAAGGCGGCGACCTTTACCAGCAGGCGGTGCAGGTGGTGACCCGAGATCGCAAGGCTTCGACCAGCTACATCCAGCGCCGGCTGCAGATTGGCTACAATCGCGCGGCCTCGTTGATGGAGCGCATGGAAAAGGAAGGAATCGTCGGGCAGCCCAATCACGCCGGCAAGCGGGAAATCCTCGTCGAAGCCGCCGAGGAGGATTCCTATTGAGAATCAATCAGCCGAGCTTTAAGCGAATTCGCCTGGCCGCGAATTCGCCATATCGTATCGCTAGAGCATGATCCGGAAAGTGGGAGCCGGTTTTCCGAAAAGATCATGCTCCAGCAAAATGATAGGGCGCCAATCGATTCGATCTGAAGCGATTGGCTCTAGTGATTGACGACGATGCAAAGCGTACGCGCGACACGGGAGCGGAAAAACATGACGGGATGGGGCGCGCGGACAGTTATGTTGGCGACGGCGTTCGTCGTCGGTGTTGCCGCTTCTGCCGCGGCCGAAGACGTGCCGCTGCCGACGCCGCGTCCGAAGGCCGGGTCAGTAGCGCCGATAGCCGCGCCGGTCGCTTCGGCCCCCGCCGCTGCCGCGACAGCGCCGAAGGGCTTTTTCCCGTTCTCGTTCTCGCCCGGCAAAAGCGCTGGGCCAAGTCAGGCCACCGCGTTCGACGCCAATCAGCGCGCGCTCCTCGACAAGGTGAGTAGCTATCTGTCCGGTGTGCAGACGTTGGTTGGAAATTTCGTCCAGATCGGTCCGGATGGCGGGCGCGTCGAAGGTACCTTCTCCATTCAAAAGCCGGGAAAGGTTCGCTTCCAATATAAGCCGCCGAGCCCGATCGACATCATCGCCGACGGCTCCTCGGTCGTCGTGCGCGATCGTTCGCTCGAGACGTCGGACTTTTATCCGCTGTCGCAAACGCCGCTGCGCTATTTGCTGGCCGATCGCATTGATCTCCTCCGCGACACCGATGTCGTGAGCGTTTCCGCTGACGACACGTTTGTAACGGTGGTTATCGAGGAAACCCAGGTCATGGTCGGGACCAGCCGGCTGATGATCATGTTTGATGCCAAAACGATGGCGCTCAAGCAGTGGACCGTCACTGATCCGCAGGGGCTCGATACGACGGTCGCTGTCTACAACCTCGACCTGGCCAAGAAGCCCGATCCGAACCTGTTCGTGATCAATTATCAGAACAATTTGAAGTAGCTGGTCCGCGGCAGGCTTGGCTTCATAACGCTGAGGGCGCGGCCTTGGCGGCTATGCCGTACCGCCCCGGAGCGATGATGCCGTTGGGATCGAGCGCCGTTTTGATGCCAACGCATGCGTCGCGGAATGCAGGCATAGTCTGCCGCATGTGAAAGTCGTGATAGTCGACCGGCGCGCGGCCGACGAACACACCGCGCGCGCCGACCTCTTTCGACATCTTGCGATAGCAGGCGTCGGCGCGGGCGCGCTCGTCGGCGTCCTCGCGGTTGAAGGTGATCACGTGCAGGCCGCGGGCAAAGCGCGCGCTGCAGACGTTCATGGCGGTGTAGTCGAGGCCGAATTCCTCGTAGATTTTCCGGCAGAGGTGCTGAAATTCATTGGCGATCCGGCCCTCCATCGGCGTTCCCGGCGCGAACCAGATATTGCCGCCGCCCGGCCGCCATTTGAGCAGGCCAAGTTCGCCCATGCTGGGAATGCCGGAAAAAGCGTTGATTGCGGTCTGCAGCGGCGGAATGGTCGTCGCGTCATCGTGCGGGATGTATCGCGCCTTGCCGCCCTGGGCGAATAAGTCGCGCACCCGCTGGATCTGCGGCTCGATCGCCGCGGCACTCGGGCCATAGAACGCGCCGGAGACATTCCAGGCGCCGACGCCGTGATGCTCACGGAGCCTTCGCCTTCCATCTTCTGAGATGGAGCGTTTGCCGCTGCTCGTCTTGTATTCCGGATTCTCGCCCTCGGACCCGCACAGATAAAGATCGTTGGCGACGCGGAACAGGGTCGGCACGAAATTCGACAGCTTCAATGGACGGCAAAGCTCGATGATCGCTTCCAGATCGTCGTCGTCAGGAAAGGCGAAGTGAAACGAGCGCACCGCCGGCGGCCGCGGCATCAGCCACATACCCATGCGCGTGACGATGCCGTAGTTCGATTGGGTGAACAGACCGTCAAGGATTGGGCCGAAGCTGTACTTCGATGTGTGCCAATTGACCAGATCCCTGGAATCGAGCGAGCCATCGCCGGTGCGCAAAACATCGCCGGTGCCGAGAACGATCTCGATCCCGCACGAAAAACCGAAGTGGTCGAAATACGGCGAGTAGCCCGCGCCTTTGTCGAGCGCGTTGCCGATCATGCCGCCCTGCGGCGGGCCTGACGTGACGTCGAGCATCAGCCGGTTGCCGCGCCGGACGAGTTCGTCATACAGCGTCTGGTAACTCACGCCGGGCTCAACGACGGCGAAGGCAAGTTTTTCATCGATATCGAGGATGCGATTCATGCGTCGGCCGAGATCGACCACGACCTGGCCCGCCGCTGCGGCGGATCGCGTCCCGAGGCCGATGTTATTGCCTGTGCTGATCGGATAAAGCGGCACATGATGTTTGTTGGCGGCGCGGACAATCGCCTGCACGTCCGCAGTCGACGCCGGATAGATCACGCCGGCCGGCGGACGGTCGCCGCCGGGCATCGTGTTTTCGCCGTAGCGCCGGATCGTTTCTTCCGACCGATTGATCCATTCGGCGCCCAGAAGCTCGCCGACGTCGGAGAAGAATGCTTCGAGATTTGCAGTGTTCATTGAAGACCTCTTTGCGGAAGTGTCGCGCGAACGCGCGCGTCACCAGATGGCTGCGGGGTTTGGATCGGAGGCGGACGGCAAGCCGGCGAGAGCGCTTGGTTCGGCATGTGCGGGCTGCAGTGCCGGTGTCCGCAACGGCCTGCCGCGCAAAGCCGGCGGCATCGGGCCGCCGGTCGCCCAATCGAGCAATTCAACGGTGTGGACGACGGGAGCGTGCGTAAAGCGCGCGATCTGCACCATGCAGCCCAGATTGCCGGCGGCGACAATGTCCGGATCGACGCTGTCGACGTGAGCCGCTTTGCGCTGTCCGAGCGCCGCCGCGATGTCGGGCTGGAGCAGATTGTACGTTCCGGCTGACCCGCAGCAGAAATGCCGTTCCGGCACGTCTGCAACCTCGAAGCCTGCGCGCACCAGCAACTGCCGCGGCTGGCGTTCAACGCGCTGGCCGTGCTGCAACGAACAGGCATCGTGATAGGCGACCCGGTATCGCTCTATATTGCCGGTCGGCAAACCAAGTTCGGCAACGAGCTCGGTTATGTCGCGCGCCAGAGCGCCGATGCGCTCCGCCAACGCGCCGCCGGCCAGATGCGCGTAATCTTTCACCGTGGTGCCACAGCCGGACGCATTGATGACAATCGCATCGAGTCCGTTCGGCAATTCCTCGCTCCACGCCGCGACGTTCGCCCGGGCCATGGCCTTGGCTTGCGCCTTGCGGCCCATATGAAGCGGTAACGCGCCGCAGCAGCCGACACCGGGTGCAACCACGACCTCGCACCCGCAACGCTGCAACAGCCGGATAGTCGCTGCGTTGATGTTGCGATCGAGCGCCTGTTGCGCGCAGCTCGGCAGCAACGCGACCCGCATTTTTCGCCCGCCTGCTGCCGGATAGATTGCGGGGAGAAGAATTTCTCCCGCCGGAGGCCGGTTGACGGCAAGCTCGACAAGGTTGCGCAGGCGCTGCGGCAGCACCGCCGCAAACGGCCGCGCGAACCGCGCAAGCCTCAGTGCAAAGCCGAAACGCTTCGGGTACGGCAGCAGTTCAGCGATCACGCGCCGAAGCATGCGGTCGCCAAGTGGACGCCGATAATTGTCTTCGATGTAGACGCGCGCGATGTCGATCAGATGGACATAGTCGACCTTCACCGCGCAAGTGGTCATGCAGGACAGGCACGACAGACAACGGTCGAGATGATGCACCGTTTTACGCATCCGGAGTGCCGCCTTTCTCCAGCATCGCGCGAATAAGATCGATGCGGCCGCGGGGAGAATCGTTCTCGTCGCGGAACAACACATAGGTCGGGCAGGTCGCGGTGCAGAAACCGTAATGGACGCAGGTTTTCAGAATGCCGTCCGCTTCGGCGACCTCGGGTTTCGCGAGCTGTTCAAGTGTGAAAGATGTTTGCACGTTGGTCGAATTTTCTGCGGAAAATCAAGCGCCGGCCTTTTCGCCCGCGAAGATTGCGCGTTGGGTTGGCGCGCTGGTAGGGGCTAGATCTGCCAAGTCAGCTCCCGCCATTCGCGGCGCAGCGCCTGCGCGATGGCGCGCCGGTCGCGCTCCGGACGCCCGGCCTCGAAACTGACTGCCAGCGCCAGCTTCTCCTCGTGTTCGCCGTGCTGCAGCGGCGCCGCACAACAGTTGAGAAACGGATCGATCTCGCCTTCCTCGGCGTACATGCCGTTGCGGCGTCCTTCCGCAATAGCCGCGCTCACATCGGCCCAGGTTGTTTTGGTGCGCGGCGTGAAAGCCGGGAATGGCTCGGGCGGCAGCAACGTCGGCGCCTGGATTCGCGGCAGGCTGCCGAGCAATGCGCGTCCGGCCGCCGTCGCCCAGAGCGGATAGCTCGGACCGACCTCGCCGGCGATCATTGCGCGCCGGTTGCCGGCAAGACGAGCCACCGTCACGGCTTCCGTTCCGACAAGCTGTAAGAGATACACGGTTTCGCCGCAGCTGTTGGCGATCCGCGCCATTGGCGTCGCCGCCAGCAGCATCAAGCGATCAACCCAACCGGTCGCCAGCCGCAACGATCGCGCGCCAAGAGTATAACGCCGGTTCGGTGTTCGGCTGGCGTAGCCGCGCGATATCAGTGTCGCCAGCATTCGTGATGCGGTTGCCGGATCGACGCCGAGCTGCGCCGCCGCGTCAGCCACGCGGATGCCCGCCGGCGCCGCACGCTGCATGATCTCCAACAGATCGAGCGCGCGACCGACGCAGCGGATTTCCCCGTGCTCCCCGGCCCCTCGATCTTCCGTCATCGGTACTTACCCGCTCGCCGGCGCCGCGTCCGCGAATTTAGGTATGACCTTCTCGCCAAACAGACGAATGCTTTCCAGCATGCGCTTATGCTCAGTCATTCCAGCATACATAATGAAGATGATGTAGTCGACGTTGAGCGTATCTTTCAGGCGCTGGATTTCCTCGCCGACCTCGTCGGGCGTGCCGACGATCTGCATTCCGCTCGCGAGCATTTGCTCGAAGGTTTTAGGAACCGGCCCTTCCTGGCCTTTCATCCGCAGCGCTTCGAAGAAACCGAATTCGCCGAGCCAGTGGGTCCAGAAAGCCGACCCCTGCCGCGCGGTCTCCATCGCCTCCTCGTGCGTCCGTCCAACCGCGACATTGCGGCAGAGAACCATGCCGCCCTTGGTGGAATATTCGCCGGACCGAAGCTTGCGGCCTTGCTTAGCCGCCTCATCGACGTAAGTCTGAAACACCCAGCGCACGATATCGAGGTCGGCGGCGAGCGTGACCACCGAGGCGCCGATGCGCGCGGACCAATTGATGGTCTCGGGACTTTGGCTCAGCGTCGTGAACAGCGGCGGGTAGGGCAATTGTTTGGGTTTGGGAACGGTCGCAACCCGGGTCAGGATTCCGTCCTCGACTCCGGCATTGAGCTTGGCCGAAATCGGATGCTTCCATTCCAGGCCGCGGGGCGGCACGGAAATGAACTCACCCTCATATTCCCAGAGATCCTCCGTCCAGGATCGGCGCATCACCTCAAACCACTCCTCGACGATCTTCCGGTTGACGGCTTCGACCTCGGCACGCCCGGTGCCGGCGGCGTTGGCGCGGTAATGTTGGCCCATCACGCCGACCGAACGCGGCTGGTAGCCGCGGCTAAGCCCGACATCGAGGCGGCCGCCGGTGAGATGGTCGGCCATCGCGATATCTTCGGCGAGCCGCAGCGGATTCCAGTTCGGCAGCACCAGCCCCATCTGCCCTTGCCGCAGCCGCTTGGTGTGCTGCGCAAGATAGACGTTGAGCATCAGCGGGTTGGGCGTGACGTGATAGCCTTCGATCTCGAAGTGATGCTCGGCGAACATCATCGAGGTCCAGCCGGTCTCGTCGGCGGCGATCGCCTGTTCGCGCAGTTCGTCGATGGCGGTCATGTAACGCGTGCGATCGAGTCCCCAGAGACCTTTTCCAAGGTCGGCTTCGGACGCGACGGCGACCGGGTAGAACATCCCAAATTTCACGGCAGGACCCCTCTAGGGACCGTCTCGCGGTCCACCCGGTTACTGAATGATCGCGGAAACTCTATGAGGGGCCGAAGGAGCGTCAATGCGCGGTATTGCGCCAGGCGCAATGTTTGCAAATAACGTTCGGCGAGGCTTCGAGCTTCACCGCGGCGCGATGCCGATCAAACGGGCGCCGCGCTTGAAGGTCATGTAGCTCCACAGCCAGTTGAGCGCGACCACGAAGCGATTGCGCAATCCAATCAAAAAATAGATGTGAACCGCGCTCCAGAACAGCCAGCCGAGAAATCCGGTGAGCTGCAAAACCCCGAGCTTCACCACGGCGGACTTGCGGCCGATTGCAGCAAGTTCGCCCAGATGACGGTAGGCGAACGGCGGCGGCGCCGGCTCGTCCCTGCACCCGCGCGGCGATGACTTTGCCGACATAACGGCCCATCTGTTTGGCCGCGGGCGCGATGCCGGGAACGGTTTGGCCATCGCGATCCACCACACTCGCGGTGTCGCCGGCGGCAAAAATCTCGGGATGTCCCGGAACGGTCAGGTCGGGATTTACCTTGATGCGGCCGGCGCGATCGTGTTCGGCGCCGATCCACATTGCGGCCGGCGAAGCGACGACGCCCGCGGCCCAGATCACCGTCGCGGCCTCGATGCGGCCGCCGTCCAACGTCACGCCCTCCGCGTCGCAGCCGGTGACTTTGCGATTGAGCTCGACCTCGACGCCCATGCTTTCCAGTGAGCGCCGCGCATAGTCGGACAGCGCCTCGGGAAACGTCGGCAACAAGCGTGGGCCGGCCTCGATCAGAATGATGCGCGATTTGCGCGGGTCGATGCGGCGGAAATCGTGCTGCAGGGTTCGCTGCGCCACCTCCGCGATTGCGCCGGCCATTTCCACGCCGGTCGCGCCGCCGCCGATGATGACGAAGGTCAACAGCCGCGCCCGCGCCGCTTCGTCCTCGACCACTTCCGCGCGCTCGAACGCGAGCAGGAACCGCCGCCTGATTTCGGTCGCATCCGCGATATGCTTGAGCCCGGGCGCGAACGGCGCCCAATCGTCGTGGCCGAAATAGGAGTGCGTCGATCCGGTGGCGAGGACCAGATAATCGTACGGCAAATCGATCTCGGTGGTGTGCACGCGGCGCGCTTGCACGTCGATCGCGGTCACGCGCGCCATGATCACGCGGACATTCTGCTGGGCGCGCAGAATGGCGCGGATCGGCCAGGCGACATCGGCGGGAGACAGCGCCGCGGTTGCGACCTGATAGAGCAGCGGCTGAAAGCAATGGTGGTTGTACGCGTCAACAAGCGTCACATCGACCGCGGTTTTGGCGAGCGCTTTGCTCGCTTCCAGCCCGGCGAAGCCGGCACCGACGATCACCACCTGCGGCCGCTGTGCTTGGCTCTGCATGCCGGTCTCTTGCGTATCGATCGTCGCCAATTGGAGACTTAGTCGAGCGTGCATCTTATATAGGACGCTTCCGCCGCGAATTCGACCGCGGCGCCGTTCACTGCGAAGCTTGCATGCAAATCACAGTCACGACCTGGAACATCAATTCGGTGCGACTGCGCATCGGCCTCGTCGGCAGATTCATCAAGGCGGTTCAGCCCGACATTTTGTGCCTGCAGGAGACCAAGTGCCCGGACGACCGATTTCCGCGCAAGCAGTTCAAGCGGCTCGGCTACGAGCATTTCGCGCTGAACGGCCAGAAGGGCTACCACGGCGTTGTGGTGGTCTCGCGGCTGCCGTTCGAGTCTACCGCGATCAAAGCCTATTGCGGCAAGAGCGACTGCCGCCACGTCGCGGTCGCGCTCGGCGAGCGGGCCGGACTGAAGGATCCGATAACGCTGCATAATTTCTACGTGCCGGCGGGCGGCGATGTGCCAGACCCGTCTGTGAACGCGAAATTCGCCCATAAGCTCGCTTTCCTCGACGAAATGCACGCCTGTGAAACGCTGCGGCCGACGCCGTCGGAGCGCGCCATCATCGTCGGCGATCTCAACGTCGCGCCGCTCGAATGCGACGTCTGGAGCCACAAGCAGCTTCTATCCGTCGTGTCGCATACGCCGATCGAGTGCGAGAAATTGCTCGGCCTGCAGAAGGCCGGCGGCTGGGTCGACGCGGTGCGCGGTTATGTGCCGGAGCCGACCAAGCTCTACACCTGGTGGAGCTATCGTTCGCCCGACTGGACCAAATCAGATCGGGGTCGCCGCCTCGACCACATCTGGACATCTTCCATGTTGGCCGATCGGGTCTCGAGGATCGCGGTCGCCAAGGAATATCGCAGCGCCAGGCGCCCCTCGGACCATGTGCCGGTGACCGCGACGCTGGAGCTATAAGAAGCTGCAGCTATAAGAACACTGCGCTGGCAGACGTAGGCAGACGCCAGGAGGAAAAGGGAGGAGTGCGGTGTATCCGGGGAAGCATGCCGCCAGGCAGCCGGACCATCCGGCCGTGATCATGGCGCAGACCGGCGAGGTCTTGACCTACGGCGAGCTTGAGGCGCGCAGCAATCGCCTGGCGCACCTGCTCCGCGCGCGCGGGACTGCATCGGCTCGATCACTACGCCATCTTCATGGAAAACAACGCGCACTATGTCGAGTGCTGCAGCGCCGGCGCGCGAACCGGCGTCTACTACACCTGCGTCAATTCGTTCCTGACACCGGAAGAGCTGGCCTACATCCTCAACAACAGCGAATCCCAAATCCTGATCACGTCCGAAGCCAAGCGTAGCGTGGCCGCGGCCGCGCTCAAAAGCTGTCCGAAGATCGAGCTTTGCCTGATCGTCGACGGCAAGGGCGACGGCGAGCGGGTGCAAAACCTTCGAAGCAGCGACGGCGGCGTATCCCGCGACTCCGGTTGCCGACGAGTGCGCTCGGAACCGCGATGCTGTATTCTTCCGGCACCACCGGAAGGCCGAAAGGGATTTTAAGGCCGCTGCCGCTCCAGCCGCCGTCGCAGCAACTCCCGCTCTACGCCTTTCTGGATAAGCTTTGGCGCTATCGCGAAGGCATGATCTATCTCTCGCCGGCACCGCTCTATCATTCGGCGCCGCAGGCGGCCGTGAGCCTCACCATCGACCGCGGCGGTACCGCCATCATCATGGAGACCTTCGACGCCGAGCAGTATCTGCAGCTCGTGCAACGCTACAAGGTCACGCACAGTCAGCTCGTGCCGACCATGTTCTCGCGCATGCTGAAGCTGCCGGAAGCCGTGCGGCGAAGTTACGACCTGTCCTCGCTCGAAACCGCAGTCCATGCCGCCGCGCCATGTCCGGTGCAGGTGAAGGAACAAATGATCGCATGGTGGGGGCCGATCATTCTGGAATATTACGGCATGACGGAAGGATTGGGCTTCACCGCCTGCGACAGCGCCGAGTGGCTGGCGCATCGGGGCACCGTCGGCAAGGTGTTGTTTGGCGAGCTGCATGTGCTCGACGAGAATATGAAGCCATGCCCGGCCGGCACCGCGGGTACGCTCTGGTTCAAGACCGCGACGCCGTTTGAATACTTCAACGATCCGGTCAAGACGGCGCAGGCACGATCCGCCGATGGCACCATGAGCACGGTCGGCGACGTCGGTTATGTCGACGAGGAGGGTTACCTCTATCTCACCGATCGCGCGACTTTCATGATCATCTCCGGCGGGGTGAACATCTATCCGCAGGAATGCGAGAACCTGCTCATCACCCACCCGAAAGTCGCCGACGCTGCGGTATTCGGCGTGCCGAACGAAGATCTCGGCGAGGAGGTGAAGGCCGCCATTCAGCTCATGCCCGGCATCGGGCCGGGTCCGGACATCGCAGCGGAGCTGCTGGCATTCTGCGCCGAACATCTGGCGCGGCAAAAATGTCCGCGCTCGATCGATTTCGAAGCCGAGCTGCCGCGGTTGCCAACCGGCAAGCTCTACAAACGCTTGTTACGCGACCGCTACTGGCAGGGACACAAGACGCGAATTGTTTAGCGCATGATCCGGAAAAGTCGACGCCGGTTTTCCGAAGATCATGCGCCAGCAAAGTCGATAGAGGCCATTCGTGACCACTAACGCGGCTTGGTGCCGGGAGTGAGTGCAGCGCGAACGTTTTCGATCTCGCGCCCCCATTGATCCGCGCGCGCCGCAATGACGTCGCGCAGCCGCTGCGCCGCGTCAGGATAGCCGTCGAGCATTTTCAGAAACATCGCGCGCGAAATACGCAGTACGACTGAATCCTCGCGCGCCGTGGCGGTAGCCGGGCGCCGCGTTTCCGCCAGCAGCGCGGATTCGCCGAGCAAGGTACCCGGACCGACGAGCACGTCGGCTTCGCCGGCCCGCTCCGGGCGAAGACTGAACGAGCCCTGCTGCACGACGTAGGCGCCTTCCGCGACGTCCCCCGCAGCGAACAGCACCTCACCCGGTTCAACACGGTAGCTTTCGGCGCCGATCGCGAGAATGCGCAGCGCAGCTCTACCAAGCGGGCGGAGAATTGGAATCCGCTCAAGGAACGCGATGTCGTCCTCGATGGTCATGATGGCCGCAAGTTACGGCACAAGCTTATACCCGCCAGCTTCGGTGACCAGAATCGCAGGGGCTGCGGCATCCTTCTCGATCTTCTGCCGTAAGCGGTAGATATGGGTTTCGAGCGTGTGCGTCGTCACGCCGGAATTGTAGCCCCACACCTCTTGCAGGAGGGTTTCCCGCGATACCGGCCGCTGGCCGGCGCGGTAGAGGTAGCGCAGGATCGCGGTTTCCTTCTCGGTCAAGCGGACCTTGCTGCCTTTGGGGTTCAGCAACAGCTTCGAGCTCGGCCGGAACGTGTAGGGGCCGATGGTGAAAATGGCGTCCTCGCTGGCCTCGTGCTGACGCAACTGCGCCCGGATGCGCGCCAGCAGGACGGCGAAACGAAACGGCTTGGTGACGTAATCGTTGGCGCCCGATTCCAGCCCGAGGATGGTGTCGGAATCGGTATCGTGGCCGGTCAGCATGATAATCGGCGCCTTGAATCCATTCTTGCGCAGAATGCGCACCGCCTCGCGGCCGTCGATGTCCGGCAGCCCAACATCCATGATCACCAAATCGACTTGCCCGGTCTTTGCGGTTTGCACGCCCTTGCTGCCGTTCTCCACCGCGACAGCTTCGAACTCCTCGTGCAGCGACAATTGCTCGGTCAGCGCGTCACGCAGTTCGGCATCGTCGTCGACAATCAGAATCTTACGTGTGTTCGGCATTGATCCCGGTCCCCGCGGCCACTCATCCGCCGGTCAATGAACAGGCCCGCCAATTTGGTCCCAATTCCTGCAATGGCCCCAAACCGCGTTGCTGCGATTTTGTTGCGCCGCCCGGCGCGAAGTAGAACATGCGAGGATACAAGAGCAAGCGGGAGTTGGGAAATTAGCCACAGACAAGGCCATTACCGCGTGTCGCGGAATTCCCTTGGCGCGATCAGGGTTAACCCTCGGCCGGGCCACCGCTCGCAGGGCTTGATGCGCGCTGGTCCGCGCGTCGTGCCGGTCGCGCTTGGGCGCGGCGGCGTTAAGGCGAACAAACGCGAGGGCGACGGCGGCACACCACGCGGTCAGTTTTCGCCGGTGCGGGTTTGGTGGCGAGCCGACCGCCTGCCACGCCCGCGGACATCACTGCCGTTGCGCCGCATCGGTCCCGCCGATGCCTGGTGCGAAGATCCGGCCGACCGGCGCTATAACCGCGCCTTTGAGCGGTCGGCCAGTGAACCAGGCGACCGCCTGTGGCGCGACGACGGCCTCTATGACCTGTTTATCGAGATCGACCACAACACGAAGCCCCGCGTGGCCGGCCGCGGCAGCGCCGTATTCATCCACGTCGCGCGGCCGGATTTCGCGCCGACTGCTGGGTGTGTAGCCCTGCGGCTGCACGATCTGCAGATGCTGATAAGCCGGATCAGTCCGAAGACGCGAATCACGATTCATAGTTAGCGGGCTGGCCCCTGGTCCCAAAAATCGCGGTGCCGACCCTGACGTGCGTTGCGCCAAAGGCGATTGCGATCGGGAAGTCGGCGCTCATGCCCATGGAGAGAAGCGCAAGCCCATTGCGGCGGGCAATCTGCGCCGTGAGCGCGAAATGTGGGGCAGGGGCGTCATTGACCGGCGGGATGCACATGAGGCCCGAAATCGTCAGCCCGTAATTGTCGCGGCAGGACGCGAGAAACGCATCGGTGTGCTGCGGCTCAATGCCCGCCTTTTGCGACTCGGCGCCGGTGTTGATCTCGACGAACAGCAGCGGCCGTCGCTGTTGCTTGGCAATCTCCTTCGCCAAAGCCTCAGCCAGGCTCGCCCGGTCGAGCGAATGGATGGCATCAAACAGGGCGACCGCCTCTCTCGCCTTGTTCGATTGCAGCGAGCCGACAAGATGAAGCTCAAGATGCGGATGGCGCGCGATCAACGCCGGCCATTTGGCCTTAGCCTCCTGCACCCGATTCTCGCCGAATACCCGCTGTCCCTCGGCGATGACCGGCTCAATCGCTTCGGCACCGAACGTCTTTGATACGGCAACCAGCGTTACGCTCTGCGGATCACGTCCGGCCTCGCCACAGGCGCGAGCGATGTCTGCGCGTACGGCGGCGAGCCCGACCTCTCGGCTTATAGTTTCCATTTCGTCAACCGCACTGCAGAACCTGTCAAACTCTAACGAATGCACCAAAGGCGCTTTTACGCATTTGTATTACCTTGAGAAAACCCCAGGGGCGGGGAATGCGCATGCCGGAAGTTCAAACACAGCGTCTCCAGGCCTCTTGGTTCAACAAGGCTTGGTTCAAGAGATCTTGGCTCGGTATGTCTCTGCTCCACAGGTCTTGGCTCCACAGGTCTTGGTCCCAAAAGTCTTGGCCTCAAACGTCGTGGCTTGGCAACGCCTGGCACAATTGGCGCAACACGTCCCTGCGCAACAAGCCGAGACTTAGCATCCGCGCCCGCCTGATTGTTGTTGCTCTTTTGGCTATCGCTCCCCTCATGCTCGAGCGTTTTCGCGGTCTCGAACGAACCCGTGCCGAACGCGTCGAACTCGCTCTCGCCAGAATGGCCGATCTGGCACGCGGTGGCGCCGAAGCCCAGCGCGAGGTCATTTACTCCGTGCGCGCTCTACTCCAGGTCGTCGCGCGGATCTACGCCAAAATGCCGCTCGATCCAGCCGACTGCAATCGGACACTCGCCGAACTGACCGGCAAAATCCCCTGGCTTCACGGTGTATACATTGCCGGCCCAGATGGCCGAATAAAATGTGCGACCGACCCGCGTATTGTCGGCCTGAATGTTTCGGACCGCGCCTATTTTCAGAACGCGCTGCATTCGCGGGATTTTTCGCTCAGCGACTATCTCGTGACACGGATCAGCCAGGTACCCGCACTGATCGCAACCTATCCAATCGTCGAGGATGGCGGCTTGGTCGGCGGCGTGATCCTTGGATCGATCAATTTGCAATGGATTGACGATCTTGCGACGAATGCTGCGCAGCGCTCTGGCACCTCAGTTGCCTTGGTCGACGGCAACGGCACGCTCATCGCTGCATCGGCGGAAGAGGAATCGTTGGTCGGCAAAAACTTCACCGGCCATGCGCTCGCGCGCGACATGTTGGCCGGCGACGAAGGCACCATGACCGCCGCGGGCTTCGATGGGGTCCGACGCATTTTCGCTTACGTTCGCGTGCCGTGGACGAGAGCGCGGCTTGCGGTCGGGCTTGACGAGAGCGTGGTACACAGCGGGATCGATCGCGAGATCCGCATTGCCTATGTGCAGCTTGCGGTATTCGGCATGCTCGTTCTGCTGACCGCGTGGTTCGGCGGTGAACGGCTGATCCTGCGGCCGATCCGGCAATTGGTGCGTACTGCGACACGCTTCGGGCGCGGCGACTTCCGGGTACGCGCAACGGAGAAGCCCTGGATGGCCGAATTCGAGCCGCTGGCGGTCGCGCTCAACGACATGGCGCGAAAGCTCGCCGGGCGCGAAGAGGAACTGCAGATCGCCAACCAGCACCTGGAGGAGCTGGCGAGCCTCGACGGCCTTACCGGCTTGGCCAATCGGCGCGGCTTTGATCGCCAGCTTGGCGTCGAATGGCAGCGAGCGGCCGAACGTGGCCAACCGCTAGCCCTGATGATGATCGATATCGATCATTTCAAGCTGTTCAACGACCGCTATGGCCACGTGCAAGGCGACGCCTGCCTGCGTGCGGTCGGAGAGACTCTGTCATTGGTTACTCTGGAGGAAGCGGTCCTTGTTGCCCGTTATGGCGGCGAGGAATTTGCCTTGCTGCTGCCGGGCCTCGGACTCGAGCGTGCGAACGCGCTTGCCGAAGAGGGGCGCAGAGCGATCGAAGATCTCCTCATTCCCCATGCTGAAGCGCCTTGCGGACTTGTGACGATCAGCATCGGCGTAGAGTCGCTGGTACCGAAGCAGGATCAACCAGCGGCCGAGCTGGTCGAAGCCGCGGATCGGGCGCTCTATACCGCCAAGCGCGGCGGCCGCAACACGGTGGTTGCGCATCTTTCGGCTGCGGCCAAGAGCGGCGAATTAGTCTGAGCTTCAAAGCAGGTTCATTCGCCGATCACGATTTTCGCGCGCGCGTTTTCGTGCGCGACGCCGCTTTGCGCTTCGCCGGTTTGGGCTTTTTGGGAGGCGCCCAGATCATGCCTTCGAGCTTCATGCCGTCCGGGTCGGCGAAATAGACGGCATAGTAATTGCGGCCGTAATACTCACCGGGCGGGTCGAGCACGGTCATGCCGTTCTGCTCGAGGAAGCCACCGAGCCGGTCGACGTCGTCGCGACTTGCCAGTTCGAAGGCGTAATGGTGAAAGCCGATATCGCCCTTGCGATATTTCCGCTTCCTGCCCTGCGCGTCAGCGGCGGCGATCCAGAACAGGGTTTTGCCGTTACTCCAGCCAACCATATCCTCGTAATCGTACTTGCGTTTAAAGCCGAGAAAGCCGAGCAGCTTGTCGTAGAATTCCTTCGATCGTCCAAAATCACCAACACTGAGGACGAGGTGGTCGATACCGACGACGCGAGGCATTGAACCTCCGGCTTTTGCAGGGCCGCAAACGGATCCGGCGACGCAGAGTCGTTTTATGCCGTCTGGGCCAGCGCGTCGAGCGACCTAAGTGCCGGCGCGACGACTATGCCATGCATGCGCCACTAGGGCCGGCCTTTTAGTCCAGAAAAGCCACAATGCCTGCCTAAACGCGGACCGTTTCGAAGACGGAAACAACAATGCCCCGGAAGAAGCGGGCACATCCGCTAGCATTGCAAATATGCCGCACCCCGGAAAATCGTCGATCACCGTGAAGAAACCGCAGCGCCTCAGCTCTCCCGCCCAGGGCAGTTGCGGTGCCGGGGCCGCAGATGACCGCCGGGTTCATCCCGATTGTTATGAGGGTCTGAGTCCGACGTATAATTAGGCACAGAGGGCAGCGGCTCGGGCGTCCAAGTCTGCGCAAGTTGCAGCTTTGTTTTACTTTTGGCCTTAGCGTTGCACCCCGGCCCACGACGCCGAGAAGCTCTATCGAGGCGAGTGGCCGATGATCGCGAGCGGAATCCACAGAATCCAAATGAAGATCGCAAGTCATTGGTTGCGACCACGGTCGTTGTCAATTCGGTCCGGTTCGCCTGCACTGCTTCAAGGCCTGCGCTGCAGCATGCCGCCATCCATGCGGGCTGGGGTAGTCGCTGCGTTGGCCGCCGGCCTGGCGCTCGCCGGGTGCAGCGGGTCGACGCCGTTGAATTCGTCTGCTTCTTCTTCCCACACAGCCGCGGAAGGCCTGCTCGGACTGAGTGGTGCTGCGGCCTCGAGTGGCTTCGGCCGCCGCGAGCTGACGTCGCCGGAAAAGAAAATCATCAGCGATGCGGTTGCCCTTTCGGTCAGGGATCCAGGTTCGGCACAATTTCGTTGGCCGACGATTCCGGCTTCTGAGGAGGGTCAGGTCAACTACTGCGGCATGGTCAATGCCAAGAGTCCATACCCCGCGTATAATGGTTGGCAGGCCTACATTGTCGAAGCCCACATCACCGCCGGCAAAGTCTCTTCGGCTGTGGTCGGTCTTATTGCCGGTGGCAAGGACACTGAGATCGTCCGCAAGATGTGCAAGAAATACGATCTCGATCCCGGCAGCGCAGGCTAACGCCAAAAAAAATCACACTGCAGATATCCTTCAAAGCCGCAAAGCGTCAGGACCAGCCTTGAAGCTTGCGTCAAGGGTGTCTTTCAGCTCCGTATCATTGGTTGGGCCGCAGGAAGGCTATTTGGTGGGCTGGATACCCTGTTTGTTTGTTGTTTGTGTTTTGCGACGAAACGGGCAATCGCCCAAAGTTTCATCAGCGCAGCCTCGTTGAGCACCAAATCGAGAGTTAATGATGCCGTCGCTGCCGGTCGAAAATGTTCGATTAGCGGTCGCTCGTTAATAACGAGGCGTGCCGCCGTTAATAAACAACACATCGCGGTCGCGGAGCACTATGCAACGGATGTCGATGTCGCTATCATACTGAGCGTGTCAAGAACCGACGGGGGCAAGAACCCCTGCTCAGCCAGACCTTCAGGGAGGGATTTATGCGAAGACGCGAATTTCTGAAATATTCTGCCGCGGCGGCGGTAACCGCACCGTTCGTGCGGGTCGCGAGCGCGGATGCCGGCGTCTACAAAGTCGGCGTGATCGGCGCCAAAACTGGTCCGCTCGCTCCGGGTGCCGCGGTTACCCATTTCCCGCCCTATAAGCTTTGGGCACATGAGGTCAACGCGCGCGGCGGCCTCAAGCTTAAGGATGGCCAGCGCAAGATCGAAATCATCGAATATGACGATCGCACCCAGCCGCCCGAGGCCATCAAGGCCGTCGAGCGCGCCGCTGCAGTGGACAAGTGCGATTGGATCGGAGGAAATTACGCGACCGGCTTCAATCTCGCCTGCGCGCCGACCTTCGCCAAGCACGGCTATCCGCAGCTGACGCAAGCTTGCGTGACCGATCAGGGGCCGAAGCTCGTCAAGCAGTTTCCCGGTTTCTTCATGTTCCAGTCGTCGACGACCGCCTACGCCAAAGGCGCGATCGGCGTGCTGAAGAAACTGAAAGACAGCGGTCAGATTGGCAACAAGGTTGCCGCCGTGAACGTCGGCGATGACTTCGGCATCGAGCTTGCCAACGCCGGGCGGCCACTGTTCAAGGAGGCCGGCTTCGAGATCGTCTACGACAAATCCTACCCGCTCGGCACGCAGGATTACACGCCGGTGGTCAAGGCCGCGAAGGCTGCCAATCCGGACGCGTTCGTCGCCTGGTCCTATCCGCCCGACACGTTCGGTCTTGCGGATGCGTCCAAGATCGAAGCCCTCAGCGTCAAGGCCTATTACTGTGCGGTCGGCTGTGCTTTCCAGGGCTTCTCACAGAAGAACGGCGCCGCTGCCGAGAACATCCTCGGCGCCGGCGGCGTTGTCGACTCGCCGGAAATCCGCGACTTCTATAAGCGGCATAAGGAAGTCACTGGCGTCGACGCCGACTACTGGGGCAGCCCATTCTATTATTCGATGCTGCAGATGCTGACGCAGTCGATCGAGGCTGTCGGTACGACTGACCGGCAAGCCATTGCGGCTCACTTCCGGAACCGCAAGTTCAAGACGCTCGTCGGCGAAGTCGAGTTGCCCGGCCAAATCCTCGATAAGGTCTATACGGTCGGTCAGTGGCAGGGCGGCTTCTTCTCAGCCGTGAATGGTGAGGGCTTCGGCAACTATGCGAAGGTCAAGCTGAAGACCAGCTGGGGATGAGAAAGCCTGAGCTCGCGATGGCGGTCTGGCCGCATATCGTTGAGCCGATGACTCCCGCTTAACGTCATCGTCCCCGGCCGATGAAGGCCGGGGACGAGCGCAATGAGGAGTTGACTTTTAGCGTGCCTTCTCTTTTGGTCCTCCGTGCGTCTACCGATGAGGATTGAGCAGAGGGCGCATTTGCACCGGCCATCCGTAATCGACTGCATCGTTTGATATGGACATCGTCATCATCGGCCTGCTGCTTGGCGGCACCTATGCCTTGATGGCGATGGGCTTGCAATTGCAGTACGGCGTCGCCCGCATCATGAACCTCGCCAACGGCGAAATGCTGATCGCCGGAGCGTTCGGCGCCTTCTGGTTTTATGCCGGAACTAAAATAAGTCCGCTTGTGTCTTTGCTGTTTGTTGTCCCGCTCGCCTTCGTGCTGAACTGGGCAATCTACCGCGTGCTGATCTTGCCGCTCGTCCGCCGCGCCAAGAGCCAGGGCAAGCTCGAGGTCGACAGCATTCTGGCCACATTCGGCATAAGCTTCATCTTCATCGGTATCATGGTGGCGGCGTTCGGCTCGCAATACACCGACTATGCCTACCTGTCGGAGCCGATCTTCATTTTCGGTGAGCGATACGGTCTCAACCGTGTCGTCGCCTTTCTGGCCTCGGCGCTGATCTGCATCGGCCTGTATGTCTGGTTGTACAAGACCCGAACCGGCTTGGCGCTGCGGGCTGTTGCGGTCAATCCCTCAGCAGCCGGGCTCGTTTCGATCAATGTCATACGCACCTCGGCGTTCGCTTTCGCGCTCGGCGGAGCCGTGACCGCGGCGGGCGGGGTGCTGCTGAGCATGTACCTGACGTTTGATGCTTCGTATGGCGTCGTCTTCACCTTGAAAGCGCTGATCATCGTCATTCTTGGCGGCGTCGGCGACATTCGCGGGACAATTGTTGCGTCTTTCATCCTCGGCCTCGCCGAAACCGCGGTTGCTTCGCTGATCGATCCGGGTCTCACGCTGGCGGCAGCCTACGTCCTGTTCATGGTTGTCTTGCTGGTGCGGCCGGAAGGCCTGTTCGGGAGGCGGACGGCGTGACCACCGTCGAAAAAACGCCGGCCGTTGCCGCGGGATTTGGCATCACCGCCCGCGAAGCACGCACTGTGCTGGCCAGCGCTGTGCTTTTTATCGCCGCCGGTTTTGTGCCGCTGGTGTTCGGCGGCTACGTGCTGCAGGTGACGATTTCCATCGTGATGTACACGGCCTTTGCCACCTCGTGGCTGCTGTTCTCGGGACCGACCAACTACATTGCGCTATCGACGGCGGCATTCTTCGGCATCGGCATGTACGTGACGGCGGCGGGCATCGATCTCGTGCCCTATCCGGTGCTGATCCTTGCTTCTGGCGTCGCTGGCGCGGCCATGGCCGCTGTCGTCGGCCTCGCCACGCTGCGCGTCTCTGGCGTTTATTTCGTGATCTTCTCGCTCGGTCTCGCCGAACTGGTGCGGCAGTTCATGACCTGGGGACAGCACGTATTCGGCACCATGAGCGGCCTCTACGTCACCATCGACCGCAGCGAACCGATGTACTACTGGCAGCTGTTGCTGCTGACCGCGGTGATTTTTCTGGTCGGCTGGTGGATCGGCCGCTCGCGGCTCGGATTCGCATTGCGCATCATTGGCAATGACGAATTGGTAGCGGTCCATTGCGGCATCAACACCGCGCGCGCCAAGGTGGTCCTGTTCGTCATCTCCAGCATGTTCGCCTCGGTCGCCGGCGCGCTGATCGCGCCGCGCTGGGGCTATGTCGAACCGGTTGTCGCGTTCAATCCATTTCTGTCGTTTCAGGTCGTCATCATGGCGCTTCTTGGCGGCACACACCGCCTGTGGGGACCGCTGTTGGGCGTTATTCCGTTCACGCTGATGTGGGAAGCCGATCTCCATCGAGTTCCCTGACCAGACAACGTTGCTTCTCGGCGTGTGCTTTCTGCTCATCGTCTACGTCATTCCGAACGGCATCACCGGCCTCATCGAAGATGCGTGGCACGGCCGCAAGCCCGCAAGCGGATCGACCCCGAACGCTTTGCAGCGCGCCGTCGGCACCTCAGCTGTCTCGATGAAGAACTTGCTGCAGCGCCGGAAAAGCAACAATGCCTAGCGTGTCCGGCGTCGAGGCCCTGACCGCCGCCGCCGTGACCAAGCGCTTCGGCGGCTTGGTCGCGGTCGAGAGCATGTCCTTCAATCTGGTCGAGAAGGAAGTTCTGGGCCTGATTGGGCCGAACGGGTCCGGCAAGACGACAATGATGAATTTGATCTCCGGCGCGCTCAAACCGAGCTCCGGCGAGATCAGACTTTACGGTGACCTCATTGCCGGGACCGGCGCGAGCCATGTCGCCAAAAAAGGCGTGGCCCGCACTTTCCAGCTGGTGCGGATGCTTCCGGCAATGACGGTGCTCGAAAACGTCGCGGCCGGCGGCGTCTTCGGTCACGCGAAACGTTGGGGCAAGGAGCTTGACGACTATGCCCATGCACTGCTGCGCCGTGTCGGCCTGCCGAACGCCGCTAATCTGCCGGTTTCGGCGCTGACCTACATCGACCAGAAGCGCGTCGAACTTGCACGGGCGCTCGCGTCCGATCCGAAGGTGCTGCTGCTCGACGAATGGCTTGCCGGTCTCAACCCGACCGAACTCACCATTGGTATTGCGTTGATCGAGCAATTGCGAGCCGAGGGCTGCACCATCATCATCGTCGAGCACGTTATGCATGCGATCCGGAGCCTCTGCGACCGCTGCATCGTGATGAACTCCGGCGCCAAAATCGCCGAGGGCACGCCCGCGGAGGTGCTGGCGGATCACGGCGTCATCCGGGCCTATCTCGGAGACGAGAATGCTTGAGACCCGCAACGTGTCGGTGTTCTACGGCCGCCATCGCGCGCTGGAGAACGTTTCCGCGACCATCGCCAAAGGCGAGATCGTGGTCATGCTTGGCGCCAACGGTGCGGGCAAGAGCACCCTGTTGCGCGCCATTGCCGGGCAGACGCGCAAAATGGAGGGCAGTGCGGTGTTCATGGACGGCGCCGACATCACGCAGCGTCCGCCGCATGAAATCGTCGAGACCGGTATCGCGCTGGTGCCGGAGGATCGCGGCATTTTCGCCGATCTCACCGTGCAGGAAAATCTCACGCTCGGCGCCCATCCGGCGCGCGCGCGCCGGCTCGAGGCCGCTAACCTGGAGCGCGTGTTGAGCCTGTTTCCGAAACTGAAGCAGCGTCCGAAGCAGCTGGTGCGCACGATGAGCGGTGGCGAACGCCAGATGGTGGCGATCGGACGCGCGATGATGTCGGCGCCGACCATTCTTCTGCTGGACGAGCCGTCGCTCGGGCTTGCCCCGCTGTTGTGCACCGAACTGTTCCGTACGTTGGCGCGCATCAAGGAAGCCGGTGTCGGCATTTTTCTGGTCGAACAGAACGCCAAGCAGAGCCTCGCCATCGCCGACCGCGGCTATCTGCTCGACAACGGCCATATCGTCGGCGCCGATAGCGCCGCGGCGCTGGCGAAGGATGAAAAGGTCAAAGCGGCTTATCTCGGGGAGTGACCTCCGCATCATTCGAGCGAAGCAGTCCGGCGTGCGTCAAATTCTGGATCGCTTTGTCGCTGCGTTCCTTGCAACGACGCCGTGATTATCGCGCTGTCCATTCCTCAGCGCTCGCCCCGGCCAGCGATTGAACACGAGCCTCGTCGGCGGCGAGTTCTCGCGCCGGGCCGGAATAGACGACGTGGCCGTCGTCGAGCACATAAGCGTGGTCGGCGATTTCGAGACTCATGCGGACGTTCTGCTCGACCAGCAGTACGGAAATGCCCTCCGTGCGCATCTGCGCCACAATGCGGAAGACTTCGCGGGTAATGAGCGGGGCGAGGCCCTGCGAGGGCTCGTCGAGGATAAGGAGTTTGGGATTGACCAGGAGCGCTCGCGCGATCGCGAGCATTTCCTGCTCGCCGCCGGACAATTGCCGGCCGCGGTTTGATCGGCGCTCGGCGAGGCGGGGAAACAGCCGATAAACACTTTCCGGTGTCCACGGGCCTGGCCGCTCGATCGGTACCAGCAGATTTTCGTTGACGGTAAGGTTGGGAAAAATTCGGCGGCCTTCCGGAACGTACCCGACGCCGAGCGCGGCGACGCGAAACGGCGCCCAGCCCGTCGTCTCCCTGCCCAGGATGACAACGTGTCCGTCGCGCGGCGGGGTCAGTCCCATCAGGCTTCGCAGCGTCGTGGTCTTGCCGGCGCCATTGCGGCCAAGGAGGGCGGTGACCTTGCCTTCGGCGGCTTCGAGGCTGACGCCGTGCAGGATATGGCTCTTGCCGTAATAGGTGTGCAGTCCTTCGGCGGTGAGTGCCGTGCTCATGCCGCCTGCCCCAAATAGGCGCTCTGCACCGCCGGGTTCGCGGCAATCTCCTTCGGTACGCCTTCGGCGAGAAGCTTGCCCTGATCGAGCACGGTGATGCGGTCGGCAAGATGGAACACAACGCGCATGTCGTGCTCGATGAGAACGATGGTGAGCTGACCGCCCTTGTGCAGGCGCCGGATGAGCTGGGTGATCTCATACGTCTCCTGGTCGCCCATGCCGGCGGTAGGCTCGTCGAGCAGAAGCAGGCGCGGTTTAAGCGCGAGCGCCATCATGATCTCGGTGGCGCGCTGATCGCCGTGGGCAAGTTCTCCGACCAACCGATCCGATTTGCCGGCAAGGCCTGCCATGTCGAGCAAATCGCCGACCCGGTCGCGAACGGCCTTGTCGGCGTCGCGCGAAAGCCACGGTCGCAACCGAAACCCGGACGCGACTTCGACCGGGATGCGCAGGTTTTCGCGCACCGAGAGTTCGGGAAATACCTCGGTGACCTGAAAGGTACGGGCAATGCCGCGCCATACCCGCCGCGCCGGCAACAGACCGCTGACGTCCTCGCCATCGAAAATGACGCGGCCCGAACTCTGCCGCAGGAAACCGCTGATCAGGTTGAAGAATGTCGTTTTGCCGGCACCGTTCGGACCGATGACGGCGCGCAATTCGCCGGATTCGACCGTCATCGACACATTGTTGACGGCGACAAGGCTGCCGAAATTTTTGGAGACGTTCTCAACCTGCAACAGGCTCATGACGCAGCCTTGCGGTGAAAGATGCCGAGCACGCCGCGCGGAAAGAACAGCACCACGAGTACGAAGAACAGACCGATAAACGACATCCAATTCTGGGTCTCGCTGGAGACGTAATCCTGCAGCACGACGAAGATCGCCGCGCCGAGAAGCGGCCCCCAGAAACTGCGCATACCGCCGAGCACTGCCATGATCACGAAATCGCCGGACTGGTCCCAGCGCAGATCGTGCGGGTCGGCAAAATTGTTAAGCAGCGCATAGAGCGTGCCGGCAAGGCTGACGAAAATGCAGGAGATGAGCCACGATAGCCAAATATGCCGGTCGATCGGGATGCCGAGAAAGCGGGCGCGGCGCTCGTTTTCGCGAATTGCCAGCAACGTGCGGCCGAACGGCGAGTGCAGCAAGCCCGCCATGATGGCGACGCTGACAAGAAAACAGATCAACACCAGATAGTAGAATGCCCTTTGATCGTGCACGATATCGATGGTGGTGAAGCCGAGATCGATCGGCTGCCGGCTCCAGCCTGACAGCCCGTCGTCGCCTCCGGTGACGTTGTTCCAGCGATAGGCGATGAAATAGAACACCTGGCCGAAAGCGATCGTTACCATGGCGAAGTAGATGCCCCGAAGGTGAACGATCAACAAGCCGATGAGGGCGGCCGCGGCGGCGCCTGCAACTACTCCCACCGCCATCCCGGCCATTGTGCTCGGCAACAGATATTTGATGGTCAGTCCCATGCCGTAGGCGCCGAGTCCGAAATAGGCGGCGTGGCCGAACGACAGTACCCCGGTATAGCCGAGCAGAAAGTTCAGCGACATGGCCGCCAGCGCCATGATCAGAACGCGGCTGCCAAGCTGGGTGTAGCCTCCGACCGCGTCGATCCAGTACGGCATGGTCAGGAGCAATAGCCAAACGAGCGCGTCGGCGGCGAATTTGCTGGAGCGGGGCTTCATCAAAAGCGCCCTTCTTCACCCAAAAGACCGTGCGGCCGCACCAGCAGCACCAGCCCCATCATGACGTAGATCACGGCCTCGCTTGCCGAGGGAAAGAAGATGGTGGTGATCCCGGAGGCGACGCCAATAAGCAAGCCGCCGAGCAGCGTGCCGGGCAGGCTGCCAAGGCCGCCGATAATGATGGCGACAAAGCTCGGCATGATCAGATCGGTGCCGATCGTAGGCTGCAGGCCGAGCATGCCGGCGGCAAGCACGCCGGCGAGCCCGGCGAGATAAATTCCCAGACCGAAATTGAGGCTGCGCAGAAGCCGCACGTTGACGCCAAGCACCGAAACCGTTTCCAGGTCCAGCGTACCCGCGCGGATGCGCACGCCGAGGCGGGTGAAGTTTAGAAGCCCAAACAAAGCACCCACCGCCGCTGTGACCAGAAGCACCATGAACAGCCGGTAGCCGGTGAGGAAGAAGAGCTGACTGCTGAGCGGGCTCGACAGCCAGCCCGGGATGGAAAACGGCAACGTCTGCGGCCCCCAAATGAATCGGGTGCCGTCCTCGAGCATGAAGGCGAGGCCGAAGGTCAAAAGCAGGCTGTAGAGCGGATCGCGGCCGTAGACCCGGCGGATCAGGACGCGTTCGATGAGCAGCCCGAACAGCGCGGTCAGCATCGGCGAGACGATCAGGGCGCCCCAAAACCCGATATACGGAACGAGCATGAAAGCGAGATAGGCGCCGACCGCCAGAAATCCGCCGTGAGCAAAATTGATGACGCCGGACAGGTTGAGAATGAGCGAAAGGCCCAGCGCCATCAGGGCGTAAAACGCCCCGATGATGAGGCCGTTGAAGATATTAAAAAGAATGAGTTGGGTCATAAGCGCGGTCGGACCTTCCCGCCGGCGGCGGTCGGGCAACATATAATCGGATCAGCGCGCCGAAGATATCGCGCGGCGTCTCGCATGACGTGATTTTGGTTGAAAAGGCTCCGGGCGCGGCTATATCGCGCCCGGGCCCGGCATCGTCATCTTCAGGCCGGCCACTTCATCTTGCAGCCGGTTTCGGCCGCTGGCAACGCTGCGTCGACGCCCTTGACCTCTTCGTCGACAACAAAGAGATCCTCGGGATCGTCCTTGCCGTGGGATTGGGCGTGGCCGACATAGAGCGTCGGCATCAACTGGTTGTCGCCTTCGCGATAGAACGGCTGGTTCGGCATCAGCGCGATCTCCGGCGGCAACTTCCAGTTCTGCAGGAATTTCGCCATTTTTGACGCGTCGAGCGACTTCGTGCCGTTCGCCGCGTGCGCACAGGTCCAGGTCGAAACGTAACCGAACCAATGCCGCGCGGTCGGCACTTTGCCGCCGTTGCGTTTGCGGATCGCGGCGACGAATTCGCTGATGTGCGGCACGTTCGGCTGCTTCCAGTACCACTCGAACACCCACGTTCCGATGCGCGCGTCCGGCGGCAGGCCTTCGAGGACTTCCAGCTCCTGCTGCGCGCCGGCGATGTGATACTTTTTGTCGAGCCCGAACTGCACCGCTTGTTTGAGCGCGTTGACGGCGTCCTGGCCGGCCTGCAGGAAAATGATGACGTCAGGATCGGCGGCCTGCGCCTTGATCAAATAGGACGAATAGTCGGTGGTGCCGAGCGGGGTCAGCGAGGCGCCGACTTCGGTACCGCCGAATTTCTTGAGCGAAGCCTCGAAGCCCTGTTGCAGCGTGTGGCCGAAGGCGTAATCGGGCGTCAGAAAGTACCACTTCTTGCCGTACTTGGTGAACAGCGTCTTGGAAACGGCGTTGGTCTCCATGCGGGTGGTGTTGCAGACGCGGAACACATTCCAGTGGCAATCCGCGCCGGTTACCGCGTCGGTATGGCCGCCGGTGACGATGTGCAAGATGCCGGCCTGGTTGGAGACCTCACCGGTCGCCAGCGCCATCGCCGAGTTCACGTTGCCCAGCAGAAAATTGACCTTGTCGCGGTCGATCAGCTTGTGCGCCTTTTGCACTGCCGTGCCGGTATCGGTGCTGGTCGAATCCTCGGCGAGGAGCTCGACCTGCCGGCCGAGGATGCCGCCCTTGGCATTGATCTCGGCGATCGCCAGCTCGCAACCGATCTGCTCGTTCTTGCCGAGCAGCGCATAAGTGCCCGTGAACGGATCGTCGAGCCCGATCTTGACCGGCTCCTCGCCGAGCGCCCTCACGACGAATGGGCTAGCAACCTGCAAAGCGCTGATCGCCAGGCCGGTCTTGAGCATGGTCCGGCGGTGCACCGGGCGACTGAGAAGATCCTTGGACATCGTAATTCTCCCTTGCGCGTTGATGCGCCTTGATTAAGCCCCTCATTTCAATCAAACGGGCCCTTTGATCTTAACAATGGACGTTATTTCACACGGCACGAAGCTTCACGAGTGGGGGGCGTGCGGTGAGACAAAGAGCCGCTGTCCCCTGACGCAGGGCCGAAGTCATTCCAACGGGATGATCGGCGGCACGAGATGTTTGGTCCACAGCGTCACGGGCGACGGCCGAGCCGGCTGGTCGTCTTTGCCCTGGCGCTGTCTGAAGTTTTCTTGGGTGTTTCCCCGGCCAGTGTTGGGCGCCCCCCGTCACGGCGATCCATACATCGTCCGCGCGTCGGCCGTGAAGGCTTTGCGCGATTGCGGATCGACGTAGAACATGTGGCCGCCGCGATAGAGCCGAAGCTCGGCGCGCTCGCCGTCAACGCTCGCGGGAAGATGGTTGAGCACGTAACCGGACACCGCGTAGGGCGTGACCATGTCGCTATAACCGTGCGCGATCATCAGCCGGAATGACGGCGTCAGTGCCAGCAAGTCCCGCAAATCCTCCGCGACGCTCGGCGGTGCGCGGCCGCCGCCGTCTTGCCAATCCCATTTGCTGGAAACATCCGGGGCGAGCAGGTTGTAGGTCATGTCGGTCTTGAAGCCGAGTTCGTCGCGCGCATAGACGGCAAAGGCGCCGCCATAGGCACGGATAAAGCCGTCGAGAAACGGATCAGGGCCGTGCGCGCTTTCCGATTCGGGATTGGGATCGTCCACCGCAAACGTTGCATCGTAATGGCTGACGATCTTGTGGTCGTTGAGGTGGAGCTCTTTGACGTAGGCATCGTGGATGAAGCCGTGCGACCGGGCGATGACGTCCTCCGGTAATCCGGTCATCTGCGCCACACGGGCATAAAACGCGTGCGCCGCGTCGCCGCTGAGCTGCGGCCCGGCAAGCGCTGAGAGATAATCGGTGAGTGCGAAACGCTCGATCTGCGCTAACGCGGCCGTGCTGAAGGTTCCTTTGTGCTCGAGTTCGGCCGCCGCAAGCGACGGCAGCTCGAGCGCCGCGCCGAGCGCGAAGCGGTCGCCGCCGAACTGGAAATGACCTTCGAGCATCGGCGAGACCATGACGATGCCGCGTACCACGATGCCCTGGCTGTTCTGCAGCACGCGCGCCACCTTGACGGCGCGGAAGCCGCCGTAGCTTTCACCTAAAATGTACTTGGGCGAACTGACGCGGCCGTTTTTCGCAACATAGAGCGCGATCACTTTCGCCATCAATTCGGCGTCGCGGTGCACGCCCCAGAATGCTTTGCCCTCGTCGGGCTTGGCCGGCCTGCTCCAGCCGGTGCCGACCGGATCGATCAGCACCAGATCGGTGAAAGCGAGCCAGGTATCCGGATTGTCGACCAGGTGCACGCTGGCGCCGTCAAAGCCTTTGCCGAAGGCGGCAATGCGCGGACCGACGAGACCAAGATTGAGGAACGCCGAGCCGGCGCCAGGGCCGCCATTGAATACGAAGGTCACCGGCCGGTCGGGATTGTTCGGTTTCGCCACATAGGCGGTGTAGAAAACCGCGGCCGAGCGTTCGCCGGTTTGATCGAACAGCGAGAACGTTCCAGCGGTAGCGGTGTAGGAGAGCTTGCCGGTTGGGGTGTCGATGCTGTGCTCGGTGACGGAATCGCCGGGCAACAGCGCCAGCACTCCGGGTCCGACGGCAGCTTCAGGCCGTCCTTGTTCGCCATGAGCGGGGTGGTCGCCGGCGGGCCGGCCGGGATGCTCCTGGGCGGTCGCGGCGGTGGTCAGAAGCGCGAGCGCGAAAGCGATGGTCGCGCGACGAAAATCAAGCATATCAGTCATCCATTTTACGAAGGTATGTTGCGCACAATTTCGTTCATGATCACCGGTCGAAAGTGCCGGAAAGATGGCTGCTTTTACATAGTTTAACAGATCGCGTCGCCCGGCACGACGAGCCGGCCGGGACGTGCGAGCCGGTAGACAACGATCTTTGGATCGAGGAAGTTCACCGCTCTCTGGCGGCACATCGACGGGAGTTTCAGCAGTGCCCATCCCTCGCGCCTCGAAGGCGCTCGCGCGCTTCACGGTGCTCGACCTGTCGCGGGTGCGCGCGGGGCCAACTTGCGTGCGCCAGCTCGCCGATTGGGGCGCCAATGTCATCAAGATCGAGGCGCCGCCCGGAATCGAAGAGTCGATGGGCGGGCCGCGCGAGCGCTCGGACTTCCAGAACCTGCACCGCAACAAGCGCAGCATGACCTTGAACTTCAAATCGCCGGAAGGCGTCGCCGCCTTCAGGCGCATGGTCAAAAAGGCCGATGTGGTGGTCGAAAATTTTCGGCCCAACGTCAAGAAGCGGTTGGGCATCGATTACAAAACCCTGGCGCGGATCAATCCGCGTCTGGTCTATGCCAGCATTTCCGGCTTCGGCCAGGACGGACCGTACGCCGACCGGCCCGGCTTCGACCAGATTGCGCAGGGCATGGGCGGCCTGATGTCGATCACCGGTCCGGCGGGGCAGGGGCCGTTCCGCGTCGGCATTCCGGTCGCCGATCTCAGCGCCGGCCTGTTCGCGGCGCTCGGCATTCTGGTTGCGCTACTGGAGCGGGAAAAATCCGGCAAGGGACAGGCGGTCGAGACCTCGCTGCTGCAAGCGCAGATTTTCATGCTCGACTTTCAGGCCGCCCGCTATCTGGTCGAGGGCGAGGTCGCGAAGCAGGCCGGCAACAATCATCCGACCAGCATTCCGACCGGAGCGTTCAAGACCCGCGACGGCTACATCAACATCGCCACCAGCAGCGGCAAGATGTGGGAAATGCTTTGCCGGACGATCGGGGCGGATGCGCTGTTGCAAAACCCGCAATACAAAACCGACGCCGGGCGTTCGACCAATCGCGATGCGCTCAACGCGGAGATCGAGAGCCATCTGGCGAGCGGCACCAGTAACGAATGGGTCGAACGGCTCAACGCGGCCGGCGTGCCGTGCGGGCCGATCTATTCCATCGACCAGGTGTTCGCCGATCCGCAGGTGCGGCATCTCGGTATCGCGCAGAGCGTCGGCAAAAAAGACGGCAAGAAGAATGGCGCGCTTCGCCTGGTCGGCCAGCCAGTGTCGCTGTCGCGAACCGGCTCGCGGCTGGTAGCTCGCCCGCCCAAACTCGGCGAGCATACCGACGCAGTGCTCAAAGAGTTCGGTTTTTCCGCGCGCCAGATCGCGGCGCTGCATAAGGCGAAGGCGGTCTAAGGCGATGGAGCAAGGAACCAGTCAATGACTCAAACCGACAAGATCCTCGCGCGCAAGGAAGCGGGCGTCGGCATCGTGACGTTCAACAATCCGGAGCGGCACAACGCCGTGTCGCTGGAAATGTGGGAGGCGGCCAAGCGCGCGCTTGATGGCTTTGCCGCCGATCCGGAAGTGCGCGTTGTGGTGCTGACCGGCGCCGGCGGCAAGGCGTTCGTGTCGGGCGCCGACATTTCGAAATTCGGCAGTGAGCGCGCCACGCTCGAAGCCACCCGCGCCTACGACGTCACGACCGCGGCGACCTTCAACGGCATCTACGAATTTCCCAAACCGACCATCGCGATGATCCGCGGCTATTGCATCGGCGGCGGGCTTGCGCTCGCCATCTGTTGCGATCTGCGCATCTGCTCGGACAATTCCAGATTCGCGGTTCCGGCGGCGAAGCTTGGATTGGGTTACGGCTATGCGGGCCTTAAGCGGCTGGTCGATGTCGTCGGGCCGTCCTATGCCAAGGAGATTTTTTATACCGCGCGCCAGTTCGACGCGCAGGAAGCTTACGCCATGGGGCTCGTCAATCGCGTGGTGCCGGCGGCCGAGCTGGAAACCGCCGTGAAGAGCATCGCGGACATGATCAGCGCCAACGCGCCGCTCACCATCAAGGCGGTCAAATTCGCGGTCGCCGAAGCGCTCAAGGACGAATCGGAACGCAACCCGGCGCGCATGACCGAGATGGTGGAGGCGTGCTTCAAGAGCCACGACTATACCGAAGGCCGCACCGCCTTCATGGAAAAGCGCAAGCCGGTTTTTACCGGCACGTGACGGTGAAAGCAGTTCCGCCACAAAGCGGATCAGCCGGCGGCAACAGCGGCCTGCGCTTGATCGCTCCGGCACAGGAGAGAACGCAGCACGGCGCTGACCGTTGCCGTCGAGGCGTGTCGTGCGTCTTTGGCGCGCCAGGCGACGAAGCCGTCGGGCCGAACGATGACAGCGCCCGAACTCCGACAAGCCATAGGCGTCGGCAAAGCAGCCGTCGGGATCGCCGACATATTCGCCTCCAGCCACGCGATAAGCGTCCAAGGCAAGTCCAAGGTCCGCCGCCGCGTCGCGGGCGGCGTCGCAATAACTGGCGCCGTCCGCGGCGGACAACACGCAGAAATTCTTCCCAAACAGATCGAGCGTCGATATCCGCGCTCCATCACGGAGGAGCGATACATGCGGCGCCCGCGTGCCGGGCATGCCGTGTGAGCGTCGCGGGTCTTCATACAGCGCCGCGCCGGTTTCGGGCTCGGAGACAATCGCGGGCGAATGATAGCGGTAGCCGATTTCCATGCTGAGATCGTCGACCAGCGGCTGCATCCCTTCCTTGCCGCGTTCCGGCACCACGCGCAGGACATAGCGGGTGTAAGCCTGCTGGATCGCCAGTTCGCCGACCGGCTGCCGTTCGCTGTTGTAGGTCGCGAGCAAATCCGGGCCGGCCAGGCCCTTGAGCACCAGGGCCAGCTTCCACGCGAGATTGTGCGCGTCCTGAACGCCGGTATTGCCGCCGAAGCCGCCCATCGGCGGCATGACATGCGCGGCATCGCCGACCAAAAACACCCGGCCTTCCGTGAACCGCTCGGCAACTTCGGCAACCGCGCGCCACGCCGCGATGTCCTCGATTTCGACCTTGGCGTCAGGCAGGCCGATGGCGGAATGCACGAATGCAACGCAGCGTTCGTTGGTGATGCCTTGCGCCACGTTGAGCGCGTCGGGCTTCGACATGTCGCCGAGCGTCATCACCGCGAGGAAGCCGGAATCTCCGGTCCGCACCAGCCGGAAGAAGCCGCGCAGGTCTTGATTGAAGACATAGATCACGCCGAGATTGCGCCCGCGCAACGCCGCGCCGCAATCGGCGTGAAAATAGATCGTGACGCACTCTGCGAGGTGGCCGGGCCCGCGCGTGCTGATGCCGAGCCGCTCGCGGATCGGGCTGCGATTGCCGTCGGCGGCGATCATGTATCTGGCGCGAACCGAATCCGTCTCGCCGGTCAAGACGTTGCGGATGTGGCCGGTGACGCCGCCGGCGTCTTGCTCGAACGAAGTAAGCTCGGTGGCGTAACGCAGTGTCGCTCCCAATTCTTCGGCACGGTTACGAATGAGCGGCTCGAGGCTCTGCTGGGTCATGAACAGCCGCGTCGACGGACTGATCGCGGCCACGCCTTCGTTGAGATTGGCGATGTAGGTGGCGATCTCCTTGCCGGCGAGCAACTCCACCGCATTGATGCCGCCGTCGGGATCGAACTGTTCCTCCGAGGCCGCCCGCACCCGAGCCTCAAGCCCGACCGACCGCAGCACTTCCAGGGTGCGGAGATGAAAATGGCCGGCGCGCGGGTGAATGGCGGTGCCGTGATGGCGCTCGACCGACAGCGTCTTCACGCCATGCCACGACAGGAACGTCGCCGCCGAAAGCCCAACCAGACTGCCGCCGACGATAAGGACGTCAGTTTCGATCACGCGATCCTCCCAAGTGCCGTCGGTCTTTGATCGCGGGAATAAAACGTCGTGGCATTGGTCGGCGCCCTTGTGCGGCCCATGTCGTGATCTATTATAATTTCTGCAATTTGGCTCCGAAATGCCCAAGCTTGTTCTCGGCCCCAACGGCCGGATTTTTATTTTTGGATTCCTGTCGGCGATTGCGCCGCTCTCGATCGACATCTATCTGCCGGCGCTGCCGATGTTGCGCCAGGCGCTGGCGGCGGATGAGGCGCAGACCTTATTTACGCTCTCCGCGTTCTTCATCGGCTTTGGCGTCGGCCAATTGCTGCTTGGCCCGCTGTCCGACCGCTTCGGCCGCAAGCCTCCGCTGCTGGCCGGTCTCGTCCTCTACATCATCAGCGTCGGTCGGCTGCGCGCAGGCCGACAGCATGTTGACGATTGTGCTCTGGCGTTTGGTCCAGGCGTTCGGCGGCTCCGTAGTACCGAGCGCGGTGCAGGCGATGGTCCGCGATCTTTACGCCCGGAACCAGAGTGCGCGGATCCTGTCGCTCAACATGCTGGTGACGGCCTCCGCTCCCATTGTGGCGCCGCTGATCGGCGGCCAGGTTCTGCTGTGGTTTGACTGGCGCGCGATTTTCTGGGTGCTGGTCGCCTTTGGCATGCTCGCGCTCATCGCCGCGCTCGCATTGCCCGAAACGCTCGACACGTCGCGCCGCAACGCGGCTCACCCGCTGGCGATGCTGCTTGGCTATTTCGAGCTGTTCCGCAACCAACGCTATGTCGGCTACATCGCCTGTTCCACGCTTTATTTTTGCTGCCTGTTTGCCTTCATTGCCGGCTCGCCGTTCGTCTACATTGAATATTTCGGCGTGCCGCCGCAATATTACGGCTTCCTGTTCGGCGTGAACATGATCGGGATGATCACGACCACCTACGTCAACAGCCGGATCGTCATCAGGCGCGGCGCCGACGGGCTGTTGCTTATCGCCTGCGCGATCGGCGCCGCCGGCAGTCTTGTTCTGCTCGCGACCGGCCTGAGCGGATTCGGCGGCGTCGTGGGAATTGCGCTTCCGCTATTCGTCGTGCTGGCGCTTTTGACCATGGTGGCATCCAACGCCATTTCCGGCGCGCTTGCCGTGGCGCAAAACCGGGCCGGCGCCGGAGCGGCGCTTGCCGGGGCGCTCCAATTCGGCGCCGGCGCGCTGACTAGCGCTGCCATTGGCTGGTTCGCCGACGGTACGCCGCGCCCGATGAGCGCGTTGATCTGCGCCGGAGCGGTCGCCGCGCTCCTCGCCAATCTCGTCCTGCTCGGGAAGCCGCGCGACTAGTACCAACGGGTCAGTTTCGGTCTCGTCATGCCCGCGCTTGTCGCCGGCACCACGTGTTAAGGTCCGCATCAAATCGAAGACGCGGATGGCCGGGACAAGCCCGGCCATGACGACGTGAAGCCGTAACGACGTAAACGGGTTATGTTGAACGGTCGCGAATAAGGCAAATCCCCGCCGGCTTTTAGCGGCGGCTTTTACGGACGGCTCCGTAAAACCGGCTTTCACTTTCGCCGCTCATGCTCTAAATACACGCGCGACGCTCAAGCCCGTCCTTGGTTCTGCGGAGAGGTGGCAGAGTGGTTGAATGCACCGCACTCGAAATGCGGCATACGGGCAACCGTATCGGGGGTTCGAATCCCTCCCTCTCCGCCACGCCAATAGGGGTCCGTTCTGGACACATAGGCCCGGCGCCGCAAAACCGAAAATCGCTAAAGAAGAATCGGCGATGTCGTAGCAGCCGCAGCGACGCCCAGCTGGCTCGATCTGGTCGGTCCGCGGCGCGCGCTTCGCGCGCGTGACCACAACAACGGTGCTGAACGCGAGCGCGCGATAAAGTTTTTTGCAGGATTGCGACAAGCAGTGCGTTGATTGAGCTATGTCAATAAAATCATCGTTGGTGTAGCATAGTTGAGCTTTTAACTGCTGCCCGTCTGCGACGTTTCATCGTCGATGAAGGAGGCGCAATGTGTCTTGGGGTGCCCATGCGGGTGGTGCATCGGGACGGTTTCATGGCGCGCTGCGAGGCGAAGGGAATTGAGCGCTCCGTCAGCCTGTTCCTGTTGCAGCATGAAGAAATCGGGCCAGGCGACCATGTGATGGTGCATGTTGGCTACGCGATCCAAAAAATGTCGGAGGCCGACGCCCTGAGCGCCTGGGAGCTCTACGACGAGATGCTGGCTGCGGAAGACGAAATGCGCGGCAATGCATGAGCTTTCGATCTGCAAGAGTTTGTTGCGGGAGGTCGAACGCGTGGCGGCGAGAAACGACGCCGCGGATGTGAGCAAGGTCACCGTGACTGTCGGTCCACTGTCCGGGGTGGAACCGATGTCGCTGGTGCGGGCGTTCGACGTGGCACGCATGGGAACCCTTGCGGAGCACGCTGTGCTCGAGGTCGAAACCCTGCCGGCCGTCGTGTGGTGCAGGGTGTGTGCGCTGGAGACGCCGGTTGCGGCAAACGCTCTACTGTGCGGCAGCTGCGGGACCTGGCAGGTCGAGTTGAAATCCGGAAGCGAATTGCTGCTGACGCGCGTAGAACTAACCGGCAATGCGAGCGCGGTGGCTGCTGCCGGACTGAAGTGAACAGGCGAGGACACCATGTGCCAGCAGTGCGGATGCGCGGCCACGCTGGAAAGTGTTCACGTTTCCGATCACACCGGCACCGTATCGGCAAAGCCCGTCAGCCAGAGATCCATCGAAATACTGACCGGAATCCTCAGCGAGAACGATCATGAAGCAGCGCACAATCGCGAGCATCTTGATCGTCACGGTATCCTCGCCGTCAATCTGATGTCGTCGCCTGGATCGGGCAAGACCAGCCTGTTGGAGGCTACCGTCGATGCCATCGGCGACCGCTTTCGCATCGCGGTCATCGAAGGCGATCTCGAAACCGAGAACGATGCCAGGCGCATCAGGGCGAAAGGTGTGCCAGCCATTCAGATCACAACGGGCAGCACCTGCCACCTCGACGCGCACATGGTGCACGACGCGCTGCATGCGCTCGATCTCGGCTCTGTCGATATTCTGTTCATCGAAAATGTCGGCAATCTAGTGTGTCCGGCCAGTTTCGATCTCGGCCAGCACGCGAACGTCACGCTTCTCGCCGTAACGGAGGGCGACGACAAGCCCGCGAAATATCCTGTGGCGTTCCGCAAGTCCGATCTGGTTCTGCTGTCGAAGACTGATCTGCTCGACGTCCTCGACGATTTTTCGCCGGAGCGGGCCGAGAGCCATGTCCGCGCGCTGGCGAACCCGGCGCAGGTGATGCGTGTCTCGGCGCGGCGTCCTGACACGCTGGTGTCGTGGACCGCATGGCTCGAAGCGCGCCTTATCTTACGCCGTGAGGGCACGACGCGGCGCCCCGATATTCGACACCAACACGTTATTACCGCGCCGCGGAGTGACGGCGATGGCCGACGCCCAGTCAGTTGCGAGGCAATGGCTGGAACGTATCCGCGGTTTGCCGCTGCACGGCCGCATCCGCGTGATGAATGTCTGCGGCGGTCACGAGCGTTCGATTTCCATGGCCGGCTTGCGCGGCGCTCTGCCGCGCGACGTCGAACTCATTCCCGGCCCGGGATGTCCGGTCTGCGTCTGTCCGGAAGAAGATGTTCATGCTGCGATCCAACTGGCATTGCGGAACGATGTCATCCTCGTCGCATTCGGAGATATGCTGCGCGTGCCCGCGAATGTACCCAAGCGCGAGCCGCGGTCTCTGGAACAGGCGCGCGCCGCCGGCGGTGACGTGCGGCCGATCGCGTCGCCGCGGGAAGCGGTGAAAATCGCCTGCGCCAATCCGGATCGGGAAGTCGTGTTCTTTGTTGCCGGCTTTGAGACCACGACAGCGCCCGCGGCTGCTCTGGTGGCGGAGGGCCTGCCGCCCAATCTCTCGCTCCTGCTGTCGGGGCGATTGACCTGGCCGGCGGTGGCGACGTTGCTGGACAGTGAAGTGGCCGGCTTTGATGCGCTGATCGCCCCGGGGCATGTCTCCACGATCATGGGCCCTGAAGAATGGGCCTTCGTTCCGGAACAGCACAACATCCCGGCTGCGGTCGCGGGCTTCGAAGCAGATAGTCTCCTGGCCGCGCTTTACTCGGTGCTGCGGCAATATCTGGAAGGCAAAGCCTTCCTGGACAATTGCTACAAAAATGTCGCCAGGCCGGGCGGCAATCCGACTGCACGGCGGCTGATGAAAGAAACACTCGACGTGGTCGACGCGAACTGGCGCGGCATTGGAATCATTCCCCGCTCAGGCTTCGCCTTGAAGTCCGAGCTCGGCCGCTTCGATGCGGCGCGGCGTTTCCAGCTGGATTCCGAAACCGCCCGCAAAAGGGCAGGAGAGATGCCGCCAGGATGCGATTGTGCCCGCGTGGTATTGGGTAAGATCTACCCCAATCAATGTGTGCTGTTTGGCAAGGCCTGCACGCCACGCAATCCGGTTGGGCCCTGCATGGTTTCGGATGAAGGCGCCTGCCGCATCTGGTGGTCGTCGGGCATCAGACAGACAGCGGATGAACAGGCACCAGCGCGATATTGATGGTGCGGCTATCGTCGCTGCGCGGCGCATCGTCGTCAGCGGGCGGGTGCAGGGCGTCGGCTTTCGGCCCTTCATCTATCGCATCGCGCGCGCATTGGACTTGAGCGGTTGGGTGCGCAACGGCGCCGGCCGGGTTGTCATTCACGTGGAAGGAAGCCCGCAGAATATCGCCCGGTTCGAACGAGCGCTGACAGTGGAAGCGCCGCCGCTGGCGAAGCCCTACCTTGCGGCATCCGATGCGGCGATGGTTGAAGGTGCAGCCGATTTTTGCATCCTTGCCAGCGATGCAGCCGAACGCGCGGACGTGCATCTGCCGTCAGATCTGTTCTGCTGCGATGATTGCGTCGAAGAATTGCAGAATCCATCCGCACGGCGTTTCCGCTACCCCTTCACGAATTGCACGCAGTGCGGGCCGCGCTACACGATCATCGCGGCGCTTCCCTATGACCGGCTGAATACGTCCATGGCCGGGTTCGAACTCTGCTCGCAATGCCGGGCGGAGTACGACGACCCGCTTGATCGGCGCTTCCATGCCCAGCCGCTCGCCTGCCCCGCTTGTGGACCAAAGCTCGTATTCCGTCGCGATGGCGAATTCTATGAAGGCGAAAAGGCGCTGGGGGCGGCGATCGCGTGTCTGCGTCGCGGCGGCATCGTCGCGGTCAAGGGCGTCGGCGGTTACCATTTGATGTGCGATCCGGCGGACGACGCAGCGGTCACGCGGCTGCGCGCACGCAAGCGGCGGCCGCACAAGCCGCTCGCGATCATGTTCCCGCAAACCGGCGACTGACGGCCTCGAAGCCGTGCGAAAGTGTGTGCTCCTGAGCGATATGGAAGCGCGCAGTTGCGTCGACGTTGCTCGACCCATCGTCCTGGCGCGCCGGCGCGAGAATTGTGCTCTCAGTCAAGCAGTGGCACCAGGTCTCGCCGAGCTGGGAGTTTTCCTGCCGTACAGCCCATTGCACCGTCTTCTGCTGGCGGAATTCGGCGGCCCGTTGGTCGCAACATCGGGCAATGTCAGCGGCGAACCGGTCATCACCGACAATGCCGATGCGGAAAAGCGCCTCGCGCGAGTGGCGGATGCATTCCTGCAACACGATCGGCCGCATCCTGCGGCCTGCCGACGATTCCGTCTTGCGGGTGATTGGCGGCAGGCCACGTCCTCTTCGCATCGGCCGCGGCATGGCGCCACTTGAAATCGAGCTGTCTCGTGACCTTCCGGAGCCGACGCTTGCCGTCGGTGGGCACATGAAGGGAGCTATCGCGCTCGGTTGGGAGCGTCGCGCCGTCGTGTCGCCGCACATCGGCGAGTTGGACAGCCCGCGCAGCCTTGAGGTCTTCGAGCAGGTGATCGCCGATCTGCAAGCGCTGTATCGGGTCGAAGCCCGCCGGATCGTCTGCGATGCGCATCCGAACTACGCGAGCGCGCGATGGGCGGTCGGGCAAGGTCTGCCTATCACGCGTGTTCAGCATCATATCGCCCATGCCTCCGCCTTGGCCGGAGAACATCCTGAAGTTGGACGATGGCTGGTCTTCACTTGGGACGGCGTCGGCTTCGGCCGCGACGGAAGCTTGTGGGGCGGCGAAGCGCTGGTCGGCGCGCCGGGCGCGTGGCGGCGCGTCGCCAGCACACGCATGTTCACCGTAATGGGCGGAGATCGAGTCGGCCGCGAGCCGTGGCGTTCCGCTGCGGCGCTGATGTGGGAAACCGGCCGTGATTGGTTGCCGCAAGTGGAACACGCCGCACTCGCCAGACAGGCTTGGGTCAAGCGTATCGGCGCTTGGCGTACTTCATCGGTCGGTCGTTTGTTTGATGCCGCCGCGGCTCTCGTTCTTGGTGTCGATGTAGCGAGCTTTGAAGGTCAGGGGCCGATGATGCTGGAAAGCATCGCCGCCGCCGGAACAGCCGCCATTCCACTTCCGCTGAGGCGCGATGAGGCCGGTCTGTTGCGTATGGATTGGCAGCCGCTGCTGCCGATGCTCGTCGATAAGGATCTCGGCACCGGCGCACGCGCTGGAATTTTTCATGAGAGCCTGGCGCGCAGCCTGGTCGAACAGGTATCGACAGTTGCAAGCACGGAGAAATTCGCGGCCGTGGGACTCACCGGCGGTGTGTTCCAGAACCGCTTCTTGGCCGAAAGGGTCATGGAGCTTTTGGCCGCGCGAGAGATCCCGGTCTATCTGCCGGAAATCGTTCCGGCCAATGACGGCGGCCTTGCGTTCGGGCAGTTGATCGAAGCTCTGCATGTTTGCAACGCCCATAGCACCTGAAAGAAATGAACGCGCCATGATCGAAGACACGCACGTGACGCTCGCGCACGGCAATGGCGGCCGCCGCACGCGCGAGTTGATCGAGGAGATTTTCGCCCACCATCTCGCCAACCCGTCGCTTGATATCCAGCTTGACGCTGCTCCGCTGGACTTTGCGCCTGGAATGGTGCCGTACATCACGACTGACACCTTCACCGTGCGGCCGCTGGAATTTCCCGGCGGCGATATCGGCTCGCTTGCCGTCAACGGCACAATCAACGATCTTGCGGTCAGCGGTGCCGAGCCGCGCTTTCTGACGCTGAACGCCATCATCGAGGAAGGGCTCGAGGTCGAGTGCCTCGATCGCGTAGTAAGAAGCCTTGCCGCCGCGGCGCGCGCCGGCGGCGTGCGCGTGGTCGCCGGCGATACCAAAGTGGTGCCGCGGGGGCAGGGTGGCGGACTTTATTTCTCGACCACGGGTGTGGGATTGCGTGCGCCGGGCCGCCGGCTTGGGATGAGTCGGATTTGTGAAGGTGATGTGCTTCTGGTCAGCGGGCCAGCCGGCGATCACGGCATTGCTGTGATGCTGGCCAGAGAGGAATTCGACATCAAAGGTTCAGTGCAATCGGATTGTGCGGCGGTCACGCCCTTAACCGCGCCCCTTGCAACGATGGAAGGCCTGCGCTTTATGCGCGATCCGACGCGTGGCGGCGTCGCCACGGTGGCCCATGAAATCGCCGCGGCGACCGGCCTAAATGCGCGTCTCAGCGAAGCATGCATTCCCGTGCGAGACCCGGTGCGGTCGTTCTGCCATATGCTTGGCTATGATCCGTATTATCTCGCCTGCGAAGGCCGTGTCGTCGCCGTGGCCGCACCGGACGCGGCGCGCGAAATATTGGCAATATGGCGCGCAATTCCCGATGGCGAACAGGCCAGCGTGATCGGTACACTGTGTGACGGTCGCGGCCGCGTTATTCTGGAAACCGAGATCGGCGGCGAACGTTTCCTCGAAGAGCTCGAGGACGACCCATTGCCTAGAATTTGCTGAAACGTAATCGGGAGCCGGATAATGGTTTCAGCCGTGGCGAAGGGGATGGCAACAATCTCATGTGACGCGCTGCAGACACTGCTTGACGCGCTTGCGGAAGATTATGAGGTCATCGGGCCGACGGTACGAGACGGCGCGATCGTCTACGACCGGATCGCACGCGTGGCTGATTTGCCAGCAGGCTGGACCGACCGACAGGCGCCAGGACGCTATCACCTCGAGCGGCGTCAGGATGGCGCGTTGTTCGGATTCACGGTGGGCCCGCAAGCGTGGAAGCGTTTCCTCCACCGACCCGTTGAAACTCTGTGGACGATGCGAAAAGGCGAGAACGGCGTAACCGTCGAGAGCGATGCCGGCTCCGTGCCCAATTTTGCATTCATCGGCGTGCGGGCTTGCGAGCTGAACGCAATTGCCATCCAGGATCGCGTGTTAGCGCAGGGACCCTATCCGGATGTGACATACACGATGCGCCGCCAAGGCAGTTTCATCGTTGCCGTCAATTGCGGGCAAGCTGGAGAAACATGCTTCTGCGTCTCGATGAAAACGGGGCCGAAAGCAGAATCCGGATTTGATCTTGCGCTCACCGAGATCATTGACGGCGATAGCCATGAATTCTTGGTCGAGGTCGGGAGCGAGGCGGGCGCGAAAATCCTCACGCGAGTTCCGCAACGGCCAGCAACAGATGAAGATAATGCGAAAGCGGGGGCGGTCGTCACCCGAACGGCAAATCAAATGGGCCGCCGGCTGGAGACGGAGGGATTGAGGGAGCTGCTGCTGGGCAACCTCAATCATCCGCGTTGGGACGACGTAGCCGAGCGCTGCCTGACCTGCGGCAACTGCACCATGGTTTGCCCCACGTGCTTCTGTACGACGGTAGAGGATCACAGCGATCTGAGCGGCACGTCGGCAGAACGAGTGCGGAAATGGGATTCCTGCTTCACCATGGATTTCTCGTTTATCCATGGCGGCAGCGTCCGCAACACGGCGCGTTCGCGCTATCGGCAGTGGATGACGCACAAGCTCGCGACTTGGATTGATCAGTTCGGCACGTCGGGTTGCGTCGGCTGCGGCCGCTGCATCACCTGGTGTCCAGTCGGGATCGACATCACGGTCGAAGCGGCGGCGATAAGGGCAAACCCGCAGCCGCAGACAGAGCAACAGCATGGCCACACTTGAGCAAATCTTGCAGAAGCATCCTTTCTTTGCCGGCGCCCCGGCGGAGCTGATCCGGCTCGTGGCAGGCTGCGCCCGCAACCATATCTTCCATGCCGGCGAATATTTGTTTCACGAGGGCGAACCGGCCAATGAATTCTTCCTCATCCGCGAAGGCAAGGTGGCGCTCGAAATCAAGGCGCCGGCCCACCCCGCCATCGTGTTCGAAACGTTGGCGGTGGGCGATTTCGCCGGCGCGTCCTGGCTCATTCCTCCTTATCGATGGGTATTCGATGCGCGTGCCGTCGAGTTGACGCGTACCACAGGCATCGATGCCGCCTGTTTGCGCGGGAAATGCGAGGCCGACCACGATCTCGGCTATGAGATGATGAAGCGTTTCCTGCCAGCTCTCGTGAAGCGGCTGCACGCGACCAGGCTGCAGATCCTCGATGTCTATGGCAAGCATTGACGGGGAAGCACAGCGGCGGCCCGATCCGTTCGTGCCGCAAATCTATCGTGTCGAGAGCGTGAGCCGCGAGCTGCCCGATACGGTCACGCTCAATCTGACACCTCTGGCCGGTCTGCGGCCGTCGTTCGAACCGGGCCAGTTCAACATGCTTTACGCCTTCGGCGTTGGCGAAGTGGCGATCAGCATGAGCGGCGACCGCGAGCACAATGCTTTCGTACACACTATTCGCGATGTCGGTGCCGTCAGCGGCGCGATCGTCAAACTCGCGCCGGACGCGGTCATCGGACTGCGCGGGCCATTCGGGACAGGCTGGCCGGTCAAGGAGGCTGAAGGATCGGACGTCGTCATCGTGGCCGGCGGTCTCGGCCTCGCCCCGCTTCGCCCCGCGATCTACCAAATCCTCGCCAACCGCGGCCGCTATGGCCGCGTCGTCATATTGTTTGGCAGCCGCAATCCCGCGGAAATGCTCTATCGCCACGAGCTTAAAGAGTGGCGCCAGCGCCTCGATGTCGACATCGAGGTGACGGTCGATCACGCTGACGCCGATTGGCGGGGCAACGTCGGCGTCGTGCCGGCGCTTATTCCACGCGCTGCCTTCGACCCGCATGAGGCCGTGGCCTTGATCTGCGGGCCGGAGGTGATGATGCGCTTCGCGGTGAACGCGCTCCGCGATGCGGGTCTGACCAACGACCGCATCTATATTTCGATGGAGCGCAACATGAAATGTGCTATCGGCCTTTGCGGCCACTGTCAGTTCGGGCCGACCTTCGTCTGCAAGGACGGGCCGGTGATGCGGTTCGACCGCATTGCCAGCATCTTCGCAGTGCGGGAGATCTGACGTGGACAGATCGACTATCGACGACCGCGATCGTCCCCGCCTTGCCGTTTGGAAATTCGCCTCCTGCGACGGCTGCCAACTCTCGCTGCTCGATTGCGAAGACGAGCTTTTAAGCCTCGCCGCCGCGATCAAGATCGCCAATTTCCTGGAGGCGTCGAGTGCCGTCGAGCCTGGCCCCTACGATCTGTCGCTGGTGGAAGGATCGATCACCACCGCGCATGACGCTGAACGCATTCGCGAGGTGCGACGACAATCCAAGCACTTGATCACCATCGGCGCCTGCGCCACTCATGGCGGCATCCAGGCCTTGCGCAATTTCGCCGATGTGAGGGAGTTCGTCGCCGCGGTTTATGCTTCGCCCGAATACATCAGCACGCTTGCAACATCGACGCCGATTTCAGCACACGTTCCTGTCGACTTCGAATTGCAAGGTTGTCCGATCAACAAGGCGCAGCTCCTTGAGGTGATTTCCGCGTTTCTTGCCGGCCGCAAGCCGGCAATCGCCGCTCACAGCGTTTGCATTGAGTGTAAGCAGCGCGGCACCGTCTGCGTGATGGTGCAAGGCACGCCTTGCCTCGGGCCGGTCACCCATGCCGGCTGCGGGGCGATCTGCCCATCCTACCGGCGCGGCTGCTATGGTTGCTATGGGCCGATGGAAACACCGAACACCGCGGCGCTGGCGCACGAGTGGCGCGCCCTCGGTGCGGCGCCGCGCGACATTCAGCGAGCGTTTCGTACCTTCAACGCCATGGCGGAGCCGTTCCTGAACGAGAGCGCGGCCCATGGCGAGTAGGACGATCCGGGTCGATTACCTGGCGCGCGTCGAAGGCGAAGGCGCGCTCGAGCTGCAGATCAGCAACGGCCGTCTCGTGGCGGCCGAGCTCAGCATTTTCGAGCCGCCGCGCTTCTTCGAAGCGCTCCTGCGCGGCCGGGGCTATATCGAAACTCCAGACATCGTGGCCCGCATCTGCGGCATTTGCCCGATCGCCTATCAGATGAGTGCCGTTCATGCGATCGAAAACGCTTTCGGCGTGAAAGTTGGCGGCCAACTCAGGGCGCTGCGGCGCCTGATCTATTGCGGCGAATGGATCGAGAGCCACGCGCTGCATGTCGTGATGCTGCATGCGCCGGACTTTCTTGGCTACCCGGACGCGATCGCCATGGCACGCGATCATGGTGACGCCGTTCGCAGCGGCCTTGCCCTAAAGATGACGGGAAACGAATTGCTGCGCCTTCTGGGTGGGCGCGAAATCCACCCGGTCAACGTCAGACCCGGCGGATTTTATCGGGTGCCGCAGCGTTCAGAACTCGAGCCCATTGCTGAAAAATTGAAGGCGGCGAGAGACCAAGCCATTGGTCTCGTTCGCTGGGTTGCAACTTTCCCGTTTCCGGACTTCGAGCGCGACTATGAGTTTGTCGCGTTGCGCCACGCGGACGAGTATCCGTTCAATGAGGGGCGCATCGTTTCGAACCGCGACATTGATATCGACATTGCCGATTATGAATCGGAATTCGAAGAACGGCATGTCGCGCACTCGACGGCGCTACACTCGCTGCTGAAACGGCGCGGCGCCTATCTGGTCGGGCCGCTCGCCCGCTATGCGCTCAATTTTGATCGCTTGCCGACAGGGGTCCGCGCGCTTGCCGCCGAGGTTGGCCTTGCCCCGGTGTGCGAGAACCCGTTTCGCAGCATCGTCGTTCGAGCGATCGAGATCGTCTATGCTTGTGACGAGGCGCTGCGCCTGATCGCCGCTTATGAGCCGCCGGACGTAGCTTCGGTACCGATCGAGCCTCGCGCGGCCTTCGGCTTTGGCTGCACCGAGGCGCCGCGCGGCATCTGCTGGCACCGCTACGCGTTCGAAGCGGACGGCACCATCCGGTCGGCTCGCATCGTGCCGCCGACCGCGCAGAATCAGCCGAGCATCGAAGCGGACCTGATGGCCGTCGCGGCGCCGCTGGTGTCGGAATCCGATGACATCATTCGTGACCGCTGCGAGCAGAGCATTCGCAATTACGATCCCTGCATCTCCTGCTCGACGCACTTCCTCAAATTGTCCGTGCACCGAACATGAACGAGGCGCCAGCGCGCAGAATAGTTGTGGTGGGTCTGGGAAACCCGGATCGTGGCGATGATGGCGTCGGCCCACTCGTCGTAGGAAAGTTGGCCGGCCGTTTGCCGACCGATGTCGCGGTTGCGGCACCCGGCGCCGACGTGCTGACGTTGATGATGGAGTGGGCGGATTTCGACGCGGTTATCTGTGTCGATGCAGCGGCGCCACTGACGACGCCCGGCCGCATCCATTGCTTCAATCCGGCGAGTACCGAGCTACTCCAGTATACGCGCGCAGCGTCGAGCCATGCTCTGGGCCTTGCTGAGGCGATCGGACTTTCCCGGGTGCTGCGCGAAGCACCGCGGGACATTATCGTCTTTGCAGTCGAAGGCGCATCTTTCGCCGCCGGCGCGCCGATGTCGTCGGAAGTAGCCGCTGCGGCCGCCGAAGTCGCCGGCCGCGTCGTCGCCGAGGTCGAGAGGCTGCGGCGGAGCTCAAATGACCTTCCGGCCAATACATGAGCTCCATGCACGGATCGTAGCTGCTTTCGAGGCGATACCAAGATGTTGGCGGGGACGAACGTGAAGCGTCGAATCGTGCTGACTATTGCGGCGCTCCTCCTAATTGGAACAGGGGCCGGCCTAGCCTATTGGTTCACCCATCCATCGAACCCGTCCCAGCAACTCGTCCTGTACGGAAATGTTGACTTGCGGCAAGTCGACTTGGCGTTCAACGGCAACGAACGAATTGCAGCCGTGCTCGTGCAGGAAGGCGACGTCGTCCACAAGGGAGAACTCGTCGCAAAGTTGGACACGAGCCGTTTGGAGCCGCAGGTCGCACAAGCGAGGGCGCAAGTGGCGGCACAACGCAGTGTGGTCGAACGGCTCCACAACGGCAGCCGGCCCGAGGAGATCGCTCAGGCGCGGGCAAACCTCGTATCGGCGACGGCGGATGCCGCCAATGCACGGCGAATTTATGAGCGCGAGAAGTTCCTGGTCGAGAAGTCGGCTGCCACTCAACAAGACGTGGATAATGCCGAGGCCGCGTTGGATGTGGCCGACGCGAAGGTCGAGGTGAATCGGAAGGCTCTTGATCTCGAGATCGCGGGGCCGCGCGTAGAGGACATCGCCCAAGGCGAGGCGCAGTTACGTGCGAACGAAGCACAGTTGGCGCTCGTCTGTCAGCAACTGGCGGACGCGAACCTTGTCGCCCCCACGGATGGAATTATCCGATCCCGTCTGCTGGAGCCCGGTGACATGGCGTCGCCGCAAAAGCCGGCGTTTTCCCTGGCGATCATCGACCCGAAATGGGTCCGCGCCTATGTGTCGGAGCCCGATCTCGGGCACGTGCATCCCGGTATGACGGCTTATGTGATGGTGGACGGCTTTCCAAACCGCCGGTTTGCTGGCTGGGTCGGCTTTATTTCACCTGTTGCCGAATTCACGCCAAAGACTGTCCAAACCGAAGAACTGCGGACAAGCCTGGTTTATGAGGTTCGCATCTTCGTGAAGGATGAGGCGGGCGATTTGCGTCTCGGCATGCCGGCAACGGTGTATTTGCCGCTCGGCCAGGACGCGACGAAGCGGCCGAGCCGCAACTCGGACGGCCAGCGATGAACGTCAGCCAGCAAAGCGATTCGGCGGTGCTCGGTCGAGACGTGCGTAAAAAATTCCGCCGTGAGACCGGCGAAATCGTAACGGCGCTGGACGACGTCTCATTTGAGGTCCGTCACGGCACGCTCGCGGCCCTTGTCGGGCCTGACGGCGCCGGTAAGACCACGCTGATCCGGCTTATTGCCGGCCTGATGTTGGCAGACGCGGGAACGCTGACAGTCATGGGCATCGATGTGGCCAGCGATCCGCAGCGGGTGCAAGACTGCATCGCCTACATGCCGCAGCGCTTCGGTCTCTATGAAGATTTGAGCGTCCAGGAAAATCTGGACCTCTATGCCAGTCTGCATGGCATCTCCGCCGAAGAGCGCAATACGCGGTACCCTGAGCTTTTGCAGATGACGGACTTGACGTCATTTATGCACCGCCTTGCCGGGCAATTGTCAGGCGGCATGAAGCAAAAACTTGGCCTTGCCTGTACCTTGATTGGCTCGCCAAGGCTTTTGCTATTGGACGAGCCGACCGTCGGCGTCGATCCGTTGTCACGCCGTGAGCTCTGGGAAATCATCGCACGGCTGGTCCGCGAGCAAAACCTGACCGTCCTTTTGAGTACGTCCTATCTCGACGAAGCTGAACGCTGCGATCATGTCTTCGTGCTGCGCGAAGGCAAACTGCTGGCCAGCGGGCGGCCTGCCGAGGTCACCAATATGGCCGCCGGTCGTACGTTCGAGGTTGAACCTGGTCCGGGTCAGCCGGCGCGAAACCTGCAGGCGCGCCTATTGGGCGATCCGGAAATCATTGACGCGGTCCCCGAGGCTGGCCGCGTCCATTTAGTCGAAGCCGGGCCCGGCTCAGGTCGCGAGCTGTCCAAGGCTGCAGAGTCATTGCGCGGAATTACGGTCGAACCCGTGCCAGCGCGCTTCGAAGACGGGTTCATGGTGCTGTTGCGGCGGCAAGCCGGCGGCGATCGAAAATTGCTGGGCGTGGCGCCATTCGATCGCGCTGCGGCATCTGAAGCTGCCGAGTCGGTCATTAATGTGAACGAGCTCGTTCGCAAGTTCGGCGCTTTCACCGCCGTCGATCGCCTGAGTTTTAGTGTTCGTCGCGGCGAGATTTTCGGCTTGCTCGGTCCAAACGGTGCCGGCAAGACAACGACATTCCGCATGCTGTGCGGTCTTCTTCCCGCCACTTCCGGGACTTTGCGCGTGGCGGGCTTCGATTTGCGCACGGCGCGCGCCTCGGCGCGGCAGCGTATCGGCTACGTCGCGCAAAAATTTTCGCTCTACAGCCAGCTCTCGGTCGCGGAGAACCTTGATTTCTTCGCCAGCGCCTATGGTCTGCATGGCAGCCGCAAGCGCGAGCGCATAGCATGGGCGCTGGCGCAGTTCGAACTCGAACCATTGATGCGCCTCGCCAGTGGCGAATTGCCGGGCGGCTACAAGCAGCGATTGGCGATGGCGACGGCGCTGCTGCACGGGCCGGAGATACTGTTCCTGGATGAGCCGACCAGCGGCGCGGATCCGCTGGCGCGGCGCGAGTTCTGGCATCGCATCACGCTTCTTGCGCAACATGACGTCACGGTGATCGTTACTACCCACTTCATGGAAGAAGCCGAGTATTGCGACCGCATCGCAATACTCGATGCCGGGCGCATGCTGGCGGAGGGCACCCCGGCCAGCGTACGCAGTCGCGCCGTGTTTGCGGACCACCGCCGCGCAACCATGGAGGACGCCTTCATCGCCATCGTCGAAGCGGCGCGCGAGCATAAATCTGCGATGCCGGCCCATAACAGCGGTACGGCGTGACTGCGATCGTCAATCCTTCGCCGCCGGCGCGCGCGACGTCAGGCGCGGCGAAGCTGCGTCGCGTCGCCGCTTTGGTGCGCAAGGAGGCCTATCAGCTGTTCCGCGATCCCAGCAGCATCGCGATCGGCCTGTTCATGCCGGCCATGCTCATTCTGCTCTTCGGCTACGCGCTTTCGCTCGATGTGAAGAACGTTCCCGTCGCCGTGGTGCTGGAACAGCCATCGCCCACGGCAACCGAGCTTGCCGCCGATTTTCTGCTGTCGCCTTATTTTGCTGCCCGGCTGCTGACTTCAATGCCACGGGCACGGCAGCTTCTGTTTGAGCAACAGGTCGACGGGATTGTCCGCATCCGCTCGGATTTTGCACGGCGGTTGAGCATGGGTGACGGCGAAGTTCAGGTGCTCGTTAATGGTAGTGACGCCAATCGCGCCCGGATCATCCAGGGCTACGCCCAAGGCGCTATCGCGCAGTTTCTGGCGCAGCGCGCCGCTGAAGGACAGCAGCTCGGCGCCGGCGGCATTGCGGTGGTACAGGGCCGCCTGTGGTTCAACGAAGCGGACGACAGCCACTATTTCCTTGTCCCCGGCCTCATCGTCCTGATCATGACGCTTATCGGCTCGTTGCTCACCGCCTTGGTGATGGCGCGCGAATGGGAGCGGGGAACATTGGAAGCGCTGTTCGTTACTCCGGTGCGCGCTGGCGAAATCATACTGGCTAAGATGATCCCTTATTTTGCCCTGGGCATGATCGGGCTTGTCCTCTGCATCATTGCCGCCAAGTTTCTGTTCGCCGTGCCGTTTCGTGGTTCGGTGTTGATCCTGATCGGCGTCTCCATGCTCTACCTGTTGGTTTCTCTCGCTATTGGTTTGTTGATTTCATCAGTCACCAAGAACCAGTTTGTTGCCAGCATGGCGACCTTGATCATCACGTTCTTGCCGGCGGTGTTCCTGTCCGGGTTCTTGTTTGACATCCGCAGCATGCCGGCGGCGATCCGCATCATCAGTTATATCCTGCCAGCGCGCTATTACGTCACCTTGCTGCAGACGTTGTTTCTGGCCGGCAATATCTGGGGCATCATCGTTCCCGACGCCGGGATTCTTGCCGGCATGGCCTGCGTGCTGCTTTTGCTCACCCGCAGGGTGACGAAGAAGAGACTTGCGTGAGGCGGGCGATGTTCGAAGCAATCGCGCGCATCCTCGCACTCATCCGCAAGGAGCTGTTGGCGATCCTAAAAGACCCGCAGAGCCGGGTGAGTCTTTTCCTGCCGCCGGTGCTGCAGTGTCTCATCTTCGGCTATGCCGCGACCTATGACCTCAACAACGTGGCATATGCGGTTCTGGACCAGGACCGCAGCGCGGCGTCGCATGAGTTGTTGGCAGCACTGGACGGTTCGGGGGTATTTCACAGGGTCGCCCAGCTCTCCAGCATTGCCGATCTCAAAACGGCGATCGACGAACAACGCGCCCTCCTGGTCGTCCAGATCGGACAGGATTTCGAGCGGCGTTTGGCGTCGGGGCTGCCGGCGAACGTGCAAGTAATCGCGGACGGCCGCAATTCCAATACCGGCGGCACGGCGCTGAGCTACGTTTCCGCCGTCGTCGACAGTTTCAACGCCGATTGGGCGGCGAGCCACAGCGAAGCGCCGCCGCCACTGCGGGTTACCATGCGGGCATGGTACAATCCCAATCTGGAAACTCTCTGGTACATGATTCCGGCGCTGATCGGCACGCTGACATTCCTGCAAACGTTATTGCTCACAGCCATGTCGGTCGCCCGCGAGCGCGAACAGGGCACATTCGATCAGCTTCTCGTCACGCCCTTCCGGCCGCCCGAGATCATGGTCGGCAAAGCGCTGCCGTCCGTGCTTATCGGACTCATCCAAGCGACCCTGATCCTCTTGGTCGCGCAATTGTGGTTTCGCATTCCGTTCGCAGGCTCGTACGTGACGCTCTACGCGGGCCTCGCCTTGTTTCTCACGGCCGCCGTGGGCATGGGACTCATGCTGTCGGCGGTCGTTGCGACCATGCAGCAGGCAGTGCTTTATGCTTTCGTAATCATGATGCCGTGCGCGCTGCTGTCGGGCTTGGCGACGCCGCTCAGTAATATGCCTCAGGTCCTTCAATACGCGACGCTGGCGAACCCGCTGCGTTATGCCATTGACATGGCCCGTCGTGTCTATCTGGAGGGCGCCGGCCTCGGGCAGCTCGCTCAAGACCTGTGGCCGATGGCGATCATCGCGTCGATCACGCTCTCAGCTGCGGCCTGGCTATTCCGTGGTGGGCTCGAATGAGCTGAGAAATGATCTGCGGCCGACACGAGAACCTACGCGCGTTGCTGTTCGTGTCCGAGTAGCCAAGCAAAGGTACGACGCACGAGCGCTGCGCCATGTCCCAACGCTACTTGCGCCAACTGAAGAGAAATTCCGATGAGGGGTCTCGGCAACACAAGACCCCTCATCGGCCATTTCGGCTTTTCGCAGATTTTTCAAAACGAGCAGAACTTACCTCACGACGATTTCTCGCAAGCCTCCGTCCTCTTCGGCCAGCCGGCGTTGGCCTTCACGTACTGCTCGGCCGCGCTATCGATCAGCGGCTGAACTTTGTCGTGGATCGGCGCGATCGAACCCGGCTGCTTAATCCACTTCTTCCCGTCCCACTGGACGAGCAAGACGTTGTCGTGTCCATTGTGGTCGGCGCAGCTCAGATGGATCGGCTCGGCAAAGCCGGCAAGGCCCAACTCTTTCCAACGCGCTTCGCTGATGTTGAGCGACTCCAGACCGCGGCGCATGTCGGTGCCGTCGATCAGCTTCTTGCCGGTCAATTTCTGCGCGTTGCGGATTCCTTCAGCGATGAGGACCGCGTTCATGACGCCGCGGTCATACAAATTCTCGCCAACCTGATCCTTCGAGGTAACCTGACTCTTGCCCTTGTCGACGACGTACTTGAGAATGTCCTGGATCGCCGGATAGTTCTGGCCGACGCCGTTGATGTCGAGCGTGGTGTAACCTTTGCCCGCCATGCCGGCCGGACGCGCATCCTGGTCGCCGCCTGACCACCAGACGCCGACAAGATGATCCATCTTGAAGCCGTTCTTCGCGGCTTCCTCGACCGCGGTCGGGTTCATGGCGCCCCAGCCTTGCAGATAGAGCCACTCGGGCCGGTCGCGACGTACGTCAAGCCAGATCGAGTCCTGGTCCTGCATCTGCGTGGCCTCAACAGGGTAAAGCTTGAGCGTGTAGCCATAGTCCTTGGCGAGCGATTGCAGCAGCGGAATAGGCTCCTTGCCGTAGGGCGCGTCGAGATAGATCAGGCCGATCGTCTTGCCCTTGAGCTTGTCGAAACCACCGTCGACCTTGGCGACGTGCCGTATGAAGGCCGATGCGCCGTCCCAATAAGTGTCCGGCGGATTGAATATCCACGGGAACAGACTGCCGTCGGCCGAGGCCGACAGCCCGTAGGCCATCGATAAAATCGGAATCTTGTCGACCGCGGCCTTGGGGATCAATTGTTCGGTGATCCCGGTCGAGTACGGAGTGATGACGACCGGATTGCGATCTTTGACCGAGTCATAGCATTGCACGCCCTTTTGGGTGTCGTAACCGTCTTCGCATTCCTGAACGATCGAGCTTTTCGCCGCCAATGCCGCCATCACGCTCGTTGAGCATGGTGAGATAATCGTGCAACCCGTTGGCGACGGGTATTCCCGATCCGGAAAACGGGCCGGTTCGATAGGTGAATAACGGAACGAAGATTCCGTTTGCCGCCTGTGCGCTGGTGACCGCGGCGGGTGCCGCCATCACGACGGCAAGGCCGAGCGCAACATGCTTTAGAAGCATGGTCGTTTCTCCCTAGCTTGCGCCGGTCTCAGCCGGCGCATTTGTGCGCCCCCCAGTCCGGTAAAGAACGCCGCGCCGCCCGGCGGCTTATAGGCGAAACCTCTTCGAGCATCCGGCTTCGCGTCGCTGTGCCGAACTGCGCGATGATGGCCGCAACGACCAGGAATCCGCCGATCAGCAGCATGGCGCCAAGCGCATCGAGCCGCGGGATAAGCGGCGCGATGAGCAGACACGCCGATGCCGCCACCGAGGTGACCAACGCCGTCAACCAAAGCGAATCCGGTGGTTCGCGCCCGGGTCGGGAAATTCTCGGTTGTCCAGCTGTAGGCGATCGGGACCCATAGGTTGAAGCCGAAAAAGAGGATGACCGAACCGACAACGCTCAGCCCGATCCTGTGCCCGGCAATGGCGATGATGACGCCGCCGATGAGGGTCAGCGCCGCGGATACCGGCAGCCATGCCTTTCGTTCCATCAGTTCGCCATAGGCAAAGGCCACGACGGCACAAAGGACGAAACCGAAAGTCCCAACGGCGGCGATCAGCCCAGCCTCGGGCGGCGGATAGTGCAGTGAAGCGAGAATTGTCGTGAGACCGGCCCCGAAGGAATAGAGCGTGATGTAGGCGAAGAACCACATGGCAAAGAGCACGAAGATACGCCCGAGATACATCGGATCGCCGAGAATCGCGGAATAAGGCAGCATGTCGGTCCCGGTGCGCACGACGGCGGGCCGTTGGACCGGCGGCAACGAAAGTTCGCATTGAAGCCCGGCGCTCCATCATATCGACGACTTCGGCAGCCGCTTCATGACGGCCGCGGGCGATGAGCCAGCGCGCCGATTCGGGCAGCTGGAAGCGCAGCAGGACGCCGACCAGGGCGAGAAGGCCTCCGATCAAATACATGACGCGCCAGCCGTACTCAAAACCGTGTCCGGCAACCGCAAACGGCAGACCCAACGGCAGCGGCGTGGCTGGTGTCGTCAGCCAAAGACCAAGCCATATGCCGAGAACCGCGCCCAGCGCCGAGAACAAAAAGATCAGTGCCGTATAACGCGCCCGGCCTTTCCGCGGCGCCATCTCGTTGATGTAGGTATTGACGATGGCGAGATCGGCGCCGATGCCGATTCCGGTGATGGCACGCGCGATGACGAACCAGGTGTAATTATCGATCACCGCCGTCAGCACCGACCCCACGCCAGTGATGACCATGGTCACCAGCAAGAGATCGCGACGTCCGGCGCGATCGGCCAACGGACCCAGGATCAACGTGCCAATGACATAGCCGACCAGATTAAAAAGAACCGGCAGACCGATATAGTTTGATGCGGAAGGCGGTGTGCAGGCCGGCACAATCTGCGTGCAGGTCTGAATGAACGAGACGTTGATGTCGAAGATGTCATAGAAGGTGAAAAGAAAGCCGACACCGATGATGCCGACGAAGAGGCCGGGAAGGGACCACACCGGAATGCGATCCAACCGTGCGATCAACATTCCAGCGGAATTGTCGGTGGTTGTTGTCATTGGAACGTCTCCTCGCCCAAGCCGCAAAACCCGGCTTGGAAGCAGCGGCGCTTTGTTGGTAGATCAAAGCGAACGCGAGGTCGCTCCCGTCGCCGAAACTCACCTAAAATGTGTTGGTTCCCAAAGCGCGGTGCGACCGATGCGCACACGCTGTGAACCGTCAGCAGGTTCACGCAATGCTCGACGCGATCGGAACGGAGGTAACGATCGCGCGTTCTCAGATGCAATGAAGGAACGGCGCAGCTCAAATGGCTTTTGTTGCTTCCCTACTCGCCTATCTGGTCACTGTCGTGGGCATCTCGGTCAGTCTGGGGATGCTGGTGTGCGCGGTTCTCGCGCCTCAAGGGCTGTCGATATTCAATCCGCATGGGCAAGCAGCGGCAGTAGCCCAAATCGAGCCGGCGCAGCGCACATCGCCACGCCTTACGTCTTTGATCCATAGCAGGCAAAGGCCGCGAAATTCGGCTCGCATTTCAAATAACCCGATTGTTTCGCGAGCGAGGGGCGTAAGTAAAGAACACATCGCGACTTTGCTGCGGCAAAGATCACGCCAAATGGTTTCGCGACCTTGCTTGAGCGGATGGACGCTCCGATGTGCGCCGAACGTTTTTTCATCGCGCCGCGTCAGTTACGCACAGGACGCGTCAATCGGGTTTAGCCGGATCCGGTAAGTATGAAACGATGCCGCTACTCAATCGCAGTTGTGTTTTCGAGCTACGTATTGCCGGTAATTTGAACGATGACCGTCGATGACGGCGCGCGTTGCCGTACCGAGGATCCGGGAGATGATGCTGAGATCAACGCCTAATTGAGCCCCCAGAACCGGCAGAACGATCAACAGGCCGATCAGGATTACCAGACCGAATGGCTCAAGGCGTGCGACAGCTTCGGCCAGAGCCTTCGGCAGAATACCGACCAAAATGCGTCCGCCGTCCAGAGGCGGCAATGGAAACAGATTGAACACGGCCAGCACGACATTGATAAGCAACGCGTTCCGCAGGTTAGCCGCCAGCCATTGCGCCGCGGTCGCCGGCAGAAAACCGACGACGTGAAACGCCAAAGCCGCGATAACGGCGAGCGCAATGTTCATCGCCGGCCCGGCGGCCGCGACCAGGACCATGTCGCGCCGCGGGCTGCGCAACGCCCGGAAATTAACCGGCACCGGCTTGGCGTAGCCGAACAAAAACGGCGCGCGCATCAGCAGCAATATGCCGGGCAACAAAATCGTCCCGACCGGATCGATATGTTTGAGCGGATTGAAGCTCACGCGTCCAAGTCGCCACGCCGTGTCGTCGCCGAGAAGATGCGCGACGAAGCCATGCGCGGCCTCATGAAAGGTAATGGCGATGATTACGGGGATGACCCAGATCGTCGCCAGATAAATGATGTTCGATGTCACTGTTTTTGATTCCTCTAGCCGCAGCGTTGCTCTGTCCGACGCTGCGACAAAGTGCGCTGACGCAATACAGTCTTATAAATCGGGGCGCACTGCTCTCTTTGATCGGTTCATTACTTAAAATTAATTCCCCCGCCACGCTCGCGTAACGCTGGGACGCCATGTTGGATTTCAGGGTGCCATCGCGGCACGACAAATCCCATTGGAGATTTCCTCATGAATCCCGAAACCACTCCCCAACATCGCCAAGTCCTCACCCCCCGTCGCCTGACGCTGCTCGCTTCGGTAGCCGGGCTCGGCGTCGCCGTACTGATAGCCGGACCGGGCGGATACCTTCCCGTGAAGCTTCCGGCATGGACAGCTTCCGCACAGGCGGCGGAGACGTCGCTCCCGCATCCAGCCGGCTTTGCCGACTTGGTCGCCAAGGTGAAGCCCGCGGTCATTTCGGTGCGCGTCAAGATCGATGAGTCCGCGAAGATGATGAGCATGAATCGGTAACGATGAAGACGGCATCGTCCCGTTCGCTCCCGGCTCGCCGATGGAAAAATTCTTTCAGCAATTCGGCTTCCAGGACATGCCGCATGGCTTGCGTCAGCATCATCAGATGGTCACGGGCGAAGGTTCGGGCTTTTTCATCTCGGCCGACGGCTATGCGGTCACCAATAACCACGTGGTTGACCACGCGAAGTCGGTTCAGGTGACCACCGACGACGGGACGATATACACAGCCAAGGTCATCGGCAGAGATCCGAAAACCGATCTTGCCCTGATCAAGGTCGACGGCAAGAAGGACTTTCCATTCGTGAAGTTCGCCGACCACTCGCCGCGTATCGGTGATTGGGTCGTCGCCGTCGGCAATCCTTTCGGCCTCGGAGGCACCGTGACCGCCGGCATCGTCTCGGCCCGCGGCCGCGATATCGGCGCCGGCCCCTACGACGATTACATTCAAATCGACGCGCCGATCAACAAAGGCAATTCCGGCGGACCGGCCTTTAACGTCGACGGCGATGTGATCGGCGTGAACACTGCGATCTATTCGCCTTCCGGAGGCTCCGTCGGCATTGGTTTTGATATTCCGGCCGGCACCGCAAAAATGGTGGTCGCCCAGCTCGAGGAGCATGGCCACGTCACCCGCGGCTGGCTGGGTGTGCAGATTCAACCGGTGACCGCCGGCATCGCCGAGAGCCTGGGGATGAAGAAGGCCGAAGGGGCGATGGTCGATCAGCCGCAGCCCGACAGTCCGGCGGCCAAAGCCGGGATCCAGTCGGGGGATGTGATCACGGCCGTCAATGGTGCGCCGATCAAGGATGCTCGGGAGTTGGCCCGCTCGATCGCAGTGCTGGCGCCGAACAGCTCGGTCAAGCTGGAGGTGCTGCGGAAGGGTGAGATCAAGACCCTGACCGTGACACTCGGTCAAATGCCGAATGAGCAGCAGGCAAGCGCGGAGACCGGGAACTCATCAGGCGGCATGGCACACTTGGGCCTGACAGTCGCGCCCGCGAGTGAGGTTGCCGGTTCCGGTGACAAGGGCATCGTGGTGACCGGTGTCGATCCCGATGGAGCCGCCGCGCAGCAGGGCATTCAGACCGTCGACATCATCCTCGACGTCGGCGGCAAGGCTGTGGCCAACGCCGCCGATGTTCGCAAGGCGATGACCGAGGCAAAGGCCCAAGGCAAGCACGACGTGCTGATGCGGGTGAAGTCCGCTGACGCCACCAGGTTTGTCGCCATCCCCCTCGGCCACGCCTGACGCCGATCTGCGTTCGCGCGACCGCTGCATTCCGGCGGTCGCGCGAGCCACGACGATGACAATCGGCGCCACCCGGCAGGAAGCTGAGGAAAGTTCTCCGGCAACGTCACCCAATCGTGGTAGACGAGACTGCGCGGTGACGTGATCGTTTCTTCAAACGTGCCCTGCTTGGAGAATATTTTGACTTGTTGAGGCGATTTTTTCCATACTTTCGCACGCCGCCCCGCCGCTGCTCTGGTAGGCTCCGCTCGATATGAAACCCGCGCCCTTCCGGTACTTTGCCGCCCGGACCCTCGAGCAAGCCTTGCAATTAAAGGCTGAACACGGCGATGAAGCCCGATTTCTTGCTGGCGGTCAAAGCCTTGTTCCGACCATGAATTTCCGGCTGACGCAGCCGGCGGCTTTGATCGATATCAATCCGATTACCGACCTTGCCGGCGTCAAGAATGGCGCCGGCGAGAGGCTCCGCATCGGCGCGCTTACCCGCTATCGGGCCCTTGAACGCGATCCCATCATCGCCCGCCGAGTACCGTTGATGGAGGAGGCCCTTCCACACATCGCGCATCCGCAAATCCGCAATCGCGGAACCATCGGCGGCAATCTGGCCCACGCCGACCCGGCCTCGGAGATGCCGGCCATCGTGCTGACGCTCGGCGGCAAATTGCGTGCGCAGTCGGTGCGCGGCGAGCGCTGGATTGACGCCGCAGATTTCTTTCTCGGCGCGCTTACCACCGCGCTCGAGCCCGACGAGATGCTGACCGAAGTCGAGGTTCCGATAGCGCCGCCGCGTTCCGCCGCCTGCTTTATGGAAGTGTCGCGCCGCCGCGGCGACTTCGCCATGATCGGCGTCGCCTGCGTGGTGCAGATCGACGAAAATGGGCGTTGCAGTGCAGCGCGGATCGGGCTGTGCAATGCCGGCGACGGGCCGGTGTTCGCTGCGGCAGCAAGCGACTCCCTCGTCGGCACGATGATCGACAAACCCGCGATCGAGGCGGCCGTCGAACTCATTCAGGGCGCCATCGATCCCGGCGGCAGCATCCATGCCAGCAAAGAGTTTCAACGCCATCTCGCCGGCGTGCTGACCGGGCGCGCCTTGACGAAAGCGAACGAGCGGGTCCGGCGTGAGCACTGAGACCCACGACATCACCGTCACCGTGAACGGCACGGCCTACCGCCGCCAGGTCGAGGGGCGGTTGCTGCTGAGCGATTTCCTGCGCCACGATCTGCTGCTCGCCGGCACTCACGTCGGCTGCGAGCACGGCGTCTGCGGCGCCTGCACCATCATCTACGATGGCGCCCCGGTTCGCTCCTGTCTGATGTTCGCGGCGCAAGCCGACGGCCACGAGATCATGACGGTCGAGGGTCTCGCGCCCGACCGCGAGCATCTGCATCCGCTGCAGCAGGCGATGCACGAGTGTCACGGGCTGCAATGCGGCTACTGCACGCCCGGCATTCTGATGACCATGAAAGTCTTTCTCGAGGAGACGCCGGCACCGGACGAAGCGCAGATCCGCGAAGCGCTGTCCGGCAATCTGTGCCGTTGCACCGGCTATCAGCATATCGTCGAGGCCGTGCAGCTTGCCGCCGAGCGGCTGCAGAAGTGAACGTCGTGGCCACGCGCAATTTCGGCGCGCCGATCACCCGCAACGAGGACGCCCGGCTGTTGACCGGCCAGGCGTTGTTCGTCGACGACGTTGAACTTCCCGGAATGCTGTACGCCGCGTTCCTGCGCAGCAACGTCGCGCATGCGCGCATCAAATCGATCGACGTGGCCGCGGCGCGGGCGCGCCCGGGCGTGGTCGCGGTCTATACCGCGGAAGATCTCGGCGACTACTGGGCGCCCGGCCCGCTGTTGGTCCCGCCGCCGCCGATCAAGGACATCACCTTCAATCAGCGCACCCAGGTGCCGCTCGCCAAGGGAAAAATCCGCCACGTCGGCGAGCCGTTGGCCGTCGTGCTGGCGGACAGCCGCTACCTCGCCGAAGACGCGCTTACCGACATTGCGCTGGATCTTGAGCCGTTGCCGGCGGTCGTCGATCTGGAAAATGCGCTGACCGATGCAGCCGGCAGAGTGCACGACGACGTGCGCGGCAATGTCGCCGCCCGCGTGCGGCAAAGCCGTGGCAACTACGCCGCGGCGCATGCTCGCGCCGATCGCGTCATTTCCCGCCGCTTTCACTACGATCACGGCTGTTCGTCGCCGATCGAGACTCGCGGCATCGTCGCTCACTGGGACGCCCGCGCCAATCACCTGACGATCTGGGATACGACCCAGGCGCCAGTGTTCCTGCGCAACGGGCTTGCCGGCATGCTCGGTTTGAGCGAGCGGCAGGTGCGGGTGATCGCGCCGTTCGTCGGCGGCGGCTTCGGGCCGAAGATCATGTTGTTCTATCCCGAAGAAGTCGTGGTGCCGTGGGCGGCGCGGAAACTCAATCGCCCGGTCAAATGGATCGAGGACCGGCTGGAGCATTTCTTCGCCACGACCCAGGAGCGCGGGCAGACGCACGATGCCGAAATCGCACTCGCTGCCGACGGCCGCATCCTCGGCATCAAGGACGTGTTTTTTCACGACACCGGCGCCTACAACCCCTACGGCCTGACGGTGCCGATCAATTCGCAATGCACGCTGCTCGGCCCCTACGTCATCCCCAATTACGACAGCACCTTCACTGCGATCTTCACCAACAAGCCGATCGTCACGCCCTATCGCGGCGCCGGGCGCCAGCATGGCGTCTTCGTCATTGAGCGGCTGCTCGATATCGCCGCGCACGAACTCAAGATCGACCGCGCCGAAATCCGCCGGCGCAATCTCATTCCGTCCGACGCCTTTCCCTATAATAATGAGATCATCTATCAGGACTTCGCGCCGCTCTCCTACGACAGCGGCAATTACGAGCCGATCCTCGACAAGGCGCTGGAGATGATCGGCTACGAGCGTTTCGTCGCCGACGAGCAGCCGCGGTTGCGGGCGCAAGGCCGGCATGTCGGTATCGGCGTTGCCTGTTACGTCGAAGGCACCGGCATTGGTCCTTATGAAGGGGCGCGGGTTCAGGTGCAGGCCAACGGCAAGGTCGGACTGGCGACCGGCATCGGCACACAGGGGCAGGGGCACTTCACCGTGTTCGCCCAGATCGTCGCCGATCAGCTCGGCGTCTCGGTGCGCGATGTCGACGTCGTGACCGGCGATACCGACCAGTTCTATTGGGGCGCCGGCACGTTCGCGAGCCGCGGCGCGGTGGTCGCGGGCAACGCCGTCAACGAAGCCGCCAAAGTGGTGCGGCAGAAAATTCTGAAACTTGCCGCCGAACATTTCGAGTGCGCCGAAGAGGATCTTGAAATCGCCGACGGCGCCGTCTCGGTGGTCGGCGTGCCCGGCCAGTCGGTCAAGCTCGGCGAACTCGCGATCAAGGCCAATCCGATGCGCGGCGCGGTGCGTCCGGGCACCGAGCCCGGACTGGAATCGACACAATATTTCGGCCCGCCGGGCGGCGCCACCGCGAGCGGCGTCCACGCCATGATTGTTGAAGTCGATCCGCAGACCTTCACACTCGAAGTGCTCAAATACGTGGTCGTCCACGATTGCGGCACCGTCATCAATCCGCTGATCCTCGCCGGCCAGATCCACGGCGGCGTCGCGCAGGGCGTCGGCAACGCCTTCTACGAACAGCTCGTGTTCGACGAGGAAGGACAATTGCTCAACGCCTCGCTCGCCGATTACCTGCTGCCGACGGCGCTCGAAGTGCCGCACATGGAAATCGCGCACACGGTGACGGTCTCGCCGCTCAATCCGCTGGGCATCAAGGGCGCGGGCGAGGCCGGCGCCATTCCGGTCGGCCCATTGTTCGCGCAGGCGATCGAGGACGCGCTTGGGCTGCCGGAGCAGAATATCGAGCTCAACGAAATTCCGCTGAGCCCGGGGCGGCTGTTTGAGCTGATCAGCAAAACTTCCGACGCGCGATGATTCTGGTTACCGGCGCCGCCGGCAAGACCGGCAAAGCCGTCGTCAAAGCGCTGGCGGGCAAGGGCGCGCCGGTGCGCGCTCTGGTGCGCAATCCCGAACATGCCGGTACGCTGATGGCGCTTGGCGCCGCCGAAGTGGCTCTCGGCAGTTTCACCGACGATGCGGCGCTCGCGTCCGCGGCCGCTGATGTAAAGGCGATCTATCACATCTGCCCTAACGTGAGCCGCGAGGAGGTAGCGTACGCCCGCGCCGTCGTTGCCGCGGCAAAGGCGCAGGGCGTCACGCGCTTCGTCTATCACTCCGTGCTGCATCCGCAGATCGAGGCGATGCCGCATCATTGGGCGAAGATGCGGGCCGAAGAGATGTTGTTCGCGTCAGGCTTCGATCTGACCATCCTGCAGCCGACCGCCTACATGCAAAATATTGTTGGCGCGTGGCGCGGCGTTACCGAAGACGGCGTGTTTCGTGTTCCTTATCCGGTAGAGACCAGGTTGAGCCTTGTGGACCTGGAAGATGTCGCCGAAGCGGCAGCGCTGGTGCTGACGCAGGACGGTCATGCCGGCGCGACCTACGAGCTCGTCGGTACCGCTCCGCTGAGCCAGATTGAAGTTGCTTCCGCGATCGGCGCGGCGCTCCAACGCGAGGTGCGCGCCGAAGCCGAAAGCATCGCCGCGTGGCAGGCGCGGGCCCGGGCGGCCGGGATGGACGAGCATGAACGCGCCACACTCGTCGCCATGTTCCGCTATTACGCCGCTCACGGCCTCGTTGGAAATTCCAACATGCTGGCGTGGCTCCTTGGCCGCCGGCCAACGAGCATCGTCGCGTTTCTCGGGCGTGTCGCGGCACGCCCGACTGTCTAGCTACGCCTTCTTTCTGTCATGCGATTCCAGACCCGGCTTGTATTCGCCGCTCAGGAAGTCGGCGATCCCCTCGGTTCGCCAGGCATCGTTCTGCCGCACGACCAGATCGTGTTCCTTTGCCGAAGAGTAACTCATCGCCGCCTCCCACGACATTTCCAGCGAGAAACGGTAGCCGTCTTTGGTTGCTCTGAGGGCATGCGGATCCTTGCCGGCGATCTCTTTGGCAACCTGCATGGTTTCTTCGCGCAGTTTGGCGAGCGGTACCGCCACGTTCACGAAGCCGATCTGTGCAGCGACGCGGCCGTCGAAGGGTCGCCCCGACAGGCCATACCAAAGCGCGTCACGCGGGCGCAAAAGGTTGGCGAGAGATTTGCTGACGCTGCCACCGGGGAATAGCTTGAAGTTGATTTCCGACAGGCCGAACGTCGCTTCCTCGGCGGCGACGGCGAGATCGCATCCCTCGACGATCGAGAACGCGCCGCCGAAGCAAAAGCCGTTGACCATGGCGATCGTGGGCTTCGGATAGTAGCGCAATGTGCGCCCCCGCCACTCGACCGCCAGTCGCGTGATCCGGTCGTACTCATCGGGTTTGCCTTTGAGGTCGGTGAAGAACTCTTTCAGATCCATGCCGGCGCAGAACGAACCGCCGGCGCCGGTGAGGACGACGACCCGCACATCGTCGTCGTATCGCAAGGCTTCGAGTACATGCGTCATGTCCTGGTGCAGCGCAGGATTTATTGCATTTCTTTTCTTGGGACGATTGAAGGTGATGGTGGCGATACCGTCGGCCTTGTCCACCAAAAGCGTCTCATAGGTCATCTGCGTCATTCCTTTCGACATGATTGCGTAAATCGGGACTTTGTCGCGTCGTCAAAGCGCGTTTTTTGACGCCCGATGGAAGTGTAATGGCGCTTGTCTTAGCGCACCTGTCGCATGTCCATTCCCCAAAACCGGCACGCGCTGCGCCTCACTTCAGCTTGCAGCCGCTGGCGGCAAGCGACAGAAATGCCTGCTCACCCGGCACGGTCGACACCAGCTTGTAAAAGTCCCACGGGTATTTCGACTCAGCCGGCGCCTTGACCTGGAAGACATACACGTCGTGAATTTTTCTGCCGTTGGGGAGAATGCGCCCTTTGCCGAACAGCGGATCGTCGGTCGGCATTTCCTTCATCTTGGCCACGACCTTGGCCCCGTCATTTGGGCTCCCGACCGCCTGCACGGCTTTCAGGTAGTGCAGCACCGCGGCATAGACGCCGGCTTGCATCATCGTCGGGTAGCGCCCGCCGTTGCGGGCGGCCCAGCGCTTGCTCCATTCGCGGGTTCCCGGCGTTAAATCCCAATAAAAGGTTTCGGTGACGAACAAGCCCTGCGTCGTCGCCAATCCCAGCGCCTTGATGTCGACGATCATGGTCGAGAGGCCGACGATGCTTTGGCCGCCCTTCGGCAATTCGAACTCGTTGGCCTGCTTGATGGCGTTGGCGGTGTCTGCCCCGCCGTTCGCCAAGGCGATCACGCTGGCGTGCGATGCCTGGGCCTGCAAAAGAAAGGAGGAGAAGTCGGAGGTGTTGATCGGGTGGCGCACCGACCCGACCACCTCGCCGCCGTTTGCGAGCACGACCTTGGTGGTCTCGTCGCGCAGATTATAGCCGAAAGTGTAGTCGGCAGTGAGGAAGAACCAGGTCCGATGTCCAGCCTTTACCAGCGCGGTGCCGATGGCGTTGGACTGCGACCAGGTGTCGTACGTCCAATGCACGGTATTGGGCGAGCAGCTCTTTCCGGTCAGCGCCGTGGTCCCGCCGGCGGATACCAGGATCGCTTTGTTCTTGTCGCGGGCGATTTCATTGACCGCGAGCGCGACCGCGGAATTTCCAAGGTCGACGATCACGTCCACCTTTTCCAGATCGAACCAGCTGCGGGCAATGCTTGCGCCTACATCCGGCTTGTTCTGGTGGTCAGCGGCAATCACCTCGATCGGCAGGCCGCCAACCTTGCCGCCAAAATCCTCTGCGGCCATGCGGGCCGATAGCGTGGAACCTGCCCCGGTGCCGTCGGCAAAAACACTGGACTGATCGTTGAGCACGCCAATGCGCACAACGCCGTCGCTGGCATGCGCCGCCAGCATTCCCGTGAGCATGAGCAGGCCGGCGGCTGCGCTCGGCGCGAGATGATGGCGCACGATTTCCTCCCTTTATTGCCATACCGATCTTTATCTTCGGCTTTTAGGAACCCGGCGTCTCGCGGACGGCGCACTGGACGCCGGCCTGTTGCCGAGGCGGCAGACGATGCTGAGGGGATCAGCATTTGTCAAATCTCTAGATCTGATGGTAGATATTTGTTTGATGAATATCAGGCGGACCGACCTCAATCTGCTCACCGTGTTCGAGGCCGTGATGCGGGAGCGCAGCGTCACGCGGGCGGCCGCACGGCTCGGCCTGTCGCAGCCGGCCGTCAGTGCGGCGCTAGGACGCCTGCGGCAAAGCCTCGGAGACACGTTGCTGGTCCGCAGCGGCTCCGGAATGCGGCCCACGCCACGCGCCGAGCAGTTTGTCGGGCCGGTCTCGCAGGCGCTCGATTCCATCGAACGCGCGCTGCAGCTCGGCGCGACATTCGTGCCGGCGAGCGCCAACCGTTCATTCACGCTGATGCTGTCCGATATCGGCGAGATCACCTATCTGCCCCGCCTGATACAGCGCGTGCAGAACGAGGCGCCCGGTGTCGGGCTTTCGGTCAGGCGTCTGTCCCGGCGGCGGATGTCGGATGAGCTTGGCGTCGGAAGCGTCGACCTGGCGCTCGGCTGGGTTGATCGTCCGCCGGACGACCTTCGCCAGCAGCGCCTGTTCGACGAAACTTTTGTTTGCATTGTGCGTCCGGAACATCCCCGGATCGGAAACAAGCTAAGTCTTCGGCAATTCATTTCGGAGTGGCATCTGATAGTCGGACGCTTTCAAGGCGGCTCGGAGAATTTCTTCCGCTCGCTCGACGGCAACCTGGTGCGCGAACTGTTGCGAAAAGGAGTAGATCGCAAGGTCGCCTTGCGTGTCCCCGATTTTCTCGCGGTCGCAAGCATCATATCGAGTACGGATCTTTTGTGCGTTGTGCCGCGACGATTGGCCGAGGTCTACGCCGCGTATGGTCAGGTGCGGCTTGTTCCGCTGCCGGTCAGGAGCGAAAGTTTTCGCGTCGCGCAATTCTGGCACAAACGCTTCGACGGCGATCACGGAAACGAGTGGCTGCGAGGGGTGATCAAGGAACTTTTCGAAGTGGCACCTCGCAGACGCGGCCATTAGGCTGGGCCCAGGTCGCAGGTTTACAATCGCAGATCGCTATGCAGCAGGGCTTTTATGTCTTTATTATATTTACTTGCTAGCGAACGGCTGGGACGGATCCCCGACAATACGGGGACGGATCCCTGACAAGATTAAAGACGGGGACGTAAACCCCGGCAGCCAACGGCGGGGACGTAAACCCCGGAAGCAAACGGAGGATACGCAACCCCGACGGCGCATAAATCCACGGGAGGAAAGCATGCGACGTCGCGAATTTCTGAAATACGCTGCCGCAACAACGCTCGCCGCGCCCTTTGTGCGCGCCGCCAGAGCCGATACCGGAACGTTCAAAGTCGCGGTGATCGGCGCCAAAACCGGTCCGCTCGCGCCCGGCGCGGCGATTACCCAATTTCCGCCGTTCAAGCTCTGGGCCCATGAGGTCAACGGGCGCGGCGGCCTCAAGCTCAAGGACGGTCAGCGCAAGATCGAGCTGATCGAATATGACGACCACACGCAGCCGCCCGAGGCCATCAAGGCCGTGGAGCGCGCCGCGACGGTGGAGAAAGCCGATTGGATCAGCGGAATGTACGCCACCGGCTTTAATCTCGCCGTTGCGCCTACAATGGCGAGATACGGTTATCCGCAATTCGCCGTGGCCTGCCTCACCGACCACGCACCTGAGCTGGTCAAGAAGTATCCGGGCTTCTTCACATTCCAATCGTCGACCACGATCTACGCCAAGTCCGCGATCGGGGTGCTCAAGCACCTGAAGGACAGCGGTCAGATGGGCAACAAGGTCGCGGTGGTCAACGTTGCCGACGACTTCGGCATCGAGCTCGCCAATGCGGGGCGGCCGCTGTTCAAGGAAAACGGCTTCGAAATCGTCTACGACAAATCTTATCCGCTGGGCACCCAGGATCTGTCACCGGTGATCAAAGCGGCCGAGGCGGGCAATCCGGATGCGTTCGTCGCCTGGTCTTATCCGCCCGATACGTTCGGTCTCGCCGAGCAGGCCAAGATCGAAGGACTTGGAGTGAAAGCCTACTACAGCGCGGTGGGAACGGACTTCGAGGGTTTCTCGCAAAAATTCGGCGCCGCGGCCGAGAATGTTCTCGGCGCCGGCGGCGTCAAGGACTCGCCGGAAATGCGCGCCTACTACAAGAGGCATAAGGAAGTCACCGGCGTTGATGCCGACCACTGGGGCAACCCGCTTAACTACCAGATGCTGCAGGCGCTCACGCAGTCGATCGAAGCCCTCGGCTCGATCGATCGGGACGCCATCGCGGACCACGTCAGGAAGAACAAGTTCAAGGTTCTCCAGGGCGAAATCTCGCTGCCCGGCCAGATTCTCGACAAGGTCTACACCGTTGGCCAATGGCAGAACGGATATTTCCGCGGTGTGGCCGGGGTCGGCTTCACCGACTTTGCTCCGGTTAAGCTGAAGACCGGCTGGAGTTGAGATCGGTCACAGCGGCGCGGGTGATCCGGCCGAGATCGCCCCGCCGCGCGCCCGGCGACCGACGAAGCCTCGATCCTCGGGCCCGGACTATTCGGCCGCTATCTGAGACTGCCTAAAACAACAGCCAGACCGGGCGCCGCGAACGCGGCAGCCCGCACATCAAGCCAAGGGAGTTAACACACATGCCCAAGTCATCCCGCCTGCCTCCGGCGCGTGCCGAACATATCGGCAGCTTTTTGCGGCCCGCGGAGCTCCACGCCGAAATTGAGCGCGTGTACGCGCCGAAACACACCGCTTTGCTCGCCGAAGAACGCGCCAAAGATCTGAATCGACTGCATGCGATTGAGGACAAATGTATCAGAGAGATCATCAAGAAGCAGCGCGAGGTGGGGCTCACGGTTCTCACCGACGGTGAATTCCGGCGCTACATGTTCACCGGATCGTTCTACGACAGCGTCGACGGTCTTGAAGTCGGCGGGCCGGGCGTTGCGTTCTATGACAACGAGGGCAAGGAGCTGCGCTACCAGGGTCTGCCGATCGTGAGCCGGCGGCTGCGCAAGGTCGACAACCCGCTCGTGCGCGAAGTCAAGTTCATGAAGGCCAATACCGATTCGCGCTTCAAAGCCACGATTCCGGCAGGCTCCTTCTATGAACTTCCGTTCGTCTATCAGAATGGGGTCACGGAGAAAGTCTACAAGAGCCACGAAGAGCTGGTCGAGCATATCAACGCAATCCAAAACGAGCTGATCGACGAGGCGATCGCCGCCGGTCTCGAATACATCCAGTTTGACTACCCGCTTTATCCGATGCTGATCAGCCAGATGTATCTCGACATCTTCAAGCAGATGGGCGTGTCGTTCCAGCAGCTCATGGACCGCGCGATCGCAGCCGACAAGAAGATCGCCGAGCGGCTTCCGGACCACGTGACGCGCGGCATTCATCTGTGCCGCGGCAATTGGCGCTCGCGCTTCATGGTATCCGGCTCGCTTGAGCCGGTAGCCGAGCGCATGTTCAACGAGCTGCCCTACGACGCATTCTTTATCGAATGGGAGGATATCAAGCGCGAGGGCGGTTACGAGGCGCTGCGCTTCGTGCCCAAGGGCAAGATGGTGATCATGGGGATCGTCAACTCCAAGGTGCCCGAGGTTGAATCAGCCAACTCGCTGGTACGGAAAATCGAAAGCGCCGCAAAGTATCTCGACATCTCCCAACTCGGCATTTCGCCGCAATGCGGCTTCGCCTCGACGATGCACGGCAACGAACTTTCGGAAGCCGCGCAATGGCGAAAGCTCGAGGAAATGGTGAAAGCCGCAAACAAGGTCTGGGCCGGCGCATCCATGGCGGCCTGACGCCAACAAACGAGCGGCTCGACCGGGAGCGAGCGTGCCGTGTCACGCTCGCTGTGCTGTATCATTGTGCCGGCACCTCGAAGCATATCTCGGGCGGATATCGCGCCGCCCGGCCGGCGCTTGAACCTGCCGCGCGAACATCTACCTCATGTCCGAGTTGGTTTTGCGATGGCGAGCGATGATGTGGACGTGGTGGTGGTCGGTGCTGGCGCGGCCGGCATTGCGGCCGCGCGCCGGCTGCATGACGCCGGCGTCCGCTGCCTGCTTGTTGAAGCGCGTCAGCGCCTCGGCGGCCGCGCGTGGACGGTAATCGACGAATCCGGTTATGCGCTCGACCTCGGCTGCGGGTGGCTGCATTCTGCCGACCGCAATCCGTGGCGGGACATTGCCACGGGCCAGGGCGCGTCGATCGACAAGTCGCTGCCGTCATGGATGCGGCCGTCGCTTGAGTTCGGCTTTTCGCGCGCCGAGCAAAGCGAATTCGGCGAAGCGATGGATGCGTTTTTCGCTCGTCTGGAGCGTCTGGCCCAGAACAGCGCCGACGTACCGGCGGCCGCGGCCCTCGAACCGGGCGGCCGCTGGAACGGGCTGATCAATGCAGTGAGCACCTACATCAGCGGCGCCGAATGGGATCAGATTTCGGCCAAGGATTTCGACCGTTATCAGGATAGCGGCGTCAACTGGCGCGTGATCGAAGGCCTCGGTACGGTGATACGCGACTATGGCGTAGATCTGCCGGTGACGCTCGACTGCCGCGTGATTGGGATCGACCATCGCGGCAAGCGTTTGAAAATTGAGACCGGTAAGGGTGCGATCGCCGCCGATCAGGTCATCGTCGCGATTCCGGTTTCGCTGCTGGCGAAGGGGCGGCTCGCATTCACGCCGGCGTTGCCGCAAAAAAATGAGGCCGCGCAGGGGCTGCCGCTCGGGCTCGACGATAAACTGTTCATGGCGCTTGACGATGCACAGGAGTTCGACCGCGACGTGCGCTTGTTCGGCCGCACCGATCGCGCGGCGACCGGCGCCTATCAGTTCAGGCCGTTGGGCCGGCCGCAGATCGAGGCCTATTTTGGCGGCAACTTGGCTGCGGAACTCGAAGCCAACGGCGACGGCGCATTTTTTGACTTCGCCGTTTCCGAACTGACCGCCTTGCTCGGGAGCGATTTCAGGCGGCGGCTGAAGCCGATCCGCATCCATCGCTGGGGCCTCGATCCGCATTCGCTCGGCTCGTATTCGTTCGCCTTGCCTGGGTCGGCAGATTGCCGCCAAAAGCTCGCCGAACCGGTTGAGGGTCGATTGTTTTTCGCCGGCGAGGCCTGTTCAATCGGCGACTTTTCGACGGCCCATGGCGCTTGGCAAACCGGCATCACCGCCGCCGATCAAGTGATGGCCGCGCGGACGAACGCGTCACATGTGCCGTCGGCAACGGTCTAACGGGACAGCGCGTTTTTTCGGCGTTGGCGGCAAGCACGATTAGCCGACCGGTGCCGCTTAATCGCTTTACGAGCTGGCGGCCTGCCAAACGCCGACATGAAGCGCAGCAGCTTCATCTTCGAGCAGCGGGCCGATGACTTCGACGGTGCGCTGACCGGCGGCGAACACCGTCCGGCACGGCAGATCCAGCGTCGGGTTCTCGGCGTGATCGCCGGTCAGGGATTTCAGGCGGCGTTCGGATAATCCGTAAACTACCCGCCCGATGCCGGCCCAGTAGATCGCGCCCGCGCACATGGCGCACGGCTCCGCCGACGTGTACATCGTGCAGTCCGCGAGAAATTTGGGATCGAATTGCTTCGACGCCCGGGTGGCGAGAAGCCGCTCGGCGTGTCCGGTCATGTCGCGATCCGGCAGGTAGCCGTTTTCGACTTCGAGCAGCACATCGCCAGCCGCGCTGACCAGGATGCAGCCGAACGGATGATTGCCGTTGGTGTGTGCGCGCCGGGCCACGTCGAAACTCCGGCGCAGAAATTTTTCGTGATTAAGCGGCAGGAACCTCTCCACGAAACGTCAGTCAGCAGTGCGAAACTTTTCCGCAACTGGTGGAATGTATGAAAGGCAGCCCTGATTCACCAGCGGCGCGCAGACAACGCCTCCTTTGCCGGCTGCAATCAGATGCTCAAACGCGTGTAGCGATATGAGCTAAGTGTATTGAACCATTGGCACATTACTTGCCTTGGTTTGTTTGTTGTGCGCAAATGCTGCTTTGCCACGCACAGTTGACGGTACCGCTTTTATGACAAGAGACCTCCTGCAATTTCGGCGCAACGGCCACGATGTCCGGATCGGCGAATTTTCGCCGCGCGCGACCGTGCTCGAGTGGCTGCGGTTGCAGGAACGATCGACCGGCACCAAGGAAGGCTGCGCCGAAGGCGATTGCGGCGCCTGCGCCGTCGTCGTGGTGCGCGAACGCGATGGCCGCATGGTCTACGAGCCGGTCAATTCGTGCATCACGCTGCTCGGTCAGCTCGACGGCGCCGAACTGATCACGGTCGAAGATCTTGCCGACCACGGCGTAATGCATCCGGTTCAGGAAGCGATGGCCCGCATGCACGGCTCGCAATGCGGCTTTTGCACGCCGGGCATCGTGATGAGCCTGTTCGCGCATTATCACGAATGCCAAGGCGTCACCAGCCGTCAAAAAATCAACGACGTGCTTGCCGGGAATTTGTGCCGCTGCACCGGCTACCGGCCGATCGTCGATGCTGCGATTGCGGTTTGCAACGGCGCCGACGACAGCTTCAGTCGCAACGCCGCAGCGCGGCTTAAGGCTTTGCGGGCGCTCGACGACAACACTGATCTGTTCGTCGGCGATGAGACCGCGTTCTTTGCCGCGCCGGCTAGCGAGCAATCGCTGGCGCAAGTTTATGCGCAATATCCGGACGCCACGATCGTCGCAGGTTCAACCGACGTCGGGCTTTGGATCACCAAACGGCTCACCCCGCTGCAAAAAATCATTCATGTTGGCCGGGTCGCGGAGCTGAGTGAGATTAAGGAGACCGCTGCCGGTTACGAAATCGGCGCGATCGTTTCATTGGCGCGGGTCGCTCCGGTATTAGGCGCGATCGATCCCGACATCGCGGAAGTGCTGCGACGTTTCGGTTCCATTCAGGTGCGTGCCTGCGGCACCGTGGGCGGCAATATCGCCAACGGTTCGCCGATCGGTGATCTGGCGCCGATGCTGATCGCGCTCGGCGCCATCGTGGAGTTGCGGCACGGTGAAAAAATTCGCCAGCTGCCGCTGGAGAACTTCTTCCTTGCCTATGGCAAACAAGATCGGGCGCCGGGAGAATTCGTGCGCCGGCTCCTGGTGCCGAAACTGCCGGCCGCGACGCACTTCCGCGCCTACAAGATCACCAAACGCACCGATGAAGACATCTCGGCCGTGCTGGCAGCGTTTTGCTTGAAGGTCGAGGGTGGCAGGGTCAGCGACGCCAGGGTTGCGTTCGGCGGCATGGCGGGGATTCCGAAACGCGCCAACGCGGTCGAAGAGAATTTGCGTGGGCTGTCGCTCTCCGACACGTCGCGCTGGCACTTGGCGGCGCAGGCCATAAACGAGGACTTCACCCCGCTGTCCGATCTGCGCGCCAGCGCGGCTTACCGGAGCCGCGTGGCCAGCAATCTGGTCATCAAGGCGCTTGCCGAGATTGCAGGCGTCAGCGCTGACGTCACCCGGGTCGCGGATCGCCGGATGGTTGCTCATGCCGCCGAATGACAATGCTGTGCTCGAGGCGCCGCTGCGCCATGTCTATAAGCCGCTGCCGCACGACAGCGGCGCCAAGCACGTGCAAGGCGCGGCCGAATATATCGACGACATCCCGGAGCCGACGGGAACGCTGCACGTCGCTGTCGGCGGCTCGCCCGCGGCGCGCGGAAAAATTCGCAACATTGATCTGAGCGAAGTACGCAATTTCCCGGGCGTGGTTGCCGTCATCACGGCGGCGGACATACCCGGCAAGAACGATATTTCGCCCGTGAACGCCGACGAGCCCGCCTTCGCGCAGACCGCCGTTCTGTTCCACAGCCAGCCGGTGTTCGCCGTTGTCGCTGCCTCACGCGATGCGGCGCGGCGCGCCGTGCTGCGCGCCAAGATCGATATCGATGTCGAGAAGCCGAACGTCTCCGTCGAGCAGGGCAGGGCGGCCGGCGAGACCGTGCTGCCCGATTACGCCTTCATCAACGGCGATGTCGCGAACGCGCTGGCCGCCTCTCCGTTACGCAGCGCCGGAAAGATTCGCATCGGCGGTCAGGAGCACTTTTATCTGGAGGGCCAGGTCGCGCTCGCTGTTCCCGGCGAGGACGGCGCGGTGCTGGTCTATTCGTCGACCCAGCATCCGAGCGAGGTCCAGCACATCGTCGCGCGGGTGCTGGCGCTGCCGGATTCGTACGTGACCTGCCGCGTGCGCCGCATGGGCGGCGGCTTCGGCGGCAAGGAGACGCAAGCCACCCAATGGGCGGTGATTGCCGCTTTGGCCGCGCGCGTGACCGGCCGGGCGTGCAAACTCCGGCTCGACCGCGACGACGACATGGTGATGACCGGCAAGCGGCATGATTTCGCGGTCGAGTACAAAGTCGGCTACGAGCCGAATGGCCGCATCCGCGTGGTCGATATCGATCTTGATGCGCGCTGCGGCTGCTCCGCGGACGTCAGCATCGGCGTGGTCGATCGCGCCATGTTCCACGCCGACAACACCTATTTCCTTCCGGAATTCCGGATCAATTCGCGGCGCGTCAAAACCAACACGGTGTCGAATACCGCGTTCCGCGGCTTCGGCGGCCCGCAAGGCATGATGGCGATCGAGCGGGTGATCGACGTAATCGCCTGGCAGCTCGGCCTCGATCCGCTCGATGTGCGCAAGGCCAATTTCTACAGCGCCGGGCGCGACGTCACGCCCTACGGCCAGACCGTTGAGGATCCCGATGTGGGCTTGCGCCTCATCGAGCAGCTCGAGCGCTCGTCGAGCTACCGCGCGCGGCGCAATGAGATAACGGAATTCAACGCCCGCTCACCGATCCTGAAGCGCGGCATTGCGCTGACACCGGTCAAATTCGGCATTTCGTTCACGCTGACGCATCTCAATCAGGCCGGCGCGCTGGTCCACGTCTATCAGGACGGCTCGGTTCACCTCAATCATGGCGGCACCGAAATGGGCCAGGGCCTGTTTCAGAAAGTCGCCCAGGTGGCGGCGGAGGAATTCGGCATCGGGCTCGAGCGCGTGCACATCACCGCCACGTCGACCGACAAAGTGCCGAACACTTCGGCGACGGCGGCATCCTCCGGCACTGATCTGAACGGCATGGCGGTGCAAAAGGCGGCGCGCGAAATCAAGGCGCGCCTGACCCGCTTTGCCAGCGAGACCTGGAATGTCTCCGAGGATCTGATCTCGTACCGCGACGATCGCGTGTTCATCGGCAACGAGAGCATTCCGTTCGGTGAGCTGACCAAGAAGGCGCATGCCGGGCGGGTGCATTTGTCGGCCGCCGGCTTTTACAAGACGCCGAAGCTGCATTGGGATCGCGACAAAGGCAAAGGCCGGCCGTTCTTTCTATTTTGCCTATGGCGCGGCCTGCAGCGAAGTCGCGATCGACATTCTGACCGGCGAGATGAACGTGCGGCGGGTCGATGTGCTTCACGATGTCGGCCGCTCGATCAATCCCGCCATCGATATCGGCCAGATCGAAGGCGGCTTCGTGCAGGGGATGGGCTGGCTGACGACGGAGGAACTGGTCTACGACGAGCAGGGCCGCCTGCTTACGCATGCGCCGTCGACCTACAAAATTCCGGTCGCCGGCGATGTGCCGGCGGATTTCCGCGTGGCGCTGCTTGATGGCAGCAACCGCGAAGACACCATCTATCGCTCCAAAGCCGTGGGTGAGCCGCCCCTGATGCTGGCGATTTCCGTATTCGCCGCCATCGCCGATGCGATACACTCCGTGCGCCCGGGTAATGGCGCCGCGTTGGACGCGCCGGCAACCCCCGAAGCGATCCTCAAGGCGGTCGGCCCGGTCGATGCAGTGTCGCTACTGGCGCCGCTCGCTCAAGCGCGCGGCGCGTGAACTGGACGTGAGATGGCTAAGGTTTGGGCCCGAATCCGGGAAACCATCGAGCGGCATGGCGCCGCCGGCCTGATCAGCGTGATCGGCGCTGCCGGGTCGGTACCGCGCGAGGCCGGCGCCCGCGTCGTGCTGCAACCGGACGGCGGCTTCTTTGGCACCGTCGGCGGCGGCCGCCTGGAATATGAAGCGATTGCCGCGGCGCGCGCGGTGCTGGCGGCGGGACGCGGCAAGGCGCAATTCCGCGATTGGCCGTTGGGCCCCAACCTCGGCCAGTGCTGCGGCGGTATGGTGAAAACGCTCACCGAGACCTTCGACAGAAACGATCTCGTGACGGTGCACCGTTTCGAGCAAGCGGAAAAAGCCGGGGCGTTCGATGCCATGAGCCGCCTCGCCGACGACGGGCGGATCGTGCGGACGCTCGCGCCGCACGAACCGGCGAAGGAGCGCGCCGCGACGACGATGCCATTCAACAAAACGTCGTTTCATGAAAGCTTCGGCGAGGTCCTGACCCCGGTGCTGTTGTTCGGCGCCGGCCATGTCGGGCGCGCGGTCGTGCTGGCGCTGGCGCCGCTGCCGTTCGCCGTGCGCTGGATCGACAGCCGGCCGGACCAGTTTCCGCAATATGTGCCGCAGAATGTCGTCACCGTCCGCACCGACGCTGTCGCCCGCGAACTGGACGAGGCGCCACGGGACGCCATGGTCATTGTCATGACTCACTCCCACCCGATCGATTTCGACATCACCGCCGCGGCGCTGCAGCGGGATGCGTTCGAATATGTCGGCCTGATCGGCTCGGATACCAAGCGGTCGCGGTTTGTGAACTGGGCCCGGCAGATGGGCGTGACGAGTAGCCAGATCGGCCGCCTGGTTTGTCCGATTGGCGTTCCCGAAATCAAAGGCAAGGAGCCCGCCGTGATTGCCGCCGGGCTCGCTGCTCAGCTCCTTATTGTGCGGGAACGGGCGTCCGTGCCGCAGCCGAGCCCGGCAATTCAGCCGGCATAAGCGCGCCGCCCGCGCCGAGTGTCGACTTGCGTGTCGAGCCCGACCTTCTCCCACGCCGCCAGGTCTTTCAGCAATTGCTCGGCGTGCGCGCGCACCGAGTTGACGGCATCGGCGCCGAGCTGAAGGCGGAGCGGCGTGGTTTCGGCGGCGAGCGCCAGCTCGATGGCGCGCGCGGCTTTGTACGGGTCGCCATCCTGGGTGCCGTCCATGCCGTGGGCGAAATCGCGCATGCCGCCGATGATGGTCTGATAGGCGTCCATCACCGGCATGTGCTTGAGCGCATCGGCGGCGAAACTGGTGCGGAATGCGCCCGGCTCGACGATCAAAACCTTGATGCCGAACGGCGCGACTTCGTGCGCCAGCAATTCCGACATGCCTTCGAGGGCGAATTTCGATGCGGAATAGGCCCCGAAGCCGCCGAACGACAGCTGGCCGCCGAGGCTGGAAATGTTGACGATCGCGCCGCTGCCTCTGCCGGCGCAGCTGCGGCAGCGCGGCCCTGATGACGGCGAGCGCGCCGAAGAAATTGGTCTCCATCTGGGCGCGGAATTCGGCATCGGGAGTTTCCTCGACTGCGCCGATGATGCCGTAGCCGGCATTGTTGATGACAACGTCGATGCGGCCGAAGCGGCGGACCGCGGCCGTGACCGCCTGCTCAGCATCGCCGGGGATGGTCACATCGAGCTTGTGTACGAGGATACGGTCCGGAGCTTCCGCGGCGAGCGCGTCAAGCTTGCGGACAGATCGGGCGGTGGCGACGACGTTGTAGCCGCGATCGAGCGCATAGCGCGCAAACGCCATGCCGAAGCCGGACGAGGCGCCGGTGATGAACCAGGTGGGGGTGATGGCGGTCATGATCTGCTCCTGCCGTTTTGGTTTGCCGTTCAGGGCGGCACAGGCGAAGAATGAGGCGAGACCAACAAAACGATAATACGGTTTAAATCGCATACATTATGCGATATTGTGCATGAATGGACCGCGACCTCTTGGGCCATCTCCCGGTCATCATCTGCGTGGCGCGCCACCGCGGCTTTGCCGCGGCGGCGGCCGAACTGGGCATGAGCCCTTCGGCAGTGAGCCACGCAGTGCGGACGGTGGAAGACCGGATCGGCGAGCCGCTGTTCGCGCGAACCACGCGCAGCGTTTCATTGACGGAATCCGGCGCCCGGTTGTTAGCCGGCGTATCAACCGCGCTCGACGATATCGGCAAAGCCATCGAAGGTCTCGCGGCGGACCGCGGTGAAGTCACCGGCCTCCTGCGGATCAATGCGCCGCGTATCGCGCTCGACATGGCGCTAACTCCGATCCTGGCAAAGCTGGCGTGGCAACATCCGCGGCTGACGGTCGAGGTGCATGCCAATGACGCTTTCGTCGATATCGTAGCGCAGGGTTTCGACGCCGGCGTCCGCCTGGGTGAGGCGGTGCAGCAGGATATGATCGCGGTGCGGCTAACCCGGCCGTTCAAGGCCATTCTGGTGGCGTCGAAGGACTACATCGCGGCAAGAGGCGCGCCGAAGACGATCGGCGATCTGCACGACCACAATTGCATCGGCTTCCGGTTGACCGGTTCCGGCGGAGTCTATGATTGGGAGCTGAATGACGACGGCAAGCTGGTGGAGGTTCGAACCTCCGGCACAACGCTTGTGACCGATGCCAGCCACGCCCGCGATCTCGCGCTTGCCGGCATCGGTATCGCCTACATCTTCGAACCGCTGGTCCGTCGCCACATCCGCGAAGGCCGGCTCAAATGGATTTTGCCGCAAACCGCGATCGAGGAGGACGGGCTGTACCTCTACTATCCGCGCCGGGCGTCGCTGGCGCCGAAGCTTCGCGCCTTCGTCGACGTGGCCAAGGCAGCGCTTGTGCGTTGATCTGACCGCTCGCGGTGCCGCTCCTCATCATCCGTGAACGCGATCCTGCCGCAGCCAAGTCCGGCAATTCAGCCGGCGTGAACGTTGCTGGCGCTCCGATCCAACTCGCCGACGAGCTGGTAGACGTCCAGGCCTTCCGCCTTGCCTTTGACCAGATGTTTGCCGCGGCTGATGAGTTGAAAGCCGGGCAGGCAGCGCCGCGGAAATCTCCTGGCTGACCAGGGTGATCGATTCTGCGTCGGGCTCCACGGTCTTGCCGAGGCTCTCCAGTCTTTGAGTGGCGTTAACGGCGTCGCCGACGATCGTATAGTTGATCCGGTTCGGCGCGCCGATATCGCCGACGACGACCGGCCCCATATGAATGCCGATGCGGATGCGAACCGGCGCTAGTCTAGCCCTCTGGCAATCCGTTGCGCGTTGTCCGCCGCAAGCGCGCGTTGTATGGCGATAGCCGCCCGACACGCCGATGCGGCCGGGTTTTCCGTGTGACCCGGTGCTCCCCAAAAAGCCATGACGGCGTCGCCGATGAACTTATCGATCGTTCCGCCTTCCTGTTCGACGCAAGCAGAGACAAGAGTGAGGTGTTGGTTGATGAACGCGGCCACCTCGCCGGCGGACATCTTCTCGCACGCCGCGGTGAAGCCCACGATGTCGGTGAACATGATGGCGAGCACACGCTCTTCGGTCCCGGCGCCGATCCGGCCTTCTTTGACGAGACGCGTAACGAGCGTGCGCGGGACGTAGCGTCCGAAGGCCCTGAGCCCATCGAGCATGGCGTTGAAAGACCGCGCCAAGCTGTTGATCTCCTGGAAACGGCTGCCAGACAGCGGCGCCACCTGGTCGAAATCCAGATTGCCGATCGCGGTCGCACCTGTTGCGGCCCGGCGGATCGGGCGGGCGATCGCCGCGGCCATCACTGCGGCAGCGATCAGCGATATGCCAAACATGAAGATCGCTATGACGGTCGCCCAGTAGAACAGGCGCAGCGGCGCATCGACGGCTTGCTTCAAGAAGTAGGTGCCAACCGTAATCGGCTGTTCGCCGTAGCCCTCGATTGGGCGTGCAAAGACGAAATAGTGCTGCCCGTCAACTGACGGCTCGCGCGCCAGGACTCCGGCGGGCGGTGCCAGGCCGACCTCGTAAAGCGGCGGCGATCTAAAGAGGTTGGCAATGACCGGATCGCCGAAGGTTTCAAGCCTCGGTAGTGGCGACGCCACGGATTGGCGGCTGGCGCCGCCGGTCATGAACGGATGCGCAAGAACACGGTCCTGCCCGTATAGCAAAAAGGAAACGGAGCGCGGTGGATCACTCAGTCCCATCGTGAAAGACGATAGAGCGCGCGTCGATATTCCGACCACGAGGAATCCCAGATAGGAGTTCCGGTTCCAGACCGGAACGCTGTAATTCAGATAGGTCGACTTGGTCCGCTCTCGAAAAATCGGTGGCCCCCAATAAGCGGATCGGCGCTGATGAATCTGGCCGGCGAGCGCTTCGAGTTGAGGATCGCCGCCGATATCCAACCGACCCAATTGAAAACCGCTTTCAGATGCATCGCGAAGAACACGCAGCGCGTGACCGCCGGGGTCGCCAACGATGATGCCATCGATCTGGGGCGCCGCCGCGATCGTGCCGCTGACGAAATCTCCGAGCGAGGGTTCGGAGAACTGATACCGGCCGTCCCGGATTGCCGCAGCAATGAAATTTGCTTGGTCGATCGCGGCGTCGAGATGATGCCGCAGCGCCATCTCCTCAGTGGCCAGCGTGCGCGTGATCAGGCGGTCAGTAAGTTCCTGCATGATCTGGCGGCCGACGATCCAATTTATCGTCAAAATCGAGCCGACCGACAGTAGCGCGAGCGTTCCGATGCTCGCGACCAGGGTCGGCATCAGCGCGAAGCTGCGACGATTTTGTTTCAACGGTTCGGACGCCATAAGGTGCCGGGACCCATTGCGGCATTGCGTTAAGAATTCGGCGGTTATCAATTCAGCAAGCCGCCCCACACATCTCGCGCGACGCTGACGCAAAGCGCCAATTTTTTCCTCTCGCCCTCGACGGAGATAACGTTGCCTTCCGCGGTCGACGAAAACCCGCATTGCGGGCTGATCGCGAGTTGCTCAAGCGGCACGACCTTCGCCGCCTCGTCGATGCGGCGCTTGAGAGCATCTTTGGGTTCGAGCGCGGCAAACTTGGAGCTGACGAGGCCGAGCACGACTTTCTTGCCTTTCGGCAGAAAACGCAGGGGTGCGAAACCGCCCGATCGCTCATCGTCGTATTCAAGAAAATACCCATCGACGGCGATCTCGCCCAAGAGAATCTCGGCGATCGGGTCGTAGCCGCCCGCGCTAAGCCACGAGCTTTGATAGTTGCCGCGGCACAGGTGAATGCAGACTGCCATATCTTTTGGCCGCTCCTTGATCGCATCGTTGATCAGTCGTGCCGACAGGCGCGCCATTTTGTGGGTGTCTTCATTGCTGCGCCCCATCGCGGCGCCGATTTTGTCATCGCACAGGAATGCCAGAAAGGTGTCGTCGAGTTGCAGATAGCGGCAGCCCGCCCTGGAAAGATCGGCGATTTCCTCCGCATAGGCGCGCGACAGGTCGGTGAAGAACTGATCGGCGTCCGGATATACCTTTCGGTCGATGATCCTTTCGCCGCCCTGCACGATCATCATCGACGGGGATGGAATGCAGACTTTGGCGGTTCTGCTGGTGGCTGATTTGAGGAACTCAAAGTCTTTGAGCTGGATCGGATGCGGCCGCGTGATACGCGCATGGACCTTCACCTCGGGCGGCACCCATTCGAGCTGGACGCCGTCCTGGCGGTGCCATTTCAGCGGGTTATGCCCCTCTTCGAACACGACTCCGCCGATCTCAGTGAGGAAATCGAGGTGCCAGTAATCGCGCCGAAGCTCGCCGTCAGTGATGCCTTCAAGGCCGACATCTTCTTGCAGCTTGACGACCTCGCGGATGCTTTCGTCCTCGATCTCGCGCAAGCGCTCCGCCGTGATGTTCTTGCGTTCGCGCTGCGTGCGGGCTTGCTGTAATTTGGCGGGACGCAGCAGGCTGCCGACATGATCCGCGCGAAATGGACCCTTGGCGTTCCCCGACATGGTTTCCTCCGTTTATCGTTTCTTAAATCGGCGCTGCGTTCGGCAAACTCGGCCGCGATCGCGGCCTCGCGTTCGTCATGTCCGCCGCCCGAGACCGCGTGCTTTCCCGGCGGGGTAGCGGGGACGGCACATTAGCACACTCAGAGGCGAGGGCCGTGGGGCCACGTAGCAGTTAGTCCGCGCATGCCGGTCTTGGCTCACCGGGCATCGGGCCGACCTTAATGGGCTTCACAGCCAAAGTTGTTTCAGCTTAGAGTCTCGCCGCATTATGGATAAGCTTGAGCTGAACGCGGCCTCCGTCAAAAAGCGCGCCAGGGAATTGGGCGCCGATCTCGTTGGCATTGCCAGTGCGGCAACGCTGAACGCCTTCCCGCCGGATCCGCGCTGGCCGCAGACGCCTGAGCGCATCTCGCCGTATTGCAAAAGCGTGATCGTGCTGGCCCAGCGCATTCCGGCCGGCGCGTTCCGCTGCAAGAGCAATGTCCCGGTGCAGTACATCGACATGCTGGTGCTGCGTAAAATGGACAAGGTCGCCTATCGGCTGGCCGAGGAGCTGGAAGATTCCGGCCATCCGAGTTTTGTCACTGCGGCGCAGGAGACCGACTGGAACCTCAAGCGCGCCAGCTACGGCCGGCTGTCGACGCGGCATCTCGGCGTCGAAGCCGGCCTCGGCACGCTCGGCCTGGAAGTCAATATTCTGACGCCGGAGTTCGGGCCGCGCGTTTATCTCACCGGCATTCTCACCGAGCTTGAACTGGAACCGGATCACCCGCTGACCGAACAGGTCTGTATCGGCGAATCCTGCAGCCGCTGTCTGCACGCCTGTCCGGTCGATGCGGTGCTGCACTTCGGCATCGACAAACGCGCCTGCGCCACCGAGGCGCAGGAGTTCGGGTTTTCCACCATCCTGCAATTCTTCGAGCGGTTCATCGACCAGCCGTTGGCGGAGAAGGAAAAGCTCGGGCGCTCGCGCGACGTTTACGGCTTCTGGCAAGGCTTGTTGCGCGTCGTCGGCTCATTCGGCGACTGTCCGCGCTGCCTGGCCGTCTGCCCGGTCGGCAACGACTATCATGCCCATCTCGCGGACCTGCAGAAGGTGATTCCGGAAAAGACGCCGGAGAAAGTCGCGCTCGGCAAACGCTATCGCGATGATCGCCTGCGAGGCGCCGACGTTCCCGGCCTCAACGACTGGAATAAGCGCTGGGTCGGGCCGGACGGCTATCAAGGCATGGTGGCGCGGCAGCTGCAGGAATTCAAAAAGCTGCAGCAGGAGCGCAAGCAGGCGGCCTTGGCGACGGCGGACGAGAACGGCCGGCAATAATTATGGTTTCGGCGTTCAAGCAGCCGCTGACCGCGGACGACATCAAAGCCAAGGCCCGTGCCTTGGGCGCCGATCTTGTCGGCATCGCTGACGGCGCCAATCTGGAACGCCATCCGCCCGACGCGAATAATCCGCGCCGGCCGTCAGACATCACCGAACTCGACGGTGGCCGCGTCATCGTTCTGGCCAAGCGCGTCAGCCGCGGCGCTGCTCGTATTGCCGGCTGGAACGATCGCCACAAATATTACAACGACGAGCTGGCATTGTCTCGGCTCGAGGAGGCGTCGCTTGAACTCGTCTATTGGCTCGAAGACAACGGCTATCCCTCGATCATCGTGCCGCCGACGCACGTCGATCCCTGGACTTACGACGGCGATCCCAAGCGGCATCTGACCACGATGCTGTCGCTGCCGCATGCCGCTGTCGAAGCCGGGCTCGGGACGCTTGGCCTTAATCTGCAATTACTCACGCCCGAATTCGGCCCGCGCGTGCTGCTCACTGCTGTGCTCTGCTCGGTCGATGTGGCCTGCGACAAAAAAATGGAAACCGCGCTTTGCCTCGGGCCGAGCTGCGGGCGCTGTCTCAAGACGTGTCCCGCCGACGCCGTCGGGCATTGGAGCCGCGACTGGCCGTCCTGCGACCGCTTCCGCTCGCCGCACGGCTTTGCCCAACTGAGCGAACATGTGACGCGGATCATCGCCGAGCCGGACGCCGCGCGGCAAAAAGACCTGGTTCGGTCCGAGAAAAGCTTCGATCTTTGGCAAAGCATTCTGCGCGGCGCTGGCGTCATCACCGGCTGCCGGCGCTGCGCCGATGTCTGTCCGGTCGGTGCCGACTATGCCGCGATGCTGAGCGACGCGCTGGAAGCGATCCCGGAAAATACCCCGGAGAAAGAAGCGCGGGCCGCGGCGATGGCGGCGGAGGAAAAGGCCGGGCAGTTGCCTGACGCCTATGCCGATCAGCGCCGCTGGATCGGCACGTTGCCGCCCCGCGGTTCCTGACCAATGACGCCGCTTGCCGAGCTGCCGAAATCGCGGGCTGCGATCGAGCGCATCCAATCCGAAGGCAAAAAGCGCGCGGTGTCACAGGCGCTCCGCGCGCCATTCTATCAGGGCAAGCTCGATCACGTGAGGCCGGATCGGCTCGACGATCCGGACGAGTGGCGCAAGCTGCCGATCCTGGACAAGGAGACGCTGCGCAAACTCGACGATCGGGAATTTTACCAGAGCTTCTGCCTCACGCCCGATGACGGCATCGCCGAATACTGGCGCTCCGGCGGCTCGACCGGCACGCCGCTGTTCTATCCGCGCAGCTACGGCGACATCGAAGCGGCCATGGTCGGCTTCGCGCGCATCTACGATTGCACGCGTTGCCGGCGCGGCGGCCGGGCGCATGTGTCGTTTCCGCTCGGCATTCATCCGGTCGGCCAGATGCTGGCGCGCGCCGCGTCGTCGCGCGGCATTGCCGTGAACTGGGCCGGCTCCGGGACCACCACGCCGTCGGTGTTGCAGCTCGAACTGATCGACCGGCTCCACCCCACCATCTGGATGGGCATGAGCAGTTACGGGCTGCATCTCGCCAATCTCGCCGAAGCGCGCGGCCTCGATCTCGCATCGCGGTCGGTCGAGACCGTGCTGTGTTCGGCCGAACCATTGTCGGATGCGAAACGCGATAAACTTGGCCGCCAATGGGGCGCACAGGTGCGCGATACCTTCGGTATGACCGAAGCCGGCATGATGGCGGCGGAGGACGCGGCCGGCCGCGGCTTTCGGATCTGGACGGATATGTTTTTCATCGAAGTGCTCGATCCGGAAACGTTCGCGCCGGTCGATGAGGGCGCGGTCGGCGCTCTGGTGGTGACACCGCTCTGGACCAACAACGTCACGCCGTTTTTGCGCTGGAGCTCCGGCGACCTCGTGACCTGGCAGCGCGGCGACGACGATTCCGGCCCGTTCTCGGTGTTCCCGCTGATCAAACATGCACACCGCACCTCCGGCTTCTTCAAGATCCGCGGCATCAACATCAATCACGCGGACTTTGAAGATTTCATCTTCCGCAATGTCGCGATCAGCGACTTCAAGGCCGAAGCCGTCACCGAGCGGGACCTTGATGCCATGCTGGTATCGGTCGAGGTGCGGCGCGGCGTCGACCCGGCCGCGGCAGCCGAGGCGCTGAAAGTCGCGGTGCGCGACAAGTTCGGGCTGACGCCGCAGATCGCGGTGGTGGCGACCGGCACGCTCGCCAGGGAGTTTGAGGCCAGCGTGAAGATGCCGCGTTTTTCCGACCGGCGGCAGTAGTCCAGGCAAGCGTCTGAGATTCGTATTCCAGGCACACTTCAGCACGAAGCGATGCGCTGCAGAACCCGGATTTTCGCAAACTCCACTTTCGCTTTCGCTTTCGGGGCATAGCCGACATGGCTGGACCAACTGCCGCTCCACCCCGGTCGCTTTTGACCCAGCAGCGACATTGTCTGGCGTTTTATGTTGCAGCGCGAAGCGAGTCTCAGCTCTATCGAAACATTTGCTTGAGCCGGTCCGGTGCAGTCTCCTCGGCAGCTGGTGGGAGGCCCGTTAACGGTCCCCTCCGTTTTCCCTCCCGGACGCCGGCGACAGCACCTCGGTTCGTCTGTCAGCCCCCGGGGCCGTCCGTCATGATGTAGCCCATCAGGTCGCCCACGTTGTGCTCTAAATTTCGGATGATGTCCTTGACGACGTCTCCGATCGAGATCACGCCCACGACCTTGCCCGCGTCCAGCACTGGTAGATGGCGAAATCCGCGCGCAGCCATCATTGCCATGCAGCCTTCCAGTTGGTCGTCCGGCTTGACCGTCACCGGGTCGCCCGTCATCACTTGGCCCACCGGAGTCTGCTTCGCATCGAGCCCGGGCAGCAGCACTTTTATGGCGCAGTCACCCTGGGTCACGATACCGACCAGTACGTCGTCGTCGATGACCAACACCGACCGGACCCGGTTGTCGCGCATCTGGCGCAAGGCTTCGACGACCATGTCGCCGGAACGAACATGGATCAGGGCGCCACTCTTCTGGGCCAGAGCGTCTTTGACTGTGTTCATCGAGTTTCTCTCGTGAGCCCTGTCTGGCCCGCCTAAGTGGTACGCATTGAAGGTTAGAGCCGGCTCGTTCAGCATCGACCATAATCTAGCTCATTACGCGGCTATTAATCGAGGGGCTGGGCTCGTTCGCGTCGCATCTCTTCCTTTGCTGACCCGGTGCGAATCGTCTGCTGCACCTATCTCGTAGCTAGTCGTCATTCAGTGCATTTGCGCCCACGGGGCCAGCACCGCGACAATTAAGCATGCTCACCGGTTCGGTCTATCTCTGTCATATCGCCTACGCCGCCGCCGGCCTCATCGAATAGCGAAGCGAACTTTGCTGCGGTGCGTCGAGAGGTCGAGACGCAAATCGGACGTTAATGGCACTGCGCTGCAGATCGGGCATCACACCTCTTTGGGAGCGATGGAGCAATAACGGACATGTCGTCGACATAGCTGAGACGCAGATGACCCACAGCGACCGAAGGCCAGCGCATTTTGCCATGATGCACCTAACGATATGCTAGGCTGTAGTCCTCGGCGCGGAGGGGGAAGCCCATGAGGCGACGGGAGTTAATCGGTCTCATCGGAGGAGCGGTGGTGGCGTGGCCGCTCGCCGCAGGCGCGCAGCAGCCCGATCGTGTCCGACGGTTGGGCGTACTAATGGATACCTCCGAAAGCGATCTGGAGTTCTCAGGTCCGCATTGCTGCTTTCCGCCAGGGGATCGAGAACCTCGGAGATGGCAACAATCTTCGGATCGAACTTCGCTGGGGCGCCGCTGATCCTGACAGGATAAAGGCCTTCGCAAAAGAACTGGTCGATCTGCGACCCGACGCGATCCTCGGTGTAACCACGCCAGTGATCAGCGCGCTTGCCCGCGAGACGCAGACAATTCCGATCGTGTTCGTGATCGTAGCCGATCCAATCGGCGGCGGCTTCGCTGCAAACCTCGCGCATCCGGGCGGCAACGTCACCGGCTTCGCGGCTATCGATACCGCAATAGGCGGTAAATGGGTCGCGCTATTGAAGGAGATCGCGCCGCGCACTGAGCACGTCGTGCTCCTGTTCAACCCGGCAACAGCTGCGCCGATCCAATCCTTCATGGCTTCCATTCAAGCCGCTGCATCATCCCTTGCCGTCCAGGCGAGTGCCGCCCCGGTTCAAGCGAAAGATGAAATCGAAGGCGTTATCGCCGCACAAGCGCGCAATCCGGGTGGGGGCCTCATTGTGATGCCGGACCCATTCAACAGACGGAATCGCGACCTAATTATTACGCTGGCAGCCCGCTACGGCGTGCCGGCGATCTATTACGATCACGTTTGGGCGAAATTAGGTAGTTTGATCGCCTATAGTGACGATTACAACGAACATTTCCGCCAGGCGGCAGGGTATATTGATCGCATCCTCAAAGGCGCGAAGCCCGCCGATCTGCCGATCCAACTGCCGACGAAGTTCAAGTTAGCCATTAATCTCAGGACCGCGAAGGCACTCGGACTCAATGTACCACCAGGGCTACTCGCCGTAGCAGACGAGGTGACCGAATAGCTCGGTTGTTTGCTGCGCTGCATATGTCGCCCTTTGGCCCTTATCGGCGGATCGCATTTTGACGGCCGACATTCGCTTTCGGGGTGCAAAGCGGACATGGCTGGACGGACTGGCGGTCCACCCCGGTCGCTTTTGTCCCACAACGGACGTGCGAACCGGGCGCCCGAGGCTAATCGCCCAAATATGACGAATAGTTTCCGATGAAAATAACCGACGCTGTGGCCAGCACAAAAACCGTAGCGACAGCGAGCGGACCCGGACCTGGATTAAACGTTGATCCATAGGTGTTCAGCCCAAGGGCGACGACGACCGCAACTCCCAAACCATACATAATATAAAATCGAAGGGGCAACCTATCCTTAGGGGCAGCAACTTTTCGACGAATTGGAAATAAAAATAACCAAAGCACCAAAGCGGCGATCATGATTGCGCTGGATATCTCCCATATCAAAATTTCGCGTATCCCGAAGAGCGCCAGTACAGGAGCCAACATGGCAAATGCCGACGCCATCAATCCCAATTCGATATAGACGCTGGTGAACATGACATGAAGTGGCGAAAGCGGCTTGCCTGTGCCTTGGCGAAGAACGACGACTATTGAGGTAAAGCCGGCAAATGCCATCGCTAACGCTGCTAACGCGTAGAAGCAGCCCGCTCCTGGCAATTCCATGATTTAGCCCCGGCGTGGGTCAAAGGCACTCTTCAACCCCAGATAATACTTTGCGCATCATAGCGTGATCGGGCGCGCAATATCTATAGATTTTCCGAATGCCTTGCGTGCTGACCGCATAACTATTCATGCTCGTCCAATCCTGACAGCAATACATCTGGTATCGGGGCATAGCGGAAGTGGCTGGCGCTCGCTCGAAAAGATGTTGATGGACCCAAAGCTGACACAGTAGGTCAGTACGACGCGGTATAAATTGCGGCCGGTCAGCCGCATCCAGCGGGGGAGTGAGACATGAGTAGAAGCACGATTGCCTTGATACTCAGCCTTTTCCTTTTTCCCGTCCTTTCACTCGCTGCGCAGGCACAGAGCGCCGTCACCGAGGAGGAGGCGCACGCCATTGGCGTAAATGCATATTTGTATTTCTATCCGCTGATTTCATTTGACGTCACGCGGCTTTACTCCACCAACATTGAGGCCGATAAAGTTCCCCTAAAGGCGCCTATGAACACTTTTGCAAGCGCCGCAGCCTATCCGAGCGCCGACAACAAATTCGTCGTTCGGGTCAATTTTGACACGCTCTATTCCATTGCATACCTGGATCTCACGAAGGAACCCATGGTCGTTTCTTCGCCCGACACCAATGGCCGTTATTTTCTCTTGCCGATGCTCGACGCGTGGACTGACGTGTTCGCTTCTCCCGGCTGGAGAACGACTGGTACGCAGGCTCAGACGTTTTTGATCGCACCACAGGGTTGGCGAACTGATCTGCGTGACCGGGCGATTGAGGAGTTCAAGCTTCCCAAGGATACCCAGCGTATCGACGCGCCCACTCCCTACATCGTGATCATTGGGCGCACCAAGACTGACGGGCCGCCGGATTATGATGCGGTTCACAAAATTCAGGCCGGTTACACGGTCACGCCGCTTTCGCAATGGGGCAAGCCGCCCCAGCCGGTGACTGTCAAGGTCGATCCGAGCGTCGACATGAAAACGCCGCCGAAAATTCAGGTCGATACGATGCCAGCGGGCCGCTACTTCGCTTACGCCGCCGAGCTTCTCAAGGTGAACCCGCCGCACATCACTGATCAGCCGATGATTGCTCAACTGAAGAAGATCGGCATCCAACCGGGCAAAAGCTTCGACTTCGACAAGGCCGATCCTGCCATTCAAAAGGCGCTTGTGTCGGCTCGGGAAGATGCTCAGCAACTCATGGAGTGGAAAATACCGACGATAGCGCGCGTCGCGAATGGCTGGTCGATGAACACCGACACCATGGGCGTCTATGGCAACTATTACCTCAAGCGCGCCATAGTTGCGCAGGTGGGTCTGGGCGCGAACCTGCCCGAGGACGCCATCTATCCGCTCAATCTCGGTGACGAAACCGGCAAGCCACTTGATGGGGCGAACAAGTACACGCTCCACTTTGCCAAAGCGTCTCTGCCGCCAGTGAATGCGTTCTGGTCGGTCACGCTCTATGATAGTGAGGGCTACCAAGTGGCGAACAGCCTCAATCGCTTCGCGGTCAGCAGTTGGATGCCCTTCAAATACAATGGCGACGGATCGCTCGACCTTTATTTCCAGAACGATAACCCGGGCAACAACAAGGAGGCCAACTGGCTTCCGTCTCCGAAAGGTCCATTCAATCTGACCATGCGCCTCTACGCTCCGAAGTCCGATGCACTCACTGGCAAGTGGAACCCGCCACCGGTCACAAAAATCCAGGGGGCATCCAGTCTCATAGCTCAGTGAGAATAAAGCGCGAGCGGCGGACGTAGACGTATCGATTATCCGCGCTGCGCCTATCGCTCTGAACGTCGTTCGTTGCGAGACAGCCATACAGGCTGAAATTGAGAGCACAGCGGAAGTGGCCGACGCGCGGTCGAAATGACGTTGATGACCCTCTCCCGCATGTCGTCCATGATGAGGCGGCCTACGGCTAGTTCACTCAAGGGTTCGACACGCTCGATCTGAAAGAAGCCAAGGCGTTGCTTGACGAGTTGGCGGAGCGATCGGGTCGAACGACCAGATGCCAACGATGGCAACTAAAAAATTGAACGCGAGTGATTGCCGTGGTGGTGTGGCCCACGCCGGGGCTCTTGTGGGAAGTGTTCCCTTAAGCCGCGTGGCCCATACATGCGTGGGATACGGAACCCAACAACTGCCGGCGCCACACGGCCACCAGTAATCCGCGTACCACCCGTGATGCCTCATCCGAACATTCCGTGTTTGCAACTAAAGTCTCGGTGGCGCTGACCCGCCAGATTCCAAGTCCTGTAGCGCTTGGTAGAAAATGGATAACCGCGTCGATCCGAGCCTGCAGTGGTTTTCCGGCTGTCTTTACCTCGACCACCTCGCCTCGTTGAGGCGCATGTCCGCGTAATATGGTGACGGCATGTTCCGACCCGTCGCGTCGAGCGATTATCACGTTCCAAGTGCCTAGCACCGCCATTGGCTTCGGCGCCCCGTTAAGGGAATAGCCCTGACGTGCCCAGTCGGTCGGGGCCTAGGAGTTGAGTCGGTGTGTACCAGCAGCGCTCTAGGGGTATCTCGCAGGGATTAGCAAATGGTTAACCATACGAAAGTCGCGCCGGTCGGTATTCGCGAGGTTCGAAGCGATGGCTCAATCCTAGCGTGACTGCGACTTTCACAGCATCGGTCCTAACGTGCGGGGTCCCGGCGGAACGAATCATTGGCGAATGCAAAGTGCCAAAGCCGGTCCCGGACTGTTGCTGCACGTCGCCGTTTCGTCAGTTTTTGAAATCTCTATCGTTCCACCGGGGCAGGTCACCGAAACCAGCTTTTCGCCTGGGCTGCATTCGAGGTCGCACTTGGCGCTGGTATCGCACCTGTCCCGCTTAAGCGCGCGCAGGCCGCTTGATCCCGGAGGGCCCGGCGGACCTGCCAACCCAGCGGGACCAGGCGGGCCTGCCAACCCAGCGGGACCAGACGGGCCTTGTTCGCCCTTCGGACCTTGAGGTCCCTGCGGACCCGGAATCCCCTGCTCGCCCTTTGCTCCTTGCGGCCCCGGAGGGCCCTGTTCGCCTTTTGCACCTTGTGGACCGGCAGAGCCTTGCTCGCCCTTTGCGCCTTGCGGGCCGGGTGAACACGCCGCGACGGCGAGCGCCGTAGCAACCACAATAAGTGAGATAATAGTGCGCATGACCTTCCCCCCATGTCCGCGACAAGCTGTGAACAGCAAAGTCGGGATGTCAATTGGGCCAAGCCGAACCGGGCTCAAAGGCCGAACATAAACTCAGCGCTGCGCAACCGCCGAAAGCGCGTGGCCGACTTCGCTTTCGCGGTCCGGCTCTAGAGTTCCTTACCGATCAGGCGATCGACCGAGTAGGGTCCGCCGCCGCGGATCGCAATCGCGAACATCACGATACCGAGCAACAGCACGTATTCGAAACCGCCGTTGTTGACGAAAAATCCTGCCTTGAGATGCGCCGCCAGCAGGGCAATGCCCAGCTCGATGGCAATCGCGGCCGCGAAAAACCGTGTGAACAGGCCGATGATGATGCAAACGGCCCCAACCGTTTCCAGGATCATGGCCGCCACCGCAAACGCCGTGGCGGGCTCCAATCCCTGTTTGGCCATGAAACCGCTGACACCGGCGAGACCGAAGGTGCCGACTTTAAGCCAGCCGTGCATCAGCAAATTATAGCCGATAACTACCCGAATGAGCGTATAGGCAATGTCACGCCAGGATGCGTAAAATCCCGCGAGACCCGGAAATACTAATTTCGTCTCACCCGCCGTCATCGTGTCTCTCCCTTGATATCCCGCCGCTCGGGGCAGCGGGCCTTCCCCCTGACAGTTGGGTAATCATAGCACCTGACGGCGGGCGATATTCAACAGTCCGTGCTGTTTGCAGCGCGGGATGCACGCAACTTCATGCAAAACGGGCGATCACTTCTTCCGGAATTGCCAGCGCCGAGATCTTGCTCGGGTCGTCCTTATTCCGCGCAGCCCACACCCGCGTCTCGCCGCCGTCAACGGCGACCTCGCCGTCGACCGTGATCCGGTGTTCGACGTGAAAGCTTGAGCGGCGGAATTCGGTCACGCGTGATACAATCTCGATCGGCTCGCCAAACCGCACCGGCCTGTGGCAATCGACGTTCACTTCGACCAGCGGCAGGATGCCGTAGACAGCGGCAAAGTCGCGGCAGTCGACGCCGGTCGCCGCCTCGAACATCATCCACGTATTGGTGTCGAAATACTGAAAAAACCGCGGCACGTGAACCGTGCCGGTCGGATCGCAGTGCCCAAACTCGACGGTGATCTGCCTACGAAATACAAAAGACATCAAACTTGGGGCTCCCGATAACGTCCACATAATGCCGTACCGCGCCGCCGCCGGTCGGTAAACTTTAGGTCCGCAGCCGAAGGACGCTCGCGATGCACAAAAAGGTGCTCAATGGCAGCATTCCGCGTTAAAGTGAATAACGCTGTATTCAGCTTCAGCTTTCAAATTCCGACAGCAGCAATTTTTCGTCGTTAGGATCGACGATGCCTACAAGCCGGGCCCGACATTCCTTGCATTCGAGGCTGTAGCTTTCAAATCCGCAGCTATCGATCTGGAAACTTTGGCTTCTACAAAACGTAAGCCGCGCGTGGCACTTCGGACACGCGACGACCTGAGCCCCCGTGAACGTAGCTGGTTTATAACCACTCATGGGCTTGGTCCATCTGCCCAATTGGCCAAAGCCAATGATCGCTTGCCAATCTGACCCGCTCCCGGTGCTCAATGGCGTATTCCCGATGTCCGAAAATAGTGCTCGAAAAATGTGTCGTATTCTACCGGCTGGTAGGTCACCCGACCGCCCGGTTTTAGCTAATGGCTTGTCGAGATGCTAGGGGGCGGCAACGCTGATTGCCCATCGAGCATCGGATGCCCGAAGAGGTGAGGTGCCGCTGCGGGCACTGGCCTCAGGTAGCAAAAGCCCGCATAGGCCGCTCAAACAGCATACGTCGTTCAAAGAAACTGGACCGGAAAAACGGAAATCGCCGGTGCAGTTCGTCTGCGGCGGCTTGATAAGGGATGGTCATCAGGCTGATCGGCTTGGCCGACAGTGGGTAAGACCGCGATTTACACATCGGCCTGTAGTTAAGAGCCCGCTCATAGAACACGCGATGCTGCGCGCCCACGGCGGCGAGAAGATGGTCGGCACGGAAGTATCGAGCCGCCAACATGCAAAGGCGGAGCGTAGCATACGGTAATTCGCGATGGAGACGAGAATGGCTCTCATCTGCAACAATATGGCTTGCTTCGACAATGACTTTGCCGGCATCGAGTTCCGGTTGCAAAACATCGGCAAACACTTCGAGAGAGGGAAAGTCCGGATGTTCCGACGATGCGGTGTGAAGGCGGATTGAGCTAGCTAACTCGTCGTCGATGTACAGCCCCAGGAGATAGACATTCCCGGTCTCGTCATAAGCGTCCGAAAACGTCCCGAGAAGAATTTGGGGAGATTGTTCCGTCGCGAACATACGCTTGATAGCGAAGTCGAAAGATTGCTTCGCGTTGCTTGTCGGAATTGGCGAGCCTGTAATCGATCCTGTCCGACAGCCGCGCAATATTGTCGGAAAAGCTGCTCACTGAGCCTGAAGCCGCGGTTGATACGAGTGCCTCTGGACTCACAGTTGCCTGGAGAGAACTGCTGCTTAGTTTCGGCATTTTGCGTTTCGGCTTTTTGAGTTTCGGCCCTTTGACGTAGACTTTTTAATGTATCGACAAATCGATATCGCCCCCCCAAATTGGGGGGTAGCCAGGCCGGGATAGCAATATCAATGTTGTCCCGAGTGCCGCGGTGCACGCTCCGCCCCCGAGACTGGTCTTTCGCTGCAGATCAGGTGAGGGTCTTGCAGATAATCGCACAATGTGCGGAACTGTCCTGAAAAACGGACAATCCGCATCTGGCACGCTTATAAGTCCGCGCCTAGTCAGTTCAGTTCACCATCGGATGGCCGGGCTCGCGGCCGAGTTTCTGGCGCAGCTGGCCTTTGGCAACGCCGAGAGCACCGCGCGCGACCGCCAGAGGCCATGCCATGCCGGTTTTTTCGCCGATCACGGCGCGCGCCTTGCCGGCGTCGAGAAACGCCGGCGTAAGGCCGTTGGCGTCATTGAAATTCTCGATGAAAGCGTCCGCGATCCGCTGCTGGCCGGTCGACCCCCGGGCGCGGCCGTCGCTGCCATATTGCGCCGTCAGCATCATCTTGCCGGCGTTCGTGATCGGCTCGAGTAGAATGTTGTTGAACGTATAGGTGATATGCCCGGAACGGGCGTAGACGCGTTCAAAAGTCTCTGTCATCCATACCGCGTCGAACGGCTTGTCCTGGCGCGCGATGATCGACTCGACGAGGTTGCGCGCCATCTTGTTGCCGTTGTTGGCGCCTTGGCCGCCGACCGGATCGAGCGCCATGGCGGTATCGCCGAGCGGCGTGACGATCCGGCCCGACGGCAACTTGCCGACCGGCTTGCGCACGGTCGGCGCAAATTTGCCGACCAGCCAGCCATGCGGATCGGCGAGCTGCATGTTCTTTGCCCAATCGTAGTCCCAGGGAATGAGCTCTTTGATGACTTGCTTGTAGATCTCGACCGCTTCTTCGCCGCTCTTGCAATCGCCGAACCGGTCTAGTGGACCGCCCGGCTTCGCCTCCATCAGCATGTTCCAGGTCGGTCCGTGGTCCTTGTGGAAGTAGGGCACATAGAAGGCTTCGCCGAACGGCGCGAAGAAATTGAATTTGACTGGAAGAAACGGCACGCCGGGGAAGCCCATCTTGCCGCCGGTGGTGATGATCATGGTGAGATTGCGCTGCGGCTTGTCGTAGACGCTGCGCGCGGCATCGCGCTCGAACAGATTGCAGAGGTCGGCGCGCCCGGCCGCGACGATCGTCAGGTCATGCACGGCGGCAATCTCGTCAAGGCGCGGCACGGTGACGTTCTCAATCTCAATCTTGCCGCCCTTGGCGGCGAAATCGTTCATCCAGCGGTGGCTCTGCAAGCGCAGATCGATCGCCAGGAAATAGTCTTTAAGCCGGCCGGCGAGCGTGAGCAGCCGGTTGCCCTTGGCGGGAGAGAAGGTGAGGTGCACGCCCTCACCCTTGGGGGCTTCCTTCTCCCAATGGTTCAGCCCGAGTTCGCGCTCATACTCGAGCGAAATGTGGAAGCGCGCGGCGGTGCCGGTTGGCCGGCTTTCGTTAAGCCATTGCGACGCAGTCCGGTCGGAGTAGAGCGCCACCTGATATCCGGCGCGCAGCAAGCCGTGAGCCGCAAGAAGGCCCGCCTGCCCGGAGCCGATAATGGCTATGTTGCGCATGGTTCTCTCCGGGCCGGCGTCATGGCCGGTAAATCTTGACCGGGGCCGACGCTTCAAACGCCTGCGTGGTGTATTCCACCAACTCAAGCTGATTGCCGAACGGGTCGAGGACGTAGTTGACGCGGGTGGTTGCGCACGGGCCCTGGTCGAGCACGATCGGTCCCGCCATCACTTTGCAGCCGTGCTCCGCGAGATAGCTTTTCGCGGCTTCGAGGTTCTCGACCTTGAACGCGATGTGGTGGCCGCCGAGGTCGCAGTTGCGCGGCGGGTGGGTGTTTCGCTGCGCCGGCAGATCGTATTGAAACAGTTCGAGCATCAGGTTTGGACCGATGCTGAGCATGGCGATGGTGAGTTTTGCCCCGGCAACGTTGATGTGCGCCTCCGACCAGTCGCGCCCGTCGCTCATGCGGGGTATTTCGGCCGAATCGAACGGTCCGAGCCGGTAAAGCTCGTGCCCGCCGAACACGTCGCAGTAGAACCGCACGGCCGCGTCCAGATTGGGCACGGTCAGCGCCACGTGGTCGACGTGGGATAAACCCGGCAATCCTTTGCTCATCGGCGTGTCCCCCGTGTTCGCCTCGCCGTCTTTGGGCACTTTAGCGCAGAAGCTGGCAGGGACGGTATCCGGTTGGCGGAATTGAGCGTCCCGTCACGTGCTCTCGGCGAGGGCGCGATCGACCTCGACGAGCGTGTTGGCCTTCTCCGACGACGTCATCAGCGACGCCTGGATGCCGTTGCGGACGATCGCGGCGATCTCCTCCTGCGTCAGTAACAGCGCATCCGAAACCGCCCGGTAATTGTCATTGACGTAGCCGCCAAAATAGGCCGGATCGTCAGAATTGACCGTGACCACGAGGCCCTTGTCCATCATCCGCCGCAGCGGGTGATGTGCCAGCGCGTCGATCACCCGCAGCCGGAGATTGGAGAGGGGGCATACGGTCAGCGCCATCCGTTCGTGCGCCAGCCGGCCGACCAGCGCCGGGTCGTCGAGCGAGCGATTGCCGTGATCGATGCGGCCGACGCCGAGCACATCGAGCGCCTCCCACACATAGCTCGGCGGTCCTTCCTCGCCGGCATGCGCGGTGAGAAAGAAGCCGGCGTCGCGGGCGCGGCGAAACACGTGCTTGAATTTGCTCGGCGGGTGGCCGGCCTCGGATGAATCGAGGCCGACGCCGACGATCCGGTCGCGAAATGACAGCGCGCTGTCGAGCGTCTTCTCGGCATCGGCTTCGTCGAGATGGCGCAGAAAGCACATGATCAGGCTCGCCTGGACGCCAAGCTCCCGGCCGGCGTCGACGATGGCGCGGTGCAGCCCGTTGACCACGGTCGAAAACGCAATCCCGCGCGAGGTATGACCTTGCGGGTCGAAGAACATTTCCACGTGCCGCACATTGTCGGCGCGCGCGCGTTGCAGATAGGCGAAAGCGAGGTCGTAAAAATCCTGCTCGGTGATCAGCACCGACATGCCCTGATAGTAGATATCGAGAAAATCCTGCAGGTTGCGAAACCGGTAAGCCTGGCGCAGCGCTTCAACCGATACGTAGGGCAGGCGAATGCCGTTGCGGGCCGCCAGTGCGAACATCAGCTCCGGCTCCAGGCTGCCTTCGATGTGGATGTGCAGTTCGCATTTCGGCAGTCGTTTGATCAAATTGCTGGTGTCTTGCATCGCCCGCTCGTTTTCTTTTTGGTGGCGACAATCATTTTCCTATCGCGACAATCATCGAATTTTTCGCCACCATGACGTACGCTTTTATTGCGGCGGAGCGGCAACCGTCCTTGAATGGCCGGATCCGGCCGGCACGACGTGAACAACACGAAATCCTGCCGATTGCAATCTGCTGAGCAACGTGGGTAAGGCTTGCACTGTGCGTTCGTGAATATCGTGCAGCAGCAATATTCCCTTCCCCTTGGCCGACAGCCGGTCCAGGCTGCGCGTAATGACCTCAGCCGACGAGATCGGCTTCCAGTCGCCGGCGATCACGTCGGTGCTCCACAGCATGATCCCGAGAGAGGCAAGATATTTCTCGATCGGTTCGGAGCGCGCAAATCCCGGAAGCCGGAAGAACGGCGCCGGTGCGGCACCGCCAAGGGCTTTGGTCACCGAGGCAATGCCGTCCTGTATTTCCTGTTCGCTCCGCGCAAGCGGCAGCGCCGGCATGTTCATCGGGTGGTCTTCGCTGTGGGTGCCGATGGTGTGGCCTTCGTGGTAGGCCCGCCGCACCAGGCCGGGAAAGCTCTTCGCCATGCGCCCGACGATGAAGAAAGTTGCTCTCACGCAATTTGACTTCAGCGTGTCGAGGACACGCGCGGTATACGGCGGCAACGGGCCGTCATCGAAGGTCAGAACGACTTCATGGTCCTCAAGCGGCAGCGTCTGTGGATATTGCCAGGTCCCGACCATCGGATACGCGGCCGGATCGACCGCAATGACGCGGCTGGTCCCGATAGCATTGGGATTTCCCGGACAGTCGCCGGCGACGCTTGGGACCGCTCCCAAAAGCACGAATAACAACGAACAAACAATGAGGCGCATTATGACGTCGTGTGCCGGCTGACTTTGGGGTGGGTTTGGTCTGCTCGTACAGCGGTCCTTGAGGCGTACCTGAAGCCCAAGATCGCGGGGGATGCAACCTCGGCTCCGGCCAGTATAGTGCAATCTGATGACAGAACCGGGTACCAGGATGACCGGGGACGATGTGACCCGAGCGGCGCAGGCGCTTGCCGACGCCCGCCGCAGCGGTGTGAAATTCCTTCCCTTCGCCGCCGCGTCCGGGATCGGGAGCATCGACGACGCGTATGCGGTGCAACACGAACTTGTCCGCCTCGAAAACCAAAGGCACGGCGCGGACATTGCCGGATACAAAATCGGCCTCACCGTCAAACGCATGCAGGAAATGTGCGGCATCGACAGCCCCATTGCGGGTGTCGTTTTTCAGGATCGCGTGCACAAATCCGGCGCGAGGCTGCGCGCATCGGCTTACGGCAGGCTGGGCCTCGAATTCGAGATTGCGGTGCGGATGGCGCGCGATCTTGAGCCCGATGGTCGCACGCCGGAACTCGTTGACGTGGCGGAAGCGGTCGATGCGATTTGCCCGGCGTTCGAAATCATCGACGACCGTCACGCCGATTACGGCAATCTGGAGATTCTCTCGCTGATCGCCGACAACGCGTGGAATGCCGGGATTGTACTCGGGGATTTCGTGAGACCGTGGCCGGACCTCGCCGCGATTGAAGGTATTGTCTCCGCCGACGGCAAGGTCGTCGATCGCGGCTTTGGGCGTGACGTTCTCGGCCACCCCTTTCATTCGGTGGCGTGGCTCGCCGTGCATCTCGCCACGATGGGAACGAAACTGCGCGCCGGTGACATCGTCATGACCGGCAGCCTCGCGCTCACAAAATTTCCGGACCGCACCTGCACCTACCGCTTCGACCTGAGCGGCCTGGGCGCTGTTGAGGTTTCGGTTGACGTTTAGGCACAGCCGGCGTGACTCCGGCCGCCGCGGGCGGTAGCCTGAATACATGCATGTCGCGTGGCATCCAGCATGAGCGGCAAGCCGGAGATCGATCCGGTCGCGGCCAAGCAGGCGATCATCGACTATTGCCTGCGCAAGGGCGCGCTGGTCGCGGGCGTGGCCGATCTTGAAGCTGTTGAGCGCATAGCACCGGCGGGGCACCGCCCGTCGGATCTGATGCCGCGGGTGAAGTCGGTGATTGCGGTTGGCGTCGGCGGCTCGACCGCAGGCGCCTGGCGCGTGCCGGCGAAAGCGCTGAGCTATTTCGGCAGTACCGAGAGCCGCGCCTACAAGATCGTCTACGGCCTTGCGTTTTACATCGAGCAAAAATTCGGAGTGCCGTCGATCTATTGTCCGCCCGACATGGATCCGGAACTGGGCGCGCGCTATCCGCTGCAAAGCCTGAAGCTGCATGCCGAGCTTGCCGGTCTCGGCGCGCGCAGTCTCGCCGGCGACATCCTGCTGCATCCCGACTACGGCTACATGTACTACGCGTCGTGCTTTACCGAGCTGGCGCTGCCGCCGGACAAGCCGCTCGCTGAAAACCCGTGCCCGGCGCCGAGCTGCGTCAACATGTTCCGGCGCGAGGGCCGCACCCCTTGCATGAAATTTTGCCCGGCGCAGTGTCTGTCCGGCGAGATCGACGCCGACGGCAAGCAGGCGACGATGCATTACGACATGGCCGCCTGCGCCGAGCTGACGCAACAATTCGAGACCGTGCCGCAATTGCTGCGCGACGCCATCGCCACCGATAATCCCGAGGAGCGCGAAGCGCTGCTCCTTGGCGAGCGCAACAAGGTCTTGTGGTACCGGATGACAGTCGGCAACGGCGGGTTGTTCGCGCAGTGTTTCGAATGCATGCGCGTCTGCCCGGTTGCGACCAATGCGCCGCTTGCGGATCCGCTCAAGCGCGGCGCGGTGCATCGCGCTACTGCGTCGCGAAAGGTGGGCAATGGCGGCGCCAACGCGGCGTGAGCGGCTCGGCGTCACGCATGAGATGATCGAGGCGTTCGGCCCGATCATTTTTGACCTCAGCACCAACGTTCAGGACCGCCGCGGTGACCCGGTCCGCCTGCTGCAGTTCGACGAGATCGAGCGGCAACGGTCGGGTACGGGTTTATCTGATCCCGAGATCGCGCTGCGTCTCGGACTCGCAGCCGATCAGGTGACGTTCATCCGCGTGCTGCTCGAGCAGCGCCGCTTCAAGCCGGCGCGCTACTATCGGCTGTTCCAGCTCGGCGGCGGCCGGCGCTTCCGCACCGAGCGCGGCATGGAGCGCGACGTCTACGAGGAGCCGCAATTCAGCGCCGATGCGCTGGCGATCCGTGATGCGTTACGTTTTCGACCCGACCATGTGCGGCGCGAGCTTGAGAGCGGCCGCTGGACCGCCGACACTGTCGCCGGTTATCTGCAACATTGGGCGCGCGAGACGCCGGACGCGATTGCCATTGCCGCGCCCGGGCATCCGCCGGTCGGCTACGGCGCCGCGCTCGACCGGGCCGAACGGCTTGCCGCTGCACTCGCGGCGCTTGGCCTGCAGCGTGGCGACGTTGTCACCGTTCAGTTGCCGAGCACGCCGGAATTCGTTGTTATCTATTATGCGGTCGCGCGCCTTGGCGGCGTTTTTTCAACGCTGCACACGCCGTATGGTGCTGGCGAAGCGGAGCCGCTGCTGCGTCACTCGCGCGCCCGCGCGGTGTTTTGTGGCGCGCCGACCGACAAAGCCGATCCGCCGGCGATGTTCACGACGCTTGCCGCGCGGCTGCCAAATCTTCAGCACGTGATCACCGTCGGTCCGCCGCGGCCGGGCGTACTTTCTCTGGAGGTCCTGATCGCCGACGCCGATCGCGCGCTGCTGTCGTCGCCGCCGGTCGCAACCGATGCGGCGCTGATGTGCTACACGTCCGGAACGTCGGACGCGCCCAAGGCGGTGCCGCACAGCTCTCAGTCGCTGCTTGCCAATCCGCGGCAATGTCTGCCGGTGTTCGATCTGAAACCCGGCGACCGCGTGGTGAGCGCAGCGCCGCTCACCCACGCGTTCGGCCTCTTTGTCGCCAATGCGGCGCTGATGGCCGGAGCGACCTTCATGCCGCTGCCAGCGTTCACGCCGCCGGCGCTTGCCGCCGCGCTGGAACAGGATCGGCCGACGCACGCTTTCGTCGCGCCCGCGCATGTCGCGGCGCTGCTCAAAGCCGGACTGCTTGACGGACCGCGATCTCGCCAGCCTGCGCCAGGTCATCGTATCGGGGTCTTATTGCGCGCCGGAACTAAAGCACGCGCTCGAAGACAAGCTCGCTGCCGGCCGCGTATTCGAACTGTGGGGCATGACGGAAACTTTTGCGGTATTGCTCGGCGATCCGAGCGATCCGGCGGCCGAACGCCATGACTGGATCGGTCGGCCGACGCCCGGCAGCGAAGCACGCATTGCCGATTTTGACGGCAGGCCGATGCCGCCCGAAACCGAGGGCGAATTGCAGGTCCGCGGCTGCTCGGTGTTTGCCGGTTATTTCGACAACGCCGCCGCCAACGACGGCATCTTCACCGGCGACGGCTGGCTGCGCACCGGCGATCTCGCGGTGATGAGCGGGGCCGGTTACGTGCGCATCACCGGGCGGAGCAAGGACCTGATCAACCGCGGCGGTGTAAAGCTCAATCCTTCTGACGTCGAGGCGCTGATCGATCAGCACGAGGCCGTGCTGCAGAGCGCGATCGTGCCGATGCCGGATCCTGTGCTTGGCGAAAAAGCCTGCTGCTGCGTGGTGCTCAAACCGGGCCAGACCTTGAGCCTCGACGACTTGTGCGCGTGGCTTGAGCGTCAGGGCGTCGCCAAGTTCAAATGGCCGGAGCGGCTGGTGCCGATCGAAGCCATGCCGATGACGCCGACGCGCAAGATCATCAAGGGCGCGCTCGTCAAGATGATCGAACGATAAGAAGCGAGCGGGGAACTCATGAAAGTCGCGACACTCGGGTGCCTCGGCTTGATTTTGGGAGCCATCGCCGGCGGCGCCATCGGTGTCGGGCTCGGCTTTGCCTGGACTGCGTTCTTTCACACGACTTCATTTGAAGGCTATTCCGGCATGCTGATCTTTTTCACCTTCATGCCCATCGGCGCCATTGTTGGTGGAATGCTGGGCGGCGCCGGCCTCGGCGTCGTCGCCGCCCGCGATGACGCGAATGCGAGTCCTAAAAGCTGATTTGGCGAGCGGTCCATTAGCCCGTGGTATGCGTCGGACGTAATTTGCAGTCTTTGCCGCCTGGCTGTAGGGCAGGAACCGCGGCAGGCGAATTGTGTTATGGTGAGAGCTCTACCCAGCGATAGGTGTTAAGGGCAAAGGGGGCGGCGCCAAAGGAGACCGAGCTATGCCGAACCTGTTAACCTCGCTGCGCAGTGCAGCTGCTGCCGCGATCGCTGCCGCGGCGCTTTTGCTATCCGTGCCGGTGGTCGCGCAAGCCGATCAAGCCGAAACGAAGCCTGCCGCAACGGCCTCTTTGAAGCAGCACGCCGCAAGGACGCACCATCTAAAGCGGAGGGAAACCGCAATCTCCCCCAAGATCTATGGAGCCGCGCCGAACACAGGCAGGTGCGCGTGGCCATATCACAATATGTTTCCGCCGTGCATGGCCACCTGGTCCGGGGACGACCCGAATTTCCATGGAAGTACGCACCCCGGTGTAACCTTCGACGAGCCGTGGGAGCCGTGGTGGAAATAAGATGGTTGTGAAGGGCTCTCCAATTTACTGATTTCAACGGCACTGCCGCCGTTGCGCGCTCCGATGAAGAACGGGCGAGCCGAGCGGCTTGCACAAGCCGGACGTAAGGGCCTTTTCGCAGGTCGCCTTTCGTTCTCTCCATGCATCCCTTTCGTTCGCGTCCGCGAAAGACATGCAGATATATTTATCGGTGAATGATGCAGTAGCGTTTGATCGAAAAGATTTTCTGGCCGCGCCAATGAGGCACGCGAATGCATTTGTCAGTCGAGTGAACCGGCGATCGGCTATTCCGAAGTTCTGGCAGAGCGTGAGGCGGGCCGATCGAACACCGACCGACACGCGGTGCTGAGACTGGCCTTTTTGGATTTCAGACAGGCAACGATCCGGTCGGTGTTGGGAATTTCCGCGCTGCAAAGCCGGAATACGTCCCCTGTGCAGGCGCTGCGCTCTTCCGCAGTTCCGAGGGCAAAGCTCGCGGTCGGCAAGGATATCGCCCAGAGCGCGATCCCGGCGATGGCGATGCGCTTGCTCAGATTGACGAGTGAATTGGGTTGGTTGTTGCTCACGACGGTTCCCGCTGTTCTGGTTCGAGTGCTTGATCTGCCCGTTAGTCGCGCGTCCGCGTGCAACGGTTCAAATGGCGGGGCGGTGCCGTTCAACGGCACATCTTGAGCGCAAGCCGTCGGCTTCCCTGCGACGCGACCTCTGAACGCAACGCGGCATGGCCGGCCGCCTGGATCGCCGGAGCACTGTCGCACCGGCTGCTTCAGCCCGGAGACGACCGAGTTGTCGTAACGCTGGTGTCGATTGTGATCGGCCTACTCTGGATTTCGCCCGGCGGCATGATAAGCGTCGGCATGCTTTCGCTCGCCTATCGCCATTTTTTTGAGGAACGCGTGTAACCCCGATCCGCTAAGCGCGCACTTTAAGCGCCGGCTCGCCGGCGATGTAGGTCTGGCGCACGGCGCGGTCGTCGCCGAGCGTCATCAGTACGAACAGTTCCTCTTCGAGATTGCGCGCGACTTCCATGCGATGCGCCATGGCGGGAGTCGCATCCGCGTCGAGCACGACGAGATCGGCGAACGCGCCGGGCGCGATGGTGCCGATCTCGTTTTCGAGGCCGAGCGCGGCGGCGTTGCGGCGGGTCATCAGATCGAAGGCGGCGAGCGCGGGCAGGTTCTGGCTCTGCAGCTGCATCACCTTGTAGGCCTCGGCGGCGGTGCGCAGCATGGAATAGGAGGTGCCGCCGCCGACATCGGTCGCGAGCGCGATGCGCACGCCGGCGGCGTTAAGGCGCTCATAGTTGAATAGCCCGCTGCCGATGAAGAGATTGGAAGTCGGGCAGAACACCGCGACCGATTGGGTGTCGCGCAACAGCGCGACTTCGGCATCCTCAAGATGGATGCAATGGCCCATCAGCGAGCGCGGGCCCAGGAGACCAAAGCGGGCGTAGACCGCGGTGTAGCTTGGATCGTTCGGGAACAGCCGCTTGATGGTGGCGATCTCGTTCAGATTTTCGTCGAGGTGAGATTGCATCAGGACGGTGGGGAATTCCTTGAGCAATGCGCCAAGCTCGGCGAGCTGCTCGTCAGTCGAGGTGACGGCAAAGCGCGGCGTCACCGCGTAGCGCTGCCGCCCTGAGCCATGCCAGCGCCGAATGAGATCGCGGCTGTCGGCAATGGCGGTCGGCGCCGGCGCAAGCAATCCGGGCGGGCCGTTGCGGTTCATGACGGAATTGCCCGCGATCATGCCGGCATTCCGCTTCTGCGCGGCGGCAAACAAAGCTTCCGCGGAAGCCGGATGGGCGGTGCAATACGCGACCGCTGTGGTGGTGCCGTTGCGTGCCAGCTCGTCGAGAAAGAATTCAGCGTTGCGCGCAGCATGGGCCGGATCGGCGAATTTCTGCTCCTCCACGAAGGTATATTTCTCCAGCCATTCCAGCAGCTGCGCGCCGTAGGAGGCGATCACCTGGGTTTGCGGAAAATGGATATGCGGGTCGATGAAGCCCGGCATGATCAGCGCGCCGGCGTGATGCTCAACCGGAGTGTCGGCCGGCAGCCGCGCTGTCATTTCGTCAGCCGGCCCGACCGATTCGATACGGCCGTCCTTCACCAGGATGATGCCGTCGTCGATGTAGCGATAACTTTGCGCGTCGCCCGGCGCCGCGCGGTGCGCGCAGGAAGGTCAGAAGCCGGCCGCGAATGGCACGCACGCTCAACTTAAGCCGCCCCTTCAGGTCGCCATGCCTCGCGCGTTACTTCGTCGTCGCGCCGGCGGCGAGCCACGACGCCAGCACCAAACGTTCGTCGTTCGTCATCTCGGTAATGTTGCCCGGCGGCATGAAGTTCGAGCGCACGGCGACGATGTCGATTAGCGCGGCGTAGGTTTTAATGTGCTCGTCGGTGTCGAGCAGCACACCCTTTGGCGCCGCCGGGATGCCGTCCCACACCGGCTCGGCGGCGTGGCACATGCTGCAGCGGGACATGACGATGTTGGCGACGTCGGCGAATTTCGGCGTCGGCGGCAAGGCGCCAACGGTCGTTGTTCGCGGCCCTGCGGCCGAGAGCCACGCCACCGCGATCATGCCCGCTGCCGCCACGGCCCAGGTCCACCACGGGCTGCCCTTGCCTTCGTGGCGCGAATTGAAGAAGTGCCGGATCACCGGGCCGATGACGAGCACGATGGCGACGATCAGCCAATTGAAACGAGTGGCGAAGAACAGCGGGTAGTGATTGCTCAGCATCAGGAAGATGACGGGGAGCGTCAGATAATTGTTGTGCACCGAGCGTTGTTTGCCGAGCTGGCCCCAGCGCGGATCCGGCTCTTGGCCGGCGATCATCGCGGCGACCGTCTTCTTCTGATACGGAATAATAATGACGAAGACATTGGCCACCATGATGGTGCCGATGACGGCGCCAATCTGGTTGAAGGCGCCGCGGCCGCTGAACACGTGCGTAAATCCGTATGTCAGTGCGACCAGAAACACGTAGCCAACCAGCGCCAGCGCCACTTCGTGATTGCCGAGCGGCGATCGACAAAGTCCTTCATAAATGAGCCAGGCAATCACCAGGCTGCCGAAGGCGATCCCGGCGGCCTGGACGACCGTCAGATCGAGCACCGATTTGTCGATCAGGAACAGGTCCGCGCCGAGATAATAAACCAGCACGAGGAGCGCGAAGCCCGACAGCCACGTCGTATAAGCTTCCCATTTGAACCAGGTCAGGCTGTCCGGCATCTTCGCCGGCGCGACCATATACTTCATCATGTGATAGAAGCCGCCGCCGTGAACCTGCCACTCATCACCCTTGACGCCGGGAGGAAGCCCCGGGCGCGGCTTGAGGCTGAGGTCAAGGTGGATGAAGTAAAACGAGCTGCCGATCCAGGCGATGCCGGCGATAACATGCAGCCAGCGCAGGATGGCGCCTACGGACTCAGTAAGTACAGGCTCCACGGTGTCGGGTTCCCCCTCCTGCGACCCCGGCCAACCACCATGACAGAACCAGTATAAGCTAGGCAAGCGCGTGCCGTGGCGCCTCCTTGAGCACGATTATTTCAAATTGCCTCCTTTTGCGTCCGCCGATTTTGTCGGATGATAGAGGCGGGAAGGGGCTTCGCGGCCTCCGATGGTGGAATGATCCTTGCAACGATCGATCACGGAAGGCTCGCAAGAAGCTTGAAAAAACCGGGTATGCGCAGCGTCTCACATGCTTGATCCGTCGCCACAGGCCGGTCCCGCGCGGTCCGAACCGCTGCTCAGCGCAGTGTCGATCAGCAAACGCTACGGTGATTTTCTCGCCAACGATTGCATCGATCTTGATCTTTTTCCGGCCGAAATTCACGCGCTGCTGGGCGAGAATGGCGCCGGCAAATCAACCCTCGTGAAAGTCATGTACGGCCTCATCCAGCCGAGCGGCGGCGAACTGCGCTGGATGGGACAGAAAGTCGTACTTGCCGGTCCTTCCGAGGCACGCGACCTCGGCATCGGCATGGTGTTTCAGCATTTCACGCTGTTCGAGAATCTCAACGTCGCGGAGAACGTCGCGCTGGGCTTGCCGGCGACCGACTCGTTTTCCGCCATCTCCGAGCGGCTGGAGGAGACCGCGCGGGTCTACGGCCTGCCGCTCGATCCCAAGCGTCAGGTTTGGCAGCTGTCGGTCGGCGAGCGGCAACGCATCGAGATCGTCCGCGCGCTGATGCAAAATCCCAAGCTCCTGATCCTCGACGAGCCGACGTCGGTGCTGACGCCGCAGGAAGCGGATCAACTCTTCGTCGTGCTGCGCCGGCTCAGGGAAGAAGGGCGCGCCATTCTTTACATCAGTCACAAGCTGGATGAGGTCAAACGGCTCTGCGACACGGCGACGATCCTGCGCGGCGGCAAGAAAGTGTCGACGTGCAATCCGCGTCAGGAGACCGCGGCGTCGCTGGCGCGCATGATGGTCGGCGGCGAGATCGGCGAGGTGAAAGCGATGTCGGGCCGCAGCGTGTCGACGCCGCGGCTGGTCGTCGAAAAGCTTTCGCTGCAGCCGGACGATCCGCACGGTACGCACCTCGCGGAGGTGTCGCTTGAGGTGCGCGGCGGAGAGATTGTCGGCATTGCCGGAGTCTCCGGCAACGGTCAGGACGAATTGTTTGCCGCGCTGTCCGGAGAGCGCCTATCGCCGGGTGAAGGCGCTATCGTGATCGACGGTGAGGCCGCCGGCTTGCTCGGCGTGACCGAGCGCCGCCGCATGGGCGCAGCGTTCGTGCCGGAGGAACGACTCGGCCACGGTACCGCGCCACGGATGAAATTGTCCGAGAACGCGTTGCTCACCGGCCATGCCGCGAGCGGTATGGTCAAGAAAGGTTTTGTCGACAAGCCGGCAACGCTTGCGCATGTCGACCGCACCACCAAGACCTTCGACGTACGCAAGGCCAAACGCAATCCGGAAGCGGTGAGCCTCTCCGGCGGCAATTTACAGAAATTCGTTGTTGGCCGGGAAATCTTGCGCGAGCCGGGGGTCCTGGTAGTGAGCCAGCCGACCTGGGGTGTCGACGCCGGCGCCGCCGCAGTCATTCGTCAAGCGCTGATCGATCTTGCCGCCCGCGGCGCCGCGGTTTTGGTCATCAGCCAGGATCTCGACGAATTGGCCGAGATTGCCGACCGCATTGCGGTGATGTTCCACGGCCGGCTGTCGCCGCCACTTGAAGCGGCCGAGGCAACGCGTGAAAAACTCGGATTGTTGATGGGCGGCGCGAACACCGAGCGGGCGGCGGACGAGCGAGAGGCACAGCATGCAGTTGGTGCTTGAACGTCGCCCCGAGCGCTCGGCGGTGATTGCCGTCGCGTCGCCGCTGATCGCGGTTGCGCTCACTATCGTCACGTTCGCAATTCTGTTTGCGATCATCGGCAAAAACCCGATCGAGGCACTGTACGTTTATTTCATCGAGCCGCTGACCGACAGCTTCACGCTGCAGGAGATTGCGGTCAAAGCGACGCCTTTGGTGATGATCGCGGTCGGCCTTGCGCTCTGCTACATCGCCAACATCTGGAATATCGGTGCCGAGGGGCAATTCTTGGTCGGCGCCGTCTGCGGCAGCTGGCTCGCGGTGCGCACCAACGGCACTGATGTCGGGCATTGGGTGCTGCCGGCCATGCTCATTCTCGGCACGCTCGGCGGCGCGATCTATGGGCTCATTCCGGCGGTCTGCCGGGTGTATTTCGGCGCCAGCGAAATTCTCACCAGCCTGATGCTGGTCTACGTCGCCAATCTCGGCATGGACTACATGGTGCGCGGGCCGTGGCGGGATCCGCATGGCCTGAATTTCCCGACGACGGCGGCGTTCGATCCGGTGGCGAGCGTGCCAACGTTGCTTGAGGGGACCGGCCGCCTGCATGCCGGCTCGGTCATCGCTCTGATCGTCGTGATGCTGGTGACGGTGCTGCTCGGTCGCACCATCATGGGCTTTGAAATCCGTCTCGTTGGAGCGGCGCCGCGCGCAGCCCGCTTTTCCGGCTTCAGCGCCGATCGGCTGGTGCTAGTCACCTTCGCGGTGTCCGGCGCGCTTGCCGGGCTTGCCGGCATCATCGAAGTGGCAGGACCGATCGGGCATTTGGATCCCGGTGTGTCGTCCGGCTACGGGTTCACGGCCATCATCGTCGCCTTCCTCGGCCGGCTTAATCCGATCGGCATTCTGATCGCCGGACTGTTCCTGGCGCTGACGTTTATCGGCGGCGAAGGAGCACAGATCTCGATGAAAGTGCCGCTCGACCTGACCAAGGTCTTCCAGGGCATCCTGCTGTTCTACGTGCTCGGCTGCGACTCGCTCATCGTCTACCGCATGCGCTTTGTGCCCAGCGTGCGAAAGGCCGCGCCTGCCCATGCTTGAAGCGCTCGGTAACGTCGTACAGCTGATTTTCTCGGTCAGCTTTATTCTCACGGTCGTCACCGCATCGACCCCGCTGCTGCTGGCGTCTTCCGGCGAGCTCGTGGTCGAGCGCTCCGGCGTCCTCAACCTCGGCGTTGAGGGCATGATGATCGTTGGCGCAGCCTGCGGCTTCGCCGGTGCCTACCTGTCCGGTTCGATCTTTGTCGGCGCGCTTTGCGGCATCCTGGCCGGTGCAGTGCTGGCGGGGATTTTCGGCGTTTTGACGCTCGGACTTGCGGTCAACCAGGTCGCGACCGGATTGGCGCTGACCATCTTCGGCGTCGGTCTTTCCGGCCTGATCGGCGCCGGCTTCGTCGGCCAGAAGATCGTGCCGGCGGCGCATCTCGATCTTCCGGTTTTGACCGGCCTCCCAGTCGTCGGCCGCATCCTGTTCGGCGAGGACGCGTTCGTCTACCTTTCGATGGCGCTCATCATTGGTATCTGGCTGTTCCTGTACCGGACCCGTGCCGGCCTCGTGCTGCGCGCGGTCGGCGACAATCATGCTTCGGCTTACTCGCTCGGCTATCCGGTGCTCCGGATTCGTATGCTGGCGGTGCTGTTTGGCGGCGCCTGCGCGGGGCTCGCTGGCGCCTATCTGCCGCTCGCCTACACGCCTTTCTTCATTCCGGGCATGACCTCCGGCCGTGGCTGGATCGCGCTGGCGCTGGTGGTTTTCGCCTCCTGGCGGCCGGGTCGCCTGGTTATTGGCGCTTATCTGTTTGGCGCCGTCAGCATCCTCGGGCTGGCCTTGCAGCCGCTGCAGCTCGGCGTTCCGCAGCAAGTGATGAACTCGCTGCCCTATCTTGCCACGGTCATCGTTCTCGTGTTGATTTCACGGACGCGTGGCACTGCCGGGTCAGCCGCGCCGGCGTCGTTAGGTGTGGTGTTTGTACCTGACCGTTGAATGTCCTGCGGGCGCGTTACGGGCGCCTCGCACGTGGGGGTAACTGAAAATGGGGACTGTGACCATACGCCCGTCTTTCCAACCCGGAGTGAAGTCATGAAGAAATGGAACATCGTCGCTATGGCGTCGGTCCTCGCGATCGCCGTCGGAACATTCGGGGCGACCTACGCCGCCGAAAAACTGAAAATCGGCTTCATCTATGTCGGGCCGATCGGCGACCTTGGCTGGAGCTACCAGCATGACGTCGGCCGCAAGGCGATGGAAAAGGCGCTTGCCGGCAAGGTCGAGACCACTTTCCTCGAGAATGTTCCCGAGGGCGCCGACGCGGAACGCTCGATCGAGCAGTTGGCCCGCACCGGCCACAAGCTGATCTTCACCACCTCGTTCGGCTTCATGGACGCGACGCTGAAAGTCGCGAAAAAATATCCGAACGTGTTCTTCGAGCATGCGACCGGCTTCAAGCGCGCCAAGAACATGAGCACCTACGCCGCGCGCTTCTATGAAGGCCGCTACATCCAGGGCCAGATCGCGGCCAAGATGTCGAAGACCGGGATCGTCGGCTACATCGTCTCGTTCCCGATCCCCGAGGTGATCTCCAACATCAACGCGACGATGCTGGGTGCGCAGTCGGTCAGGCCGGATATGAAGTTCAAGATCATCTGGGTCAATTCCTGGTTCGATCCAGGCAAGGAAGCCGACGCCGCCAAGGCGCTGATCGATCAGGGCGCCGACATCCTGACCCAGCACACCGACTCGCCGGCGGCGACGCAGGTCGCCGAGCAGCGCGGCATCCACTCCTTCGGCGAATCCTCAGACATGATCAAGTTCGGCCCGAAGGCTCAGCTGACCGCCGACACCGACTATTGGGGCGGCTACTACACCAAGCGCGCCCAGGACGTGCTCGACGGCAAATGGAAGTCGGAAGATACCTGGGGCGGGCTCGACGCCGGAATGGTCGTGATGGCGCCCTATACCAACATGCCTGACGATGTGAAGAAGATGGCGATGGCGACCGAAGAGTCGATCCGGTCCGGCAAGCTCCATCCCTTCAAGTGCCCGATCGTCGATCAGGACGGCAAGACGGTGGAATGCAAGGGCGGCGACCACCTCGACGCCGGCCAGATCCTGAGCATGAACTTCTACGTCAAGGGCATCGACGACAAGATTCCGGGGAAGTAATTCTCCGTCGTCTTCGATCTGAAAACGCGATGGCCGGGCTTTCGCCCGGCCATTTGCTTTTCAGGCCACGCGCAACTCTCGACTCGTCACTGGAAGCTCTTGTGCCGAGCTCCACGTCTGACAGTTGCATGATCATCAGAGACGATGGATGGCCAGGCATATCGACAGCCGAGCCATGACACGAAGCGTTGACTGACCCGTCAACGTCGCGCGCCGCGTAGGCGTCAAGCTCCGCCAGATAACGGTCTTTGGTCGCCCGCGGCAGCCAGGTGCTTTCGAAGGCGTTGCGCGACAGCTGCACGACCTCCTGCGGCCCGAGGTCGGCCTCTTCCTGGGTGCAGACGAAGTTCTCGTTCATATAGCCGCGGAAATAGGCCGGATCGTCGGAATGCACGGTGGCGCGGATGCCGAGATCGAGCATCCGCTTGATCTCCTTGGCCTTGCTGCCGTTGGTGACGAAGGCGTTGGACACCGGGCATACGGTCAACGCCAGTTGGCGCTTCGCGACCTCGTCGATCAGCGCGTTGGAGTCCAGCACATTGACGCCGTGATCGATGCGGTTGACGCCGATCTCTTCCAGGCATTGCCGAATATGCTCGGTCGAGTTCTGCTGATCGACGTCGCAATGCATGGTCAGCAAATAACCTTCTTGGCGCGCCCGCGCGAACACCTCCTTGAACTTCACCGGCGGATTGTTCTTCTCGTCGGAATCGAGGCCGACGCCGACGATCCATTCGCGGTAGGGCAGCGACTGCACCAGCGTAGTCATGGCGAATTCGGCGCTCCAGTCGCGCAGAAAACACATGATCAGCTGGCTCTTGATGCCGAGAATCCGCTCGGCCTCGAGCTGTGCGCGCCGGATGCCGCGGATCACGACATCGAACGCCACCCCGCGCCCGGTGTGCGGTTGCGGATCGAAGAACATTTCCACGTAGCGCACGTTCTGCGAATGCGCTTTCGCGAGATAGGCAAAAGTCAGGTCGTAAAAATCCGGCTCATGCACGAGCACCCTCATGCCCTCGTAATAAATCTTCAGAAAAGAGGGCAAGTCGTGAAAATCATAGGCCGCCCGCATTTCAGCGGCATCCCTGTAAGGAAGGGTCATGCCGTTTCTTTTTGCCAGCTCGAACTTCATTTCCGGCTCCAGCGTGCCTTCCAGATGCACGTGCAGCTCGCACTTCGGCATGCCGGCGATGAAGTCGCGCAGATCGCTCATGACTGTCTCCTCTTAAGCGCAGTTGCGGCGGGTACCCATAAATCGAAGTCGATTGGCGGCGGTTGTCAATGACCGCTTTCCCCCACGGCGGATATTTTTCGCGGTAGCTGGAATGGCGCCTTCGGCCAATTTCCGACATCGAAGAAGATTTCAAAGTACGGGCAGCTGAGATTTTGCCTGGTCAATTCGCCGACCAATCGATGGCTTCGAATAACGAGCGCATCCATGGCACCGAGCTGGGTCTCAGATAGGAGACGTGGCTCCCAACGATCCGCGGCCTGTAGTCGTCGGCGAAGGCACGCCATAGCGGACTTTCAGCCAGAGCCCGGCGGTACTTTTCCCAGTCGGGCCAGCTGCGATGCCAGTGGTAGTGGATCGCGCGATGTAACGGTCCCGTGGTTACGAAGAACACTCCAATGAGACCGCGGCGCACAAGCTCCATCGTCTCGACATCAAGCTTGCGGTATCCCTCCCAATAGCCGGCAAGTCCGCCGGGTAGAAAATCCAGCACGCTCTCCGAAACCGCCAAGGCACTCGAGTTTGCGCTGCCACCGAAGGCCGGCTCGCCGGGCAGCCAATCGCGGTCGCCGCTCCACAGCGGATTGAGTTCGGCGATCGGCGCGCGATCGAGCAGAATTGTCTCCTGGGCCAGCATAAGATTGCGCGCCGCGGCAAAATATTCGGCGCGTTCTGGTGTTGCGATCGCGGCAATGCGCCGCTTGCCGTCCTCGTAATCGTCCCAGCGGTAGAGATGAATTATGCGCTCGGCGGGTCCCGCTGCCATTGCAAAGTAGCCGAGATTGCGCTCGAGCATCGGACGGTAGGTCTTTGGCGTATTCCACTTTCGTTGCAATTGCCAAAAGGCGTCCTCGCAGCCGGGGCGTAATGTATATGCACGTCGTTCAAAAAGCATGATTGCCGTGCTGCTCTTTTCGCTTCACTCGAAAAACGTTGCTACGCAGGACATATCCAATTGTCCTTGTCCCCGGCCTTCGACAGCCGCAAGAACCTGGCGCGCAACAGCCGTGAGCGGCAGGAATGCGCCGCGTTTTCTTCCCAGCTCCAGCGCCAGGTCCATATCCTTAGCGATAACACCGATCGTCGCGGCCGGCGACCAGTCCCGTTCCTTAAGCTTGGCGACCTTGGAAGCAATGTAAGGCGAGGCGACCGCGCTGTCGTTGATCACGTCGATCATGGCATTCCAGTCAAGGCCGCTGCGCCGCCCGAGATTGAGAGCTTCCGCCAGCGACGAATTGATGGCGGCGACGATGACGTTCACCACCAGCTTCATGATCCTCGCTTCCTCGTTGGGACCCAGATACGCGATCTTTTTTCCCAACATACCGATCAACGGCAGCCACGCCTGGAATGTTTGCTCCGGCCCCGAAACCAGGATGCTCAGCGTGCCGGCCGCGGCGAGCCCCGTGCTGCCGGAAACCGGCGCACGCAAGTAAGCGATATTGGCGGCATCCAGCAGCTCCGCTGCTTGCGCGGAAACGTCCGGGGATATTGTGCTCATATCGATCAGGCACGCCGCAGGCCTGGCGCTCTCACGCAGGCCGCGAACGATGTCAAGGAAAGCCCTGTCACTCGGGATCATTGATACAATCGCATCGCTGTTAGCCGCGAGCGAGGACAGGGACGGCGCAGCCGCAATTCCGTGCGAAGCCGCGATGGCAATCCGTTCCGGATCAATGTCAAAACCGGAAACGTCGTATCCGTTCTTGACCAGATTGGGCGCCATGAGGCTGCCCATGCTGCCGAGACCAACCCAGCCGATTTGGGCACGTGGTTCCATTGGCTAAGTCGCTTTCAGATGACGGATCGGCGCGCCGGGCGTGAGCGCTCGCGCGGCGGCTTACTGTGTTGGTAAGCCAATGTGGGGCGGGATTGGATTGGGCAGATACTCACCCGCCCGAATTGACGTTTGGAGTGTCTTGAAGTCGGCGCCGGACTTCATTTTGTCATAGACGCGAGCCGGGTCAAAGAAAGTACCGATCGGATTCGCGGCGAAGTCGGCTGATGTGCGCATGAATGCCGTTGATTTTGCCCAGTCGCCGAAATTGTCGCTTTGCAGCTCAACGAAATTTCCTTCCGGATCTCTATAGTAAAGAGAAATCGTCAGCCCGTGATCGAGGCAGAATGCAGGCTCGATGCCGGCTTTGCGCAAACGATCGAACGACGCCATCAAGTCCTCGAAGCTGTCATATTCGAACGCGCAGTGATGCATGCCGTTATGGCTTACTTTTTGCGCATCGTCCGACAAACCGGGCACGGCGAGAAAGGCAATGCGGTGATTGGCGGTGTCGTTGGTGGTCCATGCGGCGACTTGATCCCGGAACTGGACCTGAGCGCCGATGACTTGGCCGTACCAGGCGATCATCTCATCGAGGCGGCTGGTTTTGATGGTCACATGGTGCAGCTTGGGCTTAATCATCGTTTCTTCCTCCGCGCGTTATCTTTGGGCGATGAGCCGACGCCGCGTCACGCCGCACTCCGCCGGATTTTCTAAAGACTCGTGAGGCGCTACTCTCGTCCTTCGATGATGCGAAAGTCGCGCACAGCGCCATCGCCGAGTGCTTTCAATGCTTCAGCGTAGGCGGCGCTTTCGCGAGCGGCAATTGCCTTTTCCAGGCTCGGAAACTCGACGATCACAATGCGCTCTTTGAGTCCGTGCTCGTAGGCCGCCGCGGCGTTACCGAGCGCGAGATAGCGCGCGCCGAACGGCGCAAACGCAGGCCCCGAAAGCTTGGCATAGGCCGCAAGTTTTTGCGGATCGGAAATTTCGCGATAGCAGGACACGATGTAGGCTTTCGGCATTGGACAGATCCGCGGCGCTCGGATGTGGTGAAACCAAGGGTGGGTTACTACCTAGATCGTATCGTACGACTTAGAGCGTTGCGCTGGAAGGGGCTCGGACGGCGTTTGGGCGTCCGTTTAGTTGGGCGTGCCTCGTTGCGCCCGGAAGCGGTACCTACAGCGTCTCCGGCATCGGCACAGCCTTGCCGTCGGCCAGCGCGAATTGCGGGATATGCCCGAGACCCTGAACCAGCCGCGCATCGGCGCCGAGCGTTTTCGCCCAATCGTGGCCTTCGGTCAGGATCACGCCGGCCCCGACGATGTTGGCGCCGGCCGAGCGCGCCAGCGCCAGCGTCGCGGCAAGACTTGAGCCGGTTGCCACGACATCGTCGACCACGACCACGCGCCGCCCCGCAAGCAGCGGCACCGAACGGCGATCGAGCATCAGGCGCTGCTTGCTCGCGGTCGTCACCGACTGCACTTCCTGCACCAGCGCGTCGGCCAGATGGATCTTCGGCGACTTCTGGGCGATGACGTATTGGTCGAGCCCGAGCGCGCGCGAGACTTCGATGACCACGGGGATGCCGAGCGTCGCCGCGCCGACGACGATGTCGGGCTTGAGCGAGCCAAGTTTTGCGGCGAGCGCCTTGCCGATGCGCTCGCCGAACCGCACGCCCATGTCGATCACCATCAAGAGCGAAATCGCGAGTTTTTCGTTGATCGCCACGATCGGCAGCGTCACCGGCTCGCCGGCGATATCGACGGTGTAGGTTTGCATCCTTGATCGCCCTTTCGGCAGCGGCCTTGGCTAGCGTTACCGCGATCAAAGAGCAAATGTCGCGCCAACCCGCGTTCCGCGCCTATCGCGGCGCCGCGATTCGGGCATTGCCGGCGGCGGGAGAAAATCACTCGTGCCACGGATTGACAAACAAACCCACCATTCCGGTCGACCCTTGAAGTGTGCGGGTGCCGGGCCGAACTTGGCGATCAGCTCGTCTCGCGTCAGGCCGGGCGGCAACTCCTTCGGATCGAAGTCGGTTGCGACGAGAATAAACGTGTAGTGATGCGGCGTCGTATTCGGCGGCGTACAGGGCCCGGAGTAATGGCCGACACCCATCGTGCTTTTGCCGCCAACATAATTGCTGGAGGCTTTGCTGACTTCACCTTCGGCAAAGCCGCGAACGGACGCCGGGATGCCGTAGGCGACCCAGTGGCTGACGCCGGACGGTGCCCGGCCTTCGGGATCGAACATCGTTAGAACAAAGCTCTTGGTACCCGCGGGCACGTTCGTCCAGGAAAACTGCGGCGACACGTTATCGCCAACGCAGTTCGGACTGTCGGGGCGGTTGGCTTTGCTGTTGGCTACTCTCAGCGGCATTATCTTGCCGTCTTGAAACGTCGTCGATTTCAGGGTGAAGATCTCTGCCGCACTGGCCGCCGTTCCGGCAAGAGCCAGTCCAAGCGTCGCGGTCGCAATCGCGAACAGATTTCGGGTCGTGCGCATGAATTCTCCTCGTGCTTCGAACCGGACGGTAGCTTTTCACCTATAGCAATGCTGCCGGACTGATCCGGCGTCAACGTGGTCGCGCTTGCCGGCGCAGCTGATGCGCCAGCTCGTGCTGCCGAGCGCTGACGGAGTTCGTACGTCAACTACCGGCGCGCAGTTTGCGCGCCGCCGCCGAGTGCCGCCGGATCAGATCGGCGAGGTCAAGTCCGGGAATCGCGCCGTCCTCGACGACCCAGCGCCCGCCGACCATGACCCGGTCGGCGCGATGCGCGCCGCACAGCACCAGCGCCGCCAGCGGATCGCCGCTGCCGGAGAAGCGCAACTCGTCGAGCTTGAACAGCGCGAGGTCGGCCATCTTGCCGACGGCGATCTCGCCGATATCCGTGCGGCCGACGCAAGCCGCGGAGCCCTTGGTCGCCCAGCGCAGCGCGTCCTGGTGGCTGACCGCTCGACGCCGTAGCGGCTGCGCTGCAGCAGAAATGCGGCGCGCACCTCCTGCATCAGATTGGAGCCGTCGTTCGAGGCCGAGCCGTCGACGCCGAGGCCGATGCGCACGCCGGCCTCCTCCATGGCGCAGACCGGACAGGTGCCCGACGCCAGCGTCTGGTTGCTGCAGGGGCAATGCGCGACGTGGTGCCGGCGCGCGCCAGCCGCTTGATCTCGCCGGCGTTGAAATGAATGCCGTGCGCGAGCCAGGTCCGCTCGTTGAGCCAGCCGCAATCCTCCAGATAGTCGAGCGGGCGGCAATTGTAGAGCTCCTGGCAAAAGCGGTTCTCGTCCTCGGTCTCGGCGAGATGGGTGTGCAGGCGCACGTCGAGCCGATCCGCCAAGCTCCGCGGTCGCGCGCATCAGCGAGGTCGTCACCGAAAACGGCGAGCACGGCGCCAGCGCGATCTGCACCATCGCGCCTTCGCCGGTCTCGTGATAGCGCGCCACCACGCGCTCGCTGTCGGCGAGGATGGTATCCTCGTCCTGCACGACGCTGTCCGGCGGCAGCCCGCCGTCGCGCTGCGACAGGTTCATCGAGCCGCGGGTCAGCAGCACGCGCAAGCCGAGCCGCTTGCGCCGCCGCGACCTCGATGTCGATGGCGTCTTCGAGGCCGGCGGGAAACACGTAATGATGGTCGGTCGTCGTGGTGCAGCCGGACAGCATCAGTTCGGCCATCGCCACCGTCATGCCGAGATCGAGCGCCTCCGGCGTCAGCCGCGCCCAGATCGGATAAAGCGCCTGCAGCCAGGGAAACAGTTCGCGGTCGAGCGCCGCGGGAACCGCGCGCGTCAGCGTCTGATAGAAATGATGATGGGTGTTGATCAGGCCCGGCAGCACCACATGCTCGCCGGCGTCGAAGGTCTTCACGTCGGGCGTCGCCGGCGTCGCGCCCGCCGGCACCAGTTCGACGATGCGGCCGTCCTGCACCACGATGCCGCGCTCGGCGCCTCGGCGAAAATGGCCAGCGGGTCCTTGATCCAGAGTGCGCGTCGTTCGTTATTGGTCATTTTGACGGTGTTGCTGAATGATAGTGTTCGGCTGAACGGTAGGTGTTCAGGTTTTTTCATTCTTGGTAATGGCCCGCTGCAATTTCGGCACTTCCAGCGTTTTGATCAAAACAGCTTCCGGCTGTTCGACCGGCCAGTTCAGATATTTTTCTCTCGCCATTCGCTCAACGATTGGTCTGTTCTGACGAAATTTGTGTAGACGCTCTTCATTGCTAGGGCCGGTTGTCGCCCCGAAGTTGTCGTCCAGCGCTTCCCGGCTGATTGCGCAGCGGACGGCGTGCCCAAGAGCTTCTCCAACGAATGTAACGACAGCAAAGTCAGATCGTGCGGAAGAATCACTAAAGGTAAGATCAATTCCAGAAATCATGCTCCGTAGTCCGCCTATGGTCTTTAAGAGATTATCGCGCGTCCTCGCCGGAATTTGGCTTAAGCCCTCGGCCAGAGATTGGCGCCAGATAGGGCCTCGATTAAATGCTTCGTTCCAAGATGATTTAAGTTCGTAGGGTCTCTTGTCATTTAGTATTTCAAGCAGCGCTACTGATTGTTGAATGTCTTTGTCGCGTTTGGCGACCCCTTCTTGACGGCGACGCGAAATTATCAATTTGTGAATGGCATAGCGCTGGGGTGATGGGACCAGTACGTAAATTCCAGCGTTATGTAGGATTACTGCGGGCTCAGGGTCATAAATTAGGAAATCTAGGAAACGGAGAGGCTCTGCGTCTGTTTGAAGCGCCGGAAGATGCAGCGGGACATCGGTATCAGGACCTTCATTCGGGGTGAGGAAGTCAACTCGGAAGCCTCCTTTGGCGACATAGCTGGTGACGCTGCGTTGGTGAATGTGCGGAACGGCTCGGAATGTTTTGTCCACATCCCTGAGCACGTCGAGCACGGGAGGTATTTGGTCGCCGACGGCTACTGATACGTTTTTGAATTGGGCTACGTCAACGTCGCCCGTTTGTAAAATTGAGTGTGGGAGTCTCGCGCCGAGCATTGGTGCATACGTTTGATATGCGACGGTTCCGACTAATACTCCACGAAGACGAAATACACCAGCTTGCGCTAAGGCCGCGACGATATCGCCAATTTCCTTGAGCGGCCGCTGAAGCCCATATGTACGGATAAGAGCCGAGACGAGTGCCCGACGTTCGCGTTCGTCGTCTCGTGTTCGCTTGTGTTGCGAAATTTGTTCCAGGAGATCGGGTGTTTCGGGGCCGACATACTTTTGTTCACGTCCGGCGGTCGACGACTTTTGAAAGTACCAATAGCGCCTGTCGTTGATTGTCTTCGGAACAAATGTGCCGTCCTCCGAAAACGCCTCGTTGAACGCGGTTGCTCTACAGCGGTCCAGGAGTTCCGCATATGTCGTCTGCATAAGGAGAGATGGGGGAGGCACAGAATATTCCCCATTTATACGCAATCTGCGAGTTGCGTATAATCGAATGGCTGACCGAGTGCAAGGGCTTTTATACGCACATTGCAGGTCGCGTATAAAAATGACATAAGACATTGAAAAATGGCCATAATTACGATCGAAAAGAGATATCTGATAGACCGCATACCCTCGACTTGATCATCTTTTAGGCAGACGCGGACACCGGCGGCCAGCCGACTCCGCTGCCCCGCTGGATCTGGCGCGCGACATTGAGGATCAGCGGCTCTTCGAACCTCGGCGCCACGATCTGCATGCCGACCGGCAAGCCGTCCTCCGACAGGCCGGCGGGCGCGGTCGCTGCCGGCAGGCTCACCAGCGTGATCAGATAAGCCGGCGCGATCCAGTCGATGTAGTTCTCGAACTTCTTGCCGTTGATCTCGTTCGGGAAGTTCATTTCGATCGGATAGGGTTTCACCGGCGCCGCCGGCGTGAGCAGGACATCGTAGCTGTCGAACAGTTTGCGGAATTGATGGAATATTTGTTCGCGCTGGTGCTCGGCCGCGGCGAAGTCGAGCGCGGTCAGTTTCAGTCCGGCTTCGACATTGCCTTTCAGATTGGGTCCGAACTCATTGATCTGGGCGAGCCGCTGATATTGCTGTCCGACCATCCAGAAGCCGCGCCAGGTCTGATAGGCGGCGCGGCCCGCCGCTGGCGTCGAATGCGATGTGCTCCACCTTGGCGCCGAGTTTCTCAAGGGAGGCTGCGGCGTTGCTGCAGATCGTATCGATTTCATTTTCGACGCCGATGCCGGCGATGTCGGAGACATAGGCGATGCGTAAGTCCTTGATATCGTCGCGGCGCTCCAGCGCGGCGAATGCGCTCTGCCATGGCGGTGCGACCGATATCGGCGACAGCCGCGTAAAGCCGACGATCGCGTCGAGAAACAGCGCGGCGTCTTCGGCGTCGTGCGCCATCGGCCGTGGACCTGTCCCGGATCCCACGGCAGGTGCAGCGGGCGGCTCGGCATCAGTCCCGGCGTCGGCCGCAGACCGACGATGCCGCAGAACGCGGCGGGAATGCGGATCGAGCAACCGTAATCGGTGCCCTGCGCGATCGGCACCATGCCGGCGGCGACCGCGGCCGCGGAGCCGCCGGAAGAGCCTGCCGGGCTCAGCGCCGGATTCCACGGATTGCGCGTTGGGCCGAACAGCAAATTGTTGGTATTGGCGCCGCAGGCGAATTCCGGCGTGTTGGTCTTGGCGAGCACGATGGCGCCGGCGGCTTTGAGCCGGCGCACCGCTTCGGCGTCCTCGGTCGGCACATAATCCTTGAACAGCGGCGAGGCGAAGGTGGTGCGGATGCCGGCGGTCGGCGTCACGTCCTTGACCCCGATCGGCAGGCCGTGCAGCGCGCCGAGCGGCTCGCCCTTCATCACCGCGCTTTCGGCAAGCCGCGCGGCGTCGCGCGCCTGTTCGGCCGCGAGCGTGACGATGGCGTTGAGCTTTGGATTGAGCGCCTCGATCACCGCGAGATACGCGTCGAGCACCTCGACCGGACTGACGGCGCGGGAGGCGGATGAGCTGCGCCAGCTCGCGCGCCGATTTAAGCGCCAGCGCTCCGCCGGCTGCGGATCGGTTTTGCGGCTCTTGTCGCGGAGGCTGCCGAGGGCATGCGCTACTCGCCGGCGTCGATGATGGCGATGCAGGGTCCGCCGCCTTGCGGGCCCTGATGCATGGCATCGACCGAAACAAACACCGCTGGATCGCCGATTGCCGCCGCAGCCACGCCGCCGACCGCGCCCTTGGCGTGGCGATGCCACGGCACGTCGGAATCGTCGAGCATGATCTGGCGTCGGCCGCGCAGCTTGCCGGTGCGGTCCGCCTCGCATTTCATGAAGCAGTTGACCAGCCGGCCTTTCAGATCGGCGGCGCGCGGCCGCTCCGGCAAGTCGAGCCCGGCGTTGCGAATGGACTCGTAGATGCCGTCGATGTCGAGCGCGTCCTTCATCACCGCGTGGCCGATGCGATAGCGGCCGCCGGCGCCGTCCTTGTTGCCGAGGAGCACGATCTGCGCCTGCGTCAGCTCCACGCCCGACGAGCACGACGCGACCGAGGAATAAAGGTCGAGGTTTTTGCAGATTTCCTCGGCCTTGGGCATTTTGATTTCGCCAAGGCCCACGGCGATGCCGAGCCCGGTCGTGCCGTTCGACACGCCCATGGAATCGTGCACCTCGCAGGCGACTTCGTGCCCGCGCGCGTGCGCTTCGATGACCGAATCCACTGTTAAGAGCGGCGTCTTGGTCTGCACGTAATGCACGTCGGCCGGATCGTCGATGCCGGCATCGCGCATCGCCGCGCGCACGCCGTCGGCGACTTTCTCGACCATGGCCGGGCGGCCGATGTCTTCGGGGAGAAGCTCGACGCTCATCGCGGTGCCGATGACGAGCCGCGATTTATTGGCCGGGCCGGTCTTGGCATTGCGGGCGAACACCGTGGCGTGCGGGGTGATGACGCCGTCGCAGCCGCCCGACCAGACCATCGGGAATATGTCGCGATGTCCTTTTCGGAGCGGCTGCCGAGCTTTTTCAGCACCGCGCGAAACGCCTGGTCGGCGAGGATGCGGGTAAAATCGTTGACGCCGCCATTGCCCTCGGTCTTGCCGATGACGGCGATCACTTCGTCGGCGTTGAACTGGCCCTTTTTGATCAGCGCCTCCATGCCGGACGCATCCTGCACGTTCTTCAATTCCACTTTGGCGACTTCGATGGCCATTACGCTTGGTCCTCGCTCGTGTTGCTTAACGTTTCGTGGCAGATGACCGCTCCATCGCTCGCCCCGCTATGACAGGACCGCGACATCCGGCAAACTAGCTTCCTAATGGCTGAAGATAAACCGTCGCTCAAGGCGGCCAACGGAGCCAACAGCGTAACGGCAAAGCCGAGCTTGAAATCTCTGCAGCGAAGCGCCAAACAGACGCAAGGTCGGCCGCCGCAGGGCGGGGATTGAGCCGATAGAACCGAGTGACAAATTCAGGTGACACCGATCCGGCGCAGGCAGTCCACGTCGGGCCGGCGTACGCCGTTTGAGCAGATTGCACTTTTATTACAGGGCGGGGGTGCGCTTGGCTCGTACCAGGGGGGAGTCTATCAGGCGCTGGCCGAGGCGGACCTGCATCCGGACTGGGTGGCCGGAATTTCCATCGGGGCGTTCAACTCGGCGATCATTGCGGGCAATCCCCCGGAAACGCGGGTCGAGCGCCTGCGCGAGTTTTGGGAGACCGTCTGCGCGTCGCCTCTTGGGATTCCTTTTTTCAAATTCATCGACTTGAAAAATGATTTCAGCCACATGACCGTCAATCAGGCGCGGGCATGGAACATCCTGATGTTCGGCGCGCCGAAATTCTTCGTCCCGCGCCCGCCGCCTGCAGTGCTGTTTCCCGGCCATGCCGGCAGGGCGAGTTTCTATGACAATGCGCCGATACGCGAGACGCTGGCCCGCGTGGTCGATTTCGATCGCATCAACAAGGGGTATATGCGCTTCAGCGTGGGAGCAGTCGATGTCTGCTCCGGAAATTTCACCTACTTCGACACGACGACGCATCGCATCGCCGTCGAGCATATTGTGGCCAGCGGCTCGCTGCCGCCTGCCTTTCCGTCGACCGAAGTCGATGGCAATCACTATTGGGACGGCGGCCTTGTTACCAACACGCCGTTGCAATGGGTGCTCGACAACCGGCCGCGGCGGGATACGCTTGCCTTTCAGGTCGACTTGTGGAGCGCCCGCGGACAACTGCCGAAGGACCTGGTCGACGTCGAGGTGCGACACAAGGAGATCGTCTATTCGAGCCGCACCCGCGCGGCGACCGATCACTATAAGACCGCGCAAAAAATGCGGAATGCGCTTGCGACCTTGTTGAAGAAGCTTCCACCCGAACTGTGCGACGGCGAAGAGATAAAAATCCTTGAGGCTCACGCCGACGATAAAGTGTGCAATATTGCGCACCTGATTTATCGCTCCAAAAACTACGAGGGTTATCTCCAAGGATTTCGAGTTTTCCCGGCGCACCATGGAAGAGCATTGGCAGGCGGGCTATCGCGACGCCCAATATACGCTTGAAAATCCCCAAGTGTTGCAGCTTCCCGACCGTCTTGAAGGCGTCTATACATTCGATTACGGCCTCGATCAGCCGGCTTAGCGACCGCGTCCGGGCCCGGGACGGCAACGACGCTTATCGTGCACGGAGAATTCGATGTTGGACGGCGTGATGCTGCTGTGGTTTGTGTTGGCGGCAAAGTCGATCGGACATCCCACCGACGCTGCTCGCGTCGGCGACAGGATTATTTCAGGCGGATCGGACCCACGGCTTGACTTCGCCGCGGAGCATTTTCTCAAAGCCCGTGCCGCGATCGATCATGGGCCGCTCGCCGCTGCGCGCGCTTTTGAGTTTCTCGCGCAACGCCGCCGTTGCTGCAGCATCGATCGCGAATGAGCTCGCCGCCTTCCGGCGTGAGCACGACGCCATAATCGTCGCGCGCGGCGGCGACCGAGACCTTGCCTTCGATCACGTCGCGCTGGACGAGTTCGGGCTCGCGCTCGAGCGGATCGCCCCAGCCGCCGCCGCCGGTGGTGACGACGCGGACGATCTCGCCGGCGCGGACCGGCTCGCCGTCGACCAGGCCGCCGAGATCGTGCGGCTTTGCCCTCGGCGTCGACGGTCACGCAGAACGGCGTGCCGGCCTTGCCGCCGTTGAGCCGTAGCAGCCGAGCCGCACGCGGTCGGCGGTGACGATGGTGCGGCAGTCGACCAGCGCGCGGTAATGCTTGTCGTAGCCCAGGCCGCCGCGGCGTTTGCCGGCGCCGCCGGAATCGGTGCGCAACGCCAGCTTCTCGACCAGCAGCGGAAACCGCGTTTCGGTGAATTCGGCCGGCTGATTGCGCGAGTCCGGCACGATGTGGATGGCGTCGTTGCCGTCGGCGTAATAGCGGCCGCCGGAGCCGCCGCCCAAAACTTCGCGGGACAGAAACGCCTTGCCGTTCTTGTCGGTGCCGTAGAATCCGGTGTAGCGGATGGTTTCCTGATCCGCCGGCATCCGGCCCTGCGCCGCCTGCGCGACAACGCCGGCGAGCAGGCCGAGGCAGCGCAGCAGCACGAACGAGCGCGCATTGGTCGCCGCCGGCCATTCCGGCGTGATCAAAGTGCCCTTCGGCGGAAACACCACATCAAAGACTTCGCAGACGCCTTCGTTGACGTGAATCTCGGCCGCGCGCTCCGGCGTGTCGGCGAGGTTGCGCAGGATCGGCGCGATCCATTTGATCAGGAACGCGCCGCCGGCGTAATCCGCCGGCCAGTTGATCGGGCCGGTCGATTGCGGATCGGTGCCGGTGAAATCGAGCGTGATGCGGTCGCCCTTTTTGATCAGCTTCAGCGCGAGCTTGTGCAGCTTCGGATCGGTGACGCCGTCGTGCTCGACGTAATCCTCCCAGCGGTATTCGCCGTCGGCGATCTTCGGCAGAAGTTCGTTGCGGAAAATATCGCGGCAGGTGTCGAGGATGGCCTGAAAGCACGCCTCCACCGTCTCGCGGCCGAAGCGCTCGAACAATTCCGCCATTCGGCGCGCGCCCATCAGGCAGGCCTGCACCTCGCTGTCGAGATCGGCGGCGAGCGTTTCCGGCACGCGGGTGTTGCGCTTGATGATGGTGAAGACCGCGTCGTTGCGCACGCCGCGGTCGTAGAATTTGATCGGCGGCATGGCGAGGCCTTCCTCGAACACCGTCGTCGCCGTGCCCGGCATCGAGCCGGGCACGCGGCCGCCGATATCGTCGTGATGGCCGAACGCCTGGATGTAGGCGACGACTTCGCCCTGATGGAATACCGGCACGGTAGAGCACAGATCGGGCAGATGCCCGATCGAGCCTTCGGTCAGATAGGTGTCGTTCATCAGGAACACGTCGCCGGGCTGCATGGTCTGCGGGCGGAAAATCCCGCACCACGGCATTCGGCATGGCCGAATAGGAGCGGCCGGTCAGCTTGCGGCAATAGCGGTCGAACAGGCCGACGCGGTAGTCGTGGGCCTCGCGGATCATCGGCGAGCGCGCGGTGCGCTCGATTGAGTATTCGATCTCCGCCTCGATGGAATTGAGCGTGCCTTCGACGATCTGCAGGACGATCGGATCGACTTCGCGCTTGGGCAAAACCGGCGCGGTCGGCCACGGCCATTCCTTGGCATGCACGTTCATCATGACTAGAGCGTCCGCTGGCTTCGTTTTATGCGGTCAATCCTGCATAATTTCCAGCCTGATTTTTCCGCAAAACGGCGGCCATCGTGGCTTTGCCAGATTTATCGCGGAACCAGGACGGCTAGCCACCAAGGTTCGCCGCGAGGCGCTCGGAGCGGCTTACGCGCCACCGGCCGGCGCGAGCTCCGCCGCTGCTTGCGCAGGCTGAGCGGTGTCCGGATCGCGCCATTCCCGCGCCATCGTCAGAAGCGCGGCCTGGAAGCGCTTGAACATGGCGATGGTCGGCGCATCCATCTCTTCGATCGCGCCCGCGACTTCGAGCACGAGGTTCAAGGCGCGATAGCGATCGACCGGATCCTTGAGCAGCTCGGCCAAGGTCGTGATCGGCTTCGTTGCCGGCAAATTCCACGATCACCGATTGTTCGTAGATCATGTGGGCGCGCGATCTCCGGCGTCATCGAGTTGAACGGCGGACGCGCGTGCAGCAGCCGGTCCGAACGCTCCAGGCGATCGCGCCGCACCGAGCCGCGCGCGCGGGCAAGCAGGATCAGCATGCGGATGATGCCTTCGGCATAGCCGCCCGCCTTGGTCCTTGCTGATCGCATCCTGCACGTGCGGGAATTTGCTGATGTCGTGCGACTGCAGGCCGCGTTTGCCGCGCGGCGCCGAGGCGCTTCATCCACGGCGTGCCGTAGAGCGCCGTGGAAGGTGAGCTCGATCGCGGCGTCGCGCGTGTCGCGGTAGAAGATTCCAGCTCGTGCTCGATCATGTCGGCGTAAAGCTGCTCGAAGCTGGACGAACGGATTGTCCCCGGCGGCCGGCGCGCGCTCGCGCGCGGACCCGCTCGGCAAGCTCGCCGATGTTGGAAAACAGCGGATTCTGATGCGAGAAAAAATGCTGCTGCTGGCGCATCGGATGGAGCCGCCTGCGCGCCTCGGCGATCAGCCGGCGTGACCAGCGCCTGGATGATCGGCTGCCAGGTCAGTTCATAGGTCTTTGTCGCCCATTCGGACAAGCCGGCGACTGCGGCGAATTCGACTTCTTCCTCGCGACCGTCGTCGAGCTTCAGGATGTCGTCGATCGTCCGCGCCTCGAACGCGACCGTGTAGACGCCTTGCGTCCTTGCTGATCAGCATTTCGTAAAGGCCCGGGCGCCAGCGATTCGATCGTCTTGACCACCGAGCCGATCTGCTCGTGCTGCTTGTTGGCGACTTGCGCCGAGACGAAGATGCCGAGATGACCGATGCTTTCATGCAGCGTGTAGATGATGACGTGGCCGTGCGCCTCGATCTCCTCGACCGAGTTGTAGAGATCGGGGATCCAGTTCAGCGCCTGCTGCGGCGGGGTGATGTTGTCGCCATGCGAAGCGAACACCACGACCGGAGCCTCGATCCGCGTCAGGTCGATCGGCGTGCCGTCGCTCAAGAATGCTTCGCCGCGGGTGAGCTTGTTGCCGATGAACAGGTTCTCGACGATCCAGCGAATTTCGTTCTCGTTCATGAAATAGAAGCCGGACCACCAGCGCTCGAATTCGAGAAAGCGATCGGCCTCGCTGTCGACATTGGCGAACAGGTCGAAATTCTTGCGAAACCAGGTCTTGCCGGGATTGAGCTGTTCGAAATTCATGCACCAGGTTGGCGCCGTCGAATTTGCCGCCGCCGAGATCGGAGGCGAGCAAGCGCCGGAACCGCGCCGCCGGCGATGCCGCCGAAATAGCGGAACGGATTGCGGCCGTTTTCGCCCGCCCAATAGGACAGCGGCGCGCCGGCGATCACCACCGGCCCCATCAGGTCGGGATGGGTCGCGGCGAGAATCATCGCGGCCCAGCCGCCCTGGCAATTGCCGGTGACCAGCGGTTTCGGGCTGTGCGGATGGCGCGCGTGCACCTCGCGCAGGAACAGCGGCTTCGGCCGCGCACACGTCGGCGAGCGTCTGACCCGGCTCGGGCTCGCGGAAAGAAGATGACGAAATAGACCGGATGGCCGTCCGCGCAGCGCGACGCCGACCTCGGATTCGCTCTTGAAGCCGCCGATGCCGCTGCCGTGGCCGGCGCGCGGATCGATGATGACCCAGGGGCGCGCGTCCTCGCGCGGCGGCGTCGTGCCCGGCGGCGGATGGATCCGCACCAGCGCGTAATTGACCGGGCGATCGAGCTTGCGGCCGTCGACGACCATGTCGTAGTCGAAGGCCAGAACCGGCTTGAAGCCTTCTTTCTCGCGGACGATGCAGGCGTCGCCGCGCCGGCACAGCGTATCGAGAAACAGGATCCAGCGCTGGCCGCAGTCCTTGACGTATTCGGAAAACGCGTCGGCGGCCTTGGGCATGCAAACTTCGGCATCAGGTCCTGCAGCGCCGTCAGTCGTCGGTCGCGCGCAGCTTCCGCCTGGCTGCGGCCGATCGTCTGGCCATGGCTCGTAGCTCAGCTCGGTCAGACAGCGGCGCCTGCTGCATCGCATGGGTCGCAGTTTTCGTTGAGCGTCTGCAGATATCTGCTTTTGATCTTGCGTCAAGCGCGTCAGTGTCGGTCATGAGTTCAGCCCACGATGTGATAGCCGCCGTCGATATAGTGGATGCCGCCGGTGACGTTTGCCGCCTCGGCGCTGGCCAGAAACGCCGCATAGGCGCCGACATCCTCGATGGTCGCGAGTTGATGGGTCGGTGCGCGTGCGGCGGCCTCATTCAGCAACTCGTCGAAATGGCCGATGCCCGATGCGGCGCGCGTCTTCAGCGGTCCCGGGCGACAGGGCGTGAACGCGGATGCCCTTTCGGCCCAGCTCCGCGGCCATGTAGCGCGTCACAGCTTCCAGCGCGGCCTTCACCGGCCCCATGATGTTGTAATGCTCGACCACCTTCTCGGAGCCGAAAAAGGACACGGTCATGCAGGCGCCGCCGGCAGGCATCAGCGGCTCGGCGCGGCGCACCATGCGAATGAAGGAATAGACCGAAATCTCCATCGCGGTGACGAAACCGTTGCGCGAGCAATCGACGACCCGCGAGTGCAGATCCTGTTTCGGGCAAAAGGCGATGGAATGCAGGCAGATGTCGACCTGGCCCCAGCGCCGGCGGATGCTGTCGAAGAAGCTGTCCGAATTGCCCATCCTCCCGCACGTCGAGCGGCAGGACGATATCGGTCTCGAGCTTCTCCGCGATCGGACGCACGAACGGCTCGGCCCTGCCGTTCTGGAAGGTGATGGCGAGCTCGGCGCCTTGCGCGCGAAACGCCTTGGCGCAACCGAAGGCGATCGAATCCTCGTTGGCGATGCCGACCACGAGCGCTTTCTTGCCGGCGAGCGAAAACACGAGACGCCTCGCGTGTAAAAAACTGACGCACTTCTACGTGGAGTGCGCTTGCGATGTATTGCGTTAAGTCAATGCCGCGTGATTGCGGCGAACAAATTCAAAGAAAGATGCTCAACAACCAATCAAAATGACAATTAGTTGACAGTTCGATATCAATCCGCACACCGGATGACGCTGCTCGGGCCGGTTCAGCTCTGCTTTCCGGACCGCGCTCTGCCAGCTGTTAAGAACAGCGACAATTTGTGAATGCACCGCTCCAGGTTATATGAGCGAACGTGAGTCGCGGGCTCGCAACGCGACGTCGCCGTACCAAGCCTCTGCAGGCTTCATTTTATGCAGGCAATCCTGCATAATTTTCAGCCTGATGTTATCGCGAAATGGAGGCTATCGTGGCGTTGCCAGATTTAATCGCCGAACGTGCACGACGGGGCGCCAAGGTCCGGCGCGATGTGCTCGGAGCTGCCTATGTCGACGCGGGCAAGCAGGAAGCGAACCCGTTCACGCAGCATTTTATCGAGTTCACGCAAACCCAGTGCTGGGGCAACGTCTGGCTGCGCGAGGGTCTTTCGCACCAGACCCGGAGCATGCTCAACGTCTGCATGCTCGCGGCCTTGGCGCGCTGGCATGAATTCGAAGTGCATGTTCGCGGTGCGCTCAACAACGGCGTCACCGCAGAGGAGATCGCCGAGGTCCTGCTGCACACCGCCGTCTATGCCGGCATTCCAATCGCTTCAGAAGGGTTTCGCCGCGCCGACAAGGTCATTGCCGATGTCGCGGCGGAGAAGAAGCGCTAGACCGTACTCACTTCGTTGAAGTCGTCGGCTCCGGGATCGGAATTAGTTGCCATGGCGTTACTCGGCGGCGGGCCCGAGCCGCAGCTTGCCGCGGTCGAGGTCGCGGCTCACCAGGCGCATGATTTGCGCCGAGACGTCGCCGAGAAGCGCGCGATAATGCGCCGTCGAGCGTGCCAGCACGTTGTAGATCACAACGGCCGGAATGGCTGCGATTAACCCGAGAGCGGTGGCGAGCAAAGCTTGGGCGATGCCGGGTGCCACCACCGCAAGGTTGGTGGTGTGCGCGTTGGAGATGCCGATAAAGCTGTTGATGATTCCCCACACCGTGCCGAACAGTCCGACGAAGGGCGCGGTGGACCCTATGGTCGCGAGCACGCCGGTGCCGCGCGATATCTTCCGGCTGTTTGCCAGTTCAATGCGCTCAAGCAACAAGGCGACGCGCTCTTTGAGTCCTTCCCCATCCAGGTTCGCCGACAGCCGGATTTCCTGCGTTGCCGCCTGCATGAGCTGCGCTGCGGCATCCGTGCCGTGGCGCAATTGCGCGGCGGCTTGGCCGAGCGAGGCGGCGCCGGCAAGGATGCGCTGTGCCCGACGCACATGGCCGCGGGCGCTGCGCAGTTCGAGGCTCTTGGCGACAAACACGGTCCAGGTGACGAGCGACGCCAACGCAAGGCCGATAATGACCGCTTTTACGACGATGTCCGCATTCAGAAACATGCCCCACGGCGAGAGATCGTGCGGGAGGAGGGCGCTCCCGATTGCGGGCTCACCGGTTTGCGGCTGCGCCGAGACGGCGGCAGGGGTATTCGGTGTGGCCGCGCTCGGCGTTGTTGCCGGCGGCGACGGAGTTGCGCTGGCTGCAGGCGACTGTTCGGTAGGCGCTGTAGAACTTTGCGCCGTCGCGGGAGGCATAAGCGCCGACAT
>CAWGYY010000027.1:0-34834 GCA_963826945.1 uncultured Alphaproteobacteria bacterium | reverse complement strand
GTGGGGCTTCATCGGCCGCGACCTCTCCCCGGCGTGCCGCGGCAGAGCCATCCGCGGCTTGCGGCGCTGGTCGACTACGCCATCCATTACTTCCGCGATTTCGTGCTGCCGGCGAAGAAATTCCGCGAACCGGGGCCCCCGGCGAACGCGCCGCGCTGATGGATCTGCGCGATGCGCTGTCGCAGCTTCCGTCCGACGCGTCGGCGGAAACCATCCAGAACGTGGTCTATGAAGTCGGCCGGCGCGAACCGTTCCTCGATCAAAATAGAAAGCCAAGGACGGCAAGCCGGGCGTGACGCTCGACTGGTTCAACATGCTCTATCAGGTGCTGCTCGGCCAGGAGAAAGGCCCGCGCTTCGGTTCCTTCGTCGCCGCGTATGGGATACAGAACACCATCGACATGATCGACGCAGCGCTGGCGCGGTCGGCATAACTCGCCTTTCCCGTTCCCGCTCCTCCGGGCCGGATTAGGTCGGCTCGCAACGATCCGCTCCGAGTAGTATCACCACAGGACAAGCCGGCGCACTGCGGCTTGATAACGGCAGCAATAATGTACCCGAAGGCCCGTATTGACGCACTGACGGACGGCCTGTTTGGCGTTGCGATGACGCTTCTCGTCCTCGACGTGAGGCTGCCCGACGGATTTTATCCCGCCGATCAAGCTGCTCTCGCGCACGCGCTGAAAGACCTCTGGCCGAAATTCTTTCCGTACGTTCTGAGCTTTTACGTCCTCGGCTCCACCTGGCTTGCGAATGTCAAACTTCGGTCGCGCGGCGAATTCGTGAACAAGCGCTATGCCACTGCATGGCTTCTTTATTTGTTATTGGCGACGTGCCTGCCGTTTTCCACCTCCGTTATCGGAAGGTTCGCGCATTACGGTCTCTCGGTGTGGCTTTATTCGCTTAACTTGGCGGCGCTGGCTGCGGTCGGGTATCGGGTGGTCGTGCTCCTGCCGGATCTCGACAATGACGAGTACACTCTCGATCGCAAAGTGTCACTTCTGGTCCTGATGGCGACGTCTGCGCTATGTGTCGGGCTTAGTTTGATCAGCCCGGAGAAGGCACTCTGGGCTTATGTGCTTAATGTCGGCGCACCGCCGCTGGCGCGATGGATCGGAGCGAACCGGGGGACATCAGGACATCAAGCTAGAGACGGGGTGAACGCCGGAGAGATTGTCTCGCGATTCCTCGGTCTGGGGCATCTCGGCACTGAGTGGGCCAAAATCTGTGCTTGCGCGGAATTCAGCAACACCAAATGGAATCCAAACTTCTACGGTTCCGACGGCCCGTGCGGCCCGGCCGTATCAAGCGCCTCGGCCGAAAAGATTCTCGCCGATCCCTCGAACACCGACATCGGCGGCCAAGAGCGCGCCTTCGTGCGGGTGCGCAGCGAGATGCGCGGGCGACAGCGCAAAGCGGGCGGATGTGATGTAAAGAGTATCGAGGTGGGCGCCGCCGAACGTGCAGCTTGTCGGCCAACTGCACGGCAGTTCAACGACGCGGTCAACTTTACCATCCGGCGCGAGACGAACGACGCAAGCTCCGCCGACGACACGGCAGTTCCAGAGATAACCTTCCGCGTCGAGACATGACCCGTCAGGGAGTCCCCGCGGAAAGCCTGCGAAAAATGTGCGGCGGTTGGCGATCGTGTTCGACGAGCTGATCCAGTCGTACTGGTAGATCTCGTTTTCAAGCGAGTTGCCGAACAGGAAACGCCCGTCGGATGTCCACGCCATTGTGTTCGAGATGCCGATATTATACGGCGTCAAGCGGACGCATTTTCCGTCGCTATCGATGCGATGCAACGCGCCGTGTCGCCCCGTCATCTCGCGTTCCGAGGCATCGTCCCTGAGATTGTTCTGCATCGAACCGACCCAGAAGCAGCCGTCCGGGCCGACTTTGCCTTCGTTGAAACGGTTGTCCGGCCGATCGTTTTCGGGCTCCGCAAAAGTCTCGAACGCGCCGCCGAAATTCCAAAGCGCGATGCGACGCGTGAGACCTACAATGGCGCCGCCATCGTGACGAAGTCCGATCGAGGTCACGAATTCCGGCGTCGTCCAGGTTTCGTGATGGCCGTTCGACGGATCAAGCCGATGAATTCGCTTGTTGCCGATATCGACCCAGACAAGGCGTTGACGTGCGGCGTCCCACACCACGCTTTCGCCGGTATGGTCCTGGCAGTCAAGTACGATCCGGATGCTGTCGTTGGCGGGAGTCAAGGGCGCTTCCTGTACGTGCTTCTCATCGCGTTTCGCGAGCGCCGGAAGATCAGACCCATCCGGCGTCGACGACGTAGTGCTGGCCCGTGCACGCTGAAGCGTCGTCGGAGGCGAGGAAGACGCAAAAGCGCGCAATGTCCTCTGGCTCAACCCACCTTTTGAGGCACTGCGCTTCGAGCCGCTGCCGGTCGCTTTCGGGCGTCAGCCACTTGGTCAACTGTCGCTCCGTCTTGACCCAGCCCGGAGCAATCGCATTCACACGAATATTGTAAGGTCCGTAGTCGCGCGCAAGCGAGCGCGTCAATCCGATCATCGCCGATTTCGACGCGGTGTAGATGGGCATGCCGCCCATCCCGGCCATCCAGGAAATGGATGAGAAATTCACGATCACGCCGCCGCCTTTGGCCTGCATTCCCGGCAATACCGCCTGGGCGGCGAAAAACGCGTGCCGCAGATTAACGGCAATTCGATCGTCGAACTGCTCGGGCGTCACGTCGGGCGTCCCGTGGCGTTCGTCGTTTCCGGCATTGTTGATGAGAACGTCGGCCGTTCCCAGCACACCGGTTAGCGCCGCAATGGCGGATTTCAGCGCATCGATGTTTCGAATGTCCGCTCCGGCAAACTGCACACCCGACTTCTCTCCGCCGAGTTCTGCGATAAGAGCTCTCGACGGCGCTTCGGCAATGTCAATGAAACCGACTTTGGCTTTCTGCCGGACGAACGCGCGCACGATGGCTGCACCGATGCCCGATCCGCCGCCGGTTACGATAACTGACTTGCCTTCGAGATCGGGATAGATGGCGCCTTGCGCCTTCCGGGCCAATTTCTCGGCCATGATTATTACTCCAATGAGACTTCTGCGACGTGCCGATTATGGTGCGCCGAGCGCCGATACGACCAAAGACGACATGGGTTTAGACCGCGCAGTCATGAAATCGACTGCGCAGCGGATCGCGACCCGCCGCCTCAACGGACGGACTTTGAGTCACTGACTTGCCCACAAAATCCGCGCGATCCACAACACATCCGCCGCAGCGAGCGTGCGGTCGGTGTGCTCGGGATTGAGCGAGCGCAGCTCGATCGTTTTCGCGGTGCGGCGTTTGAGCTCTTTTGCCATCACTTCGCCGCTTCGGGTCCGGACCACGACGCGATCGCCGCGGCGGATCGGCGCCGCCGGCGACACCAGGATCACGTCGCCGTCGCGATAGGCCGGCTCCATGGACTGGCCGGACACTTCCAGCGCGTAGGCATGCTCGTCGCTGACCGCGGGAAACGCGATCTCGTCCCAGCCTTCGCCGACCGGATAGCCGCCGTCGTCGAAATAGCCGCCGGCGCCGGCCTCGGCGAAGCCGAGGAGCGGCACCGCCCGGGTCGAGGGACCGCTGCTCACGTTGATCAGCTCGACGAACACGTCGATGGGCGTGCCGGTCGCGGCGAGCGCTTTGGCGATCGACTCGGTCGACGGCCAGCGGGCGCGGCCCTGCGCCGTGACGCGCTTCGATCGGTTGAAGGTGGTCGGATCAAGTCCGGCGCGCTTGGCGAGCCCCGAAGCCGACAAACCGGCGCGGGTCGCCAGACGATCGATCGCTGACCAGACCTGCGCGTGGGTGAGCATCCTTACCCCTCAACTTGCGAGGGATGGTAGGGAATTATTCCTGCCCGCTCAAGTCCAGGTCCGGAAAGGCTTTGTTGGTGGACTTTTGCCAAATGCGGGCGCTGTTCGCCTTGAACGGGCGAAAACGCGCCGATAGGGTCGCGGCGGAGCGCGCGCACAGGTGACGACAATCTACAAAATCTGCGAACAGGCCGTCTGGCGCGCGGCAGAGGCCGGTGAGCAGTTTTTCGGGACCGAAGCCGACGATCGCGACGGCTTCATCCATTTCTCGACCGCGGCACAGCTCGCCGAGACACTGGCGAAGCACTACGCCGGAAAGACCGATCTGGTTCTCGTCGCGGTCGATGCCGAGGCGCTTGCCATGACGCTGGTCTGGGAGCGATCGCGCGGCGGCGACATGTTCCCGCATCTCTATGCCCCGCTGCCGCTCTCGGCGGTGAAATGGGCGCGACCGCTCGCCGACGAGATCGAGGGCCGCCGCGCGTTGCCGGAGCTGGAATCGTGATCAGCCTGTTCGACGGGCTTATTCGGCCGCTGCTGCGAACGCTGGATCCGGAAGACGCCCACGGCCTGACGCTCAAAATGCTCAAATTTGCTCCGCGGCTCGGGATTGTTGCCGATGACAAGCGGCTCGCGGTGCGCGCCTTCGCGCTGAATTTTCCCAATCCGGTCGGGATGGCGGCGGGCTTCGACAAGAACGCCGAGGTGCCCGACGCGCTCCTCCGCATTGGCTTTGGCTTCGTCGAAGTCGGCACCATCACGCCGTTGCCGCAAGCCGGCAATCCGCGCCCGCGGGTCTTCCGCCTCGAAGCCGACGGCGGCGTGATCAACCGGCTCGGCTTTAATTCGCAGGGCGCCGACGTGGTTCTTAAACGGCTTGCCGCGCGCGCCGTAACCTCCTCCATTTCCTCCGCTGCACGCGGGGAAGCGTGGGGCGGCGGCATCGTTGGCATCAATGTCGGAGCAAACAAAGATGCGCCGGATCGCGTCGCCGATTATGTGCGGCTGATCGAGCGCTTCGCTTCGGTCGCGAGCTATGTCGCCGTCAACGTCTCGTCGCCCAACACGCCGGGCCTGCGCGATCTACAGCAGGCCGCCGTGCTCGACGATCTCCTCGCCCGGGTAGTCGATGCCCGCGAGCGGGTAGTGGAGCATGCCGGGCCGACGCCGGTGCTTTTGAAGATCGCGCCCGATCTTTCGCTGTCCGATCTCGACGACATTGTTGGCATCGCGCGCTCGCGCCGGGTCGACGGCATGATCGTCGGCAACACCACCTTGTCGCGGCCTAAAAGCCTGCGCGAAACCGAAATGGCGAAACAGGCGGGCGGCCTGTCCGGCCGGCCGCTGTTCCCGCTCGCGACCCGGATGCTGGCCGAAACCTATGTGCGGGTCGAAGGCGTGTTCCCGCTGATCGGCGCGGGCGGGATCGATTCCGGCGCCACCGCAGTCGCCAAATTTCGCGCCGGTGCGAGCCTGGTTCAACTTTACTCGGCGTTGGTGTTTCGCGGCCTCGGCTTGGTCGGAGAAATCAAGACGGCGCTGATCGCCGCGCTCGATCGCGACCGCCTCGACAATCTCAACGACCTGGTCGGCACTGATGCTGCCGCCATGACCGCCGAGCCGTGGCCGGAGTGAGACCACGCCACTGGCACCACTTGCACTAGCGTTGCCGGGGTGAGTTCGACCGCGTGCTTGCAGCGGGAGCCAACGCGACGGCCGCCTCTGTCGTGAGCAACAGGAAGGTGAAGGTCTCTTGCAGGTACAGGCGAACGGCCGTGTCGGTATGGCTCAGATAGCCGATCGAGATGTCCTGGCCGATATGCAGGCCGAAATCGCCGCCGCGGGTCGTGAGCACGAATGCGCCGGCGATCGCCGGCGCCCAGATGATCTCGCCGTCCACCAGGCGCTTGATGTGCTCCAGCACCGGATAGCCATGGTCGCTGGTCTCGCTCAGCGCGGTGTAAGCATCGGCACTGAGCAACACCGAGTAGGGACCGTTGACGCCGACGAGACGCAACTGGCTCAGCGCCTGGGCGATGGCGTCGGGATAGTCGGTGACGTCGGCCGGAAGGGTCATCAGCGGATTGCTGGTGCCCTGGCGGATGCCCTGGATGCCGGCGGCGGCATAGCCATCGAACACCGCGCGGTCTTCGGCGAAGGCGAGCTTGCGCGCGGCATCCTTCGCGGGCTGCCAGTCCGAGTCTTCAGCGCCGCGCTCGACGTCGTCGATCTGCTGGCGATCGAGATCGAACGGCACGCGCAGCTCGACCAGCGCTTTCACTTCGCGCTGCCGCGCGAGGATGTCGTCTCCCGACGCCTTGATCGTGCGGAGGTGGCCGGTGCCGACGGCCGGCAGCGCGACGCCGCCCGGTCCCTGCACGTCGACGACGCGCCGCGCGGCGAGGTAGCGCTTCAGGGTGCGCGAGGTCTCCTCCTCGATATCTGACCATGCCGCGTCGGATATGGGCGCAAGCTCACGGTGAAGGTTATTCATGAGACGGGTCTCCTTTGAGGGAACCGATGTTGAGCGAACCGTCGCGCACCGGCATTTCTGATCGCGCAGGGGCGGCAATGGACTCTGCGGAAGGCGCGGCCGCTGCCGCGGGCTCGTCGTCACCGACGTTCTCCAGGAACGTCAATGACGGCACGAAGAACAGGTTGCCGGTCACGGCGCGGCTGAAATCCAGCAAACGATCGTAATTGCCGGGGGGCCGGCCAACGAACATGTTAACCAGCATCTGCTCGATGGTTCGCGGTGAACGCGCATAGCCGATGAAATAGGTGCCGAATTCGCCCTCTGCGGCGCGCCCGAACGGCATGTTGTCGCGGAGGATTTTTATCTCTTTGCCGTTCTCCACGATCGTGGTCAGCGCATTATGCGCCGAGGTCGGCTTGACGGCGTCGTCAAGCTCGATGTCGGAAAGCTTGGTGCGGCCGATGATGCGTTCCTGCGCTTCGGTGGAGAGTGCGTTCCAGCCCGCCAAATCGTGCAGGTATTTTTGCACGATGACATAGCTGCTGCCGGCGAACGCCGCGTCCTCCGGACCCACGAGCACGGCGTCAATCGCAACCTGACCCGACGGATTCTCGGTGCCGTCGACGAAACCGAGGAGATCGCGGTCATCGAAATATCGAAAGCCGTGAACCTCATCGACCGGCGAAACCGCGTCTCCGAGTCGCGTCATGATCTGCATCGCCAGTTCGAAGCAGAGATCCATACGCTTGGCCCGGATGTGGAAGAGGAGATCGCCCGGCGTCGAGACCGCGTGACGCGGTCCGGCCTGGATTTCGCGAAATGGATGCAGCTCAGCCGGCCGCGGCGAGCCGAACAGCCTGTCCCACGCGTCCGATCCAAACCCCATCACGCAGGAAAGGTTCTCTTCAAAATTGCGAAAACCTACGGCGCGCAGCAGTGCCGGCAGGTCTGCACAGAAGGATCGCACAACGCCGCGACTGGCGGCGCCGGCCTTCATCGCCACGACCAGAAAAATCGCAACCCGCGTCAGGGGTTGCGCCACCGGCTGCGGGACAATTGGCGAGCCGTCATCTGTTGTGGGGGTGGTCAATGAACGGGACTCCACTTCGGGGGTATTTCGGTGGCTTGGCGTTTCCTTGTCCAGTCCCTCGCGTCAGCGTAGCGCGGCGGCGCCTGGCGACGGAGCGAGCACCGGCTGCAGTGCCGGCACCAGACGGCGGCGTTCGCGCCGCGCCGGAATGGCGCGGTAGACCTGCTTGGTGGCTTCGACGATATGCACGCCGGCGAACGGTGCCGAGAGCGTCGCGCCGGTGCGCTCCCACGCCACTGCCGAACGCAGGAACCAGCCGCGCGAGATCGGCGGCACGTAAAGCGCTTCGCCCCAGCCGGTCGGGGTGAACCAGGTCTCGCGGAGGAGGTGCGTGATCTGCGGCCGCGAATAGGGCCGGCCGTGTCCGAACGGCGTCGTGTCCATGCGCGCCCACAGCCCGCGCCGGTTCGGCACCACGGCGAGCAAGCGGCCGCCGCCGGCCAACACGCGCCAGACTTCGCGCAGCAAACTTACCGGGTCGCTCGAATTTTCCAGTGCGTGCACGAGCAGCACGCGATCGACGGCTGAATCGGTCAGCGGCAGGTCGTCCTCCTCGACCAAAGCCGCCAGCGCCGGCTTGCTTGACGGCCAGCGCACCACGCCTTGCGGCGCCGGCATCAAAGCGAGACAGCGGTCGGCTTCCTCGCGGAACAGACCAAGATACGGCGTCGCGTAGCCGATGCCGACGACGCGCAACGACGTCGTATCAGACCAGTGCGCGCGTATCCCGCGGCTGATGAAGCGCCGCGCCACCGTGCCGAGCCGCTGGGCGTAAAAATTGCGTAGATCGACCACGTCCATGGCGGCAAAATAGCACGTTTCTTCTTTATGCCGGGGCGCGCTGGCAGCGCGAAACCGGCATTCGCGGCCGCTGATCTTGCGGCTAAGGGTAAGGAATGCCTAACTTGATTTGACGGGGGTTATGGATTCCTCGACCCCGGAATGACGGAAAGAACCCATGCCCGCGCAGATCTACCTGTTCCCCTGCCTGAAGGACAATTTCGGCGTGCTGCTGCACGATCCAGCGAGCGGCGCGACCGCCGCCATCGACGCGCCGGAGGCAGCGCCGGTCGAGGCGGCGCTCGCCAAAACCGGCTGGCGCCTCACCGACATCCTGGTGACCCATCATCACGGCGATCACACCGCCGGCATTCCGGAATTAAAGCGCCACCACAAATGCCGGGTTGTCGCGCCGCGCAACGAAGCGCAACGGATCGCCGACGTCGACCAGACCGTCGGCGAAAATGATGTGGTCCGCGTCGGCGCGCTCGAGGGGCGCGTGATCGAGACGCCCGGCCACACCGCCGGCCACATCTCCTATTTCTTTCCGGCTGACAAGCTCGCCTTCGTCGGCGACACCTTGTTCTCGATCGGCTGCGGCCGCGTCATCGAGGGCAATCCGGAAATGATGTGGCAGTCGCTGATCAAGCTCCGCAATCTGCCCGACGACACCAAGTTCTACTGCGGCCACGAATACACCGACGCCAACATCCGCTTCGCCAAGACCATCGAGCCGGACAACAAGGCGCTGGCGGCACGGGCCGACGAGGTCAAGCGCCAGCTCGCCGCCGGCAAGCCCACAATTCCGGCGACCATCGGCGCGGAGAAGACGGAGAATCCGTTCCTGCGCGCTGACGTGCCTGAAGTTGCCAAGTCGGTCGGTCTCTCCGGCAGTCCGGCCTGGAAAGTGTTCGCGGAAATCCGCGAGCGCAAAAATCGTTTTTAGAAGAAGCGGCTCCGATGCCGCCGCTCACCGCTGCGGATGTGATCCGGCTTCTTGATCTGAAGCCGCATCCGGAAGGCGGACATTTTCGCGAAACCTTTCGCGATGCGCAGCTGTCGACGGCGGACGCGCGGCGTCGACCGCGATTTATTTCCTGCTAGCGCGCGGCGAGCGCTCGCACTGGCATCGGGTCGATGCGGCGGAGGTCTGGCACTGGCACGCTGGCGCGGCGCTCGAGCTTGAAATCGCGCCGGCTCAGGGCGGCGCGAGCGGCTCACGCTCGGTAGCGATCTCGCCGCCGGCGAACGCCCGCAGAGCGTCGTGCCGGCTCACGCGTGGCAGGCAGCGCAAAGCCTCGGCGATTGGACTTTGGTCGGCTGCACGGTCGCGCCGGGCTTTGAGTTCGCAAAATTCGAACTGGCGCCGAAGGGCTGGGAGCCGGGCTGAGAATTAACCTCCTCGACCGCAGCTCACCCGGAATTGGTGGCCTCTACGTCATCGTCATCTTCGCCCAACACTTTGCCGGTCCTTACGTTCACCATGTGAGCCTGCTTGCACATTTCGCAGTACATCAACTCATAAGGACCGTCTTCGGGCTCAAAATTGAAGCTCTCCGGAATCTCTTCGACGACAATGAAGCCTTGAACCATGGCTCCGGTGTTCGGACAGCGGTACATGAAGGATGTCATTTTGTAACCTGCAACGAAGCCGGAAGTTCTAAATCTGCGGCGGCGGGCGCGGCGCGAGATCCGGAGCGGGCATCATCGCCCGGACGGAACGTCGCCCTCTCAGGCGGCGGACGACTCAGCCGCGATCTCGCGAGCCACTTCGGACCAGCGAAAGCCTTCCAGATCCGGCGCCGGATGGGTCGATCCGCAGTGGCGGCACGTGCGCAGCGATGCGTCGGCGGCAAAACGCGAGGTTACTTCGTTATATTTCATCTGCGACACTGTGGCAGCGGTATCCCATACCTCTCGATAGGTTTCCGCATCGCAATTGTCGCAATACCACGCTACCCCCTCGAGCCCCGCATGCATCTGCTTATAACGCATCATGACGCTGGTCTCGGCGGGAACGATGCGGTGCGGGGCGCCGGCGGGCACGTAAACAAAGCTTCCCGGCGTCAGCGCAAAGTGATCAATAGCTGTGCCCTTGAACTCCACCTTCGCAGCGCCGGACATGAGTGAAAGCAAGCTGTCCTTGCCACAGATGAGGTAGAACGGCTGCGGCCGGTCGTTTTTGCTTAAGTGCACTTGCACCTGCTTGTCGTCCGGCAACATCGGCATTTCGTCGTACGGACCGAGCTTCGCCGCCTCGCGCCACGTCTGAAAAGTTTTTTTCCGCATCGTCGCGCCAACTTTCAAGCGGGGCGTGCCGCGTCCAGGAGAGTCCGCCGGGCGGTGATCGCCGCGGCGCTTTGATCCGCGTATTTGTCCCACCCCCAGGCCGCCACTGGAAAGTCACGGTTCACGTGGCCGCACTTGGCGCAGACGTGCCGGGCCGGGTCATTGTTGTACTCCGCGAACAGCCCCGGCAACACCGCGACCGACACGAAGGGAAAATTAGCCTCGGTTAAATCGGGCCGCGGCGTAGCATCGAATTCCTTGAAGAAAATCTGTTCGTGGCACTTTTCGCACCGCAGACTGCAGGCCTCCGTTTGCACGCCCGATTCGGACTGCACTTGGGTAATCACAAAAGTGGCGAATGCCTTCGGGTCTTTTTCGTTCTTCAAAAACGAATTGACGCCATGGATCAGCGCGCCGACGAAGAGCTGACCGGTTGTCAGCATCGCGCCCTGCGCGGCCAATGTTACGACGATTTCGTGCTGAGTATTGTGATGGAAAAAATGCCCGTAATCCGCATCCGGGCCGCCAATCAGCAACGCTGAAGCCGGCACCATCGCGCCGGGATGCAAATAAGGAAACAGCGGCTTGAGTTGGGTATTGCTCCCCTGAGCCACGTCGAATGCATTGCTGTGCAATGGCGGCCGGTCGGGCCGCGGCGCCGGGATGTCGAGTTTGTCATTCGACATGGTAGTGTCTCCTGGTCATTTGCCGTGTTGTTTGACCATCTGCTCCAGCTCGGCGCGCGAGGCGGCAAAGTGTACCTCGTGAGTTTCGTCGATTGGGAAGCCGAGCACTTCCATCTGCTCCTCAAGCTTTTCTCTGGAGTTGGCTTCGAACACCGAGACGATAAATCCCGACGCGATGTTGGCGTAGATTTGCTTGAACGTCGCGATCTTGGCGCCAAGCACTTGCGGCGAGTTTTGCGCTAGCTCGTCACGCTTTAATCCGGGCGCCCGGTGAATGGTAATGAATTGCGGCATGTTTGTTCCACCCTTTTAGTGTTCTGGAATCCTACTTCTAGTTTCTCGATTCCGACTTCCTTATAGTCCGACTTCCTCGGCCAATCGTTGCGTGCGCCGCGAGGACCAATCGTTGCGGCTTGCCGCTTTGCGCATCGAGCGTTCGCTGAATGCGGACGATGAGGCGTTTGAAGTTGAGAATTTCGCTCTCCGTCAGATCGCCCATCGCCAGATCGTTGACGTCGGCGGATCAGTGGCGACATGGCTGCCGCCAGCTTTTGTCCGCGCCGCGTCAGATGGATGTGACTTTTGCGGCGATCCTCGTCCGATTTGGCGACGGTCACGAGTCCGGCCTTCTCGAGAAGCTGAACCGCAACGACCGTTGTCGGCCCCTGACGGCCGACCCGCCGCGTCAGTTCGCCGGTCGAAAGTCCGTCCTCTTCCCAGAGTTCGCGCAGGTAGCGCCACTGGCTGATGGTGACGCCGTGGGCTGCCGCACACCGGTCCATCGTGTCCTGCCAGGTCTCGGCCAATTGGCGGACATGGTAGCCGACGCTGCGTTCCAACGGGACCAGCGCGCCATCCGGAGCCGGCGCGGCCGCGCGAGGTAGGGTGCGAACATTCCCCATGGGCAAATTACGCGATGGCATTTCGGTAGATATCTACTAATCTCAGTCTAGACCCGACGGCCACCCCTGTCAAAGGACCGAAAATGGAAGCCCGGCTGGAACATCCGATCACGCTGCACATGATGGGTGACTGGGGGATCGCCAATCTGCATCGGATCTGCGGCTGGATCGGCGCCGAGCTGTGGCGGCGGTCGCCGGCGGGCTCCAAATTCGCGACCTGGGCGGGACGCGGCGGCACCGACGCGATCACGGCCGTGCTTGATGGCGAGGTGCAGACGGCTTTGTTTGTGCCCGCGGGCTTCGCGCGCACGATCTTTGAAGGACGCGGTATTTGCCGGCGTGGCGACGTCGGCCGGCTGCGCGCGCTCGCTACGCTGCCGCAGGATGACCGGCTGGTGTTTGCCATCGACGCAAGCTTCGGCGTGACGAGTTTTGCCGAGCTGCGGGCGAAGCGCGCACCGTTCCGGCTCGCCACCGCGTTCGACGATGGCGTCAACATGGCGGGGTTCGGCGCGCACCGGATGCTGGAAGCTTCGGGAATTGCTCCAGCGACGCTTAAATCGTGGGGCGGCAAGCTGCTCCTCGGCGAAGCCCCATGGGATATCGTTCCCCTCGTTACCCGCGGTGAGGCCGATGCGGTTTTGTTTGAAGCGGTGATGACGCCTTATTGGCGCGACATGTGCGCGGCGAAAAAAATGAATTTCCTGCCGTTCGAGGATTCGGCGCTTGCGCGAAGTCGAAAGCAAATTCGCCTGGCGCCGGGCGGAAGTGGCTGGCGACAGATTTCCCGGTTTGACCGGGCCGTTCGAGGCGCTCGATTTCTCGGATTTTCTGCTGTTGTGCCGCGACGATTTCCCCGACGACGTCGCTTACGTCATCGCGGCATTGTTGTGCGAGACGCCGGAGATCCTGGAAAGCCAGTATCGCCACATTCCGCCCAAGGACAGTCCGGTGACTTATCCGTTGCAGCCCCGCAAGATTGCGGCAACGTCAATTCCGCTGGCCGCCGGGGCCGAGAGATATTATCGGCAGCACAATTATTTGTAGACGCAAGCCGCCGCGAGCCGCGCCGGTCGGTGGTGACGCCCAAGTGGCGATGACGCCTATGTAATGTATTGGCCGCCGTTTGCGGTCAGAGTCGAGCCGGTGATAAGGCCGGCATCATCGGAAGCCAAAAACACCACGCAGCGCCCGATCTCTTCCGGCTCACCGAGCCGGCCGATCGGAATCTCCGGCAACACGTTCTTCTCCAGCACTTCCTGCGACATCGCTTTCACCATGTCGGTGGCGATATAGCCGGGGCAGATTGCGTTGACTGTGATGCCAAAACGCGCGCCCTCCCGCGCCAGCGCTTTGGTGAAGCCGATGTCGCCGGCCTTGGCCGCCGAGTAGTTGGTCTGACCGAATTGCCCCTTCTGCCCGTTGATCGAGGAGATGTTGATGACGCGGCCGAATTTGCGCGCCCGCATGCCCTCGATGACCTGACGCGTCATGTTGAACAGCGAGCCGAGATTGGTGTTGATCACCTCGGTCCACTGCTCCGGCTTCATGCGGTGGAGCTGGGCATCGCGGGTGATGCCGGCATTGTTGACCAGAACGTCAATCGGGCCGAGCTCGGCCTCGACCTGCTTTACACCGGCCGCACAGGCGTCGAACGAGGACACGTCCCATTTGTAAACCGCGATGCCCGTTTCGGCCTTGAATTTTTGTGCTGCCTCATCATTGCCGTGATAAACCGCCGCGACGTTATAGCCAGCCGCCTTCAGCGCTTTGGCAATCGCTGCGCCGATACCTCGTGTCCCGCCCGTCACCAGTGCGACGCGTGGCATGATGATCCTCCCTATAAATCGGATGACGGAGTACGGACCACAGAGGACGGATTAAACCGCCTCAATCATCCGCGCTCCGTTATCTGTCGTCTGTTGTCCGTTACCGCTCCACGCACATGGCGATGCCCATGCCGCCGCCGATGCACAAGGTAGCGAGGCCCTTCTTCGCGTTGCGCTTTTGCATCTCATAGAGCAGCGTCACCAGGACGCGCGCACCCGAGGCGCCGATCGGATGACCGATAGCGATCGCGCCGCCATTGACGTTGACCTTGCCGGTATCCCAGCCGAGGTCTTTGTTGACCGCGCAGGCCTGCGCGGCAAAAGCCTCGTTGGCCTCGATCAGGTCGAGATCACCGACGCTCCATCCGGCCTTCTTGAGCGCGGCGCGGGAAGCCGGGATCGGTCCGGTGCCCATGATCTTCGGATCAACGCCGGCCTGAGCCCATGACACGATGCGGGCGAGCGGGGTCTTGCCGAGCTTGGCCGCTTCGCTCGCTTTCATCAGCACCATCGCGGCGGCGCCGTCATTGATGCCGGAGGCGCTGGCGGCAGTGACGGTGCCTTCCTTGTCGAAAGCCGGCCGCAGCTTGCTGATCCCTTCGAGCGTGGTGCCGTGCTTCGGATATTCGTCAGTGTCGACGATGATGTCGCCCTTCCGGCTCTTCACGGTGACCGGAACGATCTCGTCCTTGAACTTTCCGGCCTTTTTGCGCCGCTTCGGCCTTCTGCTGCGAAGCTACGGCGAATTCGTCCTGCTGCTGGCGGGTGATCTGCCACTGGCGCGCCACGTTCTCTGCGGTGTTGCCCATGTGATAGCCGTTGAAGGCGTCCCACAGGCCGTCCTTGATCATGGTGTCGACCATTTCGAAATTGCCCATCTTCACGCCAGCGCGGAGATGCGCACAATGCGGCGCCATGCTCATCGATTCCTGGCCGCCGACCACCGCAATCTCGGAATCGCCGTTCACGATGCCCTGGTAGCCAAGCGCGACGGCGCGCAAACCTGAGCCGCAAAGCTGGTTCACACTCCAGCCCGGCACCTCGACGGGAATGCCGGCATGGATCGAAGCCTGCCGCGCCGGGCCCTGGCCCTCGCCAGCCTGCAAAATTTGACCCAAAATCACTTCCGACACCCGCGACGGTTCGACGCCGGCACGGTCGATCGCCGCCTTGATCGCGACCTTGCCGAGATCGTGGGCGGGCAGGTTCGCAAAAGCCCCATTGAATGCGCCGACCGGCGTGCGTACCGCGCCGACAATGACAATGTCGTCCTTCATGGGATGTCCTTTCGGGTCAGGTTCAGTGGCTGGTATGGCGCGGGGTCGCCGCGGCGATATTGATATAGGTCATATTGATACATTTCATAAGGATGTGACCGCCGATCGACAAGGCGAAAGCATCCCGCAAGGCTGCCATGCCGCTCCGGGCCGGTGTCCCCCCACTCACAAAACGGTAGCCCAGCCGCGGGAAAACGCCTACCTTATTTAGCAGCGCACCGCGGTCGCAGCCTCATGCCCGAGCCCATGTCCACGATCATGCCAACGACCATGACGACGACCAAGACCGTAGAGCCGGTCACCATCAAAAAATACGCCAACCGCCGGCTCTACAACACCGGCACCAGCGCCTACGTCACGCTCGAGGACCTCGCCGGCATGGTCAAGAGCGGCGAGGATTTCGTCGTCTACGACGCCAAGAGCGGCGAAGACATCACCCGCTCGGTGCTGACGCAAATCATCTTCGAGCAGGAAAACAAGGAAGGCCAGAATCTGCTGCCGATCGCTTTCCTGCGCCAGCTGATCCGGTTCTATGGCGACAGCATGCAGATGCTGGTGCCGCGCTATCTTGAAGTCTCGATCGAGTCGCTGACGCGAGAGCAGGAAAAATTCCGGCATCAAATGGCGCAGGCCTTCGGCGTCGGGGGGTTTCCTTCGCTGGAAGACCAGGTGCGGCGGAACATGGAAATGTTCGAGCGCGCCTTCACCATGTTCGCGCCGTTTGCCCGGCGCGAGAGCCAGGCCGCCGAGGCGGCTGAAGCGGAAGCCAACAAGACGCCGACCAAGACCGGCGACATCGACGATCTCAAGCGTCAGCTTGATGAGATGCAGAAGAAGGTCGATCGGTTGTCCGAACGCGGCGGTGGCGAGTCGGCATCATAACCTGCCCGGCGCGTCCTCGCTAAAGCGTGGAGCCTTGTGCGCGTACTCATGGATCGAGCTTGATCGGTGCGGCTTGCTCGACGTCCACTATGCCCCGACAGCGACCAGATTTTGCAGCGCAGCGAAATCTCGCGGTGGCTAAGAACGGACGCAAGTTTGATGGTACACTGTTAGGGGCAGCATTAAGCCCGGCGCCGGTCTCCCTGGACACTTGCAAGACCTTCAGCTAAATGCGCCGATGGCGCAGCATAAATCGAGTGTTTTCCGATGGGAAACTCGATCGGTTTGGCGACGTTGCCTGAATTGGCAATTTCCGGGTTGATGCAGACTTACTGCCGGCATTTGCAATTCGAGCCGGGCAATCTGCTTCGCAAAAAAGGCCAGCATTACCGGGAAATGTATTTAATTACCGACGGCAGCGTCGAAGTGGACTTTGAGAACGGCGGTGCGACGACGGTGGTCTCAGGGTCCGGCTCACCGATTGGCGAAATGGGCTTTCTGCGCGGCTGCGCTGCCACCGCGACCGTGACCGCGAGAACTACCATCCAAGCTTTGGTAATCGACGATCAAACTCTCGCCCGGCTCGACAATGAAGAGCACAATCTAGCCGCAGGGTTGCTTCGTCACCTCGCGCGGACCGCCGAGGAGCGAACAAGCTTCAACTTGACTTTTAATCCTTCGCTAAACGCTAGCCGCGGCGGCAACGGTATCGATGTTTATCTATGTCGCAATCATGACATGCTCGAGAGTGCAAAGCGGCTGCGATATGAAGTCTATTGCCGAGAGCTCGGTCGCAACTCGCCTTATGCGGACCACGAGAAGCAGACCATAAGCGATGATCTTGATAGTTTCGGCTACACGTTTATTGCAATCCGCGCCGGCGAGGTGATTGGAACCCTGCGGTCCAACCTCTCAGTCGAAGGGCCGCTCGGCGCGCTCGAAGAAGTGTATGGGATGAAGGAGTTGAACCACCATCCGCAAGCGACGGGCATATGCACTAAGTTCATAGTGAGGAAAGCGAAGCGAGGGACTCCGACCTCAGCCAAACTGATAGCCGCGATGACGCGTTTCGGCATAGAGAACGGGATCAAGGAGTGCTACATCGACTGCATTCCAGCGCTCTTGCCGTATTACATGGCACTCGGCTTTACTATTACAGGACCGATATTCTTCCACCGGGAGAATGGGCCATCCTACCCAATGAAACTCGATCTTATGAGGCACGGTGAGGCGCTCTGCAAGGAGCGCGGGGTTCGCGACGATCTTAAATTGTACGTCAAAGCCCAAGCCATCAGGCTTGTCCAAGGTAAGTCAAGCGCGGTGCCACGAAGTCGAGATGGACGGCCGTGATCACCGCCGGGCAGATCGTTGTGCTCGTATTAGTGGCCACGCTCGGCCATGTCATGGCGGTGTTCTGGTACCTTGCAGTAAAGCAACGATGGAGTATGGCGCAGCATATCATTTACGAGCTGCCGATCCCGCACGAGCAAATCAAGAGAGAGCTGAGGAATTCACTGCATGCGCCTACGCACGCCGTGATGTTGGCGATCTTCTTGTGGCTGGGCTTCTTCCAGAATGGAAGCGTTACATCCTTCATCTATTCGGCTGTGGCGACGACGGTCTGGGCGGAAATCTGGCACTATTGCTCGCATCGCGCCTTTCACTGGCGCGCATTGCACTGGATCCACGTCGAACATCATCGCAGCCGGCTCAACAGTTGGCTTACCGCCCTGTCTTTCTCATTCACAGAGAAGCTCATTTTCGACATTGGCATGCTGGTCCCGCTGGCCGCCGCCGACCATTTCTTCGCCTTCAATTTCTACGGAGTTGCGGGATGGTATGTCGGTTATCTCGTAGTCAACTCGTTCAGCCATGCTAATTTTGAATTCAAATCTAAATATTACAATCGCGCAGTCGGCAAGGTGCTCACTAGCACCACCTACCACTCCCTGCACCACTCCCGCTACACCGGTAATTACGGCCTCGGCACACGCCTGCTTGATCGCATCTTCGGAACAGAATGGGAGGATTACGAGCAGGTTTTTGAGAGAATATCAGGAGAGAGGCGGCCGCTTACTGAGTTGCGAGAGAAGATCGTAAGGACGTCGACATGACCGGAAATGGGTGATGCGTTGTTTAACGTCGGTCCTGAGCAAGCGCGGCATGGCTCGTATCTGATGCTACGCAGTTATCGCAGGCCGATTGCCGCCGCGGAAGAGAGCGTGGTTGATGTCAGCGCCAGCCGCCACAGCCGCTTTCTACCCTCCGCACGTAGCGCCGGCTGCACGGCCTCTGCGGTTTCCCCATAACGTCAGCAAGCTCCTTCTCAACAATCTCGAGATCATTCCGGAACGGGCTTACAACGAACCGCTGGTCGTCGCGCCCGGACCGCCACGAATGGCCTTCTTTACCGGCCCTGAGGTCGTGAAGACCCTGCTACTCAGCCGCCAGACGAGCTTTCCTAAGGGCCGACTGCAGATTGAAATCCTTGAGCCAATTTTCGGCGGCGCCATGATCTCCTCGGAGGGAAGAGAGTGGCGATGGCAGCGGGGCGCCGCCGCGCCGCTGTTTCGTCACGAGGAATTGTTGCAGTACGGCCCGGCGATGAGCGCAGCGGCCGAGAATGCTGTGGCCAAGTGGCGCGAGGCCGGCAACGGCGTGATCCGTCCGATCCAAACCGACATGATGCGCGCGGCCTTTCACGTCATCTCCAACGCGATGCTCGCTGGCGGCGCCGAGGAAATGCTTGCTTCGATCGAAAAAGGTCATGCGGACTACTTTAACGGCATCAACTGGTGGATTGCCTACCGGTTACTAAAGCTTCCGCACTGGATGCCGCGTCCAGGCGGTAAATCGATGCGCGCGCACGAAACGCGGTTGCGCCAATCGGTTGCCGAATTGGTCCGTCACCGGCGCGCCACCGCAGCATCCGGCAACGATCTGCTTGCCCGCATGCTGCGGGCATCTGATCCGGAAACCGCCCAAAGTCTTTCTGACGAGCACGTGGTTGACAATATCGTTTCCTTCTTAGTGGCCGGCTACGACACCACCGCACTCTCCCTGACGTGGACGCTCTATCTGATCTCGCAAAGCCCGGAATGGGAAGAGCGCATCTGCGAGGAGGTCGACCGCGTCGTCGGTCGTGGCCCTGTGAGGGCTGACCACGTCAAGGACCTGATCATAGTTCAGCAAGTCCTCAACGAATTGATGCGCCTCTATCCTACCGCTCCACTGATCCTGCGCGACATCGTTGAAGACATCGAGTTCGACGGGGTGCATGTCCCCGCCGGCACCATCGGCATCATTCCGATTTATGCCATTCATCGACATCGCGGCTTCTGGCATGACCCCGATAGGTTTGATCCTTCACGCTTCGCCCCCAACCACACCAGGAAGCCGTCGCGCTTCCAGTTCATGCCGTTCGGTGCCGGACCCCGTATTTGCATCGGTGCTGCGTTCGCGATGATGGAGGCGACTATCATGATGGCGACATTTTTACGCGCGGCCCGCTTCGAGATCGAACCCGGATTCGATCCGCAGCCGACCGGACAAATGTTCCTCCTGCCGAAGAGGGGCATGCCGATGCGCGTCACGTCACGCAAAGCCGCAGCATAGCGGCGAGATTCGAACGACGTGGGCACCTTTGTGCTACAGTTTGCGTCACCGTCGGTCCATACGCCCGAGTCAGATGGTTTAGTTTTCTTGCCAACGTGTTCCGCAGTTGGATTCCGGTTACACGGGAATGAGCGGAAGGTCTTGTTCGGCGTTCACATTGTTTGCGCCAGCGTCGGGCGCCACGGCCGCTCGACTGATGCGAGGCCGACGAAGGCGCCTTGCAGGTAATCGCAACCCCACTCTTCCAACAACTTTGCCGCCTCTTCGTCCTGGACCCATTCGGCGACCGCGGCGAGCCTGAGCCTTTTGGCGAGATCGATCAGTGTGCGCACGAAGGCGCGATCGTCCTCGGAGCGGACGATGTTCTCCACGAACGCGCCGTCGATTTTCACGATGTCGACGCCGAGCTTGCGCAGATTGCGGAACGAGGTGTAGCCGGCGCCAAAATCGTCGATCGCGATCCGGCAGCCGAGATCCTTGACGCGAGCGACAAAACCGCGCGTTTCGTCGATGTCGTGGATCACGGCACTTTCAGTGATCTCGACGATCAAGCGTTCCGCCACCCCGGCATTGGCGCGCAGCAGCGAATCCAGCCCCGCCCACCAGTCGCGATCGGTGGTCGAGCCCGGCGAAACATTCACGCTCGCTTGCAAGGTGGGCGAGGCGACCAGTTCCTCGACCACAAGTTCGAGCACCCGGTGATCAAGCAAGCGCACCAGGCCAAGGCGCTGGGCGACCGGCACTATATCGTTTGCGCCGAGCAGGCCGCCGTCGTTGCGGCGCACGCGCATCAGGCACTCATAAAATGCCGGCGCCCGATTGATGGTGGTAACCACAGTCTCGAAGGCGAGAAAAATCCGACGCTCATTGAGTGCAGCAACAATTGCGTCGGTGGCGCGCACGCTTTCGCGGCGCAGCGCTTCGCGCTCGATATTCGGCCGATAGGCGAAGAACGAGCCGCGCCGCTTGGCTTTTGCGGTATCGAGCGCGTGCTGGGCGCGGGCCAGCACTTCAGCCACGGTGCGGGCATGGCGCGGCGCCGTTACTCCGCCGATCGTCACCGTCACCGCAATCGCGCCGGTCCCGGCCGACACCATTTCGTCGTGTACTCCCGAGAGCATGCGCTCGGCGGCGATCGCCAGGTCGTCCGGCGTACAGTCCCGCAGAACGATGCCGAACTTGTTGCCGGAAAAACGGCCCAGCGTGTCTTTGCCTCGCATCAGCTTGCGGATGCGCCTGCCAACTGCGGCGATCAGCTGGTCGGCAGTTTCAAATCCATACGCCTCATTGATCCGCGCCAGGTCGTCGATCGCGACCAGGAGGAAGCCGCAGGACGAACGAAATCGTATGGCGTCGTCGAGAGTCTTTTCGAGGAGTTCGATCAGGTGCGGCCGGTTGAGTTCGCCGGTAAGGCTGTCGTAACGGGCGAGATAGTTGAGCCGGCGTTCGCTTTCGTAGCGCTCGTTGATAACGCGCACCACGCCATGTGCACGCGCCGGTTTGCCGTCACGTCCGGCGAACCAGCGGCCGGTATCCTCGATCCAAAGCTTTTGGTCCGAGCCGGAGTCCGGCCGGATGCAATATTGGATGCGATAGCTGACGCCGCGGCCGCCGTCGCGCTGCTCGGATTGCATGACCGCATCAAAGCGCGCCTGCGAATTCTCCTTCTCGACCAGTTGCGCGTAGGCGCGGCCGGTGGCGATTGCCGCGGGATCACGGACCAGTAGAACGTCGCCGGCATTTGCGCTCCAGCTCAGAACGTCGCTCTCGATGTCCCAGTGATAAAGCGCGTCACCCACCGAGGCGAGAATGTCATTCGCTTCGGCACCGGCGACAGCCTGTGCACCTGCGGCGGCTTTGCTTTCAGCGCTAGCGCGACCAAGCGGAGCGCCGTGAAGGTTCGGATGTTGTGGGCGGTTGCTGCTCACGGTCGCCTCATTGTTTTGTTGTGGTCCGCGGAGTGGCGACGGCAGACGGCTGGTATGCTGCAAAGTAGCGGAAGAATTTAAAGAATTCGGAAATTAGCACGCCGAAGTGATGCAACCGGCGCGGCGGCACACGGTTTGCGATGTGGGGCTGCAGGAAGCTCGACCGTCCCATTTCGGGACAGGAGCGTGGCCGATGAGCACAGCCCTGGTTCCCGCCCTAGTTCCCTTGGCACCGCGTGAGCGCCGAGCCCTTTCACGGTCCACGAGCATCCGGCCTCGGGCCGATTTTCTCGCCCAACTGATCGCGACGTCGGCACAACTGCCGCAGACACGGTTGCGCCGCCGTGCCGAGCCGGACGTGGCGATTGCCGCTTATTGCTTAAGCGATCGAGTACTGGTTTCGGCGGGCAACGCCCTGAAGCGCTCACTGTAACGGCGTTGGCTCTCCGGGGCTCCAGCGCCTCGCGGTTCGTCCGACCTGAATAAGCAATCTCCGTCGCCGTTAGGCCCGGAGTTCGAAGGATGGCGGGCTTTATCTGGTCTATCAACATGGCGCGCTGCTCACGGGCAGCGCCGAGTTAAAGGCTCACTACATGCACGTGTAATACCCGCTCGGGAGCGGGCCGGTGCACTTTTGATATGATGGTCTGGTCGTGGGCGGCGGCGGGATCGGACAGGCCAGAGGCATCGAACCGTCGGTCAGTCCTTGCCCATTTGCCTGCAAGCACGCGAAGTGTGCATCAGCATTGAAGCCGTTCACTCCGAACCGCCCGCTAAAATAGCTCGCGTCGCTCACCTGGAATTGTCTCACTCCGTCGACAGAAACGGTGAAAGTCGTGGAAAACGGATAGGACGGTACAGAATTCGTCCAGGTCGTAAAAGTAGAGACGGAGAGCTGGTAGGTTTGACCCGCAGAGACCGGGTAAGCTGCGCTCTGCAAAGGCGTCAGCATTGGTGTGCCGCCGCCTGGTCGCGGCTGGCGTTTATACATAGTCACGGAGCCCGTGTCGGTTCCCATCGGCTTATTTGTCAACACAAGGTCATAACCCTGGTTTCCGGCGTCGGGCGGCTTTACTTGGTTGTCGCTGAGCCTGAAACTCAGGCCCGCTCCTCCAGTCTTGCCTGGAGCAAAGGATTCAATGGTTACCTGACCGCTGTAGTCGAAGTAGAGGCCACCCCCGAAGTTGTCATAAAAAAGCAGGGAGCGATCGTTTGGGCTTTGCACGCGAAGAATACTGGCGGATACGTAGTCAGTGCCTGAGAAGTAGCCTTCCTGCACCGTGGTCCAGCGCCCACTGGGCGCGGTGGTTGTGCCCGATACGATCCAGTCAATCCAATTGCCGGCCGGAGCTGGCCCATTGGCGGCGAACGAAAATGTTTCGTTCATGAGCGGAACTTCAGTCGTCATTGGGTAGGTTCGTGGGGCGGCGCAGGCATAAGGTGAAGTGCGCGGCAACGTTGGGCAAGAACGTTGCAAAATCACCAACCCCATTTGAGGGATGCTACCGGTCGTCGACGTCGACAGCGAAGTCGGCACTGGCAAAATGTTCGTCAGAGTCACCTCTCCTGTAGAATTTTCAGTGAATGTGACCGGGCTAGACGTCTCGGGCAGGATTTGGGTCCATGATTCTGTAGTGCCGTAGTGCGGGTCTAGCGTAACTGTAACCGACCCTACCGTGGTGCTTCCGTAGTTTACGATGGTCACGATCTGATTGGTTTGGCCCTGATACATGTACGCCACGATATTATCGGGCGAAGTCGTTGCGGGCATCGGCAGCTGGGTGCCGGAAACCAGCGCGTCTGCGTAGGTTTTGCGGATGTTCATCAACGAACTGATGTAGCTGGATACGATCGAGTTCGGGTGCGGTACCGGCCACGAAAACTTCGCTGAGACAGAGGCCGTCTCGGTCGCCTCCTGCGACAGCGTGACGGTCGTACCGCTGACTTCAGTGACCGTCGTGTCGGACGGCACAGAGGTGGCCGCGACGACAAATCCGGGGGCAAGTCCTGCCATCGGCACGACAGTGGCCGAGTAGGATCCACTGATGGTTGTTAGTGTCCTAGTCGAGGTGTAGATGCCGTATGGCGCGAACCGCGTAGCGGGAGCGGTCGTCACGTCGAGTAGCCAAAAAGGACCAAGCGCCAAATTGTGCCCGGCTGCGAAGACTTGATTGAGGCCACCAAGATTACCGCCGTTGACGAAAAAGTTTGCGTTGGGCATCGCGTAACGAATGGGCGAAGCCAACATCATGCCGCCGTCCTCTTTAAAAGTGGGGCCCCAGGGTGACAGATCCGCCGCCGAGCCCCCGTCCCAGTGAAACGGGAGCTGCCCAGTGTTGTTCTCGCCCATCACGATGGCATTGGGATTGGCTTCCTGGATTGCGTTTCGAAAGCGATCGACGAAGCGCAGCGCCGCAGCGGTCCACTCCTTCGAGGTGTAGTCGACGTCCTCGGAAGAAGTTCCGACCGGCCAGTTCATCTGCCAGCCCCACGAAATCGAGAAAGACGCCATCGACGCCGGTCGTTTTGACCAGATTGATCGAATTGGCTTCTAACGGATCCGTATGTATAACAATGTTGATGAGATAGTCCTGCCACTGCGTATTGGGGATGGCCATACAATCGCCAGTCCCGGCGCAGATATCCGTTGGCCCGATTGCAGCCCCCGCACCGTTGAGGGCCGGGATCGGCGGCCGGGGCAGTGACCGCCAAGTATTGCCTGGTCCCGTTGATACCAGGGCGGAGCTGGCAGCGGCAGCATAAGGCTCCATGTAGAGGATCACATAGCCAGGGTTAGGGAGGCTATGAATCTCGGTGACCGCCTCGGTAAGGCCCGTTTCGCCTCCCAAATCCGGATCGACGATGTAGTCGCCCTTGTTTCCGTAACCACCCGACCACCAGCTCGTGAGGTAGAGCACGTTCGCACCCAGCTTTTGAGCGTCGTTATAGACGTCCACTAAGCAGCGGTGTCCCGGCAGGTTTGGCGGCGTGCCGGTGGTCTTCGTGATACCGTTGACCGTGACCTGGCTGTTGCAGGCGAACAGTTCAATTCCAAAATACTTGTCGTTGATCGCCGTGAACGGGAAGGTATTGAAAAACGAACCGCCTCCGGCGACGCCCAGCAAGTAGATTCCTGCCGCTCCGCGAAACCAACTCGGTGTACTTGGAAAGGTCCAATTCGGTTTATGCTTGCTCACATAGTAATCGACGGCGTGATGCCAATCGCCTGAGGAGTGGGTGCCGATGGCGAGATTGGGCAGCGTCACCCACTGATTGAACCCCGCCTGATTGAGCTTCAGGAGAGCAGTCCAGTATCCTGTGATCTGATAAACGGTTCCTGATGTCGTTTCGGCACTCGTCAAATTGAACTGCAGCGGTGCAATATTCTTGGCGTAGTCTCCATTGAGATCCATGAAATATAGACCGCCGCCGCCGCCGCCGTCATAGACTTCGGCGATTTCCATGACATTTTGACTGGTCGGCAACCCGAATGCGGAAGGCGGAACGGCGGTGCCGTCGCTGGCATAGGTCGCACCCAGGCCGCCCTTGGTGACGTTGGCGAGCGGCACCACGGTCCCGACCATCTGCGGTACCATGGCCATGGCGTTGCCCGGCAGCGTCGCGGAATTCGGAACATTGAACTGGACGCTGGGGAACCGGGCTCTGAAAAACGCAGTCGGTGCGGCGGTGCCGGTCGAGGGGCCCTGGTACGTGACCTGCGTGCTCACGATCACGACGGGTTTGGCGCCATCGGGCGCAACACTGATCCAGAAAGCAAGGAGACCGTCGGATGAGTTCGCCGTTATGTTGAGAGCTTCGCCGCTCGTATTGCAAGAAACGCCGCTAAACGTGCCGTTGTAGTCGGAATTGTTGCTCCCAAACATGAGGAGGGAAGGCGTTCCGCTGAGGTAGTCGAAATCCTTGTTGCCGGACTTGCCGCGGATGTGGGTCAATTGGACGTTGGCGGGCGAGCAAGTCACCGTCACCGTGAGGTTCTCGCTGCGTATATCGAACGATTGAGCAGAAGCTGTCGAGGGGAGCAAAAAAACCGTCAGAAGAAAAGCGGCAGAGCCCCCGCCCAAACGCATCAAACCACTCACCAAGCGCTGAAAGCATCGCACTGTCTTCATGGCCCGTGGCTCCTTCTCTAAGTCGGATGCGCATAAAGCTGAGCATTTAATGGCTGGTGTGCCTGGAACCCTCTTTATAATGTCTGCCCTGAGTCACCAGATAGTGTCTGCCCTAGTCACCAGCGACGACCACAAGTGACATCGCCGAAAGGGTTTACCGCATATCGCATGTAGAGTAACGGGCCTAGTTCGCGAACCGTGGCGCCGTGCGGAAGCTTGCTGCAGCACTCGAGCTTATGGTTGGTCTCATTTGCGGCGGTTTAGCGGCGTTCGCTAGTGGCGCACACGCGGACCGCCGATGGCATGTCGAAAGATACGGTTAATCGGCCGGCCCTTAGCGGATGCCGAGATTGCGCCCGAGAGCGTTCACTTGCCGAGTAAAGCGGACATTGGGCAATCGGCACCCAAAGCTTCGATTTCTTTGACTACGCGCCCTACTGCATGCGCATGAGCAGTTCGAACGTTGCCGAAGCAACGTAAAAAAAGGAATTGTCTCCAGGCAAGATAATTTAGGTCGCCCGCCACCAGGAGCAGCCTGCAAAAGATGTGAGTCGACTTTGCCGGGATGGCGGGAGAGCAGCGATCGCTTCAGGTCCGCTCGGTTTCGACTTCCACTTGGCGCTGCGAACTGCGGATACTGACGATAAAGCCGACCAGCACGTCGACCAGGCCGATCATGGTCAGCAGAAAAAATGTCGATGTGCCGGCCCGCTGCACCAGCAGAAACTCAACCAGCATGACGATGAAAAGCGCCATTGCCAGCACGTGATCGACGATCGAGCGCATTCCCATGCGGGTCGATTTGATGATCTCGACCGCGAGCAACAGGATGGCGAAGGCGAGCAGCATGTCCTCCCAGGTCAGCACCCAATCCTGGCCGGACATCATGTGCACGGTGGTCACCGGCGTGGTCCAGCCGACGCCCGGCGTCAGAAATGCGATGATGTTGTAAATGGCGAAAGGAACAAGCAGCAGAGGAAAGCCAAGAACAAACATGGCGCCTCCGAAGCGCTATGCCTCGGCCTTCTTGTTGAGCACCTGACGGCCGCGATACATGCCGGTCTTCAGATCGATGTGGTGCGGTCGGCGCAGTTCGCCGGAATCCTTGTCTTCGACATAAGACGGACGCTTCAGGGCGTCGGCGGATCGGCGCATGCCGCGCCTCGACGGTGATGTTTTTCGCTTCGGAACGGCCATGATGTCGCTCTCCTGGTGCAGGTCACTGTGCTCGGAATTGGCGCGCTTATAGAAGAATGGCTGCCGGGAAGCTAGGGGGCGCGCGGACGGACGCAGGCATCGAACGCCGGGTGTGCCGCGGCTCGGCTCTCGTAAAGGGATGCCAGCCGGCGCACCAGCCCGTTCGGCGTCCGGGCGCTGCGCCGGACCGGGTTCGGCAGGACGGCGGCAAGTTCAGCCGCTTCACGCGGCGTTAATTCGCGCGCCGATTTGCCGAAGGCCCAGCGCGCGCCGGCCTCGGCGCCGAATTCGCCGTTTGGACCCCACTCGGCGATATTGAGGTAAATTTCCATCACCCGCCGCTTCGGCAGCACCAGGTTGAGCCATATCGCCAGTGGAATTTCGAGCGCTTTGCGCACGAAACTGCGCCCGTTCCAGAGGAACAGGTTCTTGGCAGTCTGCTGGGTGATGGTGGATCCGCCGCGGGCGACGCCGATATTGTCGTCGGCCTCTTCCACGGCCTCGCGGAGCGCGCCGAGGTCGATGCCGCGATTACGGCAGAACGTGCCGTCCTCGGCGACAATGACGGCGATCGGCAGCGTCGGGGAGATGCGCCCGATCGGCACGACGATGCGCTCGACCCGTTTGCCGGTCACCCATCGCCACAGCATCGGCGTCGAAACCGGCTGCACGAACCGGTAGAGCGGAGCGATCAGGTAAGGCAGAGCCAGGAGAACGAGGACGATAATTGCCGCGGCGAATAGTGAACGGCGCAAAACCGGCGGAACGGAAATCGCGCGGGGGGCGCGCTCAGTTGCGCGCATAGCCGATGAGCGGCCTTTTCTTGCGTCCAAGCAGCCATCAGTATCATCGCCACGACCGCAAGGATCGCGGCGATCGGTAATTCGAATGCCTTCTGAACCGACGGGTCCGCCCACGTCGCCTTTTGCCTAACCCAATTTTGCACCTGATTGAGGTCGCTCTGATCGACGATGGCCCACGCCTGGGCCAGATCCGTGTAGGCCACGCGCTGGTTGGCGATCGATCTGCTGCCGTCATAGACAACAAAGAAAAAGGCCAGAGCGAGTATGCCAAGACCGATAAGACGCAGCAGAAATCTAAGCATGGCGAGGCGGGCAAGCTCGTGAGGGTTCGGGATTGCACGCAGGCATTACTACCCCGCGCCGGCTTATTCAATGCGTCGAGGATGCGGCGCTTTTTGCGACAGAGCGTCGGGTCGTGATCCGACGCTCTCTTGAGTACAGGCGGTCGGTTCCGCTAACGTCCAGCGAGCCGCCTCACTCGACCGGCGCGCCCAGCAGCAAGGAATTGAAATGGCTTCGAAAACCGGATCGAAACCGGGCGATCGCACGCACCGGCCGACATTCACCGACCAGGAAGCGCTCCTGTTTCACAGCCAGGGCCGGCCGGGAAAGCTCGAGGTGGTGGCGACCAAGCCGATGGCGACGCAGCGCGACCTGTCGCTCGCCTATTCGCCGGGCGTCGCGGTTCCGGTGCTGGCCATCGCCGAGGATGAGACCCGCGCCTACGACTACACCACCAAGGGCAATTTCGTCGCCGTCATCACCAACGGCACCGCCATTCTCGGTCTCGGCAATCTCGGCGCGCTGGCCGCCAAGCCGGTGATGGAGGGCAAGGCGGTGCTGTTCAAGCGCTTCGCCGACATCGACTCCATCGATCTCGAAGTCTCGTCCGAGGATCCCGGACGAATTCATCAATTGCGTGCGGCTGCTCGGCAAGAGCTGGGGCGGCATCAATCTCGAGGACATCAAGGCGCCGGAATGCTTCATCATCGAGCAAAGACTGCGCGAGCTGCTCGACATTCCGGTGTTCCACGACGACCAGCACGGCACCGCGATCATCTCAGCGGCCGGCCTGATCAACGCGCTCGAACTCACCGGCCGCGACATCAAAACCACCAAGCTGGTCTGCAATGGCGCCGGCGCCGCCGGGATCGCGTCGCTCGAGCTGCTGCGCGCGATCGGCTTCCGGCCGGAGAATCTCATCCTCTGCGACACCAAGGGCGTGATCTACGAAGGCCGCACCGAGGGCATGAACCAGTGGAAGTCGGGCTTTGCGGTCAAGACCGAGGCGCGCACGCTCGCCGACGCGCTGGTCGGCGCCGACGTGTTCTTCGGGCTCTCGGCGAAGGGCGCGGTGACGCAGGAGATGGTGAAGACGATGGCGGAGAAGCCGATCATCTTCGCCATGGCCAATCCCGATCCCGAGATCACGGTGGAGGACGTCGCCGCGGTGCGCTCCGACGCCATCATGGCGACCGGCCGGTCCGACTATCCGAACCAGATCAACAACGTGCTCGGCTTTCCCTACATCTTCCGCGGCGCGCTCGACGTGCGGGCGCGGGCCATCAACATGGAGATGAAGATCGCCGCCGCGCACGCGCTCGCCGAACTCGCGCGCGAGGACGTGCCCGACGAAGTCGCCGCGGCCTATGGCGCGCGGCCGAAATACGGGCCGGATTACATTATTCCGGTGCCGTTCGATCCGCGGCTGATTTCGTCCATCCCGCCGGCGGTGGCCCAGGCGGCGATGGACTCGAAGGTGGCGCGCCGGCCGATCGTCGACATGGAAGCATACCGGCAGCAACTGCGCCGCCGCCGCGACCCGATCGCCGGCGTGCTGCAGCGGGTGTTCGAAGTGTTGCGCCGGCAGCCGCGGCGCGTCGTCTTTGCCGAGGGCGAAGAGGAGCAGGTGATCCGCGCGGCGGCCTCGTTCGTGCAGCAGGGGCTGGGTACCGCGCTGCTGGTCGGCCGCGAGGAGCGCGTGAAGGAGACCGCGCAGACGCTCGGCGTCGAGCTTGGCGGCGGCATCGAGATCATCAATGCGCGCGCTGTCGTCGCGCAACGCCGACCTACGCCGCCTATCTCTATGAGCGGCTGCAGCGCCACGGCTTCCTGCAGCGCGACTGCCAGCGCCTGGTCAACCAGGACCGCAATCATTTCGCCTCCTGCATGGTCGCGCTCGGCGATGCCGACGCCATGGTCACCGGCGTCACCCGCAATTTCTCGGTGGCGCTGGAAGACGTGCAGCGCTGCATCGATCCGAAGCCCGGCCATCGCGTGATCGGCGTCTCGCTGGTGCTGGCGCGCGGCCGCACCGTGCTGGTCGCCGATACCGCCGTCACCGAGATGCCGGACGCCGCCGACATCGCCGAGATCGCGGTCGAGGCGGCGCGGGTGGCGCGCTCGCTCGGCTACGAGCCGCGGCTGGCGCTGCTCGCGTTCTCGACCTTCGGCCATCCGCCGGGCGAACGCTCGCGAGCGGGTGCAGGAAGCGGTGCGGCTCCTCGACAAGCAGCGCGTCGATTTCGAGTACGACGGCGAGATGGCGGCCGACGTGGCGCTGAACATGGAGCTGCGCGAGGCCTATCCGTTCTGCCGGCTGTCGGGTCCCGCCAATGTGCTGATCATGCCGGCGTTCCACTCGGCTTCGATCTCGACCAAAATGCTGATGGAGCTTGGCGGCGCCACCGTGATCGGCCCGCTGCTGGTCGGTCTCGATCGCTCGGTGCAGATCGTGCCGCTCTCCGCCAACGACGCCCAGCTCGTCAACATGGCGGCGCTCGCGGCCTATAATGTCAGCGGTTGAAGCAGACGTTGCTCGGAAGAGAGCATGGAAAAGCGCAAGCTCGGAACGTCGGGTCCGGAAGTCTCGCTCGTCGGCCTCGGCACCAACAATTTCGGCGGCCGCATCGATCTCGAAGCCTCGCGCCGCGTCATCGACAAGGCGCTGGAGCTTGGCGTCACGTTGTTTGATACCGCCGATATCTACGGCAATTACGGCGGCTCGGAAGAAGTTCTGGGAAAGGTCTTCGGGCGCGCGCCGCAAGTATATCGTGCTGGCGACCAAATTCGGCATGGCGATGGACGAGACCGGCGACCGCAAGGGCGCGTCGCGGCGCTACATCATGCAGGCGATCGAAGACAGCCTGCGCCGGCTGCAGACCGACTGGATCGATCTTTATCAGATCCATCAGCCCGATCCGAATACGCCGATCGAGGAGACGCTGCGCGCGCTCGACGATCTGGTGAAAGCGGGCAAGGTCCGCTTCATCGGCTGCTCGAATTTTTCCGCCGCGCAGCTTGAGGAAGCGCTTGAGCGTTGCCGCGCGCAACGGCCTCACGTCGTTTGTTTGCTGTCAGGACGAGTACAGCCTCGTCGTGCGCGGCGTGGAAAAAGATCGCATCGCGGTGATGCAGAAGCACGGCCTCGGCCTGCTGCCGTTTTTCCCGCTCGCCAGCGGCTTGCTCACCGGCAAGTACAAACGCGGCGCGCCGCTGCCCGCCGGCACCCGGCTCGCCACCACCAAGCGCCTTGCCGACAGCGTCATCAACGAGCGCAACTGGGGCATTGTCGAAGCGCTCGCGCCAGTTCGCGGCCAAGCGCGGCCACACCCTGCTTGAACTGGCGATGAGCTGGCTCGCCAGCCGTTCGCCCGTATCGAGCATCATCGCCGGCGCCACCCGGCCTGAGCAGGTGGAACAGAACGTCGCCGCGGTCGGCTGGACGCTCTCGGCCGGCCGACCTCGCGGAGATCGATCGCATCACTGCTTAAGTGTTGCCGTCAAAAATGCGGCGGCGGATTCACCGGCCCGAAACCTCTCGTTTGCTAGGGTTCTCGTCATTGCCGACGGCAGCGAGCGACGAAGGCAATGGCCAGTGGCTGCTCCGCCGTGACTGGATTGCTTCGCTGGCCGCCTCGCAATCGACGAGTCAGCGACCGCGATTCACATGCTTCAACCGCACCGCCTCGCCCTCGAAGTCCGCGGCCTGGTCAAGACTTTCGACCGCCCCGCCGTCGACGGCCTCGACCTCGCGGTGCGCAGCGGCGAATTCTACGCGCTGCTCGGCCCGAACGGCGCCGGCAAGACCACGACGCTGCGCATGATCGCGGGGCTGCTGCGCCCCGACGCCGGCTCGATCCATGTCACCGGCATCGATGCGCTCGCCGATCCGGTCGCCGCCAAGCGCGTGGTCGCGTGGATCTCCGACGAGCCGATGATCTACGACAAGCTGACGCCGGAGGAATATCTGGAATTCGTCGCCGGGCTGTGGGGCGTCGAGCCGGAGCTGGCGCAGGCGCGCGCGCAGAGCTGCTGGAATGGCTCGGGCTTGCGGCGCACGCGCGCGAGCGCTGCGAGACGTTCTCGAAAGGCATGCGCCAGAAAGTGGCGCTCGCCGGCGCGCTGGTGCACGACCGCGCCTGATCATTCTCGACGAGCCGCTCACCGGCCTCGATGCCGGCTCCGCCCGCCAGGTCAAGAGCGTGCTGCGCGAGCGCGTGCGCGACGGCGGCACCATGATCATGACCACGCACATTCTTGAAGTCGCCGAGCGCATGGCCGACCGCATCGGCGTCATCGCCCATGGCCGGCTGGTCGCCGAGGGCACGCTCGACGAACTGCGCCGGCAGGTCGGCAACGACGTCGGCGCCGCCATCGGCGGCGATGCGCGCCGATCGCCGCGAGCCTCGAGGACACCTTCCTCGCGCTGGTCGCCGAGGCGGCGGAAGCGGCGTGAGTTTTTCCGCAACCATGACAGTCCGGCACCGCGGTCTGGTTCGCGCGGCATGAATCGCGGCTCGCCTGGCGCGACTGGGTGGCGATGATGACCGCCGGCCGCCGCGCCCGCGTGCGCAGCGTCGCCATCGGCTTTGTCGCCTTCGTCATCGTCATGCACGCGGTCGCCTATTTCGTCGTCGGCGGGTCCGCCACGGCCGCGCCCGACAAGCACACCATGATCGCGATCACGGCGACGCTGTTGCTGTCGTGGCTGCTGATGGTCTCGCAGGCGATGGAATTGATGACGCGCGCGTTCTATGCCCGCGCCGATCTCGATCTGATCCTCGCCTCGCCGGCCGCGGCGCAGAAGCTGTTCGCCATCCGCATCGCGACCGTGGCGCTCACGGTGGCGGTGATGGCGTTGCCGCTTGCCGGGCCGTTCATCGACATGCTGATCTGGCGCGGCGGCTGGCGCTGGCTCGGCGCTTACGGCGTCATCGTCGCCATGGGCGCCGCGGCGGCCGCGCTCGCGGTCGCGCTGACGGTGGCGCTGTTCCGCGCCATCGGCCCGAAGCGCACGCGGCTCGTCGCGCAGGTCATCGCCGCGGTGATCGGCGCCGCCTTCGTCATCGGCCTGCAGGTCGCGGCGATCCTGTCCTACGGCACGCTGTCGCAGGCGACCGTGTTGCGGTCGGAGACCGTGCTCGCGCTGGCGCCCGACATCGGCAGTGTTGTCTGGTGGCCGGCGCGCGCCGTGCTCGGCGACGCTGGCCGCTTGCCGGCGTGCTGGCTTTTAGTTTCGTCTTGCTCGCCGTCGCCATCGCGCTGGTGGCGCCGCGCTTCGGCGAATATGCCGTCGCCGCGGCCGGCGCCGAGAATGCGCCGGCAAGCCGCGCGCAGCGGCACACGATCTTCCGCACGACTTCGCCGCGCCGCGCGCTCCGCCGCAAGGAATGGATCCTGCTGCGCCGCGATCCGTGGCTGGTCTCGCAGACGCTGATGCAGATGCTTTATCTGGTGCCGCCGGCGATCCTGCTGTGGCGGAGTTTTCAGGCCGGCGGCGGCGCGCTCAATCTGCTGGTGCCGGTGCTGGTGATGGCGGCGGGCCAGCTCGCCGGCGGTCTCGCCTGGCTCACCATCTCCGGCGAAGACGCGCCCGATCTTGTCGCCACCGCGCCGGTGCCGCGCGGGCCTTGCTGCGCGCCAAGATCGAGGCGGTGCTCGGCATCATCGCCGCGATCTTTGCGCCGCTGGTCACGGTGCTCGCCATCGTCTCGCCGTGGCACGCGCGGTCACCGGCGCCGGCATCGTCATTGCCGCGGCGTCAGCGACCGCGATCCAGCTCTGGTTCCGCACCCAGGCCAAACGCAGCCAATTCCGCCGCCGCCAGGTCTCCTCGCGGGTCGCGACGTTTGCCGAGGCATTCTCCTCGATCGGCTGGGCCGCCACCGCCGCGGTCGCCGCCGTCAGCCTCCGGCTCGCCATCGCGCCGGCGCTGATCACGCTCGCCCTGCTCGGCGGCGCGCGTTATTTGAGCGCCGCGGAAATCCTAGCCCGTCATCGGAGTGCAGAGTCATTTTTGCGCCCTCTCCCCTTGCGGGAGAGGGCCGCTCGGCGATCAACAATAAGAATGGGTGAGGGGTCGGGCCGCAACCCCTCACCCAACCGGATTGCTGAAAGTCCTTCGCTGCCCTCTCCCGCAAGGGGCGAGGGCGCACACCCCGCGCCTGGCGAGGACTGATGAGTGCACGCCGCCGCGACCAGCAAAATGACGATCTCGCTCACCTGCTCGACCGCGCCGAGCACGTCGCCGGTCTGGCCGCCGATCTGCGCCGGCTCAACCGGGCCACAGCGACGCGACGACGCCAGCACGACCACGGCGACCAGCGCGCGCGCAAGGCCGAGGCAAACAGCACGAATCACAACGCCGAGCGCCGCGCCGGCGACGCCGCGCGCGCGGCGGCTGCCCGGCGGTGAACGACAGGCCGTCGGCGCGCGCCGGCGGCAGAAGAACATCACCACCGGCATCGTCGCGCGGCCGGCGCATGCGCGGCGATCAGCGCCGACGCCACCCAGCCCGGATCGGCGAGGCTTGCGAGCGCGCCGGCGCGGATCAGGATCGAGATCGCCAGCGCGCACACGCCGTAAGTGCCGATGCGGCTGTCGCGCATGATGTCGAGCTTGCGCTCGCGGGTCGCGCCGCCGCCGAAGCCGTCGGCGGTGTCGGCGAGCCCGTCTTCATGCAGGCAGCCGGTCACCGCGAGCGTCGCGGCGACGGTAAGGCCGCCGCCGGCCACGCCGGCACGCCGAGCCGGTGCGCCACCGCATAGACCACGGCGCCGACGGCGCCGACCAGAAGGCCGGCGAGCGGCAGCGCCCAGATTGCCGTCGCCAATTC
>CAWGYY010000026.1:0-4245 GCA_963826945.1 uncultured Alphaproteobacteria bacterium | reverse complement strand
GTGCTTGCCGATGAGATCGTGTCCGGGCTCGACGTCTCGACCCAGGCGCAGGTGCTGCGGCTCCTCAAGGAACTGACGAGCGAAATGCATCTCGCGCTCGCCTTCATCAGTCATGACCTTTCGGTCGTCCGCTCGATCTGCCAGCGCGTCGTAGTGATGCATGACGGTCGCGTCGTCGAAGAGGGGCCGTGCGATCGGGTCTTTGCCGCCCCAAGCGCCGACTACACGCGCATGCTGATCGACGCCATTCCGCTTCCGACCGTCGATCCCGGTTGGCTGACGCGCGGCGCTTCCGCGGAGGTTGCCGCGACCGCTTAACAGCAACACGTCGCGTTGCGGCAACGGGGGCCGCGGTGCGATTTTAAAACCAGTCCCCGCCAGGAGGTTGAATATGGTTCGTTTAGTGCGTCATCTCGCGATCGCGACAGCGGGTGCTGCAATGCTCGCGAGCGTAGCTACGGCCAAAGCCGATGGAATTCCCGGTCTGCGCGGCCACGATCACACCGGCATCACGGTGCCGGATATCAAGCAAGCGACCGACTTTTTCGTCAACGTGCTCGGTTGCAAAGAGGCGATGTCGTTTGGACCGTTCTCCGACGACAAAGGCACCTTCATGCACGATTTGCTCAACGTCGACCCAAAGGCCGTGATTTATCAGATCACGCTGGTTCGCTGCGGCTACGGCTCCAATATCGAGCTGTTTCAATACAGCTCGCCGGACCAGAAAAACATGACGCCGAAAAACAGCGACATCGGCGGCTATCACATCGCCTTCTACGTCGACGACATCAAGGCGGCGAAGACCTATCTCGACAGCAAAGGCGTGAAGACCTTCTTTAATCTGCCGGTCGAGCAGGGGCCGGCCGCGGGACAAAGCATCTTCTATTTTCTGGCCCCGTGGGGATTGCAGATGGAAGCCATCAGCTATCCGAAAGGCATGGCTTACGAGAAGACGTCGCCGATCAAATTGTGGTCGCCGAAGGATCCTGGACAGTAAGGCTTTACTGCTCGTCATGCCCGGCTGTGCCGGGCATGACGATACGTGCAATCAGTCGTGCCGGGATGCCTCGCGGACGAGGTTGATGATCGCGGAAAAATCGTCGCCGCTGTGTCCTGATTGCGAAAAATGCTCGTAGATCGCAGCGGCCTGAGCACCAAGTGCGGTGTCCGCCTTGACTGATCCCGCGGCTTCTTTCGCCAGCTTGAGATCCTTCAGCATCAACGCCGCGGCGAAGCCGGGCTTATAGCCATTATTCGCCGGGCTCGCGGGTACCGGACCCGGCACGGGGCAATAACTAGTCAGTGACCAGCACTGTCCCGACGAAGCCGAAGCGACGTCGAAAAGCGCCTGGTGCGAGAGGCCAAGCTTTTCGCCCAGGACGAACGCTTCGCTGACGGCGATCATCGACACGCCGAGAATCATGTTGTTGCAGATCTTCGCCACCTGACCGTTGCCGGCCTCGCCGCAATGCACCACCCGCTTGCCCATGCGTTCGAGCACCGGCTTGCCGTGTGCAAACGCGGCCGACGTTCCGCCGACCATGAAGGTGAGCGTCGCCGCTTTGGCGCCGCCGACGCCGCCGGAGACGGGTGCATCAAGCGTGGCAATGCCGCGCGATGCTGCGAGCAAATGCGCCTTGCGCGCGCTGGTGACGTCGATTGTCGAACAATCAATGAAGAGCGTCCCCTGCCGCGCATGCGGCACGATGTCGTTCCATACCGACAGGACGTGCTCGCCGGCCGGCAGCATGGTTATGACCACATCGGCGTTTTCGACGCACGCCCTTGCGTTGGCGACAATCTGCACGCCGTCCCGGGCGGAGCTCTCACGCGATGCGGTTACGACGTCGAAGCCCAGGACGTGTTCGCCGGATTTGACGAGATTGGCGGCCATGGGGCCGCCCATGTTTCCGAGACCGATGAATCCGATATGGGGCATTGGCACAAGCCTCTTTCAGTTCGCGAAATTCAGTTCCAGGGCGCCGACCGACTTGAAGTGCCGATCGACGATTTCAGTGGTGACGTCTTCAAGCTTGTCGGGGCGCCATTTCGGGCTGCGATCCTTGTCGACAATGGTCGCGCGAACGCCTTCGATGAAATCATGGCCGGCAATGCAGGCGAGGGCGATACGATAATCTTGCTGGAAGCTTTCCTCTACTCTTTTGAACGATGCCGCGGCTTGAACATTGCGTAGCGTGATCTTCAGCGACGTAGGGGACGCTTTCTGCATTGTAACGAGTGCCGAATGTGCCTCGTCCAGCTTGTTCGACCGCAATTGCTCGAAAATCGTCTCGACCTGATTGGCATCGAAGGCAGCATCAATCCAGGTCTGCGCCGCTTTCAGCCGGCCGGGCGCGGGCGCGGTGGACATTTTGCCGAGCCGTTTCTGCAGATCGTCGGCCGTGCGACACTCGGCGAGCGCAGCGGCAAGCTCGGCAAGCTTTTCGACCGCAATGTGGATGTCGGCAAACCCGCAATAGATGGCATCGGCAGCGTTCATGCGATCACCGGTCAGCGCCAAATACGTTCCGACATGTCCCGGTGCCCGCGCCAGCAAAAAGGACGCGCCGACGTCGGGAAAGAATCCAATCCCGACTTCCGGCATTGCCACCGCGGAACGCTCGGTGACAACGCGATGCGACGCGTGAGCGGAAACGCCGACCCCGCCGCCCATCACAACACCGTCCATGACCGCGACCACGGGCTTCGGATAACGCGCGATCAAAACGTTCAGATGGTATTCGGTCGACCAGAACTGCTCGGGGAGGGAGCTTCCGGATTTCGCCGCGTCGTAGAGTGCGCGAATGTCGCCGCCCGCGCACAGCCCGCGCTCGCCCGCGCCGTCGATCAGGATTGCGCCAACTTCGGGATCCGATGCCCACGAGCGCAGAAACTCCCTCATGGTGACGGCCATATCGAGCGTGAGAGCGTTGAGCGCCTTTGGCCGGTTCAGCGTGATCCGGCGCAGCGCCCGCTCGGCGCGAACAATAACCTCACCCTCGTGCAGGACCATTGCGCTTATCGCCCGACCAGGCTTCTTGCCACGATGAGGCGCATGATCTCGTTCGTTCCTTCGAGAATCTGGTGCACGCGCAAATCGCGCACGATCTTCTCGATGCCGAATTCGGAGAGGTAACCGTAGCCGCCGTGCAGTTGCAGCGCCTGATTGGCGACCTCGAAGCAGGCGTCGGTGACAAAGCGTTTGGCCATGGCGCAAAGCGTTGTCGCATTTCCATCGCCGCGATCGAGCGCAGCCGCCGCGCGCCATAACAGCGTGCGCGACGCCTCTAGCGCTGTTGCCATATCCGCGAGACGGAATTGCAACGCCTGGAATTCCTCCAGGCGCTTGCCGAACGCTTTGCGCTCTTTCATGTAGGCGAGCGCCTTGTCGAGCGCGCTCTGCGCGCCGCCGAGCGAACACGCCGCAATGTTCAGGCGGCCGCCGTCCAGGCCAGCCATCGCGATCTTAAAGCCGATGCCCTCCTCGCCCAGCCGGTTTTCGACCGGCACCCGCGCGTCCTGGAAAACGACGGCGCGGGTCGGCTGGGCGTTCCAGCCCATTTTTCGTTCGTTCGCGCCGAGCGAAATGCCGGGTGTTTCGCCGGGCACGACCAGCGTTGAAATGCCGGACGGGCCAGCGCCGCCGGTGCGCGCCATCACCACGTAGAGGTCGCCGGCGCCGGCGCCGGAAATGAACTGCTTTTGACCGTTGAGCACGTAATGATCGCCGTCGCGCACCGCGCGCGTGGCAAGAGCGGCGGCGTCCGAGCCGGCGCCCGGCTCGGTCAGACAATAACTGGCAAGCAGCTCCATCGTGCACAGCTTCGGCAACCATTTCTGACGTTGCGATCCGAGCCGTAAGCATCGATCATCCACGCCGCCATGTTGTGAATCGACATGTAGGCCGCGACCGTTGGGCAACCGATGGCGAGCGCCTCAAAGATCAACGCAGCATCGAGACGCGAAAGCCCCGACCCGCCAACATCGGTAGCTGACGTAAACGCCGCCCATGCCGAGCGCGGCGCCTTTGCGCATCTCGGCGACCGGAAAATGCTTGGCTTCGTCCCAGGCGAGCGCGTGCGGCGCAAACACTTCAATGGCGAAAGCCCGCGCCATCTCCCGCACCGCGAGTTGATCTTCGCCGAGAGCAAACTGCGGTGTAACGCCTTGAGAGGTGTCGAGCATGACAGCGTTTCCCAGCCCAGCGGTTAATTCTGCAAGGAGCCTGAACGGATTTTGCGTCAA
>CAWGYY010000025.1:0-8414 GCA_963826945.1 uncultured Alphaproteobacteria bacterium | reverse complement strand
CAGCACACGCTCCCGCAACGGTATGTGGCCCTGGAGGCTTTATGGCAAAGCCATTGATCGTGTCCATTCCGCACCGCCTCGGCAAGGAGGAAGCGCTGCGCCGGATCAAGACCGGCCTTGGCAGCGCAAGCGCGAGGTTCGCCCATCTGTTCAGCGTCCAGGAAGAAATCTGGACTGGCAACCACCTGCAATTCCGCATCAGCGCGCTCGCCCAAGTGGCAAGCGGCTCGATCTGGGTCGAAGAGGATCATGTCCGCCTGGAAATATTGCTGCCGTGGCTGCTGGCAAAAGTCGCTGAAACCCTGCAGCCGCTCATTCGCCGCGAAGGCACTTTGCTGCTGGAGAAGAAATGAGCTGACGAGCTTCGCTCGCCGCAGCAAAAACCGGCAGTGGCTCAAGGAACCTTCGACCCCACAAATGGTTCAAAGCTTTGCCACTGGGGACTGACTGAAGGCATAAGACCGATGGAAAAGACGCTAGGCGTGGGTCTCTGGGCCGTGGTGGCACTCTATGCTGCCGTCGGGGTGTTTGGCGTCGTCTTCCACGACGCGCTGCCGACCCGCAGCGGCTCACCGACGGATACGGTGTCAGCGACGTGACTACGGTCGGCTTGCGGACTACGACCACCAGGTAGCGACATCCGTTCGGCCTCGCGTCGCCCTCCCCACTCCAGATCGTCGTAAAACCAGGCCCGGTTGGGCGCGGTCATTTTTTGGTCCGCCGCCGCTTGACAGCATCCGCGGCGTTCCTATACTTAACCAGATGGTTAAGTTAAGTTCCGAACCGCTTGATCGCACCTTCGCCGCGCTTGCCGACCCGACGCGGCGGGCCTTGGTGGCGCGGCTGGCCGAGCAACCCGATCTTTCCGTCAGCGCGCTCGCCGAGCCGTTCAAGGTATCGCTGCCCGCGATCATGAAGCACCTGGACGTGTTGTCCGATGCCGGACTGGTCAAGCGCACCAAATCGGGCCGTACCGTCACCTGCCGTCTCAACGCCGAACCGATGCAGAACGCTATGGCCTGGCTCAACCGCTACGAACGTTTCTGGTCTGGGGCCCTGCAGCGCCTCAGCGCTTTCCTTGAGGAGGAAGATTCATGGACGTCGACACCGCAGTCAAACCAAGCCTCACCCTCAAACGACGCCTCCAAGCGCCGCCCGCCAAAGTCTTCGCCGCCTGGACCGACCCGGAAAAAATAAAGCGCTGGATGGGACCGGGCGAGATCGTGACCGTGCGGGCCGAGAGCGACCCGCGCGTCGGCGGCCGCTACCGCATCGAGATGCGCTCGCCGGACGGCAAGCCGCACAATGTCGGTGGCGTCTACCGCGAGGTGGTATCCAACGAAAAGCTGGTTTTCACCTGGGCCTGGGACGCTGCACCGCCCGACGAGCCGTACGAGTCTTTGGTCACGGTTCTGTTCAAACCGGAAGCCGGCGGCACGCTGCTGACCATTACGCATGAGAAACTGTTCGACGAGGAATCGCGCAACGGTCACCAACACGGCTGGATCGGCGCGCTCGACAAACTGGAAAAATTCGTCGCCTGAACGACACGATAAGGGAATACGAGACTGCAATACGACCCCATCACCAACGCAGGAGTAAGTGCGATGACCGCACACGGTCAATTTCACTGGAACGAGCTAATGACGCGCAATGTCGAGCAAGCGAAAAAGTTCTACGCCGAGACGATGGGCTGGACCTACAATGCAATGCCGATGCCCGGCGGCGTCACCTATACGATCGCCATGGCCGACGGCGAGCCCGCGGCCGGCATCTTCGACATCAACGGACCCGAATACAAAGGCGTGCCGGAAAGCTGGATGCCCTACATCGCCGTCGACAATGTCGACGAGCGCGTGAAGAAAGCAGTCAAGGCCGGCGCCAAGGTGATGAAGCCGGCGTTTGACATCCCCAACGTCGGCCGCATCGCTATCCTGCTCGAGCCGGGCGGTGCCGGCATCGGTTGGATGACGCCGGCGTCTTGATCATTGGGTGCATGAACCGAGGGCGGATTATTCTTGGCTAATCCGCCCTTTTACCAGCGGAGGTCACGATGGAACCGCACAAGATCGTCCCGCACGAGGAATGGATCGCGGCGCGCAAGGCGCACCTCGCCGAAGAGAAGGCCTTCACCCGCGCCCGCGACGCGCTGAGCCGCAAGCGGCGCGAGCTGCCCTGGGAGAAGATCGAAAAGAATTACGTCTTCGACGGCCCGAACGGCAAGGAGACTTTGGCCGATCTGTTCGGCGGCAAAAGCCAGCTGATCGTCTATCACTTTATGCTCGGTCCCGATTGGGAGGAAGGCTGCAAAAGCTGTTCGCTCCTGGCCGATCACTTCGACGGCTCGGTCATCCATCTTGCACAGCGCGACGTCGCTTTCGTCGTGGTGTCACGAGCGCCGCTTGCGCAAATCGAGAAGTTCAAACAGCGCATGGGCTGGCACTTCAAATGGGTGTCGTCATTCGGCAATGATTTCAACTTCGACTACCACGTGTCCGCCACGCCGGAGGAGAAGGCCAAGGGGATCGCCAACTACAATTACGAAGTGACCGAATTCCCGAGCGAGGAGCGCCCCGGCGCCAGCGTGTTCTACAAGAACGCCGCCGGCGAAGTTTTCCACACCTATTCGTCCTATGGACGCGGCCTCGACATGCTGATCGGCGCCTACCACTTCCTCGACCTCGCCCCCAAGGGGCGCGACGAGGCAGGCCTGGCGTACGGCATGGCGTGGGTACGTCATCACGACAGGTATGACGGAACTGCCGTCAATCCCAATGAGACCTACCAGCAGCCGAAGACATCGGACTCCTGCTGCGACTGAAACGGGCGGCGTGTTGGCGGATCAGGCCAACGTCGGGCCGGAGAGAACTCTGCCCAGCCCGCCGCACAGTTTGAAAAGGTGATCCCGGAAGCCGGCGATCCGGGCTACAAGTGTTGCGCTTTAAGGAAATAAACCACTTTTGAGGGAAGGGAAATTTAGATGTCGCCTGAACTGAAATACCTGGCACTGACGGCTTTGCTCTCGGGGTCGCTGTGGATTCCCTACGTCATCGCGCAAGTCATCACCAACGGCTTCCTCACCCCGCCGAATTACGTCGATCCGGAACCGCGCCCGCTGCCGAACTGGGGCAAACGCGCCGACCGCACCTACATGAACGCGGTGGAAACATTCGCGCCGTTCGCCGCGCTTGTGGTCATCATTCAGATCGCTGGAAAAAACGACTCAATGACCGCGTTCTGGGCGATGAGCTACTTCTGGCTCCGGCTCGCGCACGCCATCGTCTATCTGATCGGCCTTCCCTATATCCGCACACTCATTTTCGTGCTCGGCTATGTGTGCGTCATCGGCCTGTTCGTCGAACTGATGAAGTAGCTAACGTCTGTAACCCGGATTGAGCAGCTGCGACATCCGGGTTACGCGCGCTCGCTCGTCCACTATAGCTACGTCGCCTTAATCGCCGGCAGTGGGCGCCCATTCAGGCGCCCGCTGAGCCGCAGGCCATCGCGAATGTTGAGCGACATCAGCGCGAGGTTGATGGCGCCGCCTATGAGTTCGATCGCCTGGATCGAATAAAACAGACTATCGAATTCCAACCGCGTGGCGAGCGCCGAGAGGCTGAGCGCCGCCGGGATCAACACCACTATGCCGTTGCCGGCAATGAACGGCATTCGGCGCTTCTTGCGCAGGACGGGCGGCTCGGTCGACGCGCCGGCGAGACGAAAGCCGGTCGCACCGGTGACTACCAGCGCCGGCACGAGAACCAGTAGCCCCCATGGAATTGCTTGCTTCACTGCGATCACCGCATCGATCGGAAGGAACAGTTCGGACACGGCGGTAGACATCCAGAAAGTCAGGATGGTCAGAAAGGCAACAATTCCCGCGATCGGATGAATGCGCTTAAGCATCGTCAGCTCCCGCTTGTTGTTCGAGACGTTGCCGGATGGTTCGAAGCGTCGAAGTGGCAAGCTTGATGTCGCGCATGCTGAGACCGGCGACGAGCGAGTTTGCCCACGGCCCCTGCCGTTCCATTGCGGCCGCAAAGGCTGCGTTTCCCTTACGCGTCAACAGAACGAGTTTCGCCCGGTCGTGGTGCGGATTGGGCGCGAATCGCACCAGCCCGTCGCGCTCCATGTCGTTCGCCAAACGCTGCACGGCTTGCCGGGTTAGCCCCATGTTTCGCGCGATATGAGCGACCGGCAGAGGCACCGGCGATAGCGAAATCGCACCGATAACCTGCCACCGTGCGCTGGTCAGTCCGAGGTCGGCGATCAGCGCGTCGCCGGCCGCAAGCAGACGGCCGTTGAGCCGGAACGTCTCTAAAACCAGTTCAGTGACGGCACCCTGTCCTGCCATGGTAATACATTGCCATATTGACAGCATGTTGTCAATTCAGTTAGCTGCCGGCGATGGCGATAGCTCAGCAGCGGATCAGCTTGGCCGGCCGATGGTGACCATGCGCGTGAGAATATCGGTCCGCTTGAAGAAATGGTGACGCAGCGCACCGATAATGTGCACCACGACGAGCGCGGCAAGCAGGTAAGCGAGAATGCGATGGGTGTCCTCGAGCGTTTCGTGGATCGCCCTGTCGTGACTCGTATAGATCAGCGGTACCGTGAAGCCGAACAGGTCCTTCTGCAACGGCGCGCGCATGGTGCCGGCGAGTGCCCAGCCGACCAGGGTGGCTGCAAACATCATCACATAGAGCCCGGCGTGGCCGACATGCGCGGCATAGCGCTCCCAGCGTTTGAGGTCGCCGGGCAACGCCGGCACCGGATTGAGCCAGCGCCATACCAGCCGCACCACCAGAAGAACCAGGAAGTCGTAGCCTAGCGCGCCATGCCAGATAAAATTGGTCAAGCGTGCCGGGCCAGGGCCGGGCGCCAGATGAGTTCATCCACCAGCCGTGGACCAGCAGGACGAAAATGATCGTCGCACCCAGCCAATGCAGGACAACGGAAGGCCAGCCCCACGCGCTGATCGAATTGCGCACCATGTTCTATTCCCCGCACCTTGTTGTCATTTGCTAACCAATTCTCGATATCACTAGCACTCAGCTGGTACCGACAAATGTCAGATAGCCGCCCTACGGTGCGCTGTCGGCGGAATTAAAATTATGTAATGTCCGCCGCTGGGTCCGCGTCGCGTACGGAATAAGATCAAGACAAGCTTCAAGTGCCGGAAAGGCCGCGTGACGACGTTGAGCCAGATCAACTTCAGACCGTTTCATCTCGCCCGCGGCATCGGCGTGCGGCAGGTTCGGCTCGGCTGCGGATTGGTTCTGTTTTGTTATCTGCTGTCGCATTACATCAATCATGCGCTGGGCAATATTTCGCTCGACGCCATGGAATACGGACTCTGGTTCCATATCACTTTCTGGCAAAGCTGGATTGGAACGCTGCTTCTTTACCCGTCGCTCGCCATCCACGGCACGCTCGGATTGTGGGCGCTCTATCGGCGCCGATATTTCCGCTGGAAAATTGCCGAGGTCACCCAGCTCGCGCTGGGACTGAGCATACCGGCATTGCTGTGCACGCATCTGATCGGCGAGCGCCTCGGCGTCACGTTATACGGACTCCAGCGGGGCTACGCGCAAGCCATCTACGCTCTGTGGATCGCACGGCCGGACTTGGGCGCGATGCAGACCGCCGTGGTTGTCGTCGCCTGGATCCATGGCTGTATCGGTATTTATTTCTGGCTGCGCTTGCGACGGTTCTTTCCGAAAATTGCGCCAGTCCTGCTTGCGGTCGCCGTGCTGTTGCCCGTGCTCGCGCTCCTCGGCTTTTACCAACAGGCCAAGACCGTGGAGCGTCTGGCGCTTGAGCCGGCGTGGAGCGCCGACATCCAGTCTCCTGCGCGGATTGGCACGGCCGACGAGCGCGCCAACCTCGAACGGCTGCGCCGCGGTTTCCTGCTGGCTTACGCCGCTGCTATTGTTGCGGTGTTCGCGGCCCGCGGCATCCGCCGCTTCAACGAGCGGCGGCGCGGCATGATTCGGCTCACCTACCCGGACCGGATGATCCGGGTGCCGAAGGGCCTGTCGGTCCTGGAAGCGAGCTACCGTCACCACGTACCGCACGCCAGCGTTTGCGGCGGCAAGGGCCGCTGCTCGACCTGCCGGATTCGCATCCTCGGCGATCACGACGGATTGCCGCGGCCATCGGCTCGCGAAGCTTACGTGCTTGAGCGAATTGGCGCCGACGCCGATCCCTCCGTGCGGCTCGCATGCCAATTGCGGCCGGCGACAGACCTCACGATCGTCCCGCTGCTGCCGCCGCACGTCGGCGCCGCGTTCGTGCATGCCAAAGGCCGCGGCCACCCCGGCGAGGAACGCTATGTGGTGAGCATGTTCGTGGACATGCGCGGCTCGACGCAGATGGCGGCCGATCAGCTGCCGTTCGACACCGTGTTCGTCGTCAATCGGTTCCTCGGCGCAGCGTCACGGGCGGTGACGCAGGCCGGCGGCAAGGTGAACCAGTACCTAGGCGACGGCATGCTGGCTTTGTTTGGCGTCGACACCGATCCGCCGACTGCCTGCCGGCAGGCTCTCGACGCCGCCGCGATGGTGGCCGAAAACATTGCGCATCTGAACCGGCAGTTTGCCGAAGCCGGGCGCGACGCCATCAAGTTCGGAATCGGCATCAACGGCGGTGAAGTCATTGTTGGCGATATCGGCTACGGCGACCACATCTCGTTCACGGCGCTGGGCGACGCGGTGAACGTCGCCGCGCGGCTTCAGGATATGACCAAGGAACTGGCCTGCCAGGTCGTCATCTCCGACGAGGTGTATGCGACCGCCGGATTACCCAACGACGCGGCGCCAGTAAGGGAGATCGCAGTTCGCGGCCGCGCGGCTCCGGTCGCCGTGCGAACGATCGTCGACGCGGAAAGCCTCGCGGCCATGCTCGAGGCGACCGACGCAACCTCTGCCGCTGCGGAATGACCTCGTTTCATACCGGCTCCCCACGCTGATCCGCGGCTGCACCAACCATATCGCCGCGCGCAGCCGCTATCGCTTCGTGAAGCGTGGCGAAAATCCGCTTCTCGCCGATCGCGCCCGCGATGCGATGCCGCTCCATATCCGATCGAAGATACGGCGTGACGCGCGCGAACATGACGCCGACCTTTCGATGTGCGAGTTCGTCGAGCAGGTCGCGCATGGTTTGCGCGGCGGAGTAATCGATGTCGGTGATCGCGCCGGCATCGACGATGAACCAGCGGACCGGCACCGGCGCGCGGTCGACGAGATCGCGCACCTGGTCGGCAAAGAGGTTGGCGTTGGCGTAAAACAAATCCGAACCGAAGCGATAGACAATGAGCCCCGGTTCGGTCTCCTCGCCCGGTGTCGCCGGCACCGGCATCCAGCGGCCGGTCGGGTCCGGCGCAAGCATCATCCGGTGCGGGCTGTAACTGTGGCGAACGTGCCGAAACAGCGACAACGCGATCGCCAGCAGGATGCCCTGCTCGACACCGACCGCGACGACCGCCGCCGCGGTGATGACGGCAAGATAAAACTCGCCCGGGCTTTCGCGGCGAATGTCGCGCAGCCCGCTCACGTCGATCATACCGACCGCAATCGTGAACACGATGCTGGCCAGCACGCAGCGCGGCAAGTACTGAAGCGGCCCGGTCAGGAACAGCAGCACCAGAAGCACAATTCCGGCAAAAACCAGCTGGGCGATTTGGCTGCGCGCCCCCGCGCGATCGGCCATTGCGGTCTGCGTCGGGCTGCCGTTGACCACGAACGTGCCACTGACCGCGGCAGCAGCATTCGCGGCTGCAAGCCCGAGAATATCCGCGTCGCTGTCGACCCGCTCGCGATAACGCAGTGCGAATGCGCGCGAGGTCGCTGCGCTTTGCGCGATGATCATCACGAAACAGGAAGCCGCTACCGGCAGCACGGCCAGGCTTTCGCTCCAGGTCACGTCCGGCCACGCGAGCCGCGGCAGCCCTCCGGGGACCGGACCGATGACCGCAATGCCCTGCTCGGCGAAGCCAAACGCAGCGCTCGCCGCGATGGTCCCGACAACGGCGAACAGCGAAATCGGCAATCGTGGAACGAAGTATTTGCCAAGCAGGATGCTCGCCGCTGCGAGGGCGGACAACGCCACTGTCGGAAGGTCCAACTCCGGCAATCTGTGCAGGATCTCCCACGCCTGGACCAAAGTCCGGTGCGAGTTGATCGCAACACCGATCATGTCGCCGAGCATGGCAATGCCGACCTGAAATCCGACGCCGGTGAGAAACCCGACCAGCACCGTGCGTGACAGGAAGTCGGCGAGAAACCCCAATCTGAAGATCCAAGCCAGGAACAAAAGCCCCGCGGTCAACAGCGCCACCATGCCGACCAGCGCCATATATTTCTCGCTGGCGGGCTCGGCCATGCGCGACAGTGGACTGGAGAAGATGACGGCTG
>CAWGYY010000024.1:0-8891 GCA_963826945.1 uncultured Alphaproteobacteria bacterium | reverse complement strand
ACACGGCTAAGCGTCGGGGAAGCTGATCCATTACGATTGCATCGGAACAGGGCATGCGCGCCGGCTGGATCGGCTGAAACTGTGCGAGCAGCTGCAGCGCCCGCAAGTCGGTGAACTCCACGCGCCGCTCGTTCACCGCGATCATGCCTTCGGTCCGAAGTTTCGTCAGCATGCGGTTCAGATGCGGGACGCTCAGCCCGAGCGCGTCGCTCATCATCTCCTGCGTAAATGGCAAGGTGAACGCAAATTCTTCGCCTTTGCCGACCACCGTCAGCCGCGAATGCAGTTCTAGCAGCAGATGAGCCAGCCGCTCGATCGGTGTGCGGCGGCCGATATCGATGACGCGCTCGACGCAGTTGGCCGCTTCCTGCGCCGCCAGCCAGCTCAACACCAGACCGAACTTGGGCCGCCGGTAGCAGAGCGCGACAAAGGCTTCGAGGGAACACACCTGCAACGTCATCTCGGTGACGGCGATGACCGAGTTGGCGGCGCGGTCGAGAAAACTGCCGGGCAGGCCGACGATGTCTCCCGGCAGCACGAAGTTCACGATCTGCCGCTTGCCGTTGCGCAGGAGCTTATAGCGCGCGGCAAAGCCGTCCCTGACGAAGCACAGTTTGCAGAACTCGTAGCCGTCCATCACCAGATCGCGCCGCCTGGCGACCGTCAGCTCGGTGTCGATCACAGCGCGCAGGCTCTGCAGATCCGGGAGCGTCAGGTCGGTGAAATTTCGGACCCGCGTGACGAACGGATCGTCGCGCCAAATGTCTTTGGTCGCATGACTCTGCCGATGCCCGGGAACGGGTCTGACGGTGATGTTCATATTCGTAATCTGGATCAATAAGAGCGATTAAAGCCACCCCTACTAAAGACGGTCACACTCCCAACCCGAGAATTCACAAACACGGGAGCCCGTTATGACTACGGACAAAAAGCGTTTTTCCATTGCAATTTCCCGGCGCCGTCTCCTGCGTCAAGCGGTCGCAACCGGCGCCGGCGTCGGGGCGCTGTCCATTGGCGCGCCCGGCCGCTTTGGCGTTATGCGCAGCGCTTTTGCAGAGGATCAGCCGCCGCTCGGGACCTGGCCGGCTGGCTCGGCCGGCTCGTCGGTCACCATCGGCGCTACGGTGCCGCGCACCGGCGCCTACGCGGTGCAGGGCGAAGACGAGCTCAAGGGCATGCAGCTTGCTGTTGAGCACATCAACGAGGGCAACGAACTGATCAAGAAGATCGCGCCCAAGGTCACCAAGGGCGTGCTCGGCAAGGAGGTGAAGCTGGTCGTCGCCGATTTCGGTGCCAAGCCGAACAACGCGGTGCAGGAGCAGCAGACTTTCATCAACGATGACAAGATCGTCGCCATGACCGGTTCGACCTCATCGGCGGTTGCGGTAGCGCTCAACAAGTTCGCCGAGCGTGAGAAAATACTCTACCTCGTGGCGATTTCTGGTTCTAACGACACCACCGGCAAGGACTGTGTGCGTTACAGCTTCCGCCAGTGCTTCTATGGCGAGACCGCCGCCAACGCGATCGGCCCGGTGCTGGTCAAGAATCTCGGCAAGAACAAAAAGGCGGCGTTCATGACGCCGGATTACACCTACGGTCACACTGTCACCAAGTCGGTCAACGACTATCTGACCGCGAATGGCGGCTGGACCATGGTGACCAACCAGGTCTCGCCGCTCGGCACCCAGGATTTCAGCCAATATCTAACCAATATTGCCAATTCCGGCGCCGACGTCATCGTTAACGTGAACTGGGGCCGCGACGCCGTGCTGTCGATCCAGCAGGCCAAACAGTTCGGTCTCACGCCGAAGATGAAGATGGTGATTCCCTACCAGATCCCGTTCCTCGCCAAGGAGGTCGGTCCGGAGCTCACCGAGGGCGTCTTTGCCGCCACCGACTTCTGGTGGACGCTGGAGGACAAGTATCCGCTGGCCAAGATGTTCGTCGAGGCCTTCAACAAGAAGTACGGCTATCGGCCCGAATGGGGCGCCGAAAACGCCTACATGCAATTCGCCGTCTGGGCGCGCATGGTGTCCGAGGCCGGCACCTTCTACCCGCCGTCCGTCATTAAGCAGTACGAGAAGGGCGAGACCTTCCCGTCCATGGTGGGCAACGTGCATTTCCGCCCCGAGGATCATCAACTGGTCCGTCCGGTCGTCATCGTCCGCGGCAAGGCGCCGAAAGATATGAAGAACAAAGAGGACTTCTGGGAAGTCCTCGAAGTCGTTCCGGGCGAGCCGTTGATGCAGAAGCCGGACGCGTTCGGCTGTCATCTCGGCGACTATAGCTGACGCCGCGAAACACCTTCTCCGCGTCGCTGATGCGGAGAGGGTCCTTTATCGAGTGCCGGCCGGGTCCAAGGCGCGAAGCGCCGTCTTCGCTTCTTGAAGCCCGGCCACTTGTCTGTTGCAGGACGGCGGTGGGAACGGCGAAAATGCGGCGCAACAGATTGCGGGCGACGGCGTGATCAACTGGGCCAATTTTATTTCGCAGGTGTTCAACGGCGTGGTGCTCGGCGCCCTTCTGGCGCTGATCTCGTCCGGCCTGACGATCATTTACGGCACCCTCGGCGTCCTCAATCTCGCACATGGCGCCATGTTCATGATGGGCGGCTATGCCGGCTGGGTCGCCTACGACTATACCGGCTCCTTTGTCATCGCCGTCATTGCCGGCTCTCTGTTCGTGATGCTGGTCGGGGTGGTGATGGAGCGGGTTGTCATCCGCCACTTCTATTCCCGCCCACACGAGGACCAGCTGCTGGTCACTTTCGGTCTCGGCATCGTGTTCGTGGAGACCGTGCGCTTTTTCTTTGGCAGCCTGTCGAAAGCGATACCGGCGCCCCCGCCCTTCGTCGGGATCACCTCGATCGGGTTTATGCTCTATCCGACCTACCGGCTGGCACTGCTCGGCATTGTCGCGGTGGCGTTGATCGCGCTTTACATCGTGCTCTATCGCACCCGCATCGGCATGATCGTACGCGCCGGCATCGAAGATGCGGTGATGGTCGATTTGCTCGGTATCGATGTCTACAAAGTGTTCATGCTGGTGTTCGGCATCGGCGCGATGGCGGCGGGTTTCGCCGGCATTGTCAACGCTCCGGTGGTCTCGATCGCGCCGGACGTCGGCGAGGCGATATTGGTGCAGACCTTTGTGGTCGTCGTCATCGGCGGCGTCGGATCGTTTCCGGGGGCGGTGCTGGGCGGGTTTATCGCCGGCGAAATCATCAGCGTCACGTCGATGTTCAACCCCGGCTATTCCTACGTCATGCTGTTCGTGGCGATGACGCTGGTGCTGGTGCTTCGTCCATACGGCCTTCTTGGCTCCGCGGGCCGCGAATGAGCGCGATCGCTTGATGCGCAGCCGAAGTCCCTTTTTGATCGAAGCGCTGACCGCGATCGGCCTGATCGCCGCGCCGTTCATCCTGCCTCATCTTGGCTTTGCGCCAACGACCATGAGCCGCATCATCGTGTGGGGCCTGTTCGGCATCGGCTTCGACATATTGTTCGGCTACACCGGCCTTTTGTCGTTCGGCCAATCCGCATTCTACGGCACCGGCGGCATGGTCGCCGCCTACCTGCTGACAATCCTCGACTTTCCACACGTCGTCACCTCGATAATCGTCGGCACGATCGTCGCGGCGATTGTCGGCTTTCTGATCGGGCTGATCGCGCTGCGGCGCACCGGCATTTATTTCGCCATGATCACGGTTGCGATCGCCGAAGTCTTCTATTTCGTCGAGTTCAATCCGCTCTCGGATTATACCGGCGGCGAGAACGGCTTGCCCGGCGTGCCGACACCGACGTTTCCACTCGGCTTCACCACCATTCACTTCAACACTGATTGGTCGCTCTACGCGTTCTTTGCGTTTTGGTATTTCATCGGCATCGTGATCGCGCTGCGCATCATGCGTTCGCCGGTCGGCGTCATCCTCAGCGCCATCCGTGACAACCCGCTCCGCGCCGCCGCCGTCGGTCACAACATCCACAGCTACAAGCTCACCGCCTTTGTCATCGCCGCGGCCTATGCCGGCTTTGCCGGCGGCTTGCTTGGCGTGATGCAGGGCTTCATGCCGCCGGACGCCTTCACCTTCGACACCTCGGGTCAACTCGTCATGCAGACAGCGATCGGCGGCGCCGGCACACTGTTCGGGCCGCTGCTCGGCGCCACCGTCTGGCTCTATCTGAGCGATTTCTTCCAGAATACGCTGCACTTTGGCGCCAGCTGGAGGCTGGTGCTGGGCCTGGTCTTCGTCTTGCTGGTCTGCTTTCTGCGTCGCGGCCTGATCGGCGGCATCATGGATCTTTTCGCTTTCGCCACGCGGCGCCGCGCGGGCATGGAAGAGCCGCAAACCCCTTCCCCCGCCGCGAGGGCGGACGAGCTGAAAGCCACAGTAGCCGCGGCCGCCACAGCGGTTGCGGCGCCGATGCCGGCCCACCGCCGCAAGAGCGACAGATCCTCCGGCCCCATTCTCGAAGCGAACGGTCTGACCAAACGCTACGGTGGCCTTCTCGCCAACAGCGACATCGATTTCGTCGTGAACCATGGCGAGTTGCGCGGCATCATCGGCCCCAACGGCGCCGGCAAGACAACGTTCTTCAAGATGCTGACCTGCGAAGTGCCGCCGACCGCCGGCAAGATCGTGTTCGAAGGTCGCGATATCACCGGCCTGAGCGTGACCGACGTGTGTCAGCTCGGCCTCACCAAAAGCTATCAGGTCAACCAGTTGTTCACGCGGCTTACGGTACGCGACAACCTGATCATCTCGGCTCTCGCCGAACTGCGCGGAAAATTCCGCCTCGACATGTTGCGGCGGCTGTCGAAATTTCCCGGACTGGCGGAGCAGGTCGACCATACGCTGGCGCTGGTCAATCTCGGCGGCCGCGCTGACGTACCGGTCGCTGCGCTGGCTTATGGCGAGAAGCGGCGCCTTGAGGTCGGTTTGGCGCTGGCCAGTTCGCCAAGCCTGCTCCTGCTCGATGAGCCGCTCGCCGGCATGAGCCCCCTCGAACGCGTCGAGATGGTCAAGTTGCTCAAGTCGATCGGCCAGGGTCGCACCATGATCATCATCGACCACGATATGGATTTGCTTTTCGAGCTCGTAGAGCGCGTTACGGTGCTGCAGGAAGGGCGCGTGCTGGTCGAAGGCACGCCAAGTGAGATCAAAAACAACGCGGCCGTTCAGGAAGCCTATCTCGGCGGAGTGCTCGCAGCATGAGCCTGCTCGAAGTCCACGGCCTGAACACCTACTACGGCGATTCCCACATTCTGTTCGACGTTGCGCTCAACGTTGAGCGCAATGAGGTGGTGGCGCTGCTCGGCCGCAACGGCGCCGGAAAGAGCACGACGTTGAAAAGTCTGATGGGTGTCGTTACTCCACGCGCCGGCTCGATTCGGCTCGACGGCGTGGAGATCGCCGGAAAAAAGAGCCACGCCATCGCGCAAGCCGGCATGCAACTCGTTCACGAGGATCGCCGCGTTTTCGGCAGCCTGAATGTCGAGGAGAATCTCATCCTGGCCGGATTGACGGCGTCGCAGCGTTGGCCGCTAGAGCGCATCTATGCCATGTTCCCGCGGCTGAAGGAGCGGCGCACCAGCCGTGGCACCGATCTTTCCGGCGGCGAGCAGCAGATGCTGGCGATTGCACGGGCCCTTATTCGCGAGCCAAAGATTTTGTTGCTTGACGAGCCGTTCGAAGGGCTCGCTCCGATCATCGTGCGCGATTTACTAGCGACTTGCCGGGAACTGGCCGAGGCGGGGCAGACGATCCTCGTGGTGGAACAGAACATTTCCGCAGCGATGGCGCTTGCCGATCGCGTCTACATCATCAACAACGGTCACATCGTCGAACTCCTCACCGCCCAAGCCGCGCGCGAGCAGCCCGAAATATTGCACCGTCATCTGGGTGTCTGATCCGTACGCGAGCAAGCGTGTCGCGGCACAGGCCCGCTGCTTTGGTATTCCGCCGAATCCGGGATTCCTATCTTATTTATATTTTACAAGGCCGCATTCCCAATCGAATTTATATGTTGTCGCCCGTCATATTCGCTGTTGTGACCACGAGCTTTGGGAACATTCCCAGGCGAACGTCCGGCGGCGTCCATGCATCGCGGAATGGGTATATCGATCATCACTTTCCCCTTGGCAGCCATCGCTATCGGCGCGCTGATCAGCAGCGCTGTGCCGGCTGAGAATATCGACATCAGCGCTCGGCGCTCGGCCGAACGGACGAGTTTCAGCAACAACGAGATCAGTGAAGGCTTCTTCAAGACCGCGTTCCACGCCGAACTGCAATTCGACAAGCGGGTCGAACGCATCCGCAAGTTCGATGAGCCGGTCCGCGTCTTCGTTGATAATCGCGGGCGGTCCGATCGCGGCGCCCAAATCGCAACCATTGTCGCCGACATTCGCGCCCACGTGAACCATCTCGATATCGCGACCACATCCGACCGTCAGACTGCGAATTTCATCGTGATGCTGGTGCCGAGGCGCGACTTCGCCCAGACCATCCGCTCCCGTTATGGAGCGAGCCAAGCCAAGCAGATTTAAAGCTCGCTGCACCCGGAATGCTTGTCCGGCATCGGCAAGGACAAGACTTATCGAATTCGTCGCGCCGAGGTCATCCTACCGGTCGATGCCGAGGAATTTCGATTCTACGACTGCGCTTATGAAGAATTGCTGCAGGGGCTCGGACTGATCAACGACGATGGTTCCCTTCCCTGGACCATGTTCAATGACAATGTCCAGATGGGTTTCTTCGACACCTACGATCAATACCTGGTCAATATTCTCTACGACCCGCGCATTCGGCCGGGCATGACCAAAGCCGAGGTCGACAAGCTATTGCCAGATGTTTTGCCGACGGTGCGGGCTTGGGTAACTACTGTCAACGCGCCCACAGGCGCAGGCGCTCGAGACAGCGCGAGCGCCAGTCGGCCTTGACGCACACAACCCTACCGCCGTTCGATCTCGCAGTGATCAAACAGCAAACCAAACACTCGCTCTTACTTCAGCGCTTTGAAACGGAGCTCTTGGCCGAAGAAGAAGAGAATTCCGTAATCTTCACGTCGGCGGTTTGAACTGGCGCATTATGCCGAATTTGATCCTGCTTCACGCCATCAACCGCACGAGCGTACTTCGAAGGTGCGCTCGTGGCACCGCCCGCTTGCGCGGGACCGGATACAAGCAACCCCGACGATACGATCGCGAGGGCAGCACCGACGATAACAAGACCTTTGCCCATTGAATTCCTCCTTTGGCGTTGCGTTCGAGCAACGCTTTTTCTCCGCCCAGACCCTTCGCCTTCTTGTCCGGTTGCAGACGAATATGATCCACGTTCCTGAACTGCGCAAGAAATAAACGGTTCTGTTCATAAAATCAGCAAAACCGCCTCGACCCAAAAAGTAATCAGATCTCTGATGACGCAGTGCAGCATTAGGAAATCTGGCGGCACCTTAGCGGCGCGCGCGCCGTCCCGCTCGGCATTTCTCCGCAGCGCACAATATGACATTGGTAGTTTCAGTGCGCATGGCATCAAATTGACAATGCTGCGCGATGGATCGACGTTAGCTGCGGTTAGCGCACTTTTGCGTCGTCTTCCGGGGCTCAGATCATGACGCTCACTGACACCGTGCGGATGCCGGCAACGCCGCCGGCTCCCGCGTTGCAGGATATGTCCGCCGGCGAGATCGTGCGGCACATCGCCGCCCGCGATCTTCCTGCTGCCGAAGCTGTGGAGCACTTCATCGCGCGGCTTGAGACCGTCAATCCGAAGCTCAACGCCGTCACCGTGAACCTATACGAGAGCGCGCGAAAGAAAGCCGCGGAGGTCGACCAAAGGCTGTCGCGCGGTGAAACATTGGGGCCGCTCGCCGGCCTGCCGGTGACAATCAAGGAATGTTTCGATCTTGCCGGCACCGCATCCACCTACGGGCTGCAGTCGCGCCGCAATGAGATCGAAACCACCAACGATCCCCATGTCGCGGCTCTGCTCGCCGCGGGCGCCATCCCGATTGCCAAGACCAATCTCCCGCAACTCATGATCTTCGCCGAGAGCGACAACCCGCTTTATGGTCAGACCAACAATCCGTGGGACCTCGAAAGATCGTGCGGCGGCAGCAGCGGCGGCGAAGCAGCCGTTATCGCCGCCGGCGCCTCGCCGCTTGGCCTCGGCAATGACATCGGCGGCTCGTTGCGGATTCCCGCGGCCTTCTGCGGGATCGCTTCGATCAAACCGACCGCCGGGCGCACTCCCGATCATTGCGACCACGGCTTACCGATCGGGCAGCAGGCGATCACGGCCCAGGCCGGGCCCATGGCGAGACACGTTGCCGACGTGGCAATGGGACTACGCGTGCTCGATCGCGCTCGCGATCCGTTCGCTTATCCGGGGCCGGAATTGGACGATCCGGCTACCGTCGACCTTAGCCGCTTGCGTTTTGCGGCATTCACCGATGATGGCGAGTTTCCGGTCGCGCCAGCGGTGCGCCGCGCCGTGGCCGAAGCTACCCAGACGCTGACGGCGGCGGGAGCTAAACTTGTCCCCTGGCAGCATCCGTCGCTAAGCCGCGTAAACGATCTTTTCTTTGCCTGCCTCTCCGCCGACAAGGCGAAGGCCTTTCGCCGCCTCCTGCACGGCAACCAAATTGACCGGCGCATCCGTCCACTGCTCCTGATGGCGCGGCTGCCGGCGTGGCTGCGCCCCTTTCTAAGTTCCGCACTCGAAGCCATCGGGCAGCGTCGCTCTGCCGCCACCATGCGGCGTTTTGCTTCCGGCAGCGTCGACGATTATTGGCAGACAGTCGAGGCGATTGGGAATTTCCGCCTCGAGCTGCTGCATTCGCTCGATCAGGCGGCTGGCGGCGCGATCGACTTTGTTGTTTGTCCCGGGTATC
>CAWGYY010000023.1:0-8121 GCA_963826945.1 uncultured Alphaproteobacteria bacterium | reverse complement strand
ATCGTGTTGTTTACGACGTAACATCGAAGCCGCCCGGAACGATTGAGTGGGAGTGACCCGCTCCATCACCGACTGGCGGTGGTAATCGTCGCAGTTTTGCCGGCCACAGAGCCCCGTCTGGGCCGGCGGACGGCTCTCACCTTTCCGCTGCTGCCGCCGCCGCAGAAGAAGCGGTCGCCGCCGTCAAACTCGAGCCCCGACACGCCTACTCCAGGCGGCATTTCGAGCCGCTCCAGAACTTCTCCCGTTCGCGGGTCAACCCGTCTCAAATCGCTCTCGTCACCTTCCCAGGTGCCGTGCCAGAGTTCGTCGTCGACCCAGGTGACGCCGGTGACGAAGCGGTTGGTCTCGATAGTGCGGAGGATGGTGCCGGTCTCGGGATCGATCTGATGGATCTTGCGGGCCCGATACTGCCCGACCCACAGTGCGCCCTCGGCCCAGGCGAGCCCCGAGTTGCCGCCACCGCCGGGGGCCGGGATTGTCGCGAGCACGCGGCCGCTCTTTGGATCGACCTTCTGGATGCGGTCCTCATGGATCTGAAACAGGTGCTGGCCGTCGAACGCCGTTCCCGCATGCGCGGCGACATCGAGCGAACGCGACATCTTCCCGCTCGCGGGATCGAAGGCGCTCAGCTTGTCTCCGGCAGCAAACCAAACATGCTGGCCGTCAAACGAAACGCCGTGCACGTGGTTGACGCCGGGAAAAGGTCCATATTCGCGGAGGATTTCGGCTGCTGATTTTGTCATGCAGTGATCCTAATCGCTCGGCAGCGGAGCGGGGAGTAACAAGGTCGTCGTGAATCCCGGTACCGGGGGCGTCATCCAGCGCAGGGCGCGTCCGCGACCGAACGATTGCACCTTGCCCGCCGCTGCAAGCTCATCGAGCGCCCGCTGCACGGAGCGCTGGCTCTCGCCAAGCGCCAGTGCTAGCGCCGAACTCGACCACGACTCGCCATCGGCGAGAAAGGCGAGCACGACGGCGTGCTTCTCTTCAACCGGCCGCGCCAGCACGACGACCGCGCGGGCGACGCGCGGAGCCAGCGCGAATCCTCGTTCGGTTGCTATTACGTCGGCCAGCTTTCGAAGCGCTGCGCGTAGCCGTCCAATTTCGACGCGCAGTCGCGCGCGATGTGATTTATCGGCCTCCTTGCCGCGGAAGGCCCGCGCGACGAGCGTACCGCGCGGCACATCGTCTGGCCACGCTTCGCCGAGCGCCCGGACGAGCGCGAACAAAACTGGACGCGTGGCGAGCGAGATCGTGGCGCCGGCGTAACTGACGACATGGCGGCAGGCGTCCACGACGAGCGTCTTCGACGCGTGCAATTCTTCAACATCCTCAAGCAGGAGGAGTTGCTCCTTACCACGCTCGATCAGGCGAGCGGCCGGTGTGTCGAGAACGAGCGATGCATTTTCGACCTCCGCGGTCAGTGCCGGGATTCGCACCTGATGTGAGGCGTGCTCTGCCCGGGCGAGTGCCGCGCGCGCGGTCTTCGTGTGGAGACGCCGTATCGCAATCCCTGCAACCGCGAGCTCGTGGATAGTCCGGAACGCTGGCGGCAGGGACGTAACCTCGAGCGCGGCGAGCTTGCGCTCGGCCTCGTCGAGACGTCCGATCAGCAGCAGGCGCCGGATTTCGAGATAGCGCGCATGCGCGGCATTTACGCGGTCGCCGTGTTCTTCGAGCGTCGCTCGTGCAGCGTCGAGCGTCTTGGCCGGCCAGCCGAGATCGCGCGAGACCAGGGCAATCTCGGCCTCAGCCACAATGCACCGTGCACGCGCCACGGCCTCTCGCGGACCGAAGCCGCGCGCCGCACTGCGCACGAGAGTTTTCGCGCGCTCGAGATCGCCGAGTTGCGCCATCGCGATGCCGCGCAGCGCGAGCGCAGGCGGATCGTCGCGCAGCGCTATTCGATTCAACGCGCCCAAGGGATCACCGGCGGCGAGCGCGCGCGCCGCGGCGATAATCAGCGAGTCCATCGGAATCCCGTCACACTTGTAACTCCCGCCGGTTCGATACCCCGCGATAAGGCTCTCTCATGACCAGCCACCGCGGGACGGGATTACCCCGCCGGAAGGAGAGAAGGGCGATGACAAAGCATTTGACGACGACACGTAACGAGTGGCTCGCGGCACGGCTCGAGCTGCTCAAGGAGGAGAAGGAACTGACGCGGCGCAGCGACGAGGTGACGCGGCGACGGCAGGAACTGCCCTGGGTCCGGCTCGACAAGTCGTACCACTTTGAAACCGACGAAGGCACGGTGTCGTTGGCGGATCTTTTCAAAGGGCGCTCGCAGCTTCTGGTCTATCACTTCATGTTCGGCCCGGATTACAAAGCCGGCTGTCCGTCGTGCTCGATGATCGCGGACGGCTTCGACGGCTTCGCGGTGCATCTGGCGAACCACGACGTCGCGCTGTGGGCGGTCTCGCGCGCGCCACTCGCGAAGCTGCAAGGGTACAAGGAGCGCATGAGGTGGACGTTTCCGTGGGCGTCGTCGCAGGGTGGTGACTTCAACTTCGACTTCAACGTCTCGATCACCGAGGAGCAACAGCGCAAAGGGGGAGTCGAGTACAACTACCAGCGCGGCGTCCACGTCATGGACACCACAACGGTCCCCCCTCCCGTCGCCAAGTTCGCGGCCAGTTGTGGAACCGACGCCCAAACATACCGCCGCGATCGGCCGGGCATGAGTGCGTTCGCGCTCGAAGACGGCGTCGTCTACCACACGTATTCCACGTATGCGCGGGGGCTAGACGGCCTCTGGGGTGCATACCAGTGGCTCGACCGCGCGCCCAAAGGGCGTAACGAGGCGGGTCCCTGGTGGCGCCGCCACGACGAGTACGACGAGCACTGAGAATTTGAGCCGGGTGAGCGGGTGCTAACGGAGAGAACTATGAAAGACTTCATGAGGAGTGAACCCGGAGTACCTCCGGTCGTCGATCGGAATACCTTCCAGGCGAAGCTCGACGCACTGCGCGTTCGAGAAAAGGCCCATACCAGAGAAGGTGATGCCATCGCAGCCGCGCGCCGGCGGCTCCCCATGGTCGAGGTCGATAGTGCTACACCGCTCATCGGCGAGCGTGGGGCGGTGACGCTCCTGGATGTGTTTGAGGGACGCCGGATGCTCATCGCCTACTATTTCATGTGGCACGCCGGCCACCCTGCACCGGAGCAGTGCGAGGGCTGCTCCTTCTATACGTCGCAAGTCCGCGAACTGTCCTTTATCCATTCTCGCGACGTCACTTACGCCACGTTCTGCCAAGGCCCGTATGAAGAGAGCACCCGCTACCGCGCCTTCATGGGTTGGGAGATGCCTTGGTATTCGGCCGCCCGAGACTCGCTCGACACTCTCCTGGTTGGACGCCGGGTGGGCATGATGCACATCGTTTGCTACCTGCGACAAGGATCCAGGATCTTCGAGACTTACTGGACGACGCGGCGCGGCGTTGAGGCGATGGACAACAGCTACCGGTTGCTCGACTTGACCGTGTACGGGCGGCAGGAGGCATGGGAGGACTCGCCGGCTGGTTGGCCACAACAGCCGAAGCGCGAGCACCCTTACCGAACCGATGGACGTCCCATCGTCCAGTGGCCCCGCCTGAAGACCGGGTATCCGGACGACCTCGGAACCGGCAGCCGCTGATCCGCGCCTTTGAACGTGACTCCGATGGATTGCGACGACGACAAACAAGCGTATCCTGCGCCTGGCGCCGCCGGCTGGATATCGCTCGCGGCTGCGCCGGCCTTCGCAATCATGGCGCTGCTGACGAGTATCCCTGGTGGGGGACCGCCGGATATTCTTTGCTCGGCAGCGCATGGCGTATCACCGCTGAGCGGCATGGCTCCAATGTACCTGCTGATGAGCGCCTTCCATTCGGCACCATGGCTGAAGCTGATCTCCGGCCGGCGAAGAAGCTAGCGCTATCACGGTGTCTGCGCGGCGACGCCGGAGCCATTTCTCGGATATACTGCGCACGAGAATAGGTCCACCGGCGGAGTGATAATATCGTGCCCGCTACACCAAAATCGCAGGCCCGAACCCGCGCGTTTGCGCGAGTCATCGGGCCTTGGCTGGTCATCGTCCCTGGCATTATCGCGCTGCGCGCGCCGGGGATGGCCGCATTCGCAGCCGAATTCTTCAAGAGCGCGCTGTTCGTGTGGTTCGCGGGCGCGCTGTTGCTGTTCGCGGGACTGCTAATTATCGCGTTTCACCAGTACTGGTCGAGCGTGGCGGCGGTGTTGATCTCCGTGTTCGGATGGATTCTGGCACTGCGAGGCTTGGTGCTCATGGCCGCTCCCGAACTGTACGAACGCGCCGCTCCGTTGGCGGCCTCGACATTTCTTGTGCGGCTTATTTTCGGTGGCCTCATCATCATTGGGCTCTACCTCACCTATGTCGGCTGGCTCACCAAGCCTGCTTCAGCATTGGCAGCCAATATTCCTTGAGCGAGACGAGCGATCCGGAACATCATCGGATGGGAGTGACTTCACATGAAGACGTCGATGCAGGCGATAGCGCTTGAAACCTACGTTCCGGCGCTGCGCACGCTCTCGGGGCTGCTCGATAAAGGCGCTGAACATGCCCAAGCCAACGGCGTCGCCCTGGCGGCGCTGTTGAATGAGAAACTAGCGCCGGACATGTTTCCACTGACGCTCCAGGTCCAGCTCGCTTGCCATCATGCCAAGGATGGTACGGCGCGCGTTACCGGGCAGGAACCGCCGAAGATTGAAAACAAGGAGCTGACGTTTGCCGAGCTCAAGGCGCTTATCGAGCGGACGGTCGCGACGCTGGTCGGCTTGGACGCCAAGGCTTTTGACGGCGCGGAAGACCGCCGCATCGAATTGTCATTGCAGGGGCAGAGACAATTTGAGTCCGACGGTTTCCAGTTCCTGAGCCACTGGTCGATCCCGCATTTCTACTTCCACGTCGTGACCGCCTACGACATTCTCCGGCACAACGGCGTTGCGCTCGGCAAGCGCGATTACATGAAGGACATCAGCGGCGGATTTATTCGCCAGCTAGCGCCACCCTGAAGTCAGTTACTTGGCGTAATTCGCCGCAATCCGTTGCTGCAGGTAGTCGTGCGCCGTGATCGGCCCGTAGCTTTTGGCCGGACCTTGAATTATCGCATCCTTGTTGGCCTGGCAGAAAAACGGAATTGAATAGCGCGGGCCGAGATATTCATCCGCACGCGGCATGCGCACGCGGTGCAGTGTCGACAACAGCCGGTCGTCGCTCCAGCGCATCAGCATGTCGCCGATGTTGCAGGTGATCACGCCGGGCAACGGCTCGACGTCGGTCCAGGCAAGCTCCGCCGCTTCCTTTCCCGGACACAGCTGCAGCCCGCCTTGGCCGGTGCGTTGGTGCAACAGGGTGAGGCAGTCGAAATCGGTGTGCGCTCCGGCGCGCCAGCCGGCAAAGTCCGCAGGCTTGGCATCGACCATCGGCAGATAGTGCAGCAGCCGCAATGTGGACTGGTACTCACTCGATTGCGGATCGTGACAGTCGGTGAAGAAGTCCGGCTCAAAGCCAAGTTTCAGCGCGAAACACGACAACACTTTCATGGCGAGCGCCCAGTTGATCCGCTCGAACGTGAGCATGACCGCTTTGAAGCCCGGCAGCTCGCCTCCCGTCGGCCACAGCCCTGACATTCGGGGGAGCGTGATCTGGTAGGATTCTTTTTGGTCGGCGGTGCCGGTCGAAGGGCGCACCTGGCTTTTGTATTCCCAGCCGGCATTGGTCCCTTTGCCGAGGGGGTAGTGCGCTTTGGTCGCGTGCGGGAGCGCAAAGAAGCGTTCGGTCATGGCGAACGCTTCGTCGATCTGCTCCTGCGGAATGCCGTGATTGACGAGCTGGAAGAAGCCGATTTCGGTCGACGCGTTCCAGAGCTGTTCGGCGATCTCGGATTTGCGCTTATCAAAGCTGCCCATGTCGATACGCGGCACATCGCGCACTTTCGTTGCGCCGACACCGCCGAGAGTTTGCTCCTTCTTGAGCTCGGCGAGACCGTAGGCCGCGTTGCCGGGAGACGTCATTGATCGTCCTTGCCAGATACTGTCGCCCGCCAAGGGAAACAAACGCCGCCCGGGTAGGCAAGTGCATAAGTTAGGCAATCGCCGCTGGAACCATTGCTGTTTGTGTTACACCGCGCCCGGCGGAGGGCACACGTATGGCGAAGTCCATCACCATCTACGGCATTAAGAATTGCGACACGATGAAAAAGGCCCGCGCTTGGCTCGACAAGCACGGTGTTGCTTATTCATTTCACGACTACAAGGCCGCCGGAATCGACCGCGAGCGGCTAGAGCGATGGAGCAAGAAAGTCGGCTGGGAAACCCTGCTCAATCGCGCCGGCACCACCTTTCGCAAGCTTGCGGACAAAGACAAAAACGGAATCGATGCCAGCAAAGCCGTGGCGCTGATGCTTGCTCAGCCGTCCATGATCAAGCGGCCGGTTCTCGAACTGGACGGCGGCAAACTACTGGTCGGATTTTCGCTCGAGTACTATGCCGAAGCTTTGTCGGCAAAGAGCTGATCGCGGCACTGTACTGTAACGAAGACGCAACAGCCTCGGCCTTACTTTTTGTGCTTCAGCCCAAGCATGAACGCCTTTTCTTCGGGCTGCAGGTAGACCACTTCGGTGAAGGTTCCGATCTCGGCGGTCGTGTCGAAATAGGCAAACCGCGTCTCGTTGTGGCGGCCGCCCTGGATGAGCGAATAGCCGGCCGCCTCCATTTCCTTCACGCCCTGGGCATAGCTGGCAATTTCAATGCCGTAGTGATGGACGCCGCCCTTCGGATTGTGGTCGAGGAACTTCGAATACGTGCTGACGCCGGCGATCGGCTGAATGAGTTCGACCTGCATGTCGCCGGCCCAGCCGAAGGCTAAGTGCAGGCGCAACGGCGCCGGCTTGCCCATGTAGGTTTCGTCCTGCAGTTCCGGCTTCTCGATAAACAGAAATTCGGGAACGCCGAGCTTTCCCTTGAAGAACGCCATTCCCTTGTGAATGTCGGGCACGACGATACCGATTTGATATGCGCCTTGCGCCAGAGTGCCGGCCATTACTTTCCTCCCCGTGAAATCATCAATAGCGATTGCTTTACCATCGTTAGTGTCGCCGCATCATACAAACTGAGCCGATCCTGGCAATCGCTCGGTTTGCGTGTGCGCGATCGGGATGATCGAGAACAACGAGATTGCGGCGACGATGTGATTTTCGCCGAGACCATTCGGCGCCGGCCCACGGCTGCTTTAGCTTGAAACGCGCGAACTAAAATGAAATTTGCGGATTTCATTAACGACACGGACGACGTCATTTTCCGGCCACCGTACCATCACGCTTTTTCCGAAGACGTAGTGCTCTCTAACACGCATCCAACGGAGCGGTCGGGTTCCGTCGGTTTCGCGGGGCGACTGCGCGTTCGGGGTAAGGGTGGAGTTCCACATGAAATTGCGTGCCTGCATCGGCGGCGTTGCCGGCGCCGTCGTCATCGCTCTGTGCATTGGCTCGGCGAGCGCGGCCGATCTGCCGCCAGCGCCTGCGCCGGTTCCAGTAGCGCCTGTGGCGTATGCGCCCGCTGCGATCTACAACTGGAGCGGTTTCTATATTGGTGCGCACGCCGGCGGCGATTTTGGCAATTCGTCGTGGACTGATCCGTTCACCGGAGCGAGCAATACGTTCAGCAGCACCGGATTTCTGGGCGGCGCGCAGCTCGGCGCCAATTATCAGCTTAACATGCTGGTGCTCGGCGTCGAGGGCGATTTCAACTGGACGAACCTCAAGGGCAGCGGCACCGATTCGATCGGCGATGCCCTCAATACCGGCGTGAACTGGACATCGACCGTCACCGGCCGCATCGGCGCGGCCTTCAATCGCTTCCTGATTTACGGCAAGGGTGGTGTCGCGTTTGCACAAGACCAGAGCAGCTTTACCGATACCTTTGCCAACACTGCGAGCACCACGTTCATGCGCACCGGCTGGACCGCGGGCGCCGGCCTTGAATACGGCATCGCCAAAAATTGGTCGGCGAAGATCGAGTACGATTATCTGAACTTCGGCCCGCAGGCTTTGAATTTCACCACGCCGACCACTCCATTGTACAGCTCGAATGCCAATCTCAACA
>CAWGYY010000022.1:0-8058 GCA_963826945.1 uncultured Alphaproteobacteria bacterium | reverse complement strand
CAACACGATCGCGTCCGCCGTGCACGGGAAACCGCCGGGCATGATCATCGGCATGCATCTGTGCCGCGGCAATTATCGCGGCCGCTGGCTCGCGTCGGGAGGCTACCATCGGGTCGCGGAGCGCATTTTCAATATTCCGGGTATCGACGTTTTCTTTATGGAGTACGATTCGCCGCGGGCCGGAGATTTTTCGCCATTGCGCTTCCTGCCGTCGGACAAGTGGGTCATCCTGGGCCTTGTCAGCAGCAAAACAGCCGCGCTCGAGGACAAGCGGGCGCTGTTGAAGCGGGTCGACGAAGCCGCCCAGTTCACCGCGCTCGACCAGCTTGGCATCAGCCCGCAATGCGGGTTCGCCACCAATCTAACTGGCAGTCCGCTCACCCAAGCCGACGAAAAAGCGAAGTTACAGCTGGTTGTCGAGATCGCTCGGGAAGTGTGGAAGCACTGACAATGGCGCTTGCGCGCAATAACCGCACGCTTGATCTGCCCATCGACGATCTCGAGACGCGGGGCGCCGCGAGCGACCATGGCGATCTGCGGCTTTGGTTGCGGATGATGGCGATAAACAAGCTCATTACCAACGAAGCGCGCCGCCGGCTGCGCGCATCTTTCAACATGAGCCTGTCGCGTTTCGACCTGATGGCTCAACTGGACTCGAACAGTGCCGGCCTACGCATGGGCGAAATTTCAAACCGCCTCATGGTCACGACCGGCAACATCACCGGCCTGACCGATGAATTGGAGGCTGAAGGTCTGGTCGAGCGTTCCGCCGATCCGCGCAGTCGCCGCGCGCTTCGCGTGCGGCTCACTCCCAAAGGCAAAACAGCATTCCGTGCTGCGGCAAAGGCGAATGAAGGTTGGATCGCCGAGTTCTTTTCTGTCCTGTCTGGCAAGGACAAGAAGGCGCTGTTTGAAATTCTCGGTACGCAAAAGGCGTTTCTGCAAACGCGCGTGCGGCGGACGGGCGGGCCTTCAATAAGGTAGGTGTCAAACTTAAGAGCGGAGCTTTACTTATAACATCGTGGCTGCGAAAATTCCGCGATTGAGAGACCAACACTTGCCTTGATCCGCCGGTTGGCAAATGGTCTTATGAGCAGCTCACGTTTCTTAAAAACGTGAATCTCAGCGCTCTTTCGATTGCAAGAGCCTCAGGCAGCGGTGTTAGTCTGAATGCGCGTCATTCGCGGCAAGAAGGCGATGGTGACCGGCGCGGCGTCGGGTATCGGCCGCGCCATCGCGCTGGAACTCGCCAAGGAAGGCGTGGATTTATTTCTCGTCGACATCCAAGCAGAGGCTCTGGCGACGATCGCGCAGGAGGCGCGAGCTTTCGGCGTCAACGTGATGACCGCCGTCTGCGATCTTACCGCCCCATTGCAGATCAGTAGCACCGTCGAACAGCTGCGCAATACGTGGATGGGGCTCAACATCCTCGTCAATAACGCCGGTACCACGTACTACGGGCAAACCCATCGGATGACCGGCGAGCAGTGGAATCGGATTATGGCTGTCAACCTAATGGCGCCGATTCAGCTGGTCCACGAACTGCTGCCAATGCTGTTGGCGGCCGATGAAGCCCACATCCTCAATGTTTGCAGTATTTTCGGGCTGGTCACCTGGCGCAAGACGACCGCGTACCAGACCAGCAAATTCGGCCTAGTCGGTTTCAGCGCAGCATTGCGCGCGGAATATTGCAACGAAAATTTCGGGGTGACGACTCTGTGTCCGGGCTTCGTGCGTTCGTCTCTGCTCGACGACTGCGAGACCGATAAAGCCGATCGAACGGTGAAAGTGCCGGCGTGGATTTGCGCGAGCGCCGAACAGACCGCCGCCAAGGCCGTTCGCGCCATTAAAAAAAATAAGGGGTTGGTGCTGGTCACGCGAGCCGCGCACTTCTACTGGTGGCTGATGCGCTTTTCTCCTTCCTTGGTCGATTGGCTGACGCGAGAAGGCTGGCGCCGCCGTGGTAAAACCGCGGCTTCCACGCCCGCTGAAACCGGCGGCAGCGAGCCAGCCTTGCCGCCGAAAGTGGCAAAGCAGATACACGGTCCGCTCCCCCGCTGAGTCCGGTTTCCGCTCATTCTTTGGTACCCACTTGGCTTGTCTTGATCCGGCGATTTGCAAATGGTCTTATCGAGCGCGGCCGTGTACACAAGCGTGATTTTCTTGTCGGCGCGCCGGGTGAAACACAATGAACGACGCTCTCAATCTGCCGCGTCCGGCATGGATGACGGAAGATGTTGTCCTGCTCGAAGATCAGGCGCGGCGCTTTATCGCCGCCGAATTCGTTCCGCATCTTGAAAAATGGCATGAAGACCATTTCTATCCGCGCGAGGTGTGGACCAAGGCCGGCGCGGCTGGTCTCCTCTGCGCGTCAATGCCGGAGGAATATGGCGGCGCCGGCGGCAGCTTCGCGCATGAAGCGGTGATCGACCGCGAATATGCGCTGCGCCGGCTTCGATACGTTCGGCGCATCGCTGCATTCCGGCATCGTTGCGCCGTATATCCTGCGTTACGGCACCGAGGAACAGAAGCGGCGCTGGCTGCCGAAACTCGCCACCGGCGAAATGATCGGCGCCATCGCCATGAGCGAGCCCGGCACCGGCTCGGATCTTCAAGGCGTGCGTACCACCGCAAAACGATCCGGCAACGGCTATGTGCTCAACGGCTCGAAAACCTTCATCACCAACGGCCAGCACGCCAATCTGATTATTGTCGTTGCCAAGACCGATCCCGAACAGGGCTCCAAGGGCGTCTCGCTGATGGTGGTCGAAACCGGAGACGCGTCCGGCTTTCGCCGCGGCCGCAAGCTGAAGAAGCTCGGCATGGATTCCGCCGACACCTCGGAACTATTCTTCGAGGATGTGCAGCTGCCGGCGGAAAGCCTGCTCGGCATCGAGGAAGGCCAGGGCTTTTATCAGCTGATGAAGGAATTGCCGCAGGAGCGGCTGATCGTCTCGATCCACGCAGTCGCCATGATCGAACGCGCGCTCGGTCTGACCATCGATTACGTCAAGCAGCGCCAGGCATTCGGCAAAAAGATCATCGACTTCCAGAACACCCAATTCGTGCTCGCTGAATGCAAGAGCGAGGCGACCGTCGCCAAGGTGTTTCTTGATCATTGCATCGAACGGCACGTCAAGGGCGAACTCGATACTGTCACCGCCTCGATGGCCAAATACTGGCTCACCGATCTTGTCGGCAAGATTGTCGATCGCTGCCTGCAATTATTCGGCGGCTACGGCTACATGGACGAATACCCGATCTCGCGGCTCTATCGCGATGCGCGGGTACTGCGCATTTATGCCGGAACCAACGAAATCATGAAGCTACTCATCGCCAGAAGCCTGTAGGGAGGAATTGGTGAAAAAGAAAAAAACCGTCAAGCGCGCGAAAGCGGCCAAGAAATCGACAGCGAGAAAAAGCGCCAAATCGATCAAGATCCCGATCTTTCATCACGCGCTGCTGAAAACCTCGCGGATGCAGGAGATGATCGACTGGTACGCGGCCGTCGTCGGCATCGAGCCGGTGTTTCAGGCACCCGGCATCGCCTTCCTGAGCAACGACGGCGCCAATCACCGGATCTCGATGGCCGGCGGTCCGCACTTCCGCGATAACCCGCAGTTTCGGACCTATGCCGGCCTGCACCATCTCGCGTTCGAGTACCCGTCAGTCGACGATCTCCTTGATTCCTGGCAACGGCTGCATGACGAGTACGGCTATGAGCCGCATGTCGCGGTCCATCACGGCATGACCTTGTCGTTCTATTATGTCGATCCCGACGGCAACAGCGTCGAGCTGCAGGCGGACTGTTTCGGCGACTGGAAGAAATCCAAAGCGTGGATGCGCACCTCGCCGCAGTTCAAGGCCGATCCGATCGGCAAGTTCGTCGTGCCGGAGAAGATGGTCGCAGCGCGTGCGGCCGGCGTGAAGCAGAAGGAATTGCTGAAGCGCGCCTATGCCGGCGAATATGCGCCGTCAGCCCCCTACGACTTCCGCGTGGACTTTTAGTTCTTTCGCCACCCAGTCGAGCAGTCCTGAGTCGGCGCCGCGCGGCGCGATCAGCGAGAGTCCCAGCGGACAGCCCGCCATCGTGCCGAGCGGCAGCGAGATTTGCGGCAGGCGCGCGAGGCCGGCGATCGACAGCAGCGCGAAGGCCCGCGCGCGAAAGACTTCCAGTTCGGCGACAGGCGTCGCGAGCTTCGGCGCGATGCCCGGCGCCGTCGGCAGGCACAATACGGCGTCATCGCCCAGCAGCGCGTCCATATGCCGGGCAACGTCCTCGCGGCGCCGCAGCATGCGCTCGACCGCGGCGGGTTCGATGGTGCGGGTCCAGGCGAACCGCTCGGCGATGCCGGGGCCGAAACCCGGATCGTGCGCGTCGATCCAGGCGCTGTGCCGGCGCCGGATTTCGTCGCCTTGCAGGATGCGGAAGATTTCCGGCCATTCCGACGGATCGCCGGTGTAAACGCGGACTTTTTGATCGTCCGCGAACGCCGCCTTGAGCTGCGCTACGCCGGCAGCAAGCGCGGCACTAACCTCTTGTCCCGCGAACGCAAAGGCGTCCTGCGCGATCAACAAACGCCGCGGCTTGAAATCGGACACCGGCAGCAGCACGTCGCCGACGCGCCGCATGGTCTCCGCATCGCGCGCAAACCATCCGACCGTATCGAAGCTCGCGGCGAGATCAACGATACCATCGGCCGGAACAAGACCGTGGGTGGTGCGGATGCCGTAAATGCCGCAATAGCTCGCCGGCAGCCGCACCGAGCCGCCGCAATCGGTACCGAGCGCAAAGTCGACGAGGCCGCCCGCGACCGCGGCCGCCGAACCGCTCGACGAGCCGCCGGGAATTCGTCCCGGCGCATTCGGATTGATCGGCGTGCCGTAATGCGCGTTTTCGCCGTTGAGGCTGTAGGCCAATTCGTCGGTGTGGGTTTTGCCGATCATTCGCGCGCCTGCCGCAAGCAGGCGCGCGACCGACGAGGCGGTCCGTGTCGCAGGCGCATGGGTCTCAAGCCAGACCGGATTGCCGTTGCCGGTGCGGTGACCGGCGATGTCGAACACATCTTTGACGGCGAAGCTCAGGCCGCGCAGCGGGCCTGCGGGTGCGCCATCGAGTTCGACGTGGGTGTGGCGGCAGAACGCGTTGTAGGGATCGTCCGGAATCATTGCGGCCGGTGCAGCGTGGCCGGTTGCCGCGACACCGTCTTGCGGCCGCGCTTGAACGCGTAGAGTACCGGCGTCAGTTCGGCGACCGCCAGTTCCGGGCTGGTGGAATCGAGTACGACAAGATCGGCCGACTTGCCGACCGCGAGCCCGTAATCCGTGAGCCGCATCATCGCGGCCGGCCGCTGCGTGACCATGTTGAAACATTCGCGCATGTCGGCCTGTTTCCCGACCTGACAAATATTGGCATAGAGGTTCGCCATCCGCATCTGCGAGCAGTCGCCGAACGGCGTAAACGGATTGAGGATGTTGTTGCTCGACAGCGAACAGTTGACGCCGAAATGCAGGAGCTTGTGCGCCGGCACCACGCCGCGGGTGATGTTGTAATCGTGCTTGTGGTGGCGGCCCATCAGATAAAGATCGGTCGAGGGCAGCACGGTGAGCGCAACGCCCGCGTCGGCCAGCCGTTTCGCCATCGCCTCGAATGCCGGCGGCGGAAGACTGGTCGCCTTGGTAACGTGGCCGATGGCGACGCGGCCGCCATACTGAAATTCCTGCGTCCGCTTGCAGACGTGATCGAGCGTCATGCCGTCAGCGGTCGGGCCGAAATCGAGATGCATGTCGATGTCGACGTCGTAGTCGCGCGCCAGTTCGAAGATACGGTCGATCTGGCCCGGCGGATCAGAGTCGACATAAGGCGCGCCGCCGATCACCCGGCAGCCGCGCTCAAGCCCCTCGACCAGGAGTTCGTCGGTGCCGGGATTGTTGAGCAAGCCTTCCTGCGGGAACACGCAAAGCTGCAGGTCGATGGCCCAAGAGTATTCCTTGATCAGCGGCAGTACGCCTTCGAGACCGCGCAAGCCGACTCCAGGATCGACCTCGACATGGGTGCGCATATGGGTGGTGCCTTGCAGGATCGCCTTCTCCAGCGTGCGCACCGCGCGGGCGTGAACGTCTTCAGGCGTGAACGCGGCCTTGGCCTTTGCCGCTTCAGCGATCGCTTCGTCGAGGTCGCCCTTATCCGACTTAACGCGATCGAGGATGCAGGATTTATCGAGATGAATATGCGTCTCGACGAAGCCGGGCGAAACCAGCCGCCCGCCGAGATCGATGGTCTCGCCGTCCGCTGCGAGTCCACGTCCGATCGCGGCGATTCGCCCGTCGGCGATCCCGATGTCGGTCAGTTCTTGCTCAGCGCCTATCCGGCGCGCATTCCTGAGAATGAGTTCCATTGTTGCTTCGTATCACGTATTCAACGTGGCAATCAGGTACTCATCAGCGGGTGAAAGCCTTCGTTGTCAATTTGCTAGGCCGCCCGCGCCAACATCATTTCCGCGCCTTTTTCCGCGATCATGATGGTCGGCGCGTTGGTATTGCCGGAAATCACTGTCGGCATGATCGAGGCATCGATCACGCGTAAACGGTCGATGCCGCGCACGCGCAGCTTGTCGTCAACCACAGCCATCGCATCGTTGCCCATTTTGCAGGTGCCGACCGGATGATATTCGGTCTCCGCGGTGGCGCGGATGAATTCGGTCAGTTCGGCATCCGATTGTTGCGCGGCGCCGGGAAACCGCTCCTCGCCAAGGAACGGCTTGAACGCCGGCGACGCCAATATCTCGCGCCCGCGCCGGATGCCGTCGATCAGGATTTTCAGATCGTAATCGGTCGCGAGATAATTTGGATCGATCACCGCCGGCTGCAGCGGATCGCGCGACGCGAGCCGGATTTCGCCGCGGCTTTGCGGGCGCAGACAGCAGGCGTGGAGCGTAATGCCGTCGCCGTCGAGCTGCTTGCGGGCGTGATCGATCACTTGCGCCGGGATGAAATGATACTGAATGTCGGGCGTCGCGGCGCCGAGCGCGCTGATCACGAAAGCGCCGGCCTCGGCGACATTGCTCGTTGCCGGCCCGGTGCGCCGGAACAGGAATTCCAGCGTCGGCATGATCGGGCCAAGGCCGCGGCTTTTGCTGTCGAGCGTGATGCCGGGCGTCGCGCGCTGCAGGATGTTGACATTGAGGTGATCCTGCAAATTCTTGCCGACGCCGGGAAGGTCAAGCTTCACCGGTATGCCGAGGGCGCCAAGTTCCTGGGCGGACCGACGCCGGAGAGAGCAACAGCTGCGGCGAGTTGATGGAGCGCCGGCAGCACACTTCCCGCGCTGCCGCACGTTATACAGCTTGCCGCCGCGCACATATTCAACGCCGACGGCGCGGTTCATCTCGATCAATATCCGGGTCGCCTGCGCCCTGGTGCGGATGGTGAGATTTTTTCGCTTCGCGACAGGATGCAGATAGGCCGCGGCCGCGCTGCAGCGCTCGCCGTTTTTCTGTGTCACCTGAAACAGGCCGCAGCCATGTACCGCGCCGTTGAAATCGGGATTGAGCGGTATCCCGGCCTGCTGCGCCGCCTCGAGGAAGACGTGACTCAGCGGGTTGGTGTACGGCCGCTCGGCGACGTTGAGCGGCCCGTCGCCGCCGTGAAATTCGTCGTGCAGGCGCTCGTTGGCTCGGATTTTTTGAAATACGGCAACACGTCCGCATAACTCCAGCCCGCATTGCCGAGCTGCCGCCAGTGATCGTAGTCCGCCGCCTGGCCGCGCATATAGACCATGGCGTCGACAGAACTCGATCCGCCCAAAAGGCGACCGCGCGGCTGATACATGCGCCGGCCGTTCATCGCCGCTTGCGGTGCGGTCTCGTATAACCAGTTGAATTGCGGTGTGCCGAGCCTGGCGATGCCGGCCGGCATGCGCACGAACAGCGACTTTCGGAGCCGCCCGCTTCAAGGAGCAACACTTTTGTCTCGCGCTTCGCGGACAAACGGTTCGCCAGCACCGAGCCCGCCGAGCCCGAACCGACAATATGTAATCGTAGTCCGCTCGCGCCATGG
>CAWGYY010000021.1:0-6751 GCA_963826945.1 uncultured Alphaproteobacteria bacterium | reverse complement strand
CTTCGTCGGCCTGGCCGATGTGCTGCGAGTACATCGCGCCATAGCCGCGCGCGTAACGCGGCGGCGGCTGCTTCCAGGCCGCTTGTCGGTGCGCCAGCTCTTCATCGCCGATATGCAGGTGGATTTTGCGCGCCGCGACGTCAATCTCGATGTCGTCGCCGGTCTGCACCAAAGCGAGCGGTCCGCCGACGAAACTCTCCGGCGCCACGTGCAGAATGCAGGCGCCGTAGCTCGTGCCGCTCATGCGCGCGTCCGAAATACGCACCATGTCGCGCACCCCGGCCTTGAGCAGCTTCTTCGGGATCGGCAGCATGCCCCATTCCGGCATGCCGGGACCGCCTTTGGGCCCGGCGTTCTTGAGCACCAGAACGTGGTCGGCTGTTACATCGAGGTCATCGCGCTCAACCTCGCGTGCCATGTGGTCGTAATTCTCGAACGCGATCGCCTTGCCCCGGTGCCGCAGAAAGCGTGGATCGGCAGCGGCGGGTTTCATCACGCAGCCACGCGGCGCCAGATTGCCGGTCAGCACCGCGGTCGCACCTTCCGGATAGAGCGGTGCCGACAGCGCGTGGATCACGTCGGGCAGATGCACCTTACTGCCGGCTATGGTTTCGCCGAGCGTGCGGCCGGTGACCGTGACGCAGGAAAGATCGAGAAGGTCCCGCATCTCGCCCATCAGCGCGCGCAAGCCTCCGGCATAGAAAAAATCCTCCATCAGATATTTGCCAGACGGCGTGATGTTGGCGATCACCGGCACCTGCCGTGAAATCTCGTCGAAACGCCGCATGTCGAGCGCGATGCCGGCGCGGCGCGCCATGGCGATGACGTGGATGATGGCGTTGGTCGAGCCGCCCAGCGCCATGTGCACGCGAATGGCATTGTCGAAAGCCGCCGGGGTCAAGATCTGCTCGGGTGTCAGGTCCTCCCACACCATGTCGACGATGCGGCGGCCGGCGGCAGCGCACATTCGCGGATGATTGGCGTCCGGCGCCGGTATCGACGAGGCGCCGGGGAGTGACAGTCCCAGCGCTTCGGTGATCGCCATCATGGTCGCCGCCGTGCCCATTACCATGCAGGTGCCGAACGAGCGCGCGATGCCGCCTTCGATCTCGTTCCATTCGGCGTCGCCGATATTGCCGGCGCGTTTTTCATCCCAGTATTTCCAGACGTCGGAGCCCGAGCCCAACGTGTGGCCGCGCCAGTTGCCGCGCAGCATCGGGCCGGCCGGCACATAGATCGCCGGCAGCCCCATTGAGATCGCGCCCATGATGAGGCCGGGTGTGGTCTTGTCGCAGCCCCCCATCAGCACGGCGCCGTCTATCGGATGGCTGCGCAACAGTTCCTCGCACTCCATGGCGAGGAAATTGCGGTACAGCATGGTCGACGGTTTGACGAACGGCTCCGCGAGCGACATCGCCGGCAGCTCGATGGGAAAGCCGCCGGCCTGCAACACGCCGCGTTTGACCTCTTCCGCCCGCTCACGCAGGTGGCCGTGGCAAGCGTTGATGTCGCTCCAGGTGTTGAGAATGCCGATCACCGGTTTGCCAACCCAGTCGGCGCGGTCGTAGCCCATCTGCCGAAGCCGCGAGCGATGCCCGAACGCGCGGAGATCGTCGCGGCCCAGCCAGCGATAGCTGCGCAGCTCCTCGGGCAGTTTTTTCCTGGCTGTCATGCGCGAACTCGCTTCGCCTTCTGGTGCCTATCTGGAGTTTGCCTTTATTATGCCCGCCGGCAAAGCTGGGGGAGTGCAAGCCTCCCCCTCATCATTGGGAGGTTGTTCATGAGAATGCGGTTGTTGGTTGCCACGCTGTGCGGTTTGGCCATTAGCGCCGGCTCGGCGCAGGCTGCGATCAAGTTCGAAACTGTTAATTACAAGCAGGGCGACACCGCACTAGAGGGCTGGCTCGTTTACGACGATGCCGTGAGCGGGAAAAGGCCCGGCGTCATTGTTTACCCGGCCTGGTGGGGACCGTCCGCCCAGGACAAAGATGTCGCCGAGCGGCTGGCCAAAATGGGCTACGTCGCTTTTGTCGCCGATATGTACGGCAAGGGTGTCCGGCCCGATACGATCCCCGCGGCGGCGGCCGAATCCGGCAAATACTATAAGGACCGGCCCTTGGTGCTGGCGCGTGCGCAGGCTGGCTTTGATCAATTGCGGCAATCGCCCATGGTGGATACCGGCAAGCTTGCGGCCATCGGCTATTGCTTCGGCGGCATGCCGGCGCTTGATCTGGCGCGCTCCGGCGCGCCGCTGGTCGACGTCGTGACCTTCCATGGCGCGCTCGGCACGCCTAATCCGGAGAGCGACAAGAACATTAAGGGTCACGTGCTCGCGTTGCATGGGGCTGCCGATCCAATCGTGAATACCGAAGCGGTCGCGAAGTTCGAGAAAGAGCTGACCGACGCCGGCGTCGACTGGCAGGTGATCCTCTACGGCAATGGCGTGATGCACGCCTTTACAGATCACGTGCATGTCCAGGCGCCGGACCACGGCATCAAATACAATGCCGAAGCTGACAAGCGCTCCTGGCAGGCGCTCAGCGATCTGCTAAAGACCACGCTGTAGCCGTTCTCACGCTGAGCTGTTCGCTAATCCTCCCCCACGAAAAGTGGGGGAGGGCGAGCAGGGCGTTGCCGGGGATCCGGAGCTTTAAATCTCCACGACCAGATAATTCTGTTCGACCGAAACCGGGAAATTCTCGGCGATGTAGGGGCCTTTGACCAATTTCTCGCCGGGAGCGACCGCGACCTCGAACTGGCGAATGCGCATGGTCTTGGGATCGCAAAAGCTTTGGCCGGTTGCGATCTCGAATTCCCAGCCATGCCAGGGGCAACGCAAGAATTCGCCGTTACGACTGACGCGATAGTCGCCGGGGCCGCTCGACAGCGTCAATCCGGTGATGCGGCCTCGGCAGAGCGGGCCGCCCTTGTGCGGGCAGCGGTTGGCGAGGGCGTAGAACGTTCCCGCGACGTTGAAGATGCCGATCTCTCGGTCCTTGGCGATAACGAGTTTGTTGGTCCCCGGTGGCACCTCGGCGACGCTGGCGACGACGTGGCGGCTCATTCGCGCGTCATCCGGAAAAGCAGCGCACTCTCACTCAAGATAGGCGGTATAATGCCTTGGCGTTGTCGCGCAGAATGCCGGCTCGTTGCGGCGCGGTCATCCGAAAATTGAGCGCGACGCGCGGATCGTCGTAGTCCCAGTGCGGATAGTCGCTCGAGTACATCATTTTGTCCCAGCCGATCCAGCCGAGAATGTCTTGCAGATGCGCCGGGTCTTCCGGTTCCTCCATCGGCTGTGTGCAAAACCAGAAATGCTCGCGCAGATATTCCGACGGCGGGCGCTTCAGGTGCGGCGTCTCCTTGCGATTGCGCTCCCATTGCTTGTCCATGCGCCAACCGAGCGAGGGCACCCAGGAAAAGCCGGTTTCTATCATCGCTACTTTAAGCACGGGAAAGCGCTCGAATACGCCTTCGATAATCAGGCTGACGACGTTGCCCACCATGCCGGTACCGAAGCCGTAATGCTCCTGCATGTAATAAGTGCCCCAACCCGTTCCGCTGGTGGCGTGACCGCCCGAGAGTCCGGCAGGATGTAGGCCGAGCACGAGATTGTTGCGGGCGATGGCCTCGTAGATCGGCCAGTATTTGCGGCGGCCGAGCGGCTCGCTCGAACGCGGCGAGATGATCACTTGGCGGAAGGCCTCGTTCTGAGCACGCTCGTCAATCTCGCGAGCGGCGAATTCGGGATATTCCTGCGGCACGACGATGCCGGCCTTGAGGCGTTTGTCCTTCGCCACCCAATCGTGCAATTGCCAGTCGTTAGCCGCATGCGCGAGCGCGGCCCCGAATTCGAGGTTGCGTTCGTCCATGCCGGCGCGGGAGAGCACGACCAGCATGCCGATCTCGCAGCCGTTGAGGTCGAGATGCTGGCGCTGCATCAGCGCGAGGTCGCAGCCTGGTGCGCCGCCGTCATCGGGATAAGCGTCAGCGCGCATGCCGGCCGCCATCATGCGGGGAAACGGTAATTGGCCAATGAGACCCTGGCAGACGTGACTCCCGAAAGTGTCGGCGTGCTCGCGCCAGCGCGCCGAAAGGTAAGGATGCATGTCCTTCGGCGTCCGTGGCACCGGATGGATGTCGCAATCGACGAAACCCAGCCGTTGCCCGCCTTTTACTTCCCGGTCTGCTACGACCTTGTTCATGGCGCCATCTCCTCGTGCAACGCGGCGCGTCCTTGGCCGGATTCTCGCGTCGCATTCGCCGCCACACCGGGCGCCGCACGCAAGCGCGGATAGGTCGCAAACGGATTGTCGATCAGAATTTTGCGAATCATCGCATCGGAGAGCCCTTCTGGCAACGCGTCATCGCCGTCGAACCGCCAATGCGGATAGTCGGTCGAAAAGACGATCAGTTCGTCCGAGCGCACGTGATCCATGACACGATTGAGCATGTCGGCGTTGGGGACGTCGATCGGTTGCAGAGTAAAGCGCACGTGGTCGCGCACGATCTCGGCCGGAGCGCGATCGATCCAGGGAGTTTCGGTGCGCATGCCGCGCCAGCCGCGGTTGGTTCGCCACAGCAGTGTCGGCAGCCAGGTGAAGCCGGATTCCATCAGCACCAATTTGGTGGCGGGAAATTTCTGGAATACGCCCTCAGCGAGGAAGCTCACTAGCGTATCCTCGAAGGCGGCGCTCTGCAGAATGCTGTCCTCAAGGTGATAGGACGGCCAGCCGGAACCAGTCGGGGCGTGGCGGAAAGTGGAGCCTGCATGCACACCGATCGGCAGGCCGTGGCGTTCCGCAGCGCGATAGATTGGCCAATAGGTGCGGTGGCCCAGCGGCCGATCACCCATCACCAGCAGCAGTACCTGTACAAAGCGTGGATCGGTGGCGCAGCGCTCGATCTCGGCGGCGGCGAGTTCGGCGTCTTGCGGCGGGACCAGTATCGAGGCGCGCAGCCGTGGCTCGCGATCGAGCCATTCGCGCGCGACCCAATCGTTCACCGCCTTGCACAGGGCGGCCGCCATGTCGGCATTGAACAGGGCCACCGCCCCATGCAGGACATTGGCGATGGCGAGACGCGTGCCGAACGCATCGAGCGCTTGCGAGCGCAAGGCGTCGAGATCAGCGCCGGGCGGCGCCCCTCTTGCCGGCCGCCAATCCTGCCGAACGAATTGCGGCAGGTTTGGTGAATAGCTCGCGAGCGTGAACGGGGATTTGTCGATATAGCGCTCGGCGAGATGTTCGCGCCAGAAATCATCGAGATGCGGCATTAGCGCCGTAATGCTCGGCGCGGCGGGGTGCAGGTCGCAATCAATCGCGCCTTTGATTGGAAGCTTCATCGTCCGCCTATCCCGCCGCGGCGTGGATCAATGCCCCACATATAACCACCGGCGCGCTCGTGCGCCAATCATCGTTGCCGCAGTGCGAGATCGCTGTCCGACGCGGAACCGCGTTGCCACCGCCTCGATGGCAGGTCTATCTTCCTTAGGCGTTTAGGGGCGGCGAAGGAAACAGATGAAACCAGCGAATGTGATTGCCGGATCGTTATTGTTTGCGCTGGCTTTGAGCACGGCGCCGGCCGGCGCACAGGACAATGTGCTTCGCGTCGGCATCATCACCGACATGAGCGGTCAGTATAAAGACGGTAACGGGCCGGGTTCGGTGATTGCCGCGCAAATGGCGGCGGAGGAGATCGGCGGCACGGTGGCCGGCCGCAAGATCGAGATCATTTCCGGAGATCACCAGAACAAGGCGGACATTGCGAGCTCCATTGTCCGCGAATGGATCGACAACCAGCACGTCGACGTGGTCGCCGAAGGCGTCAACTCCGCCGTCGCGCTGGCGGTGATGAACGTGACGGCCGAGCGCAACAAGCCGTTTCTGATTTCCGGCGCCGGCTCCTCCGACATCACCGGCAAGAACTGCACGCCGACCAGCATTCACTGGACTTACGATACCTACGCCTCCTCCAACGCTACGGCCAAGGCGATCGTCAAACGCGGCGGCAAATCCTGGTTCTTTCTCACCGCCGATTACGCGTTCGGTCACGCGCTTGAACGTGACGCCAGCAAGATGGTGGTCGCGGCCGGCGGCAAGGTGCTTGGCTCGGTGCGCCACCCGTTCGGCACTTCGGACATGTCATCGTTCCTGTTGCAGGCCCAAGCCGCCAAGCCCGACATTCTCGGGCTGGCGAACGCCGGCTCGGATTTCCGCAATGCCGTGGCGCAGGCGGACGAGTTCGGCATCCGCAGCGGCGGCATGCAGATCGTTGCGCTGCAGGTGACGCTCACCGATGTGCCCGCGCTCGGGCTCGAGCATGCGCACGATCTTCTGTTCACCGATTCATTCTATTGGGATCGCACGCCCGAAACGCGCGTGTTCGCACAAGCGTTCTTCAAGCGCCACGACGCTATGCCCACGTCGTATCAGGCCGGCGTCAATTCAGCGCTGCGCCACTATTTCAAAGCTGTCACCGCCACCAACTCGACCGATACCGCGACGGTCATGAAATGGATGCGCGCCAATCCGGTCAACGATTTCTTTGCCCAGGGCGGCAAGATCCGCGAGGACGGCCGCATGGTGCACGACATGTATCTGATGCGGATCAAGAAGCCGGCTGAATCGAAGAGCAAGTGGGACCTCTACGAACATCTCGATACGGTCCCCGGCGAGCAGGCGTTCCGGCCGTTGGCCGAAGGCAATTGTCCCTTGGTCAAGCAGTAAACTCGCGGCCATCGGCGATCAGC
>CAWGYY010000020.1:0-23942 GCA_963826945.1 uncultured Alphaproteobacteria bacterium | reverse complement strand
TTGCGGTGGATGCTATCTGCCCCGCGCAGCGTCCGAGCCGACTGCAACAGCGCGATAGCTTGTGCGCAAAATAGAACATCGCGGCTAGAAAGCCGGGAAGGTCGCGCCTACAAGCTATGGTAGTTTCTTTTAGGTGGTGCTGGCCCCTTCCAACCCTTGAGTAGACGGGCGCGTATGAAAAGAGCCGTTATTGCTGCTTTACTGCTGCTGCTGCATCCACTTTTGGCGCGGGCGGAAAGCCCCGAGGAATGGATTACGCTCGGCGCTCGCGTGCATGGCGCTTTCGGTGCCTTTATCCCGCTGGGCATCAAGATCGGACTCGATGCCGTTAAACGACTGAACGCCAAGCCGCGCGAACTTAGCGTGCTCTATTACGACAGCGATACTTCGCCGTGCGCCTGTTTTGCGGACGGTGTCGCCATCGCTACCCACGCGTCCGTAGGCCAGCGCACTTTGACCATCGCGCCAGAAAAATCGCCGTCCGGAACGGCGGCCATCATCATCATTCGGCCGCGCCAAGGCGGTGCGGGTTTCAAATACACGATCCCTATGACGGCTCTGGCCCGGCTCGGCCCAATGAACAAAGACCTCGATCCGCGAGGGCGCTATGATGCAGTTATGGCTGCCGATGGGCTGTTCCAGGTAGAACAGGTTCAATAGGGTCGCTTCCGTTAGCGGCCCGCTTTAGCTTTTTGCTCCGCTACCTAGACTGAGTTCAGGACACCGCCTGGCGGCGGCGAATGGAGTTAAACAGCCGGAACACCTCGCAAGCCATAGCCAACCCGATCAGCCACAACAGATTGAGCGTCCCGAGGCGGGCGACAACTGCCAAAGTGAACGCGCCAGCCCCACCTAGCGCGGGCGTGAACGCGAACAGTACGACCTCGTATGCCGCGTAAGCACCCAGTAGGGCCAAGGCCAACACGGTGGGGCTGCTGCTGGTTCGCGGCAACGACCGCAGCACCAGTTTGGCCGCCACGGTTGAAATCAGCGCTGCCGCTCCGATCGCCGCACCCCACAACAGGGTATTGGCTTCGTGTGGATAGCCCAGTGCGCCGAAGCCGATCGCCTGATTGACGATCCATGCAGCAGTTACCACCAGAAGCGCAACCGGCAGTGACAGCATGGCACCGGCCACCACGGCAAATGCCGCGAAAGGCGTAGCACAAGCGAAAGCGAAACTCGCCAGCGCGCAGGCGGCGGTCAGCAGGACTAGACAAAACAGCGGAGGGAACCGTGGTTCGACGCGGGCCAGCCGGCCCGGTTGAGTAGCGCGGAGGCGCAGGATGTCGAGAGACATTGTTGATCTCCTTTTGTCGAGTGGTAGCACTTTCCAAGATTGAGGGCGATAACGACTTAGCCCGTGTGCCGAGCGGATTAGGCCGTGCAGGGATGGTCGCCCGTTGACCCGTTCGGCTCGTCCGGGTCGAACCGGTCATGAGCGGAGAGCCAAGCCGCCAGTGCCGGTGAACTCGGCTCCGCCGCCTGCAGCTGCCGTAGCGCAACGCGGACTGCAGCACGCGCGAACCGGTCGGCGGCTATCCCCGTGTCGGGCGGCCCCCGCCCCGCCACCACGGCCTCGACGACGCGCCGTTTGATGTCGGCGAGCTGCGGGTCGCCGTAGCTAGCCATTAGCGTTTGGAAAGCCGCGTGGCGCTCCGATTGGAAGGATCGACGATGACCGAAGGCATCCCGCACCGGATGGGGCGGATAGAAGTGAGCGCATGGAACCCATCCGGCCGGCACAGCTTCAGTGGCCGCGTGGGTGCGTTTGTGGCGCAGTAGTTTAGGGAGAACATGCGTATGCGGACCGTCAGGACTCTTTCCGTCCGGCGGCGGGATCGGCTGGAAAACCTCGATGCGTCCGACCCGGCTGAGGAAAATCCGATGCGGATTTGCCGCCAGGATCAAGGCCATCGCGCCATTGCCGGGGGCGAATAACGATTGTCCAACCCAGCGCCGCAACGCGCCGACTACGGCAGCGTCGCCGCTGCGAACATAGGCATCGATCTGCAATGCTCCAAGCCCGAGGTCGAAGAGAATGGCGGCGCGATCCTCGGTGCGCAGCGCATTGCGATCCGGACCGATTTCGCTCAGCACCGAACGCTGGTTCATGGCGCAATCTTCTTCAGGAACGCACAACGCCACACGCTGACTCCAGCTCTGCGCGGTGAGCGACTCAGAGGCAATCGCACGCAACGCGTCGTGCGCCTCAATGCGTAAGCCCCCGCGCTCAGTCACCACCGAAACCACATCGGAGCCGCGATCGAGTGCCGCCGCTTCTTGAGCGTCGCGCGTAAATTCAGCGATGGCGCCGAACGTGCCGATACTCCACGCGGTTTCAACATCTGTCAGCTGCTCGGCGAAAAAATCCAAGAGTTTTGGCGCGCTCGTCACAGGGTACCTCCCCTTGTTGATGGGGCCGAACTCGGTGGTGCTGCTGTCGTCGGTATAGCGCCCGATGATGCCAAGCTGGACGGCACCCCGCCTATTTGCACCGTTAGACCGCCATAAATGCCGAAACCCGGCCGCATGAAACCGAGCGGGTCCTCATATTGCTGGTTGAGAAGGTTGTTGATGCGGCCAAATGCGGTGATCCTGTCGGTGACGGCATAGTTCGCCGTGAGATTGACCAGAGTATAGCCCGGCGCCATGAGTTCCGCCGTTCCAGGTCGGTTGTAATCCAGCCAAGGTCCGACGTAGACCACCTGCCCGGTGACTAAGAGGCGATCGGTGGCTTTCCAAAATGCCGTGAGGCTCGCCTTGTTCATGGGTCGGCGCAGCAGTTCCTGGCCTGTAAGGTCGTCCCTTGCCTCGGTGTAGGTGTAGTCGGCTCGCAGCAGCAGACGATTGGTCAAAGTGTATGCCGCGAAAGCTTCGACGCCTTGGGTCGTCGCCTGCCCGACGTTCACGTAGGTCGAGACGAAGGTAGTCGGATTGGTTGTGCCCTCGATGAGATTTGTGATGTCGTTGTGGAAATATGTCCCACCGACGCGGACACGATCATGCAGAAAGGGTTGCTCGAACCCGAGGTCGTAGCCCGTGCTGGTTTCCGGCAGCAGATTGGGATTTCCCACTACCATGAACGACGGATTATTGACGTAAAGCTCCGTCAGGGTTGGCGCCTTGAAGCCCGTCCCATACGTCGCCTTGAGCTTGGTGTCGGTCCAGGGAACAATAAACGCTGGTGCAACGCGCCAAGTCGTATGGCCTCCGTAGCTCTCATTATCGTCGTAGCGAATATTCGACACGACAAAGAAGCGATCGGCGAACGCCGACTGAAGCTCCAGCCAGCCGGCCTTGTCTCCGGTCTGCGCAGTCGTTGTCGTCGGCACGTAAGTGCCGAAAGAGTTGAATGCGCCAGTCGAGTTCGTCCAAAGGGACTCGGTCTTGTCTTCAAGGCCGAAAACAAGAGTTTGTCCCTGCGCGACGCGTGCCTCGCCGCGCCAATCAAACTGGGTGCGCTGCCCCAGATTGGTCGTCGGCGGGGCTACGGCGGGCGGCGCAGTGAAGCTGTCTGGATTTGGGTCCAGGTTCCAGCTCCATGAATTGGTATAATTCACCCCGAAGAAGTTCTTGAACCGGCCATCGAACAGGGTCCAGACGGCTTCGCCGCGCCCGTAGAATTGATGGTCCACCTGCGTGCTCTGCAACGCCTCGGGCGCGGGAGGAAAGAAATCGACATAGTCCTCGCCGGTGTATCCAAGCGTCGAGTCTGTATATCGGCCGACGAAATTGACCGCGAAATTGTCGGTCACATTGGCGCCCAGTTTGGTCGAATACGTCCAATTGTTGTAGGTGTCGTTGTTCCTCTGTTCGCCCGGCGCAAGTTCGTTGAGCGGCGTAACCGGGGTACCTGTTGAAGAGTAGTGCTGGATATTGAACACATAGTTGAAGTTGCCTTGAGAACCGCTCGCGCCAACTCTCTGGTTAAACGTCCCGAACGATCCACCGTCCCCTGACACTGTCATCTTGAGCGGGCCGTCGCCGGTCTTGGTCGTGATCGAAATCACGCCGCCTATTGCGTCGGAGCCATACAGCCCGCTCTGCGGACCGCGCAACACCTCGATGCGTGCAATGTCGCCGGTCAACAGCTGGCCGAAATCGAACGATTGATTAGGATTGCTGGGGTCTGACACGTCGATGCCGTCGATCAGAACCTTGACGTGATTGGAATTGGTGCCGCGAATGAAGACCGATGTCTGGCCACCCGGACCGCCGGTCTGGACGACATTCAGTCCCGGCACCGCCGCCAACGCATCGGGTACGGATTGATACTGCTGGCTTGCGATGTCAGCGCCGGTAATGACCGTCGTCGAACTCGCGGACTGCTCACTAGGTGTGGGAAGGGTCGTCGGACTGACGACGACTGAATTGCTCGACGCCTGGTTCGTTGGCTTCGACGGCGGTGCCGTGGTGACAGAGATTACCGGCAACTCGATCGTCTGAGCGGGGGCCGCTTGTTGCGCATCCTGCCCAAAGGCCGGAACCCATGGAAAAAACAGAAGCGGGGAAACTGCTACGCGTACGAAGAGACGACCGGCGCAGCTGATGCTGCGCCGCATAGCGGTAATCTGGGAACGCATGGAGACACCTCGGGTGGCACGCCCTGTGGCACGTCACCGCGAATTAGTGTCCCGCACATCCAAGAAGGATGATTGGTTCGCTCACCACCGGAACACCCCGACCGACAGCGCTCGCGTATGACCACGGCTGACGGCAGGTCTCCTGGCTCGCGGGTCTTACCCTTCCGTCGCCTTCCCGGGACCCGAGATCATCCCAGTGGACATATGACGGAAGACTCGCCGCTTACAGTTGCGGGGGCAGCCGCAGCATGAGGCGATATTACGCCCGCACTGCGTTCCCTTTTGATCCCCAACCGGGGGAACCGTCGCATAAAACGTAGTAGGCCGCATTGAGACCGTCAACATCAATCGTGGATTAGCTCGCCGGAGTCGCGTTGGCGCTAAGAGTGTGGTCCTTGGCGCTCGGCTTCCAACGCGTCGGGCAACGCATCGAGCCGCTTACGCGGCTCGCTTCTTTTCTGAGGCACCGTGCAGCAATCGCATCATAGTTGCGCTGATCTTAGCTTGTGCTTCCTTGATAGCGTCGCCGGACGAGAGTGCCCACCTGAGCAAGTATTTCTGTGACATCCCCTCCGGCATGTGGCCCATAAGGAACGCGGACACGTCGTCGGGTATGCCGCAGACGGATGTTGCGATGGATTTATAGGTTCGCCTCAAATCGTTGCCGGTCGCGGGCAGGTCGTCACGGCTTGCCTGCGAACAGCCTTCCCATATCAGAGCATCGGCGTCGCCGCGCTCGCCGACGATGGCGATAGCCTTTCGTATCTCGGGCGTCAGTGGCACCGGCACGCTGTTGCCCGCCTTGAGGTTGCCGCCGCCAACGGTGATCGTGTCAGCATCCAAGTCGCCCCATTTTGTCCGCGCAAGCTCGCCGGGTCGTGCGCCGACCAACAGGTTCGTCAGATGGAACGAGCGGCGGATCGGCCTAAGCTCATTCCACGCGGCGAACCACGCCGGGAAGTCGGTCGGCCGCATTCCCTTTTTCTCGCGACGCTCAACGGCGAAGTCAACGGCAGCAGTCGGCAGGTTCACTTTCGACAATCGCAGGTCACGCTTTGCCCGCTTTCGATACAGCGCCCGAACAATTCGGACGGCATGGTTCGCGCTGGTCGCGCCATGGCGTTTGACGGCTTCGGCGTGCCAGTCGGCAATCGCGTCGGGCCGCTCGGACATTTCGGCGAGCGCCCAGTTTGCCCACTTCGGCAGAATGATTTGCTTGCCAAGGTGGCGCACGTTCTTAGCCCAACGCGGCGGCTTGCCGCGACTGGCGGCCTTGGCTTCGAGGTAGAGGCAATAATCCTCGAAGGCTTCGCCGAGCTTCACCGAGTCCCGCTTGCCGACCGGCAACGTCCCGGTGATCGCCTTGGCGGCTTCGACCCGCGCCTTGTCACGTGCGGCGGCAACGTCAACGTGATCGTCGGCCCGCTGCAACGTCGGCTGCGGGCCAATGTATTCGCCGAACCGAGTCGCCACAGGACCCGTGTCCCGGCCGCCTACAACGGCCGTGGCGCGTGCGCCCCGGTCATAGTGGCCCAAGGGCACGCAAGTGTAGATGCGCTTACCGTGGTCGCTGCGCTCGTTGTAGAACTGCCATTGATGGCGGACCTTGCCGAGCCGGAGTTGCAGCCCTTTGACTTGGATGTCCCGGAGCAACATCGGCTTGCCTTCGGCGAAGTCGATCAGTGCATCAACAAAGCCGTCGTGCAGGTCGGCGGTTTTCTTCTCCATGACGCTTTACCCGTAAATTACCCGGAGCGACGGATCGTCGTCCGGCCTTTGTTCACGGGGAGAAATGCGCGCCGACTATAGGTTTTTCAAGCAAATCTAGGTTTCAGGGTTAATGGAATTAGCTTGGGAAGCTGATGTTCTACCACTGAACTACGCCCGCGTTTCGTTCAGCATAGCCAAGCGGATCGGCGCGCCGCAAGGGCATCAGGCACTGCAGGATGGGTAGAACGAAGTGAAACCCATCGTCTCGGTGGCTGACTCTGCCTGAAAGATGATGGGTTTCGCTGCGCTCTACCCACGCGCCTTCGGAGTTCTGACGCGAATCAAAATCCGATTTGCTGGATTGCAGCCGGCCTACGTGTGTCGCCAAAACTGATCGTGGCCGCTGCCGGGCACTGCTAACTGCCCCGCTTTCCCGATCGCGGCCAGGTATTCTCGATCAGCCATCAGCTTTGCTAGGGTATCCTCAATTTGGGCCATGCTGTCGTAATTTCCTATCCACGCCAGCGCGCCAATTGCTCCCCCGAAGGACGTGCAAAGTGCGAGGTCCTTTCCGGCGACCCGCTTGACAATACCTACCAGTTCTTTGCCCCAACCGACTGCTTCGCCGATCTTGCCGGGCTGCACCGTTAGCGACCTTACAAACGTTATCATCTTCCCCTCCCTTATGTGCCTCCTTCAGATACGCTAATAGCGTCTCAGTTGTGGGTAAAGCGCAGATGACGGTTTTGTTGCTGCGTCCCCCAAACGGGGAACTTCAAGAATGCCGTGGGCGCGGACCGGTTTTCAGCCGCCGTCGTCTCGGCGGGGCGACCGCATGGGCGTCCACAGCCGAACTTGGTTCATCCGGCATCAGAGAATTACGGTGAGGGAATGGGCATTGCTATTTCTTTGCATGGAGGTGCGGCGTGAACAGCAAACTGCGTGTGGGGTGCGGCAGGTTTCGCCTTTCCCTGGCGTTGAGTTTAATGACGGCGATGCTGATCGGTGGCGGCGTGCCGTCGGCGCTCGCCCGCACTGCCTTGGCCCCTCGCGTCGTGACGCGTGCTTATCTGATGAGCGGATTCGCTGACTTGGGCTCTGGCGCAATGAGCGCGATGGGCGCGAAAATGCGAGCGCGCGGCGTCATTGTCACGGTCGGGAGCCACACCCAGGCGGATGCCTTCGCGGCCGACGCTTGCGCGCATCGTACAGATCGGATCATCATCGTCGGATATTCGCTGGGCGCTACGGCGGGGGCTCGGCTGGCCAACGCGGCGCGGACCTGCGGCGTCCGTTCCATCCGCCTGGTCGGCATCGACCCGCCCGGTTCGGACGCAGCAGTTTCCAGGGGTGTCAGCGCCACGAATTTTGTCGGCGCGTTGCAAGGCCGGATATCAGGGGCCCGCAACATGGCGGTACCGGGCTACGACCACGCCGGCATCATCGACAATCCCCGCATGCAGGCACGCTTCGTCGGCGCCGCCCTCTATTGAGGCTCCACTAAGAGCTTCCTCTATCTTTGACGATCCAAACAATTGGAGGACACCGCTCGAATTCGACGATAGCTTACGGCTATAGCGTGGTCGTCCGGAGGTCTTGAGTTTTCGCTCCGAAAACGTCAGCAAGCGTCGTTCCGATTGAGTGAAACGGAATCCGGGCGGACGCGGTTCCACAGGATCTCCACAGGATGTCCGGTCGAAAGTCACAAAAACTGCACGTACTAAATCAATGTTGCCCCGCAACTTTTTAGCTTTGTCACACGTTCGACCCAATTTCACATTCAATGTGACAGACGGTGTGCTGCGTCAAATGCCGGTCGTTCAGTTGTCATGGCGGCAAGGCAAACAGACAGCCGTCACAAGGACAGCTTCCTAGCCAAGACCTTTTTTTAATCAAGACTTTTGCGATCGGCCCTAACCAAGCCGGGGTCATCGTTTTTGGTTGTCGCATGCACGCTTTCATAACGCGGTCATGGCTACTCGGCACAATAGTGGGCGCTAATCTGAGACCCTAGAGACCCCCGTCCAAACGCCCCGGCACTGACCATGCCGGGGCTCACTATTGCCCAGCCGCGAATAGCGTCAGATTGAAATAGCGCTGCCTTACCGTTTTGCGGTGTCTTGTCCACCGGCTTATCCGTGCTCCTGGCCGGCATTACCTGCGGGCGGGACTAGAGCTGGCTTTTCCCGGCACGACCGTGACTGCAAACATCTGGCTTTGGACAGGCTCCCACAAAACTTGCGAGCGTCGCCGGACGAGCGAAGTGTTATCCGGGGTTTCGACGCGTTACCCAGCATGTCGCTTAGCTCATGCGGACGGGCCGTTCAACGCGATGGTGCGAAATGCCACAGACAGCAAACCAATTTAAGGACAAGATTGCGATCGTCACGGGCGGCGGCATGGGGCTTGGGAGAGCCTTACGTGAGGAGTTAGCAGGAGAGGGTGCAACGGTCGTCGTGGCTGATATTAAGGGCGACGCGGCCGCGCAGGTGGCGGACCGGATCACGCAGAACGGGGGACGTGCGAGGGCTGTTCAGATCGACGTTTCGAAGCGAGAGGACGTTGCGAACCTGATCGATAAGACTGCGGCTGACTTTGGACGGCTCGATTATATTTTCAACAATGCAGTCCTCGTCATCGGCGGCGACGCCCGCGATATCTCGCTCGAACAATGGGAACGGGCGCTTAGCGTAGACCTTCTGGGCGTCGTCTAAGGGGCAATCGCCGCGTATCGCGTGATGGCAAAGCAGGGCCACGGACACATTGTTAACGTATCTTCGGCGAGCGGTCTTATTCCACAACCCGGCAACACACCCTATTGCGCCTCAAAGTGGGGGATCGTCGGCCTTTCACTCAGCCTTCGATTTGAGGGTGCTGATCTCGGCGTCAAAGTGAGCTGCGTGTGCCCGGGTGACATGAAAACGGATATCTACGAGAACATGACGGTCATGAATATGAAGGCGAGCCGCGATGAAATCGTCCGTGTCAGCAGACGCACTCACTTCCTCATGCCACAATGGAGTGTCGAACAAGCCGTCCATGAAATTCTTCGTGGCGTAACCCGCAACGAAGCTTTGATCGTATTTCCCGCAATCGTTCGTTGGATTTGGCGCCTATACCGCGCACTCCCCGCTGTTATTTATGGAGTGAGCGTTCGCCGAATGAGAATGTTCCGCGAGTTGCGGATCAATGATTGAGCGAGCCTCGCCGGGATTGGTGAAACGAAATCCGGGGGACACGTCCGGCCGATCCCGGACTTCGCTGACGCTCAATCCGGCTAGTCCGGCTTCAGGCGGCGCAAACAGCAGCGAGGAATTTTTCCATTTCCGCGGCCAGGCGGTTGCCGTCGTGCGACAGCGTCTGCGCCGAGGAGAGGAGCTGTGACGACGCCGTGCTGATGGCGGCCGCGCTGTCGTTGACTTCGCCGATATTGGCGGCGACGTGCGCGGCGCCGCCGGCGGCGGCGTGAATATTTTCGGCGATGTGCCGGGTCGTCGCCGCCTGCTCGTCGACGGCGGCCGTGATCGCGGCGGCGATCTCGGAAATGCGTCCGATGGTGGCGCCGATTTCCTTGATGGTTGCAACCGAGTCCCGGGTCGCCGCCTGGACGCCGGCGATCTGCACGCCGATCTCTTCGGTCGCCTTCGAGGTCTGCGACGCGAGCGCCTTGACCTCCTGGGCGACCACGGCGAAGCCGCGGCCGGCCTCGCCGGCGCGCGCCGCTTCGATGGTGGCATTGAGCGCCAGGAGGTTGGTTTGCTCGGCGATGTCGGTGATCAGCTTGACGACGTCGCCGATGCGGCCGGCTGCGCGCGTGAGTTCGGCGATCCGCCCGTCGGTCTGCTCGGCCTGGGCCACGGCTTCAAGCGCGATCCGGGCCGACTCCTGCACCTGTCGGCTGATTTCGCCCACCGACGCGATCAGCTGTTCGGTTGCCAGCGATACCGAATGCACGCTCTCCGAAGCCTGCGTGGACGCGGACAGCACTTTGCCCGACAGATCCCGGGTCGCGCCGGCTGTCGTGCTCAAAGCTTCGGCCGCCGCTTCCAGCTCGACCGATGACGACGATACCGACCGCACCACGCTCGCCACAGTGTTCTCGAAGGCGCCGGCGAGCGCCTGCATGTCGGCCTGGCGCTGTTCGGCGGTGCGCCGCGCGGTCTCCTTCTCGGCCGCTTCCAGCTGCTCGATGCGGATAAGCTTTTCCTTGAACGCCAGCGCCCCGCGGGCGGCGTCACCGACTTCGTCGCGGCGCTCGATGTAGGGCACCTCGACGTTTTTGTTGCCGGCAGCGAGCTGCAGCAGCACGCCGCCAATGCGATGGATCGGCCTTGAGATCGCGACCGCGCCGAACACGGCGACAAGGCCGAGCAGCGCGGTAATGAACAGGCCGATGCCGAGGTCGAGCCGGCTGACGGACGCCATTTTGGCGTCCGCTTGCTCCTTGCGCTCCCGCGCTGCTGTTATCAACGCGGCGGTAGTCGTTGCGATTAGCGCATTCATTTCGTCGCCAAGTTCGCCGATGCGCTTCACCTTGCTCATGGTGTCGCCATAGTCCTTCGCCGCGGCAGCGAGATCGCCGCCGACGGCGGCATATTCCTTCACCAGCCCGGCGAGCTTTACGAGCCGGTTTTTTTCGGCGGCATCGTTGGTGACATCGAGCGCGATGTCGATGTGCCCCGCCGCCGAAGCCTGATCGCCGTGGAATCTGTGCAGCGCGCGATCAACCTCGCTTGGCGCAATGGCAAGGCGAATCTCGCGCGTCTCGATCTGCATGCTGCGCAGATCGTCAGCGGCGCGCAGCGCCTCCACGGCGGCCAGCTGCTTGCTGTCGGCGTCAGCCCTTTGCTGCGCGGCGTACCGATCGCCGATCTGCTCGTTGACCAGCATCCCGGCAACCAGGAGCACACCGGCGCTGGCGCAGAGAGCGAGCTTGTTGCGAATAGACAGATCGAAATTGGCCATCGAGGGGCCCTGTGGCAGTTAGGGCATCATTAACCGCGGTGGTTAATTCGCAGTAAAATCGGCCGCGCGCCGCGGGCAAAAGCACTGGCGGCGAAGCCGAATCGGCTTGAGTTTGAACTTCATAAGTAGCTGCGCCGGCGGTCCGCGGGCGCCGCAGGTCTAGTCCCGACCGAACTGTTTGCGCAGCTCGGTCTTGGCCTGCTCCAGCACCCGCCGCCGGTTTGCCGGAAGCTTCTTGCCGGCGCGATTGATGTAGAAGATCAGCATCGACAGCGCCGAGCGGAACGGCTCCGACTTGCGCCGTTTGCTCCGCTCCGCCGAGCGCTTCAGCGACGCCGCGATCCGCTTCGGGTCGTTGCCGCTGAAGACTCCGCTCTCGAGATCGAGCGCGTTGCTCTCGCGGGTGACCCGATCCGACCAATAATGCGTTGAGCTGCGGCTGGCGCGCTTTCGTGCGGCCGCCTTTTCGCGGACCGTCTTTCGCCGCGTGGTTTTGCGCCGGGCCGCTGTCCGCGTCATGGGCAAATATCGCTCAATAACCGAAACAAATAAAAATCGCGTGGCCGCTGGTTTGTTCCGGCAACAACCAAGTCAGTCCCGGCTTTCAGCTCGCCTTTTCCAGAGTATTGGGAAGATCGGGCGCGTCGGAATCGTGCACCGCCACGCCAACCATCGGATCGATCGGCACCTCCCACGGCCGGCGATCGAGCGTGCGCATGGTGTCGTCATAACCGGAACGCCAGCGCTTTTGGATGCCCTCGGCGGAGAAGTCGATCTCACGCAGGTAATCTTCGTTTTTGAGCGGAGTCGCATTGATCCGCACGATGTGCATGTACGTGCCGCAGCCGTAGCCCGCCATTTCCTTGACTTCGGGAGAGTCGCGAAGATTTTCCGGCAACATGCGCACCAGTTCGCGCACCATGTGCCGGAGCTGATGGATATGCTCCTGGCGGGGAATGTGGCTGTCGGCGCGGCTGGCATATTGAATGTCCAACTGCCGGCTCATCACCTGCCACACCGACTCCGGCTCCGGTCCGGCAATGGGAAATATCTGCACCGAGAACACGACGGAATCGCGCCGCGGATTGTCGTCGAACACCACTTCGATGGGCGTGTTGGAGTAGAGACCGCCGTCCCAATAAGGATCGCCGTCGATCCGGATCGCCGGGAATCCCGGCGGCAATGCACCGGAGGCAAGAACGTGATCGATGGTGATGGGGAGGCTGCGGCTGTCGAAATAGTGCATCTTGCCGGTTCGCACATTGACCGCACCGACCGTCAGACGCACGTGCCCGGCATTGAGGCGCCCGAAATCGACCAGGTTACTTACTGTCTGGCGCAGGTCGTCGATCGTATAGAAGGCTGCCTTATCAACGCCGACCAGGGCGTTGAGTCCGCCCCAGGCGATCGCCCGGTTGGGTGCGTAATATCCGGAAATGCCGTTGAAAATCGAAAGCAGATACGAGGCGGTATTTCCGGCCAGCTGGCCAAAGGGCGTGCCATCCCAGAGCGGTTTGCGCCCGACCCGATCCCAGAATTCGCGCAGGCGATCGAGCCGCGAACCGACCTCGTTGCCGGCAATAATGGCGCCGTTGATGGCGCCAATTGACGTGCCGACCACCCAATTCGGTTCGATGCCGGCTTCGTGCAGCGCCTGATAGACGCCGCCCTGATAGGCGCCGAGCGCGCCGCCGCCCTGGAAGACCAGAACCACCTGGCCCGGCAGCTTGGCCGGCTCTTTGATCGCGCCTGCGGGTTGGTGCTTGACGTAGATCTGATCCATGACCTCACCCACACAAACGATTAGGTCCGTCGCAAAAACGAACCAACCTGTAATTTGTGTATGGCCCCGCCCGATGGCAACGGCGGGTGGAGGCGCGAGCCAGCCGATCAGACCGCGCTCGCCAGCGCCCGCTCGACCAAGGTGCCGAGAAGCGCGCGCCGATAGGCGCCGCCGGCGTGGATGTCATCGGGTGGATCGACGGCGGCGCTTGCCGCCTCGGCCACCGCGGCGATCGTGGCGGCATCGACCAGCTTGCCGTTGAGCACGTTCTCCGCGTCGGCAAGGCGCAGCGGCCGGTCGGCAACGCCAATGGCACCGATATGTGCGCCGCGGACTTTGCCGCCGTCATCCTGATCGTAAAACAACGCGACGCCGGCAATGGCGAAGTCCCCCTTGCGGCGGGCGAATTCCTGAAAACCGAAACGGCGGCGTGCCGGCCACGGCGGCAGCCGAATCTCCGTAATGATTTCGTCAGGCTTGAGCGCCGTCATCAGCGGGCCTTGAAAGAAATCGGCGGCGGCGATTTTGCGCGTTTCAGCTTCGCTGGCGACGACGATCTCGGCATCGCAGGTCACGGCGATGCCCGGCATTTCCGCGGCGGGATCGGCGTGCGCAAGACTGCCGCCGACGGTTCCGCGATTGCGGATCTGATAATGCGCGACATGCGCAATGGCCTCGACCAAGAGCGGATGCGCCGTGCGCAGCCGCGCATCGTCGAGGATGTCGCGCCAGCGCACCATGGCGCCGAGCGTGACGCCTTGACCGGAAATCGTGATCTGGCGGAGTTCCTCGACTTTGCGCAGATCGATGACCAGCGAAGGTGAGGCGACGCGGAATGCCAGCATCGGCACCAGGCTCTGGCCGCCGGCCAGCGGCTTTGCTTCGCCGCCGTGCACCGCCAGCAACGCGATCACATCAGACAGGCTGGTCGGACAGGAATATTCGAAGGGCGGCAGTTTCATAGCCGGACTATCCACTTCGAACGAGGAAACAAAATCCCCGCCGCATTTCGTAACATCGGTCCAATCGCGTGGTCAACGTGTCGGGCCATGGGGCTTGCCCGCGAGCATTTCGCGGGAGAGCGATTACTGATATTTTGCCACCCGGCCGGAGGCGCGGCTACGTGCCCGCTCCGCGATCGGAGGAAAACCATGCCGAAGCCGGCGCCTCGCAATGGCAAGAACGGCAAGCGTGCTCCACAGGTGCGCGAACTGCCCAAGATCAATATCCAGACCGACACCCGCGACATTCTCGCCCACGCCGCGCGGGAAGCGCGGCTCGACGATTATTTCATTGTCGACGTCGACGCCCATGTTACCGAGACGGCATTCTGGTCGGAAATCGTCGATCGCATGGACAGCGACGTCTACCGGCAGATGGCGAGCGCGTTCAAGGATCGCGGCGGCTCGCCGCCCGGGCTCCTCAATGCCACGCCCGGCATGTTGTACCAGGACGTGTTCGGCCGCATCCCGCATCAGCAGCGTCTGGCCGAAGCCGTTCCGGGCGGACGGACCCATGCGCAGGTGACGCTGGTGCAGCGCGCCATGGATTCGATGGGCATCGACTACATGGTCGTATTCCCGACCCCGATGCTGGTGCTCGGCATGCACCCGCAGGCCGACATGGAAGTCGCGATCGGCACGGCGTTCAACCGCTGGCTCGCCGAAGAGATCATGCCGCAGGACGCGCGCATCAAGGCGATGCTCTATCTGCCGTTCAACCATCCCGAGGCGTGCGTCAAAGTCGTCGAGCAATATGCCGACAATCCTTCGGTCATCGGCTTCACGGTCACCTCGACCCGGTTCCGGCCGGTGCATCACGACAGCTACATGCCGCTCTATTCCGCGATCCAGGCGACCGGCAAGCCGCTCGGCTTTCATTCCGGCTTCCACTGGGGCGACCAGTCGATGCAGCAATGCAATCGATTCATTTCCATGCACGCGCTCTCGTTCGTGCACTTCAATCTGGTGCATCTCACCAACTGGATCATCAACGGCATCCCCGAGCGTTTTCCGAAGCTGAAGGTGATCTGGATCGAGAGCGGGCTCGCCTGGGCGCCGTTCCTGATGCAGCGGCTGGATTCCGAATACATGATGCGCTCATCGGAAGCGCCGCTGCTTACGCCGCCGGCCGAGCGAGTATATTGCCGACATGTACTTCACCAGCCAGCCGCTGGAACGCTCGAACCTGAAACTCACCGAAGCGACGTTCGACGCGATCAAAGCCGAGACCCAGTTGTTGTTCGCCTCCGACTGGCCGCACTGGGATTTCGACCTGCCGAGCGCGATCACGACGCTGCCGTTCCTCAGCGAACAGGCGAAGCGCAACATTCTCGGGTTGAATGCGGCGCGGCTGTTCGGGTTGCCGGTGCCGCCGCACAAACAGATCAAGCAGGCGCCGGTGCGACGCGAGCCGGTTCCGGCTTAAGCCGTCAAACAAAGGACGTCACGAATGGCGCGAAGTCTGGCGCGTAAGACTGCCAAGCCTGCGAAAGCGCATCGGGCGCCGACCCGCGCACGCGGCAATCCGCCGGCGGCTGACTTCCCCGCGCGGGTGCAGGCCGCGCTCGACCGCGGCGAGCCGGAGGCGATTGCCGATGACGTGTTGCAGAAAGTTCTGGCGGCAGCGGTGAAATGCTATGCGGCGAAAGTCGAGCGGCGCGGCGCCGGACTGGAGCCCTTTCCGGACGGCGTCATCACGGCAACGGAAGCGGTGGTGGCGGCTTGCGCCATGATCCGGGCGGCCGATCTCAACATCTTCGACGTGGCGATGTGGTTTCATCGCCCGGCGAGTTAAACGCGGCATCAGGCGGAATACGGAAACAGTCATGGACGAAATCGCGGTCGCCAAGCTCGCCGATGTCCCCGACGGCGATTATCGCATCTTCGCGCTCGACGCTCTGGAAGTCGGCATCTTCCGCTTCGGCGACCGGGTGGTGGCGTATGAGAATGTTTGCCCGCATGCCGGCGGGCCGGTGTGCCAGGGCAAGATCTTCCATCAGGTCGAAGAACTGATCACCGACGACAAAAAGAGCGCGGGGCTCCGCTTCGGCAAGCAGCGGCACATTGTCTGCCCGTGGCACGGCTACGAGTTCGATCTGGAGACCGGCTGCCATCCGGGCGATGCGTCGGTGCGGCTGACGCCGGTCAAGGTCGCGGTGCGCGACGGCCAGGTTTTTGTCAGCTTGCCGCGATAAACTGTCGTTCAAGCTCCGGCGATAACTAAATCACGCCGCAAAACGCCGCTTGCCTCGACTTTTGCCTACTTCCCGGCTAAGCGGGCCGCGGTAACCGGCGTCCGAGCATGTCACCAGGTCACACATTATCATTTGGCAGAACCGCCGGTTTCCGGCTGGCTGGCGCCTTTGCCGTTATGTGCCTCGTTATCCTGACCGGGACGCGTCCGGCCGCGGCGGCAGGTGAGGGCGTGGCGCAGCCGCGCGCCGTGGTGGTCCCCGGCTTCTGGGATCCGCGCCGGCGGCCGGAACGGCCCGATCTCTCGCGCATCGGCACCATCCGCTTCCTCACCGAGCTTGATTATCCGCCGTTCGATTATCCCGGCGCGGACGGCAATCCGGCCGGCTTCAACGTCGATCTCGCACGCCTGATCTGCGACGAGATCAAAGTCAGCTGCACCATCCAGGCGCGGCCGTTCGCGAGCCTGCTCGACGCGCTCAACGAAGGCCGCGGCGACGCTGTGATCGCCTCGATCGCGCCGACGCCCGAAACCCGCAGCCGCGCCGATTTTACCGATCCGTACTACCGCACGCCGGCCCGCTTCGTGGCGCGGATCGACAGCCCGATCAGCGACGTGCTGCCGGAGCGGCTCGAAGGCAAGAAGATTGCCGTGATCGCCGGCACCGCGCACGAGGCGTATCTCAAGGCGATGTTCACCGAAGCCGAGGTGCGGCCCTATCCGAACGCCGAGGCCGCGCGCGAGGCGTTGCGCAACAAAGAAGTCGATCTCCTGTTCGGCGACGGCATTTCGCTGGCGTTCTGGCTCAACGGCACCGAGTTCCGGCGGCTGCTGCGCGTTTCGCGGCGGGCCGTTTCTGGAAAGCCGCTATTTCGGCGAAGGCATCGGCATTGCCGTCCGGCGCGGCAACGATCTCCTGCGGTTGGCGATGAACTGGGCACTGTTCCAGATATGGGAGAAGGGTAGCTACACCGATCTTTGGCTGCGCTACTTCCCGATCAGTCCATTTTGATTTGATCGGAACAGCCAGGCGTTTAAGGACGAAACGATGACGACCGCCACCATCGAACAAGCATCAGACCTGCGCGCTGTCGCCGAGCAGTCGCATGCCTGGCCGTTCGAGGAGGCGCGCAAGATTGTTGCGCGGCTGAAGCGAAACCCGAAACCGGAGGTGATCTTCGAAACCGGCTACGGCCCGTCCGGCCTGCCGCATATCGGCACCTTCGGCGAAGTCGCGCGCACCACCATGGTGCGCCACGCCTTCCGTGTGCTCACCGACGACAAGATCAAGACCCGGCTGATCGCGTTCTCCGACGACATGGACGCGCTGCGCAAGGTGCCGGACAACATCCCCAACAAGGAGATGATCGCCCAGCATCTCGGCCGGCCGCTGACCAAGATACCCGACCCGTTCGGCACCCACGACAGTTTCGCCGCCCACAATAATGCGCGGCTGCGCGCGTTCCTCGATCAGTTCGGTTTCGACTACGAATTCATGTCGTCGACCGCCTGCTACACGTCCGGGCGGTTCGACGCGTCGCTGCTGAAAGTGCTGGAGCGCTTCGACGCGGTGATGAACATCATGCTGCCGTCGCTGCGCGAGGAGCGCGCCGAAACCTATTCGCCGTTCCTGCCGATCTCGCCGCGCACCGGCATGGTGCTGCAGGTGCCCGTGATCGGGCACGACGCCAAGGCCGGCACCATCACCTACGACGATCCGGATACGGCTGAGCGCGTCACCACGCTCGTCACCGGCGGGCGCTGCAAGCTGCAATGGAAGCCGGACTGGGCGATGCGCTGGGTCGCGCTCGGCGTCGATTACGAAATGGCCGGCAAGGACCTGATCGATTCCGTCAAGCTGTCGAGCGAAATCTGCCGCGCGCTCGGCGGCGCGCCGCCGGAGGGATTCAACTACGAGCTTTTTCTCGACGAGAACGGCCAGAAGATTTCCAAGTCGAAGGGCAACGGCCTGACCATCGACGAGTGGCTGCGCTACGCCAGCCCGGAAAGCCTGTCGCTGTTCATGTACCGTGAGCCGAAGGCGGCGAAGCGGCTCTATTTCGACGTCATCCCGCGTCACGTCGATGAGTATCAGCAATTTCTCGAAGCCTACGAGCGGCAGGCGCCCAAAGAGCGGCTGGCGAATCCGGTCTGGCACATTCACAGCGGCGCGCCGCCGAAGGCCGACAACCCGGTGACGTTCGCGATGCTGCTGTCGCTGGTCACCGCATCGAACGCCGAAAACGCCGACACCCTGTGGGGCTTCATCGGCCGCTACCGGCCCGGCGTGACGCGGCAGACCCATCCGCGGCTTGCGGCGCTGGTCGACTACGCCATCCATTACTTCCGCGATTTCGTGCTGCCGGCGAAGAAATTCCGCGAACCGGGCCCCGGCGAACGCGCGGCGCTGATGGATCTGCGCGATGCGCTGTCGCAGCTTCCGTCCGACGCGTCGGCGGAAACCATCCAGAACGTGGTCTATGAAGTCGGCCGGCGCGAACCGTTCCTCGATCAGAAAAAGAAAGCCAAGGACGGCAAGCCGGGCGTGACGCTCGACTGGTTCAACATGCTCTATCAGGTGCTGCTCGGCCAGGAGAAAGGCCCGCGCTTCGGTTCCTTCGTCGCCGCGTACGGGATTCAGAACACCATCGACATGATCGACGGTGCGCTGGCGCGCTCGGCATAGCTCGACCTTCCCCGTTCGCGCTCCTCCGGGCCGGATTAGTCGGCTCGCAACGATCCGCTCCGAGTAGTATCACCACAGGACAATCCGGCGCACTGCGGCTTGATAACGGCAGCAATAATGTACCCGAAGGCCCGTATTGATGCACTGACGGACGGCCTGTTTGGCGTTGCGATGACGCTTCTCGTCCTCGACGTGAGGCTGCCCGACGGATTTTATCCCGCCGATCAAGCGGCTCTCGCGCACGCGCTGAAAGACCTCTGGCCGAAATTCTTTCCGTACGTTCTGAGCTTTTACGTCCTCGGCTCCACCTGGCTTGCGAATGTCAAGCTTCGGTCGCACGGCGAATTCGTGAACAAGCGCTATGCCACTGCATGGCTTCTTTATTTGTTATTGGCGACGTGCCTGCCGTTTTCCACCTCCGTTATCGGAAGGTTCGCACATTACGGTCCCTCGGTGTGGCTTTATTCGCTTAACATGGCGGCACTGGCTGCGGTCGGGTATCGGCTGGTCGTGCTCCTGCCGGATCTCGACAATGACGAACACACTCTCGATCGCAAAGTGTCACTTCTGGTCCTGTTGGCGACGTCCGCGCTATGTGTCGGGCTTAGTTTGATCAGCCCGGAGAAGGCACTCTGGGCTTATGTACTTAATGTCGGCGCACCGCCGCTCGCGCGATGGATCGGAGCGAAACGGGGGACATCAGGACATCAAGCTAGAGACGGGTGAACGCCGGAGAGATTGTCTCGCGATTCGTCGGTCTGGGGCATCTCGGCACTGAGTGGGCCAAATCTGTGCTTGCGCGGAATTCAGCAACACCAAATGGAATCCAAACTTCTACGGTTCCGACGGCCCGTGCGGCCCGGCCGTATCAAGCGCCTCGGCCGAAAAGGTTCTCGCCGATCCCGCGAACACCGACATCGGCCGCCAACAGCGCGCCCTCGTGCGGGTGTGCAGCGAGATGCGCGGGCGACAACGCAAAGCGGGCAGACGTTATGTAAAGAGTATCGAGGTGGGCGCCGCCGAACGTGCAGCTTGTCGGCCAACTGCACGGCAGTTCAACGACGCGGTCAACTTTACCATCCGGCGCGATGCGAACGACGCAAGCCCCGCCGACGACACGGCAGTTCCAGAGATAGCCTTCCGCGTCGAGACATGACCCGTCAGGGAGTCCCCGTGGAAAGCCTGCGAAAAACCTGCGGCGGTTGGCGATCGTGCTCGAGGAGCTGATCCAGTCGTACTGGTAGATCTCGTTTTCAAGCGAGTCGCCGAACAGGAAACGCCCGTCGGGTGTCCACGCCATGGTGTTGGAGATGCCGATATCATAGGGCGTCAAGCGGACGCATTTTCCGTTGCTATCGATGCGATGCAACGCGCCGTGTCGCCCGGTCATCTCGCGTTCCGAGGCATCGTCCCTGAGGTTGTTCTGCATCGAACCGACCCAGAAGCAGCCGTCGGGGCCGACTTTGCCTTCATTGAAACGGTTGTCCGGCCGATCGTTTTCGGGCTCCGAAAAAGTCTCGAACGCGCCGCCGAAATTCCAAAGCGCGATGCGGCGCGTGAGACCTACAATAGCGCCGCCATCGTGACGAAGTCCGATCGAGGTCACGAATTCCGGCGTCGTCCAGGTTTCGTGATGGCCGTCCGACGGATCAAGCCGATGAATTCGCTTGTTGCCGATATCGACCCAGACAAGGCGTTGACGTGCGGCGTCCCACACCACGCTTTCGCCGGTATGGTCCTGGCAGTCGAGTACGATCCGGATGCTGTCGTTGGCGGGAGTCAAGGGCGCTTCCTGTACGTGCTTCTCATCGCGTTTCGCGAGCGCCGGAAGATCAGACCCATCCGGCGTCGACGACGTAGTGCTGGCCCGTGCACGCTGAAGCGTCGTCGGAGGCGAGGAAGACGCAAAAGCGCGCAATGTCCTCTGGCTCAACCCACCTTTTGAGGCACTGCGCTTCGAGCCGCTGCCGGTCGCTTTCGGGCGTCAGCCACTTGGTCAACTGTCGCTCCGTCTTGACCCAGCCCGGAGCAATCGCATTCACACGAATATTGTAAGGTCCGTAGTCGCGCGCAAGCGAGCGCGTCAATCCGATCATCGCCGATTTCGACGCGGTGTAGATGGGCATGCCGCCCATCCCGGCCATCCAGGAAATGGATGAGAAATTCACGATCACGCCGCCGCCTTTGGCCTGCATTCCCGGCAATACCGCCTGGGCGGCGAAAAACGCGTGCCGCAGATTAACGGCAATTCGATCGTCGAACTGCTCGGGCGTCACGTCGGGCGTCGCGTGGCGTTCGTCGTTTCCGGCATTGTTGATGAGAACGTCGGCCGTTCCCAGCACACCGGTTAGCGCCGCAATGGCGGATTTCAGCGCATCGATGTTTCGAATGTCCGCTCCGGCAAACTGCACACCCGACTTCTCTCCGCCGAGTTCTGCGATAAGAGCTCTCGACGGCGCTTCGGCAATGTCAATGAAACCGACTTTGGCTTTCTGCCGGACGAACGCGCGCACGATGGCTGCACCGATGCCCGATCCGCCGCCGGTTACGATGACTGACTTGCCTTCGAGATCGGGATAGACGGCGCCTTGCGCCTTCCGGGCCAATTTCTCGGCCATGATTGTTTTCCAATGAGACTTTGCGACCTGCCGGTTATGGTGCGCCGAGCGCCGATACGACCAAAGACGACATGAGTTTAGACCGCGCAGTCATGAATTCGACTGCGCGGCGGATCGTGATCCCCCGGCCTCAAGGGACGAACTTTCGAGTCACTGACTTGCCCACAAAATCCGCGCGATCCACAACACGTCCGTCGCGGCGAGCGTGCGGTCGGTGTGCTCGGGATTGAGCGAGCGCAGCTCGATCGCTTTCGGGGTCCGGCGCTTGAGCTCTTTTGCCATCACTTCGCCGCTTCGGGTCCGCACCACGACGCGATCGCCGCGGCGGATCGGCGCCGCCGGCGACACCAGGATCACGTCGCCGTCGCGATAGGCCGGCTGCATCGACTGGCCGGATATTTCCAGCGCATAGGCATGCTCGTCGCTGACCGCCGGGAAAGCGATTTCGTCCCAGCCTTCGCCGACCGGAAAACCGCCTCGTCGAAATAGCCGCCGTTGCCGGCCTCGGCGAAGCCAAGGAGCGGCACCGCCGGGTCGAGGGACGCGCTGCCCGCGTTGATCAGCTCGACGAACACGTCCATCGATGTGCCGGTCGCGTCGAGCGCTTTGGCGATCGACTCGGTCGACGGCCAGCGGGCGCGGCCCTGCGCGGTCATGCGCTTTGATTGGTTGAAGGTGGTCGGATCGAGGCCCGCGCGTTTGGCCAGTCCCGACGCCGACAGCCCGGCGCGGGCCGCCAGACGATCGATCGCCGACCAGACCTGCGCGTGGGTGAGCATCCTTACCCCTCAACGTGCGAGGGATGGTAGGGAATTATTCCTGCACGCTCAAGTCCAGGCCGGAGAGGCTTTGTTGGTGGACTTTTGCCGAATGCGGGCGTTGTTCGCCTTGAACAGGCGATTCCGCGCCGATAGGGTCGCGGCGGAACGCGCACAGGTGACGACGATCTACAAAATCTGCGAACGGGCCGTGTGGCGCGCGGCCGAGGCCGGTGAGCATTTTTTCGGAACCGAAGCCGACGATCGCGACGGCTTTATCCATTTCTCCACCGCGGCGCAGCTCGCCGAGACACTGGCGAAGCATTACGCCGGAAAGACCGATCTGGTTCTGGTCGCTGTCGATGCCGACGCGCTTGCCATGACGCTGGTCTGGGAGCGTTCGCGCGGCGGCGAATGTTTCCGCATCTCTATGGCGCGCTGCCGCTCTCGGCGGTGAAATGGGCGCGGCCGCTGCCCGACGAAATCGACGGCCGCCGGCGCTGCCGGAGCTGGAATCGTGATCGGCCTGTTCGACGGGCTGATTCGGCCGCTGTTGCGAACGCTCGATCCGGAAGACGCCCACGGACTGACGTTGAAGATGCTCAAATTCGCGCCGAAGCTCGGGATTGTCGACGATGACAAACGGCTCGCGGTCCGCGCCTTCGGGCTGAATTTTCCCAATCCGGTCGGGATGGCGGCGGGCTTCGACAAGAACGCCGAGGTGCCCGACGCGCTGCTGCGCCTCGGCTTTGGCTTTGTCGAAGTCGGCACCATCACGCCGCTGCCGCAAGCGGGCAATCCGCGTCCGCGGGTCTTTCGTCTCGAAGCCGACGGCGGCGTGATCAACCGGCTCGGCTTTAATTCGCAGGGCGCCGACGCGGTGCTCAAACGGCTCGCCGCGCGCGCCGGAACCTCCTTCATTTCCTCCGCCGCACCGGGGAGGTGGGGGGCGGAATTGTCGGCATCAATGTCGGAGCAAACAAAGATACGCCGGACCGCGTCGCCGATTATGTGCGGCTGATCGAGCGCTTCGCCTCGGTCGCGAGCTATGTCGCCGTCAATGTCTCGTCGCCCAACACGCCGGGCCTGCGGGATTTGCAGCAGGCCGCCGTGCTCGACGATCTGCTGGCGCGCGTGTCGATGCGCGCGAGCGCGTGGTGGAGAATGCCGGTCCGACGCCGGTGCTGCTGAAGATCGCGCCCGATCTGTCGCTGTCCGATCTCGACGACATTGTCGGCATCGCGCGCTCGCGCCGGGTCGACGGCATGATCGTCAGCAACACCACGTTGTCGCGGCCGCAGGGCTTGCGCGAAACCGAAATGGCGAAACAGGCCGGCGGCCTGTCCGGCCGGCCGCTGTTCCCGCTCGCGACCCGCATGCTGGCCGAAACCTATGTCCGGGTCGAAGGCGTGTTCCCGCTGATCGGCGCCGGCGGGATCGATTCCGGCACCGCGGCGCTCGCCAAATTCCGCGCCGGTGCGAGCCTGGTTCAGCTTTACTCGGCGCTGGTGTTTCGCGGCCTCGGCCTGGTCGGCGAGATCAAGACGGCACTGATCGCCGCGCTCGACCGCGACCGCCTCGACACTCTCAACGACTTGGTCGGCACCGATGCCGCGGCCATGACCGCGGAGCCGTGGCCGG
>CAWGYY010000019.1:0-34969 GCA_963826945.1 uncultured Alphaproteobacteria bacterium | reverse complement strand
TGGACTTCCACTTGGCGCTGCGAACTGCGGATACTGACGATAAAACCGACCAGCACGTCGACCAGGCCGATCATGGTCAGCAGAAAAAATGTCGATGTGCCGGCCCGCTGTACCAGCAGAAATTCAACCAGCATGACGATGAAAAGTGCCATTGCCAGCACGTGATCGACGATCGAGCGCATTCCCATGCGGGTCGATTTGATGATCTCGACCGCAAGCAACAGGATGGCGAAGGCGAGCAGCATGTCCTCCCAGGTCAGCACCCAATCCTGCCCGGACATCATATGCACGGTGGTCACGGGCGTAGTCCAGCCGACGCCCGGCGTGAGAAATGCAATAATGTTGTAAATGGCGAAAGGAACAAGCAGCAGAGGAAAGCCAAGAACAAACATGGCCCTTCCGAAGCGCTATGCCTCGGCCTTCTTACTGAGCACCTGACGGCCGCGATACATGCCAGTCTTCAGATCGATGTGGTGCGGTCGGCGCAGTTCGCCGGAATCCTTGTCTTCGACATAAGACGGACGCTTCAGGGCGTCTGCGGATCGGCGCATGCCGCGCCTTGACGGTGAGGTTTTTCGCTTCGGAACGGCCATGATGTCGCTCTCCTGGTGCAGGTCACTGTGCTCGGAATTGGCGCGCTTATAGAAGAATGGCTGCCGGGAAGCTAGGGGGCGCGCGGACGCACGCAGGCATCGAACGCCGGGTGTGCCGCGGCTCGGCTCTCGTAAAGGGATGCCAGCCGGCGCACCAGCCCGTTCGGCGTCCGGGCGCTGCGCCGGACCGGGTTCGGCAGAATGGCGGCAAGTTCGGCCGCTTCCCGCGGCGTTAATTCGCGCGCCGATTTGCTAAAGGCCCAGCGCGCGCCGGCCTCGGCGCCGAATTCGCCGTTTGGACCCCACTCGGCGATATTGAGGTAAATTTCCATCACCCGCCGCTTCGGCAGCACCAGGTTGAGCCATATCGCCAGTGGAATTTCGAGCGCTTTGCGCACGAAACTGCGCCCATTCCAGAGGAACAGGTTCTTGGCAGTCTGCTGGGTGATGGTGGATCCGCCGCGGGCGACGCCGATATTGTCGTCGGCCTCTTCCACGGCCTCGCGGAGTGCGCCGAGGTCGATGCCGCGATTACGGCAGAACGTGCCATCCTCGGCGACAATGACGGCGATCGGCAGCGTCGGGGAGATGCGCCCGATCGGCACAACGATGCGCTCGACCGGTTTGCCGGTCACCCATCGCCATAGCATCGGCGTCGAAACCGGCTGCACGAACCGGTAGAGCGGGGCGATCAGGTAAGGCAGAGCCAGGAGGACGAGGACGATAATTGCCGCGGCGAATAGTAAACGGCGCAAAACCGGCGAAACGGAAATCGCGCGGGGAGCGCGCTTAGTTGCGCGCATAGCCGATGAGCGGCCTTTTCTTGCGTCCAAGCGCCATCAGTATCATCGCCACGACCGCAAGGATCGCGGCGATCGGTAATTCGAATGCCTTCTGAACCGACGGGTCCGCCCACGTCGCCTTTTGCTTAACCCAATTTTGCACCTGACTGAGGTCGCTCTGATCGACGATAGCCCATGCCTGGGCCAGATCGGTGTAGGCCACGCGCTGGTTGGCGATCGATCTGCTGCCGTCATAGACAACAAAGAAAAAGGCCAGAGCGAGTATGCCAAGACCGATAAGACGCAGCAAAAATCTGAGCATGGCGAGGCGGGCAAGCTCGTGAGGGTTCGGGATTGCACGCAGGCATTACTACCCCGCGCCGGCTTATTCAATGCGTCGAGGATGCGGCGCTTTTTGCGGCAGAGCGTCGGGTCGTGATCCGACGCTCTCTTGAGTACAGGCGGTCGGTTCCGCTAACGTCCAGCGAGCCGCCTCACTCGACCGGCGCGCCCAGCAGCAAGGAATTGATATGGCTTCGAAAACCGGATCGAAACCGGGCGATCGCACGCACCGGCCGACATTCACCGACCAGGAAGCGCTCCTGTTTCACAGTCAGGGCCGGCCGGGAAAGCTCGAGGTGGTGGCGACCAAGCCGATGGCGACGCAGCGCGACCTCTCGCTTGCTTACTCGCCCGGCGTCGCGGTTCCGGTGCTGGCCATCGCCGAGGATGAAACCCGCGCCTACGACTACACCACCAAGGGAAATTTCGTTGCCGTCATCACCAACGGCACCGCCATTCTCGGTCTCGGCAATCTCGGTGCGCTGGCGGCCAAGCCGGTGATGGAGGGCAAGGCCGTCCTGTTCAAACGCTTCGCCGACATCAACTCGATCGATCTCGAAGTCTCCTCGGAAGATCCCGACGAAATCATCAATTGCGTGCGGCTGCTCGGCAAGAGCTGGGGCGGCATCAATCTCGAGGACATCAAGGCGCCGGAATGTTTCATCATCGAGCAAAGACTGCGCGAGCTGCTCGACATTCCGGTGTTCCACGATGACCAGCACGGCACCGCGATCATCTCAGCGGCCGGCCTGATCAACGCGCTTGAACTCACCGGCCGCGACATCAAAACCACCAAGCTGGTCTGCAATGGCGCCGGCGCCGCCGGGATCGCGTCGCTGGAGCTTCTTCGCGCGATCGGCTTCCGGCCGGAGAATCTCATCCTCTGCGATACCAAGGGCGTGATTTACGAAGGCCGCACCGAGGGCATGAACCAGTGGAAGTCGGGCTTTGCGGTCAAGACCAAGGCGCGCACGCTCGCCGACGCGTTGGTCGGCGCCGACGTGTTCTTCGGGCTCTCGGCGAAGGGCGCGGTGACGCAGGAGATGGTGAAGACGATGGCGGAGAAGCCGATCATCTTCGCCATGGCCAATCCCGATCCCGAGATCACGGTGGAGGATGTCGCCGCAGTGCGCTCCGACGCCATCATGGCGACCGGCCGGTCCGACTATCCGAACCAGATCAACAACGTGCTCGGCTTTCCCTACATCTTCCGCGGCGCGCTCGACGTCCGCGCGCGGGCCATCAATATGGAGATGAAGATCGCGGCCGCCCACGCGCTCGCCGAACTCGCCCGGGAGGACGTGCCCGACGAAGTCGCCGTGGCCTATGGCGCGCGGCCGAAATACGGGCCGGATTACATTATTCCTGTGCCGTTCGACCCGCGGCTGATTTCGTCCATTCCGCCCGCCGTCGCCAAAGCGGCGATGGACTCAAAGGTGGCGCGCCGCCCGATCGTCGATATGGAGGAATACCGGCAGCAATTGCGCCGCCGCCGTGACCCGATCGCCGGCGTGCTGCAGCGGGTGTTCGAAGTGTTGCGCCGGCAGCCGCGGCGCGTGGTCTTTGCCGAAGGTGAAGAAGAGCAGGTGATCCGCGCGGCGGCCTCGTTCGTCCAGCAGGGGCTGGGTACCGCGCTTCTGGTCGGCCGCGAGGAGCGTGTGAAGGATACCGCGCGGACGCTCGGCGTCGAACTTGGCGGCGGCATTGAGATCATCAATGCGCGGCTATCGTCGCGCAACGCGACCTACGCCGCGTATCTCTATGAGCGCCTGCAGCGCCACGGCTTCCTGCAGCGCGACTGCCAGCGCTTGGTCAACCAGGACCGCAATCATTTCGCCGCGTGCATGGTCGCACTCGGCGACGCCGACGCCATGGTCACCGGCGTCACCCGCAATTTCTCGGTGGCGCTGGAAGACGTGCAGCGCTGCATCGATCCGAAGCCCGGCCACCGGGTGATCGGCGTCTCGCTGGTGCTGGCGCGCGGCCGCACCGTGCTGGTCGCCGATACCGCCGTCACCGAGATGCCCGACGCCGCCGATATCGCCGAGATCGCCGTCGAGGCGGCGCGGGTGGCGCGCTCGCTCGGCTACGAGCCGCGGCTGGCGCTGCTCGCCTTCTCGACCTTTGGCCATCCGCCCGGCGAACGTTCGCTGCGGGTGCAGGAAGCGGTGCGGCTCCTCGACAAGCAGCGCGTCGATTTCGAGTACGACGGCGAGATGGCCGCCGACGTGGCGCTGAACATGGAGCTGCGCGAGGCCTATCCGTTCTGCCGGCTCTCGGGTCCCGCCAATGTGCTGATCATGCCGGCGTTCCACTCCGCTTCGATCTCGACCAAAATGCTGATGGAGCTTGGCGGCGCCACCGTGATCGGCCCGCTGCTCGTCGGTCTCGATCGCTCGGTGCAGATCGTGCCGCTCTCCGCCAACGACGCCCAGCTTGTCAACATGGCGGCGCTGGCGGCTTATAACGTCAGCGGTTGAAGCGGACGTTGCTCGGAATAGCGTATGGAAAAGCGCAAGCTCGGAACGTCGGGTCCGGAAGTCTCGCTCGTCGGCCTCGGCACCAACAATTTCGGCGGCCGCATCGATCTCGAAGCCTCGCGCCGCGTCATCGACAAGGCGCTGGAGCTTGGCGTCACGCTGTTTGATACCGCCGACATTTACGGCAATTACGGCGGCTCGGAAGAAGTTCTGGGAAAGGTCTTAGGCGCGCGCCGCAAGTCCATCGTGCTGGCGAGCAAATTCGGCATGGCGATGGACGAGACCGGCGACCGCAAGGGCGCGTCGCGGCGCTACATCATGCAGGCGATCGACGACAGCCTGAGCCGCCTGCGCACCGACTGGATCGATCTTTATCAGATCCATCAGCCCGACCCGAAAACGCCGATCGAGGAGACGCTGCGCGCGCTCGACGATCTGGTGAAAGCGGGCAAAGTCCGCTTCATTGGCTGCTCGAATTTTTCCGCCGCACAGCTTGAGGAAGCGCTTGGCGTTGCCGCACGCAACAATCTCACGTCGTTTGTTTGCTGTCAGGATGAGTACAGTCTCGTCGTACGTGGCGTGGAGAAGGATCGCGTCGCGGTGATGCAGAAGCATGGCCTCGGCCTGCTGCCGTATTTCCCGCTCGCCAGTGGCTTCCTCACCGGCAAGTACAAACGCAATGCTCCGTTGCCGGCCGGCACCCGGCTCGCCACCACCAAGCGCCTGATCGACAGCGTCATCAACGAGCGCAACTGGGGCATTGTCGATGCGCTCCGCCAGTTCGCCGCCAGCCGCGGCCACACCATGCTGGAACTGGCGATGAGCTGGCTGGCCAGCCGTTCGCCGGTATCGAGCATCATCGCCGGCGCCACCCGGCCGGAGCAGGTGGAACAGAACGTCGCCGCGGTCGGGTGGACGCTTACCGCGGCGGACCTCGCCGAGATCGATCGCATCACTGCTTAAGTGTTGCCGTCAAAAATGCGGCGGCAGATTCACCTGCCCGAAACCTCTGTTTGGTAGGGAACTCGTCATTGCGAGGAGCGTAGCGACGAAGCAATCCAGTGCTGCTCCGCCGTACTGGATTGCTTCGCTGCGCTCGCAATGACGGGCAGCGATCGAATTCACATGCTTCAACCGCAACCGGCACTCGCCCTCGAAATCCGCGGTCTGGTTAAGACTTTCGACCGCCCCGCGGTCGACCATCTCGACCTTGCGGTGCGGAGCGGCGAGTTCTACGCGCTGCTCGGACCCAACGGCGCCGGCAAGACCACGACGCTGCGCATGATCGCGGGGCTGCTCCGCCCCGACGCCGGCTCGATCCACGTCACCGATATCGATGCACTCGTCGATCCGGTCGCGGCCAAGCGCGTGGTGGCGTGGATCTCTGATGAGCCGATGATCTACGACAAGCTAACGCCGGAGGAATATCTCGAATTCGTCGCCGGGCTGTGGAGCGTCGAGCCAGAGCTGGCGCAGGCCCGCGCCGCGGAACTGCTGGAATGGCTCGGGCTTGCCGCGCACGCGCGCGAACGCTGCGAGACGTTCTCCAAAGGCATGCGCCAGAAGGTGGCGCTTGCCGGCGCGCTCATTCACGATCCGCGGCTGATCATTCTCGACGAGCCGCTGACCGGCCTCGACGCCGGCTCCGCCCGTCAGGTCAAGAGCGTGCTGCGCGAGCGCGTCCGCGACGGCGGCACCATCATCATGACCACGCACATTCTTGAAGTCGCCGAGCGCATGGCCGACCGCATCGGCGTCATCGCCCATGGCAGACTGGTCGCCGAAGGCACGCTTGACGAACTGCGCCGGCAGGTCGGCAATGACGTTGGCGTCGCTATCGGCGGCGATGACGCGCCGATTGCCGCGAGTCTCGAGGATACCTTCCTCGCGCTCGTCGCCGAGGCGGCACAAGCGGCGTGAGTTTTTCAGCAACCATGCAGCCCGGCACCGCGGTCTGGTTCGCGCGGCACGAATCGCGGCTGGCGTGGCGCGACTGGCTGTCGATGATGACCGCCGGCCGCCGCGCCCGGGTGCGCAGCGTCGTCATCGGCTTTGTCGCTTTCGTCGTGTTCATGCACACGGTCGCCTATTTCGTCGTCGGCACATCCGCCAATGCCGTGCCCGACAAGCACACCATGATCGCGATCACAGCGACCCTGTTGCTGTCGTGGCTGCTGATGATCTCGCAGGCGATGGAGTCGATGACGCGCGCGTTCTACGCCCGCTCCGATCTCGATCTCATTCTCGCGTCGCCCGCGGCGGCGCATAAGCTGTTTGCCATCCGCATTTCGACGGTCGCGCTCGCCGTCGCGATGATGGCGGTGCCGCTTGCCGGGCCGTTCATCAATATGCTGATCGTCCGTGGCGGCTGGCACTGGCTTGGTGCTTACGGGGTGATCGTCGCCATGGGCACCGCGGCGGCAGCGCTTGCCGTGGCGATGACCGTGGCCTTGTTCCGCGCCATCGGCCCGAAGCGCACGCGGCTGGTCGCCCAGGTGCTCGCCGCGGTGATCGGCGCCGCCTTCGTCATCGGCCTGCAGATCGCGGCGATCCTGTCGTACGGCACGCTGTCGCAGGCGAGCGTATTGCAGTCGGATACTTTGCTCGCGCACGCGCCCGGCATCGGCAGCGTCATCTGGTGGCCGGCGCGGGCCGTGCTTGGCGAAGCCGTGCCGCTCGCCGGCGTTCTCGCCGTCAGCGTCGCCTTGCTCGCCGCCGCGGTGGCGCTGGTCGCGCCGCGCTTCGGCGAATATGCCGTTGCCGCGGCCGGCGTGGAGAATGCGCCGACCAGACGGGCGCAGCGGCAAACGATCTTCCGCACGACTTCGCCCCGCCGCGCGCTTCGCCGCAAGGAATGGCTGCTGCTGCGCCGCGATCCGTGGCTCGTGTCGCAGACGCTGATGCAGATGCTTTATCTGGTGCCGCCGGCGGTTCTGCTGTGGCGGAGTTTCCAGGCCGGCGGCAGTGCGCTCAATCTGCTCGTCCCGGTGCTGGTGATGGCGGCGGGTCAGCTCTCCGGCGGCCTCGCCTGGCTCACCATCTCCGGCGAAGACGCGCCCGATCTCGTCGCCACCGCGCCGGTGCCGCCGGGCTTTGTCCTCCGCGCCAAGATCGAGGCGGTGCTCGGCATCATCGCCGCGGTGTTCGCGCCGCTGGTCGCGGTGCTCGCCATCGCCTCGCCGTGGCACGCACTGGTCACCAGCGCCGGCATTGTCATCGCTGCGGCGTCGGCGACGGCGATCCAGCTCTGGTTCCGCACCCAGGCCAAAAGGAGCCAGTTCCGCCGCCGCCAGGTCTCCTCGCGGATCGCTACCTTTGCCGAAGCGTTCGCCTCAATCGGCTGGGCCGCCACCGCCGCCGTCGCCGCCGCAAGCCTTACGCTCGCCATCGCGCCCGCACTGCTGACGCTCGCGCTCTTGGGCGGCGCGCGTTATTTGGCTCCGCGGAAATCCTGACCCGTCATCCCGGAGTGCAGCGTCATTATTGCGCCCTCTCCCCTTGCGGGAGAGGGCAACTCGGCGGTTCAACAACAAGAATGGGTGAGGGGTCGGGCCGCAGCCCCTCACCCAACCGTGTTTGTTGAACGTCCTGCGCTGCCCTCTCCCGCAAGGGGAGAGGGCACACACCCCGCCCCTGGCGAGGACTGAATGAGTTCATGCCGCCGCGACCAGCAGGACCACAATCTCCCCAACCTGCTCCAGCGCGCCGAGCACGTCGCCGGTCTGGCCGTCGATTTGCGCCGTGCTCAGGCGTGCCACCGCGACGGCGGCGATCGCCAGCAGGATTGCGGCGATCAACGCCGACTCAAAGCCGAGACAGATCAGCAGAATGAGAATGCCGAGTACCGCGCCGGCGATCGCCTGCTCGCGCGACGGCTGGCCGGCCGTGACCGACAAACCGTCGGCCCGCGCCGGCGGAACGAAGAACATCAGCGCCGCCAGCGTCGCCCGGCCGGCACCATGCGCGGCGAGCAGCGCCCACGCCACCCATCCCGGATCGGCGAGGCTTGCGAGCACGCCGGCGCGGATCAGGATCGAGACCGCGAGCGCGCAGACGCCGTAAACGCCGATGCGGCTGTCGCGCATGATGTCGAGCTTGCGCTCGCGGGTCGCACCGCCGCCGAAGCCGTCGGCGGTATCGGCGAGCCCGTCCTCGTGCAGGCAGCCGGTCACCGCGAGCGTCGCGGCGATGCTAACCGCCGCCGCGGGCCACGCCGGCACGCCGAGCCGGTGCGCGACCGCATAGACCAATGCGCCGACGGCGCCGACGAGAAGGCCGGCGAGCGGCAGCGCCCAGATCGCGGTCGCCAATTCCACGGGAGAACCCTCAGCCGGCGCGACCCGCGCCAGCGGCAACCGCGTGGCAAACGCGATCGCGGTCACGATCTCGCGCCCGCGCTCCGCGAGCCAATGCGTCCAGTCGTCCCGTGTGCCGGGGATCTGCATGATCTCCCCCTCGGCCTGCCTTCCCCGCTTATGGCCGCGCCGCGGCTGATTTGCTAGGGGATATTGGCAACCCAAGGCCTTCGTCATTGCGAGGAGCGCAGCGACGAAGCAATCCAGCGGGGCACTGCGCGATAGCTTCGTTGTCCAAGATGGCGGAACCGCCGTACTGGATTGCTTCGCTCCGCTCGCAATGACGGGAGAGGAATACCAGCATGACCAGCTTCACCTCCTTCGCCGAACTGCGCGCCGTCTGTCTCGATCTGCCGAGCGGACATCCGGCCGCGAGCGCCGCGGTCGCGCAGCGCGAAGACACCCTGACCAAGCCGCCGAAAAGCCTCGGCCGGCTCGAGGAGCTGGTCGCCTTCCTCGCCCACTGGCAGGGCCACGCGCCGCCGCGGCTCGATCGCGTCGATATTCTGGTGTTCGCCGGCAATCACGGCGTTACCCGGCAGGGCGTCTCGGCCTATCCGTCCGAAGTCACGGTGCAGATGGTGGCGAACTTCGCCTCAGGCGGCGCCGCCATCAACCAGCTCGCGCGCAATGCCGGCGCGAGTTTGCGCGTCATTCCGCTCGAGCTCGACCGGCCGACCGAAGATTTCACCGAAAACCCCGCGCTGTCCGAAGCCGAATTCCTCGCCGCGGTGCAGACCGGGTTCGCGGCGGTGTCCAGCGAGAGCGATCTGATCTGTCTCGGCGAAATGGGCATCGGCAATACCACCGCGGCCGCGGCGCTCGCGGCGGCATTATTTGGCGGCGGCGGCGCGCGGTGGGCCGGCCGCGGCACGGGCGTCGACGACGACGGCCTGCAAAGAAAGCGCAGCGTCATCGACCGCGCGCTCGCCCGTCACACAGCGATCCTCAACAATCCGCTGCGCATCGCGGCAGCCTTCGGCGGCCGCGAGCTTGCCGCCATTCTCGGCGCGGCGCTCGCGGCGCGGCGCTACGGCATTCCGGTTCTGCTCGACGGCTTCGTCTGCACCGCCGCGGTCGCGCCGCTCCATAAGCTCCGCACCGACACGCTCGCGCACGCGCTCGCCGGTCACGTCTCCGCCGAAGCCGGCCACCGAATGCTGCTCGACGAACTGGCCTTAAAACCGCTCCTCGACCTCAACATGCGTCTCGGCGAAGCCTCCGGCGCCGCGGTAGCACTGCCGCTTCTCCGCGCCGCGCTCGCTTGTCACACCGGCATGGCGACGTTCGCGGAAGCGGGGGTGTCGGATAAGCCTACGGATGAGACGGCGGAGCCGAAGGCGGCGGGGTAGACTATTCTGCGCAAGAACGCTTTCGTCGCCGTCTGCGTATCAGCCGGATGCAGCCAGTGGGATATTGATTTTGGAGGGGTGTCGCGCTCAAGCTTCATGCCAGATGACTATCTGATGATTTTTACGAGATTACCTTCGTGCCGTTGAATGTCCGCAATGAAGGTTGCTTCATCGATCAAGCAATGTTCTGGATCATAGATCACAAATAAGCATCGACGATTGCTGTCTCCGTATTTCGTAATATCGGCCCCAATTTCCTCCGATACCCTTCTAATATCCTTTGATTCTCGAACATATTTGAGTTCGATCAGCAACGGAGGCGCACTCCAGTCGGGCTTGGTCATGCGAGACGCCCATCGAAGGTACGGATATTCGCGAACCAAATTTTCATCCGCGGCTCGCAACAGACCGTCGCAGATTTCCTGCAGTCGCAATTCGTTCTCGGGTCGCCGCGAGGCGCACGCAGCTGGCAATCCCCGTTCGAGAATGCCAGCGATTCTACCGGCAAATCGTTTCCAAGATGCGGTCAGATGCTGACGCTCAATAACGAGACCAAGCAAGGAACTGGGGTCGATCCTGCCCTCTACAAGTTCCATCGTATGTGCCGCCACGCTTCCAGCAATCGCGTCGCGTACAGCAGCACCATGGCGAAGGTGCATCTCGATAAGCATGAGACTGGCGGCCGTTGGGCTGTCGAAGGCACGCGCAGCTCGACTGATCTCTGTATTGAATCTTTCTGCGACGTCCTCTGGAGAGCTACGGGCAAGTTCGAGTGCATGCCTAATGTAATTGACTGCCATAGTCTTGTCGGCCTCGTCTCTTCTTGCTCCAGTCAGTACAGGAACGGCGTAGTCACTTTCGGGGTCGAATTCCGGGTGACCCGAGGCGATAGCAGCGATTTGCCTATCGATACATTGGCTGCAGCACCCACAGTGCCATCCAACCGACTTGTTATTTCTAGTCCGCGAGCAAGAGCGAGAGCTTCTGATTAAATCGCCCGCGCCCGCATCGACAATCCGGCTAATCACCTCGCTTTTTGTGAGATAGATGTACGGGTTATCGACCGCGAATGGCCTGCTTAGGAGGAGCCCCGAGAGCTGCTGGAGCATTTCGAGCGTGAAAGGGTGCGTCGTGCGCGACGCGCGAGCCCGCAATACTTGGTCGGCTATGGGTAGGTTTAGACTCACTACCCCGTTTTCGAAAAAGGTCATACCTCCGGCGTTAACAGATTGTCCCACCGCAAGCCCTAGCGCCCAGAAAAGGAATGATCGAGTTCTTTGGCTATATTCACGTGCCTCCTTCCCGATTTTGTGTATCCAAACTGGTACACGCAGGATTGAAACACTAGGAAATTGATTTTTCAGTCTTTGAAACAAGTCTTGCTGTCGGCTGTCTATAACGGATATTGAGCGATGACTTACCAAGACAAGATTGTCGCCACGGGCCGCCGCCTCCACAGCGCCGCCTAAGCTGTCCAATCCGCCTGAAAATAGAAGGACGCGCGGCGGATTTTGGAACGGCCATTCTTTAGGAGAGGCGGGCACAAGCTTTAGATATTGCTGCGCGGCTCGATCGTTCTTGAGGGGAAAGAATCTGAAACGATATCGATCATCGGAAAGAAAATTTAAGACGCTAACGAGCCCCTCATTCACATCAGAGCGATTCCAAAAATCAATGTCGCGAACTCCAATCTCAAATTGAAAGTCTCTGGCCCATGGTTCAATGGCGCCTTCTATCCAACCGCCGCCGCGTGGAATCGCCGAATCCGCCGCATATGCGAGTGCGGCAATCTCCAACGCGTCCGCAATTCTTCCCGACAAATGCTGCTGGAACACCCGAGCGATATCGTCAATGACGACGTTTACATTCTGACCTTGACCAAACGTCCTTAAGTCCAACAGTTTACCATCCGATTTTTTCGTTCGGCGCTGTTCTAGATTGCATCGGAAGGTGAATGTTCTCCTCATTCACCGTCCATTCCTTGCAAGAACTCGTTTTCCAATTTTCTACAAGCATAGGCAACGAAGCGACGGGTATTGTTTTCATCAATTCCTCTTTCGAATTCTGTTTTAGAAAACCATTTTTCCGCGAACTGATGAATTACTGCAGCGCGTTGGTAAGTGTGTTGTTTGAGCGCAATATTAGGTGGCGTAGCGGCAGTGGTTGGAATTCGGTTGGCGTAGTCTCCGTGTTGAAGCTCGAATCACCCGGCGTTGGAGCGCCGGAACGGAGACCACGCCATGACCAAAGTTACCACAGCTACTGATTTTTCGCCCCTGCAACTGAGACCGCTGCCCGCCTTTTCGACAGTTGGTTTGATCCGATCGAGAGTGGTGTGCGCGAACGGGTGCGTGGGTTCATCGAAGAAATGATCCGCGGTGAGCTCGAGGCGGCGCTCGATCGCCCGCGGTATGGGCGTGCAAAGAATGCGGATGGCGGACCGGCAAGCCTGGTTGGCCACCGGCATGGCAGCCGCAGACGTTCGCTGACCGGCAGCTTCGGCAAGACCGAGATCACCGTGCCGCGGGCTCGGCTGCAAAAGCGCGATGGCACAACCACCGAATGGCACAGCCATGTGCTGCGCAGTTATCAGCGCCGCACGCTCACCGCCGATGCGCTGATCGCGAGCGCCTATCTGGCTGGCACCAATACGCGGCGGGTGCGGCGTGCTCTGGCAGCGCTGTTTCGCGACGGCGTCAGCAAGGACATCGTGAGCCGGGTCTGGCGTAAGATCAAAAGCGATTGGGACGCCTGGAATGCCCGTTCGCTGGCCAACGAGCCGATCGTGCGGCTGATCCTCGACGGCACCGTGGTTCGCGTCCGGCTCGATCGCAAGTCCACGGCGATCTCGCTGCTCGTCGTCATTGGCGTTCGCGCGAACGGCCAGAAGGTGTTACTGGCGGTTAGGCACATGGGCAGCGAATCCGCCGAAGCCTGGCGCACTGTGCTTGACGATCTGATCGCGCGGGGGCTGCAGCCGCCGGCGTTTCTGATTGTCGACGGAGCGCCGGGACTGGAGAAAGCGATTGCCGCCGTTTGGGACGGCGTGCCGGTACAGCGCTGCACTGTTCATAAGCATCGCAATCTGCTCGCACACGCGCCGGAGCGCCTGCATGAGGAAATCGGCGCCGACTATACCGACATGATCTACGCGGCCACGCCGGAAGACATTGCAATGCGCCGCAAGGCATTCATCCGCAAATGGCGGCTCAAGTACCGCGCGGTCGCCGACAGCCTGGAGGAAGCCGGCGATCGATTGTTCACGTTTGCACAGTTGCCGCCAAGCCAATGGCGCAGCGCGCGAACGACCAATGCGATCGAACGCCTGCACGAGGAGTTCAAGCGCCGGATCAAAACGCAGACCGTGCTGCCATCAGCAGAGACCGCCGCCATGTTGTTCTGGGCATTGCTGGCCTCCGGCCAGATCAACATGCGCAAGGTCGACGGATGGCAGACGCTTGCCACAACGACCTTCGATCAGCCAATTGACCTCGCCGCCTGAACCGATAACGTCATGCCCCTGGAGATTGCGCCACATCAAATTCCAACACAAAACGCGACGGCACCCAATATTAAATTGAGTAAGGTCATCTGCGCTATTGACCAATCTTTGTCGACCGCCGGGCAACACGAATTTGCTGAGATAGAAGCCAAGCATTCGGCTCATGAAATTCGAAAAAAATGCTCTTGATACCTCTCCAAAGGTGCGCTGTGATCCAAGCTGGTGGAGATCGCTGAAAAGTTGTGTTTCGGAAGAGGCGAATAAATCGCGTGGTCTGTTCCTGAGATAGTTGGCTAATGTTTCGCCGGCCGCCAACTGGGCCATTTCAGCAACGTCGGACCTCTGTCCAGCCTTCTTGAAGTGCTCATCAATCAGTCTGTGGACTTCTACGGTTAGGTCTAGATTTGTCGGACTGTCGGGTAACCGCAGTCCGAGGGCGGCGAGTGCCTCACGTGGTTGCGTGCGACGAGTGGACAGCGCGAGTTGGGTGAGAAAATAGAAAACGAAAGATAGTCCGCCGTCCTTAATTCCGGCGCGCAAAGCCTCGGATGAGGCGCGAATGGTGGAGGTCGCGAGATGCGCAATCTCGCTTGACTGAGCGGATAGTCCGGTCGGCGATCTGGCTGCGGCGAAAACCCCCACAACCTCGCGCCATTTGCGAGTCGAAGGAATTTTGCCCAGGCGCGTATGCCCCATGGGGTAATTATCCCGTGTCTGTGAGGAAGAATGCAACCATAAGGCATACGCGATGGTTCTTTACTGCGCCGGAAAAACTGCGTGTCCTATTTTCATTGACAATAGTCCCCAAATCGAGTACAAGCCCTCATCGAATCTCGCTCACTTAAGGGTCGTGTTCTCGAGGCACACCTGAACACGGAGCGAGTGCGGTGCCCGCGTGCGGATTTGCACTCCGCTCCCGGGCGGCTTTGGGCATCATCTGGCCGGCACTATGACCGGTCCGGGAGGTGCATTCCCTGGACTGGGACAGGCGGGCGCGGGTAACGCCCGTTTAGAAGCGCAAGGTCTCTGCTCCCCGGTTGGAGCGGCCGTACAGGATCGAGCGTCCTGCCGCGTCCCAGGAAGCCTGGCCTGGAGCTGAGCCTTCGGGGCGAAAGTCCTGATGGCAAGAACCGCGGTGGAACGCCGACAGGCGAGCGTGCCCCCTCCCAACCCTCCCCCGCAAGCGGGGGAGGGGAAAGAGAACGGGTGCGCGCCGCATCGCGAGATGCGGAGGTTACCAAACACGTCTGCCGGCGTTCCGCTTCCCTTTTTCCTTGGTCGTCATTGCGAGCGAAGCGAAGCAATCCAGTGCGGCGGTTTCGTTACGTTGGACAACGAAGCTAGCCGTCATTGCCCCGCTGGATTGCTTCGTCGCGGAGCTCCTCGCAATGACGAGGCATAACTCGGGCGCATCTGCGTCGCGAGAACGCTTTCGCTTATCCGCCCCTGCGGAGCGAAGCGCAGCGGGGGAGGGGGACCATGCGAAGCATGGTGGAGGGGGCGTGCTGAGCGGCCGCTTGCGCCGTGCGTGTCGTCTTCGCTGGCGCCCCTTCCACCGCGCTGCGCGCGGTCCCCCTTCCCCGCTTCGCGGGGCAGGATGAAATGCTCACGCCGCCCGCGGCAGGATGAGCGGCTTTACTTCGCGGAATTCGCTCATGGCTTTGAGCGCGTCGGTGAGTTTGTCGAGCGTGTAGGTGTTCGAGATGAGCTTCTTGAAGTCGAAAAGTTTGCCGCGGGTCGCGATGAATTCCACCGCCTGATAGAAATGCCGCGCTTCCGCCATCACCGTCGAGAGGATCTGCACGCCGCGGAAGAACAGCATCGGCGGCACGGCGACGTCGGCGCCGCCGGAGACGCCGACCTGCACCAGCCGCCCGCCCGGGCGCGCCATCCGCAAGCCTTCCGGTAGCGCGTGCGAGTTGGCGCAGTTCATGACGATGTCGGCGCCGCGGCCGGACGTGAGATCGCGCACCCAGGCGACGCGGTCGGCGGATTTCTCCACCTTGGTGAGATCGAGCACATGATCGGCGCCCCATTCTTTCGCCACCGCGAGCCGCGCCGCCGGCGCGCCGAGCACCAGCACCTTCTTGACGCCACGATCCTTGGCGATGGCGAGCGCATAGAGGCCGAGTGGCCCGCAGCCCTGGATCAGCATGTTCTCGTGGCTGGCGATGCCGCCGAGCTGCTCGTAGCTGTGCATCATGGTGCGCAGCGCGCACGCCGCCGAGGCCGCGAGTTCCGGCGCCACAGTTTCCGGCACACGGATGAAGGTGCCGCCCGGCGGGAAGTAATGATACTCGGCGCAGCCGCCCATGATCTTGCTCGGGTGCGAATGGCCGAAGCTGGTGTTCTGGTGGCACAAAGTCGTCTGCCGCGTCACCCGGCAGTAATAGCAATGGCCGCAATGCGAATAGGACGAAATGATCCGGTCGCCCTGTTTGAGCGGCTGATCCAGAATGTCGGTAACGGCGCCGCGGGTCTCGACGATGGTGCCGCAGGTTTCGTGGCCGGGAGTGTAAGGAAGTTTCAGCGGCTCGATGAACGGCTGATCGGGTCCGCCCTCCTCGCTGAGGTGGCCCATCCAGCGATGTGCATCGGTGCCGCACAGCGTCGCGGCATCGACTTTGATCAACACGGAACCCTGCGCCAGGTCCGGGATCGGCACCTTCCACAATTCGGTCGGATCGCGATATTTGGTGACGACGGCCGCGAGCACTTCGGTCATGTCGGCGTTACTCCCCGGATTGTGAATGCGATTATTGAAAGCGCGAATGGCGAAGTGGCGAATGGCGAATGGAAGCGGCGTGCGCCCCCATTCGCCACTTCGCTATTCGCCACTCGCCCTTCTCACATGAACGCCTGGATGCCGGTTTGGGCGCGGCCGAGGATCAAGGCGTGGATGTCGTGGGTGCCTTCGTAGGTGTTGACGGTCTCGAGATTGCAGAGAACGCGCATGACGTGGAATTCGTCGGCAATGCCGTTGCCGCCGTGCATGTCGCGGGCGAGTCGGGCGATGTCGAGCGCCTTGCCGCAATTGTTGCGCTTGAGCATTGAGATCGCCGGCGGCGACGCCTTGCCCTCGTCGATCAGCCGCGACAGCCGCAGCGCCGCGTGCAGGCCGAGCGTGATTTCGGTCTGCATGTCGGCGAGCTTTTTCTGGATCAGTTGGTTGGCGGCGAGCGGCCGGCCGAACTGTTTGCGCGTCAGCACGTAGTCGCGGGCGCGGTGCCAGCAGAACTCGGCGGCGCCGATCGCGCCCCAGGCGATGCCGGTGCGCGCGACGTTGAGGCAGCCGAACGGGCCGGCGAGGCCGGAGACGTTCGGGAGGAGATTTTCTTCGGGCACGACGGCGCCGTCGAGCACGATCTCGCCGGTGATGGAGGCGCGGAGCGACAGCTTGCCTTCGATCTTCGGCGTGGAGAAACCTTTCGTGCCGCGTTCGACCACAAAGCCGCGGATCTTACCGTCGAGCTTCGCCCAGACCACGGCGATATCGGCGACCGGCGCGTTGGTGATCCACATCTTGTTGCCGGTGAGGCGATAGCCGCCGGTGACTTTCTCGGCGCGGGTGATCATCGAGCCGGGATCGGAGCCGTGGTCGGGCTCGGTGAGGCCGAAGCAGCCGACGAACTCGCCGCTGGCAAGCTTCGGCAGATATTTGCGGCGCTGCGCTTCCGAGCCGTAATAGTAGATCGGGTGCATGACCAGCGAGGATTGCACCGACATCGCCGAGCGGTAGCCGGAATCGACCCGCTCGATCTCGCGCGCGATCAGGCCGTAGGCGACGTAGCCGAGGCCGGCGCCGCCGTATTCCTCCGGGATGGTCGAGCCGAGGAGGCCGAGCGCACCCATCTCGCGGATGATCGCCGGGTCGTAGCTCTCGTCGCGGAACGCCTTGAGCACGCGCGGGAACAGCTTGTCCTGCGCATAGTCGCGCGCGGTGTCGCGCACCATGCGCTCTTCTTCGGTCAGCTCGCCCTCAAGATCGAGCGGGTCGTCCCATTTGAACGCGCCGTCCTTGATCTGGACCGTTTTCGCTTCGCGCTTTTCCGCCGGCTGCGCCATCTGGTCTTGCTCCTTGACTGCTTTGACCAAGTTTAGAGCATTTCGGCGGCGGCGGAAACGCAAGTTGCTGGCGAACCGGGCTTCCGCTATCTAACCGGGACGCCTGCGATTTTGCGCCCGTAGCTCAGCTGGATAGAGCGCTGCCCTCCGAAGGCAGAGGTCAGGGGTTCGAATCCCTTCGGGCGCGCCATAATATCAATGACTTAGCGTGACTAACTCGTCGAAATCCTGACCGGGTAAGCTGCAGGTAAGCAGGCGGTGAAAATCACGCTCGCGCCTTGCGCGACGGTCGTCACGCCGCATTTGAAATCACCCGACTCTGCACCGACAACATCGGGGAACGGCGCCACACCTCAGCGAAGATCATGCCGCCCTTGCCGGTTGCTGGTCGCGTAGCGCGAGGCGGCGTAGATAATCAGCAGCAGCTTGCGCCTTGTTGCAGGCGGTGAAAAAAGCGCGGGTATCGGCCCTCAAGAGTCCAATCCAGGTTTGGATATAGCCAGCGTGGCGCAGATCGCCGTCAATCGAGAACTCTGCACAAAGAAAGGCCGCGCATAGTTCAGCGACCAGTTCCTCCGCCGCATAGGCGCGTTCGCCAAAGCGGTGGCGCAGATCGCGATCTAACCGGGACTTGTGCCCCGTCCAGTGTCCAAGTTCGTGGAACGCGGTTCCGTAAAAATGCGCGGCACCCTTGAAGGCTTCGAAGTGCGGCAAACTGATGAAGTCACCGCCGGGGCGGTAATAGGCTTCGCCGAACCCTTCCCGGATGCTGGCGCCGCTGCACGCCAGGAAACCATCAATCGTTGCGTCGCGCCCATCGGTATTGCGGACCTTCACTTGGCCCAGCGTCAGAACGCGGTCGGGCAAGCCTTCGCACTGATCGACGTTGAACACGGTGTATTCGCGCATCATGGGAATGATGCGTGTTTCGCCTTCTTCCCCATCCCGGTCGGCGACTTGTAGCTGTTTCACGAAATAGACCTTGGTGCCCTGCGCACCCTTCCGCACGTTGCCGCCCAGGTCCAAAGCCTGCCTGAAGGTCAGATAGCGCGGTGTCCGATAGCCGGCATTCGCAGCTATCCACAGCAGCACGATATTGCATCCCGAGTAGGGCCGATTGGTCACGGCGTTGCACGGTGTGTTTGCGCCGGCGGTTGCGGCCCATGGCTTGACCCAGGGCGCCGCGCCGGCTTCCAACTCCGCAATAATGCGTCCAGACACTTCGGCGTACAGATCGCGCTTCATCACACCGTGCTCGCTGATGCGCGCGACAGTGTTTTGCGAACGGCCGCACGCCGTTAATGACGGCGCGTCGAGCGACGGTTTCTAAATGTTGCACCTTGATGGGCGGCTGATGGACCCCCCGGGTATGCTGGACAGGCGGGGTGGTCGCGCGCGAAGCAAACCCAGTTGAGAATTACCTAGGGTGCTTTTTCCCTCGTTAACCATATGCGTTTCGAAGGTGGCACGGTGCACATGCCCTATGCGCTCTACGGTCATTTCGACAAAGACGTTTAGGTGGCACGCTTAAGACGGAGTACCGAAAGAAATTCGCGCCCGCATAAAAAACCACGGGCTGCAGGATGTGAGTTCAAAGAACTGCGACCGCTGGACCCATGTGCCCGAGCGGCGTGCTCGCATGGCGCAATGGAATAAGTTTGTCACTTCCCTTGCGCAAAGCACGACTAACGGTGACCGCCTAAAGTCTCAGGTGGAAGCCTTCCGCGCAACCCTTCGCCTCGACTGACCTGCGGAAGTGCTATTCTATTCCAAGCCACGCAACGGTGGATCATTGGCTTCAAAGTCATTACTCGCACTCAACTGGGCAGGGGTGCAGAAAGCACCAAGCCGAACTGAATTACCTTGCGACGCGTATGTGAAAGCGTCTTGATACAAGGTTGAATATACAAAGCTTTGCGGCGGCTTTCGTGGGGCCCTCGTTGAGCTAAGGGCCTTTCAACCATGTCAAAGGGCCTTGGCGACTCGCGTCAACTGCATCCGCCTGGCTTTTCACGCCTCGATGTAATTCGGCGCTCTTGAGCTAGATCAAAGCCGACAGGACCGGAACGACTTTCATGGATAATCGGCTGGGGTGAGATGCCCATTTAATATTTTCTCTTTAACCCGCGATGGAGCGAACAGATGAATCTTCCGAGATTGTGGACCACGGGCCAAGAACTGACATCGGATCCGTTCCGTGCCATGCGGCGCGAAATGGAAAATGCGCTTCGTGCTTTCGATCAGAATTTGTCCTCTCCCGACATTGGGGCTGGCGCGCCGGCGATTAGTGTGGCCGAAACAAAGGACGCCTTCGAAGTGACGGCCGAGCTTCCCGGGCGTGGACGAGAAAGATATCAAGGTCAGCCTAGACGGCAACCAACTGGTCATTTCCGGTGAGAAAAAGGAGGAGAGCAAGAAAGAAGAAAAGGACTGGCATGTCGAGGAGCGGAGCTTCGGCTCGTTCTACCGATCGATGTCCCTGCCATTCGAGCCGGAGGACGGAGCCGTCGAGGCTCATTTCGACAAGGGCGTGCTGCATCTCACGATCAAGAAGCCCGCGAAGGCCATAAAGACCACCAAGACAATCGAGATCAAGACGGGCACCGGTACCACTGCACCGAGGAAGGCCGCTTAATCCTGAACGATCGCCGCAAGAACGACCAGAGGCCGGAGTTGATTGACTCAGTTTCGGTCTCCGGATTTTGTTGTCGCCCTTTTTCGATGCAGTGATCGAAAGAGATTTCAATCCGGTGCTCTGACGCCTACGATACGCAACGGCCTGCGATGCGTGCCAACTGAGAATGCGCAAGCGCACTAACCAGGGATTCGCAGCCAGCCGGTAATCTCGAACCTGAGGCTGTTTCGAGCGGTGTATTGGTTTGACGAGCCCGGTGCGCGGCATTCGTCTGAATTCTAAAGGCCAGCGGCGAACGGTCACCTTTTAGGATGCGGTTCACAGTTTCGCCGGATGGCTCGATTCCTGATCGCGCCGTCAATTCCGATATTCCGAGACCAGTGATAATGGAAAATCGGCGAGAGCCAAAATCAACCCGCGCCCAAGAAGGCGAGAACCACCAAATACCGGCCGGTATGAATGGATTGCGACCTAGTGGCGAGCATAGCTTGGCCTCTTGATGGTGAGCCAATGCTTAACGACAATGCATTCTTAGAAAAATACAGATAATTCCCCTAAGGGATGTACCGGAGAAGAAGCACGATTACGACGCGCTCCGCAACGGCAGCGTCATCGGTCGCGGAGTGGCCCGGGCCACTGCCCGGTGTCCCGGCGCGTGGGCGACTTTTCATCGGACTAGTTGGAAGCGCAATCGCGACCGTCGGTGGTGTCACGTTCTTCCAGGCGCTGGCGCTGAGCCCGCTGTCGAGCATCTCGCGATGACCGCCGGCAATCTCTTCTCAGCAAACTAGGCTCGGAGTCAATTCGATGGAAGCGTCTACCATGCGCAAGAGCATACCGGTGTCGGCGCTGATTCGATCCCAAGATCGTGCTGCCAGCCATCGGCTCTGCTTTTGTCAAGTTCGACCCGCGGACATTGATTAAGAAGCCAGTCATGTTCGTGCTCGAGATCGTCACGGCGCTGACAACCGTCATCTTAGTTCACGATCTTGTCACTAACGGAGAGCACATTGGCTTCGAATTGCAGATCATCCTGTGGCTGTGGTTCACCGTGCTGTTCGCCAACTTTTCGGAGGCGATCGCCGAAGGCCGCGGCAAGGCGCAGGCCGACTCGCTGCGCCGGCAGCGGACCGAGACCCAGGCGAAGCTGTTGAGCGGACCGGGCCATCAGAATTACAAGCTCGTACCTAGTACCAGCCTCGAGATCGGCGACATCGTTCTCGTCGAAGCCGGCGATACGATCCCCTCGGACGGCGAAGTGATCGAGGGCATGGCCTCGGTCAACGAAGCCGCGATTACAGGTGAGTCCGCGCCTGTCGTCCGCGAGTCAGGCGGGGACCGGTCCGCAGTCACCGGCGGCACGCAAGTGCTCTCCGATTGGATTCGGGTGCGCATCACGGCAGCGTTCGGCTCGACTTTCGTCGATCGCATGATCAAGCTGGTCGAAGGTGCCGAGCGTCAGAAGACGCCGAACGAAATCGCGCTGAACATTCTGCTTGTTGGCCTGACCATCATCTTCGTGTTCGCGATTGCGACCATACCGAGCTATGTCGCCTATGCGGGCGGAAAAATCTCGGTGGTGATCCTTGTCGCCCTGTTTGTGACGGTGATCCCGACCACAATCGGGGCGCTCTTGTCGGCCATCGGCATCGCCGGCATGGATCGGCTCGTTCGGTTTAACGTGCTAGCCATGTCGGGGCGCGCTGTCGAGGCTGCGGGCGATGTCGATACGCTGCTTCTCGACAAGACTGGCACCATTACGCTCGGCAATCGCCAGGCGACGGAATTCAAGCCGCTGCGCGGGGTGACCGAGGAGGAGTTGGGGGACGCGGCACAGCTTGCTTCGCTTGCGGACGAAACTCCCGAGGGGCGCTCCATCGTGGTTCTGGCCAAACAGAAACACGGCATCCGCGGCCGCGAACTCGCCGACTTGCGGCCCAACTTCATCCCGTTCAGCGCACAAAGTCGGATGAGCGGCGTCGAGGTTGACGGTTCCTGGATCCGCAAAGGCGCGGTGGATGCCATCTTGAATTATGTGAACACGCCGGCGACCGCGATCGGCCCGGGCAGCACGGTCGAATTGCTGCGGCCGAACGTCAGCCCGGACAGGGTGAACGAAGTCAAAGCGATTGCAGATGCCATCTCGAAGTCAGGGGGCACGCCGTTAGCGGTAGCAAAGGACGGAAAATTGCTCGGCGTCATTCATCTTAAGGATATCATAAAGGGCGGCATCCGCGAGCGCTTCGCTGAGCTTCGCCGTATGGGCATCCGCACGGTGATGGTCACTGGCGACAATCCAATGACTGCTGCCGCGATTGCAGCGGAAGCTGGCGTCGACGATTTCCTTGCGCAAGCCACGCCCGAGGACAAGCTTCGGCTCATCCGTGAAGAGCAGGCTAAGGGCAAGCGCGTCGCCATGTGCGGCGACGGGACCAACGACGCGCCCGCACTGGCGCAGGCCGACGTCGGTGTCGCCATGAACACTGGCACGCAGGCCGCACGCGAGGCCGGTAACATGATCGACCTCGACTCCAATCCGACCAAGCTGATCGAAGTGGTTGAGATCGGCAAGCAGCTCTTGATGACGCGCGGCGCGCTGACGACCTTCTCGATCGCCAACGATGTGGCGAAGTACTTCGCCATCATCCCGGCGATGTTCGCGGCGTTCTATCCGCAACTGCTGACGCTGAACCTCATGAAACTCGCGACGCCGCAGAGCGCTATCCTCTCGGCAATCATCTTCAATGCGCTGATCATCATTGCACTCATTCCGCTCGCTCTGAAAGGTGTCCGGTACCGCCCGATCGGAGCGGCCGCGCTGCTGCGACGCAACCTTTGGATCTACGGCGTCGGCGGCGTCATCATTCCGTTCATCGGCATTAAGGCCATCGACCTCTTGGTCACGGCCCTTCACCTCGCGTGAGGACCCATCCCCTCAGTTCGATTGTAGACGGACAACGGGTGGACATCCGGGATGCAAACCTCTTGCTGCGCGCCGGGGCGCCGTCGCGCCATTATCGCACTACCGCGCATCGCACTATTCGCTTCGCGGCGCGAGCAGCACATCGGCCGAGAGCTTGATGCCGCTGTCCTTGACATCGGCCATGCTGATGTTGAGCTTGCGAAAGTACTTCCCGCGGCACTGATCGAACACGCGATCAATCAGAGGGCGGAGTTCCTTCTCACTTGCGAGTAGAACTATCCTGACCTCTTCGTCAGAAAGCGACCGTCCGCACATATGGTCTAGCCCCTCCTTTGGAAGGTAGACCCATATTGGTCCATCACTGTCGAAGTAATGCAGTTCAAGCAAATTGTCAGTTTTTGGTTTTGATCCTTGTTGGGTTATTGTCGACGACATAATTTACCCTGTTCACTGTTCCGGGCGACAAACAATGGCGATGACAACTGAATACAAGGCCGCCGGAGCAGGACAATTGATGCAAGTCAAACAAATCCGACTTCCGCAGCCGGCGGCGACTTGGTGTGTGCCGCCGAAGGGATTCATTCCGCACTTGGCGCCTATGCGCTGGTGCATGCCGGCATCGGTGCTTATTTTTCCAGCACGTAGGTGCCTGGGGCGTCGCAGAGCGGCATGAAGCCGGGGGCGCCCATTGGTGGCGGATTGACGCGCTGGCCAGAGTGGCGGTCGAGCCATGCATTCCACTCCAGCCACCAGGACCCATCTTCGGCCGGCGTGTCGTGCTCCCATTCATCCGGACCGAGCGTGCGGCCGCCGGCCTCTCGGACGCGGATGCGGAAGTGGCGGTGAGGGTGGCCGGGTTCGCTGATAATGCCCGCGTTGTGGCCGCCGGATGTCAGCACGAATGTTAGCTCGCCATCGTTCTGAAGGTGCAGCTTGAACACCGAATGCCAAGGCGCGATGTGATCGCGCTCGGCTCCCACCACGAACATCGGCAGCTTCATGTCATCGAGCGCGAGCGGGCGGCCAGTGACCACAAAGCGACCCTCGGCAAGGTCATTGTCGAGGTACAAGCGGCGCAGATACTCCATGTGCATGCGCGCCGGCAGACGTGTGCCGTCCGCATTCCAGGCCATAAGGTCGTTCGGGATATCGCGTTCGCCGAGCAGGTAGTCGCGGATCGCGTGCGACCAGACGAGATCGTTGGAACGCAGCATTTGGAAAGTGCCCCCCATCTGTGCGCTGCTCAGAAACCCCTGTGTCTGCATGGTGTCGTTGAGGAAATCGAGCTGGTCCTCTGTGATGAACAGTTGCAGCTCACCGGCCTCAGTGAAATCGGTCTGGGCGGCGAACAAAGACAGGGTGGCGAGCCGGCGGTCGTTGTCGCGCGCCATGGTGGCGGCTGCGATGGTCAGCAATGTGCCGCCGAGGCAGTATCCGGTGGCATGGATCTTCGCATCGCCGCAGATCGCCTGCACCGCGTCGATCGCTGCCATGACCCCTTGCGTTCGGTAATCGTCGAGGGACGTGTCGTGCATGTCCGAGCCCGGATTGCGCCAGGAGATTGCGAATACGGTGCGCCCCTGCGCCACCAGCCAGCCGATCAGCGAATTGTGGGCCGATAGATCGAGAATATAATATTTCATGATCCAGGCCGACACGATCAGCACCGGCTGTGCCCCCACCGTCGCGGTCATCGGTGCGTACTGAATCAGCTCCATCAGCGCATTGCGAAACACCACTTTCCCCGGCGTGGCAGCGAGGTCTTTTCCGATCGTGAAACCGTTTGTAACTGCGCCGCCGAGCGTAGCGGACTGATCGTGCAGCAAGTTACTCAGTCCCCGCGCGAGGTTGGCGCCGCCGCTCGTGCGAGTGGCCTCTATCACCTCCGGGTTGAGCCAGGGGACATTGGACGGCGACATCAGATCGAGCCATTGCCGCATACAGAAGGCGACCATGTGTTCGTTTGGCCCGCTAACTCCGCCGGGACTGCGCACGACGCTGTCCCACCATTCCTCGCCGAGCAGCACTGCTTGGGTGAGCAGGTCGTAGGGGTGCTCCCTCCATGCCGGATGGGTGAATCGATCATCACCCGGTGCGGCGCGATCACTGCCGCTCCTCCCATCGCCGCGCGCGCGAGGCGTTGCCATTGTGCCAGCGCCGTGCCCCCAAGGGCTGCCGTCTGGAACGGCGCATTCGCAGCGTGTGTGGCCCAATCAAGGAAGGCAAGACCGACAGTGCTTGGTGATCGCCCACCGGTTAAGCGGCTCTGCCAGACGTGCAGCATGCGATCGAGGTCGGCGGGCGTGATCGCGCCCGGCGACGGCTCCTGTATTGGCCGAACGTCAGGAAGCGGCGGGGGGCGGATCGGTATGGGCATATCCGGCATGGCGTGATGTGAGTGTAATTTGCAAGACGGACACGAGAGATCAGACCTAAAGCAAAATCAAAAATCACGAAACCTTGGCAATCGCTTTGACGCAACTCAAATCCAAGTTGAATTTTTTGTGTACTAAATGCGTCGGGGTCGATGACGATGCGAACGACCTTATGTCCGTTCTGTTGGAACTCGCGCTCCTTGGGCTCGGCTGCAGCGAGCCATGCGTCGTAGCTCGACGGCAGCCCCGCTGCCTCGACGGCGTCCTCCATGATTTCATGGATGCGCGAGTACTGCTCGCCGGCGGTACCATGGCAGCGCCTCAATTTTTTCAGTCTCGATCATCTCCGCGCTCACCTCGCCAGCTTCGACGGCTGCGACCGCCACGGCGTCGGCGCCATACGTCGTCGCGCCTCGTGCTCCAGGCGGAGCCCGCTGGCCTTCAGGCCTTCGAGCGCGGCCATTGCGTAAATTCGGGTGTCCAAAGGCTCATTGCGCGCACCGCCGACCGGCGTCCAGACTCCGACGCGCGACGCCCTTGTGATACCGCCGCAGCGGCCGCTCGCTGGTGAGACCGGCGTAGTAATCGAGGCCGCGGCCGACCGGAAAATGACAATAGCCGGCTCCGGGCTGCTCGATGCGCAGCCGCGCGTCGAAAGCATCCTTCAACGCATCGACGCCGACGATGTAGAGCGGGATTCGCCCTTTGTTGACCCGCGCCGGCTTGCGTGGCCAAGGCGGCGCGCCCGGCATGCTTGAGCCTTTGATCGCCCAGATCGAGCGGTGGCCTTTGTCGCGGACAAAATTGTAGACGGCCAGGCTGTGATGGCCGCCGCTATCGATACAGGCGGCCTTGATCGGCAACCTCTGGCCGGTGACGACGCTGATAGGCTGGCGCAGCAGCGTGTCGACCTCTTGCCACAACAGCGGGCCGGACGGGTCGCCGACCAGGACGTGATAGCCGAGCGGACCAGGATTTCGTCGTCGAGCCCAACGCCGAGAATCTCGAGCTCGAGACGATCGTCCTGGCATCGATTCCGCAGAACCACACCAGCACGCCGGTCGGAGCCGCACTGTAATTCTCGGCCCTCGCCGCGAGCCCGCCGACCTCGATCGGTTGCGCGGCTAAATCTTCATAAGGCTCGCCGAGCATCAGATTTTGCCACGTCTGCATTCGCGCCGGGTCGCCGCGGCAAGCGCCGTGCTCGATCGCGACCTCGCTCCAGGTTACAAACGGGCGGTACAGCGCGCTGATATGGAAGCTGACGCGCAGCGGCCGTCGCCGGGCGCGGTCGCATGCCATGAGCCTTCGGCGAGCAACCGCGGCTTGTCGGCCTCGACCATGATACCGTTGCAGGCTTCGCAGACCAGGTGCGCTTGCTCGCGGTGGCCTTCCGGCCAGCGGATCTGCTTCCACTCGACCGGCGCGAAGCACCGCAATGAATGCAGCGACCTCATAACGGCGCATGATCGCCTTCGAGGTAGGCCTTCTCGATTCGCGACACGCCGGCCACGGTGGGCGTGCTGCGCCATGAAGATGCGGCGCCGGCCACGAAACGTCTGCGTCCGCGCAATCGCCAACGACGACCGGGTCGCCCTCGCTGTCGACGTCGGCCGGGAAAGCGTCGACTTCGTCGAGGAACAGATATCGGCACGGCGTCGAGCTCAACGCCGCGGCAGATGTTGGCGCCGGTCATCACCAGCATGCCACCGGGAAAGGATTTGGTGAAGCTGGTGTTATAAGCATCGCGGCTGCGCGGTGCCGAGATGCGCTCACGCAGCACCGGCATACTTTCGATCATTGGGTCGAGCCGGGTGCGGGTGTTGCGGCGCGCCATATCGAGCGATGGCATCACCAGCAGCGCCAGTCCGGGCGCGTGGCCGACGATGTAGGCCAGCCAATTCAAACCGCACTCGGTGCCGCCGGCTTGCGCGCTTTTCATCAACACCACGCGCTCATAGGGCGAGCCGGTCGAGAGCGTGTCCATGATCTCGCGAAGATATGGCACCCGACTGGTGCGCCATGGTCCGGGCTCGGCCGATGTAGCCGCCAAGACGCGGTGCTTGTCGGCCCACTCGCTGACGAGCAGCGTCGCCTCGGGCGCGATCGCCTCACTCCAGATTTCATCTATCCATGCCGTTGCTCTTCCATTTCCGCTTTCCTTCCCTCCTGCCGGCGAGCTCGCCGGAGCTGCTCGCGCACTTCGCCTTCGAGCAGCGCGAATATCTTGCCGGTATCGGCGTTGATCGCGGCAGCGAGCCGGGCCGACGCCGCACTCGCCCAATTCAGCCAACTATCGCGTTCCACGCGCCCGCTCGGTGATGAACTTCAGCACTCACTGCGGTCGATCATCTGGCCGGCAGCCTTCGCCAAGGCGAGCTTACCGGCGTCGATCTTGATCGCTTCACGCTGCCGTCTCAGCTCGTTGAGCGACGCATCGCTGCCGTTCCAATTATCGCGCCGGGCCGGATCAACATTTTCCGCCAGCCATTTTTTTGCAGCCGCGACCGACACCTTGCCGTCTTTGCTGATCGGAAACCCGTCGGCGAGCAGCCGTTTGAACCGCGTCTTGTTGACCTTGAAGCGTCGGCAGTATTCGGCTTTGCTGATCAGGGCGCCCATTTTTCACATCTCAGTCTGGCGAAGCGGCAAGGGCCGCGTTCCGCGCGCAATGGGATTTTCGCCGGCCAAGGACCCGGATGCCGTCGTGCGTACCCTGCATGTGTTGCTCGTCTGCCCCAGGGTCTTTCGCTGCGACCGTTGTGCGACATCTACTCACGCCTCGGGCGACCGATCTGAGACTGAGACTGCCGACATGCGCCCGCTTGGCCTTGGGATGTCGCTCAGCTCTCGAATCGAGCAGGCGTATCAGCTCGATGCCGCGTCTGATATCAGCACCAAGCTCACTTTCACCGTCGCGTTCGGCGTTGGCAGCGCGGGTCATCAAGCGGCCGGTGATCGTTGGCACATCCAGCGGCACCAGCGTCACCCGCACCGGCTGCGCGAAATGTGCTGTTGCTCGCCGCTTCGGCTCGTTCACTGTTTGCTCGGCGAGTGAGCGTCGTTGTCGGCTCATGGCCTATCTACCATCATCGAACATATCCACTCGCTCACATCCTCTGCACGAGTCGCGTGCTGGTGCATCATCGGGTGTGTTGTTGCTCACGACCAGCTTTAAGGCCGGACGCTTCTTCTGTTCGGTCTGCGGCTCTGGCTGTTGCTGCTCGCGCATCACTAACCAGCGGCCCCAACCGTCGTGTTCGCGGGTGACGCGGTAGCCGACAGCGCGCATGTCCGGTTTGCATGCTTGCCAGATATTCCAGAACTGCCGGCCGGGTTGATGCTTGGGAACCGGCAACCACGAGAAGCCGATGGCGATCTCATCCTCGGATAAGCCGAGCCCGGCCGACAACACCAGCGACATCGCCTCAAGATCGGTTAGCTCGTCGGGAACCTCGATATACCGCGATCGGTCCGAACAGGTGCGCTCACACGTCAGACAGTGCGGTGCCGACCATGCCCTGTGCCTACCGCTGCCGCAGTGACACTTGACCAGCTCCGACATCGGGGGACCGTCTCTTTCAGCGCGCATTTTCATCTCAGTGCTCATTGCTGGGCTCCATTCTTCACGTCACTTCCTGCCTAAGCTCTTTCTTCGGCCACCAGCGGCAGAACGGCTTGGGCGGTGTGAGACAGGTACGTTCGCACCTAAAGCTTCGCTCTTAGGCTGCGCACGGACCTGTCTCACCCTGTCTCGCTGCTCGTTTCCGGCGTCGATAATAGGCCGCCCGGCTGATACCTTCGGCCTGCCAGGGCCGCTCCCGGCTTAAGGCGTTTGCGGCCAGCCAGTCGGCCCGCTTCGCCTTACCCCGCTTGCGTCGCATCGTAGCCATGCGCCGCCGAGCTTTCTTCTTGCGCAGCGCTGCGCGTCCGGCTTTGTCAAGGTCGATCGCGCCGATGGTGGTGACACCAAGACGCTGGCGCTCCTTAAACGTCAGGCCGATGCACTTTGCCAGCTTGTCAGCCCCCCATCTGAGAACAGGCCGCGCCAGAAGCTCGTGGCGTTAAGTCGGCGTCATCCACCGCGCATGTAGGTTAAGCCAAGCGTACACGCTGCTTTCCGCCGGGCATGCCCTCAGATGGCAGATCATCAGATAAGCATCATCGAGCCCGGCGTCGTCGTCGGGCAGAATGAAAGCAACGTCGTTAGGGCCGTCGTCGTATCTAGCGCCGAAAATTTTGTTCAGATCGGTCACGCGCTTCGCCGCGAAATTAAATGGTGGCCGCCTCCGCGGCTCACCCTCGTAGTATTTCCTGATTTGACGATGACGCTCGCGCTTTGCCGCCGACGACATCGGCGGCTTGGTTGTGTCGTAAGGTCGCGCGGCGCGGCGCATCGTCATTTCTTTATTTGTTGTTGCTTGCGCTCCCATTGAGCGCAGCTCTCCTCCCATCGCTCGCCCCACGGGAGCGGGCCGCCCATGATCTCGTCTTTGATGTCCTGCACACGTTGACACCACACGGTGAGACCGCCGATCACGTGGCTGAACATATGTTCGCCGTCGTGCCAGAAGCCGTCGCCATCGCGGATGCCCGATCTCTCAAGTTCGATGATCTTGATCGCCTTGTATGCCGCTTCCGACAGCTGGTTCAGCGCCTTGGCGTAGTCGCCGGTCGCCGGTTCGATGTCGGCTTTACGCCGCTTCACTTCTGCGCGCCACTCTTGCTCCGTCATCTCAGTCATTGGTCACGCTCCTTTGTTTGATTGGATTCAGATCGAGCAGCACATCGAGCGGATCGAACGGTTGAGCCATGCGGTTGCGTTCGCGATGCCGGATGGCTCGGTCAAGCTGCCGCCACAGCAAATAGCGCCGCGCCCGATCACCGGGCTGGTACAGCGTGCCCGAGACGGCGCGTAGCTCTCGCTGGATAGCCGCGAGCGGCGGACGTTTGATCTGGCGGCACAGGCCGGTCATGGCGCGGGAACGCGCTCTTTGTAGATCGCGTCGGTTTCGCCAATGATCTCGGCTTGTGATCTGCCGCTGTTCGCCTCCTTAAAGGCGGCCCACGCCTGCTTGAACTCACTGGACGGCTCCTTTTGACCCGGCCAACAACAGCGAAAGCGTCGGCCTTCTTCGCCGAGCCATTCATCGGGATCCATGAATTGCTTTTGCGAAAGGTATTCGACGTGCGCGGCGGCGTGCTCAGGCCACCAGTTCCATTCCTTGGCTAGAAACAAAATGAACAGGAGCCAATCGCGCTGGCCGGCAGGAGTGCAGTGAGCGAACACGCGATAGCCGGTGTCTTTGATGACGGTGGTGCTGGCTTCGCGAACCAGCTTGGTGACCTTCTCGGAATTAGGATCAACGCCGAGCCCGATTAGGTCGATGGCATGTTGGAACTTTGCGTGTTTCTCGAGACTGCCGCCCCACTCAGCTAATTCGCGTTCGACCTCGCGCAGCTGACGCGAGCGATCGTCAGCGTCGTCGTCATCATCGTCGTCCCAATCGTCAACGTTATCGACAAGCGGCGATCGCCGCTTACTGCTGGATTGTCGAGGCCGTTGCCGTGCCTTGCCGTCGTCGCCGACCGTCTTTTCCAACTGGGGAATTTCCCCGGTTGAAGCCAAGCCTATCCTGACGGCGCCGACGGTCTTGTGATCAACGCCCAGTTCGCTACCGATGCGGCGATCGGCCCAGTCGGGGGTTTCGCGTAGCTGATCGCCAATGAGCTGACGCACTTGCTCGCGCGTCAGGTGACGGCGCAAGAGGTTGAGCTTGCGCGCGAGCACGCGCTTCTCGCTCTCGGTCAGCCCGGAACGGACCTCGACCGGATAATCGTTGATGCCAAGTTCCCGGCACGCCCGCGCGGTTGTGACCGTCAAGTACGGCGCCGAACTCATCGACCACGACCGGGACGATGACGCCACGCTCGGCGATGTCCTGCTTCAGAGCCTCATACTCCTCGGGCCGCAGCTCGGGCAGCAGTTGATATTTTTCCGGCTTGCTGATGATGATGGCGCCCGCGGTCAAGGCGTGGCTCTCCGGCGCGGATGGCCCTCGGCATAGCCCCGCCCTCGCGGCGCAATGGGCGAGGCCCGTCCACACCCTTCCGCTATGGTTCCGCCGGGACCGCGCCAGCGCCGAAGCCGCGGCGTTCCGTGGTGATCGTCCTCTACCGTCAGAGCGGCGCCCGCGCCGAGGGAGCGAATGCGAAGGCACATGACGTCACCGCGCCACGCCTCAAGCGGGAGGGCAGGATCGTGACCGGCTTGGATAAGCCGACGACACAAGGACAGCGCGGGCGCCGCTGCATCAGCTGTGATACCGAGCGCGGTGCAGCGGTCGGAGCCGATTAGCGACGCACGGATCGGCAGCGGTTGATTTTTTGGCTGGACCGGAGCATATGGCGCGTGCACTTTGCGATCGTTCCTTCTTTGGCGAGAAGAACAGCAGCGGCGGCCCCCCGAGGGCCGCCGTTTCTCGTTTCAAGTTCCTGTTGCTGCGGCTTCGGCCTCAACATGGCGCGCACGGCGGCGGCGCTTCCCAACCCGGCGCGCAAGCGCTACATCGATCCAGCCGGTAAATCCCGTGAGCTTGCCGGCCAGATCAACGATGCCGTATTCGTCACGGTCCAAGCCGTAGACGCTGCGCGATAGTTCGGGGTCATTCCATATGTAGCCGGCGATCTCTTTCGCGCCCGAAAGGGCCCGACCGCGCGGCTGTCCGGTAAAGCGATCCGACATCGCTGACCACCATCGTGGAATTGTAAGCCTGCTATAGCTAGGCTATGGCAAGTTTGCAATTGCTATTCTTCGCGCTGTGTGCAAAATGCGCGCAATGGACCGGAACCGGGCGCAAAACCCTGCAAACGCCCATTACTCCTACGGACAGGTCGAATTCGGCTCTCGCCGCAGTTTTCGGTATTGACGCAGCCGGGCAGCGCGGTTGGCTTCGCGGCCGCCTTCAACATGTACGCCGGCTCGGCCTTGTAGCGGCCAGTCCCGGCCGCGGTCGCAGCATCGAGTACACCCGGGACGACGCCGACAAATGGCTCGTCGCAATCGAGCTTGAGCACTTCAACCTTGGCGTCGATCCCACGAAAGTTGTGGAACTGATAAAGCGAAGATGGGCTGCGCCAGCCCGAAAGCGATCGGGGACCGAGGCATTCCAGCGCGGGGAGGCGTCGCTAAGTGATCTCGTCGCCCAGGCGCGAGCGAGCCGTGATTCGGAAAACGACGTCATCGTCACGGTTCGGTTCGGGCCGATGTCGGCGGTGCCCGTCGTCGGCTACACGACCGTTAAGGGGATTGCCGGGTTCGGACATTGGCTGGGCGGCGACCCGCTCGACCCAGCTCCGCGCCGCGCCAACGTGTTCAATTTGTCCGCGCGGCTGCGGGCGCTCGACTTCGCTTTAGCGGACGCCACCAAGCCGCAGACCACTGAGCCGGTCATTAGCGAAACCGCGCAAAGCATCCTCGACATGGGCGAGGTGCGGCGCGGCGCAATGACGTTGAAGCAGTACCGGGCTAAGCACGACGGGAAGAAGAAAGGCCGATAGGGGCAGGGGCCAATAAAGGCGTGTGAAGTAATGGCCAGCGACCGGCTATCCGACCAGATCGCGTATCCGCCGCGCGGCATGGATGCCGAGCGGGCGGCAAGCTATGTTGGCTTCGGCAGGACCAAATTTCTAGAGCTGGTCGATGATGGCCGCATGCCGCAGCCGGTCGATATCGATGGCAACCCACGCTGGGATCGGCGCGAATTGGACGCCGCGTGGGATAATCTGAAGGAGCGGCGCAGTGATCCGGTGCAGCGCGCACGTGATCGCATTCATGCGCGACTGCACCGGCAACAGCAGACAGGCGATGGACTGAAATGAAATCTGATTTGCCGCCTTACGTGCAGCCGGTCAACGCGCGCGGACGGACTTACTATTATTTCAGACGCGGCGATGTGCGCATCAAATTGTCCGGGACGCCGGGCAGCCGCGAATTTCAGAACGCTTACGATGCCGCGGTGCGCGAGCATGGGCCGCAGCTGGAGGTGACGCTGCTTCCACAGCTCGCCAGTGGGGCAGGGCGCGGCGCGCTTGCTTGGGTTATTCAGCGATACAAAGAAAAGTCCAAGCAATGGACGAGTGCCAGCGATTCGACGCGCGCGATTTATGATCGCCGGCATCATTGGCTGACCAAATACTACGGCGCGGAGCCGATCGCCGCCTTTGACCGCGAGGCGGTGAAAATGATTCGCGACCTGCCCGAGTTTGCCGACAAGCCATCGGTCGCCGACGCTACGATCGAGCGACTGGCGACGCTATGGGATTTCGCCGAGGAATTCTTGCACCTTGACGAAATGCGGGTGCACAAGGGGATCAATCCGGCGCGCAACATCAAAAAGCTGAAAACCGGCGAAGCGGAATCGGCACCGCTGTGGCCGCTCGAACTGTGCCGCAAGTTTGAAACCTATCAGCACTCGGAATTGGTGACGTTCTATTATCTGGCGCGCTACGCCGGGCAGCGCCGCTCCGATCTGGTCAATATGCAGTGGGATCACATCGACACCGCCAAGGACGAAATGTTTGTCGCGCAGATCAAGACCGGGGCCCGGATTTGGGTGCCGATGCCGAAGCGGCTGCGCGAACATCTGGAAACGTGGCCGCAGCGCGGCCGCTATATTGTGATGTCGACCAAGACGCCCGGCCAACCGTGGCGCGAGACATCGCTGACCAATGAATTCATCCGGGTGACCCGCGAACTCGGCTTTTCGACCACCGATTCCAAAGGCGAGCCGCGTTTTTACTCGCCGCACGGCTTGCGCCATTTGTGTGGTGTTGAACTCGCACATGCTGGCGCGTCAGATCGGCAGATCGCTGCTGTGCTCGGACATTCGACGCTCAAGCAAGTGCAGGTGTATGTGAAGCAGGCCGAGCAGCGCCTGTTGGCGCGCGACGCGCAACGCAAGCGCGATGAGATGTACGAGCGCGAGGTGTTCGAGGCGGCAATCGAGGCCGCCGGCAATGTCACGCGGCTGCGTTCAGCGTGATCCTCTTTACTTCGTCTGATCTGTGATTTGGGGCTTGCCATCTACACGTGACGGCGCATTATTCGATGCCATGGCACACCCGTTGGAAGAAGACTTGGCGAGCGTCACTAGAGCGCTGAAGGAGCACTCCGAGGCGACGCAGATTGAATGGCAAAGAGCAATTCGCGAAGGCCATACTTGGACCAACGAACAGCATCGCGATTTCATAACTGCATTTAATAAATCAAGTGAGCATTTCCTTCGGCTTTTCGAGAGAAGGCGACGCCTTGAGCAGGAAATAAGTGCATCGAAAAAGCCCTAAGAGATTTCTCTCAAGCAGCCAAACTGGTCATCGACGTAGCGACTGGCAAATGGAAGATCGGCCTTCCTACGCCCCCTCATTTGATGCGGACAAAGGTGGAATTGTTTTACAATCTGGTTTTACAATCGGCTCGAAAACTGGCTGTAATTCATTGATCCGACACCGTTGTGGCGGAAGGGGTGGGATTCGACCCACGAGGGAGCAGAGCCCCCTGCCGGTT
>CAWGYY010000018.1:0-518304 GCA_963826945.1 uncultured Alphaproteobacteria bacterium | reverse complement strand
AACGGCCGGCCAGCGGCGAAGCCGCCGCGCCCTCGGGTCAACAGTCACTCGAAAGTGGTCGATGCTGAGCCGACCCATCGATGGACCAATGGCGATGCCATTCTCTCCCCGCATTGTCCGGCCTGGAAGAAGGATTTACAGTTCGAGATTGCGCTTCCCGAGCAGTCTTCCATCCTGGGCGTCTTTGCAGGAACTCAGACCCGCAGCCTCATAACCTCCGCGGATAATTGCTAAAAGCACGCAGGCTTCACATCACGCCACCCGACGGCCTTGCCTTTTGCCTCAATGCAGCACAGGTGCGGTGCCGTTGCGGACCGGCGTCTCGCCACTGCCGACTGGGTGATCGAAGGTGATCGAATGAGATCGCGATTTTTCTGCACCGCACTTCGGTCGTCGTTGGCCCTAGCGGATATTCCAACATGTCCGCCGCACATTCGCTTTCGGGGGCAAAGGCGACACCAGGCCGTTTATGCGCACACGCCCCGGGTGCGCGGTGCGTGCGTCAGAAGTAATTACTCCGCCGCCTCCGCCCTCGCGTTCGGCGGAAATTCGGTCGTGGTCCCGGCCTCGTTGTCGACGATCATCAGCAAATCGAAATAGGTGATCACGGGCGTGGAGCCGGTTCGCTTTTCGATATTGGCGCGCCATTCGGCATTGTGGCCGCGTTGCGCGGCCTCCTTTGAGGGCCAGATGTAGAATGCGCCGCCCGCGCCGTTGTCGCCGGCAATATAGTGCTTGCGGATGAGTTCTTCGTTGGCGCGCCATTTGACGGCGGTTGGCCGCGCATCTTCCAGAATCTGCTCGCGGGTCCAGCCCGGCGGATATTTGAATTGCACGTATTCGACGATCATAGGTCAGTCTCCCTGTCGTTTCTTTGATTGTATCGTAACCGCCCCCATCTGTGCAGCAAGGGTCTTGCGCGGTCGCCGATCTATCCGTTACAAGAGCCGCATCTTCAAGGCTTAATGCGGTCTTTACCCTTCTCCGCAACCTTGAAGCCAAAGGAAGCGCATGTCGATTCGCGACGATTTCAATGCGATCGAACGGGCAGCCGGCAAGGCTGGTCCCGGCGCTGCCCTCATTCTCGGCGGGCTCCTGCTCCTTATTGCCCCCTGAGGGCCGGCTGGGCATTTGCGCCTGGGCACTCAGGGGTCGGCGAGAAGCTACCGGACCCACGAGCGCCCACCTCCCCAAGGGGACCCGGCGCAGACGAGAAGGACCTGACCAATGAGCACTCCAGCGAAGTCCGATAAGGACCGCGTCGTTATCTTCGACACCACCTTGCGCGACGGCGAGCAATGCCCCGGCGCGACCATGACGCACGAGGAGAAACTCGAAGTCGCCGCTTTGCTCGACGAGATGGGCGTCGACATCATCGAAGCCGGCTTTCCGATCGCCTCGGACGGCGACTTCGCCGCCGTGCACGAGATCGCCAAGCGCACCAAGAACGCGGTGGTCTGCGGGCTCGCCCGCGCCGCGTTCAAGGACATCGACTGCTGCGCCGAAGCGATCCGGCCGGCGGAGCGCCGGCGCATTCACACGTTTCTCTCCACCTCGCCGGTGCACATGAAATACAAGCTCCAGAAGGAGCCGCACGAAGTCTACGAGATGGTGATCGCCCAGGTGACGCGGGCGCGCGGCCACACCGACGACGTCGAGTGGTCGAGCGAGGACGGCACCCGCACCGAGCACGACTTTCTGTGCCGCTGTGTCGAGGCCGCGATCAAGGCCGGCGCCACCACCATCAACATTCCCGACACCGTCGGCTATTCGGTGCCGGAGGAATATTTTTCGCTCATCAAGATGGTGCGCGAACGCGTGCCGAACTCCGATCAGGCGCGGTTCTCCGTGCACTGCCATGACGATCTCGGCATGGCGGTGGCGAACTCGCTCGCCGGCGTACGTGCCGGTGCGCGGCAGATCGAATGCACCATCAACGGCATCGGCGAGCGCGCCGGCAACGCCTCGCTCGAAGAAGTCGTGATGGCGATGCGGGTGCGCAACGACGTGATGCCGTTCTGGACCGGCGTCAACGCCAAGATGCTGACGCGGGCGTCCAAGCTCGTCTCGGCGGTCACCTCGTTCCCGGTGCAGTACAACAAGGCGATCGTCGGCCGGAATGCGTTCGCCCACGAGAGCGGCATCCACCAGGACGGCATGCTCAAGCATACGCAGACCTACGAGATCATGCTCCCCGAGGATGTCGGCGTGAAGCAGACCTCGCTGGTCATGGGCAAACATTCCGGGCGGCACGCGTTTGTGCACAAGCTCGAGGAACTCGGCTATCACCTCGGCGACAATCAGCTCGAAGAAGCCTTCGTGCGCTTCAAGGCGCTCGCCGATAGGAAGAAGCACGTCTACGACGAAGACATCGAAGCGCTGGTCGACGAGGAGATCGCGACCGCGCAGGATCGCATCAAGCTGGTCTCGCTCTCGGTGATCGCCGGCACCCGCGGGCCGCAGCGCGCCACCATGAAGCTCGACATCGACGGCAAGTCGCTGATCGAGGAGTGCGAGGGCAATGGCCCGGTCGATGCCGTATTCAACTGCGTCAAGGCGATGGTGCCGCACGACGCGGTGCTCGAGCTCTATCAGGTGCACGCGGTGACCGAAGGCACCGACGCCCAAGCGGAAGTCTCAGTGCGCTTGTCGGAGAACGGCCGCTCGGTCACGGCCAAGGGCGCCGATCCGGACACGCTCGTCGCCTCCGCCAAGGCCTATCTTGCCGCGCTGAACAAGTTGATGGTCCGCCGTCTGCGGGGCCAGCCGGAAGAACGCCGCCTCCATTCGACGGATGTGGGGTGATGATCCTGCCGGCGTGGCGAGACCGGTGATCGAGGGAACAAGATGGATTGCCGGGTCAAGCCCAGCAATGACAACGAACAGGCTTGCCTGCCCAAGCCTTACCGACGCACCAGAGGGCAGCCGCCGTCTTCCAGCGAGCGGAATGCGTTGGCACCCGGAATGATGCCGAGGATGTTGTAATCGTCCCAGCGGCTCTTTCGATTCCGATGGCTTCTTCACTTCGGCGAAATACATATCGTGGACCAGCCGGCCGTCTTCGCGAAGCCGACCATTTTTGGCATAGAAATCGGTTGACCGGGATGTCCCGCATCTTGGCCATCACCGCTCTGGCTTCGTCGGTGCCGGCGGCGGCAATCGCCTTCAGATAATGACGGATCGCGGAATAGACGCTGGCCTGGGCCATGGTGGGCATCGCCTTATGCTGCTCGAAGAAGCGCTTCGACCAGGCGCGGCTTTCGTCGTCACGGTCCCAGTAGAAGGCGGTCACGAATTTCAGGCCCTGGGCGGTCTGCAATCCCATGCTGTGGACATCGGAAATAAACACCAGCAGCGAAACGACACTCTGGCCGCCGCGGATGAGGCCGAACTCATTGGCCTGTTTGATGGCGTTGATCATGTCGCCGCCGCCATTGGCAAACGCCACCACTTTTGCGCCCGACGCCTGCGCTTGCAGCAGATAGGAACTGAAGTCGGACGTGTTGAGCGGATGGCGGACGCTGCCGAGCACTTTTCCGCCGGCGGCGAGCACCGCTTTCGTCGCATCGGCTTCGAGCGAATGGCCGAATGCATAATCGACGGTAAGGAAAAACCAGGTATCGCGGCCCGCAGCGACCACCGATCGGGCGAGGCTCGTCGTCAGTGCGTAGCTGTCATACATCCATGACGCTTCGGTCGGCGTACACGCTTTGCCGGTGAACGCCGTGCTGCCGACCGCTCCCGCAATGGCGATCCGATTCCGCTCCGCGGCGAGTTGCTCGACGGCGAGCGCCACGGCGGAATTGTCGAAGCCGATGACCATGTCCGACTTTCTCGGCGTCGAACCATTGCCGGGCGATCGCGGCCCCGATGTCGGCTTTGTTCTGGTGGTCGGCGAATATCACTTCGACCGGCTTGCCGAGCACGGTGCCGCCGGCGTCGGCGATGGCCATACGCGCCGCGACGACGGACCCCGGGCCGCCGAGATCGGCGTAGAGTCCTGACTGGTCATTGAGGACGCCGATTTTCACGACGTCATCAGATACCTGGCTGTTGGCCCCGGCGGTATCGACGATCACAATTGCAAGGGCCACAACAAGCGCGACTGGAAATCGCACGGCACGCCCCTCGTTGCATGCGCGGCCAGGTTAGGTCGTCGCGGCACGGGACACAAGGCGCCGGCCCGAGGCAAAGGGCCGGCTTTTGGCGTGGCGGAAAGCGCCGGCGATGAAACGGGCGAGCGGCCGCGCCTTACTGCTCGCGATTGATGAACAGTGCGTTGCCCAGGCCGGTGCCGATGGTGAACACCGCCCAGGTTTCCACATCCTGCATGAACGGCGCTTCGCTCAAGCCCTGCACCACCGCGTCGTTGTGCATCAGGATCGTGGTTTCGTGGTCGCCGATCCGGGGGATCGCCTCGAATAGACTTGCCGGGAGATTGAATCGGCTGCTTTCCCAGTTGCCCGGAAGATTCTGAGCGCCGGCTTCGATCGAGCCGTCGGCGTCGATTCTGCCAGGGCAGCCGATGCCGATGAACGGAGCGAGCCGCAGTTCTTCCTTCTTCGCCCGGTTGATCAGCCGTTGCAGCATCTTGATCAGGCCGTCGACGGCTTCCGCGCGATTGAGCTTTTCGTCGCCGTGCCGCCACAGCTCGAACTTCCACACTTTGGCTTTGGACAAATCGGTGGCGCCGCGCAAGTGCAGCTCAACGATTCCGGCACGGATATTGGTCCCGCCGATATCGACCGCGAGGATCGCGTCGTGCGCCTCGAACATCCACGCCGGGGCAAGGTGAGCGGCGCCGACGAGGCCGGCTTCATCGGGATCTTTGCGGATGATGCAAATCTCGGTTTTGATATTGTCCGCCTTGAGCAGCACCGAGGCGCGGCCGATGGCGAGTTCGCCGACGCGGCTGCCGCAAAAGCCGCCGCCGATCACCACGCGCGATGCGTCCTTCCAGCCTTTGAGCTTGAGAAAGCGCCGCAATACGATCGCCAGTTCTTGCGCAAACGATTCGATCGCGCTTTGGATGACGCCGGCAACCTCGGGGTCGCCGCCCGCGAGCAGCGAATCGAGCTGCTTTTTGGCGATCTTGCTCGACGGTTCGTCGCCGAACGGGTCCTCGCCAATCTCGCGCAACGGTTTGCGCCAGTTATCGATGAATTTTCGGAACGCGCCCTTGCTGGCGCGGTCGCCCACGAAACCTTCGTCGTCTTTTAATTCGAGGTTGTAGCTTTCGACTTCCACGGCCGGCAGCCGCGACGCGCCGTGGGCCAGTGCTGTCGCTGCTGCTGTCGGTTGTTTCGGCATCCGACAGCTAACCCGCCAGGCGACAAAAGGTTCGACCGCAGACTTTCCGGCCTAACCATCGTCGGCCGCGCGACACGAAGACCGCGGCGAAAATTCTGTTGATCACAGGCCGACGTTGTCGCGTTCAAACCTGAGCTTGGCCGCGGGCGCACAATTCGCGAGCTTCATTCCACCTTGCCAATGGTAAAGCTTCGCTCGGCCAGCATGTGATCCTGATACCAGATTTGAGCGGTCCACACGCCCGGCACGATTTCCCACTCATTGTCGAAGCCGTAGCCGACAACGCACAGCGCGCCGATTTTCATGTTGGGAAACGCAATCTTCGCGGTGTGCATGGTCTTGCCGGTATTCGGGTTGTGCATGCCCTGCGGCGGAAACATCAGCGTGAGATAGAGCGTGACGCTGTCTCCGCGCGGCTCGCCGTCGATGCGGAATTCAACCCCGAATTGCGTGCCGACCTTGCCGAGCACATCGGTCGAATCCGGCTCGAACTGCCAGTTGGTGTCGGTGCCGACGGTCCCGGTCGGCGATTCCTGCCCGGACTGCGCCGGCGCGCTCTTGGTCTCCGCCGTATAGGCGCCGGCGTGCGTAATGGTGATGCCGCGGACCACGGGCGCCTGCGCGGCGGCCGCACCAACCGCCGCCGCAAGCCAACAGGCGATGAGGATCAGCGTGCGCATGGCCAAATTCCCGATTTGCGGGCGAATCTTGTGGAGCGATTTTCCCCGCTTGGAATCCCGGATGCAATGCCCTAAATGGTGGCTCGCGCGCGGTCGGGGCCATAGGCTAGGTCGTGTCGCCTGGTGGCAGTTCCTGACCCTTCGTCATTCTCGGTTAGGGCGCATAGCTCAGTTGGTAGAGCAGCTGACTCTTAATCAGCGGGTCCAAGGTTCGAGTCCTTGTGCGCCCACCATTCCATTTCAATGATCTAGCATAAGTCGCCGCGGATCGTTCCGGCACAACCGGTTCGTCATTCCGATAACTTGGCTCCTTCGGTTTCTTTCGGCGTGACGCTTTTGTGGCGACCAAGCTGCAACCAATTCCAGTTTAACAGGGAAGTATACAGGGAATCTTATCAAATGAGCTTGCTAACTCAGCTAGAACGCGTCGGTAACAGTCGCAAATTCAAGGCGTTACGCGAAAATTCCCTGCAGACGTAAAACAGGGAATCATCCTTTTACTGAACAGGGAATAGAGCCCGGAAAGTGGCGGTGAACAGGGAATTTTGACCGCTCTTGTACAGCTGCCGAGTTTCTCTGCCCTCCGTCCTGATACGCCTTTACGACCTGCCGACTCTCTCCTTCCATGAACGGCTCAGAACGAGAAGGCCAGCGCCAAATTCATATTTTCATGATTTCTGAGCGCCGTGTCGGTCCAAGGGAATTGCTGTTGAGCTAGGTGGGCTAATGCCTGGCTGAGGGCGTCGACCTGGTCGTCGAAGGGTCCGTTCGGGAATGCGAACAGCTCAGCCTCAAACTCTGCAGACCAGGGCATCTCGTGCGGGAGAAATAACCGGCCGTCCTTGATTTTTAGCGCCTGGACAGACATGCGGGTCTGCTTGTCCTGTTCGGGCTTAACGGTGATGATTTGGTGACCGGCATTTTTAAGTTCCGTAGCCAGTGCGGAGCCGATGCCAAAGCAGTCCTCGATCAAAACTTGGCGTGGTTTGTGCTCGCGCGCGAGACGCTTAGCGTGCTCCACAAGCGTCGGGAAATCGAAGCGGCCTCGCAAAACATCGACTAAGTAGTAGCAGTGATTGCTGATGAGCAAGGTGACGCAGGCGGAATAATCATGTCGTCGGCTTGACCCCAATGCCGTATCCCAGCTCTGCAAAAAATATGGCGCCCCGTTGTGGCGCGGCAATTGGTCATAACGTTGGATCCACCTCGGGTCGATCATCGATCCCTCCGGCGGAGCGGGACATTGCTGATATTGGGCAGCCCAAATGTCAGGACGGAGCTGGGACTGTATCGTTTCCCAAACCGATATGGGGTCGCGTTCCGGATGTAGCGGTTCGCCGGCTCGCCGGAAGTGATAGTCGTCTTCGCCTATTCGGATCCATTCGTCTTCCGTCGCGATCGCTGGGAGGCTTAAAATACGCCAACCTTGGGACTTTTTAAGTCTACCGCATGGGTCATCCGAGTCGAGTCGGTGCATCGCAACGACGAATGCGCCGCAAGTTTTATCATCGAGCCGCGTAAGGACCTCCTCAAACAACTCGTTGACACGCGCACGCTTGCGGCGCGAATGGGCGTCGGCGGCCTTCAGCGGATCATCGACTATTATTATCTGACCGCCGCGACCGGTTACGGATCCATCGAGCGAGGTCGCCAACCGGTATCCGCCTCTGGTCGTAGCCACTTCATATTCTGTATTCTTGGCTCGCGAAGCTCGCATGCCCGGGAACATCGCCTTGTAAAAGGGCGCGTTTATTATCGCGCGAAAGTCGTTTGCAAGCTTGATGGCCAAGTCCATGCTATAGCAGATGACGACGATACGCTTGGTCGGATCGTGACCAAGGATGAAAGCTGGCAACGCGACTGAAACGGACAGCGATTTGCCGTAACGAGGCGGCAAATTGAGAGCTAATCTTGTGTTCCTGCCCCGGTAAATCTCTCCCAGTTCGAAGGCGACGGCCTTGTGATACCAACTTGGTAGCATCGGAATTCCGGGGTTCAAGTAATCGAAACACCAAGAGAGGAAAGCCAAGAAGTCGTTGCGGCAGGCATTTAATAGCGCACGATTAATAATTGTAAGGTCGGGTTCTCGCAAAGCGGACGCGAGTCTAGCGCGTGCGGTTTTTTTCATGGCTATCTCCTTTTGCATGTCGTCGACGATCGAGGAAATCCTCGACAATTTCTAGGGCGCGGTTGGAAAACATGTCGGCGTCGGGCTGGCTAGATCCCGCCGGATCTTGTTGATTCTCCAACCCCAGAAGAAACTGCAGAGCTTTCAGGTCGCCGCCGACCGCTCGCTCGGCGAGCCGGCGATACGCCGCCTCACGAACCGTCATTATCTGAGCCGTTCCATTCCTCCGGACGCGAATGGTTTGCTCCAGCGCATCCTGTGCCATCGACACGTTATTCCGCGCTCCCTTAGGGCGACCTTTGGGATTGCCGCTTTGGCCGGGTTGGAAACGGGTTGATATGGGCGGCCGCCTGTATCCCACCTCATAACGATCTCCCGATTTTCGCGGTACGTCGAAGCGTTTGCGCAGCATGGAACTGGATCCGCCAGCGTTCAGCTTGGAAGCATTATAACTCAAGCCAGGGTTTCAAAGGAAGCCCATTCGGCGAAAATTTTTGTAAACGGCTATCGGCTTCCCCGACCTCGCTTGCTAGACCGCGTCCGGGCAAGCGTGGAAGCAAGAGCATGGGCAGATGCTCCGATTTCGTGAGCCGTGAAAGAATGGCCGGCCCCGTGCGACATTATGAAGGTCATGAGTTCGGTCTGGCCCTGGCAGATTGCCGCCGCGGCCAAATCTGCGCGGCTTTGCGGGCTGCTTGTGCGGATGGCGAGGAACACGGGCTCGCTACTGTCGACCGCAAGATCGCCCGGCCTGGCGCGCTGCCTCATCAGCTCGGTATCGAAAAGAACCGCTGGGTCCTGGCTCAGGATTTCGAGCGTGGCTTTCCTCGAGCTCGCGTCTGACACGGCGCAGTTGCGAGACCACTAATCCTTGCGGCAAGCCCCACTGCATCAGTCGGAGGCCTACCAAAAGGGCAAAGGCCTCATAGCCCGAAAACCAGTTCTCCACCCCCCGTCCCGGCGCTTCCTGGCTATAGAAGGCGAAATTCGCGCGTTCCGGGTCGGCGGAACGCTTATTGCGACCAAGAGCTCGATCGGTCTCGAGCAGGCGCTTTATCCGGGTCCGGGTTTCCGACTTAGGCCTTGCCGACGCGGGTTCGAAGACCTTGGTAATCGCCTCCTCAACCTGATTGCGTTTGAACACTATGGAACCTCGAAAACGACTTCTATTCTGCCGGCCGAGCAGGGCATCGGGGAGGCAAGCCGAGCAATTGTATACGGCAGGCGGTTCATGGCGACGGCCACTTCGCCCCAATCGCTTCGCCGCACGACCAGCGATAGGATCCAGATGACGAGTGGCGCAAGAGACATTTCGACTTGATCGTATCATGGACAAGTCGTCGCAAGCGCTTCTCAATGGAAGCCTGGAATTCGAACGCATCAGTTAAGCGCTGGGCACGCGCGACACCGATTTTGTTTAGGGAATAATAGCCTTAATTACGGATGCCGTTGCCGACGATAGTTTTGGGGACGCAATCGGCTTTGGGCTGTCGGTGATCAAGGATAAGCGGCCCCGCGATCACATGGAGCGTATGGCAGTGACATCGGCGGCGGTGGCGTTTGTTAAGAGATGAGCTTCAACGCTAAAGCTTCGCAGCCCCTCACGCCTGATACATGGCGGTCGGATTTCGCGTTGAAGGCCGCGACAAGCTACGGTCGGCTCTATGCAACCCACATGTCGGCGCTGAAACAATACCGCAGCGGCGACGAGCAGCGCTTCACCGTGCAACATGTCTCGGTGTCGGATGGGGCGCAAGCGATTGTCGGCAACGTCAACAATCAGCGCGTGATCGAGGACTCCCCGGATGCTTCGCTGATGCTCACGGATGCGCGACAGGCGGCGGTGGTACCTATGCTGAAGCAAGAGCCGCTACTCGTCCGCCGGGAACGATTGGATGGGCGGTAGTCACGCGCGCAATACCGTTGCCATGCTTTCCGACCCGCGTTGCGGAGCGAAAACGCGGGCTGGGACTCCATGCAACTCTCCGGCTGTGGGCGGCAAAAAACGCTGTCGCATGCACGGCGGTGCTTTCGGCTCGGGCGCTCCGCGCGGCAATAAAAATGCGCTGAAGCATGGCCGCTTCACCCGAGCGTTCCGCGGAGAGCGTCGACCACCTACGCATTGCTCAGAACGTTGCGCGGATCGATGGATTCAATCATCAAGCGGAAGGGCTAAAGGCGCTGCGACTTTTATACTAACAGTGTGACCGGCCATGTTTGGGCCCTCGCGCTGCGCAGCCGGGATGTTTGGCACATTGCCCACCCCGCCATTTTCTATGAAGAACTCGAAACTTGCTGCCTCGAAGCGCACAGGTTGCTCGCCTGCCGATCGCGATGCCTCCCTCGTTATGCTATGCGACCGCGTTTCTCGCCCGTAGCAATCGTCCCGAAACGTTGCCGCGCTGGCGCGGCGGAGCTCGAGCGATCCTTGCCGCTTCGCCCATGCTTGGAGCGGAGGCATCGGCGGAACTGGCTTTTGCTGACCTGACGTCGATTGCGTTAGGGCCGCGAGGTTAGGGAAATCAATCCCATGGTTACCGCTCGCGCGCTATGGCTTAAGACGCATCCGCTGCCGGCAGGTCCGGCGCACTCACGTTTTGGAGCCACAGAGCCGGCAGCCTCGGCATGACAGGTCGGGTCAATGTGAAGCGCGCGCAAGGGCCTGCAAGGAGGAGAACCGTACAACTTTCCACGAAAGCCCGTTCGGCACGGCTTTGCCGCTTTCGTTTTGGCAGCCCGCGGCAGGATCACAACCTCGCCAAGCCCTCGCCTCGTTCCGCTCAATACCTGTCGTTGGGACCGAGCAACGCCGGAACGACCTCATCGGCACCGCCCGCAAGCTCTGGACGAAGACGTCCTCAATCTTTGCGCCAGCCAACGACATCAGCCCTGATGTTGTGATGCTCGAAATTGCGCCCGGTGGGAACTCGATAACTCCACTCGAGTTCCGCGGATCCTAAGACGGGAGCCGCTATGAGGCAAACTCTCTGGCACCGGGCTGACCAGCGCTTCTCACTCTTGAAGCATCGCGGCGGCGAAATTGCACTGACCGAATTCGACCTTGATACGTACTGCGTATCGGAGTATAAACTAAAATGATCCGGTCGTTTAGATGTAAGGACACGCAACGTGTTTGGCAGGGGCAATCGAGCTGGAAGTTTCCTGACGATATTCAGGATCGGGCTCTGCGTAAGCTGCGCCAGCTAGATGCCGCAGCAATCTTGGAGGACCTGCGAAACCCACCCGGCAATCGACTGGAGGTCCTTAAGGGAAGCCGGGCTGGTCAAATGAGCATTCGGATAAATGACCAATGGCGCATCTGCTTTCGATGGGTCGATCACGACGTGTGGGATGTTGAAATCGTGGACTATCACTAAAGATCTTGACGCAACAAAGGAAGTAGTCATGGCGCGGCTGCGTAATCCTCATCCAGGCGAAATACTGAAGGAAGAATTCTTGAGCGCGATTGGCATGAGCCAGAATCGGCTCGCTCATACTATCGGTGTGCCGGGTAATCGTATCCACGCCATCGTCAATGGAACACGCGATATTACCGGCGATACTGATTTGCGCCTATGCAAGTTTTTCGGCCTGTCTGAAGGCTATTTCCTGCGGCTCCAGAACGCCTACGACACGCTGGAAGCCAAGCGCCGCATTGCAGAGCAGGTGGCCAAGATCAAACCCTACAAGCCGAGTGAAGCGGCCTAGCTTAGCTAGACCGATTGCTTCGCCGACGCTTGCGGATGCGCGACAAGCAGCGATGGAGCCCGTCGGCGAGATCCGGTGCGCGTTCGCTCGAAGCGGTAGTAGCAGTCACGCGCGCAACACTGTCGCCATGCTTTCCAGCCCGCGTCGCGGAGCGAAAACGCTCGCGGACGACGTGTGATCGGGCCCGTTTGGGCCCGGGTGGTGCGCAGTCGGGAGTTTCTTAGGTACCATCCCCGCCATTTTCCAGTAGGCGGGCTTTTTCCTCGTCCCTTTGAAAAATCGCCGCCGGGCGCGACCCATTAGATCAGCTTGTTCGGCTATCTTCCGATTGCCTATCCGCCTGACTAGGGATGACTGCATGTGCGGATAACCAGCCAAATTAGGAACGCTTTGAGCTCCAATGCTAGATCATCAGGAAGTTCAGCCGTGAAGGTTAGACTGAAGAAGCCTTGGGGCGGCGCTATTGATCCAATTTCCTTGTCATTTTCGATCAGCAAAAAAGTGCCACTGAAAGCAGACGCGGCCTGCAAGATGTAGGTTTGTCCGCCGGTATGCACCATGAACAAACGGCGGAAGAATATGCTCCGGTTCTCCGCGCTGGCGAGCCGTTCGCCGTCTGCCTCCAAATACCAGGTACCAGCGATCGAATTGTTACTCGACGCGATATAGCTTGCGCCACCAATGGTAATCGTCACCTTGGCCCACGGTCCCCACGTTTTCCTCCAGTCTATTTCTCCAATCGGAGTATCGCCTTGAACCAGGCAGTGGTTTCGCGGGCTAAAAAAGAAACTTCTTGGAAAACATTTGAGCGTGCTCATGTTTGCGGCTCTGCTTGACTAGGAAGTCTCCTCGGCAGCGATCACTTTCACTTCGAGCGTTGTCGAATTGCTACGGTAATTTGTATCAGTTGCCAGAAGCCCCTGCGGCGCTTAACCGCCTTTTTCGCCGGACCGTGGAGGGATCATGGCTGAATGGATCAAATGCACGCGCAAATTCGACGGTACGCCGGTCTACATTAATCTCGACACTGTAAAGTGGCTTAGACGAAATGAGGAGGCGGACTTCACTGCAATCTCATGGGCGACCGGAGATGAGAACATCGTTCGGGTGTTGGAATACCAGAGGAAATTCTCCGAGGCCTTCCAAGTCACGGTCCCATTCCGAGCGAAGAAATGAGCGACTAGGGCGCTTCAGTTGGCGGCCTCTCGTTACACTTTATAAACTAGTCACGGCAACTATGTTGCTGGAAGGGATCTGGGATGGGGGTCCGTTGATGTACGCGCGCATTGCGGGTTTAGTCGCCTTGCTCGTCGCCGCGGTGATGTTGAGTGATTGCGCGTCATGCCCACCGGGATGGCATCCTGGTCCTTGGGGCCGCAGATGCCAGCCGGATTATTACCCGCCACCACCGCCGCCGTATTATGCGCCACCGCCCGGGGCGCCTGGATACGCACCTCCTCCGGCGCCCCCTCCGCCGCAACCGCCGCCTTCGTGAGTTATGGCGGGTAGTGCCTCACTTGGAATTTGGGCGAAAACGTACACCTTGAGACAACACCTCGCGGCTTGGCGTGGCATTCGGGGTGATCCGGAAAATATCCGCACAGCATCTGACAACGCTGCACGCAGTTTTTCACACCTTCGGCCACCCCAGTCCGCTCAAACAGGCCACTCATATGGCGGTGACCAATAGTGTGCGGAGTCGGATCGACAAAGCGCGACACCTTCTGTGGTGAAATTCAAACTAAAACCTAACCGATCGTTACCGGGCACAACAGCAATAGCTGGCGGGCTGTTTTTCCCCTCGCGGGAGCTATGAGTTTTCGCCTTTGCCATCCGTTCGTATGTCAGCTCGCGCGGCAAGCCTTTCATAGTCGTCGGCAATTCTGAGCATAATCGCTTTCGCTTGGGCGTCCTGCAGATCCCGTGCGAGCGTGCGCAATTCATCACAACCCTTACGCCAATGGGCGGGATCATTGATTAAAGAGCCAGATGGCATCGCCTAGCGGCCTCACTGCACGCGGTACCGAGTCCGACCTTGGATCAAATTCCCAAACCAAACGTTTCAACTTTTTCTGGGATTGAACCTCGCTAAAGGAAAAGCCCCAAACATAGCTGGGGCTTTTAGACAGGGAGCGGGGCTGGGGGGCTTTGAGGGGTCCCCGTCCAATGCCCTGACGCGCACGAAGAGCTCTAAGGTTCCCGTGGAGGCCTTGGCCTATTGCGGCTTTCGATAAATTGAATAGCAACCTTCGCGGGCAGGCAGTGCGTTTAGCTTCAAGGCCCATCCGCATATGCTCCGGCACGCTTGCGGGTTTAAGCTCGCAAATGACGGACACGATACGAGGTCGCTGCAAGCCTGCCTCGGTCACAAGAACATCCAACACACGGTGCGTTACACCGAACTGGCGCCGACCCGCTTCAAGGATTTCTGGCGGCGCTGCTCTCTGGAATCTGGTCGCTGTCGGGAGAAGCGGACATAACTCGGACATCGTCAATCGGTCGAAGATGGACCCACAAGAGACATTCGCTGCGATCTTTTAGTGCAGCGCAACATGTTCGCCATGCCGCGGTCGCCGACGAGCAAATGCACGGCCAACTACGCCACCACCTCGGCGGCGCGATCGATGAACGATGGGCCCCATGGTGGTGGCCTCTTAGTGACGCAAGGCAGCCACAAGGACCTGTAATTTAAGAAGCGACGCTGGAACGGACCTCTCGGGGCGTTTTACCGGTCCATCGCCTGAATGCGTGTGTGAGTGCGCTGACTTCCTGATAACCGAGCAGCCACGCAATTTGCGAAATCGAAAGGTCTTGTTCGGTCAAATAGCGTTCTGCGAGATCGGACCTCAGGTTCTCCAAGACATCGGAAAAAGTAAGTCCTTCCGATGACAAACGCCGCGCGAAAGTTCGTTGGCTTACTCCGAGCCGGCGTGCAATTTCGCTCACCCTGACCTTCCCATGCGGGAGGAGTGGGACAATTGCATTCTCAACGCTTGTTCGGAACGAACCGCGATTCGTCGGTCGCCGAGACAGCGCTTCTTCAAAATACGCGATCAGACAGTTATTGAGGTAGGGGTCCGCACCAACGACGGGCATTTGCTTAATGATTGACGGGAACGCAACTTCATCAACAGCCGCACCGAATTCAACATCGCCCCCAAAGAACTTGATAAATTCAGAACTCGTACCATTTCGTCGGTGGCTGAGGCTTACCCGAGATGGCACAACGTGGCGGCCCGTCAGCTGCTGACACATACGGACCAGTATCGTCATAAAAAATTCGATCTGATGCCTATCTTGATGGCGGCTAACGCCAACATAGCTAAAGGCAATGACGATATCTTTGCCGTCGAAATATTTGATCGAAACGCCTTCGTTAATGATCGAGCTGTATCGCGCAGCGCGCTGTAGAGCTGTGCTCAACGTTTCCGAGGACGCAGAGACATAATAGAGCAAACCAATTTCTCGAAGATCTGGTATTTGAGCAAGGTGAAATCCAAGAAATTCGTCCCGCATCGCGTCGGCGGCGAGATTCAGAAAGCTGATTTGATCTCTAACTCTGAGGCGCGCGCTTTGGTCCTCGATTTGGTGAAGGGTCAGACCCGCCTTCTTTGATAGCAATTCTACGTCAACCCCCACCTCCTTTGCCCGCGCATAGGCGAGCCGTGTTAATGCTCCGCTGGCGTGTGGGAGTGGGCCGAGACGCTTGGCGTCCAAATCGCGCACGAATTGCCCTTCCGCCTCCTTGAGCCGAGATAAAAGATCCGCAGGTCTCCGCCGAAGCTGGCATGCGGGGACAGAAGTTTGGCAGATGATAACAAGACGCCGACGAAAAGTCGCGCATATCAAGCAACTTTCGCCGGAACTTGTTGGGCCAGAGTTACCTCGGTGACAGATTAGCGAAAAGCCTCGTTTAATATTGCGTCGCCGCGGGTACAGGCCAAGCGTCCCATTCGTCAGCGCGGTGAGGGTTTCGCGGGCGCCTGGGTGAATTCAAAGCACTGAAAGATCGGCGGGTTGCGGGCTAACGTTCGACCACGAGCAACGCCGAGGTGCCGCGCTCGCGTGTGAGGAAAACTCAGGTGAACAAAATAAACAACGGTGGTCGAGCGTCGCGCGTGGCCATCATCGGAATGGTAATTCGTTGTCCCGGCGCCAAGAACGTCGACGAGTTCTGGTCGAACTTGAAGAATGGAGTTGAATCCATCTCGTTCTTCACTGAGGGCGAACTGCGCAAGGCAGGTATTTCCGAGGCGGTGCTGCGACTGCCAACCTTCATCCGCGCCGGCGCACCGTTGGAAGGGCTCGATCTGTTCGATGCCGGGTTTTTCAATTACAGCGCGCGCGAGGCGGAGTTCATCGATCCGCAGCAGCGGGTATTTCTGGAGTCCGCGGTGGAGGCGCTTGAAACCGCCGGCGTCGACCCGGCGCGCTATCCGGGTTCCATCGGCGTGTTCGCGGGCGAAGGTCAGACCCTCTATGGTTATCAGATCCTGGCCAACAGGTCGGTGATCGGTGTCGAAAGGCAGATGGCGGTCATCGGTAATGACAAGGACTATCTGTCGACCCGAACTTCTTACAAACTTGGCTTGCGCGGGCCCAGTTTTACGCTGCAATGCGCGTGCTCGACCTCGACGGTGGCGCTACACCTCGCGACGCGAAGCCTACTCTCGCATGAATGCGACTTGGCTTTAGCCGGCGGCGTGTCGGTCTCTTGGCTGCGCGGCAAGGGCGGTTATCACTTTGTCGAAGGCGGTATCCTGTCACGGGATGGCCACACCCGGGCATTCGACGCCAACGCCAGCGGTACGGTATTTGCCGACGGCGTCGCGATTGCCGTTCTCAAGCGGCTCGACGAAGCGATCGCCGATGGCGACGATATTCAGGCAGTAATTCTCGGCACCGCCGTCAACAATGACGGCGCGACCAAGGGCAGCTACACGGCCCCGAGCGTCGAAGGCCAATATGACGTCATGTCCGAATCACTATCGACTGCCGATATCTCTCCGGACACGATCGGCTACGTCGAGGCTCACGGCACCGGAACCGCGCTCGGCGATCCGATCGAAATCGAAGCTCTGCAGCGGGTATTTCGAACGGCGACCGACAAAAAGCAGTTCTGCGGCGTCGGCTCGCTTAAATCGAATGTCGGACATCTAAACACGATTTCAGGACTTGCTGGCACAATAAAAGCGGCGCTTTGCGTCAAGACCGGCGAAATTCCGCCAAGTCTCCACTTCGAGAAACCAAACCCGAAAATCGACTTCGCCAATTCGCCTTTCTATGTTCCGACCGAACTGACGAAGTGGTCGCTCGATGGGCCGCGGCGCGCGTGTATCAGCGCGTTCGGGATAGGTGGGACCAACACCGAGGTCATTATCGAGGAGCCGCCAAAGCCGGTCTCCGACCTAACAGCAAAAAGCATGCATGTGGCGATAATTTCGGCCAAGACCGCCACGGCGCTCGATGCCGCCTGCTCACGACTGGCCCGACATCTCGGCGAACATCCCGAGGAAAATATCGCCGACGTTTGCCATACGCTGGCGACGGGCCGTGGACTTTACGCCCATGCCCGCGCCGTTGTCTGCGCCAACGCGCAGGGCGCCGCGCAAGCCCTCGAGTCGGGCGATCCGAGCGTCTCCGTCGGCGGACTGCGCGGCGTTCCTGGCAAGCCCATTACATTTCTGTTTCCGGGCCAGGGTTCCCAGCACATCTACATGGGTCGGGAGCTCTATAAGGAAGAGCCGGTGTTCCGCCGCGAGTTCAACAAGTGCGCCGAGCTTCTGCGCGAACACATCGATCTGGATTTGCGTAGGCTGCTGTATCCGGAAAGCGATCAAGTCGAGGAAGCCGAGCAGCTGTTGCGCAATACACGATATACACAGCCCGCAATCTTCGCAGTGTCGTATGCCCTGGCGCAATTGTGGATGAGCTTCGGCGTACGTCCGGCCATGGCGCTTGGTCACAGCATCGGCGAATTCGTTGCCGCCTGCCTCGCAGAGGTGTTTTCGCTTGAAGATGCGCTCCGTGCTGTAGCGGAACGTGGTCGGCTGATCCAGGGCATGCCCGCCGGCGCAATGCTCGCAATAATGAGTCCGGCCGAACAGGTTAAATCGCTGTTTCCAAAATCGGTTTCGATCGGAGCGATTAATACCCCGACCGCCTGCGTTGCTTCGGGACCGCGCGAAGAGATCGCGAAGCTGGAGCGGCAGCTCGCGGAGAAGGGGATTTCCTCCACTCTCTTGCATACGTCGCACGCATTTCATTCCGCGATGATGGAGCCCGCAGTCGGTCCTTTCATCGAGGTGATGCGCGGCATCAGCCTGAAACCGCCGCAACTGCCCTACGTTTCCAACGTCACCGGCGAATGGATCACGGACGAGCAGGCGACGAATCCCACCTACTGGGGCTCGCATATGCGTGCGCCGGTGCTGTTCCACAAAGGATTGTCCTGCATCCATCAACAGACGCCATCGATTTTCCTCGAAGTCGGTCCAGGCCGCAGCCTGGGCACTTTGGCGCGAGCGCTCGGCAGCGAAGCAACGATACAATCGTCTCTGGCGCACGCGTCCGCCCGCGGCGCTGGAGAAGTGCGGGCTTTCCTGCGCGCCGCCGCGGAGCTTTGGGTCCTCGGCGCACCGATAGATTGGAACCAGCGCTACGCGCAGGAACGCCGGCTGAAGCGACCCCTCCCAACCTACCCCTTCGAACGCAAGCGATACTGGGTACTCGACGAGGAACGCCCGGCAGAGCCGCAAACCAAGGAGGGGAAGATTGCAGACCGGGGCGCTGCTGTTGCTCAACAACCAGCGCGAACCGGACCGAGCTATACGGTTGAAACGGCCACCTGGAAACGCGTGCAATACTCGGCGCAGGCGGATGCGGCCGATCAAACCAAACTGGTTTGGCTAGCGTTCATCGCCAGTGAGGATTTGGACGAGCGTTTTGCAGAAGCACTGCGGACACGTGGCGACAGCGTAACTGTTATCAAGAAAGGACCGGTTTTTACCGAGCTGGGTGAAGGCTGGTTCAGCTGCGACCCTAATCAGGAAGCCGACGTCGACCAGCTATGCTCGATGGTTATTAAGGGATTGACCGCTGAGCAACGGCTGCGCGTCGTATATTTCTGCAATCCGTCGCGCCCGCGCGCCGCCGGCAAGGTCGCGTCGGAATACAAGCGCGAGGTTGACGACAAAATCAACGCGCCGATTGCGCTCATCCGCTCGCTGACCCGGCACACGACTGCCGAGAAAATCAGCCTCACGATTGTTACGCGGGATGGATATGAAGTGGTGGGAACCGAAACGATAGATCCGATGATGGCCCTGCCAATCGGGCCATGCCTTGCCAGCATGCACGAATATGCTGGATTGAATTCTCGGATTGTCGACGTCAGCTCGGCGACGGCCGACGCTAAAGCTCTTGCCCAGCAACTCGCCGCCGATCTGGCCGAGCCGCGCCAAAGCACGGTGACCGCCTATCGCGGCAACGCGCGCTGGTCGCGGACGGTCGACCGGATACCGCCTTTCCTGATGCGGAGCCCGCACGCGGCGCTGCGCAAGAACGGCGTCTATCTGATAACCGGCGGGCTGGGAGCTCTCGGGCTCGCGTTATCGCGGCACCTGGCGGAGAATTATCAGGCGCATCTGATTTTAACCGGCCGTACGCCACTTCCCCCGCGTGAAGAGTGGGGCAGTATCACAGCAAAACCGTCAAAAGCCGATAATCGCCTTCTGCGGGTGATCCGCGGCATTGAAAAAATCGAAGCCGCCAGAGGGCGGGTCATGCTCGGCACCGCGGACGTCTGCGATTTGTCGCGGATGCAAACCGTGGTGCGCGCTGCGTACGACAAGTTCGGAGAAATTCATGGCGTGATCCACGCGGCCGGTGTTCCCGGAACCACACCCATTGGTCTGAAAACTCCGGAAGAGCTCGATGAGGTCCTCCGCCCGAAGATGCTCGGGCTAGCGGTACTAGAGCAGGTTTTCGCCGGTCGTCGGCTCGATTTTCTGGCGCTGTTCTCCTCGACCAGCGCGATATGGGGGCGTGTCGGACAGGTCGACTACACCGCTGCAAACGCGTATCTCAATTCATGCGCCATTCGCAATTGGGGCCGTGCCGAATGGCCGACGATTTCAATCAACTGGGATAATTGGCGTGAGGTCGGGATGGCGGTGGACACCCATCGGGCGGGTCCCGGTCAAGCCAGACAGGTCAGGGGCCTGAGCACCAAAGATGGCGTCTATGCTTTCAGCCAAGCTTTGGTCGCGAGACAGCCTCAAGTGATCGTACGGGCCTCGCACGCTCAACCTTTACGACAGGCGGGCGCACCGGCGCAGGTCCGGGCGGCAACACCAGCAAAGGCCATAGTCAAACCGAAAGGTTATCCTCGTCCGGCGCTCGCGCAACCCTATCAAGCGCCGGCGAATGATCTTGAAACGCAATTGGCTGCGCTGTGGAGTGAGCTGTTGATGATTACTCCCATTGGCCGCGATGACAATTTCTTCGAGCTTGGCGGCCACTCGCTGCTCGGTTTGCAGCTCCTGCCGAAAATTCGCGACAAGTATAAGGTCGCGCTTGAGCCGCGAGAATTGTTCGCGAACCCGACCGTTGCCAAGCTCGCCGACAATATCCAAGTCAAGCTCGCCCGAACGTCAGCCTTGGCCGTCCCAGGCGAGAAAGACCGAACCGGAAGCTGAATGTGCATGGCCGGCAGCCTCCGGTCGGCGCATAAAGCGGTCAGGACCAGAACGGGAAACAGGAAGTACCGGCCAAGCCTAGCTTCACTGCGTTGCTTCACGCGGCGCCATTGCAAATGCCCCATGCGTGGTACATCGAGCGTACTTTGGCATACAAAGACAAATTTCTGTCCGCTTGGCGCAAGACTTTGGCGCAACACCGCTATCTTTAGGACTGGCGCGTGCGTCGCACGAAGCGGGCTCGTTCGGTTCTCTACATTTGCGCAGCCTTGGTATTTGCTGCTGCCTGACATTTTGAACACTACCGGATCAATTCAGAGAAAACGATCCGGTAGCTCGCCAGACTTTTTCCGATGACGAAACGGGACACTGCGTGTGAAATGAAAAAGCTAGGTCCAATACTGTTTAGGTGTTCCAGTTGTGGGGCAGAGTACAAAATCGTGATGGTCGAATCCCCAATAGCAACAGAGGGCCGAGCAATTTCGTGCGCGTTTTGCGACACCCCATTTCCAGCAACCGAAGGAGATGTTTTGCTTGAATACGTTCTCGTGAAGCGCCCGCGCTGATACCGCCTCAGTCGCGCAGTTTCTGGAGCTGGGGCACGGCATCATGGCGGCAACTGTCTTCTTCATGCTGGCATTAGCTCTGATCGTTTTCGCAGGGGCAACGCGGGGTTTTGGTCACTGATATTAATCAGCAGCTGGCACGGGTTGCATGAGTTTGTTGTTGGCCCGACGCGGACGTTCGACGACGTCCGCATTTCGGTCGCTATCAAGTGCAAAGCGGACGTTGAGCAAACTGCTTGCTCAGCAAGCCGAATTTACGAGGACGAGTGCTTACGTCGCGGTTTTGGTGCTCGTCGATAGGGCGGCCTTGATAGCTTCGTCGCTGATTTCACTGCGCGCAACCAACAAACTGCAATGGATATGATCGATGAGATAGGCGCCGCTAGGACCCGACCACCAGCGCATAAACGCGCTCTGCTGGCGATGGCCTACGACAACAAGATCCGCCTCAATCTCTCTGGCGAAATTGCCGATTTCGACGGCGGGCTCACCTCTGACTAGCTTGGCGACTGGATGGAAGCCAAGCTGCTTCAGCCGCTCCACGCCTTCGTTGAGCACACCAACAAAAGCATCTTCAGCTTGAGCAGACGCTCCGGGGTAGTATCCGTCAGCCAGCATCAACCCCGTGATTTCGGCGATGACCGATAGCAAGTAAACCTGCGCGCCGCACGTTTGCGCTAACAGGGCTCCCTCTCGAAGAGCGGTTCGGCCTTCTACTGAACCATCGTAAGCGAGCAGGACGCGCTTATACATTGCCGACCTCCTCGGTGTAGATTTCCGCCCTGAATGTCCGACACTGTCTTCCGTAGGTAGCGCTTGCCGTGGCCACGACGCAAGCCTCGATCAGACCGATAGCATTGGCTTTCTTCAATCGCCTACCACCGGAAGGTCTATCGCAACCCGCCTTCAGCCGGGGTTCGTCATCCACCCAAAATCATCTGCCGACGAATTTTGGAGGGCGCTTTTCCACGAATGCTCGCGCCGCTTCCCTGTGATCATCGGTGCGGCCGGTTTGCGACTTGATGCCGGGCCTCGAGGTCGAGAAGTTGAGCGAGAGTACCATTTTCCGCTGCGTTGAAATTTTGCTTCATCAAAGCGAGCGCGATGCGCGGACCTCGCGCCAGCTTCTGCGCGAGCTGCATCGTGGCATCGACAAGTTCAGCGTCGGGTACCACCCGATTGACTACTCCAAGGGCAAGGGCCTGCGCGGCATCCAGTGGGTCAGCCGTATAGTAAAGCTCACGCGCCTTGCCGGTACCGACGAGTTTGGAGAGAAAATAACTGCCGCCAAAGTCGCCGGAAAATCCAATGTTCGCGAAAGCGGAGACAAAGCGTGCAGATTGCGCGGCGATGCGCAGATCGCAGGCGAGCGCCAACGACATGCCGGCGCCGGCTGCCGGCCCGTTCACCATCGCGATCGTGGGTTTCGGCATTTCGTGCAGCAGTCGCGACACTTCCATCCGGCCGCGTAAATGGATCACAGCTTCTTCGATGCTGCGCTCGGCGGACCTCTCGGCCATGCTTTTGACGTCGCCTCCCGCACAGAAGGCACGACCGGCTCCCGTGAGCACAACGACCCCGACGCCTATATCCCGCGCCAGTCGAGGCTGCGCTTCGAGAAGGCCCTCCATGATCGGGGTCGAAAGGGCGTTAAGCCGATCAGGTCGGTTGAGAGTGAGCGTCGCGACCCCTTCCGAAATCGCCTCAATAAGATGCTGTCCCATCGAAAACCCTTTCGTCGAAGGCAACCGAGCTGAGATCAAAATCTACCTGCTTATGCCACAGAGCGGGAAACCTCGCTGAAAGATTGCGTTTCACGCGTTTACTCAATCCCCAAAGCTTCAGCTCAAGGCCTATCCGATCGCGGGGCCATGCCTGCAAGTGTCGGCGTGCGCGGTCGCCCTGATCTGGAAGACGCGCCTTCCAATGCACGAGGGCTGCCTTTTCAGCTCAAAAAGTGTGTAGATCGGGTGCTCGATCCCGACGAACGAACCGCAGACGTTGCTAAGCAAAATCGCGCGCGCTTCCGGCGTTGTGGGCTTTAGATCTCTTGGCCGGGCGGCGCCTGAGCTAAAGTTGCCGCACATGCTAATGCCTGTTGACAAAAAGCGGTCGTGATTGGCACGGATCGATTGATTCTATGGATTCGATTTTACGAGCAGCGGTCGGCCAGCCAAAAAAACGGGGCTTAAGAAAACCAAGGCCGGCATCGAAGCGTGCTAGGGCGCGCGCCCCGTTTCGTCGGCGACCTGCAGCCCACCGTCGCTCCGTGACAGGGAACGGGGCTGGGGGGCTTTTGAGGGGTCCCCGTCCAATGTCGTAACGCGCACGAAAAGCTCTAGGTTCCTGTGCGGGCGCTGGCTTATCTTACGCCTCCCCTTAAATTGATTGTCAAACCGCCGCGATCGCCGGGAACGCATTGGGCGGGCGCTGGCGCAGACGACGATCACCTTCGATATTGTCGTTTCCGCCCCCGTCACGGCATATAATACTCGAGCAGTTTTGACGAGATTAGCAGATGAAGATCGAAAACATTACGATTCTTGAAGAGTGCACAGTTCCGGCACGCGGATCCTGGTCCGGCGTCGTGCGCGAAGGTGAGACGCTCCGCATCATCGACAGTGAGGGCCAGCAAGCGGTTGATTTCGTCTGCTTCAATGCAGCGGACCGATCGGAAGCCTACAATTCGACAGTGACGGTGCGCCTTTGTACCCGGCCGTTCCTGAACAAGGGTGACGTGCTCTATTCCAATCTGGCGCGTCCGATGTTGACGATGATTGAAGACACCATCGGCAACCACGACACAATATGCGGCTGCTGCAGCGCAGAGATCAATTTTCTGCGCTACGGGGTGAAGGATACGCCGAGTTGTCGCGCCAATTTTCTTCACGAACTAAAAAAGAATGGCCTCGACGATCGCCAGCTCGTTCCGAACATCAATTTTTTTATGAACATTCCATTTGACGCCAACGGTCATTTTGCATTCGAGCCGCCGCGCTCACGCGCCGGAGACTACGTGGAACTGAGGGCGGCGATGGATGTGCTCGCCATCATTTCCAATTGTCCGCAGGTTCTCAATCCAGCCAATAATTTCAATCCGACACCGATCGGACTGCTGCGATTTTCTAATTCTTAGGTGCGATCGCTCGCTGCGCTGAGATCGCCAATTCAAACGGCGGCGTGACCGATCGGATGTGGGCGGTTTTGCTCAAAGGCCAGCGCAGCCGATAACAGCACCTTCTCGGCATAAGGCGCGCCTACTAATTGCACGCCGATCGGCAGTCGATCCTTGGTCAGGCCGCACGGTACCGTGATGGCCGGCTGGCCGGTCATATTGAACGGATAAGTAAAGGGCGACCAGTCGAACCAGTCATCGGGGTCATAACCCTCCGGACTGAGCACGCCAACGGGAAACGGAGTAACCGCAACGGTCGGCGATATGAGAAGTTGATAGGTTTCATGGAATAGTCGCATCAGGCGGCCCAAGGTCATCGCCGCTTCTGTCGCTTCCATAAAAGCCCGGCGGTCGACTGTTTCGCCGACGGTGATCAGCTTTTGCAAACCTGGATCGAGCATGGCGCGATGCTCGGGCATCATATTGCGGACTGAGTGAGCGATGCCGGCGGCGAACAGCGCGCGGAACGGCGGCGTCGGATCTTCAAATGGCGCAGTTACGAGTTCCACATTCGCGCCCAAACCGCTGAGCACCTGCACCGCTGCGTCGACGGATGCTTTAACTTCCGGCTGGACCTTGCCGTAACCAAAAGTCGGGCTGTATGCGATCCGCACGCCTTTGATCGAGACGCCAAGGCTCGACCAGTCCGCCAGCGTCGGATCGGGCGGCGCGGCGTTCCAGTCGCGCGCGTCCGGACGTGCCATGATCGAAAGCATCAAGGCGGTGTCGGGGACGGAACGGCACATCGGACCGATATGCCCCAATGTCCACAATCCGCTTGGCGGATAGGCTGGAATGCGGCCGCGCGTGGCCTTCAAAGCTACAAGTCCGCAGAACGCTCCCGGAATTCGCACCGAGCCGCCGGCGTCGGTGCCGACAGCGGCATGACCGATGCCCGCAGCCAGCGCCGCCGCCGAGCCGCCACTGGATCCGCCAGGCGTGACTTCTGGGTTCCATGGATTGCGAGTAATGCCGGTCAGAGGTAAATCGGTCACGGCTTTCCAGCCGTATTCAGGGGTCGTCGTCTTGCCGAGCAGGATCGCGCCTTGTTCGCGCAGACGTGCAACCGCGGGCGCGTCCTCGCGTAGCGTTCGCGCCGGATCCACAGTGCGCGACCCCACAAGAGTTGGCCATTCTTTGGTAATGATCGCGTCCTTGATGGTGATCGGCACGCCATCCACCAGACCGAGCGGGGCGCCGCGCCGCCAACGTTCTTCCGCCGCGCGAGCCTGTGCCATGACGATGTCAGGTTCCGCCGTTGCGACGAAGACGTTCAATGCTCTGTTGCGCTCGATTTGATTAAGGCTCGATGCTGCTGCATCCACCGGGGACAACGCACCGGTACGGAATTGTTCCAGCAACTCGACGAGCGACAGCTGCGACAAGATTTTGCTCACGACCGCGCCCGCTCGAGCTTGCGTGATCGCCTTGCGCAATATGCGAGCCCATCGGGTCGGTGAGCGGCAGCGAGCATCAATTGACAAACCTTAGGAGAGCCAAGATGATCATATGTATACGCATTATTGCGGGAGGCGGCCATGGCGATCAGCGACGTGCAACTTCTGCAGGCTTGGAGGGATGTTCTTAAGCTCTCGAACCTCAAAGCGGGCGAAACGGTTACGATCCTCACCAGTTCCGATACCAACAAGCAGAATCTGACGGCCGCTCGCACCGCCGCGATCGATCTGGGCGCTGTGCTGACCGTGGTCGACCTGCCGCCGACCAACGGTGATATCGCGCTCAGCCGCGACAAGGTAGCTTTTATGGGCAAAACCGCGCTGCAGGGAAACAAGGCGGCGATGGCCGCACTCAAACAGAGTGACCTCGTCATCGATCTGATGCTGCTGTTGTTTTCGCCGGAGCAGGCGGAGATTCTTTCCGGCGGCACCCGCATGCTGCTGGCGGTGGAACCTCCGGAAGTGCTGATGCGTCTAAAGCCCACCATTGATGACAGACGCCGCGTTCTCGCTGCAGCGGCCCATCTCGGCGGTGCGAAGAAGATGACAGTGACCTCCAAGGCCGGCACCAATCTCGAATGCGACCTCGGCGAATTTCCAGTGCTGACCGAGTACGGTTTTGCCGATCAGCCTGGCCGCTGGGACCATTGGCCAAGCGGGTTTCTGGCGACTTGGCCGAATGAGAAAACCGCGCGGGGAACGATCGTGATCGACCGCGGCGACATTCTACTGCCGTTCAAATCCTACGTGCAGGAGCCGATCCGTTTTGACATCGAGGACGGCTATGTTCAGAGCATGGAAGGCGGCTTCGACGCCGAATTCCTGAAATCCTATATGGACTCGTTCAACGACCGGGAAGTGTATGCGATTTCGCATGTCGGCTGGGGGCTGCAGCCGCGCGCGCAGTGGACCGCGCTCGGCCTGTACGACAAGGAAGCGACCATCGGCATGGACGCGCGGGCGTTTTACGGCAACTTCCTGTTCTCCACCGGCCCGAATACCGAGGCAGGTGGAAAGCGGGATACGCCATGTCACATGGACATTCCGCTGCGCAACTGCTCGGTGTCACTTGACGGCGTGCCAATGACCATCAACGGCAACGTCGTTGTCGAGGAACAAAAGGCGGCCTAAACGGCCGCCGTATTCGCCGGCGCGCCACTGTCTTCCAGTCGTGCCGTTTTCGCTGCGAAGGACTTGTCACCCAGTTGCGCCTCACTTCTTCAATGCGGCGATTTCGGTCAAGTTCTTTTGCGCTTCCTCAAGCGTCTGATACTGCGACACGCCAGTAATCACCGGCCCAAGCGGCATCTGCGCTACGATGCCGTCCGGGCCTTTCTTGACCTCGTTCAGATACACATTATGCACGGTGCCATGATCTTTATCGAAATGAATCGGGCCGGCCGGCGAGTCGATCGTGAGTGTCTCTAAAGCAGTCTTCATCGCTTCGAAATTGTCAACGTCGCCATTTACCTTGGTCGCCGCGGCATCAAAGAACTGCACCGCATTCCAGGAGTCGACTGAAAACGCCCCCGGCAGCCGCTTGTAGGTGGCAAGAAACGCCGTGCGAAACGCCTTGTTGACGGGATTGTCGAGATACGGACTGTAAATCCAATAGGCTTTAGCCCCGACGGCTTTGTCGCCGACTTGATCGAGGAACGCGGTCTGCTCGGTGACGTCACCGAAGACGTAGAGCGGCTTGGTCATGCCGAACTCGCCGTATTGTTCGAAGAACCGCACCGAGTCGGAACCAAACAGCATCGGCGATACGGCATCGACCTCGCTCGTAACCTGCTTGAGCTGGGCGAGATAGGAAGAAAAGTCCGCGGTGCCGAGTGGACTCCACAGCGTCATCGGCACTTTACCTCCGACCTTCTGGAAATTGCTGATCAACGCTTCCAAGAGTTCGTGAGGCGCCACGTAGTCAGCCCCGATGGCCGCCATCGATTTGATGTTGGCAAGCTTTGCCAGAACGGCGCCGGCCGGTTCGGTTTGTCCGTTGGCGAAGCCGAGCCGGTAGATGGCGTTGCTTTTGCGGGCCTGGGTAAGCTCGCGCGCCCCGGCAACGGTAATCATGGTCGGCACTTTCGATTTGTCGAGATAATCCCGTACCGCAAGTGCGGCCGCAGAGTTCACCAGACCAATGATGACGTTCACTTTTTGATTCTCGATCAGGTCATGAGCCTTCTCGATTTCCACATTCGGCTTGCCCTGGTCATCGGCGACGATCACTTCGACCGGGCGGCCCGCGATCTTGTTGCCGTGTTCCTGCAGATAAAGCCGCACCGGCTGTTCGATGGTTTTCAGGCCGTAGGCGGCAAATATGCCGGTATAGGGGCCGAGAATTCCAATCTTGATCGGTGTGGTGTTTTGCGCGAAGGCAAGTGTTGCGGCTGCGGCGGCAAGTGAAGCGGTCATCGCAGCGACGGCCGCGGATCGCAGCAACCGGCTTAAGCTAAGCGCGGGATACCTGATCATCGAATTCTCCTGGGGTTGATTTCACGAAGAAACCGGCAGGCCAATGTTAGCATGGCTCGGGAATGTTTCAGGTGCACCAGCATAATCAATCGAACCGTGACTGCCCATCGCGATTGCGGTGTCGGCAAGTCGAAGTGCAACCTCCACGCGCTGCTCCAACAACAGCAGCGACACCCCCGAGCTTTTGAGCTTCTCCAAAGCCTTGACCACGAGTTCGATCACCAGCGGCGCCAGGCCTTCGGTCGGTTCATCAAGCACCAGCAGCGTGGGACAGGTCATGAGCGCGCGCCCGATGGCGAGCATTTGCTGCTCGCCGCCGCTCAGCGTATTGGTGCGTTGTTGCCGACGTTCGGCGAGGCGCGGAAATAGATCGTAGACTAGCTGCAGATCCCAATGCGGTATGTCACGCCCTGCCCAGTCCCTTCGGGCGGCAATCCGCAAATTTTCCTCCACCGTCAGGGACCGGAACACGCGACGGCCTTGCGGAACGATCGCCATACCGAGGCGGACGATTTCGCGCGATCGCAGTCCCGCAATCTCCAAACCATGAAACAGGATGCTGCCGCGCTGCGGCGACGTGAAGCCGATCAGCGAACGCGCGAGGGTTGTCTTGCCCACGCCGTTGCGTCCGAGGATCGCAACGCAAGTACCGCGCGCGACCGTAAAGGACACGCCCTCCAGAATGTAGGCGTCACCGTAATAGGTATGAATGTCGATGACCTGGAGCAGCGGACCGGTCACAGCGGTATCCCAAGATAAGCGTCGATTACTTGCTGATTGCGGCGGACTTCATCACGTTCGCCTTCGGCGAGTACCTGGCCGTTGGCGATCACCGTAACCCGATCGCAGACCGAAAAGATCAGATCCATGTCATGTTCGACGATTAGGATAGACAATTGCGGGTCGAGCGCGCTGATGGTTTCGATGATCATTTTGGTCTCGGCGCCGGAAAGGCCCGCTGCCGGTTCGTCTAGCAGCAAAAGCCGCGGCCGTGTCGCCAATGCCAGCACGATCTCAATCACACGCCGCCGTCCGTAGGAGAGGAGCCTAACTTTGTCGTCGCCGATGTCGGATAAGTTCCACTTTTCCAGCAATTTCTGCGCTTCGATTTGCAAAACGGCGTAACGTCCGAGTGATCGGCCAATACGTAGGGCGTAGCCCTCCCGCGCCAGTAGCGCGAGGAGGATGTTTTCGCGGACGGTGCAGTCGTCGAAAAGATTCCCGATCTGAAACGTCCTTCCGATGCCGAGCTGAGCGCGGCTGAAGGACGGCAAGGCGGTTATGTCCCTGCCGTCGTAGCAGAGCTGACCGCTGGTCGGCACTTCGATGCTGGAAACAATGTTCAGGAAGGTCGTCTTACCGGCGCCGTTAGGCCCGATCAGTCCGCGACGCTCGCCGCGAGCGACCGACAGCGAAATGCCGTTCAGCACGGTTACGCCACCGAACCTTTTGCTGATGTTGTCGGCGGTCAAGAGTGGCTCGCCTCCTTCCCGCTTAGAATCTGGTCGCGTATCTGCAGAATTCGGACGCGAAATTTGAATTTCGCCGGCAACTCGGTTCGGTTGCGGAGGTGAGCGCAGCGCGCTTGCGGCGGCGGCTGTTATCGCGGTGGGCGCAGGTTGCCAAAAGCGCGGCCGAAGCACCGTGAGAATACCGCCGACCAACAGCTGCCGGGAATTAAGCGCGATCAGCACCGCAAGGACGCCGAGAACGATCTGCCACCGTTCGGTATAAAGGCTGCCGATCCCGCGGATGAACTCCACGACCAGCGCGCCCGCAACCGGCCCGGCCAGTGTCCCGGTGCCGCCGACCACCACCATCAGCAGGACCTGAGCGGAAGTCTCCACCGACAGAAGATCGGGCGATACGAAGGTCTTTTGGTAGGCGTAGAGGACCCCGGCGAGCCCCGCCAGACCTGCACTGATAGCAATGGCGACGATTTCAACGCTCAAGGGATGCACGCCGAGGACCGCAATCCGGCTTCTGTTGTCGCGAATGGCGCGAAGCGCATGGCCGAACGGTGCATTAATAAGGATCGCCACGAACGTCATCACCAAAACCAGCGCCACCAACGTCAGAAAATAGAAATTGCGGCTGTCGCTGAAATCAATTCCGGCGACGCTCCCAACATTGATCGCAGAAATTCCGTCGTCGCCAAAAGTCAACGAGCGCCAACTGATTGCCAGGTTACGTAAAACCTCGCCGATCGCCAGCGTCACCATGAGGAAATAGATGTCGCGTGTGCGCAGGACGAGTGGACCAATCACCAGGGCCGCGGTGACGCTCAGCGCGATGCCGGCCAGCGCGCAGAACACGGCGTTGTTGATGCCGTGATGGCTCATCAGGCCAACGGTGTATGCCGCGATGCCGAAGAAGGCCGCATGGCCGAGGCTCGGCCGGCCGCCGTGACCGAGAATAAGGTTCAGGCTTAGGGCAAAAATCGCGAAGATCAGGCCGGACGTCAGAATGGCAAGCGAGAACCGGGTAAGAATCAGCGGAGCGGCGAGTGCCAAGACCAGCGCAATGGCGCCACTAATCCACCAGAACGCAGCTTTCATGCCCGGGATCCAAAAAGTCCCGTCGGCTTGACAATCAGCGTCGCGATCATCAACAGAAACATCAGCGAAGCGCCGAGTTCGGGGACGATCGCGCGCCCAAACGTGTCGAGCAGCCCCACTGCCAGGGCGCCGACCAGCGAACCGGTCAGGTTGCCCATACCGCCAATGATGACGACGACCAACGCATAAAGCAGTACCTCGATATCCACGCCCGGATAGGCGCCGATCATCGCACCGCCGAGCGCCCCGCTCAGTCCTGCAAGCCCGGCGCCGACCAAAAAGGTCACGCCTGCGATCAGCGTCGCATTCAGGCCAACTCCGCCCGACATCTCGACATCATCGACGACGGCGCGCACCATCGCGCCGATCAGCGTTCGCCGCTGGATGTATTCCATAATGAACGCAACCAGCGCGCCCAAAAAGATGATGAAGAGGCGATAACTCGGATAGGAAAAGCCGGCGATGGTGATCGGGCCGCTCAGCGCGTGCGGTTTGCTCACGGACGATGGATCGCCGCCCCAGATCAACAGCGCCACATCGGCAATGATAAATACTAGACCGAATGTCAGCAGCGTTTCCCGCAGCGGGTCAGCCCCTACAACCCGCAACAATCCGTAAACAATCGCGCCGAGAACAATAACGACGAACGTGGCGCACAGCGCGCCGGCCGCGAAGCTGTCAAAAGATCGCACAACGTTGAGAGCGATATACGCGCCAACCAGATAGAACGAACCGTGGGTCAGGTTGGTAACACGCATCACACCGAGTGTGATGGTGAGGCCCGATGCAATAAAGAACAGCAGCATTCCGAACGAAATGCCGTTCAATACCTGAGTAACCCAATAAGTCATGCCGGGCTCATGGCCGAAGCCTTATTCATCACGCACCTGCTCGACCCGGCGGCGGTTGCGAGTTTTCTGCCGAAGTTACGAATGTAGCGATGGTTTGGATGCGCTGTAATCCTTATACAGTGTAGTTTCTCGCAAACAACATTGCTGCTCAAGCATATTTCTCGTGCGGCCAGTCGCAGTATTTCCAAGGGGCTCAATGTGGGCGGAAGGAAAACCACGACTATTGCTGGTAACAGGAAATATCCGCGTGGCAGAGGCAGCGATCTGCTGCGGGATGCCACCGGACGCCGTTACGAATTCCGCGCCCAGGTCGGTCACCTCCTGCGCCGCGCACTGCAGCGGAATCTGGCCATTTTTGGGAAGCACTTCGACAGTTCGCAAGTCACTTCGGTTCAGTTCATCGTGCTCTGTGCAGTCGCAGAACACGGCCCGATATCGCAGAATCTCGTCGGCAGGCTGGTAGCACTGGATCCTTCGACCACGAAGGGCGTGGTCGAGCGGTTGGCTGAGCGGCAGCTCGTCTCGATCGGTCCGGATGCAGGCGACCGCCGCAAGCTGGTCATTCAACTCTCTCGGGCCGGCAAGACCGCGTTGCGGCGGCTCGTCGGCCTCGGCGGGAAAGTGACGGAAGAGACATTCGGCTCGCTCAATTCAGCCGAGCGAATTGCTTTACTTTATTTGCTCAACAAAATGATCGAGAGCCGGGCCTGACTAAGCCGCAAGCGGCGTAAGCGGCGCGGAAAACACGTCGTACGAGAATGCCCAACTAGGGTCTATCGGATCGCGGAGCCATGACATTTGCCCGGAAATTGTCTGGACCTTGAAGGTCCGCTCCCTGCGATTGGCTTCGTAGAGGCGGATAGCGGCAAAGATGTCATCGGCATCGATCAGGCATCGCGCCAGCATCGCAGCATCCTCCATCGCCATTGCCGCCCCCTGAGCCATTGTTGGCTTCATCGGATGGCACGCGTCGCCGATTAGCACGATGCGACCGCGGCTCCAGAACGGCAGCGGGTCGCGGGTAAAGAAACCCCATTTGGTGACCGGACCGTCGACCTGAGCAACAATTTGCCTGAGCCCATCGTTGCTGGTGCGAAGTGCGTCACGCATCTCGCCGGCGCTGCTCTCGACCCACGATGAATTACTGTCCCAGCGGGGTTGAGGAATGCCAGTGACGATATAGAGTTCGTCTCGGGCTTTGGTCAGAAAATAGGCTAGCGTGTAGCGATCGTCCGCGGCCCACCACTTGGTCAAATCGGGGATTTCCAAACCGCGAAGGCGGCTAATCGGAACCGTCGCCCGGTGCCCGGCAAAGCCGGTAAAAATCGGGCGTTCGGCGCCCAGCAAAATTTCCCGAACCTTGGAGTTCAGGCCATCTGCCCCAATTACGAGATCTGCGATCACATTTGTTCCATCGGCAAAGATCAATTGGACGGCTGCATCGGTAGCACGCAGGTCAACGAGGCGTTTGCCGTAGTGGATGAGCTGCGGATCAAGGGTTTCGACCAGAGCGAGATGAAGATCGCCGCGATGAACGGTCACGTACGGGGCGCCATAAGCTTCGATGGAGGCTTGCCCGAGCGGAAGTTTGAACAGGATTTCGCCGGTGTCCCATTTCCGGCTGATCCAGGCCGCCGGCTGCACGCCGTGCTCAGCAATAAATCGGCCGACGCCGACATGATCGAGCACTCGCATGGCGTTCGGGCCGAGATGAATTCCGGCCCCGAGACGCGCAAAAATCGGCGTTTGCTCATAAAGCTGCACATCGTAGCCTGCAGCATCCAGCAGTCTGCCGACAACCGGTCCACCGAGGCCGGCGCCCACAATGGCGACACGAAGGCCACGTCTCGACGCCATGAGCAATTCGTCTCCGCAAGCTCGCCCGCCTTTTCCCATGACAGGCCCCATCTCGTGCGTACACAAACGAAATGCTAACTGTCAACGCGCGCCAAATTGACAACCATTGGTGCCGGAGCCACAGTTTATAACTATGCCGACGATTTTCGTCCGGATCCCCTCCCGCTCGTCGTGCCACTGAGGACAATATGTCTGTCACCACCGCAACAGCATACAGAACCACTGAACTGGTACCGATGTTTCGCAAGGCGCTTGAGCTTTGCCGGTTGCGCACTGACGAGTCGCTCGTCATCCTGACCGAGCCCGAAGCCAATCAGGACTACGCGGCCGCGGTGTACGGCGCCGCGCGTGACATCGGCGCCGACACGCTCACTGTCATGGTGCCGTCGGCACCGCCGGAGCAGGTGCCGCTCATTCGCACCGGTAACGTGTCGTCAGGAATCCTGAAAAAACTCGAAGCTCGCCATTGAACTGCTGAAGCAGGCCGACATGGTGATCGATCTGTCGAGCGGCGGCCTGTTGCACTCACAGCAGCAGCGAGAGATCCTCGAAGGCGGTACGCGCATGCTGATGATCCACGATCCGGTGGAATGTCTGCAGCGTCTATTTCCCAGTGAGGAAGACAAGGTGCGGGTCCGGCGCGGCGTGGAACGGCTGCGTCGCGCCAAGCAAATCCGGCTTGAGTCGGACAACGGCACCAAGGTTTGGTTCGATAAAGCCGATCGGCCGGTCTTCGGTCAGTACGGCTACGCCGAAGAGCCAGGGCGCTGGGACCATTGGCCGAGCGCGTTCCAATACACGATCCCCCTCGAAGGCTTGGGTGACGGCACTGTCGTGCTCGACCTCGGTGATGTCTGGTATCCGGTAAAGCGATTTATATCAGCCCCGGTGACTATGCGGTTCGAGAAAGGCACCGTCGTCGCGATCGAAGGCGGCCTCGATGCAGCGCTTATCCGCGAATACATCAGCGGGTGGCGCGATCCGCAAGGCTACGAAATCTCCCACATCGGCTGGGGTTCGCACCCGCGAGCCTTATGGAACGCGATCCTGTTCCAGGATCCGCTCGATATCATCGGTCAGGACGGCCGCACTGCTTACGGCAATACCCTGTTCGCGCTTGGCGAAAACGCTACTTTCGGCGGCAAGAATACGACCGGCTGCCACCAGGATTTCGCCCTCAAGGGCCACCGCTTCTACCTTGACGACGAACTGATAGCGGACGCCGGAAAAATCATTCCGCAGGAATTGCAGTAGTCCGCGCAATGCTTCGTCCGTCCCCTTAGCTCAAGTCATGACTCGCGGCGTTTCCACCGCGTCGGGGGCACCGCTCACCAGTCCCTTGACCATTATTCCGGCCCGATTGTACCATTGTCGGACAATAGCTGCGGCTTCATACGGTCCTGCTGGACAATTCTCATGTGGTTCTATCTGAACGGGCGCTTCGTCGAAGATGAGGACGCTAAGGTCTCCGTTACCGATCACAGCTTTCTTTATGGCGATGGCTGTTTTGAGGGGATCGGGGTCTGCGACGGGCGGGTCATGCATCTCAGGGAGCATGTGGACCGGCTGTTCAAGAGTGCCCGCATGCTGCGAATGGAGGTACCGGTCCCACCCGATGAGTTGCACGATCTCATCCTGGAGACCGCGTCGCGCAACGGCATGGCGACCAGCAAAATGGGCTACCTCCGCCCGCTGTTGAGCCGTGGCGCGGGTCCCCTTGGCATCAAATATTCTAACAAGCTTGGACCGGCGACGCTCGTCATCATTCCGCAAATCGGCGACCGCCGCATCGCCTATACCGGCGAGATCGAGACGCTGAGCGCGGTGTTCTCAAGTTACTTCCGGCCCGGACCGTCAAGCCTCGACGCCCGCATCAAGGCCAATAACTACCTCACTTACATCATGGCCTACATGGAGGCACAGGATCGCGGCGCCGATGTTGCAATCCTCCGCGACCCGGAAGGTTACGTGTCGGAGGGCCACGGCATGAACCTGTTCACGGTGCATGACGGGCGCGTGCTGGTTCCCTATGAGGCGCTCGCGCTCGGCGGCATTACCCGAAAGAACGTTATCGCCACCGCCCGACGCGCCGGTTACGAGTGCATCGAAACCAATCTCACACGCTACGACGTCACCACAGCCGACGAGGTCTTCGTTACGTCCTCACTTGAGGCAATAGCGGCGGTCGGGACGGTTGAGGGCGAAATGTTGCCGGGGCGGGTTCCGGGTCCGGTCACCTCGGCGATCCGCGAAGCCTACGTCAAGTTCGCCCTCGAGACCGGCACGCCAGTTCCGGCTCAACCTGTCCAACGGCTCCGCGAGAAGCGCGGATGAAGCGTATCGGTGTCGATACCGGCGGCACCTTTACGGATAGTGTGCTGTGGGATGAGGACGAAGGCCTGGTCGCCAGCGCCAAAGTCTCTTCCAACAAGGCCGATCCGTCGAAGGCGGTTGTCGCCTCGGTCGAGAAGCTCGGCAACGCGGCCAAGTACGATGTCAGTTATCTGATTCACGGCACAACGGTTGCCACCAACGCGACGCTTGAGCGCAGCGGTCCACGGGTCGGCATGATCTGCACGGCGGGATTTCGCGACGTGCTGGAAATCGCGCGTCTGACCCGCTCGCCGGAGCAGATCTACGACCTTCGCGCGAGCCCTTCGCCGCCGCTGATTAGCCGTCGCGACCGGCTCGAAATAAGCGAACGGATCGACCACCTCGGCGCGGTGAACGTGCCGCTCGACGAATCGTCCGTCGTGCAGGCGGCGCGCACACTCGCGCGACGCGGGATCAACAGCGTCGCGGTCTGTTTGCTCCACTCCTACCTCAACCCGAGCCATGAGCGCGCCGTTCGCGAGATCGTCGCGCGTGAAATGCCCGGTGTCACCATCTCGATTTCCTCGGATGTTCTTCCCGAGTTCCGGGAGTACGAGAGATCAAGTACCACCGCGCTCAACGCCTATCTCGTGCCGATCGTCGCCGGATATTTGCGCCGCCTGAGCGAGGCAGTCACGACCTGGAACGCCGATACCCGATTGTGGGTGATGCAATCCAACGGCGGCGTCGCCTCAGCCGAACGCACGGCGCAGCTTCCGGTGACGCTGCTCCTGTCGGGTCCCAGCGGCGGCGTTGTGGCGGGCCGCTACCTGATGGATCAGGCGGCGACCGCAAAAGGCATCACCATCGACATGGGTGGTACGAGCTTCGACGTGTGCCTGTTGCCCGACAAAGGCATTCCGATGACGCATGAGCGTCACGTCATGGACATGCCGGTCAAGGTGCCGTCGGTGGATATTCTGACGATCGGCGCCGGCGGCGGCAGCATCGGCTGGGTGGATGCCGCCGGTCAGTTCAGGGTCGGGCCGCAGAGCGCGGGCGCATCGCCGGGACCGGCTTGTTACAATCGCGGCGGCGATGAACCGACGGTGACCGATGCAAATCTGGTGCTCGGCCTGCTCGGCTCCGATCAGCCGCTTGGCGGCGAAGTCACGCTCGATTCGGACCTTGCCCATCGCGCCTGTGAGCGCCTTGGCCGCAAGCTCCATATGGGTGCAGTGGAGGTTGCATGGGGCATTCGCCAAATCGTCAACGCGAGCATGGCGGGTGCGACCCGCGCGGTTTCGGTTGGACGTGGCTACGATCCGCGCGACTTTGCTTTGATCGCCTTTGGTGGCGCGGGTCCTATGCATGCCGTCGATATCGCCGCAGAGCTAGAAATTCCGCAAATTCTGGTGCCCTCGGTTCCCGGCTGCCTCTCGGCGCTCGGCCTCGTGGTGAGCGATGTCACCCACGATTATGTCATCAGTCATCTAGCGGGAGTGAGCGCAGAACTCGAGCCTGAACTTGACCGTGATTTCGCCAAGCTGACCGCGAGCGCTCATGCCGAACTTGGTGACGAAGGCATTGAGGAAGCGCGTCGTGAACTAATGGGGGCGCTCGATTTGCGTTACGTGGGCGAGCAGTCGAGCGTCAGTATACCAGTGGTCGGCAACTCATCCGGCTGGCTGGAGAAAACGCTGGACACCTTCCACGCAACGCACGAGCGGCTCTACGGCTTTGGTGTCCCCGGCGAGCCGGTCGAGTTGGTGAATGTGCGCCTTCGTGCCATCGGCCGCCTCTATCGCGGCGAGCACGATCGGAAGGCCGCAGCGCCAAAGTCGGCTCCGCGCGTCGCTTCAATCGGCAACCGCAAAGTAGCATTCGGTCCCACCAAGTCCGATCGCATTGACGTGCCGGTCTATGCCCGCACTTCGCTCCTGCCGCACGCTAAGTTTAGCGGCCCCGCGATTGTCGAGCAGAGCGACTCGACCTTGCTGGTCCCGCCGGGCAGAAGCGTTCACGTTGACGCCTATGCCAATCTTCTGATCGGGGCCGCCACATGAAGCAGCGCACCAATCTCGATGCTATCACGCTCGCGGTATTGCGTTCGGGCCTGATCAACGCCGTCGCTGAAATGAAGGCCGTCGTGGTACGCACCGCTTACTCGAATCTCTGGAAAGAGGCCGGCGACCTGTCGTGCGGCCTCCTTACAAATCGCGGCGAACTGGCCGTACAGGGCATCGGCGATATTCCGATTCATCTCGCGTCCATGCCGATGTCGCTCGGCGCCTGCCTCGTCCGGATCCCACCGGCGACACTGAAGCCGGGCGATGTGCTTTATCAAAACGATCCCTATCAGGGGAACAATCATCTGCCTGATTTTATCATGGCCAAGCCGGTATTCTTCGACGGTCGGATTGTCGCCTACACCGCTGTGCGGGGCCACTACGTCGATGTCGGCGGCGGCGGACCGGGCAGCTATTCGGCGACCATGCCGGATATCTACGCCGAGGGTCTGCGCATCCCACCAGTGCGCATCTTCAAGGAAGGCGTCCTCAACCAGGACATTGTCGACGTTCTGTTGCACAACACCCGAAATTCACGCGAGCGGTTTGGTGATTTGCGATCGCAATATGCCGGCTGCGTCGCCGCCGAGCGGCGCGTCATCAGCTTCTGCGAAAAATATGGCATCAAGCGCTTTGAAACGGCGATGGAAGAGATTGTCGATGCCTCGGAGCGCCTTACCCGCGCCGCGATCGCGCAAATCCCTGACGGGACCTACAGCTTCGAAGATTTTTGCGATGACGACGCGATTACCGATGAGCCGATCAAGATCGCCGCGCGCGTGGTCGTTAAGGGTGAAGAGATCGAAGTAGATTTCACCGGCTCCTCGCCGCAAGTCCATGGCGGCATGAACGCGCCGCTGGCGGTGACGGTGTCGGCCACCTGCTACGCCATCAAATGTCTCACCGATCCAGAAAACGCGCCGAACTCCGGCTCGTATCGTCCGATCAAAGTGCAGGCGCCGCACGGCACGGTCGTCAATCCGATGCCGCCGGCTCCGGTCATCGCCGGCAATCACGAGACCGCCTCGCGGATCGCCGACGTCATTATCGGGGCACTTGCAAATGCGTTGCCGGATCGTGTCTGCGCGGCGGGCAGCGGAAGCTCGGGGGTACTGTCGATCGGCGCACGCGTGCGCGAAGGCGGACGCGAGCGAGAATTACTGATGGTCGAAACACACGGTGCTGGGCAAGGCGCCAATCTTGACGGCGACGGCGTCAACGCGCGGCGCGTCAGCGTCGGCAATACCGGCAACACGCCAAGCGAGGCGCTTGAAATCAGCTTTCCGATCCAGGTTCTGCGTTACGCCATTTCCGAGGATTGCGGTGGCGCCGGAAGGACGCGCGGAGGTACCGGTATTTTTCGGGAGATCAAGCTTGAGCATGACGCGACGGTGACATTGACGGCGGAGCGGGCGAAATTTGCACCCTACGGATTGTTCGGCGGATTGCCAGCGCCGAAAGCGGAATTCTGGGCCAAACTTCCCGACGGGACGCGTCGCGTCTTGAAATCGAAGACGGCGCCAATCCATTTTCCCAGAGGCACTATCATCCACTTCCGAGCTGCGGGCGGCGGCGGCTATGGACCACCGGCCGAGCGCGATCTGGCGGCGATCCAGTCCGACCTCGATGACGGCTATATCAGCCCCGACGCAGCCCGCGAGTATTATGGCATCACCGTCAAGCATGACATCGGCCGCGCCGAAGGTTCGTGGGTGGCAATGCCGCGCCAGTCTGGAGCGCCCCGATGAAATCACCGACCGCTGACATCATTCCCGGCAATTGCTTCGGCACCTTCAAGCTGCCCGATCCGGTAGCCTTTGTCGCAGCCCATGCCCAAGGAGCGAACCTTTGGACGACCGACGGCCGAAAGCTGGTCGATTGCGTGCTCGGTTCGGGACCGATGATGATCGGCCATGCCCATCCGCAGGTCGTTGCCGCGATTCAGGACCAGGCCGTCCGCGGCACCACCTTTTACGCCATGAACGACGTGGCGCCCCGTCTTGCCGCTCGCATTGCCGAGATCGTGCCGTGTGCCAAGGCAGTGAAATTCGTCAGCGATGGCGCGGAGGCAACGTTCTACGCATTGCGGCTCGCCCGCGCGTTCACCGGGCGCGATCTGATCCTCAAGTTCGAAGGTGCCTATCACGGTCACCACGATTATTCGCTTCACGGGCTCAAGCCCGCGCGCGGCGTCAATTATCCGGTGGCACAGCCGGATTCCGCCGGAATTCCACACGCCGTCAGCGAGACGATTCTCATCGCTCCTTACAACGATATCGAAACCACGCGCCAACTGGTTGCGTCGGTCGGCGATCGCGTGGCCGCAATCATTGTTGAGCCGGTTCAGCGCTCCTTGCTGCCGCGGCCCGGGTTTCTGGCCGGTCTGCGCGAGCTGTGTGACCAAACCGGTGCTCTACTGGTCTTCGACGAGGTCGTGACCGGTTTTCGGATCGCCCTTGGCGGCGCGCAGGAGGCGTTCGGCGTCGCCCCGGATCTGTGCGCGCTCGGCAAAGTGATCGGGGGCGGCTTGCCGCTCGCCGCTGTCGCTGGGCGTCGGGATATATTGGAGCTGACGGTTCCCGATCGCCCCGCCGACGGCCGGTCTGTTTACGTCAGCGGGACTCTCAACGGCAATCCGCTCGCCGCCGCTGCGGGGCTTGCAACCCTCGACGTGATCGTCGCGGAAAACGCGCCGGCGCGGCTTGCCGAAATCGGCACCAAACTCGCCGACGGCTTTGTTGAAGCGGCCAAAAAACTATCTGTTCCACTGCAGATGATCGGGCCGCCTGCCTTCGCCGATCCGGTGTTTGGCGAAGGCGAGATCAGCGACTATCGGAGTTATGCCGCCACCAATCGGGCCGCGGCTAAGGAGTTCGGTATCGAACTTCTCAAGCGGGATATCTTTGTTCATCCCGCCAGCAAGCTTTACATGTCGACCGCTCATACGGACGAGCAGCTCGAACTCGCGTGCAAGGCCTCTTACGAGGCGATGCGCACGATCCGCGACAATGGACTGCTTGGATGACAGCGTCGCCTAGTCTCGCGGGCGTGCGGATCGTTGAAGCCTGCCAGAGGATGGTAGGCCCGTTCGCAGGCTGGCATTTGGCGATGCTCGGCGCGACCGTCGTGAAAGTCGAACCTCCAACAGGCGATATCGCCCGTACCTGGGACGGTGGACGGTTGTTTGATGTCATCAATGGGCAAAAGCTGTGCAGTGCGTTCGATCTCGATAATTCTGCGGAGCGCGCGTCGTTTGCATCGCTGTGCGCCAACTGTGACGCGATAATCGCCGACGCAAGCTGGATTGCACAGGAAGCATTAGCGGCGAGCATGCGCGACGGCGCGCGTGTGCATTCGGTTGTAATTGTCGAGGACGGCCCGGTTCCGGGCGGCAGCGGCAGCAGCGAAACCCTCGCGCAAGCCGCCATGGCGGTCACCGGCTACATCGGCGATCCCAATCGCCCAAGACAGCGCCTCGGTGCCGACATCGCATCAGCAGCGGCGGCAGCGACTGTCGTACAGGCCGCTCTCGCGGGGCTGATCAAAGAAGACGGCGGCGGTCCGCTCGTTTCGCACGTATCGATCGATCGGGCACTGGCGAGCTTGAAGACTATCCATTGGGCGGCACGATCCGACCCAGATCGATGGACCGGATATCATGTCCGCGCGGTCTCTCGGCCGCCAGATCGCGGCTATCGCGTTCGCGACGGGAGGGTCACGCTCGATTTTCTCCCGGACCAGCACGATTCGTGGCGCGCACTATGCGAGGAGATCGGTCTTGCCGACTTTGCCGCCGAGATCGGCAAGGACTGGTATTCGACGGTCGGCATGGAAGACCGCATAGACTGGGCGCGGCCACACTATGAACGCGCGTTTGCCAAGTACAGCCGCGATGAAGCGATCGCGCTAATCCGCAAACACGACGGCTGGTCGGTGCCATTCCTCGAGCCGGAAGAGGCGCTGAACCATCCGCAATCGCAACTCTACGCCTCGGCGTTCGCCGATGGCGATGCTGTGACCGTGCGGCTGCCGTGGCGCCTCAATGACGAACCGCAGGGAAGTCACCGGCCCAGCCAAGCCCCGCCAGTGGGTGCGCATACCAAAGAGGTGCTGGGTCTTCTCAAAGAAGGTGCGCGATCGTGAGTGCGCGCACGCTGCCGCTGCGCGGGATACGGGTAGCGAATTTCGGCGTCGGCGGCGTTGCACCGTGGGCGTCCTCTTTGCTCGCGCAGCTCGGCGCCACCGTCGTCAAGATCGAGGCGCCCAACGAATTCATTATGTACACGTTGCCGCCTTGGCGCGGGCTGACGACGACCTATGCGGCGCTTAACGCCAATGTTCATTCGGTCAAGCTCAACCTCAAGGATGACGATGATCGCACGCTGGCCTGGACGCTCGCCGAGACGGCCGACGTCATGGTCGAAAATTTTCGCTCCGGCGCAATCGACCGGATGGGCTTCGGCTTCGATGCAGTGGCTGTTCGCAATCCTGACATCATTTTTTGCTCGTCGAGCGGTTACGGCCGCAGCGGCCAGATGGCGGGGCTGCCGTGCACCGATCCGCACATGCAGGCGTTCTCTGGTTTTGCCGCGCTCAACGGTGAAGAACCGGGGGGCGAGCGCGTGCGCTACTACGGGCTGATCGATCTTTACTGCGGTCATCTTATCTGCGAGGCGGTGCTGGCGGCGCTGGTCGCGCGCCGGCGCGACCGCAAGCCTCAGTATATTGAAATGACGATGCTCGGAGGTGCAACCTCGGCGCTGATGACGAGGCTCGCGTCGCGGCTGCGCGGCGGACCGGCCCCCACTCATCGACCTGTACGCCATTGCGCACCCGACGGGCTCTATCCGACCGCCGATGGCACGATCGCCGTCACGGTCGAAGACGATAATGCATTTCGCTCGCTGTGCGCTGCGATCGAGCGCACCGATCTGGCATGGGATGCGCGCTTTGCGACCGCGGCTGCGCGGCTCGCCAATGCCGAGGCACTCGACGCGGACTTGCGGCAGGCATTTTCGACCGGCCCGTGCGACTGGTGGCTTGTTGCACTCGGCCGCGCCGGCGTCGCCAGCGGTCGCGTTCATGCCGACCACGACGTCGTGGCGCATCGGGACACCTGGCGCCGGGGGCACCTTCGCGACATCGAAATCCGCGACGCCGGGACGTTGCGCGCGTCGTCGCCGCCATGGGATTTCGAGGGGATCGAACCGGTGCCGGGATTTGCGCCGCGCCCCGGCGAGCACACAGAGCTCTTGCGGAACGATGCCACCAATTTTTGGGCGTGCTTGGAAAAGGAAGAACGATAATGGCGGAAACAATGCGGGCGGTGGTCCAGCGTAGCGTTGGCGGGCCCGAAGTATTGCGGGTCGAGGACTATCCGGCGCCGTCGCAACCGCAAGGTGATCAGGTCCTCATTCGCATTCGCGCCGGCGGCGTTTGTTTTCATGATCTTCTGGTGCGCGAGGGCACGTACCGTGATCGGGTCCAGCTTCCGCTCGTGCCCGGCCATGAAATGGCCGGCGATGTTATCGCTGTCGGCGAGGCCGTGACCCGCATCAAACCCGGCGATCAGGTCGCGAGCACCAATCGCGAGACCTGCGGTCAATGCGATATGTGCCGCACCGGTCGGGAAGGAATGTGCCCGAACCAGCGGTTCTTCGGACACAACGGGCCCGGGGCGTACGCGGAATACGCGCTGGTGCGGGACAACGCACTCTCAGTGGTACCACGCTCGATACCGCCGGAGATCGCATGCATGCTGTCATGCGCGATTGGTACTGAGCTGCACGGCATTCGCGACGTCGCCCGTACTCAGGCCGGAGATACTGTGCTGGTCACCGGCGCCGGCGGGGGCCTGGGTATTCACGGCGTGCAGGTCGCCAAGCTGTGCGGCGCTTATGTCGTTGCGCTCACCACCACGCCAGCCAAGGAAAAGGCAATCCGCACGGTCGGTGCCGACGCGGTGGTCGTCGTCACCCGCGGTGAACGCTTCGACCAGAAACTTCGCGACGTGGCGCCAGGCGGCTTCGACGTGATCTGCGACAATGTTGGCGAGCCGGTGTTCAATTCCTGCTTTCGCACGCTCGCCGTCGGCGGACGCTATGTGTTCATCGGTCAGCTCAATGACCGTTCGATTTCATTCAATCCGGCCTGGCTGTTGCTGCGAAGCACAGCGCTGCTTGGCTCCAACTCAAGCACGCGGCGCGAGCTCGATGAGATCGTCAAAATGGTGGATCGCGGCGTGCTTAAGCCGGTTATCGACAAGAAAATGCCGCTCGAAGAAGCGGCAGCCGCGCACCGGCGGGTGATGACCGCCGAAGCCACCGGCCGTGTCGTCCTGACACCATAGAGGTTGCCTCGTTGGAACGCCGATCGTCACCGGCGCTCGAAATAGGCGGCTTCGATGGATTCGCGCGTCAGAGTGTCACGCGTGCGGCCGCTCTCCACCATTCGACCGCGACTGAGAATGTAGACACGGTCACAGAAGTCCAGCACGTCCTGGATGCGCTGCTCGACCAGCATAATCGATAGGTTCTGATCCTGACGTAAGCGGCGAAGCGCCTCCATCACCGCTTCCATCATGATCGGGGCGAGCCCGATCGACGGTTCGTCGATGAGCAAAAGTGTCGGCTTGGACATGAGCGCGCGGCCGATGGCCAGCATTTGCTGTTCGCCTCCGCTGAGGACGGCGGCGCGCTGGTTCATGCGCTCGCGCAGCCGCGGAAACAGATCGAGGACATACTCCAGCATCCGAATGGCTTCCCGGCTCCGCTCGGCATGCGGCAGGCGCCAGGCGCCCATCATTAGATTTTCTTCGACGCTCAACGACGGCCAGGTTCGACGGCCTTCGGGGACATGCGCAATGCCCACCGACGCGCGAACGTGATCCGGTTTGTCGGTCAGCGGCACCCCGGCAAACTCAAGGCGGCCGGCGTACACGGTGCAATTGCCGGCAATCGCGCGCAGCAGTGTAGTCTTGCCTGCACCATTCGGTCCGAGGACGCCGACCGTTTCGCCGGCGCCAATCGACAGCGTGATGTCGTACAGAACGCGCACGCGCCGATAGCCCGCATCGAGATTTTCAATGGTGAGCATGGTCCGATTTGGTGCCCAAATAGGCTTCGATCACCTGCGGCAGGCGGTATACGTCGGCCGGAACCCCGTCGGCGATAAGCACACCGTTGTCGATGACGACCAGCCGATCGACGATCTTGGCGACCGTGCCGACGGCATGGTCAACCAGAACGATCGTCAAGCCGGCGGCATGCTGGGCGCGCAGTATGTCAATGAACTCCTGAACTTCCGCAGCATCAAGGCCGGCGAGCGGTTCGTCGAGCAACAACAGCGTCGGGCGGGCGACCAGCGCTCGGGCGACTTCCAGGAGGCGGATCTGGGAAGGAACCAGCGAATCCGCCGGTTGGTTAGCGAAACGGGCGAGCCGAACCGCATGCAGCGGCTGCCATGTCGCCTCGGCGAGGCCGCTCGCGCTTTGACCGCTGTCACCGACGAGACCGCCGAGCATCGCGTTCTCATAGACCGTCAGTCTGCCGAACGGGCGCGGGATCTGGAAGGTGCGGCGAACGCCCGCGCGCGCCAGCCGGTACGGCGAAAAGCGTGTCACGTTCTCGCCAAGTAGATACAGCTCGTCCGGACGATGGGCGTTGAAAGCCGGTGAGCAGGTCAAACAGCGTCGTCTTACCGGCGCCGTTCGGCCCGACAATGCCGATAAATTCGTTGCGGCGCACTTCGAGGTTGACGTCGCGTAGCGCTTTGATCCCGCCATACGACTTGCCGATACCCTTGACCTTGAGAAGGAGTTCTCCTTTGCGCGGGCTATCGCTGCCTGCGACGAAAGCAGGCACTAGCGGCATGGCGGGAGGCGGCGTCAGGTAAGCTGCGGCGGGCGCGAGCCACCTCTGCAGGCGTCCGAGCCTCAAGGATGAAAGCGGCCCGAGGTGTCGGAGTCGATCGATCAGGCCGCGCGGAATAAGCAGGACGACGACAATCAGCACCAGCCCGTAGACCAACTGCGAAGCCCCAGAGATCGAGCCGAATTTGGCGTCGAGCACTTGCGAGATCGGGACAATGATCGCCGTGCCCAACAGCGGCCCGACAGCGTAGCCGATGCCGCCGACCAGATTCACGATGATGGCTTGGACCGAAACGCCGATGCCGAACAATGTTTCAGGCGTGACCACGAACAGCATTTGCGCATAGACAACCCCGAGCAGGCCTGCGATCGCGCCGCTGATCACGAACGCCCACAGCTTCACCAGCCAGGTGTTGATGCCGACTGCCGCAGCAGCTGCTTCGTCCTCGCGCACCGCGGTGAGAAAGTAGCGCCAGCGCGACCGCTCCAGATAAACCGTCGCCAGCCAGCACAACACCAGGATCGTTGCGAACAATGCCGCGTACCAGCGGTTATCCCGCCATTGCATGTAAAGAAACGGTTGCGCGGGGCGGGCCGGAATCAACGCCTCCTGATAGCCCCAGTAGGTGAAGAGGACCTGCAGGATCAGCGGATAGGCCAGCGTCGCCAGCGCGAAATAGATGCCGGAGAGCCGCAGTGTCACGCCTACAACCAAAGCGGCGAGTGCGGATGCGAAAGTGCTGGCGAGCAAGCCGATCCAGGGCACGATCCCGAATTGCTGTTGCAACACCAGCGTCACGTAGCCGCCAAGGCCGACAAACGCGGCATGCCCGAGCGACAATTGGCCGGCATAACCGCCGATCAGATTCCAGCTCATGCCGAGAGCGGCCCAAAATGCCAGCAGAGCGGCAAGACGGCTCAAGTAGAAATCGGAGATCTGGCTGACGATGGCGAGGTACAGCGCAAAAACAATCAGCGGCGGCGCATAGGCATACACGCAAGAGGACCGCGACCCGTCAATGCGCGTGGCCGCCATTCTCAGGTCCGCCGTCGCAGGCCGAACAGCCCTTGCGGGCGGACCAGCAGCACCAGCACGAAAACAACGAACAGCATCACATTCTGAAGTTGCAGGGGCAATATCAGCCCTGACAGCGACTGCACCAAACCGACGCCGAAGGCACCGATTGCCGCGCCGAGCACGCTGCCGAGCCCGCCTAATACGACGGACAGAAACATGATGATGATGAAGTCATTGCCGATCGATGGCGAAGCCGCGGTGAAAGTCACCGTCAAGGCGCCGGCAATGCCGGCGAGCCCGGCGCCGATCATGAAAGCGATCACGTGCAGTCGCCGCACGTTCATGCCGACACCGGCGGCCGAGACCGGATCGTCCGCGGTGGCGCGCATCGCCCGCCCGGTCCAGGTGCGGGTCAGAAAGAAATAAAGTCCGACCATGAGCAGCACGGAAGCAAGGCACGCGAACAGTCGTGCTTGGTTGATGAAAAGACCTGCCGGTGTCCAGTATGAGTTGGTGTAAGGGCGGACCACCGGTCGCGGGGTCGGACCGAAGACGATCAGCGCCAGGTTCTGCAGCACCAGTGAAACGCCGAGGGTCAGAATGAGCTGGGCGTTGTGATCGCCGCGCGGGACCCTCTCCAATAGACCGGCCGCCATCGCCAGGCCGAGCAGCGCAAGGCCACAGCCGATTGGCAACGCCAGGATCAAAGGATCGATGCCAGAGGATGTCGCCAGCACGTAAGTGGCGAACATTCCCACCATCATGAATTCGGCCTGGGCGAAATTGATGACGCGCATGACGCCAAAAATCAGCGCCAGTCCGGCTGACAGCAGTGCGTAGATCCCGCCGAGCAACAGTCCGCCGACTGTCGCCTGCAGGATCGTTGCCAAGCTCATGCGGCGCGAAGGCTAGTCGATCGCTAGGACGGCCATTTCAGCGGAGCGACGGCGAATTCGGCCGGCGTTACCACCACCGGCAGTCCGTTCTGCCATTGCAGCAGGAATGGCGGAGCCAGCGGATTCTGTCCGTCGGCGTTGAACTTCACCTCCGAGCCGACGAAGGCGGTCGGCGGTGGCGTCGTGATGTCGATGGCCGAGATGGCGTCGCGCAGTTTCGTCGGCTCCGCGGATGCGGCTTTCTCGAGCGCATCCTTGATAATCCAGGTTTCGGAATAGAGCGACGTAGTGTCGTGCGTGGTCCAGCGGACCTTGGTGCGTTCCTGGTAGCGCTTGAGAAAATCGGCAGCAAACGGATCCTTGGTGATCGCGGTGCCTTGGGTCGCCATCAGGCCTTCGAGTTGCTCGGCGCCCATCGCGTCGAAATATTGCGGCGTAATGTATTGGGCGCCGTTGCCGACCATGAGTTTCTTGATGCCCGCGGCGTTGAACCCGCGGATGATGGCGACGCTGTCGTCGAAGGTCGTGGCGTTGACGAAAATGATGTCGGGATTGGCATCGCGAACCGCAAGCGCGACCGGAATGGCGTCGGTGAGCGGCGGCGTCCACACCCGATTGAGGACGATCTGCACGTCGCTCTGTGGCAGCGCCTCGTTCAGGCTCTTGAAGTAGGCGACGCTGGCGCCGGTATTGTCGCCGATCAGCGCCGCGGTCTTAATCGAACGTCCGACTTTTTGCGCCTGGTCCTTGAGCAGCTTGATTGTGCTGCGAACCTGGGTGTCGGCGCCGCTAGAGTCGCGGAAGATATATTTGTAGCCGCGGGCCACCAGTTTATCGCTGAAGCTGAAAGTGAGCATCGGCACCTGCTGGCGCTCGCCGATCTCGCTGGCGGCGAGCGAAAACGAGCTGAGGAAGCAGCACATAAAGGCCGAGACATGCTCCTGGCTTAAGAGGCGCTGCGCGGCGTTGGTCGTCGTCTCCACACTCGGACCGGTATCCGCTACCACGAGGTTTAATTTGGCCCCACCGAGCGCTTTGATGCCGCCCTTGGCGTTGATGTCTTCGACCGCCATCTCGGCTCCGTCGCGCATGTTCTTGCCGTGCTCGGCCCACGGTCCGCTGAACGGCGCCAGCAAACCGATGTTGATGGTATTTTGTGCGTGCGCTGGGGTAATCCGAAAGCGACGACGCCCAACGCGCCTGCCAGCGCCGCCCGCCGCACGTGGATCAAAAATGACATGGCCATGCTACTTCCCCTTGTCCCAACCTACCGCCGTTCCGACAACGACCAATAATAGAGTAAGGCTACACCAGAGGCCGTTGGATTGACAACAATTTGATCCGACTGTAGCACTGTCGGACAGCTATTCAGGCGCCGTGCACCAACTCAAACAAGACCGGTTACACAACTCCGGGTTCGTAAAGGCGCTGGCCAATCTTCGCCCGTTGCGGGTACGTGAACGCACTAGCGAAAGCGCAGCGCTATGAACGACAACTCGGAGGTGCGTTTCGAGCGGCTTGAGCGCGCTCCGGCCTACAAAATCGTTTCCGACGCGATCCTGAAGGACATCATCGGCGGAAGGCTGCAGATAGGCAACCGGCTGCCCAGCGAGCAGAAGCTTGCTGAGCAGTTTGGCGTCAATCGCTCGACCGTGCGCGAAGGCATTCGGCTCCTTGAAGAGACCGGCGTGCTGCGCCGGGAATTCGGCAAGCGCCTGGTGGTGAGCCGGCCATCCTACGACAACGTCGGCGGCCGGATCAGCCGCGCCATGATCCTGCACGAGGTGACGTTCCGCGAACTGTGGGAAACCATCATGGCGATCGAGCCGGCGACGGCTGCGCTCGCCGCGCGCAAGCGTAGCAGCGCCGATCTTGATCTGATCGCCGACAATATCGCGCGCATGCGCGGGTCACTTGCCGACGGACAGGCGCTGGTGACGCTCGACATCGAATTTCACAGCCTGATCGCGCGGGCGGCCGCCAATCGCGCGATCGTGCTGGCGCGGGAAGCGTTGAGCCAGCTGATCTATCCGGCATTCAAGGCGGTGCTGGTCGACGGCGGCGCGAGCACCGCCGGTCCGCGGCTTCTGGCCGCGCATGAGGCCGTTGCTCAGGCCATCGCGGGATCGGACGTCGAAACCACGCACAAGTGGATGGAGCGGCACATCGCCGATTTTCGCAAGGGCTATGAAATGCTGGGCTTCAACATTGATGCGCCGATCCAACCGCCAGGCCGGGATTGATTCTTCCGACAGAGGTTCGATGCTTGTTCAGCGAGTAAGGGAACGCTGCGTCTCGTGGCGGCTAAAATGGAGGCTCTCATATGATCAAGATTACCGGGTTTGAACACGTCTCGTGGGCGGCAAACGATCTGGAGCCGGCGCAGAAGACGCTGAGCCTCTTCGGTATCAAGCCCACCGGCTACGAAGAGATTCACGATCAGGATGTGACGTCCAACTACTACGAAGGCGATGGCGGGGTGCGGTTCGAAGTGATCCGGCCGCTCGGTCCCAACTCTCATTTGAAAAAGTATCTCGCCGCGCGCGGGCCTGGGCTCCATCACATCTGCTTCCAGGTGGAAAATCTGGACGACGCTTGCGATCAAGTCGTCAAAGCCGGCGGCCAGCTTGTCGGCCACACCTTCAGCGACTCGCGCGGTCGGCATGCCTTCGTTCATCCGAAGAGCACCGGCGGCGTGTTGATCGGCATGATCGAGCTGCACGATCATCTCAAAGGCCGCTAAGGCGACGCGCAAAGCAAACTGCTGGGAGATAATGCTTATGGCGGCAAAGAAGCTGATCGTTCTGTCCTGCGGACACACTACCCTCGACCTTGAGCTGGTTCTGACCGGGCATCCTGACCCCTCGGTCGTGCGCCACCTCATGCCCTGCGTCCACGAACCGGGGCCGGACGGCAAAATTGGCGCACCCGATCTATGCCTACGTCATCCAGCACGATAAGGCGCAGATCATGGTCGATACCGCCATGAGCGTGTCGTTTAGCAAGGACTGGAAGAATAACTTCTACAAGGGCGCGATGGCCTATGACCCCGGTCCCGAGGGTCTATTCACCACGCAGCTATCCAAGATCGACATGAAGCCGTCCGACTTCACCGATCTCATCATCACGCACCTGCACACCGACCACGCCGGCAATCTGCCGATGTTCGCGCAGGACGAAAACACCCGGATCATCGTGCATGAGGACGAGCTGCGCGGTTGCGTCACTGAAAAAGGCGGCATGCTGCGCGACGACATGCTGACGCTGTGGGGCGTCACCAGTCCGCAGGGCTTCACGCGCAAGGACTTTGCCTGCCTGCTGCCAAATCGCGCCACCACCGTATTCGCCGATCAGGAGATCTACCGCGGCGTCTGGACGGTATCACTGCCGGGTCATACCTGGGGCACCATGGGCGTGGCGGTTAATTTGCCGCACGACGGCTGGATCCTGCTCGCTTCGGATCACATCTATCTGTCGGCGAGTTACGGCGAGCCGTTCATGGGTAACATTCTCAACCAGGATCCGCGCCGCTGGGCGCATTCGGCACTGAAGGTTCGTCGCCTGGTCGAGAAGTACGGCATGCGCGTACTGCCGGGCCACGATAACAAGATTATCCGCCCGGACAAGAACAGCGAAAAAGGTTTTGTGCTGGAGGAAGTGCAAGCCTCCTACGAGTGAGCCACAAACGCGGGCCGTCGCTCGTTCAGCTTGCCTGATGTAGCGCGGACAATATCAGGCGCCGGTCGATCTTTCCGGTGGCGCCGGTCGGCCATTGCTCGAAGATCTTCAGTCCCACCGGCCAGAACTTCTTGGTGACTTGCTCCCGCGCAAAAAGCTGCTCGATGTCGGCAAACGACAGTATCCGGCCGGGCTTTAATTGCACGCAGGCAAACGGAGCCTCGCCGAGCCGTTCGTCGGGAACCCCGACGACCACGGCATGCAGAACGTCGGGATGCGATGCGATCACGTCCTCCAGGAAGCTGACCGGCACGGTTTCGGCGCCGCGGCGTATGACATTCTTGATCCGGCCCGTGATGCGCAGATAGCCGTCCTCATCCATGGTGCCGAGGTCGCCGGTGTCGAAAAATCCGTCCGCATCGAGCACTGATTGGTCGACGCCGCTTTCGGTGAGATAGCCGGCAAATAAAAACGGCCCCTTGACCACGATACGGCCTTCGGCCTCGGGCGGAACAGCCCGACCAGCATCGTCGACGATGCGGACGGTCATTTCTGGTTGGGGCGTACCGAGCGTCTCGATGCAGGCTTCAACCGGCGTATCTGCATCGGTGGAACAGACGTGGCCGAATTCAGTCATGCCGAGTGCGCGCGAAATACGAAACGGCATGGTCTCGATTGCCCGGCGTACAATGGGTGCCGGCATGGAATCTCCAGCCAGCGTGAACATCCGTAGGCACGACAATTGCAAAAGTTCTTCCGGCTCCAGTCCCAGAAGATCGATCATGAAGGCGGACGGCCCAAGCGAAACGGTCGGCTTGTGCCGCCTGGCCAATTCGATCATCTCGCGCGCATCCCACCGCTGCTGCAACAACAGCGTGCCTTTCGCCTGCAACGCGCAGCGCACGCCGAAAAAGTAGCCGAACGTATGCCCCACCGGCACCGCCAGATGCACGATGTCGGAAGCGCCGAGTTTTTGTCGCCGGATGGTTGAGTCCACGGTCAGTATCGCCGTATCGTGAACGTGAACCACGCCCTTGGGATCGCCGGTCGATCCCGACGTTACGGCAATTTCCAGCGGGTCGGATTCATGGCCGCCCGCGACGGCCGCGTCGATATTCGCGTCGACATTGTCGAGCCAGCTGCGAAGCGGAATGGCGCCGTCGACCGCATCGGACCGGACCAGAACAACGGCAGGCGCAGCGTCGCCGAGTTCCTGCAGTGTGCTCCGAATGAGCGGATCGCGATCGTCGCCCGGGCGCGGATACCGCGCGGTGAACCAGATTTTCGGCCGCGTCAGGCGCAACGCCCGCGCCGTCTCCCGCAGTCCCCACTGAATTGGACAGAAGGCGAAGACTATGCCGGCTGCCTCAGCGGCCACGGCGAGTGTGGCGAACTCGTACCAGTTGGGCAGCTGCACCAGCACCACGTCGCGCCGCTCGAGCCCCCGCCGGCGCATGGCGGCTCCAATGCGTAACGCATCGCGCCACAGCGAGGCGTACGAGATGGCGTTGTCCGCATCGAGCACCGCCGTTTTCTGCGGCTGTTGCAGGGCAACCTCGCGCACGCGCTCCCACAGCGGTGTGCGCCCCCACCAACCCCGTTCGCGCCACTCACGCACTGGCCGCAGCTTGAGTTGTTCCAGGTCGATCAGCCGAAAATCCATAGTCCAACTGCAGTGTTTAAGCGAACGCGATCGCTGACGCCGACTTAAGGCCTATCCGATCGCGGGCCATGCCTGCAAGTGTCGGCGTGTACGGTTGCCCTGATCTGGAAGACACGCCTTCCAATGCACGAGGGCTGTCTTTCCAGCATCAGAAAGTGCGTGGATCTGATGCTCGATCCTGACGAACGAACCACAGACCTTGCTAAGCAAAATCGCGGACGCGTCCGGCGTTGTGGGCTTTAGATCTCTTGGCCGGGCAGGCGCCTGAGCTAAAGTTGCCGCACATGCTAATGCCTGTTGGCAAAGAGCGGTCGTGATTGGCACGGATCGATTGATTCGATCATCAAGGAGAAGGGCTAAAGACGCTGCAACTTTTATACTGATGGTGTGACAGGCCATGTTTGGGCACTCGTGCTTCGCAACCGCGGTGTTTTGTACCTAGCCCACCCGCCATCTCCTCGAAGCGCGCAGGTTGTGCGAATTGCGCAAGGCTAAAAGGAAGGGAGCTGGATTCGATTTTACGAAGCAGCGGTCCGCCAGCCAAAAAAACGGGGTTTAAGAAAACCAAGGCCGGCATCGAAGCGTGCTGGGGCCGCGCCCCGTTGCGTGTGCAGAAGCCTGCTGGTTCTGACCGTCATCCCGAGTCACCACATTTGTGTTGGAAATCACTGTGCGGCTTAAGCCCCTGAGCGATGGTGGACGCTGCCTCCGGAGGCCGCGATCCAATCACAAGAGCGGGCTCACGCTGCGGCCTAGGGTGCGAGAACAATAAAACAGGGATCAGGTGTCGTGCTTACTCTTTTTCATCGTGTCATGCCGGTCGCGGGTCTGGCCGTTGCATTGATTGCGACGGTTGCTTGGATTGGTCTCCTTGGATACGTGGCCATCAAGCTATTTTAGCCGAACGCTGCGGCAGATAGCCACTTGCAGCCTGTGACTACATATCGCGGGTACACACGCGGCCCGATCAGGGTTGTGCGCCAACTGCAAGCGGGCAAAAGGTTCTCCCGCGTCTCGTTGCCGGGTGCGCTCCTTTGGAAATGCCGATCGGATCGATAATATCTACCGCGTCCATTCGCGGATCGTGTCTGTGATCTGTGTCGAGTCATACGGCTTGGCAAAGAAACGGCCGCCGTCTGGAAGATCCTGTTCGCTTACCGGACCGTGGCCTGAGGTCACAATTATCCTGATAGGGGGCCAGCGGTTGCGGACGGCATGAGCGAGTTTGAGACCGTCTATGGAGCCTGGCATGTGAACATCGGTAAAGACCACTCGGATGTCGCCGCGGTTCTCGAGTATCCGTATTGCTTCGTCGGCGTTTGCAGCTTCAATAACCTCAAAGCCCGCATCCTCGATCGCTCGGACAGCACCTAGGCGAACCAGTGGTTCATCTTCGACGATGAGGACCGCCGGCGTTTTCAAACTGTCTCCCCAAGGCATCTGCTCTCCCCCGGGCACGTCGCTGCGAACGCGGACCAAAGCACTAAGTTACGGCGAGGCGAGATTGTTCCCGAAGGGTAGTGGCGATTGCCGGGGAATAAGCGCGCGCTTATTTAATGACTCGCTAATTGTTCTTGCTCGGCGCACAGTACTTTATGTCGGGCAGTGACCGTTCGTCACGCCTCGGCGGCTGAGAGTTCGGTGACACTCGCGCCCGCATCGAGGTCGGCGCACACGCTAGTCATCCCGTCGCTCCCGCACGTCACGCTACGCTCGGCTTGCCCGAAATGTTCGGCGCGGATGGTCTTGGTGCGCATAACGGCGAGTGAACGGGGACTTGCTCTCCGCAGCTTCGAGTGCCCTAAGTGCGAGCATTCGCAAGACTGGGTCTTCCAAATCGGTATAGGCCGTCTGGATGGCGGCCTTCATCGCTGATCTTCGGAACTGGGCCCCTGTGCTGAGCCAGTTCGGAGTTATGTTATGAATGGATATGAGCCAACCATCTGACCATAAAGCGCCGGTCGTTGAACCTCCGACGGGTAACGAACAGCCCGATGACCTAACCGGCCGCGCGCTGCGTCAACGCATTCGCCAGCAGGAACTTCTTGCCGAACTGGGCGTCCTTGCGCTGCAGCGCACGAGCTTCAGCGACATGCTCAATCACACCGCCCGGATGACGGCCGAGGGACTGGGCGCGGAATACTGCAAAGTCCTGGAATACATACCGGCCGAGAATCGTCTTCTGGTTTGTGCCGGAGTGGGCTGGGAAGCGGGAATTGTCGGCTCGGCAAGTGTCGGGGCCGACCTGGCCTCACCGGCTGGCTATGCCTTGCGCACTGGTAAGCCCGTTATTTCCAACCACCTCGAAAACGAACAACGATTTAGAACGCCGGAATTGCTTATCGAGCACGGCATTCGCCGCGCGATGAACGTTATTCTGCAAGGCGACGGCGCGCCGTTCGGCGTGCTCGAAGTGGACAGCACATCCGAAGGCGAGTTTAGCGAGCAGGACATTGCGTTTTTGCAAGGCGCTGCAAACATCCTCGGAATGGCGATCGAGCAACAACAATATCAACGCAAACTGAAAGCCGCGCTAGACCGTCACCAAGTTCTGCTTAAGGAAGTCAATCACCGCGTCAAGAACAGCTTGCAGGTCGTTTCAAGCATGCTTCAATTGCAAGCCAGATCGGTTGGCGATCCGGAACTGAGTGAGCGGCTCAACGAAGCATCGACTCGGGTCAATGCTGTTGGTCGTGCTTATGAACGTCTCGCTTATAATGCCGACTACGAGAACATCGATTTGGTCGAGTATCTGAGACAAATCGTCGGCGACCTGCAGCCCACCGTCGCTCCGTGCAAGATCGAGTTTGATGCACCAGAGGAAATTCAGTTCGCGGCGGATCGCGCTATTCTTGTTGGGCTGATCCTGAATGAACTCGTTTCGAATGCGGGCAAGTATGCTTATCCCGATCGTCCCGGCGGATCGATCTGGGTGCGGTTGGTTCTTCAACCGGACAATAAATCAATATTGGTGTCGGTCCGCGACGAAGGTGTTGGTCTGCCGCCGGGCTTTGATGCGACGGCCAGCAAGGGGCTCGGCACGCGCTTGGTCAACGCACTTTCAAAGCAATTGGGAGCTGAACTGACGCGGCCGATGTCACCCATCGGCACCGATTGCCAGCTGCTTGTTCCACTCAAGCCGGCAACGGCTGAGTGATTGGGTCGCGGCCTGTTACGTCTTTTCTATTCACTGTTAAGCTTGGTTATTGGCCCCTGACATCACATGCCGACCAGCTGCCGACTGAATCCGTCCTAAGGTTAGGTGCGGACGCGTGTCGCGGACCTTCGCGGCGACGGAAAAACCTGGGCAATTGGGAATGGAATGGAGTTGATGTTTACCCAATCCATTTACCGAGCTGCTCAATTTTTGGCCTCTCATCCGCGTTGGCTGCCATAGTCAGCATTGATCGCATCAGTCGAATGCGCTGAGTGAGTGAGAACTAGGTGATGCTATGAAAAAGGTTCTGACTGCAATCATCGGTGCAACGATCTTCAGCGCATCTGCGTTGGTGATGTCCGATACGTCGGACGCGCGCTCGGGTTACGGTGCTTATCACGGCGCGGGCTACGGTGGTTATCGCGGCGTGAGTTACCATACTCGCGTGGGCTACCACACTTACGGTTATCGTGGCGCGGGCTATCGTGGTTACGGCTATCGCGCCGTGGGCTACGGTGGGTTTGGCTACCGTGGTTACGGCCATCGCGTCGCAGGCTACGGTGGGTATGGCTACCGTGGTTACGGCTATCGCGCCGCGGGCTATGGTGGGTATGGCTACCGTGGTTACGGCTATCGCGCCGCGGGCTATGGTGGGTATGGCTACCTTAGGCCAGGCTACGGCTATGCTGGCTACGGCTTAGCTGGCTACGGCTTAGCTGGCTACGGCTTAGCCGGCTACGCTCCTGCCGATTACGGCTCAGTCGGCTACGCGCCTGTTGGCTATGCCCCCGCTGATTACGGCTCAGTTGGCTACGGGCCTGTTGGCTACGCCCCTGCTGATTACGGCTACCCTAGTTACGGCATCGGCACCACGGTCGTCGTTGCCCCCACCGTCGATTATCCAGTCAACTATTTCGGATATTCCGGTTGCGGATGCTGATGAAAACACAGTGTCAAAAAGCGCGGAATTAAAAATCTAAAGAAACAGGGATCGAGTGTCGTGCTTACTCTTTTTCATCGTGCCATGCCGGTCGCGGGTTTGGCCGTTGCATTGATTGCGACGGTTGCTTGGATTGGTCTTCTTGGATACGTGGCCATCAAGCTATTTTAGCCCAGCGGCTTCGGAGCCTCGGCCATTTTAGCTGGCGTTCTTTTTCTTTTCCCGCGGAACAGGGAAAGTAACAGGGTAGTTGCAGGTGCCCTATGATCTCGATAGTGCCCGAAAAATGAGATCTATCAGGGTGATCGGACGATGGCCGACGAAATTTCCCTAAAAAGGAAAACAGGGGAGTTTTTCGGAATAACAGGCGAGGTCGTGCCGATTTAACCGGCGGGGTGCTGGGTATCGACCGCTGCAGCGCGCGTCTGATAGCCGGCCTCGCGATTAATGTCGCTCTGATGCAGCGTGCCTTGGCCGGGTTTGCGCGATCGGCGCTATTTGTCGGGGGTGACCGTCACCGCAGTGGAGATTAGTTCGCGTGTTACCACAAAACGGCCGGATAACTCCGATAACGGCCGCCCATCATCCGCGCGAGAGCCGTCGATATTTAACCTCGCCTCAAACTTACCTGTTGGGTCAATCATCAAACGGACGTCCTCAAAGCCAAGCCAACGGTGCGTCAGTGGATACCAAGCTTTGTAGATTGATTCCTTGGCGCTGAACAATATTCGTCCCCACTGTGTCTTGGGACAAGTGCGAGTCAAGGCGGCCAGCATTTCGAGTTCGCCCTCGAAGGCAACTAACTCCGCAACACCCTCGGGTAACGGCGCGTTCTGCTCGGTATCAATGCCGATGCTCGCGGCAACCTTTTGGGAAGCAACCGCGGCGGCCCGGAAGCCCGTGGTATGAGTAATACTGCCGACTATACCGTCCGGCCATCTGGGCTCGCGGCTTGGACCTGCGCGGATAGGGACGGGGGTCTCGCCCGAGCCTGACGAGGGCCTCGCGGGCGCAACGACGGCTGGTCACAAATTCTCGGCGCCGGCTCTCCACAGCGTTCTGAATGAGATCCTCTTCACCAGGGAAAATCGCTTCGTCTGCCACGTCCTCAAACGCCTCAACCACCACCACGCCGGCCGGCAGTAAGAGATCGATCATTTCGGCGGACCCATGTTATCTGCAATTCCGGAAAGATCAGCGGAGGGCAAGCGTGCTTTTTACCACTCGCCGCGGCGGTGCAACCAACAAAAGCAAGTATTAATCCCCACAGTCTTATAAGCAACGTGGCTGAAGTCGTTGGCGCATAGCTTCAGTTGGTGCTATGCGACCGCGCGCGTTCTTGCCCGCAGCAATCGTCCCGAAACGTTGCCGTGCGGAACCGGCCGGCTGACTTGGACTTGGTAGGAATTCCAAGTATCGTTGAGTTTCAGCACAACGAGTTAGCGCCTAAGCGCCTAATGGCGAGCGCTGAAGTCAAGCGCGCGAGGAAAGGTCTCAACATGGCCGGCGATGATGACGACTATGGTGACGCGTTCAAGAAAGCGAAGCTTGAACACGACCAACAACGAGAAAGTCCAACCGAAGCCAAACGGCTGCAGGCGGAAGCCGATGCAGACGCCGCCGTAATGAGTGATGTGGTGCTGCCCCAGCTACAGGCCGCCGCGCTGAAGTTGGAGCCCCTTGGTGGCAAAGTAGATATTCGGCAGTACGGTCGCACCGGAAAGAGGCTGCAGCCCGCGTCGGTCGCTTTCCGCGTAACAGATCGGCAGGATCAGCAAGATCGGCCGGGCTATGGAAAGGGCCACGAAAGCCGGGTCTATTTGATTGTGCCGCAGGGGGGAATGGTCACCGTCACGAGCGGCAGCGGTTTCGACGTATCAGGTCATCCGAAGCAACCCAAGAACGTGAGCGAGGAGGTCGGCATCCAGCGACGCAGTGACGTTACAGTCGACAATATCAAAAAGCTAATCATGCGTGCGATCGAGGAATACCGAAACGATGGTGACGCGCCTGGCGAAAGTATCCGGACGGAACAGGGAAGATAACAAGGAAATTGCCGGCATCATCTGATCTCGGGGGTGACCAAAAAATGAGATCAAGGTGATAGGACGACGGCCGACGAAATTTCCCTAAAGCGGAAAACAGGGTAGTTTCTCGGAATAACAGGCGAGGTCGTGCCAATTCAGCTGGCGGCGGCGCTCGGTATCGACCTGCGGGAACGCACGGCCAGCGATAAAAATCTCACTGGCACCGGCCCCTTCGCCAACTCCGTCTATACCTGAGGCGATGTAAGAATCCGAGGGCTTGGTGCTCTGCGCAACCAGGCGAAGGCGCCCATGAGTAGGAGGGCGCCACCAAATAATACGACTGTAGGCGGCAGCGGTGTCGAGGGCGGCGGGTCAACCGCTGAGATGCTGCCCTGCGAAAGCGTCCCACCGAAGACATCTTGAACCAGATCATAGCTGGTTCCCGACGTACCGAGCGTATCAATCTTGAACAAGCCTGTTATGTCGGTGCCGTCGAAGCTCAAGCCGCTGAAAACACCGTTGTGAAAGCTGACCGTGGCGGAGGGATCTTGTGTCAACGAGAAGTTCAGGCCGTCGACTGTCATCGACAGTTCGGAAAGGCTATAGGTGTGGTTACCGTTGGTGTTGATCGGGCCGTTCAATTCAAACGTGCCGGAGCCACCAGTGCCGGCAGCGTAAGGCGAGCTCGCGGTAAACGTGAGCGTGTAATCGATCGTCGAGGCGTGTGCCGGCACCCATACCTGCGTCGCGACGAGCCCAGCCAGGACCGCAAACAACAGACGATACATCCGCTATTCCCTCTTCAAGGGGCCCTCGTCAGGAGGGAACCGGCGGCGAATAGAATCCTTGACGGTTGCGGTGCAGAAACACCGGAGCAGATAGTGTAGTCCGTCAGGCCCTGTCCGTCCAATGACGCAAATTGCCACAAGGGCGAAAGCGTGCGGTGCCCGTGCTACATTTTGCTTCAGATTGTCCGCTGCTCACCTATCGACATATCACCGGGTCAGCAGCAGCGGGCGCCAGACCGATACGACCACCCCGCCAATGGAAAGGCTGGGGTGATCATTCCGCATATCACGAATTTGCACTAGTGGATGGCGGGAGCGGGGATCAGATGATTCGAAATCAAGTCGGCAACCATGTGGGCCGTGTGTTGTTTCGGCAGTCAATCGGCGTGCCGTGACTTCTTGGAGATCTGACTTCTGCTGCGTCACGATGACGAGGTCGCCGGTTCGAAGTGGCAACTGAGCGGCCAGCCGATCGACCACGATCAGATAATCGCCCGGACGTGCCACCCGATCAATTGAGGTGTCGCGCACCTCAAAGGCGGATTGGTGCTCGGCCGGATAGCGCGGATCCACCGGGATCGCGGCGAGCTGCGGCCCGATGTTGCCCGAAGCCGGCTCGACCCAGACGCCGGCCGCGACGCTGCCGGCGAGCCGCAAGCCGAGCGGTGGCGCTGATTGCCGGTGAGTGCGTTGCGGAGTTTGCCGAGGAGCTCGCTGGTGAGTTTCCTGAGGAGCTTGCTGGGGAGTTTCCTGGGAAGTTTGCCGGGGAGTTTCCTGCGCATCGCTCCGGGGCGCTTCCTCTGGACCGGCACCCGACAACAGCCATTGCGGGGTCGTGCCCAAAGCGGTGGCCAGTTTGGCAACGGTACGAATCGACACCCCGTGCTGTTGTCCCAATTCATACTGCCGCCGCATCGTCCCGATCTGGCTCGGTGATAAGCCGGCGCGGACGGCGGCGGCATGGGCGCTCAGGCCCTGTTTCTCCAATCTGTCGTTGAGACGTCGCAAGAGCCCGCGCAAATCGATCTGACCGTCGGGCGAGCCTATCGCACCAATGAAACCTAGTTCAGCAGAAGCAGCAGGAAACTTGATCTAGCAGAGCTGAGGCGCGGCCCGGATCGGATGGACCGGTGCTTGTAGGTCTGGGCAGCAGACCAATTCTGCGGCTCAATTCTGATTTGCTTAAGCGCCTTTTTTTCATGGTCTGCCAACCCCTGCAAATGATACAACATAAATATTTTGTTATTGACAATCGATCGATATATTTATATTGAACGGACGAAATCAACACCTTTTCGCGGCCAGACCAGACAATCAGGGGCGACCAGATCATGGCGCATCGTACAGCTTTTGCGTTCCCGCTTGCCGGGACGCCGAACCGAGCTCCGCCGAATCGGCATCTGGGTGACGACCAGGCTCGGCGCCTTGGCGTCCGTCACCGCGCCCTGAGCAGGGTCGGGCGTCGGCGCCTTGTCTCTCCGGCATTCGAGCAAGTGACACTTGCAGTGGGGCCCCGTTGATGCGCACGAAGCAACCAAGCAAGGCCAACGACGCCACGCCGAGCCAACCGGACGGCGCAGAGGTGACGGCTGCCAAACCCGCAGCGACGAAATCCGCGGCGGTGAAAGGCCAAGATAAAGTCGGTCGCGGACAACCACCCCGTAAGAGCCAGTATAAGCCCGGCCAAACCGGCAATCCGAGAGGACGTCCCCCCGGGCAGATCAGCCTAAAGAAAGCCGCCGAGAACGCGTTCAGCCGAAAGGTCAGTTACGAGGTCGACGGCAAAACCGTCCGCATCTCCATGCTTGAAGCCATGCTGATCGAGCACGGGCTCAAGGCGGTCAAAGGCGACGCCAAGTCCGCAGGTATCGCGCTCAACTTGCCGCCAAGGCCCTTGCCCCGAAAGAGACCGATCCGCTCGACGACACGACGTCATCGCACCGAACTCTGCCGTCTCGAGAACTGTTCGCAGGTATCGATGAGGGACGCCTTTCGGGCGAGGACATGATCGAATTTTCGCGGCTCGCGGCTATCATCGATCACGGTGGTCTATTTGCCCTCAGCCCGGCAGACTTCGCGCTGGCCCGCGACATTAGGAGCAGGGCCCTTGGCAAAGATACTCCCCGGAATCATTCCGGGACTGCGGACCCGTCATGAGTCGCGCCGCAAAGAGGGTGAGCTCGCGCTCGCCTGAAGATCTGTTGCGCGATCGCTGCGACGCGCTGCGCTTCGAGAGTTCATTGCTCGAGTTTACGCAAGCGTTCTGGTCCGAGATCGAGCCTCAAGCGTTTGAGCGCAACTGGCACATCGAGGCGATTTGCGACCATCTTGAGGCTGTCGCCAATCAGGAAATCAAACGTGGCCTCCTGATCAATATGCCGCCGCGGCATATGAAATCGCTGTGCGCAAATGTGTTCTTCCCGGCTTGGACATGGGCGCAAAATCCCAATCCGGATAACGATCCGAAACTATACGCTACCAGCTCAGGCAAGGCAGTTGGCGCGGTCCCGGCGTGAAATTCGTGCATCTCAGCTACGCAGGCAAGCTGGCGACGCGTGATGGTGTCAAGTGTCGCCGTATTATCCAGTCGCAAAAATACCAACGGTGCTGGGCCGATCGTTATCGGCTGTTGCCGGACCAAAATCAAAAAACCCGGTTCGATAATACAGCCGGCGGTTACCGCATCTCGACCTCGGAAACCGGCGTCATTACCGGCGAAGGCGGCGACATCATCATTTTCGACGACCCGCACAATGTCCAAAAAATCGGCGGCGCCAGTGATGTGGCGCGAGAAAACACCTTGCGATTTTGGGACGAGGCGATGTCGTCGCGCTTAAACGACCAGCAAAACGGGGTGTTTGTCGTCATTATGCAGCGGGTTCACGAGAATGACCTTACCGGCCACATCTTGAAGACTGAATTTGGTTGGACGCACCTATGCCTGCCCGCGGTATACGAAGCTGACCATCCGTTTCCGATCCGGACCACCGTGAAGCGGAAATCGAGCGGCAAGACCCCGGAGCAGCGCCAAGTCTGGGCCGATCCGCGCCAGGTCGGTGAGCTACTGTGGCCGCAAAAGTTTCCGCTATCGGCCTTGGAGCGCATGGCCAAGGACGAGAACATGGGCTCTCACATGGCGGCCGGCCAGTTGCAGCAACGTCCGACTGCGCGAGAAGGCGGCCTGTTCAAGCGGGCGTGGTTCGACAACCCAGTCAAATACGTGCCGGATGGATTACGGCTATGTCGGTCCTGGGACCTGGCATCCACCCAGGATGGCGGCGACTATACCGTCGGCGTCAAGATGGGCATCAATGACGACACCAACCAGATTTACATCATCGAGGTTACGCGAGGCCAATGGTCGCCGGCCAACGCCGAGCTGGAGATCATGAAGGCGGCGCGCTGGGATGGCTACGAGACATCGATCCGTCTGCCGAAAGATCCCGGCGGCGCCGGTAAGTTCCAAGCCGCGTATCTCGTCGGCAAGCTATCCGGCTGGACGGTCCACACCGAAGCAGAGGTCGGCGACAAGGAGACCCGCGCCGATCCGTTGCGCGCGCAATGCGAGCACGGCTTCGTCAAGCTGGTCGAGGGCGCCTGGAACGAAGCCTTCATCAACGAGCTGTGTGCGTTCCCGGACGGTGCCCATGACGACCAGGTCGATGCGGCAGCGGCCGGGTTTCGTGCACTGACCCGTCGGATTTCCTGGGCAGCGGCTTAAGGTTTGTGCTGGTCAAAAGCCCGTGGCGGCGTCACTTGACGGGCCGTCGAGCGAACATGCGCTGCTCCGGCATGCGGTCCCTTCCGTCTGACGATTTCTCGTGCAATGGGCCAAGCGCGAATTGGGCTCGCCAATCCACCCCGGAAGCGGCGAACATCTGGAGTTCGCTTTCGATCGTAGCCATCTCCGCAACACCTTCGGGTAGCGGTTCAAAATTGCGCCCGGTGGGAACTTACCGGTTTCCGGAAATTAGCGTGAAGCAATACGAGGCGATGACTGGCATTGTTTCCGACCCGGTGCGGCCGACTTTCGAGGCTTTTTCGTAGCTCTCTCATTGCAAATAAAAAAGAGTGCCGGTTCCGCCCCTGACCACCGCCGCCGAGCCTGTTGGAGTGTTGAAAGGGCGATTTGGTAGAAATAGCTGGCAAAACCCGCTGGACACAGAATGGGTGTTGCGGCCCATCAAAGCGTTGAAGTGCCTAAAGTTGATTGCGGTTTGCTATGCCGGCGCGGCGGCTAACTCTCGTGCCAGCGCATTGAGCTCAGGTGTAAGCGCATCGCGCCAATGCGGCGTCGTTAGTCCAAAGATTTTATGCAGCCGGCCGAGATCTAGCCGGGAGTTGTGAGGGCGTTTCGCCGGGGTGGGATATTGCTCGGTTGTCAGCGGCAAAACTTGCTCGACCGCGAGCGCTACGTTCCGGGCCTTGAGGCCCTCGACGATCGCCGAGGCAAAGCCGTGCCAGCTGGTTTCACCGGACGTGGTGAGATTGAACGAGCCCCTTGGCTTCGGCACAGCGGGTGCGGAACGCATCAAGGCCCGGCGAAAGCATTGCGATCACACCATCGGCAATGACGGCAGCCGACGTCGGGGCGCCGATCTGATCGGCGACAATGCGGAGCTCTTTGCGTTCCGAGCTAAGCGGCTGATGGTTCGCAGGAAGTTCTTGCCCTGCGCCGCGTAAACCCATGAGGTGCCGGATGATGAGAGAACGTGCCACCCGCGGCCCGAATAGCATGCTCGCCGGCTAGCTTGCTGCTGCCGTAGACCGAGAGCGGCGAAGCTTCGTCGCCTTCGCGCCAAGCCCGAGCGCCGGCTCCGTTGAACACATAGTCGGTCGAAAAATGAATGAGCCCTTTTTCTTTTTAGGTTTGATCCGGCTGAACCCATCATAGGGGCGCCCGCCTGCATCAATCCGGCATCGGCTGCCGCGTGAAGATGTGTGCTGCCAGGGACACCGACCCGTGCCCACTGCATCTCTCAAGCCTCTGGTGACAAAGCAGCGCGGGTCGAGAGTTCTGCTTTGCTAGACCATCCATCACCAGAGGCTTGCTCGTCAAAACGAAGTTAACCGTCGTGAGTTCGTAAGCGCCTATTCCACTGTTACCGATTTTGCCAGATTGCGCGGTTGATCGACGTCGGTGCCCATTGCGACGGCGGTGTGATAGGCGAGAAGCTGCACTGGAACTGCGTAAACGAGCGGCGTCACTGCTTCGTGCACCGTCGGCAGAGTGAGGACCGTTGTTGACAGGTCTGCGGCGCGCGCGCCGTCAGCATCGGTCATAAGAATGAGCCGTCCGCCGCGCGCCGCAACCTCCTGCATGTTGGAAGCGGTCTTTTCAAAGACCTTGTCGTGTGGCGCGATCACGATTACTGGCATGGCTTCGTCGATCAGAGCAATCGGACCATGTTTGAGTTCGCCGGCAGCATAGCCCTCGGCGTGGATATAGGAGATTTCCTTGAGCTTGAGCGCGCCTTCGAGCGCCAGCGGAAAACTCGTGCCGCGCCCGAGATAGAGCACGTCGCGCGATTTCGAAAGTTGGTGCGCGAGGCCCTCAACCTGCGGCTCGAGCGCGAGCACCTCGCTCATATGCCGTGGCACTTCGATGAGCGCCCGCACCAGCTCCCGCTCGCGCGCTTCGTCGAGCACGCCGCGGCCGCGGCCGGCGGCAAGCGCCAGTGCCGCAAGCGCGGCCAATTGACACGTAAAGGCCTTGGTCGAGGCAACGCCGATCTCCGGTCCCGCGAGTGTCGGCATGACGATCTCGCTTTCGCGCGCGATCGTCGAACTCGGCACATTCACCACCGAGAGGACGTGCTGGCCGTTTTCTTTGGCGTAGCGCAGCGAGGCGAGCGTGTCCGCGGTTTCGCCCGACTGCGAGATGACGATGGCGAGATTGCCCGGTTCCAGCGGAACGTCGCGGTAGCGATATTCGGACGCGATATCGACCTCGACCGGCAGTTTGGCGAAGCGCTCGAACCAGTAGCGCGCCACCATGCCGGCGTAATAGGCGGTACCGCAGGCGGCGATCGAGACGCGCTTGAGCTTTTGCCAATCGAACGTCAGCGGCATCGGCAGAGCGACGCGCTCGGCGGTCATGTCAATATAACGCGCGAGCGTGTGGCCGACGACCTCGGGCTGCTCGTGAATCTCTTTCGCCATGAAGTGGCGATGGTTGCCCTTGTCGATCAGCATGATCGAGGCTTGCGACTTGAGCAGCGGGCGATGCACGGCGTTGCCGCTGGCGTCGTGGATTTCGGCGCCCTGGCGAGTGACGATGACCCAGTCGCCGTCCTCCAGATAGCTCACCGTGTCGGTGAAGGGCGCAAGAGCGATTGCATCCGATCCGACGAACATTTCGCCGTCGCCGAATCCGATCGCCAGCGGCGAGCCGCGGCGTGCGCCGATCAGAAGGTTATCCTCGCCGGCGAACAGGAAGGCGAGCGCGAATGCGCCGCGCAGGCGCGGCAGCGCCGCCCGCACCGCTTCGACCGGCGTGGCACCCCGCTTTAATTCGTCGGTGACGAGATGGGCGACGACTTCGCTGTCGGTCTGCGTCTCGAATTTGGCCCCCTTGGCCTCGAGCTCACGGCGCAGGTCGGCGAAATTCTCGATGATGCCGTTGTGCACGACGGCGAGCTTTTCGGTGGCATGCGGATGGGCGTTGTTCTCGGTCGGGCGGCCGTGCGTCGCCCATCGGGTATGGCCGATACCGATTGTGCCCGAGAGCGGCTCGCGCTGTAGCCGCTGCTCCAGGTTTTTAAGCTTACCCTCGGCGCGCCGGCGGGTCAGCGTGCCGGATTCGATTGTGGCGACGCCCGCCGAATCGTAGCCGCGATATTCCAGACGCTTGAGCGCCTCAAGAAGTTGCGGCGCAACCGGTTCATTGCCGATAATTCCGATAATGCCGCACATCGTTCTGGAGGATCTCCTTAAAAGCCTTGCGACGTAAGCCGCCAGAGCGTTAATCGTTAAAGCGCACGCTGCGATAAAGCAGCCGTGAAATAATGACAAAAGTCAAAATATTTTGCTCCAAGAGGCTTCGGCACCGTGCCCTCACCCCTCCAGTCACGAGAATGCCCTTCTCCTTGCCAAGCGATTGTAGTGCGCGCAAGCGCGCAGCACGATCTTTGTTAACGATCATCGTCCAATTGGGGTCATTGCGACTACATGACGAATTAGACAAACCCATATGCGAGCAACAAGATTGCATCCCCATGAGCGCCGCGCTGAGTCATGCCTCGAAACTATGCCCTGTCGACCAGTCGGTATTGCTGGCAGGGATGACCTCGGTGCGGCGTTTGATCTTTCTGACGCCGATCGGCTCGACCTCGGAGCACCAGTACCCCATCAGTCGATGGCACGTCATTTGAAATAGTCCTAGCTAGGCATCCGCTCGTGCACGCGTCACGGGGCGGTGAGGGGAGCCCAAACGGATAATCCCGCATTGGTGAACTATAAATGTACCGAAACAAGAAGCCGCGCATCCTGATCATCGCGTTCACACTGATCGCCGGGTGTCTGTGTAGCCGGCGCACAACAATCCGAACAAAACAACGGATTTCCTAAATCCCTCTGCACCTATCCGGGGACCCGCCTTTCCGTCAGGATCGCAGCGAGGGCCTGCCTTCCCGACGGCGCCCGTCTTGCGCGCTCGCCCGCTGGCGCCGCCGGCGCCAACCAAGGGCCTTCAGGCACCGCCAACACCTACGGTCGACAATACAGTCCCTTTGCCGACTGGCGCTTTGGCAGATTGTCCTAAGTGGGATTGGTCTAATGGGGCACCGCCGCCGATGCGGCCACCCTTCGACAGATCGAAGCTTTATTGTCCTCCCCCGCCTTTCGCCCCCCCAAGTCCACCGATTGGTTGCATTTGCCGCCAATAGTCAATTTGGCCACGCAAATTGCTGTGCCATATGGGCCGTACTGGCATTGGCGCTGCCGCCGGATCTGACTGGATAGAAAGTGTACGGGATCTGACTGGCTAGAAAGTGTATATGGCACCGAGCGAAAGAAAGTCGCGGTTGAAGTTGAGCGGACGGCAATGCCTCGAACTCGTAACGAGTATAATTGTAATTAAAGGTCAAGGTGAGATTGTCCTGCAGCTGGTGTCGAATGCCAACCGACGCATTCCATGAGTAATCGACCCGTGACGTCCCAAGGTAGGCGATGGGTGTCACGCTAACAACGCCAAAAGCCGACGTCTGCGGCGAAAACGTGTAATTTGTCCTGTAGGCAAGCGTGGTAATTTGTGCCGACGTGTTCGTAGATATTCCCACTCCTGAAAGCCCCAAGCCGCCCGTGGCCCCGCTCGGCAAAGCACCGAAAGCCCCACTGAGCGCCTGCGATGTAGCCACCGTGATGTTGGCAACGTTCCTGAGTCTGTCGACCGAAAAGGTCATGTTCCAAGGCTCGATCGGAAAATAGGAAATAGCACCGCCATAAATATCTCCGCCCGCTTGGCCCGCCATTGTCAGCGACTATGGTCGCCTGCTCGCCAGCATAGATCGAACCCTGGAAAAAGCCGATCCGATCCGATCCGATGCCGCCCTTTGCGAAGTAGGAAGCTGAGCTCAAAGCCGACAGCCGGAGAGTAAAAACTCTGCGCGCCGTTCGCAAAAGCATAAAAGAGGGGGCTGAACCAAATTCCGCCGCCTCCGTAGTAAGCCGCTAGGTTGTAATTAGATGAGGGCGTGGTTTCATAAGTCGTGTCGGAGATCGAGCCGCCGAAAACAGCGTAGGCGCGGTTAAATTCCTTATAAACGCTGGCTGTAGCGGTGTAGCTGTCATTCGGATCGACTACGGTCTGCGCATTTGCCACTACGCCGGCGGCACCCGGTAATGCCGGATTTGCCGGCGAAACAATGGGGCTTGGGATCGAGGTAGCGGCGGGCGTGGTCGAGTTTAGGAGAACGGTGGCATTCGTCGAGTGGGCATAGTTGCCCTGCGCGGTGAATACAAGATCCGGCAATGGCGAGTATTTCTGTAAAATTCCGGCCTGTCGATTGAAAGTATCGTTTGACGAGTTTAGCGTGGGATAAATTGCGCTATCGATATTGCCATAGATTGACGTTTCATAGATGCCCGGTGTTGAAGTCCGCTAGTAAGCTCGGCTTGATTTCAAATCCTGGTCCGTGCAAGATCGGAGGCGTCGTGCTTTGATAAATATTTGAATTGTAAAAAGTAGAGACGCCGACCGCGCCGCTTATGAGCCATTGACCGAGAGCAAGTGATTGGTCCCCGGTTGGAAGCGGTGCCACTTGTGGTGGTAATAACGGAGGCGGCCCTCCGGCCGACGGCACGCTTGACCGCTGTGCCAAAGCGAGGTCGAAGCGCGTGGTAAGACATAGAGTTACGCTTGCGCAAAACAGAAGGCTTCTGGTCCGACCTGATTGCGACCCGAGCAGCAGATATAGACAACCGTTCATGCTGACATCGCTTGCCAGGTAGTTATTTGCTGATCGGCAAGTAATGCTCGTCAGAAGTAGCGCTCCGGAATGCGGATGAGATCGCCGGGCAGGATCACGACCGATGACAACAGCGGATATTCGTTCCATACTTGCTGGCCGGCGCGCTGGATCAGAACGGTATCCTTGCGTCCACGATAGGTCAGGCCACCAGCAGTCGTGACGGCAGTAAGTACGTTGAGGCCGGCTCGATAAGGATATACCCCGGGCTTTGCGACTTCGCCGAAAATATAGAATGGTCGATATTCGACAACGGCGACCGTTACTTTCGGCTCTTGCAGGAAGTGGCCGCGAGCATAACGATCGGCAATTTCTGCCTCGAGTTCCGAATGAGTACGCCCGACCGCCTTGACCTGACCAATCAAGGTCATGTCGATGAAGCCGCCGGGAGTGATGTCGTAGACACCCGAGAGACTTGGCTCATTGAAAATGGTGACGATAAGTCTGTCGCCCAACTGAAATCGGGTATTCACTGTTGGCGGCGGAAGTGGCGCGGGTTCGGCAACAACCGGACCGAAATCGCGGTAGCAGCCTGCCAGCGTCAGCCCGATTGCAGCAATTGCTGCCAGGGCGACTAATCTCTTGGTTACTGCCCGCATGCCCACCCCCCTAATTTCGCCTCGGCGTAAGGTAAACATTCCTAGGCCGAGAGTACCTTAGCCCCTCCAGATTCGGCCATAAGACTTGCATAATAGAGCCTTCTTACCGCGAGCGTGTGGCGGATTAGTCACGTTATCCAGAAAAGAACTCGACTGCACCGGCCCGTAGGTTCGGAAACGGCAGTTAACGCATCTAGCTAGGCTTTTTTGCTATGAGCGGTCGAGACAATTCTTACGTGGTGGTCAACTAGTATCGTCGCCGTATTGAAGGAGGTCGGACGATGTACCCAATCTGCTTGCGTGCAGCTATCGTCGTCGGGTTCGGCATCGCATTCACTCCAGCCGTTCATGCCGAAAGCAAGTACAATCCGTACACGCAGCAATGGGAAGACGTTTCGCCGAATGCATACCCGCAGCTCAATCCAATCACTGGTAAGTGGGAGTTGGCGCCCCCAGGCTCAGTGCCCAAATTGAACCCGTACACTCAACAATACCACTTGGTTCCGCCGGATTCGATCGCCCGTTTCAATCCGAATACTAGACAGTGGGAATTAGCTCCACCGGACACGAACCTTGAGCTCAATCGAGAAACCAATACCTGGCACTACACGCGTTGAGTTTATTGTTCTTGACCCGCCACTGAACTTTCAGGCAGCGGCCAGTCAGAGTTCAAATCTCAGCCGATGTTGGAGTGGGGCTGATCGGTGTATCGCCGGGTGTAGAATTTTCCGGCTTGACGGTGGCGGCCTGGCTGCATCGGGCAACGTCAAGAGATCCGTGAGCGAAGGGCGAAACAGGTCTGGCCCATTTTTGAGATCGGACCAGTATTTCAGGTTGGCCGGATACATCTTGCTCATAAATTTGTGGTCGAAGTACCCAATATAATAATGATCAAGAACGGTGACCCATCCTCGTCCTCATACGGAACTTGTTGCGAGTATCCGGCCCTTGAGGTGTGTCCGCCAACATGCAACATGGGACTTCCGACTTGGAATGACCAGATCGCCTCGAAGCAACGACCCGCGCGAGCGCCTTCGGATTACGGCGATCACAGGGTTTGAGGGTGATGGAAATCCTGTTCGCATGCGCCAGACTTGCATGACCCCAGTCAAGCGGCGGCCTTCCAGGGATTGGGTCCACCAGCGGTGGTCGGAGTTGCCAACAATACAGCCGAATTTATGGAACTGCGATGTATGAGGCTTATTACGGCCTGCGCGAGAAGCCATTTTCGATCCTGCCGGATCCAAACCTGATTTACTGGGGGCGAAATCATCGCCTTGCTTTTGCCATGCTCGAATACGGCGTTATGAACAACGCCGGATTTACGGTAATTACCGGCGAAATTGGCTGCGGCAAGACAACGCTTATGCGCAACCTATTGCGCACTCTCGGCGATCAATTAACGGTTGGCTTGATCACCAGTACCCCGCGCGGCAAGGCTGACCTTCTGCAATGGGTCATGATGTCACTGAATCAACCTTTCGACGATTCATATCCGGCGCTGTTCAAACAATTTCAACTGTTTTTGCGTGAGCAATATTCCAGGGGCCGGCGAACCGTTTTGATTATCGATGAAGCGCAAAACCTGGGGTGGGAGTTGCTCGAAGAACTTCGGATGTTATCTAATATAAACGCCGACAAGGATCAGTACCTGCAAATAATCCTGATCGGTCAGCCCCAACTGAAAGATCTGTTGCGGTCACCGCAATTGCTGCAATTTGCCCAGCGGGTCTCTTCTGATTTTCATCTCAAGCCTCTTAGTCCAAACGAAGTTAGCGAATATATCGACTATCGTCTCAGGGCCGTGGGCGCTCAGGCTCAGTTGTTTTCAGACGAAGCCTGCGGGATTATCGCCAACGCAAGTCAAGGCATTCCTCGAACAATTAATATTCTTTGTGACACCGCTTTGGTTTATGGCTTCGCGACGTCCGCGGAATGGATCAACGCCGATTTGGTGAGCATGGTGATCCAAAACAAAACGGAATTTGGAGTGCTTCCGTTGGAAGCATCGCCCTAAGACGCGGGGAGGATGGCGGGATTTTGCGCCGCCAGCGCTATCCGAGAATTCGGCTAGAAGTGGATTTGAGTTGCAGCCTCTGCGGACGTCAGCTTCGACGATTTTGGGAATCGCTTCACCCCCCCAATTTAGGGGATTGCAGGCCGGACAAGAGTGGCATTCAACTGACAGTGCCGCATCGGGTATAGACCTTTCCGATAAGGAGACAGAAGAAAGCGGCGGCCGGAAACAGCAATTTACTTTTTAGCTAAAGGGCGCCGTGAATGACAATTATTCTGATCCTTGGCGCAGCAGCTGGAGCGATTCTTGGCTTTCGTCACTTCAAGGTGTGGGCGCTTGTGCCGCTAATTGTATTCGCCGCATCCGGTGTTGTCGCGAACGGAATCGCAACCGGTCTTGATCGTCGCAATATTATAGCTCGGTCTGCTGGCGGCCGTTGCATGCCCGCAGATCGGTTACCTAATGAGCTTCATACGATCATTGGTAACGCCGCAGCAGCCCCGCCCCGATCGGAAAAGTCGTTTTACAATAGGCTCTCGCGAGCAAGATTTGCTTTTGAGTAACTACAAAAACCACATTCACAATCGCGCCGCTTATGCAACGCACGCCGCGACTGCCATTGTCCCAGATGCGGTTTCGCATGAACTCCCCGCGCGCGGGACCTACGCCGCTGTTCATGGGTGTCTTGTGCCCGGCGGTGCGGGGGCGTCGAGTGAACGGCGGACTTCTACTTTATCGGATTATCGGAGCCAATCGTCAGCCCGCTCGGCAGTGTGAAATCGAAACCATGGCGACTGCTCCCAAGCCGGCCTTAAAGCGAGATCCTCGCGATACCGGTTAGCGAGAACCGAGAACCTGACCGATAAACGCAATGCGCTGCCGCGCGGCTTCAAAGCTTCAAACCGTTTTGCCAGACCCAACTATTGATGGCACCGTGGACGCCGGCTTTCGAAGTCCGCACCCTACCGGATGACAACGTCGACACGAGAGCGCGCCTCGGGAGATGGGAGATGGCCGGGATCTTTCGGTGAATGGCCACCCTCGTCACCCTCGCCAAGATGACGACCGCGCTGCTCGATCGCCTGGCCCACCACTGCGATCATCGCCGTACAAAGGGGTCCCTTTTGGATGCCGACATGGGGCCCGATCGATACCGATTGACAGCCTTCGCCCGGAATCCCCGGCCGACTTCGTCGGAATGCGCAGGTCAAATTCAAAAACGGAATCGAGGTCGTCACCGAAATGCCGGCTCACGACGCCGCCTAATCAATCTCGTCACCCAAAATACTGCTTGGCCCGGTTCAGGTGGGTCAGGTTCTAGGTGTACTCGACCCACAACTCGTTCAGAGTATTTTCCGCTGCTTGCACTTCCAAACAGCATGGCTGCCGCGCTCGTACTTTCGTCCAACCACTCGACCGTCCAAACACTCGACACCGGAAACGCCGAGCTCCCAGCCGCCTAAACGCGTACGGCTTGCAGATCTCCTATCGGAAGTCTTTAGAACTCAACATTTGATATTGTTAGGCGACTGTGGTCGCAGAAGCATGCTTGTGCTTCTTCCGCCAGCCGATCAAACCAATTATGCCGATGCCGCTCGCAAATAGTACGAGCGTACCAGGCAGCGGCGTGACGCCAGGAGGATCGGTCACAGTCGCCGTCAAATTGGCGATCATGGTACCCCCTGGATTAGGTCCGATCGTCAATGCATTCACCACGATATCCCAGTCAGTATTGCCCACCGCGAACACAAGGCTGTTTCCTCCGAGAATCGAAATCGTATCGGCAGTGTTAATACTGATATTGAATGGGACGGTTAGAGTTCTGCGTGCCGCCGCCATTGCTTACCGTCATCGTCTCATCGAACGAGTACGTGTAAGTTGCCGGGACATACGCATTAACACCGGCGGTGAAGTCCAATGTATTGAGTGTTATTGTGCCGGTTGTCAGCGTTCCGGAGACCCCGTTCACAATCAGCTGATCGTAATCGCTCGAAGTACCCATTTGGTCCCCGAGCGAAAACAACTCCGAAGTGCCGGAGGTCGAATAGGTGATGGCATAAGCATCTGGTGCGAACGACACTGATGTTGCAACTGCCACAAGCACAGCGGCCAAAGTCGCCTTAGATAAAACGGCATTGCCCACAGCCACCTCCACTCACAAGCGTAGTCGAAACGAATTTCGCTTATGTGTCAAGACCTGTTACACCATTTGGTAACTGAGTACTCCCAACCTAACCCTTTGTTTGGTCAGAGGAAATGCCAATCCTCCGGAATCGACTGAGCGGTACGGAATCTTTCGCGCAAATAGATAGGGTGTGGCGCCCTCGAATCCGGCTGATGGAGGTGGCTAAACGCAACCGGGACGGCAAGAAGGAGTTGCCATGACCGAGATGCACCGAGTTCAGTGAGCCATGTCATCACGAGTGACGATGAGCGGTAAGAAACACCTCGACCGCGTGCTTCGAGGGAGACTTCAAGGGAGCGCGGAGGAGACGTTGAAAGCTTTGCTGGATGCCGCGGCGGATGGGCTGTGCGATGCGCGACGCTACGAGCGCAGCGAAGTCCATCGCGACACGCGCGCCGGCTGCTATGAGCGCAAGCTGCAGACTCAAGGCTGGCGAGGTAAAGCCGCGGATACCGAAGTTTCGCCAGCAGACTTTCGAGACGGCGATCATCGAGCGTTATCGGCGGCGCGAGAGTTCGGTCGAGGAGGCTTGATCGAGATGTATCTGGCGAACCTTTTTCAACGATCCCATCGTCCACTGGTATCGCAACATCTTCAGCCACGCGCCTTAACTAAAGTGCGGGAGATCGCGACGATGCGTCGTGACAGCCGCCCGAACGACATTCGTTGGGCCCAGTTGGAGCACCGATTTATCCGGACTTGCTGTTGGGAATGAGAGATGAGGATTTTCGTCAGCTCAGCGCGCACTACCTTGCCGAATTAAAAAGTCTGGGCCCTCCTTTGTGCGAGTCACAGACAAGACGCCGGAAAATTTGATCCTCGAGGATCTCATTCACCTAATTCGTGATCCATACCATACCAGACGCAACCCAATTGACACCTGCGTATCCTGTTTTCGCCAAGGATTTAGAGGGAAGCAGAGTCAACACCACGATTTGACGGAACTCGGTCGGTGCTATCGCATTACCAATCACTGATGGACTGATGGCGCATTGGCACCGTGTTTCGCCGCCTGATCGCATTCTCGATATCCACTATGAAGACCTGGTGACCGACCTGGAAGGGCAAGCGCGCGGCGCCTTATTGCCTATTGCAAACTCAACTGGGATCCGCGTTGTTGCCTTTCATCAAACGGGACCACCATCTCAAGCGCAACCCAAGTGCGCCGGCCGATCTACGGAACGGCGGTCGGTTGGCGAGCATACAAACAGTTCCTCGACCCACTGCTGATGTCGCTCAGTGGCTGCGCGGACAAGTGACGCAGCTTGCCTGCTAGTGCGATGTCTTGGATCGGGGAGGGACTCAGTGCGGCCGCGACCCTTCGGATGAGAAAAATATATTCAGGCTGGCAAAGCCAACGGCAGCACGCTATATTGCGATTTGTTTTCAATGACCATGTTCACCAGATCCGCGTCGATGTAGGTCGCAGACGCGGCAAAGCCATAGACGAGTGCAGTATCGCACAGAATATTGATGGTCCGGGGTATGCCCTGACTTGCTCGCGCAATGGTTTCGCAAGCCTCCGGGGAGAAAAGCTGAGCTTTCGAACCTGCCGCATGGAGCCGACAGCTGATGTAATCGCTGACTTCGTTCAGGTTGAGCGGCTTAAGATGGAAGTCTGATGATACACGTTGCGCGAATTGCAACAGCTGCGGCGAACGCAACAGATTCTTTAGCTGAGGCTGTCCAATCAGAATGATTTGTAGATACAGATCCTTGTCGGCGTTTATGTTGGAAAGCATACGAAGCTCCTCCAACGCCTCTACCCCAAGGTTCTGCGCTTCATCAACAATCAAGACGATACGGCGTCCCCCGGAATATTGATCATGCAGGAATTGTTGGAAGCGCTTGAACAAAGCTGGATAGGAATCTTCGAACGGCAAGTTCAATGACATCAATACCCACTGCAGAAGTTCCGCCTTGCCGCTCGGCGTGGTTGAGATCAGGCCCACGGTCATCTGACTGTCGAGGTTGTGCAAGAGGTAGCGCAGCAGCGTTGTCTTGCCGCAGCCGATTTCGCCGCTGATGACGGTGAACCCGGCGTTGTTCATGATGCCGAATTCAAGCATTGCGAAGGCCAGACGATGGTTCCGGCCCCAATAAATCATGTTCGGATCAGGCAATATCGAGAATGGTTTCTCGCGCAAACTGTAATAAGCTTCGTACATCAGAGGTGCACGCACCGCATTTTCCGCCAGGCCAACTCAGGACCTCCTCGCCCAGTCGAGTGATTGCTCAGCTGCGATCTCATTTGCCATTTCGACCGCTGAGCCTCGGGCCTAAGCGCTTGGCGCCCCACTGGCGACCAGACAGTAGCCGTTTACCGCCGTCTGTCCACCAGATTGAACCCGCGCAGGTTTGCCAACACTCATAACAACCAGAGTTGGTTTACATAAGCAGACCTTAGGCGGCTTTCCAGAAAAACCTTAACGATATCCTAAGCGTTGAACTTGCAAATGAAAGACCTTATATTCACTACAAGACTTGTGCGCTGCTCGCGATTGCCGCGCCGATTGATACGTTGCTCCAATTTTGGGCCATGCCATGCTCGACTCCGTCAGCTCGCAGCAAGCGTTTGTCTATGAAGATCAGGCTCAGGGTTTCGATGTTGCTCATCTCCTAAAGGCTCTCAAGAGACGGGTTTTCTATTTTCTAATTCCCTTCTTAGTCGTTGCGTTGCTCGGTTTTGCTGTTACCGAGTTCCAAGTGCCGATCTATCGGGCGGAAGGCAAAATGCTTCTTGAGTCCTCGGGCATCTCGGGTGATCTTCTGCACCCAACAGTCAACGAATTAATAGGCGAGCGCTTTCAGGTCTATAAGGAGCGCATCCTGGCTCCTGATAATCTCATAGCAGCGATGGAGAAATTCAATCTTTTTTCCGGCGCGCGCCAACACAGGTCTGGATTTCAGCTGCTTGAGGTGATGCGGAAAAGAGTGGCGATAACGCCGGTGCCACTTGAAATGCAGCCAAACAGGCCGACCACTGCATTCTCTGTGAGCTTCGACTACGAAGTGCCAGAGCTTGCTTTGAAAGTTGATAATGAGTTTCTTAACGAGATCCTTGCTCAGGATGCCAGCCGCCGCACGAATAACGCAGTTCAAACAGTTCAACTGCTCGAAGGCCAGGTCACCAAGCTAAAGAACGAGTACGATTTGGTTGTTGCACAACTGGAGACTGCAAAGCAGCGGCCGCTCGGCCAGCAGCAAGCGGCATCGGAAGAAGCGCAAACGCAGTTAAAGTCATTGGCTGCGCTCGAAGCCGAGCTTGGGGAAAAATCGTCGATTTATTCATACGAGCATCCGGTCATTAAGAAGTTGAAAAAGGATATCGCCACTCTCAAGCAAATGCTTGCCACCGCGCCTCAGAAGATCTCGCCGGCTGAGAAGCCCGATCAAAATGAGGGCCTGCTTCAAGTCTTGACGCAACGAGAGATGCTCCTTGAGAAGAACCTCGACGATGCCAGAAACAAGCTTGCTATGGCTCGACTTGGCGAAACTCTGGAAAAAAGCCAGCAGGCGGACCATCTGGCAGTCATTCAATATCCGGAACTGCCAGGAGCTCCAATCAGCCCAAAAAAGCTCAAATGGTTCGCAATGGTCCTCGCTTTGGCTGGGATGGCGGGAGCGGCCTCGATGTTTGCCGCGGAGATGTTCGATCGAAGCATTCGCTCGAAGAAGGAATTGGCTCGGTTTATCGATCCGCATTTGATCGTTTCTGTTCCTTACCTGCTAAGGCGAGGTGAACAGCGACGACGACGTGCGAAGTTGATTCTGCTTTACTTGGCTTTGGTTCTGGTCACCGGAGCAACGACAACGTTCATCCTCGTCACGAAGCCTAACCCCGTTAACTTTGCGCAACTGTTTCCCGTGTCGCGCTAGTATGTAGCTAAGCAAGTGCCGGGGCTTGGACGGAATTGATGGAAAAGATAAGAGAGGCGGTAGAACGGGCCCGAGCTGATCGGCAGGCCTCCAAATCCGATGTTCTGGATAATTTGCCGGTTATGCGGGCCAGTGCTGGCGCGACTTCCCAGAGAATACTAGATGACAATCCGGTGGTACCTCCTGCGGTGCGTGAACATCGGGCGGGAGAGACTGAGCTCAGTGCCGAGCTTCTCGAGTCAAAGCGTATTGTATCATACGATGGCAAGGACTCCCGCTCGCGTCCCTATGATATGCTCCGTACCCAGATTTTGCAGTCGATGGACGCCAACGGTTGGAAAGTGCTTGGCATCACATCGCCCTCTCCGAGATGCGGAAAGACCGTAACCGCGATCAATCTCGGTTTCAGCATCGCTCGCCAGCCGGAACGATCCGTCGCGCTGGTGGATCTCGATCTGCAAAGGCCGCAGATTTCCAACTATTTCGGCATCATACCGCTCAGTGACGGTGCGCTGGGTGTACTAGAAGGACGAACAACCCTTCGTAACGTCACCATGCCTGTTCGCGCGGGCAACCAACAGATGGTCGTTATACCGACTGCGGCCACCAAAGTATCCGCAGAATTTATGAGCTCCCGTCTGCTGGGAAATCTGTTGCGGGATTTAAGGAAGGAATTCCAGATTGTTCTCCTCGATCTTCCACCAATCCTGTCCAGTGATGATGTGATTGCTCTCCTACCCCAAATTGACTGCGTTTTGCTCGTCACCGCCGTCGGCCTAACGAAGGCGTCCGAAATCGAGGAATGCATGAGGCATGTGCAGCCGAGTCAACTTGTTCGAGTGGTGCTTAACAAAGCAACAGACACCGACACTAGTTATTACTATTATTGAAAATCCGAGGCCGCGGCTTGGTTTAGTCGAGTTTCGATCGAACTGTGACGCGAGGCGCTCAGATGCAAACTCAGACTCACTACTGACGTTGTCGCCGTGTAGGATTTTGACGATGAGCGTCGTAGAGCGATTGCCATCACCCAGAAACCTCTCGAAGAAGGGTTGATCCTGAGCGTAGTGATAATGAGTATGTTCCGTATTGGCCGCCAGGACCAATATTGCCAACGGGTAATAGCTCGCCATTCTTACCACTGGCATAGTCTCAGCTGATGATTAACTGGGATTGTCTTGAATAAGGTAGCCTGCACATGGATGCCGTCGACCCAGAAGTACACTTAGCCCTTGGCTTAGAAATCACGCCTGCTCCAGCGGGCATGCTCCTCCGACCAGGCCCCCCTTGAGCCGCCCGACGGTTGCGGCCGACAATCCGCTGGCGCCCTTGCCAAGCAGTGCGCCTAACGCCTCCTCGAAGTCTCCGGTGGAGATGCTCTGGGCAGAATTGCTTAAACTGTCATGTTTCGTCGAAAACTATCTCCTGCCATGATCACGACTGAAGTTAAGCGGCCTGTTATTCATCTCGTAGCCGGTGCAAGACCGAATTTTATGAAAATTGCGCCGTTATGGCACTCCCTGCGACGTTGTGGAGACGAATTCGAAATGGCCATCGTCCACACCGGCCAGCATTATGACGACGAGATGTCGGACGTATTTCTTCGCCAGTTTGGACTGCCAGCACCTTCCTATTCATTGGGCATCGGCAGCGCCAGCCACGCACAACAGACGGCAGCGGTCATGATTGCATACGAGGATGTATGCGTGCGCGCGCGGCCCGACTGGGTCGTCGTCGTGGGCGATGTGAACTCCACGGTGGCCGCAGCCATCGTCGCCAAAAAGCTGCTTCTGCCGGTCGCGCATCTTGAGGCCGGCCTTCGCAGCTTCGATCGCACCATGCCCGAGGAAATCAATCGAATTCTCACCGATTCCATCGCTGACCTCCTGTGGACACCGTCGCCAGACGCCGACCTGAATCTGGCTCACGAGGGTGTCCAGGCGGATCGGATCGAGCGCGTGGGAAACATCATGATCGACGCGTTCGAAATGCTGCGCAACCAGATCGCAACGGCCGATTGGCCTGGCAAGCATGGAGTTGAAAAAGGCAGCTACGGGGTTGTCACTATTCATCGGCCCGCAAACGTAGACCATCCCGAAAGGCTCGCCGCGCTAGTCGCCGCCCTGGAACAGATTGCTGGAAAGGTGTCACTAGTTCTGCCGTTACACCCCCGCACCCGCGAGCGACTCGGTTCTTCCGGACTCCTCGCCCGACTGAACAGCGTGCCTCGGCTGAAGCTTTGTCCTCCGCTTGGCTATATCGAGTTCATGAGCGCCGTCAGCTCGGCACGATTTGTGCTCACCGATTCCGGAGGAGTCCAAGAGGAAACGACCTATCTCGGAATTCCTTGCCTGACTCTGCGTGACAACACCGAACGCCCGATTACGGTCAAAGAAGGCAGCAATCGTCTCACCCGTATCGAGAGACTGGACGCGGATATTGATGAGGTGCTGGCCGGCCCGCAGCGCATCGACCGGCGAGTTGAGATGTGGGACGGCCAGACCGCCGATCGGGTCGTGCAAAGCCTACGACGGCATATCGCAGCGGGACGAAGCAGTCTCACTAACCTGACAAGCGTCCCAGTTGCTTCCGATCCCAACCTGATGAAATGACTTCGAACTCAATCTGCGAAGGAAATGCTGGTCTCTGTGGAACTCATTTTTGTTTGCCGCACGGCCGGATGTCGTCAAACCCGCGCTCTCGCTCTCACGTCCACTGCGAAACCATTCGGTGATATCCTTGATCGATCAACTGGAAGCGTCCTACGAAAATCGCAAGGCTGTGATCGGGGTCGTCGGGTTGGGCTATGTCGGATTGCCTCTGGCGTTGGCTGCTACAGCAGCGGGCTATCGGGTTGTCGGTTTCGATATAGACCCGCAAAAGATTGAGAAATTAGGTCGCGGCGAGAGTTATCTCAAACACATCGGGAGTGGCAGCATCGCAGCAGCGATGCGCAATGGCACGTTGCGCCCCACGGTCGACTTCGCAGAGATGAAAAATGTCGACGCGATCGTCATTTGCGTGCCGACACCGCTGACGCGAAATCGCGAACCGGATCTCAGCTTTGTCGAAGGCACCGCCAAGGCAATTGCGCCGCATTTGCGAAAGGGCCACCTTGTGGTCCTCGAATTGACCACCTGGCCAGGCACGACCGTCGAGGTCGTCAAACCCATCCTGGAGCATGGCGGCCTGCGAAGCGGGGAGGACTTCTTTCTCGCGTTCTCGCCGGAACGGGAAGATCCCGGCAATGAGAAGTTTACGACCCGGACCATCCCGAAAGTTGTCGGAGGCGATGACGCGGGCTCACGCAGGCTGGTCCGCGCGCTCTACGGCTCGATGATCGATCGGGTTGTTGCGGTATCGTCCACGCATACCGCCGAGGCGGTGAAGCTGACCGAGAATATTTTCCGCGCCGTCAATATCGCCCTCGTGAACGAGCTCAAAGTCATCTATGACGCCATGGGCATCGATGTATGGGAAGTGATCGACGCCGCCAAAACCAAGCCCTTTGGCTTTACACCTTTTTATCCGGGACCGGGCCTGGGCGGGCATTGTATCCCGATCGACCCATTTTATCTCACCTGGAAGGCCCGCGAGCATGAAATCTCCACGCGTTTCATCGAGCTCGCCGGCGAAATCAATACCCATATGCCCCATTATGTCGTCGATAAACTAGCGCGCGCGCTAGATCGCCATCTCGGCCGGGGGCTGTCCAACGCCAGAATTCTGATAATCGGGATCGCCTACAAGAAGAACATCGACGACATCCGCGAAAGCCCTGCCTTAAAGCTTATCGAGCTCATTGAAGAGCGCGGAGCGAGTGTCGATTTCTATGATCCTCACGTTCCGGTGATTCCCAAGTCGCGCGAGCATGGGCAACTCGCGGGCAAATCCAGCATCAAATGGACACCGCAGGATCTTAAGAACTATGACGCAATCGTGGTGGCGACCGACCATGACGTCATTGATTATCGCGAAATGTGTCAGTTGGCCGGACTTGTCGTCGATACACGCAATGCCTGCACACGCGCCGGCTATGTCGGCAATAATTTGGTGAAGGCCTGAAAATTTAGATTCGCGGCAGAATGACCGCCAGCGGCCAGGACAAGGGGTTTTCTCAGGATTGGAGTGACATGTTGTGCATGCGGCCAAGGGACGCTGCTGACATGCCCAATTTGAGCCCGAAACCCTATCTATTTGCAGGATTTTTGCGCGGCGGCTAACCTATAATTGAGATGGCGTTTTCCCAACCGGCAGCAAGTTCGCAAATTGGCGTGGACCGCACTGCTCTTATAGCAGCTGCGGCTCTCGCCATGCTTCTGCTGGGCTTTGGCGGAGCTCTTTCAGAGCTGGTTCAGCGTTGGCTGCAGAAGGAGGAGTACAGTCACGGCTTCCTGATCGTAGGCGTCGCTGGCCTTTTACTCTGGGCACGTCGCCGCGCATTAGCTGAAAGCATTGGGGAGCCGAATTGGGCTGGGGTCGCCCTTGTTTTGTTTGCGCTCGTGCTGCACGTCGTGGGTGTGCTCAGCACAACCCCTATCTTTTCCCAGGTTGCTTTCGTTACTGCTCTGCTTGGACTCGCCCTCGGAGTTGGCGGCTATTCGCTGCTGAAGGTGGTGTTAATTCCGGTTCTGTTTCTCCTCTTCGCCATTCCTCTGCCCTCATTCGTCGAGGCCGTCTTGACCGAACGGCTCGAACTTGTTTCGCTGGATTTAGGCGCCTTCGTCGTAGGTCTGTTTGGAATCCCGGTCTATATCGACGGGAACATTATCGATATGGGCAACTATCAACTGCAGGTCGTCGAGGCCTGTAGCGGGTTGCGCTATCTCTATCCGCTGCTCAGTCTGAGTTTTCTCGCTGCTTATCTGTTCCATTCGGCATTTTGGCAGCGGGGCCTAGTGTTTTTGTCCGCTATTCCCATTGCCATCGGGCTGAATGGCTTACGGATCGGATTGGTTGCGCTGTCCGTCAATATCTGGGGAAATCAGGCGGCCGACGGCGCCTTGCACTTCTTCGAGGGCTGGGTTGTCTTTCTCGCCTGTGCCGGGCTCCTCATTGCAGAGGTTTCCATACTGGTCCGGTGTTCAGGAAAGTCCTTTTTCGAAGTCTTTCACCTTCCGGAGATGCATTCCAGGACTTCGGGAGGCGCGATCATGACCCGTTTCGCGGCAAAGCCACTCGTCCTCTGCCTGCTGCTCCTTTCCGCGGGAGCGGTGGCGGTACCGCCCTTGTCGCGTCGCCCCGAGGTGACCGCGCCGCGGAGCCGTCTCGTTGATTTTCCCAGTCGCATAGGCCAGTGGCATGGACGTCTCGAATTCCTCACCCCCGAAACTGAACAAATCCTCAAACCCGACGACTACATCCTGTCCGATTACTCAGGAGCCAATGGTAGTTTGGTCAATCTCTATGTTGGCTATTACGCGTCCCAGCACGGTCGCGAGCCGCATTCACCGAGCGATTGCATCCCTGCGGGTGGCTGGACAATCACGAACATCAAATCCAAAGCCTTCCCAGGCACCAACGACCGGCAGTCGCTTAACCGTGTTGTCATCGAAAAGGGGCGGATCAAACAGCTCGTCTATTATTGGTTTGACGAGCAGGGAACGAATGTGTCGAACGTGTACGCCGCAAAGTTCTACCGAGTTGCCAACGCCATTATTGAGGGTAGGACCGACGGTGCGCTGATACGGCTGACGACACCGATTTCGCGCGACGAGCGAGAGGATGTGGCAGACCAGCGCTTGCAAGAATTCATGCGTGACGCCATGCCTAAACTCTCGAGTTTTGTACCTGCACACAGTGTGCGCTAGACCACTTGCTGGCGGGGCTTGCCACGTTCCCGCCTGCGGACCCCTTGGAGTGGATATCAGAGGATATCGATAGTGCGGCGCCCGTTACACTTCACAAACAAGGCTTACATCGCCGCTTTGTGCGCAATCGCGCTTCAACTTGCGGGATGCGGCGATGCTGCAAATCGCGCGCAGAGCTATTATCAACACGGCAAGCAACTGCTCGAGCAGCACGACGACCAAAAAGCCGCGATTGAATTCAAGAATGCGCTAAAGCTTAAAGGGGACCTGTTGCCCGCCTGGCGTGGTCTCGCACAAGCGGAAGAGGCCAGCGGCCATCTCGATCGCCTGATTCCGGTGCTGCAAACAATTATCCAGCTTGATCCGCAAGACCTGCCGACCAGGCTTAAGCTGGCAAGACTTCTTCTTCTTGCTGGGGCCGCCGATCAAGCCTCTACGCTCGTTGACAGCGTCGGAGCGACCGGAGACAAGAATTCCAACGTCCACGGGCTCAAAGCCCTGATATTGTACAAGCTTAATAATCGAGACCACGCAGTGCGCGAAGCGCAGGCCGCGCTCGAGATTAATCCTGGCAATATCGACGCGGTGGAGGTGCTCGCCAGCGACCGTCTCGACCGTGGCGACGCCAATGGCGCGCTGACCCTCGTGGACGCGGCCCCATTCAAGCAAAATACGAGCCTCGGGATTCAACTCCTGAGGATCAAGATTTCCGAAAAATTGGGCAACCTCAAGCAGGTTGAGGTGTCTCTCCTGGCGCTAATCGACGCCTACCCTGGACAGATCGCATTTCGCAAGCAGCTCATCAAATTGTACATGGACGAGCATCGTTACGACGAAGCTGAGAACAGGCTTCGGGCTGCGGCGATCGCTGAGCCGAAAAATTCGGAGGCGGGGCTTGATCTCGTGCGTTTTCTATATGCTGTGAAGGGGCCACAGGCGGCGCGTCAGGAGCTTGCCTCGCGCATCTCCGCCGGCGGAGATGTCTTTCAATACCAGCTCATACTGGCGGATCTCGATTTCGCGCAGGGCAATTTAGTCGACAGCTCCAAACTGCTTGAGTCCATCGCCGCCAATTCTGGCCCAGGCCGTGGGTTGATTGCGAAGCTGAAATTGGCCGCAATGAACATCGAGAAAAAGCGCCTCGACGTCGCAGAGCCCCTCGTTGCAGATGTGCTTCGTGACAAGAGCCTTGACGGTTTGAAGGCCCGCGTTGGCGCCCTGAAGCTGCGCGCTTCGATCGCCATGGAGCGCGGCCATCCGGAAGCAGCTATCCCCGATCTGAGAGAGGTCCTTGGCCGCGAGTCCAAATCCCCGGACCTGCTGCTGCTGCTGGCAACTGCATACGAGCGCAATGGATCAATCGATCTTGCCGAGCGCCAATATTCCGCAGCCTTGAGCGCATCCAACTTTGACCCAAACGTCGGTCTGACCTACGTTGCCTTCTTGCAACGTCGAGGCAACACAGATCGCGCTGGAGAGGTGCTGGCAGAGCTGGCCAGTCGTCAACCGAAGAACCTCGCGGTACTGTCGGCACAGGCAGAGGTCAAACTGTCGCGGGGAGACTGGAAGGGGGCACAGCAGATCAGCGATGCCATGCGGCGCGTCGACAATGGTGCGGCTCTAGCCGATCGGATTCTCGGCGCGTCTCTTGCTGGCGAGCAGAAATACGGCGAGAGCATCACCGTTTTGCAGAATGCAGTTGCGGCCGCCCCGAACGATATGCAGCCAATGATTGCCCTGGTTCGAGCGTTCATGCTCTCGAAGCAGATGGACAGAGCTGTGTCTTTCCTTCAGGCGTCCTTGAAGTCCAACCCCAAGAACGCGGTAGCGCTTGTGCTTTTGGGCTCGATAGCGGAGGCGACGAACGCTCCAGAGCAGGCCGTGAAGAACTTCGAGGCCGCCATCCAAAAGCAGCCAAAGAGCAATATCGGCTACCGGGCGCTCGCTGAATTCTATCTCAGGCAGAATAATGCGCAGGCTGCGGTATTGACGCTTCGACGTCGGACTGCAGCAACAACCACAGGACGTGTCCCTGCATATGGCCTTGGGTGGTGCCCTGGAACGGATCGGAGACTATGAAGGAGCGATCTCCGAGTATGAGGGCGTTCTAGCCCAGGAGCCGGGCTCTATGGTTGCTGCCAATAATCTGGCGAGCCTTCTGGCTGATCACCGTGCCGACAAGTCGAGTCTGGAGCGCGCATCCTCGCTCGCCGTAAGTCTGCAGCAATCTCAGGTACCTCAATTTAAGGACACACTCGGCTGGGTAAACTACCGCCGCGGCGATTACAAGACCGCAACTCAATTGCTTGAACAAGCTGCGGTCGCTTTGCCCAATTTGGCACTGATCCACTATCACCTCGGCATGAGCTATGCGGCCATGGGCCAGAATGCAAAGGCAGCTCAGGAGTACAAGATCGCGCTTGGCAAGCAGGGCACGAATGACCTGAAGGAGACGATCAAAGCAGAATTGACCAGAACGGCCACCGAATAGGCCGACCGAATTGCTGGTGGCCGCCACAGTGATGCGACGAACCACCTGGCCTGGTTCGCAGTCCGACATTCCAAAATGAGCGAGCAACCGTCACTGCTCGGCGCCGCATGCCCATTTGGTTCACGATACCCTTAATCTATGACGTGTAGCCGTGCAGTATCGCCAGATGGACGCCAACGTAAGGGGCGTATATCTCAGCGACGTAATCGCCAAGATCGTCAACGGCCATCCCAACAGCCGTATCAACGGAGCTCCTGCCATTGGCCTCTGTCAACAGCCGCTCAAGGCCGTGGCCTGAAAACAGCGCTTGAAGTCGTTGATAGTCCCCGGCTGGGAGGAGCGGAGAGCGATGAAGGCATCGAGATCTTCCGAGGGCGCAGAAGGCGTTCGTTCTCAGCAGCGTGCTGACGGCATGCCTGTGGCGGACATTTGCCGCAAGGCGGAGAAAGCGACTTATTTCACCGGTTTCCCATGACGCCGACGTATTTGGTAACTCAATTGCTTGCGGCTAATATCCTGCACCGAAACGCTTTGGAGCTTTTGCCATGCATCTTGAAACTCGCATACTAGTGACCGGCGGAGCTGGATTCCTCGGCTCACACCTCTGCGAACGCCTCCTCAAGGAGGAAGCAAATGTCATTTGTGTCGATAACTATTTTACGGGGACGCGTCGTAACATCGACAGCATGCTCAATCATCACCGTTTTGAACTTGTCCGTCACGATGTGACGTTTCCATTCTATGTGGAGGTCGATCAGATTTACAATCTGGCGTGCCCGGCCTCACCAGTTCACTACCAACACGATCCTGTGCAGACCACAAAAACGAGCGTGCACGGCGCCATCAATATGCTGGGTCTGGCAAAACGGATTCAAGCCAAAGTCCTACAGGCTTCGACTTCCGAAGTTTACGGCGATCCTAGCGTTCATCCACAAAACGAGGAATATTGGGGCCACGTCAATCCGATCGGACCCCGTTCTTGCTACGATGAGGGTAAACGTTGCGCGGAAACCTTGTTCTTCGATTACTGGCGTCAAGGTAAATTGCGCATCAAAGTGGCTCGTATTTTCAATACGTACGGACCGCGGATGCATCCCAATGACGGTCGCGTGGTCTCGAACTTTATCGTGCAGGCACTGCTTGGTCGCGACGTCACCGTCTTTGGTGATGGGCAGCAAACACGCTCCTTCTGTTACGTCGACGATCTAATCGACGGCCTTATTCGCCTGATGAACACGCCTGACGACGTTACAGGACCGATCAACCTAGGAAACCCAAAGGAGTTTACCATGTTGGAGCTTGCCTCGTTGGTGACCGACCTTACGGGATCAGGCTCCCGCATCGTGCATCGCCCGTTACCGCAAGATGATCCCCGACAACGTCGTCCGGATATTTCGAAGGCCAACGATATCCTCAAATGGTCGCCACAGACCCCGCTAAGAGATGGGCTCAGGCGCACGATAGAGTACTTCGAAGGTATTTTGAAGGACGACATGGTGCGCTCGCGGATCATCCTCGAATTGGCTGCGAAGTAGTGATCACTAACTCGGGATTCAATTCCTCTCGGGCCGGCATCCGCGCAGTTGTCTTCGCTATTACGCAGTCACGCGTCAATTGCGCGGCTGTGTTGGGTGTGCGAGCCGAAGCCATCGAGCGGCAACGAAACGTCCTCCATTATGGCGACCCCAGCATGTCACGCGATCTCGACCGGGAAAATAATGCAAGCAGATAAGTGCACGCAACTCCCGCTCAAAACGCTATAGCGTCGCGCCAACCGGCCCGCCGAAACGTCACATAGCCAAAGGACAATACGGACTTAGATCAGCTGCGCTGAAGCAAAGGCTAGCCGCAGAACAGCCTGCGCTGCGCTAATCGGTTCAGACGCCCAACCAACGCTGCTGCAGCGCGACCGGCGGATCGAAGGAGCGGAGGATTCATATGCTGGGGTGCGGGCGCGCTTTGAGTTCTGCAAGATCTGAGAGCTCAAAGAGGCTTGGCCGGCCCTCGCACGCGCTTTGGACTTGCGCACTTTGTGGCGAGACCGTATGGAAAACATCGACGAGCAATTGAATAATTTTGGCTTGTTTGGCTTAATTGGGTTCGCGGTAAACTCAGCATACGAGATAATAGGCAGCTGGTCCGCTTGCTGATTTCTTTCCATGGTCTCACACCGAGACGAGTGATTGTAAGTTTGTTCTCGGCGTCCTGCAGGCGTTTCTCTAATCCGTCTCCTGTTGGCCGCGTTTTCGTCGAGCGAAAGCCTTGGGAAAACCCCTTCCACCGCGAGAGCAAATCCGACGCCGTTCTATTGCGGATCATGCATCAAGGGTTATCATCTTGGGCCTGCGAGAGCGCCAAGTACCACGGTGTGACCGAAAGGCCCGCCCAGCTGTCCGGCCGATGGCTGGACTCAAACTCCTTCTGAATGACCTCATTGTACGGCGCCAACGCATGCCAAGGGCGCTTTTCGGTCACGGACGTCGCAACCAAACGCTTGATATTCTCTTGGTCGAAGACAAGCCTGTGTTCGTAGGCAGTCACAATGCTTTCAACGTCAATATCGTAGTACGCTCCGTTGGGATGAACGCCGACCCAGTGTTTCGGAATTCCCAGATATTTATAGTCCCAAGATCCGGCGGGCTGCCAGTAATTCCAGACTCGGTAGCTGCCATATTCGGTCGGTGTCATGCGTGACTTCATCAAGCGAAACCATCCTTCAGCCCGCTGCCTCAAAATAGAATTATTGGTCGCATCGGCCATTGCAAGCAGCCAGCAAGCGACGAGATTAGCCTTATTGTCAGGGTGCGAGAATCCGATCGAGGGGTCGTGTCTCTTGTCGTAGCCGGGGGTCCAGGCTCCCCTTCCGCTAACCATGCCAAAGGGGAGTACGACGGAGATCATGCCGCCGCCTCGCGCTTCGCGCCATGCCCCCCGGCTGTCCCACTTTTCGAAGATTTTCTTTGAAAGCCCGATATAGCCTTCAGCCCGAGCGCCATATTTCTCAGAAAGGCCCGGCGTCCGAATGATCTTGCTGGACATCTGAACGACAGGCGTTAAGGCCGTCGCCTCGCCAACCAGACTGTCGGCAAAAAAGTCATCGAGATGATCGACGTCGGTTCCGGCGGCACCGAGCTTCGGCCAGCCCAGATAGCCGTCCGGTTCCCTCACCGCCCGTTTGATCAACGCGTCGACGCAATCGTCCAGCAAGTCGATCCAGGTCGGGTCTCCGGTAAGAACATATCCGTAATAGTAACCACTCAGATACGGACGCAGCAGCCAGCCGACTTCCTCCCCCATCGCGCTGTCGCAGTATTGTGTCGGCGGCGGCTGCCTGATTTCCTTTCTCCAGCGTGACTTCCAATCCTCAAATGTGACCTTGTCTATTTTCAAGATGTGATGAAACTCACCGTCAGACCGAATGTTCTGACGCGAATCTTGTGACAGGCCGGCACCGTCCATTAGCGCGAGGCCAAGGGCGCATATGGCAAAAATGATCACATTCTTCATCGTGCTGACGCGTTCAATTGCGCTGGGGTCATCTGTATGGTTCCAGGCCCTGGGAACTCAGGTTATTGGAGACGACATCACGGCACCGCCACGACGAGGTTGCATTCGCCAAATCCGAGACATTTGCCAGATAGTTGCAGCGGTCTAAAACGGACGAGGCGGCGGACCCTGTCAGCTTGTATGAAACAAAAATTGCACGCCGTTTGCGCGGCCGCGGCAAACTTGTTACGGTATTCATGACATCTGATCGCCTGTACCATAGTCCTTGAGCGCTCTCTATCAATAAGCGGGCGCGGTTGCCATGGCCAGATTGCCGCGTCCGTGGTTAATGCAGCTGACCGCTTGGCGCTCGCCGCTGAGCAGAAGGATTGGCACAAGACCATGAGTGGAATTTTTATTTCCGTTGTAGTCCCGACCTATAATCGTGCGCAACTCGTGTTAGCGGCACTCGACAGCGTGCTTTCGCAAACCTATGCCAATCTCGAGATCCTGGTTGTCGATGATGGTTCCACTGACGAGACAGGCACAGTAATACAGCGCCTCGTCGAGCGAAAAGCCGGACCGCGTGTGAGATATTTTTATCAGGCCAATCAGGGCCAGAGCGTCGCCCGCAACAAGGGGATCGCGGAGGCGGTCGGGAATTGGATTGCCTTTCTGATTCGGATGACGTTTGGCTTCCGGAAAAATTGCAGCTGCAAGCCCAGGCTATCACGAAGTTTCAGGACAGCTGCGGAGCCTGCGTTACCGATGCGCGTCTGGTCGATCGTGGCTCCCTGAATACGACGGCTTTCCGGCATGCCAGCTGGCAATTTGGGGAAGCAACGGGCGCTTTTCCAGACGTCGTACGGCCCTTGGCGACAACCTTCGGCGGCGTGTGGGTCCAGACCCTCGTCGCTCGGACGGATCTGGTCAGAAAAATAGGAGGCTTTGATTTAGAGCTTCACTTTGCGGAGGACTACGATCTGCTTTTTCGCCTGTCCTTGGAAACTCCTTACTGCTACGTGAATCAGCCTCTGGCGGTAATTGAACGCACGAACACCCTGATTGATCCGGCCGTAGCGTCGCGCAGTTGGGATAAGCTGGATTTTCGATTGCGAGCACAGCAATACATGTATGAAAAGTGGTTAAACCTCGACGCGAAATATCCGGCCGATATTCGCCAGATCGTTGTCGGCAATTTGCGCGCCGTACATAGCGGCTGGGCCAACTGGTATCTGGAGACAGGGCAGTACGGTCAGGCGCGTGACGAAGTGGCCAAGGCCATGAAGTACGAGGTTACTCCACAATTAATCGCGAAATGGGCTCTCACCCGGATCGCCCCGACTGTCGCCCGCAGGATTGCGCGCAGGGCCGTACCCGGTTGAACCAGCAGGCCTCCTCTGCAGGAACGATCTGAAATGTTGATCCTTACAGGGTGGGATTCGCTGGTCGCGCGAACATAGCCGCGTGCAATCCATGAAGAACGGCTTGCGTCCGTCGCCGCTGAGAGGACGAGAAAAACGGGCAGGGCTCAGTCGTCGACGGGCGAGCTTTGCCGGGCTTCGTTTAGGCGCCAGCGCCCGTGCCCAGTATCCACTTCTGGCTTTCCATATCGAAATGCTTGACGACCCTGGCAGGATTGCCAACGGCAATGGAATAGGGACGCAAGCTCCGGGTTACAACGGAGTTGGTGCCGACAATGGAGTTCCGCCCGATGACGAGTTCGCCGCTGGTGCTCACAATGGCGGCGCCGTAGCCGACCCAACTGCCCTTTTCAATGCGGACAGTCCCGCCTGCCGTCGTGCCTTGCAGGCCAATGGGAATGGTCACGTCCTCAAATCCGTGGTTGTGGTCGGCGATAAATGCACCGGGGGCAAAAATGGAATCTCGTTCAATGTGAATGCAATTCTTGGCTGAAATGACGCAATTTCGCCCGATCCTGCAGCCGTCCTCAATAACAATGAGAGGGTCATCGTTCTCAGGAATCACTGCAATATTGATCCAGCTGTCGCGATCAATACTCACCCTGTTGCCAATGCTGATGTACTTTGCGGCCGCCCGATACAGCTCGACCGACCGGTGCACCCAAACGTCCTTGCCGATCGATGGAAACGGGTAGGTCAGCGTCAGCCAGGACGTATGCAGGCGGTTGGCGAGCCGTGAAAAGAATGTAAGCGGATCGTTCGCAGCTAACTTGCTCATCAGTTCACAAAATCTCCAAATGGCGTAACAAAACGATAGAGTGGCCCTGCCTCCAAGAGGCTTGGGCCCGGACGTTAGTCGATGGTGACAATATCCGGGAGAACCTTGTATCAAAACAACATAAACTGATTGTGATCGCGAGTATAGGGAGTCAAAACTGGCGCCGAAGTGGTGCCTGAGCCTTCACGAAAACCTGCCGTTATTAGCGACCGGGCTTCGGATCGCGGCAAGTCAGAGTTCGGTCCGTATAAACTCTGGTTAATTCGGCTAGGATTAATTCTGCTCTGGCTAATTCGGAAGCTCCGCGATCGAATCCCTGTAGGCGAGCGTGTCTGCGAAACCTGAAAAGAATGCATAACCCGCCGTGGAAAGTAACTCACGGCAACTCGTCTGGTCCTTAAAAGTAAGGTGCTTGTGCTCGTAGTTGATTATCTTGGGAAGGCATCCAGCTTCGACGGCAGCCTTTACAATGGTGAAGTCATAACCTTCGGCGTCGACTTGAAGCACCAGCGGATTGGCAATGTCGGGGTGTTTTCGCATTAGCTGACTGAAGGTCACTGTGGGGACGCGGACGCTCTCAATGTAGAAATCGATGTCCTTGCCGGTGATCCCGAAGTCGTGTCTGTGCTTGAGCAGAACGTTCTTATCGAGACTTGCGATCCCGGCGGCCCAGCTCGGCAAATTCTTTGCCGCCGGGTTGAAGCGATATATCACTGCCTCTCCGGGTTCGGTGCTGACGGCGACATTCTCGAAACGAACGTTGGGACGATCGCGGTAATTCTGGCGTAATTGCAGGAATTTATCAGGCAGCGGCTCCACCAGAAGCGCCGGGAGCGACAGCGCCTTTATCGTCTGACAAACCGGATCCTCGATCACCCCATCATTGGCGCCTACCTGAATGACTGCGCCTTTACCTTCGGCCAAAACACAATAGTTAATGAGTAAAGGCAAAAGGACGATCGGTTGCCCGTTCTTTGCCGTGCGCCGAACGATATCGAAGCCGAGCGCTTCGAATTGGCGACGAATGAGGGTCCTTCCCATTTTTGCATACTGAGTCGTCATCCTGTCGTCCCTCCGGCATTGTTGATCCCACCCGATACCGACCACGTAAAGCCTGTTGGAATCTGCTTGTGCGGGGATGTGATCTCCGCCATGGCCCTCGCAAAACAATCAGAGACCCGAACCAAGATGCAAAAATCGGATCAAATTGCAATGGGTGTTCAATGGACATCGCGGAAGCGTTTTTCAAATCCGTCGACACCCGGCTGAAGTTAACGGGCCCATCCTGGTCGATCCTGTCGAACAATGGGCATTGTCAACGAACGGTAGGACGCCTGCGGACAACTTTGGGATTTCACATCACGTCAACTGCGGGGTAATTACCTTGTCGGGATCTTCAAAGAATCGACGAAGGCGTGATGATGGGTCAATTGCGGAAGATCCTGCCGTTGACCGAATGACCATAAAATCCAGCCCAGCTCGTAGCTCCGGCATTCACGTCTAAGCTCGAGACGGTCGGGATTTATCAACTGTGCGCCGCGATGCAAAAGCGAGTTCTTTATCGCGCGGATCATTCTCAGCCTGTTTGTGCGCAGCTCGTGCTTTCGAACATGCGAACGAATGGTGAGGCACAATTCCGGAACCAGCATTGATTCTTTCAGCTGATTGTTGCCGAAAATCCATTCGAACCCTTTTATCAGAGCCGGTTGTGCTCCTTCGACGCCATGCTTCTCAGCGTGCTCCAGCAATGCAGGTGCCATACCGTACTGATGAACGGAGTAAACTTCGTAAAAATCGAGCACCAGTCCGCTTATGGCGTCGTAAAACCAGGGCCACTCGCCGTCAGGCCCCTGGTATGCGATCAACCTCCGTGTGCATGAGTTGGCGACGTCGATAAAGCGGTGATCACCCGCAATCTCGCCGTACATATAACAGGCGAGCGTAAGGTAGGTGTTGGTGGCGAATGATGCGAAGCGGCGCCGCGGTCCGGCCGCAGTGTCACAAAACAGGCCGGACGGGCAGTGGTATCGCTCAAGCAAGAACGACGCCAGTTCTGCAGCTAAACGCCGCCACGGTTCCGGCTCAACAGTCGACATTGCGACGACCCCGCTGAGAATCATCCCAAGGTCCTGCGCCCTGAAGCCAAGCCAGTTCTCCTTTGTCGAAAGCAAAGCATTTATGACAGCAAGCACATTCGCCGGAAGCTCAATCCCTAGCTCGGCGGACGCCCACAAGCCGACGCCGAAGGCGTATTTCGAGACAGGCAACGTGATGAGTTGGGCGGCGTTCGTCAGGAAGACTTCTTGAACATTAATGTTTGGCGGAATGTTCTGGACCCGGGAAAATCCGAGCAGGACGTTGAGCGAATAGAAGACGTCGCTATGGGGAACGGATTCGTTCGGAACCGGACGGCCGTCCAGGTGGTAGATGTGTGACCAGCGCCGACTCTGCGGCAGCCAGCATCGTGCGAGGCCCTCCAGAGCGTAACTTATCAAAGGCGAATTGGTCGACACGGAGCCTTCAGGCCTGTGCATCGCGGATCTCGGACACGGTGGATTTTGGCGATTACCTATTACCGACGAGTATAGATCACAGAAACGAAATTAGGGTTTATTTGATTCGCCCGCGGCCTGACCGAAGCGGCCAAAATCTGGCCCTGCCTTCCGAGTACGAGACGCGCTTCGCTGAGGTCTCTGGTCGTTATCGGTGTCCCGAGGCGGAGGTACGCAACGTCAAGCAGATTTATTCGACGTCGGGCAAACTCACCTCGACCTCGCAATTCCACATGACTTCGTTTCGGGACCACAGGAGCACTATCATTTTCCATGCTCGATAACTTCGAATTGTGACGAGAACCGCCAGTGCCTTCAGGCGCGCCGGAACGCCATGAACGCGATCACTCGTGAAAACCTTGAAGCCATCGGCCGCGGGAGAAATCAATATAGCGAGTGCGCGCAGGGACCAGCGCAGTCGCCACAGGGGCGTTCCACGTGCCATATTGATATAGTGCCGCAGGTGACGATCCCACTTGATGCATAATTCGCCGATTGATCGGCGCGGGGGATGGAACACGATCATTTCCGGAACGTACTTGAATGTTAGGCCGGCAGCCCTCGCACGACGCCCCCAATCGATGTCCTCGGCGAGGCCGATGCCCGCGAATGGCCCGACTCTGTCGAAGTCTGCACGGCGCATGACGAGATTGCCAGTTCCTGAATAACCATGTTGCTCGATATAGCGCTTGAACAAATAGGCGAACACGGATTCATAGGCTTCGACTGCCGTAAAGCTTCGCTCGCTCTCGTGCCAGATGCGAACATCACCGCCGAGGACCGTAGCCTTCGGCGCCAGGTTTAATTGCTGCAGGGCGACACGAAGCCAAGCCGGATGCGCGCGACAGTCAGCGTCTATAAAGGCGACGATGTCTGCCGCCGCATTGCGGATTCCCAAGTTTCTCGCGGGGCCCGGTCCCGGAGTGGGCTCCGCTAATAATCGGGCGCGGTGTCGCGCGATGACCTCTCTGGGCGGGGAGGCGGAGCCATTGTCGACGACGATAACCTCGAACGAGGACGGTTCCAGAGCTTGGCAGTCAAGGCTCGCAAGACAGAGTTCCAGACTGTCTGGCTGGTTAAGGTGCGGGATGACCACGGAAATCTGGGGAGTATTCGGCGACATTGAAGCGGCTCGTCCTGGATGAGATGGGCTCCGACGCCCCCGAAGCCGCGAAATTATGAGACACTATACGTGACGCGCTTTGCTCGAGCGCCAAAAAGGAAAGATTTGGTAAAGGCTAAAGCCGCCTTGCATTGAGCAAATGCGCGCCTTAGCGGCCAGCCAGCGCCCGCTGCAGGATGGCGCGTACCATCGTGGCCGCGAACAGGGTATTGGTTCTCGTGTATCTCCACCACATGCGGCGCGGCTCTTGGTAAATTCGGTATAACCATTCGAGCCCGGCGGCTTGCATAAATGGAGGCGCACGTTTCACGTATCCCGCTAGCACATCGAATGATCCGCCTACTCCCATGATAAAAGGCACGCCAAGCTGATCCCGGTACTTCGCCAGAAATCGCTCCTTCCGCGGTGTCGGCATACCAATGAACAGACAATCAGCCTTGCTGCTCATGATTTCGGCAACCACCTCCGGTTCCTGCTCCGGGCGATAATAACCGTCTCGGACGCCCGCAAAACGGATGCCCGAAAATTTACGGTTCGCTTCGCTGGCCGCCATTTGTACGACGGCGGGTGTTGCACCAAGAAAGTAGGGACGGAAGCCCTGATTGGCGCACAGCGCCAGAATTTCATAGAATAGATCGATTCCGGACACACCATTCCTGGCTGGGATTCCCAGGCAGCGCGCTGCCCAAACGATACCCATCCCGTCAATTCCGACGATATCGCTTGCCTTTACGTCTGCCGCCAAAGCCGCGTCGGTCTGGATGCTGACAAACTTGGCAACGTTGAGCGCAACATGCTGTAACCGCTTACCGCTGCGCATTGATTGATGCGCCAGCTCAACGGTTTCCGCCATCGATAGAATGTCGACAGGGCATCCTAATAAGCTCGTGCGCATTCAGTTGCTTCCTCAACGCATCAACCCGGTCGGTCTATCAACAGTGGTTCCGAGTATTACCTGAGCGTGTTACCTTGAGCCCGAACTTATAATCGTGTAATCGCTACTCACACTCTTAGCAGCACACCCCAAGTCGGCTCGGTTAATTTAACCACGACTTTGATCTGGCAAGTCGGCCCTTTCCAAGGCAGAGGTGTGCTATATGTTATAAATGTCAATAGGGGTTCAAGCGATCGATGTGCGGCATTGTAGGATTTTACGGGCGTTCTATAACAGAGTCCCACGAGCAGACCCTGCTGTTGGAACGAATGTTGAGTGCGATTGCGCATCGTGGCCCCGACGGTGACGGCATTTATCTCGGCAAAGATGTTGGCTTGGGGCACGTGCGGCTGAGCATCATTGACTTGGCTGCCGGCAAGCAGCCCATGACAAACGAGGACGGATCGGTTGTCGTTACGTTCAACGGCGAGATCTTCAACTATGTAGAACTGCGCAATGACTTGATCGCGCGAGGACATCACTTCCGCACCAGTTCAGACACGGAGGTGATTGTCCATCTCTACGAAGAAAAAGGCGCCGACTGCGTTCAATATTTCAACGGTGATTTTGCATTCGCTCTTTGGGACAGTCGAAAAAAACAATTGGTTCTGGCACGCGACCGGATGGGCGTCCGGCCGCTCTATTACACCCAGCAGCCCGGCGGCCGTCTGTTCTTCGCGTCGGAGATTAAAGCTCTCCTCAAGGTGCCAGGGTTCCGGGCGCGACTCCACCCTATCACGCTCGACCAGATCTTCACTTTTTGGTTCCCGCTGGCTCCGCGAACCGCGTTCCGGGATGTTTTTGAGCTTCCGCCGGCGCACGTTCTTGTAGCTTCGCAAGAGCGGACCGAGGTACGTCGCTACTGGCAACTGCAATATCCCGACGCCGGCGACGACAGGGCGTTCGACGGCAGATCTGGGAAATCAATCGCGAGTGACGTTGAAAGTCTGCTTTCCGACGCCACACGGATTTGGCTGCGCTCTGATGTGCCGGTCGGCGCCTATCTGAGCGGCGGACTCGATTCGTCGATCATTACGGCCATGATGAACAGGCTCGTGCCTGATCAACTCAGAACCTTCTCCGTCACCTTCGAGTCAGGCGAGTTCGACGAAAGTGACTTCCAAAGGCAGGTGGTCGAAGCCTTGCAGACCAGGCATAGCGCGATTTCCTGCCGCGCCGCGGATATTGCGCGCGCATTTCCGGCGGTGATTTCGACACACTGAATGCCCGATTGTGCGCACCGCTCCAACGCCCCTGTTCCTTCTCTCGGACTTTGTAAGGCGGAGTGGATTTAAGGTTGTGCTCACTGGCGAAGGTGCGGATGAGGTGTTCGCCGGCTACGACATCTTCAAGGAGTCAAAGATCAGGCGTTTTTGCGCCCAGTCTCCGAATTCCGTGCGGCGTACCCTCCTGTACCGGCGGCTTTACCATTATTTGCCCCGCGTCCAGGCGCAATCGCAGAAATACCTGGAGGCATTTTTCGCCAACAGCACGGATGAGATCAGCGATCCCCTGTATTCCCATTTGCCGAGATTCCGGACGACAGTAGGGGCCAAGATATTTTTCTCGGACGATCTCGCCAGTGAAATTCGTGGCTATGATGCGCTTGCCGATTTGCGCGACAGCCTGCCGGCCGAATTCGGTCGCTGGCATCCATTATCGCAGGCCCAGTATCTCGAGGCGGCGTACCTGCTGCCGAGTTACATTCTGTCGTCGCAAGGTGACCGGGTCGCGATGGCGCATGCCGTGGAGGGGCGCTTTCCGTTTCTCGATCACAGACTGGTCGAATTTGCTGCACGGATTCCGCCAAAATACAAACTTCGGACCTTGCGTGAAAAGCATATTCTGCGCGAAGCCGGGCAAGGGCTCCTGCCCCCCGCGGTTGGAGATCGAACCAAGCAGCCGTACCGGGCGACCGAGGCTGAAGCATTCACCAGCGCGTCGAGTCCGACCGAGACTGCCGAAAATTTCTCCGGCAGCGAAATCCGGCGCGCCGGATATTTTAACCCGCAGGCTGTGGAAAGGCTTTGGAATAAATGTCGTAAGCAGGCGTCCATCGGGGCGCGGGACAACATGGCCTTGATCGGCGTGCTATCTGCCCAGCTTTGGCATCAGCAGTTCGTACAACGTAACGCAAGTGTACAGGCGATCGCAGATTCACACGCAATAGCCTGAACAGGACATAAGGGGGCGTACGCATGATCAGGGAAGCAGAAATTGAGTTCAACCATCCGCGCGTTCATTGAGGACAACTTCCTGTATCGGACGGAACAAGCACAGCTCTCCGACAGCGAATCCTTGCTGGAAGCTGGGCTTGTAGATTCGACTGGCGTTCTTGAACTTGTAGATTTCTTGGAGACGGAGTTTCAGATCAGGATGGCGGACGAAGAGATCGTTCCCGCAAATCTGGATTCCATCAAGGCCATCGTCACCTACATCAAGGCGCGCCGGGAAGCCGCGTGATGCTCGGCAGAAGACTGAGCAAGTGGCCCAGCGAACAGGCTTGCACTGCGGGAGCGTAGGCAGAAGATGCGAGTTGAACAGTTTCTAAGGGGCAGCTCTGGCCGGTATCCTGGCAAGACAGCGGTGGTATCCGGCGCGTCCCGCTTCACTTTCAGTGAACTGGAGCTGGCGTCGGACCGCCTTGGTCATTCGTTTCGCGCCCACGGTATTGACCGCGGTGATCGCGTTATTGTGTTTACGGATAATTCCTGGGAAGCCATTGTTGCCATCTTCGCCGTGCTGAAAGTGGGAGCGGTTTTCAGTCCGATCAATCCATCTACCAAGGCCGACAAGCTTGCCTATGTGCTGAATAATTGCCGCGCCAAGGCGGTCGTTACTCAGGGGCGCCTGTTACCGATTGCCCGCGAGGCTGTCGAGGAAGCGCCGTCGGTTGCCTTTAATGTAATTATCGGCCCGGGCGACATTGCCGCAATTCGCGGTGGCCTTCGCTTCGATGAGTTGCTGTCGGGCCACGGCGAGGATCCACGGCCGGCGGACCCGGGCATCGACCTCGACTTAGCGATGCTGATTTACACGTCGGGATCAACCGGCCGTCCCAAGGGCGTCATGATGACGCATCAGAACATTGTTGCAGCGGCGACATCGATTACGACGTACCTCCAAAATACTTCCGACGATATAATTCTGAATGTGTTGCCGATCTCTTTCGACTACGGGCTTTATCAAGTGCTGATGGCGGCTCGCGTGGGTGCAACATTAGTTCTGGAAAAATCGTTCGCGTTTCCCCAGGAAATCTTGCAGAAGATGACTTCGGAAAGAGTTACGGGCTTCCCGATCGTGCCGACGATGGCGGCGCTTCTTCTGCAGATGAAGGACCTCAAGGTCGCGCAGTTTCCGCATCTGCGCTACATCACCAATACCGCGGCGGCGCTCCCGCCCGCTCACATTGAAAGACTACAGGAGCTGTTTCCGACGACGCGGATATTTTCGATGTACGGCCTTACTGAATGCAAGCGGGCGACTTGGTTGCCCCCCGACCAGTTGCGCAAGCGTCCGTCGTCGGTCGGAATCGCAATTCCGGGCACTGAGGCCTATGTCGTTGACGAGGAAGGAAAGCGAGCGCCACCGAAGGCGATCGGCGAACTCGTCATCCGTGGCTCACATGTCATGAAAGGGTATTGGGAGAATCCCGAGGCTACCGCCATGGTGCTGCGGCCGGGGCACTACCCTTGGGAGAATGTTTTGTATACAGGCGACCTGTTTTACGCCGACGCAGACGGCTTCCTTTATTTTGTTGGGCGCAAGGACGACATATTGAAAATCCGGGGAGAAAAAGTCAGCCCGAAGGAAATTGAGAACGTCATTTACGCGCTTCCGGGTGTCCGTGAGGTGGTTGTTGTCGGTGTACCCGATCCGGTACTCGGAACCGCGATCAAAGCCATCATTGCCGTTAATCCGGAAGCGAACCTCTCGGTCAAGGAGGTCTTGCGCCACTGTGCTACGCGCCTCGAGGACTACATGATCCCGAGATATGTCGAGTTTTCCAAGGAACTACCGAAAACGGGACTCCGGAAAGATCAGTCGTCGAGAGGCGGCATCCCAGCTCGCGGAGACGCGGCAATGACCGGCCACGCTGCGCCCCGGTCGGCCGCCGCGGGTGGAAACGCGCATTCCAACGGAGCCACATCGGCATTGGCAAAGATGCTGGAAATCGATCCGCAGGCCGAGACGGAGAAGATTTGCGCCGCGGTCCGACGACAGATTTTGCAGCAACTGCGCCGTCGCGGGGCTGTCGTCGCGCTTTCGGGCGGCATCGACAGCGGCGTGACTGCGGCTCTGTGTGCCAGGGCCCTCGGCGCCGAGAAGGTGCTTGGAATTCTGATGCCTGAGCGAGATTCCGATGGGGACAGCCTGAGGCTTGGGAAGTTGCTGGCGCACCAATTGGGGGTCAACTACGTCATTGAAGATATTGCGCCGGCCCTGACGGCCTTAGGTTGTTACGAGCGTCGCGATGAGTTCATCCGGCGGGTCGTCCCCGATTTTGGCGCCGACTGGCGCTGCAAGGTAGTCATCAACAATCCCCTGCACCATGATGGCTATAACTTGACTATGCTCGTTGTTGAATTGCCGAGCGGCACGCGGAAGAAATTGCGGATGCCGATCGAGGTTTATCTGGGTGTCGTCGCGGCAACGAATATGAAGCAAAGAACAAGGAAGCAGATCGAATACTACCATGCCGATCGGCTCAACTATGCAGTTGCTGGAACGCCGAACCGGCTTGAGTACGATCAGGGCTTTTTCGTCAAGAACGGTGACGGGGCTGCCGATCTTAAGCCGATAGCTCATCTCTATAAGAGCCAGGTCTACCGACTTGCTGATCACCTGGGAGTGCCGCAGGAAATCCGCGAGCGCCCGCCCACGACGGACACATGGTCGCTCGCGCAGTCCCAAGACGAGTTTTACTTTTCGCTGCCTTACGATCTCATGGATCTGTGCCTTTTGGCTTTGAACGGCAACGCTCCAGCCGAGGATGTTGCTTCCGCCTCTGGGTTGAGAGTCGACCAAGTCCAAAAGGTGTGGCGTGATATTGTCTCCAAGCGCAAAGCGACGCGGTACCTCCATGAGGCGCCTCTTCTCGTTGAACCAGTCTTTGGCTTGGGCGCGGTTTCGAAGGCATTGGGTTAGATGTTTTGATGGGCTGGAGTCCTACGTCGAATTTGCACGGCCGGTGAAGACGTTCTCTGACAATCGCAGCGCGCCTTTCCCGCGTACCAACCTTGGGTATTAACCTTCCAACGCCGCAACTGTCGGGGCTGGCGTAACAAAGATTGCTGGATGCGGCGATCTCAGGTAAACGGAGGTAGCAGGGCGACGTTGGGAACTGAAGCGATCTGCGAGATGCTGGGCATCGTAAGTCGTCTTAGGAGACCTCACGCTACGGATTTTGATAACTATCGACGCGCGAATCCCGAATTAGCGCAACGACTATTGGCTGATTGCAAGGCAAGATACCCGTTAGGCACCTTCGAACGCAGTCGCGAGATTTTACAGATTATTGCAAATAGTTCGCCGACTAAAGAACTTACGTCCGCCTATTTCGAGAATACTGAGAGCCTCCTGGAATCCAGGTCGCGGCGGTCCGTACCCGGAACGATCGTATTGGGCACGGGCACTGGGCGATGTGGTTCTACGAGCCTCGTTGCTCTTCTGGGGACGGTCGAAAACAGTTGCACTACCCACGAAAATCCGCCTTTGGTTTATTGGACTCCCCAGCCAGAACAATTGGAGTTCCACTTCCGGCGCTTCAAGCTTCTCGCTGACTATTTTCAGCTTGCATTCGATGCCTCTCATTGGTGGCTAAATTCCGCTGAGCCCTTCCTTCGTGAATTTCCTAACGGCAGAATCATCGGATTGCACAGAGAGACGTCTTCTTGCGCTCAGTCTTTCATGAAGATCAAAGGCCATGGCCGGCGCTCAATTAATAACTGGGTCACCGCGCCAAACAACATCTGGCGGTTGGTGCCATGGAACCTCACTTATCCCGATTATGATTGTCCCGCGGCCGCAGACAGAGATCCTGATGGTGCAAAGCTTGATATGATCTTTTGCTACATAACTGACTACAACACGAGATTGACGGTTCTTGCCGAACGTCATCCGGAGCGGGTATTGCTGGTGAGGACTGAAGATCTCAGTAGAAGAGACCAGCAGGAAAGAATTTTCGACTTCGTGGGGTGCGCCGGAAAAGTATCGAGCCTTTTGTTAAATGTCGGCACCACCGCTGACGGCGAGAATCAACAATTCAAATTCTGAATTGAAGGCCTGGGATCGAAACGGCGCTTGATGCGGGCGGACTTAGGTGCGTCATTGCGGTGATGATTTGAGGGCTTATGAGGAAATCTTCGATACGGTTGCTTGAAGTGGTAAACACCGGCTTGCGGGAGGACATCGCGTGGTGTGCTTCTCAGTCGCCTGCCCCGAGTTCGTTTCCGGCACACCAGTTAGCGTCGAGGTTTGTTGAGTGCGTGGCTGCGCCGGGGGAAGGCCGGGCGCCACTCGGGTTTACTTCCCAAAAGCGGACTTTGGCTCTCCCTCTGCAAAAGAAATGGTCCAACAAGCCCTTTATATACCTATAGCATCTTCCTAATTATTCGCGATATAGAAGTCCGCCTAGAAAAGAAAGAAATGCCGGTGAGAAGTCGACAGGGGTCGCAATCTCGCGAGTGACGGGGCCAAGGGTTCTAGCTTTGACGTGCCTCGATGCCGGGCTAGGGGCTGAGGCGTTGAGCGAGTGATGTACCGGCCTTCATCATCGAACGGAGAACCTAGTGAACGGGTTCCAAGTCTGGATCGCTCGTGGCTCTATCCTATCACTTGCGCCAATCGTTGAATACGGTTCGCGGTTCCTTCGCACAGCCATCTTATCAAGACTTCTTGTACCGAATGAGTTCGGAATATCGATGGCCATCGCTACGATGCTTGGTCTTGCCGCCCTCATTACCGACCTTTCCCTCGATAAATTTGTCGTAATCAATACCAGTGATGATAGCGCGCATTCGCTGGGCGCGGTGCATGTGTTCTCCATCGCGCGCGGGCTGCTGCTGTCATGCGTTCTTCTCGTGACTGCGTCAGGGACGGCTAAGGTCTTTGGGGTCCCCGAGCTCACTGGCAGCTTTGCCATTGCAGCGCTCTGTCCCCTGCTGGGCTCATTCGCTCATCTGAGCATCAAGCAAATACAGCAGCATTTCCAATACACTTCTGAAGCTATCGCGCAGGTCGTCACACAGTTATCTGCGCTTGCAGCAGGCATCCTGGCCGCTTTTGCTTTTCGTGATCATCGCGCCATACTTGCTTCGTTTTTGATCGAGGCTGTCGTCTATACCATCATGTCTCACCTGCTAGCGAACAGCCGGTACGGGCTATCAAGCCGCCGAGCAATACTGCAAAAGGCGGCGTCCTACGGCTTCCCGTTGCTGCTGAATGGAATTGGCCTTGCAGCGCTATCCCAATTGGATCGCATGCTGGTGGGGTCGTGGCTCGGCATGCAAACCCTTGCAGCCTACGCGGTGATTCTTACACTGAGCACATTGCCGACAAGTTTGATCTTGCGGGTCTTCGGCGGCATTGGCGTATCTACGCTCTTGCAAAAGAAAGAAGGAGAGGCTTCGGTACTTGCCGAGCGCTATAGTCTCCTCACGTTCTTTTCATCGCTCATTGGCGCGGGTTATGCTTTGACTGTGGCGCTTACGCTCGACTGGCTTACGCCGCTTGTGTTTGGGCTGTCCTATCAGGTCGCTCACGGCGCGCACGTGATCCTTGTTGCAATTGTTTATCTCCGGGTGTTGCGGGGTACCGCGCCGACAATGTTCTTTCTGGTCACCGGAAAAACCGGTGAGCTAGCGATACTGAATTTGATCTCGGGTATTGGGATTGTGATTGCGTTTTGGCTTCTACACTATTGGTTAAGTTTGGAGACAGTATTGTTCAGTTTGCTCATTGGCGATCTTCTGGGACTTATCGTCATGGTCTTCGTGTCATCTGCAAGAAATCTGGCTCCGCGAATGCTTTCGCATGTGGATCTTATGATGTCGGCGATTAGTGTAGCAATAATTGTCGGAGCTATGGTGTGGCGGCCGGAGTCCAGCTGGGAGGCGCGCACCGAGGTCTTTTTGTTGGGGCTCTTAGGTATCGGCGCTCAGCTCGTGGTAGGGGTCTATACCCAGAGGAGTATCGGACTGGTTTTCAAGCCAAAGGTACAGCAGGCCGGCAATTAGCCGTCGCGGCGTGCGGAACTATAAGTGCTCTCTTTCGATGGCGACGGTGAGTGGGGCTGACGCGGAGCTGGAAACTGGAGCAAACAGCCGTTAATGAGGCGGCCAACGGCCCCTTGCCCGGATCACGGGCGGCAGCGCGCGCGGACTTGCTGTTGGACGTCATCGGGTATGACGGGATGAGAATACCATGACATGTCGAACAGAGGATGCCGATTTTTCCCTAAAGGGACATATCCAGCGCGGAGATTACGCGCCCTGGTGGAACCAGGGTCGATATAAATTTGTCTTTGATTCGGTCGGCGGCCGGTACGTCGTAATGAACTTTTGCGGGAGTATCCGAGATGCACACGGACAATCCGTCTTGCATGCGGCTCGCGATCTGTCTCATTTCAGTGTCGGCGGGAAAGCTTGTTTCTTCTCTGTCTGCACTGATCACGAGGGCTCGCAACCGAATATCGAGGAGAGCGTCCCTGTATTGCGGTTTCTGTGGGATGGTGACTCAACGGTGAGCCGGGCTTACGGGACTGGCTCCGCCAGGGTCTCGATCGTATTGGATCCAACGCTCCGCGTCCTTGAGGTCATTCCGTTTCGTCCCGACGGAATGGATGTGCGCCAGCTCGTGGGACTTCTGGACCGACTCCCAGAACCGGCTCGATATCTGGGATTCGAGATCCCGGCACCAGTCCTGATCCTGCCGCATGTATTCGAGCCTGAGTTCTGCGCGCGTCTGATCGACCGCTTCGAGGCGCATGGTGGCAGAGAAAGCGGTTTCATGCAGACGGTAAACGAAATGGCCGTCGAGATGCATGACCCCAGATGGAAGCGAAGACGGGACTACACCATCGAGGATAAAATCCTGATCGATCAGATCAAGCTGCGCATGGGACGTCGCGTGAGCCTGATGATGCAGAAGGCATTTCAATTTAAGTTGTCACGAATGGAAAGGCATTTAATTGCGTGCTACTCGGCTGCAGACGGTGGTCACTTCGGTCCGCATCGGGACGATACGGTGAGGGCAACGGAGCATCGGCGGTTCGCCATATCCATCAACCTGAATGACGATTTCGACGGGGGGGAGGTAAGCTTTCCAGAGTTTAGTCCGCGTACATTTAAGGCGCCGATCGGGGCCGCGTTGATCTTCTCCGGCTCACTGCTTCACTGTGTCAGCCAGGTCACCCGAGGGCGCCGCTACGCCTTTCTCCCTTTTGTCCATGATGAAGAGGCAGAAAAGATCCGCTTGGCTAATCTCAGGTTTCTGTCGCCCGCGCCGTGATGGACCCGGACGATCCAGCGGTTGAACGGATCCAGCAGTCTGGGTTGTTCAGCGATAGGCGGGGTATAGTCGTTACAGGCATCGCGGCTTGGCGAGCCGGTCGAGCACAGAACAGTTGCAATCCGTTGACCACGCGCCGAACCGCGCCGAAAGCCATCAACCTTGACGCCGCCAGGCCGGAGCATCTGAGTGATTTCACGGACGAACATCCCGATCATCATTGTTGGCTACCGCAACGCGGAAGATATTGTGGAATGTCTCGCAGCGCTGCAGACACTCGTTCCAGACCCGAAGTACGACGTCTACATCTGTGAGAATGGCGGAGCGGTCGCTTTTGACACTCTCATTTCTGCGCTCGTCGTCGGCCACGGTCCCTGCGTACCATTCGTCTCGCCGCCGCAGTTGCCGACGACGGAACAGCGGTTCGTGCGGGTGCGGACGTTGGTCTTGCATGGCGTTGACGCGCTGGTGACGGTAGCCGAGGCAGACTCAAATCTGGGTTACGCCGGGGGCATCAATCCCTGGTTGCGTGTCCTGAAACAGGTGTCTGGTTGGCCGGGAGTTCGGATTCTCAATCCCGACACTCAACCGGACTCTCATGCGCTTGCCGAGTTGGTGTCGTGGTCGAACCTGCGAAAACGAGGAATGGTAGGCAGTCGCATTGTTAGAACGGACCGGCCGGACCTTACCCATTCGCGTGGCCTGCGTTGGCGCTGTCTCTTGTCGTCGGCGGAAGCCGTGGATTACCTGGCTCCCGCGGCGATCGAACCCGATGCTGACGCTGTGGAGCGGCGTATCGACGCGCCGTCAGGCGCATCAATTTATGTCACCCGAACCTGTTTGGATAACATCGGTCCGATGGACGAGCAGTATTTTCTTTATTTTGAAGACCTCGACTGGGGTTGTCGCGCCAAGGAGGCCTGCGGCGTCGGATACGCATACAATTCCATCGTGCGACACCGCGTAGGAACAACGATTGGCACCACAAGAGGCGATCGCAGCGGCTCTCGGCTCTCCATTTACCTTGAATTCCGGAACAGCATTCACTTTATCCGGAAGTATCATTATGGGTGGCTGGGATGGAGCTTGGCCATTCTAGCACTGCGTTCCCTGGAATACGGAATCAGAGGAGAGTTCAGGAACATGCAAACTGCATTCAGTGGGTTAATCGCAGGATGGGCCGGCGAATCCGGAAGACCAGATTTCATACTTGAGACGAATGATCGTTGAACGCAAAAGGTGCAGTCATCAAACGGTCGTAAAGAACCGCTCATTTTTCCTGCGGCGCCTGGACGGTATTTCAGTTGGCACACGGTTAAGCTAAGGTGTTGTTGTAAGCGTCGCCTGGGCGACCAAGCAAAATCGCGCGCAAGTCGGCGGACATTGACGGATGTTAGCGCCTAAGTTATTTTGACGCACAATTGAAGGTTGAGGATGATGGCGGCAGATGGATCGTTTGGATGTTGAAGCGGATCATTAGTTTATGCGGGGGCTTATGCGTTGCAACCGTCGACGGGTTGCAGGCATGGGGGGCCCGGACGCGCGGCCGACAGCCCAAAACAATGTGTGTGGTGCTTGCCTACCATTCGGTGAGGCCGCAAGAACGGGCGCGATTCGCCCGTCAGATGGATGATTTGGTCCGCTACGCGAAACCGGTCCATCCCGACGTGAAAAGCCTTCCGGCGGACGGCAACCGGTACGCCGTGGTCACATTCGACGATGGCCTTGAGAACATTATTGGCAACGCGCTGCCGGAACTTAATGCGCGCAAGATTCCCGCGGCTGTATTCATCGTGACCGATATTCTCGGCACCAAGCCTCGTTGGGAGTATTTCGGCGGCGACGATCCGTCAGGCGAGACAGCGATGACCGAAGGCCAGCTTCGTCAATTGCCGTCCGAATACGTGATCGTCGGCTCGCACTCCGCGACGCATCCCGTTCTTCCTGATATCGACGACCAGCATCTGGCCGACGAATTGGCGGGTTCTCGCGCCAGGCTCGAGGCTCTTCTGAGCCGCAGAGTTACGCTCTTCAGTTTCCCTTATGGGGCATTTGACGACCGGGTCATTAGCGGGTGTCGGCAAGCGGGCTATGATCGAGTTTTCACTGCGCTGCCGGTTCCGGCCTTCGTCGAGCCCGAGGAGTTCGTGACGGGACGGGTTGGAGTGAGTCCGGAGGACTGGCCGATCGAGTTTCGCCTCAAACTGGCCGGCGCCTACCGGTGGCTTCCTTTCGCATATTCCGCAAAGCGCAAAATCCTCTCGCTGGTCGCCGGGAGGAAGGCTCGTCCGCTAGGGTTGATGCCTGAGCACAGGAGCGTAGCGTGAACGTTCACACTGAGAACCAAGGACGAATTATCGGCCTTTTGAACGAAATTGCAGAATCGAAGGGTATTGGCGCCCCGAATCTCGGCCCAGACACGGTGCTTGACCAGATTGGCCTGGAGTCGCTCGACTTTGCGACGGTTGTGATTCGAATGGAGGAACTCACGGGGAAGGATCCATTCGCTACCGGAGCCGATCATCAAATCAAGGTACTGGCTGATCTGGCGATGTTGTACGACTAACTTGAACGCTTATGCTCTGGAGTTTGATTTTTGATGAAGCGCTGCCAGCGCAACAGCTCGCGGTCGTCACGCCCTCGAACGCAACAACGTGGGGGCAGCTCCGTGCAGATGCCGAGCGGATCGCAGACGGCTACGCTGGATTCGGCAGGCGCCGGATAGGACTGAGTTTCCCGCCCGCAGCCAACAGTTATGCGGCGGTCGCGGCCTTCGACAGGCTAGGCTGCGACACATTTCTCCTTGATGCCCAGGCACCCCTTGCCGAGCAGCTTCGGTTGTCTCAAAGGCTGAAGTTGGACGCCCTCCTCGTTCCCGCCGCCGATGGGCAATCGGTCGCGTTCGAAGTGCACGAGCTGGCGAACGGAGCGGCGTGGAGCGGCACACCGACAGTAACAATACTCACGTCAGGGACGACCGGAGAGCCGAAAGCTGCCCAGCACAGCTGGGAAAGCCTTTACCGACCGGTACGGAAAAGAGCGGGTATTTCATCCCCGCGGTGGCTTCTGACCTATCGCCCCAATCTCTACGCGGGCCTTCAGGTCATGCTCCAATGCTTTGCCGATCACGGCACATTGGCGATGATAGAGACGTCACTCGATCCGAGTTCCGCGGCTCATTTTATGAGTGAAACCGGGATCCAGTTCGTTTCGGCAACCCCATCCTACTGGCGAAGACTGCTCCTTTTTGCTGATTCGGAGGTGCTGAAGCGAATCCCTCTGGTCCAGATCAGCCTCGGGGGCGAAGTCGTTGACCAAGCGATTCTTGATAGCTTGCGCAAGCATTTCCCGGCGGCGCGACTGGTTCATATTTATGCAACGACTGAATTGGGTCGTTGCTTCTCGATCAGCGACGGCCTTGCCGGGTTCCCGCTGCGTTATCTCAACTCCACTCTTGCAGAGGGAACACAGTTGCTGATGCGCGGTAACGAACTGTTCGTTCGAAGTTTGAATTCGATGAAGAGGTATGATGCGCTGTCACCCCACCAGGGCGTAACGACAGACTGGTTTGCGACCGGTGATCTCGTCGAAGTTAGAGATGATCGCGTGTACTTTGTCGGGCGTCGAAGTGAGATGATCAATGTTGGCGGCACGAAGGTGTCGCCGCTTGAAGTGGAGCGGGTCATCAGGACCATCCCCGGTGTTGCGGACGTTCGCGTCTTTGGAAAGGCCTCGTCGATTACGGGCCAGGTTGTCGGGTGCGAAGTGGAACCGGAGACGGGTCATAGTCGCGAGCAGATCAAGGAAGAAATCATCCGCATTTGTCGCGCGGAGCTGTCGCCCTATCAGCAGCCGAGACTGATCAATTTCACTAATAAAATGGGTCTTTCCGCCGCCGGAAAGGTTGTAAGGCGCGGAAGTCTATGAATTCGACCTCGCAAGCCCAAGGGCGGCACGTCATGATTAGCGGCGGAAGCCGCGGATTGGGGAAAGCAATCGTAATAGGGCTGCTGGAGGCGGGTTACCGGGTCAGCACGTTCAGCCGGACTGCGACCGAATTTACCGAGCAGCAAAGCGGCAATGACAGATTTTATTTCGCGATCGCCGACCTGGCGGACAACGCCAGCCTTGCGAGCTTTGTGCAAACGAGCGAGAAGAGGTTCGGAATACCATATGGCCTAATTAACTGCGCCGCGATTGCGGCTGACGGAATGCTGGCGACGATGCCAGTGGAGACGATCACCAAGCTGGTGAGCGTCAACGTCGCCGGCACGCTGATCTTCACCCGCCTTGTGGCGCGGCGGCTGCTGCTCGCTCAGACTGGGGGCGTAATATTGAATATCTCCACAGTCAGCGCGTTGAGAGGATTTAAGGGGCTGGCCGCTTACGCCTATACGAAGGGCGGCATCGATTCCTTCACGCGGGCACTCGCGCGCGAATTCGGTGAGCTCAACATTCGCGTCAACTCGATCGCTCCTGGATATTACGATACGGAAATGTCGCGCGACCTGAGCGCGGAGCATCGTGAGCAAATTCTGCGGCGGACGCCTCTTGGCCGTCTTGGGCGGCCGGAGGATGTGGTCGGTCCAACCTTGTTCTTGCTGTCGGAACAGGCAAGCTTTGTTAACGGGCAGACATTGGTGGTCGACGGCGGGGCCTCGGTCTGAAGTCGATCCGGTTTATTTCTGTGTCTCGATTGTTGCGGTATATTTGAGGATTTTGAAGATGCGGGTTTATCGACAGTGAAGACAAATGGGGACAATTGGAAATGGCAGGTGTACGACCGTTTCAGGAATCAGATATCGTGCCCGTTGCAGACCTTGTTTGGAGAATCCTGCATGCGCAGCAAGGGGGCTCACCAGCAAGCTTGAAGGACTATTTTTCCGAATTGTTTCTGCGCAATCCGTGGCGCCAGGACGGAATTATCTCTTACGTATACGAAGATAGCCAGGGTACGCTTGTGGGCTTCTTCGGTGCGGTGCCGCGGCGAATGACGATAAAGGGGAGAACGATCAGCCTCGCCTTCGGCAGCAATTTTGTGATGGATCCCTCAAGCCGCGCGTCGATGGCGGCGATCCAGCTCGTGCGCACCTTTATGAAGGGAACCCAGGACGTTTCGATCACGGATTCTGCAACCGAAGACAGCAAGCGGGTTTTGCGCAGCCTGGGCTTCAATGTTGTTCCCGTCTACAGCCTGAAATGGGCGCGTCCGTTGCGACCATCTCGCTATGCGCTCCAGGGATTGACCCGCCAAAGCAAGAGGAAGGGGCTGGCTGCTGCAAGCGCGGTCTTGAAGCCTGTCTGCGCTGTTGCGGATATGCTCGCCACCAAGATTTCGGCCAGTCCGCTTCGTCAGCGCACTCCTGAGACGACAGCCGAACATCTGGACACCGATACGCTGCTCGAATTGCTTTCCAAAATTCCCGCCAAGAACCTGCTGCTCCCGGAATATGACAGGACTTCGTTGAACTGGCTCCTCAAGTTTGTCGGAGACCGAAAGGCCTTCGGGGATTTGCGCAAGGCGGTCGTGCGGGACAAGGACCGAAAACCGATCGGATGGTACATATACTACGTGTCACCGGGCGCTGTCGGTGAGGTCGTACAAATAGGCTGCGAGAGTAGCTCGGTTGAGAAAGTGCTGGATAATCTGTTTTTCGATGCCTGGCGGCAGGGCCTTACCGGATTGCTTGGCCGTTTTGAGCCGCAGTTCATGCAGGAGTTGACAGCGAAGTCCTGCTTTTTTCTGCGGCAGGGCAGTTGGACGCTGATTCACTCGAAACAGGCGGAGCTGTTGGAATTGTTCCAGAGCGGAAGTGCTTTCTTTTCCCGTCTTGACGGTGAATGGCCTCTGCGGCCGGGTTTGGATACCGCGGCGGCGGACCGTCAACTGCAGAATGCATAGGCCGGATCGTGTCGCTCCCGGGCAACTGGCTCGTCCAACAATGATTGAACGCGACTGATTCAGCCGTTCTTCATGGCGGATGGTCTAAGATCCGTATAGCGAGCCGTCACCAGGGGCCTCGGCGCAGCGTTGATCCTTTCGGCATTCCCAAGCCGACCCAATTCACCCAGGTGCACGCTCACTCCGGCGAGGAGACCCGTAAGCGTCCAGAGTATTCCCAATATGTCCACGGTGAACGCCAAATAAATTGTCAGGAAGGTTACAATCCCTAGCGTAGTCCCAAGCTTCTTCTCCGCTTCAGTTAATTTTATTTTGGCACCTCGTGTCCGAGCAGATCCGGCCACGATAATTGAAAGGCCGACGAGAATCGAGCCGGGCCACCCGTAATGGATCGCCAAAACCAGCCAAAGCTCATCAATCGAATGGTTGATCTCTTCCGGTGATAGAATAAACCCGAGTCCGAACCAGGGGGACTGCGCAATATAGGGAACGACCGTATCCCAAGTATAAACACGGTAGTAGCCCGATGAAGGATCCAACGTAAAATGGGAAATGATAAAGCCGATCGGGCTGTTGGTGACCATATATACGCTGAACATCGCAATGGCAGCGGCGCCCATCAAGGCGGACCAGCGGAACGTGACATTTTTGAGAATGCGGTCGTAAGCGAGAAGGCCGAAGCCTAGAAGAAGGCACTGGATCGGCGCAGAGGAAATTGCGGCTATCACGCCGATGCTGGATGATAAGATGATAAATTTGCGGTAGCGTATCTCGGTCGATACCGCAAGGAGCAGGCCAATGACGCAAATAAAGCCGAACCAGATAGGATGCTCGATTGGCCCGGCGGCGCGCAGGAAGCCGAGCCGATAGGCATCAGCCCATACAGTCTCGCCGCCGGGCTGGACATAGCCGCTGAGGCGTTGGGCGAGCTCATGGGTGAAGTAGCGGCCTGTTATCGTATCAAGGAGTTCCAACCCAGGCGACCGCTGAAATCACCCGGCAAAGCAGGTTAGTGAAGGCAAGCGCGTGGCCATGCTCAGAGAGCAAAACTCGTGCCGCCAAATAGGCAACACAAAATTCCAGCACTTCCGGCCCGGCGTGATTCAACGCCGGGATCAAGCCATCGATATTCGCCGGAGCGAAGATCATCCATATTCCGCTCATTAAGAACAGAAGATCGGCGTTGGAGTAGCGATAACGACCGGAGGAGACTCTCTGCGCGAATTTGGCAATGAGCGCGGGCGTCAACAGCAAAAAGATCAGCCGTGTTAAGGTGAAACGCAATCCGAGTATGTAGAACGACGCTTGCTCAGGCAGGCACAATGCGAGCAGCACGGCCATCAACGCAAAAGGCAACCGCGCCGATTCTCCGGTCGCCGCCGCTCTGAATGTACGGCGTTGCTGAGGATCGCCTGTCGCTGACCGGGATAAAGCTCTCGGGGGATTCGGCATTTAGGAATGGATGGTTGCCAGGCACCGCGCCGCACCCTGCGGGAGACCGGTAGAACATAATGGTATTGACTTCAAGGTTAACATCAGCCCTTTCTCGAATTCCCGGGGCCGGTGTGAGAAAAGCCCTGCAGGGTGCCGGAGGTTCGCTGAAACGTGGCCGTCATCGGCGGATTGTAAGATCAATCCCAAGAATGCGAGTCTGCCGATGTTTAATGATTTGGAGCTGCATTTCTTGTGCGCGACCGCATTCAACTTGGAAATCAGGGAGCCCTCCGATACGTCGGATCACGGCTTGAGGGCAGATCGCAAAGCTGGTCGCAGTTTTCCGGTCGGCGGCGCGCAAGTCCGGGCGCTATCCGGTTGCCGAACAGAAGTTCGATCACTAAGGTTTCAATAGCATTGCGGAGTGCCCATGCAGCAGCAAACGAGTGAAAGCGCATCCCATCCGCTTTCACAATATTATCATTTCGTCCGGACACAGATTGGTCCGCTACTTCCGGAAAATCCTCGAAACATTCTCGAGGTCGGCGCTGCATCCGGTGGTACGCTGCGCTGGCTCAAGTCGCTGTTTCCGCGCGCGCATACGACCGGGGTTGAGATAAACGAAGCGCTTCTCCCCGAGTTACGTCAGAATGTTGATACAGCGATCATCGGGGCGGTTGAAGACGTCATCCCACAGCTGGGTCGTTATGACCTAATATTGGCTTTGGACGTCCTTGAACATCTCGTTGATTCGCTTGGAATACTGCGTCAGCTGGTCGCCCTGTTGGAGACGGGCGGCCATGTCATCGTTTCCCTACCCAATGTGGCTCACTGGCGCGTCTCGGTTCCGCTGCTCCTTAGGCGTCAATTCGAATACCAGGATGCCGGGATCCTTGACCGCACTCATTTGCGCTTTTTTACGGAGGCAAGCGCTGTCGATTTGCTCAACCAGGCGGGGTTGGTCGTGACGGGGGGCATCGTCAACGGACCTCAGGGACCTAAGTCAAGACTTCTGGATATCGTCTCGCTCGGAATCCTGCGACATCATCTGACGAAACAGTATATTATGTGCGGCCGGAAGACGGCCGAAAGCTCCGTCGTTCAGCCTGAGATTCGATGGACACTCTGAAGCGCACTGGCGTTCGTCTGATGAACAGACGCCGCTTCAGTGCAGGTTCCGCCTCGCTCGTGTTGGCCGGTTTGGCGGGACTCGAATCGGGCAGCGCGCTAGGTGACCAGACCTGCGGTCGAGCGCAGTTCCCAGATCTTCTTTCTCGCTACAAAGTGCGGCCGCCTTGGCAAGTGGCCGGCGTGGATTATCCCGTCGGCCATTCATGCGAGCAAACATTCCTAGATGTTGCAACCAATCCGCCGCCCGGCACGACATATTCGGGCGGGACGTTGACTGTCAGAGAGGATAACGTCGCCATCAGCAGGTATGACTTTACCGTCGACAATGGCGTCGCGCTGTCTTGTCCATCGAACAACAATCTGGTGATCACGCATTGCAGATTTGGTGGATCGAACTATCTGCAGCGTCCTCCGAGTACCGGAATAATAGATTTCCGCGGCAGTGATCTTTCCGTTACGAACTGCGTCGTCGACGGCTTCGCCGGCGGGGGGTCGTGCGTGATGTTTCTATATCCGAGATCGAGCAGTGGAAGTGTCACAATTGAAAACAACTGGTTCAGGAACTTCGGTTCTCGTGTCATCGAGCTTCTGGGAGGCGTCTCCCTGAGCTATCGGCACAACCTCATATCCGACGGCGGCACGGGAGGGCCGGCGGTTCACATGAATTTTCTGGAATGGGACAGCAGCCACAGCGTCATTGAATCTCCAGACTTCAGCTACAATACCGTATTCCAACAGCGGCAGAGTGGTACCGGCGAGGGGCCACAATGGTACACCAACGGCAATAGTATCACTTTTAGAAACCCGAATTGCTCCAACAATACCATTGTCACCGCCGGTACAGGGGCCATGACCTATTGCTTTCATGGTTCGGGCGACGGGGTGACCGTCGAGGGGACAGCGCCGGTTAATGATAATTACGTGGATCCGACCGGAGCATACGGCGCGTTTTATCCTGGTACCTTCAAGGCCAAAGGCTGGACCGGTCGGGGAAATGTGAACCTGGCCACGGGCGCAACAATTACCGTCACCTGACAACGCGGAGAGGGCATGAGTTCTGTCGCTCGTGAGGCGGGACACTGCAGCGGCGGGTCAGTTAACGAAGCTCCCCGGAGCAGCTTGCATGCCGCTGAAATTAATAGTTCTCTCCACCTGATCTACTGGTCAAGGCAATGAATCTGTTGAAGGCTGAGGCCGTCAAGGCTCCCTTCTCCCGGCCTTTGCATGCCGCCCGGGGGATTGCTGCGCTTGTCGTTGTCAATCACCACATCGTGGAACGGGTGATGCTCGCAAGCTATGACGATGTCTGGTCGAACGGTTGGCCCTTCAACGGCGGCGCTGCCGTGACTCTTTTCTTTGTGCTGAGCGGACTGGTGCTCGGGGTTTCCCTTGCGAAGCTATCGCCGATGACCGCGAAGGACTTGTTGCAATACCTGGTGCGGCGAGGGTTCAGAATATTTCCGCTTATTTTCTTCGCCGTGAGTACTGGTGCGCTCTATCTCTTTTTCATTGACCAGCGCATGCCGTTTCCGTCCGAGCCCGTCCAATATGGAGGCATCACGGTTTCGCGGCTGATCGCCGGCTATGTTGGCTATAGCCAGACGCCAGACCCGCCGATTTGGTCTCTGTTCGTGGAAATTATCGCATCGTTGCTGTTGCCGATAATGGTCGCGTCTGGACGGAGCAAGACCCTGATCGCCGCCACGGGGTTGGTGCTGGCGGTGGCGTCGGCGTTCAGGCTTGGCCTCAAGCACGATTGGAATCTGTACATGATCGATTTTTTTGTTGGTGTTACCGTGCTGTGGTGGGGACGTAAGGCCGTAGAACCATTGCGTTCCTGCAGCGCATTGACGTTCTGGTGCCTGTTCGCGGCGCTGTTGCTTTTCTTTTATCTGCCGAGGACATACTTCGAAGCGTACGCCGACCCCCGCTTCAACGCCCTGGAGGTCGTCTGCATTGCTCCCGTGTTGGCGATAATGTTCTTCATGCCGGAGCGATTTACATTTTTGCAGACGCGCCCGTTTCAGTTTCTGGGCGACGTATCTTACAGTCTGTACCTGACGCATTGGTTTATTGTCGTTGGCGCCTCGAATCTGCTCTACATGTTGGTTCCGTCAGCGATAGATTACCCGCTCGCGGCGAGCATCGGCTTGATTGTAGTGGTAGCTCCAGCTTGCCTGCTGGTCGCAACGCTGACGCACCGATATGTAGAAATCAATGGCATAGCATTAGGTCGGTTGGTCTCTCAAAAGCTTCTTATCGGGCCGACTCGGCGAGTGCCTATATGAGTGTGTGAATTATGACGTATGCGCGGTGGTTCGACCACGCAAACCAGGTGGCGCAAGCCTGCAAAATGCTTGTTCACGCTACGATGTTATCGGATCTTTCCGAAAGACCCCGGGACATGCCGGCAAGTTATTGCTACACCTGAAAGGGGCTAAGGGGTTGCGTGATGAAATTGGCAGTGCTGTCGGCCGGCGACCCTTTGAATATAGGCACATGGTCAGGCACGCCCTATTTTTTGACCCAAACGCTGCTGACGCAGTTTCCCGATCTAGTAGCGGTCCGCGCGCCCCGGCCGGTCTGGTTTCGGTATGTGCGGCGGGGCCTGGCAAAAGGGACGGCAGGACATGTCGATCTGAACTGGAATTACTGGCTCGCGCGTCGCGACGCGAGGCACATTGCCGCTCGTCTAAAGGCAGGGGGAGTTGGCGCTGCGGTATGCGTCGGAATTTCCAGCCTATCGGCTTTCCTCGCGGAACAGCTGCCGACCATCCATGTATCCGATGCGACGGTTCCGTTAATGATGGGCTATTACGCGGAATTCTCGCGCCTGTCCGAGACGCTGGCGCGAAGGGCTCGGCAGCTTGACAGCATGTCAGTGCTGCGATCAAGGGCTTGCCTGTTTTCAACGGAGTGGTCTGCGGCCTCAGCGATCCGTGACTACAGGGCAGATCCCTCTCGCGTGCACGCCATATCTTGGGGCGCCAACATTCATGCACGGGACGTGCCCGCGGATGTCAGGACTGTTACGCGCGATGTGTGTCATTTGGTCTTCATTGGCGTCGACTGGGAACGGAAGGGCGGAGCGATCGCCGCGGAAGCTGCAATGCGGCTGGCGGCCCGCGGCTATGCGGTGAAACTTCATATCATCGGAGCGAGGCCGGTCCTCCCGGATACGGGTGAATCGATCATCATCCATGGCTTTATCAACAAGGGAACTGAAGAAGGCCGTCGTGAATTCGATCGTATCATGCGGCAGGCCGCGTTCCTCTTCGTTCCCACACGTCAGGACTGTTCACCGATGGTATTTCCAGAGGCAAACTCGTACGGCATTCCGGTCATTACAACCCGAACGGGGGGCGTCCCAGACGTGGTTCACGAAGGGGTCAACGGACATCTCCTAGCGACGGAGGCGACCGCCGATGCATATGCTGATCTGATTTGGGCGATTTGGTCGGACCGCTCCAGATACGAGCGCCTCAGAAACTCCTCTCGTGTCCGGTTTGAGCAAGCTTTGAACTGGAACAGCTGGTTGTCGGCCGCGGCTCCGATCATTAGCGGCGTGGCATCCTTGACAACAAAGGAAGTTGGCAAAGAAAAGTGGGTCGGCATAACCTGACGTCATTTCTCCGGAGGCTTGCTGATGGCCATCGTCTGCGTAGCAGAAGACAGAAAGGTTTGTGAGCCTGGCCTGAAGTTGCTCATCATGAGCCTTCACGCGCATTGCAGGGATTTGCCGCTGCACATATTTTTTCCGCCGGCTGACGTCACCTTTATCTCCTGGATAAAAAACTATCCGCGGGTCAATCTTCGCGTCGCCCCCATTCCAGACACGTTCGGCTGGAATGTAAAACCTCAGGCAATGCTGTTCTTGATGGACCTGGGCCATGACGAGATAATTTGGATCGATTCCGACATCATCGTTACGCGGGACATTGCTTCGCTCTTTTCCGGGCTTGACGGCCGAACGATGGCCGTTACTGAGGAAGCGCTGTGGGGAGCCCACAGCGATCCGGAGGGATTACGTGCACTCTCTGGGGGTTCAACGTGGGACGAATGCTCCCATTTGCGCTTAACTCCGCCGTTATTCGAGTCACGCAAGCACATTATTCGCTTTTAAGGAGCTGGGCGGAGCTGCTGGTATCACGGCGGTATCGGGAAGTACAGCAGCTGGAGTGGGATCAGAGACCAGCCCACATGGTCAGTGACCAGGACGTGCTCACCGCGCTCCTAGCATCCGCGGAATATGCTCAAGTGCCGCTCAAGATACTCAAGCGAGGCGACGAAATCATCCAATATTTTGGTCTCTATGGCTACACGCTTCCTGAGCGCGTTGCCAATCTGTTTGGTTACAGAGCAACGTTTGTTCATTCTCAAGGCTATAAGCCATGGACCTCCGGATGGCACGAAGGTGCGTCGCAAAGCATGAGAAAATACATTGAAAGTGTCTATCGTGACCTGTCGCCTTATACGCTCGCTGCGAACCGGTATGCTGCGGGGCTGGATGAGGACATCTCTTGGATGCAAAGCCATCACGCGCTCAGCTCGATTTTACGTGCTGCTGGATTCTGGCATGCGCCGCTTGTTGGGTTACCTATCGCGGCTGTCACCGATCTCGCTCGGCTGAGCAAGCGTCTGATTTCAGGTGACGGTAAACAATTCAGAACTGGAAATCGTAGCCTGGGCTTTAAGCTACAGGTGACGCGCCAAGCGGCAACGCACGACACGCCCGCCAGGCCGACACTTCGCGTCCAGACCGCACTTCATATCCCGTCAGCGCCCGCGCGGGACGATGCAACCGGCAACCGTCCATTTCCAAGGGTTCGGCCGTCTTGATCGGACAAAACTGCGATGACAACCTTTGGTTGTTTGGTTGTGGCAATCATACGAGTGATCGGTCCGCAATTGGATGTGAAAGGTATCGGGTGAGGGTTGACTGGGGGCCTCTGTTTTGTCCAGTTCCGAATTGGGGCGCTCCCGAACTGCGGAGAGCATTCACCGGAGCCACTTAACTGGTCGACATTCCCTCGTCATTCGAGGGACTGTGTCCGGCGTCAGTTAAGCATAAGGCCAGGCCCAAGTTGCTGGGCATAGTCTTTCAGAACTAGACTTTTCGTTCGCAAATCGCAGGAAGCCTCGATGACAAAATCCTCGTACCCCAATGAGGCGCACAGAGCTCTTTGGACCCGCATCCTGGCGGCTGCGAGGCAACTCGGAAAGCAGGGGGCTTTGCCGGCGTTCAATCGCGATCCGGTGATCCAGTTGCGCCAGGGAGGAAGTGGAGTTCCGATATATTTCATCGGCTGGGGCCTTCACGAATTCAATCTTGTGCAATCGATTGCTGTCGATCATCCAATCTATGCGGTCGAGATTCCCTGGCCAGCCGAGTGGCACAGTGCGACGGCCAGGATTGAGACCAGAGATTTGCCGACCGTTGACCAACTGGCCGCGCCATATGCCGCGGCCATCAAGGCCCACAATCATCCTTCCCGCTGCATACTCGCCGGGCATTCGTTCGGCGGAGTGATCGCGTTTGAAGTGAGTCGCCAGCTCGCACTGCTGAACGTCCAGGTCGAAATGATATTGTTGTTTGATGCCGCCGCTGTTTATCCAAGTTCACACCAGGTCGCATGGGCGAAACTAAGGGAAATCTGGCAGGATAAACGGCTTCTGACTGCCAAAGATCTTGGTGTCGGCTCTAAGACAACCCGCTTTTCAAGCTCATTGTGGATCATCCGATGGATGCTCGCCGACAAGATAAGGATCGCCGGTCGTCAAGTCGTTAACTGGATCATGCGCCCTCCAGAGGAACTCACGACCAAACTCGACGAAACAGGGAGACCGATAACCTGGCCGCGGATCAAATACGTCTATGACAATGCGATGAAATTGTATCGCATGTCTCGGGTAGATTGTTGCGGTGTTCTGTTTCGAGCCGAATCGGCGGGGGACTCTGCTTCTTTAAGTCTGGACCTACATCTTGGATGGAAGGGCCTGTTCGGCAAAGGATTGGAGGTTGTTTCCGTGCCAGGAAGTCATCTGTCGATGATGCAACAGCCTCACGCCAGCATACTGGCGAGGGAGATCAGCAAAACACTGAGTCGATTCAGCGCGGAGGGGTAGCTCCAAAGCGTTGATCTCATGAAATTTCCGGCAGCCTCGGCAGACTGCGGCAAGAGAAAATGCTGCCAATCAGTGGTTTTGCCACAGCGATTTGTAGGCCTGATCACCGAACGGGCGACAGCAGTCTGCGTCGGTCGTTTGAGATTCAGGCTGGCGCCGACTGAGGATTTTTCGGCGAGTGGCTATCGGTTCGCGGCAGAAAATGTGACAAAATCAGGTAGTCTGGAGCTTGATCCGACTTAATCTGAGTGATCAACACGCTAGCTGTCTGACCGACTTCGTGCAACTTCCGACTCGATTTTGCAGGGCTTGTTAAGCCGGCATCAGCCGTCCCAAAAAAGCCTTAACCCGCCGTTACCCGTATGGTTAACTAGGTGTGGGTCGGGAGGTCGGGGGACCTCGGCAGGGATGTCTGCGCTAGTGTGATGTCAGGATCGTCAGCTGCTGGCGATTCGGACTGAGTGGCATCGGTTGCCTATTCCCTCGGTGTAATTGCAGCCCTGTCGCGAACTATGTTTTGCGATGGCGTGCGGAATTGCAGCATCGAGGGAGTTGTTATCCACATATGATCAGCTTGGTCTCTAAAAGTGGCTATGACGCCACCGAGGCAGCCGCCTACCCTGATAGGGCCGCAACAAATAACTCGGATTTGGCTGGCGCCGGCCTGAGCCGGTTCCGCTTTTTCTCCTTCTGCAAATGACCACTCCAAAGACGCTAACCGGACACGAAATGCATATAAATTTTTATTTGGTTCCCTAACCACTTTTTGTAGCCGGGGGTCATACGGTTCGCGATCGGAGCTGCGTAGGGCAAACCCAAGTTGAACTGGTCGGCGAGGAATCATGCCAGATCACGTAGACACCAATTCATCAGTTGATTGGTCCCCGTCGGGCGACGACGTCGTCGGCGATCAAGTTGCCAATGCCGATGCGTTGGCGACTGGGAAGTCTGTCGAATCAAGCGTCACGAGATTCGGACGGCGCCAATTCGATATTCAGCCGTGACATTGGCTCGGTCGTTGGCGCAGATGCTGACCCGGTGTTGAACTCGATTGATAGCGATGGAAATGCATTGGCCGGCATGCTGGCCGCGCCTTTTGCGATCGGCGAAAGCAGCCAAGGACCGTCAGCGACAATATCGTCGTGGTCGTCAGCCTTGGCGCCAAGTCTTTCGGTCGCTGACGTCCGCGCCGGCCCAGATTTCTCGCTTACCCAATTGAGCTTTGTCTACGGCGCGGATGCATCCGTTCCCGCAGCGACGGACTCTGCAACCATCAAGACGAGCGCGACGACGCGAGGCGACCCAACGCACACGGCCGCGGCATCGCCAGGCTCAGCCAGCTCTTCGGATCCAGCTTTGTCCGTCTACGCCGCAACGGCGACGGACTCTGCAAGCATCGAGACGAGCGCGACGACGGGAGGCGACCCGACGAATACGGCCGCGGCATCGTCGGGATCAGCCAGCGCTTCGGATCCGGCCTTGTCCGTCTACGCCGCAAATCCCGCAGACGTCATCTTTACCGTCTCTGGTCTTGCAAGTGACTACAGCGGAACCGTGACCTTCACCGATTCGCTCGGAAAGTCCGACGTGGTCCCGATCGGGGCGGACGGAACATATTCGGCCAATCTGTCGAATCTGGCCGAGGGCACGATCAACTACACGATGATGGTGAGCGATCCGGCTGGAAACGTCATCAACGTGGATCCGACAGCCACTCTCGGTGACGGGTCCGCCAATGCACCGGCCGGCCCGGCTCAGATGCCGAGCCTGTTGAACGGATACAAGGCGCCGCCGCCGTGGGAGGTTGCTGGCGTCGATTATGCCGTCGGCGTTCCGTCGGGTCTAACGTTAAAAATCCGAGCACCATCTCCATGGCGGGCGTGTCGGTAGACACGTCGACCCACACCGTCACGGTGACCGGCAACAACGTCACCCTTAATGGCTACGATTTCTCGCTCAACGGCGGCTGGCAAGTTTACATCAATGGAGCGAGCAATACCGTAATTGAAAACAGTAATTTTGTTGTTGGCTCGAACGGGCAGATCCCGATTATGAGCAACAACGCCGCGTCGAACCTGACCGTCGAATACTGCTCAATGAACGGTGGAGGACAGGGCGCTGGCGATCCCGCTCTCATCTACTTCCAGGGTTCTGGAACATTCGTCGCAGAATACGATTATTTATATAATACCCCGGCCGATGCGATCGATCTAAACTCTGCTTCCACGCTATCGCCTACGGTCAGCTACAACCTCTTCTACCAGCTGGGCCTCACGGCCGGCGCGCACGCCGACACCGTGCAATTCGTCGGCAATACCGTGGATAATTACGTTTTCACCTACAATACGGTCTACGAGCCTGCCAGCAGCACCGATGGCATGGAAGGGATCCAGGTCGAGGCGCAAGGCAACGACGGGGCCACCGTCGAAAATTCCACCGTAACCAACAATACGCTCGTTGCGCCGATGGGCGCCGCGCAAGGCAATACGATGTCGTTCGTCATCGCATTGCTGGCCGATTCGAACGCGCCTTATGACAATACAGTCACCAACACCGTGTTGGAGGACAACTATGTCGATCCAACGGGAGCTTATGGAGTCTTCTATCCGCTGACTTACAGCGGGGGCCCGACAAACACGACAATTTCAAATAACGTGGACATGACCACGGGTGATTATGTTGAGGCTTCCAACGCGGAGGTCGCGCCAACCACGGTCACGAAAGTGCTTACCTCACCGTCAAGTGGGGTGGAAACCGTCGGAAAAACAATCACTCTGACTGTCGATTTCAGTGCCGCGGTGACTGTTTCGGGCACTCCCACTTTAAGCCTCAATGACGGCGGCACCGCGACCTATACGGGCGGCTCGGGCAGCACGGCGCTGACCTTCAGTTACACGGTCGGATCCACCGACAGTGCCGAATCGGCGCTGGCGGTCACGCAGCTAAACCTGCCGAATGGCGCAACGATCAGCGACGGAAATGGCAACACCCCGAACTTCGCGGGGGCCGCGGCGACTTTTTCGGGCCTGCAGATTTCTGCGCCGTCGGGGCCGACGCTGACCTCGATTACCGAGTCGCCGACTACCGGCGACCTCGATGCGGGCAAGTCGGTCACGCTGACGCTCACCATGAGCGAAGTGGTGACGGTCAACACCTCGGGCGGCAGCCCGACGCTGACGCTGAACGATGGCGGCACGCGCGACCTATAGCGGCGGTTCTGGCAGCAACACGCTGACCTTCAGCTACACAGTTGGCGCCGGGCAGAACACGGCAGCGCTGGCGGCGACCGCGGTCAACCTCAACGGCGCCACGATTACCGACGGATCCGGCAACGCCGCCAACGTCTCGTTGACCGGCCTGACCCAGACCGGCCCGCAGATCGACACCACGACGCCGACAATCAGCTCGATTACGGAATCGCCCTCAAGCGGCGACGTCACCACCGGCAATTCGGTCACGTTGACACTCAATATGAGCGAGGTCGTGACAGTGGCCGGTGGCACACCGACGCTGACACTCAACGATGGCGAAGCTGCCACCTACGTCAGCGGCTCGGGTACGAACACGCTGACTTTCAGATATACGGTTGCCGCTGCGGATAAAACCTCGGCGCTGGCGGCGACGGCGGTCAGCCTCAACGGTGCCACGATTGCGGACCTCGCTGGCAATGCCGCTAACCTGTCGTTGACCGGCCTGACCCAGACCGGCCCGCAGATCAACACCACGACGCCGACAATTAGCTCGATCACGAAATCGCCATCAAGCGGCGACGTCACCACCGGCAATTCAGTCATGCTGACGCTCGGCATGAACGAAGCTGTGACGGTTAACACCAGCGGCGGTACGCCGACGCTGACACTCAACGATGGAGAAACGGCTACTTACGTCAGCGGCTCGGGTACGAACGCGCTCACCTTCAATTATACAGTTGGTGCCGCGGATGCCATCGCAGCGCTGGCAGCGACGGCGGTCAACCTCAACGGCGCGACGATTGTGGACGGGGCCGGCAATGCCGCCAGCCTGTCGGTTGGCGTTACCCAGACCGGCCCGCAGATCAATACCCCGGTGGGCACTTGGTATAATCAATCGTTCCCGACGCAAACGACCACCTTTACCGCGAGCTTCGATGCTACCCCGAGCCAATTAGGGTCAGATATCACCATCGGCCTTAGTCCTACAGCGGCTAGCGCCTACACTGGCGTGGCCGCAATCGTCCTTTTCGATAGCTCCAACACCATCGAGGTCCGGGACGGCTCCACCTACAGCGCTGACGTCTCCGTACCTTACACCGCAGGCACGACCTACCAGTTCAGCATGGTCGTGGACGTCGCTACCGACACATACAGTGTCTACGTCACCCCACAGGGAGGCAGCCAGATAGCGCTGGCGACCAACTACTCTTTCCGTACCGAACAAGCGACCGACACATCGCTCTCCGACCTCACAGAGTACACCGATGCGGGTACAGTTTCCGTCTCAAACTTCGCCATAGGTGCCGGCCCCACCATCTCGTCTCTAGTCGAGAGCCCTTCAAGTGCGGATCTCGATGCCGGCAAGACCGTTACCTACACCCTTACAATGAGCGAAGTGGTGACGGTCAACATCACCGGCGGCTCACCGACGCTGTCCCTCAACGACGGCGGTACCGCCACCTATGTCAGCGGCTCCGGCAGCAGTACGCTGACGTTCAGCTACACGGTGCTCGCGGGTCAGAACACCCCCGCTCTAATGGCAACGGCAGTCAACCTAAACGGCGCCACCATTCAGGATGGATCCGGCAATGCCGCAAACCTGTCGCTTACCGGCATTACGCAGGGCAGCCCCGAAATCGACACCACACCGCCGACGGTTTCGTCGGTGACGGCGACGGCCGGCGACTACGATGCCGGCAAGGCGCTGACGCTGACGCTCAACATGAGCGAGGCGGTGAACGTGACCGGCACGCCGACGCTCACGCTCAACGACGGCGGCACCGCCAGTTATGTCAGCGGCTCCGGCACCAGCACGCTGGTGTTCAGCTACACGGTCGCGGGCAACAGAACACCGCGACGCTGCAGGTGACCGGGGTCAACGGCACCATCACCGACGTCGCCGGCAATGCGCTGAGCAGCGCCGGCCTGCCGGAGACCGTCAGCGGCGTCACCGATCGACACCACGGCGCCGACGGTATCGTCGGTGACGGCGACGGCGGGCGACTACGATGCCGGCAAGGCGCTGACGCTGACGCTCCATATGAGCGAGGCGGTCAACGTCACCGGCACGCCGACGCTGACGCTCAACGACGGCGGCACCGCCAGTTATGTCAGCGGCTCCGGCACCAGTACGCTGACCTTCAGCTACACGGTCGCGGCCGGTCAGAACACCGCCGCGCTGCAGGTGACCGGGGTCAGCGGCACCATCACCGACCTCGCCGGCAATGCGCTGAGCAGCACCGGCCTGCCGGAGACCGTCAGCGGCGTCACCATCGACACCACGGCGCCGACGGTATCGTCGGTGACGGCGACGGCGGGCGACTACGATGCCGGCAAGGCGCTGACGCTGACGCTCAACTATGAGCGAGGCGGTGAACGTCACCGGCACGCCGACGCTGACGCTCAACGACGGCGGCACCGCCACCTATGTCAGCGGCTCCGGCACGAGCGCGCTGATGTTCAGCTACACGGTGGCGGCCGGGCAGAACACCCCAGCGCTGGAGGTGACGGGGTTCACCGGAACGATAAAGGACCTCGCCGGCAATGCGCTGAGCAGCACCGGCCTGCCGGAGACCGTCAGCGGCGTCACCATCGACACCACGGCGCCGACGGTATCGTCGGTGACGGCGACCGCGGGCGACTACGACGCCGGCAAGACGGTGACCCTGACGCTCAACACTGAGCGAGGCGGTGACGGTCACCGGCACGCCGACGCTGACGCTGAACGATGGCGGCACCGCCACCTATGTCAGCGGCTCGGGCTCCAGTGCGCTGGTGTTCAGCTACACGGTGCGGCTGGTCAGAACACCGCTGCGCTGCAGGCGACCGCGGTCAACGGCACGATCACCGACCTCGCCGGCAATGCGCTGAGCTCCTCCAGCCTGCCGCAGACTCTTGCCGGCGTCATCATCGACACCACGGCGCCGACGGTCTCGTCGGTGACGGCGACGGCCGGCGACTACGATGCCGGCAAGGCGCTGACGCTGACGCTCAACATGAGCGAGGCGGTGAACGTCACCGGCACGCCGACGCTGACGCTCAACGACGGCGGCACCGCCAGTTATGTCAGCGGCTCCGGCACCAGCACGCTGGTCTTCAGCTACACGGTCGCGGGCCGGTCAGAACACCGCGGCGCTGCAAGTGACCGGGGTCAGCGGCACCATCACCGACCTCGCCGGCAATGCGCTGAGCAGCGCCGGCCTGCCGGAGACCGTCAGCGGCGTCACCATCGACACCACGGCGCCGACGGTGTCGTCGGTGACGGCGACGGCGGGCGACTACGATGCCGGCAAGGCGCTGACGCTGACGCTCCATATGAGCGAGGCGGTGAACGTCACCGGCACGCCGACGCTGACGCTCAACGACGGCGGCACCGCCAGTTATGTCAGCGGCTCCGGCACCAGCACGCTGACCTTCAGCTACACGGTCGCGGCCGGTCAGAACACCGCGGCGCTGCAGGTGACCGGGGTCAGCGGCACCATCACCGACCTCGCCGGCAATGCGCTGAGCAGCACCGGCCTGCCGGAGACCTTCAGCGGCGTCACCATCGACACCACGGCGCCGACGGTATCGTCGGTGACGGCGACGGCGGGCGACTACGATGCCGGCAAGGCGCGTGACGCTGACGCTGACCATGAGCGAGGCGGTGAACGTCACCGGCACGCCGACGCTGACGCTCAACGACGGCGGCACCGCGACCTATGTCAGCGGCTCGGGCACGAGCGCGCTGACCTTCAGCTACACGGTCGGCGCCGGGCAGAACACCGCCAGCGCTTGGCGGTGACGGCGGTCAACTCACCGGCACCATCAAGGACGGTCGCCGGCAATGCGCTGAGCACGCACCGGCCTGCCGGAGACCGTCGCGGCGTCAGATCGACACCACGGCGCCGACGGTATCGTCGGTGACGGCGACCGCGGGCGACTACGATACCGGCAAGACGGTGACGCTGACGCTCAACATGAGCGAGGCGGTGACGGTCACCGGCACGCCGACGCTGACGCTCAACGATGGCGGCACCGCCACCTATGTCAGCGGCTCCGGCTCCAGTGCGCTGGTGTTCAGCTACACGGTGGCTGCTGGTCAGAACACCGCTGCGCTGCAGGCGACGGCGGTCACCGGCACGATCACCGACCTCGCCGGCAATGCGCTGAGCACCTCCAGCCTGCCGCAGACTCTTGCCGGCGTCATCATCAACACCACGGCGCCGACGATCAGCGCGATTGCGGAATCGCCGTCGAGCGGCGACCTCGATGCCGGCAAGACCGTCACCTACACCCTGACCATGAGCGAAGTGGTGACGGTCAACACCACCGGCGGCTCGCCGACGCTGACGCTCAACGACGGCGGCACCGCCACCTATGTCAGCGGCTCCGGCACCAACACGCTGACCTTCAGCTACACGGTCGGCGCCGGTCAGAACACCTCCGACCTGGCGGCGACGGCGGTCAACCTCAACGGCGGCGACCATCAACGACGGCGCCGGCAATGCCGCCAGCCTGTCGCTGACCGGCCTGACCCAGACCGGGCCGCAGATCGACACCACGGCGCCGACGGTATCGTCGGTGACGGCGACCGCGGGCGACTACGATGCCGGCAAGGTGCTGACGCTGACGCTCAACATGAGCGAGGCGGTGAACGTGACCGGCACGCCGACGCTGACGCTCAACGATGGCGGCACCGCCAGTTATGTCAGCGGCTCCGGCTCCAGTGCGCTGGTGTTCAGCTACACGGTTGGGGCCGGGCAGAACACCGCTGCGCTTGCGGTGACCGGGGTCACCGGCACCATCACCGACCTCGCCGGCAATGCGCTGAGCACCGCCGGCCTGCCGGAGACATTTACCGGCGTCATCGTCGACACCACGACGCCGACGATCAGCGCGATTGCGGAATCGCCGTCGAGCGGCGACCTCAATGCCGGCAAGACCGTCACCTTCACCCTCACCACAACCGAAGCGGTGACGGTCAATACCACCGGCGGCACGCCGACGCTGACGCTCAACGACGGCAGCACCGCGACCTATAGCGGCGGCTCGGGCACGACTGCGCTGACTTTCAGCTATACGGTTGGCGCTGGTCAGAACATCGCGGCGCTGGCGGCGACCGCCGTCAACCTCAACGGCGGCACCATCCAGGATGGCGCCGGCAATGCCGCCAGCCTGTCGCTGACGGGCCTCACTCAGACCGGGCCGCAGATCGACACCACGACGCCGACGATCTCGTCGCTGGTGGAGAGCCCCTCGAGCGGCGACCTCGATGCCGGCAAGACCGTGACGCTGACGCTCGATACCAGCGAAGTGGTGACGGTCAACACCACCGGCGGCACGCCGACGCTGACGCTGAACGATGGCGGCACGGCGACCTATAGCGGCGGCTCGGGGACGAACGCGCTGACCTTCAGCTACACGGTTGGCGCCGGTCAGAACACGGCGGCGCTGGCGGCGACGGCGGTCAACCTCAACGGCGGGACCATCAAGGACGGCGCCGGCAATGCCGCCAGCCTGTCGCTGACCGGCCTCACCCAGACCGGGCCGCAGATCGACACCACGTCGCCGACGGTATCGTCGGTGACGGCGACCGCGGGCGACTACGGTACCGGCCAGGTGCTGACGCTGACGCTCAACATGAGCGAGGCGGTGAACGTCACCGGCACGCCGACGCTGACGCTCAACGATGGCGGCACCGCCAGTTATGTCAGCGGCTCCGGCTCCAGTGCGCTGGTGTTCAGCTACACGGTGGCGCTCGGTCAGAACACCGCGGCGCTGCAGGCGACGGCGGTCACCGGCACGATCACCGACCTCGCCGGCAATGCGCTGAGCACCTCCGGCCTGCCGGAGACATTTACCGGCGTCAGCGTCATCACGACGCCGACGATCAGCGCGATTGCGGAGTCGCCGTCGAGCTGGCGACCTCGATGCCGGCAAGACCGTGACGCTGACGCTTAACCTGAGCGAGGCGGCGACGGTCAACACCACCGGCGGCACGCCGACGTTGACGCTCAACGACGGGGGCACCGCGACCTATACCGGCGGCTCGGGCACCAACGCGCTGACCTTCAGCTACACGGTCGGCGCCGGTCAGAACACCGCGGCGCTGGCGGCCACGGCCGTCAACCTCAACGGCGGCACCATCCAGGACGGCTCCGGCAATGCCGCCAGCCTGTCGCTCACCGGCCTCACTCAGACCGGGCCGCAGATCGACACCACGGCGCCGACGATCTCATCGCTGGTGGAGAACCCCTCGAGCGGCGACCTCGGTGTCGGCAAGACTATCACCTACACCCTCGGCATGAGCGAAGTGGTGACGGTCAACACCGCCGGCGGCTCACCCACGCTCTCCCTCAACGACGGCGGCACCGCCACCTATGTCAGCGGCTCTGGCACCAACGCGCTGACTTTCAGCTACACCGTGGCTGCTGGTCAGAACGTCCCGGACCTCATCATATCGGCCGTGAACCTCAACGGCTCTACGGTGCAGGATGGCGCCGGCAATGCCGCCAACCTTTCGATTAGCGGCTTGAGCCAGGGCAGCCCGCAGATCGACACCACGACGCCGACGGTGTCGTCGGTGACCGCGCCCGCGGGCGACTATCGATGCCGGCAAGGTGCGTGACGCTGACGCTCAACATGAGCGAGGCAGTGACGGTCGTAGGCGGCGCCCCGACACTGACGCTCAACGACGGGGGGACTGCGACCTACACCGGCGGCTCCGGCACGACCGCACTGACTTTCAGCTATACGGTAGCGGCCGGTCAGAACACCAATGGGCTGGCCGCGACTGCAGTCAATCTCAACGGCGCGACGATAGCCGACGGCGCCGGCAATGCCGCCAATTTGTCGTTGGCCGGGCCTGAGCCAGAGCGGCCGCGCAGATCGACACCACGACGCCGACGATAACGGCGGTGGCAACCGTGCCGGCCAGCGGCGACGTGGAAACCGGCAGTAACGTGACCATCACGATCAGGATGGGCGCGATTGTGAATGTCAGCGGAACACCCGCATTGGCGCTGAATGATGGCGGTACCGCGACCTATGTCAGCGGCTCCGGCACCTCGACGCTGGTGTTCCGATATACCGTAGGTGCCAACCAGAATACCACCGCACTTCAACTGACTGGAGCCGTGTCGGGCGGATCGATCACCGATACAGCGGGCAATGCCGCGACCATCGCGCCCATGAATCTCAATCTACAGGTCAACACCGACCAGTGGGAAAACGCGACCAGCGCCAACTGGAACACGCCGACCGACTGGAGTTCGCCAGCCGGAGTACCGTCAAGCTCTGACGTGGTGATGCTCGATGCCCCTGGCACCTTTCAGGTCACCAGCAGCGCGAATGAAACCATTTTCGAACTGAACACCGTCAGCACGGCGACGCTGGCCATCGCCAGGGGCACCTCCTTCACAGTCACCAACGGCACCGGAGCCGGTGTCCAGGCCGGGATCGTGTCCGTTAAGGCCGGCGCCACGCTCAACATCAGCGGCGTGTTCGACAATACCGGGACGATTTGGGCCCAGGGCGGAACCGTAAATGTCAATGGCGCCCTCACCGGCGGCGCGACTGCGATTAGCGGGGCTGGCTGGGTAGTGATGGACCAGGCCAGCAGCGAAAACATTTCTTTCAATTCCGGGAGCACAGGTGGCCTGTACTTGGACGGGCACGATACAGTGGTTGGATTTCCGGGTTTGGAAGCAATACCACCCAATCAATCGATCTCACCAAGCTCAAATTCGCGGGCGCGCGGCTGGTAAGCTACGATCCGAATAGCACCGATACCGCCGGGATTCTTACTATTGCAAACGGCACCACGTCTGTCGCGCTGCAATTTACCGGCACTTACACGCTGGCGGATTTTCATATCGCCAACGATGGGGCCGGCGGAACACTGCTCACTGATCCGCCGGCGCGTTCCGGGAGCCGTCAACAACGCACCGGTAAGCATCAGCAACGGCGAAGTTTTAGCGATCAGGAATCCCCACAGCGGCGATGTGACCTTCGCTGGGCGGACCGGAACGCTATGGCTCGACGAGCCCTCGAGCTTCACCGGGACGGTGTCCGACTTCGGCGCGAAAGACGGCATCGACCTGCCGACGATGGCCTTCGAATTCACAAACCACGGTCGGCTATTCACCGAAGAGAAACGGCACCGGCGGCACACTGATCCGTATCGGACGGCGTCCAGCGCGCTCAAATCGCGCTGCTTGGCCAATACACCGCGGCAAGTTTTGGCCTGGCAAACGATCACCATGGCGGCACCATGGTTGTCTTTGAGCCACCGCAATCGGCCAACCAATCGCTGCTCAGTACTCCTCGGCATGGGTGAGAACTATAGGTCGTGCACTGCAGGTGACGGGGGTCACTGGCACGATCGCCGTCTCCATGCAGCGGGCAACGCTGCGATCGACCCTTCTGAGATTGTGTTCGAGGCGCAAAGCTCACTCGCATATTCACAGAATAGCAACCGGGTGGGGTGTACTATCATAGTACCGTTGGCCCATAATTATGCCGTCGAGCTTCGGTATGGTGAACGGTCACCGCGACGGTGCCCTGTCTTATGAGGTGCGCAATCGGGGCAATCAGTCGCCGCTGGCCGATCCCTTTAACCATGAGTGGAAGGTCTAGTGCTTCGGAGTTGTGATGGGGGTTGGGGTGATTGAAACAACTGACAAACAGACACCGTCTGATTCTGGGCTGGCCGCTCTCGTACTATTGTTGCGGTTCAACGGCGTCGGCGTTAATTCCGAGCAAATTCGTCATCGTTTCGGCGGCGACATTGGCGTGCCCGAAATGGTGCGTTGCGCCAAGGAGTTCGGGCTTAAGGCGCGGACCTCTCAATCAAAGTGGCAACGGCTGATAAATATGCCGCTACCGGGCATAGCGGTGCTACGCGACGGCCGTTGTCTGGTTCTTGCCAAGGCCAACAAGGACCAGGTTCTCCTTCAAGATCCGCTTTTCACCGCGGCCTACGCTGATGTCGCGCAGTGACTTCGAGGCGGTCTGGGACGGCCGCCTCATCTTGATGGCACGCCGCGCCGGACTGGTAGATCTCTCGCGGCGCTTCGACATCAGCTGGTTTCTCGGAGCCATCCACAAATACCGCCATCTGCTGGGCGAGGTTCTGGCGGCTTCGTTTTTTCTGCAACTGTTCGCGCTCGTTTCGCCGCTGTTTTTTCAGGTCGTCATTGACAAGGTACTTGTCAGCCGCACCCTGAGCACGCTCGACGTGCTCGTCATTGGACTCGTCACCATCTCGATCTTCGAGACCATCCTTGGCATCCTGCGAACCTACCTTTTCGCGCACACAACGAACCGCATCGATGTCGAACTGGGCGCCCGCTTATTTCGCCACCTGCTGGCGCTGCCGATTTCATATTTCCAGGCTAGACGCGTCGGCGATTCGGTGGCCCGTGTTCGCGAGCTTGAGAACATTCGCAACTTTCTCACCAGTTCGGCGCTCACACTGGTCATCGATTTGTTTTTCACGTTCGTATTTCTGGCCGTGATGTTTATTTATTCACCGCTGCTCACTGCGATCGTGATTGGCGCTTTTCCCTTCTATATAGGCATTTCAGTTTGTGCGACGCCGTTTTTTCGTCAGCGGCTCGACGAGAAATTCGCGCGCGGAGCTGAAAATCAGGCCTTTTTGGTCGAGAGCGTAACGGGGGTTCAGACGCTCAAGTCGATGGCTGTTGAGCCGCAAATGCAGCGCCGTTGGGAAGAGCAGCTTGCCGGCTACGTTGCCGCGAGTTTCCGCGTCATCAGCCTGGGAAATACTGCGAGCCAGACCGTCCAGCTAGTCAACAAGCTGGTGATCGCCGGCGTTCTCTATTTCGGCGCCAAGCTTGTGATTGAGGGTTCTCTTACGGTCGGTGAGCTGGTGGCATTCAACATTTTCGCGGGTAGGGTGAGTACGCCGGTACTTCGTCTTGCGCAGATGTGGCAGGATTTTCATCAAGCCCGCCTGTCGGTCGCGCGGCTCGGCGACATCCTCAATACACCGGCTGAACCAACCTTTAGTCCGGGCCGTGCCGCGTTGCCGGCAATCCGCGGCGATATCGTGTTCGAGCACGTCACATTTCGCTACCGCATCGACGGGCCGGAGGTGCTGCACGACGTCAGTTTCAGTGTGCCGGCTGGCCAAGTTGTCGGCATTGTCGGCCCATCCGGCTCGGGAAAGAGCACGCTCGCAAAACTGGTGCAGCGCCTCTACGTGCCGGAGAGCGGACGCGTGCTGGTCGACGGCACTGATCTTGCGATGGTGGACAGCGCGTGGTTACGCCGCCAAGTGGGCGTCGTGCTGCAGGAGGACATTCTCTTCAACCGCTCGATCCGCGACAATATCGCCTTAGCCGAGCCAGGAACCCCGATCGACCGAGTGATCGCTGCGGCAACGTTAGCCGGCGCTCACGACTTTATTCTCGAACTGCCGGAGGGCTATGACACGATCGTCGGCGAACGCGGCAGTACCCTGTCCGGCGGCCAGCGTCAGCGAATTGCTATTGCTCGTGCAATCCTGGGTGAGCCGCGAGTTTTGATCTTCGATGAAGCCACCAGCGCCCTCGATTATGAAAGCGAGCGGAACGTCCAGCGGAATATGGCGCAAATGTCGACGGGGCGCACGGTTATCATCGTGGCCCACCGTTTGTCCACGGTGCGCTCCGCCGATCGGATCCTCACCCTAGACCACGGGCGCATCGTCGAAGATGGCACTCACGACGAACTGGTCCGGAAGGGAGGGCGCTACGCGATGCTGCACCGACTGCAGAGTGGCATCCATGAAGTCCGCTAGAGCTGCGATCACAGCCGCCAAAAATGTCGTCTCCTTCCCGACGGCGCGGAGAGCGACGCAAAAAGGACGAACTCGCGTTTCTGCCTGCGGCGCTGGAGATCGTCGAAACGCCGCCTTCGCCGACGGGTCGCGCGATCGGCGCTACTTTGATCGCGCTGTTCGCGCTGGCGCTGATCTGGGCAAGCCTCGGGCATGTCGACATTGTCGCTTCAGCTACTGGCAAAATCGTACCGAGCGGCCGGGTCAAGCTGATACAGCCTTTCGACACCGGTGTTGTGCGCGCTATTCACGTTCATGACGGCCAGAGCGTCAGGGCGGGTGAGGTCCTGATCGAGCTCGATCCGACCATGACCGAGGCGGAGCAGGAGCATATAAGAAGCGACCTCATTGCCGCGCAGCTAAACATTGCACGGTTGCGCGCAGCCTTGAGCGACAATCCGGAAGCCATGTTTCAGCCGCCGGCAGGCGCCAGTCCAGACCTGATCGCCATGCAACGGCACTTCCTGGTCAGACAGATTGAAGAATATCGAGCTAAGGTCGCCGCGCTCGATGGCCAGGAAAAGCAGAAACAGGCGGAGATTAATACCATCGCCGCCACAATCAGCAAGCTCCAAGCGGACGAACCGATCATCAGGCAACGTTACACCATTCACAGCGGCCTCGCCGACAAGCAACTCGGATCGAAGCTTGCCTATCTTGAATCCCTGCAGCAATTGACGGAAAACGAAAAGGACACTGCTGTTCAGCAAAGTCGACTTCAAGAAGCAGAGGCCGCGTTGGCGGCAGCCGTTGAAACTCGTGCCCAGGCGGTAGCGGAATTTAAACGTAAGCTGTTCGACGACCTCGTGGACGCAGAGCGAAAGGCAGGCGGCCTCAGCGGCGATCTGACAAAGGCGGAGCAGCGAACGAAGCTTCAACTCTTGACCGCGCCGGTCGATGGCGTCGTCCAGCAGCTCGCGGTTCATACGGTAGGCGGCGTAGTGACGCCGGCGCAACAATTGGCCGTCGTCGTGCCCTCCGATGCCGTGCTCGAGATAGAAGCCAGGATCTCCAACCGGGACATCGGTTTTGTTCATGTTGGCCAGGAAGCTGAAATCAAGGTCGATGCATTCAACTTCACGCGGTACGGGCTCGTTCGCGGTCGAGTGGTGAGCGTTTCCCGCGACGCGATTGTTCGCGACGTCCCGCCGGAAAACACAAAAAATACCGGAGCGGAAGATGCGGAAAGCACGCGCAGCGAACCCAAAGGTCAGGAACTCGGCTACGCTGCGCGTATATCACTGGATCGAATGCAGATTCCGGTGGAAGACAGGCTCGCTAACCTTGAACCGGGGATGGCAGTAACTGTGGAAATTAAGACCGGCTCCCGCCGGATCATCGGCTATTTGCTGTCACCGCTTATCAGATACCGGCAGGAATCCTTGCGCGAGCGATAGCTCAGAGAAGAAGACCGTAGCGCCCTGGTTCTGGTGCGCATAGGCAGGGATCCGGTAGCGCCGTCGACGTTCAGAAAAGGTCGAGACCATGACGGTCCGTTACCGGCGGAGCCGGCTACATCGGCAGCCATATGGTGCTTGAGCTACTCGATGCCGGCGAACCTGTCGTCGTGCTCGACAACCTCTCCACCGGTTATGACTGGGCCGTGCCGAAGGGCGCACCTCTCATCGTCGGCGACACCGGCGACCAGGCGCTGGTCGCCAAACTGATTCGCCAGCACAACGTCGAAGCCATCATCCACTTCGCCGCTTCCATTGTTGTTCCTTGATTCGGTACGCGATCCGCTAGAGTACTATCGCAACAATACCGTTAACTCACGCGCTCTCATCGAATGCGCCGTGAACAACGGCGTACGCTATTTCATCTTTTCTTCGACCGCCGCCGTATATGGCAATCCCGTCGAGATGCCTGTGAAGGAAGATACGCCGACGCTGCCGATCTCGCCCTATGGGTGGTCGAAGCTTATGAGCGAAATCATGTTGCGCGACGCCAGTCGCGCCTACGGTCTGCACCACGTGGTCCTGCGCTATTTCAATGTCGCCGGCGCCGACCCGCAATGCCGCAGCGGGCAAACCAGCAAGGCCGCCAGCAGTTTGACGAGGCTAGGCTTCCTATCCTTACGTCCAGCGGGCACTTCAGGCTCGCTCGCTAAAGCAGTGAAGGGCGTCGCTATCGTCGGGACCCATGGCTACAATAAAGACGGAACCAGCGAAGCAAACGAGGAACCAGAGCACTGCGCTTCGCGATTGGGTTCGTGCTCTCGAAGCAACCGCGCCTATCGCTGCCAATCCGCGTCGCCTCCTTCCCGGAATCGTCGAAGAACTCGCGCAAACCCGCGGCGACGCGCCAGCACTCCTTTCCGTTAGCGAAAACCTGACCTATGGCGCACTCGCCAAGCGCGCCAACGCCTATGCACGCTGGGCGCTCGATCAAAGAGTGGCCGTGGGCGAAACCGTCTGCCTCATGATGCCTAACCGGCCCGAATATATGGCGATATGGCTTGGACTGACCAGTGTTGGCGTCGTCGTTTCGCTGATCAACACGCAGCTTCGCGGTCTTGCGCTCTCCCATTGCATCAATATCGTCGCGCCGAAGCATGTCATTGTCGCTGCGGAACTTTGCGACGAGTTCACATCCGACAGCGGCGCAGCTGGCGAACCAGCCGAAAATCTGGACGCACGGCAGCGGGGCCAGCGGCGAATTCGACCGCATAGACCTTTGGGCCGAGCGATTCTCGGGAGTACCTCTGACGCCGTCGGAGCGTCGCGCCGTGACGATCGCCGATCGCGCTCTACTGATCTATACCTCCGGCTCGACCGGTCTGCCAAAGGCCGCCAACGTCAGTCATCGGCGATTGCTGCAATGGAGTCTTTGGTTCGCAGGTTTGATGAATACCGGGCCCGAGGATCGCATGTATGATTGCCTGCCAATGTATCACGGCGTCGGCGGCGTCGTCGCCACCGGCGCCTTGTTGGTTCGCGGCGGCTCGGTGCTGATCCGTGACAGATTCTCTGCGCAGCATTTCTGGGACGACGTCATTGATGGCGAGTGCACGCTATTCCAGTACATCGGCGAACTCGCGCGTTATCTTCTCAATGCCCCGGAAAATCCGCGCGAGCGTACCCATCGGCTCAGGCTATGCTGCGGCAATGGGCTTCGCGCTGACGTCTGGGAGAAATTCCAATCGAGATTCGCCATTCCGCGCATCCTAGAATTTTATGCGGCGACCGAGGGCAATTTCTCGCTCTACAATGTCGAAGGAAAGGTCGGCGCCATCGGTCGCGTTCCGCCGTTTCTTACGCACCGCTTCCCGTTGGCGCTGGTCAAGTTCGACGCCGTCACCGGCGAACCGGCGCGCGACGAGAACAACTTCTGCATCCGTTGCTTGACCAATGAGGTTGGCGAAGCGATCGGCAGAATTAGCGAGGACGCGGGGTACCGCGGCGGCGAATTCGAAGGCTACAGCAATCCCGAACAATCGGAGAAAAAGATCCTCCGCGACGTGTTCGAGCGCGGCGACGCCTGGTACCGCACCGGCGATCTCATGCGCCAAGATGCTAGCGGCTTCTTCTATTTTATCGATCGGGTCGGCGACACATTTCGCTGGAAGGGCGAGAACGTGGCGACCTCGGAAGTCGCCGCAGCGATCACGGCCTTCCCTGGCATCAAAGAGGCGAATGTCTATGGCGTTCGCGTGCCAGGAACCGAGGGCGCTGCAGGCATGGCAGCGCTCGTCGTTGACGGCGAACTTGATTTCAGCGAGTTCCGCCAGCACCTCGAAAGACAGCTACCGCCATATGCCCGACCGCTGTTCCTGCGCATCACGGATCAGATCGACGCGACCAGTACTTTCAAGCACACGAAGAGCGATCTTCAGCGCGACGGCTATGATCCAGCGGTGACGCGCGATCGGATCTACTTCGATGATCCGGCGCAACGGGCTTTCGTCCCGGTAGACGCCATGCTCTACGCTGGAATTCAGAGCGGTAAGCTGCGCGTTTAAACCATTCGAATGCGCGCAATCTCTATGCCGCGGCACCAACATCGACAGTCAGCACTGTAGCGGCAACGTTACGCTTGGCCGAGCGTTCCTCCGATAGGAGAGAGAGCTTGCCTCAACTGCGTTTTCCATCGGTCAACCGTCCCGCCGTATTGTTAAGTTTTACACGACAAAATTATCTGAAAATTTACGGGTTGCGCGTCGAATCTCGTCTAGGCGAGGTAACTTGTCATGTTGGTATCTTCGATCTTGGTGCTGCTGGTCGGAATCCTAATTGGGCTGCGGTTCAAGGTAGTGATTCTGGCTCCGGCGAGCTTAGGCGTGCTGCTCTGCGTGATAGGTGCCGGGGTCGTGCGCGCCGACATGCCGTTGAGCATCGGATTTAGTGCGGCGGTCGCGATTGTATGCCTGCAGGTCGGGTATCTGGCTGGAATTGTAATCCCTACCGGTGGGTATCGGCTCGGCCGGGTCAACTCTGGTTCGATGCCAGCCGGTGAGCGCTCGGCGCGCCGCTCAGCAATAACGTAAATCTCGCCACTTGCCGCCAGAACAACTGGAGCATGTGCGTCGATGCGGAGTTCTTGCGCACCGTCGCCGCAATAGGCGTCGTCCCCTCTCCACGTATTTGAGACTGATTAAGGTTAACGACCCTCTTGCGGGTCAGAATGGGCCAATGATTGAATGCGGCTCACAACATGCTCGAGCCAGCAGCCGCTCTGCGATATTCCGTGCTCGAATTCGGCACGGGTTCATTCCCTCTGCCCGGCGCCAAATCGGCCTTACCGATAATGAACATAGTCGGAAGCCGCCGGTTGCCGCCGGATGCGTGCCGTCCATAATAAATTCCTAGTGGAATGGCTCTGAAAAGTGCCGGGGGCTTTGTTGTTGGTTATCGCAAAGGCAGCGACGACGACCTTAAGCCTAACATCCAATAGGCTTTGCCGCCTGTTAGAAGTTGCCGCATTAGTCCAAGAATGAGCCTCGTGACGACCGTAGGGGCAGACTATGCCCGGCTTGACGGCAACGGCAATCAGCATTGGAACGTGCCGTTGTCACACATTGGTGGACTGCCGATTGCAGTCATCGATCGAGCCAGGTCGGCGCAACTCATGATCGATGTTGCACTCGACAGACGCAACAGCGCGCTACCACCGGTCATCGTAACTTCCGCCAACGGTCAAGTCCTGTCACTCTGCGCCCGGCAACCCGCAATTCGCGATCTGTTCCTCCAAAGTGATCTCATTCACGCAGACGGGATGTCGCTGGTATTTGCTTCGCACCTGTTCTGCAATAGAGCTCTACCGGAACGGATCTGCACGACGGATTTTTTTCATGATGTTGCCATAGCCGGCCAACACCGAGAGGCACGCATATACCTGCTGGGCGGGACACAATCGGTCATAGACGAAGCGGCGCGATACGTCCGATCGTTATATCCCGCTCTCGACATTGTCGGCCATGCGAGTGGATATATGCGCCGCAAAGACGAAGAATCCAGGCGTCGTTGACGCTATCAATGCTACCCGACCGGACATTCTTTGGGTCGGTCTTGGAGCCCCACTTGAGCAAAAGTTTGCCGTGCGCAATCGTCATCGGCTGCGCGGCGTTGGCCTGATCAAAACCGCGGGCGGATTGTTTGACGTTCTTTCGGGACAGAAGCCTCGGGCGCCGGGTTGGATGCGTCATGCCGGTATGGAATGGGCTTATCGATGGTATCTTGAGCCGCGCCGCTTGGCCCTCCGCTACCTCACGACGAACCCGCACGCGTTGTATTTGTTGCTCACCCGAACGGGCGATAAGATAGGCTTGGAGTCAGGTTGATGCCGATCCATCCGCTGCGGCGTTGCAGTCTGGTCGATGCCGCCGACCGGCCGGTTTGACGCGATCCGCCGTCCGGAAGCAAAAGCGTAGCAGCGCTATAGCATCTCGGAGCGTGTTGGACCGAAGTCGCGGAAACGATACGAACCAGGAAGGTGTTGGCGGGCACGGACGGTGTCGCGCTCTCGCCGTTATACACACCCCTGGTGTACTGAGCCTCATCCTCGCCAACACGTCAGCGCGTCCAGCAGCACGGCCCGCAACGCTAACCGCGAACAGCGCGGCTCGCCCTCGCTGCCGCCATTCGCACAGGATCGGTTTGTTAGGCGACGTTAGCGTCGGCCGGCACGCGGTGAGAGTGGGTCAATTGCGGCACCGTCTCGATCAACATCTCCTTGAATTCCGCCCATAAAGGCATAACCCGTTCGTCCGGAGTGAGATGCCGGCAGAGTGCTCCGTGGCCCTGCTCCGGATCGCTGTCGAACCTGATGTGCTCGCTCAGGAAATGCTTAAATGCTCGCAGAACCGGGTCGTTCCAATGCTGAGCCGTCAGCATGGCGCGAAACACTCTTTCCAGCCCACCGTCTTCGTAGCTGGCAAGAGCCATTGCTCTGCTATTATCGTCTATCGCTCGGACCCTAGTCAAATAAGCTTGACCGATAGCCGCGAGGCTACGCTTCCTGTCCTCCGAAATTGTCGTAAGTTCGAGCGTCCTTCGCATAAACTCGTCATGGTGCATCCTCTCCCCGACTGCGGCAACGCCGGGCCAAGGCGAAAGGTTATCGGTGTCCCGCTCGCCGCGATCGAGCTCCAACAATCGCTCATCGTCAGGATAGAGGCTCCGTGCGATTTCAAGATTCTCGCGAAACTGAACTGAGAAGTGATAATAGGCCCAGGCCACGTTGATGAGGTCTTCTTGAGCGAGGCCGCTCCAATTTAAGTTGCAGATATCGTCGATCACCTCTTGGTAAGCAAACCCCTTCACAGCGTCGCGCGGTAAAGCTGACTGCACACTTTGACTCTGCATCGCACCCTCCAGAACTCGTCGCAACCCGCAAGCTCACAACACGCAAAATATAGGCCAACTTAGGCGTGCAATGATAGAAGTTAGGCCAATCAAAGTAAATCACGGGAACAAGCAGGGTTTATGACTAAGCTGAGGTACTCTGACACCCAAGTAATGCGCTATCCAATTGAAAAAAATAACATTCCGGAGCGTCACATTCGGTTATAGATGTGACCGACAGCGTATTCTGTCACCAAACCGCCAAGTATGCTTGCTGCGTCGACGACGAAATCACTGAGGCGTGCATGCCTACCCGGTACGAACAGCTGCAGGAATTCAACGAAGCCGGCGAAGACGACGAGATAAATCGCGAGCAGCCGGCGCTTCTGGTCGAACCCCAGACCGAACGCAAATCCAGTTGCTGCAAAAATCATTAAATGCTCAAGCTGATGCGGGGCAACGGTTTGCGGCCGAAGACCGGGAGGTACGACTGATAGAACGATGATCACCGCGGCAAGACTCCAAGCGACGATCTGAGCAAGCTTTCGGATTGGCAATGGCGCGTCTCTGTGTGCTGGAACGGACTCGGGTCGTGCGTCGGTTCCTATGGGGAGTTTTTCGCCATTATGCCAGGGCACGTTCCATGCACAGTTACCGATTTAGTGCGGATTCGGATTGTTCCCGCGCACTGACCTTAGACCAGATTCGGCCAACAAATGGGCGATCGTGCTAATGGTCTCCTTGATGAAGTGCTTTTCGGCGGGTGGCGATTATAGTCGCGACGCTAAATGATTCATCGGACGCTTTGTTCATATGGAACTCAAGAGCAAGGCGAAATGTAACATTAGCGCTGCCATTCTATATGATCGGCGCGGAGGACGGCAGCCGAAAGCGGGTTGGTCTTATGCCAAAAAGACTATTCGGCCGCGAGCGGCGACGTTGCGTGATGCGATTGCGCGGCGGCCAGGGCCTGGTCCAGATCGGCCAAAATGTCGTCAATGTGCTCGATGCCTACCGAGAGGCGGATCATCTCGGGCCGCACCCCGGCCCGTTCCTGCTCCTGCGGTGACATTTGCCGGTGCGTGGTCGAAGCGGGGTGGCAGGCGAGCGATTTGGCGTCGCCCATATTGACCAGACGCTTGAACAGTTTGAGTGCGTCGTAAAACGTCTTTCCCGCCTGTAGTCCGCCGGCAACACCAAAAGTCATCAGCGAGCAGGCGCGCCCGCCGAAGTATTTTTGCGCCAAGGGGTAATAAAGGCTGTCGGCAAAGCCAGCGTAATTGACCCACGCTACGCGCGGATCGCCGTGAAGGAATTCAGCGACCCGGCGCGCATTCTCAACGTGACGTTCGATGCGCAGTGCAACCGTCTCGATCCCTTGCAGCAAGAGAAAGGCAGACATCGGCGCCAGCACGGCGCCGGTGGTGCGTTGGTAGACGCTGCGACAGCGGGCGATGTAAGCCGCCGCTCCAAAGTGCTCCGTGTAGATCAGGCCGTGGTAGGAGTGATCGGGCTCGTTGAACATCGGAAAGCGGCGCGCATGCGCCCGCCACGGGAACCGTCCGGAGTCGACGATCGCGCCGCCCAGCGTGGTGCCGTGGCCGCCCATGAATTTGGTCAGCGAGTGCACGACAATGTCGGCGCCGTAATCGATCGGTCGCAACAGGATCGGCGTCGCTACCGTGTTGTCGACAATGAGCGGAATACCGTGCCGGGCGGCGACTGCCGCGAGCGCCTCGATGTCGCAAATGTTTCCCGCCGGATTGCCAACGCTTTCACAGAAGATCGCGCGCGTTTTCTCGTCGATGAGCTTTTCGATTGCTGTCGGCTTGATCGGATTCCGCAAAGCGGACATTGATGCCCTGGCTCGGCAGAATGTGCGCGAACAGCGTGTGCGTGGTGCCGTAGAGCTGCGGGATGGATACGATGTTGAGGCCCATCCCGGCGAGGTTGAGCACGGCGTAGTTCAGTGCCGCCTGCCCCGAACTCACGCACAAAGCCCCGAGGCCGCCCTCAAGCGCGGCGACGCGGCGTTCAAGCACGGCGGTCGTCGGATTGCTGATGCGGCTGTAGCGGTGGCCTTCGACCTCTAAGTTGAACAAAGCGGCGCCATGGTCGGCGCTGTCGAACTCGTAGGCAACGGTCTGATAAATGGGGACCGCGACAGCCTTCGTGGTGGGCTCGGTCTCATAACCGCCATGGATGGCCACCGTGTCGCTTTTCATACTATGCCGCTTCTCTGGGACACCTTGTCCAAAAAACGCCAGCAACCATAAACGTTCTCAACTTCTTGTTCTAGGCCCGCGGACGAAGGGCTAGCTGCCCCATTGAATGGCTCGCGACGCCCATAATGCCGTTTCGACAAACAGCCGTGAAAGGCCGGTCGGAGCAACAGTTCGGCGGCAGCTTCGCTTCGCTGACACGCAAGACGTAGCCTTATGCGCTCCGATCAAAAACTCACTCTCGGCCCTCTTACCTTTCTGCTATCGGCTCAAGATCGCTGCAATAATTTCGCATTTGTCTGGCCCATCACCGTCCTATATCGCAAAAATCGCTCGGTTCAGAAGGTTCCCGTCCAGCAAGAAAAACTGGGGGCAGGTATGATGCTGCATTGCAGCAATCTTCTTTTGACCAAAATTGCTGCTCAGCGTTCGTTTTTCGGCTTATCAAATCAGTATTGGCGTGCCATTTTCGCTGCTGAGATCAATCATTGTAGGCGTCCGGTAGGAGTGAAAAGAGATTGGAACGGATCGGTAATAAGGACGTTCTCTTAGGGCAGGTGAGCGCTCTTTGCGAAAAGGGGCAATCTCATGGTTGGATTTCTTGCGATTGGCGCCGTCGCCGGAATGATGCTGGGATTTCGCTTCAGGGTATTAGTTCTCGTGCCGGCGACGCTGTTTGTTGCCGGAGTTGTTACGGTGGTCGGTTTGGTGGGTGGCCAGCAATTTCGAGTGATCGCACTCACGGCGGTTTGACCGCCGCTTGCTTCAGATCGGATACATCGCAGGCTGCGTTGTTGAGGTCGTGCGGCCTTGGCGGTCCCGTGTAAAATCCGGCCTCGGCGTTCGCCTGTAAAATCCGGTCGGATGACAGTCTCCTAGCGCCACCGGACATCGAGCTTCGATGTGGTGGTTATGTTTGCGCGCGATAGGTGAAGCTTTCGATCCGGATCAGTGCTGGCAGTCCCACTTCTCGGCCCGACTCTTTCCAGAGCCTCGATGACATCCGTGACGGGGAGGCGAATCGCAGTCGTAACGCTGGCGAGAAGCGCGAGAACATAACACGCAGCTTTCGGCCCGTCGCGCGCTGGTCATTCACAAAGTCCGTCGCTCACATTCACATCGGGCTACGTACCGTTGCCGTTGCACCCGATCCTTACGCAGCCCTTCCTCACGTCGACACCCTGCTCGAACGCTCGAACGCCCTAGGGGCGCCCGAACATCTCCAAGCCTTAATCACCACCCGCTCCTCTGAGCTAGGAAGTCAACACGGAAAACTCTAACCAAAAACGATCCAGTTTTGCGGGCTCGAAGCAAGAGCAAATGCTCAATCATAAGAATGGATAGTTTGTGCTAAATAGCCAACTTTGAGGCGTTAGCTTCGACCTCCAGCTATCCTTTCTGCACCCTCGCGACTTTCCGCCGCACGAGTGACGTCCCTTGGTCTGCAGGTTTTTCGGCGAACAGAACCGTCAAAATGATCTTGATGTCGTTGTAAAGCGACCACTGTTTGGCATGATATAGATCATCGTTGACGCGCTGTTCTGAAGTCCGGAACTCGGCGGGACCTGCCCAATCTATAATTCCGGGTTTGATGCTGCTTAGTAAGGTCGCCTGCCGGAAAATCGGACAAATCCGGCTCGTTGACATACGGCCGTGGCCCGACGATTGACATTTCACCGAACAGCACGCTGAAGAGCTGAGGAAGTCCCCCAATGCCGGTCTGGTGCATAATTCCACCAACACGCGTCAGGCTTGGAGTGATGGATTGGGTTTCCGGGAAGTGCGTTGCGAACCTAAATCTGTACACCCGAACGGCCCGTCTCCCATATCCGAATAACGTCTGACAGATTAAGATTGGGCCCGGGGAATCAAGCTTAATCGCAATAGAAGTGATTAGAAGAATTGGGGCAAAAAGCAGGATACCTAATGCTGCGACGACGATATCGAACGCGCGCTTAGCAGGCCGGCCCAAGCCGAATCCGACAACGCCACCAACAGAAGCAATGTGCCCCCTGTCGCAACTAGCCCACTCGTCCTCACCTAACGTCATGCCACCACCCTACAACGCTACAAATAATTCCTCCCATTTGCTTTAAGTGTGTTGCCAGTCACAAAAAGTCAGAAATTTTTTGGTCAGCAACTTTAATATTAAAATACCCTAGGTTGTGGCGGTCGCAAGTCAATGTGATAGTTCGTTGCCAATTATCAGCAACGCTGCGGCGGCCTTTTTGCTAAAACACTAAAAAGCGGGATCGCACTTCCGGTTACGACGCCGGAGGTACCGATGTACGGTCGCCGCTCAGCGCAAGTCCAGTATGCGTAACTCCCGGCACTTACCGAAGGGCCCGGCTATTCGAAGTGGCGCAATTAGCTCCAGCGGGCTCAACGGGTTCGGCTGCAGGCCGGTTTGTCGCGTTGAAACCTTCGTGCCGACAGATACAGTATCCAATTGCGATAAATGCGTGTTGCTGCCACATGCCAGGCTGCCTTCAAATTCTTTGCGGCACGGTCGACCGGAAAATCCGCTAGCAGTTCGTTGCGCCGATCCAAAAGTGCGTGCTTTTGAAACGCGGTCAACAACTCCGCCGCATGGTCGTCGAAATATCCCCTTGGCATCGTCGGATAGCATTCGATCTCCCGCCGAAGGAAGCGGCCGACATCCCTTCGGTACTCGCCTAACAAACTCTGAGCTTCGTACTCCGGGTGACCTTGAAAGTATACAAACAAGCTCTTTCTCTGCTGCTTTACGAACAAGTCGACGCCTGCCATCGCCGACTTAGTTAAGACGTTGTAGCCGCACGATGTTAGTGCGTCCTCACGGACCTCGTTCCACCGAGAATGTGGGACTTTTAACTGCGATGGAGCGCCTTGTACCAAGGGGTGGTCGTTCATCCTCGAATGAGCAAAAACGCCGATGCATTTCTCACCGAGTTGGTGTCGATCGATTCCGTCCAAGTAGAGAACAGCCCCGTGCACCGCTAAACAGGACCAGATTGCCGATACCGTATGTTCTGCGGCCCAATCGATAACTTCTCCGAAGGAATCCCAGTAAGGCTCTTCTGCCAGTTTGGGCGCCTGTGGCTCGGTGCCGGTGACGATGAGTCCGTCGAGACCGTCGTGCCACAGATCGCCAACATCGGAATAAAAACGGCGGGTGTATTGCTGTCCCCAATCAGTCCGAGGAACCATTGGCAGAGTATAAAGCCGTAAGCGAACCGGAATTTTTCCGGCCGCAGCGTTGAGCAAACCGAATACCTGGCGCTCGGTCGATATCAGCGCCGAATCCGGCATATTATTAACGAGGCCGATAGTGACGCTCTCCGCCTCGCGAGTTTCCGACGGCGCTTTCGCATTGCTCTTCCCAGCCGCGAAGAGGTGATGCTCAGGCGCGTCTATATCTATCAAAACAGGCATCGAATGAGATCGAGCTAGTCCCAAGCATCGCTTTGCAGACGGAGCTTGTTCTTTGAAACACATTTTGTCGACCTGCGGGCTTGATCGAGCTCTTACATAATGTCATTAATAGATTTCTTTTTCAACCACCGGTTTCACAAGCACTTCAAAAGGACCGCCACCCTCGATGTCAGTGAAAGAAACCATTATTTCACAAATGCAACAGATTGCCCGGGAGCAAAACAAGCAATTGTCGCTACTAAAGCTAGATTTGCCGTTGCTTGAGACCGGTCTTGACTTCACTCAGTATTGCAATTCTTGTTGCTCGCCTAGAAGACGTCTTACAAGTCGATCCATTCAGCTCTGCTGACGCTGTCAATATGCCGATCACGTTAGCCGATTTTATAGGGCTTTACGAAGATGCAACAAAGTGACGCCATTGCACCTCGCATTTGTTGAAACGCGCCAATCGATACAGTCCTCGTACTGAACCGTGTTCGTTTCGTGCCGCTCGCGACACATGAAAATGCATGTTCAAACTGTTCTAAAGAGCCTGCGTCTTTGAGGCAGCTTGTCCCACGCTCTCGGTGCGTACGTGATCTACGGCTGCCTCGCTCCTCAGCGAGAGGGACATTCCGAAGCAGAAAATCTTAGGTAGAGCTACCTATAAGCCTACAAGCCTGGCGCGCTTGTTCTTACTCTCGCTATCGGGGACAGCCGGTCAAGCAATTCGTCAGCAGTGAAATCAGGTGCTGCCAACTGACCTGCCCACGCAGGCGTAAGCGAAGCCGTGCCTATGCATATCTGCGGGCCGGTAGATGTTGCGGAGATCAACGATTACTGGGCACGCCATGAGGTCATGCAAGCGCTCAAGATCGAGCGCACGGAACTGCTCCCATTCCGTGGCGATGACGAGTGCGTCGGCCGCTTCAGCGCAATCGTAAGCGCTTTCACAATAGGTAACATCGTTCAACAGCTCTTGTGCCTGACGCATGCCGGCGGGGTCGAACGCCCGCACTCGGGCGCCCATATCCTGCAAGGCGGTGATTAGGGCGAGCGAGGGAGCCTCTCGCATGTCATCAGTATTGGGCTTGAAGGTAAGACCAAGAAGGGCGACGGTTTTGCCGCGTAGCGCCCCGGAAAACATCGCAGACACCTTGCGCCCCATTGCGCGCTTTCTGGTGTCGTTGACCGCGTCGACGGCTTCGAGGATGCGCAAAGACACGTCGTGATCTTGGGCGGTCTTGATCAGGGCGCGCAAATCCTTAGGAAAACAAGAGCCGCCGAAGCCCGGCCCCGCATGCAAGAATTTCGATCCGATGCGGTTGTCGAGACCAATGCCGCGCGCAACCTCCTGCACGTCTGCGTCGACCTTTTCGCAAAGATCGGCGATTTCGTTGATGAAGGTAATCTTCGTCGCCAGGAAGGCGTTGGCGGCATATTTTATAAGCTCAGCCGTACGCCTGGTCGTGTAAAGTATAGGTACCTGATTGAGGCTTAGGGGGCGATAGATTTCGCCCACCATCTTGCGAGCTCTTTCATCGACAGTTCCGACCACAATTCGATCAGGATGCTTGAAATCGTAAATAGCTGCCCCTTCGCGTAAAAATTCCGGATTTGATACTACCGCGACTTCGGCATCCGGGCGAGCTTCGCGGATAATGCGCTCCACCTCGTCTCCAGTCCCAACGGGCACAGTTGACTTGGTAACGACCACTGTGAACCCGTCGACCGCCGCCGCGATTTCACGTGCCGCCTCGTAAACGTAAGATAGATCCGCATGGCCGTCTCCACGTCTTGATGGTGTGCCGACTGCGATGAAAATCACATCGGCGGCACGGACCGGCCCTTCAAGCGTGTTTGCGAACGATAGCCTTCGTTGTTTGACGTTCGAATCTAACAATTCTTGCAGACCTGGTTCGTAGATTGGAATTTCGCCGCGCTCAAGCGCGGCAATCTTTGCCGCATCCTTGTCGACGCAGACCACTTCGTGGCCAAAATCGGCGATACAGGCTCCGGAAATAAGGCCCACATAGCCGGTGCCGATCATTGCAACGCGCATGGTAACCCCTTGTATTCGCCTATTGTTTGAACCGGTAGGTACATCGCCTATCCGACTAACATAGGCAAGTGTTTTGCAGTGCGCGCAAGCACCGCGCCAACGTTTATCATTAAAGCCAGCTGCGGTCACTTTACAGATTTACGACACGCAGGCGATGATGAGATTCGGGCCAATGAAACCGATGCGCGCACGCGGTTTGACTTACCGCTCCAGTATGCTTGCATTAAAAGCACCGCGTGAGCCCGCAACGCCCTATTGTCGGACGCAGCTTGCGAACGCGCTCCAAGAAAATCGAGAACCCGCAAGCAGGCCGTGGCCAAGAATGAGCACTTCGGAGATGCGAACACAATCTGCGCGCGACTTTGGCGGTCGGCGTGAAGAACTGCGACTGCTAGCCGCGGTTACTCGAAGACGACCCGAGTGGCCGCCGTTCGCGTCGCTGCCATTTGCCGGAGCACCGAACGTCGGTTTCGCACTCGGGATGCCGTGTTGCGATGCGGCGCTAATGGCACGTAGGCTGCGAGAAGTGCAAACGTTGCGGCCGTCTAGCGGCTCGCGATTTGCGGCTTCAAATACCTATGGTCAGGTAGAACGGTAGTGTATTACCTGCCTCTGACGGGTTAGGTACTTCGCCTTATCCGGTATGTCGTTTGACACGCTTGTCCCAGCCGTATCGGGTTAGCGCGGACAACGCAAGGCGACGAGGCCAAGAAGATCCACTGATGGGTACGTAGGCCCAGCGCAGCGAAACGGCGGTCCGTTAAGGTAAATCGTTACCGTGAAAATGGTTGTGAGGGTAATTTTGGTGTTAAATGATTGCAATGCAAATGATAGACAATTTATAAACCAACCAAGGTTTCTCTTTCAAGGTCGTAGCGACGTGAAGCTTGAGGCTCATATCAAGGCCCAAAGCGCCGTCCATGAAGTGGATTTGCGTAGCGGAAGCCGACCAGAACGCCCGACCCGCGCGGCGCGTATTCCGTTTGCCTTACCACTTGCTGGGGCCGCTGGTTCGTCTCGGTCGACTTGGTCATGCTGATCTCCGTCAGCGTGCTGGCTGGAGTCGCCTATGAGTGGAGCTTTATAGGCATCGTGCCGGGATTGGGTAGATATGCGGCGATCGGGTTGCTCGCTTTTACCAATCTTTCTGCGATTCTAGCTGCGCGCGGAGATTATCGGGTCGACAACCTCGCAAATTTTTCGCGGCAAGCGCGCGACCTCACGCTCGCCTGGAGCGGTATCTTCTTGGTGTTGGTTTGGGCCGCCGCAATGCTGAAAGTAGCAGAGGAATTTTCACGCGGAGCGACGTTGACGTTTTTTGCGCTGGGCCTGTTGGGCATGATTGTCTGGCGCGGATTGCTCGCACAGTTCTTAGTATATGCGTTGTCGGAGGGCGCCTTTGCGTCCAGGAGGGTCATCGTCATAGGCGAGCGAAGCCGTTTTGCAGTCTCACGCACCATATCTGAAATTCGGCGATTCGGTTACACGCCTATCCAAACGTTCGAGATTGGCGAGGAGGATTTCGCGCAGCGGCGTGATATCGCCGAGGCTACGCGAGACAATCGACGAAGCGATTGAAGCAGCGCGGAGCAATTCGGTTGCAGAGATACTTCTTTTGGTGGGATGGGACCATAGCCGGGTGATCGATGGCATTGCTGCAATGCTAAGCGTACTCCCGATCCCTGTTTATCTGCTGCCGGACGAAAATGTTTCCCGTTATCTCGGTCACCGCGCGGTGAATCTGGGCACGTTGCGCGCTGCCGAGATACAACGCGCGCCGCTAACGTCTGGTGAGCAGCTCATTAAGCGCTGTTTCGATTTAGCCGCCGCGACCTCCGTGCTGCTATTGCTTTCGCCATTAATGCTACTTACCGCTCTTTGGATCAAGCTCGATTCACGTGGGCCTATCTTGTTCCTGCAGACCCGCAATGGTTTCAATGGCCAGGCGTTTCGGATCGTGAAGTTCCGGAGCATGCACGTGCTTGAAGATGGCGGCACAATTCGTCAAGCTACGCGCGCCGATCCGCGAGTGACTAAAATTGGACGCTGGCTGCGCCGTACCAACATTGACGAGCTGCCGCAGTTATTCAACGTGCTGTACGGAAACATGTCGTTGGTCGGACCGCGGCCACACGCGGCCGCTCACAACACCGAGTACGAGAAGCTCATCGGCAATTACGCCTTTAGATACCACGTCAAACCCGGTATCACGGGTTGGGCTCAAGTTAATGGTTATCGGGGCGAAACGCCGATCACCGACCTGATGGAAAAACGCGTTGAGCTTGATCTGTGGTATGTTAACAACTGGAGCATGTGGCTGGATATCAAAATTCTATTTCGAACGCTGATGCTAGGTCTTCAACCGACGGCCTATTAGGGTCTGATTCGTCAACCCGCAGCCATAACCTGATCGACGCAAGCTGGATGAAGGCAAGGTAATTGGCGTGACGTGTTGTCGAAGTGCGTCACCACCCGACTACACTGTTTGGTCTTGTTGAAGAAAAAGACCCGCTCACTGGAGACTTGAGCAGATCGCCTCGTTGCGATCACACTTCGCGGTATGATTCATTCAGGCGAGCACTCTTGATCCTTTGATCGCGTGTTTTGCGCGGTGATGCAGGCGCTACGTGCGACGTCGATAGGGGAGGTCGCCTACCAGTTTTGTACAAGCCCAGGCGCGGTAGTGCGCATGAGTCTCTAGGCCCCGACTTCGAGAAGTCCCAGGCGTTCAGCCTTGTAGCCGCGGTCGAGAATGGCCTGCCACCATCTGCCGGTTTTCCAGATACCATCGGACGGTCTTGGCAAGCCCGGTCTCGAATGTCTCGGCCGCGCGCCAGCCCAATTCGTTTTCAAGCTTCGACGCATCGATCGCATAACGCCGGTCATGGCCAGGGCGGTCGGCGACGAACGAGATCAGCTGGCGGCGCGAGCCACGCGCGGACGGCTGGAGCCGATCGAGCAGGTCGCAGATCGCCTGCACGACGAAAAGATTGGCGCGCTCATTGCGACCGCCGATGTTGTAAGTTTCGCCGACCCGGCCGCGCTCGACCACGTGCGCGAGCGCCTTGGCGTGATCCTCAACGTAGAGCCAATCGCGCACATTTTGGCCGTCGCCATAAATCGGCAACGGTTCGTGGGCCAGCCCCTTGATGATCATGTGCGGGATTAGCTTTTCAGGAAAATGATAGGGGCCATAATTGTTGGAGCAATTGGTAACGATGGTCGGCAGCCCATAGGTCTCGCGCCAGGCGCGCACCAGGTGATCCGACGACGCCTTTGAGGCGGAGTAGGGCGAGTTCGGCGCATAGGCGGTAGTCTCGGTGAACAGTCCTTCCGGCCCGAGCGTGCCGTACACTTCGTCCGTCGATATGTGGTGGAACCGGAATTGTTCTGCGCGGCGCGATCAAGTCCGCGCCAATGCCGCAACGCCTCCTGCAGCAGTGTGAAGGTGCCGACAACATTGGTCTGGATGAATTCGGATGGACCATCGATCGAGCGGTCGACGTGGCTCTCGGCCGCAAGGTTCATCACGTAGTGTGGCTGGTATTGATCGAACAGCTGCCGCAGCGCCGGCCCGTTGCAGATGTCGACGCGGGCGAAGCGATAGCGGCGGTTGCCCTCGGCTTGCGGGATCGAGTCGAGGCAAGCGGCATAGGTGAGCTTGTCGATATTGACGACGAACGCTTCAGTATCATCGAGCAGATGCCGGATAACCGCCGAGCCGATAAAGCCGGCGCCGCCAGTAACGAAAATGACGGCATTTTCAAACCGCATGCGTCAAAGCTCCGGGCTGCGATTTGACGAACGAGCGGTGTATGCCCAACAGGTACTGGCCGTAGCTGCTTTTGGCGCAGCGCGCCGCAAGCTTTTCGAAATGATCGAGGGTGATGTAGCCGAGCCGCAGCGCGATCTCTTCGGGGCAGGCGACGCGCAGTCCCTGACGCTGTTCCAGAATCTGCACGAAATGACTGGCTTCAACAAGCGACGCATGGGTGCCGGTGTCGAGCCACGCAAAGCCGCGGCCCAACACTTCGACGAACAGATCGCCCCGGTCCATGTAGGCGCGATTGAGATCGGTGATTTCCAGCTCGCCGCGCGGCGACGGCTTTAATTCGGCGGCCATGCGCACAACGGCATTGTCGTAAAAATAAAGTCCGGTCACGGCGATGTTTGACTTTGGCTGTAGCGGCTTTTCCTCGATGGATACCGCACGCCCAGTATCGTCAAGTTCGACGACGCCATACTGCTCGGGTGAGTTGACCGCATAGCCAAACACCGTCGCGCCGGTCTCGCGAGCATACGCATTCGCCAGCAAATCTAGCAGGCCGTGACCGTAAAAGATGTTGTCGCCGAGAACAAGCGCGACGCGGTCGGCGCCAACGAAATCGGCGCCCAAGATGAAGGCGTCGGCCAAGCCGCGCGGCTCGTCCTGATGAATGATACGAAAACCGAAGTCCGAAATCGGAGCCATCGCCCAGCAGCCTCTCAAACAGCGGCTTGTCCTGCGGTGTGCTGATGATCAGGATGTCCCGAATGCCGGCAAACATCAGGGTTGCCAGCGGATAATAAATCATTGGCTTGTCGAAGACCGGCAACAATTGCTTTGAGACAACGGATGTGACCGGGTAAAGCCGGGTGCCGGAGCCGCCCGCCAGAATGATGCCTTTCATCTAACATCAACCCCTATTCCTACTGCAGTCGCGCGGTGCAAGAGGAAGTCTGACGCCCGGCAGGCGCCGCTTGTTGCGGCACATAAATTGTAGGCGGAACAAGTCCCTCGTTTAATATATTTGCAATGCAAGGTAAACAGGATGCGGTCTTCACACCGGGCCGGGATCTAAGGAAGCGAGATGAACATTATCAAGACCGCGATTCTCGGCGTCCTGATCCTCGAGCCGAAGGTTTTCGGCGATGCCCGCGGTTTCTTCACCGAACTCTATCAGGCAGACCGCTATGCCAAGGCTGGGATTTCGACCACCTTCGTACAGGACAATCTTTCGCGGTCCACACGCAATGTCTTGCGCGGGCTGCACATCCAAAACCCAAAACCGCAGGGCAAGCTTGTCACGGTGCTTAGAGGGGCGGTGCTGGACGTCGCCGTCGATGTGCGAGTCGGCAGCCCGAGCTTCGGTCAGCATGTGAAGGTGGAACTCAACGAGGATAACCATCGGCAATTCTGGATTCCCCGCGGTTTAGCCCATGGCTTTGTCGTGCTCTCGGACAGTGCGGATTTCTTTTATAAATGCGACGAGTTGTACAGCCCGGCTGACGAACTCGTTTTGAAATGGGATGATCCGAAGCTGAACATTGATTGGGGCACTACGGCACCGGAGCTTTCTCAACGCGATCGCAATGGCCGTCAAGTTGCAGACCTCTTAGCGGTTCTGCCGAAGTTTGAGGCGCCGGTATCTGTTCAGAACATGCCGGCACAGACTTAATCGGTGTCGGCTTGCAGCCACATGGCCAATCTTCCCTCTCGAGAACCGCGAGTCTTAAAGTGCCGCTCTGTCGTTTGGGTTGGATCATTTGATGCTCTGCGGCTCGCCGTCACGTTTGATTGATTGGAAACCGCGGCTCGTCATCCTCGGAGTATGTGGTGCGATGCGCAGCGCTCAGTACCAGTATTAAATCGAGCTATATGATTTGGTCATTTGGTAAGCCGTCCACACTTCTCGAGGATTGCCTTGAGTGCTTCCTTAAGAGTCCTCCTAGACGAGGGCAGTGTCCATCATGGCGCTGGCCGGTTGCAGGCAAAGTTGAGCGCCAAGGATTTCGCGCCCGTCCTGTCATCGTGTGCGGACGATGAGAATCAGCTCAAATGCACAAGGCTGTGCAGATGGGCCTGCAGGGAGTTCGCGCTTACGCCGGGCAGCGTGATGCTGTCGTGGTGACCAAGCTCGATTACGGCATCGCCATGGGCGTCGGTGGCAATCAGGGACGTCAATTGCCGGACCGATTCGATGTTGACGAGATGGTCGAGCTCGATTGTGTCCGCCTTCGCGATGAAATTGCTGGCGGTGTCGGCACCCATGCCGGGATGAAAGAGGAAGGTGTCGCCGTCGGGCGAAACCGATGTGCCGGAGGATTTCGCTAGCGGATCGACGATGTCTGTGCCGCTCGGCGGATCATAAATCACCGTCCCGCTACCTTGCGACGCGAAAACGAAAGTGTCGTCGCTGCCGATACCGCCCGCGACGTCGATCGTTACTGTCCCGCCGGGCGTTCCATTGCTAACGGTTATGACACCAGTATTCGCATCATAGCTGTCCGCTGCCGGGTTGTAGCTGATATTCGGCAAGTAAATTTCGTCACCGGCCGGCAGCAGGGCGCCGCCACCAAAAATGGAGTAGTGCGACGATGTGCCGGAACTGTCGATTTGCAGCGTGCCGGTGCTGCCCTCAAAAGTGACCGTGTTGGTGACTGTACCTCCGAGGGCAACCGTGGCACCGTTGCCAATCGCGATGTTCCCGGTTCCCTTGATGTTGTCGGTTACATTCAACGTGCCGCCCCCGATCGCCTGCAACAGCCCGGCATTGACGATGGTGTTGCCGGTGTCGAGCGTCAGCGTGCCGCCGGTGGCTACAATGGTGCCGTTGATGTCGTTAACCAGCGCTAGCTCCCTGTTGCCAGCGTCGCCGATCGTTCCGGCGCCAGTGATGGTGTTGTCGACGTTCTCCAGAGTGTCGGGAGTGCTGGGGCTGCCGTTGCCGACGATCGCGCCGCCGCTCGCCAGCGTCACCGTACCGTCGCCGACAAGCTTGAGCGTCGTGGTGTCGACCAGCAGCTCCGAGCCGACGCCGGTCACCACGATGCCGTCGAGGCCGGCTGCCGGTATTGTTGATCTGGCAGTCTTGAACGTCGAGTTCGCCGCCCCCGATCGCCTCCAACATCCCGGCATTGACATTGGGTTGCCGGTGGCCAAGGTGAGAACGCCGGTGGCGACGATTGTAGCGTCGGCTTCGACTGTCACCGCTTCCAGCGTCAGCGTCTGCCCGGACGCTACCGTCAGCGTGCCGTCCTGGAGCGTGGCGAATTCGATGGTGCTGTCGGTGCTCACCGTCGAGGTGGCGCCGTCGAGGTCGTCGATGCCGCCCGACAGGGTGACGTTGTCGAGCGTCACGCCATCCAGCGTCAACGTCTGCCCGGACGCCACCGTCAGCGTGCCGTCCTGGAGCGTGGCGAACTCGATGGTGCTGTCGGTGCTCACCGTCGAGGTGGCGCCGTCGAGGTCGTCGATGCCGCCCAACAGGATGACGTTGTCGAGTGTCACGCCATCCAGCGTCACCGTCTGCCCGGACACCACCACCAGCTTGCCGTCTTGAAGCGTGGCGTCCTCGATGGTGCTGTCGGTGCCTACCAGCAGCGGGCGATTTGAAGTCGAGGTCGTCGGTGCCGCCCGACAGGGTGACGTTGTCCAATGTCACGCCATGCAGCGTCAGCGTCTGCCCGGACGCTACCGTCAGCGTGCCGTCCTGGAGCGTGGTACTCTCGATCGTGCTGTCGGTGTTCACCACCGAGGAAGCGCCGTCGAGGTCGTCGGTGCCGCCCGACAGGGTGACGCTGCCGAGCGTCACGCCATCCAGCGTCAGCGTCTGCCCGAACGCCACCGTCAGCGTGCCATCCTGAAGCGTGGCGTTCTCGATCGTACTGTCGGTGTTCACCGCCGAGAAGGCGCCGTCGAGGTCGTCGGTGCCGCCCGACAGGGTGACGTTGTCGAGTGCCACGCCATTTAGCGTCAGCGTCTGCCCAGCGGCCACCGCCAGCGTGCCGTTCTGGAGCGTGGCCAACTGGATGGTGCTGTCGGTGCTCACCGTCGAGGTGGCGCTGTCAAGATCGTCGGTGCCGCCGGCGATTGTGGCGCCGTTGAGCGTCACGGCGTCGTATGTGGTCAGGGTCGTCCCGGCATTGCTGAAGCTGCCGGCGAGGGTGACGTTATCGAGCGTCACCGTGTCGAAGGTCAGCGTCTGATCGCTGGCGACCGTGATATCGCCGCCGCCGTTAACAGTGAGGTCCTGCATCTCGCTGTCAGTACTGACGAACAATGTACCAGCATCATCGATGATGCCGCCGGCGATGCTGGCACCGTTGAGCGTCACGGTGTCTTCTACGACCAGAGTTGCTCCGGCATTGCTGAAGCTGCCGGCGAGGGTGACGTTGTCCAGTGTCACCGTGTCGAACGTGAGCATCTGACCGCTGGCAACCGTGATGTCGCCGCCGCCATTGACCGTGGCATGCGTGATCTCGCTGTCGGTGCTGACCGACAAACCGCCGGCATCGTCGATGGTGCCGCCGCCGAGCGTCGCGCCGTTGAGCGTAACTGTGTCCTCGATGGTTAGGAGCGCGGCATTACTGAAGCTACCGGACAGCGTCACGTTGTCGAGGCTCACTGCATCCCAGGTCAGCGTCTGACCGCTGTCGACCGTCACCTGGCCGCCGCCCAAGACCGTGGCGTCGCTTACTTCGCTCGAACCGACGACCGCAAGCTCGCCGCCGGCCGCGATTGAAATTATGCCCTGCAGAATGGTCGCGTTATCGAGATTGATTTGCGAGCCCGCGAACACGTTGACGTGGCCGGTATCCGGCCCGGCGCCGGCGGAGTTGTTGATCGTGGTATTCTCGATCGTCAATCCGCCGCTGCCAGTCGCTTCGATCGTTCCCGCGTTGATGACGGCGTTGCTCGGCGGCGCACTCGCAGTTCCGGGGCTGTCATTATCGATGGTGAGGGTCGGCCGGCCGCTGGCGTTGATGATGCCGGACTGCTCGTTGACCAGCACGAAATGTCGGGTCGCCGCCGCCGATATTGCCGGCGCCAGTGATGGTGCCGAAATTATCGAGTTCGGCTGGCTGCGATCCGCCGACGATCTCGGCCGTGTGGTGAAGCTCAAAGGGTCCCTGGCCTTTGAACGTAACCGTTCCATCAATCGTGGTCGTGCCGCGCAGGTCCAACGAGCTGAACTGATCGGTGTCTACGGTGCTGCCATTGGCGATGGAGACATTTAGAAAAGCGCTTTGACCCGCGCGTCGTCTCAATGACCCCGCCATTGCTTGATTCCACCGTGCCGCCGACGATGACCGCCTTATCCAGGCCGACCGTTGAGCCGGCTCCGCTGGCGCTGATGCTGCCGGCGTTGTGGATCCTCTCACCGAGCAGGATCGTGCCGCCGGCAAGCGCCGCTATCACCGCGTCGGCATGATTGTGCGTGCCCCCCGAGAGCGTGACTTCGGCGCCCGACCCGGTTGCCTGAACGGTGTTCTCGTTATCGAGGCGGCCGGTGATCAGGATCGCGCTGTCGGCTTGGGCTTGAATGAGACCCAGATTGGTGACGGGATCGTCGATCTGCAGCGTGCCGCCGGCGGCGGCCGTCATCGTTCCGGAATTGCTGACGCGATTTCCGGTATCGATGATCAGCAGCCCCGAATCGGAGGCGAGCAGCGGCGTTGCCTCGATGGTTCCGTTCTTGCCGTTGACCAAAGTCAGCGCGCCGTCGCCCTGGCCGATCGTGCCGCTGCCGGTGATGGTGTTGTTGACATTGACCAGCTTCGCGTCGGTGCCGGCTACGCCGATAATCAGGTTCTCGTCGGTCGGCCCGACCAGGGCGAGCTTGCCGCTGTTCAGCAGATAGACCGTGCCGTTGATCGCCAGTTTCGGATCGGAGCCCGATGAATTGATCCGCAAGGTCCCGAAGTCGGCGATCCCTTGCGACACTTCCAGCGTGGCGCCGGACGCGAGGTTGAGAATGGCGCCGGCGCCGATACGAAGACCGTCAGCGCTCTCGCTCCTTTCGACCGTTACTTTGACCGGCTGGGCAATGTTGACGTATTCCGGCGCCGCAGGCGTACTAAGGTCGCTCCAGTTGTTCGCTGTTTCCCAAGTTCCGCTGACCGGCGAAGTCCAGGTGACGACCGACGTGGCCGACGCGCCCAGCGCGATGGTGAATGTGGCCGGAAGTTGAGTCTGGGTATTCGTATTCGCACCACCGTTCTGAATATTGATGATCGTCTGCTGGGTGTTGCCGTTCTGCTGCAGATATTGCTGAAGGTTGATCAGCTCGAACAATGGCGGCGTCGAGCTGCCGGGGTTGTTGGGGCCCGATTGCGGATTTGGGGTCAGATTGTTGATGTTGTTGAGGATCTGAACCAGCGCCGGAACCAGGGCCTGCTCGATCGCGAAATTTGACGCCGTCATCGGCACCCGACGGACGGTCGGGGGCCTGTTGCCACCGTCCCAGGACAGCGTGGTCCAAATTCCTGCGTGATCGACGGCGACTTCGTTGCCGAACTGATCGATCAGAACGTAGGCGCCGACCCGGTCGCTACCGGGATCGGCGACCACCGCGAACGACATCGTCACATTGCCGGCGTTGGCACTGACGGTGGCGACCTGCTGCAGCGCATAGCCGGTGGTGCCGCGGATGCCCATGGTCGCGACCGGTGTCCCGATCTTCATGTCGCCGGTATGGGCGACCTTGCCGGCGACGAAGGCGAAGCCGCCCTGGACCAGGTTGAACAGCGCGTCATTTGAGGTTCCGTTCGGATCGTAGACGTAGTCGTTCAGCGCCATCCGCGTGTTGGAGACGAGATTAAGCGCGGTGCCGTCGGGAAAGCCGATGCCGGCCGAGGAATCGGCGCCGGTCTGGACGACGTCGTTCTTGTAAACTGCGTCGCCGACATGCAGCGCTACGGCGACGCCGTTGCGCATGACAGTGACGTCGCCAACCACTTTCTCAATGCGGCCGATTGCGTTGGTCGGAGCAGGCGCCTGCGCCTGCGCATCTTGCGCATACTGTCCCGGAGCCTGCGAGCCGGCCAGAAGTTCGACCAGATCGCCGGCAATTCGTGCGCCGTTTGGCGCCACCAGCGCCGCGGGATGCTCGGCGGAAAAATAGCCGGGAATAATGTGACGGTGGCCGTCATGGCCGGTCAGGACGAGGTCCGGACCCTTGCGTTCAAGATGCCCGGTGAACAGCAATTCCGCATCGGAAATGCTGACCACATCCGCATGAGATGCGTCGGTGTGAATTACGGTTGGACCACCGCCGTAACCACCCTGCGACGCAGACGCGTAAGCCATTAACCACGCCTCCCGCGACGTTCCCCGCGAACGTCAGCGATAAGCCCCACCCCTGTGTGCCGACTTGCGCGTCGCCACCCTTTTGCAGGTCCCCGTGCCGAAGCGCAGCATTACGTATGCGATATCTTGGCCGCTCCGGCAAGATCATTGTAAATGAAGGGTGAATGGGGTTCGCCGATCTCCACAATTACTATAAACGGTTAAGGAAGAGGCGTGGCGGTATCCGGATGCTGTGCCGATTGGCCGGCGGCGTCTGAGGTAGGCGATCAGCATCGCCGACGGCGGGCTTGCGACGCCACGATGAGGCGGCTCCGCCTGTGCTCTCTCTTTGGTCTGGCGGGATGATGCTCTTTATCCCTTGGCGCGTAGGTGTCGGCGCGGCTCCGGATCATGTCCGAGCTGGCGGCCACGCCGGCGAATCCTTTTTGGTTTCATAGCGTGGTGGCTGGCGCGGCTAGTTTAGGCGGGTGGCTTCGCCGACGGCAGGCTTGCAACAGCATAGTGAGGCCGTCGTAGGCGAGGGCGGTGTTCATCATGGCGCTGCCTGTTGCGGGCGAAATTGAGCGCCTCGGGATTTCACGCCTATCTTGTCATCGTGTGCAGACGATGAGAATCAGCTCAAATGCACAAGGCTGTGCAGATGAGCCTGCAGATAGTTCGTGCTCACGCCGGGCAGCGTGATGCTGTCCTGGTGGCCGAGTTCGATCACCGCGTCGCCGTGCGCGTCGGTGGTGATTAGCGCCGCCAATTGCTGCATGTTTTGAATGTTGGCGAAATGGTCGAGCTCGATGGTGTCGGCCTTCGCATTGAAGTTGGCGATGGTGTCGGCGCCGACGCCCGGAGCGAACGCGAAATTATCGTTGCCCGGCCCGCCGATCGAGACCGAGATGGTCTGGTTCACGGCGGTTCCCTGAGCGTCGGCGACGGTCACGCCGTAGGACTGAGTTAAGGTCTGGCCCGGCGCCAGGTTGATCTGGTCGCCGCCGAGCGAGAACTCGAACCGGACGGATTCGCTGCCATTGCTCTCGGTAACCGGATCGAGCGAGAAGGCGCCGACATAACCGGCGCCATCGGGCGTAATGCTGGCGCTGAACGTGTCGCTGGCATTGGCATCCGCGAACGAAATGTCGCCGGCCACGCCGGACGTGCTGGGCACGGCCGTCGCATCCACGACGGGAACGGAGATCACCTCGGTCCCGCCCGCGGCCGTGCCGTCATTGGTCAGCGCGAATTCGCCCTGGGTGTAATTGCCGTTGAGCGTGATGGTTTCCGTCGTGCCGTTGTCGTTGACGGTCAAGGTGCCGCTGCCGCCGCCTTGCGTCCAGGTCACGGTCTCGTTCGCAGAGTAGGCGAGGTCGTTCAGATCGATCGCATCGCCCGCGCCAAAACCGCTCACTGTGCCGCTGAAGCTCTGCGAGTGATCGAGCTCGAGCGTGCCGGGTCCCGTGAACGCGACGTTCTGATCGACCGCGCCGGCGAAATCGGCATGGCCGCGGCCGCCGATGATGACATCGCCGCTGCCACTGACGTTGCCGGCGGCCATGAGCGTGCCGCCCTCCGCCGCCAGCGTGCCGGAATTGGAGACGTTGTCGGTAATCTGCAGCGTGCCGCCGTTGGTGGCTTCCATCAGGCCGGAGTTGACGACGGTGTTGCCGGTATCGAGCGTGAGCGTGCCGTCGGAATAATTGGCATCGATCGTGCCAGCAGTCTTGTTGACCAGCGTCAGATTGCCGTCGCCGGTGCCGATCTGCCCGGCGCCGGAGATGGTGTTGTCGACGTTGGTCAGCGTCGTGCCCGCGGTCGCGGCGAAGATGACGTTCTCGTGGCTGTCCGACAGAATGATCTGGCCGCCGCCCTGAAGCGTGAGGCCGCCGCCGACGATCTGAAGATTGGTTTCGTCGCCGCCGGAGTTCAGCGCGATCGTGCCAGTGTTGTCGATGGTGCCGGCGAGCGGCAGCATCGCGCCGTCGCTCACCGCCATGGTGCCGGCGTTGTCGACGACCGGCGTCTGATTGAACACAAAGTCGCCCGCTGTGAGAGACGCCGCATCGACGCCGTGCAGCGTAATCGTCTCGCCGGCGCCGAGCGTGATCACCGCGTCGCCGTTGCCGTCCCCGGCAATATGGCCCGCAATGTCGCCGAAGCTGGCAATGCCGGCGAAGCCCGTCAGGTCGATCTTGTCGGTCGCGACATTGAAATTGTAGATCGTGTCGTTGCCGATCGGCTGCGCGAAGACGAAGAGGTCGTTGCCGCCGGCGCCGGTCAGCGTGTCGTTGCCCGACCAGGCGAAGATCGGCAAGCCCGGGCGCATAAGCTTCGACGTTATCCGCGATTGTGGCGGTTCCCGTGCTGCCGTTCGGCGTTGGCCCAGGTCTCGGTCACGCCGAGCACCATGGCTCCGGTATAGGCGGCGGCGGTCAAAACCGTCAGCGCGCTGAGATCGTTGGTCTGCCACCGTCCAGGTGCCGTTGCCGTTGTTGGTGCCCTGGTTCAGGCTCCAATTCGCCGGCATCCCGCTGATCGTGACGGTCGTCAGCGCGCCGACCCCGGACGAATCCTCAAGCGCCAGGTTGATGGATGATCCGGCGATGCCGGCCGGGGCGGTTGTCGTACTCGCTGTAGTGTTGCCAGCGGCGTCCGTCACGGTAGCAGTCAGCTGATCGCCTGTAGCGATTCCAGTGCCTTTTTCATTTACCGTCCAGGTGCCGTTGGTTGACGTTCCGCTGGTTAGCGTTGCCGCAGCGAGCTGGATTGACTTTGTCGTGTCATAGATCGTGACGCTTACAACTCCTGAGAGGTTGTCGGTTGCCTTTAGTGTAAGGTTATAGTTTCCGCTGATGTGGTTGCTACTGTCACTAAAGCTGGTCACGATCGGCGGCGTGGTGTCGATCAGCAACGTGCCGACCGGGTGGTAGGGCGTGCCGCTGTTCCATGTCGAGCCGCCGACGACAATGGTGTTGGCCCCGTTGGTTAGAGTGGCCGGGTTGCTGGCCGGGTCTTTGATCGTGCCGCCGTTCAGGCTGAACGAATTGACCTCAAGGTCAGCCGTGTTCTGCCCTGAGGCCACGGTGTAGCTGAAAGTCAGCGTGCTCGTGCCTGTCCCGCCCGTGTAGCTTGCTATGCCGCCGTCGTTGAGAATCAGCTCCGGCGTGCCGGTCACCGTCACGTTCTCGCTCATGTTGACGGCGAGGGTGACTACGTGGCCGGCATCTAGGTCGCCGCTGCCGCTGGTTATCCCGGTGCCCGAGGTCGTGATCGTGCTCGCCGTCGGCCCGTTGGTGACCGTGACCGCGATGCTCTGTGAAGCCGACGAGGCGGATTTGCCGGTCGTCGTGTTGTTGGCCGTCACCTGCAGCGTGAAGTTTCCTGCATTAGTCCCATCATTCAACGTGAGCGTGCTTTCAGCCTCCGCCTCGGTCAGCGTAAAGCTCGACCCGCTGAATACTTTGCCATCTGTCGAATCGGTGACGGTGGCTCCCATCGGTAGCCCAGCGATCGTCACTGTCAGAATGTCGTCGCTGTCAACCGGTGTAACCGTGATCGAGGGCAGTATGACCGTGCTTTCCTCGCTCACTATCTTCGCCGTGCCGCCAAGCGACAGCGTCGGCGGCTCCGACGGAAACTCCCTCTGCTGGTCGACCGTGACCGCGATCGTGTGCTGAGTGGCGGCATTGCCGAAGCCGTCGGTCGCGTTCACCTTGATGGTGTCGGACCCGGTCGTGCCGTCCGTGTCGCTGAGCGTGCCGAGGTCGCTATAGACCTGGCTCAGCGTGCCGATAAGGGTCAGGCTCGTTGTCCCGGAGCCGGTGATCGTGCCGCCGCCGCCGGCCAGAGACGTATTCGCCGAAAGGTCGCCATGGGTGTCGGTCAGCGTCACTGTGAAAGTTTCGCCCGAGGTGTTACCGCTTTCCGAGACGCCAACCCCGGTGATCGCTGTCGCCTCGTTGACATCGAACGTCTGCGCACCCGGCACCGTGATCACCGGCGCCACGGTGTCGACGGTGAAGCTGCCGGTCGAGCCGGCGGCGCCGGGATTGCCATTGTTCTCCTGCCAGCTGCCGGCGATAACGCCAACCGAGGCACTATTGATGTCGGTGTTGGCGGCGCCGGTGAAGGTCGCGGTGTAGGTCGTGGCGTTGACCTCGGTCAGCGGGCCGAGCGTGCCGCCGACCGCCGTGGTGTCGGCCAAAGTGAATGAGGTCGGTGCCTCACTGAAGCTGAAGGTGATCGTTGCGGTGTTGTGGGCGACGGTCACATCGGTGTTGCTGGTCGCCACCCCGACGGTCGGGGTGACGGTGTCGACCACGAAGGCGGTGCTGGTGGCGCCGGTGCCCGGATTGTTGCCGGTGGCATCGTGCCAGCTGCCGGCGGTGACGCTCACCGAGCCGTTGCTGATGTCGGTATTGGGGTTGGCGGTGAAGGTCGCGGTGTAGGTCAGCCCGCCATCGGTGGTCGTCAGCGGGCCGAGCGTGCCGCCGACCGCGGTGGTGTCGGCCAGTTTGAAATCGCTGGTGGCTTCGCTGAAGCTGAAGGTCACCAGCGCGGTGTTGGCGGCGAGGTTGACGTCGCTGCTGGCGACCGCGACCCCGACGGTCGGGGTGACGGTGTCGACCACGAAGGCGGTGCTGGTGGCGCCGGTGCCCGGATTGTTGCCGGTGGCATCGTGCCAGCTGCCGGCGGTGACGCTCACCGAGCCGTTGCTGATGTCGGTATTGGGGTTGGCGGTGAAGGTCGCGGTGTAGGTCAGCCCGCCATCGGTGGTCGTCAGCGGGCCGAGCGTGCCGCCGACCGCGGTGGTGTCGGCCAGTTTGAAATCGCTGGTGGCTTCGCTGAAGCTGAAGGTCACCAGCGCGGTGTTGGCGGCGAGGTTGACGTCGCTGCTGGCGACCGCGACCCCGACGGTCGGGGTGACGGTGTCGACCACGAAGGCGGTGCTGGTGGCGCCGGTGCCCGGATTGTTGCCGGTGGCATCGTGCCAGCTGCCGGCGGTGACGCTCACCGAGCCGTTGCTGATGTCGGTATTGGGGTTGGCGGTGAAGGTCGCGGTGTAGGTCAGCCCGCCATTGGTGGTCGTCAGCGGGCCGAGCGTGCCGCCGACCGCGGTGGTGTCGGCCAGTTTGAAATCGCTGGTGGCTTCGCTGAAGCTGAAGGTCACCAGCGCGGTGTTGGCGGCGAGGTTGACGTCGCTGCTGGCGACCGTGACCCCGACGGTCGGGGTGACGGTGTCGACCACGAAGGCGGTGCTGGTGGCGCCGGTGCCCGGATTGTTGCCGGTGGCATCGTGCCAGCTGCCGGCGGTGACGCTCACCGAGCCGTTGCTGATGTCGGTATTGGGGTTGGCGGTGAAGGTCGCGGTGTAGGTCAGCCCGCCATCGGTGGTCGTCAGCGGGCCGAGCGTGCCGCCGACCGCGGTGGTGTCGGCCAGTTTGAAATCGCTGGTGGCTTCGCTGAAGCTGAAGGTCACCAGCGCGGTGTTGGCGGCGAGGTTGACGTCGCTGCTGGCGACCGCGACCCCGACGGTCGGGGTGACGGTGTCGACCACGAAGGCGGTGCTGGTGGCGCCGGTGCCCGGATTGTTGCCGGTGGCATCGTGCCAGCTGCCGGCGGTGACGCTCACCGAGCCGTTGCTGATGTCGGTATCGGGGTTGGCGGTGAAGGTCGCGGTGTAGGTCAGCCCGCCATCGGTGGTCGTCAGCGGGCCGAGCGTGCCGCCGACCGCGGTGGTGTCGGCCAGTTTGAAATCGCTGGTGGCTTCGCTGAAGCTGAAGGTCACCAGCGCGGTGTTGGCGGCGAGGTTGACGTCGCTGCTGGCGACCGCGACCCCGACGGTCGGGGTGACGGTGTCGACCACGAAGGCGGTGCTGGTGGCGCCGGTGCCCGGATTGTTGCCGGTGGCATCGTGCCAGCTGCCGGCGGTGACGCTCACCGAGCCGTTGCTGATGTCGGTATTGGGGTTGGCGGTGAAGGTCGCGGTGTAGGTCAGCCCGCCATCGGTGGTCGTCAGCGGGCCGAGCGTGCCGCCGACCGCGGTGGTGTCGGCCAGTTTGAAATCGCTGGTGGCTTCGCTGAAGCTGAAGGTCACCAGCGCGGTGTTGGCGGCGAGGTTGACGTCGCTGCTGGCGACCGCGACCCCGACGGTCGGGGTGACGGTGTCGACCACGAAGGCGGTGCTGGTGGCGCCGGTGCCCGGATTGTTGCCGGTGGCATCGTGCCAGCTGCCGGCGGTGACGCTCACCGAGCCGTTGCTGATGTCGGTATTGGGGTTGGCGGTGAAGGTCGCGGTGTAGGTCAGCCCGCCATCGGTGGTCGTCAGCGGGCCGAGCGTGCCGCCGACCGCGGTGGTGTCGGCCAGTTTGAAATCGCTGGTGGCTTCGCTGAAGCTGAAGGTCACCAGCGCGGTGTTGGCGGCGAGGTTGACGTCGCTGCTGGCGACCGCGACCCCGACGGTCGGGGTGACGGTGTCGACCACGAAGGCGGTGCTGGTGGCGCCGGTGCCCGGATTGTTGCCGGTGGCATCGTGCCAGCTGCCGGCGGTGACGCTCACCGAGCCGTTGCTGATGTCGGTATTGGGGTTGGCGGTGAAGGTCGCGGTGTAGGTCAGCCCGCCATCGGTGGTCGTCAGCGGGCCGAGCGTGCCGCCGACCGCGGTGGTGTCGGCCAGTTTGAAATCGCTGGTGGCTTCGCTGAAGCTGAAGGTCACCAGCGCGGTGTTGGCGGCGAGGTTGACGTCGCTGCTGGCGACCGCGACCCCGACGGTCGGGGTGACGGTGTCGACCACGAAGGCGGTGCTGGTGGCGCCGGTGCCCGGATTGTTGCCGGTGGCATCGTGCCAGCTGCCGGCGGTGACGCTCACCGAGCCGTTGCTGATGTCGGTATTGGGGTTGGCGGTGAAGGTCGCGGTGTAGGTCAGCCCGCCATCGGTGGTCGTCAGCGGGCCGAGCGTGCCGCCGACCGCGGTGGTGTCGGCCAGTTTGAAATCGCTGGTGGCTTCGCTGAAGCTGAAGGTCACCAGCGCGGTGTTGGCGGCGAGGTTGACGTCGCTGCTGGCGACCGCGACCCCGACGGTCGGGGTGACGGTGTCGACCACGAAGGCGGTGCTGGTGGCGCCGGTGCCCGGATTGTTGCCGGTGGCATCGTGCCAGCTGCCGGCGGTGACGCTCACCGAGCCGTTGCTGATGTCGGTATTGGGGTTGGCGGTGAAGGTCGCGGTGTAGGTCAGCCCGCCATCGGTGGTCGTCAGCGGGCCGAGCGTGCCGCCGACCGCGGTGGTGTCGGCCAGTTTGAAATCGCTGGTGGCTTCGCTGAAGCTGAAGGTCACCAGCGCGGTGTTGGCGGCGAGGTTGACGTCGCTGCTGGCGACCGCGACCCCGACGGTCGGGGTGACGGTGTCGACCACGAAGGCGGTGCTGGTGGCGCCGGTGCCCGGATTGTTGCCGGTGGCATCGTGCCAGCTGCCGGCGGTGACGCTCACCGAGCCGTTGCTGATGTCGGTATTGGGGTTGGCGGTGAAGGTCGCGGTGTAGGTCAGCCCGCCATCGGTGGTCGTCAGCGGGCCGAGCGTGCCGCCGACCGCGGTGGTGTCGGCCAGTTTGAAATCGCTGGTGGCTTCGCTGAAGCTGAAGGTCACCAGCGCGGTGTTGGCGGCGAGGTTGACGTCGCTGCTGGCGACCGCGACCCCGACGGTCGGGGTGACGGTGTCGACCACGAAGGCGGTGCTGGTGGCGCCGGTGCCCGGATTGTTGCCGGTGGCATCGTGCCAGCTGCCGGCGGTGACGCTCACCGAGCCGTTGCTGATGTCGGTATTGGGGTTGGCGGTGAAGGTCGCGGTGTAGGTCAGCCCGCCATCGGTGGTCGTCAGCGGGCCGAGCGTGCCGCCGACCGCGGTGGTGTCGGCCAGTTTGAAATCGCTGGTGGCTTCGCTGAAGCTGAAGGTCACCAGCGCGGTGTTGGCGGCGAGGTTGACGTCGCTGCTGGCGACCGCGACCCCGACGGTCGGGGTGACGGTGTCGACCACGAAGGCGGTGCTGGTGGCGCCGGTGCCCGGATTGTTGCCGGTGGCATCGTGCCAGCTGCCGGCGGTGACGCTCACCGAGCCGTTGCTGATGTCGGTATTGGGGTTGGCGGTGAAGGTCGCGGTGTAGGTCAGCCCGCCATCGGTGGTCGTCAGCGGGCCGAGCGTGCCGCCGACCGCGGTGGTGTCGGCCAGTTTGAAATCGCTGGTGGCTTCGCTGAAGCTGAAGGTCACCAGCGCGGTGTTGGCGGCGAGGTTGACGTCGCTGCTGGCGACCGCGACCCCGACGGTCGGGGTGACGGTGTCGACCACGAAGGCGGTGCTGGTGGCGCCGGTGCCCGGATTGTTGCCGGTGGCATCGTGCCAGCTGCCGGCGGTGACGCTCACCGAGCCGTTGCTGATGTCGGTATTGGGGTTGGCGGTGAAGGTCGCGGTGTAGGTCAGCCCGCCATCGGTGGTCGTCAGCGGGCCGAGCGTGCCGCCGACCGCGGTGGTGTCGGCCAGTTTGAAATCGCTGGTGGCTTCGCTGAAGCTGAAGGTCACCAGCGCGGTGTTGGCGGCGAGGTTGACGTCGCTGCTGCCGACCGCGACCCCGACGGTCGGGGTGACGGTGTCGACCACGAAGGCGGTGCTGGTGGCGCCGGTGCCCGGATTGTTGCCGGTGGCATCGTGCCAGCTGCCGGCGGTGACGCTCACCGAGCCGTTGCTGATGTCGGTATTGGGGTTGGCGGTGAAGGTCGCGGTGTAGGTCAGCCCGCCATCGGTGGTCGTCAGCGGGCCGAGCGTGCCGCCGACCGCGGTGGTGTCGGCCAGTTTGAAATCGCTGGTGGCTTCGCTGAAGCTGAAGGTCACCAGCGCGGTGTTGGCGGCGAGATTGACGTCGCTGCTGGCGACCGCGACCCCGACGGTCGGGGTGACGGTGTCGACCACGAAGGCGGTGCTGGTGGCGCCGGTGCCCGGATTGTTGCCGGTGGCATCGTGCCAGCTGCCGGCGGTGACGCTCACCGAGCCGTTGCTGATGTCGGTATTGGGGTTGGCGGTGAAGGTCGCGGTGTAGGTCAGCCCGCCATCGGTGGTCGTCAGCGGGCCGAGCGTGCCGCCGACCGCGGTGGTGTCGGCCAGTTTGAAATCGCTGGTGGCTTCGCTGAAGCTGAAGGTCACCAGCGCGGTGTTGGCGGCGAGGTTGACGTCGCTGCTGGCGACCGCGACCCCGACGGTCGGGGTGACGGTGTCGACCACGAAGGCGGTGCTGGTGGCGCCGGTGCCCGGATTGTTGCCGGTGGCATCGTGCCAGCTGCCGGCGGTGACGCTCACCGAGCCGTTGCTGATGTCGGTATTGGGGTTGGCGGTGAAGGTCGCGGTGTAGGTCAGCCCGCCATCGGTGGTCGTCAGCGGGCCGAGCGTGCCGCCGACCGCGGTGGTGTCGGCCAGTTTGAAATCGCTGGTGGCTTCGCTGAAGCTGAAGGTCACCAGCGCGGTGTTGGCGGCGAGGTTGACGTCGCTGCTGGCGACCGCGACCCCGACGGTCGGGGTGACGGTGTCGACCACGAAGGCGGTGCTGGTGGCGCCGGTGCCCGGATTGTTGCCGGTGGCATCGTGCCAGCTGCCGGCGGTGACGCTCACCGAGCCGTTGCTGATGTCGGTATTGGGGTTGGCGGTGAAGGTCGCGGTGTAGGTCAGCCCGCCATCGGTGGTCGTCAGCGGGCCGAGCGTGCCGCCGACCGCGGTGGTGTCGGCCAGTTTGAAATCGCTGGTGGCTTCGCTGAAGCTGAAGGTCACCAGCGCGGTGTTGGCGGCGAGGTTGACGTCGCTGCTGGCGACCGCGACCCCGACGGTCGGGGTGACGGTGTCGACCACGAAGGCGGTGCTGGTGGCGCCGGTGCCCGGATTGTTGCCGGTGGCATCGTGCCAGCTGCCGGCGGTGACGCTCACCGAGCCGTTGCTGATGTCGGTATTGGGGTTGGCGGTGAAGGTCGCGGTGTAGGTCAGCCCGCCATCGGTGGTCGTCAGCGGGCCGAGCGTGCCGCCGACCGCGGTGGTGTCGGCCAGTTTGAAATCGCTGGTGGCTTCGCTGAAGCTGAAGGTCACCAGCGCGGTGTTGGCGGCGAGGTTGACGTCGCTGCTGGCGACCGCGACCCCGACGGTCGGGGTGACGGTGTCGACCACGAAGGCGGTGCTGGTGGCGCCGGTGCCCGGATTGTTGCCGGTGGCATCGTGCCAGCTGCCGGCGGTGACGCTCACCGAGCCGTTGCTGATGTCGGTATTGGGGTTGGCGGTGAAGGTCGCGGTGTAGGTCAGCCCGCCATCGGTGGTCGTCAGCGGGCCGAGCGTGCCGCCGACCGCGGTGGTGTCGGCCAGTTTGAAATCGCTGGTGGCTTCGCTGAAGCTGAAGGTCACCAGCGCGGTGTTGGCGGCGAGGTTGACGTCGCTGCTGGCGACCGCGACCCCGACGGTCGGGGTCGTCTCATCAACCGTCAGCGGCTGGTTCGCCATCGACGAATTGCCGGCAACGTCGGACACGCTCGCCGTCACCGTGTAGCTGCCGTCGTTGAGCGCTTTGGCCTCGGCCTTGGTCAGATCCACCGACCAATTGCCGCCGCTCTCGGTGGTCGTGAAGCTGTCGACCACCACGTTGGCGGCATTGACAATATCGACCGTGATCGGCTGGCCATCGACCCCCGTGCCACTGTCGAGCGCCTTGCCGCTGACGACGACGCCGCCAGTTTGGCCGGCTTCGCTGGCATTGATGATGTCGTTGGCGTCGATCTGATTGATCGTGATCGTCGGCGCGGTCTCATCGACAATTACCGTCAAGCTCGCCGTGCCGGAACTACCGGCGACGTCGGACACAGTCGCTGTCACTGTGTAGAGGCCGTCGTGGAGCGCTTGCGCCTCGGCCTTGGTCAGATCCACCGACCAGGCGTGGTTCGACACCGTCGTCGTGAAGCTGTCGACCACCACGTTGCCGGCATTGACAAGATCCACCGTGACGGTCTGCCGGTTGACGTCGGTGCCGAAAACCGCGCCATCAATGATGATCCCAGCCGCGGCGTCGGCCTTGCTAATGACGGCGTTGGTCTCAATGAAGGTCGAGCTATTTTCAACGCCAATCGTGACTGTTGGCATAGTTGCATTGGACGCCGGCACCGGCTGCGGCGCGTTATTAAGATTAAAGCTCAGCCCGGTATTGTTTGTTCCGTGGTTGAGCGTGAAGTCAAAAGAATTAAAGGCGAGGAGATTGCCTCCCCCATTTTGTGGGAAAACTTCTAGCAGCAAAAAAGGAGGATCGCCGCTACCGTGGCCGCTGGGATTTGAATTTGGATTTGCATTGAAGTGGGAGGAGTCGTAGGCCCCCTGCATGATCCCGAGCCCAAAGTCCGATAGCGCGGACGTAATCGGCTGATCTATGCAGCGATCGATCGAGCAGAGGGCTAGGGCATCGACGTCGCCAACCGTATCGTGGATGATCGGATTGCCGTTCTGGTCGAGAAGAACATTTCCATTCAGGTCGACAGCGTAAAGCGTGTATCTGCCGTGAGTGTCCACACCCGGGTCGTGAGCCAATGCGAACGCAAACACGTCACCGGAAGTTGCGGAGATTAATGAGATGTGATTCCCAGCCCAGCCAGCGGTACCACGGATCCCCATGGTCGCGACCGGTGTCCCGATCTTCATGTCGCCGGTGTGGGCGACCCTGCCAGCGACGAAGGCGAAGGTGCCTTGAACGAGACTGAACAGGGCACTATTCGACGATCCGTTCGGATCATACGCATAGTCGTTAAGCGCCATCCGCGTACTGGCTACGAGATTAAGCGCGGTACCGTCGGGAAAGCTGATGCCAACAGAGGAGGCCTCGCCGGTCTGGACGACGTCGTTCTTGTAAACTGCGTCGCCGACGTGCAGCGCCACGGCGATGCCGTTGCGCACGACGGTGGCGGCGCCGATCACTTTTTCGATGCGGCCGATTGCGTTGGTCGGGGCAGACGCCTGCGGTTGCGCATCTTGCGCATACTGTCCCGGAGCCTGTGAGCCGGCCAGAAGTTCGACAAGATCGCCGGCAATTTGTGCGCCGTTTGGCGCCACCAGCGCCGCTGGGTGCTCGACGGAAAAATAGTCGGGAACAATGTGACGCTGGCCATCATGGCCGGTCAGGATGAGGTCCGGACCCTTGCGTTCAAGATGCCCGGTGAACAGCAATTCCGCGTCAGAAATGCTGACGACGTCCGCATGAGATGCGTCGGTGTGAATTACGGTTGGACCACCGCCGTAACCACCCTGCGACGCAGACGCGTAAGCCATTAACCACGCCTCCCGCGACGCTCCCCGCGAACGTCAGCGATACGCCCGACCCTGCCGCCGACTTGCGCGTCGTCACCTTTGCAGGTCCCCGTGCCGAAGCGCAGTGTTACCTATGCGATATCCTGGCCGCTCCAGCAAGATCATTGTAAATGAAGGGTGAATGGGGTTCGCCGATCTCCACAGTTACTATAAAGGTTAAGGGAGAGGCAGGCAGGTATCTGGATACTGTGCCGATCGGCCCGCGGCGTTCTGAAGTCGGCGGTGAGGGGGCTCCGCCGGTGTCGGCTTCGCCGATGGCGGGCTTGCGACTGCTCTCTCTTAGATTTCGGTTGCTTCTTTGAAGGCCCATCCGGGCATTGCGCCACATGGCGATGCAACATTTACGCCGCGCTGCGCCGATTTCGGCTGCCGAGTTGATGCCGGTTTGTTTTCATCGCAAGTTCGATCGGCACTACATGGGCTTTGCGTCCAACGAAGTATTGGCACAAGAACATATGCGGCGGCAGGGCTCGCTTCAGCAGATTAGTGGCGGCGACCGCATCATCCGCTCACGCACCGCCTCACAGTGTGGCGTCGCTGCCCAGCGAAGATGTCGTAGTCTCGATGAGTGCTGTTGCTTGGCCATGAGCGAACGGATGCGTCTTAAGCCACAGCTGTCTTGCCGTCGGCAGCGGATCAATTCCGAGACTCTTCCACCATCGCATTTCATCACCGCAGCGATGAAGTTCGCGGTGATGTCCGCGGCATAGCGGCACCGTAAATTCATCACTCACTTTACGGCCAAGAGCTCGTCGTTGTGCAAATCTCAGATGGTGCGCATCGCTTGGTCGCCGACCGCAAACCAGACACGGCTGCTTCGAGACTAGTTTAACGTGGCCTCGGTCGCGAAGCCGACGTGGTTCCGAGAGTGGCAACACACGATGTTCGATAATCCTAGACGGCGGCTCGTTCTGCGACTCTTGGGAGTCGGCATGCGGTCGCAAGGAGTTCGTCGCACTGTCTGACAGACCGGAGACGTCAGCAGAGTGGCCGGCGAAAGTAGCGAGCTTGGCTGCAAAGGAGCGTTCCACTTGCTGGGCATCGACTTCGTGAAGTTTGCTCTTCTCAACCAGACACCGGTGCGCCCACACAGCGGCCTCGTCACTTGAGCTTAGGCCATTAATTTCGGCGATAAGTCGATTGCGCCGTTCGGCCGAGGCTTCGGTGCCAATGATTTCCTTGGTGGAGTGCAACAGTGCGCGCGCGTCTCGACGCACCATTGCGTGTGCGTTGTGGCTAGTTCGGCGGCCCTTCAGTTGAGCGTGGCCATTAGCTTTTGGGATGTCATTTGCCGGCGCCTTGCTCGTCGGCGTAGTCAGATCTGGCGCGTCAAGGTCATCTTCGCCAGCAATTCCAACGAGAGCGAAGAGAGCATAGCGCCGAGCATAGGTCAGCGCCGCTCCCATCCGCTGCGGGCTTGCGGTGTCACTAATGGCGCAGACCGGCCAGTCCGAGGAAATCCACTCGCCTGAGGCATGCGCCAGCATGGTTGTCAGATTGACAATACCGGCGGTCTGATCAATGGCGGTCGTCTGCATGGTCGCAATCTCGTGCTGGCCCAAAACTTTGCGCACAATATCGAGTCCGCTCGATAGCGGCGCATACCGAAAGGTCTTTTCAGCCCCACCCGGGCGATCGGAGGGGATGGTCCCGACCAGGGACTTGTCTGGATTAGTAAGTTCACCTTGGGCTTTGGCGAGGGCGGCCGCCAGGTTGCCGATCGAACCGCTAGACCGTTGCACGTCCGTCCCCCGTATTGAGGAGGTCGAAGCTGATCGCTCCTGACTTCGAGCGTTTGGCACGGACGCCATGGCCGATAGCCTGCTGCGCGTCATCCGGCATTAGGTTCTTAAGTTCGGCCTTGGCTTGTTCATGCTCGAGGTGAGCTGATCTGGTCCGCGAGAACATGGCGGCAAATTCGGCCCAGCTGTTCGAACTGGTCATATCGACAATACGCACCGCCGCGATGCGCGGTTTGGGCGGCTCAATTCCAAACAGGGCAGGGGGCTCGCCATTCTCGACGCAGCGCCAGAACTTCCGCTCTGCCGTCACGATTAGATGCTGGTAGAGCGGATCGGCATGGGTCATGATCTCGACCCACTTGCCCCCGCCTGTGATCACCGACAGCACCGCCTGACGCGCCGCCACCACCCACATATTGTGCTGCAGTTGGGGCGCATACTTCTCAACGGCTGCTTCTTCCGAGAAGTACCAGGGCAGCATGAATTTGGCTTCGAAGATCGCCCCGCTAGACTCTACGCGCCCATCAAGAGTTGCCGCCATCCAGCGCAGACCCGGGTGCCGGACGTGCTTCTGTACGTCGGTGACGACTTGCCCGGTATTGGCCTCGTACCAGCGTCGATTAAGTTCTTCGGTGACGGCCCCGAGCTGAACGACGAGGTTGCGGGACAGGTCCTCGGGCTCGATCTCGCCGCGCTTTTCCTTCCACAGCCGGATCAGGGCGGCTTCGTCATTGCCCAGGATGACCCGGGCGTCCGAGCCGCCAATGAAGTACCGAGGAGTCTGATGAGGATTTGTCGAGAAGGCTCGATTTCATGGCTTCATCTCCCTGCGGGCGCTCTTGCCAGTGAGGTTGTGGCACTAAAAGTGCCATGTGGCACCATGATGGAGTCAAGACCAAAAAAGGCTTTTGAATGCATCGCAGATCAGGGCGGGGCGAGCGCTGCTTAGATGGAGTGCGGAAGACCTTTCGCAGCGATCATCCGTAAGCTTGCGAACGATCAGACGTGCTGAATTAGCCGAGCGGCAACCGGCGCTAACAGTTGCTAACAATCTCGCCATTCGCCGCGCGCTTGAGGCAGCGGGAGTGGAGTTCATCGACGAGAATGGCGGCGGACCAGGGGTCCGGTTACGAAAGCGGCAACCGAAAAAGGGCTAGTCCAACGGTGCCAAGCCGCTGCCCGAATTCGGGCGCGGCTCATTTTGGCAAAACGAACCCAACCCAGCAGCGCCGTGGTTATCTCAGCCGGTGCTGTAACATCTAACCCATCGGAGCGTCGCACTCATCGACGAGAACGGCGGCGGACCAGGCGTCCGGCTACGAAAGCGGAAGCAGGAATGAGGTTAGCCCCTCATGAACGACAGAGCCGCAGCTCGTTTCATGGAAACCAGCTGCAGCAAGCGGGGCAATGCTCGCTTGATCGGCGGCAAAGTGCCAACTATATTGTCGGCAGATTGCCTTAGACGAGCCATTTCAAATGCAAGCGACACGGCCGGTAGTAGACACGGTCTTCCGGAAGCTAGGCGGCCGGAGGGTCCTTGGGCAAACGGTGACGTCTGAGGCTGATCTTGCCCGCTTAGTTCGTCGTCGCATTCCTCTGCGAACGCTCGTCTATGTCAGGCGCAGCGGTTTCTCAGAGCAAGAGATCGGGCGATTTATCATCCCGGAGCGGACGCAGAGGCATCGCAAGGCCAAGAGACAACCATTGACGGTTGAGGAATCCGATCGGGTCGTGCGGCTGACGCGGATCCAGGCTTTGACTGAGGATGTTTTCGGCGACGCGGCGAAGGCGAACCGGTGGCTTCGCGAAGATCTGGCAATCCTCGACGGCAAGGCGCCGCTGGAAGTAGCGCAAACCGAGACCGGCGGCCGGGTCGTCGAGCAGATATTGGCCAAGATCGATTGGGGTGCGGCGGCATAGTGCGCCTTTGGCGATTATCGAGCCTGCGGCGCGCCGGCGACTTCGACGGCGGTTACGGGCTGGCGAACAGCGGCCGCTGGAATTCGATTGGGCGCCCAGTGACGTATTGTTCGACTGTACCCTCGCTCTCCGCACTGGAGAAACGCGTAAATGTCACCGACTCCAGCCTGCTACCGCCTCAGGCTATGGTTGAGTATGCTGTTCCGGATGATGTTCCAGTCCACGACATATTATTGGATAACCTACCAAGTGATTGGGCTTCGCGTGAAACCCACACCCAGTCATTGGGAGATGAATGGCTCGATCAAGCCACCGCGCTCATTCTCGTGGTCCCTTCAGTTATCATGCCCATCGTCGGCGCACCCGATCGCAACGCGCTGATTAATCATCGGCACGAGAGCATTGATCGGATAACGATTGCCGCGGTCACGCCATTCACATTCGATCCAAGGCTTTTCCATCCGTAGATTTTTTTGTTGAGCCAATGCGGGGAAGACGCGGTCTACAAAACGAACCCAATTACCTGGGCGCTGTGGCAAAAGATCCGCGCCCGGACATTGCCGGTAGCACCCGCCAGCGCGCGTCCACACAGCGCGCGGTAGACATAGATCGATCCGCCCGCGATGATCTCAGCGCCCGATCCGACAGAACCAAGAACGGTGATATCGCCCTCTTAAACACCACGGGATTGGCCGGAGCGCACCGGGTCTTCGATCATGAGCGATGCCGGCTGCCGTTTCTGCAGCGCGCGGGGAGTGGTGACTGGCGCAGGCACGGCAACTACTCGACCAGTAGTTCGTCCTCATTGTCAGGTCGATCGTTATCGCGAGCGCCGTCGAACAGATGCTCGAGTGCGAAACGGCTCGGCTTGACCGCGCGCTTTCCAACTCGACGCAAAAAGGCGCGACCATCTTCCGCCACCTCGAAATCAACCTTGCTGCCCGGATTGATCCCAAGGCGATCGCGGACTTGCTTGGGGATCGTCACTTGCCCTTTGCGGGTAACCGTTACGGTCACGTCCGCACTCGGGTCTCGTTTCGCTATCGTTAGCGAAGCAACCCCCGCGTCCGCCGCCAACAATATTCTTCGGGAGTAAAATATGGATTGGCGATGACCGGCCTTCCGCGGGTATCGGCGGCGACGCATGCGGCATAGGTGAGATGATAACTCTGCGGCCATCCCCCAAGCATGCGAACGACAAAAATCCGCAACCCATGCCGAAGTCAGACACGCATAATAGGCTTGTCTCTGGGCATGGCTCAGCGGATGCCACTGATTCTGCGAAAGCGCGGGCGAACCATTGATCAGCAAACAACCAATAACCAGCGTGGCCGTGGTCAAAAGGGCTTTCATGTAAGCGCTTTCATGAGTGTCTTGTAGCCAACATCGCCAACGCACTATTAGCGGACCCGCAGCTTTCTGTCGACAGTGTCCGCCCGGCTCCTAAGTCACGCCGGCCTAGGCCCCGCCCTTTTCGGCACCGAGGTCGAGCCCTCAAACCGAAGATTGGGAGCCGAACTAATCTGCAGTGCATCGACTACAAGCGATGATTCCGCGGGAGTTGCCGGGCTCTTAGTAGAGTCCGCCGAAACCGGTTTGGGCGAGGGTAGGCAAGGCGGCAAGAACACCGCCGACGATTGTGTTACACGGCGACGCGCAAATTGTTCTTCCGGGCCGGCACTAAGTCCTGGCGGGGCTGGGACCGGCTTTCGTCACGGTGATACCGCTGCTGCGATCGCGGGATCGCCACGGACGTTTCGACGTAAAGCTCGTCCGGAGTTGGCCGCTAAGCGCCGGAGCAACGTTGATCGCCTTGACGATCCACGTATCGTCGGCACCAGTTACATCAGTCCAGCGACAGAATAAACGGCATTACCAACAGAGAACGCCCGGCTGGTCTCTTACTGAAAAAATCCCGTAACCCAACGCAAAAACAACTCAAATTGCGTCGGGTTAACCGCAGCGTACACTGCAATTGCCACTGGGCCGCATATCAGCATCAAATCTTGCATGATAACACCCTAGCAAGAGCAAGTTCGCGCCCTTCCAGTCAGTCTGCGCGGCATTTCTTACGAACTGTCTATTTGAGAACATAAGGATTTATTTATTTGAGAGCATAAGGATTTATTTAAAAGCCCACTGGCCGAACGTGAAAAGCGGCTACTGGCGCAGCCGAGCATTTGCGGACAATTTGGCGGCGGACAAAACCCGGCTGTCTTAGGTGTCAGCTCTCGAGATGATCGAGGAAACCACGTCGTGCCCTGCTCGTCAGCGCGCCGGCGGAGGTCATCAACGCCATCGTCGTTGCTCGCCATCATCGCGTCGCCTTGCGCCATGCCTTGCGCCACATCGATAATCCGGCAACGTTGCGCCGCGTCTGGGAGTATCTCAACGCGAGACACTAAGCGCGAATGGCGCCTGCGTGCCAACTCAGTTGGGCCGGCGGCGCGCACTACCGTTCGACAAGGGTGGATGAGCTAAGTATTATTTTGTCTATAACGACGGCAAAAGCGGCGCACTAAGGGATGCGAATGCCCGCCGTTTCGACGGCGGTGGCTCGCTGTTGATCTTCCCAGTGCGAACAAAGGGGGGGATTAAAACATGGCAGGCGATGCCAAGTTCGAAGAACTTCGTCGCGCCACTAATCCGCTATTCAACGACCGCAAGCTGAAGCTCGGCACCTTCTGCACCAACCTGAGCGGCGGTTGCGCCATCACCACCATGCCGGGCACCTTGGACATTACCTGGCCCAACACGCTGCGGCTCGCGCAAATCGCCGACCAGATGGAATTCGAAGCCCTGGTGCCGGTGGGGCGCTGGAAGGGCTTCGGCGGCGAGACCAATTTCAACGGCGCCGGATTCGAATGCTTTTCCTGGGCGGCGGGCATGGCCGCATCCACCAAATATCCGGCGGTGTTCGCGACCTCGCACGTGCCGATGTACCATCCGGCGCTGGCGGCGAAGCAGGCGACGGTGATCGATCACATCAGCAACGGCCGGCACGCGATCAACATCGTCGGCGGCTGGAATCAGGGCGAGCTCGATATGTTCGGCGCCAGCATGCAGGACCACACCGATCGTTATGCCAGGGCGGCCGAGTGGATCGAGATCATGATCGGTTTGTGGACCTGCGAGGATGAGTTCACGTACGAGGGCAAATATTATCAGGTCAAAAAAGGCGCGCTGGCGCCGAAGCCGGTGCAGCGCCCCTATCCGGCGATCATGAACGCTGGCGGCTCCGAGCAGGGCCAGCACTTTTCCGCTAAATATTCCGACATCGCCTTCATCCAGTTCGACAAGCACGATCTCGATTTTGCGCGCTAGAAGGTCGAGAAATACCGCCGTCTGGCGCGCGAACAATACGGCCGCGAAATCCAGATCTGGAGCTTCGGCTACGTCGTGCAGCGCGAGACGGAAAAAGAGGCAAAGGATTTCCTGCACTATTACGTGCACGAGAAGGGCGACTGGGTTGCGGCGGAAAATCTGATGGGACTGCTCGGCATTGGTTCGCTCGCCGTCGAGGATTTCAGAAAGCTTCAGGCACATTTCATGGCCGGATGGGGCGCGTTTCCGCTGGTCGGTACCAAGGAGCAGGTGGTCGAGGGACTGGCCAATTTGTCAAAGGTCGGAATTGACGGCGCGCTGTTGTCGTGGCCGCTCTACGAAGAAGGCATGTTGACGTTCGAGCGCGAGACCTTGCCGCTGCTGAAGCAGGCCGGATTGCGTTAGCCGGCGAAGCCCGACCTCACCGGTTTTTTGTGCGCCGCCGGCTTCACGGTGGACGGAAAGGGTTGATCTCACATTGGGTTTGACATTTCGCCGGCGAAGAACGAAATAAGAACATCGGAAGGGATTTGTGGCCCTTTCCACCGGAGCCGACATGGTCCGACGATCCGGAAGTGCTGATCTGCCGTTGCATAACGGGCACGTGCCGAAATGGCTGGCGGACCGGATGACCCGGCTTGGCGCGGTCATCAGCCAGACCATCATCCACCATTATGGCCGGGATGAATTGCTGCGCCGTCTCGCCCATCCGTTCTGGTTTCAGTCGTTCGGCGCCGTGATGGGGATGGACTGGCATTCGTCGGGCATCACCACGAGTGTGCTCGGCGCGCTCAAGCGCGGCTTGGCGCCGCTCGATCGTGAACTTGGTCTGCGCGTCTGCGGTGGCCGCGGTAAGCATTCGCGGCAGACGCCCCACGAACTTGTCGCCATCGGCGAGCGTATCGGCTTTGACGGCGGCAAGCTCGCGACCGCGAGCCGGCTGGTGGCGAAGGTCGACAGCGCCGCGGTGCAGGACGGCTTTGAACTTTATCTGCACGGCTTTGTCGTTGCCGACGACGGACGCTGGGTGGTGGTGCAACAAGGCATGAACGGCGACCGCAAACAGGCGCGGCGCTATCACTGGCTTTCGGACGGACTGAAAAGCTTTGTCGACGAGCCGCACGCCGCGATCGAGGGTCATGCGCAGGGCGAGATCATCAATCTGACCGATCGGCGCGCCGAGGCCTCGCGCAACAAACAGCTGGAACTTCTCGGATCGCTTGGTCCCGATGGCATTACCCGCGAGCTCGCCTTGCTCGCTGGCGAAGAAACCCCGCGGCAGGCGAGCTTGCCGTTTCTCATCATGCCGGCCCATCACGATGTTCGCGCCGAAGACATTCACTTACGGCGACTGCACGGCAATCTCGCCGCCGCGGCCGAGCGCGCGCCAACTGATTTCGCCGAGTTGCTGCTGACGCCCGGGGTAGGGGGACGCACCGTACGCGCGCTTGCCCTGGTCGCTGAGGTGGTGCATGGCGCGCCGTGCCGCTTCAGCGATCCGGCGCGGTTTTCGCTCGCGCACGGCGGCAAGGATCGGCATCCGTTTCCAGTGCCGTTGAAGGTCTACGATGAGACCATTCGCGTCCTGAAATCGGCGGTGCAGAAGGCCAAGCTTGGGCAAGACGACGAATTGGCGGCGCTGCAGAAGCTTGATCGGGAGTTGCGAAGGCTCGAGCGCGTTGCCACCGGTCCGACGCTGGAACGGTTTATTGCCGATGAGTTCGAGCACTCCGCCGAATATGGCGGAAGGAGCGTGTTCGGCTGGGAACCTCCAGCGGCGCCGGCGGCTGGGCAAAGCTTGGCGCCAGCGCGCCAGAAATAAAGCGCGTTGCCAGAAAGGCTTCGGGCAGCGTTCCCCAAGCGCACAGTTCAAGGTTAGGATGTCCCGCTCGGGGAGCCGGAAGATGGCCTTTGACGCGGACGTACTCATCGTCGGCGCGGGACTTGCGGGATTGGTCGCCGCCACGGAACTGATTGCGGCGCGAAAGAAGATCATTGTTCTTGATCAGGAGCCCGAGCAATCGCTCGGCGGCCAAGCGTTCTGGTCGTTTGGCGGCATCTTTTTGGTCGATTTGCCCGAACAACGCCGCATGGGCATTCACGATTCCTACGCGCTCGCGCTCAACGACTGGATGGGGACGGCAGCTTTCGATCGCGATGAGGATTTCTGGCCGCGCCAATGGGCGGCGGCTTACGTGGCTTTCGCCGCCGGCGAGAAACGCTCGTGGCTGCGCGACCGCGGCATCCGCTTCTTCCCCGTGGTCGGCTGGGCCGAGCGCGGCGGCGATAATGCCAGCGGCCACGGCAATTCCGTGCCGCGATTTCATATCACCTGGGGCACCGGTCCCGGGCTGATTGCGCCCTTCGTGCAGCGCCTGCAGGACGGAGCCAAACAGGGTTTCGTCACCTTCAAATTCCGGCATCGCGTCAGTGAACTCACCAAGACCGGGGATGTGGTCGACGGCGTGCGCGGTGAAGTTCTCGAACCGTCGAGCGTTGAACGCGGACATAAAAGCTCCCGCACGGTGGTCGGCGACTTCGCGTTGAAGGCGCAGGCGGTCATTGTCACGTCGGGCGGCATCGGCGGCGATCATGAACTGGTGCGCCGCAACTGGCCGCAGCGTCTTGGCCCGGCGCCGAAGCGGATGATCACCGGCGTCCCCGATCACGTCGACGGCCGCATGCTGGCAATCACGGAAGCCGCCGGTGGAACGGTCATCAACTCCGATCGCATGTGGCACTACGTCGAAGGCGTCAAAAACTGGAATCCGATCTGGAGCGATCACGCCATTCGGGTTTTGCCCGGCCCGTCGACGATCTGGCTCGATGCGCGCGGCAAACGGCTGCCGGCGCCGCTCTATCCAGGCTTCGATACGCTCCGCACGCTCAAATACATCATCGACACCGGTTACGATTACACCTGGTTCATTCTCACCCGGCGGATCATCCAGAAAGAATTTGCGCTGTCCGGTTCCGAGCAAAATCCGGATCTGACCGGCAAGAAGTGGAGCCTGGTGCTGGCGCGCGCGCGAAAGGGCATTCCGGCTCCGGTCAAAGCCTTCATGGACAAGGGCGAGGACTTCATTGTTGATGCGCGATCTAACGCGGCTCGTGGAACGGATGAATGCGCTCGCCGGCGAGCCGCTGTTGAGCCGGGATCGGGTCGAGCATGAGATCACCGCCCGCGACATGCAGCTCGACAACCCGTTCTGCAAGGACGCGCAGATCACGGCTATTCGCGCGACGCGCAAGTATCTCGGCGATCGCCTGATCCGCACGGCGCGGCCGCACAAATTGCTCGACCCGAGCGCCGGCCCGTTGATCGCGGTTCGGCTGCGGATTTTGACCCGCAAAACGCTCGGGGGATTGCAGACCGATCTTGATAGCCGCGTTATCGGCGGCGACGGCCAGCCGGTGCCGGGGCTGTATGCCGCGGGTGAGGTGGCCGGTTTCGGCGGCGGCGGCGTTCACGGCTATGCGGCGCTTGAAGGGACATTCCTCGGCGGCTGCATTTTCTCCGGCCGCGCGGCCGGCCGCGCCGCGGCGCATGCCGTCGGCTAGCTAATCTTCCTGCATTGTGTCGATAAGCGCCATCTCCAGGCCGTTTTCGTCGAGGCGTTTGGCGACTTGGAATTGGCGCCACGCGACGATGTTTTGATATAGAGCAATTTGCTCATGGTCATGGTCCCTCATTCGAAAAGTTGCGGATCGGGATTGCCGACGGATAGGCGTGGCCGCTTCAGGCCACTGTGGATTCGGTTTCGGGAGCGAAGGCCGCCTTGATCTCGGTGGCGACCCGCGGGGCGTTTTCGTCGAGCACGAAGTGGCCGCTATCGAGCCAGACGAGCTTCGCTTCGGGCAGATCGCTCAGGTAGGCCCGGGCGCCGGGCGGGATAAAGAACGGGTCGTTCTTGCCCCAGACGATTAGCGTCTTCGGCTGACGCGCGCGAAACGCAGCCTGCCATTCGGGATAGAGGCCGATGTTGGTCTTGTAGTTCTCAAGCAGATCGACCTGGTAGTCCTGAGTGCCCGGTCTGTCGAGCAATGCTTGGTCAAGGACCCAATTGTCCGGGTTGATCGCTTCGGGATCCTTGGCGCCGACAAGCCAGTGGAACTTGGTGTTGCCCAGGCTCAAGAACTCGCGCGCCGCCTTCTCGGTCTCAGGCGTGCGGTTTTCCCAGAGCGGCAGCAACGCCTTCTTCGGAGCGTCGCCCACGCCTTCCATGTAAGCGTTGGCGTTTTGGATTATGAAGCCTCTCACCCGATCGGGGCGCTGCGTGAACAGGCGGAAGCCGATCGGGCCGCCATAGTCCTGCATGTAGAGGATGTATGCGTTAAGTCCCAGCACATCGACCAGGCCGGCGACGTGGGCCGCCAAGTTATCAAAAGCATAAGTGAATTCTTCGCGTGAGGGCGCGTCCGAGTGACCGAAGCCGACGTAGTCCGGAGCGATCAGGTGGAAGCGATCTGCCAGTGCAGGCATCAGATCGCGAAACATCTGGCTGCTCGTCGGCAGGCCATGGAGCAACAAAATGGTTGCCATGGCGGGATCACCCGCCTCCCGATAGAAGATCTTGCGGCCGTTAACCGTTGCGGTCCGGTGGTAGGTACGAGCATTCATGAAACTCTCCTCGCCGATTGAGATACCCGGCCGGCGGCCGGTGCATCCGCTGTCGCGTCTTCGGTGATATTGTGGGCTTCCCACGAAACGGTGGCAGACGATAAGTTTGGGAAGAGACCTCTCACTGGATGGAAGTCTTGGACCGCCTGGAAGCCATGTCAGTGCTGCTTGCAGCCGTGGAGAGCGGCAGCCTATCGAAGGCCAGCCGGGACCTTCGGCTTCCCCTCGCGACGGTCAGCCGCAAGGTTGCCGAGTTGGAAGCGCATTTGAACGCGACCCTGTTGATCCGGTCCGCAAGGGGGCTCGAGCTGACACCGGCCGGTCGCTCCTATGTCACGGCCACGAAGTCGATCCTGGAGCAGTTGACGGAAGCGGAACGCGCCGCAGCCGGCGAGTACACGGAGCCGAAAGGCGATCTCATCGTTACCGCACCGATTATGTTCGGCCGGATGCATGTTCTGCCGGTGGTGACGCGTTTCCTCGACGCCTACCCCGACGTCTCGGTCGCGCTTGTAATGACCGACCGGGTTACTCATTTCCTGGATGATCAGGTGGACGTCGCGCTTCGCATCGGCCCCCTGCCCGACAGCAACCTGACCGCTACCCGTTTGGGGACAGTTCGACATATGATCTGCGCAAGCCCCGGCTATCTTGCCGCAAACGCAACTCCGTCTACGCTTGACGATCTCGCGCGACACCGCGTGATCTCGTTCGAGAGCGTGTCCGTCTTAAGTTCATGGGTATTCGAGTCGAACGGAGCCGAAATCACCGCGCCGTTGCGCTCCCGTCTGAGAGTAAACACCATCGATGCGGCGATCGACGCCGCGATCTCCGGAGCTGGGTTGGTCCAGGCGGTGTCCTACCAGATCGCCGATCACGTGCGCGCTGGCAGGCTAGTGGTCGTCCTAGAAGCTTTCGAGCCCCGTCCCCGCCCGGTGCATCTCGTCTACGACATGCAAAACCGCCTGCCAATGAAACTGCGTGCATTCGTCGACTTCGTGGTCCCGCGCATGCGCCAGCAACTGGCTAACGCCGCTTTCTAAACCGCGCGTCCGTAACTACCGGCGGCAGAGTTGTGTCTGCTTTCCACCCCAACAGCTACCAAATAGCGGACGTTTAAGCACTTCCGTTTCGGCCAACTACGGAAGAAGTCGTACTTGCGGAACACAATCAGCAAATGATCTTTAGCGCGCGCTGAGCCGCTACGGCGATGCCAATTTCACCCGACGCAGCGGCTTTGACAAGGCGTTCTAACTCGCTGCTGTCCGTATCGCGAATGCGGTCGTCGATGGCGCGGCCGGCGGCCTGCGCGATCAGGCGGCGCATGCGCCGTTCGCGGCCTTTCTGTTTGTCGCTGGTGCGGATCGCGATCAGGCCGTCAATAGCGGCACACAGGGCGTCGATGCCGGCTTCTTTGATCGCCACCGTCTCGACGATCGGAATGTCCTGCCTGTCCCGGCGCAGCTTGAGCATGTTTTTCAGTTGATCGGTGGTCCGCTGGGCCAGCGGCAGATCGGCCTTGTTGACCACCAGCACGTCGGCGATTTCGAGCACGCCGGCTTTCATTGCCTGCACGTCGTCGCCCATATTGGGCGCGTTCACCACCACGCAGACGTCGGCAATTTCGGCGACCTCGACTTCCGACTGTCCGGTGCCGACCGTCTCCAAAATAATGCAATCGCGGCCGGCAACGTCCATCACGTCGACGATCCGATGAATGCTCTCCGACAACCCGCCCAGATGGCCGCGCGACGCGACTGAACGGATGAACACGCCGGGATCCTCGGAATGGCGCCGCATGCGCACGCGGTCGCCGAGGATGGCGCCTCCCGATATCGGGCTGGTCGGATCGACGGCGGCGATCGCGACCGTCTGCCCGCGTGCGCGCAACGCCCCGACATAAGCGTCGATCAAAGTGGATTTGCCGGCGCCCGGCGCGCCGGTGAAGCCGATCACGGCCGCGCGTCCGGCCGTTGTACAAATGCGCCGATGGATCAGGTCGGCGGTCTCGCCGCCGCTCTCCATCAGCGTGATGCATTTGGCCAGCGCCGCCGGATCGCCGGCCGCGAGCCTGCCGATCATGTCATCGGGCGCCGGCGGCTGGCGCTTGGCCGCTGGCTCAGACAACGACGAGGGGATGCCCAAAGCCAAGCTCCTGCCGGAGCAGGCTTACGATCTCGCCGTGGGTGACGCCAACCTCGGCGGCTTCGACGATCCGCTCGTAGACATTCTCGCGGGTATTGTTGGCGGCCCGCGCCAGCGCATCGAGCGCCCGGTGAATATCGCTTTGGCTGCGCTCCGCCTTATAGGCCTTGAAGCGCGTGATGTGTTCATTCATGCGCTCGGGGTCGGGCCGTTCGGTCGGCCGGCCGCGGAAGTCGTCATCGGTCTGATAGCAATTGACCCCGATGACCTTCTCGTCGCCGCTTTCCACGCGCTCCTGGAAGGCCAGCGCCGATTGGCCGATCATGGATTGAATGATCCCGGCTTCGGCGGCCTTGTACATGCCGCCGGCGTCATCGATCTTGCCGATCAGCGCCTCGATCTCCTGCTCCATCTGATCGGTCAGGGTCTCGACGTAGTACGAGCCGCCGAGCGGATCGATGACGTCGCACAGATGGGCTTCTTCGCGCAGGATGTTTTGTGTGGCCACCGCAATGCGCGCGGTTTCCTCGGTCGGCGTGGTGATGGCTTCGTCGTAAGCGTCAGTGTGCAGCGATTGCAGCCCGCTCATGATTCCGGCCATCGCCTGCACCGCGACGCGGGCGATGTTGTTCAGCGGCTGCTGCTCGGTGAGATCGACGCCCGAGGTTTGGCCGTGAAACTTGAAGCGCCACGAGCCCGGATCCTTGGCGCCGAGCCGCTCGCGCGCCAGCCGCGCCCAGATCCGCCGGCCGGCGCGGAATTTGGCGACCTCTTCGAAGAAACTAATCGAAATGTCGAAGAAGAAGGTGAAGCGGCGGAGCACGAAGTCGATATCCATGCTCGCGATCGATGCAATCCTGCGCGTATTGCAGGGCGGTCGAGATCGTGAACGCCATGGTTTCGACCGGCGTAGCGCCGGCCTGCTGCATGTGCTGGCCGACGACCGATACCGGATTCCAGCCGGGCACATGGTTGCGGCAGAACTCGATGTGATCGAGCAGGACGCGTCGCGCGCCGGGCAGCGACAGCCGGTAGAACATGTGATTGGCAATGAAGTGCGAGAGATAGTCGCTCTGGTTCGAAGTACCGGTAATCGACGTAAAGGGCACGCCGCGCTTCTTGGCGACGGCGAGCATGAAGGCGAGCAGCGTGAACGGCGAAGGATCGTTCATCGCCGCCGAGATTTTGTCGAGCGGCACCCCCGCGAGCGCTTGATCCATGTGATCGGCGGTGTTGATGACCGTACCGCAGGTGCCGAGCAGCACCGGGTCGACTTCATCGCAATCGACGCCGCGGAAGCCGGAATTACAGGGCAGCAAACTAATTGCAGTGGCGCCGGCATCAAGGATGACGCGGACCCGTTTGTTGTAATCCTCAGGCGTACCGAGCCCGATCAGCTGGCGCTGGGTCCAGGTGCGGCCGCGGTGCATGGTCGGATAGATGCCGCGGGTATAAGGAAACTGGCCCGGAAAGCCGAGGTTTTCAAGAAAGCTGTCGCCGTTCCAGTCGCGCGGCGTGTACAGCGGCTTGATCTCGATGCGTGAACGGTTTCTGACCACGCGATCGGCGCCAATCTGTTTGTTGTAATCGGCCCGCCAGCGGCCCTGCGCCTGTTCGAAGCCTGGAAGCGTCAGCTGGACGGCTTCTTTGGTCATTGGGCGATCTCCTTGAGCTCGGCGTTTTTGATCTCGCGCACCTCGGCGGCGAGGTTGGCGACGTGTTCGATGATTTCGTCGCGGGCGGCGCCCGGCCCGAAGATCGCGCTAACGCCAGCCGCGATGAGCGCCGGGCGCTCGTCTTCCGGCACGATGCCGCCGACCACAAGGCCGATATGACCAAGGCCGGCCGCGCGCAATGCGTCCATCAGCTTCGGCACAATGAGATGGTCAGTTGCGAGCGAGCTCACGCCAATGACGTCAACGTCCTCTTCCATCGCCAGCTTGACTACGGCCGCGATCGATTGCCACGGCGGGGTGTAAATCACCTCCATGCCGGCATCGCGCAGATAGGCGGCGACAATGCGGCTGCCGCGGTCGTGGCCGTCGAGACCGATCTTGGTGACCAGGATGCGGGCCGGCGGCGTTGACAAGCTCGGCGTCATCTGCGCCTCCGCGACGGCTTGACGCCGGCGAGCGCGCGCAGCGGCGCCAGAAATTCACGCGCAATCGTGTGCACCGGCTTGCCGCCGTCCTTGTACCAGACCGGCGTCCAGTTCATCGCCCCGAGTAGCGCAAGCCGAGCGATGGTGGCGTCGCGCTCGCGCGGCAAGGTGATGGCGGAGAAATACCGGCCGAGCCGTGCTTCGTAGCGGTCGCGCAATTCTTTCAGCTCGCCGGAAATCTCCGGAGCGTCGGTCGGCAGGATGCGAATGAGGACACGGGCGTAGGCACTGGCATCGAGAATGGAGTTCAAGATGCGCGGCGATGGCTTTCTCCAGCCGCGCCCACGGTTCACGTTCGCCGGCGGCCGCGGTTTCGACCCGGTCGAGCAGGCGCTGCACGCCTTCCTCGTAGACGGCGAGCAGAAGAGCTTGCTTGCTGGCGACGTGAAAGTAGATCGCGCCCGCCGTCATGGCGGTGGCGGCAGCGAGATCGCGCATGGTGGTGGCGTGGTAGCCGCGCTCGGCGAATTGCGCCGCCGCGGCATCGAGCAAAGCCGGCCACCGGTTGGGCTGACGTTTGGCGGTGATTGCGGGCACGCGGGGTTGCTTTCTGAGCCGATTGCTGATCGGCTCGTTTAGCACAAATCGCCCGCCGGGAAAACCAGAAATGTGTATCTGCAGGGTCTTTTCGCATCACCAGGCCCCAGCCAGCCAAACGATCGTTTTGTGCGTTTTGCAAATTTTATGTGAGCGCAATCAAGAGGATAGCGAGAACGATATTGGCCGCCGCAAGGGTCAGTAGCGCGGCGCTACCGTCGACGAAGCGGTCGGAAAACCGTTGCAGCACCAGCGGCGCAACGAGAATGGACAGACCGCCGCCGATGATCACAGCGTACCATGGGACGAACCGACACGGCCGCCACGATCCCGCTCGCCAGACCGGCGATGGCTATGGCGATCGAGCCGAACAGGATGATCGGCCCGACCCCGGCACTCGAAGGCTGCGGCGCGCGCGGGAAATGTCCGCTCGCGGCCAGGCCATGCAGAGTCGCCGCGAGAATGAGCGCCATGAACAGAACGAGCGGGATCACTGTCGCGGCCGAAAGCATCTAACTAAACCGTCATTGACCAGCGCGGCGTTTCGCTTGCGCTGTCACGGCCCGCGCTTGACCGGAATAAGCGTTGTAATATACGAGACATATATCAGCGATTTTAGCAACGGCCGAGCACAGGGAAAATCACAGATGCCGAGCCCGGTGAGCAAAAAGGCCGAGCGTCAACAGGCCGAAGGCAAGAACGCCGCAGCTCCGAAAGCCGGAAGCGAGCGCAAGAAACGCACCATCACTGAAATCCGCGAGTCGAAAAAGACCGGCGAGAAGATGGTCTACATGTCCGTCCCCGATTACACGTCGGCGAAGTGGGCGGAAATGGCCGGCGTTGATGTGGCGGTGGTCGGTGACAGCTTGGCGATGGTCGCCCACGGCCACGCGAGCACGATCCCCGCGACCATGGACATGATGATCATGCATGCGCAGGCGGTCCGCCGCGGTGCGCCCAATACATTTTCGCTCGGCTGCATGCCGTATCAGAGCTACCACACGGCCGAGCGCGCTCTGGCAAACGCCACGCGGTTCATGCAGGAGGCGCTGTGCGATGCAGTCAAGCCGCAGGGCGGTAAGTCGCAGGCGCATATTTTGCGCGCCCTGGTGGACGCCGGGATTCCGACCGCTTCGCATATCGGGCTGACGCCGCACACCATCGCCATGTTCGGCGGCTTCAAGATTCAGGGCCGCACCGCCGACGCGGCTATGAAAATCCTCGAAGACGCCTTGGCGATCGAGGATGCCGGCTGCTTCATGCTGGAATTCGAGGCGGTACCGGCGAAAATCGCCAGGCTCATTTCCGAACAACTGACCATACCCACCATCGGTATCGGCGCCGGCGTCGGCTGCGATGGGCAAATCCTGCTGTGCTACGACCTGCTCGGCGTATTCACCGACTTCAAGCCCAAATTCACCAAGCGCTACAGCAAGCTGACCGAAGTCGCCGTCGCCGGCATCAGCCAATACATCAAAGAGGTGAAGGAGGGCTCGTTTCCGGATGACGAGCATTCCTACTCCGTCAACGAAGCCGAATACGAGAAATTCGCCGCCATGGTCGCAAAGCGCAGGCAGGTGTGAGGTGCCGCGATCGCAAACGGCGGCGTTGAAGCGCCAACGCTCAACGCGGCAGACGCCGGCCAAGGGCGGACGAGTCGCGGCCGCAGGTGCCGAAAGCCTGACCGAACAGGCCTATCGGGCAATCGAGGAGCAGATCGTCACGCTACGGCTTAAGCCGGGCGATGTTCTCTCCGAGCAGATGCTGTCCGCGACGTTCGGCTTCGGGCGTACGCCGGTGCGGGAAGCGCTGCAGCGGCTCGCCCACGAAGGGCTGGTGATCATTCTGCCGCGCAAGGGCATTCTGGTTTCGGACCTCAACCCGCGGCATCAGCTGCTGGTGCTTGAAGTGCGCCGCGAGCTCGAACGGCTCCTGAGCCGCGCCGGCGCCGACCGCGCCACCGACGATCAGCGCGAGCAGATGCAGGAGATCGCGCGCGGGATGGACCGCGCCGCCAAGTCCAACGATGACATCGCCTTCATGCGGCTCGACCGCGAATTCAATCGCCTTATGGTCGAAGCCGCGCACAACAGCTACGCCGCGCGTTCGATGAAACTGTTGCAGGGGCTGTCGCGCCGCTTCTGGTACATGCATTACCGGCAGGCGGCCGATCTGCCGCTGTGCGCGCGGCTCCACGCCAATCATGCCCGCGCGATCGCGCGCGGCGACGCCGACGCTGCCGCACGCGCCAGCGACAAGCTGATCGACTATGTCGAGAATTTCACCCGCGCCACGGTTTCGGTGTGAGGGCTGATAACGCGCCATGAAGATCTACGAAGGCAAGCGCACAATGGACGGCCTGGTGGTGACGGTCGACGGCGAAAAGCTGCCGGAGCATTACGAGGTCAAGCAGTTCACCAAGCGCGGCTTTGAATGGACCTACGAGGGAACCAGCCCGCAGCAGTTGGCGCTGGCCATCCTGTTCGACCACCTCGGCGACAAAGAGCGCGCCATTGCGCTTTCCGGGCCGTACATGAAGGACGTCATCGCCAATCTCGACAATGACTGGCGGCTCACCGGCAACGAAATTGACGCCTACCTGAGCAAGGTCGGCGCGCATTAAGCTGATATTGCGCGACATCCGTCCGGCGTGATAGATGTGTGATATATCAGAGTTCAAAAGATGGCCGTGAACGGCCTGACGGGAGAGCGACCATGATCAGTCAGCGCCAGATCGACTTCCGGCGGGAATATCGGTCTCGCATCCTTGGCTGGTACGACGGTTATATCCACGTCGTCATCATCTACGCGATGGGCGCGGCGGCCTTCTACATTTACGTCGAGCACATTCACAATGTGACCGCGCTGGAATGGCTCACGGTGCCGATCACCTTCCTGTTCACCAATCTGTTCGAGTGGGCCGTACACAAGTTCATCATGCACCGGCCAGTCGACATCAAGGGGCTGCGTGCGATCTACGAGCGGCACACGCTCAATCATCATCAGTTTTTCAGCGACGATGAAATGCGCTTCCGCGACCATAAGGATTGGCGCGTGACGCTATTTCCGCCTTACGCACTGGTGGTCTTCATCCTGATGTCGATCCCGGCCGCCGCCATTCTCGGCGCGCTGTTCACCGCCAATGTCGGCTGGCTGTTCATCTCGACCACGACGGCGATGTATCTGATCTACGAGTTCATGCACTTTTGCTGTCACGTCGACGAGAACTGGTTCGTCCGCCATTGCCCGTTCGTCAACACGCTGCGACGCCACCATACCGCGCACCACAACGCGCGGCTGATGATGGAGGTCAACATGAACCTGACCTTCCCGATCGCCGACTGGCTGTTCGGGACGTCAGACCTCGACCGCGGGCTCATGGGCACGCTGCTCAACGGCTACGACACCCGGTTCCTAAGGAAGAATCTGCGCGGCACGCCGCGGCTCCCGAACGAGGCTGCCGCCGCTCCGGTCGGCGCCAACTAGTGCGCTGCGAGGCGTAGCGATGCCAAATGATGTCAAAGGCATCCTGTCCGCTATCGTGCTCATTGTCGCCGCCGTGCTCGCCTATTGGAGCGGATCGCCAATTCGCCACGACTTCTCGACCTTCGTGATGATTGTCGCGGTCTTGATGGTCGCGGCGATGTGGGTCTTTCCCGAGGCCGGAGTCAAAAAGGGCGACGTCAAGCGGGCCAAATAAAACCGCTCATGCCCGGCGCGAGGCCGGGCATGATGCGGTGCGCATGAAGCTCACGCCGCCTTGTGGCGGGCAAGTTCGGCCTTATACAGATTCATTTCCTCGATGAAGGCGCTGGCGATGCTCGGCCGCGTTTGCAGGCTCTCGTAGTAGCATTTGATCGCCGGCCAAGGCGCAAGATCGACCCGCGTCGGCGTCGTCCAGTTCAACACCGTGTAGAGATAAGCGTCCGCGACGCTGAATTGATCGAGCAGATACTCGCGGCCGGTCAGATGGTCGTTCAGATATCTCAGCCGCGATTCATATTTATTGAGCGTGTGCGCGCGCGTGCCTTCCGGGGCTTTCTGATCGAACAGGGGAATGAAAAACGCCTTGTGCAACTCGGTGCCGATGAAGCACAGCCATTGCTGCAAGCGCGCCCGCCCGGCCTCGTCCGCCGGCGCCAGCCTGGCCTCGGGAAAGCGGCTGGCGATGTATTGCAGAATCGCGGCATTTTCGCTCAGCAGCGAACCGTCATCGAGGCGAAGGAGCGGTACCAGTCCGAGGGGGTAAATCTGGCGATAGTCAGCGCCATCGAGCGTGCGTTTGGTCTTTGGATCGACCTCGATAAAGCGGATATTGGGCGCCTGCGCTTCGTAAAGCGCGATCCGGCTCGCCAGCGAACAGGCCATCGGAGAAAAGTAAAGGTCCATGTGTGTTCTCCCTTTGATTATTGTACTGTCTCGCATAAATTAGAGGCGGTCAAGGATTTTTTGCGAAATGGTACAAAAAAAATCAAAACCCAAAGAAACTCCACAGGAATCCGGGCCCGAGCCGGCGCGCCGCCGTGGCCGGCCCGCGCCAATACGATCCCGACCGGGCGCTGGCCGACGCCGCGGCGACGTTCTGGCAGAAATGGCTATGGCGGCACGTCGCTGGACGATCTCGTCGCCGCGACCGGCATGAACCGGCCAAGCCTCTACGCGGCCTTCGGCGACAAGAGCGACCTCTATCTGAAGACTCTCGAGCGCTATCAGCGGAAATCGCGCGCCAAAACGCTGGAGTTGCTCGCCGATCAATCCGTCGCTGCGGGTATTTTTGACGCGGTTCTATGACGGCGCGCTCGAGATTTACCGGGCGGGCGGGGCCGACGCGCGCGGCTGTTACTCGATTTCGACCGCGCCGGCGCAAGCGACCGTCGATCCTGCGGTGCGCGAGTTTCTCGACGAAAGCATTCGCGGCACCGATGCATTCCTGGCGGGCGTCATCGGCAAGGCGCGCGAGCGGGGCGAGATTGCCGCGAGCGCCGACCCTGCCGCGCTGGCTCAGATCGCCACGGCAACTTTGCACACCATCGCGGTGCGCTCGCGCGTCGGGGCGTCGCGCAAGCAGCTCAAGGCGCTGGCCGCCGCCGCCATTGATATGATTTGCGGGCCGGAGCGTCCGTGAGACAGCGTTTGACGCGGTAACGAAACGTCAGGCGATCGAATGGCGTCCGACGCCGATTAATTGATCGAGCTTTTCCCGATCTTGCTTCAACGGTTCGCTCAGGCCGTCATAGGTGATCCGGCCGCGGTTCATCACCACCGTGCGCGGCGACAGGTCGAGCGCGAGCCGGGTATTTTGCTCGACCAGCACCAGCGTCAGTCCTTGCGCGTCGACGAGCCTGCGCATCGCGCGCGCCAGTTCTTCGACAATCACCGGCGCGAGCCCTTCCGAGGGTTCGTCCATCAGGATCACGGCCGGATTGCCGATCAGCGCGCGGCCGATCGCCAGCATTTGCTGCTCGCCGCCGGAAAGTTGCCCGCCCCAATTCTGCTGCCGCTCCTGCAAGTCTCGGGAACAGGGCGAAAACCGCCTCGATCGTCCATGGCCCGGGCCGCGCGGCGACCTCGAGATTTTCGCGCAGCGTCAGCGACGGAAATATCTCGCGCTCCTGCGGCACGTAGCCCAGTCCCGCCGCCACCCGGCGATAGGGCGGCAGCCGCGAGATGTCGCGGCCATGGAGGCGAATGTGCCCGCTGTGCAGGGTGTTGTGGCCCATCACGGTCGACAGTAGCGTCGTCTTGCCGACGCCGTTGCGCCCAATGATGGCGAGCGTTTCACCGGCTTTGATCTCAAGCCGTACGTTCTCCAGGATCACGGTCTCGCCGTAACCGCCGGACACGTCGACAAGCTCCAGTGCCAGGTCCGCGCTCGGTCAATGCGCGCCCTCCCGCCGCTCGCCGAGATAGACGGACCGCACGCGCTCGTCGGCGGCGATTTCATCCGGCGTGCCTTCGGTGAGCACCTCGCCGGCGACCAACACGGTAATGCGGCTGGCAAAGCGGAACACCACGTCCATGTCGTGCTCGATGATCAGAACCGTGATGTTCGGATCGAGCCTTTCGATCACGTCGAGGATCAGATGGTTTTCCGAGGACGGCACGCCGGCGGCCGGCTCATCGAGCAGCAAGAGCTTCGGCCGCTGCGCCAGCGCGATGGCGATTTCGACGAGCCGCTGCCGTCCATAGGGCAGTTCGCGCACCGGCTTGCAGGCGTCGGCTACGAGTTCGAGCGATTGCAGGTGGTCGAGCGCTTCTTCGATGACCGCGGTTTCTTTTCCGGCGGATCGCCACAGATGATTGCAGGCGCCGGTGCGTTCGCCAATCGCGAGGTAGACGTTTTCCAGGACGCTGAGACCGCGAAACAGCTGATTGACCTGAAACGTGCGGGCGATGCCGCGGCGGGTGCGGCCGGCCTGAGGCAGCGACGTGATCTCCTCGCCGTCGAGCAGGACTTGACCGGCCGACGCCCGAATCCTGCCGGTAATCAGATTGACGAGCGTGGTCTTGCCGGCGCCGTTCGGCCCGATCAGAGCGTGCCGCGCGCCGCGCGGCAACGCGAGACTGATGTTGTTCGCGACCTGCAAAGCGCCGAAGTTCTTCTGCAGGTTTCTGATTTCGAGGGCGGGCGCGGTCATCGCTGCGCTCGCTCCAAGGCAGCAATCGGCCGAAGCGTGCGAGCTTGCCGTACACGCCGTGCCGCGCCATCAGGACCACGGCGACCAAGATAAGCCCGATGCCGAACTGCCAGAATGCCGGGCTCAGCTTCGCCAGTTCATTTTGCAGCACCATGTAGAGCACGGCGCCGACGAACGCGCCGTAGAGCCAGCCGGCGCCGCCGAGGATCAGCATCATCAGCACCGCCGCCGACTGGTCGAAATCGAATACGCCGAGCGTCACCAGGGTGTTGGTGTGCGCAAACAGCGCGCCGGCAATGCCGGCGAGCGCCGGCGGAAATCGTGTAGGCGACAACCAGGCGCCAATGCACCGGCGAGCCGAGCGCATGCATGCGGCCGACGTTTTCGCGAATGCCGACCAGTGCTTGCCCGAACGGCGAATAGACGATCCGGCGCACGACGTAGAATGTGACCAGCAGCACGCCGAGGCAGTACAGATAATAGGTGTGGCCGTAGAGATCGTAGTCGAACCGCCCGAACAGCGGCGCGATGTTGATGCCGGGAATGCCGTCGTAGCCGCCGGTAAAATCGCGGAACAGATTGCCGAGTTGCTGCAGCATGATGGTCGTCGACAGCGTCAGCACCAGCAGCGCCAGGCCGCGATAGCGCAGCAGCAGCCACCCGGACAGGAACCCGGCAATTGCCGCAACGATCGCCGCGCAAACCAGCCCGGAGATCGGCTCGCTCCAGTGCAGATCGGTGACCAACAACGCCGCGGTATAGGCGCCGACACCGAAATAGGCCGCATGGCCGAGCGTGACGATGCCGGCGTAGCCAAGAATGAGATCGAGCGACAGCGCGAACAAAATCATGATCAGCGTCTGGCTGCCGAGAACCATCTGATTGGGAAAGACGAAATAGGCCGCAATCGCGACGAGCCATGGCAACGCTTCGGCGACACGAAAGCGATCCCGCCGCGCCAGAAAATCGACGGCGCGCGCCGCGCTCGGCAGCGATCACGCCGCCGGCGGGCGCCGTGGCGGGGCTATTCGCGTCCATAAAGTCCTGCGGGCTTGATCAGCAGGATCAGCACCGCCACGGCGTAAATGGCAAAGCTCCCGGCGTCGGCAAAAAGATATTTGCCGGCGGTGTCGCAGATTCCCAGCACGAGCGCGGCGGCGAGCGTTCCCCACATGCTGCCGGAGCCGCCGACCGCGACGACCAGCAGAAAAAACACCAGATAGATGACGGCGAAACTCGGCGTCAGGCCGAGAAGCTGAATGGCGAGGCCGCCGCCGAGCGCGGCCAATCCGCTGCCGACCGCGAACGTGAGCGTGAACAGGCGGTCGACATTGATCCCGACCGATTGCGCCATGCGCCGGTTGTCGACGGCGGCGCGAATCTTGGCGCCGATATTGGTGCGCTCGAAGCCGTACCAGAGAGCCGCCAACCAGCCCGGCGCCGACGACGATGAGAAAGACCCGGTAGGTCGGAAAGCTGCGCGCGCCGAGATGAAGCTCGCCGGAGAGATAATCGGGAACGTGGATCGCCTTCGGCAACGGTCCGTAAAAATAGGTGTAAGTCGCGATCGCCATGAAGGCGAGGCCGATGGTCAGCAGCACCTGATCGAGTTCGCTGGCGCCGTAGAGCTCGCGAATAGAGCGTGCGCTCGAACATGACGCTGACGGCGCCGACGACCAAAAACGTGATGACGAGCGAGGCGAGAAACGGAACGCCCCAGCTTGCGGTCGCAGTCATCACCAGATAGCCGCCGGCCATGGCGAACGCGCCATGCGCCAGGTTGACGACGCCCATCAGCCCCATCGTGACCGAAAGCCCGACGGAGATGATGAACAGGAACATGGCCCAGGCCAGACCATCGAACAGGATACTGACGATGGTGTTGACCACGGGCGACACGATTTGATCTCAGTCTTCGGCGGCGATCCGCAAGCGAGGATACCGCTTGCGGCCGCCGAGGCAAATGCCGAATGACCGTTGCGCGACCTGCGCTACGAGCCCGAAGCGCAACGTCCCGACCTTCAGAACCTTGCACTCGTCCTTCACCTGCGGGAACGTTTCCAGCACTTTGACGCCGAGCTTGCCGTCCGGCTTTTTGATCACTTCCTCGGCGTGCTCGGTCTGGATCACGTCGCGGGTCTGCGGATCGATCTCGATCGGGCCGCGCGGGCCGACATGCTTCCAGCCCTTGAGGGTGTCGACCACCTTGGCGCCATCGTCGAGATTGCCGTGCAGTGTGTTGATGACGTGAAAAATCGCCGCCATCGTGTCCATGCCGGCGGCCGACTCGAAATCGGGATAGGAATCCGGGCCGTAAGCCTCGTGCCATGCCTTGACGAATTCCTTGTTGATGCGGCGTGTCGAGTCGTCGGCGTAGCTCGACACCACGACCAGGCCGATGGCCGCGTCGCTCATGTGCGCGAGCTGATAGTCGGGAATGAGGTCCATCGGGCCGATCAAGCGGATGCCGGCCTGACGCATGCCGAGATCGCCATAGGTCTTCATCACGCCGCCGGCATGCGAGCCGGACGGAACGAAGACATAGAAGCAATCGGGATGCTCGTCCTTCACCCGCTGGAAGAACGGGGTGAAGTCGGGGACCGGGCCGGGTGAGCCCATGCGCACTTCGTCGACGACTTTGCCGCCGGCCTTTTCAAATGCGGTCTTGAAGGCAAGCGTCGAGTCCTGCCCGGGCGGAAAGTCGGTGAACCCGCTCGCAGCGGTCTTGCAGCCGAATTTGCGTCGCCGCGTAGGTACCCATCGGATAGGCCGGGTCCCACATGCTGAAAGAGAAGCGCACGATGTAGGGCGACAGCGTCGTGATCCACGCCGTGCCGGCGTTGGAGATCAGCATCGGCATCTTGGCCTGGGTCGCAAGCGGCGCAGCGGCTATCGCCGACGGCGAGAACACGAAGCCGGCGAGCAGCTTCACCTTGTCGTTGGTGATCAAGTTCCGTGACCACGGTTCTGGCATTGGCGCCGGAAGCCGGGCCTTCGTCGCGCTTGATCAATTCGATCTTATAGTCGCCGAGGTCCTTGGCGTGCAGCTTGAGATAGAGGTCGTACGCCTTGTCGATTTGATCGCCGAGATCGGAATTGGGTCCCGAATAGGGCAACACCACGCCGATCTTGATCGTTTCCGCGTGGGCCATTCCCAACCCGCAAAACGCCAGCAGCGAAGCAGCAATTGCAGCAACGATTTTCATGACAGATCTCCCTGGCATTATTTCCCTCTGACGTAGCATTCTATTCGGGGCAGGTGCCCAAAGCGGTGCCTTGATTTTCCTTATTTTCGCACGCCGTTTTCGTGATAGCAAAATCGCCATCAGGACAAGGCAAAAGCCGCGGCGGTGTGACGCATCACGAGCGGTCGGATTTGGCGGGGTCAGTAATGATCGTTACCAAACGCATCGATGGCAAGGCGCGCGCGGACCGGCTGGTCGCCGACGTGGCTGCCACGACGGCGAAACTAAAAGTTGAGGCGGGCATTACGCCCGGCCTTTGCGCCGTCCTTGTCGGCGAGGATCCGGCGAGCCAGGTCTACGTCCGTAACAAGGGCAAGGCGGCGACCGCCGCGGGTATCCGGAGTTTCCAGGAGACCTTGCCGGCGACCATCAGCGAAGCCGAACTGCTGGCACTGATCGCCAAACTCAACGCCGACGACCGGGTCGATGGCATTCTTGTGCAACTGCCGCTGCCGAAGCACATCGATCCGCAGCGGGTGATCGATGCAATAGATCCCCGCAAAGACGTTGACGGCTTTCATGCGCAAAATGTCGGACAATTGTGGAGTGGGGGACTGCGAAAGGCCTTGGTTCCCTGCACGCCCTATGGCTGCCTGCTGCTGCTGCGCGACACGCTGCCCGCTTTGACCGGCGCTGATGCGGTCGTGCTCGGCCGCTCAAACATTGTCGGCAAGCCGATGGCGGCTTTGCTCCTCGCCGAGAGTTGCACGGTGACGATCGCACACTCGAAAACGCGCGACCTTCCGGCGGTCCTTCGTCGCGCCGATATCCTCGTCGCCGCGGTGGGTCAGCCCGAGATGGTCAAAGGTGGCTGGATCAAGCCCGGCGCCGTCGTCATCGACGTTGGCATTAACCGGGTTGCGGCGTCTGAGGGAAAATCGAAGCTTGTTGGTGACGTGGCTTTTGCAGAGGCCCAGGGGATTGCCGGCTCAATCACCCCGGTTCCGGGCGGGGTCGGGCCGATGACCATTGCCTGTCTGCTCCGTAATACCTTGATCGCCGCGTGCAGGCGCCGCAGCCGGGCCGAGCCCGATATCTGAAACGGTTAACATCCAAATTATCTAAATATTTCAATAGTATAAGCTTTATAAGAGGGTGCTGCGATAACTCCGCTCACGAGGGTTGCTAAACTGGCTTTCGAACCAGGCTCTCCGAGACGTTAGAAAATTTTCACCCTCCGCCTGTGGTGTCAGGAACATTCGTGCGCCGAATGCGTTCGCGTTACGGCTCAGGAGGAGTCAAGTGAGGGGGAAGATCGAGGCCTAGCGGTCAAGCGCGGCTACGTGGCCGCCGGCAAGTCTGGCCGTTTTTTCCCGTCGCTCGTCGTTCAGTCAGGTCCTGGTGCCGCCGCTCTCGTCGAGTGGCGCGGCACTATTACGCTCTCGGAGACGTCAATGCCCCGCACTTCCGGCGTAGCAGGCGCTACCAAAAAGAACGGCGCCGCTGCCGCGGCTGCTGCCGCTTCGCTCGCAAAAGCCCAATCGGCCAATCTCAACGGTGGCGAGGCTTTGCAGCTGCAGGAACTGTTGCACGCACTGCAGGCGATGCGTGTTGGCGACTTTTCGGTCCGCATGGCCGGGCACCAGGTTGGCGTCATGGGCAAGGTCGCCGATACCTTCAACGAAATCGTTGCCGCCAATCAGCGCATGGCCAAACAGCTGGAACGCGTCGGCCAGGTGGTCGGACGGGAGGGCAAGACCCGCCAGCGTGTGCGTTTCGGTCTTTCCGAAGGCGCCTGGGGCGAGATGGAATCTTCCGTCAACTCGCTGATCGACGATCTCCTGTGGCCGACGACGGAAGTGACGCGGGCTATTGCCGCGGTCGCGCAGGGCGATCTTCTCCGAACGGTTGCGCTCGACGTCGATGGCCGGCCGTTGCAGGGCGAGTTCCTCCGTTCGGCTGAGATCGTCAACACGATGATCAAGCAGCTCAACGTGTTCACCTCGGAGGTGACGCGCGTCGCGCGCGAAGTCGGTACCGAGGGCAAGCTCGGCGGTCAGGCGCAGGTGCGCGAAGTGACCGGCGTGTGGAAGGACCTCACCGAGAGCGTCAACTCGATGGCCTCGAACCTCACCGCCCAGGTTCGCAACATCGCCGAGGTGACGATCGCGGTGGCGAACGGCGACCTGTCGAAGAAGATCACCGTCGACGTGCGCGGCGAAATTCTGCAGCTCAAGGAAGCCATCAATACGATGGTCGATCAGCTGCGCTCCTTCGCCTCGGAAGTCACCCGCGTCGCTCGCGAGGTCGGCACCGACGGCAAGCTCGGCGGCCAGGCGATCGTGCCCGGCGTTGCCGGCACCTGGAAGGATTTGACCGACTCGGTCAACGCTATGTGCGGCAACCTCACCGATCAGGTGCGCAACATCGCTCACGTCACCACCGCGGTGGCGCGCGGCGACCTGTCGCGCAAGATCACGGTGGACGTGCGCGGCGAAATTCTCGAGCTGAAAGACACCATCAACACCATGGTCGACCAGCTCAACGGCTTCGCCTCCGAAGTGACCCGCGTCGCCCGCGAGGTCGGCACCGAAGGCAAGCTCGGCGGCCAGGCGCAGGTGCCGGGCGTCGCCGGCACCTGGAAGGACCTCACCGACAGCGTCAACTTCATGGCGCTCAACCTCACTGCGCAGGTCCGCAACATCGCCGACGTCGCGACCGCGATCGCCGGCGGCGACCTGTCCAAGAAGATCACCGTCAACGTCTCCGGCGAAATCCTGCAGCTCAAGGAGACCATCAACACGATGGTCGACCAGCTCAACGCCTTCGCCGGCGAAGTCACCCGCGTCGCCCGCGAGGTCGGCACCGAGGGCCGGCTCGGCGGTCAGGCCAACGTCACCGGCGTCGCCGGCACCTGGAAGGACCTGACGGACTCGGTCAATTCCATGGCGTCGAACCTCACCGCGCAGGTGCGCAACATTGCTGAAGTGTCGACCGCCATCGCCAGCGGTGACTTGTCGAAGAAAATCACCGTCGACGTCCGCGGTGAAATTCTTGAACTGAAAGACACCATCAACACGATGGTGGACCAGCTCAACGCGTTTGCTTCGGAGGTCACCCGCGTCGCCCGCGAGGTCGGCACCGAAGGTAAGCTCGGCGGCCAGGCCCTGGTGCGCGGCGTCGCCGGCACCTGGAAGGACTTGACCGACTCGGTCAACTCCATGGCCTCGAACCTCACCGGCCAGGTGCGCAACATCGCCGAGGTAGCGACCGCCGTCGCCCGCGGCGACCTATCGCGCAAGATTACAGTCGACGTGCGCGGCGAAATTCTCGAGCTGAAAGACACCCTCAACACGATGGTGGACCAGCTCAACGCCTTTGCCGCCGAAGTGACGCGCGTCGCGCGCGAAGTCGGCACCGAAGGCAAGCTCGGCGGTCAGGCGCAGGTGCCCGGCGTGGCCGGCACCTGGAAGGATCTGACCGACTCGGTCAACTCCATGGCCGGCAACCTGACGGCGCAGGTCCGCAACATCGTTGAAGTGACGATCGCGGTCGCCAACGGCGACTTGTCGAAGAAGATCACGGTCGACGTGCGCGGCGAAATCCTGCAGCTGAAAGAAACCCTCAACACCATGGTCGATCAGCTCAACCGCTTCGCCGGTGAGGTGACGCGTGTTGCGCGCGAGGTCGGCACCGAAGGCCGCCTCGGCGGTCAGGCCAATGTGCCCGGCGTGGCCGGCACCTGGAAGGACCTGACCGACTCGGTCAATTCGATGGCCGGTAATTTGACCGCGCAGGTACGCAACATCGCCGAGGTGACGACCGCCGTCGCCCGCGGCGACCTGTCGCGCAAGATCACCGTCGACGTGAAGGGTGAAATTCTGGAGTTGAAAAACACCATCAACACGATGGTCGATCAGCTCAACGCCTTTGCCTCGGAAGTCACCCGCGTTGCCCGCGAGGTCGGCACCGAAGGCAAGCTCGGCGGCCAGGCGCAAGTGCCCGGGCGTCGCCGGCACCTGGAAGGACTTGACCGACAACGTCAACTTCATGGCGTCGAACCTCACCGCGCAGGTCCGCAACATCGCCGAGGTGGCGACCGCCATCGCCGGCGGCGACCTGTCGAAGAAGATCACCGTCGACGTGCGCGGCGAAATCCTGCTGCTCAAGGAAACGCTCAATACCATGGTCGAGCAGCTGCGCTCGTTCGCGGCCGAAGTGACCCGCGTCGCCCGCGAAGTCGGCACCGACGGCCGGCTCGGCGGTCAGGCGGTGGTGCCGGGCGTCGCCGGCACCTGGAAGGACCTGACCGACAACGTCAACCTGCTGGCGGCGAACCTCACCACCCAGGTGCGCAATATCGCCGAGGTGACGACCGCGGTCGCCCGCGGCGACCTGTCGCGCAAGATCACCGTCGACGTGAAGGGCGAAATTCTGGAGCTGAAAAACACCATCAACACCATGGTCGATCAGCTCAACGGCTTCGCCTCCGAAGTGACCCGCGTCGCCCGTGAAGTCGGTACCGAAGGTCTGCTCGGCGGCCAGGCGCAAGTGCCCGGCGTCGCCGGCACCTGGAAGGATTTGACCGACACCGTGAACGTGATGGCCGCCAACTTGACCGAACAGGTGCGCGGCATCGTCAAGGTGGTGACCGCCGTGGCCAACGGCGACCTCAAGCAGAACCTCGCGGTGAAATCGAAAGGCGAGGTGGCGGCCTTGGCCGAAACCATCAACAACATGACCGACACGCTCGCGACCTTTGCGGACCAGGTCACGACCGTGGCGCGCGAGGTTGGCGTCGAAGGCCGCCTCGGCGGACAGGCCAACGTGCCGGGCGCAGCCGGCACGTGGAAGGACCTGACGGGTAACGTCAACCTCCTGGCCGCGAACCTGACCACCCAGGTTCGCGCCATCGCCGAGGTGGCAACCGCGGTCACCAAAGGCGATCTGACGCGTTCGATTCAGGTTGAAGCGCGCGGCGAGGTGGCCGAGCTCAAAGACAACATCAACACGATGATCGACAATTTGCGGCTAACCACCGACCGCAACACCGAACAGGATTGGCTCAAGACCAACCTGGCGAAATTCACCAACATGTTGCAGGGCCAGCGCGACCTGACCACGGTCGGTCGGCTATTACTCTCCGAATTGACCCCTCTGGTGAACGCCCATCAGGGCGTCATCTACCAGATGGAGAACGAAGAGAAGCCCGGCCTCAAACTCCTCTCGGCTTATGCCGACGATGGCGCCAACGGCCACGCGCAGACGTTGCGGTTGGGCGAAGGCCTTATCGGCCAGTGTGCGGTCGACAAGCGCCGCATGCTGATCACCGAGATGCCGGATAGCACCGTGCCGATCGGCTCAGCTTTATTCAAAGTCAAGCCGCGCAACAATATTGTGCTGCCGGTGCTGTTCGAGAGCCAGGTCAAGGCGGTGATCGAACTCGCCTCGATTCACGAATTCACCGCACTGCAGACCATGTTCCTGGAACAGCTCACGACATCGATCGGCATCGTGCTCAATTCGATCGAAGCGACGATGCAGACCGAAGGCCTGCTCAAGCAGTCGCAGCAGCTCGCCGGCGAATTGCAGGCGCAACAGAAAGAACTGCAGCAGACCAACGAGCAGCTTGAGCAAAAGGCGCAGCAGCTCGCCGAACGCAACGTCGAAGTCGAGCGCAAGAACCAGGAAATCGAGCAGGCCCGCCGTGCGCTTGAGGAGAAGGCGACCGAGCTGGCGCTGACCTCGAAGTACAAATCGGAATTCCTGGCCAACATGTCGCACGAGCTGCGCACGCCGTTGAACTCGATTCTGATCCTCGGCCAGCAGCTTACCGAGAATCCCGAGGGCAACCTCACCGGCAAGCAGGTCGAGTTTGCCAGAACCATCCACGGCGCCGGTACCGACCTCCTCAACCTGATCAGCGACATCCTGGATCTGTCGAAAATCGAGTCCGGGACCGTCACCGTCGACGCCGAGGAGATATTCTTTTCAAACCTCGTGGATATGGTCGCGCGGCCGTTCCGTCACGAGGCGGAAACGCGGCAGCTGTCGTTCGATGTTCACGTCGATCCGAACCTTGGCCGCAGCATCACCACCGACTCCAAACGTCTGCAGCAGGTGCTCAAGAACCTGTTGTCGAACGCGTTCAAGTTTACGGCTCAAGGCGGCGTGCGGCTCAACGTATCCGCGGCTGTTGGCGGCTGGAGCGCGGGGCATCCGGTTCTGGGTCAGGCTTCAGGCGTCGTGGCGTTCGAAGTTTCCGACACCGGCATTGGCATTCCGCTCGAGAAGCAGAAGATCATCTTCGAAGCCTTCCAGCAGGCGGATGCCTCGACCAGCCGCAAGTACGGCGGCACCGGCCTTGGTCTCGCCATCAGCCGCGAGCTCGCAAGCCTCCTCGGTGGCGAAATCCATCTGCGCAGCGCAACAAACTCCGGATCGACCTTCACGCTTTATCTGCCAATAAAGTATGTCGGCTCGAACACCGTACCCCGTCCGGCGGCGCCAAGCGCAGTCCCGACACCTGCGGTATCGGTGGAACGCGCTGTGGAGCAGATCCCGGACGACCGTCTGGAAATCCAGCCGGGCGACGCCATTCTGCTCGTCGTCGAGGACGATCCCCACTATGCCCGCATCCTCCTCGATCTCGCGCGCGACAAGGGCTTCAAGGTTCTGCTGGCGATCCGTGGTGATGACGCGCTTGATCTTGCCAAGCAGTATCAGCCGACCGCGGTCTCGCTCGACGTGTTTCTGCCCGACATGCTGGGCTGGAACGTGCTCAGTCAGCTCAAGCAGAACCCGCTCACGCGCCACATACCCGTGCAGATCGTCACGCTCGACGAAGACCGTCAGCATGGGCTCGCACGCGGCGCGTTCTCGTTCGTGACCAAGCCGACGACACGCGAAGGGATTTCCGAGGCGCTGACCAGGATCAAGGAGTTCTCGCAGCCGCGCCGCCGGCGTCTGCTGGTCGTCGAAGACAGCAGCGCCGAGCAGTTGAGCATCCGGGAGCTCCTCGGTCACGACGATATCGAGATCGTCAGCGCCAGCACGGGCAAGGAGGCGCTCGATATCCTGCGTCAGGATGCGTGCGACTGCGTCGTGCTGGACCTGCGCCTGCCGGACATGTCCGGCTTCGAGGTGCTTGAATGTATGCGCGGCGAGCAGGCGCTGGCCGACATACCGGTTGTCGTGTTCACCGGCCGTGAATTGTCGGCCAACGAGGACGCCCAGCTGCACACCATGGCGCGCAGCATCGTCGTTAAGGGTGTTGAATCGCCGGAGCGGCTGCTCGACGAGACCGCGCTGTTCCTGCACCGCGTCTTCGCCGACCTTCCGGCCGAGAAGCAGCGCATGCTGGAACGGCTCAACTCGTCTGATGAGGACCTGATCGGCCGCACCGTTCTCCTGGTGGACGACGACTCGCGCAACATCTTCGCGCTGTCCAGCGTGCTGGAACGCCGCGGTATGCATGTCTTGACTGCGACCACCGGCAGCGAGGCAATCGAGCTCATCGAGCGGACGCCGGAGCTTGCGATCGTGCTCATGGACATCATGATGCCGGAAATGGACGGCTATCAGACGATCGAAAATATCCGCGGCAATTCGGCCTATCGTCGTCTGCCGATTATCGCTCTGACCGCCAAGGCCATGAAGGGCGACCGCGAGAAGTGCCTTGAGGCGGGTGCTTCCGACTACCTCGCCAAGCCGGTCAACACCGAACAGCTCCTCTCTGCACTGAGGATGTGGCTCCATCGCTAGGCAATCGGTCCATGAACGATAAAGTGAACGTCCTGTTGGTGGACGACCAGCCGGCGAAGCTGCTCGCCAACGAAGAAATTCTTCGCGACCTCGGAGAGAACCTCGTCAAGGCGTCATCGGCGCGGGAAGCTTTGGAATTCCTGCTCAAGAACGACGCCGCGGTCGTGCTGATCGACGTCTGTATGCCCGAACTGGATGGCTTCCAGCTTGCAGCGATGATCCGCGACCATCCGCGATTTCAGCGCACGGCGATCATTTTCATCTCCGCCATCCAGGTGGACGATGTCGACCGGCTGCGCGGTTACGAGATGGGTGCGGTCGACTATGTGCCGGTGCCGGTCGTGCCTGCGGTGTTGCGGGCCAAGGTCAAGGTGTTCGCCGAACTCTATCGTAAGACGCGCGAGCTCGAACGATTCAATTATGAGCTGGAGCGACGGGTCGCCGAGCGCACGGCCGAGCTCGAGGCCTCGGCCGCGCGTCTGCTTGACAGCGAACAGCAATTGCGGTTGGCGACCGAGGCCGCCGAAATCGGCCTTTGGGACGTCGACAACGTGACCGATACGCTGTTCTGGCCGCCGCGCGTTAAAGCCATGTTCGGCATTTCGCCGGATGTCCCGGTGAGTATGGCGGACTTCTATGCCGGGTTGCATCCGGACGACAAGGAAACGACGGTCGCGGCCTATACCGCAGCTTGCGACCCGGAAAAGCGGGCGCTTTACGATGTCGAGTACCGCACCATCGGCAAGGAAGACGGAATCATTCGCTGGGTAGCAGCGAAAGGCCGAGGCATCTTCGACGCGGATGGAAAGTGCGTACGCGTGATCGGCACCGCCATTGACATCACCAAGCGCAAAGAAGCCGAAGAACGCCAGGATTTGCTGGCGCGCGAAGTTGATCATCGCGCCCGCAATGCGCTTGCGGTGGTGCAGTCGATTGTCAGGCTTACGCGCGCCAGCAGCGTCGACGGATATGTCGCGGCGGTCGAAGGCCGGATCAAGGCGCTGGCACGCGCCCACGCGCTGCTGTCGGACTCGCGTTGGCATGGCGCCGATCTCGGCGCGCTGGTGGCGGAGGAACTCGCTCCCTATCGGATCGCCGAGGCCGAGAAAGTCAAAATCGCCGGACCGAAGGTTTCGCTGTTGCCGCACGTGGCCCAGGGGCTGGCGCTCGCGCTGCACGAGATGGCAACCAACGCAGCGAAGCACGGCGCATTGTCGTCAGTGGCGGGCACCGTCAGTGTGACCTGGACAACGCAGCCGGACAGTGTTGTCCTGCTGTGGCAGGAAAGCGGCGGTCCGACCGTCGCGCCGCCGCCGGCCCGCAGCTTCGGTCTGAACGTGATCCGCGCCAGCATCGTAAACCAGCTTGGCGGTAAGGCGGTGTTCGATTGGAACCCTCAAGGAATGCGGTGCACTTTATCCATCCCGCACCGTGAAGCGATGGGCCCGGCCCAAGCAAAAAAGGCCGGCAATGGCGCGGACGCCGGGCCGTTGCCGCCCAAGATCGCATATGGGCGACGCGTCCTGGTTGTCGAGGACGAAGCACTCGTTGCCATGATGATACAGGAATTTCTAACCGAATACGGGCATTCGGTCGTAGGCCCGATCGGCCGAGCCTCTGAAGCTTTGGTGGCGGCCAAAGCAACCGACTACGATGCCGCCATTCTCGACATTAATCTCGGCGACGGGATGGCTTACCCGGTTGCGGACATACTGTCGGCCCGCGGCGTTCCATTCGTTTTCATTACTGGCTACGAGGCCGATACGGTCGACGATCGGTTCAGCCATGTGCCCGTTCTGCAAAAGCCAATCGAGCGGCAGGCGTTGCAGCGCCTCTTCGTCTCCGGCCTAAATGCCACAGCGGGTAGCGAGGGGTTCGGCACGGCAGCGCGGCTTCGCGCTTAGGCTCCTAACCAGGCTGGCCGCCGCGTTCTACTCAGCTCACTTCGTCATAGATTGCACGATGACGTCCGCAACCGTAAGCGGGACTGGTGTCGCGCCGTGCCAGATCTTAGGATCGGGGGGCTAAACGGATGAGTGCATTATGAATGCTATTGCGGCCGATAAAATCGAAACCCTGAGCGCCTGCATTGGGAATTACCCTCACACCAAGGCGCTGAAAAGCGGCGACATCAAATCGGATCGGGTGGCGTTGAACTTTACCGAGGTCAACCCGGTCAATCGCGCCTTCCTGATGATGGTGCGCGAACTGAAGTTCGACGTCTGCGAAATGGCGATTGTCACCTATCTGCAGGCGAAGGCTTACGGCAAGCCGCTCATGCTGCTGCCAGCGACGACGCTGGGGCGGTTTCAGCAGAGCGCGCTGCTTTACAACTCGGAACGCGGAACGCTGAAGGTAGAGGATCTCCCGGGCCGGCGGGTCGGCGTACGCGCGTTCTCGCAGACGACGGGAGTGTGGATTCGCGGCATTCTCTGGAAGGACTATGGGCTCGACCTCGGCAAGGTGAATTGGGTGACGTTCGAGGACGCGCATGTTGCTGAATATCGCGATCCGCCGGGAGTCGAGCGTGCGGCCGCGGGCAAAGACATCACCAAGATGCTGCTCGACGGCGAACTCGATGCCGCGATTTTCGGCGGCGAGATGCCGACCGATCCGCGATTGAAGAGTGTGATTGCCGACGCCGAAGGGGCGGGGAGAGAGTGGTACGCAAAGTACCGCACTGTGCCGATCAATCACATGATCGTCGTTAAGGACAGTCTTTCGAAGTCGAATCCGGACGCGGTACGCGAGGTCTTCCGCATGCTGTTGGCGAGCAAAACGGCTGCGGGCCTGCCGAAAGCCGGCGCAATCGACTTCGCGCCATTTGGCTTCGATGCCGTCAAAACTGCGCTTGATCTGATGAGCAGCTATTGCCTGGAAATGAAACTTATTCCGAAGCGCTATTCGGTCGAGGAATTGTTCGACGACACAACGCGGCAGCTGCAGGCGTAACACGCAGTCGAGCGTTCAGCAGCCGCTGCAAGGCCGAGACAACTCTCATCGTGGGTCCCTTTCTGTCACCTGCGGCATCGCTGCGGCGCGACCGGCGGTGGCACGGCATGTCGGCGATTGGCGGCGCGACCGTCAATACGTGTATTAAAGCGCCCTGAAGGGACGAACTGGAAAGGCACAACATGGATGTATTCGAAGCGGTCGACTCGCGGTTCTCCTGCCGGCGGTTCCTCGACAAGCCGGTCGATCCGCAAGTCGTGCGCGAACTCATCATGCGCGCGGCGCGCGCTGCTTCGGGCGGCAATCTGCAGCCTTGGTTTGTTTATGCACTCACCGGCGCAGCGCTCGCCGAGCTTAAACGCCAGGTCGCCGATTACATCGCCGCGCACGATCCGCGCAAAACCGACGCGGAATATACGATCTACCCGAAGACCATGTGGGATCCTTACAAATCACGCCGCGAGCACCACGGCGTTCAGCTCTACGGCGCCCTCGGTATTCCCTACGACGACGCGGATCTGCGATTTCAGCAACACAAGCGCAACTATGAGTTTTTCAACGCACCGGTCGCGCTCTTCATCGCCATCGACCGTAAGCTCGGGCCGGGCCAATGGGCCGATCTGGGCGGCTATATCCACGCGCTGATGTTTCTCGCTCGCGGCTACGGGCTTGATACCTGCTCGCAGGAATCATGGGCGCGCTTGCACCATATTGTCCGGTCGTTCGTGAACATGCCGCCGGAGCAAATGCTATTCTGCGCGGTCTCTATTGGTTATGGCGATCATGCCCACGCCGCGAACAGTTTCCGTTCGCCGCGCGCTCCGCTGGCGGATTTCTGCAGGTTTCAAGGCTTCGATTAAGGGGCGCATGGGGGGCGACTTGCAGCGGCTAATTTACGTATTAGCTTCAATATGATAAAATGAAGTTTATGCAGGAGAGCGCCGCGATGGGCTTGGCAGCTTTGGGATATGTCGGGATTCGCGCCAAGGATCTCGACGAGTGGTCGACATACGCTACGCGCTTCCTCGGTATGCAACTCGTGGACAAGAGCCGCGGCACGCTGGCGCTGCGCATGGATGACCGTAAGCAACGCGTGATCGTTCATGCCGACGCCGACGAAGGTCCCTCCTTCTACGGCTGGGAAGTCGCCGATGCCACCGCGCTCGACGCGCTGGCGGCGCACCTGGAAAAATGCGGGGTGAAAGTTGCGCGCGGGTCACGTGCGCTTGCGGAGGAACGGCGCGTCAGGGATTTGATCGTCTTTGCCGATCCGCTCGGCAATCGGCTTGAAGCATTCTACGGCGCCGAAATTGCGGCCGAGCCATTCAGGCCGGGACGTTCGATTTCCGGATTCCGTACCGGTCCGCTCGGCATGGGTCACGCCGTCCTGACGGCCGAACGGATCGATGAAGTCGTGCCGTTCTATACCGACATTCTGGGTTTTCGGCTCAGTGACTATTTCGTGCGGCCGTTCAAGGCGTATTTCTTCCACGTCAATCCACGTCACCACAGCATCGCCTTTATCGAGAGCGGGAAGAACGGCATTCATCATCTGATGTTCGAGCTGTGTTATCTCGATGATGTCGGCCAAGCCTACGATCTGGCGCTGCGCAAGCCCGAAATGATCGGCACCACGTTCGGCCGGCATGCCAACGATCACGTTACGTCATTCTACTCGTGGTCGCCGTCGGCATTCCTGGTCGAATACGGCTGGGGTGGCCGCACCATCGATCTCGAGAGCTGGACGCCGCAGGAGCGCAAAGACGGCCCGAGCCTTTGGGGCCACGATCGCATGTGGTTGCCGCCGGAAAAGCGCGAGGAGGCACGCGACCTGCGGATCAGCGTCGCCGAGGCTGGCGGCCGCGTTCCGCTCAACGTCATGGACGGCAATTATTTGCGCGCCAGCGATGTTTGCCCCTGGTGGAACGCCAACGTCGCCGCGCGCAAAACCGGCTGAACCGGCGACCGCTAAATACCAAATCGATGTGCTGAAAGAGGCGCGGCCTGGTCTAGCTGCGCCGTGCAGCCGTCCAGTGGCCGGCACACTGGTTCGTTGAGGTGTGCCATTGTCCGTGGCCGGCATCGCGGGTCAGCTTGCCGGTGCCGCTTGCGGAGCGGCCCTTCTCCGCGACGGTCACGTGAATCTCGCCGCCGGGCGTTACCGCACCGGCGAGGTCGTAAGAGATTTCGCCGGCATGCACCTTGCCGCCGACGATGCGCACGGCGTAGCGCAGCGAGTGCTCGCAATCGCCGCGGACGGTGACGATGTCGACGCTCCACTCCCCGTCATAGATGGTCCGTCCGGCGGCGTCGGATTTGATGCTCGCGCTCGGCGCCGCCAATGCGACAATCGCCAGGACAAAGATCGAGCGCACGACGTGTTTCATCAATTTACTCATGGGTTCCATTGTTCTGCTCGGCAACCCGGCGGCTCCGTGCTCACGCCGTGTTACCAGCCCCGCCGCTCGGCCGCCCATTCACCAGAACACTCGCCTTTTCCAGTGCGCCACCGCCCACGTCCCGCATCGCCACGCAGCCGCCCGGAACCGGCCGCGTACTGGTCACCTCGCGAGACGATGACCCTGATGGCACCGTTCGAGGCAACCACGCCGCGAGCTTCATAGCTTGGGTCTGGCGAGAACACCCGGCCACCGGCAATGCGCACGGCGTAACGGTAGGTAGGGCCGCAATCGCCGCGACGTGTTTGAATTACCACGCTCCATACGCCGTCAAAGGCGCCAACGCGCGCTATTGCGTTGGTCGGAACGCTCCCCACCGCTAGCAGCAGTACAGTAACGGCAACAGTAACAGCAAAAATCGAGCGCAAAACCTTCGTCATCAATTCGCTCCGGTTTTTTCATTCTGACTCGATTGTGGCGACGCCCCGCTTGGATAAGGCGGCGGCTCGTTGGCGAAAGGCGTCGCGCTTTTGCCCTGTTCGTAACCGGCCTGGAACAGCGGCCCCATGTAACCGGGATCGAAAGGACCCTTGCTTGGTGCGTTGAAGCTTGGGGGAATAGCGGCAACATTGAAGCCAACGCCGCTGCGCTTGGCGACGGTGTAGGCGATGTCGAGCATTAATCGCGTGTCGACTTTCACTGCGGCACCGACGACTTGGGTCAGAATCGTGGGAACGAAACGGTCAACGACCTGAAAGTCGCGCTCAAGTCCGGTATTGACGACAATGTAGAGTTGGGTCGCCGGCAGCCGGTAATCGCTGGTCGGCAGCAGCAACGGCCCGGGCGCGACGAAGAGCTGTCCGCCGACGCCGCCGTCCACGTGCATTTCAGCAAAGCGTTTGCCGTTCGCCTCGACGTCAATCAGCACGGGCGGGAACGCTCCGGGAAGAGCAGTGGAGGCAAGCAGGACACTGCGAAACAACGCCAGCCCGTCTTCGCCGCCATGGGCGGCAATCGCGCCCATGTTCCAGACAACGGGGCGTTCGGAGTCAACGTCGAACGAGGTGACGAACAGGCGGCGGCCGCGCTGATGCTCGGCGGCGACATCCGCCAGCAGCTTCGGTGTCACCTTCTTCGCGATCGTTTCCTTGAGCGGCCACGAATCGACAAAGCTTTCGGCAGTCCGCCCAGCCTCGAAGACGTCGGCCGCACTGATTTTGGTGTAGGTCTCGCGCAACGCATCGTCATAGCGCGGTCCGGCAAAGATAAAGGGCGCCATCAGCGCCCCCGTGCTGACGCCGGTGACGACCGAATATTCTGGGCGATTTCCCGCGGCGCTCAAGCCGACGAGCAGGCCAGCACCAAAGGCGCCATCCCCTCCACCGCTGGAGAGAACGAGCCAAGGGCCGGGCCGCGCCGGAAGTGCGTTGACAAAGTCTGTCGTGGAGTTTGCCCAGAAGCGCGCATCCGGCATTCCTGGGATAATTGCGACCGCGTCCTCGGCGGCGGTGAAGGTGACGCGCGGCGGCGGTTGCGGCGGCCCGCTCGATGCAGCCGATGGTGTACCAGCCTTCTGCGCGCGATGTACGGACGCTACCGGCTTTGCGCCGTCCTGCCCGAGCGGATGCCCCGCGCTGCGATGATGATGGACGGACGGTTGCGAGTCGAACCCGCCCTGAGCAAGTACCGTCGTGGCCGACCCAAACGGCATGTCTGACGGCAGAAGCGATGGCGCCAAGAACAGGGCACCGGCGGCGCAGATGGTCCATCGCGTGCGCATAGTCATGGCGGTTTAGGTTCCGAATTCCAAAAAAGGCCCGGACCGCATGTGGTTCCCGTCGATCGGCTACGGCTGCGCACTTAAGGGGAGATAAGTTCGCGGAAGGGAACTTCAATTGGCTTCAAAGGGGAACTTTTTTCAATCTTGGCGATGAGGCGGCCAATCAAACGTTGCAGTTCGGCGCCTATGCGTCGCGACCATGACCTAGGCGTGTCGGTCGGCAACGAAATTCGCGCCTTCGATCAGGATCGCGGCCGCGGATCCGAACGGGGCCAGCGCTTGTTCCGCTTCTGCGACGAGCCGCTTAAGCCGGGCTTTGGCGCCGGCAACTCCAAGCACCGCAACCATGGTCGCCTTCCCGGCTACTGCGTCCTTACCGGTCTGTTTGCCGACAAGTACCGGATCACCTTCGAGGTCGAGCAGATCGTCAGCAATTTGGAAGGCTTGGCCAACGGCAGATCCATACCGCTCAAGCGCTCGACGCTGCGAAGCGGTCGCCGATCCAAGCATCCCGCCGGCCTCACAGGCGAACCGCAGCAGCGCGCCGGTCTTCATCGCCTGGAGGGTGCGTACCTCATTCTCGCCGAGCCGTTGTGGCCCATTACCGGCAAAACGGCCCTCTGCGGCGAGATCCAGCATTTGCCCGCCGACCATGCCGCCCAAGCCGGCGGCTCGTGCAAGTGCGCTGACGAGTTCAATGCGGACAGCCGGATCAGGATGGGTCTGCGGCTTGGCAAGGATGTCGAAGGCGAAGGTGAGAAGCCCGTCGCCCGCGAGAATGGCGGTAGCCTCGTCGAAGGCTTTGTGCGCCGTGGGCTGTCCGCGCCGCAAATCGTCATTGTCCATAGCGGGCAGATCGTCATGCACTAGGGAATAGCAGTGCACGCATTCCAGCGCGGCGCCGGCCATCAAGGCTTGAGATCGCGCGACATCGAGAAGGGCGGCGGATTCCACCACCAGAAAGGGCCGAAACCGCTTGCCGCCACCAAGGCTCGAATAGCGCATGGCGTCGATCAAACGGGCTGGGCGGCTCAACTCCCCATCCGCAGGCATCGCCGACAACAGCCGATCGAGCAGCTGGTCAGTGTCTTTGGCCGTCGCGTCCAGGCGCGAGAGAAAAGGGCTGTTCGTCCCATTCATTGTTTCATTGCCAGTGTTTCATTGCCTAGTGCTTGCAACGTGCCCAACGGGCCCTATCAGTCCTATAATTACTCAAATGTGCGGCCCAGACCCTGGCCGGTTCAGCGTTAACATCGATGAATGGCAAACCCCGTTCAGCCACTAAGGACTATCTGTGACCAACGAGCTTATAGCGTCAATGGTGCTGGCTATCTGGCTCTACCTGATGTTGGGCCGCGGCGGGTTTTGGCTAGGCCGGGAGCGCGATGACGACATCCCGCCAGGCGAGGGCGCCTGGCCCGCGGTAACGGCCGTTATTCCGGCCCGCGACGAGGCTGCGTGCATCGGCGCGACCGTTTCATCGCTCCTCCGCCAGGATTATCCCGGCGAATTCACGGTGATCGTGGTCGACGACCAGAGTCGGGACGCGACTTCGGAGGTCGCGCACGATGCCGCGGTGGTGCTCGGTGCGGCACAGCGACTGACGATTTTATCGGGGCAGCCGCTGCCAGTCGGATGGACGGGGAAACTCTGGGCGCAGCAGCAGGGCGTTGAAGCGGCGTCTGCCATGGCGCATCCGCCCGCATATCTGCTGTTCACCGACGCCGATATCGATCACGCCGTCGATTCGCTCCGGGAACTCGTCGCGCGGGCGCGGTCGGGCGGCTATGTGCTCACCTCGCTGATGGCGAAGCTTCGCTGCGAGAGCTTGGCCGAGCGCATGTTCATCCCGGCGTTCATCTTCTTCTTTCAGATGCTATACCCGTTCTCATGGTCAAATAACCCGCGTCGCGGCACCGCGGCCGCGGCCGGAGGCTGCATGCTGGTGCGCCGAGATGTGCTGGCCGAAGCGGGCGGCATGGTGGCCATCCGCAGTGCGCTGATCGACGATTGCGCGCTGGCGAAAAAGCTGAAGGCGCACGGTGCGATCTGGATCGGTTTGACCAATCGCGTCCATAGCCTTCGCGCATACCCAGCCCTTGAGGACATCCGCCACATGGTCTCGCGCACTGCCTACGCGCAGTTACGATATTCGCCGCTCCTCCTTGCGGGAACCGTCTCAGGCTTGGCGATTACATATCTCGCGCCCGTTGCCCTCGCCGTTTTTGCGACGGGCCTGCCGCGCTTTCTTGGAATCGCAGCGTGGCTGCTGATGGCGTTGGCGTTTCAGCCTACGCTGCGCTTCTATGGCAGGTCAGGATTATGGGGCCTGGCTTTGCCGGCCATAGCCGCCACCTATATGGCGTTCACGGTTGATTCCGCCTATCAGCATGTCCGCGGGCGCGGCGGCATGTGGAAGGGCCGCGCCCAAGGTAATCTTGAAGGCAACGTCGAAGGCAACGTTTCGGAATTGCGATGAACGACGCCAGCGCACTGCGTTCGGGGAAGGGCGACCGGGATGAGAATTTTCCGGTCGCGTCGTTTTTGATTCATCCGCACCACCGCAAGGCAATTATCGCGTTCTACAATTTTGTTCGCACCGCCGACGACATCGCCGATCACGCTTCGCTTCCGCCGGAGCAGAAGCTCGCTTTGCTTGACCGACTCGAAGCGGGCCTCCTCGGCCAAAACGACGAAGATGCAGTCGCGGTCCAGCTGCGCGGCGCTCTCGTCGAGCGAGGTCTCTCGCCGCGCCATGCGCAGGATCTGCTCGCCGCGTTCAAGCTCGACGTGACGAAGCTCCGTTATCGCGACTGGGACGATCTCATCGGCTATTGCGAGCTGTCGGCGATGCCGGTCGGCCGCTTCGTGTGCGACGTCCATGGCGAGAGCCGTACGGTCTGGCCGGCCAACGACGCGCTCTGCGCTGCCTTGCAGATCATCAATCATCTGCAGGACTGCAAGGACGATTACAAAAACCTCAACAGGGTCTATGTGCCGCTGGATACGCTTGCCGCCTGTGGGACGGGCGTCGAAGCGCTCGCCGCGCCGCAGGCGTCGCCTGCGCTCCTCGCCGGGTTGCATAGTCTCGCCGAACGGACCGAACGGCTTCTTAGCGACAGCGATGTCTTTCCGCTCCTGATCAGCGATCGCCGGCTGGCACTCGAAGTATCGGTCATCAATACGCTCGCGCATCGGATCACGCGCATGCTCAAGTCGCGGGATCCCCTGAAGGATCGGGTGCATCTTTCCATGCCCGCAGTCGCCGGATTTACGATCGTCGGCATTTTGTCTGCCGTGTCCCGGCGGCTTGGCCGGCGTCCTTCCGCCGTGACTGAGAAGCCGCGGGGTGCGTGAGTGAATCAGCCTACTCCGGCGGCCGAACGCGCCTCCCGCAGCTCGTTTTACACGGGCATGCGCATCCTGCCGCGCGCACAGCGCGAGGCGATGTTCGAGATCTACTCGTTCTGCCGCGCCGTCGACGACATTGCCGACGATCCCGGCCCGCGCGAACCGCGCCGCGCACAACTGGACCGCTGGCGCACCGACATTGATGCGGTTTATCGCGGCGCGCCGCCGCCGCAACTTGCCGGGTTGGCGCAGGCGGTGCGCACATTCGACCTGCAACGCGAGGATTTCATCGCCATCATCGATGGCATGGAAATGGATGTCGTTGCCGACATCCGCGCGCCCGATCGCGCCACGCTCGATCTTTATTGCGACCGCGTGGCCTGCGCCGTCGGCCGCTTGTCGGTGCGGGTATTCGGCATGGAGCGCGAAGCCGGTCTTGCGCTTGCACATCATCTGGGCCGCGCGCTCCAGCTCACCAACATTTTGCGCGATCTCGACGAGGATGCTTCGCTCGGCCGCCTCTATTTGCCGCGAGAGGCTCTGCAGCGCAGCCGGCATTGATGCGACGGACCCGGCCACGGTCCTCGCGCATCCGGCGATCGGCGAGGTTTGTGCGAGCATCGTCGCGCTGGCGAAAGCCGAGTTTGCTGCTGCCGATGCAATCATGAAGAAAAGTCCGCGCCGTGTCGTGCGTGCGCCGCGGATCATGGGCGAGGCTTATTGGCTTATTCTTCAATTGCTGATCGCCCGCGGCTTCACGCCGCCGCGCGCGGCGATCCGCCTGCCGCGCGCAAGACTTCTCTTCATCGTGCTCCGAAATCTCGTGTGATCGGATGAGCGGAACGGTGCACATTATCGGCGCCGGCCTCGCCGGCCTGTCCGCCGCAGTCCGGCTGACCTCACGCGGCCGAACCGTCGTGGTGCACGAAGCCACCGCGTTCGCCGGCGGCCGCTGCCGTTCCTATCATGACGCTTCAGTCGGCATGACGATCGACAACGGCAACCATCTCCTGCTTTCCGGCAATCACGCCGCGCTCGATTATCTGCGCAACATCGGTGCCGCAGATCGGCTGATCGGTCCGCAACACCCCGAATTCTCGTTTGTCGATTTCCCGAGCGGTGAACGCTGGACGTTGCGCTTCAACGACGGCCCGGTGCCGTTCTGGATTTTCGATTCTCGCCGGCGCGTGCCCGGGACAAGCCCGCTCGATTATCTGCCGCTGGCGCGGCTGCTCTGGGCGCCCGCCGGAAAAACGGTCGGCGAGGTCATCGCCTGCAAGGGAATTCTCTACGAGCGTTTGGTCGAGCCGCTGATTGTTGCAGCGCTCAACATCGATGCGCCGCTCGGCGCCGCGCGGCTCGCGGGCGCCATCGTCCGCGAGACGCTTGCTGTCGGCGGCAGGGCGTGCCGGCCGCTCATTGCACGCGAGGGATTGGGCGCGACGCTGATCGAGCCGGCGTTGGCTTTGTTGCAGCAGCGCGGGACCGCGGTGCGCTTCGAGCATCAACTGCGCGCCATTCGCTTTTCCACCGGCCGGATCGAGGCGCTCGATTTTGGCGATGAGACGATTGCGCTGAACGCCGACGACGTGGTGGTGCTCGCGGTCCCGCCTTACGCCGCTACAGCAATGGTCAACGGGCTCCAAGCGCCGACCGAATTCCGCGCCATCGTCAACGCGCATTTCCGAATTGAGCCGCCGGCGGAACTGCCGCCGATCCTCGGCGTGCTCAATGCCGATGTGCAGTGGATTTTTTCGTTTCCGGGCCGGGTGTCGGTCACCATCAGCGCCGGCGACCGGCTCATCGACACGCCACGCGAAGAATTGGCGAAACACTCTGGGATGAGGTCGCGCGCGTGACCGGACTGCCGGCCGCATTGCCGCCCTGGCAGATCGTGCGCGAGCGGCGCGCGACGTTTGCGGCGACGCCCGCCGAGGACGCCAAGCGGCCCGGGCGCCGCAACGCGATGGCGCAATCTGGTTCTCGCCGGCGATTGGACAGATACCGGGCTGCCCGCTACCATTGAAGGCGCGATCCGATCCGGCAATCGCGCGGCCGACCTCATCGCAAAACCATCATGATCAACGACACGCTCGAACAGACAAAGCCAACGACGTTCGACCGTCCGCTCGACGACATGCTTGAACAGCACATCCAAAAGGGAACGCAGGCGCTGTTGGAACAGCAGCGTCCCGACGGCCATTGGGTGTTCGAGCTTGAGGCCGACGCCACCATTCCCGCCGAGTACGTGCTGCTGCGGCATTATCTCGGCGAGCCGGTCGATGCCGCGCTCGAAGCCAAGATCGCGGTCTATCTGCGCCGCATCCAGGGCGATCATGGCGGCTGGCCGCTGTTCCGCGACGGCGACGTCGACATCAGCGCAACCGTTAAAGCCTACTTCGCGCTGAAGATGATCGGCGACTCTGTCGACGCCGACCATATGCGGCGCGCGCGTGAGGCGGTTCGCGCCCGTGGCGGCGCCGAACGCGTCAATGTTTTCACCCGCATCATGCTGGCGCTGTTCGGCTTCATCTCCTGGCGCGCAGTGCCGGTGATGCCGGTCGAGATCATGCTGTTGCCGAAGTGGTTTCCTTTTCATCTCGACAAGATTTCCTATTGGAGCCGGACCGTCATTGTCCCCTTGCTGGTGATGATGGCGAAGAAGGCACGGGCGCGTAACGCCAAAGGCGTGCGCATTGACGAGCTGTTCCTCGAACCGCCTGATCGGATGGGGCCGGCGCCGAAAGCGCCGCAGCAGAAGGCGTCGTGGTTCTGGTTCTTTCACGGCGTCGACAACGTTTTGCGCGCGACCGAGCCGTACTTCCCGAAACGCACCCGGCAGCGGGCGATCGACCGCGCCGTCGCCTGGGTCGGCGAGCGGTTAAACGGCGAGGATGGCCTCGGCGCGATTTTTCCGGCCATGGCGAACAGCGTCATGATGTACGACGTGCTGGGCTATCCGGAAGATCATCCGCAACGCGCCATCGCACGCAAATCGGTCGAGAAGCTTCTGGTGGTGCACGAGACCGAGGCCTACTGCCAGCCGTGTGTCTCGCCGATCTGGGACACCGGCCTCGTCTGTCATGCGCTGCTGGAAGTTGGCGGCGAACGCGTGGTCAACGACGTCAAACGCGGGCTCGATTGGCTCGTCCCGAAGCAGGTCCTTGATGTCCGCGGCGACTGGATCGCACGGCGCGGCGACATTCGTCCCGGCGGTTGGGCGTTCCAGTACGCCAATCCGCATTATCCCGACGTCGACGATACCGCTGTCGTCGCCATGGCGATGGATCGCGAGCAAAGACTTGCCGGACGGAAGGATTTTGACGGAAGCCTCGCCCGCGCCCGCGAATGGATCCTCGGCATGCAGAGCGAGAACGGCGCTTGGGGCGCGTTCGATGCCGACAACGAATATTATTATCTCAACAATATTCCGTTCGCCGATCACGGCGCCTTGCTCGATCCGCCGACCGAGGATGTCACGGCGCGCTGCCTGTCGATGCTCGCGCAGTTCGGCGAAACAATCGAGAACAGCCAGGCCGTTGCGCGGGGCGTCGATTACCTGCGCAAGACCCAGCTCGCCGAAGGCAGCTGGTACGGCCGCTGGGGCATGAACTACATCTACGGTACCTGGTCGGTGCTATGCGCGCTCAATGTGGTCGGCCTCGATCGCCACGCGCCGGAAATGCGCAAGGCGGTGGACTGGCTCATCGCGATCCAGAACGACGACGGCGGCTGGGGCGAAGATGGCTCGAGCTACAAGCTCGACTATCGCGGCTACGAGCCCGCACCCTCGACGGCGTCACAGACGGCTTGGGCGGTGCTTGGCCTGATGGCGGCAGGCGAGGTCGATCACCCCGCGGTGGCGCGCGGCATCAAATATCTGACCGATACCCAAGGCGCGGACGGCTTCTGGAACGAGCCGCGCTACACCGCGACCGGTTTCCCGCGGGTGTTCTACCTCCGCTACCACGGCTATTCGAAGTTCTTCCCGGTATGGGCGATGGCGCGCTATCGCAACCTCAAGCGCACCAACACCCGAGCGGTAACCTACGGGATGTAAAGGACTAGGCGGCGCTCGCCGAGGTCTTCGCCGCTGCTTTCGCGGCTTTCTCGCGCGCCTCGTTGGCGCGGATCTGCGACAGCCGCTGCTGTACCTGGCCGTCGAAAACGTATTGCGCCGGCCGCTGGTTCGCCATCGGAATTTCCGGCGCCATCGGTCCTTTGGTTTTCACGCCGCGCCACGCGATCGCCAGCGCCTGGAGCGGATGCTTCATCATCGCATCGGCCGCGGTCGGCTCGTAGCCGCAATGCGCCATGCAGTTCGCGCACTTCTCGTAGCGGCCGGTGCCGTAGGCGTCCCAGTCGGTGGTCTCCATCAATTCCGTGAACGTCTTGGCGTAGCCTTCGCCGAGCAGGTAGCATGGCTTCTGCCAGCCGAAGATGTTGCGCGTCGGCATACCCCACGGCGTGCAATGAAATTCCTGATTGCCGGCGAGAAAGTCGAGGAACATGCCGGAATGGGTCAGGTTCCACTTCTTGCCCTTGCCGAGCGCGAACACTCTTCGGAACAGCTCCTTGGTCTTGCGGCGGCCGAGGAAGTGCTCCTGATCCGGCGCCCGCTCATAGGCATAACCGGGCGAAATCGAAACGCCGACGCCGAGCTCTTCAGTCAGGTCGAGAAACGCCGCGATGTCTTCGGCCGGATGGCCGTCGAAAACCGTGCAGTTGACGTTGACGGCGAAACCCTTGGCTTTCGCAGCCTTGATCGCGGACACCGCCTTTTCGAAGCCGCCATCCATGCATACCGACTTGTCGTGATGCTCTTTAATGCCGTCGAGATGCACGGAGAAGAACAGATAGGGCGACGGCTCGAACAAATGCAGCTTCTTTTCCAGAAGCAGCGCGTTGGTGCACAGCGAGACGAATTTCTTGCGCGCGACGATGCCTTTGACGATTTCGCCAATCTCCTTGTGGATCAACGGTTCGCCGCCCGGAATGGCGACCATCGGCGCGCCGCATTCGTCGACCGCGTCGAGGCACTCCTGCACCGACAGGCGCTTGTTCAAGATGGCGTCCGGATAATCGATCTTGCCGCAACCGATGCAGGCAAGATTGCAGCGGAACAACGGTTCCAGCATGAGCACGAGCGGGTAACGTTTGCGCCCGGCAAGCCGCTGGCGCAGGATGTATGAACCGACGGCTGCCGTCTGTCGTAGAGATACCGCCACTATCGTTTCCTTCTTGGCTCTTAGTTCTGACTGTCTGCTGCGGAAAACGGAAAACTAAACCTTCGCTGCCGCACGCTCCGCCGTCTTGCCGTCCGTCAATTCAGGCGGCAAACGAAACTCGATGGTTTCTTGCCGGCCCGTCAGCTCCGAAACCTCCACCGGCCCGAGCCGCCGCAGCGCGTCGATCACATCCTCAACCAATACCTCAGGCGCCGAAGCCCCCGCGGTGATGCCGACGGTCTCCGCGCCGTTAAACCATTCCGGCTCGACTTCGCTGCCGTCGGCGATGAGGTAACAGGGCGTGCCGACCTCGTGACCGATCTCGCGCAGCCGGTTGGAATTGGAACTATTCTTGGCGCCAACGACCAAAATAACGTCCACGAGCTTCGAAAGTTCGCGGACAGCGGTCTGCCGATTCTGCGTGGCGTAGCAAATGTCGCGGGTCTCGGGTCCGACGATGTCGGTAAAGCGGCGATGCAGCGCCGCGATGATGCCGCGGGTATCGTCGACGCTGAGGGTCGTTTGCGTGACGTAGGCGACCGGCGTGTCCTGCGGAATGTCCAGCGAAGCGACGTCGTTCTCGGTTTGCACCAACGTGACCGGCTCGGAGATTTGTCCCATCGTGCCCTCGACCTCCGGATGCCCGGCATGGCCGATGAGTATCAACCTGCGGCCCTGCGCCACGTAGCGCTTGCCCTGATTGTGAACCTTCGTGACCAGCGGACAGGTCGCGTTCAGGACCGGAAGCTCGCGGGCGGCTGCCTCCTCTTCGACACTTTTGGCGACGCCATGCGCGCTGAAGATGGTAACCGCGTGTGGAGGAACTTCGGAGAGATCCTCGACGAAATGCGCGCCTTTGGCCTTCAGGCTTTCGACAACGTGCTTGTTGTGCACGATTTCGTGCCGCACATAGACCGGAGGACCGTATTTCTGCAGGGCGCGCTCGACGATTTCTATGGCGCGCACCACGCCGGCGCAAAAACCGCGCGGTTGAGCAAGAATAACCTTCATTAACAACCTCCCGGCCGATGCCGGACTGCGGCCTTGCGCCGCAAGGGCACGGTGAGGCCGCCCACCGTCCCCATGTCCACTACTTTGGCCACAACGTCCTGACAACCAATTTGGCCACGATGCCGTGACTATCAAGCCTGGCGTTAGGTTGGTGCCGACCGGCCGAGCAATCCCGGGGTTCCGTAGGCAACCATTGAGCACAAATATGCTTGTTGTCCAGTGCGCTATGCCCGAGAGAGTACGCGGCCGCAACGCCCCGCGGACGCGCAGCACCGCTCCTCTGGGATTAGGAAAATATCCATGATTTCACTTTTGCGCCGTTTCGGGGCATCTAAGGCCGCTGCCGGTGGCCGGGGGGATTCGATAACCCGCGGTGCCGCGCCTTTTTCCGGGGCGCGCCGGCCATACAAGTTGGCAGATACAAAGCGTGTACCACCGTTTCACCGTTCTTTTGACGCCTCAAACGCCGGTTTGCTTCACCCACATCTGCATCCCATGAAGACGATCACTACTTTTGTCGTCCGCGCGATTGCCCTCTGCATCCATTATCCGCGGTGGGTCATCGCCGCAGCGATCGCTATTGCGATTGTGTCGACCTGGTACGCGGCCACCCATTTTTCGATGACGACGGACATTAATCAGCTCCTCTCCAGCAACAGTCCGGGGCGGCAACGAGAACTGGCATTCGAGAAGGCTTTCCCGCAGTTCGATACAATCATCGCAGTCGTTGACGCGCCGACGCCGGAGCTTGTTCAGGAGGCTACGAGCGCGCTGGCCGCGCAGCTGTCACAACAGAAAAACCTGTTCCGCTCCATTGAAGAGCCGCAGGGCGGCAGCTTCTTCGCTCAGAACGGTCTTTTGTTCGTGCCGACCGAACAGCTTGGGCAGCAGACGCAAATGCTGACGCAGGCCCAGCGGCTCATCCAAGTGCTGGCGGCCGATCCAAGCCTGCGCGGAGCTCTCCGCGCGCTGCAATTCGGGCTCCTCGGCGTGCAAAGCGGCAAGCTCAAGCTTGATGAAATGCAATGGCCGTTGACGCTGGCGGCCAACACGCTCGACGAAGTCAATGCCGGCAAGCCTGCAAGCTTTTCCTGGCTTACGCTGGTACAAGGTCACGCATCCAAAGCCAGCGATCTGTTGCGGTTTCTGAAAATCCAGGCCGTGCTTGACTATTCGGAGCTCGAGCCCGGCCTTAAGGCGAGTGACGCGATCCGCAAGGCCGCGGCCGACCTCAAGCTCAACTCCACCTATCAGGCGCGGCTGCGTCTGACCGGCCCGGTGCCGATGAACGACGACGAGTTCGCCACGATCAAGGAGAACGCGGCGCTCAACGCCGCACTGACCATTGCGGTCGTGCTGTTCATCCTGTGGCTGGCGCTGCGCTGGGGCCGCATCATCTTTGCGGTATTCGTCAGCCTCGTCGTCGGCCTTTCAGTCACTGCCGCGCTTGGCATGCTTCTGGTGGGTTCGCTCAATTTGATATCGGTGTATTTCGCCGTGCTGTTCGTCGGCCTTGGCGTCGACTTCGGCATTCAGTTCAGCGTCCGCTATCGGGCCGAGCGGCACGAAGTCGATGGTCTGCACGAAGCGCTGCTGCATGCCGGCCGCCGCGCCGGCGCGCCGCTGACGCTCGCGGCGCTGGCCACGGCAGCTGGCTTTCTTGCGTTTCTGCCGACAGCCTACAAAGGACTGTCCGAACTCGGCTTGATCGCCGGCTTCGGCATGCTGGTCGCATTTCTCACCAGCATTACGTTGTTGCCGGCACTGTTAAGCCAGCTCAAGCCTCGCAGCGAGCCGCGTCCGCTTGGCTATGCCTTCCTCGGCCCGGTGGACGACTTCCTGGAGCGCCACCGCACGCCGATCCTCATCGTGACGGCGCTTCTTATTCTCGGGGCTTCTCCGTTGCTTTACTGGCTGCGCTTCGATTTCAATCCCATGAACCTGCGCAACCCCAATGTCGAATCGGTTGCTACCTACCTTCAGCTTGAAAAAGACGGAAACGGCGGCTCCAACAATATCGCGGCGCTGGAACCGTCGCTGATGGCGGCGGATGAGGTTGCCGCCAAGCTCAGAGCGCTTCCTCAAGTAGCGCGCGTGACGACGCTGTCAACGTTCATTCCGGACCAGCAAGATCAAAAGCTGCCCCTGATCGAAGCGGCGGCAACCGCGCTTGATCCCGCGCTCAATCCGCCCAAGATGGCCAAGCCGCCGACAGACGCCGATACCGTCGCGGCAATCAACTCGACGGTTGACGCGCTCAATAAGCTCGCTGCCGCCGCGCCTGGTCCCGGCGCCGACGTGGCCAAGCGCTTGTCCGCGGGGCTCGTCACGCTCGCGAAGGCCGATCCATCGGCACGCCAGCGGGCCGAAACGGCGTTTGTCCAGCCGTTGCAGACGGCACTCGACACTTTGCGCAGCCTGCTCAAGGCCCATGAGGTTACCCGCGACAATCTTCCACGCGATCTGGTCGATCAATGGATCACGCCGGATGGTCGCGCCCGTCTCCAGGTCACGCCGAGCGGCAATGCCAGCGATAACACGACGTTGCGGATGTTTGCACATGACGTGCAAAGGATCGAACCGAACGCCACTGAAGGTCCGATTTCGATCCTTGAGGCCCGCCGCACGATCATTGCTGCTTTCCTCGAGGCCGGCGCGTTCGCTCTGTTGTCGATTGCCGTTCTGTTGTGGATCACACTTCGGCGGGTCGGGGACGTAATGCTGACGCTCATTCCATTGCTGGTGGCCGGCGTTGTCACGCTGGAAATCTGCGTTGCGATCGATATGCCGCTCAACTTCGCCAATATCATCGCGCTGCCGCTGCTGCTCGGCGTCGGCGTGGCCTTCAAGATTTATTACATCATGGCCTGGCGCGAGGGGCAGACTAAACTGTTGCAGTCGGTGCTCACCAGAGCCGTGACTTTGAGCGCCTGCGCCACCGCGACGGCGTTCGGAAGCCTCTATTTTTCGTCGGATCCGGGGACGTCGAGCATGGGCAAGCTGCTCGCGATCTCGCTGCTGACGACAATGACGGCGGCGGCGCTGTTCCAGCCTGTATTGATGGGCAAACCGCGCCAAGAGGACGTGGTTGCGCACGCGCGCCGCAAGAGCCTTGGCGTTACTGATTAAGCAGTCAGCGTCGCAGCTCTAGCTTCTGCATCGTCTGCGGTTTGCGCGCGGGCGTGGGATTGAAGCGCGGATCGATCTCGTTGAACGCGGAATCCGGTAACCGCGTCCAGATCCGATCTTGGCCAAATAGCGAAATGCCGAGGTAACCGCGCACCACGAGCGTCTGGCCGTCCGGCTTTAGAGTCATCACCGCGTTGTAGACGTTGCCGTTACGCGGATCGAGTATGGTGCCGTCCTTGTAGGTCATGCCGTCGCGTCGCATCCCGCGGACGATGTCGAGACCGAGCCAAGGCTTGTCGCGGCGGTCGTCCTTGCACTTGTCGCAGGTGACGTCGGGTCTTTCGCCGGGCTTTAAATACATCCGCACGATCATCCCGTCGAAGACGCCGTCATGGTCGCGGAACAGAAACCAGCCGGTAGGTTGGCCGGTGTCCGGATCGGTTGACTGCCAAAGTCCGGCGGCCGTCAATTCGATGCTGCGTGCGTCACCGGCGGCGAAGAGCGACATCAGCGCGGCCGCAACCAACAGGTATCTTGCGTGCATCTTGCCTTCTCCAGAACTTCAATCGTCCGAATTCTTATCAAATCCGTCAAGCCGTTCGCCACCGAGGGCGATCTTATGATTCACGGCGACGCGGCAAAAACCTGTCGGAATGTGCGTCCTTTTGCGGCTAATGCTGGCGCTTTAGCCGGCCGTTTTTCCGCTTGAATGCCGCGCGATCCTCACTAATCGTACCGCCGACCAGGAGCCGACATTCGCCCGGACCGCCGCGGACGCGCCATCCGGAAACCAAGCATTGACGAGGGAAACGCGACCATGGCGAACAAGATCATTATCAGCTGCGCAATAACCGGTTCGATCCATACCCCGACGATGTCGGATGCGCTGCCGATCACCCCCGATCAGATCGCAACGCAGGCGATCGACGCCGCCCAGGCCGGCGCCGCGATCCTGCATCTGCACGCCCGCGATCCGAAGGACGGGCGCCCGTCGCCGGACCCCGGCGTATTCATGCAGTTCCTGCCGCGAATCAAGCAAGCCACCGACGCCGTGGTCAACATCACCACCGGCGGTGCCGTCACCATGACGGTCGAGCAGCGCATGTCCGCGGCGCTGCAACTCTCGCCGGAAATGTGCTCCCTGAACATGGGATCGATGAACTTCGCGCTCTATCCGATGGCGCGGCGCTATAAGAACTGGAAGTACGACTGGGAAGAGAGCTATTTGCTCAACTCAGACGCGTACATTTTCCCGAACACATTTCGCGACATCGAAAAGATCTACAAGGCGCTCGGCGAAGGCCATGGCGTGAAATTCGAGCACGAGTGCTACGATACCGGTCATCTTTACAATCTCGCCCATTGCATCGATCGTGGTCTGTTCAAGCCGCCAGTCTTCCTGCAGCTCATTTTCGGTATTCTTGGCGGCATCGGTCCGGACCTCGACAATCTGGCGTTCATGAAGCGCACGGCCGACCGTTTGTTCGGCAATCAATATCTGTGGTCGGTGCTGGCCGGTGGCCGTCACCAGATGAACTTTTGCACCAATGCCGCTATGCTTGGCGGTAACGTCCGTGTTGGGCTCGAGGATTCGCTGTACATCGGCCCCGGCAAGCTCGCGAAGAGCAATGCCGAGCAGGTGACAAAAATCCGCCGTATCGTCGAAGACCTCGGCTACGAGATCGCGACGCCGGAGGAAGCGCGCGCGACGCTCGGGCTCAAGGGCGCCGATCGCGTAAAGTTCTAGCGGCGCCGGTGGCCTTGACCCTGCAGGCGGCGCGACGCTACATCCGGGGCACTGGAACGGGCGGTTAGCTCAGCGGGAGAGCACTTCCTTGACATGGAAGGGGTCGCAGGTTCGATCCCTGCACCGCCCACCATTTAGAATCAATGACTTAAGTCATCTTGTGGAATTCGATCATGTTAGCGGGGTAGCGCCGGGGCAGGTTTTTGCGGCAGTCGGGTCGCGGCCAGACATCCTGGAGTCGGTAGCCGGGCATTCTGCTGATTTCTAAGAATGACTGTGCTTGGTCGCGACCGCTGCTTCGATCTTTGCTTTCAATGTATACGCGTCGAACGGTTTGACGATATAACTACTCACGCCGGCTTTCCTTGCTGCGATGACATTCTCGGTTTTCGTGTCCGCAGTTACCAAGATGAACGGCGTGTGTTTCAGATCGGGATCGCCTCGCACCTGCCGCAGAAAATCATATCCCGACATCGACTGCATGTTCCAATCAGAGATTACCAGGCCGTACCGCTTGGCGCGCATTTTGGTGAGCGCCGCAGTTGGATCGGCGGCGTCATCCACATTGGCGATACCGAGCTTTTGCAGCAAGCTGCGGATGATTCGAATCATCGCATCTGAATCATCTACTAGAAGTACAGGTGCTGACGGGTCGAGTGCCACGGCAAAGACCTAGCAAACCTAACCGATGAAGCAGCGCGATGAATTGTCCGTCGGCGCGCCCCTTGCGGCATTTTCCATACAGCGTTACATCAAGCGATGTGTCGGCGAGATCGCATCCGTAAAAGGCGTTCGGTGCGTCGCGAGCTCAACATTTTACTGCGAGTAACGCCCTATTTGCATGTGAAAGGAGGCAATGGGTTCGTTGCATCTCCCGGCGGGACGACAGTCGCGTGCTCAGACAGAGCGTACACAACCGGACCTCTTTGCCAAGCGACGTCATGTGAACCGGCCACCCGCGTGCCATTTGAATGGACCGCTCCTGGAATTCACGTGCGATCCGCGAGTGCCGCACCGGCTCTAACCTTAGGTAACTGATCACTGCGATTGAGCTTCGCAAACCGAATTCCAACTCGATCTTTATGTTGCCAGACCTTCCAGCACTGTCGCCGCACGCCTCCGCCTCTCGACAGAACCAAGGTGAATTCGTCTGGCAAATCCGCTGTTGCATCAAGCCTTATCTGTGCTCCTGTCGCCGAGACGTCCAGCATCGTGCAGACCCCGGTAATTGGGCGATTGTCGACAAAAAGCCGTACCTGCTGAAGGACGTGCCGGCGCGTCTTACCTCGATTTTCTCTCGCCATGCTTTCACCACTCTCGCTGATGCGATGCAGCTGTGAGATCATCGGCCATCTTTTGGCGCCCGGAATGGTCTCGATGGAGCATTGTCGACCGGTGCGAGCTGCAACTCGCCGAGACTTCGTTTTCAATCCGCTTGATTAGGCGACAGAGAAAATCGTCAAACAAATCAACTTGTTCGTTGTCTGGACCGCCCGCGGCGGCCAGGAGCGAATCCGTGACGCGCCGCAAAGTTTCGATCCGCGTCTCCCGGGAGCCGCCCTCCATTGCAGTTTCAAGTTCGATAATCGGCGACCCGGTCGCGCCCATCGGACGTATCGGCCAAGCAGTTGGAGTTCCACAAACTGGCTGCAAGCAGCGGCTAATCTTACTTTAAATAAATACAATAAACCGTAAACTCACCCTGCGTCTCAGGCTGTTGCGATTGGTTCAACGACTAAAGCCCAAGAACCATCGCGAAAGCACCGTCTTGCCGACCCCGCGAGGGAAATTTTAACAAAAATTGTGGATACCTGCACGCCAAGCGTTAGCAATCGCCGCACCGTTGAGATGTCCACGCAAATTTACGAGGCACCAGGCGTCGGCTTCGCCGCGAAGATTGCGATGGCGTTGACGATGGTTGGCTGCGGGCCAAGGCCGGTTTCGCCGGCACCGCCGTGTCCTGGGGCGGTGTGACGCCATGTCCAATCGTGATCACCGCTACACCTTGAAAATGGCGGAACAGGCGATCGAACGGATCAAGGCTCTGGGCTTGCCGGCAGATCCCACCGGATTTGAACTCTGGTACACTTACGTCAGCGGCCGGAACGAGGCATTGAACAGCCGCATCAACCGCCTAATCGAAAACAATGGCGGCCTCTCGGTCGGCGAACTCGACGACGTCTACAAAGAGTTCTTGCTGGCAACGCGCACTGATTCTGCGCTCGGAAATGTCAGCACCAAAGTTTTCACCGAGGTCGACAAGGTTGTCGGACTGCTCGGTGAGCTGATCCTGTCGACGGCGCGCGGACGCAGCGATTGTGCCACCGCATCAGACCAATTGGCAGTTTTGACCGATCGGGAAGCGATACGCGCGATCTCCGATGCTCTTATCACATCATTACGGGCAATCGAGTTGCAGCATACTGCCTTGGAGCAGCGGCTCATTGCGTCAAAACGTGAAATTGAAACCGTTCAGCAGGCCCTGGCGGCTGCAACGGCCGAAGCGAACCTGGATGTAGTGACCGGTCTGGCCACTCGTCGCAAATTCGATAGCGCGCTCGAGGATGCCACACAGGCCGCTAACAATAATTGGCAGCCGCTTTCGTTGCTCATGATCGATATCGATCATTTCAAAATCTTCAATGATCGCTTTGGACATCTGATGGGCGACAGCGTGCTTCGCCTGATCGGCGCCACGCTGAAACAATCAATCAAGGGTCGGGACACGGCCGCTCGATATGGCGGCGAGGAGTTTGCAGTCATTCTTCCGGAAACGACGTTAAAGGGTGCGGCGTTGCTGGCCGAGCAGATTCGCGCAAGAATAATCGATCGCGAGCTCAAGGAGCGCGCCACTGGAAAGAGCCTTGGTGCCATAACCGTGTCAATTGGTGTGGCCACTTATCGGTGGGGTGAACGTCCCCGCACCATGCTTGAGCGGGCTGACACGATTTTGTATGAGGCAAAGCGCGCCGGTCGGAATTGCACGCGTTGCGAAGATGCATTCGGAAGAGCGTCGGTTCAAGTCGCGTGACCAGCGCTCTTGCCTGTTAGCTTGCAGCCAGCGGAGCAAATTTCCGATGGTTGCCCTGCCGAGCCACGCTGCGGCGATTGTAATCGCTCAGTTGTGGGTTCCGACGCGCCGCGCGCGACTCGAGGATTTCATCGCGATGCGCTAGCCATTGCCATCGGCTCAATTAGCGCAAACTTCGTCAGCGTCAGCTAAAGGGCCTTGATGCTTAGTGCTATCAATGTAGGGGACTCGCCGCCGCGGTTTCTTCGGGAGCCGTGAAGCAGGCTGCCCAACCGCTACTGGTGCGGCGCAAACGATTTGCTAATTGCATCGAGCCGATGAACCGTGCCCTGAGGTACCGGCACACCATGCTTGTCAAAAATAATCTTCTCGTCGCAGCTCGCCGAGCTTTCGGCGAACCCTCCATTGTCGTTATCAAATTTTATTTGCTTGCACTTACCGGTCCCGGCTTGCAGAACGATCTTACCCACGTGCGTTTCGTCGAACGTGGATCCGGTTGCAGTCGGCGCGTTAGAATTCATCGAACCGACTAGCCTTGAGAGGCCCATCGTTGCCACGACCATCGCGCCAATGAGGCAAAATGAAACGGCGACGATGGTCCAGCGCTCTCGCCGCCGCTGCGCGAGCCGCCGTGGTGCCGCTTTATTCTTAGACCGTTGAGGTTCAACGTCGACTCGGCTGGTACGCATGGCGTCTAGGCCCCTGAGGCACCAGGACCGTGCGGTGCCTCGAATGGAGCGGACTTCCAAAACCGAAACTGCTGTTCCCCAGCCTCCGCTCCACCGTACCATTCAGGCACAATTTACTTTCGAAAGTGTTAGCGCCAGGAAACGCCAGCCCAATGCATTCCGATGGGAACAGTGATGAGCATTTCTTCTGTAGGGGCTTGGCGACGACGCAAGAGATCTGTGGACCCTACGCGGCCAATTCCCGCGCGACCGCCGATGCCAAGCGATCGTCCTTTAGCTTCCCCCACACCCTGCGCACGATCGTTTCGGAAACCTGGTGCCGTCCAAGATAAACGGGGCTGCCGTATCTCGACGTCGAGCCGAGTATCTCGACCTCGCATCCGATGCGCCGGTAAAGCCGAAGCTTCGAAGCATCAAAATTGGCAATGATCGATTCAATCCCTGCGCCCATTGCGACTTCGCCTAACGCTGCTATCAAAACCCTGGAGGCAAAGACTATCCCCTCTATGCCACTTGCCAGGACACTCTGATCCAGACAAAACCGACTGCATTCCCAGATGGTAGGGGCGCTGAGATGCACGGCATCCGGGAGAGTGTCCGAAAACACATCGGCCGCAAGGGTGGGGCCCGTGGTTGGTAGAAGACGCAGGCTGCCTTTCACGTCACCGCGCAAATTGTCGGTGTAGATGATATAGACGGGTCCTTCATCGTCGTACCGATCACGCTCCTTGCCGTCGGTAACCTGCACCTCCCAGTTAAGCCGATCGTGAAAGAATCGGGCTCGCTGCCGAAACATTTTATCGAGCAAATTCGCATGCCGATAAGCGGTCGATTTTTCAACAACGACGATCACCTCGCTAACTCCCTAATAATCTGCAGTCCGGGTGGCAAACACCTTTCGCGCGTGATGCGGCTAGCTAGAGACCGCATCGACGCGGGCCGAGAAGACCGGCTGAAAAATTATGGAACAGTGCGAGTTACGGACCGATTGAAAAAACAGATCGCAATTTATTTGCTCATACGATTAAAAGGCCGAGCTTTACTGCCTTGGTGACTGCCTGTGCCGAGGAGACACAGTCCAGTTTGTAATGAACCGATTTCAAATAATCCCGAGTGGTATGCGGAGAAATATTCAAGATTGCGGCAATTTCGGTCGCGTCTTTGCCAAGCGCGACCCAGCGTAAACACTCAAGCTCCCTTGGTGTCAGGTGCGGCCGATCCTCGCCAAAAAGGTCCGCAACCACCCGGCGATGCAGTCGGTTTGCGATTTGGATTAAGCCCGGCTGCGTGGTCGCTAAAAACTGGGTCCATTCCCCTTCGGAGCCCGAAAACGATGCCGCCAACAGTCCCCGATGCCCGTGCTTGGTCGAAACCGGGATAGAGTAACCATGGGGCCCAACGCCATGAGCGGCCGCATCGGCCAGAAACGCCGCCTCCGCGCTGCCGCTGGTAGCAAGTTCACGCCATTCGAATGGGAGGCTACGCTGAAAGCCCTCCCGGAGGATCGGATCAACGTCGGCATACCCCATTCCCAGGTAGCGGGCGAGCCAAGAGGCGGGAAAAGTCAGACGAATGTAAGGGTCAACGGACGGACTACCTCCATGTTTAGAGGTATAGTAGACGAGATGATCGATGTTGAGGAAATCGCGAAGCTCGGTCACGACGGTTTGTATTTCGACCTTTTTTTCGATGATTGAATACGCTTCGGTGAGCCATTTTTCGTCGCGAAGTTCGGTCGCCATTACCTCATCGAAATGAATGGCTTCTGCAGAACTGTTTTTCGGGCTTTTGTCGCTGTTGTTCATCGGACGGACCCTGCCCTGAATGCCGTCAACACGAGGCTCAACCGAGTGGCGGATTTCGCCGTCTGTCGCCAAGCGTCTGCTCTCGACCATGGGGAGCAACGATAATGGTAAATATAGTCAATAATACGCACAGCGTTGAGCACCCAAGTTTCCGCGTTTGGGCTTTTGGAGTCAAACCTCCAGACTGGTCAAACGGGGTCAAAGCCGCGACCCCGAACGCGACTTTCGCGTGTGACGGGTAAATTCCGAGCACGCCCGGGACGAGGCTCAAGCGCGCGCATGAGTGCTACCAAGGGTTTGGAAATAAGTGCGTTTTGCAGGATAGCGAAAAAGCGATACGCCGCCTTACGACCCCGCTAACGCGCTAGAGCAGCGTTGGCGGATCGCGGCGCGCACTTTGGTCCGGCGCAACCGGCGCTTGTCGTCCGGTAGTCGTTGGAACATGTCGGCGCAACTTTGCCGCTCAGACGGGCTTGAACGGAAGGCCGCGCTCGAAAGGCAAATTTTCGCAGTGCCGCATCCTTGCCGCGATGGCCAATCTTGATCGGACTTCTGCGATCGACATCCGCCGCGCAAACCGGAGCTCGGTCCGCACCGCAGAGCTCGCAGTTACGTCGAAAGGAAAATGCCACAATCCACGAAGACCGGGCTTTGAGCGCTATCCCAGCTTTGAATGTTATGAAGTCAGTCGTGGCGGCTTTCGCAGCAGCGATTGCTCATCGAACGACGTCCTAGGAACGCAATTCGAATTCACGTTCCAGCTCCTCGGCTTTGGCCGCGAGACTGATGGCGACTTCTTCAAGGCCATGCGCGGTTGGCCGATCAGGGCAATCGCGTGCTAGTCGCGTGCAGGTCTGAGCATGTTCGCGCAGGAATCGTACGGTATCAGCGTGCATCCCCACCGCATCGCATGCATTCACGTCCGTAGGTATCCCCCCAAATTGGGGGGGTAAACGCGCCGCCGCTCGACATTTGCGCGGGCTGATTGAGCAGAAAGAAGCCCTCCATGCGAGGCTGCGAAGGGGCAACCTGACCGGCCCGTCTGTACTGAGAATGCGAGCCACCGCCACCATGATCTGCCCCAGAACAGTTCCGGCGTCTTTGCCACAGTGACGTTGTTGCCTGGTTTTTAACTTTTTCGCGATCAGAGTCGCGGTCGGTTCTTGGAAGTGGCAACCATGCTTCCGCGCCGTCGGGAACAACGAAGAAGCCCGCGCTACCCGAGGCGTCGTGCGGCAGAAGTAATCTTCGGCGCGCTCGAACCTCCGGTGCCGTGTGTGATCTGGGACCTTTCAGACGGCGGCGCGCGCCTTACCGTTGCTCGTCCATTGGCGGACCTGCCTCGCATCTTCACTTTGTCGTTTTTCAAAGACGGCAGCGTCCAGCGCAAGTGCGAAGTTGTGTGGACCGACACGCGGTTTGTCGGCGTCAAGTTTATTTAAGAGGCGCTCCGGAAACATAGATCCGCATTTCGAACTAAGGCGACTAAAAAAGAACGGTCGCGCCTACTTGATAAAATGTTGCAGCAGGGAAAGAGCCATTGCCGTGACGGCATGTATGTGACTGCCGTCAAGGAAGTACAAATCGAAGGCCGCCAAGGCGACCGAAGCTATCGCCACAACGCGGAACATAACAACCAAAGGTTCCGTATCGCGGGTTACGACTCGGTAAACGCATCTACGATAGTTCGAGAGTGAACCTTGGTCCCAACAAAACGCCAATAATTTCGGCTCGATCAGGAGTGTTCGAGCGCCTTTATGGAACGACTTCGAGTTTGACTTTCGCGACGCCCGCTCCGGTCATTCCAAGCGTTTCTGCCGCGAAATATGAAACGTCGACGACTCGCCCGGGAACGAAGGGGCCGCGATCATTAATCCGAACCGTCACGGATCGCCCATTGGTGACGTTGGTAACCCGCACTCTTGTACCGAACGGCAACGTCCGGTGAGCGGCGGTCAATTTGTGCCCATCAAGTTTTTCGCCACTCGCAGTTTCCGCGCCTTCCGTGTAGAAGCTGGCAAGCCCATACAGTCGATCTGGTGATCCGGCCGCCTTTCTGCCGTTCGTTACAAATGCTGCCGTTCGGTTGGGTCCGGGCGATAGCTGTTGGCGGGCGGCGAGCGGCGCATCTTTGCCGCCAATAACAGAGGACTGAGCGCAGGCTGCAAGGGTCATCGCGGTCAGAGCCGCGATCGGCAGCCGAATTGCTTTTAGGCAATGCGCGGTTCTCTCGCCACTACTGGAAGACATGTCGGTATCCCCGCCAACCAAAATCCAATAGGCCGAGCCGGGCAGAACCGTGGCGGAATAGGACTAACGCTCTACCTCATCCACTTTTTGGTTACGTGTGATCATTTTGTCACATCGAGCCAAGGTCGAAGTCATGTGCGCTGCGGGGACGGGCTGCGCGCGAACTTCAAGGAAGCGCTTTTGGCCCCCAAACAAACTGCAGAATGCTGATGCGCGAAATTATGAATTACGATGCGGAGTTTCGTAAGCAGCACGCGATTGGGATAGATGGCTCGCGCGCGCGACACTAGAGTAAATGCAACGCCACAAACAGGAGCTCACCTTGGCCATCATTCCAAAACCACTGCAAGAGCACATCAATTCCGCATTCCCGGCCAATGTGTGCCTGGTTGCCACCGTGTTGCCGAACGGGTTCGCGCAGGTGAGCCCGCGTGGCAGCACCATGGTGTACGATGACGAGCATCTGGCCCTGTGGGAGCGGGGTAAGGGCTCCGTCAACGCCAATCTGACGGACGGAACCAAGGTCACGATTTTCCTACGCAAGATTGCGCTGCGCGAGTCGGGCCTGCTGCCGAAGGGCGGCATCGCGCGCTTCTACGGGACCGCGAAGATCCATAGTTCGGGTCCGGTCTACGAAGAAATCTGGAAACGGCTCGTTCAGCCGGAAAAGGATCGCGATCCACAGAAGAAGGGGTTCGGAGTGCTCATCAAGGTCGAACGTGCCGAGGATCTGGACGGTAAGCCGCTGGACATCAAGTGACCACGGAAACCCAATTGTGCTGGAAATCACTGTAGGGATTTCAGCCCTTGGCTAGACAGTGGGTCAGCGGCCTACGGTGCCGTTCATGAGAGCCGATTGGCTCTGCGGCTCAGGGCCCGAAAACGAGAAACAGGGATCAAGGGTCATGCTCGGCATTTTTCGTCACGTTTGGCCGGTTGCGGGTCTGGCTGTCGCACTGATTGCGACAGTGGCCTGGATGGGTCTGCTTGGATACGTGGCCATAAGGTTGCTTTAGGGAGTGGCCTCCAGAGGATTGGCCTTTCTTCCTGAAGCAGAACGAACCCGAATGCTTGGACGACGGTCTCGGTGATCGAGGAGAACGTCGCGCATCAGCGCGGTGAGCTACGCATGCTCGCGGCGCGAACCGCGAGCATGGTGTCGTTAAGGCGCGGTGTTACGCCTGACCTTTCAGGTGCTTGTTGCACTCGCTGTAATAGCCGCCGCCTTTCTGGATCCACTTGAGGCCGCCGTTGGCGCCTTTTGGCTTGTTGGCTTCGTATTGATCACGACACGTGTGCATACGAGCCTTGCCGGCGGATTCACTTGAATATTTCGACGAGACGGCCGGCGGGAATACGACATTGCCGGTCGCAACGGGCGCCGCCGGCGGCGGTGTGGTCGACGCGGGCTTATTGGCCGGCGGTGGTGCGGCAGGCGGCGGCGCTGCAGCAGCAGGTTCGGCAGCAGCCTCGCTTCCGCACTGCGCCTTGCGGAAGTCGTTCCATTTCATGCCGCCGAGAGTGCCGGCCGCTTTCGCCGCTTTATATTTGGCGCTGCACTCCTTGGCCGTGAGCGCGCTGGCAGAATTCGCCGCTAACCCAACGGCGCCCACGAGCATCATCGCGCAGATCGTTAAGTGACGCACAAGCATGGTCTCGCTCCTATTATCTTAGATTAAAACGTCTCAGCTGCCAGCCGCGTCCGACATGCACTTCTTGGTGAAGCTTGTCTTCGCCGCGCCATGCAGGTTTTGCGCTGCGGCCTGATCGTTGCAGCACTTTTTCGAGAAGCTCGTCAACGCGGCGCCATGCAGGCTCTTTGCCGTCGCCTGCATCTTGCAGCTGTCGTCCGCGAGCGCGGCGGTAGACACCAAGAAAACCGAAGCGACAATGATAGCGATAGTCTTCATATGCTCCTCCCAATGAGAGCGTGAGAACAATGACACAGACCGGCCAGGAGTGGGTTACGCGGCCGGCTTAAGCACGCCGTTCGGGGATGCCTTGTCGACGATGTCGGGCAGATATTGCGCCAGCACCTTCAGCGTCTGGTCAACCGGCAGTCCGAGATGGCGCGCAAATTCCTGTACCTGCGAGTTGCCGAGTACGTCCTTGAGCTGATCTTCGGTGACCGGAAGATTCGCGCCCGGGCCAAGCCACGATTGGACCTGGGTGCCGAGGCCGCCGCTTTGCAGGGCGGCGACGAGGCCGTTGAGGTCGTGGTATTGCGTCTTGGCCAGCACGCCGTTGACGAGTGCCGGCAGAGCCGCCGCTTCCACCTGGCCCAGCGCGCCTTTCAGCACGTCACCAAGACCTAAATTGTCTAACAGGCCCATATCTTTCTCCTCACTTTGCGCTCTCATGGGAGAGAGGAGGCAACGCTATGTGCAAGTCATGTCAAATCCAAGACGAGAACCTTAGTCGAACAGCAACGCCAACACCAGAGGCAAGCACAATCGAAACTGGCGTCGGTCTCGGAGAACTTTCCTAAAATACTCCGTCAACGAGCTTTGCAGGCGCGCAGGCCGAAAGCTGCGATCGCCGCCAGCGCGAGCGAAATCAGCACGTTGTACCCGGCGAGCGAAACGCCGAGCAGGCGCCACGCTGCTTCGTCGCAGCGCACAACCTGCACTGTTGCAATTGTTCGAGCAGGGACCCCTGCTTGGTGAAATCGGCCATCGGCCCCGAGCAATCTGTCGGGCCGGCCCAAAAGCGCCATTCCACGCCGGCGTGATAGACGCCGAGTGCTGCGCCACAGAGCATGACCGCGATGATGCGAGGAAGCCCGCCGCCATCACCCGGCGTGGTGCGCGAACGAGTGCCGCCACCGCGACAAGAGCGAAAGCGGGATGACGATATAATAGGGGATCCGCTCTTCAAGACAGAGCGGGCAGGGCGGGCAGTTTCACCACCAGCTGGAAATACCAGGCGCCGAGAATGGTCGCTCGCGCTGAGCACAAACATCGCGAGCGCAGCCGCAACAGCTTCGTTGCGGCGAGGTCCATTGGTCCGATGCATCCTTCATCCCAAACTCGCTGCCGCCATTCGCGGTCGCGGCAATTTGCTCATCCTGCGGCTTTGCGACCGCCGCTGCTTCCGGTGTAGTCCCGCGGCATGCGATGTTCTTAGATTTTGATTCCGCTTGATGCCGGCCGGCGCGTGGTCCGGAAAGCGGTAGCCGATTTTCCGATACGAGGGTGCGCCACTAAAGCCCGTGTGGCGGAACTGGTAGACGCGCACGACTCAAAATCGTGTTCCGCAAGGAGTGGGGGTTCGATTCCCTCCACGGGCACCACCACCCAATAACGGATTTCGAAGGCAGGGCAGGGATCGTTTGATCCGATGAAGTTTTCGCATTTTTCCCATATTTGGGCGAAACCCGGAATGACGCCGCATCAGCGCTACGAGCAGCTCTGGCGCGAGCTTGCGGTGTGCGACGAGGTCGGGTTCGACCACGCGTTCTGCGTCGAGCATCATTTTCGTCCCGACGAAAGCTGGATGTCGTCGCCGAGCCTGTACGCGGTCGCCGCCGGCGCGCGGACGCGGCGGCTGCGGATCGGGACCGATGGGTTACATCGTGCCGCTCTATCATCCGCTGCGGCTTGCTGAAGAGATCGCGATCGTCGATCAGATGCTCGGCGGCCGCATGGAGCTCGGGCTGGTGCCCGGAATCAATCCGCATTTCTTTCGGCCCGTTCGGCCTCGACTATGGCGCGCGGAAGTCGCCGACCCTGGAATTCGTCGATTACATGCGCGCCGCATTCGGCGAGACGCAGCCGTTCTCGTTCCACGGCCAGGAGTTTCATACCGACAGCGCGGAGATTTCGGTGCAGCCCGCGCAACGCCCGCATCCGCCACTGTGGATGATGAGCCGCGATCCGCAGACGCTGGAGTTTTGCGCGCGCAACGGCATCAATCCCGGCTACTTCTTGGTCTATCCGCGCGCCGACGCCGCGCCGCGATACCGCAAATTCCTGGAAGACTGGGGCAAGGCTGGCTGGCCGCGTCAACCGAACATCGCCTATTGCACCGTCGTCTACGTCGACGAGACTGACGAGCGGGCGATGGAGACGGCGTCGTTTCGCGCGAGCCGGGCCTATGAAGGTTTTCTGCCGCCGCCGCAGCCCGGTGAAAGTTTCGACGAGCGCGCGCGCCGCTACGCCAAGATGTTTGTTGGCCGCGGCGAGCCCGGCGCGTCCGAGATCATGGCCAACCTATTCGACGCCGACTATCTTCTGAAACACGATCTCGTTTTCATCGGATCGCCGGACACAGTGGCAGCCAAAATCCGCGCCGCGGCGCAAGCAGGCCTCTTCAACACGTTCATGGGCGAGTTCAATTTCGCCGATTTACCGGAGTCCGATCTGCTGCGCTCAATTCAACTGTTCGGCGAAAAAGTGATCCCCGCGCTGCGCAGCTACGAGCCGTTCTGAAAGTCGCGCCGTCCGCTACTGCGCTTTGGCAAGCTCCGGATTCGCCCGCAATCGCGCGGTGTTCAGAACATGCACGGCGAAGCTGACAATGGCGCCGGCGGCGAAAGGAAGTGCCGACCAGACATAGAGCTTCTCGACCGCCATGCCGACGAACAACGCGCCGAGCAGCGGACCGATGATGGAGCCGAGCCGGCCGAGGCCGAGCTCCCATCCCGAGCCGCTGGCGCGCAGCGACGTCGGGTAAATCAGCGCGCCGGCGACGTTGAGGCCGGCCTGGATGCCGAGCACCAGGAAGCCGCCGAGGAACGTCGTCGCGAGCAAGGCCGCATTCGAGGTCAGGCCGGCATAGCCGATCGAAGCGACCACCGGCACCGTGAGCACGAATAGAATCGCAAGGGCGAAGAAGCGGCTGCGCTGCAGCCACCAGCAGAGCACTAGCGCGCCGACCGTGCCGCCAACTTGAAATGTTGCCCCGGCCAGTGCCGACATCGATTGTGACACATGCGCGGCCGACAGCAGCGTCGGCGTCCAGCTGATGAGAAAGAAGAAGCCCATCAGGTTGAGCGAAAACAAGAGCCAGACCAGCGGCGTGATCAGCCATAGTCCATTGCGGAAAAGATAAATCGGATTGGATGCCGGCACCTGATGCTCGTCCTCTATGACGAAACGGGCATTGGGCGGCACCGTGACGTCAGGACGAATTGCAGCGAGCAACCGTTCCATTCGCGACCGCTGGTTCTCATGCAGCGCCATATACTTGATCGACTCCGAAAGGCCGAAAATGGCCGCGAGTGCGAAGATGACGGGGGCGATGCCGCCGATCTGAAACAGGATCGGCCAGCCGTAGTGCGGAACGAGTGCTGCGCTGACGAAGCCGGCAAATGCGCCGCCCATCGGAACGCAGCCGACGGCGATGATGGCAAGCGTCGCCCGCAATCGCCGCGGCGACGATTCGGCATTGATCGCGACCAGGTTGGGAATAACTCCGCCGATTCCGAACCCGGCGAAGAAGCGCAGCCAAAACAGTTGGGTCAGGTCGGTCGAATAGGCCGCCGCAAAGGTCAGGACGCCGAACAGCAGATTCGAGGCGATCAGCGCCGTCTTGCGGCCGTAGCGGTCGCCGATGAAACCCATCAGCTGCGAACCGAACAGGACGCCGATATTGCTCGCGGTCAGTACAGGACCAAGCGCATGCCGCGGGATTCCCCAGGACTGCACGAGATGGGGCGCAGCGAAAGCGATGGCGCCGATGTCATAGCCGTCAATGATTCCTACCAGGATCGTCCACAGCAGCATCCTGATCTGGAAAGCGCTGAGCCCGCGCTCATCCAAGAGACGCGAAACTTGAATTTCCGCCTCGCCGGTCATCTCGTCCCCTCGCGGATTATTGCAATGCTTGTTGGTTCATTGGTCGGCGAGTCAAGCACTCGCGCCGCGAGGTTAGGGGAGTGTCGGCGGGAAGGAAAGCGGCATTCGGGCGCACTTTAGCAGCGTTGGCTGCTGGCAGGCTTCCGAGCGAACCGAGTTTCTCTGGCGCTCTATTCGGCGGCGGCGGGTGGCCGGCCGCGACTGCGGTATCGCGTTCATAGACGCCGCCCGATTCTTCATATTGGCATAGACGCGGCGCAGGCAGCGCTTGAGCACCGCGAGTTCTTCGGGCCGAAGCCCGGCAATTGCGGCTGCTTCATACGCACGCGCAATCGGGATCAGGCGGGCGACCTGTGCATTGCCCTTTGCGGTGAGCTTGATGATGACCTCACGCGTGCTGCTCGCCGAGCGGGTGCGCGACACCACGCCCATGCGCACCAGCCGCGTCACGATCCGCGACAACGTCGACACCTCGATGCTGGTCAGGTCGGCAAGATCGATCTGGCGCAGGCTGCCCTTGCTTGCCAGCGCCGCCACGACGCGCCACATCGGGATGCTCAGGCGGTACGGCGCGAGAGCTTCGCTGCCGTATTGGTCGGCGATGATGGTGCCGACGCGATTGACCAGGTACGGCAGATAGTCGTCGAGATCGAGCTTGGCGGAGTTCTTCACGGCGTTTTTCTTTCCCGACTGAGCGGCGGCGTCTGACCCGACTCCTTTTTTCCCAGCCAATCTAGCCTGCGGCGAACGGGAATATACGGCTAGATTATTGCATTTACAACAGATGCAATGTCAACTATCCTGCCGATGTCTTGCGTGGCCTGCTAGCGAGCCTCCAGGGAGGGAAACATGGATTTTGGCTACTTCACGCTGAGCGACAATCACTACGAAAACAATCCGCGCTCTTCAAACCAGTTCGTCGCCGACATCACCGCCGAGGCGCTATACGCCGACAAGCTTGGCATGCATTCGGCCTGGATCGGCGAGCATCATTTCAATTCGCTCGGCGTCCTGTCGTGCCCGGACCTCGTGCTGACCTATGTTGCCGCGAATACGACCCGCATCCGGCTCGCGCCGGCGGTGACGGTGCTGCCGCTGCATCATCCCATTCGCGTCGCCGAGCAGTGGGCGACGCTCGATCTGCTCTCGGGGGGCCGCGTCGATTTTGCCTGCGGGCGCGGCTACGACCAGCGCGAATATCTGCCGTTCCATGTGTCGTTCGCCGACAACCAGGGAATCTTCGAAGAGGGACTTGAGCTGGTGCGGGAGCTCTGGTCGGCGGATGGGCGCATCACCCATCACGGCAAGCACTATTCCTTTGAAGACGTGCGGATCACGCCGAAACCGGTGCAGCAGCCGATTCCGACTTACGTCGGATCGTTCTCGAAACCGTCGATCGAATTGGCGGCGCGACTGGGTTGCGGATTGATCGTGGCGCCGTTCGCCGCCGCGCTCAGCTTCGGCGGGCTCAAGCAGGTCGCGGACCTCTATCACGAGTCCTGCGCGCGCTACGGCAAGAAGCCCGGCCGGCTGATGTGCAGCTATTTCACCCATTTTGCCGACGACAAAGCCCAGGAAGATGCGCAGCGCGCCCGCCAGATCCGCTATTACAAAGAGTGCGTGATCCCGGCGTTCCCGGGCGATCCAAAAACCGCGCCGCCGAGCTACCGCTATTTCATCGACATGGTCGAGCGGCTGCAGAAGGTCAGACCGGAGGATTTGACGGAAAATTCCGTTCTGCTCGGCTCCCCCGCGCGCATCATCGATACCCTGAAAAAGGTCGAAGCCGCCGGCTTTGTCGAGGTCATCCTCTATTTCAATGTCGGCCTGAAGCCGCATAATCAGGTTAAGGACGAGATGGCGCGCTTCATGGCTGAAGTGGCGCCGGCCTTTGCCGGCGCCAAAAAACACGCGGCGTAGCCGCTGTCCTGCCGGGTTCGCCCGGCAGGATCAACAATGCGGCCGTGATAAGGCCGGCGACAGAGGAAACGCCCAATGACGCTACAGCAGAATACCGACCGGATTCAGACCACGCATATCGGCAGTCTGCCGCGGCCGCACCGTCTGCTGGATATGATGAAGGCGAAATACTCCGGTCAACCTTACGACCATGCGGCCTTCGAGCAGACGCTGCGCACTGCTGTCGCCGACCTCGTGCGCAAACAGGTTGATTGCGGCATCGACATCATCACCGACGGCGAATTGTCGAAGCCCGGCTTTTTTACCTACATCCGCGAAAGGCTCGAAGGCTTCGAATCGCGCCCGAGCATCAAGGTGAAGCTGTTCGAACAGGAGGTCGCAGCGTTTCCGGAATATTACGAACAGTATTTCAAGCAGGCGATGATGGGCGGCACGGTCGTCTCGCTCGCGCCGGTCGTTTGCGTGGGGCCGGTAAAATATCGCGGCCATAAGCTCGTGCAGACCGACATCGCCAACGTGAAGGCGGCCGCCGCGGCAGCGGGTGTCCCCAACAAACACGTCTTTCTGCCGGCGACTGCGCCGTCGGGCGTCGGCATCAACGAGTATTACAAGTCGTACGAGGAGTTCTTTCACGCGCTCGCGGCGGCGATGAGCGAGGAATACCACGCGATCTACAACGCCGGCATTCTGGTGCAGATCGACGATCCATTCCTGCCGGACCTCTTTTACGAGCTTGGCCTCGACGACAAGGAGAAAAAACGCCGCGCCCAAATCTACGTCGATGCCACCAACTCAGCGCTTAAGGGCATTCCGGCTGAATGGGTCCGCTTCCACACCTGCTACGGCATCAATGAAGGCCCGCGCATCCACGAAGCCGCGCTCAGCGAGATCATCGACTACGTGCTGCAAATCAAAGCCGGCTCGTACAGCTTCGAGGCGGCCAATCCGCGCCACGAGCATGAGTATCATCTGTTCGAGCACGTGAAGGTGCCAAAAGACAAAGTCCTCGTCCCCGGCGTCATTACCCACGCCAGCAATATCGTCGAGCATCCGGAACTGATTGCCGAGCGCATCATGCGCTTCGCCAAGCTGGTCGGACGCGAGAACGTGATCGCCGGCGCCGATTGCGGCTTCTCCTCGCAGGCCTTGTACACCACCGAGGTGCATCCGACGGTGGTTTGGGAGAAGTTCAAGGCGATGCGTGAGGGCGCCGAAATCGCGACCCGGAAGCTTTGGGCCAAGCGCGGCGGGCCGTCGCGGAAGAAGGCAAGCCGGCTGGTAAAGCAAGCGAAGAAAAAGCCAATCAAAGCGCGTTCCGGCATGCGAGGGAGGAAACGATGAATCGCCTACTTGTCGGGCTCGCGGCTGCGAGCATTTTGGCGGCGCCGGCTTGCGCCGCCGATGCCATCAAGATCGGTTTCGTCAGCACGTTCAGCGGCCCGCCGGCGTCCATCGGCAACGACATGCGCGATGGGTTCAATCTCGGAATGCAGAATCTCGGCGGGCAAATGGCGGGCCGTCCTGTCGAAGTGATCTACGAGGACGACACGTCGAAGCCGGAAGTCGGCAAGCAGAAAACCGACAAGCTGATCGAAGTCGGATCACGTTAACTTCCTCACCGGCTATGGTTTCTCCAATGTGCTGCTCGCCTCGCTGTTGCCCGCGGTTAACGCCAAGACCTTCATCATCAGCGCCAATGCCGGTCCCTCGCAGATCGCAGGCGAGCAGTGTTCGCCGTATTTCTTCTCGGTGTCCTGGCAAGGCGATCAGGCGGCGCAGGCGACCGGCGAGTACCTCAATCAGAACGGCGTCAAGACGCTATTCATTATCGATCCCAACTATGCCGCCGGCAAAGATGTCGCCGCCGGCGTGAAAGCGAATTTCAAGGGTAAAATAGTGGGTGAAGAGTACACGGCCTGGCCCAGTCAGCTCGATTTCTCGGCCGAACTCACCAAGGCGCGCGCGGCAAAGCCGGACGCCATCTTCGCGTTTTTTCCGGGGATCCGCCGGCAACCAATTTCTGACGCAATACGCACAAGCCGGGCTAAAGGGCCAAATCCCGCTCTACACGGCATACATGATCGACGCGCGGACGCTCGATCGAATGGGCGATATCGCACTGGGCGTGGCGACTGCCGGGCACTGGGCGATCGATCTGCCCAATGAAGCAAACAGGAAATTCGTCGCGGACTTCCGCGCCGCCTACAAGCGCGATCCGGCCTTCTACGCAGCGCAGGCTTACGATGCGGCGAATTTCATCAATAGCGCCGTCGTTGCCGTCAAAGGCGATTTGTCAAATCAGGACGCGATCCGCGCCGCGATGGAGAAGGCCGATTATGCGTCGGTCCGCGGGCCGTACCGGTACGGCAACAACCACTTCCCCATTCAAAATTTCTATCTGCAAAAGGTGGTCAAGAAGCCCGACGGCGGTTACGAGATCGATACCGTGACGACGATCCTCAAGGATCATCAGGATCGCTATCACGACAAATGTCCGATGAAATAGCGGCTAAGGGAGCTTCGGCGGGCTACGCCCGCAACGTCAAAGCGTCATTCGAATGGCCGCGGCGGCCATGTTGTAGCCGACGCCGGACCCGATCATGACCACGAGGTGGCCGGGTTTGATCTTGCCGAGCTCGATGGCGTCATCCAATGCCATCGGAATGCAGGCGGAGCCGGTGTAGCCGTACTTCTCCATGATTGTGTGGCATTTCTCAACCGGGACGCCGCACCGTTCGGCCGCAATGGCGATTGAGTGTTTGTTGATCTGGGTAAACAGCAACTGATCGACGTCCTCGGCCGTGAAGCCGCCTTGCGCCGCAAGACGTTTGAACGAGCGGCGGCCAGCCTTGCTCGTTGAGATTGGCCGGATAGTTGAGGAGCCGCCGCACTTTCGTGCGCCCGGATTCTACTGCGTCCACGCTCGCAGGTTCCGCCGTGCCGCCGGCAAATGTCCCCCAATAGGCTGCGTACGCACCGTCGGCCTGGAACGCGGCGCCGACAAAACCGGGCGAGTCGCCGCCTTCCAGAACGGCGGCGCCCGCGCCGTCGCCGTAGAAAAAGCAGGCCGGATCGTCCGGATCGGCGAGCTTGCGCATCAGATAAACGCCGATGACCAGGACCGTTTTCAAATCCGGGTTGGTGGCGATCAGTCCGGAGGCGATGGCGAGGCAGGCAGGAAACGAAGCGCAGGCGCAACCAACATCGAACGTGCCGGAATTCTTGGCGCCGATCTTGTGCTGCAGAACCACCGAAGTATCGGGCGTGATGTAGTCCGGCGAATCCGTGCCGAGGATGATCAGGCTCACGTCTTCAGGTTTGCGACCGGCTCGTTTAAGCGCCTCTTTGGCCGCGGGCAAAGCAACGTCAGAGGTGGCCCAGTCATCCGGCACGCAATAGCGCTGGAGAATGCCGGTCGCGGCTGCAAACTTTTCGATCAGGCCCGCATTGCCTCTGGGGGCAAGGCGTTTCGCCAGATGCGCATTGGTGATCACGTGCTCGGGGACGTACCGAGCGGTCGAGATGATTTGGGCGATGCGAGCCATCTCTATCAAGCCGTCGCAGAAACGTCCGTGAGGCAAGCCGAGCGCCGACCGGATATTGCCGCGAATGAAAACGCGGCGCGATCCTTATGGATCGAGTTCGGTGTCCCAATAAAGATAGTCGAGCCAACTCTCATGCAGATAATTGGGCGGAAACAGCCGGCCGTTGCGATGCAGGTGCTGCACCGAAGGCTGGAACGGCCTTTGCGACGGCCACATCTCGGACTCTTCCGGCGTCAGGTTGCCCTTCTTTAGGTTGCAGGGCGAACAGGCGGCGACGACATTGATCCAGGTGGTGTGCCCGCCGCGAGAGCGCGGCAGCAGGTGGTCGAAGGTCAGGTCCTCCCGAGCCCCGCAATACTGGCAGCAAAAACGGTCGCGCAGGAACACATTGAACCGGGTGAACGCCGGATGGGTCGAAGGCTTTACGTAGGTCTTGAGCGAGACCACGCTCGGCAGCTTCATTTCCAGGCTGGGGCTGTGGACGGCGCGGTCGTAGTTGGCGACGATGTTCACCCGCTCGAGAAACACCGCCTTGATGGCGTCCTGCCAGGACCAAAGCGACAGCGGGTAATAGCTGAGCGGACGAAAATCCGCATTGAGGACCAGCGCCGGAAAGCCCGATGGTGATACGTGAGCGTTCATTCCTACCGACTTGCATGCCGCACTGCGGCGTCGGCCACCAGTTTATAGGCAGGCGTGACAGGATTGTGAAGCCCGCTCCGAGGCTTATGGGCTGCGGGGTTTGGACAGGCTTTGACAGTGTGGGAATGCGAGAATCAGGAAGCGCTTGCCGGCCCGGGGCTTGGGGGTGCAGGACGGCTCTCCCCCGGCAGCGGCCGCCGGCCGAGGATCAGATCCGCAGCCTTCTCGGCGATCATGATAATCGGCGCGTTGATGTTACCGCCAACAAGGTTCGGCATCACCGAGCCGTCGACGACGCGAAGCCCTTCGGTGCCGAAGACCCGAAGCTCTGAATCAACGACCGCCATTGGATCGGTGGCAAGTCCCATCTTGCAGGTGCCCAGCGGATGGTGGACGGTGATCGAGTTGGCACGGATATGCTCGTCGAGATCGGCGTCAGCGACCGCGCGCTCACCGGGGGCCGACTCACGCTCCATAAACCGGCGCATCGGGGCCTGACGGCACACCTCGCGCGCCATGCGCAGACCGCTCCGCAGCGTCTTCCAATCATTGTCGGTGGCGAGAAAGTTCTGCCGGATGCGCAACGGTTGGCGCGGGTCGGGCGAAACCAGTTCAACCTGGCCCCGGCTTTCGGGGCGCAGCACCACGGCCCGGCAGCCATAGCTGTCGACATAGGGGCGCCGAAACGGTGCAAAATACGGCGTCGCCGTGAGTGGGGCCGCGTGAAAGATGAGTTGCACGTCCGGCAGTTCGACGTCGGGACGGCTCTTCAGAAATGCCATCTGCCCGGTCGGCAAATCGGTAGCGATGCCCCGGCCGAACAGATAGGCGTTGGCCAAAGCCGGCACGATCCGGTCGAACCGCATCACTCGATGAACCGGCCCCGGTTCTTTGCGCAGATAAGCGATGATCGCCGAGATGTGATCTTGCAGGTTCTTGCCGACGCCCGGCAGCGCGACCTTGACGTCAACACCATGCCTGCGCAGTTCGTCCGGGCCGCCGATGCCGGAAAGCATGAGCAGCTGCGGCGAGTTGATGACACCGCCGCAGAGGATCACTTCGCGCTCGGCCCGCGCAATCACACTATGGCCGTGCCGGAAATATTCGACGCCAATTGCTCGGGTGCCGTTAAACGCGAGACGTGTCACCAACGCATGAGTGGCAATCGTCAGATTTTTCCGGGCCAGCGCCGGCCGCAGATAAGCGTCGGCCGCGCTGCAACGGCGGCCATGGCGTATCGTCATCTGCGGGACGGCGAATCCCTCCTGTTGGTCGCCATTGTAATCGGGGGTCGCGGGATATCCGGCTTCGCGCCCTGCGGCCGCGAAGGCTTCGACCAGCGGATCCGAAAAACTACACATCTGCGTTGTCAGCGGGCCATTGCCGCCGCGATAAAAGCTGTCGCCGTCCTGCCAGGATTCCTGGCGCCGGAAATAGGGGAGCACGTCGGCAAAGGACCAGCCGACAAGGCCGGAGGCGGCCCAGCGGTCGTAGTCCCCGGCGTGGCCACGCACATAGGCCATGGCGTGGATCGACGATGAACCGCCTACGATCGCGGCCGCGGGCGCATTCAAGGCCGCGCCCGCCGGTCGTCGCCTCGGGCTCGGCGAAATACATCCAGTCGTGCTTGCGGTTGATCAGCAGATAAGGCCAGCCGAACGGAATCTTGATCCATGGATCGCGATCCCAGCCGCCGGCTTCGAGCAGGAGCACCCGCGCGTGTGGGTCCTCCGTCAGCCGGCCAGCAAGCGTGCAACCCGCCGAACCGGCCCCGATGATGATGAAGTCGTAGCTTCGGTCGCTCGGCATCTGGTGTCGCTGTTTCAGCGCTTGCCCGAAAAGGCGCGCGCCAGGAATTCGCCGCCGTGGCGGAGACCCTCCTGGTCGATGCCGTGGCCGACCCCCGCAGACACATGCCACTCCACCGGCACGCCCATTGCCGCCAGCGCCTGCGTTCCCTGAAACAGCGCCTGCACCGGAATGAGTTCGTCCTGATCGCCGTGCACCAGAAGCACCGGCGGGCGCGATCTGATATCGGCAGCGAGCGTTTCTGGGTTGCCATCCGGCGGCAACACCAGCAATCCCGAATAGCCGACGATTGCGGCCGGTGGCACAGCTCGGCGGAGGCCCACATGCAGCGCCATCATCGTGCCCTGGCTGAAACCGACGAGCGCCAGCGCCGACGGCGGCAATTGATGGCGGGCAAGTTCGGCGTCAAGAAAGCGCTCAAGCGCCGGCGCCGCCTTATTGGCGCCGACCCAGCGTTCGTTGGGATCGCGGAAAGTGAGCGCGAACCATTGCCGCCCGACCGGCGCCTGCCCGCAAGGCTCGGGTGCATGCGGCGAGACGAATGCCGCTTGCGGCAGGATTTGTTGCCAGACGCGACCGATCTCAATGAGATCGTTGCCGTCGGCGCCGTAGCCATGCAGGAAAACCACAAGCTGACGCGCACTGCCGGAGCGCGGCGAAAGCCGCGGACCATCTAGCTCAACGGCCATTCAGATTACCTTTTTCAATTGTCCTGGCACTACGAACAAACGCAAGTCGGAGCCGCCGGTCGCCAAGTTTCTTGCTTAGCCGCGGGAACAATGACCTGTCTACGTCAGAATGAGGTGTGGAAGCGCGCGGCAAAAACGTTCACCGGCCCGCGATCGGTGTTGTAGGCGGGATTGACGATGAACTGATAGTCGAACGTTAGAAACGTCGAGGAGGAAATAGCGTAGCTGTAATAGGTTTCGATAATCTGCTCGAGACCAGGATGCGGCAGCATGCCGTCGCCGACGAGGATGCCGAGGCCGCCGTCATTGAGGAAGGCCGCGTGCTCGGGCGAAATGCCGTTGACGATGCCAGCAAATCCGACCGTGTCGTCGGGCCGGTTCCATTGTCCGCCCTTGAGCGAAAGGCCGCCGGCGACGGTACGATCGACGTCGGTATATTCATAAGGCTCGATGTCGCCGTCCGCCCAGCCGGCACGCATAAAGACGCCGAGATCGGACGTGATTTCCTGCTCGAGGTTCATGCTCACCCCGCCGCGGCTGCGATACTCGCGAACAGCCGCGATATCGGCTGGGCCGCCGGTGATAGCCGCCAGTGCAATCGCATCCGCGAAGCTGCCCATACGACCCCGACTGAGAAAACCGGTGACGGCGATCTTGCCGGGATGTCCCCAGACGGCGTAGCGCCGCTCGATTTCGCCGATCCACTGAAATTCCGCGAATGTCGGATCAAGCTCGGTGCTGTTGGGGACGATTGAGAGATCGAACAACCCGCCACGCAGCGTCCAGTTTCCCCGATACCACTCGGCGGCGGCACCATACGTGTAACCCCAGGCATCGGCGGCGTAATCGAAAGTGCCGGCATCGATCAGCGCCCAGTTCATGAAATCCTTACGCGGATTCTGCGCATATTTGTTGGTATCGAACACATCCGAAACCGAGAACTTGCCGACTGTGATAACCAGCCGGTCGGCGGTCTGCGAACCGGCGAACTGATTGAGGTCGGCGTCCACTTTCTGGGTTTCGCCACCGAGATCGATTGTTTGCCGGACAAAGGTTCGTTGAATGCGCGGGTAAGGAACCGAGGCGCCGATTTTGAATGCGGCCCCGCTCGGAAAGCCGGCGACGCCTTCGGTATTGCTCAGCCCAAAACCCTGGTCGATCTCCGGATCGATCCAGAGTTCGGCGCCCTGCCAAAGCTTAAACCCCGCAGCAAGCGTAGCATCCCAAGTCTCGCGCCCGATATTCGAAGCGAGGCTGTTCACGCCGCTATAGGGCGCACGGAACGGCGCGGCATATTGCTCGATGAAGGTGGTTTGCCCGTGCACGGCGAACCAGCCCATGTCGAGCGCGGCCGGTCCTTTAGTGAAAACATCGGGATTGATACCGTCGCTCCCAAGCCGATAATCGAGTCCCAGCCGCAATGTCTGAACAGCGAGATCGGAATCGAAACGCTGGGCTGCGTCCGCAAACGTGACGCCGCGCAATCCGTAATCGGTGTAGAGATATTCGAGCCGTGCCACCCAGCTCGGCGTTAGCGCCAGTTCGATGCCGGCGCCGACCGCACCGCCGATCCGCGGCACCATGAGCAACGTTTCTACCCCGCCCGGTTGCACCGTGCCGCCAACCGGCACGCCCGCAAGTTGCGTACGGGTGAATTGGTCGTAGCTCCAGGCGAAGCCGCCGGTCGCGTACAAGAGCCAGTTTCCGGGAGCATAACCGACGCGAGCACGCGCCGTGCCGGACATTTGTACTTGCTCCTGATAGCTCGCCTGACCGATCAGCGCAGACGAGATCGTTTGGCTGCCGCCAAGGACGGCAGGAAACGAAACGTCGGCCTCGACGCCAAGGAGAAAGCGCGAGTGAAACATATAATTGTAGCCGGCCTGGAGCCCGAGAAGGTCGCTACCGGTGCCTCTGAAAGCATTGTACATGTTGAAAAAATCGAGAGAACCGGCGAGGCTTGGCGCGGTCGCCCCATCTTGCGTCGCCGACCAATGGGAGCTTCCGCCGGCGTAGCCGAGGTGAGAGCCGACGTAAAACCCAGTCCAGTCATAAGCGGAGGCAGCGCTGTACGGTATTGCTGGAGCCTTCGTCACGATGATGTCGTCGGCCGCGAGCGCGCGTTGCGCTGTCGCGAACACAACGACAATAACCGCTCCCGCAACGAACTTTTTCACCCCAACCCCGCCTCGCACCCAGGCCATTTTTAAGATTCATTGTGACATTTGGATTTCCGGAGCGGACGTCCACAGATCGCCTAGCCGAACCATGGCCTTGGCGCCATGCCGCCGTGCCGCCCGATCGCCTGAAACGGCGAGACGTGTCATGACGGCCACATCGTTGCTCAGGAAGTATGCGGTTCAGAATTCGGCGTGCAACCGGCCGGCAAAAATATTGACCGGCCCCCGATCGGCATTATAGGCGGGATCGGCGACGAACTGATAATCGAACGTGATGCTGGACCACGAATTGAGACTGTAAGAGTAATAAGTCTCGAAAATCTTCTCCAGTCGGTAATTGAGCGCGCCATCTCCGATCAATATTCCGAGCCCGCCGGCGGCAAAGTAGGCCCGGGCCTCGGGTGAGAGGCCGTCGATGACGCCGGCCACGCCGATGGCGTCCCTCGGGCGTCCCCAAGAAGTTCCCTTAAGCACGGCACCGGCGGAAACGCTTTGGTCGCAATCGGTCCAGCCGATGATCTCGTCGAGACCGGGGCTCCAACTCGCGCGCGAGAACACGCCGAGTTCGCTGGTGATCGCCTGCTCGAGATTGGCGGCGAAGCCGTAATTAGTTCGCACTTCGCGTACGAGAGTTATGTCGGGATAGTTTGGGGTTGTGATTGGTTCCGCAAGCGCCGCTGCGTAAGTCCCCATGTTGGCGCGGTTGGCCCAAGCCATCAGTCGCAGTTTGCCGGGCTGCGAGATGAATGAATAGCGCAATTCGAGTTCGCCGATGTACTCGCCGTCCGGAAAACGCATATCGAAATCGTCGCTGTTGGAGACACTGGGAACCAGGAAGTAGCCGGCCCGAAAAGCCCAGAACTTCTGGTTAAGTTCGGTCATGGCACCCCAAGTATAGCTGATTTGGTCCATGGTCCAATCGTAGGAGCCGCAGCAATAGAGTTGCCAGTTGAAGAATTGCGTTCGCCCGTCGTGGGCATAGGCGTTGTTGTCGAAGAAATCGGTGACCGCGAGCTTGCCGGCGATAACCGTGATCCGCGAAATATCCTCCTTTCCGGCGATTTGGTTGGGACCGTCCTCGATGGTTTCCTGCTCGCCGCCGAGGCCGAAGGTTTGCTGTACATATACGCGCGCCAGGTTGAACCGCGGCATCGGGAAGCTTGCCTTTTGCGCTTCTGTGTTCGGGAAGCCACCAACGCCCACGGTGTCGCTCAACCCAAAGCCTTGGGTGAGCTCCGGATCAATGTAGATGTCGGTGCCGTTCCACGGACGAAAGCCGATGAATGCTGTAGCGCTGGCCGTATCCTTGGCTTGGCCGGCGCCGGTGAGGCTGTTGGGACCTTGGTACGGCGAGTGGAAGGCTGGATAGCCCTGCTCAATGAATGTGAATTGGCCGTGGACGTTCCAGCTTCCAGGTGCGAGCGGCCACGAATCGCCGCTTGCGCTCGCTGCGGTGCCGGGGTCCGGGCCGAGCTTGCGGTCAAGCCCGAGCCGCAGCGTTTGGATATCGAAGGCCGATTGATAGCCTGTACTCGATGGAAAGACGCCGGCCATAGTTCCGAAGCGGTCGTAGAGATATTCGATCCGCGCCGTCCAGTCCGGCGCGATCGCAAACTCGGCACCGAAGCCGACGACCGGGCCCGTGCGCGTGAGCAGGATCGTGTCCTTATCGCTGTCGATGCCGGAAGTTTCGCTGAATCGCGCCTGCGACCAGGCGAATCCGCCGGTTGCGTAGATCAGCCAATGATCGAACGCGTAGCCGAAGCGACCGCGCAGCGTCGCAATGTAGTCGATCTGGTCGGTAACTGTTGTGCCTTGGGGCGTTCCGCCGGTAAAGATCGTGCCATTCTCGAAAAAATATGGGAACGTAATATCGGATTCGATTCCGAGCAGCACCCGGGAAGGTAAAACGTAATTATAACCTGCCTGCAGGCCGCCATAGAAGCTGCTGAATGAATTGCTCGAAGCCGTCGGATCAGGATCGGACAGCGTACTGTTTGCGCGGCCCACACTATAAGCGGTGTGTCCGCCGACATAGAAGCCAGTCCAGTCATAATAAGCAACCGGCGCGGCCGGAGCTTTTACCACCATGGCGCCGGAGAGGTCGTCGGCGTAAGCGCGGCTTGCAAGCGCGATCAGCGATACCCCGGCAACGAGCAGTCCCTTCATCGGTACGCCGCCGCTGTATGAAGCAATGGCAACAGTATATACCCCAGGCTACACTTTGCAACATAAACTACATGCAGCCGGACCGCGCTTCTTCGAGGCGCGCGAACCCGGATGATCGAGGATCAAACATCTGATCGAAGCCTCCGCGTCAACTTTTTTAGTTTGGAATTATAGTAGATCGAAAGTGGTCGACGTAAGTTGGCAAGCAGCGCTGGCGACAAATCAGCCGGTCGATGGCGGTTTATGGAATTGCAATCAATAAGCCCACGCTCACACCAAGCGATTGTTCGTGGCCACTACCGAAAGAATAGCTGTAGTTCGGTTCCAGAAACCAACCGTATCGTCGTTCGGGCCATGGCCAGAATTGAAAATCGAGCGCCACCTCGCCGCCAATTCTTCCAACACCGCCCGCTGTATAGGTTCGTTCCGGTCCCGCACCGATCATCAACTCTGCGGTATCTGACAGGGTGAACGGCGTTTTGAACAGAAGATCGGTGTTCCACTCTGTACGACCGCCGCCAAACAGGGGTGCAACGCCCGCTTCGATTTCGAGCAAGTTTTTGAGCGGGGTCACCTCAATGGCTGCGGCGGGGCCGAAGCTCATACCGGCGCCTCGGACATTCCAATCGCTCGCGCCGCCGATTTCAATTTCAGCAGAGGGTTCCTTGTCCTGGGCTTGCGCCTCTTTGCCACACAAGAGCGCAGCAGCTAACAACCACATCTTGGCGCTGCTTTTTGCCATTCCGCCCCGCCCCGGACTTCGCTGCACGCAGTGCACGCCAGGCAACAGACTTCGCAGGCCATGTCATTGCAATTCGTGGGCGATGGACCGCGCGGTCGCGGCAGTATGTTGCGCTATGATCTGCGTCCGCACTAGCGAGACCGCGATACTGTAATATATGCTGTATTTCGCCCCTCGCTATACCGTAATACAGTGTACCCCCCTATAGACAGCAGGAAGGTTGTTATGGCGCACACGATTCGCGAAAAGTCGAAGCTGCTCGCGCGGGTGCGGCGCATTCGTGGGCAGGTGGAAGCCGTCGAACGCGCCCTTGAAGCCGAGGTCGGCTGCGCCGATGTTCTGCAAGTGCTCGCCTCCGTCCGCGGCGCCGTGAACGGCCTGATGGCAGAGGTCATTGAGGAGCATGTCCGCTGCCACGTGATTGCGCCCGCGCTTGGGGCCAACAAGCGGGCCGAAGGGGCGGACGATTTGATCGAGGTTGTGCGCGCTTACCTGAAGTAAACCCGTCTGCGCCGAAGTAGGAGGCTGGCTATGGCCGACACCTCACCGGGCACCCACTCGCACGTTTTTCTCGGCGAGGGTCACGAGCAGAACGAGCGCCGCACCTGGATGGTGATCGCGCTCTGCACCTTCATGATGATCGCCGAGATCGTCGGCGGCCTGATCTTTGGTTCGATCGCGCTCGTCGCCGACGGTTTGCATATGTCGACGCACGCGAGCGCGCTTTTGCTCGCGGCGTTGGCCTACAGCTACGCGCGCCGTCACGCCGAAGACGATCGTTTCAGCTTCGGCACCGGCAAGTTGGGAGATCTGGCCGGCTTCACCAGCGCCATTGTGTTGGCCATGATCACGATCCTGATCGGCTACGAGGCCGTCACCCGTCTGATCTGGCCGGTTGCCATCGACTTCAACGAGGCCATTCCGATCGCGGTGCTGGGACTTATTGTCAACGTCGCGAGCGTGCTCCTGCTCAGTGGCGGCAGTTATCGTGGCCACGTTCATGGCCATTCTCATGCCGGCCATGAGCACGAACATGACCAGGCTCATACGCTGCAAACCAGTGCCGGCCCCTTGACGATTGAAATATTCGAGGAGGGTGTGCCGCCGCGCTTCAGGCTGACTTTGGCGGGTAAGGACAACTACGTGGATGACGTAGGCATCGAAACCGTGCGCCCGGATGGTGCGCGGCAGACCTTCGCCATGGCCGCGCGGGGCGGCTATCTCGAATCAATTGACGAAATCCCGGAGCCGCACGCCTTCACCGTTCGTATCTCGCTCAATCGCGGCGTCGAGGTTCACTCGGTCGTTTTCCAGGAACACGAGCACGCGCACGGCGCGGCACAGCGCGACAACAACATGCGGTCCGCTGTCGTTCATGTTTTGGCGGATGCCGGCGTTTCGATTCTGGTCATTGCCGGCCTCCTGCTCGGGCGCTTCTTCGGCCTGGCGTGGATGGATCCTGTGGCTGGCTTGGCCGGCGCCGTGGTGATCGCAGCCTGGTCGTACAGTCTCATTCGTGACACCGGCGCCATCCTGCTCGATATGAATCCCGACCGGAGCATGGCCGACCGCATGCGGGCGATGATCGAGACCGACGGCGACCGACTGACTGACTTGCATTTGTGGCGGCTAGGGCCCGGCCATTTGGGCGCGATCGTATCGGTGTCAACGCAGCGGCCGCGCGGGCCGGAATACTATCGATCGCTGCTCAGTCGATTTCGCGCTTTGTCCCACGTCACGGTGCAAGTGCAGCAGCACTGAGGTCGGGCCAACCCATCGAAAAATTTTCTGACGCGACGGATGTTTCGATACTGTAGATTTGAATTATTTAAATGTAAAAAAGCAAAATAACTGAGAGTGTTGCAATAAGGTGATTGTTTGGCGCTTACCGATGAACTTATAAGAAATAGAAGAACGCCGATTTATACTTTCTAATAATTCCAGAGTACTTGGTGCGATGCCGCGGCCGTCGATAAAAGAAATTTTGCCGTCGCGCCCGGAACGCGTTCGGCTCCTGAGTGGGGTGCTTGCTATTCTTGGGACAATGCTTCCCGCCAATGCGCAGTCCCCAACAGTGCAGGACCACGGGCCGGCAACGCAACAACAAACGCCTCCAACGCAGCAGACGCCCGCAGAATCGCAGCAGCCCGCAGGGCAGCCGCCCGCTGAGGCGCCGACAAGCAGCGAAGCCGAGCTTCCGCCGATCGTCGTGACGGCGTTAAGGCCCAAACGGAAAGCCAAGCCGAAACCTAACGCGGAGGCCGCACAACGCACTGCCCAGCAAACCAACGCGCCAACGCCAGCACAGGCGGCGCTTGACGCCAAAATGAGCGGCATGGATCAGGCGCGCGAAAACCTGCTGCCGAAGATCGGAGCCTCGACTTACACCATCAGCCGTCAGGCGATTGTCGACATGCCGCAAGGCGACAACACGCCGCTCGACAAAGTCATCCTGCAAATGCCCGGCGTGTCCTACGACTCAGCCGTTTCCAATCCCGATTTCCATGTCAGAAACGAATACGCCAACGTCCAATACAGGATCAACGGCGTTGTCATTCCGGAGGGGGTTTCGTCCCTCGGCCCGGTTCTGGACACCAATTTCATCGGCAGCCTGTCGCTTCTGACCGGTACGCTGCCCGCTCAATACGGGCTGCGCACCGCCGGCGTCCTCGACATCACCAGCAGAAGTTTCGCCACGCCGGGCGGCGAAGTCAGTCTGTATGGCGGCAGTCATCAGACCATCACGCCAAGTTTCGACTACGGCGGCAGCTTTGGCAGCACGGAATATTTTGTCACTGCGCGCGGCAACTGGAATGGTCTCGGGCTGGAAAATCCGACAGCGAGCATCAACGCCAACCACGACTACACCCAGCAAGGCAAGTTCTTCGGCTACACGTCCAGCATGCTCGACAAATCGACACGCTTTAGCCTGATCTCGGCTGCTTCCTACGGCGCGTTCCAGATACCAAACAATCCCAATCAGGTGCCGCTCGGCAATTTCGGCCCGGCGAACTACAATTCCTTGTCTCTTAATGAAAACGAATACGATACCTACGTCGTCAACATTGCATCGCTGCAAAAGAAGGGCACCGACGGCGATACGCAACTCGCGGTTTTTTCCCGCTACGCCAAAATCAACTTCGTTCCCGACGTATTCGGCGATCTGGTGTTCAACGACGTGGCGTCCAATGTGACCCGTGAAAGCCTGCTCAACGGCGTTCAATCCGACACATCCTACAACGTCAACAGTGCCCATACCCTGCGCGGCGGTTTTGCCGTGACCGAAGAGCAGACCAACGTCAACAATATTTCGACGGTCCTGCCGGTCGATCCCGTTACCGGTGCCATTTCGCCGACGCCGTTTGCCATCGACGATCCAAACTCGAAGCTCGGCTGGAACATCGGCGGCTACATTCAGGACGAGTGGAAACTCACCCGCGAACTGACGCTGAACGTTGGTCTGCGCTTTGATCAATTGTATCAGTACGTCAATGCGAACCAGTTCAGTCCACGTGTGGCGCTGGTTTATAAGCCGTTTGACGGCACCACCTTCCACGCCGGTTATGCGCGCTATTTCACGCCACCGTATCAGGCGCAGGCGTACTCATCGAATATCGCGCTGTTCACCAACACCACCAATCAGCCGGAGGTGCCCTTGGCCGATCCGGTGAAGCCCGAGCGATCGAATTATTACGACGTCGGCGTCGATCAGGTGGTGCTTCCGGGCCTCACCGTGGGGCTCGATGCCTATTACAAGGATGCCCGCGACATGATCGACGATGGCCAGTTTGGCTCGGCCGTGGTCTTAACCCAGTTCAATTATGCGGTGGGCTACAGCGAAGGCGGCGAATTCAAGCTCAAGTACACCAACGGCAACTTCAAAGGCTATGCAAATTTTTCCTACAACATAACTGAAGGCAAGGACGTAGAGTCGAACCAGTACCTCATTGACGCGCTCGACTACAATTATCTGCTCACCAACTGGCACTACACTGACGACATGCAGCTCATGACGGGCTCGGCCGGCGTATCGTACCGCTGGAACGATACGTTGTTCACCGCCGACTTGATCTACGGCAGCGGCCTGCGCACCGGTGATTTGGAGGATAATGGCGTTCCGCCCAATTCCGAGCACGTGCCGCCCTATGCGGTGGTGAATATCGGCGTGTCGCACGATTTCAAATGGTCGCCGGACGTCAAGCCGATCACAGTGCGTTTCGACGTCGTCAATCTGTTCGACAAAATTTATGAGCTTCGCAACGGCACCGGCATCGGCGTCTTCGCTCCGCAATTTGGCGCGCGCCGCGGCTTTTACTTGGGGCTTTCGCAGAAGCTCTAATAGATGGGTCCGGAAGTTATTTGCATTCTGCCCAGCGGGTCTGCGGTCACACAGTTCCTGGCAGATAGCGCGGCCTAAGATCGCGCCTTTTTGGCGCGGGATGTTTTGGCGGTCGTGATGGCGGTCCGATAATACGACCATAAGATTCGGGCGGCGACGGCGCGCCAAGGCCGCCACCGTTCGGCCAAGGGCAACATCTCCTTGGCGGTCGGCCTAGCCGGTAACTTGAAAGCCAGCCTGACGGCTTCCTGAAGCGCGAGGTCGCCGGCCGGCCAGGCGTCGGCATGGCCGAGGCAGGACAACAGATAGATGTCCGCGGTCCATGGCCCGATACCGTGGACGGCGGTGAGCGCCGCATGCGCTTCCTCAGCCGCCAGCTCGCCAAGCGCGGCGAGAGCGAGGTCACCGCGTTTGACCGCGCGGGCGATTTCCTTCAGCGCGCGGATTTTGGGCCGGGAGAAGCCAAGCTTTTGCAGCCGCGCCGGCCGGGCGCGCAGAATTGCTTCCGGGTCGAGCGGATCGAAAGCCGCGGCGAGCCGTCCCCAGATGGCATTGGCGCTCGCGGTCGAAAGCTGCTGCGCTACGATAATCGCGGCGAGGCCGGCAAACCCGTCTGACCGCCGGCGCAGCGGTGGCCGTCCCGCTTTCGCCAGCAGCGGAACAAACCGCGGATCGGCTTTACCGAGCGCGGTAAGTGCGGCGTCGAGATCCGCCTCGGTATGGATGCGTGACTGGGCCATCGGGTCCGGCTATTTCCAGGATCGACCTCAGAAAAGCCGATCATGCCGCCTAGTTGTTTGAGTGACCGGCCGCACTGTCAACCCGGCGCGGCGTAAAACCGAACTGTCGATGTACACGCGTATCTTCCGTTTTGCGCCGAGCCCGAATGGCTATCTGCATCTGGGCCACGCCTACTCGGCGCTGCTTAATCACGACATGGCGCGGGAGACCGGCGGCCGGCTGCTCTTGCGCATGGAAGATATCGACGTTGCGCGCTGCCGGCCGGAATACGAGGCGGCGATCTACGAGGACCTTGCCTGGCTCGGCATCGTTTGGGAGCAGAACGTTCGGCGGCAGAGCGAACATTTTGGCGATTATCAGGCCGCGCTCGCAAAGCTCGAAACGGACGGGCTCATTTATCCGAGTTTCGAAAGCCGCAGCGAGATCAACGCGCTGGTCGCCGAACGCGAACGACAGGGTCCTTGGCCGCGCGATCCCGACGGTGTGCCGCTTTATCCCGGCCGCGGGCGCAAGCTGTCGCGGGCCGAAAGCGAGCGGCGGCGCCGGGCTGGAGATCCGTTCGCGCTGCGGCTCGCGATGGATGCGGCCGTTGCGCGCGCCGGAGTTCTGACCTGGACCGAGACCGGTGCGGGTCCGCAGGGTCAAACCGGCCGCGTGATGGCGGCGCCGCAAATCTGGGGCGACATCATCCTCGCCCGCAAGGAAGCGCCGTCCAGCTATCACCTCGCCGTTGTGCTCGATGATGCGTTGCAGGGCGTGACCGATGTGGTGCGCGGGCAGGATTTGTTTTGGGCGACGGCTATTCACCGCCTGCTGCAGGTGCTGCTCGGCCTCCCGGAGCCGGTCTATCACCACCATCGCCTCATCGTCGACGCCGCCGGCCGCAAGCTGTCGAAATCGACGCTGGCGACCAGCTTGCGCGAGCTGCGCGCCGGCGGCGCTACGGCAGGGGATATCAGGCGCATGGTGGGGCTCGGACGCTGAAGACCGGACCGGAGCTTGTTTTGTTTGATTCCATGCCGTGGCATGGTGGGTTTGGCGGCGGGGGGCTGCCATGGCGCGATTGAAGGCCAAAACATCGAGCGGCAAGCCGGCGCGCAGCCGTAAGCGGCGGCGCGTGCGGCCGGCGCCGGGCGCGCGCGGCACCGAAGCCTCGCTGGCGGCGTACGCGCACGACATTCGCACGGCGCTCACCGGCATTTTGGCGCTCGGCGAACTGCTGGCGAGTTCCAATCTCGGCGAGCGCGAGCGGCGCTGGGCTTCGGGCATCAAGAGCAGCGCCAAGCACCTTGCCTCGCTGACCACGCTGATGATCGATGCGGCCAAAGCCGATGCGATGGCGCTGACGTTGCAGCAGGAAGCGTTTCGGCCGCGGCGCTTCATCGCGGATTTGGCGGAGGCACTGTCGGCACGCGCGGAGACCAAAGGCCTTGCTACTGAAGTGACGGTGGCCCACGCGTTGCCGGAGGTGCTGGTCGGCGACGCGGTGCGGCTGCGCGCGGCGCTCGAAAACCTCATCGACAATGCGGTGAAGTTCACCGAACGCGGCGCGGTGCGGCTTGATGTGCGCAGCGCGCGGGTGGCGCGCGGACGCGTGCGTCTTGTCTTCACCGTCACCGACAGCGGCATTGGCCTCAAACCCTCCGAGATCAAGCGTCTGTTCCGGCCATTCGTGCAGGCGAACGCCGAGATCGCGCGCCGCTATGGCGGCGCCGGGCTCGGGCTCGCGGTCGTCAAGGCGCTCGCCAAACGGATGGGCGGAGATCTCACTGTCACCAGCAAATATGGGCACGGTTCGCGTTTTTCTCTCTCTGTCGTGCTCGCGGTTGCGCGCGCCGATCCGGCTTCAGATGCGCACCCGCAACAATCAACAATTCCGGCGCGACCGCTTGCGGTCCTTTGCGCCGAAGACAACCCGTACGGCCGCGTCATCCTCAACACCATCCTCACCGAACTCGGTCACCGCGCCGATTTCGTCGGCTCCGGCGAAGAAGCGGTCGCGGCGGTGGCCCGCGGCTACGACGCGGTGCTGATGGACGTGACGCTCCCCGGCATTGATGGCCTGGAAACGACGCGCCGCATCCGTGCGCTCGAAGCGTCCGCAAGCCGCGTCCCGATCATCGGCATATCGGGCCGCACCGAAGCCGGCGACGAACGCGCCGCGCTCGCTGCCGGCATGAACATTTATCTGCGCAAGCCGTTGAGCCCGAGCGCGCTCAGCGAAGCGCTCGCGAGGGTGATGCCGGCGGCCGCAAGACCTGACGAATAGGACCAAACAAACTTCCGTCGTCATGCCCGGCCATGACGGTATTACTCTGCGGCTTCGGCCGCGCCTTCGACGATCCGCACCAGATCGCTCATGATGCGGTTTAACTCAAAATCCTTCGGCGTGTAGACCGCGGCGACGCCGGCGCTTTTGAGCGCGCTTTCGTCCTCCTTCGGGATGATGCCGCCGACCACGACCGGCACTTCGTCGAGACCGGCTTCTTTCAGCCGCGCCATGACGTCGGCGACCAGCGGCAGGTGCGAGCCGGACAGGATCGACAGCCCGACCACGTGCGCCTTCTTTTCGGCCGCCGCAGCCGCGATCGCTTCGGCGGTGAGGCGGATGCCGTCATAGACCACGTCCATGCCGGCATCGCGGGCGCGGGCGGCAATCTGTTCGGCGCCGTTGGAATGGCCGTCGAGGCCGGGCTTGCCGACCAGAAATTTCAGCCGCCGGCCGAGCTTCTTCGACACCCGGTCGACTTCGGCGCGGATGTCGTCGAGGCCTTCGGCGTCGTTGCGCATGGCGGTGCCGACGCCGGTCGGCGCGCGGTATTCGCCGAACGCCGAGCGGAGCGCAAAGCCCCATTCGCCGGTGGTGACGCCGGCTTTGGCGCAGTCGATCGACGGCGGCATGATGTTTGAGCCGCTCTTCGCCGCCTTGCGCAAGGCATCGAGCGCGGCGGCGACCGCTTTGGCATCGCGCGCGGCGCGCCAGGCTTTCAGCCGCTCGATCTGGCCGGTTTCGGCTTCCTCGGAAACGGTCAGCACCGCGTCGGCGGCGTCGGCGAGCGGCGACGCTTCGGTTTCGACGAAGCGGTTGACGCCGACCACGATCTGCTCGCCGCGTTCGATCGCTTCGACGCGGCGCGAATTCGATTCAACGAGCTGCTGTTTCAGATATCCGGATTCGACCGCGGCGACCGTGCCGCCCATCTCCTCGATCTGTTTCAGCTCTTCCTTCGCCGCCTTTTTCAGTTCCTCGACTTTCGCGGTCATCACCGGCGAGCCGTCGAACACGTCGCCGTAGTCGAGAAGGTCGGTCTCGTAGGCGAGGATCTGCTGCATGCGCAGCGACCATTGCTGGTCCCACGGGCGCGGCAGCCCGAGCGCTTCGTTCCACGCGGGAAGCTGCACCGCGCGGGCGCGGGCATTCTTCGACAGCGTCACCGCGAGCATTTCGATCAGAATGCGGGCGACGTTATTTTCCGGTTGTTGCTCGGTCAGTCCGAGCGAATTGACCTGCACGCCGTAACGGAACAGCCGCTGCTTCGGATCGGTGACGCCGTAGCGCTCGCGCGTGATCTCGTCCCACAATTCGGTGAAGGCGCGCATCTTGCAGACTTCGGTGATGAAGCGCAGCCCCGCATTGACGAAAAACGAAATCCGCCCGACCACTTCGCCGAATTCTTCCGGCGCGCATTCGCCCGACGCCTTCACCGCATCAAGCACGCCGATCGCGGTGGCGAGCGCAAAGCCAAGCTCCTGCACCGGCGTCGCGCCGGCTTCCTGCAAATGATAGGAGCAGACGTTCATCGGATTCCACTTCGGCATTTCCTTGGTCGTGAACAGGATCACGTCCTTGGTCAGCCGCATCGACGGCGCCGGCGGAAACACATAAGTGCCGCGCGACAGATATTCCTTGATGATGTCGTTCTGGGTGGTGCCGGTGAGTTTCCCCCGCGGCACGTTTTGCTCGTCGGCGAGCGCGACGTAGAGCGCAAGCAGCCACGCGGCGGTGGCGTTGATGGTCATCGAGGTGTTCATCTCGCCGAGCGGGATGGCCTCGAACAGCTTGCGCATGTCGCCGATGTGCGAGATCGGCACGCCGACCTTGCCGACTTCGCCTTTGGCAAGCGGATGATCGCTGTCGTAGCCGGTCTGCGTCGGCAGATCGAACGCGACCGAAAGCCCGGTCTGCCCCTTGCTCAGATTCTTGCGGTAAAGCTCGTTCGACGCCTTTGCGGTCGAGTGCCCCGCATAGGTCCGGAATATCCAAGGCTTGGTGCGTAGAGGCTTGGTGCGTAGCGTTTTAGTGTGGCGCGGTTGCTCGCCCATCGGTGTTCCAGAATCCTGAACGACACGTTCTTTGCACGCATTCCGGCGCCATTACTGTGACGCGGATTTTGTTGCGACGCAACACGCGCGCTTTGCCGTCTCGCAAAGCCTTGGACGAAACGCCGTTCGGATCAGGCGCCAACCTGGTCGCTTAATACTGACCGTTCAGCAGGTAGTACTGGGTCTGCGGGTAAACCTGCTGGGCATAGCCGGGCTGCACGTAGCCCGGCTGTTGCACATAATAATAGACTTGCTGTCCGTAGGTCGGCGGCATCACGTAATAATATCGCGGCGCGTAGATGCCGGCCTGGCGGGAATAATACGGCCGCGCGTATGCCGGCGGCGCGGGCCGTTGCCGGTAATAGGACGCCGGCAGTTGCGCCGACGGCCGGACGGCGGGCGGCAGCGCGTAAGGCTGGCGATGGTAGGCGGAAGCCCGCGGTTCGCTGACCACCGGCGCTTCCGCTGCGTTCGTTTCCGCTGCATCCGTTTCCGCGGCCTTCGTTTCCGCTGCGTCCGTTTCCGCTGCCTTCGTTTCCGGCGCCGTCGCTTCCAGCGGTTCGCTCTCGGCCGGCGGCTCGGCGGCCGCGGTCTCGAGGCTCGAATCGGCGTGGCGCACGTTATTCACCGGCCGGTGCGGTTGGGCGTCGGCGGCGTGCGGCTGCGGCTGCTCGGTGGCGACGGGCTGCGGCACCGGCTCCAGCTGTTCGAAGCTGGCGGGCTGCGGCTGTTCGTTGAGTGCGGTGACGAGCGCCGAAGCGGCCTGCCGCGGTCCGGACATCGCCGGCTCGTGCGCTTGCCGGTCGGCCGCGTGCGACAGCGGCACCGGCTCCGGCGGAGGTTTCATCGCCGCGAGCGCCGCGAGCTGCATGGCGGCGAGGCGGCGCTGCCACTTGGCGCCGGGCATGGCAAAGGTCGGCGTCGGTATCAGATCTTGAAACGCCAAAGTCTGCGGCGGCTGCAACGCCGCGGCTTCCTTGATGTGATCCGCCGCCGCGTTGTCGTAAGGCTGCGCCTGATCGCTGCTGCGGTGGGTCAGCGCTTCGCGGGTCAGCGGCGCGTTGGCGGCGGCGAGGATGGGAAGGCGGAGCTTCGCCATAGCCTGCTGTGTCGGCGTCGTGCCGGTGATGATGACGGTGGTATTCGCCATCTTCTCCATCTTCACCAGGTCGAACAGGATCGCGGCGTTCGCCGGCGCCAGCCGCACGCAGCCGTGCGAGGCCGGATTGCCGAGATGGGTGATGCTGGCGAAGCCGTGCGTGGCGTGGCCGTGCATGTCGAAGAAGATGGTGTGCGGCATCGGCGCGCCGTCCCACTCCTGCGAGTGGTGGTCGGCGTCCATGCGGTTGGGGTGGAACGTGCCGCTCGGCGTGTCGCGGCCGATCATGCCGGTCGACACCGGCCAGACATAAAGCACCTGCCGGTCGACCGTGACCGTCATGGTTTGCGTTTCCTTATCGATACGCACCACGATTTCGGCGGCAGCGGGCCGCACAAATGCCGTCGCCAGCGCCCCGGCAATCAGCGAGGCCCCGAACAACGCTCCACAACGCATGACTTCACCCGATGGAATTGGTTACGACGATGCCGTCTGTAGCCCAACATAATTAACGCACATCCATATGACGAGGATCAAGCGCGAGAGTTCCGCCAAACGCCGCCGCAATTTCACAAAATAGTTAGTCAATACCGCAATACCGCACGCCCCGCGGCCGCAGACCTTCATCCTGCTCCGTCGATCCTGAGGTGGCCGCGCAGCGGCCCGGTCGAAGGATGCGCGGCCCCGGCGCCTCGGCCATCGCCCTTCGAGGCTCGGCGCTCGCGCCGAGCACCTCAGGGTGACGGGCAACAGTAAGCGTTCCCGCGACGCGATCCGCGCCCGAGTTTTGCGTACGGTACGAACTGTAGCCCGGATGAAGCGAAGCGAAATCCGGGAACGGCGTTCCAGCTTGAATGCTGCTCCCCGGATTACGCTGCGCTTCATCCGGGCTACGACGACCAAAGAAAAAAGGAAGCGGAACGCCGACAGACGTGTGTCAGCCAACCTCCGCGCCTTACGGGCGCGGCGCGCGCCCTTGTCTCTTTCCCCTCTCCCGCGTGCGGGGGAGGGTTGGGGCACCCCATCGCGCTTACGCGATGGGGACCCCGCGAGGGGGCACGCTCGCCTATCGGCGTTCCACCACGGCTCTTACCGTCAGGGCTTTCGGCCCTTGGGCGCAGCTCCAGGCCAGGCTTCCTGGGACGCGGCAGGACGTTCGATCCTGTACGGTCGCTCCAACCGGGGAGCAAAGACCTCGCGCTCTTACACGGGCGTTACCCGCGCCCGCCTGTCCCAGTCCAGGGAACGCACCTCCCGGACCGGTCGTAGTGCCGGTCAGCATGATGCCCGAAGCTGCCCGGGTGCGGAGTGTATCGTTCCGCGCGCGGGCACCGCACTCGCTCCGCATTCGGGAGTACCCTCGGCCGAAGGCGTCCTTCACTGAGCGAGATTCTTTGCTTGTAACTGAATATGAGATGCCTGTCAAGCATTGTCCTTATATCGGAGACTACGTTAGCGCGCGATCATCAACGGCTGTGTAAGGGCGAACGGCCAACGATGAAAAGTTATCGCGGTCCCACGATGAAGTTAAAACCTTCGGGTCCCAAACCATCCCATCCAACAAATCCAGAAATTTTCAATCCGGCTTCTGAAATGGCCTGTTGAAAGCGAATAGCCTCAGAAGATTTTGTGATATCGGCGTTCGGCCTCGCGCCGATTAGCAGTCCGTGTAATTTCGGAGAATATAGCCGCGCCTGAAAAGGGGCGCCCAAATCCTGAGCTGGAGTGTCTGGCCCTTTTCCGTTCACCGTTTGGTTGGCCTCGTGGAAGGCAGCCATAAATTCGCGTCCATATGCAATGGCTTCTGGAATATCAATTGCGAAGATCACGATTTTGAACGGTGGGTCGATTTTACCGAATACGCTGACAATTCTTACTACTTCTTCAGGCTTCAAGTGGCGCTCGGCGCGCTGATCGTTCACGTATACTGCAAAATCTGTCGCTCCAGATCTCCGTTAGGAAGCGATCAAAAGTGACGGTTGCTAACAAAAGCACTGCTGTCGCCGCAACTACGAACCATCCTGCACCATCAACATAACGTCCAGCTGCCCGAGTTCCTGTCACTTCCATCGAGCCTCCATCTAAAAAGGGTGTACGCAAACCCGCCGACGATTAAGGCCGGACCAAACCAAAATCATGACACCAGGCTGACGAGGAATGGCATATTTCCTCCAGCCTGAACCCAAAGCGTCTGCGCCAAATCCCAATCCGCTAACCGGTGCCAGAGAAGACCAAGCCAGCGCGACGCGAGGACACCTAAGCCAATTAGGCCGCCGCCTGGTCCCAAAAACCATGAGAGAAATTTTTTCATAGTGAAAATCCTTCACAGGCAAATTGCGCCCCTTGGGATGCGGTCCACCCCGCGCCGTGACAAGCTAAGTGCCGCATAATCGCGGCCGCTGAGAACTGCACCTCGACTTCGGTTTCATGATATGTTCATAGTATCATGTTGGTTGAAAGGTGATTTATGGCACGCGAAATCGCGTTCACAACATTTTTGAAGCTACTTGAACTGGAAGATGGTCCCAGAAGAACCGAGCTAAAACGCCTCCTTGGAGGAGGTGGCTACCCTTATTGGCGGCCGTTGCGGACCTTCGCTGCTGACGCGATTTCGGCTGGGGCTAGCTTAGAGGGTTTGGAGGCGAAAGTTGCAGCCGTCTGCAGTGGACATCAGAGAAAGTACAATAAGGATGGATTGTCGGCGTTGCTTAATTGGGCGCGCCACCGGTCCTGCAAGACAATCGATTTAATTCCGGAAATTGTCGTGAGATTTGGGAGTTCGGGGCTGGCCGTCCGACTGCGCCCTGAACTGTCATTCGAACTAAATGGGAATATTATGTCGATGGCCGTGTGGGCCACAACGAAGCCCGCGCTTTCCGATGAAGTTCTTTCAGTCGGACTGTTCTTTATGAAGCGCGCCTACGAGGTGAAAGGACATACGCACCATCAGTTCTTGATTTTCGATACCGTTAGAAATCGCGTTTTCAGTGAGATTGATATTTTGTCCTCGACACTGTTCCTGCTCAAGTCGAGACATGATGCAATCAAAAAGGATTGGATGGAAATCAACGGCGTTCCAACATTACCGCCCGCGGGTGACTCGCAGGATGAGCAAAGTAGTCTCATAACTGCTTGACCGCAGCTCTTTGGTGACCAGGTACGCATTTTTCGCATCACGGAGCATTGAACGACAAAAGCGATGTGACGGGCCCGATAGGACTGAAAATGAAATCAATCGCTATTTTCAATAACAAGGGTGGTGTGGGGAAAACCACGCTTCTGTGCAATTTGGCGGCGTTCCTAGCAATGGAAGACGGCAAACGTGTACTTGTTATCGATGCCGATCCGCAATGTAACGCCACTCAACTAACCTTTGATGACAAGGAAACCGAGGAGCTTTACGAGAATGCGAAGACCTTCACGATATACAACGTGATCCATCCGCTATCCTTGGGAAAGGGATACACTCAAGATGTTCGTCTCTTAAATAGACCCGAATTTCAATTTGATATTTTGATTGGCGATCCACGGCTTTCCTTGAAAGAAGATTTGCTGGCGCGCGACTGGAGTCAAGCAGTCGGCGGCGAAGGACGGGTCTCCGCACAAGCTTTCTCTTCTCAGAGCTGCTGACCCGGTTCAGTGAATATGATTACGTTTTTTTCGATGTCGGTCCGTCTCTTGGCTCAATAAATCGCTCGGTCCTTCTAGCGTGCGACTATTTCATAAGCCCAATGACGATCGACATCTTCAGCCTCAAGGCAGTCGAAAACATAAGCGTGTCGATCGAAAATTGGAAAAAACAGCTTCGTACCGCTCTCGACAACTTAGAAGATAAGGACGCTCTTCCCGATGGCATTGATCCAAAACTTGCAATTCAGTTCGCTGGATACGTGACACAACAATATAAAGCAAAAACCGATGGTTCCGGCGGACTTGTTGCTGTGCAAGCCTACGAAAAAATTATGCGGCGAGTAGCTCCAACGATCAAAACCAACTTCATAGAAAAGCTTCAGCCTCATAAACGGAACCTAGATTATCAACTAGGAACAATTCCAAATCTTTTCAGCCTAATTCCAATGGCGCAGTTTGCGCGCCGGCCGATCTTTGCTTTGCGCGCTGCCGACGGAGTTAGAGGAGCGCATTTCTCCAAGGTCAAGGACGCCCATAGTTTGTTCGAAAGCATAGCTGCCAAATTTCAGAGTAATCTTCAAAGACTCTCATGATTGACTGGCCTACTCAGCTCGTCGACGACCTGGCGCGGCGTCGCGCTATTATAATGATTGGTTCTGGTGTATCCCGCCACTCAGTCGGAACAGACGACGCCCGTCCGCCGACGTGGCGTGGATTTCTTGAGGGGGCCCTGAGACTTTGTGATCCGCAGCCTAAGCATATAAGAGATGCGATCCGGCGAGGCGAATATCTGGACGCATGTGAATGGTTGAAGCGTCATCTGGACGACAGGTGGGCGCAGCAATTGCGGGAATCGTTTTTGACGCCGCGATACAGGCCAGCAGAGATTCATGGGTTGCTTTATCAGCTCGATGTTCGAATCGTTCTGACACCAAACTTCGATCGTATTTACGATGGGCACGCCTCGACTGAATCCGAGGGGACGATATTGGTAAAGAAATACTCCGATCAGGATATCGTGGAATACATCCGCCGTGGGGATCGTGTGATCTTGAAGGCCCACGGTTCGATTGACGATCCTCATGGGATGATATTTACGCGCAATCAATATGCAACCGCTCGCACTGAATACGCTTCGTTTTATCGCTTATTAGATGCTCTTATTATGACCAGCACGATTCTTATGGTCGGGGTTGGGCTTGATGATCCTGACTTTCAGCTTTTGTTCGAAGACAACCGAGCCCGTTTTCAACACGCTTTACCGCACTACATGACTTATGGCGGAACGCCGCACGCCGACTTAGTGCAGACTGCCCGAGAAACCCTAGGCACCAAACTTTTGCCGTACTCTCCGAGGCGAAATCACGCTGCGCTGGTCACATCACTTCAATCACTGGTCAGCAAGGTATCAGACAAGCGAACCACCCTAACGCGCACAATGGACTGGTGATTGACACTTAGCTGCCTGATATCGGTCCTCCATCCGTGGTGTTTTTCGCTTGATCGCCCGCGGAGAGACCATGAGCGAATGGGGCGTTCTTGTAGACGCACGACGAGGTCGGGAGCAACCACAGCACAATGAGTTTTCTCATCAGAACATTTGCCGCGGCGTTCGTGATTTCAGCTTTGCTGACGCAAGCTTCCTATGCGCAGGAACAGTTCCCGATGTCCGACCGGCAGAAGGCCGAGATCGAAAGACACAAGGTGGATGAGAAGGCGACCGACGAGGCGTACAAGGCCATGCTCAAGCGCACGCAGGACGCCAAGCCAAAGGCCGATCCGTGGGGCAATTTACGGGCGGCCCCGGCCGGCGGCGGCAAGTAGCCTGTGGCCTGTAGGATGGGTAGAGCGATAGCGAAACCCATCACTTCGGCCGTTTAACTTGTACGCGTCGATAACGCGCCATCGGCGCAAATTCTCTTCCGAGGCGGTTTTTTACCGTGAAACCTGGCTGATTGCCGGCAGGTTTTGGTGGGGAACTATGGCTCTGCAGATGATGGGTTTCGCCGTAGATGATGGGTTTCGCTGCGCTCTACCCATCCTACATCGCGCATTGCTGCGTCGTGACCGCAGATGATGGGTTTCGCGGAGCCTGTCATCGGGCCGGCCACTTTGGGCCGGACCCGTTGGCTCTACCCATCCTACATCGCGCATTGCTGCGTCGTGACCGCAGATGATGGGTTTCGCTGCGCTCTACCCATCCTACAGAATTGCCGTGACGCTCCGTCGCCGTCACCGCTTCGTGACGGTCAAAGCATCAACTTAAGCCGATTTTGTTTGGTTTGCGTACATCGCGGCGGTCTAACGTCGGCGGCTTCGCGGGCGGGGCGTCGCCGGATCGATCGCGCCCGCCGAAATCCATTAAAACGACGGACGATACCGGGAGGTTTGAGCCATGCTGAGTCGAAAACCCGTATACGGCGCGCTTGCGGCCGCGGCGATCGTGCTGGGTGCCGCTCCAATCGCCGATGCCTGCACCCGCGTGTTGTGGAACGACAACAAGCTCGCGGTCATCGTCGGGCGCACCATGGACTGGCCGGAATCGACCGATCCGATCCTCACGGCGTTTCCGCGCGGCATGAGCCGCGACGGCGGCCGTGCCGCAGGCGCGATTGTGGTTGAGAAAAACCCGGCCAAGTGGACCTCCAAGTACGGCAGCATGGTGACGACGATCTACGGCATCGGCACCGCCGACGGCTTCAACGAGCGCGGGCTCGGCGCGCACATGCTTTATCTGACCGCGACCGATTTCGGCCCGCGCGATGCGGCTAAGCCCGGCGTGCAGGCCGGATTGTGGGCGCAGTACGCGCTCGACAACGCCGCGACCGTGAGCGAAGCGCTCGACATTCTGGACAAGGTCCAGGTGGTGATGGTCTCGGCGCGCGGCCACGACGCCAATGTCCATCTGGCGCTGGAGGATGCCAGCGGCGATTCCGCCATCATCGAATATATCGGCGGCAAGCCGGTCATTCATCACGGCCGCCAGTACACCATCATGACCAACGATCCGACCTACGACCAGCAGCTGGCGCTCTTGAAGACGCTCGACTTCTCGCATCCGTCGAGCGACATGCCGCTGCCGGGCAACGTCAATCCCCGCGACCGCTTCCAGCGCGCCGACTATTTCCTGTCGATGCTGCCGGCGCCCAAGGACGAGCGCGAAGCCATCGCCGGCATGTTTGCCATCGCCCGCAACGTCTCGGTGCCGTTCGGCGCGCCGTACAAGAATTTCGGCATCTACAACACCGAATACCGCACGGTGATGAACCTCACCGACAAGCGCTATTATTTCGAGCTCGCCACCGCGCCGAACGTGATCTGGGCCGATCTCCTCAAGCTCAATCTTGCCCCCGGCTCGCCGGCGATGATCCTGAACCCGGACGACATCGCGCTGTCGGGCAACGTCACCGACAAATTCAAGCCGGCGAAGGCGGCGTTCTGAATTTGTAGAATTTGTAGGATGGGTAGAGCGAAGCGAAACCCATCACCTTTGCCGTTCGGTTTATACTGCGCCGATGACCAACTATCGGCGCAATTTCCTCGGCGGCGGTACGTTCTTTTTCACCGTAAATCTAGCCGATCGCCGTTCGTGTTTGCTTACCACGCACATCGATCTGCTGCGCCAGGCATTCAGGGACGTGCGGCGGCGTCATCCGTTCGAGATCGAGGCCATCGTCATTCTTCCCGACCATCTTCACGCGGTCTGGACGTTGCCCGAAGGCGATGCGGATTTTGCGCTGCGTTGGCGGCAGATCAAAGCGGGCTTTTCGCGCGCGTTGTCCGGCGGCGAATCCGTTTCATCGAGCCGCGCCGGCAAAGGAGAGCGCGGCGTGTGGCAGCGGCGCTATTGGGAGCACACGATACGCGACGAAAAAGATTTTGCGCGGCATGTCGATTACATCCATTTCAATCCGGTCAAGCATGGGCACGTCACGCGGGTGAGGGATTGGCCGCACTCGTCGTTTCATCGGATGGTCAAGTTGGGGATTTATCCGGTGGATTGGGCGGGCGATGCGGCGGGTGAGGAGTCTCTCGGCTTCGGTGAAAGATGATGGGTTTCGCTTCGCTTTAAGATGATGGGTTTCGCTTCGCTCGAAGATGATGGGTTTCGCTTCGCTCGAAGATGATGGGTTTCGCTTCGCTCTACCCATCCTACCAACTACCAACTCAATCCCAGCGATAGGCGCGCGCGGTTTTGCGGCCTTCGCCGGCGAGAATGAGCGCCCAGAACAGTTTGTACTTCGAGTTCGGCGCGTAGGCGGCGGCAATGCCGATGCGGGTGACGTTTTTGTTGAGCATGTTGGCGCGGTGCGGCGGCGAATCGCGCCAGCCGGAAAATGCTTCGGCCAAAGTGTGGTAGCCGGCGGAAATGTTCTCGACCGCGACGGTGCCGGAAAACGGCGAATTGCGGATCCGGTCCTGGAACGGGCGGCCGATGTCGTGATCCATCTTGTCGTGCGCGGCCATGGCGCGGGCCTGTTCGCCCGCCATCCGCATCAGCTCGGGATCGACGCTGACCGGGCCGAGGCCATTGTTGCTGCGATAGCCGGAGATCATCGAGGCAGCGGCGGCGGGGTCGATCGCGGTGTCGGGCTTGGACAGGTCTTGATAGAACGTCGGCTCGGCCGGCGGCGGCGTGTCCTTGCTGCAGCCGGCGAGGGCGGCGACGGCGAGTGCGGCGGCGCAGATGAGAAGCGGGGAGGCGAAACGCTTCATCCTGCCCCGCGCAGCGGGGAAGGGGGACCGCCCGAAGGGCGGTGGAAGGGGCGTCGGCGGCGAGGCGAACCTCCTCACTGCACGCCCCCTCCACCATGCTTCGCATGGTCCCCCTCCCCCGCTTCGCTTCGCGGGGGCGGAAGGTTGGCACGTCATGATCAACGTCATTTCCCCCACTACTGCCCGATCGCCTTGTCGTACGGATAGATGACCTCGCCGCTCTTGAGGTCCGGCGGATAGACCACGATTTCGGTTTTCAGATCGCGGAATTCGTCGACGCTGTTGCTCTTGATGTTCTGGAACTGCGCGGCGAGCATGCGCTCTTCGGCCCATTCGCCGTCCGGGCCGAAGCGCAGCTTGCCGACCACGGTGTCGAACGCGGACTTGTGAATGTAGGCGGCGAGCACGTCGTCCTTGAGGCTCTTGGTCGCGGCGACCGCTTCGCCGAGCACTTGCAGGTCGGCATACGCCATCACCGGAAAGTAGGCCATGGCGTCGGCGCCGGCGGGCTTGGCGCGCTCCTGATATTTGCCGAGGAATTCGACCGCGGCGGGCGTTTTCAGCGAGCCAACCGGCAGCCAGGTTTCGAAATTGACAATGCCGTTAAGGAGCGGCCCGAGCTGGGTCTTGAGCGCGGTCGATTGCAGGCCGACCATGGCGCCGCCCCACATTTTCGGTTTGAAGCCGATTTCGTGCACCGCCTTGATGATGCCGACGGTGTCGAGCGGATAGGAGCAGACCACGAACAGATCAGGGTTGGCCGCCTGGACCGCGCGCACGATCGGCGCGAAGTCGACCGTCGCCGGCGGATAGTTCTTGTCGTAGACGATCTTGAAGCCGGACGCCTTGGCGTTGGCGCGCGCGCCTTCGCAGGTGTTGTGGCCGAACTCGGCGTCGGCGTAAGCAAGCGCAATGGTCTGCGGCCTGGGAGTTTGCGCTTCCGCCACCTTGAAGAAGCCGTGGGTGAAGGCCGGCTTGGTGGCCGGGCCGTTCGGCACCATGGCGAAATACATCGGGTAGTGGAATTCATCGTTGATCGCGGTGCCGGAAAGGCCGATCAAGAGCTTCTTGCGCTCGATCGCGATCGGCATGGCGGCGGCGATCTGGGTCGAGGCATAGCCGGAGACGATCAGGTCGACTTTGTCGACGTCAAGGAGCTTGGTGTAGATGCCGGGCACCTGCGCCGGATTGCTTTGATCGTCATAGTAGACGAGCTTGACCGGACGGCCGAGCAGGCCGCCGCGGCCATTGGTGTCGTCCTCCCAGATTTGCATCCCGAGCAGCGCCATTTTGCCGTTGTTGGCGAGCTTGCCGGTGAGCGACATGCCGAGACCGATTTTGATCGGATCTGCGGCGGACGCGGGAACTGCCGCGAAAATAAGCAGCGCAGCAGCGGCCGCATATGCTGCGTTCAGCCAATACGATTGCAACGGCATAAAGTGTCTTCCTCTCCCTGGCGCCAAGGTAGCAGCTTGTTCCAACAGCGCTATCTTATCTATTCATCGGCGTTTTGACGCGGCCCTTAGCCGCATTGAGCTTTGATCCCGGTCAAAGCTGCAATGTCGGAATGTCATAGGCTTGTATCAATCGCCGATGTAAAGTGTCGACCATGCCTGCATCCTCCACCTCACGCTTCGATTGTCCCAAGTGCGGCACGCCGTATACGCTGCTTCGCGTCGAGGCCGATGCGACCTCGGAAGACAGCGAAATCGCCTGCACCGTCTGCGGCGAACCGCTGCGCGCACGCGAGGAGCAATTCGTCCTCAAATATTTTCTGATGCGCCGAGTTGGCGCACGTGAAGGCGCCCGTTACAGCGTGGTGTAACGCGCGTGCGTTTGCGGTGAGCGCCCGCTGCGCCACCAGCGCGAGCACGATCAATGCCGCCGCGAGGCCGACCTGCGTTTTGACGTAAGGGAACGCGAGGATCAGCGCGCCGGCAATCGGCAGCCCGACGATTTCGCTTGCCGTGAAGCCGCGCGTCAGCGCCAGCCGCAGCAGGAACGCGACCGCGACGGCAAGCACGACGAAGTCGTAGATATAGAGATACGGCGTGGCGATGAGCGCGCCGGCGGCGAGCGCTGCGGCTTTTAGCTCGTAAGCCGCGCGGCTTCGCCACAGCACGACGAGACCCGCGGCCAGCGCGAGCGCGCCGCTCGCCTGAACGGTCCAGGCCAGCGCTTCGCCGCCGCCATGGGCGCGAACGAAGCCAAACAGGCTTTGCAGCCGCGCAAATTCCGCGCCGCCTTCGCCGAGCACGATGCGGCTGGTCAGCGGCGTTGCATGCACGAACGCTTCCCAGGTGGTGGTGCCGAAGGCGAGCCACGACAGCGCGGCGAGCGCGACTGCGACAATGGCGGCGACGATGAGCGTGCGCCAGCGCCGGTCGGCGATCAGCACGATCGGGAACAGCAAACCGAAGTGCGGCTTGTAGCTCAGCAGCCCGAGGCAAATTCCGGCGAGCGCCGGGCGACGCTCCAGCAGCCCGAGCGTGCCGCCGATCAGCGCCGCGGTGAGAAAGCCGTTTTGGCCGGCGGTGATGTTCCACAGCGCCGCCGGAAATCCGAGCGCGACCAAGACGCCGGCGCGTCCGCCGAGAATGCTTCGAAGCGTTGCCGCGTAAGCCGCGAGCGTGGCCGCGAGCCAGAGCATCAACGCAACCAGATACGGCAGCATCGCCAGCGCCGCGGCGACAAACAAAAATGTCGGCGGATAGTGCCAGCCATAATAGTTTGCGAAAGTGTGGCCGACGGCGCGCTCCTCGGCGGCCTTGTGCTTTGGCCAGTCGTAAGCGGCGGCCGGATCGCTATCGAGCGTGAGCCGTCCCGCCGCCCAGACGTTGACGAAGTCGTTGGCGATCGGCCGGCCTTGTTTGTCGGTGAGGAAATTGCCGTCGAGATAAGCGCCGCCGAGCAGGACGAGATAGGCCAGCGTCAGCATCAACCCGATCAAAGCAACGATGCGCGCCCGACCGCTTTCATCCACCGGCTTCCCGCTTGCGTGGGAATGAGCGGAGAGCGTGTTGGCTTGCCCGCTCATGCGGCAACGGCCTGACGGACGAGCGCGCGGCGAGCGATCAGCGCCGCGACGACGAGCACGGCGGCGAAACCGACCGGCGCCTTCACGAACGGGAAAATCAGGATCAGCAGGCAGGCAATACCCGATGCCGGCCATTTCGTGCGGCAGGAATCCGCGCGTACGGCCGAGGCGGAACAGAAAGGCAAGCGGCACCGCCAGCACCACGAGGTCGTATGTATAAAGATAAGGCGTCGCCAGCATGGCGCCGGCGCCGAGCGCGGCGGCCTTGATTTCGTAGGCGGCGCGGCTTCGCCACAGCACCGCGATTGCCGCCGCCGCGATCAGCGCCACCGCGGCTTGCACGCTCCACGCCAGCGCCTCGCTGCCGCCGAGCGTGCGGGTCAGCCCGAATGCGGTTTGCAGCTTGCTCCAGTCGGCAAAGCCCTGGGACAGGAACGCCTGCGAGGTGTGGCCGATATTGGCGACGAACGCCTGCCAGGCTTCGCCGCCGAAAGCGAGCCACGCCGCAACGGCCATCAAAGCTGCAACCAATGCGGCGGTGAAAAATGTCCGCCAGTAGCCGCCCGCGATCAGTGCGATCGGAAACAGCAAACCGAGATGCGGCTTGTAGGTCAGTAGTCCGAGCAACACGCCGGCCCAGATCGGCCGGCGCTCCAGCAGAACCAGCGCGCCGCCGACGAGACCTGCGGTCAGAAATCCATTCTGGCCGACAATGAAATTCGACAACACGGCGGGAAACGCCGCGGCGAGCAAATAACCGATGCGGTCGCCGATAATCGCGCGGATGGCTGCGAGATAGGCCGGGAAGGTGGCGAACACCCAGAAGACATAGGCGATGGCGTAAGGCAGCAGCGACAACGCCGCGGCGACAAACAAGAACGTCGGCGGATAGTGCCAGCCGAAATAGCCGTCGAACGGATGGCCGATCGCGCTCTCTTCGACAAGCTTATGCGCCGGCCAGTCGTAGACGGAGGCCGCGTGGCCCGCGAGCACCATGCGCCCGGCAGCCCAGACATTGACGAAGTCCGATGGCACGCCGCTGCCGTCCGGCGCCACCAGCCAGATGCCTTGCAGATAGGCGGTTAAGAGATAGGTCGCGTGCGCGACCACAAGCGCAAAGCAGATAAGCTCGACCGGCCGGGCCAGCCGGGCGCCGGCGCCGTGCGCGGGAGACATTTCATAAAGCGCCATCGCTGGCCGCGCCTCGCGTGATATCGCGGCGAAGCTAGGCCGGGCGGCCTTGAGGAACCCTTAAATGGGGTCCGGCGGCGGCGACAGCGCGTTAGCGCCGCACCAGCCGCAGAATGATCAGCAGGATCACCGCGCCGATGAAGGCATCGATAATCGCGGCGATAAAGCCGCCGCCGATGTAAATTCCGAGCCGGGGCAGCAGCCAGCCGGCAATCACGGCGCCGATGATGCCGACAATAATGTCGCCGATCAGCCCATAGCCGCTGCCTTTGACGACCTGGCCGGCAAGCCAGCCGGCGATCGCGCCGACAATCAGCCAGATAATAATGGTTTCCGCCCGCATCTGTTTCCCCTGTGCGCCGCCGCCGCGCCGCCAACGCCCTCGACGTTACATCGCGTTTGGTAAACCTAGCCGTCCGCCGGCCCGGTGTCAGCACCATGCACTCCGAAGTGCTTATTGCGCTGCAACATCAACTGCGGCAAACTGCGGGCATAGGCTGAACGCAGCGAGTTCGACTGGAGCACATCATGGCCGTCGCGCAGAAGAAACCATCGGCTGCGGCGCTCAAAGATCTCTACGCCATCGGCGAAATTCCGCCGCTCGGTCACGTGCCGGCGACCATGCACGCCTGGGCGATCCGCAAGGAGCGTCACGGTCCGCCGGAAAAATCCATGCAGCAGGAAGTGCTGCCGACCTGGCCGATCGGCGACGATGAGGCGCTGGTCTACGTCATGGCCGGCGGCGTCAATTACAACGGCGTCTGGGCCGGGCTTGGCATTCCGGTGTCGCCGCTCGACGGGCACAAAAATCCGTTCCACATCGCCGGCTCGGATGCGTCCGGCGTGGTGTGGGCCGTCGGCTCCAAAGTCAAACGCTGGAAAGTCGGCGACGAAGTCATCGTCCACTGCAATCAGGACGACGGCGACGATGAAGATTGCAATGGCGGCGATCCGCTGCTCTCGCCGTCGCAGCGCATCTGGGGCTACGAGACGCCGGACGGTTCGTTCGCGCAATTCTGCCGCGTGCAGTCGCGCCAGTTGATGCAGAAGCCGGCGCATCTGACCTGGGAAGAGGCGGCCTGCTACACGCTCACGCTCGCCACCGCCTATCGCATGCTGTTCGGCCATCCGCCGCACATCCTCAAGCCCGGCGACAACGTCCTGGTCTGGGGCGCCTCGGGCGGGCTCGGCGTGTTCGGCGTTCAGCTCGTCGCCGCCTCGGGCGCCAACGCCATCGGCATCGTCTCCGACGAGTCGAAATCCGAATACGTGTTCAATCTCGGCGCCAAGGGCGTGATCAACCGCAGCGAGTTCAAATGCTGGGGCCAGATGCCGAAGGTCGGCACGCCCGAATACGACACCTGGACCAAAGAGGCGCGCCGCTTCGGCAAGGCGATCTGGGACATCACCGGCAAGCGCGACGTCGACATCGTGTTCGAGCATCCGGGCGAAGCGACTTTTCCGGTCTCCTGCCTGGTGGTCAAGCGCGGCGGCATGGTGGTGTTCTGCGCCGGCACGTCGGGCTACAACATCACCTTCGACGCGCGCTATGTCTGGATGCGGCAGAAGCGGGTACAGGGCTCGCACTTCGCGCACCTGAAACAGGCGAGCGCCGCCAACCGCTTCGTCATCGACCGCCGCATCGATCCGTGCATGAGCGACGTGTTTCCGTGGGAGAAGATCCCGCACGCGCACGAACTGATGCGCACCAACCGGCACAAGCCGGGCAACATGGCGGTGCTGGTCAACGCGCCGCGCCCCGGCCTGCGCAATTTCGACGACGCGCTTGAGGCGGCGTCGCTGCCGCAGTTGAACCGCGAGTCGGGGCGGGGATAGCGGCAACCGTCATTGCGACTGATGCGAAGCGATGGCACTGTCGCGGCGCTTGTGGGTAAGCGCCGGGGAATTGCATGGCAGTCGTTTTAATTGTCGAGGACGAGGCGCAGGTACTCGTACTCGCGGAATCATATCTGCAAGAACACGGACATCAGACACTCTCGGCCAGCACGCTTGCCGAGGCGTCGGCGATTCTTGAACGCCCCGACAAGATCGATGTCCTGTTTACCGACCTGGGACTGCGGGATGATCCGCAAGCCGGTCTCGAATTGGCAAAATTGGCGGCAGAACGTCACCCTGATCTAAAGGTGCTCTATGCGACGGGCCAGACAGTGACGGACGGCATGAAGGCGCTTTTCGTCGACAAATCGGCGCTGCTGGCGAAGCCCTACACAGTCGAGCAGCTGCTCACGAGCTTTTCCATACTCGGCGTCAATCATCCGCCGCGAGGCTAGCGCGCCTACTCCTGCATTGCGCTTAGTTGGTGCGGTCCAGGCGATGTCTGGTGTGCCCCAATAGCAACCAAATGCCGCAGCGCAGGGAAATGTCGCGAAGGGGGCCAAACGCAGACATTCATTAGCGCCGTGTCGCGGAGCGGCGGCCTGCATCCGAACCAGCGACTTTGCGGGCGCACTCAATAAAACGTTCCGCCAGTGGCGTAAGCGTGCGATTTTTCACGGTGATGAAGCCGACCGGCGCGGGAGGCGACGACACTTTGATCGGCAACGCCTTGATCCCTGTTCGCTGGCCACCAAAGCGCGTGGGAGAGGCAGGGATGAGTCCAAGCCAGTTCCCAGTTTCTATCAAGCGCATGTGAAGGTGAAGCGAGACCGTCAATACCTTGGCGGAAGGGACTTCGAGGCCGTTTCGGCCAAAGACTTCATCGTGCAGCGAGCGGGCCAGGCTGCCCGGTTGCGCTAGTACCCATGGATCGCCGAGCAAATCGCCGAGCGTCAGGTTTCGCCGCTTCGCCCAGCGGCTCTCGGCGCCAGCGGCGACCACAGGCGGGTCGTCGAACAGAGGCTCCGCGGTCAGGTCGGGTTCTGTCATCGTGGCGGGTATCCGACCGAACACCACCTCCGCTTTTCGATCGCGCAGATTGTCGTATTGCTGAACCGCGATGTCTTCGTGCAGCACGTAAAGCACCGCGCGCGGGAAATCTTGCGAAAACCGTTCGATGACGGCCGGAAGCAAACCCGCATCCGTCACGATCGACGAGCCGATACGCAATTCGCCGGTATCCGGTTGTTTGATCGTCTCGATTTCCTGCAAGCCCTTGCGCATTTCGTCGAATACCGCGACGCCGGACTTCAAAAGCGCGCGGCCGTAATGCGTCGGTTCGACGCCTGAAATGCTTCGATCGAACAGCTTGACGCCGAGCGTGTGCTCTAATTCCGAAATTGTCTTCGACACAACGGGATAGGACACCGCCAATTCTTCCGCCGCTCGCGTCATGCTGCCCGCCTCGGCCACCGCGAGCGCGATGTGCAGATCGCGGAATTTGACGCGGCGCCCGATCCGGTCCGTCCATTTCATTCCGTCACCTATCTGAATGGTTAGGGGTATGCCCATAAAATAGAACTAATCAGCTATGCCTAAATCTGGCAAGTACCAAACCGCAAATTCCGAGTGCGGCATTGGTCGCACGCAGCAACCTGAAGGGAGAATTGTCATGGCTGGACTTTCAACTTCACCCGCATCCATCGTCCTCGTGCACGGCGGCTTCGTCGACGGCGCAGGCTGGGAAGGCGTCTACAACCTTCTAAAGAAGGACGGTTACGCCGTCAGTATCGTGCAAAATCCGACAACCTCGCTCGCGGACGATGTGGCCGTGACGCGGCTCGCGATTGCTCAGGCGCAAGGGCCGGTCGTGCTGGTCGGTCATTCCTACGGCGGCGCCGTCATTACTGAAGCCGGCACAGACCCCAAGGTCGCCGGGCTCGTCTATGTTACGGCCTTTGCACCAGATAAGGGCGAGTCGGTCGACACCCTCATCAAGAGCGCGCCCCCCGGCGCCCCGGTGCCGCCGATCTTGCCACCGCAGAACGGCTTTCTGTTCCTCGATCGAGCGAAATTCCGCGACTCGTTCGCCGCCGATGTCGGTGAAGCCAAGGCCGCGTTCCTCGCCGACTCGCAGGTCCCGTGGGGCGTTGCCGCGCTCGCCGGCGCGATCAGCGAGCCGGCCTGGAAGACCAAGCCGAGCTGGTATCTGATTGTGACCGAAGACAAGATGATCCCGCCGCCCGCCCAGCGCCAAATGGCGGCGCGCGCCGGCGCGACGGTCGCGGAAGTGGCTGGCAGCCATGCGATCTATGTTTCCAAGCCGGAAACCGTGGCCGCGCTGATTTCAAAAGCAGCGAAGAGTGTGAGCTCGGCAAAGGCAGCGTGAGCTGCGAGACGCCAGCCAAGTCACGCAGGTCAGCTCGCGCAGCCAGGTCCGTCGGCCTCACTTTGGGCCGGCGGACTTTTTGCATTTGAAGGAGCAATAATGTCCGAGATGGGTCATTCGCGACAGAGATGAGCGAACAGCAAATCTCGTCATGTCCGCCATGCCGCCGAAAGCAGAATTCGATTCAGGACATTAATAGCTCCGCGGAGCGCGATTCCAGCTTGGTCCCGTCTTTCATGATGACGACGGGTTTCCTTTAGGATTCTCAAAGGACTTGATGTTGGTTAGCCGGTAGCATCGACAGGTAGTAAATTGGCCGGACCAATTGCGGACTCGGCGCGAGCCGATATTCAGGCACGAAGCTTGACAGTTCGTGGAAAAGCGGGCGGACTTTTCGCATAATAGCGGAAAGAGGGAGGAGACCATGCGCCACGTCGCCGGCTTTATGTGCGCGTTCCTGTTGCTGGTTCCCACCGCACGGGCGGAAATCTCGGGCGGCAAGGTCAAGATTGGCGTACTGACCGATCTATCCGGGCCCTACGAGGCGGGCGCCGGCATGGGCTCGGTCGAAGCCGCCAAGATCGCTGCGGAAGAGTTCGGTTACAAAATCAACGGTGTGCCGATTGAGATCATCGCCGCCGATCACCAGAACAAGCCCGACATCGGCGCAGGCATCGCGCGACGCTGGTTCGATCTGGAAGGCGTCGATGCGATTACCGATCTGGTCAACTCGGGCGTGGCGTTCGCCACGCTGGAGGTGGCCAAAGCCGCCAATAAGGCGGTGTTGCTGACCAGCGCCGGCTCCGCCGATTTTACCGGCAAGGCGTGCGCGCCCAACAATTTGGTGCACTGGGTTTACGACACCTATCAGCTTGGTGCATCCATCGGCCAAGCCCTGCCGCAGCTTGGCAAAACCTGGTTCTTCATCACGGTTGACTACACCTTCGGCCGCGCGCTGCAGGACGGCACGACCGCGGCCATTGAAAAGAACGGCGGCAAGGTTTTGGGCTCGGTGCGGCATCCGCTCGGCACCACCGACTATTCCTCATACATGGTGCAGGCGCAGGCGTCGGGCGCCGAGGTGGTGGCACTTGCCAATGGCGGAGACGATACCATCAACGCCGTGAAAAGTGCGCGTGAATTCGGCATCGCTCAGAAACAGAAGGTGGTGCCGTTCGGGCTCGAACTCGCTCACCACCATCCGTGCCGCGAGTTTGGAGCAGGCCCAGGGCATGATGTTCGTTTCGGTGTGGCTGCCGGATCGCGACGAAGCGGCGAAGGCGTTCTTCGCCAAGTTTCTGAAGCGCCGCAACACCGCTCCGGGAAGCTTCCAGGTCGGCACCTACTCGGTCGTGCGGAGTTATCTGAAGGCGGTGCAGGCGACCAATTCGGACGATCCGAAAACCGTCATCGCCAGGATGCGAGAGACCAAGATCGACGACGCATTCACTCCGAACGGGAAACTACGGCCAGACGGCCGCATGGTGCATGACGTCTATCTCGTGCAGGTCAAGTCGCCAGCCGAGTCGAAGGGTGAGTGGGATTATTTGAAGCTTGTGGCGACGATCCCCGGCGACAAGGCGTTCCGGCCGCTGGAAGACGGTGCGTGCCCCGCGCTCGCCCACTAGCTTCGTGGACCTTGGCGCAGCGCCGCATGCGAAGCTAGTTCTGCTGGTCAGGCTCGAACATCAGCAGGTGCGTGCCGTTCGCGAGCGGCGCCCAGAACGGCTTGACGCGCAGACCGATCTTCAGCCGGTCGCGGCCGCAATGCACGATATTGGCCATCACGTTCACACCTTCATCCAGCGTGACGAGACCGATCGCAAACGGCTCATGACCCTCGAATGGCGGCCGCGCGCGATACGCAATCGTGTAGGAAAACACCTCGCCCTTGCCGGAGACCTCGCGCCACTCAAGATCCCGGTGGCCGTCATAGATGCTCGTGGCACGCGGGAAGAATTGATACTTTCCGCTGCGCTTGTCGTACTGGACGATCAATCGCTTCTCGCGCGTGGCATCCCAATAGGCCTTTGAGAAGCTGCGCGGCCGGGGCGGCTCGCGCTGGATCGTCAGGGTGTCGTTCAAGGCGTTCATCATCGCCACTCACGCGTTGGGGGTCAGGATCATTACCACGCTGCTGCTCCAGTTCCGTCCATAGGGAATGCCGCCAATTCCCGTGACCAGGGCATTGTTGGTGTTCTTCACTTGCCGCTTGCCGCCTTCACCAAAGAGCTGCCTGACCGCCTCAACGACGTTGGTGCCGCCGCCAGCGAGTCCGCACTGACCTGCCGAAATCTGCCCGCCGCCGGTGTTGAGCGGCAGGTCGCCGGAATGGGTGAAATCGTGCTCGTTGATAAAACCGCAGCCCTGCCCGCGCTTGCAGAACCCGAGCATCTCCAGCTGCAGCATGATGGCGATGATGAAATCGTCATAGGGATGGAACGAGGCGATGTCAGCCGGTTTCAGGCCGGATTGCGCGAACGCGCGCTGGCCGGCGACGTAGTGTCCGCTCTCGGTGACGTCGACGATCGCCTCGCCGGCGCGGTAATTGGTGCGCTCGCCATAGCCGATCGGTACGACGATCTTCGAAAATCCTCTTTTCTCCGCCGCATTGCGGCCGGTCACGAGCAGTCCGGTCGCGCCGTCGCAAACCATCACGCTGTCGAGCAATCGGACGGGATCGGCGATCATGCGCGAATTGAGATAGTCGTCGACGCTGATCGGTTTGCGCAATTTCTCGACCGCAAGCTCGTTGAGAACAGCGTGGCCGCGCTGCGCCACTGCGAGCTTGCCGAGCGAGGCGTAGTCGAGGCCGAATTGGTGCTCGTAGCGCCGGCTGAGGAGTCCAAAGGCCGCCGGCGGACCGATATATCCTAATGGAGTCGTCCACTCGTTCTGGAACGACCGCATGCGCTGGTTGTTTTCCGCAGCCTGGGTGTCGGCATACAGACACAGCACTGTGCTGCACAGGCCGGCATCGATCGCTGCCGCCGCGCGCGCGATCGCACCAAGCGGCGAACAGCCGCCGATATCAACGGTCTGGCAGTGATCCACCTCCAGCGCGAGCTGATCCGCCGTCGTTTGCGACCAGAAGCAATTGCCGGCACCGGTCATGGATGAGGACAGAATGAGCCCGTCGATTTCGCCTTTTTCGAAACCGGTCTTGTCGAGGAGGGTCTCGAGGATTTCGGCACCGAGTTCCCACACGTCCCGGTCGCTTTTTTCGACGATCTTGGTTTCGGCGTAGCCGACGATCGCCGCGTCACTCAATGCCATGCCCGGTGCTCCTGCCGTCCGCCGCCTTGTACCGCGTGCGCACTTTGTTGTCTCTCGGTCGCTCGTCAAAATCGGGGGGCGATGGTGGCCAAAGGCGTCCACCCCGGCGAGTGTCCGCTCCAGTGGAAGAGCCCCTGGCTTGATCACTTTCGGTGCTTCGCACAAACTGAAGCCGCCGAGGAAGCCAACCCCGCTGAGGAAAAGCGTTGCGCGTTTTCAATGTTGAGGGAGATGCACGTAAAGCCTTCGATGCAATGAAGGCCGGCGGTATCGCCATCGTGCCAAATGACGTCGGCTATTCCATCCTGGGCGGCTCGGGTTCCGCGTTGCGGCTCATTTTCCAGACCAAAGGCCGCGCGCCCTCCAAGCTCAATGCCATGGTCGGAAATATGCAAATCCACCGCGAGTTGCACATTTGCAGTCAAAGAGGTCATGACATCGTCCAAGCCATTACCGAGGATTACGATTTGCCGTTAGGCGCTATCGCGCCTTGTCGCATGGAACATCCGCTGCTGCGAAAGCTCGATGCAGAAACCCTGGCGGCGAGCACTCTCAACGATACGGTCGTAATGCTCATGAATGCTGGAAGATTCCACGCGGCGATTACGCGGCTGAGTTTCGAGGAAGGGCATCTACTGGTGGGTTCGTCTGCCAATCGCAGCTTAAACGGAACCAAATTCAAGGTCGACGACATCGAGCCGGAGATCAGCGCAATAGCCGATGTCATCATCGATCATGGGCTGCAGAAATATCACGCATACAAGGCATCGTCGACGTTGATCAACGTGGAATCCTTGCAGGTTGTTCGTGCGGGCTCTTGCTACGAGAACATTCGGTACGTGATTGAGCGGCACTTCGGCGTCGCATTGCCGCCCGCCTGCTAGCATCCGCCCAGGCCAGTCGGACATCCGTGCGCAGCAAGAACTCGCGCGGCCCTCAACGTGCTTTTGCATTGGGTGAGATCAGGTGGTGCTGCCGGGATCGAGGCCGTATTTTTGGCACATCTTGCGGACGATCCCGACGTCCTTGCCGCCGGCGATCAGGCCGACCACCGCCGATGTCATCTTGCCGCCGGAAATCCTGCCTTCGACGATATACGCTTGCCAGCCGCTATAGGCCGGGTATGGGCTCTTGGCATTGACCATCCCGCAGTAGTTGATCAGGCCGTCTTCGGTATCAGCGATCTGCGGCCAACGGAATTGCGCCGCGTTGGGATTGAGAACCGACAGGCCCACGGCGTGGCTGATCACTGCCTTTTCCTCCGGCAGAAGCTCGCGCGTACGGATGCCACTAGCGTCCTGGATGTGGCTCAACCCCAGGAGGCCTTGGGCCGTTAAGTCCCCGCCACCGCCCGTACAGGCTGCAAGCGACAGCCCTGCTGCCAATGTGGCCGACGCCGCTATCACTCCCCCACGTATCATGCCGCGATGTCCCACCCGCCCTGCGCCGCATCTTAGCCCTTGCGCGACCGGCAGAACAATCCGTCTGACATCGGGGTGGTTGACACCGAACTGGTAACTTTTTGATCCGAAAACCTTCATAATCAGCTCCCGCGACGGCCGGCTATGGCACAAAGCGTCAGGAACAGATTTTGATGTCTCGGTCCGGTTTCGAGGCACAGCGGAATGTGATCGCCTGCGCGCCGGGCTTGTCGCGTTCCTGTGGTCGCCGAAGAGCGGCCAACACGACGACCTTGACGGCGCCGCCGTCCGCATTCTGCCCGATGACGACGTGTAAAGCGGCACACCACCGGCGAGGTATCGCCGAATCCTGGGAACTTTGGCGCGACGAAGCTGCCCTATAGTCTTAATTTTAAGTCTAACATTCAGGTTAGCTTCATGTGATTGGGGCAGGCTTCGGAATCTGCCGCGGTGAAATTCGGTCATCAGAATTTTCGATCACGGAATAAACGCAAATGGCGCTGTTGGATAACTTCGACGTCGATCTCTCCGAGGTCAACCTTCTAGCCCAAGCTTCGCAAGCCGCTTTTATCGGGGGCGCCGTCCCGCGCGGATGGACTGTTGTCACACCGGGTGAGCTTGGCGTCGCGGCCGCATTTTGGGACGGCAGCTATTTCACCAATGATGGCGCCAGCGCCATTGTGCTGGAGCGCGGCAATACGTTCATCGTAGCCTTCCGCGGGACGGACGGCGCGAACGACGTCAGTCAGTTCCCGGAGCTTGCCAACGGCACCTACATCAACAATTTTCAGCCGCTTTTGTCCCCGCTCGCAGACACCCACGATGGTGCGAGATTCTTTTTCACCGGCGCCAGCCTCGGCGGCGGTGCCGCAAACCAGATGGCTGACGTCGCCGGCTCGCAATATGGCGGCGACTTCGCGGGCGCCAAGTTTGTCGCCTTCGCTTCGCCGAACATCACCACGGCAAGCGGCATCCTCAACATCGGCGCCGAGAACGACCCGGTTTTTAAGCTGCTCGACAACTATGCCTACTCGTCGTCCGCCCTCAATAATCTCGTTCTCGCCACGCCCGAATATTTGAGCGGCGATTACGACGGCCGCCATCCGTTCAACCTCTCTGCGCATGGCGGCAGCGCCGGTTTCGAGGCGCTCGGCCTGCTGGAGAAATCGGTTTACGCGGATGACATGTCGCAAAATTCGATCATCATCCTGGCGGACGCTCCCGGCCAAGTCATAAAGGACATCACGCCCGGTCTCGAAGGCAGGGGTGCGTTCTATCTCGGCAGCGCGTCCAGCGACATCATTCGCGGCGGCAACGGCTCTGATCACATCGAGGGTTTTGCCGGCAACGACCGGCTGTTTGGCGGCAAGGGCAACGATTTCCTCGACGGCGGAACAGGCAATGATTTCCTCAAAGGCGGCCCCGGCGCCGACACGTTCAAATTCGACGCCAACTTCGGTCACGACACGATCGCCGATTTCCAGCCCGGCGTCGACAAGATCGATCTCAGCGGAGCCGGCGTTCATTTCAATCAACTGGACATCGCCGCTCACGGCGACCATTGCACCGTCGTGACGCCGCAGGGAACGATCCTTGTAGAGCACGTCCACGCTTTGAATCACTCGAATTTCATCATCTAACGGCCGACCGGCAGCGAAATTGCCACGCCCTCGGGGCGACAGTCCCGAAAGCGGTTCCGCCCAAAGGTAAACCCGCAGGCGAGCCACAACACCAAAGTCGCGAGAATCGATTTCGCTTTGCCGCCGGAGCGAGGGCGGGTTGGGGATTCCGCCGCGTCCCGGCTTGCGGAATTTCGACGACGCGCTTGAGGCGGCGTCGCCGCCGCCGTTGAACCGCGTTTCCGGCCGGGGCTGACGCGTCTGATTTCGCCGGTTCGCGGCCTGTGTTGATGGCCGTTTGCTGCGGCGTATTGCCCGAATTCGCCCATCGCTTCAGTTGGTGCGGCGCGGCGATACGTTCGGGGCGGACCAACAGCGGAAGTGTCAGGATTGCGTTCGTTTCGACGCTCCTGAGACCCAAAGACGCAACTGAATTGGAGTTTTATGTGCGGCCTCGCTACGGCTGACGTTCGCGTCGAGGTCGCCTACCCGGTTCTCCGCGCGCCCAGCGGCCGGTAGTGGAGGCTTGAGCATTTCACGCGCGCGCCATAAAAGCTCCCGTAAAAATGCTAGAATGTCTGTTGTTCGTGAAACCGCAAGGAAAGTCATTTGAAGGAACGTCATTTGATGGAGACGAACCCCGTTCACTCGCCAGAATGCGGCAGCTTCGGTTCCGTCGGGGTTGGTTGGCGCTCGCTTGGTCCGGCGTATTGGATGTGGGCGGCCTTCATCATCGCGTTTGTGCTGGCGGTAAGCGTACTTATTATTTTCGGCGTCGGAGAGCGGGGTACGGCAATCGCCTTGCGGGCGACGGCGAGATGGTCCTTTCTCCTCTTCTGGTTAGCCTACGTCGGGGGTTCAATCGCGTGGCTGTGCGGGCCGCGTTTTGACGGATTGGCGCGCCGCGGGCGGGACCTGGGCCTTGCCTACGCTTCGGCGCAACTCGTTCATGTTGGGCTCGTCCTTTGGATCATTCACATCACCGCCGGACCAAGCGGCGCCATGGTGTTCTTCTGGATCGGGATATTCTGTACCTATCTCCTTGCGCTTTTCTCCTGGCCGCGGCTTCGTGACGCACTCGGGCCGCGTCTCTGGCGGATGTTCCGCACGATTGCGCTTGAATACATAGCCATCGCCTTTGCGGCCGATTTTATCGTTGGCCCGCTACACGCGGAGGGTCTCGGCAAGTTTCGGCCGCTCTACCTGCCGTTTGCGCTGATGCTTGTTGTCGGAGCGGGTCTGCGCGTCGCCAGATTTTCTCACGAAACACTGCAGCGTCCACGGGAGACACTTCCCCTAACGGTCGGCGGTTCTCCCGTAGCGGCTCGACTCGGCAGCAAGCCTGGCGAAGATCGTTTGATCGTCTGGCCGGTGTTTGTGTTCCTTGCGGCTATTATGGTTCTGCTGGCCCTTGACGACGCTATATGGGGGCTTTTTGAGTCGGCATTGGCGCTGTACGGACCGATTCTGGCGATACTCGGCGTGTATTTTTTGTTGAAGTCAGTGGTTCGCGGACGCGGGTTCATCTGGAGTTAGTTCGACTGGAATGACCCCATTTCGGTGTGACGTCTGCCTTGCCCTGGAAGCCGGACATCGGCACGCGAATTCGCGTCCAGAGGAAATAGGAGAGAACCGGCGAGCGTGTTGTGCATGCGTCAGTAGATTGACGCGCGCTGTCCCCCGATGCGCTTCATCGCCAGGTTCACTGTGCTCAGGATGACCAGATATCGCCACCACGCTCCACTTCGCGAACTGCAAGATCTCGGCGACGGTGGGTTCGGCCGACACACGAGATATTAGGATTTTTGCCATTACCTCTCAAAGGAACTGACACCTACGCGCGTTGGCGTTATGCGTGTGCTCTTGCTCATTTCGATCTTGATGCTCGGCGGTTGTGCCAAACCGCTGACACTGCCGACGGCGTGGTCTCGTGCCGACGGCCAGCCAGTCAACTCCGGATTATTGGATATCGACAGTCTCGATTGCAAAGACGACGCGCAGAGGTCTGATGGGGCGGCCGGCGGCAAGGCGGATAAGGGCGGCTATAGCCAGGCCATGGTCGCCGATTTCGTTGGCTGCATGAGAGGGCACGGCTACGTGCAGATCAAAAGTTAAGCTGGCGTCGCCTGGATCGTCGCGCCCTTTCCCATCGCCGTCAATGATCTAAGTTGCGCCGAACTATGTCCCAGATGGGGTCATCGACGGCCTTTCGCGCAGACTTAAAGTTGACCTTACTCCACTTCGCATTTGGGCCCACAAACAGACATTCCGTCGGCGTCTTCACGGGCTCCGAGTCTACTATACTCAACTTCCGGCGCAGTCCGGAGCACGCCTTTCACGTCGCTATTTTCGATTGCCCCGGATGCTGGCCCGCCCGCTGGGGCAGAACGAGGATGCAAACAATGACGAAAGCGCCAATGACGACGGATGCGATAGGCCGGCTCAAGGCCAGACCGCCGTCACTCACCGGTTTGTCAAGGAAGTCGCCTACCGTCGCGCCGAGCGGGCGCGTCAGGATGAAGGCCGCCCAAAATAAAAGGACCCGCGAGGTGTTCGTGAGGAAGTAGGCTGCGGCCAAGATTGCCAATCCGGCAGCGAAGACCAAGGCGCCGCCGTCATATCCAAGTCCGGTATCGTCGGCCGTCCAATCGCCCAGCGCCGTTCCCAACGTCTGCGAAAAGGTAACGGCGACCCAATAAAACGCTTCTAGCTTCGGCGCATTGACGGTGGCGACTGCGATCGAACCCTGCGACCAATACCAGGCGCCCAGCGTGCCGATCAGGCAGGCGAACAGAACCGACGAGCCACCAGCATAGCCGATGCCGAGCGAGCGGTCGGCAAAGTCGGCCATGGTGGTGCCAGCGGTGGTGGAGGCGACGATCGTCGCCCAATAGAGCCAAGGATAAAATTTCTTTGCCCTGATCTGCAAGGCGACAAGTACGAAGAGAAGCGACAGAAACAATACTGTTCCGGCAAGGTAGCCCCAGTTCAATGTCATCGTCGCGGTGTCGCCTCCAGTCTCGCCTAGGGTCGTTGCCGCAATCTTGATGATCCAGAACCCGAGCGTGATTTCGGGAACCTTGCTCTCAGATCGCTCGAGTGCACCTGTCATCTTGCCTCGGTCCTCTCCGGCCCGCTCATCAAACCTGTGCTACACACACAGCCTGTCGATGCCATTTTTGGGTCATTCAGGTCATTTCGAGCGCGAGCTACAATTGGAGGTCCTATGCCGGAGATGCGCCACGTCGACGTCGCCGACTATCCGGCGCCCCATTCTCCCTACTCACATGCTGTTGTCGCAAATGGGTTCGTATTTGTATCGGGCCAGATACCGGTGAGGCCGGGCGGCGGACCCACCGACATCGTCGGCGACACAATACAGGAGCAGACGCGTCAGGCTCTGCGCAACGTCGAAACTATCCTGAAAGCCGCCGGCAGCTCGCTCGACCGAGTGGTGAAGGTCACAGTGCTGCTCACGCGGCCTGACCTCTATAGAGAGATGAATGAAGCATATGGGGAGTTCTTCGCCGACGCCAAGCCGGCGCGATCCATGGTGCGCTTCGGCGCTGACATCCCCGGAGTCCTCGTTGCAATCGAGGCGATCGCGTTCGCCTGATGTTGGCTCCGGGTCCAATGGCGTTGCTTTCGTGATGTCCGCATCATGTCCGATTCACCCGCAACACCGGATGTTCGTCAGGTAGTTCGGCACTTCGGTTTCGAGCCAGGATCGGACGATCCGCGCTGCGCTGCGCGACATCCGCCCGATCGTTGCCGTCCCGGACGGCAACGTCAGCGGTCATTGGCCTGGAGACGGCGGACTTTCACCAGCGCTGCCGAGCCTCCGCGAATGTGGGCGCTAACTCTCGGTGCCTCGCACCGGTAGCGGATTCTTGTTCCCGCTACTTCACATGCGGCGTGCCCAGGTAGGGGAACTCCTTGAGGACATCGGTGTGAGGCTTAAGGCCCGTCGGAGGGCACTCATTTTTCGTCAGAAAGGCGAGCCGGTAATTGATCACGTCGTCAGTAAAGACCCGACCGTTCGGATACTGTGCGGGCTTCGATGGATCGAAACTCAGCACGTCGGGCAGCGTGCGCTCCGTGTCTATCGCCGCAATTGCTTCCACGCGCGTGTAATTGCCGGTATGCCCCATCAGATGAATAAACTGCTCGAGCCACCGATTGCGATCGTTGACGGGCTCACTCGCGTTGTACTCTTCCTTGGTATCGTCGGTGTTGAAGAAGCTGCTGACGCTCGGATGGCCCGCGCGATCGACGTGAAGCAACTTGCCGTCGCGGCGCAAACTGCACCGCCCCCAGATGTGCGATCTCGGGCTTCGGATTAAGTTTACTCGTCGGCAGTTCGATCACGGTCGAGAACACGTTCGCTTGCGTATTTGAATCCACCCCGGTCCATGGCGACTTGCCCCCGAGATGCGGTTCGGTGAAATTCCGTTTACCCCTGGTGTCGAACAGGTTCTTGATTCCGTCGAAGTCGAAAAAGAACGCGTCGCTGCGGCTGCCTGCGAAAAATGTGTGGTGGCCCGCCGTAACGATGTTCGGCTTCGTTCCGAAAGAGACTTCGGCATCGGAGACAATCTTGGTGCCGACTGCTTCGGCCGATCGTGAATCCGCGCCCTCCGCCATGAATACGCTGAAGGTCTGCCTGCCGTTCTGCGGCTTCGAGAACACATAGCTGAACGCGATGTCGGTCAAATAATCGCCGTCGGTGTCGATGTTGAGGCGATAGATCGCATCGGGATGAAGCGCATCAGCGTTCGGATTTGCGTTCAGGATGATCGCGGTCCTGTTCCTGTCGCCGGGTGACTGGAAGGCGTACAGGTCGCAAAGATCGAGCCGTTGATCGCCCAGTGGCGGGCCGAGACTGAGTCCAGTGAAATGATTTGACATTGCGCTCTCCTGTGAACCCAAGAATTTTTCCATTCGGGGCCGGTCACGAAAGCCAAGCTTGCGAAAACGCTAATTGTTGATTGCCGTATTGCCAGTTTCTTGAATGATACGCTGGGCAGTGTACCACTGTACGAACGATATCCTATGCGACGTTTGACGGAGCATCACAAAGACGCGAGGAAGGCTTCGCACACTGTGTCAAAAATAATTCAATTTCGATTACCAGTACCCGCGTCACGCGGGCAACGAAATGAACGGCCCTCAGCGCTTCGCTCTTGGCGGGGGCGAAGTCGCCTTTGAGATCATCAATGGCCGTTTCGCGATATCAGCTATTAGCCCGTTGGTATCCTAAGAGCAGACTTAAAGTTGACATTACTCCGCTTCGCACTTGGGCCATCAGCGGACATCAAATCCGATCATTTCCAACGTTTCCGAAGCATTTTTAGGCGTGTGGCTGATTTGGTTTGCGCGCCGCTGCGAGCACGGCTGGCCAAGCCATCTCATAAGCCCCGTCGCGCATGAAGCGCTCAGCACCTTCGCGAATCGCGCGATGAATGCGGTCCAGCGCATCGGGCGTCTGGCGCTCAAGCACCGCCGCAGTGCGCACGGTGCTCTTGTAAATGCCGTCTAGGATCGCCTCAATCGATGGCGCACGCCATTTAAGCGGCAGCTCGACGACAGAGGCGTCGACGAAGCCGGCCTGCGTCAGCACATTTCGGCATTCCGCCTGGTCGCTGAAACGGAAGATCGGCGGCGCCGGCGGCAGCGATACTTGCATGTTGCCGTGTGCTTGAAGGGCCTTCAGCACAATCGCGAAAAAATCATGCCGATCGGGGCCCGACCAAACTGTGAATGCAAAGGCCCCATCTGGACGCAAAACCCGATACGCCTCTGCAATCGCTTTGTCTGGGTCTGCCATGTGGAGAATGCCGAAGGCACAGACGACTGCGTCGAAGGCCGCCGCATCAAACGCAAGGTTTTCTGCATCGCCCTCGTGGAATTCTATGCTTGGGTGGCGTTGTTGCGCCTCCGCGACCATGTCCGCCGCGAAATCGACTCCGACCGCGTGTGCGCCGCGCGCGTCAGCGCCGGCCGCGACGTATCCCGGTCCCGCGGCCACATCGAGGACGCGCATGCCAGCGCGAACTCCAGTTGCGTCAAGAAGTGGTGCAACGGCGCCGACAGTAATCTGCCCGGCGAACGCGTTGTAATTTTCAGCCTTGGCTCCCCAGCCTTGCCGCTCAAGTTCCTTAAAGCTTGGTGCGTCCGACAATTCCCGCTCCCCCGGCGGCTTGGCCCCCTATCTCAAAAGCATCATACAGCCAATCAGCCCCTTTGGGCATTAATCCCGCCTTGAAGGGCGGCGAGTCCGTTAGGAGGGTCATCAACGTCATTTCGGAGGTTGGCTAGTCACGTCAGGCTTGCCGTCAGTTCCAGACGCATTGCTGTCTCGCAACAAATGACGTTCAGAGCCCAATTTCGGACCCGGATGGGCATTACGCCTGAAGGGTGATTTCGCAAACGAGGCCGTCGGCATGCCAGTCGAAACGCACTTTGCCTTTTTGTTGGTCGATCATTCGTTCAATAATTCGCGTGCCGAAGCCTCGGTGCGTGGGCGTCTGCGCTGCCGGACCGCCCATTTCCCTCCAGCGGAGGATCAGCCGGCCGTCTGCCTCGTGCAGCGATGTCAGGTCGATATGCCCATCAGGCACGGACAGAGCCCCGTACTTGGCGGCGTTGGTCGCCAGCTCGTGCAAGGTTACAGCGACGGCTTGAGCGGCGTTGGGCTCCAATAGAACCGGCGTGCCTTCTATTCGCACGCGCCTTTGGTCCTTCTCGGAGTAAGGAGCAAGCTCCTGTCTCGCGATAGTCAATAACTCGGCACCTAACCACCGCGATTCGACGAACAGTGAATGAACATTCGCCAGCGCCAGAATGCGTCCTTCAATTGCCTGCTTCAGACCTTCGGGCGTGTCGGACTGCGAAAGATTTACGGTCGCCTGTACGGTCGCGAGCAAGTTCTTGCTTCGGTGCTCTGCCTCCCGAGCCAAGGTGGCGATCTGCTCCTGTGACCGCTTCTGCTCAGTGATATCCCTCGCGTTCTTTGAAGCGCCAACTATGATACCTTCGGCATTTTTAACGGGAGAAACGGTCAGCGAAATGTCGATCAAGCTGCCATTTTTGCGTTGCCGAACTGTCGCGAAATGGTCGATACGCTCTCCTCGTCTGATGCGCGTTAGAATTGACCGCTCTTCATCGCGCCGGTCTTGTGGAATAACAATTGTAATGGGCTGGCCAATAGCTTCTTCGGCGGTATAGCCAAAGACACGTTCCGCACCGCTGTTCCAGCTTGTGATAATGCCATCCAGGTTCTTGCTCACAATCGCGTCGTCACTGGACTCGACAATAGACGCCAGCCAACGCAAGCGTTGTTCACTTTCGCGAAGCGCAGCTTCCGCCTGTTTGTGCCCGGTAATGTCGATTCCCGTCGGATGCAGGAACATTATTGCTCCCGACTGGTCGCGAATGGGGTGCATCGCAAAGTCCACGATACGCTCGCTGCCGTCGGCAACCCAGTACCGAAGCTGTTCGCGGAAGACGGACCCGGAGGCAGCCTGATCCGTTGCGAAACGAATCCTCGCCTTCACCTCTTCTGACCCGCGCCACCAAGGGGTTTCCCAGAACGGTTGGTTCAGGACCTGCTCTTTGGTGTACCCGCACGCGTCCACGGACAGTTTGTTCACTTCGCGCACGTAGCCTTGCAGGTCCAATATGCCGGCGAAAATGCCGGACTGGTTGAAAAGCGCTTCAAATTTGGCGGTGGTAGCGGTCAGTTCTCGCAGCAGCGCTGCTTGCTGAATATTGAGAATTTTGACTTGCGTAACGTCGCGGTTGATCTCAAGCACGGTGTCATCGCCGAGCAACTGCATGCGGCTGTCCACGGTGACTTCGCGGCCATCCTTGCAGACATGGCGCAGCTCGCCCGACCAGTAACGCTCATCCAGCAGCTTTGAGCGCAGCTTGGTAATTTCGATTGGGAATTTGGTTTGCAAGAGAACGTGGCTGGAACGCCCCACTGCCTCGTCCGGTGTAAAGCCGTAAAGCCGTTCGGCCCCTGCGTTCCAGAACTCGACCGATCCATCCAGACGCCACGCAAACATCGGTTCATAGGACAATGTAAGCAGATTAGCTAAACGTTCCGTGCGTCCCGAAGCCGCTTCTGCCTCGGCAGATTCGCGTTCCGACTCTAACGCAACATCGCGCTGCACTATTGGACCCTTCAGCCCCGGGGCTTGGGTAGATCCCGCGCCGGCGACGGTGAGACTCTACACCCTTTAAAACCTGTCGTCGCCGAGGCTTTGAAGGCCCTTTCGGGTCATCAACGTCGTTTGAAGCATTTGGCAGCGATTCCGCTATGACCCTGAGCGCCGACATTCACTTCCACTGCTGCTCGGATTTCCGCGCGCAGCGAGCGTAGGCGGGTCACAGCAATGACGAGGGCTACGTCTCGCCGTCTCGGACGCGCGCGATCGCGGCGTTGAGTTCGCCGCCGAAGATGAAAATCCAGGCGCTGTAATAGAGAAACACCAGCGCGATCATCGCCGAAGCCAGCCCCGCATAATAGGTCACGTAGGTGTAGGCGAAATCGGCGAGATAACGCCCGAAGCTGAACCCGCAGGCGAGCCACAACGCCAAGGTCGCCACGATGCCGGGCCACACTTGGCCGAGCCGGCGGCGGCCGGCCGGCAGCCACAGGTGCAGGATCACGAGCGAACCGGCGATCACCAGGCCGCCGATGCCGAAGCGGGCGACGTCATAGTGAGCTTTGAGCGGCTCCATCCACGGTGCGTAGGCGACGGCGGCCTGAAAGATCAGCGGGCCGAGCACCACCAGAAACGCCAGCGCCAGAAATGCGATCGCGCTGACCAGCACGTAGCCGATCGATTCAAGCCGCAACAGCCACCAGCTGCGCTGCTCGGTGAGGCCGTAGGCGCGGTTTAATCCGATGCGCAGGCTTTCGACGCCGCTGGAAGCAAAATACACGGCGAACACTGCGCCCAATGTCAGCACCCCGCCGCGTGTGGTGGTGAGCACATTGTGAATCTCGCTGGCGAGCGGGGCGGCGACCTGCTGCGGCCAGACCGCGAAGATCAGGCGCGCGACTTCGTTGGCCAGATTGGCGGAGTCGATGAAGCCGGCGAGCGCCGTCACCACGATCAGGAACGGAAACATCGCCATCAGGATCGATAGCGAGATGTGGCTTGCGATCGCCCAGCCGTCATCGCGGCTGAAGCGAAGGAAGGCCTCGGTGACGACGCGAAGGCACAGGCGGGCGGTGTGCAATGCGGGCGGCCTCTGCGGCGGTTGGGCGGGCGCGATCTAAATACGCGATTTCGCGCTGCCCGCGCAAAGGCTCAGGTAAGGTCGCCGCCGTCGATTTTCACGCCGTTACGTTCTTTTCCGCCAGCGGCGACAGCGCGGCTATTTGGCCTTTTCGTATGGATAAATCGCTTCGCCGGTTTTCTGGTCGGGAGGATACACCACGGTCTGATAGCTCATGCCCCGCCAGGTTTCGAGGTTCGCGGCATCGGTGATGCCGTGATATTGAACCTGAAAGAGTCCGGGCTTGGTCCACTCGCCTTCCGGGCCGAAGCTGATGTCGCCGATGACGGTGTGCACCTCATTGTGGTGCAGCCAGTCGGCGATCTTGGAATCGTCCAGGCTTTTTGCGCCCTCAACGCCCGCGCCGAGCACCTGGTAGACGGCGTAACCCCAACCGCCGAGATAATAGCCGAGCGGATCGACGCCTTCGGCCTTGGCGCGCTCCTGGTACTTGGTGAAGAACGCCTGCGCGCGCGGCATCATTTTCGGCGACGGCACCCAGGTTTCGTAATTGATAAAGCCGTTGAGCTTCGATTTGAGCCGGTCCTTGAACACGGTTGCCTGCAGGCCGACCATTTCGCCGCCGATCATCTTTGGTTTGAAGCCGAGCTCGTTGACCGATTGCACAATGCCGACCGAGCTGAGCGGATAAGAGCACACCACCACGATGTCGGGATTGCTCGCGGCGACAGCGCGAATGACCGGCGCAAAGTCCGTTGTGCCGGGCGGAAAGCTCTTGTTGTAGACGACCTGCATGCTGTGCTTCTTGGCATTGATCACGGCGCTGTCGGCGCCGTTGTGGCCGAACTCGGAGTCTTCCGAAATGATCGCCACGGTCTGCGGCTTCGGGTTCTGCGCCGCCGCGACATCGAAGAAGCCCTCGGCGGATGATACCTTCGGGTCCGGTCCGTACGGCACCATCGAGAAATATTTCGGATAGTGAAAGTGGCTGTTCACTTCGAGCGCGAACAGACCGATCATCACTTTTCCCTTCTGCATGGCGACGGGAATCGCCGGCGCCACCAGATTGGTGCCGTAAGGACCCATGATGAGATCGACTTTGTCGACGTCGAGCAGCTTGGCGTAAATGCCGGGCACATTCGACGGGTTCGACTGGTCGTCATAACCGATCAGGTTGACCTGGCGGCCAAGGAGCCCGCCCTTGGCATTGACTTCCTCCTGCCAGATCTTGGCGCCGAGAAGCGCCTGCTTGCCGTTGGGCGCGAGCGGTCCGGTCTGGGACAGGTCGAACCCGATCTTGATCGGATCCTCGGCCATGGCGGGTCCGGCAACGACAAGTCCGGCGAACAGGAATGCACTCAGTCCGCCGAGGCCGTAAGCCGAAAATCTTTGCAGTCTCTCTTGCATCGTTGGCTCCCTGGGTAGTGTTGGTACGGCCTTGTTAAATACGGCCGATGTATCAAGCGTGCCGATGAGCGTGAGCGTGGGTTTGATCGCGCTGCCGGTCGCGGAAGTCTGACATCATCTCGAACAGCGCGAAAATATCCGGCTCGGTGTGCTCGCCCTTGAACTCCCGGAACAAATTCCACACCGTCACTACAATGCGCTCCGCGTCCGCCCAATCGGCATAGCGTCCGAGCGGAATGTCGAACGCGGCATCGCGTGCATTCATGCCCTTGTCATAGCGCTTGCGTGCTTCGTCGATGACGAATTGCAAATAGCCGCGCATGTCGCGCACGGCCTGCTTGTCGGCGATCGGCCCATGACCCGGCACGACGACGTCCACATCCATCGCCAGGATGCGGTCGCAGGCGCGCACCCAATTGGACACCGGGCCGGCCCAGGCGATCGGCGTTCCCTGGTTGAACAGAATGTCGCCGGTATAGACGACGCGGTCCTTGGGGACATGAACCAGCGTGTCGCCGCGGGTGTGTGCCGGACCGACCTCGATCAGATGCACGATTTTATCGCCGACTTTTAGATCGTATTCGCCGCTGAAGGTCTTGTCCGGCATGCGCATGTCGATGCCGGTAAAGTCGAATGGACGGAACAGCTCGGAGATGAACGCGCCGCCCGGCCCAAGTTTGCCGGCCTCGGCCTTGATGTGCTGGTAGTGCGCCGGCTCTTCGGGTTTCATGTCGGCCTTGGTGGAGTTCGACGCGACGATGACGGCGCCGTCGACCAGCTGATTGCCGAACGTGTGGTCGCCGTTGTGGTGGGTGTTGACCAGCGTGCCGATGTGGGCGGCGGCCGGGATCGAGCGCCGCATCTCGGCCAGCATCTCCGCGGTCAGCTTCAGATCGAACAGGGTATCGACCAGCAGTGTTTGATCGCCATCGACGATGAGCCCCGCATTGCTCCAGCCCCACGAGCCGTCGGGCAGCAGATACGCCCAGAGGCCGTTGCCGAGATCCTTCAGGCCACGGGTGAATTGCCATTTCGGCACGGTTTCGCTCCCTGCAGGTTTAGCGGCGCTCTTTTAGTAGCGTTCTTGACGGCGGCTGAGCTTGTTCGGCTCCGGCGTCGTCGACACCATTGGACCAACGCTAAAATGCTTTGATCCAATTGACAAGTATCTTGAACGACCGTTCAAACACGCTAGAATAGGAAAATCGGCATGCGCCGCGGGAAGCCTGCAAAGGCGATGAATCTGAGCGAAGCGGAGCGCGACAAAACCGTCGCCGGCCTTGCCGGCAACGCCGCCGGCGCGTCGGCGCCGGAGCGGATATTGCAGAAGGCGGAGCGGGTCTTCGGCAGGCTCGGTTATGACGGCGCTTCGCTGCGGCAGATCGCCGAAGCGGCCGGAGTTCCAGTCGCGCTGGTGAGCTATCACTTCGGCTCAAAGGGCGGGCTGTATCGTGCGGTGTTCAATCGCCGTGCGCCGACGGTCGTCCAACAACGCCAGGCGGGACTTCGCGATCGCGATGAGTGAGCCGGACCTCAATCGCAGGCTCGAACTCATCGTTAAATCGCTGGTGATGCCGATGCTGCGCCTTCGCGCCCGGGACAATGATCCCAGCTTCGGACGTCTCGTGGCGCAAGAGTCGATTGATCCGAATTCCGGCGCGCGCGGCATCATTCGCCACCTGTTCGATCCGGTCGCACGCAAGATATTGGCAGCGCTGGCCACCGCGCTTCCCGATCGATCAGCGCGGGATATCCACTGGGCCTATCAGTTCATGCTGGGTGCGATGGTATTCGTGATGGCCGACACCGGCCGTATCGCGCGGCTGAGCGAAGGCCTCTGCCGACCTGACGAGGATGCGGCGGTCGCGCACATGGTTGCGTTTCTGACCGCCGGGATGCGTTTCGGCACGCCTGTTGCATCAGCGGCTTTGCTCAGGAACGAGTCCCGGGGGCAGTCGAGAGGCAAAACGACAAAACGCAAGAAGGCATAGTCCGCGCTCTGCGTCGATCGCTATTCTCTAGTTATTTTTTGAAAGACAATAGGATAGATACTATGGAAATTGCCGTGGTTGGACTGGGTGCGATTGGCTCGTCCATCGCGTTGCATCTGCTGCGCGCTAACCACAAGGTTGTGGTGTGGAATCGCTCCGCTGGACCGGTTCGGCGACTGGTCGGCGAGGGCGCTCGCGAAGCGGCGACGGTTGCGGAGGCGTTCCGGTCGGACGTCGTCATCTCGGTGTTGTTTGACGATGAGGCGGTTCGCGAACGGCTGCTTGATAATGCGCTGTTGAGCGAGGCACGGCCAGGCCTGCTGCACGTCTGCATGTCGACAATTTCGGCTGAACTCGCCACCGAACTCGCGGCCGCCTGCAAGCGTCACGGCATAAGCTATGTCGCCGCGCCGCTGTTCGGCCGTCCTGAGGCCGCGGCCAAAGCGCAATTGCAGATTCTCGTCGCCGGTGAGCCGGAAGCGACGCAGCGGGCCGATGCGATACTGCGCCTGTTCGGGCAAATCTGGCCCATGGGCAATGAGCCGCGTCACGCCGGCGTCGCCAAGCTCGCTGGGAATTTCCTGATTGGCTGCGCGGTTGAGGCGATGGCCGAGTGTTCCGGCCTGTTGCGTGCGTACGGCGCGGACGACGCCGCGTTCCTCGACATGATGTCGAAGACCTTGTTTGCTGCGCCCATCTACCGGTCCTATGCGCCCTCTGTCGCCGACGTCGCACCGCTGCCGGCACTCGGTTTGAGCATGCCGCTGAAAGATATCGGTCTGGCGCTGCTTGCCGCTGAGCGGTGCCACGTCGACCTCGCCTACGGCAGAGTGCTGCTGGAGCGGCTGACGATCGGGCGTGCGGTGGGTTTCGGCGCCGACGATTGGTCCACCGCCCTCGGGAAACTGGCGCGAAGGCCGGTTGCAGTCACCGCAAGCCAGCCTGCAGCAGTAGCGGATAGGTCACGTCCTTGAACTCCCGCATGCCTTCTTCGTAGCGCGGCCATGACAGCAGCACGCCGTCTAGCCCCATGGCGGAGAGCATCTTGAGCCCGTCGATGACCTGCTCCTTGGTGCCGATCAGCGGATAGCCGCCCCAGCCGGAGATGAAAAGTCCTTTCAGATGCTGCAAGGCTTCGGGCGCAAAGGTCTGGGCATTGAGGCCCATGGTCCCGAGCGCGAATGTCACCGCTTCCCAGTCGCCTTTCTCGTTGACGATATATTCGTCGTAGCGCCGCGCTTCGGCTTCGGTCGCGGCCTGAACAATGTTCGCCGATGTCCAGATTTCGATATCGCGGCCGTATTCCTCGCGCGCCAGCCGGCGATAGCCTTCCACCTGCGCTTTGTTCTGCTCGAAGTCGGGCGCACCGAGCGCGGTGAAGACGAGGTCGCAATATTTGGCGGCGAAGTGGCGGCCGCGCTCGGAGCCGCCGGCATTCATCACCGCGGGATAAGGCTGCTGGATCGGCTTCGGCTGCAAATAGCCCTTCGCGATCTTGTAGAACTTGCCGTCGTGGTCGAACTCTTCGTCCTCGGTCCACAGCCGTTTGACAATGCCGAGCCATTCCTCGGCCATATCATAGCGGTCGGCGTGGGGTTTCATCTCGACGCCAAACATGTCGATCTCCGGCTTGTTCCAGCCGGTGACGATATTGAGGATCATCCGTCCGTTGGAGATGTGATCGATGACCGTCGACTGCTTCGCCGCAATGATCGGATGATTGATCGAGCAATGCGAGGTGGCGACCACGCCGGCTTTCTCGGTCGAGGCGGCAATGCCCGAGGCCCAGGTATAAGTCTCAAAGCCGGGGCCCTGCGGATTGAGCTTGCCGCCGAAGCCGCGCCAGCGCGCGACCGGCACCAGCGCTTCGAACTCCATCGCGTCGGCGAGCTTGGCCAGCGCCACGGTATTCGGCCAACTGATTTCCAGCCGCCCCTCGACGTCGGCCATCAGGCAGCCGTAGTCGAGATTGGACTGGAACGTTCCGAGTTTCAGCTTGCGCCGGTTGAACGCCGGATTGAGCGCGCGACGATCGCCGCGGAAAGTTGCGCCTTGAGCCAACGACGTCTCCCTTAAGTTTTTTGGATAGCGTTCAGGACGGCCCCAAGACAAGGGCAGGGCATTGAACCTGTCAACGTGCTTTAATTTGCCCCGGCTTGTCGGGAGGGTGACGTGGCGAGCGCTGCAGAGACGGAAATCCGGGACATGCTTGATGAGATGACTGACGCGTGGGCTCGAGGCGATGCGACGGCCTACGGCGCGCACTACCAGGCCGACGGCACTTTCACCAACGTGTTCGGCACGTTTCACGTCGGACATGAAGAATTCGATCTTCGCCACAACGAAGTATTTCGCGGCATCTTCAAGGGCACCCGGCTGACCATGGACATCCGGCAGCTTCGCTTCCTTCGTCCGGACGTTGCCGCACTCGATGTCGACGCGGGCCTGTTCGGCGCGCAAATTCAGCCGCCGGGTGTTACGGCGTGGCCCGACGGCTCGTTTCGCACCTGCCTGCTCATGGTGCTGACCAAGGAGCGGGATCGGTGGGAAATCGCCGCCTATCATAATGTGTGGCGCCCGCCAGGCCGCTGAATGCAGAACGATGAATTGGCTTTTGTGCACTGCACGCGTAAGCTTGAGTGGGACGGTCCGGGGCGTCCAAAGCTAAAAGCTAAATCATTGGAGCCGTCTATGTCGGTAGCCGAGTCCCATGCGCCTGCCAGTGACGAACTGATCGCTGCGCTTTATCAGGCGATGCAAGCCGTCGAAGCCCTGTTCGCCGACGCGCGCCGGATCGTGGCCGAGCGGGTGACGCGCGACGGCCGCGTGGCGCCGCGCGCGCTCGACCGCGAACAGCGCGCCGCCCACGGTCTGGCCTGGCTCGGGACCTATGTCGAGGCGATCCGCCAGTTTGCCGCCTATACCGAGCGCCTGACGGAGGCGGGCCATTTCGGCGAGGTCGAAGACCACATCGTGCGGATCGGCGCCGGCGAATATCTGGCGCAGATCCTGGGCGGGATTCCGATAAGTCAGGGCGAGATCGTGCGTCTCGCGGACCTTGGACTTACTCCCGCGGCGGTCGCGGCGCGGGTCACGCCCGCGGTCGAGCAGCTGATCGCCCAGGGCAACACAGCGCCGCGCCGCGCACGTCTCGTCGAACTGATGAAGTTCGGACATGACGCGACCGTCGGCGCCAGCGGTCTCGACGACACGCTCGAATCCATTCGCGAGGAGATGCGCAAGTTCGCCGAAGGCCAGGTGGTGCCGCACGCACAGCAATGGCATCTGCGCAACCAGTACATCCCGCTCGATGTCATCGCGCAAATGTCCGAGCTCGGTGTGTTCTCGCTCACCATCCCCGAGGACTACGGCGGCATGGGGCTGGGCAAGGAATCGATGTGCGTCGTCTCCGAGGAGCTGTCGCGCGGCTATATCGGCGTCGGCAGCCTCGGCACCCGCTCGGAGATCGCCGCCGAGCTTATTCTTGGCAGCGGCACCGAAGAACAGAAGCGCAAATGGCTGCCGAAGATCGCCTCCGGCGAAGTGCTGCCGACGGCGGTGTTCACCGAGCCGAATACCGGCTCCGATCTGGCTTCGTTGAAGACGCGGGCGGCACGTGACGGCGACGTCTATAAGGTGCACGGCAACAAAACCTGGATCACCCATCCGGTGCGCGCCGATCTGATGACGCTCCTGGTGCGCACCAATCCGAGCGAGAAAGGCTATCGCGGCCTCTCCATGCTGCTTGCGGAAAAGCCGCGCGGCACGGACCAGGACCCGTTTCCGGCCCCCGGCATGACGGGCACCGAAATCGAAGTGCTCGGCTACCGCGGGATGAAGGAATACGAGATCGCCTTCGACGGCTTCAAGGTGAAGGCCGAAAATCTATTGGGCGGTGTCGAAGGGCTCGGCTTCAAGCAGCTGATGGCGACTTTCGAATCCGCGCGCATCCAGACCGCAGCGCGCGCCGTCGGCGTAGCGCAGGCGGCGCTGGAGGAAGCGCGCAGCTATGCGCTCACCCGCGTGCAGTTCTCCGAGCCGATCGCCAATTTCCCCCGGGTCGCCGACAAGCTCGCGATGATGGCGGTCGAGATCATGATCGCGCGCCAGCTCACATACTATGCCGCCCGGCAGAAGGATTCCGGCCGCCGCTGCGATCTCGAAGCCGGGATGGCGAAGCTGCTCGCCGCCCGGGTCGCCTGGGCTGCCGCCGACAACGCCGTGCAGATCCATGGCGGCAACGGCTTTGCGCTCGAATTCCCGATTTCGCGAATTCTGTGCGACGCCCGCATTCTCAACATTTTCGAGGGCGCCGCTGAAATCCAGGCGCACGTGATCGCCCGGCGTCTGCTGGATGGCAGCAACTAAGCCTGACCGCCGGGCGAATGCTGCGACAACGTTATCAGGTTCGAAGCTCGGCCGGTACCTTGCCGCCGTTCTCAGCGAGCTTGATCATGACCTGTTTGTGCAACCAGATGTTCATAGTCGCGGAAATCGTTCGTATCCCCGGTGTAGTGCAATTCCTTTGCCAGCTCTTTGCGTGCTGTGAGACCGCTATCGAGATCGAGCAGCTTCATCAGGTCTACGATCGATTTACGCCAGTCGAGTTTCTCTTTGCTCCGGCTCGCGAGCTGTACCAGCACCGCTTCAACATCCACTTGAGATAGCGGCGAAACCGAAGGCGGCGCGGAACTGGTACTTGAGCCGGGTGGGCGTGAACCGGCGGAGGCACCTGCTGTGGCGGGCGCCGGCTCCGCCTTGGCCGCGTGACCAAAAATGGCGGACACGATATTTCCGAAGACACTCATGGCTTGCTCCTTTCGTCGCGGAGACGTTTCCCCTAAGGCTGCCGTGGCACGGCACGGCAACCGTCGCGGGCCTGCACGAGATCAGCTTCGCGGGCTGCCGCCGGGGTCGGAGATCACTCGCGCGGCAACCAGCCGATTCCACACGAAGAGCACGATAACGGCGCCCACTGTTGCGCCAATGAAGCCGGCTCCCTGATCGGGACGGTACCAGCCGACCATCTGGCCGATGAATGTGGCTAGAAACGCTCCCGCGATGCCAAGAACAGCGGTGAGAATAAAACCCGATGGATTGTTCGGACCCGGAGAAAGCAGGCGCGCTACGATACCGGCAACAAACCCGATGACGATAATCCAGATGATACCCACGATTTGGACTCGCTCGCGCAGCACTGCCCTATCCGCGGAGATGTACCCCGTTAGCATTCTCCAATGGTCTTCCGGCGTAGGGCGTTCTCGCGCCGGAAGATTGCTTCAATCCACGTTAGACCAGACGCGCGGCTTCCTGCTCCGTTGGCAGCCGTCCGTTCGGTGTTAATTGATCGACGACGCCGGGCAACTGCTCGCTGAGGCCATTGAGCAAATCGTCGCGAGACATCCCGGAATATGCCATGAGAGTGTTGATCCGATCCGCGCCAAGCGCGCTCGCCAGATCGTTCGGCGAAATCGCCTTATTCGGCCCGGAACCGATCCAGGAATGGGCGACGTCACTCTGGCCGGTCTGCTGGAATTGTTTGAGCAGATCGTTCAACCCGCCGCTCAAGACACCGCCGGCGGCGCCACCGGCAAGCAGGCCGCCCAGTCCGCCTTTCAGCAGATCGCCGAGACCGCCGCCGCCCGGACTGGTGCCTTGCGTCCCGGCGCCCGTGCCGGGCGAAGCACCGGCGCCAGCCGGGGCGCTCGCCTGGCTGCCGCTGAAGCTCTTGATGGCCTTGTAGGCTATCAGTCCGAGCACCGCCATGGTGATTGGCGACATACCGCCACTACTGCCGCTGCCGGGCGTGCGCTGTCCGCGTGGTCCGTTTTGCATGCCGTTGAGAACGTCGAGCAAACCCATGTCTGCCTCCCTGTTCAATCAAGATTTTATGTATGCTCGCTCCGCAGTATTTCAGTTATAAGGCAAGCATTTTCACTTTCTCGTGTGCACCGAGCCGGCAGTTGCTTCTCAATGTATGAAAATACCGATCGTTTTTGATCGTGTTGCGGATTTAGCAAAATCCGACTGACTTTCGAGCAGTGCGATGTTCGGAAGTTTTTTGCCAGCTTCCTGAGTTGGCGCGTCAACCAAACGACAAGCACCCCTCCGTCGCGCTGATGCACGGAAGCAGTTTCCAACCGGGAAAATCAGTGCGATGGGAAGCTTAAGCCGTCGCAGCGACCTTTTCCTGATCTCGCCTTCGTCCACCAGACCATCGACCGCGCCAGGAACGGCCGCACCAATCTTCTCGACTGCTGGCAAGCGCGCCTGCTGGATGGGTCTAACTGAAATCTGGCAGCGAGCCCCGCACCTCAGATCATTGCTCCACCATGCGCCGAAGCCCTGCCGGGTCGAGAACCGTCAGCGATCGCTTGTCGAATTTGATCAGGTGTTTCTTGCGGAATGCCTTGAGCACCAGATTGACGTATGGCGCCGTTACGCCCAGCGCATCAGCGATGTGAGTTTGCCGCAGGGGAAAATCGACGGTTTGATTGCGCACGGCGCGATGCTTCGTGAGTCTGTCCATCAATTCCAGGATCAAACGGGCGACGCGTTGATCGGCCTTGCGCCGGCCAAGGTCGAGGATCAGGTGGTCGAGTCGATGCCTTTCCTCGACGCAATTCCTCACAAAACTTTCAAGCAGTTCCGGGCGTGTAACCAGCGCTTCCCATAGTCCAGCGCGGTCAAAGGTACGGTAGCAAACCGCCGTGATGGTCTCTACGTCATGATAGACCCGGTTCTCGAACAGTATGTTGGTGGAAACCAAATTACCCGGCAACAGGAATGAAAGGATTTGGCGCCGGCCGCCGGGTAAGTACTCAACTGCTGCGGCCCAGCCGTCGCAGATAACCGGCAAGCTGTCGGTTTGCTCTTTCGAACGGAACATGCGTCGTCGGGCAGTGATGTTTTTCTCAAACTGCGCAAGCGGCTCCCGATTTGAAATTGGCGCTTCAATGCCCGCGTCAACCAAGATGCGACACAGGCCCAACCCACGCATTGCGCAACCCGGACATCCCGGTTTTTGCTGAGTTGGAAAATCGGAGCCAGGAGCGGAGGACGGGATGACATTCATGGATTTTGGGATCTTGATGCTCATGAGGTGAAACGACGGCACCCGTGCCGTGGAGGGCTCCGAATGTCGAAGTTATCTAGATCGCGTCAAAGTCGTTGAGGAGAGCGTGAATCATTGACTAGTTAATTGTTTTATCCGACCGATCATTTAGGCTGCAAATTCAAATTCATCGTGCGCTGCGACATTGGCCAGGTCATCCGCGAGTTTTCAGACTGTAGCTTCGGACCGGGCGTTTGCATTTCGGGCCTTCCTCCGAATACTGAGGGACCGCTTTCGAATGCTTCCCGAATCAGAGTACACGCTACTCGCATTGGGCGGCCGCGCTGCGGGGCAATGGAGTGATTAAGCAGCTTTTGCAATTTCTCGACATCAATGATGATACCCGGCGACATGGCCAGCAGTTGTGGCAGGTCCTGGCCCCGAGCATCAATTCGGTGCTCGATACTTTTTATCGGAAGGTTCATCTCGCGGGCATTGAGCCAAGATTATCTGAAGCCACCGTTTTACGGCTCAAAGGTAAGCAAAAAGCGCACTGGGAATCTTTGTTCCACTCGCAATTCGACGAACAATACATAACTGGCGCGCGGCGAATGGGCATCCAGCATCGGGAAGTCGGTTTGAAGCTTACGTCGTACGTCGCCGCTTATATGGTGCTGAAAATTGAGTTTGTAAACGTCATTGTCCGATCCGATTTGCCGGTGCTCACTAAGGGCCTGCTGATCAAGACCCTCGACAAATACGTGGCGCTCGATATGGCGCTCGCTTTGTCCACCTATGATGCCGCGCTCCTTCACTGAAGGACGGCGGGCTTAAGCCTGCGCAGCTTACCCGCACGGGATGGACGCTGCGCAATCCGGGCAGGATTTCGCCTGACGCCTGCACCGCGCGCTTGGGTGTCTGATGCCAGCCGGAATCGCGAAATCCGGCGTAGCCGGGTCGGTCAATCGGGGCTACAACAGCGCTTATGTCCGGGTTCCTCTCTCACGGCCTTGTCCCGATCGCCATCGGCGCGGTTGCCGTCGTTCTGCTGCTGGGCCTCATCAACATGATGCGCGGCGGCTCTGGAAACACTTCGCAGAAGCTGATGCGATTGCGCGTGCTGCTGCAGTTCGTCGCCATCGTCATCATCATGTTCACCATCTGGGTAATGGCGAAATAGCCCATGGTCGTCCTCAATAAAATCTATACCCGCACCGGAGACGACGGCACGACCGCGCTCGGCACCGGCGCGCGGCGCAAGAAATACGATCTCCGGGTCGCCGCCTATGGCACGCTCGACGAGGCCAATGCCGCAATCGGAATCGCGCGGCTGCATACCAGCGGCGAGCACGCGATCCATAATGCGCTGTCACGCATCCAGAACGATCTGTTCGACCTCGGTGCTGACCTTGCCACGCCGGACAAAGGTAAGGGGCCGGGCGGCGCACGGCTCACGGCGACTGCGGCGCAGGTGACGTGGCTCGAGAACCAAATCGACCGGCTCAATGCCGAACTCGCGCCGCTGCGAACGTTCGTCCTGCCGGGCGGCTTTCCGGCGGCGGCGTATCTGCATCTCGCCCGCACCATATGCCGGCGCGCCGAGCGGCTGATTGCCGAACTGATGGACCAGCCGGGCGAAAGCGTTACGCCCGAGGTGTTGCAATACGTCAACCGGTTGTCGGATTATTTGTTCGTTGCCGCCCGTTACGCCAACGACAAGGGCGCGCGCGACGAGCTATGGCAGCCGGGCCAGAACCGGTAATTCAAAATAAAAAATAGCAGCTAGGGGAGGGGGCCGATGGGCCGGCTCGAAGGTAAGGTTGCGATTGTCACCGGTGCAGCAAGCGGCATCGGCCGGGCCAGCGCGATTTTGTTCGCGCGCGAGGGCGCCCGGACGGTCATCGTCGATCAAAAAGCCGAAGCCTTGAACGACACCGCAAAGGCGATGGCGCAACATAGTAGCGACGTGCAGACCGTTGCCGCCGACACCAGCAACGAGGACGACGTCAAAGCTTACATCGATCGCGCCGTTACTAGCTTTGGCGGGCTCGATGTCGTTTATGCGAACGCGGGAATAAGCGGCGGTCTTGTTCCCCCGCCTCTTCTCGAACAGACCGTGGAGAACTGGCTGCAGGTCCTGCAGGTCAATCTGGTCGGCACATTTCTCGCCATTAAACATGCCGCCCCGCACATGATCGCCAAGGGCCGCGGCTCGATCATTCTCACAGCTTCGGTCGCAGGCTTGCGCGCCAATGCCGGCGGTGCGCCCTATAGCGCCAGCAAAGCCGGCGTCGTTAGCCTGGCGCAGACCGCGGCGAACTCGCTCCTTGGCACCGGCGTCCGCGTCAATGCGATCTGTCCCGGTCTGATCGAAACCGGCATGACGCGCGAACTGTTCGAGCGGGCGCGCGAGCGCGGCACCCAGGAAAAGATCGGACAACTCAATCCCCTGCAGCGTCCCGGGAGGCCCGAGGAAATCGCCGCCATGGCGCTGTTTCTGGCCAGCGACGAGTCTTCCTACGTCAATGGCATGGCCTTTCCGGTGGACGGCGGGCTCTCGAGCACACTTCCTTTCACCCGGCCGATCCGTTGACCGCAAGCGCGACCACCGGTACTTTCTCGCACCGCAGCATCGCCGGGATCTAAAGCAGCGGAAATACGAAACAAATCGAAATTGGCCATGAAGATTCTTGTGCCCGTGAAACGGGCTATCGATAAGGACGTGAAAATCCGGGTCAAATCTGACGGCTCGGGCGTAGAGCTTGCCAACGTCAAAATGTCGATGAATCCGTTCGACGAGATCGCAGTCGAAGAATCGCTCCGGTTGAAGGAAGCCGGCAAAGCAACCGAGATTGTCGCGATTTCAATCGGCCCCGCGCAAGCGGCCGAGACCATCCGCACTGCGCTCGCCATGGGCGCCGACCGCGGCATTCTGGTCAAAGCCGACGGCATCGTTGAGCCGCTGGCGGTGGCGAAAATCCTCAAGGCTATCGCCGACGCGGAACAGCCCGGCCTCATTATTATGGGCAAGCAGGCGATCGATGACGACAGCAATCAAACCGGCCAGATGCTGGCCGCGCTGCTCGGCTGGCCGCAAGGCACCTTCGCGTCGAAGGTGGCAATCGAAGGCGATGCGCTGATGGTGACGCGAGAGGTCGACGGCGGCCTGCAGACCGTGAAGCTGAAAATGCCGGCGATCGTGACCACCGATCTGCGCCTGAATGAGCCGCGCTACGCGTCGCTGCCCAACATCATGAAGGCGAAGAAAAAGCCGATCGAAGATAAGACCGCGGCCGATTATGGCGTCGACATCAAGCCGCGGCTTGAAGTCGTCAAAACCACCGAACCGCCGGTGCGCAAGGCCGGCGTCAAGGTGAAGAGCGTCGCCGAGCTCGTCGACAAACTGAAGAACGAGGCCGGGGCGATCTGATGCCGACACTTCTTCTCGCCGAACACGACAACAAATCCCTGAAGGACGCAACCAGCAAGGCGTTAACCGCCGCCAGGGCGATCGGCGCCGACGTGCACATCCTCGTCGCCGGTCATAACTGCAAGCCGGTCGCCGACGCCGCGGCCAAGCTCGACGGCGTCAAGAAAGTGCTGCTCGCCGACGCGCCGGCCTACGAGCACATGCTGGCCGAGCCGACCGCCGCGCTGATCGTTTCGCTGGCGGGCCCCTACGAAACCATCATGGCGCCGGCGACCACGAGCGGAAAGAACATCATGCCGCGCGTCGCGGCGCTGCTGGACGTGATGCAGATTTCGGAAGTCACCAAGGTCGTCGCCGCGGACACGTTCGAGCGGCCGATCTACGCCGGCAACGCCATCCAGACCGTGCGCTCGCAGGACGCCAAAAAGGTCCTGACCGTGCGCACCGCCGCGTTCCAGGCGACCGGCGAAGGCAGCACCGCGGCGCCGGTCGAGCCGGTGGCTGCTGCGGCCGATCCCGGCATTTCGGGCTTCGTGGGCGAGGAATTGTCGAAGTCGGAGCGGCCGGAACTGACCTCGGCCAAGATCATCATTTCCGGCGGCCGGGCGATGCAAAACCGCGAGAACTTCACCAAGTATATAGAGCCGGTCGCCGATAAGCTCGGCGCGGCGATGGGCGCCTCGCGCGCGGCGGTCGACGCCGGTTATGCGCCGAATGACTGGCAGGTGGGCCAGACCGGCAAGGTGGTGGCCCCCGACCTCTATATCGCTGTAGGCATTTCAGGTGCTATTCAGCATCTGGCCGGGATGAAGGATTCGAAAGTCATTGTCGCTATCAACAAGGACGAAGAAGCGCCGATCTTTCAAGTTGCCGATTATGGACTGGTGGCGGACCTCTATCAGGCCTTGCCGGAGCTGGCCCAGGAGTTGGATAAGCGCGGTCGTTGACCCGGTGGGCGCGAGATAGGCGCATGATCCTTCGCAGAAGGTAAGCCAAGATGGTCGAAGTAAAGGAGCGGCCGAAGACGCGCGGCGATCACAGCGGAGGCACAGCTCACGCCATCCGCAAGGTCGGCGTGATCGGCGCCGGTCAGATGGGCAACGGCATCGCCCATGTTTGCGCGCTGTCAGGCCTGCACGTGCTGCTCAACGACATTGTCGCCGAACGCATTTCCGAAGGGCTCGCCACCATCAGCGGCAACCTGGCGCGCCAGGTCAGCCGGCAGCGCATTACCGACGATGAGCGCGAGGCTGCGCTCAAGCGCATCAGCCCGGCAAAAACGCTGGAGGACCTCGGCGATTGCGATCTGGTGATCGAGGCGGCGACCGAGAAAGAAGAGGTCAAGCGCAAGATTTTCGCCGCGCTGTGCCCGACACTCAAACCCGAGACCATCGTCGGCACCAACACCTCTTCGATTTCGATCACGCGGCTAGCCGCCTCGACCGACCGGCCGGAGCGCTTCATCGGCATTCACTTCATGAACCCGGTGCCGCTGATGGAGCTGGTCGAAGTGATCCGCGGCATCGCCACCGACGATGAGACCTTCGCTACGGTCAAGCAATTCATCAGCAAGCTCGGCAAGCAGATCGCGGTGTCGGAGGATTTCCCCGCCTTTATCGTCAACCGCATCCTGTTGCCGATGATCAACGAGGCGATCTACACGCTCTACGAGGGCGTCGGCAATGTCGAGGCCATCGACAACGCGATGCGGCTCGGCGCGCATCATCCGATGGGGCCATTGGAGCTTGCCGATTTCATCGGCCTCGATGTCTGCCTCTCGGTCATGCAAGTGCTGCACGAGGGACTGGCGGATTCAAAATACCGGCCGTGCCCGTTGTTGGTGAAATACGTCGAGGCCGGCTGGCTCGGCCGCAAGACCCAGCGCGGCTTTTACGATTATCGCGGCGAGAAGCCGGTACCGACTCGCTAAATCGGCAATTGGAACGACCGTCAGCTCTTCATTATTAGAGTGCCGGAGTTCGCTTCCCTGGCGGCCGATAACGACACGGCACGAAACTTTTAGTGCAAACCCCAGCCCGAGCCCCAGCCTCCAAGTTTTACGTTGAGGCCAATCTTGACGGTCTGGAACGTCGCTTTCTCGCTGATGGAGAATGGCACGCCTGCGGCCGTCCCGCTGGCCAAGCCTGCCGTACCGAGATTGAGATACAAATACTCAGTTTTGAAGGACAGCCAGGGGTTAAAGGCGTATTCTAGCCCACCGCCGACAGTCCAGCCGTTTTGTTCGGCCCCGAGCGAAGTTGCGGCGCTTGCCACGCCGGTCAGGGCGGCGGTGGCCGAAGTGGTGGTGTGGCCATAGGCCCATCCGCCGGTGCCATAGAGCAACGCACTGGGAGTTACGAGGAAGCCCGCCCTGCCGCGCACCGTGCCGAACCAGTCGAGTTTGGTGCCCGCAGTCGCCGTGGCACCCACTGTCGCGGATGCAGTCGCGTTACCGACAATGTCGGCGCCGTCGAAGTCGGTTTCTACGCCAATGACCCAGGCCGGAGCCACCTGCCAATTGAAGCCGACCTGGCCGCCGCCAAAAAATCCACTCGAGTTCAAGCTTGCGGTGCCGGTGGTCGATCCAACCGTGACCGGATATTGAAACTGATTGCCACCAAAGCCGCCGTTGCCGCCGAAATAAAACCCGGTCCAGGTGTAGAGCGGAGGCGGCGGGGGCGGCGGGTAGTAGACCGGCTGTGGAGCAAGGTCAGCTGCGTAGCCCGGCAAGCCGCCCAACGCGACGACTGCGGTCGCGAATAGCAAGCAAACAATGCGCATGATTGGCGACCTCCTTTGAGGTTGCCGCATACGGAACGCATAGATTTCGCAACGACCGGTTAAAGCCGCGACCGGGCGTAAAAAAGGAGTCGGCATGTTGCGGTTGTGCAACAGGCGCTCGCATTGCTATCGTTCGGGCGTGCGCGGCAGTCCAAAGCTTCTTGAGGAAGTCCATGAGGCGACGGGAATTCGTAGCCCTTCTCGGCGGCGCCACCATCGCCCGGCCGTTGCGCGCGCTCGCGCAACGACCGGCGAAGCCGGTGATTGGATTCCTGAGCAGCGGGTCGCAGCGAACGTTTGGGCATTATGCGGTCGCGTTCGTTCAGGGCTTGAAGGAGACGGGTTACGTCGATGGCGTGGATGTTGCGATCGAATATCGCTGGGCTGAGGGTCAGTATGATCGACTATCGGCCATGGCGGATGAGTTGGTTCGCCAGCCGGTGGCGGTGCTAGTAACGTCCGGCGGCGCGATCGTAGCGCAGGCGGCAAAGGCGGCGACCGCGACGATTCCAATCGTCTTTGCGACTGCGGATGATCCGGTAGCGGTCGGGCTGGTCGCCAGCCTCAATCGGCCGGGCGGAAATCTCACGGGCGTTGCATTTTTAAGCACTCAACTGACGGCAAAGCGGTTGGAGCTCATACGTGAGTTGGTTCCCCAGGCTAGGTCCTTTGCGATCATCCTCAACCCAAACAATCCTGAGAGCGAGACGATTACGAAGGACGCGCAAGCGGTGGCCGATATCATTGCGGCCAAGGTTCTTGTCCTGAAAGCAACCACCGAACGCGAGATTCGACTCGGTCTTTACGACCCTGGTGCGGGAAGGTGCCGACGCGCTCATCCTCGGTATCGATCCGCTCTTCTATATCCGCAGTGACCAGATCGTCGCATTGGCGGCGCGCAATGCGGTTCCCACCGTTTACTTCCTGCGTGAGTTCGTTACGGCCGGTGGCCTGATAAGCTACGGGACCAGCTTTGCCGAAGGGTATCGGCAGATGGGCTCGTATGCGGGACGGATACTTAAGGGCGAAAAGCCCGCCGATCTGCCGGTCATGCAGCCCACCAAATTCGAGATGGTCATCAATCTCAAAGCGGCCAAGGCGCTGGGCCTTACCGTACCGGATAAGCTGCTCGTGGCTGCCGATGAGGTGATAGAATAACTCGCCTGCTTGCCGCAGTGGTGACACTCGACATAAGCCTCAAGACCGACAACGCACCTGGCTTGACGATTCCAGCGATGCACTTCCTGGCGAGGTCGTGGAATAATCGGCCTGCAGATCGACCGTTGCATCGACCACGTCGACGCTCAGGGCCCAAGACTACCAGTCCGCTTCCATCTTCGATACGGCGATCAAGGACTACTGAGCAGTCGAGCCGCTCGATTTCTCATCTAGATCGTTTGCGTGTAGCGTTGCGGTCGGAAGATTTGGCGTAAACGCAGCGCCGGATCCACGACTTATAAGCAAGGCCGGAAAGAGCTCAAACACCGGCCGAATAGGGGGAGAGTGCGGCGGTGTCTGCAATCGATACGATTTCTCATCGGCGCGCGCGGGTTGGCATCACGATAGCTTTGGCCGCAGCCGCCGGCTTTGCGCTCGCCAATACTTCGGCGAGCGTCGCCTATCAGGGCGGCAGTAACCCACTCACACTCGCAGCGACGCGGTTTCTTGTGCCGACGGCTGCTCTGATCGTTTGGTTGCGCGTCACTGGCGTTTCGCTCGTTCTTCCGAAGCGCGACGCATTTGCTGCCGCTGCGCTCGGGGTCGTAACTGCGCTCTACACTTGGGCGCTGCTTCGATCGTTCGGTTCGATTCCGTTCGCTTTGGCGATACTGATTTTCTATTTGTTCCCGCTGATGGCCGCCGTCATCGTCGCCGGCTTTGGCTGGGAGAAATTTGCCTGGAAAACCGGGGTAGCGATTTTAGTTGCCCTTGCCGGGCTGGCGCTGGCACTCGACGTGCGCGGCGGCAACCTCAACATCGGCGGCGTGGCATTGGCTTTTTGTGCCGCGATTGGATTAGCCGTCGTCATCGTTGTTTCCAGCCGCGTGTTTGGCAAGGGCGATGCGCGGCCGCTGACACTCTATATGGCGGCGGCTGCCAGCATTCTGTTGTTGATACTCTGTGCCGTGAGCGGGGACTTCGCGCCGCCGCAGACAGCTTCCGCGTGGATCGGTTTCCTGGCCGCCTCTACGCTGTACGGCTTCGCAATGATTGCCTTTTTCATTGCCGTATCAATGATCGGGCCGGTGCGCTCGTCGCTCCTTTCCTACGCTGACGCAGTGATATCCGCCGGTCTTGGCGTCGTTGTGCTTGGACAGGCGCTGACGCTCATTCAGATTGCCGGGATCGCGCTCGTCATCGGCGCATTGATCGGCGCTACGCAAACCAAGATAGCGCTATGAGCGGCCGATCTGGCGGCAACCGCGTTACGTCTGATTCTGACCCGAGTCGAGTCGCGGCTTGTGCCCCCAATTGGGATATCTGTTCAAGGATTAGTGCTTGCTTCGATCGCGCACCTTCACTACTAAACCCACCCTACGGAGAATCCACGGAGCAATGCGATGAAATCGATATTGATGGCCCTTGCGATCACACTCACCGTGGGGATCGGACCGACACTGGCGCAGACCGATACAAAGACGCAGACCGACACAAAAACGGATACGAAGATGCAGGCGGGCACAAAGGCGAAGCCCAGCGACGCTGCCAAGGCGGCGATCTCCAAGTCCTGCACGGATCAGGCGAATGCCAAGGGTTTGCACGGCGACGCCCGCAAGAAGTTCAGGTCAAAGTGCAAAAAAGCCGGCGGCAAGCCCTCCTGAACGGTCGCGAAGAACATTCAGCGTCATCGACACGACAGGTGTTCCGTTGACGCGTTGAGTTGCGCGGTGGAGGATTTCTCGCAAAATCTACCGCGTCCTCTACGGATCTAAGTACCTGCGCTAATGCGCGGGTTTCAAGCTTGAGTTGCTGGCGGGTCACCAACCGGGAGCGATCGATTGCCGCTGTCACAGATTTTCCGGTATTGCGTATCGGACGGTGTGCCCCGGCGCTCCTTTTTCCTCGCCGTGATCGTCGGCACGATTCTCAATTTGATCAATCAGGGCGACGCCGTCTTCGGGCCCGGTCACGTCAATCTAATAAAGATTGTCCTGACCTATGCGGTTCCATATTGCGTCGCGACCTATGGTGCAGTCTCGTACCGGCGTGAGCGCCGCCCGGCGCGCCGGCGGCGTGTTCAGGTAGAAACGAGAGTTGCAGGGTGCCTCGTGACGTGATCGCGCGTGCGTCGTTTGGGCCGCGATACCTGAAGTTTCAGCCGCGCGGTACTCAGTATCATTGCCGATCCGCTGATGCCTGGAGTGGGTCGCGTGTAATGCTGGGGCTGAGGCAAAGTTGAGCTATGTCCGCGGGGCTTGCCGGCGTTCAATCCTGTCTCTGGTGACAGCGAAATGCGGCTTACTCTCTTCGAGGCGATTCGTCCTCTCAACCTCCGCACGGCGGCGCGGGATATTCTGGCGGGCGTAACGCTCCGCGAGGTCCAGGACCGCGCCATCCGCGATGCCGTCGCGATGCAGGAGGCGTTGGGCCTGCCGATCGTCACCGACGGCGAATTTCGCCGCGCCGGCTGGTCGCGCGGTTTTCTGAGCGCGGTCGAGGGCTTCGATTTCCGCCCCTCGAAGCTTACTTTCCGCAACGACGATGGATTTGTAACGCCGTCGCCCGCGGTGCTGACGACAAGGCCGGTGCGCCGCACCAGACCGATCGTTACCGACGATTACAAGTTCCTCAAGTCGGTGGCGAAAAATCGCATCAAGGTCACGATGCCGACGCCGTCCCACATGCACTTCGGCCAGTTCAAGGATGCAGTTGATCTGAAAGTCTATCCCACGTCGAAGCATACTGGACGACCTGGTCGCGGTGTTTCAACAGGAGATCAAGGAACTCTACGCCGCGGGCTGCCGCTATCTTCAACTCGACGAAGTGCCGCTGGCGCTGCTGTGCGACAATAATATCCGTGCACTGGCGAAGAGCGAGGGCGATGACCCCGATAAGCTCGTCGCACTCTACATCGACGCGCTTAACCGTGCAGTCGCCGGCCGGCCTGCCGATCTGACAATCGGCATGCATCTATGCCGCGGCAACCTGGAAAGCCTGTGGGCGGGCGACGGCGGCTATGCCCCGATCGCCGAGGCTCTGTTCACACGCGCCGACGTCGATGCCTTCCTGCTTGAATACGATTCGCGGCGCGCGGGGGACTTCGCCCCGCTGCACTACCTGCCCGCCGATAAGCGGGCCTATCTTGGCATCATCAGCACCAAGATCCGGTGCTCAATCGCCGGACGATCTGATACGCCGCATCGACGAAGCAGCGCGCTTTGCGCCGATGGAGCGGCTCGGCATCTGCCCGCAATGCGGCTTTGCCAGTGCGGCGATGTCGAAGTTCGCCGTCATGCCGAGCAAGGTCACGTCCGACATTCAGACGCTCAAGATCGAGCTCCTGGTGAACGTTGGCCGCCGGTCTGGGTCACGTGTGATGCAAGGGCTGAGGCACAGTTGAACTATGTCCGCGAGGCTTGCCAGCGTTCAATCTCGTCTCTGGTGACAGCGAAATGCGGCTTACTCTCTTCGGGGCGATCCGCCCTCTCAACCTCCGCACGGCGGCGCGGGATATTCTGGCGGGCGTAACGCTTGCGTCCATGAACATCCCGCAGGTGCTGGGTTATGCCCGCATCGCCGGTACGCCTGTTGTGACCGGGCTTTACACCGTGCTGCTGCCGCTGGTTTCGTTCGCAATATTCGGCTCGTCCCGCCACCTTGTCGTTGCTGCCGACTCGGCAACAGCCGTCATCTTCTCCAGTCCGCTGTCGCGCATGGCCGAGCCCGCCAGCGAGAAATATATGGCGCTGGTCGGCATGGTGGCGCTGCTGACCGCGGGGCTTTTGTTCCTGGCTTGGATCTTCAGATTGGGGTTTCTCGCCGACTTCCTGTCACGCACGGTGCTGGTCGGGTTTCTCACCGGCGTCGGATTTCAGGTCGGCATTGCCATGCTCGGCGACATGATTGGTGTTGCGATCAACTCGCACCGGACTTTGGTCCAGGCGTGGGAGATCCTGCACAGATCTGCCGGAGTTGGACCTTCCGACAGTGGCGTTGTCCGCCCTCGCAGCGGCGAGGCATCCTGCTTGGCAAACGCTTTGTTCCGCGATTGCCGATTTCGCTGTTCGCCGTTGTTGGGACCATCGCGGCGAGCGCTGCGTTTGGCTTCGCCGAGCACGGCATTGCGGTCATCGGTCCGGTCCCCGGAGGGCTGCCGCGATTCGGGCTGGCCGGACGTGACCTGGAGCGAAAGCCTGGCCGTGCTGCCGGTAGCGGCTTCCTGTTTCGTGATGATCATCGCGCAAAGCGCAGCGACCTCGCGCGCATTCGCACTGCGTTATCGCGAGCGGGTCGACGGCGACGCGGATATTCTCGGGCTTGCAGCCGCGAATGCTGCTGCCGCGGTCAGTGGCACGTTCGTGGTCAACGGCAGCCCGACGCAGACCGCAATGGCCGATCGCGCGGGCGCGCGCAGCCAAATCGCCCAGCTGGTTTTTGCCGGAGATTGTGCTTCTGGTGCTGCTGTTCCTGACCGGGCCGCTTCAGTACTTGCCGCGCTGCGTGCTGGCCAGCATCGTGTTCACGATTGCGGTCGGTATGATCGACGTGAGCGGGCTGCGCGACATTCGCCGCGAAAGCCCGGGCGAGTTTTATCTTGCCGTCATCACCGCGGCGGCGGTCGTCGCGATCGGTGTCGAGCAGGGCATCCTGCTGGCGATCGCGTTGTCGCTGTTCCGGCACGTTCGCCACAGTTATAGCCCGCACCGGATGATGCTTGCGCCGGACCCGACCGGCCGCTGGATGCCGGTGCCGGCGACGCCGGGCGAGGAGACCGAACCGGGGCTCATTGTCTATCGCTTCGGTTCGGATTTGTTTTACGCCAACGCCAACCTCTTTGCCGACCAGGTGCGCGATCTCGTCGACCGCGCGCCGGTGCCGGTCCGCTGGTTCATCGTCGATGCCGGCGCGATCACCGACATCGATTACTCCGCCGCGCAAACCCTGCGCGACCTGCTCGACGAACTCGCACATCGAAAGGTCGGCGTCATCTTCGCGCGCGTCACGCCGTATCTTCGATCGGATATGGAGCGGCATCGCATCGCGGGCGCGATCGGCGAGAAGCGGATTTTCGCCACGCTTCACGAAGCGATAGCGGCTGCGCGCGGCGATATGGTTGGTGCAGCCGCGGATCAGCGTGGGGAGCCGGTGTGAAACGAGGTCATTCCGCAGCGGCGGAGGTTGCGTCGGTCGCCTCGAGCATGGCCGCGAGGCTTTCCGCGTCGACGATCGTTCGCACGGCGACCGGAGCGGCGCGGCCGCGAACTGCGATCTCCCTTACTGGCATCGCGTCGGCGGGTAGTCCGGCGGTCGCATACACCTCGTCGGAGATGACGACCTGGCAGGCCAGTTCCTTGGTCATGTCCTGCAGCCGCGCGGCGACGTTCACCGCGTCGCCCAGCGCCGTGAACGAGATGTGGTCGCCGTAGCCGATATCGCCAACAATGACTTCACCGCCGTTGATGCCGATTCCGAACTCGATGGCATCGCGCCCGGCTTCGGCAAACTGCCGGTTCAGATGCGCAATGTTTTCGGCCACCATCGCGGCGGCGTCGAGAGCCTGCCGGCATGCAGTCGGCGGATCGGTGTCGACGCCAAACAAAGCCAGCATGCCGTCGCCTAGGTACTGGTTCACCTTGCCGCCGGCTTGCGTCACCGCCCGTGACGCTGCGCCGAGGAACCGATTGACGACGAACACGGTGTCGAACGGCAGCTGATCGGCCGCCATCTGCGTCGAGCCGCGCATGTCCACGAACATGCTCACCACATAGCGTTCCTCGCCGGGGTGGCCGCGGCCTTTGGCATGCACGAACGCGGCGCCGACGTGCGGCGGCAGCAGCGGGACGATCGTGAGGTCTGTCGCCGGCCGCAATTGGCATGCGAGCCGCACGGAGGGATCGGCGTCGGCGCCAATTCGCTCAAGCACGTAAGCTTCGCGAGCCGATGGCCGCGGCAATCCGTCGTGATCGCCGAGGATGCGAATCCGGCAGGTCGAGCAGCGGCCCTTGCCGCCGCAAACGCTGGCGTGCGGTACGTGGTGACGGTAGCTCGCTTCCAGGACCGACAGGCCCTTCGGCACCCGGATCATCCGGTCCGGGTAGGTGAGCCGAATCATGCCGCGCCGCCGCTCGTTGAAGCGGCGGATGCCGCGGGCCGCGAACACCGCAACGATAGCAGCGGCGTAAGCCAGCAGGAAATAGCGGCGCAGCCGTTCGAGGTTGGCGCGCTCGTCGGCCGTGCCAATCCGCGCAGGAGACTGGTATGTCGGCGCTCCACGCCGGCTCAAGCGCCAGACGCTCCACGGTCTTGGCCTGCTGGTAAAAGCCGAGGAGCGCGAGCACGGGCAACAGCACGGCGACCGCAAGCAGGACTGGCGCAATTTTCGGAAAGAACCGTCTCAACCGCAGCCAGAAATAAATACCGATACAGCCATGGATCCAGGCGACGACAACCACGGCGGTCTGCATCGCGCCCAAGTCCGGCCGTGCGATCCACAGAGTGTAGATGGCTTGCGCGTAGCCCCGCTGGAGTCCGTATAACGTGACGCCCAGGCGCTCGCCGATCAGATGCGTGCACAGCAATGCCGGTATGCTCAGTCCCAGCGCGAGCTGGGTGACCTCGGCAATTTTCCAGCGGAAATATCGGCGCCGATAGAGCGCCCACAATCCGAGCGTGCCGTGGATGGCGAGCGACGGGTAAAGAAGCAGCGTTCCAATCCAGCTTTGCCAGAAAGTGATATGGAACCAGAGTCCGTATTCCATGGCGTCGAGCGAAATATTGCCCAGCGCATGATTGATGTAATGCGACAGCAGATAACAAAACAGAACCAATCCACAGCCGAGCCGAACCTGCCGCACGCCGATGCCCCGGGCGAGATGAAAGGGTCTGAAGTCGATCTGGCCCAACGTCGTCACGCGTGATTCCGGCTGCTGAACTGCTTTAGACGAATCCATACGGGATTCGCCGTTGAGCAGGTCGCTAAGTGAACCGCAATCCGGGTCCATACGAGCCATGACACCGCGATCCATGAAACGCTCGCTGCGTCACCATCTCTTCAAACGCACTGACATCCTCACGCGCATTGTCATCACCGGGCGGCCAAACTGATTTTCCGGACTGCCGCGTTACCGTCATTGCCAGGAGCGGAGCCGAGCGCGCCGCTCAATTCGGTAATTGACAATATATTGTCGCTATGACAATATACTGCCATGATTTTCGCAGGATGCTGTCACCGAGCTCGTTTTGGGACTTCCGGCTTAACGGCCGCTCTGCTCGCGACTGGCGATGCGCTTGATCGCCGACCTCGGGCTGACCAGCGCGCGATGGCAGGTTATCGGCGCGATTTCGCTATCGCCGGTGCCTCTGCCGGTCGCTCATATCGCGCGGAATATGGGGCTGACCCGGCAAGCCGTGCAGCGTCTGGCGAACGACATGGAGCGCGACGGGCTGGTACGGTTCGCGCCCAATCCGCATCACGACCGGGCGAAGCTCGTTCTGCTGACGCGGAAAGGAAAGGCAGCCTTTGCGGGGAGCAATGGAACGGCAGGGGCCATGGGCAGACTCGCTCGTCGCCGGTCTCAGCATGCGCGACATCAAGCTTGCCAGTTCGACGCTTCGGACCATCCGGCAACGTCTCGAACAACAAGCGGGAGCTGACGATGCTTAAGCGCATTCATCCGATCGCGGGAATTGTCGCCTTTCTGACGATCCTGACTTTCTGGATGTCTACCGCCGTGTCGGAGCTGTTCCTTCCGATCGATGCGGTAATCGCCGTGAAGCAGGCAATTCCATGGGGGCTGCTGGTACTGGCGCCGGCGCTGGCAATCACCGGTGCGACCGGCTTTCGTCTCGCCGGCGCGTCGACTGACCCGCGCGTCTTACGCAAGAAGCGGCGAATGCCGTTCATTGCCGGCAACGGCATTCTGGTGTTGATCACGGCGGCGCTCAGCCTCTCGGTGCTCGCAACGCGATCGGAATTCGGTGGTCTGTTTTATTCGATCCAGGCGGTCGAACTGATAGCCGGCGCCATCAACCTCGCGCTGATGTCACTCAACATTCGTGACGGCTTGCGGCTCAGCGGGCGCCTGAACGGGCGCCCGCTGCCGGCAATAAAGACGACGTAGCGATGCGCGTAGCCCGATGTCGCATCTGCTCAATCCGGGCGGTAGCTACTTCATCAATTCGACGAATAGGCCGATGACGCACACATATCCGAGCACGAAAATAAGTGTGCGGATATAGGGAAGGCCGATCAGATAGACGACGGCGTGCGCGAGCCGGAGCCAGAAGTAGCTCATCGCCCAGAACGCGGTCATTAAGTCATTTTTTCCGGCGATCTGAATGACGACCACAAGCGCGGCGAACGGCGCGAATGTTTCCACGGCGTTGATGTAGGTACGGTCCGCGCGTTTGCCCCAGTTCGGCAACGGGCGCGGTTCCGGATCGACATAATTCGGCGGAGTGAGGAAACCGTTGGTGACGACTTGCGCGATGACGTAGGGAATCCACAGCGACCCAGAGAGCAAAGCCGTTAGTGCCAGGTATTTCAGTTCAGGCGACATCTAAATTTCCCTTCCCTCAAAAGTGGTTTATTTCCTTAAAGCACGACACTTGTAGCCCGGATCGCCGGCTTCCGGGATCACCTTTTCAAACTGTACGGCGGGTTGGGCAGAGTTCTCTCCGGCCCGACGTCGGCTGGATCCGCCAACACGCCGCCTCGTTTCAATCGCAGCAGGAGTCCGATGTTTTCGGCTGCTGGTAGGTCTCGTTGGGATTGACGGCAGTTCCGTCATACCTGTCGTGATGACGCACCCACGCCATGCCGTACGCCAAGCCTGCCTCGTCGCGCCCTTTGGGGGCGATGTCGAGGAAATGGTAGGCGCCGATCAGCATATCGAGGCCGCGTCCATAGGATGAATAGGTGTGGAAAACTTCGCCGGCGGCGTTCTTGTAGAACACGCTGGCGCCGGGGCGCTCCTCGCTCGGGAATTCGGTCACTGCGTAATTGTAGTTGGCGATCCCCTTGGCCTTCTCCTCCGGCGTGGCGGACACGTGGTAGTCGAAGTTGAAGTCATTGCCGAATGACGACACCCATTTGAAGTGCCAGCCCATGCGCTGTTTGAACTTCTCGATTTGCGCAAGCGGCGCGCGTGACACCACGACGAAAGCGACGTCGCGCTGCGCAAGATGGATGACCGAGCCGTCGAAGTGATCGGCAAGGAGCGAACAGCTCTTGCAGCCTTCCTCCCAATCGGGACCGAGCATAAAGTGGTAGACGATCAGCTGGCTTTTGCCGCCGAACAGATCGGCCAATGTCTCCTTGCCGTTCGGGCCGTCGAAGACGTAATTCTTTTCGATCTTCTCCCAGGGCAGCTCGCGCCGCTTGCGGCTCAGCGCGTCGCGCGCGCGGGTGAAGGCCTTCTCTTCGGCGAGATGAGCCTTGCGCGCCGCGATCCATTCCTCGTGCGGGACGATCTTGTGCGGTTCCATCATGGCCTCCGCGTGTAGCCGGATTAGCCACGTGAAATCCGGGTCGGCCTTCGAGCCGCGATGAAGTCCCGGCCTTCGCTTCGCTCAACCCAGGCTCAAGATCAGCCGGCGTCATCCAGCCGATGCCGGCGCCGCCCGGCTCGAGCAGGATAGCGATGCGGCCGACGTTGGGGACGTCAAACGCCGGCTTCATCACCTTGGCGCCGGCCTTGACCGCTTTCTTCACCCGCTCGTCGACATTGTCGACGGCGATGTAGGGCATCCAGCTTTCCGGAACGCCTTTGTATTCGGGTCCGTTGATGTCGAAGATGCCGGCCGCGGGCTTGCCGTCGGCCATGGCGATCGTATAGGTGACGCCGCCGGGCATCGGCATGGCATTGTAGCTCCAGCCCATCGTCTCAGCGTAGAACTTTTTCGCTTGCTCGACATTGCGCGTCATCAGCTCGTTCCAGTGAAATTGACCGTGTGCGGTCATCGCACTTACTCCTGCGTTGGTGATCGGGTCGTATTGCAGTCTCGTATTCCCTTATCGTGTCGTTCAGGCGACGAATTTTTCCAGCTTGTCGAGCGCGCCGATCCAGCCGTGTTGGTGGCCGTTGCGCGATGCTTCGTCGAACAGTTTCTCATGCGTAATGGTCAGCAGCGTGCCGCCGGCTTCCGGTTTGAACAGTACCGTGACCAAAGACTCGTACGGCTCGTCGGGCGGTGCAGCGTCCCAGGCCCAGGTGAAAACCAGCTTTTCGTTGGATACCACCTCGCGATAGACGCCACCGACATTGTGCGGCTTGCCGTCCGGCGAGCGCATCTCGATGCGGTAGCGGCCGCCGACGCGCGGGTCACTCTCGGCCCGCACGGTCACGATCTCGCCTGGTCCCATCCAGCGCTTTATTTTTTCCGGGTCGGTCCAGGCGGCGAAGACTTTGGCAGGCGGCGCTTGGAGGCGTCGTTTGAGGGTGAGGCTTGGTTTGACTGCGGTGTTGACGTCCATGAATCTTCCTCCTCAAGAAAAGCGGTGAGGCGCTGCAGGGCCCCAGACCAGAAACGTTCGTAGCGGTTGAGCCAGGCCATAGCGTTCTGCATCGGTTCGGCGTTGAGTCGGCAGGTGACGGTACGGCCCGATTTGGTGCGCTTGACCAGTCCGGCATCGGACAACACGTCCAGGTGCTTCATGATCGCCGGCAGCGATACCTTGAACGGTTCGGCGAGCACGCTGACGGAAAGATCCGGTTGCTCGGCCAGCCGCGCCACCAAGGCCCGCCGCGTCGGGTCGGCAAGCGCGGCGAAGGTACGATCAAGCGGTTCGGAACTTAACTTAACCATCTGGTTAAGTATAGAAGCGCGCCAGCCGCTGTCAAGCCGTCGCATGCCAAAAAATGACTGGCACGCAGCGCGCATCCGCCTCTGATCTCTTGCGCGACTGCCTGAGCGTGTGACGCCGAAAGGAGTGCGCGCTACTTCTTAGTCGTCGATGAGCAAACACGCTCGCGGGCGAGAGGTTTCGCAAGGGAGAACATATGACCGCTGCACAAATCTTCGATCTCACCGGCAAGGTGGCGCTGGTAACGGGTGCGTCGAGCGGGCTCGGCGTGCGTTTTGCGCAAGTGCTGGCGGAAAATGGCGCCGAGGTCGTGCTGGTGGCGCGGCGCGCCGATCGCCTCGACGCGGTCAAGGCGCGGATCGAACAAGCGGGCGGCCGCGCGCTTGTGGTCGAGGCCGATGTCCGCGATCGCGCCGCGATGCAGCGGGCTTTCGATGCCGCCGAAAAAACCTTCGGCACGGTCACCATCCTGGTCAACAACGCCGGCATCGTGCAGTCGAAGCGCGCGGTCGAAATTACCGAGGAGGACTGGCGGCAGGTGTTGGCGACCAATCTCGACGCTGTGTTCTACTGGGCGCAGGAGGCCGCGCGCCGCATGCTCGCCGCCGGCAAAGGCGGCGCCATCATCAACATCGCTTCGATCCTCGGCATGAATCCCGACAACGGGGTCGCGAGCTACGCCACGGCCAAGGCCGGCGTGATCCAGCTCACCAAGGCGCTGGCCATCGAGCTTGCCTTCAAAGGCATTCGCGTCAACGCCATCGCGCCGGGCTGGATCGTCACCGAAATCAATCGCGACTATCTCGCCAGCGAACGCGGAGCGGCGATGAAACGACAAATCCCCATGGGCCGCTTCGGCGAGGACCGCGACCTTGACGGGCCGCTGCTGCTGCTGGCGTCCGACGCCGGCCGTTTCATGACCGGCGCGACCGTCGTCGCTGACGGCGGTCAGGTGGTGGCGCTGCGCATCTGACGCAAAGCGAGGCCCCGTGCGATCAGTGCGGGTATCCTCAAAACGTCGTCGGCCAAATTGTCTGTGGTCTGAGCGTGACGCGCAATGCTGGCAATCGCGAACCTGTCCTTGACGGCGCACTCGCCGAGTCTGTTAGATGCGAGCCTTCTCAGCAGCGCCGGGAGGATGAAACAAGCGCAATGGAGAGGCAAGTACGACGCGTCGTCACCAGCCACGAGGCGGACGGCAAAGCGGTGGTGCTGTTCGACGGCGCGCCGGCCAAGATCCGGGAGCGGCCTGAGAGTGGGACAAAGTCGTGGCTCCTATGGACTACCGATGGGACGCCCGCCGACATCAGCGGATCGCAGGATCGCGGCGATCGCGCTCATCGGCATCCCGCCGCCGCCCGGCGGCAGCGTCTTCCGGGTCGTCGAGTTTCATCCGTTCGACGCGACGAAGTTGCCGGTCGACTACATGACGCGCAGCATCGGCGCCGACCACGCACCGTCAAAAGGCTGGGCGCCAAGCCATCCGGCCATGCATCGCACCCGCAGCATCGACTATGCGATCGTCATGTCCGGCGAGATCGACATGCTGCTCGACGATTCGGAAGTTCACCTCAAAGCCGGAGATGTGCTCGTTCAGCAAGGCACCAATCATGCCTGGGTCAATCGCGGCACCGAGCCGTGCCGCATCGCCTTCGTGCTGATCGACGCGCAGGAATCCTGAACGGCGCCAGTCAAAACAGAAACGAGCATCCGCATGGCCGTCGAATTTGGCGTGGTCGATCACTTGGATCGACAAAACGTACCGGTCCACGAAACCTACGACCGCCGGCTCAAGCTGATGGAGCTGTTCGACCAGGCCGGCTTCAGCACGTTCCACATTACCGAACATCATTTCACGCCGCTTGGGCTCGCGCCGTCGCCGCTGATTTTTCTGTCGGCGGCTTCGCGGATCACGAAATCCATTCGGCTGGCGCCGCTGGTGTTGATTTTGCCGCTCTATAATCCGCTCCGGCTCGCAGCGGAGCTGTGCATGCTCGATCACCTGAGCAAGGGCCGCCTCGACATCGGAACCGGGCGCGGCATATCGCCGTATGAATTGGCGTTCTACAACATCAATCACCTCGAATCACAGTCGATCTATAACGAAGCCTTCGAAGTGCTGATGATGGCGCTGACGCGTGAGACCGTCGACTTTCGCGGACACTATTTCAAATATTTCAATGTGCCGATCGAGATGCGGCCGTATCAGAAACCGCACCCGCCGCTGTGGTACGCCACCGGCTCGGAAGAGGGCGCGGCCTGGGCTGGAAGCCAGAACCACAACGTGGCCTTTCTCGCGCCTGCGCCGCGAGCCAAGGTGCTGGTCGATGCTTACAAGAAGGGCCGCGCTTCCAACAAAGAAAACGCGTCGCGGCCGATCGCCAAAGTTGGCATCGCCCGGCATCTATATCTCGCCGACACCGATGCGATCGCCCACGCGGAAGGCACCGAAGGCTACAAGGCCTGGTTCGAAAAGTACGCCTGGCTTTGGCAGAAATACGACCCGCGGCCGCCGCCCGCGATCGAGGATGTGCTGCGCCGCGACGCCGGCCGCATCATCACCGGCTCGCCGCAGACCATGCGCGAGGAGATTGCGCGTCAGCTTGAAGCTAACGGGCGCCAACTACTTCATTACCCGCTTTGCCTACGGCAATCTGACCTTCGAGCAGAGTGCCCGCTCGCTCGACCTGTTTGTCTCCGAGGTGATGCCGCACTTCCGGACAAAGTAGACCGTGTTCTTTTAACCGTCAGTCGCGCTCGCATGCGCGAGCGTATGCGCGGCAGGCGCTGAACTGCGCGCCTGCCAGAAATTATGCGCCGCCATGCCGATCGCCATGGCCACGACGAATACGATGACGGCGGGAGACAAAGTCGCCAGATTTTCGATTGCAGGTCCGGGGCAGAGCCCGACCAAGCCCCAGCCGATGCCGAACAGAATTGAGCCGGCGACTAAGCGGCGTATCGATGGCGGTTTGCGTCGGCCACTGGTTTTGCGATTCAAACAGCGGCGTGCGCGGCCGCAGCAGCGCGTAGCCGGCAACGGTCACTGCCAGACCAGCCGCCATGACCACGGCGAGGCTCGGATCCCAATTCCCGCTCGGGATGGCGAGGAAATCGAGGAAGCCCAGAACTTTGGTCGGCAGCAGCATGCCGGAGATGAACAGTCCCCAGCCGAAGACGAAGCCGCAAATAAGACTTGCCAGCGCGCGCATGGTTCAGCCTCCAAAGCCGTGTCGTGTTATGGCGACGACGACAATTGCTGCAACCATGAAAATGCCGGTAGCAACGATTGATCGCGGCGACAGCCGCGCGATGCCGCAGATGCCGTGACCTGACGTGCAGCCGTTACTGAGCCGGGTGCCGAACCCGACCAGCAGGCCGGCGACGGCAATGGTGACGTAGCTCGCCGGCATCTGCACAATCGGCAGGGAATAGCCGAGAAGCACGGCCGAGAGTGGCGCGGCAATGAGGCCGACGACAAACGTCGCGCGCCAACCGCGATCGCTGCTCAGCGGATCGAGTATGCCGGCGGCGATACCCGGTAACACCGGCGATGCGGCCGTTGAACAGCATCAGCAATACCGCGGAAAGCCCGATCAGCGCGCCACCAATGGCCGCGGAGATCGGCGTAAAATTGGCCATGACTTTGCCTCGTGGCTCATTTGAGTTTGCGGGCGATGGATTCGTCGCCCGCTGCGACTGAAACAATAGGTTCTCGTGCCCTATGCCGCAATGAATTGCATCGCTTGGACATTACAGAAGAATTGCGTATGCGCCGCTTTGCTTTTATCGATAAGAATGTGCTTTCGGATGAAGCCGCGCCGGAAAGATTTTCTGGTACGAAAATGCCATTAACGCAACCAAGCGCAGCCGGGACTGATGATGCACAACGGCGAGGCACCAGCAAGTAATACCCACAAGGCAGTATTGGCGCGTGTGCGCGAACTGACTGCCGGCTTTCGCGACCGCGCTGCCGCGGCGGAGGAAGCGCGCACGCTGCCGCGGGAATCGGTCGATGCTCTTCTCGGCGCCGGCATTACCCGCATTCTTATCCCGCCGCGGTTCGGCGGTTACGGCCTCGGCCTCGATACCTGGTTCGAGGTGGTGCGCGAGATCGCCAAGGCCGACGCCTCGCACGGCTGGTGCGCGAGTTTGATGATTCATCACCCGCATTATCTCAGCCAGTTTCCGGAACAGGCGCAGCAAGCGGTCTGGACAGACGGACTTGATGTGTCGATCGCGGCTTCGATCCAGCCGGTCGGTCGGGTGGCGGCGGTTGCAGGCGGCTACCGCGTCTCGGGCGAATTTTCGTTCGCCAGCGGCGTCAATCACAGCCCATGGGTCATCGTCGGCGGTTTGGTCGAAGCGCCCGGCGGCGGCATGGAAGCGAAATTCTTTCTCATCGGGCCGAAGGATTTCAGCATCAAGGATACCTGGTTCACCAGCGCCATGCGGGCGACCGGCAGCAACACTATCCTGTGCGAGGATGTTTTTGTTCCTGGCAGTCACACGCTGGCATTGTCCGATGTTCGGGAAGGCAAAACGCCCGGGGGGAAGCTGCACTCCCATCCGATCTATCGCGCGCCGTGGGTCAGCTATGCGTCGTTGACGTTTACGACGCCGATGCTGGGCGCGGCGCAAGGCGCTTACGAGATGTTTCGCGACTGGACCAAAAGCCGCCGCGCCGGCCGCGGCGGCGGCGCCATCGCCGAACTCACCGGTGTCCAGGTGCGCATGGCCCGCGCCGCCGCCGATCTCGATGCCGCCGAACTCCTTCTGCGCCGCGCGATTGACGCAGCGCAAGCGCCGGTGCCGCCTTCTCTGGACGTCCGCGCGCGCACGATGCGCGATTGCACGCGCGCCGCAGAGTTTTGCGTCGACGTGATCGATACGCTCATGGCCATGAGCGGCACTGCCGGCTTTGCGGCTTCACATCCGATCCAGCGCGCCTGGCGCGACATTCACTTCGCCGCCATGCATGTGGCGCTAAATCCGGAACAGAATTTTTCCCATTTCGGCCGGCTGGAATTTGGCCTGCCACGCGATCCGCACCTGCCGTTCTTCTGATCGCAAGCGGCCCGTTCCACGCAAAGGAACAGTTACAATGAAGTTCTACGACTGCACCACCGCTCCGAGCCCGCGCCGCGTTCGCATTTTTCTTGCTGAGAAAGGCATCAGCGTGCCGACCGTCCAGGTCGATTTGCGCAACAACGAGCAACTAACGCCTGCGTTTCGCGCCATTAATCCCGATGCCACGGTGCCGGTGCTTGAACTCGACAACGGCACGCGGATCAATGACGCCATCGGCATCTGCGTTTACTTCGAGGCGATCCAACCGCAGCCGTCGCTGATGGGCGAGAGCGCTGAAGAAAAAGCGGTCATCGCCACGTGGCAGCGCACGGCGGAGCGCAATGGCCTTTATGCGGGTATGGACGCGTTGCGCAACGCGACGCCGGGTCTCAAGGGACGCGCGCTGCCTGGGCCGGACGATTACGAACAAATACCGGCATTGGCCGAGCGCGGGCGCACCCGCATCATGCGTTTCTTCGAGCAGATGGACGCGCGGCTGGCGCAAAACGAGTTCGTTGCCGGCGCGCGCTACAGCGTCGCCGATATCACCACATTGATTGCGGTCGACTTCGCCCGTTGGGTGAAGCTTTCGGTTCCTGAAAGCTGCGGGCATTTGCGCCGCTGGCACGCGCAGGTCTCTGCCCGTCCCAGCGCCAAGGCATAAGCTGCGATGAAGGATATTCGATCGACGCTCGATTGGCTCGCGGGCGGCGCGATCTCCGGCGCCAATTCCGATGATGTGCTGGCCGAATTGTGCCAGCGGATGGTCGAATCCGGCATACCGCTCTGGCGGGTCGCGGTGTTTGTCACGACGCTTCATCCCGACATCATGGGCCGCAGATTCCTGTGGCAGGCTAGTTCGGGCGTGACGACTTCGAACGCGCTGTTCGCCATCATGGAGACGGACGATTATCGCAAGAGCCCGTTCACGACCGTCTATGCGACCCGCGAGCCGCTCCGGCGGCGCCTGGCCGATCCTGATTGCCCGATGGACTTTGCGATCCTGCACGATATTCGCGCCGAAGGCGCGACCGACTACGCCGCGTTCCCGCTGACGTTCACCGATGGCACGATCCATGTGGCGACGTGGTCCACGCAACAGCCGGGCGGGTTCACGCCCAAACAGTTTGCCGATCTCGAAGCGGTCATCGCGCCACTGGCGCGGGTCGCGGAAATCCGTGCGCTGCGGCGCACGGCGGGGAATTTGATCGACACTTATGTCGGGCATCAGACCGGCGAGCGGATTCTGTCCGGAAAGATCCGCCGCGGTTACGTGGAAGCGATCCGCGCCGCGATCTGGCTGTCGGACATGCGCGGATTTACCACGCTATCTGAGCAATTGCCGCCGCAAGCTCTGATCGATCGGCTGAACCGCTATTTCGAATGCCAGGTGCCGGCGATCCTCGAACATGGCGGCGAAGTGCTCAAGTTCATGGGTGACGGCCTGCTGGCGATTTTCCCGATCGCCGCCGACAATGATGCCGCCGCGGTATGCCATCGTGCGCTGTCGGGCGCGCTCGATGTGCGAAAGCGCGTCGCCGAGCTCCCGCGCAAAAACGAGAACGAAGAGCCTATCCGCTTCGGGTTGGCGCTTCATGTCGGCGAAGTGATGTACGGCAATATCGGCGGCGGCAACCGCCTCGATTTCACTTGTATCGGCCCGGCAGTGAACCTGGCGGCGCGGCTGGAGAAGGTCGCATCCAAGCTCGGCGAAACCGTTGTCGCGTCCGCGGATTTTGCCGCCCATTTCCCGGACGAATTTCGCCGCTTGGGCGAGCACACGGTGGCCGGTTTCGCCGCGCCGCAGGTTGTGTTCGGGCTCGCGGCGTAACGACCGGCGGGCTTGAGCCCGCATTGCTCCGAGGGCCGCAAGTCCTATATCTCATGGTAATCCCCAGCCCTCTGGCGGAATCGCGATCCGGAGGGCAGACTACCCCCGGAGACTGCCCCCGATGACGCTGCGCGACGTCAAGCTCAACGACAAATACGACCTCGGCCACCGCCACGTCTTCGTCACCGGATTTCAGGCGCTGGTGCGGCTCTGCCTGATGCAGAAGGAGCTCGACCGGCGCAACGGCCTTAATACGGCGGGCTACGTTACCGGCTATCGCGGCTCGCCACTGGGTGGGCTCGACAGCCAGTTCCTCCGCGCCGCGCCATTCCTGACCAAAAGCGACATCCGGTTTCAGGCCGGCATCAACGAAGACCTCGCCGCGACCGCGATCTGGGGCACGCAACAGGCCGAGTTGCGTGGCGAGGGCAAGTACGACGGCGTGTTCGCCATGTGGTACGGCAAGGGCCCGGGCGTCGATCGGACCGGCGACGTTTTCCGCCATGCCAATCTCGCGGGCACCGCGAAAAATGGCGGCGTGCTGGCGCTGATGGGCGACGACCACACCGCGGAATCTTCAACTACCGCGCACCAGTCCGAATACCACTTCATCGACGTGATGATCCCGATCCTGAACCCCGCCGGCGTGCAGGAGGTTCTCGACTACGGCCTCTACGGCTGGGCGATGTCGCGCTTCACCGGCTCCTGGGTGGCGCTGAAGACCATGCATGAGACGATCGAGTCGACGGCGGCGATCGATGCGAGCTTCGATCGGGTCAATATCGTTACTCCGACCGATTTCGTCATGCCGCAAGGCGGCCTCAACATCCGCCTCAACGATCCGATCCTCGCCCAGGAAGCGCGGCTGCACGATTACAAGCGCGACGCGATGCTGGCATTTCTGCGCGCCAACAAGATCAATCACACCATTACCTCGGGCGGGCGCGATCCGAAGATCGGCATTATCACCACCGGCAAGAGCTATCTCGATGTCCGCCAGGCGTTCGACGAGCTCGGCATTGACGAGATCAAATGCAACCAGCTCGGCATCCGGCTGTACAAGGTCGGGTGCCCGTGGCCGATCAGCCGGCGCGAACTCGCGGAGTTCGCCACCGGTCTCGATCTGATCATTGTCGTCGAGGAGAAGCGGTCGCTCATCGAAGTCCAGGTCCGCGAGGAACTGTACGGAACTGCCAACCAGCCGATCTGCATCGGCAAACGCGACGAAGAGGGCAATTGGCTGTTCCCGGTCAAGGGCGCGCTCGACTCCAACGATGTCGCGATCTGCATCGGCGAGCGGCTTCTCAAGTATCATCGCAACGACGACATCGCGCAGCGCGTGGCGCGCTTGAAGGACGCGCAGCGCATCGCCGCCGAGACCCGCGACATCGCCCAGCGCATTCCCTATTTCTGTTCGGGCTGCCCGCACAATTCATCGACCGTGGTGCCGGAAGGCATGCGCGCCTATGCCGGCATCGGCTGCCATTTCATGGCGCAGTGGATGGACCGCTCGACGCTCGGCTACACGCAAATGGGCGGCGAGGGCGCCAACTGGGTCGGCGAAGCGCCGTTCTCCACCCGCAATCACGTTTTCCAGAATCTCGGCGACGGCACCTACAATCATTCCGGCTACATGGCGATCCGCGCCGCGGTCGCGTCGAACACCAACATCACGTACAAAATCCTGTTCAACGACGCGGTGGCGATGACCGGCGGGCAGGCCAACGATGGCGGGCTGACAGTGCCGCAGGTCGCCCGCCAAGTCGCTGCCGAAGGCGCTAAGCGCGTGGTCGTCGTCACCGATGAGCCTGACAAATATGCACCGGACACGCAGTGGCCGGCTGGTCTGACCGTGCATCATCGCGACGACCTGATGGAAGTGCAGAAATCGCTCGCCGAAATTCCCGGCGTCACGGTCATGATCTACGATCAGACCTGCGCCGCGGAAAAACGCCGCCGCAGGAAGCGCCACACGTTTCCCGATCCCGACAAGCGCGTCATTATCAACGAGCTGGTGTGCGAAGGCTGCGGTGATTGCGGCGTGAAGTCGAACTGCGTGTCGGTGCAGCCGCTCGAAACCGAATGGGGCCGCAAACGTACTATTGATCAGTCAAGCTGCAACAAGGACTTTTCCTGCGTTAAGGGCTTCTGCCCCTCCTTTGTAACCGTGCATGGCGCGCAGCTGAAAAAGGGCACCGGCGTCGCCCGCGATCATGACATGCCGATCCTGCCGGACCCGAAACTGCCGGCGATTGCTCAGACCTATAACATCATCGTCACTGGCGTCGGCGGCACCGGTATTGTCACCATCGGCGGCATCCTGGGCATGGCCGCGCATCTCGAAGGCCGCGGCGTCGGCGTGCTCGACATGGCGGGGTTAGCGCAAAAAGGCGGCGCGGTGTTCAGCTACATCCGCTTCGCCGAAAAGCCGGAAGACATCCATGCGATCCGGGTTGCAGCCGGCCGCGCCGATCTGGTGCTTGGCGGCGACATCGTGGTTGCCGGCACGCGTAAGATCCTGGCTGCGGTCAAGCACGGCGCGACCGAAATGGTCGTCAACACCGCTGAATTTCTGCCCGGCGAATTCACCCGCAACGCCGATTTCTCGCTGCCGAGCGAGCGCCTGAAGCGGGTCATCACCGCCGATGCCGGGCGCGACAAGACCCATTTTATCGATGCCTCGCGCATCGCGACCGCGTTGTTCGGGCAATCGCTCGGCGCCAACATGTTCATGGTCGGCTATGCCTACCAGATCGGCGCCATCCCGCTGTCGGCTGCCGCTATCGAGAAGGCGATCGAGCTCAACGGCGAGGCGGTCGCGATGAACCAGGCGGCGTTCCACTGGGGACGCCGTATGGTGGTCGATCGCGCGGCCGTCGAAAAGCTCGCTCAACCCGCAGCCGCGGTGACGAGCGATGCGCAGCATCTGTCGGAGTCATTCGCCGAGACCATCGAGCGGCGGGTGAAGTTCCTCACTGATTATCAGGATGCCGCCTATGCGGCGCGCTATCGCAATTTGGTCGAGAAGGCGAAGGCGGCGGAGGCTGCGCGCGCCCCGGGCAAAGACGGGCTTGGCGACGCGGTCGCCCGATATCTGTTCAAGCTGATGGCCTACAAGGACGAGTACGAAGTAGCGCGGCTCTACACCGACGGCTCGTTTCTTCGGCAGGTCGAAAGCTCATTTTCAGGCGACAAGCTGCGGTTCGAATTTCATCTCGCGCCGCCGCTCCTTGCCCGCCGCGACAAGACCACCGGCCTGCCGCGTAAAATGAGCTTCGGTCCGTGGCTGATGCCGGCGTTCCGGTTGCTGGCGAAGCTGAAATTCCTGCGCGGTACGGCGTTCGATCCGTTCGGCCGTTCGGCCGAGCGCCGCACCGAGCGCAAGCTGATCGAAGATTATGAAGCGATGCTCGATCACGTGCTCGCCGCGCTGACGCCGGACAATCACCACCTTGCCGTCGGTCTTGCCGCGATTCCGGAAAAGATCCGCGGCTTCGGCCATGTCAAACAGCGCCATCTCGCCGCCGCCAAGGCGGACGAAGCGGCTTTGCTCGAACAGTTCAACTCCGGATCGCCGGCGCTGCTCAAAGCTGCCGAATGACGCCTCACATGCCGTGGCTTTCCAGCATCGCCCGGCAAGCCCGGCTGATCTTTTCACGATGCTCGATCAGGCAAGACGCTATGCGAAATTCGTCGCCTATCGCTTCCCGGCAGAATCGGTGCGCGTCACCGTGACAGGCTCGTGCCTCAGCCGAATTCTCGTTTTGCGGCGATTGGCCGTTATCCGCCCAGCCGGCTGTGGAGAGAAAAAACAAGGCTGAGGCGAGGCAAAGACTACGAACCATGATTTTGTTCCTTATTAAAACGCCCAGGATTTGTGCTGTGAGCCGGTCACAGATGTGTGGAATGCGGCGGTATTGAGAACTCGGCCTCCGATGTCCAGCGGCAATAAGGGTCCCAGCCTGACCGGCGACCCGCAGCGCCGGGGCGTTTTACGATGTGACCCTTGCCCGCATGCAAGCCAACCCCTAAACGCATATGTTGGAACAATGAACGATACGCCTTCGATTCCAGGGACCGGCGGCGGGCCCGCCGACGAGTTGCCGAAGCTGCCGCAACGGGTTGAAAGTCCGACTGTTGCGCCGTCCGCTGCGCCGCCAGACGCTCTCGGCGCAGACTTGCTAACATCGACGCTGCCGGCTGTGACCGATGCGCCGGCTGAGCTTTCGGCTTTTCTGCCGATCGAGGCTCCGATGAAGGTTCCAGCAGTGACCCCGGCTGAGCCGCCGGTGGCCGCCGAAAAGCCCGCGGCGCCAGGAGAGGAAAGGGCGCCCGCGGCGGTTACCCCGGCATCGGGTGCGCCGGCGGACCCTGTCCCAAAAACCAATGCGTTTGCCGAGGCGATGCCGACCACGTCCGGTGTAGGCGTGCTGCTCGTCAATCTCGGCACGCCCGATGCTGCCGAGCCGCGGGCGGTGCGCCGCTATCTCAAAGAATTCCTGACCGATCCCCGCGTGATCGAAAAAAACTCCTTGCTCTGGAAGGTAGTGCTTCACGGCATCATCCTGCCGTTGCGTTCACGGCGCAAAGCGGGCGACTACAAGAAAATCTGGAACAATGACAGGGACGAGTCGCCGCTCAAGACCATCACTCGCTCGCAGGCGGAAAAACTTTCCAGCATTCTCGAACCGCTCGGCAAACATGTCATTGTCGATTGGGCGATGCGTTACCAGCAGCCCTCGATCGCTTCGCGGCTCGAAGCGCTGGTCGGCCGCGGCTGCGACCGCATTCTGGTGATGCCGCTCTATCCGCAATATGCGGCGCCGACCACGGCGACGGTCTGCGACGAGGTGTTCCGTTTTCTGATGGGGCTCCGCCGGCAGCCGGCGCTGCGCATCATGCCGGCGTACTATGACGATCCGTATTACATCGAGGTGCTCGCCTCCTCGCTCAAGGCGGAGCTGAAAGGGCTGCCGTTCGAACCTGAGGTCATTGTCGCCTCCTATCACGGCATGCCGCAGGACTATGTGAATAAGGGTGATCCGTACGAGAGCCAGTGCGTGAGGACCACGCAGCTCTTGCGCGAGCAGCTCAAGCTCGACGAAGCCAAGCTGATGATGACTTATCAGTCGCGCTTCGGGCGCAGCCGCTGGCTCAAGCCATACACGCTCCAGACGGTGAAGGCGCTGGCCAAGAAGGGTGTCAAGAATCTGGTCGTGATCACGCCCGGTTTCTCCGCCGATTGCCTCGAGACGCTGGAGGAGATCGCGGTCGAGAACGCCAAGGTGTTCAAGCGCTATGGCGGTCAGAACTTCGCCGCCATACCCTGCCTCAACGACAGCGAGGCCGGCATGCTGATGATCTGGCAACTCGCTATGCGCGAGCTCAAGGGCTGGGTGTGATTGGCGCGTTCGGTCGTCCCGGCCGCGCCCGGAAATGAGCCGGAATCCATAAGTACGGACATTTAAGTACGGACATTGCAGAACGGACAAGGAACCCTCGCCTTGGACGGTCGTGGCGCTGTGGATTCCAGTCTTGCGCCTCCGGCGCGCGTCGGAATGACGGGCCTATAGTGCCCACCATCAACCTCTCGTTAACCATAGCCGTTTTAATTCCGTTAACCATTCGGGGCGCCGCTGGGCGGTCCGTGCTGGTCATCGCGCGGCCGTTGCACGGGACAAACCGCGCGCCGGCTTGCTCCCTGACGGTGGTTGGCTTTGACAGCTTCCGAGGTGAGGCGGACGGCGGGGATGGCGCGCGCCTTGGCGGCGTGGCGCCCGCTCGCGGCGACCAATCGAGCGGCGTTCGGCGGCACCGGCTTCGTCCTTGCGTTCGCCGTCACGTTCCTGCCGGCGCCGGGGCTGGCGCAAACGACGACTGCCACGGCCGATCTGCTTCAGCCGTCGCTGCAAGGCAACCCGGTAACGCCGCCGCGTTTTCAACAACTCGGCCAGGCGGCACCGCCCGGAAATCAGGCGCCGCCGACCAACGCTTTTGTTGCGCCTTCGCGCATCGGCGCGACGCCCAACTACGGGAGTCCCTCGGGCCTCGGCGAAGGCGACACCGGCTACGACTCGATGAACACTCCGAAGAGCAAGAGAAAGAAGCGCGCGGCGCAGCGCGCTGCCGCCGGTTCGCAATCGACCACGACGTTCGCGCCGGTGCCGAACTACGTCCTGCCGCCGCCGCTGCCGCCGCCTTTGCCGCTGCAAACGCCGCTGCCGGAGGTCTATCCGAAAAACGCCGCGCGGCGTCCGGGCGCCATCATCGGGCCGCCGCCCGAGGACCTGCCGATCAACAATCCGCCGGCTGAAGTGCATCCCCTGTCGGCGGCAAATCGGCCCGGCGCCGCGCTGGCCGTTCCGCCGATCCAATACTTCGACTATTCCGCGACCACACCGGCGCCGACGCTGCTGCCGCTCAACACCTTCGCGCCGGGAACGCTGCCGCAACGGCCGCTGCCGTTTGCCAGCAACGATCCGTTTGCGCCGGTCGGTATCCGCGCCGGATCGTTCGTCCTGCTGCCGTCGGTCGATCTGTCCAGCAGTTACAGCACCAACCCCGGACATGTCTCGCCGACCGGACCGCCGTCTGCGTATTTCGTCGCGGCGCCGGAACTGCAAGTCGCCTCCGATTGGGAACGCCACGCGCTTACCGCTGACATCCTCGGCTCCTATACCGAGTATGCCTCCGGCAGCCTGCTGCCGTCGCTCAACGTCCCGTTTCTCAATTCCAAGATCGACGGCCGCATCGACGTCACCCGCGATACCCAGATCCTGCTCGAGAACCGCTTCATCGTCGCCACCGATAACCCCGGCAGCCCAAACCTGCAGAGCCCGAACCTGCAAGCCCCGCTCGCGAAGCTGCCGATCAACCAGGACGTTGGCGGCACGCTCGGGCTGGCGCAGGAAATCAATCGGCTGACGTTTACGCTCAAGGGCACGATCGATCGCGCTACGTACGACCCCTCGCTGCTGACGAACGGCCAGTATTCGACCAACGCCGATCGCAACTTCGACCAATATGCCGCAATCATGCGGGTCGGTTACGAAATAGATCCAGGCATGAAGCCGTTCCTGGAAGTGCAGGAAGACCAGCGGATTCACGATGAAGAGTTCGATCGCAACGGCTTGCAGCGCGACTCCACCGGCACTTCGGTGAAGGTCGGCAGCGTGGTCGATCTGTTCGGCACGCTCACCGGCGAAATGGCAATCGGCTATCTGGAACGCTGGTATCAAGACCCGACGCTGCCGAACATCAACGGGCCGATTGCCGCCGGCACGCTGATCTGGCAGGCGACGGCGCTGACCACCGCCAAGCTCACCGCCGCTTCACAGGTGTACGAAACGACCGTGGACAATGCGTCCGGCGATTTCACCCATGACTTCAACCTTGAAGTCGATCACGCGTTTCGCACCTGGCTCATCGGCATCCTGAAGCTCGGCTATGGCACCGACGATTATGCCGGCTCAGGTCTCACCGACAATCGCTACTTCGTCTCAATCGGCGCGACCTACAAATTAAATCGCGAGTGGTGGCTGCGGACGGAATTGCGGCAGGATTGGCAGACCGCTTCGCAACCAGGCAACTCCTACACCGCGACATCGATTTTGCTCGGTCTGCGCTGGCAGCGCTAGCCGAGGATTTTCCTGATCTCTTCGCGGAAACCGGGGGCGATGTCTTCGCGCGCCAGTGCGTACGACACGTTGGCGGCGAGGAAGCCGACTTTCGAGCCGCAGTCGAAGCTGCGGCCGTCGAACTTCAAGCCGTAAAACGGCTGGGTGCGCGACAGCGCGATCATCGCGTCGGTGAGCTGAATTTCGCCGCCGGCGCCGCGGTCCTGGGTCGCCAGCAGATCGAGGATTTCGGGCTGCAGGATGTAGCGGCCGGTGAGGATGAGGTTCGACGGCGCCCGCTCCCGCGGCGGTTTCTCCACCATGCTGGTGATCGAGAACAGCCTGCCCTTGGACGCGCCGACGCCGACCACGCCATATTGGTCGACCCGATCGAGCGGTACTTCTTCGACGGCGACGATGTTGGCGCGCTCGCCGATCTCGCGTGCCGCGTCGATCATCTGCGCCAGACAGCCGCGCTCGTGCTGCACCAGCACATCCGGCAGCAGCAGCGCGAACGGTTCGTTGCCGAGCAGTTCCCGCGCGCACCATACCGCGTGGCCGAGCCCGAGCGGTTCCTGCTGGCGCGTGAAACTGGTCGTTCCCGGTGCCGGCAGATCATGCCGCAGCTGGTCGAGCGCTTTTTGCTTCTGCCGCTCCAACAGCGTCATTTCCAGTTCGACCTGGCGGTCGAAATGATCCTCGATGACGCCCTTGTTGCGGCCGGTGACAAAGATGAAATGCTCGATGCCGGCCTCGCGGGCTTCATCGACGACATGCTGAATGAGCGGCCGATCGACCACCGGCAGCATTTCCTTCGGCATGGCCTTGGTCGCGGGCAGGAAGCGGGTGCCGAGCCCGGCGACGGGAAAGACGGCTTTGCGGACGAGTTTCATGTTTTGCTGTTGGCGATCAAAAGGGCAGGAGGGGTGAGACGCTTTATTGCCTAAATCGTTGTGCAAGCGAAAAGCAGATCTGCATTGGAACACTCTTGAAGTCGCGTCCATCTATTACCGCAAGCAGGTTGCCGGTCCATGAACGGCACCTGTCGCGGTCCGGTTGCAGAGGATTAGACGTTAAAGCAGCGGTAACATAACCGATGTCCATTGCTCCGCACGCGGGGCGAACTCGACCTTGGGCGAGACGATCAGAGTCACTTATGGCAATTTTTGCGCCACTCTTTCGCCTTACCGCGGCAGCGCTGATTACAATTAGCATGGCTGATGCCGCACTGGCGCAGGACAAACCCGATAATTGGCTAACGCGGTTACTCCAATCGCCGACAACCGCCGCAGTTCCGGCTCCGGCGGCTGGAGCGCGAGAATGGAGCGGCCAATCGGGCGCGTCGGGCCACCCGTTAATGACAGCCGACGCGATTCGCGCCGCAGCCGCCGATTTCCACAATTGCCTCGCCGGATTGTGGCCGCAGGCGGAGCGGCGAGGCGTCAGCCGCGCCAATTTCGAACGCTACACATCCGGGCTTACGCCAGACCTCAGCATTATGGACCTGCTCGATGCCCAGCCGGAATTCAACAAATCGACCTGGGACTATCTCGATTTGCTGGTCAGCGACGATCGCATCGCGCGCGGGCGCGAACTATTGACGCAGTACGCGCAGGTTTTTGCCGCGGCCGAGCGCACCTATGGCGTCGATCGTCACATTGTTGCGGCGATCTGGGGCGTCGAATCGAATTACGGCACCATGGGCGGCGACCGCTCGGTGCTGCGCTCGACCGCGACGCTAGCCTGCGTCGGCCGCCGCCGCGATTATTTCCGCGACGAGTTCCTGTCGGCGCTCGAGATCCTGCAGCGCGGCGATGTCGCGCCCGATCGTCTCGTTGGTTCCTGGGCCGGCGCTTTCGGACCGACCCAGTTCATGCCGACGTCGTTCAAGCGCTTTGCGATTGATTTCGACGGCGACGGCCGGCGCGATGTCGTCGAACTCGATTCCCGACGTCATCGGCTCGACGGCGAACAATCTGAAAACGGACGGCTGGGCGAGCGGCAAAAGCTGGGGATATGAGGTCGTCCTGCCGCCGAACTTCAATTATTTGCTCGCCGACCGGTCGCGGCAGATGACGGTCGGGCAATGGCAGGCGCTCGGGATCACGCGGGTGAACAACAGGCCGTTCCCGCACCTCTCTGATCGCGCCGATGTCTTCCTGCCAGCCGGTGCGCGCGGGCCAGCCTTCCTGCTGCTGCCGAATTTCCACGTCATTATGAAATACAACCCGGCCGAGGCCTATGCGCTGGCCATCGGCCATCTCGCCGACCGGCTCGCCGGCGGCGGACCATTCGTTGCGAGCTGGCCGCGCGACGAGCGCGCGCTCTCCATCGCCGAGCGCTACGAGATGCAGCAGCTCTTGGCGCGCCGCGGCTTCGATGTCGGTGCGCCTGACGGCCTTCTCGGACCGCGTACGCGCGTCGCCATCCGCAATTTCCAGGTCGCGACCGGCCAGATTCCGGACGGCTTTGCCTCGAGCCGGATCCTCGACCGCCTGCGCCAGCCTTAAGGGATCTACCCCGCGACGCAGCGTTCGAAGTTATTTCGTGATCATGGGCGGCGGCGTGGTCGGAGCCGTCGCGGCCGGCGACAGCGAGAACGTGATCCAGGCATTCCAGCCGGAAGGCCGGGCAGCGGCGTCAAATTCCGCGTAGGCCTTCAAATTGACATAGCCCTGCATGCCACCCACCGGAAAAAGGTATCCGACCTGCGGACCGACGCCGGCGACCCGCGACTTGAAACATCCGACATGATCGCCGGAGCCGCTGTCGCACGACAGCTGATCGTAGACATAGCCGACCAGACCGACCTGAATTTGTTTGGTCACGAATTGCGACGCACCCCAATCGAAGTGCATGTCGATGCCGTTCTGATATTGGGTCGACGGATTGATCAGATTGTAGGTAAAGCCGAGCACGCCCGACAATTCATGTCCGGTTTGCGGATTGAAATAGGTGTAGCCGCCGCCGGCATCGACGGCGCCGTGCCCGATGCCGATATTCGACAGACTGGTGGAGCTGTAGTCGCCGACCGGAATGTCGCCGGTGATGTATGTCATGTAATTGTTGACGCCGCTGTTCCAGCGGAGTGTGAACTGCGGATACAAATCGCCAAAGCCAGTCGTTGACTTGCTGATGTTGGCGGACAATGGACCGAACGGCATGCCGTTTAGCGTACCGCTCACCGTCCCGGCGAGGGACGTGTTTATGTTGCCAACTATTGTCATCAGGCTCAGTGCCGCTTGGCCACCGAAAATCGGCGTCGCGAACGTGTAGTTCGGAACGAACAGGCCAAGGTCCCCAGTCGAATTGAGGTTGGCGTTCGCGTGCGCTGATAGATTGGCGGGGATATTGCCGATCTGAAACTGGCGCGCGAGAGCGACATCGGCTCCCGCGGACACGGACGTGTAATAATAAATCCACGTCGCTGACCATCCCGGTTGCTGTGGCGTAGCCGCGAGGCTCCCGAATATGCCGGGAAGCCAGAAACTTACCCCGCCCTGGTCGGCCAAGGAAATCCTCGGTGCCGAAAAAACCGCCACGAGCGTGAGCGTGCCGCATACAAGTCCCGATCGAACTGTGCGAAAGAACGACCCAGGACGCTCTTTGCCCGATCTTGAAAATGTTGCGATTAGCTTCATCGTCGTCCCCAAACGACCCGAGACCGCCACTCTATCGGGGAAAAATCGGGGGCTCTATCTGTGTTCGACGGAGATTCATCTGAATCTTGCTGTTTGTTGCGCAAATGACGCAACGTGGAAATTCCAGAAGGAGCGCGTCATAAGCGCCGTGTTTGCCGAATTTGCATAGTGATATCTCGACCCTTAGGCCACTCTTCACGACCCATGGAAACGACACAGGGGAGGGGGCGATGAAATTAGCTAATAGTTTTCTTCTCCTTGCCAGCACCTTGATCGGTGTAATGATGTTCGCCGCGGTGCCCACGGCAGCGCAGCAAAAACCCAACGTCGTCTTCATCCTGGCTGACAACGTCGGCTACGGCGATTTGGGGCCCTATGGAGGCGGCGAGTTACGGGGATTTCCGACGCCGAACGTTGATCGGTTGGCCAGCGAGGGGCTTCGTCTCACCCAATTCCTAGTCGAGCCGTCATGTACTCCGTCGCGTTCGGCGCTCATGACCGGGCAATATTCCATCCGTAATGGGCTGTCGCTTGCCGCCATACCGGGCACGCCCAACACGCTGTCAGCGAATGCCTTCACTATGGGACAATTATTCAAGGGAGCCGGCTACGCGACGGCAATCTTCGGCAAGTGGCACCTTGGCAGTGCACCACAGAGCCTGCCGAGTGCGCACGGTTTCGATGAGTTTTATGGCATTCCGCCGGATACTTCGTGGAATGATGCGCTGACCGTTTCGCTGAGCACCATGACGCACTCATTCAATGCGCCTGAAAGCGCACTGATCGAGCGGGGGCCATGGATCATGCAGCAAAAGGCGGGCGGGCCGCTTGAGGGCGTGAAGCCTTTCACACCTGAGTTACGTGCGGAAATCGACAACGATCTTACTGACCGCTCCATCGCATTCATCAGGCAGCAGAGCGCGGCGGGCAAACCGTTCTTTGTCTACCTTCCGTTCTCGATGGGGCATTATCCGAATTATCCGTCCAAGCAATTTGCCGGAAAATCGCGCATCGGGAACTACGGCGACAAGATGATGGAAGGCGACTACCACGTTGGGCAGGTGCTCGATGCACTCAAGGACCTCAAGATCGATGACAAAACCATCGTGGTCTTTGCGTCCGACAACGGGCCGAGCGGCTGGATTGCAAGGGAATTGGGCAACCTGGGATCGCCCGACATGGGCAATCCCGGGCCTTTCCGCGGCGAACTTGGCGAAGCGACCGAGGGTTCGATCCGGACGTTTTGCTTCATTCGCTGGCCCGGGCACGTCGCGCCGGGCAGCACGTCCTACGCGATGTTCTCGATCATGGACTTCTTGCCGACTTTCGCGTCAATCCTTGGAGCAAATCTGCCCGGCGATCGTCCGATCGACGGCGTCGACCAGACTGCGGTGCTTCTCGGCAAGAGCAAGATGGGGGCTCGCGAGTCACTGCTCTCATTCATAGGGCCAGACCTGGTGGCCCTGCGATGGAAGCAATGGCGCATCTACTTCAAGGACATGAAGTTGACCGGAACCGGCCAGCAAATGCTTGGCGGAATATTCGCTGATATCTCGGGGATGTCCTACCCGAAGGTCTACAACATCGAAATGGATCCGCACGAGGATCTGAACGTCGGCGGCATCAACTTTTGGCCGATGCAAGAAGCCTTTAAATCGGTCAGCGAATACCAGGCATCGCTGAAGAAGTATCCCAATCCGCCTGCGATCAACTTCACGAACTTTGGGGGCGGCGGTTAGGCTTCAGCTCGCCAGCTTAATCAGCTAACTCCCGGCATTGCGGCGGGGCCCTTGATCTCGGCTCGCCAAACTCAGACAGAGGCAACAAACAATGAGGCAAGGCTGGATAAGCCCCACTGCTGTGGCTTTGATTGTCGGCTGCGCGCTTAGCCAAATTGCCGTCGCACTTCGCCCTATTGTTCAGCACGCCCTCGCTTTGCCCCGAACTACCGAAAGCCAATGGCACCCGAGACATGAATAAACGCATACAGAGTTTGCGGGAGCGGTGGCGCGATCCGCTTCTGACCACCCTTACGGTTCTGATTATATTTTTGATGTTCGTCGTAGCCCCGCTGCAAGCTATGGGGGCATTCGTTTTCACAGAGTTCGGATTTGTTTTTGCATTGGTGCTCGTGGCCGGCGTTTTTGTCATGTCGGGAAGTTTAACGGCAGTTATTTTGATGCTGATCGCCGTCGGCATGGCCGGCACGGGCGTTGTGTTTCGTCTGAGGGCGCCGTCGATTCACGACATCTATCTGTTTTCCGGTGCATGGCTGCTACTGGGAATTACATTGGGCTGGGTGGTTGCCCGTGCGGTTTTTGCGCGGGGGCGCGTCACCTATCACCGGATCGTCGGCGCCATCCTGCTGTATCTGTCCATCGCCATCACTTTTGTGGCGGTGTTTGCGCTTGTTAATTTGCTCGCCCGCAATGCGTTTTCCGGCCTGTCGCTTGAAGACAGTCCGGCGCTCGCCAGCAAACTGATCTATTTTAGCTTCGTGACGCTGACATCGACCGGCTATGGCGACATCGTGCCGGTGCATCCGCTGGCACGCAGTCTTTGCAATATTGAGATGATCATCGGCCAGCTTTATCCGGCGACCTTGCTCGCGAGGCTGGTAACGCTCGAACTTGCGGGCCGGGCCTGATACTCGCGGCCTACTAGGAGGCCGCCAGCAAGCTCGCCACCGTGACTTCACCGTCCGTTATGTAGTGGTTGACGCGTTCGATGGGCAGATGTTGGCCGGATCGAACTGAACTCACGGCCCCGATGACTCGATGGTTCTGCAATTCGGCGATGATGTAGTCCCGTTCGGCATTGGTGTCGGAATTGGTGGCGTGGGTGATCTGAAATGTGAGCCGGGTTAAGGAGAAGCCGGTGTCTTTGGTGCCGGCGCCGACCCAAAGAACATGCTCGCTGTCCGGCGGTCGGTCGGTGTTCAGCCAGAAGTCGGCGCCGCCCAGGGCGTCCTCGGCGCGCGCGAGACTCAAAGCCCAAAAGCGAATGTGGTGGCGCTTTCGCGGGCTGTTATCGATTGCCTTCTGGAAGCCGATGTCCTGGCCGCGGCCGTAAAGATAGAGGGTGCTGAACGGGGCGGTGGGATAGGGCGAATTCAACAAGAACGCCCGGACCATGCGCCACGAGCTGGACACGTTCAGCCGGTCGGCGACCGACCAGCCGGCGGTCGCAAAGGCGCCCTGCAACTGCTGCATCGTTCCGATCAGCACGACATTGATGGGGTCGCCTGGCAACCCGTCGCCGGTGATGGTGAACCGCGGCACGCGCTTGCGCTGGAGGACCTTAAGGCCCATCCGGACCGCGCGCGGCAGGATGAGATACGCCGCAATTCCATAAGTGAGCGCCAAAGCCAGAACTGTCGGCAGCCTGCTGTCGGTCAATCTGAAGACGAAGACAATCAGCCATACGCAAAGGATGCCCAGCGCCACGATGAGCAAACGCCGCAGCAAGCGGATCAGCATTCTCACGATCGAGTCACCATACGGCCGGCCATCCGCATTGCTTCTATTCTACGCCGAACCACGCCGCCAGCGTGGACGATTGGCTTCACGGTGGTCCGGCACGTCACTCTGTTCCAGGCCCGGACGGTCGTGTCGGGATGTGATATCGTTAAGCTCAGAATGGCGTGCCCAACCGGAGGCATCGGTGAAACGGCGTGAGTTCATCGCCTTTCTTGGCGGCATGGCAATCATCGCGCCGCGCGCGGGTATCGCCGAAACCTCCAAGATCTATCGCCTCGGTACGCTCACCGTCGGCCCACCGATCCCGGCCACGGCCGGCCAGGGAGCGATTCTCATCGCCGGGCTGGCGAAGCGCGGCTACGCGCTCGGACAAAACCTCGCGTACGAGCCTCGTGGCGCGGCGGGCAAGATCGGCCAGATGCCAAATCTGATGCAGGAATTGAAAGCTGCCAATATCGACGTGGTCGTGACCATCGGCTACCCGGCCGCGGCAGCCGCTAAAGCATCGGGGGTTCCAACGGTGATCGCTGCCGGCTCGGGCGATCCGGTCAGGACCGGGCTGGTCGCGAGCCTGGCGCGGCCGGGCGGCAACGTCACCGGAATATCCGACGACGCCGCGGCGCTTTCCACCAAACGCCTTGGGATCCTGAAGGCGATGTCGCCTCAGCTTCGCCGGGTCGCCATGCTGTGGAACAAGGACGACCTCGGTATGTCGCAGCGTTACGACGCATCGGCGAAGGCTGCCGAGGAGATCGGCGTCACGGTGCAAGCGCTTGGCGTGCGCGCGCCCGACGATTTCAACGAGGCCTTCGAGGCAATGGACCGCGCTCCCCCGGACGCCATTCTGATGGTGACCGACTCGCTTACGCTGCTTAATCGCAAGCGCGTATTTGATTACGCGCTCGAGCACCGACTGCCGGCGATCTATGAACAGGACTTCATGGCTCGCGATGGCGGCTTGATATCGTACGGGGCGGACGCGCGCGAATCCTTCGATCGCGCCGCCGCGCTCGCTGCGCGTATTTTCCAGGGCGCCAAGCCCGCCGACCTGCCGTTCGAGCTGCCGACGCGCTATCTGCTCGTGATCAACATGAAAACCGCCAAAGCGATGAATCTCGCCGTTCCGAACACGCTGCTGGCGACGGCGGACGAAGTGATCGAATAAGCGCTATGGGCCCGTTAGTCTGATATTGCGACGTGAGCGACCGCTAGGTTGGGTCGCGAATGAGCCGATGCGTTCCGGGCCGTCGTCGTCAACGGACCAAGCTGGCAATAGTCCTTTTGCTGTGCATCCGCTGCGGCGCAACAAGTGCGTTGATCGCGCTGGGTTTCGCGGATTTGAAGTTTATTTTTGACAAAGATCAACGGGGGCGTTGGTCCGGTATGATGATTGGATTGCGGACACGCTAGCCCTCGAATCCGTCAACGTGGCGCAAACAACGATGAGCAGCCTCTTGGACAGCCCGTTTGCGGTCTTCGTGATCTCTCTCGTTGCCCAAGGGGCCGCGGCCTATGTCGGCAACTTCCTCCGCGGGCGGAGACGACCCGTAGGCAAAGACGAAGGAGAGGACCTCGCCATCGTCGAAGCGGCCGTTCTGACGCTGCTCGCTCTCATCATTGGATTTAGCTTTTCCATGGCCGTTACGCGCTATGACCAACGCAAAAACTACGAAGAAGCCGAAGCGAACGCCATTGGCACCGAATACGTACGTGCGGATTTGCTGCCCGCTGAAACAGCGTCCGGAATACGTGATTTGCTGAGAACTTATCTGGATCAGCGAATAGCTTTTTATCTAAAACGTGACCAATATCCGACCGGTCAGCCCGACACGGAAATTGCAAGACTGCAGGCCGCGCTTTGGGCCGGCATTCTGCCCGCGGCGAATGCGCAGCCCTCGCTGGTGATCGTCCTCGCAGTTTCTGGCATGAATGACGTTTTTAATTCGCAATCGCGTACTCAGGGAGCCTGGTGGAACCGCATCCCCGTGGCAGCGTGGTCGTTGATGGGACTGATTGCAATCTCCTGCAATTTCCTGCTCGGCTATGGCGAGCATCGGAGAGGTGCGCTTCTGCTTCTTGTCCTGCCAATAATCGTCTCAATTTCCTTCTTGCTTATCGCCGACATCGACAGCCCGCATGGAGGAATCATCCGCGTACTCCCGCATAGCCTCATTTCGCTGTCCGAAACCCTGAAAGCGACTACAGCTCCAAAATGACAGCAGGAAACACCGTCACCAGAGCGCAACTAAAGACCCCGAGCGCCGCTGCCATCGCAGGCTTGTTGTTTTCCTGCCTGCTGATCATTGCTTTTTGGCTCCTTCGCATTTCGATCCCGGCCGATCCCCAGGAGCCAGGTTCGTGGCTGCATGCCAGTTCGGGCGACGTGGCCATTGCGCTAAATTTGGTGCCTTTTGCCGGAATTTCGTTCTTGTGGTTTATCGGCGTGTTGCGCGATCGGCTTGGTCAGCTGGAAGATCGCTTTTTTACAACGGTATTTTTCGGCAGCGGCCTCCTATTCCTGGCTATGCTGTTTCTCGCCGCGGGCGTCGCGGGCGGTCTTTTAATCGCCTTCGCGGCAAAACCGGATGAGCTGATCGGCTCGGCAACCTTCCACTTTGCCCGAGCTGCCGTGTACGTCACCGTAAACGTTTATCTGGTAAAAATGGCCGGCGTTTTCATGATTACGACGTCGACAATCGCTCTCTATACCGGAATTGCCCCGCGGTGGCTGGCGTTTCTCGGCTATGCATTGGCGCTGCTGTTACTGTTCGGCAGCTACTACATCAGCTGGAGTTTCTTTGTTTTCCCGGTGTGGGTATTTCTGGTGAGCCTCAGTATCCTTGTCGATAACTTTCGCCGCGACACGTCAGTTTCGGCCCCGAAGTCTTAGTCAGAGCTTTCATTGTGGGCTGAGCAGACATCGTTAGGGAATTGATCAGCATCAAGGCGGCATCAAGCCTCTGCGGCACTACTAGTTGCCCAGCAGCCGCAACGAGAGAGTGGGGGCTCCTATGGACAGTGATGCACTAAGTATCATCGCCGCGGGAGTAATTCTCGCCGTAATCCTCATCGTCATCAGCTTCATTCACTTTCGCCGTCGACGCGGCATCAAAATGGCGCGAATAATGGAACTCCTCAACCGATACTTTCGAGGCGATTTGCCCCTTGATCAACTCGGTAAGCGCACAAGGGCAATAGCCAGTCGTCATTTCATGCGTAGCGCGGAATTATACTCACTGGTTATTTCGGCCTTTCAAGGCACTATGGATGCAATGCTCGTGCGTCGGGCACGTTCCAAAGAAGACGAAAGGAAATTATTGAGTTTGTTGGCGGCTGTGAAGAAAGAGTTCGGGTTGGCTGATCGCTATCGGATTGAAGCGTGGCGATCAGGGCGCGAGTAAACTGCGTTAAACTCAAAAGAGCGCAGTTAGTTTTTGGTCTCGGTAACGTCGACTTTTCGCCACGTTGAGCTTGGGTTGAACGTCGTCATCCCTTCGGCAATATCGGCAGTCTTTGGCCCGAGGTCTTTTTGAAACACCGTGCCCTTATAGTTGACTATAAAGCTCATCACTCCCGAGTTGCGGTACTCAGCAGGATAAGCCACCAGCGCAAATCCACCAATCATCTTGCCGTCGACCACATAATCGGCGGCGCCGCCTGGCGCCGCGGGACCCTGCTTGGTCAGGATCTTGTAGTAATAGCCGTGATACGGCGACCGGCCTTGACCAGTACGGTAGCCCTCGCGCGAAGCATCTGCGAATAGCTCCCCGAGCGGGCTCTCTTCCTCACCTTGGGCTGCAGGCCAATAGAGGCCATTCTTTTTGCCGGGCTCGCTGATGAAGCGCTGGGCGTAAACGCCCACGCCCGCGCCGGTTCGGTCTTTTTCGGCATATTCGTTCTGCGCGTCGACGTAGGCGAGGCAAGTCTGAATCGCATCGAGCTCGTTTCGGCCGATGCGCCGGTAGAGAATTTCGTTGCGGCCTTCGACGGTATCGAACGACCACAGGCCGCTTTTGACCCGCTCCAGTGGAATTGGGAAGGGGTAATCGTTCTCGCCGACGATTAGGATCGCCTTGTGTTCGCCTTTCATCGCGATCTCGTGTTTGGCGTCATAAAGGTCGACAAAGCGCTTTCGGGTCGACGCGTCGGCGACTTTGTCGCCAGACGAAGTAATGTCGTCGCCGTCAGGGCCGAGAACGAAGAGCAGCGCTTTTTCATCGCCGCTTCGCGCCGCCGCGACGAGCGCGTCAACGGCATCCTGCGGCGTTTTGTAGTCTTGCTGAGCGAGGGCTCCTGGTGCCGCTGCGAAGAAGAAGATCGCCGCCGCCAGCAACCCCAGCAGCGCAGGCGACAGCACGTAGCGAAAATCGCGAAAGGAGAAATTTATCATCACAGCGTCCCTCGAATCTTAGGCCGTCCGTTCCGCCCTGGCGCGTTGCTTGCCAAGGAGCCAATTGCTTGCCAAGCATCAGTGCGAAACATGTGTTGTAAGCGGTATGCGCATGCCTGACGCCATCCATTCGTCGTAGGTTTGGAACCGCACACCGAGCTTGTCGTAGAAGACGCGCAGATAGCCGTCGCGACCGCGCATCACCGCCTGCGGCATGACCGCTTGCACCTCCTGCGCCATCACCCCGACATAGGCGGTGTGGCCGCCGTCGTAGACGAAACGGTAGAAGCCGACGCCGTTGTCGAGACGGCCAAGCAACACGATGTCGTGCTTGAGGTTGATGTCAGAACGGCGTCCACCGCCGCCGCCGCGACCACCGCCACCGCCGCCGCGACCGCCGCCGCCAAAACCTCCACCCCCGCCACCGCGGGAACCGCCTCCGCCCATGCTGGCGTGGCCGCGAACTCGACTGGATGTTAGCTGCCCGGCCCGAACCTACATTGCCGAATGCGTTGCCGCCGCCGCCTCGGTTGGCCACGCGATTGCCGCCACCGCCGCCGCGGTCGCCGGCACCACCGCGGTTGGCAACGCGATCGCCGCCCCCTGGCCGGTTGCCGGCGCCACGGTTCCCCGCACCGCCACCGCGATCGCCGACATTGGTTCGCCCGGCGGCCCCGCCTCCGAGGTTGCGCCTCTGTTGCCGCCCGGCTGCAGTACCTGCTGACCGCCTCTGCCGCGAAAATCCATGCGGTTTTGGGCGCCGCCGCGGTTGCCGCCAAATTTTTGCGCGACGTTGGCATTGTTATAGCGCACGCCCCCGCGATGCGCTGCGTTGTGGGTCCAATTCCCGCCGCCGACTCTGTTGCCGACGTTGACGTTGCCGATGTTGCGGTTGATGTTGATGTTGTTGTTGCCCCAATTCATTCCGCCGCCCCAGCAGCAGCCGCCGCCGGCCCAGCGGCCGAGGGCATAACCGGCGCCAAACGCGAGCCCGCCGGCAATGAGTCCGCCCGCGATGTAACCAGGCGCCCCGAAATAATAGGGCGGATAAGCCGGGTAGGGCCAAGACCCGTAGACCACGCCTGGATCGTAATACGGCACATAGACCGTATTGGGCTGGGTAGGTTCGATGACGATGACTTGCTTGCCGCTCTGCTCCTGCGTCGACACTGTCTGTTGTTTGTTCGAGGTCAACTTGTTGTTGGCCTGGGCTTTGTTACGGAGTCGCTGCACCGCGTCCATGACGTCCGCCTGTTGTGCCAGAACCGCGTCTCCGAGCTGCCGGGTCCAGTTGATTTGCTTGCTCATCATGTCGAGCACTTCCGGCGTTGCGGTGAGCGATTTCACGCTATCTTCCCATGACTGCTTGTCTACAGCCGCCTTGAGTTGATCCCCTTTAAGGCTCTTGTTTTCTTGCACCCACCGTTCCGCCTCGACGACTTCAAGCGGATAAGTAGAGGCCATAAGAACTTCGGCGAGCAGGGTGTCCGGATAGAGCGCGACGGGAGAGACCAAAGCGTCGAGTTGTTCGGGCTTGAGAAGTTGCGATTGATCACCAGGCGCCGCTGAACCGGGTGTCTGTGCCATCGCAGCGGGCGTCATGAGAAACAGCGATGCAACTGCGAACGCCCTTATTATCATCTTAATCATCCTAGCTCCCCGCGCTTTGTTAGCGACTACCACGTCTGGCTTCGCCAGCGCTCGTTTCCGGCAATGTCGTTCGCACGTGTCCGAAGTATGGCGACACGTTCAGTGCCCATCGACCAACTCCTGATGCCGGAGCCTTTCGACCGCCGGTCTGCCGAAGACGACCAGCATCTATTCACCGATGCTCGGGAGCTTACCGAGATTTGCCGCGAACTCTGCAGGAGCCAGATTGTGCAGTGAGAAGTCCGCCGCTTGCTCGGCGTGAGTTTCCTTTTGCGCCACAACGTTCTCCATCAATTATCGTTCATCGTTAGGAGCCTAGCTATCGTGCTCGTGCGCTCAGGCCCGATGTCAACGCTGTTTCACTCGTCCCAAGCGTGAATGGAATTACAAGAATACGCCAAATCAAAGAACCGACCGAAGAAAGAGAGCATTGATCCAGATCAAACCAGTATTAGTACACCGAAGCGGTAGCGCTGCCATCAACCAACGCCACCGGCGAAACCGAAGGCGACTTTTGGATCATTATTTGTTTCGTCCGGTTTAAGGGCTCCACCTGAAGAAAGCGGGGTTTTCCCGCAGAGCCCTCAGCCGCCTGGGCCTTCTGCGACAATTGAAGGCTAACGTGAATGACGCGGGCTTCGCGCTTCGTACTCGAAAGGTATCCGCTTTTTTCAAATACTTTTAGCATCGGAACATTCTCAGGCAGGACCTCGGCGATGAGTTCGGTCATTCCGGCATGGCGCGCAATCGTGGCGAGGTGACGCATCAATGCCGCACCGATCCCCTGTCCCTGATATCGATCGATTACCGCGAAGGCGACCTCGGCTTTTCCAGGTTCGATTGTCACATAGCGTCCGCCTCCGACTATCGTGGGCTTACCGCCTTCGTGCAACAACGGCTACCAAAGCCACATGATTGATGTGGTCGATGTTCAAGAAAAATGCGATTTCCTTCTCGGTAAAGTCGCGCTTTACACCAAAGAAACGGCGATAGAGAGACTGGGCACCAATGCGTTTGACGGCCGCGATAAGCTCGTCCTTGTCGTCCGGCCTGAGGGCGCGGATTTCCATGCGACGGCCGTCCCGCAGCGGCTCGATACTCGAATAATTGGCTGTATCTGACAAACTTCACGTCCTCTTGCGTTCGTCAGGCACCTCGCGCGTTTATGTTCGCATGCGAAGTCCGGGCGGACGCTAATCGATGATGTGATATCCGCCGTCCACGTACAGCGTTTCACCGGTGATGAGGCGTGCGGCGTCGTGCGCAAGAAATGCAGTAGCGACTCCGACGTCTTCGATGCTGACGAGCCGCCGCGCCGGGGCCTTCGCTTTCGCCTTGTCGAGCAACGCGTCAAATTCCGGAATCCCGGACGCGGCGCGGGTGGCTAGCGGGCCCGGCGAAATGGCATGGACGCGGATTCCTTTTGGTCCCAGCTCGGCGGCAAGGTAACGGACGGCACTTTCCAAGGCAGCTTTAGCAACACCCATAATGTTGTAGTTCTTAACGACCATCTGGCTGCCGTAATAGGTCATCGTGAAAAGCGTGCCGCCCTGGCGCATCAGAGGCTCGGCGAGGTGCGCCATGCGGATAAACGTCCAGCAAGACACTTCCATTGTGGTCAGAAAACCCTCGCGCGACACGTCGACCACGCGCCCCCCAAGCGCGTCCTTGGGCGAGAAGGCAATGGAATGAACCACGAAATCGAGTTTGCCCCAGTCCTTGGTGATGCGCTCGAAAACCGCTTCCATTTGGCCGGGTATGCGCGCGTCGAGCGGCATGACGATCTGCGCTTCGAGTTCACCCGCAAGCGGCTCGACGTATTTTTTGGCCTTGTCGTTGAGATACGTTACGGCAAGCTCGGCGCCGAACGCGCGGAATGCTTTTGCGCAGCCCCAAGCGATCGATTGGTCATTGGCAATTCCGACGATGAGGCCTTTTTTGCCTTTGAGAAGTTTGGCTTGCACCGCAGGAATCATGAGCACGTCTCCTGCTCGGGGTGGGCGTTCGTTTTATAAACTGTTTGGAGGTACTTCGAAGCCCCTTAGTCCGTGTAGAGCAGTCCCGACGCAGATGCTACGGTGCAAATCGGTCTTTTGCGAACTAAATCTTCGCCCCGAAAAGCGCGGCGCATGAGGTTCCTTAGGTGCGATGGAGAAGGCAAAGCCGCGCTGAAAGTTGCAAATGAGTGACCCGGAACTCAACCTGAACGATGTCTTAGCGCTGGACCGTACGCGGATGGCTGCCGAACGCACACTCATGGCTTGGGTCCGAACAGCCCTCGCAATGATCACTTTTGGGTTCACCATATACAAATTTCTGGACGCTCTTCAGGACGAAAGTGCCGTGCCGGTTCTGCGGCCGAACACGCCCCGGAACTTGGGACTAACGCTCATCGGCATCGGAACCTTCGCCGTCATCGCCGCCTCCGTTCAACACTGGAGTTACATGAACAAATTGAACCCGGCGCACCCCCACAAGCCGTGGGACCTGGCATTTATCGTGGCATCCCTGATCGCGATCCTCGGCCTTGTAATGTTTTGGAGCATCCTTCTCAGGTCGGGCCCCCTCAGCTGACGGGCATAGGAAAAGTTTTGTTTCTTGGAACGACACGCAAGCACCTTGGCGGCAAAGTCGCGCAACCCGCCTAAAATATTGACCTAGGTCAAGGCTTGGATGACTTGTGGCCGTAGTATTCTTCGTGTTCACTTCAAGGCTAGAAATATTTCGGCGATTTTAAGAGGGTCATTTCCTGGCCATTTTGCTTGCCGCTGGCGCGCGGCGAACCAGAAGGATCGAGCGCAATGCCGGGGTCACCGAGCCTTCCAAAATCATCAACAAATGGGGCCGCGCCGCTACTCGGGTTGACTGGCCCGGCCATCGAATATCTCGTCGACGCGGCGCAGCGGAACATCCTGTTCTGGGATGTGATGCGGCAACGTGGCAATCAATATCGCGAGCACATAGCGGAAACAGCCCCGCATGTGCTCGATTACAAGGTGGAACTCGTCGCCGACGGCCGCCAGTTCGACAAACCGGTCAACTATTGTCTCGTGCGCATTGTCCCGCCGGCCGGTATCGAGATCGATCCGACACGCCGGCCGTTTGTCATCGTCGATCCGCGCGCCGGTCACGGCCCGGGTATTGGCGGCTTTAAGGCCGACAGCGAGATCGGCGTTGCTCTTAAAGCCGGCCACCCTTGTTATTTTATCGGTTTCCTGCCGGAGCCCATGCCCGGTCAGACTATCGAGGATATCGCGCGCGCCGAGGCGATATTCCTGAAAAAAGTCTCGGAATTGCACCCCCAGGCCGATGGCAAACCCTGTGTCATCGGCAACTGCCAGGCCGGTTGGGCGGTCATGATGCTCGCCGCAATACGGCCTGATCTATTTGGCCCGATCATTATAGCGGGCTCGCCGCTGTCATATTGGCAAGGCGTCCACGGCAAGTATCCAATGCGATACTCGGGAGGCCTGCTCGGCGGCAGCTGGCTGACCGCGTTCGCCAGCGATCTAGGTCACGGTAAATTCGACGGCGCCTGGCTGGTGCAGAATTTCGAAAACCAGAATCCCGCCAATACGCTTTGGACAAAGCAATACAATCTGTACTCAAAGATCGATACGGAAGCGCCCCGCTATCTCGGCTTCGAGCGCTGGTGGGGCGGTCACGTCAATCTGAATGCCGAGGAGATTCAGTTTATCGTCGATGAGTTGTTCGTCGGCAACAATCTTGCCGCCGGCAAGATCCAAACAACGGAAGGGTTGGCCGTTGATCTCCGCAACATCCGTTCACCGATCGTGGTTTTTTGCTCCGAGGGCGACAACGTCACGCCGCCACAGCAGGCGCTTGGGTGGATCCTCGATCTGTATGGGGACGTGGATCAAATCAGGGCCTATGGACAGACGATTATCTATACGATCCACGACAAAGTCGGCCATCTGGGTATCTTCGTGTCCGGCGGTGTCGCCCGAAAGCAACACGACGAGTTTTCCAGCAATATCGATCTGATCGACACGCTGCCGCCCGGGCTTTACGAGGCGGTTTTCGAGCCAAAGACCGCGGAAACCGCGAGTTCAGATCTTGTAGTCGGCGACTGGGTGATGCGCTGCGAGGCAAGAACACTCGACGACATTCGGGCGCTTGGCGGCAACGACATCACAGACGAACATCGTTTCGCCGCCGTCGACCGCGTTTCGCAGAACAATCTTGCGCTGTATCGCACGTTCCTGCAGCCGTTTGTTCGAGCGTTCGCCAATCCCGTCTTGGCCGATTTGATGCGGCACCTTCATCCGTTACGGCTGCAGTACGAATTGTTCTCCAATGCGAACCCGCTGATGGCACCGATTGCCGCGTTTGCCGAGCAAGTTCGAAACAACCGGCGACCCGCATCGGCCGAAAACCCGTTCATCGCCATGCAGGAGAATGTATCGGGCCAAATTGTTGCCGCGCTCGACGCTTGGCGTGATGGCTGTGAAGCCTTCGCCGAGCGTCTGTTCATGACGACCTACGGTTCGCCCACGCTGCAGGCAGCTGTCGGTGTTGATGCCAGCGCTACGCTGCCGCTGCGAAAGGCCGCCAAAAGTGCGCTCCATCAGGAACTCATCGACAAGCGAATTGCGGAGCTAACGTCGCGGATGACGTCCGGCGGATTGCGCGAGGCAATCATCCGCGGGCTTCTGTTTGCCGGCATGGGGCGGGCCGCTGTGGACGAGCGCGGCTTCGAAATGGTGCGGCGTATCCGTCAGCGCTTCAGTGACGTGTCGCTGGCTGTGTTCAAAGCAACCGTGCGCGAACAATTTTCGATGCTGTTGATCGACACCGAAGCAGCCCTCGGCGCGATCCCATCCATGCTCCCCGACGATATCGAAACACGGAGCAAAGCGTTCGAGCTCATTTCCGGGGTTCTGAGCGCCCGCGGTGAATACTCAGCCGAAGATCGGGCCCGCATCGAGCGGGTAGGCGAACTCTTTGGCGTCGATGCGCGGTTGAAAGGGCCCGGAAATCTCGCCATTGCCGCCGGCGATCAGGACAAACTTCAGGCCAAAGCGTCGTGACGGAAAAGACTGCCGTGAACTTGCAAGCAACCGGGTCGACCGCCCACCGTGCTGAATCGAAGTACGACCGGTTGATCGCCGAAGCAAAGAAAGTGCCGGCGGCAAAGACGATCGTTGTGCATCCGTGCGACGAGACATCGCTCCGCGGCGCGATAGATGCGGCGGAAGCCGGGCTTATCGTTCCAGTCCTGGTCGGACCCGCAGCCAAGGTCAAAAACGTTGCCCGCGAGCACGGGATCGATATCGGGAAATATGAGCTTGTCGACGTCGCACATAGTGACGCGGCGGCCGCCAAGGCGGTGGAACTCATTCGCGCCGGCCACGGCGAAATGCTGATGAAGGGCAGCCTGCACACCGATGAGCTGATGCGCGCCGTCACCGCCGCGGACACCGGTTTGCGTACGGCCCGGCGCATAAGCCATGTTTTCATTATGGATGTGCCAACGCATAGCGAAACATTGTTTATCACTGACGCCGCAATCAACATTTTTCCCGACCTCGATGCCAAGCACGACATCGTTCAGAACGCGATCGACCTGTTTACCGCGGTGGGGCTCGGCAAGCCGCGCGTCGCCATTCTCTCTGCCGTCGAAACCGTCACATCCAAAATACCGTCGACCATCGACGCGGCGGCGCTGTGCAAGATGGCCGATCGCGGCCAAATCACCGGAGCAGTCCTCGACGGTCCGCTTGCCTTTGACAACGCGATTGACCTCGAGGCGGCTCGGATCAAAGGGATTCATTCGCCGGTTGCCGGCCAAGCGCAGATCCTGGTGGTGCCGGATCTTGAAGCCGGCAACATGCTGGCCAAGAATCTGATTTATCTCGCGAAGGCTGACTCGGCGGGGCTGGTGCTTGGCGCGCGCGTGCCGATTGTGCTGACTTCGCGCGCAGACTCCGTGCGTAGCCGGATGGCGTCGTGTGCGGTTGCGGTCCTCTATGCCGCCGCCCGACGGGCCAAGGCCCCGGTTCCGGCGGCGTGACGCGCCATGGATGCCGTGCTTGTTGTCAACGCGGGCTCGTCAAGCGTCAAATTTCAAATATTCGACGTTGAGTCCGGCACGGAGCCGCAGCGACTGGTCAAGGGTCAGCTCGACGGCATCGGCACGCAGCCTCGGTTGCGCGTCGAAGCAAGCGACGGCGCCCGGCTGATCGACAAATCCTATGCGCCGGGGCAAGTCGCCGACGTTCCCGCGGCGATGGTGGCCACCGGCGATTGGCTGCAGGAAACGCAGAAGGTCCACCTGGTCGCTGTCGGCCACCGTGTCGTTCACGGCGGGCCCGACTACGATCGGCCGATTGTCGTCGATGCGAACGTTCTGACGCATTTAGAGCGATTAAGTCCGCTTGCACCCCTGCACCAGCCGAACAATCTGGCGCCGATACGCTCTCTGCTGACGCGCCGCCCGGATTTGTTGCAGGTGGCCTGCTTCGACACCGCATTCCATCGCGGTCACAGCGCGGTCGCCGACCACTACGCGATACCTGAACATTTCTATCGCGAGGGTGTCCGGCGATATGGATTTCACGGATTGTCGTACGAATACATCGCCGGCCGGCTGTGCGAAGTTGCACCGGCTGTCGCAAACGGACGTGTCATCGTCGCGCACCTTGGCAGCGGCGCTTCGATGTGCGCTCTGGCTGGCGGAAAAAGCATAGAAAGCACGATGGGCTTTACCGCGCTTGACGGGCTGCCGATGGGCACGCGGCCGGGACAGATCGATCCCGGCGTGTTGCTGTATCTGATGACCGAAAAGGCAATGGTTCCGGCGGCCATCGAAAATCTGCTCTACCACGAGAGTGGATAATCGTCCGTCAGCTTGTGGATAGCTGCAGATTTTGGGTGCTGCGCTTCAAGCTGATGGTGAAACGAGATCCGCATTGAGCGGCCTCAAGCATCAGAAGGAGAAGCGCAGCATGGATCATTTTGCTGGATTGGACGTTTCGGTCAAGGAGAGCAGCGTCTGCATTGTGGATGAGACGGGCAAGATTGTCCGTGAAGTGAAGTTGGCGAGCGAGACTTACGCTTTATTGGCGATGCTGAAGAAACTGGCCTATCACTTCAAGCGGATTGGATAGGAGAGTTAGTGGTGTAGGAATGGATTTAAAGAGAGGTAGGAGAAGGAGGGTTGAAGAGATATGAGTAGAGAGAGGCAGATGAGGGGGGGTGAAGGAGAGATAAAAAAGAGGAAGAAAGATGGGGGATAGCAGAGATGATGGGGGAGGGTTTAAGTAGGTGGAGTAAAGAGTTACGCAGTCAGAAACTGCGGATGTTGCTGACACATCGCCAGTTGCTGCTGTCCAAGGCCATCGCCCTTGAGAACGACCTGCGCGGTACGTTGCGCAACTTCGGCCTCAAGGTGGCATCATACGGAAGGTAAGGTGCGAGGCGGAGAAAGAAACTTGTCGAGAACCTCCCTGACTTGGCGGTTCTGGTCGAACCGATGCTCATTGTCCGGCGGGTGTTACGGGAACAGATCGTACCTGCATCGCCACCTGTTGGCCATCGTCCGAGATGACGAGGTGTACAGCGCTTGATGACAACCCGGCGTTGGCCCCGTGGTGTCGCTGAAATATCAAAAAAACATAGAAAAAAAAGATCAAAAAGCAAAAAACGAAGGGGAAGAGAAAGGGATGACGTGAGACAAGTATCAAACGGGCGAGGTGGAAAGGGAGGCAAAATCTCGCGCTGTGGAGATGAGATAAGAACGGACTAAAAGGACTTTCAGGCGTCAGCAACGACATGCGCGAGCTTGAGGAGAGTGACAGTCCCGGCGCGGCGCTTGCAATCGATTATTTTGTCTATCGCATTGCGTTGAACACGGGATTGCTGGCTGCGGCGCTTGGCGGACTCGACGCATTTGTCTTTACCGCCGGCATCGGCGAGAACTCGATCAGAATCCGGGCTCGCGTCGCCGCGAAACTTGCTTGGCTCGGCGCCATTTTAGATGCGGCGGCAAACGAGACGGGCAAATCGCTGATATCGCGACCTGAGGGCAAGGTCGGGCTTTATGTCGTTCCAACCGACGAAGAGCTGATGATCGCGCGGCATACGTTTTCGTTACTAGCGGGTGAACGCCGATGAGCTGCAGATGAAAAAGTCAAAAGAAATACGCTTTTGACCCCAAATTGATCTTGGTCAATGGTCAATCTCGCGTGCCGATGTTGTATTATTGACGGCTTTGGGGTCACATAATTTCCTGCTGATACTTCGAAAGGACACTTGCAATGTTTATTCGTTTCTCGCAGGCGCCCTGCTGGTGATCCTGTTCGCCGCCGTGAGCGTGCCGCTGCCGGTGGCCAATCGGTATCCCTCTCTTGGATGCCTGTTAGCTCCCACCGCGCAGGCGAAGTCGAAAATTCGCAGTCTTCTTGACCGCGTGCTCGGCGAAACGATGCCAGCGGGGATCGTAAAGACCAATGGCCGCATTGAAGCGACGCAGGTCGATGTCGCCGCGAAATATGCCGGCCGGTTGGTCGATATCACCGTGGAAGAAGGCAGCGAAGTCAAAGCGGGACAGGTTGTCGGTCGAATATCGTCCCCGGAATACGAAGCCCAGCTTCGGGCGGCGCAGTCAAACGTGGAGCGCGCCAGGCAGTCGATGGCTGAGGCGGTATCGCTGATCGACCAGCGTAACGCCACCCTGGCGGCGGCCAAGTCCGATTTCGAACGCGGGCAGCAACTGGTTGAAAAGCAGATTATCACCCAACAGACGTTCGATCAGCGGCGCCGCAATTACGAAGGGTCCCTCGCAAGCGTCCAGGGGGCGACCGCGCAGCGAGATCAAGCCGATGCGGCCATCAAGAGTGCGCAGGCTGAAGTCGAGCGTATCGAGTCCGTGTTGCACGATTTGGTTCTTGTCTCGCCGCGAACGGGACGGGTGCAATACCAGCTCGCGCGAAATGGCGAGGTTATCGCCGCCGGCGGCAAGGTTCTGACCATTCTCGACCTGCAGGACGTCTACATGACGGTCTTTTTGCCAGCGGCGAGTGCCGGCAAGCTCGAGATCGGCGGAGAGGCCCGCATTATTTTGGATCCGGTTCCGCAATACGTCATTCCCGCTTCGGTGAGTTTTGTCGCGGCTGACGCGCAGTTCACACCGAAGACCGTAGAGACCGCCGAGGAACGCGAAAAGTTGATGTTTCGCATCAAGCTGAAGCTGGACGCGGAACTTCTAAAAAAGTACTCGCGCAGGGTGAAGACCGGCGTGCGCGGTATCGGGATCGTTCGCACAAATGCCGCGACGGCGTGGCCGGATGACCTCCAAGTCAAGCTGCCGCAATGACCGACGCCGTCGTCGCACGGCTTACGAACGTCTCGCACCATTACGGGGCGACGATCGCGCTCGACGATGTCACGACTGAGATTCCCGCGCGCAAGATGGTGGGGGTGATCGGGCCCGACGGGGTCGGCAAGTCCACCCTGCTGGCGCTGATTTCCGGCGTGCGCATCATCCAGAGCGGCGAGGTTGTCGTGTTCGACGGCAATCTCGCGAACGCGGCCCACCTCAAAACCCTCCGTGCCCGTGTGGCCTACATGCCGCAAGGGCTCGGCCGCAATCTCTATCCGACGCTCAGTGTCTTCGAGAATATCGACTTCTTCGGCCGGCTGTTCGGGCAATCAGCGTCAGAGCGGCGTGGCCGCATCACCGAACTCTTGACCGCTACCGCACTCGATCCGTTTGAGGCTCGCCCGGCCGGCAAGTTGTCCGGCGGCATGAAGCAGAAGCTCAGTCTTTGCTGCGCACTCATCAATGATCCGGATTTGCTCATCCTCGACGAGCCCACCACCGGCGTCGACCCGCTGTCGCGGGGCCAATTCTGGGACCTCATCAATACGATCAGGGCGCGGCGCCCGCAGATGAGTGTCGTCGTGGCGACAGCCTATATGGACGAAGCGCAGCGCTTCGACTGGCTGATGGCGATGGATGACGGAAAGATCATCGCTGACGGCACGCTGAAGGAATTGCTGGAACGAACGGGAGAACCAACGCTCGACGATGCATTTATTGCACTGATGCCGGAGGAAAAGCGCGCGCTTCATCAAAAGGTGATCGTGCGGCCGCGGGTTGCTTCGGCGGACGAAGTGCCGGCGATCGAGGCCGAGGGACTGACGCGGCGGTTCGGCGATTTCGTCGCCGTGGATCACGTCAACTTCAAGATTGCGCCCGGCGAAATCTTTGGCTTCCTCGGCTCTAACGGTTGCGGCAAATCGACCACGATGAAGATGTTGACCGGCTTCCTGCCCGCTACGGAAGGCTGGGCGAAGCTCTTCGGCAGCCCAATGGGATCGAACGACATGGAGATGCGCCGCAACGTCGGTTACATGACGCAGGCGTTCTCGCTCTATGGCGAACTCACGGTACGACAGAATCTCGATCTGCACGCTCAGCTTTATCACTTGCCGCCGGACAAGGTCGAAGGCCGCATCCAGGAGCTTTTGAAACGCTACGATTTGGCAAGCGTCGCCAACGCCAAACCCGAGAGCCTGCCGCTCGGCATCAAGCAGCGGCTTCAGCTCGCGGTAGCGGTGCTGCACGAGCCGGCCATTCTCATCCTTGACGAGCCGACTTCGGGCGTCGATCCGATCGCGCGCGACGCGTTTTGGCGCACATTGATCGATCTCTCCCGCGACGACAGCGTTACGATCTTTCTTTCAACCCACTTCATGAATGAGGCCGAGCGATGCGACCGCATTTCCCTCATGCACGCGGGCAAGGTGCTGGCGGTCGGCGCGCCGCTTGAGCTGGTCAAGGAGCGCGGCAGCGACTCGCTGGAAGACACTTTCGTCGGCTATCTCGCTGACGCAGCGGGAATTGACCGTTCGAAGAAAGTCGAGGCTCCGGTGCCCGCAGCGGTACCGGCCGAGGCGGAAGCGGTGCGGATACCGAGGCGGTTCGATTTGGGCCGCCTGTGGGCCTATGCGCGCCGCGAGACAGTCGAACTGTTGCGCGATCCGATCAGGCTGGCGTTTGCCATGTTTGGCCCCATCATCCTGATGCTCGCCTTCGGATACGGCATCTCCTTCGATATCGAAAACCTGCAGATGGCGGCATTCGATCAGGACAACACGCCGGAAGCCCGGCAACTGCTCGAAGGTTTTTCCGGCTCCCGGTACTTTTCGGTACAGCCGCCTGTCACCTCAGCAGCCGAGGGGGAGCGTCGTCTGAGAAGTGGCAACACCCAAATCGTCGTCGAAGTTCCCAGCGGCTTCGGCCGCGATTTGCTGAACGGCTCGCGGCCCGAGGTCGATGCGTCGGTCGACGGCGCCATGACGTTCCGCGGGGAAACCTCGAGAAATTATGTCACCGGCGTCGTCAGGAAGCAGGGCGAAGACCTCCAGAAGCAGTTGCGACGCGCCGGAAGCCCGAATGCCTGGAGCGACGGCGATATCCAGACCCGCTTTCGCTACAATCAGGCTTTTCTCAGCGTCAACGCCATGGTGCCGAGCGTATTCATGCTGATGCTTTGTCTGATCCCCGCCATCATGTCGGCGATCGCGGTGGTGCGGGAGAAGGAAACCGGCTCCATTGCCAATTTCCGCTCCACACCAATTACCAGGCTCGAATTCCTGCTCGGCAAGCAGCTCCCTTACGCCGGGGTCGCCATGGTGAATTTTGTTTTCCTGTTCTTGATGGCGATTTTTATATTCGCCGTGCCGATCAAGGGTTCGTTTCTTACGCTGCTGATCGGAACGATCGTCTACGTCGTGTCGACAACCGGTTTCGGCCAGTTGATTTCGTCGTTCACCCGCACGCAGGTCGCGGCGGTGTTTGCGACCGCGATCCTTTCGATTGTGCCCGCCGTGAATTTCTCGGGACTGTTCGCGCCGGTTTCTTCCCTCTCCGGTGGAGCAAAAATTCTCGGCCTGACGTTCCCGTCGGCCTGGTACCAGCCGGTCACCGTCGGGGTTTTCGCCAAGGCGCTCGGCATGCCCGACCTTTGGCGAAATATCGCCGCAATCGCGATCATCGCGCTGGCCTATCTCGTCCTGTCGCTCGTGCTCCTTCGCAAGCAGGAGGCGTAACGTGTCCTCGCCCCAAACCGAAGCCGGTCCAAAATTGGCCAAGGCAAGAACGCTCACGCTGCGCGATCATATTTTCAACATCCTGCGCCTCGTGATCAAGGAACTGAGAAGTATCCGGGCGGACCCGACAATGCTTGTCCTTGTCGCCTATGCCTTCAGCATTTCGGTCAACACCGTCGCGACCGGCGCCGTGACCGAGGCCACCAATCTCTCGGTCGGAATCGTGGACGAGGACGGTTCGGATCTCTCTAGAGAGATTGCCGAAGGGCTGGCTCCGCCGACTTTCCAGCGTGCCGTGCACATCAGCGCGTCCGAGATCGATGCGAAAATGGACAAGGGCGAATTGCTGTTCGTTGTCGAGATTCCTCCCAACTTCCAGGCCAATGTGCTCGCCCAGCGAAAGACCGAGGTCCAAATCAACGTCGACGCGACGGCGGTGGCCCAGGCAGGCAACGGCGCCAGCTATCTCAGGACTGCGATATTCAATGAGGTGCAGAATTTCATCTCCAAACGCGGCGATCCGTTAAGCGACCCGATCAATCTTGTCGTCCGCGCGAAATTCAATCCAAACCTCAAGACCTCCTGGTTCTCGGCAATGACCCAGGTGATCAATCAGATCACACTCCTGACGGTAATTCTGACCGGCGCTGCGCTGATCCGCGAGCGCGAGCAAGGCACGGTCGAGCACTTGTTGGTCATGCCGGTCGTGCCCGCCGAGATCATGCTGGCGAAAATGTTGGCCAACGGCCTGGTTATTCTTGTAGCGGCGATGCTGTCGCTCGAATTCGTCGTCCATCTGTGGATTGGCGCGCCGATCGCGGGGTCGATTGCATTGTTCCTGCTCGGCGCGGCGCTTTACGCTCTGGTGGTGGCCGCTCTCGGCATCCTGCTCGGCACACTGTCGACGACGATGGGCCAGTTCGGTTTGCTCGCCATGCCGGTGCTGATCGTCACGCAACTGCTTTCGGGCAGCAGCACTCCGATGGAGAGCATGCCGGTCTGGCTGCAATATGTCATGAAGACGATCAGCCCGACGCCGCATTTCGTTGCCTTCGCTCAGGCGGTGCTGTTTCGCGGCGCCGATATTTCGCTGGTCTGGCGTCCGCTGCTGGCAATGCTGATCATTGGCTCGGTCTACTTCACTGTCGCCATGAGCCGCTTCCGGCGCGTCATTTTCGGGAGCTAGATGGCATGGCGCGCGTCAAAACGGCCGACAACGGCAGGATGAAGCGAAAGCTCTACGAGAAGGAGCTGCGCAAGCTCCAAGTCGAGCTTTGTTACGTGCAGGATTGGGTGAAAGCGAAGGGGCAGCGCGTCATCATTCTGTTCGAAGGCCGCGACGCCGCCGGCAAGGGCGGCACGATCAAAGCCATAACCGAGAGAGTGAGCCCGCGCGTCTTTAGGCTTGTGGCCCTGCCTGCCCCGTCCGATCGTGAAAAAACGCAGATGTATATCCAGCGCTATATCGAGCATTTTCCCGCCGCCGGCGAAATCGTCATTTTCGACCGGAGCTGGTACAACCGGGCGGGCGTTGAAAACGTGATGGGATTTGCCCACGCCAAGGACGTGGAGCGCTTTCTGAGCCTCTGTCCGGAAGTCGAGAAATACATAACCGACGCCGGCATCATTCTCATCAAATTCTGGCTGGAGGTGGGGCAAGAAGAACAGGAGCGGCGCTTTCTCGCCCGCATCAACGATCCGCTTCGCCAGTGGAAGCTAAGTCCGATGGACCTGGAATCGTTCGAGCGCTGGTACGATTATTCGCGAGCGCGCGATGCCATGTTGAAGGCCAGCGACGTCGACTATGCACCCTGGCATATTGTGAGGTCGGACGACAAAAGGCGGGCACGCCTGAATTGCATCGCCCAGATCCTCGAACTCATTCCTTATAAGAAAGTGTCGCGACCCAAGGTCAAATTGCCAAAACGATCCACTCGGACCAAGTACGACGACCAGAAGTCATTAACGGGGCGAAAATTCGTTCCCGAGAAATTCTGACACGCGGTTTGGCACTGGCGCCTAACGCACCAGACTGGCAGTGGTCCTTTTGCCGCGCAATTCGGTGTGGCGCGAGCCGACGCGGATGCGCACGAGGTTGAGGTGGGATTTCAACGTGAAATACAGGTCCGAGTGTTTCATCGGCACGCCGAGACCATGGATCGCCCGGTCGAGGCTCTCGACCTCGCCTTCGAGCGCCGCGATCTCCGGTGCGGTCGCGGCGGTTTGCAAGGCTGCTTCGATCACCCTGAGGCGGCGGTACAGCGCGCGCATCCGATATTGCACCAGCCAACGATAAAGGTTTGGCCCATAGCTGAACATCGGGATGATAATCGCTATGACCGCGACGAGTAGCGCAATACCCCGCTTCACGTAGTTGGTGATCCAGAAGGGCAGGTAGCGGTTAAGCAGCGACGGGCCGTTTCTGTAAAAATCCCGAGCTTCCTCCGCCATCGGATATTCCGGATCGGCTTGCGTCGGAAATTCACCGATCCGCTGAAAAATTCCCGGTGAACTGTGCACCTCCATGATCGTCTGTGCCAGAAGGTCGATGATTGCCGGATGAATTTCCTTCCGCACCAGCACGGCGTTGGTAGTCGCGATCAGGATCACGTCGGCAGCTGGAACCTTGTTCTGGTAATCGATCACGCCCCGCGGCATCACCAATCGGACCAGGAAGGGAAAAATGCGGGTAAGAGCCTCCGCGTCCGAAAAGCTCATGGGACGGAATTTTGGGTTCTTCAGCAACCCATCGAGGATCGGCGAATCGGGCGAAAAGTTGAGAAACACCGCATCGATCGATCCGTCGCTCAACGCTTCGGCCGCGCGCTGCGGAGTGAGATTCACCAGTGTCGTATTTTCGGACGTGACACCGCCGACTTCGAGAATCTTTTGCGAAACAATTCGCGTCCCGCTGCCCAGCGGCCCCACCGCGATACGCTTGCCTCTGAGCTCGGTCAGATCGCTCAACGTTTCATCGGCGTGATAAAACAGCCAGAAAACCTGGTAGTCGATGCGCCCCAACGACAACAGGTCGGGCGCTTGATCGCCGTTCGCGACACCGCCCTGCACGAAGGCGATTTGAATTCCGGAATTGCGATCGTTCAGAAGCTTGAGGTTTTCCATGGCGCCGCCGGTCGTGCGCACGTCTACCGCCACGTGGGCCCGCGCGAGGATGGCTTTGTAACGAAGCGCGAGTGACTGGTAGTGACCGCCTTTGAAAGATCCAGCGATCGTAATCTTTGACGGTGGTGCGGGAATCAAGATCGCCAGTGCGAGCCAGACGATGCCCACAACACACATCGGTCACGGCTAATGCGATGAACAGATGCCGTCGCGTATACCCCAGCATGATTCTCCCCCCATGGCGCCTTTGGTCGGCAAGTGAGGGCCACGCGTCGAATGTATATTGAGGGGTGCTCCAACCCTAGACAAATTGTCTTGGCATGTTGTCTTTGGCATGCCGAATGCCGGAAATGGCGAGACTCCTAAACCCCCAAATTTCCGTCCGGATCCGGCGTACGCTCACGGTCGCTGACGCAGCTCGACTGGTTCCCTTAGTCCCACCAGGCTCATTGCCCGTTCGGATTTCTGTCCAAAAGCCAAATTTCGCGCTATGCAAATTCGGCAAAGAAGCTCGAAATTTCGCCAAGCAACACATACGGCGACACTGTCTGGTTGTGTGCCCGAAGCCAATCGTAAGCGAGCACGCGAATTCGAATTTCTGCATTTTTTATTCTCTGCGGTCCTTCGCACCGCGGCCGGGTCGAAATCGGCGCCGAACCACCGTTGACCGTGCTTCTGCCTGAATAACCGCAAGGGTGGTTGCAGATGTTGCCGCTGTACGACCTACATGAATGAAACGTAATGCGGCAGACATCAAACGTTTAGCTAGCGGGCAGTACGCTTGGCGGGCTTCCTCCGGGATGTGGAGCCGACAAGTCCAGGCGCACCATGACGGACCGACGTATTGCGGAACTCAAAATCGAGCAATACCGACGCCAGTTGGCGATTGAGAGATTCTGGAAGCAGCGACGCAAGCTTATTCGCCTGCTGGCGGCGGAAGAAGCAAAATTGAAGAGGTTTGGCGGCCGCTCAAGAAAACAAAGTGGAGGCTCGCAAGACATCTCCGTCTTGCAGATTGAACCGGCAGCACGGACGATTTCCTGACTTCCGTTATTGCCCGCGCCGGGCCGGCTTGTCGTCACGGTTGAAAATTTTATTGCGGCTGGAGCAGCTTTCCAAGCTGCTGGAGCAGCTCGCCGTAGCGCGCGAAGTTGCCGGACGCATATTCCCGTTGCATCTCGCCGAACAGTACGCGCGCACGCTCCAGCATTTCGTTGCCCGTACCCATACCGGGCGCGCCGGCTGCGATGGATGTCGGCGCTGACACGCCGACGAGAAGGCGCTCGGCGTCCGTGAGCGTGCTCGCCCACTCGATCTTGCGGTCATCCGGCAACAGCTGCCCCAACACCACGCGGGCGAGCATCGGGATCTTGGTCTGCTCCGCCTCGATATAGACCGGCTCGATCGTGATGAGCTGGTTGTCCACGAGCGGCAGCACGATGAGATTGCCGCGAATGACTTGCGAGCCATGCTGATCCCAAAGCGTCAGGTCTCCGGAGAACCGGCTGTCAGAGCTGATCCGTGATTCGACCTGCGCCGGGCCGTCGATGAAAGTTCCCTTCGGGAAGCGGAAGGCGACCATCTTCCCGTAGTTCTCGCCATCGGAGAGACCCGCGAGCCAACCCGCCATCTGGTTCTTGCCGGCGACCGACAACGGCAACATGAGCAGAAACTCCGGCTTCTCGGAACCGGGAAGCTGCGCCGTCACGTAATAGGGCAGCATCGCGATCTCGCTGCTTCGATAGAGCTCGTGCGGGACCTCCCAGCGATCTTCGCGATTGTAGAAGGTGGTCGGATTGGTCATGTGGTAGGTGCCGTACATCTCGGCCTGCACGGTGAAGATATCCTCCGGATAGCGGATATGCCGGCGCAGATTCTCCGGCATCTCGCGCTCGTCCTTGAAAAGTTCGGGCAACACTTGCCGATAGGCATTGATGATCGGATCGTGCCGGTCGAAGACGTAAAACGTCACCGAGCCGTTATAAGCGTCGATCACCGCCTTGACGGAATTGCGCAGGTAGTTGTAGCCGCGGAACGCCGAAAGCGATCCTTGATAAGCTTCGCTGTAAGGATAATTTTCAGAAGTCGTATAGGCATCGAGGATGTAAGAATAATGGTCCGCATCGGCGACGATGTAAGGATCGTGATCAAAGCTCAGGAACGGAGCGAGCGTCCGGGCCCGCTCGACGATATTCCGGCGCAGCATCACCCGGCTCTCAGGCGTGAAATACCCGGAGATGAAAAGCCGCGGACCGTCGAATTCGCGGGCGATGACCAGCTTGCGCCACATGTTAGAGAGCAGGATTCCGCCAGTTCCCTGGTACACGGTCTCGGCGTTGGCCTGGCCTTGCGGGAAATCGAATTCCTTCTCGGTCGTGTGCACATAGACCCGGTCGTCGGTGAGTTCGCCGAAATAAATCTGGCCGCGGGTGACGGACAGGTCTTTCTTGGCCTCGACTGGAATATCGTGCGCCCAGAGAACTGGATTGCCTCTGGCGTCGATCTCATTCACTGGAACCGCGACGATGCCGTAGCCGTGGGTGTATTTGAGCGCGAGATTGACCCAGACCTGGGCCGGCGCCGGAAGCCGCGTAACGTCGAGCTCCCGCGCCGTGATGATGACCTGCCGCTCGGCGCCGTCGATCGCATAGCGATCGATATCGACGCCGCTGAAAAGTGTAATAGGGCCGCAGGCCCTGGATTTGCTGCAGTTGCGGCTCGAGCGCGCGCCAATCCCAGATGCGGGCGTCCTGCAGCGTCGCGGAGTTTTTTGTCAGGTCGGCAGCTGTTAACGGCGTTGCGGAGACTGCAAATTCCCGCTCCGCGACCGAGGGGCCCTCAAGGTTATATGCTTGGCGGGTGCCGGCAATGCTCCTGAGCAGATACGGCAGTTCCAGCGTGATCTGGTTCGGCCCGACGTAAAAATCCTCGATGCTGGTGGGAACCACGAACGCTCCGACGAGCAGCACCGCCAGCGCCACGAGCGGCGTGAGCCAATGCAACTGACGCATCAATAACCAGTTGCGAACGCGCGGACTGGCCGCCGCCAGCCCCAGGATCAGCGCGGCCGCGAACCAACATGCAACGGTGACGTCGTATCCGGGCAACCAGAACTTGACGTCGGCGTAGGACGCGCCGGCTACGACCTTTGAATGTCCGCCCACAACGAGGTGATACCGGGCCAAGAACCGGCTGGCACCGAAGGCGATGCACAAGAGGGCGCCGACGACCAAGCCTTGCCGCAGCCAGCTCACCCAGACCGCCCGGCTCGGATTTAAAACAGCGACGCTCTGGTGCGGATAAGAGGCACCGAATGGATTGGGCCGATAGGCAAACGCAGCCGTTCCGCTGCGCGCCACCATTCCAATCGCGGCCCAGAGCGCGATCACAACGCAAAGAGTGCCGATGGTTATTTCGACAATGTCGTCGTAGAGGGGCAATGCCAATAAGTAGAAAGAAAGATCTCTGCCGAACACCGGATCGACCACGCCCGCCGGTGTCGCGCCGAGGAACCGCATGAGCGGAATCCACAACGACGTAGCCAGAAATCCAGCCATGGCGGCAAACACAAATCCGGCGATCCAGGGCGCGCTTGCCGGAACAATCGCATATGGCCGGCACAGTACGCGCAGGTTGGCGCCCACGAACAGGCCGATCAAAAGCGAGACTACTAAGAAAATTGCCGCGCGATATTCAAGGGACAGCCAATAGCGATGGCTTTGTCCCAGTTCGGCAAACCAGTAGTTCTCAAGCGAGATGCCGAGCGCCGCTTCACAGATAGCGATCCCGACGACGGCCGCCAAAATGTACGCGGCATCGCGGTAAAGCCGGTGCACAAACGCAATGTGGTCGCCGCGTGCTCCCTTGCATCAGGGTGACGGGCCAAGGGTGCGCTGCCAACGCGAGCACAAACAGGTAGATGACCTCGAACATCGATCTTCCTCCCAGTCGTGCCGATCAAAATTTTCGGCTGATATTCCCCACCTCGCCTTCGCAAAAAGGCGCTATTCTTTGTCTCAAAATTCGGCTTTTTCGCCTACAGAACGATGCAATAACATCGTAAATCGCGTCAGAACTGTTTGATGCAGATCAACGCCTGACGTGGCGATCTGATGTTTCACTTTGCGTACCGTGACACGCTTGCACTCCGCGGCGGCTGCTTGTCCGCCTAACCCGCTCGTAAGATAGACCTATGAAAGCCCCCTTCGTCGTTCTGCTGGCTACCGGAATAGGCTGCGCAACCATGGCCGACATTTCTTTGTCGCGGGCGCAAGATTTAATGCGGGTTGGCTACACGTCATCGCCGTTCTGTTCTGTGACCAGCGGCTGCCTCTCGGACGGCAGATCGTCACCATCTGCGGACATCAAAGTAGCCGATGATTATTGCAACACGCGCTGCGACCAGCAGTTCAATTATTGCCGATACCGCGACAGGTCGTTTGACTACTGCCTCGAACGCCTCAAAACATGCCGCGCAAGGTGTTAATCGCGACACTTTATTGGCGCTTACCGAACGCCTCGCATGAGCAGCGTTGGAAGGGACAGGAAAGGTACAAACGCCGTCCGCTAAACCGCCTTGTCTACCAATCGGCCGGTGCCGGACGGGAGCAGCGATGGTGAGGCTTGATCGGATTCGGTCCGGGCGTTTTCAGCATTGCGCTTATCGTCAAGCTTGCGCTTGCTGACCCGCCGTGACGTTGCCGTCGTCGGCATGATGCCTTGGACGCCGAAAGTTGCACCGCCAATCGGGTCTTGTGTCGCCGACATAAGGCGGCACGGTGCGTGACAACTCTCAACATTGCGCGACTATCTTGCGCGCAATCCTAGCTAATGGCGAAAGCCTTTACTAACCAGAAACAATTCCATCAGCGCCTGCCCGGAACTGGCCGCTCGCGTCGGGGTTTGCGACCCAGCGATACGTCGGAAAATGTTGCTGCCGTAAACCGGCAAAGGATGCGCGCGCGGCGACACGCCGGAAAAACATCAAGGCGTGTTGCCGGTCACATCGCCTCCTGCGGTCACCGCGTAGAATGTCGATGTGTCGCTGGGCATGGAGGTAGCGATGAGAACCGCAAATACGCTCTTCGCCGCGAGCCGCCGAAATCAAAGGATCGAGCGTGCCCGGTCTCGGCTCGTTTCGGTGATTACAAATCCCAATCTGCTCGCAATCATGATATTTTGTCTGATCGGTTTTTTGCTATCTCTCAATTTCATTCTTCGTTTTCCGGATTTTGGTGCGGTGATTGAGCAATATAGCCAATTCTGATCGGGAGAGAATGCGTCATCCTCGCTCTTTGCCACGCGCTGTCGGTGCGAGTGACTGAGTGAGTATGTTTGGCGGCGAAAGAAGCGGCCGAATTCAGGCGCTGGTCGGAGTTTTGACATCCCCGACCTTGTCCTGGGTCTTGGTTTCGAAATCGCTGGCGTCATGGCGTTCGTGCAATTGATCTGAAGGTTCGCCCCAGGTGCAGTTGACCTTGCGGCCTCGCTGCACGGCGGGGCGCTTGCCGATCGCGTCGGTCCAGCGCTGGACATTGGCGTAGTCCTGCACCTGCAGGAATTCGCCCGCGCCGTAGAGCAGGCCCTTCGCCAGGCCGCCATACCAGGGCCAGACGGCGATATCGGCAATCGTATAGTCGGGTCCGGCCAGATACTCCGACTGCTGCCAGCCGCCGGTCGAGAACGTCGAGCTGGCGTTTCACCTCCATGGCAAAGCGATCGATGGCGTACTCGATCTTGATCGGCGCGTAGGCGTAGAAGTGGCCGAAGCCGCCGCCAAGGTACGGGGCGCTGCCCATCTGCCAGAACAGCCACGACAGGCATTCAGCGCGTGTCGATGCGTCGGTCGGCAGGAGCGCGCCGAACTTCTCGGCGAGGTAGAGCAAAATCGCCCCGGACTCGAATACCCGGATCGGCTTTGGTCCGCTGCGGTCCATCAGCGCCGGGATTTTCGAGTTCGGATTGACGGCCACGAACCCGCTGCCGAACTGATCGCCCTCCAGATCCGGATCGGCCAGGCGTCGTACTCGGCGCCGCGATGGCCAAGCGCCAGCAGCTCTTCCAGCATCACCGTGACCTTCACGCCGTTCGGCGTGGCCAGCGAATAGAGCTGCAGCGGATGGCGCCCGACCGGCAGCTCCTTGTCATGGGTCGGTCCCGCGATCGGGCGATTGATGCTCGCGAACCGGCCGCCACTTTCCTTGTTCCATGTCCAGACTGTCGGCGGCACGTATGCGGGCGAGTCGTTCATTCCTCGAGCTCCTGGTGTCTTTGCGTTTGCGATCTGCCTCTGCGCAGAGCCTAGTCGATGTTATGATCCGGCGCGATCTATTTTGGTCATTGCCGCGCGCGGAAGGGAAACGTCATGCCGCGAAAATATATAAATCCTCCGGGCCTGTTTAAGCATCCGAATTACACGCGCGTCCTGACGATCGAGAAGCCGTCGAAGCTGATCTACATCGCCGGCCAGACGCCCTCTGATGAGAATTATCAGCCGCTTCATCCTGGGGATTTGCGGGGGCAATATCTGGCGGTGCTCGACGGGCTGACGCTTCAGCTCGAGGCGGCGGGAGCGACCTGGGACCACGTCGTGTTCCGACGCATGTACGTCGTCGGCGTCCCGGAGTTCATGAAAGTTCTCAACGACAAGACGCTGCCGGTCCCATGGGATTCGAGCCGCCCGTCGCCGAGCACGCTTATCGGCGTCACGGCGCTGTCGAACCCGGACTTTCTGGTCGAGGTCGAAATCGTCGCGGTCGTGGAAGATTAGGCTACGCAGTCAAACTAAGGAGGCCGTCCTCGGGCAAAAGCGGCCCGCTGCACCTGCCGAGGCCTGGCGATCATTGTTCTAAGTCAAAGCGATCGATCGGAGTTAGGGCGAACAAATCGTTGGAGAACAGGTAGGGTCTTGCGCCGCAATGCCGGACCAACATCATTTGGCCGATAGCGGCATACATAGGTGTGGTCGTCGCGATGACGCAGCCTACGCAGCTTTGCGGAAAGGTTCTGGCCGTGCGCGGAGCGGTGGTCGATGTCGCCTTTGCGGGCGCTAAACTGCCGCTAATCGACGAAGCTCTGATCGTCATATGGGACCAGCCCGAGACCCTCATCATTGAGGTTCAGGCGCATCTCGACGCCAGCACTGTCCGCGGTGTCGCTCTTCAGGCGACCGCAGGACTTAAGCGCGGAGTGCCGGTGCGTGCGACCGGAGGCCCGATCACCATTCCTGTCGGCGACGCCGTTCTCGGTCGTTTGCTCGATGTTACCGGCCATGTCCGCGACAACGGCCCGCCGCTGCCGGCTAATTTGCCGCATGCGCCGATCCATCGCCCAGCTCCGCCTTTGCAAGACCGGACGCCGGCCACTGCAATATTCGAGACCGGCATCAAGGTCATCGATCTGCTCGCTCCGCTGGCTCAGGGCGGCAAGGCCGCTATGTTCGGCGGTGCCGGCGTCGGCAAGACCGTCGTGATCATGGAACTGATCCACGCGATGGTCGAAAGCTACCAAGGCATCTCGGTCTTCGCCGGCATCGGCGAGCGGTCTCGGGAAGGCCATGAACTCCTGAGCGAAATGCGCCGATCCGGCGTGCTCGATCGCAGCGTGCTGGTATACGGCCAGATGAATGAGCCGCCCGGCGCACGCTGGCGCGTCGGGTTTACTGCACTCACAATCGCGGAATATTTCCGTGACCAGAAGCGACAAAACGTTTTGTTGCTGATGGATAACGTGTTTCGCTTCGTCCAGGCAGGCAGCGAAGTTTCCGGCCTGCTCGGGCGCTTGCCGTCACGCGTCGGCTATCAGCCGACGCTCAGCACGGAAGTCGCTGCTTTGCACGAGCGTATCGCATCAATTTCCGGGGTGTCCGTCACGGCGATCGAGGCCGTTTATGTACCGGCGGACGATTTCACGGATCCGGCGGTAACCGCGATTTCAAGCCACCTCGACAGCGCGATTGTGCTGTCTCGATCGATGGCCGCCGAAGGCATGTATCCTGCCGTCGATCCGTTGACCTCATCATCGATTCTGCTCGATCCAACAATTGTCGGTGAGGAGCATTACCGCACCGCCGAACAAGTGCGTGAGGCGATCGCGCATTATAAGGAACTCCAAGACATCATCTCGCTTCTTGGCATCGAGGAACTGAGCGCCCGCGATCGCCTGATCGTCGGGCGCGCGCGGCGGCTACAACGCTTCCTGACCCAGCCGTTTGCAGTCACCGAAGCCTTTACCGGCAAACCCGGCCGCTCGGTGCCGTTGGTCGAGACGCTCAAGGGCTGCCGGGCGATCCTCGACGGTGTCAGCGACAAGTGGGACGAAAGCTCGCTCTATATGGTCGGCACCATCGACGAGGCCCGCGACAAGGAAAACACCTCGAACCCCCGGTCGAAACAGTCATGAGATTATTGATCACGACCCCAACGGCTGTGGTCATCGACGATCCGGATGTCGTGGCGGTGCGGGCCGAAGACGAGAGCGGCGGCTTCGGCATTTTGCAGGGCCATGCCGATTTCCTCACCGCATTGACCGTATCGGTCGTAAGTTGGCACCGCGCGGACGATCGGCAACGGTTCTGTGCCGTGCGCCGCGGCGTGCTGTCGGTGACCAAGGGAAACGAAGTGGCGGTCGCGACGCGCCAGGCGGTGCCGGGCGAAGATCTCGATCGGCTCGAGCAGGTGGTTTTGGCGCAATTCCTGGAAGCCGCTGAATCAGAGCGCATCGCGCGCACCGAAAGTCTGCAACTGCAGATGAAGGCGATCAGACAGATTGTGCGCTATATGCGGCCGCAACGGCCGAGCCTATTCGGAGACGGATCGTGAATGCCAAGACCGTCGAGCCCGAGCCGAACGCGCCGGACGGCATGGCCGATGCGGTCAGGACGCAACGCGAACGCAAACGCTGGGCGAAGGAAGGCGAACCATCGGCAATGCGGTTTGTCGGCCAGATCGGCGTGCTTGGCTGGATCATTGTCACACCGACGCTGATCGGACTGTTCATCGGACGATGGCTCGACCACAAGCTGGGCACCGGCATTTTCTGGAGTGCGCCATTACTGCTGGTGGGCGTGGTCATCGGCTATTGGTCCGCCTGGCGATGGATGCACAGGCAATGACGAATTGGTATGTCACCGGACACGATCTGCTTTTGCATGTCCTCGATGCAGGCGCGTGGCTCGCCATCGGAGCGCTGATCGGCGTCTTCCACTTCATGACGCTGCGATGGAACGTGCACATGTTTGCGACCGGCGGATCGCTCCTGCTGGCATCGATGGGTCAACTCGTTCGCTTCGCGATTATTGCCTGCTTGCTTGCCGTTATCGCCAGCCGGTTCGGCGCGTTGCCGCTGCTCGCCGCCGCCGCCGGCATCCTGGCGGCGCGGTCCGCGGTCCTTCGGCTTGGAGTCCGGTCATGATCGGATCGCCCCTTGCCACCACAACATTGTTCACGGTCGGACCGGTCCCGATCACCGAGCCGGTTGTCGTGACCTGGGGTCTCATGGTGGCGCTCGGTTTAGCCGGCTTTCTTGCCACGCGCTCTCTGACACTCGTGCCATCCCGGTATCAGGCCGTGCTTGAGCTGATCGTCGGCACCATCGAGGATCAGATCAGAAGCACGATGCGCGTGACACCAAAGCCGTACGTTCCGATGATCGGAACGCTGTTCCTTTTCATCCTGGCGGCAAATTGGTCGTCATTGATCCCGGGGATCGATCCGCCGACGGCTCACCTCGAGACTGACGTGGCGCTGGGCCTGATCGTGTTCTTCGCCATTATCTATTTTGGCGTTCGCGCGCGGGGCGTCGGCGGCTACCTGAAAACCTTTGCCGATCCGACGATCATCATGATCCCGCTCAATGTGATCGAGACATTCACCCGCACGTTTTCTCTGATCGTGCGTTTGTTCGGCAACGTCATGAGCGGCGTTTTTCTCATCGGCATCGTGCTTTCGCTCGCAGGCCTTCTGGTGCCGATCCCGCTGATGGCGCTCGACCTGCTCACCGGAACGGTTCAGGCCTACATTTTCACCGTACTCGCCATGGTCTTTATCGGCAGTGCCACCAGCGGAGGACCGGCCGCCGGCAACAGGCAAAAGGAGACGTCATGAACTATATCGAGATTATCAGCATCGTCGCGGCGGCGGTGACGGTGTCGTTCGGCGCCATCGGGCCCGCGCTCGGCGAGGGACGCGCGGTCGCGGCCGCAATGGATGCCATCGCCCGGCAACCGGAGGCTGCCGGCACCATCTCGCGGACGCTGTTCGTCGGTCTCGCGATGATCGAGACGATGGCGATCTATTGTCTGGTGGTCGCGCTGCTGCTGCTGTTCGCCAACCCGTTCATCCATTGAGGCCATGCATATCGATTGGTGGACGCTGGCGTTCCAGACTGTCAATGTCCTCGTGCTCATCTGGATACTTGCCCGGTTCTTCTTTCGGCCGGTGGCGGACATCGTTGCCAAGCGGCAGGCGCAGGCGAACAAGGTCTTGGCCGATGCGGCTGCGGCGCGTCAACAGGCCGCCGATGCGCGCACCGCCGCCGACAAAGCGTTGGCCGAGATCAGCGCAGAGCGCGAGCGGTTGATCGCGGACGCGCACAAAGCTGCGGCCGCCGAGAAGGCAAGTCTGCTGGCGCAATCGTCGGATGAGATCGCCAAGCAGCGCCTTGCCGCCGAAGCGGCCAACGCCCGGGAACTCAGCGCAGCCAAACAAGCGATCGTGGCGCGAGCGAGCGAACTTTCCGTAGACATCGCCCGGCGCCTGCTTGAACGCCTGCCGCAAAATGTTGCTCTCTCCGTGTTCCTCGAAGGGCTCTGCCGCGAGCTGCGCACACTGTCGCCCGATACAAGAGCCAGCTTTGCGTCAACAACCTCGGCCGAGCATCCGATCGAAGTGGTGACAACAATGCCCCTCTCGAACGAAGAGATGGAACACGTTCGCGCTTCGCTCACGGCGGCGTTCGGTTTGCAGTTGCCCCTGGCATTTCGCACCGATCCAGCGCTGCTTGCCGGCATCGAGCTTCGCAGCCCCAACACCATCCTGCGCAATTGCTGGCGCGCGGATCTTGATCAAATCCGCAAGGAATTGGACCGTGACAAATCCCCAAGCGGATCTTGATCTCTGGCTGAAGGACGCAAGGGAGCGCGTCAAGGCGGCGACGTTCGCGCCCTCCACCGAGCAGGTGGGTCGTGTCGTTGCGATCGCTGATGGCATCGCGCACGTCTCCGGCCTGCCCGATGTTCGGCTTAACGAAGTTGTGCGCTTCGAACGCGGTCAGGTTGGTTTCGCGCTCACGCTCGACCGTGACATTCTTGGCTGTGTGCTGCTCGACAATGCCGAGGGAGTTGAGGCGGGTGACCGCGTCAACAATAGCGGCGAAGTGGTGCGCGTGCCCGTAGGGCCGGCCTTGCTGGGTCGCACCGTCGATCCGCTTGGCCGTCCGCTCGACGGTAGCGGGACCGTCGATGCCGAAGGCCATGACCCCGTGGAGCGACCTGCGCCCGCAATCATCGATCGCGACTTCGTCAGCGAACCCGTGCAGACCGGTTTACTCGTCGTCGATGCCATGTTTGCCCTGGGGCGCGGCCAGCGCGAGCTGATTATCGGGGATCGCGCCATCGGCAAGACCTCGATTGCGGTCGACTGCATCATCAATCAGAAGACCAGCGACATTGTTTGTGTCTACGTCGCGATCGGTCAGAAGTCCTCTACGGTCAAACGGGTCATCGACGCCGTTCAGGCTCATGGCGCACCCGAACGCTGCATCTTCGTCGTCGCCAGCGCCTCGGCCGCTCCCGGGCTGCAATGGCTCGCGCCGTTCTCGGGTTTCACCATGGCGGAGTATTTCCGCGATCGCGGCCAGCATGCGCTGATCGTCATCGACGACATGACCAAACACGCCGCGACACACCGGGAAATCGCGCTGCTCACCCGGCAACCGCCGGGGCGCGAGGCCTACCCGGGTGACGTGTTTTATGTACACGCACGATTGCTCGAACGCGCGGCCAAGCTTTCGAAAGCCGCCGGCGGCGGGTCGTTGACCGCGCTTCCGATCGCGGAACTGGATGCCGGCAATCTCAGCGCCTACATTCCGACCAATCTGATCTCGATCACCGACGGCCAACTCGTTCTCGACTTGCGGCTGTTCTACGAAGGTCACAAGCCGGCGGTCGATGTCGGGAGCAGTGTCAGCCGGGTCGGCGGCAAGACCCAGGCGCCGGCCTTGCGAGATGCGGCGGAAATGCTGCGGCTCGATTACGCCCAGTTTTTGGAACTCGAAATTTTCACGCGCTTCGGCGGCATCACCGATCTGCAGGTCAAAAGCAAGATCGCACGCGGCCAGCGTATCCGCGCCGTCCTGTCGCAACCCCAATATGCGCCGCTGCGGCTCGCAGACGAAGTGGCGCTGGCCCTCGCATTGCAGGGCGGCATCCTCGATCGTTTGCCGCTGGAGGACGTTGGCAAGTTCCGCTCCGCGCTGCCGGGCTGGCTCGACCGGTCTGCGGCGTCGATCGTCGCCGGGATTGAGCGCACCGGACGCCTCGACGATGCGAGCAGCGCCCTGTTGAAGACCAGCGTTTCCGGGCTGGTCACGCAGCTGGCGCCGCCACCTGCCGCGGCCGAGCCGGGGACTGTGTGATGGCTGAGCGGCTTGCCGACGTCGTCGCCCAACTTCACAACGTGCGCCAACTTGAGGCGGTGGTGACGGCGATGCGCGGAATTGCAGCCTCGCGAGCACAACAGAGCCGATCGCTGCTCGCCGGCGTCGAAGCCTATACGGAGGTCATTTCGCGCGCCATCGGACAAGCATTGACTCTGCTGCCGCAAGATGTCTCGGCCACGACGCCGCAGCGGCGGGCGAGGCGCGGACTTATTCTGTTTTGTGCCGAGCAGGGCTTTGCCGGGGCCTTCAGCGAACGCGTGCTCGACGCCGCGGCGGGCGATATCCGCGACGCGACGAGCCTCATTATTGGAACGCGCGGTGCAGCGATCGCCAGCGAGCGCGGCGTCAAGGCGGCGTGGTCGGCGCCGATGGCCGCCCATGTCGATGCGCTTCCGAGTTTTGCCAATCGGCTTGCCGACGCTCTGTACGGCTACGTCGCAAGCGGCGCCGTTGCGGAGGTCGACGTTATTTTTCCCCGCTCGGTATCCGGCAGCGGCATCCAAATCGACCGGCATTCCCTGCTTCCGATCGAATTCCAGCGCTTTGCGCGGCCGATCGAGCAGCAGGCTCCGCTGACCACTCTCGCGCCTCAGCCATTGCTGGAACGGCTTGCCGCGGAATACGTCTACGCCCAGCTCTGCGAAGCCGCCATGCTCGCCTTCGAAGCGGAGAACGAAGCTCGCATGATGGCCATGACGTCGGCCAAGACCAATATCGCGACGAAGCTCAATAATCTTTCAACGCGGGAGCGTCAGCTCCGGCAAGAAGAAATCACCACGGAAATTATCGAGCTTGCGGCGGGCAGCGAGGCGCTGACGAAAGCACAGTAAAGAGAACTGAAGACTTCGATTGGAGCGTCTACTTCCGCGGCAGTTCACCGGCATCGACCTTGCTGGCAGAAGTCATGGCCTGCATGATGCCGAATTGAGAAGCCAATCAACTGTATTGTGTATTGGTTTAATCGCTGTCGGCAGGATCACGGGAAAAGGCCATCCATGAACACCGCGCATCGCGCCCAGCATCCGCATCGGCGCACCATCAATCTCGCGCTGCAGGGCGGCGGAGCGCACGGCGCCTTCACTTGGGGCGTGCTTGACCGCTTGCTTGAAGACGAGCGCGTGGCGTTCGAAGGTATTAGCGGCTCCAGCGGCGGAGCGATCAACGGTGCGCTGCTGGCGCAGGGCATTCGCGCCGGCGGTGGGGCGGGCGCACGCGCCGCGCTCGATCGGTTCTGGCACCGGATGAGTGAGGTCGGCTGGCTCAACCCGGTCCGCCGCAGCTGGCTCGAAAAGATGCAAGGCACCTGGAACCTCGATCACAACCCGGTCGCGCTGATGATGGAGGAGATGACGCTGCTGTTCTCGCCCTACGAGAACAATCTGAACAGCCACTCGCATTTGCGCGCACTGCTCGAAGAGACGATCGATTTTGCTGCGCTGCGCGACCCCGCCGCCATCAAGCTCTATGTCGGGGCCACTCATGTCCGTACCGGGCAGCCCCGCATCTTTCGCGGCGACGAGCTTAGCGTTGATGCGCTGATGGCCTCGGCGTGTGTGCCACAGTTCTATCCGGCGGTTATGATCGACGGCGAGGCCTATTGGGACGGCGGCTATGTCGGCAACCCGCCGCTGTGGCCGATCATCTACGAGTGCAGCTTCCCCGACATCGTGATCGTGCAAGTCCAACCCATCCGGCGCGAGGAGGTGCCGCAGAACGCCGCCGCGATTACCAATCGCCTCAACGAGATCGTGTTCAACGGCGCGCTGATGGCGCAGCTCCGCGCGCTGTCTGTCGTGATGCAGATCATCAACGCGCCCGGCACGACTGGCCCGCATGTCGACCGGCTCAAGAAACGAAATTTCTTTATTCATCTCATCGAAGCCGAACAGGCGATGAAATCCCTGGGCATGCTGAGCGAGCTCAGTACCGATATCGAGTTTCTGCTTTATCTGAAGTCGCTGGGCCGCGAGAGCGCCGATCACTGGCTCCGGACCCATTTTCACGACGTCAATCGCCGCTCGACTTTCGATATCGACGCGCTGCTCTTGGATACCGGCTCGAAATCGGCGCCGCTGTTGACCTGGCCAGACGCCTGAGTCGCGGTCCCGGACGTCGCGTGCGCGCCGTCCGGGGCCCTCGTCAGAGCGGTGGAGCGTCAGAGCGTGCGAGCCGCCTCGACCATGTTCTCCACCTTCGCCCGCAGCACCGGGTTGTTGCGAGAGGGGTGGCGGCCAAAGCCGCAGGACGGCGAAACCCAAAGCCGCTCTTCGCCGACAACGCGCGCCCAATCGGCGATGCGCTCGCGGATTTTCTTGGGCGTCTCGATCCAGTAGCTGCCTTCGTCGACAATGCCGGCGGCGAGCTGCATGTTCTTCGGCATTCGTTTGAAGGCATCACGTTCGATCCACTGGAAGAAATATTTGACCTCGAAGGCGGCGATGTCGACGACGCCGTCGAGGCGCTCCAAAATGTCCACCCATGGCGCACAATGCAGCGCGTGCGAAATCGGCCGGCCGCGCAAATTGCCGTTGCAGAAATGCAGCGACTTCTTCGCCTTGACGCCCTCGAAGCATGGCGCGATCAGGTCGGCGGCCTGTTGTGCCGTCATCATCCCCATGTTGACTTCGCCACCGAAGATCGGCGCGTCGAGCTGCACGTTCGGACAGCCTTCGTCCGCCATCGCCCGCAATTCCTGATTGACGATCTTGGTGATCTCCGGCATTTGCGCCGTGACGGCGTCAAGCTGATCGCGGCCGGCGACGACCACTTCATAGGGAGCGACGACGGCGGCCTTGCGCACGCCGCCCGGCAATTTTTTTTCGCGGCGGAACGCTTCGAGATAGCCGAGCCCGTTCGGCGCGGTGATCTTGCCGACGATCTTGGCGTGGGTCATGTCGTCGTAATCGAACACGTCATCGGCCTGCGGCTTGTCGATTTCGAGCCCGGTCACGACGTTGTGGATGTGAAGGATGAAATTGTCGGTGTGGTACTCGCCGCCGGTCCATTCATCGAGACCGAGATCGCGCTGCTCCTGGATCGCTTTCGCGGCGGCGCGATTAAGGATCGCTTCGCTTTCCTGCGGCGTGCACTTGCCGGCATGATGGCGGGCCAGATCTTTTTCCATTTCGGGGTGAAGCCACCACGACCCGACGACGGTAGTACGAACGGGCATTTCAATTTCTCCCTGTGCGGTTTTGAGTTTGCAGTTTGTGATTTGCAGGTTTGCGGAGGTGTTTGCGTTGCGGACGTGTTGTCCCCGGCCCATCGCCGGCCGGGGACAATCACCGCAACGGATTTCGGGCTCAGCAAACGGACGTCAGTCCGCCGCTGGAACCCTGAGCATGACTCATGCCCAGCTGGTCTTCAGCTTGGCCGGCACGTAATCGGAGTCGGGATAACCGACACCGCCGACCGCGTGGAACCAGCGCGTTGTGCCACTGGCCGACCGTGTAGAGCCTGTTGAGCAGTTGATTGCGCATATCGAACTCGCCCAGCAGGGTCTTGTAGGTATGGCTCTTGATGTGAGCGGCGATCGCCTCGCGATCCATGGAGCCGGCGCCTTCGATTGCCTGGGTGAGCAGCTGGTTATTCGCGTAGTACAAGGGGTTGCCATTGAAGTCGGCATCGACGCCAGTGACCTCCTTGTGCAGCTTGTAGAAGGCGCGGACCTCCGGGTTGTCCGGCACGCCGCCCCAGCCAAGAACGTTCTCCGCCGCGGCACCGAATTTTCCGTAATAACCCGGGAAGGCGCAGCCGATGCCGTTGAAATAGAACTTCACATTGAAGTTTTCGATCTTGGCCTGCTCGGTCAGACCGAATGTGTCCGGCGGATAGGACCAGGCGATGAATGCGTCCGGATTGGTCGCCTTGCCGCGCCCTTGATGACCGGCGACAGATCCTGGGTGCCGAGCGGGTAGGATTTGTTGTAGACGATTTCGAAGCCGGCCGACGGGAACTGCGTCTTGCTGATGTTGGAGATTTCGATGCCGTACTCGTCGGCGATATTGACCATGGCGACTTTGTTGCCGATCTGGCCGCTCTCCCGGAACTTCTTGAGGATGTTGATTACGCTGGTGCTGTAGTGGGTCAGCGTGCCGTTGCCGAAAAACAGCAGCGGATATTTCTTGACCAGTTGCGGACCGAGTTCGGTGACGCAGGCGACCGGGATCTGCGGGTAGCCAAGCCTGGCAAAAGTCGGCACCGCGGCCACGTTGAAGCCGGTGCCGTATAGTCCCGCGATCCAATCGACCTTGTCCACGGCGGCCAGGCGCTCGATGGCCTTGATGGCTTCGGGCGGCTGGGTGCGGTCGTCGTATTCGATCAACTCGACCTTGTGTGGGCCGTTCTTGAGTTTGAGGCCGCCCGCCGCATTGACCTCATGGGCCCAAAGCCGCCACGGCGGGAAGTGTGTGACTGCCGCACCCGGAGCCAGCGGGCCGGTTTTGGCGCCGACTACGCCGACTTTGACGATTCCCGTGTCCGCTCTCGCAGCACGCACAAACGGTGCGGCCAGCGCCGTCGCGCCGGCGTATTTCAGCAATTCGCGTCGTCGCATAAGTTCCTCCCAGATTTTGGATTTTTGTCGTGGGCTTGTGCCCGCGTTTTTTTGGTGCACCGCGAGGCGCGCGAATTAAGGATACGGGCACCCGGTGTACGCAAAAAAAATCGTACCATAGATTGCGTTTGTTGGCACGGATGTTTTCAGAAGCGAGATCCGGACGATACTACCCGCGTCGTTGCGCCGACGATCGCGCTAGCCGACGCTCGGCAAAGGTTCAAATCATTTGCTGAAATCTGAAATGATGCACGCACGGAGCGCAAATCGCAGATGCAAAAACAACCGCGGCGCGCGCCACCTGGACGTGCCGGTTATTCATAAAAGCTCTTTGATTTGAGGCGCGGGAGAAGTGCGCGAGATTATGGCGCCATCCTTACATTGACATTTTTGACTATTATGTGCGTGGCTTGCGCCCACAAATCGGAAGAGGACGAGTTACGCGGATGTTCGTGGGCAGGCTAAACAGGCTTGTTTGATGATGCCTAGAAACCGGGTGCTTGCGATCGTGCTGGGTGGCGCAGCGGCGGCCGTGATGCTTGCTGCGCCCGCCAGCGCGCAGTTCTCTGGCAGCCGTTCGGCGTTTGCCGATCGGCCCGGCGCCGAGCTGATCCAGTTTCGCGATTTCTTCCAGTTCCCGTTTGGCGGTGGTGGCGGCCGCGGGCAGGGCAACTTCTTCAATCCCAGCCCGGCCAATCCGCAGCGCGTGCCGCAGGCGTACGAAGCCACCAAGCCGCCGCCGCCGCACAAGGTGGAGACGCCGCCGACCTCGACCGTCGTTGTTGTCGGCGACGGGCTCGCGGACTGGCTCAGCTACGGTCTTGAGGAAGCGTTCGCCGACACGCCGGAAGTGGGCATTGTGCGCAAGATCAAGCCGTATTCCGGCCTGATACGCTACGAGGCGGCGCGCGGCGAAGTGCAGGAGTGGTCGCAGGCTGTCAAGGATCTGATCGGGCCGGAAAAGCCTGCTGCCATTGTCGTCATGCTTGGCCTGAACGATCGCCTTCCGCTGCGCGATCGCCCGCCGCCGGCGAAAGCCGCAACGACATCGCCTCAAGGTCAGGACGCAAAAACTTCTGCTCAATCCCAGGCGGATGCCGCCCGTCATGACCACGAGCAGCCGGCCGCGGCGCCCGAGCGCCGGCCGCCGGGCGGGATCTATGAATTTCACACCGACAAATGGGCCGAGCTTTACGACAAGCGCATCGAAGAGATGATTACTGCGCTCAAATCGATCGGCGCGCCGATATTGTGGGTCGGATTGCCTGCGGTCAGGGGGACCCGTTCGACCAGCGACATGAGCTATCTCGACGAGCTGTTCCGGACGCGCGCCGAAAAGTCGGGCATCACCTATGTCGATGTCTGGGACGGCTTTGTCGACGACAAAGGTAATTTCGCTGCGCAGGGTCCGGATTTTGAAGGCCAGACCCGCCGGCTGCGCACCTACGACGGCGTCAATTTCACCAAAGCGGGCGCGGAGAAGCTTGCGCATTACGTCGAGCACGAATTGCGCCGCGTGATGACCAATCCCGTTGTGCCGGTGGCGCTGCCCGGTCCCGAAGAGCAACCGAAAGGCAATGTGCGGCCGGAAATCGGACCGGTCGTTCCGCTCACCGCGACTGGCGGCGGAGAGGGCGGCGATCTCCTCGGGGCCGGCAATCATCCGACGCAGCACGAGCCCGATCCGGTTGCGACGCGGGTGCTCACCAATGGCGAAGCGCTTGCGGCGCCGTCCGGCCGTGCCGATGATTTTTCCTGGCCCCGCACCGGCGTCAACGCGTCGGCGCCCGATGCAACCCCGAGCCCGCCGCCCGAAATGTCGCCGCAGCCGGCGGCGAAGCCCGCTGCCAAGAGTGATGGCGGCAAAAACGAAACCAACAAAACCGAGCCAAACAAGAACGACGCCAGGAAGCCGGGCACCGCACGCACGCAGGTTACACCAAGCGCCGCGCCGCCGCCCGCGCGTGCTGGACAGCCGCGCGCCGCGCTCGATGGCGCTCCGCCACGGCCTCCTGTGCCGCTCGCACCGAGCCGGGATTAGTTTTGCTCGAAATGCCGGATTAGCGAAGCCGCTATCGCCGCGGCAGCAGGCTCGCGCCCATCAGGAACTCATCGACCGCGTAGGCGGCCTGGCGGCCTTCACGGATCGCCCACACCACCAGCGACTGGCCGCGGCGCATGTCGCCGGCGGCGAACACCTTGTCGACCGAAGTGCGATAATCGTCGGTCGAGGCGGACACGTTGCCGCGCCGGTCGAGCGCCAGATCGAGCTCCCTGAGCATCCCTTCGTGCAGCGGATGAACGAAGCCCATCGCCAGCAGCACCAGCTCGGCGTCGATCTCGAACTCGCTGCCGGGAACGGCTTTCAGGCTGGCGTCGACATGCTCGCAGTGCAGCTTTTTCACGAAGCCGTTGGCGCCGGAGAAGCGTGTCGTCGTCACCGCGAAATCGCGCTCGGCACCTTCTTCATGGCTCGATGAGGTGCGCAGCTTCAACGGCCAGTTCGGCCAGGTCAGCGCCTTGTTCTCGTGCGCCGGCGGCGCCGGGAGAATTTCGAAGTTGGTCACCGACAGCGCACCCTGGCGGATCGCGGTGCCGATGCAGTCGGAGCCGGTGTCGCCGCCGCCGATGACGACGACGTGTTTGCCGCCGGCCAGGATCGGTTCGGCCCCGCCGACCGGCTCGCCGCTGACGCGCCGGTTCTGCTGCGGCAGAAACTCCATCGCAAAATGGACGCCGTTGAGTTCGCGCCCCGGAACCGGCAGGTCGCGCGGCTTCTCCGAGCCGCCGGTGAGCACCATGGCATCGTACTCGTCGAGCAGCTTTCGCGCCGCGACATTGACGCCGACATCGGCGCCGTAATGAAACACCACGCCCTCGGCCTGCATCTGCGCGATGCGGCGGTCAATGTGGCCTTTCTCCATCTTGAAGTCGGGAATGCCGTAGCGCAAAAGGCCGCCAGCCTTCGCCCATCTCTCATAGACATGCACATCGTGGCCAACGCGGGCGAGTTGCTGCGCGCAGGCGAGGCCCGCCGGCCCCGATCCGACGATCGCGACTTTCTTGCCGGTCCGCACCGTTGGCGGCTCGGGCCTAAGTCCTTTCGCTATTGCGCGGTCGGCGATCTCGCATTCGATCGATTTGATGGTAACCGGGTTCTCGTCGATGTTGAGTGTGCACGAGGCTTCGCACGGCGCCGGGCATACCCGGCCGGTGACTTCCGGAAAATTGTTGGTCGAATGCAGATTGCGCGCCGCTTCGTCCCAGTTGCCGGCATAAACGAGATCGTTCCAGTCCGGGATCTGGTTGTTGACCGGGCAGCCGGGCGTGCCGGGCGTGAGCGAGCCGGTGCCCTGGCAATAGGGCACGCCGCAATTCATGCAACGCGCTGCCTGGGTGCGGTAATCCGCCTCGGGCAGCGGCTGCACAAATTCGTGCCAATGGCGAATCCGCTGCTCGACCGGCTCATAGTCGCGGTCTTCGCGCTGGTATTCGAGAAAGCCGGTTACCTTGCCCACTTCGCTCTCTATTGCGCGCCTACTCGGCGGCCTGCATGGCGGTGGCTTGCGCCTTGAGTTCGTTGAGAGCGCGACGGTACTCGACCGGCATGACTTTGCGGAACTTTGGATACCATGCCGACCATTCGCCGAGGATTTTGGCCGCGACGGTCGAATGCGTAAAGCGGGCGTGGCGCGATATCAGCAAATAAAGCCGCGCGGCGTCGAACTGGCTCATATCGCGCATGACCTCGACCAGCCCATGCGCTTCGAGATCGCGGCTCTGATGGTAGATCCGCTCGTTCAGCACTTCCTCCTGCGGCATCGGCTCAAGCTCCACCATCGCAAGATTGCAGCGCGAAGCAAAGCTGTCGTCCTCGTCGAGCACGTAGGCAATGCCGCCCGACATGCCGGCGGCGAAATTGCGCCCGGTGCGGCCGAGCACGACCACTACGCCCCCGGTCATATATTCGCAGCAATGATCGCCGGCGCCCTCGATCACGGCCATCGCGCCTGAATTGCGCACGGCAAAGCGTTCGCCGGCGACACCGCGGAAGTAACACTCACCCTCGATGGCGCCGTAGAGCACCGTGTTGCCGATGATGATGGATTCTTCCGGCACAATGCTGGCCTCTGCCGGAGGCCGCACCACAATGCGTCCGCCGGAAAGGCCCTTGCCGACATAGTCGTTGGCGTCGCCCTCAAGTTCGAACGTCACGCCGCGCGCCAGGAACGCGCCAAAGCTCTGTCCGGCGTGACCCTTGAAGCGCGCCACGATGGTGTCGTGCGGCAAGCCGTTGTGGCCGTAGCGTTTGGCGATTTCGCCGGACAGCATGGCGCCGGTGGTGCGGTCGGTGTTGGTGATCGGCAGGCTCAACCGCACCAACTCACCGTTCTCCAGTGCCGCCTGCGACTGCGCGATCAGCTTGCGGTCGATAATGTCGTGGATCTTGTGGTCCTGCTGCTCGCAATTGTAGATCGCGACCGAAGCCGGCACGTCCGGCTTGGTGAACAGCCGGGAAAAGTCGAGTCCGCGCGCCTTCCAGTGATCGACCATCTGATGTACGTCGAGCATCTGCATCTGTCCGATCATCTCGGCAAAGGTGCGGAAGCCCATCGCCGCCATCAGCTCGCGGACCTCTTCGGCGACGAAGAAGAAGAAATTGATGACGTGCTCGGGCTGGCCGGTGAAGCGCTTGCGCAGCACCGGGTCCTGGGTGGCAACCCCGACCGGGCAGGTATTGAGGTGGCACTTGCGCATCATGATGCAGCCGGCGGCGATCAACGGCGCGGTGGCGAAGCCGAACTCGTCGGCGCCAAGCAGCGCGCCGACCACGACGTCGCGGCCGGTGCGGATGCCGCCGTCGACCTGCACGGCGATGCGGCCGCGCAGCCGGTTGGCGACCAGGGTCTGATGGGTCTCGGCTAGCCCGATCTCCCACGGCGAGCCGGCGTGCTTGATCGAGGTCAGCGGCGAGGCGCCGGTGCCGCCCTCGAAGCCGGCGATGGTGACGTGATCGGAGCGCGCCTTCGATACGCCGGCCGCGACCGTGCCGACGCCGACCTCGGAGACGAGCTTGACCGAAACGTCGCCGTCGGGATTGACGTTTTTCAGATCGAAGATGAGCTGCGCCAGATCTTCGATCGAATAAATGTCGTGATGCGGCGGCGGCGAGATCAGGCCGACGCCCGGCGTCGAATGCCGCACCTTGGCGATGGTCTTGTCGACCTTGTGGCCCGGCAACTGACCGCCTTCGCCGGGCTTGGCGCCCTGGGCAATCTTGATCTGCATCATATCCGAATTGACGAGATATTCGGCGGTGACGCCAAAGCGGCCAGATGCAACCTGCTTGATCGCCGAGCGCATGGAATCGCCGTTCGGCAGCGGCTTATAGCGGTCGGATTCCTCGCCGCCCTCGCCGGTATTCGACTTGCCGCCGATCCGGTTCATGGCGATGGCGAGCGTGGTGTGCGCCTCGCGCGAGATCGAGCCGTATGACATCGCGCCGGTGGCGAAGCGCTTGACGATTTCCACCGCCGGCTCGACTTCCTCGGTTGCCACCGCCTCACGGCCGTCGTCGCCGGCCGACTTGAGGCGGAACAGGCCGCGGATGGTGTAGAGCCGCTCTGACTGCTCGTTGATGATCTCGGCGTATTGCCGGTATTTTTCGCGGGAATTGCCGCGCACCGCGTGCTGCAACGCCGAAACTGTCGCGGCGTTCCAGACGTGATCTTCGCCGCGCACCCGGAACGCATATTCGCCGCCGACGTCGAGCATGGCGCGGTAGATCGGCGCGTCCGAAAATGCGTCGCGGTGCCGGCGCACGGTCTCTTCGGCGATTTCGTCGACGCCGACGCCCTCGATTCGGGTCGCCGTGCCGGTGAAGTATTTGGCGACGAATTCGGTTCGCAAACCGACCGCATCGAAAATCTGCGCGCCGCAATAGGACTGATAGGTGGAGATGCCCATCTTCGACATCACCTTGAGCAGTCCTTTGTCGATCGACTTGATGTAGCGCTTGATGATTTCCTTATCGTCGAGCTTCTGCGGCAGCTGGTCCTTCATCGCCACGATGGTCTCGAAGGCGAGATAAGGATTGATCGCCTCGGCGCCGTAGCCGGCGAGGCAGGCAAAATGGTGGACCTCGCGCGGCTCACCGGATTCCACGACCAGCCCGACCGAAGTGCGCAAACCGACGCGGATCAGATGATGGTGCACCGCTGCGCAGGCCAGCAGCGACGGAATTGGGATGCGGTCGGCGCCGGCGCGGCGATCCGAGAGGATGATGATGTTGATGCCGTCCCGTACGGCCGCATCCGCCTGGCCGCACAGTGCCGAAATGGCGTCTTCCATGCCGGCGGCGCCGGTCTCGGCCGGCCAGGTGGTGTCGAGCGTGATCGACTTGAAATGATCGTGGCCGACCTCGGCGATGGCGCGGATTTTTTCCAAATTCGCGTTGGTCAGGATCGGCTGATGGACTTCCAGGCGCTTGGTCTTCGACGTGCCTTCGAGGTCGAACAGGTTCGGCCGCGGCCCGATGATCGAGACCAAACTCATCACCAGTTCCTCGCGGATCGGGTCGATCGGCGGGTTGGTGACCTGGGCGAAGTTCTGCTTGAAATAGGTGAACAGCAGCTTCGGCTTTTCCGACAGCGCCGAGATCGGCGTGTCGTTGCCCATGGAGCCGACCGCCTCTTCGCCGGTCGTCGCCATCGGCGTCATTAGGATTTTCAGATCTTCCTGGGTGTAGCCGAAAGCCTGCTGCCGATCGAGCAGCGCAAGGTTCGAGATCGGGGCCGCTTCGGAGGCCGAAGGCAGGTCCTCAAGCACGATCTGCGTTCGCTCGAGCCATTCCCGGTAGGGGTGGCTCTTTGCCAGCGTGCTTTTCAGCTCTTCGTCGGGAATGAGCCGGCCTTCCTCGAGGTCGACCAGCAGCATCTTGCCCGGCTGCAGCCGCCACTTGGTGACGATGTCCTCTTCGGGAATTGGCAGCACGCCGACTTCCGAGGCCATGATGATGCGGTCGTCGCGGGTGACGATGTAGCGCGCCGGCCGCAAGCCGTTGCGATCGAGCGTGGCGCCGATCTGCCGGCCGTTGGTGAACGCGATCGCCGCCGGGCCGTCCCACGGCTCCATCAGCGCGGCGTTGTATTCGTAGAAGTCGCGGCGCTCCTCGTTCATCAGCGGATTGCCGGCCCATGCTTCCGGAATCAGCATCATCATCGCGTGCGCGAGCGGATAGCCGCCCATGGTGAGGAATTCGAGCGCGTTGTCGAAGCAGGCGGTGTCGGACTGGCCTTCGTAGGAGATCGGCCACAGCTTCTCGATGTCGGCGCCGAATTTCGGCGACGATACCGAAGCCTGCCGCGCCGCCATCCAGTTGTTGTTGCCGCGCAGCGTGTTGATTTCGCCGTTATGCGCGACCATGCGGTAGGGGTGCGCCAGCGACCACGCCGGGAAGGTGTTGGTGGAAAAGCGCTGATGCACCAGCGCGATCGCGCTCTCGAAATCCGGATCGTGCAGATCGGGGTAATAGGTGCCGAGCTGGTCGGCGAGGAACATGCCCTTGTAGATCAGCGTCCGGCAGGAGATCGACACCGGGTAATAGTGCGACGTCTGCCGCTCGCGCGTGGTGTAAAGCTTGCGCGAGATGGTCTTGCGCAGGATGTAAAGCCGACGCTCGAAGTCGTCCTCCGATTTGATGTTCGGCCCGCGACCGAGAAAGACCTGCATGTGGAACGGCTCGGTCGGCTTGACCGATTCGCCGAGCGTCGAATTGTCGGTCGGCACGTCGCGCCAGCCGATCAGCGTCATGCCTTCCTGCGCGGCCGCCGCCGCGTAACTGTCCATGATCTCCTGCCGCCATTCCTTGTCGTGCGGCAAAAACAGCGCGCCAACGGCATAATGGCCGGGCGGCGGCAAGCGAAAGCCGAGTTCAGCGGCCTTCTTGGCGAAGAATTTGTGCGGCGTCTGCACCAGAATGCCGGCGCCATCGCCGGCGCGCGGATCGGCGCCGACCGCGCCGCGATGCTCGAGATTGACCAGGATGGTCAGCCCATCCTCGACGATCTGATGGGTTTTGCGGCCCTTGATGTCGGCAATAAATCCAACCCCGCAGGAATCTTTTTCCTGCGCCGGATCGAACAGGCCGAACGCTTGCGCGCCCATCGTCATTCTCGCGCTCCCCGGCGGCGCCGCGATCGGCCCGCGAAGGTTTTGTTCCTCGCTCCAGCTCCTGCCGCCGCAAACGAAGCAGCAAGAGCTGCGCCCGAGGGCGAACCGTTTGTTCTTGGAGGCAACCTTCGTGCCGCTAGCCGGCCTTGGCTGCTTTGTGCCGCCTTCCGACGCGCCCTCGCCTTCGGCGGCTGGCCCCCGCGCATCTTTCCCCGCCGTTTTCCTCCCCCGCATGCGGGTGGAGGGTAGGGAGGGGGCGCGCGCGCTCTGGCCACCAATTAGGACAGCAATACTGTCCTATGCTGAACATGGCAAATTCCGGGCGCAAACACAAGTGCGCACCGCTCCCCGCGGGCGGTGAAGGCGCCGTGCCGCGCCTTTCGGCTCGGATTTTTCGCAACGTCCTGCGCAGCAAGTGGACCACGGGATGCGCGCGGGCGCAATGGTCCACTCGCGCTGGCTTCACGTGGCTTGGTGCGGTGGCCGCACAGCCAAAGCAATTTCGAAGTATCCCCTCGAAACCAACCCCTCATCTCGGTACCGTGTCGCGAGCGATCCGATCCTTCAGTGGCTTTCCGACGTGAATTTCGCCAGCGACAACACGGCGCCGGTGGCGCCCGCCATTCTCGATGCCATCGCGCAGGCCAACCATGGCTACGCGCGTGGTTATGGCAATGATGACTTGACCCAAAGCGTCGAGCGGCGCTTGGCGGAAATTTTCGAGCACGATGTCGCGGTATTCCTGGTGTCCACCGGCACGGCGTCGAATGCGCTGGCACTCGCACAGATTACTCCGCCCTGGGGCGTCGTGTTCTGCCATGTCGAATCTCACATCGCCACCGATGAGTGCGGCGCACCGGAATTTTTCGGTGGCGGTCTGAAACTCGCGGGCCTGCCGGGCGATGCCGGCAAGATCGCGCCGGATACGCTGGAAAACGGCGCTGGCCGGCTACGGCGATCTCGCGCCGCACCAGATGATCCCGGCGGCGCTCTCGCTGACCCAGGCGAGCGAAGCCGGCACGATTTATCGGCCCGACGAGATCGCCGCGCTCGCCGCGATCGCGCATCGCCGCTCGCTTGCGGTGCACATGGATGGCGCGCGTTTCGCCAACGCGCTGGTCCGCCTCAATGCGACGCCGGCGCAACTGACCTGGCAGTCCGGCGTCGATGTGCTCTCGTTCGGTGCCACCAAAGGCGGCGCTCTCGCCGCGGAAGCGGTCGTGGTGTTCGATCCGGCGCGCGCGGCCTTCATGGCGGAGCGCCGCAAGCGCGGCGGGCATTTGCTCTCGAAGCACCGCTTCCTCGCCGCGCAGTTCTCAGCGTATCTCGCCGACGACCTGTGGCTCACGCTCGCGCGCCACGCCAACGCCATGGCCGATCGGCTGGCGCAAAGACTGCAAGCGCTCGGCCTTCCTCCGGTCTGGCCGGTTGAGGCCAATCTCGTCTTTGTACTGTTGCCCCGCGCGCTCGATGCCCGGCTCAAGGCTGCCGGCGCGAACTATTATCTGCGGCCGAGCGAGACGCTCCGTATCGGCGCCGATCAGGTTCTGGCGCGGCTCGTCACTTCGTTCGCGACGCAGGACGATGAGGTGGAAAGCTTTCTCCGCGTGTGCGAGGATTTCCAGCAAGGAAGGTCCCGCCTATGACGATCGATGACTCGTACGGCTACGCAACCCACGACGTGCTGAACCAGCCGCCGGCGCTTGCCGATTACGATGTCTACGACACCGATCCGGCATTGCGGTCGGTGACGAAAACCTTCGGCGCGGACTGGGCCGAGCAACGGCTGCACGACACCGGACGAACGGTCGGCTCGGCGCGCGTGCAGGAGCTGGCGCGGCAAGCCAACCGTTATTTGCCCGAGCTGCGAACCCACGACCGCTTCGGCAACCGGATCGACGGCATTGATTTTCATCCCGCATGGCACGAGCTGATGACGCTCGCGATCGGGCAGGAGACCCACGCGCTGAGCTGGACCGCCGAGCGTCCCGGCGCGCAGGTTGCCCGCGCGGCTTTGTCCTACATGTGGAACCAGGGCGAGAACGGAATTTGCTGTCCGATCGGCATGACCTATTCCGCCATTCCGGTTTTGCGCCGCGACCCGGCGCGCTGGGCGCAATGGGGCAAGCTGGTTACGTCGACGCAATATGATCGGCGTCAGGCCAGCGCCGCGGCCAAGACCGGCGCCACTGTCGGCATGGCGATGACCGAGAAACAGGGCGGGTCGGACCTTCGCCAGACCCAAACCCATGCCAGCCCGAACGGCGACGGCACCTGGTCGATCGTCGGGCACAAATGGTTTTTCTCGGTTCCGCACTCCGACGTGTTTCTCACGCTCGCGCGGACCGACGAAGGTGTGTCGTGTTTTGTTGTCGCCGGCTGGCTGCCGGACGGCTCGCGCAATCGCCTGCAAGTCCAGCGGCTCAAGGACAAGTGCGGCAACAAGTCGAACGCTTCATCCGAGGTCGAATTCCGCGGCGCGATCGCTCATCTGATCGGTGAGCCCGGCCACGGCATTCGCACCGGCATCGAGATGAACCACTACACCCGGCTCGACTTCGCGGTCGGCTCCGCCGGCCTGATGCGGCAGGCGCTGGCGCAGGCAGCGCATCACGCCGCGCATCGGCGGGCGTTCCAGCGCAGTCTCATCGATCAGCCGATGATGGCGAACGTGATCGCCGACATGGCGCTCGAGGTTGAGGCTGCGACCTGGCTGGCGTTTCGCTTCGTCGCCGCGCTCGACCGCGAGAAGGAGAGCGAAGCCGAGCGGCTGTTGTCGCGCATCGGCGCTCCGATTGCGAAGTACTGGATTTGCAAACGCGCGCCCGCGGTCGCCGCCGAAGCGGTCGAATGCCATGGCGGCAACGGCTTCATCGAGGATCATCTGATGGCGCGGCTCTACCGCGAGGCGCCGCTCAACGGTATCTGGGAGGGTACCGGCAACGTGATCTGCCTCGATGTGCTCCGCTCCATGACGCGCGAGCCGGATTGCATTCCGGCGTTGTTCGATGAGCTGAACACCACGAAGGGATCGGATCGGATCCTGGATGCCGCGGTTGCGGCTCTGCAGCAAGACCTCTCCGATCTGCGCAAGCACGAAGGCCAGGCGAGACGCATGGTCGAGCGTCTGGCGCTGGTGTTGTCGGGGTCACTGTTGCTGCGCTACGCGCCGGAGAGCATCGCCGACGCGTTTATCGCCACGCGCCTTGGCGGCGGATGGGCCGGTCAATTCGGCGAGCTTGCCGCCGATCTCGATGCCGGCCGGATCGCCCGCCGCGCTGTGCCGGAGAGCGCGGCCGCGTAAAGGCGCCTGACAAGGAACGGTCGCCCGCGCGGTGAGTTTGTTTGAGTGGCGTGAGATATTTAACAACCGGATTTCGCGATGCTGCGGCGCGAAGCGGCATTGTTTGCTCTGACGATGCCGCTCCTGTTAGCGGTTAGCGCCAGCGCGCAAGTGCCGCCGCCGGTTCCGGTGCCGAGGCCGCAATTTAATCCGAGCACCCCGCTCGTCATCCCGTCGGCGCCGGAGGTCCCGGTGTCACCGGGCTTCGGCAACGGCATTGTTGCGCCGGGGACTGGAATTGGAGGGCTTCCCGATTTATCGTATTCAATCATCGCGCCCGAGACTGCTGAAAAGCCGCCGGTCAAACACAAGAACAAGCGTCATCCGGCAGTTCATCACCCGGCAGTTCATCATCCACAGTGAATTCGCCGCGCCTAGAGCGCGATGTCGCAGTCAATCCTTTGGCCTCTGAAATGGGCCGATCTCGACTTATGCGCGTGGAACCGCTGCCTCATCTGTTCCGGCAAATCGTCACAATCGAAACCCATTGCAGCCCAAATCCGCTGTGACCCTCGCTGGCAAATCAAAACAATCGACAGGCGTCATCATGGACAGCGACAGAGGGACCGATGTTTGTACAGAGGATCTTGCCGGCCATTCTTGTCGTCATACCCGCGGCTATCGTCGCCACGGCGCAGGCGAGCAAAAGCGCGCCCGCGGTTGAGCAATGCAAGACCAAGCCGGGCTTGTCTGCGGCCCGGGGCACTCACTGGTACTACCGCTTCGACCACGTGGCCAAGCGGCGCTGCTGGTATTTGGGTTCGGCGAGCGCGGGCCAGCACGCCGGGGCAAATACAAACACATCTGATACATCTGAAACTCCGGCAGTTGCTTCAGCGCCCGCTGTTCCGCCACAGAAGCCGGTCGCGCTGCAAACGCTGCAAGCGCTGCCGGGGCAAGTTGCAAACGTGCAGCCGCCGCAGCTTGCGTCAACCGCGGCGGTGCCGCACGTCGAACTATCGGTTCGCGACGACCAGAACGCCGCGGATTTCGCCGCGCGCTGGTCCGATCTCCCAAGACTTCAGGACGTAAGCTCCGGAGTTGCCCCTTCTGCGGATCTGAGCGGGCCGGAGCCTTCGGGCTTACGTAGCAGCTATGCTGATAACAGCGCCGATGAAGAAGCGTCCCCGCAAATACCGGTGACCTGGCCGGTCGTCGAAGCGGTCAGCGCGCCACCGGACTCATCGGTATTCGCGCCCCCGTCGGCGTTCCTGGTCGGAGGGGCCGCAATGGCCCTCGTCTTCATGGCTGGTTGGGCATTCCGACATATTCGTGCCCGTCGCATCTATGTTGTCCCGTCGTGTGCTGAAGCTGTCAGCGGACATTCCCCGCAAGGCAACAAGGCAGACACGATCGGGAGCGGTGGCGCGTCGGCAAGGCGCGCGGTGGCTCGCCGCCGGCCGACACCAACCGATCCCGCTCGTGACCTCAAGGCAAGTCTCGGAGAGCTTATGCGAGATTTGCAGCGAGCCGGAGCGGCCGCGGAAGCACCCACATTGCGGATCGGCAAGCCAAAGCGTCGAATTGCCGCCGCGCAAAAAGTCCGACTCATGGAAGTTGTCGATTGAAGGCGGCTGAAAGCGACCGTAAGTGTTGGTAACCTCGAACGTTCTGTGAGGGCGATTGGCCCGCTTGAGCCCTTCAATCGCACCCGACAAATCGCTACGATTGGGGAGAAAAAATTCGGGCCAAGGCGGAGCCGGACTTCATGAACGAGATTCACCGACAAGATCACACGTCCCATGACGATGCTGATCGGTGGAAGCACGACGGCGTCCGCGTCATTCCCGGCAACCAATTGGACCCGAACGTGCCTTCGACCCCCGGCATGGACCGGAAGGCGGCCATCAATTTCGCCCGGGTCGGCGCGCAGAAGCTATGGGCCGGAACGGTGACAATCAAACCGGACGCCAAGACCGGCGCTCATCATCACGGCCACCTGGAAAGCATCATCTACGTGGTCCGCGGCAAGGCGCGGATGCGCTGGGGCGAGCACTTGCAGTTCACCGCCGAAGCCAATCCTGGGGATTTTATCTTTATCCCGCCCTACGTGCCGCATCAGGAGATCAACGCCAGCCCGGATCAGATCCTGGAGTGCGTGCTGGTGCGGAGCGACGGCGAAGCCATTGCAATCAACCTCGACATCGAGCCGGTCGAGAAGCCCCAAACCGTATTGTGGGTTGATCCGATCCATCGCGATCCGGCCGTGCAGAAGTAGCCGCGCCAGCCGCGGAGGCTGCCATGAAACTGGAGCGTCAGGATCAGGTCGGCATTCTCTATATCGACGCCGGGCGCAATAATGCCATCAACGACGACTTTATCCGCGAAGCCCATGAGCTGATGGACAAGGCGGAGGCCGATCCGGCCATTCGGGCACTCGTCGTTACATCATCGCACAAGTCGATCTTCTGTCCTGGCGTCGATCTGCCGTCGCTGATGGGCCGTTCAGGGCCGCAGATGCGGACGTTCTACGAGGCGCTCACCGGCATCGTCCGGCGCAAGGTCGCTTACCCCAAGCCCGAGGTGTACGCCCTGAACGGCCACACCATTGCCGGCGGTTGCATGATGGCGCTCGCCGGCGATTACCGCGTGATGGCGAACGGGAGCTTTGCTTTCGGCATGATGGAGATCGACGTCGGCCTGGCGGCGCCGATTGGGGTCGTGGAAATGCTGCAGCACTTTCTCGGCGGCAGGCTCACCGAGCGCGTCCTGTTCACGGGCGAGAGGTTTTCGCCGCTGGACGCGTTGGCGTTGGGTCTGGTGGATGAAGTGGCCGAGCCGAACGAGTTGATGGCGCGCGCGTTTGCACGGGCCCGGACACTGGCCGGAAAACCTGCAACCGGCTATCGCCGGCTCAAACGCTATTCGCGGCAGGCCCTGGCGTCCCGAATGCACGCCCTTGACGACGCCCATCTCGACGAACTCGTCGACCAATGGTTCTCGGAGGAGACCCAACGCCTCGTCACCGTGGCAGTTGAGCGCATGAAGAAGCCCGCTCCGGCTCACGCCTGAGAACTTTCTCCCGCCGCACGCTGCGTCATCGACCGCGTCGCGAATTTGTGCAAAAATTTTAACCGGCGTCAAAGCGCTGCCTGAATTTGCCTGCATCCATATGTCCGGCGTTCGGCGTGCGACGTGAGGAGGTCCTCTCGTGGGGGCAGGCGTACTTGCACTGGTGCCTGATCGAATACTTCGCGCCGCTTTATCATTGACTGTTCTGCTGTTGGTCCTTGGGCCGGGACGGGCGCAGACGACACCGCCCCCGCCGCTGCCAGGATTTGTGCCGCCATACGAAATTACCCGGATCGTGCGGTTGGCCGGCTTTGATCCGCTGGCGCCGCCGCTCCGGGAGGGCACCACCTACGTGATCCGGGCTACCGATTTTCGCGGCATCCTGATGCGCGTGGTGGTCGATGCCCGCAGCGGCGCCGTCCGCGCCGTCAATCGGATCGTCTCCGATGCGGGCACTTACGGTGCGCTCGGCATGCTGCCGCCGCCCTATGGCGTCCCTCCGCCCTTTGGTGCTTTGGCGCCTTACACCGGGCCGCCAGCATACGCGCCGCCGGAATTCGAGCTACCTGAAATGGCGCCGGGCGAGGAGGCTGACTTGCCGGTCGTGCCGGCTCCCGCCGCCGCTTATCCCGCAACGCGTTCCTTGCTGTGGGAGCCGCCATTGCCGCGGCCACGTCCGGCCGCCACTGCCGCGCGCAAAGCCGCGGCCGACGCTAGGTCCGCCGACAAAATCACATCGCCGGCAACCACTGCTGCGCCGGCCGCGCCAACGGCGCCGAAACAGCCGCCGCCTCAGCTTCCCGACTAAGCAGTCCGGTCGGCCGCCAGGCTCGATTTGCTTCGCTCCGCGCCCAATGACACTCTGCACCCCGAAAGATGATGTGGGACGTTCAAAGTCCCGCCACGTCACATTGCGGACGGTTCTGGGGAGAAACGACATGGCTGGCGATGCTGCGGTCACGGTGGCGGCGCGTCTCGATCGCCTGCCGCCCTTGCGCTACACGCGCAAGCTCGTAACGCTCCTGTCGCTCGGCGGCTGGTTTGAATTCTACGATCTGTTTTTCACGGCCTATGTGGCGATCGGTCTTTTTAAGGAAGGCCTGTTCAGACCGACGACGCAGGGTCTGTTCGATCTGCACGGCTTCGCCAGTTTCGTCGCAGCGCTGTTTGCCGGGATGTTCATCGGCACCCTGGTGTTCAGCTGGCTGTCCGATCGCTTCGGCCGCCGGTCGATCTTCACCTTCGCGCTGCTCTGGTATTCGGTCGGCGCCTTCATCATGGCGCTGCAGCAATCGCCGGAGATGATCGATCTCTGGCGGCTGATTGCGAGCATCGGGCTTGGCGTCGAACTGGTGAACGTCGACGCTTATCTGTCGGAGCTGGTGCCGAAGGAGCAGCGCGGGCCCGCTTTCGCCTACAACCAGTTCATCATGTACACCGCCGTGCCGATTGTCGCGTTCCTCGCCTGGCAATTGGTGCCGCACACCATCCTGGGCCTCGACGGCTGGAGGTGGGTCGTCATCATCGGCTCGGTCGGCGCGTTCGTGATCTGGTGGATCCGCCGCAGTCTGCCGGAATCGCCGCGCTGGCTGGCCCAGCACGGACGCATCGCCGAAGCCGAACGCATCGTCGAGGACATGGAGAAGCGCGCGCGCGCGGAAATCGGCCACGACTTGCCGCCCCCGGAAACCGTGGCCGGCGAAGTCGAGAATAAGACCGGCGCCTGGGTTGAGATCTGGAGTCCTGCCTACCGCGGCCGCACCATCATGCTGGTGATCTTCAATCTGTTCCAGACCATCGGCTTTTACGGTTTTTCCAGCTGGGTGCCGTCGCTGTTGATCTCGCAAGGCATCGGGGTCACCAGATCGCTCGCCTACACCTTCATCATCGCCGTCGCGGCTCCGGTCGCCCCGCTGATCGCGGTTTATTTCGCCGACCGTTTCGAACGCAAATGGCAAATTTCCTGGGCCGCGATAGGCATCGCCGCGTTCGGCCTGTTGTTTGCCCAGCAGAGCACCGCAGTCGGCGTGATCGTCTGCGGTCTTCTGATAACGCTGTGCGCCAACTGGCTGTCGTTTGCTTTCCACGCCTATCAGGCGGAGCTTTACCCGACCCGAATTCGCGCCCAGGCCGTGGGCTTCGTTTATTCGTGGAGCCGGTTCAGCGCGATCTTCTCCGGCTTCATCATCGCGTTCTTCCTCGGCCGGTACGGCACCATTGGCGTATTCGGCTTTATCGCCGGCGCCATGGTGATCGTGTTTATCGTGATCGGCGGCTTCGGACCCGCAGTCACCAAACGGCGCCTCGAAGCCATTGCGCGTTGATCACGGCCAAACAAAAAGCGCCCCGGGAATCCGGGGCGCTGAAGTCCAAAAGCCGATTGCAGGATATAGGGCTACTTACGCAGCCTGTTTCTCCTCGACGGTCTTGCCGTTGCCAATCGGGATCGCGCGGGGCTTCTTAGCCTCGGGAATCTCGCGCACCAAGTCGACATGGAGCAAGCCGTTCTCAAGCTTCGCGCCCTTCACCTGGACGAAGTCCGCAAGCTGGAATACGCGCTCGAACGCGCGGGCGGCGATGCCCTGGTAGAGCACCTCACCACGCTTCTCCTGCTCCTTGGCTTTCTTTTCGCCGCGGATGGTCAGGGTGTTTTCCTTGGCTACGACTGAAAGCTCGTCCTCGCCAAAGCCTGCGGCGGCCACGGTGACGCGATAATCGTTGTCTCCGGTCCGCTCAATGTTGTACGGCGGATAACCGGGAGCGCCGCCCTCGATGCCTTGGTCAAGCAACGAAAACAGCCGGTCAAAGCCGACGGTCGAACGATATAGAGGTGCTAGATCGAAAGTTCGCATGGCATATCCTCCTTCTGAAGCGACATGCGGGGGCCTGCCTTTGAGGGCCAGGCCTATGGAAGAAACGCAGCCGTCTCTGGCCTGCGCAAATGTCACATGGGGATGCCCCACGATCGCTGCAAGAGGGACTAAAACCCCGGTAAATAAGGGCTTATGAAACTCATCTCAATTCCGGCCAATCCGGTTCCTGACAACGCTGTTACCGGCATGTTGAAAACGCCCGATGGCGTTTCGCTGCGGTTTGCGCGCTTTGCGCCGCCTGCTGGCCGGCGCGGCACAGTTTGTATCTTCCCCGGCCGCACCGAATGGATCGAGAAATATTTCGAGACCGTTCGCGACCTGCGCAATCGCGGATTTGCCGTCGCGGTGCTCGATTGGCGCGGTCAGGGCCTGTCGGATCGTGCGCTGAGCGATCGCCTCAAAGGTTACGTCGGGAGCTTCTCGGAGTTCGACATCGATCTTGAGACTTTCGTGCGCGAGGTGGTGCTGCCGGATTGTCCGCCGCCGATCTTCGCGCTCGGCCATTCGATGGGCGCGGCCGTTCTGATCCGCGCGATGCAGCGCGGTCACCGCTGGTTCGATCGCATCGTTCTCTCCGCACCGATGATCGGCATTGCCGCAGTCAATTCGATGGCGGTTGCGGGTACGCTGTTGAAGCTGGCGCGGTTTGCCGGCTTCGGCGACGCTTATGTGCCGGGTCGCTATCGAGGCGTGCTCGATCTGCGCCCTTTCCCCGGCAACATTCTGACCAGCGATCCGGTGCGCTATGCCCGCAATGCCGCGGTTCTGGAAGCTGACCTCGAGCTTGGTTTAGGCGGACCGACCGTGACCTGGTGCGACGCGGCGTTCCGCGCCATGCGGGCATTCCATGATCCGGGCTATCCCGCGCGTATCCGTCAGCCGATCCTCATTGTTGCCGCCGGACGCGATGCCATTGCGTCGAATACCGCGATCGAAGAGTTCGCCATGCTGTTGCGCGCCGGCTCGCACTTGGTCGTGACCGGCGCCCAGCATGAGATTCTCATGGAGCAGGATCGCTACCGCTCGCAGTTTTGGGCAGCCTTCGACGCCTTCGTCCCCGGCACGCCGCTGTATTGAGCACTTGCCGTCCTTCGCTCGCAATGCCCAGCTTAACCTTTCAACATCTCCAGGGCTTTCGTGTGCACGCGGCGGTCGCCGGCGGCGATGACGCGGCCGCCTTGGTTCGGACTCTCGTTATCCCATGTCGTGACCACGCCGCCGGCGCCTTCGATGATCGGAATAAGCGGCAGCACGTCATACGGCTTGAGCTCGGTCTCGATGACGAGGTCGACGTGGCCGGCCGCCAGCATGCAATAGGCGTAGCAGTCGCCGCCGTAGCGCGACAGCCGCACCGCCTGTTCGACGCGCTGAAAGATCTTCCGGTCAGTCTCGCGCATCAAGAGCGGGCTCGTGGTCAGCAGCACCGCATCTTTCAGGTCGGCACATGGCCGCACGCGCAATTCGCGATCGCCGGCTGGGCCGCGATAGCTCGCCGCACTGCCGTCGCCGGTAAAATGCTCGCGCGTGAACGGCTGGTACATCATGCCGTAGATCGGCTCGCCGCGCCGCGTTAGCGCAATGAGCGTGCCCCAAGCCGGCATGCCGCAGATGAACGATTTGGTGCCGTCGATCGGATCGAGCACCCAGACATATTCGGCGTCGGGGCGGTCGGAGGCGAATTCCTCGCCAAGGATGCCGTGCTCGGGAAATGTCCTTTTGATCAAAGCGCGCATAACGGTCTCCGCGGCGCGGTCGGCTGCGGTAACCGGGTCGAAGCCGCCGGAGAGGCTTTTGTTCTCGACGCCAAGCGCGGTGCGAAAAAACGGACGGATGGTTTCGCCCGCGACGCTGGCCAGTTCGTCGACGAACACTGCGAAGTCGATTGCCGTCATCTCGTCTCCGGGTATCGAAGTAACGTGACTGCGGCAATCCATGTGTTGCCGAGCGGATACAGTCCGACAGAAAGTCACTTTGACCCGGCGAAGCTCAGGTAAATTCAGATGCCGCTGCCTGAATTTTGCGCATCGACGAGCCGCGCGGCTCGACCACTGTAACCCATTGGCGAAAAGAGGTTTTCTAGATTTGGTGAATTGATTGTTCCAGCCTCTATCTGATATGGAAAACCTGCTCTGCACATTTTGCAGGACATTCTGGGGAAAATGGAAGGGAAATAGGTCAACAGCACTTGCGTTTTGTGCGACGCGGTGTATGTTGTTGCAGTGCGGTAGCGGAAGAGTTCCTCTTACGTTACCGTCGCCCTCCTTGGGCGTTTCCTCCCTAGACTTGGGCCGCTTGCATCGCGAGCGGCCCTTTTTCTTTTTTAATTTCTTTTACTTTTTCGTCGCGCAGGTGTCGCTGCGTGACGCCAAGTTTATTCTGCAGCGGCCCGATAAGGTCGCAACTCTTCCAGCGGGATCGCCGCCAGGCGGTCGGCCAAGAATTCGAACTGGCTTGCGAGCTTGGCGAACGACGACGTGCGCTGGTAGCGCCGCTCATCCATATACAGCGCCCGGTTGATTTCGAGCTGGATGGCGTGAAGGCCTGCGGTCGGATTGCCGTAGTGCTCGGTGATGAAGCCGCCCGCGTAAGGCTTGTTGCGGCTGACCACATAGCCGAACTCGCGCATGGTCGCTTCGATGGTCTCGGCAATCACCGGCACGCAGCTGGTGCCGTAGCGGTCGCCGAGCACCAGATCGGCGCGCGGACGCTCGTCTCTCGCGCCCGGTCGCCGAGGGCATGGAGTGACAATCGATCAGCATGGCGGAGCCGAAATCACGATGCAGGCGCATGAACACCCGCCGCAATGTCCGATGGTAGGGCTTGTAGAGGCTCTCGATGCGCCGCAGCGCTTCCGCGACCGAAATGCGCTGATCGTAAATTTCCTGCGCGTCGCCGACCACGCGCGCGACCGTGCCCAAGCCCCCGGCAACCCGCATCGAGCGCGTATTGGCGAAGGAAGGCAGTCGGCCGTCGAACATCCGCGGATCGAGTTCGTAAGGCTCGCGATTGACGTCGACGTAGCACCGCGGGAAATGCGCCCGCACCAGCGGATGGCCGCGGGCGACGACGCCTGCAATCAACTCGTCGACGAACGAGTCCTCGGAACGTCGCAAGGTGGCGAGATCGAGCCGCGACGCCAGCAAGAACTCGCGCGGATAGATCCGGCCGCTGTGCGGTGAATTGAACAGGACAGGACCGCGGCATTCGACCGGCTCATGGGCCTCGAACGGCGGATCGAGTTCATCCTGGATTTCCAGCATGGTGCCTGGGGGTTGTGGCGCCTTGACGCTTCGTCAACCGAGCATCAAATCCCTAGCGTGTGCCGACGGTCATTGTCCAGAGCGCGATACCGCCTCCGGAGCGCGATACCTCAGGCGAGCGCGCCCTTCACCTCATATTTACCCGCGATACGGCTTATGGAATGAAGGGGGCCGGCGCTGGGCCGGAATTGACTGGCATGCCCAAAATCCTGCTCGCGGAAGACGACATCGACATGCGCCGATTCCTGGTGAAAGCGCTGCAGAACGCCGGCCACGAAGTGAAGTCGTACGACAATGGCCTGGCGGCCTATCAGCGTCTGCGCGAGGAGCCGTTCGAACTTCTGCTCACCGACATCGTCATGCCGGAGATGGACGGCATCGAGCTGGCGCGGCGCGCGGCCGAGCTCGACCCCGACATCAAGATCATGTTCATCACCGGTTTTGCCGCTGTGGCGCTCAATTCCGATTTCGAGCGCGCCCAAGCACGCCAAGGTGCTGTCGAAGCCGATCCACCTGCGCGAGCTGGTCAGCGAAGTGCAGAAGCTGCTGGCGGCGTAAGTCCAGTATTTTTTACAGGCAAATATTAAGCGCACCCTTCATTCTCGCTTCGTCACGCGCGGGCATTTTCCGCCTGCCTTCGAGCCGCGATTTCGCCGTAGCAGAGCCGCGCTCATTCGTGCTGAGATGTGCGGGTCTTTAGCTCAATGTCTGGTCTAAGCCGCAAATCAACATGAATGGCCGGATCGTGTCCGGGCACTGACGATCATGGGGAAGAAGCACAATGAAATCCGAAGTGATGACGTATTCCATGGGCCATCTCACCGGCGAGGGTGTGCTGGTCTATGACGAAAAAATCACGCGCAAGCGTCCGGCGGTGCTGATGGCGCCGAACTGGCTGGGGCTTACCGATCTGGCAATCGAACGCGCGAAGCTGGTGGCCGGCGATCGCTACGTGGTGTTTGTCGCCGATATGTACGGGCAGGGGACCCGCCCGGCGGATTTCAATGAAGCCGCAGCATTAGCCAATCCGCTGCGCGAGAACGCCGCCGAGCAGCGGCAACGCATCCGCTCTGCCTATGCGGCGATGCTCGACAAAGCCGGCAAGCTCAATCTGATCGACCATCGCCGTGCGGCCATCGGGTTCTGCTTCGGCGGCGGCAATGTTCTGGAGCTGGCGCGCGACGGCGCCGACATCGCTGCTGCGGTCTCGATCCACGGCGATCTCAAGACCGCCGAAGCGGCAAAGCCCGGAGCGATCAAGGCAGCGCTGCTGGTCACCCATGGCGCGCCCGATCCGGTGGTGCCAAAGGCCGACCGCGATGCCTTCGAGGAGGAGATGGAAGCGGCCGGCGCCAAATGGCAGATGCTGGTCTTCTCGGGCGTGTTGCACGCCTATACCGACGAAGGCGTACACATCCCGGGCATTGCCGCCTGGAACGAGCCGGCGACGCAGCTCGACTTACGCGCTGACGCAGCGGTTCATCGCCGACGCTTTTGCCGGGAAACTGTAGGGCCGGCTGGCACTACTGTTTGAGGCCGAGCAATCCGACGATGTGTTCCGGCGTAATCGGCTGCTGCTTGACCTGGATGCCGAGCGGCCGGAGGGCGTCGTTGACGGCTGTCCAGATCGCCCCCGGCGCGCCTACGGTTCCGGCTTCGCCGACGCCTTTGGCGCCCAGCAATGTTGTCCGGGTCGGCGTCGCCACATGGGCGATGTCGATGTCGGGCATTTCCGCCGCCATCGGGACGATGTAGTCGGCAAGACTGCCGTTGAGGAGTTGCCCCTCCGCCGAGTAGGCGCAGTGCTCGTAAAGTGCGGCGCCAATTCCCTGCACGGCGCCGCCGCGGAGCTGCTCGTCGACCAGCAACGGATTGATCACGCGCCCGCAATCTTCCACGATCCAGAAGTCGAGGACTTTGACCACGCCGGTATTTGCATCGACCTCCACCGACGCGGCCTGGACGCCGTTTGCCACAACGTAGGGCACGGATTGCGGGACGTAGCTTGCCAAAACTTCCAGTGGCGGGATGTCATCGAGCGGAATGGTGTGCGGCCGATAGCGCGTGGCGGCGGCGATTTCGGCGAGCGATATCTGTTCGGCGCCGGCCGCGTTGATCACCGATCCGTCGCGGATGGCGAGCGCGGATGCGGGCTGCTGCAACAGTGACGCAGCGATCTTCAGCGCGTTGTCCCTCAACAACAGCGCCGCGCGGCGCGTAGCCTCTCCGCCCAGCGCGATGCCGCGCGACGCCCAGGCGCCGCCGCCATAGGGGACGACAGCGGTGTCTCCCGTCACCACTTTGACGGCTTCGATCGTCACGCCCAATTGGTCGGCCACGATCTGGGCGATGCCAGTTGAAGTGCCCTGGCCCTGATCGGTAATGCTGGTTTCGCAGCACACTCGCCCCGATCCATCGAGCGTCAGGCGGCAGCTTTCGTTGGCCGCGACCCGCAAACCCTGGGAGCCGTACAGCGCCGAGCCGACGCCGGTTATTTCGATGAAGGTCGATAAACCGATGCCGCGCAAAATACCGCGCTTGCGCAAATTCTGTTGCTGTTGGCGCAGCTCGCCGTAGTTCATGCGCCGCAGCATTGTTTCCATGCAGGCATCAAGCGACAAATCTGCGACGACGATGCCGTTGAGCGTCTTGCCAACCTCGGCGCCGGTCCGCCGATAGTTGCGCCGGCGCAGCTCGGCCGGATCGATGTGCAGCGCGGCGGCGCCGAGATCGACCAATTGTTCCGTGATCGTGCATGCGAACGGCTGGCCGACGCCGCGATAAGCGCCGGTCGGCGGCTTGTTCTGGAAAACGCCGCGGACACGCCCGCGGTAGGCGCCGATCTCGTACGGCGCGCCGATCATCTGCAGCGTCTGGATGACTTCGCCGATGCTGCCGCGCGGATAAATCGAATAAGCGCCGAAACCGGCGAGCATGTCGATCTCGATGCCGAGAATCTTCCCGTCGGCGCTCAAGGCCATGCGGCCGTGAACATTGGCCTCACGGGTATGCGCGTCGCTGACAAATGCCTCCAGGCGATCGGCGGTAAACTTGACCGGGACCGGCACCAGCGTGGCGATGGCCGCGACCGCCATCTCATCGGCGAACGCGTGCAGCTTCAGGCCGAAGCCGCCGCCGACGTCTTTGACGACGATCCTGACATCTTCCGGATTGAGTCCGAGTTGCTCGGCAAACACCTCCCGCATCTGAAACGGCGCCTGGTGCGAATGATAGATGGTCAGCTCGCCCAGATTGCGATCGAACGATGCAAGGATGCAGCGCGGCTCAAGGCTCACCGCCGTCTGCCGTTCAAACCGGAAGCTGTGTTCGACGACGGCGGCCGCTTCGGTGAATTGCTTCTCGGTATCTCCGACGTTGATGCTGTGGTCGATGGCGAGATTATTGGCCATCGCGGAGTGGACGAGCGGAGCATCCGGCGCGAGCGCTTCCGGCAAGCCGGCGACCGCGCCAAGAACATCCCACTGAACCTCAATCAGTTCCGCGGCATCTTCCGCTTCCCGCCGGGTGACGGCGACGACGGCGGCAACGGCTTCGCCCTGCCAGCAGACTTCGTCGACCGCAAGCGGCGCCTGCGGCGCGGAATGATGCGAGGGCATCATGGCAAGCCGCGTCTGCCACGCCGGACAGACTGCGGCCAGGTCGGCTCCAGTGAACACTGCGATCACCCCGGGTGCGGTTTGCGCCGCGGCTGCATCGATGGAAGCAATGCGGGCGTGCGCGTGCGGGCTCCGCAGAAATACGACATGCGCCATGCCCGGCAGCACCACATCGTCGGTATAGGTGCCGCGGCCTTCGGCCAGACGTATCCGCGTTCGGCCGCGTGCGGGAGGCGCCGATCACGGAGCGCGTATCCGCCGGCGGCGCCGCGGCATTCCGGCCGCTTCGTTGCGCCGCGACCGTCTCTATGGCGTCGACAATCGCCTGGTAGCCGGTGCAGCGGCAATAATTGCCACCGATTTCGTCACGGATTTGCTCGCGAGAGGGAGTGCGATCGCGCGCCAGCAATTCCGCGGCTGTCATCAACATGCCGGGCGTGCAAAAGCCGCATTGCAGCGCGTTTCGCTGCACGAATGCTTCCTGCAAGTCTTGGATTTGATGGTTCGCGGTCAGTCCTTCTATCGTCACGACATCGCGGCCGTCGGCCTGAACTGCAAACGTCAGGCAGCCGCGAACGACGGCGCCGTCGAGCATGACGTTGCACGCGCCGCACACGCCGTGCTCGCAACCGACATGCGAGCCGGTCAGCCGAAATTCGATGCGCAGCAGATCGACCAGGTTCAGCCGGGGCGGGACGCGCACCGACACCGACTTCCCGTTGAGTCGAAACGAAATCTGGATCCTGGATTCTTCGTCGGACATCGCCGATCAAATTGCCTGCGCGGTCGCCGCGATACCGGGAGTAAGTGTTCCCGCTCGCATGTCGCAGATCGTGTCGGCGAGTTCGTCGAGAAACGCACGGTTTTGTTCGACGACGATGATGGATATTTTGCCGCGAAGCGCCAACAGCGCCGCCAGCACCTGCCGAACCATGATCGGCGCCAACCCTTGCGTCGGCTCGTCCAGCATCAGCACCTTCGGATCAAGCAGCAGCGCGCGGCCGATGGCCAGCATCTGCTGCTCGCCGCCGCTGAGCGCGCCTCCAGACTGATCGAGGCGCTCGCGCAATTTCGGAAACAGCGACAACACTTCGTCGAACCGCCGCGGATAGGACGCCGTGTCGATGCGCCGCGCCGCCCGGCTCAGTTCGAGATTTTGCCTGACCGTCAGTGACGCAAAGATTTGCCGTCCTTCCGGCACCAGGACGAGGCCGGCATGGGTCCGCGCGTAAGCCTTCGCCGCGCCGAGCGTTCGCGTTTCGAACGCAACACGCCCGGCGAGCGGAGGCAGGAGGCCGGCGATCGTCTTTAACAACGTGGTTTTGCCGGCGCCGTTGGGACCGCAGACGCCGATAGTCTCGCCGGCATGCAGGCTCAAGCGAACGTCGCGGAACACCGGCAGCTTCGAATAGCCGCCGCTCAGCCCCTCGATGCTCAGGATAGGCTCTGTCATGCGAGGGCACCGAAATAGGCTTCGCGGACTTTCTCATCGGCCAGGATTTCCCTGGTGGGGCCGAACGCGATTTGTCGGCCGCCGTCGAGCACGATGCCACGCGTGGCGACTTCAGCAACAAAATCGATGTTGTGTTCGACGATGACCACTGCGGAACCGCGCGCCTGCAGCTTATACAAGAGCGATTTCAGGTGATCGAGTTCGTCGGCGGCAAGTCCGACTGCAGGTTCGTCCAGCAGCACCAGAGGCGGATTGCCGACGGCAGCCCGGGTCAGATCGACGAGCTTGTGCTGGCCGGCGGACAGCGTACTCACCAAAGTGTCAGCGACGCCGGCCAGCCCGAAAACGGCAATCTGCTCGTGCGCAACGCTCAAGCGCTGGCCTTCGGTCAGGTTCGGCGCGATCTGATCGAGACGCACCGATATGTTTTCCACGACGGTCAGGTCAGGGACGAGCCGCGCGATCTGAAATGACCGACCGATGAAACGCGCGCGCTCGGAGATCGAGAACGAGCCGAGGTCCTTGGCGGCGACTTTCACGGTGCCGCCGCTCGGCGTTTCGATACCGGACACGATGTTGAACAGCGTGGACTTCCCGGCTCCGTTTGGGCCGACGATGGTGAATATCTCGCCGAAGTCGACACTGAAGCTGACGCAGTCGAGTGCCAGCACCCCTCTAAAGCGCTTGGAGACCTCGGACACGGCAAGACAAATGCCGCTGCGTTGCAAGTCGCCAGTCGCAATAAGAGGCGCGGCGACTGGCTCAATGGGGCCCGCAACGGGTTTTGCAGGCGTGGCTCCGTCGAGCAATCGCTCGAGGCGATGCCATCCCTTGGCTACCCAGCCGGCGATGCCGTCCTTCAGATAAAGTACTGCCGCCAGAAATACCGCGCCATAGACCAGGAGCACGTAGCTTTTGGCGTAGCCGGTAACGACGAACAGCCATTGCAGCGCGGCGGTGCCGAAGATCGGACCAAAAACATGACCGGCCCCGCCGACCATCACCATGGCCAGTTGCTCCAGCGAATGGTCGACGCCGCCGTCTTCCGGAATTGCCAGCCCGATGTAGTAGGCCCGGAGCAGGCCGGCCACGGCGGCAAACGCGGCGCCGATCAGAAACACCTGCTCCTTGCTTCTGCCGACATGGATGCCGAGCACAGCGGCGGCGAGCTCGTCGTGATTGATGGTGCGCAGCCGCCGCCAGAACGCACCCCGGACCAGCCACAGGTAGACAGCCATGCCGGCGATCAGCGCCACTGATGCGATCGCATACCAGGCGTGATCGCCAATGCCGCGGCCGCGCTCCAGAAGAAGACCGGACGCACCGCCGGAAAACGACGGAAACGCCCGCGCCACGCCTTCAACGAAGTAGCCGAAGCCCAAAGTGCCGACAGCAAGATAGATGCCCGGCAATCTGACGAACACGCGCCCGGTGTATTTCGCCAGCAGGAGGGTGACGGCGAGGGCCGCGGCGAGACTGAGGTAGAACGGGATGCCGAAGTTATCCAGAATGCCCGCGCAATATGCCGGCACCACCATGAAGGCCGCCTGGCCGAGCGCGAGCATGCCGGTAACGCCGAAGATCAGGTTGAGGCCGATCGCGGCCAATGCGTTGAAATAGACCGCGGTTGCCAAGGGCACGGTCCACCCCGGGATCAGCTCGGTGAACGGCGCGGCAATTCCGGCAAGGACGAGAACGGCCAAAACCAAACGACTCGGCTTCATGCGCGCCGGGTCCCGCCGAAGCGAATGTTTCTGCTGCGCCACACCGCGATGCCGATGAGGATGAAGAACACCACCGGGTCTTTGGCCAGCGTGTCGAAATAGCTGGTCACAAACGCTTCGCCCAACCCGAGAAGCAGGCTGCACAGTATCGCCCAGAGCGGCATCATTCCGGCGAGCGCGGCGGCGATAAAGCCGCGCATGGTCATGTCGAGGCCGGCATGGAAATCGACCGAAACCAGCGGCACCAGGAGCACCGCGCCGATGGCGCCATAGGCGCCGGCGATGGCAAAGGCGAGAACGCGGGCGCGATCGACGTTGATCCCCATGAGTTGCGCTGCGTCGGGATTTTCAGCGGCCGCCCGCAGCTGCCGGCCGAGCCGCGTTCCCGAAAGAAACAGCGGGACTGCCAGCGCCAGAGCCAAACCCGACGACGATGAGGAGGAGACCCTGCGGCGGCAGCGCGCCGCCGGCAATGCGAAACGGCCTGCCCGAAACCAGACGCGGAAACGAGACGGCGTCAGAGCCGATCAAGGTATAGAGAACGCCGCGCATGAATACTGCGGCCGCGAGCGTCACCAGGATCAGCGCATTGTGTGACCAGGCCCGGCGCGGCCGCAGCAAAAACCGCTCGACACCAACTGAAAACACAACGGCAGCGGCGATTGCCGCGCAGACCGCAAGCCAGATCGGCAGCGCTTGCGAGGCGGCGATTGTCGCAACGACGCTGCCGGCGATCGCGTAGGCTTCGCCGTGCGCGAGATTGATGACGTGCGCGGTCTGGTAGACGATCACCAGCCCGATCGCCAGCATAGCGTAAACCGCGCCCATCATAAGTCCGCTCATGATGGCTTGAGTGAGCGGATTCATCGGTCACTACGACCGTGTCAGATGTTACTTGATCGGGTCGGCTTTGGCCCAGTGACCGTTCTTGTATTCAACGACCGAAATGGTGCTGGCGCCTGCACCGACGTGACTCTCGGGCGTAAACCGGATTGTTGCGATGCTCTTGATCGTTGCCGATTTAAGATATTTTTTCACCGCAGCGGCATCACTGGTGTCCTCGACGTTGCGCAGCACGGATTCGGCCGTGTCGGCAAGGGTGACGCCCATCAACCCCAGCAGGCTTGGCTGGACCTTCTTGGCTTCCTGGAACGCGGTCCTGAATTTCAGCAGGCGTGCCCGCTCGTCGGCGTCGTCGATCAGTTCAGGCAACATGAAATTGAGGCCGAGGCCGAGAAGCCGCGGCGGCATGTCGTTCTTGATCAGCGCCATGAATGCATCCGACAGATTGGCGTTGCTGAGAACGAACGGGATGGTGAGACCGAGATTGTTGAAGCTTTTGACCACAGTTGCCGCGCCGGCACCCGAATACGCGGAGTAGATGATCGGATTGTCCTTGACGACGTTGGCGAGCTGAATCGACGCATCGTTCGATTTCAGATCGATCCGCGCCAGCGACATCGCAACTCCGGCCGGCGGGAACACTTTCAGCGCATGGTCGGCATTGGCTTCGCCGGTCGTATCGGTCGAGGCGATCATCGCCAGCTTGTTGATCTTGTTTGCCTGCAGGTACGTGAGCAAGGCCCTGGTGATCTCCAGGTCCGATGCGCTGGTCTGGAATACGTAACTCTTCGGATCCGGATCGATGATCGGCGACACCACAACCATCACCGGGCCGTCCTTGAGGAGCGGAGTGATGGCGCGAATGGTCGAGCTGATGGAATTATCGAGAATGAGAGCGACCCGCCGCTCGATGTGGCGCCGGGCGCAGGTGACGGCGTTCTCCGGCGTGCCCTGATCGTCGCAGATGTCGAGTTCGATCTGGCGCCCCTTGATGCCGCCCGCGGCGTTCAAATCCTGCGCCCATAATTGCAGACCGGACGTGCTTTGCGCACCGACCGTCGCCATCGGTCCAGTCAGCGGCGAAATCACGCCGACAACGAACGGATCGGCGGCAAACGCGGAGACGCTGAACGCCGCCGCCACGAATAGACCGCAGCACAGACCCTTCAGATAGACGTGCAGTTTCATCGAACGTCCCCTGTCAACTTTGCTGTAAGCCCGAGATCGAGATCAGAACCCGAAATTCATGCAAACAGGCGTCTTCCAACGGTCGCTGCACTGTCTACGCCAAATTTCGCTGTGCGGAGTGGCAAAAGACATGCCACCACTCACGTGGAGCGCGCCATCCTACGTAAATTGTCCGCCGAGGAAAACCGTAGCCGGCGCGACCATTTGACGATGAACCGGACCGGGTCATAATCGAACGGCGCCGCGGTTTCAGCAATCGCAAATGGCGGTTGCCGATCAATACCCGTTCAGGAACGTGCTGACGTGAACATTGCATTGGACATGGCCGGCACGTCCTCCGCTGTTCCTCCGCCTTTAGCGGCGCCGCTCTATCGGCTCGACTGGACCTTCGAACAGAACGCCGCCGCGGGACCGGACTTCGCTGGCCCTTATCCGGACGTTCCCTCGACGCCGATGAAGGATTTTCTCGGCTACCGCGTCGCGTCCCGGTTCGGGATTGCAGCGAGCCTGGTGTTGAACGAACGCTGGTTCGAGCTCTACAGCCGGCTTGGGTTTGATCTCCTGACCTATAAGACGATACGCAGCCGCGAGCGCCGCGCCCATCTGCCGCCGAACTGGCTTTATGTTGACAAGCCAAGTCTTGCGGATGCCGCAGCGGCTGTATCGGCAATCGGCGATCTCCCTGCAACGCCGCTGACCGCGACCGCCGCGGGATCGATCGGCATGCCGTCAAGCGCGCCGGATGTTTGGCACCGCGACGTTCGAAATTGCCGGGCGCGGCTGCGGCCCGGGCAGGTGCTGATCGTGTCGGTCGTCGGCACGGCCGATGCCGGCACCAGCGAGGCGGAGTTTATCGCCGATTTCGGCGCGCTTGCGGCGGAGGCGAAGGCTGCCGGGGCACAAGTCGTAGAATTGAATTTGTCCTGCCCCAATGTCGGCCGGCAGGAGAGCGAAGTTTACCGCGACCCGCGCCAGTGCGGTGAAAATCGCGCAAGCGGCCCGGGCCGCGATCGGATCGCTTCCGCTATTGGTCAAGATCGGCGTGATCGAACAGCACGGGCAGATGTCCGGATTGCTGCAAAGCCTGTCCGGCATCGTCGACGGTGTCGTGATGATCAATGCGCCGCGCCGCATGATCGTGGACAAAAACGGCGCTCCCGCATTTGGTAGCGACCGCCCGTATGCCGGCATGATGGGAGGCGCGACTTTCGACGTGGCGATGCAATGCGTGCAAAGCGCCGTGAACATCGTTCAGCGCGACCGGCTCGATCTCCACGTGCTTGCGGTCGGCGGCGTGCATTCGCCGCAGCGCATCAGCGCGTTTTTCGACGCCGGCGCTTATGCGGTGCTGGCGGCTTCGGCCTGCGCCTGGGATCCATACCTCGCGATCCGCGCCAAGCATCACGATCCGTCGCGGTAAGACGCCGTTAGAGGTCAGCGCGGTTTGATCTCGACCAGAATATTCCGATAGGTCGCGTTGCCAACGTTACGAAGATCGTGCACCTCGCCGGCGTCGCGCCAGATCGGCTCGCCGATCTTGCCCTTGGGCCGCTCGATGTCTCCGGTTAGCGCCGATTCCAGCTCGATGTCGCCGTCGGTCATCGGGATGATCACGTAGGGCAGTTCATGCCGGTGCCAGCCCTTGTTCTTGCCCGGCTCGACCACAAAGTCCCAGACGCGAATAAGCTCGTTTTCGTACATCACCCGGTCGCCGATCGGACCAAGACTAAGCTTGCTGATATCCTTCGCCGTCATTTCATCCTCCGCCGTAATCTGTGAGCCCGCTCAAATCGGGATGGTCATGGGTGAGTGCTTGCCGTCGCAGTCGATCAACTCTACGCGTTTTAGCGCAATGCGAAACGAGCCGTTGTGCCGAACCAGCCGATGGCTGTGCCTGCCGGAATAAAGCCGCTGCTGGTCGCCCTGGTGCTCGATACAGATGAAAGCCGCTTCCGCCGAGAACCCGTCTGTGGCGCCGTTCGTCACTTCGATATTGCTGACGAGGTGCGTCGTCCGCGGCATCGGCGTCAGCACCAGCGCCCGCGCCTCAAGCAGACGCCGGACCCGGATGGCGAGGATGGCGTAATCCTCGTAGATGATCGAAGCGACGCCCTTGGCATCCGTTTGGCCGGGCTGGCTCGGCATCCAATAGATGCCGTCGGGGGCGTAGAGCGCGAGCCAGGCCTCGAACTCACCGGTATCGAGCAACTTGGCTTCGCGCAGCAGGAACAGCTCGATTTCGCGCTGGGTCTCGTACGGCAATGTCATGCTGTCATTGGGTCAGGTAATTGACCCAGGCCTCAAATTGCACCCGCATCGGCAGTTCGCTCGCCACGCTGCCGACGCTGCCGTCTCCTTCGCGCCGGTCGTTGTCGAGACCGCGCGCGAAATTCACCCACGGGCCGGCCTGCTTGACCAATCCCTGCTGACAGCGTTCCAGCATTTCCACATCGTCGGAAAAGATCATCGAAGCGGGCGAGCCGATGGTGGTCAGGAACCGGATGGCGCGGTGAAACATTTCCTCCGGCGCGCCCTTGAGCCGGAAGCAGTGCACATGCACTTGCGTCAGATCGACGGCGAGCGGAATGGTGACGCGCATCTGCTGCTGCTGCGCGTTGATGATGAGATTGGGGTAGATGATGTTGTTGAAACGGTTCATCGCCAGCACGGCCGCGGCCCGTTCGTCGCCGAGCCGCTGCGCCAGCGCGGCACGATAGCGCTGGACGACCGGGTCCTGCTCTTCGTTCACCAGTACGCCCTTCTTGTAGAAACTGGTCATGAAGGTGTGGCCGGCGGCAAGCCCGTTGAGCTTGATGCCTTCCCATTCGGCCTGACCGAAGCCGTTGGCGAGCAGCATCTCCCGCGTCTGATCCTGGTCGAGGATCGAGGCGTTCGCCGGCGCCGCGCGAGCCGGCGCCACCGAGGAACTGTGCACGAAGCTTGGATGGAAAATGTCATTGGCGTTTTCCATGTGCAGCTTCCAGTTGCCGTGGTACTCGAGCGTGAAGCTCGAATCCGCAATCTCGATTTCGCCGTCCGGCGCCCGCTCGATCAGATTGTCGATCACCTCCCGCATCGGCCCGAGATGCTCGGCGAGCGGCGGCGCGCTGTCGGAGAGGTTCGCAAAAACGAAGCCGCGATAGCTCTCGACGCGGTTGACCCGCTGCATGTGGTTCTGCGGATCGGCGAGACTGAAGCTTGCCGGATAGCTTTTCGGGTGCGGCACCGCCGACAAGGTGCCGTCGGGGCGGAACGCCCAGGCGTGATAAGGGCAAGTCAAGAGGCGGCTCGAGCCGCGGTCGACCATGCAGAGTCTGGCGCCGCGGTGCGGGCAGCGGTTGTGCAGGACGTAGATCTTGCCGTCCTGGTGGCGGGTCACCAGCACTTCGTGCTGGGCGAGTTGGGTTCGGACAAAGTCGCCCGGCTTTTGCAACTGGCTTTCGTGGGCGACGTAAAGCCACAGCCGGCCGAATATCCGCTCCTGCTCCAGCGCGAACACTTCCGGATCGGCATAGGCGCGGCGATGAACGTGATCGGGCTGAACCAGTGTTCGGATCTCATGTCGGCTTAACGGCTGATCGGTCGCGCCGGTCATCTGCATTCTCCAACGTACCTTGGTCCGAAGTTCCGGCGGGCTCAATTCACCAGCCCTCCGAAAATCTCGGCGTATGCGGGCGATGCCTCAAGTCCCGCTCCCGGAGCTTCGGGCAAGGTCGCCTTTCCCTCGCACACTTTAACGTGGGAAGTGAGTTTGCCGAACAGCGTGGCGGTGTCCATTGCAAGTTCCGCGAGGCCAAGGCCGAATCCTGCAACCGCGCTCAGTGCCAGAACATGCCCGGCATGCGGAGCGCAACGGCTTCTCGCCCAGCCCCGTTCGGACAGATCGTCAAGAATGCGGCGATACTCGACGATCCCGTAGCTCAACGAAATATCGAACTGCAACATATCGCGGTCGCGCCGCAGGCCGCCATAGCGCAGCAAATTGCGCGCATCGTCGGCCGAGAACAGGTTCTCGCCGACCGCGAGCGGCAGGCTCGATTGTTCGGAAACGATCCGGTGGCTTTCGTAGTCGAGCGGGTTCACCGGCTCCTCGAACCACATCAGCGGATAGGCGCCGAGCGCCTGGACGTAGTTCAGCGCGGTTGCGAGATCGAAGCCGCTGTTGCCGTCGACCGCGAGACTCATCTGCGGCTCGAGAATCTGCAGCACTGCCTCGATGCGTTTGAGGTCCGCGCCGAGCGCAGCGCCACCGATCTTGATTTTGAACCGCCGGTGTCCGTCTCCCATCGCGCGCCTGACGTCGTCGCAAAGGCTCTCGGCGTCGTTGTGCGGGCGATAGTGACCGCCGCTGGCGTAGACATCGGCAACACCGCTGCCGTTTCCTTTCACGGGCTCAACCTTGGACAGGTGGCGCCATAGCGGCAACTCCACGCGCTTGGCTGCGAGATCCCATATGGCCGCATCGATGAGGCCGACCGCTCCACAACGCTCGCCGTGGCCACCGGGTTTTTCGTTCTTCATCAGGATGGCCCAGACCCGGGACGGATCGATGCCGCCGTCCTCCCCCGCGTAGTCTTTGGGGTCTGCGGCCAGCAAGCGCGGTATGAAGCGATCATTGAGGAGGCCGCTGTGGTCGTAGCGGCCGATCGAGTTCGAATGCCAGGCCGACGAGCGCCTTTCCGTCGCGGCTCGCGTCGGTATGGATCGCGAGCGCCGTCGCCGTCATATCCTCGAAACTGATACTCGAGCTTCGTGCCGCCGCGCCGAGCCGAACCGTTTGCGCCTTAGCGGCGACGATGCGCATCAGCTGTGGTGCGATTGCCGCCAGTCATGCTCCGCAACATCGAACACGATGCCGTTCGGATCCTTGAACTTCTTTTCGGCATCGACGCCCGGATAGTTCGGCAACTCCATGAAGAACTCGCCGCCCAGATGCTCGATCTTTTCGGCCGTCTTCTTTTCGTCGTCGACGATGAAGCCGATGTGATGCAGACCTGCCCAGTCCGGCCCGCCTTTGCCGCCCTTGGTGCCTTCCGGAAAGTGCAGCAGCGTCAAGTTTACAACGCCGTCGGAGAGTGCGATCGCGTTGCCAATCGGGCTGTCGACCTTGTTGACGCGCTTGAGATCGAAGGCTCCTTCATAGAAGGCGGCAGCCTTTTCCAGGTCGGGAACCTGGATCGCGATATGCCGAAGCTTGGCCATTTGGCTTTCTCCATACATCTATTTTGACAAATGATAAGCGAGGGCCTTCGGAAGCGCCAGCCCGTGTGACTAGTGGCCGGCTGTTTGAATCGCGCGCCAGACGCGCTCCGGCGTGACCGGCATTTCGATGTGGGTAACGCCGAACTCCGCGAGCGCGTCGACCACGGCGTTGACGACGGCGCCGAGCGCCCCCGTGGTGCCGCCTTCGCCGGCACCGCGCACGCCAAGCTTGTTCTTCGGCGTGAGCACCTGGCTGATGTCGGTGGTGAACGACGGCAGCATGTCCGCCCGCGGCATGGCGTAATCCATGAACGAGGCAGAGAGCAATTGTCCCTCAGCGTCATAGGTGCAAGCTTCCCACAGCGCTTGTCCGATACCCTGCGCGGCGCCGCCGTGGGTCTGGCCATCCACGACCATCGGGTTGATGGCGCGGCCGACATCGTCGACCGCCGTGTAACGCACAATCGTAAGCGCTCCGGTCTCCGGATCGATTTCGACTTCGCAGACATGGGCGCCATAGGGGAAGCCGAGCTGCCGGATGGTTTCGTCGCAGGTCGCGGCGAGCGGTCCCTTTAAATCCTCCGGCATGGATTTGTCGTTTGCGGCTGCGCGGGCGACTTCGAAAATCCCGATTGAGCGGTCGGTGCCTTTCACCGTGAAGCGACCATCGGCAAAGGCGATGTCGTCCTCGGCGGTTTCCAGCATATGCGCGGCGATCTTCTTCCCCTTTTCGATCACGAGATCGGAAGCCTTGCCCATGACGATTCCGGCCAGCCGCATGGAACGCGCGGAATGCGAGCCGCCGCCTTCTTTCACGATGTCGGTGTCGCTTTCGAAGATGTGCACGTCGTCGAACGGGACCCCCAGCCATTCCGCCACGCATTGCGCAAAAGTCGTTTCGTGGCTTTGTCCGCTCGACAGGGTACCGACGACAACATCGACCCGGTCTTCCGGACTAACGGTGACATCGGCGCGCTCGCGCGGATAGCCGCCGGTCGTTTCCAGATAGTTGCACAGGCCGATGCCGCGCAGGCGCTTGCGTCGGCGCGCTTCGGCGCGACGGCGTTTGAAGCCCTTCCAGTCGCCAAGCTCCATGGCGCGGTCCATCACGGTGCGATAGGTGCCGTTATCGTAGGTAATGCCTTGCGGGTTGGTGTAGGGCAGCGCCGACGGCGGGATCAGATTGCGCCGGCGCAGCGCCAGCCGATCGAAGCCGTGTTCTTGGGCGGCTTTATCGATCAGGCGTTCGATGACGTAGATCACCTCGGGGCGCCCGGCGCTGCGATAGGGCGTGGTGCACATTGTGGTCGACAGTACGGCGCGCGCTTTGATCTCCGCGTGCAGGGATGCGATAGCCGGCCGTCGCCAATCCCACTCCTTTGACCAGCGGCACATAAGACCCGCTGTGGGCACCGACATTGCTGAGATTCGAGCTGCGCAGTGCGAGGAAGTGGCCTTCGGCATCGAGCGCGAGTTCGGCCGAGACCGTAAGATCGCGCCCCATGTAATCGCTGACGAATGCCTCCTGACGTTCGCAGGTCCACTTCACCGGCCGCCCGATGAGTCGCGACCCCCAGGCGACCAGCGCGAATTCGGGAAAGAAACTGTTGCGCGTGCCGAAATTGCCGCCGATGTCGCGGGCGACGACCCGTACCGCTTCGTCGGGTACGCCGAGGATCGCGGCCAGCTCGCGCTTTTGACGGACGATGCCGCCGGAGCCGGCGTAAAGCGTGTAGCGCCCGCTTGCCGGGTCATAGCTGCCGACGGCGGCGCGCGGCTCCATCGGCACGCCGGTGACACGATTGATCCGGGTTTCGAGCCGGGTGATGTAAGCCGCTCGCGCAAAGGCTGCCCCGGTCGCGGCGGTGTCGCCGACTTCGGCGTCGATCATGATGTTCGGCAACTCGTCGTAAAGCCGCGGCGCGCTGTTCTCGACCGCGGCCGTGGCGTCGATCACCGCCGGCAGCGGGTCGTAGTCGACGACGATGCTCTCAGCCGCATCCTTCGCCGCGGCAATCGTCTCGGCGATGACGAAGGCGACGGCGGTGCCGACGTGGCGGACCCGATCGGCCGGCAATACGTGATGTGGAGCTCCCACCACGGGAGAGCCATCGCGGTTTTTCAGGACGATGTCGGGCGCCGTGCCGGGGGCGCAAGGGTGCGGGATTGCCTTTAGTCCCGCGGCCAGCGCGTCATGTCCGGTCAGCACCGCGAGCACGCCCGGCATGGCGCGTGCGGCTTCGACATCGATGGCGCGGATCAGTGCGTGCGCGTGCGGTGCGCGCAGTACGGCCGCGTAGGCCTGGTTCGGAAGATTAATGTCGTCGCTGTAGCACCCGCGACCGGTGACGAGCCGCGCGTCCTCCTTGCGGCGTACCGCGTCTCCGATCTTTGCATGCATTGCGGTCTTGGCCAGAACTCGGCGGGAGCAGAGGCTATATTCTCACGCCAGTAAAGGCACCGCTAGTCGTCGGCAACGTGGCGGTCGGTGACCGCTGCGATTGAGAGCTTCACGCCACCTTACGCTTCTCGTGCGGCGCGTGCTGCGGCCGGATCGCCTCGTGCTTGCCTGAGTGGAAGTTGCGGCCCGAGTGGGCAGCCTTCGGCTCCTCAATGACGTGATGGCCGGCCGGAAGCCTCTTCTCATTCTTTGCCGAGGCATTCTCGGTCAACAGTGCGACCTTTTCGGTTTTCCGGGAGTTCTTTTCGGCTTTCTGCGCGACCTTCGACGAAATCGTCTTCGTGACTCGTTGTGCGACCTTTTTGGCGACAGTCACCGCCCGTGCGTGCGTCGGCGCGATTGTATCGGTTTGCGGTTGCGATGGTTCGAACGCCGGCTCCACAAGGGCCTGTTCCCTTTGCGCCTGCTCCAAGTCGGCGAAAGCCGGCAAGTGCCGGCAAGGCATTGGCCTCGCCAATGTCAGTTGCGAATCATCCAACGGCGATTTTCGCCACGCCTCCGCGGAACGGCCGGTGACGCGGAGCACGTAGGTCTTGGTTTCTTGCGGCAGAGCGCGGCCGTGATCGAGCCAGTCAGCAACGCGATGCGGGCCGGCATTGTAGGCGGCAGCGACGAATCCGAGATTGCCGAATTGCTGGCGTAGTTCATGGAGCAAGCGTGCCGAGGCGGGAAGCGCCTGCTGCGGATCGAACGGATCGCGCAGACCAACCTCGACCGCTACCTCCGGCATGAACTGCGCGATGCCCAACGCACCCGCCCGGCTTACGGAGTCGAGCTGCAGCCGGCTCTCCTGCCAGATCAGATTGGCGAAGAACGGCACTGGCAGGGCGTTGTCTTCGGCAGAGGTGAAGAGCGCGTTGCAGAGATCGTCGACTGAATGGCGGGCTTGCCGCTCGGCATTCAAATCCGCATTCGCCGGATCAGGCGATTGCGCCTCGACTGCCTCTTCTCCCTGATGATGCGGTTCGTCCGATGTTTCGGCGGGCACAGCCAAAGCGAAAGCGTCGTCGGTGTCGCCGATCGAGATGGCGTTTTCGAGTGACGACGCCAACGAGTTCTGAACTGCGTCTGAGACGGAGCCCTGATATTTTGTTTCAGCGTTCACCGCGGTGAAGCTGAGCAAACACATTGCCGACGCAAGCAGAGGCGCAAAATATTGACGCATCCCCGTTCCCCTCAAATGCATGCGTTCGGCGCCTTGCGACGCCGCGCATTGATGGATTGAGAGATTTCCCCTCGACGTACGGTGCGGATGCCGGCCCAAACGGGCGCTTTTTTGAAGATATTACGGAACTCGTTAAGACCGTTCGGGGCGTTTGCTGAGCCGGTCTGTGGCGCTGCCGTGGTGTTGAAACTTTGCGGCACCAGGCTGTGGAACCGGCCGACCTTGTCATCTTGCGCCGGCCCGTTGAAAGGCGGATATTAGTTACGTTCGCGACCAATTGCCCCGAGTTCCACCGCGATTCCTCTTTTGGGGAGGCCCTGATGACGCAAATCGTAAAACAAAACGCGAAAGTCGACGCCAAGGCGCGAAGGCCCGAAATTAAGGTTGATTCAAACAAAGCATCGCTCGACTACCAGCCCGGCTTCGGCAATCAGTTCGTCACCGAGGCGGTTGCAGGCGCTTTGCCCGTCGGCCGGAATTCGCCGCAACGGCCGCCGTTCGGGCTTTATGCTGAGCAACTTTCGGGAACCTCCTTCACCACCGCGCGGGCGGAAAATCGGCGCACCTGGACCTACCGCATTCAGCCCTCGGTCGTGCACCGGCCTTACGCGCGCATCGACAACGGTCTGATCCGCAGCGCGCCGTTCAACGAGGCCGAAGCGACGCCGACGCAACTGCGCTGGTCGCCATTTCCGATTCCGCGAAAGCCGACGGATTTCGTCGAAGGCATTGTGACGCTTGGCGGCAACGGTGACATTGCCACCCAGGTCGGCATGGCGGTGCATGTCTATGCTGCCAACACCTCGATGACCGAACGGGTCTTCTACAACGCCGACGGCGAGATGCTGATTGTGCCGCAGCAAGGCCGCGTGCGTTTTGTTACCGAGTTGGGCATCATCGAAGCCGCTTGCGGCGAGATCGTCATCATGCCGCGCGGCCTGCGTTTCCGCGTCGAGCTGCCGGACGGTCCGTCGCGCGGCTATATCTGCGAGAACTACGGCCCGATGCTGAGGCTGCCTGAGCTCGGTCCGCTTGGTGCCAATGGGCTGGCCAATCCTCGCGACTTCCTCGCGCCGGTTGCGGCGTACGAGGACGTTGCGGGACCGTTCAAGCTGGTCGCCAAATTTCAGGGCAATCTCTGGGCGGCCGACATGAAGCACTCGCCGCTCAACGTCGTCGCTTGGCACGGCAACTTCGCGCCATACAAATACGACCTCGCGCGCTTCAACGTGATCGGCAGCATCAGCTTCGACCACCCCGACCCATCGATCTTCTCCGTGCTGACGGCGCCATCCGACCTGCCGGGCGCAGCCACCGTCGATTTCGCGATCTTCCCGCCGCGCTGGCTCGTCGGCGAGGATACCTTCCGGCCGCCGTGGTATCACCGCAACGTCATGACCGAGTTCATGGGTCTGCTGTACGGCGAATACGACGCCAAGGCCGAAGGCTTTCTGCCGGGCGGCGCCAGCCTGCACAATTGCATGACCGCGCACGGACCCGACGCCGAGAGCTGGAAGAAGGCGTCGCATGCGGAACTGAAGCCGCAGAAGATCGATAACACCATGGCGTTCATGTTCGAAAGCCGGTTCGCCATGCGGCTGACGCGCTACGCCGTCGAATCCTCCGAGCTTCAGCACGACTACTTTGAAGGCTGGCAGGGACTGGAGAAACACTTTTCCGGGAATAAGTAAGGAGTCGGCCGCGCGCTCGCCCCACTCGCGGGAAATCAGGAGCAGATATGAGCAGACTCCCTACGCTTTTTATCCCGCATGGCGGCGGGCCTTGTTTCTTTATGGACTGGGATCCGCCCGATACCTGGGCGCGGATGGCCGAGTATTTGCGGCACGTTCCCGAAGAAGCCGGATCGCGGCCAAAGGCGTTGGTGGTGATTTCCGGCCACTGGGAAGAGGACGTCGTCACCATCCAGAACAATCCGGCGCCGCCGCTGCTCTATGATTATTTCGGCTTTCCGCCGAGCACCTACGAGATCAAGTTTCCGGCGCCTGGAGCGCCGGAGGTTTCCGCACGCATCGCCGAATTGCTCGGCGCCGCGGGCATTCCGTGGAAATATGATCGTGAGCGCGGCTTCGACCATGGCGTATTCATCCCGCTGAAAGTCGCCTTTCCGCACGCCGATGTGCCGATCGTGCAGGTCTCGTTGTTGGCCAGCATGGACCCTGCAGAGCACATCCGGGTCGGCCGGGCGCTGATGCCGCTGCGCGACGAGGGAGTGCTGATCGTCGGCAGCGGGATGACCTATCACAACATGCGCACGTTGATGGCCAGCATGCGCGGCGGCGCCAACGGCAAACATGCCGACGCCGGATCGGAACGCTTCGACGACTGGTTGGAACAAGTTTTGACCAAAGCGCCGCCGGAAACCCGCGCCGATGCGCTTGGCGCCTGGGCCAAGGCGCCGTTTGCTCGCGCCGCGCATCCGCGCGAGGAACACCTGTTGCCGCTTCACGTCGCCGTTGGTGCGGCAGGCGACGATCCGGGACGTCGCACGCTGAAGGACGTCGTGATGGGCGCGGTAGAGTCGGCGTTTCGCTTCGGCTAGCCCTCAACCGGGCATCGGGGTTCGGGGCCAGACGATGCAACGACGCATGTTCCGAACAGCTTCGAGCGCGCTTGCGCTTGGTCTCATTCTCATATCGGCGGCATTCGGCGAGGACCTGAACTACCCGACGCATCCCGTGCGCATGATCGCTGCCTCGGCGGCCGGCGGAAATCCCGACGTGATGGCACGCTTGCTCGCCAATCGGCTGAGCGAGGTATTCAAAAATCCTTTTATCGTCGAGGACGTGCCTGGCGTTGGCGGCGTCATCGCAGCCAAACGGGTCGCTGCGGCAACACCCGACGGCTACACCCTCATGCTGAACGATTCAGGCGCGCTGGCCATCAGCATCGTGACCAATCCAGACGCAGACTATCGGCTTGAGGATTTCACGCCGATCACGGCGCTTGCCAGCCTGCCGACCGTGCTGGTCATCAAGCCATCGGTGCCGGCCAATACGCTTTCGGAGTTCGTCGCGCTCGCCAAATCCGAACCGGGCGCGATGAGCTTCGGCTCTGCCGGCGCCGGATCGATTCATCAGCTCACCATGGTGATGTTTGAGCAGCGCGCCGGTATCGAACTGCTGCATGTGCCCTATCGCGGCGGGACCGGTTTGGTGAACGCCCTCTTGACTGGAGAAGTCGATTCCGGCTGGTCCGGCATCGGCAACGTTCTGTCGCTGATCCGGACCGGCAAATTGCGGGCGCTTTGTCTCAGCGTGTTGCAGCGCGATCCTTCGCTGCCCGATGTGCCGACGTGTGACGAGCTGGGCTACAAGGGTTTCGATGTGGCGACCATGCTCGGCTTGCAATCGTCCGCCGGTGTGCCGCAGGCGATTGTTGGGCGTCTGCAATCTGCCGTCGCCAAGATACTGCGCGAACCGGAAATGACGGAGCGTATGGTGACGCTGGGCATTCACCTGCGGGAAAACGGCACCGCGTCCTACGCCCAATTCATGAAGCGCGACCTCGAACGCTATACCAGCGTCGTCAACACCATCCGTCTGCAATCCAAATAGTTGCGAAAATGAAGAAGCCGCCGCCGTGGTCGCCCCGGCGGCGGCTTTGAGCGAGCCAAACCCGGTCTAGGCTGCTCTTTTAATGGGATCCGGCGTCGCGTGCTCTTCGGCGCCGCCGTCAGCGACAATCCGGCTCCGCAGCGCGCCGACTTCCTGCTGCAATCGCGAAACATCCTTGCGAGCGGTCTCCAGAGCGCCTTCGGCCATCGAGCGCTCGAGCTGCTCGCGCTGGAGTTGGGCTGCGAGGCTCTCGATCTGCATCTCATGGGTGCTGCGCGCCGCGGTGATCTGCTCTTCGAGCAGTTCCAAGAGGTCGTTCTTCTCCCTGATGCTCTCCTGGGCGCCCTGATAGGTGCGCTCGCGCGATGTCGCCGCCTGGATCAGCTTGTGCGCTTCTTCAGCGAGCAGCGTGCGGGCCTGCTCGAGATCCCGGATTTGCAGTTCACGCTCGGCGAGCAGCGCTTCGACCGAGCTGAGCCGCTCTGCCAACGTATCGTTCGTGGAGCTGGCATCGACCACGCGCCGGTCAAAGGTGCGCATTTCCTCGGCGCGCGCCACCAGCGCCTGGCGGGCTTCTTCCAGCAGGTTTTCCGTCAGGGTCCCGCGGGCTTGCAGGGCCTCGAGACGCGAGTTCAGCAGATTGACTTCGTCGCGGTGCGCGTGGTTGGCCTCGTCAAGGGCCGCTGACAGCCGCGCACGCTCCGCCTGCACTTCGGCGAGATTGATTTCCGTGGCCTTCAGCCGCGCTTGCGACGAAGCGACTGCTTTGTCGGCTTCGCTCAGGCGGCGCGTGGTCTGCGCCAGTTCGCTCGAGGGTCTTTTCCAGCGAGGCTTGGACGGCAGCCCGCTCTTCCTTGATCTGCCGCGTTTCTTGTTGTGCCGCTCGGGCTTCGCCCTCAAGCTGAACTATTCGCTGGTCGGTGCCGACGACGCGCTCACTAAGCCGAACGTTTTCGTCGCGCGTCAGTCGCAGGTCTGAAGCCTGCTGCTGCGTCACACCCTGCAGCTCCGCAATGTGGGCGCGGTGCACACCCAGCTCGGCCAGCTGCTCGGCTTTGGTCCGCTCCAGTCCCGCGATGGTTTGTTTGGCGAGCGCCGCGATTTCCGTCAGGCGGGTGCATTCAATCTTGAATTTGGTCGCCTTTTTCTCGGTCGCACTGAGATCGTCACGAAGCTTGTTGCAGACCTCGCGCGTGCTGTTGAGAGCGCGTTGCAGGATCAGTTTTTCGCTCTGGGTCTCTTCATAACCGCGGAGCGTATTGCAGACCGGGTCGACCAGCTTGGCGATCGAGACCTTGATGCTTTCGAGTTCGCCGATCTTGTGCTCGGCGTCCATCAGGAGATTGCGGATTGCCTCGTTCTCCTGGCCGAGCTGGGTGGCGATCGGAAAGAACAGCTCGTTGTCGAGTTCGATCTCGGGCTCGCTTGCCGCTGCGTCGGTGGTTTCGACCGGGCTCATCAGGGTTGGTTCAAGCTGCGCGGGCTCTGGTTGCGCGGGGTGCTCTAGTTGCGCGGTGAGTGGCATCTGCACGGGGGGCGGCTCGACGGCTGGCGGTACCTGGACGATCGGCGGCTGGTGCACCGCGAGCGGCCGCTGCACGGTCGAGGATTTGGCGCTCCCCGTCTCGGATCTCCGGCCGAGTAAGGTCACAAATTTGCTCATGAATTAGCTCCCCTGCACCGATGCGCCCGGTGGAGGCGACGCTTGAATCACTAGTTTCTAAGAGGTTAAATAATTGATTTAGAAAGGTTAACGGAGCGTTAATCGTCCCGCGGCGTAAGGGTTTTTCCGTGCTATCGCGCCAGTTCGGTACTGCCGACGGTCCCAAGCCCGCGCATGAAGTTCTCTTTGATCAGCACGGGATCGCGCATCGGGGGGCCCTTGCCGGGCTGATCGTCGACTTTGGCTGCCAGCAGAAACGGCCCGCGTTCCTCGAAATGGCGGCCGATCAGCGTGTCAAAATGGGCCTCATCGCGCACCCATTCGCTCTGCGCGATGCCGGCGCCGCGGGCCACCGCCACGATGTCGGTTGCGCCGCCGGTCGCCGCCGCCTGCTTGCCGGTGATTTGGTACATGCCGTTATCCCAGATGATGATCGTCAGATTGCGCGGCTGTACGTTACCGATGGTGGCGAGGCAGCCGAGCGCCATCAGGATCGAGCCGTCGCCTTCCAGCGCGATCACCCCGCGTGCCGGTTGCGCCAGCGCCACGCCAAGCGCGATCGGGCAGGCGAGCCCCATGCTGCCGAGCATGTAGAAATTCTGCGGGCGATGGCCGGCGGCAATGAGATCGAAATTGGTGTTGCCGAGGCCGGCGATCGACCGCCTCCTCGTGCTTGAGCCGCTGCACCAGCCGCCGTGTCAGCGCGGTGCGGTTGAGCGTTTTTGCCGAAGCTCTTTCGTCGTTCACGGCGGTCCTATCTCGCTACAGCAGTTGGCCTTGCGCCGCGGGATTGCCGCCGCTCAAGAGCGGCGAGAGGATGAACACGACCGGCGCCCGCGTCGTGAACGCCTGCTTGATCGATCGATCGAGGATGAAATGCAGCGTCGATAAATCGGTCAGCGTGTGATGCATGACGCCGAGCGCATCGAGTGTCGGCCGCATCGTGCGCGCGACCAGGGTCTGGCCGATGTTGAATTCGCCCATGATACCCCGCTCCGACACAATGAGGATTGCCGGTATCTGAAACGGCACAACGAGCGAACCGAGCGCGTTGGCGATCAGCGCAAAGCCGCTGGTCTGCATCATCGCGACAGCGCGCAGCCCCGCCATGTACGCACCGGTCGCGGCTCCCACCGCCTCGTCCTCCCGCGTAGCTCCGACGCAAACAAAGTCCCGGTCCGCCGCTGCGCCGGCCAGCAGCGGCGTCAGGATGTTATCGGGCACGTAGGCGACGAAGCGGACGCCGTTCTCCTTTAGGGTAGCAAGGATCGTCTCAGACCAGGTCATGGCGGTCCCGGAGGGGCAAGCGGACAGCGGATTTATCGCAGATCCAATATCCGCCAGCCGCGATGGACCCGGCAACCTAAAAAGCATGCGATCGCAGGCTCGCTACGGCGGTTCCGGGGTAAGCTTGCGACCATTGGGGCAGGGTAGCGTTGCGGACCAAAGCCCGGTATTGGAAGGCACGGAATATTCCGCCACCACGGTCACCGAGAATGCTCGGACTTTTTACCAGCCCGCGCAAAGCGCTTGTCATAGCGCACGATCTGCTCATGACCGCGCTGGCGGTGCTGGCGAGCTTCTATATCCGTTTCGAGGCAGCCGGCCTGATGGTGCGGCTCGATTGGCTGTACGTGTTCCTGCCCTGCTTCGTCGTTTATGCCGGGTTCGTTTACTTCTTCTTCCACCTGTATGAGTCGAAGTGGCGCTTTGCGTCGCTCCCCGACCTGATGAATATTTTGCGGGCCGCGACGGTGCTGGCGGTGTCGTTGTTGGTGCTCGATTACGTGTTGGTCGCACCCAACGTCTTCGGTCAGTTCTTCTTCGGCAAGATCACCATCGCACTCTATTGGCTGCTGCAGATGGTGTTTCTCGGCGCGGGACGGATTGGCTATCGTTATTTCCGCTACACCCGCACCAGGCACCACTCCCGCTCGCCGGAGTCTAATCCCACCCTGGTGCTAGGACGCGCCGCGGACGCTGAAGTCCTGCTCCGGGCGATCGAAAGCGGCGCGGTCAAGAAAATCTGGCCGGTCGGCATCCTCTCGCCGTCACTTGCCGACCGCGGACAAGCCATCCGCGGCATTCCCGTTCTCGGAGACTTCGATGCGCTCGATGCGGTCGTCAACGACCTCGGGCAGCGCGACAAGACGATTACCCGGGTGATCTTTACGCCGTCCGCCCTCGACCCGGAAGCCAAGCCTGAAGCGACGTTGATGCACGCGCGCCGCCTCGGTCTGACCGTGGTCAGGCTGCCCTCGCTCGACGATGCCGGCGAGGCGCCGCGGCTGGCGCCGGTCAATGTCGAGGATCTTTTGCTGCGCCCGACGGTCAAGATCGACTACGCGCGGCTCGAGAGCTTTCTCAAGGGCCGCTCGATCGTGGTCACAGGAGGCGGCGGCTCGATTGGCGCGGAGATCTGCGACCGCGTGGTCACGTTCGGCGCGGCGCGCGTGCTGATCATCGAGAATTCCGAACCGGCGCTGCACGCGGTTCTCGAAATTCTCGCGACCAAACAATCGCGGCCCGAGATCATTGGCCGCATCGCCGACGTTCGCGATCGCGCGCGGCTGTTTCGGCTGATGGGCGACTTCAAGCCGGACATCGTGTTTCACGCAGCCGCGCTCAAGCATGTGCCGCTGCTCGAGCAGAACTGGGAGGAGGGGGTCAAGACCAACGTCTTCGGCTCGGTCAACGTCGCCGATGCGGCGGCTGCGTCCGGCGCCGCTGCGATGGTGATGATCTCGACCGACAAAGCGATCGAGCCGGTCTCGGTGCTCGGCGCGACCAAGCGTTTTGCCGAGATGTACTGCCAGGCGCTTGACGCCGATCTCGCGCGCCGCAATCCGGCGGGACGGCCACCGATGCGGTTGATTGCGGTGCGCTTTGGGAACGTGCTCGCCTCCAATGGCTCGGTCGTTCCAAAATTCAAGGCGCAGATCGACGCCGGCGGACCAGTGACGGTCACGCACCCGGACATGGTCCGTTATTTCATGACCATCCGCGAGGCCTGTGACCTCGTCGTCACCGCCGCGAGCCACGCACTTGGGCCGGCGCGCTCCGACGTGTCGGTCTATGTGCTCAACATGGGTCAGCCGGTGAAGATCGTGGACCTCGCCGAACGCATGATCCGGCTCGCCGGCCTCGAACCCGGCCGCGACATCGATATCGTTTTCACCGGTGCGCGCCCGGGCGAGCGCATGCAGGAAGTCCTCTTTGCCCAGGGCGAGCCGACGATGGAAATCGGGGTCGTCGGCGTCGTCGCCGCTCGTCCGGCGCAGCCCTCGGTCGAGGTGATGCGCGGCTGGCTCGCCATGCTGGAACAAGGCCTGCAGCGTGAAGAGCGCGAAGCCATCTACCGCGTATTGCGTGACGCAGTGCCCGATTTCCAGGGCGCAGCTGCTTAAACGGTCAAGCGGCCAGCGGGTTCATAACACGGCGTCCGAACCGCCGCAGAATTTCTCCCGCGAGCAGCATCTCTTCGGTTCAATCGGCAGACGCTCTTTGATTTCGGCGGAGCATGATCTGTTTGACCAGCGCCTCGGCGCCGACGGCGCGGGAGCTGTTTCGGCAGCCTATTTTCTACCTTTTGCAAATGCAGCAAGCAGCCACCAGACCAAGAGCGCGCCGGCAATGAGCGCGCCGAGATCGCTCAGCTTGCCGGGCACGATGATGGTGATGGCTGCCAGCACGCCGAGGCAGATATTCACCACGAAGACCCGGGCAACGACGTCGAGAACGGAAAAGCCGCGGTCAGTCGCGATCTGGTAGAAGTGCGTACGGTGCGCCTGCCAGATCCGTTCGCCGCCCGCGAGGCGGCGGATCAAAGTGATTGAGGCGTCGGCGAGATAATATAACGGCAGCAACAAAGCTGCGGCGAGGTTGCCGTTGCCGGCGAGAAGGACCAGGAGCCAGCCGAGCAGGAGGCCAATCGGCAGGCTGCCGACATCGCCGAGGAAAAGCCTGGCGACCGGCCGGTTGAAATAAGCGAATCCGATCATGGCGCCGCCGAGCGCAAGCGCCACGATAACGCCGTCAGGCGGTAGCGCGCCCAAATAGCCGATCGCGACTAGGGCCGCAGCGATCGGCACGACTTCCGCGACGGTCATCCAATCGATGCCGTCCATGAAATTCACCAGATTGACGAACCACAATCCGGCCAAAAACAAAACGACGCGCTCGAGCCACCACGGCAGAACGGGGAGGGGGCGCAGCTCACTCGGCAGCGCATAGATCACCGCGGCGATGGCCAGCGCCTGCAACAAAAGGCGCGGAATTACCTCAAGCGGGCGGATGTCGTCGACGGTGCCGACGCATGCGATCAGCACAATGGCGGCAAGCACCGTTGCCGGCGGCGGTGCGATCGAGGCGCCGAGGCCGAATATGCCGAGACCGGTCGCAGCGATGGTTGCGGCGACGACGGCAATGCCGCCGCCTTGCGGCGTCGGCTCATCATGCGAGGAACGGGCATTGGGTCTTACCAGTGCGTAGCGCCGCAGCGCGGGGCGCAATAGCACGATCAGACCGGCGCACAACACCGCGGAAAAGGCCGCCGTCGCTAGGTCGCGAACGGCCCACATCGCGGTCATGAGCTAGTCCGCTCCCTGGCCGATCATGCCTCGCGTTACCAACAGATCGACCACACGATTTGCCAGATCCTCCGGCCCTGCGCTCGCCGTGTCCAGCACCAGATCGGCGTGTTCCGGCGGCTCGTATGGCGAGTCGATGCCGGTAAAGGACGGCAGTGCGCCGCTGCGGGCTTTGGCGTACAGCCCCTTGGGGTCGCGCGCTTCGCAGAGCGCAAGCGGGGTAGAGACGAATATTTCGATGAACTCGCCGGGTTCGAGGATTTGCCGGATTGCCGCGCGCTCGGCACGGAACGGCGAGATGAACGAGCACAGCACGATCAGCCCGGCATCGACGAACAGCTTGGCAACCTCGCCGACACGCCGAATGTTCTCCACCCGATCGGCGTCGGTGAAACCGATGTCCTTGTTCAAGCCGTGGCGAACGTTGTCGCCGTCGAGCATGTAGGTGTGCCGCTTTCGCTCCGCGAGCTTGGCCTCGACAATATTGGCGATGGTCGATTTACCCGCCCCGGAAAGTCCGGTGAACCACAGCACGCACGGCCGCTGCGCCTTAAGCGCCGCGCGGTTGTGTTTGGCCACCGTCAGCGCCTGCAGCCTGATGTTCATGCCACGCCGCAACGCGAAGTCTATGGTACCGGCCGCCACCGTAGCGTTGCTGTAGCGGTCGATCAGGATGAAGCAGCCGGTCTGCGGAATTTCAGTAAAGTTGTCGAGCGCAAGGGGAACCGCGGTGGCGATATCGCAAATGCCGATCTCGTTGAGCGCCAGCGTATGGGCCGGCTCGCGATGCAGCGTTTCAATGTCGACGCGATGTTTGACGCCGGTCACGCTGGCCGAGACCGAGCGAACGCCGACCTTGAGAATATATTCGCGGCCAGGCAGCAGCGGCTGTTCGCTCATCCAGATCAGGTGCGCTTCGAACTGATCGGTGACTTGCGGCCGACGATCCGGCGCGACCAGGGTGTCGCCCCGCGCCACGTCGATATGGCGGTCAAGTCCGACGGCGACCGACTCGCCGGCGCTCGCCCGGTCGCGTTCTTCGCCGGCGACGACGATACGGTTGATCCTGGCGCTAACGCCGGAAGGCGCCACCTGCACGGGATCGCCTTGGCGCAAGGTGCCGCCGGCGATGATGCCGGCGTAGAGCCGGGTGTCGCGGTCCGGCCGCAGCACGTTTTGTATCAGTACGCGCAGAGGCGTTGTCGATTGGTCGGCTTCGACGTCGATCGTTTCCAGATGTCCGAGCAGGCTCGGGCCGTCATACCAGGGCGTGTTGGTGCCTGCCGAGGAGACGTTGTCGCCGGTAAGCGCGGATAACGGAATCGGAACCAGCGAGGCAAAATTGAGCGATTTGGCAAAGTCGCGGAAACCTTCGACAATGCGGTCATAAACCGTACGGTCCCAGTTGACGAGGTCGAGTTTGTTCACCGCCAGCACAAAGTGGCGCACGCCGACCATGTGCGCGATCATGGCGTGCCGGCGGGTCTGTGGCAGCAGGCCCCGCCGCGCATCGACGAGAATGATGGCGAGATCGGCGTTGGAGGCGCCGCTGGCGGTGTTGCGCGTATAGCTTTCGTGGCCCGGCGTATCAGCGACGATGAAGCCGCGGCGGGGCGACGAAAAATAGCGGTGGGCAACGTCGATGGTAATGCCCTGTTCGCGCTCGTCCTCCAACCCATCGACCAGGAGCGCAAAATCGATCGCCTGACCGCTGTTGCCGAAGCGCGCCGAATCCCGCGTCAGCGCCGCGAGTTCATCGTCGGCGACTGAGCCGGTTTCATGCAGCAGGCGGCCGATCAGCGTCGACTTCCCGTCGTCAACCGAGCCGCCCATGAAGAAGCGGAGCAGGCTTTTCTGCCGAAACGGTGTCGCCCCATGCATCAAAAGTACCCCTCCTTCTTCTTTCGCTCCATCGACGCGGTGCTGTCATGATCGATCAGGCGGCCTTGCCGTTCTGAAAAGCGGCTGCTGCGTAACTCGGCGATGATGTCCTCGACGGTGCCGGCGTCGGATTCGATGCCCCCGGATAATGGATAACAGCCGAGCGTCCGGAATCGGATCCGCCGCAACTGCGGTTGCTCGCCCGGCTCCAGCGGCAATCTGTCGTCGTCGACCATGATCCAGGTGCCGTTACGTTCCACGACCGGCCGCTCGGCGGCAAAATAGAGCGGCACCACCGGGATGTTTTCCGCGGCGATGTACTCCCAGACGTCGAGTTCGGTCCAGTCGGACAGCGGAAACACCCGCATGCTCTCGCCTGGGCCAAGGCGGGTATTGAAAACGTTCCAGAGTTCCGGACGCTGCGCGCGCGGGTTCCAGCCGTGACCGGCGGAGCGCAGCGAGAACACCCGCTCCTTGGCCCGGCTTTTTTCCTCATCGCGGCGCGCGCCGCCGATCGCGGCGTCGATACCATGACGATCCAGCGCCTGTTTCAGCCCCAGCGTTTTCATCACGTGGGTGTGGAGCGCCGAGCCCGAGGCGATGGGGCTGACGCCTTCCTTCAGACCTTCCTCATTGATGTGGACGATCAGGTCGAGCCCAAGCCGTGCCGCAGTGGCGTCCCGGAACGCGATCATGTCGCGGAACTTCCAGGTCGTGTCGACGTGCAGCAGCGAAAACGGCATCCGGCAGGGGCTGAATGCCTTAATCGCCAGATGCAGCAGGACGCTCGAATCCTTGCCGATCGAATAGAGAATGGTCGGGCGCTCAAACTCCGCCGCAGCCTCGCGCAAAATGTAGATAGATTCGGCTTCGAGCCGCGTCAGGTGTGCGCTGAGGGCTGAACGGGAGCGCCCCGGTATGGTCTGGTCCTCGGTTACAGTCTGCGGCACAGAATGGCTCATGGTTGTTGTGGTTTGGGCTGGGTATCAGCCACGTGGCCGGCGAGCACGATCAATATTCAATTATTCTGCCTGCGGCGGCAAAACAACGCGATGGGAGACACCATTGGCGCGCATTGGGCCCCGAAAAGCGTTGCTGGTCTATCGCCCGCCTATCATAGTCGGTTTTGTTCGACAGCACTAACGCGCGCGTCAGCGGCATCCGTCAAAACCAATTTTGGGTTCGTTTTTGCCAAACAGCAACTAATAGTAAACGTATTCGATAATGCAACTAATGACTGCATGAAGAGGCGACCGCAAAATAACAAAGCCCGCGCTGCTGCTCTCAAAGCACGTCGCCTTTGACGCCAGCTTTGGCATCGCGCCGAACACTTAGCCGCCGCGAAGCGGTAGGTTATCCACGGAGCTGTTGGAGCGGCCGGTGTGTGGCTTCGATGGCGGTCGCTGAAACTTGTTGCGCCCCACCGCGTTGTCGATTGACAGCGTGGCCGTTGTTTCAAACTTCGTATTGATCCGCATAAGGGCCTCGGATCGGCTCTACTGCTGGTGCTACAATACGCTTAGAGGCGACATCGCGCGGGTGCCACCACGGCAGGCTGCGCCGGGCCACAATCCGAAACGAATGCAGTCTTGATAACTGCGCGCGCCAAAAAGCTTTAGCTAGCCCTTGGTCACAACTGGGGGCACAGGCGCTTTGCCCTTGCCGATGGGAGCTTTGCCCTTGCCGACACAGCCAGCAACGCTCATCGCCAAAAGCACCGAGCAAGCGATTGCGAGAAATCTATTCATAGCGGCCCCTAGGCTTTATGTGATTTCGATTCGATTGAAGCTAGGTAGCCGCGTGGTTGGATGCCCGCTAGTGCATGAAAGCCACACATGGCGTGTTTTGCATCGTCCCAGCATGCCGTAGCGAATGAACCCGAAGCTGGCGTGCCGACGAACGCGTGCGAGCGTGTCCGTGGTCAGTCACGCCATCCTGCCCGTCCTCGGCCCGATCAAAAGCGCCGTCCGTAAAGGGACTGGCGTTCAGCTTCGGTCAGCGCCTGTACGCCCAGCTTTTGTAGGTCGAGCCGGACGGCATTCCCGATTTTCACGGCCGGACGCGCTGCAATGGATTCGTACCACCGGCTGAGATTGGGATAGTCTTCGAAGCGCTGCTCCTGTCGCGCCGGCTGTATCCAAGGCCAAACCGCGATATCGGCAATTGAGTAGTTGCCGGCGAGGTACTCGGCTTCGCCGCGCCGGCGCTCAAGCACTCTGTAGAGGCGCCGTACCTCGTTTTCGTAGCGGTCAAGCGCTGCGGGCATTTTCGGCTCGGCGTAATCGTGAAAATACGCCATCTGGCCAAACATCGGACCGATGCTCGCGCCCTGGAAGATCGCCCACTTGATCACGTCGTAGCGGCCGCGGACGTCACGCGGCATCAGCGTGCCGCTTTTCTCCGCGAGATAGATCAGGATCGCGACCAACTCGAAAATCGTGACGGGCTCACCGCCGCCGAGGGGCTCACGATCGACGATCGCGGGAATCTTGTTGTTCGGGTTGATGCGAAGATAATCCGACGCGTAGTGCTCGCCAGTTTTAAAATTTACCGGAATGATATTGTACGGCAAATCACCTCGTGGAGCATGATGGTGATTTTGCGCCCATTCGAGGTCGGCCAGTAATAGAGATCGATCATGTCAGGCACTCCGGCGCGCTTTGCGCAGCAGCCGGGTCCAGTCGGCAAGTGCAGTCAGTAGCTCGCCTACTTGCTTGCTGAGCGTCTCGTCCTTGAGCCGCCCGGTCTCGTCGAACTTTTCCCAAGCGTTGAGCACGAACAGTTCCGGCCGCGGCACCGGCAGCATGCTGAGGCAGCCGCACACCTAGCGAAGATGATACTGCGCCCGCGCCGAGCCGAGGCGTCCGCCCGCGCCCGCGATTGCGACCGGCTTTCCGGCCAGTACCTGATCGAGTGGCGGGCGCGACAGCCAGTCGATCGCATTCTTGAGAACCCGGGGATGGAGAAGTTGTATTCGGGCGTCGCGATCAGCAGTGCGTCGGCTTCAGCAATAGACGCGCTCACATCCTTCACGGCTTGCGGAAATGCGCGCGCCTCCAGGTCGGCATCGTACAATGGAAAATCCCGAATTGAGGCGAGAGCGATCGTCATGCCGTTCGGCGCCAGCCGCTGCGCCTCGCGCAACAGGGCGGTGTTGTAGGATTTTTCGCGCAAGCTCCCCGAGAGGGCGAGCACGCTCAATTCGGGAGCCATGCCTCACCCGATGCGAAAATCGATCTCTCCCCAGGCGCGATCGGTGCGCAGCTGATGCTCGAACGGCTTTCGTTCCTGCGCGTACTGCTTCGGTGCCGGGCTCTCGAAGTAGCGCATCAGTGCCTCGCGTGACTCCAGTCCGTAGATCATCATGTAGGCGTCCCAGCCGTCGGTGGCTTTTTCGTCGAGCTTCACGCGCCGCAGCCAGCGAAAGCCCGGTTGCGCCACCACTTCGGCACTGTGCTTGCTGTCGAGCCAATGCATAATCGCAGCGGCCCCATCCGGATGGACCCAGAATTTCACCACGTAAACGAAAGACGCATCCATCCCGCTCTCCTTTTGTCGCACTTATTGCATCCGCGAGCCGCCGTTGACGTCGATCACACTGCCGGTGATATAACCGGCGGCCTCGCTGACGAGGAAACGCACCGCAGCGGCGATCTCATCCGGCGTGCCGAGCCGTCCGAGCGGTACGCTGGCCAGCATCGGCCCGTCTTGTCCTACCGGATTGACGCTCCGAAACAGCGGCGTCTCAATCGGACCGGGAGCGATTGAATTCACCGTCATCCCGGTCGGCGCGGCCTCGCGCGCGGCGAGCTTGGTCAGCGCTAGTACGGCGGCCTTCGAAGCCGCGTAGTCGGCGCCGCCGCGCAAGCCGCCGGTCTGTCCCGCCGCGGATGAAATCGTGACGATCCGACCGTGCGGCAGCGGATCACTCGTGCGACGGCGCATGAGCGCCCGCACTGTGAAGAACGTCCCCCGCGCGTTGACGCGAAACGTTTCGTCCCAGGCCTGCGCGGTAATCTGCGTGAGCGACGGGCGGCCAGCGGTCGGTGCGATCATGGTCCCGGCGCTGGTGACGAGCAGGCTGACCTTGCCGAGCTTCGCCTCGACATCGTCGAACGCGCGCTCGACCGCCTGTTCGTCGGTCACGTCCATCAGGAACGGTGCGGCATGGCGGTCCGTTGCCGCTACGACCAGTCCATCGGCTGCTAGCGCGCGGGCGCAGGCTGCGCCAATGCCGCTTGCCGCGCCGGTGATGAGCGCTACGCGAGACATAAACGATATTCGGTCGTCGTCACCGCGCCGTTGTACACCAATTGACGCTGCTGTCGTATTCCGGCCAGCGTAGTAACGCTGGCGTTCGGCAACCTCTGTGCGAACTGTTCGCGTCCCAGCGGTGATCGGTTACTTGACCCTCGAAAGCCGATCTGGTCCGGTATTTTCAACCGTACAACAACATAGGGGGGAAACCATGAATACGCGCCGCGTCCGCCATCTGATGGCCGCGATGGCCACATCGCTGCTTTTGATCGGGCCGAGCGCGCGCGCCGCCGATCCTGGCATCACGGATACTGAGATTACGATTGGCATGTTCGCGCCGATGTCCGGGCCGCTGGCTTCCTTTGGCTTCGATCCGCTGCAGGCGGCGAAGATGTGGTACGAGGAAACCAACAGGAAGGGCGGCATCCACGGTCGCAAGATCAAAGTCGTCGCCGAAGATGACAAGTGTAACCCCAATGAGGCGGTTGCCGTCGTCAAAAAACTCGTCACCGTCGATAAGACATTCATCGTGAATGGCGGGTCGTGTACCGCAGCAGCCGTCGCCGTGCAGGAATTCGTCACCCGCGAGAAAATCCCCCACGTGATGCTCAATGCGTCGGGCGACAGCGCCGTGATCCCGCCAACGCGCTATGTGTTTGGCGCTTTCGGCGGAACCCAGCGCACCGTGGGAGCCACGATAGCTGAATTCGCCATTAAACAACTCAGGGGTAAGCGTATCGCACTGATCGCTCACGACGACGAATATGGCGCTGCCAACGCTTCGACTATCCGCGCCGTAGCGGCGCGGATTGGGCGCAGAGGTGGTCGCGGCCGAAATGATATCGCCGCGCATTACCGACGTGACCGCGCCGCTCCTCAATATCAGGGCGGCGAACCCCGACGTCATCGTGTCAACCGTCTACCCGGGACCGGCGGTTCTGGTGGCGCAGAAATACGCGGAATTCGGCATGACGAAAATTCCGCTGGCGCAAGCCGTCCAGGGGATCCCCGTTCCGGCGGCCTTTGCGAAAAACGTCGGCAATGATGCGGCGCTGACGAACTTCTACTACGGCTCGCCGCTCAATGATCTGACCGACGGTCCAAAGCAGCAGAAGTGGCTCGCGCTCTACAAGCAGTATTATCCCGATCGCAAGCCGAGCGCATTTATGACTTATGGCCTGCCTTCGGCTATGGCGGTGACGCGGGCGCTGGAAAAGGCCGGGCGCGACGTGACCCGCGAAAGTTTCGTCGACGCTCTGCAAACCGTGGACTTCGACAGCGAAGTGGTGGCCGGCCCCATCGTTTTCGCACCGGATCGCCGCGACGCCGATCGCGCATCGATCTTCGTCAAATTCGACGGCAAGACCCATACGCTGATGCCAGGCGTTTATCAGTGGAACGGCAAGGACGGCCTGTGACGCGCGCCTGAGGCGTCCTCGCCCATGGTGCCAGTCGTTCTTCAGGGCGTTGCCAGCGGCATCGTCACCGGCTGCGTCTACGCGCTGATCGGGGTTTCGCTCGTCATCATCTACAAGTCGAGCGACGTCATCAATTTCGCCGGCGGCGAGATGGTGATGGTCGGAGGCTACCTCGGCATGTTCGCGCTGCTTTGGCTGGACTTGCCATATGTCTTCATCTTTCCCTTCGCTGCGCTGGTGATCTTCGTTGGCGGCGCGCTGTTCGATCGCGTAGTGCTCACCCGCGTGGTTGGCCGTTCGGTGCCGGGGCATAGCGTCCTTGTCGCGATGATCATCGCGACTGTGGGCCTGTCCTATGCGCTAAAGGGCATCGTGCGCCTCATTCCATATACGCAGGACGTGCGCCGGCTGCCGCCGATCAGCTCAGGTGCGCCGATCTTCCTGGGCCCGGTCGTACTGCAGCTCCAGGACGTCGCGATCATAGCCGCGGCTTTCGCAATTATGGGCGCGCTGTGGGCGTTCTTCAATTTCACCATGATCGGGAAGGCGTTGCGCGCCACCAGCCAAAACCCCCGTGCGGCCGCGCTGGTCGGCATTCCGGTGCGCCGTATGAGCATGACGGCGTGGGGCCTTGCGGCGGCACTAGCGGGCATTGCAGGAATTCTGCTTGCGCCCAAGCTGCTGCTTACCCCTGACATGGGCGCGATCGTGATCCTGGCGCTGGCGGCCGCAATCATCGGCGGCTTTGTCAGCCTGCCTGGCTGCGTGGCGGGCGGCGTACTGCTCGGCATCGTGCAGAATCTGATCGGGATTTACGTCTCCTCGCGCGCGATTTCGCTGGCGCCCTTCCTCGTGATCATGATCGTACTGCTGGCGCGGCCCCAGGGGCTGTTTGCCGGCAATGTCCGCGCCAAGAAGGTGTGACGTGTACGGCGCTCCATCTCTGTCGGGCCTCGTCTGGCTGCTGTTATTGCTCGCCGCGGGCTTCGTATTGCCACTCATCCTGCCACAATACTTTCTCTATCTCGGCAATTTTCTGATGATGTTTGCCGTGCTGGCGATCGGGCTCGACCTGCTGCTCGGCTGGGCTGGGCAGTTCGCATTCGCACATGTCGCGTTCTTCGGCGTTGGCGTATACGGCACGGCACTCCTGCAAATCCGGCTGGGTGTACCTTTCATCATCGGCATGCCGCTCGCGGCGCTGCTCGCCGGCGCAATCGGCCTTTTGATCGGCTTTCCGGCGACCCGGCTGCGAACCGTCTATCTGGCGCTCGCGACCTTTGCCTTCGCCGAGGCCGCGCAATGGGTCTTCAACTCATGGGACGAGGTCACCAACGGGCCTGACGGCCTGCGCATAGCGGCGCCGAACATTCTTGGCTACCACGTGGGCACGGATCAGACCGCGTTCCCCGTCATGGCGGCTCTCCTCGCCGTGATGATCGCCGCCACCATGTACCTGACAACTTCTAAGTTTGGCCGTGCGATGTGCGCGATCCGCGACAGCGAGCACGTCGCCGCCGCATCCGGCATCGACGTGCGTGGCACCAAGGTGTGGGCGTTCGCGATCTCCGCCGTTTACGCGGGCATCGCCGGCGGCATGTACACCCTGTTCCAGTCATTCGTAAATCCGGAAGTGTTCGGTTTCCAGCAGATCGTTCTGTTGCTCTCGATGATCGTGGTCGGAGGTCCCGGCACGATTCCCGGTGTGCTCATCGGGGTGGCGCTGCTCGGCCTTCTGCCGGAGGTAATGCGGACCACGATGCGTGATTTACTCATCTGGCAGGAGCTTGCTTACGGACTCATTCTCATTTTGGCGGTCATGTTCATGCCGCGCGGCATTTGGGGTTTGATCGGTGCGCGCCGGGGACGGCGATGAGCGAACCCTTCTTCGCGCTGCGTGATGTCGGCGTCCGCTTCGGCGGCTTACGGGCGCTCAGTCACTTCTCGATGGAGGTCGCGCGAGGCTCGATCCACGCGTTGATCGGCCCGAATGGCGCCGGCAAGTCGACCGTCTTCAATTGCATCTCGCGGTTCTACCGCCTCTCCGAAGGCGACATACTCTTCGGCGGCCGTTCGCTCCTGAGTGTGCCGGCGCACGCCGTCGCCGGACGCGGGATTGCGCGCACATTTCAGAATATCGAACTGTGCCGCGGCCTCACCGTCCTGGAGAACGTGCTGGTCGGCATGGCGACGCGGACGCCGTCGTATTTTCCGTTTGCGCCAAGTGCCAAACGCACTCGCATCGAAAAGGCCGCGCTGGCCGACGCGGACGCGCTCCTCGAACGCACCGGCCTGATCGGCCATCGCGACCTGCCGGCCGGACAGCTCGATTTCGGACATCAGAAGATGCTCGACCTCGCGCGCGCACTCGCCGCAAAACCCAAGCTCATCCTACTCGACGAGCCGGCGGCCGGTCTGCGCAATCGCGAGATCGCCGCGCTCGACGCGCTCCTCGTCGATCTCGCGCGAAAGCAGGGCATCACCATCCTCCTGGTGGAGCACGTGATGCAGCTCGTCATGGCGGTCGCGGACCGGATCACCGTGCTCAATTTCGGCGAGAAGATTGCCGAGGGACTGCCGGCCGACATTCGCAGCGACCCGTTGGTCATTGAGGCCTATCTCGGGAAGGGCGCTCATGCTTGAACTCGAGAACGTTTCCGCACGCTACGGCGCGATCCACGCGCTTGACGCTATATCGCTCGCCGTGTCGGCGGCTCAGGTGGTGTGTCTGCTCGGCGCCAACGGCGCCGGTAAGACCACGACGCTCAATTGCATTTGCGGCGTCGTTCCGCTCGCGGCCGGCCGCATTCGCTTCGAGGACGAGGACATCGCCGGGTTCTCCATCGAGCAGATCGTCGCGCGCGGCATCGTCCAGGTGCCGGAAGGCCGCGAAATCTTCCCTGAGATGACAGTGAGCGACAACCTGCTGCTTGGCTGCTGGCTAAACCGCAAGGATATCGCCGATCGGTTCGAGCGCGTTTACGACTATTTCCCGCGGCTGAAGGAGCGTGCCAAACAGCAGGCGGGAACGCTTTCGGGCGGCGAACAGCAGATGCTGATGATCGGGCGCGCGCTTATGGCGCGGCCGAAGCTCCTCCTCATGGATGAGCCAAGCCTCGGTCTTTCGCCCGTGCTGATCGAACAGGTGTTTGCGATCCTGGCGCGCATCAACCGCGAGGGTGTCCCGATCCTGCTGGTCGAGCAAAACGCGCGCGTTGCACTGGCGGCAAGCGCGTACGGCTACGTGCTCGAGAACGGCGAAATCCGCCTGCACGGCGCGACCGCGGACTTGGCCGAAAATCCCGAAATCCGCACTGCCTATCTTGGCGGCTAGCTCCTCTTCGCGGCGAGAAATTTGACCCGGTCGAAGGTAGCGCCGACGGCCTTGAGCGCGTCGGGGAATAGGAGTGGGTCCCGCATGTCGGAAATCTCGGCGAGTCGGGCCGCGATCGCTTCCGCGGACACCTCTGCCGGATCGTCGATGTCGATCCCGCGGCTTTCGAGCGTTCGCGCGGTCGCGAAGTGTCCGCCGCCGGCGATCACAATGTCGCCCGTCACCGGACACGCCTCGCTGCACAGGAGCGCCACCGCGGAGGCGACCTGTGCGGGGTCGATATAGTCCGCGATGTCCTTCGGGAATATGTCGCCAAGTCGCGTCAGTGCAAACGGAGAAATGCAGTTCACCTTGATGCCGAGCGGCTCGGCGGAGAGCCGCACGCCGTGCATCAGTCCGATCACACCCGCTTTTGCCGCGCCGTAGGCCACGCTGTCGACCTTGCCGTAAAAGCCGACCTGGCTGGTCGTGAACACGATGCGGCCGTAACGCTTCGCGGCAAGGATCGGCCAGGCCGACTGGGTAACCAGAAACGAGCCGATGAGGTGGACGTCGATCACGTTGCGCAGGTCTTCGAGCGTGGTATCGGCGAATGTGTTGCGCCGATTGTTGCCGGCATTGTTCACCACGATATCGAGGGTGCCGAATGCGCCGACCGCGCGCTGCACCATCGCGGCCGCCGCTTTTGGATCGGCGACGTTGCCGTAATCGGCGACCGCCTCGCCGCCCGCCGCGGTGATCTCAGCGGTAACCTCGTCCGCGCAGGTGCGGTCGCCCACATCATCGCCGCGGATGTTGAGGCCCGGGTCGTTGACGACGACCGCGGCGCCGCGCCTCGCAAGCTCCAGGGCATAGGCACGGCCGAGCCCACGGCCGGCGCCCGTTATCAGCGCGACGCGCCCGTCGAGGCTGATCTCGCTCATGCGGCGAGCAGGCCTTTGCGGCGGCTCCAGTCCGTCACCGTGGCGATGCACTCCGCGAGCTGTTGCGGCTGGTTTGAATAGTAATGCGTCGCGCCCATGATCTCGACGTACTGTTTGTCGTTCGTGGCGAGCGCAGCACGGATCGCCGGATTGTGGGTGGCCGGCACCGCATCGTCGGCCTGGTTCACGATCTGCAAGACCGGCGTTTTCTTCACCAGCGCGGCGTTCATCGGGCCCTTGGCGTTCGACTTGTCATAGGACCATTGCGACAACCACGAGCGCAGCGAGGAATAGCGCGCCAGACCTGCCGGCGCCGAATTGGCGATCCGCGGGTCGCCGAGGTAGCACCAGTTCGGCTTGCGGCCGTTCGGATCGATGCTGGCGTCGATCCAGCGCACGTCGCACATCGTACGATGCACGACGAAGGCACGTTCCATCTCGCCGTCGTTCTTCTTCTTGAGGAAATCGAGCATGTCGATCGCCCAGTTCGTGATCTTGCGATTGCGCGCCACCTGCGCGGCGCGAAAGGCCGCGATGAAATCTTTACCGAATGGCGGCTTGTTGGGACAATTGGCGTCGTAGATATCGAGCGCGAGCTCGCGCTTGTCCGGCTCCAATTCGTCGTGGATCGACGGATCGATCCACTCGGTCAGCGTCTCGGCGCGGCTCAAATGCGCCGCGATAAAGATCACCCCATCCGCGCGCGACAAGCCGGCTTGCGTGAGGTCGTATGGGTCCCCGGCCGGCGTGTGCGTGATGGTCGGATGCTCGGCCTGGCCCTGATAGAAAAGAGACAGCGAGCCTCCCCCCGACCAGCCGACGAGGATCACGTTGCGATAACCCAGCACCTCGCGCGCATGCCGGATGTATTGGCCCAAATCATAGGCCACTTTCTCCATGATCAGCGGGCTGTCGTTCTTGGCATAGCGGCTGCCGCAGCACAGCACGTGCAGTCCGGCATTCGCGAGCGCGGTCGGCATCGGCAGGAGATGCAGCGTCGTCGCCGGATGCATGAACACGAACACCGTATCCGAAGGCTTGCCGCGCGGCACTAGCTGCTGGCCCTCCAGCACTGTCTGCCCCTGGCTTCCGGCGAAGCCATAGGTCTCGACCATCTGCCTGGCTTCGGCAAACGAGATGATGACGGGGATCCGATCCCACTCGGTGGCGTTTGGCATGCAAAACTCTACAAGACGCGCGGTGGCGCGCGTCTCAAATGCCGGGCCTTGAAGCGCAGGAGAACGTCAGGCCTTGGCGGCGACCCGGGACGAAGCGGCCTTGTCCTTGGTCCAGGCCGCCAACGCTGCGTGTGCGTTGCGGGCGTACTCCTTCAACTCGTCCTGGCCTACGGTTTCAGCCGTAAACTCGAGCCGGATGCCGTTCGGGTCGAAGAAATAGATCGACTTGACGAAGCCATGATCGGTGACGCCGACGACATTGATGCCGTTCGCTTCCAGACGCGCCTTCATGATCTCAACGTCCTTCACCGACGGGACTTTGAGCGCAAGGTGATTGACCCAGGCCGGCGTATTTGGCGACGGTGCGGGCTTCACGTTGTCGCCGAGATCGAAAAAGGCGATGCACGATCCATCCTTTAATTCGAAGAACAGATGCACAAAAGGCGTTTTCTCACCGGTGCTCGGCACCGTCGATTCCTTGACGACGTGGACGAGCGGCAAGCCAAGCACGTCTTCGTAGAATTGGCGTGTCTCTTCCGCGTCGCGGCAGCGGTACGCAAAATGATGCAGCCGGAGAACAGCTGAAGGTGCAGGCGCGGTTTTGGCGGCGACGTTCATCGTTTCCTCCTTGTTTTCTCGCCGGAGCACCGCAGGACTGCGCTCTAAATCAATGCCCGTGGTTCGGCGGCCAGATCGAGAAGTTCTGATGCCACGTTTCTAACATGCAGAGAACCCCCCAATGAACAGGGCACCTAGATAAAAAAGCCGTGCTCGGGACCTGCTCCCCTGCGTTCGCTATTATCGCAATTCTTTACCCAAGCCGCCGAATATTAGCCCTGTCCGGGTATTTCAGACGTCGATCTATTCCGCTATCGCGAGGGCCTCATCAAACTCGATGCAGCGGTATCTTGGAGTGATTTCGATTTTGGGGTGACCGAGCAGGAGTTGCCCCGCGTTCCCTCTAATTCTTGCGAAAAGCTTCAGTCGGCTACTTCGTCAGCGCGAACGGATTGGGTTTTGCAGTGGAAGGGACGACACCAGGGTAGAAGAGCCGATTGCCTATTATGCCCGTAATCACCCAAGCGAAAGTCGATAAAAAGTGGCGTGATGAGTTGCTGAGGCATAGTGTTGGCTGAGTTGGGTCGCTTCGAAATTGGTTCACCGGCGGCATACTTCATAGGAGACAGTCATGGCCAAAACAAAGAAGCGTATTGCGGCGCGCAAGAAAGCCACGAAACGTGGAAAGGCAAGCGCCAGGCCTGTGCGCAAGAAGGCAGCAAAACGTGCGACGCCGAAAAAGAGGCCATCGAAGACCGTATCGAAAAAGGCGCCAAGGAAAGCGCCCAGACAAGCCGCGCCGGTCATCGAAGACACCATCATAGACGTGATCGATGAGCCGATCCCCGGCGTGGTTCGCGTTACGGAGTACGAGACGATTACAACGACGACCCCCAAGAGTGGCACCGGCCCTGAGACGGAAGAATAATAATCGATCTATCGAAGGCAGCGCGCCGCTGCTCGGCGGGTCGCCGGGCAGCCGGAGCCTGGATTGAATCTGCGAGATATTTAGGCTGTACCGGGTCGAAGCGCCTCGAGCGAACGCTGGCGTGTCTCGATGCCAAAGAAGGCCACCGCGACGGCTTGGACCAACAGCAGTGCCGCCAGCATTGCAACAACGCCAAGGACGCCCGCCGCGACGAAGATTATCGGCACAATCTGCGGCGTAATTATAGTCATCAGGCGTCCCATCGTGTTGCAAAATCCGGCACCCCGCATCCGTATCTCCGTGGGAAACAATTCGGGGACGTATAAAGCCCAGGCGACCGCGACCATTACGTAGACGCAAGTCACAAGAGCAAATCCGATGACGGTCAAAACGGTCCCCGAAGGAGCAAACGGATAGGCGAATCCAAGGACAATCGTAGCCAGCGAAAACCCCACGAGGACGGGCTTGCGCCCGGCATGATCGCCAAGCCACATCCCAGCGAGCGCCCCGACCGGACCGCCTAATGACATCAAAGTGGTAAAGCCGAGAGACGAAACGATGCCCAAGCCCTGCTTGACCATGAAGGTCGGCAGCCAGGCGATGAAACCGTAGATGACGGTGTTGATCGCGATCAGTATGAGGCTGCCTACGATCGTGCGCGGGAGCATAGCACCCTCGAATAGCGCTTTGATCGACTGCTGCGGAATAACTGGCGTTGCCTGATCGACGGCCGTCGGCAAAGGGGCGCCGCGCGCGACCTCAGCCTCGATTGCCGCCAGCACTCTCTCGGCCTCCTCGGCGTGGCCCTTCGATTCGAGCCAACGCGGCGACTCAGGCAGCGCGCGACGCAAATACCAGACAACGAGCGCGCCGACGCCGGTGATGACAAACATCCAGCGCCAGCCGAACGACGGGATGATCAGAAGACCGCCGAACGCTGAAAAGAACAGCGCGGAATTGGTGATGGCAGACAGCGCCGAACCCCACCGTCCCCGCTGAAGCGGCGGCACGAATTCGGAAAGCGTCACGTAGCCGACTACGATCTCCGCGCCAAGCCCGATGCCCATCACGAACCGTGCAGCGATCAACCATTCGATCGAAGGCGCCACGGCTCCCGCCAATGAAGCGAGACCGAAGATTAGAAGATTGAGCTGGTACGAGAAGCGGCGACCGTATCGGTCTCCAAACACACCAGAAAACCAAGCTCCCACCACCATTCCCGCGAATGTGATCGAGATAAACCAGCCATTGTGGGCCAAATCGGACCAACCCGATTTTACGAGCGCCGCGAGTACGCCACCGGCCAAATAAATCTCGAAGGCATCGAGAAACATCCCGGCGCCGACAAGCCCGAGAATACGATAGTGAAACGCCGAAATCGGCAAACGGTCGAGGCGTGCACCCGAGTTCACCGTTCCCACGGCCATGAATGTCCTCCCCTTGTATGATTCGCTTTGGGCTTGCGATCGACACTATCGGTGTCGCACCGAACCTTAATAGTCCGCCCGATCGTCCACTGCGTGACCTCGCTTCGGCACGAGCACGGTGCGCTCGTAAGTCATAAAGACGGTTCCATCGGCTTTTTTGCCGGTGGTTTTCACCGTAACGATCCCTTGGGTAGGACGTTTTGCAGATTCGCGCTTCGAAAGAACTTCGGACTCAGCATAGATCGTGTCGCCCACGAAAACCGGCGCGATCAGCTTGATGTCGTCCCATCCAAGATTGCCGATTGCTTTTTGGCTGACGTCGCTGACACTCATGCCGGCGACGATCGAAAGTGTTAGACAACTGTTGACCACCAGCCTGCCGAACTCGCTTTTCGCCGCATAGGCCGCATCGAAATGCAGTGGGTGCTGGTTCATTGTCAGAAGCGTGAACCAGGTGTTGTCAGCCTCGCTGATGGTGCGCCCAGGTCGATGCTCGTAGATGTCGCCGACGGTGAAATCCTCGAAGTAGCGGCCGTAGCTTTCGCGGTAGCGTCGCGCGCCGACTTCCTTGCCGATGGCGACCATCGTTTCTCCCTTAGTATTTTTCATATAATTTGTCCGGACAACATAGCGCGTGCTAGTACGCGCGGTCAAGGCGACGTTGCTGCCTCAGCTTGCCTTCTCCTTCGCTGCCGCTCAATCTGCGCCTGCGGGTCCGCAGAATTGCCGTTGTTTGCGAACACCGACTGGTTTGATTATTCGCGCAAACCACAACCGGATTTTCATGGCCAAACCCAACCTCGCCCCTTCGAGGAAAAAGTCTCACCCGGCGGGCGATCTCCTTTACATGCGGATCGTCCGGGTGCTGCAGGATGAGATAGTCCGAGGCAAGCATCCGGTCGGTGCGCGACTGCCTACCGAAGGCGAACTCTGCCGGCGGTTTGTTGTCAGCCGGCACACAGTCCGTGAAGCCTTGCGTCATTTGCGCGATTTGGGCTTCGTAAGCCCGCGCCAGGGATCAGGCACCACGGTTGCTGCGGCGAAGCCTTCATTTTACGTCCATTCGGTCGCGTCCGTGACCGACCTGATGCAATACGCTGTCGCTACGCGGTATGTCGTCGACCGTTCCGATCTCATCACGGCGGATGCGAAGCTTTCGCGCAAATTGGGTTGCAGCCTGGGGCGCCGTTGGTTGCACACAACAGGTTATCGCTACGCGCAGGACGACGGGCCGCCGATGTGCTGGACCGAGGTCTACGTGCATGTCGCCTACGCCGGCATCCGCTCCCTCATCGGCAAGCGCACGGGGCCGATCTACACCTTGATCGAGGAGAAGTATGGCGAGCGCGTTGTTGAAGTCGTGCAGACATTGCGCGCAGTGACCGTTCCCGCGGCTATCGCCGCGGGGCTTCGGGTCGCGCCGAACTCACCCGCTCTCCAGATCGAGCGAGTTTACAAATCGGCAAAACATCGGATCATCGAAGTCGCCTTCAACATCCATCCCGCTGACCGGTTCAGCTATACGATCTCGTTACGCCCGGAGCCCGGCTGACCACCCCATTGACACGCACCGTCTACGGGGAGCAGACTTGTCCGGACAAATATTGACCCCGGACAACCGGGAAAGCTGCGCTCTATAGGAGGAGCCCATGAACGCGCCGGTCGCGGTCCTCAAGACTCCGCATGCACAAACCGCGGTGACACCACTGATCTCAGAGCAGCTTGCGCACTACGCTGGCACTTTCCCGACTGATAAAATCCCCAGCGCCGTCACCGCGCGCGCCAAACATTTCATTCTCGACGCCGTCGGAATTGCGCTGGCGTCGACCACCTATGACTTTGCGCATCGTGCTGTGACTGCAATCTGCGGACTCGCGGGATCGGGCGAGGCCGCCGTGATCGGAATGCCGATGCGCCTGCCGCCGCGCGACGCGGCGCTTCTAAACGGCATCCTTATTCACGGCCTCGATTTCGATGATACCCACAGCGGCGGCGTCATTCATGCGACCAGCAGCGTGCTGCCGACCGTTCTTGCAGTCGGCGCCCGCCAGCGGGCAAGCGGCCGGGAAATGCTCGCCGCCTACGTGCTCGGCGTTGAGGTTGCCGCTCGACTCGGCGCAGTGGCAAAAGGCGCATTTCACCAAGTCGGATTCCATCCGACGGGACTGATCGGCGCGTTCGCATGCACACTTGCGGCCGGCCGCCTGATGGGACTCGGCGAGAAGCAACTCGTCATGGCGCAGGGACTCACATTGTCAGCTGGATCGGGCAGCCTAGAGTTCTTGGAGGACGGCGCCTGGAACAAGCGCTTCCACCCGGGCTGGGCTGCGAATGCTGGCATAACGGCGGCGGCGCTCGCCCAACAGGGTTTTGTCGGCGTGAAACGCGCTTATGAGGGGCGCTTCGGACTCTACGCGAGCCACCTGCAGGAACACTTCGACACGGCCAATCTTGCGCTTGCTACCGCCGGTCTGGGCGACACCTGGGAATTGCTCCAGGTCGCGGTCAAACCTTATCCCGCCTGCCATTTCGTCCATGCCTGCATCGACGCGGCGGTGGCCCTGGTGCGCGAACAGAAGCTCGACTACGGCGACGTGGAACGAGTCCGCGCGTTAGTGCCGGGTGAAGTCGTCAAGACCGTATGCGAGCCGGTGGCCAACAAGCGGCGTCCGGCGAACAGCTATGATGCCCAGTTCTCGATTCCTTTTGCCGTTGGAGCGGCGCTGCGACGTGGCCGTTTCACCCTTGACGAGCTCGAGGATGACGCGCTCGGCGACAGTCAAATTCTCTCGCTTGCCGACCGCACAACTTATGAAGTCGATCCCGCCTCGACCTTCCCGCGACATTATACAGGCGAGGTTATCGTCACGACCCGAGATGGCCGCACGTTGCGTCATCGCGAAGCCATTAACCGCGGGAACGGCGAGCGTCCGCTGAGCGAGGCAGCGATCATCGAGAAGTTCCACTTGAACGCGGCCCGAGCGGTCTCTCCGGAACGGGCCAGACAGATCGAGGCCCTCCTGCTCTCGCTCGACGAGCGAGCTGACGTGCGTGTTATAGCCGACGGCTTGGCTGCGGCCTGAGATATGTCGATCAGCATGATCGATCGCAAAGCAGAGCTGCGCGAGGACGACGAAGCCGAAGCCGTCATCCTCGCCAGCATCGATCGCTTTCTGGAACGAGACGTCAAACCTTACGCCCAGACGCTCGAGCACGACGACGTCTATCCGGAAGACATCGTCGAGCGCATGAAGGAATTGGGCCTGTTCGGCGCAACGATCGACGCCGCCTACGGCGGGCTTGGTCTGTCAACGACTGTCTATGCGCGCATCGTCGAGCGGATATCCCGGGTATGGATGTCGGTTACCGGCATCTTCAACTCGCATCTCATCATGGCGGCGGCGGTTCAACGCTTCGGCACCGAGGCGCAGAAGACGGCTTATCTGCCGCGTTTCGCAACCGGCGAACTGCGGGGTGGTCTCGCGCTGACGGAACCGGATTGCGGCACCGACCTGCAGGCGATCCGAACGGTGGCGCGGCGTCGCGGCGACGTCTATCTGATCAACGGCACAAAGACCTGGATTTCGAACGGCATCCACGGCCAATGCTTTGCGCTTCTGGTCAAGACTGACCCGGAGGCCGAGCCGCGCCACAAAGGGATGAGCCTGTTCATCGCCGAAAAGGGCGATGGCTTCCGCGTGAGCCGCAAGCTTGAAAAGCTTGGCTACAAGGGCATCGATTCCGCAGAACTGGTGTTCGAGGATTACGCCGTTCCGGCGGACAGGCTGATCGGGGGCCGCGAAGGACTCGGGCTCAAGCACGCGCTTGGCGGCCTCGAACTTGGCCGCATCAACGTCGCTGCGCGCGGCGTCGGCCTTGCCCAGGCCGCGCTCGATCAGGCGCTGGCTTATAGCCAGATCCGCAAGACTTTCGGCAAGCCGATCTGCCAACACCAGGCAATACAACTCAAGCTCGCCGACATGGCCACCCAGATCCATGCCGCGCGGCTTCTGACCGAAGATGCGGCTCGCACCTACGATCAAGGCCTACGCTGCGACATGGAGGCCGGGATGGCCAAACTGTTCGCGACCGAAACCGCCGTCAATGTATCGCTCGAGGCGATGCGCATCCATGGCGCTTACGGCTATTCCAAGGAGTTCGTGGTCGAGCGGCTCTATCGAGATGCGCCGCTGCTGGTGATCGGCGAAGGGACAAACGAACTGCAGCGTATCATCATCGCGCGGCAATTGGTCGAACGTCACCCGGTTTAGGTACCGAGCCAATGCTTCCTCTTTCTGGAATGCGTGTCATCGCGATCGAGCAGTATGGTGCCGGTCCCTACGGAACCATGCAACTCGCCGACCTTGGCGCCGAGGTCATCAAGATCGAGAACCCCTCGGAAGGCGGAGACATGGCGCGTCGCGTGGGCCCGTTCTTTTTAGGTCCGGACGATAGCCATTTCTTCGAGAGCTTCAATCGCAACAAGAAAAGCATCACACTCGACCTCAAGCGCGAAGGCGCCCGCGATGTCCTGCATGCCTTGGTGGCTCATGCCGATGCGGTGCTCGACAATTTGCGTGGCGACCTGCCGCAGGCGCTCGGCCTGACTTATGACGCGCTCAAGGATGCCAATCCGCGGATCGTTTGCGCGCATCTTTCGGCCTATGGCCGCACCGGCTCGCGCGCCAATTGGCCCGGCTACGATTATTTGATGCAGGCCGAGGCCGGCTACCTCTCGCTTACCGGTGAACCGAACGGGCCGCCCAGCCGCATGGGGCTTTCAATCGTCGACATGATGACGGGCCTCTTTGCCGCCTTCGCGTTGCTCAGCGGCGTCATTGCCGCGCGCGCGACCGGGATGGGCCGGGACATCGATGTCAATCTTTTCGACTGCGCCCTGCAAAACCTGAACTATCTGGCGACTTGGTACCTTAACGAGAGCTATGAGCAGTGCCGCGAACCAAGATCTTCCCATCCCTCATTGACGCCGAGCCAACTCTATCGAACACGCGACGGCTACATCTTCATTATGTGCAACAAGGAAAAGTTCTGGCCAATCCTGTGCGATCTGATCGGCCGGCCCGATTTGGCTAGTGATCCACGCTTCCGCACATTCAAAGAACGACTCGCAAATCGCGATCAGGTCACTGCAACGCTGGATGCCGCTCTCGAGGGACGCACCACGGCTGAATGGCTCGAGCATTTTGCCGGGCGGGTGCCTGCGGCGCCGGTCAATGACATTGCCTCGGCGCTGAATAATCCCTTTGTGCGTGAGCAGGGACGCATTTGGAATATTCCGCATCCGACGCGTCCTGACTTCAAGATGGTTGCTGCCCCTTTTGCCTGTCCAGGCGAGGAGTTGCCCAGGAAGCATGCACCACAACTCGGCCAAGATACCGCCGAGGTTCTCAGCGGCTGCGGCTTTTCGGGAGAGCGCATCGAAGCTTTGCGCAAGTGTGGCGTGATTTAAGCCTACGCAGTGCGGAGAACTCAATAAGGAAATTGTACCTCTTCTTCGCCAATCGACGGCCCGAGCTCAAGCAAATGTTCACCGACCTATACTTTGCGATATGTTGAACAATAGAGGTTCCCTCGACCGCACAACGCTTAATCGTCGCGCCATGCCTCAGTACCGCCGAGCTACATGATGAATGTTTGGTGCTTGGGCAAATCGGACATGACGCGGACCTCGAAGCAACTCCGCCTTGCTTCGACGTTTTTCCCCTACGCTCAAAGGCTTTTCCCATTGTGCTCATCGTTGTCCGCCGATCCACCGCTGGATCGCGTGCGCGCGCGAGTGCGGATCGTCCGCGACGTTGCAGCCGGCAGAAAGATGCGAGAAAACGTCCTGCTCAGAGGCGATTTCGAGCGCCGGCGCGTCGATTCCGGCAAGGCGTTCCCGCCCGGGATAGGAAAGCGCGGCGCGCCAGGCGGGAGCGTAGCTGGCGGGCTGCTTCATCGTCTCGCGCACGCGCAGCGTTAAATCGTCCGGCGCGATGCGCGGCGCGCTCCTGCGCGCGGCGCGATGGGTGCGCTCGAACCAAGGCCACCACAGCTCCGAGTCGCGCAGATGGTGCCAGGCGCGCAGCCAATGGCTGCCTTCCCACACCGGCAGCACCTCTGGCGCATAGCTGGAGGGAAGGGTTTTTCTTTCTTCATCGCCGAGAAAACAGGGAGCATCGAGCACCAGCCCGAGCACCCGGCGGCCGAGCTGGCGCGCCAGCTCCACCGCGACCGCCGCGCCGCCGTTGTGGCCGTAGAGGCGCACGCTCGCGACATTCAGCTTGTCGAGAACCTTTGCTGCCGTGTCCGCCCAGGTCTCCACATTCTGTGGATTGCCAGGAAGCGGATCGGACTCGCCATGGCCGGGAAAATCGAGCGCGAGCGCCGGCGCGCTCTCCAGAATCAGCGCGTCGTAGAAGAAGGAAGAACCCGGCGCGTGGGGCAGGACGAACAGAGGCACCGAACCGGCGAACTCGCCCGCAGAACGCACCAGCACCTGCGTGCCGTCGATGTCCAGGTAGTCGGTGGTGGTGCGACCGGGAAGCGCAGCGCAGGCAGGCGCGGGCGGCGGCGCGCCGCGCGCCGGATGGCGTTCGAGGATCGCGCGCTCGGCAAGCGCCGCCGCTTCCGGTTCGCGCGGCATGATTTCGGTCCAGGCCGATTTCGGATAGAGCTTGTGGCTGGCGTAGAGGCTGTCGCCCAGGCGGTGGCTGAAGCATACCGGCACTTTAAGGTCGCGCAGGACTTCGAGCCCGCGGTGGCGGAAGGGAGCGGCGTAACCGATGCGGTAGTCGTCTCCGGCTTCAAGAAGCTCCACCACGCCTCGGTGCAGGAAATCGAGATCCGGGACGTCGGCGTCCGAGCGCGTCTCCGCGGTCTGCACGTTCCACGGCCAGAAGACGTGCTGATCGCGGTAGCGGAACCACAGTCGCAGCAGGTGCGCGCCGTCCCAGGCCGGCACGATCGGCTCAAGATAACGTTCGAGCTGCTCATCGGTGTAGGGTTTGGCGAACACTGCGTAGCCGTCGGCGAACGCCATGGCGCAGCGCTGCGGGTGGCGGGCGGCGAATTCGACCGCGATGGAAGCGCCGGTGTGACGCCCATAGGCGGCGGCGTGTTCGACGCCGAGCGCGGCGAGCGTTTCGGCGAGCGCGTCGGCGAAGTCCTCGATGCGCGGCTTCGGATCGGCAGCTTGTCGGACAGACCGAACCCCGGCGTGTCGAAGGCGAAGCAGGTGAAGCGCTCGCCGAAAACCGGCAGCAGCGGTCGCATCACCTTGGCGGAGCAGGGCGATGCATGCAGCATCGCGAGCGCCGGTCCGCTGCCCGCCCGCAGGTAGTGCACCCGTCGCTTTCCCACGGTGACGAAGTGTTTGGTGATCTTCATCAGTAACTGCGCGGCAGGGCGATGTGTTCGGCGACGAAGTTGCGCACCATTTCATTCGAGATCGGGCTGAAGGGACCGAGCCGCGTGTCGCGGAACAGCCGTTCGAGCGGCGACTCCTCGACCATGCCGTAGCCGCCCAGCACGCGCATCGAGCGGTCGGTGGCGCGCACCGCGGTCTCGCTTGCCGCGAGCTTGGCCATCGCGGCCTCGACCGCGCAGTCGCGGCCGAGCGATTGCAGCCAGGCGGCCTTGGCGGTGATCAGGCGGATTTGCTCAAGCTCGGTAGCGATGTCGGCGAGCGGATGCTGCACCGCCTGGAAGGCGCCGATCGGCCGGCCGAAGGCGTGCCGGTCGCGCGCGTACTGCAGCGCCTGTTCCAGCGCCGCCGCGGTGATGCCGACGTACATGGCTGCGCACAGAATGCGTTCCTCGTCGAGCGTGCGAAGCAGCGCGCGCCAGCCGCCGCCGCGTTCGCCGATCAGCGCGTCGGCCGGCGCGCGCGCGTCGTCCAGGAACACTTCACAAGTGCAAGCCGCGCGCATGCCCATCAGTTCGAGCCGGCGCACCTGCACCGCAGGCTGGTTTCTCGGCGTGAGAACGAGCGAGAGGCCGCGCGAACGCTTGCCTTCGACCGCGTCGGTGCGGCAAAGGACCAGTATCGCGTCGGCGTCGTCGGCGAGCGAAGTGTAGAGCTTCTGCCCCCGTACCACCCACTCGCCGCCTTCCAGCGACGCGCGCGTCTTGAGCGCCAAGACGTCCGTGCCGCCGTCGGGTTCGCTCATGCCGAAAGCCATCAGGAAATCGCCGGCGGCGAGCCTCGGGAGAAGCTCGGCTTTCTGCGCGGGGCTTGCGAACTCGCGCAGCACGCGCGCGGTCATCGAGACGAGCAGCCAGTCGGTGGCGAGCGACGGGAAGCGCCGCCCCAGCTCCTCGCAAAACACCGCCGCGGTCACGACGTCGGCGCCGCTGCCGCCGAACTCGGTCGGCACCGAAAGCCCCATCCAGCCCATTGCGGCGAAGCGCTTCCACAGCGAGCGCGGGATGCGCCGGGCGCGGTCCATGTCGCGGATACGCGCTTCGGGCAGCTCGCGCTCGAAAAAGTGCCGCACGCTCTCGCGCAGCAGATCGTGCTCGACGATCGGTTCGAAATTCATGCCGTTTCCCCGAGATACACCTGCTGCACTTCGGGCCGCGCGCGCACTTCGGCAGGAGTGCCTTCGGCGAGTACCCGGCCCTGGTGCATCACCGTGATGCGCGTCGCAACCGCGAAAACCACCGCCATGTCGTGCTCGGTGAAGACGCACGAAAGGCCAAGTTCGCGGGCGATGCGATGCACCAGCCGGATCGCCTCGAGCCGCTCCTGCGCCGCCATGCCTGCAGTGGGCTCGTCGAGGAACAGCAGTCGGGGCTCGCCGGCGAGCGCGATGGCGAGCTCAAGGCGCTTCTTATCGCCGTGGGCGAGCGTTCCCGCCGGCTTGGCCGCGCTCGCCGCGAGGCCGACCAGCGCGAGCAGCTCCTGCGCCCGTTCAGCGCCGAGCGCGTGCGCCTGCGACCACAGGCTCCAGGAGCGCCGCGCGTGCGCGAGCAGCGCGACCTGCACGTTCTCGAGCGCGCTCAAGTCGGGAAAGACGCTGGTGATCTGAAAGGTGCGGGCCATGCCTCTGCGTGCCAGCGCGATGCGCCGGCTCGCCGGTGACATCGCGGCCCTCGAAGGAGATGCGGCCCGAGTTGGGACGCAACAGCCCGGTCAGGGTATTGAAGAAGGTGCTTTTGCCGGCGCCGTTCGGGCCGATGATGGCGTGGAATTCGCCGGCCTCGACTGTGAGGTCAACTCCACCGAGCGCCACCAGCCCGCCGAAACGCTTGACGAGAGACTCCACGCGCAGGATCGGACCACTCATGTCGCTTCCCGCGTCGGCAGCGGCGCGGCGCGGACGCCGCGTCGGACAATGCCTTTTCTCCACAACCCCGTCAGACCCTCGGGCATGAGCAATACGAGGATCACGATAATGATCCCCATCGCAAGCGACCAGTATTCGGTCCGGCCGCTGATCAGCACTTCGAGCACCACGTAAACGGCGGCACCGAGCGCCGGGCCGAGAAAGCTGGCGGTGCCGCCGAGCACTGCCATGACCACGGGCGTGGCGCTCGCCGTCCAATCGAGCCATCCGGGAAAGACGTTGCCGTTCGAGAGCGCGAAAATCGCTCCCGCCAGTCCAGCAAAGGCGCCGCTCAGCACGAACGCGGCAAGCCGGTGCGCGCGAACGTCTATGCCGAGGGACTGCACGCGCAGCGCGTTGGCGCGCAGCGCGCGCAGCGTATAGCCGAATGGCGACCTGACGATGCGATGCAGTACGTACAGGCTGGCGGCCGTCATCAAAAGAGCAAAGTAATAGTAAGCGAGCGGTTGGGCGAACAGTCCCGGCGGCTTGAGGCCTGTAAGGCCGTCGTCGCCACCGGTCAGCGGCGTCGCCTTGAGCGCGATGGCGTAGAGCAGCATCTGGAATGCAAAGGTCAGCATGGCGAAGTAGATGCCTGCGCGCCGCACCGAAAAGAATCCGATGATCAGCGCGGCCGCGGCGGAAACGAACATGGCGGCAGGCGGCAGGCAGGCGAAAGCGAGCGCGGGCGACAGTCCCGATTGTTTGACGACGAGCGCCGCCGTGTAGCCGCCGACGCCGAAAAAGGCGGCGTGACCGAACGACAGCATCCCGCAGTAGCCGAGCAGAACGTTGAAGCTCACCGCGTAGAGCGCGAAGGCGAGCACTTCGACGGTGATGAAGATCCAGAAGTCGGTGAGGCCGAACGGCAGCGCGAGCAAGGCGCCCGCCGCGACCAGCGGTGCGGCATGCCGTGGTTTCATTCAACAGTTCCAAGCAGCCCTTGGGGGCGAACGATGAGCACGATCGCCATACAGGCGAAAGTCAGCACGACCGCGAGACCCGGAAACGCGAGCACGCCGAAGGCGTTGACCAGGCCGACAAGCAGCGAGGCGACGAACGCGCCGAGCACGCTGCCCAGGCCGCCGATCACCACCACCACGAATGCGTCAATGATCACCTGCACGTGGAGCCCCGGCCCGACCGCGACCACAGGCGCGGCGAGCGCACCGCCCAGGCCGGCGAGCCCCGCGCCGAGCGCGAAGACCGTAGTGAAGAGGTTGCGTGTATTGACGCCGAGCGCCGAGAGCATATCCCGGTCCATGGTCGCTGCGCGGATGAAGATGCCCCAGCGCGTGCGATATAACGTCAGCCACAGGCCGGCCGCCACCGCCGCGCCGGCTGCGATGAGGAACAACCGGTACAGCGGAAAGACGAGGCCGAAGGCCTGGGCGCGGCCCGCGAGTATCGCGGGCATGGCAACGGAATGCTCCTCGGGTCCCCAGATGAGTTTGGCCGCGTCGCCGACGATGAAGACGAGAGCAAAGGTGAGCAACAGTTGCATTTCGTGGGCGGCGCGGTAGATCCGCCGTAGCAGCGTGGTCTCGATCGCGGCGCCGAGCAGCGCGACACCCGTCGCGGCGCCGATCAGTGCGGAAGCGAATCCCGCAAGTGAATCGGGAAGCAGCGCGGCGACGCTTACGGCGATCAAGGCACCAAGCATGAACAGCGCGCCGTGGGCGAAGTTCAGGATGCGCAGCACGCCGAAGATGAGCGAGAGGCCGGCGGAGATGAGGAAGAGCAGCATCCCGTTCGAAACCCCCGCGAGCGTCTGCCGCGCGAGCACCACCGGGTTCTGCGCCCAGGCGAAGTATTGTGCGATCAATTCAAGCACGCGATCAGAGTATGCCAGAAACGCGCTTGACGGCGGAAGATCCCGCTCCCTAGGATCGTGGGGACATTCTGTCGAGGAGGGGCCGCTATGCACCGCGCCATTCGTAGCGCATTGACGTCGTTCGCTCTGGCCGCGTTCGCCGCGCTTGCCGTCATCGCGCACGCGCCGGCTGCCGGAGAACCGGTGAAGCTCGGCCTGATTGACATCTACAGCGGCGGCTTCGCCTTCATCGCCGACAGCATCCGCACCGGCTTTCAGATCGCGGTGGATGAAGCCAATCAGGCGGGGGGACTGAACGGACGGCCGTTCGAACTGGTGACGGCCGACATGGGCGGTTCGGTGGAAAAGGCGGTCACCGAGGCGCGCCGTATGATCCTCGAGGAGAAAATCAAGTTCGTCACCCTCGGCATCCACAGCGGCGCGGCGGTGGCGGTCGGCAATCTCGGCAAGGAGTACAAAGTTCTCGTGATCGGCGGATTTCGCCACCACGCGGCGTCTTACCGGCGAGGCCGGGCACCGCTACGTCGGACGCGCCAACCTCTCGACGGTGGAGATCGGCCGCGTAATGGCCGAGTACCTGAAGGGGCGCGACGACGTGAAGCGCATCGCGACCATCGCGCCCGATTACGAATTCGGCCAGCACTTCGTGCAGGATTTCCTCGCGCATCTCAAGGTGGTGCGTCCCGACATCGTGGTCGTGCGGCAGGAGTTGCCGAAGCTCGGCGCCACCGATTTCGCCGCGCACGTAACCGCGCTGCAGGCGCAACCTGTTGACATGGTGGTGGCGGGTGTGTTCGGCGGAGATTTGGTCAATTTCCTGCGATCGGCGCACGACTTTGGATTGTTCGGACCAAAAACTCAGCTCTTCGTGCACGGTATTGATCTCGTCAAGCTGGGGACGCTCAAAGACGTGCTCCCGCCCGACACGATTGCTACCGCTTGGTATCCGTTTTACGCCATTGATACGGCGAAGTCGAAGTCCTTCGCCCAGGAAGTGGAAAAACGCATGAAGACCTACCCGACAGGTCCGGCGCCGGTCGGCTACATCGCCGGGCGCATGATCGTCGAGGCGATCCGCAAGTCGGGCACCGCGGACGACGTCGATCGTGTGATCGACGCGCTCGGGACGGTGCAGTTCGAAGGTCCCACCGGCCCGGTCAAAGTGCGCAGTTGCGACAACATGGCCCTTTACAACTTCTACGTCGGCGTCGTGAAGCGCGACCCGAAGTTTCCCGATGGTATTGGCCTTGCCGACATCAGGACCTACAACACCGAACCGATCGCGCGCAGTTGCGACGAGATCATGAAGGTACGCGGCGGCGGCTAGCTCCGCTTCAGCCGGCATGGCGCTGCTCGAAGTCCGCGGGTTGGAGAGCGCGTACGGCGAAAGCCAGGTTCTCTTCGGTCTTTCCCTCGACGTTTCGCGCGGAGAAGTGGTGGCCTTGCTCGGGCGCAACGGCGCCGGCAAGACCACGACGCTCGCGAGCATCATGGGATTGGTCAAGCCACGCGCCGGCAGCATTCTTTTCGAAGGCGCCGAGATTGGCGGCTGCGAGCCTTTCGAATCCTGTCGCGCCGGCCTCGGCTTCGTCGCCGAGAACTGCCGCCTTTTCGGCGGCCTGACCGTGGCCGAAAACTTCGAGACGGCGCGCCGCCCGGCGCGTTCGGGAGCGAGCCGCTGGGATCTCGCCGAAGTGCTCGATCTTTTTCCCGATGTGAACCGTTTTCTTCACCGGCAGGCTTCATCGCTTTCGGGCGGCCAACAGCGCATGGTCGCTATCGCGCGCACGCTGCTCGGCAACCCGACGCTCTTGCTGCTCGACGAGCCTTCCGAGGGTCTCGCCCCGCTCGTCGTGCAGGCGCTGCTCGAGCGGCTGAGGCGCCTGAAGGAAACCGGGGCCACCGTGCTGCTGGCCGAGCAGAATCTGCGCTTCGCCACCGAGCTTGCTGATCGCATCTACATCATCGAGCGCGGCGAAATCCGCTACGAGGGTCGTCCCGGCGAGCTCGCAGCGCATCCGGAAGTGCGCGAAAAGTACATCATGGTCTAGCGCCGTTTTGCCGCGCGAATTCCTGTTCGAGCGTGGGATAGTCGTTGTAGCCGTCGGGACCGCCGCCGTAAAAGCGCTTGGTGATCGCCTTGTTGTAGGAGCCGCCGCGCTTGATGCGTTCGGGAAGGTCGGGGTTAGCCATCCACAGGCGCCCGAAGGAAACGGCGTCAACCGCGCCCGAGCGGATCAGCGCATTGGCGGTCTCGGGGTCAATGCCGCCGTTGGCGATGATTCTGCCGTCGAACGCCGGGCGCACCATCTCCAGCATGCGCGTACGCTCGAACTTCCCCCACCAGAAACTGGTATCAGCAAGCTCGATCCATCCCATTCCGAGGCGGTTGGCCTCGCGAACGAGGTGCCGATGCGCCGGAACCGGATCCGGATCAATCGCGCCGTTGTAGTCGGTGAAGGGCGAGATGCGCAGCCCCACGCGCGCCGGCGGATAGTGGCGCATCATCGCCTGCAGGACTTCGAGCGCGAAGCGTGCGCGCTTCTCCGGCGAGCCGCCGTATTCGTCTTCGCGCCGGTTGAGATGCGGCGAGAGGAACTGGTGCGGCAGGTAGCCGTTCGCGCCATGCAGCTCGATCGCGTCGAAGCCGATCTCGCGGCAAACGCGCGCCGCTTCGCCGAAGGCCTCGATTGTTTGCCGGATTTCCTCCAGCGTCAAAGCGCGCGAGGGCGTCGCCTTGAGCTTGACGAACCTGCCCTCCGGACCCAGTCCCCAGACGGTAATCGCGTCCAGATCGTCGTTAACTCCGGACGGCGAGAGTGCGAGTTGCGGCGCCGGCGAGCGATCGCAGGCGACGCGGCCTCCGTGCCAGAGCTGCAGCGCGATGCGTCCACCCGCATCGTGCACCGCGCGCACCAGCTTCGCCCAGGCTTCGATCTGCTCGCGCGCGTAGATGCCAGGAGCGCAGTCCCAGGCGAGCGACTGCGGCGCGATGTTGGTCGCCTCGGCGATGATCAGGCCGGCCGAGGCACGCTGGACATAGTGCTCGATCATCATCGGCGTCGGTACGCGTTCGAGCGTCGCGCGCGAGCGCGTGAGCGGCGCCATGATGATGCGATTCGGCAGCACGAGGTCGCCGATCGCAAGCGGCGTGAACAAGTCGGGCATCAGTCCAGCTCGCGACCGCCGATCTTCTCGCTCAGCTGTTCTTTCAGCTTGCCGCGCTCGACCTTGCCGGTGGGGTTGGCCGGAATTTCATCGACGAAGAAATAGTGTCGGGGGCGCTTGAAGTCGGCAAGATCGGGGCTGTCCACGCAGAAGCGGTCGAGCATTTCGGCGGTGAGCGCCGGATCCCGCCGCACCATGGCCGCGCACACCACCTGGCCCCACAGGCGACTGGGCAGGCCGACCACCGCGGCGTTGGCGATGCCGGGGTGCCTAAACAGGGCGTCCTCGACTTCGGAAGGGTGGATGTTCTCGCCGCCGCTCTTGATGGTGTGGTCCATGCGACCCATCACCGTGATAAAGTCTTCGTCGTCGAGCACTGCGGCGTCGCCGGACAGGAACCAGCCGCGCTGAAAACGCGGCGGCGGTGCGCTCGGGGAGACCGAAATATTCGGTCAGCAGGCTAGGGCCCCGTGTGATAAGCTGGCCGATCTCTCCCGGCTTGCACAGATCGTCCGGATCCCGGCTGTCGGCGCGTATGACGCGCACTTCCATGCCGATCGAGGCCTTGCCGACGCTGCCGAGCTTGTCCGGGTGCCGGCGGTAGTCGCAGCAGGTCACCATCAGCGCTTCGGTCGAGCCGTATAGATTGGCGAAATAACCCGGGAAAAGCGCCATGCACTTGCGGGTGACGTCGCTCGCGAGCGTCTGGCCGCCGTAGAAACCGCAGCGCAGCGAGGAGAGGTCGTACTTCGAGAGATCGGCCGCCACCATCATCACCATCTGCGTGGGCACGCCGTGCAGCACCGTGACCCGCTCGGCGCCGACGACCGAGAGCGTCTCATGCACGTCGAACCCGCGCGTCAAGACGTTGGTGGCCGCGTTCTGCACGAATGGGATGAACTGAAGCTGCAATTGCGCGATGTGGAACAGCGGCTTGTTGTTGAGGATCACGTCGTCGTGGCGGAAGCCGCATTCGACGGACATGAACATTCCGCCCATGAAGTCGGCCAGGTGAGAGCGCACCACGCCCTTCGGCCGCCCGGTCGTGCCGGAGGTGTACATAATGAAGGCCGGGTCGTGCCAGCCCACGTCCGCCTCGGGCTCGCCTTCCGTCCCGGGCGCGATGAAGTCTTCGAACGAGATTTCGCGGCCCGCCGGCCTTTCGCCCACATACACAAGCTTCTCGACCCCGATCCGGTCCTTGATCGCCTCGACCGGCGCGCGCAGCGCCTCTTCGAACATGAGAATCCTGGCGCGCGAATCGTCCACGATGTACTTCACCTCGTTCGCGGCCAGGCGGTAGTTGATCGGCACCGGGATCGCGCCGATCTTCATCAGAGCGTAGAAGGCGGTGACCTGTTCCGGCAGGTTGTAGGTGAGGATCGCCACCCGGTCGCCCTTGCCGACGCCGGCGGCGCGGAAGGCGTGCGCCGTCTTGTTGACCAGCCAATTCCACTGCGCGTAAGTCCAGCGCCGGCCCTCGAAGACGAGGGCGGTCTTGTTCGGCCATTTAAGCGCGGCTTGCGTGAGGGTATGCGCGAGGTTCATCGTTTTCGGGTGCCGTGAAGTTCATACCGGGAAGGGTTTTGCACCAGCGCGGACAGACGGCACAACTGCCGCGCTCAGGGCAGCCGCAGCTCGGTGGTCGCTTCGGCGACGAGGCGCTCGCCGCAGGTCAGGCGCTGGGTAAGAACGACGGTGCCGTCGCGCATTTCCTTCACTTCGCCCTCGGCGCGCAGGGTGTCGCCGGCGAAGGCCATCGCCTTCATGCGCAGGGCGAGACGCTTCAGGAACGCGCGCGGTCCGGCCCATTCCAGCGCGGCGCGCGCGAGGAAGGCGCCGAATTCCTGGCCGTCAATCACCGGTGCGGGCAGCTTCAGGCGATGCGCGTGCTCGACGTCGTAATGCATGCGGTTCCAGTCCCAGGTGGCGGCGCCGTAGAGGACCAAGTCAACCAGCGTGAAAGTGCGTTCCAGCGCGGGAAGCTTCTGCCCGGGCGAGACTTCCTGCGGAGTTTTCGTCGGTCGGATCATGCGAGTGGTTGATAGACGATAGTTTCGCGATTTACCGCGACCAGCTCGCCCGCAGCGTCGCAATAGCGCGCCACCGAGCTGACGAAGAGCTGCGTGCCGCCGCCGGAGCGGCTGCGCTCGACGATGTCTTCGAGCGTCCAGGTCACCGAGATGCGGTCGGTCGGCAGAAGCGGCCGCATGAACTCGTACTCGTTGCCGGCGCGGATCAGGCGGCAGCCGCGGATCGGCAGCTTCCATTCGTGACCGATATAGCCGTCCTCGTTCGGCGGGCGGTGTGAGTACTGGCAGGTTTCGCAGATCAGGGTGGGCGGCGCGATCACCGACGGATAGCCCGCTTCGCGTGCGTATCCGTCGTCAACGTAAAGCGGATTATCGTCGCCGAGCGCGAGCGCGAAATACCGGATCGAGGCGCGGCCCAGCTCCTCGCGCGCCGCGTAGTGCGCTTCGCGTCCGATCCAGGCCTTTAGTTCTTCGGTGAGCAGCGCCATCGCCTCAGTCGAGAATCGCGAAGGGGTCCACTTCGATCAGCATCTGCGGCCGGAGCAGCGCCTCGCAGACAAGACCGGTCGAGGCGGGCCAGGGCTCGCGCAGCAGCTTCGAGCGCACGCCGGCTACGCCGCGATAGCGTTCGAGCGCCGCCGGCGTCACATATTCGATGGTCTTCACCAGGTGCTGCGGCCCGCCGCCTGCCGCCGCCACCACCTTAAGCACGTTCTCGTAGGTGTACTCGGCCTGCGCCAGGACATCGTTTTCGAACACCACGCGCTCGGTCGCCGGGTCGAGCGCGCCCTGTCCGGACATGAACAGTAGCTTTCCGGCGCGCACCGCGGGGCTGTAGGTGAGCTTCTGGTAGCGCGTCCATCCCGGATTGACCGCGACCGGAATGTCGCGGGTGGCGGTGAAGTCGTATTGGATCAGCGCCTCGGGATGCAGCAGGCGCGGCATGAGAATGCCCGCGGCGCCGGGATAGATCGGACCGAGCCGTTCGCGACGCACGCGACCGGTGCCTTTGTAGGCGGCGAGGGCAGCGGGCGTAATGTAGTCCACCGTTTTCACCACGCGATCGAAGCTGAGGCCGAGCGCGGCGAGCAATCGCCCGGCACGCTCGAAAATCGCCTCTGTCTGCGCCACTACATCGCCCGCGCCGACGATTCGACCCTGTTCGTCCACCGGCTGAACGGTCGGAAGGAAAACGATCCCGGAAGATTCACGCTGCCCGATTCTCGGCTCCGCGGTCACTTCGATTTCGATGAATGCTTCCGGCCGCAGCAGGCTCTTCACCGGCACTGTGTTCACGACCGGCTGATGCGCGCCGAAGACCTCCTGGCGCACCGCGGCGGCTTCCGCGTAGCGCTCGATGCCTTCCGGCCGCAGGTACTCGACGACGCGCACCACGTTTTCAAAGCCGAGTCCGGCGGCGTCGAGGATCGCGCCGATCTTGGCCCAGGCGGTGCGCACCTGCTCGGTCATACCGCCGCGAACGACGATGCGCTTGGCCACGGGATCGTATTCGGAGGCGGTGTGGCCCGAGAGGTAGACGCTGGCCGGGGTCTTCAGGCCGAGCGAGAACGAGTAGCGCGAATAGTCGAACCAGGGAAAATGCGCTGGCTTGATGGCGATGGCGGTCATAGCTGCCGGTTCCGACGAAGTCGCCGGGCATTGTGAGATGATTTCGCCTGGGATTCCGACATGATGTCGCCCGGTGCACGCTGGCGAACAATTTTGGCATCAGGTCCGATTTGCACCACACCGGAAGAAGCCCTTCTGTCAATAAAGTAGTGCGCAAGATCGGCAATTAACTACCCATGAGAGTTATGTAGATCTTTCTCAACTGAGCCCCGCGTTTAAACGGGGCCAACATTACTGCGTCGCGGCGCTCAAACGCATCTGCAGAACCGAGTTGCCTTGGCTTCTTCCTGCGGATGTGCCGATCCGATTTGCACCACACCGGAGGAAGCCCTTTTCTGAATAAAGTAGTGCGCAAGATCGGCAATTAACCACCTATGAGAGTTATGTAGGTCTTGCTCAACTTAGCCCCGTGTTAAGCGGGGCCAGCATTACTGCGTACTCAGCTCGGTGACATCCTTGGCGCTGCTCCCAATCGCGCCGTGCGCGCAGTCGCGCGCCAGCGGTTGGCGGCTGTGGCAAGATCGCGGCCAGCAGCTTGCAGAAGGCTCCGGGGTTCGCGACGGCGATTTGCATCAGCGAGCTAATCGGAAAGTCTTGGCCGGTCCAATCCCCCGGTGCCCGTGACTCAGGCGGAACAGCTGACTTTTTCGTCTGCTCGTTGCCCGTGATCCCAACATAGTCTCGAAGCGATTGGTTGACCTCCTCCGTCGTCGGCAGCGTCCGCTCTGGCGGGTCGCGTTCGGCATGTTGCAGCAGCAGTACCTTAATAGCTAGCGGGCCAAGGAAGACGGTCGGATGATACACGGCCACCCACATCAAATAACCGACCAGACCGTCTTTGCCGTTCCCATCCTCGCCGACGAGGTAAGCCGTCTTTAGGGCCGCTTTCTTGGATTCGGCCGTCAATGCGTTCGGCGTGCCACGCTTTCGTCCGCCCTGCTTCTTGTGGCCCGGCTTGAAACTACCCGGTCGCTGGTAGGTGTCTCTTTCGCGACCCGGGGCACTTCCTCGATTCATACGATTGGTCATGACCAGCCGTTCCTCTTCTGAATACGAAGGGACATCTGCCCACAGTATAAATCGATATAGGCCTGGCGCCGACGACGTCAACGTCGACAGGGCACGGATGGAGTTCCATGGATTTAAACCATTCGACCAGGATTTTATCTCGGAGCGCTTCGAAATTCACCGGCCAGGGCCTTGGACCTGCTTCGGACCTACTGAAAGCCAGGAAAATTGAACCCGCGCGGAAGCGTTCTACGCTCGGAGCGAAATGTCGCCGATATTCACTATTTTAGCCTCCGTTTCATCGTTGACCGCCATAGCGTCTTTCGTCGGGGCGTCCTTCGACGGGCCACTTTTTCAGCAACCTTAGATTTGTTTCCCTCGTCGGGTTCCCAAGGTTAGCCACCTCTCCGCTGGAAAGCCGCACGCCAGGCTTATCGCCGTTGGTGAACTCTATGCCGGCGGTTTCGAGTGCACGCTGAAGTGCCTCAATAGTTCGCTCTTTTAGTGCGTCTCCTTGCTCGAATCTCACGACTGTGTCGATCGAGACTTTGGCCACCACAGCTAATTCTCGAATACCTAAGCCCAATGCCGCACGAGCCATCCGACATTGCACCGGCAAAATAATCATATCCCTGTTCCGATTTCAGTTGCAAGAGCGGTTATTCGACATTATCTTTACAAAATACTGATTTAAGTACAGATCGCGGAAACGGCTGCGAGTGTCCTCGTGGTGCGAAGGAGAGCAAAATGAAAGGTCATCAAGGCAACGTAACCCATTCACTGAACAGATGCAGCTTTATCGGCGGTTCGGATGCCCGGACCATTATGGGCGATGATGAAGCCGCCCTCGTCCGGCTGTGGAAGGAAAAGCGCGGCGAGGTCGAGCCGGAGGACTTGTCCGGCAATTTGATTGTGCAACTGGGCCGCGCCACCGAGAAACTGAATTGGCGCTGGTATCAGGCCAATTCGGGGCGGGCCGTCACCGACGTCCAAATGTGGCGCCGACACCCAACCCTCCATTGGATGGCGGCAACCCTCGATGGTCGTGTCGAAGGTGGCGATGTGTTCGAGTCCAAATTCATGCTGCCCTGGCAATTCTCGGAGGAGGCTGCCGCAGCGAAGCACGCCGCGCAACTGCAACACAATATGTGGGTCGTAGCGGCCAGGGGGGCGGTACTTTCGGTGATCACCGGCGGCGGCAAGTGGGTGGAAATCAAAACGCACGCCGATCCGCTTTACCAACATCTCATCGTCACTGCCGAGCGCAAATTCTGGCGCTGCGTTGAGACCGGTGAGCCCCCCGTGCTGTTCGGCGCGGAGCCACCAAAGCCGCGCATCGAGGCAGTGCGCATTGTCGACATGACCTCATCGAACGCCTGGGCGGAATTTGCGGCGGTCTTCTCGCGAACCCGGTCGGCCCATCTCGAACACGAACAGGCTAGGGCAGAACTCAAGAACTTGGTGCCCGACGACGCGCAGCAGGCGATCGGCCACGGCGTTCGGGCAAAGCGCTCGAAATCAGGGGCCGTCAGCTTGGACCTCGTGAGAGTGGAAGATGAACATGCAACGGTCTAGCGGCTCGATCGGAAGCTTGGCGGCCGCTCTTGCCAGGGCACAAGGTGAACTTACCAACCCAGAGAAATCGCTGGTCGGAACCATAAGCTCGGATATCCCTGGAGGCCCGGAAAGGATGTTTCGCTATGCGTCGCTGTCGAGCGGGCTCGACATAGTGCGCAAAGTTTTGGGCCAGCACGAGATTGCCACCATGCAGACGACCGCCATCGATCAGGCTGCCGGTCTCGTCAATCTGACAACCATGCTGGCGCACGCATCAGGGGAGTGGATTGCCTCAGACTGGCCGGTCTGCGCCATCAGTGACACCGCAACACCGCATCGGATGGGGGCGGCCCTGACCTACGCCCGGCGCTATGCGCTGTTTACCCTCGTTGGTATTGCCGGCGAGGATGATCTCGATGCCCCGGATCTCATCACTCCGACAAGCACCGCTGCGGGTAGGGCATCGGGGCCTAAGAAGGTCAACGGCGCGGGCTCTCTGAATGGCGGCGATCCTAAGCTAACCCAGGGGGCCACAACTCACCGTGATGCCAGGGCTCAAACGGCCAAGAAAATCCTTGGGGCCGAAGCCTCCGCAGCATTACGTGATCGGCTAATCGCTGGTGTCGGTAATCTCACCTCGGCTGACGACGCCGCGCTCTGGGCCCACCGCTCCCTCGGTGAAAAGAATCAACTAACCGCGGCTGACGCTTTGCTAGTGGAAGAAGCCTTTAAAGCGCGACTGAACCGTCTCGCCGTCGAAGAGGCAATCCGGAACCAAGCGGAACCCGAAGAGCGAACGACTGAGAGCTCACATGCGCCCAGGAAACGCGCGCAGTCCCAATCAATCGACAAGAGCGTTCTGGCGCTGCCCGAACCGCGGCGGATTCGTGACCGGGATCATGTGAGGTTCGTCGCCGCACACGCTTGTCTGATCTGCGGTCGGCGACCATCAGACGCTCACCACCTCCGCTTCATGCAAAGCCGTGCGCTGGGGCGTAAGGTGAGTGATGAGTTCACCGTGCCTTTGTGCCGGGGTCATCATCGCGAAGTTCATCACTGTAGTGAAGAGATCACATGGTGGAAAAACATCGGCATCGATCCGATGGATATTGCACGTGTACTTTGGCTTGCGAGCCATCCCGTCCCCAACTCTCAAGAAGAAGGGAAGTCGCTGAGCGCCCCGCTCCACGAGCACAACGGATAAAGCACCTCGGTTTTGCGACCCCGGGGCACGAAGCAGCGATTGGATTGATATTACTGCTCCAGCCCCTACCCCTTTTTCTGTTGTCACTGGCGTAGCCCGGCACCTGGCCAAGCGCCGTTCCGGTCGACGAACTCTACACCGGCACGCTTCAGCATATTTCGCATGGCGTACTGAGACCTGTCGGGCCCAGCCGGTGGCCGATTGACAGCACAGCTATTGCGTCAGAGCTTCATCTTGATCGGCTTTCAGTCGCGTCCGTGCTCCGCCTCTATGCGTGCGCTCCAGTACGCAAACTGACATGGTGCCGCTATCGCGGCAGCCGTGCCCCTGGCACAAACCGAAACGAATACGAACGCGAGAAAGGCCTCAGCTAACCCTTGCTCACGACGGGAGGCATAGGCGCCTTGCCCTTGCCGATCGGAGCTTTCCCGACACAGCCGGCAACGCTCATTGCCAACAGCACCGAGCAGGCGATTGCGAGAAATCGATTCATAGGGTCCCCCAACCGTTTCGCGATTTGTAGCCCCATGATTTGAAGCCCGCCAGTGCAAAAAAGCCACATAGCACACCATTTTGCGCCTTGACCAGCGATCTTGGAATGACGCTCATAAAGCTGCGGCTCGGGGGCACGAAGCAGCGGTCCGATTGGTGCTACTGCTCCAGCCAGCTGCGATGCTTTTCGAACATCGCGAGATTTGATTCAAGGACGCGAAGCGTTCGTTCCGCGTTTCTCGTATCCGCCCCTGATGCTTTTAAGCGGGCGATCAGGCCCTTTTGTTCCCAGACCAATCGTCGTCCCTCCTCGACGTGGCGCTTAGCCTTGGTTAAGGGGTCACCTTCGACTGACATTGCACTGGAATGAACTCGCTTGGTGCTGAGCTCGATCCTTGATCGGGCAGTCGCAAGATCTCCCCGCCCGAGCAACTCCGCATCGGGCATTAGGAATGATGAAGGGGAGGGCGCGACGGGGCCGATTTTTCTCGGCGGCGCTTGAGTTCAGTCTGCGTGCATCTGCACGACTGCGGTCAATCGATTGTCGAACGCGGTAAGTAGGTGTCCGGGCCACTTTCGCGTTCGTTCCACGGTAACTTTAGACAGTCGGCAGCCGCGAGCCAGGGAAGCCATGCCATTTGTACGGCGTGCGTCCAGAGTGCAAAATGGGTTGTTCGATTCCAGCTATCGACCTAATGCCTCGAATGACGGCACCGCTCGCAGCTGAACGGAAATCTGCTCGGCATCGGGCGACCGCCGCTGGTGCACGATCTCAATTTCCAAACCGGGCAAACGAGCAATGGCCTGTTTGGTTGCGTCCTCGATCTCCTCGTGTTGCATCCATGTCCTCCATCATCTCAGAATTTTAGGCGTCCGCTTTGATCGCTCTCTGGCACCGCCAGCGGCGCGTCAGTCGGCAGCGGCGGTACGCTCACCGTCTCTTCTGGCGGCGTCGTCAGCGCGCTGACGATCAAAGATCCCAACGATCCGGGTGTCACCGCGGCTGCTAATGTGCTTTCCGGCGGCAGCGTCGATGGCAGTACCAAGATCGATGGTGGAATACTGACCTTGGACGCCGGCGCGGTCTTCGAACCACACGCTGCGCTGACGATCACGAACACCGGTTGGTTGCTGCTCGAACAGGACTCGTTCAAAGGCACTATCAAGGACTTTGGCGGATCGGACGAGTTGGACCTGGCCAAGATCAGATTCATCGGCCAAGAGACGACTAAGACCTTTACGCAAACTACTGGGGCCGGCGGCCTCCTTCAGGTCGCTGAGGGCAACCACGTCGTCGACCTTCACTTGACCGGCACCTACACGACCGCGAATTTCGCGCTCGCGAGCGATGGTGCGCCCGGCACGTTGGTGACTTTTGTCCCTGGTGCTTCACTGGCGGGTCATGGGTAGAGGGTTATCGTCAGATCGTATGATCTGATCCTAACAAGCTCGGGTCGGCTCGCGCCATGATCGAAAAGATCAAAGCCGACGCGCTGTTGCTTTAGGAGCATTACCGCCACCTTCGCTTTACGCAGAACCGCGCGTTAGGGAGTGAGGTCGGCGACGAGTTTACGGTCCCGCTATGCTGGGATCTTCATCCGAGCCTGGCGCTAGCGCAGCAGCGCGCGGCGGATTTGCGACGGTGACCACGTCGAGTTCGCCTCCACACATCCTTGTTTGATCTACGGTCGGCAACAATCTGATGCTCCACCGCGCTTTCAAGGCCTGTGGTTAGACGTCGCCTCCGTACAGGCGTCTATAGCTTCCTTTAATATCGAGGTATCGCGCGCAACTATGAATTTCTCCAAAGGTGGTCGGGGCGCCGCGCCGGTCAAGACGGGATTGACATCCATTGGCCCGAGATCATGCGCTGCCCCGATGTAAGCTTGCCCGACGCGAATTACATTATAGTCGCCATAAGCGTATAAGAGCTGCGGAAGCGCGTTGGCATCGGCTTCCCACCATGCCTTTTGGGCCACCACGAGCGCACCCTTGAAATCGCGGCCTATCACCTGGGCTGGAGTGCCCCACGTTCGAGGGAACAGCTCCAAGCCATCATCCGGCGCTTTCGAATCGAGTTTCTTCAGAACAAAGACGCGGGTATCGGGCCTTTCATCAATGATGGCCCAGACATGGTAATCGGCCGCGATATCAGGGGAGTTCAGAGCGGCGGCGATGTCCTCCCGATGCGCGGTCATCGGTGACGGCCACATAATCTGAAAAGCGTTTAACCGCTCGGGTATGACAACAAAGTCGGCCTTGGCGAGAACATACTTGAGATATTCGCGAATGGCAGACTCGGAGGCTACGAGCTCGGAATTAAATGTCCAAAACCAAAACCGCTCGTCAGCTTCCGAACGCAGCGGAACGAGGGTCGGCGGCGGCACATTATTCTTTGCGGCGTAGTTCTCCACTATTGCGTGGTTGAATATGCCGTACCAGAAAAAGTACACCAGCTTATTCGTGACCTGCTCGCTCAAAAGCAAGGAAAACCGGCTGACGTCTTCGCTAGCCAAATACGTTCGACTAAGTTCGTTATGCTGGAGACAAGGCGAAACGCTGGGATTAGACGGCCTCTTAAATCCGTAAACTTCCCATGCTTTTGCATCCATTATCGAGCCGAAGGAGGATTGGGTGATTGCTATAGCGCTCACCACAAACAGAGAGCCCGCCACAATATAAAAGAGATCATGCTGTAGCCGCGGCATTTTATGCTTCGAAAACAGCTCACATAAAACAGCGAGAGCACAGCACATAAAGCCCACCAGAGCCGGTTCAAACGGATGCAGGATTTGAATTTGTACTTCAGAGTAATATCCGCTGAAGGTCAAAAGGGCGAACAGCGTATACAGATAGAAAGTGGCGGCCCCGATCGTCCCGAGAGCTCCGATCAAAATTTGACTTTCATCGCCAGAGATTAATTTCTTGACGCCCGCGATTCCCGAATAAATTACGACGAGGTGCGCCAAAACAGTTAAAGCTAAGGCGTAGAAAGGGGTCCCTGCCAAGTCGGGCGGAAACCACTGGCCGGAAATGGCAAGGCCCGGCATGTTGGGGAGTATCCATTTGGCGCCTACAAGCTTTCTTGCGTAATCGAATTGCACGGAAGTGGCATGATTCAAATAATATTCGTAGATCGAGTGGTGCGTGAAATAGAAGTAAACCGCCGCCATTGCGGAGCTAGTCAGGGCCACGACAGCAAATCCACTGGCGATCTGAACATTCAAGCGCCGTTTCGGCCACATGAAACGAAGCGTGGCTGTGAACGCAAATCCGACTAACGGCATTGCCAAATACATGAATGCGTTGCCGCGTGACCAGACGGCGGCGCCAAGGGCAAATCCGGCGGCGATTGCCGTTCCTTTTGAGTACGGGTTTGAGATAAACCAGCAAAGCAGCAGAATTGAGCAGATAAACGCATCTACGAAAATGGGTTCGGGCATCAAGGAAGTGAGGTTGAATTGCATGAGCGCATGGAAATTCCATGGCATTGACGCGAAAAGAAGAGCGATGGCGAATGCCCAGAAGTGCGGAACTCTACACAATAAGGCTGTTCTAAACACGATGATAATGGCCACGAAGAAGGCAAAATAGTTGATGAATATGAGCGAGCCGCGTTGATTGGCCAAAAACGGAGCGAACGCCAACACGAGAAAGTGTTGCAGCCAGATAAAGTTTCCTGACTCAACGACATACTGCAGAGCGGAGCCGAAGCTCTCGCGACTCCTATTCAGAATTTCAAACAGGAAGGTCGAATACGAAAAAGCATCTCCTCGAGGAACGATCGTCTGATCAACGGTGTTGAGTTCTCGTCCTGCTAGTAGGTAAATCGAAAACAAGCAAAGACCGATGATCACATAGGAAATGTCGACGTGTTTGCGGCTAATTTCTTCGTCAGGCACGTGCATGGACGTTGCGTTTTATGCTGTACTTTGTGCGGGGTAACGGGACGGTCTCTAGCTAGTCTTAACCAGCCCCTCGCGAGACCTTCCGCCTAAATGTGGGTGAATTCCTCCATAGGCCACGGGCCAAATTGAGTCCAGGACATCATTGCATGCCGACGGCTCAGTGTCCCCGAAGGTGATCGCCGTCGCGAGATCGGCGGCTATGATGAGGAAGTTACGGCAGTGGAAGAATTCGCTGCACAGATCCGATAGTCAGCGCCGACGTTGTTGAGCGGGCACCCACTATCGGTCGGGGGTGGCGAGGAAAGGTTCGCGTCAAAACGAAGGGTGCGTAATATAAGCCCGCCGATCGGAATGCGTGCAACGTTAAGCAAGCGATAGGGCTCAAAGACCGCTTTCCTAATGTCTGAGCTATTTCAACCCGTCATTGCCGGCTCGCGGTCGTGCTCCTTCAGAACGGGGACGCTCGTGCAAAGCCTTCGTCTACGATAGCCCGTGTGTCCCAGTCGGTAGTGAGCTCAGCCGAACGCCTCAGGTCGAGGGTTGTGCCTCACTGACTAGTACCCGAAGTGAGGACCGCCTAAAGCGTTTCCCGAGGTGGTTTGCTGGTTGTTCGACGAGATTGTACGTAAGCCATGAAACAAGCATCGAGGCGATGGAGACCACGGTCGCGCATATGAAGATGACGGAGATGGGAGCAAGGTGCATTAGATCCGCTTTGCACAGGTAAAATGTGCCGATAAAGGCGACCAGCATTGGCAAATGGACAATGTATAGCGAATAAGAGATTTTGCCGATGAATGTCGCAAATCCGCTGCTGAAGAACCGTGGCGGTCCGCCGGCAGCTAGCGTCCCGACCAAAACCGTCGCGCTTAGGCCTTCGAGAAGGTGCTGCGCGTACAGCGCCAAATTGTTTTGCGATCCCATGACCGGCTCAAGAAGAGCCGTATTCCCGAGCAACGACCCGATGTAGGTACCAGGTCCAATCAGGGCGTGCGCGAAAACCAGCGCCACAGCTGCAATGCAGCCGTGAAAGGCGCGATACCGAAAGCCCGCTGCGAAGGCGAAATAAGCCAACACCCCAAGCGGAAAGCAAAAAATGGTCATGCTGCTCATGTGACTTAGCGGCGTCGGTCGGACGGGGACGAACGGCAGCGCCAAGCCGCCGACGACGAGCAGCGCTAAAATTTCGAATTTCCTTTCACTCTTAGTCAACAAGGCCAGCCAAACTAGGAAGGGCATCACGAGGCTGCCAGCCAATTCGACGTGCAATGTCCAGTAGGCCGGATTTACTGAGTTGTCCCACAGCAGCAATGCGCCGGGCAGGTCCTCAATCCGCGCCCTGTCACTGACGTCGACAAAATTAGATAGCGGGAGCGCCTTCCAGTTGATGACGCCGCGCCGCCCGAATTCCGCGGCCAAAATCATCAACAGCAGGCCTATGATTGCCATTGGCATGATTCTGAACAAACGACGTACATAGAACGTGATGACGTCCTGCCGTTTGCTGCGAGCGCCAAGGATAGAATGCGTCAGGACAAAGCCACTCAAGACAAAGAACAGAATCACCGGCGCGCGTCCACTGATCGGGATCAACAAAATGTCGTATGCGCCGCGGCCGAAACGGTCGTTTTCGACAAGCGGGCGCCAAGCGGCGATACAGTGTACGATTACAACCATGGATGCTGCGTAACCCCGAAGCACTTGAAGTTCAGCAAAGCGGGTCGATGCTGTGATATTGTTCGGGCCACCGCCGCCGGGCGATTGTTCTGTCATGTGCGTCTATGGTCGCGGCAGCCATGCGGGGCGACGCGTCGCCATTGGTCAGCCGAATTCTTGTCCGCGCATGTGCTGCAGTGCTCGTCATGGCGCAATCAAGGCACGCAGTGCATAACGCGCACGCTCGTTGGCGGGATATCGGTTCCCAAGAATTGCCCGGTTTGTTCGCTTCGGAAGCGTCGGCGGCTCCGGAAATACGCTGTAGCGTGCCCACGCCATCAACCGCGGCGCGGCGATCGGCACGGTGCCACGGTGTAATCCATAGGGATCCTCAAGAAACATCGTGCCCGCGGGTCCGCTGATCGTCTCCATCAGGGACGACAGGTGGCGCTCGTACAGGTCTGTAAAGCCAAGACCATCGCGTTCGAGCCCAAAGAACTGGCGTTCATCGCAGTCGATCGCGCGCGATCGCAGCATTGCAGCAAGGGCGGCCGGGCTTGGCGTGCCGCGTATATACTGATGGGCACCTCGGTCGACATCCGTGTCCGTCAAATAAATAAACAAGGCACAGAATTTCGGGTGGCTCATGTCGCGATGGAAGTCCTGGCCGTAGCTCGGCTCGCCCGGCTGCGGAAAGGACCAGTAGGCGTTGAGCGAGAACAGAATAGGCCGCGCACCGAGAAACGCTTCCACCGCATCCAGGACCACGGGCGCCGTGATCGTCTCCAACAGATGAGGCGCCGCGAAGATTTCCTCTTGAGTGTAGGTACCGAAGGAGAATTGGCGGGCGTCGCCTCGTGGATCGCGGCGGACGCCGTCGCCACCCTGCAGTATTTCAACATGCTTGTTGAGACAGGGCATCGACTTAAAATAACGGACAACCTGGCCTGCCTGTTGGGCGGGCATTGCGGGCACTAATTTCGAATATCCGATCGCCGCCATTTCGGCGGCGACTTGTCTCGCCAACTCGCTCGGCGGCGCAGTTGGGTAGGCTTCGCGCACGGCGGCGGCGAGCAACTCCGCCAGCGCCTCGCGCGACTCGGGCGGGAGCACCCGCACTTTTGGGCTGTTCCATTCGCAAACAGATTTGGCGAAATAGCGCGCGGCGTGATCATCTTTCGGCACATCCTCGGCGACGTGCCGACGTCGGAGTATGGCGCCCAAATTCACTGCAATCCCCCCAACCGGACCCGACACCTTTAAGTGTAACAGGCGAGGCTCGGAACAACAATCGGTGCTGCCCGCGCTGTTGCCGACCGGAACGTACGGAGCTTCTGACCGACCGGAGCGCAATCGCTGGTGTCCGGTGCTCCATCGTCCTGCAAAACGCCCGCTTGATCGCAAGGTTTGCTCCCGACATGCTGTCGCGCTATGGGAGAAATGGTCGGCGGCGTGCATCGTACGCCACGGATGCTGGGTTTTGCTCGGCACTGACGGAATTCCGCTAAACGGGACACACTATGGACCTGCGAAAGTTTAATCCGACGCCTGCGCAGATTGATCGGGCGCGCGAACTTATCCTGCGCGGTTTGCTGGGCTACCAACCGTGGCTATTTGCCGACGATTTCGAATGCGGCGTAGGGCTCGAATTTGAACGAGATGAGCCGATCGGCATCATTTATCTCCCCGCGGTCGAACCACCGAAAGCGCTCCGTTTCATTGCGGCCGACGACATGCCGAGCTTTCGCGCAGCCAATGCACGCCTGCGAAAGCTCTACGACGGGGTAGCCGATCGGCTTTGCGCGGCGCTTGGCGGCATCGAGGGATCGACAACTCTCGATGTTGGCTGCAACACCGGCTACATGCCGATCGCGTTCTGGCGTCGCGGTGCCTCGCGCGCGGTCGGCTGTGACCGAGAGCCCGGTTTCTCCGCCAGTTTCGCTCTGCTTAATGAAATTATCGGCTCAAAGGCGACCTTCATGTCCGCTCGCTACGATCCGCATCTCCGTGCCATTCCGAACGTGGAGCCGGCGGATGTGGTGACGTCGTTTGCCGTAGTATGCCATCTTAGCGATCCGCTTCAGCACCTGGCAGCGCTTGGCGATCTGGCCCGCAAGGCGTTGTTCGTCTGGACCATTGTCAACGAGGACGACAACATGACGATCCACTATGGCGAGCCGCGCTGGCACTATAAGGAGGATCGTTTTCCCGACTGTTTCGACAACCGCATTCTGCTGTCTCGCAGCCTGATGCATCGATCTTTCGAGCTGCTCGGCTTTAAGAAGATTATCGAACTGCCGGGCAATGGCGACGACCTGCCAAATTTCTCGGTGCGGGGTGTTCCTTTTTATGGCCTGCTTGGTCTGCGCTGAGGGCGACGCGGCTATCCCGACGAGGAAGCAACGGCATGGCCAACACGTCGACGAATACTGACTCGGCCGCCGGGCAGGAACAACCGGGCGCCGGGCGGTGATTTCGGCAGAATCCGAAGCCGGTTTTTAGCGGCGAATGGGTCGCGTTCGCGCTCTCCGATCAGGTCGCGCTTGCCGAGTTGATCCGCCGCGTGGCGCGGGCAGGCTGTCGAATGGCGGAAGTCGGAAGCTGGCTCGGGAACGGCAGCACACAGGTATTCCTGAGGGAACTTGAACCGTTTGAGGGCGCTGAGGTTTTTTGCATCGACACCTGGCAGGGCTCGAGCAATGTTCAGCGGCATCTCGACTTCGTTGCGCAATACGATGCTTACGGCACATTTCTGCGCAACGTGGCGTCGGCCGGCAGCCGGGCTAAATTGACGCCGATACGAGCGGCCAGCGTCGCCGCCGCTGACAGTTTCGCCGATGGCTCGTTGGACTTCGTATTTGTCGATGCCGATCACAGCTATGAAGCGGCCAAGGCCGACATTGCGGCTTGGCGATCGAAAGTAAAGCCGGGCGGGATTTTCTGCGGCCACGACTGCGAGCTGCGCGTCACCGCCGACAATCGTTCCGTCCTTTCGGCCAACATCTCCAGCGACGGCTGCGAAATTCCCGGCGCGCCATTTCGGCATGTTCATCCGGGAACCGTGCTGGCCGTCGACGAAGCCTTTAGCGGAGCTGCTCGACTGTGGGCCGAAACAACATTGACTTTCCCCGACGGGACGCACGGGCGATCCTCGATCTGGTGGATTGTGCAACGCAAAGGCGCCGGTTTCTTTTCGCGATTATTCGGACAGGCGTCCTGATGTTGATTGCCGGCCTTGAACCTGCTGCATCATGAGCCCGCTAGACGCCGCCGCAGTCGACTTCGCGCGAGGCGCTACCGGAATCTCCGAAGGGTTAATCCCGCGGCAGAGCTTCGGCGTGCCAGACCTAAGCACGACCTACAAATCATAGCGCGCGCTTTGCGAACGAAAGTGCCTCCGGGATCGTCTTGAACGAGACGCTGCCCGACTTCATCGCAAGCTTGAGCCCCTGTTCGGTTTTCAGGTCGATCGTCCCCAGAAATTTAGGCACCGCATATGCGGCGTCCTTGAACCATATGATGTTCCATGTTCCCACCGTGTCGATGAATTTCGGCGGGGCGTTCTCACGCGCAGCCGTTTCTTCGCGCAGCGCGTGTAGTTTTGCGTCAGCGGCGGACGGGAATACGGCGGCGCCTGACGCAAGCGCCCTGGCGCGATCTTTATCATCCGTCAGGTCGACCGAACCGAGCGACTTCGGCAGCAAATATGCTTCATTGCGAAAGCGGACGATGTTCCAGTCGTCGGTCGCCTCGACGAGTTGCGGCGGCGAGGAGGATTGGCCCGCGGCTTCCTCTCTGATGGCGTGCGCTTTTGCCTCGGCGACCGACGCAAACGCCGCTCCGCCGCTCGCCAATACGCGGCTGCGATCGGCTTCGATTTCAAAGTTTACCGGGCCGAAAGACTTCGGCACGGCGTATGCCGTGTCCCGGAACCATATGATGTTCCAATTGTCCGTCGATGCAACGAGTTGCGGACTAGACGGTGCCTCACTCATCGGACTCACTCCCCAAGCGAGGACATAATATCAAAGTCACCCGCTCGTCTGCCACAGCGGTCGTGCCGGGGGTAGCGTCGGCGAAAGGGTCAAGATTTCGCAGAAATTTTCAGGTCGTTGCGGGTTGTCTCGGGCGCAGCCCAGCGCTAAGTCTTTGGCCGTTCCTAGAGTTCTCTTGGCTGCGGGTGTAAGCGGCGGATGACGAGCAGCGTCTCCCGGCAAATCGTGATCGGACCGGCAAGAAGCGGATTTGCGCTTCTGTTGAGCGTGCTCGCGCACTTGAGCCCGCTGCGCGCCCGCAAGTCGACGCTGCGCAAGGCGCTGCTGGAATTATTTGCCACGCATCTCGGCGACCACATCAGCGAGCAGATTGTCGCCGTATTCGATCGCGAGGGGATGACGGCGGATCTCGTTTACAATCGTAACTTCCGCGCCCTTCTCGGCGGCCCGCGTTGGGCGCTGGACGGCAAGCGGGCCTGTTACCGCAAATATATCGGCGCGCGCGGCCGCGGCGATTTGATGCTGATCGTAGCCCATCCGCTGGCGCTGTTCGACTGCGACGAAATCATTCATTCGCATGTCGATCCGGCCTGGTGGGCGAGCCAGACCGTCTTTCCCGACAGCGCGCTGCATGCCTCGGTGCGCAATCCGGCGGGTATCGTCAACTCGTCTTGCTTTTCGTTGAACGCGCTCGCCAGCGAGCACATTCAGAAGTTTCTGCCTCCTGATCAAGACAATGACCTGATCCGGCAGGAGCTCGCGCTCTACAAGCTGTCCGACCTTAAATTCTTCGAGGGAATCGTCCGCTTCTATGTGAAGGCGTTTGCCGATTTTCTTCCGGTGCAAAACGCGTACGCTGTGATGAAGTGGGAAGAGCTGATCCTCAATCCGGTTCCGACCATTCAGGCCGTTGCCGAGGCGGCCGGTACGCCGATTGGCGCGAGTTTCGCGGCGCAAATCTGGGAAAGGCTCGACCACGTCAATCTGACCGGCCATCATCGGCACAATTACCGCGTCGGCAAGGGAATCGTCGGCGACTGGCGTAACTGGCTGACCAATCATCACCTCGAAATTTTACGGCGATCAGGTCTGGAGGACATGGCCCTGACGCTGGGCTACGAACCGTTTCATCCGTTGGACGAGAGTGCCTATACCCCGTTTCAGTCACAGTTGCATCGGCTGATCGCGAAAGGCGAAATTCACAAGGCCAATGTCGATCCTGATCTCTTCGGGTATGCGTTCAATAAATCCAATATCGACGCGTCGCAGTTCGATTTCCGCCAGCATGATTGGCGCGCGCATACCAGGATCGAACGCTCGAACTACACCGACCTTCGGCTTGAGCAGATGATTTCGGATGCGGCCGAAGAATTGGCCGCCCGGATGAATAAACTATTCGACGAGATTCTTGCGATGACGTGCGATGACGAGCAGGAGACCCAGGCGCAGCTGAGCCGCATGCGGACCGACAATGCGAGCACGCTGCGGCCCTATCTGCCCGCACGCTACGATGCCGCTTTCGCCCAGGCGGCGGACCTGGTGACGAACGCGTTTGCCGGGCATGGCAGACCGGCTTTGATCGAGGAGCGGCATCCTCCGCTCCTTTTGTACAGCGCGGGACAATACAATCTGGTGGCGCATTGCGGCCGCTTCTTTGCCATCCCCCAATCGCTTGGCCCGATTGATCTGGAGCACGAAGACGTCAGTGGAAGGGCAGGGGTGATGGTGGCTCCGGATCTGCAACATCTTGAGACGCGGCTGAGTGCCGCGCTGGAAGCCGTTCCGCAATGAGCAAACTTGCTCTTGTCGCCGTCGAGCCAAAGTCGGAAGCATTCGTGGAGGCGATCCAGGGCGCGGCCAAAAGCGGCGCTGCCACTTTGGCGGTCCTTCCCGAGGGCGATCTCGCGAGGGCCATTTTCGGCAGCGTTAGGAATTTAAGCCCGCTCCGCCGAGACAGGCGGATATTTTGTGTCTGACTCACGGCGAGCGCGAGCCACTTGAACAGGCGCTGCGAGACGTACTCGATCGCACGAACGGGACCGTCATCATCCCACGCCTCGCCGGCCATGGGCTTAATCGTCCGCTGTTTCTAATCTCAATTCCCAAAGCCGGCACGCATCTGTTGTACCGGCTCGCAGAAGAACTTGGTTTCAAGCCGGGCGTTATCTGTCCTGAAATCCCGACCCCAGGGAATTGGTATTGCCTCGAATATTCGAACTCCCACACCGTGCCGCGCGATTTTTTCGTCGATTCGGTCCGCCGCGCGCCGTTCGGCAACCGCATGCATCCGTTTCCGTTCACTCCGGCGCTATTCATCGTCAGGCATCCCTGGGATATTCTGGTTTCCGAGGCGAACTATTATGCGAAGCCGGGCAACACGGTGTTCTCCGGCTTTTACGAAGGGCTCGACTTCCAAGCGCGCACCCAACGCTTGCTTGAGGACGGCGCCATGCTGGGCCGGTTTTGCGATCGTGTGCTCGCGTTTGAGCCCTGGCTGCACTTCAATAATGTCATCCCACTCGCCTTCGAGGATCTCGTCGGAGAGTCTGGCGGGGGACAGGCGGACCGGCAGCAACGACTGATCTGGTCAATTCAGGTTAAATTGGGAGTTCCTGGGGCGCCGCGGGATATTGGCGCCCGCCTGTTTGACAGGACAAGTCCTACGTTTAACGAAGGCCGGATTGGCGGCCACCGCGCAGCACTGCCTGCACATATTCAGGAGCATCTGAATTCCACCAACAAAGATGTTCTGCAGGCGTTTGGCTATCAGTCGGGCGACGATCCCTATACTGCTTATGCGGAGACTTGGCGCGCACGACCGTTACGCTGCCAGGAGAATAAGCACGATGCAACTCCGGTTGCCGAAGAGACAAATTATTGGGGACATAATCTGATCAGGTACCGTGGCCGTTTCTACGCCGTGCCCACCGCCACTGGTCCGATGGATCTCGCAAGTGATGAAAAGCGGTTGGCCGAGTTTTTGAACGCCGACAGCTTGGCTGGCCTGCGGGAGATAGTGATGAATGAGACGTTGACGAGGGAACCGAAGACGCGCCTCAAAAGCCTGGAAGAATCGCTCGAGGAGCGGACGCAGCGCATTGTTTCCCTTGAGGCGACCATGGAAGATCGCAATAATCGTTTATGCGCTCTTGAGGAGGCGCTTGAAAAAGGACGCAAACAGATCGCATTATTGGAAGTAGCGCTCAGAGAACGAATCAGGGGCTTTTAAGGGGCATTGTTCAGTCCCGGTGCTTCAGTGGGATCCGGCTCTGTCACGTAACTCCGCGGCGCGAAGCACGTTGCAGTGTTTAGACGAGCACGTTGCAGCCTTCATAAGTACGTATCAATTCTGCGGCCCCTCTGGCGGCGGCTGTGACCGCACCAGTCGAATAACCGTACAATTCCTCCATGCTAAAGCACTACGCGTTCGTAGGGCTCTGCATATCCAAAGGCGAAATGTCGGCCGTCGCGGTGGAAAAACCTCCCATTCGGCCCCCCAACAGGATGCGACAGCAGCGCCAGGGTCATGGGCACGACCGTATAGGGGCTGATGGTAGAGCCTTGGTTCATTTCGGTCCTCGCCTCGCCCGGAATGAGGACGTTGATCTGCACATCCGCCGCGGGATAACGCGCGGCACATTCAGCCGCCAGCGAGGCGCCGAGATTGTTGAGCGCGCTCTTCGACACATTGTAAGCGCCGACGCCCGGCGTGAACGCCCACCCGGCTTCGGAGGTGAGCAGCACGACGCGGCATGATCCGGCGGCAAGCATGTCCGGCACCGCGGCGCGGCAGAATAGCCAGGCTCCGGTGACGTTGGTTTCAACGATGCGCCGCCATTGCTCCGGCGTCATCGAGGTGAGTGGCCAAGGCAGTCCTCCGGCCGAAACCGCTGCACTGTGAACGAGAAGATGGGCAGCTCCAAAGCGGCGGCGAACCTCAGCGGCGGCCGCTTCGACTGACGCGCTATCGGTGATGTCGAGCGGAATGGCGACCGCATTGTCGGCGGCGATGCCGAAGGATCGCATTTCCGCGATGCTTTCCAGCAGTTTTTCGACGCGGCGGCTGGAAAGGACCACCGTGGCACCGGCCGCGGCCAGCGCTACCGCGAGGCTGCGTCCATACCCGGTGCCGGCGCCGGTGATCCACGCGGTCCGTCCGGCCAGCGCCTGCCAGCGCGCCGGCGGCAGCCCAAAACGATGATCCCGCCAGGCGGCGGGATCAACGAACTGCTCAATGCCTGGGGTCGCCGCCGGCATGGTTCCGTGCGCCGGCCGCCAATGTTTTGAGCATAGCGCGCAGCGAAGGTCCAATCCCCGCTTGCCCGCGGAATACGAGGTCGCGGATTTCGTCTTCGACCACCTCGCGCGACTCGTCGCGTACGACGCCTTTGAGAGTGCTCACGTCAGTGCGCGTTATATCCAGAGTGCCGAGCGATTGCGGCAACCCGTAGATGTAGCCTTCGTAACTGACGATATTGTAGTTCTCGATCGAACCCAGCAGCTGCGGTTGCGGAGACGGCGCTGGGCCATAGCGGCTCACCGCAAGTTCGCGGATTTTGTTTTCGACGACTTGGCGCGAAACATCCCGCACGACGCCTTCGAGATCAGTAACATCGGTCGTCGTAAGATCGATACTGCCGAGCGATCGCGGCAGGCCGTAGACATAGCCGCGGTAGCGGACGAGGTTGTAATCCTCGATCAATTCCAGCAACTCGGCGCCGGTGGGTGTAGACGGGCTCTTAAACCGGCGCGCTGCAATGAGATCGAGGATTTCATTTTCGACGACTTGGCGCGACACGTCGCGGATGACGCCCTCGATTTCGATGGCGTCGGTTTGGGTCAGATCAATCGGTCCGAGCGCCTGCGGCAGGCCGTAGACGAAGCCTTCGTAACTGACGATGTTGTACCCTTCCATCGTATCCAGCAATTTCGGCACTTTGCTCACTTCGCCGACCGGTCCGCTGCCTCTCTCGGCCACAGCGACTGTGGTCACGGGACCGCGCCTGTGCGATCGCTCGCGAATCCGACGCATCGCCTTCTGCGCACTCTCCGCGACGATTACGCCAGACTGTGAGGCCGCGCTCGGATCCTCCCAATCGAAGGCCAAGCCGTGTGGCAGCCCGTAGAACAGGCCGTCATACTCGACCAGGTTGTAATCGTGCAGCGATGTCAGCATCGACGGCTCCGCACCCTTTGTAATGGCGCGTATCGCGACAAACTCAGTGTCCTGGATTGGTGCTGGCGCGGTACTCGGTGCCGGTCGGGAAGGCGCGTTCGTGCCGCTGGCAAATGCGGTGGCGTTCTGCAACGGCGATGTGTCGCCGTCCTTCCACGCGGCCGGCTCCTGGCGCGACGGCCACAGCGAGCGGGCGGTGCGGTCGGACGGCGGAGCACTTTGCAGAGGTGCGCTGGGCGCGGGATCGGCAACAGGGGCAAGCGCTCTCAGCGCTTCGAGTCTATCGCGTTCGATGGCAATAAACTCGCGATCGGACTTGACGATCAGCGCCCGCGAAGCCACAGCGGCAGCCTTGTGCTCGTCGCCGATCGCGCTGCCTGCGCGATAAAGCGAGCCGGCGATGCGCTGCCGCTCCTGGGCGTCATACTGGCCGCGCGTATCCGCCCAGCTCTTGGCGTGCTCGAGTTCGACGCGGAGCAAGGTTTCGTTGTCCGCCGCAAGCACGCCCTGAGAATCGGCGCTCTCAGGATTCTTGAGATCAATCTCTCCGAGGGCCAGCGGCACAGCATAATAGCGCTTCTTGTAGAGCCAGATCTTGTGGGTCGGCGTCGCTTCGATGAGCGACGGCTCGTCAGCGGCGACGACCGGGTCGGAAGGCTTGCGGGGCCCGCCGGCGCGCGCACGATCGCGCGCCTCTTTGACGTCGGCGATGACGCGCTCCGCCCAGGCGCCGACCTTGAAGCCGGATTCGTGTAGGCGCAGGACGATGTTCTCGAAACGTTGCTTGCGAACTTGCGCGTCGATGTAGGGATCGATGCTGTACCAGGCATCCGCGGGTACGTACCGCGGATTACTTGTATAAAGCTCCTCCTTGGAGGTGCGGAAGCGGATGCCGTGCCGTTCTGGATCGATCCAGTACACGCTGCCATTGACCAGGATCAGCGGGTTGATGTTGGCAAGACGCCCGATGTACTTCTGGTTTTCGAGGATCAGGTCGACGCCTTCGTCGCAGTCGGCGTCGGTTTCGCCCGGAACCCCGATCACCCAGTTGACCTCGGTGAAGATCCCCGCTTCCCAGCATTCCTTGAGATTCTGGCGGATCATGTCCACCGTGTAGCCTTTTTTCTGCAGCCGCAGCGTGTTCTCGGAAAACGCATCGACGCCGAAACGCAGCGCGACAAAGCCCGCTTCATGCAGCTTTCTGTAGAACGGGCCGTCGCTCGTCTTCTGGATGCGCAATTGCCCGGTCAATCGCACCCTAATGTCGCGACGGATGATCTCCTCGCAGATGTCGATCACCTTTTCCGGCATGCCGTTGAGATCGCTTTCGTTGAACATGAACAGCGTACAGCCGCGATCGACCAGCCATTCGAGCTCATTGACGAAATTCTGTGCGGACCTGATGCGCCAATAGAAGCGCTCGGCGCAGAACGTGCAGCGCGACCAGCGGCAACCGCGGCTGGCGATGACCGGAACCAGCTGATAGCCGTTGTAGTTCCGATAGATGCTTAGATCGAACCACTCGTAACGGGGGAAATCGAGCTGATCGAGATTGTGCTGCATCGGAGCCGGCACGAATAGCCGGTCCGGCGTGTCGAACCGCGAAATTACGCCGGGCTGATCTTTCGGCCGCTCGCCGGCGACGAGTTGTTTGGCCAGCGGACCGACCGTCAGATCGGATTCACCCATGCACATGTAATCGGCTTCGGGAAAGGCCCGCAGCCCGATATCCGGATTATAGCAGCTGAAGCCTCCGACCAGCAGCACGAGATCAGGCAGCGCCGCCTTCACCTGTGTCACCAGCATTCGCGAGAAAGCGGTGTTGCACTGCTGGATGGAAAGGCCGAGAACCTTGGGCTTCGCCTTGATGATGGCCGCGGCGGCCTCATCGACGATCGGGCTCAGATAAGCCAGCACCTCGGGATTGTCCCAGAGGTCGTAATTTTCCGCCTGCCAGGGATCAGTCGGCATTTCGCGGCCGCTCGGCATCACGATCTTGCCGCACTCATCGAAGAGACGGCGAATGTGGTAGCGATGGTAGGTGACGATATCGAGGTCGAAAGTCTCGAAATTGATGCCGGCCTTCTTCAGCGCATTGTACACGTAACCGAGGCCGTTCGGCATCAGCGCGAGATTGCGCGCTGGACAGTCGATCAGGAGCATATCCGCTGTTCCGCTGAAGCGAATTCTGGGCACCTTGATCGGGTAAATGTTCTTGGCAAGCGGCGTCCATGCCCGCGCCGGTATTGCCTCGAAGGCGATGCTCGCCAGGATTTCAGCGTCGATCGCCTTGATGGTATTTGGCAATGCATCGGCCGCCAGCATGCGCTCGACCGCGCGGGTGGCGCAGATGAACACCGTCTCGACGCCTGCGGGCAGCGACTCGGCGCTGCAGGCCCTGACGCCCGCGACCTCGCCTGCGGCCGGCCCTTCCTCGCCCGTAATCACGGCCTTGATCGCGCTGCCCAAATCGGGCGCGACCTCAAGGAGCGGTTCGAGCAACGGTCCGTTCCACAACGCCAATCCAGGCTGCTGGCGTAAATGCGTGGCCAGCCGACGCAATAGTGCGCGGCTGTCGTCGTCCATGACCGCAAAGCACTGATAGACGCTAAAGCAGACGCGCGTGCCCTCGACCTTGCCCTGCCGGTTGTCGGCGCTCCTGAGCGAAACGAGTACGCTTTCAGTCATTGGGTTTCCTTCTTTCGCCGCGGCGATACCCGGCCAAGGGTTACAATAATCCCATTGGGTTCTCGCGTGCTAACTCGCTGGAACTTAAGATTTTTGAACCCACCGCGCCCGATAGAGTATCGGCCGGCACGCTAACAGTTTACGGGCAGGCCTGCAATTGCCGAGTGCCGGGTCACTTCGGATGCCGGGGGCGTGGCTCTCGGGGGCCGCCCTTCGTCAACGCACGCCGCGTGGCTAGGCATGCTTAGCGCGTCGTCACGCTTGGGGTGTCAAAAAGCGGCTCGCAAGGGAATTCGCAAATGCAAGAAACGCTACCGTGTGCCGCATCGCTGCGTGGCGATGGTGACGTGACTCCATTGCGACGGCTCGGGTACGAGCCAGGACCAGATTGCCGAAACTGAGCAGAACAACGAACAGTCCTACGCCACCGATGATGCGTCAACCACCCAGGCAAGGCCGCCTTAAACCCACGTACACATCAGCAGGGAAGAGGTGGGCGATTAAGCTCTCGCCAAATACCGCGACCCACACCAGAACCTCCACTTTGAAGAATTAGCTTGGATATCCTACGCTGTACATTGGTGTCTCGAGGGCATCGGCATGGGATCCGTATGAACAATTCCGGAGAACCCCTCAGTTCGCCCCTTGATGGCCCGGCGCGGATTGCCGTGTCGGATCCAGATGTCGTCCGGCCGGCGTCCGCGGCCGTATCTGCCCGACAAACAGCCCTCATTTATGGAACCGTGGCGGCCGCAATTATCGTCGCGATGTCGCCCGCGCTGTTTTTCTCGTTCGGCTTCCACAATGATTACAACCAATGGAGCTATGATTTACGCACCTGCTGCTTGCAATATCCTGAGACAAATATGCTTATCGATATTGGGCGCTATTTCGGAGCGTTCGCGCAAAATCTGCAATCTTTCACGATCCACACCCTCGATGACCTTTGGCGCTGGCGCCTGATCGGCATTTTGTCTGTCGCCGGGCTCGCCGTCTATTATCTTTACATCGTCTCGGTGCGACGTCCGCCGACATGGCAAAACGCCTGTCTGTCGGTCGCCATATTCACCTTGCCGACAATGCAATGGCAGGCGATCTGGGTGGCGATGTATGTATTTTGGACGCCGCCCATATTGCTCGCGCTGCTAGCGGCTCATTTGCTCGTCAGAGCCGCCGATTGCGGCGTTCTTGTTAAAGTCAAAGATCGCGATAGTCTTGCCGATCGACCCGCGCCGTGGCGGTTCGCACGTCTGGTTTTGCTCGCCTTTACATCAGTCCTTGCCGCCTGTTTCTTTTATCCGATGTCGGCTACCTTCGTTGTCGTACCGGCGGCACATCTGCTGCTGTGCGAGAACAAGCGACAATTTCGCCTAACGGCATTATGTGCTGTCGCGGTTCTGGGCGGCGCTATCGTCGCGTTGTTTGTCATTCACAAATATGTGGTGCTGCCGCACCTTTCAGACGTGCCATATTTGGGCAATTACGGTTACGGATTTGCCGGCAATCTAGTGACGGAAGTGTTGAAGAGGTTGAGCTATTATCTCCGCGAAGGGGCCTACCTTTGGGTGGGTGTGGAAATTGCCTGGTTCCCAGTATTAGCCAGCATTGGTGCTGTCGTCGGCGCCGGCTTTCTCGCGTTTCGTATTTATCGCCGTTCGGTCGGCGTCGGCGAATTGATCAACGTCGCGTTAGCCTGCGCTCTATTCTTTGTCGCCGTCGCGCCTGTCCTTGTCGTCGGTCAATTTTCATCGACGTATCGCATACGCCTTGCGATGAACGCGATAGAATTGTTGGTATTTTTTTGGCTACTTGGACAATTACCAATTTCTCACCTCCGATTGGCAATGCTTTTTGCGACGGTTGGTCTAAGCAGCACAGCTGTGGACGTTTACGGCATGGCAGCAGACGCTGGCATGGAATACGCCATCTATTCCAAGGCGACGGCAAACCTGTCGGCTAAGGAGTTTCATTCAATCGCTATTCTCCGCCCTAGCTGGCGCGGAAAGCAGATATTTGGTTTGTCTCTCAGAAATGATTTTGGCCTTAGTGCGTCTCCCGCTATTTTCGATCTTCTTATCGGTCCGAGATATAGGAATGAAGCGACTTTTTCTGTCACGGAAATGGTATTACCGCCGATAGGCTCCTTATCGGCCGCTATTGAAAGAAACATAAACGTACTACCGTTAGCTATCGAGAAGGATTTAGTCATCGTCGACGCTTCGCCAATCTATGGCGAGCCAAATTTCAAGAATATTCTCGGTCAACTCGCAACTATTTCCGCGCGGCCCATCGATACGAGGCCTGGTTACAGATTCGGTGTTGCAAATGCGGTTGACGGCAATGTTAATACGCCCTGGGAAGTCGCCGGAGTGCCGTTCCCGATCGAACTTGAACTCGACTTTCCGAGTCCGCACACGTTGCGAGGGTACAGCCTCTCGACTGTGGAGGAGACAGACCGGATGCCGAGCAGTTGGGAAATCTGGGTAACCTCGGATCGGATCGATTGGCGGCGTCTCCAACAGATTACCGAAGATCCGCCGTGGAAGAACCAAGAAACCCGTCACTATAGCGTTACGCCCACCCCGGGCGTTACTGCAATGAAGCTGAAGATTATCGCTGCCTATGCGACACCGGTCCTCCGACTGTATGAGTTCCGACCGGTGTTCGATGGTCCTCCAAACTAATATCGGATTCGGGCTACGATAGGCGTTGCCGGAAACCGCATGCCGTCCACCTCATGGCCGAGGCGGATTTGAGCGGACGTGTTCGCCGCCGCCTGGATAGGTCCTTTTGGCGTGAAGGCCGACCCTAATTTAGTTTAGGTCTTTCCGTTTAAGAGCGCACCTATCCGGTGCCAGATTCTGCGCCACCTTGAAGCTTCCAACGTCGCTTCAAGCGACGCAATCCGGTTACTTCTTTCCTCTAGCGTCCGCTCCACCCCTTCCAGTCGGTTAGTGCGTTCTTCGAGGGTCGACTTAAGCGAGTTGAGGCGCGTTGCGTGCCCAACAATCGTATCTTGCAGAGCTGATAAGTGCTCCCTGACATAGGCTGCAAGTCTCTCGTCACGTTCCTCCAAGCCCTTTTCGCGCGGCGGTGATGCGAGGGTGCTGGAATCTTCCCGGATTCCAAGCAGGCCGAGATGTTCGCCCACCCAGCGGGGCGGCATGGTGTCCCGTGCGGCGGTGATCTCGATGACGCGCGTGAAGCCCATTTTTTTGAATGCGAGGCGCAACAACGGCTCTGAGAGTGTAGTGGTATCGAAACAATGGGGGAACCTTGCATCTTCGTAATAGCGGTTTACAGAATGGAACTGGATCGAATAGTCGGGCGTGTCAGCACGACCTGCAACCCCGAGGCCAGGCTTTTTGGTGCTTGAGTGCGCCTGAGACCCGGACGCATCATGACAAGGCGTGAAGACCATTAGGGCTTTTCGGGCGTTTGAGCCGAGCCAAGCCAAGTGCCGAAGCGGCTCGCTCATATGAACGAGAACGGCGATCGAGAGCACCAGGTCGTGTTGCTCGAAAGCGGCCAGCGCATCATCATATTTCCACAGGCCGAATTGCACTGACGTTCCGCAAATCTCGTTCAGCAGCGACACAGTTGGCGAGTAATCGATGCGATCGATGCCTTTTGCTTGACGCGCGCCCCGGCGCGCGAATGCCAGCGGGAAATATCCGGTATTGCAGCCGACATCGAGAACCGACATTTCCTCGATCGGTCCGACCGCGGCCGCTATCTGATCAACCATGCCATCGTAGAAGCGGCGCATAGCCTCGTTGGCGGCAAAAAATTCTTCGCGCTGCTCCTCTTTGGCGAACTCGCGGGCGAAGAAGGCCGGATCGGTATCGTTGGCGGTCGCGTCTGCACAATAGATCGCGGGCGGGTTTCTACTGTGCCCAGCGAGAATGCTAAGCCCGGCGCCGGTCGCAAAAGTGTTGCTGAAAATATAAGGCTGATAGCTGAGTAGGCCCCGGAGCGCCAGCCGCTGCGCCTCCTCGATCTGACTTTTGGAGGTTATGAGAGGTCTCAAATCCATGTACGAAATGCAATACCGAAAGGGATTCCCACGCGCAAGCCTCGCACCGTGAATTGCGCCCGTGTTTCCGACGTCTTTAGCGGGCGCGGTCGCGGATCAATGAGATCGGTGGCACCGCCAGATCTCCGAAAGTGGAATAACATCCGTCAGGTCGGCCTTAGAACGTCATCATGCCGGCTCGCTGCGACCAGTTATCCGAAGCCGAGTCTTCCCGGATGCCGAGGAGGCAGAGATGCTTATCTGCCCAACCCGGCGGCATGGTGTTGCACGCCGCGGTTATTTCGACAATGCGGGTAAAGCCCATTTTTGCGAACGCCAGGCGCAGCAGCGGCCGCGACAGGCTGGTCACATCGAAGCAATGGGGGAATTTGTCGTCGGCATAATAGCGGTTGGCAGTGTGAAACTTGATGACGTATCCGGGCACGTCGTCGCACGCCGTGAATACCATCAGCGCTTTGCGGGCGCTTGAGCCGAGCCAGGCGAGGTGCCGGAGAGGTTCGCTCAGATGACAGAGAACGGCGATCGACAGTACAAGGTCGTATTGCTTGGCCGCGACCAGAGAACCATCGTAGTTCCAGTTCGCGAACTTTACCGAAGTTCCGCAAATTTCATTTAACAACGCGACGCTGGGCGCGTAGTCGATCCGGTCGATGCCCACTGCCTCGGGGGCCCCCCTGCGTGCAAATGCCAGCGGGAAGTATCCCGTGTTGCAGCCGACATCAAGAACCGAAAGGTTGTCGATCGGTTTAAGGGCATCCGCTATCTGATCGACCATACCGTCGTAGAAGCTCCGCATTGCGGCGTTTGCGGCGAAAAACTCGTTGCGCCGATTTTCCTTCGCCAGCTCGCGCGCACGGAAAACCGGATCGGCATCATTGACACCGGCATCCGGGCAAAAGATCGAAACTGCATCTTGAGTGTAGCCGGCAAAAAGGCTGGGGCCCGAGCCGACGGCAAAATCATCACTGAAGATGTAAGGCTGATAGGTAAGAAGGCCGCGGAACGCCAAGCGCCGCGCGTCCTGGATTTGGCGAGCGGAAGTTATAAGCGGCCGTAAATCCATGGTCGACTAAATATCGGGAAGCAGTACTGCACGCAAGCGGCGCACTGAGTTAAACGTGCCGCCGGTTGATGGGAGATATTACTTCATATCAGCGAAGGATTCAGGCGGCTGCCGCTGCGTCCAGCGCCGCAACAATCGTTTCGGCGTCCCACGGACATTGCACATCAACCAAGGCCGCTGCTTGCGGCGCCATGGCGTTGGCTCCGAACGTCGGTAGCCCTATCACCCGCTTTTGGTATTTGCGGGCGAGATCCACCTCCAACACGACCCATTTTTGCGCGCTCTTGTTCTCGTAGACGCTGGACAGAAAATCACGCCACATGTGGGCACGATTTGTTGTTCCAGCCAGCGGTGCACCAGGCGTTTGCCGACCTCGGTATTCGGGTCAAGCGCTGGATCGTACCAGGGCACGCTGAAATTCCGCCAGGTGTCGCCGAGGAATTTGTCGAACATCTCGCCGACACGGGTCCAGTCGTCGTGATAACGCCAAGCGTGGGTAATAAACAAATCGTAGATCCGGTCCGTCATCGTACGTATCTAATCCTTTTTGGGGAAAGCTTCGGCGGCGGCCCTTTCAATCCAGGATAGCGCGACGGCTACATTGGGGAAAGAGTTCGCTTCTGACCAAGTAGACGTATACTGTTTCGCAGCACGCCGGCGACGCGCCGCGTCCAGCGTGCTGGCCGGCTAAGGTCTAAGCGACCCCGATCCCACGCGCAACCCCGCCACACCGCCACAGAATGCTGTTCACCGAATACTCCTTCATTCGTAATTCTGGCGATGCTCGTCCCGGCGAATTTCCTGATCCGGAAGTTTCCGGTCGCGCAGAAGGCGTTCCTCCTCGCTTTCAGCCTGGTGTTCTTTGCGACTTTTGGGCTGAGCGGCCTGTGGCTCTATCTGATCATCGCCTTTGCCAATTACTGGCTGACGTTGGCGATCGGCAAAGCCCACGGCGGACGGAACCAAGAGGCTGCTGTTGGGCCTTACCGTTACCATCGACCTTGGCGCGCTGGCGCTGTTCAAATACGCCGACTTCATCGGAACGCAGATCCTCCACCTGTCGTTTCGTGTCGGTCGTGGACGTTTTGCCGTGGGACCCGCTGTGGCGACCGATCGCGCTGTCGTTTTACGTTTTTCACATGGTCAGTTACGCGATCGATATTCGTTCAGACAAATATAAGCCGGCACGACCACTCGATTACGCGTTGTATCTTTCATTCTTTCCGCATTTGATCGCCGGCCCGATCGTCCGCGGCAATCAGCTCATTCCACAACTGGAGACGCCGCGGAAGCCGGCGAATTACGATATTCGCGGCGGGCTGTATGATTACTGCACCGGCTTTCTGCTCAAAGTCTGTGCCGATCGAACCGGAGCTGTTATCGACCCGTATTGGGTGACCGGCGGGCACGAAAGCCTGGGTGCGGCGGGGCACTGGCTGGTCGCGATGCTTTATTCCTCTCAGATATTCAGCGATTTCGCCGGCTATACCTTTATGGCCATCGGCATTTCGAAGCTTTTGGGTTACGTGCTGCCGCAGAATTTCAACGCGCCCTATATAGCGACAACGTTTCAGTCTTTCTGGCGACGCTGGCACATCACCCTCTCGTTATTTCTAAGGGACTATCTGTACATCTACTCGCTGGGCGGGAACCGGGTCGGAAAGCTTCGGTCCTATCTGAATGTAATGATCACGATGCTGTTGGGAGGTCTCTGGCATGGCGCCTCCTGGAATTTCGTGATCTGGGGCGGGATACACGGCTCCGCACTCACCGTGGAAAAGGTGGCGGGGATGGAAGAGCCGCGACCGCTGCCGGTTCGCGCATTGTGGTGGCTGATCGTTCAGGTCACGGTGGTAAGTGCCTGGGTCTTCTTTCGGTCGCCGACGCTGTATGGTGCGGTATCGTTTGTACGATCCATGTTTCTCCCGGCCCAGGGAGGACTCGATCCGCAGCTAGTCTACGCGGCTGTCTTTATGATCCCGATGATCGGCCACCATGTTGCGAGAATTCCGGCTGTCAATACCGAGTGGATGGCCCACTGGGCGCCGCAGGGTATCATAACCGGCGTTACCGGGACTTTGGCGATCCTTTTTTATGGCTATCCCGCGGCGTTCATCTATTTCAATTTCTGACGCCGTCTGATGCGTGCTTCCGCAAAAATGCTTGGCTTTCTTTTGTGCGCCGTGACGTGCTCGGTGATTACCTTGTTTGCCTCCGACTATCTCATTGGTCCATCACCCGGTCGCGACGCCCTGGCGCCAATTTATACGAGCGTGGCCGATTACGTGGGGGTCAATGTCGACCATTCTTCGTTCCGAAATCTCGCGCGCATTGAGCCCGGCATTAGATCAATTCTGTCTTCTGACGTTCTGCTTTACGGCAGCTCCAAGGGGCTGCTCGGATTGAGAGCCAGGCTCCTGAACGATATTTTCGGCAAGCGGGCAAAATTTTACAATGCGTCCGTGGCATATGGCGAGGCGTTTCCGTTTCTGGCGCAGATTGTTGCACAGAACGGCATTCACGACCGGATTGTCATTGCCGACCTGACCGACATCGCAAGCCAATTCACCATGTCGCAGCCCGCGATCGAGGCGATAGACATGGGAACGATGGAGTCAGCAACCCGCGCCGTCATCAGCAGCGCTCGATACCAGGGAGATTTGCTCCTGTCTTCGCGCCTTCCGGCGGTGACGTTGGGCAAAGAGGGCTTCGGAGTTGTGGGAAGGTTGATGCCATATGAGGTCCGGGACCCAGACACCGGAGATGATGAGGGGTCTGCTCCAGGAGGAGACGCCTACCCTATTGTGCTTGGTGATTTGGGCGCCGCAGTCTTCGGGCCTTTTGGCGGCCTACGCGATCGCGTGATACCGTTCCTTCGCTGTCGAAACATCACAATCATCGCCATTGCCATTCCGTTCTCCGCGGCGCCCGGAGAGCCAAATCAGTTTGACCCCGCTTTCACGAAAAGAACGGCCGAGGAAATGGGATTTAGATATCTGCCGATATCGTATGAAGGTCTTTATACACGCGACTGGGTGCACTTGAACTATGAGTTCAGCTTTGAGCTTACTCGACGCCTTGCCGATGCTCTTTCCTCCCTCGGCGACAAGTTTGAAGACACTATTGCTCGTAACAGGGAGAGCCAGACGCACGGCGCTCGGCAATGCAACATGCCGGGCATCACATCGTCTGTTAAGCTGATCAGAGCCGATCCGAACTCATATGTCATAAGCTTTCACGGCAGCCGATTTGTCGTTCCGCGTGACGTCAAGATCGACTGGGACAATCCGCGTTTGGGCGACATCCCGGGGATCGTAAAAGCGCCTTAACCAGCATGTTATCTGGTGCAGGATTGGAAAGCCGATTGACATGAATGTCAGGCACCGGCGCCGGGCGTTCAACCGAAAGCGCCTCGGGGGCGATAGCGAGTGAGGGCTTGTGATTCGCGGAGTCCTGCGGGCTTGCCGGCGCCGCGGTATCTGGCCGCCCGCGCTCTCATCGCTCTCGGAACATCTACCCGGCGGCTCCGATCATGCGACGCGCGTTGTGCAAGCTATCGGCGACTATGATCCCTGGCAGCGTAGAAAGGTCCTGCTGCGCCAGGTCCATCGGTCCCAGGCAATGCGGCACGCCGAAATATGACCCGTTATAATTCACGATGTTAAAGGCGCCTACAGTCTCTACGAGGCGTGGTGGCGCGGGCAGCGGAATGTGAATTGCCGGCTCGTTTGGAGCAATCGCGTCCTCGCCGAATTTTATATCGTTTTCGCGGATCCATTCTGCCGAGGACCGTCCAAGGGCGGGCACGTACCCATCGCACATCTGCTCGTAGCGAAAACGCGCCGGAACGCCAGTGATAATGTCGTTCTCAACGAGGCCGGGACAGTCGCATCGGCTGTTCTTACGGAGGCACGCCGCCGGTCCCGGCCGCAACAAGCTCTCAACACTACGTGCGCTGGGTCCGATGAATTCGTCCACGTTGGCTATAACATGTTCCGATGTGAGATTGCATGGACTGATCTGCGCCAAGTGTTCTACCGCGTGCGAATGCATGAACAGCATCCGCGAGCCAGCGTAGCAACGTCGATCGCTGACATCTATGCCACCATACAGCATCGATAATTCGCCAAATCCTTTTATTCTCTTCTCCAAATAGTGCCTTTGCTCAGCAGAATATGCGCGCGGCATGGCTCCACGTGCTGCATCGGCGGACCGAAATTCGTATTCGGGGAGTGGCGTGAAGGTCACGTCGCAGTCGCGAAAGCGCTGCTCCAATTCGTCGAGCGTATCCAGCTTGTCCGGTGTACACACGACGCGAACGATCACGCGGTAGCCGTGCGACTTCAGATTGCGCACGCGGCTAAAGACAGTATCGATGTGCGATTGGTCGTGAATGCTGACCATAAAAAGATCGACGCCAGAGGGTGGATTTGCAGCCAACCATTCTGGGCGCCGTTCAAAAGCGATCGAGAGGTTCGTGTTATATCGTATCTTGTGCCCGATTTGGATAAGACGTGAGGTCAAGTATTCCAGGTTCGGCATCAGCAGCGGCTCGCCGCCAGTCAAACAGATAATCCACGCACCAGAGTAGTCGTGCAGTTTCTGGAAAAAGCTCAGAATCTTGTCGTGATACCCGAGGTCATAGAAGCGTTTGAAAGCCGCCGACTTCGGTCGCAGCAAATCCTCCGGTATGGGGCAGTATCGACACGTAAAGTTGCAGTCGTTGTACGTTGCCCACATCAGAAACTGCTGCGGGACCGGACGCGCCGTGTCCTGCGCCATGCTTTTACGGCCGCTCTCTTCATCCTTCGGGCGCGGTTGCGCGTCGATCCGCTCAGCGCGAAGGCCGGCTTTTTTGGTCATTCTTGCACGGCCCCCGGCAAAACGCATACGCTACAGGATCGGCTTGTCTACAGGATAGCAGGTAAACAGAATCTAGGACAACGATGAGCGGAATGCATGAGAACGAGCTCGTTTTAACGGCTCCGAAGCTGCCCGAGGTGAGCGAAGCGATCGAACTGTTCAAGAGCCAGGGACGTCGCCAGGCGGCAATTATTTCCGATGCGACAACAGCCCTTGCAGAGTTGCTAGTTGCCGAATTCGCACGTCACCGCCTACCTGCTCCCGTAATTGCGGACTCTTTAGATAGCGCGACGAAGGCGGAAGGGTTGGACGGATTGTTTGTAGCAGTCAGTGATTCCACAGAACTGTCTGGCCTGTTGACGCGCCTTACGCGGGTAGCCGGCGTGTTCGTCTGGGCTCCGAAAACAGCGCATTATTTCAAGTCCCGGCCCGTCTTCGTCCAAAGCGTTCCGAAATCTGGAACGCATGTAGTTTTTGAGTGCCTCAAGGCGTTCGGTTACGCGAAACCTCCAAGTCTAGATCTTCCACACTTCGACGCACTCTTTGAGGATGGCGTGTTCTATAATCTTCAACACATGCCGATTTCGCGTCTGTCTTCCCCCTATCTACGATATCCGAGCTTCTTCTATTCGCTGGCTCGTTCAGTCACGGTGTTCATTGTTCGCGACCCTCGCGACACTGCGGTGTCGCTTGCACACTATCTTGCGTCGCAAACAAACTACCATATCACGACCGCCTTATTTCGGAGAATGCCCGCTGACGAACGTGTAAGCCGCGTCATCACCGGTGAGTACCCGATACCGATTTATCTCAACCGCTATCTAAATCTTACCGGAAGCATTCGCGGCCTTTTCGACCTATACCTCACATGGTGGCGCGACACATTTCCCAATGTTTGGCGATTGCGCTACGAGGATATCATTGGAGCCAGCGGTGGAGGCGATATCGAGCGACAGCTTCAGACCATTTGGGGATTGCAACTCGCACTTCACGTGCCCGGCCGCCCTGGCGACTACAATGATCGCATCTTCAGCCAGAGTGCACTGACGTTCAGGAGGGGCCAGGTAGGCGACTATCTGATCGACTTCACGCAAGACCACCATGAACTGTTCGAGCAATCGGCGGGCGATCTCCTTGGAGTTCTCGGGTACGCTGATCGGTGGAGGATTGCGCGCGCATTCTCGGTAATGCTGCCGCCAACGTACGAATTCGTCGGCAGTCGTTGCATCGCAACTGCGCTCCGAGTTCGCAAGCCATGGCCGTGATTTCTCGTCCATCGTGATTTACGCAAGCGGCGAACGCGTTTCCGCTGATTTCGAAGATCATCTCGAAGTCGAGGCAAGCCGCGTCGGCGATGCAATGGTCGAAGACAAAATCCGGCTCTCGATCAAGGTGTGCGACAGCGTCCACGGCGCAAAGCCCGAATTGGCGAGCGGCGATGCATCACGCTATACCCTGCGAGTCGATGAGAAGTCATCGCCGCTGTCTCAGGTAAACGCGATTATCGAGGCCCTGATAAAAACGGGATGCATCGACAGATTGTCGGAAAAGAGTTCGCAGGGCCAGCCCAATTTCCAGTTCCAAGGTGAAATACGGCTGCTGGCTGATACCAACGCAGCTGCTCCGATACTCGAGGAGGCGAATTATTGGGGTCACAATTTGGTTCGGTATCTTGACAAAATTTACGCGGTGCCGGTCGGCTTGGGCCAGATAAACTTTGAGAGTGATGCACAGAAGTTGGTTGGACTTTTGAAAGCAGAAAATTTGGCAAGTCTGCGAGCGATGGTGACAAGTCAATTTCTCAGCAATGAAATTAAAAAGGAATACGCCTCCGATGGCGCAACCGAGATCAGAACGCGGCTGAAAGCCCTGGAAGAATCGCTGATAGAGCGGTCGCGACGTATCGCGTCGCTGGAGGCGACAATGCAAGAACGTGACCAGCGCTTAAAGGCGCTGGATAAACGCTACACGAAAAGAACCAACAAATCGCAGGTTTGCAGGCCGTAGAGGAAACGCTTGGGGAACGGACGCAGCGCATCGCGGCGCTAGAGGCGACCATGCAAGAACGTGATCGGCGCCTGAAGGCGCTGGAACAAACACTCGAGGAAAAGAACGAACGAATCGCCGGGCTGCAGGCTCTAGAGGAAACGCTTGGGGAGCGGACGCAGCGCATCGCAGCGCTAGAGGTGACCATGGAGGAACGTGATCGGCGCCTGAAGGCGTTGGAACAAACACTAGAGGAAAGGAACGAACAAATCGCAGCGCTGGAGGCTACCATGGAGGAACGCAGCAGCCGTTTACAAGCGGTGGAAAAAACGCTTGAAGGAAAAGACCGACGAATTGCGGCACTCGACGCGGCCGTGGCCGAGCGTCCCGTCCGTTCATAGTTATATCCAGCGATCGCTCGAGTTTTAGAAAGCCGGCGTCGTCGGCCAGTCAGAGGAGAGCATAACGGAAGGACGAGTGTATTAGACTATGCCGCCTAGTGCGGCTGTGCTTTAGCGGAGCGCTTCAGTCTAGGCCATCGGCAGATAGCAGCGCGCTGATCGCGGAATGGCCACTTAGATTGGCTACCACGTCGAGCCAACTCAAGCCCGCGCGCGCCGTTCTCCGGGTGAGTACATCCCGCTTTCCGTGCGTGCTCCGTCAGCTACCGCCCTGATTGCGCTGACGAACGGCTTGTTCGCCTCCGATGTCAGTCGGTCGTACGCTTCGATGGAGCGCAAGTACTCAGTTAACCACGACTGGCGATCAGAAATTTGCCGTGTCGCCACCTCGAACGCAGTCTCTTTTTTTCCGTCCCATAACATCGCGACGTCTTCGAGAGGGTGATCGTAACATCTCTTGGTAATCACAGGAACTTGTCCAAGTAAAATAGCGCGAAGAATTCGCATGGGGCTCGAATGGGGCCAATTTGCCGATTGCGGCGGATTAATATTGAAAAGGTAATCAGGAGAGTTTCCGCGGTACTCAGCGAGGTAGCCGGAGTCGGTCGAAAAGACTGCGTCATCTGCTGGTTCAAAAGGAAGGTATTTGTATATTGGCGTCGTCCAGCCGACACGTTTGAAATTCCGAATAAGTCCAGCTGTGATCCGATTCCGATAGGGGGTTGGTGTTCCGCTCATAGTAAATCCGACAGGCAGATTGCAAAGTCGTTCGACCTGCTCGACGGAAAGCGGGCCGATTTGCGGATAAAACGACACCGGCGTCGGTAGGTGAATTTCGAATTGGTCCAGCAACTCAGACACCGCAGGCAGAATTTGCGGATGTACGGCGGCGAGAAGGTCGCAATATTTCAACACGCGGACAAAGCCGAGGTACCGCCGGCGCAGATATATGGCTTGTTCCAAAATCGGGGTTGGATTACGCGAAGACAACATCGAAAGTGCCGGATTTTCAAAGAAATTGAAGGTTTTCGCGATTTCGACCCCAAAAACTGTGATTGGCGTCACAAATTCTGTGAGAGCGATAACGATCTTGGTTTTTGGATAGAGTTCCTTTGTTTTCTTGATCGCGGCTATGTCGAAGGGGTGGGAGAATTCGTCGATTAAGATGTTAACGCAGTTACCTTTCAGCTCTTTGGTGAGCTCAATGGAAAAGTCGCTCTTGAGGGAGCTCAGGAGACTATGAACGATCTCTCTAATTCCCAATGATGACGCGTGATTGCCGTATACAATGAATATTTGTTTGGGCATTCGCGCTCGTAAAGGTGGCCCGCAGACTTGCTTCACGCTATTACTGTGAAATTGAATTGGCGTCAAACTGCACTCATAATATCTGAGCCTCCCCCGGACCATTTTTCTGCGATTCGCATGCGTTGCAAAAATGAGCTTTTGTTTGGATCGGGCTGTTCTTTTTCTGGATCGTGCCGACGGCTTTCCCGACCGAGTGAGGGTGGAGTCCGTGGTTGGCGGTGGGCCTAAGAGGCGCGGCAGGATGTGGCTCGGGAAGTGGGCACATCTCGGCGTGCTGCTTTGGATCGAAGGGATCGAACGCCAAGATCCGCTGCCTCCAAAATCTTGACCATTAGATTGTGACACTTACACTGGGTTAGAGACGAATGATCGGCAAGTGCTGTTTGTCTATTCCGGCCTGGGGCGGGGTGAGTAAATGTTCGACAAGAATCTATATTGGACGGGAATCATCTATTTCGTTGGGTTGTTTCTGCTTGGTGTCATTTGGTGGAAGGCACTGATCGTTGGTATCGTGGCGGCCATTTGCTGGTACCTGAACTATAGTCGGCGGAGCGTTCTCGCCCTGGGGATGGTTGCACTCTGTTTGGGATTAGGAATCTGGATCGGACTGCTGCCAGCGCCTTCGCAATGGGGTGAATGGCTTTCAGCTCTGCGCCGTTGATCGCACCGTAGCGCCGCTTGGGATCAAATTGCCTGTGCATGCCTGCCTCGACGCCGCAACTTGCGGCTTACGCCTATCTCCGTCGGCGGTTTGCGGGGCTGCTCGGTCAGTTTGCACGATCGATTGGAGCCTTATGCTCGTGCCGCCCGTCGTGCAATTCTGCCTCAGATCGGCGGTGTATAACCAGGGCCTTTTCACACAAATCGCTCCAAGGGCTAGGCCCATATGCCGTCCGATCAATTCCGACGTTGCTTCGGCAAACTTCACGCTCGGGAGGATCACTGTTCGCGCACGCTATGCAAGATCGCGTATCGAGAATGCCGAATAAGTGACCGCAAGGACAATCTCGCTGTGGCGCATATAGCCATCGGCGCAAACTACTGAATGCCCACCAGCAAGTTCGCTGGCACGGAACATGCGGAAGGGGATAGTCTTGATTCCGCTTGGCGTTCCCCGTATGAACATCGCGCAACGGCGATGGGGTAAAAGTCTTGGCCGGCGAACGCGCACAAGCGGAACAAGTGATTAGACGCCAGGGCGCGGGGTCGGTCCGCGGGCTCGGCTTGGCAGTTGCGGATCTCGAGCGGATTTATCGCTCGCTGCGGCTCATTCGCCGTGCCGAGGAAGAAGTCGCGCGCATCTATCCCACGGACAAGATCAAAAGCCCGGTGCACCTGTCGATCGGCCAGGAAGCGGTCTCGGTCGGCGTTTGCGATGTGCTGCGCGCGGACGATGTGGTGGCGCCAACCTATCGTGGTCACGCCGCATATCTCGCCAAGGGCGGTCCGTTGCGGGGATTGTTTGCGGAACTTTACGGCAAGTCGACCGGCGTCGCTGGCGGCAAAGGCGGCTCGATGCACCTCATCGACATGTCGCACAACGTCTTGGGGGCATCGGCGGTCGTTGGCACGACGATCCCGGTGGCTGTCGGCTACGCGCTGGCGCTCAAGCGCACCAAAAGCGATCGGGTGTCGGTCACGTTTTTTGGCGACGGCGCGACCGAGGAGGGCGTGTTCGGGGAGAGCCTGAATTTTGCTTCGCTGCAGAAGCTGCCGGTCTTGTTCGTCTGCGAAAATAATTACTACGCCATCCACACGCCGCTCACCCGGCGCTGGGCGACCAACAGACTGTGCGAGCGCGTGGCGACCTACGGCATGCCGGTGCACCAGGTCGACGACAGCGACGTGTTCAAGCTGCGCGAGTTGGCTGCTGCGGCAATCGCTCGCATGCGCCGCGGCGAGGGGCCTTCGTTCATCGAGTGCCGCACCTACCGCTGGCGCGAGCATGTCGGTCCGAACGAGGACTACGATCAGGGCTATCGTGCGCGCGAGGATTTCCACCCGTGGCTCAAGGACGACCAGATGGAGCGGGTCGCCCGCATGATCTCGGACGATCGCCGCACCGAGATCGATGCCGAGATCGAACTTGAAATCGCCGACGCCGTGGAATTCGCCGAATCGAGTCCGTTTCCCGCAACCGACAAGCTGTATTCGAATGTCTACGCCGGCGAGTAATCAGCGCGTCGTGACGTATGTCGATGCGCTCCGCGAAGGGCTGGCGCAGGAAATGCGCAGCGACCCGCGTGTCTTTCTGTTCGGCCTCGACGTCGACGACCACAAGGCGATCCAGGGCTCGACCCGCGGGCTGGTGCAGGAATTCGGGCCAGAGCGGGTGTTCGGCACGCCGCTGTCCGAAGACGCCATGACCGGTGTCGCGATTGGCGCGGCGATGGCGGGCATGCGGCCGGTCCACGTTCATATCCGCATGGACTTTCTGATGCTGGCGATGAACCAGCTGATCAATATCGCCGCCAAGTCGAGCTACATGTATGACGGCCAGGTGAAGGTGCCGATGGTCGTGCGCAGCATGATCGGCAAATCCTGGGGGCAGGGCGCCCAACATTCGCAGGGCCTGCACGCCATGTTCATGCATGTCCCGGGGCTAAAGGTGGTCGCGCCGTCGAATGCCTACGATGCCAAGGGGACGATTATCGCCGCCATCCGCGACGACAATCCGGTGATCTTCGTCGAGCATCGTCTGTTGTATTATGCTGACGCGTTCGTTCCGGAAGAATCCTACGTCGTGCCGTTCGGCAAGGCGCGGGTCTGCACCGCCGGCGACGACATCACCGTGGTTGGCATTTCCAACATGCTGGTGGAATGCCTTCGCGCGCATGAAATTCTCAACGACATCGGCATTCACGCCGAAGTCATCGACCCGGTCACGCTGGTGCCGCTGGACATCGACACGATTGTCAAATCCGTCAAAAAAACCGGGCGCCTGCTGGTCGTCGACAATGCCTGGACGAGCTGCGGCGCCAGTGCCGAGATCGTCGCGCAGGTGATCGAGCGCGCGCAGAACGGCAAGCCGATCGCAGTTCGGCGGATGGGCTATGCGCCGACCACGTGTCCGACCACGCCGGTGCTGGAGCAGGAATTCTATCCGGACCCCGGCAAGATCGCGCAAGCCATTCATGCCATGGTCCGTCCCCGCGATGCGGCTTGGCAGCCCGATCCGGAGCGCGCCAAGCTTGCCTATCAGGTCAAGTTCCGCGGCCCGTTCTGAGCCGCGCATTGGCTGTTCCTTGAGTAATATCAATGTTTTATGAGCTCGCAGTCAGCACCTGGGGCGACGAAGAGATCGCCGCGATCCAGCGGGTCATTGCCTCCGACCGGTTCACCATCGGACCGAACGTGGCGGCCTTCGAGGAGGCCTTTGCGGCCTACCACAAACAAAAATACGCGGTGATGGTGAACTCGGGCTCGTCGGCCAACCTGCTGGCCGTTGCCGCGCTGTTCTACAAGAAGGACCGCCCGCTGCAGCGCGGCGACGAGGTGATCGTGCCGGCCATTTCCTGGGCCACCACCTACCATCCGCTGCAGCAATACGGCCTCAAGCTGAAGATCATTGATATCGAGCTTGAGACCGTCAACATGGATTGCCGGCAGCTCGAGGCCGCGATGGGGCCGCGCACGCGCGCCATCATGGGCGTCAGCATTCTCGGCAATCCGGCGGCGCTCGACGTCATGCGCCGCTTTGCCGACGAGCGCGGGCTCTATTTCATCGAAGACAATTGCGAATCGATGGACGCCGAGCTCGGCGGCAAGAAAGCCGGCACCTTCGGTCATCTGTCGACATTCAGCTCGTTCTTCTCGCATCACATCTCGACCATGGAAGGCGGCATGGTGACGACCGATGACCGCGAGCTGTTCGAGCTGGTCAAGTCGATGCGTGCGCACGGTTGGGTGCGCGACCTGCCGGCGGATTCGGTGATCTACGATAAGCGCGGCGACGACTTTTATGAGGCCTATCGCTTCATCCTGCCGGGTTACAACGTTCGGCCGATCGAAATGAGCGGCGCCATCGGCATCGAGCAGCTAAAGAAGCTGCCCGGCATGACCGCGGCGCGGCGGAAGAACTGGGCGCTGTTCAAAAAGCTGTTCGGCGGCGACAATCGCTTCATCACGCAACGTGAGAACGGCAAGAGCTCGGCATTCTCCTTTACCTTCGTGCTCAATCCCGAGGCGGAATTGTCCCGGCCCAAAATCATGCAGGCTCTTAAAGAGGCCGATATCGGCTATCGCATCATCACCGGCGGCTGCATCACCCGCCACGACGTGATCAAGCATTATGATTACGAATGCGTCGACGGTTTGCCCAACGCGAACCTGGCGCACGATCAGGGTTTCTTTGTCGGCAATCATCCCGTCGACCTCACCCCGCAGATCGAACGGCTGCGTGAGGTGCTTGATCGAGCCGCCCGTTAGGCGCGACCGCAAGGGGACTTCGAAATCATGGCAACTGGGCAATCCATCCTGGTGACCGGCGGGGCCGGCTATCTCGGCTCTATCCTGGTGCCGGCGCTGTTGGCGGCCGGCCACAAGGTCACGGTGCTCGACAATTTCATGTATCTGCAGAACAGCCTGGCGGCGGCCTGTGCCGATGAGAATTTCGACGTGGTGAACGGTGACGCTCGCAAGGCCGAAACGCTCAAGCCGCTGGTTGCCAAGGCAGACTATGTATTTCCGCTTGCCGCGCTGGTCGGCGCGCCGCTCTGCGACAAGGATCCGATCGCGGCCACCTCGACCAATCGCGACGCCATCGCCACGTTGTGCAAGCTGATGTCGAACGATCAGCGCATCGTCATGCCGATCACCAACAGCGGGTACGGCGTCGGCGAGCAGGGCCAGTTCTGCACCGAGGATTCACCGCTCCGCCCGGTCTCGCTCTACGGCCGCGACAAGGTCGCCGCCGAACAGATCATTCTCGATCGGGAGAATTCGGTCAGCCTGCGGCTGGCCACCGTGTTCGGCATGGCGCCGCGCATGCGCATCGATCTCCTGGTCAACGATTTCGTCTATCGCGCGGTGAATGACCGTTTCGTGGTCCTGTTCGAGGCGCACTTCAAACGCAACTACATTCACATCCGCGATGTCGCGCGCGCGTTCATGCACACCATGGACAAGTTCGCCGACATGAAGGGCCGGCCGTTCAACGTCGGCCTGTCGGACGCCAATCTGTCCAAGGCCGAGCTTTGCGAGCGCATCAAGGCGCACGTCCCGAACTTCCAGTATCTTGAAGCGCCGGTCGGCGAAGACCCCGACAAGCGCGACTACATCGTGTCGAACTCGCGCATTGAGGCGACCGGCTACGCTCCGGCGCACAGCCTCGATGACGGCATTCGCGAGCTCATCAAGGGCTATCGGATGATCCGCAACCGGGTTTACGGGAATATCTAGCCGAGCCTTAAGCGAGATCGCTTAGTTAGACCGTGTACCTGTAAAATCCGGCTTCGTGTCCGCTTCGCTCCGATTTTGGTGAAGAAGTCGTTGAGTAATTTGAGATTAATCCGCGCTGCCATTCGAAGGCCTTCGATTGCGAGCCGCTAATAGTCTCAGACTGGGTGTGGGCTTGGCACCGGTATCAGCTTCGCCAGCTTTCGGAGGTTTTGGGTAGTAGCTGCGGGAAGGAACTCATCGCGCGCACCATTCGGCCAAGAACTCTTCAGTTTAACGCAGTTTCGCCAATGAGCGACAAGCGCGCCAAGCAACGTCAACGGGTCTTCAAGTCCGCCAAGATCAGGTTAGAGCGCGGCGGCGTGATTGATTGCACGATCCGCGACCTTTCCGAGGATGGTGCCTGCCTACGGGTTGCGAGTACACTCGGAATTCCCGATTTCTTCGAGCTTATCCTCGATGAAAAGACCCTACGGCCTTGCCGCGTAAAATGGCGAAAGGAAACGCAGATCGGCGTTGAATTCCAATCCAGAAATCGCGTCTGCGACTGACGCTCAAAAGCCTTCCTCCGCGGGTCGGAGGAAATAATATGAACACGTCGCTTCCGGTTCTCGTTGTTGATGACTCTCGTACAATGATTCTTCTGATATCCGACTTCATTCGAAAGATCGGATTTACCGATGTAGATGTCGTGCATGACGGTCACTCCGCGCTCGATCAACTGCGCCGTAAAAAATATGGGCTGGTACTTTCAGACTGGGAAATGCAGCCCATGAGCGGAGAAGAATTCTTTAAGGAGATGCGGCAAGACAAAATGATCGGCAAAATCCCTATTATTCTGATCACTGCGACGGCAGGCAGGGGCGCCTCGTGGCTTGCTGGCGCGGCTGCCTATCTCCATAAACCTTTCAGCGAAAGTGACCTTAAAACCGCGATTGAGAGGGTCCTGGAGCCTCCTTCAAATTGAGCTGACTGGAATTACTTGGCCCATAGTTGGGCGCTCAATGTCCTGCGACGTGAGTGATCCCCAGGACGATAATCGTAGTAACAGGTCAAACGCGTTCCGATGCTGAATTGCGCGTAGCATAGTCGTGAAACCCGTTTCTGACTGAGGGTGCCTGAACGCCGCAAGCGCCTTCGGCGACCAGGAAACCACCAGTCGGGGCTCTTTTATTTGCGGCACACACCACAAGGCCTGGCCAGGCGCCGGATCTTTTCATTATGCGGTTATTCAGCGCTTCATTAGGGTCCGACGAAACATTCGCTGGAAGCACAGGCGTCTGTCCACTGCGCCGGCAGTTTCGTCTGAGCTAAGGCCAGTACGGCCAAAAATAGCAATGCGACGGTGAGCTTCATGACGGTCTCCTTTCGCGCCAAAAGGAGTGGCGTTCGTCCGCAAAGGCGTTAGTGCGGCATCCAGAACCGGATCGCCGTGATTCCAGTCACGGATCGGCGGATTCTGTTCGGCCTATTCCTGTCATTCGCACAGTTCGTTGGATGACGGATATGGGCATGGAAGAGTTGATAACGTGTTGCTGCCGGCACCACCGCCCGATCCGGACCCACTGCTAGACCCGGACCGGCCGATCGAGCCATAGCCGTTGGTATTGGGACTGGTGGCTACGTTGCAGAACGTCGCGGTCATTTCCTCCAGGCAGATGACTCCGGTCGTTGGGGCTTGCGACCCTGCCGACTGGCCGTTTTGACCACCGACCTGTTGGTCGCCGAACGTGGCGCCCGACTGTTGTTGACCGTTTGTAGCAATTTGTGCCGCGACCGGCGACGTCGCCAAGAGCAGTACGGCAATCAATACAAGTTTCTTCATGCACCACTCGTTGGCAGTACGCGCCTATCCAACCGTGGTGCCCGTTGCCTGGTTCCTTGAGCAATCGGGAGGCACACCGAGCCGGCCCTCCGCGAGCCGGCTTTTTCATTCTCGGACTGATCGGGCCATGTGCCGCGGCCCGTCTTTCGTTAGACGGCCCGTAGCCGAACGCCGTTGCGGTTCATCGTCGAAATCCAATACCCGAGCGCCTGCCCGGTCTTGCCCTTCACGATGACCGACCAGGGCGGCGGGAGGCGGCGACGCGCCATCACTGCGGCCGGCATTTGCTTCGAACGGTTCTCCACACCTTATGCAAAGGGCGGCGCGCTTTAATGCATTCACAGGATTTACGAATTACAATTGTTGCCCATGCGTGCCGAGTTCGACGATCTTACCAGAGCGACGTGCCACGTAGAAGAGGCGCGACGGATCGTATGGCGGCAAAAGGGTCGAATTATACGCCTTAGATCGGCCGGCGTTGACACGCTTGAAGCGGAGACAACGCTTCGGCTTCTGGAAGCCAATTTGCAGACCTTTGAGGACCATAGGCGCGCGCTGGAGCCTGAACAGCAAGAGCGTCACTCAGAAGGTAATGTAGTACGCGGTTGGCCCGTCCTTCCACCGCGCCTCATCGCGGCAGAGTAGGCGCAGAAGCGCCATCACTGCGGCAGGCATTCGAGGCGTTCCAAAAACAGCACCATCCGCAGGCCGAATGCTGCACCCTCGATATCACCGCCGACTGTTGCTGCTTCGATACCAGCGGCGACCTGGCGCCGCCGTCGAGTGGACGCCCTAAGTATCAGCTTAGGTCTGCTCGGGGGTCACCAACATCGGTTCGAGCGTGCACCGACCACTTCCGCAATTCCCCCAACAGCCGACATCCGCTTGCGCTGCAATATCTGACGCAACGGGCCACTTTGAGACCTGAGCATGTGCAGCAAAAGGTTCGAGCCGGATTACCGTAAGTGTTCCACGTCGCTTACTCCCGCTTGACGGGCTTCCTGTTCAATTTTGTCACACCACAATGCGAGAGCCAAACATCCCCGGCCGCCTCACCATGGCAGACGCCGGGCTCGTCTGATTCGTGGGCAGAGCACGGACGCGGCCCGCTCGGGGGACAATGTTGCCCCTCGCGCGTTGGAGCCTCGAACCAAGACCGAGATGATCGTCACGCGCAGTGAAGCAACGAACCAGGACAAAAGGCTTCAGGCAACCTCGGAGGCGTTACCTGTTGGAAGTGATCCTTCGCGCGGCAGGCCACTGAGCCCGTCGGACGTAGCTCCATCAGCTCGTAAATAGCCGATCTTTTCATCCCCCCGCCAAACCTCCAGGTCCGAACCATCAAGGAGTTTGTGCGCTTGAAGCATGGCGTCGGTGTCGGAAGCAGCAAGAAGCTCCTGCACGCCGATAAAGCGGCCTTCCTTGCCTATGCGGTAAATTTCGATAGCCCGCCATCGAACCCTCCATCAGCATAAGGGTGCGAGAATTTAGCCGCGGAATATTTTGTGCGAGCGAGTTGCGCTGTCAAGCTGCTGTGCCGCCGGCTAACCCCCTGCATTCTCGGGCATTCTTGGAACAAGGACGCTTATTCCGCGGTTTGAATGACTAGGCGGAGTGCATTTTTGTCGCCAAAACACACGATCGAAAGCCTGCCCGACGAACGCCGGTTGCAACTGCTGGTCCACGCGGTCGTCGATTACGCGCTTTTTCTTCTTAACCCAGAAGGCTTCATAGTCAGCTGGAATCCCGGCGCCCGCCGTCTGAAGGGCTATGAGGAAGTGGAGATCCTCGGGCAGCATTTTTCCCGCTTTTTCACGCCGGAGGATCAACGGCGAGGTCTGCCAAAAACCGTGTTGCTGACCGCCGCCAAAGAAGGGCGCTTTGAGAGCGAAGGATGGCGGGTCCGCAAGGACGGATCCAAATTCTGGGCACTTGCCGTACTTGATGCCGTGCGCGATGAGCAGGGCGAACTTCTCGGCTTCGTTAAGATCACGCGCGATATGACCCAACGGCGCGAAGCGCTTGAAAGCGAACAGCGTTTCCGCCAGCTGGTCGAGAGCGTCGTCGATTATGCGATTTTTCACCTCGACCCGAACGGAGTCGTATCGACCTGGAATGCCGGTGCCGAACGCATAAAAGGCTACAAACCGGCCGAAATCATCGGTTCACATTTTAGCCGCTTCTATACCGAAGGGGATCGCGCAGCCGGAATACCGGTAAAGGCCCTTGAAACGGCCAGGGCTACCGGCAGGTTTGAGGCCGAGGGCTGGCGCGTTCGCCAAGACGGGTCAAAATTTTACGCCTCCGTTGTGATTGATGCAATTCGCGACAGCACAGGCGAAATCGTCGGCTTTGCCAAGGTGACGCGGGATATCACCGAGCGAATGGAAGCCCAACGCAAATTGCAGGAGACGCAGGAACAGCTCGCGGCCTCCCAAAAGATGGAGGCGGTGGGACAATTAAGCGGCGGCATTGCCCACGACTTCAATAACCTTCTTATGATTGTCATCGGCAATATGGAGACCGTGAAACGCCACGCCCGCGAAAGCAATAACCCAAATATGCAACGCGCACTGGACAATGCCATGCGGGGTGCCCACCGGGCCGCTTCTCTTACCCAAAGGCTTTTGGCTTTCTCACGGAGACAGGCGCTTAATCCGAAACCGCTTGACCTCAATAAGTTTGTCGCCGGCTCGGCCGACTTTCTTGGTCGTTCCCTCGGCGAAGCCATTGAGATCGAGACTGTGGGCGCGGCGGGTCTGTGGACCGTAGAGATTGACTCCAACCAGCTTGAAGTCGCGCTGCTAAATCTTGCGATCAATGCCAGGGATGCGATGCCGAAAGGCGGCAAGCTCACTTTAGAGGCCGCCAACGCGATATTGGATCGGGAATACTGTCAATCAAATCCCGAAGTAACGCCAGGCCAGTACGTCATGCTGAGCGTGAGCGACACCGGGGTGGGGATGAGCAAGGACGTGCTCGCCCGCGCCTTCGAACCGTTTTTTACCACGAAAGAATTAGGGCATGGTACAGGGCTTGGGCTCAGCCAAGTCTATGGCTTTGTAAAACAGTCCGGCGGACACCTTAAGATTTACAGCGAGGTCGCCCACGGAACGACCGTAAAAATATACCTTCCCCGCCACTTTGGAACTGACGATGACGATCAGCTCATCGACGGCGAACTTCTCGGCCAGGGTGAAAATGGTGAGAATATTCTGATTGTTGAAGACGATGACGACGTTCGTGCATACCTTACAGACGTTCTGCGTTCTCTGGGCTACGGCGTCGTCAACGCTGGCAACGGAAAGTTAGCCCTCGATCTGCTTAATCAATCAAAAATTCACATTGCCCTGATGTTGACGGACGTGGTTATGCCCGGAATGACTGGTCGCGAACTTGCCGCGAGCGCAACCAAGCTGCGGCCGGATCTCAAGGTACTTTACATGACAGGCTATTCACGAAATGCGATTAGTCATCACGGTAGACTTGATCCGCAATTGGACGTTCTTCAAAAGCCGATTACGCAGAGTGAATTGGTAACGCGAATTCGTGACGCGCTCGATAAAATTAAATAGCCATCACTACTAGCTTGATGCGCGACGATGTCGGCTTGGGTCACTCGCGCCATATCGAGAGCCCGGCCACTTCCGCTATGGCCCTAACTCCCGACATACCGCTGCGACGCCCAGGTGACGTGACGGGCCAACAACCGACATCGGTGCTTCGGCTGAGCGCAAGGAGCGAACGGAACGCGGGAAGCTCCATTCGCTCGGTGGTCCGTTCAGCGAGGCATCACGGGACAAAACTGACCAGCGTGCCGTGCGCGCCATCGCTCGCGAGGGCGAAGTTCGCCGTCGTAGTAGCTGCCGGCCAAATGAAGGTCGGCAACATGGGAACCCTGTTGGACCTGAAGCAGACCGCCGGCGCCGCTTGGCGTAAAGGTCTCAGTCGTCGCGCCGGTGAACCGGATCTTTGTCAGGTCCAACTCGTCCGATCCGCCAAAGTCTTTGATGGTGCCCTTGAACGAGTCTTGTTCAAGGATTAGCCAGCCACTGTTCATGATCGCCAGGCCGGCATGCGCTTGGAAGACGGCGCCGGCATCCAGTATCAGCTGTCCACCATCAATCTTGGTGGTGCCGTCGACCGTGCCGCCGGAAAGCACATTAACAGCCGCGGTGACACCCGGATCGTTGGGATCATTGATCGTCAGCGCGCTGACCACGCCACCGGCAGAGACGTTGAGCGTGCCGCCGCTGCCGACTGATGCGTGAATGTCCGTACCGCCGGATGACACGTTGACCGTGCCGCCACTGCCCACAGTTGCATGGCTGTCTGTGCCACCAGAAAAAACGGTCAGCACGCCGCCATTCGTGACAGTGGTCGCAGACGCGGTGCCTCCGCTGTTAACAAACGCCGTGCCGCCGTTGACGGTCATTCCCACGGCGAGGCTGCTTCCGTTTCCGGCGAAACCTAGGAACTCCACTCCGCCCTTAAGCACCAGCGCTCCGGAGGTCACCCCGCCGGAAATCACGAGTTCTTCGCCTCCCGATGCAATCAAGGTCGAGATTGCCACACCACCAAATATGGCCTGCCCACCCAAGCCCGTTTTATCGCCTGCGCTCAGCATATTGCCTTGTACCGTTGTGCCGCTCGCTGTGCCGCCTGCTTCGACTAACGTAACGCCAATTTGGGTAACGATCGTGCCGACGATCGCTCCACCGCTGTCCACTGAGAGTAAGCCGCCGTTTATTACGATTTCACCGCTGGACGTTACTCCGGCCGGAACCGCAACGCTCGTGCTGATGACTGCCATTGGCCGCTCCCCTAACTTTTGCTTTACGGCGCCCACTATGACTTGCGTTATTCGCCTCGGCAATGCGTGAACGACGCCGAAGCTAGGAGCAATCCAGGTCGCTCAGGGGTCATCAACGCCTGATCGACGATGTCCGCGTAATGTCGGCTTGTCCCCTCAACTTCAGACATATCGCTCGTAGCGGCGAACGGTAGAAACGGGCCAAGAAGCGACATCGCCCATAGCGCGACGCGTGCGTTTAATATCGCGACGCGCTGCTGCGCCGCGGCCGGGCTCGGACGGGAACGATCCTAAGAAAGCAGCGCGTCGGCTTATCCGTGCCCCGGCAGCGAGGCATTGGGAACAAAGCTCACGAGCGTGCCGTGCGCTCCATCGCTCGCGAGTCCGAAGTTCGCAGTCGAGTAGCTGCCGGCTAAATGAAGGTCGGCAACATGGAAACCCTGTTGGACCTGAAGTGTGCCGCCGGCGCCGCCTGGGGTAAAGGTCTCAGTCGTCGCTCCGGTGAACCTGATCTTTGTCAGGTCCAACTCGTCCGATCCGCCAAAGTCTTTGATGGTGCCCTTGGACGAGTTGCTCAAGTATCAGCCAGCCGCTGTTCATGATCGCCAGGCTGGCATGCGCTTGGAAGACGGCGCCGGCATCCAGTATTAGCTGTCCTCCGTCGATCCTGGTCGTGCCGTCGAGGGTGCCGCCGGACAGCACTTGGCCACGGCGGAGACACTTGGATCGTTCGGATCTTTGATCGTCAGCGCGCTGACCACGCCGCCGGAAGAGACGGTGAGCGTGCCGCCGCTGCCGACTGACACGCCGCTGGCGGTGCCCCCCGAAGACACGTTCATCGTGCCGCCGCTGCTGACCGAGGTGGCGTCGGCCGTGCCCCCGGAAGACACGTTCATCGTGCCGCCGGTTACTGACGTGCCGCTGGCGGTACCGCCGGAAGAGACGTTCATCGCGCCGCCGGTTACCGACGTGCCGCTGTCGGTGCCGCCGGACAACACGTTCAGCGTGCCGCCGGGGCCCACTGTTGCACCTTTGTCCGTGCCGCCGCTGGAGACGGTCAGCACGCCGCCATTAATGACGTCGCTACCAGACGCGGTGCCGCCGCTAACGACCGTTGCAGAGCCGCCGTTCACGGTCATCCCGATGGCGGTGCCGGAGTTCAACACGTTCTCTACGCCGCCCTTGAATATTGTCGCTCCGGAGGTCACGCCGCCGGCCTAAAGTTATCTCTCTGCCATGGAAGGTGATCAAGGTGTCGATCGCCGTGCCAGCAACAATCTGGATACCGCCTAGCAGCGTGGTAGCACTCGCCACGCAGCCGGCAGCAATTCCCGTAAAGCTGCCAGCGGTGACGACGTTATTGGCGATCGTCCCGCCGCCGAACACGGCGAAGCCGCCGGGCGGAATAGACATCACCGCTGGAGGTTTGGCCCGCGTTTACGTCCACCACCGTACTTATGACTGTCATCGGTTCCTCCTGTTACTAACGTGTAGTCTTCCTCTATGTGGTCTACTTCCACTGAAATTATCGTCTTTCCGGCCTCATTCGTAAGCGAAGCGCAACGCTCCTCGGCGGTAACGACGTGCGGACATCAGAAAATTTGATCCAAACACTCTGCGTGAGTATGGCATCGCCACACCATCACGCGCTCGCCACTCGCTGTCGGAAGTGGCGAACTACTACTTCGAAACCATTCGAGTTTCTCAACCGGCGGCTTGAGGACACGATTTCGGAACTAACAGTTTAGCCAAGCCCGAGGTCGGTTGTGGGTCAT
>CAWGYY010000017.1:0-237867 GCA_963826945.1 uncultured Alphaproteobacteria bacterium | reverse complement strand
ATCGCCAAGGTCACGCTCAACAACAATCTGCAATTCGGCGTCGATTTCTATCTTCAAGGCAGCTCGATCGGGGTAGGCTTCAATACGCTAATCGGCAGCGAAGCCACTGCCGCAGCTAGTGCGAGCACCAGCACCACCACGTCCACGACAACCTCTCCGTTAGCCAAATGCTCAGTGCGGTCCTTCCCGGCGGCAATCTGTTGCTTGGCGCGTCGAGCAATCATGGGTGGTGATCAACGCGCTGCGCACCGTCACCGATGTGAAGGTGTTGTCATTGCCCTCGGTGGTCGTGCTCGACAATCAGTTCGCCACGATGCTCGTCGGCGATCAAGTGCGGTCGAGACTGGAACCGCCAACGTGCTGGCGGCTTCAACCTCTACCTCGATTACGTCGTCAATTCCATCAATTACATCAATACCGGCGTCATCTTCAGGTACTACCGCGGGTCAATATCAACGGCAATCTCATTTTGACGTCGAGCAGGAGGTCAGCGGCGTCGAAAATAATGCGAATGCCCCGTCGCTGACGCCAACCGTCTCGCAGCGTCAAATCAAGAGTTCGATCGCGGTCGCCAGCGGCCAGACCGTGTTGCTGGGCGGTTTGATTACGGAAACGCAGCAGCGCTCCCGCAACGGCATCCCAGTGCTCGAAGAACTCCCCAGCGGCGTCGGCAATCTCTTTTCAACTGACGGCAGGTCGATGCAGAGAACAGAGATCATCATATTTATTGAACCCGAAATCATTCGTAACAGCACCGACGCTGCCAAAGTAGCAGAGGAACTGCGTGCGAAACTGCGCGGTTCGGCAGATTCGCTTCCCGCTTGGACCAGCCCTGCATGGAGATCCGCAATTTGTCCGATAGGGATTTATCGCCAGAGACGAGACGGGCTTCGTTGCGCGAACCGTTGCTTTTGTGGCCCGGGCGTCCGCGTACGGCCCCAGTTCGTCTGGGCAGATTGCGCTTCGGGAGCCGCCGCCGTTTGTGCCGTGATTGCCAGTATCTTGGCCGCTCCAGGATTGCCGGGATTGATGGGGGGCGCACTTGCGGCCACGATGATGGCGATCGCGGCAATCGACGCACGGCTTTTCATAATCCCGGACAAGTTGGTGTTGGCCGGCCTCTTGCTGGCTCTCATAAATGTGTCAGTCGCGCGTGAGGGCCAGCTCTCCGCGGAATTTGCCAATGCGGCACTGCGGGGCGGTGTGCTCGCTCTTCTCTTCTTCGGCGGCCGGACGGTGTATCGGCTCATCCGTAAACGCCAGGGCATTGGACTTGGCGACGTCAAGCTGGCCGCAGTTGCGGGAGTTTGGCTCGATTGGACGAGTATTTCAGTCGCCGTCGACCTTGCCGCGCTGTCAGCTTTGGCGGCAGTGCTTGTTCATGCCATTCGCGGCCGGCGAGTTACCGCGAGCTCCGCGATTTCCTTCGGGCTTTTCTTCGCGCCGGCCATCTGGTTGGCGTGGTTGCTTGAGACGATCCACGAACGCCTTATAAGCTGAAGCGAAGCGATTGGGCCAAAGCGAAGGTGATGGCATCACGGATTAAGAACATGCTGGCACGTAGTTGGACCACGACCACCGCCGTAACGAAGGTCACCGTTATTATCGTCGCGCTTTTGGCGATCTCCGCCACGGCGAACGCCGCGGCCGCGACGCGCCAGCGAATCTCTGGTTTCATTCCCTATGCGAGCGTTATTCGCTTGGCGGAGGAGGGCAATGTCGAGGCCGAGGCGCAGCTCGGCCGGATGTTTTCGACCGGTCGCGGTGTCCCGCAGGATTTCTACGAGGCGGCAAAGTGGTACTACCTTGCGGCCGTGCAAGGCCATCGGGAGGCGCAGTTTCAGCTTGGTCTTTTGTACAACAAAGGCCAGGGCGTGCCGCGCGACTATTTGTTGTCGTATCTGTGGCTAAATCTCTCCGCCTCTCAGGCGGTTGGCAATGATCGCGACTTCAAAGTGCGAATCCGTGACTCTATCGCGACAAAAATGACGGTCGCAGAACTCGCGTTAGCACAACGGATGGCGCTGAGTTGGTTCCCTACGCGATAAAGCTTTTCTACGAACTTGATCCGTCTGACGTATCAAGCTTTCACGATGCAGCCCGACGCAATCGCTGAATGCCAAGAGTCATGACCGGCACAGTTCGCCCTGTGAAGTTTTTTGGTTGCGCACCTTGATCTCTCGCTTGCCGCGGATGCTTGCCGTCATCGTACTGTAAAAAAGTCGGCACGGGCGTGTCAGACATCCGGCATACCGTTAAGTCTCTCTTAAACGCGACGGCTGCTTGCAGGTTGGGGGGGCGCAGGATGTTGAATCCTGTTGCGCGTTCTCGTGGATGGCTGCGTGCCATTGCGGAAAATCGTGCGACACAGCGGCTGCCGTACGGCGCTTGCCTTCTTGCTGCGGTTTGGCTCGCGTCAAACGGTTCGGCCCATGAACCGGAACAGCCGTCAGATCCTTGCCGTCGGGCGGAACCTGGAAGCGCGGTGCCGCAGCCCCGCGATCTTCGCAGTCGCGATGGCGTGCTCCAGGTCGATCTGGCCATTTACGATCACAAGCAGGCGGACGGCTCGACGCACTACTGTTACCTGACGCCCGACGGCGCAGTGGCGCCGACGTTGCGGCTCAAGCCCGGCGATCTGCTGATAGTGCGTTTCAAAAACAATTTGATCGACCTAGCAACGACTCCTCCCGCGTCCGATCACCCCCACGAAGAAGTAACGCCAATTGCCGGGCCGCTGTGCTTGTCGAAAAAGAAGTCCGATCCCTGCACCAGCGGCGCCATGACACCAACTTCGTCCAACCTGCACTTTCATGGCATGACCGTGCCGCCGGTTTGCCACCAGGACGACGTCCTAAAGACGTCGATTCAGCCCGACGACTCGCCGTTCGAATATCGCCTTCGCATTCCAGCTGACGAGCCGCCCGGCCTTTATTGGTATCACCCGCATATTCACGGCTTCAGCAAGGCCCAGGTGCTCGGTGGAGCATCGGGCGCGCTGATTGTTGAAGGCCTTGAGCGGGTCAATCCCGTATTGGCGGGTCTTCCCGAGCGCGTGTTCGTCATCCGCGACCAGGAGCTGATGAATCCCGATGCTCCGCCCGCAAAATCCGAGCCGGTCGTCCCGAAGATGATGATCGATCGCGACGGAGATGCAGCCAACAACGGCACCGGCTTCGGCAAGCCGGCAAAGGATCTATCCATCAACTTCGTGCCTGTCCCCTACCCCGACTATCCTCCGGCCGTCATAACGATGAGGCCCGGCGAGCGTCAGCTGTGGCGCGTCCTCAACGCCTCGGCAATCACCTACCTGGATCTCGCGTTGTTGGCCCGACGCACGGCGCGCCCGCTTGGCATCGTAGCAATTGACGGGACTCCAATTAAATTCAACGGCAGCCCGGCAGCTCCGGTCATTTGGGTCAATCATATTGGCGTCCCCCCCGGCGCCCGTGTTGAGTTCATTGTTGAAGGTCCGCCGCCAGGCGCGCCGGCATTGCTGGTGACGCGAACGGTCGATACCGGGCCGGGCGGCGAAAACGACCCAAATCGAGCGCTGGCATCCATTGTTCCCGCAGCCGGCGCGCCAGAGCCGCACGCGCAACTTGCGAACAAACCTGAGCCGCTGCCGCCAGCCGCTTTGCCGTGGGTTGGCAACGTCGCTCCGGTGCGCGTCAGGAAGTTGTATTTCTCGGAAAAACTCGACGATCCGAACAATCCGAGCAGCGCGGTCGCCTTCTACCTGACCGTGGACGGTCAAACGCCCGAGCCCTTCGATCCGACTTCTGATGCACCCGACATCGTCGTCAAGCAAGGCGACGTCGAGGATTGGATCATTGAGAACCGCTCAATGGAGCTGCACGACTTCCATATCCATCAGCTCCATTTTCAGCTGCTCGATTGGTCGGGCATTCCGGTCAACGAGCCGTTCCTGCGCGATACCGTCAACGTTCCTTACTACAACGGCCACATGCTGAACTATCCGAGCGTGCGGCTGCGCATGGATTTTCGCGATCCGAACATCGTCGGCACGTTCGTCTATCACTGCCACATCCTCGAGCACGAGGACGGCGGCATGATGGGAAGAATCCGCGTCGAGCCGGCGGACAAAACGGCTTTTACCCACTCGTCAAAACTTACGAGCAAAGGAGAATCTCATGACGAGCGATAGACGTAAGTCTCGTTTTCTATCCTGCTGTGGCTTAGGACTGTGTGCGCTTGCGGTGGGCCAGTTCTCGCTTGCTCCGGCGTTTGCGCAATCTCACCCTGTTCCAGGTTTCGTTGGCGGATGGCCGCCCCCGGGAGATGGCTTCACGCAAACGCCGATCAAGCACGTCATCGTCATCATCGGCGAGAATCGCAGCTTCGACCACGTATTCGCCACTTACGTGCCGAAGAACGGGCAGACTGTTCACAATCTTCTTTCCGAGGGCATCATCGCGCTGGATGCCAACAAGAATGCAATTCCGGGACCGAACTTCCAGAAGGCGCAACAGCTGGCTGCTACGGATCAAGGTTCGACCGATCCGTTCCTGCTGAGCCCGCCAAAGCAGTCTTTCCCGAACAATCAGTTGCCGGCCCCGCTCGTCGGTGGGCCGAAGGTCAATTACATTTATTCAGGAGGGGATACTTCCTGCACCTCTCCCACGCCAGCGTGCGTGACGGTGGCGGAGCAGACAGAATCCGGATTGCCGGCGAACTACTATCCTAATCTTCTGAGCGGCGGCACCGGGCAAACGTCGAAGACGCCCGACCAGCGCATCAGCAACGTCAATGCGATACCGGCCGGACCGTTTCAGCTGACCAACGGCCAGACCTTCACCTACGACTCCTATGCAGCGAGTCCGGTGCACCGCTTCTACCAGATGTGGCAGCAGTTGAATTGCAGCCAAGCAACAGCGAGCTTCAACAATCCGTCAGGTTGTAACGGCAACCTGTTTGCCTGGGTCGAAGTGACCGTAGGCGCGGGCACCAATGGTATCAAGCAGCCGGCGAACTTCAGCACCGAATATTCGCCGAGCGCGACGACTACGGGAGAAGGTTCAACGGCATTAGGCTTCTACAATGTGCAACAGGGCGACGCGCCCTACTTCACGAGCCTCGTTGAAAAATACGCCATGAGCGACAACTTCCATCAGTCCGTCAACGGCGGCACCGGTGCCAACCACATTATGTTCGGCCACGCCGACGCGATCTGGTTCAGCGATGGCAACGGTCATCCGCTGGCGCCCCCGAATGGTGTGCAGGTCTTCACGGGAACCCCCGATGCGGGCACGGTCAATGAGATCGAAAATCCGAACCCGGCGCCCGGTACCAACAACTGGTATACGGAAGACGGTTACGGCGAGAGCTACAATGCCGGCTATCCGCCGCCCTATTCGGTTTCGCCGGTCTACGGCGGCGGGTCATACAGCAATTGCTCGGATCCCTCCCAGCCCGGCGTCCAGCCGATCCTGAGCTACCTCCGGTCGCTGCCCAACCCGATCAACCCGCGCTGCGAGCCGGGCCATTACTATCTGCTGAACAACTATAATCCTGGCTGGTTCGGCAACGGCAAGAACGCCTACATCGACCATAATCCGGCCAACACGCCGTTCACCATTCCGCCGTCGTCGACACCGAGCATCGGCGACGCCCTCAATGTTAAGGGCATCTCGTGGAAATACTACGGCGATCAGTGGAACAACTACGTCAACGATCCGTATCAGCTCAACTACGGCACGCCCGGCCCGACCTCCGACGAGTATTGCAATATCTGTAACCCGTTCCAGTACGACACGTCGATCATGTCAAATCCGGCACAGGTCGCAGCGCATATCCAGGACTCGGTAAACCTGTATGCGGATATTGCCAACGGCACGTTGCCGGCTGTCTCAGTCGTCAAGCCCAGCGGCTGGGTCGACGGTCACCCGTCGTCTTCCAAGCTTAATCTGTTCGAAGGCTTCACCCAGAAGATCATCGATCAAGTGGAGGCTTCGCCTTACGCGAACGACACTGTCATCTTCATCACCGAAGATGAAGGCGGTGGTTACTACGATTCGGGCTACGTGCAGCCGCTCGACTTCTTTGGCGACGGCACCCGCATCCCGTTAATCGTCGTCTCCCCGCTCGTAAAGCCCGGACATATTTCGCACGAATATGCGGATCACGTCTCGATCATCAAATTTATCGAGCGTAATTGGAATATGCGGCCGATCACAAACCGAAGCCGCGATAACTTCCCGAACCCGATCGCCAATCCGTACAATCCTTATGTGCCTGTGAACAGTCCGGCCATCAGTGACCTGTTCGATTTCTTCGACTTCGAGCGGCTCTAGAACCTTCACACATTTGACAAAGTGGCCCGCCGGTCTGTTGACCGGCGGGCTTTTTCGCGGTCGTCATAGTAATGTAGCGATGGCTGCCTAACGCTATGACGTGCTGCGCAACCTGACAGGCTTTGCCGTCATCGCCCTCGCTGCCCTAAGCATAGGCGCACGCGCTCAGGAAATCCCGCCGTCGTGTCATTCGCCGTTAATCACTGGCAACATCGCCAACAGCACGGACAGCCTAAAATCGGACGTGACCGGCAGCCTGCTTTGTGTGCAGGGCGGGTCAGCGGCGGTTCGGCTTGAGGTTCGTCAGACGACGGTTGCGGCCACGCTCTCGGCGTTGTTCGCCGCTTACCAGGTTTCGTACCGCTCCTTCATTCAACTGGACGAAGAACGCGACGGCAAATACGAAGGCTCGCTCAGGTACGTGATTTCGCGTGTGCTGGAGGGCTACAACTACGTCATCAAACAAAATAACTCAAATATCGAAGTCATCGTCTTCAACAAGAAGGGCAAACAAGCAACCTTCGGCCCGATTGTTGTTCAAGCCAGCAAGGACCGTGGTATTGCTCGAGTCTCCCGGAATCGCTAAACGAGGCACGTATCGATCCCGCGCTTCCGAAAGCCGGACCTCGTCGACGGCGTAGTCAGCGCGAGGCATTGGGCTCGTAGGTACTTGCTCGACCGCATCCGATCATGCAAGGGAACGCGGAGAATAGCGATGAAGCTTTTAGCAATCGGCTACGTTTTAAGCTGGATCGCAACCTCGGGCCAAGCCGCACCGGGAGGCGGCCCCTGGTATGCACCGCTCACTTGCGGAAGCGATAAAACGTCATTGCTCGGCACTTCGAGCAACAGCGCAATGATGGGAACCTTTGAATTCGCCCCAGGCCTTTCTGAGCAGCAGCGCCTATACATTCGCCATTGGATCGAACTTGTCGCGCACTGCGAAATCTCACCGGATAAATTGTGCGATGAAGTTTGGCATTTTCCTTGTGAAGTTGCTCCTAGCTCGTAGGGCGTCGAAAACATTGGCGATGTCGCGTATTGGCTGCCGGAACCTTGGAGCTGTCGGTGGCGGGAGCGGTATGGATTCGGTCTTAAGCCATCTGATGTGATCGTGTTCGGCAGTGAGGTCCGCTGCAGGCCTCGACGCAAGCCGGTCCGGGCTGGGCAATAGCGAAATTTGGCGGCACGGTCACCTCCCACGGATCGCAATCTCGCGGCACTGTGTTTTATCCCGCGCTCCTTATCGGTATATCCGCGGACACCCAGCCAAGCTAAACCGGTCCGATGAACGAGAAGGAAAGAGTCGCACTGGGATCGATCGCCGCCTCGGCCGGGCTCACCGTGGCGAAAGCGATTGTCGGCGTCCTTACCGGCTCGCTCGCCATCCTCTCCGAAGCAGCACACTCGCTGATCGATCTTGCCGCGACCGTGCTGACCTATATTGCGGTCCGCGTCTCCGGCAAGCCGGCCGATGCCGAGCACCAATATGGTCACGGCAAGGTCGAAAGCGTGACCGCGCTGGCCGAAACCGCGCTTTTGCTTCTGCTCGCAGCGGTCGTCATTTACGAGGCCGCACAGCGGCTGTTCGGCGAGCGCGTTCATGCCGTTGAAGCAACCGCCGCCGCTTTCGCCATCATCGCCGCTTCGATCGCGGTCGATTTTTTCCGCGCCCGCACGCTTAGCCGCGTTGCGGAGAAGACATCGAGCCAGGCGCTCGAGGCTGACGCACTGCATTTCAGCTCCGATATGTGGTCGTCGATCGCGGTGCTGATCGGACTCGGCGGCGTCGCGCTCGGCTATTCGCGAGCCGATGCGGCTGCGGCGCTTGGTCGTCGCGATATTCATCGGCATCGCCGGCGTGCGGCTCGGCCGACGCACCATCGATACATTGACTGACGCCGCACCCGCCGGCGTCAGCGAGCGTGTGACGGCGATCGCGCGCGGTGTGCCGGGTATCGTTACCGTCGAGCGCGTGCGCGCGCGTCCGGCCGGGCCCGCGTTGTTCGTCGACCTCGCCGTGGGCGTGAGCCGCACGCTGCCGCTTGACCGCGTCACTGCGATCAAAGAGCGGCTTACGCAGGCGGTCCGCGCCGGCCTGCCGGAGGCCGAGGTCACGATCACCACCGAGCCGCGCGCGCTCGACGACGAAACCGTGCGCGAACGGGTCATGCTGATTGCGCGCAACCGGGGCTTGGCCGTCCATCATGTCGCGGTGCAGGCGCTCGCCGACCGGCTTTCGGTGTCGTTCGATCTTGAAGTCGAAGGCACACTCCCGCTGAATGCCGCGCACGAAACCGCAAGCCAGCTCGAGGAGGCGATCCGCGAAGAGCTCGGTCCGGAGGTTGAAGTCGAAACCCACATCGAGCCCCTGCCGGCCGTTGTTCTCGCCGGCCACGACGCCGCCGCCGGAAGAGTCGCGGAAATTGGCGGCGCGCTGACTGCGCTTGCAGCAGAAATCGTCGGCCTCGGCGAGGTACACGATGTGCGTGTACGCGAAACTCCGGACGGCGAGATCGTCAATTTTCATTGTCGCGTCGATCCCACCCTCTCGGTGAGCGTGGTGCACGATTTGGTCGATGCCGCCGAGCGGCGGCTGCGCCGGCGCTTTCCGAGCATCAGCCGCGTCATCGGCCACGCCGAGCCGGGACGGTAAGTCTCACGCCATGAGCACCGCCGCGCCTTCGAAGCGGCCGGCTCGCAAATCAGCTAAGGCCGCGTTGGCTTCACTTAAAGGATAGCGGGTCACCTGTGTTTTGATGCCGGCGCGCGGCGCGACCGCCAGGAACTCGTAAGCATCCCGACGCGTAAGATTGGCGACCGAGACGAGCTGACGCTCCTCCCAAAGCAGGCGATAGGGGAAGCTTGGAATATCCGACATATGGATGCCGCCGCAGACCACGCGTCCGCCTTTCTTCACCACGGCGAGCGCGGCCGGAACGAGTTCGCCCGCCGGCGCGAAGATGATGGCGGCGTCGAGCTGTTCCGGCGGCGTGTCCGCGGAGCCGCCGGCCCAGACCGCTCCGAGCGAGCGCGCGAATGTTTGCGAGGCCACGTCGCCAGCGCGGGTGAAGGCGTAGACCCGCCGGCCCTGCCAGATGGCGACCTGCGCCAAAATATGCGCGGCGGCGCCGAAGCCGTAAAGGCCGAGCGTCGCCCCCTCCCCGGCCATCCGGTAGCTGCGCCAGCCGATCAGGCCGGCGCAGAGCAGCGGTGCCGCCTCCGCGGCGTCGAGTTTTTCCGGCAGCGGAAAGGCAAAACGCGCATCGGCAAGCGTGTGCGTCGCATAGCCACCATCGCGCGTATAGCCGGTGAACAAGGGTGAATCGCACAGGTTCTCGCGCCCGGAACGGCAATAAGGACAGACGCCGCAGGTCGCACCGAGCCAGGGCACGCCGACGCGCTCACCAACTCTGAAGCCACTCACGCCCGCTCCGAGCGCTGCGACACGACCGACGATTTCGTGGCCCGGCACAATCGGCAGCTTGGGATGCGGCAATTCGCCATCGACCACATGCAGGTCGGTGCGGCAGACACCGCACGCTTCGATCTCGATCAGGATTTCGCCCGCCGCTGGCTGCGGTATCGAGCGCTCGCGCAGAACCAGCGGCGTCTGCGGCCGATCTAGCACCATTGCGCGCATGGCTGACATGGAACGGCACCCTTTGTGCAGTACGCTGATTACCTGTGCTTTCAATTATCCGGCAAAACTTCTACATCAAGCCGATCATGCGCACCGAAGAACCGCGTCCCATCCGCCTCAAGGATTACCGCCCGCCGGACTGGCTCATCGAAACCGTCGATCTCGACGTGTCGCTCGATCCGACCGCGACCACGGTCCGCGCCAAGCTCAAACTCAAGCCCAACGGCGGCGGCACGCCGGCGCCGCTGGTCCTCGATGGCGAGGAGCTGAAGTTGCGCTCGCTCACGCTCGACGGCGCACCGCTGCCGAGCGAAAGTTTCCTGGCCACGCCTGAACGACTGACCATTGCGCAGCCGCCGAACCGGCCGTTCGAGCTTACCATCGAGACCGTCGTCGATCCCACCGCCAATACCCAGCTGATGGGCCTCTACCGCGCCGGCTCGACCTATTGCACGCAGTGCGAGGCCGAAGGCTTCCGCCGCATCACCTACTTCCTCGACCGGCCGGACGTGATGGCGGTCTACACCACGCGCATCGAGGCCGACAAAGCCGAGACGCCGGTGCTGCTCTCCAACGGCAATCTGATCGCTCAGGGCGACGTGCCCGGCACCAACCGGCATTTCGCGATCTGGCACGATCCGTTCAAGAAGCCGTGTTACTTGTTTGCGCTGGTCGGCGGCAAGCTCGGGCGCATCACCGACCGCTTCACCACCATGTCCGGCCGCAACGTCGCACTGCACATTTACGTCGAGCCGGGCAAGGAAGACCGCGCGCACTACGCCATGGACAGCCTCAAGCGCGCGATGCGCTGGGACGAAGAGGCATTCGGCCGCGAATACGATCTCGACATCTTCATGATCGTTGCGGTTTCGGCCTTCAACATGGGCGCGATGGAGAACAAGGGCCTCAACGTCTTCAACGACAAATACGTGCTGGCTTCGCCGGCGACCGCGACCGATACCGACTACGCCCATATCGAAGCAGTGATCGCACACGAATATTTTCATAACTGGACCGGCGATCGCATCACCTGCCGGGACTGGTTTCAGCTTTGCCTGAAAGAAGGCCTCACCGTTTTCCGCGACGAGGAGTTCTCCGCCGACCAGCGCTCGCGCGCCGTCGAGCGCATCAGCGATGTGCGCGCATTGCGCTCGCATCAGTTCGTCGAAGATGCCGGCCCGCTGGCGCATGCGGTGCGGCCCGAGATCTATCACGAGATCAACAACTTCTACACGACCACCGTCTACGACAAGGGCGGCGAAGTCGTGCGCATGATCAAGGTCCTGCTCGGGCCGGAACTGTTCCGCAAAGGCATGGACCTCTACTTCGACCGGCATGACGGCGAAGCGGCGACCGTCGAGCAGTTCGTACAATGCTTTGCCGACGTAAGCGGCCGCGATTTTTCGCAGTTCATGCTCTGGTACACGCAAGCCGGCACGCCGGAGGTTGTGGTCGCGCCGCATTACGACGCGCGGGCCAAAACCTACCGGCTCGACATCACGCAAACGGTGCCGCCGACGCCGGGCCAGCCGGACAAGGCCCCGATGGTGATACCACTCGCGGTCGGGCTGGTCGGCAAAGACGGCGGCGACCTGCCGCTTACGCTTGACGGCCGGCCACTGGACCGTGGCGTGATCGAAGTGACCAAGCCGAGCCAAAGCGTCGTCTTCACCGGTGTCGCGGAGCTGCCAATCCCGTCGCTCAACCGCGGCTTTTCCGCACCGATCAAGCTGTCGCTGCCGATCGAACCGGGCGAGCTCCGTTTCCTCGCCGCGCACGACCGCGACTCGTTCAATCGGTGGCAGGCCGTGCAGACGCTAGGCATGTCGCTCTTGGTCAGCAATGTCGCGGCATTGCGCCGAAACGGGACCGCGCGCATTGATGAGGGTCTGATCGCCGCGCTCGGCGCCAACCTCGCCGACCAGGATCTCGAGCCTGCATTCATCGCGCTTACGCTCAATCCGCCGAGCGAGAGCGACATCGCCCGCGAGATTGGGCGCGATGTCGATCCCGGCGCCATCTTTGCCGCGCGCCGGCACTTGCGGGCCGCGATCGGCGAACGGCTCGAAGCCGCACTGACCGACACTTACCGGCGTATGATTGTTGCAGGCCCCTACCGGCCCGACGCTGCGAGCGCGGGTCGGCGCTCGCTCAAGAACGTCTGCCTCGATCTGTTGGCGGCGACGCAGCAAAACGAGACGATCGCTCGTGCGCTTGCGCAATATCGCGACGCCGACAACATGACCGATCGCATGGCTGCGCTGGAGACGCTTGCTCAACACGACCGGCCGGAGCGGACCGAAGCGCTGAACGATTTTTATACCCGTTACGCGAACGATCCCCTGATCATCGATAAATGGCTGGCGCTGCAGGCCGCGATTCCCGAGCCCGCAACGCTTGATCGCGTGCGTGCGCTGACCGGCCACCCAGCTTTCTCCATGGCCAATCCCAACCGGGTGCGGGCGTTGATCGGATCGTTCGCGCAGGTCAACCACACCCAGTTCAATCGTGCCGATGGCGCCGGTTATGATTTCGTAGCCGATGCCGTGCTCACGCTTGATCCGAAAAATCCGCAAGTGGCCGCGCGTCTGACGGGCGCATTCCGCTCATGGCGTGCGCTCGAACCACGGCGCCGTGACCGCGCCGAAGCAACGCTACGCCGGGTCGCCGCAGCGCCGGCGCTGTCACGCGATGTTCACGATATCCTCGCCCGCACGCTGGCGGAGAGCTAAGGTCCTGCGCTGCATCCAACAGCGGCGATTGCGCATCGGCTTCCCGATGCCGACATATTAGTCATGCGCCGGGGTCGGCGCGGATATGCCGACAATGACCGACAACCCACCTGCCAAGACGCGAACCCGTGTACGCGCGCTGCTGTTGAGCGACCGCATCGATACCTCGAATCTCGAACATGACGGTGTCGTGTCGACCGCGCCGTTGACCTACAAGTTCGGCGCCGATGGGTTTGTGACACTGTTTCGTTTCGGTGTCGTAGCGCTGATGGGGCTCACGGCGGCCGAGGAAGCCGATGTGTTGCGCAGCCTGCAGCCGCGTCTCATCCGACCGATCAAGCCCTCCGAGGAAGAAGCGGTCCTGATCGAGCTCGTACCTGACAAGGACGACCAAATTCTTCCCGGCGGCCCGATCACGCTCAAGGCCATCACGCCCGACCACCTGATTGTCATTGCCGACGCGTTGTCTAAAAGCGTGGTGCTGGCACGCGACGAGCGCGAAGTTGCGGCAGTCTTCGAACTCGTCGAGCCGTTCGCGCGTCAGCTCGCCGAGCGTGGCCGCGCCGGCGCTAGCCGCCGCACGATCCTTAAGCACATTGGCAACGCGTTGCTGGTTCAGCACCGCGTTTCCGGCCGCGTCGCGGTCGCGGAAAAGCCGGACGTGGTCTGGGATCGCCCCGATCTCGATCGGCTTTATGCGCGGCTGGAAGACGAATACGAGCTGCAAGAGCGCGCCGAAGCGTTGTCTCGCAAACTCAAGGTCATTGCCGACACCGCGCAAGTCTTCACTGATATCATCGATGCCAAGCGAACGTTCCGGCTGGAAATCATCATTGTTGTTTTGATTGCCGTCGAACTCCTCATCGCAGCTTATCAAACGCTGACGCTGCACTGATCTCGACACCTCTGCGATAAGACTGCCTGATGCGGGTGTTCCGCCGCGATCGTGCCCGATCGGTGACTTACGCCTGCGGTCAGGCCCCCTTACTATGTGCGCCCCGCAATCGCCTGACGCAGAGGCCGCCATGACCTTCGAGACGCTCGTGTACAGGACCGACGGCGCCATCGCGACGATCACGCTCAATCGTCCCAATGAACTCAACACCATCGTGCCGCCGATGCCGGAGGAATTTGAATCGGCCATCAATCTCGCAGTCAAAGACGCCATCCATCAAAGTCATCATTCTGCGCGGCGCCGGACGCTCGTTCTGCGCCGGCTATGATTTCGGCGGTGGATTTCACCTCTGGGACGAGCACATCACGACAAACGGCGCATGGGATGCGGGCAAGGACTTTGCCTGGGCGACAGCGCAGGGATTGGCTCCGACGCAAAAGTTCATGAGCATGTGGCGCGCGCCCAAACCGGTGATCGCCCAGGTCCACGGCTGGTGCGTCGGCGGCGGCAGCGATACCGCGTTATGCGCCGACATCGTCATCGCCAGCGAGGATGCGCGGATCGGAACGCCCTATTCGCGGATGTGGGGATGTTATCTGAGCGGCATGTGGCTTTATCGGCTTGGACTGACCAAAGCCAAAGAATATGCGCTGACCGGCAAGCCGCTTTCCGGCCGCGAAGCCGCCGACGTCGGTCTGATCAATCGCGCCGTGCCGTTCGCCCAGCTCGAAGACGACTGTCCGCCAGATGGCGCGGCAGCTTGCTTCGATCCCGCTGTCGCAACTGGCGGCGATGAAACTTGTCGTCAACCAGGCCTACGAGAACATGGGGCTCAACAGCACACAAACGCTCGGACCGATTCTTGACGGATTGATGCGCAACACACCGGACGCGATCGACTTCATTCGCCTGGCCGAGAAAGACGGCGTGCGCGCCGCGATTGCCGCGCGTGACGGTCCCTTCGGCGACTACAGCCAGGCGGGCGCCGATGAACGGCCCAATCCCGATCACGTCATTGACGTCTGAGGTGACGTAAACTTGGTCCTGTGTGCGCCGGCAAAAAGCCGGGGACAGTGTGCGGAAAAATATTGACTCCAGAACTCTCGACAAATCAGCGCGCATCGATTCTTATAAGCGTGATTCGGAAAGAGATGCGGCACATCCTTCCGATCGCGGTGCAGGGGACCGTCCGAACGGAGGCAGGCAATGGCGCGCGCCGAAACGGCGAGTGCGTCTTTACGTTCCGATTCGATTCAGGGGCTGGCAAAATCGATCGCCAAACCCGCGTATCGGCGCCTGCTCAGCGCGGAGCCGCTGTTACGGCGCGCCGTCCCTGTTCTCATCATCGCCTTCCTGATCACAGTGTGTGTCGGCGCGGCGGTGCAGGTGCTCGAGCAGCGCCGGCAGGCAATCGTTGAAGCGCGGCAGGCAATCGAGGCGCTCGCCGATGAACTCGCCCTTGAGCTTGATCGCCAGCCGAGGGACATAAGAGGAACTCCCGGCCGCACTGCGGCGGCGATTGAGCAAGCACTGCCGGTATGGGCAGCAAACGGTGATCGAGCGGTCCTGGTCGCCGATGCCGATGGCAGGATCGTCGCCAATATACCGAACGATCCTCGGCAGGTCGGACGATCGCTGCTCGATGTGCTCGGACCGACTCAGCCGTTAACCACCTTCGGCGCGGCCGCCGGCACACTGGAGATTACCTTACCGGATGGCGCGTCCGCATTCGCCACCGTGCGGTCATTGCGAAATCCGCTCGGCGTTGTTGCCGTCGTCGAGACAGCATCGAGTGCGCTTGCGGGCTGGCGCTCGAGCACCGCGCTCACCGTTACGCTGTCGGCAACGACCGGCTTTGTGGTACTTATTCTTGGCTTTGCTTTTCATTGGCAGGCGACGCGCGCACGCGAAGCTGACCTCATCCACGACACCGTGCGCGACCGCATCGACACGGCGCTAAACCGTGGCCGCTGCGGCTTGTGGGATTGGGACCTGGCGCGCGGCCGGGTATTCTGGTCGCACTCGATGTTCGACATCCTCGGGCTACCGGCCAAGAACGATCTGCTCACCTTCGGCGAGCTTAACGCGCTCGTGCACGAAGGCGATATCGACCTCTACGAGCTTGCCCGGCAACTCGCGGACGGCGAACTCACCGCAATCGATCATGCGTTCCGCATGCGCCACGCCGACGGCCGCTGGCTGTGGTTGCGGGTGCGTTGCGAATTGGCGCGCCAGCAAGACGAAGCGGGTCTGCATCTGATCGGCATTGCCGTCGACGTCTCGGAGCAGAAGAACCTGGTCGAGCGGACCACGGCGGCAGATTTGCGGCTGCGCGACGCCATCGAGACCATACCGGAAGCCTTCGTACTCTGGGATGCCGATAATCGATTGGTGCTGTGCAATTCGTATTTTCAGGAACTTCACCGGCTGCCCGATTCGGCTGTGGTGGCCGGCACGCCCTACGAGACGGTCGTCGCCGCCGGCAAGAAAGCCATCATTCGCACCACCATGGCCAACGGAGACGCCCAGACCCAGGGCGCACGCACTTTTGAAGCGCAACTCACCGATGGCCGCTGGATGCACATCAGCGAGCGCCGCACCAAGGACGGCGGCTATGTCTGTGTTGGCACTGACATCACCAAGATCAAGCAGCATGAGCACAGGCTCATGGAAGGCGAGAAACGGCGAATCGCGACCATTAACGATTTGCGCCAATCGCAGCAGGCGCTGGAGCGGCAAACCGACGAACTGGCCGATCTGGCGGAAAAGTATGCCGAGGAAAAGAACCGCGCCGAAGAGGCAAACCAGACCAAATCGAAGTTCCTCGCCAACATGAGCCATGAGCTGCGCACGCCGCTCAATGCCATCATCGGCTTCTCCGAAATCATGGAAGCGGCGATGTTCGGGCCGCTTGGCGCCGACAAATATCGCGAATATTCCAGCGACATCCGCGAAAGCGGCCAGTATCTGCTCGACGTGATCAACGACATTCTCGACATGTCGAAAATCGAAGCCGGCGGCATCCACCTTTGTCCGGAGGTCGTGGAGCTCGACCGGATCGTCGCCGACTCCGTGCGCGTAGTGCTGGGGCGCGCGAACGAAAAGCGTCTGACGCTTCGCTCCGACATCGCGCCCGGGATTGCGCTCAAAGCCGATCGCCGCGCGCTCAAGCAGATTGCGCTCAACCTTCTGTCCAACGCGGTGAAGTTCACGCCCGACGGCGGCGCCGTTACCGCGCGCGGGCGGGCACGCGGCGGCCACGTGACAATAGCCATCGAGGATAATGGCATCGGCATCCCTAAAGATGCGCTGCACAAGCTCGGCCGGCCGTTCGAGCAGGTGGAAAGTCAATTGACCAAGCGGCACCAGGGATCCGGGCTCGGTCTCGCCATCGCCAAATCGCTCGCCGAGCTGCACGGCGGTCGCATGCGGATTCACTCGGTGCTCGGTACCGGTACGATGGTCGTGGTGCGGCTGCCGCTGGACGCGCCCGTCCCCCGTACCGTGGATATCACGGAGCAAGACATCAGAGTTCAGCTCCCAAAATCCGCGTAAAGCACTCGCGCACCTGGCGCTGGGTTTCCACGACATAAGCGTTAAGCGCCGGGAAGTCCGGCAGATCGGCCGCGCGCGCGAGAAGGCCGAGCACGCCGGCGTTCGCCGTTTTCGGATCGAATGGGCCCTGCAGACAGAGCCGGAGGATTTGCGTAAGGTCGTGAAACAGCCGAACCGCCGGCCGCAGTACGGCCGCATCCTCGGCCTTAAGCACGCCGGCGCGAGCCGCGCTGTCCAGCGTGCGCGCCGTCGAAGTATCGAGAATTTCCGGCAATGCGGCAGCGTGCACAAGCTGTAAATATTGGGCGATGAATTCGATATCGATCAACGCGCCGGCGGCATTTTTGAGATCCCACGGATCGGCATCGCCCTTTTCCTTCGCGATCGCGGCGCGCATCTCGATTACGTCCGCGGCGATCAACCGCGGGCCGCGCTTGCGGCAGAGGACATCGTGGATCGCCGCTTCGACGCGCGCGGCGAAAGCTGATGAAGCCGAGACCACGCGCGCCCGGGTCAGCGCCATATGTTCCCAGGTCCATGCCTCGCGCTCCTGATAACTGATAAAGCCGCCGATCTGCGTCGCCAGCGGACCGGAGCCGCCGGAAGGACGCAGCCGCATGTCAACGTGGTAGAGCACGCCGTAATTGGTCTGCACCGTCAGCGCGCTGATGAGACGCTGCGTCAGCCGCGCGAAATACTGGGCACCATAGAGCGGACGCTTGCCGTCCGAGTTCGGATGCTCGGCGTCAAAGTCGTAAATCACGATGAGGTCGAGGTCCGACGTCGCCGTCATTTCGCGCGCGCCAAGCCGTCCAAGGGCCAGGATCGCTGTTTCCTGGCCGCGAATGCGGCCATGGGCGGCGATAAAATCGGCTTCCACGCGAGCGTGCAGGGCGCGAATGAGCACGTCGGCGAGGCCGGCGAATACCTCTCCCGCCTGCTCGGCCGCTACCGATCCTGACAGGATGCGCGCGCCGATCAGAAACATGTGCTCCTGACCGAACAAGCGGATGGCGTCGAGCATGTCTTCATAACCGCGGGTCTCGCCGAGAGCGAGCGCCAGCTCAACTTCAAGGCGTTCTTCCTCCGGCAACGCGGCAAAGGCATGCGGCTCGATCAGCGGATCGATGACATGGGGGTGTTGCGCCAAAATATCGGCGAGCCGCGGCGCAGCGCCGAGGATGAGTGCGATGAACCGGACCAGATCGGGATTTTGCCGCAGCAACGAGAGGAATCGGCCACCGCCGCGCAAGCCGGCGAGGAAATGGTCAAATGCGGCAAAAGCCGCATCCGGATTTTCTGCGCGCGCGAACTGATCGATGATGACCGGAACCAGCTCAGCAAGATTGTTTCGGGCTTGTTCGCCACGCAAGGCGCGGTAGGTGGGCGCATGCCAACGCCGCACCGCGGCCGTCACCTCCCGCGGTTGCCGAAAACCCATCTCCGCGAGCCGATCAAGCGTCTCCCCTTCGTCCTCGCCGCTACCCAGCGACAGATTCTGCTGCTGGGCGAGCAACGCCGGCGCGCTTTCGAACAGCCTGACATAATGTTTCTCGACCGTGCGCAGCTGCGCCAACAAGGCTGCAGCGAAATTGTCCCGGCTCGCGAAACCAAGAAAGCGAGCGAAGGCATCGAGCGCATCGGGATCGGCCGGCAGGGTATGGGTTTGTTCGTCAGCCATCATTTGCAGCCGATGCTCGACGCGGCGCAGAAAATCGTAAGCAGCCGTCAGCTCGTCGCGCGTCGCGGCATCGATCCAGCCGCCGGCGGTGAGCGCGTCCAGCGTCGCTACGGTCTCGCGGCCGCGCAGCGCGGCGTGGCGTCCGCCGGCGATGAGTTGCTGGGTCTGCACGAAGAACTCGATCTCGCGAATGCCGCCGCGGCCGAGCTTGATGTTGTGTCCCTCAACCGCGATCTCGCCGTGGCCGCGGTAGGCGTGGATCTGCTGTTTCATGGCGTGGACGTCGGCGACCGCAGCGTAGTCGAGATATTTGCGCCACACAAAAGGCGAAAGCTCGCGGAGAAAACGGTCGCCGGCTTCGCGATCACCCGCACAAGGCCGCGCCTTTATCAGCGCCGCCCGCTCCCAGTTCTGTCCGCGGCCTTCGTAATAATTGAGTGCCGCGTCCGTCGAGATCGCGACCTGAGTGGAAGACGGGTCGGGGCGAAGCCGCAGATCGACGCGGAAAACGTACCCATCCGGCGTGCGATGCTGCAAAAGCTTCACCAGTTCGCGTGTGAGCCGCGCGTAGAACGGTGCGGCTTCAATATCGGGAGACAATGTCGCCGCGCCGGGATCGAAAAAGATCATCAGGTCGATATCGCTGGAGAAATTCAGCTCGTGCCCGCCCATTTTTCCCATCGCCAGCACGATGTAGCCGGAGCCGTTTTCCGGATTCTGCCGGTCGGGGACGTGAAGCTTGCCGCCGCGCACCGCATCGGCGAGCAGCCAGCGGACCGCAGCACCGAGTGCGGTCTCAGCTACATCGGTAAGTGCCGAAGTCACACGCCCGAGCGGCCAGACGCCGCCGATATCGGCAAGTGCAACAAGAAGCGCCGCGTCCGCCTTCATGCGCCGCAGAATGCGCATGACCGCGGGAGGGCTCGGCGCTTCAGCAGCCTCTTTGCGTGCGTTCACCAGCAGCTTGGCGATTTCTTTGTCGGGGTCGTGGGTGAGCAGTCTGACAAAGCGCGCCGGATCGGCGTGCACAAGGTCCCAGAGATACGGCGCCTCCGCAGCGATGCCGCCCTGCAAACTCGCCAGCGGCGGATGTGCTTTAAGCAACGATTTCAGATTTTTGCCGGCGGTTGTTCGTGCGATACCTTCGAGCCATTGGGCGGCTCGGGCGCGGCCTTCTGCCGACGCGAAGGGCAGTCGCCACCCTGCCCTGTCACCGCGAGAAGAACCGGCCAGTCGCAGGACCAAAGCCGCCTGATCGAGTGTCCTGGCCGGGCGTTTGCCGGACGCGGGCCGCCGCATCACGCGACCGCCGGCCCGGCCCGCGGCAACGCAATGATGCTCTTCAACCCGGGATGATTGTCTTCAAACTTGAGTTCGCCGCCGTGTAGCCGCGCGACAGCTGATGCAAGACTTAAACCCAATCCCGACCCCGGCTCGGAGCGGCTTTGCTCGAGACGCACGAAACGCTCGACGACGCGGCCGCGATCGGCTTCGGGAATGCCCGGCCCATGATCGGCAACCGTCAGCGTGATGCGCTCGCCGTCGGCGCCGGCGCCGACCACGATCTCAGCGGTAGCACCGTTAGTTTTGCTCGTCTCCGGTCCGGCATATTTGATGGCGTTGTCGACCAGATTAGCCAAGGCCTGGCTTACCAGCTCGCGATTGCCCCGCACCGGCGCCGTCAGCGGCGCTTCAACCTTGAGCGCAAGCCCCTTTTCGTCGGCGAGCGGTTCGTATAGTTCGCCGACGTCCCGCACAATCTCGGCCGCGTCGAAATCGACCATGTTGTCGCGTGCATGCCCGGCTTCGGCGCGCGCGATCATCAACAGCGCGTCGAAAGTACGGATCAGTTCATCCGATTCCGCGATCGTGGCTTCCAGCGTGGCGCGGTAATCGAGGTCGCGCCGGGCGCCGCGCAGCGCCTGCTCACAGCGATTGCGCAGCCGCGTCAGCGGCGTTTTCAGATCGTGGGCAATATTGTCGGAAACCTCCTTGAGGCCGCGCATGAGCGCTTCGATGCGCTCCAGCATGGCGTTGAGGTTCTCGGCGAGGCGGTCAAGCTCGTCGCCGGTGCCGGCCACAGGCAACCGGCCGCTGAGGTCGCCGGCCATAATGGTGTGCGCTGTTTCCGTCATCGCGTCGACCCGACGGAGCACCCGGCGGCTGACAAAAAATCCGCCGGCCAAGCCGAGCACAACGACGAGCGCGAACGACCAGCGCCCGGCATTGGAGATGATGGCGTAGATACGTTCGCGCTCTTCAAGATCGCGGCCGACCAAAACGCGGAAACCGCTCGGCAGCTCCACCACCCGAACCAGCGCGCGATGTTGAGACTCATCCGAGCCTTCGGCCCGGCGATAGGAGAGTTCGAACCATCCTGGATGATCGAGAATCCCCGGTTCCAGGGAGCCGACGTTTCCGGCAAGCTCCTCGCCGGTCGGCGTCGTCACCATAAGAAGGTTCGAGCTCGGCCGCCGGGCGCGCTGATCGATGATGGTCACCAATCGTCTGATACCGCCTTGCTCGTATTGCTCGCGCAGCAGATTGACTTCCAGATTGACCCGGTTGGTGATCTGCTCGGTAATCAGCCGGCGCGTGTTCAACGCGAAGTAGCCCAGAAGGGACACCGCGAACAAAATAAAGACCAACAGATAAACCAGCGTCAGTTGAAACGCGGTCGTCCGCAGGAGTTTGCCGAGCGCGGTCACGGATGGAAGTCTCTTACGCTGTGAGCTCGGAACAGCGACAGCGCCGTGGCGTCGTCCGCGGTCATTCCGATCTCCCCGATCTCCCGTTGCGCAGCTGCCATGTTTCGTCGGATCGGCGGTTTAACTCCAAGATGAAATACGCTTTTCCAGTTGACAAGAAGTTAGGCGCACATTCCTCTTTGCCTGACCCTTTGCCAGAACAACCGCCCAGACGCCAATGAAAAACCGGAAAGGTTCGCAACGGAGGCGACCATGAGCGAGCAACCGGAGCCCATCCCTAATTGGCGACTAAAAGGCGACTGGTTCGATCTGTGCAGCTGCAATATCGGCTGCCCCTGCGTGTTTGGCGCCAAGCCGACGACAGGGACCTGCGAGGGCGTGCTGACCTGGATCATCCGCGAGGGAAATTATGGCGAGGTCCCGCTCGACGGGCTCAATGCCATCATCATCAGCGCCTGGACCGGGGCCGTCACCGAACGCAATCGGCATTTCGGCTTCCTGATCGACGATCGTGCCAACTCGCAGCAGCGTCACGCGCTCGAACTCATTTTCACCGGCCAGGTCGGCGGCCATTTTGCCGCCTGGCGCGATCTCACCGAGGAGCAGATGGGCGTCCAATTCGTGCCCATCAATGTCACCTTCAGCGACGAGCAATGGAAAGTGGAAGTGCCGGGCATGATCGACGGCGAAGGCGGCCCTTACCGCAATTTGATGGTGCCCGACGGCAAGGTTTGCAAAATCTCGAACGCGCCGCGGCCTGAAGTCGGCCCCGGCGACATTACCGTCGGCCAGGCGAAGAAGAACATCTTCGAGGGCTTCGGCTTGAAATGGGACTGGTCATCGCTATCCGCCAAGCACATTCCCTTCGAGCATCTCGGCCCCGGCAAATTCACCTGGCAGAAACCATGGGATCGCCAGACGCAAAACTAGGACGCGCCGCAGTGCTTTCGGCCACGGAACGAACTGTCATTTACGCTGCGCTGTCGCTTGCAACCGCGGCGGCGTGGTCCGTCACCTGGCTTCAATCGTCCGGCCTTCCGGCATGGAGTCCGTTCCTGGCGCAGGCGTTGTGCGGTGTCCCCTGGACCGCCGCCGGAGCTGCCTCTTCGTTGCTGATGTGGATCAGCATGATGGTGGCGATGATGCTGCCGGCGACTGCGCCGGTGATCGACGCTTACGCCACGATTGCGCGGCGCAGGCGAGCGCGGCACGAGCCGTATACGCCGACATTGGTTTTCATAACTGGATACTTCCTGGCGTGGTCGGGCTTCAGCGCGGCAGCGGTGATCGCCCAATGGCAGCTTTATCGCGGTGCTTTGCTCGCGCCGGCGATGCAGGATGCAAGCCCGGTCATTACCGGAATAGCGCTGCTGGTTGCCGGCCTTTATCAGTTCACGCCGGCGAAGGCGGCGTGCATGCGCGGCTGCCGCAGCCCGTTGACGTTCATCATGGCGGAATGGCGCGAGGGTTACGCCGGAGCTTTGCTGATGGGCCTTCGGCATGGCGTGTTGTGCGTTGGCTGCTGCTGGGCAGTGATGTCACTGATGTTCTGCGTCGCGGTGATGGACCTGCGCTGGGCGGCGGCGCTTGCCCTCTATGCGGCGGTTGAAAAATTCGCTCCCGGCGGCGACACGGTCATTGCCCCTGCTTTCGGTTCGGCGGCTATCTTGGGCGGCACGGCTTTGCTGGGGTGGACGTTGCTCTAAACTGAACTGTCGTCTTCGCTCAGTATTCCGGATGGAAAGATGGGACCGCTCGCAGGCTTCCGTATTGTTGAATTCGCCGGTATCGGGCCCGGACCGATGGCGGCGATGCTGTTCGCCGACCTCGGCGCGCGCGTCATTCGTGTCGATCGCCTCGCAGCGAGCGATCTCGGCATCGCCATTCCGACGCGCTTTGGATTGCTGGCTCGCTCGCGCCCCGCCGTCGCGATCGATCTGAAACATCCCGACGGCATTGCACTTGCCGCAGATCTCGCGGCAAATGCCGACGGCCTGATTGAAGGATTCCGGCCAGGCACCATGGAACGGCTCGGGCTTGGCCCCGACGTTCTCCTGGCACGCAACCCGCGCCTGGTTTACGGGCGCATGACCGGATGGGGGCAGACTGGCCCGCTGGCGCAAGCCGCGGGTCATGACTTGAACTATCTCGCTTTGGCCGGCGGCCTGCACGCCATTGGCCGCGCCGGAGCCAAGCCGACGCCGCCCCTCAATCTGGTCGCCGATTTCGGCGGCGGCGCGCTTTATCTCGCCTTCGGCATGGCCTGCGCCATGCTCGAAGCCCAGCGTTCCGGCAAAGGCCAAGTCGTCGATGCGGCGATGACCGAAGGCGCGGCCTCGCTGATGACGATGTTTTACGGCTTGTACGCCGCGGGCCGGCACAGCCTCGAGCGTGGAACCAACCTACTCGATTCCGGGTCGGCGATCTACGATGTGTACGAATGCGCCGACGGACGGTTCGTTTCGGTCGCCGCGATCGAGCTGAAATTCCGCAAAGTGCTGTTCGAACGCCTGGGGCTGCCGTACACGACCGATGAGGGTCCTGAGCTGCGCGAGCAAGCTCGAAAAGCTTTTCAAGACACGGACCCGGGACGAGTGGTGTGCGCTACTGGAAGGAACGGACGCCTGTTTTGCACCCGTGCTTTCCATGGCCGAGGCCCCGCATCATCCGCACAACGTCGCCCGCGGTTCGTTTGTCGACGTCGACGGAGTGACACAGCCGGCCGCCGCTCCCCGTTTTTCACGAACGCCGGCGGCCCGGCCAACGCCGCCGGAGGAAGTCGGCGCCGACACACGAACCGTACTGCGCGGATGGAATATTCCGCAGGACAAGATCGACGCGCTACTGGCAAGCGGCGTGCTGGCAGAGTCGAAGAACGAGCCCGTGCCGGCAAGCTGAATTCGCAAGCCCGCAACGGCGCGCAGAATTTTTACTTCGACTCTTCGCGGATCATATATCCGGCGCCGCGCACGGTGTGCAGAAGCGGCTGGGCAAAGCCTTTGTCGATCTTGGAACGCAGCCGCGAAATGTGCACGTCGATAACGTTGGTCTGCGGGTCGAAATGATAATCCCAGACGTTTTCCAGGAGCATGGTGCGGGTGACGACCTGGCCGGCATGGCGCATCAGATATTCGAGCAGACGAAATTCGCGCGGCTGCAATTGCAGCTCCTGCCCGGCGCGTTTGACCTCGTGCGACAGCCGGTTGAGTTCGAGATCGCCGATCCGATAGACGGTCTCTTCGCCGCGACTGCCGCGCCGGCGCGCCAGTGCCTCGATGCGTGCCAGCAACTCTGAAAATGCGTAGGGCTTGGCGAGATAGTCGTCGCCGCCGGTGCGCAATCCCTTGACCCGGTCATCGACCTGGCCGAGTGCGGAAAGGATCAGCACCGGCGTTTCCACCGACTTGCCGCGCAAGGCGGCAATGATCGACAGCCCGTCCATTTTCGGCAGCATGCGGTCGATGATCATCACGTCGTACTGACCGTCGAGCGCAAGCGCGAGGCCCTCCTCTCCGTCGGTTGCCCGGTCGGCGACATGGCCGACTTCGCGGAAGGCCTTGACCAGATAGTCGGCGGCTTCGCGGTCGTCCTCGATGATAAGAAGGCGCATACGTGCCGCTGTGCTCAGGAGGCTGGCTGGCGGACCAGACGGACTGCCTATCGCCGGATCATATTGGCTCATCATATCGCCTCTCCAACTACTCCCGGCAATATCGTCGCCGCCTCAATCCGGGTCTGCGTCACCGGTAAGGTAAAATGAGAGGGTGGCGAGGGTTACCCGCCACCCCCTCGACCGCTGCTCCCCGGCCGGGGGCGACGGGTGCCGGGACGCAGAGGTGGTGTTAGGCGGGGACGGACCTTACGGCCCGTCCCCCGGGTACGCCCGCCAGCGGGGGCGACGGATGCCGGCGGATCGCCCCATTACTGATCAGGCGGTGCCGAGCGGCAGTGCCACGAAGCGCGTGCCCTCATGCGACTTCACCCGAAACAACAGGGCGTGCTTGCCCTCTTTGCGCGCCTCGGAAAGTTGCTTGCGGACATCGCCCGGATTCGTGACCGACTTGCCGCCAACGTCGAGGATGACGTCGCCGACCTGGAAGCCGTGATCGGCGGCAACGCCGTTCGGGTCGACCGAGGTGACGACCACGCCGTTGCCCTCAGACCCGGACACCTGGCTGCTCGGAGCCAGCGTCAAGCCGAGTTTCGGCATGGCGTTGTCTGAGCCTTGGTGGTCGTTCTGCTGGTTTGCGGCCTGGTGCTCGCTGGGCAGCGTGCCGAGCGTGAGGTTGACGCTCTTCTCCTGCCCCTGACGGAACAGATCGAGCTTGACCGACGCTCCCGGCGCCATCGTCCCGATTTTGCGAGCAAGTTCGCGTGCATCGGCGATGGGCTTGCCGTTAACCGCGGTGATGACATCGCCGCTTTCGATTCCGGCCTTCGCGGCAGGGCTGTTTGGCTGCGGTTCGGAGACGAGAGCACCGGCGGCCTTCTTCAAGCCGAGGCTGTCGGCGAGGTCGGGAGTAACCGACTGGATCTGGACGCCGATCCAGCCACGGGTGACGCTGCCTTTGTCGCGCAACTGCGCAATCACGGTCTTCACCGTGTCTGCCGGGATATCGAAGGCAATGCCGACCGAGCCGCCCGACGGCGAGAAGATCGCCGTGTTGACGCCGATGACATTGCCGTCAACGTCGAAGCTCGGGCCGCCGGAATTCCCCTTGTTAACCGGGTGCGTCGATCTGGATGAAGTCGTCGTACGGGCCGGCGCCAATATCGCGACCGCGGGCGGAAACGATGCCGGCAGTCACGGTACCACCTAGTCCGAAGGGATTGCCGACCGCGAGCACCCAATCGCCGATCCGCGGCGTGCTGTCGGCAAACTTCACATAGGGGAAGTCCTTGCCGTCCACCTTGATCAGCGCGAGATCGGTGCGCGGATCGGTGCCGATGACTTTGGCAGTGTAGATTTTGCCATCGTCGGTCGTGACCTGCACATTCTCGGCTTTTTGTACCACATGATTGTTGGTTACGGCGTAGCCGTCAGCAGTAATGAAGAAGCCAGAACCCTGACCGGTGATGACCTGATGGCGGCCTTGACCGTTCGGCATGCCGAAGCGTTTGAAGAAGCGCTCGAACGGCGAGCCGGGCGGGAACGGTATGTCGTCATCGCTCATCCCGGCGCTGGGTGTAACGTCCTCCTCCATCTTCACGCGCACGGAGATCACCGCCGGTTTCACCTTGGCGACAATATCGGCGAAGCCGACGGGACGCTGCGGGAGTTGCTGGGCCTGTTGCGACAGGTTCTGCGCATGCGCCGGGGCCGCGAAGAACGCGGCTTCGGGCGCCAGGTTTGGCGCGACGAAGAAAGCCGCTGCGCCGAGGCCGGCGACAGTTGTCGCCAAGAGCCCGATACGCCGCATGGATAGAATGCGGCCTGGGCGTTGTGTAGTACCGTTCATCATTGTCTCCAACTCGGTTGACCGTCTCGCTACGGTGAAGCCCAAAGCCCCAAACGTAACGCGCAATGTGGGGCGGTCCGCCTTACGGCGTGCTGTCGGGCTGATTAAAAGTTTGTAATGTGGGAAGGGAACGTTTACGGCGCCGATTAACGGCAAAGCGCGGCACGAAACACGACGCTACTCGCGCTCAGCCCTGCCGCCGCAATAATTCCGACAATCGGGCTTCCTCGGCCGCCGTGAGATTGACCGCTTCAGGCACCGGCGCTCGCCGGCGTCGCCTGATCACGACAACAATCGCTACGATCCCGATCAACAAAACGGCCGGAGGTACGCCCCACAGAGCGGCGTTGTGCCAGGCGAAGCGGGGCCGCAGCAACACAAATTCGCCGTAGCGAGCGACCAGAAAATCGAGCACCTGGGTATCGCTGTCGCCGGCCTTCAGCCGTTCGCGGACGAGCACGCGCAGATCGTGGGCGAGCGGCGCCTCGGAATCGTCAATCGACTGATTCTGACACACCATGCATCGCAACTCCTTCGACAGCGTGCGCGCGCGGGCTTCGAGGTTTGGATCCGCGAGCATCTCGCTGGGCTCAACTGCGCGGAGCGGCAACGCCGCCACCAACAACAAAATCAGCGCGGCGAACAACGACCTAAGCGGCGCGACTGCGCGCAAATTTCTCACGCAGTTCACTCCGCCGCTTGCAGCGCCGCCTGAGCCTTCGACGGCCGCGGGGCGCCAATGCGCAGGCGCCGATCGGATAGCGACAGGGCGCCGCCAATGAACATGATCACGGCGCCGAGCCATATCATCAGCACTTGCGGCTTGAAGTAGAGGCGCACCGGGACTGTGCCGTCGGGATTCGGATCGCCGAGCGACAGATAAAGCTGGCTCACGCCGCGCCGCATCAGCGCCGCCTCGGTCGTCGCCATGTTGCGGGCGGGGAAGGTGCGCCGGCTCGGCTCCATGATGCCGAGCAAATCGCCGTTGGTCCGGCGCACGATGAAGCGCCCAACGAGTTCGCGATAGTTCGGTCCGGGTCGGTTGAACAAGCCTTCGAACGTGAGCCGATAGTGGGCCAAGTCTACGGTCTCGCCAACCTTAAGTGCCGCGATGCGCTCGCTTCCCCAAGCCGTCACGGCAACGATACCCATGAGCGTCACGCCGATGCCGAAATGGGCAAAAGCAGTGCCCCACGCTGAACGCGGAAGCCCGGCGGCGCGCCGCAACGCCGCGCCGAGCGGTATCCTGAAAATCATCGTCCGCTCGGCAATATCGACGATGGCGCCGGCCATAACGAAAATCGAAAGGCCGACCCCGAAAGGTGCCAGCACCGGACCGCCGTGCAGCACCGCAAAGCTCGCGGCAGTGGCGAGCGCAGCCAGCATCGCCGCCGCAACCAGCCTTTGGGCAGCGCCGAGAAGGTCGCCGCGTTTCCATCCGAGCAGCGGCCCAAACGGCATGACCAGCAACAGCGGAACGAACAGCGGACCAAATGTCGCGTTGAAGAACGGCGGCCCGACCGAAATTTTTGCGCCGGTCAAAGCCTCCAGTGCGAGCGGATAAAGCGTGCCGACGAAAACGGTCGCGCAGGCCGCTGTAAGGAACAGATTGTTGAACACCAGCGCACCTTCGCGCGAGATCGGCGCGAACAGGCCGCCCTGTTTGAGGAGCGGCGCGCGCCACGCGTAAAGCGACAGCGCCCCGCCAATGAAGATGATCAGAATGGCGAGGATGAAAATGCCGCGCGTCGGATCGGTCGCGAAGGCGTGCACCGACGTGAGCACACCCGAGCGAACCAAAAACGTTCCGATCAGCGAAAGCGAAAAGGCAACGATCGCGAGCAGGATGGTCCAGACCTTGAGCGCGCCGCGCTTTTCCATCACGACTGCCGAATGCAGTAATGCCGTCCCGGCGAGCCACGGCATCAGCGAGGCATTCTCAACCGGATCCCAAAACCAGTAGCCGCCCCAGCCGAGTTCGTAATACGCCCAGTATGACCCGCCGGCGATTCCGAGCGTCAGACACATCCATGCGCCGAGCATCCATGGCCGCACCCAGCGCGCCCAGGCGGCATCGATGCGGCCTTCGATCAGCGCGGCGATTGCAAACGAGAACGCAATCGAGAACCCGACATAGCCGAGATAGAGCAGCGGCGGATGAAACGCGAGGCCCGGATCCTGCAGGACCGGATTAAGATCGCGGCCCTCGAATGGCGCATCGGCAATGCGCAGAAACGGATTCGACGTCACGAGAATGAACAGATGAAAGGCCGCAGCAATCCAGGCCTGCACCGCGAGCGCAGTGGCTTTGAGACCGAGCGGCAGATTGGTGCCGAAGGCGGCGACTAGAGCGCCAAACAACGTAAGGATGAAGACCCATAGCATCATGGAGCCTTCATGGTTTCCCCAAACGCTGGTGAGCCGATAAATCAACGGCATCGCCGAGTTTGAATTCTCGTAGACGTTGAGCACCGAGAAATCGGAGGTGACGTAACAGACGGCGAGCGCGCCGAAGGCCATAGCGACGAAAGCAAACTGGGCCAGCGCTGTTGGCGCCGCCATGCTCATGAGCACCGGATCATTGCTGCGCACGCCGACGATCGGCATCGAGCCCTGGATCACGGCCAAGCCCAGCGCCAGCATCAATGCGTAGTGGCCGAGTTCGGCAATCACTTCGCGGCTCCCGCGGCCGGCATCGCTGCCCGCTGTCCGTAGTTGTCCTTCCAATGCCCGGTCTTCTTCAAGGCGTCGGCAACTTCCTTGGGCATGTAGGTCTCGTCGTGTTTGGCGAGAATCGTGTCGGCATTGAATGTGCCTGAACCATCGAGCGCGCCTTCGGCCACGACCCCCTGCCCTTCGCGAAACAAGTCGGGCAGAACACCTTGATATGCTACCGCCATCTCATGGTTTCCATCGGTCACGTCGAAACGGACCTTCAGGTTGTCACTGCGCACAAGGCTGCCGGTTTTCACCAATCCACCAAGCCGGATGCGGGTACCCGGGCCAATATGTTTTTCCGCCACGTCGCTCGGTGAATTGAAGAACACGATGGAATCGCGGAACGCGTTGAGCATCAGTGCAACGGCAATCGCCAGCACGCCGAGGCTGCCGCCGATCAGAACCAGGCGCCGCTGTTTACGGGTCATGAGTATCGTTTTCCCGGCATGATTTCCGCCTGTCGGCCCTCAATTACCTAGATCTTTGACGAGATCGTCGATCCGTTTGATCTGATCGGGATGCTCGGCGAGCGCGCGCTTGGCATCGGCCGCAGCACTCTTGGCCTTATCGCTATCGCCGAGAACCGCATAGGCGCGCACGAGCCGCAGCCACCCTTCGACATCGGCGCCATTGTCGCGGAGCCTACCGGCGAGACGGGAAACCATCCCGCGGATCATGTCGCGGCGCGCCTCGTCGCTCATGTCAGCTGCCGCCGCCACATCGTCGGCACTCGGTCCGGGCGCGGAAATCTGCTCGCCTCCTGCGCGCGCCAGCGCATCGCCAACAAATTTGGTCCACGGAGCGCCGGCCGGCGCGTCAGCAAGGAGCGCGCGCCACATGGTCCTCGCCTGCTCGACATCGCCGTCCTGCTCGGCCGCGAGACCGAGAAAATATCGAGCCTTCGCTTCGCGGGGATCGTGTGTAATGGCGCGTTCGAACGCCGCCTTGGCGTCGGCGGTTACGACGCCATCGGCCGCGGCGGTCAGCGCCTCGCCAAGATCAGCTTGTCGGGCAGCGTTGTCACCGTTGAGCGCCAGCGATTTTCGTCGCGCCGCAACGGCATCGTCGAAGCGGCCAAGCCGCATATAGACCGGCGCGATCACCTCCCAGCCGGAACCGTCGTTGGGATTGCTGGCAAGGTGGGCTTCCACTTTGCTGACCAGACTGCCGATCGATTCGCGACCCTGAGAGGTATTGACGCGGGCGAAGGCCGGTTCCCACGGAACATTTGGCGAGCCAAGCGCGATGTAAAGGCTTGGCGGGCCGAACGGTAAAATGATCAGTGCCGCGATCGCCACCGCGCGGCGCCGCCGCAGCATCGGCGGCGCCAATGTCGCGGGAGCGCTGGGCGGTTGGGTGTCGGCTGCGGCGAGAAGCCGACGTGACACTTCGAGCCTTGCGGTCTCCGCTTCCGCTTCACCGATCAGGCCGGCCGCGCGGTCGCGATCGATTTCCTGAAGCTGATCCTTGTAGACAACAAGGTCGCTGCCGCCGCCGAGCTTCCTCGGCGGTCGCCCCAACGGCCACGCCACCGCGAAGATAGCCGCGGCCGTCATCAATGCGAATATGCACCACAGAATCATGGTCATCATTCATCCGCGGAACGGGGGAAGCCGCAGCTTGGGAGCGGCACGCCATCGGGCCGCGCGGTTACATCATCACGGCGCCATTGCGGCGGCAATGGGAGCATGGGCGCGGCAATTGCGCGCGATGCGGCAATAACCGCGCATGGTCATCCGGACGCGGGTTAAGCGCGCGCCGATTTGCGCTCTGCCGTGGCCGACTGGATCGCAATTTCGGCCGCCTTCGCCAACAGCCCGGCATAGTCTGCGCCAAACACAATTCGGCAAAAACGAATCGCGGCATCGAGCTGCGACTGCCGGAAGGGTCGGTCCGCATCGCCGGCATGACGCATCCCGTCGAGCAGCACCTTGGTGCCGGTTTCAAGGTAGTGTTGCAGTTCGGAAAAGCTTCGCGTGGTTGCTTCGTTGACGGCGAGTTCGCTTGCATAGTTGCGGCAAGCGCCTACGAATTCGACCAGCATTTCAGTGTCATTGACGTCGATGGCGTCGAGCATGGACCCGGGCGCTATCTCTTTGACCGGCCGGGGCCGCAGGAGCCGGCGCACGTGGCCTGGCGCCGACTCGATTTCGGCTTTCAGCAAATTGGAGACTTCGGTGCGGATGTGGACCAGCTGACGGCTCCACGGTGAGTCGACCGAGAGGTCCATTTCCGTCCGCACGCCGCGCACCGCGTCGTGAATGGCCTTGAGCAGCGAAGTGACCGGTCGGTGCGCTTTGAGTTCCGCGCGCAGTTCGCCGACCAGGCAATCGATTTCGCCGAGCACGATGGCGACGGCAACCGCCCAGGGCGTCTCGGCGATGCGGGTGGTGTCGTCAGTCTCGGCGACGAGCGTCGCGACGCGGACGAGCTGCCATGGTGCCGCTAGCCGGCCCAAGACCAGAACCAAGCCGTAAAGCAATGGGTCCGCTTTATTTATCGCGACCGCCGTGGATGCCTTCTTTGCTGTTGGCGCATCGAGCCAAGCCTTGATGGTATCGACGTGCTCACGCTCGAGCGCGCGGATTTGGCTCGGCAGCCGCCGCGCCAATTCGGCCAGCGCATCACGGTTGCCGAGGATGGCGGCGAGGGTTCCAAGATCGTCGAGTGCCCGAGGCGTGCCGACTTGAACGGCCAGGCGCCGGCGCGCTTTGTCGTCGCCCGTCACCGCGGCCACGGTTTCGCGGATGCGCATGATCGCCCGGTCGTGCAGAGCCCGCGTCAGCTGCTCGGCCTTGACCCGATCATCGTTATACAAAGCGCGATTGATATCTTCGCTCAGCGCCTTGACCTCGGCGGGGATCAGGTCGCGGCCCAACCAGTCCCAGATCGGCGCGAGCGATACGCGCGCCATGCGCCCAAGACGCTTATGATCGGCGGCATCGTCGATGAGGAAAGGCTCAAGCGGCGCGAAGAACAGCCTCCCGGCGTCGCCGATGCGGGTGACCGGCTCTCCGGCGGCACGGATCGCACGGCGTAATTCCTGCAGGATAAGTTCGCTGCCGGCGGCTTCCTCGCCGCGCAGGGTAGCGCGTTCCAGCTCGGCAACCAGCAGGCCCTGCGCCTCCGGCGTGAGGTTCCGAAGATAGTCGCGCAACCGTTCGACGGCCGGCCCGCCGCTCGTCATAAGCTACACCAGTTTTGGGCGCACCGCGCTCGGACGCACCACTTCGCCCGAAGGGTACCGCAGACTTTTTAGTCAAGCCGCGCTTAAGAAGGAGTTACGCAAAACCTCGGAAATTCAGGGTCATGTGGCCCGCTTTTGGGCTGGCGCAGCCATATCTCTTAACGGCTGTCAAAAGACGGCCGAACGGTTATCCCACAATCGTCCAGGTCCCGTCCGGATTGCGGCAAGCGGTACCCCGCCCGATCTGCGGCCGGCCCTCGGCGTAGATCGCATGGGTAAACTGTCGGCATGGAACGCCGTTACGCTCATAAACGGGACCCGGGACCACGTTGCCGTAGCGTCCCGAGTTCGGGTTGCGCCAGGGTACCGGCACTCCCGAAGGGCCCAATTCCAAAGCCTGCATCTCCGCCTGGTAAGCGCGACGGCTATCCTCGTCGTCGAGCGCGGCGCCACTGCGATTGCCAAGAAGGCCGCCGAACGCGTTGTCGATCGCGTCGGCGGCCGCGGCGCCGCCAACCTCTCGAGGTCCGGGATCTTGCGAGCACGCCGCCATGCTCAGCCCCACCAGCGCCAATGTGACAAATCTGATCGCCGGCATGCTGCCCTCACACGCACGAACCGGCAGCATAACATCCGCCGGTTACCACGACCTCATGGCGGAACGAATAGGGCGAAACTCTGTTGGCGTCCTCTCTGAGTTATCCGGCGGGAAGCGCCAGTTCGGCGCGCAAACCGCCGATCGGCGCGGTGCCAAGCGTCAGCACGCCGTCATAGAGGCTCGCCAGCTCAATGACGATGGAGAGACCAAGTCCGGAACCGGGCTTGCTCTCGTCGAGCCGCTGCCCGCGCAGCGCTACCTGCTCGCGTTCGGCGGGTGAAAGTCCTGGTCCATCGTCGTCGACTATGACACGCACTTTCGGCTCGGCATCGCTGGCGCGGCCGTCGGCTGCGACTTCAATGGCGACCCGCGACCGCGCCCATTTGCAGGCGTTGTCGACCAGATTGCCGATCATTTCCTCGAGGTCCTGTTGCTCGCCGCGAAAGCGCGCATGTTCCGGCACATCAACGGCGATAGCGATGTCCCGGTCGCGATGGAGCTTCTCCATGGTGCGCGCCAATGCGGTCACGACGGGCGGAACGTCGATCAGCGTCCCGACTACGGTGGAACGCGCCGCGAGCCGCGCACGCTCCAGCTGCCGCGCCACCTGATCGCGCATGATGTCGGCCTGTTCCAGGACCTTTTGCGCCAGCGGATCATTGCCCCGCGCCGCCGCCTCATTGACAATGACGGACAGCGGCGTCTTGAGCGCGTGGGCAAGATTGCCGACATGGGTGCGCGCACGCTCGACGATTTCGCGATTGGCCTCGATCAGCGCATTGGTCTCACGCGCGAGCGGAGCGATCTCGACTGGAAATTCGCCCTCCAGACGCTCGGCCCGTCCGGAACGGATCGCGGCCAAGCTCGCGGAAATTCGCTTTAACGGCGCAAGACCAAAGCGCACCTGCAAAACCGTGGTTATCAGCAGCGCGACGGCAAGACCCGCGAAAATCGCGCCGATGATGCGGTCGAAGCTCAGCATCTCGTCGTCGATTTCGGAGGCGTTTCCTGCAACCGCGATCAGATAACGCCCGTCATCGCCGAGGTCGATGTTGCGCTCAACCAGCCGCAGCCGCACATCCTCGGGACCCGTCGCGTATCCTTTCCGGTACCCGCCAGATGCGGCGGGATCGTCTTTGGTTTCGGGCAAGTGCGGAAGGTTGGAATCCCATAGAGACCGCGAGGAATGCACGTCCTGTTTGGGCGTGTCGAGCCGCGTGACCTGCCAGTACCAGCCCGACAGCGGCAGTTCGAACAAAGGCTCGCCGATCGATTGCGGGAATTTCTCGTTACCTTCCTCCGGAGAGGCGATGTCAGCGACGAGCGTGCGAAGATAGACGTCGAGCCGCCGGTCGAAGGCGCGCTCGACGGCATTGCGATACAGCGTGGACAACGCGACCCCGGTGATAATAAGGACCATTACCGTCAGGCCGGTCGCCCAGAGGAAGAGACGAAACGCGAGTGAATTAGCGCGCATCAGGCGGAGTGAGCAGGTAACCAAGACCGCGCACGGTCTGGATCACGTCCACGCCGAGTTTTTTACGGATGCGTCCGACGAAGACTTCGATCGTGTTTGAATCGCGGTCGAAGTCCTGGTCGTAGAGGTGCTCGACCAGTTCAGTCCGCGACACCACGCGGCCGGTATGGTGCATGAGGTAGGAGAGCAGCCGGTACTCGTGCGAGGTAAGCTTCACCGGATTGCCGTCGACCGCGACCCGCCCGGTCCGGGTATCCAGACGCACCGGGCCGCAGGTAAATTCGCTTTTGGCGTGTCCGGTTGAGCGGCGTAACAGGGCGCGCACCCGCGCCAGCACTTCTTCGACGTGAAAGGGCTTGGCAACATAATCGTCGGCACCGGCGTCAAAGCCTTGCACCTTGTCGCTCCAGCGATCGCGCGCGGTCAGAATCAGCACCGGCATTGCTCGGCCGGTCCGTCGCCAGGATTCCAGCACGGAGATGCCATCCATTTTCGGCAACCCGATGTCGAGAATGACGGCATCGTAAGGCTCGCTCTCGCCGAGATAATGACCTTCCTCGCCGTCGAAGGCCCGATCGACAACGTAACCGGCGTCGGTCAGCGCCGTGGTGAGCTGCCGATTGAGATCGGGGTCGTCTTCAACAACGAGAAGGCGCAAAAAATAGCTCCGTTAGCGCTCGCCGATCAGCGTGCCTTTCACTGCATCCACGGCCACGTGCGTCACTTTGCCGTCGAAGGCAAGCAGTGTCAGCATGTAGGCAAGGCCTTCTGGACGGCGGCAGAGGCGAGCACGCACGAGAATACCCGGCACCCTGATATGGACGGAGCGGAGGACAGCGACAAGCCGGAGCACCGCGCCACTCTCAACCAACGCTCGGCGCTCCAACGGATTTAAACATCCGCGCGGACGCTCGATTCCGGAGTAGATCGGGCGAAACCCCTCCTGTGCGCGCGCCGGGGTATGCGCAATAGCGCCAGCAAACAACGCGACAATGAGCACTCGTGCGAGGGCACCCATGCGGGTCTCCCGGAGCGACAAACGCTTGACGCTCCAGCGGTAGGTGGAGGGCCATACGCCGTTCCACCTTCCCGGCCATGATCTAGGCACTCGGCCGTGAACAAGACCTGAACGGCCAACGCACACTGCTTGCAGTTATGTTCCGTCCGATACGAGGCTGACCGCACGCTCTAAGGCTACTCCGTTACACTATCCGCTTGACGGAGCGGTCCATGCAGCGGCCGCTCCTCGACCAGAGCCAAAGATGCGAGCGCAACGGCCAGGAACGCCGCCGCCGCGATGAAAACCCAGCCAAATGTCGGAGCAAAATCGGCGTGACCCGCCAGCGCGGTGAGCGTGGTCACGCCGGTGTGGCCACCGGTATTGCCGAACACGATCGCTCCAAACACAGCGACGATGATCGCCCCGCCCAGCAAGCGGAAGAAGTTCAACGTTCCCGTGGCGATCCCCATCTGATGCGGCTTGACCGCGTTCTGCATGAGAATGGTGCTGGTCGGATACATCTGCCCCATGGCGGCGCCCAACACCACGAGCAACAGGGCGAAGCCGGCGAGCGGCAGACTGGCCGGCTTCACGGCGAGGAAGCCGAGCACGACGATGGCAATGAGGAGGCCGATGATCGGTACCCGCCGGTAATGCGTCAGGCGTACAAGCAACCGGCCGCTGATCAACGAGCCAATCGTGGCGCCCGCCATAAATCCGATCAGCGCCAACCCCGAAATACTCGCCGACGCACCGAGCACCATCTCGCAATAGAGCGGCGTGACAATCGTGATCCCAATGATGGTGCCGATGCTGAAAAATGCCGCGCAGGTGATGGCGCTGGTCACTCGGTCCCGCAATATCGCAAGCGGAATGAACGGCTCACGCGCCGTGAGCAGCCGGACAGCGAATGAGATCCACAGCACCACGGAGACAGCCGCAAGGCTTGCGATCTGCCACGAGGTCCAGGCGTAACGGGTACCGCCCCAATCGAGCGCCAGCAGGACTGCGACCGACGCGGCAACAAGGAGCACAACGCCGGGAATATCGAGCCGGTGCGGGTGATCGTGACGCGGCAAACGGCGCAACGCCCGCCCGGTCATCACCAGGGCAATCGCGCCGAGCGGCACATTGATCCAGAAAATAAAGGACCAGTGCAGATGGTCGGTGAGCAATCCGCCAAGCACTGGACCAAGAATGCTGGCACTCAAGAACACTACTGCCGTGTAGCTCTGCACCATCGGCCGTTCGCGTGGCGAGAGGATGTCGGCGATGATGGTCTGGGCGATCGGCAACAGCCCGCCGCCGCCAAGCCCCTGCAAGGCGCGGCCTAAAACCAGCACCCAAATTGTCGGCGCCACCGCGCACGCGATCGAACCAACGATGAAAATCCCGATCGCTACCAGCATGATGGTGCGCCGGCCGTGAATATCGGTAAGCTTGCCAAACAACGGCGTCGCCGCGGTTGCGGCGAGGAGATAAGCCGTCACCACCCAGGAAAGATCATCGAGATCGGCGAGACTCTTGCCGATTGCCGGCAAAGCGGGCGCCACGATAGTCTGCTCGAGCGCCGACAAAAACATCGCCAGCATGATGCCGACGAGGATGGTCCGGATCGCCGCATGATCCAGCGGCGGCAAGACGCCGGCATCCTGTTTTCCCCGAGCGAATGCCGCGGAAGCGTCCTCGGCAAGATCCGGGGCAATGCTGTGGGCGTCATCGGGGCTGATATCGCGGGGCAGATTCTCGGTCATGTCGCGCTTGTGATTTTCCGAGGAATCCTCCCCGAGCTTGGCCCGGCCGGACCGCTCTGCCCGCTATCACTTGGCTTGAGCGATAGGTGAAAGCAACCGCTTTGGCCGCAGAGCTGGGCTGTTGTTTAGTTAAATGCGCACCGTCGGAAATATCGCAGGTGGATCGTCTATTCGCTATTGACCTTAGCCTTCCGCCGCCGGGCTCCTTTCGGCAGCTTTAATGGCCAGCTTACGATGTAGTCTTCGAGCATATCGTCAGAGACGTGCGTCTCGCAGGCGCTCACCCGGCCACGTACTGAGACGCCGGCAGTGTGGACGGTGTCCGCGTCTCCGGAAACCAGTGGATGCCACCAATAGAGATCCTTGCCCTCGGCGAGCAGCACATAGGCGCACGAGGGCGGCAACCAGGTTATGGTTTTCAGGCTTTCGGGCGTCAGCTGCACGCAATCCTCGACCTGCTCAAGCCGATTCGAATAATCACGGCAACGGCAGGCCTGCGTGTCGAGCAGGCGGCACCCGACGTCGGTATAAAAGGTCCGGTCGGTTCCCTCTTCTTCCAGCTTGTTAAGACAGCAGCGGCCGCAGCCGTCGCAGAGGCTTTCCCATTCCGAATCCGTCATTTCATCCAAAGACTTACGCTGCCAAAAGGGGACGTCACTTGAACCTTGTTCGGCCATATCGCTGATCCCGGGCCGGCGCGGAAACCGTGTTGCTGAAACCCGATTAAGATCTCCGCCGCTGCCGCCAAGGGTCTTACGCCCAATTTGCCCCCAATTTCCATTCACAGTGTCCTGTTAGCGTCATTGGCCGCAGCCGCTGGCTCGGCTAAATCCTGATGGGCTGGACACACGACGGGGATGGCCCCGTCCCGGGAGTGGTTAAAGCGTGACCGACTGGTTTCCCGATCAGCGCGACGATTGGCGGGTCAAGCTCAAGCGGCTTTTGCTGGATCTCGACGCGCGGATTGATTTTGCCGTCTTTCAAAGCGGCAAATGGGCGCGCGAGCTGTACGAGCGGTTCACCGCGATCATGGATCGTTTCCACGTCGCGGGCTGGCGCCGCTGGCTTATCGTCGAGCCGCTATCGGAAGCCGCGACATGGGGCACCTTTGGTCTTCTCTTGATGTTGGCGCTCGCCATCCCCTCCTTCCGCGAAACCTCGGACGAGGACTGGCTGAAGAAGTCCGAACTCGCCGTCACTTTCCTCGACCGCTACGGCAACGAGATCGGTAATCGCGGCATCAAGCACAACGATTCGGTACCGCTCGAGGAGATGCCTGACCATCTGATCAAGGCCGTGCTGGCCACCGAGGATCGCCGCTTTTACGAGCACTACGGCATCGACTTCTACGGCACGCTCCGCGCGCTGATGACCAACGCGCGGGCCGGCGGCGTGGTGCAGGGCGGATCCACCATCACCCAGCAACTCGCCAAGAACCTGTTTCTGTCGAATGAGCGCACCATCGAGCGCAAGATCAACGAGGCGTTTCTTGCCAGCTGGCTGGAGACGCATCTTTCGAAGAAAGAGATCCTCAAGCTTTACCTGGATCGGGCCTACCTCGGCGGCGGCACCTTCGGAGTCAACGGCGCCGCACAGTATTATTTCGGCAAGTCGGTGCGCGATGTGACGTTGCCGGAAGCTGCAATGATCGCCGGCCTGTTCAAAGCGCCAAGCAAATATTCCCCGCTCGCCAATCTGCCGGCGGCGCGCGCCCGCGCCAACGTCGTGCTCGACAATCTGGTCGACACCGGCTTCATGACCGCGGGTCAGGTCTACGGCGCTCGCCGCAATCCTGCGACCCCGGTGGATCGCCGCGAGGATTACGCGCCGAACTATTACCTCGACTGGGCCTTCGACGAGATGCGCAAGCTCGTCGACACGTTCCCGAAGTCCGTCAACGAGAGCTTCTTCGTGGTGCGGACGGCGCTCGACCCAAATCTGCAGCGCTACGCCGATCGCGAGGCGGAATTGATCTTGCGCCAATACGGCCACGATTACGGCGCCAGCCAGACGGCTTTGGTGATCGCCGATCTCGACGGCGGCGTGCGCGCCATGGTCGGCGGCCGCGATTATGGAGAGAGCCAGTTCAACCGCGCGGTCGATGCGCTGCGCCAGCCGGGGTCGTCGTTCAAGCCCTACGTCTATGCGACCGCCTTGGCGAATGGCTTTACGCCAACCTCCATCGTCGTCGATTCACCGGTTTGCATCGGCAATTGGTGCCCGCACAATTATTCAGGCGGCTATTCGGGCTCATTGACGCTGACGCAGGCCATCACCAATTCGGTCAACATCATCCCGGTCAAGCTTTCGATTGCACTCGGCGACGGCAACCCAAAGCTCGGCCGCGCCAAGATCATCCAGACCGCGCGCAATTTCGGCATCTATACGCCGCTTCCCGACACGCCATCGCTGCCGATCGGCGCCGACGCGGTCAACGTGCTCGAGCACGCCGTCGCGTACGCGACCTTTCCCAATCTCGGCAGGGCGGTCGCGCCGCACGCGGCGCTTGAAGTACGCAGCGGAACCGGCCGGCTGATCTGGCGTTTCGACCGCGACGGCAAGCGGCCGGAACAGGTGATTTCGCCGCAGGTCGCGCTGGAAATGATCGGGATGATGAACTCGGTCGTCGAACGGGGCACGGGTAAGCGGGCGCAACTCGACGCCACCAGAGTTGGGGGAAAGACCGGGACCACCAACGGCTACCGCGACGCCTGGTTTGTCGGTTACACGGGAAATTTCACCGGCGCGGTTTGGATGGGCAACGACGATTATACCCCGACCAAACGCATGACCGGAGGCACCCTGCCGGCGCTGCTCTGGCACAACATCATGACCTATGCGCACCAGAACATTGAATTGCGGCCGCTGCCCGGCTTGCCGCCGATTCCGCCGCACGCCCCCAGTGTCGCCGACGCCGCGCTTCTTCAGAACAACCCCGCCCCGCAGCAGATCTTGCTGACGCGGAAAGCGGCTGACGCTCTCATTCGCATCGAACATTCGCTGGACGATGCCAGCCACGCGCTTTCAGTTGAGGCGGCACCGGCGCGAACGCTAGGCTCGCTCGGCGGTGGCGAAGCCGGCGGCAGTACCGTCACCGCCGCCAGCGAACTTAAGCCTGCGGGGATTTCGCGCGGCAATTAGCTGCGCATTCGCTGCAAGCACACACCACCTGATCGGGTCGAACGTGCGGCTGTTCTTCGGTTCCTGTTTCACACTGCTTCTCGCTGCTGTCATCGGGCTGAGCGCGACCTGGCTCACGGTGACGCGCGGCGTGGCGTTCGGCTCGCTGAAGATCGGCGCCTGGACGGCGTGGCCGCGGAGCGGATCGGTGGACATCGATCCCTATGCCCGGGCGATCGTCGCCCGCAGCGGCGCGCTGCCGATTGGCACCGGCGACGGCGTCGCTTTCTTCGCGCGCACCGACGATATGGGTAATCCGTTCGACGGACGCTGCACGTTTGTGCTTAGCGGCATGACGCCTTCGGCCCGCTACTGGACGCTGACACTCTATGACCCGGAAGGACGGCTGGTTGCGAATACGATCGACCGCCACGGATTTACCAGCGCGGAGCTGCTGCGCGACGTCGGCGGCCGCTTCGCCATCAATGTCGGACCACGGGCACGACCGGGAAATTGGCTGCCGAGCGGCGGGATCGAAAAATTCGTTCTGGTGCTGCGGCTTTACGATACGCCGATCGGAGTCGCTTCGATGACGTCAAGAGAAGGGCCGATGCCGGCGATCGTGCGGAAGGCTTGCTCATGATCCGCCTGTCGTTTTGGCTCCTCGGTGCGCTTCTGCTTGGCGGCATCGTGCATCTTTCTACCGTGCTGGCGATGCCGCAGGCGGCTACACAGGATGCCTATTCGCGGCTGGCACGGCTTGCACCGGTCAACAGCTTGGTGCCGCTCGCTCCGCCGACTGCGCAGGACGCGATCATGCCATTCATGGATCCGGCCTTTGCGGTCGCGGTGTGCCGCTACGATCTTTCCGCTGGAACGCTCAAGTTCAACGCGCCGGTGAGCCAGGCTTACACGTCGGTCACGTTCTACACGCGCAAAAGTGTGGCCTATTACGCGATCAACGATCGCGCGGCCGGCCGGCGCGCGATCGAACTCGATCTGATGACGCCGGAGCAGCATGCGGACTTGCCGGAAGAGCAGGACGTAACGGCCGCCGACCGCTTGATCATCGACTCGCCCACAACGACCGGGCTGATTGTGCTGCGGGCGCTGGCGCCGGAGCCCGGATTAATGGCGATGGCGCGCCGCGCGCTCGCCGATGCGCGGTGCCGCGGGGTGCCGCTGCAACAATAAGCGGCTCTGTTCGCGACTGTGCTACTTAACGATCGGCGGCGGCGTTGCCGCAGCGCCGCGCGGTAAAGCGGCAAAGCGCGGATCAGGGACCAACTCGTTCGCCGCGAGTTGCTGCTGCAACAACGCGAGCGCTATGTCCGCCTGAGCCGCCACGTTTTCCGGTTCCGCGACCACCAAGTGATCGAGCGCAAACCGATAGCCAGCGCACCGCTGCGCCAGCGAATTCTGCACCCACACGATGGTCAGAGTGTTCTCGCCGATGCGCGCCAGTGCGCTGAGCCGGTCCGATGGAGAAATATCGGGGAGATAGTCCAGGCTTTCCCGGCGGCGCCGGTCCAGTTCGACAACGCGTCGGGCGATATCGAAGAACGGAGGGATGCGAACTGCATCGTTGCGAATATCGTCGATCAGCCGGTTGTAGCGCCCGGCCGTCGAACGATAGTCGGCGCCCTGCAGAGCCCGGTAATAGGCAGTCGGGTCGACGATCCACAATGAGTTTCGGAATTCGCGCTTGACGCCATATTCGTACAGTATGGCGTCCCAACGCTGGCGGTCGTAGGGCGGCACGATCAGCGGATACGCCAAGTCGCGCAGCGTGCGCTCATCTTCGGTCAGATTGTCGAACGAGATCAGTCCGCCGGCGCGGCCCGCGGCCTCTTGGCCGACCCAGTCGTGAATGTTGTCGGTAACGAAAGGCCGGTCCAGCCGGCCGAAATCGCCGATGCTGGTGCACCCGGCAAGCGCCGGGAGAACCAAGAGGATGAACGGCAGCCTGGTCTCGCGACGGCGACCAACTCGCGGCGACATCGATGCGTCCCGCGTTAGCGGCGCCTCACGCGTCGGCGACCGCCATTGTCTGCCGGCGGATGAGTGCGCGGTTCCGCGTCCTCGCCGCGCGGCTCGTCGTATCGTTCGATGCGGACGACCGGAAGGATAATGACCGTCGCGGACTCATCGGCCATGTCCGCACGGCCGAATCTCACAATCCGCCCCTCGTCGGGGAACTTAACAATGGTACCCATATTGGCGGCCAGCCGTAGTCCTCTGCCTGTCCGGACAGCGGACCCCCTGCCCCGATGCACGCGCATCGGCGTCGCTGTAACTAAGCCGTATGCAGGGTTAACGCTCCGCTAACGGCGACAACATAGGTTTAGGAGACGGTTCGATTGGTGCGATCTGATATCGCCCCCGGTCCGCTGTAGTGAGTGAGTACGGACAATGGCTAGGCAGCACCTTTCCGGCCTGGATGGGCTTACCGAACTCGGTATCCGGACCGGCGCCGACATGCGACCGACGCTGCTGCGTGTGCTGACTGACCTTTACGTCCACCGGCTCAGCCATACGCCCGATGAGGAACGCCATTACACCGAACTGGCGATGCGCCTGCTCGAAGCCGTGGACGTGTCGACGCGGGTCGCGGTTGCCCGGCGGTTTGCGGGCTACATGTCGCCGCCGCTGCGAGTCTTGCAATGGCTCACCCGCGATTTACCGGAAGTCCGCTCGCAATTGCGTTCGCATCCGCTGCTGCAACCGTCCGCTCCGCCAGGACAGCCGGCATCTCAATCACCGGCGATCACGGATCGCGAAGATACCGCTCTGCACCGCGACGCATTGGCTACGTCAGCAACGATCGCCCCGCTCAATTCAACCATAGCCGCCGAACTAACCGAGCTGTTCTTTGCCGCCAGCGCGATCGAGCGGCGCCTCATTCTGCTTAACCTCGACGTTGTCGCACCGGTTTCTCCCGGAAGCATGCGGGTGATGCGCGATATTTCGGTCAGCCAACGCCTGGAAGCCGCGGCACTTGGCGGCAACCGAGAAGGTTTCGCACAGGACCTGGCGCAAGCGCTGCAAATTCCGCGCGAGCAAGCAAGACGCATCGTGCGTGACGATCTGGGCGAGCCGGTCGTAGTGGTGGCGAAGGCGCTCGACATGCCGCGCGAGGTGCTCTACCGCGTGCTGCTGTTCGTCAATCTAACCGTCGGTCACTCGGTCGAGCGCGTCCATGCGCTTGCCGCCCTCAACGACGAAATGACACAAGCGGCGGCCGAAGGCATGGTCGTCATCTGGCAAGCGCTGCGTAAGCAGGATCGAATCGTGGCCACGCATCAGCCGCCCGCCTGGAACGACGAAACGCGACAGCGCGCGCGGCCGGCCATCGCCGCAGTGCCACGCCTTCCGGTGACGCAGCGAACGAGCGGCCGCCGGAACGCTTCTTAAGCCGGCTTCAGCCGGCAACGACATCGAGGAAATTGCGGCCCTCGCGGTCCTCGACCTCGACGATCCAGGCATCGGGATCGAATTTCAGTTGCCGCGCGAGATAAGCCTCGACGTCTGCATCGGGCGCTGACTGAGTGGCGAGGCTCGGGGTAAACGCGCGCGATGTTTCCGCCGCCGCATCGAAGGCGCTCTGCGGCGCCGGGCCGAATAAATCCGACGTGCCGTCGAGCTTGCTGATGCGAACGAACACTGCGCCGGCTTCTTCGGCCCCGCGCCGCCGCACTACAGCGAACACGCCCTCGACATGGCAGCGCCGCAAATAAGCGGCAACCCACAGCCCGGTTTTCAGACGCATGATTGTCATTCCTGGCGGCCCAGGGGCCGGCCGCGGATGCATAACTACAAATCGCAAAGTTTGCGACGGTGTTAGACGCCGGACCGATGACTATTCGATTGGACGACCGGTCATGGCGCCAAGTTCGCTCAGGAGGTGGTCCGAAAGCCGTCCGGTTACCGGTAGTTTGTGGTCGCTCTCGAATTTCTCAATCGCCACCCTGGTCGGCTCGTCGACGACGCCGGACGGCCTGATCTGGCCATAGCCAAACTCCGAGAGGACGCGCTGCACGGCAATGACGCGCGACGGCGCGGGCATGGACGAGCTGATCAATTCAGCGATGGGGTCGTGACGACGGCTGGCAACAGGCTGCGGTGTTGTCCGCATTGCGACGGCGTGACGCGCCGGAGCAAGTTCCGCCGACTTAGGCGCTCCCATGACCGGGGCGACGGAGCGGCTTTCGACTGCCCGAGACGGCGGGGTCGGATTGGCGACAAACGGCGCCGGATGGGCGCGCGATTGCAAGTAAAGCGCGTTGACGACGATGACGAGGCTCGCCACGACAGCGCCGACTATGGCCAGCGAATCGACCGGCCGGCGCGCTGCCTTCGCCAACAACCACAGTATGATCGAAGCGACAGCACCAAGGAGCCGCATTCCACGAAACCAAGCTCGCGTGTTGTCGTTGCGGCGCTCACGCACTTTTCTTCACCCGAATGTTGGCAGGAACCGACGCTTCGCGCGCCGCCGCAGGCGACTGCCCCGCCGCGTTTGTCGGCGCCGGTGGGAGGTAGCGTGTCACGTTGGTCGCAACTAGAGCGGAATCCTGCTTGGCCAGACGACCGCGCTCGCAGTCGAGCGGCAGGCGCACGCTGACCCGCGTGCCTTCGCCGATCCGGCTCTGGATCGTGACCTCGCCGCCATGCAGCCGCACCAGACCTTTGACGATGGACAAACCGAGCCCGGTGCCGCCGTGACGACGATCGTACGAAGCGCGCGCCTGAAAATATGGCTCGCCGACCCGCGCGAGATCCTCGTCGCTGATGCCGACGCCGTTGTCCTCGACCACGAAAATGATGTTTCCCGCCTCGGCACGAGCGCCAATTGTCACTTTGCCGCCGCGGTCGGTGAAGCGGACCGCGTTTGAAAGAAGGTTGAGCAGAATTTGATGGAGCGCCCGCTTATCGGCGACGATTTCCGGGAGTTCGCCGGCGGGCGCTCGGTCGAGCTCAACGCCCGCCTCGGTCGCGCGCAATTCCAAAAGGCCGCAGCAAGAGGCAATGACTGGCGCCGGCGAGAACGGCTCCGGCGTGATCACGAAATTGTCGGTCTCGATTTTTGACATATCGAGAATGCCGTTGATGACGGCGAGCAGGTGGTGCCCGGAATCATTGATGAGGCCGGCGTATTCCTCGCGGCGGTCAGCATCGAGGCGCAGCGCCGCCTCTTTCATCAACATGTCCGAGAAGCCGATGATCGCATTGAGCGGCGTGCGCAGTTCGTGGCTCATCGTGGCAAGGAACCGGCCTTTCGCCGCGTTGGCGCGTTCGGCTTCGGCGCGCGCGTCCTCAAGCGCCTGCTCCTGGCGCTTACGCTCCGTCACATCGCGAAGCACGGCAACGACTTCGCGGCGGCTGCCGGCCTCGACCGCAGCCTGCTCCAGGGGCCGGCAACGCATTTCGATCCAGATGAACTGCACCGCAGGCTGGCCAGCGTCAGAGCAATCGCATCGGACACGGAATTCGACCGAACGGCTCTCGCCGAGCGCCGCGGTATCGCCGAGCGCGCTCAGGTAGGCCGGTCGATCGGCGACGTGAACGCGGCCGAACAAACCTTGCCCATGCAATTCGGCGACGCCAGACCCGAACAAAGATTGCGCGGCTGGTGATACGAACAGTACGGCGCCATCACGGCCGTGCCGTGTGATCACGTCGGTCATGTTGCGCGCCAGGAGCCGGTACCGGTCCTCCTCGGCGTACAACAGCCAGAAACTCGTGCGCGACAGCGCCTCGGCACCGAGCGCGAGCCCGGCCGCATAGAGCGCCGCCGAAACAATGCCGAGCGCGGCAAGCGTTCCATGTCCGCCAGGCACCGGCGCAGGCAACAGCTTGAGCGCACCGACAAGTACCAGAAAACCAGCGGCTGCAAGCGCGAAGGTTGAGGCGATCGCCACGGCGCGTCGCGACGCTGAGAGCGCGGCCTCAAGCGGAACGACGACGAGCCAAATAGCGGCAAACGAAGCAATACCGCCGGTCGAGACCGCGACTACCGTCACCAGGCCGGTCAAAGCCAGCGACGACAGCACGTGGGCGCTTTCGTAGCGGCCGGTGCGGGAGAGAAAGTAAGCGGTGAGGATCGGAGCGATGAGCCACGCAAACACCATCAACTCGATCGCCGTTGGCGCGCCGCGCACCAGCAGGTAGACCGGGAAGGATGCCAGCGCGACTACGCTGCCGAGCAGTCGCGGGGCGATAAAGGCGCGGTGGCGCGCCGCCGTCAGCGCATCGTGCTGCGCCGACGGGTGCACAAGCGACGCAATATAATCTCGTACCGGCGCGAAGAGACCCACGTTCCCGATCGCACGTCCGGACTTTGCCGACGCGCTCCCCTTTTTCTATCGGGTGATCGTGTCAGACCGCGCTTAAGCGAACCCTAAATCCACAGACACGCAGCGCGGCCGTACATCGACGCCACGCGTTGTGCGCAAGCGAACTCGGCTGGAATCGCCGATCATGGTGAACGGGTCGTTGCCGCGAAAATTTGTTGGTCAGTTAGCGAGTTATGCGGCGTGCAGAAAATGGAGACCCGAACGAGTGCAGGCTCCCGGCGCGAGCGGAGCGAAAAGCACGCATGGCGCGTTCGTTCAAATTTTAGGTAAATGATATTTTTTCAACTTGGGCGAAAATTTGCAGCGTATTCTGTTCGATTATGGACAAAAACGTCTTGGCACCGCCAACGTGGCCTTCAAGGCTGCCTGCTAGGTTGCAGCCACGTGCGGCACTCATGGCCGCCGGGGACGTGGGCGTTATGTTCTTCCTGTTGCGAATGGCGTTTTGGCTCGGCGTCGTACTGCTGCTGTTGCCGACTGGCGCGGCGGAGCGAAGCCCGTCAAGCAGCGAGATCAACGCTTCCGAGGCCATCTCGGCAGCGTCGGCGACCGTCGGCGATGTACGCGGATTCTGCCAACGCCAGCCCGACGCCTGCACGGTGGGCTCTCAAGTGGCGACGGCCATCGGCTATAAAGCTCAGGCTGGTGCAAAGATGCTTTACGAAGTGTTGAGCGAAGCGATGGCGCCGCGCGAAACCGGCACGGTACCCGCCACACCGTCGCGGCACATAACCGGCGCCAAGGCTGCGTCGGAGCGATCCGCGGTCGAGCGTACTTCGCAGAGCACCTTGACGCCTGCCGATCTCGCGCCGTCCTGGCGCGGGCCGCCGCCGCGCAAAGACGGCAAGCACCCAGCATAGCGAACATAACGCTGCCGTAGCGAGGCGTAAAATGCCTCGCAAGGATGCCGTTACAAGCATCGACCTCCTTGACTCGGCGCTCTATATAAGGGGCGACGAGGAACCCCTGCAGCGATGGCAGATATCGACGAGATCATCGAGAATTTCTCGACCCTTGACGTTTGGGACGACCGTTATCGCTACCTGATCGAACTGGGGCGGGAACTGCCGCCGCTGTCGCCGGCAGCGCACAACGACGCCAACAAAGTGCAAGGTTGCGCGAGCCAGGTATGGCTCGACACCAGCGTGCGGCCAAACGGCGCCGGCGGGCCCGTGCTCACATTCGCCGGCGACAGTGACGCCCACATCGTGCGCGGACTGATCGCAATTCTGTTCGCGATATTTTCCGGCAAGCCGGCGAAAGACATCCTTTCGGCTGATGCACTTTCACTATTCGAACGGATGGGGTTGCGCGAACATCTCACGCCGCAGCGGTCAAACGGCTTCCGCGCGATGGTGGAGCGTATCCGCTCCGACGCCCGTGCCGCACTCGCCACCGCAACCGTGTGAACCTGTTGTGACAGGCGACTGCGCAGAGGGAACTGTGGCGACTCCAGGAGTCGTGTTGTAAGGTTCCTGCGCAATCATCGCCACAGTGGCGCCGGGAAATTCAACGATGGCTGTTAGTTCTGCCGGCGTCATCGGCGCTTTCAACAATCAAAAGTTCCGCAGCAGATTGACCGACGTGTTCGCCGGAGTGATCTGCAGCACGCTGTCTATTGCCTATTGTCTGTCGTACGCGGCGCTCATTTTCACCGGCCCGATCGCGCATCTGCTTGCCTATGGAGTAGCGGTGACATTCCTGTCCGCTGCGATCGGCGGAGCGGTCGTGGCGCTGCGCAGCTCGCTTCCTTTCGCCGTTGCCGGCCCGGACAGTTCCATTTCGGTCGTCATCGCGGCCATGGTCGCAACGGTCGTTCAACGCATCGTCGCTCATGGCGGCGGCGCCGATCTTCTCGAGCCCACGCTCATTGTCATGTCATTGGCGACGGCGTTTACCGGGCTCGTGCTTTGCGTCCTCGGGTTCACGCACGCCGGGCGCGCAATCCGGTTCGTGCCCTTTCCAGTCATCGGCGGATTTCTCGGCGCCACCGGCTGGCTGATGATCATGGGCGCGACCCAGGTCGTCACCGACCAGCGGCTGGAATTAAGAAACCTCGGCGCCTTCGCAGACGTATCGGTCGTCAGCAAGCTTGCAGCCGGTGTCATCGTCGCAATCATCCTGCATCTCGTGCTGCGGCGGTCAAAAAGCCCTTTCGTGCTGCCCGGCGTTCTGCTGGCGGCGTTCGCGGCCACTTATCTCGTCCTGATTTCGAGCGGCTCGTCGCTTGACGCAGCACAGGCCGACGGCTGGATGTTTCACCCGCAGCCCGTCGCCGCACTGACATTGCCGTGGAGAAGCGGCGCCCTTGAGAGCTTTTCCTGGACGTTACTTCCTTCGCTCGCCGGCGATTTTCTCGCGATTCTGTTCGTCACGATCAGCACCTTGTTGCTTAACACCACAGGAATCGAAATCGCGACCCGAAGCGAGGCCAATATTGAACGTGACTTGAAGGTCCTCGGACTCGCCAATTTGTTGACGGCGGCGCTCGGCGGATACGTCAGTTGCACATCCTTGAGCCGCTCCATTCTCGCGCGCACCGCCGGCGCCACCAGCCGATTGTCCGGACTGACGGTCGCGGCGATCTCGGCAGCGGTACTGATCGCTGATCCGTCTTTCCTGGGCTATGTGCCAAAGTACGTCCTCGGCGGATTGCTGATCTTTCTCGGTTGGGGGCTCGTCTACCAATGGATCATTCAATCGTCGCGGCAATTGCTCCCGATCGAGTGGGTTTCGCTGCTCGCAATCGCGCTTTTGATCATCAATTGGGGGTTCGTCGCCGGCGTGCTGATCGGCGTGGTGATCGGTTGCGCCACGTTCGCGCTGAGCGCCAGCCGCGTCAGCGCGATCAAATTTAACTTTGACGGGTCGGAATATCGCTCCTCGCTCGACCGCGGACCGGATGAGCTGGCTCTACTGGCGGATCACGGACGCCAGATCCAGGGCATGGCGCTGCAGAGCTATCTGTTCTTTGGATCGGCAAACCGGCTCTATCAGCACGTCAAAACGCTGCTGGCCCGGCAGCCGGACTGCAGGTTTCTGATTTTCGATTTTCGTAACGTGACCGGTATCGATTCGTCTGCGACGCAAAGCTTCGCCCAGATCAGACAGGCGGCGACCGAAGCCGGCGCCCGGATTGTGCTGGTGAACCTTACACCGGAACTGGAACGGCCGTTTCGCACCGCCAAATTCATTTCCGGCGACATCATCGTTGCCACCGATCTGGACCGGGCGCTGGAATCCTGCGAACAGGCGATCATCGAGGTGCATCGCGGCGAAGGCGGCGATTTCCGATCTTTGCGTGCCTGGCTGACCGAATCGCTCGGCAATTCGCAGCTTGCCGACAGCCTGGCGCAATATTGCCGGCGTCTCGAAGTTAAAGCGGGCGACATCATTGCGCAGCAGGGCGACCCGGCAGCCTCGATGCATTTCATCCTCGAGGGGCGTGTCGGCATCATCGTCGACCTACACGACGGACGCACTACGCGGGTGCGAAGCCTCGGCCCGCACACGACAGTCGGCGAAATGGGCCTGCTCACCCGGGCGCCACGCAGTGCAACCATTAAGGCCGAAGCTCCAAGCGTCCTTTATGAGCTCGATGCGGACGCCTTTGAGCGCATCAAACGCGAACACCCGCCGCTTAGTCAGGCGCTGCTGGCCTACGTCATTGCGGTGATGTCGGAGCGGCTCAGCTTCGCCAACCGGGTGATCGGCGTCCTGCAGCGGTGAAGCTCTTTTGCTTCGCCTAGTCGAGCAACAAGGGTCAGCCGCGGCGCCGGCGGCGTTGCTGGCCAAGCCCCATCTGTTTGGCGAGCCGGGAGCGAGCTTCCGCGTAATTGGGCGCGACCATGGGGTAGTCGGGAGCTAATCCCCATTTCTCGCGATATTGCTCCGGCGTCATATCGTACTGTGTGCGCAGGTGGCGCTTGAGCGACTTGAACTTCTTACCGTCCTCCAGACAAACGATGTATTCCGGCGTGATTGAGCGCTTGACCGGAACAGCCGGCTTGGGAGGCTCGCTCGGCGTCGCTACCTGTCCGTTTGTGACCCGGAGCAACGCGGAGTAGACCTGACCGATCAAGTTAGGAATTTCCGCGCTGGCGACCGTATTGTTGCTCACATAGGCCGACACAATATTCGCGGTCAGTTGAATATAACTGCTCTCCCCTAAATTCTCAGCCATTGTTTCGGCCTGTTCTCGCAAGAGTAGCCGCCCCCCGACGTGCTGCGCCCGAGTGAACTGTACTTGCGAACAGTTCTAAACACCATGATACTTGGAAATTCAAAACAATCAACTGCGACCGACCAACCTTAACTAGGATATACAAGGGAGGTCTTCGCTGTATACAGCGTATCAGAAACTGTATTTGAACAAACTCATGCAACTATTATCAAAACAACCTTCAATTCTTATGACAAAGCGTCAGGGAAAAGGCCAACAACTCTCCCGTCGGCAAATCAAAACTTTGCATGCTTTTGCATACAAAATCCGAGCCGAAGTGACTAAGCATCACCCTCGAGGTGATTGCGCAGCGCGGCAATAGAGCCGAAACGCAACGTGCCTTGCGGCAGCTCCGCTTCGATCGACCCGTCCGAGTAGAGTGTATAGGCCATACCTTCGACTACGCCGGATTTGAGGACAGAGATCGGCGCTGCCGCGGCTGGCTGGACGCTTGCCGGCCGAGCGGCGGGAATCACCTCGTTGACTGGCGCGGGCGCTGGCGGGAGTTCAGAGACAGGGAAAGGTGGTGGCCGTGGCGCCGACACTGCAACTTCAGCGGACGCCAATTGGGCACCGCCTCGTGACTTCGCCGGCCAAAATGCGTTGAATGCCGGACCCGTTGCCCCGTCGGGCGCGGCGGATTGGCGCGTCTTCGTAACGACGCGAGGTACCGGGCGAAATTGCGTGGCCCCATTCGCGCCTCGACCAATCACTGCACCGTTCTTGACCTCATGGATTGCTTCCTGAAAATGAGCTGGCGCCTGCGGCATCAAAGCTACGTCAGCCTCGTCGACGACCGGCGCGCTTTCGAGCGGCGCGACAACCGGGAATTTTGCAGGTCGAGTCTCAAATGCGGCAACCTCGGCCGGCGCCGACGTTGAGGTTGCGGCCGGAGGCGGCGGTGACGGACCGGAGTTCGTCGGCTGCGTCTTTGGCGGAAACGGAAGACGCACCGTAGCGCTCGGCGACTTCGAGCCGAGGACGACGGGCGCTTCGGTCGGCAGCGCGGGCCGCGCCGCAAGCGCCCGTTCGATGCGCTGCAGCTGGCGGACGGCAATCGCGATACCGACCAGCAGAAGGCCACCGACTGCCGCGATCGTGCCAGGGGTGACAACAACTTCAGTGCCGAAGGTACCTTCGGGAAGGATCACGCCCGATGCTGCAAGGACCAACCCTGCCACGGCGGTCGCCGCACCCAAAACCAGCAAAAACAGCGACATAATGCGAATTCCCGCACCGGTAAGATGCCCGCAGGTACCCTACACCCGCTCCATTTTGGCCGTCGTCCGACCACGGCGCAAGGATAAATAGCAGCAGGGTTAGCTACGTCAGCCGGGAGGGTACTGATCACTGTTCGCCCGCCCAGTACCGTTGCCCAGACCGGGCCATGGGCCTATTTAGACGAAACCTTGTCTCGCCAAGGCGGTTTTATCGACGTGCCCCCAGACCAGTTCCGATTTCACATTGAGGAGTAGAACCAATGGCATTCACCCTGCCCGAGCTGCCGTACGCCTATGACGCGCTGACCCCGTACATGTCTCGCGAGACGCTGGAATATCACCACGACAAACACCACCAAGCCTACGTCACCAACGGAAACAATCTCGCTAAAGGCACCGAGTGGGAGAACAAGCCGCTCGAGGAAGTCGTGAAAGGAACGTTCGGCAAGAATCCGGGCCTCTTCAACAACGCCGGCCAGCACTACAACCACATTCATTTCTGGAAATGGATGAAGAAAGGCGGCGGCGGCGACAAGCTGCCCGGTAAACTGGAAAAGCAGATCACGACCGACCTCGGGTCGATCGCCAAGATGAAAGAGGACTTCATCCAGGCCGGCGTGACCCAATTCGGCTCCGGCTGGTGCTGGCTTGCGGTGAAGGACGGCAAGATCACGATCATGAAGAGCGCGAATGGCGAGAGCCCATTGGTGCACGGCGCCTCGCCGATTCTCGGCTGCGACGTGTGGGAGCATTCCTATTACATCGATTATCGCAACCGCCGCCCGGACTATCTCAAGGCCTTTGTTGATCACCTGATCAATTGGGACAATGTGGCCGAGATGTACGAAGCGGCGATGAAATAATTCCCTCGCGGCGATCGGCACGAATAGAAAGCGGGGCCATTTGGCCCCGTTTTTTGTCGAGGCCGCGATCCGGCCTTGGTCACGCGGTCGCGTGGGCAAAATCCCAGTACAGTTCGCGTGCGCGCCGATAGATCGGACCGGGCTGCAGGTCGCGCTCATCGATGCGGACGATCGGCGACACCTTGGTGTAGTTGCCAGTCGAAAACACTTCGTCCGCAGACTGAAAATCGGAATAGCGCAGCGTCGTTTCCACGACCGTGACGCCCGCCTCGCGCAGCAGCGCTATCACCCGCGCCCGCGTGATCCCGGCGAGGAACGTCCCATTGAAGACGGGCGTGAATGCAACACCGTCCTTCACCATGAAAATGTTGGCGGTGGCAAGTTCGGCAACGTTGCCCAGCATGTCGCACATCAGGCAATTGTCGAAGCCGCGCGAGCGCGCTTCGGTCATGGCGCGCGCGTTGTTCGGATAGAGGCAGCCGGCTTTGGCATCGACCGGAGCGGATTCGCGGGTCGGGCGGCGGAAAGGCGACAACGTGATGGCGGTGCCTGTGGGTTTCGGCAACGGTGATATGTAGAGCGTCAGGCACCAGCGGGTGGTTTCAGGGTCCGGCCGCACCGCCCCCGACGCCGCATCCTCGGGCCAATACATCGGGCGGATGTAAAGCTCGGCATCGCTCTCGAAACGCTTTAGTCCTTCGCGCACGAGACCGAGCCAGGTTTCCACTTCGACGACCGGCTTCAGCCCCATTGTCTTGGCGGATTCGTTGATCCGCGCGCAGTGTAAATCGACATCGGGCGCAGTGCCCTCGAAGGCCCGCGCACCGTCGAACACCGACGTGCAAAGCCACGCCGCATGCGTGCGCACGCCCATGATCGGCACGTTGCCTTCGTGCCAAGCATCCTCGAAAAAGGTCAGGGTTTTCGACCAGGTGACGGGCCGGCTCATCGAATCATCCTTTCACGAGCTTCCATTGTCCCACGGGCGCCCCTTTGTCACCATGACCGCCGCAAGGAGACAAGAGCATGAGGACCTACGTTTTCGATGCCTACGGCACGCTGTTCGACGTTCACGCCGCGATTGCGCGCCATCGCAGCGCGGCCGGCCCCGAAGCGGAACGGTGTTCGGAGATCTGGCGAACCAAGCAGCTCGAATACACCTGGACGTTGACGCTGGCGGGTCATTACATCGATTTTTGGACGCTGACCGCGCAGGCGCTCGATTATGCGCTGGCCCGCGTCCCGTCGGTCGATCGCGCGCTGCGGCCGAAACTTCTCGATGCCTATCTCAAGCTCGACGCATTTGCCGAGGCCCGGCCCGCGCTCAATGATCTCAAAGGGCGCGGCGCGCGCCTTGCCATCCTCTCCAACGGCTCGCCGCGGATGTTATCCGCCGCCGTTGATGCGGCCGATATCGGCGGGCTGCTGGATGCTGTGCTGTCCGTCGAGGCCGTGCGCGCCTACAAGCCGCGGCCGGAGGTTTACGCGCTGGTGACCGAGCGTTTTAAGGTCAAGCCGGAAGAGGTGGTGTTTGTTTCTTCCAACCGGTGGGACGTCATGGGCGCGACTGCGTTCGGCTTTCGCGCCGTATGGCTCAATCGTGCGCGCTTGCCGAACGAGTATGAGCGGTTCGCGCCGCTCCACGAAATTTCCGATCTCGCGCTGCTTTCTGGGCTCAATTACTGAGAGCGGCTCGGCCGTCCGCGAGAAAATTGCCGCCTCAGGCGGCGTCGTGGTGCGAGTCGACGCTCTCTGGGTTCTTCAGCGCGGTCACAATCTGCTGCTTCGTCAACCGCGTGCCGTCATCACCCTCGATCAGCAAGGCGACTCGTCCGCTGTTGTTGATATGCCGCGCCCAGCTCATGGCCTCGTCGAGAACGCTGAACTCCTTGAAGAGGTGGCGATCCTTCTCCAGCGGAGAGATGGACTGCGAGCCGCGCGGTCCTGAGTAGACGCGATAGGTCATCGTGGACCTCCTGTTGGAAGCAACATCATCCAGGGTCCAACTAATATTGGTTCGAAATGCGCCACTCCCGAGCCCGGGCGCCGCGGCGCGTTGACGCGGGCGGCGGTTACTTCTGTGGTGCGATGAGCTGGTCACTGTACGGCAGCGCTGTCGGACGCTGGATCACGATAAAAGCGCGATCCAGCAAATGGTGGCAGCTGTTACAGCCCGCCGTAAGGTTGTCGAACGCGGTGGCAAAGGCCGCGCGATCCTTTGCTTCCACCGCCTTCTCGACGGAAGCAATCCCACCGCCCACCGCCTTCTCCACGGTGTCGCCGCCGAGAACCTGGTTCACATCGTCAAAACCCTCCTTAAGCTCATCGACCTCGTAATCGGCGAGCGGCCAGTTACCCCGGCTGCCGGCAAACCAAAGCTTGATGTGGCGCATCTGCTGTAGCGCCATGATTTCGCCAATCTTGGGCGCGGCGGGCTCGACTGCCCCAGGCGATGCCGCCGCCTGCTCGGCGGTCACCTCCCGCGCGCCCGCCCCGACCACCGCCAAGACCGTCAAGATGGTCAACATAAGCTTCATCACACCCTCCTTCTGGCGACGCCGCGCCCGCCTGACACGCGAGTGTCTTCGCAAAACGTCAAAGCGAAAATCAGCGCGCCGGAATCAGCGATTCACCGCACTCCTTGGGATGAGCGTCCCGGCAAGTCTGATACAGCGTTGGGCAAGCTTTTGCCGCCGCGAGTGCAGCCTCGATGGTCTTGAGCCGGTCGCCAGCCGCACGCATTTGCCCTTCATAGGTGAGCACAGCGTCAGCGCGCTCCATGCCGCGATTGGTCATCAAAAAATGCTCGGCGCCGTCGAGGAAGGTTGTCGCGATCTTGGTCGCCTCGTTGAGCTTTTTGGTGAACTCCGCATTGGTGGTCGGATCGGGCTTGACCACGCGGGCGTGCACGGCGACATCGGTATAAAGCACGTTCAGCTTGAAATAGATGCCTCCGCACTGGGCAAGCGCCAACCAATACGGCCGCCCGTTGAACGGGCCAGGCGCGGCTATGACGTTGTCGCGTGCGTCGACCGGCACCGCAGGAACCGCGGGCTCGACGGCGCGTTGCTGACGTTTCTGGCGCGTGGTCTGCGCCTCCGTGGCGCTCGCGGCAACGACGAGCGCAAGCGTGACCAGAGCCGCCTTGGCAATCGTTTGCGGCATAGCGCGAGTATAGCGGCGCTTGGTGCTGAAACTCAAAACCGCTCGACCCAAGGGCGCAGCTCGATTTCCCAGGCCCAGGCACTGCGCTGCTGCCGCAGAAGATCGAGATAGGTTTGCGCGATAGCGTCGGGGCTGAGCATGCTGTCGGGCTTGTCCGGCGGCTCGGTGCGGCTTGCGCTGCGGATGCCACCGTCGATTACAATGTGGCCGACGTGAATGCCGCGGGGCGACAGCTCCCGCGCCATGCTCTGCGCCAGCCCACGCAACGCGAACTTGCCCATGGCAAAGGGCGCCGATTGCGCATAGCCCTTGACGCTCGCGGACGCGCCGGTGAACAGGATCGCCCCGTGGCTCGCCGGCAACATGCGCTTGACTGCTTCCTGCGCCACCAGGAACCCGCCGAATGCACTGACAATCAGCGTCTTCTCCACTTCGGCCGGATCGAGTTCCACAAACGGACCTCGGGTGCGATAGCTGGCATTGTAGACAACGACATCTGGGGTGCCGAACGCAGCTTCGACGTCGGCGAACAGCTTCGAGACCTGCTGATGCTTGGTCGCATCACACGCGAAGGCCTCCCCCCCGATTTCCTTTGCGAGCGGCGCGAGATCGTTGGCGCGGCGCGCCGCGAGCGCGACCTTCATGCCTGCTTTCGTGAACGTCCGCGCCACTGAGGCGGAAAGGCCGCCGCCAACCCCGACGATGAGCGCGGTCCGGTATGCCAACTCCGCCATGCGGGCCTCCGTTTCCGTCTTGTAAGTTCTCGACGCGGATAGAGCGGCCAATAGGCGCCTTCGTCAAGGAGCCGCGTCGAAGCCGATTACGCTCTCAATCGACCACGGCGACCGCGTTGATCTCGACGAGACACCGCGGATCGGTCGCAAGCCGCACGACTTGCACGGTGGTCGTCGCCGGCTTAGCGTCGCGAAAGTATTCAGCCCAGGCGCGGTTGAGCGCATCCTGATCGGTGAGATCGGTCACGAAGCGGTCGGCGGTAACCACGTCCGCGAACGTCGCGCCGACCGCGTCGAGTCCGCGCTTGAGATTTTCCAGCGCCGCCCGCGCCTGCCCGGCCATGTCGTGCGGCATGGCGTCGAACTCCTCCGGCCGATGCGGATGATGGTGATAAACCGGCGCCGCCGTTACGCCGGCAAGATACACGGTCGTGCCGCCTCTCACCTTGATCGCGGGCGCATACGGCATCCACATATCCGGCGCGTCCGGCCAGTGAACGTGCTCGATCGTCTTGGGCATTTAGGCTACCTCCGAGTACTCTCCCGCTGGAGTAACTTTTAGCATTACATCCGAAACACTCCGAACTTCGTCTCCGGAATCGGTGCGTTAAGCGTCGCGGAATAACACAGCGCCAGCACGCGGCGGGTTTCGGCCGGCGTGATGATGCCGTCGTCCCACAATCGCGCGGTGGCGTAGTAGGGATTGCTCTCCGTATCGAACTGATCGCGGATTGGCTTCTTGAACGCCTCTTCCTCTTCCACCGGCCAGGTTTTACCGGCGGCCTCGATATTGTCGCGCCGCACCGTCGCCAGCACGCTCGCCGCCTGCTCGGAACCCATCAGCGAGACGCGCGCGTTCGGCCAGGTGAACAAGAACCGCGGCCCATAGGCGCGGCCGCACATGCCGTAATTGCCGGCGCCATAGGAGCCGCCGATCACCACCGTGATCTTCGGCACCTGCGCGCAGGCGACCGCGGTCACCATCTTGGCGCCATCCTTGGCGATACCGCCGGCCTCGTATTCGCGACCTACCATAAAGCCGACGATATTTTGCAAAAACAAGAGCGGAATACGCCGCTGGCAACACAGCTCGATGAAATGCGCGGCCTTGCGCGCGCTCTCCGAGAACAAAATCCCGTTGTTGCCCAAAATGCCGACCGGCATGCCATGAATGTGCGAGAAACCCGTGACCAGCGTGGTGCCGTAAAGCGCCTTGAACTCGTCGAATTCGGAGCCGTCGACGAGGCGTGTGATCACTTCGCGAACGTCGTATTGCTTCTTGAGATCGGCCGAAATGATGCCGTCGAGTTCGCTCGCCTCGTATTTCGGCTCGGCCGGCTTTGCGAGCTCAATGTCGTCCGGCTTCTTCGTATTCAGGGTGCCGACGATGCGGCGGCATAGCGCCAGCGCATGGCGGTCGTTCTCGGCGTAATAATCGGCAACGCCGGATTTTTTTGCATGCACGTCGGCGCCGCCGAGATCTTCCGCCGAGACCACCTCGCCGGTCGCGGCTTTCACCAGCGGCGGGCCGCCGAGAAAGATGGTGCCTTGATTGCGCACGATGATGGTCTCGTCCGACATCGCCGGGACATAGGCGCCGCCCGCGGTGCACGAGCCCATCACCACGGCTATCTGGGCGATACCGGCGGCCGATAAAGTCGCCTGATTGTAGAAGATGCGGCCGAAATGCTCGCGGTCAGGGAAGACCTCCGGCCATTGGGGCAGATTGGCGCCGCCGGAATCTACCAAATAGATGCAAGGCAGCCGGTTTTCGCGCGCAACTTCCTGCGCGCGGAGGTGCTTCTTGACGGTCATCGGATAATAGGTGCCGCCCTTGATCGTCGAATCATTGCAGACGATCACGCACTCGCGTCCGGCGATGCGCCCGACGCCGGTGATAATCCCGGCAGCATGAATGGCGTCCTCGTACATGCCGTTGGCGGCGAGCGGCGACAGTTCGAGGAATGGCGAGCCCGCATCGATGAGTGTCATGACCCGGTCGCGCGGCAGAAGCTTCCCGCGCGACAGGTGACGCTCGCGGGATCGCGGCGGCCCGCCTTCTGCGGCCTGAGCGCGGCGCTCTTGCAATTCCGCGATCAATCCGCGCATGGCCATCTGATTGGCCTGGAACTCTGCTGACGCAGTGTCGACGTTGGATTTTAGTGTCGTCACATCCCCCTCACCGCTTGAATGTCATCACCGCACAATCTCAAACACATGAACAAACAGTCAGAGTTCGTCCGCGCCTGCACGAACGTTGATCCGCGGCCCGCACAGACGCACGGCGCGCGCAAATTAGCACATGGAACCGAAACTTTCCCGCCAAGCCCGCGTTCGCCCTGAGCAGCCCATTGGACGTTCTCAAATGACGTCACGCAAGCCATCAACAGGAGACCCCCGAATGAGGAACCAACAAAACGCATTACTCGCCGGCATCGCCGCTTTGGCGCTTGTCGCGGGAGCAGGTCTGGCTTCGGCACAGGACCAGTCACCGGACAACAAAACCGCGCCCCATCAGATGCATCAGATGAACAGGGCGCCCGCAGCCGGCCAGATGGGACAGAGAGCTCAAGATCAGGACCGCAATGCTGGCGCAAACATGGAAAAATCGAACCGGCAAGCGCAACAGAAGATGAGCGGCAACAAGCAAATGTCGCAAACCCGGCCGCCAAGCAGGGCGCACATGACGCGGACGGAGCAGCGGAACAAGGCCGCTATGGCACACCGCGAGACCACAAAGACCCGAACTACCGCAGCGAGCGAGCCCAGAGGCCTGGAAGGCCTGCAGGGCAATGCGTCGGGCATGAACGTCCGGCTCAACGATGAGCAGCGTACCCGGATTCGCACAACCGTGATCAATGCGCGCAATGCTCCTCGCATCGACAATGCAAAATTCGACGTCACCGTTGGGACAGTCATCCCGCGTACCGGCGTCCGCATCGCGCCGTTGCCGGCGACTTTGGTGGGGATTGATCCGGCATGGCGCGGATATCGCTATTTCGTCTGGATGGACGATGTCGTCATTGTCAATCCGCGCGATATGAAGATTGTCGCGGTTGTCCGCGTCTAATGATGCGTACGCAAAGCGTAAACGAGGGACGGTGCGAAACCGCCCCTCGTTCTATTTCCATCCGGACCACTTTTCGCTGCGCTAGGCGCGCACTTCCTGACGCTGGAAGGTCACGTAGCCGATAACGAACAACAGAATAGCGCTCGCGATCATGCCGACGGTCTGGGGCCACGCGATCAGCATGCTCTCGGCGAGCGGCAGCGGAGCGCCCAGCACCGCGCCCTGAAGCTGGCTGAGGTAGATCGGCCCCAGAGACCGCGTCGTGGGATCAAGGAGCGCTACCACCGTCTCGGCGAACAATGTGGTCGGTGATAGTCGCGCTAATATCTGCTCCGTCAGCGCGGTCGCCGGCGTCGGTAACCCCAAGGCAAGGTAACGCGGATCGGGCGGCGCAATGATTTGCGCAACAGCGCCGGCCAGCACCGGCCATATGAATGTGATGAACAGCCAGATTCCGAGCGTGACCAGCGCCGCGGTCGCGGCTGACCGGAACACAATCGAGAACAGCAGCGCCAGCGCCAGCCACACCCCGGCATAGACGATCGTCACCAAAAGGAAGAGAAAGCTGCGGGCGATCTCCTCAGCACCAGGGGGAATCCCGATCAGCAACAAGCCCAGCCCAACAACCAACAGCCATAGCGTGATCAGGCTGATCGCAAGCGTCATAAGTCCGGCGAGAAATTTTCCGAACAACAGGGCGTCGCGATAAATCGGCTGGGACAGAATCCGCGACAGCGTGCGCCGGTTGTACTCGGAGTTGACGGAGTCAAAACCGAGGCCGATCGCCATCAGCGGCACCAGGAACGAGATGAAGGAGACGAACGAGGGCAGCGGTTCGCGCGAGGTTGTGAATAACCGCAGGAACAGGAAAGGATCTTCTGCCGTGGTTTCCTTGATCTGCTGGATGGCGCCGTAGAGCGCTGCCAGCGCGACCAGCACGACCAGCCATTCGAGCACCCGCATGCGCACGCTGGTGAGGTGGTCCGACAGCTCCTTGAGCACGACCACCCCGAGGCCGGAGAAAGCCGAGCCCTCACGCCGCATGGCGGGTCTCCTTCGTCGTCATTTCCGCGTCGGGTTTTTTCTCGAAATAGCGGGTGTAGATGGCGTCGAGGCTAGGCTCCTGAACGCCGAGGAACTTGAGACGGCCCTGCATGGCGACGACTTCGACCGCCGCCTCCGGACGCACGTCACGGTCGGCATGCAGGCGCAGCTTGCCGATGCCGGTGCGTTCGACGCCGCTCACGCCCGGAATGAGCGCGAGCCGCTCGGCAAGGCCGGCGCCGTCAGCCTCGATATCAACGACGTAGCCCCCGCCGAGAACCTCACGACCGAGATCCGACACCGTCCCCATCAGGGCAATATGGCCGTCGGAAAACAGCGCGACCCGGTCGCAAATGCTCTGCACGCGTTCAAGCAGATGCGAGGACAGCAGGACCGAAACGCCCTCTGCCTTGAAACCGCGAATGATCGTAAGCAGCTCCGCGGTCGCCTGTGGGTCGAGCCCAGTCGTTGGCTCGTCGAGGATGGCGATCTGTGCGCCCTTCATCAGGATTTCCGCAAGCCCGAGACGCTGGCGCATGCCGCGGGAGAACGTGCCGACGCGCTTGTCAGCGGATTCGGCAAGGCCAACGCGCGCGAGCGCATCGGCAATTCTTTTTTCGCGCTCGTCTTTTCTGAAGCCGATCAGGCGGGCGGTGTAGCGCAGATTGTCGGCCGCGGTCATCTGATCATAGAAGCCGACCGTATCAGGCAGGTAACCGACGCGACGCTTCACCGACAACGGCTCGCGCGCCGGGTTGAATCCAAGCACGCGCACCTCGCCGCCAGAAATGTCGGTCAATCCGAGCAGCATCAGGATGGTGGTCGTCTTGCCGGCGCCGTTCGGGCCGAGCAATCCGAAAATTTCCCCGCGCCCTACCGTGAAGGAGATGTGATCGACGGCGACCGCAGGCCCGTAGTTTTTGGTGAGGCCCTTGGCCTCGATGACAATGTCCTCGCTCATCGCCGGCCAAACCTTGCCACCGCTCCGACCATGACAAGCAGCGCAATGCCGATGATGCCGACACCCGCAATGCCCCACATCGTCGAGGTCGTCACCGTGACGCGGAAGGTGGTGGAGGCCGATTTGCCGCGCGCTGAGGCACGGATCGTCGTCACATAGTCGCCGGCGATGGCCTTCTCCGTCGGCGTGATCAGCGCCTGCACTTCTTTGTTCTCATTAGGTGCGATGCGTTGGACCGACTTCGGATCGAAGGTGATCTTCCAGCCGCTTGGCGCCGAACCGCTGAGCTCGACGTCGTCGGCGGGCGCCGTCCCAGTATTGGTGATCACCACCGGCACGGTCGTCTCCTTGCCGGCTGAAGCACGCGTCGAAACCAGGCCTTCGCGGCCGCTGATATCGAGCTTCGGCTGGCCGGTAATGTCGAGCGTGAGATCGGCGGTCGCCGTGGCATCCTCGGCGCCGACCCGCGCCATGACTTTGTAGCTTCCGGCAGCCGCGGTGTTCGGCGGCCGCACTTTGAGCTTCACGTCTTTGGTCTGGCCGGGGTCGATCGGCACGGCGTTGAGCTCCTGGCTGCCGTAATTCTCGGTGAACGAGGCGTCGAAATTCTGCGGCGCCTGCGCCGACAGACTGACGGTGAGTTTCTTGCCGCTGTCGTTCTTGATGCCGAGCTGATATTCGAAGGTCGACCGCGACGTGCCGCGCAACTCGGGAAGCTGCGGCGTCAGCGTCAGCTTTGCCGGCAGATCCTTGGCAAGCGTCACGGCGATCGGCAGCTCCACGTTCGTTGAACCGCCGGCCGCAGAGACCGTCAGCGTTTGGGTGCCGACCGCGGCACTCTTCGGTACATCGAGCCGCAGTTCGAGCGAAACACTTGAGTTGGTCGCCGGCATCGCCGCAGCAACCGGCTGGCCGCCGCCCATCAGGGTTGCCGTCCATCCGGAGGGAACGCCGGACACCGACAACGCCAGACGCTCGGGCGGCAACTCGTAATTTCGCAGTTTCAAACTGATCGAAGACGTTTCACCCGGCCGCAGCGTCACGGCGGGATAATCGCTCATCAGATAAAGGCCCTTGACGTCTTTGGGGTTGTCGTCAGCCCTGGCAATCGGGGCGAGCGAGGCCGCAACTGCGGCAAATGCAAGAGCGGCGATAAATTGATATCGCATTGGCGTTGGCTCCCGTTCAGGAAATGGTTAGCGGCCCTTCTACGGCGCGCTCAAGAGCGCGGGCGAAGTGGCCGGCATTGTGGGCGCAATCGTGACAAAATCATGCAGACAACGACCTATTTAGCAAGTCCTGCGGTAGAGAGCCGCAGTTTATAAGGTAAATGCGCGCATGCGTCGCAGGGCAGACATCAGCGCCGGTCTACTGGCTTTTCGGCGCGGCCGCGAGTTCGAAGTCCTGCTGGCGCACCCGGGCGGCCCGTTCTGGGCTAAAAAAGACGACGGGGCGTGGACGATACCGAAAGGTCTCGCAGAGGCCGATGCCGATCTCCTCGCCACCGCTAAGCGCGAATTTACCGAAGAGACGAACCTCACCGCCATCGGCGAATTCATTCCGCTGACTGCAGTGAAGCAAAAGGGCGGGAAGGCCGTGCACGCCTGGGCGTTCGAAGCAGACCTCGATCTGACGACGTTCGCCAGCAACACATTCGAGATCGAATGGCCGCCGAGATCGGGCCGCAAGCAACACTTTCCGGAGGTCGATCGCATCGCCTACTTCACCCTGCCGAGCGCGATGGTGAAGATTGTCGCGTATCAGCGTCCGTTTCTTATCGAACTGCAGCAAATCGCCGCGGCGTCATAGATTCACAGCACCGGCAGCGGCTTTTGGCTTTGAATGGTTTCGGCCAATCGAGGTGCGCCGATGCGTGAACGGACCGCCCTTATTTCCGGCATCGGCATCGCAGGCGCTACGCTCGCCTATTGGCTCGGCAAATTCGGATTTACGCCCACCCTCGTTGAACAAGCGCCACGCCCGCGCACTGGCGGCTACGTTATCGACTTTTGGGGCCGCGGCTATGACATCGCGGAGAAGATGGGGTTGGTGCCCGGGCTCAAGGCCGAAGGTTATGATGTTCGCGAACTATCGATCGTCGATGCAAGCGGTCGCAGGATCGGCGGCTTCGGCGTTGACGTCTTTCGCGAGCTGACCCGCGGCCGCTACGTCAGCATCGCGCGCGCCGACCTGGCGAGGTTGATCTACAGCAGAATCGAGAACCGGTTTGAAACGATCTTCGGCGACAGCATCGTGCACATCGCCCAGGATGATGACGGCGTGGACGTCAATTTCAAACACGCCGCGCCGCGGCGCTTCGACTTCGTGATCGGCGCCGACGGCCTGCATTCCGCTGCCCGCAAGCTGGTGTTCGGCCCGGAAGACCGGTTCGAAAAATACTTGGGTTATTACGTCGCCGCTTTCGAGGTCGACGGCTACCCAAATCGCGATGAACAAGTCTATGTCAGCTATGAATTTCCCGGAAAACAGGTTGCGCGGTTCGCGGTGCGAGAGGGGCGCACCTTGTTCCTGTTCGTGTTCGCCGCGGACAAGCCGCTGCCGATCAATCCGCGCGATACCTCATCGCAAAAGGCGCGGCTCCATGCCGAGTTCGATCAAGGCGGCTGGGAATGCCCTCAAATCATGGCCGAACTCGATTCCTGCGACGACCTTTATTTTGATACGGTGAGTCAGATTTCGCATGGACTCGTGGTCGCGCGGCCGCGTCGCACTTGTGGGCGACGCCGCGTTCTGCCCGTCGTTGTTGGCTGGCCAGGGCTCGGCGCTCGCCATGATCGCTGCCTACGTACTCGCGGGCGAGCTGGCGGCTGCGGACCGAGTGCAGACGGCGTTTGTTCGCTATGAACAGTTGCTGCAGCCGTTCATGATCCGCAAGCAAAAGGCTGCCGAGCGGTTTGCCCGCTCATTCGCACCAAAAACGCAATTCGGTCTCTTCGTGCGAAACCAAATTACCAAGGCTTTTGCGATTCCCTTTGTTGCCAGCCTGACGCTGGGACGGTTGGTCCGCGACGCAATCGATTTGCCGAGCTATCCAGTTTGACCGACGAGAAGATTCGCTCAGCCCTCGTCTCGCAGCACCTTGGGCCAATCGACCTCGTCGTGCGGCAGCACCCAGGGCTCACGGCGTGCCGCCTCTCGCCATTCGTTCCACGCCGGCAGCGCCATGAGCGCGTGCATGTAGGCCTGAGCGATGGCACTCACCTCAACGGCATAGGTGCGGAAGCGCCAAACGACCGGAGCATACATGGCGTCGGCCGCACCAAACGCGCCATACAGAAACGACCCGCCAGCCCCGAAGCGCGAACGACACTCGTTCCAGATCGCATCGATGCGTGCGACATCCCCGATCGCCTCGGCGTCGAGCGCACGCGGCAATACCGGCCGCCGGATATTCATCGGCAGCTGCCGCCGCACCGCGCCGAATCCGGCGTGCATCTCCGAGGAAATCGCCCTGGCATGGGCGCGCGCCGCGGGCGGTTGGGGCCATAATGCGGCGGCGGGAAATTTCTCCGCCAAGTATTCAAGGATCGCCAGCGACTCCCAGACGCGGGTGCTGCCGTCGATCAGCGTCGGCACCCTGCCGGCACCGCCCAACGCCGTCACCCGTTTCTTGAAATCGGGAGCTTCGAGCGAGATCAGGGTTTCTTCGAATGCAATTCCGGCGACCTTCATCGCCAGCCAGGGCCGGAACGACCAGGACGAGTAATTCTTATTGCCAATGATCAGTTGAAGTCCCATAGCGCATCTGCTCGCAGCTTTTCTGCGAAGAGATGAGCACGGTGTTCTGGCGCGAGCAAGAACGCGGCAGATCAAACCAGGCCGATCACCACAGCGAGAGACGACGCCAAAAAAACCGCCGCCGCGGCAAACAATGCGACGAGAGCAGACTCAATCCAAGGGCGCGCTACGGCTTGGGTTACGGCTTGGGTATGGTCTCGTTTCTCAGCCGCCTCGCGCGGAAGCGTGATCGGCATTTCGGCTAGTGACATGGTGGTCCTTCCCCAAAAGGACTGCGGACAGAAACGCCCGGCACCATGCGACAACTGGCAAAACGAACCACTCGCGCCGCAAGCAATAGCATCCGCGTCACCGCGTAAGTATCGCGCCGCCGTAAAGGATCGGTGAATTACAGAGCTTGTGCCAGCCCTTACGGTCCGGGAAACAGCTCCGCCGTCTTGCCGGCGAGCCGGTAAGCGAAAAGCCCGACCCACTCGCGCACTGCCGTGTCGGTCCGGCGCAGTCCGTCACTGAGTGAAGCGAACGGCCGAAAAGCGTCGATCGGCCCGCGGGTACGCCAATCGACGGGATAGGCCTCGACAGCGAACCCGGCCGCCCGGAACGCGGCAATCGAGCGCGGCATGTGATACGCCGACGTCAACAGAAGCCAGCGTTCGCCTGGCTTCGGATCTACAAGACGGCGCGAGAATACCGCGTTCTCGATGGTGTTGCGCGACCGGTCCTCCGCCTTGATCCGCTCGGGAGCGACACCAAGATCCTCCAACTCGCGCACCGCGAACATAGCCTCCGGACCTTCGTTGAATATCAGCGCATTGCTGCCCCCCGAGAACAGGAGCCGGGCATGCGGATAGCGGCGCGCCAATTCGGCGGCGACCGTGATGCGCTCTGCGGCTTCATCGAGCGCCACCGCCCCGCGAGCCGCCGAAACATCCGGCGAAATTGAACCGCCGAGGATGACAATGCCGTCGGGCGGTCCGCGCGAGGCGTCCCACGGCGGAAAACGCTGCTCCAGCGGCAATATCAGGGCATTACCGAGTGGCGATAACCCAACAGAGCGCGATCAGCACCAGGCTGCTAACGACCAGCCAACTGGCTAGCCGGGTCAATCGCGTGCACAGCAGAACCAGACCGACAAGGCCGATCGTAATAATGAGATTCGACGGCAACGCGAAGAAGCCCAGAATTTTGGAGAGGATGAAGAACATCCAGCGCTCCCGGCCTCTAGCAGCTTCTTACGCTTGTGAGGAACGCGCTGGCGTCACAAACGCGATTTCCGCCACGCGGCGTAGCGCGCTTTGGCATCATCGTTCGGCGGATAAAGGCCGGGCAGTTTCACGCCATTCTCAACTTCGTGGAACACCCAACTTTCATAAAGCTCGTGCTCGGCGCCCTCGTGGGCGACGAATTCCAGCAATGCCTGGGGAATGACGATGGCGCCATCGTCGTCGGCGACGATCACATCGTCGGGAAAAATTGCGCAGCCGCCGCAGCCGATCGGCTGTTGCCAGCCGACAAAGGTCAGCCCGTTGACCGATGCCGGCGCTGCCGTACCGGCACACCAAACCGGCAACGCGCTGGTCAATACGCCGGACCGATCGCGCACGACACCGTCGGTCACGAGAGCGGCAACGTTTCGCTTCCTCATCCGTGCGCAAAGAATGTCGCCGAAGATGCCGGCGCTGGGCACGCCCATCGCGTCGGCAACGACGATGACGCCCTCTGGCATTTCCTCGATGGCGGCGCGGGTCGATATCGGATGGCCCCAACTTTCCGGGGTCGCGACATCCTCACGCACCGGAATGAAACGCAGCGTGAAGGCTCGACCGATAACCCGCTCGCCGTTCGGCGTCAGCGGCCTTGGCCCGTTCATCCAACAGCGCCTGATGCCCTTTTTGAGGAGCATCGTAGTCACCGTCGCGGTGGTCACCTTGCGCAAAATTTCGAACAGTGCGTCGCTCATGATCCGCCTCGTTCGGTCGCATTCGACCTCAGCCAATTGCCGATACGATCGACCGCTTCGAACATATCGCTGCGCGCGCCGGCGTAACACAAACGCAGATATTGCTTGCCGCGTAGCGGGTCGAAATCGACACCGGGGGTTGCCGCCACACCTGCTTCCTCCAGCATGCGCGTCGCGAAGGTAAAACTGTCGGTCGAGAACCGCGAGACGTCGGCATAAAGGTAGAAGGCGCCGTCGGCCGGCAAAAATGAATCAAGACCCGCGCGCGGCAGTCCTTCGAGCAAAATCCGGCGATTTTCCTCGTAGCCGTGCCGCACTTCTTCAAGTTCAGCACGCCCCTCAAATGCCGCTTCGGCGGCAATTTGCGCAAGCGTCGGCACTGAAATTGCGAGGTTCTGTTGCAACCGCTCGACGGCCCGCACCAGCGGCGGCGGCACGACCATCCAGCCGATCCGCCATCCGGTCATGCAGAAGTATTTGGAGAACGAGTTGACGATGATGGCATCGGACGAAATCCGCGCCGCGCACTCGGCGGCAAAAGCGTAGTCCAGCCCGTGATAGATCTCGTCGGAGATAACGACAATGCCGGCATCTTCGGCGCAGCGGATCAGATGACGAAGCGCAGATGCAGTCATCATCGTGCCGCTCGGGTTAGCGGGAGAGGCGACGATGACGCCCTTGAGCGGAGTACTCTGGTGCTGCGCGAGCAAGGCTTCGGCGGTAATCGACCAGCGCGTTGACCCGCTCGTTTCGATGCCGACGGGCTCGCAGCCGAGCGCCGTGAGGATGTGGCGATAAGGCGGATACCCCGGGAGGGCGACCGCGACGCGATCCCCTGCTTCGAAGGCGGCGAGGAACGCCAGAATGAAACCGGCCGAAGACCCGGTAGTAACGATAATGCGACTTGGATCGATATCGATATCGTGCCATTCGGCATAAGCGCGCGCGATACGCCGGCGCAGCGAGGGAATGCCGAGGGTCTCGGTATAGCCGAGGGGGCCGGCGGTCAGGGCAGCACGGGCCGCGGCGATTGCAGTTGTCGGCGCGCCCACGGCTGGCTGGCCGACTTCCATGTGAACGATACGGCGTCCTTGCGCCTCGAGACGAGCTGCTGCGGCCATGACATCCATCACCATGAATGGCGGCACGTCGCTCCGTGCCGATGGTCGCAGCAGATGTCTCGCCCGCTCAAGCATCATGCCACCTCGGCCGATGGCTGACGTTGCCGAAACCGCCCCGGTACCGCCGTATTCGCGGGGCTTTGTGGACTTTGGTTTCGTCTCGGCGACGCGGCGCGCTGTGTTGATCGTAACCGGTTACATCCATAGCTTGGGCCCCGGAGCGGGACCGCATACTTTGTCCCAAATGACTGCTGCGAGACCTCCTAGCAAGATGCGCCCTGCGGGACCAGCCTCTCGCGCCATTGCGCTCACTGCAGCAGCCGCGCTTGCACTCGCGAGCCTGCCGGCGCGGGCCCAGACCGGCTCCTCCGCCGGCATTCCGATGATCCGCGATGCGGAGATCGAACAGTTGCTGCGCGAATACTCGCAGCCGATTTTGCGCGTTGCCGGACTGGGCCAGCAGAACGTTAAGATCGTCATCATTAACGACAAATCGTTCAACGCCTTCGTGATGGACGCGCATCGCATCTTCATAAACTCCGGCGCGCTGATGCAGGCCACTACGCCGAACCAGCTGATTGGCGTCTTCGCGCACGAGACCGGACACATTGTCGGCGGGCATCTGTCGAAGATGCGCCAGGAACTTGCCAACGCCACGACAGCGTCGATCGTCGCCATGCTGCTCGGTGTGGGCGCCATGGCGGCGGCGGCGAAATCAAGCAACTACGGCAACAGCCTGGATATGGGCAGTCTCGGCGGCGCGATGTTGAGCGCGCCACAATCCTATTTGCAACATACGCTGCTCGCCTATCAGCGCGCCCAAGAAGACCAGGCCGACCGCTCCGGCGTCCGGTTCCTGACCATGACCGGTCAGTCCGCCAAGGGCATGTACGATACGTTCAAGCGCTTTGCCGATGAGATGATGTTCACGGCGGCCTACGTCGATCCTTATGTGCAGAACCACCCCATGCCTGCCGAACGCATGGCCGCTTTGGAGGCGTTGGTTAAGACGCCCGTATTGGGACAAGAAAGATCCGCCTGAACTGCAGTTCCGCCACGACATGATGCGCGCGAAGCTGTACGGCTTTACCGAACGACCCGATAGCGTCATGCGGCGCTACCCAGCATCGGACACCAGTATGCCGGCTCGCTACGCGCATGCGATCATTGCGTATCGTTTCGGCGACATGCGCTCCGCACTCAGCCAGATCGAGGGCCTGATCCAAGCCATGCCCAAGAACCCCTATTTCTACGAGCTTGAGGGCCAGGCATTGCTTGAAAACGGCCACGCTGCTGAGGCGATCCCGCCGTTGCGCCGCGCCGTCGAGCTTGCACCCAATCCCGCGCTCATCCAGATACTGCTGGCACAAGCCATGATCGCCACCAAAAATCCCAAGATGGCGTCGGAGGCGATCCCGCTGCTGCGAGCGGCGCTGGTCAAGGAGCCTGAATCCGGCGACGCCTATGAGCAGCTTGCCATGGCCTACGGCCACAATGGCAATCTCGCCGAGGCCGATCTTGCTTCGGCGCAGGCCGCCTTCGCGCGCGGCGACAGCAAGACCGCACGCGAGCTTGCGGGACGCGCCAAGACCCGTTTTCCCGTCGGCTCGCCGGGATGGGTAAGAGCCGACGACATCGTGGCTTTCAATAAAGGCAAGAGCCCACTGCTATTCGGTCAATAACTGCAAAGGAAAGATAACGATAATGACATCGAACACACGCACCGCGCTTCTGATCGCGGCCGCCCTGTCCCTGGCGTCGCCGGCCGTGGCGACCGCGCAGACGTTTTCCGCCGATCAGCGGCAGGAAATCGGAACCATCGTCAAAGAGTATCTCCTGGCGCATCCCGAGGTACTGCAGGACGTGATGGCCGAGGTCGAAAAGCGGCAAGCGGCGGCGGATGCCGAGAAGCATCGCACCGCGGTCGCCGATAACACCGCCACCCTGTTCAGTTCGACCCACCAGGTCGTGCTCGGGAATCCACACGGCAACGTCACAATGGTCGAGTTCTTCGACTACAATTGCGGCTTCTGCAAGCGCGCGCTTCCCGACATGCTCAACCTCATCAAGACCAACCCCAATCTGAAATTTGTCCTCAAAGAATTCCCGGTGCTCGGCGAAGGCTCGGTCGAGGCGGCGCACGTCGCGGTCGCCGCACGGATGCAGGACACCACCGGCAAAAAATATATCGAGTTTCACCAGAAGCTCCTGGGCGGTCGCGGTCCGGCCGACAAGGCGCGCGCACTTGCGGTCGCCAAGGACGTCGGCTTCGACATGGCGCGCATCGAAAAGGACATGAGCAGCGATGAGGTCAAGAAGACCATCGACGAAAGCATGAAGCTTGCCGAAGCCCTTGGCGTCAACGGCACGCCGAGCTACGTGGTCGGCGACGAGGTCGTCGTTGGCGCGGTCGGTCTCGACGCGCTGAAGGAAAAGCTCGCGGCTGAGCGTAAATAGCGGCTCGACTTTATCCCCTACCCCGCGCTAGCACGCGTTCAACAAGCGTCGCGGCACCGGTTCCCGTTTTCTTAACGGGAACGGCGGTATTGCCGGCGTTCGCATGGGGTGCATCCCGCTTTCCCTTTGCTGGCGGCTTCCCTATAACCAGCCCCGGCACGGCGGGCGCCCCCCGCAGCAAGTGACCGCCGGGTAGCTCGCAAAATGCCGAAGACCGTCTATGTCCTGAACGGGCCCAATCTCAATCTGCTCGGCAGCCGCGAGCCCGAAATCTATGGCCGCGCGACGCTCGCTGACGTCGAGAAACTGTGCCGCACGACGGCCGAGCGGCACGGGCTCACAGTGGTTTTCCGCCAGTCGAACCATGAAGGGGAAATCATCGACTGGATTCAGGAAGCGCGCAGAGAAAAGGCGGCGGGGCTTGTTATCAATCCCGCAGGTTACAGCCATACCTCCATCGCGATTCTTGACGCCATCGCTTCGCTCGAAGTGCCTGTTATCGAGGTGCACATCAGCAACATCCACGCCCGCGAACAATTCCGCCGGCGCTCCTATGTGTCGCAAGTCGCGCGTGCGGTGGTGTGCGGCTTTGGGACCGAGGGCTATGCGCTTGCGATCACCGGTCTTGCCACCATGATCGCCAAGGATTGATCGTGGCTCGCAAGCCCGGGAACCCGCAAATGCCCAAACCGCCCGCGGTTAGGACGCCCGCGATCGATCACGATGTGATCCGAGATCTGGCCAAGCTGCTCGATGAAACCGGCCTCACTGAAATCGAGTATCAGGAGGACGGCGTGTCGATCCGCGTCGCGCGCAATCTCAATGCCTCTGGAGGCCGGGCACCGACGCAGACCACGACAGCCGCCGAGGCAATCGCGGTGCCGGTCAAGGCCCCGATCGAGCCGATGGAGCACCCGGGTCTGGTGGCTTCGCCGATGGTCGGAACGGCTTATCTCGGGCCGGCACCGGGCGCGCGGCCCTTCGTCGAGGTCGGCGCGCAAGTGAAGGCCGGTGAAACGCTGATCATCATCGAAGCGATGAAGACAATGAATCAAATTCCTGCGCCTCGCTCGGGCACGGTCATACAAATTTTGATCGAGGACGGTCAGCCGGTCGAATACGGCGAGCCGTTGATGATCATCGAGTGAGTGATGGCGAATAGCGCGCGGCGAGTGGCGGGTGAATGTACGCGGACACGCTCCTCGCCATTCGCCATTTGTTGTTGGCCATTGACTGCCTCAATTGGCTGCCATGTTCGATAAAATCCTCATTGCCAACCGAGGGGAAATCGCGCTGCGCGTACTGCGGGCGTGCAAAGAACTCGGCATTCCCACGGTGGCCGTGCATTCGACGGCGGACGCGGACGCGATGCATGTACGGCTCGCCGACGAAAGCGTCTGCATTGGCCCCCCGCCCGCTAAGGACAGCTACCTCAACATTCCGGCGTTGCTCGCAGCCTGTGAGATTACCGGTGCCGACGCTGTGCATCCGGGCTACGGATTTCTCGCAGAAAACGCCCGCTTTGCTGAGATTCTCGCCGAGCATAACGTGCAATTTATTGGCCCTCGCCCCGAGCATATCCGCCTGATGGGCGACAAGATCGCCGCCAAGCGCGCCGCCGTGGAGCTTGGTATTCCGACTGTTCCTGGCTCCGGCGGCGGTCTCAGCTCCGACGAAGAAGCGGAACGATTGGCGCGCGAGGTCGGCTTTCCGGTCATGCTCAAAGCCGCTGCCGGCGGCGGCGGCCGCGGCATGAAAGTTGTTCGGGGAAAGAGCGAGCTGGCTTCGGCTCTCGCCACGGCGCGAGCGGAGGCGAACGCAGCTTTCGGCGACGACACGGTTTATCTCGAGAAATATCTTGAGCGACCGCGACACATCGAGATCCAGGTGTTAGGAGACGGCAAGGGCCGCGCCATCCATCTCGGCGAGCGCGACTGCTCGCTGCAACGCCGGCATCAGAAAGTTTGGGAAGAAGGCCCCTCACCCGCCCTCAATACCGCGATGCGCAACCAGATTTGCGAGACCGTCGCGAGGGCGATGCGCGAGATCAAATATCTCAGCGCCGGGACCGTCGAATTTCTGTACGAGGACGGCAAATTCAGCTTCATCGAGATGAACACCCGCATTCAGGTGGAGCATCCGGTGACCGAGATGATCACCGACATCGACCTCGTCGCCGAGCAAATTCGGGTGGCGGCAGGCAATGATCTTGCGCTGGCGCAGAGTGACGTGAAGTTCCACGGCCACGCTATCGAGTGCCGCATCAATGCCGAGAATCCGGTCTCATTCCGCGCCTCGCCGGGCAAGATCGTACATTATCACCCACCGGGCGGATTGGGTGTGCGGATCGATTTAGCCGTCTACCACGGCTACGCGATCCCCCCATTTTACGATTCGCTCCTCGGCAAGCTTATTGTTCACGGCAAGACACGCGAAGAATGTCTGATGCGGTTAAAGCGCGCTCTCGACGAGTTCGTTGTCGATGGCATCGAGACCACGCTGCCGCTGTTCCGCGCGCTGGTGCGGGAAGCCGAGATCATCGACGGCGATTATCACATCCACTGGCTCGAGGATTTTCTCGCGCGCGGGGCGATGGAGCAGTAGCGCTTCACGCCGGTACGCGTTCCGCAGTCGCCTTCACGGCGTTGGCCAGGACCCGCCCAATCAGGCCCGGGACATAGGGTTTCGGCACGAAAGTGGAGCCCGGCACGCACACCTGCGGGTCGAGCATGTTCACGCGCCCGGAGGCGTAGACCACCGGCAGGTCGGGCCGTAACTCGCGGGCGCGACGCGCCAGTGCGGTTCCATCCAGCCCGCCCGGCAGGTTGATATCTGTGAACAGCACGTCCACCGGCTCGGCATTGAGATGCCCCAGCGCGTCCATCGCATTCGTGACCGTATAGACCGCGAAGCCCTGTTCCTCGAGCGATTCCGCGACCCATTCGGCGATCAATAGCTCGTCCTCGACGAGCAAGACGCGGATCGGCCGGACCTTGTTCGCGATCGCGTTCATGACAGCGGGCTCCGGTTTTGCCACTAGCGGCGTAATAGGCTTCACGCCAATTGTGTTCAAGCTGGTGAAAATTTTATGGAAATCTTAGTTTATAGACGTTTAAGGCCGATCCGCGCGTGATTGGCAACCGCGATAAACCGGGAAGTCCCCTTTCACTTGAAGAAGCCGCCTGCTGTTGGCTAAACGAAGCGCATGGCAAGCCGCGAGTTCGCTCTCGTCGACATCACACCGGAAGTGCTGTTGAAGGCCTATGCCTGCGGCATTTTCCCGATGGCAGAGAGCGCCGAAGATCCGGCGTTGTATTGGATCGAGCCGGAACGCCGCGGCATCCTCCCGCTCGATCGGTTCCATGTACCGAGCCGCCTGGCGCGCACGGTGCGTTCCAGCCGCTTCTCGGTCGTTGTCGATCGCGATTTTGACGGCGTGCTCGACGGCTGCTCGGAGCCGATGCCCGGACGCACCCGTACGTGGATCAACACCCGGATCCGCAACCTCTACCGCAAACTTTATGAGCGCGGCGACTGCCACACGGTCGAGGTTTACGAAGGCGACGAGCTGGTCGGCGGCCTCTACGGGGTCAGCCTAGGACGTGCCTTTTTCGGCGAGAGCATGTTCCACCGCGCCCGAGATGCCTCGAAGGTGGCGCTTGTCCACCTCGTAGCCCGGCTTAAGGCCGGACATTACCGTCTGCTCGATACCCAATTCGTCACCGAGCATCTGCGCACGTTCGGCGCCGTCGAGGTTTCTCGCCCCGCCTACCACAAACTGCTCGATGCCGCGTTGGTAGGTGAAGGAAATTTCGGCGCGCTCGCACTCGACCGACCAATTTCCGGAACCGTCGCGCTCGCGCGCCTTGGCCCGGCCTGATCTGCTTTATTGCGGCTGTACCTGAACGGCGGGCGCCGGCTGCCGGCGCGAAGGCGCGGCTTGGCGAGTGCGGGAGCGCGCGGGCGGAGCTACAGCCGCAGCCGGCACAGGCGGGGCGGCCGGTTCGGCGACCTTGATCGGCGAAGCGCAATCGTTCAGCCAAACATCGTAAATTGGATGCTCGACAGCGTGCAGCCCCGGACTGGCGGCGAACATCCAACCCGAAAAGATACGCTTGACCTCGCCCTGCAGTGTGACTTCGTCGACCTGGACGAACGCGTCCGTGTTGGTCGCCTCGGTCGGTGGCCGCGTGTAGCACACCCGGGCGGTCACCTGGAGCGCCCCGAACTGGACCGTTTCCCCGATCGCGGCATCGAAGGTGATGATGCGGCCAGTGATCTTGTCGAGGCCGGAAAATACCGCGCGCGAATTCTCGATTTTTTGCGTCGGCATTTCGGTGATCACCGTATCATCGGGCGGCGGTGAAGTATCCGCTGGTTGCGCTGGCGTAGGATTGACGCCCGGCGGCGTCACGCGCGCACCCTGATCAAGCGGCGCCGAGGTCGCCCCGGGAGGCGGCGGCAGAGGCTCCGCCTGGATGTTCGATAGCGGAGGCCCCGCAGGCGGCGGCAGGGAAGATTGGGCTGGGTACTGCGCCGGCGGCGGCGGCGACGATTGAGCGGGATACTGCGTCCGCGGGGGCGCCGGAGGAGGCGGCGGAAGCGAGGACTGAGCAGGATACTGCGCCGGCGGGGGCGCAGCGGACGGCGGATACGAAGATTGGCCGGGGTACTGCACCGGCGGCGGCTGCGGGGGAAAGGATCCATTCGGGACATTGGCCGGCGGCCGCGGTGGGGAATTGCCGAATATGGCTCCCAACTGCGCCTGCGCTGATCCCGCAGCGAGCATTGCGCCAAGCACGGCCAGTAGGACGGCGATACGATGCATGGAATCCGGCAGCGCGATCAGGTTTGGCGCATCATCGCGGTTCGCCGGGTTAACACGGCGAATGAGGCACGGGAAGGGCGAGCGGCTTCTTGGTAGTTCCGCTAACCGCCTGGCGCCCAAGGCTTGTAATCACCCGTTGCTTTCGGGCGACGACCTTGCGCCAACGTCGAACCGCTTGGCCGATAGGCGCCGGGTGTGCCGGTCAGATTGGGCCGGTGCGGCTTCTCCCAGGGGCGCGGCTTAACTTTGTCCTCAGTCGGTGGCACGTCGACGGTATGATGCAGCCAGCCGTGCCAGCTCGGCGGCACGATAGAGGCCTCGGCTATCCCCTTGTAAATTACCCAGCGCCGCTCGATGCCAAGCGTTGGATCGATTTTGCCGTTCTTGTTGCGGTAGTAGCGATTGCCGAATTCGTCTTCGCCGACGAATTCGCCGTAAAGACTGGTCCACACTTGGGTTCCGAAGGTCTGGCTGTTCCACCAGGTAAACAAGCGCAGCAGGAAGGTCTTCATCGCCGATCGCGGGTTAAGTGCTGACGGTCTATGCGGCGCCTTGATGCCACCGCGCCGTCATGCTGTCCAGCGCCGCGGATCGAAACCGAACGTTTTCTCAAGCGTTTCGACACGGTATTTTTCGCAGCATGCGGCAAGACATTACGCAACAACTGCAGTCGGTACTTAGCACGCTCGCCGGCGCGCTCGGATTTGCTCCGGCATGGGCGGTATCGTTGCTCATCCTCGCCGGTGCACTCATCCTCGCCTGGCTGTTGCACGCCGTGATCCTTGCGCTGCTGGAGCGGCTGCTTCGCGAACGGTCATACTGGTATTCAATTCTCAAGGCGACCAAGGAGCCGACACGTCTTGCGTTTTTGCTCGTAGCCTTCGCGGTTGCCTTGCCGACCTCGCCGCTCGATCCGGCCACCAAGGCCATCTTCGCCCGGCTGCTTGGCCTCGCGACTATTTGTTTGCTCGGCTGGATGGCGATAACCGCGCTGCACATCGCCGCCAACATCTATCTCATGGGCTTTCGAACGGACGTCCAGGATAATCTGCTGGCGCGCAAGCACATCACCCAGGTGCGCGTCCTGCTTCGCGTCATGGACACGATTATCGTTCTGGTCACCGCGGGCTTCGCCCTGATGACTTTTGATGCGGTGCGTCAGTATGGCGTCAGTCTTTTTGCCTCGGCTGGAGTCGCCGGTGTGGTGTTCGGTCTCGCCGCGCAACCGGTACTCAGCAACCTCATTGCCGGCGTTCAACTCGCGATCACCCAGCCGATCCGGATCGAGGATGCGGTTACGGTGCAGAACGAGTACGGCTGGATCGAGGAAATCACCGCCACCTACGTGGTGATCCGCTTATGGGACCTGCGGCGGTTGATCGTGCCGCTGAATTTTTTCATCCAGCAGCCGTTCTACAACTGGACGCGGGAGTCAGCGGCCACGATGGGCAGCGTTCTGCTCTATCTCGATTACGCCGCTCCGGTCGACGTCGTCCGCAAGAAGGCCGCCGACCTGGTCGCCGAGACAAATAAAGACAACGCCAAGGTCGTGAGCGTTCAAGTGACCAATACCAGCGCCGAAGCGATCGAGGTACGAATTCTGGTGAACTCAAATTCCGCCGCCACTACCGGCGACGTGTGCGCCGACCTGCGGGAAAAGCTGATCGCGTTCCTGCAGCAGCAGCATCCGGAAGCGCTGCCGCGGCGGCGCAACGAAATCATCGACCCTTCGGCGCGCAAGGCGAGCGGATCTCCTGCTCCACGTCCGGTTTGACGGCGGCGCGGACTACCACCATCGCTGCGGCTGGAAGTGCCCGGCGGACTGCTCGATGACCGCGCCAACGGCAAACAAAGTCTCTTCCTCGAACGGCCGTCCGATCACCTGCAAACCCAAGGGCAGCCCCTGCGCATCAAGACCGCTCGGCACGGAAATACCCGGCAGGCCGGCCATATTCACCGTAACCGTGAATATGTCATTCAAATACATCTCGACCGGATCGGCGCTACCCTTTTCACCTATGGCGAAGGCTGCCGAAGGCGTCGTCGGCGTCAGGATAGCGTCGACGCCGGCGGCAAAGCACGCTTCGAAATCACGCTTGATCAGCGTTCGCACCTTCTGCGCCCGCAGATAATACGCGTCGTAATATCCGGCGGAGAGCACATAGGTGCCGACCATGATGCGCCGGCGTACTTCCTTGCCGAAGCCCTCGGCGCGGGTGCGCTCATACATTTCGATGACATCGCGGCCGGGAACGCGCAGTCCATAGCGGACACCGTCGTAGCGCGCGAGATTGGACGAGGCTTCGGCGGGGGCCACAATGTAGTAGGCCGGCAGCGCGTACGCGGTATGCGGCAGCGAAATGTCGACCATCTCCGCGCCTGCGTCTTTCAGCCATTGCGCGCCGCGCTGCCACAAGTCCTCAATCTCGGCCGCCATCCCCGGCGCTCGATATTCTTTTGGGATGCCGATGCGCTTGCCTCTTGATCGAGGCGCCGACGGCCTTTTCGTAATCGGGCACCGGAAGATCGACGCAGGTCGTGTCGCGCGGATCGGGGCCGGCCATCGAGCGGAGCAAGATGGCGCAATCGCGCACGGTACGGGCGAACGGCCCGGCCTGATCGAGCGAAGAGGCAAACGCGACAATGCCCCAGCGCGAGCAGCGGCCGTAGGTCGGTTTCACTCCAACGATGCCGCAAAATGCCGCCGGCTGGCGGATCGAACCGCCGGTATCTGTGCCGGTCGCGCCAACGCAGAGTTTGGCGGCCACGGCCGCCGCCGAACCGCCTGACGAACCGCCGGGCACGATCTTTGTATCCGAGCCGCGCCGCCGCCATGGCGACACCACCGGGCCGAAAAAAGACGTCTCGTTGGACGAGCCCATGGCGAACTCGTCGTTGTTGAGCTTGCCGAGCAGGACCGCGCCGTCCCGCCAAAGATTGGCGGTGACGGTCGATTTATAAGTGGGAACGAAGTTTTCCAGGATATGCGAGCATGCCGTGGTACGCACGCCCGCGGTGCAGAACAGATCCTTGATACCGAGTGGCAGCCCTTCAAGCGGCCCGCCCTCGCCTTTTGCCAGTCGCGCATCTGCGGCACGCGCCATGTCGCGCGCGCGATCCGGCGTTTCCCGCACGAAGGCATTGAGCACGCGCGCCTGTTCGATGGCGGAGAGATGCGCCTCGGCGAGTTCGGTTGCGGTGAAGTCTTTATTTCGCAGCGCGTCGCGGGCCTGCGCCAGCGTCAACGAGGTGAGATCGGTCATCCAACCTTCGGATCGTCGCAGGAGAACTCGCTTTTTTCCGCAGGTGCGGTGGCGCTGTCTGGTTTTTTCTCGTCCTGAGCTTGAGCCGCCGCCTGAGCCGGCTCCGACTCGATTGGATCAGCGAGGAACGGTGGCTGCTCCACCAAATATCCCTCGGGCGTGATGAGGCCGCGCCTTTGCAAATAGGCGAACCAGAGAGCGTCCTGTTCACATGCAATGCACATCATTCCACCACTTTGGGCACAACAAAGAAATGATCTTCCCGCGCGGGTGCGTTCGCCATGACATCGTCAGCGATGCCCCCGTCGGTCACTTGGTCCTGCCGCATCTTCATCGCCATCGGCGTTACCGAAGTCATCGGCTCGACGCCCGTGACATCCACTTCAGCCAGCCGCTCGACGAACGCGAGCATGGCATTGAGTTCGCCGCGAAGATGCTCGACCTCATCCTCAGCGACCGCCACGCGCGCGAGATGCGCGACCCGACGGACGGTTTCGGCGTCAACGGACATAGCGGCAACCTTTAGCCTCGCCTAGCAGATGCGCGACGTCCCGCCTATAGCAGAGGGCCGATATGCCGCCAACTGCCAGCCGGCTGTTCAATCCTGCCCATATTTGCCCGCATTGTGCCGTCAGCAGACCCCGCCTAACTTTATGTCGTGATGCGCTCTTCCCAACCTGTTCACATTGTCGGCGGCGGTCTCGCCGGTTCTGAGGCGGCGTGGCAGCTTGCGCGCCGCGGCCTGCCCGTGGTGCTCCACGAAATGCGGCCTTTTCGCTCCACCGCAGTGCACAAGACGGGGAATTTCGCCGAGCTCGTTTGCTCGAACTCGTTCCGTTCCGATGACGCGCAAGGCAGTGCCATCGGCCTCCTGCACGAGGAGATGCGTCGGCTCGGCTCGCTGGTGCTGCGCGCGGCCGACGCCCACATGCTGCCGGCTGGCGGAGCGCTTGCCGTCGACCGGGATGGCTTTGCCGCCGCGGTGACTGCGGCGATTGAGGGCGAGCCGCTGATCGAGGTCAGCCGCGAGGAAATCCTCGAGCTTCCGGACGAGTGGGACAGCGTGATCGTAGCCACCGGTCCCCTCACCTCGCCCGCACTCGCCGAAACCATCCGCGCGCTAACCGGCGAAGCCGCGCTCGCATTCTTCGACGCCATCGCGCCGATCGTGCATCGCGATTCGATCGATTTCGACATTGCCTGGTTCCAATCGCGCTACGACAAATCCGGCCCCGCCGGATCCGGTGCCGATTACATCAATTGCCCGCTGACGCGGGCGCAGTACGAAACCTTCGTCGATGCTTTGCTGGCCGCCGACAAGACCTCATTCCACGAATTCGAGACGGCCACGCCCTATTTCGACGGTTGCCTGCCGATCGAGGTGATGGCCGAACGTGGCCGGGAAACGCTGCGCCATGGGCCGATGAAGCCGTTCGGCCTGACCAATCCACGCCGGCCGTTGGAAAAGCCTTATGCCGTGGTGCAACTGCGCCAGGACAACAAACTCGGCACGCTATTCAACATCGTGGGCTTCCAGACCAAACTGAAGCACGGCGAACAGGCGCGCATCTTTCGCACCATTCCGGGCCTCGCCAACGCCGAATTTGCCCGACTCGGCGGACTGCACCGCAACACCTTCCTCAATTCGCCCAAGCTGCTCGATGAGACGCTGCGGCTCAACGCAATGCCGCGGCTGCGCTTTGCCGGCCAGATCACCGGCTGCGAGGGCTATGTGGAGTCGGCCGCCATCGGCCTTCTAGCCGGCCGCTTCGCCAGCGCCGAGCGATTGGGCGAAAGGCCGAGCCTGCCGCCGCCGACAACGGCGCACGGCGCGCTTCTCGCCCATATCGTCGGAGGGCATATCGAAACGATCGATGCCGGCCCGCGCTCGTTTCAGCCGATGAACGTCAACTTCGGATTGTTCCCGCCGCTCGGCGGTGGCACGGCGCGTAGCGCCAAAAAGCCGGCGCTCTGTGCGCGCGCGCTCGCCGACCTCGATGCGTGGATCGGCGCGGCGGTGCCGCATGCCGCCGAGTGATCGTGCTACAAACGCCGCATGATTGAGCGTGAAGATCAGTCGGTGTTGGCGCAAGCGTGGCGCAGCAGCGTCCTCCTCAAGCGCGACATCTTTTCCACGATCGAGCGCGGCCATTTCCGCACCGAGGCCGGCGAAGTCGAAGCGGTGCTGCGTCGCCTCGACGAGGTGCCGTGGTGGAGCCGGCCGTTGGCGCAGTTGTTATTTCGGCGCGAACGCCGCGCGCTCGGCGTCGCCGGATCGCTGGGAATTTGCCCGCCACTGCTCTTTGCCGGAAGCCGCGCGTTGGTTCGCGGCTGGATCGACGGCGTGCCGCTGCACATCGCCAAGCCCCACGGAGATGCCGCCTACTTCCGCTCCGCCAAAGCCGCGCTGCGGGCGCTGCATCATGCCGGAATTACCCACAACGATCTCGCCAAGGAACAAAATTGGCTCTATGCCAACGGCCGCGCCTACATCACCGACTTTCAGCTCGCCTCGTGTTTTCGCCGCCGCGGCAAGTTGTTCCGCCTGGCGCGCTATGAGGATTTGCGGCATCTGCTCAAACACAAACGCCGTTATGCTCCCGACGCGTTGACCGCTGCAGAACGCCGCGTGCTGGCGCGCAAGACGCTGATCACTCGCGTGTGGATGGCGACCGGCAAGAACGTCTATTACGCCATCACCCGCGGCATCGGCGTGACCGATCGCGAGGGTCGCGGCATGCGTTTTGTCCGCGAGGCGCCCGAGATCGCCGCCCGCCTGAAGGCCCATCCGCAGGTTCGTGACGTCTCGATCGTCGCCTTTCCCGACCGACGGACCGGCACCGGCCTTTATGCGTTCGTTGAAGGCAGCGCCAGCGAGCGCGAGCTCGGCGATTTTCTCGGTGCCGCAGGCCCCGAACGCCTGCAGATCGTGGAAGCACTGCCGCGCAATGCGCAAGGCGAAGTCCGCAGCGAAATCCTCGAACTGGTGGCGATGAATCAGCTCGACCTTATCGGTTCGCTGATCAAGAGCGATGCCGAACGCGCGCTGGTCGGGCGCATCGTCTCCGGCCGCCGCAATCTGCGCGACCGCTTCGCGTTCTAACGCCCTTCCGCCGGATAGTAATCAAGCCACGGCGCCAGCCAGCGCTACGCGCCGCACCTTCATAAAACGAACAACACGCTGCGCCGCCGAGACGTCGATTGACTCGTAATCCGTCTGCTGAACAGCCTCATTAGACGCTTCGTCCACGATCTTTTGCTTTCTCAGGTTGAGGAATCCCTCGACAAGGGGCCAAGGCAATTCGATCGAACGCAGCAACAATAATGCCGTCTGAACCGGCCCCTTGGCAAAAAGGCCAAAGACATACCCGGCATCAAGATCCAACATCGCTGCGAACACCGACACGACGCACAACAGTTGCTTTGCGCGAAGGGTCTCCCTCACAACGTCTTCCAGTCGAAGGTGGCCTTCGCGGATGCCTTTGATATGGGCTTGCGTCCGGGCGATATTGTTCGAATGGTCCTTCATCCAACCGGCCACATGCGACCCGATCGCAGCCTGATCGATTGCGATCGGTCGATTCTGCAGCCTGGTCGCCAGCTCCTCGGAGACTTTGGGCAGCAATATTCCGATCGCCTCGAGAGACAGGTCGGCGCGGTCAACCAATAAGCCCTGCAGCTCGGTATCCTTGTCGGATTTGTAGGCCAGTGTCCGCATCCCGACACTGGAGAACTGCGCTCCCTGGTTGGCGGCAAGCTTCCGGACCGTCTTTCCGTCGCCCCGTTCCACAACGATATCGGAGACGGAGGGGCTGACGACCGCCCTGCTCACAATGGAGCGCAAATGTTCTTGCGAGCCGTCTCTGGCTACGGCAAGGAGTGTCTTCTCCGACAGCGCCTGATAGTTCTCCACCATCGGCGCGGCGACCTTGATGTCGCGATCGGTAGCCAGACGATGCGCCAAGGATTCTGGAATCTTGGTCATGGCGGAGAATTGCGCCGATGCCTCCGCTCGAGCGTCCGCGTTTATTTCGCCGAGAATGCGCTCCACAAGCTCGTCGAACAGATATTGTGCTGCCGGGACCGATTGCTCCGCGGAGTCCAGATAAACGTCGGTTATCCGCCGCAGCAATTTCAGTCGTTTTTCCGAAGAATGCTCCGCAGCCAGCTCGACAAGGTCTTGTGCCAGACCTTGCGGCACCCTTTTGAATTGTGATCCCACGACACCTCACTGAGATGCCTTTGTGCATCTTTTTGATGAGGCCCCAATTTGGCGCCACCGCTGGTTAAAAATACAACGCTCGGCGTTTAAGGAGGGTAAATCGGGTCGCTAAAGCAGTGAGACATGCGCAATTTAGGCAACAATAGTCGGGCAAAGTGTTAATCTAAGACAATGCAATTTGAGACCACGGTCGCGATGGCTAAAAAAACGGCATGAGTTCCCCCCTCTGAGGAATCGCTCATCCAGCCAAAATCTGCGCTAGTACCTCTACAAGCGCCGCCGGCGCGGTGACGTTTGGGCTATGGCTGGCGTCAAGTTCATAGAGCTGCCAACCGGTTTGGCCCTTGGCACGGTTCGCGAACTGGGCGAACGGTTTTTTGTCGGCGTACCGCGTGCAGTGAATATAGACACGCGGCAAATCAAGCTCGGCTTGCAATTGGAGCGGCTGCTCGAAGCATTTAACCGATTGTGGCATCCTGAACTTTCCAATCCACTCCAGATCCTCCGCCGACGTATCGGGCGGCGTCGGGTTCGGGGTGACTTCGCCAACCGTCCCCGGTCGCAACGCTGCCCAGCAGTCGCTGCCGTTCTGCAGGCGGCACCAAATCGATCAAAGCTTGGCCATTCGCCGGCACAAAGGCATCAAGATAGATCAGCCGGCTGATACGATCGCGCGCTCGGTCAGCCACGCCCGTCGCAACCATGCCGCCGTAGCTGTGACCGATGAGCACGACGTCGCGGAGATCTTCGAATTTCAGCACGCCAAGCACATCGGCAATGTGCGTTTCGAGGTCATTTGACGGGCTCGCCAGATGCGCTCGCTCGCCCAGCCCGGTGTAAGTCGGCGTGAAGAACTGATGCCCGGCCGCAGCGATCAGGGGCCGCACTTTCTTCCAGGCCCAAGCCGCCGACCAGCCGCCGTGAGCAAGCACGATGGTCGCCAAGGCCATCCTCCCTCATCGATCTTGCACGACTTATCGCTTGCGGGAATTTCGCACGCAAGCACGATGCATGTGCAGCGGAGCCGCTTTCCGCCTTCGATCCTTTATCGCGTAATCCGCGCCGGGTTGCGCGCGGCTCGCCACATCAGCCATTGCCGCCGCCACGGTGGAATTTCGGCGGGCGCAAATGGATCGCTCCTGTTCAGCCGGTCGAGCGATCCGCCGACCACTGCGAGCGGAAGCAGAGCCGGCACCGCTTCCGGCGGAAGCGACGCCATCAAAGTTCCCGCGGCTTTGAGTTGGCGGCGCGCGAGGTTGTGCAAGTCCGCGAGCGCGGCCTTCAGGCCGGGCGAGGACCGGCCGGCAAATAAATCATGCAAGCGGACCTGATGATGCTCCACGAGATCTGTCGGCACATAAAGCTGACGCCGGCGGACGTGCTGGGGAAAGGCGCGCAGCAGCCCCGCGACACCGTACGCAATGCCTGCCGGCAGGCAAACAGCCTCGGCGTCCGTGTCGGCAAGAATTTGAGTGGCAAGAGCAAACAACGTCGAGGATGTTCGTGTCGCGTAGGCTTCGAGATCGTCGACACTTACCATCGGCTCGTCGTAGAGGTCGAAGCGATGCGCCTCAATCAGATCGATAAGCGTGGCCGAAGAGAGTTGATGGCGTTCCATTGTGGAAAGCAGCGCCGCAGCGACGGGATTAGCACGCGCCTCATCGGCCCTTTCGCCGCTGATGACGTCGCTCCACCATTGCAGGCGAATTTCGCCAGGCAGCGCCGCGTGCGCCACCTCGCGCACGCGCGTCACCTCGGCGTTGAAAGCATAAACCGCGTGCAGCGCGCCGCGACGTTGCGCCGGCGCGAACAACGCGGCGATGAACCGATCCCGATCGGCAGCCCGGACCAGCTCGGCACAGTAGGCGAACACATCCTGCATGCGGCCGAGCTTAGCATTCAATCCACCGCAATCAGACCAGCGCCGACGCGGCGACTTTCCATCAGCATCACGTTATAGGTGCGCACAGCGGCGCCGGTAGTCATGGCATCGAATGAAATGTGCGCGTTGCGGAATCGCGCGCGCAAAGGCTCCGGGGCGACCCAGGGGATGGAGCCGGCGCCGAGAATAAAAAAATCCAACGCGTCGGCGCGATCAAACACCGGCGATAACGCCTCATCCGTCAGTCCATCCGGCGAAACGACCGCCCAGGCCCAAATGCCGTCAGGCAGACAAAGAAGCGAGCCGCGATGGGACATATCCGCAAAGCGGAAACCGCCTCCGCCATGCGCATCGATCACCGTCTGGCGCGGCAGATGGCGCGCTTCCACTAACGGCGCGCTCTCGTCCGCCGTGGCGCGGGCGTGGGCGCCGCAGGAGCCGTTGGCGGCGCGAGCGGCGTCTCGGCCTCGGTATCCTCCGGGCCGCCCTGCCGGGTACGGCCGACACCGAGATAGATCAGGATCGGCGACGCAATAAACACCGACGTGTAGGTGCCGACCAGCACCACGCCGAACATCATCGTTGCGGTGAAGCTGCGGATCGCCTGGCCGCCGAACAGCAGCAACGCGAGCAGCGACAGCGACACGGTGAGATGGGTGACGATCGAGCGCGACAGCGTGGCGTTGATCGATGCGTTGAGCAGATCCGGCATCGGCATCCGCTTGTAGCGCCGCAGCATTTCGCGGATCCGGTCGTAGATCACCACCGTGTCGTTGAGCGAGTAGCCGAGGATGGTGAGCAATGCCGCGATGCTGGTGAGATCAAAGTCGATGTGCGTCAGCGACATGAACCCGACCGTGAGCACCAGGTCGTGCACGTTGGCGATCATGGCGCCGAGCGCGAACTGCCACTCGAACCGGAACCAGAGATAGATTAGGATGGCGCCGATCGCGAGCACGAGCCCGATGGTCCCGTAAGACAGAAGCTCGGTCGACACGCTCGGTCCGACCACTTCCACGCGCCGGTATTCGACCTCGCTGCCGAGCGCGTCGCGAACCTTCTGCACCGCCTGCTGCTGCGCCGTATCGCCGCCCGGTTGCTCGGAAATGCGGATCAGCACGTCGTTCGGTGCGCCGAATTCCTGCAGCTGGAAATCGCCGAGCCCAAGCGACCCGATCGTGCCGCGCATTTTGGCGATATCGGCGGGTCCGGCCTTGGTCTGCACCTCCATCAAGGTGCCGCCAACGAAGTCGATGCCGAAGTTCAGTCCGTGGATGAAATACAGAAGGATCGCCGCGATCGACAGCATCGCCGATACCGGAAAGCTGATGCGCCGAAAGCGCATGAAATCGAATTTGGTGTCATCGGGGACGATGCGAAGGAGGCGCACGGATATGCTTTCGTAATGATCAGATCGGGACCACGCGTGGCCGCCACATCCGCACCCAATACGCCACGATCAGCCGCGTCAGCGTGAACGCGGTGAAAAGGCTGGTGAGAATGCCGACGCCCAGCGTCACGGCAAAGCCGCGGACCGGACCGGTGCCGATATAAAACAGCACGGCCGCGGCGATGAACGTGGTGATGTTGGAATTGAGGATGGTCGCAAGCGCACGGGAGAAGCCGGCATCAATCGCGTTGATCGCGCTGCGGCCGGCTCGGACCTCCTCGCGGATGCGCTCGTAGATCAGCACGTTGGAATCCACCGCGATGCCGACCGTGAGCACAATGCCGGCGATGCCCGGGAGCGTCAGCGTCGCGCTGAGCATCGACAGGACGCCGAAGATCATGGCGACGTTGACCGCGACCGCGATGTTGGCGAACAGCCCGAACAGGCCGTAGGTCACCAGCATGAAGAAGATCACCAGCGCGGCGCCGACATAGGCCGCATGCTCGCCGGCATTGATCGAATCCTGCCCAAGGCCAGGACCGACGGTGCGCTCTTCAATCACGGTCAGCGGCGCGGGCAAGGCGCCGGCGCGCAGCAGGATGGCAAGGTCGTTCGCCTGCTGCACGGTGAAATTGCCGGAAATCTGCCCGGACCCGCCCAGGATCGGTTCGCGGATGACCGGCGCCGAGATCACCTTGTTGTCGAGAATGATGGCGAACGGCTTGCCGACATTCTGCTGGGTGGCTTCGGCAAATTTGCGCGCGCCGGAAGAATTGAAGCGAAAGCTGACAATGGGCTCGCTGTTACGCTGGTCGAAGCCGGGCTGGGCGTCAACAAGATCGGCGCCGGAGACCAGCACGCGCTTTTCGATCAGATATTTCTGGCCGCCCTCGCCGTCGAGAATTTCGGCGTCTGCCGGCGGATGGGTCGCGATCGCCTGCTCTGCGCTCATCGACTGATCGACCATGCGAAAATCAAGCTTCGCGGTCTTGCCGAGAATTTCCTTCAGCCGCGACGGGTCCTGCAGGCCGGGCACCTGGACGAGAATGCGGTCGGCGCCCTCGCGCTGAATGGTCGGCTCGACCAGCCCGAGTTCATTGACGCGGCGCTCGATGATCTGGATCGACTGATCGACCGATTGACGAATGCGCTCGGCCAGCGCCGCGTCCGACGGCGTCAGCGTAATCAGGCCGCCGTTCTCGGCGATATCGACGCTGCGCTGTCCCGAGGAACCGAATATGCCCGACAACGGTTGCGACAGTTCGCGCAGCTTGGCGACGGCATTGTCGACGTCGCTCTCGCGCGTGATGCGCACTTCAACGCTATTGCCGTGGATAGAGCGCCCGGTGAACGGGATGCGGGCTCCGGCGCAGAATGCGCAAAACGTCGTCGGCAATTCCCTGCAGCCGCTCCTTGCGCACCGCATTGGTGTCGACTTCAAGGAGCAGGCTCGATCCGCCCTGCAGGTCGAGACCGAGCACGATGTGGCGCTGCGCCCAGGACGGCCATTTGCGCACTGTGTTCTCGGAGAAGAAATTCGGCAGCGCAAAGAGGCACACGACCAGAGCCGTGATCAGGATGCCGGCCGCTCTCCACCGCGTGAAAAACAACATCGATATTGTAACCCTTGCTTGCGATCGCGCCGCGCGCGATCAGCTCGCGCTGTCGTCTTTGACCGGCTCGCCCTTGGCGCGCACTTCGGACACCATAGAGCGCATCTGCCGCACCCGGACGCCGTCGGAGATCTCGACCTCGATCTGGTCGTCGTCGACCACTTTGGTGACCTTGCCGACGAGGCCGCCGTTGGTCACCACGGTGTCGCCCCGGCGCAGCGCCTTGACCATCGACTGATGGCTTTTCACCCGCTGTTGCTGAGGACGCAGCACCAGGAAATACATAATCACGACAATCAAGATCAGCGGCAGCAGCGACGTGAGCATGCCGCCGCTGTCGCCGCCGAATAGGCTGCTTAGCGGATTGCCTTGCGCGAATGCAGGCGTGATAAACATGGTCCCTCCGGTCCGCTTACGCGACGCGCCGCCCTTAAGGACTAAGGACCGATTTTGCGCGGGAAATCGGCGCGGACTATAGCTGCCGTTGGCCCAATTGCAATGTTGCGGCTTGGCTCCGGGCGCGCTAGCGAGGGCTTTCGCATCCCGCTCGGGGGATGGGCGCAACCCGGTGCAAACATGGGTAAATCTCCACGACGCGGACAAAAATTGGCGGCGAATAAGCGCACCAGTGGGTCCAAAGCGCGCATGAGCGGTAACGGCGACGCGCAGCTCCTGGATCGGATCGCCGACGCTCTCGAACGTCTTGCGCCACCCGCGCCGTCCGGTCCGGATTTTTCCGCGGCTGAAGCATTCGTCTGGCACCCCGAGGGCCGAATGCTCGCCCCGGTGCGCCACATCAACCGGGTCGAGATGTCGCTGCTCAAGGGCATCGATCGGGTGCGCGATCTCCTGGTCGAAAATACCGAACGGTTCGCGCGCGGCCTGCCGGCGAACAATGCGCTGCTCTGGGGCGCGCGCGGCATGGGAAAGTCGTCGCTGGTCAAGGCCGCCCACGCCGCGGTCGGTGCCGCGCATCGCAGCGCCGCGCTTCGGCTCATCGAAATTCACCGCGAAGACATCGAGTCGCTGCCGGAACTGATGGGGCTTCTGCGCAACGCGCCGCAACGCTTCATCGTGTTCTGCGACGATCTTTCGTTCGAGGCCGAGGACACTTCGTACAAAGCGCTCAAGACCATGCTCGAAGGCGGCATCGAGGGACGGCCCGAGAACGTCATCTTCTACGCCACCTCAAATCGCCGTCATCTGATGGCCCGCGACATGGTCGAAAACGAGCGCGCGACTGCGATCAATCCCGGCGAGGCGGTCGAGGAAAAGGTCTCGCTGTCCGACCGGTTCGGGTTGTGGCTTGGGTTTCATCGCTGCAGTCAGGATGAATACCTCGCCATGGTCGAGGGCTATGTCGCCCGTTACCAGATTCCGCTTGCCGACACCGAGTTGCGACGTGAAGCGCTCGAATGGGCGACCACGCGCGGCGCCCGCTCGGGCCGCGTCGCGTGGCAATACGTGCAGGACTTGGCTGGACGCCTGGGCGTCGCGCTACGCGACTAGCGGCGGCTACGCGCCGTTGAGGTATTGCGCGGGATCGACCGGCACCGAGCCCTTGCGGATCTCAAAGTGCAGTTGCGGCGAGGTCACGGTTCCGGTCTGACCGGACTTGGCGATCACCTGGCCGCGTTTCACGACGTCGCCCTTCTTGACCAGAAGTTCGCTCGCGTGCGCGTAGGCGGTGACGAAACCGTTGCTGTGGCGCACCAGCACCAGATTGCCGTAACCCTTGAGCTCATTGCCGGCATAAGCAACGACCCCGTCGTCGGCGGCCTTGACTGGCGTGCCTTCGGGCACTGCGAGATTGATGCCGTCATTCTGCAGGCCGTTCGGCTGCGGGCCGAAGCCGGTAATGACCCGGCCGCGCACCGGCCAGCGGAACGAGGCCAAAGCGCCGGCGGGCTCTGCGCTTTTGAGCGGGCCCTCCTGGCCAGCCGGGCCGACCGGGGTCACGACGCGTGCGCTGTGCGGCGAATCTGCCGTCGCGAAATTCTGATTCACCGGCGGCGGCCCCAGCGCTTCAGCCCGAGGTACGGGCGGCGCGTCCAGCGTGGCGGATCTGGCACCCGGAATGACGATCCTCGCGCCGATCCGCAGCTGCGTATCGGGCGGGATGTTGTTGGCCTTGGCGAGTTCCAGAACCGGCTTGTGATACAGCCGGGCGATGCTGTGCAGGGTTTCGCCGGGCGCCACGACGTGGACAGCGCCAGCCGGCGGCAGCGCGCTTCGTGGTGGCGGACTGGCCGGAATTGTCGAAGGCACCGATGAGGCGATGCGCGTCTGCGGCGCCGAAAGTGCCGTCGATGGACCGCGGAAGCGCGGAATGACCAGACGCTGCCCGGGGTGGACGTGCGCCGGGCTGGTGATGTTGTTGGCTTCCATCAGCGCGGCAACGGGAACGCCATGCCGCTTCGCCAGCATTTCAAGCGTTTCGCCAGGGGCAAGAACGACAGCCGTACCACCTTCCCACGTCCAGGCTGGGCGCGGTGGGGCAGCCGGCGGCAGCGACCCGGTGACGTCCGTATTGCCGGGCTGATAAGAGCCCATCCCGCGGCCACCGCCCGAGACTCCGTCCGTGGAATTACCGGCGAGGCGCGGGAGCGGTTTGCTGTCGACGTAACCGGTGCCCGGCGGAATTGAGCCGGTCGTCTCGCTGCGCGGGAGACTATCGGTGCCGAAAAGATCGGAGAAGCGGTCGGAATCGCTGCTGCAGCTGGCGACGCCCAGCCCGATTAACGCAACAACAACGAATTGCGGCCCAACGGCCAACCAACGCGATGCGCACATGGTTACTCGCTCGCACGCAACTTCAGCTACGAGCGAATAGACATCGTTGGGGTAAACAGGGCTTTAAGTATTGGGACAAAAATCTAATGACGCCGGAAATGTGGTGAAATGGTTACAATTCTCGTGCTTGCCCGTGGAGGAGCGGCACGAACCTGACCGCGATCAGATTTTGCCGCGTCAATCCCGATGCTGTTTTGGTGAGCTTGACGATGTGCTGGGCGCCGTCCCGCGGGCCGAGCGGCAACACCATCTTGCCGTCCTCGCTAAGCTGATCGACGAGCGCGTCTGGAATTTGTTCGGCGGCCGCGGTGACAATGATGCGGTCGAACGGCGCCTTGTCGGGCGCGCCGGCAAAGCCGTCGCCGGCGAGCACGGTGACATTGGTGTAGCCGAGGGTCTTGAGACGATCGCGCGCCGTGTCGGCGAGCGTCCGATAGCGCTCGATGCTCACGACCTCGCGCGCCAGCCGTGAAAGAATGGCGGCCTGGTAGCCCGAGCCGGTGCCCACTTCGAGCACGCGGTGATGCGGCTCGACCTCGAGCTTTTCGGTCATGTAGGCGACGACATAGGGCTGACTGATGGTCTGTCCGCAGGCGATCGGCAGCGCATGGTCGGCGTAGGCGCTGTCGGCGAATTCGGACGTAACAAAGTGCTCGCGCGGCACCTCGTCCATGGCGCGCAGCACCGCCTGGTCGCTGATGCCACGACGGCGCAGCGTCAGCTGAAACCCCATGCGCTCCACGTCGTCCGCTTCAGTCCCGGGCACGACAACCTCGCCGATGAAACGCCGCCCCTTTTTTACCACTATGCCGCCGCAGCTTATATCGCGATGTCGGCGTTCTCCCCGGGAACCAGCTGCGGGGTTTCGGCATTATGACGTTCGGCATGGGGATACAGGTCCAGCCGCCTCCCGGGCTGTTGCACAGGGCGGGTCGCTCGTATTCTCGAAAAATATTGTCGGTCATCTCGTCGACCCGGTATTTCGGATGACGCTCGAGAACAATTCGACCGCTACCAAGCGCATTCTCGTGGTCGAGGATGAGCTTATGATCCGGATGCTGCTCCAGGATATGCTGACCGACCTCGGCTATACGCTCGCCGGCGAAGCCGGCCACATCGAGGAAGCGTTGACGCTGGCGAAGCAAAGCGAGTTCGACGTCGCCATCCTTGACGTCAATCTCAATGGCGAGCCGATTTCGCCCGTGGTTGAGGTGCTGATCGAGCGCGGGCTGCCCTTCGTATTCGCGACCGGCTACGGCCAGCGCGGCGTGCCGGAGCTCTACCGGACGTCGCCGACACTGCAGAAGCCGTTCCAGGCCGACGCGCTCGCCGAAGCCATCGAGGCAGCGGTGCCGAGCTTTCGCATCTAGTTTTCGTCAAACAACGCCGCGAGCTTCGTCATATAAGGCTCGTCGGTCATGTCGAGCTTGAGCGGCGTGACCGCTATGCAGCGCTCATCGAGCGCGGCGAGGTCGGTGCCTTCGGGCGCGGCGAGAAAACCCTGCCGCACATAGGTGATCCAGTAATAGGGATTACCGCGGCCATCCTTGCGCTCATCGATTTGCAGCCGCTCCTGGCCGCCGCGGCGGCCTTGCGCCGTGACCGCGATGCGTTTGACGCCGTCCGGCGGACAATCGGGAAAATTGACGTTGATCAGCACGTCGCGCGGGATGCCCTGGGCGACCACGCGGCGAATGATGTCGGGGCCATATTTGAGGGCGGTATCCCAATAAGGCGGACGGTTGAGGCGCGAAGCGTAGGCTTGCGACAACGCGAGCGAGGGAACGCCGATCACGGTGCCTTCGACCGCGCCGGCGACCGTGCCGGAATAAATGACGTCCTCGCCGGCATTGCGGCCGCGATTGACGCCGGAGAGGATCAGATCCGGGCCCTTGCCGTTGAGCAGATGGCGCGCGCCCATGATCACGCAATCGGTCGGTGTGCCGCGCACCGCGAACCGGCGCTCGGCGACCTGACGCAGCCGCAGCGGATCGTTGAGCGACAGCGAGTGCGCCACGCCCGACTGATCGTATTCCGGCGCGATCACCCAGACGTCGTCGGAAATGGCGCGCGCGATCTTCTCGCACACGTCGAGCCCTTCCGCATGGATGCCGTCGTCATTGGTGACCAGGATGCGCATTGCTTGTTATGATTTTTCGATCTTTTTGATGCCGCCCATATATGGCGCCAGTGCTTCGGGCACCGCAATCGATCCGTCTTCCTGCTGATAGGTTTCCATCACCGCGATCAGCGCGCGGCCGACGGCGACGCCGGAGCCGTTGAGCGTGTGCACGTGGCGGACCTGGCGGCCCTCCTTGGTGCGATAGCGCGCATTCATGCGCCGCGCCTGGAATTCGCCGCAGACCGAGCAAGACGAAATCTCGCGATACATATTTTGGCCCGGGCAGCCACACCTCGATGTCGTAAGTCTTTTGCGACGCAAAGCCCATGTCGCCGGTGCACAACGTCATCACCCGGTAATGCAGACCAAGCCGGCGCAGAATTTCCTCGGCGCATGACAGCATGCGCTCGTGCTCGTCCTTGCTTTGCTCCGGCGTGGTGATGGAAACCAGCTCGACCTTGGTGAACTGATGCTGCCGGATCATGCCGCGCGTGTCCTTGCCTGCGGCGCCGGCTTCGGCGCGAAAACAGGGCGTGCAGGCTGTCAGCCGCATGGGCAATTGTGTTTCGTCGACAATGGATTCGCGAACGAAATTAGTAAGCGGGACTTCGGCAGTGGGAATCAGCCACGCCGTTCAAACAGTCATCAAGCGCTTCTTGCTCCAGTTGAAGCCTATATTTTGCATTCGTATTACATGCAACCTAGACTCGGGCCACGATAGATCTTTCCCTGCAACGAATAAACTCCGCCATGCTTGATGATTCGCATTCAAGACTCTTCAACTCTTGTGCGCATTTCTGCGAATCAATCGCATCGTATTGATCTTCACGAAATTTGGCAATTGTGCAGTACCGAACATCACCTCGTCCCGCACGAGCAGTGGCGGGGCGATTTCGGTGTAATTGTGCGGCTCGCTCGTATGGACATCGAGCATGAATTGCCCGAGCGCACGTTCCAGCCGCGCTAAACCTTTTTTCAAAACGACAAAACGCGCGCCGGAGAGCTTCGCCGCAGTTTCGAAATCCATTTGGCCCAGCGCTTCGCCGAGGTCGAAATGTTGCTTTGGTTGCAAATCGCTTCGAACTTTACTCTCGCTTTGGCCGTATTGGTGACGCTCAACGTTATCCTTCTCGTCCTCGCCATCAGGCACTTCGTCAAGGGCAGATTGGGAATTTGCGCTAAGAGCTTGTTGAGTCCTTCCGCAGCCTCTTTTTCCTCACGCTCCAAGTTGGAGATCGACGTCTTGCACTCGGCAACTTCAGCCATCAATACCTCGAATCTGTCGATTCGTCCTTCTTCGCTTTAGCCTGCCCGATCGCCTTAGACGCTGCGTTGCGTCTCGCCTGCCAGCTCTCCAGTGTCCGGATGATCGCGCGACGGTGCCCGTCAATGGAAAGCAGGTTCTGCGAGGAAAAGTCCTTCTTTTCCTGCTCGCTCAGATTCGCGCCGAGCGAGCGCGCGGTCGAAAGCCTCGGGATTTTCGCGGATGAAGCGGATGTCGTGCATGCAGTCACTCTGTCCTCGTCATGGCCGGACTTGTTCCGGCCATCCACGTCTTATTCGGCGTTGCTCAAGACGTGGATGCCCGGGACGAGCCCGGGCATGACGAATCAATCAATACCCCGAAACAATACGCCTCAATCACTCCGCGGGCTTGGCCGCGGCCGCTGCGGCGGCAGCGGCGCGCTCGGCGGCGACCCGCTTCTCGACCCAGCGCACCGACCAGACCGAGCCCTCATAGAGCGCGACCAGCGGCAGCGCCAGCGACATCTGGCTCAGCACATCCGGCGGGGTCAGCACGGCGGCGATCACGAAGGCGATGACGATGAAATAGCGGCGCTTCGACTTGAGCTGGTCGGAGGTGATGATGCCGACGCGGCCAAGGAGCGTGAGGATCACTGGAAGCTGAAAGGCGATGCCGAACGCAAGAATAAGCTTCATCATCAGCGACAGGTAGTCTTCGACCTTCGGCAACAGCTCGATGGTCGCCTGGCCGTTGCCGCCGGCCTGCTGCATGCTCAGCGAAAAGCGCGCCAGCATCGGCCAGACCACGAAATAGACCACCAGCGATCCCATCAGGAAAAAGATCGGCGTGGCGACGAGGTAAGGCAGAAACGCGTTGCGCTCGTTGCGATAAAGTCCCGGCGCGACAAACATGTAAATCTGCGTGGCGATGACCGGAAACGCGATGAACGCCGCGCCGAACATCGCGAGCTTGAGCTGGACGATGAAATACTCAAGCAGGCCGGTATAGATGAACTTCGAATTCTCCGGGCCGGCCACCCATATGTAGGGCCAGGTCAGCACGTTGTAGATTTGCTTGGCGAAGAAGAAGCAGACCACTGCCGCAATCGCGAACGCTGCAAGCGCCTTGATCAGGCGCGAGCGCAGCTCGACCAGGTGATCCATCAGCGGCGCCTTGGTCGCCTCGATCTCCTTCTCTTCTTCCTCGCGGGTCGTCATCCGGCCGGCCTTGTGGTGTCCGGTTCAACGGCGGCCTCTGGCGGCTTGTGGCGCAACGGGAGCAATGGCCGCAGCAACGGCGTCTGTCGCGTGAGAATCGACGACGGCTTCAGGAACAGAAGGCTCCAGTTCAGAGCTTTCGACGGCCTCCGGCGCAACTGGACCGGTAGCGGCGGCGACAACGTCCGTTTCGCCAAGCTCGGCCGCAGCTTCGGCGATCGGCAATATGGCGGTCGGCTGCGACGCCGCATCGGCCGTTGTCGAGGTCATCAGCGGCTGCTGCAGCGAGCTCTGAATATCCCTGCCCGCCGCTTCGACATCGGCGCGCACATCCTTGAGCGGATCGTAGCTCTTGATGTCATGCGCGATGTCGTCGACCTGCTTTTTCAGGTCGGCCATTTCGGCTTCGCGCATCGCCTCCTGGAACTGGCCCTGAAAATCCGCGGCCATGCTGCGCACCTTGCGCGTCCATTGACCCATGGTGCGCATGACCGCAGGCAACTCCTTCGGCCCGATCACGATCAGTGCCACGACGCCGATGAGCAGGAACTCGGTCCAAGAGATGTCGAACATGGAAACTCCCGGCCGGCTCAACCGCCCATTGCGCGCGTCAACCGCCGGCCAGATTTATCCGCCGGGAACCAGCCGCAAAGGACCCCGTCAGGACACCTTGGTCCCGACCTCGGCCCGCGGTTTGACCGCTTCGGCCTGGTGGTCGATCGACTTGACCGGGGCGTTGGATTTGCCGGCATCGGCTTCTTCGTCGGCCATGCCTTTCTTGAAGGACTTGATGCCCTTTGCGACATCACCCATCAGGTCGGAAATCTTGCCGCGCCCGCCGAATACCAACAGCAATACGGCGCCAACGATCAGCCAGTGCCAGGGACTACCGAAACCCATAAGATCCTCCATCCCCACGGACAACACACGCCCGTGGCAAGGAACCAATTTCAACCAGAAACTAAGCGCGAGTGGGGGCAAAAACAAGCATAACAGAAAACGCCGTTAAGCCGCAGGCGCTTCACCCCGAAGTGACAGGCGAAAGCTCAGCTTTCGGTACGCTCCGGCGGCGGCGCCAGCCCCAAATCGAGGTCGCCGGGTTCCAGCGGGTCTTCATCATCGCGCAACGCCGGATCGTCGGACGGAATCGGGATGGTAAAGCCGGCCGGGATCGCCTTTTCGACGAGACCGGCACCCTTAAGCTCATCAAGGCCGGGAAGGTCGGTAATCGCGTCGAGGCCGAAATGCGACATGAAGGCCTCTGTGGTACCGTAGGTCACCGGCCGGCCGGGCGCCTTGCGGCGGCCACGCAAACGGATCCAGCCGGTTTCCAGAAGCACATCGAGCGTTCCCTTCGAGGTGGAGACGCCGCGAATATCTTCGATCTCGGCCCGCGTCACCGGCTGATGATAGGCGACAATCGCCAACGTTTCGATCGCGGCGCGCGAGAGTTTCTTGGTGACGACGCTTTCGCGCGTTAAAAGCCAGGCGAGATCGCTCGCGGTGCGCAGCGACCATTTGCCGCCGACCCGCACGATGTTCACGCCGCGCAGCGCATATTCGTTTTGCAATTGCTGCAGCAGCGCGCGCACGTCGGCGCCGGCCGGCAACCTCGCCGCCAAAGTCTTCTCGTCGAGAGGTTCGTCAGCGGCGAACAGCAAAGCTTCCAGGATGCGCAACTCCTCGGCTCGTTCGTTTGCATCCTTGTCGCCGACAATCACGCGCATCTCCGCCACGTTCGAAATCATCCCAGCCTCCACGTCAAGCATTCCCGGACTCAACTACCGCAGCGCCGCCGCTGTCCGCGTCCGGCCGCTTACGGACGTAAAGCGGAGCAAAGGCCTCGTGCTGATGCACTTCAAGGCGGCCCTCGCGCACCAATTCGAGCATTGCCGCAAAGCTCGAGGCGCGCACCGTTGCGGCTAATGACGGCTCGACCACATAGGCGATCAAATACTCGTCGAGGACGCACCAGTCGGTCGCGCGGCCGATCAGCCGCTCAATTGCCTCGCGCGCTTCAGCGAGCGACCAGACTGTGCGCTTGGGCACCCGCACAAAAGCCCGCGCCTGCTTCTGCCGCTGCCCCGCATAGGCTGAAAGCAGATCGTAGAGCGTTGCGGTCCATTCCGGCCGCTTGATTTCCGCGATCGGCTCCGGCTGGCCGCGCTGAAACACCTCGCGCCCAAGCTGCGGCCGGTTGAGCAATTGCTCGGCCACCTGTCGGATCGCTTCGAGCCGCCGCAGTCGCAGCGCCAGCGCGGTCGCCATGTCCTCGGCACTGAGACCGTCGGGCTCGTGTTGTTCGGGCAGCAGCAGCCGCGACTTCAGGTAAGCGAGCCACGCCGCCATCACCAGATAATCGGCGGCGATCTCGAGCCGCAGTTTGCGCGCCGCCTCGATGAAAGCGAGGTACTGATCGGCAAGCGCCAGGATCGAGATCTTGGCAAGATCGACTTTTTGCTGGCGCGCCAGCGTGAGCAGCAAATCGAGCGGCCCTTCGAAACCTTCAACGTCGATCATCAGCGCGGGCTCGTCCGCGGCCCGCTCCGAGAAGTCAGTCACGAATTGCGGATTTTCGGCGCTCATGCGTATCCCTGCGCGGGCTGCCACGCACCGGTCATGAGCCGAAGGAACTCGGCGCGGCCGGCAACAAGATCGATCGGTGCTGCCGGTTTCCTCATCGCCAGCGCCGCCGCGGCCCGGCGTGAAGCTTCGCCGGCGAGCACCGGCGCCTCCGCTGCAACGGCACGCATTTCCGGCATATCGCCGTTGCAGTGAAGCACCACGTCGCAACCGGCGGCGATGGCAGCGCGGGTGCGCTCACCGACCGAGCCCGACAGGGCGCCCATGGAAATATCGTCGGTCATCAAGAGGCCTTGGTAGCCGATGGAATCACGAATCACATCGCGCACTATAGTTGCCGAAATCGTGGCCGGCGCGACCGGGTCGATCGCTGTAAACACAACATGCGCGGTCATCGCCAGCGGCAACGCCACCAGCGGACGAAAAGCGGCAAAATCGGTCGCCTCAAGTTCGGCGCGGCTGGCGCTGACGACCGGCAGCTTTTGGTGACTGTCGGCAGTCGCGCGGCCATGGCCGGGAATGTGCTTGAGGACCGGCAGTACGCCCCCTTCCGCCAGCCCCGCCGCGATGGCGCCGGCAATGGCGGCGACCTTGGCGGGATCATTGCCGTAGGCGCGGTCGCCCACCACCGGATCGGCGCCGGCGACGGGGACATCCGCGATCGGCATGCAATCAACATCGATGCCCAACGCGGCAAGATCGGCAGCGATCAGGCGCGCGCCCAGGCGTGCCGCGGCAAGGCCCGCTTCCCGATCGCGATCGTAAATCATCGCCGTAGGCAGCGCCGGGCGGATAAGCCGGCCAGTGTGGTGGACCAAGGCGCTGCACCCGGCCGCCTTCCTGGTCGATCAGCACCGGGGCGGCGCGGCCGAGAGTCGTCCGGACATCGTCGACCAGTTTTCGCAGCGCTTCCGGGCTCTCGACATTGCGGCGAAACAGAATAATGCCCCATGGCGCTGCCTCCCGGAGAAAAGCGCGCTCCTCGTTGGTCAGAGCAGGTCCAGAAATGCCGGTGATAAACGCGCGCATCGGCGCCGCTTAGCCCGCGCGCGGCAAACCGGTCAAGCGCGACCCGTTAGTTGCGCTGGACCAGACAGTTACCGCCGGCTGCTTTGAGACTGCTGCAGACACCGGCCGCCTCTTCCATGGAGGCGAACGGACCGACCATGGCGCGGTAGTAGACCCCCTTGGCGCCGAGATCGGCACGGCGGATGATTGGCTCGCGTCCGCTGAGTTGGTTGGGAAACTTCGCCCGCAGCTCTTTGAAGCTCGCTTTGGCATCGGCCTCGCTGTGCTGCGAGGTCACTTGCACGGCGTATCCGCCCGAACGCGCACTCGCCGCCGGCACGGCTTGGCCGGGCTCGGCGTTGGCTAGAGCGACCGGCGCCGGCGCAGCAGCTGCCGCACGCGAGCGCGCCGTCGCGACCGGGGCGGGAGCGATAGGCGCCGGAGCGGCTGCCTCGCCGTCGGCACCGGGCATGATCGACATTGGAGCATTAGCACCGACCGGAGCCGGAGCGGCAGATGCACTCGCCTTGGCCGCCGCAGAGCGTGTGCTGCGCGGGGCAGGCGCGGGTGCCGGTGCCGCGGGCTGCGCAGCTGTGGCACCGGACTGGTCGGCGTGTATGAGGACTGTGTGAACCTTTTTGGGCTCGGACGGAGCTGCTGCAGGCGCCGGAGCGGCCGGTGGGGCTGCTGCTGTCGTCGGCATTGGCGACGGCGCAGGTTGACCGCCGTCGGGCGGCGGCACCAACGCCGTGCCGGCTGATGCCGTGCTGTATGACGGCGCGGAGCCGTCAGGGGCGGCCGGAGCAGGCGCGGCCGCAACCAGTGGAGGCGGCATTTGCCCGGCGCTAATCGGAATGGTGGCAACCACCCGAGAGCCGACTTTCGGCGGCTCCATATTGACCGGCTGCTCTTCGTGCGAGACGAGCTTGTCGGAATTGGCTTGAGCCGATGTGCCCGATTGAGCGGAATTGTCGGCTTGGGCGTCACCGTTCTTCGGCAGGATTTTGTTCGGGGTGATGCTCGCTTTGATGATCGGCGGAAGGCCCGCGAACACAGCGCCGCCGAACATATTGCGATAGGCGAACGCGCCGGCGGTCCCGACAATCACTAGACCAAGCACCGCCATCATCACGACCAAGCCGCGCCGGCGAGGCCTGGCCGGCTCGTCGTAATACTCTTCGGCATAGTCGCCGTAGTCTTCGCCGGCCTCTTGCGCGCGGTCCGGTTCTTCGGCCTCGTAAGGGCCGACCGGCGCGGCCGATATAAATGCCGGCAGTTGGCGGGAGGATGAGACCGGCGCCTGCTGGTCCGTTTCGTATGGACCGGCATCAGCGCCGAAACCATTGAACTTCCCGGCCGAGCCAGAAAAATAACGACCTCCAGTCGGGGGCTCGTCCGCGTAATCCTGCTCGTCGTTGGAATAAGTGGAATAAGAAGCCGGCGGAAGCGGCGGCGGCGCGTGGTGCTCTTCCGCCTGACCGCCCTCAGCAGCGTAGTCTTCGTTGGCTGCCCAATCGAAGCCGGGGGCTACTTCGTCAGCCGATCGCCGCGCGCTGCGCTCGGCATAGGGATCGCCCTGACCGATGAGTCGAGCCAATTCGGCGAGCGGGTCATGGCCGCCGTCGCGCGCGCCTTCGCCGCGCGGCCAGCTGTTGCGGCGGCTATTAGAATTAGAGCGGAAATTATCGTCAGCCATCGAACTCGCCTCGTTCAGGCGTTAAAGATCTCGATCAGCTTTTCCCGGCGGCTGTTGCCGCGTCCCAAGTGGCAACAAAGGGAACTACCGCATTTCGTTCGGCGCCGCGACACCAAGCAAGGCGAGCCCCGACGCGAGAACCGTGACCACCCCTTGTATGAGTACCAACCGGGCCAAGGTCAGTTCTCGATCATTCTGGATAATGAAGCGTAAATGTGGCGATGCATTGCCGAGCGTCCAAAGAGCATGAAACTCGCTAGCTAAATCATACAAATAGAAGGCTATTCGGTGTGGTTCATGCGCGGCCGCGCCACCCTCAATAACCCGAGGAAAAAGCGCAATTTGCCGCATCAGGGCGAGTTCCGCCGGATCTGAGAGCCGATCGAGATTCGCTGCATCAAGCAAATTAATCATATCCGCAGGCAGGTCGGGAAACGCCTCGCGGGCGTTGCGAAACACCGACTGGCCGCGGGCGTGGCCGTACTGGACGTAAAAGACCGGGTTGTCCCGGGACTGCTCGATCACCTTGGCAAGGTCAAAATCGAGCGCCGCGTCGTTCTTACGAAACAGCATCATGAAGCGGACGGCGTCGCGCCCGACTTCATCGACGACTTCGCGAAGGGTGACGAACTCGCCTGCCCGCTTGGACATTTTGACCGGCTCGCCGGCGCGGAGGAGCTTCACCAGTTGCACGAGCTTCACGTCAAGCTCGGCGTTGCGATCGCTCAGCGCCGCCACCGCCGCCTGCATGCGCTTGATGTAGCCGCCGTGATCGGCGCCCCAGACATCGATCAGAGTGCGAAAGCCGCGCTCGAGTTTGCTGCGGTGGTAGGCGATGTCGGACGCGAAATAGGTGTACGAGCCATCGGATTTCTTCAGCGGCCGATCAATGTCGTCGCCGAAGGCGGTCGAGCGGAACAGCGTCTGTTCGCGATCCTCCCAATCCTCCGGCAGAGCGCCCTTCGGCGGTGGCAAGCGGCCTTCATAGACATAGTCGCGCGCCCGCAACCAATCGATCGTTGCCGCTACCAGATCGACACCGCCTTCGATCAGTGACCGTTCGGAATAAAAAACATCGAACTCGATGTTGAGGGCGGCGAGATCGGCGCGTACCGACGCCATCATCATCTCGATCGCTTTTTTGCGCACGTCCGGCAGCCAATCGGCTTCCGTCTTTTTGGTCAACGCATCCCCGTATTGGGCCGCGAGCGCTACTCCCACCGGCTTTAGATACTCGCCGGGATAGAGCCCTTCGGGTATTGCGCCGACGTCTTCACCGAGGGCTTCGCGATAACGCAGGTACACCGAGCGAGCAAGCTGATCGACCTGAGCGCCCGCGTCGTTGACATAGTATTCGCGCGTGACCTTGAAGCCGGTGAAGGCGAGCAGATTCGCCAGCGCGTCACCAAAGACGGCGCCGCGGCAGTGGCCGACGTGCATCGGCCCGGTTGGATTAGCCGAGACATATTCGACGTTGATCGGCGTGCCAGCGCCAATGTCACACTTGCCGAATTGCCCGCCCAATTCCACGGCGCCGCGCAGCGTCGTGATCCAGGCGGACGGTTTGAGCGTGAGGTTGATGAAACCCGGCCCGGCAATATCGACTTTAGCGACCAGTTCATCCGCGCGCAGCTTTTCCGCCAATGCATCGGCAAGCTCGCGCGGCTTCTTGCGGGCATCCTTTGCCAGCACCATCGCGGCGTTAGTCGCCATGTCGCCATGCGCGGCGTCACGCGGCGGCTCGATTGTTACCCGCGACAGATCAATGCCGGCCGGCAAAACGCGCGCCGCAATCAGCTCATCGCTTACGCGGCGAACGCGGTCGAGCATTTCGGCGAAGATGTTGTGCGCGATCATTAATAAACAGCTGGAACGCCAGTGGGCGTCGCGCGCCTAACGCAATTCCGGCGTCGAGTTCAAAAAGCCGAGCGTGCTCGGCAAGCGCGTAGCGGTCGGTCATGCCAGCAATAAAGTCGGCGATGTGACGGACGCGCGCGGCCTCGTCGCAGCCGGCGAGCCCTTCCCGCCATTCCGGCGGCAGGTCGTCGGGGTGAGCGCTATAGCGGGCGAACAGGTTTCTCACCACGTGAGCCGCTTCACGCATCACCCGCTGCACGCGTTCATGACGGTACATGCGGGTCCTGAGAAACTCCTTGATGGCGCCTTCTGCTTCCGCCACCGCCGCCGAGAATCCAGCAACGCCTGACGGCGCCTGCCGCACGTCGTCGGCTGAGCGTGGGGCCAGCGCCGCGACGCGGCGCTGCGTTTCGGCGGTGACATCCTCGATGAGAAGGCCGATCAGCCGCCGGATGAATTCGTGCACGCGACGAGCCGAATCGAGACGCGGGAAAGGCTGCGCGAATATCGACGATGATCCTGCCTGGCAACGCCACCGCGGCAATGTCACCGAGGCTGAACAGGTCGGCGCGCAAGCCATCGTCGATGTCGTGCGCGTCATAGGCGATATCGTCTGCGATCGCGGCGACTTGCGCCTCGGCGCTCGGGAAGCTCCATAGCTGGAGATCCTGCCGTTGCGTGTAGTCCGAAATGGTCTTGGGAATGCCGTGTGCGCAATAACGCCCGACCGGCTTGCCGCCCCGGTCGGTCAGCGGACCGTTATGTTTGACCAGACCTTCGAGAGTTTCCCAAGTCAGATTGAGCCCGTCGAAGCTCGGATAGCGGCGCTCCAGCGCGGTCACCACGCGCAAAGTCTGCGCGTTGTGGTCAAAGCCGCCGAAGGCGGAAAGACATTCGTCGAGTGCCCGCTCGCCGGCATGTCCAAACGGCGGATGACCGAGGTCATGGGCGAGAGCCAGCGCCTCAGCCAAGTCCTCGTCGAGACCAAGCGCGCGGGCGAGCGCGCGCGCCACCTGCGCGACTTCCAGCGTGTGGGTGAGCCGCGTGCGGTAGTGGTCGCCTTCATCGAACACAAAGACCTGAGTCTTGTGCTTGAGGCGGCGAAAGGCGGACGAGTGGATGATGCGATCGCAATCGCGACGAAAGGCGCTCCTCCCCTTGCTCGCCGGCTCCGGATGTAGCCTTCCCCGGCTTCGTTCCGGATCGCACGCATAGGACGCGCGAATTGTCGCCGCATCGATCGCCATCGGCCTGCCCGGGCTGCGCAATTGACCTTCGTAGTGGCCGCACTTAACTATCGTCATTATGCCGTGGCAAATGGGCACTATTGCCCGGCCGGAGAAGACGATAGTGGCGAATATCACCGTTACCGAGCGCGCGGCGCGCAAGATCGGCGAAATTCTGGGGCGCGAGCCCGCCGGCACCATGCTGCGGGTCAGTGTCGCGGGCGGCGGCTGCTCCGGCTTTCAGTACAAATTCGACACCGACCGCGCCAAGGCGGACGACGACATCGTGATCGAGCGGGCCGGCGCCACCGTGCTGATCGATCCGGTCTCGGTCAATTACATGGCGGGATCCGAGATCGATTTCGTCGACGACCTGATCGGCTCGGCGTTCAAGGTGCATAATCCCCAGGCCACCGCCTCGTGCGGCTGCGGCACCAGCTTCGCCCTCTAATCTGTTCGCCGAACTGGGGCGTCAGCCCGTGCGCATCGCCACCTGGAACGTCAACTCGATCAAGCAGCGCCTCGATGTAATGCTGGCGTGGCTCGCCGAGCGCCAGCCGGACATTGTTTGCCTGCAGGAGACCAAATGCGTTGACGACGCTTTCCCGCGCGAGCCGTTCGAAGCGCTTGGTTATAACCTCGCGGTGCACGGCCAAAAGACCTTCAACGGCGTCGCCCTGCTCTCGAAGCTGCCGTTCGACGAGGTGACCACAGGCCTGCCCGGCGACCACACCGACGATCATGCGCGTTTCATCGAAGCGGTGGTGTCGACGGCGAACGGCGCAATGCGCATTGCGAGCATTTACCTGCCCAACGGCAATCCGCCGGACACCGAGAAATATTCATACAAGATCAGCTGGATGAAGCGGCTTTTTGCCTACGCACGTGAACGGCTTTTGCTCCAGGAGCCGCTCATTCTCGCCGGCGATTACAACGTCATTCCGGCGGCGGCCGATGCGCGCAATGCGGAAGCCTGGCGCGGCGACGCGCTGTTCCTGCCGCAGACCCGTCAGTCGTTCCAATCGCTGATCAATCTCGGACTGACCGACGCGGTGCGTGCCACAAGCGAAGAGCCTGGACTCTATACGTTCTGGGATTACCAGGCTGGTGCGTGGCAGAAGAACAATGGCATCCGCATCGACCACGTCTTGCTGTCGCCCGAAGCCGCCGATCGGCTAACCGAGCTCGGCATCGACCGCCACGTGAGGAGCTGGGAGAAGCCGTCCGATCACGTACCGGTTTGGGTCGATCTGGCGATTGAACGGCCCCATTAGCCGGATATCCGTGCGTGGAGAACCGCGGCCGGCGTCCTGACTTAACCCTATTTTCACTATGGCGCCGGATAGTGCCGCGGCCTACCGAACCGCCGGCTCCGAATGCGATGGCTTGCTCTAAAACGCTGGGAAGATGTTAGTCCGGCGCCGGAACCACAGAACCCGTTACCGCTCCCGGCCGAGATAAAGCAGACGCCTGAAGGCGGCGGCATCCTCGAAACAATCGATCTTCTCGAGTCGGACCTGGGCGCCATGATCGGCCTGGTCCATCGCGCCTGCGAACGGGTCTGCCATGAAGCGGAAGATTCTGCGGTTGCCACCAGCAAAATCATGGAGAGGACCGACAGCCTGGTCCAGCAATCAGGCATCGCCACCCGCGACCTGACCCAATTGGCGGCAGCGATCGAGGAATTGGCGCGGTCGTCGGAGGACATCGGCCTTCAGGTGCGCAGCGCGGACGATCTCACCCGCGAGGCAAATGCATCGGCCGAACTGGCAGGGCGCGGCGTCGAAGGGCTCAAGAACTCGTCGACCCAGATCAGCCATGTCCTGAGCCTCATCTCCACGGTGGCGCGCCAGACGAATTTGCTGGCACTCAACGCCACTATCGAAGCCGCTCGTGCCGGCGACGCCGGCCGCGGCTTCGCCGTGGTCGCGGCCGAAGTGAAAAAGCTTTCCCAAGAGACGCAGCAGGCGACTGAAGAGATCGCGCAAAAGATCAATGCGCTTCAGGGCGACGCCGCGGTCTGCTTTGAAGCGGTTCAGCGGATTGCGGACGTGATAACGGCGCTCCACCCGCTATTCGCCGACGTCGCATTGGCGGTGGAACAGCAGAGCGCTGCGACGGCGAACGTTGCGCGCGGCGCCACCGAAACACTGCGATTTACTGGCGCCGTCGCAGAAGGCGCATCCGAAATCCGCGACGCCGCCACCGGCGCCACCAGCCACGGGAAATCCGTGGATCAGCACGGCAAAAGCGTCATCGCTCTTGCCGAAAAGCTCAAGATGCGGATGACGATATTCCTGCGTCAAAGCGAGGCCGGGGATCGCAGACGGCACGACCGCCTGCCATGCGAACTGAACGCCGAGCTGCGGACCGATGCCGGTTCAATTCGCGGCCGAACCGCCGACCTTTCGGAAGGCGGCGCGCTTGTTCGCGTCGACAATCCTCAGCCCATCGCCGTGGGCGCCATCCTGGAAGCAACTATCGACGAGATCGGCACGGCGCGGATACGCGTCGCCAACAAATCGCCGCTGGGATTGCATCTCGAATTTTCGGAAATGGGATCAAGTGCGCGCGCCAACCTCGAGCGCAAACTCGCATCGATACGCGAGGAGAACCGCGAAATCATTTCACGTGCGGTCGATGCTGCAAACGACATTTCGCGGCTGCTTGAGAGTTTGATCGAACGGGGAAGCCTGAGCCGCGAAGACCTATTCGACAACGACTACACGCCGATCGACGGCACCGATCCGCAGCAATACCGCACCCGGTTCCTTGCAGCCCTGGAGGACGCTTTGCCGCCGATACAGGAGCCGCTGCTGGCTGGCGACGCGCGGATGGTATTTTGCGCGGCGGTCGATCGAAACGGCTACCTGCCGGTCCATAACCGCAAGTATTCCTTGGCCCAGCGCCCCGGCGAAAAGGCCTGGAACACCGCGAACTCGCGCAATCGCCGGATCTTCGACGATCGCGCCGGCCTCGCTTCCGCGCGCAATGTGCGTCCCTACCTTATTCAGATCTATCCACGCGATATGGGTAACGGCGTCACCGTGATGGTGCGCGAAATCGATGCGCCAATACGTGTGTTCGGCAAGCACTGGGGCGGCTTTCGAACCGCCTATACCCTGTAAGCCGAGGCTCGCGCTTGCCGCGCGCCTAATCGTTGCGGCCCCTGAGCCAGCCTTCGAGATAGACCAATGCCATGGCGCGTTCGTCGTCGGTCGCGCGATGGAAGGCGCTGTCGTATAGCGGCTTAACCCAAGGCTCCTCGGAACCGGCGCAGTCCTTGCTGAGCGTGAGCCACATCAGCCCGCGCGCGGCTTGCCGCGGCACTTTCGAGCCTTGGAACAGCATGTCGCCCAGCACCGCCTCGGCGCGGCAATCGCCCTTCCTCGCGGCGAGCAGGAGCCAGCGCGCCGCCTGGTGCGGATCGCCCGGCGTGCCGTCGAGATAAAGGCGACCAAGCTGGTATTGCGCGTCGGCATCGCCGAAATACGACGCGGCGTAGGCGAACAACTCGCGGGCGCGGGCCGTATCCGGCGCGACGGTCGAATTGGGGATGCCCGTCAGATAATAGTGCCCAAGTGCGACGAACGCATTGGCGACGATCCGCGCCTGCGCGGTGCCAGGCGTCTCGTCCGGATGGGTGTTGGCGATCTGGCTGAAGTAAGCGAAGGCGCGCTGGTCGTCCCGGGGAACGCCATCGCCGGCAGCGTACATGCGGCCGACTTTCCATTGGGCAGCAATATGTCCCTGGTCGGCCGCATACTGAAGCGCGGTCAGCGCTTTGGCTTTTTCTCCGCCCTCAGGTAGTGCGCCCGGGGTACGCAATCCATCGTTCGGCGTGAGCAATGCTGTGTTGGGCGTGGTCGTTCCGTCGAAGGCAAAGGCCGGTCCGGCCGCAAGCCCAAGCCCACAAATCGCCGCGGCCAGCAAGCCGCGTGTTGCGACACGCGAAAGTTTGTCAGATGTCCGCATAGCACGCTTTCTCAACAGACCCGCCTGGATGGGTGACGGCGCCGTGACGCGCCGGCCCGACCTGCTGGGCGTATTTCCACAAGTAACCGGAGGCGAATTCGTCCGCGCGCGGCTTCCACTCGCGGGCACGCCGTTCAAGCTCGCTCTTCGTCAGCTTGACGTCGAGGATCGCGTTCTCTGCGTCGAGTTCGATGATGTCGCCGTCACGCAGCAACGCGATCGGCCCGCCGACCGCCGCTTCCGGCCCGACGTGCCCGACGCAAAAGCCTCGTGTGGCGCCGGAGAAGCGGCCGTCGGTGATCAGGGCGACCTTGTCGCCCATGCCCTGACCGTAGAGCGCGGCTGTCGTCGACAGCATCTCGCGCATGCCAGGACCACCCTTGGGGCCTTCGTAGCGAATGACCAGCACGTCGCCTTCTTTGTACTTCTTGTTCTTCACCGCCTCGAAACAGGCTTCCTCGCCATCGAAACAGCGCGCCGGTCCGGAAAAATGCAAGCGCGCCATTCCGGCAACCTTAACGATCGCGCCGTCTGGTGCGAGGTTACCTTTGAGACCGACGACGCCACCGGTGGGGAGCATCGGCTTGTCGGCCGGATGGACGACGTCCTGATCTTTATTCCACTTCACGGACTTGAGATTCTCGGCAACGGTGCGGCCGGTGACGGTCATGCACTCGCCATGCAGGAAGCCATGATCGAGCAACGTCTTCATCAACAGCGGCACGCCGCCAGCTTCGAACATGTCTTTGGCGACATAACGGCCGCCTGGTTTCAAATCCGCGATGTATGGTGTCTTTTTGAAGACTTCAGCGACATCGAACAGATCGAACTCGACGCCGCACTCGTGCGCGATCGCCGGCAGGTGCAACGCCGCGTTGGTCGAGCCGCCGGTGGCGGCGACGACCGCCGCGGCATTCTCCAGCGCCTTGCGGGTCACGATATCGCGCGGGCGGATATTCTTGACGATCAGATCCATGATCATCTCGCCCGCCAGCATGCAGAATTTGTCCCGGATTTCGTACGGCGCGGGCGCTCCGGCCGAATAGGGCAGCGCAAGCCCAATCGCTTCCGACACTGTCGCCATGGTGTTAGCGGTAAATTGCGCGCCGCAGGCGCCGGCCGAGGGACAGGCATTCTGTTCGAGCGTATCGAGATCGGCGTCCGACATGGCGCCGACCGAGTGTTTGCCGACGGCCTCGTAAACGTCCTGAATGGTAACCGGTTGACCCTTGAAGGTGCCAGGCAGGATCGAGCCGCCGTAAATAAAGATCGACGGCACGTTGAGCCGGCACATCGCCATCATCATGCCGGGTTGTGACTTGTCGCAGCCAGCCACACCGACGATCGCGTCGTACGAGTGGCCGCGGATCGTTAGCTCAATGGAGTCGGCGATGACTTCCCGGGACGGCAGCGAGGCCTTCATGCCGCCGTGCCCCATGGCGATGCCGTCGGTAACCGTGATGGTGCAAAACTCGCGCGGCGTACCGCCGACTGCGGCAACGCCCCGCTTCACGGCCTGGGCTTGCCGCATCAGCGCGATGTTGCAGGGGGCGGCTTCGTTCCAGCAAGTCGCGACGCCGACAAAGGGCTGATGGATCTCCTCTTTGCTCAAACCCATCGCGTAGTAGAACGCCCGGTGCGGCGCTCGCTCTGGGCCTTCCGTCGCGTGTCGGCTCGGCAACCTCGATTTCAGATTGGTCTTGGCATCCATCGAACACTTGTGGGCCTACAGGCCCCCTCGCCCCCATTCGATCTCAAGAGTAAAGCCGCCTTGAAAATCGAAAGCGCCGCAACGTTTTGTACGCCAGCCCTGACTGACCCGCATCGTGTCGAAAAATCCTATGGCTAAAAAGCGGCGCTTTACACGCGTGCAGTGCGGCATGGTCAAATGTTCCCTGCCTGTTGCGCCGGAGCCACAGGATGAGGGCCAGATCCGTCGATCTTAAACGCGCCATTTACCATAGGCGGCAATGCCTGCGACCATGCGCGCCATGCCGCGCCGCCTGACCCGAGCCTTTTTCAGCCGAAGCGTCCACAAGGTCGCGCCGGATCTGATTGGCGCGACGTTGTTATTTAACCGCGTCGGCGGCCGGATCGTCGAGCTCGAGGCCTATGACCATACCGACCCCGCAGCGCACAGTTATCGCGGGCCGACCTCCCGCAACGCCGTGATGTTCGGCCCGCCGGGCTACGCCTACGTTTATCGCTCCTACGGCATTCACTGGTGCCTCAATCTCGTCTGCGAGCCCAAAGGCTCGGCGAGCGCGGTGTTAATCCGGGCTTTGGAGCCGACAGTCGGACTTCCGTTCATGCGGAAGCGGCGCGGCGTGCGCGATGAGCGGCTCCTCTGCGCGGGGCCGGGGCGGCTCTGCGAGGCGCTTGGCATCACGGACGCCCAATACGGCCTGGCACTCGACAAGCCGCCGTTTCAGCTTTTTGCCCGCCCGGAATCCGTAGACGTGGTGGCCGGCGTGCGGATCGGCATCACCAAAGCCGCAGCCCTGCCATGGCGTTACGGTCTGAAAGACTCGCGCTTTCTCAGCAAGCCCTTTGCGCGTCCTTCTAGGTCTTAAGCCGAAACGCCGGATCGAAGCCCAATTGTTTCCGTGCCTTTTCGATCGTGACCGCGCCGTCATCCTCGGCGATGTTGTAGGCGCCCGCCGATCCCCGCGTGACAGCCAGAAAAGCAGCGTGGGCGGCAGCATCGACGTGTAGCGGCGCCCGCGCGTTCGGGGTGTTCCAGGTGCCCGGCCCGTAAAGCCGCCCGTAGCGCAGCACGACGCCGTCGATCCCGGGGGTATTGAGGACCGTGCCTTCCAGGGCGCGCACGCCGCGTGCAGTAGTCACGCCCGGCGCATCGCCCTCGGCGGGGGCGAGCGGATCGTCCTCGCCATGCGGCTCGGGGCCGGCGGCGTAGGCAAACGCAATGCTCTGCGCGATCAGTCTGCGGGCGCCAGCTGCTTGCACGGCGGCGACCAGATTGGCGGTGCCTTCGATCCGCAGACGCGAATTGCGCATCAGCCAATCCGCAAGCTGCGCCGGATAGAGCACGTCCGGCAGATCGGTGAGCTGATGAATGACCACCTCCGGCCGGGCCCGGACGACAGCAGCCAGCGCGGCGGCGCGATCGAAAACGTCAACGACGACCGGTTCAACGCCGGCCGCCTTTAGCGCCCCGGCTTTGTCTGCGGACCGGGTCGTGCCGGTGACCGTGTGCCCATCGCCCAGCAACAACGGCACCAGCCGCCGTCCGATCGCGCCGCTCGCTCCAGCAAGGAAAATCCGCACAACGACCGTCAGTGATACGCGACGATGAATTCGCAACCGGCTTCGGTCGGAAACGTCCGCGTGACCTGGCCGGTCTTGAGCTCGAACTCGAACACCACCGCGTCGTCGTGGCAGCACACATAGGCGTGCTCGCCGTCGGGCGCGAAGCCGAAGCCCATCGGGCTCTTTTTGGTCGGGAACGACGCGATCCGCTTAAGCCCGTCGGCCGTGTAGATCGCGGCGTGCTCGCCCTTGTTGGACGACACGACGACGTAGCGATTGTCCGGCGACACGCGCACGCGCCGCATCTGCGGGTTGATCGGATTTACTTCGTCGATCGGAACGGTTTGCTTCACGGCGTGGGTCTTCGCATCGATCACGTAAAATTCGGGCGCCGTTTGCGCGCAGACATAAAGCGTGGCGCCGTCGGGCGAAATGGCAAGCCCTTCGGTGATCTGCGGCACCTTGATCCGATCGATCACCGCGCGGCGGGCGACGTCGACCACAACGACTTCGTCGCTTTTGACCGAAACAAACACTTTACCGGTCGCGTGGCTGATCGCGACCCAATGAGCCGTGTTGCCGACGTCGATCCGCTGCACCTTGTCGGTTGCGGGATCGATCACCAGTACCGCATTGCCAAGCTCACCCGAGCACCACACCGCGCCGTTCTCATCCATCATGACGCCGTGCGGCGCGTAGATGTCGCCGAGGTCGATGACGCGGGTCAGCGATTGCGACGGCAGGTCGATGACGACGATGCGCCGGTCGGGATTAACGCGCTTGATGAAAATGCCGTCGCCATAGACCGAGCCGTAGGCCGTGCGCCCGTCGGCCGAGAGCGCAAGCTCGTGGGTCGAGCCGGGCATGTCGATGGTCTTCGAAAGCGTCAGCGTTTCGGCATCGAGAAAATGCACCTTGTGTGCGGTCTTCGCCGTGACGATCAGGTTCGGGCCGCCTGGCCGGTTGTTGAGATCGAGCATCTACGCACCTCGTTGCAGCCGCGACGCAACACGCCTCATGAGGAGACCGTGTCCGGTAGCTTTGGCAAAAGCACTTTAGGCCGAAGCTGCGGACCGCTCCAGCGCCTGCGCTAGCTTTGCGTATCTACCTAGCCGCGCCTGAACTTGATCGTCGGCGCGAGCAGTATTGACGGCAGCACCGCAAGCGCGATCGGCAAGAATGCAAATCGAGCCGCACCGAAGATATCCCAGGCGGCGCCGCACAGGATCGAGACCACAACGGTGCCGGCGTAGCTGATGGTGAACATCGCCGCCGACACGCGTGCGACTTCGCCGGATGTGCTCAAAATTGGCGGCAGCGTGAGACCAAGCGCAAAGGCGGCGCCCGCAGCGAACCCGAGTAAGGCTGCACTCGCCACGGTGGCAATGCTCGCTGTCATGACGATGCCGGCCACGCCGACGAGACCAAGACCGCTGGCGAGAACGAACGGCCAGGCCCGGCTCTCGATGTGCCGCGCAAAGCCGATGAGAAGGAGCGACGCAGGAAGCTGGCCGAGATTGAGCGCTGTCAGCGCAGGACTGATCAGGTCGGGCCGGCCCGCCTCATTGAGGTAGCCGGGCAGGAAAGCGTTACCCCCGAAATAGAGCGGACCCACGCCGCCAAAGATAAGGCCCAAGCGCCAGACATCGCGAGCGGGCCAGTCAGGCCACCAGCGTCCCGATACGGCGGTCCTCACATCCGGCTCGCGCGGCGCCGTTGCCATTACCAGTAACGCAATGCCGGCGGTCGGCACCGCCCATAAAACGAAGGTCGCTCGCCAGCTGTCGCCGAGCGCGGGGAACAGCACAGGAAAAAAAGCAACCGGCAGAATTTCGCCGATCAGCAATCCGTTTGTGTAAATGCCCGTGCCGAGAACGATGCGCCGCGGCAGCCAACGGCCAACCAGGGCCGGCATGGCGGGCTGGGTAACCGCAACACCAGCACCCATCACGATCGTCGCCGCGAACAGGCTCACCATATCCGATGCCAAAGCGCGACTGGCAGAACCCAAAGCCGTCAGCAGCAGGCCGGCGACAACCGCCGAAACCACACCAATCCGCGCCACTAGCCGCGACCCAACAAGGGCCGCCACCGCGAACACAATAATAGGCACCCCGCTAAGGATGCCGATTTCAGTACCGGATAGCTGAAATTCACTGCGCAGGGCCGGAATGACCGGCGGCACCGCCAGAATCGCCAATCGCAGCGCAATGCCGACGAGCCATAGTAGGCTCAGAGAAACCAACAAAGGCCGGGATGTCGTCACCGTATTTTCCAGATCGCGGCGCGGGCGGCGGTTAGGCCGCGCCTTTGAGCCGCTCCAGCGCTTCGGCGATCTTGGCCTTGCGCGCCTGCGCTTCCTCGCGTTTTTCGCGCTCGCCTTCGACCACGTCCTCCGGCGCCCGCTTGAGAAAATCGGCGTTGCCGAGTTTTTGCTCGACGCGTGCGATGTCGGCGTCGCATTTCGCCATTTCTTTAGCGAGGCGCGCGCGCTCGGCGGCGAGATCGATCACGCCCTTGAGCGGCAGCGCGGCGACTTCGCCCCGTACCACGAGCTGCACCGCTCCTTGCGGCGCAGTGTCGGCAAAAGAGACATCGGCAATGCGCGCGAGGCGCTGAACGAATTCGGACCAGCGGCCGGCGCGCGCGCGCGTTTCGGCGGCAACACCGGCCAACACCAGCGGCAATAGCGTCGCCGGAGGAATGTTCATTTCGGCGCGGACCGAGCGAATGGAAGTGACGAGATCGATCACCCAGCCGATTTCGGCCTCCGCCGCGGTGTCACCCAGTCCGTCATGTTGAGGCCAGGCATCGAGCGCCAGCATATGATCACGTGAAGAGCCCTTGTCCGCCGTGACGCGCCACAGCTCCTCGGTGATGAACGGCATGAATGGGTGAAGGAGTTTAAGGATTTCGTCGAGCGCCCAGGCCGTCGCAGCCCGAGTCTCGGTCTTGGCCGCACCGTCCGGACCGGTCAGCACCGGCTTGATCAGTTCAAGATACCAGTCGCAATACGTATTCCACACGAAGCGGTACATTACACCTGCCGCATCGTTGAACTTGTAGGCCTCGATCGCGGCGGTGACTTCCCTTCCGGCATTCGCCGCCTCGTGCGCGATCCAGCGATTGAGCGTTTCCTTGGCATGGTGCGGATCGAAATCCGGATCGTGCGCGCAGCCGTTGATCTCGGCAAATCGCGCGGCGTTCCAGAGTTTGGTCGCGAAATTGCGATAGCCGGCGACGCGCTCGGCTGAGAGCTTGATGTCGCGGCCCTGCGCCGCCATGGCGGCAAGCGTGAAGCGGAGCGCGTCGGCGCCGTATTCGTCGATCAGTTCCAGCGGATCGATGACGTTGCCCTTCGACTTCGACATCTTGGCGCCGGTGGCGTCGCGCACCAGCGCGTGGATGTAGACAGTGGGGAACGGCGCCTCCTTCATGAAGTGCAGCCCCATCATCATCATCCGCGCGACCCAGAAGAAGATGATGTCGAAGCCGGTGACCAAAACGCTGGTCGGATAATAGCGTTTCAGGTCAGGGGTCTGATCGGGCCAGCCCAGCGTCGAGAACGGCCACAGCGCCGAGGAGAACCAGGTGTCGAGCACATCCTCGTCGCGATGCAGATAGTCATTGGCGAAACGCGAGCGGCGCTCCGGATCGGCGGCGATGTCGTGGCCGTCCTCGACGGTGATCTCCTCGATGTCGGTGTAGTGCGCCAGCGCGTCGGCGACGGCATCGTCCTCGTTCTCGGCGACGAACACCTTGCCGTCCGGCCCGTACCACGCCGGTATCTGGTGACCCCACCAGATCTGCCGAGAAATGCACCACGGCTGGATGTTCTCCATCCAGTTGAAGAACGTCGCTTCCCATTGCGTTGGCACGAACACGGTGCGCGCCCGCGCGCACCGCTTCGATCGCGGGCTGGGCGAGCGTCTTGGCGTCGACGTACCACTGATCGGTGAGATACGGCTCGATCACGGCGGCCGAGCGATCGCCGTGCGGCACAGTGTGCGTCGTCGGCTCGATCTTTTCGAGGAGCCCGCGGGCCTCAAGGTGCTCAACAATTCTTTTGCGCGCCGCGAAGCGATCGAGCCCGTGGAGCGACAGCGTTTCGTCGAGCGCCGACGAGGGCGGTACGCCGTGCAGGAAGGCGGCATTGTCCCGGAGATCAAGCTTGCCTTCGACATCAAGCACGTTGACCAGCGGCAAGTTGTGCCGCTTGCCGACCTCAAAGTCGTTGAAGTCGTGCGCCGGCGTGATCTTCACCGCGCCGGAGCCTTTTTCCGGATCGGCATAGTCGTCGGCGATGATCGGGATGCGGCGGCCGACCAGCGGCAGGATCGCGAACTTGCCGATCAAGTGCTTCAGCCGCTCATTCTGCGGGTGAATGGCAACGCCGGTATCGCCGAGCATCGTCTCAGGACGCGTCGTCGCCACCACGACAAATTCGTCGCTGCCTTCGACCGGGTACTTGATGTACCAGAGCGAGCCCTTGGTCTCGACCTGCTGCACTTCCAGATCGGAGATCGCAGTCTTGAGCTTCGGGTCCCAATTGACCAGCCGCTTGTCCTTGTAGATGAGGCCGGCGCGATAGAGTTCCACGAACACTTTCGCCACCGCGCGCGAGAGGCCCTCGTCCATGGTGAAGCGCTCGCGCGACCAGTCGCACGAGGCGCCGAGCCGCTTCAGTTGGCCGATGATCGCGCCGCCGGACTCCGCCTTCCATTCCCACACGCGCTTGATGAACGCTTCGCGCCCCATTTCGCGGCTGCCGGGCTCCTGGCGCTCCATCAATTGCCGCTCGACCACGGCCTGGGTGGCGATGCCGGCGTGATCGGTGCCGGGCTGCCAGAGCACGTCCTTGCCGCGCATGCGCTCGAAGCGGCAGAGAATGTCCTGCAAGGTATTGTTGAGCGCATGCCCCATGTGCAGCGAGCCGGTCACATTCGGCGGCGGAATGACGATGCAGTACGGCGCGGCCTTGGCGCGTTCGGGCCGCCCGGCGCGGAAGGCGCCGGCCGCCTCCCACGCGGCGTAAATGCGGCCTTCGACCGCGGCGGGCTGATAGGTCTTGTCAATCGTCATGGCATTGCTTCCCGCCGCACGGTCGCTCGCTGCAAGGCGGTCATTCCAGAAAACGGGTTTCCACTGGCGCGATGGTGCCCTAAGAAACCCGCGCCGCGCGCAGTGTCAACGCCAGTGTTCCCGCGCCGCTCCGGCCCACCCGTCTGGCTTGAGAGTTGCTCCGCGCCGTGCTGTCCCCGCTCCAAACGGCTCCCGCTTCGGCGCAGAAAGTTCCGACGCGCTCGATCCTGCTCCTGGCGGCGGCGGGCTTTGCCGCCCAGGCGCAGGTGCGCGTCACCGATTCGCTGCTGCCGCAAATCGCCACCGATTTTCAGACCACCGTAGGCGTCGCCGCCATCGTGGTCACAGCTTACGCCGTCACCCACGGGACGATTCAGTTCGTAGTCGGGCCGGTGGCCGACCGCTTCGGGAAATATCGCACGGTCGCCATCATCAGCGTGCTTGCCGCCGTCCTGGTCGCACTCTGCGGCACAGTATCGACCCTGCCGCAACTCGCCCTTGCGCGCCTCGCGACCGGCGCGGCGGCCGGCTGGGTGATCCCGGTTTCGATGGCGTATCTCGGCGACGTGACGCCCGCACGATCGCCTCCAGCCGATCCTGGCGCGCTACGCATCGGGCTACATTTTCGGCCAGCTGTTCGGGCAAGCCGCGGGCGGCGTGCTCGGCGATCTATTCGGCTGGCGCAACGTTTTCTTCGCACTCGGTGGCATGTTCGCGATCGCGGCGGCGGGTCTCGTATTCGAACTCATCATCAATCCGCAGACCCGCGCATCGGGCAAATCGGTCGACTCCCGAAGCTTCGTCGGCAACTACTCCGCGGTCCTGTCCAATCCGTTTGCACGCATCATCATCGCAGTCGGTTTCGTCGAAGGCGGACTGGCGTGGGGCGCGTTCGCCTATATCGGGGCGAGCCTGCACCTTCGCTTTGGCCTCAGCTACACGCTGATTGGCATCACGGTCGCGTTCTTCGGCGTCGGCGGGCTGATCTACGCCGGTTTGGTGCGGTTGTTCGTGAACCGGATGGGACAGATCGCTCTCCCCGTCGCCGGCGGATTGGTCATCACCGCCGCTTACGTCGTACTGGCGTTTCAGTCGGTGTGGTGGCTAGCGCCGATCGCGGTCACCGCGATCGGACTGGGCTTCTATATGTTCCACAACACCTTGCAGACCGTGGCCACGCAAATGACGCCGCAGGCGCGCGGCACCGCCGTCTCGATCTTCTCATCGTCGCTTTATCTCGGGCAGACGGCCGGCGTCGCCTTGGGCGCGCTCGTTATCGATCGCGCCGGCGCGATGCCGGTCTTCCTCGGCACCGCGGTCGCATTCCCCGTGCTTGCGGTGTGGTTCGCGTACGAACTCTACCGCCGGCCAACGCCATGAACCCGCGCCGGCGACCCTTCGAGGCCCGCGCCTTCGCGCGGGCCAGATACAACACGTAGCTCGGCACCTCAGGATAGCGAACTAAAAGTCCGTCACGCCTTGACCAGCGGCACCTTCGGGACTGAGCCGCGACGCGGCGGCGAGTTGCCGCTTGGGCCGCCGCCCGGCGGCTTCCGCCGTGGCGGCGAGCGGCGTTTCTTGGCGCGGCGCGGTTCGGGCAGCTTTTCCGGCCGTGGCGTCACCGGACCGTCCAGATACTCGAAACCGAGCTTGCTCTTGCCGTGCTCGTCGGTGGTCACGACGACGCGCACGTGACCGCCCGACTTCAGCCGGCCGAATAGCACTTCGTCGGCGAGCGGCTTCTTGATGTGCTCCTGGATCACCCGCGCCATCGGCCGGGCGCCCATCAGCTCGTCGTAGCCGTTGGCGATCAGCCATTTCGACGACTTGTCGGTGAGCTCGATGGTGACGTCGCGGTCGGCGAGCTGCGCTTCGAGCTGAAGCACGAACTTCTCGACGACCATCGCGATCACGGCTTCCGACAGATGCGCGAAGGTGATGATGGAATTGAGCCGGTTGCGGAACTCCGGTGCGAACAGTTTGGTGATCGCCTCCATGTCGTCGCCCTCGCGCTTGCTGCGCGTGAACCCGAACGCGGCCTTGGCCATATCGGCGGCGCCGGCATTGGTGGTCATGATCAGGATGACGTTGCGGAAGTCGACCTGCTTGCCGTTGTGGTCGGTGAGCTTGCCGTGATCCATGATCTGGAGGAGCACGTTGAACAGATCCGGATGCGCCTTCTCGATTTCGTCGAGCAGGAGCACGCAATGCGGATGCTGGTCGACGCCGTCGGTCAGCAGGCCGCCCTGATCGAAACCGACATAGCCGGGCGGCGCGCCAATGAGCCGCGAAACGGTGTGGCGCTCCATGTATTCCGACATGTCGAAGCGGATGATTTCGACGCCGAGCGTGGCGGCGAGCTGGCGCGCTACTTCGGTCTTGCCGACGCCGGTCGGGCCGGAGAACAGATAACAGCCGATCGGCTTTTCCGGTTCGCGCAGGCCGGCGCGGGCCAGCTTGATCGAAGCGGCCAGCGCTTCGATCGCCTTGTCCTGGCCGTAAACGACCCGCTTGAGGGTCTCCTCCAGGTGCCGAAGCACCTCGGCGTCATCCTTCGACACCGCCTTCGGCGGGATGCGGGCCATGGTGGCAATCGTAGTCTCGATCTCCTTGATGCCGATGGTGCGTTTGCGCCGGCTCTCCGGCAGCAGCATCTGGGCCGCACCCGACTCGTCGATCACGTCGATGGCCTTGTCGGGGAGCTTGCGGTCATGGATGTAGCGCGACGACAGCTCGACCGCCGCCTTGATGGCTTCGTTGGTGTAACGGAGCTTGTGATAGTCCTCGAAGTAAGGCTTGAGCCCCTTGAGGATTTCGATCGCATCCGGAACCGACGGCTCGTTGACGTCGATCTTCTGGAACCGGCGGACCAGCGCCCGGTCCTTCTCGAAATACTGCCGGTACTCCTTATACGTGGTCGACCCGATGCACCGCACCGTGCCGGACGACAACGCGGGCTTGAGCAGGTTCGACGCATCCATCGCCCCGCCGGAGGTCGCCCCCGCGCCGATCACGGTGTGGATTTCGTCGATGAACAGGATGGCGCCGGGATAGGCCTCAAGCTCCTTGATGACCTGCTTGAGCCGTTCCTCGAAATCGCCGCGGTAGCGCGTACCGGCAAGCAGCGTTCCCATATCGAGCGCGAACACGGTGGCGTTGCGCAGCACGTCGGGCACTTCGCCGTGGACGATGCGGCGCGCCAGCCCTTCGGCAATCGCTGTCTTGCCGACGCCGGCATCGCCGACGAACAGCGGATTGTTTTTCGACCGGCGGCACAACACCTGAATGGTGCGGCTGATCTCGGCGTCGCGGCCGATCAACGGATCGATCTTGCCGTCGCGCGCCTTCTTGTTGAGGTTGACGCAGTAAGCATCGAGGGCATCGCCCTTTTTCTTCGGCTCGTCCCCGCTCTTTGAATTGTTCTCCTCGTCGGCGCCGCGCACCGGACGCGCTTCCGACATGCCGGGCCGCTTGGCGATGCCGTGGCTGATGTAATTGACCGCGTCGTAGCGCGTCATGTCCTGCTCTTGCAGGAAGTATGCGGCGTGGCTCTCGCGCTCGGCGAAGATCGCGACCAGCACGTTGGCGCCGGTGACTTCCTCGCGGCCCGACGACTGAACGTGAATGACGGCGCGCTGGATGACGCGCTGAAAGCCGGCAGTCGGCTTGGAGTTCTTCAGCCCCGTCGGTAACGAGATTGTCGAGCTCGGATTTGAGGTATGCGACCAGACTGCGGCGCAGCTTGTCCAGGTCGACGTTGCAGGCCCGCATCACCGCCGCCGCATCCTGATCTTCGATCAGCGCAAGCAGGAGGTGTTCGAGCGTGGCGTATTCGTGGTGGCGCTCATTGGCGAGCGCCAAGGCCCGGTGTAGCGACTGTTCGAGACTGCGCGAGAACGTGGGCATTCAGTGTCTCACTTCCTTTGTATGAGTTGTTTCCCCCGGAATCACTTCTTCTCCATGATGCACTGCAAAGGATGCTGATGTTTGCGGGCAAAGTCCATGACCTGCGTCACTTTGGTCTCAGCAACCTCGTAGGTGAACACGCCGCATTCGCCGATTCCGTGCTGGTGCACATGCATCATGATCCGATGCGCCGCCTCATGGTCCTTGTTGAAGAAGCGCTCCAGTACGTGAACCACGAACTCCATTGGCGTGTAGTCGTCGTTGAGCAGCAGGACGCGATAAAGGTTCGGCCGCTTGGTCTGCGGCTTGGTCTTGGTAATGACCGCCGTACCCGGACCGCCCTGATCGCTTTTGCGCTTGCGGTCGTCGTCGGCCGCGCGGACCGGGTAATTTGTGCTGGCGTCGCCCCTTGGCTGCATTGCTTCGTCTATCGCTTAACTAGTTGCGGCGGCGGTCAGCGGTCCCTCGCACCGCGAGGGCGTCGAACCCGCCGAACTCTACACACTATAAATACGGAATTGCCCGCTTTCCAGATCGTCAAAGTAGCCACCCACCGCAGAACCCCGCATGGCCAGCCTGCACGTTCCGCGTCCGCTGACCACGCGGATAACAGCGTGCGCGGCTAGCCTTGCTTGCAGGTTTCTTGCAGGTTTGGTGCCAACCCGCGACGCGGGCATTCATCGTGTCAGTGCGACAGGGAGACAAAAATCGTCAATCCCGCACGCCGCGCTGAACTGATGCGCGAGCTCAACCGGGACTTCGTGCCCGATTATGACGGTTCGAACATGCCCTCAGGCGACAAACTGCGCCTTCGCGATCGAGCTTATCGTTTTCCGCGTAAGTCGGATCCGGCAAAGCCTCGCCGAAACAGCGGGCATCATCGAGTTCCGCGATCTCGAAAGCGCGACCTTCAACCGGGCGCAGCGCGAGGAAGACTACCGCCCGCGCGGCGCGCAGAACTTCACTTCATTCCCGAAGCCTTTGCCATCACGCCTTCGAACGGCTTGTAAGCCTCCTTGGCGAGATCGGTGTAAAGCTCGCTGAGCTTGGTCGATTGGGCGACGAAATCCTCATACGACGACTTGAGGTACTCGTTCTGCACTTCCATCGCCTTCTCGAGGCTCTTGGCGCCCATGAGCTTTTCCCAAGCGGCCGCCGAGCCTTCGAACGACTTCTTCGAGTAATCGGCAACCTCGGTCGCGATAGCCTGCGCGTTCTTGCTCCACGCGCCAAACGAAGCCATCGCCATGTCCATGCTGTCCTTGCTCATTTTCTGCATCTGTTCGGTATTCATAAGATCCTCCCGGCGGGCTGATGCCGCACGGTGCTGAAGGTTGAAATCGAGCCCGGCCCTTCGCCTCAAAAAGGCCTTCCGCGAACGCAATGGTTATTATAGTGCGCTGCACAAAAAATACAACTGGAGTTGAATGCAGTGCACAATCAGGTGGCGACGAGCCGTCGGGGTGATCCGTGAGGTTAACGCTTTCGCAATGGCGTTCGCCTAGCGTGTTCGAACGTGTCGTCCAGGTGACGGCAGCTCCCTGATCTGGGAGCACCTCGCCATCGGTGGGCGTCGGGGACCGAGCCGGCCGCCGACGGCCGAAGTCTGGCAGACCCTGAGGAGCCAACAGGGATGGCTCCCCTCGGGAGTTCCGTGCGCGTCAGGGACGGGGTGAGTAATGAGTTGCGTGCGTTCTGAAGCCTCGCATGGGCTTCGCCTTTGCGTGCTGGGTCTTGCCGCCATCGCAGCGGCCTCCACCATCACCACCAATTCGGCCGACGCGGGATACCGCCATCGCTATCGCGTATTATTGATACGCGAAGCGGCCAGGAGTCATCGCCACGCCGACACCGAGAGTTACTCGCCGCTGTTTGCCTCGATCGTTGTCGACGGCAACGACGGCGAAGTGCTGCACGCGACCAACGCCGACGCTCCGCGTCATCCTGCCTCTCTCACCAAGATTATGACGCTCTACTTGCTGTTCGAGCGGCTCGAGGCCGGCAAGATCCGGCTCGACTACGCAGCTCAAGGTATCCGAGCACGCGGCCGAGCAGGCGCCGACCAAACTCGGTCTGCGGCCCGGCCAAACCATCGCCGTCGACGATGCGATCAAAGCCGTAGTCACGAAGTCGGCGAATGACGCCGCCGTGACGATTGCCGAGAACCTCGCCGGCGACGAAGGCGAGTTCGCCCGACTAATGACGCAAAAGGCCCGTGCGCTCGGCATGAGCCGCACGACCTACGTGAATGCCTCCGGCCTGCCGGACGATGACCAGATCACGACCGCGCGCGACCAGGCGTTACTCGGTCGGGCGATCCAGGAGCGGTTTCCACGCTATTACAAATACTTTTCAACTCCCGAGTTCGTCTATCACGGCCGGGAGATGCGCAATCACAATCACCTGCTCGGCGAAGTCGGCGGGGTCGATGGCATCAAAACCGGATACACCCGGGCCTCAGGTTTCAATCTCGTCACCTCAGTTCACCGCGACGGCCGCTACATCGTCGCCGTGGTCCTCGGCGGGCATTCGGCCGGCGAACGCGACGCGCGCATGCGTGAATTGATCAGCACTCACATCCGAGAGGCGTCGTTGCGTCATATCGCGCCGCCCGTGACCGCGAGGGCTGGACCAGCTGATGAGCCGCAAGTCGCACCGCTGGCCAAAGCGCAAGCTTTTCCTGCGCAGCACGCGGACTCACCACTCACGACGGCGTCGACCGCCGGAGCGCCGGCCGGCTCGAACGACCCGATCCAGCCAATCATGGTGCGGACAATCACCTATCGCACGGCGTCGGTGCAGCCGTCCGCGTTCGCCCCGATGCCTGCGCTGGCTCCAGTTGCGACGCCCTCACCATCTCGGCCGGCGGTACCCGCGGTAGCCCCGGTGCAAGCCACAGCGCCTGTTGCAGTCCAGGCGGCGCCGAGCGCGCCGTCAGAGGAAGCAACCGAGCAACATTGTCGTCGCATCAACCGAGCCTGCTCACGTGGTGACGAGCCCAAAGGCAGAACCGGCCAAGGCTGGCGTCGCGATGTCTGAGCCACCGCTGCGGCGGGCTCACGCGCATGGCGAATGGCTGATCCAGGTCGGCGCCTTCGAAGACGAAGGCGAAGCCAAGCAGCATTTGAGCGCCGCTCAGCTCAAGGTCCCCGCCATGCTCGCCGCCGCAGACCCATTCACTGAGCGGGTCCAAAAGGGCGACAAAGCTTACTACCGCGCGCGCTTTGCTGGCTTCGACAAGGCTACGGCCGAGGCTACCTGCAAGCTGCTCAAGCGTAGCGATATCCAGTGCATGGCCCTCAAAAACTAAGCCGCGAACCGCACGAAGAAAATCAGTTTCAGGAACTCGCTTCAATAAGACACCGGACTAACCGGGACAGCGCGACGGGACGTCATTCACGGATGGGATGCTACGCGAAAGTTCGCGTAGGGAATTTCAGCGATGGCGGCGAAGCAAGACCTCCTTGGCCTCATTGACGCGGGCAGCGAGGTACGTCGACCCCCCTTGGTCGGGATGCAGTTTCTTCATCAGGAACCGGTGAGCGCGCCCGATCTCCTCAGTATTCGCTCCGGGCTGAAGGCCAAGGATCTGATAAGCCTCCTGTTCCGTCATTTTGCCGGTGGACGCCGCGCTGCTCCCATTGCCCGATGCCGCATTACCCTCCGCGTGCTCACGCCAGCGGGGCTCCCGGCGGTCAAGATAAGCCATCAATAGCTGACGGCTGTCGTCGTCGATCTCGCCGAGCAAACCGATCAGGGTCGGCGGATCGAGCGCATCAAGCGAGACACCTTCATATTTGCCGGCCAGAATACGTCCGCGCATCGCGCCGCTATCGTGATCAAGCTCCATTTCAAGGAATGCCGAACGCACGCGGGAAACCTGTCCCGGGCTCTTCTGCGTGCGGCCGCCGAAGCTCGCCGGCCATAGTGAAATCCAGCCGAGCAATCCAAGCCCAACGGCACCGACCGTAATCGCCACCCCGATTTCGCCGCGGAACAGAAGAAATGCGGCAAAGATCAACGCGGCGGCGCCGCCAATGGCGCGCAAAAGCTTCGCGGCCTGTTTGGGATCGGCCTTGGAGAAGGCGTTGACGGCCCACAACAGCAGGACGAGAACAACGACGCCGAGAATGAGCGGCATGATTACTTCAACTGCTCGAGCAGTCTGGCCGCGCCAGTCGAGTGCCTCGCTTGGAGATCGGCAAGGGCTTTCATGCCACCAGCGGCGTAGGCCGCCGCCGCGCGCAAAAGTTCTCCCAGCTCATGCGCGGCGCCCGGCGCGAACCGGCAATAGGCGCCTCGGGTGAGTCGCGCCAGTTCACGGAAAGCCTGTTCGCAAACCGGATCGTAGCCCTCCTGGAACATAAAGGCCGGAACGCTGCGCAGCCCAAGCTCGCCGGCGCCGGCGCACAGGTCGTCGAGTGATTCTTCCATGGCGTCGCCGACAAAGACCAAGGCGCCGATCTTAGCCTTGTCGTTTTCGCGCCTGGCATGGGCAAGGATTTTTGCAATCTGCGTATGCCCGCCGCGGCAATCGATCCGGGACATCAGCGCACCAAGCCGGTCGGGCTCCGCGACCCATGGTGAAGCGCGGCATTCCGCCAGCCCGCGATAATAGACTAGCTGGATATCGAGACCGCCAGCGGCGGCCGCCTCGCGGAACATCTCGGCTTGCAGCACACACGCCTGATCCCACGTCGGTTGCCGGCTCATAGTGGCGTCGAGCGCGAAAACCAGCCGACCGCGAGCGCCTGCCTTGACCGCAGGACCGAGCGCTTTGACTTGGGTGAGAAACGCGTCAACTTCCGAGCGCGAAGAAACCGCCGGAGTCCGGTCCGGCGCCCTGGAGCGTGCACTTTCAGGCTTCGACGCCGGCGCCTGGACCGGACCGTCTCCTTGCTCATTGCGGAACCTTCGCGCCGAAGGGGCTAGTACCTGGCCCTAAGGTGGCGCTCTGCGGCAAGCGGCGCAATGGCTATCGTTCCGCCTGCCGCTCGCTTTCCCAGCGTTGCGGAGCCGGGCGAGCTGCGAGTGGCGCGTGCGGTTCAAGACGCGCTTTTGTCAGCGATCAGCGCCGGCTTCGCCAACGAAGACTGCAGCAGCCGCTCCACCAGCGCAGGTTCGATGCCGTGCAGATCGGCCGCATCCGCGAGAGCGCGCGGAGACGCATTTTCGAAGAAGCCCCGATGGCTTACGACCGGCTGACGGCCTGGCGCCTGATCGTTGACCACCAAACGAACGATGTCGGGCCGCGAATAATGCCCGGTCGTATCCACGATGGCTTTGACCGCCTTGATCATCCAAGCTTGCAGTTCGCCATGGACGATCTGGGATCCCTCTACCGGTCCGACCATAGGGATGCCGAGCGGGGCAATGATGGAGCTGCCGCCACGCGCGTAACGAATGTTCATTTTGCCTTTGTGCGGGAATTCGTCCGGTACATCGCTTTCATCGATGATCCCGCATGCCGAAATAACAAACGCTCCCGCTTCCAACGCATGGGCGCGAACCGAGGAATGTCCCCAGAATGACGAATGGTCACCGTCCCATTCCTCGAGTTCGGGGCCGGTGTGCAGGGCGAACGCACCGGGGAAGACCGCGATGTGAATGTCTTCGCCGAGTTCCGATCATTGCCGCCCGCATCAGCGTCATGATGTGCTCGCCGCATATGAGACCGCCCAAACGTCCAATATCGGTCTCGAACACGCGCAGATCGCCGGCATCGCCCTGGCCCCAGAACAGCCGCTCGGAAAATGTCGGCATGGTCTTGCGGTGCCGCCCCAGCAGGCGACCTTCAGGATCGAAAAACAACAATGTGTTGTAGATCGTGCTGACTTCCGGCCGCGGATCGATTTCGTTACAACCCATGACCACGTGAGCGTTGGCGCGCCGCGCCGCCGCGCCAAGGCGCTCGGTGTCCTCGCTGGGCGCCAGGACCGCGGCGTCGCGAAAGGCCACCCGCCCTCCGGCCCAAGCCTGCAGCGAAGAATCCCAGCCCTCGGTCCAGTACGGGTATCCGGCCAGCCAAACTTCCGGAAAAACGATCAGCTCGGCGCCGGCCGCGGCGGCCTCCGCAATGTAGGTTTCTGCGCGTGCCAGCGAGGCTTCCTTGTCGAGAAACCGTGATGCCTTCTGCACAATGGCCACCTTCACGGCTTCACGGCCGCCCAGTACCGGTTTCTTGCCGACCCCCATGACAAACTCCTGATTTGGTGTGATCCTTGCTTGTCCAGGATGCCGTTGGGCGGTCTCAACCGCATGCACGACCGGGTCAGTTCGCTTGATCCAACCGGACATGCACGATGCTACGCACGCCTGCCCTGCAGATAACGTCGACCGGCTCGTTTGCGGGCCCTGACCGGTTTTCTTACTGGGCCGATGTCGTCACGCAGAGATTCGTTCCGTTGCAATGCGACACCCCGGATCGTCGCGGTTTTTCCGGCGACCTGCGTCATCGCCAAATCGGCCTTGTCGGCATCGCCGACGTCAAGGCTTCGGCGATGCGAGCGGCGCGCACACCGGCGACCATTGTCCGAGCGCCGAGCGATGATCTGATCGTCGTGGTGCAAATCGGAGGCATTTGCCACACCGGCCAAAACACCTCGTCCGCCAGACTTCGCCCCGGCGGCGGCGCCATCGTCACCACGAATGAGTGTTACTTTTTCGACTTCCCCGAAGACTTCCGGCAGCTCGTTCTCAAATTGCCGTCGCGCCTGATGGCGCATGAGCGGATCGGCCGGCGGCGCGAGCGATCACTGGTGCTGTCCAAGGGTCCCGCGAAGCTGCTGCAGAGGCTCGCGCTTTCGCTACTGGACGAGCCAGTGGACGTTTCCGCCGAGGAGGAAGTCGGGATTGAACACGCATTTGCCGATCTCGTGGATTCGGCTGTACGTCCGTCCGACGCCGAGAAAGAACGATCCGAGGACTCGGCGCAATACCTTGCCGCACGGCGGTTCATCAGGCGGCAGCTGACCAATCCGGTATTGAACCCAGCCGTCGTCGCGTCGCATGTCGGCATGTCGACGCGCAATCTGGCTCGACTGTTTGCCCGGCACGGGACTTCGATCGAACGGACCTTTTGGGCGGAAAGGCTGGACGCTGCGCGCCAAGACCTTACCGATCCGCGGCTCGCCGAAAGCTCCGTCACCGAGATCGCATTTTCATGGGCTTTCAATGATGCCGCGCATTTCTCGCGCAGGTTTTCAAAAGCCTATGGTGTAGCGCCGACCGTGTATCGGGCCGCGCGTCTGCGCCGTTTCTCCAGGTCGTGATGTAATTTTGTTAGTCGGCTTGCAACCCATTTAGCCTAAGATACAGCATCGGGCATCTCAAGTGTATCATTAAGCACTGAGCGCGCGTCGAGTGCGCTCCGTGTGTGCAAGCATGTCCAAACATTTCTCAGCGATCGAAGCAGCACCGGCCGCGGACGATCGGCACCTTGCCAGCGCTCAAACGCACGCTCGGTGTTTGGCGCGCGCGGCGCGACAAAATTGCGCTGGTGCCGACCATGGGGGCATTGCACGCCGGCCATATCAGTTTGGTGCGCCTGGCGCAGCGGCGCGCGGATCGCGTCATCGTGTCGATCTTCGTCAATCCGTCGCAATTCGCACCGGGCGAAGACCTGAACGCATATCCGCGAACGTTTGCTGCCGACCTCGCCGCCCTCGCTGACCTGAAGGCCGATCTCGTCTGGGCGCCAACAGCGGAAACGATGTATCCGCCCGGCTTCGCCTCCCGCATTGTGCCGGCAGGCCCGGCGACAGTCGGCCTCGAGGATGCTTACCGGCCGCACTTCTTTGCCGGCGTCGCCACTGTCGTCGCCAAGCTTCTCATTCAATGCGAACCCGACGTCGCGATATTTGGCGAAAAGGACTACCAACAGCTCAAGGTGGTAACTCAGCTTGCGCGTGACCTTGACCTGAAAGCGCGCATCATTGGCGCGCCGGTGGTCCGCGAGTCTGACGGCCTCGCCTTGTCGTCGCGCAACCGCTACCTGTCGCCAGGCGAGCGCGCGGCGGCGCCCATACTTTATCAGGTACTCAAAGCCTGCGCGGTCGAGATAGCCGCTGGCGAACCGATCGCGGGGGCGCTCAAAAAGGCGCGAACGGCAATTACCGACGCGGGCTTTGCGCTCGACTATTTGGAAGCCCGCGAGGCCGAAACGCTCGCGCCGGTCACCTCGCGCAAGGGGCGCCCGATCCGGCTGCTGGTTGCCGCGCGGATCGGCAAGACGCGGCTGATCGATAACGTCGCGGTCTAACGCCCAATGCCGGTCTATTTGGCCCCGCCCTTCAATGGATCCTTGACCGCTTCGTAGGTCGCGAACTCCACGCTGTAGAGTTGCCCGTTCACCTTCTCGACCTTGCGGATGTAGATGTTCTGCACGATGTCGCGGGTCTGCGGGTCGATCGAGATCGGACCGCGCGGACTTTCCCAGGCCATGCCCTTCATCGCCGCCAGCAAGGCATCGCCGTCGGCGTTGCCATTGGTCTTCTTGAGCGCCTCGTAGATCAGATGCATGCCGTCATAGCCGCCGACCGAAACGAAGTCCGGCCGAAAGCCGCTGGCCTTCTCGAAGGCGGCGACGTACGACTTGTTGAGCGCGGAATTGTGCGCCGCCGAATACGAGCCGGCCGTGATGATGCCGAGCATCTGATCGCCCATGGTGTTGAGATCGTCGTCGTCGGTCAGATCGCCGGGCCCGATGATCTTGATGCCGGAACTCGCCAGGCCGCGCTCGGCGAATTGTTTGGCGAAGATGCCGGCCTGCGTGCCGGGAAAATAGATAAAGGCCGTGTCCGGATTGATGTCGCGGATGCGCTGCAGGAACGGGGCGAAGTCCGGATTGGCGAGCGGAATGCGGATCGATTCAATAATCTCGCCGCCGGCCTGGGTGAAGCGGGTCTTGAATGCCCTCTCTGCTTCGATTCCCGGCGCCCAGTCGTTGACCAGCGTGACGACGCGCTTGCTGCCATTCTTGAACGCCCATTCGGCCATGATCCACGACTGCTGACCCACCAAAAAGCCGGCGCGCACCATGTAGGGTGATTTCGTTACCGTGATCGAGGCGCCCGAGCTTAGGACCAAAGCCGGTATCTTGGCCTCAGTAATGAGCGGAGCAACAGCCAGTGAGACTGGCGTGGTCCCGACGCCGATCAGGTTCACTTTCTCGCTGACGATCATTTCCTGAATGATGCGGCGCCCATTGTCGGCAACGCCGCCGTCGTCGCGGATTGTAAGCTCGAGCTTTCGCCCCGCCACCACGTTGCCGTGTTGCTGCACGTAGAGCTTGATCGCCGCGGCGAGCTGCCGGCCCACGGCGTTAAATCCGGCGCCGGTCAGCGGGATGCTGATCCCCATCTTGAGGACTTCTTCGGCGCCGGCTCGAGCGCCGAGCAATGCCACAGCAGCGCCCGCCGCCGCTCCCTTGAGCATCGTTCTTCGCAACATCGCGTTCCCCTCCCCAATTTATCAATTTCTTTTTCCGTGCCTGCTTGGTCGCAGGCATCGCTAACGCAGGAACGTCAGGCCGGTTCAAGATGCGGAATCTGCGGCCTCTCGCCCTCGGCCTTCCCGGTAATCGGCGCCCGCGGCAGGCGCGCGGTGCCGGCTTCCATGACGAAGTTGTGCGTGAGCGAATACCATGGCGGCTTGACGTCGGCGGCCGGCGCCGGCCCCTCGTCGTGGCGGACGAAATCACCGAGCAAATGCCGCGTGACGCCGAACTGCACGTCAGTATCGATGTACTTGTCGTCCGGCGGGTAGATCTGCGAGACCAGCGTTTTGAAGCCGGGCTTGTACGCCAGGAAGTGCAGGTGCGCGGGACGCATGTTGTGCCGCCCCTGGGCGCGCAACAGGTCACCGACCGGGCCATCGATCGGAATTGGATATCCCGCGGGCTTCACGCTCCGAAAGCTCATATGGCCATCCGCGTCGGTGATGAACTTGCCGCGCAGGTTCATGTCGGATTGGGTCGGATCTTGATTCTCGTAGAAGCCTTCGGGCGAGGAATGCCACACGTCGACTTCGGCGCCCTCGATCGGCTTGCCGTGTGCGTCACGATAGTAGGCGTCAACAAACAGGGCCGGCCCCGGCGTCGCCGAACGCACGATCGAGCCGCCATTCTTCGTCAACGGCGAGTTCATGCGCCAGAACGGTCCCAGCTGACTGGCATCCGTCTCGGTTTGCCCGTGATCGCCATTGTTGAGGAGACAGATGAGCGCGGAAAAGCCGAGCGTTCCGGCCATCAGCACTGCCTCGTTGTGGTTTTCGTTGGTGTGCTTGCCGAGCGCATTGATGTAGGCGGTCGCGGCCTGGAACTCCTGTTCGGTGAGCTTCACCTCGCGGGCGAAGTCGTGCAGGTGGCGAATAAAGGCGGACATGATTTCGCGAAACCGCGGGTCGGGCGCGCGCGACAATTCGCTGAGCACCGCCTTGGTAACGTCCGCTTGGGTTTCGATGATCATCTTCCACTCCGCATCTGCATCTATGTCGTTAGCGGCGGAGTTTACGTGATCGCCAAGGCCAGCGCCACGCAGGATCGCGGGGTCACATCAGGCCGAGTTCGCGCAACTCGCGGCGCATTTTTTCCGGCATAGCGGCCGCGCCAGGTGCTGCCTTGTCGAGATCGCGCGGCGCATCCTTGACCGCGAGATAGCGCCAGCCCTGGAAGGCGCGAAACGGCCTCGGCGCTACCAGCACCACCTTGGGATCGAGCACGATGCCGCAGCGGCCCACCCCGTCCTTGTCGCGAAACGGCCTGATGTCGCGAATGCGCTGGCGGCAGGCGATCTCACCGCGGATCACCCAGTAGAGCGAACCGCCGTCGGTCAACTCCGCCGCGCGCTTCGGCACCATGCGCGTGCGGTGGATGTGCTCCGGTTTTTCGCCGCGTTTGCGTTTGTCTTTGAGCCTCTGCTTGATCCAGTCCTCGAGATCGCGGACCGAGTCCGCACCGACACACAGCTTGATGAGATGAAGGGGCATCCTTCGATGTTATCCTCCCGCGGCCGGTTCGATCATCATGATCTTTCCGCCTTCCACAACTTGAACGCCGGCGCTTGACCGCAACTTCTCGCACAATTCCGGCAAATGGTGCACGCAGCGTGTGTTCCATTTTCATCGCCTCGATCACCGCCAGCCGCTGCCCGCCGGCAACCTCGTCACCCAGGCTGACGAAAAGCTCCAGCACCCTGCCGTGCATCGGCGCCTTAATGATGCCGTCGCTACTACCCGCTTCTGTCGCAGCGACTGAGATGTCCTGCAACCGGACCCGCGTCTGCCGGCCGTTATGCACGACATAGGCTTCATCTCCGGCGACGAAAGTCCTCGCATCTGGCGCTGGTGCCGTTCCGTCGATGACAACCTTCATGCCATCTTTGCCGTAAGTGACGGTTGCATTGGCGCCGTCACCGTCGATCACGATCGGGAACGGTGACGGAGCGCTGGCCGCCGAGTTGAAACCCATCGCGCGCCGCCCAGGGCGAATTTGCTTCTTCCGCAGCCGCCCTGTCTTCGACGGACAAGGAGGCTAGCGACGCCGGCCGCTGCGGCAGCGCGATCAGGGCTGTGCGGCACCGCGCCGAGCGCCGCCAAATTGCGATCGATGAAGCCGGTATCGACCTTGCCCTCGCGAAAGCTTGGCGCACGGCACAGCGCGCCAAGAAACGCGACATTGCTACGCACGCCGGCGACAAGCGTGTGGTCAAGCGCGGTCGTCATCCGCTCGATCGCCGCATCGCGCGACGGCGCATGCACGATGAGCTTTGCGATCATGGGATCGTAGAACGGGGTTACCTCGCCGCCCTGTTCGACACCGCTTTCGACGCGGATATCGGCGGGCAGTTCCAGGCCTACGATCTTGCCGGTTGACGGCAGGAAGCCGTTCTCCGGGTCTTCGGCGTAAACGCGCGCTTCGATCGCATGACCGTCGAAACGGATTTGCCCCTGTTCGAGCGGCAGCTTTTCGCCGGCGGCGACCTGGAACTGCCAGGCGACGAGGTCGATGCCGGTGACCTCCTCGGTCACCGGGTGTTCGACCTGAAGCCGCGTGTTCATTTCGATGAACCAGAAGCCGTCGGCGCGCAATCCGGCGGTGCCGTCGGCGACAAACTCGACCGTGCCGGCGCCGACATAGCCGACCGCCTTCGCCGCCGCGACCGCGGCGGCGCCCATCTGCGCGCGCAACGGTCCGGTCATTCCCGGCGCCGGCGTTTCCTCGATCACCTTCTGATGCCGGCGCTGCAGCGAGCAATCGCGCTCGCCGAGATGAACGACATTGCCATGCCTGTCGGCAAAGACCTGAATTTCAATGTGGCGCGGTGCCGAGATATATTTCTCGATCAGCACGCGGCTCGAACCGAACGCGGTCGCGGTCTCGCGGACCGCGCCTTCGAGCGCATCATCAAAGGCGGCTTGCGTATCGACCCGGCGCATGCCCCTGCCGCCGCCCCCCGCCGCCGGCTTTATCAGGACCGGATAGCCGATGGCGTCCGCTTGCTCACGGAGAAATTTCGCGTCCTGCCGTTCGCCGTGATAGCCCGGCACAATCGGGACGCCGGCTTTCTCCATCAACGCTTTGGCGCGATCTTTAAGGCCCATCGCCCGCATCGCCGCCGCCGGCGGTCCCACGAATACGATACCGGCCTGTTCGCACGCGTCGGCGAAGTCACCGCTTTCGGACAGGAACCCGTAGCCCGGGTGGACGCATTGCGCGCCCGCCAGCTTTGCGACTTCGATCAAGCGATCGATCGAGAGATAGCTCTCACGCGGTTCGGCAGAACCGATGAAATAGGCCTCGTCGCACAGCCGCCGATGCAAGGCGTGGGTGTCCGCCGCCGAATAGACCGCGATCGTGCGCATGCCGAGGTGTTTGGCGGTGCGCGCGATACGGCAGGCGATTTCGCCGCGGTTGGCAATAAGGACGGAGCTGAACATCACCGAGGACTGGCCGCGAACGGAGTTTTTTTACAATTAACTTATTGCGCCCGCACCGGCCCGCCCGCGCTGGCGCTGGGCGAAGGCGGATTGAGCTGAACCGGCGCGCCGGCGGGCGCCGCGGCCGTGCGTGGAGGTGGAGGTGGCGGGACCGGCTCCGGCCAGATTGGCTCGACCGCGCCAGAACCAGCGGGAGCGGGTTGAGCAAGGGTTTGCGCCGGCGGATTTGCGGCCGGCTTGCGTGAGTGTCGCGATGCGGGGGCGGCAGCTTGAGGATTCGGGTTGGCGGCCGCGGCAGCGGCAACGCCTGGCAGCACCGGCCCGGTCGGCTCCGGGTTCATGATGCTGACCGGCGGGATCGAAGCGGCCGAAGGGAAATCGATATTGACCAGTTTGCGCGGCAGCATGGCGTTCGGCTGAGCTTGGGCGACCTCACCGGGCGCGGCATCGGCCGCTTTCGCCCAAACCTCCTGATAGTGATCGAGATAGCGATCGAGTGTCTGCGAGCCGAGATTGGATCGCACCCGGCTTGGATCGCGCAGCAGTGCAAGCGCCTTGCAGGTCTGGCCGGTGCAGCCGTCACGGACCATGAGCACGTGTGCAACGAAACCGAAATGGTCAGCCTCGAGTGAGCGGCGCAGCGGCACCAATGCGGGCTGAATATCGGCACCGCCGTGCTCGGCATATGCAGTCATGCTTGCGAGCAAAGCCAGTCGTGCGCCCACGTAGGATGACGCGGCGGCAACGCTGACCGGTGAAACAAACAGAGCCTTCTCACACGCTGCCTCGACGTTCTCGCCTGCAAGCGCATCGAGGCAGGCGAGCGGCGACCCGGGAGCCAGCGCTAGCGCGCTAAGTTCGTCCAACCGCCGTTCAAGCGCCCGGCGATCAGGGCTTGAATTGCCCGATGCGGAATGGTCGACCGAAGCCCACGCAATCGCAGCGCCGAATATCGCGCCGAGCACGACGAGACCGACGCGCCACGGCAGGCTCGCCTGCGGGCGAAACAACGCCAGCATGCAGAACAAAAACAGCAGTGCCGCGGCTCCGGCAGTCACCCACAACCGCAATGCCGAAGTTCCGACTTCAGGATCAACGCTGAGCATCAACCCACCCCGGTACCGTCGAGAACGCTACTGGCCGAAAAGCCAAGTATGGCCCAGAGCGTTTCTTGACTCCAGCCGCGTGTCTGAAACCGTCAAGCCGTCAGCTTTAACGAGCTTAAGTTTCAGGGAGCCTCGCTCAACGAGTCTTGAGTCTCAACCAGTCTTGGCAAACGACCGCCCGACTTTCAGTGATCGACCTCGAGCTGGCTTTCTTTGGCCACACGCTCAAAGGCTTCGCCGGAATTTTTGATCCGGTACTGATAGTCGTCTCCGTCGGACGGCAAAAGCTTGACCACCTTGTAGGTGCCGCTCGCACCCGGACGGCTGATCGGGCTCGAGGTGTACAGGACCGTTTGTCCGACGCGGAATTTATGGGCGCGCAACAGCGGCGCGCGCATCGTCACTTCGGCGACGCTCACGCTTGCTATTTTGACGGCGTTGATAGGCTCCTGACTGCCCGAAATCTGCCGCGAAACAGCCTTCCGAACACCTGGATTGCGGGTTGCCTTTACAGGCTTACTCTTCACTGAACGTGTATTCATAGAACCACTATATAGGCAAACAGAGACTTGAGCAAAAAATATAGTACCGCTAGACCAGCTTTGCGATAGCAAACCGCTACAGTAGAAACGCTCAATTTATCAATAACATGTAACCAGGTCTTGCGATCAAGCTTGCGGCCGCTTTTTAGCCTTGTCGCCGCCAGCCGCCGTTTTCGTCAGCCTGCCAATAAGTCACTTCAAAACCCGCGGTTTTTGCCTCGCTCCAACGCGCTCGCGCGGCGTCAACTGCTTCCGCATCGTCGCCGTCGAACAACAGCACGAGGCGTTCATAGGCGTTGGCGTCGCTTGGCATCGCCGCACCCTCGATGAGAAATCGTACCCCGGCACCATTGGGATTATGCTCATAAAGGGTCAGCAGGATGGGTTGCTGGGCCGCTTCGTTATCGCGCCAGGTCCCGTGCGGCAGAAATGAGTCGTCGCGCCAGGTCCACAAATGCGCGTCGAGCGCTTCGATGCGTTCTTCCGACGAGCCCTGCACCACGACGCGCCAGCCGCGCTCGATCGACTTTTGCAGCAGTGCCGGCAGCACCTGCTCCGGCGTTTGGCCTTTGAGCTGATAAAATAGAATTTCAGTCATCGTTCGACGTTGCCGAGAGAGTGCCGGCATCAGCGTTCGTAGTAATCCTCGACGAGACGGTTGAGCAGGCGCACGCCCCAGCCGGAACTCCAGCTTTTGTTGATATCGGTCTGCGGCGAGCCGAGTGCGGTGCCGGCGATGTCGAGATGCGCCCATGGCGTCTTGTTGACGAACCGCTGCAGAAATTGCGCCGCGGTAATCGAGCCACCATGCCGCCCGCCGGTATTTTTCATGTCGGCGAATTTCGAATCGATCATCTTGTCGTACTCCGGTCCAAGCGGCATTCGCCACACCCGCTCGGCGGTCGCCTCTCCTGCCTTCGTCAAACGTTCGGCGAGCTTGTCGTCGTTGGAGAACATGCCGGCGTACTCCTGCCCGAGCGCCACGATGATGGCGCCGGTCAAAGTTGCCAGATTGATCATGAATCTCGGTTTGAATCGCTTGTTGACGTAGTGCAGCACGTCGGCAAGCACGAGGCGGCCCTCGGCGTCGGTGTTGATGACTTCGACGGTCTGTCCCGACATCGTTGTGACAATGTCGCCTGGTCGCTGCGCCTTGCCGTCGGGCATATTCTCGACAAGCCCGATTGCGCCGACGACGTTGACCTTGGCCTTGCGCGAAGCCAGCGCCCGCATCAGACCGACGACGCAAGCGGCTCCGGCCATGTCGCCTTTCATGTCCTCCATGCCTTGCGCCGGCTTGATCGAAATGCCGCCGCTATCGAAGCACACACCCTTGCCGATGAACGCTACCGGGTCGGTACCGCGTTTGCCGCCGTTCCACCGCATGACCACGACCTTCGATTCATGCGCCGAGCCCTGCCCCACGGCGATAAGCGCCCCCATGCCCAGTTTCTTCATCGCCGCCACGTCAAGAACCTCGACCAGGACACCGAGTTTTCGCAAGTCGGACGCGCGGCGAGCGAACTCTCCCGGATAGAGTACGTTGGCCGGCTCGTTGACGAGGTCACGCGCCAGCACGACACCGTCGGCGAGCCCCACGGTACTTGCCCAGGCCTTTTCGGCGGCGGCCGGGTTGGCGCAGGCGAAATTCACCTCGACCTTGGTCGGCCGTTCCTCGCCTTCCTTGCGCTTGGTCTTATAGCGATCGAAGCTGTACGCCCGCAGGCGGGCTCCTAGTACCAGACCGGCAATCTGATCGCCCTTAAGCGCGCCCGCCGCAAATTCAGTCACAATCGTCGCCTGCGCGGCAGCGCTGGGCACTGCGCCGATGGCGACACCGCCCAGTCTGACAAGATCGCGATCTTTCAACTCTCGCTCCTTGCCAATGCCGATGACGACCAGACGCGGCGCGTTGAGATCCGCCGGCGCAATAATGTCGAGAGTGGATCCGCTTTTTCCGGTGAACCGATCCGCGGCCGCGGCGCGGCGTAAGTGATCGCTGATCGGCGCCAGAATCTTCTGAGTTGCTGGCCCGAACTTGAGATGTTCTCCACAGAACGTAACCAGAACTCCGCGCAAGCGGTCATATGACGTAAAGCCGATCTTGAGGTCGGGCATGGTCCGAATCCCTGTTGGCCGGATTCACCCGGCGCTTGGCCCGTCATATGAACCGGACGGCGCAAACGTGCAAAGCGGCTTGTCGCGAGTGCGGGTCCGGCCGCCCGGCTCGCGTGGATAGAATGTATTAACCCTTAGCAACCGTTAGCTTTGGAATTTCAATGGAATTGCCTTGGCGAGGCCATTTTGTGAACGCATGAAATTGCTTGCGTGTTACGGGAACTCGGCTTGGGAGGTGGCAATCGCCTTCGAGGGGGAGCCGAGCGCGGCCGCGGGGCCCGTCAGTGGGGATGTCACGTCCGATGGGGTCGATCGGCCGCTATATGTTTCGCACCACGCTGGGTGCGTTTCTGATTACCTGCGTCAGCCTGACCATTGTGATGTGGTTTACGCAGGCCATCCGTGAATTCGATCTCATCACCAGCCAGCGCCAAACGGTTTTCGTCTTCGTCGGCATCACCGGACTGCTGATTCCGCTCCTGGTGATGATGATTGCGCCGATTTCGCTCGTGCTCGCCGTTGCCCACATTCTCAACAAGCTCAGTTCCGATTCCGAGATCATCGTGATGAACGCCGCCGGCGTTTCGCCGTGGCGCCTGCTCAGTCCATTCATCGGCGTGGCGTTGGTGGTTTCGCTCCTGGTCTCGGCCATCGCGGTCTACATTTCGCCGCTGAGTCTCCGTGAACTGCGCGATTGGGCCACCCAGGTTCGCGCCGACATCCTCAGCAACATCGTTCAGCCTGGTCGTTTCGCGACCATAGGCGGTAACCTTACCTTCCACATCGCCGATCGGCGTCCCAACGGATTGCTGGTTGGCATCTTCCTCGACGATCGTCGCGATCCCAAGGAACACGCCACCTATCTCGCCGAGCAGGGTGAAATCGTGAAGAACGACAGCGGCTCGTTCCTCGTGCTCGAGAAGGGCAGCGTTCAGCGTCTCGAGGCCGGCCAGAGCGATCCGCGCATCGTGACGTTTGACCGGTACGCCTTCGATCTTTCAAAGTTTGCCGCTGGGCCCCATACCGTCGTCTACAACACGCGCGAGAAATACATTTGGGAGTTGATGTGGCCGGCGCCGGACGACCCGCTGTACGTGGCGCAACCGGGTGAGTACCGGTCGGAGCTCCACGACCGCTTTGCCACCCCGCTGTATCCGCTGGCGTTTGTCATCCTTGCTTACACGTTCCTTGGCCCGCCGCAGACGACCCGGCAGAGCCGCGCGCTCGCGGCACTGAGTCTGATCGGTACGGTATCACTGCTGCGCCTCGTCGGCTTTCTCAGCGTGATCATCGGCGTGCACACCCCGAGCGCACTCGCGGTGCAATATGTCGCGCTGTTCGGCGCGATTGCCGCCGGCCTGTGGCAAATATCGCGGGGACGAGCGATCGAGCCAGCCTCGGCGGTTGCCAAATTCGCAACCGCGCTTACCGAACGCTTCGCGCGAGCGACGGCAAGTTGAGGCGCGCGCGATGTTGACGGGTACGCTGTCACGCTATTTCGGATTTCGCTTTCTAAAATCCGTCGTCGGCACATTCTTCGGCGTCGTGGCGCTTGCCGCGATGATCGACTACGTCGAGCTGTTGCGCCGCAGCTCGGATTGGCCACACGCCACGGCCTGGGTGCTTGCCGAGATTTCCATTTTCCGCGTTCCCCAGCTGTCGGAGCGCATCCTGCCGTTCGCGGTGCTGGTCGGAGCGATGTCGTGCTACCTGACGCTTTCCCGCCGGCTCGAACTGGTCGTGGCGCGGGCAGCGGGCGTTTCCGCCTGGCAGTTCGTAGCGCCAGCTATGGTCGCTGCGTTTCTGTTTGGCGTGGCCGCCACCACGCTCTACAATCCGCTCGCCGCAGTGCTGCACGAACGCTCCAAGCGCCTCGAAGCCGAGATGATGGGCGAACTTCCATCCGCGGCGCTGCAGGGCGGCAGCTCAGGGGGCTTTTGGGTACGTCAGAAGAGCGCCGACGGCGCCGCCATCATCAACGCCAAGTCGAGCCGCGAGCAAGGCTCAAAACTCGGCGGCGTCACCGTATTTACGTTCGATAATTCCGGCCAATTTCGGGAGCGAATCGAGGCGAAGAACGCTTCCCTGGAACAAGGCTATTGGCTGTTTGAGGACGCGCACATCTATTCGAACGGCAATCCGTCCGTCGTCCGAGATAACTACCGCATCGGCACAAATTTGACCCTCGCCCAAGTGCGGGAAAGCTTTGCTACACCGGAAACCGTGCCGTTCTGGGAACTTCCCTTCTACATCGATTTGGCGGAGCGAGCGGGGCTGGTGGCCGCAGGCTATCGTCTGCAATACCAGCAATTGTTGTCGCGTCCGTTTCTGCTCACCGCGATGGTATTGCTCGCCGCGTCGGTGAGCCTGCGCTTCTTTCGTTTCGGCGGCGTGCAAAAGATGGTGCTGGGCGGAATTTCGGCCGGCTTTCTGCTGTTCGTATTGTCAAAGTTCACGGAGGACATGAGCAAATCGGAACTTATGTCGCCGGTCATGGCGGCATGGATTCCGGTAGTGGTCGGTAGTCTTACTGGTTTCGTTGTGCTGTTACACCAGGAGGACGGTTAGTGGCGCGTGCGTTCGGCCGTTTTCGGCCTGGCGTCAGCGTTGGCGTTCGGGTCGGCATAGCGTTTGTCGCTGCATTATTGGCGTTTGCTGCCTGCCATCTGCTCATGGCCGCGCCTGCATCGGCCCAGAATCTGCTGCATTTCCCCGAAAGACCGACGCAGCCAAAGCCGCCGGCGAACGAGTCCGATGCGCCAATGCTCGTGCAGGCGACCGAGATCCGATACGACTACACCAACAACACAGTGTCGGCTGTCGGCAATGTTCAGCTGTACTACAACGGCGCAACGGTCGAAGCCGACGAGGTCGTGTACTATCAAAAGACCAAGCGTCTGCAGGCGCGCGGCAACGTCCGATTGACTGAGGCCGACGGCAAGATCACGTACGGCCAGTTCATGGATTTGACCCAGGACTACCGTGACGGCTTCGTCGATTCGCTCCGCCTCGAGACCGTCGACGATACGCGGTTTGCCGCCAGCCGCGCCGACCGCGTCAAAGGCAACTACACGGTGATGGAAAATGGCGTCTACACCGCATGCCAGCCGTGCAAGGACGATCCGAAAAAGCCGCCGTTGTGGCAGGTCGAGGCCGCCCGGATCATCCATGATAACGGCGAGAAGATGCTCTATTTCGAGGATGCCCGTGTCGAGTTTTTCGGCGTGCCGCTGATGTATTTTCCGTTCTTGTCGTCGCCTGATCCATCGGTCACGCGCAAGAGCGGCTTTCTTTATCCGACCTTCACTTACGGCACCGCATACGGCGGCGGCGCCGAAGTCGATTATTTCTGGGCGCTGGCACCAAGCTACGACGTGACCTTTGGGGTGACCGCGACGACGAAACAAGGCGAGTTGTTTCAGGGAGCTTGGCGCCAGCGTTTGATGGACGGGTCATACTCGATCAAGGCCGCCGGCATTTTTCAGCAGGACCCGGGTTATTTCGCTGCTCGCGACGGCGCCGACAGCCCAACCGCCAATACGTTCCGAGGCGCAATCCAGACCGCGGGCCAGTTTGCGTTGACCGACAAATGGGTGTGGGGATGGACCGGCCTGTTAATGACGGACCCCGAGTTCCTCTACGACTATCAGCTTGGGCAATTTCTCAGTGGCTTTGATCCGTTCCACACCGGCGTAGCCACCGAAGGCGTCTCGCAGCTTTACCTTACCGGCGCCGGGGACCGCAGCTATTTCGATATCCGCACGGTCTACTACTACGGCTTCTCCGGCCAGGACATCCAGGCGGAGATTCCAGTTATCCACCCGGTCCTTGATTACTCCAACGCCGTTCCGCAGTCGGTATGGGGCGGCGAGCTGAGCTACAAATTCAATCTGACGAGCCTGACGCGCCAGCAAGCGGAATTCGACGCTATCAATCAGAATGCGGCCAGCAACAACCTGTGCACGTCAAACAATCCGGTTGAGATGACGCGCTCGAACTGCCTGTTGCGCGGCATTGCCGGAACCTATTCGCGGGCCTCCGGCGAACTCGACTGGCGGCGCACATTTGTCACCGACAACGGCCAAATGATCACGCCGTTCTTCGGGGTGCGCGGCGACGTTGCCCAGCTCGATATTGAAAACCAGGCGGGCACGTCGAACTTCATTAATCCCGGCAGCAGCGAGCTCGCGCGTGCCATGCCCGACATCGGGGTCGAATATCGCTACCCCCTCATCGACGTCGAGCCGTGGGGTACACAGACCATCGAGCCGATCGCACAGTTGATCCTGCGGCCGAACGAGACCCAGATCGGTCGATGGCCGAACGAGGATGCTCAGAGCGTCGTCTTCAGCGACAGCAATCTGTTCTCGATCGATAAATTCTCGGGCTGGGACCGCGTCGAAGGCGGCGGCCGCGTCAATGCCGGTTTCGAATACACCGCTCAGGTCAACGGCGCCGGCTCGTTCAATGCCCTGTTCGGACAGTCTTATCAGATTTACGGCGTGAACTCCTTTGCCGCAGCCGACCTCATCAATACCGGCGCGGAAAGCGGGCTCGACAAGACCATATCCGATTACGTCGGACGACTGATGTATCAGCCGAACCAGGTCTTCTCATTCATTGCGCACGCGCGTTTCTCCTCCGGCGGGTTCGATCCGGGACTCGGCGAAAACGTAGCGCCTTGGACGCCCGAGCGGCTCGAGTTCGAGACCCGCGCCAACTTCGATCGCTGGACATTCGAGTTGATGTACGGTGACTACGCGCCACAACCCGAAATCGGGTTCCTGACCCGACGGGAGGAAGTGCTCGCCGGAGCGGCGGTCAAGATTACGCAGAACTGGGTCCTGTTGGGCTCGCTCCGGTACGATCTTGCCGTTAATCAATTCGAGCAGACCCGGTTTGGAGTAGGCTATACTGACGATTGTCTCCTTGTGTCGCTGAACTACATCTCGTCGTATATTTATACCGGAACAACACCCACTCTGAACAACACGGTTATGTTTCAGTTCAGCTTGCGCACGCTCGGGCCTAATGTATTAGCCTCGGGAACGAGTGCATTCTGAGTTTTTCGAAACGACGCCACATTGCGGCAACCGAACTGGGAGCTGGAAGGAGAAGACGGCCGTACCCGTTACGATGAGACAAGAGGTGATCGTGTCTAACCCGTCCTATCGCCGCCGCGAGGCTGTCGCTGCAGCCTTGCTTGTCGCCGCGCTGACGCTTGCGGTTCCATCGGTCGCGTCCGCGCAACAGGTCGTTGCGTTCGTAAACGGCACCCCTATTACGAACCTTGACGTTGAGCATCGCGCCAAGTTCATTCAGCTGAGCACCAAGAAAGTGACTTCGCGCAAGGAGGCGCTCGACAGCCTCATCGACGAGATTTTGGAAGTAAACGAGGCCAAGCGGTTTAGCATCGACGTCCCCGACTCGGAAGTAGACAGCTCTTATGCCGGCGTTGCGACCCGGATGGGGATCGACACGCAGAAGCTGACCCAATTGCTCGTCGCCGGCGGCGCCAGCGACGATACCTTAAAGCGGCGGCTGCGGGCGCAGCTTGCCTGGACCAACCTTGTACGCGGACGCTACAAGGCGAGCCTTGAGATCAGGGACAAAGACGTCGAAGCGCAGCTCCTGCAAAAACCCGAAAAAGAAAAGAACGACGTCGGCTACGAGTATATCATGCGCCCGGTCGTATTCATCGTGCCGCGGGGCTCGCCGGAAACAGCTTACGAAACCCGCAAGCGTGATGCCGAAGCGCTGCGCGCCCGATTTCAGAACTGCAACGACGGGGTTGCTTTTGCCCGCGCGCTCGAAGATGTCGCCGTGCGCGATCAGGTGTCGAAATATTCCGCCGACCTTGCGCAGCAATTGCGCGAAATTCTCGACACCACGGCGGTCGGCCATCTGACGCCGCCGGAGACGACGGCGGAGGGCGTGCAGATGTTTGCGATCTGCGCCAAGAGAGAGACCAAATCCGAGACGCCGGAAATGCGCGAAATCCGCAATCAAATGCTGCAGCAGAGGTTCGGCGCAAAAGCCAAGCAATATCTTGAAAGTTTGCGGCGGGCTGCGATGATCGAATACAAGATGCCGGAAGACAAATAGGCGGCAGAAGCGACATCGTGCAGCCACTGGCTTTGACCATCGGCGAGCCGGCGGGAATCGGCCCCGACCTTTCCCTTGCGGTCTGGCATCGGCGCGCCGAACTCGACATTCCGGCATTCTATATCGTCGGCGACCCTGATTTTCTCCGCCGCCGCGCCGATCGGCTGGGCGTCGATGTTCCGATTGCGACCGCGAAGCCGTCGGCCGCGGCCGCAACTTTCCCATCCGCTTTGCCGGTAGCTCCCCTCGACATCGCGATTAGCGCCGAGCCAGGCCACCCGGACCGATCGAGCGCTCCCGCGGCCGTGGCTTCCATTCGCCGCGCGGTCGCCGATGTCATGGCGGGAGCCGCCGCCGCGGTCGTCACCAACCCGGTGGCCAAAAACGTGCTCTACAATTGGGGATTTGCTGAACCCGGCCACACCGAATTTTTGGCGACGCTGGTGCAGGAAGCGACAGGCAAGACGCTGCGGCCGGTGATGATGTTGTGGTCGCCCGAACTCGCCGTCGTGCCGGTGACGATCCACCTGCCGCTGCGAGAGATCTTCCAGCATCTTTCAACCGGCCTCGTGGTCGAAACCGGACGTATCGTGGCACGTGACCTCGCGTCACGATTTCGCATTGCGCGGCCGCGTCTCGCGATCGCCGGGCTAAACCCCCATGCTGGCGAGAGTGGTGCGCTTGGCGAAGAAGACCGAACCATCGTCGCACCTGCGGTCGCCCGCCTTGTTGCCGACGGTATTGATGCCCGGGGCCCGCTGCCGGCGGACTCGCTGTTCCACGAGGCGGCGCGCGCGACCTACGACGTGGCTTTGTGCATGTATCACGACCAGGCGCTGATCCCGATCAAGACGCTCGCCTTTGACCATGCCGTCAACGTCACACTCGGGCTTCCGTTCGTGCGAACCTCGCCCGATCACGGTACCGCCTTCGATATCGCCGGCACCGGTGCCGCCGACGTGACCAGTCTGGTTGCGGCGCTGCGGCTGGCGGCACGGCTGGCAATGGCGGACAGCCTGGCAGCCCTTCCCGCATCGTGACCATCGCGCCGGACGGCCTGCCGCCGTTGCGCGAAGTCATTCGCCGGCACGGTCTCATCGCCAAGAAGTCTCTCGGACAGAATTTTCTGCTCGACCTCAATCTCGCCGCGCGGATTGCGCGCGCGGCGGGAGAGCTTGCAGGGGTGACTGTGCTGGAAATCGGCTCCGGACCAGGCGGCCTCACGCGCGCGCTGCTGGCTCTCGGCGCTGCCCGGGTGATTGCGGTCGAGCGCGATGCGCGCGCAATTGCGGCTTTGGAGGAAATTGCCGACCACTATCGCGGCCGGCTTGAGATCGTCGCGGCGGATGCGCTTACGTTCGATCCGCGCTCGCATCTCGAGCACGGCCCGGTGCGTATCGTGGCCAACTTGCCCTACAACATCGCCACTGCGTTGTTGGTCTTGTGGGTCACGCTCGAGCCGTGGCCGCCTTGGTACGAGGCCGCCGTACTCATGTTCCAGCGCGAGGTCGCCGAACGCATCGTGGCGGCGCCCGGCTCAAAAAGCTACGGACGGCTGTCCGTGCTGGCTCAATGGCGTTGCGAGGCGCGAATCCTGTTCGACGTTAATCCTTCCGCGTTTGTCCCGCCGCCAAAGGTTACATCCTCGCTGGTGCGCCTGTTGCCGCGGGCGCAGCCGCTCCCTTGCGATCGTAAGCTTCTCGAAACCGCAACGCAGGCCGCGTTCGGGCAGCGCCGCAAGATGCTGCGTCAAAGCCTGCGCTCGCTGAATGTCGATGTTCCGGCACTTCTCGCGACCGCAGGGCTAAGCCCGACGGCGCGCGCCGAAGACATCTCGGTGGCCGGTTTTGCATCGCTGGCGCGGGCCCTCGCCGCCCATCGCGCTCTCGGGCATGATGCCGATGCCTGATGCCGCAGGAGGTAGCCGCTATGACTAAAATGCACCGCCAGTCGCTCGTCGCCTACGGACAACCGCTCTGCGAAACCATCGTGGACTGCCCCACGCCGCGCGGCAGCGAAGTGCTGGTCCGCATCGAGCGCTGCGGCGTGTGCCATTCCGATCTGCACCTGCAGGACGGCTACTTCTCGCTCGGCGGCGACAAAAAACTCGACGTCACCGCCGGACGCGCGCTGCCGTTCACGCTCGGGCATGAGATCGCCGGCGTCATCGAGAGCGCGGGCGAACAAGCCAGGGACGCGGTCATTGGCCGCCGCGTGGCGGTTTATCCGTGGATCGGGTGCGGTATCTGCCCGGCGTGTCTCGCGGGCGAAGAAAACCTGTGCTCCAACCATCGCCATCTCGGCATCGCCGTCGATGGCGGCTTCGCCACCCACGTACTCGTACCGCACCCGCGCTACCTCCTCGATTACGCGCCGCTGTCGCCGGACTTTGCCGGACCGTTGATGTGCTCGGGCTTGACCGCTTATGCGGCGCTTAAGCGGCACACCAACCGGCCGGAGCGCGGTCCGGTGCTGCTGGTCGGATTAGGCGGCGTCGGCATGATGGGACTTGCCATTGCGCGGGCTCTATTTCGCACCCCGCCGATCGTTGCCGATATCGACGCCGATAAGCGCCAAGCCGCGCTCGCAGCCGGCGCGGCGCAAGCCTATGACCCGTCCGACCCTCAAGCGCGCAAGGCCGTGATGGCGGCGACCGGCGGCGGGCTGCTTGCGATCTGCGATTTTGTCGGCTCCGACAAGTCGCTGCAATTTGCGACCGGATTGCTTGCCCGCGGCGGCAAGGTCGTGGTGACGGGGCTTCTTGGCGGCAATTTTTCAATCGCTGCCGCCATGTTTGGCATCAAAGCGATGACGATCGAGGGCACGCTCACCGGGACGCTCGCGGAAGCGCATGAGCTGCTCGAATTGGCGCGCTCGGGAAAGATCGCGCCGATTCCCACCCGCGATCGCCCGCTCGGGGAGGCGCAGGCGGCGCTGGATGATTTACGCTCCGGCCGCATCGTCGGCCGCACCGTTCTGTCAGCTTAAGGACTTCAGCGACACCAAGAATTGGTGAGCGCCAAAAATGCGCATTACGTAGGGATCGGCGTCTTGCCGGACATTTCATCCGCAGATTGCTGATCGCCTCCACGGCCGACGTACCAAAATCGAAAGAGCACGATGAAAATTGCGGCGATCAGTCCGGCGCAAGCGATGACGATCATAATTTTATCCGCAGTCCAGCCGGCGCCAAGGAGCGAACCCGCAATCAGCGGACCGACAATCTGACCGAACCGACCCATGGCCATGCCCCAGCCGACCCCGGTGGAACGAATTGGCGTGGGATAGATCAGCGCTGACAGCGCAATCGCGCCGGCCGTCCCTAGTCCCATGAACAGACCGACGAGACCGATGAACGTTGCGGCAAGCGCAACCGACGAAGCGCCATAACCCAATCCGATCGTCGCCACGGTTCCAAGCAGGAATGCCGGAAACAGCACCAGCAAGATTCCGAAGCGCTCCATCAACCGCCCGGCAGTCGACTGGCCAATGAAGGCGCCCAAGCCATTAAAGGCGATGACGAAGGCGGTGTTGGCCGGAGAAATGCCGTTGAGCCGCAACAACGCCGGCGTCCACAAGGTCACCACCGTGAGCACGCCGAAGCCCATGAAGAACGGCACCCACAACAGCAGCGTACCCGGCATTCGGCCCTCGCTGAAAAGATGCCGAACGGATGCTCCCGGCAGCTGTTTCTCGTCGATGACAAAATGCGAGTCTTCTCTGACCAGTGGCGACCGGAAGCGCGCGACTATCTTTCGAATCGCATCGGTGTCATTGCGACGGGTCAGCAGAAACTTGATCGATTCCGGCAGATAGAAGAACAGCACCACGGCAATCGCGAGCGGCACAACACCGCCGATATAAAAGATCGCTTGCCATCCCATTCGCGTCAGCAGATATGAATTCAACAGCCCGCCGACCATTCCGCCGAGTGGAAACGCCGACCACATCAGCGTCACGATCGTCGCGCGCAGGCGCGCTGGCGCATATTCCGACGTCAACGCTATGAAGCACGGCGTTGCTCCGCCAAGTCCGAGCCCGGCGAGCAGCCGAAACGTCATTAGCATCGGCACTGATGTTGCGGTGGCGGTCAGAATGGTGAAGATCCCGATCAGCACCGCAGCGATGATCAGAAGCGTCTTGCGCCCGAGCCGGTCCGCGAGCGGGCCGAACGACGCGGCGCCTATCGTCGCGCCAACCAGCGCCGACGAAAAGATCGGTCCGAAATTGGCGATTTTCATGCCAAGCGCGTCGGCGATGAACGGCGCAGCGACGCCGATGGACTGTGTGTCTATGCCATCAAACAAATTGACCAGAGCGCAGAAGATTATTGTGGCAATCTGAAAAGAGGTCACGCGTCCTTCGTCAATAAGCCGCGTAACGTTTACCTCATGCGTCGATTGTAACATCCGATGAGAATCCTGCTTGATCCTATAGCTTTGCCTGGAGCTCACGTACGAAGCTCGAAAGACCGATCTGTCGCTCGCGCTTGAGCCGCTCCGCCGCCAGAATGGCCCGTACTTCGGCAAACGCTTTGTCGATGTCGCGATTGACGATGACATAGTCATATTCCGGCCAATGACTCATCTCACCCGCAGCCTTGGCCATACGCGCACCGATAATGTCATGACTGTCTTGGGCACGGCGTTGCAGTCTTCGCTCCAGTTCCTTCGCCGTGGGCGGCAGGATGAAGACGCTGACGAGATCGTCGCGGGCCTTCTCGCGAAGCTGTTGTGTGCCCTGCCAGTCGATATCGAACAGCACATCGCGACCGGCCCGTAATGCCTTCTCTACTGGCCGGCGTGGCGTGCCGTAGCGATGATTGAAGACTTCGGCCCACTCCAGCAGCTTGCCGGTCTTCACCATGGTCCTGAAGCGGGCGAGATCGATGAAATGATAATCGCGTCCGTCGATCTCGCCGCGACGCTTCGGCCGCGTCGTCACCGACACCGACAGCTCGACATTGCGATCGGCCTTGAGCAACATTCGCGCTAACGTCGTCTTGCCGGCACCCGAGGGCGACGACAACACGAACATGAGACCGCGCCGCGCGATGCTGGTTCGGCTTTTCTGACCGCGCGCCATACCCTATTCCACGTTCTGCACTTGCTCGCGAAACTGCTCCACCGCAGCTTTGAGCTCCAAGCCGATATTGGTGAGCTCGACGTCGTTCGCTTTGGCGCACAGCGTGTTGGCTTCGCGATTAAGCTCCTGAGCAAGAAAATCGAGTCGACGGCCGATCGGTCCACCCTGGCCGATCAAAAGCTGGGCCTGAGCCAGGTGCGCGGTAAGGCGGTCAAGCTCCTCACGCACGTCGGCTTTGGTCGCGATCAGGATCGCTTCCTGGTGCAGCCGGTCAGGATCAAATCGATCGGACTGCGCCAACAACGCCGCGACCTGTTCGGCAAGCCGCGCCCGAATGGTTTCAGGCCGCCGGCCGGGCGAGAGCTCGGCGCGCTCCACGTGCGCAGCAATATCGGCCAGCCGTGCCGCCAGCACGTTGCCGAGCGCCGCGCCCTCATGGCGGCGCATCTCGACAAGCGCGGCAATAGTCTCGGCAAAGCCGGCGATCACGGCCGCCTCGGCGCTTCGCTTCTCCTGTTCGTTCTCCTCGGCGTCGCCGACCTCGATCACGCCCTTCAGCGCTAACAGCCCGTCGAGCGACGGCGGCGAGGCCTCGATCCGCCGCGCGAGCTGCCGCACCGCCGTCAAAACTGATTCCAGTACTGCAGTGTTGATGCGTACGACCGGCACAATACCGGTGCGTTCGAGCGTCAAGCCAGCCTGGACGGACCCGCGCGCAAGCTTTTCCGCAGCCTGGGCCCGCACCGGCACTTCGATCGCATCCCACCCAGGCGGCAGTCGAAGCCGCAGATCAAGACCTTTACCGTTGACCGACTTGATTTCCCAGGCCCAAGCGTAAGAGCCGCTGACACCGTGGCTGCGAGCAAAGCCGGTCATGCTCGACAGCGACATTGAATGCGTTTCCCCGGTGGATGTAGTGCGAAGAATTCGCGCCGAACTTAGCGGCGGGTTTCCGCAGTCACAAGGGCGATGCCAATAAGCTGTGGGCGAGAAGAGCCGGCGAGCAAAGGCCGCATTTTTCCCCTAATGCGCCGGCTGCGGGCTTTGAGTGTGGCGGCTCGAAGAGCGGCGAGGTTGCGGCGGTGTAGGCGCCGGCGCTGGCTGTGGCGGCGCTGACGCCGATTGGGCAGCAGCAGGCGCCGCATCCTTTTGGTCACCCTCCATCGAGCGTAGCCGCGCGACGTTCTTCTGGTGCTGTTCGTAGGTCTCCGCGAATGCATGCCCACCAGTGCCGTCGGCGACGAAATAAAGCTCGCGGGTACGTGCCGGATTGGCCGCAGCCTCGAGTGAAGCACGGCCAGGGTTGGCGATCGGCCCCGGCGGCAATCCGTCGATTTGGTAAGTGTTGTAGGCCGTCGGCTGTTCGATCTCGCTCTTCATGATCGGCCGACCCAGCGTACCCTTGCCGCCGACCAGCCCATAAATGATGGTCGGGTCGGATTGCAGCCGCATTTTTTGTTTTAGCCGGTTGACGAATACCGCGGCAATGCGGGTGCGCTCCTCAGGCTTCGCCGGTTTCCTTCTCGACCAGCGAAGCAAGGACCACGAGTTGATCGGGCGTTTTGATCGGCAGATCGGGAGAATGGCGATCCCAGATTTCTTTCAACAGATGCTGTTGCGCCTGTTGCATGCGCTGGATCATCTGCTCGCGCGTGACGCCGCGGGTGAAGTTGTAGGTATCCGGTAACAGGCTGCCCTCACGCGGTACTTCTTTGATATTTCCGACCAAGACCGGGTCATCCAGCAGCCGCGCGACGATCTGCTCCGAAGTCAGGCCTTCCGGCATCGTGAATTGATGGGTCACCACGCGACCTTCAATGATCGTCGCGACCACGTCACGCAAGCTCGCATGCGCTTTGAACTGATACTCGCCGGCTTTGAGATCTTCGCGCGCCTTGAGCACGAACACGCCGCCGATGAAAACCCAAGGCTGATCGATCACCCCCTCGCTGACAAGAACATCGGCGATGTCGTGAATACCCGAGCCGCGCGGAATATTGACGATGCGGCTCTCCGGCAGCGGTCCCGGAGCATCGAACCGCTGTTTGCCGATGACCAGCGCTGCACCAGCCGCGATCGCCACCAGGACGAAGACGCTGAGGATGGCGTTGCCGACAATGACGAAAGGATGCCGCGCACTCTTGGAGCGGCGAGTCGGTATTTGAACGGTATCCGGTTCGAGCGCGGTTCGCGGGCTGCGCGGCGTGATCGGCCTCTGCGTTTTAGCGCCAGTCGAAGCCGCACTATTTGCCGTCACCGGCCGTTGGGAAATGGGCGGATACGGTTCGCCCGGGCCTTGCGCAGCCTTTGCCCCTGCCGCCGAAGACGCCGCGGGGCCGCGCGCAGTTTGGCCGTTGGTGCTCGCGGGCCGAACAGCCGCAGTAGCGGCCGGAGCACGCGGCACTGGTGGTGAAACAATCGGTGCCTTTGCGGTCCCGTTGACCGGCTGCTTGGCGTCTGTGGCGCACTCGTGGCGGTCTTCTCTGCACCCGCGGCGACAGGACGCGGCCGCTGTGCCGGTGCTGCGGTTGGCTTGGCCGTAGGAGCGCCTGGTTGCGCGCTTGGCGTCTGCGGCGCCTTTGCTTGAGGTATCGGTGTGGACGCTGGAGAGGGTTGCTTCCCGGCTTGTGGTGCGGCGGGTGGGGCTTTTGAACCGTTCGCTTGAGGGGCCGGAGCGACACGCGGCCGTACCGCCGGGCGCTGGCCGCCCTTGGGCGGTGGAGGCGGAGGTGAATCTGACTCCGTCACCGCCGTAAATCCGTTTTTGCACGCGCCATGAACGGTAAAGGGTTATTCCCCACCCGGTGAGCCAATGCACGGCGCCTCCCCGCCGCCGCAGAAGGCAATGCGCATACGCTAAATCGCAAGCGAGTGCGGAGCAAATGTGGCAGGACGGTGAGGCGCGGCACTAGTTGATCACCCGGCGAAATACCAGCGAAGCGTTGGTGCCACCGAATCCGAACGAGTTCGAAAGCACCACGTTGACCGACCGCTCGCGCGGTTTACGCGGCACGAGGTCGATGGCGGTGGCGACGGAGGGGTTATCGAGATTGAGAGTCGGCGGCACGATCTGATCGCGAAGCGCGAGCAAACAGAAGATCGCCTCGACGGTACCGGCCGCCCCGAGCAGATGACCGATCGAGGACTTGGTCGATGACATGCTGATGTTGCCGGCGGCATTGCCAACGAGCCGCTCTACGGCTTTCAGTTCAATCTCGTCGCCGATCGGCGTCGAGGTGCCGTGCGCATTGATGTAATCGATGTCCGCAGGCGAAATATCGGCTCGCTTGATCGCGGCCCTCATGCAGCGAAGCGCACCATCGCCATCCTCAGCCGGCGCAGTAATGTGGAACGCGTCGCCGGAAAGCCCGTAACCGACCAGTTCGGCGTAGATGCGGGCGCCGCGCCGCTTCGCATGGTCGTACTCTTCAAGCACCACTGCCCCCGCGCCCTCGCCCATTACGAAGCCATCGCGATCGCGATCATAAGGCCGGGACGCACGCTCGGGCGTATCGTTAAATCCGGTCGACAGTGCGCGACACGCGGCAAATCCGGCGAGCGAAATGCGGCTGACCGGGGATTCTGTCCCACCGGCCACCATTACATCGGCGTCGCCCAGCGAAATCAGTCTGCCGGCGTCGCCGATCGCGTGAGCGCCGGTCGAGCAAGCGGTGACGACGGAATGATTGGGGCCCTTTAGCGAGTGCGCGATCGACACGTAGCCCGAGGCGAGATTGATGATCCGTCCAGGAATGAAAAACGGCGATACGCGGCGCGGACCGCGGTCGCGCAAGAGCAAGGCGGTTTCCGCGATACCCTCAATGCCGCCGATACCGGAACCGATCAGGACACCGGTCGTGGTCTGATCTTCGTAGGTCTGGGGGTGCCAGTTCGCATCGTCGAGCGCCTGCTTCGCCGCGCACATGGCAAACAGAATGAAGTCATCGACCTTCCGCTGTTCCTTAGGCTCCATCCATTGATCGGGATTGAAGGTGCCCTCAGAACCGTCACCGCGAGGAATCTGGCCCGCGATCTTGCACGGCAGATCGGCGACTTCGAACTTGTCGATGTGCCCAATGCCACTCTTGCATGCCAGCAGGCGCCGCCAGGTCTCGTCGACGCCGCTGGCGAGCGGCGTCACCATGCCGAGACCTGTGACGACGACCCGTCTCATGATCTGCACTCTCGGCCGACAGTTTTGCTGATGCCGTCTCGGTCGGACCTGCCGTCACCCCGCGTGTTCCTCCAAAACGCCGCGCCGACGTCGCGCCGAAATGCGCGATCCAAGAAGCAGCGAAAGGTCGTGCGCGGAATCAGCTCTTCGCGTTTTTTTCGAGGAACTTGATGGCGTCGCCCACGGTGAGAATGGTCTCGGCGGCGTCGTCTGGAATTTCGCAACCAAACTCCTCCTCGAAGGCCATGACGAGCTCGACCGTGTCGAGGCTGTCAGCGCCGAGATCGTCGATGAAACTGGCGTTCTCGGTCACCTTGTCGGGCTCGACGCCAAGGTGCTCCACGACGATCTTTTTCACGCGCTCGCCAATATCGCTCATCGTTCCAACCTCTTCTTTCAACGCGGCCCGATCAATTACGTCTCGGCCCCGTCCGAGTCTTCGTAACTCTTGGGCGACGGCCGCGGATCGACAGCAATCAGAGGCGGACGTTCACTCCCCACACTCCGGCTTTGCGGTTCCCCCAGCCAAGTCACGGTCCGGTTACCACACTTCCATAGCCTTGACTAGCGCGGCGGTGCAGCGTCGTCACGGCCTCTATGGCCTTCAAATCATGGCCATTCCACCGTTCACATGCAACGTCTGTCCAGTCACATAGGCGGCCTCGCTGGAGGCGAGAAAAGCAACCGCCGCCGCCACTTCTTCCACCGTGCCGGCACGGCTCGCCGGGATCCTCGCCAGTATCACCTCGCGCTGTTTGTCAGTTAGCTTTTCGGTCATCGGCGTGATGATGAAACCAGGTGCCACGCAGTTAGCGGTGACGCCGCGCTTGGCGTATTCCTGAGCGATCGACTTGATCATTCCGGTGAGGCCGGCTTTGGCGGCGACGTAGTTCGCTTGCCCCGGGTTTCCAGTCGCGCCGACTACCGAGGTGATCGCGATGACCCGTCCGAAACGGCGGCGCATCATGCCGCGCACGGCGGCGCGCGCCAGGCGGAATGTAGCGGTGAGGTTGACGGCGATAACCTGATCCCAGTCCTCGTCGCGCAGCTGCACGAAAAGATTGTCTTTGGTCACACCGGCATTGGCGACCAGGATGTCGAGCTGACCCATTGCCTCCTCCGCCCGCGGCACCAGAGCATCGGTCTCGGTGCGGTCGGAAAGATTGCAAGGCAGAACATGGACGCGGCTTCCCAGATCGGCGGCAAGCCGGTCGAGAACGTCGCGCCGCGTGCCGGAAACGGCAACCGCTGCGCCTTGCCCATGCAGAATGCGCGCGATGCTGCCGCCAATCGGGCCCGTCGCTCCGGTGATCAACGCAGTCTTACCGGTAAGTTCAAACATCAAGTCCTCGCGAAACGCGTAACATCCAGCCGCGCAGTCTTGAACCTGGCAATATCTTCGGGCGCACCGATTGAGAATGCTTCGGCGGTGTCGGCGATACGCTTGATCAAGCCGGTGAGCACTTTGCCCGCACCGATTTCATAAAACACGTTCACCCCCGCCTGCGCCATGAAAACAACCGACTCGCGCCAGCGCACCGTGCCGGTCACCTGCTCTATGAGACTTTGGACAATTGTCGTCGGATCGCTGATCGGCCGCGCCAGCACGTTGGCGACAAGCGGCACGATGGGCGGCTTGACGGTGACCGAGGCAAGCGCCTGCGCCATGGCATCCGCCGCTGGTCCCATCAGCGCGCAATGAAACGGCGCGGACACCGGCAACATCATCGCCCGTTTCACGCCGCGCGCTTTGGCGATTTCGACGGCGCTTTCGACGGCCGATTTCTCGCCCGACAAGACGACCTGGCCGCCGCCATTATCGTTCGCGGCTGCGCAGACGCCTACCGCCCCCGCCTCCGCGGCGATGGCTTTGGCTTCCTCGAATTTGACGCCGACGAGGGCCGCCATCGCCCCGACACCGACCGGCACCGCTTTTTGCATGGCGCGGCCACGAATGCGGAGAAGCCGCGCCGCATCCGCAAGCGTGAGCGACTGCGCAGCGGCCAGCGCCGAATATTCACCGAGCGAGTGACCGGCGACGAAAGCAGCATCGCGCCCCAAATCGACACCGGCCTCGGCTTCGAGAACCCGCAGCGTAGCCAGCGAGACTGCCATCAAAGCGGGTTGCGCATTCTCGGTGAGGGTTAAACTCGCTGCCGGCCCATTCCACATGGTCTCGCTGAGTTTCTCGCCGAGCGCCGCATCAACTTCATCAAACACCTGGCGCGCGGGCGCGAAGGTTTCGGCGAGCGCCTTACCCATGCCGACAGCCTGGCTGCCCTGGCCGGGAAAAACGAAAGCGATCGTCATCGTTTACCTCTCGGGGGCGCGAGAGATACCGCCTTCCCGGCCGTGTCAAGGGACACGGTCCAGTAACAAAGCAACAACTCCGAGCGGGTACTCTCAATTAACCAGGGCGCATTTGCCTAAAGGTATTGTTTACAACCTCGCACCCGATGGACCCATTTGCCCCGATCACCGAGGCCGAACTCGCCCAAGCGCGCGAGGATCCCGCGTTCCGACGGCGGCTTTTGACGCGGAGCCTCGAAATCCTGCTCGGCAAACTGCAAAAACAGCGCCAGGCGCCTCGCAACGCTACTGCCACTGCCTCTCAGATGCGGGAGGGGGTGACACTTGCGGTACGATTGGCCGAGATGATCCAGACCACAGCCAGTCCGCCCCGCCGTTCCTGATCCGTCTTGCCTTTCCGCGCGGGCTGCATATAAGACCAGTCTTCCGCTCGACCCCGGCCGGGGGCTGAACGGACGGCCGCACGGGCTAAGGTGCGGTAGGGCCAATTGGCCCGGCGTCCGGTGTTCCCGCCTTCAGAGCATTCGAGCCTTTCCCGAAGGGTTCGAGGGGCTTCGCGCCGTGAGCGAGCGACGACAACGAAGGAAAGGGCATCAATGCCGCTTTATGAGCACGTGTACCTTGCGCGCCAGGACGCCAGCGCGCAGCAGGTCGAAGAATTGACGGCGCATTTGAAGGGCGTGGTCGAAGGACTGGGCGGGTCAATCGCCAAGACCGAATACTGGGGCGTGAAATCCCTGTCCTACCGTCTGCGCAAGAACCGCAAGGCGCACTTCACCCTGATGAACCTCGACGCGCCGCCCGCTGCCATCAACGAAATCGAGCGGCTGGAGCGACTGAACGAAGACGTGCTGCGCTACCTGACGATTAGGGTCGAGGAGCACGAAGAAGGGCCTTCGGCGATGATGCGCCGGGCCGAGCGAGACCGAGATCGCGACGATCGCCGTGGCGAGAGAGGCGACCGGTTCGATCGCGGGGATCGAGGCGACCGCTTCGAGCGCGGCGATAGAGGTGATCGCCCGCTGCGGGACCGCGACCGGCGCCCGTCCGAGGGCACTGACGATGTTGAAGCTGTAGTGGAGGAATAATCATGGCTATGTCACCGCATTCCGGCGGGGCACGCCGGCCGTTTTTCCGCCGCCGCAAGAGCTGCCCGTTCTCCGGCGCCAACGCGCCAAAGATCGACTACAAGGACGTCAAACTGCTGCAGCGGTTCGTATCGGAGCGCGGCAAGATCGTGCCGAGCCGCATCACGGCAGTGTCCGCGAAAAAACAGCGCGAGCTTGCGCAAGCGATCAAGCGCGCGCGGTTTCTCGGGCTGCTGCCCTACGTCATCCGCTGAGCAGGGAGGACCCGATATGGAAGTGATCCTGCTCGAACGGGTGCCGAGACTCGGCCAGATGGGCGAGGTGGTGCGCGTCAAAGACGGCTTCGCCCGCAATTTCCTGTTGCCGCGTGGCAAGGCGCTGCGCGCCACCCAGGAAAACCGTACGCGCTTTGAGACCATGAAGACCGACCTTGAGGCACGGTCGCTCACCCTTAAAAGCGAAGCCGGACAAGTCGCCGCCAAGCTCGACGGCAAGAGCTTCACGGTTTTGCGTCAGGCGTCGGAATCAGGCCAGCTGTTCGGCTCGGTTTCGCCGCGCGATCTGGTGGGCCTCGTTACTGCCGGGGGCTTCAATGTGAGCCGCAGTCAGATCGCGCTCACCACGCCGATCAAAACCATCGGCCGGCACACGGTTCAATTGTTATTGCATCCCGAAATCGAGACATCGATAACGGTCGTTGTTGCTCGCAACAACGAAGAAGCGGCGCGGATCGAGCGCGGCGAGGACGTCACGCAATTGCGCGAAGAGCCGACGGAGGCGGAAGCCGCAGCGATCGCAGCGGAAGCGTTCTTCGAGCCTGAGGCCGCGGAAGCGCTGCGGTCGGGTGAAGGCGCTGACGAAACCGAAGTCACCGCACCACCAGAGAAGAGTTAGTCTCGGGGCAACAGCCGGCCGCGTGAAGTGTCGTTAGTCGGGAATATTATCGCGCGGCACTGGACCGCTCTCGCCTGACGCGGCATCGCCCGGCGCCGAAGGTTCCGGAGTTGTTGTTGGTGTCGCCGCTGGGCTTGGTTCGGGGTTCGGCGGCGTGCTTGGCGCCGGCTCTACCACAACCGCGGTAGGCGCAGGGGCAACTGCAGCGGGTTCGACCGGGGACTGGGGCATCCTTGGCTCTTTGCGCCGACCTCGCGTCGTCGCCGGCGGCCGTTCACCCGGAACAAGTTCGATATCCGGCTTCACCTCAGGCTTTGCATCTGACTTGGCTTCCGTACGGGTCCCCTCCTCGGGTTTTGACTGCCGTGCCTGGCGCTTGGTCGGCTTCGGCTCCCTGGGCTCCTCGCCTGAGGGCGGGCCACGCTCCGCCCGCTCGGCTGCGGGCTTTTGACCCTTCCCTTGCGCTGTGCCTCCAACAGGCTCGGCGCCGCGACCACCGAGCACGTAGGCGGCAAGCGCCGCCGCCTGGTCGCGGCTGGTGGTGTAGTGCTCGCGCAAAAAGTCCGTCAGTGCGGCGCTGTTCCGGCCCTTAGCCAAGCCGCGGGGTGCCTTGTGGCACTCGACACAGGCCGAGGCAAAGATTTGCGACGCCGACTTGCCCTGGTCGAGATTGGTCTGCCCGTGCGCCATGGCGGGCGCTAGCACTGCAACGAGGCCGATCGTCGGCGCGAGACGCCAGTTCACCCCTGAGCTCCTCAAATCACTGCGGTTTCGCCGGTCTTCGTTACCCCAAAACCGGCCGAATGTGAGTGGCGTTGAGCCCCCGGGGAGAACCATCGCCCTGCATTGCTGGTCAAGCAGGATTTTGTTTTAATAACGGCAAGCCCGAATGCCCGCTGGCCCAAAGTCAATAAGCCGCAGGACAGCGAATTGAAAGCTAAATATGCGCCGACCGGCAGATTCGGCGTAGCGCGCGTAGGAGTGTGCGGAGGCGACGTTGGATCAGTTATTATCGATATTTCTCAAGCGGTTTATCCGCCACGGTTCCCTCACGGTCACCACAGCGTCCGGCAAGAGGTACGCGTTCGGCGATGGCAGCGGGCCGCCCGTCGCCGTGCGCTTCACCGACGCAAGAGCCCAACGCGCAGTCCTGCTCGATCCCGAGCTGCGACTCGGCGAGGCTTACATGGACGGGACATTTGTGGTCGAGGAAGGCTCGATCGCGGAGGCGCTCGCAATACTGCTGCGGCAGGAAAGCATTGCTGCTCCCAAATGGGCGCTGCCGACACGCCTCGTGCGCTACCTTTTTCGCCGGGTTCAGCAGTTCAATCTGCGTTCGCGGTCGCGACGCAATGTGGCCCATCACTATGATCTCGACGGCAGGCTCTACTCGCTCTTTCTCGACGCCGACCAGCAGTATAGCTGCGCCTATTTTGAGACCGATGACCAATCGCTCGACGACGCCCAACTCGCCAAGAAGCGCCATCTTGCAGCAAAGCTTCTCGTAAATCCGGGCGCCAACGTCCTCGATATCGGCTGTGGCTGGGGCGGTCTTGCGCTCTATCTCGCCGAGGTCGCCGGCGCCCATGCCACCGGCATCACGCTATCGAAGGAACAGCACGCCCGTGCGCAGCAGCGAGCGATCGAGCGCGGCCGCGCCGAGGATGCGATTTTCCGCCTGATCGACTATCGCGATGTGACCGGCAGTTTCGATCGCATCGTGTCGGTTGGCATGTTCGAGCATGTCGGCGTCGGTTTTTACGATAGGTTTTTCCGCAAATGCGCCCAGCTGCTCGATGACGATGGCGTTTTTCTCCTGCACACCATCGGGCGGAGCAGTCCGCCAAGCGTCACCAATCCCTGGATTGCCAAGTATATCTTTCCGGGAGGCTATATCCCGGCACTCTCGGAAGTGCTGCCCGCGATTTAACGCGCGAAGCTGACTGTCACCGACGTCGAGATCCTGCAGCTGCACTACGCCGAGACGCTCAAGGCCTGGCGCGACCGCTTCCTCGCCCACCGCGAGGACGTCGAGCGGCTCTACGATCAGCGATTCGTCCGCATGTGGGAGTTCTACCTGGCCTCATCGGAAATGGCATTTCGCGAGAGCGACATGGTCGTGTTCCAGATCCAGATGACCAAGCGCAAGGGCGTCGTGCCGCAGACGCGGGACTACATTGCGCGCGAAGAAGCGCGGCTGCGCGACACCGAAGCCGGCTATACACAACGGCTGCGCTTGGCCGGAGAATAGCGCCGCATCGGCACGCGTCGAAAAGGTGAACGTCAAGAGCCATGTGCTCTCGGCGGTGTTTGTAAGTCGATGTGCAGTGGGTAACGGGGAAAGCCGCAATCAGCGTTTCCCATCGCCGCGCCGCTCGACTATCGACGAAGCGTTCGTGGCAAGCACAACGGTTGTTAATTCGACAGTGCACCGTCCGTCGAGTGATCCGCGATGTTGAGTGACCCCAAATTGGCCACAGGCGAATCCCTTGATCGGGACCATGGCAGCATTCGATTCGATCGCACGCAAGCAGGCTCCCGCGGAACCGGCGTTCCGCATGCCCCCGCACAATATCGAGGCCGAGCAGGCGCTGCTTGGCGCGATCCTCGTTAACAACGAGGCGTTCTATCGCGTTTCCGATTTCCTCGAGCCGAAGCATTTCCTCGAGAACATCCATCAACGCATTTTCGAGCTTGCCGGCAGCCTGATTCGCGCTGGAAAGCTGGCGACCCCGGTGACGCTTAAGACCTTCCTGCCGGGGGAGCTCGACATTGCCGGGCTGTCGGTCAATCAGTATCTGGCGCGGCTGGCCGCCGAAGCGACCACCATCATTAATGCCGAGGATTACGGCCGTACCGTCTACGATCTGTCGATCCGGCGCGACCTGATCACCATTGGCGAAGACATGGTCAACCTCGCGTACGACGCGCCGGTTGATGCCACCCCAAAGAGCCATATCGAAGACGCTGAGCGCAAACTTTTCGAGCTCGCGGAAACGGGACGCTACGAGAGCGGCTTCCAGCGATTCGCTCAGGCGCTGACCACGGCCGTCGACATGGCGGCCCGCGCCTATCAGCGCGACGGCAGCCTGTCGGGGCTCGCCACCGGACTCACCGATCTCGACTTCCGAATGGGAGGCTTGCAGCCTTCGGACTTGGTCATCCTCGCCGGCCGCCCGGGTATGGGTAAAACCGCGCTCGCCACCAACATTGCTTACAACGTCGCCAAGGCCTGGGCGGGCGAAGTCCGCGCCGACGGGCACATGGCAACTGTCAACGGCGGCATCGTCGGCTTCTTCTCGCTGGAAATGTCGGCCGAACAGCTCGCCACCCGCATCATCTCCGAGCAGACCGGAATTCCCTCAAACAAGATACGGCGCGGGGCGATCGACGAAGCCGACTTCGAGAAGATCAAGGACGTATCCATCGAGCTGCAGAACCTGCCGTTCTACGTCGATGAGACCGGCGGTCTCTCGATCGGGCAATTGGCCGCCCGCGCGCGCCGGCTCAAGCGGCAGCGCGGCCTCGATCTTCTGGTCATCGACTACGTTCAGCTTCTGCAGGGCTCGACGCGCCGCTCCAGCGAGAATCGGGTGCAGGAAATCACCGAAATCACCACCCGGCTGAAGGCGCTCGCCAAGGAGCTGAACGTTCCTATCCTCGCGCTGTCGCAATTGTCCCGCCAGGTCGAGGCCCGCGAGGACAAACGGCCGCAGCTTTCGGATTTGCGTGAGTCGGGTTCGATCGAACAGGACGCCGACGTGGTGCTGTTCGTGTTCCGCGAGGAATATTATCACCAGATGCGCAAGCCGACGGAAGCGAACCGGGAGAAATTCGCCGAATGGTTGGCGGAGGGTGAGCGCGTTGACGGCAAAGCCGAGGTCATCATCGGCAAACAGCGTCACGGCCCGATCGGCACCATCGAATTGCAGTTCGACGCCGCCGTTACGCGCTTTGCCAATCTCGACACCGCGCACCAGTCGAGTTTCTAGGCCGCTCTTGGCTGCACGTCGCGCTCGATCACCACGCCATTTTCCATCCGCGCCTTGGTCAGATCGTGCATCGCCTGCAGATTGATCCAAAACTCGGCGCTGGTGCCAAAGAAGCGCGCGAGCCGCAGCGCAGTATCCGCCGTCACCGACCGCTCGCCTTTAACGATCGCGCCAATGCGCGTCGCCGGCACGCGCAGTGCAATCGCGAGCGCGTTGACTGACATTTCGAGCGGCTTGAGGAACTCTTCGCTCAGCATTTCACCGGGATGGGTCGTCACCCGATTCGGAGTTGCCACCCCCTTAGTGGTAGTCGACGATTTCGACATTGGCCGGGCCTTCCTTCGTCCACGTGAAGCAGATGCGCCATTGATCGTTGATGCGGATCGAATGCTGCCCTCGCCGATCTCCCGCGAGCGCTTCGAGGCGGTTTGCCGGGGGCACACGTAAATCATTAAGGTCGCGCGCTTGATGCAGCATGTCGAGCTTCCGCAGCGCCTGTTTCTCGATGCCGCTGAACCGCTTCACAAACGCGCCCATCCACAGCGTTTCGGTGGCGCGGTCGCGAAATGACCGGATCATCAAGCGACTCATATACCGCGTCGAGTTATACGTCAAACGTATAACTTCGAGGCATATTCGGTGACGGGTCGCCACCCGGCTTTACCGCCGCCGCGGCGCCGGTCATAAGGCGGCATGGCACTCGCACAACCGCTGCCTGAATCGGCAACCAGCCTGCTCGACCCTGAGACCGGCGGGACGCTCACGGTCGATCTCGATGCCGTCGAGGCGAACTGGCGCGCGCTTGGCCGCCAGCTTCTCACCGTCGAATGCGGCGCCGTGGTCAAGGCCAATGCCTACGGGCTCGGTCTCGAGGCGGTCACTGCGAAGCTTGCCAAGGCCGGATGCAAGACTTTTTTCGTCGCCGACGTCGCCGAAGCGCGGCGCGCACGCACCCGCGCGCACGACGCCGCAATCTACGTGCTCAACGGCTTTGCGCCAGAGGCCGCCAACGCGTTCGCTGAACTCAACGTCCAGCCGGTGATCAACAGCACGACCGAGCTGGCCGAGTGGGACGCCTTTGTTGCCGCCCAAAACTGGCGCGGCGGTGCGGCGCTCCATGTCGATACCGGCATGAACCGGCTCGGCATCACCGCGGACGAAGCTGCCGCATTGGCGCCACGCGCGCAGACCGAAAACCACGGCATCACGCTGTTGATGAGTCACCTCGCCTGCGCTGAGATTGCCGATCAGCCGCTCACCGCCCACCAGATCCGGCTGTTTCGCGAGCTGCGCATGCTCTATCACGGCATCCCGGCTTCGCTGGTCAATTCGGCTGGCGTCTTCCTCGGCGATACGGCGCATTTCGATATCGCACAGACCCGGCGCCGCCCTCTATGGCATCAACCCGACGCCTCAGCGCGCCAATCCGATGCAAAGCGTGGTCGAACTGACCGGCCGCATCCTGCAAGTGCGCAAGGTGCCGCAAGGCGAGACCGTCGGTTATGGCGCCGCGTGGACGGCGCGACGGCCCTCGCGCATCGCCATCGCCGCGCTCGGCTACGCCGACGGCGTACTGCGTTCCATCAGCGGCATCGACGGCAAAACCGGCGGCGCAGCCATCATCGCCGGCAAACGCTGCCCGATCGTCGGCGTAATCTCCATGGACCTTACCTGCGTCGACGTCACCGACCTTGCCGACGCGCCGGTGCAGCGCGGCGACACGGCCACTTTTATCGGCAAGGACATATCCGTCGACGAAGTTGCCGCGCTTGCCGGCACCATCGGTTACGAAATTCTGACCCGGCTTGGTCCGCGCAGCCATCTCGTCTATCGCGGCGGTTGAGGAGCAAAGCGATGGTCGCGCGCGGGGCCAATTTCGTCTGCCAGAGCTGTGGCGCCGCCGCGGCACGTTGGGCCGGCCGCTGCGAAGCTTGCGGCGCGTGGAATACGCTCGTCGAAGAAGGCGCCGCAACAACGGCCCGCTCCGCACGCAAGGGACGGCTGTTCGCCGTCGAGCCGCTGAAGGGCCAAACTCATGAGGCGCCGCGGCTCGCGTCCGGTATCGCCGAATTTGATCGCGTCACCGGCGGCGGCCTGGTGCGCGGCTCGGTGCTCCTGCTCGGCGGCGATCCGGGCATCGGCAAATCAACGCTGTTGATCGAAGTCGCGGCCGGTTACGCGCGCCACGGTCAGCGCGCGGTCTACATCTCCGGCGAGGAGGCCGTGGCCCAGGTGCGGCTGCGCGCCGAACGGCTCGGCCTTGCCGATGCGGCGGTCGAACTCGCCGCGGAGACTTCGGTCGAAGATATCGTTGCGACGCTCTCCCAGGGCCAGGCGCCGCAGCTTCTTGTCATTGATTCGATCCAGACGATGTGGACGCAGACCGTCGAAGCCGCGCCCGGCACGGTTACACAGGTGCGCGGATCCGCGGCCGAGCTGATCCGTTTTGCCAAGCGTAGCCGGCACCGCCGTCATTCTGGTCGGCCACGTCACCAAGGACGGTCAGATCGCCGGCCCCCGCGTCGTCGAGCACATGGTCGACGCCGTGCTGTCGTTCGAAGGCGAAGGTTCGCAGCAATTCCGGATTCTGCGCGCGCTCAAGAATCGCTTCGGCCCGACCGACGAAATCGGCGTGTTCGAGATGACCGGGACCGGATTGCGCGAGGTCGCCAATCCCTCCGAGCTGTTTCTCTCCGAACGCGAACTCGGCAGCGCCGGCACCGCCGTCTTCGCCGGAATCGAAGGCACGCGGCCGCTGCTGGTGGAAATTCAGGCGCTGGTCGCCCCGACGTCGCTCGGTACGCCGCGGCGCGCCGTGGTCGGCTGGGATCCGAGCCGGCTGTCGATGGTCCTAGCGGTGCTAGAAGCCCATTGTGGCGTTCGCCTCTCCGGGCACGACGTCTATCTCAACGTTGCCGGCGGGTTGCGCGTGCAGGAGCCGGCGGCCGATCTCGCCGCCGCGGCGGCGCTGGTGTCGTCGCTTGCTCACGCGCCACTTCCCGCGGATGCCGTTTATTTCGGCGAAGTGTCGCTGTCCGGCGCCGTGCGACCTGTGGCGCAGACTGCGGCGAGACTGAAGGAGGCGCAGAAACTCGGTTTCGCGCGGGCGACCGTGCCAGACGCGGCGCGTGCCGAAGCTCCCCAAGGATTTGTGCTCTCAACCATCGGTACGCTTGCGAATCTGGTTGCCGATATTGCACGCGACGGCGCACCAGCGCTGCGGCGCGTAGGGCGGCCGGACGGATAATCCGAAACCGTATTTGCCCTCGGAATCGGCCTACTTGCTTATGATTAAGATGAGACTGTTGAGCGCACGAGAAGCCAGATGACTGTGACCCCTGCTCCGGCTATACACGCGGCGGATTCTGCATTCCGGCCCCTGCGCACCCCGCCGATCCTACGGGCAAGCGAGCGGACTAGCACACGATGCCAATTACGCTGTTGGATATCGGGCTGATCGTCATCATGCTCGTGTCAGCCGTGCTCGCCATGGTGCGCGGCTTCATGCGCGAAATTCTTTCGATCGTCGCATGGATCCTGGCCGCCGGCGCGACGCTTTACGCGTATTCGAAGCTTTTGCCGCTCGCCAAGCAGTACTTCAACAATGACGTGGTCGCCACCGTCGCGGTGATCGGCGGCGTCTTTCTGATCACGCTGCTGGTGGTATCGATCCTGACCGTGCGGATTTCCGACATGGTGCTCGACAGCCGGGTCGGTGCGCTCGATCGCACCCTCGGCTTCCTGTTTGGGCTGGGGCGCGGGCTTATTATCGTCGTGGTCGCCTATATGTTCTTCGACTGGCTGGTGCCGGACCGCAGCAAGCCGGAATGGGTGCTGCATGCCAAATCCAGGGTTGTGCTAAGCAGCACCGGCGAATGGCTCAAGGACCAATTGCCGGAGAACGCTGAAGCCACCATCTTAAAGAGGCTGAAGAAGCCGCGTCCGGAGGACACCGATAGCCCGGACAACGCGCCAGATCAGCGCAGCGACGTCGATACGCCCGCCGGCGGTCAAGCCGGTTACGATCGTTCCAGCCGTGTCGGAATGCGGCAACTGCTTGAGGCCAAGGGAACACCGCGTTGAGAATCGAGAGGCCGAACATGACCAAACCTGGCCTGCTTGATCTCGAGGAGGATCGCCTCCGGGAAGAATGCGGCGTGTTCGGCATCTTCGGCCACCCCGACGCCGCTGCTATCACAGCGCTCGGCCTGCATGCTCTACAGCATCGCGGCCAGGAAGCCGCGGGCATCGTTTCGTTCGACGGCAAGCGCTTTCACTCCGAGCGCCGGCTCGGCCTGGTCGGCGACGCTTTTTCCGGCCGTGAGGTGATTGATCGCCTGCCCGGCAACGCCGCCGTCGGCCATGTGCGCTATTCGACGACCGGCGAGACCATCCTGCGCAACGTGCAGCCGCTGTTCGCCGAACTAAACGCCGGCGGCTTTGCCATCGGCCACAACGGCAATCTCACCAATGGCCTGACCTTGCGGCGCCAGCTCGTGCGCGAAGGCGCCATGATGCAGTCGACGACCGACACCGAGGTGATTCTTCACCTGGTGGCCCGCTCGCACCGCAACCGTTTCGTCGATCGCTTTATCGAGGGGCTGCGACTGCTCGAAGGCTCATACGCTTTCGTCGGTCTCACCAACAAGAAACTGGTCGGCGCCCGCGATCCGCTTGGCATCCGGCCGCTGGTTCTTGGCAAGCTCGACGGCTGCCCGATCCTCGCCTCCGAGACCTGCGCGCTCGACATCATCGGTGCGCAATACATCCGCGACGTGGAAAACGGCGAGGTTCTGATCTTCGACGAAGACGGCGCCCATTCGCACAAGCCGTTTCCGGCGATGCCGCCCCGCCCCTGCATCTTCGAATATATCTATTTCTCGCGGCCGGACTCGATCATCGGCGGCCGCAGCGTCTACGACGTTCGCAAGACTTGTGGCGCTGAGCTTGCACGCGAGGCGCCCGCCCCCGCCGATGTCGTGATCCCGGTGCCCGATTCCGGCGTGCCTGCAGCGATCGGCTACGCGCAGGCGTCCGGCATTCCCTACGAGCTGGGCATCATCCGCAATCACTATGTCGGCCGCACCTTCATCGAGCCGACGCAGCAGATCCGAGCGCTCGGCGTCCGCCTCAAGCACAGCGCCAACCGCGCGGTCGTCAGCGGCAAGCGCATTGTGCTGATCGACGACTCGATCGTCCGCGGCACGACGTCGGTGAAGATCGTGCAGATGATGCGCGATGCCGGCGCCCGCGAAGTGCACTTCCGCATCGCTTCACCGCCGATCACGCATCCCGACTATTACGGCATCGACACGCCGGAGCAGGACAAGCTGCTTGCCGCCACGCACGATCTTGAAGGGATGCGGCAGTTCATCGGCGCGGACTCGCTCGCCTTCCTCTCGGTCGATGGCATCTACCGCGCCATGGGCGAAAAAGCGCGCGATCCGGCGCGTCCGCAATTCACCGACCATTGTTTTACCGGCGAGTACCCGACACCGCTTACCGACCGCACGGCGCAGGACGCCCCGCCGCATCAGCTCTCGCTGCTCGCCGAGGCGAGCTGAGAAATGCCGCTGCCGCTGGCTGACCGGATCGCGCTCGTTACCGGCGCCTCGCGCGGCATCGGTTATGCGACAGCGCTGGCGCTGGCCGCGCGCGGGCGCGCATGTGGTCGCGGTCGCGCGGACCGTCGGCGGGCTCGAAGAGCTTGACGACGCGATCCAGGCCGCCGGCAGTTCGGCGACGCTGACGCCGCTCGACATCCGCGATTACGGCGGGCTTTATAAACTCGCCGCAGCGCTGAACGAACGCTACGGGCGGCTTGACGTGCTGGTCGGCAATGCCGCGATGGGCGGCGTGCCCTCACCGCTCGATCACATCGAGCCGAAAGCCTGGGATGATATGATGGCGGTCAACGTCACCGCCAACTGGCATCTCATTCGCGCCATGACCCCGTTGCTCAAGCGCTCCGACGCGGGCCGCGCCGTTTTTATTACATCCGGTATCGCCACCATCGCTCGCGCCTATTGGGCGCCATATTCGGTTTCCAAGGCGGCGCTCGATGCGCTGGCGCGAACCTACGCCGACGAAACCAGCTCGACCGCCGTGCGCGTCAATCTGTTCAATCCGGGCCCGACCCGCACCCGCATGCGCGCTCTGGCCATGCCCGGCGAAGACCCGTTGATACTGCCCACGCCTGAGGAAGTTGCGGAAAAAATTGTCGGCCTTTGCCTGCCGAGCTTTACTGAAACCGGCAAGCTGTACGATTTCCGCGCCGGAAAGCTCCTGGAGTTCAGGCAACCCGCGTGATTATCGCTGCGTGACGTTCCAGGCGACGACGGCCGCGATTGCGAGCAGGAGCGCGGCGATGAGAAATGGCGCGCCGGGAAGATGCCAGCTCGCCGCCGTGCCGATCGCAACCGCGAAGACCTGAGTAAAAAGTCCCGGTCCGAACAGATTGGCGATGCCGCTGATGCTTGAATTGGCGCCTTGCAGTTGGCCCTGTTCGTCGGCACCGACGAAGCGGCTCATCAATGCCAGACAGGCCGGGCCTTCCAAGCCCCACAGCGCCATCAGCGGAATGCCGATCCAGAATTCCACGCCGTTCCGGGCGAGCGCGAAAAACAGAAAGCCCACGACGCCGAACACAAGTCCCACCAGCAACGCGGCGCGTTCGCCGATCCGTTTTGTGACCGGTCCGACGACGCCGCCCTGAACGATGATCGACGCCATGCCGACCGCGGCAAGCGTCAAGCCGACCGTGCTTTCGTCCCAGCCATAGCGATACAGCATGTAGAGAACGCCGACGCTCGGCAGCACGGCGTGCGCGAGATTGCCGAAGAAATTGACGAACGCGAGCCCGAACAACTCGGCGTGCGAACGCAGCAGCACGAGCGCGCCAAAGGGATTGGCCCGTCGCCAGCGAAACGCTGCGCGGCGCGCGGGCGACAGCGATTCAGGCAGCACGACAAAACCGTAGAACGCGTTGGCAAGACTTAGACCCGCGGCAATCCAAAATGGCAGACGCGGAGAAATGCTGCCCGCCAGTCCACCGAGCGCCGGCCCGAGCACAAAGCCGGCGCCGAAAGCCGCGCCGAGCAGACCGAAGCGCGCGGCGCGTTTGTCCGGCGGCGTCACGTCGGCAACGTAAGCGTAAGCGGTTGCGATGCTCGCCGCAGTGATGCCGGAGATGACGCGTCCGACGAACAGCCAGCCAAGCGTCGGCGCCAGCGCCATCAGGACATAATCGAGACCAACGCCAAAGTTGGAAACGACAATCAGCGGGCGCCGGCCGAAAGTATCAGACAACGCGCCCTGAAACGGCGAGAACAGAAACTGCATCAGCGCCCATGCAGTGCCGAAGATACCGAAGATCTTGGCCGCCTGTTCGGTATCGCCGCCGACAAAATCGACCACGAGCTTCGGCAGCACCGGAATGACGATGCCGATGGCGAGCATGTCGAGCAGCACAGTCGCAAAGATGAAGGCGAAGGCGGCCTCGCGCCGCAACACTCCGAGCTTCGCGCTCGGCTCGGCTGCGGACTTCTCCATCAGCGGCGACGCTTTCGGCCCGCATAGGGATTGGCCTTGGCGCGCAGCGTGAGCCGGACCGGCGTGCCCGGCAGCGCGAACGCTTCGCGCAAGCCGTTGACCAGATAGCGGCGATAGGTCTCGGGAAGCGACGAGGCGCGCGACGAAAACAGAACGAAGGTCGGCGGCCGCGCTTTGGGCTGCGTGATGTAGTCGAGCCGCACGCGCCTGCCGGAAATTGCCGGCGGCGGATGGGCGCTCACCGCTTCGCTCAGGAAGCGGTTAAGTGCCGCAGTCGGAACGCGCCGGTTCCAGACGGCATAACTTTCCATCACCGCTGCCATCAGCCGATCGAGGCCTTCACCCGTGCGCGCGGACAACGGGACCACCAGCACGCCCTTGATCTGCGGCAACACGCGATCGGCTATGTCGCGCAGCCGCGACCGGACGCCGGGCTGTCGCTCCACCAGATCGACTTTGTTGATGGCGATGACAATGGCGCGGCCTTCGCGCTCGACGAGATCGACGATCCGCGTGTCTTGCTCTTCGAACGGCGCCTCGCGCATCGACGAGCACGATGACCACTTCGGCGAAGCGGATCGCGTTGAGCGTGTCGGCGGTCGACAGCTTTTCCAGCTTCTCGGCGACGCGAGATCGGCGGCGTAATCCGGCGGTATCGTGAATCCGCAAGTGCCGCCCTTGCCAGGTCGAGATCGACGGCGATGGCGTCGCGGGTGATGCCGGCTTCGGGTCCGGTCAGCAGCCGCTCTTCGCCGAGCAGGCGGTTGATCAGCGTCGATTTGCCGGTGTTGGGGCGGCCGACGACCGCGATGCGGATCGGCTTCTCGGCGTCCTCAGAAGGCGTCGCGGCTTCCGCAGCATTCTCTTTCGCGGTCGCTTCGGGGAGCGCTACGCGGAGCGCATCGTAGAGCCCGGCCAAGCCCTCACCGTGTTCAGCGCTGATGGCGACCGGATCGCCGAGGCCGAGCGCGTAAGATTCAAGCACGCCCGCTTCCGCGGCGCGTCCCTCGCTCTTGTTGGCTACGACAATCGCCGGCTTGCCCGATTTGCGCACCAGGTCGGCGAACGCCCGATCCGCCGCCGTTGCGCCCGCACGCGCATCGACCAGAAAGAGTACAGCGTCAGCCTGCACCAAGGCCGCCGCAGTCTGCGCCTGCATCCTTGCTGAAAGACTCTCGCGATCACGGTCGGCAGCTTCGAGCCCGGCCGTATCGATAACCCTGAAGGACAGGTCTCCGAGCCTCCCCTCTCCTTCGCGACGGTCGCGCGTCACTCCCGGCTGATCGTCGACAAGGGCGCGCCGTGCTCCGACAAGACGGTTGAACAGCGTCGATTTTCCGACGTTGGGCCGACCGACAATGGCAAGCGTGAAGGACATGGCGCTAAAGGACATGGCGCTATCTGACGGCAAGAGCCAACAACGATGCGGCGCAAAGGCGCCGCATGCCGCTCTCTATCCCGGCGCGGATCAGCGTGAATAGGTGCCGGGTGCCGATGGATTCGGCTAGTTCGGTTGCGGAGGCTGCGCGGTCTGCTGGGCTTGGCCCGGAGGCGCCGCCGGCCAGGCAGGCTGCGCATGCTGCCCCGGCGCGGGCCAGTTGGTTTGCGCCGACGTCGCTTGCGGCGGGCTCGGCCAAGCCGGTTGAGCGGCTTGCGCCGACGCTGGCGCCCGATCCCAAGCCGGATCGTGCGCCCCCGAAACCGGCGCCGACGACGGAGCCTGATTCCACGCCGGATCGTGCGCAGCCGAAACCGGGGCCTGAGCCGGCGACGACGCCGGCGCACGAGCGACCGCAGGTTTCGGCTTTGGCTTCGGTTTGGGCTTCGGCTTCGAAGTTGCCGGCATCGCCGCGGGCTTAGGCGCAGGCGGGACTTCGGCGTTGTCCGCCGACTGCTGCTGCTCCGGCGGCGGCTGGTAGCCCTTGACCAAATCAGGCGGCACGCCGGTTTCCGCACCTGGCACGCCGTTCGGGAACAGCGGCTCGCGATCGCCGGCGAGCTTTTTCTTGGTGCTGAACACGTCGGACGACAGCACCTCCGTCGGATCGAACTGGCCGCCGGGCGTGCAGGCGCCAAGCACAAGCCCTAACGCCAGCGCCGAGCCGATCCAAACCAGCGAAGGAGTTCGTCGCGTCGGCACCTGCTCTCAGCCTTTGCCGCTCGCCGCAATCAGCTCACTCAAGACCTCGGCGCGACTGCGCGCACCGGCAGGCGTTTGCGGATCGCTCGTGATCATATTGGTCCATTGCCGCGCCGCACCCATGTCGCCTTCCTTCCAGGCGGACAGCGCCAATAGTTCGCGCGCGCTGTGCCGGAAGACCCGCTCGGGCGCGGTCAACGGCTCAAGCCGCGTGCGCATGTCGGCATAGGATGACGTATCAACGAGCAGAAAGCCGGCGCGCAGTGCGGCCAGATCCTGCATTACGTTGCCGACGCTCTTGTCGGCGGCGATCTCGTCATAAGCTTTGACCGCTGCCTTGCGGTCGCTCTGAGCCAGTTCGCCGGCTTCGCGCAGCCGTGCCAGGACGCGATAGCCCGCGGTGCCATCGCTCGCCAGTTTGGCGAAGGCCGCCTCCGCTTCCTGGCGCTTGCCGGATTCCGCGAGCGTCGCCGCCTGCTCGAACGCCGCGCCGGCTTCCGCCGCCCGTCGCGCTTGCCACCACTCGTAGCCGCGCCAGCCACCGACCGCGACGATGACGAGGATGCAGACGGCAATGATGTACGTGCCGTAGCGCTCCCACAGCTTTTTCAGCTGTTCGCGGCGTACTTCCTCGTTTACTTCCTGAAAGATATCGGACACGGACTTGCCCCAGCACCAGCCCCCGGTTCGGCGAAGCCCGCTACCCTCGCAAAGCAAGAGGCAGCCGGCGTGACGAACCCTGAAACTACAAAGTTAAGGAATTCCGGGCGGTTAGGCTCGGAGAACCGCCTGCGAGCTAGAATAAGCATGTGGCGCGAGCAAGGCAAAGCCCCGGCGCTTGCTGCGGCGATTTTGCAGTCGTTGACGTCAACGCAGCGGAGAGCTGGCGACGCGCCGACATAACCGGCTTCTCCGGCGATTATGATTTCTTCTTCCGCATAGCGTAGACGTGGTCGGAACCCGGAAAATTCCGCGCCCTGACCTCTTCGGCATAGCTCTTCACCGCTCGCTCGATAGAAGGCCCGAGTTCGCCGAACCGTTTGACGAATTTCGGCACCCGGGGCGAAAGTCCGAGCATGTCCTCGAGCACGAGGATCTGGCCGTCGCAGGCAACGCTCGCACCGATGCCAATTGTGGGAATTGCGACGTCGCCGGTGATGCGGCGTGCGAGCGGCTCGGCGATCGCTTCCAGCACGACGGCAAAGGCGCCGGCGTCCGCGACCGCCCGCGCATCGGCTTCGATCGGCGCCCAATCGCTTTCGTCGCGGCCTTGGGCGCGGAACGAGCCGATGGTATTGATCGCCTGCGGCGTCAAGCCGACGTGGCCCATGACCGGAACGCCGCGCTCGACCAAAAACGCAATGGTGTCGGCCATGCGGCGGCCACCCTCGATCTTGATGGCGCCGCAGCCGGTTTCCTTCAGTACGCGCGCTGCCGATGCAAACGCCTGTTCCCTGGAAGCCTCGTAAGAACCGAACGGCAGGTCAACGATCACCAGCGCCCGCTTCGAACCGCGCATCACCGCGTGACCTTGCAGGATCATCATGTCGAGCGTGACCGGCACGGTGGTTTCGAGCCCGTGCATCACCATCCCGAGCGAATCGCCGACCAGAATGACGTCGCAGTAGCCGTCCAGAATGCGCGCAGTGTGCGCGTGATAGGACGTCAAGCAAACAATCGGTTCGCCATTCTTACGCGCGCGAATGTCCGGAGCGGTGAACCGCCGTATCTCCTCATGCGCAGACATCGTCAGTGTCCGAGCGCCGGCGTTCCGAACGCCGGCAAGCCGATGACGATGGGATGAAACACAAAGCCGAGCGCCAGATAGAGAACGGTGCCGACGACTATCGCGATGATGTCGTTTCGCCGGCCGCCTGTGGGAATCGGCGGCGCGCCGGGATCGGTCCGGCGCTTCAGCGTGATGCGATCGTAAACCGCCCACGCCAGCACCGACCCGAACAGGATGATGCCGCCGACGTCGCCGTTGGCGCAGAGATGCGCAAACGCCCAGAGCTTAACGCCGACCAGCATCGGGTGCTTGAGCACGCGCTTGATGTCGCCGGGAATGTAGGCGGCGACGACCGCGATGCTCGCCGGCCACATCAGCGCGACCACGATCTGGCGGGTCCATGCCGGCGGGTACCATAGCGGGATCACCCCTTCGGCGCGATAGCGTGCGAAGCCGTAGCCGATCAAAACGAGGCCGACGATCGAGACCAGCGAGAACAGGCCGAGATAAGGTCCGCGGCCGAGCCGTTTGATCAAAGCTTCTCGTTCGCCGCGCATGGAGACAAACACATGCGCGCCGAGAAACACGATCAAGCCGATGATCTCGACGGTGAGGCCCATGATCCACGCCCAGCTTGGCAATTGAGGGCGCGCGAGTGTTTGATGTCGCCGGCCCCGGTGAGGCCGGATCATGGCGAGCGCGCCTTGCTTGTCAATGAGGAGGCTTGGGCCATCGAGGGCGACATGCCGCGATCAGCGCTGATATCTTGCCGCCGCGACGGGCCGTCCGCGGCAAAGTAGAACAGTGATCAAGCCTCAGAAAACGAATAACAATGCCCCGATGAAACGAATCATCGGCACGTTCGTCTTTATCCTGCTCGCCCTCCCTGCCTTGGCGCAGGATTGGCCAGGAAAGAGCGTAAGATTAATCGTGCCATTCGGCGCGGGATCAACACCCGATCTCGTCGCGCGCCTTATTGCCGATGACCTGCATCAGAAGCTCGGCCAGACTTTCATCGTCGAGAACCGGCCGGGCGCGAGCGGCAATATCGGCACCGACGCAGTCGCCAAAGCGGCGCCGGACGGCGCGACCATCGGCGTGAGCATCGGCGGTCCGCTCGCGATCAACACGCTGCTGTTTCGCAAGCTTCCCTATGATCCGAGCAAGGATCTCGCGCTGATCACCATGCTGGTGACGCAACCGAGCGTGCTCGCCATCAACAGCAGTCTCGGCGTCAGCAGCGTGCCGCAACTGGTGGATCTGATCAGGCGCAATCCCGGCAAGTACAATTTCGGCTCGATCGGCACCGGCTCGCTGTCGCAGCTCGCCATGGAGGCGATCGCGATCAAAAGCGGCACGCAGCTCGTGCACGTGCCTTACGCGTCCTCGCCGCAGGCGGTGACCGCGCTTATTCGCAATGAAGTGCAAATGGCTTGCCTGCCGGCAATCTCGGTAGTGCCCCAGGTCAGCAGCGGGTCGGTGAAAATCCTTGCGGTGTCGACCGCCGAACGGTCGGCCTTATTGCCTAATATACCGACGCTGAAAGAGTCCGGCATCGACGTTGAAGCCGACGCCTGGATGGGCCTGATCGGTCCTGCCGGCTTGCCCGCGGCGACGGTCGAACGGATCGGCCGGCTCGTTCGCGACGCCATCACATCGCCGGCGATCCGCGACAAACTGGCCGCCCAGTTGATGGAGCCGATCCCTGATACGCCGGCTGAATTCCGCGCCCGCATCGACGCCGACCTTGCCCGATGGAAGCCGGTCATCGAAGCGGCGCACATCAGGATTGACTAGCATACCGCGCATCATGGACCGCCGAAGCGGAAGTTGATGCCCGCTTTGACTTCCTGGATGTTGAGATTGGCATTCGAGCTGTACAATGGAGTGTGTCGTTAATGAAATCGCAAATTTCATTTTAGTTCGCGCGTTTCAAGCTAAAGCAGCCATCGGCCGGCGCCGAATGGTCTCAGCGAAAATCACATCGTCGCCGCAATCTCGTTGTTCTCGATCATCCCGATCGCGCACACGCAAACCGAGCGATTGCCAGGATCGGCTCAGTTTGTATGATCGGCGACACTAACGATAGTAAAACAATCGCTATTGATGATTTCACGGGGAGGAAAGTAATGGCCGGCACTCTGGCGCAAGGCGCATATCAAATCGGTATCGTCGTGCCCGACATTCACAAGGGAATGGAGTTCTTCAAGGGAAAGCTCGGCGTTCCCGAATTTCTGTTTATCGAGAAGCCGGAACTGCAGGACGAAACCTACCTGGGCAAGCCGGCGCCGTTGCGCCTGCACTTGGCCTTCGGCTGGGCCGGCGACATGCAGGTCGAACTCATTCAGCCGATCGCCGGCGTCAGCACGTATTCGAAGTTCCTCGACCACAATCCGAAGGGCGGCGTCCATCACTACGGCATTGAAATTGCCAACTATGCCCAGGGCGTGAAGGAAATGGAAGCGGCCGGCTATTCGCTCGTCCAGGGCGGCCGCCACAACGAGACGCGGTTTGCCTATTTCGACACGACCGCCGAGATCGGGACCTTCACCGAAGTGGTCTACCTGCAGCCCGAAGAAAAGGCGTTCATGCTTGGGCTGAAGCACAAGAAATAAGGCCGAGGCTGGTTGCGTCTTCGATACAGTACAGTGCCGCGATCAGCTCTTTGCCGACAATGCTTCGGCATAGTGCTCGGGCGAAAATCCGACCAGTAGTTTGCCGCCGTCCAGTTCGAGAACCGGCCGCTTGATCATGGACGGCTGGGCGAGCATCAGCGCCACGGCTTTCCTGGCGTCGATGCCGCTTTTGTCGTTGTCCGGCAAGCTTGCGGAAGGTGGTGCCGGCGCGATTGAGCAGGGTTTCCCAGCCGACTTTCTTGCTCCATCGCTCCAGCCGCTCGCGCTCGATGCCGGCGGCCTTGTAGTCGTGAAATGAATAGGCGACGCCATGCTTGTCGAGCCAGGCGCGGGCCTTTTTCATCGTGTCGCAGTTCTTGATGCCGTAGATGGTGATGGACTTTGCCATCGTGTCCCCTCCGCCGGAGCGGTGTAACACATAACTGGCGATGCGTTCCACGCGGCGATTGCCTAACTTATGCACTTGCCTATCGCGGCAGGCGTTTGTTTCCCTTGGCGCGGCGACCAGTATCTGGCAAGGACGATCAATGACGCCTCCAGGCAACGCGGCCTACGGTCTCGCCGAGCTCAAGAAAGAGCAAACCTCTCGGCGGTATCGGCGCAACGAAAGCGCGCGATGTGCCGCGTATCGACATGGGCAGCTTTGATAAGCGCAAATCCGAGATCGCCGAACAGCTCTGGAACGCGTCGACCGAAATCGGCTTCTTCCAGCTCGTCAATCACGGCATTCCGCAGGAGCAGATCGACGAAGCGTTCGCCATGACCGAACGCTTCTTCGCGCTGCCGCACGCGATCAAAGCACACTACCCGCTCGGCAAAGGGCACCAATGCCGGCTGGGAATACAAAAGCCAGGTGCGCCCTTCGACCGGCACCGCCGACCAAAAAGAATCCTACCAGATCACGCTGCCGCGGATGTCAGGGCTGTGGCCGACGGGAGACGAACTGCCGGGCTTCAAAGCGGCCATGCTCGCTTTCGAACGCATCAACTGGGCGCTGGCCATGAAAGTGTTGTCGTGTTTCGCGCTGAAGCTTGGCTTTCAGCCGGACTTCTTCACCGACTGTCACGATCCGCAGTCGAGCGAATACCAGTGCACGCTGCGGCTGCTGCACTATCTGCCGATGGTCGATGCCAAGCCTGCGGATTTCACCGGCTGGCGCGCCGGAGCGCACACCGATTTCGACTGCCTCACCCTGTTGCATCAACGCACCGGCCAAGGCGGGCTGCAGCTTTGCCCGGGAAAGGAATCGGCCGAGCTTGCCTGGACCGACGTCGAGCCGCTGCCCGGCGTGATCACCTGCAATATCGGCGACATGCTGATGCGCTGGAGCGACGACAAGCTGCTATCGACCCTGCACCGCGTGCGCATGCCGCGGGCGGATGAATATCTCGGCCCGCGCTATTCGATTCCGTTTTTCTGCCAGGCCAACAAGGACGCGGTGATCCAAGGTCCGGCCAAAAGCTACGCGCCGATCACGGCGCACGACTACCTGCAGCAACGGATTGCGGCGAATTACGCCAAGTAACTGACTTCAGGCCTGGGCAAGTTGGCGAATAAATCCGCCGCTGATGTCCTTCATGTAATCGCGCTTGCCGAGCGCAACGCCGTTGTGCCGGAGAATGTCGTAGGCGGTCACGACGTGGAAGTAGAAATGCGGGATCGACCAGTGGCTCAGGAACTGGAAACCGTCGGATTGAAATTGCCTTTGCCCCTGCAACGGCAATTCGACGCGGCGGTCTTCCGCGCCGTCGAAAGCCTTGGCGCTCAGGCCGGCCAGAGTTGCCACCGTCCGATCGACCAGCGCTTTGAGCTCGGCAAACGTCAGCTCTTTGTTTTCAATCTTCGGCGGCTCCTGCCCGGTGACGCGCGCCGTGCCATCCTTGGCATGATGGCAGGCGAGCTGGACCTGGAGCGTCAGCGGAAACATGTCCGGCGCGAGCTTCTCATTCAACAGCGCCGCCAGGTCGATGCCGTTGGCTTGCGCATGTTCCGCGCCTTTATCGAGCAGCCCCAGAGAGCGTGCGTAGCGCCGGGACGTAGGTTTCAAGCGCAATCGCCTGCATCGATGTCTTCATGTGAAGTCACTCCCATCCGATGATCGTAAATCATCGTAACGCGCCGAACCCGCAGCGCAAACTTTTTGCCACGATCGGAAACCGACGCGCCGGTCCACGCCCCGTTCCGGATCGCTCCGTCTCGCTCAAGGATTGTTCTCTGCCAATGCTGAAGCGGGCTTGGTGAGCCAGCCCACATAGGTGAGGTAAAGCCCAATTGCGATGAGCACACCGAAGATAAGCCGCACAAGAAATGTCGAGTCCGCCAACGGGGCGGCGCGTTCGTACAGTTCAGGAGCGGCCATGAGCACCAAGCCTCGCAGCGCCAGGACCCAACCGAACACCGAGATCAACACCGCCGCCGCGCTCGACCAGTACTGGTGAAACGCGATGATTAGCGGTCCCGCGAACAGCAGCAGCGCGCCCGCGAACCACACGAACAGCGCGCTCTTGAAGAATTCGGCTGCGAATGCGGCCATCCCCGGCGCGCGCAGCGCGATAATGCCAGGGACGATGACCAGCCAAGGCCCGATGACGCGCGCGAACGCGCGGGTCCGGGCCTGCAATTCTCGTGTAGCGGGCACGACATTATCACTCCGTCGGCAAATCTCTTCTCCGTCTGCAGTATATGCGAAAAATGGCTCCGGCATTGGCGCGCAGGCCCGGGAGAAGTCCTGAAGGGCTCGTGATGTTCTTCTGCGGAGGGGGGCACCAGCGACGAGGTAAACCCCAGAGGACGTCAATCTGAAAGCGATTAGAAAGCCTTGAATTTTATGGCGTCATATGTCATATAAATAACGACAGTTGACGGAGATTCAGATGACTGATTTGCGGAGCGATCGTGAGCCTTCTTCAGAAGAGGCCCGACTGGCTAGGGTTGCAGAAATGCTTGGGGGCCGAAGGACACTTCGAGCATACCCACAAACTCCGTTCGAAGCTCATGAGATGCTACTCCACGGCATACCTGCAAAGGCTCTGACATCACTCATCGAAAATTTTGTGGTTCTTCGCTGGGATACCGCGTTTGAAAGAGCCGTTGGAATGAGCCTGCGAACATATCAGCGACATACCGCGACAGCCATGAAACTCCTCAATCTGGAACAAACTGCGCGCACCTGGAAGCTCGCGGAGATTGTAGCTAAGGCAACGGAAGTCCTTGGCTCCCAGGAAGAAGCGGAGCAATGGTTAGAGCGCCCGGCCATTGGTCTAAACCAACGACGTCCGATTGACCTGTTGGCTACGCCCGCTGGCGTTGAGATGGTTGAGAGTTTCTCGAGCGCTTGGATTATGGCGTCTACACATGACGCCATGCCGGCTTCTCTTGGAGGCAGCGAGCTTGTGGCTTGGCGGCTAGATAGAGCGACGTTCGCAGCGATATGGGACAGCGGGGAAGGAGCCTATAGTGACGGCGGACGGTGGAATAGTAAGGGCATTCGAGCAGTCTATTGCTCGATCGATCCCGCAACGGCCATATTAGAGGTTGCGGTACACAAAGGTTTTAGGGCATTGGACATCGTTCGGCACGTCCTAACTTCCTTTCGTATAGACGACCCGACGACCGTGCATATTGTCCAACCCGCAGCGATACCAAATCCGAACTGGTTAAGACCTGGATTTCCTAGTGCCGGTCAACAAGAATTTGGCGATGAACTCTTAGCTCGACACAAATTTATTGCGATCCCGAGCGCAGTATCTTCCTTCAGCTGGAACCTTGTCTTTGTTGCCGCTAATGCGGCTGGAGCATACACGAGCCGATTACAAGAACCATTTGCTCTCGACACGCGGCTTCATCCGCCCAGCTAATATCCGCCGTCTCCCATCAAGGGTCGCAAATTCTCATTCTCACCTACTGACATTCACTCCCACTCGATCGTTCCGGGCGGCTTCGATGTCACGTCGTAGACAACGCGATTGACGCCTTTGACCTCGTTGACGATGCGGGTCGCCACCGTGCCGAGGAAATTCATGTCGAACGGATAGAAGTCGGCGGTCATGCCGTCGGTCGAGGTGACCGCGCGCAGCCCAACGACAAAATCGTAGGTCCGGAAATCGCCCATGACGCCGACGGTGCGCACCGGCAACAGCACCGCGAAAGCCTGCCAGATGTCGTCGTAAAGTCCGACGCGGCGGATCTCTTCAATGAAGATCTCGTCGGCAACGCGGAGAATGTCGAGCTTTTCGCGCGTGATCGGCCCCGGACAGCGGATCGCGAGACCCGGGCCGGGGAACGGATGGCGGCCGACGAAGGCATCGGGCAGGTCAAGCTCGCGGCCAAGCGCGCGGACTTCATCCTTGAACAATTCGCGCAGCGGCTCGACCAGCCGCATGTTCATGCGCTCCGGCAAACCGCCGACATTGTGATGCGACTTGATGGTCACCGACGGCCCGCCGGTGAACGACACGCTCTCGATCACGTCGGGATAAAGCGTGCCTTGCGCGAGAAACTCGGCGCCGCCAATCTTTTTCGCCTCGGCCTCGAACACGTCGATGAACAATTTGCCGATAATCTTGCGCTTGAGTTCCGGTTCGTCGACGCCGTCCAGCGCCTGCAGAAAGTCATTGGCGGCGTCGACGTGCACGAGCGGGATATTGTAGTGGCCGCGAAACAGCGCGACGACCTTTTCGCCTTCGCCGAGCCGGAGAAGTCCGTGGTCGACAAAAACGCAGGTAAGCTGATCGCCGATCGCCTCATGGATCAGGACCGCGGCGACGGCGGAATCGACGCCGCCCGACAGCCCGCAGATCACCCTGCCCTTGCCGACCTGGCGGCGGATTTTTTCGATCGCTTCATCCTTGAACGCGCGCATCGTCCAGTCACCGGTACAGCCGGCGATGTTGCGCACGAAGTTGCGCAGAATGGCGGCGCCGTGCGGCGTGTGCACCACTTCAAGATGGAACTGCGTGGCGTAGAACTTCCGCTTCTCGTCGCCGATCATGGCGATCGGCGCGTTGGCCGATGTTCCGATCGCGGCAAAGCCATCCGGCGGCCGCGTGACGCGATCGCCGTGACTCATCCACACCGGATAGCGCTCACCGACCTGCCAGACACCTTCAGTGAGCGCTGACGGCTTGGTCAGCTCGACCTCGGCGCGGCCGAATTCGCGATGATGTCCGGCCTCGACCTTGCCGCCGAGCTGATGCGCCATCGCCTGCTCGCCGTAGCAGATGCCGAGCACCGGCACGCCGGCCTGATAGATCGCCATTGGCGCGAGCGGCGCATCCTTGTCGAGCACGGAAGCCGGTCCGCCGGAAAGGATGATGCCTTTCGGTTTCATCTCACGCAGCGCCGCTTCAGCTTTCTGATACGGCACGATCTCGCAATAGACCTTCTCCTCCCGCACCCGCCGCGCGATGAGCTGGGTCACCTGCGAACCGAAATCGACAATGAGAATCTTGTCGTGCGACGCCATAACCGGCTCCTGCGGCGGCTCGGCGTGGCGGGCTGTGGCAACGGAAGTCATGCGGAGCGCCGTAACAGGCTGACGAAAAACCCGTCGGTATCGGTCCGGCGCGGCGTCATCAGCAATCCTGCATCTGAGATAAGCGCCGCACGGCTAAAAAGATAGGCGCGCTCACCCAGCACCTGCGCCACATCGCCGGGCTTTTCCACGGAAAAATCGGCGTTCCTGGCGACAAAGGCGTTCACCTGATCGTCGTTCTCTTCCGCGAGTACCGAGCAGGTCACATAGGCGATGCGGCCGCCCGGCTTCAACAGTCCGGCGGCGCGATCCAGCAAAATCGCCTGCTGCTTGAGGCGCTGCTCCAAGCGCCCCCGGCCGCACCCGCCACTTGGCGTCAGGGTTGCGCCGCCAGGCGCCTGTTCCAGTACACGGCGCATCGATCAGCGCAAGATCGATGCGGCCCGCAAGATCGGCGAGCATATCGGCATCGCCACGCGGGGTGCGCACCTGGATGTTGTGCGCGCCGGCGCGCAAGATGCGTTCGTGGATCGGCGCAAGCTGGCGCTTGTCGATGTCGGTTGCGTAGATCTGGCCGTGGCTTTCCATCACCGCCGCGAGCGCCAACGTCTTGCCGCCCGCGCCCGCGGCAAGGTCTACGACTTGCTCGCCGGGCTTCGCGCCGGCGAACAAAGCAGCAAGCTGCGAGCCTTCGTCCTGGATTTCAACGGCGCCCTTGAGAAAGGCGGGCTCAGCATGGATGGCGGGGCTTTTCGCGTCCGCCGAAAGCCGAATGCGAATGCCAATCGGCGACCACCGTGTCGGCTCGGCGCCAAGATGTGCGAGCTTGGCCAGGGTTTCGTCGCGCTCGGCCTTGAGCGTATTGACGCGGAGGTCGAGCGGCGCCCGGCTTGCAAGCGCGGCCCCCTCCGCAGCGCGTTCGTCGCCGAACACCCGCGCTAAATGCGGGTCGAGCCATTCCGGATAATCGCCCAGAACAGACGCCGGCGCATCGGCAAGCGCCATGCCGACGAGTGCCGCCCGCTCACTGTCTGTCAACGGCTCAGGCGCAAAGCGCGTCCCGTTGCACAGTAGTGAAATTTGCTCGACATCGAGACCGCGCTCGCGATGCAGCATCCCAATCAGCACGGCGCGCGGCGTCTGCTCGCCCATGAGCCACGCCGACGATGATCTCCGCCGCAACGCATCGTAGACAAGGCCGGCAATCGCAGCGCGGTCCGACGATCCGGCGAACCGATGCGCGAGCCCCCAATCCTTGAGCGCGTCGGCAGCCGGGCGCCGCCGCGTCTCAATGTCGGCGGTGACCTCAATCGCAGCGGTAACGCGAGCGGCAGGCGTCATGCGGATACCCCGCGGACGGTCCGACTCATTTCATTGTGTGCGAGCGCAAAAGCCAACCGGCATGACGTCACAGGATACCGCCGCTCAGCACCTCGACGATGTAGATGACCCACATCACCATTAGCACCACGGCGCCGACCGAGTAAAACGCGCCGCGTAGCCGCACCTTATTGCTGGTCACGTGCACATAAGCCTGCAGCAGTCGGCAGATCACGAAAATCCACGCCAGCACGACAAAGGCGTATCCGGCGTGGCGGGTGACCCACTCGAGGATGGTGAGAATGTAGAACAGGACCGGCAGTTCGAACTGATTGGAAAACGAATACGCGGCCTGCATCGCGGGCTTCGGCCAGTTCGGTTCGCGTAACGCAACGTCAGCCGATTTGACCGCTCCCGTCCGATACGCCGCGCTGCGAAGCGCGCCCATCCGGAGCATAAGCACGAAGGTCAGGATGACCTCGACGAACAGGGGCAACAGAACGGCTTGCAGCGACATCGGCGCGGACCCCAAAGTTATTGGTCAATGGTCTTATCACCGCGCCGGAGCGGCGGCCAACGCGTCATGTCACGTGACTGTCACAGCTTTACGCTGATCGCCGTTTCGCCGTCCTCATCGATCAGCGCGCTGCGCCAAGATTTGCCTTCGAATAACGCCTTGGACACTGCGTCGGCTGTGCCGCCATGGTTCAGGTTGGCGGTAATCAAGGTGCCGCCAGTGCGCAACAGCTTGCGCAAGGCAGTATGCAGTGCCGGTACCGGCGTGTGACCGTCAAAGAAGGCGAGATCGTAACCGGCATCGAGCGTCGGCAGCACTGAAGCGAAATCACCTTCGTGCACGGTGATGCGATGATCGAGCGCGGCCGCCGCGATAACGTCACGGGCAAGCGCGACATGGTCCGGGTCGCGTTCGACAGTATCGACTGTCGAGTTTGGCGCGCCATAGGCGAACGACAATGCCGTGTAGCCGAGTGCCGTGCCCAACTCCAGAATGCGGCGCGCCTGGACCGCAGCTGCGAGCGTGCTCAACAGCGGACCATTGTCATAAGGGTGAGCACCACAGCCGTGCCGCGCGCGATGCTGTTCTGTGGCCTTGCGGACATGCGCAAATGGATCGGCGGCGGGCCTTCTCATGCGTGGTCACTCGCGGCTCGGATAATTCGGGCTCTCGCGCGTGATCGTGACATCGTGAACGTGGCTCTCGCGCAGACCCGCGCCGGAAATACGCATGAACTCCGCCTTCTCGTGCAGTTCGGCGAGGTCCTTGGCGCCGACGTAACCCATGGCCGCGCGCAAACCGCCGACAAGCTGATGCAGAACGTTGGCGACCGGTCCTTTGTAAGGCACCTGGCCCTCTACGCCCTCCGGCACCAGCTTGAGGGTGTCCTTGATTTCCTGCTGGAAGTACCGGTCCGCCGAACCGCGCGCCATGGCGCCGACCGAGCCCATGCCGCGATAGGTCTTGTACGACCGGCCCTGATAAAGAAACACCTCGCCCGGCGTTTCGTCGGTGCCGGCAAGGAGCGAGCCGACCATGGCGCAATCGGCGCCAGCCGCCATCGCCTTGGCGAGATCGCCGGAATATTTGATGCCGCCGTCGGCGATCACCGGCGTATCTGTTCGTTGCGCCGCCTCGACCGCATCAGTGATCGCGGTGAGCTGCGGCACGCCGACGCCGGCGATGACCCGAGTGGTGCAGATCGAGCCCGGTCCGATCCCAACCTTGATCGAAGTCGGCGCCAGCGTCGATCAGCGCCTTGGCGCCCTCGGCCGTCGCGATATTGCCGGCAACCACCTGAACGGCATTCGACAATCGCTTGATCCGTGTGACGGTATCGAGCACGCGCCTTGAATGGCCGTGCGCGGTATCAACGACGACGAGATCGACGCCGGCGTCGATCAGCGCCTCGCTGCGAACATATCCGGCTTCGCCGACGCTGGTGGCGGCGGCGACGCGCAGCCTGCCCTGCTCGTCCTTGCAGGCATTGGGATTGGCCACCGCCTTCTCGATATCTTTCACGGTTACCAGGCCGACGCAGCGATAGTCGCTGTCAACGACCAGGAGCTTCTCGATCCGATGCTGATGCAAAAGGCGCTTGGCTTCGTCCTGGCCGACGCCCTCACGCACCGTGATGAGCGCGTCCTTCGTCATCAGTTCCGATATTTTTTGCCGCCGGTCGGTAGCAAAGCGTACATCGCGATTGGTGAGGATGCCGACGAGCTTGCCGGCCCGGCCATTGCCGCCGCCTTCGACGACGGGGATGCCGGAAATGTGATTCTCCTGCATCAGTGCCAACGCGTCGGCGAGGGTCGCGTCGGGATGGATGGTGACCGGATTGACCACCATGCCTGATTCGAATTTTTTGACCTGCCGCACCTGCGCCGCCTGCACGGCCGGCTCCAGATTGCGGTGAATGACGCCGATGCCGCCCGCCTGTGCCATGGCAATCGCCATGTGCGCTTCCGTCACCGTATCCATGGCAGAGGCTACAATCGGAATATTGAGCGAAATGCCGCGGGTAATTCGCGAGCGGATATCCACCTCCGACGGCAGCACATCCGACAGACCTGGCTTGATGAGCACGTCGTCGAAGGTCAACCCTTCGCGTGGACTGTTCTGGTGGCCGTTTTGCTGACTATTTTTGGGCATTGCCAACTCGCTTGCGCCCGCGCGATTGCGGCGGGCTTGCTGGGGCGGGAACATCGAAAAACCGTATCGATGGATGACGGCCTGCGCGGAGCAATCGCCCCACCGGCCTACTCATCCATTCCGACGGCCCGCTTTTGGGTTGGCGCCGGCTCCTAGCACGTCCGCGCCCGGATTGATAGATGGTGCTGAACAGCTTTGCCGGCCAGTGCACAGCAGAGTAGATTGGAGTAGAGCCGAGTCGGGAGCAATGCGAATAAAACCGAGCCGTTTTGCCCACCGCGCATCGGATGGAACCACGACGCCGCGTAGATTGCCCGCTCGTTCGACCGCGTTGGTGGCTATGGCTTTCGCCGTGCCGCTTGCGTTCCTGCAAGCCGCGCATGCGCAAGACGCAGCGGACGAGCGCCGCTGCACCGGCCAATTGCGCGCCAGCAATGAAGAGCGGATCGCATCGTGTACGGCGCTGATCAATTCCGGCCGCTATCAGTCGCCTAATCTTGCGATCCTGCACCATAACCGGGGCATGGTGATGCGGGCCAAGGGCGACCTTCCTGGCGCGCTCAATGATTTCACTGAAGCGATCAAGCTCAATCCGGACTACGGGCGCGCTTATGCGGATCGCGGTGCCGTGCGCCTTGCCCAGCACGATCTCGACGGCGCCATCGAAGACCTCGGCGCGGCGATCAAGCTTGACGCCAATGACGCCGGCGCCTTCATGATGCGCGGCAATGTGTACGACCAGAAAGCGGATTTCGACCGCGCCATCGCCGATTACAACGAGGCGATCCGATTATCGCCGAATTACGCCGCGGCCTACTTCAATCGCGGCCTCGCCTATCGCCGCAAGCGCGACTTCGACCACGCCATCGCCGACTACGATCAGGCGGTCAGGCTCGATCCTAAAAATGCATCGGTGCTGAATAATCGTGGCATCGTCTGGTTCGAAAAGGGTGACTTCGATCACGCCATCGCCGACTACAGCCAGGCGATCAAGCTCGACGGCAGTTTCGCCGCCGCCTACAACAATCGCGGCGATGCCTGGCGCGGCAAGGGCGATCTGGTGCACGCCCTCGCCGATTTCGACCGTGCCATCCAGCTGTCGCCGCAATTCGCGCTCGCCTACGACAATCGCGGCCTGGTCTACTATCAGAAGAAGGATTATCAGCGCGCCATATCCGATTTCGACGCCGCGATCCGCTTCGATCCGACCAACGCCGACGCCTTCAGCAACCGCGGCAATGCCCGCGACGACAAGGGCGATCGCAACGCCGCCATCGCCGACTACAACGAAGCGATCCGTCTTGATCCAAAGAACGCACGCATCTACTACGACCGCGGCATCGCGTTCCGGCGCGACGGCGACCTCGACCGTGCCATCACCGATTTGAGCAAGGCGCTGGAGCTCAACCCTCAGCACGCCGGCGCCTACAATGAGCGCGGTTATGCGTACTATCAGCGCCACGATTTCGAGCACGCCATCGCCGACTATGACGAAGCGATCAAACTCAATCCGAAATTCGCCGTCGCCTACAACAACCGCGGCAACGCGCTTGACGACAAGGGCGATCCGGGCCGCGCCATCGCCGACTATAACGAAGCGCTCCGCGTCGATCCGAACTATGCCGTAGCGCTCTACAATCGCGCCATCGCCTGGCGGCGCAAAGGCGATCTCGATCGCGCGATTGCCGACTACGACCAGGCGATCAGGCTCAACCCGACGGCGGCGGCTTACAACAACCGCGGCAGCGCTTTCCTCGCCAAGGGCGAGGACGACCGGGCCATCGCCGATCTCGACCAGGCCATCAAGCTCGATCCGCGCTCGGCCGACGCCTACATCAATCGCGGCAATGCCAAGCGCGAAAAGCTGGCGCTTGCGGAAGCCGTCACCGATTACACGCGCGCCATCGAACTGTCACCGAACGCGGCGCTTGCGTACTACAATCGGGCCTGGGCTCATTACCTCGCCGGCGACGCCGTGCCCGCGCTGGCCGACGCCGACAAGGCCATCACGCTCAATCCCCGCTCGGCAAGCGCGTTTTCGACGCGCGGACTTATTCGCGAGCGGCTCGCCGACAATCCCGGCGCGATCGCCGATTTCCGCAAAGCGCTTGAGATCGATCCTTCGTTTCAGCAGCCAGCCGAAGGCCTGCAACGGCTCAAAGCCGCTCCCGCACCGAGCCGCTGATCCTTGAGCGCGCCGAGTTCGTACGACCGGGTCGTGCCGCTCATTGTCGCGGTGGCGTTGTTCATGGAGAACATGGACTCGACCGTGATCGCGACGTCGCTGCCGGCGATTGCGCGGGCGCTCGGAACCAACCCGCTCGCGCTCAAGCTTGCGGTCACCTCGTATCTGCTGGCGCTCGCGATCTGCATTCCGGCAAGCGGCTGGACCGCTGACCGCTTCGGCGCGCGCAACGTCTTCCGTCTCGCCATCGGGGTGTTCGTGCTCGGCTCGATCGGCTGCGCGCTGTCCCGTTCGCTCGATGAATTCGTGCTGGCGCGGATCATCCAGGGCATGGGCGGTGCGATGATGACGCCGGTCGGTCGCCTGATCGTGGTGCGCAGCATCGACAAGCGGCTTCTGCTTAATGCCATGTCGCTCGTGACCATACCGGCGCTGGTCGGCCCGATCGCCGGTCCGCCGTTGGGTGGCTTCATCACCACTTACGCGTCATGGCACTGGATCTTCATTATCAACGTGCCGATCGGTCTGGTCGGAATGGTCATGGCGACGCGCTACATCCCCGATTTGCGCGGCGAATCGCCGGGGCCGTTCGACTATGTCGGCTTCGTTCTTTCCGGCCTCGGCATTGGCGGGCTGGCTTTCGGATTGTCCGTTCTCGGACTCGAGTTCCTGCCGTTTTGGATCGTTGCATCATTGCTCGGCGGCGGCGCAGCGGCGACGATCGCGTACATGTTCTATGCAAGACACAAAGCCGATCCGATCCTTGACCTCAGCCTTTTCAAATTTCCCACTTTTCGCGCCAGCATTTTCGGCGGCTTCATGTTCCGCATCGGCATCGGCGCCTTGCCCTTTCTGCTGCCGCTCCTGTTGCAGATCGGATTCAGCCTGTCGCCGTTTCAATCCGGACTGATCACGTTCACCAGCGCCGTCGGCTCGATGTTCATGAAGGCCGCCGTCGCGAGCGTGCTCCGGCGCACCGGGTATCGTCCGATACTGGTCTACAACAGTCTCCTGAGCGCCGCCTTCCTCGCCGCTTGCGCGAGTTTCCTGCCGGGAATGCCGTTCGCCGCGATGGTCGCTATACTGCTTGCCGGCGGATTCTTCCGCTCGCTGCAATTCACCGCCATCAACACCATCGCCTATGCCGAGATCGAGCCGCGGTTGATGAGCCGCGCCACCACGCTTGTCGCCATGGGGCAGCAATTGGCGCTGTCGACCGGCGTCGCTGTCGGTGCCCTTGTCGTCGAGATCATGATACGGCTCAAGCACGGCGGCGCCATGAACGCCTATGACTTTCCCCCGGCCTTTCTCGCTGTCGGTGTGCTCACCGCAGCCGCGAGCCTGGTCTTTCTTCGGCTTGCGCCCGACGCCGGGGCCGAACTCGCCGGCCGCGAGATCATTCCCCAGGCTGCGTCCGATACTGCGCGCTGATCGAACCGCGCCGACCGGCGTTTTCATCTTTCCGATTTCGGCAGCGACCACGGCACGAACCACCGCTGCGCCAGCGTACAGAGTTTGAAACAGAACGAGACTCAACGCCACCAGCACCGCTAGGCCGGCGAACGCTTGCGGAATCTTGAAGAACGACGTCGAGAACATGATGAAGAAGCCGAGCCCGTGCTCGGCGGCCACGAACTCGGCGACGACAGCGCCGATGATCGCGAGCGTGATCGAAATTTTCAGCGCACTGAAGATGTACGGCACCGCGAACGGCAGCCGGATATGCAGCATTTCACGCGTGCGCCCGGCGCGGAGCGACCGCGACAGCTCGATCAATTCCTCGGGTGTCGCCATCAGGCCGGTTACCGTCGACACGACGATTGGAAAGAATGTGATCAAAAACGTGATGACGACGCGCGGCAGATCCGAGGCGCCGAGGGTCACGACGATGATCGGCGCGACCGCGACGATCGGGGTCGACTGGATGATCACGAGGATCGGATAAAGCGTGCGCGACAAGAACCGCGAATTGGCGAGAGCGACGGCGAGCGGGATCGAGACGGCGATGGCGACGACGTAACCCATCACCGCCACGCGGAGCGTCGCACTGATGTTGGTCAGCCACTGCGCCGGCGTAATCTCGAACCCGCGGCGACGATGGCGCTTGGCGACGGCAGCAGAAACGACGGGATATGGAACAGCCGGCAGGCGCCCTCCCATACGACAATGAGCGCGACGAAAGCCGCAGCCGGCGCCAGGCGATCCGCCCAGAGGCGCAGCTTCGGGCCAATCGCGGCAGCGCCGGCTTTCGCCTCAGGCGGCGACACGGGTAAAGAGCTGGCCGCGGATATGGTTGGCGAGCGCATGGAATTTCGGCTCCGACAGAGTCGCAATCGAGCGCGGGCGCGGCAGATCGACATCGATGATTTCGCGGACCCGGCCGGGCCGCGGCGTCATCACAATGATGCGGTCCGAGAGCAACACCGCCTCGGGTATCGAATGGGTGATGAACAAAACCGTCTTCGGCCGTTCGGACCAGATGCGCAGCAGCTCGAGAACTCATCTCATCGCGGGTGAGCGCGTCGAGCGCCGAGAACGGCTCGTCCATCAGCAGAATGTCGGGATCGAGCAGCAGCGCGCGGGCGATGGCGACGCGCTGCTGCATGCCGCCGGAGAGTTCATCAATGCGCTTGGTGGCAAAATCCGAAAGTCCGACGAGCGCAAGCAGCTCACGCGCGCGAGCCTTGTCCTCGGCGCTGACGCGGCCGTATTTGTGACGCAGCGGGAACGTGACATTGCCGAGCACGTCGAACCACGGCAACAGCGTCGGCCGCTGGAACACAATGCCGATCTCGTCGCGCGGCTCGGTCACCTTCAGGTCGTAGATGCTGACCGCCCCGCGTGTGGGGAAGATCAGGCCGGCGATCAGCCGCAGCAGCGTCGACTTGCCGCAACCGGATGGACCGAGCACCGCCAGAAATTCGTTCTTGCCGACATCGAATGTCACGTTTTCGAGCGCGGTGACCGCCGAGCCGTCATTGCGTCCGAAGGTCTGCTCGACGTCGGCGAAGCGAATGACGTGCGACGGCTCGCTCATCGCCGGGCTCCGCGGCCGGCGCGCCGGGCGCCGCGCGCGTTCACTTGGGCAAGAACGAACGGTCGACCGCCGTCTCGGGATCGATCTTGTCGAGGGGCATGTTCTGCGCTTCGGCGGTCCACTTCCAGGTTTTCGCCAGCAGCGCTTTCTCAAAAGCGCCTTCGCCGTCTTTCTTGCTGATGGAATTGACGATCAGCGGTATCGACGCCGCAAACTGGGCGCGCGCGACCTCGACATCGACCTCGGGCACCATCGCCTTCAAGGCCTTGGCCGCAGCCATCGGATCGGCGATCGCTGCGGCGGTCGCTTTCATGTAGGCGCGCATGAATTTCTTCACGGTTTCCGGGCGCTCGGTCAGTATTTTTTCCGAGGCGAACACCGAAAGCCCATAGCCGTCGAAGCCATAGTCGGACCAGGCGATGACTTTCAGCTTCTTGCCGGTCTCGGCGAGCGGCTTGACGAAGGCCGGCGCGACCGTCACCCAGTTGATGGTCGCGGCCACCTTGCCGGCCGCCAGCATCGGCGCGAGCGCGCCCGGATCGGCCTTGAGCAGATCAACCTTGGCCGGATCGATCCCGTTGGCCTTGAGCACCAGAGGCCACGAAACGTTTGACGAGGAGAACGTCGCCGTGGCGACGGTCTTGCCGGCAACGTCTTTCAGAGTCGAAATGCCGGAGCCTTCGGTGGTGAAGATGGCATCGGGCTGCAACGTGTAGATCGAGGCCAGGGCCTTGACCGCGACCGGAGTTTGGGCGCGCGCCTGCAGCAGCGCGGCAAGCCCGCCGGTGCCAAGGTCGGCCGCGCCGGTGCCCAGTTTGGTCACGACGTCGGACGAGCCGCGGCCGGATTGAATTGTGACCTCAAGCCCCTCGGCCGCGAACAGGCCCTGCTGAACGCCGAGATAGGGCACGGCCTTGTCGCCGGCGGGAAGCCAGTCGATCATGAAAACGATTTTCTCGGCCGCGACGGCCGGGCGCTTGGCGCCAAGCAGCAGGGCAAGCCCGGCCGCGGCAGAAACAGCAAGCAGCTTTTTCATCATCGCACTGATCTCCACGCTTCCCGGACGTTTAAAGCAATAGTTGCGCCAGCGCCGCCGGCGTCAGCCCTTGTAGGTCTGACGGTACATTTCGCGCATATGCGCCTCGACCGAAGTCGGGGGATATTTCGGCGTATCTCCGGGGCCAAGGCAGGTCGGAATGCATTCGACCGTGTGCGCGTAATTGCCGGTGAAAAAGAACGGCACCGAATAACGCTCGCGTCCCGATGCGTTGACGACGCGATGCACCGTCGAGCGATAGCGATCGTTGGTCCAGCGCGCGATCATGTCGCCGAGATTGACCACATAGGTCCCGGGCACCGGATCGGCGTGGATCCATCCATCGGAAGCCTGATCCCAGACTTGCAGGCCGCCGACATCGTCCTGCCGCAGCAGCGTGAGCCCGCCGAAATCCGTATGCGCGCCGGCGCCTTTTTGCCCGGGCTGGGCGCGCGCCGGCTGCGGCGGATAGTGCAACAGCCGCACCGTCGCCATGGCATCGCGGCAGTAATCGGCGAAATACTGCTCCGGCAAATTGAGCGAAAGCGCAATGCCGCCCATCATCCGCGCCGACAAATCCAGCATCACGTTCAGATAGGCCTGCATCACCGGACGAAAGTTCGGCCGCTGCGCCGGCCACTGATTGGCGCCGTGATTGAACATGCCGGCGATGACTCTCGGATCGTCGGGCCTGTGGTCGGGACCGATGTAATAACCTTCCTTGAGATCGGGCGGCGTCCCGCGCTCAAGGTTTGTCCCTGCAGCGGTTCGTAACCGCGATTGGCGTTCGAGCGCGCCTTGTCGACTGCCATTTTCTGCTCGACGGGCAGAGCAAAAAACGCGGCCGCTTCCTTGAAAACATCATCGACCAGCGTTTCGGAAACGCCGTGGTTGCTGATGTAGAAAAATCCTTTGTCGACGCAAGCGGCGCGCAATTGCGCCCCGACCTCTTGCCGATCGGCGGCGTGCGAACTGGTCAAACCGGAAATATCAATGACCGGAAGCGATGCGGCACTGACCCTCGCCGCCTCAAGCGCGCTCGGCATTGGCGCTCCTTGTTGAGCACCGGTGGAAATCTCCGGCCGCCGCAAACAATGATCCCTATTGCCGGGGGCCTAAAGCCTATTTTGTAATCAGGCTTGATGAAATCGGCGGCAGCGCGCCACCAGCACCGCGAAAGCCGCGAGCGAGCAGATAAAGCTCGGCCGAATTGGTTCGGCTGGCCGGCGGCTTGACGTGCTTGACGCTGGCAAATCGCGTTTGAGCTCGGCAAGGAGCTCGGCTTCGGTCCCGCCTTGCAACACTTTGCAAAGAAAGCTTCCGCCCGCGGCAAGCACTTCGCGGGCGAAATACGCGGCCGCTTCCGCCAGTCCCATGATGCGCAAATGGTCGGTCTGCCGGTGGCCGGTCGCGTTGGCCGCCATGTCGGAAAGCACCACGTCGGCCTTGCCGCCGAGCATGGTCTTCAGGCGCTCCGGCGCGGTCTCGTCGAGAAAATCGAGCTTGAGAAAATCGACACCGGCGATCGGCTTCATGTCCAGAATATCGAGCGCGACCACGCGTCCACCCGCGCCGACACGCCGCGCCGCGACTTCGCTCCAGCCGCCCGGCGCCGCGCCGAGGTCAACGACGCGCGCGCCCGGTTTCAGCAGATGATATTTGTCGTCGATCTCGGCGAGCTTATAGGCCGCGCGGGAGCGAAATCCCTCACGCTTGGCACGCGCGACATACGGATCTTTGATCTGGCGCTCCAGCCACGCGCGCGACGACGGCTTGCGGCGCTTTTCATCCTTGAGCCGCGCCATGACCCGTCAGGCTTCGCCCCAGACGCCGTCGGCACGCATCATTTCGACCAGCATGCCCTCGCGCAGGCCGCGATCGGCGACGCGCAGCCGCGGGCACGGAAACGAGCGGCGGATGGCGTCGAGGATGGCGCAGCCGGCAAGCACCAGGTCGGCGCGCTCGGCGCCAATGCAGGGATTGGCGGCGCGCTCCTCAAAGCTCATTGCCATCAATTCGTCGACCACGCGTGACACTTCGCCGTCGGACAGCCAGCAGCCGTCGACCCGGCGGCGGTCGTAGCGTTTCAATTTCAACGATACGCCGGCGATCGTGGTGACCGTGCCGGAAGTGCCGAGCATGTGGAAGCCATTGAGATCGCTGCGATGGTCAATGGCGAACCTCTCTACAGCGCCCGCGACATCGTCGACCATGGCGTCGTAAATCTCGCGCGGCACCACCGTGCCGCCGTATCGCTCGGCGAGCGTAACGACGCCGACCGGCAACGACGCCCAGCCGATAATGTCGGGCTGCGGCGGCCCGCGGCGATCGGCGTTAGGCCGGCCAAGCCGCACCAGCTCCGACGATCCGCCGCCAATGTCGAACAGGATGACGCCGCTTGCCGCAGGATCGAACAGCTCAGTGCAGCCAGCAGCCGCCAGTCTCGCCTCGGTGGCGGAATCGATAATCTCAAGCTCGAGGCCGGCTTTCTCGGCGACGCGGGCGCGGAACGCTTCACCGTTCTCGGCCGCCCGGCAGGCCGCCGTCGCGATCAGCCGCGCACGCTTGACGTTGCGCGCGTGCATCTTGTCGCGACAGACCAGCAGCGCGGACACCGCACGATCGATCGCGGCCTCGCTGATCCGGCGCGAAGCCGCCACTCCCTCGCCGAGGCGGATGATCCGCGAAAACGCGTCGACGACACGGAACCCGTCCGCGGTCGGGCGCGCGATCAGCAGGCGGCAATTGTTGGTGCCGAGATCGAGCGCCGCGTAGGTAGCCTCGGAATGTTCGGTTTCGAAATCCTGAGCGTCATCCCGCCCCAGGCCGTCACGCCGCATGCCATAGGGCGTCCGGCGATGCCAGCGAGGTCGCCGTCGAGGCGCTCCACGGCCGTCGAGGCCGCCGGTCGGCGGGGCCCCTTCCTTCATCCAATACCTTCCTGCCGCGCCGGAACTCCTGGGCTCGACGGCCGCGGGCTTGGTCCAAGTTCAAATCTCGCGGAATGTATCAGTTTGGGGCCGGAAGGGCCAATACCGTGCCGTTCTCGCCTACTAGCCATGCCGGTCGCCCAGTTGTCGCGCTGCACCAAGTCCACTATGTCACCCGACACGACTCGTTCCAGGATTGAATGCCCATGAATTTGCACCAGCCTGCTCCCCCACAGGCGGACCAGTCGGCTGCTGACCGGCTGGCGGTCGAAAAATTTGCCATCGGTCAGTCGGTGCCCCGTAGCGAAGACCCGATGCTGCTGCGCGGTCATGGACGCTACACCGACGACGTCAGCCTTCCCGGCCAAGCCTATGCGGTGATGGTACGCAGCCGCAACGCCCACGGCGTTATTCGCAAGATCAATGCGGACGCGGCGCGGAAGATGCCGGGCGTGCTCGCCGTCTATACCGCGGGCGATCTGGAAGCCTACGGCGCCTTGAAGTGCGTCGTCCCGCTGAAGAACCGCGACGGCACGCCGATGAAGAAGCCGTGGCGCGGCGCCTTGGCAAAAGACAAGGTCCGCTACGTCGGCGATCCGGTCGCCTGCGTGATTGCCGAGAGCGTCAACGCCGGCAAGGACGCGGCCGAAGCGATCGAGATCGAGATCGACTCGCTCCCCGCCATCACCTCTGCCGGGGATGCCGTGCGCAGCGGCGCGCCGCTTCTTTACGACGACGTGCCGGAGAACGTTCCGCTCGATTACCACTACGGCGATGCCGCAGCGGTCGAGGCCGCCTTCGCCAAGGCGGCGCACGTGACCACGATGGACCTCGTCAACAGCCGCGTGGTCGTCAACGCGATGGAGCCGCGGGCGGCGGTCGCTGCCTACGACGGCAACCGCTTTACATTTTATGTCTGCTCGCAGGGCGTCACCGGCATGCGCGCCAACATCGCCGAGGTGATGGGCGTCGATGCCAAGGCGGTCCGCATCCTCTCCGGTCAGGTCGGCGGCTCGTTTGGCATGAAGGGCGCGGTATTTTCAGAATACGTCTGCATACTGCACGCGGCGCGCGCTCTGGGCCGGCCGGTGAAGTGGACCGACGACCGCTCGGGAAGCTTTTTCTCCGACAGTCACGGCCGCGACCATGGCGTCACCGCCGAACTCGCGCTTGATAAGGACGGCACCTTCCTCGCCATCCGCATCAAGTGCTTCGCCGACATGGGCGCGTTTCTTTCGCCGATGGGGCCGTTTCCCGGCACGGTCAACATCGTGAAAAACGTGCAGAGCATGTACCGGACGCCGCTGATCGAAGTGTCGGCCAAGTGCGTTTTCACCAATACCTCGCAGACCGGCCCGTATCGCGGCGCCGGCCGGCCCGAGGGCAACTACTTCATGGAGCGGATGATCGACACGGCCGCGTCCGAGATGGGCATCGATCGGCTCGCGCTGCGCAAGCGCAATCAGATCCGGCCGCAAGAGCTGCCGTACAAGACCGCGTCCGACGTGACCTATGACAGCGGCGACTTCGCGGAGCTGACCAAGCAAGCGCTCGAACTCGCCGACGTCAAGGGCTTTGCCGCCCGCAAGCGCGAAAGCCGCAAACGCGGCAAGCTGCGCGGCCTCGGCATCGGCAACTTTCTGGAAGTAACGGCGCCGCCGTCGAAGGAGCTGGCGCAGATCGAGTTCAATGCCGACGGCACCGTGACGCTGACGACCGGCACGTTCGATTTCGGCATGGGTCACGCCACACCGTTTGCGCAAGTCTTGAGCGCGCAGCTTGGCGTTCCGTTCGAGAAGATCAAGCTCGTCCAGGGCGACAGCGATCTTCTGGTCATGGGCGGCGGCAGCGGCGGCTCGAAGTCGCTGATGCACACCGGCACCGCGATCGTCGAAGCCTCCGCCAAGATCATCGAGAAGGGCAAGGAAGCCGCGAGCCATGTCCTTGAAGCCGCGCCCTCGGATATCGAATTCAAGAAAGGCCGCTTCGTCATCGCCGGCACCGACCGTTCAATCTCGGTGATGGAGCTGGCGCAGACGCTGCGAAGCGGCGGCGCCAAACTGCCGCCGGATGCGCCGCAATCGCTGGACGTGACCCACATCAGCGACGGGCCCGGCGCGCCGACCTTCCCCAACGGCTGCCACATCGCCGAGGTCGAGGTCGATCCGGACACCGGCGTGGTCGAAGTCGTCAGTTACGTGTGCGTCAATGACTTCGGCGTGGTCGTCAATCCGCTGGTGGTCGCCGGCCAGCTCCATGGCGGCGTTGTGCAGGGCATCGGCCAGGCGCTCATGGAGATGACAGTCTATGACGACGACGGCCAATTGCTGACCGGCTCGTTCATGGATTACGCCATGCCGCGCGCAACCGACGCGCCGCCCTTCGTGCTGGCCGAACACCCGGTGCCGGCCAAGACCAATCCCCTCGGCGTCAAAGGTTGCGGCGAAGCCGGCTGCGCCGGCTCTCTGACCTCGATCATGAACGCCGTGATGAATGCTCTCGCCGACCGCGGCATTCGCCATGTCGACATGCCGTTAACGCCTTTTCGGATATGGCAGGCGCTGCAAAAGGCGAGTGGACCCGGCGTAGAGCATTCCAAGCAATGACACAGACGCTTTCAGTTCCCGCGCATCGCCTTGGCGAAATGCGCGTGGTCGCGCCGGTCTGCGCGGCTCACTTCGTGAGCCATTATTACATGATGATCCTGGCGCCGCTGTTCGCCTTCGTGCGCGCGGACTATGGCGTGAGCTACACCGACCTCGGGCTGGCGCTGACCGCATTCAATCTGGTATCGGCGGTGCTGCAGACGCCCACCGGATTTCTGGTCGACCGTGTCGGCGCCCGTAACGTGCTGATCGCAGGCGTTGCGCTGGGCGCCGCTGCCTTCGCGGTTGCCGGACTGGTCCATTCCTTCATCGTCTTTGTCGCCATGTTTGCCGTCGCCGGAATCGGCAACACGGCCTACCACCCGGCCGATTATTCGCTGTTGTCGGATCACAGCACGCCCGCGCGCATCGGCCAGATATTCTCGTATCACACCTTTGCCGGCATTCTCGGCGGCGCGGTCGCTCCGGTGACACTGCTGGTGCTGCAAAGTCACTTCGGCTGGCGCGGCGCCTTTGTCGGGGCTGCGATCCTCGGCTTCATCGTACTTGCGCTGCTCATCGCGGAACGGTCGGCGATGCCTGCAGAGCATGCGGCGAAGAAGCACCGGGAACCGGCACCGGTCGGCGATGGCGCCGCTGCCGCAAAGCGCGAGGACCACGGCTGGCGCCTTCTGCTCTCGGCGCCGATCCTGCTCAATCTTTGTTTCTTCATTCTGATTTCGCTGATGGGCGGGCTGAACAGCTTTTTCGTGGTCGCGCTCGGCGCGCTGTACAATACGTCCGCAACGCTCGCCAACGGAGCGCTGACTGCTCTCCTCCTGATGAATGCCCTCGGCGTCCTGGTCGGCGGCGTGCTGGCCTCACGCACCAACCGCCATGCCGTCGTGGCCGCACTCGGCCTCGGCATTGCCGGTATCGGCACGGCGCTCGTCGGCTTCGTCGGCTTTTCCTCCGCCGCGCTGCTGACGCTGACGGCGCTGTCCGGCCTGTTTGTCGGCATTGCCAGCCCGTCGCGCGATATGCTGGTGCGCGCGGTGACGCCGCGCGGCGCCTACGGGCGCGTGTTCGGCTTTGTGTCCTCCGGATACAATATCGGCGCCATGATCGCGCCGACGATCTATGGAATGCTCATGGATCACGGGCAACCGCGGGGCCTGTTTCTGTTCTCGGCCATTTGCAGCATCGTCTGCATCGGCACGGTGATCTTTGGATTTGCCGGCCGCGAGCAGCGCGAGCTGAGCCCCGTCCACTAGGATTATTCACGGGCGAAGGCTTTCCGAGGAGGCTTGGAAAGCGGGCCAAGATGTCCTAAATGGAGCCGCCCTTCCCGGCGAACCGCGTTGGCATAAATCTAAATGCCCGCACGCGTGAAATTGGGGAATAGTTCAACGGTAGAACAGCGGACTCTGACTCCGTTAATCTAGGTTCGAATCCTAGTTCCCCAGCCACACCATCGTTCACGTTTGTTCGCACCCATTCGCGGGCGTCCAAAAAGCACCGATACACCAATGATTTTAAGAACGCTCGCGAGCCGCGGGCGTTCGCTAACGCTCCCTTGCAGCCGAATAAATTGACGGTATCTATGACGGTATATTTGGGCTCGTCTGCCCGCCAAAGGACATGGAGATACCGTCATGCCGTTGACCGATACGCGCATCCGCAACGCTAAGCCGCAGGAGGCAGACGTACAAGCTAAGCGACGGCGGCGGCATGTACCTTCTCGTCACACCGGACGGCGCACGTTACTGGCGGCTCGACTATCGTTATGCTGGAAAACGCCGCACTCTTGCGCTTGGCGTTTATCCGACCGTGACTCTTCGCAAGCGCGCGCACACGCCGCGAAGAAGCGCGAGGATTGCTCGCCGAGAGCATTGACCCGGGCATGATAAAAAAAGCGACTAAACGCGCCGCCAAGCTCGCGAGCGAGAACACGTTTGAGGCCATCGCCCGAGAATGGATCGATAAGCAGCGCAATAGACTGGCCCCAAGATACAGTGCGCTTATCCTCGCCCGGCTGGAAGCGGACATCTTTCCGCAAATTGGCTCACGACATATTGCCGACATTGATGCGCCTGAGTTGCTGGAGGCGCTCAGAAAGGTCGAGAAGCGCGGAGTGATCGAGACTGCCCGACGGCTGCGGCAGACATGCGGCCAAGTATTCCGCTACGCTATCGCGACTGGGCGCGCCAAACATGATCCCTCCCCCTCCCTGAGAGGCGCGCTTGGTTCGCCCGGCAGACCGCGCGGTCATAAGGCGATGGCCCTGAAGGAGGTGCCGACATTTCCTTAGCGCACTCGAAGTTTACGATGGCGATCCGCGAACGCGCCTCGCCTTGCGGCTAATGATCCTAACCTTTGCCCGCACAACCGAACTGCGGGCGGCGCGATGGTCCGAATTCGAAAATCTCGAAAATAATGAGCCTCTGTGGCGCATTCCGGCCGAGCGGACGAAAATGAAACGTGAACACATCGTGCCGCTTGCGCCACAAGCGGCTGCCGTGCTTCGCGAACTGCGCATGTTGCCAGGCTCTGCGGCTAGTCCGTGTCTTATTTCCGTCGCCCTCGCGCGAAGGCTATATGAGCAACAACACAATGCTCTACGCGCTGTACCGCATGGGCTATCACGGCCGCGCAACGGTTCACGGCTTCAGGGCGATGGCCTCCACCGCGCTCAATGAAATGGGCTTTCGTCCGGACGTGATAGAGCGCCAGCTCGCTCATCAAGAGCAGAATGCCGTGCGTGCCGCATACAATCGCGCGGAATATCTCGGTGAGCGCCGCACCATGATGAACCAATGGGCGGATTATCTCGACGTTTTAGCGACGGGAAACATCGTTCCGTTCAAGGCAAAGAACGTCAGTCAATAATAGACCCGTTGCGCACCTCTTTCGGGACGAGAGGGTCGCAGGTTCAAATCCTGCCACTCCGACCAGCACCGCCCGCTGGGCGTTGAGACCGGGCATAGCCGCTTGTTCCCTTCCGCATCCGTTTCGGTGGCCGCTTGAGCGTCGCCGAAGGTAGCTCTCCGAACATCTTCCGATATTCACTGAAAACCGACCAAGCTCCGAAAACCCGAACCTGGTCGCAACCCTAGTCACGGATGCGGTCGCCGGATCGGCGCGCAGGAGCGCAGCGCGCGCCATACGCATTCGCTTGCGCCGCACATAGGCATCGGGCTCACACCTAATAGTTCTTGGCAGTGTGCTCGGAGGGTCCGCTCTGATACACCGACGCCGCACAAATGTTGACGTAACTCACTGGCCAGTGGCGGTTCGCCTGCAAGAACTTCTCGAACCGCACGATTATCGCAGACCGGCGACTAAGGGTGGCACTTGGGTGCGAAGCAAGCCCTTTGATGCTGCGCTTAGAATGTCGAAGGAAAGCATGTGGGCCGCGCCGAGCAATCGCTTCCTAATGAAACGGACGCACCCGGCGCGGCCGGGGGGTGCGCGGAGTGGGGCTCAGCGCGGAAGCTGGGTATCACCAAGTCGGGGGTCGGTCTTGATCTAGATCAAGCACGACGTTGGCGGCATCAGGAACTTCTGATCTAGATCAAAGCGCTGAAATTGTTCCATCAGACAATTTCAGTATGGAGTGGAAGCCGATAGCCGCGCCATTTGACCGCGACCTTGAGCTAGCCGTCATTGACTATGACGGGACACACGCGCTTGTGTTTCCTTGCCGCCGCCATCTCCACGGCTGGATCAACTCAGAGACAGACAAGCGCGTAGAGGATTTGCGACCGACGCACTGGCGAGAGTGGCGGTGGTCCTAAAATTTATCCGTTTCCTTGTTATCGCCCGGCGGGTCGCTCAGCGCGGCCAACTTAGCCTCTTCCTCGGCGAGCAGACCGGCAATCTGTCGTCGCGTGGCGTCATCCTGCTCGGTAAGCAGCTTCCGTCGGTAGTGCTCAACGTTGAGCTTCGCGATATAGGCCCGTTGGTCCATGGCGCCTCCGCAACTGTCGCCGAATTGGACACAGAATATTGGCGCCGTACTCTGACGGTAATCAAGTACTATTTTGTGACAGAAGGCTGCACCAGAAAAGTTCCGGGAACCGTGCGAAATTATTTGAAGAGCCAGGAGGTCCGCGCTTTCACCCCGCCCGGGGAGGTCTGGCCCGAGCCTTAGCCTTCAGCCCCTGCTTTTAGAAACCGGCGGGCCGGGGGAAATCCTCGGATCGAGAGGCGCAGGGGGACCCGTAGCGGCGCTGCGTGGTCAACGTTGAAGCCGAACTGCTGCCGAGTTTGCTCATCTATGAGTGATCTTTGTGCGAGAGGCGCGCCACCAAGCGCCCGCGCTCCCACACCTCAACGTCCAAGCCATCTAGAGCACGCTTGGCCATCTGGAGCGCCTCTTCGTCGTCAGCGCATTCGACTTCTGTCGGAGGGCCGAGGAAATGGCCGTCTGGTCGAAGTGGGTCGAAGCGGTAATAGGTCATGCCTGTATCCCTGCTCGTGGGGAACGGCGACGTATAGAGAAATAGCCAAACGCATTTTTGCCGTCAATCACGACGGCTTCGCGTCAACTACTCCCTCTGCATCAGCGCCGGAATGCGCGTGATGGCTCGTGCGATCCGCCATGCATCATCCTTGCTGCGACGCTTGGCAGCCGCCCGATATGGGGAACGAAACTCCATATCTCTGTTTCGCCACCGTCAGCACATCGGAAAGCACCGCCGAGATCGCCTTGTTGTTCAACAAGCGCGGACTCGCTCAGCTCACCGGAGAGCGTTCCCTCCGGTTCTCGTCTCGCGAAACGTTCTCTTGCTAAGGCGGGTACGGGCCCCTTTCCATATCCCCTGGTCCCTTTTTGAAAATCACCGCTGATCCCTTTGAACCGCCCAGCGACGGGCGAAGACAAAGGTGATGGCTGGTCAATTGGAAGGAGCAGGTATGATGGCCGACTGGTTACAGGGAATTGGAAACTTCCTTTGCGGCACTGCTTTGATCGTTTTCGTTGCCGCTGGCTGTTTGGCCGGATCAAAATCTCTATCGGGCGGCTGGACAAGAAGCAATAGGTGGCCTCAGTTGGCGGCCTCCTTGAGTTGGCGGCCTCCTTCAGTTGGCGGCCCTCTTTTATTTGGTTGGCCTAAGCCGCGCTTGACGACAATTCTATCGGCTCAACAATCGACGGATCATCATTTTCGGGTTTGTTGACCCGCGTCGAAATCGGCCAACCGCATTGGGTTGGCCGGGTATCGGGTCAGCAGAATTCGCCAATACGGACTGGTTGATGACTTGATGCGCTGAAGAAGCCTTAGTCGGCCTTCTCTACCAAGCTTGCGACCACGGCGTCATGGCGCAAAATATACAGCCAGTGATCGGCGAGCGCGGTGGCGATCCAAATTACCTTTTCGGCTGAGATGCGGTCGGCGGCCGATTTCGTTTTATGGCCAAACGACTTACATATCTTGCGTGATAAGTGGTCAGGCTTCATGAAAATAGTATCTCGCGATATTGATCGCGTGCAGTCCACTTTTAGCTCAGGCGCAAACGCCCTTACATACGCAAAGCAAAGACCGCGACTATTGTGCGGGCGACGATCCCGCTACGATGTCAGCATATGAAATGCTCCAATGTGCGCGGGGTAACGGCAACTCCGGTACTCCCAATTATCCCGCCGCACTCAAATGGTATACCTTGGCCGCAAATTATGGCGAGTTGTTCGCCCAAACTTGGCTTGGTTTTATATATCAGAATAAGTCCTATGCGCGAGATTACGGCGTTCCACGGGATTTGGTGCAGGCCTATAAATGGTATGATATCGCCGCTGCGACAAATGAAGTTTGCACAGATAGACTTCCTCCCGGCGCAAACCGGGAAAACAATCACAGAGAAATCAGCTACCGCGAAGAGGTCGCCAAACAGATGAGGCCGGAACAAATAGGAGAAGCCCAACAGTTGGCCCGCGAGTGGAAACCGTTACGACGGATTTCATGTTCTACAGACCGCTAGGTTAACTTTTGGTGGTGGATGGCCCGAGCGGACTATGGCGTAGTCACGATTGACCGGGACAATTCCCGAGGAATGGGCGGATTGGTCCCCGAGGATCAGTCCGGCAAGTAGCCCGCGGCCCTCACCGGCGCAGGTTCGCGCACGGGATGACGACCGAGTTCGGATCGATGGACGGCACCCGAGCGTCCCGGACGGGTCGCGCTGGCAGTTCGCCAGCCAGCGGCCGGCCACCGGCGCCCACGGCACCCCGCCGCCCGCCCGTTGCCGCTGCGGAAGTCCGTGATCCAGCCGAACGACAGCACCAGGACGAGGGCGGCCACGGCCGCCGTCGCGCCGCGCGCCCTGGCCGCGCCCGTCCAGGGGGTCAGGCCGAAGTCGGCCGCCTGATCGTCGGGCCGCGCGCGTTCGCGGGCGCGGCGGACGATGTTGTCGACCGCCACGATCACCGCCGCCTGCATCAGGAAAATCGGCAGCGTGGTGTAGCGGGAGCCGGGCTCTACGTGGAAGTGGACGGTATCGACTGTGACCCACCGCGACAGCGTTGCCGCCGCCACCGCGAGCAGGAAGCCGCAGCCGAGCGCGACCGCGGCCAGCAGCCCGACGCGGCCGGGCTGGGTGACCGCGATCGCGGCGAACACCGCCGCCAGCAGGCAGCCGACCAGCAAGGTAGCGCCGTTCCTGCCCGCGGCGGCCTGCAGCCACCAGTCGAGGTGCCAGCCGAGGGCCGGCAGCACCACGTCGTGCGCGACGAAGCCGAGTACCCCGCCAGGACTGGACTGCTGGTCAAGCCGGGAGTTGTGGGCCGCGTGGATGACCGGCGCCTGGAGCACCAGGCCGACCGCGAGGCCGGCCGTCACCGCGTGCTCGCGGACCCGGCGCAGGGCCGCCATCCGCAGGATCAGCAGCGGTGCGAGGGCCAGCGCCAGCGGCGTGGACGCCCCCGCCAGGAACGCGATGAGGGCGGCCAGGGCCATGCCGCCGCGACCTCGCGGCCGCCACAAGGCGGCCCAGAAGAGCGCGAAAAGCAGGTACCACGGGGTGTTGACGCCGTTGTCGGCGATCTCAAGCGGCGCGACGGGAAGCAGCAGTACCGCCGCCGCGAGCAGTCCGCGCAACCACGCGGAGCGGACGTGCCCGGCGCTCGCGTGGAAGACGAATAGCGCCACCGCCGAGGAGATGACCGCGCCGGTAATAGCGAATGCGACCGATGCGTCGCGCAGCGGGAGAAATGACACGAATTGCGCGATAAGCCGCGGCAGCAGCTGCAGGTAGCCGGCGTAGGAAGCGAACAGATGCCACGGGCGGGCGAGGGCCTGGACCAGGAACACGGTGCGGTCCTCGGCCCAGATCGTGGTCAGCGGTGACCGTCCCGCGATCCGCAGGAGAAGCGTCACGACCCCCGCGACCAGCGCGATCACGAACAGCAAGGCGCGCTGGGCGACCCGCAAGTACGTCGTCGCCTGCCGCGGCGGCGGCTCAGGGAACAATTCGGGCAATAGCGCCCCGGCGTCCGGCTGAGTTGTCTGATACCGCTGCCGAACTGCCTGCTTGACCACCGTTAACCGCCAGTTTCGCGACGAGGGGACGACCGCTCAGACGGTATCGGCAGCGCTGTATAAGCTGCCATTACTTCCACGGGCTCGCGCGGGCGGCGGCGCGGGGCCGGCGGGCGGCGTCGCCGGCCCGCGGGTCCATCCGCAGCGCCTCGGCCGCGCAGCCGACCGCGATGAGGGCGAGCAGGCAGAACGCGACCGTGAAGGCGCCCTGGCTGGCGCTGCCGCCCGCCGGCCCGCCTGCCGGGCTGCCGGTGACCGCACCGCCGATGCGCAGCGCCACCGTGCTGGCCGCGATCGCCAGGCCGGCCGCGAGCTGCATCGACGTGGCCGCGAAGGTGTTGGCGTCGCGCATCAGCTCGGCCGGCATGTCCGCCAGGCCGACCGTGGTGTAGACGGTGAACCCGGTCGACCGGGTGACGCCGCTGGCCAGCGCCAGCAGCGCGATCACCGCGACCGGGGTCGAGGCGGTGGTGAACCCGAGCGCCGCGACCAGCACCGCCGTGCCGAGCGCGGAGAGGACGAGCACCGATCGGAACCCGAACCGGTTGATCAGCGGCGTGGTGGCCGGCTTGATCCCCACGTTCCCGGCGAACACGAACGCGGTGAGCGCACCCGACTTGACCGGCGACCAGCCGAACTCGGTCTGGAACAGCAGCGGCAGCAGGAACGGCATCGAGCCGACCACCAGCATGTAGCCGGTGCCGCCGAACTGGGTGACCCGGAAGGTGGGGCTGGCGAGTGTCCGCAGGTTGAGCAGCGGGTGCGGCGCGCGGCGCAGGTGCCAGAAGGCGGCGGCGAGCAGGGCCGCCGACCCGGCGAAGCAGAGCGCGGTCTCGGCCACCGGCGGGGCGGGCATCGAGACCAGGTGCGCGGCGTAGGTGAGCCCGCCCAGGCCGACCCCGGTGAGCGCCATGCCCGTCCAGTCCAGCGGCGGGGGGACGGCCTCGTCGCGCCCGTCGCGGACCAGCCGCCAGGCCAGCGCGAACGCGACCACGCCGAGCGGCGCGTTGATCAGGAAGATCCAGTGCCAGGAGGCGTAGGTGGTGATGAGCCCGCCCGCCAGCGGTGCGATCACCGGCGCGAGCAGCCCGGGCCAGACCACGTAGGAGGTGAGCCGCAGGATGTCGCCCTTGTCGGCCTTCGACAGCACCATCATCCGGCCGACCGGCACCATCATCGCCCCGCCGGCGCCCTGCAGCACCCGAAACGCGACCAGCTCGCCCAGCGACCCACTGGCCGCGCAGCCGACCGACGCGCAGGTGAACAGCGCGATCGCGGTCAGGAAGACCACGCGATTGCCGAGCCGCCTGGTCAGCCAGCCCGACAGCGGGATCAGCACCGCCAGCGTGAGCAGGTAGGCGGTGACGACCAGGCCGATCTCGGTCGCCGGGGCGTGCAGCGACGCCCCGATCCGCGGCGCCGCGGTGGTGACGATGGTCCCGTCGAGCATCTCCATGAAGTAGCAGCCGGAGACGAGCAGGGCCGTTGACCGGTGCCGCGCGGTAATCACCTCACCCGCAACAACGCCGCCGGGTCCGTTATGTCCGAGAACGCGGAGCAACGGTCCGTTCGATATGACCGCATTTAATAGCCCGGCGCATGGCGGCACCTGCCGTACGATCGTCACCCGTGAAACTCCTCGCAGACCTGACCCCGCTGCGAGAGTCGCCGGCCTTCCGACGGCTGTGGGCCGGGTCCACCCTGTCGGCGGTCGGCGGCGCGATGACCTCGTTCGCCGTCACCCTGCAGGTGTGGGACCTCACCCGGTCGACGGCCGCGGTGGGGCTCATCGCCCTGGTCACGCTGCTGCCGCTGCTCGCGGTGGGCCTGTTCGGCGGGGCGCTGATCGACGCGCTCGACACCCGGCGGCTGGTGCTCGTCTGCACCTGCGCCCTGGCGGCGATCTCGGCCGCGCTCACCGTCCAGGCCTGGGTCGGCCTGAACCAGGTCGGCCTGCTGTACGCGCTCGCCGCGATCACGTCGGCGGTCGCGGCGGTCAACGAGCCGGGGCGCCGGTCGCTCACCCCGGCCCTGCTGCCGGCCGGCCAGCTCGCCGCCGCGCAGGCCCTGCAGCGGATCTCCTTCCAGGTCATGATGATCGCCTGCCCGGCCCTGGCCGGCCTGGTGGCCGGCGCGCCGCACCTGGGCCTGCGGGCCTGCTATCTCATCGACACCGTGTCGTTTGGCTGCGCGCTGTACGGAGTCGGTTCTCTCCCGAAGTCGCTCACCAGCGAAAATCCACAATCAGGTCATTCCGAACGGTCCCTGGTTTCCTCTGTCGCGGCCGGTTTCTCGTTCATCGGGCGGACCCCGGTGCTGGCGGGGGCGTTCCTGACCGATGTCTGCGCGACGTTCTTCGGGCTGCCGACGTCGCTGTTCCCGGCGCTCAACGCGGAGCGGTTCGGCGGTGACCCGCGCACCCTGGCCACCCCGGTGATCAGCGCGCTCTCCGGGGGCCTGCTGGTGATCGCGAGCACGGCCGTCATCGGGCTGGCGCTCCCGGCCTTCCGCCGCTACCGGATGGACGCCGGCGACGGCCGGGAGAGCGCCGGCGGGGGCGAGCCGGCCGACCCGCGGGGTTAACGGTGCGTCAGGGACCGATCATCGGGGAGACGTTGAACGGGGACTTCAGCAGGCCGAACTGGTACATGACGTCGGCCACGCGCTGGATCCGGACCTTGTCGATCGCGGTCGGGTAGATGTTGACGGCCATGACCGCGGCGATGATCGGCGGGATCTGGCCGTTCGGCGGGCCCTTCAGGGACTCCATGGCCTGCTCGATCGCGGATCGGCTGGTGTCGGCGATCTCCTGGCCTTGGGTGAGAGCGGCGACGAATGCCTTCAGGGTGCCCGGGTTCTGCTCTGCCCAGGACTTGGTGACCACGTAGCCCTGGATGGGGAAGCTCTCGGTCGCGCCCTGGTTGAGGTCGGACAGGGTGACCACGCCGTACTGCTGCTCGGCGGCGGTGGCGAACGGCTCGGGCATGGCCGCCGCGGCGACCTTCCCGGCGGCGAGCGCGGCCGCCATCGTCGGGAAGGGGATCGGCGCGGCGGGGAAGTGCACCGCGGACAGCTTGATCCCGTTCTCGGTCAGCACCGAGGCGGCCAGCAGGTAGTTGATGTTGAAGGGGGCGTTAATGCCGAGTACGTGACCCTTGAGCCCGGCCAGCGTCTTGATCTTCGAGTTCGGCATCGTGTAGATCGCCTGCGTGCCCTCCTGCATCACCGAGCCCTCGGCGATGATCTCCAGCGGCTGGTGCTGCTGCACGTAGTGCTGGATGTAGGAGACGTAGTTACCGCCGGTGATGTCGTACTGGCCGGACACCTGCTGGTTGATCACCTCGTCGCTGCTCACGGCGGGCGTGTAGTTAATCGTCAGGCCCCGGGCCTTGAACAGCCCCTCGTGCAGTGCGACGAAGAATCCGGCCGAATCGACCGCAGGCACGACGGCCACGTTCAGGGTCGTCTTTTCTAGCCCGTTTTGACTAGTACTGCCTTGGTTAATTGTCAGGCCGCCGCAGCCCGTCAGGGCTAGCAGGGCTATAGCCAGGGACGGTGCGAGAATGCGCATTCGTGAGGGGAACACGGTACTTCTCCTGAGTTGCGGCCTACAGGCGGATATGCGGCATCGTAAAGCAGGAAGAATTACCTACTTAGCGTTTTACGGTAAATAGGTGCATTCCAGCCATAAAGTGATTTGTCGGCAATGGAGACGCGCGACGACCACAGACGGATGATCGAATGCCAGCGGTGCGCGAGTTACGCAGGCGCAGCGTCGGGCCGGCGTGGGGACCTCGGCGCGGCGGGCGCTGGCGGCCAGGCGCGAACGGGCGGCCGAACGTGTTGCATGATCATGCAGTAGTGTGCATATAATTTCATCCATGACTAAGGTGCTCGCCTCCCTGCCTGTCGGTGAACGCGTCGGAATCGCCTTCTCCGGCGGCCTCGACACGTCGGTTGCGGTCGCGTGGATGCGCGAGAAGGGAGCGGTGCCCTACACCTATACCGCCGACCTCGGCCAGTACGACGAGCCCGACATCGCGTCGGTGCCCGGCCGGGCCAGCGCCTATGGCGCCGAGGGGGCCCGGCTGGTCGATTGCAAGGCCGCCCTCGTGGAGGAGGGGCTGGCCGCGCTGACCTGCGGCGCGTTCCACATCAGGTCCGGCGGGCGCGGCTACTTCAACACCACCCCGCTGGGCCGGGCGGTCACCGGCACGCTGCTGGTCCGGGCCATGCTGGCCGACCAGGTGCAGATCTGGGGCGATGGCTCCACCTACAAGGGCAACGACATCGAGCGGTTCTACCGCTACGGGCTGCTCGCTAACCCGGGCCTGCGGATCTACAAGCCCTGGCTGGACGCCACCTTCGTGGCCGAGCTGGGCGGGCGGGCGGAGATGTCGCAGTGGCTGGCCGACCGGAGCCTGCCCTACCGGTCGAGCAAGGAGAAGGCGTACTCGACCGACGCGAACATCTGGGGCGCCACCCACGAGGCCAAGTCGCTCGAGCATCTCGACGCCAACGTCGAGATCGTCGACCCCATCATGGGCGTGCGGTTCTGGGACCCGTCGGTCGAGATCGCCGCCGAGGACGTCACGATCACGTTCGAGCGCGGCCGCCCGGTCGCGGTCAACGGCAAGGAGTTCGGGTCGGCGGTCGACCTGGTGCTCGAGGCCAACGCGATCGGCGGCCGCCACGGCCTCGGCATGTCCGACCAGATCGAGAACCGGATCATCGAGGCCAAGTCGCGCGGCATCTACGAGGCGCCGGGTATGGCGCTCCTGCACGCGGCCTACGAGCGTCTGGTCTGCGCGATCCACAACGAGGACACCCTCGCCGCGTACCACAACGAGGGCCGCAAGCTCGGCCGGCTGCTCTACGAGGGCCGCTGGCTCGATCCGCAGGCGCTGATGATCCGCGAGTCGCTGCAGCGCTGGGTCGGCACCGCGGTGACCGGGACTGTGACGCTCCGGCTTCGGCGGGGCGAGGACTACTCAATCCTCGACACCAGCGGGCCGGCGTTCAGCTACCACCCGGACAAGCTGTCGATGGAGCGGGTGGAGGACGCGGCTTTCGGCCCGGCGGACCGGATCGGCCAGCTGACCATGCGCAACCTCGACATCGCGGACTCCCGGGCCAAGCTCGAGCAGTACGCGGGCCTGGGCATGTTCGGCGGCGGCCACGCGGCCCTGATCGGCGCGGGAACAGCCCTCCAGCCCACGCCGGACGAGCTCATCGGGTCCATGCCGGCGGGCGGGGCCGAGGCGATCGCATCCGACGGCCGGGCCAACGACGACGAGCTCCTCGACCGCGCCGCCATGGAATCCGGCACCGACTAGCAGCCACCGGCGGATCCCACGGGGCCCTGTCAACGACGCCACCGACCCCAGCCGTCAGCGGCTTCGGCCGGCTGCGCCACCGACGCCGACCGCGTGGTCAACGGCGCTCGCACCGCCCGGCTCATCCTTCACACCTGCCACAGCCGGCGTGCACCTAGCTATCGGTTCTGACCATACGATTCATCTCTCTATCAGTTTTGACCACTAAAGCGGTCAGAACCGATAGAAAGTGGAAAAAATGGTCAGAACCGATAGAAAGCTGGCGGGAGGCGCGAGGCGCGCGGGCGACCGAGGTCCGGTCGTCTGCCGCCCAGACCCTTCAGGCGCTGCCAGGCGACGCCGGGCTGATGATGCCGTCCGCGGTGATGGTGTACGAGGTCGCGGTCGCGCCGACCGTGACGCTGAGCCGATACGGGCCGGGTGACCGGCCGGTGACGGAGTACGCCACCCGGGTACCCGGTGCGGTGGGGATCAGCAGGGTGAGGATGGCGGCCGACGGCCCGCTCCTGGTCATCGTCACGACGTCGGCCGGGATCTGCTGCAGCATCTGGTGCGACACCCAGCCTTGGTATGGGCCGGTCTGACCGCTGGTCACCTGCGTCGAGCCGGGCGGTATGACCTGGCCGGGCAGCGCCACCTGCGCCAGCGACAACGTGGTACCCGGCGCCGACGCGATGGCGGACGAAGGCCCGACCTTGGTCACCTGCAGGCCCGGGTCCAGGTGCCACAGCTGCGAGTAGGCGGACGCCGCCGAGCCGCCCTGGGCCCGGTCGAAGACCAGCATCAGATCTGGCCGCTGGCTGACGTACACCGACCGGTACCGGGGGTCGCCGTCGAAGGCGGTGTCGTAGAGCTCGTAGAACTGACCGTACCGGCCGATCTGGTCGGCGACCAGGGACGTGGCGGCAGCGGCGGAGAACGGAACGCCCGGCAGCACCAGCGTGCTCGCCCCCTCCGGCGACTGCAGCCAGGCCCGGTACGGCGTGGCGGTGTAGCCGTAGTGCCCGGCGTCCACGATGAGGTCGCGCCCGCGGGAGTAGTAGGTGAGGCCCATGTGGTCGTCGTGCCCGTGAATCTCCCGTCCGGGCCCGAACCGCAGCGAGTAGAACGACGCGGCCGGCGTCCACCCCGACCGCCCGAACACGTAGCCCGCCTGCGCGTAGACGGCGACCAGGGCGTGACCGCGGGGCGACGTCGCCGGGCGCTCGATGTAGCTGTCGCCGATCTGCACCAGGTCGCCGTCGGGCTCGGTCGCGTAGCCAAGGAACGCAGGCAGCAGGGCGATCCTGGCCGTGATCCAGCCGGGCAGCCGGTAGCCGCAGGCGGCGAGCGCGGGCAGCGCGGTCTGCCACAGGTGGTAAACGAAGTCCTCGTACAGCGTCGCCTGCTCGTTGACCGCCCCCTGGGCGTCGATCGCGGGTCCCAGCGGGTTCGGCGCGAACGCGGCGACCAGCTGCGCGACCGCCGCCTGGCGCCAGCGCAGGGCGTCGCCGCCGAACGCTGCGGGCGGGTACCCGCAGCCGATGCGGAGCAGCTTGATGTCCTGCATCAGGCCGTGATTCCAGGCGCCCATCCAGTGCGCCGCGTAGTAGTCCACGGTCGGCGGGATCTGGTCGATGATCCACGACTGTCCGGGGAACGCCTGCGCGATGCAGACGAGCGTGCTCGGGTCCCGGCCGGAGGCCGGCAGCGCGCGCAGCCAGCCCACCGCGAGCAGCTTCGCCCTGGCCAGATAGGCGCCGGCCTGCGGGCCGCCCGCGAGGTAGCCCGCGACCAGGTCCTCGATCCAGCTGCCGGACCTGAAGTCCTGGCCCCAGGTCGGGTTGCCGAACGGGTTGAGCGTCCAGTTGACGTCCCCGTCCTGGTGCGGGTCGATGGCGACGGCGGGGAACGGCGCGATCGTCAGCCGTCCGGCCATGATCTCGTCTGCCGTCGCCGCGCTGAACCGGGGAAGCTCGCCGCACGCCCGCGCCGCAGCGGACGCGGGCGACGAACGGACGGCAGGCCCCGGGTCGGCCAGCGGCCCGGCCGGGGGCACCGCCGCCAGCTGCGGCACGACGATCGGCGGCCGCGGTCGGACCGGTGCGGGCGCCGTCCGCGCGGGCCGGTCGCCGGCCTGCGGCACCGGGCCCTGCGGGTCGCCGACAGCGGCCAGCGCCATGGCCGCGCAGCAGCCCGCGATCACGGCCGCCAGTGCCAGTCGCATTCCGGGCATAGACCGATTATCCGCCCGAGCCGGGCGCGCGTCGCATCGCCCCGGCTCGGGCGGGGGCTCTCGGTTAGGAGGAGCCGCTTACCGGGGGGAGCTGGCGGACGGTGCCGGGGGCGGGCGCGGGCCGGACCGGCCTGGATCCGGTGACGAGACGCTCGCGGTCGAACAGCCGCGCCACCACGAAGCAGGCGCCGCAGTCGATCACCAGCAGGCCGCCCGCCAGGGCCGCCGCCAGCCCGAACGACGGGGTGATGACCTGGAACGACATGAGCGAGATGAGCGCCAGCGGCGGGAGGCTGGCCAGGACGCTGAGCTGCTGCGCGACGCGGGTCTCGGTCACATACGAGGAGATCGCCAGGCCAACCCAGATCGCCCACGCTGCCAGCAGCGGGATGAAGAGGACCTCGGCCGGCAGCTGCGGCGCGTGCCACATCGCGGAGGCGACCGGGGCGTCGGCGAAGAGCGCGACGATCGCCAGGAAGACGCCGAACGTGATGTAGGCGACGACCACCGCGGGCAGGAAGATCGCCACGGCCTTGCCCAGCAGGAGTTCGACCCGGGTGATCGCGTGGTGAGAACCGGCTCGAGCGTGCCCTGCTCGCGCTCGCCGACGACCGAGTACGCGCTCATCGTGGCGGGGACGAAGAGCGGGACGACTAGCGGCAGGAACAGCGAATAGCCGACGCGCCTGGACAGCAGCGCGCTCGAGGCCGACGCGTGAATCGCGAGGATGCTGGCGGTCGGGCTGATGAGGAAGACGACCGGCAGAATCGACGCGGTGATGACGATGAGCCGGTTGCGCCGGAAGTCCGCCAGTTCCTTGCGGACCACCGCCCTGCGGTTCGCGTTGATGATGACGGGCTCTCCTGCTGATCGATCAGTTCCAGGTAGACGTCCTCGAGCGAATGGCGCGTCTCGCTGATCGACAGCACGTCCGCCCCGGCGGCCACCAGGGCCCTGGTATCCGCGGGCGCCGCCGCCGCCGGGTCGGTCACCGTCAGCAGGTAGCCCGCCGTTCCATCCGAGGATTCCGGCTGCGAGCCCTGCACCGCCGGGAGGCCGTGGAATTCCTTGTCCGGCTGTTCGAGCGGTATCACCGTGCTGACGGCGAGCGACCGGGAGAACAGCGTCCGGCGCAGCTCGTCGGGGGTGCCGATGGTCCGCAGGCTGGTGTTCATGATCGCCACCCGGTCGCACAGCCGTTCCGCCTCGTCCAGCCGATGGGTGGTCAGGAAGACCGTCACCCCGCGCTGGCGCAGCCCGCTGACCAGGCCGAGCACCTCGTGCGCGGCGGCCGGGTCAAGGCCCGAGGTCGGCTCGTCGAGAAACATCACCGCGGGGTCGTTGAGCAGCGACCGGGCCAGCGAGGCGCGCTGCTTGAGCCCCTTGGACAGCGACCCGCACAGGTCGTCCGCCCGGGCGGTGAGGCCGACGGCGGACAGCGCCTCGTAGATCCGGTCGCCCCGCCCGGTCAGGCCGTACAGCCGGGCGAAGAACTCCAGGTTCTCCGCCACCGTCAGCCGGTTGTCCAGGCCGGGCGCCTCGGTCGTGATCGAGATGCGCTGCCGGAGCTCCGCCTCGGCGGCCGAGCCGAGCGGTATGCCCGCCACCGACGCGGACCCGGCCGTCGGGGCGATCAGCGTGCCCCGGTCCGGACCATCGTGGTCTTGCCCGCGCCGTTGGGCCCGAGGAACCCGAACACCTCGCCGCGCGCGACGGTGAAGGACCAGCCGCGCACCGCCGTCCGCGCGCCGAAAACCTTGGTCAGGTGACTGACCTCGATCGCGGCAGAAGCGCTCATCGCAGGACCCTTCCGGGGTTATGGCCGTTGCACAGGGCGGTGCGTGCAACGTAGCCGACGCGCGACCCCCGCATCCCGGCGGGGTCCCCTAACCTTGACCCACGCGGCCACAATCCATGATCGCGCGCCAAGCAGGCGACGGGAAGCGGGAGAGGACGGCCACACCACATGACCAGTCAGCCCGGAGAGCAAGCACGGGCCGGCGGAGCCCGCCGGGCAGCAGGCGGCCAGGCATCAGGAGGTGCATCGCGCCGAGGTCGCCCTGCGGTCCATGGGTCAGCCGAACGCGGTCGCCCACCAGTTCGACTTCGCCGACGACAGGTACAAGTGGCGGCGGTTGTTTTCCGAGGCGCTCGGGACGTTCTTCCTCGTGCTCGTCGCGGTGGGGCCAGGTGCTGGCTGCAACGCATGACGTGCGCGCCGAGCCTGCCGCGCCGGGTGCGCGCGCACGGGCTGATGGTCGCGGTCGTCATCTGGTTCATGGGCACCGTGTCCGGTGCGCACCTCAACCCCGTCGTCAGCGTCGCCTTCGCCCTGCGGGGCGATTTCTCCTGGAAACGGGTCCCCCTCTACATCGTCGCCCAGTTCGCCGGGGCGGTCCTCGCCACGCTGCTGCTGTGGGCGCTGATCGGCAGGCAGGGCAGCGTGGGCCTGACCCTGCCGGGGAGCGGCATCACGACGATCACCGCGATGCTGTGGGAAGCGGTGCTGACGGTCGGGCTGGTGAGCGTGGTCCTCGGCACCGCGTAGGGGGCGCCTGGCGGTTGGCTCGATGGCCGCCGTCGCCGTCGCCAGCTACATCGTGCTGGCCGGGCTGTGGGGAGCACCGGTCAGCGGCGCCTCGATGAACCCGGTCAGGTCGCTCGGGCCCGCCCTGGTGCTCGACGACTGGACCGCCTGGTGGGCGTACCTGGCCGGGCCGGTCGTCGGCGCCTTCATCGCGGTCGGCATCGCCTATGTGCTCAGGGGGCCGGGCGGCGGGGCGAGCGGTACTCAGGCCGCAGGCGGCACGCTGGGGATCAGCTGGCAGCCTGGTCCCATGCGCGCTCGGAAGGCGACTCCCCCCGGCCCCGCTGGGAACGGGGACGGCGAGTGACCCGGGGTCGCGCGGTCTCGGTCAGCTGGCGCTTGGGCGGCCCGTCGTCGGGCGCGGCACCAGGGTCTTCTCATTCCAGGTGGTAGCTCCCCCAGATCCGGTGATAGCCGTCGGCGACCCACAGCGGGTCCCCGTGGACCAGCAGCACGGGGGAGAGCTTGTCGCCCTTCTTGACCTTCTTGAAGTCGGACGTGACTTCCGAGTAGTCAACGGCAAGCAGCGGCAGGCCGGAGGCTCGCAGAAGGTCCTTGGCGGCGAAGTGCTCCAGCGTCTGCTCTGCGCGCAGGGCGTCGACCAGCATGCCCGCCGCGATGCGGCCGACCAGGAGCGAAAGATAGTTCTCGGCGGCCGGGAAGTCCTGTGGCTCCGGCTCATCCTGCCAGTGTTCGCTAGCCATGGCTCCCCGCTCCCCTAGGCGAGGATCTTCAGCAGTCGTTCCCCCAGGACCGCAGCCGATGAGGATTCTGCCCGGTGATCAGGTTGCGGTCCTCCACCATATACGGCTCCCAGTTCGGGCCGCGGCTGAACTGGACGCCACGCTGTCCTTCAGCTCGGTCTCAAGCAGCCACGGCATCGAGGGGGCGAGCCCGACGGCCTCCTCCTTCTCGTTGGTGAAGCAGCTGACCCGGTAGCCCTTGAACGGCGACACGCCACCGATCCTGGTCGACAGCATCGCGGCCGGGCCGTGGCATACCATCGCGAGCGGCCTGCCCGAGGCGAGCTGCGCCGTCAGCAGCCGGCCCACGTCGGCGTCGAACGCCAGGTCCTGCATCGGGCCGTGGCCGCCGGGAAAGTAGATCGCGTCATAGTCCTCGGGGCGGACGTCCGACACCTGGAGCGGCCGTCGCAGCACCTCGGCCGAGCGGATGATGGCCTCCAGCTCAAGGGCCCCCTGCTCGCCGCCCGCCATCGACGGGCGCAGGCTCATCATGTCGACGGTCGGCGTCACGCCACCGGGCGTCGCGACCACGACCTCATGGCCGGCGTCGGTGAACTCCTTATACGGACGCGCGAACTCCTCGGCCCAGTACCCGGTGGCGTACCTGGTGCCGTCCTTGAGCACGAGATACGTGGCCCCCGAGACCACGAACAGTATTTTCGCCATGCCAGATGCACCCCCCGGTGCCCGCCGGAGAAGTTCCGGCCGGACAGCCTCCACCCTAAGCACCCGCGATTTTCCGGCCGATGCGCCCCCCAGGTGCAATGTGTGTTGCCAGCAGACGCCCGCGGTCCGTTCGACAGGATGAATTTAGTCTTTGATCTGCCGCACGAGGAAGGCTCGCTCGGCCTCGTTGGCGGTCAGGGCGAGCGCCTGCCGGTAGGCGTCGGCCGCCGAGGGGGGGTGGGGAGGCTGGGGATGAGGGAGGGGGGAGGGGAGGCGAGGCCACAAGGAGCCGGTCGTAAGTGAGATGCGCCAGTGGCTGGTCTAGGAAGGCGTGGGTAAGGGGGATGCGTGCAGGGTAGGCCGGGCGGGCCCGCCCGCAGGCAGTCGGCGATCTCCTCGTGTGCCTGCGCCAGCGCGGCGGAATCCCACTGCGACCGGTCCTGTTCGCTCAGCCGCAGCAGGCGGCCGTCGGCGTCGGTCCTGGTGGCGCGCCGCGCATCGGTGACCAGCAGCAGCGCGTGCAGCCCGCGGACGTCGGCGCTGCCGGGCATCAACTCGCGCAGCATCCGGGCCAGGTGCATCGCCTGCTCCACCAGGTCGACACGGACCAGCGACGCGCCCGACGGCGCGGTGTGGCCGGCCGTGAAGAGCAGGTGGATGACGGCCAGCGCCGCGGTCAGCCGCTCGCCCAGGTCGCCCGCGCGCGGGATGCGGTAAGGGATGCGCGCGACCGAGATCTTCTTCTTCGCCCGGGTGATCCTGGCCGCCATGGTCGGCTCGGAGACCAGGAACGCGCGGGCGATGTCGGGCACGCCCATCCCGCACACCAGCCGCAGCGTGAGCGCCACCTGAGCCTCCTGGGCAAGAGCGGGGTGACAGCAGATGAAGATCAGCCGGAGCCGCTCATCGGGCAGCACCTCGCTCAGCCGGGCGGCGGCGGCCTCGCCGTCGGCGACCGGCTCGGGCAGCCCCGGCATCGGCCCGGGTTCCCCTGAGGGCTCCACCAGCAGCGGCAGCCTGAACCGGAGGGCGGCGTCGTGCCTGATCGCGTCGATCGCCCGCCGCCGCGCGGTGGTGGTGAGCCACGCCCCCGGGTTGCCGGGGACGCCGACGGACGGCCAGGTCCGCAGCGCCGCCGCGTAGGCGTCCTGCACGCACTCCTCGGCCAGGTCCAGGTCCCGCGCGACGCGCACCGTCGCGGCCAGCACCCGGGCCCACTCGCGGCGGTGCGCGTCGGCGACGGCCGCCTCGACGGCCGCGGCGTCGGCTGCGCGGTTGCTCACGGGGTCGTCGGCTCCTCCTGCTTGACGAAGCTGCTGTGCACCGGCCGGACCTCGACGCCGCCGCCGTCCCGCACGACCGGGTTGGTGCGGGCGATCGCCAGCGCGGCGTCCAGATCGGGCGCCTCGATCACGTAGAAGCCGGCCACCACCTCCTTGGAGTCGAGGAACGGGCCGTCGGTGATGGCGTCGGCGCGGACCGACGTCGCCATGTCCCTGGGCGTCAGGGCGTACGCCGCGAGCATCGAGCCGTTCGCGGCGAGTTCGTCGGAGTGGTTGTCGCACGTCTCCAGGTCCTCGGGAGTGGCCTCGGGGGCGTGCGCGGAGTCGTGGGCGTAGATCAGGATCGCGTACTGAGCCATGAGTGATCTTCTCTCTTTTCCTTCGGCGCGGTGGTGCGCGCGTTACACCCCTACGTCGGGCGGGTCAGGCGGAATCGACAGGCCCCAGCAGAAAAATATCGATCCGGGCGTGCGGGCGCGGTTCGGGCCGCCCCGCTCCCCGGCCGGGTTGACGATATATAGTTGTAGATCTATCATCATTGTATGAGCGCAAGCAGTTTGGCCGAGCCGAACCGGCGGCTTGGCGTCATCCTCGCCACCTGCTGCCTCAGCCTGTTCGTGGTCGGGGTGGACGTCACCATCGTGAACATCGCCCTGCCGTCCATCCAGCGGAGCTTCGGCGCCTCGACCGCCGGGCTGCAGTGGACGATCGATGGGTACACGGTGGTGCTGGCGAGCCTGCTGATGCTGTCAGGCTCCCTGGCCGACCGGCTGGGCAGGCGCCGGGTCTTCCAGGCCGGGCTGGCGTTGTTCACCGTCGGCTCGCTGCTGTGCAGCCTCGCCCCCGGGCTCGGCTGGCTGGTGGCGTTCCGGATGATCCAGGCCGTCGGCGGGTCGATGCTCAACCCGGTCGCGCTGGCGATCATCGCCAACACCTTCACCGACCCCGCCAGGCGAGCCCGGGCGATGGGGGTGTGGGGGAGCGTGGTGGGAATCAGCCTCGCGGTCGGACCGGTGATGGGCGGGGTGCTGGTGGGCACGGTCGGGTGGCGCGCCATCTTCTGGGTCAACGTGCCCGTCGGGCTGGCCGCCATCGCACTGACCCAGCGGTTCGTGCCCGAGTCGCGGGCGCCCCGGCCGCGTCGGCTCGACCCGATCGCACAGATCCTAATCGTCGTGCTGCTGGCCGGGGTCACGGCCGGCACCATCGAGGGGCCCCAGCACGGCTGGACGTCGCCGCTGATCGTCGGCTGCTACGCGGCCGCCGCCGTTGCCGCGCTGACAGTGACGGCGGTGGAGTCGCGCAGGCGGGAGCCGCTGATCGACCCCCGGTTCTTCGCCTCCGCGCCCTTCTCCGGTGCGGCGCTGATCGCGGTGGCGGCGTTCGCCGCGCTGGCCGGGTTCCTGTTCCTCAACACGATCTACTTGCAGAGCGCGCGCGGCTACTCCGCGATCGAGGCCGGCCTGCTCATCCTTCCGATGGCGGCCACCACCGTGGTGACCGCGCGCATCTCGGGGCGGCTTGTCGCCGCCGGGCATGTCCGCTGGGCGCTGGTCATCGCCGGCCTGGCGCTCGCGGCCGGGTCCGCGGTGCTGATGACGGTGAGCGCCGCCGCGCCGATCGCCGAGCTCGTCGTGGTCTACATCGTGTTCGGGATCGGGTTCGGGTTCGTCAACCCGCCGATCTCCAACACCGCCGTGTCGGGGATGCCGTCGGCCCAGGCCGGGGTCGCCGCTTCGATAGCATCGACCTGCCGCCAGGTCGGCGCTACGCTCGGTGTCGCGGTGATCGGGTCGCTGGTGGCAGGCCGCGAGGCGGCCGGGTTCACGGCCGCCAGCCACGGCGGCTGGGCCGTTGTCTGCGGCTGCGGGCTGGCCGTGCTGCTGATCGGCCTGGCGTCGACCAGCGGCTGGGCCCGCACCACGGCGCAGCGGACCCGTGAACTGCTCATCGCCCAGCCGGAGGAAGGTGACGTCCGTGGCCGCGACTCAGCCGTCGTCCGCTGATCCTCAGGGCGCCCCCGGGCCGTCCCTGCCCGACCAGTCGGCCTCGTCCGCCCCGTCCGACCCGGCCGATCTGCCTGCCGCGGCGTGGCAGCTGATGCGGCAGTTCGTCGAGGCCAACAGCACCAGCTCGGTGCTCAGGGAGCGGCTCGGCCTGGGCGCGGGCAGCGGCCGGATCAAGGTCTTGTTCCTGCTCCGCGAGCAGCCCATGACCCTCGCCCAGCTCGCCGACGCGCACGGCGTCGACCGCCCCTACGCCACGATCATCGTGGACAAGCTCGAGCACCTCGGCTTCGTGGAACGGAAGCCGCACCCGAGCGACCGGCGGAGCAAGGTCGTCAGCCTCACCCCGGCCGGTCGGGACGCGGCCGCGCTGGCCGACGCAATCATGGGCGAGCCGCCCGCGGCGCTGCGAGCGCTCGACCCCGGGCAGCTGACCGAGCTCGTCGGGCTGCTGTCGCGGCTGCGTTAAGGCGGGGATGAAGGCCACGTCCACCTCGTCCCGTGGGATCAGCAGCTCGACGAGCGCCCCGCCACGGGCGGCCTTCCCTCGTATCGAACGGGCGTGTGCTCCGCCTGCTTCACGACTCCACCTCCGTGGCCGGGTCGGCCTACGTGGAGAGCGACCTTGAGGCGATGTTCCATCGAGGTTCAGGGCTGGCCGATGACCGACCGGCGGATTCGCTCGACGATCCGGTTGGCCTCGTCTTCGGCGATCTCGTAGAGCTGGTTGTCGCCATTCCCGCGTTCGTAGGAATAGAGGACCCAGCTTCGCGTCCAGGCGAGGTCACGGCCGAACTCCTCGTCGTACTCGCCGTTGTCGTCTTCAACCCGCCGCAAAACGCCGCTGGGTTCTTCCGGGCTGGTGTGGTCGTCGACGATCGAGTAGTAGGTGATCTTGGTCGCCACCGCTTCCTCCTAGGAAATCACGATGTCCTCTGTCCCCGGCGGGACCGGAATCTTGATGTTGACTTCTCGTTGGTAGGCTCGCAGCTCGCGGACCTCCTTGCTATCTTCCGGCAGCGTTCGCAGCCGCCCATAAGCATCATGAGTCTCCTGCTTGGCCTCGAAGCTGGCTTGGGTGTGGAACTGGACCTCGAACAGCTGGCCAGTGTCACCGATCCGCCACCAGCTGTTGATCCCTTTGTACTGCTCGCTCGTCCACGTATTCCGCGAATCGACGAACTCCGCGCCCTCGGACTTTAGCCGCTGCACATCGGCGTGGACGCCATCCACGTACTTGTCTTCGCGATACTGGAAGGTGTAGCGGATCGCATCCTTCATATCCGCGAACGCCTGCTCGGCCGGCAGACCTTTCTTATGTGTATCGTGCTCGATCTTTTCTTCGATCCGGTCCCTGCCCTTGAGGCGGTGTTCCAAGCCGATCAGGGTCCGGTCGGGATCTTCGGCTTCGATGCGGTGCATAGCCGGGGTGACGATTTCGCGTTCGAGCTTCTCGACCCGGGCGCAACCCTGGTCGATCGCGTGCCGCCGGTAGTCGGCATCGACGGTGGCCCGGTGCGCCATGGCCCGTTCCAGGCGCACGGACTGCTCGGGGCAGGGGAACTGGTGCCGCTCAGCACCGTCACCGCCGACCCCCCTGCCCGTGGTCGCGTCGACGCCCACGCCCCTATCTCTATCCCCGTCCCCGTCCCCGTCGCCGTCCGGCGGTCGGGCCGGCGGCTGACCCGGCGCAGCGGCCCGGCCAGGCTCGTCGGCTTCGTCTGACCGGTCGATCCGCACCCCACCCCCAAGGCCGGTACCCAATGTCGGATATGTCTTGCCCTGGGAAACGGCCAGACCGGCGATCCGGTTCACCCGGGCTTGCACCGCCGTTATCGGCGCCGGCCCGCCCTGCGCGTGGCAGCACGTTGCGGACGTGGTTCGGGCGGCCCTGAGGATTGTCGTTTTCGTGTGCGACGCCACGGTGATCACGCCGGTGACGAGTGCGGCCCTCCCTCGGCACGCCGACTAGTGATGGCAAGGTATTGCCATTACCAGTTCGAATGCTAGATATGCGAATGGTCACGCGACCGCCGCCAGGAAGGCGAACAAGTGCCCGCGGGCGGTCTTGGTCGTGGCCTGCTGGGACCCCGCTGAGGCGGATAAGTGCCGCCGGATCATCGCGACCGGCATCCTGCGCATCCTCAAGTCCCGCGGCCTGCGCCCCACCCCTGCGCAGCGCGAGCTGATCGAGTCCTGCGACGACCTCGGCCAGCTCGACACCTGGTTCGACCGGTCACTGACGGTCATGTCGGTCGCGGCGGTCTTCGAGGACTATTGACATCCTCCCCGCCGTGAACGGCGGGGATTCCTCCTGCGCGGCTCATGCCGCGCTCCGGCGGGTTCCTGTTTCCCCGGGTCCAGCCGGGGCAGGCCCCGGTCTTACGGTCCCTCCGCAGGCGTTTTGAGTGTCGGCCTGCCCGGCCGCCACCTTCCGTCCCTCGAGCAGGACGTTCCGGGCCGCGTTGACGTCCTGGTCGTGCACCGTCCCGCAGCCGCCGCAGGTCCACTCGCGGACGCTCAGCGGCTTAGCGCCGTCCTTGACCCCGCAGGCGGAGCAGATCCGGCTGGACGGGAACCAGCGGCCGACCTTCACGACCTGCCGCCCGTGGCGCTCGGCCTTCTCTCCCAGCAGCCGGACGAGCGTCGCCCATCCGGCGTCGTTCACCGACTTCGCGAGCCTTGCGCGGGCCAGGCCGGACACGGCGAGGTCTTCGACGTAGACCGCTTGGTTGTCGCGGACCAGCCGGAGCGCCGTCTTGTGCAGGTGGTCGGCCCGCGCCTCGCGGACCTTGCGGTGCTGGGCGGCAACGCGGACGCGGGCCTTGTCCCGGTTCGCGGAGCCCTTCTGCTTGCGGGCCATGGCACGCTGCGCCCGGGCCAGCTTCCGCTCCCGCGCCCGCAGGTGCCGCGGGTTGGCGATCAACTCCCCGTCCGAGGTGGCCGCCAGGACGCTCAGGCCCAGGTCGATGCCGATATCGCGGCCGGCTGGCGGCAGCGGGGCCAGCGCCGGCTCGACCACGAATGACGCGTAGTACCGGCCGTCCGCCTCGCGGATGACCGTGACCGATGACGGGACCGACGGCAGGCCGCGGGACCACTTCACCCGCAGGCCGCCGACCTTGGCGACATACAGCCGGCCCCCGCGCAGGGAAAACCCGTTGCGGGTCAGGCGCACCGACTGCCGGCCGTCTTTCCGCGACCGGAACCGGGGACGGCCCACCTTCCGGCCTTTCCGCCTCCCCGACATCGAGTCGAACCAGTTCCGGTACGCCCGCCGGGCGTCCTGGCACGCCTGCACCAGGGCCACCGACGCGACCTCGCCGAGCCATCCCCGTCCCGGAGTCGTCTTGGCGAGGGTGATGACGCGGCGCTGAACCTCGGCGTCGCTGATCTTCTCGCCCGCCGCGCGAGCGGCCCCGCGGACGCGCAGCGAGTCGTTGAACACCACCCGCGCGCACCCGAACGACCGGGCCAGCATCATCTCCTGATGCGGCCCGGGGCAGACGCGGTAGCGGTAACGGGCCAGCACGGACCGCAGCCTAACGATGGCCTATGACATCCGGCGACGACTACAGGCACGGCAGGCACGCCGTTTCCGCGCTTCATGTTCATTTGGCCTTCGTGACGAGGTACCGGCGCGGCGTGTTCGACGACGGGACGCTCAGGTTCCGCGGGGAAGTGATGCGGAAGGCCTGCGGAGGCTTCGACGCGGAGATGCGCGAGTTCAACGGCGAGGCCGACCACGTGCACCCGCTCGCCTTCCACCCGCCGAAAGTCCCCGTGTCCGCCCTCGTGAACTCCCTCAAGGGCGTTTCCGCGCGCAGGCTCCGCTCCCAGTACACGGGGCGGGTGAACCGGGCGCGGATGAACGGGCACTTCTGGTCCCCCTCCTACCTCGCCGCCTCCTGCGGGGGCGCCCCGCCGTCGCTCATCCGGCAGTACATCGAGCACCAGCAGCGCCCGGCCTGACGGCCCGGCCGGGACTTACCCCGCCCTGAAGAACGGGGCCTGCGTCCCGGGCGCGGTCACCGGTGTAACGGCTGGGCATGGGGATGTCGCCATCAGGTCGGCGCGACGCTCCGGGTCGCCGTGATCGGGTCGCTAGTGGCCGGCCGGGCCGGCGAGCCTCAGCCGCTGCCGATCAGCGCGTCGGGGACTTCGCGGAGGAAGATCTCGGCGGTCTTGGGCCCGACTCCCTTGAACTGCTCCAGCCGGGCGCTCACCTCCGCGCGCGACCCGGCGGTGCTCACCAGGCGCGCGACCGAGCCACCGTAGTCAGCGGTCAGGCCGCCCATCACGTCACGCAGTTCCTCGCTCATGACCGAACTCATCCGGTGGTAGTCCCCCTCCCACAGTTCATGCCAGAGCGGGTGCTGGTCGTCGGTGGTGAAGTGCTCGGGCGTATCCCAGCCATCCGCCTTGAACTTGCGGTAGGCACGGGCGGCCGTCTGCTGCGGAACGGGACGCCCGAACAGCAGGCTGGCCAGCAGCCAGTCAAACAGGCCCTGGTCGGTGCCGGTGTCGATGCCGAGATCGGCGGCGGTGATCAGCGCGGCCATGGCAGCGTTCCCTCGATTCTCAGCGGCCGCTGCGGAAGCGGTCGGCGCGGGCGACCTTGGCCGGCTGGCTGCGGTCGACGCGCCACGCTTCGTCAAGGCCGCTGGTCAAGCGTATCGAATCCGGCGCCGCGCGGTTTCCCCGGCGCGGTCCTGGACGTCGGCCGAGCAGGCGGGGGTCGAGGAGGACCGCCTTGTGCTCGGCGAACTGCCCAGTCGCCCACAGCGCGCTGATCTCACCGTGCAGTTCCGTGGCGGCGGCCCAGCGGGCAAGGCCCGAGTAGAGGCGACGCTGGACCAGCCAGGCCGAGTACTCGCCGTCGGCGTCGAAGCCGTATCCGGTCGCGACGTGCCCGACGAGGTCGTGCACGGCCCGGAAACGGTAGTAGGCGCTGCCCGCCTCGCCGCCGAGCAATGGGTGCGGGCGGTCCGCCCGCGACATGGTGACCTCCAGCGTCCGCGAGGCGAGCACCGAGGCGATGAGCTCCCCGGCATCGGCGTAGGGAGTGGCCACGCTCGTGCCCGTGACCGTGATCCGGTAGGGGCCGCCGGGGTCCGTGAGCGCCGCGAACTGCCGGTCGGTCTGCGTTTCAAGCTGCCCGTAAGCCGCCCGGGTGAGAGGATCTGCGCTGGTCCTGGAGGCGATGAAGCAGTCGGCGATCGGCCTGGTCTCGCCCGGCTTCAGCTGACGCGGCGGCGCGCCGGGGCGCGCCGGCTGGCGCGGTACGTCGATGGCCGGGTCCATCAGGCTCGCGATGAGCATCAACGGCCTCCGTCATATCACCACCACGTGCGTTCGAGAGCTCGCCGGTGCCCCCTTGTGGTCCAGGATATCGAGCTGCCCCCTGGCCTGCCCGACCGCGCCCTCAGGCCGGGGGATAAATCGCGGCCAGAAGTCGGCCGTGCGGCTACGGCGCGGTGAGGGCGGCGGTCAGCGTCGCGGCGTGCCGGTCCAGCCAGGCTTCGCGGCGCTTGATCACGTCGCCCACGCCCTCGTCCCACATTCGCTGCCAGCCGCCGCCCTGGGTCTCCGAGCGGTGCTTCATCAGGTACCACGACCGCCGGGTACGGAGGACGGCCACCTCCATGATCCGTTCCCGGTCGCTGCCGGACAGACCGTAGCTGTCGGCCAGAATACGGATCCGCCGGGGCACGTCGAGGTGCCGCAGCAGCGGATCGACGTCATCCGGATCGAACAGCGGTCCCCACCACAGCATCGCGTTGAACATCTCGTCTGCCCGGGTGGCCGGCTGGGCCAGGTCGAAATCGATCAGCGCGGCGGCCCTGCCGTCACGGAACACGACGTTCTCTGGGGTGATGTCGACATGCCCGATCAGCTCCGGCGGATACGCCGGAGCCGGCGGGATTGCCGGGGGTCCGGCCGGTGATGCGCCCGGCAGCACGTCCGGCGGCGGAGCAAACGAGGCAGCCGCGTCGTCATAGTCGCGGACCAGCCGTCCGACCGACGCCAGCCGGGTCTCGTCGGCGATCCAGGGCGGCCGCGGCCGACCGGCCACCTCGCCGTCGATATAGCTGAGCACCTCGCGACTGGCTCCGTCGATCCCGAGGAACCGCGGTGCTCCCTCGAAGCCGACCGCTTCCAGGTGCGTGAGCAGTGCATGCACGAGGGGCGAGTGCGGCCCGATCGGCCGCCGCACCGTGTCACCGACCCGGACCACGCCCTCGGTGACGTCACCTCCGGCCAGCGGTATCTCGGCCTGGTCGGCGCTGTCCACCCAGTTCGCGTCCACCGCGCAATCGTAGGCGCGCCGACCGGTATGTCGGTTAGTGAGATGATCTTGTCCGGTCTACTTCTGGAGGACAGAGATGCCGCCATCGCCAACTGAGGCAGCTGACACCGGGCAGTCGCTGAGCGCGCTTGAAGCGCTGCACTCCACCCCCTCCCGGCGCTACCTCGCGCCTGACCCGATCCCCGAGGAGGTGCTCTGGGCCATCCTCGACGCGGCGATCCGCGGTCCGTCCGGCGGCAACGCCCAGCCCTGGGGCTGGGTCGTGGTGACCGACCAGGATATTAAGCGGCGCGTCGCGGGCTGGTACCGGGACAACTGGGAGGCCGCCTACGGGCAGCGCCGGGACCGCATCCTGGCCGGCGAGGCGGGCTCGTCGGGACTGAGCCCGCGCGGGTTTCTGGGGGCGGAGTACCTCGCGCATCATCTGGAGGAGGCACCCTTGTGGGTCTTCCCGGTGCTGCGGAACGCGGCCGACGCGACGAGCCCCCGGGTCGGCTCTTCCATCTACGGCGCGGTGCAGCAGCTCTGTCTGGCTGCCCGCGCCTACGGCATCGGCACCTCGCTGACCACGCTCTACGGCGGTCACGAGGACGAACTGCGCGAACTGCTCGGGCTGCCCGAGGACGCGCTGACCATGGCGCTGATCCCGATGGGATACCCCGCCAGGGGACGGTGGGCGGAACCCAAACGCCGCCCGGTCGAAGAGGTCGTGCACTGGAATCGCTGGGGCGCGATCCGCGATAAGCCTTGAATCGGCCTCCGCCCGAGGCCGGGCGGATCCGCGGCAGGGCGGGCTAGTGGTAGGCGCGGGCCTGGAGGGCGAACAGTTCGGCGTAGAGCGCGCGGGCGGTCATGAGCTCGCGGTGGGTGCCGCATTCGGCGAGCTGCCCGTGGTCAAGGACGGCGATGAGGTCGGCCATGCGCACGGTGGAGAAGCGGTGGGAGATGAGCACGGTGATGCCGCCGTCTTCCCGTCCGGCCTGCGCGGCTGAGGATGCGTAGCGCTCGAACAGATCGTGCTCGGCGGACGCGTCGAGGGCCGCCGCGGGCTCGTCGAGGATGAGCAGCAGGGGATGCTGCCGCATCAGGGCGCGGGCTAGCCCCACCGTCTGCCACTGGCCGCCGGATAGTTCCGTGCCGTCGCAGTATGAATGGCCCAGGTAGCCGGCCAGGCCGCCGGGGACCGCGCGCAGGACCTGGTCCGCGCGGGCCCTTCCCGCGGCGGCGCTGACCGCCTCGGTGTCGCCGGCGCGGGCGATGTCGCCGTGCCCGATGCTCTCGCCGAGGGTCAGCTCGATGCGGTGGAAGTCCTGAAACAAGGTTGCCACGCGGGAGCGCCAGCGGGCGGGGTCGAGCCCGGCCAGGTCCTGGCCGTCGATGAGGATCCGTCCGCTGGTCGGCTGGTAGAGGCCGCACAGCAGCTTGACCAGGGTGGACTTGCCCGCCCCGTTCTCGCCGACTAGGGCCAGGACCGACCCGGCCGGGATGTCCATTGATACCCCGGACAGCACCGGCCGCTCCGCGCCGGGGTAGGTGAACGAGACGTCTTCCAGTGTGATCCCGCGGTTCAGCCTGCCCGGGACGCCTGCGGGGTCCGCCCCGTCGGCAAGAGCGGTGCCTGCGGAAGACGCGGGAGCAGCGGCGGCGACCGCCCGCAGGTCGCTGATCCGGTCGGTGGTCCGCGCGGCGACCTGCAGCAGCGATAGGACGCTGAGGGCGCCGGAGACCTGCACGCTCACCTGTACCGCCAGGGTAATCACGAGTACCAGGTCGCCCACGGAGGCGTGCCCGCGCAGCGCGCTGTACAGTTCTCCCGCGATGGCGCCGCCGTAGGCGAGGGCGAAGAACCCCTGCCCAGCCGCCCGGTACACGGCCGCCTTGAGCTGGGCGCGCCACATCGCGGTGGTCACCTCGTCCCAGGCACCCCGCTGGCGCCGGAGGATCTCGTCCTCGGCGCCGAATAGCCGCAGTTCCCTGACCGGCCCGGTGCTGGTCGCGAGCTCGAGCAGGTGCTTGGCGAGCCGGAGCCGCTCGGCGGTCCGTTCCCGGGCGCCCTCCACCGTGGACTGCGCCGTCCGCTCGAGCAGCACCGGTACCAGCGCGCACAGCGGCAGGACCGCGAACAGCGGGCTGACCATGATGAGGAGAACCACGGTGACGATCATCTGCAGCAGCAGGCCGGCGAGTTGCAGTACCGCCTCCAGAGACTTGGCCGTGGCGAACAGGCCGTCGCGGACCAGGTCCACGTTGTCGGCGACATCGGGCCGGTCCAGGTGATCGATCCGGGGCGGCCCGTTCACCAGGTCCATGAGCTCGCCGCGCAGCCGCATCTGCTGCACGTCCGATACCCGGGTGAGGTCCAGGTGGCAGAAATGGGCGAGCATGAGCTGGGCGACGAGCGCCAGCGAGGCGAGCACCGCTGCGGTCAGGGCGGGCCCGGCGCGGTGGGCCAGCACGTCGTCGGTGAGGTCGCGCAGCGCCAGGGCGGCCAACGGCGCGGCGACGTACAGGGCGACCGCGAGCACCGTCGCGCGCAGCAGCCGCACCGCGTCCAGCCGCAGGCCCATAGCGAACAGGAAGCGCGCCGCCCGGAAGATGCTCATGCCTTCTCCTCGTCGGCGAACCGCCGTGCCTGCAGCCGGAACAGTTTCGCGTACTGCCCGCGCGCCGCCATCAGTTCTTCGTGGCTGCCTTGCTCGGTGATCTGCCCGCCGTCGAGGACTGCGATCCGGTCGGCGCGCCGCACCGTGGAGAACCGGTGGGAGATGACCACCGTCGTCAGCCCGCGGGTGAGTTCGAGGAACCGGTCGAAGAACGCGACCTCGGCGCGGACGTCGAGCTGCGCAGTCGGCTCGTCCAGAACGAGCACCGAGGCGCCTGCCTGCACGGCGAACAGGGCGCGGGCCAGGGCGATCCGCTGCCACTGCCCGCCCGACAGGTCCACCCCGCCGGAGTACCGGCTGGACAAGACGGTCGCCAGCCCGTCCGGCAACGCTGCGATCACCCCTGCGGCACCCGCCCACTCGATGGCCCGTTCGAGGGCGCGGGTGTCCCTCACGTGCCCGGGTGCGCCCAGCCCGATGTTGGCGGCCGCGTCAAGCTCGTAGCGGACGTAATCCTGGTAGATGACCGCCAAGCGTCGCTGCCAGGACCGGGCGTCGAGCTCCTCCAGGCCGGCCCCGTCCACGCTGATGCGCCCGCTGGTGGGCTCGTACAGCCTTGACAGTAGCTTGACCAGGGTAGTCTTGCCCGCCCCGTTCAGTCCCACGATCGCGGTCGAGGTGCCTGCGGGGAATTCCAGGTCAAGCTCCTGCAGCACCTCCCGGCCGCTGCCCGGATAGGCGAAGCTCACCTTCTCGAACGCGATACCGGAGACGGGCGCCCGTCCGGCTGGCCGGCCGCCGGGCCGCAGCCGGCCCGGGTGCCGCTGCGCGGCTCGCTCGATCGCCAGCATCGACTCATGGGCCCGCATGCCGTCCTGAGTCTGGTCGTCGGCCTCGGGGAAGTACACCCCGAACCGCAGCGCGATGAGGATCGCTTGCAGGGCCAGCGACAGGCCCAGCACGCTCAGGTCCCCGTGGTGGACGGCACTGCGGTCGGCGGTGTCGCGCAGCATGACCAGCACGGCCAGGGTTCCCGCCAGCACCACCAGGCTGTACACCGTGAAGGGCGCGAGACGGATCCGTCGGCGGGCGCGCCACAGCGGGCGCAGGTAGGAACCGGAGTCTCGGTCACCGCGCTCCCGCCACCAAGGCAACGTCCCCAGTACCCGGATCTCCTTGGCGGCGGCCAGCGAACTGCCGGTGTCGAAGATGTAGTACGCCTTGCGCCGGGCCGCAGCTGACCGGCTCCTGAGCAGCGAGTACCGGGCCTGCGCGCCGCGCTCCCCGAACCGGGCGACCAGCGCCGCCGCCGTGATCACCAGCGCCGCCACCGGGCCGAGCGCCACCCCGGTGATCACCACGCCCCCGACGAGCTGCGCGTACCGGGCGACCAGCGCGATCAGTCCCGCGACGGCAGCCCCCGGGGTGGTGGAGTGCTCCACCAGGCCCCGCCGGGCATCGCCCATCCTGTCCACCACATCCGACTGTTCCAGCAGGTCGACAGGGACCTGGGCAAGGGTGGCCCGCATCAGCCGCTGGGCGCAGGCCCCGTCCACCCGCCGGCTGATCAGCTCAGTGAACGCGGCCTGGAAGGGCGAGAGGACGGACTGCAGCAGCAGCGCGACCACCGCCAGCCCCACCGCCAGCAGGACTCCGCCCCAGATACCCCTCCCGGCCCCCGCGACTCGCCCGATGGCCACGCTGGTGCCGATCACGAAGCCCAGAGGCAGCACGCCGATCACCAGGTTGAGCACGATCGCGGCGACAGCAACCCGGCCCGCCACGGGAAGCAGCCGGATGATCGCCTGCCAGCTCCGCCAGCGTCCCCGCCACCACCTCGCCCAAACCGCCAAGCGGGCAGCAGCGGCACAGAAGGCAACCGGAGCTCTTCCCGGACGGGCGGGGGAAGGTTCCTCATGCAGTGGATCGACTCGCCGGGACTGGGACATTGCTCCCCTGATCAGACAGGACGGCCCGGCAGCACAAGAAAACACACGAGTGGCTGCCGACGGGACACTGGTCCGGCGGTACGTCCTGCACTGACCCCAACGGGGCAGGCAATAAGGCCGCGGTTACGACAACCGCGATACCGCCGCTAAGCGGCGGTGACAGCGAAGCAGCCCATGCAACCCATGCTGTCACGATAGCCGACGGCGCTAGGCGGGCACCTTGGCGGAGGGCATTGCCCCGGGGCGAGGCGCGAACGGAGTTCACGGGGATGGCACCGGTCGCCACGATCGGACGGCCGCCGGCGGCGGCGTTTGCCGATAAAGCGAAGCCACGGGTCCGTTCGGAAAAATCAAAGTCTTTGAATTCACACCTTTCCTATCGAACGGCCGCAGGTTCCTCTTGGCAAGGGACATGGACGTCAGTGCCGATGCCGACGGCCCCCCGTCGTCGGCACCGGCATGGCCGGGTCAGGCAGTCGCGTGAACTGCCTCCGCGGGGGGAATGGCATGGTCGGCGGTGCCGATCACGGCCCACGACGGGATCGTCTTCCAGGCCGGGACGCCCGATTTCTGCGCTAGCGCGAGCGAGGTGAGCGGCCGCTGCGTGGCCGCGAGCATTCTCGCTTCGCTGGCAGGGACGCGTGGCCTGCTGAGCTGACCACTAGCCAGTGAGTGCGAGCCCACTGGGCCCCGCATCGGTTTTACCGCGTCGTGACGGCGAGTATCGAGAAGCGAGCGCCCTGGTCATCGGCGACCGTGCTCAAGCGGCCGGCGGGATGGTCTACCGGCTTCCAGATGACCGAGCCGCCGTTGGCCTCCACACGCGCGACCGACGCGTCGGTGTCCAGCGCGCCGAAGTCCACCCTCCAGGTGGCCTGGGTATCGGCCAGAAGGCCGGCGTGATAACCGCCGATGCCGCCGACGACCCTCCCGTCGACTTTAATGGTCGCGTAGCTGGAGTCGCCGCTCGTGTCGCCGTACTCGTAGCCGAAGACAGCCGCGTAGAATGACTTGCTGCCCTCAAAGTCGTTGCTCATCTGCTCGTTCCAGCACATCGCCCCCGGCTCGTTGACGATCTGCGCTCCGGGGAACGCGCGAGCCTGCCAGAGTCCGAACACGGCACCAGCCGGGTCCACCGCGACAGCCATCCGCCCGACATCCATGACGTCCGCCGGCTCCACGATCACCTGGCCGCCGGCGTCCTTGATCTTGCGGGCGGTCGCGTCGGCGTCCGACGTCGCAAGATAGGTCGTCCACATCGTGGGCGCCTCCGGCGGGCCCATCTTCGGGCCGACGCCTGCGACTCCCCGGCCGTTAAGTTCCGCTACCGAATACCCGCCGGTCTCCGGCCCGCCTGGCTCGATCGTCCAGGTGAAGACGTCACTGTAGAAGTCTCTCGCCTTCGCGATGTCCGGCGCGCCCAAGTCCGCCCAGCACGGCGTGCCGTCCGGCCATGGAATGTCGCGTGTAGTCATCCCCCCCACCTCACTGTTCGGCGGTATCAGCTTCTACACCGCGTTCCCCGCGCGTACCGCAGGTCAAACCCGCGGGCAGGTCAGATGTCTTGATCACCCAATTCCCAGCAGTTCCATCGCGTTGCGCTCGAGGATGGCCTCCGCCTGGTCGGCGGGTATGCCCGATGCCGAGATGTAGTCGACCGCGCGGACGAAGGGCATCTCCCGCCTCGTAAGGGAAGTCAGTACCCAACAGCAGCCGGTTCGCGCCGAACGATTCGATGGCGCAGTGCAGCGCGGGGACGTGCCCGTGGCCAACGGTGTCGTACCACATGCGCCGCGCGGCAACGCTGGGCCGCTCCGGGGTAGCCGGATATTCCCTTGCGTACTGATTGTCCGCCCGCTGCAGCAGCATAGGCAAGGCGCCGCCCAGATGTGAGTTGATGACCTTGATGTTCGGATACCGGGACGGGATCCCCCGGGTGATCAGCTGCCGGTGCGCCTTGGTGGCCGGCCTCGCTCGACGCTCGACGCTGAAGCCAGACTACGGCTGGCGCTGGCGATCTTCCAGCGGATAGGGGCCGCCGAAGCCGCCGACGTCTTCGCCGAACTGCAGGCCCTGTCCACATGGCAGACGGCGAGTGCACATGCTCGGAGAACGGAATTGCTCGGGTGACGACGGTCTAGAAACGTGCCCCTACATCCAGCGCGACCGGCTGGCGGAAGATCTTCAGGCAACCGCCTATGCAGCGGAGGCAGTGCCGCCCTTTGACCTGGAATCCGGGCGGCGGCCAGGTTCAGGCCGTGTCTGTTGTTCACGCTGCCGCGGGACGGAAGGCTAACGTGTGGAGACGAGAGTATCCGCCGCCAGCAGGACGGAAGGATCGAACATTCCCCCAGCAGCAGACCGTCAGATTCCCGCCGAAGCAGCTCGCCAGCTCGCCGCCATCGCGCTACGTGTCGCCGCCAGGGCCGGGGACGCAACCCCCGCATCGATCGAGGCTGTGGCAACGACCCGGGAGGTGGCGCTGACCGTGACGTCAGGCGGGAGGATTCCGGGCAGCGACCGCCAAGATGTGTACCTGGTAATCATGAACGGGAACTTCACCCTTACCCGCGCCCCAAGGCCGCCGCGTGCCAAGGCACCGTCCGGTCACTATCTGGCGATCACGTTTGACACCGCCACATTCCAGAGGCTGGATCTGGGTCTGCGCCACCAAGCGCCTTCGGTTCCTCTTCAAAGCATCGGGCCAGTGTCCGACCTGACGCGCCAGAAGTGAGTTTGGCTGGCGGGATGTGGCCGCCCCCGCGCGCGTCAACGGCGTAGGCGACAGGGTGGCGACCCTGTTGTGGCGTAGCCGACAGAGGCTGATGCGGCCAGCTACCGGCCGATGCCGTCTTGGCGCTACGCCTAGAGGCGTACTCATACCGGCTGATGCAGGTCCAGTCTTTCGACTGATGTCTAACGGCCGTCACGTCGCGAGACTTGAGGCATGGACCTGTCTGCGTTGATCACCAGAGGCTTCGCCATGAGTGACCGGACACTGTGCCTGCTCGTCATGGAGCAGGGTGCCTGCTCGACCAGCCGGCTGAGCCCGGAGGACTGGTACCCGGTCAGCGAGCCTGCCGAGGACGCCAGGCACGAGGCGGCTGACGCCATCGCGGTGTGCGCCGCCTGTCCGGTGCGCGCGGAGTGCCTAGAGCTGGCGCTGCGCAACTGGGCGGTCGGCCAGCACGGCGTCTGGGGCGGCACCGTCCCCGCCGAACGGGAGCGGCTGCGCAGCGGGAGGGTCGCGCAGCTCACCCGGGTGCTGGCCAGGAACCGGAACGCGGACTTGGCAGCGAGCCGGGACGCCGACCGGGCCGCATCGTTATCCCGCCCGCCTATTTCCACCTCGATGACCGATAACCTCACATTGATGTGAGTGTCTGGCCGTCGAGAGGATCGCTGCATTGGCTGTGACGGCGACCATGCCTGCCACGCGCTCGCTCGGCTCGGCCTACATCGCGCTGGCCGCGGTGATGTGGTCTCGCCGGAATCCTGCAGCGGCAGCTGCAGCTGGATCTGGCCTGGTAGCCGCGCTACTTGGCCGCGTGGTGGGCGACCCGGTGCGTCCGAGAACCTGGGCAGCGATGGCCTCGCGGTCGCGGGTTTCGCGATCATGGCCGGGGCTCCGACCCGTCCCGACCTCGCAGGCACGGCGTTCTCCCTCATCACCGTGCTGACGTTCGCCGCGACGATCGTCATCGCCCGGCACAAGGCTGACGTGTCAATGGCCCCGGCCACGTGCCTGTCGCAGGTCCTGGTGCTCGCCGTGTTCGCTCCCTTCGCCCATATCGGCGAGATGGGCGGGGCGAACCTCGGCTACCTGGCCCTGCTCGGCATCGTCCAGATGGGACTCGGCCTGTTCTTCCTCTCGCTGGGCGCGCGGCTTATCCCGGCCGCCGAGGTGGCCCTGATCACCCAGCTGGAGAACGTCCTGGTCCGTTGTGGGTGTTGCTGGCCGGCATCGAGCGTCCGCCGCCTCGATCGCGGGCGGTCTCATCGTCATCTGCGCGGCCGCCTTCCAGGTCACTCACGGTGCGTCGTGGTGACCAGGTCGGCGAACGCCCGGCCGACGGGGGAGAGCGGCCGGTCGGCGGCGACGATGAACGCCACGGTGAAGGTGGCGGTGGGCCGCAACGGCACGCCCGCCAGGCCCGCGTCCGCGATCATCGACTCGCGGGAGGATGGCCAGCCCGAGCCCGGCGCGGACCAGCGACGCGTGGATCGACGCGTCCGGCACCTCGATGCCGATCGAGCGCTCGACGCCGGCCCGGGCGAACAGCTGGTCGGCGATCGTGCGGGTGCCCCATCCGGGCGTGAAGTCGACGAACGGCTCGTCGGCCAGCTCGCTGACCGTGACGACGGCGCGGCGGGCCAGCGGGTGATCGGGCGGGCAGCCGAGCAGCACGGGCTCGGAGGCCAGCGTCGTGACCGTCAGCCCCGGCTGGTCCGGGCCGCTGACGGCGACGAAGGCGGCGTCCAGGGCGCCGCGCCGGACATCGGAGATCAGCGCCGCCGAACCGCCGGCGGCGGTCCTGGGCTGGATGTCCACCAGCGGCCGCTCGCGGTGGAACTGCGCGATCAGCGAGCCGACGTCGGCCACGCCGATCACCTGCATCATGCCGAGCCGCAGCGTCCCGCGCAGGCCGGCCTGGGCGCCGAAGACCGCCGCCTGGGCGCCGGCGGCCGCGTCGAGGGTGCGGCGCGCCTCCGGCAGCAGGACGCGGCCCGCGTCGGTCAGCCTGACCTCGCGCGTGGTCCGCTCGAAGAGCTGGGCGCCGAGCTCGTGCTCCAGCGAGCGGATGGACACCGACAGGGCCGACTGGACGAGGTGGAGGCGCCGGGCGGCCCGGGTGAAGTTCCGCTCCTCCGCGACGGCGACGAAGTGCTCGAGGTGCCGCAGTTCCACGATTAATTCCTGATAGGCATGAGTGTGATCACTATCTTTCGTTGGACATGATAAATCATGTCGCCCATCCTCGTAGTGGGCCCTGCTGAAGGCAAGGCCGCGGAAAGCAAGCGACGGATGGGACGCACATGACCGCACGGACGGAACAGACAGCAGCGCTACCGGGCATCCCGGCGGGAGATCCGCGTGGCAGACCCGGCACCAACGCCGTCACTCGGCGGCGTTCTGGATCGTGGCGGCCGCCTTCTGCGTCAACCTCGCGTTCTCGGCCGTCCCGACCCCGCTTTACGTCATCTACCAGCAGCGCGACCACTTCTCCACGCTGATGATCACCGTGGTGTACGCGGTCTACGCGGTCGGCGTGATCGTCAGCCTGTTCCTCGGCGGGCACGTCTCGGACTGGGTGGGACGGCGCCGGGTGCTGGTGCCCGCCCTCGCCGTCAACGTGCTGAGCGCGCTGCTGTTCATCGCCTTTCCGAGCCTGCCGGGCCTCATCATCGCGCGGGTCGTCTCCGGCGTGTCGATCGGGCTCACGACCGGGACCGCGACCGCGTACCTGGCCGAACTGCACCTGGGCGCGGGCGGGTCGCCCACGGGCCGGCGCCCGCAGGTGGTGGCGACGGCGGCCAACCTCGGCGGCATCGGGGTCGGGCCGCTCGGCGCCGGGCTGCTCGCCCAGTTCGTGCCGTTGCCGCTGGTGGTCCCCTACGTGATCTTCGGCGGGGTGCTGGTGGTGCTGGCGCTGCTGATCGCCTTCGCGCCGGAGACGGCCAGCCGGCCGGAGCCGCGGCCGGCCTGGCGGCCGCAGCGGGTGGCGATACCCGCGCACGCCCGCGGTACCTTCTTCGCCGCCATGGGGGCCGCCGCGGCGGCGTTCGCGGTCTACGGCGTGTTCAACTCCCTCATGCCCGGCTTCCTGGCCGGCACCATGCACGAGACCTCGTACGCGGTCGCGGGCGCCGTCGCCTTCTCCGCGTTCGCGGCCGGGGCGGTCGCGCAGATCGCGCTCGGCTCGGCGAGCACCGCCACCACGCTGAAGGTGTCGGTGCCGGTGCTCGTTCGCGGGCCTGGCGCTGTTCACCGTCGGGATGTGGCTGCCGAGCCTGCCCGTGTTCGTGATCGGCGGGATCGTCACCGGCGCGGGCGGCGGCCTCGTCTTCCGCGGCTCCCTGGTGGCCGCGGCGGGCACCGCGCCGCCCGAGTCGCGGGCCGAGGTGCTGGCGGGCTTCTTCCTCGGCGCCTACGTCGGGCTGTCCGTGCCGGTGATCGCGCTCGGCGTCGCCACCGAGTACGTCGCCGCCCGCGACGTCATGCTGGTGTTCGTGGTGCTCGCCGCCATCGCCATCGCCGCCGGCGTGCGCGCCGTCCTGCTCCACGACCGCAATCGTCGCTGATCCCGGCATGATCGGGGATCCGCATCGCTCGGGCCAAGGCGGATCACCGTGATCGGGTGATGACCTCTCATGGTGCTGGTGATGATGATGAGTGTGGCGGGGTCAATGGTGGCCCGCGCACCCGCGCGTCTGGCCAATCTTCGAGAGGCAGGAGGCTGCGCGCCATGAAGGTGATGCTCACAGGATCGGAGGCGGCCGCAGTCGCGGTCGACGCCGCGGGCGCGGTCCCCGGTTCCGACGAGGAGGCCAAAGCCCGTGTGGGCGACTACTTCGCCGAGGTCCTACTGCTCGATCAGGGCGCCGAAGCGGCCAAGGCCCGCGCTGAGCTCGACTGGCACCCGTCCCATCCGTCCCTGACCGACGACTTCCGCCAGGGCAGCTACCGCAGGTAACGGCTGCCTCGGGATACGCGCAGGACCGGTGAGGACTCGCAGCTCACGCACGGCACGGTTGACCGCCTCGGAGCGGTCGTTGGCGCCAGCTTCGCGTAGATCATCCGGAGCTGCGTGCTCACCGGTCTCAGGCGATGGCAGCGCCTCGAGCAATTCCCGTGCGTCCGCCATCGCAAACGGCAGCACCAGCCGGTCGGCCTCCGCCAGGGCCAGCGCCCGCTCGGTCGCCTGGTTTGGCACGGGCCTGGGCGGTCATCCCGAGGCGTGCTCTGGTGGCCAGCATCCACCCGGTCACCTGGCCGGTCCCGGCCCGCTGCCGCACCGACTCCCGCCGATGCCAACCAGGGCGATAAGCCGCTTTCCCGCCCGCGGCAGCGACCGGAGCTCGTCCATTTCCTGTTCCCGGCCACGAAGCTGGTCAGGGAGACCGGCAGGCTGCCGGTGACCTCCAGGTCCTGCGGTCTGTCGGCACGGGAGCCTGCTTCAGGATCCTGTGTCTCGCCCATCCCAGCATCGTGGCACGGCACCCGGCGCTTGCGATCCGACGACAGATCACCTGGATCCAGTGAAGACCGCTCACCTACCCGGCGGCCATCGTTGGGAACGGCATCGGGCCTGACCACTCGCGCGAGCGGCGGCAGAAGGAGAACAACGGTAATGAAGGAGCTGAGTGCCTTGACCGCAGAGGAAGGGCTCAACCCGACCGACGCCCGCGCCGCTCCGGCTTCCGGGCGGTGGCGTTCGCCTTCCTGATCGCCTCGACGAGGTCTATCCACAACCGGAAGGAGAATCATGAACGAGCGGGTAGCGATCGTGGTCGGTGCGGGCGGAGAGCTCGGCCGGGCTACCCCAAGGCCCTGGCAGCCTCCGGGTTCACGGTGGTCGGGGTCGACCGCAACGAGCAAGGGCTGAAGGAACTGCCCGATGGCATCCGCCGCGAGGTGGGCGACGCGACCGATCCGGCCGCGGCGAAGAGCCTCATCGACCGGATAGCGGCCGAGGCCTGCCCGCCCGAGGTGCTGGTGAACACCATCGGCACGTTCCGCACGGGCGAGGCGGTCGCCGCGACCCCGGAGGACCTGAGGTTGCTGATGGACGTCAACCTGGGCGCGGCGCTGTGGCTGAGTCAGGCGGTGGAACCGCATATGCGCCAGCGCCGCAAGGGCTCCATCGTGCACGTATCGGCCCGCCCGGCCAGTGACCCGACGGCCCGCATGGCGGCCTACAGCCTCAGCAAGGCTGCGCTGAGCCACCTGGTCCGCATTCTCGACCTGGAGCTGCGTCCGCACGGCATCCGCGTCAACGCGGTCGCGCCGCAGCTCATCGACACGGCTGTCGACCGGA
>CAWGYY010000016.1:0-437881 GCA_963826945.1 uncultured Alphaproteobacteria bacterium | reverse complement strand
CATATCGGATTCATCGGTCTCGGAAACATGGGCGGCCCCATGGCCGCCAATCTCGTCAAATCCGGCGAACACGTGCTCGGCTTCGACGTCGTAACCGCATCGCGTGAGAGCTCCGCGCGGGACGGCGTGCAGATCGTCGCCAACGCAAGGGCGTGCGTCGAAAACGCCGATGTGGTCATAACCATGCTGCCGGCTGGCGAGCACGTTCTGTCGGTTTGGAACGATATCGTGCCGCATGCGCGGCAGGGGACGCTCTTCATTGATTGTTCGACGATTGACGTGGCGAGCGCGCGCAAGGCGCATTTGCTTGCAGCATCGCGCGGCATTGCCACGCTTGATGCACCCGTCTCTGGCGGCGTCGGCGGCGCCAAAGCGGCGACGCTTACGTTCATGGTCGGCGGCACGTCGGCCGCGTTTGCACACGGCAAGCCGGTGCTCGAACGCATGGGCAAGCGGGTGGTGCATTGCGGCGAAGCCGGCAACGGTCAGGTGGCGAAGATCTGCAACAACATGATACTCGGCGTGTCGATGATCGCCGTCAGCGAAGCGTTCGTCCTGGGCGAAAAGCTTGGCCTTTCGCACCAAGCGCTGTTCGACGTCGCTTCGGCTTCCTCAGGACAGTGCTGGTCACTGACCAGCTATTGCCCGGTGCCGGGACCGGTGCCCGCAAGTCCGGCGAACAACGGCTACAAGCCCGGCTTCGCTGCAGCATTGATGCTGAAGTGATCTCAAGCTTGCCCGCGAAGCCGCGGAACAGGTCAAGGCCAACACGTCGCTTGGTATACAGGCCGCCGCAATCTACGAGGGCTTTGCCAGAAGAAGGCCACAGCGGCTTGGATTTCTCGGCGATCATCAAGCTGGTCCGCGAGCACTCCGGACGCGACTGACAAAATTGACAATCCGGGCGCCACTGACTAGCTAGCTAGCTAGCACTACTTTGGCAGATTTTTAGCGGCACGGGATTCCCAAATCAGTTTTTCAATGATTGATGGGTGGTCGGCTTTTGGAGGGCCGACCATGGTAGGCACAACGTCGAATTGGGAAGACGAGCTTCGAGGATGGCTCAAGCCATTCTTGGATCGCCTGGGCCATAAATCGCGGCGGCGAATGTGTCCGCTTTATGTGGCAGGGCTGATCGGACCCGGCGACCGCAAGAGCGTTCAGCCAATGGCGGAGCGGCTTGCGCCTGGCGATTACGACCAACTGCATCATTTTGTTGCGGCTGGCGTCTGGGACGCGGCGCCATTGGAGACGGAGCTGCTCATTCAAGCGGATCGGCTCGTTGGTGGCAGCGACGCCGTGTTGGTAATCGACGATACGGCGGTGCCGAAGAAGGGCACGCACTCGGTCGGCGTCGCTGCGCAATACGCTTCAGCGCTAGGCAAGACCGCCAACTGCCAGACTCTGGTGTCACTAACGCTCGCCCGCGGCGAAGTTCCGGTGATGGTGGCATTGCGGCTTTTTCTTCCAGATAGTTGGGTCAACGATTGGCGGCGGCTGATGCGAGCTGGTGTTCCGGCCGAATATCGAACTGCACGGACAAAGCCCGAAATCGCACTGGCGGAGATTGATCGCTTGATATCGATCGGCGTGCGCTTCCGCTGTGTGCTGGCGGATGCCGGTTACGGTCTCAGTGCGCCTTTCCGTCAAGGGCTGACGGCTCGCAAGCTTGCCTGGGCGGTTGGCATCCCTCGTCACCTCAAGGTGTACCCCATTGGGGTGCAGCTCATTTGGCCAGTTACCAAAGTCCGAGGCCGGCCACGTAAACGGCACGTGCCAGATAGTCTATCGACAGCAGCTGAAGACATGTTGGCCAGTGCGCAGTGGAGAACTGTGAGTTGGCGCAGCGGTACGAAGGGTCGGCTCAAAGCCCGGTTTGCTGCCGTCCGTGTGCGTACTGCCGACGGTCCTCCCCAGCGGATATGGGACAAGGGGCAGCAGCATCTTCCAGGGGACGAGGCCTGGCTGATCGGCGAGCACCGCGCGTCGGGAGAGAAGAAATACTATCTCGCCAACTTGGCCGCCGGATTGGACCTCCGCAGCTTAGCCGCAACGATCAAGGCACGATGGATTTGCGAGCAGGCCCATCAACAGTTGAAGGAGGAACTCGGTCTTGACCACTTCGAGGGAAGGTCTTGGCACGGCCTTCATCGTCATGCGCTGATGGCGATGATTGCCTACGCGTTCCTCCAACATCGCCGGCTCACAAAAGTGAGGCGGGGAAAAAAGAATCAACGGCCCGCCCCCTCAACCGACGTTGCCGGCGGTCCGCCACGCCATCGTCGACCTCATCATGCGATCAAGTCCTCAGCGATGTCCGTACTGCCGATCCTGGATCGGCGCCGAAAAGCAGCGTGAGTAAATCTGCCAAAGTAGTGCTAGGCCGCATACTCACAAATTTTTAGCAAGGGCGGCTCGCCGAATGTCCGCTTCGCTCCAAAAGAGACTGAATTGCCGCGTCGCTGCGAAATGACGCGACGGGCCAATTGCGCCATTTCGCAATGCAGAAAAGCAGCGAGGCTCACGGACCTGCCGATTGGGGCGTGATATTCTTCCCCACATTGCAGCGGGGATTGGCCCTAATTGGGGACGGGTCCGATGGCGATCGACATCGCAAGACGGAAATTCGTTGCCGCGCTCGGCGGCAGGCATGATCGCCTGGCCGCTCGCCGCGCGCGCGCAGCAGGGCGAACGCATGCGGCGCATCGGCGTGCTCTACTGGCACGCAGCGCAGACGATCCGGACGCGCAGGCGCGCTATGCGGCATTCCTGCAAGGGCTGCAGCAATTGGGCTGGACCGACGGCCGCAACGTGCGCATCGACATCCGCTGGGCCGCAGGCAATGCCGCCGACTCGCGCAAATACGCGGCGGAATTGGTCGCGCTTGCGCCTGACGTCATCCTGGCTGTTGGCGGCGCGAGTGTGGGGCCGTTGCTCGAGGCAACCCGCACCGTGCCGATCGTATTCGTGATCGTCCCCGATCCGGTCGGCGCCGGCTTCGTCGATAGTCTGTCGCGGCCGGGCGGCAACGCGACCGGCTTTATGATGTTCGAATACAGTTTGTGCGGGAAATGGCTGGAACTGCTCAAGGAGATCGCGCCGGGCGTGACGCGAGCGGCGGTCCTTCGGGATCCCGCCATAACCGCCGGGATCGGCCAGTTCGCCGTCATCCAGTCCGTGGCGCCGTCGGTCGGCGTGGACGTGAGCCCGGTCGACGTGCGCGACGCGGCCGAGATCGAGCGCGCCGTCACGGCCTTCGCGCAGCTCCGCCAATGGCGGTCTGATCCTGACGGCGAGCCCGTTGTCGGTGGTTCATCGTGATCTGATCATCACGCTTGCCGCCCGGTACAAGCTGCCCGCGGTCTACCACGAACGCTTATTTGTCGCCGCCGGCGGATTGATCTCGTATGGGCCGAATTTCATCGACCAGTTCCGGCGCGCGGCCGGCTACGTCGATCGCATCCTCAAGGGCGAGAAGCCCGCCGACCTGCCGGTGCAGGCGCCGACCAAGTACGAGCTGGTGATCAACCTCAAGACCGCCAAGGCGCTCGGGCTTACGGTTCCGCAGTCGATCCTCGCCCGCGCCGACGAGGTGATCGAATGAACCTTTCGCAATGCGTCAATTGGTAGTGGCGAAGTGACGTGATGGGACAGCAACGGAAGTCAGCGCATTATTCGATAACCTCACCAGCGGTCACAAGCAGCGCCGGCGGAATGGAAAGCCCGAGCGCCTTCGCGATTTCGTCGACGCTGGCGCGTTGGCAAGTTACGGCCCCAGCCTTTCCGATTCCTATCGTCTGGCTGGAATTTATGTCGATTGAGGCTGGCAACGAAAACATGCTCGACAGGATCAGAGCCGATCATAAAAATGATCGGTATGGTAGTCGTGGCCGTCTTCGCGGCAGCCGCCGCCACCACGCTGCCCGGCGCGACGATGGCCGGGACATTGGCGCAAAGACCGTGCTTCGCGCCTTCTGCCCGGCCATAAGCAATAAGACCGGGTTTACTGTGCCGGATCTTTGGGCGACCACAGTTTGATCGGCGACGTCTTCTCGTAAGCCATGCCCTTCGGGATAGCTGATCGCTTCCATCTGCAATCCCCACGGGCGCTAGAAAATAGAAGATGCTTTGTCCCGCAGCCGGTCCCTGGTCGACCGGCAGATTGAAGAAGGTCTTCACGCCCTTGCTGTCGAGATAGGTCTTCGCCGCCTTGATGTCGTCGACGTAGAAGGCGATGTGATAGCCGCCGATGTCGCTGTTTTTCGGCGTCATGTTTTTCTGGTCCGGCGAGCTATATTGAAACAGCTCGATATTGGAGCCGTAGCCGCAGCGCACCAGCGTGATCTGATGAATCACGGCCTTTGGGTCGACGTTGAGCAGGTCGTGCATGAAGGTGCCCTTGTCGTCGGCGAACGGTCCGAACGACATCGCCTCTTTGCAGCCGAGCACGTTGACGAAAAAGTCGGTCGCCTGCTTGATATCCGGCACCGTGATGCCGGTGTGGTCGTGGCCGCGCAGACCGGGAATTCCGTCGGCTTTGGCCGTAGCTACGCTCGCGAGCATTGCAGCACCTGCTGCCGCGATCGCGAGATGACGCATTAATCGAACCATATTCAACCTCCTGGCGGGGCCTGGTTTTAACAATCGCGCCGCGGCCCCCGTTGCCGCAACGCGACGTGTTGCTGTTAAGCGGTCGCGGCAACCTCCGCGGAAGCGCCGCGCGTCAGCCAACCGGGATCGACGGTCGGCAGCGGAATGGCGTCGATCAGCATGCGCGTGTAGTCGGCGCTTGGCGCGGCAAAGACCCGATCGCACGGGCCCTCTTCGACGACGCGACCGTCACGCATCACCACGACGCGCTGGCAGATCGAGCGGACGACCGAAAGGTCGTGACTGATGAAGGCGAGCGCGAGATGCATTTCGCTCGTCAGTTCCTTGAGGAGCCGCAGCACCTGCGCCTGGGTCGAGACGTCGAGCCCGGACACGATCTCATCGGCAAGCACAAAATCCGGCTGCAGCACTACCGCGCGCGCGATGCCGACGCGCTGGCGCTGCCCACCGGAAAGCTCAAACGAATAGCGGTCCACCGTGCCGCGCGACAGACCAACGCGATCGAGAACGCCGTACACCAGCGCCAGCGCCGAGGCGTGGTCTTTCGCCAGACCGTGCAGCAGGATTGGCTCGATCAGGATCCGCCCGATGGTGTGCCGCGGATTGAGCGAAGACATCGGATCCTGAAAGATCATCTGCATGCGGCGGCGGAACGGTTGCCGGGCGCGCTGATCGAGCGCGGTGATGTAGGTGCCGTCAAACAAGACCGTACCGGCGGTTGGCGCGACGAGACCGAGCAGCGCACGTCCAAGCGTGGTCTTGCCCGAACCCGACTCGCCGACAATGCCGACCGTCTCGCCTTTGCCGACCCGAATGTCGACGCCGTGCAGCACGTTCGTGGCAATTGCTCCGCGGGCGAACAAGCCGGCGGCTCGCCCGTAAGCGACCACAAGTCCGTGAGCGACCAGAAGGTCGTCAGCCACGGCGGGCCTCCGTGCTCGCATCGAACGCGGCGATCTCGGCGCGCAGCGCCGCGATCACCTCCGGCGGTGTCGGCTCAAGCCCGGTATCCGGCCGGTCGTAGCGCGGATTAGCCGCAAGCAACGCCTTGGTGTACGGGTGGCGCGGCGACGTGAGCACCTCGGTCGTGCTCCCCTGCTCCACGACCTTGCCCATGTACAATACCGTGACGCGATCGCAGATCTTCGCCACCACGCCGAGATCGTGGGAAACAAACAATACGCTGGTGCCGTGACGCTCCTGCAGCGAACGGATCAGCCGGAGAATTTGTTTCTGCACCGTGACGTCGAGCGCGGTGGTCGGCTCGTCGGCGATGACAAGCTTGGGCTCGAGCCCGAATGCCGCCGCAATGAGCACACGCTGGCGCATGCCGCCGGAGAGCTGATGCGGATAGGAGTTGAGCACCCGTTCCGGATCGCGGATCTGCACCTCGTCAAGCAAGGCCGCGGCACGCTGGCGCGCTGCCTTCGCCGACAGTCCCCGCTTCAGCCGCAAGCCGTCGGTCATCTGCGCGTCGATCCGGCGCGCGGGATTGAGCGCGGTCGAGGGATCCTGCGGCACGAGCGCAATGTCGCGGCCCAGGACTGCGCGTAGCTCGTTGCGCGACAACGTGAGCAGATCGCGGCCCTCAAATGCGATTTGACCGTCGGTGACTTTCACTTGCGACGGGATGATGCCGAGGATCGCCTTGGCGATGGTCGATTTGCCCGCGCCGCTCTCCCCGACCAGGCCATGCACTTCACCGGTGCCGACGGCGAGCGAGACGCGGCGCAAAATCGGCTTGTCGCCGTCGCGGAGCGAAATCGCGCTGAGCGCTTCGATGGAGAGTCGGGGCGTCGTCATCGACGCAATACCGGATCGAGGCTGCGCGCCAGGCCGTCGCCGAGCTGATTAAAGGCAACGACGGTCGCGAACAGCGCTACCAGCGGCGCCGCCAGCACCCACCATGCTTCGTGCACAATCTGGCGGCCCTCCGCGATCATGCCGCCCCAGGTCGGCGTGTCCGAAGACACCGACAGACCCACGAATGACAAAATCGCTTCGACGACAACGGCAATGCCCATTTCGAGGGTCAGCAGTGCGATGAGCACGGGAAAAACGTTTGGCAGAATTTCCCGGAACAGGATCGCCGGGCTCGAGAAGCCGATGGTGCGGGCCGCGACCACGTAATCCATCTGCGCCTGTCCCATGGTTTCGGTGCGAACCACCCGGCAAAAGCGCGTCCAGTCGATGACGACAATGGCGATGATCACGGAGTGCAAGCCGGTACCGAGGATGGCGACAAGGAGGATCGAGAGCAGCACCGGCGGAAACGCCATCCAGATGTCGACCAGACGGGAGATCAGCGTGTCGACAAAGCTGCCGAGAAATCCGGCGAAAAGGCCGAGCAGCGATCCGATCAGGCACGCGAGCCCGGCGGCAACGAAGGCGACGGTGAGCGACACCCGCGTGCCGAAAATGACCCGCGACAGCACATCGCGTCCGAGTCCGTCAGTGCCCAGCCAATAGCCCGGTTCGGCATCGGCAAAGCCCGCGGGCGGCAGCGTCGCCATCAGCAGGTTCTGCGCCAGCGGATCCTGCGGAGCGATCAGCGGCGCTGCCACCGCGAGGATGATCAACAAAACAACGAAGCCGCCGGCGACAATCGACTTTCGGGTCACGCGCGAGCCGCGCGGCAATCGACGGCGGCTGCGGGCCGCCGTCCGTCGCCGCTGTCGTCGATGCTGGTGTCCAGTGTTCCACTTCGTGCCGGTTCCGGCTCAGCCATGACGCAGTCGCGGATTGAGCGTCGCAACCGTCAGATCGACCCCGATATTGATGAGGATGAAGATCAATCCGAACAACAGGACCAGACCCTGGATCAACGGAAAATCGCGATTGATGACCGCATCGATGGCGAGATTGCCTATTCCGGGATAAGAAAAGATGCGCTCAACGATTACGGTGCCGCCGACCAGGAACGTGAACTGCACGCCGGTCAGCGCAAGCGTCGGACCGACCGCATTTCGCAACGCCTCCTGCAGAACCAGGCGAAGTTCGCGAAAACCCTTGATCCGCGCCAGCAGCACGTAATCCTGCAGCATGGCTTCCTTCAATGACTGTTTGAGCAGCCGCACGATCACGGCAGCAAGCGGCAGCGCGAGCGCGACCGTCGGCATGATCATGTGGCTGATGATGTTGCCCGCCACCGCGAAGCGCCCGGTCAGGATGCTTTCAGCCAGATAGAATCTGGTCGTAAAGCCCTCCGCCAATTCCGGATCGATGCGCCCGGTGAGCGGCAAGATCGGGATTGCGACGGCGAACAGCAGGACCAAAGCGAGCGCCCAGATGAAGTCGGGCACGGCGAGCAGGATTGAGTTCAGGCCGTCGATGAGGGTCTCGCCGAGAGTACGCCGCATCAGCGTGCCGGCAATCGCGACGCTGCCGCCGAGAACGATGGCGACCAGCAGCGCCAAGACGGCAAGTTCAAGCGTGGCCGGCAAGCGGGAGGCCAGCACCTCGGTCACATAGAGGTGGAGCGTGATTGACGTGCCGAAGTCGCCGGTGACCGCGCCCTTCACCCAGATCCAGAACTGGGTGAGCAGTGGCGCGTCCAATCCATAATGCGCCTTCAACGCGGCAATATCGGCCTCGCTCGCGCCCGGCGAGATCATCATGGAGATGGGATCGCCGGGAACGACGCGCAGCAGCACGAACACGATCACCGCCACGCCCGCGAGCGTCAGCAGCGCCATGGCCATGCGATTGATGACGACGGCAAGCAGCATCATCGGTCCTTGCAGCTAACCGCGTCGACGGCCGCCGCGCCCGGCGCGGCGGCGGACCGCGTCGACGGTATTGTCTACGCTTTCGATACCAGGGTCGGCTGCAAGGCGCCCGAAACGTTCGGGATCACCTTGAGAGAGGACTTGTAGAGCACCGGCTGGGCGTATTGCAGCAATGGCAACACGTAGCCCTGTTCGGCGATGTAGCGATCGACGTCTTTCCAGCCCTGGATGCGCTTCTTCTCGTCCTTCTCGCCCCAGAGCGGACCGATCTTGGCGTCGAGATCGGCGGAGTGAAATGCGCAATGCGGCGACTTCGAAAACATCGCGAAGCCGGTCGAGGTGGTCGGATCGCCGATGGCGTTGCCCCAATTGTAGAACGCGGCCGGCGCCAGCTTGTGCGACATGCGCAGTTCGAAGTGCTTGGCGATCTCGTAGATCTCGATGTTGGCATCGATGCCGACATCGCGCCACATCCCGACGATCGCCTGGATCATTTCGTAATCCTTCGGCTTGAAGCCGCGCGTTGTCTGGATGGTGAACTTGACCGGCTTTTCCTTCGAGTATCCGCTGGCGGCAAGAAGCTTCTTTGCCAGCGCCGCGTCGTGCGGCACCTTGATCGAGGGATCGAAGGCCGCATATTCCGGCGCCTCGAGCGTGTCGATGGCAACGCCGTGGCCGCGCAGCAGCCGCTTGATGATGGTCTGCTTGTCGACCGCATGACACATGGCGAGCCGGACATTCTTGTCGTCCATCACGCCGCCATTGGTGATGAAGATCATGCCGATGTCCGAAATCGGCGTGACCTCGCCCTTCAGGCCAGCCTTGCCCTTGAGCCGATCGTACTCTTCGTAGGGTATTTCGAGCGTGACGTCCGACGAGCCGCTTTCGATCTCGGCTACGCGGCTGGTGGCATCGGGCACGAACTTGAACACGACGGTCTCGAAGGCGGGTTTGCCGCCCCAATATTTGGGATTTGCCTTGAGACGCAGATAGGCGTTGCCTTCGTAGGCATCGACCATGTAGGGGCCGGTGCCGATCGGAGCTTTCTCAAAGCCCTGCGGCCCGACCTTTTCGAAGTAGGCCTTGGGCAGCACGTAACCGGTGAGGAACGCCATCCACTTGAACAGCACCGGATCGTATTGCTTCACGTCGGCGGTAATACGCTTGCCGTCGATCTTGAAGTTGTCGATGCCGGCCCAGATGAAGGCCACTGGATTGCCGCCGTCAGACTTGCCTTCGCGCTGGATCGACCACACCACGTCTTCCGGGGTGAACGGGCTGCCGTCATGCCAGACGACGTTTTCCCGCACGTCCATCCACACCTTGCTCTTGTCGTCATTCCAGCCCCAGGCGGTGATCAGGCCGGGCTCGAAGGAGAGATTAGGCTTCTGGCCAATGTATTGATCGAAGACCGAGCGATAGATCGCCTGGATGGTCGGATTGACCGAGGACGGCCCGACTTGCGGGTCAAAGGACGGCAGGTTGACGTTGTAGGCGATGTTGAGTGTGCCGCTGGCGGCCGCAATGGCAAAGCGCTGCGGAGCAAGCAAGGTTGACAGAAGGCCGCCGCTCGCCGCGAGGGCCTGACGACGCGTAACGTGGAACATGGTTCGACACTCCCCATTGACCGCTCAGGGCGGACTTGTGCTCGACCTATACGCAGCGCGTGTAGACCAGCGGATACCTGGAAATGAGATACTTTAAACCTAAAGTAACACCCGGACAAGCTGACGCATTGGGCTTTTTTCCGTAATTTTAGGCACCATTTGGTCGGCACAGCATCACCGCCCCGCGATGCTGCGGCCGGCGGCTCAAGGCATGCGTGGTCCGCTGTTGCGGCCGTTGCAAGACCAATTGGAAGGTTTCATAACTACGACATCGGCCGGGCTCGTTTGATTGAAGAATTCGGCCTGGAGGCTTTCATGGCGGAACGATCGTTTGCACGCGAAGTGCAAGACCTCAAACTGGGCGAAGGCGAGGAATTCCGCGGCGAAGGCATTCTCGCCATCACCAAGGCGCTGCTGCAATCCGGCGTATCGTATGTCGGCGGTTATCAGGGCGCGCCGATTTCGCATTTGATGGATGTGCTCGCCGACGCCAAGGACGTGCTCGACGAGCTCGGCGTGCACTTTGAGAACTCCGCTTCGGAAGCCGCGGCAGCGGCGACGCTTGCCGCCTCGGTACATTATCCAATCCGCGGCGCGGTGACGTTCAAATCCCCGGTCGGCATCAATGTGGCTTCCGACGCCATCGCCAACCTTGCTTCGGGCGGAGTCACCGGCGGAACGCTCATCATTATTGGCGAGGATTACGGCGAAGGCTCCTCGATCATGCAGGAGCGCTCGCACCCGTTCGCGATGAAATCGCAGGTCTGGCTGCTCGACCCGCGTCCGAACCTGCCGACGATCGTCAAAGCGGTTGAAGACGGCTTTGAGCTTTCCGAAGTCTCTCATACGCCGGTGATGCTCGAAGTCCGTATCCGCGCCTGTCACGTTCACGGCCGCTTCATCACCAAGGACAACAAGAAGCCGAGCTTTACGTTGCGCGAAGCGCTGGAAAATCCGCGCCGCGATACCGAACGCGTGGTGCTGCCGCCTGCCTCGTATCTGCACGAGCGTGAGAAAGTCGAGCAGCGCTGGCCGGCCGCCGTCAAATTTATCAAGGAACGCAAACTCAATGAATTTTTCGGCCCCGACACCGCGGACGTCGGCATCGTTGTGCAAGGCGGCATGTACAATTCGGTCATGCGCTCGCTGCAGCAGCTCGGCCTCGCGGACGTGTACGGCGAGACCTCGGTTCCGATTTATTGCCTGAACGTCACCTACCCGCTGATCGACGACGAGGTCGCGAGCTTCGCGCTGAACAAGAAGGCGATCCTGATCGTCGAGGAAGGCCAGCCGGAATTTATCGAGCAGGCGGTGAATACAATTCTTCGCCGCCGCGACATCCAGACCAAAATCGCCGGCAAGGACGTGCTGCCGATGGCCGGCGAATATACCCCGCAGGTCGTCACCAAAGGCGTGAAGAGCTTTCTCGAACTGCACGGCAAAAGTCTGCTCGGCAATTCGCCGCCGCCTCCGGATGCTTCCAGCGTCCTCGCCGACCCGAAAGTCAAAGAGCTCGCGAAATCGCTGCCGCCGCGGCCGCCGAGTTTCTGCGTCGGCTGCCCGGAGCGACCGATCTTCGCCGCGATGAAGCTTGTGCAGCAGGAGCTAGGCCCGCACCAGATCGCCGGCGACATCGGCTGCCATCTGTTTGCCAGCCTGCCGCCATTCAACGTCGGCGCGACGACCATGGGTTACGGGCTCGGCCCGGCGTCGTCCTCCGCCTTCAACGTCAAAGCCGGTAAAAAGCCGATCTCGGTCATCGGCGACGGCGGCTTTTGGCACAACGGCCTGTCCACCAGCATCGCCAACGCCGTCTACAACAAACAGAACGGCGTGATCATGGTCGTCGACAATTTCTACTCGGCGGCGACCGGCGGCCAGGACATCCCTTCCTCGCGCGCGCTCAACCCGGCGCGCGCCACCAACAACACCATCGTCGATGCGGTAAAAGGCGTCGGCGTCAAATGGGTGCGCCACACCGACCGCACGTACGACGTCGCCTGGATGCGCGAAACGCTGCACGACGCGCTGACCTCGGAAGAAGTCGGCCCGAAAGTCATCGTCGCGTCCTCGGAATGCATGCTCAACAAGCAGCGCCGGGTGAAGCCGCTGTTCAACAAATCGGTGCGCGACGGCGAACGCATGGTGCGCGAGCGCTTCGGCGTCGACGAAGACGTCTGCACCGGCGATCACGCCTGCATCAGGCTCTCGGGCTGTCCGTCGCTCTCGGTCAAGCACACCGATAATCCGCTCAAAGACGATCCGGTTGCCGCCATCGACAACAATTGCGTCGGCTGCGGCAATTGCGGCGAGGTGTCGGAGGCGGCGGTCCTCTGTCCGTCGTTCTACCGCGCCGATATCATTCACAACCCGACCTGGTTCGACCGGTTTATCTCCGGACTGCGCCGCGCCGTGATCGGCTTCCTGCAAGACCGGCGCGAAGCCCGCCGTGTTGTCTTCGCGGATTGACGCAGGGACGCGAGCGTCATGAACGATCTATCGCGAACGCCGACGAGATTTACGACCGAGCGGCCGATCTGCGTCGCGGTTATGGCGTTGGGCGGTCAAGGCGGCGGCGTCCTCTCCGACTGGATCGTAGAACTGGCCGAGTCCCAAGGCTGGCACGCCCAGTCGACTTCGGTTCCAGGCGTCGCCCAGCGCACCGGCGCGACCATTTATTACGTCGAGATGCTGCCGCCGAAGGGTGGCCGCGCGCCGATCCTGTCGCTGATGCCCGCGCAGGGCGAAGTCGACGTGGTGCTTGCGTCCGAACTGATGGAGGCCGGCCGCTCAATCCTGCGCGGTCTGGTGACACCGGACCGCACCACCCTGATCGCCTCGACGCACCGCATGTACGCCGTCGCGGAAAAAGAAAAGCCCGGCGACGCCATCGCCGATCCCAACATTGTCGTGGACGCTGCCGGCGTCGCCGCCAAGCGCACCATCGCTTTCGACATGGAGTCGCTGGCGAACAAGAACAACAGCCACATCTCGGCCTGTCTGTTCGGGACTCTCGCCGCGTCCGGCACCTTGCCGTTCGGCCGCGACGCCTTCGAGGCCATCATCAAAGCCGGCGGCAGAGGGATCGAGCCGAGCCTTAACGCCTTTCGCGCCGCTTATGACCAGGCAGCGCAGCCGCAAGCCGCCGCGCGGCCTGCGGTCAAAAAATCTGCCAAGCGCTTTTCGCCGCTGCCGGCTTCCGCGGGGCGGCCCGACCTCGACAAGCTGTTGGCGCGCATCCGCGAATTTCCGGAGCCGCTGCACAACATGCTGTTCGCCGGGCGTCAAGCAGCTCACCGATTTTCAGGATCCGGCTTATGCGAACGAGTATCTCGATCGTGTCGCCAAGATCTATGAGGTCGACCGCAACAACGGCGGCGCCGCCAAGTCGTTTGCGCTGACCGCCGCAGCCGCCAAATATATCGCCATCGCGATGAGCTATGACGACGTGATCCGGGTCGCCGATCTAAAAACCCGGCGCACCCGTTATGACCGCGTACTTCGCGACAATTCCGTCGGCGACGGACAGATCGTCTACACCACCGAATACATGCACCCGCGCCTTGAAGAAGTCGCCGGCACCATGCCGGCCGCGCTCGGCCGTTTCCTCGAAGCGCATCGGACATTGTTCGGTTGGGCGTTCAGCAAAGGCCGGCGCGTGCGCTCGGGCACGATCCACTGGTTCCTGATGCTCTATGTGCTTTCTGCGCTGAAGCCGATCCGCCGCACGACCCTGCGCCACAAGCGCGAAATGGCGCACATAGACAAATGGCTGGCGCTTGCCGCCATGCACGCCGCGAAGAACTACGATCTTGCCGTCGAGATCGTTTCAGCGCGCCGCCTGATCAAGGGTTACTCCGATACGCATGCGCGCGGCGAATCGAAGTTCGACCGGGTAATCGGCGCGGTGCCGCTCCTTGCCGCTCGCTCCGATGGCGCCGAGTGGATGCGGCGGCTGCGCGACGCGGCACTCATGGACGAGAACGGCATAGCGCTCGACGGCGCACTCAAGACTATCGCGTCGCTCTAAGCGACCTGCGCATCTATCCGAAGAGCTTGCGTGTCGTTGTACTGCGAGTCACATCGCGTGCGGCCTTATAGGTGCGGCCGATAAAATCCATCGATGGATTAGAGACGCCGAACCAGAATTTCTCGCTGATGAAGTGATGGCGCAGGTGATATTGCTTCAGCCAGCGTCCGACGCGCGTGCGCGGCTGATAGGGCACGTGGGCGACGTAGTGCACCCACTCATACTGAAAGATCGCCAGTGTCACGCCGAACATCGCCGAAGCGACGGTGACCCATCCGAAGATCAGCGCAAAGCCTAGCGCCGTCACGGCGAGATTGGGGACCAGAAACCACAGCGGCAGGAACAAAAGATCAAGCCGGTCGGGCTCGACGTGATGATCGTAGTGCAGCCGATGCTGCAACTTGCGCACAAACGGAAACCGCGACGGCTCGGCGTGGAAGGCAAAGCGGTGAAAGCCGTATTCGCTGACGTAGAACGTCAGAGCGCCGATCACGACCCAGAGCAAAGAAAATGGCAAGGCGCCGCCGACGAATGCTCCCGCCAGCACCGCGAGCAAAAGCGCGAGCCAGATATTGGAGCCATGCCGCAAAAACGTGAGGACCACCCGGTCGCCCTCCCTAGGCGATCTCAAGCTAGCACCTCGCCACCCGAGATCGAAACCTGTCGTTCAGCCTAGAGCCTTGGCCAACAGAAATCCCGAGCCGCCTGCCAGCCCCGGACCTGGATGCGTGGAAGCGCCGATGTGGTAAAGGCGCGCAACCGGCGTGCGGTGGTTGATCGAGTTGTGAAACGGCCGCCATAGGAAAAACTGGTCGATCCCGCAGAAGCCGCCGTAGGGGTCCCCGCCGACAAGATTGATGTTGAGCGCTTCAAGATCGCTGGGCGAATACGCTTTTCGGGCGATGACGGTGTCGCGAAAGCCGTCGAGGTGCGCGGCAAGAATAGCTTCGACCCGGTCGGCGTATTTTTCCCGCACCGCCTCCGTCCAGCGGCCATCCTCCGGCACCGCGATTTCGCCGGCGGCGTCGCCCTTTAGAATTCGCGGCGCCTCGGGCAATTGCAGCCACAGGATCGATGCGCCTGCCGGACAACGCGATGGATCAAACGAAGCCGGCTGCCCAACACAGATGGTCGGCACCGCCGGGAGCATGCCGCGCTCGGCTTCGTTGACAGCTTTGGACACCCCGTCGAGACCCGGCGTCAAATGCGTCAGCGCGACTGTGCCCAGTTCCGGCGCCTTCCATTTCGGCGGCGACTTAAGCGCGTAATGGATCTGCATATTGCCTTTACCGTAGCGATATTGCGCCACGGCATCGGTGACCTCGGTCGGCAATGCGGCGCCCGCAAGCAGGCGTCCATAGAGCTGCGTGGGAGTCACCGAGCAGATCACGCCTTTCGCCGCCTCGATCTCGCGGCCGCTGGCGAGCCGTACGCCGCGCGCACTGCCGCTGGCATCGAGGAGCACCCGATCTACATCCGCAGCAACGAGAATGTCGCCGCCTTGATCGCGGATCAGGCGTTCAAACGCGGTCAGCGCATTCTTGGCACCGCCCTTGACGATGGGCGAGCCGGCCACTTCGATGGCAAACGCAATGACCTTCGCCATTTGGCCCGAATAGGCACTTTCAGGACCGAGCCCGGTGTGGAGTACCCACGGCGCGAACAAGGCGCGGACCAGATCGGAATGAAAGCGGGTCTCCAGCCAGGCGCGCGCCGTGCCGAGCGCTTCGCCAAAGAAATTCACCAGGCCGCGCAATCCGCGCCGCCAGGCTTCGCGCGCCACGATCTTGAGCATCGTGCGCGACCACAGCGCTCCGCCGAGCAGAGCAAAGATAAAGGGAGCGTCGGCGCCGACGCGGTTGATGTCGGCATCAAAGCGCGCGCCATCACCGGCCGCGAGCTTGTCGAACGCGGCAACGTTGGCCTTGCGGTCCATCTGCAGGATCAGGTGCCGGCCGTCGGGCAGCAGCACTGCTGTCGCCGCCGGTGTGTGCGCGAACGCTAAGCCGCGCTTCTCCAGCTCGGGCCCCAACTCGGCGTAGGCCGGCGAGGTGATGAAGAGGACGAACGTCGTCGCCATCACGTCGTGGACGAAACCGGGCGCGGTTATCTCGTCAGTGAGAAGGCAGCCGCCGATGCGGTCATTGCGCTCGAGCACGAGCACCTTGTGGCCCTTACGGCCAAGAAGCGCCGCAGCTACGAGCGCATTGATCCCGCTTCCGACAATGACGTAGTCGGCGTCCGCCATTTGCTGTTCGCAACGGCCTGACTTCGTGCCGCGGCACGAGCGCGAGCACGCGCAGCGGACTGCCGGTGCCTTTGACGATTTTCAGCGGCGCCGCGATCAGGATCGCGCCCTTGGGCGGCAGCTTGTCGAGTTGGCACAGGCTGGCGAGCCCGTAGCGGTTGCTCTTATGCATGAACGTGTGAGCGGGGAACGGCGGATCCATCCCGCCCGCCGAGCCGGCATCGGTGCCGACGCACTCGGACCCCCAGCCGATGACACCCTTCGCGACCAGATAATGGATCGTGTCCGCTGTCGGGCCCGGCGAATGCGGCCCCTTGTCGTCGGCGTTGAGGAATTTCGCTTCGCTATCGTTGCGCTTGTACCAGTCGGTGCGCATCAGCACCCAGCATCCGGCCGGGATGTCGCCGTGGGTCTTCTCCCAGGCTTTCACGCCATCGACGGTGAGCAGAAAATCCGGGTTCTTCGCGGATTCGGCCGAACAGTCGATCACGCAAACCGGCGCCACGAAATTCTTCACCGGGATCGTGTCGGTGCTGCCGTCCTTGTAGTCCCTGCCGCTGATCCAGTGCACCGGCGCATCGAAATGCGTTCCGGAATGTTCGCCGAGCTTGAGCCAGTTCCAGGCCCAGAACGGCCCGGTCTTGTCGTAATTCGAGATGGCGTGAATCTCGATTGGCGGGGTGTTGTCGCCGATCTGCGGCGGCAGCTTGATCAATGGCGTGTCCGGGCCAAGCGGTGCGGTCAGATCGACCACTTCGACGGCGCCGGAAGCGAGCGCCGAGGCAAAATCACTGAGAACTTGAGTGCTGGTCATGCGGTCTCTCCGTCGCGCTCTTTGATGGCTGAATGGGGTTATGTGCCGGTCGGCCGGAAGCCTAGCCTGAACATTTTAGATGTGAAATATCTGCGCTGGCAAGCGATCCGGTAAGCGCAGATCAGGAGCGGGCGAATGCCTTACGATGCGGTGGTGGTCGGCGCCGGCGTCAACGGCCTGGCGGCGGCGCTGCATCTGGCCACAAAAGGCTGGAAGGTCGCCGTCATCGAGGCGGCCGACGTCGCCGGCGGCGCGGTCAAGACCGGCGAAATCACGCTGCCCGGCTTTCGTCACGACCTCTACGCAATGAATCTGGGCATGTTCGCCGGCTCGCCGTTTTTTGCCGCCCACAAGGATCGGCTCATTGCGCACGGGCTTGACTTCGTCGGCGCCGAACGATGCTTCGCCACGCCGTTTCCAGATGGCACCTGGCTTGGCGTCGAAAAAAATCTCGACGCCAATGCCAACCGTATCGCCGCGTTGAACCCGGCCGATGCCGAGCGCTGGCGCGCCATGACGGCGGCGTTCGGAGCGGATGCGCCGCACATCTTTGGCCTGCTGGCTTCGCCGCTGCCGTCATGGGCAGCCCTGAAGGTGGCGTTCACGGCATGGCGCTCGCGCGGCACTGCGTGGGTCGCCGACACCGTCCGTCTCCTCGTTGCCTCGCCGCGCGAATGGCTCGACGAGAATTTCGACAACGCCAAGCTCAAGACCATGATGGCGGTCTGGGGCATGCATCTCGACTTCTCGCCTGACACCGCCGGCGGCGCGCTGTTTCCGTATCTGGAGTCGATGGCGGATCAAGCCTTCGGCATGGCGCTGGGTCGTGGCGGCGCCGACGTCATCGTTTCGGCGCTTACGCGCGCCATCGCTGCGGCCGGCGGCGAAGTCCGGCTTAGCGCCCCGGTGCAAAGTATCGCGATCGAGGCCGGTGCCGCGAAAGGCGTCGTGCTTGCAAGCGGCGAACGGATCGACGCAACCCGCGCGGTGATCGCGAACCTTCATCCCCGCGTGTTGTTCGGCAAACTGGTTTCGGCACCCTCGCCGGCCATGCAGCGGCTTGCCAAGCTGCGGCCTGGCCCGGCGACGATGATGATTCATTTAGCGTTGAGCGACCTGCCGGAGTGGAGCGCCGGTGCCGAGTTGCGCCAGTTCGCCTACGTGCATCTCGCGCCTTCGCTTGCCGCCATGGCGAGAACCTACACCGATGCGTTGGACGGAATGCTGCCTGCCGAGCCCGCGCTGGTCGTCGGCCAGCCGACGGCGATCGATCCGTCGCGAGCTCCGCCGGGACGGCATGTGCTCTGGGTGCAGGTGCGCGTCCTGCCGTTGCACATTCGCGGCGATGCGGCCGGCAGCATCGGCGGCACGCAATGGGATGAAATCAAGGAAGCCTATGCGGATCGCGTGATCGGGATCATCGAACGCTATGCGCCCGGATTCGCCGCAAAAATCCTCGCCCGCGCGGTGCATTCGCCCGACGATCTCGAACGCGACAATCCTAATCTCGTCGGCGGCGACAGCCTGAGCGGCAGTCATCACCTCGATCAGAATTTTTTCTTTCGGCCGGCGTTCGGCTGGTCGCGCTACCGTACGCCGATCGAGCGTCTCTACATGGTCGGCGCGTCGACCTGGCCGGGCGCCGGCACCAACCCCGGCTCGGGCTTCATGCTGGCAAAATCGCTCGCCGGCGCCTGAGCTTTGCCGCGGCCCAGCGTCAGTTCCGCGCTTTGAGCAGATCGCGGCCGATGATCAGCTTTTGCACCTCGGTCGCGCCCTCATAGATGCGCAACGGCCGGATGTCCCGATAAAGCTGTTCGACGACGGAACCGACGCTGACGCCAAGTCCGCCGAACATCTGCAACGCGCGATCGATCACGCGCTGCGCGCCTTCGGTTGCGGCCATCTTGGCCATCGCGGCTTCGCGCGTTGTGGTCACACCCTCGACGTCGCGCAGCCACGCGGCGCGGTAGGTCAGCAAAGCCGCCGCATCGATCTCGGTCGCCATGTCGGCGAGCGCGGCCTGGGTCAACTGAAAGTCCCCGAGCGTCTGGCCGAACATCTTTCGCGTCGCCGCCCGGCCGAGCGCCTCGTCGAGCGCGCGCCGCGCAAACCCAAGCGCCGCGGCCGCCACGCCGGCGCGGAAAATATCAAGACCGCGCATCGCGATCTTGAAGCCTTCGCCCGGCGTTCCGACGAGATGCGATAGCGGCACGCGGCAGGATTGAAAGCGTAGTCGCGCGAGCGGGTGCGGCGCGGTGACGCCGATGCGTTCCGCGATTTCAAAGCCCGGCATCCCGGCATCGACCACGAAGGCCGAGATGCCGCGCGCGCCAGGCGCCTCGCCGGTACGCGCGAACACCACGTAGAAATCGGCAATGCCGCCGTTTGAGATGAAGGTCTTTTCACCGTCCAGCACATAATGATCGCCGGTTCGGCGGGCCGACAATGACATGGCGGCGACGTCGGAGCCGGCGTCAGGCTCGGTGAGCGCGAACGCGGCGATGGCGTCGCCTTTCGCCACCCGCGGCAGGTATTGGTTCTTCAGATCGTCGGAGCCAGCGAGCGTGATCGGCACACTGCCGAGGCCCTGCATCGTGAACGCGAAATCAGCAAGCCCGCTATGACGCGCAAGCGTCTCGCGCGCGATCACCAGATAAAGCGACTGCAGCGGATCGTGCGCGCCGCCATACCCGGCCGGGACGCAATGCTTGAGCCAGCCGGCATGGCCGAGCGCACGGACCCAATGCCTGCACGTTGCGTCGACATCGTCATGGCCACCATCTCCCCCTTCAACATCGGCCACCGCCTGATAGGCCCATGTGTCGAGTTCCTCGGCAAAAGCGCGATGCTGCGCGTCGAAAAACGGAATGCGCAGGTGCGCGGTGCGGCTCATTGCTGGTTCTCCTCCCGGTCGGTCTTGCACTCGGACTTCCAGTCGGTCCTGGCTGCTACCCTTGCCATGCAAGCAAGGCCATAACCATCCCGACGGCAAATCATTGCATTTTTTGCAGTTCGAGGCAGACTGGCGGACCAGTTAACGAAATTAGTTGCGGAGTAACGATATATGAAGGTGATCATCGCAGGCGGCGGCGTGGGCGGCCTGGTAACCGCACTGATGCTGCACGCGCGCGGGATCGACTGCGAGATCTTCGAGCAGGCGGACGCCATTCGCGAATTGGGCGTCGGCATCAACACCCTGCCCCATGCCATCAAGGAATTGGCCGAGCTTGGGCTGCTTGAGCGCCTCGACGCCGTCGCCATCCGCACCTACGAGTTGTTCTACACCAACCGGTTCGGACAGGAGATCTGGCGCGAGCCGCGCGGCCTCGATGCCGGCTACGACATCCCGCAATTCTCGATCCACCGCGGCAGGCTTCAGGGCGTGATCTATCAGGCGGTGCGCGCGCGGCTCGGCGAGTCGCGCATCCATATGAATTGTCGCCTCGGCTCGTTCACGCAAGATGACGGTGGCGTCACCGCCTATTTCTTCGATCGCAACGGTACGCACCAGCACACCGCCCGCGGCGACGTGCTGATCGGCGCCGACGGCATCCATTCGATGGTGCGCGAGAAGCTGTTTCCAAACGAAGGCCCGCCGCGCTGGAACGGCGTCATCTTGTGGCGCGGCGCCATTGACTGGCCGGCGTTCCTGACCGGACGCTCGATGGTCATTGCCGGAGGGCTTACGGCAAAGATGGTGATCTATCCGATCGCCGAAGGCTCGCGGCCGGACCGAAGGTTGACCAACTGGGCGGTGAGCGGACGCGTCGGCGACCAGTCGATGCCGACACCGCACAAGCAGGATTGGTCGCGGCCGGGCCGTTACGAAGACCTGATGCCGCACGTGCAGCGTTTCCGCATCCCCTACCTCGATGCCAGGGCGCTGATCGAGTCGACCAACGAGTTCTGGGAATACCCGATGTGCGACCGCGACCCGCTGCCGCGCTGGAGTCACGGCCGCGTCACGCTCCTCGGCGACGCCGCGCACCCGATGTACCCCGTCGGCTCGAACGGCGCGTCGCAGGCGATCCTGGACGCCAGGTTCCTCGCCGACCGGCTGAAGGATGCCGACAACCCGGTGCATGCCTTGTGGCTTTATGAGCAAACCCGGCTTCCGGTGACGGCCGAAGTCGTGCGCATGAACCGCACCGGAGGGCCGGAAGGCGTTATCGATGTGGTCGAAGCCCGCGCTCCGGAAGGCTTCAGCAATATCGACGACGTGCTGTCGTTCGAACAGCGCAAGGCGATCGTGCGCGGCTACGCCTCGACCGCCGGCTTTGCCCGCGAGCAGGTCAACAAAGCCGCGTAATTCTGACTGTGTCATCCTAAGGTGGGAGCGACGGCTGGGGCTTGAAGGACGCAAGTCCGGGCGCTTTGCACCCGCCGTCGGGTCGTCGTAAACTAATCATACGAGGTAAATGGAGCCTATTATGCCGAATATAACGATGCTCGACATCGAAACGCTGCGGGCCACCAAGCTGAAGCCGTATATCGACAAGTGTCTGGAGCACCGCGCGCCGGATCCAGGCTTCCACGCCATGATGGGTCACAACATCGATCTGTGCGAGGCGATGTTCGTGGCCTGGGACGCCTGCTTCAACAAGGGCCGCATTCCGCACAAGCTCAAAGAGGTCATCCGCGTGCAGCTGTCGCGCGCCGCGGCCTGCACCTATTGAGGCAATGTCCGGTCTGCTTCGGCGAAGCGACAGGGACTGTCGGAAGCGCTGCTCGACGAAGGCGTCGACAATTATGCCGCGAGCGCGCGTTTCACGCCGGCGGAGAAGATCGCGCTGCGCTACAGCGAATTGATGTCGGCCAATCCCGACGCGGTCGACGCCGCGTTTTTCGATGAGCTGCGCCGCTACTACAGCGACGACGAGATCGTCGAGCTCGGCGCCTTCATCGGCTTCAACCTCGGCTATCATACGTTTTTCGGCACCCTGAAATTCTACCCACTGTTCTCGCCCGACGGCCGGCTGGTAAGCCAGGCCGAATCGGAAAAACTCTATGGCGCGGCGCCGGTCTCGCTCGACAAAGCGGAGGCGGCGGAATGACCTACATTGCGCCGCTGCCGAAAGAGGCGATCGCCGATCCGGAATTACGCGCGCTCATGGCCGAAGCCGAGGCGCTCGGCGTGCCCGACGATTTGTTTCCGCGCATCCTCGCCCGCGCGCCGGAGCAGGCGGTACCGCTGATGCGCGCGCTCATCATGAGTCATGCCCAGGGCAACGTTGACCACAAGCTCAAGGAGATCATGCGTATTCTGCTGGCGCGCTTTGCCAACGACAAATATTTCGCGAGCCTCCGCTCGGCGAAGGCGCGCGCTATGGGCCTGACCGAGCAGCGTATCGACGACGGCTGCTTTGCCTACGAAGATGACGCCAAGGGCTTCAGCGCCGCCGAGAAATGCGCGCTGCGCTACGCCGACCTGATGTTCCTTGACGCCAATCAATTAGACAAATCGTTCTACGACGAAATGAAGCAGTATTGGAGCGAAGCGCAGATCATGGAGCTGGGCGCCTTCATCGCCTTCCACTACGGCATGCAGATGTTCATGCGCTCTCTAGGCGCCGTTCCGCTGGCTTAGTCACTCTGACTGCGAATAGAAGCCTCGGGTCATGGGGCCGCCAGAAATTGGAGAACGCTCGTGATCAAGATTAGTAAAGCCAGTGTACCCGCAGTTTTGGCCATATGTGGACTGCTCGGCTGGGCGTGCGGCCCGGCCGCCGCCGATGTTCGCATTGAAGGGCAAGTCCAAGCGGGCGGTGGACCGCTTGCAAGTTCAACCGTGACCCTTTGGGCCGCAAGTTCCGGCGAGCCGAAACAACTGGCTCAAACAACATCCGGTAATGATGGGCACTTTGTTCTGAGTACGACCGAAGTGCTCGGTACCGATGTCAGTCTGTATCTGGTCGCCAAAGGCGGACAAGCCACGGTCAACAAGGGCAGCGGCAACAATCCGGCCATCGCCTTGTTGGCGGTGTTGGGCAACCCGCCCCCCGCCAAAATCGTCGTCAACGAGCTGACCACTGTGGCATCCGTATGGACCAACGCGCAATTTCTTGGTGGCACCGCGATCAAGGGACCAGCGCTCAGCCTGCGTATCGCTGCGGGTAACGTGCCCAACTTCGTTGATCTTCAAACCGGAGGCTGGGGGGCCGCTATTCAAGACCCGCTCAACAGCGGCCAGACGCCGACTATGGCCAATTTCGCGACGCTGGCCGACGTGCTCGCCGGTTGCGCGACGCTGATAACAACAGGCGCGTGCGACAAGCTTTTCGTAGCGGCGACGCCACCAAAAGGAAACGCTCCGAATGACATACTGACAGCGGCTCAGTCCATCGCGCGCTATCCATGGTACCTGCCCGACAGGCTCTTCGCTCTGCTCGATCAGCTTTACCCGGTTCCCCAAGGCAAAACGATGCGCGCGGTGCCATTCATGCCGTACCTCAACTTCTCACCCAGCGCCTGGGTGCTGCCACTCAAATTCAGTGGCGGCGGGTATCGTGCGGGCGGCGGAGCCCAGTTCGACAGCGAAGGCAACCTTTGGACCGGCGACAATTTCACCGTGGGTTGGCAAGGTGGGGACACGCTTTGGCAGGGCAATGCCACCAAGTTCGCCCCGAACGGTCGCCCGCTCTCGCCAATGACCACGGGCTTTGCCGGCGGTGGGATGCAAGGCGGCAGCTTTGGGGTGGCCGTCGATGCCAAGGACAATGCCTGGTTCCCTACCTATGGCGGCAGGTCCATCGCCGTGTTTGACAAAAACGGTAAGCCGCTGACACCTCCGGAGGGCATCACCTTCGATGGCAAACTCGGGCTGATGCAAGGCGTTATCGTTACCCCAAGCGGTGACGTGTGGGTCTTGGGGCTCTCAAAAAACCAGCTCGTGTACTTTCCCAACGGCGACCCGACCGAAGGCAAACTCCTTTGCGAGGGCGACAAGGACGAACCATGCAAGTCGCTCAAGGGCCCATTCCATCTCGCCATCGATCAGCAGAACAGAATATGGGTTAGCAACGCCTTCGGCGACTCCGTCACGCGCTTTCCGGCGTCTGATCCGACCAAAGCGGAAACCTTCAAAGCCGGTTATAGCGGCAGCGGCCTCAGCGTCGACAGTCAGGGCAACGTCTGGGTCAGCAACCGATTGGGCAGTTCGCCGCGGGGCCTCATGAAATTTATCGAGGTAGGCCTCGTCGCTAAAACGGGCGGCAACGCCGATGAGGCACTCACCTACAAGATGTTTGAGCAGACGGGCGGCTGGGATGGCGGCAGCGTCACGTTGCTGCGGCCGGACGGCAGTGAATTTCCCGGCTCGCCATTCTACGGCGCCAGTCTTCCTGGTCCTTGGGCCACGGTCATAGACGGTGACGACAACGTCTGGGTCTCCAACTTTGCCGGCACCTCAGCTCAACTGGCGCATCTGTGCGGCGTGCGGACCGAGAACTGTCCGCCCGGCTTTAAAACCGGCGAGCCGATATCGCCGCCTTTCGGTTATGTCGGTGGCGGCCTGCAGATGGAGACTGATCTCGCCATCGACCCGGCGGGTAACGTTTGGGTGATGAATAACTGGCAGGACATCGACGCCTGTTTCCACAGACTTCCGGAAGCGCTTTCGACGCGTTGCGGCGGTGATGGAGTTACGGTTTTTTACGGCATGGCCAAGCCGGTGCGTGCACCGCAGATCGGGCCGGCGCGAGCGCCGTAGCGAACCGGAGGGATTTCAACTTTAGCGAAGTCCGTCATGTTTGTTTGGGGTCAAACTCGGTCTTTCGACGATGTCTGCGCGATGTCGGCTTTCCACAACAGCGGACTAAACGTACATGTTGCGGCACTTCGGTTTCGGGCCAAAAGGTGACATCTGTTGTTCTTATTCGATCACCTCGTCGGCGATGGCGAGCAACGACGGCGGCACGTCGAGGCCTAGCGCCTTGGCAGTCTTAAGATTGAGCACGAGTTCAAATTTGGTGGACTGAATCACCGGAAGATCGGCCAGCTTGACGCCCTTGAGGATTGCGCCGACATAGACGCCGGCTTGGCGACTTGCGTCGTCTAGATTGGTGCCATAGCTCATCAAGCCGCCCGCCGCCGGGTCTTTGCGGAGAACGTAAATGGCTGGCATTTTTCGGCGGGCCGCCAGCGCTATGAGCTGATCACTGTGACTTTCGATATACGGATCGCCGGCGACGGCAAGAGCGCCCGCCCCCTGTTCGGCGAGCGCGGCGAATGCGGCCTCGAAGTCGTTCTCGGTGCTGGCTTTTACGACAATCAGTTTTCGCCCGAGCGCCTGCGCGGCAGCCTGCGCGTCACTTGTTTCGATCTCGGCGTCGGGATTGGTCGGATTGGCTAGGATGCCGATTGTCAAAACCTTTGGCACCATTTGACTGAGCAATTCGAGCCGTTTGGTTCCCAGCGCGTTGATCAAGAAGCTTACGCCGGTGACGTTTCCTTCCGGCCGGTTGAGGCTCGTTACGACGCCGGCTTTGATCGGGTCAGAGCCCATGACGAAGACGATCGGAATAGTCGTGGTTGCCGCTTTGGCCGCGCGCGCGGGAGGAATGCCACCTGCTACGGCGAGGACGGAAACCTTGCGGCCAACCAGATCAGCCGCCAGCGCCGGCAATCGATCATATTGGCCTTCTGCCGAAAGGTATTCGATCGCCACGTTTTGGCCCTCAACATATCCGGTTTGAGCTAGGCCCTTCTTGAAGGCTTTGAACTCTGCGGCGCCGAACGCCGATGCGGCCGCACCGCTGAACAGGTATCCGACCAGTGGTTGCTGTGCGTGCGCACCGAGCGGCCACGCGGTTGCTGAGCCAGCAATGACTTTGATGAAATCGCGCCGTCTCATGTTGCCCTCCCCCAGATCCTCTGGACCACGCGTGCCAATCCTAAAAGCCTACCACTGCGACTGGGCGGTGAGCTGGAAACTGCACCCGTCCGGCCTCAAAAGCCGATCAGCCCGGGTGACAGCTTCGGGTCATCTGCGTCGCGGCGATGTCGACGGCATGTCCGTTGTTGCTCCTATTGCTGCCGAGCTGCTGCGCTAAGACAACGGACGAAAGGGGCCATTAGCGGAAGTCGCTCCCCTTTTTCGATTACCATAGAAGCGCTCGCGATCGGAGTTGGCGAAACAGCGAGGCCGGGCGCCCTAGCTGTTGGTCGTCTGGGATCGTCGGTTATTTTCACAGAGGCGCTTTATGGTTCGCTCCACACGTCTATTGGCGGCGGAATGCCGGCGAGGTTCGGATGCGTGATGGCGCGGCGGTCCTTGACCACGCTGATTAAGACGCCGAGCCGCTCGACGGTGGCGACGACACGGCCTTTGAACTCGCGGTCGCAGTCCATGTGCGTCGGGGCGATGAAGAAATCCGCACGATCCGCGTCGTGCGTCCACTCGAGACGCGAGTCAGCCACTCTCTCGAATTGCACTCGCTCGCTGCAGACTGCGACCAGATAATGATTGCCCGGCCGCTCTTTGCCTTCGGTTCGATCGAGAAAGTGCTCGAGGTCGATCACCGCCTCCGGCATCGTGTTGACCCAATAATCGGTATCGTAATTGCGCGACGCGCCGGCGAGGCCACCGACTAGCGGGTTGAAGAACAGATACTCGTCCGGGTGCAGCCGATAAAGTGTGGCGGCGTCCCAACCTAAGCCCAGCACGATAACCGTCGCGGCGGCGGCCGCCGCTACCCGGCTGGAGCTTTCAAGCCGGTCGATCAGGCTGTTGAGCCCCAACCCGGTCAGCACCGCGATAGGTGGCACGGTGAACAAAAAGTGCCGCATCCCCGTGAACGCCGGTCCGGCCACTATCACTTCGCAGATCAGCGGAAAGAGAGCGGCGAACGTCACCACCGCCGTTTCCTTTCGCCACGCTTTATTCGTCCCTTGGCTGCCGCGCTGCGGCAGCATCGCAAAAGCAATTCCCAAGCCAGCGCCAAACAGCAGCAACAATGTGAGCTTAATGGCAAGGTAGGTCGGCACGTACCAGCGCGGAACGTCGCCCATATGGTAGACACGGCCGGCCAGAATGGTCTCGATCGGATAATTGAAATCGATGAAATCCGTCATCGCGCGCAACGGATTAAGCGGCGCTAACGCAGCCCAGGGCCAAGCCGCAACCATGATCAAATAGGCGAGGATGAAGGACGCAGTGAGCGGAACCGCTGAGCGTGCAACAAAGGAAAGCGTCTGGTGCCGGCGCACGTTCCGGCCGACCGGCGCATGAACAGCGACTGCGACCGCCGCATAGCTGATCAGAAACGCGCCGAGCACGCGAATGCCGAGCGCGCAACCGCATAGCACGCCGAAAAGCGCAACCAGTCGCCAGCGCGGGCGTGGCAATTCGCGGCCGATGAGCACGAGAAGCCAGAGCCCTCCCATCATCGCGACGGCGAAGGGAATATCCTTGGTGTGATTGAAAATCGCGCCGTACCAAGTGCCGCACACTGCAAGCGCGACGGCCGCCAGGAGCCCTGCGCGTGACCCGGCGATAGCTCGCGCCGTCGCCCACACAGCAGCGATGCCACCGGCGCCCCAAAGCGCGGTCAGCAAGTGCCGAACTTCGTAAATATCAAAAGGAAGAAGCTTTTCGAGACCAATCGCTGCGACATCGAACAGTCCACCGTATAGATAAAGGTTCCGGTAATGAAACAGCGCCTGGTCAACGAAGCCACTCCGGTAATAGGCGATGATCATCTCGCCGTAATGCTGCTGCACCTCCTCATCATTGGAGATAGCGTAATCGCCGAAGGTAAAGAGGATCAGCGCGATCAGCGTGCCCAACAACAGCGTCGCCGCGACATCGTGCCGACTGACGCACGCGAGCATTCCGCTGCGCCGGAGCCCGGCCCCGGCTCGCCGAAACACGTCGACGAACCACCGAGGCAAGCTTATGGTTCCAACAGCGCGGCGCACAGCGTCAAATTTTTCCCTGGGCTAACGAAAACAAAAATTCTACTCAACTGTGGGGCGCTGCCATGAATGTAACGGTCAGGGAGAGCGTTCGGTTTGTAGATGATCTTATTCTACGTGTCGATGTCCGTTCCGGGTCACTCGCGCCATATCAAGAGTGCCGGCCACTTCCGCTATGGCCCCAACTCCTGACATGTCGCTGTGACGCGCTAAGTGACGTGACGGGCCATCAACGGTAGCCGTGACCGATGGCGCCTGTTCCATCGGCACCATCGGGCTCCGCATCAATTGGTCGTTGGAGCGCTCAGGACTTCAATTCGTCGATCGAAATCCTTCACCACCTGATCGATGGTGAAGCTCTCCGGAATTTGGCTCGGACGTGACGTGATAGTTACGCCGGTCGCGCCCTACCGGCGCGCGGGCGCCGGGCCCCTGCTGGTCTCATTTTCATTGACATCGGTCCTCGTTTGAGCTACATGGTGCAGCGAATCTCGCTCATCGAGGACGCCTGTCGCGAAGGTATTCCGAGAGGTGGAGCGAGTGCGGTGCCCGCGCGCGGAACGATACACTCCGCACCCGGGCAGCTTCGGGCATCATGCTGACCGGCACTACGACCGGTCCGGGAGGTGCGTTCCCTGGACTGGGACAGGCGGGCGCGGGTAACGCCCGTGTAAGAACGTAAGATCTTCGCTCCCCGGTTGGAGCGAGCTTACAGGATCGAACGTCCTGCCGCGTCCCATGGAAGCCTGGCCTGGAGCTGCGCCCAAGGGCCGAAAGCCCTGACGGTAAGAGCCGTGGTGGAACGCCGATAGGCGAGCGTGCCCCCTCCCTACCCTCCCCCGCAAGCGGGAGAGGGGAAAGAGACAAGGGTGCGCGCCGCGCCCGTAAGGCGCGGAGGTTGGCTAACACGTCTGTCGGCGTTCCGCTTCCTTTTCTTTTCGTCATTGCGAGCCAACGGGTCCGGCCCGAAGCGGCCGGCCCGATGACAAGCTCCGCGAAGCAATCCAGTTCAGCGGTGTCGTTACGTTGGACAACGAAGCGACGTTCATTGCCCCGCTGGATTGCTTCGTCGCTTTGCTCCTCGCAATGACGAGACATGACTCGGGCGCTACGCGCGTCGCGGGAACGATGTTGTATTTTCACCCCCTCCCCGCACGCCGGGGAGAAGGAGCCGCGTTGCTGCGATTTCCGTCCTACGCCGGCGGCGGCAGGAACATGACTTCGTGCCTGGCCGAGAGCGCCACCACGTCCGGCGGATTCTGTTCTTTCATGCTGTGGATGGCCCAGAACAGATCGTACAGCTTGCGGGTCGGCGACACCCAGAAGAAACACTTCAGCGTCTGGTCGGACTTGTTGAACAGGCCGTGAGGGATGTTCATCGGCAGCCGGATGACGTCGCCGGCCGTCGCGACATAGTCATGGCCTTCGAGCACGAGGTCCATCTTGCCCTCGAGCATGTAGATGAATTCATCCTGCGTCGTATGAATGTGCGGCGGGACAAAGGTGCCGGGTGGAAAGGTGGCATGCCACGAGAATGAATTCTCCGAAACCTGCTTCGGCACGTAGGTCTGGCCGAGAATATTCCAAACGATGCCGTCGATGCCGGTCCCGGCCTTCGTGACACCCCCTGTCATTGCACTCATCGTACCCTCACTCTGTTACGTTCGCCCGATTGGTTACGTTCGCCCGATCACGATATCCAAGCATGCGCCTTCCCGACCGCCAACATTTGCCTGCCGCAATCGATCAAGAGCGTAAATTTGTCCCAAGACGCCGCATTATTATTCGGCTCAAGGCGCTTCACAAGCCCAGTAATTTAAACTTAAAATATCTGCGGACCCGGGCGTCGTCAGGAGACCTGATATGATCAAGTTAAAGCCGACCGTTATCATTGCGGCCGCATTCGGCCTGTGGGCGTCCGCCGCCCAAGCTGATGAACCTCTCAAGATCGGCGTTATTGCCACGCTGTCGGGCCCTGCGGCGGTCGTTGGCCAGCAATTGCGCAACGGCTTTGCGCTCGCAGTGAAGACGATGGGCAACAAGCTCGGCGGCCTTCCCGTCGAGGTTATTGTCGCCGATGACGAGGGCAAGCCCGACGTCGCCGTCGGCAAGGTCAAGGCATTCATCGATCGCGACAAGGTCGAGTTCGTGGTTGGACCGGTGTTCTCCAATATCCTCGGTGCGATCATGAAGCCCGTCACCGAGGCGAACGTGATCCTGATCAGCCCGAATGCCGGCTCGTCGGCCTTTGCCGGCAAGGCTTGCAATCCGAATTTCTTCGTCACCTCCTATCAGAACGATCAGGTGCATGAAGTGCTGGGCCAGCACGCCCAGGAAGCCGGCGTCAAGAAAGTGATCATCATTGTGCCGAACTATCAGGCCGGCAAAGACGCCGCCGCGGGCTTCAAGCACAAGTTTTCCGGCCAGGTTCTCGACGAGGTGTATGTGCCGCTCGGCCAGCTCGATTATTCGGCGGAGATCTCGCGGATCGGCGCGGCGCAACCCGATGCGGTGTTTGCGTTTCTGCCGGGCGGGATGGGCGTGAACTTCGTCAAGCAATTCCACCAGGCCGGCCTTGCCAGCAAAATTCCGGTGTTTTCCGCCTTCACGGTCGATGAAGCCAACCTGCCGGCGGAACGCGAAGCCGCGCTCGGCATGTACAGCGGCGCCAACTGGGCGCCCAACCTCGACAATCCGCAGAACAAGGCGTTCGTCGCAGCGTTCCTGAAGGACTACGACGCCGTCCCGGGAAGCTATGCTTTCCAATCCTATGACGCAGCGTTGCTGATCGATAGCGCCGTTCGCGAGGTCAAAGGCAATCTGGCCGACAAAGATGCACTGCGCGCGGCGATGAAGAAGGCCGATTTCAAGTCGCTCCGCGGCAGCTTCAAGTTCAACAACAATCACTATCCGATCCAGGACTTCTATCTGGTCAAAGTCGCCAAGCGGCCGGACGGCAAGTTCGAAACCGAGATCGACAAGAAGGTGTTCGCGAACTATGGCGATCCCTACGCCAAGGATTGCCCGATGAAGTGAGCTTCGGCCGCGCGATCTGTTCTCGCCGGCGCGACCGATCCGACTGACGGATGACGCCGTCGCTTACTTGCGGCGGCGCAACCGTGGGACTTGTCCCGATACCACTCCGGTTCCATGTCAGGCACGCTCCTCCTCATCCAAATCCTGAACGGCCTGCAGTTTGGCGTCCTGTTGTTTCTGATCGCGGCCGGCTTGACGCTGGTCTTCGGCGTGATGGATTTCATCAATCTCGCGCATGGCGTTCAATACATGCTCGGCGCGTATCTTGCGGTGGCGTTTTACGGCGTCGTCGGCAATTTCCTCGCCGCGCTGGCGCTGGCGCTGCTGGCGTCGCTGGCTTTCGGGCTGCTGCTTGAGTTTCTGGTGTTCCGCCATCTCTACGATCGCGACCACCTCGATCAGGTCATTGCCACATTCGGCATCATTCTGTTTCTCAATCACGCCGTGAAACTGATCTGGGGCGCCGCTCCGCTGACGCTGCCGGTACCTGAATTCTTCACCGGGTCGATCGTGCTAATGGGCGGCTTGCTCTATCCCGTTTGGCGCCTTGTCATCATCGGTTCCGGCCTCGCGGTCGCGGCGATTCTCTATGTATTGGTCACATCCACCCGGATTGGCATGCTGGTACGCGCCGGGGCGACCAACTCGCGCATGGTTTCCGCGCTCGGCGTCAACATCGAACGCCTGTTCATGATCGTGTTCGGCTTTGGCACGATGCTTGCGGGATTCGCCGGTATCATGATCGCGCCGATCATCTCGGTCGAGCCCAGCATGGGGACCAACATCCTCATTCTCGCTCTTGTCGTCATCGTCATCGGCGGCATCGGTTCGATCCGCGGCGCATTCGTCGCGGCATTGCTGATCGGCCTTGTCGACACGCTCGGGCGTTCTTTCTCGGTCGATGTGCTGCGGCTGGTAATGGGACCGTCGCCCGCGCGCGTTGTCGGCCCGGCGATTGCCTCAATGTTGATCTACGTCCTGATGGCCATCGTGTTGTATCTGCGGCCTGCCGGCCTGTTCCCGGCCAGAGGCCGTTGAGATGACCGGCGCCGCTATCGCCGCCGGAACGGCAGCGCGGCCGCTCCGCCCCCGGCGCGATATCGTGCTCCCGGTGGTGCTTTTTCTGGCTTTCGCACTGCTTCCGCTGGTGGCTTCGCTGAGCGCGGAAAAGTATCTGCTCGACGTCGGCTCCCGCATTATGGTTTTCGCCGTCGCCGCGGTCGCCCTTGACTTGTTGGTCGGATATGGCGGGCTCATTTCGTTCGGCCACGCCGCGTTCATTGGGCTCGGTGCCTATGCGGTCGGAATTTTGTCCGCTCACGGCATCGCCGATGCGCTGGTGTCGCTGCCGGTCGCGATTGCGGTGTCGATGCTGTTCGCTTTCCTGACCGGCCTCGTGTGCCTGCGGACCAAAGGCGCCTACTTCATCATGATCACGCTGGCATTCGGGCAAATGGTATATTTCATCGCCACCTCGCTCGCGCCCTATGGCGGCGACGATGGCCTGACCATTGCCGCGCGCAACACCATTGCCGGTTTGCCGCTGTTGAAGAGCGATCGCGCGTTTTATTACTTCACGCTCATCTGCCTGCTGGCGATTTATGCGTTTTGCCGCGCGTTGGTCGCATCGCGCTTTGGCCGCGTGCTACGCGGCGCCAAAGAGAATGCGACCCGCATGGCGACGATCGGATTCAACGTGCGGCAATTTCAGCTGGTCGCTTATATCGTCGCCGGTGCCCTGGGCGGGTTCTCCGGATTTCTACTCGCGAATCTCACTGAGTTCGTAGCTCCGACCTACATGTCGTGGCAGCAATCCGGCGAGCTGCTCGTCATGGTCATTCTCGGCGGCGTCGGAACGCTCAATGGCGCAATCATCGGCAGTATCGCCTACCTCATCGCCGACGAATGGCTCTCCGGCGTGATCGAGAACTGGCAGGTGATTTTCGGGCCGATCCTCGTCTTGGTCGTGTTGTTTGCCCGCGGCGGCATTATCGGCTTGAGTTCGCGGCTGTGGCGGCTTGGCCATGGCTGAGCCAGTGCTTCGCCTCGAAGGCTTGCGCAAGAGCTTCGGCAGCCTGGTCGTGACCGACGACGTGACGCTGGATGTCGCTGCCGGCGAAACCCACGCCATCATCGGGCCGAACGGCGCGGGAAAGACCACGCTGATCAATCAAATATCCGGCCTCATCCCGCCGGATGACGGCAGCATCCTGTTCGGCGGCGCCGACGTCACCGCGCTGCCGCCGGAAACGCGCGCAATGCGCGGATTATCGCGGAGCTTCCAAATCACCTCGATCCTGCCGCGTTTTCCGGTGTTGGAGAACGTCGCGCTCGCGGTTCAGGCTCGGGTCGGCTCGAGCTTGCGCTTCTTTGGTCGCGCCGCCGACGAGACCGCACTTAATCTTCCGGCCATGGCAGCGCTCGAACAGACCGGCATTGCCGACCGGGCCAATCTGCCCGCCGGCGAACTTTCCCACGGCGAGAAGCGTGCGCTCGAACTTGCCATTGCGCTCGCCATGAAGCCGAAGCTGCTTCTTCTCGATGAACCGATGGCCGGCATCGGGCGCGAGGAAACCGAGCGGCTGGTGGAATTACTGCTTAGCCTCAAGGGCCAATTCACCATGATCCTTGTCGAGCACGACATGGCGGCGGTGTTCGCGCTTGCCGATCGCATCTCGGTGCTGATCCGCGGCCGTCTCTTGACCACCGGCTTGCCGAGGGAGGTGCGCACCGATCCGCAAGTCGTTGCCGCCTATCTCGGCGAGCAAATGGAGTGACCGTGCTTCAGGTCGAAACGCTCAAGGCCGCTTATGGCGCCGCCCAAGTGCTGTTCGACGTGAGCTTCGCCGTCGGCGCCGGCGAAGTGGTCACACTCCTTGGCCGCAACGGCATGGGCAAGACGACCACGATCTCGACCATCATGGGACTGCTGCCGACCGCCGGCGGACGGGTCATGTTCGGCGATTTCCGCCTCGACGGTCTGCCGCCTTACCGCATTGCCCAGGCCGGCCTCGGTCTCGTGCCCGAAGGCCGCCAAATCTTTCCGACGCTCAGCGTCGAGGAAAATTTGATCGCGACCGCAGCAGCCCGTCTCGGACCACCGCGCTGGCGGCTCGAAGATATCTACGAGATGTTTCCTGTCCTCGCCGAACGCCGCCGCAACATGGGTAACGAACTCTCCGGCGGCGAGCAACAAATGCTGGCAATTGGGCGCGGCCTGATGACCAACCCGAAGCTCCTGATCCTGGACGAAGCTACCGAAGGGCTGGCGCCGCTCATTCGCAATGAGATCTGGGCAAGCCTCAAGCGGCTAAAAGCGGAGGGTCAGGCGATTTTGCTGGTCGACAAGCACATCGACGCGCTGCTCAAGCTCGCCGACCGTCACGTCGTTATCGAGAAAGGTCACGTCGTCTGGTCAGGTTCCTCGGCTGCTTTAGCCGCCGACCCGACCGTGCGACAGCGGTATCTGCAGGTGTGACCGCCGCCATGAAACCTACGCCTCCGGCACAACTGCCGTCGTTTCAATCTCGACCCGCGCTTCAGGCTCGGTAAGGCGTGTGACGGCTACCAGGGCCATGGCAGGATAGTGATCGCCCATGACTTCCCGATAGACTTCGCCGAGCGCCGAGCGGGCTTTGAGATACTCATCCATGTCGCGAACATACCAAGTCATGCGCACAACGTGACGCGGCAACGCGCCGCCTTCGGCTAAAACGGCAACGATGTTGGCGAGCAGTTGCCGGGTCTGCCCGACGAAATCCGCGGGAAAGTGGCCGCGCTCATCCGAACCCACCAATCCGCCGACAAAAACGAGGTCGCCGCGCGCTTTGATGCCGTTGGCGTAACCCTTCGGCCGAGGCCAACCTGAAGGATGCAGCACCTCGTTCTCGCGCGTGCGTGGCGGCAAAATGTCGGTCGAGCTATGGGACAATTTCAATCTCCCTTGAGCATGATCCGGAAAAGTGGAAGCCGGTTTTCCGAAAAGATCATGCTCCACCAAAAATCAAGACGCTAGCTTGCTGGCGGCCGATTCCGCGGCTCGACGTCGTAATTCGAATCGCTGCAATTTGCCCGTTTCCGTGCGCGGCAAATTCGTTACGTATTCGATAGCGCGCGGATATTTGAATGGCGCGACCGTCGCCTTCACGTGCTCCTGAAGCTCGTGAGTCATGGCGACATCGGCGGCAAAGCCCGGGCGCAGGATCACATACGCCTTGATGATCTGACCGCGCTCATCGTCAGGCTGGCCGACGACACCGCATTCAGCGACCGCGGGATGCGTCAGCAAGGCCGTCTCCACTTCCGGTCCCGGCAACATTGTAGCCCGCCGAGATAATCATGTCGTCGGAGCGCGCCTGATATCTGTAATAACCGTCGGCGTCCTTGATATACGTATCGCCGGTGATGTTCCAGCCGCGCTGCACGTATTCAAGCTGACGCTTGTCGCCGAGATAGCGGCAGCCGGTCGGGCCACGCACGGCGAGACGGCCCGGGGTGCCAGGGAGCACTTCGCGTCCATTTTCATCGATAACGCACGCTTCATATCCGGGTACCGGCTTGCCGGTAGCGCCAGCCCGCATTTCCTCTTCCCGCGAGCCGATGAAGACGTGCAGCATCTCGGTCGAGCCAAGACCATCGATGATCGCGGATACCCGTCGCGCCGAGCCATGCCTCGAATGTAGCCGCAGGCAATGTTTCACCGGCTGAGACGCATTTGCGCAGCGATGACAGATCGTGATCTCTTCACCTTGCCAAGCATGTAGCGATAAGCCGTCGGCGCCGTGAAGCAGACGCTCGCACGGAACTTGCCGAATGCCTGCAAAAGATCGTCCGGCGACGCCCTCTCAAGCAGGATAGCCACGGCGCCGATGTGCAACGGGAACAGCACCAAGCCACCCAGTCCGAAGGTGAAGGCGATCGGCGGCGAACCGATGAAGCGATCATCACGATTCGCGCGCAGTACGTATTTGCCAAAAGTATCGCAGATCGCCAGCATGTCGCGGTGGAAATGCATTGTTCCTTTTGGCACGCCGGTTGTGCCTGAAGTAAATGCGATCAAACAAACATCGTCGCTCGCAGTATCGCAGGCATCGAAACGCTCATAACCCGGCTTCACCATCAAAGTCTCAAGACTATCGGCATCGCCGAGGCCCCAATAAACCACCCGACTGAGCTCGGGCGCGAGCGGCCGCGTCTTTTCCATTTCGTCAGCAAGGCGCGCGTCGCAGAGCGCGAGCCGAATTTCCGCCTTGGTGATCGGAAATGCGATCTCCTTGGCGCGCAAAAGCGGCATCGTCGCGACCACGACGCCGCCGGCCTTGATGACCGCGAAATACGCCGCCACCATCATCGGGCTGTTCGGCCCGCGCAGCAGCACTCGATTTCCGGGCACCACACCGAGATCGCGGGTCAGCACATTGGCTATGCGGTTCACGCGCTCTGCAAGACCGGCATAGGACAACGTCTCGGTCGGCGAGATCAGACACTCGCGATCGCCGTGGCCGGCCGCAACCCAATCGTCGACGAACGCGTTTACACAGTTCAGACGGTCCGGATAGCGCACCTCGGGCAAGTTGAACAGAAAGTCCGGCCATTGCTCGGGCGCGGGCAGATGATCGCGGGCAAAGGTGTCGACGTGTGCCGAGCGGATCATGGTGCATCATCCTCGTTCTGCATGATCAAGACGAACCACCCAGCAAGCGTCAGTTCCCTTCGAACACCGGTTTGCGCTTCTCCGCGAATGCGCGATATGCCCGGACGAAGTCCTCAGTTTCCATACACAGAGCCTGCGCGACCGCTTCGGCCTCAATCGCAGTTTCGACCGACATCGCCCATTCCATTTCCAGCATGCGCTTGGTCATCGCATTGCCAAAGGTCGGTCCGGCGGCAAGTTCGGTTGCGAGCGCGTGCGCGTCGGCGAGAACATTGGCCGACGGGGAGAGCCGGTTGAAGAAGCCCCACCGCTCGGCATCTTCGCCACCGAGCGACCGGCCGGTAAACAGCAACTCGGCGGCGCGCCCCTGCCCTATAATTCGCGGCAGGATGGCGCAAGCGCCCATGTCGCAGCCGCCGAGGCCGACCCGATTGAACAGAAACGCCACCTTTGCATTCGCCGTGCCGATCCGGATGTCGGAGGCCATGGCAATGATCGCGCCGGCGCCGGCGCAGACGCCGTCGACGGCCGCGATGATTGGCTGCGGAGCGGCTCGCATCGCTTTGACGAGTTCGCCTGTCATGCGCGTGAAGTCGAGGAGGCCGCTCGTATCCATCTCGGTGAGCGGCTTGATGATCTCGAAGACATCCCCTCCAGAACAGAAATTGCCGCCGGCGCCGGTGATCACGATCGCCTTGACGCCCTTGTCGCGTGCGGCGGCGCGAAAAATATTGGCAAGCTCGGCATAGCTTTCGAACGTCAGCGGATTTTTGCGTTCCGGACGGTTGAGCGTGATTGTCGCGACGGCACCAGTAAACGCCAGCTGCACATGCTGCGCGGCATAGGTCTTCAGCGGAAGAGTTACCGGATTGGCGGCAGTCATTGCGAGGGCTCACCGGCGATTGCGGCACGCGCCGAGGCCTTGGTCCTCGCCAGCAGCCGCATCAAAGTTTCGACATCGGCGGGAGCAAGGTCAGAGAATATCTCGGCGATCCAGCCCTCATGCGCGCGGGCCATGGCACGGAAGACACGGCGGCCTTCCGGAGTCAGGCTCACAATCTGCGCACGCCGATCGCTGCGGGACTGCCGACGATCAAGCAAGCCGAGCGCCACCAGCCGCTCCGACAGCCCCGTGACGTTGCCGTTGGATACCATCATGCGCTGCGATAACTCACCAAGCGTCATGCCGCCGGGCGCCTTATCGAGCTGCGCCATGAGATCGAATTCTTGGCAGTGTAACATCGAACTCCTGCCGCAACCGACGGCGCACCTCGCCTTCGATCAAGGTCGTGCAGGTCAGCAGGCGCAACCAGAGGCGCAATTCGCTCTCATGGTCGCCGGGGCGTTCGGCAACCTTGGTTTCTGCGTCCAGCGGGACGCTTGCGGTTTCCTGCACGCGACGCCTCGTTTGTCAGTTGGATAGCACTGCGCGGTCGAGTCGCAATCTTGTTCCGATGCAAATCATTTTAAGGTTCAAATTTATAGGCTTCAAGTAGCCTAGCCGTTTGCGCTTCGTCCTACCCGACCATAACCTCGCCACCCGCAATGGCAATCGCTTGACCGTTAATCGACATCGCGGCAGTGGAGGCGAGCCACAGCACGGCATTCGCCACCTCGTCGGGAGTCACCAAACGGCCCTGCGGGTTCGATGATGCCAGCGCCGCGCGCGCTTCCTCGCGGCTGCGTTTGGTCTTGGCAACGATATTGTCAACGGCACGGTCCAACAGTGGCGTTTCGACATAGCCCGGGCAGACGGCATTGACGGTAATGCCGGTACGGGCGAATTCCAGCGCCAGACTGCGCGTGAGCCCGACGACGCCATGCTTTGCAGCCACATAGGCCGAAACATAGGCGTAGCCGACAAGACCCGCGGTTGAAGCGATATTGATCACTCGCCCGGCCCGCTTCGCGATCATGTCCGGCACAACTTCTCGCGTCACCAGGAAAGTACCGGTGAGATTGACGGCGAGCACGTTGTTCCAGGTCGCCAAGTCGGTTTTTGTAAACGGCCCGCTCGGGGCCTCACCGGCATTGTTAACGAGAATATCGATCGGGCCGAACGCGACGCGCGCCGCCGAAACGCCGGCGCGGACTTTGTCTTCATCGGCTACATCGAAATTTGCGACGACGTGAGCACGCTCGCCGAGCTTGACCTGTAGCGCGACCAGCGGATCGAGGCGGCGGCCGGCAAGTGTTACGCGCGCGCCCCCTTCGGCACATGCGCTTGCAATCGCCGCGCCGATGCCGGTACCGGCGCCGGTGACGAGCACGTGCCGATCGTCGAGCGATTTGTCCGTCACTGCCGTGCAAGCCCCTTAATTCGGCCGCGGACCGGCTGCAGCACGGGCAAGATTCGTCTCATATTGCAGCTTGGCTGATAGATATTGCTTCGGCCAGGCGACCGATTTCAGGCCGATCTTGGCCGCCTCATGCAAGGTCCATGCGGTGTCGGCCAGATGCGGCCGCGCGATCGCACAGAGGTCCGCGCGGCCCGCCGCTATAATCGAATTCGCGTGGTCGGCTTCTGAAATGGCACCGACGGCGACGGTCGCGATGCCGACCTCATTGCGGAGCTTGTCTGCAAACGGCGTCTGGAACAGGCGGCCATAAACCGGCTTCTCTTCCTTCGAAACCTGCCCAGAGGAACAATCGACGAGATCGGCGCCCGCGTCCTTGAACATTTTGGCATAGATCGCGGCATCGGCCGGCGTATTGCCGCCTTCCGTCCAATCATGACACGAGAGCCGAACTGAGATCGGCTTGTCTTGCGGCCAGACCTCGCGAATAGCGCGGAACACCTCCAGCGGATAACGGGCGTTGTTCTCGTGCGAGCCGCCATATTCATCGATGCGGCGGTTCGTCAGCGGCGACAGAAAACACGAGAGCAGATAGCCGTGGGCGCAGTGCAGTTCGAGAATATCGAAACCAACCTCGATAGCGCGCTTGGTGGCGGCAACAAAATCCGCCTTTACCCGATCCATGTCCGCCTGCGTCATCGCTCGCGGCACCTGGCTGTTTGACGTGTACGGAAGTGCCGATGCTGAAATCAGCGGCCAGTTGCCTTCGTCAAGAGGCTGATCAATCCCCTCCCATGCGAGACGCGTCGAGCCCTTGCGCCCGGCATGGCCAAGCTGCAACCCGAATTTTGCGGCAGTTGTGGTGTGGACGAAATCAACGATCCGCTTCCAGGCCGCAGCCTGCTCGTCGTTCCACAGGCCGAGGCAGCCGGGTGTGATGCGCGCGTCTGGCGAAACACAGGTCATCTCGCCGAACAGCAAGCCGGCTCCGCCGAGCGCGCGGCTGCCGAAATGCACGAGATGGAAGTCGTTCGGCACGCCGTCCTTGGCAGAATACATCGCCATCGGTGACATGACGATGCGGTTCGCCAGTGTGAGCCCACGTACCCGGTACGGCGTGAACATCGGCGGCACTGGCGGACCGTCAGGATCGAGGTTGATTCCGGCGCGCGCCGCGAACCAGCGCTCGTAATCTTCCAGCCACTTCTTGTCGCGAAGCCGCAGATTCTCGTGGCTGATGCGCTGGGAACGCGTCAACAGCGAATACATGAACTGCTCTGGCTCAAGCGTATCGGCGTAACGGCTGCCGACCACCTCGAACCATTCCATTGCGTTGCGAGCGGCGTTCTGAATGCGCGCGACATCGACAGCGCGCACTTCTTCGTAAGCAGCGAGCACCTCGGGAATTTTGTCCGGTGTGCCGCCGAACGCCCGGAACTGTTTGGTGAGCTCGATAGCGTCTTCCAGCGCGAGCTTGGTGCCGGAGCCAATGGCGAAATGCGCGGTATGCGCGGCATCGCCCATCAGCACGACATGGCTCTGTCCGTTGAAATGGCTCCATTTGCCGCAGGTCAGCCGGCCGAAATTAAGCCAGGCCGAGCCGCGCAGGTGGCGGGCATTGCTCATCAGCTTGCCGCCATCAAGCACTTCGCTGAATAACTGCTCGCAAAAAGCAATCGAACGCGCCTCGTCCGCCTGATCGAGCCCGTGGGCCTTGAAGATGTCCTCCGTGGTCTCGACGATGAAGGTCGAAGTGCTGTCGTCGAACTTGTAGATGTGGGCCTGGAACCAGCCGTGCTCGGTGCGGCGAAAGTCGAACGTGAACGCGTCATACAACTTGTTGGTCCCAAGCCAGACGAAGCGGTTTGGCCGCATGACCATGTCGGGCTTAAACTCGGCCTCGTAGCGGCCGCGAATCTTGGAATTGATGCCGTCTGAGGCGATGATGAGATCGGCGTCCGGAAATTCCAGATCGGAGTCGACCTCGCGCTCGAAGACAAGCTCTACGCCAAGCTCTTCGCACCGTGCCTGGAGGATATTCAGGAGCTTCTTGCGGCCGATGCCGACGAAGCCGTGGCCGGTGGTGCGCATCCGCCGGCCCTTGATCAGGACCTCGATGTCGTCCCAATGGTTGAACGCAGTCTCAATAGAATTCGCAGTCTCGGCATCCCACGCGCGCATGTTTTCCATGGTGGCGTCGGAAAACACCACACCCCAGCCGAACGTGTCGTAAGGCCGGTTGCGTTCCACCACTGTCACTTGATGCGCCGGATTCTCCTTCTTCATGAGGAGACCGAAATAGAGCCCCGCCGGTCCGCCGCCGATGCAAACGATGCGCATTGTTTTCTCCGTCCATGTCGGCGGGGGCCGAGGATTAGCCGTTAGGTTTACTCTATCACCTGGCCGTATTCCGCAGAAATTAGATAAGCCCCGCGAATGCGGTCGGATCTTTAGCCCTACATATGCGAATACCTGACGGTTGTCGCCACTGAAGGCTTGGCTAGTGGCGCTCCGAGACGCTATTCAATCACATCGAAATACGAGGACGGCATGACCGGGATCATTGACGCGCATCACCACATTTGGCGCCGCCGCGACCTGCCCTGGCTCGACGGGCCGATGCAGCCGCGGATCTTTGGGCCTTACGAGGCGATCCGGCGTGACTATCCGATCAGCGAATTCCTCGCCGACCTTGCCGGCACCGGCGTGACGCAATCCGTATATGTCCAGGCCAATTGGGCCAAGGACCGGTTCGAAGATGAAGTCGCTTATGTGCAGCAAGCCGCGGACGAAACCGGCTTCCCCCATGCGATCGTCGGCTATGCCGATTTTCTTGCGGATGACGTCCGCCCGCAGCTCGACCGCCTGACCAAATATCGCGGCATGCGCGGCTTGCGGATGCAACTGCAATGGCACGAGAATCCGCAATACCGTTTTGCCTCGGGACCCGATCTCGCTCGCGATCCGAAGTTGCAAAAAAACGTCGGGCACCTCTCCGACTACGGCTGGTCGTTCGATCTCCAGGTCTTCGCCGGACAGATGGCGGGGGCGGCAGAACTGGCCGCCAGCGCTCCCAGGGTCACTTTCATCCTCCAGCATGCAGGCATGTTGGAGGACCTTTCGCCTGACGGATGGGAACGCTGGCGCAAAGGCATGCGACTTCTTGCTGCACGTCCAAACATGGTGTCAAAGCTGTCCGCCCTCGGCACCTTCATCCACAAAAACGATCCCGACCACATCGCTGCGATTGTCAAGGAAACGATTGAGATATTCGGCGCCGAGCGTTGCCTGTTCGGATCGAACTTTCCGGTCGAGAAACTGTGGACGCAATATTCCGACCTGATTGCAGCTTATCGAGCCGCCCTCGAGCCGCTGGGCGAAACGGTATATCGCTGCCGCGCTTCACGATACCGCGGCAAAAGTTTATCGGCTCAATTGATTTCCGTCGCATCCGCCCGCCGCAACCCAAGAGCTAGGCCGATTTTCACCGTCGGCGCATCAACATGGCAGTGAGCGGATTTCTCAAGGGCTTTGATCGATCGGTTGTCGAGGCGGCCGAACGGCTGGAACAATTTCTGCGCCGGCCTGGCGCCGTCCCCATTCTCATTATTCTCTTTTGGGCTTGTGCGGTGTTGCCCAATCTAACATTGCGTTCGTTCATTTATGAAGAAGGCACCAACGCTGAAATTGCCCGGGACGTTCTGGCGAACGGACATTTTCTCCAACCCTTCGTCTACGGGATCCGATGGCATGAAAAGCCGTCCCTGCTGGGCTGGCTGATCGCCGGCTTCGCGCTGCTCACCGGCGGCGTGAACGAGTGGTCGGCGCGGCTGCCGGCGATGATCTCGGTCTTGGTCACAGCGCTTCTGGTGCAGCGGGTGACGCGGCATTACGCAAGTTTGACAGCATCATTATTCGCAGCGCTGTGTTTCGTGTTTTGTCCACTGCTGTTGCAGAAATTGACGATCGCCGAGCCCGATACCGTCGTGACCGTGCTGTCGTTTGCCGCCTTCGTGTTGTGGTGGGAGGGCATGGCTTCAGGCCGTGTCACGGTTCTGCGTTGGATCGGCTGCGGCCTCCTGCTTGCCGCGCTTGCGATGGCGAAGGGTCCGCAGCCGGCGGCATTTTTCGGGTTGGGCGTCGCCGCTTATTTGATCATCGAGCGGCGGTGGCAGGACCTGCCTGGCTTTGCCCTCTGCATGGTGATTCCGGCGGCGGCAATGATCGCCTGGGCAGCCGCGATCTACCATTCGGGCGATGAAGGAATCTGGCTTGCTTACGCCAGAGTGCAGTACCGTCCGGCATTGCTTGATTACCTCGCCAGGAATTCGCGCAATATCGTCAGCCTGTTTTTGGAACTGTTGCCGGCGTCTCTCATGTTGCCGTTTGTCCCCTGGCCATGGCGAAAAGACCGGAACGCACCGGATGTTCCGGCCGTGGTCGCACCAATGGTGCTCTATTCCGGAATTTGCACGGTAATCCTGATGCTATGGCCCGGCGTCAATACGCGCTATGCCATGCCGATTGCGCCATCAGTTGCCGTGCTGGCCGGCGTAGGCTGGGACGCTCTGGAAAAATCCCGGTATGCGGTCGTCAAGCGTGTTGCGGCTACCACGCTCGGCCTGCTCGTCATTTATCAAATTGTTCTGGTTGTGGTGATCATGCCGCTGTTTGCTGATCGTTTCGGCGAGACGCGGCTCGCCGCCCGGACGATTGACGTGGCCATGCGCGCCGCGCCGGCACCGGCTTACTGCCTGCGTCTCGACACCAATGTGTTCTTCTATCTTCAAGAGCCGCCGCGGTGCCTCGACCTCCAAGCCATGGCAGGCCTCACTCCGCCGGTCTGGCTGCTCATACCCAATCCCGCAGTCGCGGACTTTGCAAAGCTGCGGCCTGACCTCAACGTGCGGATCGTGGTCGACGGGTTAACAGAGGCAAACATAACCGCCACCCGCGTAGACGAGAAAACGCCATAGAGAACGGGGTCCTAAGCCAGCCGCTATGCAGCCGCTTTTCGGGCTTCCGGCCGGCACGAAAACTGCCTACCATTCCATGAGAAAAGCGCCGCGAGCAGCGTTGTAAAAAAATTACGCCATTGTGGGGAGGATCGCCATGCTTCAGGTCGAAAGCGTCGCGGATATTCAAACTGTTGGCGACATCACGCGCCATCACGCCAAAACACGTCCAAACCGTGTCGCAATCCATTTTGAAGGGCAAAGCATCACCTTTGCCGAACTTGATCGCCGCGCCAATCAGGTCGCCAATGGTCTGATTGCCGCAGGAGTACGGCCACAGGCGCGGATCGCGATTTTGTCCAAGAACGTGCCGGCCTTCTTCGAACTCTGGTTCGGCGCCGCGAAGGCCGACGTCGTGCTGGTTCCGGTCAACTTCCGCTTGGCGCCGCCCGAAGTGGCGTTTGTGATCGCCGACGCCGGCGCCGAAATGCTGTTCGTCGGGTCAGACTTCTACCCGCTCGTCGAGAAGGTAGCGCAAGAGATGAAAACGGTTCGTCGCATCATTGCGCTCGAAGCTCCGCACAATTCCTGGACCAACTACTCGGATTGGCTCGCAGTCCAACCGGCTGACGATCCGGCGATGCCGGTCCCGCCTGAGCACTGCGCCATTCAGATGTACACCAGCGGCACGACCGGCCATCCGAAGGGAGCGCAGCTCAGTCACGCCAATCTTATGCCGTTGGCGCAGGGCGGGCTGCGGCATTTGGGCGAATGGCACGAGAACGACGTCAACCTGGTCTGCATGCCGTTGTTTCACATCGGTGGCAGCGGCTGGGCGCTGATTGGCTTCTATCGCGGCATAGACACCGTGCTGATGCGCGACGCGGATCCCGGTGCGATTCTGCGTTTGATCCCGGAATATCGCATCACCAAGGCTTTCATGGTGCCGGCACTGTTGCTGTTCCTGTTGCAGCACCCGCAGTGCGGGACCACGGACTTCTCGTCACTCGAAGTGATCGTCTACGGGGCGTCGCCGGCGCCCGTCGATCTGGTACGCAACGCGCTCAAAGTATTCGGCTGCGATCTGGCGCAGGTTTACGGATTGACCGAAACCACGGGCGCCATCACGTACCTGCCGCCCGAGGATCATGACGAGAAAGTACCGGATCGGCTCAAATCGTGCGGCAAGGCGATGCATGGCATCGAAATCCGTGCGGTCGACGCCAACGGCAACGAAGTCGCCACGGGCGAAGTCGGCGAGATCGTTACCCGCTCGCCGCAGAATATGCTCGGCTACTGGAATCAGCCCGAGGCGACGCGCCGGGCGATACGCGACGACTGGTTCCATACCGGCGACGCCGGCTACTTCGACAAGGACGGCTACATCTACATCTACGACCGAGTGAAGGACATGATCATCTCCGGCGGCGAGAACATTTATCCCGCCGAGGTCGAAAGCGCGCTGTTCGGCCACCCGGCGGTCGCCGACGTGGCCGTAATCGGCGTTCCGGACGACAAATGGGGCGAAGCGGTAAAAGCAATCGTCGTCAGAAAGCCCGGCGCCCAAGTCACGCCTGAGGAATTGATCGCTTTCGCCCGCGAACGCATCGCCGGTTACAAGGTGCCGCGTTCAATCGATTTTGTTGAAACGTTGCCGCGCACGCCGACGGGCAAGATCCTCAAACGCGAGCTGCGTAAGCCGTTCTGGGTGGGCCAGGAGCGGCAGGTTCACTAGTAGCTCAAGCAAGCCGGGGCGCGGCTCCGGTTACTACAAAAACAAGTCTTTTTGGGGAGGCTGCGTTGGCGCTGCAATTCGGAATCTTCGATCATCTTGACGACAACGGCATACCGCTTGCCGATCTGTTCGAAACACGGCTCAAGCTCATCGAACAATACGATCGCGCCGGCTTTCGCTCCTATCACATCGCCGAACATCATTCGACGCCGCTGGGCATGGCGCCTTCGCCAAGCCTGTTCCTCGCTGCAGCAGCACAACGGAGCGAGCGGCTGCGCTTCGGCCCACTGCTCTACGTCACGCCGATGTACCATCCGCTGCGGGTCGCCGAAGAAGTGGTGATGCTCGACCATATGAGCCGCGGGCGGCTGGAATTGGGATTGGGCCGTGGCGCCTCACCGATCGAGATCGCCAGTTTCAACGTTGATCCGGAGTCTGCGCCGGCGATGAACCGCGAGGCGACGGAAGTCATACTCAAGGCGCTGACGTCAGATATTTTGAATCACGAAGGCAAATTTTATCGCTTCAAGAACGTCCGCATCGCGGCGCGGCCCTTGCAGCAGCCGCATCCTCCGCTCTGGTTTGCGCCGATTGAGCCCGGCCGGGCGGCCGACGCAGCGCGGCTCAAGGGCAACATCGTGACGCTGATCCCGAACGCAGGCGTCAAGGCGCTCACCGAAGCCTACCGCGCTGCCTGGCAGGCGCAGGGCAACAACGCCGCTGACATTCCGCTACTCGGCGTATTTCGCCATGTCATCGTGGCAGACAGCGACGCAAAGGCGCGTGACCTTATTGCAGGGCGCCTATCGCCTGTGGCGGCACCACATGGCCTTCCTCTGGGAATGGGGCGGCATCCCCTTCCCTATCGGGATGATCTACCCGGACGATTTCGAAACGCTTGAAGGCATGAGCATGGGCGTTGCCGGTTCGCCGGAAACGGTGCGCCGCTACGTCGCCGAAACCATCGAACAGACCGGCATCAATTATTTCGTCGCCGATATGATCTTTGGGTCGTTGCCTTACGAAGCGGCGTCGCGTTCGGTCGACTTGTTCGCGAAAGAGGTGATGCCGGCCTTCCACTGAACGCCGCTGGTGTGATGCGCGTCGCGCCTTAGATCGCCGCGAGCCCCATAAGGCTGCGCGCCTCAGCGGGATTAGCGACCGTGCGGCCGGCTTCACGCGCGTAGCGCGCGAGCATTTCCACGAGCGTTCCGTTGGAGCCGACCTTGGTGCCGTCGGGCAAGTAGAACGTGTCTTCGAGACCGGTGCGCAAATGCCCGCCAAGCTCGGCCGCGCGCCGGTGCAACGGCCAGATATTGTCGCGCCCGACGGCTGTGACCTGCCACGGCGCTCCTGGAACGGTGAGCTTCTTGAGGATCGGCAGCAGATCCGGATCAGCCGGCATGCCGGATTCAACGCCCATGACGAAATTGTATTTCGGCCGGCCCTTGAACATGCCGTTTTTCGCATACATGCCGACGCAGCGTACGATGCCGACGTCGAAACATTCGAATTCCGGCTGGGTGCCGGTTTCGGCCATCACGTCGAGATAGGCTTTGACCTTTTCGACCGGATTGTCGAACAGGTGCGGCGGCCACGCCCACGAGCCGTCAGCGCGCACTTTCAGATAATTCAGCGAGCCGGCGTTGCAGGCCGCGATCTCCGGCTTGACGGCGCGCAGGCAGGCAAGCGGGCCTGAAATGTTCGGCCCGATGGTGCCGGTCGATTCGTTGAGGATCACGCCCGGGCAGGCATCGCGGATCGCCTGCATGATGGTGGCAGCGAGTTCCGGCTCCCATGACGGCAAATGGCCTTTGCCGGGGGCCTGCTGGCGGAAGTGAACGTGCATGACCGCGGCGCCGGCGTCGAACGCAGCTCTCGCCTCACGCGCCATCTCAGCCGGCGTCACCGGGACCGGGTGCTGCTTCGGATCGGTGAGCACGCCGGTAAGTGCGCAGGTGATCACGACTTTGTCGTTCATAGCGTCGCCTCCGTCCGATCTTGCGCGGCGCTCGCCTCCGGCATGAGCTCGACCAGAAGCTGCCGGGTTGCGACCTGATCACCGGGCTTGACCAGGACTTTGTCGATGGTGCCGTCGCGTTCCGCGCAAATCTCGTGCTGCATCTTCATCGCTTCAAGCACGACAATGCGCTGCCCCTTGCTTACGCTGTCCCCCGGCTTGGCGTGCACGCCTATGATTGCACCGTTCATCGGCGCGAGGAGCCGCAAGGAGCCGTCACGGCGCGCTGAACCGGTTTCAAGCGCTGTCTCGCGCACGACGACGGTGAGGCAATTGAGATCGAGGTGGAGCGCGCCTTCGTGCAAGGCAAAGCGCGCGGTCTGTTGCAGGCCCATTGCAGTGAAGCGGATGGCGCCTTCCGAGCGTTCTTCGACCGAAAGCTCGACCATGTCCTCACCGAGTGCGACCAAATAAACATTCGTCCGAACGGCCTTGATGCTGGCTGGGTGATTGCTGTCGCCCAGGGTCAGGCGTAGCGGCCAGACGGCAATGCCGGTCGATGACCAGTTCTGCGCCGCACCAACCTCATTCGCCGCCGTACGGGTCCGCGCCTCAAGCAGCAGCACCGCGGCAAGCGCCAGCGTACGCAAGTCCGGCTGCGGCCGCCGTAACGCATCACTACCTGCTGGAAAATGCCGATCGATAAAAGCGGTCGTCGCTTCACCTGCCACGAAAGCAGGGTGGCGGAGCGCAGCGATAAGGAAGCTGCGATTGGTGGTCAGACCGAGCGCAACTGTATCCTCAATTGCCTTGATGAGCCGCCGGCGCGCCTCTTCCCGCGTTGCGCCGTGAGCGATCAGCTTGGCCAGCATGGGATCATAGAAAGGGCTCACGCGTTGGCCCGGCGCGAGACCATGATCGACACGCACGCCATCTCCGGATGCGGGACGCCAATCGATCAAAGTGCCGCTTTGCGGCAGAAAGCTTTGGCTCGGATCTTCGGCATACAGGCGCGCCTCGATGGCGTGACCGTTGAATTTCACCTGATGCTGTTCAAGCGGCAAGGTCTCGCCGGCTGCGACCCGCAGCTGCCATTCGACCAAGTCAAGTCCCGTAACCGCCTCGGTCACCGGATGCTCGACCTGGAGCCGCGTGTTCATTTCGAGAAAGTAGAATTTCCCGGATGGATCGAGCAGAAACTCGACGGTGCCAGCGCCCACGTAGCCGATGGCGCGTGCGGCGGCGATTGCGGCCTCACCCATCTTCGCTCGCAGTTCCGTCGAGACCACGGGTGACGGCGCCTCCTCGATCACCTTTTGATGACGGCGCTGGATCGAACAATCGCGTTCACCGAAATGGATGACGTTGCCATGCCGGTCGGCGAACACCTGTATTTCGATATGGCGAGCGTCGGCGATCGCTTTTTCAAGAATGAGTTCGCCGGAGTTGAAAGCGCTCGCCGCCTCGGACCGCGCGCGCGTGAGCGCATTCGCGACATCTTCATGACCGTTCACAAGCCGCATGCCGCGCCCGCCCCCGCCGGCCGCGGCCTTGACCATGAGCGGAAATCCGATCCGCCGGGCTTCAGCTGAAAGCTGGTCGTCGGACTGATCGGCACCATGATAACCGGGCACACAGGGAATGCCGGCGGTCTCCATCAGAACTTTTGCCCGCGCTTTATTGCCCATGGCGTCGATGGCTGTCGGCGGCGGGCCGATAAAGACGAGATCCGCTTGCGCGCAGGCCTGCGCGAATGCGGCGTTCTCGGAGAGAAAACCGTAGCCCGGATGGACTGCGTCGGCGCCGGCCAGCTTTGCAGCGGCGAGGATCGCGTCGATATTGAGGTAGCTGTCCTTTGCAGGCGCCGGACCAATGCGGACCGCTTCGTCCGCCTGCCGAACATGAAGCGCGCCAGCATCCGCATCGCTGAACACGGCGACGGTACGGTAACCGAGAGTCTTCGCGGTCCGCATAACGCGGCAAGCGATCTCGCCGCGATTGGCGATCAAGATTTTGCCGAACGCGGTCACGACCGAGAGCCGCGCCGCATGCGGGTGCGCATTTGGAGGGCGTTCATCCCTCACTCCACCTGCACGACCCACGAGGGTTTGCGCTTCTCAACAAACGACTTCGTGCCTTCACGGCCCTCGGGACTGCGAACAGCCGCCGCGAAGGCATCAGCAGCCGCGGCGAGCAATTCCGGCATCGCGTTCGGGCCGGCGGCGCGCAGCATCAGCCGCTTGCTGGCGGCAACCGCATTGGGCCCGCACTTGAGCACCTGGTTGCAGGCATCGCGCACAGCGGTATCGAGCGCGGCCGCATCGGCGACGGTAAGATGCGCAATGCCGGCCGCCATCGCCTCGCGCCATCAATGCGGAGGCCAGTCACGGCCAAGCGCCGCGCAGCCGTGAGCCCGATGCGCTGGACTACGAACGGCGAGATCGCGGCCGCGACCACGCCGATCATCACCTCGCTCATGGCAAAGCGCGCGTCAGCAGTTGTGATGGTAATGTCGGCAACACAGGCCAAGCCGAAGCCGCCGCCCATTGCGTAGCCCTCGACCGCGGCGATCACCACCTGCGGCGCGGCGTTCACTGTGTCCAGCATGGCGCCGAAGCGCATGTTGTTCGCCTTGAGTTCGTCAGCGGCGCCGACAGGCGGCGCATCATGCGCCGCAGACATGCTTTTGATATCGCCGCCGGCACAGAACGTGCCGCCGGCACCGCGCAGCACCACGACACGCACCGAGCGGTCATCGGCAATTGCTGCGAACGTCGCCACGATTTCCCGCACCATCTGCGGGCTGATGGCGTTGCGCAGTTCCGGCCGATTTAGCCACAGATGCAGCACCGCGCCGCGCAAATCGAGCTTGATATGCGAGGTCTGCGGTAGATCAGGCATGACTGGCCTTTTGCTCGGGCGCGTTGGAGGTACCTGGAAGCGTTCCCATCAGTTTGCAAATGATGGTCAGCATGATCTCGTCGGCGCCGCCGCCGATCGACCCGAGGCGTCCATCACGATACGCGCGACTGACGGGCGTCTCGTTCATGAAACCCATACCGCCCCAATATTGCAAACAGGAATCGGCAACCTCGCGGCGCAAGCGTCCCGCCTTCAGCTTGGTCATTGAAGCAAGCCGGGTCACGTCGGTGCCGGCAAGATAGAGTTCGCAGGCGCGGTAAACGAGCGCACGCAGCAGCTCGATCTCGGTGGCAAGTTCGGCCAATCGGAAATGCACCACCTGATTGTCGAGGATGGATTTGCCGAAAGCCTTGCGGTCGCGCGTGTAGTCAATGGTCTCCTGGATTAGCCGCTCCATTGATTTCAGATTGGCGGCGGCAGCCCACAGCCGCTCCTCCTGGAATTGCATCATCTGATAGGTGAAGCCCTTACCCTCTTCGCCGATGCGAAAACGCTGCGGCACCCGGACGTCATCGAAAAAAATTTGCGCAGTGTCCGAGGAGCGCATGCCGAGCTTGTCGAGCTTGCGGGCGATCTGCACGCCTTTGGTCTTCATCGGCAGGCAGATGAGCGACTTGTTCTTGTGCACCGGGCCGTCTGACGTGTTGGCAAGAAGGCACATCCAGTCTGCTTGCGTACCGTTGGTGGTCCACATTTTGCCGCCGTTGATGACGTAGTCGTCGCCGTCCTTCCGCGCAGTGGTCTTGATCGAGGCGACGTCCGATCCGGCGCCCACTTCCGAGACGCCAAGGCAGGCCACAAAGTCACCGGCAATCGACGGCGCCAGAAATTCGCGCTTGATCTCCTCGGAACCGAACCGCGCGAGCGCGGGCGTCGCCATGTCGGTCTGCACGCCGATCGCCATCGGCACGCTGCCGCAGGCGATATTGCCGAGCTCTTCGGCCATTACCATGGCGTAGGAATAGTCGAGCCCCTGCCCGCCGTAAGCCACCGGCTTGTTCAGGCCGAGAAAGCCGAGGTCGCCCATTTTCTTGAACAGGTCGTGGGCGGGGAAGATGCCGGCCTCCTCCCATTCATCGACGTGCGGGTTGACCTCCGCGGCGATGAATTTCTGCAGGCTCCGGCGCAGTTCCTCGTGCTCGGGCGTAAAGAGCATGACGTTTCCTTCCCGTTACATCCGCCCGACGCCGAACGTGTTGGGTCTGAGCGGGCGGAGTTCTGCTTCGCGGCAGATCGACAAGCAAAAGCCTAGCACTTTTCGAGTGTCGCGCGGATCGATCAATCCGTCGTCCCAGAGCCGCGCGGTGGCGTAGAGTGCGGTGGACTCGCTTTCCACGCGCTTGATAATGCCCTGCTCCATTGCGTCCAGCTTGGCCTTGTCCACGGGCTTGCCCTCGCGTTTGAGTTTTTCTTCCGTCACGATCGCCATAACCTTGGCGGCTTGCTCGCCGCCCATGACCGCGATGCGGTTACTGGGCCAGGCAAAAATGAAGCGCGGATCATAAGCGCGCCCGCACATGCCGTAATTGCCGGCGCCAAACGATGCGCCGACGTGGATGGTCAACTGCGGCACCGTCGCATTGGCCACCGCCTGGATCATCTTCGAGCCGTGCTTGATGATGCCGGCTTGTTCGGCCTCGCGTCCGACCATGTAGCCGGTCGTATTTTGCAGATAAACGATCGGCATGTTGGCCTGGCAACAAAGTTGGATGAACTGCGCCGCCTTGCTCGCACCGTCGGCATCGATCGGACCATTGTTACCGATAATCCCGATCGCATGTCCCTCAATTTCGGCATGGCCGCACACCGTGTGCACGCCATAGAGCGCCTTGAAGTCGAGAAAATCTGAATCGTCGGCGACGCGCGCGACGATTTCTCTTACGTCGTAAGGCCTGCGGTAATCGGTGGGAACGACTCCGGCGAGTTCTTCGGCGGCGTAACGCGGCTCCTTGAATGATTTGTGCGGCCGTAGACTGAGCTGCTCATTCCACGGCAACTTGGCCATGACTTCGCGCGCGATGCGAATGCCTTCCGCGTCGTCTTCGGCCAGATATTCGCCGAGCCCTGAGACGGTGGCGTGCATCTCGGCACCGCCGAGTTCTTCGTCGGTCGCGACCTCGCCGGTCGCCGCCCGCAATAGCGGCGGGCCGGCGAGGAATACCTTGGCCCTGCCGCGAACGAGGATGACATAGTCCGACAGCCCGGGCAGGTACGCGCCGCCGGCAGTCGATGAGCCGTGAACGACCGTGACCTGCGGAATGCCGGCCGCGGACATGCGCGCTTGATTGGCGAAGCCGCGACCGCCCTCGACGAACATCTCTGCCTGGTAGAGAAGATTGGCGCCGCCGGATTCGACCAGCCGCACCATCGGCAGTTTGTTCTCCAAGGCGATCTGCTGGATGCGCAGATTTTTCTTCACGCCCATCGGCGTCGAGGTGCCGCCTTTGATCGCGCTGTCGTTCGCGGCAACAATGCAGCGAATGCCGGACACATAGCCGATACCGGCGATTCCGCCGCCGCCCTGGATGCCCTCGGCGCCGTCGTCGTCGTGCATGCGAAAGCCGGCGAGCGTCGACAGTTCGAGCCAAGGCGCGCCGGGATCGATCAGAAGGGCGACCCGCTCGCGGGGCAGCAACTGCTTCCGCGCACGGAAGCGTTCACGCCGCGCGTTCGATGCATCCCGGACCTTCTGTTCCAGGGCGCGGAATTCGCCGATCAGCGCGAGCATCTGCTCGCGATTTGAGCGAAAGCTCTCCGAGTTTGGATCGATGCGGCTTTCGATGACTGGCATTACGCTCGTCTCACCGCGCGACTTCTCGACCGCCGGTCAATCCACCATCAATGGTAAGTATTGCGCCTGTCGTATAGGCGGACAGCGGGGAGGCAAGAAAAACCACGGCAGCCGCAATCTCGTCAGGCGAGGCAGCGCGCCCAAACGGCAGCGCTCCTGTGCCTTCGCGCCAGCGCTCCGGATCACCGTATCGTTCCTGCGCCTTGGCGCGCGCCAGCTTTTCAAAACGTTCGGTCGCGCACGGCCCGGGATTGACGCCAACGACACGCACGCCGAATTTGTGGCTGGTCGAGCCGAGCGCCTTGGTGAATGCGGCCATGGCCGCGTTACCAACACTGCCGGCAATGTAGCTCGCATCAAGCAGATCCCCGGCGATGCCGGTTACGTTCACGATCACGCCGGCGCCGCGCGCCTTCATGCGGCGAAAGTACTCGCGGCTCAGGTTGATGTAGTTGAAGACCTTTGAATCCCAGCCGGCGCGCCATCGCGCTTCGTCGAGGACCTCCAGTGAGCCCGAAGGAACGTCTCCGGCATTGTTGACCAGGATATCGACGTCTCCGCACGCATCCGCCACCCGTTCGGCGAAACCCGGTTGCGCGAGATCGATGGCAATCGCGTCCACCCTCACCGGATATTGTCGCCGGATCGTTTCAGCGGCGTCTTCGAGCACGGCCTTGGTGCGGGAGGCGAGATGAATATCGCATCCCTCAGACGCAAACCGCCGCGCGATCGCCAGGCCCAAGCCTTTCGATCCGCCGGTGACCAGAACGCGTTTGCCGGTGAGACTGAGATCCATGCGAACTTGCCCTTAATCGGCTAACGGAATGATCGGCAGCAACAGATGCGAAGGATGCGCCGCATCGTGATAGATTTTGTGCACGACCGTTCGGCTCGAACACACGTGATACGGGATATATTCGACATTCGTCGCGCCGAGAACGCCGGTCGAAAGATCGAGACTGGTGATCTCGACGCAAATGCGATGACCTTTGCGGAACAGATTAGCCGTCGCGAAGATTTCGATCGAATATTCTTCGACCTTGCCGGGCGTCACCTTTTGCCGCGCTTCCCGGGTGAGCTTGTGCCAGGGCTTCCATGGCTTTGAACGCGCCATGTCAAGCGCCCGGTTCGACGCCTTCAACCATCCGCGCGTCAGCTCGCGTTCCGGCAGATCGGTTGCGATTTCGCGCTCGCCCTCGCGCGCCGTTCGCACCGACGGATCGGGGCCGACGTCCTTGAGGATGATGATCCAGTTGGTGTCGTCCTGATCGATCGCGGCGAACAGGTTGAGCACACTCGGACCGGCCACGAGGGTATCGCGCGGCAGCGGATCGGTGAGGAAGCGGAGCTTCGCGATCCGATTGGTTTGCGTCGGCGGCATTTGCACAAACACATCAGGCGGAATGTATTTGTCGACGCTCGCTGCGATATAAGGCTCGGCCGAAAGCCGCTCCCAACTTGCCAGATAAAGCTTGGTCCACTTTGTTTCGGGCAGCGGCCAATCGGCACCGTGCCTCCACTCGTTCAACCCCATCACCCAATATGTGACCGCCGGCTCCTGCATCACGCCGTTGTCGATGCCTTTGAGCCATTGATCGTACCAGCGCAGCATCTCGCCGCGCAGCGCCCGCAACGGCCGGTCGGGATGTGCCGGCCCGGTCAGAATCATTTTTTTCGGTGCGGGAATTTTGCTGAAATAGGTTTGCGCGCCGGCGAGATGGGTCTTGTAGGTGTAGCCGTACCAGCCCGCGCCGGTATAGGTCGGAACGGTGATCTTCGAAAACTCCGCGTCAGCTTCGGCGATGATTTCCTCGCGGTCGTAAGGGTCGATCAGCACGTCAAAAATGCGCGGCATATGCTGGCCCTTTTGCAGGACCACATTGTGCAGGTGCGGATACATGAGGATATCCGGATCTGCCATCGCTTCGCGCCATTTTGTTTCTTTGTCCGCCGGCAATTCGCCGGGCGCGCCACGCGCCGTATGCACTGAAGAAAAATGATCCATGAGATAGCGAAATGCGTGCAGCACGCCGCCCGGATATTCCTCGCGGAAGCCGCCGAATTTTCCGTAGGCGCCGCGCGGATCATAAGCAAAGATCGTTTTCAGAAGCGGCGGCTGCTGGCGCGCAACGTGAAACTGCTCCGATGCAAACGCGCCGATACCGACCATGCCAATATTGCCGTCACACCACGGCTGGCGGGCGATCCATTCGATGACATCGAAGCTGTCCCATTCGCGCGAACCGCCGTCCCCCGATTTGAGGTAGCCCCGCGGCGAGCCGACGACGTGCACATAGCCGCGTGAGACGAAGAATTCGGTATCGCCGGCTTCGGCGTGGCCGAGCCATAGCGTCGACCATGACGGCTGCGGCGGGAAATTTTGCGGGAGTTCGCTGCCTTGCAGTTCCTTGGAATGGACGCCGAAGGCGAACAAGACCGGAAACCGGCCCGGCGCGTCGGGCCGGTAGACGTCGACAACCACCTTCACGCCATCGCGCATGGTTACGGCGATGTCTTTGTCGCAAGCGATCTTGTCGTGGAGCGCCGGACGCTGATAGTCCGATGCTGGCTGGTGGCCGGACGGAAACAGCTCTTCAGCGGAGCGGATATCGTTGTCCCTCATTTGCCGCCGACCATCACGGCGACAAGCAACGCGGGCTCGTGACCGGTATTGAGCCAGGAATGACCGACTGCGCGCTGCACGACGGCGTCGAAGGGCTTGAGCTTGATCGGCTCGCCCTCATCGAGGACGAGAGAGATTTCACCGGACAGGAGCACGATGTAATCGATTGTCGGCGTCTTGTGCATCAACGGATGACGGCTGGTATCGCCCCGGCCCCCCGGATCACCGACTTCGTTGAAGAACCAGTCCTGCAGCTTGGCAATGTCGGCTGGCGTCATCTTAGGATCGGCCGGTGGAACCGTGAACAGACGAAACATCGTACCACCTGGCGCTGGAAAAAATTTCATCGGCGAACGTCCAAACGAGACATCGTGTAGCGACTGGCCCGGTTTGGTCTGCCAGAAATCAAAATTGCCCGGACCAGTCACCGTTATCTGTGTTTCCTCCACGACAACAGACCTGCCGGCTTCATTTGTGCCCGTGACGATGACGCGATGCGACTCGGCCATTACTTTTCTCTCCTCAGGGCACGATACCTACATCGGTGGCGCGGCAGTCCAAACGCGAGCCCCAGAAGAGGCCGGGCGTGACACAGACCCCTGTCGGATCGCCTATTTTGTGCAGCCAAGCAGCAAGCGTGCTACTCACACATACGTCCTCCCACTTGATGACAAGGCAGGTGCTAGGCAAGCCGTTTTAGGTACGGCATCGTATAGCGCAGCAGAGCGTCGCGGAAGAAGCCCGCTACAGGAGAACCCATGGATTTTGAGTATTCATCCGAGCAAAAGCAACTCTTGGAGAGTGTGCGGAGGCTGATGCAGCGGGTGGCAACGCCCGACTATCTGCGCCGGCTCGACCGAGAGCGGCTTTATCCATACGAAGTGTATGACGCGTGGGTGGAGGCCGGTGTCTTCGCCCTACCCTTCGCTGAGGAATATGGCGGCCTCGGCGGCAGCGTCATCGATCTAGCCATCGTCGCCGAGGAGATCGGCCGCCATAGCGCGGACGTAGCAATGGCCTTTGGTGGCAGCATCTTTTGCGCGCTGAACGTCGCCCGCCAAGGCTCTGAAGAACAGAAGCGCTACTGGCTGCCGAAATTGATTTCCGGCGAAATCCGCATGTCGATTTCCATGTCCGAGCCGAACGCCGGCTCCGACGTGGGCGCAATGCGCACGCAAGCGCTGCGCGATGGCGATGAATACGTGATTACCGGGCAGAAGATCTGGGCGACCGGAGCCGGCGCCAAGAACAACGTCATCAACGTCTATGTGAAGACCGACCCCAAAGCGCACTACCGGCAGGGCATGTCGCTTTTCCTGGTCGACAACAACACGCCCGGACTCGAAATCCGCAGGCTCGATATGCTCGGCCGTCGCTCGGTCGGAACTTTCGAGCTCAATTTCAACGATGCGCGCATTCCGCCCGACCGGCTGGTCGGCGGCGAGAATAAGGGCTGGGATTGCATACTTTCGGGCTTGCAAGCCGAACGGGTGGTCGCTGCGGCTTGCGACTGCGGCAGTGCCCGTGGCGCGCTCGATCTGGCCGTCAGCTACGCCAAGGAGCGGCATCAGTTCGGCCGGCCGATTGGCAGTTTCCAGGCGATCGCTCACATGCTCGCCAACATGGAAGCCGAGATCGAAGCCGCCTGGGCGGTGACCCAGAAGGCTGCCTGGCGCGTGAGCCGCAACGAAAATGCGCTCAAGGAAATCACCATGGCGAAGCTTCTTGCCGCCGAAGCCTACGTGAAAGCATCCAACGTCGGCATGCAGGTGATGGGCGGTTTCGGCTACAACATGGAGTTCGACATGCAGCGGCATTATCGAGACGCCCGCGCCGCGACCATCGCCGCCGGCACTTCGGAGCTGCAACGCAATCTGATCGCCGGCCAAATGGGCCTCAAGGTACAGTAAGAATGTTTGACGCGTTGCCATGAGCGTCGGTCTGCCACTCACGATTCCCAATGCTTTTGCGCGTAACGCGCGCTGGTTCGCCAGCGGCGAAGCCGTTGTGGATTCGGCGACACGGCTCACCTATGCCGAGCTTGACGATCTCTCGCTCCGAACTGCCGCATTGTTTGCGTCGCTGGGCGCCGAGCCGGGAAAGCCGCTGGCGCTGCTCTGCGTCCCAAGCTCGATCTATCTGGTCGCCTGGCTCGGCGCGATCCGCATGGGCGCATTGCCGATGGCGCTGCACACGCGCGAATCCGCTCCGACGTTGGCCACCATCTGCCGGAAGATGGGACCTACCGTGCTGGTCTATGACGCCTCGATGGAAGCTTTGGCGGGTGGCATTGTTGCGAATTATCCAGAGCTGGGCGCGTTAGTCGAAGCGTGGTCGGCATTGCCACCGAAACGGAGCGGTGCTGTCCGGCCCCGTGCTTCGATACCCGCAGATCTCCCCGCCACGCCACCTTACGCACGCCCGGCGTTACCGGCCGAGGACGATCCTGCCGTCATTGTGCTGTCCTCCGGCACAACCTCGGTCGCCAAAGGCGTAGTGCACACCCATCGCGGCTTCATCGAAAACGCCCGCACCAATCTCTACATGTATCAGGGCGTGCTGCCACGTGACCGTTCGCTGGTGCCGCTCAGCACCGCCTTCATCGGCTGTTATAACGGCTGGTTTCCGTTTCTGAACGCGGGCGCCTGTACGATTTTCATTGAGCATTTCGATCTCGATGAACTTCCGCGCAGAGTAAGTGCCGAACGCGCCACCCACGTCTTCCTGACGCCGACACTGTGGCGCCGGATCCTCAATGTCGAAGACGCGAGCGCAAACTTCCGGTCGGTTCGCCTCATCGGTTTTGCTGCCGAGCCGATGGACGCAACCACACTGAAACGCCTGCGCGAACAAATCAGCCCCAACATCGTACAGGTCTATGGCTCAACGGAGATAGGCGCTGCCGCGACCAGCATCACTGCCGAGGAGATGGTTGGCGACCGGCTCGTCAGCGTCGGACGGCCGCTGGTCAATGGTGACGTCCGGATCGTTACACCCGGGGGCAAGCCGGACGAGGAAGTAGCACGCGGCGAAATCGGCGAAGTTCTGGTGAGTAGTCCGTCGCTTGCCGCTGGCATCTGGCGCGACCTCGAGGCAACGGCCATCTCGTTCGTTGTCGATGGGGAGCGGCGCTGGTGGCGTTCGCGCGACCTCGGCCGTCTCGACGCCGGCGGCTATCTCTATCTCGAAGGACGCCGCGACGATATGATCATCTCCGGCGGCATCAACATCATGCCTGCCCGCGTCGAGGATGTCTTGCTTGCTCATACTGGGGTCGCCGAATGCGCCGTGGTCGGCGTGCCGCATCCGGAATGGGGCGAGGAGGTGCAGGCCTTTGTGGTCCGCCGCGATCCAAATCTCGATGCAGAATCCATGGAGCTGCACGTCCGCAGCAGCGATCTCTCGCCTTACCAGCGGCCGCGAGTTTATCATTTTGTCACCGAGCTGCCCCGTACCTCAAGCAACAAGGTGCTGCGGCGCGTCCTTCGGGAAGAAGCGTTACATAGGCCGAAGCCCAAGACCGACCTCGAAACGATCGCCGTTCAAACAACAGGACTAAAATGAGTGAAATTGAGCCGATTTTGCTGACCGAGCGTCGGGGCGCCATTGCTATCGTGACCCTCAACCGCCCCGATAAGCGCAACGCGTTAAGCGAAGCGTTGTGGGGCGAGCTAAAAAAGACGTTCGAGAGTTTCGAACCGGACGTGCGCTGTGTTGTGCTTGCCGGCGCGGGCAAACATTTTTGTGCCGGTCTCGATCTGTCCGAGCATCGCCATCGCGAAGCGTTCGAGAGCATTTTCATGTCGCGCTTCGCCCACGCAACGCTCGAAGCCATCCAGTTCGGCGGCCGGCCTGTAGTGACGGCGATGCAAGGCGCTGTCATCGGCGGCGGGCTGGAGGTTGCCACTGCGACCCATGTTCGCGTGGCCGACTCGACGACCTTCTACCAATTGCCGGAAGGCCGCCGCGGCTTCTACGTCGGCGGCGGCGCCAGCGTGCGGGTGGCCCGCATCATCGGGTCAGGCCGAATGGTCGAGATGATGCTGACCGGCCGCACGCTCGACGCCGCGGCTGGCGAGCGCCTCGGCTTGTCGCATTACATTGTCGAGCCGGGCAAGACGCTGGAGAAGGCCATCGAACTTGCCGAGAACATCGCCAAAAACGCACGCATCCCGAATTATCTGATCGTCCAGGCCATCCCGCGCATCGAAGACATGTCGGCCGCGGACGGGCTTTGGACCGAGAGCGTAGCGCAAGCCGTCAGCATGACATCCGAAGATGCGCGCGCCGGCATCGACGCGTTCTTCGGCAAGCGAAAGATCGACTTTTGAAAGTCTGCCCGTCCGTCAGATCAGCGGCGTAACGTTGTTTTCGACGCCGAGCAGCGCTTTGCCGTAGAGCTCGTACCCGATCGGCGGCAAGACCACGGCATGCCGCGACGCCACCGCCGCATCGCGCCATATCCGCTGCAGCGGGCTCGCCTCGGCAAATCCGGCGGAGCCGTGCGCGAACAAGAGCTTGTCGATCGCCTGCGTGATCTTTTCAACGACGTAGCCGGTGTCGGCGCGCACCCGCGCGCGCGTAAGCATGTCCGGATAGACGCCGAGCGCCGCCGCGTTATCGACGTCGTCGGCAGCCCGATAAGCGTGAAAATGCGCCGTATCGATCATCAGCGCGGCATCGGCGAGCTGCAATTGAAACGCGACCGAGGCGGATTGCTTCTCAAAGAAGGTGTAGGCGATCGTCCGCGACGACGCTTTCTGCCGCACGAATTCCAAAGCGGCGCGGCCCAAGCCAAGGATCGGTCCGACCAGAATGATGGCGAGGATTGCGACGAAGGGCGACCGATAAAATGCCTCGTCGCGCATCTCGGTGGGGTACTTGCCCTCAATGGCCTGGGGCACGGACATGATGCGGTGTTCGGGAACGAACACATCCTTGGCATGCAGCGCGATGCTGCCGGTTGCTTTCATGCCGGCGACGAACCAGGTGTCCTCGCGCCTGAGATCGGTCATCGGAATCAATGCATTTCCTTGATCGACCATCTCGCCGGCATCGTTCACGATCGGAAAGCCCAGAACAGCCCAGTCGGCGTGCCAGCCGCCGGAATTGTAGTGCCACGTGCCGGAAACGATGCGATAGCCGCCGGCTTCTTTTTTCACGGTAGCCGTCGGATTGAGCACCCCGGAGACGCAGGTATCCGGATTGTCGCCAAAGACTTCGTCCTGGGCTTTGACGGAAAACAGGCTCGTCAACCAACAGCAAATGTTGTTGAGGTTCACGACCCACGCCGCGGCGCCATCGGCTTCGGCAATCGCGGAACTGACGTCGAGCATCGCGCGCGTATTCATTTCCCAGCCGCCGTATCGCTTCGGCGTACACACCCGCATCAAGCCGGCTTTCCTCAGCGCTTGAATTGTCTCCTCCTCGACCCGTCGATTGGCTTCGCTCGCCGCCGCGTTCTTGCGTAGCAGCGGCGCGAGTTCGCGCGCACGATTGACCAGCTCTGCAACCGTCGGTGCGGCAATGCTGTGCACACTTGCGGGTTTGTTCATGGTTTTTCCTCCCGTTATGCTTTTCGAGTTCGATTTGCTAATCCCGCTCTCCGCCTTGCAGGTTACCCCTGTCCAAACGAGAACAGCGGCGAAGTCAGCAAGATGTTTGACGTTCGCTGGAGATGATCTTCGATTGCTGTGCAAGCATCTTTCCGTGTCGCGCGCAAGGCACGCGTTAAGGATGCGCTCGTGCTCGGCGTCAATGTCACGATCTTCGCGGGCTAGCGCGACAGACAAGTGCCGGTAACGCTCGCTCTGCGCATAAAGCATTGCGCGTAACGTCAGCATCCACGGACTGCCGCAACCCGCCACCAGCGCAGCATGAAAGGTCGTGTGCGCGACAGCCCAAGCGGGATTAACGCGTGAGATACCGTCCGCGACCATCATCGGAATGCGGTGCAGCCGGTGATAGGCGGCCACGGCTGCCGTCTCCCATTCGACGTCGCCATCTGCAATTGCGGAGCGCAGACAAAGCTGTTCAATCGTGATGCGCGTTCGCGTCAGGTCGCGCAGCTCATGGGCTGATACCGGCGTGACCGAATATCCCTTCTGCGCGGTCGCGACTGTCCACTTCTCCGCCGCGAGCCGGGACAGCGCCTCGCGAATTGCACCGGGGCTGAAGGCAAGTCGCGCCGCGACATCGCTGATGGTGATTTTCGCGCCTGGCGCGAGCCGGCAATCCAGGATTTCCGCCAGCAACGCCTCATAGGCCTGATCGGCCTGCGTTGCTGCGCGGTCGAATTTCGCGAGCTTATTCATAGCGGGCATGATGCCCAAACGGAACTATAGAGGCAAGGATAAGTTATTTTTCATTGACAAAAATATTTTGATGCCGACTAAATTGTATTCTGAAGGCCTTCGTGACAGTGGACCGCGACGCTCCATTTCGCGGAAGAAGGCCGTCGAGATAGAGGAAATGCAATGACTGCGATCCAAGGTTTCATTGCGCCAAGTCGGCGGCCCGGCGAACTTGGCATCCATTCAGTCGATCATTTTCACTTCGTCGTCCCGGACCTTGCGGTAGCGAAAAATTTCTACGGCGAGTTTGGCCTCGAGGTCGGCGAACGGGGCAACACCGTCACCCTTAAAACCTTTGAGCATCCGCATTTGTGGGGATCGATCGGCGAAGGCCCGCGGAAAAAATACGGCTATGTGTCGTTTGGCGCATTTGAGGACGATATCGACCGCTTTGCCGAGCGGCTACAGGCCATGCGAATTGAGCGCCTCGATCCTCCTCCTGGAGTTGATTCCAACGGGATATGGTTTCGCGATCACGACGGCGTCCTAGTGGAAATCAAAGTCGCCGTGAAATCGTCGCCTGACGAAAAAACTCATTTCGGATTTAAATCGGTCGGCCCGGGTGAACGCGGCGCGCCGTTTCGCAGCGCGATGCCGCGAACACGGCCCCGGCGTCTCTCACACGTCCTTATGTTCACCACCGACGTGCCTAAAGCGATTGAATTTTATACGCGGGTGCTCGGCATGCGCGTCTCCGACTATTCCGGCGACAATATTGCGTTCATGCACGGCATTCATGGCAGTGATCACCACATGATCGCCTTCGCGCGGTCGAATGCTCCGGGCCATCACCACTTCAGCTGGGATGTTGGATCAGTCGACGAGATTGGCGCCGGCGCCATGCACATGCTGGAAAAAGGGTTCGCCAAAGGTTGGGGCCTGGGCCGCCATGTGCTCGGGTCGAATTTCTTCCATTACGTTCAGGATCCCTGGGGCAGCTTTAGCGAATATTCCGCCGACATCGATTATATCCCGCCAACTTGCGATTGGCCTGCGGGCGATCAGCCGCCGGACGATTCTTTCTATGCTTGGGGGCCGAACGTTCCGGACGATTTCGTCCACAATTACGAGGCTTAAGCTCAAATCGCCGGAGAGGTTCTTGAGTGCCGTTTGTTGCGATAATTTGCCCCGCCGGTCACAACCGCTTGCAGATCGCGGCGAAAACGCAGCAAGGCCTTTGTCAGATCCTTCCGGCGTTCGTCGAAGCGGGCCCACGGCACCGGAATCGATACTGCAACCGGACGTCCGAATGAATCCAGGACGGCTATGCCGATGGCGCCAATGCCAGAATCGTGTTCGCCCAAATCGAAAGCGAGATGGTGGCGCCGCGCCGCCGCAATTTCTTTCAGGAGGTTGGCGCGGTCGACAAGCGGATGTTCCGGATGCGCCGCGATACTCTTTTCGACGAGGGCCGCCGCCTGTTTGTTTGGATAGCAGGCGAGCATGGCCTTTCCGTTTGCGGTGCAATGGAGGGGAAAACGCTGACCGACCGCTGAGAGCGCAACCAGCCGCTGCTTACCGGGTATCTGATCGATGAAAACCGCCGAACCACCTGTTAGGACGGACAAGTCGACGGTCTCGCTAACTTCATCGCGCAGCGCGACCAGACGCGCATGCAGCAGTTCGGTCAGGTTTGACGCGAGTGAAGCGGCAATCCTAGCGAGTCCCGGGCCAATGCGAGTACCGCGACCGGGTTGCGCCTCAATGACAAAATCCTCTGCCGCCAGTGCGGTCAGGATCCGCTGTACGGTTGATCGCGCCAGATCGACCTTGCGCGCGATTTCGGCGAGCGTGAGACCTTCAGGCTTGTCTTCGAGCACGCGCAATATGCTCGCGGCCCGCGCAATCACCTGGACACCACGGCCGCTCGAACTTTCGCCTTCGCTCGCAGTTTGACGCGCCAATCAGCACCCCTCGCATTTAAATTCGGTCATGGAAGATCGCTAAAAATCCTGGACGGAAACGAGGCTCGGTCCATGCTTGACCGCATTGTGGGCCATATGCTCTACATTGCGGGACATAAAACTCAAAGCATTAGTAATTAGCAACAAGGGAGAGGGCTGGCTTTCGCAATCAGGCGACGCGCCGGTAGTTCAAACCAAACAACTGATGAAGATGTGAACGCCGTCAACTGCGGCGGCTAGGCCCATAGCCTAGGGGTGCAACGTCTGCGATGATGGGATTTCTGTGGGGTTGATCCCATCCGCTTGCCCAAGCGAGGCGACCTCACGGCAAATGGCTAAAGGGAGGAGAAGTGATGAAAATGAAATGGGGAGTGAAGGATCCGCGGAACGACAAGGTCGACCGGAATCGCCGCAAAGTCCTTAAGCTTGCCGCCGCCGGCGGCGCCAGCGCTATCGCATCACCTTGGACGTTTCAGTCGTCCCGCGCGGCCAGCAAAATCATCAAGATTGGCATGATCACGCCGGAAACCGGCCCGATCGCCGCGTTCGGTGAGCCCTCGAAATGGGTTGCCGAGGGCGTGAGCAAGTTTCTGGGCGACGGCATCATGGTCGCGGGCCAGAAACACCGCGTCGAGATCCTCAACAGGGACAGCCAATCGAACCCGAACCGCGCGTCGGAAGTAGCGGCCCAGCTCATCAATAACGACAAGATCGACATCATGGTCGCTTCGTCGACGTCCGACACGACCAATCCGGTGGCCGACCAATGCGAACTAAATGGCGTGCCCTGCGTCACTTCGGACGATCCGTGGCAGGCCTGGTTCTTCGGCCGCAAGGGCGACCCGAAGAAAGGCTTCGAGTGGACTTACCATTTCTTCTGGGGCTTCGACCAAGTCGCCAACATGTTCGCCGAGATGTGGTTGACGCTGCCGACCAACAAGATCGTTGGCGTGATGTTGACCAACGATCCCGACGGCGTCGCGGCCAGCGACCCGGTGCACGGGCTGCCGGCCACCATCAAGAGCCACGGTTTCGACGTGCACTATCTGGGCCTCTATCCGCCACTGTCGGACGACTTCACGGCACAAATCACGCAACTGAAGAATATCAATGCCGAGATCGCCTGTGGCATTTTCAACCCGCCACAATTCGCGATCTTCTGGACCCAGTGCGCGCAACAGGGCTACAAGCCAAAGATCGTGACGCCGCCTAAGGCGCTCCTCTTTCCGACCGCCGTCGAGGCGCTGGGCAACCGCGGCGCCGGCATGTCGACCGAGGTGTGGTGGTCGCATCATCACCCGTTCAAGTCCGGCCTCACTGGCCAGACCGCGCAGCAATATTGCGATGCTTACGAGAAGGCGAGCGGCAAGCAGTGGACCCAGCCGCTTGGCTTCAAGCTGGCGAATCTCGGGGTCGCGATCGACGCGCTCAAGCGCGCTAAGAAGCTCGAGCCGGCCGCGATCCGTGATGCTATCGCACAGACCGACTATCAGTCGATTGTTGGTCCGATCACGTGGAAAGGCGGCCCGACCAATCCGGTGCCGAACGTCTGCACGACGCCGCTCGTCGGTGGGCAGTGGGAAAAAGGCACCAAGTGGAAGTACGACTTGAACATCGTCTTCAACAAGCCCGCGCCGAACATCCCGCTCGACAGGCCGTTCTCGGCGATTTAATATTCCTAAGACAGTCACTTGGTAAGCCCAGTACCGCCGCCGCGCGACCCGCGCGGCGGCTTTCTATAAAAGCTGTTTATGACGGTCCTCCTGGAGCTTAACGCAGTGTCGAAGTCCTACGGCGCCCTCAAAGCCGTGGATACCGTGAGCCTCGTCGTCGAGGACGGCGAAGCGCTCGCTGTGATCGGTCCAAATGGCGCCGGCAAAACAACATTGTTTAACTTGATCACCGGCGACGTGTCCCCGAGCGCAGGGCGCATCATGTTCGACGGAGCCGAGATGACGTCAAAGCCGCCGCATGCACGTTCGCGCTTGGGGATCGGCCGCTCCTATCAAATTCCGCACCCGTTCGCCAACATGAGCGTGTTCGAGAATCTCCTGGTTGGGGCCATCTTCGGTGGCGGTATAACCGAGCGTCAAAGCTACAAGCGCTGCAGCGACGTGCTCAGAGTTACAGGACTCTACGACAAGGCCAACGTACCGGCGCGCACGCTCACTTTGCTGCAGCGCAAACGGCTCGAGCTCGCGCGGGCGCTCGCCATCCAGCCGAAACTTTTGCTGCTTGATGAGATTGCCGGCGGACTGACCGAATACGAATGTGCCGAGCTGGTCAAGACCATCAAGGAAATCCATGCCAGCGGCACCACGATTGTCTGGATCGAGCATATCGTCCACGCGCTGGTTTCGGTGGCGAGTTGGCTGGTCGTGATGAATTTCGGACAACTGCTCGCCCAAGGTGATCCACACGAGGTCATGGCCGATGCGCGAGTGCGCGAAGTCTATATGGGCATTCCCGTGTCATGACGCTGTTGCAGACCCAAAATCTCTCCGCTTTCTACGGCGACTTCCAGGCGCTGTTCGGCATCAATGTGGCCGTCGAACAAGGCGAGACGGTCGCCATTATCGGCGCCAACGGCGCGGGTAAAACCACGTTTTTGCGCGCGGTCGTCGGCGCTTTGCCGACTGCACCGGAAATGGTGATTTTCGATGGTCAAGCGATCGGGCACAAGACTCCGCACGAGATCGTGCGGCTGGGCATCGCAATGGTGCCGGAAGGACGCCGGCTGTTTCCCAGCCTCTCGGTCGAGGAGAATTTTTTGCTCGGCACACACAGCGAGCGCGCGGGGCCATGGAACCTCAAGCGTGTTTACGAGCTGTTCCCGCGCCTGCATGAACTTCGTCACCTCCCCGCGCCGTCGTTGTCGGGCGGGCAGCAGCAGATGGCAGCGATTGGCCGCGGCTTGATGTCCAATCCACGGCTGTTGCTATGCGATGAGCTGTCGCTCGGACTGGCGCCGGTCGTCATCCGCGACATTTATCAATGCCTCACTGCTATCACGGCTGAGGGCACCACTGTTGTTCTGGTCGAGCAGGATATCAACCGGGCGCTCGATGCCTCGGTGCGCTTTTACTGCTTTCAGGAAGGCCGTCTTGCACTGACTGCGCCGACCGAAGGTTTCGACCGTTCCGCGATCACCGCGGCATACTTCGGAATGTAGGACTGCTGAGATGGATTGGATCAATATCCTCATCCAGGGTAGTCTGCTTGGCGGGTTCTACGCGCTGTTCGCGATGGGCCTGTCGATGTCGTTCGGCATCATGCGGCTCGTCAACATTGCGCATGGTGACCTCATTGTACTGTCGGCCTACGTTGCACTGGTAGTCACGCAGACTACGGGGCTCGATCCGTTCTTGAGCCTCCTCATTGTCGTGCCGGTGATGTTTGCGCTCGGCTATGCGTTGCAGCGCGGGCTGCTTAACCAGACGCTGAGCGGCGGGCTGCTGCCGCCGCTTCTGGTCACGTTCGGAATTTCGATCATCATCCAGAACGGCCTGTTGCAGGTCTTTGGCGCGTACGACCATCGGCTTCAGGAAGGCCAGATCGAAACAGCGAGTCTACATCTTCCGGCTGGCCTTTCTGTCGGCGTCTATCCGCTGGTGGTGTTCGCGGTGGCGACCCTTGCGATCGCCGGCTTGCAGCTCTTGTTCTACCGAACACGGTTGGGTCGAGCTTTCCGCGCCGTCTCCGATGATGCCAGCACCGCCGAGCTGATGGGTATCGACAACTTGAAGCTTTACGCGCTCGCGCTCGGCATCGCGATGATCTTCACGGCTCTCGCCGGCGTGCTGTTTGGCATACGAACCATATTCGCGCCGCTGTCGGGACCGATCCGGCTGATACTTGCGTTCGAGGCCGTTATCATCGGCGGCCTCGGCAGCATGTGGGGCACATTAGTCGGCGGGGTAGTGCTGGGCCTCGCCCAGGCTATCGGGGCGGCGGTAGATCCGACCTGGCAAATCTTGGCCGGTCATCTCGCCTTTCTAGCCATCCTGATCGTCCGCCCAAGCGGGCTGTTCCCAAGGACGAGGGATTGAAATGGATTCCGTCCGGGTCGAACGCGCAACCAAAGCCAGCCGGATCTTCGCCTTCGTCGCCGCGGCACTGCTCGCGTTGCTCATTGCAATGCCGTGGTGGGGGGACGCCGGCCAGATGCGGCTGGTCGGCGAAATGGCCTATTACCTCGCCCTGGCCCAGCTGTGGAATTTACTCGCCGGTTATGCAGGACTCGTTTCCGTCGGCCAACAGGCCTACGTGGGCCTCGGCGGTTATGCCTTGTTCTATCTGACCGGTGTCTGGAACATGAATGTGTTCGCCGCGCTGTTGCTCGCCGGACCATTCGCGGGCCTGATGTCGATCCCGGTTTCTTTCGCCGTTTTTCGCCTGCGCGGCGCTTATTTTGCCGTCGGCACCTGGGTGGTGTCCGAGGTATTTTCACTATTTGCCAGTCTCATCGCCGTGCTCGGCGCCGGATCCGGCCTATCGCTCACGCCCGCCATTTTGCGCGAGATCTCGCCCGATCGAGGCACCCGTGACATGATCTTGTATCTCATGTCGCTTGCGATCTCGGTGTTAGTGTTTGCCGTCGTCTATTTGCTTTTGCGCTCGCGCCACGGACTTGCGTTGACCGCAATCCGCAACTCAGAGCCGGCATCGGCGAGCCTCGGCGTCAATACGTTTCGCACCAAATTCATCATCTACATCGCGACAGCAGCCTGCACCGGACTGATCGGCGGATTGATCTTCCTGCAGAAGCTTCGCATTTCGCCGGAAGCCGGCTTTAGCATCAACGACTGGACCGTCGTCGTGATTTTCATGGTCGTGATCGGCGGCATCGGCACGCTGGAAGGACCTTTTATCGGCATGCTGGTCTATATCGTGCTGCGCGAATTGTTGGCCGACTATGGCACCATTTATTTGATGCTGATGGGCGCCATCGCCATCCTGGTAATGCTCAAGGCGCCGATGGGGATTTGGGGCTGGGTGATCCACCGCTATGACTTGCAGCTGTTCCCGGTCAGCCGGCGGCTAGCCCTAGCCTCTTCAGAAGATTTGCCGACAGGATAGGCGCTGCGCCCCATGTCGGCGCACGGCCACCCTCCCTTTGCATTTCGCTGAAACTTCTATGATCGATAATATTTATAGGTTATAGATTCGCCCGCTACACGCTAAAGTCGCCGGACATGCTCACTGCCAAGGGAAAATACAGCCTCAAGGCGCTCACCCATCTCGCCGCGCTGGAGCCCGGAGAGACGACGCAAGCCATCGCGATCGCCGAAACCAATAACATTCCAAAGAAATTTCTCGATGCGATTCTCGGCGATCTTCGCAACGCCGGCATTGTGTACAGCAGAAAAGGCCCCGGCGGCGGCTACATGCTTGCGCGCCCGTCGCGTGACATCAAAATCGGTCACGTCATTCGCACAATCGACGGCCCACTGGCGCCCATCGCTTGCGCCAGCCGCACCGCGTATCGGCCCTGCAGCGACTGTAAGGACGTGAAAAACTGCACCGTTCGGCTGATGATGACGAAAGTTCGCGATGCGATGTCTGATGTTCTCGACCGCGTAACCCTCGCTGACATGGTCGCCATGGGCGATCGCGGCAAACTCGCGTTGTTGCACCATGCCGTCTCACCGAATTCCCGTCGCCGCACGGCGCCGCGCCGGCACAGCGGGGAACCGCGAAAATAGCGGTTCGGAAGGGCTGCAAAATAGACATTTCCCGCATCTGCCCAATTCGCCGGGCAGCGGCGGAACTTTTTGCTACCTGGTGCGTTAGCGCACGGGCCATCTCCCGGAAATTACCCACATTTTCCCAGCGATGAACATTGCTTCGACAAAGTCATCGCGGAGGCTGTTGCGTCGATCGTGCCGGGTTGGTCGCGCTGCGTGCCGTGTTCCGGCGATGCCCGCTGGTCTAGCTCTTTAAAAAAATACCGCCCTTTCCGCCTCAGGTTTAGCGATGCCCACAGAAATGGCTCTTAATCGTCCGTCCATGTCATCCGCGCTTCCGAATCCGGACGACCTTGAGTCGACTGCATTACTCCTCGACATCGATGGCACCATCCTGGATGTAGCAATCACTCCCGGCAGCGTCGTCGTGTCGGATGCGCTGCGTTCGTCACTCAAAGAGCTGCACCGTAAGTGCGGAGGCGCGCTGGCATTAGTCAGCGGCCGCCTAATACGCGACATCGACACATTGTTTGCGCCGCTTCACTTACCCGCAATCGGCGGGCATGGCGCGGAAATGAGACTTTCCGCCGAGGCGCCAACATATGCCCGGTATGCCGACCCAATCAGTGACTCCTTGCGCAAGCTGGTCAAAGCCGCGGCGAGCGCCGACCCGCGTGTCATTGTCGAGGACAAGACCACGTCGCTTGCGGTGCATTACCGATTGGCCCCCAAAATGGAGGAAACGCTTAAGACCAAGATTGCGGCGATTGTTTCGCGCATGGGGGTCCAAAATCTTGAAGTCCTGCATGGCAAGGCGGTTATCGAGATCAAGTCGAGCCATTTCAGCAAGGGAACAGCGGTCCAGGAGTTGATGAAGAACCCGCCGTTCCATGGTCGTAAGCCGATATTCGTCGGCGACGACACCACCGACGTATCCGTGTTCAAGATACTGCCGGCGCTCGGCGGCACTGGCTATTCGGTCGAACGCTTCATGCCGGGAGCAAATGGCATATTTGGATCACCTCACGAGGTTCGCAGCTGGCTTGGCAGTCTTTGCGAGCGCGAGGGAAACGATCGGCAATGAATGATTTCGGACTGGACCTCGCCGTCATCGGCAATGGCCGCACTGCCGCTTTGCTCGAGCCGTCTTCGCGCCTGGTGTGGTGGTGCTACCCACGCTTCGACAGCGATCCGGTGTTTTCCCGTTTGCTCGCGGGTGATGAGGAAAAAGGCTTTTCGGACGTCGTGCTCGACGGAATGGTGGATTACAGCTCCGAGTATGTGCGCAACACCGCTGTCGTCTCAACGATCCTGACGGACCGCGATGGCGGTTCCGTCAAGATCACTGATTTCGCGCCGCGCTTCCGTGCCTACGATCGGATTTTCCGTCCACCGCAACTCTTTCGCATCATAGAGCCGATCGCCGGACTGCCGCGGATCACCATCCGCTTCAGGCCGACGTACCAGTACGGCAAGCCGATGCAGTCCAAATCTATCGGCAGTAATCACATTACCTTGCGGGGGGCCAACTCCGTCATCAGGCTGACGACCGATGCACCGTTGTCCTACATCGATCGCGAGGCTCCGTTTGTTTTGACTCGGCCGATGTATCTGGTCATGGGACCGGACGAGCCGTTTCCCGCCGACCTGTCGACGACCTGCCGCGAATTCGCCGATCGCACGCGGGACTATTGGACCGAGTGGGTGCGCCGCCTGTCGATCGCTTACGACTGGCAGGACGTCATTATCCGCGCCGCCATCACGCTCAAGCTCAGCAACTTCGAGGAGACCGGCGCAATTATCGCTGCGCATACCACGTCGATCCCGGAAGCGCCGCACTCCGGACGCACCTGGGATTACCGGTTTTGCTGGCTTCGCGACGCCTACTTCGTCGTCAAAGCGCTCAACCGCGTCGGCGCTACCCAGACTATGGAGGATTTTATCTCGTTCATCCTCGGCATCGCCTCCGAAGAAATCCTACGGCCCGTCTACAGCATCGTGCCGACCGATAATATGGACGAAGAGATTGCACAAAATCTGAAAGGCTATCGCGGTGACGGGCCGGTGCGCATTGGTAACGCAGCCAACGGCATGCTGCAGCATGACACCTATGGCAGCATCATTCTCGCGGCGATGCCGATGTTCTTCGATCGCCGCTTGCCACGCCCGGGCGACGCCGGCTTGTTCCACCTGCTGGAGCGCGTCGGCGTCATCTGCAAGCGGACCGCTTTCGACCCGGACGCCGGTATCTGGGAATATCGCGGGCGAATGCGTGTACATACCCACTCGGTTTCCATGTGCTGGGCCGGATGCAATCGGCTTGCCGCCATTGCCCAACATCTTGGCTTGAAGAACCACGCCGTTGAATGGAAAAGCATCGCCGATAGCATTCAGTCTCGGCTGCTCGAGCAGGCGTGGAACGAAAAAAGAGGCGCCTTCACGGCCGCCATCGGTGTCGATGATCTCGATGCCAGCGTGCTGCTTTTGCCCGAAATCGGTCTGGTCGAGGTGGCCGACCCGCGGTTCGTGCGGACCGCAGACGCAATCGGGGTGGAACTTTTGCGTGGCAAGCACGTTATGCGTTACGCGGGGGAAGACGATTTCGGCCTGCCGGAATCAGCTTTTTTGATCTGCCGGTTTTGGCTGATTGACGTGTGGTGGAAGCTCGGTCGCCGCGAGGAAGCCATCGATATGTTTAACGATGCGCTGCGCTATCGCAACCGCTACGGACTTCTCGCGGAGGACGTCCATCTGCAAAGCGGGGAGCTTTGTGGAAATTTTCCGCAGACTTACTCGATGGCCGGGTTGATCTTGACGGCAATGCGCTTGTCGCGGAGTTGGGAGGATCGGTATTGGCACGACTAGTCGTCGTTTCAAACAGAGTTTCGGTTCCATCGGGCGATGGCGCGAAACGCGCGGGCGGGCTTGAGGTGGCGCTGCGACCAACACTGCAGCAGAACGGTGGCGTCTGGCTGGGTTGGAGCGGCAAGGTTGCCACCGGGGAGCGGGAAACGCGATCCGTCACCCACAAGAACGTCGAATATGTCGTCACCGACCTCGCGAGCGACGACTTTCAGGAATACTACAACGGCTTCGCCAATCGGGTGCTGTGGCCGATCCTGCACTACCGGCTTGATCTCGCGGAGTTCGCGCGCCGGGATCTTAGTGGCTACTTCCGGGTCAATGAACACTTCGCGAGCGAGCTCGAAAAGGTCATCAAAGAAGATGATCTGCTCTGGATACACGACTACCATCTTATCCCGATCGCTTCCGTGTTGCGTCGGCGCGGCCATGCCAATCGCATGGGATTTTTTCTGCACGTCCCATTCCCGCCTCCGGAGATTTTGACTTCGCTGCCGAACCATGAGCAGCTCATTCCGCTGCTGCTCGACCACGACGTAGTGGGTTTTCAAACCGAAAGCGACGCGGGAAACTTCGTTCGCTACGTGATGTCAGAATGCAATACCACGCACGAAATGCGCGTGTTCGAAACCGCGGGTCGTCAGATTACTTTCAACGTCGACGGCAAGCAGACCCGGATCGGCAGCTTTCCGGTCGGCATCGAGCCGCGCGCGTTTGAACGGCTGGCGCGCCGCAACGTGCGCTCACCGCTGGTAAAGGAACTTGTCGCGAGCCTCGGTGATCGCGCCCTTATGATCGGAGTAGACCGGCTCGACTATTCCAAGGGTCTGCTTCAGCGCCTCGACGCATTCGATCTTTTCCTCACCAATCACGCCGATTGGGTCGGCAAGGTCACGTACCTGCAGATCGCACCGAAAAACCGTTCGGGAATTCCGGAATACGCTGAACTCGAGCAGGCTGCTAATACCGCGGCTGGCCGTATCAACGGCAAGTACGGCGAAGTCTCTTGGACACCAATTCGTTACGTCAACCGGGTCTACAGCCGATCGGTCCTCGCCGGGCTCTATCGCACTGCACGCGTAGGCTTGGTGACGCCACTGCGCGATGGCATGAATCTTGTGGCCAAAGAATATGTCGCCGCCCAGGATCCGGAGGATCCTGGGGTTCTGATCCTGTCGCGCTTCACCGGCGCGGCCGTCGATTTGCGGCGCGCGCTCCTGGTCAATCCCTACGACGCCGAATCGGTCGCCAACGCAATAGCACAGGCGCTGACGATGCCGCTCGAGGAAAGGCGTGCTCGTCATCAGGCGCTACTCGCCGTCGTCACCGACTATGACGTGGATCGGTGGCAACGGGAGTACCTGACGGCTTTGCGGGGAGACAATGGGCACACGCAAGAGCTCGAAAACAGGTCGGCATTAGCGCGCTGGCCTTCGCGACCACGGACCCTCGAACTGAACGAATTTGCGCCGGCTCGCCACTCAGGCGCTTACTGAATCAGTTCATTGCGCCTCTGGGCCCCGCCGGCATGCTACTATTTGCCGCTCCGTGATTTTGGCGGAAGAGAGTGGGAGTCGAACCCACCAAAGACCGGCTCGCGGCCCCTCCCGGATTTGAAGTCCGGACGCCCCACCGGGGACGATTCCCTTCCAGTATTTGTTGATGCCTCCTGCTCATCCGCCGGCTGCCGAAACAACTCGACGCGCTGATGATTGATGCGGCGCAGATCGCCTCGCCGCAGCGTCACGCCATGCCGGTCGAGGAATTCGAGAATCTGGATGGCGACCTTGCGGCCGTTGTCGAGGCGATCTCGGAATGCGGCGGCGGTGAATTGTCCGTCCGGCGCCTTGGCGGCAAGATCGGCGGCAATTTCCGTCATTTCGGCGACAGTGCTGCGAAGAAAGAAGTGGTCCCGAGCTACTTCATCAATTTTGCCGAGGCGGCCAAGCAGCTTACACAGCCTGCGTATCTCGGCCTCGGCGCTGCCGATCATGCCGCTCATGTCACGAACCCGCGGCGGGCGAAAGCGTTCTTTGCCGGCGAGCAAAGGTCTTACCGCCCGCCACAGGGTTTCCTCGTCGGCGGTCAGACGCGCCTCGTGACCCGGCAGCCGAACCCAGGCGCCGTCTAGTGCAACCTCTTTGACTTTCGCAAACGTCTGCAGAGCCACAGTGAACACCGGCACCGGCAATCGAAGTTCAAGCTGTCGACGCAGCCGTTCGAACCCGATGCCGGGCAGATCTGGATTTTGGGCGTGAAACGCCGAGAGTCTGGTCAAGCACGTTCCGCTTGAACTCAAGCCATCGCGCCCGCGATAACGCGACACTTCCGCCTTGCACGGGAATGCAGATCAGCACGAGCGTTGCTGCTATCCGCTCAACTTCATCCGGGCCAAGTGCTCGATCTCGCGCAAAGCTGGTCAGATCAACATAGCCCGGGGCGCAGTCGAGCAGAGCGGCAAGGGCGCGAGCAGGATCATGGATGGCATGGGCGTCGAGCCGTGCGGTGCGCTCGGGTGTTCGGCGTTTGCGCGCAGGTCCCCGCAAATCGATGAACCGACCGCCGCCGATGGTGCGTTGCGCCGATGTATCTCTCAGCACAAAGCGATCACCCGCTGCAGCGGCAATCGGGCGATCAAGCACGAGCTGCACGCGCGCCTGTTCGCCAGGCAAGATCGGACCATCGCTCAATAAAGCAAGCCGCGCACCGACCTCAGCCGCTGCATGATGCAATCGGGCAGGCATCCATTGCGTGATCGGCCTTGATTCAGAGCCAAGCACGCGCAGCGATGCGTCGATCCGGTCGGCCGGCGCGTGGAGTTCGGGATCAAGCACCACGTCGCCGCGGCGCACGGCATCTTTGGCGATCCCTTCGCCAGTGAGATTGAGCGCGCACCGCTCGCCCGTTTGCCCGCGGTCGGTCGGACGATTTTGCGCGTGAATCGAGCGAACGCGCGCGGAGATGCCCGCCGGGCTGATCTTCACCTGATCGCCGACGCTGACAGCGCCGGACAGTACGGTGCCGGTGACGACGGTGCCGACGCCGTTGAGCGAGAAGGAGCGGTCGGCGGCGAGGCGGAAACGGCCTCCGGCAGCGCGCCGGTCAACGACCTGCGCCGCGGCAAACAACCGGGCGCGAAGCGTTTCGATACCTTTGCCGCTAACGGACGAGACGGGCACGATCTCGGATCCGGCAAGGCCGGTAGCTTCGATCGCCTGCGCAATCTGGGCGGCAACCGCTTCGCACTGCTCGGCTGGCACGAGATCGACCTTGGTCAGCGCCACAATGCCACGATCGATGCCGAGCAGATCGACAATGGCAAGATGCTCGCGAGTTTGCGGCATGACGCCGTCGTCGGCAGCCACGACCAGCAGGACGAAGTCGATGCCGCCGGCTCCGGCCAGCATGTTATGGACAAACTTCTCGTGGCCCGGAACATCGATGAAGCCGAGTATGGTGCCATTCGGCGCGGGCAGATAGGCGAACCCGAGATCGATGGTAATGCCGCGCGCCTTCTCCTCCTTGAGGCGGTCGGTGTCGACGCCTGTTAGTGCGTACACGAGCGCGGTCTTGCCATGATCGATGTGGCCGGCGGTGCCGACAATCATCGCGGCGCCTCAGCTCTGTCACTGAGATCGAGCTTGCCGAAATTCGTGACGAATGCATGCTCGTCTTCGAGGCAACGCAAATCCAGGACAAGTGCTCCGCCTTCGACACGGCCGATCACCGGAACGGGTAGGTGCCGAATAGCGGCCGCGACACTTTCGAGCGCACGCCCGGATCCGCGTTGCGCGCGCGGCCGGATCGCAACGCCGGCACTCGGCACTGTTTCCAAGGGCAATGCACCGGAGCCGATCTGGCTCCCGCAGGTAATAACGTCAATGGTGAAGGCGTGGCCAAGTTTGTCAGCGACAACAGGTAACAGCCTTTCTGCCATTGCTTGGATCGAAGCCTGCGAACGGGTCAGAAATCTGATGGTCGGGAGGCGCTCGGCGAGCAGGTCCGGATTGCGGTAGAGGCGCAGCGTTGCCTCCAAGGCCGCAAGCCTGATCTTGTCGACCCGCAACGCCCGTTTCATCGGGTTGGCGTTGATCTTCGCGATCAAGTCCCCGCGGCCGACAATAAAACCGGCCTGCGGTCCGCCCAAAAGCTTGTCACCGGAGAAGGTGACGAGATCAGCACCTTCGGCGATCGCCTCGGCGACCGTCGGTTCGTGCGCCAATCCCCAGCGTGACCAATCGACCAGCGTCCCGGAGCCGAGATCGTTGACCATCGGTACGCCATGTTCGCGAGCGAGCCGGGCAAGATCGCGCGCGCCAACTTCTTTGGTGAAGCCATCGATCCGATAGTTGGAAGTGTGGACCTTGAGCACGAGACCGGTCTTGCCGCCGATCGCCTCCGTGTAATCCTCGGGATGGGTGCGATTTGTGGTGCCGACTTCCTTAAGCTTCACACCGGCGCGCGCCATAATGTCGGGCATGCGGAACGCGCCGCCAATCTCAATAAGTTCGCCGCGGGACACCACGGCTTCGCGGCCCTTTGCTAAGCTGTTGAGCACGAGCAAGACGGCGGCGGCGTTGTTGTTGACGACCGTCGCGTCCTCGGCACCGGTGAGTTCGCAAATCAATCCACGCAGATGATCGTCGCGATCGCCGCGTTTGCCGGTCTTCAGATCAAACTCAAGCGCGACAGCGGACCGCATCGCAGCGACGCCGGCTTCGATAGCCGCTTCAGCGATGATTGCACGGCCGAGGTTCGTGTGCAGCACCGTGCCGGTGAGATTGAAGACGGGCTGCACTTTGGACCTTATATCGGCCGAAAGGATCGCTAAGGCGGCGTCGGCGACGGTTTCGGGCTCGCACGACTGAGCTTTTCCGGCGCGCAAGGCGGCCCGCTTGGCTTCGAGCACTTGACGCATAGCTGCGATCGCTGCCGGCCGCCCGAAATCGGCGACAGCAAGTCGTGCCGCATCGGTCTTTAGAACGGTGTCCACGGAGGGCAAAATGCTCATGCGAACGCCAGGTTCGGCATGCCGGGGGACGCCTACTCTACTCATCGTCCACGAACCCTCCGGGTCACGTGCATATTGCGGCGAGGCCCATTTCAACTTTGGGATTGTACATCAACTCTTCCGGGAAACCACGTGGCCCCGCCTCTTTAGCGGCTGACCAGGCCAAAACGCCGGGTAGCTAAGCGGCGAAATATATTGACGCGGGCCCTTATTGCGCCGCAGATTTGCCCTCCGCCCGCAGGCAACGAAAGCATGAAGACAATGTCCATTGATCGACGCGAGCTTCTCAAAGCAGGTCTTGCCGCATCGGCTGCAGTCGCCTTGCCGTCTGCCGCACGTGCCGACATCAATTTCGAGCCGCGGCCGGGTGCGTGGCGCACGTTTGAAGTTGTGACGCGCATGGAAATTGGCAAGGCCGAGCGCAAGACCCAGGCTTGGATCCCGGTGCCCGCGGTCAATGAGCCGGAATGGTTTAGATCGCTCGGAAGTCAGTGGACGACCAACGGCAGCGCATCGCTCGCGGACGACGCGCTGTCCGGCGCGGAGATGCTTCACGTCGAATGGCCGGACGGTGAGAGAAACCCAGTCCTCGAGGTGACAAGCAGGATTGCGACCCGTGATCGTGCCACCGACTTCGCCAAGCCCGGCCGGCCGGCCCCACTCGCCGCGACCGAACGTGAATCCAATCTCCGCGGCACCGAACTCATTCCTGTCGACGGCATCGTCAAGGAAACGTCCGATAAGATAGTCGCCGGCGCCAAGACCGACGTCGAGAAGGCGCGCGCCATTTACGAGTGGGTCGTGGACAATACGTTCCGCGATGCCAAGACGCGCGGCTGCGGTAACGGCGATATCGCCGCTATGCTCAAGAGCGGCAACCTTGGCGGCAAATGCGCCGATCTTAACGCGCTGTATGTCGGCTTGGCCCGAGCAGCGGGCGTGCCTGCGCGTGACGTCTACGGCGTTCGTGTGGCGCCATCGAAATTCGGTTACAAAAGTCTGGGAACCGGCTCTCAAATCGTCACCAAGGCGCAGCACTGCCGTTCGGAAGTCTATCTCGCGGGCTTCGGTTGGGTGCCGGTCGATCCGGCTGATGTGCGCAAGGTCGTACTCGAAGAGCCCCCGACAAACTTGGCGATGAACAATCCGATGGTCCTTGCCGCGCGAAGGGTTTTGTTCGGCGCATGGGAGGGCAATTGGCTTGCCTACAACTTCGGTCACGACATCGCGCTGCCCGGATCGAGCGGCCCAAAGCTTGGGTTCCTGATGTATCCCCAGGCCGAGACCGCTGGCACGCGGCTCGATTGCCTCGACCCCGAGAACTGCAGATATACGATCAGCGCGAAGGAAGTAAGCGCTGCGTGAGACGGGTTCGCATTTATGAATGTGCCGATAATTCGACTGACCAGTCTCGCTCACGGCGGCGGCTGTGGCTGCAAGCTCGCGCCCGCCGTGCTGCAGCAGCTTCTTGCCGATCAGCCGGCAGTTCAGCCCTATCGTGAGCTTTTGGTCGGCACTGAAACCGGCGACGACGCGGCGGTGTGGCAACTCGACGATCGGACCTGCATCATTGCCACAACCGATTTTTTCATGCCGATGGTCGACGACCCGTTCGACTTCGGGCGCATTGCTGCAACCAACGCTATCTCCGACGTCTATGCGATGGGCGGCAGACCGATCATGGCTTTGGCAATTCTCGGCATACCGGTCGACAAGGTTTCGCCGGCGACGGTGCGGGAAATTCTCAAGGGCGGATCGCAAGTCTGCGTCGCTGCCGGCATCCCGATAGCCGGCGGCCACTCGATCGACTCGCCCGAGCCGATTTACGGGCTTGCGGTCATCGGCGTCGGCCGTCCGCAGGATGTTCGCCGTAATACCGGAGCCAAGGCGGGCGACGCGCTCATTCTGACCAAGGCGCTCGGCGTCGGCATCTATTCCGCGGCCTTCAAAAAAGGAGCCTTGCCGTCCGCAGCCTACACCGAGATGGTGGCGTCGATGACGCTGCTCAACCGGATCGGCACGGAACTGGCAAAAGATCCGGCCGTGCACGCCGTAACCGATGTAACCGGCTTTGGTCTATTAGGACACGCGTTGGGGATGGCGCGCGGGTCGAATGTTGCTCTCGTCGTACGTTTTGAGGACTTGCCCCTACTCTCTACAGCTGCAGACTTGGCGCAACGGCATTTTGTCACTGGCGCTTCGGTACGGAACTGGATGAGCTATGCGGGGAGCATTTCGCTACCTTCCGACTTTCCCGATTGGCGGCGCGATTTACTCACCGATCCGCAGACCTCGGGAGGACTGCTGATTGCCTGCGAACCGGATCGTGCTGCAGAGATCGCGCGCACGATTGCTGATAGTGGATATCCGAACGCGCGCATCATTGGTCATGCCGAGGCTGGGCCGCCGTCAATCACGATCAAATCGTGATCCCGTTCAACGCCGGAGCATCTGCCTCGGACTACGCGCCGTAGATCAGTTCGCCCGGCCTTGGGATCACCACCGTAGCGCCGCGGTGTGGACGTGATCGTCCCACAGCGCGGTCAATTTGCCATCCAGTCGCGTTACCGTAATAGAGCAACCGGCCATTTCGAGCGAGGTGACATACGAACCGACGAGGGAACGGCTGACGGCAAGCCCTCGGCTCTCCAGGATGCGCCGCACCGCGCCGTACATCAGATAGAGTTCAATCGCCGGCGTGCCGCCAAATCCGTTGACGAAAAGCAAGACATCGCCGGAAGCGGAGTGATCGAAGTCGTTGAGGATCGCACTGACCATTTCGTCGGCGATGACATCGGCGCTAGCCATTTTTACCCGCCGGCGTCCGGGCTCGCCATGGATGCCGACGCCCATTTCCATCTCGTCTGAGGCGAGGGTGAACGTGGGCGTTCCCGCTGCCGGAACAGTGCAACTCGTCAACGCGACGCCGAGCGATCTTGTTTTTGCATTAACCTCGACGCCAAGCTCGGCGCACGATTTAAGGTCCATGCCCTTCTCCGCGGCCGCGCCGACGATCTTCTCCACGACCAGCGTACCAGCCACGCCGCGACGCCCGGTGCTATAGGTCGATTTCTCCACCGCCACATCGTCGTTGGTCACAACCGTTGCCGCCGGCCCTTCGAAGACTTCGGCGGCCATCTCGAAATTCATGCAATCGCCGGCGTAGTTTTTCACGATGAACAAAACGCCGGCCTTGCCGCCGACAGCCGTCGCCGCCTCCACGATCTGGTCGGGCGTCGGCGACGTAAAAATCTGTCCCGGGCATGCGGCATCGAGCATTCCCAAGCCGACCAGTCCGGCATGCAGCGGCTCGTGGCCGCTTCCGCCTCCGGAGATCAGCGCCACTTTGTTCGCATTCGGGGAGCGGCGGCGGACAAATTTTCGCTCGGGCCCGAGCGCGACGATGTCGGCGTGCGCCGCGGCGAAACCGTCAAGGCTCTGCGCCAGCATCGTATCGACGGTGTTAATAAATTTTTTCACGCTTTCCTCCCAGCGGCGCGAAGCTACAGCCGTTATTTCTCGTCTTGCAGAATGGCGACCAATCGGCGTGCAAACTCCTGGATCAGTGCATCGACCTGCCCGTTGCGCTTGCTGCCGCCAAGGTCCGGCAAATGCAGCGTTATGCTCCGCTCACGCGGAATCTCGGCCAGCCGGCCCACTCGACGGGGATGCGCACGAGCGTAAGCCTGCAGGAAGGCGCTCCTGGCGTGAGGCGGAAAATGACAAAGGTCGAAGATCGTGTTGAGGTGCTGGATCGGGATGGGGACGGGATACGCCGGATTGGAAATCTGGCTGACGAAGCTGCGATTCTTCCCCATCGCATGCGCCAGCCGAATGCGCATGCCAGAAGGTCTTGAGTCCAATACTTCCTTGAATATGCGCTTGTACTCTGCAACAGCGTTGACTTCCTCCGCTTCCTCGACAGCCGCTTCAGTCACGACTGTCCCCGCGGCTCAATGCGTCGATTGTCTGTTTGACCTGGGCCAAAGCGGCAGGATTGACCGAAAGCTCGCGCAAGCCGCATGACAAAAGTGCCGGAATGCACCGCGGATCGCCGGCCATGTCGCCGCATAGACTGACGTCGATCCCCGCGCGCTTGCCATGCTCAGCAGTTCTGCCGATTAGCTCGAGTACTCCCGGATGCAAAGGATCGATCAGCTTTGCCAGTGCCCCATTCGTCCGATCACAAGCCGTCACATATTGAGCGAGATCGTTCGAACCGATGGAAAAGAACGACGCCTTGAATCGCTCTACCGTCAGGGCCGCTGCCGGAACTTCGACCATAATTCCTAGAGGCGGCAGCGCCGCGGGAACACCTTCGGATTGCAGCTTACCGACTGCATCGGCAAACAAATTGCGGCCCGCCTCGAGTTCTTCCGGTGTCGTCACCATTGGAAACATGACCTTAAGATTTCCGCGGATCGCGGCACGCGCGAGCGCGCGCAGCTGAACGGCAAATATATCCGGACGCTCCAGACAAAGCCGCAGACCACGAACGCCGAGGAATGGATTGGCTTCGCCGTCCTCAGTAAATCCAGGCACCGGCTTGTCCCCGCCGGCATCGAAAGTCCTGATCGTCACCGGACGGCCGCCGGCCCAACGCAGCACGCTGTCGTAGGCCAAGTATTGCGTTTCCTCGTCGGGCAATCCTGCTTGTCCCGCCAACAGAAACTCGGTGCGCATCAGGCCGATGCCGTCGGCATATTGCGCATCTCCGTGATCGAGGTCCTCGGCGCGTTGGATGTTGATCAGCAGCCGTATCTTCTCACCACCCCACAACGCCGCCGGCCGACGCAAGATCGCGCGTGCAGAAGCGCGATTCTTCCGATGTATCTCCCGCCGTTTTTCGAACAGGCCGACCTGCTCTAATGTCGGATCGAGTTCGAGCGTCGCGCCCTCGCCGTCCAAGAGTGCAGTTTCAGCGGCGGCGGTTACTGCGCCGAGTTGGACGACCATTGGAATGCCGCGAGCCCGGGCCAGCATGGCGACGTGACTTGTCGGGCTGCCACGAAGGAGCGCCAGCCCTCCGCCCGCCGACCAGTCGATTTCGAGAAACTGCGACGGCGGCAGATCCTCGGCACAGATCACTGCGCCGCCCGGAATTTCGAGCGGCGCGCCGTCTCCGCCGCGCAACGCCCGCAGGACGCGATCGCGCAAATCAGCCAGATCGGAGGAGCGTCCTTGCAGATATTCGTCAGGCGCGGAATTGTAGTCCGCGATCTGTTCGTCGATAGCGGACGACCAGGCCGCGTCCGCCGGTGTTCCAGCTAGAATGGTCGCAAAGATTGGCTCCAGAAAATCTTCGTCGTCCAGCAAAGCAACTTGAAATTCGAGAATTTGTGCGGCTTCTCCGCCGGCCGCGCCAGCCAGTGTCGCGATCTGCCGCTCGGCTGAAAGAAGTGCCGCGCGCAGCGCACTTTCCTCATCGTCCGGCGCGCCGACCGCACGCCCGCCATTTGGCATGGTATCGACGCGCACGAACGGGCCATGAGCAAAACCGATCGAAGCGGTTCTCCCTCGGTATGCCTGCCCAGTGATTCCCAACAGCATGTTCACTGATCGGTATCCGGAAAATCCGCGGCGACGAGCCCGACCAACGCTGCCACGGCAGCCTCGGCGTCTTCGCCAGACGCCTTAATCTCGATGATGCTGTCGCGGGCCGCACGAAGCGCCATGATCTTGCTGACACTCTTGGCGTTAATCCATTCGGCGGCGTCGGACGCGCGTATCAAAATCTGGGCCTGAAATTTCTTGGCGAGCTTCGTCAACTTAACCGCAGGGCGCGCATGCATCCCCGCAGCGTGAATCAGCCGCACGCTGCCGGTGATGACTTGACCGTTCGCCTTGCGAGTTTCCAACATCATTGCATCCCTGATAATCGGCCGTGACACCGGCGATTTAGCCGGCAGAAAGTTCCTCAGCCACCGCCCTCACCTCATCGAGCGAGCTGCCGCCCGCCGCCTCGGTTGCCGCCATGACGGCTCCCTCAACAATCGGTGCATTACATACGACGACTAAATTTCGTTGCTCCGGCTGCAACATCTCGACAGCCATCTCGCTGTTCGTTTCCGCGCCACCGAGGTCAACCAGAATCGCGACCCCTTTCGGCGACCAAGCATTGTTGATGGCGTCGATGATCAAAGACACGCTGGTCCCAAGGCCGCCGTCGGGGTTTCCACCGCAGAACGCCACCTTGACCTCGTTGCCAACCATCTGCCGAACCATGTCAGCAGTACCTTTGGCGATATCCTTGGAGTGCGAGACAATGACAATGCCGACCGTGACCGTGTCGTTCATTGCCGCGCCTCCAGGGTGTTGCACACAGCGTGTAGGAGAACGCAACTCGACCGCGCGCCAGGATCGACATGCCCGACGCTACGCGCACCGAGAAACGCCGCCCGCCCCTTTGTTGCTTGCATCGGCACGGTCCGTTTGACCGCTTCACTCGCGGTCACGCGAACGCGGTCAAGCAAATCGGGATTTCCAGCTTCGGCCTGCAATGTCTCCAGCACCGGGAACAATACGTCGAGCATTGTCTTCTCGCCGGCTTGCGAGCGGCCCCGCGCGCTGACCGCGCCAACCGCGCGGGCAAAAACTTCGGCCATGTCTTCAGGCAGGCTTCGGCTCTGCGACAACGCATCGCCGGCGGCCATGAAGAAGGTGCCGTAAAGTGGTCCGGAAGCGCCGCCGACCGTCATCACCAGCGTCTTGCCGATGGTCTTGAGCGCCTCGTCGAGCGGTTGCGCGCCGATTGCGTCTAGTTTACCCAACACTGCTTCGAACCCACGCTTCATGTTGGCGCCGTGGTCGCCATCACCGATTGCCTGGTCGAGAGCAGTGAGTTCCGGCGCTGAGGCAATCACCTGTTCCGCAGCCGCCTTCACGAGGGACTTGAGTGTCTCAGGTTGCATAGACATCGGGCTCATCCTCAATGAACCGTGGCCGTGATGCGGCGTCCGGCCGCATCGAAATAGAGTGGCTGTAAAAGTTGTAGTTCGACGTCTTGACCGGCTTGCAGCGGCTGATGCGGGTCGGCGAGCGTCACCAGCATTTGGCCCCGGTATTCAAGGTGAATGTGATTCTGGTCGCCGAGGTGCTCGATGCGATGGATCCGGCCGATAATCCCGCCGCCATTTACTGCCGCGATCCGAAGGTGTTCGGTGCGGATGCCGACGGTGCTGGTGCCGGCCGGCATCGCGGCCTCAGGCACAAGGCTGGCGGGCAGGAAATTGATCTGCGGTGTGCCGAGGCGCGACGCGACGTACTGGTCGCCAGGTTTCTCGTAAATTTCGCGCGGCGTGCCGAGTTGAAGGAGCACGCCATCCTTGATGACGCCGATGCGCGACGCCATGGTCATGGCCTCAATCTGATCGTGCGTCACATACAGGATCGTCGCACCCAGCTCGACCTGGATACGCTTTAATTCGAGACGCAGTTCGGCCCGCAATTTGGCGTCGAGCGAAGACAGCGGCTCATCCATGAGGTAGATGGCCGGATCGCGAACCAAAGCCCGCCCGATAGCCACTCGCTGCATTTCGCCGCCGGACAGACGCGTCGCCCGATTGCCGAGCTTGCCGGTAATGTGCAACAGCTCCGCGGTTTGCTCGACGCGCTTTCGGATCGCCGCTTCGGGAAGACGACGCGCAGGCGAGCGCAGCGGAAAGGCGAGATTGTCATAAACGGTCAGGTGCGGATAAAGCGAATATTGTTGAAACACGAAAGCAATGTCCCGCGTTCCCGGTGGATCGCTCGTCACGTCGCGCCCGTTAATCGAGATCGAACCGGCGTCGGGACGCTCAAGACCGGTGATGAGACGCAGCGTCGTAGTTTTGCCTGCACCGCTCGGTCCGAGCAAAACGACAAACTCACCATGATTGATAGCCAGCGACAGATCGCGGACCGCCTCATTTTGACCGAAGCGCTTGCTGACGTGCCGCAAAACGACACTAGCCATGGCCAACGCTCCCATGGCTTTCCGTCCGGATCGCCGAACCGGATTTCGCGTCAAACAGGGCCAAACAATCGGACCGGAATGTAACGCCCACCGTCTCACCGACTTGCACGGACGTGCTCGAAGGCAGTCGCGCTTTGATCTGCCCTTGTTCGGTCTCGACGGTGACGATCTGCGTGGTCCCCAGATACTCGGCCCCGAATACGCGCCCGCGCACGGGTGCCACATCCGAGAACCGGATGTGCTCGGGACGCGCACCCAACACCAGTGGCCCAACGGGCCGATCTTCCCGTATTTCGGGCACGGCAATAATTGCGTCGCGAAACTTGATGCTGCGCTCGCCGGAATGCAGTCCGGCATCAAAGTGCAAAAAGTTCATTGGCGGCGAACCGATGAAATCGGCCACGAACATGCTCGCGGGCCGATCGTAAATCTCCTGCGGCGACCCGATCTGCTCGATCCTGCCGGCATTCATGACCGCGATCCGATCGGCCATTGACATGGCTTCGTGCTGGTCATGCGTGACGTAAACCGTGGTGGCCGATATGCGCTCGTGGAGATCGCGCAATTCGCCGCACATTAGCTGGCGGAATTCAGCGTCAAGCGCGCCCAATGGCTCGTCCATCAGGAACGCTTTCGGACGCCGCACCATGGCGCGCCCGAGTGCGACGCGCTGCCGATCACCGCCGGACAATTTCGAAGTCTTGCTCGATAACAGGTGCTCGATACGCAACAGCCGTGCGGTTTCCATGATCCGCTCACGGGCTTCGCGACGCGGCATGCCCTGGCATTTGAGCGGAAAGCCGATGTTCTGCTCGACGTTCATGTGCGGGTAGAGCGCAAACAGCTGAAAAACGAAGGCAATGTCACGCTCGGCGGCGCGTCGGAAGGTGACATCCTCGCCATCAAGCAATATCCGCCCGTCCGTCGGCAGTTCGAGCCCCGCGATCATGCGAAGCGTCGTCGTCTTGCCGCAGCCGGAAGGCCCGAGCAGCGCAAAGAACGCCCCGTTCTCGATCGTGAAATTGGAATCCTGCACGGCCGTGAATTGATCGAACGACTTGCGCAGGCTTTCCACACGGATTTGTGCCATTCGCCCCGCCCCCTATTCCGGAAAGTGGCTCACGGCGACATATCCGAGCGTGCCGACGAGGATGGTCACGAACGAATAGCCGTAGAGATCGATCGACCAGGGCTGCACCAGCATAAAGATGCCCGTGGCAATCAGCGTCATGGCGCCGTTTTCCCACGGTCCGCGGCGGAACCAACGGGCAAGTCCACCGGCACCGATCGTCGCGTCGCTGCTCATTTGCGCACCGCTCCGAAGGTGATACCGCGCAACAAATGCCGTCGCAGCAGAATCGTGAACAGGACGATCGGGATTACGAACAGTGTGGTCGCCGCCGCAACCGCCGGCCAATCCTGGCCGCCCTCGCCAATGATAAACGGTATGAACGGCGGCATGGTCTGCGCGTCCCCGCTGGTCAGCAGGACGGCGAAGGCATACTCGTTCCACGCGAAGATCAGACAGAAGATCGCGGTCGCGGCAATGCCTGTCACCGCTTGCGGCAGCACAACTTTGCGCAACGCCTGCAGCCGCGTGTAGCCATCGACTAGCGCGGCTTCCTCGTACTCCCGCGGGATTTCATCGATAAACCCTTTCAGCAGCCAAACAGCGAGCGAAACATTGACCGCCGTGTAGAGGAGTATCATGCCGGTCCAAGTATCGGTGAGGTTGAGCTGCCGGTACATGAGATAGATCGGAATGGCGACCGCCACCGGAGGCATCATTCGCGTTGACAGGATGAAGAAGAGCAAATCGTCGGCCAGGGGAATGCGAAAGCGGGAAAAGGCGTACGCCGCGAGTGTGCCGAGCAACACCGCGAGAAACGTCGAGCCAAAGCCGATAACGAGCGAATTGATAAAACGGGGCACGACCTTCGACGGTCCGGCGATCACCATGTCGTGCTTGCGCACTAGCTTGTCGTACCAGGTCGTGGCCGGCGGCAGGCTGGCGATGAAATCCGGCGTCTGTCGCGTGCGAACGGTGAACAGATTGACGTAGCCCTCCAGCGTCGGCTGGAAGATCACCTTGGGAGGATAGGCGATCGCGTCGCTTTGCGATTTGAAAGCGGTAGCCGCGATCCACAACAGTGGCAAAATGGCAATGATCGCGTAGATAATGACGACGGCGCCGGCAAACGTCTTAACCCGCGGCGAGGCCTCGACGATGGAATGGGCGGTGGATTTGGCGGCGGCCGTCATCGCTGCTTCACCCGGTTGAGCGATTTGACGTAAATGTTCGCGGCGCCGAAGACCGTCACGAACAGGATGATGGCGAGCGCGGAGGAGTAACCCGTACGCCACTTCTCGAAAGCGGCCCGCTTCAAGGTGATGGAGACCAGCTCAGTCGTCGAGCCTGGTCCTCCCGAAGTGAGCAAATTGACCATGTCGAACATCTTGAAGTTCTCGATGGCGCGAAACAGCACCGCTAGCATCAAGAACGGCATGGCCATCGGCAGCGTGATCGACCAGAACTGGCGCCAGGCTGAGGCACGGTCGACCTCCGCGGCTTCATAGATGTAGTCTGGAATCGAGCGAAGGCCGGCGAGACAGATCAGCATTACGTAAGGCGCCCACATCCAGGTATCGACCATAACGATCGTCCACGGCGCCAGCGCCACTTCTCCGGTCATGGAAAATGAGCTTGGCGGAATGCCGGTAAACAGACTGATCACATAGTTGAACGGACCGATCTGGGGTTGGAGCAGCAGCGTCCAGAAATTGCCGACCACAGCGGGCGACAGCATCATCGGCAACAAAATGATGGTCGTCCAAAAACTGTGCGATCGGAACTGGCGATTGATAAGGAGCGCCAGGCCGAAACCGATGACAACCTGCAACACCACTGTCGAAATAACAAACTGCGCCGTCGTTTGCAGGCGAATCCACATGTCCTCGTCGGTGAGAATGTCGGAATAATTGTCGATACCAACAAACCGCAACGGCAGGTACGACATGCTCAAGTTGAGGCTGGTGAACGACAGCCGGATCATCCAGATCAACGGGAAAATATTGATCGCGAGCAAAAGCGCGATTGTCGGTGTGACAAACAACCACGCGATGCTGCGATCCGACAGGCCGCGCACGCGCTTGGCGACATGAAAGGTCGTCTGTGCACCGATGCGATCGACGGGGGCGTCGGGATTGATAATTGCAGTCATTGTGGGTTGTCGCGCTGGCTGGTCTCCCCGGACGATAGCACCGGGGAGACCATTTGCGGAGCGTCGATCAAGCAAAGCCCGGCGCCTACTCAGACGCGACCGTCTTGCCCTGCTCCTTGAAGACCTTTGTCCAATCCTTGACCATCGCGTCGAGCGCCTGCTGCGCCGTGCCCTTGTCGGCAACGACGTAGTCGTGCACCCGCTTCTGCATGTCGAGAAGAAGCTGCGCATAGGACGGCTCAGCCCAGAAGTCCTTCACAATCGCCATCGATTCCAGGAATTGCGGAGCAAACGGCGCACTCTTGGGGAAGCCGGGCGCATCGACGACCGCCTTCAGGGCCGAATAGCCGCCGATCTCCCACCACTTCTGCTGCACTTTCGGCTGGGCGAACCACTTTATGTAGCGAAGAGCATCGTCCTGGTGGTCGGAGGTCGCGACCACCGAGATGCCCTGGCCGCCAAGCTGCGTGAAGTGACCCTTCGGACCGGCCGGATTGACGAAGAAGCCGATCTTGTCGCCGCCGACATTCGGATCCTTATAGAGGCCGGGGAAGAAGGCGAACCAGTTCATCTGCATCGCCACCTGGCCGGATTTGAAGGCGTCGAGGCCTTCCTGCATGTAGGCGTTGGTCATGCCCGGAGCCGTGCAGCACTTGTAGAGCGCCTTGTAGAACTCGAGGCCTTTGACGGCATCGGGCGAATTGACGAAGCCCTGCATCTGATAGGGCTTCTTCGGGTTTTCGTAATCGAAGCCGTAATTGTAAAGGACGTTGGTCACGCCCATAGTGATGCCTTCCGAGCCGCGCTCGGTGAAGATGTAGGCGCCATACACTTTCTTGCCGTCGATCTCGCGGCCCTGGAAGAACTCGGCAATCTGCTTGAGTTCCTCATAGGTCTTTGGCGGCGCGAGATCGCGACCATACTTCTTCTTGAACTCGGCCTGAAGCTCCGGCCGCGAGAACCAGTCTTTGCGATAGGTCCAGCCGACCGCATCGGCCATTGCGGGCAGCGCCCAGTAGTTCGGCGTGTTCTTGGGCCACTCCGAATAGCCAAGCACAGTCGCCGGTACGAAGTCGGCCATGGTGATGTGCTCTTTGGCGAAGAAGTCATTGAGCTTGACGTACCAATGGTTTTCCGCGGCGCCGCCGATCCATTGGCTGTCGCCGATGATCAGGTCGCACAGTTTGCCATGCGAATTAAGCTCGTTGAGAAAGCGGTCGGCATAGCTCGTCCACGGGACGAACTCGTATTTCATCTCGATGCCGGACTCCTTGGTGAAGTCCTTGCCCAGTTCCACAAGTGCGTTCGCCGGGTCCCACGCGGCCCAGCACAGAGTCAATTGTTTGCCCTGAGCCGCGGCCGGCTGGCTTGCCATGCCGGTCAACGCCACGCCGGCGAAGAGGGCAAGCGCTCCGCCAACCCATCTCGGCCATCTTGCAATTCCGGATTTTCGCATGTGCTTTCCTCTCTTGAACGATCGTTTCCGGAGCGCCCTCGGCCGGAGACGTTTCAAGCATCGAAGCCCGAGCGGGCTAAAGGCTGTGGTTCAAGGGTGGGCTGCGGCCGAGCACTTTGGCTGCCGAGCGTCTCCTTGTCGTTGCCTCCAGGCGCGATGTTCAGTTTGCTTATTACTAAACACGATACTAATTTTGCACGCGCGGTCAAGCGACGCGTTTTGAGCGCACGCCGTGGGGTCGCTTTTGCGCTTACGATGCAGCCTATCGCTTTGCAACAGCTTATTTTTCCCAATTTTGTTGGGTTAGCCGACGAAACCATGGATGCCGTCGGTCGAGGCCAGGCTGTGTCCGCCTCATCGCGCTGGTCAGCAGTGCCCGCTGTAATCGGACGCCAATAAACTTAGGTCAGGTTTACTAACCTAAATACTAAACTATTGGCGCCACAACGCTAAAGCCGGGTTTTCTTCCGCTGCCGCGTGACCGTCGTCGGCTGGTGTCGCCATCGGACGTGAAATTGGCTTTGCCGCTCGCCGACGAAGCCTTTCCCAGCAGGCGGAGTTCGCGCCCCCTGCACACAGGCGGCGCCGGTATTGCCGAAACACCAGCATGTGCGCTTCAATCACTTATCCGGAATTCAATCCGAGGGAGGGAAACATGGCGTGTGTGCAACGGCGCGAAGTTTTATTCGGTCTTGCCGGCATGGCGCTGGCGCAAGCAACGCTCGCACGAGCGGGCGTGGCGTTCGCGGCGGACAAAATCAAACCGGGGCCATCGAGCGCATTGATCGTGGTCGATGTGCAGAATTGCTTTCTACCCGGCGGCAGCCTCGCCGTTAAAGACGGCGATCAAGTAATCCCCGTCATCAACCGCATCGCCAAGAGTTTTGAAAACGTGGTGATGACGCAGGATTGGCATACGGCGCACCACGTCTCATTTGCGTCGAGCCATGAAGGCAAAAAGCCGTTCGAAATGATCAAGCTCGCTTATGGCAATCAGGTGCTGTGGCCGGATCATTGCGTCCAAGGGACCGAAGGTGCGGCGATCGCCAAGGACATCAATATTCCTCAGGCTGAACTGATCATCCGCAAGGGCTTCCACAACGACGTGGACAGTTACTCGGCGTTCCTGGAAGCTGACAAGGAAACCCGTACTGGATTGGCGGGCTACCTTAAGGAGCGCAAGATCGACACGGTCTTTATTACCGGTCTCGCCACCGATTTCTGCGTCGCCTGGACGGCGATTGATGCGCGCCACGCCGGTTTGAACGTCTATGTGGTGGACGATGCCTGCCGCGGCATCGATATCAACGGATCGATAGCTGCGGCCTGGAAAGACATGGCGGCGGCTGGCGTCAAAAAGATTGAATTCGAGCGACATCGCCTGATCCACTTTTTCCGCCGATGGCTTCAATGGCGCCTTGCTCGATCCCGAACAACGGGATCGAGTGATCTTTTGCCAACCGAATCTTGAGCTATTGTTATCGGAAGTGTTCAAGGGTTGCCTTAGCTACGCGGAGATCACGACATGGCGCACGAGGAAGCGGCCGCCGCCGGTCCCAGCAAACTCGTCATCAGGAATATCGGCTTGATGCTGAGCGGCGATCTGGCGCGGCCTATTCTGGACGCCGACTGTGTAGTTGCGGTCGATGGCCGCATCGCCGCAATCGGCCGTGCCATTGACCTCGACTGTTTCCGGCGCCACCACGACGATCGACGCGAATGGCGTGGCCCTGGCGCCCGGGTTGATCGATAGTCATGTCCATCCTGTTGCCGGCGACTGGACGCCGCGCCAGAACCAGCTCGGCTGGATCGATTCCTGCCTGCATGGCGGCATCACGACGATGATCTCGGCCGGCGAGGTTCACACGCCCGGCCGTCCCCGCGACGTTGTCGGCCTTAAGGCAATGGCGATCACGGCGCAGCGCTGCTTTTCAAGCTTCCGGGTCAGCGGCGTGAAGGTCCATGCCGGCGCACCCGTGATTGAGCCGGGTATGGAGGAAAAAGACTTTGCGGAACTTGCCGCTGCCGGCATCCGCTATCTCGGTGAGGTCGGACTTGGCGGCGTGAAGGACGGCCCGACCGCGCGCAAGATGGTCGCGTGGGCGCGCAAGTATGGGATCAACAGCACGATCCATACCGGCGGCCCTTCGATTCCCGGCTCCGGCCTCATCGACAAGGACGTGGTGCTGGAGGCCGATACCGACGTGATCGGCCATATCAACGGGGGCCATACCGCCTTGCCGGACGACCAGATTCAATGTCTTTGCGAGCAGTGCGGACGCGCTCTGGAACTGGTGCACAACGGCAATGAGCGTGCCGCGCTGGTAACGTTGCGAACGGCCAAAGAATTGAAACAACTTGACCGCGTGATACTCGGCACCGACGCCCCGGCCGGGTCCGGTGTCCAGCCGCTGGGAATCCTGCGGATGATTTCGATGCTGGCTTCGCTTGGTGAAATTTCAGCCGAAACGGCGTTCTGCTTTGCGACCGGCAACACGGCGAGGCTCCGTGCTCTCGACTGCGGCTTGATCGAAGTCGGCCGCGCCGCCGATTTCGTCTTTCTCGACCGCGCTCAGCATTCGGCCGGCAACAACTTGCTCGACAGCGTTCAACTCGGCGATCTGCCCGGCGTCGGCATGACGGTTATCGACGGTGTCGTGCGCTCGCATCGCAGCCGCAATACGCCGCCGGCTACCAAGGTCCCCACTATCGTCGCCGGATAACGGCTGCCGTAGCGAGGCTTGCCGTTTAGGTCAGTTTTGCCAGCAGCGCCAAAAGCTCGGCGCGTTCGCTCGCGTTTAACGGCGCCAGCGTCTGCTCACTGATATGCTTGGCGATCGACTTGGCTCGCTCATATAGAGCCTCACCTCGTCCGGTCAGCGCGACAAGAAGGCGGCGGCCGTCGGCGGGATCGGGTCTGGTACTGGTGAAGCCGCGCCTGGTAAGACGATCGATCACGCCCTTGATCGTCGCGCCATCCATCGCCGTCAATCGCCCAAGCAGGTTCTGCGACGACGGACCGATCTCCTTCAACTTGGCGAGCGCCGCCCATTGCGTCGGGGTCAGGCCCTCAATCATCAGCGAGGCGAAAATGGTCGTGTGGCGCTGCTGCGCTAAGCGCAGGACGAATCCAATCTGTTCGTCGAGGACGTACTCCTCAGCGCGCGGACCTTCCGCAGGCGCTTCCATCGTTTTCATTTTTAGTTCCCGGCTAACCTGATTTCATACATCGATCCTGGAGGCGACCTTCAGAGCGCCAAATAGGCGTCGCGAATATCCGGGCGCGCATCGAATTCAGCGTTCGTGCCAAAGAAGCGAATGCATCCCTTCTCTATGACGCACACACGATCGGCCACGAGCCGCGCGAAGCGAATATTCTGCTCACTGAGCAAAAGGCTCAACCCTTCTCGTTTCATCACCACGATGGCGTCGACCATCTGCTCGACGATTTTCGGCGCCAAGCCTTCGGAGGGCTCATCAAGCAATACGAGGGACGGATTACCCATCAGCGTTCGCGCGATGGCCAGCATTTGTTGCTCGCCGCCTGACATGCGGCCGCCAAGCCGGTTGCGCAACTCGCTTAGGTTAGGAAAGATCTCGAACAATCGCTCTCGCGTCCATTGTGGCGCGTCTTGACGCCGGCTTTGGCGACCAACCTCCAGGTTGTCGTCGACGGTCAAGTCGGAGAAGATGCGGCGGTCCTCCGGCACATAACCCAGCCCGCGCCGAACGCGCTCGTGTGCGGGAAGATGTGATACTGGCGTGCCGTTGAAAACAATCTCACCTTCGCAATTGGCGACGAGGCCGAGAATGGACCGCAAGGTGGTCGATTTGCCGGCGCCGTTGCGTCCGACCAGCGCCACGGCCTCGCCAGCGCCAACGTCCAGCGCGATGTCGTAAAGAATATGCGCTCGCCCATACGCGGCGTTGAGGCCCTTGACGGCGAGCTTTGGCCGCGAGGCGTTCAATGCGCAGCTCCAAAAAGCGAGCCGGCGCCGAGATAGACGGCCTGCACCTCCGCATTGGCACGCACCGCCGCGGGCGGGCCTTCGGCAATGAGGACGCCGCGATTAAGCACGAGAATCCGATCGGCGTGGCCGAAGACAGCGTCCATATCGTGCTCGGTGAAGAGCACGCCGATGGCACGCTCGCGAGCGATCCGCGCGACAAGTGACATGAGAGCGCCGCGCTCTCCAGGCGCCATCCCGGCGGCGGGCTCGTCCATCAACAGGAGTTTCGGATCGTTGGCAAGCGCGATGGCGAGCTCCAGGCGTTTAACATCGCCATAAGCGAGTTCGCCGCAACTGCGGTCCGATTGATCCGCCATGCCGACCAACGTGAGAAGATCACTGGCCTCTCGCGAATAGTAACGCGCGGCCCACCGAAATGCGGTCCAATAGCCCCGGTGTGACAGCAGCGCGGCCTGAACATTCTCGGCGACTGTCATCGAGGCGAAGGTCGCCGCGATCTGGAACGTACGTCCAACGCCCAGCCGCCAGATGTCGCGCACGGCCGCGCCGGTAACGTCGCGGCCGAAAATGCGGACGTGTCCGGCGCTTGGCGCGAGTTGGCCGTTGATCATGTTGAAGCACGTGCTCTTACCTGCCCCGTTAGGACCGATAAGCGCCAACATCTCGCCGGCCCGCAAAGAAAAACTTACACCCTTCACCGCCTGGAAGCCGGAGTAGGACTTCTCCAGGTTTTCTACCGCGAGGACGCTCATGGCTGCACGCCAGCGACGTTTCGATTTTGCCAGACCGCAAACGTCCCAAGCACGCCTTGCGGAAACAGCGAAACCAGAACGATGATCAACAGCCCAAGCACGAGCTTCGAATAATCCGTCTGGCTGATCACCCAGATGGAAAGCGATTTATAGATCGCGGCACCGACGATCGCGCCCGAAACCGTGCCGACTCCGCCGAGCAAAATCATCGCCAATCCGTCGATCGACAGGGGAATGGCAAGATTGTCGGGAAATACGCTGCCTTTGAGGAACGCGTAGAGCGCACCGGCAAGAGCAGCGAAGACGCCAGCGACCGTAAAGGCAATCCACTGAATCTGATGGCGAGACAGGCCGATTGCCTCGGCGCGCAGTTCGCTGTCGCGAAGCGCTCGCAAAGCATAACCGAACGGCGAAAACAAAATCACCCGCAGTAGAGCTATTCCGGCGACGACGAGCGCGATGGTCAGCCAATAAAAATGCGAGGCCGTCGCCGCCCAGGCGCTTGGCCAAACTCCGATCAGGCCATTGTCGCCGCCGGTCACTTCAGTCCATTGAAAAGCAACGGACCAGGCGATCTGGGCAAAAGCGAGCGTGAGCATCGCGAAATAGACGCCCGACAGCCGCACGCAGAACCAGCCAAAGACAAGGGCTCCGAAGGCTCCGAGCACCGGTCCGGTCACGAGCCCGGCCGCCATTGGCAGATTTAATTGCTTCAAGGCGAGCGCTGCGCCGTAAGCGCCTAGGCCAAAATAGGCGGCATGGCCGAACGAGACCAATCCTCCGGCACCGACCAGCAGATGCAGGCTCGCTGCGAACAGCATGAAAATCAGAACTTCGGTCGCCACCCCCAGCACATAGTTTCCGGCCACAAGGGGCAGGAGCGCGGCCGCCGCAATTCCGATTACAACGAGCAGCCGGTCACGCCATCGAAGCGGACGCCAGCGCATGATCTGCAGACCACTTGCCGCGCGGGTCGCCGCCTCGGGGCGGCCAAGCAAGCCCCAGGGCCGCACCACCAGCACCAGCGCCATGACGAGGAATACAAGAACGAGGGAGATTTTCGGAAATACCAAAATGCCGAAGGCGTTCAGCTCCGAGACCATAATCGCGGCGAGGAAGGTGCCGAGGACATTGCCGAGCCCCCCGATCACCACCACCACCAGCACTTCGGTGATGATCTGCAAATCCATGGTGTGGCTGACCGCCTCACGTGGCAATTCGAGCGCTCCGCCAAACGCGGCAAGAAAGAGCCCCAGCGCGAACACGCTGGTGAACAGCCAGCGCTGGTTGACGCCGAGGGCGGCGACCATTTCGCGGTCCTGTGTTGCGGCGCGCACCAGCACGCCCCAGCGCGTGCGCCGCAGTACGAGCAACACCACGATAAGGGTCAGAGGACCAAGCGCTATCAGCAGCAAATCATAGGTCGGAAAGAGTTGACCAAAGAGGTTGACTGCGCCTTTCAACCCGGGCGCCCGCCGCCCGAGCAAATCACTCGGGCCCCAAATCAGAACCACAAGATCTTCGACGACGAGCGTAACGCCGAATGTCAAGAGCAGCTGCAGCAATTCGTGCGCTGCATAAATCCGGCGCAGCAACGTCACTTCGACGAGCGCACCGAGAGCCGCCACGATCAGAGACGCCAGGACGATGCCGCCCCAGAACCCCAAATCGCTGGAGAAGCGTTCAGTCAGTGAGAAACCCACGTACGCGCCAAGCATGTAAAAGGCGCCGTGGGAAAAATTGACGATGCGCGTCACGCCAAAGATGATCGACAGACCGCATGCCGCAAGAAACAGCGAAGAGGCGCTCGCCAAGCCGGTGACAAATTGGTTAAAGAAAAAAGTCACCGGCTCGATCCTGGCGACGAGCTGAAAGGCTCAGCCGTTCTCCGGCTGGTCAATCCTTTGGGCGCAGCGACTTAGCCTCGCTCTCCGGCGGAAGATAGTTCGCGCCATCGCGATAACTGACGTCAACCATCACGCCCTTGCCATCCTTCAACGCCGTTTTGCCGACGAAGGCGCCCAGGGTCGACTGATGATCGGCCTTGCGGAATGTCACTTTGCCGAAGGGTGTGTCGACCGTAATCCCTTCGGCGGCATCAACCAACTTCTCAGAATCGGTTGACTTCGCTTTCGCCAGGATAGCTGCCGCCGCCTTCAGGGTCGAATAGCCGACCACTGAACCAAGCCGCGGATAGTCGTTGTATTTTGCTTGATAGGCTTTGAGAAACGCGGCGTGCTCCGGAATAGCGACGGCGTTCCAGGGGTACCCGGTGACTATCCATCCTTGCGGCGCTTCGTCCTTGAGCGGGTCAAGATATTCGGGCTCGCCGGTCAGGAAGCTCACGACCGAACGGCCTTTGAAAAGGCCGCGGGTGTTGCCTTCGCGAACCAGCTTTACCAGATCGGCTCCGAATGTGACATTGAGGATCGCTTCCGGCTCGGTCCTGGCAATTGCCTCGACCACAGCGCCGGCGTCGATCTTGCCTTGTGGCGGCCACTGCTCGCCGACCCATTCGATGTCGGGCCGTTTTGCCGAGAGCAGTTTTTTGAAAACGGCAACCGCCGACTGCCCATATTCATAATTCGGCGCGATCGTCGCCCATTTCTTGGCTGGCAACTTGGCGGCTTCTTCCGCGAGCATGGCCGCCTGCTCGTAATTGGCAGGGCGCAGGCGGAATGTGTAGCGATTGCCTTTTGACCACGTTATCGCATCGGTCAAAGGCTCGGCCGCCAGGAAGAGGATCTTTTTCTGCTTGGCGAAATCGGAGACGGCAAGCCCGATGTTTGAGAAAAAAGTTCCGGCGAGCATCACCACGCCGTCCTTTGACACAAGCTCGTTTGCGGCCGTCACTGCTTCAGCTGGCTTGCCGCCGTCATCCTTTGAAATGACCTCAAGCTTTTTGCCGTCGACGCCGCCGGCCGCATTGATCTCTTCCAAAGCGAGCTGCCAGCCCTTGCGGTACGGCTCGGTGAACGCAGGCAGGCCGGAGTAGGAATTGATCTCGCCGATCTTGATCGTGTCTTCCGCGGACGCTCGGATGGCGCCGCTGGTAAGCCCCGCGAGCACTGTCAGGCTCGCAAATAGTGCCGATACAACCTTCATGATCATTGCTCCCACCAAAAGTCCGTCGCCGGTTTCGAGCGGCCCTTTGCCACTAGCGAAGCCCGTCGATGCCCTTAATCTCATCTTTCTTCAGGCCGCCCACGCGTGGCAGCGGCCTGCCGGAATCCGTCACCGCGACCGCAACCATGATTTCGTTAGCGCGCGGAGCATCAGCAACGCGCACTTCCATGCCGTCGAAATGGCTGCGCACAAAAGCCGCGTCCTTGTGGCCGAGCGGCACGTCGAGAGCAACCCCGGGGCCACCGCGTTTTTTCGACGAAGGGATCAGAGCTGCGCCCGTGCCGAGCACTTTGCGAACCGGCGCGCCGAGCTTCGGGTGCAGAATCGCTGCGGCGTGTTCCAGCTCGCCGTTCTCGCCGACGGCTGCGGCCTTGCCATAACTTTCCACGCGTGATCCCTCGATCCCGAGCGCCGACACCGCGCGCTTTGCCAGCAAGTCGCCGAGCTCCTCACCTATATCCATCAGCTCGGATAAATCCTCGACGTAGCGACTCGCGAAAGGATTTTCGATCACCGCTACCGCGGCGGCGCGGCGCGTTGGCGGCTCGACCTTTTGCCCCATTTCAAACCGGGTTTCCTCGACGACGGTCACCAACTTTCGGATTTCGGCTTTCATCTGAGACTTTCCCGTCACCCTATGCCCGCCACCGCGAGGTCGTGGTGAACAGTGCGCCTTCCAACCTGCATCTCGTATTCGCCGGCCGCGCCGGACGGGTCCTATGGGAACAGCATCGAAATTCCGATCAACGCCCAGACCGCAAACCAGAGTTTGGCCACCAAGTTGCAATGCAGCGGCTTCCATTGCGCCGGCGCGCCAGAGACGTTCAGCTTCTTGGACCCCAGCCGCCAGCGCCCGGTCAATGTCGCATTTTGTCAGCATACCGACATCGATAGTCACCGGACGATCGCCGAGATCGCTTTGTGGATCGCGCGAACTGGCTGGCGCACGCCGAATTGCTGGATGACCCGGCAGATCGACCGCGTTGGCTATAAGCGTAGCGGCCGCATCGGCCGCTGCCGCCGTACGAGCGAGAACTGTCACAGCGTCCGCTATTCCAAGCGAAAAACTGCGGCCACGCCACCCTGAAGTGGCGACGCCGCGGACTGAGTCGTGTCCCGTAACCTTCGCGCTGCCAATCAGACTAGGGCTGTCGGGCCGGTCGACCATACCGACCGCAAAGCTTTCGCCTCCGACAAGATGCAAGGCGATATCGCCGCCATTGTTCACATAGGCGCGACGCAGCCGCGCGGCAGCTGTCATTGCGGCCAAAACTTCCTCGGCAACCGCACCGGCAACCGCGGCCATCGGCGTGATGAAGCGCGCGGCGCTTAGGGGTACGACGGCATCCCACATGCGCCTAGCGACAACGCCAGTAGGACGAGCGCTGGTTGCGGTAGCGCGGGCGCGGAGCAGGGGGAGTTCGCTGCAGAGTTCATCAAGAATGTTTGTGAATCGGCTCCAAGCGGCGGCGTAGGCCCGCTCGACTGCCAGCGGTTCGCCGAACGCCTCGATGATCAGATCGATCGGACCATCGTGAAGATGGAGGCGGCCATCACGCAAACGACTTTGCTGCGCCGGCGCTCTCATGTTTCACTCCGGACCCGGGCCGAAGTCGTGGCCACGACAGCTACCGTCTTTGCGCGCTGAGCCAGAATGTCGCCGACAGGACGGACCTGATCTACATGTCCGCCAAGCGCCGCATAGTCGTCGAGCCGCATGGTGAATTCGATCGGCGCCACGATCGCCGGCGTCGGCACGTAGCCGAAAGCATTGTCCGGCAAGAGCATGACATCGACCATGAATGTGATGCCGCCGCCGGGCCAAACGACCACCGGCGCGCCGCCCGCGGTCACCGTAGTCAACGCCTGGCGAACCGAGCGGGTCAGTCGTACCGGATTTTCCGTGACGCCGGCGCGCAGCGAGCCGCCGGCCCCGCCCATGAACAGAACCGAGCACAGCGCCGGCTCGCAATTCTCGCGAATGCGCTCGACGGATACTCGCAGATTCTCGGGGAGCGACGCTTCGACCGGCTTTAAAGACTGATCGAGGCGATAGAAGGCGTGCTGCTCGCCCGTCGTCGAAACCATCAGCATCGTCAGTCCGGGCCAGGCAACTTTGGGATCGAAGCCCGCAACGATGTCGAGGGGGTCGGAGATATTGGTGCCGCCCCAACCGGCTCCGGGTTCGGCAACATGGAAATAGCGGCCGGGCGTCGAGCGTCGGCCCTTCATTTTGATACCGGTGTCGCGCGCGCCGAGCAGTTTGCCCGCCTGATGCTCGGACAGCACGCCGGTAATGTGATCGTCGACCACGACAACCTCGTCGACTTTGCCGTACCACTGTTTGGCGAACATGCCGATCGCCGCCGAGCCACAACCGACGCGCATGCGCTCCTCGGTCTGACCGTTAACGACCGGCGGCTTACCTGCTTCGACAACCACCCTGGCTCCGCCATCAACGGTCAGTTCCACGGCTTTTCGATTGCACAAGTCGAGCAGTGTCTCGCAGGTGACGCGCCCTTCCTTCTTGCCGCCATGAGTGAGGTGATTGACCCCGCCCAACGAAAGCATCTGCGAGCCATATTCCCCGGTCGTTACGTGGCCAACCGGCTCGCCCTTGACGCGTACGGTCGCGCATTCGGCGCCAAGATGCCGATCGGTATCGATCTTCAGTTTGACGCCACAGTAGGAGTAGATGCCCTCGGTGACGACAGTCACCATGTCTACGCCATCGACCTTGGATGAGACGATGAACGGCGCGGGCTTGTAATCGGGATAGGTAGTGCCGGCGCCGATCGCGGTGACAATGGGCGTGGGCGCGTTGACAATATCGCCGCTCCATTCGCGCGTCTGACTCATGAACGGCACGATCTCGCCGCCATCCCTCACTGTACGTTCCAGCAACACGTGAGGATCGACGCGTACCAATTCGCCATTATTGTTGGCGTAACGGTCGCAGGCGCCGGTCATACCCGGGCGGATGTAGCACAGCACCGGGCAGGCGTCGCAGCGGATCTTGTCCTCAGCCTCGGCCATCGTGCTTCTCATCCCGGAGCCGCAGGACCAATGCCCGCAAGCGATTCGAGATCGCCAGCGTGCGTACTACGCATGACTACCCATGTCGCGTGAGGCCGCACTTCTGCAATCGACCCCCTCGCCGGCATCGTTTGTATACAAATGATCTCGCCGTTGCGCGTTATTGTCAAGGGAAACTCCCCTGCAACGACAAAAGCCGCCTGTCTGCCGAAATGACTTAGGATTGGCGAATATCTGTCGACCGCGCGCTGGCTCAAGTACAGCAAATCATCACGCGATAAAGCCCTACCCCGCGGTCGCAATCCCATATGGCGACGCTTCCATCCACTGGTGGCGAGGATGGGTTGATCGTAGCCGAACTCAACGGAGGGACTAGCGATGCTTCAGTATAGCTATCGGCCGCAATTTCCGTCGACGCCGCGAACGCGGAGCGACGTCGATCAAACCTGGATCGACTACCTGCCGATCACCGAGCGGCCGCCGCTGGTTTGGCCCGGAAATGCGCGGCTTGCCGTCATGGTCTGCCCGAACGTTCTGTATTATGAGTTCATGCCGCCGCCCGATCCATGGATCAATCCATGGGCGCGGATGACGCCCGATGTGATGATGTATGGTCGGCAGGAATTCGGCAGCCGGGTCGGATTTTGGCGGCTGCTCGAAATTCTCGACAAGCACAATATTCCGTGCACCGCTGTGTTGAACGTGGCCGCGCTCGCGAAGTTTCCCGAGATCTGCAAAGCGCTGGTCGAGCGCAAATGGGACCTTCTCGGCCACGGCATGTACAATACGCGCTTCATCTGCGGACTTAGCAAAGCCGAGGAGCGCGCCTACTACCTTGAAATGCTCCGCATCACCCGCGATCTCACCGGCGTCGAAATGAAGGGAATGGGCGGACCCGGCCCGCAGGCCGCCACCGAGAACACGCCCGACCTGTTGGCCGAAACGGGGTTTCTCTACTACGCGGATTTGTTCCACGATGATCAGCCATTTCCGATCCGCGTGAAGTCCGGAAAGCTGATCTCGATGCCTTATTCAGTCGAGGTCAACGACGTACCAATTCTGTCAACTGCCTACGAAGCTGACGCATATCTTGAAATCGTGCGGCGGCAGTTCGACCGGCTCTATGCTGAAGGCGGGCGGGTCATGTGCATCACCGTGCACCCCGCGGTCATCGGACAAGCCCAGCGCGCCAGGTACGTCGACCTCGCCTTGCAATATGTCAAATCGTTTCCTGACGTCTGGTTTGCCACCGGCGCGCAGATTGCCGAGCATTACATGGCAAATTGCTATGACGCTGTCGTCGAGAGAATAAAAACATGGCGGTGGGCGGCACGATGAACGAATCACGATCGCATCTATCACGAAAACTCGATGATCGTAACGCGGCCCCCGCTGGTCTGGCCGGGGGGCAAGCGCGTCGCCTTTTCGATCGTGGTCTGCGCCGAATATTACGAGCTGCAGCCGCCGGACGATGCGTTCGTTCCGCCGAACGTCCCGGGCGGGTTTGGCCGCGCGCCTTACCCGGATGTCCGCGCATTCTCGCAGCGCGAATATGGCAACCGCGTTGGTATCTTTCGGGTCATGGACGCGCTCGATAAGCACGACATGCGCGCCACCGCCGCTGTCGATGCCGTTATTGCGGCAAAGTATCCATACCTGATCGAACAGTTCCGAAACAGAAATTGGGAAATTGCCGCGCATGGCTACAGTTTGACACGAGTCATTTCCAACAAGATGCCCGAAGCGCAGGAGCGAAATTACATCCGTTCTTCACTCGATGCGGTTGAAAAGGCGTGCGGAGCAAAACCAAACGGCTGGCATGGCCCAGAATACGGTGAATCTGAGCGGACGCCCGCGCTGCTTGCCGAGTTTGGCGTGAAATACGTTCTGGATTGGCCTAACGATGAGCAGCCGTATCTGATGAGCACGCCATCAGGCTCGATCGTGTCGATGCCAATGGCGCTTGAGCTCGACGATGTGATTACACATTATCATCGGCGGATCAGCTTGGCCCGCTGGCGGCAGGCAGTTGCCGAGGCGCTCGATCAACTGCTTGCGGATGGTGCCGCTAGCGGCCGGCATCTCGTTCTCGCCCTTCATCCATGGCTCATCGGCCATCCGCATCGTATCGGCTATCTTGAGGATGTTCTCGCCGACGCACGCAGACGCACCGATGTTTGGATCGCGACGACGGGAGAAATTGCAGATTTTTATTTGCGGCAACTGCCGCTTAGCGCCTGAGCTAATTCGGCCTCAGATAATCTAAAGCTTCGGCGCTACCTGCTGTCCAATAATAGCTGCCACCGAAGCACCGATCTCGAGCAAAGCCGCGTCATTGCCAGGCGACGCGAATAAAGTCACGCCGAAGGGCGCGCCTTTGGAATCCAGTCCAACCGGAATGGCCAGCACCGGTGCGCCTGCCTTGCCCGTGCATTTGGCGGCTGCGCTCATCGGGGCAATCAATGCATCAGCGCCGGAAAAATCCAATGCCGCGTCGATGCCGGCTTGACGGCTCAGCGCGACATCGCGCCTGCGATCGGCCCGGTACCGCGGGTCATCCAGCCCGACCGTCCCGGCAGCCGCGATCAAAAGCGATTGTCCGTAGGGTATGTTCTCTGGATGTTGCTCATTCCACAAAATGAGCTGATCAATCGAACCAATTCCGCAGGGATTGTCGTTTTGCTCGAGGAAGGCGTTGAGCGCCGCTTTGAACTCAGTACGGAAAACCGATGAGCGCACATCCTGGAGCTGTTCGGCGGCGGGCAAGTCGCACGGATCGACCAAGGTAACGCCGCTTTCGCTGAGTTCACGGAGGGCGACCTCGAACTGCGGCATAACACTTTCCAGATCGGGGCGATCGGCGATGCACCGGCGCGGTACGCCCAGGCGAATGCTCTTGAGGTCTCGTTGGCGCCATCCATCGGGCCGGTCCAAAGCGACGGTTACGCTCAGGGTGTCGCGAGGGTCTGCGCCGGCAATAATCGACATGAGCAGCGCCAGGTCTTCCACCGAACGCGCGAGCGGACCGGGTGAATCCTGGCTGGGAACCAAGGGAACCACCCCAGCGCGGCTCACCATCCCGACAGTTGGCTTGAAACCGAAAACGGACGATACGCTCGCAGGTGTTTGAATCGAGTTTTGCGTTTCGCTGCCGATTGCGATCGGCGCCAGCGACGCGGCGACTGCTGCCGCCGATCCGACGCTGGAGCCAAGACCTCGGCCGTAGTCGGCAACGCCGTGCGGGTTCTTCACCATGCCGCCGGCGCCACTGAAGCCCGACGGCATAACGTCGGAGACGTAATCGGCAAATTCGGTGAGGTTGGTTTTACCCAAGATCAGCGCACCGGCCTGGCGAAGCCGGCGCACCAGCGTGGCATCGCTAACGGGTTTAAATCCGGCGAGCGCAGCAGCGCCAGCGGTCGCCGTCATACCGTCGCCGGTTAGAATGTTGTCCTTCAGAACGACCGGGATACCGTGCAACGGTCCGCGAATCCGACCGGACGCAACCTCAACGTCAAGCTGCCGCGCCACGTCGAGCGCATCGGGCGCAATCGTGCGGATGGCATTCAGGCGAGGGCCGGACCGATCAAGCGACTCGATGCGGGCCAGGTACCACTTGGCAATTTCACTTACCGAAATCGTCTTGGCGTTGATCGCCCGGCGCATGGAGCCGAGGGACCCGTCCAGTAGCAATTTTTCCATTCCCCGCTCCCGCCCCCTGCGGCAATTCGCAGGCGCTACCGCGCGGCCACACTACTCCGCGGCCAGAAGCGGATGTTCCTGCTCATGCTCCTCCTGCCACTTCACGACCTCTTGCCATGGGCGATCGGTGGGGACGTTGAACGAGCAGGCCCGCTGCTTGTAATCGAGCGAGGGGTCGTGCGCCGGCAAAGGCTTGCCTTCATCCATCTCCTGAAGCTTCCGCAACAGCAGCCGGCGATAGAAAATGACGGCCTTGTCGCTGGTGCCGAGATGCTCTTTGCTGCGGTCGACGACCGGACCCATACCTTCCTGCATGGCGCGATCCTGGATTGAGGCTCCCAATATGCCGGAGAAATTTCCGTGCTTCATCCGCTGTCGATCCTGCAGGTGCATGTTCGCAAGATTGTGCTCGGTCATGTAGTCCGGGGGCGAAGTCCGGTGGCCCCAGTTCGCGTAGATCGCTTCGACGTCAAGCGGCCGCCGCGGGTCGAAATGGATATAGAAAGTGTAGCAGTTGAAGTCGTCGATCGGGTGCCACGCTTTGAACAGAAAAGACTCATGCGGGCCCGTCGGAATGTAGCAATAGAACGGCGCAATCCATTCGTATGAACGAACGAACTGCACGCTTGCGTCTTTGCTTTTGCGGATTGCCCCGATGCGCATCAGATAAGGGGTCTCCTCACACTCGATGACCGGCGAGCCGTCCGCCATCAGAGCGGAGATGGATCGCCAGCCCGCACCCGCCCAGCTTTCATCCTCGTCGGCGGCAAAGTCACGGTGCAGATAGTTGGGATGCGCCGGATCGAGGTCGCCTTCAACGCCCTGCAAATAATTGGTCGCCTGATGCATCTTGACCACCAGGAGATGATCCGCAGGAAGATCCAGCCATGGGAATCGCGGGAACGGCGGCTCAAGTTCGCTTGGCCCCATATAGGTCCAGAGAAGCCCGCCTGCCTCGCGAACCGGGTAGGAGATATGCGCAAGTTTCTGGGCGAAAGTTCGAGCGGGCGGTTCAGGCGGTGACTCAAGGACGTATCCGCTGCAACCTATCTTCCAGCCATGATAGAGACAGCGCAGCCCGCCTTCCTCGTTACGTCCATACGCCAGCGACGCGCCACGATGTGGACAGAACTCGCCGATCAGGCCAGGCTTGCCGGCCGGATCGCGGAACGCTACGAGCGACTCGCCCAGTAATTTCACTCGCGCTGGAGCGCCGCCCGCGTCAGCGATCTGTTCCAGCTTTGCTGCCGGCAGCCAGTACCGACGCATGAAGCGGCCCATGGGCGTGCCCGGGCCGACCTGCGTGAGCGCCATATTATCTTCGTGCCTCAGCATCGCTTTTGATCCTTGACGGTCCTAATCGCTGCCGACGCCAACCATTGGAAAACCACGCACAGCCTGGCACACAGCGGGCCCTTTGCTTATTGGGCCAGCACGAAATTGCCGTTACGGACCTCAAGAACGGTGGGAATGCGGGTCCCGTCGCCGTCCTTGTCGATCGTTGTTTCCCCGGTCAGGGGCGCTTCCCGGTTCTTCATATTGGCCCAGCAATCACGCAGCTTTACGCGGTCGCTTTTGACGTCATTGCCGATCACACCCGTCGTCTTGATGCATTCGCGCATCAGATAGAGCGTGTCGTACATTTCGCCGGCGGCGTTGCTCGGCTTGGCGTTAAATTGCTTGACGTATTCCGCCACCCATGCGGCCACACTCGGTTTGGGGTTCTCGGTGAAAAAATCGAACGCGGCGTAAACACCCTCGGTCGCCGAACCACCGATTTGCATGAAGCGCGGATCATCTATGCCGACGCCGCCGACGATCGGCTGGGTCATGCCTTGCTTGCGTATTTCACTGACAGCGTGCGCTGCCTCGTTGTATAGCGCCGACACGACGATACCGTCGGGATTAAGGGCCTTGGCCCGCGTGACCTGCGCCGAATAGTCGATATCGCCGGTCTGGAACGACACCGTATCGAGAACCTCGACGCCCCGCTCCTTCAAGAGAGCCGGGAAGATCGACTTGCCGTCGAAACTCGAAACCGCATCTTTGGAGTCCATGAAAATGACAACGGTCTTGATTGGCTTCGCTTGCTTCTTCAACCACGCATCAAGCAGCGGTCGATAGACATTTTGCGTGGTCAGCGCGAAGCGAAACGCCCAGGGGCGGTTTGCGGAAGCAATACCCGCCTTCGCCGCCATCGGCGTAATCATTGGAGTCTCGCCGCGAACCGCGAGCGGGAATGCGACTTCGGCTTCTGCACTGAACTGCGGACCGACAATTGCGTCAACCTGGTCCGAGTCGATGAGCTTGCGGGTTAGATTGATCGCTTCAGCATTGTCGCCGCGGGTGTCATATATAATGAGTTTCATTTTTCCGGCAGCGCCCGCGTCGGGATATTTTTCCATAAACATCTTAATCGCGTTCTGCTGCTGCTGCCCATATGACGCGCCCTTCCCTGAGGATGGAACAAGCACTCCGATTGCCACCTCGGCATTTGCCTGAGAGGCCGACATCGCCGCCAGGATGAACGCCAATAGAACTAAGCGACCCGCGCTCCAGCGGTTCAACATCGATGATATCTCCTTGGCAATCGCAGGCAGAACTACTTTGGCTGACGAAGAAGTTTGAACGTTATTTTTCAGTTCAGCACCCGTCAACCGCAAAACTATCATATGCCTTTTTGACGCGGACACAGTCTAGGGCGGTTATGGCAAGAATAGTTACGTTGACGACCCCCAAAGCGCCCAGTAGTTTTCAATTGGTAGTTAAACAGGGGTTCTTCATGAGTGCCGTAGGCCGCGCGGTACGCGCGTTGCTCGTCCTGTCCAGCCTATTCGCAATGCCGATTAGCGCGACGGCACAGACCAAGCTGAGGGTCGGTTTACTGCCATTCTCGGAATCTCTGGCGGCCGTCGTCGCCGATAAGGAGGGCTTTTTCAAAGCCGAGGGCCTCGAAATCGAGATCACGAAATTTCAAAGTGGCGCCATGGCGCTGCCGGTTTTGCAATCTGGACGCATCGACATCGCCATCAGCAACACGGTCGCGACCTTGCAGGCGATCGGACAAGGTCTCGACGCCATTGTGCTGGCCCCGGCGGCGGTCGTACGCAGCGCGCCACCTGATACGACGACCGCGCTCATTGTGCGCAAGGACGACGTGAAATCGGTCAAGGATCTTGAGGGCAAGCGCATCGCGGTCAATGTCATCAACAGCACCGCCTGGTTGCATGCGGTCGCCGCGTTGGAGTTGCACGGCGTGGATCACGGGAAGGTCAGATTCACCGAGGTACCATTCCCGCAGATGAACGATCCCCTGTTGAACGGGCAGATCGACGCCGTCGTCCAAGTGGAACCGTTCCGCTCAGCGCTGATGGCGACTGGCAAGGCAGAGATTATCAGCTGGACCTACGTTGAAACCGCGCCGAAAACGGATATCACGCAATATCTGGCGCTCGCCTCCTGGGTGGAGAAAAATCACGACACGGCAGTCAAGTTCGCGCGAGCGGTGATCAAAGGCGCCGAGTTCGTCAAAGCCAACGACGCTGCAGCGCGCGAGGTCAACGCCGCCTACACCAAGCTAAATCCGGCCTTCAAGGATAAGGTACTGCTGCCGGAACTCGGAACCGCAGTGAACGTGGCCGGAATGAACCGCACGATGGAGCTGATGCAGAAATACGGGATGCTGCAGAAGCCGATCGACATTACCAGCCGGGTCCTAAAGCTGCCTTGAGCGGTCGATGACCGACGCCCCTTCGCCGTTTCTGCGCGTCTGTGGCGTACGCAAGATATTCGATGCAGCGGGACAGACCACCGTTGCGCTCAATGGCGTTGACCTGACGATCGCGAAGGGCAGCTTCGTGTCCATTGTCGGTCCGTCCGGATGTGGCAAATCCACGCTCTTGCAGATTATCGCCGGCCTGATCGACGCCACATCGGGCGCAGTATTTTTCGACGATCATCAAGTAATTGGCCCTCCGCCCGGCGCGCTCTATGTGTTTCAACAATACACGCGGTCGCTGTTTCCGTGGAAAACAGTGGAACGCAATGTCACTTTCGGCTTGGAAAACCGGGAAACACTTTCCCGGGCCGAGGTCGACGCACGAGCGCAGGAAATAATCCGGCTGGTGAAGCTAACCGGCTTTGAGCATCACTATCCCTGGCAACTCTCAGGCGGCATGCAGCAGCGCGTGGCCATTGCCAGGGCGCTCGCCTGCCGGCCGGAGGTGCTGTTGATGGACGAACCGTTCAGCGCAGTGGACGCGTTGACGCGCGCCGGACTGCAAGAGCTGTTGCGCGGTCTGTGGCGCGAACTCGGCCTCACTGTCATTTTCGTCACCCACGATGTAGACGAAGGCGTTTATCTCTCGACCCGCGTTGTAGCGCTCACCCGCGCACCCGGCACGGTCGCCGCCGATTTGGCGATCGATCTACCGAATCCGCGCGACCAGATCGCCACTCGCGCGTTGCCCCAATATCTCGACTACCGCGCCCGGCTGCTCGCACAGCTTTTCGCCGACGAAGGGCTCGTCGCCGGGAACGCCGCATGACAGATAGCGCCGTGTCGGATACACCCGCGCTTCCAACGGCCGAAGCAAAGTCTGCGCGCCGACGCACGCTGCTTTGGAATACCCGCTGGCTTGGCGTCGCATTGATCGTGGTCCTGCTGCTTCTTTGGGAAGCGGCAGCCGCGACGGGAACGATGCCGTCGCTGAGCTTTCCCCGCATGAGCGAAATTCTCACCGCGTGGTGGCGCCTGGTGATCTCCGGCGAGTTGCCCCGCGAGCTTGGTGACAGCCTTTGGCGGATGTTTGCCGGTTACTTTATCGGCGCACTACTCGGCGTTTTTCTCGGCCTGCTCATGGGCTATTTCCGCTTTTTCTATAATCTTCTTGAGCCGATCACAGAGGTACTTCGACCGATTCCGAGCCCGGCCTACCTGCCGATCGTAATCCTCTTTCTTGGCATTGACGACGAGATGAAAATTTTCATGATCGCATTCGCGTCGCTGTTTCCGGTCTTGATCAACACCTATAGCGGCGTCCGGAGCGTCGACCCGATTCAGCTCCAGACCGCGCGCACCTTCGGCGTTACCGGCCGAAAGCTCATCTGGCAGATCGTGCTGCCGGCCGCATCACCGTACATTTTCACGGGCATGCGCGTGAGCCTTGCCGTTGCGCTCATTGTCATGGTGATCAGCGAGATGGTGGCTGCATCAAGCGGTATCGGCTATTTCATTCTGAGCGCACAACGCGGCTTCCAGATTCGTGAAATGTTTGCCGGCGTGCTGACGCTAGCCGTCGTCGGCTACGTACTGAACCGACTATTCGTCGCCATCGAAAATCGCGTGCTTGCGTGGCACTACGGCTACACGCAGCAGCAACGCATTTGATCTCTGCGGTCGGCTTTACAAGTCAAGGCTCTCGACAAAACGTAGCGAAAAGCCGTCTCCGACGCTGTCGATGGCAGCGACATACGGCGCACCGAAATGAATTGGGAACAGCAAAGCGCGCTGCCCAGCGCAATGCTCCAACAACCGGCGACGGGTCGCTCGCGCTTCCGCTGGCAGCTCGCAAAAGCCCGAATTCCAGTGCGGCGCGTAAACCTGCAGCGGATGATGAATGGCGTCGCCGCAGAAAACTGCGTTTTCACTTTTGTCTTTGAGTTTGAGCATCACGTGCCCAGGTGTATGTCCCGGCGCCGGCTCGATCAGCATCGAATCCCCGATCGCATGGGGTCCATCGATTAGCTCCACTTGGCCAGCCTCGATCACTGGAAGCACACTGTCGCGATAAGAGTATGTGCGTTGCAGGTCCGCGTCAGCCACGGGATTGCGGCGGGGATCACCCCATTCGTTCTCGGTGCGCGAAAATAAATATTTCGCATTCGGAAAAGTCGGCACCCAGCGGCCATCCCGCAGCATCGTGTTCCAACCAACATGATCGGTGTGCAGGTGCGTGCAGAGTACGATGTCGATGTCCTCCGGCACCGCACCGGCTTCACGAAGGCGTTCGAGATATGGCGTTTCGAGCTGATGAAAGCGCGGCGCGCCAGGCCGATTTTTATGATTGCCAGCGCAACAATCGAGCAGGATGGTGTGACGGTCGGTGCGGATGAGCCAGGAATGCACGCTGGTGATCAACCGGTCGTGTTCGGGCGAGTAGTGGTTTGGGATGAGCCAGTGCCGATGCATTTCGAGCACGTCGCGATCAAATCCGACCAGGAATTGTTCCGGCGGAAGGCTGGTGAACCCCAGTAGTTCGCCAACCCGCGTCACCCTAACATTGCCGATCTGCCAGGTCGCCATTTCACGCCTTTTGGTCTTGTCGAATTCACTCAACATTAGATCGAGATTTGCACTATGCCCCGAAAGCAATAGCGTTGACACGTCTCACCGGCTTCCTAATAGTCCTCAGATGTTCCGTCCATCCGGACGATGATCCCCAGCCGCGAGCTTTGACATGGAAGAAGTCGCTTTTGGCCACAGCGCCGCTCTCGCCAGCGCGGAAAGCATCAAGCCGGTCGGCTGGAGTGACCTGCGCGGCTGGTTGCAGCTGGTCGAAGCGGCGGGCCAGATCAGGCAAATCGATGCGTCGGTCGATCCCGACGAAGAACTTGCCGCCATAACCTTCATGGCGGCGCGGATGCCGGCTGCGCCGGCGTTGATGTTTAATAATCTTGTTGGCAATCGCAGCGATGCGCGCGTTCTGACCAATATGCTCGGCGCCAGCAAAGAACGTTACGCCATTGCGGTTGGGCTCGACCCCAAGCTCAGCACCTTGGAAATGATTTTCGCTTCGCGCGATCTGATGAAACGGCGCCTCGGCCCGACTTTCATTCCGAAAGGTGCTGCTCCCGTCAATGAGATCGTGCTGAAGGGTTCCGATATCGATGTTACCGCGTATCCAAGCCCGAAATTCTGGCCGGGCGATGGCGGCCGCTACATCGGCACCGGCGACATCACCTTCACCCGCTCGCCCGAAACGGGACGCATCAATGTCGGTGTCTACCGCCAGATGCTGCATGGTCCGAGCCGCATCGGTCTTTATTGCTCGCCCGGTAAGCACGGTCGTCTCGACCGCGATGCCTGGTGGGCCCAAGGCAAACCATGCGAAGTCGTCGCCGCGTACGGCATCGACCCCGTTCTGTTCATGGTCGGCGCGCAGGTGTTCAGCGCCGATGAATCAGAGCTCGACGTCGCCGGCGGCATCATGGGCCGGCCGATCGAGTTGACGGAAGCCGAGTATGTGAGCCTGCCCATTCCCGCGCACGCGGAACTGGTGATCGAAGGCGTGCTGCACGCCGGCGATACCGAGTTGGAGGGCCCGCTTGGTGAATTCACCGGTTACTACGGCAACGTTCGCGGCCCGCAGCCCGTTATCGAAGTTAAAGCCGTGCACAGCCGGAAATCACCGATCATCACCGCCGCCCTCATGGCAACCTATCCGGCGTGCGAGATCGGCGCCTATTACGCGATCATGCGCTCGGCGCGAATTCTTGACGACCTACAACGGATCGGCGTCCCCGGAGTGATAGCAGCCTATTCGCACCCGGCGGCAGCGTCGGGCTGGGGCATGGTCATTGTGTCGCTCAAACAACAATACGCGGGACACGCGGCGCAGGTATTGGCGTTGACGGCGCAATGTCCTGCGGCGAGCTACTATACAAAGTGGATTATCGCGGTTGACGAAGATGTCGATCCTACCGACTTCGACCAAGTCATGTGGGCTTTGAGCACCCGCTGCAACCCGAGCGACGACCTCGATATCCTGCGCAACACCTGGTCAACCGGGCTTGACCCCAGTCAATATCCGCCCGAAGCACGGCCCTATGGCTCGAAGGTGCTGATCAATGCCTGCAAGCAGCACCGTTACATCAAAGAGTTTCCACGCTCGACGCTGCTGCGCCAGCAAACCTACGATCGGGTGCGCAAGCGATGGGCGGAATTGGGATTGGAGGGCACTCCTCCCCAGCTCAACGTCTTTCACAAAGATTGAAGGCCGTCAGTTCTGCACCAGGGCCAGGACGCGCAAAGGGCTCCCCGAACCGGTTTTGATTTTGAGCGGCGCCGCAATAATGACTGCGCCGGTCGGCGGCAACTGGTCGAGATTGCATAGACATTGCAGACCATAGCGGCCCTTGCCGTGCACGTAGAAGTGCGCCGGATTGGGCGGCGTAAACTTGCGTGACTGCCCGGCATCGGTGTTGATCGTTTCGACGCCAAAACCATGCACGTCACGTTCGTCGACCAGAAAGCGCACCGCTTCCGGTGACGGTCCCGGCGTGTGGGGACCGTCGTCGCGGCGATTGGCGAAAGCGGCACCCTGACGGTGTTTTCCCCAATCCGTGCGGAACAGGACCCAACTTCGGGGCGGAATGCGGCCGTGTGCCCGCTCCCACTCCTCAATCCGCGGGACGGTGAGAAGAAAGTCTTCATCGCCCGCAGCTTCGCGCGAACAATCGATCACGCAAGCCGCCGCGATGAAATTTGTCACCTCGATGGTGTCGACCGAATTGTTCGGCAGGTCTTTTCCCGAGATCCAATGGATCGGTGCGTCGAAGTGCGTGCCCGAGTGCTCGCCGCAGCTGAAATTGTTCCAGTAATGATTGGCGCCACGCTCATCGTAGCGGGAGATTTCCTCTATCCGGATCGGTGCGCACTGACCAAATTGCGGCGGCAAGACAATGGTCGGAAATTCAGGCGACAGCGTGTGGGTCAAATCGACTACCCGGACCCGGCCACTGACAATGTCGCTCACAAAGTCGGCGAGTGACGGCATGATTTATGATTCCCTTTGTCCACGCGACGCGAGGCACACATGATGCCTGCTAATTTGACTGACCGTCGCGGCTAAAGCGGCGGTCGCTCGGTGTGACCGCCCGAGGCAGCCTCGTAGGCGGCGCCAACACGAAACAGCAAATCTTCGCGGAATGGCCGCGCGACGAGCTGCATCGCCTGCGGCAGTCGATTGCGGGTAAAGCCGATCGGCACCGATAGGCCGGGCAACCCAAGGACGTTGAACGGGCGGGTATTGGCGACAATCTGACCGAGTACTTGCGCCATCGCGGCCGAGCCGCCGACGTCCGTTTCTGCTGCCGTCGGCACCGATCGCTTCAAAACCGGAATGTGCAGCACGTCGCATTTGGAAAACGTCTCGCGCAACAATTCCTCAAGCAGTCGCGCGCGCCCCCGCACGGCTTCTACGTAGAGGGTCGCGGGCACTCCCAAGCCGACGAGTAGCCGCGCTCTTGTTTGCGGCGCGTAGTCTTGCGGACGTTCGCGCAACCATTCCAGATGCAATCCGGCGGCCTCCGGCCAAAGTATGGCATTGGAGAAATCATTGATTGCGCCATGATCGCCGATCGGCACGTCGATGATTTTTGCGCCACGCTTCTCCAGGACCATTCGGCTCGCAGCAAGCAATTCGGCGACTTCTTGATCTACTCCGTCGAAATAGTAGCGATCGGGAACGCCGACTGTAACGCCGGCGAGAGAGCCCGCGCTTGCGGCGTCATCAAGGCCGCGCTCATAGTCCGGCACCGGGTTCCGGCTGGACATGCCGTCGCTAGCATCAACTCCGGCGATCACACTTAACAGGCGCGCACAGTCGCCGACATTGCGCGCCAGGACGCCGATGCAATCGAGCGAATGCGACAGCGGCATCGTTCCGTACCGGCTGACGCGGCCGAGCGTGGGCTTGATGCCGACGATGCCACATGCCGCAGCCGGCAATCTAACCGATCCCCCGGTGTCGGAGCCGAGCGCGCCGAATGCGAGACCCGCAGCAACGGCAGCGCCGGAGCCCGACGATGACCCGCCAGTTATGTGATCGGTGTTCCAAGGATTGCGGCAGCGGCCAAAATGATCGTTGTGCCCGGTAGGGCCCATGGCGAATTCGGCCATGTTCAGCCGCCCGAGTTCGATACCGCCGGCGCCGTCGAGCTTCGAAAGTACTGTGGCGGTGTGGTCGGGGATAAAGTCCATGCGGATTTTCGAGCCGCAGGTACAGACTTCGCCGGCGCGATAGAACATGTCCTTGTGCGCGAGCGGCACGCCGTGCAGCGGACCAAGCGAGTAGCCTGCCTTGACCGCCAGATCCGCCCTTCGCGCCTTTGCACGGGCGGCATCCGCGGTCACGCGGATGAAGCAGTTCAGCGCCGGCTGCAATCGTTCGATGCGGTCGAGACAGGCTTCAACCAGTGCCTCGGTCCGCAATCGCCCTTGCGAAATCGCCGTCGCCGCTTCACGCAGCGTCAACGCCGTGGGATCGTTCACCGGCCGGCCCCATTCGCGGCGTCGCCCTCCAGCAGGCGATAAAAATGTTCGCCGGTTTCGTCGAAGCGATGGCGGTTGCAGCAGGGTCGCCGCCGCGCTTTGGATGCGTTCCAGCGAGCGGGATACAGCGTCCACGTCCTCCGCGTTGACGCTGACGCCGCTTGCAGCCATGAGCTTTGCAAGCGCCTCCTTATCGATCATGCCGCGCCGATATGCTCATGTTGATGACCTCCGTCGCAAAGAACTGTACACAATTTCCGTCGCATAGCACACTCGACAGCGAACTGGCGCCGGCCGTATCTCCGGCGGGTGAGGGAGATCAGAATGACCGAAATACAGCGACCAAAGCTGCGTGCCCGGCTCGCCAAAAAAGAACTTCTGGTTGCTCCCGGCGTGTTCGATGGAATTTCGGCCAAGATTGCCGATCAGATAGGCTTCGAAGCGCTCTACATGACCGGCTACGGCACCGTGGCGTCACATTTGGGACTGCCCGACGCCGGCATCGCGACCTACAGCGACATGGTCGGGCGCGTTGCTGTCATCGCTAAAGGAACCAAAACGCCGCTCATCGCCGACGGCGATACCGGCTATGGCGGACTGCTCAACGTTCAGTACTCGGTACGAGGCTATGAGGCTGCCGGCGCGGTCGCCATTCAGCTCGAGGATCAGGAGTTTCCCAAGAAGTGCGGCCATATGCTCGGCCGCAGGGTGGTGCCTATCGAGGACATGGTGGACAAGATCAGGGTCGCGGTCGGCAGCCGGGAAACCAGCGACTTTCTGATCATAGCGCGCACCGATTCACGCACGACGCTCGGCCTCGACGAAGCGTTGCGCCGCGCGGAAGCATATTCCAAGGCTGGCGCCGACATTCTGTTCGTCGAAAGCCCCGAGAGTCTCGAGGAGATGCGAACGATCGGCCGAAGCTTTGACAAGCCGTTGATGGCCAACATGGTCGAGGGTGGTCGCACACCTGTTGTGGACAAGAAAACGCTGGAAGAAATCGGCTATTCTCTCGCGATCTTCCCGGCGTTTGGTTTTCTTGCCGCAGGCGAGGTGTTGCGCGGCGTCTATCGCCACCTGAAAGAGAACGGCTCAAGCGTCGGCAGCAACATTCCGCTCTACAAGTTCAGCGAGTTCAGCGAATTGATGGGATTTGGCGCCGTGGCCAAGTTCGATGAGACCTATCAGCGTTGATGGGCGCCGGGCGGCCCAGCACGTCACTTAAGCCGGAACGAGGCGGAAGCGTTCCCACTCGGTAGGGGTGGATCGCAGCACTTCGCTCCAGCCGCCCTTGGTATTCCGCTCGCGCGGGCTAACGCGACGTCCGGCGAAAGCAAACTCGCCGTTCGATGCGAACGGGAACGGCGACATCGTGTAAACCCCCGCCTCCCGCGGGCTAATCGTCACCGAAGCGTCTTCATCGGCATTGCGCGGCACGTGCTCGAACGTTTGCACACCGCGTTCGCCGGGATGAATTCTGTTGAAGTAAAGCGCAAGCGTGTCAATGAATTGCAGCTGCTTGTAATTTTGAAACAGTTTCCCTTCATCGAGCCGGTCTGACAGCCGCGGATCCTTGGCGATCTCGGCTTTCAGCCGCTTCTGCCGCGCCAGTTCGCCGTCAAGCATGCGTTCCGCAATCGGCCGTTCTTTCTCGGGAAATTGCTCGATCAGTACGTGTTTGGAAAGACCATAGCGGCCGTTATAGAGGCCCCAGCTGTGCATGCTCGATATCAGGCCACAGAACGGGTTCTGCCGCTCGTTGAAATCCGGCGACTGCTTGCTGGTTGCGGTAATGTACTCGGCCGGTGTTTCGATGAGATTGTAGGGGAGACCCGTCTTCTCGTCGATAACCGGATCACGATCGAACTCGACCCAGCCGGCGTCGTGATGGGCAATCACATAGACCATTGGGTCCAGCGGCGACAGCGCTTCAAACTCGTCATTGCCAAATACACGCGCAAACTGTCCGCACAACGCGGTGTGTTCGTACATCATGATCGCCAGTCGCGGCGAGCCGGCGGGCGCAGTTTGAATGATCATGAGCGGTAACCAATTGCCTAACGTGTAAAATGCTATTGTAGCTACATTAGAGGATGCTTTGAAGCCGGGATTTAAACCTCGAAGCTCCGCGCCCATTACCCGTCTCGGGACAACTTCATCCGGTAGTGGAAGTCTTGCGCCACGTGCCAGTTATACGAAGCGACAAGGGTTCCCTTGCGGGTCACGTAGCGGCGCAGCGCACACACGCTGATCGTACCTGGCTTCTGCCCGAGATTGCTGGCCACATCCTTGCCCATTGGCTCGCCACGCAAATCCTGTTCGATTTCGACGATGTCCTCTCCGGTGCGCTTGGCCAGATGCGCGTGGAACGGCCCAACGCAGTCGGCCAGTTCCCGCACGTAGCGGGACAACCGCTCCGGCAGGTAAGTATGCACGTAGCAGATGACACTGCCGCGCAGTTCGGCCCTGCGAAGTCCCGTGATGAGCCACCATCGCGACCCGGCTTTTCCGCCGATCTGCGCCGCAACGCCAGCCGGCAGTTTGGTCGGTGAACTCGCGATCAATTCATAATGGGTGTCGAGCGCGAACTGCGAAAGATCTGCTAGCGAAGATAGCGAATGCACGTACCGTGCCTTCGGACTCGCTGCAACGACGATGCTGCCAGCGCCTTGGCGCCGCTGGACCATCCCATGGTCGACCAGGCGGCGCAGCGCCTCGCGCACGGTGAAGCGGCTCGCGCCAAATTCGTCGCAGAGTTCGCTTTCGGTCGGCAAACGCTCTTCCAGCGGGTATTGTCCGGTTTCCACCCGCTGACTGAGAACATTCAAGATCTGCATGTAACGCGGCTGTTCCATGGTCATGCCGCCACACTCCCCTGCCCCGGATCCACCCGTTGTCGAAACGATTTGTCCGGACATATTGCCGGACTATAGCCCGAATGTGTACAGAGAGAATGTCCGTGGGCATTCCAACCATGGCCCACGATAGAGGAAGGTTGAAGTGATGACCGACGTCCTGGGCTGGCGGCGCAAATTCGGGGTCCTCGGACCATCGACCAACACGATCGTACAGCCCGACTTCGACGCCATGCGCCCCATCGGCGTGACCAATCATTACAGCCGGATCTTTACGCCGAACGCCGATGCCGTCAGCAACGACAGTTTCAGGGCCGCAACCGAGGTGATTGCCGGGAACGTGCTCGACGCAGTTCGCAGCGTCATGACATGCGCACCGCATTATCTCGTCATGGGCATGTCTGCCGTGACATTCATCAACGGCGCGAAAGGCGCCGATACATTCACCCGGCAAGTGGAGGACGCCTCCGGAGTCAAGATCAGCATCGGTAGCCATGCCAGCGCTGCGGCGCTGCGCCGCTATGGCGGTGTGCGCCGGATCGCCATCCTTTCCCCGTACTGGCCGGTGATGAACATCGAGGTCATCCGCTACTTCACCGACATGGGATTTGAGGTGGTGCGCGACATCTGCCTGCAATGTCGGTCGTGGATTCAGATTGCCGAGCAGACCACGGAAACTCTGCGGAGTGCGCTCATGAAGCTCGACGGCGACGACGTAGATGCTATCGTGCAGGTTGGCACTAACCTGTCGATGGTGCGGCTCGCGGCTGCCGCGGAAATGTGGCTCGGCAAACCGATCGTTGCGATCAACACGGCGACCTACTGGCATGCGCTTCGCGCCAATAATATCGACGACCGGATGGAAGGCTTCGGTCGGCTGCTGGCGGAATTTTGAGATTCTCCGATGACCACGAACGCGGCGCTTACACTAGGCAAGACCACCGTTCATCGCGTAATCGATCTCGATCCGTTCGCAATCCCAATCGCGAACATTTTCCCGAACGCGACGCTTGCGCAACTCGATGACGCTACGCAGGTGCTCGCCGAACGGCACGTCGACTTTGCGACCGGCAAGATTTTGCTGGTCATCCAAAGTCACCTTGTTCGCTTTGCGGGCAAAACCATTTTGATCGATGCCTGCGTCGGCGAACACAAATCGCGGCCATTGCGGCCGGAGTGGAATCTCCGAACCGGCACAAAGTACCTCGCCAATCTCGCGGCTGCAGGCTGTACGCCGGAGGACATCGATATCGTTATGTGCACTCATCTGCATGCCGACCATTTGGGCTGGAACACCCGACTGCAATCGGGCCGGTGGGTGCCGACCTTTTCGAATGCACGCTATGTGATGACGCAGCGCGAGATCGATCAGCGCGCACAGGATGCGGCTCAATCCCCGCAGGCCAATCACGGCAGCTACCAGGACAGCGTCTTGCCCGTAATCGAGGCCGGCCTCGTTAAAACCGTCAACATAGGCGATGAGATCGTCGACGGCGCAAAGATCATCGACTTGGCGGGCCATTCGCCCGGCCAGATCGGTCTCGATCTCGCTGCCGATGCGACAATCACGGCTGATATTCTGCGGCGACGCCATTCACAGCCCAGTCCAGGTTTTTCACCCCGAGTGGTCAAGCGCCTTCTGCTTCGACCCCGCGCAAGCAGTGCAAACGCGCCGGATGCTCCTGGAACGCGCCGTGGGCGAAGGATTGCGATTGATGCCCGCACACTTGCGCGGAACGTGCATGCACATTGAGGAAAAGAACGGCGGCTTCGCGCCAATTATCGAGGAGTAGCGCGAGGCAAACTCATGTGATCTTCTCGGAATCGCGCAGCGACTGGATCATCGACGTGCGCATGACATAGTCGCGGTGCTTGGTGGGATCTGCCACGATCCTGCGCAGATCGTCATAGTAGGCCCGCCGCGCAGACGGTTCCCTGGTGTTGAGAATTGAACGGTTGCGGAGCGCCGTCTGCTGTACGACATCGAGCGCGACCTTTCGCCGCTGCCGGCTGTAACGCTCAAGGGTTACGAGCGGCGCACCGCAGATCACCTCGGTAAGTGTGCGGCTCAAATTGAATGCATCGTGGATGCCGCCGTTGAGCCCCATGCCGCCGAGTGGATTGTTCACGTGTGCGGCGTCGCCAGCGATCAGCATGCGCCCGCTTACGTAAGTCGATGCGACCCTCTCATGCACGCGATAGGCCGTGCGGTGACTTACCTCGTATGGCTTGCTCCGCGGCACCGCGCCTTGCAGCAATCGCTGCGCACGTTCGGCCGATGTCACATCTGCATCGGTCAGTGATGCATCGACCGGAAACAGCGCGCGCCATACCCGTACGGTGCGGATCAGCACAAACCATTCATCCGGATCCGAAAGGTATGCGATGTTGGCAATGTCCGGCATCGCCTCGCGAAAATCATAGGTAGTGGAGAGCGTCAGAAATATCTCGGGGATTGTAATGCCGTCGAAGACGACACCCATCGCCTTGCGCACGACGCTGCCGATGCCGTCGGCGCCGACGACAAACGAGCCGGCTATTGTCTCGATACCGCCGTCCGCGTGCGAAACATCGACCTCCACGCCGTCCGCCGTCTGCCGCGCAGCAATCGCCGAAGTACCGAGGCGAATTGTGGCGAGCGGATGGGTCTTGAGCCGCGCATACAGCATTTCGCCGAGGCGCCACTGCTCGCATTGCACGCGATACGGATGATTAGTGTCGCCCTTGAGGCGTGAGAGTTCGAACGTGGCTACAACGCCGTGCTTACGGTCGCGGAATTGCCAAGTCGGGCAGATCAAGCCCTGCTCGATCATCCCCTCGACCACGCCGAACCGTTCCAGCATGTCGAGAGTCGGAGGATGAAAAGTTGAAGCCCGCAGATCGTGCGGCAGCTCGTTGCAGGCCTCGATCAGGACAATCGGAATTCCCTCCTCGACCAGGAGCATAGCCGTGACCAGACCTACCGGTCCGGCGCCGACGATGATGACACTTTGGCTCACTTTATTGGGCATAGCATTCCTTGACTCAGGCGACAGGCCGGTCATCATTGAGTTGTCCGGACAAAGATGGCGGGCTTTGTCACATCGGGCAAGCGATCAGTACGCGCAATTTCCGGAAAGGCGTGTCGATGCATTATCCTTTCGTGCCGTTTCCCATGCGAGGCCCATTGCGATGGCCGCAGGGGAAGCGATTGGCGCTGATCGTCACGGTCAACCTCGAATATTGGGATTTGCTGAAGGAATCGCCGGCCCCCTATTATGCCGGAGGACCGGCGATACTGCCGGACATGTTACCGGGAAATATTCCGGATTTTCCCAATTTTTCCTGGCGCGAATACGGCCAGCGCATGGGCATCTGGCGCCTTTACGACGCCTTCGTCGAGGCTGGCGTACGCGCAAGTTGCACGCTGAACGCCAAGACCGCGCTGGAGCGGCGCGCGGTCATCGACGGAGCGCTGGAACGCGGCTTCGAGCTTATCCCGCATAATTACGAACAGGGCGAACTGCTTTGCCATCTGCAACACAAGCCGGACGAAGAAAGGCGCGTCATCGAGGAGACGCTCAAAGTCTACGAGCGCGTGACCGGCCGCAAACCGCAGGGTTGGCTGTCGTCGTCATTGCGCGGCACGACCAATACCCCGGCGATCCTGGTCGAAAATGGCCTGAAGTTCTGGTGTGATCTGATGAATGACGATCAGCCCTACATGATCGAGACTCCCAAAGGTCCGATCGTCGGCGTGCCCTACTCCATCGAAATCAATGATTTTACCCTTCTGCTGCGACGCGGCCTGACCAACGAAGCGGTCCTTGACTGCATGAAGGAGCAATTCAATGTACTCTACGCGGAAGGCGCACGCACCGGCATGATGATGAATGTCGGGCTTGCACCCGCACGTGATTGGCGTCCCGCACCGCGCCGGCATCCTTCGCAAATTCCTCGCTTACGCCAAGGAATTTGACGGAGTCTGGTGGGCAACCCGGGAAGAAGTCGCGGCATGCTATCGCGAACAACACGCGACGCACATTCCCCCGCAGGCGCATCTGCCGTCATGACCTTTGGCTCGTCGATCGCGAGATCGCGCGCAACTGTGCAAACGCCGACCGCAATCGGCGCCCTGATCGTACTCGCCGTTGTCGCCGGCATCGTCTTCGGCGGATATATCGTTGCGCGGCAGATCGTATCCGGGCTTTTGCTCGGCTCGATCTACATGACCGTTGCGGTGGCATTTACGCTGACGATCGGCGTTCTCAACTTTCTCAATTTCACAATACCCAGCCTGTTCATGCTGACTGGAATGGTGGCGTGGGGATTGATGAGCAATGGTTACGTCAAATTCGCCGGCGGCTGGGCGTGGCTCGCCGCGCTTGGCGCGGGTGTCGCCGTGGCAGTCGTCGCGTCATTGCTGGTCGAGCGATTCACCTTCCGCTACCTCAAAATGAAACACGGCGACGCGACCGAGCACGCCATTCCCCTCGTTTCATCATTGGGCTTTCTGCTTATCTTTGAGCACCTGGTATTGATTTCGCTGGGCTCAGAAGCACAGCGTTTCGCCGTTCCGTTCAAGGCCGACATCCACGTCGCGGGCCTCGTTATCGGCGTGCCGCAGATTGCGAGTTGCGTACTTGCGATCGCGGTCGTGGCCGCTCTGAGTTTCATTTTGAAGAACACCAAGACCGGCCGTGCCCTTCGCACGATCGCCGAGAGCCCCGACACCGCCTCCCTGCTTGGCGTTGAAGTGGACAAGGTCGTGCCCGTCGTTTTCGTCCTGACCGGCCTCTTGGCAGGAGTTGCCGGCGCCCTCTTCACGGTCAATTACGGCAGCGTATCGCCGTTCATGGGCGACAATGTCGGCACCAAGGCGATCGCCGCCATGGTGCTTGGCGGCATCGGTTCGATCTGGGGAGCGATCGCCGGCGGCCTGATCATCGGACTGATCGAGACGCTCTCGATTTATCTGTTCGGCGGCGACTCGGTCCAGATGGTTGTCTGGGGACTGTTGCTCGCCATCATCATCATTCGACCGCGTGGATTGTTCGGTACCGTCTCGGCCGGCCGAGGGAAAATGTGATGCGGAGTCCACCCGTCGCTCGAATTCAGCAGGGACTCGGCGATGAGCGGATATGTTTCCGGCATCGTCGCGATCCTGTGCATCAATCTGATTTTTGCCTACGGCATTTTCGTGCCGGCCGCTGCCGGTCAGATCAATCTCGGCGGGGCGGGCTTTCAAGCCATTGGCGCGTACAGCGCTGGTTGGCTCTCAAGTGTCGCAATGTTGCCGGTATGGATGACGATCCCGGCGGCGATGCTGATCGCCGGGCTGGTCGGCTTCCTTATCTCCTTCCCGGTCCTGCGCACGCGCGGCGTTTACATGGTGCTCGCCACCTTCGCATTCGGCGAGGCGGTCGCGGGCTTTCTGCTGCGTACGCAGTTCTTCGGCGGAGCGATCGGCATGGTCGTGCCGGCACACGTCGAGGTCTCGATCCTGGTGTGCTCCGCAGTCATTGTGACTCTGCTGACGTTCTACCTGATGGCGACGCGGTTCGGCCTCGCCATGCGCTCGACCAACGATGACGAGGCCGTCACGATTCTAATGGGCGTCAACGTGCGCGCCGTCCAGGTCGCTGCGTTCACCATTGGCGGCGCCTTTGCGGGACTTTCGGGTGCGCTCTACGCGCACAATTTCAGCTTCGTCGAGGCGCAATATTTCAATTCGCTGCTCTCGATCTACGTTCTCCTGTTCGTCCTTATCGGTGGGGTGCAGACTGCCTGGGGACCGTTGGTCGGCACGTTGTTCTTCACGCTGCTGCCGGAATTCATGCGCGTTGGCGGATCGTGGCGCTACGTCGTGTTCGGTGCCGCCATTGTGGTGATGATGATGCTGCGCCCGCAGGGCATCGTCACCCGGGCGATGATCGACCAGATTGTCGCCGCGCCGCTGGGCGCTACGCCGCGCCGAGGTCGGAGCGTTGCATGACCGCTAGGCCGGCGTTGGCGCTCAACGGCATAGCCAAAAGCTTCGGCGGCCTCAGCGTAGTCGACGATGTGAGCTTCGATGTCCCCGAAGGCGCACGCATGGCGCTGATCGGTCCAAACGGCGCCGGCAAGACCTCATTGTTTAATCTGATTTCCGGCGTCTATCCGATCGACGCCGGCAGCATTGTGCTCGACGGCACACCGATCGAGACTATGCCGCCGCGGCTGCGGGTACGCGCCGGCCTCGCGCGCTCGTTCCAGAATATTCGGCTGATGCCGCATCTGTCGGTCATTGAGAACGTGATGCTCGGGCAACACGTGCGGGCCGACGGCTTCGGCCAGTTGTTCGGTCCTCTGGCATGGCAGCGTCACGGTCAATGGCGTCGGCTAGCCGAGGCCAGCCTGCGGGACGCCGGCATTGATGTCGACCCCGACGCGGACGTATCGAGCCTGTCTTACGGCGTTCGCAAACGCATCGAGGTCGTCCGCGCGCTCATGAGCCGGCCGCGACTGCTTATGCTCGACGAACCGGCTGCAGGACTCAATCCGCGCGAAACCGCGGAGCTGTCTGCTTTTCTCAAATCGATCGCACGCGACGGACTGACATTGCTCGTTGTCGAGCACGACATGTCGTTTGTTCATGATCTTTGTGAACAGACCGTCGTGCTCAATTTCGGCCGGCTCATCTACCAGGGGCCGACACGCGGCGTCCAGGACGACGAAGAGGTCCGCGCGGCCTATCTCGGCAGCCGCCGTGTTGCGGTCAAAGGAGCGCACTCTGCTACTTGAAGTCGACAATCTTGACGTCCGCTATGGCCGCACCCATGCGGTCAAAGGCGTTTCGCTGACGGTCGGCGCCGACGAGATGGTGACGGTGCTGGGCGCCAACGGCGCCGGCAAGACTTCGCTCCTTCGCGCATTGCAGGGACTGGTGCCGGTGGCGGGAGGGCGTATCCGTTTCGACGGCGAAGACATCACTGATCTTTCGCCGCCGCGGCGCCTCCGCCGGCACCTCGCGCTCGTGCCTGAAGGACGGCAAATCGTGCTCGGTCTGTCGGTGCACGAGAACCTGCAGATGGGCGCCTACTGCCGCGAGGACCCGGCCGTGCCGCATGATATGGACGCGATCTACGATCGCTTTCCAAATCTCGCAGCAAGGCGAAAGATGTCCGGCGTCGGTGCTGTCCGGCGGCGAACAGCAAATGCTGGCGATCGGGCGCGCACTGCTGGCGAAACCGAAATTAATGATGCTGGACGAGCCGTCACTTGGACTTTCGCCATTGCTGGTCGAACAGCTGTTTAACCTGATCGTCAGTCTCCATCGGGATGGCCTTGCCATCCTGCTCGTCGAGCAGAATACCCACATGGCGCTCGAAGTAGCCTCGCGCGGGCTGGTGATGGAACTTGGGCGTGTTGTCATGCAGGGTCCGGTGGAAACGCTGCGCCACAACGAGCAGCTCGCTGAGGCCTATCTCGGGCACATTTAGTCGACTTAGGTGGTCAGTTCAGGGAGATCGGTGATGATGAGACTGCAAACCTTGCTTGTGCTCGGTTGCGTTGTCTGTTGTCGGCAACGCCGCCCGCGCGAGCGCAAGAGATTGTCATCGGGTTGAACATGGTGAAATCCGGTGTTCTCAAAAACGTCGGTGAAGCAACGGAAACTGCGGTGAATATCGCGGTCGATGAGATTAACGCCAAGGGCGGAATAGGCGGCAAGAAAATCAAGCTGCTCACCTACGACACCGGGAGCGATCCGAAGCAGGCCGCGACGGGCACGCAGAAATTCGCCGAGGACGACAAGGCACTTGCAATCGTCGGCCCATTCTCATCAGGCGAAGCCGCCGTAGCGTTCCCGGTCGGCGAGCGGCTCGGTATTGTGCAGATGTCCAATTCCTCCTCGCAGCCGGGCCTGACCGCTAATTACACCTACGCCTGGCGGTTCATTACCGATGAAGGCAAGCAGTTTACCCGCCTCCTCAACACCCTGAAGAGAAAGTCTATCAAGGTCGACAACGCGGAAATCCTTTATGTCTCCGACGAACGTGTCTCCAACATCTCCGGAACGCGTTTCTACCCGGCCATCCTCAAGGCAAATGGCATCTCGTTCGGCGAGCCGATCGCGTTCCAGTACAACAGCTTCGATGTCGGGCCCCAGGTGTCGCAGGCGCTCGAACGGAAACCTGACGTGATTGCGCTGGCGGCCACGCCTGACAGCGCCGGTAAGGTAATCAAGGAACTGCGTCGCCAAGGTTTCCAGGGCCGCGTAATCGGATCGCAGATCTTTGCTGACCCCAATTCGATCGACCTATTCGGCCGCGACGCCGACGGGCTTTTGATCGTCGCCGGCTTTTGGTGGGACCGCACCGACGCAACCCGTGCATTCACCAAGAAATTCGCTGAGGAAAATGCCAAACGCGGCCTGACTTCAAAGAAGATCCCGCATCACACTGACGCGAATGCCTACGATATCGTCTATCTGCTCAAGCAGGTGATGGAGCAAATCGGCGTGACCGGCGATCCCGCGAAACTCGCCCAGGAGCGCACCGCAATTCGTGATGCGTTGAAAACCGTTCGCTTCAGCGGCATAACCGGCGACAACACCTGCTTCGACGCCCAGCGTGACGCTCGCCTCCCCGGCTACGTGATCGAGATCAGAGACTTGAAATGGAATCTCTTTGAACTCGTGGCCGGCGGACCCGTGTCCGTAAGGCGCTGCGTACGATGAGCGGACGTCGCATCTGCGTTCTCGGAGGCTGCGGGGGTATCGGCAGCGGCGTCGTCAGGGCGTGCCTGGCGAATGGTGATAATGTAGCCGTCCTCGACCTCAAAGTGTCGTTGACCCGCCATCCCCCGCCGGCTGGGGTGTATGCTGTCGAGATCGACGGCAGCGACGAAACCTCGGTAACGGGCGCTTTCGCGCTCATCGCGGAGCGGTGGGGTGCGCTCGACGGCTTCGTGAACGCGGCGGGCTTCTTGATTGCCCTGCGGCCGCTGGCGCAGACGCCGGCCGATGAGTTCGATGCGACGTTCGAAGGCAATGTGAGGACTGCCTTTCTGTGCTGCAAAGCCGCGATAAAGCTCCTCGAGAATGGCGATGCGCCGAGCCTGGTCAATCTCGCCTCCGGGCTCGGAGGTTTCATCCGGCCGCAATATGGCCCCTACGCGGCCTCGAAGGCGGCGATGATCGCCCTCACCAAGACGCTGGCGCTCGAGCACGCGCCGCGAGTGCGCGCCAACGCCGTTGCACCAGGAGCGGTCGACACCGCATTCCTGCGCGGCGGCACTGGACGATCGGACGAACGCAATTCCTCGACTCTCGATATCGCCGCCTACAGCGCGGCGATTCCCTTGCGGCGGATAGCCGTGGTCGAGGACATCGTGGGTCCGATCATGTTCCTGCTCGGCTCGCAGAGCAGGTATATGACCGGCCAAACGCTGTGGGTAAACGGCGGGGCATATATGCCGTGACAGCCCGGAATCGATAGGCCAATCTACCGTCAGAGCGCGCAGCGTCGCCAATCCGGAGATCACCCGAGATCCGAGAGAGGCAATATGGACAAACCTACTCGCCGAGGCATTGTTACAGCGACGGCTAAAGTCGCTGCAGCCGGTTGCATCAGTGGCGCGGCGCGCACGCTCGCGCGGGCGGGATTGCAGACCACGCAAGCGGCGAGAGAGCTTTCCCACATCGACTCGCTTCTGCGGACGGCCGTTAGCGCGGGAGAAATACCCGGTGTTGTTGCGTTAGCCGCAAGCGAGAACGGCGTCGTTTACGAAGGCGTCTTTGGCTGGCGCAGGCTGGGCAGCGGACAGCCGATGACGCGAGATACCGTATTTCGCATCGCTTCGATGGTTAAGGTGATCACCACCGTTGCAGCACTTCAACTCGTCGAACAGCGTAAGTTGTCGCTCGACGCGCCGGTGCCTGACATCGAGCCGGCACTCGGGGCCCCACAAGTGCTCGAGGGATTTAACGCGGCGGGACGACCCGAATTGCGCCCAGCAAAGCGACCGATTTCGCTGCGGCAACTCCTCACCCACACCGCGGGCTTTACCTACAGGCTCTGGGACGCAAAAGCCGTTCGGTATTCCGAGGCGATTGACCACTTGCCGCGGCGCCGAGCGAAGCAGTGCGCCTCGCAAGCCGCTAATGTTCGACCCCGGGGAGCGTTGGCAGTACGGCCCGAATATCGATTGGGTCGGCCGCCTCGTGGAACTGATTAGCGGCATGCCGCTCGAGGTTTATTTTCACAAACATATCTTCGACCCGCTCGGCATGAACGATACTGCGTTCGTTATATCCGCACAGCAGCGCCTGCGGGAGGCCAGTGTGCACCGGCGCGAACCCGACGGATCGCTGTTGCCGCAGCCAGTCGAAAAGCAAAAGCCGCAGCAATCCTTTTCCGGCGGCGGCGGGATTTATTCGACGGCCCCGGATTATTTGAGGTTCATACGCATGCTAATGCACGGCGGTTCGCTTGATGGCGCCCACATACTTCGCTCCGAAACCGTCTCGCTCATGGGAGAGAACCAGATCGGAGAAATCGACGTTGGCGTCCTACGGACGACCCAGCCGGCGCTCTCCAATGATGTCGACTTGTTTCCCGACATCACCCGCAAATGGGGCTTGGGCCACCTCATCAACATGCAGGCGGTCCCCAACGGCCGCAGTGCCGGCAGCCTCACGTGGGGCGGCCTGTTCAACACCTATTACTGGATCGACCCTGCTAGACGTATCGCCAGTGTATTCATGACCCAAGTGTTGCCGTTTGTGGATTTCCGCGCGCTGCGAGTCTACCGCCAGTTCGAACGTGGAATCTATCTCGCCATGAACGCGGGTTGACAGGACTGAGACACGCCCCCGCGCAAGCTAATCCCGGCCTTAACACTGCCAGTACCCATATGATGTGCCAAAGCCGGGATCGCTCAGACATTTCGCGCCGCGCGGGCGCCAAATTCAGATTGATTGATCCCAGTAAAATCAGAATTAATTGATGCCTCAATAAGAAATGAATTGAATGCTATAAGTATCCAGGCACGACAAGAACGCATCTTTCGACCAAACGGCTGCGAGGTTGCGCTATTGATCGTCGTTTTATTATTCGGGTTTATCGGAATAGATTAACAAAAAAACGGTGGGCATAAAATCGAGAATCGGATTGACTAATTGTGAACGAGAATTGGTCGGGGGCTGACGATTCGGATGGCTAAGGATGTTATATAAAGCGGCGCCGATGTGACAATCGTGAAAAGCTATCGTATAGCGAGAACATCAGACAGTTCGGTCACGTTCGGACTTGTGCGCAAAGCCTGACGTCGTTTTCCAGCGCAAATCTCGAGAGGCAGCGTGGCGACGACCCCCAATATAAATCTCACGGGATCTGGTCATCCTCGTGGCCGATCAGAGTTCATATATGTCGATGCTGATTCACAGCATGCTCCGCGGCTTCGGTTCAAACCGGGTTCTGGAAGTTCGGAATTCGGTCAGCGTTTTTCAAGCGCTGATCGGACAAAAGATCGACATCCTGATTTGCGACGCGCGGCTTCCGCCACACGGCGGTCTTCCGCTGACGAGCGCCATTCGCGGCAAGACAGACAATGAACATCGAACAATACCGATCCTGATTATGGCAAGCGATTCCCGTGAATCGACCATCAAACATGCGCGTGATGCGGGTGCCAACATGGTGATCGCCAAGCCGATATCGCCGGCGAACCTCTACGATCGATTGAGTTGGGTTGCCTTCAACCCACGCAAATTTGTTGATACAGCTACTTATTTCGGGCCGGACCGTCGTTTCAAAATCGAAGGATACCCGAAAGGAGTGGGTCGCCGAAGAGGCGATAAAGCAATTGAAGTCGCCGAGGAGAGCGGTCCCGCCCTGGCGCAGAACGACATCGACAATCTATTCAGTGCCGTACGGACCGGGCAAGACTGATGGATAAGTCGGCGAACCCAGACACGCGAATATTTACCGTTGAAACTCGCTTTCAAAGACTGGCGAAACGCGCAGGCGGAATTTCCCGAGACAAGGCGATCGAACGCGCGCAGACTGAGATTGAGGAGGTCAAGCGCGACTTCGATAACTGGCTGGACGCCGAGCTTCAGGAATTCGCCAGCCTGATAAAAAGCGTCGAACTCGGCGAAGCCGACCCGGCGTGGATTGAGAGCGCCAATTTCCGCAGCCGTCAATTACGCGATAGCGCCACGACTCTGGGCTTTGAGCTTCTATCCTTTATCGCCAATTCGCTATGTGAAATCCTGGATGCCATACAAGCTGACAATAAGTGCAATATGGAATCAGTCACTTGCCACATGGATGCTCTCATGCTCGCCCGGCAAAAGTCTTATCGCCGGCTGACGCCCGAGCAAGTTCCTGAGTTGACGAAAGGACTGCGCCGAGTCGTCAAGCACGTCACCATCCTGCCTCCCGGAGCCGAGGTTGAGCGCTCCTAGAATTCGACCTCTTCTCCGGCAGACGCCGGCGCCAAATCCATCATTGAAATATTCAGCTGGCGCACCAGACGCTCCTTGAGATCCGCGACCGAAATACCGGAGATCGCGTCCTCGGCTGGGTGACCTTTGCCTTCAACACGCAACCAGGACTCGCTGGATTTTGCCGCAGCTTGAGTGAGGACCTCGGCGAGTGTGAGAAATTCCTGCTGCAGCCGATCGAAGTCCTGGAGGGTGACGATGAGGTCGCGATCAGCTTGTCCCGGTCGCGTCACCACGCTTTCCGTGATACGGGCGGTGGTCTTCTCGAAGCGCGTGATCGTTTCACGCAGCACCTCTGCAGTTGCGACAAGAAACGTACCGACTTCGGTGATAAGGGGTTGAGATGACGACTCCATATTTCCAACGCCCATCACGACAGTTTCCCCATCACCTGCTCGATTTTTTGCCGCAGGATGTCGGGCGTGAAAGGCTTGATTAGGTAGTTGTTCGCACCAGCCTGCGCCGCCTTTACCACAAGTTCACGATCGCCGCGGCCGGTGAGCAGAATGAACGGTATCTTGCGCGCGGCCGGATGGCCACGCACAGCTCGTAACAAGGCGAGGCCGTCCATCTCCGGCATGTTGTAATCTGAAATGATCAGATCGAGCGGCTGCAGCGACGCTGTGTCCATGGCGGAACGGCCGTTTTCGGCTTCGTGAATGTGCCTGATGCCGATCTGCTCAAGAGTAATGCGGGTCATTTGCCGCACACTGTTCTGATCGTCGACCACCAGGACTTTAAGGACTGCTGCACTTGGCATTGTCATCGCTCCTAAAACAGGGCTACTGATTACTTACGGCATCAACCTCAGTTCGCGGCGGTTGCAACCTTCGGCTCTGGGTTCGAAAACCGAGCCATGCCGACCTGAACATTCTGAGTGCTCGCGATATCGGACAGCTTTTCAACATCGAGAATGAACGCGACTCGGCCATTGCCGAGTATCGTGGCCCCGGCGATCCCGGGCACCGAGCCGTAGCTTTCTTCGATACTCTTGACGACGACTTGCTGGTGTCCGCACAGCTCGTCGACGACAATGCCGAAGTGAGTGCCCTCCCCCGCATCTGTGATGATGACGACTCGTTCCTCGGAAGCCGCCGCCGTCGAGCCTACATCCAGCAAATCGCAAAGCTGAACGAGAGGCACCAGATTGCCGCGCAACCTCAGCATGCCGGGAGTGCCGATCAGATTGTGAACATCGGACGCCGGCGGCCGCAGACATTCCACGATCGCCGCCATTGGCATGACGTATGTCTCCTGGCGCACCCGGATGACCATTCCATCCATGACCGCAAGCGTCAGCGGCAGCGCCAGCTGAATCGTCATACCCCGCCCCCGATCCGACCTCAAAGAGATGCGGCCCCCAACGTCCTGGATGTTGCGGCGGACAACATCCATTCCGACGCCGCGGCCGGAGATGTCCGAAACTTTCTCGGCGGTTGAAAAGCCTGGCAGGAAAATAAGATTGTTGATCTCATCGTCGCTCAGATTGGCATCAACGCTAACCAGCCCACGCTCCCGTGCTTTCCTGAGCACGCGCTCGGAGTTAATGCCGGCACCGTCATCGCGAATCTCGATAACGATTCGGCCACCGCGGTGTTCTGCCGAAAGCCGGATAGTTCCTTCTTCGGACTTCCCCGCGGCTGCCCGATCCGTCGGCAATTCGATACCGTGATCGATCGAGTTACGGATGATGTGCGTTAGCGGATCACCGAGGCGCTCGATAATCGATCTATCGACCTCGGTACTCTCTCCCACCATTTCAAGGCGGACTTTCTTGGCGGTCTTGGTTGCAAGCTCACGCACGAGTCGTGGCATCCGCTGGAACACCGCTCCTACCTGCTGCGCACGCATCGACATGACACTGTCTTTCAGTTCGCGCGTGTGATGAACGACTTGGTCGAGGACCTGCGCCAGCTGGTTGCCGATGTCTTCTGGGAGACTATGAACGACCTGCCCTAGCATCGCTTGGGCAATGACGAGTTCGCCGACCATGTTGACGGCGCGATCGATCTTTTCGAGCTCGACTCGCGTTGTGGTCGCGCCCGCAGCCGGAGGTTTCGCCGGCCGACGCGCTGGTGACGACGCGTCTACGAGTTCTGGCGATGTACTCATCGCCGGTTGCGGCGCGGGGCTTTCGGTCGGCGGTTGAGACGCTGGAACGAGCGTCGGGTCCTCGCCTGGAAGGGGCAGCACCGCCGGCAATAGCGCAGCTTCGGCTTCAATTCCCGGGTCGGCGGCATCGGACTGAAGTGCAATCGGCCTGCCGGTGATTTCGAGCTCGCAGTCGCCAATCACAAATTCGAACACTTCATCAAGCTGCTCCCGCTTGGCCGCGGTCCGCAATGTGCCGGTCCAGCCCAGGTACGGCCGATCGGCTTCGAGTTCCGCCAGGGCCGGCAGGCGGTTTGTCTCGACCACGAGGTCCAGCGTGCCGAGTTTGCGCAGCTCACGCAGGATATAAAGCGGTTCATTGGCATTTTTCAGCAATTCCGGCTTCGGCCGGAAGATGATGCCGTATTCGAACTCTCCGACGTCCTCGGGCGCATCCACTTCATCCACGCGTACCGGGATGAAATCCAGGCCTTCAAAATCGGCCGGAGCCGCCGCGTCGTCAGCTTCTGACTGCTCGCCACTCGAATTGGCCCGCAGAATCTGCTCCAGCGCAGCGCGGCATTCGGAGCCGTAATTGGGTGGAATGGCGTCGCCGGATCGCGACATCGCGATCAGGTCGGTTAGCACATCGTTGGCCTGCAATAGCGAATCAACAATCTCTAGCGTCGCGGCCAGCTTGCCGCTGCGCATCTCGTCAAGCACCGTCTCAAAGACATGAGCGAATTTGACGAGATCTTCAAAACCAAAAATGCCGGCGCCGCCTTTGACCGAATGAACCGAACGGAAGACCGCGTTAATCGTGTCCTCCGAACCGGCGCCATCCCGGATATCCGGGAGGCCGTTTTCGATCTGCTGAAGCGCTTCGCTGCATTCGTCGAAGAATGTCTGCTTCAGTTGATCAAGGCTGCCCATGTTCATCGCCTCGCGAAAATCACGGAGCCTCAGTGAGCCACTTTGTTGATCGTCGCGATTAACCGGTCCGGATCAAATGGCTTGACCATCCAACCGGTCGCGCCAGCTTCCCGGGCGAGATTTTTCTTGTCTGCCTCGCTCTCTGTCGTCAGCACCAAGATCGGTATGGTTTTATGCGCAGCATTGCTGCGCATCTGGCGGATAACTTCGTATCCGTCCATCCTGGGCATGTTGATATCTGTGATGACCACGTCGACCGGCTGCTTGCTGAGCACATCGAGCCCGTCCTGACCGTCGACCGCTTGGAACACTTCGAAACCGGCGTCGGCAAGCGTCAACATGAGCATGTCGCGGATCGTCTTCGAGTCATCGATGGTAAGGATACGCTTGGTCATTGGTTGCTCCACTGGTCCGGAAGGCTGATCGATGTTGCTGACTGGTTGCGGGTCGGGATTTTGTGGCTGCGGTTCGTCTGCGTCCGAGCGGCACAGTTCGGTGCTATCAAGGCCCAGATCCGCAAACGCACTCACGAACGCCGCCGACGGATTTTCGATCGAAATCTGATTGCTGCTGCGGTGCGCGGCGAGAAGGATTTGAATGCATGGAAGCGTCAGCGTTTCGACTCCCGAGGCGTCAATATGCAGTCGCGGCTGCGCCTGCAGGCGGCCGCGTATGTCGACAAGAAAGCCTTCAGCGGCGGCCAAATCCAACGTGACTGGCAATTTTAGCGAGGCTGATTCCATGTCATCCAACATATGAACGTTCGATCATTGCGTTGGTTCGGTCACGCTGCGTCAACGTCACGGGGCGGGCGGGCGTCACCGTGGGACGGGACGGCTTCGCAGGCATCGAGGATCGCATCGGCCATATGCGACAGCGAACATTGTTGCATCACCGCGCCACGCTCGAAGGCCGCGCGCGGCATTCCGTAGATCAGCGACGATGCTTCGTCTTGTCCGAACGTCACCGCACCGGCTTGGCGCAATTCCAAAAGACCTTCCGCACCATCCTTCCCCATGCCGGTCAAAATCGCGCCAACCGCCGACTTGCCGCACGCGCGCGCGGCGGAGCGAAACAGAACATCGACCGATGGCCGATGACCACTGACCGGGGCACCATCAGACAGGCGACACACGTGACGGCTGCCAACACGGACGATCTCGAGGTGGTGCGAGCCCGGCGCGATATAGACATGACCGGGTTCAAGGGGTTCGTCATTGGCGGCTTCGGACACGATCGGTGGACACTGCCGACTCAATCGTTCGGCAAAACCCGTCGTGAACTTCGGCGGCATATGCTGTGTAATGAGCGTGGGCGGGCAGTCAGCGGGGAACCCCGTGAGCAATGCCTTGAGCGCCTCGACTCCGCCGGTCGATGCGCCGACAAAAATGAACTTTCCAGCGCGCTGTTGCGGCTGCTGCGGGCGTTGCTTTTGCGGGGCTGCGGCCATCCCGCGGACGCCCACACGAACGTTGGCGGCGGCTTTCACCTTCCGCTGCAGTTCCTCGGCGAGATCGGCCAAGCCATGGACGAGGTCGCCGCTCGGCTTGGCTATGAAGTCGACTGCCCCGATTTCAAGGGCTTCGAGTGTCGTGTCGGCACCGCCCTGCGTCAGCGTGGAAATCATGACGACCGGCATGGGCCGCAGCGTCATGATTTTGCGCAGGAACGTCAGTCCGTCCATATGCGGCATCTCGACGTCAAGCGTCACGACGTCGGGATTGAGCATCTTGATGCGCTCGCGCGCAATATGCGGGTCGCTCGCAGTACCGACCACCTCGATTTCGGGATCGTCCGAAAGCAAGCTCGACAACAATTGCCGCATCACCGCGGAGTTGTCGACGATCAACACGCGAACTGGGCCGCTTCTGTGCATCATTCAGTCCTCGAACAGCTGGATCTCGCCCGCAGGCTCTTGTTTCCGCAGCCGGCGCTGGTAGTCGCTCTCTTCGCGATCGACCGTAACTTTGTCGTGCAGGCCAAGTAGCCGGCGCACGACCCGACCGGTCATCGGGTAATACTCAATGCGCCGCGGCAACGTTCCGCCGAGATCCTGCGCGGCGCACCGCAAATGTTCGGCGTCCAGATAGCGCAGCACGAATTCGGAATTGTCGGTGCCGACGGCGTTACTGGTGTCGGTGACGTTGCCGCCGCCGAATACCTTGATTTCCAATCGTTCGCGCGAGCCGCCAGCCTTGATCAACTCATTGATGAGCTTTTCCATCGCGAAATTTCCGAACCGCGTCGATTGCAGCTCATCTCCCCAGTTGCCCGATTTGTGGTGCGGAAGCATGAAATGATTCATTCCGCCGACGCTTGCTATGGGATCCCGAATGCAGGCGGCGACACACGATCCAAGCACGGTCACGAGGACCTCGTCCGGTCTCTTCGTGACGAAGAATTCACCTGGAAGCACTTTCACCATCCAGGCGGCGCTCGCCGCGTCAAAAAACCGTCGTCCGGCGGATACGGTGCTGTTCTCGTCATCGTATAGCCTGCCGGAACGTTGTAATGCAGCCGCCGCGGTCATTTAACTCTCCGGTAGGTCGTGCGGCCCTCAAGATCGAGGGCGGGATGCACGCCGACCAGCGATTCAGAATGGCCGATATATAGCCAACCGCCTGGATGAAGTTGTTGCGTGAAACGATCGAGCAGCGTCGCTTTCGTGGGACCGTCGAAATAGATCATGACGTTGCGGCAAAAGATGGCATCGAATTTTCCGCTGAAGGGCCAGGGCTCCATCAGGTTCAGACGTCGGAAGGTGATGAGCGATCGGAGTTCCTCGCCCATGACGATGTTAGTGGACTTGCGATTGCCTCCGGCGGGCTGGAAGAATTCCCGATAGGCCGCCGGGACCTCGTCGAGCGAATTGGCCGGATATTCGCCGCGAGCCCCCTTGCCGATAACCTCGGTGTCGATATCCGTCGCCAGGATTCGAACATCGTGACGGCTGAGGTCGCGGATCTCGCGCTTGAGCACCGCTGCGATGGAATATGGCTCCTCGCCGGTCGAGCAGCCGGCCGACCAAATCCGAAGACGGCGGCTGCCCGCTCCGCGCGCTGCGTGAAGGAAAGGAGCGGCAACATTCTTGCGGAGATGATCGAAATGGTGGGCTTCGCGGAAGAACTTGGTGAGGTTGGTCGAAATCGCGTTGATGAAGCCTTCCAGTTCCGAGTCATTGGCAGCGAGATGCTCCCGATATTCGCGAAACGAATTCAGTCCGAGCGTGCGCAGGCGGCGCGACAGGCGGCTGTAGACGAGATTGCGCTTGCTTTCCGCAAGCGCAATTCCGGCGTGCTCGTAGGCAAGTTTCACCAGCGACTGGAAATCGGTGTCGGTGAATACAAATTCGCGCTCGGATTTAGGGGCGGCAGGTACGCTGTCCGCTAACGTCGCTGCCGCGGCGCGGTGACCATGCGACATCCTGGAGCCCCCCGGCCAATTTCCTAGAATTCCTTCCAGTCCGGATCATTTTTTACGGCTGTGGCGAGCACGGCCTGCATCCGGCCTACCGGTCCGCCGTTCATGGCGGCGCGTTTCGGTGCAGGCTGAGTCTTCTGTGCGGGTTTCGGCCGCGACTCGAGACTGCGGCTTTGACGCACCGGCGGACGACCCATGCCCCAAAGAAGCGCGTGACTGCGGCACACGTTCGGCTGCGGCATCGTCGATCTGGAAAAATGCTACGCGGTCATCCATCGCTTTTGCCTGTTGCTCGAGCGTCTTTGCGGTCGCAGCATTCTCCTCGACGAGCGCGGAATTTTGCTGGGTGACCTCGTCCATCTGCGTGAGGGCCTTGTTGACCTGCTCGATCCCGGTCGACTGTTCGACGCTGGCCGAAGCGATGTCGCCGACAATTTCCGCGACTTTTTTGATCGACTCTACAATCTCATGAAGTGCGGTACCCGCTTTGTTGACGAGATCGACGCCGTCCTTGACCTGATTGTTGCTGTTGGTGATCAGGTCCTTTATGTCCTTGGCGGCTTGCGAGGAGCGCTGCGCCAGGCTGCGGACTTCCGACGCGACCACCGCAAAGCCACGGCCCGCTTCACCGGCACGCGCCGCCTCTACGGCGGCGTTGAGCGCAAGCAGATTGGTCTGGCGGGCAATTTCATCGATGACACCGATGATGTCGGAGATCTTGCGCGAGGACTCTTCGATCTTCGCCATGGCTTCGACGGCCTTGGCGACCACCTGGCCGCCGCGATCCGCGACATCGCGCGTGCCGCTCGCAGACTGGTTGGCCTCCTGGGCATTCTCCGCATTCTTCTTTACCGTCGCCGAGATTTCCTCCATGGAGGCGGAAGTCTGCTCCAGGCTGGCGGCCTGTTCCTCGGTACGCTGCGACAGATCGGTCGTGCTGGTCGAGATTTCCGCCGACGCATTGGTGACTTCGCGCGCGGAGGATTTGATCTCGCCGATGATCGAACCGATTCGTTCTGCCATGGTATTGGCATCGGCCTTGAGAGTGGCGAATGCACCCTGATAATCGGCAGTAATTCTGAGCGTGAGATTGCCCTCGGCAAGCCCGCTGAGCATGCGCACGAGATCGTCCAGCGCAGTCGCCACGTTTTCGCACAGGCCATTCATGGCGGTGGTAAGGTTGAGCATGAAGCCCTTCTTGCCTTCGGCCGGAACCCGCTTCGTGAAGTCACCTGCAACGGCGGCTTGGACGACGCCATTGATTTCCCGCTCGACGGCCTTTTCCGCAGTCTCGTCCTTCCATTCGACGCTGGTGCCGAGGCGCTTGCCGTTCTTGTCGATGATCGGCGAGACTATAAGGTGGAAGCTAAGCCCCGCGAGCTCGAGATCGGTCTGGAGGGTGCTCGTCAACTTGTCGAGCATGCCGCGCTGATGCGCCGGGTTCTTGTGGAATACGTCGATGCACGTGCCGATCAGCTTGTTGGTGTCGAGATTTGGCAGCACCTTGCGGAGATTGGCCTCGTTCGCGCGCATCATCGCCATCATCGTTTCGTTCATATAGATGATGTTGTAGTTCTCGTCGGCGACCATCATGTTGGTGGCACAGCCGTCGAGTGCGGACTTGACGCGGAACGCCGTCTCCTCGAGCGCCCTGCTCTTGGTGACATCCTGCCATTCCACCACGGTGCCGGTGCGCTTGCCGTTCTTGTCGACGATCGGATTGACCACGAGGTCGAAAGTGAGCCCCGCAATTTTGATCGTGGTTCGGACGACAGTCGTCATCCTGTCGAGCATGGCGCGCTGATGCGCCGGGTTCTTGTGGAAGACATCGATGCACGTGCCGATCAATTTCTTGGTATCAAGAGCCGGCAGTTCCTTGCGCAACGCGACCTCGTTGGCCCGCATCATCTCCAACATGGTACTGTTCATGTAGACGATGTTGTAGTTCTCGTCGGCAACCATGACGTTAGTCTGGCAACTGTCGAGGGCGGCCTGAAGCCGATGTGTAATGTGGTCCGCCTTGAGCTGCTCAGTCTTAGCTGCGGTGATCTCGGTCGCTAGTTTGACGACTTTCACCGCCTTGCCGTTCGCATCCAGGACCGGATTATAGCTCGCTTGGAGCCAGACGATGTTGCCACCCTTACCGATACGCTTGTATTGGCCGGCATCGAATTCGCCGCGTCCGAGCTTGTCCCAAAACATTTTGTATTCGGGGCTGTTGCGGTAGGCCGGTTCGACGAACATGGCGTGATGCTGGCCGCGAATTTCCTCCAACGAATAACCCATCGTTGCCAGGAAATTCTCATTCGCGTTCAGAATCTTGCCATCGCTTGTAAACTCGATCATTGCCTGCGATTTGCTCAGGGCGTCGAGTTGCGCACGCAATTCGCTGGGCTGCGCCTTTTTCGAGGCAACGCCATTTCCATTGTTAAACCAAGACATCGGTTCCTCCGTCAGGCCCTTGGGATGTTTCAGAAAAACGGCGCTCAATCCGCTGCCTGTTCACAAGTGGTAACTTGTGAGCCGATCTGAAGGCTGCCGCAGCTTGAAAGCCTGTGATGACTATCTTCACTTTGCCCACGCCACTTAAGATTCCTGATTTGGCTGTGCATCGCCGTCGACCGCGGCGGACAGAAGATTTGGCAGATCAATCAGCGCAATCATGCCGCTCTCAATCGTCACCAGGCCGGAGAGGAAGCTGACGCGCGAGGCGTTAGCGATTCGCGGCACCGGCTGAACTTGAGAGGCCTCAAACGAAACGATATCCAGCACCCGGTCGGCCAGGAGGCCGACCTGCCGCGGGCCAATTTGCACGATGATCGCGATATGCAGCGGCGTTGCTTCGGTCCGGCCTTGGCCAAAGCGGCAGCGCAGATCGATAATCGGAACAATAGCGCCGCGAAGATTGAGCACGCCTCGGACATATTCCGGCTGCCGGGGCAAGTGCGTAACCTCCGACCAGCCCTTGATCTCGCGTACCGCCATGATGTCGACGCCGTATTGGTCATCGCCGATGGCGAAGCTGATGAACTGGGTCGGCACCGAAGCATTGCGTTCGGCATCGTTACGGGGGGCGTCGGAAGCTCCCCAATTTTCCGGATTTACCGGGCTGCTAGCGGCATCTGCCAGAACGGCCTCGTTACTCATGCCCCGTTGCCTTTTTCTGACGCTCCGACTTCAACAGTCTGCGCGTCTCTGGAAATACAAATAGTCGTGTCAACCTAGTTATATTGAGTTAATAATCGTTTGATTGGTTTCGATTATTCCAAGAATATTGATCTCGGAAAGAAAATATATTTCAATGTACATTAAGCAATAGAATTATACTTCCAAATCGAAAGTATGCGATTTAACTTCACTGGCGATGAGCTTCGCGAGTGGGAGTTCCGGCGACATCACTCGGCCGCCGCCAGCTGCCAAGCCTTAAGCGGCAGGTCGAGGCGTTGCCACACACTGATGAGCGCGCCCGCAAGCGCATCGATCATCGCATCGTCGTGATATGGCGATGGCGTAATACGCAGCCGCTCGGTGCCTTTCGGGACTGTGGGGTAATTGATCGGCTGAACATAGATGCCGTGCTCTTCCAGCAGCAGGTCGCTCGCCATTTTGCATTTGTCCGGATTGCCGACGAAAAGCGGCACGATGTGGGTTTCATTCGGCATCATCGGCAGGCCTACGGCGTCGAATATCGCCTTCACCCGGGCGACACGCTCCTGGTGCCGCTCGCGTTCGAAATTCGACGTCTTGAGATGACGGATTGCCGCAGTCGCGGCGGCGCAAACCGGTGGCGGGAGGGCCGTCGTAAAAATGAATCCGGCCGCATAGGAACGCACCGCATCGACAAGAGCCGCACTTCCAGTAATGTATCCACCAAGACCGCCGAAGGCCTTGGCAAGTGTGCCCTCTATCACGTCAACGCGTTCCATGGCGCCGTCGCGCTCAGCGATCCCGCCGCCCCGCGAACCGTACATACCGACGGCGTGCACCTCGTCGAGATAGGTCATGGCGCCGTAGCGCTGCGCCAGATTACAGATCCTGTTGATCGGTGCGACGTCGCCATCCATCGAATAGATGCTTTCGAAGACGATCAGCTTTGGCCGTTGCGGTGCCGCCGCCCACAGCAATTCCTCAAGATGAACGACGTCGTTGTGCCCGAAGATTTTTCTCTCGCACCCGGACTGGCGCACGCCCTCTATGATCGAATTATGATTGCTGGCGTCCGATAGGATCAGGCAATCGGGAAGCAATTTGCCGATGGTCGAAATTGCAGTCGCGTTCGAGACGTAACCGGACGTGAATACAAGCGCCGCTTGCTTACCATGCAGCGCAGCGAGCTCGCGTTCGAGTTCAACAAGCGGATGATTGGTGCCGGCGATGTTGCGGGTACCGCCCGCTCCGGTGCCCATCCGCGTTGCCGTCTCAACCATGGCGCCAACGACTTTGGGGTGCTGCGCCATGCCGAGATAATCGTTGGAGCACCAGATGACGACGTCGCGCGGACCGTTTGCCGAATGCCAAATAGCATGTGGAAAGCGGCCGGCAATCCGCTCCAGATCGGCGAAGATACGGTAGCGCCTCTCGTCCCGCAGCCGACTTACTGCCCTTGTGAAAAACGTATCAAAAGTCATAAAAATGCACCCGCGCCAACAATCATTATCCAGCGCCCCGTTCGCGATCGCAGAACGTTCATTGCCTTTAACGGCGCGGCCAATTCACCCGATGAATCTGGCTTGGCCGTCTTTCCGCAGAACTTAAAAAGCTTCCCACTGGAAGAAATACTTCGGATACAATTGAACAAAGATTAATACTTATGACGATATATTATATTATACAATATACTCATAGTATATTTATAAGGGTCGATAATTTATAATAATAATTTGTTGTATCGCTTGACGGCCATCTGTTGCGGCCGATTGTCATGGTTACCCTCACCGGCAACTAAACAAAGCCCGATCCGCGGTTCTCTCTCAATCGCGCGTTGTATCGACGTGCGGCACAGCGTAACGTCAAATTTTTGAGAGCAGACCTGAAACGTTCACGGCAAAGGGAAAAGCGGGGTCATTCGATCGATCACCGCGCTGAATTCAAACTACTTAAAGTTTAGTTGTATTAGAAATCGAATGGAAGAAGACGCTGGTTAGTTTGTCATTGGAGATAACATTTAGTTTTATTAACAAAAATTATTGAAATTCCGCTTTGGCCCGCTTGTTAGTTCAACTATGCAAAAGTTTTACGAAAGCATGGTGATTCGCGATCGCTTTATGCTCGCAAATTCCCAAAGCGTAGGTTGTTTAGTTTGTTCGTGACGCACTATTGGGGCATGGGCCGCGAATAGGTTTTTGTCGCACGCGTTCGTTAACGCGGTCACCCGCCGGGTCTGAGTACTAGATTCAGGGAGCTGAACCCGATGAACGCCCGCGTCAGACCGGCGACGGCCGTATCCGTCGCCCCGCTGGCACAAGAAACTTGCGCCGCTTGCTCGGCATTTGAACACAGTATTTGCCAAGCCGCTTCGGCTTGGTCGCAGCCAACGGACGCCTCAGTTCAGGTTCAGCAATCCGCTCATATCGTCGCGGCGCGGCGAATCGTTTGCCGGGAGCAGGAATTGTACGACGTGGTACCCATTATTTGCGAGGGATGGGCAGCCTCTGTTGTGATGCTGTCAGACGGCAGCCGGCAGATATTGTCGTTCCTGTTGCCAGGCGACATTGTGTCCGCGGCATTATTCTTTGACGTCCGGCCTCATTTTTTGGTCGAGGCCATCACCGATGTTCGCTACCGCACCCTCAAGCGATCTGAATTCAGGGGAGCCCTTTTCAAAAATTCCGGTTTGCTTGAAAAGCTGTCTAAGGCGTGGACCGAAGAGACAATAAGAGCAGATCAACTCATCGTCGACCTCGGGCGCCGGACAGCCGACGAGCGCATCGCGCGGCTGATCCTTAATCTGGCAGAAAGGCTCGAGAAACGCGGCATGATCGAGTCCGAGACGGTGGAAATGGATTTTCCACTACGCCAGCACCACATCGCCGACGCCACAGGGTTAACTCCTGTCCATGTCAGTAAAGTGCTGACCGAGTTTCGCCGCGGCGGCTTGATCAATATCAGCGATCGGTCGTTGACGATTCTCGACCCAGTTGGATTCCGGCGCGTCGCCCAGATGCGATAGTACATCCGCCCAAATATAGGGCCGTTGCGCGCTCGCCTGCAGGCTTGCTCTGCATGAGGGCCGACTGCATTCCCAGTACACCGCCAGGTTCTACCGGAGCCCAAACTGCCGCATCTGGGCGACCGCTAATTCGTACGCTTGTTGCGCTGCTCGCCATTGTAGCAGCTAGCGAAAGGACCGCGTTGTGCAGCCCATAAAAATTCGCAAACCTCGCCTTCCGTGAGATGTGGAATCTGAGGACAACCCCTGGCTCCGCCCTTCCACTCAACCGCGAATCCCGACATGATTCCAGCGACTCACTATTTGCCGCGTCGCATTGCGTCGTTTGCCTTAGTTCTGCGCGCAAATTTCAGATGCGATAGCCGTGGATTCACCGAGACCACTTCATAACTTTCCTCTCGTTCGCTCCCGCGATGTTGAGGAAGTGCGCAGTTGCATCGCCCGCTTTTATAGTAAGCCAGTCTTGGTACCGGCTGGCCGTGCCGAGAGCTTTGACGCGACTATTAACGCGTACCAGTTCCGAAACATCGGAATCTGTTACAGCACATTCGGCGCTGATATTGGTTTCGAGTTTCCACCCGCCGGCGTGTTTTCTCAGCTATTTCCGATCCGTGGGAAGGGTGAGGCGACCTGTGGCCGAGCTTCATTTGGATTGAGCGCAGGCGCCGGCGTGGTAATTCCGCCGGACGCATCACACAATTCGAACATCAGCGCCGATTACGAACACCTCGTTTTGCGAATAAACGCACAAGCATTGACCGAAAAACTTGCGGCCATGACCGGGGCAACGATCACGGAACCGTTGCTGATCGACGCGCGACAGAGCTCGAAGCATCCAGCGGCACAAATGCTTGAGCAATATCTTCCACTACTTGTCGACACTTTGAGTGGCGGTATTCCGCCTTTTCCAGATTGGTGGATGGCGCAAATCGAGCAGCTGCTAATGACGCTGTTTCTATGTGGGCACCGGCACAATTACAGTCACCTGTTGCAAGAGGAGCCGGCAGACACCGCTCCGCGGCAGATCCGGCAAGCCGAGGAATACATCGAAGCAAATGCGAAGCGCGCGATTTCTCTCCAAGAGCTCGCAGACATTACTGGCGTAAGCGCTTTCAGCCTGTTTAGCTCATTCAAAAAATATCGCGGGTATTCGCCGCTGGAGTTCCTGTCGCAAGTGCGGTCGAGAGGTGGCGGAGGACCGCGATGAAATCGGCCTGGCCGCTCGATACGTTTTCGATTTATCAGCACCCGCCACCTGGAAATACAACCATCCCCGGCGTGCGTTTGCGCCATGGTATCGAGAGAACACAGGGGTCACACAACGCTTCGCGCCTTCATGGCTCACTCTCCCTTGCAATAGGTGGTGGCTCTCCGTGATCACCACTGAGAGAGCGCTCGATCGCTTTCCGCTTGTTCGCACGCAGAGCGCGGATGAAATGTGCGACGCTCTCTCCCGCGTTTACGCCAAACCGACCTTGCATCTCGAAGGCCGCACCAGGAAGGGCGACGTCAAATTCAATTATTGCCAGATGAAAGATATCGGACTGGGCTATGCTCAATACGGGATCGGAGTGAGATTAGTATACCTGGAAAGTAGTTTTACCCTGCAAACGTTTCCTGTTCGGGGATCCGGAGAAGCGATAGTTAATGACATCGTGAGTCCGCTCCGTCCTCGGCATGGCGTAACCATGTCATCGGGCCAAAGCTTTGCAGTGAAAGTTAATGATGGCTACGAACATTTCGTCCTGGTGATGAATACCCGGGCGTTAGCCGGCAAACTGTCCGCCCTTACAGGAGCCGCTATCAGATACCCTTTGAGTTTTGATCCGCTACACAATAATGGCCATCCAGGTGCAAAAGCCCTTCGCAATCATTTCTTCTTCCTAGTCGACCAGCAAAGCGCTTCCGCCGTTTCTCTTCCCGAGTTTGCGCTGGCTGAATACGAGCAGGCCCTCATGGTGATGTTTCTTTATGCCAATCGGCACAATTACAGTCATTTACTGGAGACGCAACCGCCGGATTCTGCACTGTCGCAGATACGGCACGCCGAGGCGTATATCGATGCAAATGCGCATCGCGCAATTACCCTTGAGGAGCTTGCGGAAGTCACGGGGGTAAGCGCTCTAAGTCTATTTAGATCATTTAAGCGACACCGCGGTTACTCCCCTCTTGCATTCCTTTCCCAAGTGCGATCGCAAAGCAAAACAACATTCGGATGAAATCAGCTCAACCGCTCGCCCGATTTCCGCTCGTTGATACGTCTTGCCCGGAAGAAACACGCGCGGCATTTGCGCGCACTTATGCCAAACCAAAATTAGAGTTCTTAGATCGAGAGCGGAAGCTTCAGACCATAATCAATCACTGCCAACTGACCGACGTGGGATTGATTTACGCTTCATGCGCTGCAGACCTGTACATTGGATATCCCGAAACCGACCTGGCGACGCAGATATTCTCGGTTCACGGGAAGTGCCAAGTTGTGACCAGCGGCACATCAATTACAGTTCGCCCCGACTGCAGCGTCGTGATATCTCCGCGTGAACCGTTGCGTATTACAAGCAAGGCTGATTACAGGCGTTTGCTCTTGACAATAAAATCCCGAGCGTTGGCTAATAAGATGTCAGCGATTGTCGGAAAGACCTGCGGAGAAACATTGCGTTTTGATCCTAAGCAGAATTATGCGCTTTATGCTGCAACGACGTTGCGGGCACATTTTTTCTTCTTAGTTGATATTCTAAACAAGTCCACCGCTCTGCTTCCGCACTTCGTACTATCTGAGTTTGAGCAAACTCTGATGGTGATGTTTCTTCAAGCCAACCGGCACAACTACAGCCAATTGCTGGAGCAGACACCGCGGCATTGCTCCCCTATGCAAGTCGACCGCGCCGAGGCCTACATTGAGGCCAACTGGCGGCGTGCGATTACTCTGGAAAGCTTGGCGGACATCAGCGGGGTCAGTGCTTTCAGCTTGTTCCGGTCGTTTAAGAACAACCGGGGCTATTCGCCGATGGAATTCTTGAGACGGGTACGCTTGCGCCACGCGCGGGAATTATTGCTGGGTCCTGACGCAAACACAACGGTCGCCGAGATAGCGTCCACTTGCGGATTCGCTGACGCTCGCCGCTTCGAAAGTGATTACGTTCTGGCTTTCGGCGAGTCTCCGTTTGAAACGCTTAATCGCGGTAAGAACCCGCACCCCTCTCCGCATGGACAATAGGAAAAGTTGCGCGTCGATTAAAGCTATTCAATCTAAATCGTCGTCTTAACCTACGGGACCGCGGGGACCCTCGGAGTGTCGGATCCGGGCAGTCGGCGCATTGTCGTGACCCTGTTCTCTGCTTGCTCGCTTGCTCAAGGATCGCGGCCGAATAGGATGCATGGATCCCGGGGATTTCAGCCAGATTGAACGAGGGCCGCCGCCAACCGTCACCCGGGATTGCGCGAACTGCCGCACGGTACCAGGCAGCGATCGGTTCTTCTGTGGAGCGCGGGCAATCCGAACGCCATCCGGAACCATCGTTGCATCAAATACCCGTCGACCGTGAGACCGGGATCGGCCGGTGGACCGACAATGAATTCGATGCAGCTCTGCTCCAGAGTATTCGTGGAGATGGTTCGCGGCTTTTTCCGGCGATGCCGTACAGCGCCTGTGCTATGGTGTCGTCGCGTCCGGACTAGGGCGCGGCGCGATCGATCACTAGCCGCATCGAACTGAGCAGTAAGCCGGCTGCGGACTCATCACCACCGCCAAGAGAACGGAGCGAAGCAATGGGCATCGCGGGTGCGGACGAGTTCCCGGATTTGAAGGCGCGAAGACAGAGCGGCCTGATTGCGATACTCGATCCTATTTGCACCACACAGCGGGCAAGCAATGTCTTGCGGCATGGCTGGCCGGCTCTCGCCTTAATCGCGCCCGCGCTCGGCGGTTGCTCGGAAGGTATCCTGGATCCGCAGGGGCCGATCGCATTCGACGAAAGGACGATCCTCTTCAATTCGCTCGGCATCATGCTGGCGATCGTCATCCCAACGATCGTAGCGACGCTCGGCGTTGCGTTCTGGTTCCGCGCCTCGAATACGCGCGCGCGTTACCTGCCGGATTTTGAATATTCCGGCCGCCTCGAAATGATCGTGTGGTCGATTCCGGCGATGACGGTGATGTTGCTCGGCAGCCTGTGCTGGGTCGGTTCGCACGACCTCGATCCGCGCAAGCCGCTCGCCTCCACAGTCAAGCCGGTGACCGTGCAGGTGGTTTCGCTCGACTGGAAATGGCTCTTCATCTACCCGGAACAGGGCATAGCCGCCGTTAACACGTTGACCATCCCAGTAGGCACACCGATCAGCTTCGAGCTGACCTCCTCAGGCGTGATGAACAGCTTCATGGTGCCGCAACTCGGCAGCCAGATTTACACCATGGGCGCGATGACGACCCGACTGCAACTGCAGGCGGACGGGCCGGGTACCTACGAGGGCCGCTCGTTCAATTTCAGCGGCGACGGCTTTTCCGACATGCACTTCCTCGTCCATGCGGTGCCGCCGGATCAGTTCACTGCCTGGGCTGCGAAAACCAAGGGCGCGGGACCGGCGCTCGATGCGCGGAGCTATGCCGAGCTGGAAAAGCCGAGCCATGCGGTGCCGCCGTTTACCTACGGCTCCGTCAGCTCCGGCCTGTTCGAAACGATCGTGAGCGCTGGCATGCCGGTCGGACTTTGCCACACCGTCGGGCTCAATTGACGCACGGAGGATTGTGCTTTGCGCTTACTTGGGAAGCTGAGCTGGGACGCGATCCCGTTCGACCAGCCGATACCCTTGTTCGCGTCCGGGCTGATGATCCTGGCCGTCGTCCTCGTCCTCGGCTGGATTACATTGAGAGGGCATTGGCCGTATCTCTGGCGTGAGTGGCTGACCTCGGTCGACCACAAGCGCATCGGCGTGATGTATTGCGTGCTCGCCTTGGTGATGCTGCTCCGCGGCTTTACCGACGCCATCATGATGCGCACCCAGCAGGCTTTTGCCGCCGGCGGCGCGCAGGGTTATCTGCCGCCGGAGCATTACGACCAGATCTTCTCGGCGCACGGCACCATCATGATCTTCTTCATGGCGATGACGATCATGATCGGGCTAATGAATTTCGCGTTACCACTGCAACTCGGCGTGCGCGACGTGGCATTTCCGACCTTGAACTCGGTGAGTCTTTGGCTGACCGCATCGGGCGTGCTCTTGACCAATATTTCGCTGGTGATCGGCGAATTCGCCAAGACCGGCTGGATGAACTATCCGCCGCTCAGCGAGCTGCAATACTCCCCCGGGGTCGGCGTCGACTACTATCTCTGGGCGCTGCAGATTTCCGGGGTCGGTACGCTGATGACGGGGATTAACTTCGTCACCACCATTCTGAAAATGCGCGCCCCGGGCATGAGCTATATGCGGATGCCGGTTTTCTGCTGGACAGCGCTCGCCGCCAATCTGCTCATCGTCGCCGCCTTTCCCGTCCTGACCGCGACCTTTGCGATGCTGTTGCTCGACCGCTATCTCGGTTTCCATTTTTTCACCATCAGCGGCCAAGGCAACATGATGATGTATGTCAATCTGTTCTGGGTATGGGGCCACCCGGAGGTCTACATCCTCATTCTGCCGGCGTTCGGCATTTTCTCCGAGGTCATCGCCACCTTCTCGGGCAAGCCGCTGTTTGGCTACCGCTCGATGGTCGCCGCCACCATGGCGATCTGCATCCTCTCGTTTCTGGTCTGGCTGCATCATTTTTTCACCATGGGTGCCAGCGCCGACATCAACGGCTTTTTCGGCATCATGTCGATGATCATCGCCGTGCCGACCGGCGTGAAGATCTTCAACTGGCTGTTCACGATGTATGGCGGCCGCATCCGCTTCACGGTGCCGGTGCTGTGGTCGATCGGCTTCATGGTGACGTTTGCCATCGGCGGCATGACCGGCGTCCTGCTGGCAATGCCGCCAGCCGATTTTGTCCTGCACAACAGCCTGTTTTTGATCGCGCATTTTCACAACGTGATTATCGGCGGCGTCGTTTTCGGCGCGATGGCGGGCTACAATTATTGGTTCCCCAAGGCGTTCGGCTTTCGGCTTGAAGAACGCTGGGGCGCGGCCTCGTTCTGGTGCTGGTTGGTCGGCTTCTATCTGTCCTTCATGCCGCTCTATGTGGTCGGGCATGATGGGAATGACCCGCCGCATGCAGCACTACGACAATCTGAGCTGGCGACCGTGGTTGATCGTCGCCGGCGTTGGATCGGTGGTGATCTTGGCGGGTATTATCAGTCAGATCATGCAGCTTGTCGTCTCGATCCGCCACCGCGAGGAGTTGCGCGACCGGACCGGCGATCCCTGGAACGGCCGCACGCTCGAATGGTCGACGCCGTCGCCGCCGCCGGCGTGGAATTTTCCCCGACTGCCGCATGTCAAAGGAATCGACGCGTTCTGGACCATGAAGCAAGAAGCGCGCGGCGCGCCGGCTGCGCGGGCGCCGACGTCAGGCTATGCGCCGATTGACATGCCGAAAAATACCGCGACCGGCTTTGTCACCGCCTTCTTCGCTGTCGTCACCGGTTTTGCGCTGATCTGGCACATCTGGTGGATGGTCGTCGTTGGCTTGTTCGGCGCCTTGGTGACGACGCTCGTCTTCGCCTGGCGCGAACAGGAAGAGGTCGAAATACCGGCCGCCGAGGTCGCCCGTGTCGATCGCGAATACCGCGCGGAGATGGCAACATGAGCAGCACGGCCGTCTTTGGCGAAGAGCCGCTCGCCACGGGCGATGTGACCTACGAGGGTCCCGCGCCAAAGCGGATTGTGGTCGCCTACGGCTTCTGGATCTTCCTGCTCAGCGACATCGTCCTGTTCTCGACGCTGTTCGCGACCTACGCCGTGCTCGCGCACGCCAGTGCGGGTGGTCCGGAAGGTGCGCAGCTATTCGACCAGACCAGGGTCGCTATCGAGACTGCGTGCCTGCTACTCTCCAGTTATACCTGCGGCCTGATGTGGATGGCGGTCGGCGCGCGCAATCGGAGCGCCACCTATGTTGCCGCCGCGGTCACCTTCGTCCTTGGCGCGGCGTTTCTCGGGCTTGAAGCTAGCGAGTTCGCCGGCATGGTCAGGATCGGCGCGACGCCGCAGCGCAGCGCTTTTCTCTCCGCTTTCTTTACCCTGGTCGGCTGCCACGGGGCGCATGTGACCTTTGGGCTACTGTGGCTCATTGTCATGATGGCGCAGGTCGCGACCAGGGGATTTCGCCCGACCGTGGAGCGCCGACTGGCCTGCTTCAGCCTGTTCTGGCATGCACTCGATATCATTTGGGTGGGGCTATTCACTGTCGTTTATCTGATGGGAATCCGCTCATGAGCACTCAGCCTTACGATCGCGCCCCCGGGGACAACACCGGTCCCGCCCGCACGCGCCAAGAGACCTTGTCCGAGTTGCTCGTTTATACGATCGGGCTCGTCCTTGCGGTACTCCTGACTGGCGTGTCGTTCTGGGCCGCCAACACCTCGCTGTTGTGGCCCCCCGGAGTGGCGCTCGGCCTTGCCGTGCTCGCCATCGCCCAGATGGGCGTCCATTTGGTGTTCTTCATCCATATCACCACCGGACCGGATAATACCAACAACGTGCTGGCGCTCGCCTTCGGCATTTTGATCGTCATGCTGGTCATGGTGGGCTCGCTCGTGATCATGGCGAGCCTAAACGCAAACATGATGCCGGCGGGCGATCTGATGAATTTGCAGACGCAGCATTAGATGCAAGGGTAAATCCGAGAACAGATTGCGCTTAACGCGGTGGTTAAATCCTTTGCCGTTTAATCGAGGCCGGCGGGAGTATTTTGTCAATGTTTGTGGTAAGCTTTCTATGCGAATTGGTTCGTGCTGAATGTTGGGATATTTCAACAAAGGAGCTACACCGTGGCAAAGAAAACGAAAAAGATGAAAAAGAAAGCGAAGAAGACCAAGAAGAAGTAATTTGGAGCTTCGGCGTCAAGGGACGTCGCTACTGCAAGTGTTGAGTTTAAGATTGGCGGCTGGCTCCGTCCAGCCGCCGTTTGCTCGTTCGAGATGCTAAACCATCCTGCCGCCTTTCCAGAACGGCGCGCGTAATTGCTTTTTGTCGATCTTCTTGTTTGGAAGACGTGGAAGTGCATCCACGAAAACGACGCTCTTCGGCTTCTTGTAGCTGGCAATATAGCCGCGACAGTGCTCGATGAGGTCTGCCTCGGCCACAGATAGACCGGGAGCGGTAACGACGAAAGCCTTCACCAACTCGCCCCATCGGTCGTCTGGAATCCCGATTACCGCTACTTCCTTCACGGCAGGATGATGAAACAAAGCCTCTTCCACTTCGCGGGGGTATATGTTCTCTCCACCGGACAAGATCATGTCTTTCTTCCGATCGAGCACGAACAGGAAGCGATCCTTGTCGAAGGCTCCTATGTCGCCAGACCTCATCCAGCCGTCTTCCAGCGCAGCAAACGTGGCCGGATGGTTGCTCCAGTACCCCACCATGACTCCCGGTCCCTTGATCAGAATCTCACCCTGCTCGTCGACGTCGCAGTCCGAGCCGTCGGGCCGGACGACGCGAACTTTGTATCCCAACGCTTCCTGTCCGGCGGAACCGAGACGCCTCGTCCATTCTGCCGGCCCGTCGAGCACGTGTTGATGGGGCTGCAGTATCGTTCCCAGGCCAGTTTCCGTCATTCCGTAGATTTGCACCAAAATCGGACCAAACACAGATATCGCGCTCCGCAACTGGGCGACCGCCATCGGACCCGAAGCATATTGAATGAGTTGAAGCGACGACATGTCAGTTTCTTTTAATCCCGGCAGCTCTATCAGGTCTTTTACCATGATCGGCGCGAGATGGATGACGGACACCTGATAGCGCGCGATGTCGGCGGCAATGCTCTCGATATCGTATGAACGGTGCAATACGACCCTTCCGCCGACGAGAGTAGCCGTAAGAAAATTGCACTTCGCGCCGATATGATAAAACGGCATTGTCAGCAGCATGGTATCGGTTGAACGAATGCTGAGATCCGTTGCTTGTGATTGAATAAAGCCGAGCTGCCCTGCGTGGTCCAACATTGCGCCTTTTGGGCGCCCGGTCGTTCCGCTGGTGTAGATCAGATAAGCGATGTCTGACGGACGAGCCCTCGTCTGGGGAGAAGCGTCGCTCGCATTCGCGATCGCCATCTCATAATTGTCGGCCCAAGCGAGCGAGCCATGCCCGATGCAAATGTAATGACGAATGTCCGGGTATGAGCTTCTGATCTCGCCAACGATCTCTGAATATTCCTCGTCGAAAATCAGCACATCCGGCGCTGAATCTTTGAGAATGTATTCAATTTCCGCGGACGCCAACCGATAATTCACCGCAACCGTAATATAACCGGCGACCTCGCCGGCGGCATAGATCTCGATATAGGCGTTCGAATTTTGCGCCAGAACCGCTACGCGACGTTGACGCCGGACTCCTTGGGCGAGTAGCGCGTTGGCGAGACGATAGATGCGCGAGCGATGCTCGCCATACGAGTAGTCCCTGCCCTGGTAAGTCAAAGCGACGCGGCTGGGCACCTTTGCTCCATTGGCCTCCACGATGTCTCCCAGCGTCGCGAGACCGGAGTTATTCAGCATTGACATTTTCCTTTCGATCCTGGGCGCGCCAGATCGCGACCTTAAGCTGCCGCGCTAAAGCACCAATGATGCCACGCTCGAACAGCAAAACACAGACGACAGATATGGCGCCCTGGATAAATCCAACCCATGCTCAGGCGATGTGGCGCCGTGCTCTCTGTTGTGCCGCACTCGTGTGCTTGTTGGATAGAGGCCTTCGGAGCTTATGGCACCCCCGCGGCCAGTGGCCGGGTGCGGAAGTCGCGCCTCGAATGCACCGAAGGATGGGCGGCCAACGGCAAGATGACTGGGTGGAGCCCGCGGCTAGCTCAATAGTGAGACGACTTTGCTATGGCTCATGTGCTCGCACCGCTCGCTCGCAAATGCCGGCGAGCGGGTCGAGCTTCCATTCGCTTCGTGTGAGCGCATGCGCCTTGGCGTCGAGCTCAAGATCAAGCGCGCGACGCAATGAGTGCAGCATTCCAACCGCCGCGTGAAGCATTAAAAACCGCTGCGATAGTTGGCTGAGGACGCAGTCCTTCACGAACCGGTCTCCACCGCGAATTCCCTGCTAACAGGGAAAAGTACAGGGAAATTCCGCGAGACAGCGGAGTCTCGGCACTACTCGCCGCCCAAATTGATTGTGAAATCGGTAATTTCGGCGAAATTCCCTATCCCAACGAACAGGGAATGTCTCGCGGCATAACAGGGAAAATGGCTTTGAAAGCAGGGACCATTTCCGGTCCTCTCCCCTGCCCTCGAAGAGCGGACTCATCGATGTCTGTTTTTCGGGGGTAAAGGAGACCTCAAAAATTGGAACGGCCAAGTCTGCTTGTGACCGATGCTGTCGAAAAAGGCGCTGTTTTCTCGGAATAACCCGTTGCCCGATTTGATGAGGCGCGAGACCTGCCGCCTACTAGGTTGCGAGCTGTAAACCTTCACTTACGCAAGCGCTGCCGATTGAAGCATGTTAGGAGGCTTGAGGGCTCGCAGCGCCAGCGTTTTGAGGTTCTGCACAATGGCGGCGAGATGGAATTCGTCGCGCGCGCCGGATAGACCTCGAAGTCGCATGCGTTCGAACCCATGGTGGATTTTAAGGTGAGCAAAACGCATCTCGACGCGCTTTCGCTCATCGCGTGACTTTAGGAAGTGCTTTGTCCCCATAAGACGACGTGCCACATCGCGAGCGTCTTCTTGCAGATCGCGGGGAACATGCCGCGCCGGCGTCTTGGGACAACACTTCATCTTAAGCGAACAAACATCACAATCGAATTTCGAGGCGCGATAGCGTAGTAAGGTGCCATCGTACACAGTCCCGGTGGTATGCATCACTTTGTTGTTCGGGCAGATGTAGACGCCGCGCCGTCTGTCCCACCGGAAATCACTGCGGGAGAAGGTGCCGTCATCGCGCTCGCTTGCGTCGCGCACCGGGATATGGGGCGCGATTCCGCAGCCAACCAACCAACCGAGAAAACGGCCTGTCCCATAAGCCGTATCGGCGGCGAGCCGTTTCGGCTTCAAGTGAAAGCGCTGCTCAGTTCGAGCGAGCATCGCTTTTGTGGACTCTACCTCATCGTAGGTCCGTGCCGGCGTCGGCTCGACATCGACGATGACCGCGTTCTCAAGATCGATGAGGTAATTGAGGCCGTATCCAAACTGCACCCGCTTGTTGGCCTTGGCGGTCCACGCCGAGCAGGGATCGCTTGGCGAGATCACCTTCGGTGGCTTGCGGTCAGGGTTGGGCTGCACGTCAGCTTCGAGCCTTGCAAGATATTCCTTCACCGCACGCGTCTGGCGCTCGGGCTCGGCCCAATTAATCTCGTCAGGCGCCTGGCCATGATAACGGCTAGCGTTGGCTTCCATCACGCTGGCATCGACGGCAAAGCCCTCGCCCCCGACCAGTCCGGCTGTCATGCAGGCTGCAACGACGCGTTCGAAGATGTGGCGCAAGACATCGCTATCGCGAAACCGGTGAAGCCGGTTCTCCGAGAAGGTCGAATGGTGCGGAACCGTGTCATCGAGGTCGAGCCGGCAGAACCAGCGATATGCCAAATGCAACTCGACTTCCTGCGTCAGCCGCCGCTCGGAGCGAAGACCAAAGCAGTAGCCAATAATCAACATCCGGATCAGCAGCTCGGGATCAATCGATGGCCGGCCGATCTCACTGTAGGAAGGCCTCAGTCGCCCGTGGATATCCGCAAGGGCAGTCGTGACAAAACCATCGATACGTCTGAGCAGGTGATCCTTCGGCACCCGATCCTCGAGCCGGAACTGATAGAACAGGCTTGCTTGATTGCCCCACCGCCGACCCATCATCGCAGCCTCCAAGGCTCAGATCATGGAATCACCGGAATCATTGTTCGCCAAAGTTCTCAAGCCTTTTTCGACAGCATCGACCCATTTGCGACGTGGCCTTCTCCCGTCTTCAGCGCCGTTTGCACATTGCCGGGAGCAACAGGGCGGGTCATAGTTACCGCTGTTGTTTCATCCCGAAGAGAGTTTTTTAGGAGATACCAATGGCAGTCATAAGTACGGGCGTTACGGTTCCGGCTGGTGTAACGTCCAGCGGAGAAATCGTCATCGGCGGCGGCCTTCTTGGAGTGGCCAGCGGCGGGGAGATCGTCGGCACGATTGTTACACAAACCGGCGTAACTTTGATTGTGCCCGGCGGCACCGCAATCGGCACAACGGTGCAAGGCAACAACCTAAGCTCTGGCGACACACGGGCCTAGGTGGGCAGGCGGTTGAAGGCGTCGCAATCTCAAGCCTGATTGCATCGGGAGGCGAAGAGATCGCGTTTGCAGGCGGCGTGACCTCCGGCGGCCTGGTGCTCAAGGGCGGAGTGGAGTTCTTAGACTAGGCGGATCGGGAAGCGGCTCCGCCGTGGGAATGACCGTCAACGGCGGCACGGCATTTGTTAACAGTGGAGGCACCGCGTCTGGGACCACTGTCTCGAATGGCGGCGTGATGAACGTCACTTCGGGTGGCACAGACCACCATGATTTGGTCGGCAGCGGTGGCACGCTCAACGTATCTGCCGGCGGCGTGGTCAGCGCGCTAACGATCAACGACCCGAATGACCCGAATGTCACCGCGGTAGTCAACGTCCTGTCCGGCGGAACCGTCGATGGCACGACCAATATCGATGGCGGACAGCTCGTGTTGGACGCTGGCGCCGTCTTTCAAGCAAATGCTAAGCTGTTTATCATGAACACCGGCGAGCTGGTGCTCAAACAGGATTCGTTCAAAGGCAATATCCACGACTTCGGCGGCCAGGACTTTATGGACCTGACCAAGATCAGGTTCATCGGCCAGGGCTCAGCGGAAACGACTGCAATCTTCACCCAAAGCAGTGCGGCTGGCGGCCAACTTCAAGTCGCACAGGGTAGCCATGCTGTCGACCTTCACTTGACGGGCACCTACACGACCGCGAACTTCGCCCTGCAAAGCGATGGTGCGCACGGCACGACGTTGACTTTCGTTCCCTGATTCCCTCACCGCTGCACGGCTCATCGAGCCAACGGAGCATCCGCCTCCGTTCGCTCGTCGCCGTCTGAACATGTCGGCTCGTGGCCCAGCGCGTCCGATGTTGTGGCGCAATCAAATGTCGGCTGTCACGGGAATTGCGGAAGTGGCTGGCGCTCACTCGAAATGGCGCTGATGACCCAACAGCGACAGCGTCGCCGTTTTGGCCCAACCATTGTTGGGTTAATTCGGCGGCGTGGCTGACGGACTACGATAGACGCGGGGAGCAAATAAATCGAGACTTGCCGCCCGGCTGGCACACAGTCTCAGGTCGCGCGGAAATAAGGCCTGTCCCCGCGGATAGTGATGCGATGCCGGCAGCGGACGTCGTTGGCCGCGTAGGCGTGGACGCGATGATTGAGGCAGCGGTTGTCCCATATCACCAGATCCCGCTCGCGCCATTGGTGCCGATAACAAAAGCGCGGATCGTCCATCAGCGCGAAAATCTCGTTAAGGATCGCGTCGGAAGCGTCCGGCGCCGCGCCGGCGATACGCAGGGTGAAGCGGGGCGAAACGTAGAGGGCAGGACGTCCGGTCTCAGGATGCGTGCGCACAACTGGCTGATCAGCTTGCGGGATCATGGCCGCGATGCGCGCGCCTTCTCGCCGCGCCGCCCCATCTAGTGCTCCGGCGAAGCGCGGATTGAGCGATTTGCTCCAGTGATGCGTGGCGGTCAGGCCCGCCAACAGCTTCCTATCGCCGACCGGCAGCGCGTCGTAAAGCCGGCGTAAATCGCAGAATTCCGTGTCGCCGCCGCCAAAGGCCGGATTTTGCAGAGCGTGAACGACGATCGCCCCATAAGGTTCGGACTTGTGCGAGCCATCCGAATGCCAGCACTCGGCATTGTCGATGACCGCGATCGCCGTAAGTTCGGGCAGCGCGTTGTTCGTCATAACGAGGACGCCGGCTTCTTCAGGATGCACGTACAGCATCTGGTCAGGTGTGGTACGCCCGCGCGTCTCGGGAAGAAGCGCGAGCGGCGGTCGAGCAGGCTTCGCCGCAGCGCTTTCGTAAGTTTCGAGCGGACCGAACAGCCGGCCGAACGCCGCCAGCTCGGCCGCGGATAGAACCTGATCGCGGAAGATCAGCGCGGGATAGGTCAGAAACGCTTGTTTCAACGCGCGCTGGATACTCGGGTCCATCGCTTGCGCGCAATCCAGGCCGTTGATTTCCGCGGCTGTGGGGCCGAGGGGGTTCAGGGCAAAGGCTTTGGGCGTTAGCGCAGCAGGGAGGCAAAGTGCGTGGGAGGTGTTCATGGGGTTTGCTCATCCTGTCGAAAGGGTGTCGCCCCCGCGCACTCCAACCGTAGTTCCGCCAATAATGGTTGGAGAAAAGGTTCGTAGGCACGCCAACGTCCAATTGTGCTGTAGATAGGTTGACGCACTTGAGCCGCGCTCGCAGTGCGCACTGGCCGTTCGGTCTCATAGAACGCGAGGCACCGAGCATTCCATTCGAGCCCACAATGCGCGATGATGCGCCGAGATTGGCCCCCCAAATCCGCGACAACAGCCTCGTAGTGCACATCCAGGATACCCGCCGGCGGCAACACGCGGCGCCAGTGCCCCATGAGTGCCTGATAGGGCCTGTAGTAGCGGCCGAGCTCCGTCAAGTCGTAGGTGTAATACTGACCCGCCGCAAAAAGCTTCGAAAAGCAGGACTCGGAGATATCGGCAGGATCGCGCACCGCATGAATGACGCGTGCATTGGGCGTCGCCAGGTGAATAAGGCCAACGAGGGTGAAGTTCGACGGCGTTTTGTCGATGATACGCGTCGCGGTTGGTGCCAGTGCGCTGATTTCAGCCACGTCGCGGGCGCCTAGCGGCGGAATAAACTTCGCCGCGAGCGACCGCGTTTCGGCGCAAAAAGATGCCACGGCTGCCTGAGCAGCCGTGGCACCTTGGCGAGCGCGATCGGGGGGCGACATTGAACGCGCTCGTGAGATAGGGGTCCGCGTGTCTCAGCTTTGATAATTCACCACCAGAGCCGAGATGGAGTTGTTGGTCTCGCCGCTCGAGTTGTAACCGGTCATGGTGCCGAGCGATTGCTGCAGCATCTGCAGAAACTCGTTGAGCACGTTGGTATCCAACGAGGCGTTCGTCGAACTGCTTGAGTTCGACGAGGTTCCGGAAGATGACGAGTCACTGGAGGACGAGGTGCCGCTGCTCGAACTGGAGCTGCTTGAGTTGCCGTTCGCGCTGGACAGCAGAAGCTCGATGAGCGTGGAGCTGCCGGAACTGCCGGACGCGCCGGCACCGCTCGGGCCGCCGCCGGGAGGAGGGCCCCCCGGAGGACCACCCGCGCCGCCAGGGCCGCCGTGTGAGTGACCACCGGCACCGCCAGGGCCATTGGCGAACGCGTTGGCGAAAATATTCTGTAATTCGCTCGCTTGATTGCTGGTCAGGGCGCCGCTTTGCACCTGCTGCGAGATCAGGCTGCTGATGGTCGATTGGATATCGGATGGCGACGGCGGCCCCGAAGAGGACGAAGAGCCGCCACCCTGCAGCTCGCTGTTGATGGTGCTGAGCGCCGAGCTCAACGCACTCTCATCAGACGAGCTGATGGTGCCGGCGGATACCTCGGACGTCAGCTGGTTTTGCAGCATGGTCAGAGGTGACGGGGGCATGCCGTTCAGTGACGATATTGAAGACATGGGAAACTCCTCAACTTCACATGCCTTGAGAGAAAGCGATTTGCAGTTAATGGAACCTTGCTCGTTGGAGCCAAACCTGTTTCGCTATATTGCCGACTCGAATCCAGAAACATTCAGAAACAAAAATCTCAACCACCCCGACCGCTCGCGCTCATCCAATCGGATTCGTGCATGCCGCACATTCTTTTTGTCGAAGATGACGCCGAAATCAGTCGCCTCGTCGGTCGCTATCTTCGCGACGCCGATTTTCGGGTGTCGATCTTGCCGGACGGCCGCAAGATCGAACGAGCGCTTGAGGATAGCCGGGTCGATTTGATCCTGCTCGATCTGATGCTGCCGGGCGAGGATGGACTCAGCCTGTGCAGGCGGTTGCGTACACACTCGGGCGTGCCGATCATCATGGTTACGGCGAAAGGCGACGAGCTTGACCGCATTGTCGGGCTGGAAATGGGCGCCGATGATTATTTGTCGAAGCCGTTCAACCCGCGCGAATTGCTGGCGCGCGTCCGTGCCGTCCTGCGCCGCGCCGGCGCGGCGGCGACGGGCGCCGAACGGGCTCGTCATCTCGCCTTTTCCGGATGGCGGATCGATTGCCTGGTTCGCGAGCTGAAAGATCCGAATGGCACGCGCATCACCTTGACCAGCGCGGAGTTCGGACTCCTTCAGGTTTTATGCGAGCGCGCCGGGCGGGTGTTGTCACGCGAGCAGCTGCTTGACCTGACGCAGGGACGCTCCATCGATTCGCTCGGGCGCAGCATTGACGTGCTCATCAGCAGGCTGCGCCGCAAGATCGAGCGCGACCCGCACGATCCGGGGATCATCAAAACCGTGCGCTCGGGCGGCTATCTGTTCGCGGCGAAGGTCGAGGCGTCGTGAGATTCGACATCCGCGCCTATCTGCCGAACCGCGTCAGCGGCCAGATCGTCGTGCTCCTCATCGCGTCGCTGGTTGCGAGCCACGTGGTGCTGACGATCGCGTTCTTCTACCAACGCCACGATGGGCCGCACCAGCATTTCCCCGATCAACTCGCAACCCTGGCGGAATTGATATCTGCCAGTCCGGCGGACCGGCGCGAAGACCTGGTCGCTTCCATCGATCGGGTTTTCCCGCGCTTCGAACTGGCGCTGCTCCCGAACGCGCCGACTGCCGCGCTTCCGTCGCCCGCCGTGCCGTCCGACCGTTGGGTGGAGGGCTTTGCCGATCGAATGGGCCCGAATTACCGCGTGATGAAGCTTGCGAACGGGCCGTCGCCATCGCCCGGGACCGGAGAACGCATCGCCATCGGGCTGCAAGACGGCCACTTCATTTCCGCACAGCTTGCAGCGCCGCCGTTCCTCTGGTTCGGGCCGGCCACGCTCACCTTCATTGTCGTCCTTATCAGCATGCCGCTTCTCGGCGTTTGGGCGGCGCTCGGATTGACGGGACCGCTGCGCGGGTTCGCTTCGGCGGCGGAGAATTTCGATCCAAACGGCGAAATCGCCCTGGTTCCGGAACGTGGGCCGCAGGAAGTTCGCGTAGCGGCGCGGGCGCTCAATCAGATGCGTGAACGCATCAAGGTGTTGATCGATGATCGCACCCGCATGCTTGCCGCAGTGAGCCACGATCTGCGAACGCCGATCACCCGGTTGCGCCTGCAATGCGAGTTTATCGACGACGAATTGACGCGCGCAAAAATGCTTGGAGAATTGGCGCATATGGAGTCGATGGTGGAAAGTGTTCTGCATTTCCTGCGCAATAGCAAAACCGGGCGGCAGGCGGTCGCGCTCGATCTCGCCACCAGCCTGCAGGCGATCTGCGATCAGTTTGCCGATACCGGGCGCGAGGTCGGCTATCACGGTCCGGATCACGCCGTGATCCGTGCCTATCCCGAGGACCTGCATCGGGCGCTGACCAATCTGATCGACAATGCGGTGCGTCACGGCGGCAAGGCCGATGTCAAGCTGACGCTAACCCGGCCGACAGTGACCATCGCCATCGAGGACGACGGGCCGGGTATTCCGGACGCCCGCAAGCAGGCGATGTTCGAGCCCTTCGTGCGCGGCGACACTGCGCGCGGCATGAACGACAAGACCGGATTTGGCCTCGGTCTTTCGATCGCGCGCGCCGTGATTGAAGCGCATCGCGGTAGCCTGACACTGGTTGACCGGGCGCCGCATGGACTCGTTGCGCAAGTGATTTTGCCGCAGGCCGAACCCGAGACGCTGTACTGACGCTCCGGGCTGTTCGTCGGTGCAACGTCTGCTTTTTACCACCATGATTCGGTCGGCAGCGGTGGCACGCTCAACGTATCTGCCGGCGGCGTGGTCAGCGCGCTAACGATCAACGACCCGAATGACCCGAATGTCACCGCGGTAGTCAATGTCCTGTCCGGCGGAACCGTCGATGGCACGACCAATATCGATGGCGGACAGCTCGTGTTGGACGCTGGCGCCGTCTTTCAAGCAAATGCTAAGCTGTTCATCATGAACACCGGCGAGCTGGTGCTCGAACAGGATTTGTTCAAAGGCAATATCCACGACTTCGGCGGCCAGGACTTTATGGACCTGACCAAGATCAGGTTCATCGGCCAGGGCTCAGCGGAAACGACTGCAATCTTCACCCAAAGCAGTGCGGCTGGCGGCCAGCGTCAAGTCGCACAGGGTAGCCATGCTGTCGACCTTCACTTGACGGGCACCTACACGACCGCGAACTTCGCCCTGCAAAGCGATGGTGCGCACGGCACGACGTTGACTTTCGTTCCCTGATTCCCTCACCGCTGCACGGCTCATCGAACCAACGGAGCATCCGCCTCCGTTCGCTCGTCGCCGTCTGAACATGTCGGCTCGTGGCCCTTCACTGCCGTGGCGAACTGCCTAACGAACGTCCGGTGTTGCGGGTGGATCGGACATCGTGCGGACATTGCGAAAGCAACGCTGTTGATCCATTTGAGACATCGGCCATTGCTGCCGGCGCTTAGCGCATGGCGCAGTCCCAATAGGCGTGTGATAAGCTGGTTCTGCAGCAGTCTTTGGCGCGGAGGCAATCATGCGGCGGCGGGATATCCTGGCCCTATTGGGTTGTCTGCCAATCGCGTGGCCGATCGCGGCAGGCGCGCAGCAATCGGAGCGAACGCGGCGCCTCGGGATATTCCATGGAACCGCCGATGATGAGCTGGAGCAAGCGCGCAACACCGAATTTCTTAAGGCGCTGCAAGAGCGTGGATGGACAGGCAGCCGCAACTTGAAAATCGAGGCTCGTTGGGGAGCCGGCGACGCTGACCGCATCAGCAAATTTGCAGCTGAATTCGCGGCGCTTGCACCGGATGTCATCTTTGCGACGGGAACGCCGACCGTCGCGGCTTTGCTTCGTGCGACGCGCACAGTGCCGATCGTTTTTGCCACTGTTCCCGACCCCGTCGGTGCCGGATTTGTCGATAGCCTGGCCAAACCGGGAGGCAACGCCACAGGATTTATGGTCTACGACTACAGCCTCGCCGCGAAATGGCTGGAGTTGCTCAAACGGATCGCGCCGGCGACGACGCGCGCGGCGGTGCTTCGCGACGGCGTCGCATTGAGCGGGATCGGCCAATGGGCCGCAATTCAGACCGTGGCACCGTCCCTCGGTATCGAACTAACCCCGGTCAATGTGATCGATATGGGCGAAATCGAGCGATCGGTTGCGGCGTTCGCACGCGCGCCCAATGGCGGCATGATCGTGACGGGAAGTTCTCGAGCCGTGCTTCACCGCAAACCAATCGTCGCGCTGGCGGCGCAATACAAATTGCCCGCGGTTTATTTCGCACGCTACTTTGTCGAGGAAGGTGGCTTGCTCTCCTATGGGCCTGATTTTACCGACGGGTATCGGAAAGCCGCCGACTACGTTGACCGCATCCTCAAAGGCGCGAAGCCGGGCGAGCTGCCGGTACAAGCGCCCAGCAAATACCAGCTGATCATCAACGCAAAAACCGCGAAAACTCTAGGCTTCGACGTGCCGCCGACGCTCCTCGCCACCGCCGACGACGTGATTGAATGAGGCCTCGTTACTTCCGGCTTTGCCCTTAGCGTCACCGCGCCGCGCCGAACAATAATTGCGCTATTGATCGGCACGGGCGCCGAATGGATCGGTCGTGAATGACCCGTTTGCGACATTGCCAGCAGCCCTGTCACAACCACAACGCACGTACGGCCCGCGCCTAAATGTGCTATTATGTCATCCGCCGTGGTCACCCTTAGAGACGCGCATGCGGGGGGCAAAAATGAACCGGCGCGGTATCATTGCTCTCGTTGGCGGTGCGGCGGGATACGCCTTTCTAAGGCCCGATGTCGCACAAACGAGAACAATTGGACCAAAACCTCGAATTGGGATGCTTTGGCACGCAGGAAGTGCCGAGGAAGAGTTGGTATATCTCGTCGCATTCCGGCAAGGACTTGCCGATTTTGGCTATGTCGAGGGAAAAAACATCGTAGTGGAACATCGCTTCCCTGCCGAAAAACCCGATCGGTTTCAGAGCATGGCCGCGGAGCTTGTCGCGCTAAAGGTGGACGTTTTGGTCGCTGCCGGACAACCGCCCGCTCTGGCACTCCAGCGTGCAACTGAAATACTGCCGATCGTGTTTGTGGCGGCATACGACCCCATCGGAGTCGGACTTGTAAACAATATTGCACGGCCAAGCCGAAACATCACCGGATTATCCCTTCCCGATCTGATAGGGAAACGGCTCGAACTATTCCAGCAGGCTCTCCCAAGTCTGTCACGCGTAGCCGTGCTGATAAATGCCACCAATCAGTCCTACGCGCGCCGATATGCCGAAGCCGTTCAAGGTGATGGCCATAGGCTGGACTTGGCCATCCAACCCGTAGAGGTAAATGGGCCGGATGACTTGGAGCGGGCATTTGCGACAATTTCGGTGGACGCCGGCACCGGCGTTGCCGCCGCCGCTGATGTCATGTTCTATAACGAACGAAAACGGATAATCGCTTTAGCTTTGGCTCGCCGCTTGCCGTCAATGTTCCATAGCGAGGAGTTTGTTAAAGTTGGAGGTCTGCTCTCTTACGGAGCAAATGTTCCGGCGATTTTCCGACACTCCGCCCTTTATGTGGACAAAATAATCAAAGGCGCGACACCGAAGGACTTGCCCGTTGAGCAACCGTCCCTTTTCCGAACGTTCGCCAACGTTCAGACGGCCAAAGCACTAGGCTTGACGATCCAGCCGACGGTACTTGCTCTCGCTGACCAAGTGATCGAATAAAAGCGGTCGATGTCGCTGTTTGGGCCCTTAGAGACGGGTCGCCGTTTGATCGCTTACGGTCGCTATTGGAGCGCCGAAGCGGACATGCACGAGCGGTCTCAGTCGAGAATGACCCGAAGGACGACATTCGGCCTGATCGGCGGTTCTAAAGCCATTTGTCACTCACGACCCCGTCACAAAGTGTTGTTCAGAGGAGAGGGCATGCAGCGTCGCAAGTTCATAGCCCTGCTCGGCGGCGCTGCCGTCACGTGGCCGCTCGCCGCGCGCGCGCAACAACAGACTATGCCAGTGATAGGGTTCTTGCACAGCGCGGGCGCAAGTGGTTACGCGCTGATGACGGCCGCTTTCCGCAATAGCCTCCGCGAAGCCGGCTATGTCGAAGATCAGACTGTCACGATCGTATATCGTTGGGCTGACGGTCATCTCGACCGACTCCCGAATATGGCGGCAGACTTGGTGCGTCGCGGCGTGTCGGTGATTTTCACCGGAGGCGGATCGGACGCCTGTCTCGCCGCAAAGGCAGCCACCTCGAATATCCCGATCGTCTTTGCCAATGGCACCGATCCGATTGAGGCCGGACTTGTTGCCAGCCTCGACCGACCAGGAGGCAACGTCACCGGCATCACTTTTCTTGTGGACACTCTCGGACCCAAGGAACTCGAAGTGCTGCATGATATCGTACCCAAGGCCGCGCTCATCGCCGTGCTTCTGAACCCGAAGCTTTCGACTGCCGCCGCGCAGTCCCAAGACCTGCATGAGGCGGCGCGCAGCCTCGGACAGGAAATCCAGGTCTTTTACGCCAGCGCAGAAGGTGACATCGAGGCAGGTTTTGCATCCATGGTTCAACGCCAAGCGCGCGGGCTCGTGGTCGGCGCCAGCTCATTTCTGTTCGGTCGGCGCGAACAGCTCGTCGGTCTGGCGACCCGCTACTCAGTTCCCACGGTGTTCCCATGGCGCGAAGCCGTAGCGGCTGGAGGTCTTCTCAGTTACGGAGCCAGCGTCACGGACGCTTATCGCCTTGCTGGCATTTACACGGGCCGCCTCCTCAAAGGCGACAAGCCAGCTAATTTGCCGGTACAACAATCCACCAAGACTGAGTTGGTTATCAATCTGAAAACAGCCAAAGCACTCGGCCTTACCTTCCCGCTCTCGCTACTGGGCCGCGCGGACGAGGTGATCGAATAGGGCAATTTGTTGCAATGCATGAGTTCGTTCCTGGCCGATTTTGTTGAAAAACTCGCTAGTTGAAACGGTGAGAGCTCACTGATTTAGTCCTGTTGAGAAGCAGGAACTGAGTTGATGATGGGACCACGGCAAATCGAACAGGGTGTGCTGTTCTACAACTTCTCGCTCGATGCGCATGTGCCGGCGGATCATTTGCTGAGGTCGATCGACCGCTTTGTCGAGCTGTCGGAACTGCGCCGCGAGCTCGCGCCGTTCTACAGCTCGATGGGTCGCCCGTCGGTCGCTCCCGAGCTGATGATCAGGATGCTGATCATCGGTTATTGCTTTGGCATCCGCTCCGAGCGGCGCCTCTGCGAAGAAGTCCATCTCAATCTGGCGTACCGGTGGTTCTGCCGGCTCGGGCTCGACGGCGATGTCCCCGATCATTCCACCTTCTCGAAGAACCGGCATGGCCGTTTCCGCGAGAGCGATCTGCTGCGGCGCGTCTTTGAGACGGTTCTGCAGCGCTGCATCCGCGAGGGACTGGTCGGCGGCGAAGCCTTTGCGATCGATGCCAGTCTGATCAAGGCGGATGCCAATCGGCAGAAAGGGATCGAGGGCGAGAAGGGGCTGCCACCAGAAGCGACCGGCCGGGCGGTCAAAGAATATATGGCTGTGCTCGACGATGCGGCCTTCGGCGCTGCGACCGATGTCGTGCCCAAGTTCGTCTCACCGGCCGATCCGGCGGCGCGATGGACCGGAGCCCACGGCGGGCAAGCCTTCTTCGCCTATTCCACCAACTATCTGATCGATGTCGACAACGCGATCATCGTTGATGTCGAAGCCACAACCGCGATCCGGCAGGCCGAGGTCCTGGCCGCAAAACGCATGATAGAACGCTCGCTCGATCGCTTCGATCTTTATCCCGCACGACTTCTGGGGGACAGCGCCTACGGCTCAGCCGAGATGCTCGGATGGCTCGTCTACGAGCATGGCATCGAGCCACATGTGACCGTGTTCGATAAGTCGACCCGTCAGGACGGCACCTTCTCACGCGACGACTTCACCTACGACCATGTCGGCGACGTCTATTCTTGCCCCGCCGGCAAGATGCTGACGACGACCGGCTCACGTGTGAATGACGGAGCGACATTACGCTACCGCGCCAGCAAGTATGACTGCCAAGCCTGCCGCCTAAAGCCCCGATGCTGTCCAAAGGAGCCGGCCCGGTACGTGCCGCGATCGATCTATGAAGGCGCCCGTGACATGGCACGCCAGATCGCAAGCTCGTGGCAAGGCCGCACCGCGCGACGATTGCGCAAGAAAGTTGAAATGCTGTTCGCCCATCTCAAACGCATTCTCAAGCTCGATCGGCTCAGACTAAGAGGACCGAATGGTGCGCGCGATGAGTTCCTTCTCGCAGCAACCGCCCAAAACCTCCGAAAGCTGGCGAAGCTGATACCGATGCCAAGCCCTCACCCAGCCTGAGACCATCAGCGGCTCGCAATCGAGGGCCTTCGAATGGCCGGGCTGATTAATCTCAAATTACTCACCGACTTCTTCAACAAAATCGGCCCTTAGCGACAGATTTTGCCTTGCAACAAAAGGTCGGTTTATGGGGCCACAACAGACATCAAGTGTACCGTGAATTTTCCGAATTACCCGAGCAGCGGCTCGATCCGGCGAGAGGTAATAAGTTTTTCTTCTTGCGAAGGAAGAACTTTGCAGGAAACGCAAGGTGCGTCGCCTGCCGCTATTCGGCCGTAGTGTTTTCCGTCGGATTTTTTTGATTTTTTAATTTGAGAGATTTGTTCGCAAGCACATCCCAGGTCAAGAAAACTCGTCCTGGGACTCCGGTTCTATTAGGCGGGTCTGCCCCGGATAGTACGGGGCCTCTTTAGAAAACAGGGCGTCCTTTCCGCCGGGGCCGGCTCTCCGCACTCCACTCTGCGCTCGCCGTCGAGTGAGGATGAGAGAAAAAGGGCGCGCGGTTCCGGCGTTCGACAATGTGGACGCTGAAGTATCGGCAGTAGACGTAGACGTGGAGCGCAGCGGGCATCCGTGGACTCGCAGCCAATGGCCTCGCGCTGACAGAGAGACGGGCCGCGGTGAGTCTTAGCTCATCAACCGCGCCGGACTAGCCCTTACCCCGATCTCGCATCCACGGAATCGGTTGCCGATGACATAGTGGTCATAGTGGGTAAGTCAAAATGACTCAGGCGGTGATAATTGCCGACTGTCCAAAGAACAAGCATTGTTTAAACAGTTGTGGAAGGCAAGGAGCCGTAAATCATGGCTAAGCCGCACCTCAAGCTGGTCACCCCAGCCACCGTAAATCGAACAGTTACCCCCAAACGGCCCCCAATGCCCACTTGCGGAGGCGCGAGTACCTGACCGAGGCCGAGGTCGAGCGGCTGATGAAGGCGGCCAGTAGGAACCGCTGGGGACATCGGGACGCCACGATGGTCCTTGTCGCCTACAGGCATGGCCTACGAGTCTCCGAGCTGGTGGACCTACGCTGGGATCAGGTGGACTTCGCAAGGCCACCCTGCACGTCCGCAGAGTGAAGCAAGGCACTCCCAGCACACACCCTATCCTCGGGGATGAGCTACGGGCTCTGCGGCGGCTACAGCGCGAGCAGGAGCCCAAGTCACCCTTCGTGTTCACGTCGGAGCGCGGGGCACCGTTTAGCCCCGCAGGCTTTGCTAGGATGGTTGAGCGGGCGGGTAGTGGCCGTTTGGCTTCAAAGCCCATCCGCATATGCTCCGGCATGCTTGCGGGTTTAAGCTCGCCAATGACGGGCACGATACCCGCTCGCTACAAGCCTATCTCGGCCACAAGAATATCCAGCATACGGTGCGCTATACCGAACTGGCACCGACCCGATTCAAGGATTTCTGGCGGCGCTAGCTCTACGCCTCTGGATTTTGGTCGCTATCGGGAGAAGCGGACAACGCGCAGAAATCGCCTGCCGCGAATCGCAAAACGATGTCTGTGCAATCGCGCCTCGGCTTTATAGGGTGGCTTGCTCGTGGAGAGTTAGCTACGCCAGCGCCCAAATGCGGTGCGCGGCAGGATCACGTCGGCGACAAGGGCGAGCGATTAAGCGCGCCGGGATGAGGCGATGAGCGGTATTTCGAAATTCAGCGGCATATTGGTCGCTATAGCCAGCACGTTCGGAGTGGTGCAAGCGGCTGAGCCTACGGGAACGCTGACGTTGGCCTGCCACGGCACGGCGACTTCTCAGACCACAACAGGCACATTCGATCCAATTACAAATACGATCTCTATGGGCCTTATCGTCAACTTCACGAACCACACGATCCAAGGAACCTCGCGCTGGGGTCCGTTTCTCTTCGACGACCAACTCCAGATAACCGACTCGAACGAGAATACCGTCGTCTTCGGTGGTTTCAGCAAATTTCTCGGCATGACCGTCCGTGGCTCCATGGACCGAGTGACGGGCGATGTGAGCATGCGTGCGACCGCGCCGTTGGGAAAAGAACACTTGGACATAGCCGACTACTCGCTGAAATGCAGGCCAACGCAACGAATGTTCTAGGAGCATGTGGCGTGTACGGGGGCAGATTCCGGATGTTTCGATAGTTTCTTCATCTAATGCGTTAAACAATAATCAGTTCAAAATCTTAGCGCCGCTCCGAGTAATTATGGTGCAAACGTCGCGCGCTATCTGCGCAGCGTCGCCTTCTCCCTCAAGAACTGGCCCCGATTGAAAGGGCAACAGCTGCCAGCTCTGCTTTGCGGTGCCGGGGATGAAGTCCAGATGAAGTTCCCAGTTTGCCCGGCGAAGAGCCTCCAGACGATCTTTGAGTGCCTTATCAGATATGCCGTCCGGAAGGCGCATAATCGCTATTGTGCACTGAGCATTGCTAGCGAACTGAGCCAAAAGCTTACTGTGGAATGCTCTCACCTCGGCGGCTGCGCCAGACACCTTACAAGCAGCCTCAATTTCGATAGCGCGTTGACACAGCTCGCTTTCGCCGCACTTCAACGCTTTGATTAGGTACTGGTCGGACTTGATTTCGCCTTCCGCCCATCGGCACGAATATTCAGCCGCAATAATGTCGTAAGTCTCATCGAACAACAAGACCGGTTCCGCCCAACCCGCATCAGAAAGGATTGCAGAGATAGCAATCGCAGCTGCTATCGCCGCGATAGTATGTTTGACCACTGACAGCTCCCCTCAATGCCTTTGATGGGCGCTATTTGAGTGCCCTCCGCCATCCCGCAGCTTCCGCTTCTTCGGGCGTGCAGAACCAACGCCTGCCGCTGCCTTTATCCATTTCTATTCTGGCGTAAGAACTTTGCTGTTTCGTGTGGTAAATCCGCTTGCCGTTGCGGCTGATAACGCCCTTAATCGTGCAGTCTGAAGATGGTGCACCTTCGGACGGCGCCAATAACATTGCCTGTGCATCAATCGGAACGCTGAAAGCGCCGAGAATGACTGTTTTATTGTTGCGATGCCGCCAATCCCACGGCGCAATGAATGCGCCCTGCCATAGTCCGCGCTGGTTCATGCGCGCATCCTCTTCCTCCCGTCGATACGCAGCTGAATACTTCACATAAGCGAGCGCCCAACCCTTCTGAACCATCCAACCGTTCAAATCCTCGTCCCCGAGGTAACATATCGCAAGCGTCCTACGATAAATGTCACTGCCGCTGGGAGTGCAGTTGATCTCGCGGTCCGCGATATGCGCAGCGAGCTGATTTCGGGCGTCGATACCGCAAGTCCAACGAACACCGTTCGCGTTCAGGCAAATCTGATCGGTCTCGGGCGCGTCAATACCTTCAAGACGCACTCTAGTTGAGCCGATAGCGAGCGTGTCGCCGTCAACGATCCTAGGCACGCCGGATAAATCTGCGGCTTGCACAATAGAGCAGACGAGGCAGGCTACGACGGCGATGACAATTGCCTGCATCGTTTGATAGCCCGGCGAACTAGCCTTGTATCAGCGGCGTAATGTGGCGCAAACTCGTTATGCCCGAACAGAAAAAGAGGAACGCCAAGGGCCGCCATGCAAATCTTCTGCGCGTCCGCCTTCTTCGCAGCTTTGCTGCCAGCAGCCATAGCCTGGGCAGAGCCAATCGTTATCATCAATAGCTATCATGATTTGGATTACGCAAAAGAAGCCTGCGATTATCAGACGAGGATAGGTCAAAAGCTGATGCCCGATAACCCGGATGTCATAAATGGAATTGCCGAATGCAAGCTCGCGGGTGACGGCCGCATACTCGGGCGGCGATTAGAGAATGCCGTCATCGCCCAGCTTGCTATCAATACGCGATGTGCGGGTGTGAGCGTCTTCCGCGAAAATCATCCAAGTTATGATGGTAGGAACAACTACCTCGACCTGACAACACAAAGAAAGCAGTTCCACTGGGTTTTGTTCCTCGACTACACCCCTGGACAAAAAACCCATGAATGGACACTGTTTCCTAATGACGCTGATAAGCCCTTAAACGGTATGCTAGAGGGCCAAGGCACACCGGCCGAAATTGCCGATCAAATCTGCACCGTTGTTACCAAGCGGGGCGCAAACATTGTTGATAACTAGCAATGACGCTGAGAACTACACGAGGCATATGACACGGTCCCCGCCGCCGGTGCGCGCTGCTTATCGTCGAAATCGAGTTTGCGCCGTCGCGAAAGGACTTGCGGGATTGACGCGCCCTTGGGCAAAGGGTTCCAATGTCACCCTTGAAGAAAGCTTTACATGCTGGACATGCTGGCGAGGATTGGGCGCGTTCTCGGCTGGGCAGCCAACGCCATTGCGGCTTTCTCTATTTATTATTGGCGATTGCTGTACTCGTTTTCCGCACCGACTGTTGCGTCGCCGGTTTGCTTTTTATTTTTCATAGCACCGATGAATTGCCGGGGAGACGAGGCCCTGGATTGTCGGCGCGCTTCTAGTTTTTGCTGGAGTGGTTTTCATAATAGGGCGGGCGCTTCGATACGTCCTCGTCAGCAACAGATAGGAGGGCGCGGCCGATGGCGGCTGTTCCGGGTAATTGAGGGAGGCAAACGTTAGTGCAGAAAAAGCAAAGAGCCCGCCTAGGGGCAGGCTCTTATTATTCAGGTTTTCGGCCTCGTCATTGTCTAATCCTCCTCCTTCGCCAGCGACTTTGGAACCTAGTATATTCATCATCCCATGCTCTGGCGAGCCTAATTAGCCGCATAAAGCCACGCGGGTCGAAATCCAGCTTTTTTTGCCATCACAGGGTCTAGATATTCGTTAACGTGGTCCCTTACAATGGGTTCAAGGTGATCTCGCGCCAAATCCTCAATGTATAATTCTTGCTCTATACCTATCGCGATGCCGTCTAAGTAGTTCAGTACCGTAGAAACATCTATTCTATATCGAACAGGGTCTTTTTCGAACGATCCAGATGCTTTGGCTCGCCTTAGATTACGTAAGCAGCGATCGAGAACAGGATCAAAATCATACCGCTCACAAATCGCAAGGGTTCGGCTACGACGCGCCTCATTTCGAATCGAAATCGTTTGGCTAAGTGCAGCGATAAATAGAGCTAGCGTGGCTAGCGCCAAGCCAACGGTGCCGATGGCGATCCAGGTTTCAGCAACTAGGCCGAGGAAAGTCGAGGGCTGCACATCACGCACTCACTGCACGCACTCACTGCGATAGTCACGCAATGATACAGCCCAACGCTGTAGCAGAGAATCTAAACCTTTACGATTAGTTAACGGCGCAACTGTCCTAATTTCCCTCCGTGCCTGTCCTAATTTGGACAGTACCGGGGCGCGCTACTCGCACTTCCCGACAATTTCAGCCCATCAATTTCGCTGAGTGCCCTGCTACCGGCGTCAATGGCTCTCGGGTCTTGGTCGAGGCGCATCGCCTTGGCCAGAGCCGATGCGGTTTCGGGTCCGGCTCGTTCAGCTACTTCCTCTAGCACCTCATCGACACTCTCTAGCTGGTCGAAATCGCCTGGTTTTCCTACCTCAGTACGATCTCTTAGCAGTCCGACGAGCCTCGCCTGCGCCGTCGCAGCGTTGATGATTAAGTCAAGCTTATCCTGCGCCTTCGCTTGATCTATGGCGAATTGGTAATCCGTTAAAATTTTGTCTTCGGTGATATCGCCGCGCTTCGCCAGGGATTGCCTAAGCTCCGATATCCGCTGATTTACGTGGGCATAAGTCCGCAATCGGGATGCATTGCGCTTTGCCGTTTCGCGCGGGTTAACACGCGGATAGGCGCGTCGATAAGCTTCGGCGCCAACTCCGGTTTTGACAAATTCCCGGCAGAACCTTTCATGTCGCGGGTTTTTAAGCAGTGGCATCGCAGCGTCCAATCAAATAAGCGGCCATTAATTTAGCAGATTTGGTGCTGAGCGTCGAATACGACTGCGGAGTCCGAAGCGTCGCACGACCGCGCCCGGTGGTTTGCGGATCCTGAGTTCAAAATCCGTGGCGCCTGCAGCCGTTGAATTATGCCATGAGCAAATACGCCCTCAGGGCCTATTAGCTGGAAATCAATCGGCAACCCGGCGACGGTTTAGCAAAAACCTCGACACTGTGGCGCCGGAGAACCCGCTCGATGCTGTCCAGCGATGTCGTCACGGCCGTCGGCAATTTGTCACCACGGCCTTCCCAATACCGGCAAGCGCGGGGACCAAATCCCGCCTCAGTCGAGAGTTCTGCCTGAGTTAATCCGGCCAACGTGCGAGCGGCCCGTAGTTGCCTTCCAGATGCAATGTTCGACACGATCTCACTCGCCGCTTAGGCCGGGTCTATGTCCGGACGGAAACGACCAAGTCCGCGAGCCCTAGCATTGCGAAAAGCCCCAACCGTTTGAAATATATCATGGTTTTCGGATCGTGAGAACGTTGTTGTTTGGCAGCATTACTACCGCCCTCAAGTATTCAACGCCGGCGCTATTTTTGGTGCAAGTATTCCGTTCCAATATTTCCCGTTATTACTCAATAATTTAATGCCATACGTGTAACCCAAATCGGGTTACCCCTTTGTTTTCAAAATGTTAGGTCTTTAATTGGCCACGACTGCATATTACTACTCGACGGTAGTTAAACCGAGGAGACCCTGATGCCCTCAGAACTGCAAATGCTGCTTAAGCGCGCGGAAGCGATCCACAGTCCTCCACGCGGTTACTGCAACCAGGCGGAAGCCGCGCGCTATCTCGGCGAATCTGTGGAAACGCTGCGCCGCCGTCATGCATTCGGCCGAGGGCCGAAGCGCATCAGAAATGGTCGCTGTTGGAAATACAGCTACGCTGATCTTGACGCATGGCTCACGGTGCAAGCCGACGAGGAGGCTGCGTAATCGTTCCCCACAAGCGAACGGCCGCCCGGCAGAGCGGCCGCTCAAATGGGTTTCTTTGCTCGACTGGAAATCAAGCATCAGTCCAATAACTCAAACTAGCACGAAGCACAACAAGTTAGAAGAGATCATTGAGGCCCGCGGGCGCCCAACTGCGCCCACTGTCGTTCAGAGGTGGCGCCGATGAGTGCCGCCGAAAACTTGGCCGCCGCGCTAGAGTTGGCGAGCGCCGGGCTGCCCGTATTCCCGGCCATCGTCACGCGCAACCAACAAACCAGGCGGTGGGACAAAAAGCCGGCCATCGACGGCTGGCGGGCCGCCGCAACCACTGACCGGGAGCAAATCAAACAATGGTGGAACAAATTTTCCGGCGCCGTCCCCGGTATCGAGCTTGGCCGTGTCGGCCTGATCGTGATCGATGCTGATCGGCACGGCGGCCCTGACGGCGTCGCTGCCTTCATCGGACTCGAGAAGCAAAGCCGAGATTGCGATGTCGAAATCGTCCCGCAACCAAAACGGCTGGTGGTGGCCGTCACTATTTCTACAAACAACCTGACGAGGGCAAGTCGCTGGGGAACCGTAAGGGCGACCTCCCTAAGGGTATCGACGTGCGAGGTGTGGGCGGCTGGGTCGTTGCGCCTGGTGCGGTGCGCCCAGACGGCGCCCGATGGGAACCGTTAGAAGGCTCACCGTCGCTGGCGGATGCCTACCGATCTGCAACGATCCCGGCATTGCCTCAAACTCTTGTTGACTTGATCCGCGGCGCGCCAAGGAGGGCCGACGCTAGTGCCGCGCCGGCAAAGGGGAATGGCCAGCAGCTGCCGTCGGGAACGCGCGAGCAGGCTTATGCGCGCGCAGCGCTCGAACGGGCTTCGACCGAATTGGCGGCTACATCAGCCGGCGGCAGGAACAATGCCCTGAACGAGACCGGGTTCGCGCTTGGAACGATGATCGCGCGCCGATGGATAGACCGAGCCACCGTGGTCGATGCGCTATGGCACGCCTGCGAGACAAATGGGCTCGTCTCAGATGGCGTCGATGCCGTACAGGCGACACTCGCTAGCGGGCTCGCCGCGGGCCTTCGCAGGCCGCACGATGATTTACCTGACCGCGAGGTGTCTGGCGCTGGCGCGGTCAAGGGCAGTAGTCGCGTCGATCGGCTGGCAGAGTTGTCGAGGCTCCCACGTCTCGAATACGAGCGCGTTCGGCAGGCGGAGGCCAAAACTCTGGGCATCAGGGTCAGGGAACTCGACCTCGAAATCCGCGCGCGCCAGGAGCAAGACCAGGAGGCCAATTCGGCATTGCCGCACTGGCGAGTGGAGCCGTGGCCGGACCCGGTTCCGACCGGCGCGCTTCTGGATGCGCTTGTGGGTGTGTTCACGCGATATATCGTTTTGCCCAAGACCGCCGCCGACACGCTTGCGCTTTGGATTTTGCACACCTGGACGTTTGACGCAGGCGACATCTCGCCGTTCATCGTGCTGAAATCGCCGACCAAACGCTGCGGCAAAACTAGCGTGCTCATCCTGCTCAATTGGCTGACGCGACGATCCGAGCTTGCCAGCAACATTTCTCCATCGGCCATCTTTCGCTATGTCGAGGATCAACAGCCGACGCTGCTCATTGACGAGGCCGACACGTTCATCAAGTCGAATGAAGAAGCGCGTGGAATCCTCAACGGCGGCCACACCAGAGCGGCGGCCTACGTCATTCGCAATGTCGAAATCGGTGGCAAACAAACCCCGCGACGCTTCTCTACATGGGCGCCGAAGGCCATTGCTTGCATCGGTCGATCTTGCCGGCACGCTCGAAGATCGAGCCATCATCGTTCCTATGCAACGCAAGCCCAAGGGAGCCAAAGTTGCGCCGCTGCCGGCGCCGAGACTGTACCGAATTTGCCGATCTGCGCCGACAAGCTCAGCGGTGGGCTATTGATAATTTTCAAAGCCTTCAAGTGGCCACTCCGGCGCTTCCCGACGCGCTCAACGACCGGGCCACCGACAACTGGGAGCCGCTACTGGCCATTGCTGAACTCGCTGGCGCCGACTGGGCGGATAAGGCGCGTGCAGCCGCTAAGGCGCTATCCGGCGACGAAGCCACAGGCGACGAGGAGGAAGGCGTCCCGCTCTTGTTTGATATCCGGGCGGCCTTCGACGACTGCAAGCTGGACGCAATCTTTACCAAGACATTGATCGACATCTTGATCGCGGATGAGGAACGCCCGTGGGCATCCTTTGAACGCACGGGCAAGGCAATCACCGGCCGGCAGATCGCAAGGCTGCTTAAGCCGTTTGGCATCATCTCGGGCACGGTGCGCGTGGGTTCCGAGACGGCTAAAGGATATTACCGAGCAGCATTCGAAGAAGCCTTTCACGCCTACCTACCTAACTCGCAAACGTCACAACGTCACAACCTCAATGGGACCTGCACTTCTGGCGTTTTTTCCTGCGTTACAGAACCCGAGTGTGACGGACACGAAAGTTGCGACTTCCCCAATAACGACGAGCACTGTGACGCTGTGACGGATAGAAACGCCGAAATCCGGCAGGCGGGGCCTAAACCGCAATAGCGACCGAAGGTTGATCGGCCGGCAGATCAGAGATTGGTCCGAGGATCGAAAGCCACCTGATGCCCGGGGGACCGCCTAGCATGGTCTGGATACGCGAGGACTGATCGAGCGTGGATCAGGCACAAGAGTAATGACGGTGGCGGCGGGGTCGGCCACGCATCCAAAGCTTTCCGAGACGCGCCATGTCCCAAGGCGCGGGCTTTCGCGCACAGAGGCCGCGATGTACCTCGGAATCTCTCCGTCGAAATTCGATGAATTGCGCAAGGCCAACCGCGTTGCGCCGCCCAAGTTCTCGACGGCCGCCTCATATTCACTGTCGAGAGACTGGATGAATTTCTCGATGCGCTTCCCGATGAAAACCAAACCGATAATGACGACTGGACGGCTTCGCTATGACCAAGGTAGCGTCCCCGTCCATGCCCCAAAGACTACCGCCCGGCTGCATCGAGGACCGTGACCGGCACGGGAATTTCCGCGTCTATTACCGTCGCAAGGGCTTCCCCAAGGTACGCCTTCGCGGCACGCCCTGGACCCCGGAGTTCATGGCCGCAATACGACGCGGCCAAGAAAGATCGCCGCCCCGGCTCAAGGCGTGCTTGCGCGACCGACGCTCCCGAACACGTGGTCATGGCTTTGCCTCCGCTATTTCGCCGACTGCACCGATTACAAACGGCTCGATCCGCGCACGCGACATGTCCGCCGGCAAATTCTCGAAGCGACGTTTGATGAACTGATCCGGCCGGATTCGGAGAAGCGGTTCGCTGACATGCCGCTCGCGAAGATGAATGCCAACGCAGTCGAAGTTTTGCGGGACCGCAAGCTATCGACGCCGGAAGCCGCGAACGGCCGCATTAAGGCCATGCGGCAGGTGTTCAAGTGGGGCGTTGCAAAGGATATGCACCGCTTAATCCGGCGCGCGAAGTCTCCTACTTCAAGTCTGGCTCGGAAGGCTTCCACACTTGGACTGTGGAGGAGGTGCAGCAATTCGAGGAACGTCACCCCATCGGAACTAAGGCGCGGCTTGCGTTCGCCCTCTTGCTCTACACCGGCCAGCGGCGTTCCGATGTGATCCGATTCGGCAAGCAGCACGCCAAGCGCGGCGTGCTGACGTTCACGCAATACAAGGGCCGCAACCGCAAGCCGCATAAGCTCACGCTTCCGATCCTGCCGGTGCTGCAAAAGATCATTGATGCCTCGCCTTGCGGCGACATGACGTTCCTCGTGAACGAACTTGGTCCGCCCATTCACGGATGCAGGCTTCGGCAACAAGTTTCGGGATTGGTGCGATCAAGCCGACCTTACCGCAGTGTTCGGCGCACGGACTAGCGCAAGGCCGGCGCGACCGTTGCAGCAAACAACGGCGCGACTGCGCATCAACTCATGGCGATTTTTGGTTGGGATACGCTCAAGGAAGCAGAGAAGTACACGGCCAAGGCCGATCAACAGCGATTGGCGCAAGCAGCAATGCACTTGCTCGACAAGAGGTAGAACCGTGAACAACAGTGTCCCACTTTTTGTGGGGTTGGTGTCCCACCTTTTCTAAGTGGCCGAACTTGTTGGAAGATTTCAGGTGGTGGTGCCCAGGGGCGGAATTGAACCACCGACACCTGCATTTTCAGTGCAGTGCTCTACCAACTGAGCTACCTGGGCGCCCGCCGTCGCGACCACGCGAAGGGCCGCACGAGCGCCGGTTTTATAGAGGCTCGATTTCCGGCTGTCCACAACAGGCCCGGACGCGCCGATCAGTGCGCCGTATCGCCACTTTCCTCGCGCCGTTCGTCCTCTTCCTCGTCTTCCGTCACCGGCACGGCATAAACGCCGGAGAGCCAGCGATTGAGGTCGACATCGGCGCAGCGCCGCGAGCAGAACGGGCGGAACTCCTCGGGCGACCGGTTTGCCGCAGATCGGGCAGGCATTGCGGCGTTGAGGGTCGGGCATAAGCGGAATATGGGCTGCACGTTGCAGTTTCGCGCCAGCCGCCTTAGTCGTCACAGCGCGTTGAGCCAGCCGAAGTGGATCGGATAGCCTTCGCCGCCGAGCAGCGCGGTGGTTTCGTAGAGCGGCAGCCCGACGATGTTGGTATAAGACCCGACGATTTTCACGATAAAGGTGCCGGCGATGCCTTGCGCCGCGTAGCCGCCGGCCTTGCCGCGCCATTCGCCGGATGCGAGGTAGGCCTCGATATCCTGATCCGACAGCCGTTTAAAGCGCACGCGCGTTTCCACGTGCCGCTGCCGGAACGTCTCCTTCGGCGTCACCAGGCAAACAGCCGTATGGACGCGGTGGTTGCGGCCTGACAGAAGCCGCAGACATTGCGCGGCTTCGTCGAGCAGCTCCGCCTTCGGCAGAATGCGGCGGCCGACCGCGACCACGGTATCAGCGGCGAGGATAAAGGACCCTCTCAACTCCTCATCGAGCCGCACCATAGCAAGGGCCGCTTCCGCCTTGCTTCGCGCCAACCGTGTGGCGCAAGCTCGCGGCAGTTCGCCCCGTTTCGGAGTTTCATCAATATCGGCAGGTCGAAGCGCGTCGGGTTCGATGCCAGCTTGGTTCACGAGCGCCAGCCGGCGCGGCGAGCCGGAGGCAAGGACGAATTTTGATCGCCCGATCATTTGAACCGGTAGGTAATCCGGCCCTTGGTCAGATCGTAAGGCGTCATCTCCACCAGCACTTTGTCGCCAGCGAGTACGCGGATGCGGTTTTTGCGCATGCGGCCGGCAGTGTGAGCGATGATTTCGTGCTCATTCTCAAGCTTGACGCGAAAGGTGGCGTTCGGAAGCAATTCCGTGACGACACCTGGAAATTCCAACAATTCTTCCTTCGCCATTCGTTATCCGGACTTGCTGACATCGACCGTGCCATTGACTTGCCCTCGGCCGAAATTGGCGCGGAAACTAGCGGATGACGGACGGTTCCACAACGCCAACTTCATCGCTTTCCCAAGCGCAAACCGAGTGTTGCGCTGCAGAATCGGTATCTTTAAAGACTGAGAGAGGGGATGATCCCGTCACTCGTTGCCGGGGCGACGGCCGGTAAAGCGTTCCCGAATCCGATTAAGAATCTGATCTCGCACTTCGCGATAAGCGCCAAGCCGCTGCTCGCGGCTGCCTTCCACGTCGGTCGGATCCGCGGTCGGCCAATATTCAACGTCGACCGCGCTCATGCGGGTGAGTTCGAGCGCGCGATGATGGGCTTCAGGCGCAAGCGTAATGATGAGGTCGAAATTGAGCCCCTCCAAGTCGTCGAGTTCCTCGAAAGTAATCGGTTTATGGCGCGAAATATCGACCCCGATTTCGTCCATGACCGCAACCGCAAACGGGTCGAGCTCCCCTTTGCGGACGCCGGCAGAGCCGACATAGATGGCGCGACCGAACATCTGTGCAAAAAGTCCGGCGGCAATCGGCGAGCGCACGGAGTTGAGACCGCAAGCAAACAGCACCGCCAAGGGTCGCATGGAAGGTCGCGTCGCGGACGCCGGCATTGCGGCTCCCTACCCCTTCCAGTGCAGCACCGTGACCAGCGTGAACAGACGCCGCGCCGTGTCGAAGTCGACCTCGACCTTGCGCTTGAGCCGCTCCATCAAAATCTGCGAGCCTTCGTCGTGCAGCGAGCGGCGCGCCATATCGAGCGCCTCGATACGATCCGGGGTCGCGCCGCGGATCGCCGCGTAGTAGCTGTCGCAGACCGTGAAATAGTCCTTCACGATGCGGCTGAACGGCGCCAGCGACAACAGATGCGCGATCACCGGCGTACCGTCAGCCAGCCTGATATCAAACACGAGACGATTGCCGTCGATGCGCAGGTGGAGCGCAAAAGGCCCGTGGTCGTGGTCTTGGGGCCGAAACGAGTTTTCCTCAATGAGATCGTAGATCGCGACCGCGCGCTCATGCTCGACGTCGGGGCTGGCTCGCCCGATCGAAGATTCGTCGAGCGTTACCGCAACCAGACGGCAGGTTTCGCTCTTGTCGCGGCCGGCGCGCGCCATCAGCGGTTCAGCCGAATGGCAACGGAGCGGGCGTGCGCGTCGAGCCCTTCCGCCCTGCCCAGCGTGATCGCCGCGTCAGCCAGGGCACGCAATTGCTCCGGTCCGCATTTGAGGATCGAGGTTCGCTTCATGAAATCGAGAACGCCAAGCCCGGAAGAAAACCGCGCTGAACGCGCCGTCGGCAGAACATGGTTCGAACCGGCGACATAGTCGCCAATCGCCTCCGGCGTGTGCGCCCCAATAAAGATTGCGCCCGCGTTGCGGATGCGCCGGCCGAGGCCGTCGGCATCGGCCGCGACAATTTCCAGGTGCTCCGGCGCGATAGCGTCGACGAGCGGCAGCGCCTCATCGAGGTCGCGGACGATGACGACGGCGCCGAAATCACGCCACGAGGCGCCGGCGACCTTGCCTCTGGTAAGCCGACCGAGCGCGCTCTCGACCGCGCGCTCGACGGCGCCGGCAAGCTCGGCATCGTCAGTGATGAGGATCGCCTGCGCGCTCTCGTCGTGTTCGGCTTGCGCCAACAGATCGGCTGCAATCCAGTCGGCGTTGCCGCTGGAGTCGGCGATGATCAGTACCTCGGAGGGTCCGGCCACCATATCGATACCGACCTTGCCGAACACGATGCGCTTGGCGGCGGCGACGTAAGCGTTGCCGGGGCCCATGATTTTGGCAACCGGCGCGATGGTGTCGGTGCCGTACGCCAGCGCGGCAATCGCTTGCGCGCCGCCGACGCGATAGATCTCGTCGACGCCGGCGAGTTTCGCCGCGGCGAGCACCAGCGGCGAAATGATGCCTCCAGGAGCGGGCACCACCATGACGATGCGCGGCACGCCGGCAACCTTGGCCGGCACCGCATTCATCAGCACCGACGAAGGATAAGCGGCGGTGCCGCCGGGCACATATAACCCGACTGCTTCGATCGCCGTCCAGCGCGAACCAAGCTCGACGCCGAGCGGATCGATGAAGCGATCGTCCTGCGGCACTTGCCGGCGGTGAAAGACCTCAATGCGATCGCGGGCGAACTTGAGCGCATCCAGTATATCGTGCTTGCAGCTCTTGAGCGCTGCCTCCGCTTCCTGCGGCGCGACCCGAAGGCCGGCGCTGTTGAGGTCAAAACGATCAAACCGTTGGGTGTAGTCGCGCAGCGCTTGGTCGCCGCGAGCGGCCACATCTGCGACGATCGCGCGCACGGTCGCCTCGACGTCGGCCGACACTTCACGTTTGGTATCAAGAAAGGCGCGGAATTTTTCAGCAAAATCCGCGGCGCGTGTATCGAGGCGAATGGCCATCCTGATGCCTTTTGCGCTGTTTGCAGCGATGCAGAACGTCTCTTTTATTATAACAATTCTAATGTTGGGCTTTCTGATTGACAAAAGGCGCGGCGTTCACCAATTCCTTGTATGTTCAACATTATTTAGGGGCGACCAACAGCCCCGTGCCGGGTCATGACAAAAAGCACACCTGCAACGCTTTGCTCAATACTCGCCTGCGCATTTGTTTTGAGTACGGGTGCCGCACGTGCGGATGAGCCGGTGATGTTGTCGCTTACGATCAAGGATCATCAGTTCGTCCCCGCCGAAGTGCGGGCGCCGGCGGGAAAGTCGATCACCTTTACCATCAAGAACCTCGGCTCCATCGCCTCCGAGTTTGAAAGCGGCGTACTGCATGTCGAGAAGGTGATCCCGCCGGGCGCCGAGGCGATCGTTCATGTACGGCCGCTGGAACCGGGGCGTTATAATTTCTTCGACGATTTCCATCGCCAGACGCAGGGATTTCTGGTGGTGCAATGAGCCGGCGAACTGTAGTCGTCGTTGTGCCGTGAGGTGCCTGTGCTTCCTTCGCTCTTGATCGTATTCCGCGAAGTCTTCGAAGCCGGATTGATCATCGGCATCGTCATGGCGGTGACGTCGGGCGTCGCCGGCCGTGGGCGTTGGATCGCGGGCGGCGTCGCGGCCGGAGTGCTCGGCGCCTGCCTGGTGGCGCTGTTTGCTGGAGGCTTGTCGCAACTATTCCACGGCAACGGCCAAGAGCTGTTCAATGCCTGCATTCTCGGCTTCGCGGTCCTGATGCTCGGCTGGCATAACGTCTGGATGTCGCGGCACGGCCGCGAAATGGCCGCCGACATGCGCGCCGCCGGCGAAGCAGTCGTTGCCGGCTCGAAGTCGCTTGCCGCGCTGTCGCTGGTGGTCACGATCGCGGTGCTGCGCGAGGGCTCGGAAGTCGTGCTGTTTCTCTATGGCGTAGCCGCCGCGGAGGGCGGCGCCAGCATGGACATGCTGATCGGCGGCGCCATCGGGCTCGCTCTCGGCGCGTTCGTGTGTCTGCTGACATATCTCGGTCTCATTACGATACCGATGCGGTACCTGTTCAGCGTCACCAGCACACTCATTGCGTTGCTGGCCGCAGGCATGGCGGCGCAGGCGATCGCTTTCCTGGAGCAGGCCGATATCCTCACCGCATTCGATCAAACGGTATGGGATACTTCCTGGATCCTGCGCGATGAAAGCTTTCTTGGACGGGCGTTGCACACGCTAATCGGCTATGTGGACCAACCGACCGCGATGCAGCTGATCGTCTATGCCGCCACACTCGCGGTCATAGCGCTGCTGATGAAGCTCTTTGCCGTGCCCTCCGGACCAAGCACGCGAGCGGCCTGAGCCGATTACGCTGTCTTCCTGTCCGTCGCGAAGTGATCGGGACACGACGCCGCCGCATAGACCTCGCCGAGATCGGCGAGTTCGGCTTCCAGGCATTCAACGTCAAGCCGAATGGCGCCGCCGCCTGAGAAAGTCAGCCTAATGGTGCCGGAAGGACCAGCGTGGCTGTCAAATTCGACCGCCAGCAGATTGAGGGTCGCGTCCTTGTTGGCCTGATCGAGGTTGCGGCACTTGCAGGCGATGACGCGCTCAAACCGCAATGCAGTTCTGCAGCGCCGGTAATCCGGCGAATTGGCGTCTTTGAGCGCGCTCGGATCAACGGCATTCATCCAGTCGAAGCGCTTAAGCGCCATCACGAACCGATGTTCGCGCGGTTGCCAGAAAATATCCGCCACTCGGACAAGGGCATCCTGCACATGGGCCGAAATGACCTCGATGTCATCCTTGTCGAGGGCGACGAGCTTAAGTTCATCCATGTCGCGTCCCCGGTCTCGGCGTCTCTCTGCTGCGAAGTTAGGAAGGACTCAATCCACTCGCAAGACCCGTAACGGCATCTCGAATTCCCGACATTGATGCCCCGTGCCGCGGCCCGCGGGACGAAAAAGAACCGATCGGCCGATCCTAATCAGTTTGATGCCCGTCAGCTGTTCCGATGCAGTGTACGGCGGGTCAAACGGCAAAGGCGGCTATCCGCCGGCCACCTTCGCGCCGCGGGACCTATCAAATTGTTCGAAGAATGACCTCGACCCGGCTATCAACAACGGCTAGTTGGTCATGTAAGTTGGATTTGCGTCTGGCCCGATAGGTTGCTAAGAGCAACCTAACAACACTGCTTGTTAACTAGTCCTGCCGTATCTGCGAGGTTCGTTTGCGGACCATGACTGTGATCCTCACGACCTCTACCTCGTTTGTTGTGTTTCTTTCACCCCCGTCATGGGATTTAATTTGCCTGTCCTGAAAGGGAGGATTTATGGCTAAGAAGTCAAAGAAGCGGCGCGCTTGGACGGCGATCGAAGTTCGTGAACTGAAGTCGATGGCGAAGAAGAAGACCGCCGCGGCGAAGATCGCCAAGAAGTTGAAAAGGACGGAAGGCGCGACGCGTCAAAAGGCCTTCAGCATCGGGCTTTCGCTCGACTCCCGTTCCTGACCCTTACCAAACAGCCAAGCTCTCAAGCCCGAATCGACGCCGGCCTGGATTCCAGGCCCGGCGCGGTGTCGCTTGGGTATCGCGTGTCGCTTGGGTATTCTGTTGGCTCAAGGCGCGGCAAACTGCCAGCCGGCAGTCTCAGCTGGCTTCGCCATCTGATTAGGAATGATGTCCGGGCATGCGCCGCTCGGGTGCGGTTTTAGCGCCGGCGCCCGGTGCATTGTCGCGGTAATCCGGTCTGGTTCCGTTCAAAAATGGGGTAGGAACGCGTCTCCTGCTAGTAATTTGTAGACCGTATCGTGATATCAGGCGTGCTACGGTGATGGGCACCCTACCATGAGCCAGCTTTCGGGCCAGCAGCGGCAGCAAGCAGCGAGTTCCGAACTCGCTATGGCGCTGGCTGCATGCAAGCGAGCCTTCCTCGCCGTCGCGCTGTTCAGCGGTATGAGCAACATACTGATGCTCACCGGCGCGTTGTTCATGCTTGAAATCTACGACCGGGTGCTGCCGAGCCGCAGTGTGCCGACCCTGGTCGCGCTTTTGATCCTTGCCGGCGGCCTTTACGCCGCACAGGGTGTCATCGACGCCATTCGCAGCCGCATCCTAGTACGCATTGGGCATAGCCTCGATGAGGCGATGAGCCTTCGCGTCTTTGACGTTATCATCCGGCTGCCGCTGAAAATCGGCAGTAAGGGTGACGGCGCGCAACCGATCCGCGATCTCGACACCGTCCGCGGCTTTCTTTCCGGCATCGGCCCGGTCGCATTGTTTGATCTGCCGTGGATGCCGGTCTACCTCGCTATCTGTTTTCTGTTTCACACCTATATCGGCCTGACTGCGCTCGCCGGCGCGATCGTGCTGGTGATCCTGACCGTAGCGACCGAATTTCGCACCCGGCGGCCGACCCGAAGCGCAACGCAATTCGCCACCGCGCGGAACGCCCTGATGGATTCAAGCCGGCGCAACGCCGAGGCGATTACCGCGATGGGCATGGTCGGCCGGACCGCGCAGCGCTGGAACATCCTCAATCGCAACTACGTCGCCTCGGGCGGCCAGGCAAGCGATGTTGTCGGCGGCCTCGGTGCGTTCTCCAAGGTTTTGCGGCTATTGCTGCAGTCGGCAATTCTGGCGGTAGGCGCCTGGCTGGTGATTCATCAAGAGTCCACACCGGGCATCATTATCGCCGGCTCCATCCTGGGCGGGCGCGCACTGGCGCCGGTCGACCTCGCCATCGCCAATTGGCGAGGCTTCGTGGCCGCGCGGCAGAGTTGGCACCGGCTGTCGCAGTTGCTCGGACATCTGCCGGCACGCACCGAACCGATGGCGCTACAGCCACCCACGAAAACGCTGGTTGTGCAAAACGCCGCCGTCAATCCGCCGGGCGAACAGAAGATCGTGTGCCAGGAGGTGAACTTCACGCTCGCGGCAGGCAAAGCGCTCGGCGTGATCGGTCCGACGGCTTCTGGAAAGTCATCACTGGCGCGCTTGCTGGTCGGCGTGTGGACGCCGGCACGTGGCAGCGTGCGCCTCGACGGCGCTGCGCTTGAGCAATGGTCGCCGGAGGCGCTCGGGCGGCACATTGGCTATTTGCCGCAGGACGTCGAGCTGTTTCCCGGCAACGTCGCACAGAATATCGCGCGCTTCGAGGATCCGCCCGAAGCCGAGGCGGTGCTGGCCGCCGCGAAGGCGGCGGGTGTGCACGATCTCATCGTCAATCTGCCAAACGGGTACGAGACCAATGTCGGCGATCACGGCAGCGCGTTGTCCGCCGGTCAGGCCCAGCGCATTGCGCTGGCGCGCGCACTTTACCGGGATCCGTTCCTGGTGGTGCTCGACGAGCCCAATTCCAATCTCGACGCCGAAGGCGACGAAGCGTTGACTCGCGCTATTCTCGGCGTTCGCGCACGGGGCGGTATCGTCATCGTGGTCGCCCATCGCCCTAGCGCCATCGCCGGCGTTGACTACATTCTGGTGATGGCTAAGGGCCGCCAGCAGCAGTTCGGACCGAAAGAGGAAGTCCTCAATCGTGTCATTCAGCCGAGCACGCCGCCGCGAGCGCTGAAAGTAGTGCCCGAACAGGGCGGGGGCGTCGGATGAACGGCCCGGCGCAGGCAGGCTGGTCCGCTTCGATCCACCGGCACATTGTCGTAGGATGCGCGGTCGTAGCGTTCCTCGCCATCGGACTTGGCGGTTGGGCATCGACCGCAGAGATTTCCGGCGCGCTTATCGCGCAGGGCTCGCTGGTGGTCGATTCCAACGTCAAGAAAGTGCAGCACCCGACCGGCGGCGTCGTCGGTGAGGTTCGCGTGCGCGATGGCGATCACGTGAAGGCCGGCGACATTCTGGTTCGCCTCGACGAGACGGTGACCCGCGCCAATCTCGCGATTGTCACCAAGAGCCTCACCGAACTCTACGCGCGCCGCGCGCGGCTCGCTGCCGAGCGCGATGGCGCCGATTCGGTCGCAGTCCCCAAGGAGCTCGCCAACAAGGCCGACGATCCCGACGTAGTGGAAGCGCTTGGAAGCGAGCGCAAGCTGTTCGAGCTGCGGCGCAAAACCCGGCTGGGGCAAAAAGACCAGCTGCAACAGCGTATCAAACAATTGAACGAGCAGATCACCGGCCTCACTGCGCAGCAGGACGCCAAGTCCAAGGAGATTTCCCTGATCGATCAGGAACTCCAGGGCGTGCGGGATCTGTGGGCGAAGAATCTGGTGCAGATCAACCGGCTGACGTCGCTCGAACGCGAAGCCGCGCGTCTGCAAGGCGAACGCGGCCAGCTTATCGCTTCCGCCGCCGAGGCGAAGGGCAAGATTGTCGAGACGCAACTGCAAATCATTCAAGTCGATCAGGAGCTAAGCAGCGACGTCGCCAAGGAACTGCGCGAAACCGACAGCAAAGTTGGCGAATATGTCGAGCGCAAGGTAACGGCCGAGGATCAGCTCAGGCGCACCGATCTGCGCGCGCCGCAAGACGGCGTCGTTTTCCAGTCGACGGTGAATACCGTCGGCGGCGTCATCGCTGCCGGTGACACGGTCATGCTGATCGTGCCCGAATCCGACACGCTCTTGGCCGAGGCCAAAGTCGAACCAAAGGACATCGATCAGGTGCAGTTTGGTCAGCCGGTCATACTGCGCTTCTCGGCGTTTAATATGCGCACAACACCTGAAATCAACGGCACTGTCGTCCGGGTTGGCGCGGATACGACTACCGATCAGCGTACCGGCCAGAGCTATTATCTCGTCCGCATCGCCATGACAGCCAACGAGATCGGCCGGCTCGGCGACGTCAAACTCACGCCGGGTATGCCGGTCGAGGCCTTTATCCAAACCGGCCAGCGCACCCTGGTTTCGTATCTGGTTAAACCGCTGCGCGATCAGCTGATGCGCGCGTTCCGGGAGAAGTGAGTTCAGTCATCCCGGGCGCCGCACTGCGAGCCCGCATTCTCCCGTCTGCCGCTTCCCTGCTATAGTATCGGTCTATGCGAAGCGGGTCTGCCAGACCATGAATCGAATTGCTCGTTGGGCGCGCCAGTTCGGCATCGCGCGAGCAGTATGCATTGTGCTCCTGTTCGGGCTGGTGCCGCTACGCATCGCCGACCCGCGGCTGCTGCAGGAAGCGCGGCTGCGTACGTTCGATCACTTTCAAGTCCTGCGACCACGGGAACAGACGTCACGGCCGGTCGTGATTGTCGACATCAATGAGGAAAGCCTAAAGCAGATCGGGCAGTGGCCGTGGCCGCGCACCATCTTGGCCGATCTGGTCGACCGCCTGACTGAACTCGGCGCCGTCGCCATCGGCTTCGACGTCGTCTTCGCCGAGCCTGACCAACTGTCGCCCAATCTTGTGGCCTTAACGCTGCGCGATCTCGACGATGCCACGCGTACGCGTTTGCGCAACCTGCCCAGCAACGACGAGATCTTTGCTGCGGCGATCCGACGCTCGCGTGTCGTGCTCGGCGAATCCGTGTCCGACAGCTCGTTCCGACGAAGAAGTGCCCGAGGGATCCGGCTACGGCGTCATCACCGACAAAGGGCGCCCCGGACCCGAGTACCTTCCTTGCCTCTTTTCCCAGTCTGGTTCGCAATATCCCGATCCTTGAAAAAGCCGCCGCCGGCCGCGGCGTCTTCACCGAGGCCGACGAGCGAGACGGAATCGTCAGGCGCGCCCCGGTCATCATGCATGCCGGCGACGCGTTCGTGCCGTCGCTGCCGCTGGAAATGCTCCGGGTGGCAACCAATTCCAACTCGCCGGTGATTCGCTCCGACCAGAATGGCATTCAGGGCGTTGCCTTCAGCCGGTTTCGGCTGCCCACGGACCGAGAGGGCCGCTTGTGGATCTATTTCAATCATCACGATCCCGAGCGCTACGTGTCGGCCAGGGATGTTTTGCATGGCCGCGTCGATGCCAACCGCATCAAGGGCAAACTGGTGCTGGTGGGCACGTCGGCCATCGGTCTCCTGGATCTCAGAACGACGCCACTCGACTCCGTGATTCCCGGCGTCGAGGTGCACGCTCAGGTCATCGAGAGCATCTTGAGTAATGCGCTGCTTTCGGCGCCGAGTTGGGCGATCGGCGCCGAGGTGGTTACCGCCGTGGTATTCGGGCTCGCCATCATCATTGCCGCGCCGATGTTGCCGGCCGCGATCGTGGTCGCACTCGGCGCCGGCTTGATTGCCGGTTTCGTCGGCCTGGCATGGTACTTCTTCGTCGCTCACAACCTGCTTATCGATTTCACCTACCCGTTGTTCTCGTGCTGGCTGATCTATCTGGTGCTCACGTTCGTCAACTATTTCCGCGAACAACGGCAGCGCCAACAGATCCGCTCCGCATTCGGTTTTTACCTGTCGCCGCCGCTGGTCGAACAGCTGGCGAAATCCCCCGAAAAGCTGGTGCTGGGCGGCGAAGAGCGCCGCATGACCATCCTGTTCAGCGACGTGCGCGGCTTCACCACCATCTCCGAACACTACAAGGACGATCCGCAGGGTCTCACCCAGCTGATGAACCGTTTCCTCACGCCGCTGACCAACGCCATCATCGAGCGCAAGGGGACCATCGACAAATATATCGGCGACGCCATCATGGCGTTCTGGAATGCGCCGCTCGACGACGACGAACATGAGGCCAATGCCTGCGCCGCGGCGCTGGAAATGCTGTCACGCGCCGAAGATCTTAATGTCGAACTCAAGCGCGAAGCGGAAGCGAATGGCGGCGTCTATATGCCGCTCCGCATCGGTATCGGGCTCAACAGCGGCCCGTGCGTCGTCGGCAATATGGGCTCCGACTTCCGCTTCAACTATTCGGTGCTGGGCGACACCGTCAATCTCGCCTCACGGCTGGAATCGCGCACCAAGGATTATCGGCTCTCGATGGTGATCGGTTCACGCACCGCGGAGGGCGCGAAAAGCAAGTACGCCACGATGGAAATCGATCTCATTCAGGTGAAAGGCAAGAAGCAGCCGGAGGTCGTGTACACGGTGCTCGGCCCATCCGAGGTCGATGAGGATCCGCGCTGCGGGCAGCTGCTCGATCTCAACGCCCAAATGCTCGCATCCTACCGCAAGCAGCAGTGGGACGAGGCCAGGAGATTGATCGATCGCTGCCGCAAGGTCGCCAACGGCTTCGGCGTTAACGGTCTCTACGACATGTACATTGAACGCATGACGGCTTATCAAAGCGACCCGCCGCCGTCAGACTGGAACGGCGTCTACGAAGCCGAGTCGAAATAACTTACGCTACCGGTCACGTCGCAGGCGGCGCGTTGTGCCGCGGTGGGAGGTTCTGCTCTATGGCAACAAGTTACGATCGAATCCTGACCACGCATGTCGGCAGCCTGGTGCGGCCGCCGGAGCTGACCAAATACATCGAGGCAATCGATAACGGCGTCAAAATCGATCAATCGGCCTTCGACCGGTGCCTGGCCGATAGCATCGCCGAGGTTGTCCGGCGGCAGCAGCAAGCCGGCGTCGACATCGTCAGCGACGGCGAGTTTGGTAAATTTCGCAGCTGGTCGTTCTATATTCTTGATCGACTTTCCGGCATCGAGGAACAGGCAATCGAGGCCGCGCGCGGCGCCGGTCGCGATCAGCAACTATTTCCCGACTTCTACGCCGAGTATTTCCCGACGCAAAAGCTGCCGAAGCGAGGCACCGCGGTCTGCGTCGGCCCGATCGCCTATAAAGGCCAGGCGGCGGTCCAGAAGGACATCGCGATCTTTAAGGCCGCGTTGAAGGGTGCGACCGTCGCCGATGCCTTCCTGCCCGTGGTAGCGCCCGCGAGCGCCGTTCCCCGCTCGAAGAACGAATACTACAAGGACGATGAGGAGTTTCTGTTCAAACTCGCTGAAGCCTTGCGCGAAGAGTACAAGGCGATTGTCGATGCCGGGTTGGTGGTTCAGATCGATGATGCCTTCCTGCCTTACATGTATGACGTGGCATTCGGCGCCGCCCAAATGGCGCAATATCGGAAATGGGCGGAGGTGCGGATTGACGCGCTCAATCACGCCATTGCCGGATTGCCGGAGGATCGCATCCGCTATCACATCTGCTGGGGCAGCTTTAACACGCCGCACGTCACCGACGTGCCGCTCAAGGACATCGTTGATCTGGTGCTCAAGGTGAAGGCCGGCGCGTACTGCATCGAAATGGGCAACCCGCGTCACGAACATGAGTGGCGGGTGTGGGAAAACGTAAAATTGCCCGCCGGGCGCAAGCTCATTCCCGGCGTCATCAGCCATGTCACCAACGTCGTCGAGCACCCGCAGCTCGTCGCCGAGCGCCTCACACGCCTCGCCAAGCTGGTCGGACGCGAGAATGTCATAGGCGGCACGGATTGCGGCTTTGCCCAGTCGCCCTACGTCCGGCGCGTGCATCCGTCCATCATGTGGGCCAAGCTCGAAGCGCTCGCCGAAGGCGCGCGGCTCGCGTCGCAGGAATTGTGGGGCAGAAAGGCGGCCTGAATTCTTCGCCGCCGTCAGATCAGGCCGCTTGCGCCGACCGCTCTATAATTGCTCGTAATTCCGGCACGCAGGAGCCGCAATTCGTGCCGGCTCGCAACGCACGGCCGATATCCGCGATATTCCCTGCGCCGGCCGCAATGGCTTCCCGGATTGCGGAGAGTCCTACCCCGAAACAGGCGCAGATCACCGGCCCGGTCTCGGCCATTCCGTCGGCACTGCGGCCGGAAAGAAGCATGCGCCGGTCCCGCTCAGCTATCGTGCCGGTCTCAAACAGCGTCCGCACCACGTCCCATTGCGGCGGCGCGTGTTCTGGTCCGACGAAGATACTGCCGTCGAACCGGCCGGAGCTGAACGCGGCAATGCGCGTTACGCCGCGTGATTGATCGATGTACTCGGCAAGTTCCGCGCCGTCCGGCATCAAGCGCGGTGCAAGCTCGTGCCAGAACGCCGGCGGTTCGTTGGTCGCAAGCAAAAGCCCAATGCCGCCAGCCACAGCCACGCGCGCGTACCACGTCCCGGCCGGCAGTCCGATCAATCGACGAGTCAGAACGAAACCGCGGTAGGCATACTCGATCGGCTCGATGCGCACCGGGGTGGCCTTGGCCTCAGGCTGGCCGGAAACGGGATCATTCGCCGCCGAGACCGTGTCGCCGACGCGCGCATGAGCGGCCGTGGCATCGCTCCAGTGAATCGGAGCGAAGATCGAGCCGCGCTGTTGACCGGTTCGCAGCGCGACTTTGAGGATCACATTGCCGTATGGCGTCGTGATCTTGGCGAAGCCGCCGTCGGCGAGCTTTGCCTTCTCGGCGTCCGCCGGATGGACTTCAACGAACGGTTCCGGCGAATGGGCTGACAGACGCGGACTTGTTCCGGTACGCGTCATGGTGTGCCATTGGTCGCGAACCCGCCCGGTGTTGAGGCGCAGCGGAAAGGCTTCGTTCGTCGCGGCGTGCAACCGAGGCGATTGTGGGGCGACGAACCGAGCGCGGCGGTCTTGAGTGAAAAACCCGCCCGCGCCAAAGAAGCGCTGCTCAAACCTCGGCTCGCCGGCGCGCGCCGGCCACATCACCGCGTCGAGCGCGTCATAGGCCTCATCGGACAGTGACGCCAGCGCGCCGATATCAAAGTCGCGCCGCCCGCCGTTTTCAAAAGCGGATAACGCCGCGTGCTCCCGAAAAACGTCGGCCGGCGATCGATAGTCAAATGCCGCACCGAAATTGAGACGCCGAGCCACCTCACTGACGATCCACCAGTCGGGCCGGGCTTCGCCGGGCGGCGGCAGAAAAGCGCGCTGCCGCGAAATCCGCCGCTCCGAGTTGGTGACGGTACCGTCTTTCTCGCCCCAGGCGGCGGCGGGCAGCAGCACCTGCGCTCCGGCATCGACAGTGTCATTGCTCAATACGTTTTCGGAGACGACAAACAAGTCAAGATTCTGCAACGCAGCGCGCATCGCGCCGGCGCGCGGCAGTGATACAGCCGGATTGGTCGCCATGATCCAGAGCGCCTTGATTGTTCCGCGCTCGATGGCTTCGAACATATCCACGGCTTTGAGGCCCTCGCCGGTCACGAGCCGAGGCGCATTCCAGAACCGGCGGACGCGGTCGAGCTCTGCCGGTGAAAAGCCCATGTGAGCCGCAAGCTGATTGGCGAGCCCGCCGACTTCGCGTCCACCCATCGCGTTAGGTTGCCCGGTGAACGAAAACGGTCCCATGCCGGGGCGGCCGATGCGGCCGGTCGCAAGATGGACGTTGATGATGGCGTTTACCTTGTCGGTGCCTTGCGCCGATTGATTGACGCCCTGCGAGTAGCAGGTGACGACGCGTTGCGTGGAGCGGAAAAGCTCGAAGAAACGCGCCACATCAGCTTCATCGAGCGCGGTTGTGCGCGCTGTTGCCGCCACGTCTCCGGCAATTTCACAGGCCCGCGCGAGCGCTTCATCAAAGCCCGTCGTGTGCGCATCGATATAGCCGCGATCGAGCGCCTGCGTTTGGGCGAGGTGCGCGAGCAAACCGCAAAACAAAGCGGTGTCCATGCCCGGCGCAATCGACAAGAACAGATCGGCATCCTCGGCTGTCGCGGTTCGGCGTGGATCGACGACGATCAGCTTGGCGCCGCGCTCGGACCTCGCGGCCATAATGCGCTGGTAAAGAACCGGATGGCACCACGCTGCGTTCGACCCGACCAGCACGACGAGGTCGGCTTCATCGAGGTCCCGATAAATACCAGGTACGGTGTCGGCACCGAAGGCGCGGCGGTGGCCGGCGACCGAGGACGCCATGCACAAGCGCGAATTGGTATCGACGTTGGCGGAACCGAGGAAGCCTTTCATCAGCTTGTTGGCGACGTAATAATCTTCGGTGAGCAATTGGCCCGATAGATAAAACGCTATTGCGCCCGGCCCGTCCCGATTGACGATCGCGCGCAATCCGTCGGCTACGGTGTCGAGCGCAATGTCCCAATTGACGCGAACCAGCGAACCGTCGGCCTGCCGCAGCATCGGATGCAGCAGGCGCTGATCGAGTGCAAGCGTCTCGCCAAGCGCGGCGCCCTTCGAGCACAGCCGCCCGAAGTTGGCGGGATGCCGGGGATCGCCCGAAATCGTCGCGCCGCCGTTGCCGTCAGGTGCGGCAAGGACGCCGCAGCCGACTCCGCAATACGGACACGTTGTGCGAACAGCATGCGAATGCGGCGGGAGCGCGTTCATCCCGGTCGCGTTTGGTCCTGCCGATTGCGCGGATCCCGGTCTCACGCGGCACGGCGCTCGGCCAGCACCCGACCGAAGACGAGATCCTCGCGGAATGACTCAATCGATGCACCCGAGCGGATGAGATCAAGATACCAAAGCGCGTCGCTGGTATCGCCAAAGAGCACTGCGCCGACGAGGCGTCCGTCGGCAACGACCAGCTTCTTGTAGGTGCCGAGGCCAGGATCGGCGAATATGATCGGTTCGGTACCCGCCGCACCGAGGAAATCGCCGGCAGAGAACACGTGTACCCCGGACACCTTGAGATTGGTGGCGTTGACGCTGCCGCCATACGTCGCCTCGCGGCCGGCGAGCCGATCGGCCAGCACGCGCGCCTGTTCGTAAGCAGGCTCGACCAGGCCGTAGCAGACGCCGCGATGCTCCGCGCATTCGCCAATCGCGAAGATGTCGGCAGTGTTGCTCGACAGATGATCATCCACGACGATGCCGCGATTGACCGCGAGGCCGGCCGCGTTCGCGAGTTCTGCGTTGGGTTTGATGCCGACCGCGACGACGACCATTTCCACTTCGATCTTGCGGCCGTCCTTGAACTCCACCGCCTCAACGTGCCCATCGCCGATGAAACGGCTGGTCGCAGCTTCGAGCAGGACCTCGACGCCCTTCGCTTCCACGGCGCGCTGCAGGAGCGAAGCGGCGCGCACATCGAGCTGACGTTCCATCAGCCGATCCATGAGGTGAACCAGCGTGACCTTGGCGCCGGCTTTGGCGAGGCCATAGGCAGCTTCGATGCCCAACAGCCCGCCGCCGATCACGACGACGCGCGCGCCGCAACGCGCCGCCCCGGAAATCGACTCCACGTCCGCCAAGTCGCGGAACGTCAGGACGCCGCGCAGATCGCTGCCCTCGACCGGCAAGCGGATGGCGCGCGAGCCGGTGGCGAAGACCAGCTTGGCGAAGCCTAGCATCTTGCCGTCGTCGAGCGTCACCGTGCGCGACGCGGTATCGACTGCCGTCGCCGCGGCGCCATAACGCAGAGTCACGCCGCGATCGCGCCACCAGCTTGCCGGCTTTAACAAGGTCTCGCTTGCCGGCACATCGCCCGCGAGCACCGAAGACAGCAAAATGCGATTGTAAGCGAGCTGCGGCTCGGCACCGATAACCGCGATCGCGTAGCGGCCCAGCGCGCGGTGAACGAGTTCGTCGCACAGGCGCGCCGCGGCCATGCCATTGCCGACGATAACGAGCGGCTCACTCACGCTGAGCTCTTATTCGGCAGCGGCGCTGCGGCCGTAGGCCTCGCCGATCATGTATTCGGACAGCACCGTGTAGGCCGCGCCCCAATCCGCGGCAAGGTCCGGCGTCCACGCATCGCCAAGGCCGCGTTCTAACGTCCACAATAGCGCCGCACCCACTGGTGTGTAGTCGGCTGCCTTCACGCCATAACCGACATGGCGCTTAGCCAGTGCGCTCGCGGCCGGCAGTATCGCTTCGAGGTTGCTGAGACCGTTGACGACGACGCCCAGCGTCGCCATCAGCTTGCGGCCCTGTTCCGTCATGTCACCGCGAAACAGTGGTTTGACTTCAGGTGCGATCTCGAACAGTCGCCCGTAGAACAAAGCGGCGGCTTGCTCGGAGATGGGCGCGACTTTCTTGAAGCTCTCCTGAATTGCTTTCACCTGGTCAGGCGTCATTGCCCTGTTCCCTTTTCTGCAGTCGAGCCATACGACCGCATGCATGACCGTCGGCCATTGCGGCGCTGACATAGGGAATTCAAGCTTCGTGCCAGCAGTCACCGGGACAGAAACCCAACGCGATTAGGTACTTAACTCAGCCGTCTGACGACCCTCGGAACTTCAGGGCTTAGGCCGCGATCACGCTGCTGAACTCTTGGGCATGCCGGTTGGGCAGCGCGCGCCGCGATCGGGAGCCGGCCGGGCCTGCGGGAGCAATTTTCGCTCAATCGATCAATCGAGGAGTCACAGCCGGCCAAACTCCGGCGTTGGCACGTGCCTTGCTCGTTCGGAACAAACCAGCTCTGACGGACAAGCACCATGCCTACCCACAAAGTGGAACAACTGATCATCGCGACCGTCGGCTTCTTTTGGTGCTTTCTGATGTGGTTCTCGACGGCCGCGTTCAGCCCGAGCATCGCCGCTGAATATCACCTCGGCATCAAGCAGCTCGGCCTGCTGGCGAGTTCGGCGATCTGGATGGCGCCGATCGGTCGCATTGTTGCGGGATGGGCGTCGGACCGTTTCGGTGCTCCACGGACATTCGCCGCGATTCTGGCCGGCTGCGGACTGGTTTCCATCGCCTCCGCCTTCACCACCAGCTACGAACTACTTTTCGCCGAGCGGGTTGTCGTGGCCATCGCCGGCGTTTCGTTCGTGGTCGGCATCCAGCACGTCGCACAATGGTTCGACGCCCACGAGATCGGCACTGCCGAGGGCCTCTACGCCGGTACCGGCAATGTTGGAGCCGGCGTCGGAGCGCTGCTGCTGCCGCGCATTTTCGGCACGGACTACCATTCCGCCTTTCTCTGGCTCGGCGTATTCGCACTGGTCGTCGCAGCCTGGTATCTGTGGCGGGGCGAAGCCGCCAAGACAACGGAAAGACGCAGCGCGGCCCGCCGCGGCGCCGACGTTCGCGGTGCGGTATTCGTCTGGAGCCGATTTATCGCTATCGCGCTGACACTTGCCTACGCGATGTCATTCGGCCTGGAGATCGCGATGAACGCCTGGCTGCCCGGCTACTTCACCCGCGGCTTCCATGATCAACTGCTGGGACTGGGCTTCACAGGCGTAGCCGGCCTGCAGATTGCGGCCGGCACGTTCGCCGCGGTGGAATCGTTTAATGCATCGCTGTTTCGACCGTTTTCAGGATTCATGTCGGATCTGTTCCAGCGCAGAGGCTGGACACCGCTGCCCTTGATCGCCAAGGAGCTGCCCTATGCGCCGCGCCTGCATTGGCTGGGGATCGCGCTGATCCTGATCACGTTGGCCATGATCGGACTGACGGTCGCCGGCCTTTTCGGCTCGCTGCATTTGTCGGTGGCCGTGCTCGTGGCCTTCGGCATTTTCCTGTCGTTCGGAACTGGCGGGACGTTCGCGCTCGTGCCGCTGTTGTTTCCCGACCGCCCCGGGATCGCCGCCGGCTTTATTGGCGGAATCTCGACCGCGGGCGGCATCGTGTATCCGCTGATCTTCGCCGGCGCCGCCAACATTCACATGGGATATCTGTACGTCGCGATCTATATGTTCGTGCCGTTCGTGCTGTTTTACTTTTGGGCTGCGCGCTACGAGCGACATCCCGAAGAGCACGGTTTGTTTGACCGCGGCCTGGTCGGTCAAGAAACGTGATGCTCGACTTGGCGCCGCTCTCGTCAGGCTTGGAAGAAAGGAATGCGCATGAAAGCTGTTGAGGCCAATGTTCCGCACGAGCCCTGGTACAAATATGGCGTCGCATTCCTTTTATTGGAAATGGCAATTGCGATCGCCGTCAGCGGCTATTCGCTTTACATGACATTCAATGGTTTGGGCGGCTTCCCAGGCAAGCACTAAGGCACGCGCCCGTCGCGGCGGCATGCTCGCACGTTTAGTGCGAATCCGGGTGAAATGGAGCGGCCCTAAAAACCCTAGTTGACCGGCACCTACTGAATTCGTCTCATATTCTGACCGCCGCAAAGGAGGGCGCAGCCTTCGACCCTGATGGTATCGTGGTCGACTTCGACGACATGTCCCGGATAGGTTTGGCCGTTGTCCACATCGTAAAGCGGTCCCGACCATTTCCCCGGGCCATCGGGCATCATAGCAAATACCTCGACGCCGATCAGCGAGCGGCCACGTTTGCTGGGATCCGGGTTATTCTTGTCAGTCCAGGACGCTCCGGTGGTCGGATCAACTTGCGACTTGGGACTTGCCATGGTTGCGCACAGCCCCTTGCCGCAGGAAGTAACACGTACCCTTGCACCATCCTGTGCCAACCAAAGGCCTCTTGGATCAGCCAGTGCCGTGCCGGCGATTGCCGTAAGGGCGAGGGCACATACGCTGCAGAGCCTGAAAAATCTCATTGGGTCCTGCCGGGGGTTCTGCGGAACTTTGCGTCATCTGAACGCCGCAGGCGACCTTCGGTTCCGATTCGGAACCGACGATTTGATGCCGTAGCGGCGTGTGTTTTCGCGGTTCCGATAAAAATCGGGAACCGTGGCAACCTTAAGGTCTAGTAGGGCAGACCGACGTAATTTTCGGCAAATACCGTCGCAGCCGCCTTCGATCTGAACAGGTAGTCAAGCTCGGCGAGCTGAAGCTTTTGATCGAACGGATTTTCGGAGATCCGGTGCAGCAGCATGGTCATCCACCAGGAGAACCGCTCAGCTTTCCAAATTCGCGCCAGCGCGCGATCGGAATAATGATCGAGGCCGGCGTCGGATTTCTCGGCATAGTGCTCGACCAGCGCCTGCGAGAGGTAGCGCACGTCGCTCGCGGCAAGATTGAGGCCTTTCGCGCCGGTCGGCGGCACGATGTGGGCGGCGTCGCCGGCGAGGAACAGCCGGCCGAAGCGCATCGGCTCGGCGACAAAGCTGCGCAGCGGCGCGATGCTCTTTTCGATCGAGGGGCCGGTGACGAGGCGATCGCGCGCTTCTTCGTCCAGCCGGGGCCTCAGCTCTTCCCAGAAGCGTTCGTCGGGCCAAGCCTCGATGTCCTCGGCAAGACTGCATTGCAGATAGTAGCGGCTGCGCGTCGGCGTTCGCATCGAGCAAAGCGCGAAACCAAGCGGGTGATGCACGTAGATCAGTTCGTCCGAGACCGGCGGCGTATCGGATAATACGCCGAGCCAGCCGAGCGGATAGACCCGTTCGTGCGTCGTGATCGCGGCGTGCGGAACGGTCTTGCGGCTGATGCCGTGAAACCCGTCGCAGCCGGCAATGAAGTCGCAGGTGATCTCTTGCGCTTTGCCGTCGGCCCGATAGGTCACGCGCGGCCTGTCGCTCAGGATTTCATGCAGCCTGACATCGTACGCAGCGTAGATCGTCGGCGCACCCACAGCCGCGCGGCCGTCCATAAGGTCCTTGGTGATTTCAGTCTGCCCATAGACCATGACCGCCTTGCCGGTCATCTCCTTAAACGAGATGCGATGGCGGGTGCCGTTGACGCAGATTTGCACGCCCTCGTGCACCAGGCCGTCTTGGTGCATGCGCGCACCAACACCCGCCTCGTCGAGCAGATCCATGGTGACTTGCTCGATGACACCGGCGCGCACGCGGTCAAGAACATATTCGCCGGTTTGCCGTTCGAGAATGACGTTGTCGATGCCGTGTTTGTGCAGGAGCTGGCCGAGCAGCAAACCCGCCGGTCCGGCACCGATGATGGCGACTTGGGTGCGCATGTTTTCTTATTAGCAGTGGCAGGGGGCAACGGAAGAGTATCGCCGGCAAGTAATCGGAAATTGATTTTGATCAACCTGATTTGTCACGCACCGCTGAAATTTCTCCCGGTTTTATCCCGGTCTACTCTATGCGCCCGCAATTCCCATCGCCTCAACAAAAGCCCGCCGCACTTCCGGCGGTTGGCCGTAATGGAAGCGGAACTCCTTAAGGCGCAGGTTAAGAAGCGGATGCTTGTCAAACTCGGCAAGCGTTATCCCTTCGGTGTTGAGCTCGCGCGCCATGTTCGGCAACGAGATGCAATGCGCCGCATTGGCGCTGCGGATGATGCCGCCGGGTTCATGGCCCGCCGCCATGGCCTCCATCTCCGCAAAGAAGCGTTTGCGCATCATGGTGATGCCAATGTCGCTCGACCGCAAATTCTCTTTGGTGCGGTCGGCAATGCGGCCCTGGCCGGTCCAGGCGACGATGTCCTGATTGATGATGTGGCTGGTGATGAGCCGGCCGTTTTCGTCCCTGAGCGGGCTCACCCAGCTGGGGACTTGCGGTTGCACGTAGGGCTCACGGCCCTTGGGCACCCGCATGAAAAACCACGCCACGCTCAACGTGTTCTCATCGTCGACCGGCACGCGCCATTCGAAATGGCTGCCGAGATAGAAACCGTTCGGCCACAGTGCAACGCGGCCTACCGTCCAGTAGCGGTCTTCCTCGCTCTGGCCTTCGCGTACGCGCTTGTAGACAAAACCGTGCTCGAATTCCTCGAATTTCAGTTTGAGATGTTTCGGCGCGGCGTTGCCATCGCCGCCGCGCTGCCGGTTGCCCCAATTGTCGTGCATCCACTCGAAGTGCACCGGATCGATTGAGTTCTCCTGGCACTGAAACCAGTTGCAAGGCACGTCTGCGAGCACGATCTCGCGAAAGCCGTTGGGCCAGGTAAACGGTTCCCACACCGGCAGTTCAGGCGCCGGCTTCGGACCGAGATAGGCGAAGATCAGGCCTGCGCATTCCTTGACCGGATAGGCTTTGGCGTCACAGCCGGCCCGCGACGGCTTGGGGCTGGCAATGTCCTCGTAAGGCTGCTCCACACAGCGGCCGGTCTCATCCAACAACCAGCCATGATAGCTGCAGCGGATGCCGGTTTCCTCGACCCATCCGTAGGCCATATCGGCGCGGCGGTGCGGACAGTGCCGTTCGATGAGTCCGTAGCGCCCGCCGCGGTCGCGGTAGAGGACAAGATCCTCACCCATAATGCGCACCGGCTTGATCGGATTGGCATCCAACTCGCTTGCGCCTGCGATCGGCTGCCAATAACGGCGGAGGAGTTCGCCCATGGGCGTGCCTGCGCCGACCCGGGTGAGCATTTCGTTACGCGCCGCAGTCAGCAAACTCTTCCTCCCTGGTTAGGCGGGGCTGGTGTTTGCTGACGATTATTCCACTCCAGGCATTGTGCATGGAAGGCAAATTCGGCGGATTTTGCGGTTGCATTGCCGACATGCGCAAAGGCCAAAGGGCCCAAGGCAATTATCTACTTGCGGATGCATTATTGTCATAATACAACTTAAACGGATGGCTCTGGACGAGGCCATAATTGACCAGTTTGCGGCGGCTATCGCCGAGACTTTGGCTCGCCACCGTATTGACGGACCTTTCGGGCAGCTATTGGTCGGCGAATTAACGAGAGCTGTTGCAGGGGTTCTGGATCCGCTTGAGTTCGAAAGCGGCGCGCAAATATTTGACGGCATTCACGAGGCCATTCCGAAAAAGCCACGCCGCGCTCCTCCTTGACAGCCCTCGCGCCCGGTTTCGGCCACGTGTATTTTCAATTCAAATCCAAAATAATTTTTTATCGGCCATTCAACATTTCTTCTGCTTTGTGGCGGCATGCACGCAGACCAGCATACGGGGACCAGAGCGGAATGGTTAGCCGCCGCGGTCAACCATGTCGGTGGGGGAAGCCTTGAGCGCTGGTCAACGCGCACGCGGCGTGATGAACGGCACGCGAAAGCGGTGCGCACCGGCATCGTCCTGTCATTGTTTTTCGTACTGCTCACGGCGGCACTTCTGGTCGGCGGGCGTGCCGTGATAGATCCGCTACTTGAGGCGGCGTCGGGCGACCGCGAGGCGAACCGGGTCGGCGAGATTGTCTATACGATGCCGGACGGAGCTTTTTGCCGGCACCTTGCGTTCGATAACGTGACCGGGGAAGTCACGGAGCGCACGGTGGAACAATGCGACGGGAATATCGGCAAGCGGTCCAAGCGCGCCGGGACGGGTTTTGTCTGGGGCAAACGCTAAGCGCCGTAATCTCCTTAACCGCAATTACAAGATAAACTGCGGTAGCCACGGCCGGATCGCGCCATCCGGAATCCGTTTCGTTTCCTCTTTTGCAGATCATGCTTTAGGGTGCCCGCTCGCTCGGGGGGAGCCCGTCCATACAAAAGGGAAACAAAGTATGCTGCGCACTGTGCGTCTCACGTGCTTGCTGACGTTACCGGTCGGTCTGCTGCTTATTGGTCTGACCGTTGCCTTTGCTCAAGGCACCCCGGAACAGCGCCAGGCTTGCGCACCCGATGCGATGCGGCTGTGCTCAGACTTTATCCCGGACGTTCCGAAAATCACCAAGTGCATGAAGGCGAAGTACAGGGAATTAAGCCGGCCTTGCCGTGTTGCAATGGCTCACAAGCATACCGTCCATCGGCACCACAAGCCCAAGGCTTGCGAAGGTTGGAACTGCACTTGACCATCCGATCAACCTCCAACCCGCATCAACATTGAGCGCGGCGCCGCGTAACCCGCGGCTTGAGCGTTTTTGCCGGAAAATGCATGGTGTAAATGCGTGTGTCATGGGGCAGTCCGGGAAACCTGGCTGGCGGGGTGGAGTTTGTGGAAGTCTATGGAGGGGGCCACAAAGAGGGGCAAGTCAGTGGCCGTGGCGGCAACTCTGCGGCCGGCCTTGAAGTGGGGATGGCTGGGCGCCTTCGTCGTTGGCGTTTTCGCTGCTGCTTTCGCATTTCCCAGAGCACAATCGCAAGCACAGGCGATTGCGGGCGATGAAGCGCCTGTACTTGCCGCCGATACGGCGCTCGGCGAAGCGATGCGCGCGGGCGACAAGACCGCGGCCCGCCGGCTGCTGGCGCTGCAATTCAGCTTCATCGACGCCGACGGCAAAAGCCGCGCCCGCAGAGATTTCCTTGCCGATCTCAAAAGCATCGCTGCTGCATCGCCGGCCGCCGACGCAAAGGTGCGTCTCTATGGGCTCCTGGCGATGGTGACCGGCCACCGCAGTACCGCGCGCAACGACGATGTGCTCTTCCTCGACATCTGGGCAAAGCAGAGGGGCACATGGCGCGCGTTACTGACACAGGAAGTCGTGCCGGCTGCTTCGGACGCTCCAGTCGCCGCTGTGAGAGAGCCCGTGCCCGCGGTGGACCTGCCGCAGCAGGAATGCAGGAACCCCTGCCAGACGATTCCGTATCGCGTGCGCTCTGCGTCCGAGCAGGACGTCGTCGCTACCTTCCAGGCGATTGAGAAGGCCGTCGTCGCTCATGATGCGGCCGAATGGGGAAAGCATATCGCGGACGAATTCGTCCGCTACGCGACCGGCCAGCGCCCGGCACCAAAATCCGACCGGATCGCCGCCATCGAGCGTCAGAAAGACACAAATGCAGCGGTGACAGTCGCCGAGATTCAGACGATGCGGCTCGCGGTTTATGGCGATGGCGCAGTGATGACTGCGCTTCAGACCGTGCCGGACAATTCGCGGCCGCCCTATCGCGCGGCACGCATCTGGGTGAGACGTAACGGCCAATGGCTGATGGCGATCAGCGTCCACACCGACGTCAAATAGCCGGCGTTCCCTGACTTAGCTCTCCAATCCCGTCGGCACGTTCTTGTTCTCGCTTTCGAGCTTCATGCCGGCCGCGAGCGCCATGGTTTCAGCAAGCGCGGCAAAATCCTTCTGCAAATATTCTTCCGGATTTTTCTGCAACGTGGCGGCGCCGAAATGGCTTTGCAGCACTTCACGCGCAGCCGCGGTCACCGGCAGAGGAACGTCGATCTCCCGGCCGAGCTCAAGGCCGAGATCGAGGTCCTTGCGCAACAGCTCCGGTGTGAACGTCGTGGTCCAGTCCAGATTGACCAGCGCCGGCGACTTGTAGCGCGTGAACATCGAACCCATGGCGCTGTTGTTGAGGAAAGCAAGCCAGGCGTGACGCGGCACGCCCATCTTGTTGGTCAGGAGCGTCATCTCGATCAGATTCTCGATGATCACGCCGAGCATGACATTGTGCGCAATCTTGCACACCCGCGCGAGTTCGCCGTCGCCGACATAGGAGACTCCGCGCGGCGCGAACACTTCGATCAGCGGCATCACCGCCTTGCAGGCCGCCTCGTCGCCCGAGACAACGGCGGAGAGCTTCCCCGCCTTGATCACCTTGGCGTTGCCGCTGACCGGTGCGGCGACAAACTTGGAGCCTAGCTGCTCGAGCTTCTCGCGGACCGCGGCGGATTCCTCGACGGCGATGGTGGAGCAGTCGACCACCGTCGGCGGCACCTTGCCGCCCTGGCTGCAGACGCCGTTCTTGCCGTACAGCACTTCCTGGACGTCTTTGCCGGTAGCGACGATGGAGAACAGCACATCGACGTTCTTCAACTCCGACAGGTGATCGACCAGCTTGCCGCCGGCTTTTGCCAGCGGCTCGGCCTTGGCACGGGTCCGATTCCAGACGGTGACGTCGTATCCGGCCTTGATCAGCCGCTCGGCCATCGGGATGCCCATGCGGCCCGCGCCGATCCAGCCGATCTTCGGTTTGTTGTCTTTTCCGTTCGTGGCCATGCCAAGCTCCTGTTATGTCGGCGCTCTCTTACCACAGGACGCGAAAGCTTGTCCGCGAGCGAAACGGCCCGGCCCGGGGCCCGCGGTCGCTGTTCGCTTCGCTTTTCTTGACAGGGATTTACGGCCCCGTCATAAGGACGCGGGCGCCGCTCGGCGGACGTTAAGGTTTGCCGGCGCGCATCCGAAAATCACCAGCAGAATTGACTGCAAAAAGCCGGTCCGGACGAATGTCCGAGCACTGGGATCGAACACGAGGACAAAAGATGTTCGCGGTCTTCAAAACAGGCGGCAAGCAATACCGGGTGGCCGCCGAGGACGTGCTCAAGATCGACAAGGTCAAGGGCGAGCCCGGTGAGATCGTCGAGTTCGGCGAGGTTTTGGTCGTCGGCGGCGACAGCGTGACGCTCGGCGCCCCGACTGTAGCAGGCGCGACCGTGGCTGCCGAGGTTCTGGACCAAGCGCGCGGTCCAAAAATCATCGCGTTTAAGAAGCGGCGAAGAAAGAATTCGCGCCGCAAACGCGGCTTCCGACAAGAATTTACCTTGCTGCGCATCACCGAAATTCTCACTGACGGAAAGAAAGCAAGCAAAACCGCGCCGCCAAGGCCGAAGCGCGCTCCGGCGCCCACGGCTTCGGCGGAGGCTGCGGCCGAGGCTTCGGCCGGAAGCACCGATTCTGAAGCGGCTGAACAGCCGCGCAGCGCCGCAGCCGGAAAAGCCAAGGCGGCTAAAGCCAAAAAGCCCGCGGCCAGGGCGAAGGGCGCGGCGCCGAAGGGAAAGACCAAAAAATGACCGGATCTGGTGATGCTTTTGTCACGAATCCGGTATAGGTACGGTTCACGAAAGGTTTGAGCGATGGCTCACAAGAAGGCAGGCGGATCCTCGCGTAACGGCCGCGACTCGGGCGGTCAGCGCTTGGGAATCAAGATTTTCGGCGGCGAAGAAGTGGTCGCCGGTAACATTATTGCGCGCCAACGCGGCACCAAGTGGCATCCCGGCCGCAACGTGGGCGTCGGCCGGGATCATACCCTGTTCGCGCTGATCAACGGCCGCGTTGAGTTCCGCAGCCGAGTCAAAGGCCGCGTCTTTGTATCCGTACTTCCGATGACGGAGGCTGCGGCCGAGTAAACGGTGGATCACATGAGGTCCGCCGGCATCCAGTCGAACCGGCGGGCCCAAATGGGCTTCGAAAAGGGGGAGACCGGATTGCCGGCTCCCCCTTTCGGTTTCTTTGCAGGAGCCCGTTATGACCCTGTTGGAAGGCATCGTCGACCGGACCCGACCGGAGCACGTCGTTCCCGTCCTCGAGACCGAGCGGCTGACGCTGCGCGCGCCGCGTCACGGCGACGTAAAGGCGATTGCAGCACTGGCGAACGACCGGCGTATTGCCGCAAACACGGCTCGCATCCCGCATCCTTACGGTGTCGCCGACGCCGAACAATTCATTGCGTCGGTCAACAAGCGCGACGGCGAGACTTGCTTTGTCATCGTCCTTGGCGACCGCCTGATCGGCGCCTGTGGACTTGATCCGCAGGAGGACGGACCGGAGCTGGGGTACTGGCTCGGCGCGCCCTATTGGGCCAGCGGCTTCGCGACCGAGGCCGCGCGTGCCGTGATCGATCACGCGTTCGGCGAACTCGAGCATGCGACGCTGCAGGCCGGGGCACGGGTCAGTAATCCGGCGTCGCGGCGGGTGTTGGAGAAGTGCGCGTTCCAGTGGACCGGCGTGCGGCTCACCCGCATCCGCGCCATCAATTCGGCGGCACCGGTCGATCGCTTTCGCCTGGATCGCGGCTTGTGGGCGTCGCTCAAAGCGTGGGGTCCGGTGCGTCAGGTGGCGTAGCTATTGGCCGCCGGCTGTCGGAGCCGCGAAGAACGGCGCCAGCTTGGCGACCAGCGCGGGGCCAAAATGGCCCTGCGGATTTGATGGTGTCGCGTGATCCATCAGCTCCCAGCCATGGATCAGCAACCGGGCATTGTCGAACGCATGCTGGAAATCCCGGCCCGGCCGCAAGCTCTGGCGAAAGAACGCGTCGCCGAAATAGGTCCAGTCGCGTTCGGGTGCACAGCCGAACGAGGTATTCTTGGCGTCCGCAGCGGTGAGCACGATGGTGTTGTCGTTGGCGAGCGGCGGCACGAATGCGCCTGAAAAGCAGGCCGAGACGATGACGACGCGGTTTTTGATACCCTCGTTGTTCAGGGTTGCCGCCAGTTCGTTCGGCGTCAGTTCGGCAATGGCTTCGTTGGGCAGGCGTAGACCAAATCCGTTCGGCTCGCCGTGTGACGTCATCAGAACGAGGAGGACGTCCTCATTTTTGTTCATCGCCTCGCCGACCGCATGGACCGCTGCAGCAAAATTTGGTGGCGTCGCCAGCGGCACGGTTTCGATTGTGTCGCCCTGATTAACGAGACGCAGCGTATGCCCTTTGATCGGCAGAACATCGCTGAGCACTGCCAAGCCGCCGTCTAGCTCCTTGAGAAAAACATCCTGGCCCGCCCAGCCGGCAAGGCCGACCGCATAGACGTTGGTTGCACCATTCGCGGGCGGAGCTAGACCGGCGATTTCCGCCTGCAGAAGTGTGCGTTGCGCCTGACCGAAGCCGGCCGCATCGCCCTGCGCTTTGCCTGTATTCGCCGCCGGCGCCGCCATCTTGGCGTGCAACGCTTCCCACCCGTTGGCGCTGCGAATGTCGAAATCGCGGCCAACAAAGACCGGCGCGTGCGGCACGATCACGGTTACTGCCAACAGCGCCACCCAGAGCGCCCCGACCCGGCCAAGCGCCGGCAACCAACGCAACGACGCGCAACTGCGCAGCACCGCCACGATCGCACCGACCCACCAAACCGACACAGCAGCAAAAATTACAAATGACGCGGCGCTCAAAACGGCATCTGAGACCGCAGCCGCGGGGAGCAGGGTGACGCCGATTTTGGCGCCATAAGCAGCAAGTTCGGCGACCACGAGGAGCGCGAACATCGCGGATAGGGCGGTAGTGCGCGCGGCCGGCGGCATGAATAACGCGGCGACGGCAGCCTCAAGCGCAAGCCACGCGACGACGGCGTTGAGGCCATAGGGGTTGAAGCCGCCGCCGGGACCAGCGCCCACAAACTGCAAGGCGATACGAAGCGCGGCAAGGACGACGATCCAGATCAGCAGGCTTGGCAAGCCGACCCGCGTCGGATCGGGGGTCGTTCGCCAAATTGCCGCGCGCGATGCGAGCTTAAGTACCGACCACACGCTCACCATTCCTCGCTCGGAAACCGACAATCCGAGTGCCGCATTGCTAGGATCCGCACTATATCAAGGGGACGCTGCAGCCGCAGCTATCCGCATTTGGTGCCGGCGCATGAAGTTTCTTGATGAGGCCAAGGTCTATATCCGCTCCGGCGACGGCGGCAACGGCTGCGTGTCGTTCCGGCGCGAAAAATTTATCGAGTTCGGCGGGCCGAATGGCGGCGACGGCGGCAAGGGCGGCGACGTGATTGCCGAAGCAGTCGATGGACTCAACACCCTGATCGACTATCGCTATCAGCAGCATTTCTTCGCCAAGAACGGCCACGCCGGCATGGGTAAGGATCGTCACGGTGCAAACGGGGCCGATGCCACGCTCAAGGTGCCGGTCGGCACGCAAATCTACGAAGAAGATGGCGACACGCTCATCGCCGATCTCGCCGAACTCGGCCAGCACGTTGTCCTTGCCCGCGGCGGCAATGGCGGGTTTGGTAACGCGCATTTCAAATCATCGACCAATCGGGCGCCGCGCCGCGCCAATCCCGGCCTGCCTGGCGAGGAACGCACCATCCGGCTTCGGCTCAAGCTGATCGCCGATGCCGGTCTCGTCGGCCTGCCGAATGCGGGAAAGTCGACGTTCCTTGCCGCGGTCAGCGCCGCCAAACCGAAGATCGCCGATTATCCGTTCACCACATTGCAGCCGCAGCTCGGGGTCGTGCAAAGCGACGGGCGCGAATTCGTGCTCGCCGATCTTCCCGGCCTGATCGAGGGCGCTCATGAGGGCGTTGGCCTCGGCGACCGTTTCCTCGGTCATGTTGAGCGTTGCCGAGTTGTCCTGCATCTCGTCGACGGAACCACGAGCGACGCGGGCGAGGCATACAAAACCGTGCGCGCGGAGCTTTCCGCCTACGGCCACGGGCTTGCCGACAAACCGGAGATTGTCGCTCTCAGCAAGGCTGACGCGCTGAGCGCCGATGAGATCAAACAACAAATTGATCGGCTCAGGCGGGCGGCCAGGAAATCGCCGCTGGTCGTCTCGGCCGTCAGCGGCGAAGGCGTGGCGCACGTGCTGCGGGCGTTATTAAAGATCATTCAGAAAGCGCGAACCGACAGTGTGGAGGAAACTGTCGTGGAGGCTTCCTGGCATCCTTGACGGCAAAAGCCGGGACCGCCGAGTTCGGTAATTTGGATTAGCCGCCGGCTATCGCTACATTAGCGCCATGTTTGGCCTGCCACGGACAACTCATCGGCCGCGCAACGTGCGACTTGATACGCTGGTGCGGCTGCGGTGGCTTGCCATTTTTGGTCAGGTCGCCGGCATCCTGGTAGTGCATTTCGGCCTCGAGTTCACCGTCCCGGTCTGGCTTTGCTTCGCGGTGATTGCGCTGTCGGCACTGCTCAATGTGGCGCTTCGCTTCAGCTTTCAGAAGACGCAATGGCTGGAGCCGGACCGCGCCGCTTATGTCCTTGCCTTCGACATCGCCGAGCTGACGGCGCTGCTGTTTCTGACCGGTGGTCTGCAGAATCCGTTCTGTTTCATGGTGCTCGGACCGGTCTTGATTGCGGCGACGGCGCTGCCGCCGCGCATGACTCTGATGATCGGGGTTTTTGCCGTGGTGTGCACGACACTGCTGGTGTTCTTTCACTATCAGCTTCCCTGGGAGGCCGCAGAACCGCTGGAGCTGCCGGAAACCTACGTGGTTGGAATCTGGCTCTCGATCCTGCTGGCGATCGGCTATATCGGCGTCTACACGTGGCAGGTCGCTGAGGAGGCCCGACAGCTTTCAGACGCGCTCGCCGCCACCGAATTGGTCTTGGCGCGCGAACAGCACCTTTCCCAACTCGACGGCCTCGCCGCCGCGGCAGCGCACGAACTCGGCACGCCGCTCGCCACCATCACCGTGGTCGCGCGTGAGCTTGAACGCGCACTCGATCCAAATTCCCCGCATGCCGAGGACGTGAAATTGGTGCGCGAGCAGGCGCGGCGCTGTCGCGAGATCCTTTCCAAGATCACCGAACTGCCGACGGCCGAACCGTTCGACCATACGCCGCTTTCGGCGCTGATCGAGGAAGCCGTCGCGCCACACCGTAATTTTGGGGTCTCGCTGACGGTGAAACTGCCGCCGGATCGCACCACGGAGCCGGCTGGCGTGCGCAATCCGGGTATTCGCTACGGCCTTGGCAATCTGATCGAGAATGCGGTCGACTTTGCCAACGCGCGGGTCGAGATTCAAGCGCAGTGGACCGACGACGAAGTCAGCATAACCATCAGCGATGACGGACCCGGCTTTGCGCCTGAGGTTTTGGACCGGATCGGCTCACCCTATGTCACGCATCGGCGGCCGGAGACGCGCGGTCCGGAAGATGACGACGACGATGTATTCGGCCTCGGGCTCGGTTTCTTCATTGCCAAAACGTTACTGGAGCGATCCGGCGCAATCTTAACCCTGACAAACCAGGCGCCGCCGCTGCATGGCGCGACGATCACCGTCACCTGGAGCCGAAAAGACTTCGAGCAGCCGGCCGCCCCAGCCCCGCGACCCCTTGAGTTGGCGGCATTTGCGTCCTAATTGTTGAGTATCAGAGGGGGCGCGCTGTGGAGGATAAATTGCGATGACTCACGCCATACCAAGCGCCGCGATCAATCTCGCCCACGCAACAGCTGCCGCACTTCCTCATGAGCGGTCGCTCCTGATCGTTGAAGACGATGTTTCGTTCTTGCAGCGCCTGGCTCGCGCCATGGAAGGGCGAGGCTTCATGGTTACCACGGCCGAATCAGTCGCCGACGGTCTGCTGCAAGTCGAGAAGGCCGCTCCCGCTTTCGCGGTTGTTGATATGCGGCTCGGCGACGGCAACGGGCTCGATGTCATTTCCGCCATGAAGAAGCGCCGACCGGAAGCGCGCGCCATCATCCTCACCGGCTACGGCAATATCGCGACCGCGGTGAACGCGGTGAAGCTCGGCGCCGTCGATTACCTGGCCAAGCCAGTCGATGCCGACGACGTCGCCGCGGCGCTGCTTGCGCTCGACAACAGAAAAATCGAGCCGCCAGAAAATCCGATGTCGGCCGATCGCGTGCGCTGGGAACATATCCAGCGGATTTACGAATTGTGCGGCCGCAATGTTTCAGAAACAGCGCGCCGTCTTAACATGCATCGGCGCACGCTGCAGCGCATCCTCGCCAAACGCGCGCCCAAATAGGTTGCCCTGATCACACGGCAATCCTGGCCGCGAGCGGACGGCCTTTGACGTAATCCGTCAGGCCAGCGGCCAGGCGATCGAAAAGCAGGCGCACGCGGCGCGTCGCCTTCAAGTCCTCGTGCATGACAAGCCAGATTTCCAGCGCGTATTGAATGGCATTTGGCAGCACGACGACGAGTTCGGGCGTGCGCCGCGCAATATTCTCCTGACAGCCGCCGATGCCGACGCCGGCGCGCAGCGCCGCCAATTGCGCGAGATCGTTGTCGCAACGGAAGCCGAAGTCGTCGCGAGTCAGTCGCTTCGCGAAGTCACCGGCCGCACGAAACGAGCGGTTGTCGCGATCAAAGCCGATGACGCAGTGATTTGGCAGGTCGGCCAGCGAGCGCGGTTCGCCGAAGCGCGCCAGATAATCGCGATGGGCATAAAGGCCGATGCGTGAAACACCGATGCGTCGTGCGAGCAAGCCGCTCTGTGTCGGGCGCACCATGCGCACCGCGATGTCGGCGTCGCGGCGCGCCAGATCCTCGTTGCGGTTGGTCAGCGCGAGTTCGATGGCAATGCCGGGATGCTCGGCGCGAAATGCGGCAAGGATCGGCGGCAGCACCTCGCAGCCAATGACTTCGCTGGCGGTCACCCGCACCACGCCGCGGTCAGCCGCAGCCTCGCCCGATGCGGTACGCCCCAACGCGGCCGCCGATGCGGCCATTACCTCCACGTGCGGCGCCAGCGCCAGCGCCGCCGTCGTCGGCGCGAGGCCGCGCGGCGACCGCGTGAACAGCGTCAGGCCGAGCGCCGCTTCAAGCGCATCGATGTGACGGCCGACAGTTGGTTGGCTGAGCCCCAGCCTGCGCGCCGCACCGGAAAGACTTCCATCGTGCGCAACCTCAAGGAAGGTGCGCAGCTCGTCCCAGCTTGGGCTACGTCGGGTCATACGGAAATGTATAGCTAATCGACAAAAATATGCAATTCCGGATAATGAGAGCTGGGTCTACCTAAAGACACGCAGGCACCAATCACGAGGGACCAAGGATGACCGCTCCCACTTTTCATCTCGCGCTCACCACCGGCTCCACAGCTTCGGCGGCTAGCGCCGCCGAAAACGGATTCGTCACCGGCCACGTGCGGCTGCTCCTTCGCCTTGAGGGCTTTGCGGCATTCGCCGCCGCACTTGCGATCTATGGGTATAACGATTTTTCCTGGGCCGCTTTCGCCGTCTTCTTCCTCGCGCCCGATCTTTTAATGCTCGCTTATCTCGCAGGCCCCAAGGCGGGCGCGCTCGGCTATAACCTTGTGCACACTCACGTGCTGCCCCTTGCGCTCCTGTGCTTTGGCTACTTCGCGGGCGCGCCGATTGCCGCGGCCAGCGGACTTATTTGGATCGCCCACATCGGGTTCGACCGCGCGCTTGGCTACGGTCTGAAATACCAGACCGCGTTCGGCGACACGCATCTCCGCGGCGTTGGCCGCCGCCATTGAACCTTCCTCAACAGGTGAAACACCATGCGCATTCACGCCATCAGCACCGGACGTGTCCGCATCAAACAAGCGCAGATCGAAGGCCGCGGCCATGGGCTTTGGCGGCAGTTACAGCCGATGCTTTCGACCGATTGGGCTGATTGGTCACCGATCTATGCCTTTGCGATCGAGCATCCGGAAGGCGTCATTGTCGTCGATACCGGCGCCAATGCCGGCCTGAAAAAATTGCCGCGCTGGCATCCGTATTTTCAGTTGAGCGTCCGTTTCGATATCGAGCCCGAGCAGGAGCTCGGCCCGCAATTGCGGTGCCTCGGTATCGGCGCGCGCGACGTAAAGATTGTGGTGTTGACCCACTTGCACATCGATCACGACGGCGGCCTCGCGCACTTCCCGCACAGCCGCATTCTCGCGAGCAGCGAGGAGCTCGCGCGCGCGTCCGGTATCCGCGGCGCCATCCTGGGCTACCTCCCAAACCGCTGGCCAAAATGGTTCGACCCGAGACCGCTGTCGTGGCAGCAGTCGTCCTTTGGGCCATTTCAGCGCAGCGCGCGCATAACGAATGCGGGCGATATCGTCGCCGTACCAACACCCGGCCACACACCGGCTCACTTGTCAGTCGTCGTAATCGACGGTGATCAACAAATTATGCTCGCCGGCGATGCTTCGTATCTCGAACGGACGATGTTGAGTGGCACCATCGATGGAGTGAGCGACAACGAAGCCGCAGCGCGGTCGACACTCGCGGGCATTCGCGCACTGACCGCGCAGCGTCCGACAATCTACTTGCCGGCGCACGATCCGAAATCGGCCGAAAGGCTCCAGGAGCGACAGATTGTCGTTGCGCCCCAGCAAACAAGATCAATAATGGCCACCGGAGCCGGCTTAGCCCCAATGAAGCCCGCCATAGCAAACAGATGAGCGGCACCGAATCCGCACTCGCCTCACTGCGGCCCAAACCAGAAAGGAACTTCCATCAACCTGAAACGTTGGTGGATTGTTCTGATCTGCAAGGGAGCCCGTCATGCCTATCCTGTTGTGGATCGCGCTCTGGTCCAATTTGATGGGGATTGCGGCGGGTTGGCAGGAAACCGCCTCGCCAATTCGCGTGAGGGCCAAGGACCGTCGCGATCGTTCCGCAAAATAGCCCTCTCTGCAAACAAGCCCGCCATGAACTCGTAGTCCCCTCCGAAGCGACGACTCGTACCACATCTACCGCTGCCAGGTTGCAGGGCGAGGATTGCGCCGGTATCTATACGCGCCTTTTCGCGCCGCTCCGCAGTATCCGCAGGGCGGCGCGCTTGCCGTGAAAGAGCGCAGACGACGACATGGCCCGTCTTGTCATGAAATTCGGCGGCACTTCGGTCGCCGACATCGATCGCATCCGCAACGTCGCCCGCCACGTCAAGCGCGAGATCGACGCCGGCCATGAAGTAGCGGTCGTGGTTTCGGCCATGTCAGGTGTAACCGATCAGCTGGTCGGCTGGTGCCAAGCCGCTCTGAAACAGCGGAAATTGTTCGATGCTCGGGAATACGACACCGTGATAGCGACGGGCGAGCAGGTGACCGCCGGCCTTCTTGCGATCACGCTTCAAGATATGGATATCAACGCCCGCTCATGGCTCGGCTGGCAACTTCCGATCTTGACTTCCGATGTGCACGCCTCCGCGCGCATCCTTGAAATCAATGGCGCGGAGTTGATCCGGCGTTTCAACGAGCACAAGGAAGTGGCGGTCATCGCCGGTTTCCAGGGCTTGCACAAGGAGACCGCGCGTATCACCACACTCGGGCGCGGCGGCTCCGACACGTCGGCGGTGGCGGTGGCGGCGGCAATCCGCGCCGACCGTTGCGACATCTACACCGACGTTGACGGCATCTATACCTCGGACCCGCGCATGGTGCCGCGTGCGCGCCGGCTCGAAAAAATCGCGTTCGAGGAAATGCTCGAGCTTGCGTCGCTCGGCGCCAAGGTGATGCAGGTGCGTTCGGTCGAGCTTGGTATGGTGCACAATGTGCGGATTTTTGTACGCTCGAGTTTCGACCGGCCCGAAGATATCGATCCGCACCGCAATCCGCCGGGCACTCTGATCTGCGACGAGGAGGAGATCATGGAACAGCAAGTGGTCACCGGCATCGCCTTCTCCCGCGACGAGGCCCAGATCTCAGTCCGCGAAATCGCCGACAAACCGGGCGTTGCCGCGGCGATTTTTGTTCCGCTCGCCGAGGCCAACGTCAACGTCGACATGATCGTTCAAAACGTCTCGGCCGACGGCAAGACGACCGATCTCACGTTCACCGTGCCCGCCGCAGACTATCACCGCGCGCTCGATGTCCTCGCCAAGGCGAAGAAAGCGGTGGGCTATGCGCGTCTCGATGGAGCCACCGACGTCGCGAAAGTCTCCGTCATCGGCATCGGCATGCGCAGTCACGCCGGCGTCGCGGCGCAGGCGTTCCGGGCGCTGGCCGAGCGCGCCGTCAACATCCGCGCCATCACCACCTCCGAGATCAAATTTTCGCTGCTGATCGATGCGGCCTACACTGAACTGGCGGTGCGTACCCTGCATTCGCTGTACGGGCTCGACCAAGCGACGTCGTGACGCTCATTTCAGGGCGCGCAGCGGGAATCCCAGAGCCTTGTGTCCGGTTTTGTGCCGTTAACCGCCTGAACATGGATTTTGCGCGCATAATTTCGTGGCGCCGCAGTATAATGAAACAATCTCGCTGCGGCGCACAATTTCCCCGGTCGTCATATCGGTGTCTCTGGCTTGCGGTTTGCATACCGCATTCGATATAGCCTTGAGGATGCTCGCCGCGGGCTGACAGCCTGGGCGAAATCATCTTCGATGATGGCCGGGGCGACGCGGGCTGCCGCATCCGGTCGAAGAAAGCCCGAGGGACCTCACGTCATGCGTGGCGCGCTCGGCGGTCCGCGCGTGCTGTTGCGCCGGCTTCGCGAAGTTATGGCGGAGCCGGTCAGCGCGCAGGAACGCCTTGACAAGATCGTGGTGCTGATCGCCGCCAACATGGTTGCGGAGGTCTGCTCCGTTTATGTGTTGCGCGTCGATTCCACGCTCGAGCTTTATGCCACCGAGGGTCTCAATCGCGACGCAGTGCACCGCACGGTGATGCGCTCCGACGAGGGCCTGGTCGGTCTGGTCGCGAGCCAGGCGAGCGCCATCAATCTTTCCAACGCGCAGGCGCATCCGGCTTATTCCTATCGGCCGGAAACCGGCGAAGAAATCTACCACTCCTTCCTTGGCGTGCCGGTTTTGCGCGCCGGCAACACGCTCGGCGTGCTGGTCGTGCAGAACCGGGCACGGCGCACGTATTCCGAGGAAGAAGTCGAGGCGCTGCAGACCACCGCCATGGTGCTGGCGGAGATGATCGCTTCGGGCGAACTGTCGGCGCTGGCGATACCAGGCGCCGAACCGGCAGCGCGGCGCTCGGTTCATCTTGCCGGCAAGGCACTCTCCGAAGGCATCGCGCTCGGCCACGTGGTCTTGCACGAACCGCGCGTGGTCGTGACCAACTATATCGCCGACGACGTACCAAAAGAACTCAAGCATCTGGAATCGGCGGTCGAGACTCTGCGCACGCATCTCGATCAACTGCTTGAGCACGGCGACGTGGTTGAAGGTGGCGAACATCGCGACGTTCTCGAAGCCTACCGCATGTTCGCTTACGACCGCGGCTGGGTGCACAAGCTCGAGGAAGCGGTGATGACGGGGCTGACTGCGGAAGCAGCAGTCGAGCGCGTTCAGTCCGACATTCGCGCGCGCATGCTGCGGCAGACCGATCCTTACCTGCGCGAGCGACTGCACGACCTTGATGATCTCGCCAACCGGCTGATGCGGCAACTCACCGGCCGTGATCATGCGCCGTCGCGCGAGAATCTTCCTGAGAATGCGATCCTGGTCGCCCGCTCCATGGGGCCCGCGGCACTGCTCGATTACGACCGCAAGCGCTTGCGCGGTCTGGTGCTGGAGGAAGGCGGCCCGAATTCACACGTCGCCATCATCGCGCGCGCTCTTGGCATTCCGGCAATTGGCGACGTCGACAATGCAACCGGTATCGCCGATCCGGGCGACGCCATCATCGTCGACGGCTCGGCGGGCGATCTGCACTTGCGTCCGCTACCCGACATGGAGGCCGCCTACGCCGAGCGCGTGCGGCTTCGCGCACGCCGGCAGCAGCAATATCAGGCGTTGCGCGACATCCCGTGCGTGACCAAGGACGGCGAGGAAGTGGCGCTGTTGATCAATGCCGGCTTGAACGTCGATCTGCCGCACATCGCCGATACCGGCGCTGCGGGCATCGGGCTGTTCCGCACCGAACTGCAATTCATGGTGGCGCCGAATTTCCCGCGATCGAGCGAGCAATATGCGCTCTACCGCGCCGTGCTCGACAGCGCCGATGACAAGCCAGTGACCTTTCGCACTCTCGATATCGGCGGCGACAAGGTGCTGCCCTACATGCGCAATATCGAGGAGGAGAACCCGGCGCTCGGCTGGCGCGCCATCCGCCTTGGGCTCGACCGGCCCGCCCTGTTGCGCACGCAGTTGCGCGCGCTGCTCCGCGCCGCGGCTGGGCGGGCGCTGAAGGTCATGTTTCCCATGATCGCCACCGTCGATGAGTTCGACCAGGCCAAGGAGCTGGTCGAGCGCGAGCTCACGCATCTGCGCCGCCACGGCCACAAACTGCCCGATCAGGTCGAAGTCGGCAGCATGGTCGAAGTGCCATCGCTGCTTTATCAGCTCGATGAATTACTCGAGCGCGTAGATTTCCTTTCGGTCGGCTCGAACGATCTCGTGCAATTCCTCTACGCGGTCGATCGCGGCAACCCGCGCGTCGCCAATCGCTTCGATCCCTTGTCGGCGCCGGTTTTGCGGGCGCTCAAGGACATAGCCGACAAGTGCCGCGAGCACGGCAAGCCGGTAACGTTGTGCGGCGAACTGGCGTCACAGCCGATCGGTGCGCTGGCGCTCGCCGCCATCGGCTATCGCTCGCTTTCGCTGACGCCGTCGGCAATGGGGCCGGTCAAGGCCATGCTGCTCGAACTCGATAGCCGCAAGGCGGCCGCTTTCGTTTGTCCGCTGATCGAGAAGTCGACCGGTGCGGTGCCAATCCGCGCTCAGCTGCAAAAGTTCGCCACCGACAGCGGTCTGCTAATTTAGCGCCTAAAGGCGTCGCGGCCAGTCTTGTCGCCGCCGTCCCCGTCTTTTACTTAGCAACCATGCTGCCCGATCAGAAACTTGATGCTCTCCTGTCCCGCCACGCGGCGCTGGAACGCGAGCTTGCCACCGCCATGCCGACTGAAAACTACGTGAAGCTCTCGCGCGAATTCGCGGAACTCGCACCGGTCGTGGAGGCGGTCAAAGCCTATCGCGTGGCGCAGCGCGAGCTCGAAGGCGTCACCAGCCTGATCGAAGACCCGGCCACCGATCCGGAAATGCGTTCGATCGCTGCGGAAGAACGGCCGGAGCTTGAGGCGCGCCGCGCCGCGCTCGAACAGCAACTGCGGGTCGCGCTCATCCCCAGGGATGCGATGGACGAGCGCAACGTCATTCTCGAAATCCGCGCCGGGACTGGCGGCGACGAAGCCGCGCTGTTTGCCGGCGATTTGTTCCGTATGTACGAGCGCTACGCCGCCACGCAGGGATGGAAAGTCGAGATCGTGACGGCGAGCGAAGGCTCGATGGGCGGATATAAAGAAATCATCGCCGAAATCCGCGGCCGCGGCGCCTTCGCCAAGCTAAAATACGAATCCGGCGTGCACCGCGTGCAGCGCGTACCCGACACCGAGGGTTCCGGCCGCATTCATACCTCGACCGCGACCGTCGCCGTGCTGCCTGAGGCCGCAGGAGGTCGATGTCCCCATCAACGACACCGACCTCAAGATCGACACGCTACGCTCGAGCGGCGCCGGCGGCCAACACGTCAACAAAACCGAGTCAGCGGTGCGGATCACACACATGCCCACCGGCATCGTCGTGATGATGCAGGAAGACCGGTCGCAGCATCGCAACCGCGCCAAGGCTCTCGCGGTGCTGCGTACGCGGCTGTACGATTTCCAGCGGCAGAAACAAGAGGCCGCACGCGCCGCCGAGCGCCGCGGCCAGGTCGGCACCGGCGACCGCTCGGAACGCATCCGCACCTACAATTTTCCGCAAGGCCGTTTGTCCGACCATCGCATCAATCTCACGCTCTACAAGCTGCCGCAGATCATGGAGGGCGAAGCGCTCGGCGAAGTCATCGACGCGCTGGTCGCCGAACGTCAGGCCGAACTGCTCGCGGCCGAGGACGCGTGATGCCAAGTACGGACGCCCCGGTGCTGACGCGGCACGGCGGCGACTTGACCGTTGCCGGAATGCGGCGCGCTCTGACGCAAAAATTTCAGGCCGCCGGCATCGATTCGCCCGAGCTCGACGCGCGCGTCCTCCTCTGCCATGCGCTTTCGCTTGATCATGCAGCAATGGCGGCAGCAGGCGAGCGGTCTCTCAACGCCAGAGAGCAAGAAACAATTGCTGAGCTGGCGCGGCGGCGTCTGGCACGAGAACCGATGGCGCGCATTGTCGGCAGCAAGGAGTTCTGGAGCCTGAAGCTCGCCGTTAATGCTTCGACACTGGTGCCGCGACCGGAAACGGAAACGGTGGTGGAAGCGGCGCTTGCGGCGATTGACGCGGATGGCCCACGCACGCGTGCGCTCCGGATTGCCGATCTTGGCACGGGATCAGGCGCGGTCCTATTGGCCTTGCTCGCCGAACTGCCTAATGCTTTCGGCGTTGGCACCGATACCAGCTTCGGTGCGGTTCTGACGGCGCGGTCCAATGCCGAACAGCTTAAACTCGGCCGGGCGGCATTCGTCGTGTGCGATCTGGCAGCGGCCCTCCGCGGCCCCTTCGATCTGATCGTGTCCAATCCGCCGTATATCGCCTCCAGCGATATCGCTGGGCTAGCTCCCGAGGTGCGTGACTTCGACCCGCACGCCGCGCTCGACGGTGGACCGGACGGCCTCGGCTTTTATCGATTGATCGCCGCTTCGGCGCCGGCGCTCCTTAAGCCCGGCGGCGCTCTGGTTGTCGAACTCGGCATCGGTCAGGCACCGGCAGTCACCGCATTGTTTTCAGGAGCGCGGCTTGGGCCGTCACCGCCGCACTATGATCTTGCGGGTCTACCCCGAGCCATCACTGCGAAGAAAGTTCCATAAAAGGGACATGAATTTGCAGCATTGAACCCCAGCAAAAAAGCAGCAAAAAAAGCACTTGGAAAGTCGATCGGAACCGACTAACTTGCATATACGGAATCGGCCCGAGATGATTGGGTGCCGCGCCGCCTCAAACGCCCGGAGCGACCCTCCTAGAGGATTGGCAGCGCAGGCCAGGTGAAACGAAAGCCGGGATAGCCAAAGCCGGATCAGACGGCAGACGGGATCGCCAAATTCAGACCGAGAAGTTCCATCGGGTCGGCGCGCATTTTTGAAATGTCGCGCACCAGGAAGGGTTCGCAACACCGCGGCGAAACCGCCGGTGAGGGCTGTATTGCTGAGGTTTTAAAAGGTTAACGTGCCGCGCGGCGGTGAGGGCTGAGGACTGGCGTTTTGCGCCGTCGATGCTCCGATGAGGCTTTCGATCATAATGCGTCGAGTTGCAGTGACATTCTGTGAGCTTGAGGGGCGGCATTCGCGCCGTCGGCACATAAGGGGGTTGGCGGAATAGCAAACCATGAGAAACGGTCAGAACAAGCGCATGCGGGGTCGCAACCGCAAAGGTGGCCATCATCATCAAAATCCATTGTCGCGTATGTACGAGTCCAATGGGCCGGACGTTAAAATTCGCGGAACCGCGTCCCACGTCGCCGAAAAGTATCTCCAACTGGCCCGGGACGCGCAGAGCTCGGGCGACCCGGTCGCGGCGGAAAATTATTATCAGCACGCCGAACATTACTTTCGCCTGATCGCTGCCGCGCAGGAGCAGTTTCGTCAGAGCCAGCCTTACGGTTATCAGCAGGGCACTGATCAGCGCGGCAACCTCGGCGATGACGGCTACGACGATGGCGATGAACAGCCAGTCGGCGGCGAGCCGTTCGCACCGCGCGAGCAGCAACCGTTCTATCCTCGCGAGCAACACTCGCAATCCCAGCCGCAGCCCTTTCAGCCGCGCCCCCAGCAGCAGGTCCCAACGAACGAGGAGGATGTCGAGCGGCTGCCATCGTTCATCACCGGCGGCGGCCAGCCGCAACAACAACAGCCGCAGCCGCCGCAAGCCCAGGGCCACAATGGCGCCAACGGCCCTACTGGCCCGAATGGTCAAAACGGCTACGACGGTTCGGCCGACCGCTTCCCATTGCATCGGCGACGCCGACGGCACCGCGGCCCGCGCGATCATTCGATGCCGGGCGAGGGCGATGCGCCTTCCGGTCCGCGTTCGAACGACGACTAGTCCCTGAGGGGCTTCTTGACCGTCAGGCTCGGCCTCACGGCATTCAGAGAGCGGCTTGTTTGCGCTAACCAAGTGCGCGGGGAGTCTGCGTTTTCAGCGGCGTCGAAGCCTTAAAAACTCTAATCCTAGGCCTTCCGCGGGCCTGATCCGTGCGACCGGTCTTTGACAGTCTTCGTGCGACCAGTGTTGGGCCGGCTTTGAGCCTGACCTACGCCGTTGCAATCTGCGGTCGCGACGCCGGCCAAAGTTTACTGCGCCCTGCACCTGATTGAACGCTGCCCACGCACTTTTGCCGGCGCCGGAGACGTTGCCTCACGTTCGCAAGTGGCGCTAAGTTGCGCGCGCCCGCTGCATCACATTGGGCCCCTCAAAGGATATTTCATGGCCAATCTCCAGGACCGCGTGCCGGCTGCGAACGTCGCCCTCAACGACGACATCGGCGAGGACAAGCGGCTCGCCATGTATCGCACGCAGGTCGTTATCCGCGAGGCCGAGCAGCGCGCGTACGATCTGTTTCTGCAAAACCTGGTCAAAGGCACCAGCCACCTTTCGCTTGGCCAGGAAGCGGTCGCCGCCGGCTTCGCCGTCGCCATGCGCCCGGGCGATCTTTCGTTCTGCACCTATCGCGGCCATGCCCACACGTTGGCGCGCGGCGTGCCGATCACCAAGGTTCTGGGCGAGTTGATGGGGCGCGACAACGGCCTGATGCGTGGCAAGGGCGGCTCGATGCATCTGACCTCGGTCGACCACGGCGTCATGGGGTCTTACGCCATCATCGGCGCGCATCTGCCGATCGCCTGCGGGGCCGCGTGGCGCGCGCAATACAAAGGCGCGAAAGACGTCTCGGTCTGCTTCTTCGGCGACGGCACGACCAACATCGGCGCCTTCCACGAGGCGCTGAACTTCGCGGTGGTGTGGAAGCTGCCGGTGGTGTTCGTCTGCGAGAACAATCTGTACATGGAATACACGCCGATCAGCGAGGTGACGGCAGTCGAACATCCAGCCGCCGATCGCGCCGCGGCGTACGGCCTGCCGCGCATCATCGTCGACGGCAACGACGCCGACGCGGTCTACCGCTCAGCCCTCGGCGCTTACGACAAAGCGCGCGCCGGTGACGGCCCGTCGCTGATCGAATGCATGACTTATCGTTACAGCGGGCATTCGCGCGCCGACCCGGCCAAATACCGGCCCGAGGGCGAGCTGGACAAGTGGAAAGCGCGCGATCCGATCAAGCTCTATCGCGAGCGGCTTAAACAATTCGGCGTCGGTGAGGAGACGATCCTGCGCATCGATGCGGAGGTGAAGCGGGAGGTGGACGAGGCCACGGAAGAGTGCAAGGCAGCGCCGCCGCCGGCGCTCGATCTTCTCACCACCGACGTCTATGCCGACGGAGGGTTCGCATGGCGGAACTGACCTATCGCGACGCCGTCATCCGCGGCATCGCCCAGGAGATGACGCGCGACCCTGACGTGGTGTTCCTCGGCGAGGATGTCGCCAAAGCCGGCGGCGTGTTCAAGGCGACCGTCGGTCTGTTCGAGCAATTCGGGCCGGTGCGCGTGCGCGACACGCCGATCTCGGAGCAAGCGATCCTGGGCGCCGCAATGGGTGCGGCCATGACCGGATTGAAACCGATCGCCGAGATCATGTTCTCGGACTTCATCGCGGTGTGCTTTGACTACATCGCCAATGAATTTTCCAAGAGCCGGTACATGACCAACGGCCAGGTGAAAGTTCCGCTCGTGGTGCGCACCGGCAATGGCGGCGGTGCGCGTTTCGGCGCCCAGCACTCACAGAGCGTCGAGAACTGGTGCATGATGATTCCGGGGCTCAAGGTCGTGGCGCCGTCCTCCCCGCGTGACGTGATCGGGCTGATGGCGGCCGCCGTGCGCGATCCCGATCCGGTGATCTTTTTCGAGCACAAGTCCCTTTATGCCACCAAGGGCGAGGTGCCGGACGGCGAGATCGTCGACACGCTCGGCACCGCAAAGATCGTGCGCCCGGGCAAGGACGCGACCATTCTGGCGCTCGCGCTGATGGTGCCGCGGGCGCTGGCGGCGGCGGAAAAGCTCAAGAGCGAACACGGCATCGATTGCGAAGTGATCGACGTGCGTTCGCTGGTGCCGCTCGATACGCAGACGATTCTTGGTTCGGTCGCGCGCACGCACCGGCTGTTCACCGTCGAGGAGAATCCACGGTTGTGCGGCTGGGGCGCCGAGCTCGTGTCGATCGTCGCTGACGAAGCGTTCTACGATCTCGACGGACCGTTGGTGCGAATCACGACGCCGCACATACCGTTGCCGTCGGCCGATATTCTGGAAGATCTGGCGCTGCCGAGCGTCGATCGCATCGCCGATCGCGTGCAGCGCAGTCTCAACGGGTAACTCATCAGTGGAGGAAAAACGTGGCAGAGCAGAAACTGGCTGAGCGGAAGGTTGCATCCGAACCGACCCGCGAAAATCCGAGTGGACCGATCGGCACCGAAGTTCTGTTCGAGAACGACCAGGTGCGGGTGTGGGACATGAAAGTCCCGGCCGGCGGCAAGAAAGCGTGGCATCACCACAAGCTCGACTACGTCATCATCAACGTCACCGGCGGCAAGATCGAGCTTGAGAACGTCAACGGGCACACCATCATCGCCGACGACAAAGTCGGCGGCGTGATCTGGCGCGACGCCGGCGAGAAGCACGAGCTGCGCAACTTAAGCGGCGAGCTCTATCAGAACATTCTTGTTGAGCTGAAAAACGGCAAGTGAGTTCCGTAAGCACGCGTAACGCCGAACAGGATTGAGTGCCATGGCCATGTACGACAATCTCCTCGCCAACGTTCCGACCGATCTTTGGATCGGCGGCAAGTGGCGCAAATCCTCAGACGGCGGCCGTTTCGACGTGATCGACCCGGCGACCGAGAACAAAGTCGCCTCGGTGGCAAGCGCCACCGTCGAAGACGCCAAAGCCGCGCTCGACGCCGCGCAGCGCCGCCTTTCCCGGGCTGGGCCGCCAAGAAGCCGCGCGAGCGCGGCGAGATCCTGCGCAAGGCGTTCGAGCTGATCATGCGCGACGCCGAGCGGCTGGCGAAGCTGATCACCATCGAGAACGGCAAGGCGCTGTCGGATTCGCGCGGCGAAGTCGCCTATTCCGCGGAATTCTTCCGCTGGTTCGCCGAAGAGGCGGTGCGCAACATCGGACAAAATTCCGTGGCGCCGGCGACCGGCGCGCGCATCCTGGTGCATCACAAGCCCGCCGGCATCGCGGTGCTGGTGACGCCGTGGAATTTCCCGGCCGCGATGGCGACCCGCAAGATCGGCCCGGCGCTCGCCGCCGGCTGTTCGGTGGTGCTCAAGCCCGCCTCCGACACGCCGCTCACCATGCTGGCGTTGATGCCGATCCTCGAAGAAGCCGGCGTGCCGCCCGGCGTCGTCAACGTCATTCCCTCGCGCTCCTCCGGCAAGGTCGTCGGCGCGATGCTGCACGATCCGCGCGTGCGCGTGGTGTCGTTCACCGGCTCGACCGAAGTCGGCCGCAAGCTTCTGCATGAAGCCGCCGACAACATCATCAGGCCGGCGATGGAGCTTGGCGGCAATGCGCCGTTCATCGTGTTCGACGACGCCGATATCGATGCGGCGATCGACGGCGCCATGATCGCGAAGATGCGCAACATGGGCGAGGCCTGCACCGCGGCCAATCGCTTCTACGTGCACGAAAAGGTGCACGACGAGTTCGCCAAGAAGCTCACCGCCAAGATGGCGGGACTGAAAATGGGTAACGGGCTCGATGACGGCGTGGCGCTGGGACCGCTGGTCAACAAGGAAGGGCGCGACAAGGTCATCGAGCTGGTCGACGACGCCGTGCAGAAAGGCGCCAAAGTGCTGACCGGCGGCAAGGCGCCCGGCGGACCCGGGTTCTTCTATCCGGCGACCGTGCTCTCGAACGTGTCCGACGACGCCAAAATGCTCAACGAGGAAATCTTCGGACCGGTCGCGTCGCTGCAGACCTTCAAATCCGAGGACGAAGTCGTCACCCGCGCCAACGATACCGAGTACGGCCTGGTCGCCTACCTCTACACCAAGGATCTGAGCAAGGGCCTGCGCGTCTCGGAAAAGCTCGATTTCGGCATGATCGGACTAAACCGCGGCATCGTCTCCGATCCGGCCGCGCCGTTCGGCGGCATGAAGCAGTCCGGCCTCGGCCGCGAAGGCGCGCATGAAGGGCTGATGGAGTTTTTGGAGACGCAATACGTGTCGGTGACGTGGTAGTGCAGCAAATGGATGTTTATTCCTGTCATGCCCGGACTTGACCCGGGCATCCACGCAGCCTCGTCGCCCATGGATTGCCGGGTCAGGCCCGGCAGTGACAAGTCATGAACATCCTCATGCCGCAACTCGGCGAGACCGTCGCCGAGGGCAAGATCACCAAGTGGTTCAAGTCGGCCGGCGACGCGGTGCAGCCGGGCGACAATCTGTTCGAGATCGAGACCGACAAGGTGTCGATGGAAGTGCCGGCGACCGAAGCCGGCGTGCTCAGCGAAATCCGCGTTCCCGAAGGCGAAATCGCGCCGGTCGGCGCCGTGGTCGGCATCATTGGCGACGCGGGCGCCGGCGTCTCAAGCGCGCCCAAGTCTGCGCCCGCGGCGGCGCAAGCGCCGAAGACGCCGGCGGCGCCCGTTGCGGCTGCACCTGCACCAGATCGAAGCCCGCCGCCCGCCGCAGCACCGCAGCAGCCAATCAAGCTCGATCCGTTCTTCGAGGTGCGCACGCCTGCGCGCAATTTCGGACCGGCGCGACTGTCGGGCGGAGTAACGATCACGCCGCTGGCACGGCGGCTCGCGAGCGAAGCCGGCATCGATCTGTCACGTCTGCGCGGCTCCGGCGCGCATGGCCGCATCGTGGCGCGCGACGTGGAAAGCGCGCCGCGCCCGGCCGCGCATGGCCGCGATCGCCGAAGGCCCGAGCGCCGATCAGGTCAAGGCGCTCTACGATCCGGCGAGCTACGAGGAAGTCCCGCTCGACGGCATGCGCAAGACCATCGCCGCGCGGCTGGCGCAGGCCAAGCAGACCATCCCGCATTTCTATCTGACCGCCGACATCACCATCGATCGCCTGATCGCGGTGCGCGAAGAGGCCAATGCCGCAGCGCCGAAGGATCGCGACGGCAATCCGGCGTTCAAGCTCTCGCTCAACGATTTCATCATCCGCGCACTGGCGCTGGCGCTGCAGCGCGTACCGGCGGCGAATGCGGCCTGGGCGGGCGACCGCATCCTGCGCTTCACGCATTCCGACATCGGCGTTGCCGTCGCGCTCGAGGGCGGCCTGATCGCGCCGATCATCCGCAGTGCCGAGACCAAATCGCTGAGCGCCATCTCTGCCGAAATGAAGGATCTGGCGGCGCGGGCCCGCGACAAGAAGCTGAAGCCCGCCGACTATCAGGGCGGCTCGTCGGCGATCTCCAATCTCGGCATGTACGGCGTGCGCGAATTCTCCGCGATCATCAATCCGCCGCAGGCCACCATCCTCGCGGTCGGCGCGGCGCGCCGGCAGGCGGTCGAAAAGCCCGACGGCGGCGTTGCCTTCGCCAGCATGCTCACGGCGACGCTGTCCTGCGACCATCGCGTCGTCGACGGCGCGCTCGGCGCCGAGCTTCTGGCGATGATCAAGGCGCTGATCGAGACGCCGGTGACCATGCTGGTCTAGCGACGCGATTGCGTCCTAACCCTTGAGGCAAGCGTGTCTTATTCGCCCTCTGAGCGCCGCTCGCCGTCCTGTGGCTGGCTTGGCTCGCCTACTGGATTATCGCCGCGCGGAACGTGAAGGCGACGCGGCGCCGCGAGCCTTATGCATCGCGCCTCGGGCACGACCGTGCTCACCGTCCTGGCGGCCGCGCTTTTGGCCTTTAACCGGCAGCCGTTCCATTGGCTCGACGCCCGCTTCCTGCCGGAGACAATGGTGGCGTATTGGCTCGGGCTGCTCATGGTCGCGGTCGGGCTCGCCTTTGCCGTCTGGGCGCGCGTCCATCTCGGACGGAACTGGAGCGGCCGGTCACCGTCAAAGAAGATCACGAGCTCATTCGCACCGGCCCTTACGGCATTGTCCGCCATCCGATCTATACCGGCATGCTCTTTGCAATTCTGGGGACCGCCATCGCCTTCGGCGAATGGCGCGGCTTGCTCGCCTTCGGACTTACTGACCGCCTCGCTAATTCTGTAAACTGCGAATGGAAGAACGTTTTATGGAGGAGACATTCGGCGACCAATACGCGCGCTATCGCGGCGAGGTGCCGGCCTTGATCCCCTTCATTGCTTGATTGCGCCGCATCGAGACGCTGATAGTTTGAGGAGATATTTTTGCCACAACGCAAGACCCGGAAGTGCTGCTGATCGGGCCGGTGCGGCCGGTCCTCACGAAAGGTCTCAGCGACTTCACCGTGCATAGCCTTCCCGCCGACGCCGAACCGCGACCCGTTTTTCGCGTCCATCGCCCATGTGCGCGCCATGGCCGTGAGCGCACCGGTGGAGCCGATCGACGAGGCGCTGTTCGTCACGTTTGCCTAAGCTGCAGATCATTGCCAGTTTCGGCGTCGGCTACGACCACATCGACGCGATCGCGGCGGCGCAGCGCGGCATCGTCGTCACCCATACGCCCGATGTGCTGACCGAAGAAGTCGCCGATACCGCGATCGGCCTCCTGCTCTGCACCGTGCGCGAATTGCCGCAGGCCGAGCGTTATGTTCGCGCCGGCAAATGGCTCGCAGGCAATTATCCGCTCAGCCGCGCGACTTTGCGCAACCGCACCGTCGGCCTGGTCGGGATGGGCCGCATCGGCATGGCCATCGCGCGCCGGCTTGAGGCATTCGGGGTGCCCGTCGTCTATCACACGCGGCGAGCGCGGCCGGAGCTCGCCTACCGGCACTACCCGCAGCTCATCGACATGGCGCGCGACGTGGATACGCTCATTGTCATTGTGCCCGGCGGCGCCGCGACCAAAAATATGATCGATGCGAAAGTGCTCGAAGCGCTCGGTCCCGACGGCATTGTGATCAACGTCGCCCGCGGCTCGGTGATCGACGAGCCTGCTTTGATCGCCGCGCTGCGCGAGCGCAAGATCATGGCCGCCGGACTGGACGTATTCGTCAACGAGCCGCAGGTGCCCGAGCAATTGCTGGCCATGGAGAACGTCGTGCTGTTGCCGCATCTCGGCTCGGCGTCGGTGTTCACCCGCGAGAAGATGGACCAGCTTCTGGTCGACAACATCCTCGCCTGGGCGGAGGGCAAGCCGCCGCTCACTCCGGTTCCGGAGACGCCCTGGCGATCGTGGTAGGCTTGAGCGCCTGCTTACTCCGCGGCGATGCGCACTTCCGGCGCGGCGGCGCGGACGTCGGCCTCGACGTGGTCCTCGAACTGGACGAAGTTCTTCTGGAACATACCGACCAGCTTGCGCGCGGTCTGGTCGAACTCGAGCTTGTTCTGCCAGGTCTTCTGCGGATAGAGCAGATGCGGCTCGACGCCGGTCAGCTGCGTCGGCACGGAGAAGCCGAAATACGGATCGGTGCGGAATTTGGCGGTCTTGAGCGAACCGTCCAGCGCGGCGGTGAGCAGCGTCCGCGTCACCTTGATCGGCATGCGCCGGCCAACGCCGTAGATGCCGCCGGTCCAGCCGGTATTCACCAGCCAGCAATCGACGTCGTGCGCGCTGATCAATTCGCGCAGCAAGTTGCCGTAGACCGAAGGGTGGCGCGGCAGGAACGGCGCGCCGAAGCAGGTGGAGAATTCCGGCTGCACGCCGACCAGGCCCTTCTCGGTGCCCGCGACCTTGGCGGTGTAGCCGGACAGAAAGTGATACATCGCCTGCGCCGGCGTCAGCTTGGCGATCGGCGGCATGACGCCGAAGGCATCGGCGGTCAGAAGCACGATGTTCCTCGGCATGCCGGCGCGGCCGGTGCGCGACGCGTTTGGGATGAATTCGAGCGGATAGGCTGCGCGGGTGTTCTCGGTCTTTGAGTTGTCGTCGAAGTCGCAGATGCGCGTCTCGGGATCGAACACGACGTTCTCAAGCACGGTGCCGAAGCGCTTCGTGGTGGCGTAAATCTCCGGCTCCGCTTCGGCGGAAAGCTTGATGCATTTGGCGTAGCAGCCGCCCTCGAAATTGAACACGCCCTGCGGGCCCCAGCCGTGCTCGTCGTCGCCGATCAGCGTGCGCTTGGGATCGGCCGACAGCGTCGTCTTGCCGGTACCGGAGAGACCAAAGAACAGCGCGACGTCGCCATACGGTCCGACATTGGCGGAGCAGTGCATCGGCATCACGCTCTCGGCCGGCAGATAATAGTTGAGCGTGGTGAACACCGATTTCTTCATCTCGCCGGCATAGGACGTGCCGCCGATCAAAATGATGCGCCGGGTGAAGTCGAGCGCGATGACGGTCTCACTGCGCACGCCGTGGCGTTTGGGATCGGCCTTGAAGGAGGGCAGCGACAGGATGGTGAAGTCGGGAACGTAGTGTGAAAGCTCGGCGCGCTCCGGCCTGATCAGCAGCGCGCGAATGAACATCGAATGCCAGGCAAGCTCGTTGTAGACGCGGATCTTGATGCGGTATCGCGGATCGGCGCCGCCATAGAGGTCCTGCGCGAACAGAGTCTTGCCCTTGGCGTGGGCAATGAAATCGTCGAACAGCAACTGGAATTTCTCGGGCGAAAGACGGCCATTCTTCTCCCACCATACGGATTTCTCGGTCTGTCCGTCGGCGACAACGAATTTGTCTTTGGGGCTGCGGCCGGTATGGACGCCGGTCTCGGCGCAGAACGCGCCACCCTGAACCAACAAACCTTCGCCGATCGGCGATCGCGTGCTCGACCAGCGCGGCGTCGGGTAAATTCCAGTGAATTGCTGCGAGGCCTTTCAGCCCGAATTTGTCAGCGCCGTGAGCACTATTTCGCAAACCTGTTTCCTTCACCCTCGCCTCCGCAACTCACCTTACGCCAACCTCGCCGTCAGGGCGTGCGACCCTATATCGGGCATCTTAGCACGTGCCAAGACGGACTCCCATCGCAAGGCTAACGGATCAATAGTCTCCGGCGTTCCGCGCTGCAGCGCAACAGACCCGTGCGCCTGCCGCCGGAAAAGGCATCAGCGTTCATTTAGCGCGCGCGGCCGTTGCCAGCTCCACCACTACTCTTCGCAGATGTTCGGCTGTGGACACACGCTCAGGGAATGGCAGGCGCAACGTCGCATCGCCGAGCGCCAGATCGAGGCCTTCCGGGTCAAGCCCGGTCAGCCGCCACGGTCCGTCTTCGGCGCCAAGCAGTTTGGTCGCGTAGAGCCGTACGGCTTCGGCATGGTCGTTGTTCATATGCGCGATGGCGCTCGCTTCGGCCTCGACAAGTTCTTCCGCGCCCGTAAGGTCGGTCACTACGTCTGAAGCTTTTAGATCGGCGGCGCGGCCAAAGCCGCCGTTAAGGTGAGCGGAAACGATTTCAAGCTGCCAGAACGAGAAATCGGCAAAGCCGGCGTAAAGTTCTGATTTCGGATGGCGTGCCAGGAACCGTCGGCGGAAACGGGCCTCCCGTGGATCCTGGCGCGTCGCCGGCGTGAAGGTGCCGAGCACGGTCAGGCGTGGATAAGCCAGCGGATCGCCGCGGCCAACCGACGCAAACAGCAGCGACGCGCGGCCGTCGTTTTCAAGATTGGCGGTATGGGTCGAGAGCCGGGACACCAAAATTAGCGGCGAGCCGTCGACATCGGTGGCGACGTTAACCAATGACGCGAACGGATGGCCGGTATTGCGGTCGATGGTCGCAAGCGTTCCCGCCCGTGTGGTGCGCAGAAGCGCCTTGGCGATCGCGCGCGCGTCAAAATCCGGCGCCGGAGCGTTTTCAGGCAGGCGGTTCGGCATAAAGCCCGGCAAGGGAGCAGCTTTATCGATTTCGGCCATTGTTAAGCTTCTCCGGCTCCAGCAGCTGCCACGGCAATTGCCCCGATTTTGCCTTGTCTCGTCACACTTCCGCCCCTACATGGGTTTTCAAAGGCTTATGGGGCCGGGGCTAGTGATGCTTGCGGCCGACTCATGTTAGAAGGCCGCCATGCCGACAATCGCTCTGGTCGACGACGATCGCAATATCCTGACCTCGGTGTCTATTGCGCTCGAGGCCGAAGGCTATCGCATCACGACCTATACCGATGGCGCCTCTGCGCTCGACGGCTTCAAAACCGCCCCGCCTGACCTCGCCATCCTCGATATCAAGATGCCGCGCATGGACGGCATGGAGACGTTGCGCCGGCTGCGGCAAAAGTCCGATCTGCCGGTGATTTTCCTCACCTCCAAGGATGAGGAGATCGATGAATTGTTCGGCCTGAAAATGGGGGCCGACGACTTCATCCGCAAACCGTTTTCGCAGCGGCTCCTGGTCGAGCGGGTCAAGGCCGTACTGCGGCGCGCCTCGCCAAAGGATGGCGCCGCGCCGAAGGAAGCCGACAGCAAGGTTCTGGAGCGCGGGCTGCTGCGCATGGACCCGGAACGCCATACCTGCACCTGGAAGAACGAGCCGGTGACGCTGACCGTCACCGAATTTCTCATCCTCCACGCTTTGGCGAGCCGGCCGGGCGTGGTGAAAAGCCGCAACGCGTTGATGGATGCCGCCTACGACGATCAGGTCTACGTCGACGACCGCACCATCGACAGCCACATCAAGCGGTTGCGCAAGAAGTTCAAGGCGAGCGATGAGGAATTCGATATGATCGAGACGCTGTACGGCGTCGGCTATCGTTTTAAGGAATAAGCGCAATATTGGCGCAAAAGCCGTGGACAGCGGATGTTGATCCATGGCCCAGGGACTTGGACCTGACTGGGCGGCTGACGTGCGGTAGTAATAACGTCCGGCTCCCACCGTAGGGTGGGGGCTGATCGGAACCCCGGCAGACGACGTGCTCGATCGAACCGCAGAAATCGTAGGGGCCGAAAGCAAGGCCCCGCCATCGACTCCGGTCGAGGGCCAAATCGAGGCCGATGGTCTCGATGAGGCTTCCGCGCCTGCCCGACCGCGCGGCCTCGCCAGAGTTGCCAATTGGCTGCAGCGCGCGTGGCAGTTCTTCGTCACCCAGAGCTTTTCGAGCCTCACCCGCCGCATCGTTTTTCTGAACGTCGCGGGACTGCTGGCGCTCTCCATCGGCATCACATTTCTTTCTCAGTTCCGCGCCGGCCTGATCGACGCGCGGGTGCAGAGTCTCCTGGTACAGGGGCAAATCATCGCCGGCGCGATTGCCGCCTCGGCAACGGTCGAAACCGATTCATCGATCACGATCGATCCGGACAAACTGCTCGAACTCCATCCGGGCGAAAGCTACGGCCCGTCCGAAGACGCGCTCTACGGGATCAATTTTCCGATCAATCCGGAGCGCGTGGCGCCGGTCTTGCGGCGGCTGGTGTCGCCGACAAAAACCCGCGCGCGCATCTACGATCGCGACGGCGTGCTTCTGGTCGACAGCCGCAATCTGTTTGGACGCGGCGATGTGTTGCGCTTCGACTTGCCGCCGCCGAACGCCGAGAAACCGAGCTTCTTCGAGCGCGCTTTTATCGCAGCGCGCATGTGGCTCGGACGGGGCGATCTGCCGCTTTATCGGGAACTCCGCGCCGATAATGGCCGCGGCTATCCCGAGGTTGCGCAGGCCTTGAACGGCCAGAATGCCAGCATGGTGCGCATCAACGACCGCGGCGACGTCATCGTGTCGGTCGCGGTGCCGGTGCAGCGCTTCCGCGCCGTGCGCGGCGCGCTGATGCTGTCGACGCAAGGAGCCGACATCGACGACATGGTGGAGGCCGAGAGGCTTGCCATTCTCAAGGTCTTCATTGTCGCCGCCGGCGTCATGGTCGTGCTCTCGATCCTGTTGGCCGGCACGATTGCCGAGCCGGTGCGGCGGCTGGCCGACGCGGCGGAGAGCGTGCGCCGCCGCATCCGGTCGCGGGTTGAGATTCCGGATTTCACGCGGCGGCGCGATGAGATCGGACATCTCTCCGGCACGCTGCGCGACATGACCAACGCGCTCTATAGCCGAATCGAAGCGATCGAAAGCTTTGCCGCCGATGTCGCGCACGAACTGAAAAATCCGCTGACGTCGCTGCGTTCAGCGGTCGAGACATTGCCGGTTGCTAAAACCGATGAGAGCCGCGGGCGCCTGCTCGCCATCATCCAGCACGACGTCAAACGGCTCGATCGGCTGATCTCCGACATTTCCGACGCCAGCCGTCTGGACGCCGAACTGCAGCGCCAGGAAGCGGCGCCGGTTGACGTTGCGAAGCTCCTCAATACCGTTGTCGCGGTCGCCAACGAAGTGAAGCGCGACGACGGTGTGCGCGTCACACTGCGTTTCGAAGGCGGCGGTGCGCGCGCATTCCAGGTGCCCGGACGCGATTCCCGCCTCGGCCAGGTCGTCGACAATCTGATCGAGAATGCGCGCTCTTTCTCTCCGGCGGGAGGCACGGTGCGCGTCACCTGCCGGCGGCTGAAGAGCAATATCGAAATTTATGTCGATGATGACGGTCCCGGGGTGCGGCCCGACGCTTTCGAAAAAGTATTTGAACGCTTCTATACCGATCGCCCGCAACACGGCTTTGGCCAGAACTCGGGCCTCGGGCTTTCGATCTCCAAGCAGATCGTGGACGCGCATGGCGGCGCCATCTGGGTAGAGAACAGAACCGGCGCGCCAGACGCAGACGGCGCTCCGACGGTCGCCGGTGCGCGCTTTATCGTGCGCCTGCCGGCGATGTGATGGCGGCTGATTCAGCGACCGTGCACGCCTCGGCCGTGCTCGTTGGCGCGCGAGCCGTACTGATCCGCGGACCTTCGGCATCCGGAAAATCGCGGCTCGCACTCGAACTTCTCGAGGCGGCACGCACCGGCGTTCTGCGCTTTGCGAGGTTGGTCGCCGACGATCGCGTCCATCTCGAAGCCGTCGGCGGACGCTTGCTGGCTCGCCCCCCCGAGGCGCTTGCCGGCCTGATCGAGGTGCGCGGCGTCGGACTTCTGCGCGTGGCGCACGAGCCGCGCGCCGTGATCGGACTAGTGGTCGACCTCGACGCGCCGGACGCCGGAACGATTGCCGACGGCCGACCAGCGACGTACCGAAATCAACGGTATCTTGTTACCGCGACTGCCCGTTGCAAAGGATTTGGCGGCCCTGCCGGCGTGCTGGCGCTCCTCAATTCAACTGCAAATAATTGGAGTTAGCGGCGATGCCGGTTTGATTGGAGATTGGTTAACCCTAACGCCGTTAGACTCGGTGGGCCGCTTTCCTCGGTGGACCGTGCCGGAGCGGGTCCTTGGCGGCGCCATTAATCTGAATTCGACTTTGCGCTACCGCAATGCAGCAGCCGCCAGATTCCGCCGAAAATGCCTCTTGCGCTTGGGCTTCGGATGGTCAAGATGAGCACCCTTTCGTGCGGTGCAACCGGGACGCGCCCGCGGGGTGTTCCATGATTGGTCTTGTGCTTGTCACCCACGGGCGGTTGGCTGTCGAGTTCCGCGCGGCCTTGGAGCACGTGGTAGGCCCGCAGGACCAGATTGAAGCGGTCACCATCGGACCCGACGACGACGTCGAGGAGCGCCGCAAGGACATCATCGAAGCGGTCAAGCGCGTCGACAGCGGCGATGGCGTCGCCATTCTGACCGACATGTTCGGCGGCACGCCGTCGAACCTCGCCATCTCGGTCATGAGCCGGCCGAAAGTCGAAGTGCTCGCCGGCATCAATCTGCCGATGCTGGTCAAACTCGCCAAGGTTCGCGACGAGTGTCCGCTCGCCGAGGCGGTCGCCGCCGCCCAGGACGCCGGACGAAAATACGTGACCATCGCCAGCCGGGTTCTGAGCGGAAAATGAGCGCACCCGCCCACCGCGGCGACGAGAACTTGCTCGACTGAGCAGGCGTTTCGCGATGGCGCGATAGTCCGCAAACTCTGCATCTGCAATCGCAAGGGGCTGCATGCGCGAGCGTCGGCCAAGTTCGTGCAAACGGTGGAAAAATTCGACGCCGACGTCCGCGTCATGCGCGGCGGTGAGACCGTCGGCGGCACTTCGATCATGGGCCTGATGATGCTTGCGGCGTCCCCAGGAACTTCGATCACTGTGGAAGCAACAGGCCGACAAGCGGCCGAAGTCGTCGATGCATTGACGAGTCTCATCGAGACGCGTTTTGGCGAAGACGATTGATCCGGATCACTCAAGGAAACGGCCGAGGGGAAAACTGATGGCAGACGAACAGACCAGTCCAGCTGCGCCGGCGGGCACGCCGGCATCCGCAGCGCAACGGCAGCCCGCGACCATCCGGTACGTCGATCGCCCCGATATTCCGGAGACCTTTGCCGAACTCGGTCAGCGGTCTCATCTTTGACGGCCAATCGCTGCGGATCGAATTCGCCGTGACGCGTATCGATGAGGTCAAGCCTAATATGCCGATCACCGGCCGCCGTTATCCGGCCTGCCGTCTGGTGTTGCCGCCGGCCGCCGCGGCCGATCTGATCAACCGCATGCAACAGATCGGGGCGGCGCTCACGCAGGCCGGCGTGGCACGATCCGCACCGCGCGTCGGGTGAAACGCCGCCGAAGGACTAATCGCTAGCCCGCCTCGCCGCGCACCGACCCACGAGTACTGCCTGCGGCGGCGGCTTTGAGGTCGGCGACGAAACTTCGATAGGCCGCGTGCCGCTCGTCGTCATCCTCGATGCGGAGCAGAGCCGACGGGTGGATGGTGACGACCAGTCTCGTCCCATCCGCCAAATGCGAGCGGCTTGCCGCGCACCTTGCCGATGGTGACCGTGTGGCCCGGTCAGGCTGCGGGCCGCGGTCACGCCGAGCGCGACAATTGTTGTCGGCTTCACCAGGCTGCGCTCGAAATCGAGCCAGATTTTGCAGCGTTCGATCTCGTAATTGTTAGGGCGTTTGTGCAGCCGGCGTTTGCCGCGCATTTCATGCTTGAAATGCTTGACGGCGTTGGTGACGAAGGTTTGCTCCCGCGCGATGCCGGCGTCTTGCAGCGCCTGATCGAGAAGCCGGCCAGCCGGCCCGACGAATGGCTTGCCGGCGAGATCTTCTTTGTCGCCCGGCTGTTCGCCCACCAGCATGAAGGCGGCGTGGCTTCGGGCCCTCTCCGGGAACCGCCTGGGTGGCGTCGCGATAAAGTGGACAGCGCGTGCAGCTCTTGTTCGGCCACGGCGAGCTCGCGGAGTGATTTGATGGACCTCTGCATGTCTCGCCTTCGTGTTTGCGCCTTGTCGATCAAAATGGGATTGTCACTCCCACCCTCGGTATCACTGTAACGATCCAGCCCAGCACCAGGTTTCCTGTTTCGTCGGGGCGCATCGGCGGATCCTCTTTCTTCGCGCTCGAGGGCAGCAGCCGAAGCGCATGCATCATCAAAAACATACAGACGCCCCAGCTTGAGACCCATCGCGAGTAGTCATATGCGACGACGAAGATCGCAACATAGCCGAGCGATATGCCCGCCAACCACGCGACTGAAACAGTCCGCAAAAATGGCGTCGGCAACGCGACGATCATGGATTTGATGTAACGCGCAATCGGCCAATGCAAGGCGATCAACACCGCATAGACCGGCAGCCGGATCATCGTGATATCAGGCGTGATCCCAGGTGGATCTGAATCTCCTGAGAGATGGTTGAGTACCACATCCAGGCGTTCTGCGGATCGAGCGGAACCGACGCGCGGGCGCTCACGTAAGCAAAAAACGTTTCCCGCGGAACAGGCATGCCGCCGAAAAAGGCGGTTGCGACGAACACGGCCGATACCAGAGAAATGAGAACCAGGCCGTAAATGACCTTTCCGGTCGAAAGTCCATTCAATACCCCGTAGCGCACGAACACGATGAAGCCGATCGTTGTCACGTACAGAAGAAAATGGAGATTGTGTATCAGGATCAAGCCGATGCAACCCGCCGTAACGATCAGCGGATAAAACGCGCCGACCGGGATCAGCAGAGCGACAAGCGCCCAGATGCAGCCGAATATGTCAAAGTGCCCGAGTGAGATCGCGAAATTCTTGAGGAAGAAAGGCGAGCCGAACACGAAAACAAACAGCGCAAAATTCTTCCGGTTAAATCCGAATATTTTCCGGAACACCGCAATGAACAATATCAGCGTGGCAATCCAGGCGGCGACGGCAATGGCATGGAGATACCAGAACGGAACAACATCCGTGAACCCCGAGACAATCGTCCCGACGAGAGCGCGCCTGATGAAGCCGAAATGATACGTCACCAGCAACTGCATGTAGGACGCTAACCGCGGCGAATCGACAAAAATGGTGTAAAGAATTCCGCAGATCGCGATGATGAAATCGATCGCGAGCATCCACCGCCACGGTTCGTTCGGGGATTTGTGTCGGAGCTTCACGAAACGGACTTATCCCCATTCGGGGGCAGCCCGCTACTGTCTCTGAAACATTGCATCGAAAAGACGCAGCTGTTCTGCAATGTCCCGTCTTGGGTATCTTGGGAGCGGTCACAAGCAAAGATAATTGCCGTGTCGCTACCTGCGCTGATGCTCTCGGAGAGAGTTTCTTTCACTCCATCGGACACGATGCCAATGCTGTCCGTAGACGTTATCGGCGAATTCCGTTGAGGATAGACATAAAGGTATCTTTATGTCTTTAGTGCCGCGCGCTGGAGCCCGGCTGTAGCATCAGCCCAGCGGCCATTTCCCGGAACGCCTTGGAATTACTAGAGGATCCGCCAAAGGAGCATCATGAGCACCGCGACCAAAACCAAAGCTTCGCCTGCCGATTATGTCGTCAAGGACATCAGCCTCGCCGAATGGGGCCAAAAGGAACTCTCCATCGCCGAGACCGAAATGCCCGGCCTGATGGCAACTCGCGAGGAATATGGTCCGGAGCAGCCGCTGCGCGGCGCGCGGATTGCCGGCTCGCTGCATATGACCATTCAGACCGCTGTGCTGATCGATACGCTCAAGGCGCTCGGCGCCGACGTGCGCTGGGCCTCCTGCAACATCTATTCGACGCAGGACCACGCTGCGGCGGCGGTCGCCGCGAGCGGCACGCCGGTATTCGCAGTCAAAGGGGAATCGCTGCACGATTATTGGGAATACACCCACCGCATCTTCGAATGGTCCGATGGCGGCGCCCCGAACATGATCCTTGACGACGGCGGCGACGCGACGCTGCTTATGCATCTCGGCTCGCAGGCGGAAATGACGCCGACCGTGCTGCATCATCCGAACAACGAGGAAGAGGAAGTGCTGTTCGCCGCGATCAAGGAGCGGCTGGTCAAGAAGCCGGGCTGGTACAGCAAGACCGCCAAGGAAATTCGCGGCGTGACCGAAGAGACCACGACCGGCGTGCATCGGCTCTATCAGATGGAGAAGGAAGGCAAGCTTCTGTTCCCGGCCATCAACGTCAACGACAGCGTCACCAAGTCGAAGTTCGACAATCTCTACGGCTGCCGCGAGTCGCTGGTCGACGGCATCCGCCGCGGCACCGACGTGATGATGGCGGGCAAGGTGGCGATGGTCGCGGGCTTCGGCGACGTCGGCAAGGGCTCTGCGGCGTCGCTGCGCCAGGCCGGCTGCCGGGTCATGGTCTCCGAGATCGATCCGATCTGCGCGCTGCAGGCGGCAATGGAAGGCTACGAAGTCGTGACGATGGAGGAGGCCGCTCCCCGCGCCGACATCTTCTGCACCGCGACCGGCAATGTCGACGTCATCACCATCGACCACATGCGCAAGATGAAGCATCGCGCCATCGTCTGTAATATCGGCCACTTCGACAGCGAGATTCAGGTTGCGGCGCTGAAGAACCTGAAATGGCAGAACATCAAGCCGCAAGTTGACGAGATCGAGTTCCCCGACGGCAAGCGCATCATCCTGTTGTCGGAGGGCCGGCTGGTGAATCTCGGCAACGCCATGGGTCATCCGAGCTTCGTGATGTCGTCGTCGTTCACCAACCAGACGCTGGCGCAGATCGAGTTGTGGACCAATCCCGGCAAGTATCAGAAGAAGGTCTACACGCTGCCGAAGCAACTCGATGAGAAAGTCGCGCGGCTGCATCTCGACAAGATCGGTGTGAAGCTCACGCAGCTGTCGCAAAAGCAGTCGACCTATATCGGTATCCCGGTCGCCGGTCCTTTCAAGACCGATCACTACCGTTATTGAGATTGCTTCGTGGTGCGCGCCGGCGTCGGAGCCGGCGGCACCACGGTGATTTCAAAATTCATCGGCTCGCCCGAGACGCCCAGGAAGCTGCGCGTAAACCTGGCGTTCGCCGCGTGCGCGCCGGCGGCCGCAAATTCCGCACCGACCCTTCGGCACGGCGCATCGGTGCTGAGGCAAACCACGACAAGTCCGTCGGTGCCGATTGCAGCGCGGCCTTCCGCCGACAATGGGTCGACCATCAGAGGATTGGCCTCTGGCAAATAGAACGGCAGCCCCGCAGTGATTTTCGGGGAGCCCCAGAATAGACGCACGGGCTGGCCCGCGAGGCGATCCGCGAGCCGTGCAACTTCGCGGAAATGGGCTCGATATTGGTCATCAGCCCGCGTCAGCCTGGCGTAAGCGACCACAGGCGACACCACAATAGCGGCCACGGTCACCGCCAGCGCAACGAGGCCGGCCCGCGCCACCGTCCATTCATCAACAATGATGTCGCGACGAAGCGTAGAGGACGACTGGCAGCAGAGCCCAGTTCGGATAGGTCCAATCCGCGGTCAACCGATACGGAATGGCCAAATTGACCAACGCCGGCAACACGAGCGGAACCAAGAACAACAACAATGCCTGCCGGCGGTCGTCGTCGCGCGGCCAGATCATTTCAACGAGCGCCGCCTTGCTTGGCCGAAGCGCCGCGAGAAAAACAATCGGCACGATGGCGTAGGCGACGCAGTTGATGAGGTAGCGCGCCGAACGCAGCAGCGCCGCCCCGAATGACTGGCTGACGACGACGGTGTCGCGCATGAAAGCGTAACTGGTGCCGCCGCGCTCGCTCACGAACCACCAGACGTGAGGCGCAATGACAATTGCTGCCCCGAGCGCCATGACGTAGGGCGCGGGCGAGCGCCAGAAGCGTCGCGTCCCCGGGCCGACAACTGCGGCAACCGCCATGCCGGCAACCAGAAACAGCGCCCAGTATTTGCCGAAAACGGTGAGGCTGGCGAATGCGCCGGCGAGGAAAGCATCGAGGATGCCCAGGCCGCGCCGAGCCCGCAGGTAAAACAACAGCGCCGCCGCCCAGAACGGAATCATGACGGTGTTGGCGTTCAGGATCGCCGTCTTGATGTCGTAGAGCGGAATCAGAACCAGCGCGACGAGCCCCAACAGAGCGCGATACTTGTCGAGATGATCGCGCAACAGGCGCCAGGTGACGCCGAGACCCATCGCAACGACCACCACATTCAAAAGATCCGCTGCCCAGTCCTGGCGCGGAAACACCGCAAACCACAGCATGAACAGCCAGGCCGTCATCGGCGGATGCTTGTAGCCGAAGGCGAAGTGGTGCGCCCAAAGCGCGGCTTCGCTCCAATCGGGATGCAAATCCACCGACGCCAACGAGACGACGTCAAAGACCATCCACAGTGCGACAAATGCAGCAAGCGCCGAAAGAACAATGGTGCCTTCGCCATGTTCCGCGACAAAGCGGCGGCCCGGTTGGCTGAGCCGGTCGACGAAACCTGTGAAGCCCGAGGATGTCCGGCCGGTGAGATCACGCCTGACGGTCGACATAATTACTCTCGACGAGCAGCCATTGTCGGCCGATCTAAGAAAGGCGAAACCATGCCTCCGCAACGTGCAAAACCTACTAGCGTGGGCCCGCGGATAGAGCAATAAAGGCGCGGAAATCGGAGGCCAGCGGAATTGTCTCAATCGGCGGCAAGCGACATTCCAGCGGGAAGCGTGGCGACAGCTGCGCGAGTGGAAGAGGCTGCGACTGCGCGCCCGGCGCCTGAACTCAGCATCGTTGTGCCGACTTTCAATGAGCGGGCCAATATCCCGATCCTGGTCGAGCGGCTCGCGCGCCTTCTCGCCTCCTGCGACTGGGAGGTCGTGTTCGTCGACGACAATTCTCCCGACGGCACTGCTGCGGCCGCGCGCGCCATAGGCGAAACCGATAGCCGGGTGCGCTGCATCCGCCGCATCGGCCGCCGCGGTCTCGCCGGCGCGTGCCTCGAAGGCATGCTCTCAAGCCAGGCGCGCTACGTCGCCGTCATGGATGCCGACCTGCAGCACGATGAAAGCCTCCTCGTCGGCATGCTTGATTGTCTGCGCAGCGGCCGCGCCGATCTCGCCGTCGCCAGCCGTTACCTCTATGGCGGCTCCGCCGCGGGCCTTTCGAAGCAGCGCTCCCGTGTCAGCCGCTGGTCGAACACGCTGGTGCGGCTCCTGCTCGGGATCGATCTCACCGATCCGATGAGCGGCCATTTCATGATCCGGCGCGATGTGTTCGAAACGCTCGCCCCTGGCCTCTCCTCGCAGGGCTTCAAGATCCTGCTCGACATTCTGGCGACCGGCCGTGGCCGGCTCCGTACCGTCGAGCTGCCGTCCACGTTTCGCGAGCGTCAGCACGGCGAAAGCAAGCTTGACTCGAAGATCGCGCTGGATTTCGCGGCGCTGGTGACGGCGAAGCTGACCAAAGATGCCATCTCTGCACGCTTCATCTTATTCTGCCTCGTCGGGCTGACCGGCCTCGCGGTACACCTGATCCTGCTGAGCAGCTTTCTTGCCGTCGCGCTGTCATTCAGTGCAGCGCAAGCGCTTGCCACTGTCGGCGCCATCGCCTGGAATTTCGTGCTCAACAATCTGTTCACTTACCGCGACCAGCGGCTCACCGGCTGGCGCTTCGTCACCGGACTCATCTGGTTCCAGGTGATCTGCGCCATCGGCGCGATCTCCAACGTCGGCATCGCCACCTGGATCTACGACTACGACAGCGTGTGGTGGATCGCGGGCCTCGGCGGAGCCGCGATCGGGACCGTCTGGAATTTCGTGGTCAGCGCCGCCTTCGTCTGGCGGCAGCGGTAACCGTCCCTCTCCGGTTCCGGAGAGGACGCCGAGCGAACGCGAGGCGGGTGAGGGCCTGTGCGCGGACGCAGTCAAACTCGGCCCTCACCGACAAGTCCGCCGTCGCGGACTTGTCGCCTCTCCCGCGAGGGGAGAGGGTGAGATGCGCTTGCCGCTGTGGAATGCGAGTGTTATCTGCGCCGCATGACTGCAGTGCCCATCGAAAACATCCGTAATTTCTCGATTATTGCCCACATCGACCACGGCAAATCGACGCTCGCCGACCGGCTGATCCAGCTCACCGGCGGGCTCGAAGCGCGCGAAATGGTCGAGCAGGTGCTCAATTCGATGGATATCGAGCGCGAGCGCGGCATCACCATCAAGGCACAAACCGTGCGGCTCAATTATCGCGCCCGCGACGGCAAGGATTACGTGCTCAACCTGATCGACACGCCCGGCCATGTCGATTTCGCCTACGAGGTCAACCGCTCGCTCGCCGCCTGCGAAGGCTCGCTGCTCGTGGTCGATGCAAGCCAGGGCGTCGAGGCGCAGACGCTGGCCAACGTCTACCAGGCGATCGACAACAACCACGAGATCGTGCCGGTGCTCAACAAGGTCGATCTGCCGGCCGCCGAGCCCGACAAGGTCAAGCAGCAGATCGAGGACGTGATCGGTCTCGACGCCTCCGACGCAATCCTGATCTCAGCCAAGACCGGGCTGAACGTCCCGGAGGTGCTGGAGGCGATCGTGCATCGCCTGCCGCCGCCCAAGGGCGACGCCGCGGCGCCGCTCAAGGCGCTGCTCGTCGACAGCTGGTACGACGCCTATCTCGGCGTCGTCGTGCTGTTCCGCGTCGTCGACGGCGTGCTGAAGAAGGGCCAGCGCATCCACATGATGGGGACCGGCGCCTCCTACGAGGTCGATCGCGTCGGCGTGTTCACGCCCAAACGTGTCGAGCGCGACGAACTGGGACCGGGCGAAATCGGCTTCCTCACCGCCTCGATCAAGGAAGTGGCCGACACCCGCGTCGGCGACACCATCACCGACGAGCGCCGGCCGGTCGCTGCGCCGCTGCCCGGCTTCCGCCCGGCCATTCCGGTGGTGTTTTGCGGGTTGTTCCCTGTCGATGCCGCCGACTTCGAAGCGCTCCGCGCCGCCATGGGCAGGCTCCGGCTCAACGACGCGAGCTTTTCCTATGAGATGGAGACTTCCGCCGCGCTCGGCTTCGGCTTCCGTTGCGGCTTTCTCGGGCTTCTCCATCTCGAGATCATCCAGGAGCGGCTTGAGCGCGAGTTCAATCTCAACCTGATCGCGACCGCGCCGTCGGTGATCTACAAGATCAAATTGCGGAACGGCCAGCAGCTTGAGATTCACAACCCGGTCGACATGCCGGATCCGAACCACATCGAGGAAATGCAGGAGCCGTGGATCGAGGCGACCATTTTGACGCCCGACGAATATCTCGGCTCGGTGCTGAAGCTCTGCCAGGACCGCCGCGGTGAGCAAAAGGAGCTGACCTATGTCGGCAATCGCGCCATGGTCAAATACAATTTGCCGCTCAACGAAGTGGTGTTCGATTTCTACGACCGCCTGAAATCGGTCTCGCGCGGCTATGCCTCGTTCGACTACCACCTCACCGACTACAAACCGGCCGATCTGGTGAAGCTGCAAATGCTGGTCAACGGCGAGCCGGTGGACGCGCTGGCGATGCTGGTGCACCGGACGCGCGCCGAGCAGCGCGGCCGCGCCATGGCGGAGAAGCTGAAAGAACTCATCCCGCCGCACATGTTCCAGGTGCCGATCCAGGCCGCGATCGGCGGCAAGATCATCGCCCGCGAAACCGTGCGCGCCTTCCGCAAGGACGTGACCGCGAAATGTTATGGCGGCGACGTGACGCGCAAGCGCAAACTTCTGGAGAAGCAGAAGGAAGGCAAGAAGCGCATGCGCCAGTTCGGCAAGGTCGATATCCCGCAAGAGGCGTTTATCGCTGCGCTGAAGGTGGATGTGTGAGGATTGAGCGCGATTGGCGATGGCCGCAGCAGGATAGTATGCCCGATCGCAAGCCGCTGCGGTTCACAAGGCACGCCCAAGACGCTATTTTAGAGCGCGAGTTGGATCAAAGCTGGATCGAGAGGACCGTTAGGGAACCAGAATGGCATCTTCCTGATCCGCGGCGGCCACAAGTTGAGCGCAGGTTTCGTGCGATCCCGGAATTTGGAGATGCGCGGTGGATACCATGACGCCAACAATCAAATATCGACCCGAAGACAATGCCGCCTATATCCGTCTGTCGCAGGGAAAAGTCCTGGAGAGCGCCGAAGTCGCCCCGGACGTCGTATTTGATTACGACGCGGAAGGCCGGATCGTCGGCATCGAATTGCTTGATGCCAAAGCGCAACTTTCCCCGGAGCTTCTTGCTGACGTAGCCTAGAGCCAGGCAACGGCGAGCTTAACTTTTGATCTGCACGTAGCCACGCTCTCTCATGCACCTGACGAAATCGTCGACCATGGCACGGTTATAGGCGTCCTTATCCACCTTGCCGCTGACCGCCCCATCGGGCGTCTGCATTTCGTCTCTGCAATTGAGACTGTCGATATCCAACAGTGCGGAGCTGATTGGCTGGCCGTCTGCGCGAGCCCAAGTCTTCGGCAGTGTTGTCTCCTGCGGTCGAGCACAGGCGCCGAGCATCAAGATCGAAATGAGTAAGAGCGCACGCATGACGCCGAAGCTTTAAGCGTAAATATGCTCGCACCGCCGCCCGGCGAGGTCGTGACACCGGCAACGGTGTAACCGTTGTCCATCCGCGCTGAAGGTGGATGTGTGACGCTTCGGCGTCAGAGCAGGGCGCGCACTCATAAACGCCGAATTTACATTATCTTCGCGGTGAAACTATTTTCACCGTGAAATTTTACGCGGTCTTATTGCCCCCCGCCTTAAATCCTCCCCAACAATAAAAATCCGCGGGGGGCAGATGTCCAGGTGCGTTTCTTCTACGCGCTTCGCGCGCGGCGGTCGCGTGGCGACCTTGGTTACGGCCTGCCTTTTTGGTGCGGCCGTCAATGAAGGCGAGGCTGCGACGCGACCTGATCTCGTCGAGACATCCGTACCAAGCGTGCCTGTGCCGGCGGCCTTGGCAATGCGCTTCGATGATTCGCAAGCTTCGCTGGTCGGGAACGTTCGTGACAGCGCTGCTTTGCAAGCGCCGGCTTCGGTGCTGGCCAGGCTACCCGCAGCAGCGCGTTTCACGCCGGCATGTGATCCGATCGAGGGGATCGCATCGACGTACAATCCGGGCGATCCGAGCGACCGCGACTCCGGTGGCTATGGCTTGGCGTCGGGCGAAACATACGACCCCGAAGACTGGAGTGCAGCGGTCCGCACCGATCTGCGCGAAAAGTTCGGTTTTGGAGAAAAAAGCTACCAGTGGACCTACGCGCTGGTCGAAACCGCCAACAAACGGCTTATTGTCAAGATCAATGATGTCGGGCCTCTGCGGCCCGGTCGCGTCATCGACCTCAACGTCCGCGCGATGCGCTATTTCGATCCGACGCTGGAGCTCGGACTGATCAAGAGGGTCAAGGTAACGCCGTTGGTCGGCAACGACATGACGCCCGGCCCGGTCGAGAATGATCTGCCGACGAATTTCGCCGGATGGTTCGTCTAGTTCAGGCGCAAGCTTTCGGAGAAGCGGAAGGAAGACAAGAAGCGGATTCGCCCGTGCGGCAAGGTCGATACCCCGCAGGAAGCCTTTATCGCCGCGCTCAAGGTGGACGTGTGACGTATTGCGCTCAATAGTGCTTGCTGAATTCACCTTTGCCACTTGGGATTCAGCATCAACTCTTTCTTGTGATGTCAGGTTCGTGTTTTCGGCCGCGTCCAGACAAGCGACCGGAGCGTTGCAACCGTCTCCGTAACATGTTACGGAAGTGTTATGGTGACCACGCCGCGACGAAAGAACGGACCTAAGACCGCCAAGGAGCGCATGAGCGCCCGGCGCAAGCGGTTGCGCGCGCAAGGCCTGCGGCCGATCCAACATTGGGTGCCCGACGTACGCGATCCGCAGGTACGGGCCGATCTCCGGCGGCAGGGCAAGTTACTCTCTCGGCATCCGAAGAGTGACCCGATCGATGCGTGGATTGAGGCGATCTACGATACGAGCGAGTGGCGGTGAAACGCGGCGACGTCGTCATCGTCGCTTATGGCGAACTCGGTAGACCTCGTCCGGCTGTGGTTGTTCAAGCTGATGAATTGGGCGGTACCACGACAACGGTGCTTGCTTGTCCGATAACATCCGAAATCGTCGAAAAGCTGCCCATCAGACCAATCGTTGAGGCCGCGGACAGCAATGGACTTCGCGTCCGTTCGCAAATCATGACGGATAGAGTGCTGGCGATCCCTCGCGCTCGGATACGAGCGGTGATCGGAATCATCGATAACTTGACCAGCGATCGCTTAGACAGCGCGTTACTGCTCGTTCTCGGCCTTGCGCGTTAACAGCACGCTTTTTCGCTCAATCCTCGTATTCCTCGTCGCCGATCTGCGGACAAAATGTCCTTGACGTGGTGACTAGGTTATGTTACACGGGATACATCTCGCTCGCTTAAAGGGTCGTGTTCTCGAGGCACACCTGAACACGGAGCGAGTGCGGTGCTCCCGCGCGGTTTTGCAATCCGCGCCGGAGCGGCTTTGGGCATCATCCGGCCGGCACTATGACCGGTCTGGGAGGTGCGTTCCCTGGACTGGGACAGGCGGGCGCGGGTAACGCCCGTTTAGAAGCGCAAGGTCTCTGCTCCCCGGTTGGAGCGGCCGTACAGGATCGAGCGTCCTGCCGAGTCCCAGGAAGCCTGGCCTGGAGCTGAGCGTTGGCGTTCGTTCGCTGACGCAAGAGCCGCGGTGGAACGCCGACAGGCGAGCGCACCCGACGGTGCGCGCCGCGCCCGTGAGGGCGCGGAGGTTGGACACACGTTTGTCGGCGTTCCGCTTCCCTTTTTTCTTTTCGTGGTTCGTAGGTTCGTAGCCCGGATGAAGCGCAGCGTAATCCGGGGAGAGCATTTAAGCTGCGTCGCCATTCCCGGATTTCGCTGCGCTTCATCCGGGCTACGGGTTGTTGTTCGCAAACCTCGGGCGCGGAAAGCGTCGCGAGAACGTTTCTTCATGTCGTCATTGCCGGACTTGACGCGGCAATCCACCGCGGACGCCGGGTTTGCTGAGATTTGCCGCACTTTCTATGTCGCCGTACCTCAGCATGGACCGACTGGGTCGTGGTAACGAGGGCGGAGGCTGCGCCCTTCGCGCTTCGCAGGGCAGGATATCGCCCAGCCTATTGCGCGGCAGTCGCGCTGCCGCGCATTCTCATGATCAAAAGGAGTCTTTGGAGTGCTGAACCTCGCCGATGCGCTGACCAGCCACGCGCGCAACATCCCTGATCGCGAGGCCATCGTCGAAAGCGGAACGTCGCTCGACTACGGTGCGCTGTTGGAGCGCGTGCTCAAGATCGCGACATACTTTTCGGCAAAAGCCCTGCCGCCGCATGCGATCATCGGCGTTGCTTTGCGCGATACCGGCCTGCATTTGAGCATTCTCTACGGTCTTGCGCGCGCCGGGTTCGTCATCTTGCCGATGGACTGCCGGTGGACCGCGGTCGAAAAGGAGCGCGTTGCCCGGCATTTCGGCGCCGATCTCGTGCTGTGCGAGAACGACGATGCGCTGGCGGCGGATATCGCCACGGAAGTCGTCGGCGACGAGTGGCTCGCAAAAGTCGAGAAGCTGCAGGCGACGCGCAGCTTTCCTTCCAGCGGCGACACGCCGTTGCTGCTGTCGCTGTCGTCGGGCACTACCGGGCGGCCGAAAGGCCCGCTGATTGCGCATAAGCATTTTTTCCGGCGGTTCCTGGCGCACTGGATCAGCCTCGGCTTGAACGGGCGGCAGCGGTTCATGTCGGCGACACCGCTTTATTTCGGCGGCGGCCGCACATTCGCGATGTCCACGCTGTTCAGCGGCGGCACGGTGATCATGCATCCGCCGCCGTATCAGCCGCGGGATCTGATTGCCGCAGTCGAGCATTCCGGTGCGACCAGCCTGTTTCTGGTGCCGACGACCTTGCGACGCCTGCTGGAGCAAAGCGACGCCGATCTCGCTCCGGTGCGGAAGCTTCACTTGCTGATTTCAAGCGGCGCCCCGCTGACTCCGTCGGAACGGCGCGACATCAGACAGCGGCTGTGCGGAAACTTCCTGGAATACTATGCATCGACGGAAGGCGGCGGCATATCGCTGCTGTGTCCCGAAGACCACGCTCAATACCTCAACTCGGTCGGGCGTCCGATATTTTCCGTCGAGGTTGAAGTCGTGGACGAAGCCGGCAAGGCATTGCCGCCGGGGGTGGTCGGGCGCCTCCGTTATCGCGGACCGGGCGTTGCCGAGAGCTATTACCGGGATGAGGAAGCCTCGCGCGAGGCGTTCCGCGACGGCTGGTATTATCCGGGTGATCTCGCCGCGCTGAACGAGCGCGGCTACGTTTTTCTGCGCGGCCGCAGCAAGGACATGATCCTGCGCGGCGGCGTCAACATTTATCCGGCTGAAATCGAAGCCACGCTGATGCTTCATCCGGCGGTCGCGGAGGCGGCGGTGTTCGCCGTTCCATCGGTGGAGTTCGGCGAAGAGGTCGCGGCGTTCGTGCAATTGCGCAGCGCGGCCGACGTGGCAGAGCTGCGGCAATGGTGCGAGGGCAAGCTTGCGCCCTACAAGCGGCCGAAAATCGTAACCCTGGTCGAGGCGATGCCGCGCAACAGTGCCGGCAAGGTCAGCAAGAGCGAACTATTGGCTCTGGTGCCCGTGGAGGCCTGATGGGTAGGCTCGCAAAGGGCGCTGCGCTGCTGCTGATCGATCTGCAAAATTCCTTTTGCGATGCCGCGGGCGCCATGGCGAAGCTGGGACGTCCGATCGCGGCAATGCAAGAAGCAGCGCGATGCTGCGCCCGCCTGGCCGACACGGCGCATCGCGCCGGGGTTCCGGTCATCTGGACGCGTATGCAGTTCCGTGCGGACTATGCCGACGGCGGCCGGCTCATCCACGACATTCGCCCCAACCTGGCGAAGATGGGTGCGCTGCAGGCCGGAACGTTCGACGCCGCGCTGACCGATGGGATTGGCTATGCGCCCGGCGACACCGTCATCGAAAAAGCGCGCTATTCCGCGCTGTATGGGACCTCGCTCGAAGTATCGCTACGCGCCATGAAAATCGATTGCGTTGTCGTCGGCGGCGTGACCACGTCGATGTGCGTGGAATCGACGGTCCGCGATCTCGGCCAGCGCGATTACGAGGTGATCGTTGCGCGCGAAGCCTGTGGCGATTTCGATCAGGCCCGACATAATGCTTCGCTGGAAGCAATAGCCTTCGGTTTCGCGGCGATCGAAAGTTTGGCCGAATGCTTGCATCGGCTCGAAGCACACAGCTGACCTCTTGAGGGAGCATGACTTTGTCCCAATCTTCAATTTCGCCGATTGACCGGCGGCGGCTCTTGAAGCGCATCGCCGATCTGGGCATGGCGCTGGCCGCAATTCCGGTTTGGTCGAGAAGCGCCGTGGCGGCGGAAAAAATCGTCTATCTCACGCCGTTCGGCTTTCTGATGGGTTTTGCCGAGACCATGTTCGCGCAGACCGGCGGCTACTTCGCCAAACACGGCCTTGACGTCGAGATCCGTGGCGGGCGCGGCTCGGCTATGGCGGTCCAGCAGATCGCGGCGGGCAACGTGCTGATATCGCGCACTGGCGGCACCGACATGATCAAGGCAGTGGCGAAGGACCCGAATATTGTCGCCTTCGGCGAAGTTTTTCAGCGCGACATCTTTTTTGTCATTAGCGCCGCGGACAAACCGCTGACCGAACCGCAGCAATTCGTCGGCAAGACCATCGGCGTCGTCTCGATCGGCGGCGCCACCGAGAACATCCTCAACATGATGCTGGCGAAAGAGGGCATTGCCGCCGACAGCGTCAAACGCGAGCCGACCGGCGAAGGCCCCGGTCCATTCGAACTCATCGGTCAGGGACGCATCGACGCTTACATAGCGACGTACTCAACCGTCGCACAGCTGAAAGCCGACAAAAGGCTGTTCGTTGCCTGGAGTGTCGATAAAGTCGCGCCCTCGCCCGGACAGGTCTACATCGCATCGAAGAAATCGATCGCCGAGCGGCCGGAGGTGTTGGCGAATTTCTTGCGCGGCGTCTACGACGCGCTCGGCGTTATGACCGCTGCGAAAGAGCTGAAACCGATCATCGAATCGATGGACGGGTCATACCAGATCGTCGAGCGCAACAAGCCGGACGGCGGCGAACGCATTCTGGCGCTGACGATCGATGCCTTTCGGCCGGTCTATCGGGACAAATTCGCTTCGGATCCCACCGGCTGGACGTCGGCCTACGATCTGATGGTCAAAGCCAAGATCATCGAACCGATGCCCAACGCATCGTTCTACACCGACGCCATCCGCCGGGTGGCATTTGGCTAAATGGGAAAGATGATTTTCGGAACGAGGCCGCGGCCGCGCCTACTGCACGACAATCGTGGCGTTTCGCATTCCTTCTCTTTGAATCAAACTGTAAAGCACGGCCGCGTTATTTGGATGCAGGCGGATGCAGCCGTGCGAGGCGGGTCCGCCAAGCCGCGCAATATCGTAGCTGCCATGAATGGCAAAGCCGCCGTAGAAAAAGATGGAGTACGGCATCGGAGAGTTGTAATAGACGCGTGAAAACCAGCGTGCGGCCATCCATTGTGGATGGAAGACACCGGCCGGCGTGCCATAGCCTGGCCTCCCGGTCGAAACCCGCCACGTATAGAGGTACGCGCCATCGGCGCTGACCTGCATGGTTTGACTGGCACGATCGACCCGCACCAGCACCTCGGCTTGCGCGCGTTGTGCGGCAAGTACGAAAACGACTGACAGAACCGCGATGGCGGCAACACAACGCACAGCAAGCAGCCCTTTCGCACCGGCAATTATGGTGGCACCGCGCGGCGACTGTAAAGCAATAAGCGCAAATGAGGCGGATGCGACGACAACGGCCGGGAGATTCTATCGAAGATGCATACATTCGACTTCTTAAGCATCGGGCATTCGAACATTCCCGTAGACCGCTTCGTGACCATGCTGCGCGAAGCCGGCGTGAATGCTGTCGTAGACGTTCGGTCGATGCCGAGTTCGCGCCGATTTCCGTGGTTCTCGAAAACGAACCTGGAGGCACGTCTGGCGCGCGACGGCATCGCCTATACGCCGATGGGTGACTGGCTCGGCGGCCGACCGCGTTACGACAGACTCTTTCGCGACGGCATCGCCGACTACGAGGCGATGGCGATGGAGCCGCAATATCAGGCCGGCCTCAATCGGTTGATCGATGCCGCAGCCCAGTCGCGGATTTGCCTGATGTGCGCGGAGCGCGAGCCGCTCGATTGCCACCGCTGCCTGCTCGTCGCGCGCAGCCTCAGCGAGCGCGGATGTGCCGTCGGCCACATCCTCCACGATGGCAGTATTGAGTCCCATGCGGAAACCGAACAGCGGCTGTTGGCCTGCCACGGGAAGGCGTGCGACCTGTTCGCGTCTGGACAACGCGAGCTAATGGCGGCAGCGTATCAGCATCGGACGCGCAGCGTCGCGTTCCGGCTAAAAGTTCCGGCCCAGCATGCCGCCGCGGAGAATGGATGATGCGCATTTCGCCTCGCCTTGCTGTGGTGCTTTTACTCGCCGCCTCCCCGGCGCTGGCGCAGGACCCCGGCACGCTGGACAAGAAGCCGCTGCCCCCGCTCGAACATCCCGATTCGCCGACGACGCCGGCGCGAGAGCTGTTCGGGCGCGAAACCACACCAGTTCCGCTCGCCGCGCGCTCGATCGGCGGATACGCCAAGGGCTGCCTCGCCGGCGCTGTGGCGCTGCCAATCAACGGCCCGACGTGGCAAGTGATGCGGCTGTCGCGCAACCGCAATTGGGGGCATCCGCTGCTGATCGCTTTCCTCGAGCGGCTGGCGCGAAATGCCAAGAAGATCGGCTGGAACGGGCTACTGGTCGGCGATATTTCACAGCCGCGCGGCGGCCCGATGCTGACGGGCCACGCCAGCCATCAGGTCGGACTCGATGCCGACATCTGGTTGACGCCGATGCCCGACCGCACGCTGTCAAACGAAGAGCGCGAATTCATGTCCGCCACCGAGGTCGTCCGCCCTGACCGCCTCGACGTTGATCCAAAAGTGTGGACGCACACCCACACCGAACTCATTCGCACCGCGGCGGAGGATCCCGCTGTGGAGCGCATCTTCGTCAACGCGGCAATCAAAAAGGCGCTGTGTCGCGAGGCCGGATCGGATCGCGGCTGGCTCGCGAAAGTGCGGCCGTGGTGGGGACATGATTATCACTTCCATGTCCGCATCTATTGTCCGGCCGACAGCCCGGGTTGCGAACCGCAACCGCCGCCCGGTGCGGAGGACGGCTGCGGGCACGAACTCGATCACTGGTTCTCGGAAGCGAACCTGCATCCGCAAATCTCCACCGAGCCGTCAAAGCCCAAGCACCAGCTGACGATGGCAAACTTGCCGGCAGCGTGTCGCCAGGTGCTGATGGCGCCCTGACATTGCCTTGCGGTCGAAATTTCCGGGCTCTGCTTCCCCGGTATCTACGCTTGGACTTTTTAGAACAGGGCCGGACCAAACAGCCTGCGTTGGGCGATACTGCCGATCATGGTCAGCACAAAGCCGCATGCGACGATTACCGCGGTAAAGCTCAGAACTTTCCGCTCCGGTGTTTTGATCAGCTGCGGCAAGCCCGTCCATAGAATGTACGCGCCGTAAAGGCCGGTCAGGCCGAGAAAGCGCAGGCCCGGCGCCAACAGGAAAATCCCGGCAAGCCAGACCGGTGTGTAGGCGTAGACCGCGACCTTGAAGGAGTTATCGAAATCCCCGCGCCCGCCGAAGATGGGCGTCAGCAACCGGATGAGAAGTGCGAGCACGAGCACCGTGGCGCACGTCACCACGTAACCGAACACCGCGCCGAACAATCCATCCACGATCGACGCACGCACCAGGCCAACCCCGGGCACAACAGCGCCGACAACACAGGCGCCAATGAAACCGAAAACCGCCGGGATGAGCGCAAGCACGGCGACGTAGCTCGACAACAGATAAGCGGGGTCGCCGGGCTCCTTTTCGATCCGGGTCCACTCGGCAGAGGGATCGCCGAGGATGGCTTTCGCGCGCAAGGCCGCGTTCAAGCCCGTAGCCCTTTGGCGGCGGCGCGGATCGACGCGGCGCCCTTCTCCGCGATCATCATGGTCGGCGCGTTGGTGTTGCCGGACGTAATCGTCGGCATGACGGACGCATCGACGACGCGCAGCCGCTCAACCCCGGCCACGCGCAGTTCACCGTCGACCACCATCATGGGGTCGCTCGCAAGCCCCATTTTCGCGGTGCCAACCGGATGAAAGATGGTGGTGCCGATATCGCCTGCGGCTTTCAGCAGCGCCTGCTCATCGTCGTCGCGCACCGAAGCGCCGGGCAGATATTCGACCGGATGGAACGGCGCCAACGCGGGCTGCGCCGCGATGCGGCGCGTCACGCGGATCGATTGCACGGCGATACGGCGGTCCTGATCGGTGGACAGATAATTCGGCTTGATCGCCGGTGCGTCGGCCGGATTGCGCGAGCGCAGCCGGATATTTCCGCGGCTGGTCGGCTGCAAGTTCGCGACGCTGGCAGTGAAGGCGGGAAATGTGTGCAAAGGCTCGCCGAAGCGATCGAGCGACAACGGCTGGATGTGATATTGCAGATTGGCGCGCGCCTGATCGGCGTCGGAGCGGGTGAATAGCCCCAGCTGCGAGGGCGCCATGGTCAGCGGCCCGCGACGGAACAGAACGTATTCCGCGAGCATGCCGGCGAGGCCCAACGGCGCGTGATAGCGTTCGTTGAGGGTGCGGATTCCGTCGACCTTGTAGATCAGCCGAAGCTGCAGATGATCTTGCAGGTTCGCCCCTACGCCCGGCCGATCGGCCACGACCGCAATGCCGTGCTCGGCAAGATGCTGCGCCGGCCCGACACCGGACAGCAGCATGATCTGCGTTGAGCCAATCGAGCCGGCGGCGAGGATCACTTCCCCGCGACACCGCGCCATCCGCGCTTCGCCGCTTTGTCGCCAGCGCACGCCCGCAGCGCGCCGGCCTTCGAACATGATGCCTTCGACCAAACATCCGGTTTCCAGCCGCAGGTTCGGGCGATGCAGCACCGGCTTGAGGAAAGCGGTTGCCGCCGACCAGCGCCGGCCACGCTTCTGATTAACGTGAAAGGCGCAGCAGCCTTCGTTGTCGCCAGTGTTGAAGTCCGGAACCGACTTGATGTCGGCCTGTTCGGCGGCGGCGCGGAAGGCATCGAGCACGTCCCAGCGCACGCGCGGCTCCTGGACCGGCAATTCGCCGCCGCTGCCATGCAGCTCGCTTTTGCCGAGGAAATGATCTTCATGCCGCTTGAAAAAAGGCAGCACATCGTCCCAGCCCCAGCCGGCGAGCCCAAGCTGGCGCCAGTGATCGTAGTCAGCGGCCTGACCGCGCATGTAGACCATGGCGTTGATGGCGGATGAGCCGCCAATCACCTTGCCGCGCGGATAGCTAAGGCTGCGGCCGTTGAGGCCTTCCTCGGGCTCGGTCTTAAAGCACCAGTCCGAACGCGGGTTTCCGATTGCGAACAAATAACCGACGGGGATGTGAAACCAGATCCAGTTATCGCGACCGCCGGCTTCGAGCACAAGCACGCGACTCGCCGGGTCAGCCGAGAGCCGGTTCGCAAGCAGACAGCCCGCCGACCCTGCGCCGACAATGATGTAATCGTATTCGCCGTCGATCGGCTTTGCCTCGGCCATGTCGCACCCCAAGCGATCGCGGCGGCATCAGGAACGCTTGGCCATCGACGCGCGCTCGCTATGCAGCTTGATAAAGAGGATATAGGCGCACTGGAAGAAACACAGAATGTTGACCAGTACCAGCGCTGGCGCGTTGATCAAGCTGCCATAGCCGACCCAGACCATCATTGACGCCATCGCCGCTATCAGCCAGGCAGCGGAAATGTCGTTTGCCGAACGCGTCCGCCACGTCCGCACGACCTGAGGCATCAGCGAAACCGTAGACAATATTGTGCCGACCGTGCCTAAAATGCCGACCCACAGCTCTTGCATCAGCCTCTCCTCGAATCCTGCTCAATCATAGCATGATGCGCGTTGCTTTTGCGCCGCCGCCGCGGCTTGTCCGCGGTTCAGCCAGAGCCTATTCTGCCAGCGCGACGAGCGGCGCGCTGGGCGCGTGCCGCGCGAGCCTGGAACGACGGTTCCCCTAAGGCGGTCGTATCGATCCCAGTTGGCGCGGTCAGTGATGACCCGCGAGCGACCGAACGCACCGGAGAACCGCCGTGCAGATACGAAAGCATATACTTGCGACGTTTGTTGCCGCAATTGTCACGGCTGCCATGTCGCTGCCTGCGCTGCCGCAGGAAAAATCAATCGTCGTGTTCGCCGCCGCCTCGATGAAGAACGCGCTCGACGAGGTCGACGCGGCGTTTACGAAGAAAGACGGCATCAAAGTTGTGGCCAGCTACGCCGCCAGCTCGGCGTTGATGAAACAGATCGAGCAAGGCGCGCCGGCCGATGTATTTCTGTCCGCCGACGTCGATTGGATGGACTACGGCGCTAAGAAGAAGCTGATAAAGGACGACACGCGTTTCAATCTGCTTGGCAATCGGCTTGTCCTGATCGCGCCGAAGGATTCCAAGATCGACAACGTGACAATTGGCCCGGGCTTCAATCTCGCTGCACTTGCCGGCAGCGGCAGGATTGCGGTCGGCGATGTCCGCGCGGTGCCCGCCGGCCTTTATGCCAAGGCGGCTTTGGAGAAGCTCGGCGCCTGGACCGCAGTCGAGCCGAAATTGGCGATGGCTGAAAATGTGCGCGCGGCGCTGGTCCTTGTCGCCCGCGGCGAGGCGCCGCTTGGCATCGTGTACGAGACTGACGCCAAGATCGAACATGGCGTGAAAATCGTCGGCGTGTTTCCTGAAGACTCTCATCCGCCAATCATCTATCCGGTGGCGCTGACGATCACGACCAAGCCTGAAGCGGCGGCATATCTGGCGTTCCTGCGCACACAGGCGGCGAAATCGATTTTCGAACGGTATGGATTCAGTTTTTTGGTAAAGCCGGCATCGTGACAACGCGCTGGCCCTTCATTGCCGGGTAGTCGCGTGCTTGGCCTCTCGCCCGCCGAATGGATCGCGATCGAGTTATCGCTGCGTATCGCGATTGTCGCCACCGCTTGCGCACTCCCGTTCGGCATCGCGATCGGCTGGGTGCTGGCGCGGAAGGAGTTTTGGGGCAAGACGCTGCTGGATGGGCTCGTTTACTTGCCGCTCGTGCTACCGCCGGTCGTGACAGGTTATTTGTTGCTGATATCCTTCGGGCGGCGGGGACCCATTGGCGCGTTCCTCGCCGACTACTTCGGCATCGTCTTTTCGTTCCGCTGGACCGGCGCCGCGCTGTCCTGCGGAGTCATGGGCTTTCCGCTGCTGGTGCGCCCTATCAGGCTCGCGCTCGAGGCGATCGACCGCCGGCTCGAGGACGCCGCCGCAACGCTCGGGGCCAATCGCGCGCTGGTGTTCTTCACGGTGACGTTGCCGCTGGCTTTGCCGGGCGTGATCGCAGGCGTGGTCCTGTGCTTCGCCAGGGCTTTGGGAGAATTCGGCGCCACCATCACGTTCGTCTCCAACATTCCGGGCGAGACACAGACGATTTCCGCGGCAATTTACACCTTATTGCAAATCCCCGACGGCGACGCGGCCGCGGGGCGGTTGGTACTGATCGCGATTGTCATCGCGCTCGCTGCTATCATCGCTTCGGAATGGTTCGCCCGCCGAGCCGGCATGCGCTTCCAGGGGGAATAATCGTGCTGGCCGTGAACGTCGAGAAGCGGTTCGGCAGTTTCACGATTGCCGCGCGCTTCGAGGCCGCGGCCGGCGTCACCGCGCTGTTTGGACCGTCGGGTGCGGGAAAGACGACGATCGTCAACATGATCGCCGGCTTGCTTACACCCGATCGCGGCTCGATCAGCTTCGACGGTACATTGCTTTTCGATTCCGCCGCCGGAATCAACGTGCCGCCGCATCGCCGCGGCATCGGCTACGTGTTCCAAGAGGGCCGGCTATTTCCGCACCTGAGCGTGCGTCAAAATCTGGACTACGGGCGGCGGATGAGCGGGCACCCGCAGGACGCGGACCAGTTTCACCGCATCATCACCTTGCTCGATATCAGCGGCCTGCTCGATCGCCGGCCGCGCCTGTTGTCCGGTGGCGAGCGCCAGCGCGTCGCCGTCGGCCGCGCGCTGCTGATGCGCCCGCGGCTGCTCTTGTTGGACGAGCCGCTCGCCTCGCTCGACGCGGGCCACAAGCGCGAAATCCTTCCCTACCTGGTTCGGCTTCGCGATGATTCCGGCGTACCCATGGTTTATGTCAGTCACACCGCGGCGGAACTCCGGCGGATTGCGACCAAGGTAGTGCTGATCGACGCCGGCCGCGTGGTGGCCACGGGCGGGCTTGAGCTTCTCAAGGACGCTGACGCGTACGAGCTGGAATGAGCTTCGCGTTGGACGAAGCCAGCCCTGACAATTCACACACTGTCACCGCCCGCGACAACGGATTATGTTTTATTCGTCGTGACTGCGGGTCGCCGATGATGAACGGCTTTTGGCGCAACAGGATCGAACGCTGCGCCGCTCCCGCCGACCCTCATCGGTGCCGCACCTGAAATGGAACTTGCTCCTCCGCCGATAAAACATGCAAAGGCGCTGGGAGTTGCCTGCGGCGCTGGCGCGGCCTTGTGCTGGGCGCTCGGTTTCGTTGCCGCCCGCCACGGCATCGACGTCGGTGTCTCGCCCTTGGTCCTCGCGCTGCATCGCTACGCTTGGCCGGGACTGGTGCTGCTTCCTTTCCTAGCTCGCACCGGCCTGCGCGATCTTGGCGGCTTGGGATGGGGCCGCGGTTTCACGCTAGCGGTTTTTGGCGGGCTCCCGCTCGCGCTGCTGAGCTATCTTGGTTATTTGTTTGTTCCACTCGGCCATGGCGGTATCATCCAGCCGTCCTGTGCGGCGCTAGGCGGAATGACGCTGGCGCGCGTGGTGTTGAAAGAGCCGCTGCCCGCGGGGCGTGTGGTCGGCGCCCTCGTTATCGTTCTCGGGCTCGCGGTGATCGGCGCCGAAGCGTTTCGGACCATAGGCGCCCACGGCGTCGGCGGCGATCTCCTGTTTGTCGCGGCCGGATGTTTCTTTGCCACCTTCGGCATGCTGGTGCGGCGGTGGCGGATTGCGGCGATGCAGGCAGCGGCCATCACCAGCGTGCTGTCGCTCGTCGGCCTGCCGATCCTGCTGTTCAGCTTCGACAACATGATTGCCGCCGGTTTCCGGGAAAATCTGCTGCAAGCCGTCGTCCAGGGCGCGCTGACCGGAGCGGGCGCCACGTACCTGTTCACCCGCGCCGTGGTGCTGCTCGGCGTCTCGCGCGCGGCGCTTTTTCCCTCGCTGGTTTCGCCATTCGTGCTGCTGATCGGGTTTATTGCGCTCGGCATCGTGCCGAGCGTTTCGCAGCTGGTCGGACTGGTGATCGTCGTGGTCGGCTTTCGCCTGACCCAGCGGGGCTGACCTCAGGCAACCTTGCGTGTCTTTAGAAAATCGCCGATGCGATCGAGCGCCCGCAAAATATTCTCGGTCGAATTGGCGTACGATATCCGCATATAGCCTTCGCCGAGCACGCCGAAATCCGGCCCGCCGATCAGTGCCACGCCGGAATCTTCAAGAAGCGCCGCGGCGAGCGCCTTCGCCTTCCATCCGGTACGCTTGATGTTGGGAAACGCGTAGAACGCGCCCTTCGGGGTCGCGCAGGAAATGCCTGGCAGCCGATTGAGACCATCGACCACGACCTTTCGCCGCTCATCGAACTCGGCGACCATTTTCGCTACTTCATCCTGCGGACCGGTCAGTGCCGCAAGCCCCGCATATTGCGTGGCGGCGTTCACGCAGGAATGCAGGTTGACCGCAAGCTTTCGAGCATAATCGTAAAGCTTGCCCGGCCAGACCGCATAGCCAAGCCGCCAGCCGGTCATGGCGTAGGTCTTCGACCAGCCGTTCAGCAGGATCAGCCGGTCGCGGATCGACGGATATTGCAGCAGACAGACATGCGTCTCGCCATCGTAAAGCATGTGATCGTAGATTTCGTCCGACATCAGCGCGACATCGGGATGGCGCTCCAGCCCGGCGACAAGCTTGTCGACCTCCCCCTTGGGCGTCACGCCACCGGTCGGATTGGCCGGCGAGTTGAGGATGATCAGCCGAGTCTGCGGCGTGATCAGGCTAAGCGTTTCCTCGGCGGAGAAGGCGAAGTTATTCTCCTCGCGGATCGGCACCGGGATCGGCCGCGCGCCGGTGAACTCGATCATCGAGCGATAGATCGGAAAACCGGGATCAGGATAAAGGATGTCCGCTCCCGGCTCGCCGAACATCAAAATCGACATGAACATGGTCGGCTTGCCGCCGGGAAAGATCATCACCGCGTCCGGCGACACGCTGACTTTGAATCTCCTGTGCAAATCGGCGGCGACCGCCTCGCGCAGCGGCAAAATGCCGACCGCGGGCGTATAGCCGTGCTGGCCGTCGCGCAGCGCCTTGACCGCCGCTTCGACGATGAAATCCGGCGTTCGGAAATCCGGCTGGCCGATACCGAGATTGATGATGTCGCGGCCTTGTGCCGCAAGCTGAGTGGCGCGCGCGAGAACCGCGAAAGCGTTCTCCTCGCCGATACGATCGAAGGCGGCTACGGTCTTCAACATGGCCGGAACTTTGAACCTCAATTGCGCGGCAAACGCAAACGCGGTTTTGCGATGCTGCGCCGCAATATGAGCGGGGCGAAATGAACGAGCCGCATTGCCGCGCGGCGGGTTCGCGCCAGCGGCAATTCGGACTATCTATGCATAGCGGGTGAGAAAGTCCGGAGACGGTGATGGCGAAGAGCAACGGTTCCAATGGTTCGCAGCGGCGGCGCCTGCGCTCGCAATTGTGGTTCGACAATCCCGATGACCCGGGGATGACCGCGGTCTATCTCGAACGCTATCTCAACTTCGGCCTGACCCTTGCCGAATTGACGTCAGGCAGACCGATCATCGGCATTGCGCAATCCGGCTCGGATCTCAGTCCCTGCAACCGTCATCATCTGGAACTGGCACAGCGCGTCCGCGCTGGCATCCGCGACGCCGGCGGCGTTCCGCTGGAGTTTCCCACCCACCCGATTCAGGAAACCGGCAAGCGTCCGACGGCGGCGCTCGATCGCAATCTTGCCTATCTCAGTCTTGTCGAGGTGCTGTTCGGTTATCCGCTCGACGGTGTGGTGCTGATGACGGGCTGCGATAAGACCACGCCGGCTTGTTTGATGGCGGCGGCGACGGTCAATACGCCAGCGATCGTACTCTCCGGCGGGCCGATGCTCGACGGCTACTACAAGGGCAAGCTCGCCGGCTCGGGCACCGCTGTCTGGCAGGCGCGTGAAGATGTCGCGGCCGGCAAAATCACCTACAAGGAATTTATTGAATTCGTCGCCTCGTCGGCGCCGTCGATCGGCCACTGCAACACCATGGGGACGGCCTCGACCATGAACGCCATGGCCGAGGCGCTGGGCATGTCGCTGCCCGGCTGCGCTGCGATCCCGGCGCCGTATCGCGAGCGCGGCCAAATGGCCTACGCGACTGGCGTGCGCGCCGTCGAAATCGTCAACGACGATCTCAAACCATCGGACATCCTCACACGCGCCGCGTTCGAAAACGCCATCGTCGCCTGCTCGGCAATCGGCGGCTCGACCAACGCGCCGATTCATCTCAACGCCATCGCCAAGCATATCGGCGTTCCGCTCTCGATCGGCGACTGGGAAAAGATTGGCTTCGATGTGCCGCTCCTCGTCAACATGCAGCCGGCCGGGGAGTATCTCGGAGAGGAATATTATCGCGCCGGCGGATTGCCGGCGGTGATGCATGAACTGCTTGATGCCGGACGGCTCCACGGCGACGCGCTGACCATCAACGGCAAGACCGTCGCCGACAATATCGCCCGCGCGAAGGCGACCAATCCCGCCGTCATCCGGCCGTACGAAGAACCATTGAAGGCAGAAGCCGGCTTCCGGGTTCTGCACGGCAATCTGTTCGATTCCGCCATCATGAAGACGAGTGTGATCTCGGACGAGTTCCGCAAGCGTTATCTCAGCGATCCGAAAGACCCCGACGCGTTCGAAGGCCCCGCCGTCGTTTTCGACGGACCGGAGGATTATCACCGGCGGATCGAAGATCCCGCGCTCGACATCGACGAACACACCATTCTGTTCATGCGCGGCGCCGGGCCGATCGGCTATCCGGGCTCGGCCGAGGTCGTCAACATGCAGCCGCCGGCAGCGCTGATCAAAGACGGCATCACTTCGCTCCCTTGCGTCGGCGACGGCCGCCAGTCCGGCACTTCGGGTTCACCGTCGATTCTCAATGCTTCGCCCGAGGCCGCAGTCGGTGGCGGCCTGGCGCTGCTCAAGACCGGGGATCGTGTGCGTATCGATCTAAAAAAAGGCACCGCCGACATGCTGATATCGGCCGAGGAACTGGCGGAGCGGCGCGCGGCGCTCAAGAAAAATGGCGGCTATCACTACCCGCCCAGCCAGACGCCATGGCAGGAAATCCAGCGCGAGATGGTCGATCAGCTCAGCGATGGAATGGTGCTTGAGCCGGCCGTCAGATTTCAGCGCGTGGCACAGAAATTCGTGCCGCGAAACAACCACTGACCGAAAGCCTTTTTTCCAGATGCTGGGTGCAACATGAGCAGTCCCCGTCCGACTATTGCCGACAAGCGCAAGACTTTTCGGAAGCTGCACGAAGCCGGTTGCTTCGTCATTCCCAATCCCTGGAACATTGGCACCGCCCGCTATCTGCAGGGGCTGGGCTTCAAGGCGCTCGCCACCACGAGCGCCGGTCACGCGCACTCGCTGGGCTACCCGGACGGCGCGCAAAGCCGCGACGCCGTGCTCGCGCACTACCGCGAGCTGGTTGAGGCGACCGACGTGCCGCTCAATGCCGATTTTGAGAACGGCTTCGCCGACAATCCCGATGGCGTGGCAGAGAGCGTGACGCGGTGCATCGCAACCGGCGTAGCGGGTCTGTCGATTGAGGATTCGCCCAAGAGCGATACCCCGCTGTACGACTTCGACCTGTCGGTGGCGCGCGTTAAAGCCGCACGAGCTGCGGTCGACCGCGCTGGCGGCGATGTCATCTTCACCGCACGCGCCGAGAATTTCATTCGCGGCGTACCTGATCTCGATGACGCAATCAAGCGGCTCAAGGCCTACGCCGCGGCGGGAGCGGACTGCCTTTACGCGCCTGGAATCAAGACGCGCGAACAGATCGAAGCCGTGGTGAAGGCGGTGGCGCCGAAGCCGGTGAACTTCCTCGGCGGCGGTGCCTTCGGCTTCACGGTGAGTGACCTTGCAGCGATGGGCGTACGCCGGATCAGTGTCGGCGGCTCGCTTGCACGCGTGGCAATGCACGCGTTCATCCGCACCGCGACCGAAATCGCCAATGACGGCAAGTTCGACGGCTTCGCCGGACTCGTCACCAATGCCGAGCTGAACAAATTCTTCAGCGAGGATCGCCGAAAATTATCATAACGGTTGAACCGCTATTGTGCGGAACAACTGATAGTTTTGAACGCAAACACAGGCTGGCGCGTTGTTCCCGCGAATTCTACCGCGGCCCCCAGAACAGAATGTGAGATGCAAGCATGAGCAACAGACTGCAAGGCAAAGTCGCCCTGGTCACAGCCGCGGGCCAAGGCATCGGTCGCGCGATCGCGGAAAGGTTTGCGGCCGAAGGCGCGAAGTTGATTGCGACCGATCTCGACGCCGGCAAGCTATCCGGATTGAACGGCAAGCTGCACAAGCTGGACGTCCGCTCGCAGGGCGACATCGAGGCTTTCGGCAAAGAAGTCTCCCGCGAGTTCGGTCCGCTCGACATTCTGGTCAATTGTGCCGGCTACGTGCACCAGGGCACGGTGCTCGATTGCACCGACAAGGACTGGGATTTCTCGTTCGATCTGAACGTCAAATCCATCCATCGGATGCTCAAGACATTCTTGCCCGGCATGTTGGAGAAGAAGTCGGGCTCGATCGTCAACATCGCGTCGGCAGTTTCCTCGATAAGGGGCGTTCCCAACCGCTACGTCTATGGCACGACCAAGGCCGCGGTGATCGGACTGACCAAAGCCGTCGCCGCCGATTTCATCAAGCAGGGCATCCGCTGCAACGCCGTTTGTCCGGGCACGATCGAATCGCCGTCGCTCGGCGAACGCATCATCGCGGTTTCGCGGGAGACCGGGAAGTCGCTCGACGCCGTGCGGCAAGACTTCGTCGCCCGTCAGCCGATGGGCCGGCTGGGCACGCCCGAAGAGGTCGCCAACCTCGCCCTCTTCCTCGCCAGCGATGAGGCAAGCTACATTACCGGGCAGGCCCATCTCGTCGACGGCGGCATGGCGCTGTAACCGTTTCAGCTCGTAGCGCAATGCATATTCTCATCACCGGCGCCGCAGGGATGATCGGGCGTAAGCTAACGGCGCGCCTGGTCGCCGACGGCGCGCTCAACGGTCGGACAATCGAGAAACTTACCCTCCTCGACGTGAACGCGCCGCAGCGGCCCGAGAAATTCACCGCGAGCGTCGAAGACAATCGGCGCCGACATCGCCGATCCAGCCGCCGGGCGCGCGGCGGTCGCCGGCCGGCCCGACGTCGTTTTCCATCTCGCCGCAATCGTTTCCGGCGAGGCTGAGCTCGACTTCGAGAAAGGCATGCACGTCAATTTCGACGGCTCGCGTTCGCTGCTCGAGGCCATCCGTACATCCGGTGACGATTATCGGCCGCGTGTCGTGTTCTCTTCGTCTATCGCCGTCTTTGGCGCGCCGTTCCCGGAAGCAATCCCGGACGACTTCGCGCTCACGCCGCTGACGTCCTACGGGTCGCAGAAGGCCATGGTCGAGGCGATGCTGGCCGACTATACGCGGCGCGGTTTTGTCGACGGCGTCGGCATCAGGCTGCCGAACATCGTGGTTCGGCCGGGTAAGCCCAACAAGGCGGCCTCGGGCTTCTTTTCTTCGATCATCCGCGAGCCGCTTAATGGCGAGGAGGTGTCGCTCCCGGTCGATGACGGCGTCCGCAGCTGGCACGCCAGCCCGCGCGCTGCCGTCGGCTTTCTGATCCACGCCGCCGGCCTCGACAGCAACGCGCTAGGCCCGCGCGTTAATCTCACCATGCCCGGTTTCTGCTGCACCGTGGCCGAGCAAATCGCGGCGCTGCGACGGGTTGCCGGCGACAAGGTCGTCTCCCGCATCCGCCATGCGCCGGACCCGCTGATTATGCGCATTGTCGCTGGCTGGCCTAGTCGCTTCGATACCCGTCGCGCGAACGCACTCGGCTTCAAAGCTGAGTCATCTTTCGATGAAATCATTCGCGCCCACATCGACGACGAGTTGGGCGGCCGGATCGCAGCCTGATGTTGCACAGAAGGCTCTTCCACGGCGCGTAGCCGATGGCTTAAGTGCGGCATGCAATTCGTTTCGACGCTGATTCCGGCAACGCTTGCCCGCCGCTACAAGCGCTTTCTCGCCGACGTGGTGCTTGAATCAGGCGAGTTGATAACCGTTCACGTCGCCAATCCGGGCGCCATGACCGGCCTCGACCGGCCACTGTCCCGAGTGTGGCTGTCCGACTCCAGTAATCCGTTGCGCAAGCTGCCGCTGAGCTGGGAACTCGTGGAAACCGATCTCGGCAGCGGACCGGAACTCGTCGGCGTCAACACCGGGCATCCGCATCAGCTCGTTGCCGAGGCGCTCGAAGCCGGGCTTATTCCGGAACTGCGCGACTATCCGACGATCCGCCGGGAAGTGAAATACGGCGAGGCGTCGCGAATCGATTTTTTGCTCGAAAGCCCGGCCCGGCCGCCGTGTTACCTCGAGATCAAGAATGTCCATCTGATGCGCACGCGGGGGCTGGCTGAATTCCCGGACAGCATCACTCAACGCGGCGCCAAGCATCTCCGCGAGCTTGCCGCAGTACGGAGAACCGGCGCTCGCGCAGTGACGCTGTTCGTTATCCAGATTCCCTCAGCGGACCGCTTTAGCGTTGCCCGCGACATCGACCCGGCCTATGCGAACGCCTTCGATCAGGCGCGCGCACGCGGCGTCGAGATGCTGGCGTGGCGCTGCAAGGTCGGCCTCGACGGAATCGAGATTGTGGCACCCGTTCCGATTGTGGAGGGCTGAAGGCAGCCAGCCGGCCGGCTGCCGGTTGCTTGCGTTGGCCGCGCGCATGCCTACATTCGAGGTCAAACAGCGGCTTGCGGCCGCTTTCATCGCGGCCTAAAGCTCCACAACCATGACCTACGTCGACGCGACCGTCGCGCCGCTGCGCAAAACCGGACAGATCAAGATCCACGGCCCCGCGGCCTTCGAGGGCATGCGGAAAGCGGGCCGGCTCGCGGCCGAGTGCCTGGACATGCTGGCCGGCGAAATCGGGCCCGGCGTCACCACCGAGCACATCGACGAACTGGTCTACGAATTCGGCATGGATCACCACGCGGCGCCGGCGACTTTGATGTATCGCGGTTATCGGAAGTCGACCTGCACGTCCGTCAATCACGTGGTCTGCCACGGCATTCCTTCGGAAAAGCCGCTCCGCGAAGGCGATATCGTCAATGTCGACGTGACGCTCATTCTCGACGGCTGGCATGGCGATTCCAGCCGCATGTATGCCATTGGCGAAATCCCGCGCCGGGCCGAACGGCTGATCGAAGTAACCTACGAGGCGATGATGCGCGGCATTGCCGTGATCAAGTCGGGCGCCACCACGGGCGACATCGGCTACGCCATCCAAACTTTCGTCGAAGCGCAGCACATGAGCGTAGTGCGCGATTTCTGCGGCCATGGTCTCGGCCGTCTGTTCCATGACGAGCCAAACATTGTGCACGTCGGCCGGCCCGGCGAAGGCATCGTGTTGCGGCCCGGCATGTTCTTCACGGTCGAGCCGATGATCAATCTTGGCCGGCCGCACGTGAAGGTGCTGTCCGACGGCTGGACGGCGGTGACTCGCGATCGCTCGCTATCGGCGCAATTCGAGCATTCCGTCGGCGTGACCGAGACCGGCGTTGAGGTCTTCACCCTCTCGCCGAAAGGCTACACCAAGCCTCCCTACCGGGCATAAGGCGCGCCGGCTTCGCCAGGGGCTTTGCAAGCCGATTGCAAAATAGCGCAATCTAGTCATGCTTGGAGGGCGGTCTGCAGCGCATGGTAGATGGCTCCTGGAGTTGCGTTCAGTTCCGATGCTGGAAAAGAAGCGCGAGCGTGAACGCGGCCTCGCCGAGGCGCCGCCGCATTATTACGGGCACCGTGAGCGGCTGCGAGAGCGGTTTCGCGAAGCCGGCGCCGAAGCGCTGTCCGACTACGAGCTGCTGGAATTGGTGCTGTTTCGCGCGCTGCCGCGGCGCGACGTCAAGCCCCTTGCCAAGGAACTGATCGCGACTTTCGGCTCGTTCGCGGAGGCGATCGCCGCGCCGGTCAGCAGGCTCAACGGCGTCAAGGGGCTCGGCGATGCGGCGATCACCGAGCTCAAACTCGTGCAGGCGGCGGCGAGCCGGCTGGCCCGCGGGGAAGTCAAAAAGCGACCGGCGCTGTCATCGTGGTCGGCCGTACTCGACTATTGCCGCACCGCGCAAGCCTTCGCCGATCGCGAGCAGTTCCGCGTCCTGTTCCTGGACAAGCGTAATCAAGTCATCGCCGATGAATTGCAGCAGGTGGGAACCGTCGACCATACGCCGGTCTATCCGCGCGAGGTGGTCAAGCGCGCGCTGGAACTATCCGCCACCGCCATTATTCTCGTCCACAATCATCCTTCCGGCGACCCGACACCCTCACGCGCGGATATTCAGATGACGCAGCAGATCATCGCCGTTGCGAACCCGCTCGGCATTTCCGTCCACGACCACATCATCGTCGGCAAAGAAGGCCACGCGAGTCTGAAGGGCCTCAAGCTGATCTAGCAACGCGGAGAGCCGCAATGGCGCGTGAACTCGTAAGACGACGCAGATCGCTGCCGGCCGGCAGACTGTTGGCGCTTGCAGTCGGCGCCATGGCCGTCGGTGCGGTGGCCATCGGCGCGCTGGCGATCGGACAAATTGCGATTGGCCGGCTGGCGATCCGCAAGGCGCGGTTTGGCTCTTTGGAAGTCGATGAATTGACCGTCGGAAGGCTCCGGGTCAGAGAGCAGGAAAACTCAAACTCGTAAGCCCCCGCCATCGTGCGCGATGTTTACACACACGCATCGTCAAAAACTTCGGTTCGGCTATTTCACCAGAGCAGCAGCACTCAGGCCGGCGATGCGGCCAAGCACAGCCGCGGTCAGCAAACCGTTTCCCGAGAGATAGCCGCTGGCGTGCGAACCTGAAATGCCCGCCGCTGCGCCGCCGGCCGCGAACAGGTTCGGCAGACGGGTCCCTTGCACGCTCATCACGCGGGCCTGTTCGTCGACGGCAACACCGCCTTGGGTGTGAAACAATGTGCCCGTGACTCTCACTGCCTTGAACGGCGACGACAATGGCGCTGCATTTGCAAAGGACCGCCCGAAACGATCGCTAGCGCCCGTCTGTTTTGCCCGCTCGACCTCGGCGAAGCTTTGCACCAATGTGGCCGCCGGCAGGTTCAGGCGTTCTGCGAGTTGTTCAACGGTCGAGGCTTCGATGACCGCGCCTGATGCTTCGGCTTGCCGAAAATCTTCGAACTGCCGCGCGATGGCGGCAATGCGTTCGTCAAAGATGTCGAAAGCTATTCCATCAGGCTGGGCAAGCACGACAGCCGCCTGTTCCGAATAGCCGAGGCTCTCGTTGGAAAAGCGAGCGCCGCTCGTGTTCACCTGAAAACCGCCCTCCATGATCGCGGCCCAGGTGATGAGAATGCCGTGCGGATGGGCGACGGAACCGTGTCCCTGGTAACCGGACATATGAAGAAGTTTGGCGCCGAGCGCTTGCCCCCACAGCACCGCGTCGCCGCGGTTACCGGGATGCCCGAAATAAAGCGCGCCCTTCATTTCAGGGATGTATTGCGCGACCAGATTGGGGGCACCGCCGTAGCCGTTGCAGGCAAGAATCAGCGCCTGGCAGCCCAACAAATCCATGGCGCCATCCGGCCGGGTGATCTCCACGCCGCGCACAACGCGATCAGCGCCCGCATAGAGCGCCGTTACGGTCGCGTCCACGATGATCGGGATTTCTGCTTCTTCTACGGCTTGCCTTAGCCGGTCGATCAACTCCGCGCCGGAGCGGGTGGGCAGGCCGTGCATGCGCCGCGCCGAATGTCCGGGATAGTCGAAGTCGTGGACCACGGAGAATGGCAAGCCGTAGCGATCTGCCAGCCATTCTACGGTCGCGCCGGCTTCACGGGCGATCACGTCGACGATTGCCGGATCGGCTTCGTCATGGGCCTTGCGTTTCAGATCGGCGGCAAACAGCGCTGGGCTGTCGTCAATGCCGAGCGCCCTTTGAAAGCGCGTACCGGCGGCGGGAATCAGCCCCGCGGACAATGCCGTGGAGCCACGCGGTACGGAATCGCGCTCGAGGACGATGACTTCCGCGCCAGATTCGTGCGCCGCCAGCGCCGCGCAAAGACCCGCTGCGCCGGCGCCGATAATGACGAGCGGCGCACTAACCGCAAACCCGTCGGCGGGTGGAGCCTTGACGCTCAACACGTGTCCCCAGCTATGCCGCTTTATTGGTTGCCGCGCGTCTGAGAGAGAAGAATTTGAGTACAGCGAAACAACGCGATCGTCTTGCCGCTGATCTCGCTTTTCACCTCCGCGTCCCAGACCTGCGTAGTGCGCCCGCCGTGCAGCAATCGCGCTTCGCAGATAACGCCGCCTTCAAGCGCGGTGCCGAGAAAGTTGGCTTTCAGCTCGATGGTCGTGAAACCCGAGGCGCCTTTCGGAAGCGACGTCATGCAGCCATAGCCGCAAGCGGTATCCGCAAGCGCAACCACCGTTGCGGCGTGAAGATATCCGTTCGGCGCCAAATGTTGCTTGGTGACATCGAACCGGCCGCGCGCAAAACCCTGCCGCACATCGATCCAGTCGAACTTCAGCTGGTCGGGCAGATATCCGACTTGTTTGATGCGGAATGCCTCAGCGGCGTTATTCATGCTTTCCCCTGAAATCAATTGCCAGCGCAATCACTGACGGACCAGCAAAACCGGGTCCGAACTTTCAGGCACGCGCTGCCAGGTATTGGCGTCGTTCTCTTCGAAACGCCAAGTCTGTCCGCGCGACGAAAGCAAGACCAGTTCGCCCTGGTCCATGCGCCAAGAGTACGGCGCAAAACGAGTGACCATCGCATCGCAGCCCGGTTTGACCTTAAGCATCAACGCGTCGGCGCTGGCCGGATTGGCCGCCAGCGAAAGCACGCAGATCGGCTTGCCGGTACCGCGCGCGATGGCCCAATCGCCAACCATGTCCTCGGCCGAACGAACCGGCGCCACCGCCGCCGCGCTTTGCAGCACATAACGGCCCTGTCCCGGTTCAAAACCATCGTACAGGCCGGCCTCAGCTTCGTTGAGCTCAATCACCGCGTTGCCATTGGCGTCGAGAAGGCGCAACCCGCCGAAATTATCCACCGCCCACGCGACGATATCTTTGGTCGTCGGAAACAGGCTTGGGCAGTTCTTGTCGATGTCGAGTTTGTAGCCACTGGCCGCAGCGTCGGCGCGAAAGTTGAAGCGGCAGATTTTGTCGCGATCGGCGTTCGAGAACTCCCACGCGCCGACCATCGCAGTGGCAGCCTCACTCAGCGCAGGCGTGTCCTGCGCGCGGGCGCCACCGTAACAACTCGCCATCACGGCGATGCCTAGAAGAATGCTGCGAGTCACCCCGAGACCGCCCGACTTCATGCTTAAAAGCTAGCACGCCGATTGCGCCGCGTGAACGCCGGCGACAGCGCGCCGCTTGTGCCGCTCCATGCGGCGCATACATACGATGAACCATGACCGACAAATCCGACATTCCGGAACAGCCGCGCGCCGAGCCGGAAATCATCCCTCCAGACCGGACTAACCGCACCCCCGACTGGCGCCAGCGCGCTTGGTCGCCGGACGGTTCAGCGTGGGTAGGAGGAACGCAACGAATTTACATCGGCCGGATTGGACCGCTCGGCCTGGCGCTGCTTATGCTGATGATCGGCGTCCTCGCCGCGGTGATCCTGCTCAGCTTGGTCGGGGCGGTCTTGCTCTGGATACCGATCCTGGTGCTGCTCGTCGGCGCCGGCGCCATATACCGCCTGTTGCGCCGGTAAGCGCGCCCAGTCGACGCGGCCGCTGATTGCCGGCCGTAGATTGGTCAGGGCCGGCGTATACGTCTCATTAACACTAATCCCTTTATCAATTGGTTAACCATATGGACCCGGCTGGACATGCCGGGCGGCCTGCCCTTTGAGTGCGCGTGCGGCGGATTAGGTGCGCCTGATAATGGCGCTGATGGCAACGCCAGCGCGAACAGCGCTGCCGGCTGTTGGAAAGTTACGTAAGGGATGTTTGAGGCGCCGCGCCAAAGCCGATCGGCCGTCGTTGGGCCGGGGGAAATACCCGTTGGGTTTGCTCCCGCCGCCAACTTCGATTTTCAAAGATTTTTGTCCGTCATCTGGCGCGACAAGGCAACCATTCTTTGGACGACGGCTCTTTCGTTACTCATAGCCGTGCTGTTCGCCACTTTGGTGCCGCCCCGTTACACGGCGACGACGCAGATTCTCATCGACCCGACGGACTTGCGCGCGGTCGCAAACGACCTCACGCCAGCCAATCAGGCCAATGACGCAGCCGTGCTGCAGGTCGAGAGCCAAGTCCGCGTATTGACCTCCGACAACGTGCTGCGGCGCGTTATCAACGCCGAATCGCTCAACCGCGACCCCGAATTTATCGGTCGGTCATCCTGGTTCGGCGGCGCCGGCTATGGCGATGACTCGCTTGCCGCTCTGAATGCGCTCAAGCGGGCCGTCCAGGTTAAACGCGCCGAGCGCACCTACGTCGTGGATGTGAGTGTCACCAGCCACGATCCGGCAAAAGCGGCGCGCATCGCCAACGCGATCGCGCAGGCCTATCTGGCGGAACAAACCGATGTGCGGTCTGATGCGGCGCGGCAGATTTCCCAGTCGCTGTCAGCGCGCCTCACTGAGCTCAAGGACCGGGTCCGCCAGGCTGAAGACCGGGTCGAAACCTTCAAGGCCCGCAACAACATCCTCGGCGCCAGCGGACAGCTCGTCAACGAACAGCAGCTCTCCGAACTCAACAATCAATTGGGCATGGCGCGCGCGCGGACGGCGGCGGCGAAGGCCCGCCTCGACCAAATCGAACATGTGCGCATACCGAAAGAGGAGATCGGCGCCTTCCCCGAGGCCGTGCAATCGCAAACTATCACCGCGCTACGCACCCAATATGCCGAGATCATGCGGCGCGAGGCAGAACAAATGAGCTCGCTCGGTGCGCGGCATCCGGCCGTCGTCGAAATCCAGGCGCAGGCCGAGCGGCTTCACCACATGATCGAAGATGAGGTCCACCGCATTGCACTGTCCGCGCGCAGCGAATATGAGAGCGCCCGCGCCAATGAGGCGGCGCTGGCCGCCAACCTGGAAAAGCTCAAGGGCAACGCCGTCACCACCAACGAGGCGATGGTGACCTTGCGCGAGCTTGAGCGCGATGTGGCCGCCAGCCGCGCGGTATACGAGTCGTTTCTGGTCCGGGCCCGCGAGACCGGCGAGCAGGAACGGCTCGATACCAAGAATATCCGCGTGATCTCGCGTGCCGACCCGCCGCTGCGGCGGAGCTTCCCGCCCTCAAACACGCTGCTTGCTGTAGGCGCATTGCTCATCGGAGTTTGCGGCGGCACCGGCATTGTCATGATGCGAGCGGCCGATGGCTCGGCACCGCGTCCGCGTCGTGCGGCCGGAAGTAGCACCCTACTGGGCAGACTGGCCCGAGCAATGAGCGGATTGTCGCCGGCCGGCGCCGCACCGCCCTCCATTCCGATTCTCGCGAGGCTCCCGCACGCCGACACCTCGTTCGCGCTGAGTGCAGCGCAGGACCCCCGTTCGCGCTTCGCCAGGGAAATTGGTCAGGTGCTTGAAGCAATTCGTGCAAGTCAAGGCATGCACGACAACCCAAGCATTTTGGTCGTCGCAGCGGACGATGAAGACGATGCGGTCTCCGGCGCGCTTACACTTGCCGCCGCCGCTGCGATGAAAGAGCGCGTGCTGCTGATCGACACGGATCTCGACCGCCGGACGCTTGCGGCAATCGATGCCGACCGAAATGAAGGCGGGCTTATCGATGTGGCTATAGGGCGCCGGAAGCTTTCGGAAGTCACGTTTCGCGATCGCGAAACCGGCATCCATGTAACGTCGTTCGTCGCGCCGAACAGCCGGCGTGACCGGCAGATCATTGAAGCGGATATCGAGCGGGCATTCGATCAAACCAAACGCTTCGACATGGTGATTGTCGCCGCTGTTGGATTCGGCAGCGATCCCGGCATGCGTCTCTTCGCGGGCCTCGTGGATCACATCGTTTTGGTCGCGGCAGCGGACCGGCAGGATCCGAGCGCGCTTGAGCAGTTTGCTTTGCGGCTCGGACCAGACGCACAAAAAATCCTCGGTGCGGTGCTTACCGGCGTCGGCACGGCACACGGAGTGAGGCTGGCGATGCTGCGGTCTGCATAACCGCCAAGCGAGGCGATCCTGACAAAGCTCGGTCTGCTTCCGGCGCAACATTCAGCGATCGCCCCGGCGATCGACGCCGGCACGCTTGTTCGCAGCGTGCTTCTGGCTGCGGTATTTTTGCTGGTGTGGATTTCTTTTCGCCCGTTCGAGAACCTGTCCACGGCACAGGAGGTCACCGAGGCCGGCAACCTCGTCAATCAAAGCTCCTATTCGCTGTTGTTCCTGGCGCTCGCGACATGGTGCCTTTCCCACGATCCAAGCCGCCTGCTGGTGCTGGTACGGCCGGTCTTGGTCGTAACACTGCTCTGGTTCGCCTTGTGTGTCGTCACTTCCTGGGACCCGTCGCTCTCCGCCCGGCGCCTTGCCTTTACTCTCGTGACCGTCGGGTTGGCCGGCATGGCGCTGCTGCTGCCGAAGAACATGCGCCATTTCAGCGACGTGATGGCTGTGGTCGTGCTTATTGTGCTGGCAGCCTGCTACCTCGGCGTTTTTCTCCTCCCCGAGCAGGCGATCCATCAGACCACCGATTACATCGAACCGGAACTTGCTGGAGACTGGCGCGGCGTGTTCTCGCACAAGAACGAAGCGAGCGCCGCGATGGTCCTGTTCATTTTCGTCGGACTTTTTATCGCACGGGTGCGTAGCGCACGCATTGGCGGTCTGATCGTCGCTCTGGCTTTGGTGTTTCTTCTGTTCACGAAATCCAAAACGTCAATCGCCATGCTGCCGATCACGTTGATCGTTTCGGCGCTGCTTACACGCATCCACAGACCGAGCCTGGGAATTTCGCTCGTGCTGGCCGTGGTAGTCGCGTTCAACGTTTTGTCGATCGGCTCGATTTATTTCGAGCCGGTTCGTGATCTGCTCGATATGGTCTTGACCGATACGTCCTTCACCGGACGAACCGATATTTGGCAATTTGCGCTGGATCGCGTGGCGGAGCGCCCCATTACCGGTTACGGCTTCGCCGCGTTTTGGGGCACCAAGCAGGTCGTCTATGGAATGAGCGGCGCGTCGATCTGGGCCAACACCGCCGCTCACGCGCACAATGCTTACCTCAATCTCGCTCTGACTGTAGGCATTCCCGGATCGATCTTGGCGACCCTCTGGCTCGTGGTGCTTCCTGTTGTCGACTTCTTTCGATCGCCAGATGCACCGGCTGCGGCGCCGCTCAAGATGCTGTTCCTGCGAGTCTGCCTGTTTGCGGCACTCGGCTCGTGCTTTGAGAGCATGCTCATTGAGGAGAGCACGCTCGGGCTCTTCCTATTCATGGCCGCGTTCGGACTGCGCCTTCAATCGGTCTGGCGTGTAACGCCTTAACCCGGCAACAACGGGCCGATTTTGGTTAACGGCCGCACCCGGTAGATGCTCCGATTGCTTTGCCGTCTTAAGCCTAACGCCCGCTTTAACTTTGTTTCCCGTGACTTGCCGCCTAAACGTGGGCCGCAGGAGCGCCTCGTTCCTGCTGCTCACGTGCACCGGACTGACAAACATGCCCGACTTCGAAGTCGATGATCGGAGGAAAACTAATGATCCGGTGCGTCATCGCACAATGACAGGAAGCTCAGTACCCAGCGTGTGCTTGTGCGTGCCGACGTTTCGCCGCCCCGACGGGCTGCGCAAATTGTTGGAGCATGTCGAGCGGTTGAACTATTCCGGCCGCTTCGAGATCATCGTGGTCGACAACGATGCGGAGGCCCGCGGCGGCGCGACCGTTGTAGAAGAAATCTCGCGGACATTTCGGTTCCCGCTCACTTACATCGTCGAGCCCCGTCGCGGTCACACCTACGCGTATAATCGCGCTTTCATCAGCGCTTGTCGCGCAGTTCCGGCGCCAGACTACATCGCCGTGCTCGACGACGACGAATACCCCGATCCGAACTGGCTCACCGAGATGATCCGGGTGGCCTTGAACTACAACGTGGAAATCGTCGGCGGCCCGGTGTTTCCGGTTTTTGATGCTCCGGATCACTGGCTTGCAAAAAGCGGCCTCTACGCGCCGACGCGGTTTGCGACCGGGCCTGTTTCAATGATCTACGGCACCGGAAGTATGGTGATACGGCGGTCCACGCTCGAACAATACCTCGACGAACCTTTCAAGCACGATTACGCCTTCACTGGCGGCAGCGATGAAGAGTTCTTCTATCGTTGCCGCAGGGACGGACGCAGCTCCGCGTGGGCGGACGATGCGCACGTCTTCGAAACCATGCCGCTGTCGAGAACCACCGTCGGCTATGTTCTGCGGCGAAGATTCCGCAAGGGCACGGGCGCGACCCGCGTTGAACGCAACTTCGCCCGCAGCACGGGCGGCACGGTGCGCCGCTGGTGCAAAGCCCTCGGCTTGATCGGCTCTGCCGCCCTGATCCTGCCAATCACTGCCTTCGGCGGCCGACGCGCCATTATGCGCAGTCTCACTCTTGCGGCCCGGGGGGCCGGACGGATCGCTGCGGAGTTCGGCATTCTCTACGAGGAATACCGATAGCTATGCTCGCGCTGCAAACCCTCGACCCGAACAGCGGCCCGTTGCCGTCCAGGGTCACCAACATGGCATCGCGGATCCTCGCGCGCTGGAGCCGTAGCAAGGTACTGGCCATGCGCTCCGGGCGACCGATGGTGACGTTCACCTTCGATGATGTGCCTGCTTCAGCCTGCGAACGCGGCGCGCGCATCCTCGAGCAGCACGGCGCGCGCGGCACGTTTTACGTCGCCGGCCGCGGCTGCGGATCGGCGAATCCCGGCGGGCCACTGCGTGCATCGATCGATCAGCTTCGCGCGATATGGGCGAGCGGGCACGAAATCGGATGCCATACCTATTCGCATCCGGCGGTCCGCTACATGAGCTTTGACGAACTTGATTCGGAGCTTGATCGGAACAAGTCGGTCCTGAAAACAATCAGCAGCGATATCGTGGTGCGGAATTTCGCCTATCCGTACGGCGATATGTCGGTTCGCACCAAACGCTACCTTGAGACTCGCTTCGATTCCTGCCGCTCCGGTCATGCCGGAATCAACATAGCGGTTGCCGACCTGGGCGCGCTTAATGCCTGGCCGTTGGATAACGCCTCAATTGATCGGCCGAAAATCACCGAGCTAATAGCCGAGACAGTGCGCACCGGCGGGTGGCTGATATTCTACAGCCATGATGTGGCGGACCGGCCGAGCAGATTTGGCGTTTCGCCCGATCTGCTCGAATGGGCTGTCGACGCCGCAGAGAAAGCCGGATGCGCGCTCACGACCGTCGCCGAGGGCCTTCGGCTCATTAGCGAGCCGAAACAGTGATGGAACGCAGGGCGCACGGCGATCCCAGCATCAAGCAAACGGGCGCTGACGGCGGCGCCAGCGAGCCGCCCGTGGATACGTCAACGACCCCCAGAGTCACAGTCGTCATTGCCGCTTACAATGCCGAGACCTTCCTCAGCGAAACGCTGGAAAGCGTTCTTGCACAAAGCCTGACCGAGATTGAGGTGATTGTGGTCGACGACGGGTCGACCGACCGCACGCCGGAAATCCTCGATGCCTATACCGAAAATCGCCTGCGCGTGCTTCGTCAAACAAATAGCGGCGTCAGCGCGGCGCGAAATGCCGGTCTCGCGGCTGCACGCGCGCCTTACGTTTTCTTCCTCGATGCCGACGACGTTCTATTGCCTGACGCGCTTTCCCGGATGGTCGCGGTCCTGGATGAGAGTCCGCAGCGCGTCGCCTGCTTCGCCCATCACATCAGGATCAGACAGGACGGTGCGGAATTGTCGGAGCGTGCGGATCTTGCCTGGAGGATGTTTCCCGCCCAGGACACGCTCCGCTATCTCATTTCGAAGAACTTCATCGTCTGTGGCGCCATCTGCATCAGAACCGACGCCGCACGCTCGGTTCGCGGCTTCAATACGTCGCTGAAATGGGGCGAGGACTGGGAGTTCTGGTGTCGGCTTGCCGTGCTTGGCGATTTCGCGGCCATGCGCGACGACGTCGTGCTTCTGTATCGCCAGCACTTCACCAGTGCGAACTTTCGATTGAAAAATTCACCGCTTCGCCCGAATTTCAAGGCTATCGAGGCGGTCTACTCGAACCCGGCGATCCGGCAACGCTTTTCGCCCGGCGAATTAAAGCGCAGACGACGGTTGGCCCAGATCGACGCATTCTGGACCGGAGCCCGCAACGCCTGTGTCCACGGCCGGATGATCGAATTTTGGATCTGCTTGATCGTGGGCGCCGTCCGCTACCCTGACAGCGTCCTGCGGCCGCGCCTGGTTTATCTGTTCTTTCGCGCGTTGCAGCAGCAAATCGGACGCCCAGCTGGCCGCCGCGCCGGTTCTTGATTGGGCCGACCTCACCTCGCCGCCAGCCTGCGCACCCCCAAGAACGACACGGCCATACTGCGGATGCCGGCAACGTCGAACAGCAGAGCGGCGACTGCATACGCAACACAGCCGGCCGCTGCCAAGCTTAGCAGCGTCAAAAATCCCTGTCCGCTTGACGCGGATTTGACCGCATAAGTGACGGCGGCCACCGCAAGAGTCGCTGCCAGGACCCGTGTCATACCCCAGACGTTAAAGGGCAGTTTGAAGGCCCTCCGCGACAGCGCAATCCCTATCGCGATACCGAGTGCTTCTGCGATCAGCACCGCCGTCGCTGTTCCCGGCAATCCAAAAGCGAGCGTTAGAGGGAAAAGCAGTGCGAGATTTACGACCAGGATCAAGCAGTCGTGCACGACTTGCAGCAACGGCTTTTCGGCCAACTGAAAACTGACGTGCAGATAGTATTGATTGATAGCGCCGCACATACGGCCTAGCGCCAGCACCGGCAGGAGCGCGCCGACGCTGGTCTGGAATTCGCTGCCGAGCAACGTGCCCGCAACCACATCTGCAGAGATCGCAAGCCACACCGTGACCGGCGCGATCAGCGCCAGCAAAAGTTCTGCGCCTTCCGCGAGCCGCGCCCGGGTAGCGCCTGCACCCGCTGCAGCGAGGTTACGAAACGCAAGCGGGAAAACGGCCGACGCAGCGCTCGCGGCCAAAACTGTGGCGACCTGACGGGTCAGGTCCGCCGCAAGGCCGTAGGAACCGGCGGCGCTTGGCCCCAACAGGTAAGCAACACCCAATCGATCCAGCGCGCCATGGAGCGCAAAGGCCAGAGCGCCGAGCAGGAAGGGGAAACCGTAACGTATGAATTGCTTCAGGTAACCGATTGAGAAGGATTGCAGCGGCTTGGCGGCTTTGCCTTGGAAGCTCAGGACATTGCCAATCAGGAAGCTCGCGCCGATCGCGAACAGCAGGCCGAGGCCTCCGCCACCGACCTCGATCACCGCGTATCCGAATGCCAGTCCCAGCACGGCCCGCGTCACTGCAATCGTCATGTAGCGAAGCGAGTTAAGCTGCGCGCGCCGGAACTCCTGACTGATTTCGAACGCGGTGAGCGACAACGACAACAATAGACACCCCGCCACAATACCAAACCCGATATTCGGCCGAATGATAAGGAACGCGACCGGGGCGAGGCAGGCGATGACGACAACCGTGCCGCCGTAGGCCACGATCGCTTCGGCGCGCAGGTCAAGCTCCGGCGATTTTGCCTGGTAGCGTGCGACCGACAATCGAACCCATGCGAAAAACACCGCAGAGATGATGCCGGCGATGCTCGCGCCGATAACGTAGATGCCGTATTCGGCGGCAGACAAAAGATGCGTATATAAAATGAGCGCACCGAACCCGATAATTGCCGGTATCGCATGCGCGACAAGATAGATCAGGGCGTACGGATTAATCATTAAAACGATGCCGCGAGTTCCGTGCGTCGCTCAATCGCGCGCGACTCAAAATCTAGAATGAGAGGGCGGGAGACGACTCCTGCAATGTTCATAGATCAAAAAGCCGGATGCTGCGAGTTAACAACTCTGTGTTCGGAACACGTCGTTAACGGCGAGACGCCTGCGAAATTAACTACTGTCGATGATCGCGTAGCGGCCACGACGGCGAGACCCCACCTGCGCGACTAAGATGGGTACGCTAAGATTTTCGTGCGGGAATGACGTGACACACCCAAGACAACGGGATCTATCGCGGCGTTCAACTTTACTCGGGCTGGCCAATTTCGCGATCGGATCAGCGGCGGCGCTGCACCCTCGCTCGGTGCAGGCCGACTTCGATATGGAATTGGCCCCATCCCTGCGCAGCCATTCACGCGTCTCAGGCATTAAATTTGGATGCGCCGGCGCGGCGCCAAGCGTCCAGCCGGACGGTATTCTGCTCGAGAAGTTCGCCACCGAAGCCAACATCTTTGTCCCGGAAACCGCGCTGAAATGGGTTCAGACGGAGCCGCGACCCGGCGAGTTTAATTTCGGCGAGGGTGACAGCATCGCCGCATTCGCAGCGCGCAACGACATGATGGTGCACGGCCATACGCTGGTCTGGTACGCGGCAATTCCACCATGGGTCTCGCAGATAACGACGAGCCAGGAAGCCAAAGCGGCGCTGGAGCGGCATATCGCGACGCAAGTCTCGAGATATCGGGGGAAAATCTGGGCCTGGGATGTCGTGAACGAAGCGATCGAGCCGGAAGATCGCCTGGAGCACGGATATCGCAATTCAGTCTGGCTGCGTGTGCTCGGCGTCGATTACATCGATGTGGCGTTCCGCCTGGCGCGCGCCGGCGATCCAACGGTGCCGCTGTGTCTGAGCGAATATGGGATCGAATATGCAACGGCAGCATCGCAACGCCGCAGGGAAGCCTTACTCGATTTGCTGCAAACGCTGCGGGATCGGAATACGCCCGTCGACTGCCTGGCCTTGCAATCGCATCTTGATGGACATCAGATCCTGGATCATCGCGAGTTGACGACTTTTCTCCGCGGCGTCGTCAAGCTCGGCTATCGGTTGATGATCACCGAGATGGACGTCAACGACTTCAAGATCCGCGGCAGCGAGCCGGAGCGCGATCTCGCGGTCGCGCGCCACGCCGCGGAATACCTCGACATCGTATTCTCAGTCGCGCGGCCAATGTCGATCGCAACCTGGGGTTTGAGTGATCGCTACACCTGGCTCCGCCAATATTATAAGCGAGCGGACGGGGCGCCGCTGCGGCCGTTGCCGCTTGATACCGGCCTCAATCGCAAGCCATTGTGGGCAGCGCTCGCCAAATATATGGCGGCCTAGTTGCCTGGCTGCGAAGCGCCACCACCCAGTATTGTGAGCGCGTCGCGCACGCTAACCAACTGGCACCCAGCCGTCCTGGCGGTGTTTAGTGCGAATTCGAGGAGGTCAGGCGACACTCCGAATTGGCTGGGCTGATTGTCTACGTCATGACTGACAAAGATCAGCCATCCCTTCTGGCGGACCGCCGCGGCGATGATGTCCAGAACACCTTGACGTCCGATCGAGGAGTTCTGGAGCTCACAACTCTTCAGTGCTCCAAGATCGATCGCTCCGACGTTCACACCGGGCCGGAGCGATCGGCAAGAGTTGAAGTGCACTTCGAGACATTGCTTAGCGCGAAACGACAGATCGCCATAAGGATAGGCGAAATTGCGCACGACAAGATCGTGATGGATTTCTTGTAGAAACGTTCGATTGCGCTCAAGCTCAGCGACGAGCGTGTTACGCCTGAAAGCGGCGACGGCGGCGTGGGAGAAAGTGTGGCACCCGATTTCGTGGCCGGCAGTGTAAAGCTCTTTTAGCTGGTCGGCGGTAGCGAGCAGGCCGCCCGGACTCATCAGTCCACAGCCGCCACCGGAAATGTAGAAAGTGCCACGGGCCCGGTAGTGACCTAGCAGTGCGGCGCCGGTTGTACACGCAGAGCCGGGCGCGTCGTCGAACGTGAAAGTGACCAGGGGCCTGTCATTGCGCGTAACCAACGTTTTGGTGGCGATATTTCGCGCCATGAAGCGCGAGACCTTCCCGCCAATTTGCGCAAGCTGAGATTTCCGGCGAGCATCGGGCCGCGAAAGCGCAAAAACCGCCGCCGCGCTGTCAATCGCGGCTGCATCCCGCCGCTTTGCTGGTGTGGTCGCGGACATCGTCATAGGAGCGATGGTTATCTCACGGCGATGCAGGTTTCGGCGGTGCGCATTGCCGTTAGCGTTAACCACGCTATTCGAACCGCGGACAACCTCATTTGCTATAGAACTGAACTGCAGCCTGCAGCGTTTTTGCTCGCGTTGTCCGACGGGCTATCCCTAAGCCGTCGCGCCGGAGTCCGTGTCACGACCTTGGTTGATTGCAGAAATGAAGCGCCTGCCACATCATTCCAGGCAATAGCGACCGAATTGGACGAAGCCGCGCTGCCGGATTTGGCGCGTTTCCTAGGCTCTGTGTTTGGCGGCGAACTCGGCTTCCGGCGAAACTGGTACGCCCATTGGTGGGCGCTTAACCCGGCGTGGAATGTTGCGATCCCGCGCGGTTGGTTGGTCCGCTCCGATGAGGGAGCCATCGTCGCCTTCACCGCGAATATCCCCTTCAAGTACGTGATCGACGGCAAGCCGGCGCTTTGCTGCGCCACCGGCTGCACGGCGGTCCACGATAATTTCCGTGGAGCTGGATTGGCGAAAGCGGTAGGACGCGGCTTCTTAGGTCAAATCCACGGCGACCTTCTGGTGGCCACCGATTCGACTCCCGTTGCCGCCGGTCTTTGGCGCTCGCTCGGCATGACGCCCTTGGAAGCGCGCTGGCAGCAGACCAACTTTCGGGTACTTGCCGATGGCTGCGCCTTGGTCAGAGGTCTTTCGGCGCCTGCAGATTCACCGAGTCTCGATCGAACGGGTTGCGGGAGCCTCCCTTGGGTTCGTGCTCGACACGCTGGCGACACTGAGCCGCCGCCGCTCCAAGGCGGTGTCGGTCGAGTTGGTCAATCGATTCTCGGAACTCGACGCCGACGGCATCAATGAGTGCAAAGCTTCGGATGCGCCGACTTATGCCTGGCGCGACGCAGACACCCTCAATTGGTTGTATTTCGGAACGCACTTCGTGGAACAGACCAGAGCGGTGTTGGTCGCCCGATCAGGCGTGCGGCTCGTCGGCTATCTGGCCATGAAGCAATGGGCGGGCGACTCCTACTATCTGCTTGAGTGCCGCTGTCGCGATGCGGATCCTGAAATTGCGCGTGAGTTGATCTTAGCTGCGCGCGAACTCGCGCGGCAAAATCGGGCGAGATCGATCATCGTGCGGCGATATACCCCGATGATCGAGGCGGCCCTCCCCGCAGCAGTGAGCGTACGGCTCAAGAAGCCGCCCATGACCTATTACTATTCCTCGAGGACCGGCAAATTGGATGTCGAAAACTGGGAAACCGGGCCCGGCGACGGCGATGTTTCGGTCAATTGACCGGCCGCGCGCCGGTGCAGCAACAGCCTTGGGATTGATGGCTTAGTTTCATCCAGCTGTCATATAGCCCGCGCAGAGTCGGGGCCCTTCCGAGCGAATGAGGTCCCGTATGAGTGAAATCGCCCTACCCGGCTCGATCGAACCGGCAGCCCGCAAGGGACCGGATCTGACCGGGGCCGTTAATCCGATCACCGGTATTATCTTTGGCGGCGTAATCGCAGCGGTGCTGCTGTTCGTCGCCTACAGCATCTATGCCGACATCGATGCCACCGGCACAAAAGTCACCGCAATCGCGCCATTCCTGCTCCTGTTTGTGGCGCTGCTCATCGCGCTGGGGTTCGAGTTCGTCAACGGCTTTCACGATACCGCCAACGCAGTGGCGACCGTCATCTATACGCGTTCGCTGCCGGCGAACTTCGCCGTGGTGTGGTCGGGCGCGTTCAACCTGGCCGGCGTTCTGGCTTCCTCCGGCGCCGTCGCCTTCGGCATTATCTCGCTGCTTCCGGTCGAGCTGATCCTGCAGGTTGGCAGCAATGCCGGCTTTGCCATGGTGTTCGCTCTGTTGATCGCGGCGATCATCTGGAACCTCGGCACCTGGGCATTCGGCTTGCCCGCCTCGAGCTCGCACACCTTGATCGGCTCCATAATTGGTGTTGGCATCACCAACGCGCTGCTGCATGGGCGCAGCGGGACGTCCGGCGTCGACTGGTCGAAAGCCAAGGAAGTCGGCGAAGCGTTGCTGCTCTCTCCCCTATTCGGTTTCCTGCTCGCGGCCGCCTTGCTGTTGCTGCTCAAGTCCATCATCCGTGTGCCTGCACTCTACGCGGAGCCGAAGGGGGATCATCCACCGCCGTGGTGGATTCGCGGCATCCTTATCCTCACCTGTACGCTGGTGAGCTTCTTCCACGGCTCCAACGACGGCCAGAAGGGCATGGGCCTGATCATGCTCATTCTGATCGGCACGGTGCCGACCGCCTATGCGCTCAATCGCGCATTGCCGAACAACCAGCTGCAAACATTTGCCTCCCGGTCGCTGGCCGCGAGCGAAGTTATCAACAAGAAAGCCGCCGGCTACAACGTGATGGGTAACCCACGCCCGGCAGTGACAGCCTACGTCGCCAGTCACGAAATCAATGAAGGAACGTATCCGTCATTGGCGGTGCTGGTGCGCGATATTTCTGAAGAAGTGACGAAGTACGGTTCGTTCGCAAAAGTGCCGACCAGCGCGGTCGGCAACACCCGCAACGACATGTACCTCGCCTCCGAAGCAATCCGTTTCCTCATGAAGGACAAGGAGAGCGACCTCTCGACGGAGGAAGTCAGAACGCTCAGCGCGTACCGGCTCTCGCTTGATGCGGCAACCAAGTTCATCCCGACTTGGGTCAAGGTCGCAGTAGCGATTGCGCTAGGCCTCGGAACCATGATCGGATGGAAGCGCATCGTCGTTACCGTCGGCGAGAAAATCGGCAAGACGCATCTGACCTACGCGCAGGGCGCTTGCGCCGAAATCACGGCAGCAGCAACGATTGCCGCCGCCGACATGTACGGGCTACCGGTCTCGACCACCCACGTGCTGTCGTCCGGTATCGCCGGTACGATGTCGGCGAACGGTTCTGGATTGCAGCTTTCGACCGTCCGCAACATTGCGTTGGCGTGGGTCCTTACCCTGCCAGCCGCCATGGTGATCTCTGGCACGCTTTACTGGGCGTTCTCGGCGATGTTCTAGGTCGCCTCAGAACATCTAGTTCGCGATATCGTTTAGGGGCGCCGGGTAATTCCGGCGCCCTTTCGTTTGCCGAACTGTCGCTGACGCCCCGCTTGGTCACATCAATTTGACGAAAACAGAAATCGGCGCATGACCCAGGGGCGCGCAACCATGCGTTTTACGCCGCATCTTAACCGGTGCCGTATCCGGGGTTTTTGCTGCCGCAATGCAAAATGAGAAGCGTCGATTACGTACACTGCATTGTGAACTGACATGCGATCCATCTCCGCCTTCGCTTATGGCTTCCAGACCGCGGTCCTGCCATGATGCTGTGGGTTCAGATGTCCCCGCACATCACCAGATGTGCCGCAGACGCGAGCCCTGAACAAACAAATAAAAAAGTTTGAGGAGGTAAGTCATGCCGTCTTCACATGTTCTCGTCGGCGCGAGCGCCACTCCGGCGCGCCCTGTCGTCCGCCACATTACGCCCGCGGACTTGCTGCAATCCCTTGCCCTCGGGCTCGATGACTTTTCGGCCATGCCCAGCCACGCTGTGTTTCTTTGCTTGATCTATCCCTTGCTCGGCTTGGGGCTGATCTCGCTTGCCTCCGGCTATTCGATGTTGCCGCTTGCGTTCCCGATCGCGGCCGGCTTTGCGCTGATCGGACCGCTCGCCGCAATCGGCCTCTATGAACTGAGCCGGCGCCGCGAAGCCGGTCTCGACACATCATCGACCCATGCTTTTGACGTTTTGCACTCGCCTTCGCTCGGCGCCATTGTCGCGTTGGGCGTGTTGCTGATGGCGATCTTCTTGGTCTGGCTCGCGGTAGCCGAAGCAATCTATGTCGCCAATTTCGGATACGCCGCGCCAGCCTCGATCCGGCACTTTGTCGAGGACGTGTTCACCACAACCCCCGGCTGGAACCTGATTGTCGTCGGCACCGGCGTCGGATTCCTGTTCGCCGCGCTCGTTCTTACCATCAGCGCCGTATCGTTTCCGCTTCTCCTCGACCGCGACGTCGGCGCGGCGGTTGCACTGTTTACATCGATCCGCGTTGTTGTCGCCAATCCTCTGACCATGGCGCTGTGGGGCTTGATCGTCGCTGCGTTGCTGGTGATCGGTTCGCTGCCCTTCTTCCTTGGTCTGACGGTCGTGATGCCGGTGCTCGGTCACGCCACCTGGCATCTCTACCGCAAGGCGGTCGCACCGGACCCGACGTCGCGGCTCGATTATCGCCCGCGCGAGCGGGCCCCGCGTTACGCGGCGGATTTCCCGGCGTCGTTGTTCCCCACGCGCCGCTGACATCGAACTCCGGCGACGGACGCGCCGGAGTCTCACTCCTCTAGGATAAAATTGGCCGCTGCTGGTACGAAACCGGCAGCCGGATGGTGTTTTGCACGATCTGTTTGTCAAGACGCGTCAAATGTTTATCATGAGAAAAAAAGCCGACTTCGCCAGGGGAGATGAAGTCCGATGCTGGACGACTTGCTGCAGCGCAAGCCGTATAACGCCGTTGCGGACTTCGTTGATGCCCCGGTTGCGCGCGGTCTGGGCGAGAAGATTGCTTTCATCGATGCCGAGCGTTCACTCAGCTACGGCAAGCTGCAAGCGCGCTCTTGTAGCTTCGCGGCGGCGCTGAGCGAACTGGGGCTGCGCCCGGAAGAACGGCTCGCACTGCTCCTGTATGATTCTGTCGATTTTCCGGTTGCGTTTTGGGGCAGCGTTCGTGCCGGCATTGTAGCGCTGCCGCTCAACACGCTGCTTACGGCCGAGCAGTACGCTTACATCCTCGGTGACAGCCGGGCCTCGGCAATCGTCGTTGCAGCATCGCTTGCGAAGACCCTCGTCCCCATTCTCGATCGTTTGCCGCGGCTGCGCACTATCGTTCTTGTTAATGCAAGTGCCGAACACCGCGCCGCGTTTGGCGATCGCAACGTCCACGATTTCGCCGACCTCATCGCGCGACCATCCGCTCTCTTCAAGGCGCCAACGCTTTCCGACGAAGTTGCTTTCTGGATGTACACGTCGGGCTCTACCGGCGAGCCCAAAGGCGTTAAGCACGTCCACACCACGCTGATGGCGGCGGCCCGGCTGATGGGTCAGCACGTGATCGGCATCCGCGAGGACGACGTGGTGTTTTCGGCGGCCAAGCTTTTTTTCTCCTACGGCATGGGCAACGCCATGGCGTTCCCGATGTCGGTCGGCGCGACCACGGTGTTGCTGTCGCAGCGCCCGACCCCCGATACGGTCTTCGACATGATGCGCCGGCATAAGCCGACGATCTTCTACGGTGTGCCAACGCTCTACGCGTCGCTGCTCGCGCACAAGGACATGACCCGCGGCGCTGGCTCCGACCGTTTGCGCCTTGCCGTCTCAGCAGGCGAGGCGCTACCTCCCCATCTGGGCGAGCGGTGGTGCGCAGCTGCGGGTGTCGATGTGCTTGACGGCATCGGCTCGACCGAAATGTTTCAAACCTTTCTCAGCAATCAACCGGGCAGCGTGCGCTACGGCACAACCGGCAAGGCCGTTCCCGGCTACGAGCTCAAGATTGTCGACGAGCACGGGAGCGGGGTCGCCGACGGCGAGATCGGTGAACTCATCGTCCGTGGACCGACCGCCGGCGAAGGCTACTGGAATCAACGCGCCAAAAGCCGCCGGACCTTTGCCGGCGAATGGACCTATACCGGCGACAAATTTTTCCGCGACACCGACGGCTACTACCATTACTGCGGGCGTACCGATGATATGTTCAAGGTCAGCGGCATGTGGGTGTCGCCGTTCGAAGTCGAGGCGGCGCTCGCTACGCATGAGGCAGTGCTGGAGGCCGCCGTCATCGGCAAAAAGGATGCCGACGGGCTGATAAAGCCGAAGGCTTTTATTGTGCTGCGCGATGGCTATGCCGTGGACGAGCAACTGATCGAGAGATTACGGATACACGTCAAGGCATCCGCCGGGCCCTGGAAATATCCACGCTGGATCGATATCCGCCCCGATCTGCCGCGCACCGCCACGGGAAAGATCCAACGGTTCAAGCTGAGAGAGCTGGAGCGTTAATACCCGTGCACATAGGCGCGCCGTGTTTCGCTCCCCGCGTCGGGCTTAAGCGCTGAATAGTCGTTGCAGCAGCCTCCGTGCCAGCACGCCGGCAATACGGCGGCGATAATGGCCTGGGGTAAACGTCGTCTTCATTGCCATGATCTGATCGCGCACCAGTGCGTCAAGGCCCGAAAACACCCGCGCATCAAGAGCACCGCCGCATAATTCGGCGGTACCTGAAAGCCGCACCGGCCGCGGATTGGTGCCGGTAAAGGCGACGCGCAGATCGGCAAGCTTGTCGCCGTCGCGCCGCAACGCCACGGCGACGCCAGTCACCGGGTACTCGATGGAACGGCGGATGCGGATCTTGTCGTAAGCAGAACGCAGCCCTGGCGCGTTCCGCGCCCGCACGGCCGTGATCACCTCACCGGGCCGGAGCGACAAAAAATATTTGCCGTCGCCGCGGGTTTCCGTCACCGGCTCATCCTGCCGCGCATAGCCGATATAAAGATCGGCGAGCGGCAGCCGGCGCTCGCCGTCCGGGCCAACGATGTCGATCTCAGCGTCGAGCGTCAGGAATGCCGGTGCTAGGTCGCCGCTGAAAGTAGCGAAGCACACGCCGCGGCTCTTCGGCGCGACATGGCAGATTTCGCCGGTGGTCTTAAGACAATGGTGATTGGCCTCGCGCCACCATTCGCTCTGATTGTAGAAAATGCATCGGGTGTCGAGCGCGATATTGCCGCCCACGGTCCCCATGTTGCGGTGGGTCGGGCCGGCGATCTGGCCGGCCGCTTGCGCCACCACGGGATAATGCCGAATCACACCGGGATGGGTGGCGAGTTCTGAAAGCGTGACTGCGGCGCCGATCTCGATGGCATCCGCATCCGCCTTGACGTCGTGTAGTTCGGTGACGCTGTTGATATCGATCAGCACCGGCGGAGCGACGATGCCGCGACGGATGTTGACCATCAGGTCGGTGCCGCCGCCGAGAACACGACCATTGGGGTAGGCACCGCGCGCCTGGATCAGCTCGGCGAGCGTCCGCGGGCGGACGAGATCGAAGGCCGGCAGCGCATCCATTACGAAGCGCTGTTGCTCTTGCGGCCGCGCGCGCGCTTCTCGATGGCGGCAAAAACGCGGTCCGGCGTCACCGGCAGATCGTTGAAGCGCAGTCCCGTGGCATCGGCAATGGCGTTGGTGAGCGCCGGCAGGAATGCAGCGAGCGAACCTTCGCCTGCTTCCTTGGCGCCGAACGGCCCGTGCGGATCATTACTCTCCACAATGCCGACTTCGATCGGCGGCGAGTCCTGGATCGTCGGCACGCGGTAATCAAGCATGTTGGCGGTAACCAGCAGACCGTCGTGGTAAGCGGTCTCCTCGCTCATCGCTTGGCCCATGCCCATCCATACCGAGCCCTGGACCTGGCCTTCGACCGAAAGCCGGTTGAGCGCCTTGCCGCAATCATGAGCTACCCAGACTTTGTCGACGGTCACCACGCCGGTCTCCTCGTCGACACTGACTTCAACGACCTGCGCCGAGTAGCTGTAGCCCATGGTGCCGCCGATCGCGGCGCCGCGATATTTCTTGCCGCCGTGAGATTCGGGGATGGTCGAGTAGTTGCCGGTTACGGTGATCGTGCCGCTATCTTTCAGCGCCTCAGTCACAACTTCGTTGAAGGTCAGTCCCTTGTCCTGGGCGCCGGCGCGATAAAGTTCGCCGAGGCACTCAATTTCGTCCGGCTTTGCTTCGAGCTTTCGCGCCGCCGCCGCAATCAATACCGCCTTGAGATTGTTGGCCGCATCGATTGCCGCATTGCCGACCAGAAAAGTGACCCGCGAGGAATAGGAGCCGTTATCCTTCGGCACCACCTCGCTGTCGCCGGTCACGACCCGCAGGCGTGCAAGGTCGAGGCCGAGGACTTCCGCCACCGACTGCGCGAGCAGCGTCGTCGAGCCCTGGCCGATATCGGCCGCGCCGGAAAGAACGACAATCGAGCCGTCGAAATCAAGCTTGATCTTGACCGTGGCATGCGGCTCACCGGTCCAGTTCACCGGCTTCGACGCACCACTGATGTAGTGCGAGCAGGCCATACCAAGGCCTTTGCGGATATGGCCCTTGCCGTTCAGCAGCTTGCCCTTGCGCGTTTTCCAGCCGCTCTCCCGCTCGACCCAATCGAGGCATTCGGGCAGGCCGTAACTGTTCACCATCAGATCGTTGTCGGTGAAGGTCGGCACGCTCGGCAACAGATTGGCGCGGCGGACGGCGAACGGATCGAGCTGCAGCGCACTCGCCATCTCGTCAAGCAAGCTTTCGAACGCAAAGCGCACGTCGACGGTGCCGTGGCCGCGAAAAGCGCCGCAAGGCGGTGTGTTGGTCAGCACACGTTTGCCGACGTATTTCACATTGTGCAGGTCGTAGATCGCGTAGAGCATCGAGCCAGCATAAAGGATGGTCACGACGCCGTAGCCCGAATGGGCGCCACCGCGCATGATGGCTTCGCACTCGACCCCGGTAATGCGGCCGTCCTTTCGCATCCCGATCTTGAGGCGAATGTCGGTTTCAGGCCGCCCACGGTGAGTAATGAATGTTTCTTCGCGGTTGACCGCGATGCGCACGCAACCGCAGGCCTTGCGGGCCAGGAGCGCGGCGATCAGTTCGACGTTGAGTGTCTCAGTGCGGCAACCGAAACCGCCGCCAACATGCGGCTTGATCACCCGAATCCGCGACATATCCATGCTGAGGATTTGCGACAACATCAGGTGCACGTAGTACGGTACCTGGGTCGACGCGTGCACGGTGATGCGATCCCGCTCGGCATCGTAATCGGCGAGCGCGGCATGCATCTCCATTTGGTTCTGACAGACCTCGGGGCAATTGTAGACGGCTTCGCGGACGAGATCGGCGCCGGCGAAGGCAGCCACAACGTCGCCAAGCTCAAAGAAAACATCGCGCTCGATATTCTTCGGCCGGTGTTTGTGCAGTTCGACCGCATCGGGCGCCATCGCCGCATGAGCGGTGTGATAGGCCGGTAGCTGACGAACCTTCAGTTCGATCAGACGCACGGCTTCTTTCGCCGTCGCCTCGTCGATTGCTGCGACTGCAGCAACCGGCTCGCCGCAATAACGCACTTTGTCGCGCGCCAGTGGATGTTCGGTGCGCGCGATTGGAAGGACGCCAAACCCTTTGTCGCAATCCGCGCCGGTGACGATCGCCTTTACACCCGGCAGCTTCGCCGCTTTGGAGACATCGACGTCGAGGATTTCCGCGTGCGAGTAAGGGCTGCGGAAAATACGGCCAGCGAGCATTCCCGGCACGGCGAAATCGGCAGTGAATTTGGCGCGGCCTGAAGCCTTTTCCGGTCCGTCCACCAGCGGTACGTAGTCACCGATCGTATGGGCCGGCACGATCTCGTTCATTTTAGTTTTCCGCCCTGCTGTTTTTGGTTTCTGCCTCGCTCAGCTTGATTCTCGCCCCGCCTAGGGCGACGCACCAACAGCATGTAAATCGGCAGCATACTTAACCGCCTCGATGATTTTCACATAGCCGGTACAGCGGCAGATGTTGCTGCCAAGCGCTTCGCGGATTTCATCTTCGCTGGGGCGCGGATTGCGCCGGAGCAGACCGGCGGAGGCCATGATGAATCCCGGCGTGCAATAACCGCACTGCGAACCGAGCTTCTCGTGAAAGCCGCGCTGCACCGCGGACAAACGTCCATCGGTCGCCAATGACTCGACGGTGTCCACGCGGGTTCCGTCAACCATTGCGGCTAGCGTCAGGCAGGACAGGCGCGGCTGATCGTCCACGAGCACGGTGCATGCGCCGCATTCGCCACCGTCACAGCCCGTTTTCGTTCCGGTAACGCCGACAGTTTCCCGCAAATAATCCAGCAGCAACAAGTTTGCAGAAACCGCATCGCTGCGAGCACGGCCGTTGAGCGTAAGCTGAAGAATACGCACCATGCGGGCCTTCAATCGCTTTTCTTAGTTATGCGGACTTCATATCAGCATGCGGCGCGCTGTTCAAATCGGACGCGTCATTTCGGATGCTGCCTAAGCGGAGTCATTGTTTTGAAAACGCGCGATGACCACGTCGCGCGATGACCGCGTCCGGTGTTGGTTCCGATCGGGACCACTGAAGGATCGCTTGCATTTCGCCTCGTCCACACATGCGTCTCACCGCCATCGACGGTCAGCGCTACACGCACAGAAGGACCGTGCTCGACATCGAAGCTTGTGCGGCGGAACTCCTTCACCTTCGACGCATGCACCACCACGTCGCCGAAATCGCGCCGGGGGAGAAAGCGTGCGGCGCCGACGTAGACCAGCGGGATGCCGGCAATCCCAACAAAGACGCGTGCCAAGTCGGATGCCCTTTGCGCCTACGGCCGCCACGAACGGCATCCACGTGCCCAGTCGAACAAGCCGAAAAACGGCTGCGATAACAAACTCACGGCGGCCGACGAAATCGGTCATGGCATTGTCACAAGCGGTGCTGATCCCTGCCTATTTTGTCATCATGATTTTCCAATAACTTTTATTGCGCTGCCTAATCAATAGGCAGCGCGCTCGCAGGATTCGGATTCAAAATGGGCGCGACTCGCGATTGCCGCATCGGTCGCCTGCGAATTTTGCCCTACAAGCAAGGGTTTAGCGCCCGTCGTTGATTGGCACGCTCCTTGCGATTTGGTTCCGGCGTGACGGCGCCTGCCGATCGCGCGCGTCTAACAGAGGAAATCGCGATGCTCAACAACATAGGCGCGGTCGCCAAGCGACCGCGGGGACGCCGCTGGCTTGCCGCCGCGGCGGGTCTTGCCCTTGGCCTCACGGCGGCGCTGCCCGCCCGGGCCGAGGATACAATCAAGGTGGGAATTCTCCATTCGCTCTCCGGCACTATGGCCATCAGCGAGACAACGCTGAAGGATGTGGTGCTCATGCTCATCGACGAGCAGAACAAGAAGGGCGGCTTGCTCGGCAAAAAGCTCGAGGCCGTAGTGGTCGATCCCGCCTCGAACTGGCCGTTGTTCGCGGAAAAAGCCCGCGAGCTGATCAGCAAAGACAAGGTCGCCGTCGTGTTCGGCTGCTGGACGTCGGTGTCGCGCAAATCCGTGCTGCCGGTATTCAAGGAGCTGAACAATCTGCTGTTCTATCCGGTGCAGTACGAGGGCGAAGAGAGCGAGCGCAACGTGATCTACACCGGCGCCGCGCCGAACCAGCAGGCTATCCCGGCAGTTGAATATCTCGCAGGTCCGGAAGGTGGCAATGTGAAGCGCTGGGTGCTGGAAGGCACCGACTACGTCTATCCGCGCACCACCAACAAGATCCTCGAAGCTTACCTCAAGGACGTGCTCAAGGTGGCTCCCGAGGACATCATGATCAACTACACGCCGTTCGGCTTCTCCGACTGGCAGACCGAAGTCTCCAAGATCAAGGCGTTCGGCTCGGCCGGCAAGAAGACCGCCGTGGTGTCCACCATCAACGGCGACGCCAACGTGCCGTTCTATAAGGAACTCGGCAACCAGGGCATCAAGGCAACCGATATCCCGGTGGTGGCGTTCTCGGTCGGCGAAGAAGAGCTTGCCGGTCTCGACACCAAACCGCTGGTCGGCCACCTCGCCGCCTGGAACTACTTCGAGTCGATCAAGACTCCGGCGAACGAAGCTTTCATCAAAGAATGGCACGCGTTCATCAAGAACCCGAAGCGGACCACCAACGACCCGATGGAAGCCCACTACATCGGCTTCAACATGTGGGTGAAGGCGGTCGAAAAGGTGAAGTCGACCGATCCTGACAAAGTGATCGAAGCGCTTCCCGGAACGCAAGCGCCGAACCTCACCGGCGGCATCTCGACACTGCTGCCGAACCATCACATCACCAAGCCGGTCTACATCGGCGAAATTCGCGCCGACGGTCAGTTTGACGTGGTGTGGAAAACTAAAGGTCTTGTGCCGGGTGACGCCTGGTCTGATTATCTGCCCGGTTCGAAGGATCTTGAAGCCGACTGGGTGAAGCTCAAGTGCGGCAACTATAATAAGGTGACCAAGAAGTGCGGCGGCGTCTAGTACCGACGAAGCCGTGAGTGTGACCTGGCGGGAAGGCAGCGTATCGCCTTCCCGCACAATTAAGGCCGGGACCATTGCGATGCGTTTTTGCCGAGCTTGCCTCGTCGCTTTGCTATTGGCCTTGAGCTGCACGTTGGGCGGCCTGACCGCGCGCGCAGCAAACCTTGACGAAGCGCTCGCGCATTTCACCGCCGACGATTTCAGCGAGACCAGCACCGGCATCAACGATGTCGCCGCGAGCGGCGACCCGCGCGCCCTGACCATCATCCGCGCGCTGCAGGACGGCAAGCTGATGTACAGCGCCGAAAAGAAGGCCGTGTACATCAAGGACGATTCAGGCAAGCTTACCGATGCCGCCACCGGAAAACCGATCTCCGGCGAGGCGCCGGCCGATGTCGACACGGTGCGCCTCAACAACCGCCTGCGCGGCGCCATCGAGGCAGCGCTCGGTGGGCTTACATTGCTCGCCGACAATGCGAACGCGCGCTACGAGGCCGCGCAGTCCGTGTTCAAATCGCGCCGGGTTAGCGCCCTGCCGACTCTGGAAGCCGCTCTGGCCAAGGAGCAGGACCCCGGAGTGAAGCGCGTCATGACGGAAGCGCGCGCCGCCATCATCCTTTCCGGCAACAAAGCCAGCGACGAAGAAAAACTCGCCGCCGTCGACGTCATTCGCCAACGTGCCGATCAGGACGCACTGGGTCTGCTCTCGAGCCTGCCGCCGGACACATCCGCCCCGGTCGCGAAAAGCGCCGCCGCAGCGGCCGCGGCGATCAAAAATCGCCTGACGCTCTGGGAGGCGGTTCAGAACGCCTGGTACGGCATTTCTCTCGGTTCGGTCCTGCTGCTCGCCGCCATCGGTCTCGCCATCACCTTCGGCGTCATGGGCGTCATCAACATGGCGCACGGCGAAATGGTCATGCTGGGCGCTTACGTCACCTTTGTCGTCCAGGAGGTGATACGCGACAACAACCCGGCTTTATTCGACTACTCGCTGGCAATTGCCATTCCGCTTTCTTTCATCGTCGCCGGTGCTGTCGGCATCGTGATCGAGCGCACCATCATCCGCTTTCTTTATGGCCGCCCACTGGAAACGCTGCTGGCAACGTGGGGGCTTTCGCTGATCCTCCAACAGGCGGTGCGTTCGGCATTCGGTCCGAACAATCGCGACGTCGGCAATCCGTCGTGGATGAGCGGCGCGTTCGATCTTGGCGGCATTACCATCACCTATAACCGCCTCTGGATCATCTGCTTTGCTCTCGCGGTGTTCGTCGCACTGCTGGCGCTGCTTCGCTTCACGCGCTTCGGCCTCGAAATGCGGGCGGTGACGCAAAATCGTCCCATGGCTGCTTCGATGGGCATTCGCACCAGCCGGGTCGACGCGCTGACCTTCGGGCTCGGCTCCGGCATCGCCGGCATGGCGGGCGTGGCGCTGTCGCAGATCGATAACGTCAGCCCCAATCTCGGCCAAGGCTATATTATCGACAGCTTCATGGTCGTGGTGTTTGGCGGTGTCGGCAACTTGTGGGGCACGCTTGTTGGTTCCTTCGTCCTCGGGATTGCCAACAAATTCCTCGAACCTTACGCCGGCGCGGTGCTTGGCAAGATCGCGATACTGGTGCTCATAATCCTGTTCATCCAGAAGCGACCGCGTGGCATGTTCGCGCTAAAGGGCCGGGCCGTCGAGGCATGACGACGCATATCCTCATTCGTTCCATCGATCGCGGCGCGACGATCTTCCTGATCATCGTCGCGCTGATCGCCATCGGCGTACCCATACTCAATCTGGCGGTCCCGGCGTCGTCCGCCTTCTATGTCCCGACCTATTTGGTCGCGCTGTTCGGGAAATACACCTGCTACGCGCTGCTGGCGCTGTCGATCGATCTGATCTGGGGATTCTGCGGCATTCTCTCGCTCGGCCACGGCGCCTTCTTCGCGCTCGGCGGCTACGCCATGGGCATGTATCTGATGCGCCAGATCGGCACCCGCGGCGTCTATGCCGATCCGATCCTGCCGGATTTCATGGTGTTCCTGAACTGGAAGGAGCTGCCGATCTACTGGTACGGTTTCCAGTTTTTCCCCTATGCGCTGCTCATGGTCGTGCTGGTGCCCGGCGTGCTCGCGTTCGTCTTCGGCTGGTTTGCGTTTCGCAGCCGCGTCACCGGCGTCTATCTTTCGATCATCACCCAGGCGCTCACGTTCGCGCTGATGCTCGGTTTCTTCCGTAATAATTTCGGCTTCGGCGGCAACAACGGCCTCACCGATTTCAAAGACATTCTCGGCTTCAACGTGCAGGCCGAGACGACCCGCAACGCGCTGTTCTCGATTTCCTGCGTGGCGCTGATCATCGCCTTTCTTCTCTGCCGGGCCATCGTCACGTCGAAATTCGGCAAGGTGCTGATCGCCATCCGCGATGCCGAAGCGCGCACCCGGTTTCTCGGCTACCGCGTCGAGTCCTACAAGCTCTTCGTGTTCACGCTGTCGGCCTGCATGGCGGGCGTCGCCGGCGCGCTTTACGTCCCGCAGGTCGGCATCATCAACCCGAGCGAATTCGCTCCGGCCAATTCCATCGAGGCGGTGATCTGGGTCGCGGTCGGCGGCCGCGGCACGCTCACCGGCGCCGCGCTCGGCGCGGTCCTCGTCAACTACGCCAAGACGTATTTCACCTCGGGCTTTTTGGCGCCCTACTGGCTGTTCATGCTCGGCGCGCTGTTCATCGCCGTGACGCTGCTGTTGCCGCGCGGCATCGTCGGCACGCTGCTATCATTGGACGGCACTGCGCCGTGATCGCGCGTCGGCCGCTGCCGAGGATGGCGTGACCGAACCGCTGCCGGCGGAATGAGGAGCTGGCATGGAAGCGCTGACTTCCGCACTTCTGTATCTCAACGGTGTCACCGTTTCGTTTGACGGCTTTCGGGCGCTGAACAATCTGTCCTTTGCCATCGAGCCGGGCGAGATGCGCGCCATCATCGGCCCGAATGGCGCCGGCAAGACGACGATGATGGACGTGGTCACCGGCAAGACCCGGCCGGATCTCGGCGACGTGTCTGTTCGACGGCTCCTACAATCTCACCAAGCTCGACGAGGCCGAAATCGCCGAACTCGGCATCGGCCGCAAGTTTCAGAAGCCGACGGTGTTCGAGAGCCACACCGTCAACGACAATCTCGAACTTGCGCTCAAGGCCGATCGCCGCGCCCGCGCCGCGCTGTGGTGGCAGGAAAGCCCGGCCGAGCGGCGCCGCATCGACGAGCTGTTGCAGATCATCCGCCTGACGGCGGTGCGCGACCGCCTGGCCGGCCAGCCTGTCGCACGGCCAGAAGCAATGGCTCGAAATCGGCATGCTGCTGGCGCAGGACCCGAAGCTGCTGCTGGTCGACGAGCCGGTCGCCGGCATGACCGATGTGGAGACGCAGCAGACCGCCGAACTGCTCAAAGAGATCAACCGCGAGCACACGGTCGTCGTGGTCGAGCACGACATGACGTTCGTGCGCGAGCTTGGCGTCAAGGTCACCTGCCTGCACGAAGGCTCGGTGCTCGCCGAAGGCACCATCGATCAGGTGTCGGCGAACGAGCGGGTGGTCGAAGTTTATTTGGGACGATGAGCGAATGCTCGACGTCAACGCCATCGATCTCCACTACGGCGCAGCGCAGGCGCTGCGCGCGGTTTCGCTCAAGGCCGAGCCCGGCAAGGTGACCTGCGTGCTCGGCCGCAACGGGGTCGGCAAAACCAGCCTCCTCGACGCGCTCGCCGGCCAGCATCCGGTCACCCGCGGCACGATTACCTGGGAAGGCAACAACATCACCGCGCTGCGGCCGCCGGAGCGCGCGCGGCGCGGCATCGCCTATGTGCCGCAAGGCCGCGAAATCTTTCCGCTGCTGACGGTCGAGGAAAATCTGCACACCGGCTTTGCGCCGCTCAAGCGCGACGAACGCACCATTCCCGACGACGTGTTCTCGCTGTTTCCGATGCTCAAGGACATGCTGCGCCGGCGCGGCGGCGACCTCTCCGGCGGCCAGCAGCAGCAGCTCGCCATCGGGCGGGCGCTGGTGATGCGGCCGCGGCTGCTCCTGCTCGACGAGCCGACCGAGGGCATTCAGCCTTCGATCATCAAGGATATCGGCCGCGCCATTTCCTATCTGCGCTCGCTCGGCAAAATCGCCATCGTGCTGGTCGAACAATATCTCGACTTTGCCCGCGAACTCGGCGACCATTTCGCGGTCATGGAGCGCGGCGCCATCGTCTATTCCTGCGACCGCGACAACCTCGACGAAGGCGCGCTGCAGCGGGCCATGGCGATTTGAATTTGCGACTGAATGATTGTCGTTGCGGGGGGAGCGAACGTGTTGGCGAGGACGCCGGCCGTCAGTGATGAATTTTCGCCGGCAATCGCGCCATCGGGCGCGTCGCGCTTCGCGGTAGCGGCCGATTCCGGCGAGAGCCGCCGCCGCAAGGTGCATGAAGCCGGTTCGCTGCGCGTCCGCTTCCCGAACGCGGCGAGCAAGGCGATGCTCGACGCCGTCATCGTCAACACCGCCGGCGGCATGACCGGCGGCGATCGTTTCGACATCGACGTCGAGGTCGGCGCCGGCGCGCGGCCTGACCGTGACGACGGCGGCGGCGGAAAAAATCTATCGCTCGCTCGGGCCGGACACCGAAGTTCGACGTGAAGCTCGACGTCGGGCCCGGCGGCGCGCTGGCCTGGCTGCCGCAGGAGACGATCCTGTTCGATCAGGTGCGGCTGCGCCGCACGATCGACGTCGACCTTGCGCCTGACGCCGATCTCCTTCTCGCCGAGGCCGTGGTGTTTGGCCGCTCGGCCATGGGCGAAACGGTGCTCCGAGGGCATTTGTTCGACCGCTGGCGGGTGCGCGTCGGCGGCGCGCTGGTTTTTGCCGAAACGCTGCGCCTCGACGGCGCCATCGCGCAGCGTCTGGCGCGGCGCGCGGTCGCCGGCGAAGCGGCGTGGCCATTGCCAGCGTGATCAAAATTCCCGGCGACGAGGCCGGCGCCGCGGCGGTCCGTGACATCGCAGAAGGACTTCGCCGGCGAAGTCGGCGTATCGGCCTGGAACGGTCTGCTTGTCGCCCGCCTGGTCGCGCCCGACGGTGCGGCGCTGCGTCGCGATCTCATCGCGTGTGCTGACGGCCTTGAATGCAATGCCGCTGCCGCGGCTTTGGTTGAACTAGAGGACGAGCTCGATGCAATCTCGACCCCGCGCGAGAAGGACAAGCTTTTGATCGCCATGGCGGCGATGGTGGCGCGGCGCCGGCTCGAGCGCGGCGTCAAGCTCAACCATCCCGAAGCCGTCGCGCTGATCTCCGATTTCATCCTCGAAGGCGCGCGCGACGGGCGCACCGTCGCCGAACTGATGGAGCAAGGCGCCCACGTGGTGACGCGCTCCCAGGTCATGGACGGCATCGCCGAGATGATCCCTGAGATTCAGGTCGAGGCGACGTTTCCGGACGGCACCAAGCTCGTGACCGTGCACGAGCCGATACGATAAGGCGCCAACAACGAACGACAGGGAGGAAATCATGGGCAGTTTTTCAATTTTCCATTGGCTCATCGTCATCGTGATGCTGGCTTTGTATTTCATTCCTGTTGTCAAAATTCTGCAAAAGGCAGGCTATAGCGGCTGGTGGTGCCTGATCGCCTTCGTTCCGATCGTAAACATCATCATGTTTTACGTGTTCGCATTTGCGAATTGGCCGGCCCTGCGCGACAGAAATGCAACGTGACAGACTTCAGGAGGCCAGGCAAATGATCCCCGGCGAATTTTTCATCAAAGACGGCGAGATCGAGCTCAACAAAGGCCGCAAGAGCTCGTACGCTCACGGTCTCCAACACCGGCGACCGGCCGATCCAGGTCGGCTCGCACTATCATTTCTTCGAGACCAATCCGGCGCTGAAGTTCGACCGCAAAGAAGGCCCGCGGCATGCGGCTCGATATTGCGGCCGGAACCGCGGTGCGTTTCGAGCCCGGCCAGACCCGCGAGGTGAAGCTGGTGGCGCTTGCGGGCACGCGCACGGTCTACGGCTTCCGCCAGGAAATCATGGGCAAGCTGGAAAAAGACGGGAGCCAAAGAATCATGACGAGCGGGCTTGCGCAAGCCCGCCCGTCACGTTCTCAGCGCTGCTACCGCGGCTGGGACCAGGATCACATCAGCACTTCGCTGCGACACCGGTAGCGGCTTCGGCACCAGGCCAACCTGACCTTGGCGACCTCTCTCATCTGGCAGAACCAAACGCGAGCGATCTGAAAGTGAGGATACCGCAGATGCCGCGCGATGCAAGAAAAAGCGTGCAACAAAGCGCTTGTGCAATGCAGTGGGGATAATTTTGGGGATTACCTGTGATTCGGAACAATATCGGCCGAGTTCGCACAGATCGTGGTCCACAAACGAACCGGAGGACATCTGATGCCTGCACGAATATAGCCGCGCCGTTTATGCCGACATGTTCGGCCCGACCACGGGCGACCGCGTGCGGCTCGCCGACACCGATCTGATCATCGAAGTCGAGAAGGATTTCACCACCTACGGCGAAGAAGTGAAATTCGGCGGCGGCAAGGTGATCCGCGACGGCATGGGGCAATCGCCAGATCACCAACAAACAAGGCGCCGTCGACACCGTCATCACCAACGCGCTCATCCTCGACCATTGGGGCATCGTCAAAGCCGACGTCGGCATCAAGGACGGCAACATTCACGCCATCGGCAAGGCCGGCAATCCGGACATTCAGCCCGGCGTCACCATCATCATCGGCCCCGGCACCGAAGTGATCGCCGGCGAAGGCAAGATCCTCACCGCCGGCGGCTTCGACACCCACATCCATTTCATCTGCCCGCAGCAGGTCGACGAGGCGCTGATGTCCGGCGTCACCTCGATGCTCGGCGGCGGCACCGGGCCGGCGCACGGCACGTTTGCGACCACCTGCACGCCCGGGCCGTGGCACATCGCGCGCATGATCCAGGCGGCCGACGATTTCCCGGTCAATCTCGGCTTTGCCGGCAAAGGCAACGCCTCGCGGCCGGCGGCGCTTGAGGAAATGATCAAGGCCGGCGCCTGCGCGCTGAAGCTGCACGAGGACTGGGGCACGACGCCGGCCGCGATCGATTGCTGCCTGTCGGTCGCCGACGACTACGACATCCAGGTGATGATCCACACCGACACGCTCAACGAATTCGGCTTCGTCGAGGACACCATCAAGGCGTTCAAGGGCCGCACCATCCACGCCTTCCACACCGAAGGCGCCGGCGGCGGCCACGCGCCTGATATCATCAAGATGGCGGGACTGAAGAACGTGCTGCCGTCCTCGACCAATCCGACGCGGCCTTACACCCGCAACACCATCGACGAACATCTCGACATGCTGATGGTGTGCCACCATCTCGATCCGTCGATCGCCGAAGACCTCGCCTTTGCCGAAAGCCGCATCCGCAAGGAGACGATCGCGGCGGAAGACATTCTGCACGACATCGGCGCGCTCTCGATGATGTCGTCGGACTAGCCAAGCGATGGGCCGGCTCGGCGAAGTCATCATCCGCACCTGGCAGACCGCGGACAAGATGAAGAAGCAGCGCGGCCGGCTGCCGCAGGAGAAGGGCGACAACGACAATGCGCGGGTCAAGCGCTACGTCGCCAAATACACCATCAATCCCGCCATCGCCCACGGCGTCTCGAAGCTGATCGGCTCGGTGGAGAAGGGCAAGCTCGCCGATCTCGTGCTCTGGTCGCCGGCGTTCTTCGGCGTCAAGCCCGATTGCATCATCAAGGGCGGCTCGATCGTCGCCGCGCAGATGGGCGATCCCAACGCCTCGATCCCGACGCCGCAGCCGGTCCATTACCGGCCGATGTTCGGCGCCTACGGCCGCGCCCGCACCGCGTCGTCCGTGGTGTTCGCCTCGAAGGCGGCGGTGAAGGCCGGGCTCGGCAAAAAACTCGGCATCCAGAAACAACTCGTCGCCGTGCAGAACACCCGCGGCAAAATCTCCAAGAAGAGCATGATCCACAACGACGCCACGCCCGACATCGAGGTCGATCCGGAAACCTACGAAGTCCGCGCCGACGGCGAACTTCTGACCTGCGCGCCGGCGGAAACCCTGCCGATGGCGCAGCGCTATTTTCTGTTCTGATCCGTTGCCCGTCACCCTGAGGTGCGCGCGCAACCGCGCGCCTCGAAGGGCGACGGCCCGGGCGCCTCGGCCGCATCCTTCGAGGCTCGCTCCGCTCGCACCTCAGGATGACGGGCAACATGGGCTCACCGCCCGACACTGCGCGCGCCATCACCCAAACCTCCACGACACCACCGCCGACAGCGCGGCACGGCGCACCTGCCATTCGATATGCGTCGCCGGCGGAATGCGCCGCGGCCCTCCCGCGATCACTTCGGCTTGCGCCCGCAACTGCTCCGCGTCCGCCACCGAGGGCAAGCCGCGCATCAGGCATCCGGTCGGCTCGCCTGCGCAGCGCCGATGCCGCTTGCACGGCGTCCGCGAACAGCGGCGCCAGAACGCCAGCACGTCGCAATAAAGCCGATGGGTCGCGACGTGCGCCGCATCGACCAGCGCGCGCCCTTCCGCGAACGAGCGCCGTTTTTCGTAATTCGGCGCACCCTGCCGCGTGTCACGCACAGACGGCATCTGAACGTCTCCGCGTTGTTTGTTGCGCGCCTCCTTCTCCCCGCTTTCGGCGACTATCGGGCTTGACCGGCCTGATCGCATGGGCTCAGAAATGCGGCGACTCGAAGAATGCGCGGCAAAGCAGAGCGAGCGGCCTTGGCCCCATGGATTCGCCGGACCTCGTCCGGCAGTGAGGAAATGAGAATCTCGTTCTCGCGACGCGCACCGCGCCCGAGCTATGCCACACCATTCCCGAAATTCGTCATTGCGAGGAGCTAAGCGACGAAGCAATCCAGCGGGGCACTACGCACCAGCTTCGTTGTCCAACGAAACCGCGCTACCGGACTGGATTGCTTCGCTGCGCTCGCAATGACGAAGGAAAGAAAGAAACAAATAAAGGAAGCAGAACGCCGACAGACGCGTGATCCTACCGTCCGCATCTTGCGATGCGGCGCGCGCCCTTTGTCTCTTCTCCTCCCCAAACGCGCGGGAGGTTGGGAGCGGGCGCGCTCGCCTGTCGGCGTTCCACCACGGCGCTTGCTGCAGCGACCGAACGCTACAGCTCAGCTCCAGATACGCGCTTCCTGGGACTTGGTCGGGGCGCACGATCCCAAATGTTCGAACAACCTGGTTCGAAAGACCCTGCGCTTCTCAGCGGGCGTTACCCGCTCCTTCCTGTCCCAGTCCAGCGAGCTTCTCGCAGACCGGTCATCGTGCCGGCCGGGCGTATATCCCCGGAGCCGCCCGGGAGCGGAGGTGACGAGCCGCCGCCCGCGGGAACCGCTCTCGCTCCGCCAGCCGGCGTCACCGGCAGGCGTCCTTTACATGAGCGAGATTCTTCGAGCCTTGTAGCTGAAATAGCGACCGGCGTCAAGCGCTTCGTCGTTAGTTCGGTGACGTGATTAAGATTTAAGGGTCTGTCGACAGCCGGACAAGGAAGTGATGGCCGCCCCCGGCTATCAAAACAAAAAAGGTCGAGATAGACTGACGATGAAGCAAAACGTGCGCCTTCATCCTCAGGGCGCGGGTCAAAGTCCGGGCCGGCTGAACAAGCAGCAAACGCCATCGAAGAAATCATCGGCGGTTTTGCACGATCAGTGTATGAGCTTTCAAATATCGGTACGCATGTCTCTCTGGAGCGCACGGAGGTTCAACGTATCCGCCGATATGTCATCGTCGTGCCTCACGACATTCTGGAAATTCCACCCGACTAATGTGAGGGCCACGGTTGCTTTTGTTCCGTCACCCTGAGGTGCGAGTGTAGCGAGCCTCGAAGGGCGACGGCCGGGGCGCTTCGAGCGCATCCTTCGAGGGCCGCTTCGCGGCGCACCTCAGGATGAGGTGCGCTGGTTGTTTCCTCCGATTACTCCCACAAATCGCCGATCAGACACTTTCGTACGACCGGCAGCTTGCCTCAGAACGTTCGGGGATTGTGACAGTTGTGCGACAAACAAATAAGGGACTTGTTCATCTAATCGTCCGAAACTGCCTGAGCAGAAAACTGCCGCGATCGGGCGTCGCCGCGGTTCACTCCTCAGCCAATGTTCGGACTGCATCGATGAACGTAGTTGCGTTCGCGTCGCGCAAAGGCGGGGCCGGCAAAAGCACTTTGGCAGCGCATCTTGCCGTTCATGTGCACCGGCTGGCGCGGCCGTGTCTGCTCATCGACGATGATCCGCAGGGCTCGCTGACGCTGTGGAACGAACTGCGCGCCGGGCGCGCGCTGCCGCTGAAGACCGTCAAGCGCGGCGTTGCCGATATCATCAAAAAGGCCAGGCGCAACGGCTTCGAATGGATCCTGATCGACACGCCGCCAAACAGCTCGGTGAGCGTGGTCGAGGCCATCGAAGCGGCAACGCTGGTGATCATTCCCTGCCGGCCCGGCCTGTTCGATATTGACGCCGTGCAGGAGACCATTGCGCTGGCGCGGCAGGTCCGCACGCCCTACGCCGTGGTGTTCAACGCGGCGCCGCCGAAACGTCACGACGTGGAAGCGCCGGCCGTCACAGCGGCGCGCCGGTGCCTGGCGAAGCTCGACGTCCCGGTGTGGGGCGGCCAGATCACCCACCGGGCAAGCTTCTCGCTTGCGCTCTCGGAAGGCGAAGGTGTCAAAGAATACGATTCCGACCCCGGCTCGGCCGCTGAAATCCGCGGCTTGTGGTCGGCGATCGAAAAGTCGCTGAAAGTCATCCGCGGCGCGCGTGACCACGCCGCCATGCATCGCATCGCGGCTTAGTCTTTGGTCGGGGTAAAAGCCGGCTGCCGCTTTTTGTTTCCGTCACCCTGAGGTGCGAGCGGAGCGAGCCTCGAAGGGCGACGGCCCCGGCGCTTCGGCCGCATCCTTCGAGGCGCGCCTTGTGGCGCGCACCTCAGGATGACGGAACATTGACGGTCTTCCCCGGCCATTTGCACAGATCGGCGATCAAACACTTCTCGCACAGCGGGCGGCGGGCGAGGCAGGTGTAGCGGCCGTGCAGGATGAGCCAGTGGTGGGCGTGCAACCGATAACGTTCCGGCACGACTTCCATCAGCTTCATCTCGACGTCGAGCGGGGTCTTGCCGGGAGCGAGGCCGGTGCGGTTGCCGACGCGGAAGATGTGGGTGTCGACGGCGATGGTCGGCTCACCGAAGGCAACGTTCAGCACCACGTTCGCGGTCTTCCTTCCAACGCCGGGCAGCGCTTCGAGCGCGTCGCGGTCGTGCGGGACCTTGCCGCCGTGCTCGGCGATGAGCTGCCGCGACAGCGCGATCACGTTCTTCGCCTTGGTGCGATAAAGGCCGATGGTCTTGATCAGCGCGCGCACGCGCGGCTCGCCGAGCTTGGCCATCTTTTCCGGCGTGTCGGCGAGCTTGAACAAAGCCGGCGTCGCCTTGTTGACGCCGGCGTCGGTCGCCTGCGCCGAGAGCACGACCGCGACCAGAAGCGTAAACGGATTGATGTGCTGCAGCTCGCCCTTCGGCGTCGGGTTGGCGGCGGCAAAGCGGCGGAACGCTTCCTCGACCTCGGCTTTGGTCCATTGCGGCACTTCGCCGTGGGCGGCCTTGGTGTCGGCCTTGGCCTGCGCCTTGCGGTCCTTGAGGTGCACGCCCCGCGGCCTCCCCGTCCCGCGAGCGGCGGAGGACGAAGAAGTGGCGGCCTTCGGGTTTTGCCGCGTCGGCTTGTGAACGGTCTTGTGAGTGGTTTTGCGCGCCATGGTTCCCGTATAGTCAGCGCCATGAACGCCGACAACAGCCCCCGGGATCGCGGCGCGCTCGCCGAGCCGGCGATCTTCTCGGCCGTCATCACGCCGCACCGCTCGCTCGGCTCGACCGGCTTCCTCATCCTGATGCTGTGCATCGGCGGCATCAGCTTCGTCTCCGGGATGGTGTTTCTGCTGCTGGGCGCGTGGCCGGTGTTCGGCTTTCTCGGCCTCGATGTGGTGCTGATCTACGTCGCCTTCCGCGCCAATTTCCGCGCGGCGCGGGCCTACGAGGAGGTGACCGTCACCGCCTCCGAGCTCACCGTGCGCAAGGTCAATCAGCGCGGCGGGGTGCGCGAATGGACGCTCAATCCGGTCTGGGTGCAGCTCGACCGCATCGTGCACGAGGAATTCGGCATCGAACGATTGTTCCTCGTTTCGCGCGGCCGGCGGCTGTCGATCGCTTCGTGCCTGGGGCCGGACGAGAAGGCGAGCTTCGCCCAGGCGCTGTCGTCAGCGATCGGCGAGGCCAAGCGCGGGCCGACGCGGACGGTGATGGAATAGGCCACCCACTACGTCATGGCCGGACTTGTTCCGGCCATCCACGTCATTTCGCGATTTAGACGTTCCGCGACTTAAGCGACGATGGACTCCGCCCGCAACGTAGTGCGGGCATGACGAGGGCGATATACGTGGTTCAGAAATCGGGTGGTTTGGGCTTGCGCCGGCGGCCTAGATGGGGATCAGAACGATGGAGGCATCCATGCTGTCACCCGATCGCATTCCCGATCTCACGCCGCTCGATGACGCCGCCGCCGATTACGACGTGGTGCGCCGCGCCATCGGCCATATCCGCAAGCACTGGCGCGAGCAGCCCGAGATCGAAGCCATTGCCGAAGCGGCGAGCGTCACCCCGACCGAGCTGCATCACCTGTTCCGCCGCTGGGCCGGGCTGACGCCGAAGGCTTTTGTGCAGGCGCTGACGCTCGACGGCGCGCGGCAATTGCTGCGCGATTCCGCAAGCGTGCTTGACGCCACCTACGAAGTCGGCCTGTCGGGACCGGGCCGGCTGCACGATCTGTTCGTGACCCACGAGGCGATGTCGCCGGGCGAGTGGAAGTCCGGCGGCGAGGGTTTGACGGTGCGGTTCGGCTTTCATCCGTCGCCGTTCGGCAAGGCGCTGGTGATGGCGACCGAACGCGGGCTTGCCGGACTTGCGTTCGCCGATCCGGGCGAGGAAGAAACCACGCTCGCCGACATGCAGCGGCGCTGGCCGAAAGCGAGCTACGTCGCCGATCCCGCGCGCACCGCGCCGATCGCGCGGCGCATTTTCGATCCCGACGCAGTGGCGCGAAGACCGGCCGCTTCGCGTGGTGCTCATCGGCACCGACTGGGAGGTGCGGGTCTGGGAGACGCTATTGAAAATCCCGATGGGCAAGGTCGCGACCTATTCCGGCATCGCCGGCAAAGTCTGCACGCCGAACGCCGCCCGCGCCGTCGGCGCCGCGGTCGGCAAGAACCCGGTCGTCGTTCGTGGTGCCGTGCCACCGCGTCGTCGGCAAAGGAGGCGGCCTCACCGGCTACCACTGGGGCATCACCCGCAAACAGGCCATGCTCGGTTGGGAGGCGGGAAGGGTCGGCGCCACGGCGTAACCCTATTCCCGCGTCATTGCGGAGGAGCAGTGGCTACGCCGCCAAGTCTTTCTTCTCCGCCACGGTCGAGTCGGCATTGAGCCGGTAGATTATCGGCACGCCGGTCGCGATCTCGCGCGCGACGATCTGCTCCGGCGACAAGTGCTCCAGCACCATCACCAGCGCGCGCAGCGAATTGCCGTGAGCGGAGACGATCACGTTGTCGCCGCGCAGCACCAGCGGCAGAATTTCCTGGATGTAATAGGGCAGGACGCGCGCGGCGGTGTCCTTCAGGCTCTCGCCGCCGGGCGGCGCGACATCGTAAGAGCGCCGCCAGACATGCACCTGCTCGGCGCCCCATTTGGCGCGGGCATCGTCCTTGTTCAGCCCCGACAGGTCGCCATAGTCGCGCTCGTTGAGCGCCTGGTCCTTGAACACCGGAATGCCCTGCTGCCCCATCTCGTCGAGCATAATGTCCAGCGAGTGCTGGGCGCGCACCAGCGCCGAGGTGAAGGCGACATCGAAGCGGAAGCCTTGCGCCTTGAGCTTGCGCCCGGCGGCTCGCGCTTCGGCGATACCTTTTTCAGTGAGGCCGACATCGCGCCAGCCGGTGAACAGATTTTGTTCCACTCGCTCCCGTGGCGACGAGCACAGAAGCGGTCTCTTCTTGTTCCTACTCGCTCCGTCACCGTGGCGCAGCGAAGCGAGCACGAGAAGCCGGTCACTCATTCTTTCTTTTCCTGGCGCACGGTTTCCCGTCAAAGAGTATCACTTAGCCCCAGCACATCCGCCATCGAATAGAGGCCAGGCTTTTTGCCCCGCGCCCACAGCGCTGCATGCAGCGCACCGCGCGCAAAGATCATGCGATCCTCGGCGCGGTGGGTCAGCTCGATGCGCTCAGCAGGCCCGGCAAAGATTACAGTGTGATCGCCGACGACGGTGCCGCCGCGCAATGACGCAAAACCGATATCCACCGCGCGGCGCGGGCCGGTGATGCCATCGCGTCCACGCACCGAATGCGCGGCGAGATTGATGCCTCGGCCGGCCGCAGCGGCACGGCCGAGCATCAGCGCGGTGCCCGACGGCGCGTCGATTTTCCTGTTGTGGTGCATTTCCAGAATCTCGATGTCGTAATTCTCATCGAGCGTCCGCGCCACGCGCTTGGTCAACGCGGCAAGCAAATTGACGCCGAGACTCATATTGCCGGATTTGACGATCGGCGCGCGCGTTGCCGCCTTGGCGATCACCGCTTCCTCCTCGGCCGAGTGACCGGTGGTGCCGATGATATGGGCGATGCCGGCTGCGCCGGTCAGTTCGGCGAGCGCCAGCGTCGCCGCGGGGATGGTGAATTCGATCAGCCCGTCGGCGGCCTTAAGAAGCGGCGCGACATCGCTGGTGACCTTGATGCCGTTCGGCCCGAGGCCGGCGAGTTCGCCGGCATCGCGGCCGATCACTGCGGAATCCGCCGCCTCGACCGCGCCTGCAAGGGTGACGCCCTTGGTGGCGGCGATGGCATGGATCAGCGTGCGCCCCATGCGCCCGCCGGCGCCGGCGATCACCAATCGCATATCGGAATTTGCCGCCGCCATTGCCTTTAAGCCCGTCTCCGGTTGCCGCGGATATACCGGGACGCCGCTGCGGCAGCAACACTAGGGCTGCGGGCCGTCGTAGCCTTCGACGATCACAAAATCCGCGGTCGCATGCGGCTCGCGCACTTTGATGTTGGCCTGGTATTCCGGCGAGCGGTAGCAGGCGAGCGCGGCGGCGTAATCGGGAAATTCGATCACGACGTGCCGCGGCTTGCTGGCGCCCTCCAGGCTTTCGGATTTTCCGGCGCGCACCACAAAGCGGCCGCCGAATTTCTTGAAGATCGCAAGATTGGCGGCCGCGTAGGGCTTGTAGCCCTCGCCATTTGTCACATCGACGTGCACGATCCAGTAGCCCTTAGCCATTGCATCTCTCCCTGGCTGCTTGCTGCGCAATCTCGGCAACGATTGCCTGCGCCGCCGCCTTCGGATCGACGGCGGCGATGATCGGCCGGCCGACCACCAGATAATCGGCGCCAGCGGCGATCGCGGCGGAAGGCGTCATGATGCGTTTTTGGTCGCCGCCCTCGGCGCCGGCCGGCCTGATGCCGGGCGTCACCAGCACCATGCGCGGCCCGACAATCGAGCGCAGATTGGCCGCCTCTTGGGCGGAGCAAACCAGCCCGTCCACGCCGATCTCAAGCGCCTGCGCGGCGCGTTCGGCGGCGAGCGTTCGCACTCGTGCGGTCGTAGCCGGCGGCGGCAAGATCGCTGTCGTCGTAGGAGGTGAGCACGGTGACGGCGAGGATGCGCAAGCCGCCTGCGCGCGCCTCGACCGCGGCTTTCATGGTCTGCGGGTAGGCATGCACGGTGAGGAACGCAGCGCCGAGCGGAACCAGACTTTTGACCCCATGCGCAACCGTATTGGCGATGTCATGAAGCTTGAGATCGAGAAACACCTGCTTGCCGGCAGCAGACAGCGTGTGCGCGTAGGCAAGACCGCCGGCGAAAGCAAGCTGATAGCCGATCTTGTAGAAGGAGACCGCGTCGCCCAAGCGGGCCACCAGGGCTTGCGCCGCTTCGACTGACGAAACATCGAGCGCGACGATCAATCGGTCGCGCGGCTCGATCGGCATTGCCTATCCTCTCACGCGGTTCCGTGCGGCATCATGCCCGCCATGTCAATGAGGCGGCGCGCCAGCGCTTTCAAGGCCGCGGCCTGGGCTTCGTCCTTGAGATTGTCCATGTCGTCGAACGCCTGGCTGGCGCGGCCGACCGTGATCTGCTCCGGCAGCACCAGCGCACCGCAGCCGAGCTCCAGGATTTGCCGCAACGCCATCAGGCCGCGTAGTCCTCCGGCCGAGCCGTTGGCCGCCGAGCCAATGGCGAACACGCGCCCCTTGAACACGGCGTAGCTCGGTTCGTCGCGATCGCGCCCGCGCGATGCCCAGTCGATGGCGTTCTTGATCAGCGGCGGCACCGAAGCGCTGTATTCCGGACTGGCAATGAACACACCCTGATGCGCGCCCAACATTTGTTTCAAATCGAGGGCGTGGCGCGGCAGACCGCTGTCGGTCACGAGATCGGCGTCGAACAGCGGCAGTGGATAATCGGCAAACGAGATGCGGGTGACATCGCCGCCCAGAAGCGCCAGCTCCTTGGCGGCGAGCGCGGCAAGCCGCGCGTTATGCGAGCCCGCGCGCAGCGAGCCGGCAAGCACCAGAATTTTCGGATTGGCCATAAGCGAAGAACATCACGTCTTGCGATAAACCCAGACGCGCGCGGGCGGCAGGTTCATCCAGATCCGCTCCGACGCCTCGACCGAGAAGCCGCTAAGCCGCCGAGGCAATGGCGCCGCGACCGAATAGGTGAACTGCACGAACGGCGCACCCGGCAGCATCAGATCGAACGCGTCGCGAATGAGCCGCAACCGCAGCCTGATCGGCTTGGTCACCAGCGGCAGGCCGGAAACAACGGCGGCGGCGGGCTGCAGCAGCAGCGTCTCGAGCAGGCGGCGCAGGCTATAGGCGTCGCCCTGCACCAAAGTCGCATCGGGATAGCGCGAGTGCAGCAGCCGGCAGAACGTCGGATTGAATTCGACCAGCACCAGCCGCGACGGCGCTACGCCCGCCTGCACCAGCGCCTCGGTCACTGGCCCAGTGCCTGGCCCCAATTCGACCACCGGGCCGTCACTGTCAGGATCGACGTAGCGCGCCATGGTGCGCGCCAGAATCTTTCCCGACGGCGTGACCGCGCCCATCGTCAACGGCCGTTCGATCCAGGAGCGGATGAAGCGGACTTCGTCGTCAAGCCGGATGCCGCGCTTACGCTCGAAGTGACGAATTTGTTCGTCGATTTTTTTGCCGATGCCGTCCCGCCTTTGTTCAAGGAGCCGGAACTGGCGTCCGATCTTGCGCTCGATAAGCGTCTTGCTCAGCTCCAAAATCCGGAGCTGGCGCTCGACCTTCTGTTCAAACTTCAGCAGACCCGGAACCGGCATGGCTTCCTACGACGCAACGTGGTCGTTCTAGAACATTCATTAACTTATGACTAGCCGACCGCCGCCCCCACGGGCCGACTAATGCACGCCAAAATTCGCAAGTCCTTCTATAGAAGTGCTTGGAGGGACAATATATTCACGCGGAGGTCGCGCTTTTGCCGCCGAACAGCTCTTTGACTTTGCCGAAAAAGCCTGCGGATTTAGGGTGGGTCTCCGACGACGACAGGCGGTCAAACTCGGCCAGAAGTTCACGCTGCTTCTTGGTGAGCTTCTGCGGGGTCTCAACGACGACCTGGACGTACATGTCGCCGCTCTGCCGCGAACGCAGCACCGGCATTCCCTTGCCGGACAGACGAAAACGCTGACCGGTCTGCATCCCCTCCGGCACTTTCACCCGGGTCTTGCCGCCGTCGATGGTCGGCACTTCGAACTCGCCGCCGAGCGAGGCGGTCACCATTGAAACCGGCACGCGGCAATGCAGGTCGGCGCCGTCGCGCTGAAAGAACTCGTGCGCCCCGATTGACAGGAAGATGTAGAGATCGCCCGCCGGCCCGCCGCGCACGCCGGCTTCGCCCTCGCCGGCAAGCCGGATGCGCGTGCCATCCTCGACGCCGGCAGGAATGTTCACTGATAGCGTCCGCTCGCGCATCACCCGGCCGGAGCCGGTGCACGACGCGCACGGGCTCTCGATCACCTGACCGCGACCATGGCAGCCTGGACAGGTTCGCTCGAGCGTGAAGAAGCCCTGGGCATGGCGAATCTTGCCTTGCCCGCCACACATCGGACAGGCCTTCGGCTTGGTGCCGGGTTTGGCGCCGGTGCCGGAGCACGCCTCGCAAGTAACCGAAGTTGGGATGCGGACCGACGCCGCCTTGCCCGCATAGGCGTCCAGCAGCGAGATCTCCATGTTGTAGCGCAAGTCCGCGCCGCGCTCGCGCCCGGAAGCGCGGCCGCGGCGGCCGCTCATGCCGAAGAGATCGTCGAATATATCGGAGAAGGTAGTGGCGAAGTCGGCACCAAATCCATTCGCAGTGCCGGCGCCGCCGTGCTCGAATGCAGCGTGACCGAAACGGTCATAAGCGGCACGCTTGTCGGGGTCTTTGAGGACCTCGTAGGCCTCGTTGATCTCTTTGAAGCGATGCTCGGCGGCACCGTCCCCGGGATTACGATCCGGATGACACTGCATCGCGTGCTTGCGAAAGGCAGCCTTGATGTCGCCGTCACTGGCGGTGCGTTCGACCGATAACGTTTCGTAGTAGCAGCGTTTGGCCATTCCCGTTCCAACCCTGCATTACGCACAGCACTTAGCCGGCCCCGCGCCGGCTATACGTTATTTGCTTTCAAGCAGACACACCCCCGGGGCAAACCCGGGGGTGATGACTTTTCGCAGTTTGTCGCTGAACAGAGCCGGCATTAGACGTCCCGCCGGATCAAGCGGATTTCTTGTTCTTCTTGTCGTCATCGACCTCGGTGAACTCGGCGTCGACGACGTCATCCTTCTTGGCTTCGGCCTCCAGCGCCGCCGGCCGGTTGCTCGGCCGACTGCTTGTACATCGCCTCGCCGAGCTTCATGGAAGCTTGCGCGAGCGCGTTGGTCTTGGCGGTGATCGCCTCGGCGTCATCGCCCTTCAAGGCTTCCTTGAGGTCGGCCATGGCGTTTTCGATCGCACGCCGGTCGCCCTCGCCGACCTTCGATCCATGCTCGGCGAGCGTCTTCTCGGTCGAGTGGACCAGAGCCTCGGCGTGGTTCTTCGCTTCAACCTGCGCCTTGCGCTTCTTGTCTTCCTCGGCGTGAGCTTCGGCGTCCTTGACCATCTTCTGGATATCGGACTCGCTGAGGCCGCCCGAAGCCTGGATGCGGATCTGCTGCTCCTTGCCGGTGCCCTTGTCCTTGGCCGAGACGTTGACGATGCCGTTGGCGTCGATGTCGAACGTGACCTCGACCTGCGGCACGCCGCGTGGCGCCGGCGGAATCCCGACCAGATCGAACTGGCCAAGGATTTTGTTATCCGCCGCCATTTCGCGCTCGCCCTGGAACACGCGGATCGTCACCGCGGTCTGTCCGTCTTCGGCCGTGGAGAACACCTGGCTCTTCTTGGTCGGGATCGTGGTGTTGCGATCGATCAGCCGCGTGAACACACCGCCCAGCGTCTCGATGCCGAGCGACAGCGGCGTAACGTCGAGCAACAGCACGTCCTTGACGTCGCCTTGCAGCACGCCGGCCTGGATCGCTGCGCCGACCGCGACGACCTCGTCGGGATTGACGCCCTTGTGCGGCTCCTTGCCGAACAGTTGCTTAACGACTTCCTGCACCTTCGGCATGCGGGTCATGCCGCCGACCAGAACCACCTCGTTGATCTCGGCTGCGGACAGACCGGCATCCTTCAGCGCTTGCTTGCAAGGATCGATCGTCTTCTGCACGAGGTCATCGACCAGCGCCTCGAACTTGGCGCGGGTGAGCTTCATGGTCAGATGCTTCGGACCGGAGGCATCCGCCGTGATGAACGGCAGATTGATTTCGGTCTGCGTCGTGGACGACAGCTCGATCTTGGCCTTCTCGGCGGATTCCTTGAGCCGCTGCAGCGCGAGCTTGTCGCGGCGCAGATCGATGCCCTGCTCTTTCTGGAATTCGTCGGCCAGATAGTTGACCAGCCGCATATCGAAGTCTTCGCCGCCGAGGAAGGTGTCGCCGTTGGTCGACTTCACCTCGAACACGCCGTCGCCGATTTCGAGAATGGAAATATCGAACGTGCCGCCGCCGAGATCGTAAACCGCGATGGTGCCGGTCTTGCTCTTGTCGAGCCCGTAGGCGAGCGCGGCTGCCGTCGGCTCGTTGATGATGCGCAGGACTTCCAGGCCGGCAATTTTGCCGGCGTCCTTGGTCGCCTGACGCTGTGCGTCGTTGAAGTATGCCGGAACGGTGATCACGGCCTGCTCGACCTTGCTGCCGAGATAGGACTCAGCCGTCTCCTTCATCTTCTGCAGGATGAAGGCGGAGATCTGCGACGGCGAATAGGTCTTGCCTTCGGCCTCGACCCAAGCGTCGCCGTTGGAAGCGCGGACGATCTTGTAGGGGACAAGCTTCTTGTCCTTCTCCACCATCGGATCGTCATAGCGCCGGCCGATGAGCCGCTTGACCGCAAAAATCGTACGCTCGGGATTGGTGACCGCCTGGCGCTTGGCCGGCTGGCCTACGAGCCGCTCGCCCTCGTCCGTAAAAGCGACGATGGACGGCGTAGTGCGCATTCCCTCTGCGTTCTCGATGACCTTAGGCGTCTTGCCTTCCATCACCGCGACGCAGGAATTCGTGGTCCCTAAATCAATGCCAATGACCTTGGCCATGGTGTTAACCCTCTCTTTAGCGGCAGGTCGGGCAGGCCCTAACGGCGCCCTTCGTCCGACCCCCTTTTAGTCGCCTGGCCCATTTCCAGGCGGCATCCTTGGGTCATATAGGAGAGCATGATCGGGCTGCAAGACAGCTTCGTTCGAGCAAGTGCGCAATGACCGCAGCTGGCGCCGACCACGGAATGAGCGAGCAGATGAAGCCGCCGACGCAGCTTTCCGGATTGCGCATCTATCCCGGATATCTTGACCGGGACGGACAAGCGGATTTGCTCGCCGCAGTCCACAGCGTCTTCGCGTCGGCACCGCCATACACGCCGCGCATGCCGAAGTCGGGCCGGCCGTTTACGGTGCGCATGTCAAACTGCGGGCCGCTTGGATGGGTGTCGGACGAGAGCGGGTATCGGTATCAGCCGACGCATCCCGAAACCGGCCGGCCATGGCCACCGATGCCGGCAGCGCTTGCCCGAATATGGGACGAGGTGGGCCAATACCCCGCGCCGCCGGAAGCCTGCCTCATCAATTGCTACGGTCCGACTGCGAAGATGGGTCTGCACCAGGATCGGGACGAGGCCGACTTTGACGCGCCGGTGATCTCGATCTCGCTCGGCGACTCCTGCCTGTTTCGCGTCGGCGGCTTAAAGCGCAACGGACCGACCCGCGCCATGCGGCTGAGCTCAGGCGATGTGCTCGTTCTCGGCGGCGCTTGCCGACTTGCCTTCCACGGGGTCGACCACATCTACCCGGGAACATCGCGCTTGCTCCCGGAGGGTGGACGGATCAATCTAACCTTGCGCCGGGTGACGCGCGTCGCGCCCGGCAGCTCCAGTTTCAGCCCCCAAGAGGCTTCGGTATGACCAGTCATGCCACCTTCGGCTCTTTCCGCACTTTTTGGTTTGCTGCAGCGCTGGTGGCTATCGTCTCGACAACGCCTGCGTCGGCGGCCGACGTAGTTTTCCCACCCGGTTCCCGCATCGGGCTGGTGCCGCCAGCAGGCATGGTGCCGAGCGATGCGTTCGACGGCTTTGCCGATCCTGCCAAGGACGCCGCGATCCTGATCACTATCCTTCCGGCGGCGGCTTATGCCCAGTTCCAGAAGACAATGGATACCGACGTCCTAAAGAAACAGGGCGTCAACCTGGAAAAACGCGAGCCGATCAAGCTCGATATTGGCAATGGCTTTCTCTTCACCGGCCGCCAAATGTCCGATAAGGCGCGTTACCGCAAGTGGTTGCTGGTCGCCGCGACCCATGATCTCACCGCGCTCGTCACCGTCCAGGTCCCGCTGGATGACACCACCTATTCAGATCGCGTTGTCCGCGCAGCTCTCGCAACGTTAGCGGTACGTCCCAACGTGCCGGAGGCCGAAGAACTCGGCCTTTTGCCATTTTCGGTCGCCGACCTCGCCGGCTTCCACGTTGTCGGAGTCCTGCGCGGCCGCATGCTGTTGCTGAGCGATGCGCACGGCGACAGTCCCGAGGATGCCGCCAAGGGCGCGCTGCAAGCCGGCGGTCCCGATGATGCGCGTCTGCTTATCGCCGCCTTGCCGGGCGGTCCCATCGAGCCCAGTGACCACGCGAACTTTGCGCGGCTGTCGTTCAACGAAATCGGCGGCATCAGAGACGTCCGCGTGACGATGTCCGAGCCGCTCCGGATCGGCGGTCAGTCGGGATACCAGACCATGGCGGAGGCCAAGGACGCCCGCAGCGGCGCCGATGTCATGGTGGTGCAGTGGCTGCGTTTCGGCAGTGGCGGATTCTTGCAGATGATCGGCGTCGGGCGCGCCGAACTCGTGGACCGGCGTTTTGTCCCGGCTGCGAACGGTTCGCGATAGCGTCGAACTGAAGTGAAACTTCAAGCGGTCGCTCGACGCCGTCTTCAGGATCTTAATCAGCCGTGGTGTTGTCGTTGGCCGATCGGGACGGGCGTGAAGACGATGGGGGCGCAGTTCTGGGACCGCCCTTCGACACTCCGACCATGGCCGGCCGCAGCACGCGCTCACCGATCATATAGCCGGGCTGCACGACCTCGACGATGCTGCCCGCCGGCACCGACACGTCGGGCACTTCGTACATCGCCTGATGGACATTGGGATCGAATTTTTCACCTTTCGGAGTGAACTGGCGCACACCGCTCTTCTCTAGTGCCTTTAAGAGCTCGCGCTCGGTCAGTTCGACGCCTTCGATGAGGGATTTCACGCCGGCCTCAGCGCTGGCGCGTAGCGTGGGCGACACCGCATCGAGCGCGCGGCGCATGTTGTCGGCAACGGCAAGCATGTCGCGCGCAAACGACGTGACGCCGTACAAGCGGGCATCTGTGACTTCGCGAGCGGTCCGCTTGCGCAGATTTTCCATCTCGGCGAGCGTCCGCAGGAGCTTGTCCTTGAGGTCGGCGGCAAGGGCCGCCGCATCGGCCTCCGGAGCTGCAGCCGACGCCGGCGAACTGGCCTCCCGCGGCGTACCCGCTGCGTCCTCGGTGCGCGCGGTCTGTTCCGTCATATCGATACCCATCCGTTGCTTGCCCCGGATATCAGGGCTCGATCGGCAAAAATCAAGCGCGTCGGCCTGGCGGTCGGGGCTTGCGTTAACCGGGTCAGCCCCCGAGCAGCTTGCTCACGACTTTGGCGGTGTAGTCCACCATCGGGATGATGCGGGCGTAGTTCAGCCTGGTCGGCCCGATGACGCCGAGGACGCCGACAATTTGACCCGAAGCATCATGGTACGGCGCGACAATCGTTGAAGAGCCCGACAGCGAGAACAATTTATTCTCGGAGCCGATAAAAATCCGGACGCCCTCCGCTTGTTCCGCGCGACCGAGTAGATCAACCACCTCACGCCGGGTCTCAAGGTCATCGAACAGCAGGCGTACCCGTTCCAGATCCGCCTGCACCTTGAGGTCTTCAAGCAGATGGGCTTGGCCTCGCACGATCAGCTTGCGTTCGTCGCGCTCGCCGCCTGACCAGCTGGCGAGGCCCGCGGCAACAATCTTCTTGGTCAGCTCATCGAGTTCGGCCTGACCCTCCGTTAGCCGCTGCTCGATCTCGGCGCGGACCTCGGCCAGAGTTCGGCCACGAATGCGCGCGTTGAGAAAATTGGCGGCCTCGACCAGCGCCGAGGTCGGCAAGCCGACGGGAATATTAAGAACGCGGTTTTCTACCTGACCGTCCTCCGCGACCAGAACCACAAGCGCCCGCTCGGGCTCGAGCCGCACAAACTCGATATGCTTCAGCCGCTGGTTCTGCTTCGCCGTGAGCACCACGCCGGCGGCACGGCTTAAGCCCGAAAGCAGACCGGAGGCCTCGGTCAGCACGGCTTCGAGCGATTTCGCCTGACCGCTGCCCGCGACTTGCGCTTCGATCGCGTTGCGGTCGTTTTCGGTGAGATCGCCGATCTGCATCAGTGCATCGACAAAAAATCGCAGGCCGATTTCGGTCGGCAGCCGGCCGGCGGAGGTATGCGGCGCATAGACGAGACCAAGCTGTTCGAGGTCGGACATGACGTTGCGCACCGAGGCCGGCGACAACGTCATCGGCAGAATGCGCGACAGATTACGCGAGCCGACCGGTTCGCCGGTCGCCAGATAGCTCTCGACAATCTGGCGGAAGATCTCGCGCGAACGCTCATTGAGCTGAGCGAGGCTCAGTTGGCTTGCAGCAAGCGGAAGATCGTGGCTGGCCAAGGTTAGCTCCGAGCACTGGCGCAGGACTTACTAAGCATACGACTTACTTTGGATGCTGTTTGCAAGACTTGTTCATCTGCGCCGGCTGTTTCAAGCTAAGCCTATCCGGCAGCCAATGACCGAGGCAATCGGACTGAGGCGCATTAATGAGAAACGCGTAGCGCAATGGGCGGTTTCGGCGCAGCAACAGACATCGCAAATTCTAGCTGCATCATCTGCATGTAACCCATTTCTGCCATTGGTTATGGTAGGATGTCATCTTCCGCTGAGGGAAAAGATCGGAACAGCCGTAGATGGATAGGAGGACAACGCGATGTTTTCCGATCGATGGACAGCGGCAAATTTGATCATCGTTACTGCGACTCTGTCTGCCTGTCTTTGCACAATTGTTACCGCGCCGGCTGAGGGTGAAGACATCGGTGCCGGTGCACCGCCCGCACTCGCGCCCGGCCAGGCGCCGCCGCTGCCGAAAATGGGACCCCTGGCCCAGCCGCGCTCGCAAGATCAGGTCGGCTTTCCGGCGGCGCTTACCAAATCCGCCATTCCGCCCGGCAGTGCGCTTGCGCCAACCACGGTTTCGCTGGGGGAGCAGCTCTTCTTCGATGCCCGCCTCTCGGGCGACGGCACGGTTTCCTGCGCGACCTGTCACGATCCGGCCCGCGCGTTCACCGACGGCAGGCCGGTTTCCATCGGTATCGGCGGACGCGCGGGCCAGCGCAACGCGCCGACCATCTTGAATGCGATGTACAACAAGACGCAGTTCTGGGACGGCCGGGTCAATACGCTGGAGCAGCAAGCGGCGCTGCCAATCACGAATCCATTCGAGATGGGCTCGGCCAGCATCGGCGACGCGATAGCAAAAATCGCCGGCGACACGGACTACCAAAAGCAGTTCATGCAGGCCTTCGGTCGCAGCGTGAATGAGCAGGACATGCTCACCGCCATCGCCACCTACGAGCGGACGCTCGTTTCATTGAACTCGCCATTCGATCATTTCATCGCAGGCGACCAAAACGCGATCAGCGACGCGGCGAAGCGCGGATGGGAATCGTTCAACAGCAAGGCCCGCTGTAACCTGTGTCACGCTTTGACCGATAATCAGCCGGACGTCACGCTTTTTACCGATAACGATTTTCACAACATCGGCATCGGCATTATCCGGCATCGGGTCGTTCCTTTGGCGCAGAAAGCAGAGCACGATTTGGCGCTGGGACAGCTACAGGGCGTCGATCAGGCCGCGATCGCGAGCGAGATATCGGTCCTCGGGCGCTTCCTCGTGACCAAAAAGCAGAATGATATCGCTTCGTTCAAAACGCCGGACCTGCGCAATGTTCTGGTGACCGGGCCTTACTTCCACGACGGCTCCCAAGAAACTTTGTGGGATGTGGTGGATCACTACAACAAGGGGGACGGTCTTGCTAATCCGTGGCTCGATCAGGACATCTCGCCGCTGGCGCTGACCGAGCCGGAGATCGACGACCTCGTCGCCTTTCTGGCGTCACTGACGAGCCCGCAATACAAGGAACGCGGCGACAAGGAATATGCGCGCCAGCTCGCTCTATCCAAAACAAGTCGCCCGCAACGGGATACCGCACGCGCTTTCGGGCCGAAGCTCCCGCAGCCGAAGCCGCCTCCGTTCTGAATCAGGGAGTACACGCCCTCGCATTGATGGACCGGCTTGGACCATCCGCTCCGCCCCGAATAGAAGCATCGGCACTACCGCGAAGGGCGCCGAGCGTTGCGGCGAGAGGTTGGCGTGGCCGCTCGCGGCCCGCCCGCATCTTCCGGGAATGGTCCAAGTTTCAAGCGCGCAAATTGGGATAGGTCCCTGACGACGTATTGCAAAGAATCGCGATCCAGTTTGTTCGACGACAGCGCGAACCCGAGATAGGTCCAGTTTATGATACGGGCGCGCGGTCCGGCTACGCTTGGGTGAACGCCGGCGTCGATCAACAATTTCCGCAAATAACGTATCCGCTCCGCGTCCACGGCTTCGACCGCGGCTCTTGCTCGTCCGTCGGCTGTGGCCCAGGCGCGCACGGCACGCTCAATGCCTGAACCGCCCGCAAATGCGCGCCGTATAAGCGTTTCCAGGCGGTCGTCTGCGGTGCTGTCGAGCTCTTCAATGATGTTCTCCAACGCGATCTTGCGCCAGCGCCGCAGGATTGCCGCGTGGAATGCCGATACATCGGCGAAGTGCCAATAGAAGCTGCCGCGGGAGATGCCGAGCCGATTGGCGAGCGTGTCCGCCTTGAGTACGGAAAATCCGGATTTTGCCAGCGCCTTGAGCCCCGCGTTCACCCATTCTGCCGGTCCCAGTCGTTTGTCTGCCATTTCCATACACTGCTGTATTGACGTTTAAGGATCGCGGTGATATCCAATCCATACACTACTGTATGGAGTCGGGCAAATGCGCGATCTCGCCGTGCAGCTGGCTGGAATTCTGGCTGTGGTCGCAGCCGTCGTGCACGGGGTGCTGGGCGAGACCAAAGTTTTTGCTCGCGCCCGCATCGAGCCGGAGTGGGTGCGGCGGTTGATCCGGCTGGTGTGGCTATGGGGCACGATCGCGTGCGTGAGTCTCGCGATTCTCCTCATTGCCGCGCCCAGGCTCGGTTCCGATGCCGCGCGCAACTGGATCATTGCAACCAGCATCGTCACGTTTGGCTTCGGCGCTATTGGCAACGCCTGGGCAACGCGTGGACGGCATTTTGGCTGGGTTGTACTGATCATCGTGGTCGGCCTCGCCGCCATCGGGCTGTGAGGCGTTCGCGCCTCCCGGGGCCCTGCCCTTGTCGGCTCTACCTCCCGCCCCTAAAACACTGGGCCAATAATTGCCGGCACGGCACGTCCGCCGCCGCCAGGGAGGCTGAACCATGCGGCCGAGCCGCCGACAACCCGACGAATTGCGGCCCGTGTCGCTGGAACGCGGCGTTGTGAAATATGCCGAAGGTTCGTGTTTCGTCAGATTCGGCGATACCCATGTTCTGGTCACCGCAACGCTCGAAGATCGCCTGCCGCCATGGCTCAAGGGCCAGGCCCGCGGCTGGATCACTGCCGAATACGGCATGTTGCCGCGGGCGACACTGGAACGAACCCGCCGCGAGGCTTCCGCCGGCAAGCAGAACGGCCGTACGGTCGAAATCCAGCGCCTGATCGGCAGAAGCCTGCGCTCGATCGTCGATCTGAAAGCGCTCGGCGAGCGTCAGATCACCATCGACTGCGACGTCATCCAGGCCGATGGCGGCACCCGCACCGCCTCCATCACTGGCGCCTGGATCGCGCTTTACGACTGTCTCGCCTGGATGAAAACGCGGCAGATGATCGAACAGGAAGTTTTGCGCGACCATATCGCCGCAATTTCCTGCGGCGTATGCGGCGGCGTGGCCGTGCTCGATCTCGACTATGCCGAAGACTCGAAAGCCGAAACCGACGCCAATTTCGTCCTCACCGGCTCGGGCAATATCGTCGAAGTGCAGGCCACCGCCGAGAAAGTGCCGTTCTCCGAGGAGCAGCTCACCACGCTGCTCGCTCTCGCCCGTAAAGGCGTCACCAAGCTCATCGATCTGCAGAAGATGGCGGTGATGTGAGCCACGGAGATCATCGCCGCATTACCGGACGCGTTGTGATTGCAACGCATAACCCGGGTAAGCTGAAAGAAATGCGCGAACTGCTGGCGCCGTATCAGATCGAGGCCATATCAGCAGCACAGATGAACCTTGGCGAACCCGAAGAAACCGGAACGACATTTCGCGCCAATGCGCGGATCAAGGCGCAAGCCGCGGCAGCGCGCATCCGGCTTGCCGGCTTTTGCCGATGATTCCGGACTTGCGGTCGATGCGCTCGGCGGCGAACCGGGCATTCATTCGGCGCGCTGGGCTGGCCCGGAGCGGAATTTTGGTCTGGCGATGCAGACGGTTGAAGACAAGCTCCGCGAGCATGGCGCGATGACGCCGGAGCGCCGCCAGGCGCATTTCATCTCAGCGCTGTGTGTCGCGTGGCCGGACGGTCATGTCGAGGAGTTCGAGGGACGCATCGACGGCACGCTGGTTTGGCCGCCGCGCGGCGACCAAGGCTTTGGTTACGATCCGATGTTCCTGCCGGACGGCTACACGCGCACCTTCGGCGAAATGAGCGGCGAGGAGAAGCACGGCCTGCCGCCGCGCGGAACCGGCTTGTCGCATCGCGCCCGCGCCTTCCTCAAGCTTGCGGAGGCGTGCCTTGAACGATGAGTCCGCAGCTTTCGGCGTCTATATCCATTGGCCGTTCTGTTTGTCGAAATGCCCGTATTGCGACTTCAACAGCCATGTCCGCCACGCCGCGATCGATGAGGAACGCTTCGCCCGCGCCTTCGCGGCCGAGATCGCGGCGACCGCCGAGCGCGTACCCGGCCGCACGGTCTCCACGATCTTCTTCGGCGGCGGCACGCCGTCGCTGATGCAGCCGGCGACCATCGCCGCGGTGCTCGATGCGGTGGCGCGGCACTGGCATGTCGCGCCCGACGCCGAAATCACCCTCGAAGCCAATCCGACCAGCGTCGAAGCCGCGCGCTTTCGCGGCTACCGCACTGCCGGCGTCAACCGCGTGTCGCTCGGCGTGCAGGCGCTTGACGATCATGCGCTTGGCGCGCTCGGGCGCCTGCATTCGGCGCGCGAGGCGCTGGATGCGGTGGCGATCGCGCGCAGCGTGTTCGAACGCTATTCGTTCGATCTCATTTACGCGCGGCCGCAACAGACACCGCAGCAATGGGCCGAGGAACTGACGCGGGCGCTTGCCGAAGCCGCCGAACATCTTTCGCTCTATCAGCTGACCATCGAAGCAGAGACGCCGTTCGCCACGCTTCATGCCGCGGGCAAGCTGATTACTCCGAACGATGATACCGCGCGCGCGCTCTACGACACCACGCAGGAAGTGTGCGCCGCGCATGGTCTGCCCGCCTACGAAATTTCCAATCACGCGCGGCCCGGCAGCGAGTGCCGGCACAATCTGGTCTACTGGCGTGCGCAGGAATATGCCGGCGTCGGGCCCGGCGCGCATGGCCGACTAACATTGGCGGCACATCGACGGCTCGCGGCACGCGACCGCGACGGAAAAGCGTCCCGAAGCGTGGCTGCAGCGCGTCGAGCGCGACGGGCACGGCCTGATTACCGACGACGTGTTGACGCGCGAAGAAATGGCCGACGAGTTTCTGCTGATGGGGCTGCGGCTCGCCGAGGGCATCGATCCGGCGCGCTACGCCGAACTGATGAACCGCCCGCTCGATCCGGCGCGCATTGCGGCGCTGCGCGAGCACGGGCTGGTCGAGACGACCGACGCAGGCCGCCTTCGTGTCAGCATGCCGGGCTTCCCCGTGCTCGATGCTGTCGTCGCCGATCTCGCGGCGTGAAAGTCCAGGCCGTGGACTTGTTGACGCGCGGCCTTAACCGCTAGTCTAGGTAAACTACTAACAGCTCTTATTTTGTGTCGGCTTTCAGAGGGGTGAAGCCGGCATTCCGCTGATCGCGCCGATCAGTCGTGCCCGCAACTTCGTCCGTGTGGTGCACCAGGCCGAGATCGAGACGTGTCTCGGATCGAGGTTGGAGATCGTTTAGCGCGGTGAAATACGCTTCACGTACTCCGCCCAGTTGTCGAAACGCAATCCTTAGTCTAGCTAGTCTAGGCGCCTCAGCGGCGCTTGCCGCGTGCCGTTGGCGCGTGCTCGGCAAGCCATAGCCAAGCAATTCACTATTCAGGCACGCCCTGAAGTGTCGCCAAATTCGAAGCAAGTAGCTAAGCTACCCTTGGTCGGCCAAACTCCATCGCGCCCGAACTCTCTCAAGACTCATTGCTTCGATAGATAGCCAGAAGCGTCACGCCAATTTATCATCGCCTGTGCAATTGTTCGTCACGGCATCGCTGGCCAATGACCAAGCTCACACTCACTCTGTCGCAGGCACTGGATCGTGCCAGTTCTGCATATCAGGCCGGCCAATTGGTCGAGGCCGAGCAAATATGCCAACAAATCGTAGACACCAAACCCGATCTGTTTGCTGCGCTTCACCTGCTGGCGGTCGTGCAATCAAGGCTGGGCAAGAAAAACATCGCACTAGCGAGCTATGACCGCGCACTCCAAGTGCGACCGAATTCTGCCGAAGCGCTGTCCAATCGCGGCACCGCCCTGAAAGAGCTCAAGCGCTTCGAGGAGGCGCTGGCGAGCTATGATCGCGCGCTCACGCTGCGACCGGACTTTGCCGAAGCGCTTTTCAATCGTGGCAACATCCTGCATGAACTCGAGCGCTTCGACGAGGCGCTGGCAAGCTATGACCGCGCGCTCGAAGTACGACCGAACCATGCCGAGGCGCACACCAACCGCGGTCTTACGCTCCATGAGCTCAAGCGGTTCGACGAGGCGCTGGCAAGCTATGATCGCGGGCTCCAAATGCGACCTGACGATGCCGAGGGACACAACAATCGTGGCAATACCCTGCGTGAACTGAAGCGGTTTGGCCAGGCGCTGGCAAGCTATGACCGCGCTCTCGCTTTACGACCACATCTCGTCGAGACGCTTTCCAACCGTGGCAACACTTTGAATGAGGCGCTGGCGAGCTATGACCGAGCGCTCGCGCTGCGGCCGGACTATGCCGCGGCGCACATTAACCGTGGTCTTACACTTCATGAGCTGAAACGGTTCGACGAGGCGCTGACGAGCTATGACCGTGCGGTGCAAGCGCGACCAGACCTCGCCGAGGGACACATCAACCGTGGCAGAACTCTGAATGAACTAAAGCGGTATGAGGAGGCGCTGGCCAGCTTTGACCGCGCGCTTCAAGTGCGACCGGACGATGCCGGGGCGCTCTTCAATCGGGGCAACGCCCTGAAGGAACTTGAGCGCTTCGAGGAGGCGCTGGCGTGCTACGACCGGGCACTCCAAGTGCGACCGAACTATGTCGAGGCGTACACCAACCGCGGTCTTGCACTCCTTGAGTTGAAGCGGTTTGACGAGGCGCTGGCAAGCTATGACCGCGCGCTCCAAGTGCGACCGGACTTCGCACAGGTGCATCAGAACGAAGGTTTGTTGAGGCTCCTGACCGGCGACTTTAGCCGTGGGTGGGGTAAATATGAATGGCGGTGGAAGACTGAACCTCTGGCTCTCCGGAAGCGCAGTTACTCGCAGCCGCTTTGGCAAGGCGCTGAGGCTCTGGATGGCAAGACCATCTTGCTTCACGACGAGCAGGGATTTGGCGATCAGATCCAATTCTGCCGCTACGTCCCACTCGTCGCCGCACGCGGCGCACGCGTGATCCTGGGGGTCGAGCGGCCGCTCCACGAGCTTATGACCAGCCTTGCCGGGGTGACGCAGGTTGTATCCGAGGGCGATCCCTTACCCAAATTCGACCTCCAATGTCCTTTGCTCAGCTTGCCGTTGGCGTTCGCGACGCAGCTCGAGACGATTCCGTCCGTGACGCCCTATCTGCACGCGCCGGTCCAAGCTGTAAAGAATTGGCAAGCACGCCTTGCATCGAACATCGGACCCAGAATTGGCCTGGTCTGGTCGGGCAGGCCAACGCACAGAAATGATCGAAATCGTTCAATCAGCCTGCGCTCTCTGCTGCCACTTCTGGATATCGAAGCAACATTTGTGAGTTTGCAAAAGGATGTTCGCACCGACGATGTAGCCGTGCTGAAGGATCAGAGCGATCTTCTGCATTTCGGCGATGCGCTGCAGAGTTTCTCCGACACAGCGGCGCTGATTGCCAATCTGGACCTGGTTATCTCTGTGGATACCAGTGTTGCTCATCTCGCCGGCGCGCTGGCAAAACCCGTCTGGGTGTTGTTGCCATTCGTCCCCGACTGGCGTTGGTTGCTCGATCGCAACGACAGCCCATGGTATCCGACTGCCCTCCTGTTTCGGCAGGATGATACACGCCAATGGGAAAATGTGATCGTGCACGCTCGTGCTGCATTGCAGCACTACCTTAGCCAAAGCAGTGATTGAACGTTACCGGCGTCTCACCCCACGTGGGAAGGCGTACAATGCAGCTCTCATGTCATCGCCTCTGCCAGGAAGCCTTTGATCTACGCAAACACCGCCGCTCGCTGTTTTATGGTTGCTACTCTTATTAATCTTGACTTTCTCTCCGTTTCCATCCGAAATTTTGCTGGATTGGCTACTTTGAGGAACTCGGTCGATGTCCGACACCGGCGTTGTCGTCGCCAATAATGATCCCACCGCCATCGAGAGCGGCAACTCATGGAACGGCCTGGACACCGCGGGCGCGCCTGTCATCGTCACCTTCTCTTTCCCGACTTCGCCGCCAACCTATGACGAGACGATTGGCGGATTCACCCCGGCGACGGTAGCCGGCTTCACGGCGTTCACCGCGGCTGAGCAGGCCCAGGCGCTCGCGGCGCTAGGTCAATGGGCCGCCGCGTCCGGCATCGTCTTCATCGAAGTGCCGCCGGGTGAGGGCGACATCACGTTCGCGAATGTCAGTTTCAGCACCACGACCACGGGGTCGCCGAACGGCGACTATCAGACCGCCGCCGGCATCGGTTTCTATCCGTTCGGCGATTGGAGTTATCTCACCGGCAACGTCAGCTCGGGTTACGGTTTTACCAGTGACCTCGGTCCAGCCGGCGCCGTATTCATGAACTCGGATTACCTCAACAACGGCACCATCGATCTCGGCACCCTGCTGCACGAAATCGGCCATGCCATTGGCATGAAGCACCCCGACCAGGTCGTCTATACCGCTGACGGCGTCGAGCACAACCACGTGCTGGATCCGTCGGAGAACAGCGCCGACTACACCATCATGTCGGAGACCGCAGACGCCGCCAACGAGGCCAACCCCAGCCTCTTCGCGCTCGACAAACTCGCGGCCGCCGACCTCTATGGCCCCGCCGGTACCGGCGGCGTTGAAACCGTATCCGCCTCCGGCGTCAATTCGGTGTCATTTTGGGTCTGGGACGCCTACCACCGACACTCTCACCCAGACCGCTGTTTCCGCCAACGAGACCATTCACGGCACCTCGGTCAACGACATCATCTACGGCTACGATTACGGCGGCAGCGCGCCCACCAGCGGCACCATCAGCATGTTCGGTCTGGACGGCACCAACTACCTTTATGCCGGCTCCGGCACCACTGCTCTCTACGGCGGCCCTGACACCAACACTCTGGTCGGCGGCGCCGGCAATGACAGCTTTTTACGTCTACAGCAATCAGACCACGGTCACGGACGCCTACACCACCGGCAACAACACACTCTACGCCAGCGGTGTGAACGCGACGTTGCCGGAAAACGTCGATACGCTTTTACCTCTACGGCAGCGGCCTGACCGGCACTGGCAACGATCAGAATGACAGCATCTTCGGCGATGGCGTCTATTCGAACACTCTGATCGCCGGCTCGGGCGACGACTATATTGTCGGTGGCAGCGGCGGTAACACACTTGTTGCCGGTACCGGCATCGACACGATGTATGGCGGCGCTGGCGCCAACACTTTCGTGTTCGCACCCGGCGACGCGCCGGTCAACGACCAAACGTGCGACGACTATATTGGTGATTTCAAGCCCGGCACCGACAAGCTCGATTTTTCCGCCTTCGCGAAAGCTGGTCATGAGCTTGCCTTCATCGGCACTGCGCCGCTCACCGGCCCCCGGCCAGGTCGATGAATTTATTTCCGGCGACTATCACCTACGTTGAAGGCGACGTCACCAGCCCAGGCGGCGCCGACTTCGAAATCCAGATGTCTCGGCACACTCAACCTACAAGCCACCGAGCTTCGTCTTTTTATCCAACCCTTGCTATTGCCGCGGCACCCTGATCCTGACTGCGCGGCGAAGTCGCAGTCGAAGACTTTGCAGATCGGCGACCAGGTGATGACGGACGTCCGGCGCGGCGCGGCCGATCAAATGGATCGGGCGGCGCAGCTATGACGGACGCTTTGTCATGGGCCGCAAGGATATTCTGCCGGTCCGCATCAAGGCCGGCGCGCTGGCCGACGACGTGCCGAAGCGCGATCTGTGGCTCTCGCCCCACCACGCGATGTATCTCGAGGGCGCGCTGATCGAGGCCAGGACCTGGTCAATGGCGCCTCGATCGTGCAGGCCGAGCGCGTCGACCAGGTCGAATATTTCCACATCGAGCTCGATACGCACGACGTGATCCTCGCCGAAGGCGCGCCGGCGGAGAGCTTCATCGACGACGACAGCCGCGGCATGTTCCACAATGCCCATGAATACCGCGAGCTGTATGCGGCTGCGGCGGCGGACGGCGGCGCAATATTGCGCGCCGCGACTGCAGGACGGCTACGAGGTCGACGCGATCCGGCGGCACATTGCGCGGCGCGCCGGCCTGGTGTCGCGGAGCAGACCGCGGAGTCGGCACAGCTGCGCGGCTTCATCGATCGGATCACGCCGCAGGTCATCGAAGGCTGGGCGCAGAATGTCGAGCACCCCGGGGCGCCGGTCTGTCTCGACATCTTGGCCGGCGGCCGACTGATCGGTCAGGTTCTGGCCAACCGCTATCGGGGAGACCTGGAACGCGGCGGCATCGGTAACGGCCGCCACAGTTTTGCGTTCGCGCCGCCCGACGGGCTCGTGTTTGCGCCCGATGTCGTCGAAGTCCGCCGCTCGCTCGATGGCAGTGCCCTTGAACTTTCCGCCAAGGCGAAGCTGGCCGTCGGAGCGCGTGCGCCGTGATTCTGCTGCGATGCAGTGACTAGTCGGTTTTCCGGGCAAAGCGGACTCTCGCCGTCTCCGCAGGCACGAAGCTATCAGGTCACGCCCTCAATTTCCGAGCCGGTAAAGCTGCGCGGTGCGGGAGAAATGATCTGCCCGCCCGTCGGTGTGACGCGCAGCACCGCCAGCCCACGTTCGTTGGTGCCGCAGCGCGGCGATTCCCTTCGATCAATTACTCGATTACCTCGTCGGCGATAGAAAGCAGTGTGGGTGGTCGACAGGCGCCGCTTTGTTCGCCCCGTCGGTAAGGCGCTTTAATGAAAAATTAGCGTCAATAGAATTCCTAATGACCAAGCGGGATGATTCGGCCGGCGCGGCAAGACATGGAGGAAATCGATGGCTGACAGGACATGGCCGGGTGCCGGCGAGGGTCGCGGCCTCTCACCGCGTGCGCTGGCATGCGCGACGCTGTTTGTGTCGTTGTTGGGTCTTGCCGCCACGATGCCGGCGCAGGCCGCCGAGCCGGCCGTGGTCATTCCGGCGCCGGCGCTCGATCCGGCGCCGCCGGCCGGGAGCGGCTTGCAGACGATCGTGCTGGCCGGCGGTTGCTTCTGGGGCCCGCAGGTGGTGTACGAGCACGTCAAGGGCGTCACGCAAGCGCTCTCCGGCTATGCCGGCGGGCAGAAGGCGACGGCGCACTCCGAGATGGTCGGCACCGGCACCACCGGAGATGCCGAATCGGTGGAAGATGCCGAATTGGTGCAGGTGACATTCGATCCGCGGCAGATTTCGCTCGGCAAAATTCTGCAGATATATTTCTCGGTCGCGCACAACCCGACCGAACTCAACTATCAGGGTCCCGACGTGGGCACGCAATACCGCTCCGAGATTTTCTATGCCAACGACGAGCAGAAACGCGTCGCCGAGGCCTATATCGCGCAATTGAACACGGCACACGTCTTTGCCAAAGCGATCGTCACCAAGGTCGAGGCTTTGCCGGGGTTTAATCCCGCCGCAGGCTCCGATCAGGACTTTGCCGTCCTGCATCCGGATCAACCCTACATCGTGTCCAATGACCTGCCGAAGGTTGCAAACCTCAAGCGCCTATTCCCCGATTACTATCGCGAGACGCCGGTCACCGTGCTGGCGTCGAACAAGCCCACCAAGTGACTACTCGTGGTCGAAGCGCTCAGGCGCGTGGACGGCGATCCGGCGCGCGAAAAGCTGCTCAGCGCCATCAACGCGGCTCCGTTCGATCTCGGCGGTGTAGTGCTGAGCTATGGACCGGATAAGAACCAGGGCTCGGACCAGGTCTTCTTCACGATCATGCAAGCCGACGGGTCGTTCAAACCGGTCGTGCGCCTGATCAAGATGGCAGGGCAATGACGAAGCACGCGGACGCGCGGCGAAGAGATCGTCGGGTGCGTGCAGGTCAATACAAATTAGGCTTTGCCATCCTTCGCGGCCGGCCGGGCTCGTTCGCCTTCATGCGGACGATCCGCGCGCGGCTTTATCTGGCGTTCGGCCTGGCTGCGGGCATGACCGTGATCGGCTCGCTGTTTGCGCTGTTTGCCTTCGCCACTATCGGCGCGACCTTGAGCGCAATCGTTTTCCGCAGCATGCCGGCCACCGTCGAGTTGATACGGCTGTCGAAGGACACCAGTGACCTTGTTGCCTTCGCCCCGCGCTTAATGGCGGCTGAGGATGAAAGCCACAGAGCGGAAATCGCCAGCGAAATCGCCGCGCAATCTCGCAATCTCAAAGTAAGGATCGACCGCCTGCGGGCGCTCAATGCCAGTCAAAGCGCCGAGATCGCCGATACGCTTGATCGAAGCATGGCGCGAGCCGCGATGGACGAACGGCTCGATGCGCTCAGTCAAGCCGTCGCGGATCGCATCCAAATTTCCGCGCAACGGCGCGCGCTGGCGCTCGCCGTCCGCAAGGCGCATGAAAATCTGCTCGAGGCGATCACGCCGGCGATCGACGACGCCTATTTCGATCTGATGACAAAAAGTCAGAACGACAGGACGACGCTGAGCCAATCGATCAATTCGCTGCGCCGCCTGCTCGAAGTGCAGGCCGACGCCAATCTCCTTGTCGGACTGCTGATCGAAGCGTCGATGGTGACCGATATTGCGAACCTGCCGCCGCTTCGCGATTCGATTGCCGCGGCCGAGCGTCACATCGACGACAACTTAAGGGAGCTACCCAAATCCGATCAGCGCGACAAGATAAGCGCCCTGTACGGCAAGCTCGCCGTCACTGTCCGGGGACAATGGAATCATCGTCGAACGGACCAACGAATTGAAGGGCGAGCAGGATGCCCAGCAGGTTTACGCGGCCGCGCAAGCGCAAGCAACGATTCTCCGGACCGCTGTAGAAAGATTGATCCAACACCAAGGGACAATTGCCGAAACGCTTTCGGCGCAGGCAATTTCGCAGATCAAGCTTGGCCGGATCATTCTGATCCTCCTCAGCATTGTTGCGCTTACCAGTGCTGGCTTGATTGCCTGGTTCTATGTCGGCCGCAGTATCGTCGGCCGCTTGACGCTGCTCAGCGGCGCCATGCGCCGGATCGCTGCCGGCGACGCGAATGTTGCGGTCCCGGTCGGCGGCCACGACGAGATCGGAGGCATGGCCGAGGCGCTGCTCGTATTCCGCCGCGCGATCGAAGACCTCACCGCCGCGCGCCAAAGCGAGAATGACCGTGCGCGGCAAGCCGAAACGCGGCGGCAGCAGATCGAAGCGGCGACCAGAAATTTCGAACATGCGGTGAATGACATCGTCGGCGCGCTCGACGGCGCGTCGAAGACGATGGACAATTGCGCGCAGATCATGGCTGAGGCCGCCAATCACAATCAGACGCAGGCGAACACGACCGCGACCGCATCCGAGCAGACGACGAAGAATGTCAACAGCGTCGCCACGGCGTCGGAGGAAATCGCGCAATCGGTTGAACAGATTTCCCATCAGGCGCGGGAATCCGCCGACATCGCCCGCCGGGCGACTACGGAAGCAAAGTCGATCATAGCGGCGGTGGAACGCCTGGCGGCGACGGTCGGACAGATCAACAGCGTCAGCAATCTCATTCGCGACGTCGCGGCGCAAACCAATCTGCTCGCGCTCAATGCGACGATCGAGGCGGCGCGTGCCGGTCCGGCCGGTCGCGGTTTTGCCGTGGTCGCGCAGGAGGTCAAGACGCTGGCGTCGCAGACCGAGAAGGCAACCGGCGACATTACGCAGCAGATTTCCTCGATCGAGGGAACGACGACGAGCGTGGTGCAGGCCATGCAAGCCATCGCCGGCACGATCGGCCAGCTCGACAAAAATGCCACCGAAATTTCGGTGGCGGTGCAGCAGCAGGATGCCGTCAGCAAGGAGATCGCCCGCAGTGCCAGTGCCGCGGCAGAGCGCACCCGCGAGGTGTCGGCGAGCGTCGTGCAGGTTTCCGACGCCGCGAGCAAGACCGGTCAGGTTGCCAATGCGGTGCTCAATGCGGGCAGCGAACTAGCGGCCAAATCCGGCAGATTGCGTGCTGAAGTCGAGCGCTTTTTGGCACAGGTCCGGGTGGCGTAGCGCCGGTTCTGGCGCGAATTGTGGTTACAGCTTCGGCGAGATGCCGCAAGGAAATGCAAGTAGCAGACCGAGCAACTGCCGCGAGGCGGTTCTTCTTTTGGCGCTCGGAGATCAAGCGTGCCGCCGACCTTGTTGCAGTGCCGGCCGATTAGAGAAGCGGACTGTCGCGGTCTCCGCCCGAGCGAAGCTATCAGGTCACGCCCTAGATTCCCGAGCCGGTAAAGCTGCGCGGTGCGGGAGAAATGATCTGCGCGCCCGACGGTGTGACGCGCAGCACCGCAAGCCCGCGTTCGTTGGTGCCGTTGGCACGGAATTTGAACAGCCCGTTGATGCCGGAAAAACCCGACGGATTGGTCAAAACGTCAGGCGAGAACCGGCGCGCGCCTTGCGTCTTCACCAGCGCTGCAATGAGCGCGACCGCATCGTAGGCGAGCGTCGCGGTACGCTGCGGCTCCTGTTTGAAGCGGGCGCGATAGCGCGCGGTGAAATTCCGGTAGCCGGCGGGATCCGGCGCGACGTACCACGCGCCGTTGAGGATCGTGGCCGAGGTGATCCGCTGATCGTCTTCCCACAAGCCGCTGCCAAGGAGCTGCGCTTTTTTGGTGTTGACGCCGTCGGTGACCAGCCCCTGAGCGACCTCAGGTGCAGCATCGCCGCCGTCGGGAATGAAAATGGCATCGGCGTGAACCGCCGCCTGAGCAACGGTCTTGATCGGCGCTGCCATCGCCACCTTGTCGTGCGGGTAGCGTTCGAGCGCGATGATGCGGCCACCGTGGCGCGGCACATCCTGCCTGAAGGCAGCTTCAACCACCGTGCCATACGCATTGTCGGGGATGAGCGCCGCGAACGAGCGTTTCCCGACCGACGTCGCATATTGCACGATGCGTCGCACATCGGATTCCGGCAGAAAGCTTAACAGATAGACCCCTTGCGCCGCGACATTGGTGTCGGTCGAAAACGCGATGACCGGGATGTTGCGCGAGCGCGCGATCTGTCCGACGACGCCGACCGACTGCGCAAACAGCGGCCCGACAATGATCTCGGCGCCCTCATTGAGCGCTTGTTCCGCGGCCGCGCGCGCGCCTTCGGGCGTGCCGGCGTCGTCTTTCATCAACAGTTGGATAGTGGCGTTGGCGTTGAACTCCGCGAACGCCATTTCGGCCGCGTTGCGCATCGCCTGACCGGCAACTCCGGCATTGCCGGCCGCCGACAGCGGTAGAATGACCGCGACCTTGACCTGGCCGGTGCCGAGCCTTGCCTCCGGCACCGCTGCGCCCCCCGGTGTCGATGACAGGGATGGAAACGAGGAGAAGTAGTTCGAGTTATTGGTACAGCCGGCCAAAACGGCGCTCGCTGCAGCCCATAAACCGCCCAGCGCGCGGCGCCGTGTGGGCATGGCGGCCGACCCCCTCACCGGAAAGTCCGCGGACAATCGGTTCTCCTCCCCAGCGGCCAAATACCCCGGGTTATAAGGCAGCCCCAATCTGTCATTCTGGCGGCGAATGGTTAACCAAATGAAAACAATGAGGAATCCGGCGCGGCATGACGGCCGCAGAGGGCGGCGATAGGCTGCGGCAATGAACAAACCGTCCGCCCCCGACGATCATGCACCCCGGCGTTACACCATCGGCGGCCATTCCTTCAATGCGGACCAGGTCGCGCCCGGATTGCATATTGTCGCAACCCCGATCGGCAATCTCGGCGACATCACCCTGCGCGCGCTGGCGACGCTGGCGGGTGCCGACCTGATCGCGTGCGAGGATACTCGGGTCACGCGGAAGCTGCTCGACCGCTACGATATCGCGACACCGCTAACGCCCTACCATGACCACAATGCCGCGACGGCGCGACCCAAATTGCTGCAGCGGCTTGCTGCAGGAGAAGCGATCGCACTGGTGTCGGATGCCGGTACGCCGCTGGTGTCCGATCCTGGATTCAAGTTGGTTCGTGCCGCCCAGGAAGCCGGATATGCGGTAACGGCGCTCCCCGGCGCCTCAGCGCCGCTCGCAGCATTAGCCAGCGCCGGTTTGCCGACCGATCAGTTCTTCTTCGGCGGCTTCCTGCCGCCCAAACAAACGGCGCGGCGCGCGCGCATTGCCGAATTGGCCCGCATCCCGGCGACCTTATTGTTGTTCGAAACCGGACCGCGCATCGCAGCAACTCTCGCTGACCTTGCGGAAGCGCTCGGGCCGCGCGAGGTCGCGCTGTGCCGCGAGCTCACCAAGCTTGCACGAGGAAGTTCGTCGCGGCGATCTCGTTGCCTTGGCAAAGAGCTTGGCGGAGACCGGCGAACCGCGCGGTGAAATCGTTCTGGTCATCGCGCCGCCAACCGCGCTGGAGCAGCCGAGCGCAGACGATGCCGATGCGCTGCTGCGGCAAGCTCTCGCGCGGGTCTCGCTGAAGGATGCCGTGGGCGAAGTCGCACTTGCGACCGGACTTTCCCGCCGCGACCTCTACCAGCGCGCACTCGCGCTCGCGAAGGAGCAGGACCATCGCCCGCCGCGCTAAGCCATCGGAGCGGATCGAGACAGGCCCGCGTAGCGAGCGTGTCGCCGCCTTCCGGCTTGGGCTCTCGGCCGAAAGCCGGGCCGCCATGCTGCTGATCGCCAAGGGCTACCGGATCGTCGCCCGGCGCTGGAAAACCCCCTTCGGCGAAATCGACATTGTCGCCCGCCGCCGCCGCACGCTGGCTTTTGTCGAGGTCAAGGCGCGCATGCATGTCGACGACGCGGCGGAAGCCGTGACCGAACGGACGCAACGCCGGATCATTGCCGCAGCCGAGCTGTGGCTCGCGCATCATCCGGACGACGCCCAACGCGATATCCGCTTCGACGTGGTGCTGGTGGCTCCCGGCCGGATGCCGCAGCATATTGCCAACGCTTTCGATGCCAGCCGCTGAACGTCCCTCACCTCGATCGCCGTAGCCGCCGCCGCATAAATTGCGTAGACGTTGGCGCCTCGCCCTTCAAACCTGATCACGCCCATGCCCTTGAACGTCGCCGTACAGATGGACCCGATCGAGCGGATCAACGTCCGCGGCGATTCGACGTTCGCGCTCCTGCTGGAGGCGCAGCGGCGCGGCCACGCGCTGTCCTATTACACGCCCGACCGGCTGGCGCTGCGCGACCGCAAACTGACCGCTTCAGTGCAGCCGCTTCAGGTCCGCGATCAGGTTGGCGACCATTTCACGCTTGGCGAGCGCGCGGCTGGTCGATCTCGCCTCAATGGACGTGGTGCTGCTGCGCCAGGATCCACCGTTCGATCTCGCCTACATCACCACGACGCACATGCTCGAGCGCATTCACCCGCGCACGCTCGTGGTCAACGATCCCGCCCACGTCCGCAACGCCCCGGAAAAAGTCTTCGTCACCGAATTTCCCGAGCTGATGCCGCCGACGCTGATCACCCGCGACCTGGAAGCGATCAAGGCGTTTCGCGCCGAGCAAGGCGACATCGTCATGAAGCCGCTTTACGGCAAAGGCGGCGAGGCAGTGTTTCGGCTGGAGCGCGAAGATCTCAACTTCGGTTCGCTCTACGACCTGTTCGCCACGATGTTCCGCGAACCGTGGGTGGTGCAAAAATTCCTGCCCGCGGTGAAGGACGGCGACAAGCGCATCATTCTGGTCGACGGCGAATTCGCCGGCGCGGTCAATCGCGTACCGGCGCCCGACGACCTGCGCTCCAACATGGTGCGCGGCGGCGTGCCGAAAGCCACCGACCTCAGCGCCCGCGAGCAGGCAATCTGCGCCCGGCTTGGGCCGGCGCTGCGCGAGCGCGGCCTGTTGTTTGTCGGCATCGACGTGATCGACGGCTTCCTCACCGAGATCAACGTCACCTCCCCGACCGGCATTCGCGCGGTGAAGAATCTCGGCGGCCCCGACATCGCGGCGCTGATCTGGGACAAGATCGAGACGATACGGGCCGGCCGCTAATGGCGCGGGTCCGCGGCGGGCTTAGCCTCACTTTTCAAGCGTGCGAGGGCCGCGCGGATTGGCGCAAACGGTCCGTATTTGTGCTGCTGCGCGCTGAAGCCGTCGAGATAAGGGCCGTAGGGCGTATCGACCGGCTTCAATGCGAGATCGGGAAAATCCTTTTCAAGTCCCGGTTTGATCGGCCGCGGCTGCGACACCACGAAAGCCGCAACGTCCCACGCATCGACTGTTGAGAGCACCGGATTCAAATAATCCGCACCCTCCGGCATGTTGGAGTGGACGAAGTTCGCCGCGGTGATGAGCCGGTTCATGCCGGCGCCATTGTTGAATGAGTCCGAACCCCACAGCGGCGGCACCACGTAGCCGAGATCGGTCGTCGGCAGGCTGCGGCGGATGCCCGATCCATCGATGTTGTGGCAGCCTTGGCATTTCGCGACATAGATCGCGCGGCCGCGCAGCGGATCTGCGGCGCGATCAAGCTCGGGAATGTTGCCGGCGCCAAGCCCCGGGATGCGCTGATCGGGCGGCACGCCGGTGGACAGGAATTTGATGTAGGCGACGAAGGCTTGCAGCTCCGGCGCATCGGCCGGCATGGCGCGGCCGTTCATGCTGCGGGTCATGCAGGAGTTGACCCGATCTTCAATGGTGATCTCGGCGCCCGCCCGCGCGCTGTATTTTGGGAAGTCGCCATAGAGACCGAAGACCGGCAGGCCAAATCTTTTTGTTCCAGCCTCAAGGTGACAATCGCCGCAGGCGAGATTGTTGCCGGCATAACGCTTTGCCGGATCGCTCACCTCCGGCCCGATATGCGCGTAGGTTGCGGTGACGAGATCGCGGCCGCGCCGCACCAGACGGCCGTAATCGTTGTCAGGCAACGCGCCGACCTCGGGCACGGTCCAGATCGTCCCGCCCGGCGGCGCCGCGGTCTGGGCGCGACAGTGCCCTGACAGCAGCGCCAACATTACGACGGCTGCCAGCGGCAGCCCCGCGTGGCGGTTTCGCCTGAGCAAGTCTTTCATGAGTGCGTCAGCGTGCGCATGAGCAGACACGCTTGTACGACATTTCGCCGAATGTCGCTTGGTGGCCGCTCATTCGTGTGCGCGACAAGGCACAGCGGTCGCGCGGACGGCTACTGCGGATTTCAGCCGCGCGCCGGTTGCGGCGCAGCCGCGCCGAAGCCCGTCGACGATGGTTTGGCGATGGTCAGAACAAGCGCCCGCGGCGATGATGCACATGGCGCCGGCGACAAAGAACGCCGGCAGGTAGCTCGCAAACTCGGTGCGCGAAAAGCCGGCGCCGTAGGCCGCAGTCGCGGCGCCGATCTGGTGGCCGGCAAACACCCAGCCGAAGATCATTCCGGCGCGTTCGCGGCCGAAACGGTCGGCGGTCAGCTTGACGGTGGGCGGCACCGTCGCGATCCAGTCGAGCCCGTAGAACACGGCAAACAGCGACAGCCCGTAGAAGGAAAAGTCGGTGAACGGCAGAAACAGCAGCGAAAGCCCGCGCAGCCCGTAATACCAGAACAACAGCCAGCGATTATCGAAGCGGTCGGACAGCCAGCCGGAGCCGATGGTGCCGATGAAATCGAATACGCCCATCATGGCGAGCACGCTCGCCGCAGTCACGGCGGTCAGCCCGTAATCGCCGCACAACGTGATGAAATGGGTCTGGATCAGTCCGTTGGTGCTCAAGCCGCAGATGAAGAACGTAGCGAACAAGACCCAGAACAGCGGCACGCGCGCCGCATCCGCAAGCACCGCGAGCGGAGACGACAGCAACGACAACAGGCCGGCGCCGATCGGGGGCGGCGGCGTCACCGTGGTTTCGCCATAGGCCGGCAGGTTCAGGTCGCTCGGCCGGTCGCGCATCAGCGCAAACGCAATAGCGGCGGCAAGCGCCAGAAGACCGCAGACGAAAATGACCGCCGCGCGCCAGCCGAAGCGCGTGGTCAATTCGGCGATCAGCGGCAGGAACACCAGTTGCCCGGTGGCCGAACTGGCCGAAAGCAGGCCCACGACCAGGCCGCGGCGTTGGGTGAACCAGCGCGCCGCCACCGTCGCCGCCAGAACGATGGCGGTGAGGCCGCTACCGACGCCGACGACGACGCCCCATAGCAGCACCAGTTGCCAAACCTGGGTCATCGCCAGCGAGACGATGAGACCGGCCACGATCAAAGCCGCCGCGGCGATCATGACCCGGCGCAGCCCGAAGCGATTCATGAAAGCCGCGGCGAACGGGCCGAACAATCCGAACAGCAGAAGACGCAGCGCCAGCGCTGAGGAAATCTGCGCGTTGTCCCAGCCGAACTCATGCTCCAGCGGCACGATCAGCACGCCGGGCGCCCCCATGGCGCCGGCGGTAACCAGCATGGTGAGGAAGGTGACGGCGACGACGACCCAGCCGTAGTGGATATTGCGGCGCGCGAGAAACCGCTGCGAGGGCAGAGGAGATCATCGCTTCTTGACCTCAGAGTGCTTTAGATGACGATCGTCATGTTTCGCTTGCGTATTGATGACGATCGTCATATAAATTGTCAATTGCTTCTTGATGCATGGCTGGACTTCGCATGAGAGTGAGCCGGGAAAAGGCCGCGGAAAACCGCGAGCGCATCCTCGATGCCGCGAGCGGCGCTGTTTCGCGCCAAGGGCTTCGGCGGCATCGGCGTCGCCGATATCATGAAGGCCGCCGACCTCACGCACGGCGGCTTTTACGGCCATTTCGCCTCGAAAGACGATCTCGTCGCCGAAGCAAGCCGGCGATCGATGGCGCGCGCGGCGTCGAACTGGTCGCGCGTTGTTGCGGCTGCGCCGGACAAACCCTACGCCGCGCTGCTCGAGCACTACCTGTCGCCAAGCCATCGCGACGAACCGGGCCGCGGTTGCGCGTTTGCAGCGCTGAGCGGCGATGCCGCGCGGGGCGGCGGCGCAGTGCGCAAAGCCTTCGCTGAAGGGATACGGCCGCTCCTTGATATCCTCACCAACGCGCTGCCCGGCTTCTCGAAGTCGGCACGACGGCGCAAGGCCGTCGCCGCCATGGCCGCTCTGGTCGGCGCGATGACCCTCGCGCGAGCGGTCGAGGATGAGGCGTTGTCCAACGAAATCCTGGAAGCGGTGCGGCACGAACTGCGGGACGCAGCCTACCGCTAACACTGCGCGACAATTGTTTCGTTCGTTCACTAAATGTTCTTGACCGTGACTGGCGATTATGTCTCTTGCAAACCATGCCGATATGTAGTAGGCTGATTTCATTGGAGAACAGCCATGCCGACCCTCTCGAAACTGACGAAAGACGCCTTCCATACCGAAGCAGGCCGCCTTTGAGTATCTAGAGGCGACCTTGTGGCCCGATGGCGCGGTTTGCCCCCATTGTGGCGTGATCGGCCGGGCGACCAAGCTGCAGACCGGCGCGGAATGGCGAGGGCAAGCGCCAAGCCCGGATTGGCCTCTGGAAATGCAATGAAAAGGAATGCCGCAAGCAGTTTACGGTCAAGGTCGGGACCGTTTTCGAGCATGGCCGTATCCCGCTCCACAAGATGCTACAGGCCGTCTACCTGCTTTGCTGCTCCAAGAAGGGCATTTCCTCGCACCAGCTACACCGCGTGCTTGGGCATCACCTACAAGGCGGCTTGGTTCCTCTCGCATCGCATCCGCGAGGCCATGCGCGATGGCACGCTTGCGCCCATGGGCGGCGCTGGCGGCATTGTCGAGGTTGACGAAACCTACATCGGCCGCCTTGAAGGCGCCGAAGCGTCGATAAGACGGCGGCTACCACCACAAGAACATGGTGGTGACGCTGGTCGAGCGCGGCGGCTCCGCCCGCAGCTTCCATATCGACGGGCATTACGATCGGCGAGCATTGTTCCGATCGTTCGCGCGAACATTCGCCGCGAAAGCAAACTCATGACCGACGCAGCTCAGCATTATCGCAACGTGCCGCAAGGAATTTGCGCGCCATGGCACGGTCAAGCATGACCGCGAAAAGTACGTGCGCTACGCGCGACGAGCCGATAATCCACACCAACACGGTTGAAGGCTACTACTCGATCTTCAAGCGCGGCATGAAGGGCGTCTACCAGCATTGCGGCGAAAAGCATTTGCACCGCTATTTGGCCGAGTTTGATTTTCGTTATTCGAACCGCGTCGCACTTGGTGTGGATGACGCCGCTCGCGCGTCGAAGGCACTAAAGGGCGTCGTCGGCAAGCGTTTGACATACCGCAGATCTCACGGCTCCGCAGTCAAGTAGTCGCCAGCGCAAGCTGGAAAGGCTGTTAGCCGGCGGCGTTCAACTCGAATTTGATTTCAAGGGAAAAGCTGAGGAAGGGGCACCAAACGTAGGTGCCCCTCCTTTAAATCGGCTATACGTCAAATTCGCGCCTGCGGAACGGTGAACCTTTCGCGAGGACCGTCCCTTTAAGAAGGTGGCGTTGGCGACCCGGTTTTTACGGGGCCACGGACCTGCAAAGCCGCAATAGCGGCCCGGAACTCCCAAGACTTGGGGCGGCCTATTGGTCGCCCCCTTTTCATTAGGCCAAATGAATGCCATGAAGTCGAACTACTGTGCAATGGATTTTCCGGGAAAAATCGGGGAAAATCCCAAAAAATCCTTGGCTGTGATGGCGGACGACAAGTCGCGTAGTGTACCGGTTTCGGTCAGCGTTTCGCCGAGGTTGTACAGTTATCTCGGATGGCTTGCGCGCAATACGATTTTGGGGACCAAGGAAACAGACGTTGCCGGATACCTGCTAACCAAAGAGTTGCGTCGAATGCTGAGACGCAAAGAGCACAAACAGCTAATGCCGCCAGATGAAGAACCAATCGCAGCATCCAAAGAACCAGACGAAAGACGCTAATCAGCTTAAAGCTTTCCGCAAGGCTGCGCGCGAGCTAGGCGCGGATAAATCCGATGAGCGGTTTAAGGAAACGCTGCGGACGATAGCAAAGCACAAGCCTTCGCCAGGAACGAAAAAGAGCAAGCATCCTTAGTTTATGCGAATTGCGGTGGCGGCACCGGCAATGCAACTTTGTGAAAAAATGTTGTCTCCCGGCAGGATCATACTGTCGGGCGTAATTCGAACGGTCACGCCTTTCCGGTCCCTAAATATCCCTTCCACGTAAAGCGCGCGTGGATTCAAAAACTCAATCTTTAGGGCCTGCTGATCCGCCCTGTCGTATACGACTAGCGTGCTTCGATTTGGTTTTACGTGGCGCATATCGGGGGAAACCCAAAAGCCATCTTCGTCAATTCGGGCGATGATAGTGCCGCGATCATCAAAGATTCGTAGAACATTGATGTTTAGCTTGGGCTTTCCGGCAACCTTATCCACCGCCAGCATCTTTACTCCGCCAATATTCAGCACCGTATAGGGAAATCGCGTCCCCCAAGCCACGTTTGTGCCAAGCCAAACGACCAGCCCGTCCGCAGGCGGGTTGCAACCCGGCGGGAGTGGGGGCATTGGCTTGGTGCCGGGCACGAGCTGAGCGCTTATTCTTTCCGCGCGGTAGTCAATCCACCTAAGACCAATGACCAGCGCAACGAGCGCAGCCGCCGCGATCGCTGCACCGACCGTCCAATCGCGCGGCGCCAGTTCCTCGCTGAACCAAAGCCATTTGACTGTAAAAAACATTACATCGAGCGCAGCCACAATGAAGCAGCCACGCGCGAACCAAAATTCGATATCGCTGGCGTCAGCCACGGCTAACGCCACGCCGATCCCAACAAGGACCGGAAATGCGACACCAAAACCGATCTCGACCAAACCCATCCCTTGCTCGCTTGGTCGCGTGAAAAATCGACCCGTACCACCTGTAGTCGGTGGTTTGCAAGAGATATAATCGCCCCTTGGCTGCTGTTTCGCTAGTCTGGAAAGCGGCAGGGGCGGACATGGTCCAGCGCGTCTCCACGGTGGCGTTCGAGGGCATCGAGGTCAGACCCGTCGATGTTCAGGTGCAGGTCGCGCCGGGGTTGCCGGCCTTCACCATTGTCGGCCTTCCCGACAAAGCTGTCTCCGAGGCGCGCGAACGGGTACGCTCAGCGATGATCGCCTCCGGGCTGGCGCTGCCGGCCCGCCGCATCACCGTCAATCTGGCGCCCGCCGATTTACCCAAGGAAGGCAGCCACTACGATCTGCCGATCGCGCTCGGCCTGATGGCGGCAATTGGCGCCATTCCGCACGACGCGCTTTCCGGTTTCGCCGTGCTCGGCGAACTCGGTCTTGACGGCTCGATCGCCGCCGTCGCCGGAGTCCTTCCCGCCGCCATTGGCGCCAATGCGCGCGGCGAAGGACTGATCTGCCCGGCGCGATGCGGCCCGGAAGCCGCGTGGGCGAGCCCCGAGATCGAGATCATTGCCGCGTCTTCACTCATTCAGCTCGCCAACCACTTCAAGGGCACGCAGGTGCTGTCGCGGCCGCAGCCGAAGATCCTTGAAGCACCGGGCGCGATGCTCGATCTCGCCGACATCAAGGGCCAGGAAAGCGCCAAGCGCGCGCTCGAGGTCGCAGCCGCCGGCGGACACAATCTGCTCATGGTCGGCCCGCCCGGCGCCGGCAAGTCGATGCTCGCTGCGCGGTTGCCGTCGATACTGCCGCCGCTGGCGCCCGCCGAACTTCTGGAAGTGTCCATGGTGGCTTCGGTCGCAGGCCAGATCGAAGGCGGCGCGCTGACCAACCGGCGCCCGTTCCGCGCGCCGCATCATTCCGCCAGCATGCCGGCTTTGGTCGGCGGCGGCCTCCACGCGCGGCCCGGCGAAGTCTCGCTTGCTCATCACGGCGTACTGTTTCTCGACGAGCTGCCGGAATTCCAGCCGCAGGCCCTCGACTTGCTGCGCCAGCCGCTCGAAACCGGCGAGGTCGCGATCGCGCGCGCCAACCACCGCGTCACTTACCCGGCGCGCTTCATGCTGGTCGCAGCGATGAATCCCTGCCGCTGCGGCCGCGCCGACGAGCCCGGCTACGCCTGCCGTCGCGGCCCCAATACTCGCTGCGCGGCGGATTATCAGGCGCGCATTTCCGGTCCGCTGATCGACCGCATCGACCTGCACATCGAGGTGCCGGCGGTGACTGCCGCCGACCTCATCCTGCCGCCGCCAACCGAAGGAAGCCGCGAGGTCGCCGAGCGCGTCGCGCTCGCCCGGGAACGCCAGGCCGCGCGTTATGCCGCGATCGGGCTGCCGCACATCCGCAGCAACGCCGCAGTCTCGGGCGCCGTGCTTGAAGACGTAGCGCGGCCGGAAGCCAGCGGGCTTGCACTGTTGCGGGAGGCAGCCGACGCCATGCGGCTGTCCGCCCGCGGTTATCATCGGGTGTTGCGTGTTGCGCGCACGCTTGCCGATCTCGACGGCGCCGAAAAAGTCGGCCGCGTGCACCTTGCCGAAGCGTTATCGTACCGCGCACTCGCAGACGAAATCCGCCGAGCGGCGTGAATGCGGAACCGATCCAGTTAACCCCAAAGCAGCGGCGTAAAGGTCTTATCCGCTGCCGTTGGCAACATGGGCGCCGCGCAGCCCGATCGCAGACAAAAACTCCTGACGGGTCTCGGCGTGATCGCGGAACACGCCGAGCATCCGGCTCGTCACCATGGTGACGCCGGTCTTGTGTATGCCGCGCGTCGTCATGCATTGATGCGTCGCTTCGGCGACGATGGCCACGCCGTGCGGCTTGAGCACCTCATCGATGCAGGTCGCTATCTCGGCGGTCATCTTCTCCTGGATCTGCAGCCGCCGCGCATAAACGTCGACCAGCCGCGCCAGCTTGGAAATGCCGACGACGCGATTGCGCGGCAAATAGCCGATGTGAACGCGCCCGATGATCGGCGCCATGTGATGTTCGCAAAACGACTCGAAGCGAATGTCGCGCAGTACCACGACCTCGTCGTAACCGCCGGTCTCCTCGAATGTCCGTTTGAGGTAATCGCGTGGATGATCCCTGTAGCCGGAAAACCACTCCTCATAGGCGCGCGCCACGCGTGCTGGGGTGGCGCGCAGTCCCTCGCGGTCGGGATCGTCTCCCGCCCAGCGGATCAGCGTGCGCACCGCGTCCTCGGCCTGCTCGCGCGACGGCCGCGCGGACTGGGCCGGCACGGCCGATTTGGCCCGCGAGCGTTTCGAATTCACAATGCTATCCATTCCAACTCTCCCGGGCGCGACATCCTGCTCGCAATATCCAATCGATCGGTCCAGCGCGATGTTAACAAAGCGTTAACCCTTGCTCCAATCCTCAGTCCCTCCGGCAAGGGATGCGCAAGGGTTCCCAAGCCAAGATACGCATCGCTACATCGATAACAACGGGCACCGCGCGGTTTTTGACCTACTGCCGCGCCGCGTTTGCCGAGCGGGATAGGGACCATGGGCCCTCGCGCCACCCTTCGAAAGCCCGCCATTCTCGGCCGCAGGTTGTACTCACTGATCATCCGGGCGGTCGTCATCACGACGATGGCGTTTGCGGTCGCGTTCGGCTTTCTTTCGGGAGCGACCTCGCCTTCGGCCCACTACGACCCGTACACGTTCGCGATCGGCGTTTCCTCGCTGTTCGGCGCCGCGTGCGGGGCTATCGGAATCCTGATCTCCCGCATCCGTCAGATGAAGGCCGAGCTGCGGGCGCTTGAGGCGAGCCTCGACGAGGCGGCGGACCGCAATTGGGAAATCCGGGAAGCCCAGGAACGCACCACGAGTTTTTTCGACGCGCAAGACGACGTGATCGTGCGCCGGAACGGCCTCGGTGCGATCACTTACGCCAACGATGCCTTCTGCGCGCTTGCCGGCCGCGACCGCGAAGCCATTCTCGCCACGAATTTCACCCTGCCGGTATTGGAGCAAGGCCAGACCAGCATCCTCGCCGATGGCACCCGCACCCACGACCAGAAGATTGCCGCGCCTGGTGGCCCACGCTGGATCGCCTGGCGCGAAGTCAACGTCCGCGCCGACGGCGGCAGCGAGATGCAAAGCGTCGGCCGCGACGTTACTGACCGCGTCAACGCCGAGCGCGCGCTCGGCGAGGCGCGCGATCAGGCGGAGGCTGCCAATCGCGCCAAGTCCCGCTTTTTGGCCATGGTGTCGCACGAGATCCGCACGCCGCTAAACGGCATCCTTGGTATGGCCGATCTGCTCAGCGACACGCCGCTTTCGCCCGTGCAGTCGACTTATTTGAAAGCGGTGAAGACATCGGGCGAGACGCTGCTGTCGTTAATCGAAGAGGTGCTCGATTTTTCCAAGATCGAGGCCGGCAGGCTCGATCTCGCGGCGCGGCCGTTTGCGCTTGCCGACTTTGTCGAAGAAGCGGTCGAACTGCTGGGACCGCGCGCGCAGGCAAAGGGCCTGGAAATTTGCTGCTACGTCGACGAGCGCCTGCCGGCGCGCGTCGTTGGCGATGCCGCTCGGCTGCGCCAGGTGCTGTTCAACCTCGCCGGCAACGCGATCAAGTTCACCGAGCAAGGCGGCGTCTCGATCATTGTCGAGCCGAGTTCGGAGCAAAGCGCGCCCGACATGATCGCGATCTCGGTGCACGACACCGGCGTCGGCATCACACCGGAAGATCAGGCGCGCATCTTTCTCGAGTTCGAGCAAGCCGACGGCGGCTCGACGCGAAAGTTCGGCGGCACCGGGCTCGGCCTCACCATCTCAAAAAGAATCATTGAGAGCATGGCGGGCTCGATCGCGGTCGAAAGCACGCCGGGTCAAAGCGCGACGTTCCGCGTGACGGTTCCGCTGCCGCGCAGCAGCGATACCGACGGGCCGGCTCTCACCGTGCCCGATCTCACCGGTCAGGATATTTTGATCGTCGCCCCGGCTGCCATCGAAGCTTCCTTGATCGCCCGACGCCTGCAGCGCTGGGGTGCACGCACAAAGATCGTCCCCGACGATAAAGTGGCGGCAGCGTTAGTGCCGGAGCAATTGTGGAGCGCCGTTCTGGTCGATCACACCCTCGGGACAGCGGCGAGCGAAGCGCTCGCGCGAATGGCGACGGCAATCCAGCGGCGTCTCATCATGATTACGCCGACGATGCGCGGCGAACTCGCCAACCTCAAGCAGGCCGGGTTCACCGGCTATCTGATCAAGCCGGTCCGCGCCGCCACTCTCGCCGCGCGTTTCTCCACCAATGATGTATTCGATCCCGCTGCAATCGAGACTTCCGAAACGGCAAGCGTCTTACGGGCCGGGGGCGGCGGCCTTTCGATCCTCGTCGCCGAGGACAACGAAATCAACGCGCTGCTCGCGCGCGCGCTTTTGGTCAAACTCGGGCACTACCCGACCATGGCGGAAAGCGGCAAAGTCGCGATCGAATCCTGGCTTGCGGCGCGCGCTGCCGGTACCCCGTTCGATCGCGTGCTCATGGACCTGCACATGCCGGGCATGGACGGCCTGGAAGCGACGCGCCGGATCAGGGCCATCGAAGCCGAAACCGGCACCTCGCGGACACCGATCCTTGCGCTGACCGCCAACGCCTTCGCCGAGGACCGCGACGCCTGCCTCGAGGCCGGGATGGATGGTTTTCTGATCAAACCGCTCGATCGCGAACGCCTCGCCGCGGCACTGACAGAATCGGGAACGAAAGCGCTCGCCGCATAGCGCCGGGCGTTATCCGCGCGGCAGCCTCCGTTTGTGACAGTCTCGTGAATGATTTAGCTCAATAATCGCGTCATCTAAACCTGCTTTCGTAGCGGCCAACGATTGCAGGTACTAACGCTATGAAATCCGAAATCATCGAGCAGCTGGGCCAAGTCGATTTGCTGCTGCCCTCTCTGATCGCCGAGGGCCTTGCGGCCAACGATAGGGTCAAAGTACGGCTGAGTATCTTGCAGGCCGCCGCCCATCGTGCGCGCGATCCGAACAATGCACGCTTCGCTCTGGCGCGCGAATGCCGCGATGCCGGCCTCGACCCCGTCGCATCGGAAACGCTGGTGAACCAGGCAACGCTGGTGCGCGGCGACCGGATCTCAGCGCCAGGACTGGCAAATCTCGGCGCCGGCATCTGGCACGATATGGAGGCCATGCTGCGGGCTGTGAAGGCCGGCGACGGCATCGCGGCGGACGCAGCGGTCGCACGCCTTGCGGCGATCCGGGCATCGGCGCCTTTCGACGCTTCCGACGACGTCGCGCTCGAACAGATCGTCCGACTGACCGCGCTTCCGGACGGCAACGGCAGCGACAGCCTGCATGGGCTGATCATGGATTTGCATAAGGCGCTCAATCGGCTGGCCGCGGCTCATGCCGAAGAAGTACTCGCCGGCGCGCATGTTCATGCCTTGTTGCCGCAGGACCGGCCCGCCGTGGAAGCATTCATGCGCGGCATCGACGCCACCAAGAAACTGAAATTCGGCCATCCCGGACTGGAGACGACGGCGGCGCGCGCCAACGGCCGTCTTTCGATCCAGAACGATATCGGCGAGACCGACGCTCACGTCATCGTCATCGCGGTCGAGACCGGCACCATAACCGTCACCTATACTGACGTTCACCTGGCGCGCGCCAAGTTCTTCATCGGGCTGTTTCGCAACTTTGCCGTCGACTGGAGCGGCCTTGAGCGCAAGAGCGCAACCGGCCTTGGCGACGACGGCGCGTTTTATCTCGTCAGTGGACGTTTTCAGTTCGACGACGACGCCCGGCGCAACGACTTTCTGGAAAGCCTTGGCGCTTCGCTGGTTTTTCTGATCGACTGGAATAAGGCGCGCAAGATCCTCAGAGAATGGGTTTCCAAGACCGACGCCGTGCACGTGCTGTCCTGGGCGGCGCTGCATCGCGTCGGCCACCGCGCTTTCCTCGAACTCGGCGGCAGCGAATTGGTCGCGTCAGCGGTCCATCATGCGACGCCGACCCGGATCGGATTCGCCGAACGCCTCGATCGCGTGCTCGGGCGCGACGCCGCCGTCGATTTCCTCAAGACCGTGATGCGTGTCTCGGCCGAAGCGCTGCTGCAGGGCAGTTCGGTCCGAATGGCGCGTGATCGCATCGAAGCCGCTCTCGTCGCGCACCTGCAACGGGTCGATCGCGCACTGTTAGCCATCATCATCCGGCAAGCCGGCCTGGCGCGCGAGATCGCCTCCGGCATCTCGCGTTTCATCTCCGACCGGCAAGCACGTCGCTCTGTTGACGCGGCGGCACTGGCGGAACGGGCCCGTCGCATTGAAGAAAAGGCCGACAGGATCGCGATCGAAGCACGCAGCGAGGTGGCGCGATTCGGCGCCGACCGGGGCATCGAGCGTCTGGTCAATCAAATCGAAGACGCCATCGATGAGCTTGAGCAGGCGGCCTTTGTCGCTTCGCTCGCACCACCCGAGATCGCAGCCGAATTGCTCGAGCCGTTGGCCGATCTGAGCGCCGCAACGGTTTCGGGCACCGAAGCCGCAGCGGCCGGCGTCGCCGCCGCGGCGGAAGTCCCGGACGGGCACCGCATCGACACCGAAGATGCCCTGGCGGCCGTCGGCCAGCTCATCGATGTCGAGCACCGGGCAGATGCAGCAGAGCGGGCGGTAACGGCGAGAATCCTGACCGGCGAAATCGATCTGAAAACCGCACTGTCGGTCCTCGAACTTGCTCGCGCGCTCGAACGCTCGACCGACCGACTGGCGGCGTTTGGGCATTTGTTGCGCGAGCATGTGCTCGCCGACCTGTCCGCATAGGAGCCCGCCGCATATGCAGATCGCACGCATTGGTGACGGAGCAACCGAACAATATTCAGCCGACCTGGTCGGCGGAAAGGCGGCCAATTTGTCGCGCATGGCAGCGCTCGGGCTTCCGGTTCCGGCTGCGTTTGTCCTGCCAATCAGCCTTTGTGCCGCGACGCTGGACGGCGAAGCCGGGGCCGCGCGGGATTTGATGGACGGACTGAGGGAGGGAATTGAGTTCCTTGAAAACGCTACCGGCAGACGGTTCGGCGACCGGAGGCGACCGCTCTTGGTGTCGGTGCGTTCGGGTGCGGCTCGATCAATGCCGGGCATGCTGGATACCGTGCTCAATGTCGGCTGCACGGCCATTGCAGTTCGCGGCCTGGTGCGCATGACCGGCCATCCGCGCTTCGCCCACGATTGCCGACGGCGTTTTCTCGAAAGCTACGGCAGCGTGGTGCTCGGCATCGACGCCGGCGCCTTCACGCGCAAGCGTGACGCACTGATCTCGGCCGAAAGCGCAGGCGGCGAACGCACGCTCGATTCCGAAGCTCTGGAACGTCTCGCCGCATCCTACGAGCAGGTCATCGAGGATGAAGATCATGTTTTGAGCGATGATCCGGCCGAACAGTTGCGGTCGGCGGCACAGGCGGTATTTCGCTCGTGGATGAGCGAACGCGCCCGCACCTATCGGAAGCTCGAAGATCTTGAGGATCTACAGGGCACGGCCGTGACTGTTCAAGCCATGGTGTTCGGCAACGCCGGAATATCGTCGGGAGCCGGCGTGGCATTTTCCCGCGATCCATCGACCGGGGCTAATAAGCCCGTCATCGACGTTTTGTTTGAATCCCAGGGCGAAGACGTCGTGTCGGGGGGACACAATCCGGAAACCGAAGAGGCCATCGCCCGCTCGCTTCCCGAAGTCGCCGCCCAACTGCGCGACGCGCTGCGCCGGCTCGAAGAAGACTTTGCCGACGTGCAGGACGTGGAATTCACCATCGAGAACGGCAAGCTTTGGATGTTGCAGACCCGCGCGGCAAAACGAACGCCGCAAGCCGCGCTGCGACTGGCCATCGACTTCGTTAGGGAGAAGCGCATTACGCACAGCGAGGCGCTGCAGCGCCTCACCGGCGTGGACTTAGGCGCGCTGGTCAATAAGCGGCTGGTCGTGACGGAGGCACCGGCGTTACGTGGAATCTGCGCCTCGTCCGGCATTGCCGTTGGACGCGCGGCGTTCGATTCGCAAACCGCGGTCAGTCAGGCAGCCGGTGGCGAATCCGTCATACTCGTGCGGCCAGATACCACGACGGCTGACGTCAGCGGTTTTGCTGCTGCCGCCGGCATTGTCACGGCCATCGGCGGCCGAACCGCTCATGCGGCGTTGGTCGCGCGGCAAATGGGAAAACCGTGCATCGTCGGCTGCGGCGGATTGTCGATCGATGTCGCCGGTCATTGCGCGCAGCTCGCCGGCGCCACCGTTAAAGAAGGTGACTGGCTCTCGATCGACGGCGAAACGGGCGCAATCTATCTCGGCCGCAGCGAGGTCGTCACCGAGCGGCCGGAAGCCGAGTTGGCGGAAATCGAAAGTTGGCGTCGCGCCGCGGCTTAGAGCATGATCCGGAAAAGTGGTAGCGGTTTTCCGAATAGATCATGCTCCACTAAATAATAGCGCGCCGGCGTTACAATCGCCGCAGCGCCACTTCTTCGACTTCGTGGCTTTCGCCCTTTTTGAGGATCAGATCGGCGCGCGGCCGGGTCGGCAGAATATTTTCGTGAAGATTGACGAGATTGATGCGATTCCAGATCGACGTTGCGGTGGCAATCGCCTCCTCGTCGGACAATCGCGCGTAGCGATGAAAGTAAGATTGCGGATCGGCGAACGCGGTGCCGCGCAACGCCAGAAAGCGTTGGACGTACCATGACAGCAACACGTCCTCGTCGGCGTCGAGATAGACCGAGAAATCGAAAAAGTCGGAAACGAATGGGACAGCCTTGCCGTCCTTCGGAAGGCGACCAGCCTGCAAGACATTAAGGCCCTCGACAATCAGAATTTCCGGCCGGTCGATTTCGATCCATTTGTTCGGGATCACGTCGTAGACCAGATGCGAATAGACCGGTGCGAGCACCGGGCGGCGGCCGGCTTTGATGTCGGAGAGAAAGTGCAGCAGCGCCGGCAGATCGTAGCTTTCCGGAAAGCCTTTCTTCTCCATCAAGCCTTCGCGTTCGAGCACGGCGTTGGGGTAGAGAAACCCGTCGGTGGTGATGAGATCGACCTTGGGCACGTTCGGCCAGCGCGCCAGCAGCGCCTGCAGCACGCGGGCGGTGGTCGACTTGCCAGCTGCGACCGAACCGCCGACCCCGATGATGTACGGCATCTTGGCATCTTCGGTGCCGAGGAAACCCTGCTGGGCGCGAAACAGCCGCTGGGTCGCAGCGACGTAGAGCGAAAGCAGCCGCGATAGCGGCAGATAGATTTCCTCGACCTCCGATATGTCGAGCCGGTCATGCAACGAGCGCAGCCGGGCGATCTCTTCGGGCTCAAGCGTCATCGGCGTATCGGCGCGCAAGTTCGCCCATTCCGCCCGGGAGAATACGCGATACGGCGAGACCTCCGGTTCGGTGCGTTGTTCCATGCAGATTGCCCTCAGCCGCCCTTACGCGCGGCCTTCTCGTCGAGGCCTGACTGACGGGTGCGCGCCGCCAATTCGGCTTCGACCTCGGCGAGCGAAACGCCCCGCACGTGGAGCACGACGAAGAGGTGGTAGAGCAGGTCGGCGGCTTCGGCGGTCATACGATCCCGATCCTCGCCTACGGCCGCAATGGCGGCTTCGACGGCTTCCTCGCCCAATTTCTTGGCGCAATGGACCACGCCGCGATCGAGGAGTTTACGCGTATACGACACATCGGCGCTGGCCTTGGCACGTTCCTGAACGCGTTTTTCCAAATCGTGGATGGTGAACGGGGCCATGAACGATCCTTATCATCTCTTCGCCCATGCGGGGAGAGGCCGGTACGCATGTGCGTCCTGCTTAACCCGTTTGCCAGGACCCCGGGGCCTAAGGATCGAGCCGCATCGGCAAGCCGGCGCGCGCCATGTAGACCTTGGCCTCGCGCACCGAGTGCTCGCCGAAATGAAAAATCGAGGCGGCGAGCACTGCACTGGCATGGCCGTCGCGAATGCCTTCGACCAGGTGTTCGAGCGTGCCGACGCCGCCCGAGGCGATGACCGGGACGGTCACGGCGTCGGCAATGGTCCGGGTCAGCGCGATATCGAACCCCGTCCGAGTTCCGTCGCGATCCATCGATGTGAGCAGGATTTCGCCGGCGCCGAGCGCGACCACTTCGCGCGCGTAAGCCACCGCATCGAGGCCGGTCGGGTGGCGTCCGCCATGGGTGAAGATTTCCCAGCGGTCCGCTTCCGGCGGTTTCGATACTTTCTTGGCATCGATCGCGACCACGATGCATTGGTCGCCGAATTTTTCCGCAGCCTCTTTGACAAAACCGCGCCGCGCCACTGCAGCGGTATTGATCGATACCTTGTCGGCGCCGGAAGCGAGCAGCGCGCGGATATCTTCGATGGTGCGCACGCCGCCGCCGACCGTAAGCGGCATGAAGCAGGCTTCCGCCGTGCGCTGCACCACGTCGAGCATGATGTCGCGGTCTTCATGGCTTGCCGTGATGTCGAGGAAAGTCAGTTCGTCGGCGCCGGCTTCGTCGTAAGCGATGGCCGCCGCGACCGGATCGCCGGCGTCGCGCAGATTGACGAAATTGACGCCTTTGACGACGCGGCCGTCCTTCACATCAAGGCAGGGAATGACGCGGACCTTGAACACGTCAGGCCGCCCGCGCCGCGCGGATCAATTGCAGCGCCGCCGCCGCATCAAGCCTGCCGTCGTAGAGCGCGCGGCCGATGATCGCGCCGCCGAGCTTGCGCGCGCGCGGCGCAAGGAGCGCGTGGACGTCGTCGAGCGAAGCAAAGCCGCCCGAGGCAATGACCGGGATCGACACGGCATCGGCGAGCGCGATCGTGGCATCGAGGTTGAGACCGCGGAGCATGCCGTCACGCGCGATATCGGTGTAGATGATGGCGGCGACGCCGGCGTCCTCGAAGCGCTGCGCGATGTCGAGCGCGCTGAGTTCGGAGGTTTTCGCCCAACCCTCAACCGCGACTTTGCCGTCGCGGGCGTCGAGGCCGACGGCAATACGGCCGGGAAATGCTTTCGCCGCGGCCTTCACCAGCGCCGGATCGCGTACCGCGGCGGTGCCGATAATGACGCGCGCGATGCCTTTATCGAGCCAGCTTTCGATCCGGTCGCGATCGCGGATGCCGCCGCCAAGTTGCACCGGGATTTTCACCGCCGCGAGGATGCGCTCCACAGCGGCGGCGTTGCGCGGCCCGCCGGCGAAGGCGCCGTCGAGATCGACAATGTGGAGATACTCAAAGCCTTGCGCAGCAAACTGGCGCGCCTGCTCGGCCGGGTCGCGATTGAAAATTGTCGCGCGCGCCATGTCGCCCTGTTCGAGGCGCACCGCTTCGCCGTTTTTCAGATCGATCGCAGGGAAGAGGATCACGGCTTCCACTGCAGAAAATTCGCAATCAGCGCCAGTCCGAGCTTTTGACTCTTCTCAGGATGGAATTGCGTGCCGACGATATTGTCCCGCCCCACGATCGCGGTGATGGCGCCGCCATAGTCGGCATCAGCAACCAGATCCTCGCGGCGCGAGGGATTGAGCTGGTAGGAGTGCACGAAATAGGCGTGCAGGCCCTGTGGTCCCAGCGGCAGTCCTTCGACCAGCTGGTGCGGCCGGGAAACGTTGAGCGTATTCCAGCCCATGTGCGGAATCTTCAGCTGCGGATCATCGGGCGTGATGCGATCGACTTCACCGGCAATCCAGCCCAAGCCATCGGTCACTTCGTATTCGCGGCCGCGGTCGGCCAGGAGTTGCATGCCGACACAGATGCCGAAGAACGGCCGGCCTTTCTCGATCACCGCTTCCTCAAGCGCTTCCACCATGCCGTCGACCGCATCGAGCCCGCGGCGGCAGTCGGCAAAGGCGCCGACGCCCGGCAGCACCACGCGGTCCGCCGACGCCACTGTGCGCGGATCGTGGGTCACGATGATCGGCTGATCGAGGCCGGCGTCGCGGGCGGCGCGTTCGAAGGCTTTCGCCGCCGAGTGCAGATTACCCGAGCCGTAATCGACGATCGCGACGCTCACCGGCTTACTCCGGGCTCCGGAAACAGCCCAACGACATCGGTCGCCGTCGGCGTTCGCGGCATCGGCGACGACGGCGGCGGTGGCGGACCTGGAGGAGCGGCAGTTGGCCCGGAGGAGGTGTCTGCTGCGCGGCGGATCCAAGCATCAAAAAATCGGCGTTCGGCTTCTTCAACATTGTCACCGCTGACGACACCGACGTTCTTCCAGCCGCGGCGCGCGAGTTTAATGCGCCGCAAGGTCGCCGCCTCGATACCGACCAACAACGCGATCAGCAGGCCGACAAAAGCAAGCAGCGGACGGGAGGCTCCGGCATAACGCAGCGCCGATTCGACGCCGACGACGACGGCCACATAAACCAACAAGATCAGCCACATCCGGTGCCACAACATCCACAGCACCGAAAACAAAAATGCCCAGAAGTAAAATCCATCGCGGACAAAAACAAAGCGCTCCGGGTTGGGTGCTGCTTCACTGGCGCGCAACGGCGGCTCGTGGACGGTGTAAACGGACATAGCTCATTCCATTGTTGCTAGCTGCGACGGCAGTATCGGCAGGCTGCGGCTCAGCCGCCGAGCGTGCCCTTGGTCGAAGGCACCTCATGCGCGGCCCGCGGATCGATGGCGACCGCCGCCCGCAGCGCTCGCGCCAATCCTTTGAAGCACGATTCGGCAATATGATGGTCGTTGGTGCCGTAAAGCGTGGCGACATGCAGCGTCATGGCGGCATTGATGGCGAAGGCCTGGAACCATTCCTGCACTAACTCAGTGTCGAACGAACCCACCTTGTCGCGCACGAACTCGGCGCTGAACACCAGGAACGGCCGGCCGGAAATATCGATGGCGACGCGGGTCAGCGCCTCGTCCATGGGCACGTGCACATCGGCGTAGCGGGTGATGCCCTTCATGTCGCCGAGCGCCTGTTTCACCGCCTGGCCGAGCGCGATACCGACATCTTCGGTGGTGTGATGATGATCGATGTGCAGATCGCCCTTGGCCTTGACGTCGAGGTCGATCCGCGAGTGGCGCGCCAAGAGATCGAGCATGTGATCGAGGAAGCCGATGCCGGTCGCAATCGACGCGCGGCCTTCGCCGTCGAGATCGACGGCGACCTCGACGCTGGTCTCCTTGGTAGTCCGTTTGACGGACGCCTTACGCATAGTGCTCTCCGCGGCGCGCGGCGTTTTTTATCAGGGCTTTGTCCGCTTCGCCATCGTGGCGTGGCGGATTTGCAATACCGGCAGCCAAGTCATAGATCATGCGCTGAACAAAGGCTTTTCAGCACATGTTACCCGCCGAATCCGGCCAATCCGCCCTCTGGCACGGCACGACCATCCTGACTGTCCGCAAAGACGGCGTTGTCGCCGTCGGCGGCGACGGTCAGGTGTCAATCGGCCAGACCATCGTCAAGGCCAATGCGCGCAAGGTGCGCCGTTTGAGTGGCGGCGAGGTGATCGGCGGCTTTGCCGGCGCCACGGCCGACGCCTTCACCTTGTTCGAAAGGCTGGAGTCGAAGCTGGAGCAATATCGTGGCCAGCTGATGCGCGCCGCCGTCGAACTCGCCAAGGACTGGCGCACCGACCGCTACCTTCGCCGCCTTGAAGCAATGATGATCGTCGCCGACAAGGATGTGTCGCTGGTGCTGACCGGGACCGGCGACGTGCTTGAACCGGAAGCCGGCATTGTCGGCATCGGCTCGGGCGGCAATTATGCGCTTGCCGCCGCTCGCGCGCTAGTCGACGGTCCGCTCGATGCCGAAGCGATCGTTCGCCGATCGCTCGACATCGCCGCCGACATCTGCGTCTACACCAACAGGAACGTCACCGTCGAAACGTTGAAGAACGCCTGACCCATGGTGACTGGTTCCTATACTCTTCGCCGGATAGCGGCAGTCTTGGTGGTACGTGACGAATGAGTGATTTTTCCCCCGCGAAATCGTCTCCGAGCTCGACCGCTTCATTGTCGGACAAGGCGACGCCAAGCGCGCCGTCGCGATCGCGCTGCGCAACCGCTGGCGCCGGCTTCAGCTCGAAGAGCGGCTGCGCGAAGAAGTGCTGCCGAAAAATATTCTGATGATCGGCCCGACCGGCGTCGGCAAGACCGAGATTTCCCGCCGCCTCGCCAAGCTTGCCGGCGCCCCGTTCCTCAAAGTCGAAGCGACGAAATTCACCGAGGTCGGCTATGTCGGCCGCGACGTCGAGCAGATCATCCGCGATCTGGTCGAGGTCGCCATCGCCTTGACGCGGGAGAGGAAACGCAAGGACGTCCACGCCAGAGCCCAGCAGGCCGCCGAGGCCCGCGTCATCGATGCGCTCGTCGGCGCCAATGCCAGCGCGTCGACCAAGGAAGCGTTCCGCCGCAAGCTGCGAGCCGGCGAGCTCAACGACAAGGAGATCGAGATCGAGGTGCAATCGTCCGGCGGCATGCCGCTGTTCGAAATTCCCGGCATGCCCGGCGCGCAGATGGGCGCCATCTCGATCGGCGACATTTTCGGCAAACTCGGCGGCGGGCGCACCAAGACCCGCCGTGTGACCGTGCACGATTCTCACGACATCCTGCTCAACGAGGAGTCCGACAAACTGCTCGACACCGAGCAGCTCACCCAGGAAGCTATCAGAGCAGTCGAGAACAACGGCATCGTTTTTCTCGACGAGATCGACAAGATTTGCGCGCGTGATGGACGCATCGGCGCCGATGTTTCGCGTGAGGGCGTGCAGCGCGATCTGCTGCCCCTGATCGAAGGCACCACCGTCGCGACCAAGCACGGCTCAGTCAAAACCGATCACGTCCTGTTCATTGCCTCGGGCGCCTTCCATACCGCGAAACCTTCTGATCTCCTCCCCGAACTGCAAGGCCGGCTGCCGATCCGTGTTGAATTGAAGCCGCTTACGCGTGACGACATGCGACGGATTCTGACCGAGCCCGAAGCCTCGCTGATCAAGCAATACGTCGCGCTGATGGGCACCGAAGGCGTGACGCTGGAATTCTCCGAGGACGCCATCGACGCCGTCGCCGACACGGCGGTGGCGGTAAATTCGAGCGTGGAGAATATCGGCGCGCGGCGGCTGCAGACGGTGATGGAGCGCGTGCTCGACGAAGTCTCGTTCGCGGCCCCTGACCGCTCCGGCGAGACGGTCAAGATCGATGCTGACTACGTGCAAAAGCATGTCGGCGATCTGGCCAAGAACGCCGATCTGAGCCGGTTCATTCTGTAGTTTATTTTGTAAGTTGTTCGCGGGCGTCAGCCGCGGAGGTAGGCCGGTCCCTGCCGCTCGCGACTGATTTCGCGGATGATCGCCATCCACCTCTCGACTTGAGCAAAAGCTCGTTTGTCGGCGTCATCGCCGCGCAGTGCGGTGGGCTTCGGCTGGGTTTCGGCGGTATCGGACATGGCGCAGATACTCCAAACAAGGACGCGATGTTCGCCGATTTCCGTGGCTGTTTTTTGTATGTGCCCCGATATTCCGATCGTTAAGGTTAAGAAACGACTTAGCGAGCGCGCCGTAACCGGACATAGAGTGCGCCCTGCCCGCCATGGCCAAGGTGCGCGTCCTCAAAGCCGACGACGAGAGGCCGAAATTCCGGCAGTGAAAGCCAGATCGGCACCTGGCGTTTGAGTACGCCCCGCTCGAGCGCGCCACCGGACCGGTCCGCTCCCTTGCCCGTTCCTTTGCCGGTGACGACGAGCGCGATCTTTACGCCGTCGGCCTGCGCGCGCCGTAAAAAGCGCAACAGCGCTGCGTGTGCCTGGGTTTGCGTTAAACCGTGCAGATCGAGCCGGGCATCAATTGGCTCGTGTCCGCGGGCCACGCGTTTTTTGAGCCGCCGGTCGAGCGGCGCGAGCGGCGGCGGTTTCTTCTGTGGTGCTGGTGCGTCGTGACGCGCCGCCGGCCGCGGTGCTGGCGCGGGTTCACCGCGGCGGCCGCTTGCCGGTGGCTCAGCGGTCGCCTTGTTCGTGCCCGGCAGTGGCTTGATCGTACGCGCGAAGCCGGTCCACAGCTCACGTTCTTCGTCGCTCAAAGAACGCCGCCGGGTCATCGTTTTCGCTGGGCGATTGCTTTCTGGTCCGGCTCGATAGCCGGCTTTGCTTCGGGAAGCGGGACTTCCTCCGCGGTCGGATCGATCATCGTGGTGGCATTGAATCGTGCGAAGAAGCCGGTTTGGCGCTCCGGCGGCAGCGGTACATCGGCTGCAGCCGCGACCGGATCAAGTTCGCGCGGCAGCAGCATGACGAATTGGCCGGGGTGGCGGATGCGGCCGGCGATCTGCGCCGCTTCGTCGCCTGCGCCGAAATAGATGTCGGCGCGCGCCGGTCCGACGATAGCGGAGCCGGTATCTTGTGCGAACATAAGCCGGCGAAACTTTGTGCCTGCCTTTTCGTTGGCGATCGGCAGCTCGGCCGAAATGAAGAACGGCGTGCCGTAAGTGTGCAAAGAACGATCGACCGCGATCGAGCGGCCCGGCACCAGCGGCACGCCCTGCGCGCCGATCGCTTCATCCTCGGTCGACAGATCGGTGATGCGGAAGAAGACGTAGGATTTGTTCTGCCGTCGGACGTCCTTCGCAGCATCCGGATTGGCGTCCATCCATTGCCGGATGCGCTGCATCGTCATTTCATCTTTAGGGACGAGCTTGCGTTCGATCAACACGCGGCCGACCGGCGTGTAGGGCCAGCCATTATGCGAATCGTAGTTGAGCCGCAGGATGGTGCCGTCTTCCAGCCTGACGCGCGCCGACCCCTGGATTTGCGCAAACAGCACATCGACCTGGCTGCGCACCCAGCAAATCTCCAGATGCCAGCCATCGAGCGCGCCATCCTCGATCTCGCCGCGATCGTAATACGGCACGATTTTGCGGCGACCGAACCGGCGGCCGACCTTCACGCCTTTGCTCGGGAATACATCACCGAGCCTGCGCCGCCCGGAGACCACAAGATTGGGCGGCCGGCGATAGAGCGGCGCGGTGAACTCGCCGGTCGGCACGCGCGAGCCCTCGATGATCGGCTCGTAATACCCGGTGAGAAACCCGTCCGTATCGCCGAGCTTGTTGATGCGCAGCGGCCGGAAATTATCCTCGAAGAATTTGCGGGCGCCATCCTCTTCGAGCGGAATGGCGGCAACGGCACGTTCGCAAACCGCTTTGAGCGCCTCGCTGATCACCGTGGAGTCCCGGCCGGGCTGCCGATGTTTCAGCGCGCGGCAACTATCAAGAAACGAGGCAAAGGCCGTGGCGTGATCGTCGCTCGCCCAGCCATCGAGATCGCTCCACTCGACCGGTTCATATTGCGTATCAGGGAATTTGATCGGCCACTGCTGGCCGCTATAGGCCGCACTCAATCCGCCTACACCGGCGAGCACGATGGCGATGAACCAAACGCAACAACGTGCCGCCATTGGGCTTACTGTCCGGCTTCGGTTGCCACAACCTTCCAGTTGGGATCGCGCGAAGAGACATCGCGCGCAAAGGTCCAGACGTCGGTAACGTCGGTCACTTTCTCCGCATTGCCCTCGATCACGTTGCCGGATCGGTCGCGCGTCGCGGAAACGAGCTTGGAAACGAAACGGATCGTGATCTGAGCGGTCCGGGCCCGCAGCTCGGCGCCGGTGATGGTTGAGCCGTCGATCGAAACAAATCGCGTCTCGGCAGTTTCGCTGCGGCCTTCGCGCTCAGTGATGGCGGCGTCGAAGCCGTCATAAACTTCGCGCGACAGCAGGGTGCGCAACTGGCGGCGATCGCCTTCGGCGAAAGCGGTGACAATCATTTCATAGGCGGCGCGGGCCCCAGTGATGAAGTGTTTGGCGTCGAAACTCGGATCTGCTGCCACAATGGCGTCCAGTCCCGAAGCGACGCTCGACCCGCTTTCCGCAACGTCCTTCCAGCGATCCACCGCCGGCGGCGTGACCTCGACCGGTCGAGATGGTGCCGGCTCGGCGCCCGGACGTGGCGGCAAGGTCACGACCTTGTCGGTCGCCGGGCTGCGCACGGCATCACGGGTCGAATACGGATCATAGGGCGGCCGCTCGCGGCCAGTGCGCTGGCCCAAGACGCTGCGAAGCCGCAGGAAAATGAATACTGCGAGCGCCAGGAAGATGATGGTGTAAATGTCGAACACGTCTCAATTCTCTCGGCGTATCTTTCGGCGTCAGGACGGGCGGAACGGTAAATCCTAATCGCGGCTCCCAAGTGGCAAATCCGCGGGAGACAGCCGGTCCCCGCTCTATGTAGGCACGCAGGGGGAACCATCCAGTAGCCGTTAGCCGAATACGCGTACCTACCCAAACCTTAAACGATCACCACCGCCCCGCCAACATCGTAACCGCATGGCCCGTTCCCGTTCATATCGGGCCTGGGCGGTCACCTGCGAAGGCAAGCAGCGCGGGATGACAGGCTTTTCGGCACCGCGCGCTACAAACGGCACCGCCGCACCATTGTTCACTGCCTTTGGCTGTGTTAGCGAAGCGCGACGCCTGCGCTCCCGGGATGTAGCAACATGTCAACCACGAATGGCGGTCCTCAACCGCAGGCGGCCGTACCCCACATCGGCGTCCTCGCTCAATACGTGAAGGATTTATCGTTCGAAAATCCGAACGCACCCCGTTCGATGACGCCGGCTGCGCAGCAGCCGAGCATCAACATCCAGGTCAATGTCGACGCCGCTCCGGTCAATGCCGGGCCCGGTGGCGGAACCGACTTCGAGGTTACGCTCCGCCTCGAAGGCAAAGCCGAAGCCCAGGGCATGATGCTGTTCAACTTCGAACTGATCTTTGCCGGCGTTTTCCGCATCCAGAATGTGCCGCCCGAGAGCGTTCAGGCCGTGGTTTTGATTGAATGCCCGCGCCTGTTGTTTCCATTCGCGCGCGAGATCATCGCAACTTCGGTGCGCAACGGCGGGTTTGCTCCGTTGCTGCTCGATCCGATCGACTTTGTCGCGCTTTACCGGCAACGCCTCGCGGCCGCCCAAGCCGCGCCGCCGCCAACAGCCGCTCAATCATAGCTGACGTAGTCGCGCCAGATGGCGTTCTCGCCGAGGCTGGCAATGAACGCCCGATGTGCGGCCCGTTCTGCGTCGGTGATCGCCACGACGAGCGGCACCAGACGCTCGCGCACGATGATCGGCTCGCCGAAGGCGCGCTCAGGCATGGCAGTTTGCGACAGCACCAGCTGCGCCTGGCGGGCGCCGATCAGCTCAACGTAGACCTCGGCCAGAAGTTCGGCGTCAAGCAGTGCGCCATGCTTGGTGCGGCGGGAATTGTCGATCGCATAGCGCGTGCAGAGATCATCGAGCCGATTTGAGCCGCCGGGATGCTTGCGGCGGGCGATAAGCAGCGTATCGACCATGCGCTCGCGCGCGATCAGCGGCCGGCCGGCACGCTCCAACTCGGCATTGAGGAAACCGATATCGAACGCCGCGTTGTGAATGACAAGCGGTGCATCAGCAAGAAACGCGATCAACTCGTCGGCAATTTCCGCAAAAAAGAACTTGTCTTTTAGGAACTCATCGCTGAGGCCGTGGACTGCGAACGCCTCCGCGGGCATGCTGCGCTCTGGATTGAAATAGCGATGAAACGTTTGCCCGGACGGTATCCGGTTGATCAGCTCGATACAGCCGATCTCGACCAGGCGATGCCCGTCGAGGGGATCGAGACCTGTGGTCTCGGTATCGAGCACAATCTCGCGCATTCGAGCTCTTCGAGTCGTTCCCGCGGTGCGCCGAGGTCACGAATCACCGGCGCGTTCGTGCATTTTAGTCACCGCCTGCAGGATGTCGCGCACTTGCGCGCGGGCATGATCGAACGATTGCGAGCTATCCACGATAAAGTCGGCGCGTTGCCGCTTCTCCGCATCCGGCGTCTGCTTGGCCAGGATCGCGGCAAATTTCTCCTCGGTCATACCGGGCCGCTCAAACGCGCGCTGGCGCTGGATCTCCGCCGGCGCCGACGCCACGACAACCGCGTCGCATCCGCGCTCGCCTCCGGTTTCGAACAGGAGCGGGATATCGAGCACTACTACGGGCGCACCGCGGGCCTGCGCGTCGGCCAGAAACTTGTCCCGCGCGGTGGCGACCAGCGGATGCACGATGGCTTCCAGCCGGGCCATCGCCGCATCGTCGCCAAGGACCATTTTCGCAAGCTTCGTCCGGTCGACCCTTCCGCCGTCGGTCACGCCGGGAAACGCGCTCTCGATTGCCGGCACAGCCTCGCTCTCATAAAGCGCGTGCACGACGGCATCGGAATCATGAACCGGCACGCCAAGTTCGGCAAAAAACTGCGCAGTCCGCGATTTGCCCATACCGAGCGAGCCGGTCAGGCACAGAATAAAGGGCCGCGTACCGCTCATGAAGTCAGGCATCCACGCCGGCGAAGGAAATCGAGCGCGGCGAGCAACGGCAGTCCGAGGATGGTGAAGTAGTCGCCTTCGACCCGCTCAAAAAGTTGCACGCCGACACCTTCGATCTGATACGCGCCCACACTGGTCATCGCTGCATCCCCGACCGTGTTGAGGTAGCGATCGAGAAACTGATCGGACAATGTGCGCATCGTTAGCCGCGCCGCACCGACATATTCGAACACCACCGTTCCGTCCTGGACAAACGCAATGGCCGAGTGAAGCTCATGCGTTCGTCCTGACAGCGCGCGAAGCTGATTGTGGGCGGCGGCGCGATCGGCCGGCTTGGTAAATCGCTTGCCGCCGAGCGCCAAGGTCTGATCGGCGCCGAGCACCAGGCGTCCGGGACGTAATCCGGCGACGACCGAAGCTTTGGCGCGCGCGAGCAGCGCGGCGATATCGCCAGGTACCGCCGATGTTGCACCGGCCTCCACGCCGCGCTCGTCAATGTCAGCCGGATGCAGTTCGACCGGAACGCCTGCCGCCTCAAGCAGCGTGCGGCGCGGCGCACTTCTCGATGCCAGCAGCAGCGGGTCGGAGGCAAGCCACAGCGACATCGCTCATGAGGCCATTTGCCGGCGGCGTTCGGCAAGGAGCGCAAGAACGGCCGCCGCGGTCTCCTCAATCGAACGGCGGGTGACGTCAATCAGCGGCCAATTGTGCCGGGCGCAGAGCCGCCGAGAGGCGGCAATTTCCTCAGCCACCGACTGCTGATCGATGTATTTATCGTCGTCGCGATGGGCTTTGAGGCCAAGGAGCCGGTTCTGCCGGATTTGCACGATCCGCTCGGGTGAGGCGTACAGGCCGACGACCAGCGGACGCTTCAGCTGCTCGATCACCGGAGGTGGCGGCACGCCCGGCACCAGCGGAACATTCGCCGTCTTTACACCGCGGTTGGCGAGATAAATCGAGGTCGGCGTTTTCGAGGTCCGCGATACGCCGACCAGCAGAACATCGGCCTCCTCCAGATCGTCGGTCAATTGGCCGTCGTCATGCAGCATGGTGTAGTTGAGCGCATCGATGCGGCGAAAGTATTCGGCATTGAGCGTGTGCTGAGCGCCGACCTTGTGCGTCGATTCGGCGCCGAGATAGGCCTGAAACAGGTGCAGTACCGGCCCGAGAATGGAAAGATATGGTAATCCAAGCGACCGGCACTTCTCCTCAAGCTTGGCGACCAGATTCTCCTGCAGCAGCGTATAAAGCACGATACCGGGCGATTCCTCGATTTCGGCGAGGACGCGGTCAAGTTGCTTCTGGGTGCGCACCAGAGGGTGAATGTGCTCGACCGGCATCACCTTGGTGTATTGCGCCGCTGCCGCCCGCGCGACCGTTATCAAAGTCTCTCCGGTGGCGTCGGAGACCAGATGCAGGTGAAAATAACCGGCTGTAAGCGTCATTGGGATGAATGAATAAGCTGTCGATGACTGGGGAGAAGGCCACGGCTTTTGTGGTCGCGCAAGGACAATAGCCGCTACAGCATGCAAACCGTCCACATTCGTGGTGAGCGGCATAGAAAATCGAGCCTCGGGCCGAGTAGCGGTGAAATGTGGATAGGAGATATGGAACCTGACGCCAACTTGTCAGGAAGGGCCCATTTACCAGCGCTCAAACGAACCAGATCAATCGTGGCTGAATCATCGGTAATATGTGGGTAGGCCGTGGATGGCGTGTGGAGGTAAATGTATGAGTCCAATCAACCGTCCAAGCACTACAACAGATTCTATTAGATTTAAGTTTGGTTAGGACAAGGGAAGTGGGAACAGTCATCGCGAATAAACCTCTGCTCGGTGTTCTAGCAGGTACGTGTGCACCTGTTCCGCCGATCTGGCTGATGCGTCAGGCCGGAAGATATCTTCCTGAATACCGTGCGATCCGGGCGAAAGCGGAAAGCTTTCTCGATCTCTGCTTTGATCCGCAACGCGCAGCGGAGATAACCCTACAGCCGATCCGTCGCTTCGGATTTGATGCGGCAATTCTGTTCTCTGACATCCTCGTGGTGCCGCACGCGTTGGGCCAGCGCGTTTCGTTCGAGGAAGGTGGAGGTCCGCGGCTTGATGCGATCAAGGATCCTTCAACTCTGAAAGGTCTTCGTCGAGATATCGATCATAATCGGCTTGAGCCAGTTTACGAGGCAATCGTCCGCGTGAAAAAGGAGCTGCCGCCGGCCGTAACACTGCTGGGATTCTGCGGTGCGCCGTGGACTTTGGCGACCTACATGATTGCGGGACACGGAACTGTAGATCAGCATCCGGCGCGATTGTTTGCTTATCGGTTTCCGCACGAATTTGCCAAGCTGATCGATATATTAGTCGAGGCGTCGGTGAGCTATCTGGTCCGGCAGTTTGCAGCCGGCGTCGATGCCGTGCAGGTTTTCGATACCTGGGCGGGAAATTTGCCAGCCGGGGAATTCCAAAAATGGTGTGTAGAACCCTGCGCGCGCATCGTAGCTGCCGTGCGCAAAGAAGTCCCCGGGGCGAAGATCATCGGTTTTCCGCGTGGCGCTGGTACGGGGCTCGGAACGTATCTTGAGGCGACTGCGGTCGACGCCATCGGCTTGGATTGGACGATAGACCTTGCCTTTGCGCGTGATCACATCCAGACGCGGCTACCTATTCAGGGCAATCTCGATCCGCTCGCGCTGCTGGTCGGAGGGCAAGCACTCGATCGTTCGATCGATGCTATCGTTGAGGCATTCTCGAGGGGTCCGTTTATTTTCAATCTCGGCCACGGTGTATTGCCGGAGACGCCGATTGCGCACGTCGAGCGCCTTGTGGCGCGCGTCCGCGGGATGCCGGCACACGGGTGACGCTCAGGCTTCGCAGGATTGAAAACGGATGACCGTGTATCTCTGGCTCAAGGCGTTTCACATCATCGCCGTCGTCGCCTGGATGGCCGGGATGCTCTATCTGCCGCGTTTGTTCGTCTATCACTGCGCCGCGGAGAAGGGGTCGGTGCAATCGGAAACCTTCAAGGTTATGGAGCGCCGATTGCTCCGCGGCATTATCAATCCGGCGATGATCGCGACCTGGGTGCTCGGGCTTTCGCTGGGCTGGCTCGGGCCTGATTCTCGGTACGGATGGTTCGAGGCCGGGTGGCTGCAGGCTAAAATCGTGCTGGTTCTGGCGCTCTCGGGCATGCACGGAATGTTCGCCCGCTGGGTGAAGGATTTTGCCACCGACCGCAACCGCCATTCTCAGAAATTCTATAGAATTATCAATGAAGTACCGACGGTATTGTTGATCTTCATCGTGCTCCTTGTGGTGCTGAAACCGTTTTGACATTGACGCGTTTTACGGTGCACAGCCTGTCTAATCTCTCGCTAACCCCTTGCCTGAAGGGCGGTCTTTTCCTATCTTTGTGACATCCCACCGAACGTAGGCGGATGCGGTTTGAGTCTTTGGCTCCACGGGATGGAGCCGGCTTAAGCATCGGGTCGGGAGCTTAAACGCTCCTTCTTGCCCAAGACCTGCGGCTTTCTTTCTTCCAGCCAGCGACGCTTTCGGTCTCCCTCCCCGCTGGCCCAATTTCCATAGGACATTCCTGCATGCGGGAAATGAAACTCCAAGAACTAAAAACCAAAACTCCGGCGGAGCTGGTCTCGTTTGCCGAAGAGCTAGAAGTCGAGAACGCCTCGACGATGCGCAAACAGGAGCTGATGTTCGGCATCCTCAAGCAGCTCTCCGCGCGCGAAACCGATATCGTCGGCGAAGGTGTTGTCGAAGTGCTCCCGGACGGCTTCGGCTTTCTGCGCTCGCCGGAAGCGAACTACCTGCCCGGCCCCGACGACATCTACGTGTCGCCATCGCAAATCCGCCGCTTCGGCTTGCGCACCGGCGACACCATCGACGGCCACATCCGCAGCCCCAAGGAGGGCGAGCGGTACTTCGCGTTGCTCAAGGTCAACTCGCTCAATTTCGAGGACCCGGAGAAGGCGCGCCACAAGGTCAACTTCGACAATCTGACGCCGCTCTATCCGGACGAGTGGCTGAAGATGGAATACGAGGATCCGACCAAGAAGGATCTGTCCGCCCGCGTCATCGATATCGTGGCGCCGGTCGGCAAGGGCCAGCGCGCTTTGATCGTGTCGCCGCCGCGGACCGGCAAGACCGTGCTGCTGCAGAACATCGCCCACTCGATCACGCACAATCATCCGGAGTGCTATCTGATCGTGCTGCTGATCGACGAGCGGCCGGAGGAAGTCACCGACATGCAGCGCTCGGTGAAGGGCGAGGTGATCTCCTCAACCTTCGACGAGCCGGCGGTGCGTCACGTCCAGGTCGCCGAGATGGTAATCGAAAAGGCCAAGCGCCTCGTCGAACACGGCCGCGACGTCGTGATCCTGCTCGACTCGATTACCCGGCTTGGGCGCGCCTACAACACCGTGGTGCCGTCATCCGGCAAGGTGTTGACCGGCGGCGTCGACGCCAATGCCTTGCAGCGGCCGAAGCGCTTCTTCGGTGCCGCGCGCAATATCGAGGAGGGCGGCTCGTTGACCATCATCGCCACGGCGCTGATCGATACCGGCAGCCGCATGGACGAAGTGATCTTCGAAGAGTTCAAGGGTACCGGCAATTCGGAACTCATCCTCGACCGCAAGGTGGCCGACAAGCGCACCTTCCCGGCGATGGACATCACCCGCTCCGGCACCCGCAAGGAAGAACTCCTGGTGCCGCCGGATCAGCTCAAGAAGATGTACGTGCTGCGCCGCATCCTCAACCCAATGGGCACCATGGACGCCATGGACTTCCTGCTCGACAAGCTGCGCAACACCAAAAACAACGGCGAGTTTTTCGACTCGATGAATACGTAAAGCGCGGCAGTAACGCCGAGCGGGTCACGCCCGGCCTTGCGCCGGGCGTCGACGTGTCAGTTCTTCAGAGCAGCGAAAGTCGTGGATGGCCGGGACAAGCCCGGCCATGACGGCAGGTGGGATCGTGCATTGGCCGCGTAATCCGGATCGACAAAACACATGCCGCCTTTGCCGACTGCGTTCTCGCAGTCAGCAACGCTCGAGTAGCCGCATTCGATGAGAGACTTGGCGTGCGAACCGTAGCCGCACCATTCTGCGGCGTTGGCATCGCTCAGGGTAAGAACGCTTAGAGCGGCGGCAATGACCATTGCCCGTTGCATCGATTGATCTCCCTCGCTGGCGCCCGCCCCGGGAATCATAAAGCACAAACCGGCGCCGCTGTGACCGTGCCGTCAACTATGTCGCATGCCGGCGATGGTGCGAAGAAGACCGTCCCGATCCGTGACCGGCAAAGAGCAGGTCTCGCCACTACAGACAAAAGCCTGCGGCGTCCCGCGAGACGCTTCGACCTGGGCGCGGGCCGGATGCACCGGCGGCAGCGCGTCGGCCGAGCGGGCGTGGAACACGATGCGGTCGAGCGGCGGCAGCGCGCGCGCGGCCGCGAGCAATGCGTCGGCGCCGGCGCCCTCACCGGCCACCACAATCTCCGCAGCGCGCAGCCGCAGATCGACGGCGTTGAGCAGCGCCATGTGCATGTAAAGATTTTCAATCGCCTGCGGCGCGATGGCCGCGATCAGCCGATCGGCTTTTTGCCGCCAGCCGTCGTCGCCGGTAACGAGCGCCAGGCGAATGAGAGTTTTGCGCGGCGACGGCGTTGTGGTTTGGCGTTGCTTCGTCGGCGGTCGATGCCGGGCGGATCACCAGACCTTCGGCATCGGCGGCGGTGAGATAATACGTTCCTGCATCGGCGTCGGTATAATCGCGATCCAGTGCGCGTTGCCAGACCAGCGCCTGTTCGAGAAAGGCGTGATCGGCGGTGGCCTCGTGGAGCGCGAGTGCGGCGCGGATCATCGCAGCGAAGTCGGACGCGAGCCCGGGAAACTTGAGCTGGCCCTGGCGCCAGGAGTGACCGAGCCGATCGCCGCGCGTCATCGTACGCGCGACGAATGAAAACGCTTGACGGGCGAGAGTGAGCCAAGACGGTTCGGCGAGCATCAGGCTGGCGTTCGCGAGCGCTGCAATCATCAGGCCGTTCCAGTCAGCCAATACCTTGTCGTCAAGGCCGGGGCGGACGCGGCTCGCGCGTACGGCAAGGAGTTTGGCGCGCAACGCGGCAAGCCGCGCCTCATCGTCGGCGGTACGCGGCAGTGGCTTAAGCCGATTGAGAATATTGTGGCCTTCAAAATTGCCGGCCGGCGTTACATCGTAGTGGCGCGCAAAGAACTCGCCGTCCTCGGTGCCAAGTTCTCTGAGCACGTCTTCATACGACCAGACGTAAAACTTGCCCTCTTCGCCTTCAGAGTCGGCATCGAGCGACGCCGAAAATGCGCCCTCGCCGGTCGTCATCTCGCGCTCGAGCCAGGCCACGGTCTCCTGCGCCCGCTGCCGGTACAACGGCTTGCCGGAGCGCAGATGGGCGATCGCGAGTAATTCGAGAAGCTGGGCGTTGTCGTAAAGCATTTTCTCGAAGTGCGGGACCAGCCAGCGCTCGTCGACCGAATACCGCGAGAAGCCGCCACCGAGATGATCGTAAATGCCGCCCTCGCAGATATGGTCGAGGGTGATCTCGACGGCCGCGAAATAGCGCGGCTCGCCGGTGCGCAGTCCGGCGCGCCAGAGCAGCTCGAACAAGGCGGCCTGCGGGAATTTCGGCGCGCCGCGGGTGCCGCCGTTGACCGGATCAATGATGCCACCAAGCTGCCGCGCGGCGTTGTCGAGTTCGGCCAGGCCCAGCGTGACGGTGCCCGGCTTCCGTGCGGCTCCGGCCAACCGCTCCATGAGCGCGGCGCGATTGTCGTCAATCTTCTGCGGCTCTTCGCGGAACAGCCGCGCGATCTCACGCAGCACGTCGACGAACGCGGGTCTGCCGTAGCGGCTTGAGTTCGGAAAATACGTGCCGCCCCAGATCGGCTCGCCGTCTGGTGTGAGGAACATGGTGAGCGGCCAGCCGCCCTGCTCGCCGAGATGATGCAGCGCCGCCATATAGATCTGATCGATGTCCGGCCGCTCTTCGCGATCGACTTTGATGTTGATGAACAGCTCGTTCATGACGCGCGCGGTGGCCTCGTCTTCGAAGCTTTCATGCGCCATCACGTGGCACCAGTGACACGCCGCATAGCCGACGGAGAGGAGGATCGGCTTGTTGTTACGCTTTGCCTCCGCCAGCGCTTCGGGCCCCCAGGCCCACCAATCGACCGGATTAGTTTGGTGCTGAAGCAAATACGGACTGGTCTCGCTTGCCAGGCGATTGTGGTGTGTCGATGGGTGGGTTGAAGGAGAAGCCATGAGTGTCGTTGATGTATGATTACGCGGGCATGGCGCACGGAATGGTTCGCCGCCCGTGCCGCCGGTAGATACGAAAATCTGTATCCGTCGTTAGTAAGACCGGGTCTGCCAGCGTTTCTGTCATCCGAACAAGGCACGCATCGGCGAGGCTCATCGGTACATTCGCGTATTTCCGCATAAGTTTAAGGACCTCGTCGGGTTCCTCGCTTAAATTGAAAGCGGAAAAGACAGTGCGCCGTACGATCAGACCGGCGAGTGCCGAACCGCCTTGCTCACCTAATAGGTGAAATGCTTCCGACAATGCCGCCTCGCAAGTCTTCCACGGCGGCGGTAGGCGAGGTGACTGGGCAATCGCCCAGCTGTGATTCGTGTCGCGGCGGACGAGTAGAGCGACCAGGAATCCGGCGTCAGCGAGGACGTTTGCGGCCATAGCCAGTGGTGCGCAGATACTTTTTCTTATTTGCGCTTAGGTCGGTGGGCAAGCCATCCACCGACCCGATCAGGTCAGCGATGGCATCTAGTGCTGCGGACCCTCGTGTTGACGCGGCGGGGTTGCTCAGGCGCTCGCGGACAATATCGGACTTCGAAAGTTTGCGGCGGCGCGACTCAACCTCGATTTGGCTGACTAGCGCATCAGGAAGCCGGACGGTGAGAGTTTTCATGGCTTATTGTATTACGCGACTGCCACGTGCGCAAGACAGCGGTGCCTGGCTTTGGCCGACTTGTCCGCGTTGTGTATTCGTTCGACAACGTACGCATGCGTAGTGATCGCCCAACCATTTTCGCCTTGTCGTCCGGCCAGCCGCCGGCGGCGATTGCAGTGATGCGGGTCTGCGGGCCAAAGGCATCTGTCATACTCGAGAACCTGATCGGACGCGTACCGCCGCCGCGGCAGGCGACGCTGGCGCGGGTGTGCGAGCCAACCAGCGGTGAGGTGATCGACGAGGCGCTGGCGCTCTGGTTTCCGGGCCCGCACAGCGAGACCGGGGAGGATATGGCCGAGCTGCAGGTCCACGGCGGTCATTCGGTGATCGCGGCGGTGCTCGATGCCTTGGGATCGATCGACGGCTGCCGGCTTGCTGAGCCAGGCGAGTTCACGCGACGCGCCTTCGAGAACGGGCGCCTCGATCTGACCGAAGTCGAAGGCTTGGCGGACCTCATTGCCGCAGAGACGCCTGCCCAGCGACGTCACGCGTTCCGACAGCTTAAGGGCCTCATTGGGGACCGCGCCGAGGCGTGGCGGCGGAAGATCATCGAAGCGTTGGCGCTGGTCGAGGCGCGGATCGACTTCGCCGACGAAGCTGATGTGCCGGAGGATCTCATCGCTCCAGCCCTCCATGCTGCGCAGCAATTGCGCAATATGATCGCGGAAGCACTCGCGAATAGTGGACGTGGCGAGCGCCTGCGCGAGGGGCTGGTGGTGGCGATTGCCGGACCGCCGAATGTCGGAAAATCGACCCTGCTGAACCGGCTGGCGCGCCGGGAAGTAGCAATCGTGTCCCCGATCCCGGGCACGACCCGTGATGTTATCGAGGTTCACCTGAACCTGGGCGACTACCCGGTGACTTTGCTCGATACAGCCGGCATTCGCGAGAGCAGCGATCCGGTTGAGCGGGAGGGCGTCCGCCGCGCGTTGGCGCGGGCAGAGGAGGCCGACCTGGTGCTGTGGGTCACTGACGGATCAGCCATTGACGGAGCGGTTGGGGAAAACCCAGAGAATCGCATTAGATCAGAGCGTTTGGGTCCTACGAAATAAGATGGATTTGGCTGTGGATAAGTTGTGCATAAGCAGTGAATCGCCATCCACTAAAGTTTTTGAGATTTCGGCGGCGACTGGAGTCGGAATAGACGCGCTGATTTCGGCGCTGACGGCTTTTGCCGGCAATTATTTTGCCGCAACCGAAAGCTCAATTGTCACGCGGACGAGGCACCGGCGGGCGCTGGAAGAGGCCGTTTCGGCGCTCGATCGCGCGCTCGCGCAAGGCGCCGGGGGAAGTGAGGAGCTGATCGCCGAGGAATTGCGCTCAGCAGCAACGACTTTAGGCCGGCTCACCGGCAGGGTGGATGTGGAAGACATTTTGGATGCGATTTTTCGGGATTTCTGCATTGGTAAATGAAACGCTAACGATAATCGGTTAGATCAAAGGCGCGCTATCGCATCGCCGAATGTTTCACGTGAAACGGTGTTTTGACCGCGGATTTGGCGGCAGCTACAAGCTCGGAATTGTGAAGAACCCGGTAGAAGCGCGCTTTGATGTCATCGTCGTTGGCGGAGGCCATGCCGGCTGCGAAGCCGCCGCGGCGGCTGCGCGCATGGGCGCGCGAACTGCGCTGGTCACGCAGCAATTTGCGACCATCGGCGCGATGTCATGCAACCCTTCGATTGGAGGGCTCGGCAAAGGGCACCTGGTGCGCGAGGTCGACGCGCTGGATGGCCTGATGGGCCGCGTCGCCGATGCCGGTGGCATCCAGTTTCGTCTGCTCAATCGCCGCAAGGGCCCGGCCGTCCGGGGTCCGCGCGCCCAGGCTGATCGGAAGCTGTACGCGGCGGCTGTGAAGGAGGCGCTGCGTCTGACGGAAAACCTCACGGTCATCGAGGGTGAGGTTGACGACCTTCTCGTTGGCGATCGCGCTAATGGCGTCCAACTCGCCGATGGCCGGGTCTTTGGCGCCGGTGCGGTCGTGCTGACGACGGGCACGTTTCTCCGCGGGCTCATCCATATCGGCGAGCGGCAGATTCCGGCCGGCCGGGTTGGTGAGGCGCCATCCGCTGGGCTTTCGCGCACGTTGGAACGAGCCGGATTTAAGCTTGGGCGGCTGAAGACCGGCACCCCGCCGCGGCTCGATGGCAACACGATCGACTGGCAGGCACTGGAAATGCAGCCCGGCGACGACCCGCCGGAGCCGTTCTCCACCCTGACCGACCGGATTTCAAACCCGCAGATCCAGTGTGCGATTACGCGAACGACGGCGGCGACCCATGCGGTCATCCGCGAAAATGTCCACCGTTCGCCCATGTATTCCGGTCAGATTCAGAGCCGGGGACCGCGATATTGCCCGTCGATTGAGGACAAGATCGTCCGTTTTGGCGACCGCGAAGGACACCAGATCTTCCTCGAGCCGGAAGGGCTCGACGACACCACCGTCTACCCGAACGGCATATCGACGTCCTTGCCGGAAGACGTGCAGCTTGCCGTGGTGGCTTCCATCCCCGGATTGGAACGGGCCCGCGTCGTGCGGCCGGGGTACGCCATTGAGTACGACCACGTCGATCCGCGCGAACTTCACCCCACGCTCGAGACAAAGCGGCTGCCGGGCCTGTTCCTGGCCGGCCAGATCAATGGCACCACAGGTTATGAGGAAGCCGCTGCGCAGGGCCTCATTGCCGGCCTGAATGCGGCGGCGCGGGCAGGTGGCGCGGCGCCGATCATATTCGATCGGGCCGAGGGCTATCTCGGCGTCATGGTCGACGACCTGGTCACGCGGGGCGTCACTGAGCCTTATCGGATGTTCACCTCGCGGGCCGAATACCGGCTGACGCTGCGGGCCGATAACGCCGATCAGCGGCTTACCGACAGGGGTATCGCGCTGGGCTGCATCGGCCCGGCGCGAGCGCGCTCTCACCAGGCGAAAATGGCCGCCCTCAACGCGGCCCGGACCATGGCGCAAACGCTCAACGTCACGCCAAACGAGGCTGCGCGATACGGCCTTGATCTCCGCAGAGACGGCCAACGCCGGAGCGCCTTTGAGCTTTTGTCGTATCCGGAAATCGGCATTGCCGAGCTGGCGCGGATCTGGCCGCGATTTGGCGATCTTGCGCCCAAGATCGCCGAGCAACTCGAAATCGACGCGAAGTACGATGTTTATCTCGCGCGCCAGGCGGCCGATGTGGAATCGTATCGCCGCGACGAGGCCCACGTACTGCCCGACGATATCGACTATGCCGCGCTACCGGGCCTGTCGAACGAAGTGCGGCACAAGCTGCAGACCCACCGACCGCGCACCATCGGCCATGCTGGCCGCATCGACGGCATCACTCCGGCAGCACTGACGCTCCTGGTAGCTCATCTACGCCGGCAAGGCCGAAAAGCCGGCCGCGGCGCAGCATGAGTCCGCGGGGCCACGGCAGGCCGCAAGAGCCTCGCCGCAGCCGGATCGAAGCATCTGCAGAAGAACTATCCGACGACCGCGCTCGCGCGCTGGAACTAACCCCTGTTTCACGTGAAACAACCGCCCGCCTCGACCGCTTTATCGCCACGCTGCTCGATTGGCAGCAGCGGATGAATTTGATCTCGCACTCGACGGAAGCAACCGTATGGACGCGCCATGTGGCCGATTCGTTGCAGCTTCTCCCGCTTGCGCCAGCGGCCCGAATATGGGCTGACTTGGGATCCGGCGGTGGATTCCCGGGGTTGGCCATCGCCTGCGCGCTTGCGGATACCCCCGGTGCCCACGTGCATCTCGTCGAAAGCAACGGCAAAAAAGCTGCATTTCTGCGCGAAGCAGCCAAGGTCACCGGCGCGCCGGTGACGGTGCATGCGTCGCGTGTCGAGGAGTTTGTGGAAAACACCGCGGAAACCTTCGATGTCGTGACCGCGCGGGCGCTCGCTCCATTGCCGGCGCTGCTCACAATGGCTTATCCGTTGTTAAAGAAAGGCGCGCTCGGCCTATTTCCCAAGGGTCAAGATGTGGGGTCTGAATTGACCGAAGCCGCTAAATGTTGGAGTATTCAGTCCAATCTGATCCAAAGTCGGACGGACGCCAGGGGCCAAATTGTTGTCGTGCGCGGTCTCGCCCCAAAATCGCGGGAGAAAGGAAGCCGGCGGCAATGAGCGAAGCATCCACCCTCGCGGCACCGCCGCATCAGGTCCAGATGAATATCGCCCGAGCGCCTCGGGTGCTCGCGATCGCCAACCAGAAGGGCGGGGTCGGCAAGACGACGACCGCCATCAATCTCGGCACTGCGCTCGCCGCCATCGGCGAAGAAGTCCTGATCATCGATCTCGATCCGCAGGGCAATGCCTCCACCGGTCTCGGCATCGATCGCCGGAGCCGCCGCTATTCCACCTACGACGTGCTCGCCGGTGAATCGACTTTGCGCGATGCGATTGTCGCGACTGCAGTGCCGCGGCTGCAGCTGGCGCCGTCAACTCTCGATCTTACCGGCCTCGAACTTGAAATCGGCCAGACCCGCGATCGTGCGTATCGTCTGCGCAACGCGCTTGCGCCGCTCAAGTCCGCCGCGGCGGCCCAAACCAATTTCACTTATGTGCTGGTCGATTGTCCGCCGTCGCTGAATTTACTGACCGTTAACGCGATGGCGGCGGCGCATGCGATCCTGGTGCCGCTGCAATGTGAGTTCTTCGCGCTCGAAGGTCTTTCACAATTGCTGAAGACCGTCGATTTCAGTGCGCGAGCAGCTCAATCCGGATCTCACCATCCATGGCATCGTGCTGACGATGTACGACTCGCGCAACAATCTCTCGACGCAGGTCGTCGCCGACGTTCGCGAATTCATGGGGCGGAAGGTCTACGACACCATCATCCCGCGCAACGTGCGGGTCTCGGAAGCGCCGTCCTACGGAAAACCGGTGTTGGTCTACGATCTCAAGTGCAGCGGCAGCGAAGCGTATCTGCGGCTCGCCACTGAGATCATCCAGCGCGAAAAAGAACTTTGCGCATGAGCGAAAGCTCGGGAGAGACCGCGATGGCGGAGGAGGGATCGCGATCGCGACTGGGGCGCGGCCTCGCCGCGCTGATCGGCGACGTCGGCACCGAGAGTTCGGCCGATCGTCCGCGCGGGCAGCGCCGGTTGCCGACCGGCGCGCTGCGGCCGAACGCACGCAATCCGCGGCGCATGTTTGCTGCGGCCGAACTCGACGAACTCGTTGCGTCGCTGCGCGAGCGCGGCATCATTCAGCCGATCATCGTGCGGCCATTGCGCGGCGTTGCTGACGGCTACGAAATCATTGCTGGCGAGCGGCGCTGGCGCGCCGCGCAGCGCGCCGGCTTGCACGAAGTTCCTGTCGTTATCATCGAAGCAACCGACGCTGAGGCACTGCAGCTTGCGATCATCGAAAATGTGCAGCGCGCCGATCTCAATCCGCTCGAGGAGGCAGAAGGCTATCGCGCGCTCGTGGAAGAGTTCGGCAACAGCCAGGAAGAGATCGCCAAGACTGTCGGCAAGAGTCGCAGCTACGTCGCCAACACGCTCCGGCTTCTGAAACTCTCCGATCCGGTGAAGGCCTACATCCACAGCGGCAAACTGACTGCCGGGCATGCGCGCATGCTGGTCGGTGCGCCGAACGCCGAGGAGCTTGCCGACCAAATCGTCGCCCGCGGTCTCAATGTGCGCCAGGTCGAAGCCATGGCGCGTGAAGCAAATGAGAAGAGCAAACCTCGCGGGGGCGGCCGCAAGGCGCGGAGCGCACCAACAAAAACTGCCGACATGCTGGCGTTCGAACGCAAAGTCTCAGATGCGACGGGGTTAGCGGTCAGCATCGATCACCGCGACGATCACGGCACGCTGACGATCCGCTACAGCAGTCTCGACCAGCTCGACGATCTGGTGCAGAAGCTGGTGCGCGCGCCTTAAGTGGTGCGCGCCTGGTCGACGCGATCGATCAAATCAGTAATAACCGGGCTTGCCGTCAACGGTATGAAGCGCACCGGCGCGCAGAACGCGATCTGATCGCCGAAGGTCGTCTGCCCCCGCAACGACAGGGTGACGCGTGGCGGATTGAGAAACGGCGAGTAGTTGACGTTTTTGATGTCAGCCAATGCCACTCGCTCGGTCCGGCCGCCGTTTTTCACAATCAGTGTTTGGCCGTCGTCCCAGACCTCATCGACGAGGTCGAAGATGAGCTTCTTCATCAGGAAATAGCCAAAGCCAATCATGACGAGCGGCACGATCAAGAATGGGAGCGGGGCGGAGCGCTGACTCCCGAAAACGCCAATGCCCACGAACACAATGAGGAATCCGAACCAGATGACCGGGAAAATCCATTTGTAGAAAAAAGTCATGCGCGACGAGATGCGGCGCATATTGTGTCGCTCCCTTCGGCGAACAATTTACTCCGCTGCCGCTGTTCTTCCCGCGCCGGAACCGAACCGCCGCTCGATGTAGTCGACGACAAGTTTCTGAAAGTCGGCCGCAACCGTCGGGCCGCGCAGCGTGATCGCTTTCTTGCCGTCGATAAAGACCGGGGCAGCCGGCGCCTCGCCGGTGCCAGGAAGCGAGATGCCGATGTCGGCGTGTTTGCTCTCGCCCGGACCGTTGACGATGCAACCCATCACCGCGACGTTGAGGCCCTCGACGCCAGGGTATCGAGTCTTCCATTCCGGCATGGAATCGCGAATGAAGCTTTGAATGCTGGAGGCAAGTTCCTGAAATGTCGTCGAGGTCGTGCGGCCGCAGCCGGGACAGGCGGCGACCAGCGGAACGAAGGTGCGCAGCCCAAGCGTCTGCAACAGCTCTTGCGCGACCTTTACTTCCAGGGTGCGATCGCCGTTCGGCTCGGGCGTCAACGAAACCCGGATGGTGTCGCCAATGCCTTGCTGCAACAGGAAACCCATGGCCGCCGATGACGCAACGATGCCCTTTGAGCCCATCCCCGCTTCGGTGAGTCCAAGATGCAGGGCGTAGTTCGAGCGCTCCGCCAGCTCGCTATAAACCGCGATCAAATCCTGCACCGCTGAGACTTTGCCCGAGATGATGATCTTCGAGCGCGGCAGGCCGATCTCCTCGGCGCGTTCGGCGGACAACAGCGCCGACTGCACCATGGCTTCACGGGTCACATCGCGCGCGTCTACCGGATGGTTGGAGCGCGCATTCTCGTCCATCAGATGGGTGAGAAGTTCCTGATCGAGCGATCCCCAATTGGCGCCGATGCGCACCGGCTTGTCGTGGCGGATCGCGGTTTCGACGATGGCGCCAAACTGCCGGTCTTTCTTCTCCTTAAAGCCGACGTTGCCAGGATTGATACGATACTTGTCGAGCGCCTCGGCGCACGCGGGGTGGTCAGCGAGGAGCTTGTGCCCAATGTAGTGGAAATCGCCGACGATCGGCACATCGACGTTCATGCGCAGCAGCCGCTCCTTGATGTGCGGTACCGCGGCAGCCGCCTCGTCGCGATCGACGGTTATGCGCACCAGCTCCGAACCGGCGCGGGCGAGCGCAGCCACCTGTTTGGTTGTCGCCTCGACATCGGCGGTGTCAGTATTGGTCATCGACTGCACCACGACCGGGGCGCCGCCGCCGACAGTGACATTGCCTACCTTCACGGCGACGGTTCGATGTCGTTCCGCGGGGCCGGAAAATTGCATCATCGGGTAGTTCCTGTCTCGGTTTTCGCCTCCCGCAACCGGGGCGGGGAATTAGCGGGGATATAGCCCTACCGGGGCCGGTTTACGAGCACCAAACCGATCGCGACCAGCGCCACCGCGACCGCAAAAGGTAGCGTCAGCGGCTCATTGAGTACCAGATGGCCGGCAGCCACGCCAAACAACGGCGTCAAAAAGGTGAATGCCGACAATCGAGTAGCCGAATAACGCACAACCAGCGCAAACCACACCAGGTAAGTGACGCTCACCACCCAAACGATTTGATACGCCAGCGTGCCGAGCACGAGCGGAGACGGCATCGCTGCGATGTGTTCGCCGAACATCGGGACTGCGACGGCAAGCAGCGGGAAAGAGACCACCAACTGGTAGAGCAGGTTCTTCTCGGCACTGGCGTGATTAAGGGCGCTGGTCTTGATCACCAGCGTGGTGGCCGCCCAAGCCGCCGCGGCACCCAGCAACATCAAATCGCCGAGCAGTTGATGTGGATCGGCGGCTGGGGTCGGCAGTCCGAAGGCTATGACAATGCCGATGAACGAGAGCAGCAAGCCGAGCCATTGCGAGGCGTGAAAATGATCGCTGGGGATGAACCAGCGCGACCCGATTACAACAAGAAATGGCGCTGAATAGAGAAACAAACTCGCCCGCGTCGCCGTCGTCCAAACCAGGCCGCGAGCTATCAGCAGAAACTCAAGAGCGAACAATGCGCCGGCGACTATTCCTGCCAGCAACGTGCCGTCGCGTTTGAACAGAGGAATGCCCCGCGACAGCGCCCAGGCTCCGACGAAAAGTGCCCCAAAAAACGAACGAAGCGCGGCTTGAATGATTGGCGGGATCTCGTGGATGGCGAATTTGATCGCCACCTGATTGAAGCCCCAGCACAGGCACAGCCCGACGACGGTTGCGATGGCAAGCGCGTCGAGCGGCCGGGTTTGCGAGGAATGAGGCACTGAGCTTGAATTCAGGTTGAGGTGGGAAAGGCGGAGCGCCGCGTCACGCCGCGATAGCGTAAGCGACGTCAGCAATGCGACACGTCATTGTTTTCGGCAGTGCGAGCAAATGCCGGCGATTTCGATCACCGGAGTCTTCGAAGCAAACCCCGCCGCGCGGCAGGATGCTTTGAGCGCCTCGGCGACGCCGGCGCCGGGCGCCTCGCCAACGGCGCCGCAGTGTTCGCAGATCAGGAAAACCACAGGATCATTGCCGGCGTGATGATGAACGCAAGCGACGAACGCATTGCGGCTTTCAATGCGATGAACCAGATTGTTGGTGCGCAAAAAATCGAGCGCACGATAGACCGTAATGGGTGCGGGGCGGCCGCTGTAGGCCAACTGCTCCATGATCTCATAGGCGCCGAGCGGCTTGTGGCTCGCAAGCAAGGTCTCGAGCACGTGCCGGCGGATCGGCGTGAGCCGCTGGGCGCGAGCGGCACAGAACTCTTCGGCGTGCGCGATTGCCGCGCTCGTGCAGGATTCGTGATCGTGGTCGGGGGCCGGAAAAACCACTTGCGGCTTTGTCGTCATCGGCAGCTGACCACTCCTTGGCTACATTCTAGCGCTTCGTGCGCGTCGCGAAAACGTGACGCGGGCACCGATTTTCATGTTGCATCGCAGCAAAAAGCGTCTCACATTGCCGCCGTTTCGCGCAAAAGTCACTCGATAAAGGCGCTTCCAGCCAACGCGCAATCACGCAACCTCATGAATTGGTGATCATCATGTTGAAGGGAAAGACCGCCCTGATAACGGGTTCGACGTCCGGCATCGGTTTAGGCTACGCCCGCGCTCTCGCAGCGGAAGGTGTGAATGTCACCATTAATGGCTTTGGCGACGCGGCGGCGATCGAAAAGGAGCGCGTCGGTATCGAGAAAGATTTCGGCGTGCGGGCATTTTATTCCGCAGCCGACATGACCAAACCTGCCGAGATCGCCGACATGGTGCATACGGTCGAGAAAACCTTCGGGTCGCTCGACATACTCATCAACAACGCCGGCATTCAATACGTGTCCCCGATCGAGGAATTTCCGATCGAGAAATGGGATCAGATCATCGCGATCAATCTTTCGGCCGCGTTCCATGCCGTTCGCGCCGCCGTGCCGGGCATGAAGGCGCGCAAATGGGGCCGCATTATCAGCACCGCTTCCGCGCATTCGCTGGTCGCTTCGCCGTTCAAGGTTGCTTACGTGTCCGCCAAACACGGCATCGCCGGTCTCACCAAGACGGTCGCGCTCGAGCTCGCGACCTTCGGCGTCACGGTGAACTGCATCAGCCCGGGCTACGTGTGGACGCCGCTGGTCGAGAAGCAGATTCCAGACACCATGAAGGCGCGCAACATGACCGCCGACCAGGTCAAACGCGACGTGCTGCTTGCGGCACAGCCGACCAAGGAGTTCGTTACCGTCGAAGAAGTCGCCGCGCTTGCCGTATATCTTTGTTCCGATGCGGCAAAGGCCATTACTGGCGCGAACCTCTCGATCGACGGCGGCTGGACGGCCGAGTGAAAAATCCTCTCGCCTCGCTGCTGCCGGGCCGCGCAGCAAATCCGCAACCATCAAGGCCGAAGGGTTCGCCGCCGATCAAGCACATCAATCTCGCGCTGCAAGGCGGCGGCGCGCACGGCTCTTTTACCTGGGGCGTGTTGGAGCAACTCCTCAGCGATGAGCGGATTTACTTCGAAGGGATTTCCGGTACCTCCGCGGGTGCCGTCAACGCGGTGATGCTCGCCGACGGACTGGCGCGGGGCGGTCGCGCGGAAGCGCAAAAGCGATTGGGGGATTTCTGGCGGGCGGTGAGTAACAACGGCAATCTGCCGCCATTGCAGCGTGCGGTGGTGGAACGGCTGTTGTCGTTTATTCCGCTTGAGGGAACGCCGATGCAGGCGTGGCTCGATATGATGGCGCGCTATTTTTCGCCGTACGATTTCAATCCGCTGAACATCAATCCGCTGAAGGACCTGTTCGAGCGTTTCGTCGATTTCGAGGCGTTGCGCACGACTTCCGATCTGCAGCTGTTTATTTCCGCAACGAACGTGCAGACCGGCCGGGTCCGCATCTTCTCGCGCGACAAGATCACTCCCGAAGCATTGATGGCGTCGGCTTGTCTGCCGCTGTTGTTCCGCGCGGTTGAGATCGACGGCGTGCCGTACTGGGACGGCGGCTATCTCGCCAATCCGGTCATATTCCCGTTCTTCGGCACGACCACGACCGAGGATGTTCTGGTAGTACAGATCAATCCGCTGGTGCGGCAAGCAACGCCGACTTCGGCCAGCGAGATCATGAATCGGATCAACGAGATTACGTTCAACTCTTCGCTGCTGGCGGAATATCGCGCGATCGAGTTCGTCGCCCGCTTGATCGACCAGGGCAAACTGCCGCGGGGCACCGGTCCCGGCCAGTATCGCCGCGTCAATGTTCATCGCATTTTGTTCGACCAGTTCGGCACCAAATTCGATGCCTCCAGCAAGTTGATGACCGACTACGATTTCTTTCAGACGCTGCATGTTAACGGCAAGCGCGCCGCCCGCCGGTTTCTGGATGACCATTTTGACGATATCGGCGTGAAGAGCACTGTCGACCTGGTCGCCGAAGCGCGCGCCGAGTGGGCGTGACATCGCCGCGGCATTATATTGTCGGTCATGGCGAAAATGACGCCGCTTGTTTCCGCTGAGGTCGGCTCGGCGCGGCTCGATGTCTGCGTTGCCGACATCACAACGCTGGCGCTCGATGCGATCGTGAACGCGGCTAACCGGTCGTTGCTCGGCGGCGGCGGCGTTGACGGCGCCATCCATCGCGCGGCCGGTCCAGATTTACTGGTTGAATGCCGGACGCTCGGCGGATGCGAAACCGGCGGCGCCAAGATCACCCGCGGCTATCGCCTGCAGGCAAAGCACGTCATCCACGCCGTCGGTCCGGTGTGGAGTGGGGGCGGTGAGGGCGAAGAGGAGTTGTTGGCATCCTGCTATCGGACTGCCCTCGATCTTGCCGTCCAGCATCGGCTGGCGTCGGTTGCCTTTCCGGCGATCTCCACCGGCATCTACCGATTTCCGGCCGATCGGGCCGCGCGGATTGCCGTTGGTACGGTGACGGCCGAGTTAGCGTCGTCGCCACGCGGCCTGCAGAACGTGGTGTTTTGCTGCTTCGCCCAGGACGCGGCTGACCATCACATCAATGCCTTTGCCGAGCTCGGTCTCGCCTAAGACCCAAAAATGCCCGTTTGAGCAATCTGCAATGCTGCTTTGCAGCAACGGCGCTACAAATTATTAAGCTCCCTTATATTATGCATACTATGTAACTGAGGCCGCAGCAATGCCCCCGCCTTCGCCTAATCGAGAATTCGCCTTTATGCTCAATGACGTAGCGCGCCTGCTGCGCACTTATGCCGACTACAAGGCCTCGCAATTCGGCATGACCCGCGCCCAATGGGCGGTGCTCGTTCGAGTTGATCGCTCTGAGGGGCTCAATCAGTCAGAGCTGGCCGAGGTTCTGGACCTGCAGCCGATCACGCTGACGCGTTTGCTCGACAAGCTCTGCGATAGCGGCCTGATCGAGCGCCGGCCCGATCCCGCCGACCGCCGGGCCAAACGGCTGTTCTTGACGCCGGCCGCCCGGCCCCTGCTCGAAAGGCTGAGCGTGCTGGGCGAGGAAACAGTCGCGGGAGCTCTCGCCGGCATCGAAGGCGAAAGTGTCGTGCAGATGATTTCCGAGCTTTCGCTGGTCAAAGAAAATCTGCGCCGGCTCATTTCGCAACGCGACACCGATGGTACGGCAGGAGAGCGGCGCTATGGCTGAGGCTCTCCGCAAACCCGCACCCCGGGACGAAGCGCCGGAAGCGCCGCGTCCGCCGATCGCGCCGGTTGCTCCCGCCGACAAGCGCGCCAAGCAGCGGACCGCGGCCACCGACAAAGTGCGCCAATTGCGGCGTCGTCAACGGATTCGCTGGGTGCTGTTCGCGCTTCTTCCGTTGGCGCTGATCGCCGGCGGCTATTGGTACTTCACCGGCGGGCAGGTGATGTCGACGGATGACGCCTACGTCAACGCCGAGAAGGTCGGCATCTCGACTGATGTCTCCGGGATCGTCCAGGAAGTGGCGGTGAAGGACAACGAGCACGTCACAGCCGGACAGGTTCTGTATCGGCTCGATCCCCGCCAATTCCAGATCGCGCTCGATAACGCCAAAGCCAATCTGGCGCAGATCGCGCTGATGATCGAGTTGATGAAGCAGGATTACAAGCGCATGGTGAGCGATGCCGCCGCTCAGCAGGCACAGGTCGATCTGGATCAGACCAATTACGACCGCGCCGCAATGCTGTTGAAGAGCGGCACGGCGACGCAAGCCGTGTTCGACCAGGCCCAGTACACGCTGCAAAATGACAAGAGCAAGCTCGCTGCCTTGCGCGAGCAGTCGCAGGTGCAGCTCGCCAAACTCGGCGGCAATCCGGACATCGTCGTCACCGAGCATCCGCAATACCTGCAGGCGCAGGCGCAGGTCGAGGAGGCGCAGCGGCAGCTGGATCACACCGTGGTAACGGCGCCGTTCGCAGGCACTGTCACCGACGTGCCGTCGATTGCGCCGGGCAAATATCTCGCCGCTTCGACGACCGCTTTCTTCCTCGTCGATACCGACCACGTCTGGGTCGACGCGACACCTAAAGAGACCGAGTTGACTTACGTCCGGCCGGGGCAGCCGGTCACGGTGACAGTGGATACCTACCCGGACCTCGAGTGGCACGGCGTCGTCGAGAGTGTCAGCCCGGCGGCCGCGCAGGAATTCGCGTTGCTGCCGGCACAAAATACCAGCGGCAACTGGGTGAAGGTCGTGCAACGCGTGCCGATGCGCGTCCGCCTCGACACCAACGACAAGAGCTTGCCGCCGCTGCGCGCCGGCTTGAGCGTCGTGGTCGATGTCGACACCGGACACGCGCGCGGCCTGCCGCACTTCCTCACGGCGCTGTTCAGCCGCGGTCACCATCAGGCGCCGTAATGGCCGGGGAGCTTACAGAGTCGGGCGGCAATCGCACGGCGCTGACCATCTGCGTGATCCTGGCGACGCTGATGCAGGCGCTCGATACGACGATCGCCAACGTCGCGCTGCCCTACATGCAGGGCAGCGTCGCAGCGAGTCAGGACCAGATTGCCTGGGTGCTGACGTCTTACATCGTCGCTGCCGCCATCATGACGCCGCCGACCGGATTTCTCGCCGGCCGCTTCGGGCTTAAACGTCTTTTCCTGGTGGCGATCGCCGGCTTCACCGTCGCCTCGATGTTATGCGGCATGGCGCAGTCGTTAAACCAGATCGTGCTGTTCCGGATCATGCAAGGCGCGTTCGGCGCTTCGCTGGTTCCGCTCTCACAGACGGTGCTGTTTGCGAGTTATCCGCGGGAGCGCCAGGGCTTCGCCATGGCGCTGTTCGGCATCGGTGTGATGATCGGGCCGGTGCTTGGTCCCGTGCTCGGCGGCTGGCTGACGGAGAACTACAGCTGGCGCTATGTGTTCTACATCAACCTGCCGATCGGCATTCTGGACCTGATTGGCATCATCATCTTTCTGCCGGAGACGTCGCACAACGCCAGCTCGAAGCTCGATTGGTTCGGCTTCGGCACGTTGAGCGTCGCGATCGGCGCTCTGCAATTGATGCTGGACCGCGGCGAGCTGCTGGACTGGTTTGGCTCGGGCGAAATCCTCATCGAGGCGATTGTCGCCGTATCTGCCCTCTATCTCTTCCTGGTTCACACATTCACGGCCAAAAATCCGTTCGTGCGGCCGTCGCTGTTTCGCGATCGCAATTTCTCGGCGGGCGTGCTGTTCATTTCCATCGTCGGCCTCACCTATTACGCGTCGATGGCGTTGCAGCCGCCCTATCTGCAAGAACTTATGGACTATCCGGTCGTCACCGCGGGATTGGTCATGGGGCCCCGGGGCGTCGGCACCATGGCTTCGATGCTGATTGTCGGCCGGCTGGTCGGACGTGTCGATACGCGGATCCTGCTCGCGATCGGTCTTAGCCTGACGGCGTGGTCCTTCAACGCCATGACCGGGTGGACGCCGGACGTGTCGCAAGCTTCGATCATCGGAGTAACGATGGTGCAGGGCGCCGGTCTCGGCTTCCTGTTCGTGCCGCTCAGCGCAGCAACATTATCGACGCTGCCGCTTGCAGAGCGCACCGAAGGCGCCGGCTTTTTCAGCCTGTCGCGCAATATCGGCTCGAGCGTCGGCATTTCGGTGGTGAACAGTTTGCTGGTCCAGAATACGCAGGCCAATCACGCCGCCATCGTGCCACACATCTCGGCGGTCAACCGGGCGCTGGACAATCCGATCATCGCGCACGCGTGGAATCCGATGACGGCCGCCGGCCGCGCTGCGCTTGACGCGGTGATCACCCGGCAGGCGCAGATCATCGCCTATATCGACGACTACAAGCTTTTGATGATCGCGACGCTCGCGGTGATCCCGCTGCTGATGGTGTTCCGAAGGCCAGCCCGCGGAGGCCGCGCTGCGGCGCCTGTCATCGTTGAGTGATCCATGGTCGCTGTGAATGCGCGGGTTTAGTCCGCGCATTCACGCTGAACGACCATTTTCTACCAAAGTCCGTGGCGTATAAAACAGCGGCAGCCGGACTGTTTACCTGTGATCCGCCTTAGGCGAGAAAAAATTATGGCCGCTGCGGACCATCATGCGAGCAAGGTTCCCGAAGTCACTGTTGTGTTCTGGATCATGAAGATCGCCGCGACAACTCTGGGTGAGACCGCCGGCGACACCGTCACGATGACTCTGAACTGGGGTTATCTCGTTGGGACAGCGATCTTCTTTTTCGTGCTGGCAATATTGGTCGCTTCGCAAATTGCGGCGAAGAACTTTCACCCGGCACTCTATTGGGCCACGATTGTCGCATCCACCACCGCAGGTACGACGATGGCCGACTTTGCCGACCGCTCATTGGGGATCGGCTACGCTGGCGGTTCATCAATTTTGTTCGTCTGCCTCATGGCCGTTCTTGGAACCTGGTATTGGTCACTCGGCTCCATCTCCGTGGCGACGGTCGCCACACCGAAAGTTGAAGCCTTCTATTGGGCGGCCATAACGTTTTCCCAGACGCTCGGCACGGCGCTTGGCGACTGGATCGCCGACGATACCGGCCTGGGATATCAAGGCGGCGCGCTATTATTCGCTGCAGCTTTGGTAGGCATTATCGGTTTGTATTTTGGAACGAACATCTCTCGCGTATTCTTATTTTGGGCTGCGTTCATCCTGACCAGACCTTTGGGCGCCACAGTCGGGGATTTCCTCGACAAACCGGTCAGCGATGGCGGATTGGCGCTCAGCCGGCCACTTGCATCGGCGGTCATCGGCGCGTTCATCGTCGCATGTCTTTTCATTCTTCCCCAAAAAGTGGGCGGGCAGCCGGGCAGATCGGAGCCTGCGTCCTAAAGCCACCACACGCATTTCTCTTATTGGGCCTTAGCGTCGATATTGGAACGTCCGCTTTTCTGCCGCTTCGGGTAGCGGGCTAATCTAAGCTGACGTGGCCGATTTATGAACACGCACCTTACCAACAAAAAGGCGGCCTCGCGGGCCGCCTTTTGACTTTCGCAACCGGGATTTTGCTGCCGGGAGTTATTCCGCTGCGCCGCCTGCCGCGGCTTCGCGCCCCTGATCGCCTTCGGCTTTCTGTTTCGCCTCGAGATCCTCGCCGGTTTCCTGATCGACGACCTTCATCGACAGTCTGACCTTGCCGCGGTCGTCGAAGCCAAGCAGCTTGACTTTGACCTTGTCGCCTTCCTTGACCACGTCGCTCGTCTTCTGCACGCGGCGCGGCGCCAGCTGGCTGATATGCACGAGGCCGTCCTTGGCGCCGAAGAAGTTCACGAAGGCGCCGAAGTCCATGACCTTGACGACGGTGCCTTCGTAGATGTGGCCGACTTCCGGCTCCGAGGCGATCGACTTGATCCAGTTGATCGCGGCCTTGATCGAATCGGCGTTGGCGGATGCGACCTTCACCGAGCCATCATCCTCGATGTTGATCTTGGCGCCGGTCTTTTCCACGATCTCGCGGATCACCTTGCCGCCGCTGCCGATGACTTCGCGGATCTTGTCGACGGGAATCTTGAAGGACTCGATGCGCGGAGCATGCTCGCCGAGTTCGGCGCGCGCGGTGTTGATGGCTTTCGCCATCTCGCCAAGGATATGCAGGCGGCCGTCCTTCGCCTGGCCCAACGCGACCTTCATGATCTCTTCGGTGATGCCGGCGATCTTGATGTCCATCTGCAGCGAGGTGACGCCGTTTTCGGTGCCGGCTACCTTGAAGTCCATGTCGCCGAGATGATCTTCGTCGCCGAGAATGTCGGAGAGCACGGCGTAACGCTTATCTTCCAGGATGAGGCCCATGGCGATGCCCGCCGTCGGCCGCTTGAGCGGCACGCCGGCATCCATCAGCGCGAGCGACGAACCGCACACCGTCGCCATCGAGGACGAGCCGTTCGACTCGGTAATCTCGGAAACGAGGCGGATGGTGTAGGGGAACTCGTCTTTCGACGGCAGCATCGGATGGATCGCGCGCCAGGCGAGTTTGCCGTGGCCGATTTCGCGCCGGCCCGGCGCACCGATGCGGCCGGTTTCGCCGACCGAGAAGGGCGGGAAGTTGTAGTGCAGCAGGAACGTCTCTTTGTACGTCCCCTGCAGGGCGTCGATGAACTGCTCGTCCTCGCCGGTGCCGAGCGTCGCGACCACCAGCGCCTGGGTCTCGCCGCGGGTGAACAGGGCCGAACCGTGGGTGCGCGGCAACACGCCGACTTCGCAAACGATCTGCCGGACGGTTTTCACGTCGCGGCCGTCAATGCGTGTGCCGGTGTCGAGGATATTCCAGCGAACGATCTTGGCTTCGAGCTCCTTGAAAACGGCGGCGACCGCCAGCTTGTCATGCTTCGGTTCGGCGCCTTCCGGGAAGAAGTGCTCCATCACCCGCTGTTTGATCGCGGCGACCGCATCCTGGCGATCCTGCTTGCGCACGATCGCGTAAGCCGCGCGCAAATCCTTCTCGGCCAGGCCGAGAATTTCCTTTTCCAGCGCGGCATGATCGGAAACGGCGAGCTCGCGCGGTTCTTTCGCGGCTTTTTCGGCGAGCTTGACGATCGCCTCGATCACCGGCTGGAAATGCCGGTGCCCGAACATCACCGCGCCAAGCATGATTTCTTCGGACAGCTCTTTTGCTTCCGATTCCACCATCATCACCGCGTCCTGCGTGCCGGCGACGACGAGGTCGAGCTGGCTTTCCGGCATTTCGTCCAGCGCCGGATTGAGTACGTATTCATTGTTGATGAAGGCGACGCGCGCGGCGCCGATCGGGCCCATGAACGGCGCGCCGGAGAGCGTGAGCGCCGCAGAGGCGGCAACCATCGCCACGATATCCGGATCGTTCTCCTGATCGTGCGACAGCACGGTAACGGTCACCTGCGTATCGCAGCGCCAGCCTTCGGCGAACAGCGGACGGATCGGGCGATCGATCAGGCGCGACGTCAGCGTGTCCTTTTCGGTCGGGCCGCGCTCGCGCTTGAAGTAGCCGCCCGGTATCCGGCCGGCGGCGTAATATTTCTCGGTGTAGTTGACAGTCAGCGGAAGGAAATCGATTCCTTCCTTGGGCTGCTTTGGCTGCGACGACGGCGGCGAGCACGGTGGTCTCGCCGTAGGTGGCCATGACGGCGCCGTCGGCTTGGCGCGCGACCTTTCCGGTTTCTAGCGTGAGCTGGCGGCCACCCCAGTCAAGTTGAACACGATGAATATTGAACATTTCGATTGTCTCTCATGGTTTTCGCGGTGGCGCGAAAGCCATGAGCAAGACGGCGAGAGGCTGTTGTTCGCAATCGGCTTGCGAATCCAAACAGCATCCGGCGATCCTGCCATGGCCATCGGCCTTCCCGTGATATTGACGGGCATCGGCCCGTCGCTCTAATCGGCAGCTTATGCTGCCATACAAACAGCGGACGCATTCTGCAGTCCGCCACGACGCGCGCGGATCATCCCGCGCGCGAATTCGTCAACGACGGATACCCAATCTCTCAATCAAGTCCTTGTAACGCCGCTCGTCGGTGCGCCGCAGATAATCGAGTATCTGACGCCGCTGCGACACGAGCTTAAGCAGCCCGCGCCGGGAGTGGTTGTCCTTGATGTGAGTCTTGAAGTGATCGGTCAGGTTATTGATCCGCTCCGAAAGCAGCGCTACCTGCACTTCGGGTGATCCGGTGTCGCCGGATTTAACGGCGTACGTATTGATAACCTCCGCCTTACGCGCGGTCGTAATCGACATCGTCACCAACCTTTTTGTCTGCCGGCGCGACCTGTCACGCCGTTTAAATTGAACACGCGTTTGGGGACGATCTCGCCGCGGTCGACCTCGGCAATGGCCACGAGCTGATCGCCCGAAGCGACTTGGACCGTGCCGCGAACAATAGCGGCGTCCCGTCCACGCAACAAAACGGCTTGGCCCCTTTGGAGCCTTGCCGCATCTGCCGGGCTAACGGCCAGCGCCGGGATGTCGTCCAGCGCGGTCTCGACCGGCAGTAGAATGTCGGCGAGATTTCCCTCGCCAGCGGCCGCTCTATGGCACAAAGATTCGAGCCGTTCCAGCGAAATCATGTCGGTCTCGGCGAACGGCCTGACCTGGCTCCGGCGTAGCGCGCTGACGTGACCGAGCACGCCCAACGCGCGGCCGAGATCGCGAGCTACCGCTCGCACGTAGGTTCCCTTGCCGCATTCGGCGGCAAGCACGGCGTGATCCGCGTCCGGCATTTCGACCAAATCGAGCCGGTGTATGGTTACCGCGCGCGGCGCAATCTCGATCGTCTCGCCTTCGCGCGCCAGATCGTAGGCGCGTTCGCCGTCGATCTTTATGGCGGAAAATCGCGGCGGAACCTGTTCGATCGTGCCGACAAAACGCGGCAGCGACGCTTCGATTGCCGCCCGGTCGGGGCGGCTTTCGCTGGTTTTGACGACACGGCCCTCGGCATCGTCGGTGTCGCGCTCCTCGCCCCAGCGCACGGTGAACAGATAGGTTTTGCGGCCGTCGACCACGAACGGCACAGTCTTGGTCGCCTCACCAAGCGCGATCGGCAGACAGCCCGAAGCCAGCGGGTCGAGCGTTCCGGCGTGACCGGCGCGTTTCGCGGCGAACAGACGCTTGATGACCGCGACCGCGTGCGTCGACGTCATACCAACAGGCTTATCGAGCACGACCCAGCCGTGCACATCGCGCTTTTGCCTTTTTTTGTTCGACTTTTTGTCGGGCGGCGAAGCATCGGCCTCCACCGCTGGCGCAATCTCAGCGGTTCGGTCGACTTCCTGTCCGTCGACCGATCGAATGGTGTTGATCACCGACATTAATCGTCCTTTTCGCCGCTCAGATCCCGCTTCTGCGATTCGTTGTCGCGCAAGTCGCGCTGGACCGCGGGTGTTCGCAAAAGCTTCTCGATCCGTTCTGCTTCGTCGAATCGTTCGTCGACGCGAAAACGGATCTCGGGAGCAAATTTCAGGTTAACGCGCCGGGAAATTTCGCCGCGCAGGTAGCGCTTGTTCTCTTCCAGCGCCGCGAGCACCGCTTCTGCATCGCGGCCGCCGAGCGGCATGATGTAGATCGTGGCGAGCCGCAGATCGGGGCTCATGCGCACTTCGGGAACCGTGATCATATGCGCTTCGAGGACGGGATCGTGGATGTCGCCGCGCGCGAACATTTCCGCGAGCGCGTGGCGAATAAGCTCGCCGACGCGCAACTGCCGCGCGGAGCCGCCGGCGGACTGATCACGATGGTGGTGGCGATGACGTGCCATGGTTTAATTTAATTCTTGATTTCTTGTTCGTCATGGCCGGGCAGTGTCCCGGCCATCCACATTTCCATTGATGCCATTAAGACGTGGACGCCCGGCACCAGGCCGGGCATGACGGAGCGTTACAGCGATCGCTGTACGCTCTCCACCCGGTAGCACTCGATTGTGTCGCCTACCTTCATGTCCTGGTAGTTCTCGAACGCCATGCCGCATTCCTGGCCGGCGACGACCTCGCGCGCATCGTCCTTGAAGCGCTTGAGCTGCGACAGCTTGCCTTGGTGCACGACCACGCTGTCGCGAATGAGCCGGACATTGGCGCCGCGCTCGACGACGCCGTCGGTAACCCGGCAGCCGGCGACGTTGCCGACTTTCGAGACCTTGAAGACTTCGAGAATGACCGCGTTGCCGAGCATGGTCTCGCGCAGCGTCGGCGCGAGCAATCCCGACATCGCTTTCTTCACGTCGTCGACGAGATCGTAGATGATGTTGTAGTAGCGAATTTCGACGCCGGCCTGCTCGGCAGCTTCGCGCGCTTCCTTGTGGGCGCGAACGTTGAAGCCGATAACGGCCGCTCCCGAAGCGCCTGCCAGCGTCACGTCGGATTCGGTAATGCCGCCGGCGCCGGCGAAGATGATCCGCGCGGCAACTTCGTCGGTCGAAAGCTTTTCCAGCGCGCCGACGATGGCTTCGATCGAGCCTTGAACGTCGCCCTTGATCACCAGCGGGAATTCCTTGCGGCCGGAAGTCTTGAGCTGACTCATCATCTGCTCAAGCGAGCCGCGCATGCCGGTCTGCCGTGCGGCCGTGATGTCGCGCCGTTGCCGGGCGCGGTAATCGGCGATTTCGCGGGCGCGCGCTTCGGTCGCGACAGCGGCCAGCCGGTCGCTGGCCTCGGGCGTGCCATTGAATCCCAGCACTTCCACCGGCATCGAAGGTCCGGCGGCGACGACAGAATGTCCGGTATCCGAAACGAGCGCGCGCACGCGCCCCCATTCGGAGCCGGCGACAACGATATCGCCGGGCTTGAGCGTGCCCCGTTGCACCAGCACGGTCGCTACCGGGCCGCGGCCACGATCAAGCCGTGCCTCGATCACGGTGCCTTCCGCCGCACGGTTCGGGTTGGCCTTGAGATCGAGCACTTCGGCCTGCAACGCAATCACATCGAGCAGCTTGTCGAGATTGCGCTTCTCTTTGGCGGAAACCTCGACTTCGAGCACGTCACCGCCGAGCGACTCCACCTGGATCTCGTGTTGCAGCAGTTCGGTGCGCACGCGCTCGGGCCTGGCGTCGGGTTTATCGATTTTGTTGATGGCGACAATGATCGGGACTTTCGCCGCCTTGGCGTGCTGGATCGCTTCCACTGTCTGCGGCATGACGCCATCGTCGGCGGCGACGACCAGGACGACAATGTCGGTGATCTTGGCGCCGCGCGCACGCATCGCCGTAAAGGCGGCGTGACCGGGTGTATCGATGAAGGTGACCCGGCCGCCGGACGGCGACGTCACCTGGTAAGCGCCGATGTGCTGCGTGATGCCGCCGGCCTCCGCGGCCGCTACGTCGGTCGAGCGGATGGCGTCGAGCAGCGAGGTCTTGCCGTGATCGACGTGGCCCATGATGGTGACGACAGGCGCCCGCGGCAGCAGGTTCGCTGGATCGTCCGGGGCGTCGAACATGCCTTCTTCGACGTCGGATTCGGCGACGCGGCGCACGGTGTGGCCGAGTTCCTCGGCGATGAGCTGGGCGGTGTCGGCGTCGATCGTATCGGTGATCTTCGCCATGTGCCCCTGCTGCATCAGGATGCGGATCACGTCGACCGCGCGCTCGGCCATGCGGTTGGCCAGCTCCTGGATGGTGATCGTCTCCGGGACGGTCACTTCACGGGCGATCTTTTCCTTTGGCTCGTTGTCGCGATGGCCGCTGATGCGCTGGACGCGGCGGCGGAACGAAGCCACCGAGCGTTCGCGCACCTCGTCGGCGGTAAGGGCCGTCACGACAGTCAGCCGGCCGCGGCGTTTCTCGGCGCCGACGCGGGGCGTCTTGGGCGCAGGCGCCGGACGCGCCGCTACGCCGCCGCGGCGGGCGCTGCGCGGAGCTTCCTCCTCCTCGGCTTCGAGCACGGGACGAGCGCCCGGTTTTGCCACCGTTGTCTCGGCGCCGAAACGCTTCTTGGCAACCTCGTCGGCTTTTCGCTTGGTTTCTTCGTCGTGCTTGCGGCGCTCTTCTTCGTCACGCTTGCGCGCTTCGGCTTTGGCGCGCTCCGCCTTTTCCGCTTCTTCGCGGCTTTGCCGAATGCGCGCTTCTTCCTCGGCGATCTTGCGCTCTTCAGCTTCGCGCAGCCGTGCGTCGGCAAGCGCATGAGCGCGCGCGCTCCGCTCTTCCTCGGTAAGCGTGCGCAGCACGACACCGGATGGCTTCAGCGCGGCGCCAGGCACAGCAGATGTCGGCGCGGACGCGGGCGGCGCGGCCGCCGGCGCTTTAGCGATTACGACGCGTTTTGGCGCCGCAGCGCTGCGTTCCGCGGGCGCAACCGGCTCCGCTTTGCCTTCACCCGGAGCACGGCGTTTGACCTTCTCGACCACGACCGCCTTGCTGCGGCCATGGCTGAAGCTTTGGCGCACGACGCCTTGCTCGACGCCGCCGCGCTTTAAGGTCAGCGTCTTGGTCGAACTGACGCTCAGCTTTTCGCCGCTATTTTTGGTCGTCTCAGTCATTACGCATCGTGTCCCTGGCCGGCTTAAAGTTCGGCGCAGCCTTCCGGCCTAATTGTGCTGATCACCGGCCCGAAACCGTTCGAAGCGCCGACAACGCGCCAAAAGGGTTTCGCTCCCTGGGCCGGCGAGCAAGGCTGCATGTATCACATTTGGGCGGTTCAATGCCAAATCCAATTGCGCTGAGTTAAGAAATCCAATCACCACCGGCGGTCCGCCCCGCTGCCGGCGCCATGCCGCGTCGAGCTTCCGGGTTCCTTCGGACGAAGCTTCGGCGGCGTGCAACAGCGCGACGACGTCCTCGCTTTCCAAGGCTTTCTCGGCTTTGACGAAACCGGCCGCGACCAGGCCCGCCTTTCCGGCCACTGCCAAAGCATCCAGAACCGCCTGCTCGAGGAGCCGTTCGGTGCCGGCGACGAAGTCGACCGGGAGACGAACCTCCCGCTTGAAGCTGCGGGTAAAGGCTTTCCGCTTGATCGCCTCGCCGAGAGCGTCGCGGGTGGCCGTTATCCAGATGCCGCGGCCGGGCAGCTTGCCCTTCACGTCCGGGACCACCTCGCCCTGCGGGCCGACCACGAACCGAACCAGGTCAGATACCGGACGCACGGTACGGGTCGCGGCGCACATACGTTCGCGTTCCCGCGTCCGCGGTCCGCCATCAAGCTCCAATGCTCGCTCGATTTCTTGAGCTTCGGCGATCATCCGCTCGTTGTGCTCCTTCAGGCCTGCGCTTCGGGGATCGCGGCCTCTTCGACCGGGGGCGGAGCAAGCGCGGCCTCATCGACCCAGCCGGCCTTAAGGCGCGCCTGCATGACCAGGCTCTCGGCTTCCTCGCGGGAAATATCGATGCCGTCGAGAATGCCGGCCTCGCGCACGCTCTCGCCGTCCTTGCGCTCGGTCCAGCCGACCAGATCGTCGGTTGCGCAGCCGGCAAGGTCTTCGACGGTTTTGATGCCGTTCTCACCGAAGCGGACCAGCATCGCTGTGTCGACGCCCGGCACCTCTTTGAGCGCATCTTCGACGCCAAGTTCCTTACGCTTGGCATCGAGTTCGCCCTCGATCTTGGCCAGATGATCGCGCGCGCGGGTTTGCAATTCGCCCGCAGTATCCTCATCGAAGCCTTCGATGCCGGCGATCTCCTTGGTGTCCACCATCGCCAACTCCTCGACCGAAGTGAAGCCTTCGGAGGCCAGCAATTGTCCGATCACCTCATCGACGTTGAGCGCATCGATGAACATGCGGGTGCGATTCTCGAACTCGGCCTGGCGGCGCTCGGATTCTTCCTGCTCGGTCAGGATGTCGATGTCCCAGCCGGTGAGCTGCGAAGCGAGCCGCACATTCTGGCCGCGACGGCCGATGGCGAGCGAAAGCTGCTGATCGGGGACCACAACCTCGATGCGCTCGCGCTCCTCGTCGAGCACGACTTTGGCGACTTCGGCGGGCGCCAGCGCGTTGACGACAAACGTGGCGATGTCATGCGACCACGGAATAATGTCGATCTTCTCGCCCTGAAGCTCGTTGACCACCGCCTGCACGCGTGAGCCGCGCATGCCGACGCAAGCGCCGACCGGGTCAACCGAGGAATCCCGCGAGACGACGGCGATCTTGGCGCGGGAACCCGGGTCGCGCGCGACCGCTTTGACCTCGACGATGCCGTCGTAGATTTCCGGCACTTCCTGCGCAAACAGCTTCGACATGAATTGCGGGTGGGTGCGCGACAGGAAGATCTGCGGCCCGCGCTGCTCGCGGCGCACATCGTAGATGTAGGCGCGGATGCGGTCGCCGTTGCGGAATACTTCGCGCGGCAGCATTTCGTCGCGCCGAACGATCGCTTCCCCGCGGCCGAGATCGACCACCACGTTGCCGTATTCGACGCGCTTGACGATGCCGTTGACGATGTCGCCGATCCGATCCTTGTACTCGTCATACTGACGATCGCGCTCGGCTTCGCGCACTTTCTGCACGATCACCTGCTTGGCAGACTGTGCGGCGATGCGTCCGTATTCGAGCGGCGGCAGCTTGTCGGCGATGGTGTCGCCGACCTGGGCGGCGGGATGATGGCGGCGGGCCTCATCGAGCGTGATCTGGAAGGCCGGGTTTTCAACCGCGTCGACGACCAGCATATGGCGCGACAGATGAAGTTCGCCGCTTTTCGGATCGATCTCCGCGCGCACTTCGGTTTCGCTGCCATAGCGCGAGCGCGCGGCTTTGGCGATCGCCTCCTCCATGGCGCTGAGCACGATCTTGCGATCGATCGCCTTTTCGCGCGCGACCGCATCTGCGATCTGTAGCAGTTCGAGTTTATTGGCGCTTACGGTCGCCATTGTTCAGTCTCCCTTGTGTTGGTCCACGCGCCGGTCTTGCTCCGGCGCGGCATGTAGCTGCCGCCGTTGACCAGATTGTTGATGAGATTGTTGACGAATTCCTGCCCGTTGTTTGGTCGCGTGCGGGCCACGCGCTGTTCACGTTTGCTGCCGCGTTTACTCCGCCGCAGCGACTCGGAAATGAGGGCATCGGTAAGAACAAGCCTTGCTTCCGTAATGTCATCGATCGGCAGCAGTACATCGGTTGGCCCGTCGCAACGAAGCCGGACGCATTCGCCCTCGCTGCCGGCAAGTTCGCCGCGGAAGCGTTTGCGGCCGTCGACGGCGACATTCATCTCCACGTTGGCAATGTGACCGGCATATCGGTCGAAGTCCGAGCGCCGCACCAATGGCCGATCAATGCCCGGCGACGACAGTTCCAGCCGATACGGGCCCTCAATCGGGTCGGCCACGTCGAACACCGGCGATAACGCGCGCGTAGCGGCCTCGCAATCCTCGATCGCCATGCTGCCATCCGGCCGCTCGGCCATGATCTGTACCGTGCAGCCTGCAAATCCCGAGATGCGCACGCGCACCAGCCGATATCCAAGCTCCGCGAGCACCGGCTCGGCGAGCGCAGCGACGCGCGCCGCGCGCCCCGGCTCGGTGATGAGCCGTGGCTCCTCGGCAAAGGCTATCGGCCTGTCGTCCATGCCGCTTGCGACCGCTATTGCTGCACCATGCGTCCGTCAGAGGAACCGTCGGGCCTCGGGTAATAAAAAAGAGCGGGTCCCGGGGGGCCCACTCTCAAAACCGTTCGGATCAACCGACCGCTATGAGGTATCCAAAGATGGACGCGGCAAATATAGCGCGTTCTGGCCGCGTTGCAAGGGTAGACCTTCAGGGATCGGTAATCAGTAATCGGTAACTAGGCGGATACGGAAAACTGCTGATTACCAATTTCTGAACACGATCACCTTAATGAGCGCTACCTTCTCAATAATTCCGGAGCTTGAAGAGGTCGTTCAGCACGGCTCGCGTGAAAAACGGACCGAGACGCTGCAGCGCATTACCGCTCTCTTTCTCAACGGCGCGAGCAACTACAACGATGACCACGTCGATATCTTCGACGAGGTGTTCGGGTTGCTGATCGAGGAGATCGAGACCAAGGCCCGCGCCGAACTCGCAAACCGTCTCGCGCCCGTCAGCAACGCGCCGATCAAAGTGCTTCGGCGGCTCGCCAACGACGACGATATCGCCGTCGCCGGGCCGGTGCTCAAGCTGGCGCCCCGCCTGGCGGAATCCGATCTCATCGACGTCGCCGAAACCAAGGGCCAGGCTCATCTGCATGCGATCTCGGGACGTCGCGCGCTCGGCGAAGCGGTGACGGACGTGCTGGTGCGCCGCGGCAATCGCGACGTCGCCCGCCGCGTGGCCGACAATCGCGGCGCCCGCATCTCCAAGAAGGGCTTCCACCGCCTGGTCGAGCGCGCGGAGGAGGATGGCATCCTCGCCGAGAAGGTTGGGTTGCGGCCGGATATTCCCGCGCCGCTGTTCCGCGATTTGCTGACCAAAGCCACCGCCGTGGTGCACAAGCGGCTGATCGCCTCGGCAACGCCGGAGCTGAGAGCGGCGATCTGCGATATCCTGGTAAAAGTCTCGAGCGAGGTCGGCGCACGTGTCGGTCCACGCGATTATCGCGCGGCTCAGCGCACCATACTGAGTCTCGACCGCGCGAAGCGGCTGGACGAGCCGGCGCTGGCGGCATTCTGCGCGGAGAACAAATACGAGGAAACCGTGGTTGCCCTCGCCGCGCTGGCCAAAGTACCGGTCAAAATTGTCGATCGGCTGATGAGCGGCGACCGGCCCGATCCGGTTCTGATTCTGTGCAAAGCCGCCAATCTAAGCTGGCCGACGGTGAAGGCGCTTATCCTGGCACGGCCCGACACGGGAGGAACGTCCTCTCATGCGCTTGACGCTGCCTTTGCAAATTATGGACAGCTTTCAGCGTCCACCGCACATCGAGTGGTTCGTTTCTGGCAGGTGCGGCGGGGTGAATAATCGCCCTATAACACGCCGGATCTAACGGCGGCGAAAGACCAGGAAACACGGCGCTCGCTCCGCACGCGCAGCCTTGGCGTGGTACCGCGTGCCGATGAAATCCGGCCAGGACTTTCGCCAATCGTCGGCGCACCGGGCGGTCCATTCGAAATCGGTGGATCGTATGAGACGCTGTAGCGACCATGAGGCGTAGTCGGCAATATCGGTGACAAAACGAAAATCGCCGCCGCTTCGCAAAACGCGGGCGAACTGCCTGATCGTCGCGTCCTGGACAAAGCGGCGCTTCCAATGCCGTCGCTTCGGCCAGGGGTCGGGATGGATCAATTCGATACGCGCCAACGACGCGTCAGGAAGCCACGCCAGCAGGCTGGTCGCATCCTCGAAATGCAGGCGGATGTTCTTTAGCGCGCCACTATCGATCGCCATTAGCGCCTTGGCCATGCCGTTGACGAACGGTTCGACGCCGATAAATCCGGTCAGCGGATTTGCTTCGGCCTGCGCGATCATGTTCTCGCCGCCGCCGAAACCGATTTCGAGCTGAACCGCGCTCACCGGTACCGGAAAAAGCGTCCGCAGATCGGCGGGAGCAGGGTGGGACAGATCGATCGAAAGGCGCGGCAATAGCGTGTCGAACAGCTGCGCCTGTCGTGGGCGTAGCCTGTGTCCCTTGCGGCGCCCGAAAAAGGCGCGCGCCTGGTCTAGTCCGAAATCCATTGCCGTCGTGGCCGCGCAGCGGTCCGGCTAGTGCGGTCCGCTGAGTTGAGCGTAGCTTTAATGAGCTGAGTCAGGCGAGGGGTTTTGCGTCGCCTTGTCGTGCTTCTTGGCCTCGTGATGGCCGATGACGCAGCCAGCGGCCGCGCCCAACAGGCCATGATGACCGGCATAATGTCCGGCGATACCGCCGATCACGGCGCCTTTGATGCAGCCCTTTGCATTGGCGGGGACGGCTGCCATTGCAACGGCCAGCACCACCGCAAGGCCCGCCAAAATTGATTTCATCGCTCGCGCTCTCCGTCGGCTGGTCTGCCAATCCGCACCCGCAGGTTTTGTTCCGCGTCAATGCATGCATCCCCCGGCAACCAGCCGGGGGATTTCGTGTAACCGGAATCTGTGGTGGCGGTCAGCTCAGCGCAAGCTGCGCTTGAGCGTGTCAGCGAGGTCGGTCCGCTCCCAGGAGAAGCCGCCGTCCTTGTCCGGCGCGCGGCCGAAGTGGCCGTACGCGGAGGTGCGCCGGTAGATCGGCCGGTTGAGCTTGAGCGCGCGGCGAATATTGGTCGGCCGGAGCGGAAAAAGCTCGGGCAGAATCTTCTGCAGCTTCGCCTCTTCGACCTTGCCCGTGCCGTGAGTGTCCACGTACACCGACATCGGATCGGCCACACCGATCGCATAGGCGATCTGGATGGTGCAGCTGTCAGCCAAGCCCGCGGCGACCACGTTCTTGGCCAGATAACGCGCAGCATACGCGGCCGAGCGATCGACCTTGGTGGGATCCTTGCCGGAGAAAGCGCCGCCGCCATGCGGCGCGTAGCCGCCGTAGGTGTCGACAATGATCTTGCGGCCGGTGAGGCCGCAGTCGCCGTCGGGGCCGCCGATGACGAAATTGCCGGTCGGGTTGACCAGGAAATCGCTCGCCTTCGTCGGCATCCAGCCATCAGGCAAAGCCAATTCGACCGTATCGGCGATCATGTCCTTGACGATGCTCGGCGTGTATTTTTTGCCGTTGCGGCTTTCCGCCTTGTGCTGGGTCGACACCACAACCTTGGTGCAGCCGACCGGCTTGCCGTCGACATATTTCACCGTCACCTGGCTCTTGGCGTCGGGCTGCAAGTCGGCCAGCGAACCCGAGCGGCGCTTCTCGGACAGCACTTTCAGGATCTTGTGCGCAAAATAGATCGGCGCCGGCATGAACGAGCCCTTTTCATAGACCTCGCTCTCGGTGCAGGCGAAGCCGAACATCATGCCCTGGTCGCCGGCACCTTCGTGCTCCTCGCCGCCCTTTTTCTTTTTGGCATCGACGCCCATGGCGATGTCCGGCGACTGGCCGTGCAACAACACTTCGACGTCGGCGCCGTAATAGGAAAAGCCGTCCTGGTCGTAGCCGATATCCTTGACCACCTGGCGCGCGATCTCGGCGATCAGTTCACGATTAACGACCGCTTTGTCGCCGTGCTTATGGAACAGCGGCGACTGACCGCGTCCCTCGCCGGCGATGACAATCTTGTTCGTCGTGCACAGCGTCTCGCAGCCAAGCCTGGTATTGACTTTGCTCTCGTCGGCAATGCCGAGCTTGATGTCGTTTTCCAGGAACGCATCAAGAATGGCGTCGGAGATTTGGTCGCAAACCTTGTCCGGATGTCCTTCGGATACGGATTCGCTGGTAAACAGATAATTTGTACGTTGCACTGCGAAAACACTCCCCTCGTCAAGCCGCGCCCGATTGCGTCGGAGCTTGTTTGCACCGAGCGCCGGCGAGACCCAGCGCTGTTTGATAGCATGGTTGTTGCAGCGTCGCTCAACGCGGTCAAGATGTGGGCTAAACGTGGGCGAAGTGCGGGAGCTTGTTGGCGGAGCCGCCGGCCGTGTCAGCGCTTTTCGCCGACCGCGATCTGTTCAACAAGATCGACGATGCGGCGCCGCAGCTTGGAGTCGCTGATGCGCATGAACGCTTTGGTGAGCGCCAGACCATCGGACGTAGCGAGAAAATCGGAAACATAAGCGGGCGAAGGCGCCTCGCTCATTCCGTCGTGACGCGCCGAACCGGCAACCGCGGGCGCTCCTTCGAAAAAGAATGAAACCGGCACCTGGACGATATGGGCGATTTGTTGCAGGCGGCTCGCGCCGATGCGGTTGGTGCCTTTTTCGTACTTTTGCACTTGTTGAAACGTCAGACCAAGAGCATTGCCAAGTTTTTCCTGGCTCATGCCGAGCATCATGCGGCGCATACGCACGCGGCTGCCAACGTGCTTGTCAATCGGATTAGGTGCCTTCTTGGCCATCATCATCTCAACTGGGTCTCCTTTGCTGCGCCTCTTTAACCGTAATAGTTGCGGATATCAAATATCGCCCTGTTGAATACTAGCCATGCACCATCATTGCCGGGCCTGTTTGCAGCGGGGCACAGAATTAACTGTAATCGGACGAGTATAATAGGGTTATCTACGCGGATTAGTTGCGATAGATGTATCTTATGAGCCTCATAGTTCGCGCTTGCGTCGTCTCAATACGTGGATAAACGCCTATTTCTTGCAACGTCAGGCGGCGAAACTCTCGGATTTGGAGGTATTCGGCTGCAGCCGGCGCCGGATAATTGCCAGCAGCGCGATCGCCACAATCATGGCCGCAGGAACGTCGCCGACGCGGGTGTAGACTGGAGGCCCGATCGATCGCGGCAATCTCGAATTGAGCATGCCCTCGCTGCCCAGCGGCAGTAAATCGATCGTTCGTCCGAGCGGATCGACGACTGCGGAAATTCCGGTATTGGCGGCGCGAACCAGCGGGAGTCCCTGTTCGATGGCCCGAACGCGCGCCTGCTGCAGATGCTGAAAAGGTCCGGTTGAAATACCAAACCAGCCGTCATTGGTGACGTTGACCATCCAGCCGGGTCGCCGGCCTTTGGGCATCAGTTCGTCCGGGAAAATAGCCTCATAGCAAATCAGAGGCAGCGCCGGCGGCGCGCCCGGAACAGAAATCAGCCGGCGCCGGTCGCCGGCGAAGAAGCCGCCGGTCACCTTGGTGAGCTGCTGCAGCCCGAGGCTTTCGAGGAGGTGCTGAAACGGCAGGTATTCGCCGAACGGCACCAGATGAATCTTGTCGTAGCTCGAAACAATTGAGCCGTCGTGGTCGATCACGTAAATCGAATTGTAGACCGTCGGATTAGCAGGATTAACCGGTTCGCCGAGCCGCACGGCGCCCGTTATCAGTACAGTATCTCTGCCCAGCAGCTGCGTGACTTGGGCAAGCGCATCGGGTTCGCGCGCGAGGAAAAATGGAAAAGCCGATTCCGGCCAGATTAAAATCGTCGCACCGTGCGCGCCGGACGATTCCGCGGAAGATGCCCGCTTGGACAGGGCGACATAAAGATCCATGATTTTCTGCCTGGCGGCGTAATTGAACTTCACGTCCTGCTGGAGGTTCGGCTGCATGATGCGAAGTTCAACGCCACCAACAAACCGCGTCGGCGTGCGCGCCAGCCGCACTGCACCGAAACTCGCCATCGCGGCGAGGATCGCCAGACCGAGTGCAAGCGGCAGCCACGGCCAGCGGGTTTCGGAGCGGTCGTCGATCAAAGTCGCAGGGCTTGCGCAGACCACGATAGCAATGAACGTGAGCCCCCAGATGCCGATCAGCGCTGCGGCTTGCGCCAGCACCAGCGGCGCTGTGAGTGCGTAGCCGAAAGCATTCCAGGGAAAGCCGGTGAGCACGTGGCCGCGCAGCCACTCAGTTGTGGTGAGCGCCACGCCCAAGGACAGAATGCGCATGGCCCCGCGCGTCCACAACACGCGGGCCAGCGCGACTCCGAACGCGGTGAAAATCGCGAGCCCCGCGGGCAGGCCGATCACAGCGATTGGCAATAGCCAGCCGAAGGTCGGGGCGTCGACCAGAAAGGCGTAACCGATCCAATAAAAGCCGGCGAGAAAATAGCCAAAGCCGAACCACCAGCCGGTCGCTGCGGCGGCCGTTATTCCCCACCAGCGGCCAGCACCGGTGCCGTCAATCAGCCAGACCAGTGTCGGGAACGTCAGGAACAGAACCGGCCAAAAATTGAAAGGCGCCATCGCCAGCGCCGACAGCGCGCCCGCGATGAAAGCGATCAACCAGCGCCGCCATCCCCAGGACAGTACGATTGCGTGGATCGCACGCTCCGGATTCACGGCGCGGGCGATGAGTTTGGATTTTGCCGCGTCGACTCGTCACGCGTAGCCGCCGGTCGTGAAACCGCCGGCTTCAGCAAGGCCGGCGCGCGCTCCTGGACGCCGGTCCTTGCGGCGATAGATCTTCACTCTCTTGACCTTGCGCGGATCGGCATCGAGCACTTCCGCTTCGAATGAATCAGGCCCCGGTACCAGCTCGCCGCGGACCGGGACGTGACCCGCCCGCATGACCAGATATCCGCCGAGCGTATCGACCTCTTGCGCCGCTTCGCCGACGTCGAACTCGTCGCCAACCACGGCGCGCACATCGTCCAGGCTGGCGCGGCCGATCGCGAGGAATGAGCCGTCGTTCTGGCGTGTCACCGCCGGCAGCTCGGCCTCGTCGTGTTCGTCGGCGATGTCGCCGACGATCAGCTCGACCAAATCTTCGATCGAGACCAAACCGTCGCTGCCGCCGTATTCGTCGATGATGAGTGCCAGATGGATCCGCGTCGCCTGCATTTTGGCCAATAGATCGAGCGCCGGCATCGACGGCGGCGCGTACAGCATTTCGCGGACGATCTTGGTCGCGGCCAAGGGCATGGAGAGATCAATCTTGCCCAGATCGAGATCGGCGGCCGGCAGGTCTTTCTCGGTCGCTGCCGCGCCGGGATCGATCACGCGCGCGCTTTGCCATGAAGGCCAGCAGATCGCGGATGTGGACCATGCCGGTCGGGTCGTCGAGCGTGTCGTTGTAGACCACGAGCCGCGAATGGCCGGCGCCGGCGAACACCATCACCAGTTCGCCGATGGTGATCTCCTGCTGCACGGCGACAATGTCGGCGCGCGGCACCATGATGCTCTCGATCCGGCATTCGCGCAGACCGAGGATGTTCTTGAGCATCGCCGCTTCGGCCGGCGAGAAGCCGGATTCCGGCTGCTCGGCGGTCAGCACGAGTTCAAGATCGGCGCGCGTCGCCGCCGCCTTCCAGCCGAACAGGATGCGCGTCACGCGGGCGAACCAGCCTTCGTGCGGTTCGCCGTGCTCCGGCACGACCATGGGCAAACCGCGGTGTTCGGTGTCGCCGGTTTCGTTGCGGGTCGGGGATTGGCTCATGGTTGACATGTTAAAGCGTCAGACGCCGGACGTGGCGTCAGACTTCAGGCCTTGTTGGCCGCCCGGTACGGGTCGGGGATAGCCAGCCGCTGCAAAATATCGCGCTCGAGGCGCTCCATGGCATCTGCGTCCTTCTTCCGCTCATGGTCGTAGCCCAACAGGTGAAGAAAGCCATGCACGGCAAGATGGGCGAGATGATGGGCGAACGGCTTGCCCTCTGCCAGGGCTTCCGCCGCAACGGTTTCATAGGCCAGCACGATATCGCCGATAAGCAGCCGGTTGCCGCCGGTGCGGCCGGTTGGGAACGACAGGACGTTCGTAGCCGCGTCCACGCCGCGCCAAGTGCGGTTGAGCAGGCGGATCGCCGAATCATCGGTCAGCACGATAGCAAGCTCCGCCGCCGGTGTTGACAGCGTTGCGGCGGCTTCCGCAATCGCCCGCCGAATAACCGTTTCGGCGTTTTTGGCGTTCTTCCACAACTTTGAATTCAACGAGCACATCGATTTTTGCGGTTGCCCGAACCTTCTGCGCCGTTCGCGCCATGTACGATCGCTCGCGCTTTCAGGACCGCTCGCGCTTGGCCGCCGCGGCCCGGTCGTAGGCCTCGACAATGCGCGCGACGAGTTCATGGCGGATGACGTCGGCGGCCGAGAAAGTGATATGGCCGATCCCTTCGACGCCTTCCAGGAGGCGCACGGCCTCGGCGAGGCCCGACGTCTGCCCCGGCGGCAGGTCGACCTGACTTGGATCGCCGGTCACGACCATACGGCTGTTCTCGCCCAATCTCGTCAGCAGCATCTTCATCTGCATGGCGGTCGTGTTCTGCGCTTCGTCGAGAATGATTGCAGCGTTCGACAGGGTGCGGCCGCGCATGAAGGCAAGCGGTGCGATTTCAATTTCGGTGCTTTGCAGCGCGCGCTCGACAATGCGCGCGTCCATCAGGTCGTAGAGCGCGTCGTAGATCGGCCGCAGATAGGGATCGACCTTCTCGCGCATGTCGCCGGGCAAAAAGCCGAGCCGCTCGCCGGCTTCGACCGCCGGGCGTGAGAGCACGATGCGGTCGACTTCCTTGCGCTCGAACAATTGCACCGCGTGAGCGACCGCAAGCCAGGTCTTGCCGGTACCGGCCGGGCCGGTGGAGAAAACCAGAGCGTGGCGCTTGAGCGCGCGCAGATAGGCGTCCTGCGCCGGCGTTCGGGCGCGCACCCGCCGTTTGCGCAGATTGATCTCTTCGAAATTTTCCCGTGCCTCGGCGGGATCGAAGTCGAACAGCGAACCTTGCGACAGCGCGAGCCGAACCGCGCCATCGACATCGCCCTGCGCCACTTCATCGCCTCGCGTGAGGCGTTCATAGAGCGTTTCCAGCACGCGCCGCGCCTGCTCGCAGGCTTCGCGCGGTCCTTCCAGCGTCACCTGATTGCCGCGCGACGTTGCGACTACGCCGAGCCGGCGCTCGATCAGCGCGAGGTTCTGTCCATATTGTCCAAACAGCGACGAGGCGAGGCGATTGTCGTCGAAGGTGAGCGCGACCTGCGCGGTATTGTCCGGTGCGATGATGAGCGTTTCATCGGTCTTGGTTCGCATTCAGGCTCCTGCGGCGGCGAGCGCCGGCTCTCGCGCCAGCGCGCCAAATAGGCTGTTACTGGCGACTTCGGTGATGGTGACGGACGCGAACGCGCCGATCAGCGAACTCGGCGCTTCGACTTGTACCGGCTGAAGATAGGGCGAGCGGCCAACGATCTGGCCGGGATGACGGCCCGGGCGCTCGAACAGCACGTCGAAGGTGCGGCCGACGCAGCGGCGATTGAAGGCCGCTTGCTGGCGATCGATGGCGTGCTGCAATCGATGCAGGCGATCCGATTTCACGGCTTCGTCCACTTGATCCGTCATCTCGGCGCCGCGTGTTCCGGGCCGCGGCGAATACTTGAACGAAAACGCGCCGGAATAGCCGATCTCCTCGACCAGGCGCAGCGTCGCGGCGAAATCGTCTTCCGTCTCGCCCGGAAAGCCGACGATGAAATCAGAGGTGAGCGCCATATCCGGCCGCGATTCGAGCAGCCGGGAGATTACGTCGAGATAGTCTGCACGCGTGTGACGGCGGTTCATGGCGGCAAGAATGCGGTCGGAGCCGGATTGCACCGGCAGATGCAATTGCGGCATCAGCGCCGGCAAATCGCGGTGCGCCGCTATCAGGTTGTCATCCATGTCGAGCGGATGACTGGTCGTGTAACGGAGCCGCTCGACGCCACACACGCCGGCGAGATGTTCCAGAAGCCGCGCCAGCGACCAGGGTCGGCCGTCCGGTCCCGCGCCGTGATAGGCGTTGACGTTCTGGCCAATGAGGGTGACTTCGCGCACGCCGGCGTCGGCGAGCCGCTCGACCTCGGCGCTGATCTTGTCCACGGCGCGAGACGTTTCGGCACCGCGCGTAAACGGCACGACGCAGAATGTGCAGAACTTGTCGCAGCCTTCCTGCACCGTGACGAAGGCAGTGACACCGCGCGCGCGCATGGCGGCGCGGCTCGGCGCCGCCAGATGATCGAACTTGTCGTCGACCGGAAACTCGGTATCGACCGCGTGGCCCTCGCGCTCGGCGCGCGCGATCAGGCCGGGCAGGTGATGATAGTTCTGCGAGCCGACGACGACGTCGACTGTGGGCGCGCGGCGGACGATTTCTTCGCCCTCGGCCTGCGCAACGCAGCCGGCCACCGCGATCAGGACGCGCCGGTCGTTGACCGCGGCGTCTTCTTTCAGCCGGCGCATGCGGCCGAGTTCGGAATAGACCTTTTCGGCCGCTTTCTCGCGGATGTGGCAGGTGTTGAGAATGATGAGATCGGCGTCTTCCGCCGTCGCGGTCTCGACATAGCCTTCCGGCGCCAAAGTGTCCGTCATACGCTGTGAATCGTAGACGTTCATCTGGCAGCCGAAGGATTTGACGAAGAGCTTGCGAGTACCTTTCATTCCGGTCGTTTTCGAAGCCTTTCCGCTTCAGATTGAATTATAGCGTGTTTACCGCGGCGCGTCAGCCGAGGTCGCGGCGCAGCACTAAGGCTGCGGCGCCGCTGTCATAATAGCCCTGGCGCTGGCCAACCTCGTAGAATCCGGCGTGCCGGTAGAGCCGGCAAGCCGGCGCGTTGTTCTTGTCCACCTCGAGAAACACGGTGCGGGCGCCGAGCCCGGCGAGCCGCCGCAGATGCAGATCCAGCAGCGGCCGCGAGAAGCCGCGCCCGCGCCAGGCCTGATCGATGGCGACCGACAAAATCTCCGCCTCATCGGCGATCAGGCGGGACACAATGAAGCCGATCAGCGTCCGGCCGATCATAGAGCGATGAGCAAGCACATTCGGGTCGGCCAGCATCCGGCGAAATTCGTCTTCGCTCCAGCCGCGGCGGAACGAAGCCGCGTGCACGGCGGCAATGGCGGCGACATCGTTCTTTGTCACCTCCGAGATCGCCGGCTCGGATCGCGTCAGCAGGCGGGCGACGAAGTTCATCATCGGCGCGGGAGTTGAGCCGCGTATTGCGGCTGCGCGTCAGCCGCGCGCAGATATTGCGGCGTCGGCGGCGATTGCCCTTCGGGCACGACGGCGCCCATCCGCGCGACCCAGGCAATGTCCGGTGCTGGCCGCGCATCGACGATGACCGGTACGGCGTCGCCCTCGGTCAAAGCGTCGGCGACGGCTTGCGCCGCCGAACCGACAATGCAGGCGGGGGCTTCGGCGGCTACTGCCGCGGCATCGCGCAAACTCGCCAGCCGCGGCGCGCCGAACTGGCGGCCGCCCGGGCTGAAGACCTGCAGGTAGACGTTGCGCATGCCGCGCATCGATGGCGGCGATCACTGGAAAGCTGTCGTCAGTCGCCAAGTGAGGAGCGGCAAAAACCGACAGCGTCGACAGGCCAACGGCCGGCTTGCCGGCCGCCAGCGCAATGCCGCGCGCGGCGGCAAGACCGACGCGCAAGCCGGTAAAGCTGCCGGGGCCGGTGGTCACGGCGACGCGATCAATGGCGGCGAACCCCATGCCCGCTTCGTCCATCACCCGCTTCACCAGCGGCATCAGCGCTTCGGCATGGCCGCGCGTCATCGGCAGGCTCTCGCTCGCGACAATGCCGCCGTGCTCGGTGTCGAGCACCGCCGCAGCGCAAGCCGCCAGCGCCGTGTCAATCGCCAGTACGCGCATGGATGATCACGGGCGGAGGCCCGCGGAAACCGTCAAATCAGCAATCGCCAGTCACATCGGCCGGACTTCAGTGACGTCAGGCACGAAATGACGAAGCAGATTCTCGATGCCGTGGCGCAGCGTCGCCGTCGAGGACGGGCAGCCTGAGCAGGCGCCCTTCATATGGAGATAGACGATGCCGTCCTTGAAGCCGCGGAAGGTAATGTCGCCGCCGTCATTGGCGACGGCCGGCCGCACCCGCGTCTCGATCAGTTCCTTGATGGTGGAAACCGTCTCGGTGTCGGCCGGATCGAAAAACTCGTCGTCGGCATCTCTGCTCGGCGTTGGCGTCGGTGAGCAACGGCGCACCCGACATGAAGTGTTCCATGATCGCGCCGAGGATCATCGGCTTGAGCTGCTGCCATTCGCCGGTGTCTTTGGTGACGGCAATAAAGTCGGAGCCGAAGAACACGCCGCTGACGCCGCCGATGTCGAACAGCCGCTCGGCGAGCGGCGATTTCGCCGCTTCCTCCCGGTCACGCAAATCGAGCGGTCCGCCCTCCAGCACCGTTCGGCCGGGCAGGAACTTCAAGGTCGCCGGGTTCGGCGTCGCTTCGGTCTGAATGAACATGGCGTCCTCCGTCACTTCGCGCCGCCTGATTGCCTGCGCAGTGACCTCTCAAATCCAGTCTAATACGTGGCGAATTCTGTTGGAAGTTCAAGTGGCCCCGCAGGGTTAGCCGGTTTGGCCAGTAATAGCTAACCGCTTAAGGCGTCGATCTCTTCGTCGGTCAGGTGGCCCGGCACGATCGCCATCGGGATCGGGAAATCGCCCGCCTCCCGGCCGATCGTGGTCACCAGCGGGCCTGGCCCTTCCGAACCTGTGCCCGCCGCCAGAACGAGAATGAAAATATCTTCGTCCTCGTCGATCAGCTTAAGGACTTCCTCGGCCTTGTCGCCCTCGCGGATCACCCGTTCGGGGGTAATGCCGGCGATGGCCTTGGCGCGGGTGGTGTATTTGCTGAGCTCGGCGTCGGCTTCTTCGTGGGCCTCCGCGCGCATGATGTCGGCGACGCCGAGCCATTGCTGGCCCTGATCGTGGGTTTCGTTCACCCGCAGCATGACGACATTGCCGCCGATGCGCGCGGCGCGGCGGCTTGCGAAATAGACGGCGCGATCGCACTCCTCGGTCTCATCGATCACGACGAGAAGCTTCGGCTTGTGACCGACTTCGTAGCTGCGGCGCCTGCGAGGCATAGAGATTGTTCCGGCGCCGGAATGCTGCCACGACGGCGCATGGTCCGACAAGCCGGTCGTTGGTGGAGACAAGGCTACGAACGCACGAGGCCGACGATGTCCTTGACCGCCTTCATGGTCTCGCCGGCGAGCTTTCGCGCGCGGGCGGAGCCCTCCGCGAGGATGGAGTCGATGGTGACCGGATCGCGCATCAGCCGCTTCATCTCGGCGCCGATCGGGCCGAGTTTGGCGACGGAAAGGTCGACCAGCGCCGACTTGAAGGTCGAGAATTGCGCGTTGCCGAATTGCGCCAGCACGCCGGCGCGCGTGCGTGCCTTCGAGCGCGGCATAGATGCCGACCAGATTGTCGGCCTCGGGCCGCGTTTTCAGGCCAGCTTCCTCGCTCGGCAGCGGCTCCGGATCGGTTTTGGCCTTGCGGATTTTCTGCGCGATGGCGTCGGCATCGTCGGTGAGATTGATGCGCGAATAATCGGAAGCGTCCGACTTCGACATTTTCTTGGAGCCGTCGCGCAGCGACATGACGCGCGTCGCCTCGCCGGTGATCAGCGGCTCCGGCAGCGGAAAGAACGCGTCGCCGTAGCCGTGGCTGCTGATCGACTTGCCGAAGTCGTTGTTGAACTTCTGCGCGATGTCGCGGGACAGTTCGAGGTGCTGTTTCTGATCCTCGCCGACCGGCACGTGGGTGGCGCGATAGACCAGAATGTCGGCCGCCATCAGCGCCGGATAGGCGTAGAGCCCGACGGAAGCATTCTCGCGGTCCTTGCCGGCCTTCTCCTTGAACTGGGTCATCCGGTTGAGCCAGCCGAGCCGGGCGACGCAATTGAACACCCAGGCGAGCTCGGCATGCTCGGCCACCTGGCTCTGGTTGAACACGATGTGTTTCGCCGGATCGATGCCGCAGGCAATGAATGCCGCGGTGACCTCGCGGATGGCGTGCGGCAGTTCGGCCGGGTCCTGCCACACCGTGATCGCGTGCAGATCGACGACGCAATAAATGCAGTCGTAGCGGTCCTGCAGCTCGACGAAGCGCTTGATGGCGCCGAGATAATTGCCGAGATGCAGGTTGCCGGTCGGCTGCACGCCGGAAAAAACGCGTTCCTGAAACGCCATTGGTTTGGACTCCATGGGCGCTCTCCCACCAACAAGAACGAACGCCACATGCCGTGACGCCGCTCGCGGCGTCCATTGACATGCCCTTGCCTTGCCCTGCAAGGGCTGGCCGCTATAGTGCGGCTCCCTGCGCATCGGTTTTTCCAAAAAGAGTGTTGTATGGCATCCGCTCGTTACGACGTACTCGGCATCGGCAATGCGATCGTCGACGTCATCGCCCGCACCGAAGAAGATTTCCTGCTCAAGCAGGGCATGAACAAAGGCACCATGGCGCTGATCGACGCGCCGCGCGCCGAGGCGATTTACGAGGCGATGGGGCCAGCCATCGAGTCGTCCGGCGGTTCCGCGGCGAATACCATTGTCGGCGTTGCCGGTTTCGGCGCGCGTTCGGCCTTCATCGGCAAGGTCAAGGACGACGGTCTCGGCCGCGCTTTTACCCACGATATCCGCGCCGCGGGCGTGGCCTTCACCACGCCGCCGGCCGCCGATGGTGCTCCGACCGCGCGTTGCTACGTACTGGTGACGCCGGACGGCGAGCGCACCATGAACACGTTCCTCGGCGCTGCGCAGAATCTGCATCCGGCCGACATCGATCCCGACATGATCGCCGCGGCCTCGATCATCTATCTTGAAGGCTATCTGTGGGATCCCAAGAACGCCAAGGACGCGTTCGTCAAAGCGGCCGAGATTGCGCATCAGGCCGAGCGCACAGGTGGCGCTCACCCTGTCGGACGCGTTCTGTGTCGACCGCTGGCGCGATGAGTTTCTGCATCTGATGCGCTCGCGCACCGTCGATCTTATTTTCGCCAACGAGGCGGAACTGCACAGTCTCTATCAAACATCGGATTTCGACACGGCGTTGAAGGCTTTGCGCCGCGATGTCGAGGCCGCGGTGGTGACGCGGAGCGAAAAGGGCTGTGTCGTCATCGGGCCCGACGGCACCGAGGCGGTGTCCGCGTTCCCGGTCGACAAAGTCGTCGATACCACCGGCGCCGGCGATCTGTTCGCCGCCGGCTTTCTCTCCGGGCTGTGCGCGCGGCGCCGACGATCGCACCTGCGGCCGGCTCGGCGCGCTTGCCGCAGCCGAGGTAATCCAGCACCTCGGCGCCCGTCCGGAGGCCTCGCTCCGCGACCTCGCGTTCGAAAACGGCCTGATCGACTGAGTCGAACGCGGCTTCGCTAACGAATTGCTAACCCGAACCGGTCTACCGACGGATCATCCGCAATTCCGGAGATCCGACGATGAACGACGCGCAAGACGGCAAACCGAGCGACGGAAAATCTGCCGGCAGGCAATTGCCGGTCGTCTGGTCGCCGAAGCTCGATGCCGGGGAGGGGATGGCGGAAGAATTCGCCGCCGCCAACCAGGCCGCGTCGTCGTCCGCGGAGGAGGCCATCAAAGACGCAGCCGGCAAATCGACGGATAGCTCCGGTGCATCTGCGTCGCCATCGCAGCCGTCGCGCTTCATGTTGCTCGCGGCCTCGGTTGCAATCGCGGCAGCGGTCGGCGCGCTGGCCGGATCGCTGTCGGCTTCCGGATTTTCGTATTTCGTGCCGGGTTCAGGCGCGCACGTTCGCGTCGCGGATGCAAAGACGCTGCAAGCGGTGCAGGCGATCAAGGCGGAGCTTGCCGAGCTTGCCACGCTCAAGGCGAACCTCGACAGCGCGACCAAGAGCGCCAACGGCCAGTTCGCCAAGCTCACCGACCGGCTCGATCGCGTTGAGCGCGCCGAGGCCGAGCCGGCGACCAAGCTTTCGCACATCGCCGAAGCGGTCGATCGGCTGGAGAAGCGCAGCGCGGCAGCGCCCGCAGCCGCCGCGGCGCCGGCTGCGCCCGAGACCACAGGCTCCATCGCATCGAGCGAGCCGGCGCGCGCCCGGCGGCGCCCGAGATGAAGGCGCCCGACCGCGTGTTGCAGGACTGGATCGTGCAGGACGTCCGCGGCAATCGCGCGCTGGTCGCGAGCCGCTACGGCGGCATGTTTGCCGTCGCGGCCGGCGGCTTTCTTCCCGGTCTCGGCCGCGTCGAGACGATCAAACGCCAGGACGGCCATTGGATCGTCGTCACCGCGCGCGGGCTGATTACGTCGGAACGCTGACGCGCTGCGCGTCACCCGCTTAGCATCACGGCAGCACTGCTTCGACTGCATCCCCGGCCTGCGTTCGAGATCCGGGCGCGCGATTCGGTAGTCTGCACTGCCCATGATCCGGAAAAGTGGAAGCCGGTTTTCCGATCAGATCATGCGCCATTAAATAGCCGCGCCGGGCCGCAGACAGGGGAGTTGGCTGATTGAGCCTCTCGCGCATCGGCATTTTTGCTGCCATCTCGCGGCTCGCGATAATCGCGCTCGGCTGCGTTGCGTGCGCTGGTATCGCAACAGCGCATTCACCCGAGGGGCCGCCGTCGCCGCTCGCCCAGCCGGCCCAGCCGGAAATGCAGATGAATTGTCCCGGTCTCGTCGCCGGACATCGGCCGCCAGCTGATCCCCGCGGCGTTGCGGCTCGCGGCGCTCAATCCCGATCAGGTGCGCATCACCTTCATCGGGCACGCCACGTTCCTGATCGAGAGCCCGGAACTGGTGCGGATCGCGACCGACTACAACGATTATGTGCGGCCGCCGGTCGTGCCCGACATCGCCACCATGAACCACGCCCACGACACGCACTACACCGACCATCCCGATCCGGCGATCAAATACGTGCTGCGCGGCTGGGGACCGAGCCCCGAAGAGCCGGCGATCTGGGACCTGAAATATAAGGACGTGCGGGTGCGCAACGTGCCGACCAATATCCGCAACTGGAGCGGCGGCACCGAGCGCTACGGCAATTCGATCTTCATCTTCGAGATCGCCAATCTGTGCATCGCCCATCTCGGCCATCTGCATCACACGCTGACGCAGCAGCAGCTCAACGAGATCGGCCGCGTCGACGTGGTGATGGCGCCGGTCGACGGCAATTACACGCTCGACCTCGACGGCATGTTCGAGGTGCTCACCGCGCTGAAGGCGCAGCTCATCATCCCGATGCATTTTTTCGGCTGGTACACGCTCGACCGCTTTCTCGAACGGGCGCAGCAGCAATGGCCGGTGGAGAAGGCCGAGGTGCCTTCGGTCGTGGTGTCGAAGACGACGCTGCCGGCGAGCCCGAAGATTTTGGTCTTGCCGGGATTTTGAAAGCGCGTTCGCAGTTACGATCATGTGTTCGCCTTCCGAGTGGATGCGCGCGATCTCGTCGTATGAAACGCTCGGCCGTCGCGAGCTCGTCAACGTCAGAGCGAGAAGAGAATTGCCGATGTTAAGCGCGGAACAAAACGATCTCATTACCCGCACCGGACCCAGCACTGCCGCCGGCACGCTGATGCGGCGCTACTGGCAGCCGGCCGCGCTGGTCGATGAATTGTCGGGCAACCGGCCGGTCAAGCCGGTGCGGCTCCTCGGCGAGGACCTGGTCGCCTTCAAGGACGACAAGGGCCGCTACGGGCTGATCGGCCGCCATTGTCCGCATCGCGGCACCGATCTCGCCTACGGGCGGCTCGAGGACGGCGGGCTCCGCTGCGCGTTTCACGGCTGGCTGTTCGACGTCAACGGCAAGTGCCTGCAAACGCCCGCCGAGCCAGACGACAGCAATCTGTGCGCCAACCTCAAGCAGAAGTCCTATCCGCTGGTCGAGAAGAGCGGCATCCTCTGGGCCTATCTCGGCGGCGGCGAGACGCCGGCATTTCCGGATTTCGACTGCTTCGTCGCGCCGTCGACCCACACCTTCGCCTTCAAGGGCATGATCGATTGCAACTGGCTGCAATCGCTCGAAGTCGGCATCGATCCGGTGCACACCTCGTTCCTGCACCGCTTCTTCGAGGATGAAGATCCGGACAAGGGCTACGGCCGGATGTTCCGGGACAAATCCAAAGACTCCGACATGCCGATGACGCAGATCATGCGCGAGTTTCCGCGGCCGCGCCTGGAGATCGAGCCGACCGATTACGGGTTTCGGCTGGTGACGCTGCGTCAGATCAGCGGCGAGAAGGCGCATGTGCGCGTGACCAACCTGATCTTCCCGAATGCCTTCATCATTCCGATGAGCCGCGAGATGACGATCTCGCAATGGCACGTGCCGATCGACGACGTGAAGCACTATTGGTACGCGATCTTCACGTCGTTTGGCGCGCCAGTCGACAAGGACGAGATGCGCCGCCAGCGGCTCGAACTCTACGAGTTGCCGGATTACGTGCCGCGCAAGAACAAGAGCAACGATTACGGCTTCGATCCGCACGAGCAGGAGCACACGACCTATACGGGGATGGGCACCGACATCAACGTGCACGACCAGTGGGCCTGCGAGTTGATGGGCGCGATCCAGGACCGCACCGAGGAGCATCTAGGCACGTCCGATAAGGCGATCAGCGCCTATCGCCGCTTGCTGCGGCAGGCACTTGAACAATCCGGCAAGGGCGGAAAGCCGATGATGGTGCTGGACAAGGCCGAGGCCGCGAAGATCACCGGCCCGGCCTGCGTCGACGGCATTGGCCCCGCCGCCGACTGGCAAGGCTATTGGCAGAGCACCAACAAGAACCGGCAGGAAACGAAAAGCTGGGCCAACGGGCACTAAGTGTTGCGGCATGGCCCCGCGCCAACGACCAGCTGCCAAAACTTTTGTCGAGCGTCACGGCCTCTGGACCAACGAACAGGCGCGGCTCGCCAAGGCGGTCGCGCAAAAGATCAAGCGCGATAAGCTCGAACTGGTTCGCTTTTCGTTTGCCGACCAGCACGGCGTGCTGCGCGGCAAAACCTTGGTGGCGGCCGACGCGCTCGGCGCAATGACCAGCGGCGTCACCATGACGACAACGCTCCTCGCCAAGGATACTGCACACAAGACCGTCTACCCGGTGTTCACCGCCGGCGGCGGTTTCGACATGGCAGAAATGCAGGGTGGCGGCGATTTCGTCATGATCGCCGACCCGGCAACGTTCCAGGTTCTGCCCTGGGCGCCGCATACCGGGTGGCTGCTCTGCGATATTGTTTTCACCAACGGCAAGCCGGTGCCGTTCTCGACGCGGCAGATTTTGCGGGACGCGCTGGGGCGCCTTGCCGAGCAGGGTTTGGATTTCCTTGCCGGGCTCGAGGTCGAATTTCATCTGTTCAAGCTGGAAAACCCGCGGCTTTCACCCGAAGACGCGACCTGGCCACCGCGGGCGCCTGAAGTCAGTTTGCTTAATCAGGGCTACCAGTATTTGACCGAAACGCGCTTCGATCAGATCGACGCAGCGTTAGAGCCGATCCGGCGCGGCGTCGAAGCGCTGGGCATGCCGCTTCGCTCGCTTGAAATCGAGCTCGGGCCGAGCCAGTGCGAATTCACCTTCCGTCCCCAATTTGGACTTGCCGCCGCCGACACGATGCTTTTGTTCCGCGCGGCGGCAAAGCAGATCGCACGGCGCCACGGTCTGCTGGCGAGTTTCATGTGCCGGCCGGGTTTGCCCAATCTGTTTTCGAGCGGATGGCATCTGCATCAATCGCTGATCGACCGCAAACGCGCCCGCAATATTTTCGTCGGCCATGAGGGACGGCGGATTATCGGAACTCGGTCGGCATTTTCTCGGCGGATTGTTGGCGCATGCCCGCGCCGCTGCCGCGTTCACGACGCCGACGGTCAACGGCTACAAACGCTACCGGCCGTTCACGCTCGCGCCCGATCGCGCGATCTGGGCGCGCGACAATCGCGGGGTCATGGTGCGCGTGCTCGGCCAGCCCGGCGATGCGGCGACGCATCTGGAAAACCGCGTCGGCGAGCCCGCGGCCAATCCCTACCTCTACATCGCCTCGCAAATCTATTCGGGTTGCGACGGCATCGCCCACAAGCGCGATCCGGGACCGGCGGCGGATACGCCCTACGAGACTGATGCGCCGCTTTTGCCGAAGAACCTCGGCGAAGCCGCCGCGGCATTACGCGCCGACAAGGTGTTTCGCCAGAGTTTCGGCGACGGCTTCGTCGACTATTACGCCCACATCAAAGAGGCCGAGTTCGCCCGCTTCATGACCGAGGCCGGCAAGGAAGCCGACGTCACCGCGTGGGAGCAGAACGAGTATTTCGACTTGTTCTAGCTCCTAGGTCAATCAATCCGTCATGGCCGGACTTGTTCCGGCCATCCACGTCTTTGCTTGCGCTCTCAAGACGTGGATGCCCGCGACAAGCGCGGGCATGACGCGTCGAGAAATCGTGATCGCGGTTAAGCCGCGCGCGACACACCGGCCGATTGCTTGGCGAAGTGCGGGATCACGTGGTGCGCGAACATTTCCTGGGTCTTGATCGTCTTCCAGTGCTCGACGCCGCCCGGATTGACCGTGATCGCCACCTCCGTGAGCCCGGCGCAGAGTTTCTGCACCGCTTCGATGCGCTCGATGATGTCGTTCGGCGTGCCGACCCAGACGATGTCGTTCTTGATCATCTCGTCGTACGGCGTGTCGGAGAGGTTCTCCATGATGCCGGAAGCATAGAAGCCATAACCCGCCGCTTCGAGCGCTCCCTTCGGCGCCATTTCGTCCTTGTTCTCCAGCAGCACCGACGCATTACCCTTGAGGAATCCGCGCATCATTTGTTCGGCCTCGCGCTTGGCGGTGTCGCGATCGAAATCGAGATGACAGGCATGAATCCAGACGATGTCCGGCTTGTTGCCGTGCTTGGCGCAGGATGCCCGGTAGATGTCGAGCTGGGCGCGGAGCGCCTCGTAAGGCAATAGCGGCGGCACCACCACGGAGTAACCGCGCTCGCCGGCAAGCTCGTAAGTGTAGTCGCTGGTGCCGCCAAGGAAGATGCGGAATTTCCGGCCGGGCGTCGGCCGCGGCACGATGTGGGAGTCTTTGACCTTGTAGTACTTGCCTTCGAACGAGAAGCGCTCGTTGTCGAGCGCGTCCATCAGTATCTTCAGGGATTCTTCGTAGCGCTGGCGGGATTCCTCGACCGGGATGCCGCCCTTGAGCGGGAGCCAGCCGTGGCCGCGGCCAAGGCCGAACTCGTAGCGGCCGTCGACCAGCATGTCGAACTGCGAAATCTGCGACGCGAGCACCGCCGGATTGTGGTAGGGCAGCACGTGCACCAGCGTGCGGAATTTGATGTTGCGCGTCCGTTCGGAAGCCTTGGCGAAGAACGCAAACGGGTTCGGCGAGGCGCCGAACTTCGGAAAGAAGAAGTGCTCAATGATCGAATATGTCGAGTAGCCGAGCCGGTCGGCATTGACGCACTGCTCAAGCGCTTCGGCGTAAACCTGCTGCTGGGTCTTGCCCGGCCAAGTCTGAAGCTCCGAATAAATACTGAATTCCATGACGCGCCACCCTTGTTCCCTGGAAGAATGGCGATGTTATCCCGCGTGTGCCTGCGGCGTCAAAATATTTCACATTTAAAGTAGTTTTCAGTCCGAGCGGTGCGCATCCTTTCCGCAAGCGGGGAAGGACAACGGTTTACACATCCACGCTGGCGGTGAGCGCGTGCGCCTCGATGAATTCGCGGCGCGGCTCGACCTTGTCACCCATGAGTTCGTCGAAGATGGTGTTGGCCTCGTCGATTTCCTTGACGTTCACGCACAGCAGCGAGCGGGCGTTGCTGTCGAGCGTGGTTTCCCAGAGCTGGCCGGGATTCATTTCGCCGAGGCCTTTGTAGCGTTGCAGCGCGACGCCCTTGCGTCCGGCCGCGGTCACGGCCTCGAACAGGCTGACCGGCCCGTGGATCGGCGTGTCCTCGTCCTTACGCCGCAGCACCGCGGGCGGCGTCGGCCGCGGATAAATCTGCTGCAGCGAGGCCGCGAATTCGTCGAGCTTGCGGGCATCGGCTGAGCCGAGCAGCGCCTGGTCGATCACTGCGACTTCCTTGACACCACGCAGCGTGCGCTCGAATTCAAAGCCCGCGCCTTCCGTGTACTTGCCGTGCCAGCCGCGCTCGGTTTCATCCGTCAGAGCATCCAGCCGTTTGGCGATATATTCCGCCGCGGCCGCGGCCTTCGCCGGATCACTGGTGACGCGCGTCTGCAGCACGCCGGCAATCGCGGCCTGCTCGATCACCTTGCGGTTATAGCGGCTGTGCAAGCCGTTCAGAAGATTACGGATCGAGCGCGCTTCCTCGACCAGCCGGCGCAGATCGTTGCCGGCGCGGACTTCGCCGGACGATAGACGCAACGAAGTCTCTTCCAGGCCGGTGTCGATCAGATAATCCTCGAGCGCCCGCTCGTCCTTGAGATATTGCTCGGATTTTCCGCGCGCGACCCGATAGAGCGGCGGCTGCGCGATGAACAGATGGCCGCGGTCGATGATCTCGCGCATCTGCCGGTAGAAGAACGTCAGCAGCAGCGTGCGGATATGGGCGCCGTCGACGTCGGCGTCGGTCATGATAATGATCTTGTGGTAGCGCAGCTTGTCGATCGCGAACTCGTCGGTCCCGATGCCGGTGCCGAGCGCGGTGATCAGCGTACCGATCTGCTCGGACGAGAGCATCTTGTCCATGCGCGCCCGCTCGACGTTAAGAATCTTGCCGCGCAACGGCAGGACGGCCTGAAATTCGCGATTACGGCCCTGCTTGGCGCTGCCGCCGGCGGAATCGCCCTCGACGATGAACAGCTCGGACTTCGCCGGGTCGCGCTCCTGACAGTCGGCGAGCTTGCCGGGGAGCGAGGTGACGCCAAGTGCACTCTTGCGCGTCATTTCGCGGGCCTTGCGTGCGGCCTCGCGGGCCGCTGCCGCCTGGATCACCTTGCCGACGATGATCTTGGCCTCGGAGGGATGTTCCTCGAACCAGGCCTTGAGCATGTCGTTGACGATGCCCTCGACCGCCGGGCGGACTTCGGAGGAGACCAGCTTGTCTTTCGTCTGCGAGGAGAATTTCGGGTCGGCAACCTTGACCGACAGCACTGCGGTCAGTCCTTCGCGGCAATCGTCGCCGGTGAGCGCGACCTTTTCCTTGCGCGCAGTGCCGCCGGATTCGGCGTAGCCGGTGACCTGGCGGGTCAAGGCGCCGCGGAAGCCGGCGAGATGGGTGCCGCCGTCACGCTGCGGAATGTTATTGGTGAAGCAGAGCACGGTCTCGTGGTAGCCGTCGTTCCACCATAGCGCGCAATCGACCAACACGCCGTCACGCTCGGCCTTCATGACGATCGGCTGCGGGACCAGCGGGGTCTTGTTGCGGTCGAGATATTTGACGAAGGCCTCGACGCCGCCCTCGTAGCGCAGCTCCTCGCGCTTTTCGACGGCATGGCGCATGTCGGACAGCACAATGGTGACGCCCGAATTGAGAAACGCGAGTTCGCGCAGCCGGTGTTCCAGCGTGGCGAAGTCGAACTCGGTCATGGTGAAGGTTTCTTTGGACGGCAGGAAGGTCACTTCGGTGCCGCGCCGGTCGTAGGCCGCGCCGACGACGGCGAGCGGGGCGACCGGCTCGCCATTGTGGAACTCCATGAAGTGCTCATGGCCGTCGCGCCAGATCGTGAGCTTGAGCCAGCTTGAAAGCGCGTTGACCACCGATACGCCGACGCCGTGCAGGCCACCGGAGACTTTGTAGGCGTTCTGATCGAATTTTCCGCCGGCGTGGAGCTGGGTCATGATGACTTCAGCCGCGGATACGCCTTCGCCCTTGTGCACGTCAGTCGGAATGCCGCGGCCGTCGTCGCGCACGGTGCACGAACCATCGGGATTGAGGGTTACGACGACTTCCTTGGCGAACCCGGCGAGCGCTTCATCGATGGCGTTATCGACGACCTCATAGACCATGTGATGCAGGCCCGAGCCGTCATCAGTGTCGCCGATATACATGCCCGGCCGCTTGCGCACGGCGTCGAGCCCCTTGAGCACCTTGATGGACTCCGCACCATAATCGGAGGGCGTAACAGGAGTGGTTTTGCGGATGGCTTCGGCCATGCGAACGGCTTTCGAGTCAGCGGAAAAAACGCTGGAGAATCGCTGTTTTGTTGTACACGAAAATGACGCCCGGTACAGGGCAAAGTGACCATCGATAACATATTGTCAGATCGGTGTTTTTCAAGGGTTTGCCGCGGCCAAAATGAGGCCGGTTTCCTACTCTCGGCGAGCCTCGTTTGGAAGCCCCTTGGCCACCGCATAACGCAGCCAATTTTCGCTAAACCCGCCGGCAAAAAAGTCAGGCAAAGTTCGCAAAGGTATTGCGAATCGAAGGCCCGCTATGGAGAGCGCATTTATGCTTGCGGATGCGCCGGCTTTGGAACCGGTAAGAGGTGTTCACTATCCGGCCGGTATTCCGGCGGCGGTTGTTGAAAATTGCTCAAGACAACGGTCCATAGCTCCACACGATCCAAATCATCGTGCAGACGATTCAACGCCTCGATGAGATTGCGAACAATCATATCTGCCGCGCGTTCCGGCATCGGCATCGGGCCTCGATCCCGCAAGGGACGTTTCCTGCTCCTCTAGCACCAAGAGGTTCTGCGGCCCGTTGTTCCTTTGTTTTTTTCTTTGACCCAGATTCGGACTAATTGAAGAGCCGGAACCATTTCGGGGAGGCGATAGCTTAACCATTGCTCAATTGCAGATGGCCGGAACGGACCTCGATCATGGTCGCATCCTTCTTGTCGATCTCGGAAAACAGCGCCGGGTCGGCACCAGTCATCCAGACCTGGGCGCCGAGTTGTGCAAGTTCCCTGTGCAGCGCAGCGCGTCGTCCCGGGTCGAGGTGCGCGACAATCTCGTCGAGCAAGAGGATCGGCGCGGAACCGGTCATTTCGGCAATCAAGCTTGCGTGCGCCAACACCAGGCCGATGAGGAGCGCCTTCTGCTCGCCGGTCGAAGCGTCGCCGGCGGCAATGCCTTTTTGGGTGTAGACAACTGAGAGATCGGTCAGGTGCGGTCCGTCTAGCGTACGCCCCGCCGCGGCGTCGCGGCCGCGGTTCTCCGCCAGCAGCGCGCGGTAGCGTTCTTCGATCTCGACGGCGGGATGGGCCGGGACGAGCTGTTCCATCCAACCGTCGAGCGTGATCTCGGCGATCGGGAATGCCGAGTCCCTGCGGCTTGAGAGGGCAGCGGCGAGCCGCCGTACCGTCTCTGCCCGCATCCCCGCAACTGCGACGGCGATTTCTGCGGTCTCATGCTCGACGGCGTCGAGCCAGTGCGGATCGGGCCGCGCTTCCTCCAACAGCCGGTTGCGCGAACGCAGCGACCGCTCAAGGGCGTTGACGCGGCTTGCATGTTCGGGATCGACCGCAGCCGCCAGGCGATCGAGAAAACGTCGCCGCTCCGACGGCGGGCCGACGAACAAGGAGTCCATTGCCGGCACCAGCCAGACGACGCGAAGGTGATCAGCGAAAGCCGAAGCCGAAGCGACCGGTTCACGATCGATCCGGCAGATGCGGTTACTGATGGCGCCGTCTTCGGGTTTGCGCTCGACGCCGGTGCCGAGCGTAGCGAGCCCCAGCGCGCCTTCGACTTCGGCGGCGACAGCCCAAGAACCGTCACCCTCTTGGAATGCTACTTCCTCAAGCGTGGCACGGCGCAAGCCGCGGCCGGGGGCGAGAAACGAGATCGCTTCGATCAGGTTGGTCTTGCCGGCGCCATTCGGCCCGTAGAGCGCAATGACGCGGGCGTCGGCCTGAAGCGTCGCCGCGTGGTAGTTGCGGAAATTGGTCAGGGTCAGACGGCGGATAGACGCTGGCATCAGTCATCGGGATCAGAAATCAGAAGTCCGGCGACCAAGATAATCCCGATTGGCGGGATTCCAACGTTCTGATCCCTCGATTGCCGGTCCCTGATTACTGACTGCTGAGTCCCGTCACACCCGCATCGGCATCAGCACATAGAGCGCGCCCCGCGGTTCTTTGTCCTGGATGAGCGTGGGCGATCCAGGATCGGCGAGTTTCAGCACCGCGGCTTCGCTTTCGATCTGGGAGGCGATATCCAGCAGGTAGCGTGAGTTGAAGCCGATATCGATCGGATCGGATTCGTATTCCACCTCGAGCTCTTCGGTGGCGCTGCCGGAGTCGGGATTGGTGACCGACAACAACAGCCGCCCGCCGGTGAGCGACAGCTTGACCGCGCGGCCGCGCTCGCTCGAGACGGTAGACACGCGGTCGACCGCGGCCTCGAATTCTTTCTTGTCGACGATCAGCTCCTTGTCATTGCCCAGCGGAATGACGCGCGCGTAATCCGGAAAAGTGCCGTCGATCAGCTTCGACGTCAGGATCACCTCGCCGACAGAAAATCGAATCTTACCCGGCGGAAAGCTCGACGGTGACCTCGGCTTCGCCGTCCTCCAGAAGACGCTGCACCTCTCCGACGGTCTTGCGCGGGACGATGATGCCCGGCATGCCGGCTGCGCCTTTCGGCAGATCGAGCTCCATCTGTGCGAGCCGGTGGCCATCGGTCGCGACCGCGCGCAGCATTTGCGTTTGCCCGGTGCCGGCGATGTGGAGATAGATGCCGTTGAGATAGTAGCGCGTCTCTTCGGTCGAGATGGCGAACTGGGTTTTGTCGATCAGTCGCTTCAGGTCCGCCGCCTTGAGAGTGAACTTATGCGTCATTTCGCCGGGAGCGAGATCGGGAAAGTCGCTCTCCGGCAGCGTCTGTAGCGTGAAGCGCGAACGGCCGGCGCGGATCGAGAGTGCAGCGCGGTCGCCGGAGGATTCCAGAACGATCTGCGCGCCCTCGGGCAATTTGCGCACGATGTCGTAGAACATGTGCGCCGGCACCGTCGTCGAGCCGCCCGGTCCGGCTTCGGCCGCGATCGTGTCCGTGACCTCGAGATCGAGGTCCGTGGCCTTCAGGCTAAGCTTGGAGCGGTCAGCGCGAATAAGCACATTGGCGAGGATCGGGATGGTATTGCGCCGTTCCACTGCGCGATGCACATGGCCAAGCGATTTCAGCAATTCGGAGCGCTCTACGGTGACTTTCATCGCGAAATCCGTTCCCGATGGGGGTAACAAAGGTGGCGCGGCGGGCCGCCTTCGGCAAGACCGGGTGGCAAAGGGACCAGCCTTTTCCCCTGCGTTCCACAGGGCGCGGACGAGGCGACGTTAGTCCCGACTTTAGTCCTGAACCTAGTCTTGGACCTTAATCTTGGAGCTGTCGCTTGAGCGACTCAATCTCCTCGGCAAGCGTGGTGTCGGTACCGGCCAGCGTCTCGATCTTGCGCACGGCGTGCAGCACGGTGGTGTGGTCGCGGCCGCCGAACCGACGGCCGATCTCAGGGAGCGACCGCAATGTCAGCACCTTCGCCAGATACATGGCCACCTGGCGCGGCCGCACCACGTTGGCGGTACGGCGTGAGGACAGCAGGTCGGCGCGGCTGACATTGTACTGGCGGGCAACGATCCGCTGAATGTCCTCGATCCTTACCCGTTTCGGCTCGGCAGGCCTGATGAGATCGCGCATTTCGCGTTCGGCCATTTCAAGCGTGACCTGCTGGCCGGTGAGCTTGTTATGGGCCAGCAACCGATTGACAGCGCCTTCGAGGTCGCGGCCGTTGTGCGTGACCGACCTGGCAATGAAGGCGAGCACCGGCGCGGGAACTTCGAAGCCCGGATGATGGCTGCATGCAGCCGCGATCCGACTCTTGAGAATTTCGAGCCGCAATTCTTCGCCAAGCGAGCCGATCTCGACCACAAGACCGCCGGCAAGGCGCGAGCGGACGCGGTCATCCAGGCTCTCGAGGTCCGAGGGCGGCCGGTCGCTGGCGATCACGACCTGGCGGCCGGCATCGATGAGGGCATTGAGGGTGTGGCAGAACTCGGCCTGGGTCGATCGGCCTTGCAGGAACTGCAGATCGTCGATCACGAGGACGTCGATGGCGCGCAACGCTTCTTTGAATGCGATTGTGGTTTGCGTGCGCAACGCCGAGACAAAACCGTACATGAACCGTTCAGCCGTCAGATACAGCACTTTGCGTTCGTTGCCATTGCCGGCCCAGGTGATCGCCTGCAGCAAATGCGTCTTACCGAGCCCGACGCCGGCGTGGATGTAGAGCGGGTTGAACATCAGCGGATCGCCGCGACGGCTGGTCGCCACCTGGCGAGCGGCAGCATGCGCAAGCGTGTTTGACCGGCCGACGATAAAACTATCGAACGCCAGCCGCGGGTCGAGCGGCGAACCGCCGAGGGCTTCGTGCACCGTCATAAACGGGACACTGGTTCGCGACTCCACACCGTTCAGCGTTGCATCGTGCGCGTCGCGCGAAGGCAGCGGCGGCTCCAGCGCCTTGGGCTTCGCAACAATCGGCCGGATCGCAGCCGAGCGGACGCTCAGTTCCAGCCGCATGACCGCAGGCTCCTCCGCCTGCCAGGTGCTCAGCACACGCTCGCTGTAGTGCGACTGGATCCAGTTGCGCAGGAAGCGCGTCGGTACCGACAGCCGCACGGCACCTCTATCGACGGCTTCGATTTCCATGCGCGCAAACCAACTCGAAAACACGTCGTCACCAAGTTCGACACGCAGCCGGTTTTTGACCCGCTGCCAGCATTCTTGATCCGCGCTCGTCATTTTGGCCTGCTTTTATCGTCGGAAAAAGGATTTAAGCGAGCAACTCAAGGCGAAGTACAACTCACGACGCCCGACGCAAGGCTAACGCTACCCGCACTTTCGACTGCTGAGGTTTGACGGCGTGTGCGCGAATTTAAAATGCAGACGCCAATCGGATCGACGGCATTCAGCCGCTGGAGGTGATGGTTGGCACCCGATACCGGCGCGGTGCTGATGACACCGCGAGCGCAATGTGCCGGAACACATTGGACGATGAGACGCTAGTTGATTGTACGGTTCTCTGGTTTGCCGCTTTCATGCCCCACTCCATCGCTCCCAAATTCGATGGTCATCGCTGATGTCTCGCCTTGGTTTCTTCGCGAGACTTGTCAGGCCTTCCCCTTGCGCATTATCGCCCGGCTTAAGAGAACGCTCGTAAACCGGTCTGCTCATCCTGAACTCGACTAAAAACGCTGAACAACACGTCGCGGACACGACTCTCCCGAACCCATGCTTGATGAGTTTGACGAGACTCACATTTTCCAAAAACACCTTCGGAAACCGAAGGAGAGTTGACGCTACCACGCTATTTTCGGCCTGCAACCGCAAAATCGCGGTCGCCCATATTGGCCGTGCCACAGGCGAGCGTGCGAAACGTCGCCGCAATGCGCATCGCAAGACTTTGACTCAATGGGCTGAATCAACGATCAGCTGGTAACCGCGCGAACCGTCAAAGTGGCGAAATAACCCGCCGGAACAAACAAACTCGCGCGCATCGAAATTTCATACAACTCGAAACCCTTCGCTTTGCATGCGGAATAACCCATTCTCGGCACGTCAATTATTTTGATCGACATTTCAGGGTAGCCCCACACGTGGTCATGCGGAGCAAATAAAAACTTCATGGTCCTGACACGCGAATCTACGCGAAGCGCCGCAATTACGATGTTTTAGGCATTGCGTGACAATTCTGCAACAGATTGATTGCAGTCCACAAATATCTTGCGGATGCACATAATGGCTTGCGCTGGTGAAATGATACCTCACCGCTCTGGAGCAGGTCCAGGGAGCCATCGCCGGACGATCGGCTTAAACAACAAGAGATCGTGAGCGGCCCGGTAGCGGAACGCTATTATTTGCCGAGCGCAGCGATCCGATGAGCAAGCCGCGACACTTTACGGCGGGCGGCGTTGCGGTGCACGATGCTTTTTTGCGCTGCGCGCACGATGACCGGCTCGGCTTCGGCCATGGCAGCGAGCGCACGTGACCGATCACCGGCGGCGATCGCCTCCTCGACCTTACGGACTGCGTTACGCAAGCGAGAGCGGCGCGCCCGATTGACTACCGTGCGGCGCTCAGTTTGGCGAGCAGCCTTCTTTGCGGACTTTGTGTTAGCCATGACCTTGCGCGAAGTTTCCTGCGCATGAGCTTTGCGAAGGGCGCTTATAGGGGTGCGGCGAGCCCCCGTCAACGCTCGCATATTGCCATTGCCGTCGGCATGCATCACGATGCCGTAAGCTCGGAATTGCCCCCAAAAGCGGACCAGCAACCAAATGGGGGGCAGATGCGGCTGTCCGTTGCGTTGTGGGGCCGGCGGTGGGGTCGAGTGTTGCGAAAAGGGCAGCCGTACGCCGCTTGAAAGCGGACGAGCGGCCGAGGAGGGCACGGCCCGGCGCGTTTGTTGCGCGCGCCCGAGGGCGTACGCCGGCAAAACCGGCGCCGCCGAACTGCCCGGAAATTGATTGTGTTCGCAACGTTTTGCCCCGCTGGGTCATTGCTGCTGCGGAAACACGGGCGCGATCGATCGGCTTTGGTGCCGATAGTGTGCTCACTTGCACCGACGCAATAACTGAAGAAGCCTACCTCAGCGCTCTTGCGGCGTCTCTCGGTACAAAGTTCGAACCGCTTGACCGCATCGACCGGCGGAACTGTCCGCTCGACGATGATCAGCTGATTCAGGCAGCCGCCGTGGGCTTGTTGCCACTATGGGAGGGCCGCAAGCTGGTCTGGATTATTGCTCCGCGTGACTTGACCGCGCGCTACCTCGCCGATCCGCGGCAGTCCTTGCCAAGTGAGCTGAGCTCGTTCCGGTTGACGTCATCGGAGCGGCTTTCGCGGTTCGTGGCGCGTCATAGTCAAAAGGCGATAGCGCGGCGTGCCGCCGACGGGCTTCGACGCTCAAGGCCGTCGCTCTCGAACGCGCCACGGCCGCATGGCATTGGGCGACTGGCGACCGTGGCATTTGCACTGCTCGTCGTCGGGATTTTTGCCGTTATCCCCGTGGCGATCGACTTCTGCGCGGCTTTGTTGTGTGCGGTGTTCCTGGCGGCAGCCGCCTTGCGGCTATTGAGCGTCGCCTTCGCGCCGCGGGAACCGGATCGAGCGGTTCGCATCGCCGACCATGAACTTCCGATCTACACCATCATTTGCCCGCTCTATCGTGAGGCCAGCGTTGTCGGCAATCTTGTCGCTGCACTGCGCGCGCTCGATTATCCGGCTGAGAAACTCGACGTGAAGTTGGTCATCGAAGCCGACGATCACGAGACCAGGCGCGCTATTGCGCAACTCGAGCTGGGTCCGCCTTTCACGATCATCGCCGCACCTCCATTCGGGCCGCGAACCAAGCCGAAGGCCCTTAACGTCGCGCTGCCGTTTGCGCGCGGCTCGTTCACCGTCGTTTATGACGCCGAAGACGTGCCCGAGCCGGATCAACTCCGCCGCGCTTTCGCCGCCTTCACAGCAGCAGACAGGCGGCTCGCGTGCGTGCAGGCGTCGCTCACCATCGACAACACCACCGACAGCTGGCTCGCGCGCATGTTTACCGCAAGCTACGCCGGCCAGTTCGACGCCTTCCTGCCGGGGCTCGCGGCGCTGCGGCTGCCGTTTCCACTCGGCGGTTCGTCAAATCATTTTCGCACTGCGGTGCTGCGGCGCGCCGGCGGCTGGGATCCCTACAACGTCACCGAGGATGCCGATCTCGGCATTCGTCTGCATCGGCTCGGCTATCGCTGCGCCGCCTTGTCGTCCGCAACCTATGAAGAGGCTCCGGCGCGCTTTCGGCCTTGGCTGAAGCAGCGCACCCGCTGGTATAAAGGCTGGATGCAAACTTGGCTGGTGCACATGCGCCGTCCCGTGCGTCTGCTGCGGGAGCTTGGTGTCGGCGGCGCGGTTACGTTTCAGCTTTTCCTCGCCTGCAATGTATTGGCGGCCCTGGTCCACCCGATCTTCATGGCCGGGCTTTGTTATGCGCTGCTCGCCCAGACCCCGCTCGGCGTGATGGTTTCCGCGCCGGTGTTTGCCGCGACGCTCCTCTGTGGATACCTCTCGACCATCGCCCTTGATATGATCGGGCTCAAGCGGCGGCGATTGCTCGCCCATGCCTGGGTGCTGGTGCTGACGCCACTTTATTGGTTCCTGCTTTCGCTGGCCGCTTGGCGCGCGCTGTTCCAACTGCTTTATGATCCGCAGCGCTGGGAGAAAACCGAGCACGGACTGGCGCGAACGTCGCGCCTGTTCGACGCGCGTTATCGGTATAACTGACGTGACAACATTACTGACACGGCAACATTACTGACTTGGCAACAACAAACTGACGGTGTGATCATGCTGGGTGACGCTTTCGACGGTCGGGGCAAGCGGACGCTGTTGCATGTGGCGACCGTTGTCGGCGCCGTTTTCATGCTGGTCACGGCGGTGTCGGCGCAGTCGCAAGTGCCGTCGGACAGCCGGCTGAAATCCATCATCGCCAAAAAGGTGGTGCGGATCGCCTACCGCGCCGATGCGCGGCCATTTTCGTTCGTCAACGATGCCAAGGAGCCGCTCGGTTACACCATCGATCTCTGCAAGCAGGTGACCGAGTTGATGGCGCGGCAGTTCAACATACCGGAACTGAAGATCGAATGGGTGCCGGTCACCGTGGATACGCGGTTTTCCGCAGTCGCCAGCGGCAAAGCCGACATGGAGTGCGGCTCCTCGACGGTCACGCTGGGCCGCATGAAAGAGGTCGATTTTTCCATTTTCATCTTTGTGGAATCGACCGGTGTGCTGGTGACGCGTGCGTCGAACCTCCACGCCTTCGCCGAGATGAACGGGAAGAAGATCGCCGTCGTCTCCAGCACAACCAACGCCCGCGCCGTCGCCGAACAAATTCGCCAGCAAAAACTCGACATCACGCTGGTCCTGGTGAAAGACCGCGACGAAGGCGTTGATGCTCTTGAGTCCGGGAGGGTCGATGGCTTCGCCAGCGACAAGCTGCTGCTGGCTGGCGCGCAAGTCAAAAAGCCCGAAGCCCTGGCGCTGCTGCCGGACGATCTGTCGATCGAGCAATATGCGATCGTGGTGCCCCGCGGCGATTGGGCGATGCGGCTCGCCGTGAACACCGGGCTAGCCCAGGTGTTCCGCAGCGGACGGACGCGCGGATTGTTCGAGCGATGGTTCTTCGGCGGAAATCCCGGCCTGCTGCTGGAAGCGGTTTACACGCTCGGCCGGATCGCGGATTGATGGTGCGTTAAAGATAACGCCGGAGCTGCGCGGCGGCGTCGTCGGCGGTTTGCTTCATATTGAGCGGTGCAACGAAGCGGCCGTCCTTGTCCATCAGATAGACGACGGCGGTGTGGTCCATCGTGTAGTCGCCGTTTTCCAGCGGAACTTTCTTGGCATAGACCCGGTAGGCCTTGATCGCTTGATTAATGGCGGCCGGGTCGCCGGTCAGACCGCGCAGGTGCGGATCGAAACTCGACAGATAATCCTTGAGCGCGGCCGGGGTGTCGCGTTCCGGATCGACGGTGATGAACAGCGCGCCGGTACGGTCGGCATCTTTGCCGAGCTTCTGCATGATCTGCGAAATCTCGAACAGCGTGGTCGGGCAGATATCGGGGCAATGGGTGAAGCCGAAGAACACCAGGAACGGGCGCCCCTTCATGTCCGCGTCGCTGACCGGTTTGCCGTTCTGGTCCTCGAGATGAAACGGACCGCCGACCGCGGCCGCCGCCGGGCCGATCGGCGACTGGAAGTGGCCGGATAGGTAGACGATGCCGCCAAATACGACCACAAGCCCGCAAATGAAGGCGCCGACCAAGGGCAGAAAGCGGGAAGCTCGTTTGTCACTGCTCAAGGCATCCTCCTCAGCCGACGCACGCGATAGGCCGGCGCGAGGGATTTCGAGACGCCGCCGCGCTGAAAGGCCGCAAGCCGCAGGGCTGCTGACGATCGTCAATATAGCCGCTTCGGCGCTGCGCTCAGCGGGGGCGCGACATCAAGCGCCATGCGGCACTCTCGCGCGCCGGCCCTCCGGCATTCATTAGATAAGCGGCGATGCCCCGGCGGCAACCGTCCCCAGACCTAGCAAAACACCTTAACGGCAGGTGTTATAGAGTGCGGCAAGTTCGCGGCCGCGCATGGCGATGATCCGCGGCGTAAGCCCGCCATGCCGGTCGATCCAGTTCCGGATCGCCGCCGGATAGAGCCGCATCACCAGCCGCGTGCCGGCGCGTGTCGGCACCAGCGAGCGCCTGGCGTCGTCATAATAAGATGCGGCATGGAAACCGAGCACCGCCCGCGGCGTCACGCAGACCTGATTGTGCGGAAGAAACGCAGTAAACAAGGTGCAGGCCGAAAGGCAGGGCCCGTCGATGACCAGGCGTTCGCCGGACAGGCGCATATCGTGGAACTTGCTGACATAAGATGATATTTCTCCGCCCGGATCATTGGTCACTCGCACTTCTGCCGAAGCCACAGTCGTAATGAGAGCCGACGCCAAGGCGCCGGCCACAACGGCCTGCCATTTCATGTTTGAATCCTTTCCCCGTTCCGACCGTGACCATGTTTTGCCATTGTGGCGACAGTTCGGAAAGGCAGAATTTAATCGCGTCGTAAACGCGCACCCGGACGGAACTTCACACCGGACCATTGCTGCGGCCTGTGCCATAGTGCGGCCGGAAAGTCCGGCCGGGCACAGCGCGCGCCGCTGGCCGATGTTATAGTCGGAAATTGAAAACCAAAGGGACGATCGGTTGCTGCAATGGATACATCAGTCGGGCGGAAGACCAACGTTACCGAGTTCTCGACGGCCTATTATTTTCTCGAAGGCTTAAACGAGGTCGGCATCGAATATTTGTTTTGTAATCTCGGCACCGATCACGCGCCGATCATCGAGGAGATGGCGCATCGCCGCCAGCGCGGCGAGAAGATGCCGAAAGTCGTGCGCTGTCCGCACGAGAATACCGCGGCGCACATGGCCGCCGGCTACGCGCTGGTCACCGGGCGCGGTCAGGGTGTGCTGGTGCACGTCGACGTCGGTACCGCCAATGCCGCAAACGGCATGCACAACATGTATCGCAGCCGCTTGCCGGTGCTGCTGATGGCCGGCAAGGCGCCGTACACGACCCACGGCGAACTGGTCGGCTCGCGCGACACGCACGTGCATTTCGTGCAGGAGCCGTTCGACCAGGGCAGTCTGGTGCGGCCTTACACCAAGTGGGAGTGGACGCTGCCCTCCGGCGTCGTCGTCAAGGAAGTGCTGCGGCGCGCGCATTCGATCATGCAGAGCGAGCCGCGCGGCCCGGTCTATCTGATGATGCAGCGCGAGACATTGACCGAGCACTGGGACGTCGACGAGATTCATCGCTATGCCGCCGACCGCTTTGGCCCGCTCGCCGGCGGCGGCGCCGATCCGGCGCTGATCGCGGCGCTGGCCGACCGGCTGCTGGCGGCGGAAAATCCGATCCTGATTACCGGCTATGGCGGCACCGATGCGCTGGCCGCGCACAAGATCGTGGAGCTCGGCGAATTCGCCGGCATTCCGGTGTACGAAGCGAATTCGAAGAACAACATTTCCTACGAGAGCCCATGCTTTGCCGGCTTCTCTGCTGACGACGCCTTGCCGGACGTGGACGTCGGGATCCTCGCGGACGTCGAAGTGCCGTGGTTCCCCGCCGAAGTGCAGCCGAATGAGAAGTCATTCTGGGCGCATATCGATGTCGATGTGCTCAAAGTCGGCTCGCCGATGTGGACCTTCCCGGGCAATCTGCGTCTGCAGGGCAGCACCGGCCGCATTCTCGACCAGCTTCTGACCGAGCTGAAGGCGAAGGCGACGCCGCGCTTTAAGGCTGCCGCTGCGGCGCGGCTTGATAAGCTGAAAGCGCTCCGCGAACAGCGTCGCGCGCGGGCGGCAAAACTCGCCGCCGACAAGGGTAAGCCCGGCACCATCAACCCGCATTATCTGATGGCGGAACTTGCCAAGGTGCTGGACGACGAGGACATCATCTTCAACGAAGCAGTGACCAATACCGGCGCCGTGCTGATGCAGATTCCGCGCCGGCTGCCAAACACCGCGTTCAATACCAATGGTGCGGGGCTCGGCTGGTCGGCCGGCATGGCGCTTGGCGCCAAGGTTGCGGCGCCCAACCGCATGATGGTGCAGGTGGCGGGTGACGGCAGTTTCTATTTCAACAACCCGACCTCGATCTTTGCGGTGGCGCAGCAATACAAGCTGCCGATCCTGTCGATCGTGCTGGACAATTCCGGCTGGGGCGCGGTGAAGGCATCGACCTTGCGCGTGTTCCCCGAAGGCGAGGCCCATGCCGCCAACGAGTTCGAGGCCGTGCTTGCGCCCAAGGTCGAGTTCACCAAGATCGCGGAAGCGTTCGGCGCCTACGCGGAAAAGGTGGCCGATCCGGCCGACGTGCCGGCGGCGATCGCGCGCTGCGCCAAGGAAGTCCGCGGCGGCCGTGCGGCGCTGCTGCACGTACCGGTCACGCGGCTGTAAGGCTTCGCCCTTAGCTAAAGTCTGTGATGCGGGCCGGCTAACGCGGGCACGGGGGCGATTTTCATGTTCGCTTGGGGCGATCGGTTCGGACCCGGAATGCGGCTTCGCAATCCGGATGGCCAACCGCAGATTTCAGTTGCGCTGCTCGCCGCAATGCTTGTGCTGGTCGCGCTCGCGTTCGTGTATTTTGCCTGGCCCGCCTATCGGGCATTTCTGCCCCTGCAGATCGAAAACGGCGGCGCGTGGAACGCTTATCACGCCGACACGGTCCGCGCCGGGCTGCCGCTTTACGCACTTGATGACTTTATTTCGAACAATTATCCGCCCTTGTCGTTCTATCTCGTCAGTGCACTCTCGGCTGTTCTGCACATCGACGTACTCTATATCGGTCGCGCGTTGTCACTGGTCGCGACGATCGCCGCCGCAGCTGCGATCTGGGCGTGCGTCCGTTCTTTGGGCGGATCGCGTCTGGCGGCGACCCTGGGCGCCGTTTGGTGGCTCGCCTCGATGGCCAAGTGGTACTCGGTCTGGGTCGGGAGGGACGACCCGCACCTGGTCGCACTCGCCATAATGACCTGGTGCCTCGCGTATATACTGCAACATCCGAAGAGCGAGCGCGCCCTGATCGCCATCGTGCTCATGGCAGTCGCCGGCTTCTACAAGCACAGCCTGGTTGCGATTCCGGCCACGGCGTTATTGTGGCTCACTCTGCACGATCGCCGGCGCGGGTTGCGCGCAACCTTAGTCGGCCTCGGGACAGTCGGGGCAGGTCTTGCCGTATGCGGTGCTTTGTTCGGTGCCGCCTTCTTTCACGACATGCTCCTTCCGCGCGTCTATCACGTCAGCCGGGGACTTGGTCATATCGGCCTGACGCAATTCATCGCGCCGGCGATGATCATAGCCGTCATTTGGGCGATATACCGCTGGCAAACCTTTGCGGCCCGGTTCGTCGTGTTCTTTATGGCAATCGCGCTGGTTACGTTCATGGGCGAGTCGCTCGCCGAAGGCGTTGCCGACAATGCGATATTTGAACTGACCGTCGCGGCGGCCATCGGCCTCGGCCGGGCGTTCGGTGATTTGGCGGCCATACCGATGGTGCGTTCCTGGGGGCTCGAGCGTACCCAAGTGGTTGTCGTGGGCATCCTGATCGTGCGATTTTTACTCTCGCAGCACGTGGCGCCTTATTTGTTCCTCGTCAGCTCGAGCTTTCGCGCGGAACTGAACCAGCGCGTTTCGATCATGAAGGCGGAAACGGCGCGGATCGCGGCAATTCCGGGTCCGGTCGTCTGTGACTTCCAGTTGCCCTGCCGTTTCGCGGGCAAGCCATTTGTATTGGATCCATTTATTGTAGGACAGCTCGTCGCTACCGGCAGACTTTCGCCACGACACGTCGCCCAAAGAATTGACAGCCTGAAGATTCGCTTTGAAAAAATCGACCGCCGCGTTGACGTTGCCGATCTGCGCTAGAGCATGATCCAGAGAAAGTGCCCGCCGGTTTTCCGAAAAGATCATGCTCCAGCGAGCGCAGCGGTCCAAATTTGGCAATGAAAGCCTGTTATGCCCGATAATCGGCCGCGGCGGTGGCGTCGACCGGCGCCGGTCCGCCGCGCATGGCGTTGAACACCGGCGTCAGCACGATCGCGATGGCGAGATTGAGGACCACGGTGTAGAACGCGGTGTAGCCGGGGAAGGTGAAGCCGCCGACCACGAGCGGATAGTTCGGCGAGTTCACTGCGACCACCATCCCTGTGCCCAGGGCGATACCTACCGCCCAGCCGACGAACAGCGCCCAATCGTTGAACCAGCGCGTGTAGGCGCCGAGCAGCACCGCCGGCAGCGTCTGGATGATCCAGATGCCGCCGAGCAGCTGCAGGTAAATGGCATACTGCGTCGGCACGAACACGATGAAGACGAGCGCGCCGAATTTGACGATCAGCGACACCCATTTCGCCATCTGCGCTTCCTGCTTGTCGGTCGGGTTGTGGTTGATGAACTCGCGGTGGATGTTGCGGGTGTAGAGATTGGCCGCGGCGATCGACATGATCGCCGCCGGCACCAGCGCGCCGATGCCGATCGCCGCGAACGCGATGCCGACGAACCACGACGGAAAGCTGTGCAGGAACAGCGCCGGCACCGCGAAGTTCTTGCCGAACTGCTTGAAGCCGGCTGCGTATTCGGGAAGGCCGGCAACGCCGGCGGCGATGGCGAAGAAGCCGACCAGCGCCAGCAGCCCGAGCATGAACGAGTAGCCCGGCAGCAGCGCCGCGTTGCGGCGGATCGCGTGGCCGCTGCTGGCGCTCAGGATGCCGGTGATCGAATGCGGATAGAGGAACAGCGCAAGCGCCGAACCCAACGCCAGCGTCGCGTAGGCGCCGTAGAGGCCGGTGGTATTGGGGCCGGGCGCCGCCAGCAGCAGCTTCGCCGGCGGCACGGCGGCAAAGATCTTGCCGAAGCCGCCCAGCTGGATCGGAATGACGATCACGGCGGCGAACGCCGTGAGGTAGATCAGCAGATCCTTGACGATCGCGATCGAGGCCGGCGCGCGCAGCCCGCTCGAATAGGTGAAGGCGGCCAGAATCACGAAGGCGATGATCAGCGGCAGATCGCCGATATAGCCGGTGCCGGAAACGCCCATCGCGCCGATCACCACCTGGAGGCCGACCAGCTGCAGCGCGATGTAGGGCATGGTCGCGACGATGCCGGTGAGCGTGACCGCCAGCGCCAGCCAGCGATTGCCGAAGCGGCCGCGCACGAAATCCGCCGCGGTGATGTAGCCGTGCTTGTGGCAGACGTACCAGAGCCGCGGGAACACCAGGAACAGGATCGGATAGATCAGGATCGTGTAGGGCACCGCGAAGAAGGCGACGGCGCCGGCGCCGAACGCCAGCGCCGGCACGGCGATGAAGGTGTAGGCGGTGTAGAGGTCGCCGCCGACCAGGAACCAGGTGATGATGGTGCCGAAGCGCCGGCCGCCGAGCCCCCATTCGTGCAGCTGGTCGAGATCGCCCTTGCGCCAATGCGCGGCGGCAAAGCCGAGCCAGGTGATGAAGCCGAACAGCAGGACGAAGATGATCAGCGCGGTCCAGTTCACGTCCTGCACGGCATGCCCCCCGGTTCAGATTTTTTCATTATCGACTTCGCACATCGTCAACTCGGCACGCGACCGCCGCGCGCGCTTGGCGCTAATCCTCGGTGGCGAAGTAGACGACGGCGGTGAGCATGGCGCCGATGATCACGCAGCCAGCTGGTACCAGTAGAAGAACGGCATGCCGATCCAGGACGGTTCGACCTTGTTGTAGAACGGCGGCCAGAGCACGCGACGAACTGGATGACGAAGAGCAGGTACCACCAGCTCCATCCGCCTCGCCGCTCGCTCCGCCCGGATCCATCGTCTCCCCCCGTGTTGATTTATCAGGTCGATTTTATCGGTATGTACTGGAGCGGGCGATGGGAATCGAACCCACGACACTCAGCTTGGGAAGCTGATGTTCTACCACTGAACTACGCCCGCGTTTCGTTCAGCATAGCCAAGCGGATCGGCGCGCCGCAAGGGCATCAGGCACTGCAGGATGGGTAGAACGAAGTGAAACCCATCGCCTCGGTGGCTGACTCTGCCTGAAAGATGATGGGTTTCGCTGCGCTCTACCCACGCGCCTTCGGAGTTCTGACGCGAATCAAAATCCGATTTGCTGGATTGCAGCCTGCCTACGTGTGTCGCCAAAACTGATCGTGGCCGCTGCCGGGCACTGCTAACTGCCCCGCTTTCCCGATCGCGGCCAGGTATTCTCGATCAGCCATCAGCTTTGCTAGGGTATCCTCAATTTGGGCCATGCTGTCGTAATTTCCTATCCACGCCAGCGCGCCGATTGCTCCCCCGAAGGACGTGCAAAGTGCGAGGTCCTTTCCGGCGACCCGCTTGACAATACCTACCAGTTCTTTGCCCCAACCGACTGCTTCGCCGATCTTGCCGGGCTGCACCGTTAGCGACCTGACAAACGTTATCATCTTCCCCTCCCTTATGCGCCTCCTTCAGATACGCTAATAGCGTCTCAGTTGTGGGTAAAGCGCAGATGACGGTTTTGTTGCTGCGTCCCCCAAACGGGGAACTTCAAGAATGCCGTGGGCGCGGACCGGTTTTCAGCCGCCGTCGTCTCGGCGGGGCGACCGCATGGGCGTCCACAGCCGAACTTGGTTCATCCGGCATCAGACAATTACGGTGAGGGAATGGGCATTGCTATTTCTTTGCATGGAGGTGCGGCGTGAACAGCAAACTGCGTGTGGGGTGCGGCAGGTTTCGCCTTTCCCTGGCGTTGAGTTTAATGACGGCGATGCTGATCGGTGGCGGCGTGCCGTCGGCGCTCGCCCGCACTGCCTTGGCCCCTCGCGTTGTGACGCGTGCTTATCTGATGAGCGGATTCGCCGACTTGGGCTCCGGCGCAATGAGCGCGATGGGCGCGAAAATGCGAGCGCGCGGCGTCATTGTCACGGTCGGGAGCCACACCCAGGCGGATGCCTTCGCGGCCGACGCTTGCGCGCATCGTACAGATCGGATCATCATCGTCGGATATTCGCTGGGCGCTACGGCGGGGGCTCGGCTGGCCAACGCGGCGCGGACCTGCGGCGTCCGTTCCATCCGCCTGGTCGGCATCGACCCGCCCGGTTCGGACGCAGCAGTTTCCAGGGGTGTCAGCGCCACGAATTTTGTCGGCGCGTTGCAAGGCCGGATATCGGGGCCCGCAACATGGCGGTACCGGGCTACGACCACGCCGGCATCATCGACAATCCCCGCATGCAGGCACGCTTCGTCGGCGCCGCCCTCTATTGAGGCTCCACTAAGAGCTTCCTCTATCTTTGACGATCCAAACAATTGGAGGACACCGCTCGAATTCGACGATAGCTTACGGCTATAGCGTGGTCGTCCGGAGGTCTTGAGTTTTCGCTCCGAAAACGTCAGCAAGCGTCGTTCCGATTGAGTGAAACGGAATCCGGCCGGACGCGGTTCCACAGGATCTCCACAGGATGTCCGGTCGAAAGTCACAAAAACTGCACGTACTAAATCAATGTTGCCCCGCAACTTTTTAGCTTTGTCACACGTTCGACCCAATTTCACATTCAATGTGACAGACGCGGTGCGCCGCGTCAAATGCCGGTCGTTCAGTTGTCATGGCGGCAAGGCAAACAGACAGCCGTCACAATGACAGCTTCCTAGCCAAGACCTTTTTTTAATCGAGACTTTGGATCGGCCCTAACCAAGCCGGGGTCATCGTTTTTGGTTGTCGCATGCACGCTTTCATAACGCTGTCATGGCTACTCGGCACAATAGTGGGCGCTAATCTGAGACCCTAGAGACCCCCGTCCAAACATGCCGGCACTGACCATGCCGGGGCTCACTATTGCCCAGCCGCGAATAGCGTCAGATTGAAATAGCGCTGCCTTACGGTTTTGCGGTGTCTTGTCCACCGGCCTATCCGTGCTCCTGGCCGGCATTACCTGCGGGGGGAGTAGAGCTGGCTTTTCCCGGCACGAACGTGGCTGCGAACATCGGCCTTGGACAGGCTCCCACAAAACTTGCGAGCGTCGCCGGACGAGCGAAGTGTTATCCGGGGTTTCGACGCGTTACCCAGCATTTCGTTAGCTCATGCGGACTGCCCCGGCCGTTCAACGCGATGGTGCGAAATGCCACAGACAGCAAACCAATTTAAGGACAAGATTGCGATCGTCACGGGCGGCGGCATGGGGCTTGGGAAAGCCTTAAGTCAGGAGTTAGCACGAGAGGGCGCAACGGTCGTCGTGGCCGATATTAAAGGCGATGCGGCCGTGCAGGTGGCGGACCGGATCGCGCAGAACGGGGGACGTGCGAGGGCTGTTCGGATCGATGTTTCGAAGCGAGAGGACGTTGCGAACCTGATCGATAAGACTGCGGATGACTTTGGACGGCTCGATTATATTTTCGACAATGCAGTGCTCGTCATCGGCGGCGACGCCCGCGATATCTCGCTCGAACAATGGGAACGGGCGCTTAGCGTAGACCTTCTGGGCGTCGTCTACGGGGCAATTGCCGCATATCGCGTGATGGCGAAGCAGGGCTACGGACACATCGTTAACGTGTCTTCGGCGAGCGGCCTTATCCCACAACCCGGCAACACACCCTATTGCGCCTCAAAGTGGGGGATCGTTGGGCTTTCACTCAGCCTTCGATTTGAGGGTGCTGATCTCGGCGTCAAAGTGAGCTGCGTGTGCCCGGGTGACATGAAAACGGATATCTACGAGAACATGACCGTCATGAATATGAAGGCGAGCCGCGATGAAATCGTCCGTGTCAGTAGACGCACTCACTTCCTCATGCCACAATGGAGTGTCGAACAAGCCGTCCATGAAATTCTTCGTGGCGTAACCCGCAACGAAGCTTTGATCGTATTTCCCGCAATCGTTCGTTGGATTTGGCGCCTGTACCGCGCACTCCCCGCTGTTATTTATGGGGTGAGCGTTCGCCGAATCAAAAATTTACCGCGAGTTGCGGATCAATGATTGAGCAAGCCTCGCCCTGATTGAGTGAAACGAAATCCGGGGAGGACGTCCGGCCGATCCCGGGATTTCACTGACGCTCAGCCCGGCTAGTCGGCTTCAGGCAGCGCAAACAGC
>CAWGYY010000015.1:0-199408 GCA_963826945.1 uncultured Alphaproteobacteria bacterium | reverse complement strand
GGTGATCCGTGAGCATCCGGTGCTGCTCAACCGCGCACCGACACTGCATCGTCTCGGCATCCAGGCATTTGAGCCGGTGCTGATTGAAGGCAAGGCGATCCAGCTACACCCGCTGGTCTGCGCGGCGTTCAATGCCGACTTCGACGGCGATCAGATGGCGGTGCACGTGCCGTTGTCGCTCGAGGCGCAGCTCGAAGCCCGCGTGTTGATGATGTCCACCAACAACATCCTGCACCCGGCGAACGGCTCGCCGATCATCGTGCCGTCGCAGGATATCGTGCTCGGCCTGTATTACCTGTCGATCATGACCGATGGCGGCCCGGGTCAATGGAAGCTCGAGCTTCATGCCGAGAAGGAGATGGAGCGCGACCACAAGAAGAAGAACGTCGTGCAGGGCTTCTATCGCAATATCAGCGAAGTCGAGCACGCGTTGCATGAAAAGGCGGTCGCCCTGCATAGCAAGATCAAATATCGCTATGAAGGCGTCGACGAAGAGGGCAACCGGTACCGTAAGTGGTACGAGACCACACCGGGCCGCGCATTCTCGGCGAAGTGCTGCCGAAACAGCCGAAGATCTCGTTCGACCTCGTCAACAAGCTTATGACGAAGCGCGAAATCTCCAGCATGATCGATACCGTGTATCGTCACTGCGGGCAGAAAGAGACGGTGATTTTCTGCGATCGCGTCATGGCGCTCGGCTTCCACCACGCGTTCAAGGCCGGCATCTCGTTCGGCAAGGACGACATGGTGGTGCCGCACACCAAGAAGAAGATCGTTGAGGACACCCGTGAGCAGGTCAAGGATTTTGAACAGCAATACAACGACGGCCTGATCACCCAGGGTGAAAAGTACAACAAGGTCGTCGATGCCTGGTCGAAGTGCACTGAGAAGATCGCCGAAGCGATGATGAAGGAAATCTCGGCGACGAAGCCTGCGACCGAGAAGGGCGCTGAGGGCCAGGTCAATTCGATCTACATGATGGCGCATTCCGGCGCGCGCGGCTCGCCGGCGCAGATGCGTCAGCTCGCCGGCATGCGCGGACTTATGGCCAAGCCGAGTGGCGAGATCATCGAGAGCCCGATCATCTCCAACTTCAAGGAGGGCCTCTCGGTGCTCGAGTACTTCAACTCGACGCACGGCGCGCGCAAGGGCCTTGCCGACACCGCGCTCAAGACGGCGAACTCCGGGTATCTCACCCGTCGTCTCGTCGATGTGGCGCAGGACTGCATCATCACTGAGTTCGATTGCGGCACCACACGCGGCATCAAAGTGCGTGCCATCATCGACGCCGGCACGGTCGTGGCGTCACTTGCCACCCGCATTCTCGGCCGCACCGTGGCCGAGGATGTGCGCGACCCGTCCGGCACCGAAGTGCTGGTTCCCAACGGCACGTTGCTCGAGGAAACGCACGTCGAACGCCTGGTCACCGCGGGCGTGCAGGAGATCAAGATTCGCTCCGTACTGACGTGCGAAACGACGAGCGGTTGCTGCGGCAAGTGCTACGGGCGCGATCTCGCCCGCGGCACGCCGGTCAACATGGGCGAGGCGGTCGGCGTGATCGCCGCGCAATCGATCGGCGAGCCTGGCACGCAGCTCACCATGCGTACGTTCCATATCGGCGGCGCGGCGCAGATTTCGGAGCAATCGTTCGTCGAGTCGAACTTCGAGGGGACTGTCAAGATCAAGAACCTGAACGTCGCCCGCAATTCGGACGGCGACATGATTGCGATGGGCCGCAACCTGATCGTTGCCGTAACTGATCCGGACGGCACCGAGCGTGCCGTGCACCGTATCCAGTACGGCGCGCGGCTGAAGGTCGAGGACGGTGAGCACATTAAGCGCGGTCAGCGCATCGCGGAGTGGGATCCGTACACCCGCCCGATCCTGACTGAGCTCGAAGGTATCGTCGGCTTCGAGGATCTGGTCGAAGGCCAGTCGATGACCGAGTCGCTCGATGAATCGACCGGCATCGCCAAACGCGTTGTAATCGATTGGCGCTCGGGTTCGGCCCGCGGCCAGCAGGACTTGCGTCCGGCTCTTGTGATCAAGGGCAAGGACGGCAAAATCCTGAAGCTTAGCCGCGGTGGCGACGCTCGCTATATGCTGGCGGTCGACGCCATCATCTCGGTCGATCCCGGCTCCAAAGTAAAAGCGGCCGACGTCATCGCCCGTATCCCGACCGAGAGCGCCAAGACGCGCGACATCACCGGCGGTCTGCCGCGTGTTGCCGAGCTGTTCGAGGCCCGGCGGCCGAAGGAATCGGCGGTTATCGCTGAAATCTCCGGCACCGTTCGGTTCGGTCGCGACTACAAGAACAAGCGGCGTATCACCATCGAGCCCACGGACAAGGGCGAGGAGCCGAGGGAGTATCTCGTCGCGAAAGGCAAGCACATCCACTTGCAGGACGGTGACGTGATCGAAAAGGGCGACTTCATTGTCGAAGGCAACCCGGCGCCGCACGACATCCTGGCGATCAAGGGCGTCGAGGAGCTGGCCGGCTACCTCGTGAACGAGATCCAGGAGGTCTATCGGCTCCAGGGCGTCGCGATCAACGACAAGCACATCGAAGTCATCGTGCGTCAGATGCTGCAGAAGGTCGAGATCAGCGATTCGGGCGAGACCGACCTGATCCAGGGCGAGCAGGTCGACAAGGTCGAAATGGACGAAGTCAACGCTCGGGCGGCGGCAGAAGGCAAGAAGCCGGCGACCGGGCACCCGGTGCTTCTCGGCATCACCAAGGCGTCGCTGCAGACCCGCTCGTTCATCTCGGCGGCTTCGTTCCAGGAAACGACGCGCGTGCTCACCGAGGCTGCGGTCAGCGGCAAGGCCGACACGCTTGATGGCCTGAAGGAGAACGTCATTGTCGGCCGCCTGATTCCCGCCGGGACCGGCGCGATGATGAACAAGATCCGCGAGGTCGCGGTCAAACGCGATCAGCTCATTCTCGCCGAGCGCGAGAAAGAGGCAGCCGCGAAGGCGGCGGCTGCCGCCGCCGAACCGGCAGCTCTGCCGGCGGCGGAGTAACGGTTTGCGGACGAAAGCTACGAGAAAGGCCGCCGCGTGGCGGCCTTTTTCGTTTCATTAGTAGCGGCTGGCCGTCTGAGCATGTCCACCTCTGGGACGACCGAGATCGCGGTCTTGAGCGGCGGCGCCATGCGCCGGTTCATGGCTGAGGCTATTCCGCTGTTTGAGCAAGCGGCCGGGGTGAAAGTCTCCATCCGATTTGCGCTGACCCGCATCTTGAAAAAAGAGATCGAGGAAGGCGCGGCATTCGATATGGTGCTGATGCCGCGGGCGGAGCTCGACACGCTCGTGGCGGCCGGCAAGGTCGCCCCTGGCAGTCAGACCGACGTGGTGCGCTCAATCGTCGGCCTTATGGTGCGCACCGGCGCGCCTTTACCGGACATCGGGACAGTCGACGCCTTCAAGCAAGTCTTGCGCAAAGCGAAATCCATTTCCTTCAGCAAAGGTCCAAGCGGGCTTTATGTGGCGGCACTCCTGGAGCGTCTGGGTCTTAGCGGCGAAATGGCAGACAAGACGGTTTTTGCAATCGGCCGGCCCGTCGGCGAGGTCATCGCCAGCGGTGAGGCTGAGATCGGGATGCAGCAGATCATCGAAAATCAGCCCGTGGTGGGAGCCCATCTGGTAGGGCCGCTGCCAAGCGAGCTTGGAAACTTCGTGCCGTATTCGGCCGGGCTCGCCGCGAATTCCGCAAACGCGGATGCGGTTCGCGCTTTTGTGGCGTGTCTTGCCTCGCCCGAGGCGGTGCGCATCATTCGCGCTAAGGGCATGGAGCCGGCGTGATAGCGTGCGCTGCCAAAGCGAAGATATGCTTGTGGCATCGGACCTTTATGCCCATATGTGCTTGACTTCGCGCGGTGCCGCCGATACATACCGCGCACTTTTCGGCAGGCGGTGAGCTTCGCCCGTCGGAACGGCAAGTCCGGGTCCCAGCTAAGCTATTGAAAGTCGTTGCTTTCTTGGCTCCCCTTCTGGGGTAAGCGGGACACGGCGTGACGCCTCGACACAAGCAAGCTCAAACGCTGCCTCTGACTACGGAAAGTCAGATCGGCTAGGTCGCATGACCGCGAGCTCAATGCATCGCGGTCCTCTGCGGATTTTAAGCGCCCTTCCGCACCGGAAGCGGATGGCGCGATTTCGTTTGCGCGAATGGGTCGCGCGACTATCCCGGGGTGAACATCCCGGAAAAAGGGTTCGGACGCGATGCCGACGGTCAACCAGCTCATTCGCAAGCCGCGGGTCACCCAGCACGCGAAGAAAAAAGTGCCGGCCTTGCAGCAAAGCCCGCAAAAGCGGGGAGTCTGCACCCGCGTCTACACGACGACGCCGAAGAAGCCGAATTCGGCGCTGCGCAAGGTCGCCAAGGTTCGGCTGACCAACGGCTTCGAAGTTATCGGCTACATCCCCGGCGAGGGCCACAATTTGCAAGAGCACTCGGTGGTCATGATCCGCGGTGGCCGCGTAAAAGATCTGCCGGGCGTGCGCTATCACATCCTGCGCGGTGTGCTCGACACGCAAGGCGTGAAAAACCGCAAGCAGCGCCGGTCTAAATATGGAGCGAAGCGGCCCAAGTAGCGGGTCGTTTTGCGTTTTGAGCAACGTCGGACGAAGGAAATAAGGAAATAACGAGATGTCCCGCCGCCACAGGGCAGATAAACGCGAGATCCTGCCGGACCCGAAATTCGGGAACGTCGTGGTCACGAAGTTCATGAACTCTGTGATGCATGCCGGCAAAAAGTCGGTCGCCGAGAACATTGTCTATGGCGCTTTGGACATGATCGAAGGCAAGACCCGGGGCAACCCGGTCAGCGTATTCCAGCAAGCACTCGACAACGTCATGCCGTCGATCGAAGTGCGATCGCGCCGCGTCGGTGGCGCCACCTATCAGGTGCCGGTCGAGGTGCGTACCTCGCGGCGCCAGGCGCTCGGCATCCGCTGGATCATCTCCGCGGCGCGCGAACGCAACGAAAAAACGATGACCGAGCGGCTCTCAGCGGAGCTGCTCGACGCGTCCAATAACAGGGGGAACGCCGTCAAGAAACGCGAAGACACGCACCGGATGGCGGAAGCCAACCGTGCCTTCTCGCACTATCGCTGGTGAAGCCAGCGACAGCGAAGGAAATTTTCCCCATGCCCCGCATCCATCCAATCGAGGACTACCGCAACTTCGGCATCATGGCGCACATCGATGCCGGCAAGACCACGACGACCGAGCGCGTCCTCTACTACACCGGCAAGAGCCACAAGATTGGTGAGGTGCATGAAGGCGCCGCCACCATGGACTGGATGGAGCAGGAGCAGGAGCGCGGCATCACCATCACCTCTGCCGCGACCACTGCGTTCTGGAACGGCAAGCGTCTCAACATCATCGACACGCCCGGCCACGTCGATTTCACCATCGAGGTGGAGCGCAGCTTGCGCGTGCTGGACGGCGCCGTCTGCGTGCTCGATTCCAACCAGGGCGTGGAGCCGCAAACGGAGACGGTGTGGCGGCAAGGCGACCGCTACAACGTCCCGCGGATCGTGTTCTGCAACAAGATGGATAAGATCGGCGCGGATTTCTTTCAGTGCCTGAAGGACATCGTCGATCGCCTCGGAGCCAAACCGGTCGCGATCCAGCTTCCGATCGGAGCCGAGAATCAATTCAAAGGCATCATCGATCTGGTCCGCATGGTCGGTGTGGTGTGGGACGAAGAGACGCTTGGCGCCAAATACCACGACATTGAAATTCCAGCCGAACTTAAAGACCAGGCCAAGGAATATCGCGAGCAGCTCGTCGAGGCAGCCGTCGAACTCGATGATGACGCCATGACGGCTTATCTCGAAGGCAAGGAGCCGGACGAGGCGACCCTGAAGCGCCTGATCCGCAAGGCCACGATCACCGGCGCGTTCTTTCCGGTGCTGTGCGGTTCCGCGTTCAAGAACAAGGGCGTGCAGCCGCTGCTCGATGCCGTCGTTGATTATCTGCCGTCCCCCCTCGACGTGCCGCCGGTCAAGGGCATCGACACCAAGGGCAACGAAATCGAGAGAAAGCCGTCCGACACCGAGCCGATGGCACTGCTTGCCTTCAAGATCATGGACGACCCGTTTGTCGGGACGATCACGTTCTGCCGCATTTATTCCGGGACGCTGCAAAGCAGTTCCGGCGTGCTGAATTCGACCAAGGATCGCAAGGAACGCGTTGGCCGCATGCTGTTGATGCACGCCAACAACCGCGAGGACATCAAAGAAGCCTACGCCGGCGATATCGTAGCGCTTGCGGGCCTGAAGGAAGTGCGGACCGGCGATACGCTTTGCGATCCGCAGCACGCGGTGATCCTTGAAAAAATGGAATTCCCGGAGCCGGTCATCGAGATCGCAATCGAGCCGAAGTCGAAAGCCGACCAGGAGAAGCTCGGCGTCGCGCTTGCCAAGCTCGTGGCCGAGGATCCCTCGTTCCGTGTCTCCACCGATCAGGAGTCCGGCCAGACCATCATCAGGGGCATGGGCGAACTCCACCTCGACATCAAGGTCGACATCCTCAAGCGCACTTATAAGGTCGACGCCAATATCGGCGCACCGCAAGTCGCCTACCGCGAGAAGATCACCCGGCCTGCGACGGTCGACTATACGCACAAGAAGCAGACTGGCGGTCATGGCCAATATGCGAAAATCAAGATCGTCGCCGAGCCGAGTGCGCCTGGCACGGGCTTCGAGTTCGAGAACGAAGTCGTTGGCGGCTCCGTCCCGAAAGAATTCATCCCGGCCGTTGAGAAGGGCCTCGAAGGGGTGATGGGCTCCGGCGTACTCGCCGGATTCCCGGTGGTCGACGTCAAGGTCAGACTTGTCGACGGCGACTCGCACGACGTCGATTCCTCGGCCATGGCGTTCGAGATTTGCGCGCGCGGCGCGATGCGCGAAGCCTTGCAGAAAGGCTCCCCGGTGCTGCTCGAGCCGGTGATGAAGGTCGAAGTGGTGACGCCCGAAGACTATACCGGGTCGGTCATCGGCGATCTGAATTCGCGGCGCGGCCAGATCCAGGGCCAGGACATGCGCGGCAACGCCAACGTCATTACCGCGATGGTGCCGCTCGCCAACATGTTCTCCTACGTCAACAACCTGCGCTCCATGAGTCAGGGGCGCGCGACGTTTACCATGCAGTTCGATCACTACGCGGAGGTGCCGAAAGCCATCGCCGACGAAGTGCAGGCGAAGTTCGCCTGATTGAAATTTCACGAAGGATAGGAAGAAAGCGGAACGGAGAGTCTCATGGCTAAGGAAAAATTCCAGCGCACCAAACCGCATTGCAACATCGGCACGATCGGTCACGTCGATCACGGCAAAACGTCGTTGACCGCGGCGATCACCAAGATCTTGGCGGAAAAAGGCCAGGCGACCTACACCGCCTATGACCAGATCGACAAGGCGCCGGAGGAAAAAGCGCGCGGCATCACCATTGCTACCGCGCACGTCGAGTACGAGACCGACAAGCGGCATTACGCGCACGTCGACTGCCCCGGCCACGCCGACTACGTGAAGAACATGATCACCGGGGCCGCGCAAATGGATGGCGCGATTCTGGTGGTGAGCGCGGCCGACGGTCCGATGCCGCAGACCCGCGAGCATATCCTGCTTGCCCGTCAGGTTGGCGTGCCGGCGCTCGTGGTCTTCCTCAACAAGGTCGACATGGTGGACGATCCGGAGCTGCTTGAGCTCGTCGAGCTCGAGGTCCGCGAGCTCCTGTCCAAGTACAATTTCCCCGGCGACAAGATCCCGGTGATCAAGGGTTCGGCGCTGATGGCGCTCGAAGACAAGGATCCAAAGCTCGGCAAAGACGCCATCCTGGAGCTGATGAAGGCCGTGGACGAATACATTCCGCAGCCGGAACGTCCGAAGGATCAGCCGTTCCTGATGCCGGTCGAAGACGTGTTCTCGATCTCCGGACGCGGCACCGTCTGCACCGGGCGTATCGAGCGCGGCATCATCAAGGTCGGCGAGGAAGTCGAGATTGTCGGTATCAAGCCGACGACCAAGACCACCGTCACCGGTGTCGAAATGTTCCGCAAGCTGCTCGACCAGGGCGAGGCGGGCGACAACGTCGGCTGTCTTCTCCGCGGTACCAAGCGCGAGGAAGTGGAGCGCGGCCAGGTTCTGTGCAAGCCGGGCTCGGTAAAGCCGCACACCAAGTTCAAGGCCGAGGCCTACATCCTGACCAAGGAAGAGGGCGGCCGCCATACGCCGTTCTTCACCAATTACCGGCCGCAGTTCTACTTCCGCACCACCGACGTGACCGGTGTGGTGACGCTGCCGGAAGGCACCGAGATGGTGATGCCGGGCGACAACATCGCCATGGAGGTCACGCTGATCGTGCCGATCGCCATGGAAGAGAAGCTGCGCTTCGCCATCCGTGAAGGCGGCCGCACCGTCGGAGCCGGTGTCGTCGCGAGCATCGTAGAGTGAGGATAATTCCGTCGTCATGCCCGGCCTTGTGCCGGGCATCTACGACTTAAGCAGACGGAAGACGTGGACGGCCGGGACAAGCCCGGCCACGACGACGCAGAAAGAACGAACTCATGAACGGCCAGAACATCCGCATCCGGCTCAAGGCGTTCGACCACCGCATCCTCGACGCGTCGACGCGCGAGATCGTTAACACCGCCAAGCGCACCGGTGCGCAGGTGCGCGGTCCGATCCCGTTGCCGACCAAGATCGAGAAATTCACGGTCAACCGCTCGCCGCATGTCGACAAGAAGAGCCGCGAGCAGTTCGAGATGCGCACCCACAAACGGCTCCTCGATATCGTCGATCCGACGCCGCAGACCGTCGATGCGCTGATGAAACTCGACCTCGCCGCCGGCGTCGACGTCGAGATCAAGCTCTAAGGCGCGAAGGGATCAGACAATGCGTTCCGGGGTGCTCGCACAAAAAGTCGGAATGACCCGTCTCTTTACCGAGGCCGGCGAGCACGTGCCGGTCACGGTGCTCCGGCTCGGCAATTGCCAGGTCGTGGGTCACCGCACCAAGGAGAAGAACGGCTACGTGGCGCTGCAGCTGGGCGCCGGCGGCCGCAAGGTGCAGCGCACGACCAAGGCCGATCGCGGTCACTTCGCGGTCGCCAAGGTCGAGCCCAAGCGCAAGCTCGCCGAATTCCGCGTCGACGATGACGCTCTCATTCCGGTCGGTGCCGAAATCACGGCCGACCATTTTGTCGTCGGGCAGTACGTCGATGTCACCGGCACTTCGACCGGCAAAGGCTGGGCCGGCGGCATGAAACGGTGGAATTTCGGCGGTCTGCGGGCGAGCCACGGCGTTTCCATCTCGCACCGCTCGATCGGTTCGACCGGCGGCCGCCAGGATCCGGGCAAGACCTTCAAGAACAAAAAGATGCCGGGCCATCTCGGCGTCGACCGGGTGACGACGCTCAATCTCAAGGTCATGCAGACCGACGTGGAGCGTGGGCTCATTCTGGTCGAGGGCGCGGTGCCGGGCGTCAAAGGCGGCTGGATCACGGTGCGTGATGCGGTGAAGAAGAAGCTGCCGGACGGCGTGCCGAAGCCCGGCAAGTTCAAGCTCGCCGAGGACGCGTCCGCAGCGCCAGCCGAGGCCCAGGCCGAACCGGCCGCCGAAGCCAGGGAAGGCGCGTGATATGGAACTGAAAATCACGACGCTCGACGGCAAGCAGTCCGGGTCGGTCACTGTATCGGACGCCATCTTCGGCCTGGAACCGCGCACCGACATCATTCATCGCTGCGTGGTTTGGCAGTTGGCGAAGCGCCAGGCCGGCACGCATGCGGTGAAAAATCGTGCCGACATTCATCGCACCGGCAAGAAGATGTACCGCCAGAAGGGTACCGGCTCCGCCCGCCACGGCTCGGCGCGGGTCAATCTATTCCGCGGCGGCGGCCGTTCGTTCGGCCCGCATCCCCGCAGCCATGAGATCGGCCTGCCGAAGAAGGTCCGCGCGCTGGCGCTGAAGCACGCGTTGTCCGCCAAGGCCAAGGACGACGGCATCGTCATCATCGAGGCCTTCGATCTGAAGGAAGCGAAGACCAAAGCGCTGCGCGGCCAGTTCGAAAAGCTGGGCCTGTCGAATGCGCTGATTATCGACGGCGCCGAAGTTGCGGCCAACGTGCGCACCGCCGCCCGCAACATTCCGAATATCGACGTACTGCCAATCGCCGGGATCAATGTCTACGACATCCTGCGCCGGCAAAAACTGGTGCTGACCCGCGCCGCGGTCGATGCGTTGGAGGCGCGCTTCAAATGACCACGACCGATCCGCGCCATTACGACGTAATCCTGTCGCCGGTCATCACCGAGAAAGCGACCAACGCGTCCGAGCATTCCAAGGTGATCTTCAAGGTCGCGCTTACCGCGACCAAGCCGCAGATCAAGGAAGCCGTGGAGAAGCTGTTCGACGTCAAGGTCAAGAGCGTCAACACGCTGCGCCGCCGCGGCAAGTGGAAGGCGTTCAAGGGCCGCTTCGGCCTGCAATCGACCACCAAGCGCGCGATCGTGACCCTCGAAGAGGGCCAGAAGATCGACGTGACCACAGGGTTGTGAGGAGGGGGCGATGGCACTGAAGAACTATAATCCAACCACGCCCGGCCAGCGCCAGCTCGTGCTTGTCGATCGCTCTGGTCTTCATGCCGGAGCACCGGTGAAGGCTCTTACCGAAGGCAAGAATTCGAGCGGCGGCCGCAACAATTCCGGCTCGATCACGAGCCGCTATCGCGGCGGTGGTCACAAGAAGGCCTATCGAACGATCGACTTCAAGCGGCGCAAGTTCGACGCCCCGGCCAAGGTCGAGCGGCTCGAATACGATCCAAACCGCACCGGTTTCATCGCGCTCATCAAATATGAAGACGGCGAACTTGCCTACATCCTGGCGCCGCAGCGGCTTGCGGTTGGCGACACGGTGGTTTCCGGCGAATACGTCGACGTGAAGCCCGGCAACGCCATGCCGCTTGCCAACATTCCGGTCGGCACCATCGTCCACAATATCGAACTGAAGATCGGCAAAGGCGGCCAGATCGCGCGTTCCGCCGGCACCTACGCGCAGCTCGTCGGCCGCGACGGCGCCTACGTGATCCTGCGGCTCAATTCGGGCGAACAGCGCCTCGTGCATGGCCGCTGCATCGCGACGATCGGGGCGGTGTCAAATCCGGACAACATGAACGTCTCGATCGGCAAGGCCGGCCGCAACCGCTGGATGGGATGGCGCGGGCACGTCCGCGGCGAGACCATGAACCCGGTCGATCATCCGCTTGGCGGGCGAACCCGCGGCGGACGCCATCCGGTGACGCCCTGGGGCAAGCCGACCAAGGGCATGAAGACCCGCAAGAACAAGAGCACCACCAAGTTCATCATGGTGAGCCGTCACGCGCGCAAGAAGAGCAAGTAGGATCGTTAGGAGCAATCATGACGCGTTCGGTCTGGAAGGGTCCGTTTGTCGACGGCTATCTGCTGAAAAAGGCGGATGCCGCGCGTTCATCCGGACGCCATGAGATGATCCGCATCTGGTCGCGCCGGTCGACCATCCTGCCGCAATTCGTCGGGCTCACGTTTGGCGTTTACAACGGGCAGAAGCATATCCCGGTGATCGTCACCGAGGAGATGGTAGGCCACAAGTTCGGCGAGTTCGCGCCGACCCGTTCGTTCTACGGTCATTCGTCGGACCGCAAGGCCAAGCGCAGCGGCGGCGGCGAGGGCGGCGGCGCGTCTGCGGCGTCAGCCGCATCGGCAGCCAGCGGGTCGTGAGGCAAAGAGAGTGCCATGAGCAAGAAAAAGCGCGAACGCGCGCTGTCCGATAGTGAGGCGAAGGCAGTTGCCCGCATGCTGCGGGTCAGCCCGCAGAAGCTGAACCTTTTGGCGCAGCTCATTCGCGGCAAAAAAGTTTCGACCGCGCTTGCCGATCTTGAATTCTCGCGCAAGCGGATCGCGCGCGACGTGCGTAAGTGTCTGGAATCCGCGATCGCCAATGCCGAGAACAATCACGATCTCGACGTCGACGATCTGGTTGTGGTCCAGGCGCATGTCGGCAAGGCGATTGTGCTTAAGCGGTTCACGCCGCGCGCGCGCGGCCGTGCCGGCAGGATTTCCAAGCCGTTCTCGAACCTCACCATTGTCGTGCGTGAGGTCGAGGCGGCGGCGAACTAAGGGACGGGTCAGGAGAAGACGATGGGTCAAAAGGTCAATCCGGTCGGGCTTCGTCTCGGGATCAACCGCACCTGGGACTCGCGGTGGTATGCCGGCAAGACGAGCTACGGCTCGCTGCTGCACGAGGACATGAAGATCCGCGAAGCGCTGATGAAAGAATTAAAGCAGGCGGCGGTGTCCAAGATTGTGATCGAGCGTCCGCACAAGAAGTGCCGCGTCACCATCCATTCGGCTCGCCCGGGCGTGGTCATCGGTAAGAAGGGCGCCGACATCGAGAAGCTGCGCCGGAAAGTCGCTGCGCTGACCGACAGTGACGTGGTGATCAACATCGTGGAAATACGGAAGCCTGAGCTCGATGCGCAACTGGTCGCGGAATTGATCGCGCAGCAGCTGGAACGCCGTGTTGCCTTCCGCCGCGCCATGAAGCGCGCGGTGCAATCGGCGATGCGGCTCGGCGCCGGCGGCATCCGCATCAATTGCTCGGGCCGGCTCGGCGGCGCCGAGATCGCGCGCATGGAATGGTATCGCGAAGGTCGCGTGCCGCTGCATACGTTGCGCGCCGACGTCGATTACGGCGTCGCCACGGCGTTTACCACCTACGGCACCTGCGGCGTGAAAGTCTGGATCTTCAAGGGCGAGATCATGGAGCACGACCCGATGGCGCAGGATAAGCGCATGGCCGAAGGCGAGGCCGGCCGGCCGCGTCGCGACGCGGCGTAAGCGAAAGCAAGGATTGAGAAAAAGGCGTCCGCCATGCTGCAACCGATGCGAACGAAATTCCGCAAGGCCCACAAGGGCCGCATCCACGGCCTTGCCACGAGTGCGGCCGAGTTGGCCTTCGGCCAATACGGCCTCAAGGCGATGGAGCCAGAGCGGATCACCGCGCGCCAGATCGAAGCTGCGCGGCGGGCTTTGACGCGGCACATGAAGCGGTCGGGGCGGGTGTGGATTCGCCTGTTCCCGGACGTGCCGGTTTCCAAGAAGCCGCTCGAAGTCCGCATGGGTTCGGGCAAAGGCACGCCGGAGCTGTGGGTAGCGCGCGTGAAGCCGGGCCGCATCCTGTTCGAGATCGACGGCGTGCCCATCGAAGTTGCCAAGGAGTTGCTGGCGCTCGCCGCCGCCAAGCTGCCGATCAAGACCCGTTTCGTCGAGCGCATCAGCGAGTAGGCGTACAGATGAAAGCACATGATATCAGACCGATGACGGTCGACCAGATCGACGACGAAGTGCTCAAACTCAAGAAAGAGCAGTTCAACCTGCGCTTTCAGCGCGCCACCGGGCAGCTGGAAAATACCGCGCGGGTGCGCGAAGTGCGCCGCGATATCGCCAGGCTTAAGACGGTTGCGCGACAGAAGCGCGCGCCGAAGAGTTAACGAGGAACAAGATGCCAAAGCGCAGCCTGCAGGGCGTCGTCGTGAGCGACAAACAGAGCAAGACACTGGTGGTGAAGGTCGAGCGCCGTTTCGCGCATCCGATCTTCGGCAAGACCATCCGCCGCTCGAAGAAATATTACGCGCACGATGAGAACAACGAGTTCAAGGTTGGCGACACCGTTTGGATCGAAGAACACCGGCCGATATCCAAGCTCAAACGCTGGGCGGTGGTGCGCGGCGAGAAGAAGAAAGCGTCGTAACTGCGACGCGCCGGAAAATGGAAGTAAGTGGGGTAGCCCATGATTCAGATGCAAACCAATCTCGACGTGGCGGACAATTCCGGCGCGCGCCGCGTCATGTGCATCAAGGTGCTCGGCGGCTCCAAGCGCAAGTACGCCACCATCGGCGACGTGATCGTCGTTTCGGTCAAGGAAGCGATTCCGCGCGGCCGGGTGAAGAAGGGCGACGTGATGAAAGCGGTGATCGTCCGCATTTCCAAGGACATCAAGCGCGCCGACGGCTCGATCATCCGCTTCGACCGCAACGCGGCGGTGCTGATCAATCCGCAGATGGAGCCGGTCGGTACCCGCATCTTCGGCCCGGTGCCGCGTGAATTGCGGGCCAAGAACCATATGAAGATCATCTCGCTCGCGCCAGAGGTGCTGTAATGGCGGCGAAGATCAAAAAAGGCGACACGGTGATTGTGATTGCGGGGCGCGACAAAGGCCGCAGCGGCGAGGTCATTGAGATGCGTCGCGACGAAGGCCGGGCGTTGGTGCGCGGCGTCAACGTCGTCAAGCGTCACCAGAAGCAAAGCGCGACGCAGGAAGGCGGCATCGTCTCCAAGGAAGCGCCGATCCACGTGTCGAACATCGCGTTAGCCGATCCCAAGGACAAAAAGCCGACCCGGGTAGGCTTCAAAATCATCGGCAAGGGCGAGGATCGGAAGAAGGTGCGCATCGCCCGGCGTTCGGGAGCTGAAATCGATGGCTGATACCGAAGAAAAAAAGGCCAAGAAGCAGGACAAGGCGCCGCGACCGGAAGGCCTAGGGCAAGATAAGGCGAAGCTGCCGAAAGCTGCCAAGGCCGAGAAGGGCGATAAGGCTGCGGCGGACGGCAAGGCGGCAAAGGCGGAGAAGCCGGCGACGCCGCGCGAGCCCGAGCCGAAGGTGCCGGCGCGGCTTAAGGTCGAGTTCGATCAGACGATCCGCGGCCGGCTTGCCGAACAGTTCGGCTACAAGAACCGCTTCCAGATTCCGATCCTGGACAAGGTCGTCATCAACATGGGCATCGGCGAGGGCGTTGCCGACCGCAAGAAGGTCGAGGCCGCCGCCAACGATCTCGCGCTGATCTCGGGTCAAAAAGCGATTATCACCAAGGCGCGGAAATCGATCGCGACCTACAAGCTGCGCGACGGTCAGGCCATCGGCTGCAAGGTGACGCTGCGCAAGGCGCGGATGTACGAGTTTCTCGACCGGCTGATCAACATCGCGCTGCCGCGAGTGCGCGATTTTCGCGGGCTCAATCCGAAGAGTTTCGACGGTCGCGGCAACTACACGCTCGGCATCAAGGAACACATCGTGTTCCCGGAAATCGATTACGACAAGACCGCCGAAGTGTGGGGCATGGACATCACCGTTTGCACCACCGCGCGCAACGACGATGAGGCGCGGGCTTTGTTGGCCGCATTTAATTTTCCGTTCCGGCAGTGAGGCAGAAAAGGCCTCAAACGCGGAACCGCGAGGAGCACTAGATGGCGAAGAAGAGTTCGATCGAAAAGAACAACCGGCGTCGCCGGATGACCAAAAGGTTTTCGGGCCGACGCGAGCGGCTCAAGGCGATCGCGCGCGACAAGACCAAGCCGGTCGAGGATCGTTTCGCCGCGACGCTCAAGCTCGCCGAATTGCCGCGTAACTCGTCGGCGACCCGCATCCGCAATCGTTGCGAGATGACCGGGCGGCCCCGCGGTTATTACCGCAAGCACAAGCTTTCGCGCATCGCGCTCCGTGATCTCGGCTCGAAAGGGCTGATCCCGGGCCTGCTGAAGTCGAGCTGGTGAGGAGGGCCGCGCGATGCCGATAAACGATCCGCTCGGCGATCTCCTCTCCCGCATCCGCAACGCGCAGATGCGCAACAAGAGCAAGGTCTCAAGCCCGAACTCGAAACTGCGCGAAAGCGTGCTGGAAGTGCTCAAGACCGAAGGTTACATCCGCGGCTTTGCCGTAGTCGAACGCGAGGGGTACTCGGAGATCGAGATCGAGTTGAAGTATTTCGAAGGCGAACCGGTCATCCGCGAGATCGAGCGGATTTCCAAGCCCGGCCGCCGTGTCTACACCTCGGTCAGGAATCTGCCGCGCATCAACAATGGCCTTGGTGTCGCCATCGTCTCGACCCCGAAGGGCGTCATGGCCGATCACGATGCCCGCGACGCCAATGTCGGCGGCGAAATTCTCTGTACGGTGTTCTAAGGCCGGGAACGAGCAACGGATAAAAACCATGTCCCGCATCGGAAAGAAACCAGTCGCGGTGCCTTCGGGTATCACCGCCAATGTCGAAGGCCAGACCGTGAAGGTGAAAGGCCCAAAGGGCGCGCTTTCCGTCGTGCTGCCCGACGACGTCGAGGTCAAACTCGATGGTGGAAAGATCCAGGTCGATCCGCGCAACGAAACCAAGCGGGCACGCTCGCAATGGGGCACGGCGCGTACGCTGGTTGCCAATCTGATCGCCGGCGTCGGCAAGGGCTTCGAACAGAAGCTTGAAATCAACGGCGTCGGCTACCGCGCCGCAGTGCAGGGCAAGAACCTGCAGCTTGCGCTCGGTTACAGCCACGACGTGATTTATCCGATCCCTGAGGGCATTACGATCGCCACGCCCCGCCCGGTCGAGATCGTGATTTCCGGCACCGACCGCCAGAAGGTCGGGCAGGTCGCAGCCGAAATCCGCGAGTACCGGCCGCCGGAACCTTACAAGGGCAAGGGCATCAAATACGCCGACGAGCGCATCTTCCGCAAGGAAGGCAAGAAGAAGTAACGGAGCCGCCGATGAGCAAGCTGAGTGACAGGATCGACCGGCGGAAGGGGCGCGTACGTGGGGCGCTTCGCCGCGCTGCTCATGGCCGCAAGCGGCTTTCGGTATTTCGGTCGTCCAAGCACATTTATGCGCAGGTGATCGACGATGATCAGGGCGCGACGCTGGTTTCGGCTTCTTCGCTGGAGAAGGGCGCGCTGGAGGGTTTAAAGACCGGTGCCAGCGTCGATGCGGCCAAGGCTGTCGGCAAGCTCATTGCCAAGCGCGCGCAGGACAAGGGCATCAAGGACGTAATCTTCGACCGCGGCAGCTATCTTTATCACGGTCGCGTCAAGGCCCTCGCCGACGCGGCGCGCGAGGGCGGATTGAGTTTTTAAAGGACGATGACAATGGCAGACAACAATTTGGCGGATCAGCATGGCGCGTGAACCCCGCGATCGGCGAAACGAAGAGCGCGACAGCGAGTTCGTGGACAAGCTCGTCCACATCAATCGCGTCGCCAAGGTCGTGAAGGGCGGGCGGCGGTTCGGCTTTGCTGCTCTGGTCGTGGTCGGCGACCAGAAAGGCCGCGTCGGCTTCGGCCACGGTAAGGCGCGCGAGGTGCCGGAGGCAATCCGCAAGGCGACTGACGCCGCCAAGCGCTCGCTGACGCGTGTGCCGCTGCGTGAGGGACGCACGCTGCATCACGACGTGGCCGGACGCCACGGTGCCGGGAAGGTGTTTTTACGCGCCGCCCCGCCCGGTACCGGCATCATCGCCGGCGGTCCGATGCGCGCCGTGTTCGAGACGCTGGGCATGCAGGACGTGGTGGCGAAGTCGCTCGGCACGTCGAACCCCTACAACGTGGTGCGGGCGACATTCGATGCGCTCAAGCATCAGGATTCGCCGCGTTCGGTTGCGGCCCGGCGCAACGTCAAAGTTTCGGCGCTGCAGGCACGTCGCCGCGACGTCGAGGCCGAGCAGACGGCCGATTGAGGCTTTGGAGCAGGCGATGAACAGCGAAAAAAGCACGGGCGAGACTGGGAAGACCGTCACGGTCGAACAGATCGGCAGCCCGATGCGTCGGCACCACACTCAGCGCGAGACGCTCGTCGGCTTGAAGCTGAACAAGATCGGCCGCGTTGCTCATCTCGCCGATACGCCGCAGACGCGCGGCATGATCGCCAAGGTCGCGCATTTGGTGCGCGTGGTGGAGAAACAGTCATGAAGCTTCACGAGCTCTCCGGCCACGCGGGTGCGCGGAAGACGGGAAAGCGCATCGGCCGCGGTATCGGCTCAGGTAAGGGCAAGACCGGCGGCCGCGGCGGCAAGGGTCAAACGGCGCGCTCGGGCGTGCGCATCAAAGGCTTCGAGGGCGGCCAAATGCCGCTCCATCGCCGCCTGCCGAAGCGCGGCTTCAAGAACACCGCGTTCGCGCGCAAGCTTAATGAGGTCAATCTTGGGCGGCTCCAGGAGGCCATTGACGCCGGCCGGCTCGATGCGTCGGCGAAAATTGATGCCGCTGCTCTGGTGAAAGCCGGCCTGTTGCGCCGCGCCAAGGACGGCGTGCGGCTGCTCGGCGGCGGCGAACTCAAGGCCAAGATTACGCTTTCGATTTTCGGGGCATCGAAATCGGCAGTCGCCGCAGTGGAGAAGGCTGGCGGCTCGGTCGAGATCCTCGCTCCCAAGCGGGAGCCGAGCGAACAGGCGGCCTGATCCTTATATAGGGCCGGTCGGCAACAAGGCCGCATACGGAGTACGCGAGGATGGTCTCGGCAGCGGAACAACTGGCAGCCAATCTCAACTTCGGGGCGCTGGCCAAGGCCGAAGAACTCAAGAAGCGAATCTGGTTTACGCTTGGCGCGCTGCTGGTCTACCGGCTCGGCACCTACATTCCGCTGCCGGGCATCGATCCGAACGCCTGGAACCAGATTTTCAATTCGCAGGCCGGCGGAATTCTGGGAATGTTCAATATGTTCGCCGGCGGCGGCATCCACCGCATGGCGATCTTCGCTCTGAACATCATGCCCTACATTTCGGCATCGATCATCATCCAGCTGATGACGACGGTGTCGCCGACGCTCGAGCAACTCAAGAAGGAGGGCGAGCAGGGGCGCAAGACCATCAATCAGTACACGCGCTACCTCACGGTGCTGCTGGCCGCGTTCCAGGCCTATGGCATTTCCGTCGGCCTCGAAGGCGCCACCAACGTGGTCACCGACCCCGGCATGTTCTTCCGCATCTCGACGGTGATCACGCTGACCGGCGGCACCATGTTCCTGATGTGGCTCGGCGAGCAGATCACCCAGCGCGGGATCGGCAACGGTACCTCGCTGATCATCATGTCCGGGATCGTGGCACAATTGCCGTCCGCCGTTGCCGGCACGCTCGAACTCGGCCGCCAGGGCGCGCTTTCGACCGGCCTCATTCTCATCGTGCTGGTGATGGCTGTCGCCGTCATTACCTTCATCGTGTTCATGGAGCGTGCTCAGCGCCGTCTCTTGATCCAGTATCCAAAGCGCCAGGTCGGCAACCGCATGTTCGAGGGCCAGTCCTCGCATCTGCCCCTTAAGCTCAATACCTCGGGCGTCATTCCGCCGATCTTTGCCTCCTCGTTGCTGTTGTTGCCAACGACCGTCGCCAATTTCACGGCCGGGCAGGGGCCGGGTTGGCTCACGCTCATCACCACCCAGCTTGCGCACGGCCGGCCATTGTTCTTGGCGCTCTATGTTGCGCTCATCGTCTTTTTTGCCTTCTTCTATACGGCGATTGTGTTCAATCCGACGGAGACCGCCGATAATCTGAAGAAGCACGGCGGGTTTATCCCCGGCATCCGTCCCGGCGAGCGCACCGCCGAATATATCGATTACGTTTTGTCGCGGATTACGGTCATCGGAGCGGCCTATCTCGCGGTTGTGTGCCTGTTCCCCGAGATGCTGATCTCATATGCGGCTGTGCCGTTTTATTTCGGCGGCACCTCGCTGCTGATCGTTGTTAGTGTGACCATGGACACGGTGGCGCAGGTCCAAGGCTATCTCCTGGCGCATCAATACGAAGGATTGATCAAGCGATCGAAACTGAGGGGGCGGCGGAGATGAGATTAATACTGCTGGGCCCGCCGGGGGCGGGCAAGGGAACGCAGGCCCAGCACCTCGTCGCCAAATACGGACTTGTCCAGCTTTCCACCGGCGACATGCTTCGGGCCGCCGTCAAGGCCGGCACTCCCATCGGTCGCCAGGTTGACGAGATCATGGCGCGTGGGGCGTTGTGCCCGGATGATGTTGTTGTCGCCATCGTCGAACAACGCATCGAGCAGCCGGACGCTCGCAAGGGTTTTATTCTCGACGGCTTTCCGCGGACCGTGGCCCAGGCGGAGGCGCTCGATCGCATGCTCGCCAAGCATGGTATCGCGCTTGAGGCGGTGATCGAGCTGCGGGTCGACGAAGCGGCTCTCATTCGGCGCATCGAAAGCCGCGTTGCCGAGATGAAAGCGCGCGGCGAGCCATTACGGGCGGACGACAGCCCGGAAGTATTGCATCGGCGGCTCGTGGCCTACCGCGAGCAGACCGCGCCGCTGATCGCCTATTATCGGCAGCACGGGATTTTGCGCTCCGTGGACGGGATGGCGCCAATCCAGGAGGTCGCGGCGCAGATCGAGAAGGTGTTGAGCCCCGAGCCTGAAGCGGCCCGTCGCTCGGCGTCGGACAAGGGAGCGGCGCCGCGGCCATCGGATCGGCGCCGCATAGGAAAAAAATCCAAGGCGCGCAGATCGGCCGCGCGGCGAAAGGCAGCGGGATCGGTTCACAAACGGGCGAGCGCAAAAGCCAAGCCCAAGAGCAGAACGAAGACCAAGCCCAAAATCGCCTCCAAGGCGAGATCGAGGCCAAGGTCGGCGAGAAAACCCGCTCATCGGCGGCGTAAATGAAGTTGTACACGAAATCGCTAGCTGGGTTGACGAAAGGGCGATGCATCCATTAATAAGCCTCAAATATCCAGTCGGAGATCGAACAGCGATGCCGAGCCGCGGCGGCGGGCAGTCGTTGGCTTTTTACGTTTGTGGCCTTCTCTAGTGACATTCGAATCGATAGGTAGTGGCCGGGCGGCCCCGAGGCATCCTGGGCTGTCCCGCATAAGGAGCAACTGACGTGGCCCGCATCGCTGGCGTCAATATTCCGACCAATAAGCGCGTCGTGATCGCGTTGCAGTATATCCACGGCATCGGGCCCGCAAAGGCCAAGGAAATCGTGCATAAAGTGTCGATTCCCGATGCGCGCCGGGTATCCCAGCTGACCGATCAGGAAGTGCTTCAGCTGCGCGAAGTGATCGACCGTGACTATATGGTCGAGGGTGATCTGCGGCGCGAAGTCGCCATGAACATCAAGCGATTGATGGATCTTGGCTGCTACCGCGGGTTGCGTCATCGCCGGGGCTTGCCGGTTCGCGGACAACGCACCCACACCAATGCCCGCACCCGCAAGGGTCCGGCCAAGCCGATAGCCGGCAAGAAGAAATAGCGTATTCCCCCTTCCTTCCCTCCCCCGCAAGCGGGTGAGGGAAGGAAGGGGTCAGACGGCACCGGTGCGGCCGGTTCCGATCCGAAAGGGTTCAGGATGGGTAAGGAAGCTACGCGCGTCCGTCGACGCGAGCGCAAAAACATCGCCTCCGGCGTCGCGCACGTAAGCGCCACGTTCAACAATACCATGATCACCATTACCGACGTGCAAGGCAACACCATTGCCTGGTCGTCGGCGGGGACGATGGGTTTCAAGGGTTCGCGCAAGTCGACACCGTACGCGGCGCAGGTCGCCGCTGAGGACGCCGCCAAGAAGGCGCAGGAGCACGGCATGCGCACGCTCGAGGTCGAAGTGGCCGGGCCCGGCTCCGGCCGCGAGTCGGCGCTGCGCTCGCTGCAGGCGGCCGGCTTCACCATCACCTCGATCCGCGACGTAACGCCGATCCCTCACAATGGATGCCGTCCGCGCAAGCGGCGGCGCGTATAGGACAAGCAATGGAAATTGAACACTTGCCGCCGCTCGAACATGGCACCGATTTTGGCCCCACGGAGCGGAGTGGGGCGCGCGACAGTCTCGCGCCGCGCAACGCGATGGGTGATAACGTGACGATCCAGAAGAATTGGCAGGAACTGATCAGGCCGGGCAAGCTGCAGGTCAGCGCCGGCGGCGATGTGCGGCGCGTGGCCACGGTGGTCGCCGAACCGCTTGAGCGCGGCTTCGGCGTGACGCTCGGCAACGCGCTGCGGCGTATCCTGTTGTCGTCGCTGCAGGGCGCCGCTGTGCAGTCGGTGCACATTGACGGCGTGCTGCATGAATTCTCCTCGATTGCCGGCGTGCGCGAGGACGTCACCGACATTGTGCTCAACATCAAGGACATCGCCATCAAGATGCAGGGCGATGGCCCCAAGCGCATGGTGGTGAAGAAGCAGGGTCCCGGTACCGTGACCGCGAGCGACATTCAGACGGTCGGCGACATCGTGGTCCTAAATCCCGACCTCGTCCTGTGCACGCTAGACGAAGGCGCCGAGATCCGCATGGAGTTCACGGTCAATACCGGCAAGGGCTATATCCCGGCGGAACGCAACCGCCCCGAGGATGCGCCGATCGGGCTGATCCCGGTCGACAGCCTTTATTCGCCGGTGCGCAAAGTCTCCTACAAAGTCGAGAACACCCGCGAAGGGCAAATCCTCGATTACGACAAACTCACGCTCTCGATCGAGACCAACGGCGCCGTTAGCCCAGAGGATTTGCTCGCCTACGCGGCGCGTATCCTGCAGGATCAGCTCAACGTGTTCGTGAACTTCGAGGAGCCCAAGCGCGAGACCGCGCAGGAGGCCATTCCCGACCTCGCCTTCAACCCGGCCTTCCTTAAGAAGGTCGACGAGCTCGAGCTCTCGGTGCGTTCGGCAAATTGTCTGAAGAACGACAACATCGTCTATATCGGCGACCTGGTGCAGAAGACCGAAGCCGAGATGCTGCGCACGCCGAATTTCGGGCGAAAGTCGCTCAACGAGATCAAGGAAGTGCTGGTGCAGATGGGCCTGCATCTGGGCATGGAAGTTCCCGGTTGGCCGCCGGAAAACATCGAGGAACTGGCCAAGCGCTTCGAGGATCACTACTGAGCAAGGGGCAGTAATCGGATGTCGGTAATCGGACCAGCGTCTGATTACTGATTACTGAACACTGATATCTGAAATGCGTCACGCCAAAACCCACCGCAAGTTCAATCGCCGCTCGGATCATCGCCGTTCGATGCTGGCGAACCTCGCCGCGTCGCTCATCAAGCATGAGCAGATCATGACCACGCTGCCGAAGGCGAAGGATTTGCGCCCTGTCGTCGAGAAACTGGTCACGCTCGGCAAGCGCGGCGATCTGCATGCCCGCCGCCAGGCGATCGCGCAGATGCGCGATCTTGCCATGGTCAAGAAGCTCTTCGAGGTGATCGGGCCGCGCTACAAGCAGCGGCATGGCGGCTACACCAGGGTGCTCAAGGCCGGCTTTCGTTACGGCGATTCGGCTCCCGTGGCGGTGATCGAGTTTGTCGACCGCGACGTCGAGGCCAAGGGTAAGGATTCCGGGCCGGTTCAGGCGCGCGCCGAGGAGTCGGCTCCCGCCGCGGCTTAAGGCTTGGCGCTCGCTGATGCGAGAAAGCGCCGTCTTCTAAAGGCCTGCCCTCGCGCTTATATCTGGCGGCATTGATTTGGAGCATTCCATGCCGCGGCTGCGGGCTTTAAGCACCACAATAGTGGCTGCCGTTGTTGCGCTTTCGGCGCCGCTTGCGGACGCGAAGGCGCAGGACCGCCGCATACCGTCGTCGCCGGCAGAGCTGCAACTTTCATTTGCGCCCGTGGTCAAGCGCGTGGCGCCGGCGGTGGTGAACGTCTATGCGGCGCGGGTCGTTGAAAACCGCAACCCGTTCATGAACGATCCGCTGTTTCGGCAGTTCTTCGGCGCGGTGCCGCGCGAGCAGGTACTGCGATCGCTGGGCTCCGGCGTGATCGTCGACGGCAGCGGCCTCGTCGTCACCAATTATCACGTTATCGAAGGGGCGAGCGAGGTGAGGGTGGCGCTTTCCGACAAGCGCGAATTCGACGCCGAGATCGTGCTGAAGGACGAACACAGCGACCTCACCGTCCTGCGGCTCAAAGACTCGAAGGAGCGCTTTCCCGTGCTCGAATTTGGCAATTCCGATGAATTGCAGGTTGGCGACGTCGTGCTCGCGATTGGCGATCCATTCGGCGTCGGACAAACCGTGACCCACGGCATCGTCTCGGCGTTGGCGCGCACGCAAGTCGGCATCAGCGACTACCGGTTCTTCATCCAGACCGATGCTGCGATCAATCCCGGCAATTCCGGCGGCGCGCTGGTCGATCTCAACGGCAGGCTCGTCGGCATCAACACGGCGATCTATTCGCGCTCGGGCGGATCGCAGGGCATCGGCTTCGCCATCCCCGCGAATATGGTGCGCGTGGTGGTCGCCTCGGCGAAGGGCGGCAGCGCCGCGGTCAAGCGTCCGTGGCTCGGCGCCAAGCTGCAGGAAGTCACGCCCGAGATCGCCGAAAGTCTCGGCTTGAAACGGCCGACCGGAGCGCTGGTCGCAAGCGTCGCCGGCGATGGTCCGGCGGCGCGCGCCGGCCTCAAAACCGGCGACCTCATCGTCAGCATCGACGGCACCATCGTCGAGGATCCCAACGCCTTCGATTATCGGTTCGCCACCAAGCCGCTCGGCGGCACGGCGCAGATCGGTTTCCTCCGCCAAGGAAGGGAGCTTGCTGTACAGATCAGCCTGCAGACCGCCCCCGAGTTGCCGCGCGAAGAGATCGAAATCCGCTCGCGCTCGCCGTTTTTTGGCGCCACGGTCGCCAATCTTTCGCCGGCGCTGGCCGACGAGCTGCGGCTCGATCTGCAAAGCCGCGGCGTCGTGATCCTTGGCGTAGCCGAAGGTTCTACGGCGCAATCGATCGGCCTGCAGCGCGGTGATATTGTGCGTTCGGTCAACAATCAAAAGATTGAGAAAACCGCCGATCTTGATCGTGCCGTGCGCGCCGGCAGCCGACTGTGGCGCGTCGTCATCGATCGGGGCGGTCAGCAGATATCGGCCACGTTCAGTGGATGAATGAGCTCGCGCCCGAAGAAAAGCTCGCCGACTTTGTTCGCGGCCGCGGGCCTTGAACGCGACGCGCCGCGGCCGCTCGCCGATAAGCTTCGGCCGGACCAGCTGACCGACGTGGTCGGGCAGGATCATCTGCTCGGCCCCGACGGCGCGCTCACCCGCATGCTGGAGACGCGCTCGCTTGGCTCGCTTATCTTTTGGGGGCCGCCGGGCACCGGTAAGACCACGGTGGCGCGGCTGCTTGCTCGCGCCACCGATCTGCATTTCGAGCAAATCTCGGCGATTTTCTCCGGCGTTGCCGATCTGAAGAAAGTCTTCGACGCGGCGCGGGCGCGCCGCGAAACCGGGCAGGGGACGCTGCTGTTCGTCGACGAGATTCACCGCTTCAACCGGGCGCAACAGGATTCCTTTCTGCCGGTGGTGGAGGACGGCACCATCGTTCTGGTTGGTGCGACCACGGAGAACCCCTCGTTCGAGCTGATCGCACCGCTTCTTTCACGCGCGCGCGTACTCGTGTTCAAGCCGCTCGATGCCGCGGCGCTGGAGAAACTGCTTGAGCGCGCGGAGGCGGTCGAAAGCAAGAACCTACCGCTGGATGCCGACGCCCGTGCGTCGCTGATCCGCATGGCGGACGGCGACGGCCGCGCGGCGCTGACGCTGGCGGAAGAAGTGTGGCGCGCGGCACGGAACGGCGAGACCTTTGATGCCGCCGCCCTGCAGGAAGTGGTGCAGCGGCGCGCGCCGATCTACGACAAGAAGCAAGACGGCCACTACAATCTCATCAGCGCCCTGCACAAATCGGTGCGCGGCTCCGATGCCGACGCCGCGCTCTATTATCTCTGCCGCATGCTCGATGCCGGCGAGGACCCGCTTTATCTGGCGCGCCGGATCGTCCGCATGGCGGTCGAGGACATCGGGCTTGCCGATCCGCAGGCGCTGGTCATCGCCAACGCCGCCAAGGAGGCCTACGATTTCCTCGGCTCGCCGGAAGGCGAACTCGCCATCGCCGAAGCCGTGCTCTACGTCGCCACCGCGCCGAAATCGAACGCGGCTTACGTGGCGTTCGGCGAGGCGATGCGCACGGCGAAAGAAGCCGGCTCGCTGCTGCCGCCCAAACACATCCTCAACGCGCCGACCAAGCTGATGAAGACCGAGGGCTATGGCGCGGGATACGAATACGATCACGATGCCGAAGAGGCGTTCTCCGGCCAGGACTATTTCCCGGAGCAACTCGGCCGCCACAAATTCTACGATCCTCCCGAGCGCGGCTTCGAGCGCGAAATCCGCAAGCGTCTGGAATATTGGGCGAAGCTGCGCAAAGAGCGGAGCGAAATCTGAGGGGCTCCCGCGGACCCCGGCAGCCGGGCGGCGGCAAGCAGATCGCCGGATCGCGCCATCGCCATGTTCACCGTCACCCTGAGGTGCGAGCGAAGCGAGCCTCGAAGGGCGGCGGCCCAGGCGCCTTGGCCCTGCATCCTTCGAGGGCCGCGTCGCGGCCGCCTCAGGATGACGGTGAACCAAGAACTGCGCCCGCCTCCCATGCCGACCAGCGTGCAGAACGTCGCAGTGACCGCCGACGAATCCGGCATGCGCGTCGATCGTTTCCTCGAGGCGCGGTTTCCGGGATTGAGCTTCTCCCACATCCAGCGCGTTATCCGCAAAGGCGAGGTGCGGGTGAACGGCAAGCGCACGGAGCCGAAAAACCGGCTGGAAGCGGGGCAGACGATGCGCATTCCGCCGTTGCGGCTCGATCAGCCGAAGCCGCGGAGGCCGGGCAGCGAAGCCGACGAACAAACCCGCGCGTTCCTAAAATCGATCACGCTGCACGAGGACGCCGACGTGCTGGTGCTCAACAAGCCGATGGGGCTTTCGGTGCAGGGCGGTTCCGGCACGACGCGCCACATCGACGGTATGCTCGAGGTGCTGCGCGACGCCCACGGCCAGCGGCCGCGGCTGGTGCATCGGCTCGACAAGGACACCGCCGGCTGCCTCCTCGTCGCCAAGACGCGGTTCGCGGCGGCGGCATTGGCGAAGACGTTCCGCTCGCGCTCGGCGCGCAAGATTTATTGGGCGCTGGTCGCCGGCGTACCCAAGGTGCAGCAGGGCCGCATCTCGACTTTTCTCGCCAAAGAGGAGCGCGAGGAGGACTCGTTCATGCGCATCGCCCGGCACGGCGACAAAGGGCGCGAGCCACGCGGTGACCTACTACGCCGTGGTCGAAACCTCGGGGCCGTTGCTGGCCTGGGTCTCGCTCAAGCCGGTCACCGGCCGCACCCATCAATTGCGTGCGCACATGGCGCATATCGGCCACCCCATCGTCGGCGACCCAAAGTATTTTTCGCTGGAAAACTGGCAGCTGCCAGGCGGTATGCAGAACAAGCTGCACCTGCTGGCCCGCCGCATCGTCGTGCCGCATCCTCGCGGCGGCACGCTCGACGTCAGCGCGCCGCTGCCGCCGCATATGCAGCAATCGTGGAATCTGCTCGGGCTCGATGCTGCGCGCTACGACCCGATCGTCGAGGCGCCGGAGGAGTAAGGGGCGTTTTCACCGGGCGGCGCCGAGATATCCCGGTTGCTTTCGACGATGTCGAATAAAATAAAGCGGTTGAGCGACTCGATTGTCACCAAATAACTTCGGCTCGAGCGGTCGCGATAGTGAATGCGGGTTTGCTGTCCTTCGACAGTCAAATTGACGCGCGTCCATCCGGCTATATTGCGCAGCCAGGGCGCGAGGTCGCGGATGTAGTTCACGCGGCTGCCCTTCTCGTCGAATTTCAAAAATTCCTTGGCCCGGGCGTTGATCAGAATGATCCGCCCGTCGAGCCGGCCGGCACGGCCCGTCCCCACCGGAACTGCGACGATCGTGCCGCTGGGCGAGCGGTCGAGGACCATTTGCAACACGTCGGTTTTATTGTCGATCGGCGCGGCGTAGCTGGCCAAGAACCGCGTGGGGCCGTCGTCCTCGCCCTTGAGCGGCAAAAACAGCCCCTCCCAGTAGATGCTATCGGATGCAAGATCGGTCACGAAGCGCGCGTAGATCGCTGTCTGCCGCGCAAGGCAGGTGTCATACAGCTCCTTGAGCATCACGCCGACCGATTGAGTGAATCCCGACATCGTGCGACCGCGCAGATCGCGGCCGATATGCCGCGTGCGGTCGGCGCCCTGTGCGACGACGAGATAATCGTCGTCGAGCTTGAGATAGAGCAACATGTTTGCGTCGGCCTCGCGGGCGTCGGATTCCAAGAGATCGCACAGGCGCGGCAGGCCGCGCCTGGCGAGGCTGCGCCAGCCCGAATGGGCTGCGAGCAGGCGCTCGGCGCCGATCTCCACAGCAATATCGTCTCCCATCCAGTATTGGAGATGCGCCCGCGTGCTGCGGTAGGTAACGCCGCTCTCTCCGCCGCGGGCGGTGACGACCGGTGCCTGAAAACCAGGAGAACGGGCGATTGGCTGTGGGCTGGGCGTGCTCATCAGATCGTTTCCACCGAATCGGGCGTATATCCGTGCGGAATTGTGTTTAGCGGACGCGCCGAGCGTAACGACAGAAACGTAAATTAACGATGCTGAACAGTTTCAAATGATATGATATCTTCAAACCACATATTGGTAGGCGGTCGCGCCGGCAGCCGCGCCATTGCGATCTTGAGCCGACAATCCGTCTGAAGAAAGACCTGCCCGCACGGGCGCGCGCCTGCAATGCCAATCGCCGGCGGCCGCTCGGATGCGCAGGTCAACCCCGCGCTTGCCGATGACAAAGAAAGCGCCCGCTTTACCGCAGGCTAGCGTTGAATTTGTCGAGCACCGCCGAGCCGGGGCACAGCTCCTTCTCGCCGAGCGCGTTGAGCGGCGTCTCGACGGTATTGAGGTGACCGTGCAAATCGGCGGCCTCTGGCGCGACATAGAGAAGTCCCGTCACCACTTGGCCCTTGGCGGCGTGGTGCTGCAGGAAACTCATCGCCGCCAGCCGGTCGTGCACGTCGTACTCGGCGTCGAGCTTGCGCAGCGCGATGGTCGAGCCGTCATGCTGTTGGACCAGTTCAACCGTGCCGGGCGCGTAATCGACCTTGATCGCCGCACGGCCGGTGATGAAGTCGAGTTTGTTGACGGCTTCATTGTGTTCGCGAACGTAGTCGAAACTCTTGGTCGAGCCGGCGTGATTGTTGAACGCGACACACGGCGAAATCACGTCGATGAAGGCCGCACCGCGGTGCTCGATGGCGGCTTTGATCAGCGGCGTCAATTGCGTTTTGTCTCCGGAGAACGAGCGGGCGACAAAAGTAGCGCCGACCTGCAGCGCGATGCCGACGAGGTCGATGGCGTTATCGGTATTGACGACGCCGCGCTTCGATTTCGAGCCGGGATCGGCAGTGGCGGAGAACTGGCCCTTGGTGAGGCCGTAAACGCCGTTATTTTCGACGATATAGACCATGTCGACGCCACGCCGGAGCGCGTGCGCGAACTGTCCGAAGCCGATCGAAGCGGAGTCGCCGTCGCCCGACACGCCGAGATAGATCAGATCGCGATTGGCGAGATTGGCGCCGGTCAGCACCGACGGCATGCGGCCGTGCACGGAATTAAAGCCGTGCGAATTGCCGAGGAAATAGGTCGGCGTCTTCGACGAGCAGCCGATGCCGGAAAGCTTCGCTACGCGGTGGGGCGCAATCGACAGTTCGAAGCAGGCTTCGATGATCGAACTTGAAATCGAATCATGGCCGCAACCGGCGCACAGCGTCGACACCGCGCCTTCGTAATCGCGGTGGGTGTAGCCGAGCTCGTTCTTCGGCAAATCGGGGTGATGAAATTTCGGCTTGACGACGTAAGTCATGAAGGCACCTGGGTCATGACACGACTTTCCGCAGCGGCGTGACTTTGAGCGCATCGAGGCGGTCGGCGACGGCGCTGGCGATGAAGCGGGCGGTTATCGGGGTGCCGTCGTAATGCAGAATTGGCACCAGCCGCACCGGATCGACGTTGCATTCGTTGACGATCAGCGAGCGCAGCTGGGCGTCGCGGTTCTGCTCGACCACGAACACGAAATCATGCTCGGCGAGGAAACTCGTCACGCTGGAATGGAACGGGAAGGCGCGCACGCGCAGCCGGTCAAGGGCATGGCCGCCTGACTTCGAGCAGCTCGATTGCCTCATCCATCGGCGGCGAGGTCGAGCCGAAATAGATGACGCCGTATTTGGTCGGCTTTTCGGCATTCGCCTGCAGCGGCCGCGGCACCAAATCCTTCGCGGTCTCGAACTTGCGCAACAGCCGCTGCATGTTGTCGGCGTAGGCCGGCCCTTCCTCGGTGTAGCGCGCATAGCGATCGCGTGACGTGCCGCGGGTGAAGAACGAACCCTTGGTCGGATGCGTGCCCGGAAGCGTGCGATAGGGAACGCCGTCGCCGTCAACATCGAGATAGCGGCCGAAATCAGCGCCGGCTTCGAGCGCCGTCTCGGTCATGATCTTGCCGCGGTCGAACTTGCGGGTGTCGTCCCAAACGAGCGGGCGTGCGAGCCGGTGGTTCATGCCGATGTCGAGATCGAGCATTACGAAAATAGGCGTCTGCAGCCGGTCGGCGAGGTCGAAGGCCGCAGCGCCGAATTCGAACGCTTCCGCCGGGTCCTCGGGGAACAGCAGCACGTGCTTGGTGTCGCCGTGCGAGGCGTAGGCGCAGGAGATGATGTCGGTCTGCTGCGTGCGCGTCGGCATGCCGGTCGAGGGTCCGGCCCGCTGCACGTCGAAGATTACCGCCGGGATTTCGGCAAAATAGGCGAGGCCGAGAAACTCCTGCATGAGTGAAATTCCCGGGCCGGAGGTCGTGGTAAACGCGCGGGCGCCGTTCCAGCCGGCGCCGATCACGACGCCGATTGACGCAAGCTCGTCCTCCGCCTGGACGATGGCGAATTTGTTCTTTTTCGTCGCCGGATCGACCCGCATACGCTGGCAATGCCGCGTGAACGCTTCGGCGAGCGACGAGGAGGGCGTGATCGGATACCAGGCGCAGACCGTGGCGCCGCCGTAGACGGCGCCGAGGGCGGCCGCCGAATTGCCTTCGATGAAGATGCGGTCGCCGACTGCGTCGGCACGCTTTAGCCGCATGCCGAGCGGATGTTCCAGATTCATCATCACCCAGTCGCGGCCGAGATGCAGCGCGTGCTTGTTGGCGTCGAACAGCTTCTCCTTGCCTTTGTACTGTTCGCCGATCAGTTTTTCCATTTCGGCGACATCCATGTCGAGCAGCGCCGACAGCGCGCCGATATAGATGATGTTCTTGAACAGCTGGCGTTGGCGCGGATCGGTATATTCGCGATTGCAGATGGCGGTGAGTGGGACGCCGATGACGGTGATGTCGTCGCGAAATTTCGACTTCGGCATCGGCTTGGTGGAATTGTAGAGGAGATATCCTCCGGGCTCGATGCCGGCGACGTCCTTGTCCCAGGTCTGGGGGTTCATCGCCACCATGAGGTCGGTGCCGCCGCGGGCGCCGAGATGGCCGCTCTCGGAAATGCGCACCTCGTACCAGGTCGGCAAGCCCTGGATGTTGGACGGGAAAATGTTGCGCGGTGCGCAGGGAATGCCCATGCGCAGCACCGAGCGGGCGAACAGTTCGTTGGCGCTGGCGGAACCGGAGCCGTTGACGTTGGCAAATCGGACGACGAAGTCGTTTACGCTCTGGATTGGCATGCTTGTTCTGCGTGAGTTCATATCGATGAGGTATTTCTGCATGTCCCACGCGCCGGTGGGACATCGTTCGGCGCACAACCCGCAGTGCAGGCACACGTCTTCGTCCTTGACCATGACGCGCCCGGTCTTGAGGCTGTTGCCGATATAGAGGTCTTGCGTGAGGTTCTTGGCCGGCGCTTCCAGGCGCGAGCGCAGATCGGCCTCTTCGCCGTTTTCGGTAAAGGTGATGCAATCCATCGGGCAGATATCGACGCAAGCATCGCACTCGATGCAGAGCTGCCCGGTGAAGACGGTCTGCACGTCGCAATTCAGGCAGCGTTCGGCTTCCTTCAGCGCCAGGTCCACGTCGTAACCGAGTTCGACCTCGGCCTTGATATCGCGTAGCGCCACGACCTTCTCGCGATGCGGCACCCGATAGCGCTTATCGAGGGTGATCTCGTTGTCGTAGCTCCACTCGTGAATACCCATCTTCTGGCTGGCGACGGCGACGTGCGGCGCCGGGCGGACGTTAATGTCCTCGCCACGGCAGAATTTGTCGATCGAGATCGCCGCGTCATGGCCGTGCGCCACCGCCCAGATGATGTTCTTCGGGCCGAACGCGGCGTCGCCGCCGAAGAATACCTTGGGATTGGTAGACGCCATGGTCGCGGCATCGACCTTGGGCATGTTCCACTTGTCGAACTCGATGCCGCAGTCGCGCTCGATCCAGGGAAACGCATTCTCCTGGCCGACGGCGACCAGCACGTCATCGCACGGAAAGTGCTGATCGGGCTCACCGGTCGGAATGAGATCGCGGCGGCCCTTGGCGTCACGCACCGCCTTGACCTTCTCGAAGATCACGCCGGTTAGCTTGCCGTTCTCGTGGGTGAATTCCTTCGGCACCATATAATTGAAGATCGGAATGTCTTCGTGGATGGCGTCCTCTTTTTCCCACGGCGACGCCTTCATCTCCTCGAAGCCGGAGCGCACGACGACTTTCACATCCTCGCCGCCGAGCCGCCGCGAGGAGCGGCAGCAGTCCATGGCGGTATTGCCGCCGCCGAGCACGATGACGCGCTTGCCGATCTTGTCGATGTGGCCGAAAGAGACGCTGGACAGCCAATCGATGCCGATATGGATATTCTTGGCCGCTTCCTTGCGGCCGGGAATGTCGAGGTCGCGGCCGCGCGGCGCGCCGCAGCCGACGAAGACGGCATCGAAATCTTCGGCCAGCAGCGCCTTCATGCTGTCGATGCGCTTGCCGCCGATAAAGGTCACGCCGAGATCGAGGATGTAATGGCATTCCTCGTCGAGCACTTTTTCCGGCAGACGGAATTTCGGGATCTGCGTGCGCATCATGCCGCCGGAGAGCGGGTCCTGATCGAACACCACGCATTCGTAGCCGATCGGCGTGAGGTCACGCGCGACTGTCAGCGAAGCGGGGCCGCCGCCCACAAGCGCAATGCGCCTGCCGTTCTTCTTCTCGGCCGGCTTGGGCAGCCGCGCGCTGATATCGTCCTTGAAGTCGGCGGCGACGCGTTTTAGCCGGCAGATCGCCACCGGCTCTTTCTCGACGCGGCCGCGGCGACAGGCAGGTTCGCAGGGCCGGTCGCAGGTCCGTCCGAGCACGCCCGGAAAGACGTTCGACTCCCAATTGATCATGTAGGCGTCGGTATATCGGCCCGCCGCGATCAGGCGGATGTATTCGGGAACCGGCGTATGTGCCGGACAGGCCCACTGGCAATCGACGACCTTATGGAAGTAATCCGGGGCCGAAATGTCGGTAGGTTTCATTCCATTCCTCTTACGCGCAGCACTCCGCCGAATGCTCCGGCGGTTGTTGACGCTACTGCGCGGACCGGCGCTTCCCCGCGGTCAGCCACCGTCGCCGAATCCGGGCGCGGATAGTAGTCGAGCGAAGTGCGGATTTCTACCGCTTCTGCTTGCTATAACAAGATTTTGTCGCTTGTGGTCCTTAACAAAAGCGCGATCGCAGTGCGAAAGCCGCAGTGCAACACTGCAGTTTCCGATGGGCACGTCCCGGTTAATTTAAGACTTTGAATATGTTAGTTAATTTGCGCCGGAACAGAAATTATAGTGGCCGGGCAGTGGCGATCCTGCTGCTGCGCATTGCCTCGTGGGTATGGTCTAAGGTCTAAGCTGTCATGCGCGACGTGTTTGAGAACAGATCGCCCGAGGACCCGCGTGAAGCGGTGCGCCGGAGCGCACGGCCGGGGCTGCGGCGGCGCTTCTACGAGAAGGCCCAGGCCGTAGCCACCCCAGAGGGCTACGCTGTGCAGCTCGACGACAAACCGGTGCGCACTCCGGCAGGCCGGATCCTTGCTGCGCCGAGCCAAGAACTGGCGGGGGCGATCGCCGCCGAATGGGAGGCGCAGTCCGGCGTGATCGATCCGAGCAGAATGCCGCTGACGCGGCTGGCCAACGTCATCATCGACGGGGTGTGCGATCAGCGCGGCCCGGTCGCCGCAGAGGTTGGGAAATATCTCGCCTCCGATCTCGTCTGTTATCGCGCCAACGCTCCGACGGGTCTGGCCGACCGACAGGCGCGCGCGTGGGACCCGATCCTCGACTGGGCGAATAACGCGATTGGAGCGCACTTCACCGTAGGCGAAGGGGTCATCCACGTCCCGCAGCCGGAAGCCGCGCTAGCGGCCGCGCGCGCTGAGATCCCGGACGATCCGTGGCGGCTTGGTGCCATCCATGCCGCGACGACGCTCACCGGTTCCGCGCTGATAGCGCTTGCGCTGGCACGCGGTCGGCTCACGGCGGAGGAAGCATGGCAGGCGGCGCACGTCGATGAGGATTGGAATATCGAGCAGTGGGGCGCTGACGATACGGCACTTGAACGCCGTGCGCTTCGCTTTGCCGAATTCAAAGCCGCGGCGACGGTGCTCGGCTTGTCGTAGCCTGGTACGCGACGCGATACCTCACGGCATAGTCTGCCGCCGCGCTAGCCACCCGTGACGCTCATGTGGCGCGCGAGCGCGGGACGCTGGTGCCGGCGATCGATGATGAAATCGTGGCCTTTGGGCTTGCGGGAAATCGCCTCGTCGATAGCGGCGTCAAGAAGATCGTTGCCTTCGGAGGCGCGCAGCGGCTTGCGCAGATCGGCCGCGTCCGCCTGGCCGAGGCACATATAGAGCGTGCCGGTGCAGGTAACGCGCACGCGATTGCAGGATTCGCAGAAATTATGGGTCAGTGGCGTGATGAAACCGAGCCGGCCGCCGGTCTCGGCCACCCGCACATAACGGGCTGGTCCGCCGGTGCGATAATCGAGGTCCTCGAACGAAAAGCGCTCACTGAGACGGGCGCGGGCCATCGACAGCGGCAGATACTGGTCGAGCCGGCCGATCTCGCCGAGCGGCATCACTTCTATCAGCGTCAGATCCATGCCGCGGCCGTGCGCCCATTCGATCAAGCGCGGGAATTCGTCTTCGTTCACGCCCTTGAGCGCCACTGTGTTGATCTTGATCTTGAGGCCCGCCGATTGCGCGGCGTCGATCCCGGCGAGCACGTCGTGCAAAGCGCCCCAGCGGGTGATGGCGCGGAATTTCTCGGGGTCGAGTGTATCGAGCGACACGTTGATGCGGCGCACGCCGCGCGCCTTCAGCTCTGCCGCATATTTTTCAAGCTGCGAGCCATTGGTGGTCAGCGTGATCTCGTCGAGGCGGCCGGTTTCGAGATGGCGCGACAGCGAGGAGAAAAGGGTCATGATGCCGCGCCGTACCAAAGGTTCGCCACCGGTAAGGCGAAGCTTGCGCACGCCGCGCGTGACGAAGGCCGAGCACAGCCGATCGAGCTCTTCGAGCGTCAGCAATTCGGCCTTCGGCAGGAAGGTCATGTGCTCCGCCATGCAGTACACACAGCGGAAGTCGCAGCGGTCGGTCACAGAGACGCGCAAATAGGTAATTTCCCGGCCGAACGGGTCCACCAGGAGCGGCCGCTGCACAGCGCTATCAAGCGCGCTATCAAATGCCAAAGGTTTCACGGGTTCCACCTCCACGCTGTCCGTCGGCAGGCGTTTCAGTGCCCAAAGCTCCATATGAGCTAAACAGGCATACGAAAATCGTAACACATATAGTCAGGCTTTGTGCCCGATAAAGCCCTGACCGTCCATCGTATTTTTCATAAGAGCGAGGGCATCAATAACGGCCGGAAGATCGGCGAAGGAACTGATGACGCGGTCCGGCCGCAACGATGCGACCGGAACATCGCTGTAGCCGAAATCGACGGCGACAATCGGGACGTTGGCGGCGCGGGCGGTTCGGATGTCGGTAATGGAATCGCCCACCATGATGGCGCGTTCGGGATTGCCGCCCGCGCATCTTACCGTCGCTCGGAAGACCTCCGGATCAGGCTTTTGAACGCCGAACGTATCCTGGCCGCAGATCGTCGCGAAGCGCTCGGCGAGGTCGAGCTTCCGCAATAGCTTTTTCGACAGCCATTCAAGTTTGTTGGTGCACACGGCTAGCCGATGGCCCGCTTCACCAAGGCGATCCAGTGCAGCTTCCACATGAGGGAACATACGCGAGCGCTCGGCTATGTGTTCTGCGTAATGCCCGACAAAGGAGGTGTAAAGTCGGTCCACGGCCGCGGGCGTACAATCGCGTGCCTCCGCAGCCAGTGCCCGTTCAATCATGCCCCTCGCGCCGCCGCCGATCATCGGACGAGCCTCGTCGTAGGGCACCGCCGGCAGTTCGTGCTCGGTCAGGGTGAAGTTGAGCGTATCGATCAGGTCGGGCGCGGTATCGACCAGCGTGCCGTCGAGATCGAAGACGATAGTCAGCATGATTTGGCCTAGCGGGCGATTTGCAGCCACGCAAGCGTGCTTGGGGGAGGCTTTATTCGCTTTCCAGCGGATTTTGCCCTAAACACCCGCTTATGGACGCCGAGGCACAAAAACGCGCCGCCGCCGCTCGGGCGCTGGACATGGTGCAGGGCGGCATGCGGCTTGGGCTCGGCACCGGCTCGACCGCCAAGCATTTTGTGGAATTGCTCGGTGAGCGCGTGCGTGCCGGCCTCGATATCGTCGCGGTGCCGACGTCGGAAATGACCCGGGCGCAAGCGGCTGCGGCCGGTATCTCACTTACTACCCTTGATGAGACGCCCGAGCTTGACTTGACGATAGACGGCGCTGACGAAATCGCACCCGACCTGACGCTTATCAAGGGCGGCGGCGGCGCCTTATTGCGGGAGAAGATTGTCGCGGCGGCCTCAGCGCGGATGATCGTGATCGCGGACGAGTCGAAATGGGTATCGATGCTCGGCAGTTTCCCGCTGCCGATTGAGATCGCGCCCTTCGGCGCCACAGCGATCTATCGCGCGGTCGAAGCCGCGGCCGCAGAGGCCGGCTGTCCAGGGCCGGCGGTGCTGCGAAAGAGCAAGGACGGTCCCGCTTTCGTCACCGACGGCGGTCACTGGCTGCTCGATGCGAAATTGCTGCGCATTCCCGATCCGCCGGCGCTGGCGGCTCAGCTCTGCAAGGTTCCCGGCGTAATGGAGCATGGTCTGTTCATCGGTCTGGCGCAGGTTGCTATCGTCGCCGGACCTGACGGGGTGCGCGTCATCGAGCGTCGCCCCTGATCTTTCGCGGAGCACCGTTTGAGCATGTCCGACTACGACGTCGATCTTTTCGTTATCGGGGGCGGCTCGGGCGGCGTTCGCGCCGCGCGCATTGCCGCTCAGCACGGTGCGCGAGTGATGCTGGCGGAGGAGTATCGCGTCGGCGGCACCTGCGTCATCCGCGGCTGCGTGCCGAAAAAGCTTCTGGTGTATGCGTCGCGTTTTCGCGCCGAATTCGAGGATGCCGAAGGTTACGGCTGGACGCTGCCGCAAGCGACCTTCAAGTGGTCGACCCTCATAGCCAACAAAGACAAAGAAATTGCCCGGCTCGAAGGCGCCTACACTGCAACGCTGGAAAGGGCGCGCGTGGCAATCGTCAAGACCCGCGCCGTCATTGCGGACGCTCATACCGTTCAGTTGGCCAACGGTAAGCGGGTGCGGGCCGCGTATATCTTGATCGCCACCGGCGGCGCGCCGAGCTATGGCGATCCGATTCCCGGCATCGAGCATGCCATTTCCTCGAACGAGGCGTTCCATTTGCCTGAGCTGCCGCCGCATGTGGTGATCCAGGGCGGCGGCTATGTCGCGCTTGAATTCGCCGGGATTTTCGCCGGTCTCGGGTCGCATGTGACTGTCATCTATCGCGGCGAGAATATTTTGCGCGGCTTCGACGATGAGGTACGCCAGCACGTGCGCACCGACATGGAGAAGCGCGGCATTCGCGTTTTCACCGGGTGCAAAGTCGCGGCGATCGAGCGGACCGGCACTCGCTTGCATGCTCGTCTTTCAAGCGGCACTCAGCTTCCCGCTGATTGCGTCATGTTCGCTACTGGGCGGACCCCTCACGTCGCCAAATTGGGATTGAGCGAAGCCGGCGTTACGCTCAGCAAAAATGGCGGCATCGCCGTCGACGAATACTCGCGCACCAGCGTCGCCAACATCTACGCCATCGGCGACGTGACCAACCGCATCAATCTCACGCCGGTCGCCATTCGCGAGGGCCACGCGTTTGCCGACACGGTATTCGGCGGCAAGCCGACGCCGGTTGACCACACCAACGTGCCGACCGCAGTCTTCTCCGAGCCGGAAGTTGGAGCGGTCGGTCTGACCGAAGCGGAGGCGCGGGCACAATTGCAGCGAACCGATATCTATCGCGCCATGTTTAAGCCGCTGAAGGCGACCTTGTCAGGCCGCGACACGACCGTTCTCCTCAAGCTCGTGGTCGACGGCCAGACCGATCGCGTGGTTGGCTGTCATATTGTTGGTGAAGGGGCCGCGGAAATGGTCCAGGTCGCCGCCATCGCGGTGAAAATGCGCGCCACCAAGGCTGATTTCGACGCCACGATGGCGTTGCATCCGACCACAGCCGAGGAACTGGTCACGATGCGGCAGAAAACCGCCAGCTACGCCCGCGAAGCTGCGGAATAGGCTGAAGTTTTTCGCACTGTCGCGGCGAATAACCTCCGTGTATAAGACGCGCGCGAGTGCCTGAGCCGTCATCCTGAGGTGGCCGCAGAGTGGCCCTCGAAGGATGCGGCCGAGGCGCCGGGGCCGTCGCCCTTCGAGGCTCGCCATAGCGCGTCCAGGACGCGCGTGACCGCGCGTATGGCTCGTACCTCAGGGCGACGGAAATGGAGTTAACGGTTATGTCCAGTCGGACAAACTCGGCCAAATGGAGCCCGGATACCTGGCGCTCAAAACCGATCGTGCAGGTGCCGGACTATCCCGACGCCAGCGCGCTTGCCGACGTCGAGGCGCAACTGGCGAGCTTTCCGCCGCTGGTTTTTGCAGGTGAGGCACGCAACCTCAAACGCGCTTTGGCGCAGGTTGCAGCCGGCCAGGCCTTCCTTCTTCAAGGCGGCGATTGCGCGGAAAGTTTCGCCGAGCACGGCGCCAACAACATCCGCGATTTCTTCCGGCTGTTTCTGCAAATGGCGGTGGTGCTGACTTACGCCGCGGCTTCGCCGGTCGTGAAAGTCGGCCGCGTTGCCGGCCAATTTGCCAAGCCGCGCTCGTCGCCGACCGAAAAGCGCGACGGCGTCGAACTGCCGGCGTATCGCGGCGATATCATCAATGCGACCGAGTTCACGCGCGAGGCGCGAACACCGGATCCGCGCCGGCAACTCGAAGCGTACCGGCAGTCGGCGGCGACGCTCAACCTCCTTCGCGCATTTGCCACCGGCGGCTACGCTAACCTTTCGAACGCGCATCAGTGGATGTTGTCGTTCGTCAAGGATAGCCCGCAATCGAAGCGCTACCAGGAACTTGCCGGTCACCTCACCGAGGCGCTCAACTTCATGCGTGCCTGCGGCATCGATCCGGAAGTGCATCCGGAAATGCGCACCACCGATTTTTTCACCAGCCACGAGGCTTTGCTGCTGGGCTACGAGCAGGCCTTCACGCGGGTCGATTCGACGACCGGCGACTGGTACTGCACCAGCGGTCACATGTTGTGGATCGGCGACCGCACCCGGCAGCCAGACCACGCGCACGTCGAGTTCTGCCGCGGCGTCAAGAATCCGCTTGGGTTGAAGACCGGTCCGACGCAAAAGCCCGATGAACTTCTAAAGCTCCTCGACATCCTCGATCCGGACAACGAGCCCGGCCGTCTTACTCTGATCTGCCGCATGGGCGCCGACAAAGCTGCCGAGCACTTGCCGCGGCTACTTCGCGCCGTGAAGCGTGAGGGCCGGCACGTCGTGTGGTCCTGCGATCCGATGCACGGCAACACCGTCACATCGGTGACCGGCTACAAGACGCGGCCGTTCGATCAAATCCTCAAAGAAGTGCGGACGTTTTTTCAGGTCCATGCGGCCGAAGGCACCTACGCCGGCGGCGTGCATCTGGAAATGACCGGCCAGAATGTCACCGAGTGTACCGGCGGCGCACGCGCGATCAGCGAGGAAGATCTCAACGATCGCTACCACACCGTCTGCGATCCACGGCTTAACGCCGAGCAGTCGCTTGATCTCGCATTCCTCGTCGCCGATCTTCTCAAAGTGGAGCGCCAGGGCAAGACCAAACCGGCGCCGGCGGTGGCGGCCTTGTAACGGCCGCCGTCCATCTTTGCATCTCGTACACCATTTCGTTTTACCGACCGCTCAGGCTGATCCGCGATCGCCCGCGGCAATAAAGGAACGCGCAAACAATTTGATTCAAATCTTCCGCGTCAGAAAAAGACTTCAACAGGCGCGGGGCGTGCAGTGCCGGTACGGTTTCATTTACCGAATTGGGTGGCGTTTGCGTGCTTGCTCGCGACGCCGGCTTACGCGGCCGAGTGGCCGGCGCTGCCGCCGCTGTGGCCATCATCGTCGCCGGCACCGTTGGTGACCAAAGCGGCGCCAATACCGGACGTCGACTATTTCACGCCGCGCCCGGCGCCGGCCTGGCAGGTCGAATTCGCGGCGCGTTATTGGTTCGGCAACGCCAACACCAGTAAGAGTTTGTACAACATACCGAGCGTCTCGAACGCGATGGTTTCCCGGCTCACCTACAGCGACATGATGACGAATGCCGGCGAGCTTTACAGCCGTGTAGCGTTTACCAACGGTTTCTTCGTCAAGGGCTACATCGGCACCGGAGCGATGTCGTTTGGGCACCTCAAAGACGAAGATTTCCCGCCCGCCATCACGCCGTATTCAAGCACGACGAGCGATCAGAAGAACGGCTACCTCAGCTACGCCAGCGGCGATTTCGGCTACGACGTTGTTCGCGGCGGTGATTTCCGCGTCGGCGCGCTCGCCGGCTATCACTACTTCAATCAAGAGATGAACGCTTATGGCTGCACGCAAACCGCCACCAATCCTTTTGTTTGTCAGCCGTCAATACCGACGTCCATCGAGGCGATCTCGCAGAACAACCATTGGCAATCGGTGCGCGTTGGACTGGATGGTTCGCTGGTCTTTGCCGAGCGTTTTAAGCTCAACGCCGAGGCCGCGTATCTTCCGTTCGTATTTCTCAACGGCACCGATACCCACTGGCTGCGCATCGGCACGGCGGTCGGCGACTTCACCGGGCCAATACCGGAGAACGGCAGGGGCCAGGGCTATCAGTTCGAAGTGTCGCTGTCGTACCAGGTGACGGACTACGCCAGCGTCGGCATCGGTGGCCGTTATTGGCACATGCAGGCGAACGGCAATTCGAACTTCCAGGGCAACGTCGTCGGCGAGACGGCATTCCCTCAGCCGGTCGACTGGAAGACGGACATTTTTGGGGTGTTCGTTCAGGCCGGCCTCAAGTTCGGCCCTTATCCGTTCGGCTCGTTCAACTGACGACCGGCCTCGTGAGTTCGGTCGGCGCCGAAGCAGGCCAAAGCCAGCGCGACAGCCCGACCGCTGCCAGCATCCCGGCCAGTTGGGCCACGATGAAAGCCGGTGTGCCGGTGGGTTCGATGCCGGCAAACGTATCGGAAATCGATCGCGCAATCGTCACGGCGGGATTGGCGAAGGAGGTCGAGGCGGTGAACCAATAGGCCGATGTGATGTAAAGGCCGACGGCGTAGGGAACTGCGGTCGGCGCTCGCGTCACACATCCGAGGATCGTCAGCAACAATCCAAAGGTCGCGATAAATTCAGCGAGCCATTGGCCTGCGCCTGTTCGCACGTGCTGTGACATTTGCCCAAACCACATTCTTTCGCTTCATCTACTTTCTTTTCTTTTATATTTCTCTCTCCTATCAACACCTATTTCCCTACTACACAATACATCTTACCAACTACACTATTAATAATATATACAAACCCGGCGTTCAAATATACTTATATCAAAATTAGCACTGCCAAACATCTCGATAATCAATCCGTTGCGACAGTATTTGCTCTCCCTGTACGCCGAACAACATTACTTATCGTGGCTAGCGCCGCAAAACCGGCAGTTCAAACATCAGGTGCGCCGTCCACACTCCGATCACGCCCGCCGACGATTTGCGCCACGATGTACGGCACGACATGTATAGAACGACTGAGAGCAGCAAATTTCCTATCACGATATAGCCGATTTCCCGTGCGCAGCTCCACGCGGCGCAAGCGCGAACACCGATCACTGACCGCGCTGGGTTGAAATGTGCTCCCGAAAGCGGACCAAATATCAGGATCAGAACGGCGAGAATCGCTCCGGTCGGAAGCGTGTTGCAGAGGAGCGCAAGCGCATCATTACCGCCGGCGAGCCTTTGCGCCATGATGCCCGAGCCGACCACGGCGGCGAGCAGAAACGCAGTTCCCAGCGCCTCTGCAACAAGACGCTGCGGAAGAGAAACGGACTTTTCCTTCATTCCGGTGCCTGCGGAGGATCAGGTGCTCTATCCTTGTTCTTGCCGATGGCGTCCAACTGCTTTTGCAACGTGAGGAGGTCGAGGGATTTCATCGGCAGACTGACAAAAATATTGATGCGGTTCGTGAGCATGCGCATGGTGTCGGCGAACGCGTAATCGCATTTCCGCCTCGGTCCCCGTCGCGGCGGCCGGATCGGGCATGCCCCAATGGGCGGTCATCGGCTGTCCCGGCCAGACCGGGCAGGTCTCCGCGGCGGCATCGTCGCAAAGCGTGAAGGCAAAATCGAGCTTGGGCGCGTTCGGGCCGGTGAACTCGGTCCAGCTTTTCGAGCGAACGCCGCTGACATCGTAGTGCAATCGTTTCAACAGATCGATGGCGTACGGGTGAACCTGACCCTTGGGCTGGCTTCCCGCCGAGAACGCACGAAATCGCCCTTGTCCGGCGCGATTGAGAACCGCTTCCGCCATGATCGAACGCGCCGAGTTTCCGGTACAGATAAACAGTACGTTGAATACCTTGTTCTTGACCACTTCAATCATAGTCGCGTCCTCCCCTGGACGGTTTTGCCTTTGGCATTCTGCGGCAGCTGCTAAAGGCCACTCATGATCAGGCGACGCGATGCCCGGCACTATCGACCACCAGTTGCCGTCCTCTTTCCGGAATTCGCCGCGCTGTGGACCGGGAAGTAGATCGAGCACGGCTTCCGAAGGCCGGCACAGCTTCACGCCGAGCGGCGTCACCACGATCGGCCGGTTGATGAGGATCGGATGCGCCAGCATTGCATCGAGCAGCTGATCGTCGGTGACGGCTGGATCGTCGAGTCCAAGATCGTGATACGGCGTGCCCTTCACGCGGACGAGATCCCGGACGGAAATGCCCATTCGGGCGATCAGCGACTTCAACAACGCGCGGCTGGGCGGGCATTTCAAATATTCGATCACATGCGGCTCAATGCCGGCGTTGCGGATGAGCCCGAGTGTATTGCGGGACGTGCCGCATTCGGGATTGTGATAGATGATGACGTCGATCATTTGCGCTGACTTTTCGCCTGAGGATTTTCGATTAGATTTTTCCCACTCTGTGCTGGTCAATGCTGTGTTTCAGCGAACCCGACTGCCAGCGTGAAAATAGCGCCGGCCGCGAGGCCCGCGAGCCCTTGTAGCAGCCACTGTGTGACGAGGTCGGGCGTCTTGCTGGACTATCGCCGGTTCCGTTGACCACAGTCCCGACCAGCGTTTGCAGGAAATAGCCGCTAATCGCACCTCCCACGGCGCCGGCGATGGTATGGCCAAGCACTCCGAAACTGTGTTCCTTCGAGGCAGCTGCGGCGCCGTGTCCACCGATAATGCCGGCGATGATCTCGATGACGAGATTGGTAATCGTCCAGGTCATCGTAGCCCCGCAGTTGTTGGCGTTCGCGCTTCGGCGCGAAATCGTCGGTTATCGCTTGCGTTTCCTTTTCTGAGGGAGAACCGGAGCGCAGCCGCACTCCGCCTCTGGCGTTGTCCCCGCGAGGCCGCACAATTCGGGACGGCCATCGCAACAATCCGTGACAAGGAAGGCGATGAGGGCGCGCGTGCCGGCCGCATCGGCGCGATAGGTGATTGTTCGGCCTTCGCGCGTGCCTTTCACCAGCCCCGCGCGCGCGAGAATGGCGATGTGGGTGGAGAGGGTGTTGTGCGGACAGCCGACAGCCTCGGCGAGAGCGCCGGCGGAAAGCCCGCCCGGTTCCTTCCGAACCAGCAGGCGGAATATCGACAACCGGGTCGGCTGCCCCAGAGCCGCGAGTGCCGCCAGCGCATGCGGCGCATCCATTGCTCCTCCGCGGACATCGGGACCGACATGGCCGACAACGGCCAGCGCGTGAATGTTCATGAGACCTCCGAACCAGCGATCAGCATCAGCCTATCGCTCGATTGTCACAAAATGATTACATAATTCTGGAATTCTCGACATATCGATTTTAACAGTCCAGAGGGGAGGGATCAACATGTGTCTGACGGTCCTGCGGCCGGGGGCGGTGGCGTTAGCCCTGAATGCTGTTGTGGCAACCGCTGCAATGGCGCTGGATCAAAACCTTCCCGCCTATCGTCCCGTCGCTGCTCTTTCAGGTCATATCAAATCAGTCGGGTCCGACACGCTCGGCCGCGAAGCTGAGCTATGGGCCAGCGCATTCGAGAAACTTTATCCCGATGTGAAAATAGAGATCGAGGCGAAGGGATCCGCGACGGCGCCGCGAGCGCTGCTCGACGGCACGGCGCAGTTTGGCCCAATGTCTCGTCCGATGACGGCGGAAGAGACCGCAGCCTTTGAAGAGAAGTATGGCTACAAGGTCTCCCGCTTTCGTGTCGCGGTCGATGCGCTGGCAGTTTACGTCAACAAGGACAATCCAATCCCCTGTCTGACGCTTCCGCAGGTGAGCGGAATCTTCGCGTCGACGCGCAAGGCTCCCGGCAGCGTCAACATTAAGACTTGGGGAGACCTTGGCCTGACCGGCGAATGGGCCGCACGGCAAGATCACGCTCTACAGCCGCAATTCTCTTTCGGGAACTTACGAATATTTCCGGGAAACGGCGCTTTATGGCGGAGATTACAAACCCGACATCAAACAGCTGCCCGGCTCCGAAGCCGTTGTGGAAAGCGTCGCCGGCGATAAATTCGGGATCGGCTATTCCGGTATCGGCTACAAGACCGACAGCGTTCGCGCCGTCCCGCTGGCTTCCTACTATGGTGCGACCTGCTATGACGCCTCTGCCGAGCCGACGCTTTCCGGCAAATACCCGATCGCACGGTACCTCTATGTGTACGTCAACAAGAAGCCGGCCCAGGCACTCGATCCGCTTCGCGCCGAGTTTATCAAATACATTTTGTCCAAAGACGGCCAGGACCAAACTGAAAAAGGCGGATTTTTCCCAATCACCAACGAAATCCGAGAGGCCGAATTGAGCAAATTGGGAATTTCGACGGCGCCATGACGATCACGTTCCGCGCCGCTCGGGCAAGCTTCGTTATGCGGTTCTGGACGTGCCTTTTTGTTGAGGCAGCGTCACGTGCAGCACGCGGACGTGGCAGCCGGCGCCGCCGATTCCACTGGTGCACAGCAGGCCTTGTCGTGGGCCACCCGCGCCTCTCGTTCGCCGGTGCCATCGCCGTAATTCGTGCTTTCCCCGGTCGTGTGAAAAGTCTCCCAGGCGATGCCGGCCGGATCGTCGATCCAGGATTTCTCTGACTTGGCATAGCAGCAGGTCGTTTCGCCCTGCTCGATGATGGAACCGCCGGCCCTGCGCAGCCGGGCATAGACTTCATGCAGCTCTGTCCTGTCTTCGACCTGGATGCCGAGATGATCGAGCCCCGGCTCTCGACCGCGCGTCGAGATCGCGAAATTCACTCGCGGGTCGTCAAGCATCCACTTGGCGTAGTCGGTTTTTACGACAGCGGGCTCCGCGTCAAACAGCGCCGAGTAAAAACCAATCGACTTTTCAAGGTTCTCAACAGCAACGTGAACATGCATGCGCTTCATGGCAGTTGCTCCTCAGACGACTGGTAAAGGCTGGTATCCGATGCGGTCCATCATCGCTTCAAAATACTCCCGCACCTTTTGCGGGAAGCGAAGCCCTTGACGACCGCCGCAGATCGAAGCAGCGGGAGCACGCGAATATCGTCGAGCGACAGCTTGCCGTTGATCGCTAATGGGCTTTCGATCAAGCCGATCGAGCTCTTCAAGATCGGGCATCAACTCGCTTGATGTAGTGACGGGTGTTGGCCCGAAGCTCGACGAAATCCCCAAACGCCTTGCGCTTGCGCAGATTGTAGTGATCGAGCGCGGCGACCGTGCGCGAACTCGGGCAAGCCGAGCAGCGGATAGCGCGGCATCGTCAGCGGCCCGGTCTTGGCGACAACCTTGTCGCGCCCAGTCAGCGACTTCGCCGCGCTCGGTGTCCGGTCAAGATGCGCGTCGCCGATGCCATCGACGTAGGAGACCATATCCATGCTTTCGAGCATCGGCTTCGCCGTCGTCCTTTACGAGAATTGGAATGACGCGCTTGCCGACGAGACCAATCATGGTGTCGGAAGTCGTCGTCGAGCACGACGGTCTCCTGCAAATGCAATCGTTTGAGCGCAGCTATCATGCGCACGCGAAAGCAGAGGGAGCAATGCTCGAACATATAGAAGCCTCATGACACGCGCTCTTTCTTGCGCGTGCCTGGCAGGTCGCGCGTCTTACAGCCCGCGCGCACGTTGTGCGGCGCGCCGCGGCAGCAGTTTTCGGTTAGAAACGAGATCAAGCCGTTCATCGCCTCATAGCGTGCGGCATAGATCATCGAGCGGCCTTCGCGGCGCACGGTGACCAGACCCGCGCCGCGCAAACGGTCGAAATGGAAGGTGAGGGTGTTTGGCGCGAGCTTAAGCGCGCTAGCGATGCTGCCGGCAGGCAATCCTTCCGGTCCGGCTTGTACAAGCAGCCGATAGACGTCGAGGCGACTGTCCTGGGCGAGGGCGGCCAGAGCCGCAACGGCATCTGATTTTTCCATATTTCAACGAATATCGAATCAATTCCGGTTCGTCAAGGCTTATTTCAAGGTCTATTGAAATATCGGCACCTCGGCTTCGCCGCGTGATCGGCGCTACATACCGGCAGCAGGACATCATCGAGCCATTGCCGCCGTCCGCGGCTGGGTTACGATTGGGATGACGCCGGATCGTGCAGTTTCGCCGCGTGACGGCTTCCTGCCTCCGTTACGGCAGTCTTCCGGGAAGTGACGCTCGCTTTGTCTCGCACTTGCCCCAACGGAGAAATCTAAATGGCACAACGCGTCGTCGACCTCAGCCTGCTGATCGAAGACAACATGCCGGCTCACAAGCTTTTTCAGCGGCCGGTCATCACCACCCACCTCAGCCACGAGTCGTCGAAGGCGTTCAATCTCGGCGTGCCCGGCGATGCAATGACGTTCCAAACGAACTTCATCGCTACGCTCGACCACGTCGGTACCCACGTTGATGCGTTTCGCCACGTCAATCCCGACGGCAAATCGGTCGACGAGATGCCGCTCGATCTGTTCATGGGAAAGGCGGTTTGCCTCGACCTGCGGCACATCCCGGACCTCGGCGACATCACAGTGCCGAACATGGAGGAGGCCGAGAAAAAGGCTGGCGTCAAGGTCGACGGTCATATCGTGCTGTTGTGCACCGGCTTCCACAAGCGCACCTATCCCGGGCTCGACTCGGTGTGGAAGAATCCGCAGCTCACCGTCGAAGCGACGCAGTGGATGTACGATCGCGGTTCGCGGATGCACGGCGTTGAGGGTCCGTCAACCGACCGGCCCAGCGACAACGTGTTTTCGCAGCACCGATTATGCCGCAAGCTCGGCATCAGTCATTGGGAATGGTTGGTGAACCTCGAGGAATTGCTGGGCAAGGGCGAGTTTCAGTTCTTCGGCGTGCCGTTGAAGTTCAAGGGCGGTTCGGGCTCTCCGGTGCGCGCCTTCGCAATAGTCAACTCGTAAGGTAGGCGAGCCGCGCGTTTGGCATCCCCAATGTCCGGCGACTTCGACTTGATGACTGCCAATGAGCTGCGGCGACTTGTTGTCAGCAAGAAAGTCTCGCCGGTCGAACTCACCCAGCGGGCGTTGGCGAAGGCTGATGCCACGCAGAGTACGCTGAACGCGTTCTTTGTGCTGCTGCCGAAGGAGGCGCTGGCCGCGGCCAAGGCTGCGGAAGAGGCCGTGATGCGCAACGAGCCGTTAGGCTTGCTGCATGGCCTGCCGTTCTCGGCAAAGGACCTGATGGCGGTTGCGAACGTTCGCTACGCGTCCGGCTCGCGCACGATGGCTGACAACATCGCCTCGGTCGATGCGCCTGCGGTCGAACGAGCCAAGGCGGCGGGCGCCATTCTGATCGGCAAGACCACGACGAGCGAGTTCGGCTGCAAGCCGGTCGGCGACAATCCGCTGACCGGCGTCACGCGCCATCCGTGGAATCTCGCCAAGACGCCGGGCGGCTCCAGCGCGGGCGCCGCGGCGTCGGTTGCGGCCGGCATAACGCCGTTCGCACTCGGCACCGACGGCGGCGGCTCGGTGCGGATTCCGTGCTGCTTCACGGGGCTCGCCGGCATCAAGGCGCATTTCGGCCGGGTGCCGGTGTGGCCGGCCTCGGCGACGCCGACGCTTGCCCATGTCGGTCCGATCGCGCGTAACATCGGCGATGCGGCGCTGCTGCTCACAGCGATCGGCGGCTATGATCCACGTGATCCGTTCAGCGTGTCGGCGGCAATGCCGGATTTACTCGGCGCCGCCAGCGGCGCCGATGTTACCGATCTGCGCGTCGCCTACAGCCCCACGCTCGGCTACGCACGGCCCGACCCGGCGGTCGAGGCAATCGTCGCACAGGCCGTTCGCGCGTTCGAAGATCTTGGCTGCAAGGTCGATCTGGTCGAGAAAGTCTTCGACAAGGATCCGGCCGATCTTTGGACCGCGGAATTTTACGCCGGCGTTGGCACGCGGTTACGTTCGTTCGTGGAGAAGCAACGCGATCTGCTCGATCCGGCGGTTGCCGAAGTGCTCGATGCGGCGCTCGCGCAGGACATGCGCTCCTATTATGAAAAAGTGTTCGAGCGATACGCGTTGCGCGACAAGGTCCGCACGTTTTTTGAAACCTACGATCTGTTGCTGTCGCCGGTTCTGCCGGTCGCTTCGCTGGACGCGGGCAAAAACATTCCCGATCAGCTCCCGGACCGCAATTTGGTGTCCTGGGTATTTTACACCTACCCGTTCAACCTGACCGGCCAGCCTGCCGCCACCGTCTGCGCCGGTATCGCGGCGGACGGCATGCCGGTCGGCCTGCAGATCGTGGGACGCGCGCTCGGCGAATACGACGTGGTTCGTGCCGCCGCCGCCTTCGAGCGGACCAAACCTGCCGGCTACAATGTGCGGCCGTTTGCGATCTAAGTCGTCGGGCGGGACGGCGCCGGCGCGCTGGGTAATCAGCTGATAATGCTCGATCCGCCGATGCTGGGCGAAGTTGAACATCGCCTCCTTGTTGAACCGGCTGATGTCGAGGTTGCATTTCGCCGTGAACACCTCGTCGCCGTTGCCGGTCGCCATGGCGACGATCTCGCCGGACGGCGCGACAATGCAGCTGCCGGCGAGCAGTTCGCTGCCTTCCTCGTTGCCGGCTTTGGCGATGCCGACGACCCAGGTGCTGTTCTGGTAGGCGCCGGCCTGCATGCACAGATGGTTGTGAAAATCCGACAGGTGGTCGTAGACCGGAACCCACGGCAGATGGGTCGGCGTGTTGTAGCCGAGCAGGATCAGCTCAACGCTTTGCATGCCCATGACCCGATAGGTCTCCGGCCAGCGCCGGTCGTTGCAGATGCACATGCCGACGTTGGCGTCGAACGCGCGCCATACCGGAAAACCCAGATCTCCCGGCTCAAAATATCGCTTTTCAAGATGCTGAAACGGATAGTGCGAACGGTTGTCGGCGTGGCCGGGCAGATGCACTTTCCGGTACTTGCCGACGATCTCGGCATTCTTGTCCACGAGGATCGCCGTGTTGTAGCGATGCGCCGTGCCGTTGCGCTGGGCGAGTTCGGCGTAGCCGAGGTAGAAGCCGATCTCGAGCTTCTTTGCCGCTTCGAACAGCGGCACCGTGGCCGGACTCGGCATTTCCCGCTCGAAAAAGCTGTCGATCTCGGCGTCGTCCTCCATCCACCAGCGCGGAAAGAAGGTCGTCAGGGCCAATTCCGGAAAGACCACGATATCGCTGCCGCGATGCTTTCGCTTCGCGCATCAGTTCGAGCAGCCTGGAGACCACCTGCTGCCGCGACTCGTCGCGGGCGATCGGTCCGGTCTGCGCTCCGGCGACATTGATGAAGCGTTCCATTGGCGCACCATTTGTCCAGTCTGAAAAAGCGATTATCCCGGCTGCCCGCGGCTCCGCCCGCGAAAGCAGGTCAACAAGTTCAGTATACTAGCAAGTTTTGGCGCGAGTTTCTTCCCGGCGTATTTGGGCGTGGCGGCGGCCCCGCGGCTGAAACTCGTCAGCCGCCGGATGTTTGCTTGGGCTTCCATTCCGAAAAGCGGGTTCCACTTCCCGGGATCATGCTCTAGATCATCGCTATGAACGAGCGTCCCGCCGACCGTTTGGCCATTGCCGTGGCGCAGCTCAACCCGATTGTCGGCGATGTCACCGGCAATCTGGAACGGGCCCGTGCGGCGCGCGCGCAGGCCGCGCGCGACCAGGCCGATGTCGTAGTTTTCTCCGAACTCTTCATCGCCGGTTATCCGCCCGAGGATCTGGTGTTGAAGCCGGCGTTCCAGTCCGCCTGCCGCACCGCCATCGAGGCGCTGGCGTGCGAGACCGGCGATGGCGGCCCCGCGGCGCTGATCGGCACTCCGTGGGTGGAGGATGGCAAACTCTACAACGCCTATGCGCTCCTCGCCGCCGGCCGCGTGGAAGCGATCCGCTTTAAGGTGAACCTGCCGAATTATGGTGTGTTCGACGAGAAACGCGTGTTCGCGGTCGGGCCCGTTCCCGGTCCGGTCAATTTCCGCGGCGTGCGGCTTGGCCTGCCGATCTGCGAGGATACCTGGACCGACTGGGGCGACTACGAAAACGTTGTCGAATGCCTGGCCGAGACCGGCGCGGAGCTGCTCATCGTGCCGAATGGTTCGCCGTATTGGCGCGACAAAGCGGAAGTACGCCTGAACGTTTCAGTCGCGCGGGTTACCGAAGCCGGCCTGCCGCTTCTCTATGTCAATCAGGTCGGCGGCCAGGATGAGTTGGTCTTCGACGGCGCGTCGTTTGCTCTGAATGCGGACCGTTCCATCGCTTTCCAGCTTCCGGCATTCCGCGAAGCGATCGTGACGACACGTTGGTCGCGGACCGCAGACGGATGGCGATGCGCGTCCGGGCCCGATTGCTGCGACGGAGGAGTTTGACCAGGCGGATTACACCGCGTGCATGCTCGGACTGCGCGACTACGTTGATAAGAACCGGTTCAAAGGCGTCGTCCTCGGGCTTTCCGGCGGTGTCGATTCAGCGTTGTGCGCGGCGATGGCAGTCGATGCACTCGGAGTTGATCGCGTCCGCTGCATCATGCTGCCGTTTCGTTTCACCTCGCAGGAATCGCGCGACGACGCCGCGGCAGTGGCCAATGCCCTCGGCATTCAATATGAGATTGTTCCGATCGAGAGTGCCGTGCATGGCCTCGAAACCGCGCTAGCGGGTATCTTTGCCGGCCAGCCGCGCGATGTGACCGAGGAGAACCTGCAGGCGCGTGCCCGCGGCGTCATCCTCATGGCGATTTCCAACAAATTCGGGCTGATGGTCGTGACGACCGGCAACAAGTCCGAAATGTCGGTGGGCTATGCGACGCTCTATGGCGACATGAACGGCGGCTTCAATCCGATCAAGGATCTTTACAAGACGGAAGTCTACCGGTTGTCGCGGCTGCGCAATCGCTGGAAGCCCGATGGCGCTCTCGGCTCCAGCGGCCCCGTCATACCCGAGAACGTGTTGACGCGAGCCCCCAGCGCAGAGCTGCGCGAAAATCAGACCGATCAGGATACGCTGCCGCCTTATGACACGCTCGATCAGATTCTCGAACGGCTGGTCGAGCGCGAGGAGTCGGTCGCGACCATCGTCGAGGCGGGATTCGATCGGGAAACGGTGCTGAAGGTCGAGCGCATGCTCACAATCGCCGAATACAAACGCCGGCAGGCGGCGCCGGGCGTAAAAGTGACGCTGAAGAATTTCGGCCGCGATCGGCGCTATCCGATCACGAACCGGTTTCGCGATCCCGGCACGCCGCCGCAGGCCTCGGACCGAACGCCGACAACAGGCGCGGCTAAGGCAAAGGCCGGCACGGCAGATTTTTAAACTGCGCCGATTTAGTGCCCGGCGACGAACGGTGGGCCAACGGTTCGTACGCCGCCGCCGGCTCCCGATGCGCCAGCATCCGCAGTCGCAGGCGCGGTGCTCGACGTCGCCGGCGCCGCGTTCGCATCCTGCACAGCGGCGCCGCCTTTGGGCGGTGGCTTGATCTTCGGCTGCGGCGCTTGCGACAGCGTTTTTGAATTTTGGTCGGTCACGACGATGTCGCCCGCCTCAAGTGTGCTGGCATCGTCGGCATTTTTCAGGGCATCGGCCCAGCTTTGACCGGGCCGCCGGCAAGAGCAGGCTGCATTATATTCCTTGCGATAGCGGAAAGCGTTCGGGAGCTCGGTGTAGGGCTGACCGCTGATCGACACGGCCTGGCTCATGTCTTCGCCGGGGTTGCGATAGCTGTAAAGTTGGGCTTCGGCGGCGGGGCACTCGCGTTGACAGGCTCTCTGGTCGTCGGCAAACCGGTTCGGCACCGTCGAATACGAGATCGGGAAATAATAGCCGTCGCAGGTGCGCACGCAGACGGTGCGGTAGGTGCCGGCCGGCGCGCCGTCGCCGCCTTGGCTGATGATCGTGCCGCCGAACAGTGCACTCAGAAAACCGCCCGGGCCTGCCGCCGCTGCCGCCGCCCGATACTGCGGCCCGCAATTGTTTTGCGCCAATTGGCCGATCAGCGCGGCCCGTTGCCCCGCCTGTTCAGTGTTGCCGCCGCTCTTGATGCGCTCGAGATCGCTCATCATGCGGTCGAGATTGTCGCGCATCTGCTGAAGCTGCGCGTTCACCGGCTCGCACTGCGGCGCGCGTCCGGTGAACAGGGCAAAAAATCCGCCACCCTCGCAGCCAAGCTTTCGCGATTGCGCCAGTATGCGATCGAGTTCCCCCTGCTGCTTGGCAATCGAGTCTTCATAGCGCCTCATCTGGTCGGCGCGCGCGGGATCGGCCGCGCCGCGGTTAAGCGCGGCGAGCTGCGCTTCGTACCGCACGCAGACCGGATTTGAAGCGGCTTGGTCGGCTGCGGGCGGAGGTGAGCCAGGCGAGGACGGAGCGGTCTGGGCAGAAACCGAGATGGTAACTGCGCCGGCACTGACAACACCGAGGCCAAGGCTCCGTAAAAGCTTGATCAGGTTGATCATCCTGGCTCCCGGCCCCAGCGCACCCGCAGCGCCGCGATCAAGCGATGCAATGGTGACCAAAGTGTGAATGCGGCTCGATCACTCCGCGTCCGGCTGGTTTTCCGGCCTGGCGCGGTCGAAGGCGGGAAGCTTAAGGCAGGCGGCTTCGATACCGAGGATCTTCGGGAACTTGTCGAGCGGCACTTTCAGCCGCCGGGCATTGTTGACCTGCGGCACGAGACAGACATCGGTCATCGTCACCTGAGCCCCGCAGGCGTAGGGCTCGGGCTCAACGAGTGCTTCAAGCGCTTCGAAGCCCTCGATCACCCAATGATGGTACCAGGCGTCGATCGCACTTTGCTCCTGGTGCATTTCGCGCTTGAGGTAACGCAGCGGTCCGACATTGTTGAGCGGATGGATATCGCAGGCGATGATGTCGGCGAGCGCGCGAACCTTGGCCCGCGCGATCGGATCTTTCGGCAGCAGCGGCGGATCGGGCTGCGTCTCCTCAAGATATTCGATGATGGCGAGCGACTGGATCAGCACGTCGCCGGTCGGCGCGACGAGCGCCGGTATGCGCATCTGCGGATTGACCGCGCGGAATTCAGGCCGCCGGTTGTGGCCGCCATCCTTGACGAGATGAACCGGCACGGTCTCATAGGCGAGGCCTTTGAAATTGAGCGCGATTCGCACGCGATAGGCGGCCGACGAGCGGAAATAGGAATAGAGCTTCATGCTGCTGCTTTAAACCGGTTGGGTGCCAGATCAGGCTAGCACGGAATAGACGATCGCCGCCAACGCATGCCGACACGGCGACAGGGTTCGACAACTCGCGTCAGTCCTCTTCTTCGATCTCGTGCCCGGCCTCGACAACCAGTTCCGTTGATCGAGCGGTGAGTAGCGCAATAGCGCGGTCGAACGCTTCGCGATCGCCGGGCGGCAAAATCTCCGTCAACCGCTTGGCAAAGTCGAGCGCATGAGGCGCTACTTCCTTGTACATCGCCTGTCCGGCGGCCGTCAGGGACAGGAATGCCTCGCGCTTGTCTTCCCGATTGGCACGGCGGGTGAGCAGACGGCGCTTTTCCATAAGCGCAACCGCCCGCGACACTTTCGTTTTATGCATGTGCGTATGCGCACCGATCGCCTTTGCTGTCATGGCCTCGAACTGGCCAAGCGTAACCAGTACGCGCCATTCCGGCACGCCGATCCCATAGCGCCGAGCGTAGACGCGTGAGAGCGCCTGGGAGACGAGATTGGCCACGACATTGAGCTGATAGGGCAGAAACTGCTCGAGTTTCAGCGGCGCCTGGTCGTCACTTCTCGTTTCCTTTGCGCCGGAAGCGTTCCTGACTTCGGCCTCGATCGCCCGCTGACCGGTCATGGTCGTTATCCGCGCAACGCCCTTGGCATCGTTGAGATCTCGCCCCGGCGTGTAAAATTGCCGATCCGCCAGCCCGTTGGTCGCGGGCGCGACGGCCGAACATGACCGAAGATTTAGGGCCGCGCAACGGCGTAACGACTTGCTCGAATTGCGCCAATTCCCTAGTTGATAGAGAGGTGCCCGGGAGGAAATTACAATGAGCGCGGAGTTCGCCTCGACAGCGGATCTCGCCGACAAGGCGATTACCTTCGACGCAATCGGCCCCGACCTCTTTGCCTTTACCGCCGAGGGCGACCCCAATTCCGGGGTCATCATCGGCGACGATAGCGTCATGGTCATCGATGCGCAGGCCACGCCGGTGATGGCGCGTCAAGTGATCGATCGCGTCGCCAAAGTCACCGACAAGCCGATCAAATACGTCTTGCTCACGCATTACCACGCCGTGCGCGTGCTCGGCGCTTCGGCCTACGGCGGCGCAGAGATCATTGCCTCCAACGCGACGCGCGAGTTGATTGCCGAGCGCGGCAAAGCGGATATGGACTCCGAAATTGGCCGTTTCCCGCGGCTGTTTCGAGCGGTCGAGAGCATTCCCGGCCTCACCTGGCCCTCGCTCACTTTTCCCGACCAGATGTCGGTGTGGCTTGGCAAGCGCGAGGTGCGGATCATGCATATCGGCCGCGGCCACACTGCGGGCGACGTCGTCGCTTTCGTGCCAGATGCCGATGTGGTGTTTTCCGGCGATCTCGTCGAATACCACTCGGCCTGCTATTGCGGCGATGCGCACTTCACCGACTGGCCGGCGACGCTCGACCGGCTCGCCGAGTTTTCCGCCAAGGCGCTGGTGCCGGGCCGCGGCGCGGCGCTTGAAAACGCCGAAGCAAGTCGCTGACGGCATCGCCTTGACGGAAGACTTTCTCACGACCCTCTACGGCACCGTCGCCGACAGCGCCGCCAAGGGTCGCTCGCTCAAGGAAGCCTACGATGCGGCGCGCGCGGTCATGGATCCGAAGTTTGCGAGCTTTGCGATCTATGAGCACTGTATGCCGTTCAACGTTTCGCGCGCCTACGATGAGGCCAAAGGCATTGAGCACCCGGTGATCTGGACCGCAGAGCGTGACCGCGCGATGTGGGCGTCGCTCCGCGGATGAAACATTTGCCGGCGCAGTGGAGGAAGCTATGAGTCCGCTCGCTGCTGAGAGCGGCCGTAAATCGGTCTATGGCTACGCCTACCGGCGCTCGCCCGATCAGGATTCGCGCGCAGTCGTCCGTCATCCGGTCGTCGTGGTTGGCGCAGGACCGGTAGGGCTTGCTGCCGCGATCGATCTGGCCATGCGGGGCGCTGCCGGTTGTCCTGCTCGACGATGCGGATCGCATCGGCGAAGGCTCGCGCGGGATTTGCTGGTCGAAGCGCACGCTTGAGATTCTGGATCGGCTCGGCGTCGGCGAACGCTTGGTCGCCCAAGGCGTCACCTGGCAGGTCGGCAAAGTGTTTTGCGGCGATGAGCTTCTGTTTTCCTTCGACCTCCTGCCGGAGGCCGGGCACAAGATGCCGGCTTTCATCAATCTCCAGCAGTTCTATCTGGAAAAGGCGTTGGTCGACCGCGCGCTCGAGATCAAGAACCTTGAGCTTCGCTGGAAAAACCGTGTCGTCGGAGTTGATCGGCTTAACGACGGCGCGCGGCTTACCATCGAGACGCCGGACGGACCTTACCGGATCGACGCCGACTGGCTCATCGCCGCCGACGGTGCACGCTCGACCATTCGCAGCCTGCTCGGTCTCGATTTTTCCGGCATCACCTTCGAAGACAAATTCCTCATCGCCGACGTGCGGATGGCGGCTGATTTCCCGACCGAACGCCGTTTCTGGTTCGCGCCTACCTTTCATTCCGGCCAGTCGGCGCTGATGCACCGCCAGCCCGACGATGTCTGGCGCATCGATCTTCAGCTTGGCCCCGACGCCGACCCGGCGGTGGAGCAGGAGCCGCAGCGGGTCCGCGCGCGTCTCGACAAGGTGCTGACGCCGCATCCGTACGAGCTGGAATGGGTTTCGATCTACACATTCAATTGCCGCCGCCTCGACCGTTTCGTGCACGATCGGGTGATCTTCATCGGCGACGCGGCGCATCAGGTTTCACCGTTCGGCGCCCGCGGCGCCAATTCCGGCATCCAGGATGCTGAAAACCTGGCCTGGAAACTTGCCGCGTTGATCAAAGGCGAAGGCGGGGAGGGGCTGATCGCAAGCTACGAAATCGAGCGCATCCAGGCCGCCGACGAGAATATCGGCCATTCGACCCGCTCGACCGATTTCATGTCGCCGCATTCCGCGGCCGAGCGGCGGCTGCGCGATGCGGTGCTTAAGCTGGCGCCCAAAGCGGAGTTTGCACGCCGCATGGTCAATTCCGGCCGGCTGTCGGTCGCGACGGTTTACGACTCGCCGCTGTCGACGCCCGATGAGACGGATTTTTCCGGCACGGCAAAACTCGGAGCGCCGTTGCCCGACGCGCCGCTGGTGCGGAAAGGACGGAACGCCGACGCATCTCCTCGACAATCTGCGCGGCGAGTTCGAGATCATCTACGTTAAGGACGAAGCCGGCAAAAACGGTGCTCGGCCGCGCGCTCCCAACGGGCTCGCGCTTGCGGTGATCGGCGAAGACTATCTGGATCAGACCGGAATTTTCACGCAAGCGCCTCGACGCCACGCCGGGCGCGACCTATCTGGTGCGGCCCGACCAGCATTTCTGCGCGCGCTGGCGGCGGTTCGATCCCGCTGCCGTGGCGCGTGCGCATCAACGCGCGCTGCAAAGGTGAACCGATGCCGAAGCTTGTCACCGCGTCGCAATTCGCCGATCCCGATGCCGCCTATCTCGCGCTGGTGGAAGCGCGCCGCAATCTGTCCGAGGCAGCAGCAGCCGAGCTCGATACGAGGCTGGTGCTCATCCTCGCCAACCACATCGGCGATCTCGCCGTGCTGCGGGAAGCCATCGCACTGGCGAAGCGAGCGGCCTGACTAACAGCGATGGACGATAAAAAAGAGCCCCGGCATGGGTCCGGGGCTCAGTTTCCCACATCGCCACACCCGGCAGGTGGACCGGGCGTGACGAATTCCGTAGCGCCGCCGCCGACCCTCAGCGCGTGCAGGTAATGGCGACGAAATCGTCGCACGTTGCGCCGTGACACGAGCCGGGCCCGCTCGACGGGATGGCGCCGGTGATGTCGTCGCGGTCGACCTTGCGGTAGGCCAGCGCCTGGGAGAACTCGCGCGAGCGGCAATAGGAATTCGCCGCCGCCGCGCCGCAGGCTGCGCCGGAAGCAAGGCAATGGTCGATGCCGTAGCCGTCACCGTTGGCGATGATGAAGACCCGTCGTTCCGCGTGGGCGGCGCCTGCCGAGACCAGCGCAGCGGCGAACGCGGCAACCGCAATCATGGTACGCATGGACCCCCCACCCGGCGCTGTGAGCGCCGCAAAAAATCCGGATGGCTGTAAACACTAAGAATGCGACGGCGGGGTTAACGCTTCATTAACCGCGGGAATTCGCGGAGCTGCCGATTGATGCGTCGTGAGATTCGTCGCCGGTCATGACGCGCTACGGCGTGATGCCCGCTAAGCCAATGGCGTGCCGAACTATTTGAAGGCCGCGGCGGCGCAAGGCTTGACGCGATGCGCATCCTCGACCATTGTGCGCGCCATGCACGGCCTTAACCATATCTGCGGCATTTGCCGGGAGATTATTCGCTAGCGACAAACGCTGGCTGTGGCCGTCTTTTATCTCCGCTTAGAGACCGATGGACGCCCGGCCAGCAGGGCGCGCGTCACGAGTCTGAGATGGATCTGAAGCTTTACGATACGCTGACGCGGGAAAAGCGGGTCTTCACGCCGCTCGATCCGTCGAACGTGCGCATGTATGTGTGCGGCCCGACGGTCTACGACTTCGCCCATATCGGCAACGCGCGGCCGGTGATCGTGTTCGACGTGCTGTTCCGGCTGTTGCGCCACATCTACGGCGCCGACCACGTCACCTACGTGCGCAACATCACCGACGTCGATGACAAGATCAACGCGCGCGCAGCGGAGGAATATCCGAACCTGCCGCTCAACGAAGCGATCCGCCAGGTCACCGAAAAAACCGACAAACAATTCCACCAGGACGTCGCGGCGCTCGGCTGCCTGCCGCCGACCTACGAGCCGCGCGCGACCGAGCATATCGGCGAGATGCGCAGCCTGATCGACCGGTTGGTGGCGTCAGGCAATGCCTATGTCGCTGAGGACAACGTGCTGTTCAGCGTGCCGTCAATGCCGGATTACGGCCAACTGTCAAAACGGCCGCTCGACGAAATGATCGCCGGCGCCCGCGTCGAAGTCGCGGCGTACAAGAAAGACCCGCGGGACTTCGTGCTGTGGAAACCATCGAAGCCGGGCGAGCCGGCGTGGCCATCGCCCGCGGGCATCGCGACGCCGGGACGGCCCGGCTGGCACATCGAATGCTCCGCGATGTCGTGGAAATACCTCGGCGAAATCTTCGACATCCACGGCGGCGGCATCGATCTCGTGTTTCCGCACCACGAGGATGAGATTGCTCAATCGCGCTGCGCATTCCATACGCCAGTGATGGCGAATTTCTGGGTCCACAACGGCTTTCTTCAGGTCGAAGGCGAGAAGATGGCGAAGTCCGCCGGGAATTTCGTGACGATCTGTAAGTTGCTGAAGGATTGGCCGGGCGAAGTAATACGGCTCAACATGCTAAAGACCCATTATCGTCAGCCGATCGATTGGACAATAAGAGGTTTGGAGGAAAGTGCGCATACGCTCGATAAGTTTTATAATGCGGTAGGCGACGAGGAGCCGTCCGACATTTTTCCTCCGAGTCATTCATCAATTAGCTGATGATCTAAATACTCCAAACGCCTTGGCGACACTTTTCGTACTCGAAGCGCAGGCTCTGCGCGGCGGACGAACGACTGTTGGCCCAAGCACTGCGACTTATACTTCGGCATCCGTTCTAAAGGCTACAGCAAACTTGCTCGGTTTGTTGGTCGAGACCGCGACTGAGCGCGAATTTAGACGCGTGAAGGCAAAGGGGACTCGACCTCGCCCGGATTAGTTCGCTCATCGGCGCACGGAATTTTGCTCGCAAGGTCAAAAACTTTGCCGAATCCGATCGCATTCGCGATGAGCTTGCGGCCATGGGCGTCGTGCTCAAAGACACAAAGGACGGCACCACCTGGGAGATCGCGCGATGATCGCCCGCGCGCAAACGAAGCTCGCCATGCGCCCGATGCTGCCGGAGGACGTACCGCTGCTCGCGGAAATATTCCGCGCCAGCATTGAGGAGCTATGTGCCGACGATTACAGCGAGGCGCAGCAGGAGGCTTGGGCATCGGCCGCGGACGACGAGGAAAAATTCGGTGCGCGGCTGGCGTCCGAATTGACGCTGGTTGCGACGCTCGGCGGCGATGCGATCGGTTTTGCTTCGCTCGCCGACAACACGCGCATCGACATGCTCTATGTGTATCCGGCCGCTTCCGGGCAGGGCGCCGGAGACATGCTGTGCGAGGCGTTGGAGAGACTAGCGGCCGGGCGCGGTACCAAGGAGCTCAGCGTTGATGCCAGCGACACCGCTCGCGGCTTCTTCGAGCGGCGCGGCTTTGTCGCCAAAACTCGCAACACGGTGACGGTCGGCGGCGAGTGGCTTGCCAACACCACGATGGTGAAGGCGCTCACCGCGCCGAGCGCCGGAGGAACTTTGCAATGAAACGCGACGATATACCGTTCCGCCGCCATTGGCTCTACTACCTCGTGCTTAAATACGCACTGATCGTCGTTGCGGTCGCGATCACGGCGTTCACCGCTTACCGGCTCTACGTGGGTTGAAAAAAATGGCGCGCGATACATTCCTCGGCTTGCGGACCCATCACATCGTGATTGCCGTGATCGCCATCGTCATCGCGATCGCGTTGGCGTCGAATTATTATCTCTGGTGAAATCGGATGGCTCGCGAGCGGCTTTATCTGTTCGACACCACGCTGCGCGATGGCGCGCAGACCAATGGCGTCGACTTCACGCTCGCCGACAAGCTCACGATCGCGCGCATGTTGGACGAGTTCGGTGTCGACTATGTCGAAGCCGGCTATCCGGGCGCCAATCCGATCGACACGGCCTTCTTTGCGGAAAAGCGTCAAGGCGCGTGCAAAAATCACCGCTTTCGGCATGACGCGCCGGCCAGGCCGCTCGGCATCGAACGATCCGGGCCTCGCCGCGCTGCTTTCGGCAGAAGCGGACGCCATCTGCTTCGTCGCCAAATCCTGGGACTATCACGTCCGGGTCGCACTCGAGACCACGGACGAGGAGAACCTGGCTTCGATCCGCGACAGCGTGCGCGCCGCGAAAGCCAAAGGCCGCGAGGTGCTGCTCGACTGCGAGCATTTTTTCGACGGTTACAAGGCCAATCCGGCTTACGCGCTCGCCTGCGCGAAAGCGGCCTATGACGAAGGGGCGCGCTGGGTCGTACTCTGCGACACCAATGGCGGCACGCTGCCGCACGAAGTGGAAAGAATCGTCGGCGAAGTCTGCAAGCAAATTCCCGGCGATCATGTCGGCATTCACGCCCACAATGACACTGAGCAGGCGGTGGCCAATACCTTTGCCGCCGTACGCGCCGGCGCCCGGCAAATTCAGGGCACGCTCAACGGGCTCGGCGAGCGCTGCGGCAACGCCAATCTCGTCTCCATCATCCCAACGCTGAAGCTTAAGCCGGACTTCTCGGAGAAATTCGATATCGGGGTGTCGGACGAAGCGCTCGCCCATCTCGCCCGGGTGTCGCACGCACTCGACGATCTTCTCAATCGTGCCGCCGATCGCCACGCCCCCTATGTCGGCGAGAGCGCGTTCGCCACAAAAGCCGGCATTCACGCCTCCGCCATCATGAAGGAGCCCAAGACCTACGAGCACGTCGCGCCGGAGCTTGTCGGCAATAAGCGCAAGCTTCTGGTGTCGGATCAATCGGGCCGCTCGAACCTGCTTGCCGAACTCGACCGTATCGGTTTTGCCGTCGACAAGGACGACCCGCGGCTTTCACGTCTGCTTGACGAGGTCAAAGAGCGCGAAGCGATCGGCTACGCTTACGAAGCGGCGGACGCCTCGTTCGAGCTCCTTGCCCGGCGGCTGCTCGGCAAAGTGCCGCGCTACTTCGATGTGGAAAAATTCGACGTTAACGTCGAGCAGCGGGTCAACGCCAAGGGCGAGCGTGTCACCGTGAGCCAGGCCGTGGTCAAGGTAAAAGTCGGCGACGAGCTTCTGATCTCCGCCGGCGAAGGCAACGGTCCGGTCAATGCGCTCGACGTCGCGCTCCGCAAGGATCTGGGCAAATATCAGAGCTACATCACCGGGCTCGAACTCACCGATTATCGGGTGCGTATCCTCAACGCCGGCACCGAGGCGGTCACACGGGTACTCATTGAGAGCGAGGATGAAACCGGCGATCATTGGACCACCATTGGCGTCTCGCCGAACATCATCGATGCTTCATTCCAGGCGCTGATGGACTCTATCGTCTACAAGCTCCTGAAATCCGGCGCGCCGGCCTGAGGCGCAGCTGTGATTGACCACATCTCCATCGCGGTGCGCGACCTGAAACAGGGGGAGACTTTCTATACGGCGCTGCTCGCGCCGCTTGGCTTGGCGAAGCTGCGCGAATGGCCTGACGCCGCCATCGGGTTCGGCAAGAAATATCCGGAATTCTGGATCAACCGGCGCGACGCTCTTGAGCGCATCGCCGACGACAGCGGCGTGCACATTTGTCTGCGCGCGCCGAATACTGCGGCGGTTGATGCCTTCCATGCAGCCGCGCTCGCGGCTGGCGGCACATCCGACGGCACGCCGGGACTGCGGCCGCATTATTACGCTGGGTATTACGCCGCGTTCGTCCGTGATGCGGATGGCAACCGCATCGAAGCGGTGACGTTCTTGCGGGATAGCGGCGAACGGTAAAACGAAGCGCTACGCGCGTTTGCCGCTTTACCTACAGCCGGTCGACCTCAAGGCCAGCCTTTAGTGGTTGGCTCGATCGAGAAATATATTTAAAATATTTTTCTGATGGGAGAGGGAATCGCTCAGTGGCTGGCGGCGGACTTTACCCTCCTGGGCATCCAATTCCAAAATTGGATGCCGGTCGCGGTGGCCATTGTCGTGCTGTTTGTGCTTGGCGTGGTTAGGCCGCGAAGGTAGCGCTTACAGCCGCTCCGCCGGGATTGCCATTTGCTTTTCTGCTTCGGTCACGGCTCGCGCGGCCGCGCGCAGCTTCGGCAGAATGTCCTGGATATTGTCGGTAACGAGAAGTTCGACGCCACGTGCCGGCGAAGGGACCAGGCCGAGCCCCCGCATATGGTCGATGAGCACCAGCAGTGGGTCCCAGAAGCCGTTGATGTTGGCAATCAGGATCGGCTTTTTGTGACGCCCAAGCTGCGCCCAGGTCATTTGCTCGATCAGTTCTTCCAGAGTGCCGAGGCCGCCCGGCAGCGCGACGAAGGCATCGGCGCGGTCGAACATCGTGCTCTTGCGCTCGTGCATGTCGCGGGTGACGATCTGCTCCTGCGCCAGCCGGCGCGGCCGCTCCTTGGCGGTCAGGAATTCGGGGATGATCCCCGTCGCTGCCCCGCCGTGTTCAATCACGGCGCTCGCGACCGCTCCCATCAGGCCGATGGAGCCGCCGCCATAGACCAGCCGCACGCCGCTTTCGGCCAGAATCTTGCCGAAGTCGCGCGCCGCCTTGACGAAAGCCGGATCGGTGCCGGGGCTCGACCCGCAATAAACGCACACAGCATTGATTTTGCTCATAGAGTCTCACTCACAAAGGACTAGATGTGGCGGCGATTCGTCCGCAGCGCAAGTTGTTTGACGTTAAGACGCGGCGGCGGCCTGCCGATGCAGGAATCGGAGAAAGTCTCTATATGACAAGCGCGTGGCGGCTCAACGGGATCCGCCCAGGTCACCCTTTGCAATGAGAGAATACGCAACCGCCCCCGATCGCTCGACGCGAGACATTAAGGCCGATGGGGGATCGCTGTTTTCCACCCTGTTCCATCTGTGGCCCTATATCTGGCCGTCCGACCGCGCCGATCTGAAGGCCCGGGTCCTGTTTGCGACCTTGCTGATCTTTATCGCCAAGCTCGCGACTGTGGCCGTGCCGTTTACCTTCAAATGGGCGACCGATGCACTCGCGGGGCATGGCACGGCGCCAGTCTTGGCGAACGAGTGGCTTGCCTGGGCGCTGGCAACCCCGGTGATGATGACGCTCGCCTATGGTGGCATGCGCATTCTCATGGGCGTGCTGACCCAATGGCGTGACGGCATCTTCGCCAAGGTAGCCATGCACGCGGTGCGGCGGCTGGCGATGCTCACCTTCGAGCACATGCACCTTTTGTCGCTGCGCTTTCATCTCGAGCGCAAAACCGGCGGCCTCACGCGTGTTCTCGAACGCGGGCGCAACGGCATCGAGACCATCGTGCGCATGCTGTTGCTGCAGCTGTTGCCGACCATTGTCGAGGTGGTGTTGGTCGCCTGGGTGCTGCTGTTCCATTTCGACTGGCGCTACGTGATCGTGGTCTTGCTGACGGTCGCGCTCTATGTCGGGTTTACGTTCTACGCGACTGAGTGGCGCATCGGCATCCGCCGTAAGATGAACGAGAGCGATACCGACGCCAACGCCAAGGCGATCGACTCGCTGCTCAACTACGAGACCGTCAAATATTTCTCGGCCGAGGAGCGCGAGGCCAAGCGCTACGACCGCTCGATGAAGCGCTACGAGGAGGCGAGCGTAAAGGCCTACACCTCGCTCGCCATACTCAATGCCGGCCAGGCGATCGTGTTCACCATCGGGCTTGCGGCGGCGATGGTGCTGTGCGCCTACGGGATCGAATCGGGCCGCAATACGGTCGGCGATTTCGTCATGATCAACGCCATGATGATCCAGCTCTATCAGCCGCTGAACTTCATGGGCCTGGTTTACCGCGAGATCAAACAGGCGGTCATCGATATCGAGATCATGTTTTCGATCCTGAACCGCAAGCCGGAGATCGTGGACCGGCCGGGCGCGCAAAGCGCTCAAGGTCAGCGCCGGTATCATCCGCTTCGACAACGTGTCGTTCGCCTATGAGAAGGCGCGGCCGATCCTCAAAGGCTTGAGCTTCGAGGTGGGCGCCGGGCAGACCGTAGCCATCGTCGGGCCGACGGGCGCCGGCAAATCGACTATTTCGCGGCTCATATTTCGCTTCTACGACGTGACCGGCGGCCGCATCCTGATCGACGGGCAGGACATTCGCGACGTGACGCAGAAATCGCTCCGCGCCGCCATCGGCATGGTGCCGCAGGACACTGTCCTGTTCAACGATACGATCCGGTACAACATCCGCTATGGCGAATGGGATGCCACCGACGCCGAGGTCGAAGAGGCGGCGCGGGCGGCCCAGATCGACGCCTTTATCCGGCTGTCTCCCAAAGGCTACGAAACCGAAGTCGGCGAACGCGGGCTGAAACTCTCCGGCGGCGAAAAGCAGCGTGTCGCCATTGCGCGCACGATCCTCAAAGCGCCGCCGATACTGTTGCTCGACGAGGCGACGTCCGCGCTCGATACCCACACCGAGCGCGACATCCAGGATGCGCTCGATCGCGTATCGAGGAACCGCACCACGCTTGTGATCGCGCACCGGCTGTCGACAATCGTCGGTGCCGACGAAATCCTTGTGCTCGATCAGGGCGTGATTGTTGAGCGCGGCACCCACAACGAGCTGCTGGCAATGAACGGACTTTACGCCAGCATGTGGAACCGTCAGCGCGAGGCCGAGATGGCGCGCGAAATTCTTGCGGAAGTCGGGGAGGAGGACGCCGCTCCAAACCTCAATCCACCGGCAGAAACGGGAGCGGCGAGTGCGGAAGAAAAAGAGCTGCTGCCGGCCGCCGATGCCGCAGAGTGATTCCATTATTTCCGGGGTGACCGCAAAGCGGCGAACCTGCGGAATCCGCAATCACATCGTTTGAGAAAATAGAGGAAGCGTCACGGCCATGTCCTTGCAAGGTCGCGCAGCCTCTCACGGAGTGGTCCGGGCTCTCACTCGCTGCGCTCGTTCGGCCGGACTTTGAACGCTTGGCCATGTCAGTCATAAATTCCATACGCTCGCAGCTTACGCCGATCCATCCGCAGGGTTACCCCTTCATCGGGGGCTTTGCGCTCGTTGCGTTGGTGCTGTTCTGGCTATGGCCGCCGCTAGGCTGGCTCGACGACCGTCGCGACGTTGTGGTGCGTCTATTTTTTTCGCGACCCGCCGCGGGTGACCCCGGCACGGGAGGGTATTGTAGTCGCGCCGGCAGACGGACGCGTGAGCCGTATCGCCAACGCCGTACCTCCTCCGGAGCTCAATTTCGGCCCGCGGCCGCTCCTTCGCATTTCCATCTTCATGAGTGTGTTCGATTGTCACGTGAATCGCAGCCCTGTTGCCGGACGCATCGACCGCATGGTCTACCGGGCCGGCGCTTTCGTCAGCGCCGATCTCGACAAGGCGAGCGAGAGCAACGAGCGTAACGCGTTCGTGATTTCGAGCGGGAGCGGTCCGCGTATTGTCGTGGTGCAGATCGCCGGGTTGGTGGCGCGGCGGATCGTGCCGTTTGTGCGCGAGGGCGATACAGTAGCCGCAGGTCAGCGCATCGGCATGATCCGCTTCGGATCGCGCGTCGATGTTTACCTGCCTGAGGGCGCTACGCCTCTGGTCGCCGAAGGCCAGATCGCGACAGCCGGCGAGACTGTCCTCGCCGATCTGAAGGTTCCGCAGCCAGGGCGCAATTTTACCATCTCCTAACCGGCGCAATGGCGCCCGCCACGCCGCTCGATGGCGGGTCAGGCTTGAAAAGGCTATATTGTCGCCATGGCTATGCATCCGCCTCCATTCGATGACCGGCGCCGCCGACGTTTTCGCCGCATCCCGGTGCGGACGCTGGCGCCGAATCTCGTCACGTTGCTTGCGCTTTGCGCCGGGTTGACCGGAATTCGCATGGCGTTCGAGAACCGCTATGGGCTCGCGCTTGCAGCTATTGTTTTCGCCGCCGTCCTCGATGGTCTCGATGGGCGCTTAGCCCGGTTCCTGAAGGGGACTTCGCGCTTCGGTGCCGAACTCGACAGCCTGGCCGACTTCGTCAATTTCGGTGTAGCGCCGGCGCTCATCCTCTACTTCTGGGGGCTGCACGACTTGAAATCGGCCGGCTGGATTGCCGCCATGGCGTTCGCCATTTGCGCGAGCTTGCGGCTCGCCCGTTTCAACGTGATGAGCGTCGACCCGGACCGCCCCGCCTGGGCGGCCAATTTTTTCGTCGGCGTGCCGGCGCCGGCCGGGGCCATCATCGTGCTGCTGCCGATCTATGCCGCTTTCCTTGGCCTTCCGCGTTCACCATTCGTGACCTGGGCGATGCTCGTCTACACGCTCGTCATTGCCGCGCTGATGGTTTCGCGGCTGCCGGTGTTTTCAGGCAAGCGCGTCGGTACACGCGTGCCGCCGGAAATGGTCGGGCCGGTCGTGATTCTCGTCGTGCTTTGCGTTGCGTTGCTGATCGCTTATCCGTGGATTTTGCTCACGGCCGGCACGCTGGTCTACCTAGTGAGCTTGCCGTTCGGATGGGTGTCTTATCGCGGCTACGAGCGACGATCCCGCGAAGCCAAAATCGAGGCGGCGTCGGCTGCGAGCGCGCCGCCGGCGCCGAGGGCAGCGACTATTATCCGCACTGCCGGGACTGAAGATCGTCCGTCGCGCCTCAATTGAGCCGCGTCGCTGGCGGCGTTGACCGTACGCGAGGTAAAGATGCGTGTTGCCCGCCGCACATTTCTAACCTCGATGACGGCAGCGCTGGCGGCTCCTACCGTTCTGCGCTTCGCGCGTGCCGACACGCCACCAGTTACGCTCAAACTGCATCATTTTTTCTCGTCGGTGTCGGGCGCACATACGCAGTTTCTCGTGCCGTGGGCGCGCAAGGTCGAGGCGGACTCAGGCAGCCGCATCCGCATCGATATTTTTCCTTCTATGCAGCTCGGCGGTGCTCCGGCGCAACTGTTCGATCAGGCGCGGGACGGGCTCGCCGATATCGTTTGGGCGGTGCCGGGCAATACGCCGGGCCGTTTTGCCAAGATTGAAGTATTCGAGCTGCCGTTCGCGGCTTCGCGCCGGGCTCTGGTGAACTCGAAGGCTCTGCAAGATTACGCGGCCGCCAACTTGCAGGACGAATTCCGCGAAGTCCGTCCGCTCGCGTTCTCGTGCCGCGACCACGGCGTTCTGCACGCTAACCGCTCCATCCGGACGCTCGAAGATATCAAGGGTTTGCGGCTGCAGGTCGCGAGCCGTCTCGCCGGCGAGGCGGTGGAGGTGCTCGGCGCGCGAGGGATCAGCGTTCCAATCCCGCAAGTTCCGATGGCGATCGCCGGACGCGTCATCGATGGTTGCCTCGATCCGTGGGACGTTGTGCCGGTGCTGCGCCTCAACGATGCCTTCAAGGCTCACACCGATTTCGCCGACTCTTCGTTGAGCACGACGACCTTCGTGCTGGCGATGAATAAAGCGTCCTATGACCGGCTGCCGCGTGACCTGAAGACGGTCATCGACAATAATTCGGGACAGGTTGCCGCCGGCATGGCGGGTGCGATGTGGGACCTTGAGGCGAAAACCGTAGCCGAATCGGCGCGCGACCGCGGCGATCCCATCACCGTGCTGACGGCGGAAGAGGTCGTGCAGTGGCGCAAGGCCACGGCGCCCGTTATCGCGGCGTGGCTGAAACAGATGAAAGAGCGCAAGATCGACGGCGGGAGACTGATGGTTAGCGCCCGCCTTTTGCTTGCGAAATATGCGAACGAACCGGAGCCTCAATCCCAATCTCGGCCTGCGCAGACCGAAAAGCCGGAACAGCAGCAGTCATCACAGCCCGCTCCGGCTCAGAAGCCGGAGCCGAACATTGCGGCGCAGCCACAGCAGACCCCGAAAGTGCCGAAGCCTGAACAAAAAGTCGTTGCGCAGCCACAGCATGTTCAGAAGCCGCTTATGCTGGAACCGAAAGCGCAGCCGCGGCCTCCGCTGGCCAACGCCAATGTGACATTGCCCAAAGTCAACATGCCCACCCACGCGCCCGTTACGAAAGCCGCTCCCGCCAAGGAGCTCGACATTCCGCTGTGAGGCGGGCTCACGCCGGCATCGGATAACCCGGCATCAAATCGTAAGGATGCGCCCAGCCGGGCAGCGCTTTAATGCGATCGAGCCACGCGGCGATGTTCTTGTGCTCGGCGGCGATGTCGAAGCCGAATTCCTCGGGCGGATAATAGAGGTATGCGACCAATGAAAGGTCGGCGATGGTCGGTTCCGCACCTAGCACGAATTGCCGGTCGCCGAGGTGCTTATCGAGGATCGCGAGCGGGCCGTCGGCGCGGGCTTTTAGGAATTTGAGGATCACTGGATCGCCGCGCGGCTTCGCCAGCGCATACAGGAAGCGATACGGCGCCAGTGAGCCGTTGAGCTTTTGGTTGTCGAAAAGAATCCAGCGCAATGCTTCGAGCCGGGCATCATCGCCCCGCGGCAGGAACTTTCCGGTCCGCTCGGCGAGGTAAGTGAGCATCACGCCGGACTGGCTTAGCTTTTTGCTGCCGTGGACGAGGACCGGCGCTTCACCCATTTCGTTCAGCGTGCTGCGAAACTCGGGCGTGCGCTGCACGCCTTTGACAAAGAAGTCGACGAAGACCGGTTTCCAATTGGCGCCGATCAGATTGAGCATCAGCGCGACGCGATATGAATTGCCGGATTGGGCAAAACAGTACAGTTCGTACTCGGCCATGATGGCTGCTACCGCGAAAGCGTCAGCGCGGCTCCCCCTGTCTCGTGTCCCTCGAAACGACCGCCGGAAAACGAAAGCTGCGCCAAAGGTTCGTCCTTGTGGTTTCGCATGATCAGCACGCCGTGCTCGAAAGTCCACTTGCGGCTGGTGAAGAAGTTGCCAGGGCACCCGCCCTCCGGCGCGATCGTGCCCTGAGCGGCGGCAGGCGCGTGGCCGAAGTTCATGAAGCAGGCTCCGCTACCCGCCGCCGTGAGCTTCCACCGGCCTGTTAGATCTACGGGAGGCGGCGAAGGGGGTGGCGGCGGTGGGGGTGGGCTCGCCTGTGCCTCGGGTCGATCGGCGGCAACACGATCATTCGTGGCGCAACCCGCCAAAACCGCGAACGCCAACAGTGCGACCGCGGTAACTGCCGCTCGTCGGCTCCGGCGTCCTATGTGTCCCACACCGATCATCGGTAATCAGGAGACCTCAAATGTAGCCGCAAAAGAAACTCAAAAGCCGCCTTGGCCCTGGGCAAGAGGCCCCATTTGCGCCAAAATTGCTACCCGAAATCAACCCCTGTAAGGGACCGGTGTCGAGGGGAGGCATGTCATGAAGACATTGCCGTCTGCAGTTGCCCAAGGCAACCGCGCGCGCGTCGCGGTTGCGGGCTTGTTCGCCGTAGCTCTTGTGCTGTCCGCGGCCAGCGCACGGGCCGAAGACGCAAGTGGTGCCAACACCAGCAATCCGATCTCGCCCGTTGAGGAATTCTCTCAGCAGCTTGAGGCGTTCCAGCGGAGTGTGCCTGACCTTAACCAGTCGATCCAGAACTCGGCCAGCACCATCGACAGCGTCACCGACGCTGAAAAAGCCCGCGCCGAAATCGACAAATTGCGCGCGACGGTTTCCGGGCTGCTAGGCGCTGTTTCAGATAACGGTCCGGTGTCGCAGCTCGGCGTCAAGGCGCTCGAACATGTTCGGACCAAACTCAAGACTTTGGCTGCGGAAACGCGCTACAAGCCGGAAGAGCGGCTGTTTCTGATCGACCAGTGGCGCAAGCTTGAGACTGAGACCGAAAACGCGAACAAAGAGCTTGACGACGCGCGTGTGCAATTTGCCGGTCTGTTGCAAACCTTGCAGCAGAACGAGGATTTCATCAGCGAGCTTCTTGAGATCAGGCAGGCAGAAAAAGCCCTCGAGGTCGTCCGTCACCTCACGCGCGACATCCGCGATGCTTCGACCCAGCTCAACAAACTGATCGGTGGAATTAAGCCGCCGGGGGCGTAGTGTTGAACGCAACGCTACGGCGCGCGCTTGGGCTTGCGGCGGGCGCCGTTATCCTCGGCGCCGCAGTTGTCCTGTTCAGGCCGACGAGCGACGTCGGCTACGTCGAGATTAAGACCGTTCCGATCGCGGCGGTTACGCAAACGGCGCTCTACATCGACTCCACCAAACTGGCACCGATCAAGCAGGGCAGCGCGATCCTGCAGGAACGGGTCGGCACGCTGCGACTTCAGGCTGACGGTCTCGCCGGAGCTCTCGCGCCGCTGTGCGATATCGTGGTGAGAAGAAACCGCATCACCACGGTGATAATCTCCGTGCTCGAGCGTCCGCCGCGGTGCCAGTGCCGGTTCAGTGGCTCTGATGCCGTGCACGCGTGCGTGAGCTAGGGCTGCGAGCCAGTCTGCTTCCGCTTTCTTCGCCCTGAGTAAGCCGACATAGCGACTGCAAGGTTTGCGCCGCTGCGGCAGTTCGTCATTTCATCGTTGGAATGACAAACTCGGCACCCTCCTTGACGCCCGATGGCCAGCGCGCCGTCACTGTCTTCGTCTTGGTGTAGAAACGGATCGCGTCGGGGCCGTGCTGGTTAAGATCGCCGAAGCCTGAACGCTTCCAGCCGCCGAAGGTATAATAGGCGAGCGGCACCGGGATGGCGAAGTTAACGCCGACCATGCCGACTTCAACCCGGCTAACGAAATCGCGCGCCGCGTCGCCATCGCGGGTGAAGATGGCGACCCCGTTGCCGTATTCGTGTTCAGAGGGCAGCCGCACTGCCTCCTCGTAGTCCTTGGCGCGAACGACCGAGAGCACCGGCCCGAAGATTTCTTCTTTGTAGATGCGCATGTCGGGCTTCACGTGGTCGAACAAACAACCGCCCATGAAATTGCCGTTCTCATAGCCTTGCAGTTTGAAGCCGCGGCCGTCGACGACGAGCTTGGCGCCTTCCTTGACGCCGAGGTCGACGTAACCTTTGACCTTTTCCAGATGCGCCTTGGTGATCATCGGCCCATAGTCGGCCTGCGTGTCGGTCGATGGTCCGATCTTCAAACTTTCGACCCGCGGCACGAGCTTCTCCAGCAGAATGTCGGCGGTCTTCTGGCCGACCGGCACGGCGACCGAGACCGCCATGCAGCGCTCGCCAGCCGAGCCGTAGCCGGCGCCGATCAGCGCGTCGACCGCCTGATCCATGTCAGCGTCCGGCATCACGATCATGTGGTTCTTGGCGCCGCCGAAACATTGCGCGCGTTTGTTGTTGGCGGTCGCCGTGGTGTAGACGTACTCGGCGATCGCCGATGAACCGACGAAGCCTACCGCCTGAATGCGCGGATCGGTCAGGAGCGCGTCGACCGCTTCCTTGTCGCCGTTGACGACATTGAGAACGCCGGCCGGCAGGCCGGCTTCAACAAGCAGCTCGGCCAGCCGCATCGGCACCGAAGGATCGCGCTCCGACGGCTTGAGGATGAACGCATTGCCGCAGGCGAGCGCGGGCGCGAACTTCCACATCGGAATCATGGCAGGGAAGTTGAACGGCGTAATCCCGGCGACGACGCCAAGCGGCTGTCGCATCGAATAGAGATCGATGCCGGGACCGGCGCCCTCCGTATATTCTCCCTTGAGAAGGTGAGGGATGCCGCAAGCGAACTCGACAACCTCGAGGCCACGCTGAACGTCACCCTTGGCGTCGGCGAAGGTTTTGCCGTGTTCGGAAGACAGCAGCCGGGCGAGCGAGTCGAATTCCTTTTGGGCTAAGTCGAGGAATTTCATCATGACCCGTGCGCGCCGCTGCGGGTTCGTGGCCGCCCAGGCCGGCTGTGCCGCTTCGGCAACCGCAATCGCCTGCTCGACCTCGGAACGCTTGGCGAAGGCGACTTTGGCCTGAACTTCGCCGGTGTTCGGATTGAAAACGTCGCCGAACCGTCCCGATCCTCCCTTCACCTCTTTGCCGCCGACGAAGTGGCCGATCTCACGCATGAAGTCTCTCCCTGGACATTGAACGGCGCATGCCGCCTTCGTAGTCCCATTGTGCAGCCTTTTTCCGCAGCGGTCACGGGGTAGGGCGGCGGCCTCGTGACGCTGGTGGCTGCTCACGGAGGCGTCCCTTGCAGCGGAAGTTGGCGTCAAATTCGGCACGCGGGCTGCCGGATACGAGAGGTAACCGTCCCTTAAGCGCAAAGCAGCTAACCTGCGGCGGATTGAGTGCTGGCGGGAGTTTTTTTAATGGATATTGCAACGGGCCTGGGCCTGGCCGCCGGCACGGTGGTCGTCGCCACTATGATGTTGCTGGGCGGCAGCCTGGGAATGTTTGTGAGCGAACATGCCGTCATCATCATTTTTGGCGGCTCGTTTGCCGCTACGCTGATCCGGTTTCCTCTGACCGCGATTTTTCACGGCCTGCCGCTGGGCGCCAAATTCGCGTTCACCATGCGGCGCACGACCCAGCGCGAACTGGTGGACGAGATTGCCGGTTTGGCGGAAATCGCGCGCAAACAGGGGCCGATCGGACTGGAAAAGGTGGACATTGAAGACCCTTATCTCGCCAAGGGTATCCGCTTCGTCGCCGACGGTTACGACGCCGCGTTCATCCGCGACAATCTCGAGCGCGACCGCGACAATTTTCTGACTCATCTTGACGAGGGTCAAAAAATCTATCGCGCTGTCGGCGATTGCGCGCCGGCCTTCGGCATGATCGGCACCCTGATCGGCATGGTGCAGATGTTCGCCAACATGACCGATCCGTCCAAGTTGGGCCCGTTCATGGCGACGGCGCTGCTTGCGACGCTTTACGGAGCCGTCCTGGCGAACATCCTCTGCCTGCCGATTGCCGACAAGCTGCATCTCAAGCTGGTCGACGAAGAGATCAACCGCACTTTAATCATCGACGGAATCCTTATGATCCGCGAATCGAAGAGTCCGACACTCGTACGCGAAATGCTGATCGCCTATTTGCCGGAGAAACACCGCGAGGCCGAGCCGGAGCCAGTGCCGGCTTAGAGCTGTTTGGCCCGGAGATTTAGGCGATGGCGCGGCGTAAAGAAGCGCACGGCGGCGGCCACGGCTGGTTCGTTACCTTCGCCGACCTCATGGGTCTGCTGGTGAGCTTCTTTGTCATGCTGGTCGCTTTCTCCAACCAGGATCAGCAGAAGCTGCAGATTGTGGCCGGCTCGATGCGCGATGCCTTCGGCGTGCAGAACAATGTCCGCTATTCCGGCGTCATCGAAGTTGATGGTTTGCCAACGCGGCCTAAACTCAAAAATGCGGCGCACATCCAGCCCCAGGACGCCTCAGCGACGCCGACGCCCGAAGAGCAGGATCACAATCGGCAGTATGGCGCCAAGCTCAGCAGCGACCAGGCTTTCGCTCTAGCCACCGCCTCGCTGCGGCAAGCCCTGCAAGATTTGCCAGAACTGGCCGAGGCCTCCAAGCACATCATGGTCGAGGAAACCAAGGAGGGGCTAAATATCGAGCTTGTCGACCAGGAAGGCCGTTCAATGTTCGCCGAGGGCTCGAAAGAGCCCTACGAGCGGACCCGTCGCATCATCGAAAAACTTGCCGGGCCGCTGAAGGCAACGCCCTATCGGGTCTCGATTACTGGGCACACATCAGCTTCAAAGACGCCACCGCGGTCCGATTACGGGCCATGGAACTTGTCGGTGGATCGCGCAAATGCAGTGCGCCAGATCTTGGAGGAAGAAGGCCTCCCCTCAAATAATTTCTACGAAGTGGCCGGCAAGGCCGACACCGATCCTCTGTTCCCCGACGACCCGTTTATTGCCGCCAATCGGCGTGTGACCATCACGCTGATGCGCGAAGCGCCCCCAGTCCCGCCGGACTTAAAGCCCTAAGCCGCTGCCAACACTAGGAAATCCTCTCTATCTAACGTCTCTTGCGCCGGGCTGATAAGGGTCGGCAGAGAATCAATCTCGAGGCGTTGATCTGGATCATGACTCTTGGTCTCGGAGCGTGTATACGCGCGAGCCGCTTCCCTTGCGATGCAATATTAGGAGCAGGGCGACTTCCTGTTTCAAACTCGATGGCAGATAGCGTAACCGCTCCGCTCGGGAGCGAAGTGTTCGTTAATGGCGACACGCGTTCCCGCGCCGGCTTTTGGGGCCTTGCGCTCGGCAGCATCGGCGTCGTCTATGGCGACATCGGCACTAGCCCGCTTTATGCGTTGCGCGAAGCGATGGTTGCCGCATCGGGTCCCAATCACGAGGCGATCGCGCGCGAGATGGTGCTCGGCGTGGTGTCGCTCATCCTGTGGGCGCTGTTCGTTATCGTCACGCTGAAGTATGTGCTGATCCTACTTCGCGCCGACAATAACGGGGAGGGCGGTACGCTGACCCTGATGGCGCTTGCATCACGCGCCGTCGCGCGCGCGAGCAAAGCCGCCAGTATTGTTGCGCTGCTGGGCATTATCAGTGCGGCTTTGTTTTACGGCGATGCCGTCATTACACCCGCGTTGTCTGTCCTCTCCGCAGTCGAAGGACTCGACGTGGCAACACCGGCATTCCATGACTTCGTGGTGCCGCTGACCGTGGTCATTTTAGTCGTGCTGTTTGCGTTTCAATCGCGCGGTACCGCAAAGGTCGCAGCCCTTTTCGGTCCGGTTACTGCGGTGTGGTTTGTAGCCATTGCGATACCTGGTTTCATTTGGATCGCCGGCGATCCCGCTGTACTGTGGGCGCTTAATCCGGCCCACGGCGTCGCGTTTCTGCTCCACCACGGTATTGTCGGGTTTTATACACTGGGTGCGGTGTTTCTTGCCGTCACCGGAGCCGAAGCACTTTACGCCGACCTCGGTCATTTCGGCCGGCTTCCGAATTCAGGCAGCTTGGCTTGGCCTCGTCTTACCGGCGCTGGCGCTAAACTACCTGGGGCAGGGGGCACTCGTCTTCGCTCATCCCGATGCGATCGCCAATCCGTTCTTTCTGCTCTATCCCCACTGGGCGCGCATTCCGATGGTAATATTGGCGACCGCGGCAACCGTGATCGCCAGCCAGGCGGTCATCACTGGCGCCTATTCGCTTACCAGCCAGGCGATTCAACTCGGTCTCCTACCGCGCTTCGAAATCCGCCACACCTCGGCTCATCAAGCCGGTCAGATCTACATGCCGCGTGTCAACAGTCTTTTGCTCGTTGGCGTGCTGTTGCTCGTTGCCCTGTTCCGCTCGTCAAGCGCGCTCGCCTCTGCCTACGGCATCGCTGTATCAGGCACGATGGTCGTCACCGCGACGATGGCGTTTGTCGTGATCTGGCGCATGTGGCACTGGTCGCCGTTCGCCGCCGCCGCACTGATGTTGCCGTTCATTCTGATCGACTTGACCTTCCTTTCCGCCAATATGCTCAAGGTCGTCGAGGGCGGCTGGGTGCCGCTCGCACTGGGCGGCTTCGTCATGGTGATCATGTACACGTGGCGGCGCGGCTCCAGGCTGCTGTTTGAAAAAACCCGCCGGTTGGAGACGCCACTCGACGAGTTGGTGAATATGCTCGAGCGCAAACCGCCGCAACGGGTGCCCGGAACGGCGGTGTTCCTCACCAGCGACCCGAAGAGCGCGCCGACCGCGCTGCTGCACAGCCTCAAGCACTACCGGGTGCTGCACGAGAAGAACATCATCCTGTCCGTCGAAACGACGCATACGCCGCGCGTTGAGGCCAGCAAGCGCGTGCGCATTGAGCCGGTCGGCGCGACTTTCATGCGGGTGTTTTTGCGTTTCGGCTATATGGAGACGCCGAATATTCCCAAGGCGCTCGCGCTTGCCCGCAAGCTCGGGCTGCAATTCGATATCATGTCGACGTCGTTCTTCCTCTCGCGCCGGGCGTTGCGGCGAGCCTCGCGGTCGGGAATGCCGCGCTGGCAAGACCGCATGTTCATTACGCTTGCCCGCTCGGCCAATGATGCCACTGACTACTTCCAGATACCGACCGATCGGGTCGTCGAGGTAGGCACCCAAGTGAATATCTAGGACACGATCCGCGGACGATGCTGAAGGCTTGACCGCCGGAATCGATCCACAAGGGCGGCCGTGTCCGGCCAGATCGCCTTTAAGGAAATTCGCAAAAGCGGCTTTGATTTCACGCGCGGCTGACGCAAGCTGCCTGGTCAGCGGGCTTGTCACGAGGAGGGATCATGTCGGATCAACCAGGGGAAGGGCACAAGGTGAACGATCTGACGCCGCAGCAGGTCGCGGAGGGATTGAAGGAGGGCCACATCGTTCTCGTCGACGTGCGCGAGCCCAACGAGACCGCGGTTGAGCGTTTTCCCGGCGCCGTCCTGGTGCCGCTCTCGTCGTTTGATCCGGCGACGATCCCAGCGCCCCCCGGAAGCGAAGTGGTGTTTGCCTGCCGCTCCGGTCGGCGTTCGGTAACCGCCTCGCTCGCCGCGCAGGAGCAGGGCTTCGACTATAACTCACATCTGGCCGGTGGCATTCTGGCGTGGAGAGCAGCCGGACTGCCGACCGAGAGCTAGCGCGATTTCGCGGGTGAAGGCGCGTCGTCATAAACCAGCCATTCCAGCGCCGGCGGCAATTATCTTTGCTTGCGCCGTTTGCCTGATCGCCGCCGGGCCGGCGCCAGCCGAGAAGGAGCGCGTCGTCAATTTCTATAACTGGTCGGACTATATCGATCCGACGGTTCTGGACGAATTCAGCAAAGAGACCGGGATAAAAGTCCGCTACGACACCTTTGACTCCAACGATACGCTGGAGGCAAAGCTGTTGGCCGGCAAATCCGGTTACGATGTTGTCGTGCCGACCGGCTATTTTCTCGCCCGCCAGATTTCGGCAGGCGTTTTCCAGAAGCTCGACAAGTCGGAGCTGCCGAACCTCGCCAACGCCTGGGCGGAGATCGCCAACCGATTGGCGCGTTACGATCCCGGCAACCAATACGCGGTCAACTACATGTGGGGCACGACCGGAATCGGCTACAACGTCAAAGACGCGCGCGAAATTGCTGGCTCCGGCAATTCAATCAATTCCTGGGACGATGTGTTCGAGCCGGCCAAGATCGCCAAATTCAAGGATTGCGGTATTCACTTCCTTAACTCGTCGGACGACATCATGCCGGCCGCGTTGCACTACCTGCATCTCAATCCGAATTCGGGCGATCCGGGCGATCTGCAAAAGGCAGCGGATCTGCTGATGAAAGTCAGACCGTACGTGCGCAAGTTTCACTCCTCGGAATATCTGAATGCACTGGCCACCGGTGAGATCTGTTTCGTCGTCGGGTTTTCCGGGGATATCAAGCAAGCGCAAAAGCGCGCGGCGGAGGCAAAAGGCGGTATTGCGATTGGCTACGTCATTCCGAAAGAGGGCGCGCAATTATGGTTTGACAATATCGCCATTCCGAAGGACGCGCCCGATGTCACCGAGGCGCATGCGCTTATCAATTATCTGCTTAAGCCCGAAGTGGCGGCCAAGAACACAAATTTCATTGCGTACGCCAACGGCAATTTGGCGAGCCAGAAATTTATCGATAAATCGATCCTCGACGATCGCACCATCTATCCCGATGCCCCGACTATGGCTAAGCTTTACACTATCATCGCGCACGATCAGAAAACGCAGCGGCTGATCAACCGCCTATGGACGCGGATCAAGACCGGCAGATAAGGGGAACAAATGGGAGCGTTGGACGGAAAGGTCGCCATCGTCACTGGAGGCACGAGCGGCATCGGCGAACGGATCGTTGAATTGTTCGTTGAAGAAGGCGCCAAGGTGGTGGTTGCAGCACGGCGCGAGCAGGAGGGGGCCGGGCTGGAAAAGCGACTTGGCGTCCGCTTCATCCGCACTGACGTTTCACGCGAGATCGACGTGAAGGGCATGGTCGATTGCGCGGTTAAAGCCTTCGGCCGCGTCGACTGCCTGGTCAATAATGCCGCGATTCCGTCGCCGATGGTCAGTATCACCGAAATCGACGTCGAAACCATCGACCGGCTCATGGCCGTCAATGTCCGCGGCGTTCTTCTGGGCATCAAACACGTGGCCCCGGTCATGATCGCGCAGAAGGCCGGCAGCATCATCAGCATCAGCAGCATGGCGGGCCTGCGTGGCGGTGTTTCCGGCCATATTTACTCGGCGACGAAGGGCGCCGTGCTGGCGCTGACGCGCTCCGCTGGCGCCGAACTGGGAGAGATGGGCATCCGCGTCAACAGCATTTCGCCCGGCGCGATCGTTACCGGCATCTTTGCCAAGAACGCGGGCGTCGAAGGCGCCAAGGCCGACAAATTGACCGACATGCTCAAGGTGGGCTTTGCAGCGTTGCAACCAATTCCGCGCGCTGGTTTGCCGGAAGATATCGCCCGGGCGGCAGTCTATCTGGCGAGCGACGGATCGAGCTTCGTCAATGGCCAGGACATCGTCGTTGATGGCGGTCACTCAAGCGTCACGCGGGGCTGGTCGACGATGTTGAGCGGCCGCAACGAGATGACAAAGCGTCTAAAAGAGGCGGCCGCGGCGCTGTAAACTGTTGTTCTTGGCGGACGGTTACGCTCGCGCGCCTTACGACGCTTGAGCACTCGCGGCGGCACGCACGCTGACCTTATGTCCATCGGTAAGATCGACGGGTGGATTGAGAATCACCTGATCGCCGTCCTTGATCCCATCGTTTACCTCGACGGTGGTGCCGAAATCGCGCACCACGTTTACCCGGTGAAAGCGGGCGACGCCGTTTTCGACCACCGCGACATTCAGACCTTCCCGGTTGAAGACAATCGCCTCGGAAGGAACGACCAAAGAGGGCGTCTTTCGCGGGATTTTCAGTTCGACCGTGCAGTAAATTCCAGGCGACAGAACATGCTCGGGGTTGGGGACGTCGATCTCAGTCAGCAGTGTTCTCGTGCCCGGCTGTAGCGCGGTCGCAATGCGCGTCACCGTGCCGGCGAATTCCCGACCGGGTATTTCCGGTACGTGCACGATTGCCTTGACCCCCGGCTCAATACCAAAGGCTTCATCCTGAGGTACGTAGAGCTGGATGCGCAGGATGTCACTGTGCATGAGAGTGAACAGGAATGTGCCGCTGGTGGCGTCCGCCTGCACCAGGCTGCCGACATCGATGTTGCGCTGGGTGATCACGCCGTCAAATGGCGCGACCACGCTTTGATAGGTTTTCTGCTGCTCCAACACGCGAAGTTGCGCCTTTTGCGCTACGACGTTGGCTGCGGCTACCGAAACCGCTGCATCTCGCGCCTCCAGGGTCAAGCGATCGGTGTCCCCTTGCTGCTTCGTGACCCAGCCCTCTGCACGAGCTTGCCATCGCGATCCCAGGTAACTTGGGCGAGGTCGCGGTTGGCCTGCGCCTGCTGTAACGCGGCTTCCAGTTGCGCGAGCGTTCCCTGCGCCTGAGCGATTTGATGCTCGACCTCCGGCGCGGCGATCTCGACCAACAGCTGTCCGGCTTTGACCCGGCTGCCGATGTCGACTGTACGCTTGGAAATATAGCCGCTCGCCCGAGCATAGATGTTGGCCTGCTCAAAGGCTTCGGTTGCCCCCGGCCACGTCACCGACATCGTCGCGTCGCTCGCACGTACCGCGGCGGTGCGAACGCTTGGGACGAAGTCTTGATGCAACTCTGCTGTCGCCATCACCTCGGCATGAACGCTATAGTGCTGCCAGATACCGATCGCGAGCGCCCCACCGAGCAGCAGCAGGGTGCACAGCGCAACAATTCGGGCTCCCCGAATTCGCCGCACCGAGGTCTCATGCGGTTTGTCGCCGGCTTCGGTGTCCCCGCTTGTGTGGTCGAGCCGATCGCCCGGTATTTCGGCCGGATCGAAGTCGCGCAACGGAGACCGCTCCATCTTGTTCATGCCAATTCCTCAGTAAACACACCGTGCGCCGGCTTGCCGTCATTGCCCTTGCGGAGCAGGGCGAAAAGATAGGGCACCGCAAGCAGCGTCGCCGGCGTTGCAAAAAGCAGGCCGCCGATCACCGCGCGGGCCAGCGCGGCATTCTGCTCCTCGCCGGCACCGCCGATCGCCATCGGGACCATGCCGACGATCATGGCGGCGGCTGTCATCAGTACCGGCCGGATGCGGGTGCGGCCGGCGGCGATCGCGGCGTCGAACGCGCTCGCCCCATCGAGTTGTCGATCGCGTGCGAAGGTGACCAGCAGGATAGAGTTGGCCGACGCCACGCCGATCGCCATGATGGCGCCCATCAGCGACGGCACGCTTAACGTCGTATTGGTGATGTACAGCATGGTGACGATGCCGCAGAAAGTCGCCGGCAGCGCCAGGATGACCACGAACGGATCTCCCCAGTTCTGATAATTCACCACCATGAGCATGTAGACGAACACAGCGGCAAACAGGATGCCGATCGCCAGATCGCGAAACGCGGAGTTCATGCTCTCGATCTGGCCGACGATCTCGATCCTATTGCCAGGCGAAAGCTGCTTTTGGTACTCCGCTATGACCTTGTTCAAGTCGGTCGATATTGAGCCAAGATCGCGGCCTTCGGCATTGGCATAGATTTCATAGACCGGTTGCACGTTCGCTTGATTGGCGTTGGTCGGGGTCGAGTCGCGTTTGATGGTGGCGACGTTGCTGAGGAGTCCGGGCACGGGATTGCGGTCGGGGCCAGCGAATGTTGTCACCGGCGTATTCTTGAGATCGTTGAGCGTATCGACACGATATTCGGGCGTCTGGACCGCGAGGAAATAGGGAGTTCCGTTACTCGGATCGGTCCAGAAGTTCGGGGCAACCTGCTCCGATGAGCTCAAGCTGGTGTTGAGGTTCAGCGCGATACTGTTGGCGGTGAGCCCGAACTGGGTGGCGCGCGCCCGATCGATCTGAGCGAACAGCTCCGGTGCGTTCACCTCCTGCTGCAGATGCACGTCGGCCAGCCCCGGGATCGCCGCCATCCGCTTTTGCAGCCGCTTTGCGACTTGCAGGTTTTTCGCGCGGTCGTATCCGACAGTGCGTACGTTAATCTGCGCCGGGATGCCGAAGTTCAGGATCTGAGTCACCATGTCGGCGGCCTGGAAGTAGAAAATGTCTTCCGGGAACGCGGCAGGCAGCACCTGACGAAGCTTCGCCACATATTTTGCCGTTGGCGCATGCCCCTCCTTGAGTGCCACAAGGATGACGCCGTCGTTCAGGCCGGTAGCGGTGCCGTCCCCGAACGCAAAATTGTAGGAACGGGCCGGCAAGCCGATATTGTCGACGATCAGGTCGCGTTCGTCTTGCGGAATGACCTCGCGGATCTTGTTTTCGACCGCCTGGAAGATTTGCTCGGTTTTCTCGATGCGGGTGCCCGCAGGCGCGCGCACATGCAGCTGGATCTGGCCGCCATCGATCAGCGGGAAAAAGTCGCGGCCGACGAACATGAACAGCGTGCCGCCCAGGGCAAGCACTACAGCCGCTCCCAGCGGCACGATGAAGCGTCGCCGCAACAGGATGTGAAGAACGTCCACATACGCGGCACGCATGGCTTCGAACCCATATTCGAACTTTGCATGCAGGCGCGCGAACCATCCACTTCGGCTTTGTCCTTCTTCGCCATGATGTTCGCCCTTGAGCAGTAACCCGATCGATATCGGCGTCAGCGTTCGCGACAGGCCGTAGGACGCCAGCATGGCAAACACCACGGCGAGGCCGAGCGGGGTGAAGAGGTACTTCGCCGGCCCGTGGAGGAAGACCACGGATACGAACACGCAGCTGATGGCGAGTGTCGATACCAGCGTCGGAACAGCGATGCCGGCGGCGCCGTACAGCGTTGCCGCCGGCAGGGGCATGTGTTCCTCGGTGAGCAATCGGTGGGTGTTTTCGATTGTTACCGTTGAATCATCCACCAGGATGCCAATAGCCAGCGCGAGGCCGCCCAAAGTCATCGTGTTGATCGTGTCGCCCAGAAAATACAGGACAACGAGTGAACTCAAGATCGAGAGCGGGATCGAGATCATCACCACCAAGGTCGAGCGCCACGAGCCGAGAAACAGCACAATCATCAGGGCGGTTAGTCCGGCGGCGATGGCGCCTTCGCGCAACAGCGCGCGCAGCGAGTCCGTGACGAACACCGACTGATCGAACAGCTCTTTGATTTGCATGCCCGGCGGCGCCGCCTGCCGGGCGATCGTAAGTGCCCGTTTGACGGCGTTGACCACTGCGAGCGTTGAAGCGTTGCCGTTCTTGATGATGCTGAGCAGCACCGCGCGGCTGCCGCCGATTCGCACAATGTTCTGCTGCACGGCATAGCCGTCGTGCACGTGCCCCACGTCTTTGACGAACACGGTGGCGCCGTTGGCAAACTTCACTGGGATGTTGTTGAGATCCTCGATCGACGCCGGCAGTGCGTTGGTGCGCACCGTGAATTGGGTGTCGCCGATCTTTGCCAGGCCGGCAGGTACCGTCAGGTTCTGCGCGTTGACGGCGTTGACGACGTCCAATGGCGTCAGGCCTTTGGCCTGTAATTTGAGCGGGTCGATATCGACCATGATCTGGCGATACTTGCCGCCGGCCGGGGTCGGGAGCGTAACGCCGTGAATCGGCGCGAGCTGCTGGCGCAGCCGATAAATTCCGTAATCGTAGAGTTGCTGCTCGTTGAGCGTATCGGAACTCAGCCCGATCTGCAGCACCGGGACGCTCGAGGCGTTGTATTGCACGACAATCGGCGGCTGGATTCCGGTCGGCATCAAGGCGCGGATGGAATTGGTTCCGGCCACAATTTGAGCGATGGCAAGGTCGAGATTTACGTCAGGCTGGAAAAAGACCTTCTGAACTGAAATGCCGTTGATCGTCTGCGCTTCGATGTCCTGGATGCCGTTGACGCTCGACGACAGCGCGTACTCGCTATAGGTCGTGACCCGTTGTTCCATCTCCGGTGTACTGAGCCCGGTGTACTGCCAGATGATGGTAACGACGGGGATGTTGATTTCCGGAAAGATGTCGGTCGGCATCGCCGCAATAGCGGTGACGCCCAGGAACAATATGAGCGCGGCGAGCACGTAGAAGGTGTGGGGTAATTTCAGAGCAAAACGAACAATGCCCATGGCTCAGCAACCTGTGAGACGCGAATCCGCTGTGTTGTCGGGCTCCTCGGCGTTCTCCCGGGTAGGGCGGCGTGGACCAGCAGACCTTTTTGAGCTGCTCGGCCTGTGCCGGACTACCGCCGTTTGTTATGGCTTGTTGGTAAGGCTGCGCGGTTCAGCGCATGCCTGGCACGCACAGATACCGAATATCGGTTCCGGCGTCCCGTTTTGCATGTCGGCCGGATATGGGAACCGCGATGTCCGATGGCCAGGTATTTTTTGCATAACACCCTCGCTGGCATGAGGTTTCACTGCTTCGTGAGGTGACGCGAAGCTTTCCTTGCCGCTTTTTAGCGCATTATTGCACCTCCCTGACCACTGCCTGCACTAGCCTGCAATTTGTGTTGGGTGGGGCGGGCCCTGCGGTTGCCTATGCACCGGGGCCGAACGATGGAAAGGCAATGACGAGCCAAATTACCCTGCGGGTGAACGGCACGAACCACAAGATCGCCGTTGACGACCCGGACATGCCGCTCCTCTATGCCCTGCGCGATGATCTGACGTTGCGAGGCCCAAAATTTGGTTGCGGGCTTGGCCAATGCGGTGCCTGCACCGTCCTGATCGACGGCGAAGCGACGCGGTCCTGCATCATCCGAGCCGTTGATGCAGAAGGACGGCAAATCACGACCCTGGAAGGGCTCGGTAGCCCGGAGCAGCCCAGTCGCGTGCAGGCGGCGTTCATTGCCGAGCAGGCGGCGCAATGCGGCTATTGCACCAACGGCATGATCATGACGGCGACCGCGCTCCTTAATCGCCAGCCGCATCCGACTGAGGGCGACGTGCGCGAGGCATTGGCGCAAAATCTCTGCCGGTGCGGCAGTCACGCGCGCGTCCTTGCCGCAGTGCTGCGGGCGGCGAGGGAGGGCTGAGCCATGACCTATGTCAGCCGCCGCTCGCTCATGCAGGGCGCCGCAGGCCTTGTGGTCGCGTTCAGCTTGCCGCGCGTTGCGGCAGCGAGCGTGACGACAGTTGCCACCGCCAGCGTCGATGCCTACCTCGCCGTGGCGCCAGGACGGCGGTGTTACCGTGTTCGCAGGCAAGGTCGATCTCGGCACCGGGGCGCGCGCTGCGCTCCGCCAGATCGTTGCTGAGGAGCTTTCGCTCTCGCCAAAGCGCATTGCGCTCATTGAGGGCGACACCGCACTCACGCCCGATCAGGGATCAACCGGAGGCTCAACCGGTATCATGGTCGGCGGCGTGCAGATCCGGCAAGCAGCCGCGACCGCGCGTGCGCATTTGCTGGCGCTTGGCGCGGCGCGGCTCAATCGGCCAGCGACGGATTTGGAAACCCGCGACGGTACGGTCGCAAGCCGAAGCAGCGGCGAAGCGGTAAGCTTTGCGGCGCTCATCGGTGGGGCGACCTTCAACGTGCCGGTCGACAAAACCGCGCCGCTGCGCGATCCGGACACTTATAGGATTGTCGGCACCTCGTATCCGCGGCCTGACATTCCGGCGAAGCTGACGGCGCGCCACGCCTATGTTCAGGACCACCGCGTCGAAGGCATGTGGCACGCGCGCGTCATTCGACCACCGGCGATCGGAGCGAAATTACTCGACGTTGATGCCGGCTCGATCGCTGCAATCCCGCACGCGCAAATCGTCCGGGTGCGCGACTTTCTGGCCGTTGCGGCGCCGCGCGAGTGGGACGCTGTGCGCGCCATGCGGACGCTGAAGGCAAATTGGAGCGAAGCGGCAACGCTGCCGGGTTCGGATGCTCTGTTCGAGGCAGTGCGCGCAACGCCGGTCGCTCGCACCGAGACGATGCGCAGCGTCGGCGACGCAACCGCGGTCCTCGCATCGGCGCCGCGCGTCCTTCACGCGTCCTATGCCTGGCCGATCCAGTCCCACGGTTCGATGGGACCCTCCTGCGCGGTTGCCGACATTCGCGACGGCGGCGGCATCGTGTGGACCGCATCGCAAGGCACACACCGTCTGCGCAAAACCATCGCGCGGCTCCTCGGGCTTGACGCAGCCAAACTCCGCCTCGTCTACATGGACGGCTCCGGTAGTTACGGGACGAACGGCAACGATGACGTCGCCTTCGAGGCTGCGCTGTTGTCGCGTGAGCTGCGGCGTCCGGTGCGTGTGCAGTGGATGCGCGAAGACGAGCACGCCTGGGATCCGAAGGGCCCGCCGCAGCTCCTTGATTTGCGCGCAACGCTTGATGCTGGCGGTGCAATCGCCGCGTGGGAAACAGTAGCCATAGCGCCGGCCAACGCGCCGAAATCGCCGGACATCCCGCTCCTGGGCGCAGTCGCCGCCGGTCTCGACGACGGCAGCGCGCTGTTCTCCGGGCTTCTCTCGCTCAATTCCGATCCCCCATACGAGATTGCGAATATGCGTGCGGAGATCAGGTGGCAGGCGACCACGCCGCTGCGTCCCTCAAACCTGCGCGCTCCCGGCAAGATCGGCAACGTCTTCGCCGTCGAAAGCTTCTTCGACGAGCTTGCGGCCGCCGCCGGCGCCGATCCGCTCGCTTACCGGCTGCAGCAGCTGCGCGATCCGCGCGGACGCGAAGTATTGCAGCGCGTCGGCGAAATGATGCGATGGACCGCGCGCACGTCGCCCGCCAACCGCACTGGCCAGACGCTCAACGGCCGCGGCATCGCCTATGTGCACTACAAACAGGCCGAGAACCACGTTGCCATGGGAATGGATGTTGCGGTTGATAGTTCGACCGGCGCGATCCGGGTGCTGCGTGTCGCCTGCGCTCACGATTGCGGGTTGATGATCAATCCGGACGCCGTGCGGGCGCAGGTCGAAGGCTGCATCCTGCAGACGCTGAGCCGCACGCTGTTTGAGGAGGTCACGTTCGATCGCTCGAAAGTGACCAGCATCGATTGGTCAAGTTATCCGATCCTGACCTTTCCCGATGTGCCGCAACTCGACATCGCTCTGATCGATCGCCGCCACGAGCGCCCGCTTGGCGCTGGCGAGGCCGCTGCCGCGGCAGTCGCGGCGGCGGTCGGCAACGCGGTGTTTGATGCGACGGGTGTGAGATTGCGCCGGGTGCCGTTCACACCCGAGCGGGTCAAAGCCGCCCTTTCGGGCCGGGCGACCTGACCGCAAACTCCAGGTCAGGCTTTCAGCGCCTGCTCGATGAACGTGTTGGTATAGAGCGCGTCGACATTCGGGACGGCGGCAATGCCGGCGCCGCGAATGCCTTTATCAGCTTTTGCCCAGAGTTCGGGCATGTTGCGCAGAAAATTCTCGCGTCCTTGCGACATCCAGGGATTGGCCATGATGAAACGCATCAGTGCAACAAGCTCGTCGAGATTCTTCATGCCGGGAATATCGAAGTCGCGGCTGGCGCGCTGAAAGATCGCTTTGAGGTCTCCGTTCATCATGTCTTCGGTGGAAGCCTTCAGGGCTTTGAGAAACCCGACCACCATGGCCGGCTTCTTCTCAATCACATCGCGCGTGGTCACGTAGATCTGGCTTGGCATTGGCGCGTATCGGTCCGTCGGCCAATGCACGATCGGCTCGTTGGCGGTTTGCAGCGCCACGACCACGCCGATGGAATTGATGAAGCAATCGATGCGGCCCTGGCGCAGGTATTGCATCGCGCCCGGGCTATTGCCAACAACTTGAGTGGTGACGTCGGCCTTGGTCATCCCGGCCGAGCGCAGCATGATTTCGAGTAACTGCTCCGTGGAGCCGCCGACGGACACGATGCCGATCGTCTTGCCCTTGAAATCCTCCGCCGCGTTGATCGGCTTGTCCTTGGTCGAGATCACGTGAAAAGTCGATCCTTGGTACAGCGTCGCGACCGACACAAAGGCCGCGCCTTTGGCGACTGCGACAAATTCGTCAATCGCAGTGAGCCGTACGAATGAAACCGCTCCGGTCATGAGCTGCTGCGCCGTTACCACCGCCCCCTGGCCACCGAGCAACGTCGGTGCGAATCCCTGCTGCGCCAAAAAGCCCCCGGAGACCATGTTCATCATTTCGAGGAAGTCTGGGATGTAGCCAAACGGCGTCATGAATGTCAGTGGTTCGGCCGCCCGCGCCGGGCGTATATAAGGCTTGGCGATCACGGCGCCGGCCGCAAGCCCGCCAGCAAACTTGAAGAGATGGCGTCGCGTGGTCATATGCAGTCTCCATTCGATGCTTGTTTTGTCAAAATCATAGCGTACGATTTTCGGCAGTTCCCGCGAATGTCAAGCCTGCAACCAAATCACGAATTCGAAGTGGCCGTCGTCGGCGGCGGCCCCGTCGGTCTGGTCATGGCGCTGTTGCTGGCGCGTCAGGGCGTCGCTACCGCGCTGCTGGAGAAGGCATCCGATGTCGAGACCGATCTGCGCGCGTCGACCTTTCATCCGCCGACGCTCGATCTGCTTGAAGACGTCGGACTTGCCGGATCGCTTATTGAGCAAGGTTTGATCTCTCCGCAATGGCAGGTGCGGCTGCATCCGGAGGGTGACCGTGCCGTGTTTGATCTTGGCGTGATCGCAAACGCGACGCGTCACCCTTATCGCGTGCAATGCGAGCAATGGAAGTTGTCCCGGCTTGCGCTCGACGCCTTGCGCAAGGAGCCCAACGCGCAAATTTTTTTCGCGACCGAAGTCACCGGGGTTGCCCAGGACGACGCCGGCGTGACGCTGGATCTGGGTGGCGACGAGGCGCCGGCGAAACTGCGTGCCCGTTTCGTCATCGGCGCCGATGGCGCACGTTCGGTGGTCCGTCAAGCGCTTGGTTTTGATTTCGAGGGCGAGACATATCCGGAAACGACGTTGCTCGCGACGACGACGTTTCCATTCGAGGATCACCTCGAAGGACTGACCAACATTGCTTATTGCTGGAAGGCCGGTGGTAACTTTTCGCTGCTGCGCGTTCCCGGCCGCTGGCGAGTCTCGATCTATCCGCACGAGGATCTGCCGATCGAGGCGCAGATCACCAACGAAGCGATCGAGGCGAGCCTGCAGGAGATTGTCCCGCATCGGCCGGGCTACGAAGTCATGGAAAAACGGCCCTACCGCGTGCACAAGCGCATTGCGCCACACTACTACCGCGGTCGCGTCGCGCTTGCCGGCGACGCCGCGCATCTCAATAGTCCATCGGGGGGAATGGGCCTCAATGGCGGTGTCCATGACGCCTTCGAATTGGCGGCAGCGTTGCGCGATATTCGTGCCGGTGCGCCGGTGCCGGAGCGGCTCGATCTGTACGAGCGCCGCCGCCGGCCGGTGGCGCTGGAGCAGATCATCGCTCAGGCGGATGCGAACCGCGCCCGCATGCGGGAAAAGGATCCGGCCAAACGCCGCGAAATCCTGGCCAACTTGCAGGCCATCGCCGCCGACCGCGAACGACAGGAGGCGCACCTGCTGCGCACCTCAATGATCGCCGGCCTGCGCCAAGCCGCCGCTGTCTCGTAATTCACACGCTCGATTTAGACGTTGCGCGTGCCGCGTCGTGCGGATTCGTGCCACGGGATCAGCGCGTGGCGCAGAAGTGAGATGGCGAAATAGAACAAAAATCCCAGGATCGTCATATGGATCATCACGGCAAAAAGGCCGTCGGTCTCGAATGCGTTCATACGCGCGACCAAGAGGTGGCCCAGTCCGATGTCGCCGCCGACATACTCACCGACGATCGCACCGATCAGCGCCAGCACGATGCCGACTTCCATCCCGGTGATGATGTACGGCAGCGAGGAGGGGAATTCGAGCCGGCGAAAAACCTGCCAGCGGGTGGCGTTCAAGCTCGTCATCACGTCGCCGTAGCCGCGGTCGATCGACTTCACGCCCAGCACGGTGTTGGTGAGGATGGGGAAGAAGGCGAGCGTTGCCGCGATCAGGACCTTTGAGGTGACGCCAAAGCCGAACCAGACGACGAATAGGGGCACCAAAGCCACTTTCGGCAGCACCTGGCTTGCGACGATGAACGGATTGAGGGTCTGTTCAAGCCAGCGCACCCGCGCAATCAGCACGCCAAGCCCGACGCCGATGATCATCGCCCAGAGAAAGCCGAGGAGGGTGGCATAGACCGTCATTGCAGTGTCGATCCACGCGCGCTTGGAGACAAGAAGTCCGATCCAGGCGTGCCAGACCGATACGGGCGTCGGCAGAATGAACGCTGAAATCTTGCTGACGTCGATATAAAGCCACCACACCGCGACCAGCAGGACGCACAAGGCCGGCGTCGTGATCCAGGGCAGGAAGGTCTTGAAATCGCGGCGCTGCGTATGTGTCGGCTCATTCGTCGGCGCGTCGGCGAGACTTTTATCAGTCATGCCATCTCCGTGAGGCGATGACGCAAGTCCTTTGCGATCGTCTGAAACGCTTCGGTGGATTGCACGTCGAGCGAACGCGGCCGTTCGAAGCCGACGTTGACGACGGTATCGATGCGGCCCGGCCGCGGCGAGAGCAGCACGATGCGATCGGCGAGAAACACCGCTTCGTTGATCGAGTGGGTGACGAGGACGATGGTCTTGCGGGTCTGGATCCAGAGATTTTGCAGCTCGATGTTCAATGAGTCGCGGGTCATGGCGTCGAGCGCGCCGAACGGCTCGTCCATCAGCAGAATGTCGGGATCGTGCGACAGCGCGCGCGCAATCGCAGCGCGCTGCCGCATGCCGCCGGAAAGCTCGTACGGCCATCGCGTTTCAAAGCCGGCGATGCCGACGAGCGCAGTCAGCTCCCGCGCCCGCTTCAGGCGCTGCCGCTTCGGTACGCCTCTCAGCTCGAGCGGCAGCGCAACGTTTTCTTCCACGGTGAGCCAGGGAAACAGGTTCGCGTCCTGAAACACGATGCCGAGGTCGGACACCGCATCCGCCTGCCGTGTCTCGTTTTTCCAGAGGTCGCGGTCCATCACTTGCAGCCGGCCATGGCTCGGCGCGATCAAACCGCCGATCATGCGCAATAACGTGGTCTTGCCGCAGCCGGAGGGGCCGAGCAGCACGACGAACTCGCGCTGCGCGATGGCGAGATCGGTGGCGGCGAGTGCGTGAACCGGGCCGTCTCGTGTGGCGTACCACCGCTCGACCCGATCGAGGCGAATAGCCGGCATTGCTTTGGCCGACTTGCTGTCGCGCGGCGCGACGCCGGACGCGGTTTCGTCCTGCAAAGGCTCAGCCGACGCCATCACCGTCCGTTTCCGGCCGAAGGAAAAATCCGGCCGCATGGTTCTCGCATGGACAAGCGAAAGCCTTTAATTGTATACTGCGCCGGCACTTTGTATATCTTATAGGACAAAGGCGGCGGTCAAGCAAAAGGCGCAAAGCAAGCGGTCTGCGGAGTGACGCATGGTCGAATATGCGCGCAAAGGCCTGATCGGCGTGCTCACGCCGCAAGCCAATACGACGGTTGAGCCGGAATTTGCGATCCTGATGCCGCCCGGCTACGCGTTTCTCAATGCGCGGCTGGTGAGCGACAAACCGACGATCAGCGCCCGGTTGGATGACTATTTCGCCGCAATGGAGAATACCATCACGCAATTCGCCAACGCGCCAATAGGGGCGGTGGCATTTGCCTGTACCGGCGCATCCTATTTGCAAGGCATCAAACGCGAGCAGGCCGCCGTCGAGGCGATCGAAAACGCACGCGGAATTTCCTTTGTGACAGCAGGCCAAGCTGTCGCAGAGGCGCTGCGGCGTTTCGGTGCGCGACGGATCGGGCTGGTGTCGCCCTATCCGCCCGACTTGACCGAGGCCAGCGTTGCCTATTGGCGCTCGCACGGCTTTGAGATTGCCACGGTCGCGGGCGCGTTCGATGCGTCGAGCAAGTTTCATCCGATCTACGATCTCTCCGCTGCGCAAGCCGAAGATGCTCTGGCGGGCATCGATCTGAAAGCGGTGGACGCCGTGGTGATGCTGGGGACCGGCATGCCGACGCTCGGGCCCATTCTCGCGTACACCAACGGCTCTAGCGTGCCGATCCTGTCGTGCATGTCGGCACTGGCCTGGCGTTCGCTGGTTGTGTTCGATCGTGATCTCGCCGAACCGGCCGCCATGCGGCGCTATTTCGCCGGTGACGGATGGCGGGAGCGTTTTGCGCGGGCGATGGCCTGAGTCCGGAACGCGCGGTTGCAACTCTGGGCGAAGATCTCATCGGATCAAACTTTGCTGCCGGTGCAATTTAGACGCGCTATGATGGTCGTCAGCTATGCAGAGATTGACGCCGGATGCGGAAAACTTACCGGCCGGAATATCCGCGTACGCTGAGCGCGTTGCTGGAACGCCCGCTTCGCGATCCGGAGCGACCAGCGGTAACCGACGCTGGCGCCACTGTGAACTGGCGCGAGTTTCGGGATCGCGTGCTGCGGGTGGCGGGAGCGCTGCGCCGGGCTGAAGTCGGCCCGGGAGTCCGGGTCGCACTGTGGTTGCCGAACGGCACTGATTATCTTGCCGCCATTTTCGCCTGCGCTTGGCTCGGGGCGGTTGCCATTCACATCAACACGCGGTTTCGCTCGGCGGAAGTTGGCAATCTGCTGCGCCGGTCGCGCGCCGCCGCTGTGGTGACGCAATGGGGCTTCCAGCCGGTCGATTTCCCGGCGATTTTTGCGACGCTGCCTGCGGAGGATCGCGCTTCGGTTCGCTGCGCGCTCGGGCTGCCGATCGGTCTCGGCGTTGCCGAGCTTGCCGGATTGCCGGTATTGCCGCTGGATGGCTCTGCTACCGATGCAGGACCGGATGAGGCGAGGGGCGATATGCCGTGCCTCACTTTCACCACCTCGGGTACCACCAGCGGACCGAAACTGGTTCTGCACGATCAACAAACCATCGCTGGACACGCCGTCGACGTGGCGCGCCACATTGGGTTGGATGCGGCAGATGCAGCGCTGCTCGGCGCAGTCCCGCTGTGCGGTACGTTCGGCAATGCTGCGGCGATGGCTGCGATTGCCGGCGGTGCGCACGTCGTATGCCTCGCGCAGTTTGACGGCGAGGCCGCGGCGAAGCTGATCCGGCAGCACCGCGTCACCCATGTGGTCGGCGGCGACGATATGTTTGGCCGCATTGCGGCGGCGTCCAATGGGCGGCCGTTCGATTCAGTACGCTTCTCGGGATTCGCGGCGTTCCACTCCTCGGCCGCGGCGTCGATTGCCGCGGCGGAAGCGGCAGGGCTGCGACCCCGTGGGCTCTACGGCAGTTCGGAAGTGCAGGCCCTGTTCTCGATCGCCGAAGGCGAGAACCGCTTACTTGGTGGCGGGGTGCCGGTGAGCAAACAAGCGCGCCTTGAGGTGCGCGATCCCGAGACCGGCGACGTGCTGACGCCGGGTGCCTCGGGTGAGCTATGGATCGATGCGCCGTCGCGCTTCGTCGAATATCTGGAAAATCCGGCGGCAACCGAGCGTGCGATCGACGCCGAAGGCATGTTCCGCACCGGCGATCTTGCGCGACTGAACGATGTGGGCTTTGTCTATGAAGCACGGCTTGGCGACGCTATGCGGCTTGGCGGGTTCCTGGTCAGCCCAGAGGAAATCGAGACAGTTATTCAGAGAGAGCCCGGCGTGGCGGGCGTCCAGGTCGTGGCGGCATCGAGCGGGGAGGCTGATCCGGTACCGGTCGCGTTCGTCCAGCCGTCGCCTGGAGCCTTATTGCGCGAGCCGGTTTTGCGGGCGCGGTGCTTCCAGCAATTGGCGCGGTTCAAGGTCCCGGAGCGGATTGTTGTGGTCGAGCAGTTTCCGATCGTCGACAGTCCGAACGGCCCGAAGGTGCAGCGGGTCCGCCTGCGGGAGATGGCCGAGGCACTCCTACGCGAGCAAGCCGCGCAGCCGGCCAAGTGAAAGGTTCCCGCGATCGTGAAGGTCGCACCTACTGCGTCTTCTTCACCAGCGGGCATTTGGAGTTCTGATAGCGGCTGGAACGCGTGATCCGCCGGGATCGTGGCAACGAGCTTGTAGTAATCCCATGCACCCTTGGATTCCGCCGGCTTCTTGACCTCATACAGATACATCTCATGGACCATCCGGCCGTCTTCACGGATGGTTCCGTTTTTGACGAAAAAATCATTGATCGGCGTTGAACGCATCTTCGCCATCACCGCCTGGGTTTCATCGGTGCCCGCGGCCTCTATCGCTTTAAGATAGTGCATGGTTGCCGAATAAATGCCGGCCTGGGCCATGTTCGGCATTCGGTTCATGCGCTTGAAATATCGCTGCGCCCAAGCACGCGATTCCTCATTGCGGTCCCAGTAGAACGCATTGGTCAGCAGCATGCCCTGCGCGGCGTCGAGACCGAGGGTATTGATGTCGTTGATGAAGATGAGCAATCCCGCGAGCTTCTGACCGCCACGCACGACGCCAAATTCGGCGGCCTGCTTGATCGCGTTGCTGGTATCAGCGCCGGCATTGGCCAGGCCCACGACCTTGGCCTTCGAAGCCTGCGCCTGCAGCAGCGCCGAAGAGAAATCGGCGGTGTTGATCGGAACGCGGACGCTGCCGAGCACTTGGCCGCCGCTCGCCTTGATGACCGCGGCGGTGTTCTGCTCGAGGTCGTGGCCGAAAGCATAATCGGCCGTCAGGAAGAACCAGGTGTTATAGCCGGCCTTGACCATGGCCGTGCCGGTGCCGTGCGACAGCGCGTAGTTATCGTAGGTGTAGTGGATCGAAACCGGCGTGCAGGCTTCGTTGGTGATGCGCGCCGCGCCGGGTCCGTTGAGGACGACGATCTTGTTTTTTGTCTTGGCGACGTCGATCGCGGCGAGCGCGGTCGCCGACGCAGCAACATCCATGAGCGCATCGACGTGACCGGTATCGAACCACTCGCGCGCGGTCGCGGCAGCTATATCCGCCTTATTCTGATGATCCGCGGAGACGACTTCGATCGGCTTGCCGAGCACCTTGCCACCGAAATCCTCAGCCGCCATCTTCGCCGCCGTCACCGCGCCGACGCCGGTGATGTCGGCATAGATGCTCGACATGTCTTCGATCATGCCGATTTTCACAACTCCGTCAGAGATTTTTTCCTGGGCGGGCGCCGGGAATCCAAATGCGACCAACACCAGCGCGGCAGTCGCGATCACAGCCGATTTCCTCATCGTCACCTCCCAAATATTCGAGTGTTGTTTCCGCGGAACGCCGTTCGCCGGCCCCGATGTTAACGAAGGTTACCGCAAACAGCGCGAGCCAACAACGCCGCGAACGGAGCTGATTCCCTTGCGTGCAGCGCAGCGGTCCGCCGTTAACGGTTACGATTTATGGTTTCCTCTTCAAGTTCTTTGGCCTCGTTATTTGATGTGCCAATCCCTTCTTCAAAATCAGAAGAGGAAGGGACGGTGCCTTGCAAACAAGATCAATATTCACTGCGTTATTTGTTGGCGCATGTGTTGCCGCCTTCGCCGTACCGGCCAGCGCCGGCGGCTGGGCAACGGTGTATCGGTACGTCCACAAGACCGGCCGCTGCGGCTCCGATCGCGAAGTGTTGGCGTCGTTCTACGGCACCGGCAAACTCACGGCCAGTGGTGAGCGGTTCAATCCGCATGGGCTGACGGCGGCATCATACGACTATGCGCTCGGTACTACGATCACGGTCACAAATCCGCACAACGGCCGAACCTGCCAGGTACGCGTCAACGACCGCGGACCGAACGGCATCGCGCGCGTCATGGGCGCCCGCATCGACCTGGCACTCGGTGCGCGGGATTGTCTGGGAATCATCGCGAGCCAATACGTCTGCGCGCCCGTTGCTGACGCGTTTGCGCAACTGCATAAGAAGGAAACGCGCCGCGTTTTGTCTGCCAAAGCCTGGCATTTCGTTGTCGCGAGCGGCGATCGGCTACGGGTGCCGCGCGTGAAGCCTTATTTGCAGAACGAGATGAAGAGGCAGGAGCCGATCTTTTTCGCTACCCGCACCAAATGGTGAAGCGAAATTAGTCGGCTCGGGTACAGCCTGAAACGGTGCCACCTTCGGAGGTTGGCGTCCGCGTTAGAACGATAGGCTGCTGCGGCGGCCGACACTCCCCGCTTTGATGCATGTCAATGTCGCCGATCGGAGCCGTTGGCATACATTTATTTGCATTATCATTGAGGCCGGCAAGCACAACGGCGTCTCCTGTGCGCATCGTATATATTACGTGGCCGGCGGCGCGATTTGAACGAAATGCCGCGGACAGGAACAATGACCTTCAAACCATGACGATGGCAACGGCTATCGGTGACGAAACCTCCCATGTTCCAGCCGGGAAACTGAGCACCTTGATGCTCGGTGCGCTCGGTGTCGTCTACGGCGACATCGGTACCAGTCCGCTTTACACTCTCAAGACAGCGCTGCAGTGGGCCGGCGGCGCGACCCCCGACGTAGCAATCGGCATGTTGTCGCTGATTGTCTGGACGCTCTTGATCACCACTTCGCTCAAATATGTGACGGTGGTGATGCGCGCCGACAACGACGGCGAAGGCGGAATATTGGCGCTGATGTCATTGCTGGGCATCAAGCATGGCGAGCGAATCGTTGTCATCGCCGTTGGTGTTCTGGGCGCGGCTTTGCTTTACGGCGATGGCGCCATCACGCCGGCAATTTCGGTCTTAAGCGCGCTCGAGGGGCTGGAGATACCGGCGCCGCAAATCGCGCCGTACATCGTCGGCTTGTCGGCGTTGGTGCTGGTCGGCTTGTTCGCGCTCCAATCCCAGGGCAGCGAGCGAATTGGTAAATTATTCGGCCCGATTATGACGATCTGGTTCGTCACAATCGGGCTGCTCGGACTCGGAGGCATCCTTAGTCACCCGGGTGTGCTGGTCGCACTCGACCCTCGCTACGGGTTCAGTTATCTGTTCGGGCACGGCTTCACCGGCTTTTTGGTGTTGGGCGCCGTCTTTCTGTGCGCGACCGGCGCTGAGGCGCTCTATGCCGATATGGGGCATTTCGGACCCCGGCCGATCCGGTTCGCCTGGTACGGTTTGGTGCTGCCGACTCTGGTGCTGAATTACGCCGGCCAGACCGCGATTGTTGTCGGCGGCGCAGCCGGCGCGGGCGCCAATCCGTTCTTCACCCTGTGCCCGCAAGCATTGCAGCTTGGCCTCGTCGCCTTGGCCACGATTGCTACGATCATCGCCAGCCAATCAATTATCAGCGGCGCTTTCTCAATGACCCGGCAAGCGATTCAGCTCGGACTATGTCCCCGATTGCACATCGTTCAGACCTCGGCTGCAGGTTACGGTCAGATCTATATTGGCTTCGTAAACTGGGCGTTGATGGCGCTGACGCTCGGCCTCACGCTCGGTTTCAGATCATCGGACAGTCTTGCCGCCGCGTTCGGTATTGCCGTGTCGCTGACCATGCTGCTGACGTCGATCCTGATATTCCTGACCATGCGCGAAATATGGGGCTGGAGCCTGCCGGTAAGCCTGGCCGTGGCCGGATTATTCGTGATTGTCGACCTCGCGTTCGTCAGTGCCAACATGATGAAGGTGTTTGAGGGCGGCTGGTTCCCGCTCGTCGTCGCTGCGCTGGTGTTCTTTTTAATGTTCACGTGGCGGCAGGGCCGCGACGCACTGCTGCGCAAGCTCGAGCGGGATACACTGCCGCTGTCGAACTTCATTGCGCAGGTTCACGGCAAGACGCGCGTGCCCGGTACCGCCGTCTACATGACAAGCCGGCTCGACGTGGTACCGGTGCCGTTGTTGCATAACCTCAAGCACAACAAGGTGTTGCACGAGCGCATCGTCTTGTTGCACGTCGTGACCGCGAACATCCCCCGCGTCTCGCCCGAGCGGCGCATCGAAGTGGCGCATCTGGGTGATAATTTCCATTCCATCGTCGTGCGCTACGGCTTTATGGAGCAGCCGGACATTCCGCAGGCTCTGGAGGAATGCAACACTCAGGATCTTCACTTCAACATGATGGATACGTCGTTCTTCGTCGGGAGGGTCACGATTGTGGCTGACAAGGGCTCTCACATCGGCGCGGTCCGTCGCCGGGTCTTTGAGGCCATGCATCGCAATGCGCTCGCCGCCACGGAGTTCTTCCGAATTCCGCCTAATCGGGTCATCGAACTCGGCGGGCAGGTCGAGATCTGAGGATTTCAGATTCGCCTATAGGGCTGACAACTACCGGAATGATGCAGTTCTGCTTTCAGACAATACTAATCGAATCTGTCTTGTGAGCCATTGCGGGGCTCAACTGGCGGCCATACTCCGCAGCGAAATGCCCTACATGAAGCTTTTGCGCCCAAAAGCTTCATACAAGTAAATAATTAGAATTCGATATGGGCCATTTTAGTTTGCATCGGCGAAAACATCTTAGGTTCCATAGGTAGACTATGTTTCCCGCAGCCGATTAACTGCACGCTGCACGAAGGGACCCGGATGAGCAACGACAACCGCCGCAGGCCGCGAAAGCAGCTCAACGTGCCGGCGTGGATCGACGTCGGCAACAATGCGCGTCTTCAAAAGTGCACCGTGGTTGACGCGTCCGAAAGCGGAGCGAGGCTTGCCGTGGAAGACATCGAATGTCTTCCGGACAAATTCAATCTGACCCTGTCGCGGCGCGGCCAGCCCCAGCAGCGCTGCAATATCGTGTGGCGGCGCCACGACGAGGTCGGGATCGAATTCATCGCTTCGCCGCCGACAAATGTTCGCAGCTCCGAGAGCGTTGAGGCACCCCCGCCCGAACGCGGCCGTCTGGAGATTTTTGCCGGCCGGCTGAGCCAGGACAACGCGAACGAGGCAACCGACGGGACCACGGGCTACAATGGACGATCTATCGCGGACGGTCGCGTGAGTGCGCGGCTGTTGCGTAAAGTCTCTGCATTGCTCGCCCACGGCTTACGCCGTACGCGCTATCCCGTGGAGTCCTGATAACAGCAGCCGAACCTTCGACAACGGCCGGCTTGACGGCTGCGGCGCTATTGCAAGCTTATGGTCATTCCGCCCAGGCCGAGAGTAGCCTCGAAGCCGAGTTGCGCGCCTCGCAGTTCGAGGATGACGCCATTGCCATTCTGCAGCCGAGCAACTTTCGGGCCACCAACGACGGCCACACTCGCACCTACTGCATTGTAAGTGCCGACGATATCCGTGACGTGATGCATGTGATACGCGACGCCGGTCAGGCGCGCTTCGGCAATACCGATGGTGCCGATGCCAACGCCGCCGATTTTCAACCGGTGCGTCGCGCCGTGGAAGGTAACGGTTCCTTGGCCGCCGCCAGCGCCGAGGATGAAACCGGCCTTGACGATCCGCAGGTGAACGATGCCGGTTGTTTGCGCCGACGATGCCGTCGAAACGCCCGACAGCATCACCGCCGCCAGCAGCAGAGCCGCACTAAATTTCATTGCACGAACGAGATGAACCACTATCGCCTCCCGGTCTATTTGACTTGTGACTATTCCTCTAGCACGAAACTCTGACGTTACGTCAAATCGCTGCCAAAAAACCATCATAATCGAGGTGTCGCGCCGGGACAATCAAGCATGCGGAACGCCACGACAACAAGGGTCAGCAACTACTGCAAGAAGCACAAGAAGGACGCGCTGATGAACGCGATCCAGTAGGTCGCAATCTGAGTTCGTTTATCGCCATCTGCGATGCAGCCAGAGCCACTGCTCGGGATGTTCTCGCACCCAGCTTTCGATCACCGAAGTAATCGTCTGCATGGTGCCCTTGATGTCGATGCGGCCGTCGGCGTCGCGCACCGGCTCTATCGGATCGGTAATTTCGACTGAAAAGCTGTTGCCATCAGGTTTGCGGATCACGCGCAGTCCGTGAATTGGACATTCCGTCTGCCGGGCGATCATCGCAATGAGCGGATTGGCGCGGCAGCGCCGGCCGAAGAAGATCACGTCGACGCCTTTGCTGAAATGCTGGTCGACCAGCATGCCAACATGGGTGCCAGAATCCAACAGCCGCGCCAGCTTGATCGGCGCTTCCAGTCCCGTCGCAACGAGTTCGCCCATCAATGGCTCTCGCAACTTGACGATGAGGTCGCTGATCGGACGGATGTTCGGCCGTCGATAAAGCACCGCCGAATGCCGCACCAGCAATTTGGCGACGACCGCAGGCAACTCCCAATTGGCGAGATGGGCGGCAAAACCAAGCATTGGCTTGCCCCGCTCCAGCATTTGCCGGTAATGCTCCGCCGCTTCCGGCGCATAGGTGATCATGTCAGCCGTTTGCTGGCCGGCACCTTCGATGCAGAACTCATCGAGGTGCGCGAATTCCACCCCAATGCGTCCGAGATTGTCCCAGACGCCGGCCAGGATTTTTTCGATCTCGGTTTCGGATTTATCGGGGAAGGCTGCGCGCAGGTTCTCGCGGCCGATGCGATTTTCCGGCAGCAGCCTGCCAATGGTACGCATGAACGCGGCGGCGAAGTTCGCGGTGCGCTTGCGATCCATCCGCTTGATCACGCCCAAAAGCGCGATCGTGATTGCGCCGATGGTCCCATCGAGAAGCTTCGAACGCGGCTTCGCCATCAGGGGGGCGCGTTAGAACGTAACGATGATCTTGCCGAAAACCTGCCGGCTCTCGAGCCGCGCCAGGCCGCGCTCGAAGTCGGCGAGCGCGACTTCGGTGTCGATCACGGGCAGGAGGCCGGCGGCCATTTTGGCGAGGCTGTCGCGGACGTTGCGCATGGAGGCGCCGAACGAGCCGAAGATGCGATATTGCTGCTGGAAAAGCTGGAACAAGTTGATCGTTGTCGTCTGACCGGAGGTCGATCCGCAGGTGACGAGCCGACCGCCGCGCTTAAGGCAAAGGAGCGAGCCATTGAAAGTGTCGGGGCCGACGTGCTCGAAGGCAACGTCGACGCCTTTCTTGGCCGTCAGTTTACGCACGATGGTTTCAAAGCGGTCGGTCTTGTAGTTGATGACGTGGTCGGCGCCGAGCGCCTTGGCCTTTACCGCCTTTTCGTCGTCGCCGACCGTGGTGATGACGGTACAGCCGATTGCCTTTGCCATCTTGATTGCGGTAGTGCCGATCCCCGAGCCGCCGGCTTGCACCAAAATGGTCTCGCCCGGCTCGAGCTTGGCGTTGTCGAACAGCATGTGCTGCACGGTCGCGAAAGCTATCGGTGCACAGGCGGCGTCGCGAAAGCTCACGCCGGCCGGTATCGGGATGACGAGGCGTGCCGGCATGTTGACCAGATCACGGGCAAAGCCGTCGACGTGAAAGCCCATAATGCCGGCGACGTTTTCGCAGAGATTGTCGCGGCCTTCGCCGCAGGCCTTGCACTTTCCGCATGTCAACCCGCCATAGGCGACGACGTGATCGCCGACTTTGAAACCGGTCACGTCAGGCCCGACGGCGCGGATTTCACCCGCGGCCTCGGCGCCGACGACGAGCGGCAGTTTGCGCTTGGCGAACGCCATGCCGCGCCAGCCCCAGACGTCGATGTGATTAAGCCCGATCGCTTTGATGCCGATTTGTACTTCGCCTGCTGCGGGCGGCGGCGGTGCAGCAACCTCGCGAAGTTCAAGTTTGCGATCACCAACCAGCATAAGTGCGCGCATGGTCACCCCGGTGTCTGGGGCAGGGGCGCGGCGCTCGTCGCCAGCAATGCCGGTAGCGAGGCTCACGCGGGTTCCAGCGCCATGACCAGGCAGACATTCTGGCCGCCGAACCCGAACGAATTGGAAATGGCGCGACGAACTTTCGCGTCGCGCGCAACATTAGGCACCACATCGAGCGCTATGGCCGGATCTGGAATTTGATGATTGATGGTCGGCGGCAGGCGCTGGTTTTGCAGCGTAAGGAAGGTGAACGCCGCTTCGACGACGCCGGCGGCGGTTAGCGTATGACCGATCATCGATTTGTTGGATGAAATCGGAATGCCGCGGATGCGGTCGCCAAACACGGTGGAAACGCCGAGATGCTCCATCTTGTCGTTCTCCGGCGTCGAAGTGCCGTGGGCATTAATGTAGTCGATGTCTTCCGGTCCGACGCCGGCATCGGCGAGCGCATTGCGCATGCAGGCGATGATTGGCTTGCCGTCAGGGCTTGAGCGGGTGCGGTGGAACGAGTTCGGATTTTTCCCCGACGCCTTCAAGGATGCCAAGCACCCGGGCGCCGCGGGCACGCGCGTGATCGAAATTTTCGAGCACCAAAGCAGCGGCGCCTTCCGCGAGAACGAAGCCGTCGCGGTTTTTGGAGAATGGCTTTGAGGCGCGCTCCGGTGGATCGTTTTGGGTCGATAGCGCCGACAGCAGCGAGAAGCGCACCAGCGATTCCGGCGTCAGCGAAGCATCGGCCCCGATCGCGAGAGCTGCTTGGCAATCGCCGCGCCGGATCGCCTCCATCCCGAGTTGGATGGCGCTGGCGCCCGAGGCGCAGGCGGTGTTGAGCGAAACGGGCGAGCCCTCGGTGCCGAAGTGCTCGGCCAGATGTTCGCCGATGATGGCGAATTTGAACGCGCCATGTTCGGCGGCAAATTCGTTGGCGATGCGCATGAGGTCGGGATAGCCGGTATCGGCGTTGGAGGCAGCCATCTCCGCCATCTTGATCCGGTCCGGCCATTCGATTTCGAGCGGCGGCGGCGCGAGGTAAAGCGGTCCGGGAAAGCGGCCCTTGGTGCCAATACCAGCTTCAGCGATGGCTTCTTCGGCCGCGAGCATGGCGACGCGCTCGGAAATCTCCGCCGGCGGCATCGCGTCCTGATAAACATCATTGACGGCGCCGGCGATCGTCGTGCGCAGGCCGTCGGTCGGAAACCGCGAAATTCGCTTTATGCCGGAGACGCCGCCGGTCAATTTCGCCCAATTCTCCGACTTGCCGACGCCAAGCGAGGTGACCACGCCGATCCCGGTGACGGCGATGATCGGGCGACCCAGCTTGTCGCGGCATGGCGCGGCCATGAAATTCTCCCTCAACCAACCCGTTCGACCAGCGCCAGGCCTTCGCCGCGCCAGTTACCCACGGACGTGACGATTACCTGGGAAATATCGGGCGGGCTCGATCCCGTATCTCCCGTGCCGGCAGGCGCAAACAGCTTGCCATGTTCCAGCACCGCGCAGGCGATTCCCAGATTGGCCTCGAACTGCGCTTCGAGGCCATGACCGATATACGTTCCGGTATTGCGTACGGGAAGGCCTATCTCCTCGAGCACATCCCGCTCGGCCGAGGTCGCGGGTTCAAGTCCCGCTGCCCCGGAGATAATTCCGGCGTGTTTGCGATCGACCTCGGCCTCGATCCCGTTCCACTGGCCACGGAGCGTTGCCTCGATGTCTCCGCTTTTGCGCTGGTTACGGTCGGAATAGATCGCAGAAATCCGCGCCCGCGGTCGCGCGCCGCGTGTTTGCGCGTGCTCGCGGCTTTCGAGCACGAGGAAAGCGCCCATGTTGCCGACGGCGAGGCCGCCTCGCGGGCCGCGATCCCAGACCGGCGCGAACTTGTCTTTAAGGGCCGAGCCCGCCTGTTCGAAGATGAGGAGAATGTCCCAGCGGGTGGCGTTGTACGCGCCGCCCACCAGCGTCAATTCGCTCTGTCCAGACGCGATGCGCGCGTGCGCGATGTGCACCGCATCGACGCCGGCCGCTTCTTCGCCCAGCAACGTGCGCGAGGAACCGACGACGCCGTGCACGATCGAGATATTGCCAGCGAGCAGGTTTGGCAGCTGCGCCAGGAATAAGGTCGGACGCAGATCGCTCATCAGCCGTTCGTTGAGGAACGCGCCGCGCTCGGTAACCTTGCGCATGCCGGTAAGGATGGTCGAGTTGGCGGCAATGTCGCGCTCGCCGCCGCTGGCAGCGACGATCATGTCGGTGGTTTCCAGCAGCTCAGGCTTGCCGGCAATGCCGGCGTCGCTTAGCGCCAGGCCTGCGGCATAGACGCCGATGCGCTGCCACGGCTCCATCTGCCGCTGATCACTCTTCTTCGGAATTTGTTTGTCAAAATTCACCGGCGCGAGCGGATGCACGATGTAGGGCGCAAAGCTTTTGTCATCGTAAGGCGGCGGATCGCCGCGCTCGAGATGTTGCCACGTTGCCTCGAGCCCCTCGCCAAAGCACGTAAGCAGACCGACGCCGGTGATCCACACCTCGCGGCGTCCGCTCACTTGGTGAGTTCCTTGACCGGTACTTCGATCCGCTCCGCCCATTCGAACAGCGCGGTACGGAATTCCGGGCTCGGAAACGGCATGATGGTGTAGATGATCCGCGCCTCGCAGACGACCTTTCCGTTTCGCCGGCCTTTGCCCTCGCCGACAGCGTAGCCCGAGCCCTCGTGCACGACGCGGCCCTCGACTTCGAGTTCGTCCCCGGGAAATACGGCGGTGCGGAACTTTGCCTCCTTGACGCCGGCCATGAATGGCATGGAGTTAAAGCCGCCGACCGCTATCAACAGCCAGCCGGTCGTCTGCGCCATGCATTCCAGGAGGAGCGCCCCAGGCATCAGCGGATAGCTTGGAAAATGCCCTTCGAATACCGTTGAAGTCTTTGGCACCGTGCAGATCGATGTAGCTACGCGCCCGGCAACGTCGAGCGCGACCATGCGGTCGATCATCTGGAAGTATTCGAAACGCATGTGTGGCGCCTCAGGCGCCCTTCGCCGCAATCAGCTTGTCGATTTCGCTGCTTAAGTTATTGAGCACGAAGTACTGGTCCGTCGTCGCCTTGCCGTCGTTGACCTCTTGGGTCCACTGCTCGAGCGGAAGCTTGATGCCGAAGGTTTTGTCGATGGCAAAGGCAATATCCAGGAAATCGAGACTGTCGATTTCGAGGTCGTTGATGGCGTGGCTTTCCGGCTTGATATTCTCACGCGGAATGTCGCAAGTTTCCGCAATTATATCAGCGACTTTATCGAAAGTGGCAGACATCGGGCATCTTAAGCCCGATCGCTGCGGGCCCCTCCGGTCGTTGCTGCCCGTATAGCGAAGGATACCGCCAAGTTCAACGTCTTGTCGGGGCGCGCATTTTTGCCGTCTTTGCCACATTCCGGCCGGTTGCTATCCGGCTAAGATTCTTAAGTGACGCCGCAGATCGGTCGCGATACGGGACATCAGATCAACTCGCTCGGAAATATATCTGCGGCGGTCTAGCCGGATTCTGCGCGCTTGCGGCGGCGCAACTTGCACCGCCGACTGCTCGCGCTGCCGCCTACGATGTTGGTCCGATGCGCATCGCACAACCTTGGGCGCGTGCGACGCCGAAAGGCGTGCCGAACACAGCGAACGCGCGGCCAACACTGCAAATGGCACTTCCGTGCCCGTTAGTGGGTCGTTTGATACCTAAGCGCCTTACCATTGGTTAATACTCGTCGAAGTATACCTGCGCGATGGTACCGCGCACCGGTCTGCGAGCATGAACGATTCCGATCCCAAGGACATCCGCAGCTGGTCCGGACCGATCACGAACCTTGCCGATGACGAGCAGCAATCGCAAACCGACTCCGTGAACGCGGCCGTGCGACCGCGAATTGCAATTGCAGAAGCACTCCGCAACAATTGGTTTGAGATCTGGTATCAGCCCAAGATTGATCTTAAGCGCAAATGCCTTGCCGGCGCGGAAGCGCTGGCCCGTATTCACCATCCGCAGTTCGGCGTCTTGCAGCCGGGCAATTTCCTTCCCGAAGTCGATGAGAACAGTATTGCCGAACTGGCCCAACAGGCGGTATTGGCGACGCTCCTCGATTGGACCATGTTCGACGAGGCCGGCTTTAATCTTCATCTCGCCATCAATGTGCCGGTCAACGTTCTGCTCAAGCTGCCGATCCCGCAATTGGTCGCCGAGTATCGGCCAAAAACCGACCGCTGGCCCGGATTGATCCTCGAAGTGACTGAGGATCAGATCGTTCGCGACACTGCGCTTGCCAACGAGATCGCGACCCAATTGCGGGTGAGCGGCATCACCATCGCGCTCGACGAGTTCGGCGCCGGCTATTCATCGTTCTCGAGCTTGCGGGCGCTGCCGTTTGCCGAGCTCAAGATCGACCAGTCTTTCGTGACCGGCTGCGCCACCGATGCGGCGAACGGCGCCATCTGCCAGACCGCCATCGATCTGGCGCACCGTTTTGGCAGTGCCGCGGTCGCCGAGGGCGTTGAAAGCTCCGCCGACCTGCAGACTTTGATGGTCATGGGTTGTGACTTCGGGCAAGGGCCGCTGATTGCGCCGCCGATGCCGAAGGAACGCTTTCTCGAACTCCTTCGCCAGCGCATGAACAAGCCGCGCGGCGTCTCGCCCAGAGATGCGATGCACGTCTCATCAAAAGTCGCCGGCCGCGTTGCCTGATCTCTATTTGCCGGCCGGCTCGTGGAACGGCAGCGGTGTGCCTTCGGGCAGCGGCATGCGAAACACGTTAAGCGTCATCGAAATCAAAACGTAATAGCCGAGAATGCCGACGAGCTCGACCACGCCGGTATCGCCGAGCAATTTCCGCACGCGGGCGTATGTGGCGTTGCTAACGCGCCGGGTCCCGTAAAGCTCCTTGACGAAGGCGTAGATCGCCATTTCGTCGCGCGGCGCGGATTTCGGCGCCCGGCCGGCGTGCAAGTCGCGGATGGTTGCGTCCTTTACGCCCTGCTTGGCGGCGATCTTGGCATGCGCGTGCCATTCAAACTGCGCTTTCCAGTATCGCCCGGTACACAGGATGGCGAATTCCGAAAGCCGCGGCGGCACACTGGTATTGAAGCGCAAATGGCCGCCGAGTTGCTGCGCCAGCATGCCGTAAGTCGGCGCATGGAGAAAAACCGCGAACGGACCCGCATTCATGAACCGGCCGCGAGGGCCGCTATTGATCGCTTCCACGATGGCCTGTTGCTCGGGCGTGAGGTTGTCCATCGAGATGGCGGGCAGACGAGGAGCGGGCTGCTTGTTCGACGGTTTTGACGGCTTTTTCGGCATTGGGTCCTGCTTGGTTTGACCTTCATTTTTTGGCGACAAGATCGATCAACGCCGACATGCCGACGTGGCCAGTGCCTTCGCTGATCGCGCTGTCATGCTCGCGGATTTCAAGCTCAGTCATGTCGCCGAAGGCTTCCTCCAACAGGGCCCGTGTGTACAAGCGTTCCGGCTCAGGCGGCCCGCCGGTGCGATAGGTGAGCTGCTCGACGCGATAGCCTTGTATGAGGAGAAGTCCGCCGGGCTTTAGTGCGCGCTTCAAATTGGCAAAGAAACTCGGTGCGCTCAGCGGGAAACACAACCTGGGTGAAAATGGCGACGATCACGTCATATGCGGCTTCCGGCCAGCGCCATGTGGTGACATCGGCGACTTCGGTCCGCAGCGCGACTCCGCGCTCTTGAGCGAGCGCTCGCGCCTTCGCCAGCGCGACCGGCGAAAAATCGATCGACAGGACGTCGAGACCTTGTTCGGCAAGCCAGACGCCATTGCGGCCTTCGCCGTCGGCCACGGAAAGTGCCGATTGTCCGGGACGTAGACGATGGGCCTGCGCCTTGAGAAAGGCGTTCGGGTCCTTGCCGAAAACATAGCCGGGAGGACTGAACCGCGCCTCCCACCGATCTAGTTCCGCCATGCCGCCGCCTGAAACGTTTCCGCGGCGCGCTTTTGCGGTTCGCGCCGTTGCACTAAGTGTAGCGGATGCCGCTTGCAGTGAAAGCCCTCCTGTTTGACGTATTCGGGACGCTGGTCGACTGGCGGACCAGCATCGCGCGGGAGGCAGAGGCGATGTTGGCCCCGCGTGGCTATGCCCTCGATTGGCTGGCGTTCGCCGACGCCTGGCGGGGCGAATACCAGGGCGCGATGGAGGAGGTGCGAAGCGGCCGTCTGCCCTTCTCCAAGCTCGACGTTTTGCATCGGCGGAACCTCGATCTGATCGCGCCGCGCTTCGGCATCGATGCGCTCGGTGAGGAAGACCGCCGTCATCTCAATTTGGCGTGGCATCGGCTCGATGCGTGGCCAGACGCGCCGCCCGGGCTCGCTCGCCTCAAGCGAGGCTATCTCCTGGCGCCGCTGTCGAACGGCAATATCTCGCTGATGGTCGATCTGGCGCGGCGCAACAGTTTTCCGTGGGATGCGATTTTAGGCGCTGAGGTTGCCGGCGATTACAAGCCAAAGCCGCGGGTCTATCTTGCCGCGGCGGAAGCGTTCGATCTGGTGCCGGATGAATGCCTGATGGTCGCCGCGCACAGCTCAGATCTTAAGGCCGCCGCTGCGCTCGGCCTGCGCACGGCCCACATTGCGCGTCCGGATGAGGCTGGACCCGGACGTGGCGAAAAAGCACCCACCGTGACGGTCGATATCGCGGCAAAAAATCTCGAAGACCTGTCGAACCAGTTGGCTACCTAGGGCGCGTCAGTGTCCGTAGTGAGGAAAGATATGCTGGCGCGCACTGATCCGGACTGCCGCGCGGCGCATCTGCCACTCAAAGAACTCGTCCGTCACCAGACCTAAGTATCTCAGCACGGTCAGCATCGGTGTGCTCCCTAGATCAATTAGGCACCCGGCAAAAGCTATGATGATGCGCTCCGCAGCGAAGTGACTGCGGTCACAACATCGCGCTTTGGTCGCAAGCCACTGATATTTTAAGGTTTTTGTCGCTCTGTGAGAGTGGAAATCTCCGCCGGCTACGCTGGCAGAGCAGGGTAGTCGGTATAGCCCCTTGCTGAGCCACCATAGAACGTTGGGCGGTCGGGGGGATTGAAAGGAGCGCCGCGGCGAAAGCGTTCGGGCAAATCGGGATTGGCGAGATAGAGCGCCGCGAACGACACCAAGTCGATCGTGCCTTCTCGCAATGCCGTGTTAGCACGTTCGAGATCGTAGCCTTTGTTGCCCATCAATGTGCCGCGCCAGATCCGGCGAAAGAATTTGATGTCCGGCACCTCGCCGGCGGGTACCGGATCGGTCGGGCTCGGCTCGACGATGTGCAGATAGCCGAGGCCGAAGCGATTGAGTTCACCGACCGCGACGGCAAACGTTGCGGCTGGATTGCTGTCGCCAATGTCGTTGAACGGGTTGGTTGGCGCAAGCCGCACGCCGACGCGGTCGGCGCCCCATTCGCCAACGATGGCTTCGGTCACCTCAATCAAAAACCGTGCGCGGTTGAGCGCGCTGCCGCCGTAGCGGTCGGTGCGCTTGTTGGTCTTGTCCTTCAGAAACTGATCGATGAGGTAGCCATTGGCGCCGTGCAGTTCGACGCCGTCGAAGCCGGCCGTCTTGGCGTTCGCGGCGCCGCGGCGAAAGTCTTCGACAACGCCTGCGATCTCGCCGGTCTCGAGCGCGCGTGGCATGACGAAGGGCTGCATGCCCCGCGCGGTGATAATCTGCCCGGCCGGTTGCAGGGCCGACGGTGCCACAGGCGGCGCGCCGCCCGGCTGCAATGAAGGATGCGAGATGCGGCCCACGTGCCAGAGCTGAAGGAAAATGCGCCCTCCGGCGCCATGTACGCCCTCAGTGACGCGCTTCCAGCCGGCGACTTGCTCGGTGCTGAAAATACCGGGTGTCGCGGCATAACCCTGGCCTTGTTGCGAAACCTGGGTGCCTTCGGTGACGATGAGGCCGGCGCTGGCGCGCTGCACGTAATAGGTGACGTTGATCGGGCCTGGCACTTCGCCCGGCCCGGCGCGATTGCGCGTCATCGGCGCCATCACGATCCGGTTGGGCAGGTGGAGGGGGCCAAGCTGAAACGGGGAGAAAACGTCGATGTTTTGCGGGCTCTGGGTCATGGGCTCAGAAATATCGTGTGGTGCGATTTTTGGCGAGAGGGAGGCAATTGAGCCCAACGCGAACGTGAATTGCTCGCGTTGGAAGCGTTGGCGGATTGCTCCTCGTGGGAGAGCTATTTGCCGTTTGGCCGCTCGACCCGAAAACCGCCATGGGGGTCGAGCGTGAGGTGGCCGTCTGCGACAGCGCGGGCCCAGCGGCTGGTCGCGGGGATTCCGCCAAAGGAAAAGAAATGCGGCACCACGTTCGCGGGTGCCGCCTCGGCTAGCGCGCGGATGATGTCGTCCGGCGTGGTCATGGCGAACATCTGCCGCATCAGGCCGGCCCGGCTGGCAAGCCCTTGCGCGGAGGCGCGCACACCACAGCGGCTTGCATAGCGCATCAGCGACGTGAGGCTGGTCGGCCCGGCAAGTCCGACGCGCATCCGGTGCTCAAATCCAAAAGCGCGCACCCGGGCAATGAAGTTGATGATTGCGCGCGCGTCGAAGGAGAACTGGGTGACAATCTCGACCGCAAGCCCAGTCGCTTCCGCCGCCGCGATTTTTTCCGCCATTGCGCGGGTGAGTTCTTCGTCGCCGATGCGCGGATGGCCCTCCGGGTAGCCGGCGATGCCGATGGTGCGGATGCCGCGCCGGCGCAGCACACCACTATCGATGGCATCAAGCGCGCGCCGGAATGGGCCACATTCGGCGCGATCGCCGGCGATCACAAAGACGCTGTCCACGGCAGCTTCGCCGTTGAGCCGCGCCAGCAGATCGTCCAGCGCCGCGACGTTGGTGAAATTTCGTACCGCCACGTGCGGGACCGGCTCGAAGCCGGCCGCGCGCACGCGGATTGCGGCCGCAAGAGATTCCTCGACAGGCCGATTTGGTACCGCGCTGAGAAATACGCGCGTGCCGCGTTTAAGGACGTTAAGCGCTGCGATGTCGGCGTCGGAAGGCCGCGTCGCCTCGATGGAAAATCCCGCCATGAATGCGGCGATCCGCGCGACCGGATCGGTCGCGGTCTGATCTGGAATTGGGAGTGCGGTCATGCTTCGCTCACCGCTTCCCGTGCATCCCCCGCTTCCGGGGGAAGAGAATTATGCTCGCCGGCGCGAGATCACGTAGGATTCGTCGAAAAACCACAGGCCGCCGCGCTCGCGCAGCACTGCGCGCGTCGCATCAATGTAGCGGCCGTCGGCCACCGCGGTGCCGAGCCGGTCATCCTCGACCTGAGCCACGTAAATCGCGGCATTCCACGCCGCGAACAATGTCGAGGTGCCGATCGACTCGGAGATTTCCGAAGGTAGCGTGTGCATCACGTAGCGGAACAGCGAGCGGTTATCGGCGTAGGCGTTGAAATTGAGATCGCGCCCGGCCGGCCCAAGCTCGTGCTTGGCCGCTTTGAGGATCTGATGGCGGTCGTGGATGAAGGGGTGATCGTCCGGCCAAACCCTCTGAATGATCTCCATGCCGGGATCGTGACCGTGCGACTGAATGCCAATGAGCCGACCGCCCGGTCCCAACGCGCGCGCCAGCGGCGCGACGACCCGCGAGGCTTTGAATTCGAGCGAGGCGCGGGCGCGGTAAGGTTGCGATGCGATGACGAGATCATAGTTGGCGCTGGTGCCGCCGGCCTTGGGAATGATCGGGTCGAGCAGGAAGCGGTGATCTTCACGGTAGACGACGAGCACCACCGGACGCTCGTAGACCGGATTTCCGGTGCGCGGGCTGACGCCGGCTTTCCAGTTCTGAGCCAGGAATGGCTCGAGATCCATGATCTGCTCTTCGAAGCGGTGAGCGGAATTCCCGACGAGCGGCAGCTCATGCCAGACGAGGCTTGAAGCCGCATTCAGCGACTTCACGTGCAGCCACGGTGCATCCGCATAGGCGAGGTTGGTCAGCACCAACACCGTCGACGGATGCTCAAAGAAGCGGTCCGACATCTTCTGCAGGGTCAGCCGCACATCTTCCAGGCTGATCTCCTTGCCGACGATGTAAAACGGCATGTGGGTGAAGCGATCGTGCATCGCCCGCATCACGCGCGTGAGCACCGAGCCGTCGCCGACGCCGGCATCGAACACGCGGACCGCCGGAGGACGCGGATGGATGTGCGCGAGCTCCTCGGAGACGCGGTGTGCCACCTCCCACTTTTCGCTGCAGGTGTTGACGAACAGCAGATATTTCTGCCGGTTGTCGAAAAAGCGGAAGTTGCGCTGCGGGTCTTCCGACCTCTCGCCAGGCGCCGCCGGGGCAAGAGGTGCTGGTCCCGGAAGCTGTGAAGCCACTGGGCGGTGTTCGCGAGATCGTTCAATCACGATAGGACGAGGCCCCTGAGGTGGGTGGGCAGCCATGAAACCGTGGATGCGGTCGAGTGTGTCGGTTGTGATCCGCCCGCCATTGCGGAGCCGCGCGGCGAGCTTGCCGTCGTTGACCGCGCGGCGGCCGAACGTCGACTCCGCCAGCCCCGATTGCCGGCAATAATCCGATATTTCTTGCAGTAATTGCTGGGCGTTCATGGCACGCCATCCTGAGGGTTTCCTCGACCGGTGCGCCGATTTCAGGGTTGTTGTGCGCGCACCGTTTCTAAAATCCAGCGAACCAATGGTGCGGCAAAGGGTCAACCACAAAATGGCCCATTTCGGCAATGGGTAATATGATGGGCAATTTCCCAACGACAAGAGGGGCAATTGCCCCCGGTGCAAGACGCGCGAAGGTCGGCACCGCTCAAGCGGATATTGCTCAACTTGGGTTTGAAGGGTCCCGAAGAAAAGCGAGAGCTTGGCTTAGCCGGACGAAAGCGTTGACTGGCGTCTTGCAACTCGAAAGAAAAAGCCGATGCCCAGATTTGCCGCCAACCTCGCGTATCTGTTCGCGGACCGCCCATTGATTGAACGCTTTGCAGCGGCGGCCGCGGCGGGTTTTGGCGCCGTCGAGTTGTTGTTTCCTTATGATGTTCCGCCATCTGCGGTGAAGACGGAGCTCGAACGGCACGGGCTGACGCAACTCGGCGTCAACACGCCGTTCGGCCGCGAAGGCGAAGCCGGTCTCGCCGCGATGCCCGGCCGCGAGCGCGATTGGGAGGCGGCGTTCATGCGAGCACTCGATTATGTGGTCGCGATCGGCGGCCGCACCGTCCATTGCATGGCCGGCTGCGTCGCGCCGGAACAAAGGCCGGCGGCGGAGGCGGTGTTCGTCAGGAATCTCACTCGCGCGGCGACGCAAGCGGAGGCTTTGGGTATCACGCTCCTGATCGAGCCGCTCAATCCGCGCGACCGTCCAGGCTATTTCCTCAATCGCGTCGAGCATGCCGCCGACATCATCGGCAAAGTCGGCAGCCCCAATCTGCGCATTCAGTTTGATTTCTACCACGCGCAAATCTTCGGCGGCGATCTCATCCGCCGCTTCGAAGCGCATTTGCCGCTCATCGGCCATGTGCAAATCGCCGGCGTGCCGGCGCGGCGCGAGCCCGACGAAGGCGAAGTCAATTATCCTGAGATATTCGCCGCCCTCGATCGGCTCGGCTACGCCGGCTTCATCGGTTGTGAGTATCGCCCGCGCGGCCGCACCGAGGACGGGCTCGGCTGGGCGCGGCCTTATGGCGTCGTTCCTCGCGGCTGAGCATTTTGCGGCCGGCGGACCCTCTAACTCAGGGCCAATCTGCCGTCGAATCGGCCATAATTCACTCCTTTTGGGCACCCATGGGGTGGGCAGGGCTTCTGTGCGCTCAACCGTAAGAGTATCTTCCTCTAGGGAACCAGGCGGTGCAGGTGATGTGGGGTCGAAAGCGCAAGTCCCAGGCGAACGCGGCCGACGGTGAATCAAGCTCGCCTCTCAAAGAAGCCGTGCATCAGGCGCGCATCGAGGCGGCTGAGCGGACCAGCGTCGTGGTCGACTTGCGCGACGCCGAAGTGGCGCGTCTCGAACTTCTCAACGAGGCGCTTGATCCGCTGTTTGCCGAAATTCCGCCCGAGGTCGAGCTGTTCGATCGCGGCTTGAGCCGTGGCGACACGCCGCGGCTATGGATCGACGCCATCGCGCATGTTGCCATGGGTCGTGACAAGCGCATCTATCGCTTGCTGCAGGATACGCGCGTCGGCCGCCGGGTGCTTGCCGAGTCGAATGACAGTCAGGAGATGGTTAAGGCGGTCACCGCTTACGTGGCGCGACGGCTGGTCGAACGCGAGCGCGCGCTCGACGAGGATCCCGATTTCATCGGCCGCATCGGGCGCCGGGAGGCCGCGCGCGAAAGACGGCGTCGTCACCGCCGTGCATTTGGCGCGCTGGTGTTTGGTTTCTTCTTGGGGATCGTCACCCTCGTGCTGATCGTTCTGCTGCTCGCCGGCCGCTCCTAAGCGAGCTTTTGCCGCTCGATCTCGCGCACGGCACCGTCGGCGCCGCGCTGGCGCCGCACCATCTCGCAGCGCCACGCGTTCAGTTCGCCGTCGATGTGAAAGACATTGTAGCCGGCGGCGTCCTCGTGGCCGTGCGGGGCACGCGCCGAAGCGGACGGCGCTCCGACAACGGGAATCGTTTTAGCCGGCCCGTCGAGCCAGATGAGCGAGAAACAATGATCGTGGCCGTGGAGCACGAGTTCGGCGCCGTTTTGCGCCAGCACACGGCAAAACTCGGCGCCGTCGACGAGGCGCCGCATATGGCGGCTGGGCGGACTGACCGGCGGATGATGAATAAGAATGACGCGAAACGATTCACGCGTTTGTCTGAGCGCATCTGCCAATAGCGATAGCTGCTTATCGCCGAGCCGGCCGGTCGCGGAGAACGGCGCGGTCGGTAGTGCCGTGGAAAGCGCGATCAGTGCAACGGGTCCGCGCCGGCGCAGGAATGGAAACGTGCCGGGCGCGGCGCCGTCGTCGCCCTGCATGTAATCGCCCCAGAACTCCGCGGGCCAAAGCTGCGCTTGCGGTACGTAAATGTCATGATTGCCGGGAATGACCGTGACCGCGGCCGGCGGTCCAAGCGTTTCGAGCCATGCCCGCGCGCGTGCATATTCGGCGATCACAGAGAAGTTGACCAAGTCGCCGGTGACGGCAGTGTGGTCGACTGCGAGGCCTTTTACGTCCCGCGTAATCGCCTCGAGCACGTCGCTACGGAACATGTATTTGCGCCCGCGGTGCCAATTGATGAAGCCGAGCCCGCGCTTGCCAAGAAGATCAAGCGGCCGCGGCCGCGCGGAAAGATGCAGATCGGAGAGGTGGGCGAGCGCGAACATCGCCGCATCATGATTGCGAATCAGGCTCGTACCAAAGATTTTCTATTCAGTGCGGGCCGCTGGATCACGAACTGCCGATGAGAACGCCGGCGGCAAAAACGAGCACTCCGCCGACGACAACCTGGAAGGCGGCTTGCAGGAACGGCGTGTCCATATAGTGAGTGCGGATCCAGGAGATTGCGGCGAGTTCGACTGCTACGACGGCAAACGCCAGCGCGGTCGCGACGTAAAAATGCGGAATCAGATAGGGGAGTGTGTGGCCGAGTCCGCCCACGGCCGTCATGGCTCCGCACACCGCGCCGCGCACGAGCGGTGCGCCGCGTCCGGTGAGTGAGCCATCATCGGATAGGGCCTCGGCAAAACCCATGGAGATACCGGCGCCGACTGCGGCAGCGAGTCCAACCAGGAACGTCGCCCACGTATTGTGGGTGGCGAAGGCCGCTGCGAACAGCGGCGCAAGTGTTGAGACAGAGCCGTCCATGAGGCCGGCCAGCCCGGGTTGGACGTATTGCAGCACGAACATACGCCGCGAAGTCTCGTCCTCGGCCTTGCGGGCAGTCGGCGAAATTCCTTCGCCGAGTTGCTGGGCGAGCTGCTCGTGTTTGTCCTCGGCTGCGGCGAGCTGCATCAGCAAATCGCGGGTGGCATTGTCACCGGCCGATTCCGCCGCACGCCGGTAAAAGCGTGCCGTCTCGAATTCCATCTCCTCAGCGAATTTGCGTACGGCGTCGAGACCAAGCGGCCGGTTGAGCCAGATTGGACGTCGCGTGACGAAGCCTTTGACGTCCTGCCGCCGGATCAGCGGGAGAAAGTCGCCGAATTTCTTCCGGTAGAGATCGAGCAGCATGTCATGATGCTCGATCTCTTCTTCCGCCATCCTGTCGTACATACCCGCCGTATCCGGATAGGAGCCGCGCAGTCCATCCGCGAACGAACGGTAGATGCGGTTATCCTCGTCCTCGTTGGATATGGCGAGCGCCAAAACTTCCTGCTCACTCAAGTCAGCAAAGCGCTTCACGGGGCATCGCCTCGATGTTCAAATTTCAATATTAGAATGCTTCTAAATTGGAGGCTAGTGGAGCGGTTGGCGCGGCGCCTGTGACGATCAAGCATTTGAGGCCGGCGGGTGAACGAATACGAATGCGGGTGGGTTTGCCCTCAGTGGGCTGGAGTTTACTCACATGCAGCTTGATACCGTTCGCCGGTCTTTCGAGCCGGTCCTGCGACGCCTCTTGCATTTCTATTGGCGCTTCGCACGCGGGCTTACGATTGGGGTGCGCGCACTCGTTATCGATGGTGCCGGCCGGGTGTTTCTGATCAAGCACAGCTACATCGCCGGCTGGCATTTGCCGGGGGGCGGTGTCGAGGTCGGTGAGACCCTGATGACGGCGCTCGCGCGCGAGCTGCACGAAGAGGGCAATATCGAGATCACCGGGCCGTCGCCTCTGATTGGTGTTTATTACAATCGGCGTGTCTCGCGGCGCGATCACATCGCGCTTTATGTCGTGCGCTTTTTCCGCCAGAGCGCGCCGCCGCAGCCCGATCACGAAATCGTGGCCCACGGCTTCTTCGCGCCCGATGCGCTTCCGCAAGACACCACGCGTGCGACGCGCGCGCGCATCGCCGAAGTGCTCGACCAGATTACGGTCGCCGAGTTCTGGTGAAAGTCGGAACGCCGACATTGCCGTCCGGTAATTTAAGCCGCGTCATTTGGTCATTTTCCGCGTCGGCCTGAAACCATCGCGCCGCGCGCGGATTGGTTGGTATGGGCGATTTGAGGTCGCAGAAGGAGAGACTTTGATGCGCAAGAAGATCCTCGCGCTTGCCGCGGCTGTGGCGCTTGGCACAGTGACGACCGGCACTGGCGCGTTCGCGTTTGGGCACGGCGGCGGTGGTGGTCATATGGGCGGTGGGGCCCACTTTGGCGGAGCTCACTTTGGCGGCGGAGCGCATTTCGGCGGGGCCCGTTTCGCCGGTGGCCGCTGGGGAGGTGGTTGGCGCGGTGGTTGGGGTCGAGGCTATGGTTATCGCGGCCGGGGATGGGGTCCAGGCATTGGGCTTGGACTAGGCTTGGGCGGCCTCTACGGATTTGCTGGCTATCCTGGCTATGCTGGCTATTGCGGCTACTACCCCTATTACAATTGCGGGCCTTACTACGGCTGGTAAGTCGTTCGCTGAGCGATGCACAGGTCGCGCCCGGTTTGGGCGTGACCGTTCTTTTCAAATCAGCCGAACCGATTGCGGTCGTGCGGCAAATCGAAATCAAGAGCTGGTCCGATCGGCACGATACCGGTCGGATTAACGTTGCGGTGGCTGCCGTAGTAGTGCCGCTTGATGTGGTCGAGACTGACGGTCTCCGCCACTCCCGGCGTTTGATACAGATCGCGCAGATAATTCCACAGATTCGGATAATCGATGATGCGCCGCACGTTGCATTTGAAGTGGCTGTAATAAACTGCATCGAAACGAACGAGCGTCGTAAACAGCCGCCAGTCGGCTTCGGTGACCTGGCGGCCGACCAGGTACCGCTGCCGCGAAAGCCGCGCTTCCAGTTCGTCGAGCGTGGCGAAGACTGCGCGCGCGGCCTCTTCATAGGCGACCTGGGTGGTAGCGAAGCCTGAACGATAAACGCCGTTGTTGACGGTTTCATAAACGAGGTCGTTGACGCGGTCGATTTCGCCGCGAAGTTCAGCCGGATAATAATCGGTGCGCACGTCCGTGAATGCGTCAAATGCGCTGTTGAGCATGCGGATGATTTCGGAGGATTCGTTGTTGACGATGGTGTGCTGCTTCTTGTCCCAAAGGACGGGGACGCTGGCGCGGCCGCTGTAGTGCGGATCGGCGAGCACATAGATGTCGGCAAGGACGGATTTGCCGTTGATGGTATCGAGGGTGGCTCCGGGTTCGGTGCCGAATTCCCAGCCCTTTTTGCCAAGGAGCGCCACCGTCACGGAGACCGAGATGACACTCTCGAGCTTTTTCAGCTTGCGGAAAATCAGCGTGCGGTGCGCCCACGGGCAGGCGAGCGAAACATAGAGATGATACCGGTCCCGCTCGGCGGGAAATCCGCCCTTGCCGGTCGGTCCAGGACTGCCGTCAGCCGTGATGTAATTATGGAATGTCGTTGGTTTCCGGACGAAACGACCCTCCTGCACGCGCATATCTACATCTTGCCACGCGCCGTCGACGAGCAGGCCCATATCGATCTCCGCTGAAATTGCTTCGCTTCATGTAAGCATTTCCGGGGCGAGCGTTAGTGTTTGGCTGGACCGGCATCGGCTCAAATGCTACGCGGCGGCGCGATGACCGATGTTTCGCTAACCATTCTGCCGGAAACGGAGCACGACGCGCTGGCGATCGAGCGCCTTCACGAACGCACATTCGGTCCCGGCCGCTATGCCAAGACCGCTTATCGGTTGCGCGAGCAGGTAGCCCACAGCCTCGATCTGTCGTTTACTGCGCGGATCGGCACGCTGCTGGTCGGCTCGGTGCGCCTGTCGCCGGTGCGGATCGGCGAGACCAAAGCGCTGCTGCTCGGTCCGCTCACAGTGGAGCCGCCGTTTCGCGAGCGCGGCGTTGGTCAGGCTTTGATCGGACACGCGCTCGAAGCAGCACGCGCAAACGGCCACCGGCTGGTGATTCTGGTTGGCGACGAGCCGTACTATGCCAAATGTGGCTTCAAACGTGTCCCGCCGGGCCGCGCGATCATGCCCGGTCCGGTCGATCCAGACCGTGTGCTGGTCGCCGAGCTGAGCAGCGGTGCGTTTGAAGGCGTTTCCGGGCCCGTGCAGCCCGAGTGGGAGCAATGATTGGCTGGATGACCGGTCTTTTCGGCGAACGCCGGCTGACAACCTTCCCGCCGCAATGATGGAACCAAAACCGGGCCTTTCGGTTACCAACCGCGAAAGGAACCGGCTATGTCATTGCTGAAATGGGCGTTGATTTTCTTGTTGATCTCATTGGTCGCGGCGTTGTTCGGATTTACCGGCATCTCGGCCGCGACCGCCGATATCGCGCGCATCCTGTTTTTCATTTTCGTTGTGATCTTTCTGGTGCTCCTGGTCTTGGGTTTGACGGTCTTTCGCGTTTGACCGACTAAACATGCCGCGCAGCCGGAGCGAAGGCTTCGATTTAGCGTCCTTCGCGCGCCCAGGTGCCGGCAAGACTGCCGAGCAGCAGCAGGAGGCCGAGCAGTCCGGCGAACACCGGCAGCACGCCGATGCCGCGGATGACGCTGGCGTCGCGCATTTTCAGCCCGATCCAGTCGTCACCCTTGTAAGTATCGCCAGAGTGCACGGCGAGAATGCGCGGCACGTTCATGCCGCCGCCGTCCTCAAGCCGGCGTAAATCGCCGCCGGTAGCCGCAGCGATCGGCGCCAGCACACTGGTCGTCGACGTCACCTCGGCGAACTCGCGCGGATTGGCGGGTCCGATGTTGACGAGCGCGTTGAGTTTGCCGTCGGTCGCGCGCCACAGGCCAAGCTCATTTGCCGTCGCGCTCGCTTCCCACGCGCCCGGCTCCTTCGGCACGAGCTTGAGCGTTGAGGTGGCGCCGGACGGCGAGGTTAGCGTCACGGGAGATGCCTCATCGGACATGGTCTGCCGCCGCACCAGAAGTTCATGGCCGCGGACCGTGAGCCGCAGTGCTTCCTCTTCGAGATCGGGTTCTTTCATCAGCCAATGGGAGAGACGGCGCAGCAGATCGAGGTGCGGCCCGCCGCCTTGGAAACCGCGCGCCCACAGCCAGATGTGATCGGACAGAAGCAGCGCGACGCGGCCTTCGCCCTCGCGCGCCAGCACGAGGAGCGGTTTGTTGTCCGGCCCCTCCATCACGGCGGTACCAGTGGGGTTTCTGGTATCGACCAGGCGGAACCATTGGCTCCAGTGCGGCGGATCGCTGTCGGAGCCTTCGAGATCTCGCGTCACCGGATGACGTTTGCCAAGCTCGGTAAGGCGGGCGTGGAAGCCGCGCTCGGTGATATTGCCATTTGGCTCGGCGGGCAGGATGGCGTCGAGTGGCGTGCGCCAGATGCTGGTCTGGCTGGCGTAGTCAGGACCGGCGGCTACCAGCACCGCGCCGCCTTCGCGCACAAAGCGCGTGATGTTGTCGAAATAGATCAGCGGCAGCACGCCCTGACGGGCGTAGCGGTCGAAGATGATGAGCTGAAATTCACCGATCTTCTGCTGGAACAGCTCGCGGGTGGGAAACGCGATCAAAGAAAGCTCGTTGATCGGCGTGCCATCCTGCTTCTCCGGCGGGCGCAAAATGGTGAAATGCACGAGATCGACGGAGGCGTCCGACTTGAGCAGGTTTCGCCACGTTCGCTCGCCGGCATGCGGCTCGCCGGATACCAATAGCACGCGCAGCTTGTCGCGCACGCCGTCGATCGTGACCACGGCCCGGTTGTTGACCGTCGTCAGTTCTCCCGCGAGCGGAGACGCTTCGATCTCGACGATGTTCTGCCCGCCGTGCGGGATCGGAATATCGACACGCTGTGGCGCCCCGACCGGGACGGTGCGCGTTTCAACGACGTCGCCGTCGCGGCGTACCGTTACCACGGCGGTGCGTTCTTTGGCGCCTTGATCCTCGACTTGATAGGTCACGGTCTGCGACTGGCCGACGATGCCGAAGCGTGGCGCGGCGAGAAGGGCGACGCGCCGATCGCGCTCGTCCTTGTTGCCGGTGATCAGCGCGTGAACCGGTGCAGCGAACCCGAGCGCGCCTGCATCCGCCGGCACGTCGTGGACGCGGCCGTCGGTGATCATGATGGCGCCGGCAATGCGATCGGGCGGCACGTCAGCGAGCGTCGAACCGAGCGCGGTGAACAAGCGCGTGCCGTCGGTCTCGCCATCCGATTGTCCGGCCTCCACGACACGCACGTCGAGCCCGGGAATGCGTTTCAGCCGGCCGACGATCGCGGTACGCGCCGTCTCGGTCTGCTGCGCCCGCTCGCCGAAATTCTGGCTCGGACTCTTGTCAACCACAACGACGGCGACGGAAGACAGCGGCTCGCGGTCCTCCCGCGTGAGCGAGGGATTGGCGAGTGCAAGTACGATCAGCGCCAGTGCCAGCGAGCGCACGACGGCGCCGTGGCTGCGCGAAACGACCAGCAGCACCGACAGGATCACAGCCGCGGCGACGGCGGCCCAGAGGACCTGCATTCCGACCAGCGGGGCAAACGCGACACCGAAATTCAATTCGTTCTCCTACTGCCCCAGCCGCTCAAGCAGCGCCGGCACGTGCACCTGATCGGCCTTGTAGTTGCCGGTGAGCGTGTACATCACGATGTTGACGCCGGCGCGGAAGGCGAGCTCGCGCTGGCGAGGTTCGCTCTCGAGCATTGGCAGCATCGGCTGACCGTCGGGTAGAATAGCCCAGGCGCCGGCCAGGTCATTTGAGGTGATGATGATCGACGAGACGCCATCGCCGCCGCGGGCCGGCCGAGCCGAAGCCTCCTGTTCGTTCACTGCCGGCAAAGCCTCGACCCAGAGTTGACCGGAATTGAAGCGGCCGGGGAAGTCGCGCAGCAGATAAAACGTTTTGGTCAGAACGTGATCGCGCGGCACCGGCTCGAGTTCGGGGATATCGAGCGAGGAAAGGATCTTGCGCAATTCGAGCATGCCCGGACTGCGCGTGTCGCCGCCAGCACCGGGCGGTGCCGAGACTGCGTCGCGGGTGTCGAACAAAACCGTACCGCCCTGCTTCATGTAGGAATCAATGCGTTTGAGCGTTTCGTCGGTGGGGCGCGCTGCTCCGGGGACGATCGGCCAATAGATCAGCGGATAAAAGGCAAGCTCATCGCGGCTGATATCCAAGCCGGCAGGCTCTCCCGCTTCGAGCGCGGTCCGCTGCGCGAGAAAGAGCGTCAGGCCGCCCAGGCCGGCTTTGCTGATCGAGTCGATATCGCGATTACCGGTGACGACGTAGGCGAGCTTGGTTTCGAGCGCGGCGCGCGGCGCGTCCACGTTCGGCAAATCTTCAGCCCCGGCGTGCGGCAGGGTAAGCGCCAGCGCCGAAACGATTAGCGCGGCCGTAGCGGCAGCGCGCCCAAGGCGCGGCACGAGCCGGGCAATACCGCCGCCGAGATAAAGGACGAGCAGCGTGTCGAGCAGTAACAAGCCGAACGCCGCCAGCAGAACTGGTCCGCGCAGATCTTGCGGCTCGGTTTTGCGGTAGATGTCGTGGCTTGCGTTCGAGAGCGCGGAGAAATCAAGCGGCGCCAGCCGATCAGCGGCGGCGAGCGTGTTCACGGCCAACATATTTTCCGGTGGACCATAAAAGCCGGGCGGATGATCGGCGGTGGCGCTTCCGGAAAAGTCCGTCGGCACCGGCCGGGCGGTCGAGGGCGGCGGGACGAAGATACCAAAACCGTCGAGCACGCGATTGGGCGCTACCGCCTCATGCACATTCTTGGTCTTGCCGTTCTCGATCTGAGCAACGTTCACCGTGCCGGCGAGCGCGACGATGCGCTTGAGCATTTCCACAAATGTCCCGGAGAGCGGTAAGTCCGACCAGCGGGTGTCGCCGGTGACGTGAAACAGGACGATCATGCCCTTGCCGCGCCGCGCGGCAGTAACCAGCGGCGTGCCATCGGCGAGCGTCACCCAGGTGTTTTCCGTCACCGTCGCATCGGGCTCCGCGAGCACCTGCCGGCTGACTGTCACGTCGTTGGGCACGGCCATGCCGTTGAACGGAGACTCGCGCGAAAACGCCGCGAGCGGCTGCGGCTTATCCCAGCTCAAGCTGCCGCCGAGGATGCGGCCGCCGCGCCGCAGCCGGACGGGTACAAGATCGTCATCGGAGGCGGCGAGCCGCGGGCCGGCGAAACGGACCAGCACACCACCATCGTCGATCCAGCGCGCCAGGCGGTCATGGGCGTCGCCAGCGACATTGCCGACATCGGCGAGAATGAGCATCGGCAGATGTTGATCGAGGAAGTGCGTCACGGCTTCCGCGGGCGACTCGCCTTGCGCGAGCCGCACGTCGGCGAACGGACCGAGCGCCCGCGTAATATAATAGCTCGATGAAAGCAGCGGCTGTGAGGTGTCGGCGGTCGCGCCGGAAACCACGCCGACAGTGCGGCGGCTCCAGCGCTTATCGAGCAATTGGACTGCGCCGGCGGAGTGCTCCCCGTTAATCTCGATGCGGGCGATATCATTTCGGATCTCGACCGGCAGATCGAACTGCGCTTCGGTTTCGGTGTCCGCGGGTTTGAAGGCGAACTGGGCCTCGCCGAGCGTCAGTCCCTTGAGATCAAGCGCCCGGACCGAGCCGGCTGTGGCGGCACCGCTCGAAGCGCGGATCACCTTCACGCCCAGCGCTCCAGCTGCATTCTCGGCTGCCGTGAGCGCGAGCGGTTGCGGAATACCACCGGACACTATCGTGACCGGACGCGCTTCAAGCATCGGCGCGAGCTTTTCGACGAACTCGGCGCCGCGGCCGACGTCGATTGCATCGGACAGCCAGACGACCTCAACCTCCCGCGCGTCGGCGAGGAAGCGCCTGATGGCAGGCAACGTCTCAGTGCGATCGACCGTGTTCGGCACCGGCTTGATCTGTTGCAGGCGCACGCGGGCCGAACCTGCCGTCGCGAACGAGATGTCGCGCGGGCCTTCGGAGAGCGGGATGAGCGCGACCGCGCGATGATCGTTTTCGGCACGCGAGATAATGTCTTCAGCGGTGCGAAGCCGCGCGTCCCAGGAGGCGGCCGCTGCCCAGCCGTCGTCTATCAGTATCGCGATCGGCGCCCGCGTCTTCATTGCCGCCAGCGGCGGGTTCCACAACGGACCGGCGGCGGCGATGACGACCAGCGCAGCAAGCGCCAGCCGTATAAGGGTCAGCCACCACGGCGCACGCGCGGGAGTTTCCTCTTTCGGAGCGATCTCAAGCAGAAGGCGCGTCGGCGGGAAATCGATGCGGCGCGGGCGCGGCGGGATTAGTCGAAGGAGCCACCACAGCACCGGCAGGGTGAGCAGCCCAATGAGCACCAGCGGTTCGGCAAAACCGAGCGGCAGTCCGCCTATCATGCCGAAATCCTCGGTCCGGCCATTGCGCGCGAGCGCAAACTGCCGTCTGCGAGTGCTGCGCCAATACGGGCGTGCAATGCCAGCAGGAGTTCGCTTGCCGAACGATCGGTGCGGTGGACGATGAAGCTCCAGGCGAGCCGGTCGGTTTCGCTGCGGATTTCGGCGCGGTGACGCTCGACCCGCGCAGTGTAGTCTGTCCGCCAGATTTGGGCGCGGCCCGCAGTTACGCGGCCGCCGCCCTCAGGCTCGACAAATTCGATGCGTCCCCAGTAGGGAAAAGTTTCCTCGGCGGGATCGACGATCTGCACCACATGACCGAGTGCGCCGCTGGCGGCCAGTTGTGTGATCGTGCGGCGCACGTCGCCGATATCGCTCCATAAATCCGAGAGCAGCACAACTTCGGCAAGCGGCGAGGGAGAAAAATTCGACGGCAGGCTGGTGCGCTCGCTGCGATCGTGCATGATCGCTTGCGCCATACGCTCAACGACGTTGCGGCTGCCGGTTGGGTGCATGAGGCCGGGAATGCCCACACGTTCGCCGCCTTCGACCAGAACTTCGGCCAGCGCCAGCGCGATCACGAGCGCGCGGTAAAGCTTGGTGTCGCGCACCAGTGGCGAGGCAAACACCATCGACGGCGAACGATCGGGCCAGATCCACACCGTGTGCGCGGCTTCCCATTCCTGTTCGCGCACATACAAATGATCGTCGCGCGCTGAACGTCGCCAGTCGACCCGGGAAGCCGGCTCGCCGGACACAAAGCGGCGGTATTGCCAAAAATTTTCTCCGGATCCGGCGCGGCGGCGTCCGTGCAGACCGTGGAGCACCGTTGCCGCTACGCGCCGCGCTTCAAGAATCAATCGCGGCATCGCCGCGGCTAGCGTACGCCCTTCGCCAACCGCACGCTGTACCGCCGGCCGATCGTGATTGGGTGCGCGCCGTGCGTCGAGCGCCATCCGTTTATCCGATCCGCGCTTTCAGGCGGCCAATCACCGCCTCGATGCTCTCGCCTTCCGCACGCGCGCTAAAGGTGAGCGCCATGCGATGCTTGAGCACCGGCTCAGCGAGATCGAGCACGTCGTCGATCGAGGGCGCGAGCCGCCGGTCGAGGAGGGCGCGAGCGCGCACGGCCAGCATGAGCGCCTGGCTGGCGCGCGGCGAGGGCCCCCAGGCGATAAGCTTCGCGGCTTCGCCGCCTTCGGGCCCGGGCCGCGCCGAGCGCACCAGCGCCAAGATGGCTTCGACGACCAACTCGCTGACTGGCAACCGCCGCACCAGGCGTTGCGCAGCCATGAGCTCTTCTGCGGTCATCGCCGGCTTCGGACGGGTCTCCTCGGCGCCGGTGGTGTCGAACAGTATCTTTCGTTCGGCGGCGCGATCAGGATAGTCGACGTCGATCTCCATCAGGAAGCGGTCAAGCTGCGCTTCCGGCAATGGATAAGTGCCCTCCTGTTCGAGCGGGTTTTGCGTGGCGAGCACGTGAAACGGTCGCGGCAAATCATGGCGCGTGCCGGCGACGGTGACGTGCTGCTCCTGCATGGCCTGAAGCAGCGCGGATTGGGTACGCGGGCTCGCGCGATTGATTTCGTCGGCCATAAGAAGTTGAGCGAACACCGGGCCCGGGAGAAAGCGGAAGCTGCGTTTTCCGGCTTGATTTTCTTCAAGCACTTCGGTGCCGAGGATGTCCGAAGGCATCAGGTCTGGCGTGAATTGAACGCGTCGCGCATCGAGCCCGAGCACTGTGCCTAAGGTCTCAACGAGCTTGGTCTTGGCGAGCCCGGGCACGCCGAGCAGGAGCGCGTGGCCGCCAGACAGGATTGTGACGAGCGCCTGCTCGATGACCTTGTCCTGGCCGAAGATAACCGTACCGATCGCGGCCTTGGCGGCGCGCACGTGATCGGCGCTTGATTCGGCTGCGCGCACGATCATGTCTTCGAGCGTTTCGAGACCCTCTCCGCCAACAGCGGCCATGCTTAACCCCTTGTCTTGTGCCGAGTTGAATATCGAGATCAAATTCGCGGCGTCGGCACGAATCAAAGCATCCCGCTTTGCACCGCTATTGCGCAATGCAATATACGCGCCAGCGTCATTCCAACGGACTTGCCAAAGGACTTGCGGCAATTCTTCCATCTACAGGGAACACAACCTAACTTTGGCACGGAACCGGTGGCGTCACGCCGATCACGATTCCGCGAGAATGCCGCTCCTGCACCTAAGCTCCAAGCGTGGAAGTTCAAGGCAAACCATGGCGAAGGAAGGGCAATCCGGGCTGGAAGCGATCACTGGTGCGTTAAGTCGCGCTGGCGGCGAAAGGACAGGACCGCCGCCGGTCGATCGCTGGGATCCGCCTTACTGCGGCGATCTCGACATGCGCATCGCCGCAGACGGCACGTGGTTCTACCTAAAGACCCCGATCGGCCGCCCGGCGTTGGTTAAACTGTTCGCCTCCGTGCTTAAGCGCGAAGGCGAAAAATATTTTCTCGTTACGCCAGTGGAAAAGTGCGGGATTCAGGTAGATGACGCGCCGTTTCTGGCCGTCGAGCTAAACGTCGAAGAATCAGCGCACGGCCGGGTCCTCAATTTTCGCACCAACGTAGACGATTGGGTCTCCTGCGGGCCGGGGCATGTCTTGCGCTTCGATCCAGAACCCGGCACCGGCGGTTTGAAGCCATATCTGCACGTTCGCCGTGACCTTTGGGCGAAGGTGACCCGCACATTGTTTTTCGACCTTGTCGAACTCGGTGAGGAGCGCGAGGTAGACGGCAAAGCCATGTTTGGGGTGGTGTCGCAGGGCGCCTTCTTCGCCATGGCGCCGGCCGACCAGGTGAGGGATTTTGCGTGACCAAGCAGTTGGAGCCGCTGCATCATGTAGCGGCCGAAGATTTTTTTAATCGCACGCGGGCGCGGCTTACGCTTGAAGTGCCGCCGGCACTCACCGATCCGATGGCGGAAGGCGCGCGCGGCGATCTCGACCTTAATCCTTCGATGTGGGAGCGGGCAGGGGTGGCTGCGACGAAACCTGCCGCGGTGCTCGTTCCGATCATCGAGCGTAGCGAGCCGACGGTGTTGTTCACCATCCGCACGCAGCAACTCGCGAGTCACGCCGGGCAGGTGGCTTTTCCCGGGGGCAAAATCGATCCCGGCGATGGGACGCCGGCCGCCGCCGCGCTGCGCGAGGCGAAGGAAGAGATTGGTCTCGTGCCGTCGCTGATCGAGCCGCTTGGTTATCTTGATCTTTATCTGACGTTTTCTGGCTTTCGCATTCTGCCGACGGTTGGCCGCGTCAAGCCCGACTTTGCGCTGACGCTCAATCCGTGGGAGGTCACTGAGACCTTTGAGGTGCCGCTCGCTTTTCTGATGACGCCGGACAACGTGCAACGCCGAAGTCGCGAGTGGAAAGGCATCATGCGCGAATATTACGCGATACCATTCGGCGATCGCTACATTTGGGGCATCACGGCAGGTATTGTGCGCAATCTCTACGATCGGGTCTGGGCATGATCAGGCCGTTCGCCACCGAGATCGGGCTCTTTCTCATTCCGTTTCTGCTGTACGCCGCATTTCTTGTGGCGACGCGCACGGGAATCATGCAGCCGGATGCGTGGACGTTACGCCGCATCACCGGGCTGGTCATTGTTTCGCTCGCGCTCATGGCTGGAAGTTTTGTCGTGCTGGCGCAATTCTCCGGCGCGCCGCCAGGCTCGACCTATGTGCCGGCGCATATCGAGAACGGCAAATTCGTGCCGGGGACGACGCGCTGATGCACGCGCCGCATCTGCGTGACGCTCCTTGGCTCAGGGAAGGCGAAGTCGCCAGGCTGCTGGCGTTGCTCAATAGCGACGGGGAAGAAGCGCGTGTAGTCGGCGGAGCGGTCAGGAACGCGTTACTGCAGCTCCCAGTGGCCGAAATCGACTTGGCGACGACCGCCTTGCCGGAAGAAGTCATGCGGCGCGTCGCGGCGGCCGGCGGCAAAGCGATCCCGACTGGCATAGAGCATGGCACCGTCACCGCCATAATCGACCACCATCCGGTCGAGGTTACGACGCTGCGCGAGGACGTCGAAACATTTGGCCGCAAGGCGCGGGTCGCGTTCGGACGCGATTGGAAGATGGACGCGGAGCGGCGCGACTTCACCATCAATGCGCTCTCCGCCACGGCCGACGGTACGGTGTACGACTACGTCGGAGGATTTGAAGATATCGCTGCGCGTCGCGTGCGCTTCATCGGTGAACCGCAACGGCGCATCGAAGAAGATTATCTGCGCATCCTTCGCTTCTTTCGCTTTCACGCGCACTTCGGCGCGGGCGCGCCGGATGCGGCCGGTGTAGCGGCGTGCGTCAAAGGCCGTGGTGGCCTCGAGACGCTGTCGCGTGAGCGCGTGCGTACGGAAATGCTCAAGCTGTTCGTCGCTCCGCGCGCGACGCCGGCGTTGGTGGTGATGGCTGAAACAGGGCTTCTGGGCCTGGTGCTCGGTGGTGTGCCCTTCCTCGCCAGCTTTGAAAACGTCGTCAAAGCTGAAGCGGTGATCGGGATTGAGCCGGACGCGATCCGGCGCCTCGGTGCGCTTGGTGTCTGGGTGGCCGAGGATGCCGAGCGGCTCACACAAAGGCTGCGGCTTGCCAATGCCGAGTCGGAGCGGCTGTTGGCGCTTGAACATTGGTGGCGCGTGGCGCCGCGGGCCGAAGCACAGCCCGCGCACGCGCTGCTCTATGATCTGGGGTCGCAATCATTTGCCGATCGCGTGCTGGTCGCGTGGTCGCGCTCGGAGGCAGGGGCCGCCGATAGCGTCTGGCGAGAACTGGCGACCTTGCCGCAACGCTGGACGGCGCCGGTGTTTCAGCTGAAAGCCGCGGATTTCACCCGTCGCGGCATTGCCGCCGGGCCGTCCCTGGGCGTCGCCTTGCGTGCTGCTGAACAGGCTTGGATCGCGGCGGATTTTCCGACCGACCCGGCGGCGCTTGAGGCGATTGCCGATCGCGCAACGCTGGAGGTGTCCGTACGTCAGTAGTCAGCGCGTGTCAGATCGGATCACGACATCCGTTCGCGCAACGACCGAAGCCGCCGGCGCGCCACCGGAGCAATCTCGGCAAACCGCGGCCGCATCTGGGCCATGACGCGGCGCGGCCGCATGTGCTCAACCTGCATCTCGTTGCCCCGCCAGACGAAGTCGTCGCCGCGCAACGCCTTGACGAATAGCACGGGTAAGCTGAGGTCGCGCGCGAAGCAACAGAGTGGGTAGAGCATGGAGAGGTGCCAGCCGGCGATCGCGGCAAGCAACGTTTCGCTCCCATACCAGAGCACGCCGAGCGAGGTCACGCTCAGGACCGGCGAAACTCCAAGACCAGGTGCGGCGACGGCAAGCGCTATCATCGGCAACAAGCCGCCGGAGATCGCTTCCGGCAGGAAATATGCAAGGAAACTTGCGCGTCGCAGGCGCGCCCAGCGCAACTGCCGGTTCCAGACTTCAGTAGCGGTTCGATAGCCGAGCGGCTGGGGGAAAGGACGGTCGACCAGCCGCACCTTGAGACCGGCGTTGCGCACGATCTTGGTCGAAGCGGCATCTTCGGCAACTTCCTTGGCGAGCGTCTCGATGCCGCCGGCGCGTTCAAGGTCGGTGCGCCGCCACAACATGGTCTTGCCCTGGGCAAAACCAAAACCGAGCGCATCCGCGACATACTGCCAACGCGCTTGATAGGTGTTGAGAAACGCGCATTCGAGTTCCGCCCAAATTCCTTTTGGCCGCGAACCGATGGGCGGCGAGGCAACCAGACCGGTGTCGGCGCGCCAGCTCCCCAGCAGACGCTCAAGATAGTCCGGCGGCATGAGCACGTTTGAATCCGCCAGCACAATCCAGTCGTACTCGGCCGCGCGCCAGCCTTTGAGCACGTTATTAAGCTTTGGATTGTTGCTCACCTTATCGTCGCCGATCAACAGCTTCGCGCTGGCGGCTGGATGTTCCGCCATCAACGCTTCGACGAGTGGGATGACAGGATCCCTGGCGGAGGCGACACAGAACAGAATTTCGCAGCGCGGACAATCGAGATCGAAAGTCGTCCGAAGCGTCTCGGCAGCATAATTGTCGATGCCGCACAGCGGCCGCACCAAGCTGACAGGGGGCATATTTTGCTGAGAGAGCGGGCTCGCTGGCGCTCGCCGGCGCAGACGGACGCTCGCAATTACGACACTCGTGAAATGAATGGCTGTGGTGGCCAGACAAAACGAAGCGGCGGCGAGAATCGGCGCTGTCATCGCCGCGACATTTAGCCAAACGCCATGACAGCGCTGTGACTCAGGCGAGGCTAAAGCCGGCGTTAACTTTTGTGGCGCGGTGCTGCGTTAACTTTTGTTGTCATTTACCTGCCATCGAATCCACTTATACGCCCGGCCATGCTGCATCACCGAGAGATCAAACATCGTGGCACTTGAGCACGGCACGCGTGTGTTCCGTACTCTGTTCATTTCGGATGTTCATCTCGGCGCGCGTGGCTGCCAGGCCGAACGCCTTCTCGACTTCCTGCGCTATCACGATGCCGACACGATTTATCTGGTCGGCGACATTGTCGACGGCTGGCAGCTGCGGCAAGGCTGGTATTGGCCGCAGCCACATAACGACGTAGTCCAGAAGCTCTTGCGCAAGGCCCGCAAAGGCGCACGATTTGTCTATGTGCCCGGCAACCACGACGAATTCCTGCGCGATTATTACGGCACGCATTTCGGCGGCATCGAGGTCGTGGAGACGGCGATCCATGAAGGTGCCGACGGCCGCCGTTATCTGGTCGTGCACGGCGACGTCTTCGACATGGTGGTCAAGCACGCGCGCTGGCTCGCGCTGCTTGGCGACACCGCCTACGATCTGGCCATTCTGATCAACCGTTACTTCAATGCGATTCGCCGCCGGCTCGGTTTTTCCTATTGGTCGCTGTCACAATGGGCTAAGCGCAAGGTGAAGAATGCGGTGAACTATATCGGCGCATTCGAAGAGACATTGGCTGCCGAGGCGCAACGCCGCAATGTGGATGGCGTGATATGCGGCCACATCCATCACGCCGTGATCCACGACAATTTCGGCATTCGCTACATGAATTGCGGCGATTGGGTCGAGAGCTGTACGGCGTTGGCCGAACACCCGGACGGGCGTTTTGAGATTCTCACGTGGTTCGAGACCGATGCGGCGCGGGTGATTCCCGGCCTCACCTTGATCGATCCGGATGAGGAGACGGAGATCGCCGCCTGAACTTTTCAGGCGCCCGTCGTCGCCAGCGTGCGACCAGCGTCGCGTTGCCGGTATATGAAACCCATGAGCGCCACTGCTGTCGCCGCGAGCAACATCGGTATGGCGGCGGCAAAGAAGACGTTCGTCGGTGCAACATTCCATTGGAGTAACAGGCCCATCAGCGTAGGGCCGGCAATGCCGCCGAGACGGCCCACGCCAAGCGCCCAGCCGATACCCGTTGAACGGACCGGCGCCGGGTAAAACAGCGCGGAGAGCGCAATCGCACTTTTCTGCCCGCCGCTGACGCAGAAGCCGGCAAAGAACGCGGTGGTGAGGAGAATCCATTCAGGGCGATCGAGCGTGACGCCAATCAGCGCGACGAACACGACGCCCGCGAGATAAAGGCACACCAACGATCCGTAGGCTCCGACGCGATCCATGGCGGGCCCGACGATAAACGCGGCAATAATCCCGCCTGCGGTAGTCAGGCTCGTCGCTGTTGCGACTGTCGGCAACGCGTAGTTTTGGCTGGTCAGAATGGAGGGCAGCCAGCTCTGCAGGGCATAGAATTCGGCTAGATTGAGGACGAAGATAATCCAGAGCAAAAGCGTTCCCGCCATTCGGCCAGCCTTGAAAACGCTTTCGACCGCGCTGAACTTTTCCTCCTGATCCGTGGTGAAGCCGGCCGGCATCGGCGTGTCGGCGAGACGCCGGTCGATGCGACGTAAAATCATCCAGATTTGATCGAGATTCTCGCCGGCGCGCACCAGTTGATCGAGCGAGTTGGGCAACAGCATCAAGAGCAGGACCGCAAGGCCGAGCGGAAAGCCCGCGCCGATCCACAGCAGCGATCGCCAGCCGAACGCGGGAAGAAGCCATGCGGCAGCAATGCCGGCGACGACGAAACCAAACGAGAATCCGCAATAGATAGCCAGTACAAAAGTCGCGCGCAGACGCTTGGGGGTGTATTCGCTGGTCAGCGCGATGGCGCTGGGTATGGCCGCACCGAGACCCATACCGGTCAAAAAGCGAAGCGCAATGAGTTCGGTGACGTTTGTTGCAAACACTGTCAGGCCGGTAAACAGTGCGAACAAAATTGTGCTGGCGATCAGAACGCGCCGGTGGCCGAAGCGGTCGGACAATGGCGCTAGCGCCAGGTAGCCGACCATGAGCCCAACGAGAGCTGAAGAAAAGATCGGCCCGAGCAGGTGCCGGGAGATGCCCCATTCCTTGGCCATGAGCGGAGCCATGTAGCTGATCGCCTGCGTGTCGAAGCCGTCGATGAGCATCACGAGCCCACAGAGCACCACGACCATGTACTGAAATGCGCTGATCCGGCCTTCGTTGATGATGTTCGGCACGTGCATCGTTTGCGCAGACAACTCGAGCCTCCCTCGCTAACGTATTCTCTATTGCAGCGCGGTTAGTTCGCACCTTCGCTGTCGCCGGAAGGAACAAACGGATCGGCGTAAAACGCGTCAGCAGGCAGCCCGCCGATCCCGGCGAAGTCGCGGCGCGCGGCTTCGATCATCAGCGGATTGCCGCATGCATAGACCTGATACGGCGATAGATCGGGTAGATCTTCCAGAACGGCGCAATGTACGAGGCCGCGGCGTCCCTGCCAATCCGGAGCCGGCTCGGATAGCACGGACACAATCTGCAGCCAGTCGGCTTGAGCCCGCCACGCAGCGAGCAGGGCTGGCAAATAAATATCCGCGCTGCTCCGGGCTTCCCCAATAGAGATGGGCCGGCCGGCGAATGCCGCGCCTGATCATGTCCTGGACGATCGATTTGATCGGCGCAAATCCCGTGCCGGTCGCAACAAATACGATCGGCTTGGGGGAGTCCTCGCGAAGGAAAAACTCGCCGAATGGAACCTCGACCTCGAGTTTGTCGCCTGTTGGCGAGCGACGTCAGGACTTCTTCAGAGAAGCGGCCGCCCGGCACATGGCGAATATGCAACTCCGCGCTGTCGCTCTCGTGCGGTGGATTGGCCATGGAGAAGTTGCGGCTGTCGCCGTCGGCCATGATGACCCGCAAATACTGCCCGGCCCGAAATTTGGCGCGCGTGCCGGCGGGAAAGCGCAATTGCAGAATGATCACGTCTGGCGTCGGCCGATGGAGGCGGAACACGCCGTGCAGTAATGCGCTTGCGGGCCAGCGGATCGCGCCTTTCGATGCGGGCTCGGCTTGATCGCGAGATCGCTAAGCGGCTTTGCTTGGCACAGCAGCACGCCCTCTCGCGGGCCGCCGACCCGCTGATGGCGGACAGTAGCAATGCCTTGCGACAAATCGCCGGCGCAGGTCGAGCAGACGCCTTTGCGGCATGAATAGGGGATCGAATAGCCGGCGCGCTCAGCAGCATCGAGCACCGTCTCGTCGGCCGCGCAGGGAAACGCGATGTCAGATCCGACGATGCGAATGTCGAACGCCATGATCGGTTTCGTTGCCTGCGCCAATTCCGGAGACAAGATGGATGGCGCGCATAATGCCTGCGGCGTCGGCGATGCCGCGGCCGGCAATATCGAAGGCGCTGCCGTGTCCGACCGAACAGAAGATTATGCCGGCGCCGACACTGAGAGCGGAGGCGGTGCGGCCGGCGAGAAGTTTTATCGGGATGTGGCCCTGATCGTGATACATGGCCACGAAGCCATCCAGATCGGCGCGGGGTAGCAAAATGTCCGCGCCGATCGGCCCCTCGACCGCGACACCGGAGCGGCGCAGCCGCTCCGCTGCCGGCGCGGTGATGCGCTCGTCGTCGTCGCCGAACAGCCCGCCTTCGCCGGCGTGAGGATTGATGGCGCACAACCCGATTCGCGGTTGTTCAATTCCAAGCGAAGTGAGCGCGCTCGAGCAGGCAAGCCCTGCGGCTTCGACAAGATCCGGCGTCAAGCGCAACAGCGCGTTCTGCAACCGCTCGTGCAAGGTCGCGTGGAGGATACGCAGCCGCTCGCCGACCAGCATCAGAAAAACCCGATCTTCAGGCAACCCGCTCAAACGCGCGATCAGACCTGGATAACCGCTGAACGCAATTCCGGCGGCGTTCACGGCAGCTTCGTTATGCGGGCAACCGACGATCGCGCGCGCATGGTTCGCGCGTACAAATGCAAGCGCGGCTTCGACATAGGCGACTGTCGCACGTCCGGCAGCGGGATCGACGCGCCCGGGGACGAAGGCGTGGTGCGGCAGCGCGTCGACCGGAAGCACGTTGATCGTTTGCGGGATCGGTGGATCGCCGGCTGCAATTTCACGAACCGGGTAGCCTCTTGCTGCCTGTGCCACATAGTGCCTGACGACGAACGGATCGCCAACGAGCACAACGCGGGGCGAGCTGCCATTAAGCGCGACCGCCGCTTTGACGGCGATCTCCGGACCGATGCCGTTGGGATCGCCGATGGCAAGCGCGATAACGGGCTGCGGTGTGTTCAAAGGGGTAAGCGCCAGCAAGGTGTCGATCCGCGAACTGTCGCAGATGACGATGCGCTCCGCGAGCTTGGCGCTTTCGCCGTTGAGAACGTAAAGGTCGAGGTAACGTCCGGTCGCGAAGATCTCGGTTTCGCCATCACGCATGATGCGCGCCACCAGAAACGACGTCTCGCTTCGCACGCTAGCCTGACTTTGCGAAAGAATCGATGGCATGCCGAGGATATGCCGGTAACTCTGTCGCTCGTAGACGTTTGCCTCGCGCAACGCCGAGACCCGGTCGATCAACATGCCGCGGGAATTGGCAAAGATGATGCCCGCTTCCAGGCCATCGCGCTGATTAGCCGCGGTCGTGATCTTGTAGACACACGGATCGCTGAAATAATCCGGCCAGCTTTCGAGCCGGTCGTCATCGATGCAACGCGCATACTCGGCCTGCAGACGCACTATGAGCTGAAAAGCATCCGGCGACGTCATCAAGTGCCTTTGCTCACAGGTCCATGTGGGTGCGATAGGCCTTCCAAAAGCCGCGGACCGACGCCTCGGTCACGCGGCTTTCACTGCTCTCCGCCGTACTGCCGCCCATTTCCAGAACAGCCTGCTCGTTTGGCGAGCCGGCAATGCCGCGTTGGACAAAGCCGCCGACGCAACCGTCTTCCATCGAGACGTAACCGGCGGGGCCGACGAGGTTTGCCTGCTTGATACGCGCCAACCGTTGCTCCGGCGTGTCATCCGCGTAGCCGAGAATGCTCCAATTCAAATCAGTCCGATTGACGCCGCGCGGAACGATTTGGCGCACCGCAATCGCGTTCTGAATCTGCTGCAATACGAACGTCGGGAACACCGAAAGAATCTGCAGCGTGATGCCGTCAGGGAATTCATCAAAGCCCTGGAGCAGCGAAGGATCGGCGAGCCGATACTGGCTGTCGGAACGAAGCTGCTGGTCCGCATACGCCTGATCGCCGCCGGCCGCCGCCCGGTCGATCTGCGAATAGCTGACGTGATTGCCGCCGCTTTCGTCGACGATGATCGCGCCTTTTTGCGAGAGCCGGTTGATTTCGAAGGTGGTGAAGAACAGGTGCAGAATGCTCGCATGGTAGGAGTCCTTCACGTTCTCCATGTAGAGCTTCCAGTTATTCGGCAGCACCTGGGTATAGCGTCCGATCACGACCGGCTTGCGGCCCGCGAGTACGCGCTCGATCCGCGCCATGATCGTGTCGCCAAGGTATTCTTCGATCGGCGGCACCTCTTCGGAAAAGCTTCCAAACACCAGGCCGTGCACCAGCGCGATCCGCAGCTTCCGCGGTCCGTGATCTTCCATCCGGAAACTCGGCGGCATTCCGCCTTTGCCCTTGATGCCGTCCTTGAACGCGACGCCGGTCAGGTTGCCCTTCAGATCGTAAGTCCATGCGTGATAGACGCAGCTGAAATCTTTTTTGTCGGCGCCGTGGTCGTCGAGGCAAATGAGAGCGCCGCGATGCGCGCAGCGGTTTTCGAAGGCGTAGATCTCGCCGTCGGCATCGCGCGTGACAATCACTGGAGCGTCGCCGACGAAACTAGTGCGAAAGTCACCGGGCTTCGCCACCTCGGCTTCCAGGCAGAGGTAGTTCCAACAGTTTCCCTGGAAGATTTGTTGTTGTTCGGAGCGGTAGACGTCTTCGCTTTGGAACGCCCAGTAGGGCACGCGCGTAAAACCTTGCGGCCAGGCGCGAAATTCTTTCGCGGCTAGGTCAACGCTCATGGATCGCAGCCTCCATCGGGATCGCTTTCGCCACCATATTCCGCTGCAATTATCGACGCCAGCCGTTCCCGTCGCGGTCGTTAGTGTCCGAAGATAAGCCGCGACGGGTGCTCGTCGATGTTCTTGATCGCCTTGTTCAGTTCGGCGAGCGTGTGACGGCCATCGACCGCAAAGGCCTCGAACTCCTTGAGACCGGAATTGGTGAAGCGCGTCAGTCCGACCGAAATCTCATCGGTGCGTTTGTCGAGATTGGTGGCGAGCCGACGGATCGCCTCTGCAGCCTCGCCAATCTCGCCAGGTTTGTCGCCGCCGCCGGTGAGGTCTTCGACGCCGGCCATGACCTTGTCGAGGCGCTCAGAGTTTCGCGCCAGCGCGGCTGTCACGGTTTCGATATTGTGCACCGAAGCGCGCAGCGCCGTTTCATTCTCCGAAACGAGACCATCGATGTGGGCAAGCACCTCGCGCGCCGCCTGAGTGACGTCCGCGCCGGCGTGGGCATCGGCATAGAGGACCGGCGGCTTGCCAGCGTCGGCAGTGACGCGCGGGGCGTCTACCGCTCCGCCGGTGAGCGAAACCTGGGCCAGCCCGGTCAGCCCCTGGAATTGCAGCGTCACTTTGGTGTCGGTGCGCACCGGCACCGTGGGATCGAGCGAGATCGATGCCTGAATCTTGCGCGGGTCGCTTGGGTCGAGCGCAAGCTGGGTTACCTCGCCGACCCGGACGCCGTCGAACAGCACCGAGGAACCGGGGCGCAGCCCGGACACCGAACCGGCGAAGACCACGCGGTAAACGGTCCGCTCACCACTACCGCCGCTGTTCTGGAACCACTGGATGAAACCAAACACTCCGGCGATCACAGCGATCGTGAACGCGCCGGTGACGATATAGTTTGCCTTCGTTTCCATGAATGTCCCCGCTGCGCGGACTTAGTGATGGACGAGGCGCCCGCGTTCGCCCCGGAAATAGGATTTGAGCCATGGGTGCTCGGATGCAAGCATTGTTTCTATTGGACCTGCCGCGATGACGCGTCCTTCGGACAGTACCGCGATGCGGTCGCAAACCGTGTGCAGGCTGTCGAGATCGTGCGTGACCATGAAGACGCTCAGTCCCAGCGTACGCTGCAAGGTGCGGATGAGGGCGTCGAACTCGGCGGCGCCGATCGGATCGAGTCCCGACGTCGGCTCGTCGAGAAAAACAATATCGGGATCGAGCGCAAGGGCGCGCGCCAGTGCTACCCGCTTGACCATGCCGCCGGAGAGTTCTGCCGGATATTTTCCGCGCACGTCGGCGTTGAGGCCGACCATTTCGAGCTTGGCCAGTGCGATCTCATTGATGAGACGTGGTGACAAACTAAGATATTCCCGCATCGGGAACTGCACGTTTTGCAGGGCGGTGAGCGACGAAAACAGTGCGCCTTGCTGAAACAGCACGCCCCAGCGCTGTTCGATCGAACGCCGCGCGCGTCCGCTGAGCGTGGAGAGATCGGTTCCGAATACTTCGATCGTACCGTTACGCTTCGGAATGAGCCCAATGATCGTGCGCATCAACACCGATTTTCCAGCGCCCGAGCCGCCGACGAAGCCAAGGATCTCGCCTTCGAAAACGTCCAGCGTCGCGTGATCGAGCACCGTGGCGTCGCCAAAGCCGACAACGAGGTCGCGCACGCTGATCACTGCGGTGTTGCTTGCCATCGGTCAAATTCCGAGGCTGGCGAAGAACATGGCGAACAAACCGTCGAGGGCGATGACGAGAATGATCGACTTGACCACAGACGCCGTGGTCTTGAGGCCGAGCGAGGCGGCGCTGCCCTCCACTTCGAAGCCTTCGACACAGGCGACCAGGCCGATCGTGAGTGCCATGAACGGCGCTTTGATCATCCCGACCGCGAATGTCGGCAGCCAGATCGCCTCGCGCAGCCGCTCAAGAAAGATTTCGGGCGCCATGCCGCCGTAGAACCAGCACACCAGCCCGGCGCCGTAGAGCGCCGCCATCGAGCCGATAAACGTCAGCATCGGCACCGCCACCACGAGCGCGATGATGCGCGGCAATACCAGCACCTCGATCGGGTCGAGACCCATGGTGCGCAGCGCGTCAATCTCCTCGCGCATCTTCATCGAGCCGAGCTCGGCCGTGTACGCGCTGCCGGAACGGCCAGCCACCATCACGCAGACGATGAGCACGCCGACTTCGCGCAATACCAGGACACTGACCATGTCGACGACATAGATCTCCATACCGAGAGGGCGGAAGCGGAAGATGCCCTGCTGGGCGAGAATGGCGCCGATCAGAAACGTGCTCAGCAGGATAATCGGCACCGCGCGCCAACCGACGCGTTCTAGCTGATGCACGGTCGAAGTCAGACGCAGCCGCGCCGGATGGGCGATCGTACCGAGCACCACGTGTGTCAGAGCGCCGAGAAGCTGGATCAGCAGCACGAGCGACCAACCGATTTCGGCGACGCTCCGGCCGACGGAATTGAGCGCAAGCAAAATACGATTTGGTGCGACGCGGTCCGCTGCCGGGGTCCGGTTGACCAGCGCAAGCTCCTCGATGAGCCCGCGGTCGCTGGCGGAAAGGCCGACGATGCGCGCCGTCGAGCCGCGCTGGGTGAAAGTGCGTTTGAGGCGCTCGACAAGCCAGGCGCCGAAACTGTCCAAGCGCTCGAGGCTTCCGAGGTCGATGTCGACGCCGCGGGCTTCAGCGTAACGCTGCGCGGTCTCGTCGATGAGCCTTTCAAGCTCGGCGGCCTGCTCGACCGTCCAGGCGCCGGTGGCGATCAGCGCCAGATGTTCGCCCCTTGCCGTGGCGACGAGCGAGACGGCATTCAAGGTTTGACGCTCCGCTGAGGCTGCCACGCGCGGCGTCGCCCCTTGAGCCGGCCAGAAAACGATCATATTGCCCCTCGCATGGAGCTCTCCGTCCGGATTGAGCGCTGGCCGCTGGCCGGCACCTTCGCGATTAGCCGCGGCAGTAAGACCGAAGCTGTCGTGGTGGTGGCCGAACTCAACGATGGAAAGTACCGCGGCCGCGGCGAATCCGTCCCCTACGCACGCTACGGCGAAACTCCGGACGGTATTGTGGCAACTATCGAATCGGTGCGCCCGCTCATGCAGCAGGGCCTGGACCGGGTTGCGCTCCAGCACGCGATTGCCGCGGGTGCGGCCCGTAATGCACTTGATTGTGCTTACTGGGACGTTAACGCCAAGCAAACTGGCAATCGCGTGCATGCATTGGCCGGGCTCGCCAACCCCAGGCCGCTCACGACGGCCTATACGATCTCGCTCGCCTCGGTGGCGGACATGGCGGCAGCGGCGGAGCGTGCCGCGTGGCGGCCCTTGCTGAAGGTCAAGCTGGGCGGCGGACCTGACGACGGCAAGCGGATCGCGGCGGTCCGCCGTGCTGCGCCGCGAGCGGAACTGATCGTCGATGCAAATGAGGGCTGGAATGAAGACAATCTTGCGCTCAATCTGGCGGCTTGCGCCGATGCCGGCGTAACCCTCATCGAACAGCCTTTACCCGAAAGCCGCGATGACGCGCTTGCACGCAGCAAACGCCCGATTCCGGTTTGTGCCGATGAGAGCGTGCACGATCGAGCTTCACTGCATGCGCTTGCGGGGAAGTACGACGCGGTCAATATCAAGCTCGATAAGGCCGGGGGCCTCACCGAGGCATTGGCACTCGCCGCCGAAGCCGAGCAGCAAGGCTTTGCCATCATGGTGGGTTGTATGGTCGCGACCTCGCTGGCAATGGCGCCCGCCATGCTCGTGGCCCAGCGTGCGCGCTTCGTCGATCTCGACGGTCCGCTGTTGCTGGCAAAAGATCGCGCTGACGGCTTGCGCTACGAAGGTAGTCTTGTTTATCCGCCCGAGCCCGTGTTGTGGGGATGAGCACGGGCTGTTCGATCGGGCTCATCGCAGAGGCAAGTCTGTGGGTATCTCGCTGCTGCGATCCCTGGTGCCGATTGCGGCGCTAACGGTGTTGTGCTGTGTCGTTCATCACCCGCCGGGGGAACGATGGCCAACGATCCTTTATCAGTATCGGATGTCCTGACCGAATCGCCGAACGAGGCGGATTATCAGGCTGTCTATGCTGAGCTCATGGCGACCGAACGTGGCCGCAACTTTCTTGCGGCACACAATAGCAGCCATCTCCGTTCCGACACGCGCAAGCTTTTGAGCACGGTGGCTCGCTTTGAGGCGGCTATGCGCGGCAATCCGGCTCAAGAGATACCTGTCACGCTATTTCGCGGTCTTACCGACTTGGCTCGCGCGATCGAGCAATCACAGGCGGTTCTCTCGTCAAGCGGCATTTCGGCGGCCAACGATCTTTTGGCAGTCGAGCGTATCCAGGATATCGCCATGGCGTTACGCCGTCGGGATGTCGAACCGGCTTTGTGTGACGCGTTGGAGGTGGCCGCGCGCGAAGTTGGTGACGCCATGGTGCGCAGCAATGCGGCATCTGCGGGCATGCTGAGCACCGCCTCATTGCTGAGCGACCTGTCGGCATCCGTTACCAATCTGATCGCGCTGTTCGACTCGGCCAAAAGCCTAGGCGCGAAGGCGCCTGCCGCCAAGGAAGAAGTGCCGCGCGATGACGCGGCGTTCGACGAGCGCGCGACCACGGAACGCATCGAATCGTTACCGAGCAGTGCGTCTGGACAGACCGCAGATGATGAAACGCCAAGCAGCACAGACTGCCGAGCGGTTTCATATTACCGCGGGCGAATCTGCTACCGATGCCGATCCTACAGGCTCAGCGAAGCTGGCGCTGATCGGTTCGCCGCTGGGTGAGCTTCCTTTGACTTCGCCGTTGCCGGAGGGCGAGGTGCAAGCGAGTCTCCAACAGGCATCGGGCCCTCCGTTGGAGCCGAGGCCTGAGGCTCCTTCGCAAATCACGGCAAGGCCGGAACACGCGGTCGGACCAGAAATCACACTGCCGAGTGACATTTTGCCGCCGATGGCGCCGGTAATGCGACGCACGATCCAAAACGATGCGCTCGCCGATGTGCTCGCGCTGAGCGACGAAGAACTCATCGCGCTGTTTAGCTAGGCTCAGCTTTTTTCATTGGCGCGGAACGATTCAGGTCCGACGCAACTTAGTACGCACGCGTATCTGTCATACGCGTTCATTTCCTGTTAACCGAGAATGTCTTCCCATGGTGTGATTCGGTGAGCGGCACGGAAGTTGCTTAGGATTGAGTTCGATGCGGAGCAACAACGAGAGCAGGCAATTTCGTTCTCCAGGTCTGCCGGACCCTTTGTTTGTTGGTCCGCATAATACGATCATCTGGAGGCCACGATGCATAAACTCATCTGTCCCACAGTGATGGTTGTTGCGTTGTGCATGGGTATGTTCGCTTCAAGCAATGTGTCTGCGCGTGATGACGGTCGCTACGCCAATGAACCACTTCACGCGTGGTTCGATCAGTTGGCGAGCGGAAAAGGGTTATGTTGTTCCTTCGCCGATGGCTTTAGTGTCCAGGATGTCGATTGGGACACTCAGGATGGCCGCTATCGCGTGCGGCTGCACGGCGAATGGATCATCGTGCCCGAGAACGCTCTGGTAACGGAGCCTAATCGTTTCGGCCCCGCGGTAGTCTGGCCCTACACGGATGCGGAGGGGTCAACACAGATCCGCTGCTTCTTGCCGGGTGCCGGCGCGTAGAGCTTTCATCGCCTATTTTTCGCGCAAGCGGAAAATTTATGGAGGCGGTTGCGTCTTTGAAATGAAGCCTCGGTGCTTACGCGGCAACGGGCCGGATGGCGTCGACTTGGTCCCGATTTCCTGCGCGCAATGCGGCCGCCGGGTAGTCGGACGAATCACACTAGGCGACGAGCCGCGAGAACAGCTCCGGATCTATGTTGCCGCCCGATAAGACGGCGACGGCGATTTTGCCGGTAACGTCGATCTTGCCGGTCATCAGCGCGGCGAGGGCAACGGCGCCGCCCGGCTCGACCACCAAGCTTTAATTCCGAAAACGCGAACGCGACCGCGGCGGCGACTTCTTCATCGCTCGCTACAACGCCGGCTCCAACCAGCGATTGATTGATCGCAAAGGTGAGCTTGCCCGGCATGCGCGCCATCAACGCGTCGCAGATTGTGCCGCTGACCGCTGCGTTCTGCTCGCGTTGCCCACTGCGAAACGAGCGGGCGTGATCGTCGAAACCCTGCGGCTCGGCGGTATAGAGCGCGGCATTCGGCACGCGCGCCCGAACCGCAAGGGCAATACCAGCGGTCAGTCCGCCGCCGGACGCGGTCACCACGACGACGTCGGGGGCCAGACCGAGCGCGCTCAAATCCTCGACGATTTCGAGGCCGGCGGTGCCCTGGCCGGCGATAATCAAAGCGTCGTCGTAGGGCGGCACGAGAACGGCGCCGCGCCGCGACGCGATTTCACCGGCGATCGCTTCGCGGTCGTCGCGGGTGCGGTCGTAAAGCACGATTTCGGCGCCGAGTGCTGCGGTCCGTTCGCGTTTGGCCCGGGGAGCGTCACGAGGCATTACGATCACGCAGCGCATGCCGAGAAGCCGCGCCGCCGCCGCCACTCCCTGCGCATGATTTCCCGACGAGAACGCCACCACGCCGCCGGCGCGCTGCTCGGGCGGAATTGCAGCCAGCTTGTTGTAGGCGCCGCGGAACTTGAACGAGCCGGTATGTTGCAAGGTTTCGGCTTTTAGAAAGACGCGCCCTCCGGTCATTGCGTCGAGCGCCGCCGAAGTCAGAAGCGGTGTGTGCAAGGCGACACCCGCCAGCCGACGAGCGGCTTCGTCGACATCCGCAGCTGTGGGCAAGGAAACCGGGGCTTCCATGGATCAACGGTATCCCCGCCGTCGCTTGGCAAGCAAGACCGCCGGCGGCAGTTCGCAATTTAGCGGTTACCACAATCGCGTGACCGGCCGAACAGACCGTAGTGGGCCGCTCGCGCCGCCAAGGGTCCTATGCGGCCGGCAAAACTACTGATCGAACCGTCCGGCTGCATGTGCCAGCATGGTGTAGACCTTGCCGGTGTCGGAGGTCAGGTAGTTGCGCACGACCGCAGGCCCGCGGTCGCCACGCGAAACATCCTCAAGCAGCCGTTCGAACTCGTGAATGTACTGTTCCACGGTTTGCCGGAATTCCGGATCGGCGCGGTACTTGCGCCGGATCTCTTCGAAAGCCTTCTGACCTTGAGGTGTGTAGAGACGCCGGTTGAACAGGTTGCGATCGCCGCGCTTGTACCGCTCCCACAATTCAGCGGCGGCGTCGTGGTCGATCATCCTCGCCACGTCGACTGCAAGCGACCCCAGCGAGTCGATGCTATCGCGCGTTGCCCGCTCGTCGCCGCGTGCATCGCGCGGGGAGGGGGCAATCGGCGGGCTATCCTCACGCGAAGCGCGCGTCAATAGGTCGCTGAGCCAGCCACCGCCGTTGCGGCCGTCGCCGCCGTTCTGCTGCGCGATGTGCACAGGCGCCTCGGGTCGCCTCGGCGGAGCGCCGGTGATGTCGTTCCGCATGCTGGCCGAAGTTCCCCCAGTGATGTCGCCACGCGCCGGACGGGCGGGCGTACGGCCGGCGGCCGCGGCATAAGCGGGCTCTGACTCGCGACGGACCGGCTCCGGCTCGCGCCGCGGCGGCTCCGCCTCTCGACGGATTGGCTCGGGCCGTGCCGGTTCGGCCGTATCCAGCGAGCGTCCATGACGGGCGACAATGCGATTGAGTTCGGCGAGTGCCTCGATTTGATCGACGATGACACGGCGCATTTGCGCTGCGCTCTCGGCGGTCTCCTGCGGCAGTTCGAAGATGCCGCGGCGCAGCTCAGCGCGGGTCGTCTCAAGCTCCTGCTGCATTTCCGCCGCCATTTGCTTCATGCCCTGCATGATCTCGGCGTAACGATCGGCGGATTGACTGAACATTGTGTGCACCTGGGAGGTAGCTTCGTCGTACACCGCGTTCAAGGTTTCGCTGGTGCGCTTGCGCTCTTCCTCCGACGTGGTGCGTACGAGCTCGAATTGCTGCTCTATGACTTGCACGCTCTCGTTGCTCGTCTCCGCAATGATACCGGCGATTTCTCTTGCCCGCGACGATGCGGCGTCGAGCGATTCGTCCAACAGGTTGGAGAAGCGCTGCAGTCGCTGACCGAAGTCGTCAGTGCGCGCATCGAGCGTCGCGATCAACGCCTCGATGCTGGCGCGGCGGGCGCCAATCGACTCCTCGCTGCGGCGATTGCTCTTCTCCACCAGCTCGACTGCTTCGGCGAGCGAGCGTCCGTGGGTATTGAACTCGGTCGCAAGCTCGCCGAGATCGCCCAGAACCTGACGTGTTACGGCGTTGAAAGTGCCGAGGTGCTTCTCCACCGCAGCAGCAGCGGTGTCGCTTTTACCGCCGACGTCGTTCATGGCGGCGACGAACTCGGAGACCCGCGTTACCATCGTCCGCTCAAGTGAGCTCATGTTCTCGTGCGCGCCGCTGAGCACTTCCTGCAACAGAATATTGGCCTCGCGGAGACGCTCGAACAGTGCGGTGGTGTCGGAGCGCAACATGCCGTGGGTTTCGAGCATGTCGGCCACGGTCGCCGAGGCCGTCTGTTTCGACTCCTCGATCGCCAACCGGGTCGCGCTGTGCAAATCCTCGATCGTTCGTGTCAGCGTCACTTTGGCCGCTTCGCTGACGCCCTGGGCGCCTTCCTGCAACTGACCAAGCGTGCGCGTCATCGCGGTGGTGGCGTTGTGGCTTGCGTCGTTGATAAGTCGCGCAATCTCCTCGCTGTTGTCCATCATGCTCTGAGTGAAAGCGAAGCCTTTGGCCTCGATCGACTTCACAGCCTGGTCGGTAATGCGGCTCACTTCGCCGGCGAATTCCTGGCCTTTTCCGGAAAGCGCCACGAGCAGCGTATTCGACTTCTCGTCGAGGAGGTGAGTTAGCTCGCCTACGCGCTGCGAAACGGTGGCCGTGATTTCGTCGGCCCTGCCGGAGACGTTACGCGCGACCTCGGCGCTGACGCCGCTTAATGCCCGTTCTGCTTCGCCGGCACTCCGGCCGATTGCTTGCGTGGTCGCCGCGGCTGTGCGACCGATCGATTCCGCCATCGAGGTGGCGGTGCGCGCCAGCAGTTCGGTGGCGTTCGTGGTCGTCGTATTGATCGATTCGGACGTGGTGGCCGCTGTGCGCGCGAGCGCCTCGGTGGCGCTTGCGGTCGCGCTGTTGATCGTTTCGTTGGCCGCGGCGGCGCTCTTGTCGATGCTGTTGCTCAGGGCGTTGGCACTGCGATTGAGCGACGTCGTCGCCTCGACGGCGCTGCGATTGAGTGCCTCGGTCGCCGCGGCGCTCGCTGCCGTGCTCTTGCCGAGCGCATCGACCGTTTTGAGGGCGAGTTGACCGAGCGATTGCTCGGCGTTCTTCGAATTGGTCTTGATCGACTTCGGAAAGTTCCTCAAGCCGGGCGTTGAGCAGATCGGCTGCGGCGCGGCTGCGGGTCTCGATCTGCTGCACCACTGCCTCGGCGCGTCCGACCAGAAGATGCTCGAGATGCCCGATGCGGCCGTCGAGCGTGCTCGCGACCCGCAACGCCTGCGCGCCGAGCGCCTTGTCGATCTCCGCGGTCCGCTCGCCGATGGTCTCGGCGAGCTTGGCTGAACGCGCATCGATCGTGTTAGTGACGTCGGCAATCCGCTTGTCGACGGCGCCAACGACCTCCTTGCCGCCTTCGGTCAGCGTCTTGGCAATGTCCAGAACGCGGTTCGACAGCGCTTCGGTCAGTGTCTGTGTACGGCTGTCGAAAGTCTCCTGGAAGCGCGAGAGACGCTGGTCCAGCAGGGAAGTGACTTCGGTCGTCTTGGAGGTGACGCGATTGTCAAACGAGTCCACGTAGCTGCGCATCGACTCCGAGACGTCCTGCGTTCGCGCGCCAAGTCGTTCAACCAGCTCGGATCCGTAAGTCTTCACCGTGCGATCGAACTCCGTGAGATGCCGGGTGATGAGATTGCCCAGCGTCGAGGAGTCGCGGGAAATCTTCTCGCCGAGTTCGGTGCCCGAATTGCCCATTATCTGCTCGAAGGCGGAAAGCCGCGTCTGCAGCATTTCCTTGATCTCGTCGCCGCGCGCGGCCACCACGTCGGCGACATGGTCGGCGCTGGCGCGCAGCGTCTCGGTCACTTTGTCGCTGCGCGAAATAAGGTCTTCCGCGATCCGGCCGCCAGCCTGTTCGAGTTTCTTTGCAACGTCGCCGCCCCGCAAATTGAGGTCGAGGATGACGGACTCGCCGGAAGCTTTGAGCGTTGAATTAACGTCCTCGGCGCGCGCCGCAATCGTTTCGGCAAGCTGGCTCGAAGTATTGACAATCGCGTCTGTCAGTTCCTGCGAGCGGCCAACCATCATGTCGACGATGGCGAGCGATTTTTCCGAGAAGCCGTCGGTGACGCCGTCGAGCCGCGACGTCATCATGTCTTCGAGGCCGCGCGCGATCTCGGCGAATTCCTCGCTGATGTGTTCGGTCTTGAAGTTGAGGCCGGTAGTGAGCTGCTCGCTTGCCGAAGCTATCGCCTGCGCAGTGTCGACGCTCATGGTCTCCAGTCGAACCAGCAGATCCTCGCCGCGTTCGTTCAGCTGCTCGATCATGTTGTCGCCGATCTGACCGAGCGCGAGCGTTATGTGCTCGCCTTTTTCGGCCAGCGAATTGGTGATGCGCTCCGCCGCCTCGTTGACTTGCTGGCCAACCAGATCGCTGATGGTCGACAGATCTTGCGTCAGATCGATTTGAACGTTGCTGATCGCGGAACGCACCTGCTCGGCCTGGCTTACCAGCGTGTCGCGTTGATTGGTGAGTTCCTGAATGAGGCCGCGAATGCGAACCTCGTTGTCGCTATAGGTGCGTTCTAATGAGGCGACCTCATTATGTACCAGCGCCTCAAGTTCGCTGGCGCGTGCGAGCGCACGCTCGACGCCGTCGCCCATGGCCGCGACTTCGCGGCGGATAGCCTGGCCGACGGTCACGATGGAATCCTGCGCGACGCCCTCGGGCTCGGCGAGCCGCATGGCGACCTTCGCCATCGATTGGGCGATGAGCCGCAGTTCCTGGGCGCGCCAAGCCATATGCGCCACGCCGAAGAAGAAAATGACCGGCAACAGCGCCGCCGCGCCGAGACCGATCATGATGGCGGTTGGCGAATGACCGGGGCCAAGTGCGGCATCGAGATCGGACAGATAAGCCCACGACAGGGCGACGCACCCGATTATCCAGGCGACCGAGAAGATCGCGGCCATAAAATAGGATGTGCGGGCAGGGCGGTTCTGCAGTGCCTGCAAAACCTGGCCGATCGATTGCTGATCGTCATTGGCAGCCCGAAAGGTCCGCGGATCGCTATTGCGACTGCCGATTTGCTCGTCGGGGGCCAGCAATGGCGGCGGCAACGGAGGTGCATCACGCCAGTGATCGGCTACCCCGTCGGCTGGACTGGACATGCTTTCCGGCTGGATAACCGGAGCCTCGTCGTCGTCGCGAACCCTGAGCGCTTCCTGGATCGCCGATAGCGCCGCTTCCGTCGGGTCCACTATCTTTTTCGGGTTGTTGGCCATGTCGGTCGTCGCCTCGCGAATTACGCTGGACTAGCCGGCGCAAGCCCGCCGGAAAGCTGGCTTGAACCGCGCCACGAGCGCGTGGTCGTTCAAATTCCTGCCGGCATCAGGGCTCCCCCGCCCTCAGATCGTACCGCCGTAGGCTATCCTATCGGTCTGGCAGATCGAAGGAAACCGAGAGCGGTAACGTCCCTTTAATCATCGTTAACGGTTTAGTTACCATACAAGTGCCGTTCAATCTGTCCCCGCATGTTGGTCATTCTGTCGTCAACAATGCGGCCGGCTTGGGGCCGGAATCGGACCGACTTAGCGACCCGCTGCGCCCGGCCAGCCTTTCGAAGATCGACTTGCTCCGCAGCGAGCGAGACCGTCAGGTAAGGACTTTCGTTACTATTGCCGTGAAAGAACGCCCAGCGAGTCCCCCTAGCGGCAAGCGGATTTACCCGGTTTTGGCCGCTGCCATGCATGATGTGGTTCAAGTGACAAAAATGGTCGCTGGGGAGAACGTCATGGCCGCGTTGAAGCTATTGATTGAGCAGGGTCCGAAGCAAGCCGAGAGTGTCATCGACGAGGACCACCTCGGACGGATGACCCTGGGTGACCGCAGCCTCGAACGCGAGGTTCTGGAGATTTTCGCGCGCCAGACGACGTTGAGCCTAGACCGGCTCGCGGGGGCAGAGCCAGCACGAGCCGCTGCCGTCGCCCATACGCTCAAAGGATCGGCGCGGGGCGTCGGAGCCTGGCGCGTGGCGCAGGCGGCCGAACGGCTGGAACAAGTCGCGTCCGGAAAGGGCGATGATGAAGCGCTCCAGGGGGCGATTGCACAGCTCGAAGCTGCCAGCATCGAGGTGCGCGCGGCGATCGGGGCGCGGCTTTCTCGGCCCGCGATCGCGGCATCATAAAATCCTCGTTGCACTGGCGTTGCTCGGCGTGACCCGATAGAAGACGGGCCGCCGGTCTTCGAACCATTTCCTTTCCCTTTTTCGGCCGACACTTCGGCTTCAGCGACGCCATGGTCAAAATCACCTTCATCGATGCTCAGGGCACGGCCCGCACAGTCGAGGGCGAGCCCGGCTCCACTCTTATGGAGACCGCGATCAAGCATGGCGTGCCGGGAATCGAGGCCGAATGCGGCGGTGCCTGTGCTTGCTCGACCTGCCACGTCTACATCGAGGAGCAGTGGCGGGCCAAAGTTGGCGAGCCTTCGCCGATGGAGGAGGATATGCTCGATTTTGCCTTCGGCGTGCAGCCGAACTCACGGCTGTCGTGCCAGATTAAGGTAAGCGAAGAATTCGAGGGGCTTATCGTGCGCACGCCGGAGCGGCAGGCTTAGCTGGCATAAAATCCAACTCAGCTGGAACAATTCCGGCGCCCAGCCTCTGCGCCGTCAGCGATCCTTCCTCTTCCCCTGTCCCAGCCAGCACGCTAGACACTCGCCACCTCAACCAACCCCTGCCATTAAACATAAGTACGGACACGATATAGGCGATACGACATGGGTGAACCTATCAAGACTGACGTGGTTATCATCGGCGCAGGCCCAATTGGCCTCTTTGCAGTGTTCGAGCTCGGCCTGCTCGACATGAAAGCGCACCTCATCGACATTCTCGACAAGATCGGCGGACAATGTGCGGAGCTTTATCCGGAAAAGCCGATCTACGACATTCCCGGCATTCCGGTCACGAGCGCACACGGCCTCGTTGACGCACTGTTGGAGCAGATCAAGCCGTTTAATCCGCAGTTTCATCTCAGCGAGATGGTCGAGAAAGTTGAGAAGATCGGCGATCCGTTGTTTCGCGTGACGACCGATCAAGGCAAGGAATTTGAGTGCAAGGTCGTGGTTATTGCCGCCGGCGGCGGTTCGTTCCAGCCGAAGCGGCCGCCAATTCCGGGCGTCGAACCCTACGAAGGCAAGTCACTGTTTTATTCGGTCCGCAAGATGGAGGCGTTCCGCGACAAACGCGTCCTCATCGTCGGCGGCGGCGACAGCGCGCTCGACTGGACGCTCAACCTCGCGCCCATCGCCAAGCATCTCACGCTCCTGCATCGGCGCAGCGAATTTCGCGCCGCGCCCGACAGCGTCAACAAGATGATGGCGCTCGTCGGCGAAGGCAAAATCGATTTCGTGCTCGGCCAGGTCACCTCGCTGCAAGGCGAGGAGGGTCAGCTCAGCAAGGCCATGGTCAAGACCAATGACGGCTCCACCATGGAGCTTGCCTGCGATGCGCTGCTGCCGTTCTTCGGCCTGACCATGAAGCTCGGGCCGGTCGCCAACTGGGGCTTCGAGCTCAAGAACAACGAGCTGATACCTGTCGAAACCGCAGCCTTCGAGACCAGCGTGCCGGGCATCTTCGCCATCGGCGACATCAACTGGTACCCCGGCAAGCTCAAGCTCATCCTCTCAGGCTTTCACGAGGGGGCGCTGATGGCACAAAAGGCGTATCACTACATCTATCCGGAGAAGCGACTGGTGTTCCAATACACCACGTCGTCAACGAGCCTGCAGAAGAAGCTTGGCGTGGCGCCGGAGAAGACGCCGCAACCGGCTTAGCTAACCTTGGCGCTCGCGGAGCGCCGACCGCAATCAGCGTGTCGCGATGCCGAACGCGTCGGTTACCACCAAATGCTGCGTCACGGGTGGCGGCCCGGCCGGGGTGATGCTTGGTTTTCTCCTGGCGCGGGCCGGTGTCGATGTTGTGGTGCTGGAGAAGCACGCGGATTTCCTGCGCGACTTCCGCGGCGACACCATTCATCCGTCGACGCTCGAATTGATGTACGAACTTGGATTGCTGGATGACTTTTTGAAGCTGCCGCATCAGAAGATCGACCACCTGACCGCGCAGATTGGCGACGAACGTGTACGAATGGTCGATCTGACCCACCTGCCGACCCATTGCAAATACATCGCGCTGATGCCGCAGTGGGATTTTCTCGATTTTCTCGCCGACTGCGGCAAACGCTACCCGACGTTCGATCTGCGTATGCGTGCCGAGGCGACCGATTTGATCGAGGAAGATGGCCGCGTCGTTGGCCTGCGCGCGCGAACCCCGGACGGCGAACTTACGATCCGGGCCGATCTGGTCGTCGGCGCCGACGGCCGTCACTCCACGGTGCGCGAAAAGGCCGGATTTAAGAGCGACGATTATGGCGCACCGATGGACGTGCTCTGGTTTCGGTTGCCGCGGGCGGAAACCGACGAGACCGAGACGTTCGGTCACGTCGAAGCCGGCGTGATGATGATCATGCTCAATCGCGGCGAATACTGGCAATGTGCGTTTGTCATTCCGAAGGGCGGGATTGACCGCCTGAAGGCTGATGGTCTTGATGCGTTCCGCAAGCGCGTCGTGAGCATGTCGCCGTTTCTCGCCGACAGTGTCGCCGGACTGGCAAGCTGGGACGACATCAAGCTCTTGACCGTCACTGTCGATCGGTTGCGGCAATGGTGGCGGCCAGGGCTGATCTGCATCGGCGATGCCGCGCACGCCATGTCACCGATTGGCGGCGTCGGCGTCAACCTTGCCATTCAGGACGGCGTTGCCGCCGCAAACCAGCTTGCCGCGCCCCTGAAAGCCGGCAGGGCGGGCGATGATGATTTGCGGGCGATCCAGGCTCGCCGCGCTTTTCCGGCGCGCGTCACCCAGCAGATTCAGTTGATCATGCAAAATCAGATCGTCAGGCGGGTGCTGTCCGGCACCGAGCGGCCAAGGCCGCCCTTTATGTTGAAGTTGCTTGATCGCGTTCCGCTGTTGCAGCGCATTCCCGGCCGGCTTCTGGCCGTTGGCGTTCGGCCCGAGCATATCCACACGCCGGATATTTTAGCCTCGTCGTGAGCGATCGGCGGCCGCCGGACTTGAATTGGCGCCTTCTTGGCTCCATCTCGGAGCCGGATAATTTCGCCGGAACGCTGCCATGACCATGACCGAGGAGAACCAAACCGAGAGCCGGCCTTTTGAGGCCGATGTCGCCAAGCTGCTGCAGCTGATGGTGCACTCTGTCTATTCGGAGAAATCGGTATTTCTCCGCGAATTAATCTCCAATGCCGCTGATGCCTGCGAGCGGCTGCGCTACGAAGCCATCGCCGTGCCGGCACTGCTTGGCGACGATCCGAAGCCCCGGATCACGGTCGCGCTCGATCCGGACAAGCGGCAGCTTACGGTCGAGGACAATGGCATCGGCATGAGCCGCGACGAGATGGTCGAGGCGCTCGGCACCATTGCCCGCTCGGGCACCAAGGCGTTTCTCGATCGGATCGAGGCGGCGCAAGCTGACGAGGAAACCGCACTGATCGGGCGTTTCGGCGTCGGCTTCTATTCGGCGTTCATGGTTGCGGAGCGCGTCGAAGTCATTTCGCGCCGCGCCGGCTCTGACATTGCTTTCGTCTGGTCGTCGGACGGCAAGGGCAGTTTCAGCGTAGCCGCCGCCGATCCCGTGGCCATCGAAGCGCCGCGCCGCGGCACCCGCGTTGTCCTGCATCTGATGGAAAGCGCCAAGGAATATACCGAACGCTTTACCGTCGAGCGGCTCATCAAGGCGCAATCGGGCCATGTCCCGGTGCCGATCGCGATTATCGAGAAGTCGGGCGCCGAGGCTGCCGAAGTGAGCGACGGCGCCGCGCTATGGGCCAAACCGAAATCGGCGATCACGGCAGCCGAATACACCGATTTTTATCGGAGCATTGCAGGACAGTTCGACGAGCCGGCTCTCACCATCCATTTCCACGCCGAAGGCCGGCACGATTATACGACGCTGTTTTTCGTTCCGGGCTCGCGTCCGTTCGATCTGTTCGATCCGGATCGCAAGGGGCGCATCAAGCTTTACGTCAAGCGCGTCTTTATCACTGACGACGCGGACGTCCTGCCGCGATATTTGCGCTTCGTCCGCGGCCTGGTGGACAGCGCCGATTTGCCGCTCAACGTGTCGCGGGAAAAAATCCAGGAGAGCCCGCTTCTCGGTGCGATCCGGAAGGGCGCGACCAGCCGCGTACTGAGTGAACTGGAACGGCTCGCCGACAAGGAGCCGGAGACCTACACCAAAATCTGGGACCTCTTCGGTGCGGTGCTGAAGGAAGGCATCTATGAAGATTTCGAGCGCCGCGATGCCATGATTGCGCTGGCGCGCTTTAAGACGACGGGGCCGGCGGACACCTGGCGCAGCCTCAAGGACTACATCGCGGCGCTGAAACCCAACCAGACGGCGATCTATTATCTGGCCGGCGATAATATCGAACGGCTGAATTCGTCGCCGCATCTGGAAGGCTTCCGCGCGCGCGGTATCGAAGTGCTGTTGCTGCCGGATCCGGTGGACAGTTTCTGGGTCATGTCGGGGGTGTCGTTCGAGGGCAAGCCGTTCAAGTCGGTAACTCAGGGAGCTGCCGATCTGGCGCTCATTCCCCGCCTGGATGCGCAGGACGCGGCGGCGCCGGAACTCGAGGGGTCGGTTAAAAACTTCCTTGATTTCATGAAAGGCACGCTCGGCGACGCCGTCGCCGAGGTGCGAGCGTCTGACCGGCTGACGGACAGCGCGGTGTGTCTGGTAGCAGGCGAAAGCGGTCCCGACCGGGCGCTGGAAAAAATCCTCGCCGGCGCGGGGCGGCTGAACGCCGCCTCCAAACCGATCCTGGAGGTCAATCCGCGCCATCAGCTAGTCGTCGCGCTGGCGGCGCTTGGCGACGGCGAGCAGACCTTGAAGGAGGATGCGGCGCATCTGTTGCTCGATGAAGCGCGCGTACTCGAAGGCGATCGCCCGGCGGATCCGCGGTCGTTTTCCGAGCGGCTCGCGCGGGTGCTGGAAAAGAGTGTTGGTAAAGGCGGTTAGTGAAAATCTCGGCTCTTGAGTAGAAGCTGCGTGTCCAGCGGATGCGCGCTGATGGGTTTTGCAGTGAATGGATCGTCTTTCTCCGGCAGCAACGGCCCACCCGAAAATTTTGGTGAAAACAGATCGCCGCCTTCGCGTAACCACGGAAGCTCGGCGGAAAGATCGACAAAATTTTCCGCTACCACATGAATGACGAGGCCCGCCCGTTGCAGGCGGCCGCGCACGGCGAGAAAACGCGCCGTCATTACGGTGCGGCGGTTTTTTGCAAACGCTTTCGGCCAGACGATGATATTGGCGATGTCGGTTTCGTCTTCGAGCGTCATGAAGATCACGCCTTTCGCCGTGCCCGGCCGCTGCCGCACCAGCACAAGGCCCGCGACGGTGACACGATCATCCTGGCGTAAATCGTCGCTCCTTAGCCTCGCATTGGGTAAGGCGCCGAGCGCGGTGAGACGGTCGCGGAAGAAACGCACCGGATGCTCTTTCAACGATAGGCCGGTCGCCACGTAATCCTCCACGACATGCTCGGCGAGCGGCATAGCCGGGAGTGCGACGGCTTCTTCCGGGAAAAAGTTCGTCGCTCAGATGCGGCGTCAGCAGCGGCAGCGCGTCTTCGGCCGCCGCGGAACCGATGCGGCGCGCCGGATGAGCGCCGATCATGTCGAGCCGCCGCGCCGCCCACAGCGCGGCGCGCCGATCGAGCCCCAACGAGCGGAACGCATCCGCTTCGGCCAGCCGCTCGATGGTGAAGCGGGAAATACCGGCGATGGCCGCCATCCGTTCGATGCTGGAAAAGCCGTTGCCGCGCGCGGCGATCAGCTTTTTCAGCTCGTCTTCGTTGAGCCCGTGGATCAGTCGGAAGCCAAGGCGAACAGCGTGACCCCCACCCAACCCTCCGCCGCTTGCGGAGGAGGGCAGGGAGGGCGCGCCTGCCTCCAACGTGCAATCCCAATCGCTGTAATTCACATCCGCAGCGCGGATTTCGACGTCGTGCGCGCGGGCATCGCGCACGAGCTGAGCCGGCTGATAAAAACCCATCGGCTGGCTGTTGAGGATGGCGGCGCAGAACACCTCCGGATAGCGGCATTTGATCCAGGACGAGGCATAGACCAGGAGCGCAAAGCTTGCCGCGTGGCTTTCGGGAAAGCCGTATTCGCCGAAGCCCTCGATCTGGCCGAAGCAATTTTCGGCGAAATCGCGGTCGTAGCCGCGTGAAGTCATGCCGTTGATGAATTTGTCGCGGAACAGATGGACGGTGCCGTTATGACGGAAGGTAGCCATGGCGCGGCGGAGTCCATCCGCCTCGTCGGGCGTAAATTTTGCCGCGGTAATGGCGATCTGCATCGCCTGTTCCTGGAATAACGGTACGCCAAGCGTGCGTTTGAGCACTTCTTCCAGTTCGTTCTTCGGCCCGTGTGCCGGATCGGGAGAGGGATAATGCTCCTTCTCGATCCCGTCGCGCCGGCGCAGATAGGGATGCACCATGTCGCCCTGGATCGGCCCTGGCCGCACGATCGCGACCTCGATGACGAGATCGTAGAAACATTGCGGCTTCAGGCGCGGCAGCATCGACATCTGCGCCCGGCTCTCGACCTGGAATACGCCGACGGAATTGGCGCGCGACAGCATCTCGTAGACCGCAGGATCGTCCTGCGGCAGCGTGGCGAGCGAATAGGCCTTGCCGTAATGCTGCTGCAGGAGATCAAGCCCGCGGCGCAGGCAGCTCAGCATGCCAAGCGCCAGCACATCGACTTTCATGAGGCCGAGCGTGTCGATGTCGTCCTTGTCCCATTCGATGAAGGTGCGCTCGTCCATGGCGGCATTGCCGATGGGCACGGTCTGGTCGAGCGGCGCGCGGGTCAGCACGAAGCCGCCGACATGCTGCGAGAGATGGCGCGGAAAGCCGATCAGTTCGTCGGCGAGCGTCACGGCCTGACGGATCGCCGGATTTAAGGGATCAAGCCCGGCCTGGCGGATGTGATCATCGGGCAATCCGTCGCCATAGCCCCACACGGTTTTGGCCAGCGCCGAAGTCACGTCTTCGGTCAAACCTAAAACCTTGCCGACTTCGCGGATGGCGCGGCGGGAACGGTAATGCACGACGGTCGCACAGATCGCCGCGCGGTCGCGGCCATAACGCTGGTAGATGTACTGGATTACTTCCTCACGCCGCTCGTGCTCGAAGTCGACGTCGATATCGGGCGGCTCGCCGCGGTTCTCGGAAATGAAACGGGCGAACAGAAGCTTGGTCTTTTCCGGATTTACCGAGGTGATGCCGAGGCAATAGCAGACCGCGCTGTTCGCCGCCGAGCCGCGGCCCTGGCAGAGGATTTCCTTTTCCTGACGGCGCGCGAAGGCCACCACGTCATGGACGGTGAGGAAATAGCGCGCATAGTCGAGCCTGGCGATCAGCGCGAGCTCGTCATGGAGCCGCTTGGCGACGTCGTCGGGAATGCCTTCCGGATATTTGTCTCTCGGGTAGCGATCCTGCGCGCCGGCCCAGGTGAGATCTTCGAGATGCTGCTGCGCGGTCTTGCCCGGCGGCACCGGCTCATCGGGATATTCGTATTTCAGCTCGCCGAGCGAGAAATTGCAGGCTTTGGCAATATCGACGGTGCGGGCAATGGCCTCGGGAAAGCGGGCGAACAACCGCGCCATCTCCGCCGGAGCTTTAAGATGCCGTTCGGCATTGACGGCAAGCCGGAAGCCCGCTTCGGCAATGGTGCATTTCTCGCGCACGCAGGTGAGGACGTCGGCAAGCGGCCGGCGCTCCGGCGCGTGATAGGCGGCGTCGCTGACCGCGACCAGCGGGGCATGAAGGCGCTCGCCGAGCTCGGCTAACAGGCCGAGCCGGCGCGGTTCGTCGCCGCGATGATAATGGACGCCGGCGAGGAAGGTGCGGCCGGGAGCTGCGCGGACGAGGGCCGAGAGGCGCTCGGTGAAAGACTGATTTCCGTCATCCTGAGGTGCGAGTGAAGCGAGCCTCGAAGGACGACGGCCTGAGCGTTGCGGCTGGCATCCTTCGAGGCCCGCGCTGCGCGCGGACACCTCAGGATAATGGACAGAGAACAGCGTCAGCGGCGGGACCGCGATGAGCATCTGGCCTTCGCACGTGGCTGAGAATTTCCTCGAAGGTCAGATGGCATTCGCCTTTCTTTGCTCTGCGATTGCCTTTGGTCAGAAGCTGGCAGAGGCGTCCGTAAGCCGGGCGGTCCGTCGGATAGGCGAGAACCTCGAACCCATCGACGGTGACGAGGCGGGTGCCGACAATGAGCTTTATTTTTCGGTTTTTCGCTTCGTCATAGGCGCGCACCACGCCGGCAAAAGAATTGCGGTCGGCGATGCCGATGGCGCAACATCCAAGCTCATCGGCGGTCGGCGACCATCTCCTGCGGATGCGAAGCGCCGCGCAGGAAGGAAAAATTAGTCGTTACAGCAAGTTCGGCATAATCGATCATCTGCGCTCTCACGCGAAACAAATCACGCAAACAGCCCGTGCACGAACCAGCGGCCGGCGGCCGTTTCGCGCCCGTAGAGGCCTTCGCGGTAGAGCCAGAAGCGATGGCCGTCGGCATCCTCGACCAGGTAATAATCGCGCGTTGGCGCCTCCTCCTGATCTTCCCCTGCAGGCGGTGGAGGGTTGCGCCACCATTCGGCGCCAATCCGTTCCGGGCCCTGTGAGCCTGCGATCTCATAGGTCACGCCCGCGCCAGCGAAAACGTCGCGGCGGCCCATCGGGAATGATCGCCATGACATCCTCGGCCGGCTCGGCGCGGGGCAAGAGAATGAGCGGTCGCGTTTTTTGCTCCGGCTCCGGCCATGGTGCGGGAGCTTCACGGCAGACCGGCACGAGAGCTTCGGCGCGTTCGGGAATGTGACTGGCAACGGGCTCGAACCGCCATACGCTTTGCGATCCAAGGCGCTGACGCAGCGTATCGACCAGGACCGCGCAGCGCTCCATTCGGTCGGCATCGTTGCCGTGTTCGCCAATAAGCTCGCTCTGTCGCGCGGGAATGGTTTCGGCGCGGGTGACAGCAAGTCCAATCGCTTCAAAGCCGAAGCCGGCATCCTCCGTCGCCGCCTGGGCTTCGAGCTTGAGCTCGATCATCCGCGCGACGTGAGAGACATTGCGCGTCGGCAGCGACAGCCCGATGTCGACCGTCGTTACTTCGCCATCGACACGATAGAGGCAAAGCCGCAGCGCGCGCGCTCCCACATCGTCACGGGTGAGCACGTGCACGAGCGTCTGCATCAGGCGGCTGGCGCGGGCGACGACCGCTTCCTGCGTGATGATCGGTTCGAGCAGATAACGCAGCGTGTGATAGACCGGCGGCGCGATGATGGGCACCAGCGGCTCGTCCATGCGGCCGAGCGCCTGGTCGATACGCCGCAACAGCTCCGCCGGAAAACGCGCGGCAAAGGGTGCCCGCGGCTTGTCGAGAAGCGCGCCGACGGATTTGAGACCGAGCCGGCGCAGCGTCGCGCAGGTTTCCGGCGACAGCCGCAAGCGCTTCGATGGGCAAAGGCTTGAGCGCATCGCTTTCTTGTCCTGACGGCAGAACAGGACAGGGCGTGGGGTCAAAGCGCGCCAGCGCCCATGCCGTGCCGGGCGTAGCAGCGACCGCAAGCCGCGCCGGCAATCCGAAGCTTTTTTCGAGCCGGGAAGAAAGATCGGCCAGCAACGCCGCCTCACCGCCGAACAGATGCGCGGCGCCTTCGATGTCGAGGAAAAAACCGTCGGCGCCATTCTCCACGTTCCAGGGTGAAGCGGTCGGCGTGTAGCGCGTCGCCCATAACGCCAGCCGCCGCAGTGCGGCGTCATCGGCGGCGTCATCGACCGCGCGCATCTGCAAGTCGTCCGCTTTCGCGCGCGCGTCAGCCAATGGTTCGCCGAGCGCGAGGCCGGCGGCTTCTGCCGCCTGGTTCAGAGCGGCGATCCGCGGACCGCCGGCGGCGGCAATCACCAGGACGAACGGCCGGTCGGGATCAACAAGCTTGCCGGAGGGGTTTTTCGCCTGTGCGGCGAGATAGCGCCGGATCGGCCAGCGCGGCAGCCAGACTGAAACGATGCGCGACATGATCGTACTCCACCACCCATTCGCCAGGCCGTCCGTTGCGACAGCGTTCAAGTTGCAGATGCCATCTCGGGCACGCGAACAGGCCGAAGCGGTCGCGCGCAGCTTCAGCGGGGCCGACACGCCAGCGCGTGGCGGCGGCACTCGCTTCCAGATTTTGCGCTTGCCGCAGCAGCAACAGCGGCAGACCGGCAGCGGTGGCAGCGAGTTGCAGCCTTTGGCTCAATTTCAGATCGAGCTGGTCGATTACGCCGGCAACGGCGGCGGGCGCGCCCGAATGCAACGCTTCCTCCAGCGCCCATAGCGTGTCTTTGCGGTGCCTGGTCTCGACCAGAATGAGGCAGGCCGGATCAAGACCGAAAACGTTGAGGCCATGACCGTAAAGCCGGCCATGTTCGCGCTGCCCATAGGCCGGCATCACGAAGACAAGCGGCTGCGCTCCCATCCGGCGGGTGAGGATCGCCGCCATGAAGCCAAAGGCGGCCGCTGTGGCGCCCGCTTCGGGCACCACCTCGTGCAAGCCGCCGCAGGCGAGCCCGCCTTGGGGGAGATGGGAATCGATCGCGGCCAAGCCGAACGGCAGGGCTGTGGGTAAATCCTCAATTCCGGGCAACAGGCGGCGCAGTTCTTCCATAACGGCGGCGCGATTTCGCGCCACGGAAAGAGCATCAGGCTCGGCCAAGGCTTTGTTGATGTTCATTGTATGTTCCAATATGACCATCTTAGAACAAAACAGGAACAATGCCAAGGGTTCCTTTGGGTAGAAATATTGAAATTAGAGGAACCCTACTTGCATCAAGCGTCGGTTTTCAAAGCAGCGTCGCCCAGGAAGCTTTAGCTTCACATGAAACCCACTTGCCTCGCCCGGACGCGATGACGCATAGGTTCGCCTGCAATCACGCGCCGCAATCGGCGAGCGCGCCTGCCAAACGAGGAACGCGATGCCGGAAGCCGACAAGGAAGGGGAACGCTACTCCGTCGATCAGCCGCAGCAGGCGCCGGGGTTTTTCCTCAAAGGAACGCACCAGCTCGACTGGGGCATGAAGAACCGCATGGCGCGGGTGTTCGATCCGGTTTCCGGCCGCACCGTGATGCTCGCCATCGACCATGGCTATTTCCAGGGCCCGACCACCGGGCTTGAGCGCATCGACCTCTCCATCGTCCCGCTGCTGCCGTCATGCGATGCGCTGTTCTGCACACGCGGGATCCTGCGCTCACTCATTCCGGCGGAGTGTCAGAAGCCCATGGTGCTGCGCGCCAGCGGCGGCCCGAGCATTCTGCGCGAGGAATTGTCCGATGAGCAGATCGCCATGGACATGGATGACGCGGTGCGGCTGAACGCGGCCGGCGTCGGCATCCAGGTGTTCATCGGCGGCGAGCACGAGACCCGCTCGGTGCATAACATGACGAAGCTCGTCGATGCAGGCTTGCGCAGCGGCGTTCCGGTCATGGGCATTACCGCGGTCGGCAAGGCCATGGTACGCGACGCTAAATATTTCCGGCTCGCCTGCCGCATCATCGCCGAGCTCGGCGCGCAATATGTGAAGACCTATTATGTCGACGAAGGCTTTGAGACCGTCACCGCGTCATGCCCGGTGCCGATCGTGATGGCCGGCGGCAAGAAGCTTCCCGAACTTGACGCACTGACGATGGCCTACAATGCCGTGCAGCAAGGCGCCGCCGGCGTCGATATGGGTCGTAACATTTTCCAGTCGGAGGCGCCGCAAGCGATGATCGCCGCGGTCGGCGCCGTCGTGCACAAGAACATGAAGCCCAAGGACGCGCTGGACCTGTTCAGGTCCCTCAAGGCCGACGCTGATCGGGTCGTTGCCGAAGCTTCATTCCGCGGCGCGGCCGAATAGCGGCCGCGGAATCCATCGCAGCGCGGTGGCATCAGCCGTAGGTCCGCTGCGGCGTTGCACCAATCAGGAACCAGGCTGCGGACCCCGCCGCGACCGCGCCGCCGAGCGCCGCCAGCACTTTCGCGATCCACGAGGTGCTGCCCACTTGGCTCGCTGATAGATGCGACCATGCCGTCGCAAGCGAATCCGATTTCGACGCCGGCGCGGGAACATTGTTCGTTGCCGGCACGGACGCCGTAGGAGCGGCCGGCATGGTGTTGGTGGCAGTGGCCGCCGAACCCTGCGCAGCGAGGTCGAGTTCATTGACCTGATCGGGTGAAGCGATCTGCACGGTCTGGCCGGCAACGACGAGTTCACTCGGGATTGGGTTGGCGGGCGCCGATGCTGCCTGCGAGACCGGCTCCACCGTCGGCGCAGGCGTCGTCGAATCAGACGCCACGGCATTGAGCGGCGCCCAGACGGTGGCCTGCGGCGTCGCTGCTGCCGTCTCCACCGGCGACCGCCGGTGCTTCGCGGCGTTAGTCGCCGTGTGGGTGATTTTCCTTTCGGCTATTTTGGCGCGAGGCCTCGCCCTCGGCTCGCCTGATTGCGCGGTCGTGTGCGACCATTGCAGAAGCTGCAGCGGTTTTCCGGGCGTCTGATCGGTTGCTGTTTGTGCCAATGCCCCGCCCCCCGTCAGGCCTGAAAGCAGCATCAGCGCCCCACCAGCGGCGACCAAGCGGATACTCAACATTACGCCCTCCATTGCCGGACTGTCGGTTGCATTCGGGACAGGCCGGCGTGACCTGAGAGTGACGCAATTGCGGATTTTTTCGCGCAAAGCGTGGACACAAATAGGTCGCTCTTAACCTTCGTCCCAAGGCCCCGGGCCCTAGCACTACCCACACGCTGTGCAGTATGCGTTCAATTGCTTATGCGCGCACCAAGAGCGGACCATGATTGATCTCAAAAACGACGGCGACGTCGCGATCGTCACCGTCAGGCACGGCAAGGCCAACGCGCTCGACGTCGAGCTATGCGAGGGCCTGACGAAATGCTTCGACGAACTTCGCTGCTCGGACGCGCGCGCGGTCGTGCTGACCGGGCAGGGGCGGATGTTTTCCGCAGGCGTCGATCTCATTCGGCGTGAGTTCCGGTGGCGCGGACTATGTGCGCGCGTTTCTCCCGTCCTTGCACCGGCTGTACGATGCGGTGTTTTTTCATCCGAAGCCGGTCGTTGCGGCGATCAACGGCCACGCCATTGCCGGCGGCTGCGTGCTGGCGTGCTGCGCCGACCGCCGCATCATGGCGGATGCGAGCGGCCGCATTGGCGTGACCGAGCTTCTGGTCGGCGTACCGTTTCCAGCGCTTGCTTTCGAGATCGTGCGGTTTGCGGTACCGGCGAGGTATCTGACCGAGTTCACGTTCGGCGCCGCCACCTACGACACCGACGCGGCTTTGCAGCGCGGCTGGGTCGATGCGGTGGAGCCGGCCGAAGCCCTGATGACGCGTGCCATGGCCGCGGCCCGGCAAATGGCGCAGCTATCGCCAGCGGCGTTCGGTCAAGCCAAGAAGCAAATCCGCCAGCACGTCAGCGACAGCGTTGCTCGGAGCGGGGCGGCGACGGATAAAATCGTCACCGACATCTGGGCCGCGCCGGATTCGCTCGGCTATATCCGCGCGTACGTTGCCCGCACGTTGAAGAAATCTTAGTCCCGACTTCCGGGCGTTACGCCGCCAAAGACTTGAGATACTTGTCGGCTTCTTCGGGCACGGCGAACCACGGAAACAAATCCAGCGGCTCGCTGAAGCAATTGGCGAAGCGGCGAGCTATGACGGGAGAAGTCTGCGCAGCCGCGAAGATTTTGAGAACGTGCGGCGGTGGCGGCTGCATCAAGGCATTGGTCCAGCCGGTCACGTACTGCACGTAGTCCCAGAAGCGATCGAAGGTCGCCTGCATCCAGGCCTGGTCGAACGGCTTGTCGCCCTGCGCAATAATCGCGTCGAGATAGATCTTCGCGCACTTCGATGCGTTGTTCGATCCTTGTCCGGTGATCGGATCGTTGAGCACGACAACATCAGCCATGCCAAATACTGTCTTGCCGGAGGGCAGATACGCGATCGGTTTGCGCACGGTCGGCGTCACTCGGCCGGCAAGGATGCCGTTGGTGTCGGTGAGTTCAACGTTTTTCGCGCGTTCGGCTTCCCAGGGCCAGAACTTGTCGAGGATCCATTTCGATTTCGCCAGATGTTCGATCCGGCGACGAGATGTTGTCCCAGCAATCCATCGGGCCGGCGGGAATTCCTTCGAACACCATGATTTCGCACGGGCCGGTCGTGGTCAGCGACGGGAAAACGAAATATTCCCCGACGCCGGGGACGATGTTGAAGTTCACTCCGGAATGCGGCTGCCGCGGAGTCAGCCCCTTGACATAAGTGAGCGCGAGGGCGCGCTGTGGTGCATCGTATTGGCTCTTTTGCGCGTCGCGCTCGAACAGGCGGGCGATGTCGCCCTTGCCTGCCGCGATGATGACGAAGTCAGATTGCGCAGCGTATTTTTCGAGGTCGGCGGGCGAGGCGGCCTTGTATTCGATCGCTGCCCCCGCGTTTTTCCAGCTCCTGCATCCAGCGGGGAAATTTTACGCGCTGATCGACGGCTTGCGCCGGCTTGTCGAGCAATCCGTTCCAATTCGATGTACCTTCTTGCCGGATCCGTCAGGTGCGGCGATCGCCACGCCGAGTCGAATCGACCGTCGGGCATTCCTTGTCCCAGAAATTCAGGCCCAGCTCGCGCTCGTAACTCAGCGCCTTGTCGAACATGCACTGGCTCGACATGACTTTGCCGGTGCGGATGTCATCGCCTTTGCGGTCCTGCACCAGGCGGACGTCATAGCCGGCCGAAAGTAGGCCGTTTCCGAGCTGCAGGCCGGATTGGCCGCCGCCGACGATCGTGATCACTCTTTTCGCCGACTCATTTTGCGCTCCCAAAATATCAGCGACAGGTTATTGCCGCGTCCCTGTTCATTCCATCAGCAAAGGTATTGCTGCATCGGCACGCTCCGGTCCCATGGCGGTGTAGCCGCCGTCGACCCGGATGTCGGTGCCGGTGATGAAGCTCGCATTATCCGACAACAAGAACGCCACGGCCTCCGCCACTTCAGCGGGGTTGCCGGTGCGGCCGAGCAGATGGAACGGCTTGGCTACCGCGTCGGTTTTGGCCCGGTCGTTTTTGGTCAGTTCGACCATGATGTTGCTCCAGGTCCAGCCGGGCGAGACCGCATTGACGCGAATGCCGTCGGGCGCGAGGTCCATCGCCTGATTGCGGGTCAGTTGCAGGATTGCGGCCTTGGATACCGGATAAACCCAGCGTCCGGTCTGGGCGACGCGCCCGGAGATCGATCCGAAATTGACGATGGCGCCTTTGTTCTTTTTCAGATGCGGCCGCGCCGCCTGCATCAGCATGACCGAGCCGACGACGTTGACGTCGAACGCCTTCAGCCAGTCGGCGCGTGTCGTCTCCGCGCCGTTGTCGAGATAGGTACAGGCGACGTTGACCAGATAATCGAGTCTGCCGGTGGCCTCGACTGTCGCCTTGACGAGCGCGGCAATATCGGCGTCGCTGCACAAATCGCAACGGATAAAGCGCGCTTTGCTGCCGAGTTTTTTGGCGGCCGCTTCGCCGTCCGGGACGTTGATATCGGCGATGACGACGTTGGTGCCGCAGCTTACGAGCTTCTCCGCGACAGCCTGTCCGATCAGCGTCGAGCCGCCGGCGACGATCGCCGTCTTTCCGTCCAAGCCTCGCATGTTGGCGTCCCACCCTCGCGCAGTTATGGCCGCGCCATTGTGCGAAACTCCTTCGGCCGCGCCAAGCCCCTACGTGCAGGCGGTCAGCCCAATTCGGTGATGATTTCCGGGAAATGGTGCAGCCGCTCGGACGGTCCTTTCGCCTCGATCAGGTAGTTGTCGCACACCCAGGACAGCACGTGGCCGCGAATGTAGGTCGGGTGCACCACGATATTCATGTCCTTCTCGATGTTCATCGGCTCGTCGTTGCGGATAAGCGGCCGTTCGACCAGATCGTAGCCCTGCCCGTGACAATGCAGCCGTTTTTCCTCCGGACGGCCATTCTTCCGCATGAAATCATTGTACGCGGCGAAAATCTCCGCGCATGGCGTGCCCGGCTTGAGCAGGTTGAGGTTGAACTTGCGCGCTTCAAGCGCAAACGCGAACTCATCCTTGATTTCCTGCGAAGCCTTGCCGACGACGCAGGTGCGGCCAAGCTCGGTGTACATGCCGCCAGGGCCGGAATCTTCGACCAATAGGGCAACCGTGTCGCCTTCCTGAATGACGCGATTTTGAAAGTGACGCTGGCTGAACTGCGCCGGCTTATCCGCCGGCATTGATGCACAAAGATAGATGCCGTTTTCGCTGCCATGGCGCTGGCTGTAGCACTGCGCGATCGCGGCAATGTCGCGGTCGCGCATCCCCGGCTCGACTGCGGCGAAGGCAGCGCGCATGGCGCCGTCCTGCATCGCCGCCGCACGGCGGACCAGCTCGCGTTCCTCGGCGCTCTTAATGACTTTGATGCGGTCGACGAGGTCTGAGGCGTCGACAAAGCGCGAGTTGGAAAAGCGGCCCTTCTGCAAATAGTCGACCAGCGCGAACGACATCTGATAGGTGCCGAGAAGGCCGATAGTGCCGCCGGCGTAAGGCGCGAGCGCCTTTGCTGCGAGTTCCGGGTCATAGTTCGCAGTGTAGACGCAAGATGCGTAGCTCGGCGTGGTGAGCCATTGCTTGACGCCGCGGGCGACACCGTCGCCGCTCGCGGTTGGATTGCCGCCACCGAACGGGCCCTGACTCACCATGGTCATGAGGTCGTCGCGGGGAAATACGACCGTAAGCGGATAGCCGTTGGTGGCCGGCAGATCGGTAAAGTATTTGACGTAGCCGCCCATGTAATCGTTGTTGTTCTGCATCAGCAGGACGTCGATCTTGTCGCGCTCCATGGCGGCGCGGACCGCGGCCCAGCGGCGTTCGAGTTCGCCCGTCGAGATTGGCGTCTGCAGGCGCTCGGAAAGCTGCTCCATATCGGTGTTCTCCTGCCAGGTCCGCCTGATCAATGAATTCGCGGCCACATTGCTACTCCTACCCATCCTGAGTGGTGGGAGCAAAGGGGCCATATCTTCTTGTGCGAAGGCGTGGCAAGGCGTCGCGCGGCGCGCGGGGGTGGGCTAATCTGGGAGCGGATCGCATCGTATCGCTTTTCGCACAAATCAGGAGAGTGCAATGCCTATCGATTTGTCGGCAGTGAATTGGGCCTTTGTCGGCTTGATGACTTTGTTGGCGTTCGTCGCGGCTTTGCTCGGCAGCCTCATAGCGTTTCGAAACCGCTTCCTCGGCGCTATCATTGCCGCGATCCTGTTCGCCGCGGGCTTTATTGCCTGGAATTACTATCCGCACGCGTTCGGCTACCCCATTATCAAGACTATTGGAATGGATGGCGTAGCGGGCTAATTGACGTTTGCGCCGGCGACGTTATGCGTAGTTGAGAATTTGCCGGGAGAACGGGAGTAGACATGAACAAGGTCTATGCGGACGCGAAATCCGCGTTGGCCGGGTTGCTCAAGGACGGAATGATGATCATGGCCGGCGGGTTCGGCCTGTGCGGCATTCCCGAAACCTTGATTCTGGCGATCCGCGATTCCGGGGTTAAAAATCTGACCGTCGTCTCCAACAATTGCGGGGTCGACGGCAAGGGTCTGGGCGTCCTTCTCGACACCCGGCAGATCAAGAAAATGATCGCCTCCTATGTGGGCGAGAACAAAACCTTCGCGCAGCAATATCTGGCGAACGAACTCGAAATCGAATTCAACCCGCAGGGCACGCTCGCCGAGCGCATTCGCGCCGGCGGCGCCGGCGTTCCCGCGTTCTTCACCAAGACCGGGGTCGGCACGCTGATCGCGAAGGGCAAAGACGAACGCGAATTCGACGGCGAGCGTTACGTGATGGAGCGCGGCCTCGTTGCCGATCTTTCCATCGTCCACGCGTTCATGGCCGATACCGAAGGAAACCTTGTCTACCGCAAGACCGCGCGTAACTTTAATCCGGTGATGGCGACGGCAGGGAAGGTGACGGTCGCCGAGGTCGAACACCTGGTGCAGCCGGGCGATATCGAACCCGACCACATCATCACGCCCGGCATCTATGTGCAGCGCATTGTCCATGTATCCAACCCGACCAAACACATCGAGCAACGTACGGTCCGCAAGCGCGAAAGATCCGACGCGCCGGCCGGAGCAGGAGTGGAAATCTAATGCCTTGGACCCGCGATCAGATGGCGGCGCGCGCCGCCAAAGAACTGCGTGACGGCTTCTACGTCAATCTCGGCATCGGCATCCCGACGCTGGTGTCGAACTTCATCCCGGACGGGATGAGCGTGCAGCTGCAATCCGAGAACGGCATGCTCGGCACCGGGCCGTTTCCTTTCGAGGGCGAGGAGGACGCCGATCTGATCAATGCCGGCAAGCAGACGGTAACCGAACTGCCGACCACCAGCTATTTCAGCTCGGCGGATTCGTTTGCCATGATCCGCGGCGGCCACATCGATATCGCGATCCTCGGCGCCATGCAGGTGGCGGAAAACGGCGACCTCGCCAACTGGATGATTCCCGGGAAAATGGTCAAGGGCATGGGCGGCGCCATGGATCTGGTCGGCGGCGTCAAGAAGGTCGTCGTCGTCATGGAGCACTCGGCCAAGAACGAGGCCAAGCTGCTTGCATCAGTGCACGCTGCCGCTCACCGGCGCCGGCGTGGTCGACATGGTGATCACCGATCTTGGCGTGTTCAGCATCGATCGCAAAGGTGGCGGCATGACGCTGATCGAGCTTGCTCCCGACGTGACGCTCGACGACATCAAGGCCAAAACCGAGGCGAGCTACAAAGTCGCCAATACCATCAAGCACTGATCGCACAGCCGCGTTACGCGGCGGCTTATTCCGCCTCGCGCGCGATTTTCTCCTGGATCGGGCGCCAGGTTGTTTGCTGTGAGTGGATGAACGCGGTCGCCTCTTCGGGAGTCCGGTAGCGCGGGAAGGCGCCATTCAGCGCCATTTTGGCGATGACGTCCTTGTCCTCCAGAGCCGTGCGCAAGTCGGCGGAAACCTTGAGGATGATCGGAACGGGCGTGCCGACCGGCGCCAGCAACACGCCCCAGCCGGCCACGAAGAAATCCGGCAGGGTTTCGGCAACGGTAGGCAGGCTCTCCATTCCGGGCACCCGCTCCGACCACGTCGAGGCGAGCATTTTGATGATGCCTCCCTGCATGGCGCCGGCGAGACCCGCGTAGCCGTCGAGTATGATGTTGACCCGGTTGCCGATGACATCGCCCATCGCCTCCGCCGGACCGCCGGCATAAGGCACCAGCCGCAACTTCACGTCGGCGCGCGCTTCCAGTAGTTCCATCGCCAGATGCGTGAGGCGCCCGCGTCCGGTCGAAGCATAGGACAGTTCGTTCGGTCTTTGCTTGGCCTGCGCAATCAAGTCCGGAATCGAATTGATGCCGGCCTTCGGCGACGCAGCGATGAACAGCGGCTCCTGCAGGATGAGGCCGACCACGGCAAAATCGCGCGGCACCTCGGCCGGCAAGTTCGGCGCAACACCCGGCCCGCCGCGCAGCGCCAGGAACACCGAAGCGGCGGCGATGTAGAAGGTGTAACCGTCGGCGGCCGCGCTTGCGGCCACGCGGGCCGAAATTCCGCCACCCGCACCCGGCTGATTGACGATGACGACCTGCTGGCCCCAGATCTTGCCGAGCTTGTCGGCGACGATGCGAGCGGTGACGTCATTGGCGCTGCCGACCGGCGAATCCGACACGATCCTGACCGGCTTATTCGGATAGCCGGTTTGTGCGGGCGAAGTTCCGGCCGGGAAGACGGTGAACGCGAGCGTTGCCAGCAACGCGAGCGAAGGCAGCCAGACTGAAGCGCGTCTTTTCATCGTGCTCCCGCAACGCGCCCGAGCAGCAGCTTCGAGCGCGTTCAAACGTCTGGGGCTCTTTCAGTCTCCACTAATCGCAACGCCGATTGAATTGGTCGCGACATTGCTAAGCTGAATAGTGAACGGCTCCGCCTTCAAATCGAATTTGACACTCTTGCGAATGCCCTCGCAACCGGTCGCGCCGCTGAAGCCCGCTGATTTCAGCAAGTGGCCGCCTTGCACGACATCGATCCATGCTTCGGACGATAAACTGATCTTGTACGTACCGTCATGCGCGGGCGCGGCAACCTGTAAAAAGCCGGCGAACGATGTCGGCAACCGCGGCGCGCGCTCCGGCGCCGTCGGAAGCTTGGCGTCTGCGAACGGCACCAGACTGACAGTTACCGCGACAGGCAGCGAAGATTTTAAGCTGCTCCCGGAGACAACCGCGATCGCCTTGCCGCTCGTGAGCAGGGTGCGTTCCTGATCCAGCGGCCATTTGAATTTGTCGCAGCCTACCGGTTCCTGCGCGTGCACCGGCGCAGCAAACAGGCAGCCCAAAACGACAACAATCGCGAACCTCATGATGAATTCCTAGTCGATCGCGATCATGACATCGGAGGCTTTGATGACGGCCGTCGCGGCATCGCCGGCCTTCAGTTTCAGCTCGTCGATCGCTTCGTTCGTGATCGAAGCGGTGATAACCCGGCCAGGGGCGATCTCAAGCCGGACATGCGCCGTGGTGGCGCCCTTGTGAACCTCGACCACCTTGCCCTTGATCTGATTGCGCGCGCTAATTTTCATTGCGATGCTCCGCCGTGCTGCGCTGTGCGGCGCTGCCGCCAGCGGGTAAAAGATCGTTGAAAAAGCGACAAATCCGAAGGTGCACTACGGATATCGAGATGCGCTTACGGCGCGTCTAGGTCGGACCGAGAGTATAGCAAACGCGCGGTGCCGGACAAATCCGTGCCAAGGCATCCAAAACGACTTGCAATGTTGGCTTAAGTCCAGCATTCCCGCCTTTACGCTTGGCGTGACACTTGGGAGAATGGGCCAAGGGGAGTGTGCGTTGCCTGAAAGTCCAATTCTCGAAACTGAAGACCTGACCAAGGAGTTCGCCGGATTCCTGGCGGTGCGTTCCGTCAATCTGCGCGTCAGCCGTGGCAGCATTCACGCCCTGATCGGACCGAACGGGGCCGGAAAGACGACATGCTTTAATCTGCTGACCAAATTCCTCGCGCCGACCCGCGGCCGCATCGTCTTCGATGGCCGCGACATCACCGCGCTTAAGCCCGCTGATGTTGCGCGCCTCGGCATCGGCCGCTCGTTCCAGATCTCGGCGGTCTTTCCGCACCTGACCGTGCTGGAAAATGTGCGGATCGCACTGCAGCGCCGCCGCGGCAACTCATTTGATTTCTGGCGCTCGAAACGCGTGCTCGGCGTTCTCGATGATCGGGCTAACGCGCTTATCACCGATGTCGGGCTGGCCCGATACGTAGATGCGCTCGCGGTCGAACTCCCATACGGGCGCAAGCGTGCGCTTGAAATCGCCACCACTCTGGCGCTTGAGCCTGCGCTTCTTCTGCTTGACGAGCCGATGGCGGGCATGGGCCGCGAAGACATCGAGCGCATCAGCGCGCTGATCAAAACAGTTGCGGCCGACCGCACCGTACTCATGGTCGAACATAATCTCAGTGTTGTCGCGGATCTTTGCGACCGCATTACCGTCCTCACCCGCGGGCAAGTGTTGGCCGAGGGCGATTATAAAACGGTGTCGGCCGATCCGGCCGTGCGCGAGGCCTATCTGGGGACCGGCCATGCCTGAGACCGACGCGCTCCTTGCGGTTAACGAGCTTGAAGCATGGTACGGCGAGTCGCACGTGCTCCACGGGGTAACTTTCGATGTGCGGCCGGGAGAAGTGGTGACGCTTCTGGGCCGCAACGGCGTCGGCAAGACGACGACGCTCAAGGCCATCATGGGCATTATCGAAAGCCGCACCGGTTCGGTTCGCTTCGAGGGACGCGAGCTGATCAAACGGCCATCCGATGCCATCGCGCGCGCCGGCATCGCCTTCTGTCCAGAGGAGCGCGGCATTTTCTCCAGCCTCGACGTCAAGGAGAACTTGTTGTTGCCGCTGCAGGTGCGTCCCGGCGGCCTCGGTCTCGACCAGATATTTGAGCTGTTCCCAAATTTGCGCGAGCGGCTCAGCAGTCAGGGCACGAAACTATCCGGCGGGGAGCAGCAGATGTTGGCGATCGGCCGCATCCTGCGGACTGGCGCGCGGCTTTTGCTTTTGGACGAACCGACCGAGGGTCTTGCTCCCGTCATTATCCAGCAAATCGGGCATACAATCGGAATGCTCAAGGCCCGGGGTTTCACGATTTTGCTGGTCGAACAGAATTTCCACTTCGCCGCGACGCTAGCCGATCGCTATTACGTCATGGAGCATGGGCGCATCATCGACCATTTTGTCGCAGCCGAACTAAAGGCCAATACCGAAAAGCTGCAAGAATATCTCGGAGTCTGATATCAAGAACGATACGAGGGCTTAAACCCGCGGAATAGGAGAGGTCGTCAATGACTCTTCGGATCAAGATTGGTCTTGGCGGTTGCCGCTCTGATGTGCACGGCCGCGGCCGCGCGTGCGCAGGACGTGTTGGTCAAGATCGGCGTCCTCACCGACATGTCGAGTCTCTATTCGGACATCGGCGGGGCCGGCTCAGTCGCCGCCGCGAAGCTCGCAGTCGAAGATTTCAATCCCGCCGCCCATGGCCTCAAGGTCGAGGTTGTTGCCGCCGATCACCAGAATAAGCCGGATGTAGGCGCCGCCATCGCCCGGCAGTGGTACGACGTCGATCATGTTAACGTTATTGTTGACGTACCGACATCAAGCGTCGCTATGGCGATAAGCGACGTTACGCGCGAGAAGAACAAAGTATTTTTAGCTTCAGGACCGGCAAGCTCCGATCTTACCGGACCGAAATGCTCGCCTAATACCATCCAGTGGACCTACGACACCTGGATGCTCGCCAACGGCACCGGCAAGGCTGTGGTTAAAACCGGCGGCGACACCTGGTTCTTCCTCACCGCCGATTACGCCTTCGGCCAGGCACTCGAACGCGATACCACGGCGGTCATTGTCGCCAACGGCGGCAAGGTCCTTGGCAGTGTGCGCCATCCGCTGAACAACAGCGACTTTTCCTCGTTCCTGCTGCAGGCGCAGGCCTCAAAAGCGAAAATCATCGGCCTTGCCAACGCCGGCGGCGACACCGTCAACGCGATCAAACAAGGCTCCGAATTCGGCATCACCGCCCGTGGTCAGCATTTTGCCGGCATGCTGGTGTTCATCAGTGACGTCCAGGCGCTAGGGCTGAAAGTCGCCCAGGGCCTGGTTCTTACCGAGACATGGTATTGGGACATGACCGACGCCAACCGTGAATTCACCAAGCGCTGGCAGGCCGCGCGGCCCGGCAAATTCCCGAGCATGGTGCAAGCCGGAGTCTACTCTTCGGTCATTCACTACCTGAAAGCAGTCGCGGAGCTTAAGAGCACCGCTGACGGTCGGGCCGTCGTCGCCAAGATGAAAGAGATGCCGACCGACGATCCGCTGTTCGGCAAAGGCTCGATCCGTATCGACGGTCGCAAGCTCCATAACGCGTATTTGTTCGAAGTGAAGAAGCCGGGGGAATCGAAATACCCGGGCGACGACTACAAGGTGCGCGCTACAATCCCGGCGAATGAGGCGTTTCGGCCGCTTAAAGATGGCGGCTGTCCGCTGGTGAGCGGCTAGACGCGAAGTTCGATAAAGTACCGCCGGGCTCGGCTCGCCACGCGGCCAAGCCCGGCAATGACGGGTTGAGGGGGGCGATCCGCCGATATGTTCGAGATTTTCGGCATTCCTTCGCAGGCGCTGTTCGGGCAATTGCTGCTCGGCCTGATCAACGGCTCATTCTACGCGCTGTTGAGTCTCGGGCTTGCCGTGATCTTCGGCATGCTCAACATCATCAACTTCACCCACGGCGCGCAGTATATGATGGGCGCGTTTGCCGCCTATCTGCTGCTTCAGCACGTCGGCATCGGCTACTGGGAAGCGCTGGTCATCGCCCCGATCATCATCGGCGCGACCGGCATCGTGATCGAGCGATTGTTTCTCCAGCACCTGCGCAAACTCGATCCGCTCTACGGGCTCTTGCTCACGTTCGGGCTGGGGTTGGTCATCGAGGGATTGTTCCGCAACTATTACGGCTCGTCGGGCCTGCCATATCAGGTGCCGGACGCGTTACGGGGCGGCCGCAATCTCGGATTTATGTTCCTGCCCAATTATCGCGCCTGGGTGATTGTACTGTCGCTGGCGGTGTGCTTGGCAACCTGGTTTGCCATTGAGCGTACGCGGCTCGGCTCTTATCTCCGCGCTGCTACGGAAAATCCGGTCCTCGTGCGCGCCTTCGGCATCAACGTGCCGCGGATGGTCACGCTCACCTACGGTTTTGGCGTTGGACTTGCGGCGCTGGCGGGTGTGATGGCGGCACCGATTTACAACGTGTCGCCGCAGATGGGCTCTGATCTGATTATCGTCGTGTTCGCGGTCGTTGTGATCGGCGGCATGGGCTCGATCATGGGGGCGATCGTCACCGGTTTTTTGCTCGGCATCATCGAGGGACTGACCAAGGTCTTTTATCCCGAAGCCTCGAACACCGTCATCTTCGTCATTATGGCCATTGTGCTGCTCCTGCGCCCGGCCGGGCTGTTTGGGCGGAACGCCTGATGGAGCGCGTCCTCGACCCGCCGGTTCTGCGACGTCATCGGGACACGCCGCTCAGTCTCGGCATCGCGTTCGTGGTGATGGTGGCGCTGTTGATCGTGGCGCCGTTCGTGGTCTACCCGGTTTTTCTCATGAAGGCGTTGTGTTTTGCCTTGTTCGCCTGCGCCTTCAATCTTCTCATCGGCTATGTTGGCTTGATCTCATTCGGCCATGCCATGTTTTTTGGCTGGGCCAGCTATCTCACCGCCTACACGGCCAAGATGGGGTCGCTCAGCATTCCATATTGGTTCGGCCACACCATGTGGCTTGTCATTTCGTTTCCGCCGCAGTCGCCGGAAATTGCAATTCTGATCGGCACCGCGACCGCTGCGATTCTCGGTTACATCGTCGGCGTTGTCGCCATTCGCCGGCAGGGCATCTATTTCGCCATGATCACGCTGGCGCTGTCGCAGATGCTGTATTTCTTCGCGCTGCAGGCGAAGTTCACCGGCGGCGAAGATGGCATCCAGGGGGTGCCGCGTGGCCGGCTGTTCGGCATTGTCGACTTGTCCGGCGAATTGACGATGTATTCGTTTGTTCTGATCGTCGTTCTTGCCTGCTTTGTTCTGATCTTCCGGATCATCAACTCGCCGTTCGGTGAGGTGCTCAAGGCAATCCGCGAAAACGAACCGCGCGCGGTCTCGCTTGGCTATAAAACCGAGCGCTACAAGCTGGTCGCCTTTGTCCTTTCGGCGACGCTGGCCGGGCTCGCGGGATCGATGAAGGCGCTGGTCTTTCAGCTCGCTTCGCTGACTGACGTGCACTGGACCATGTCCGGCGATGTGGTTCTGATGACGCTGCTTGGCGGTCTCGGTACGGTGTTTGGACCGGTGGTCGGCGCGTTTGTGGTCATCGCGATGCAGAACTACCTTGCGCCATTCGGACAATGGGTGCTGGTGATCCAGGGCGCGATTTTCGTGGTCTGCGTGCTGGTTTTCCGTCGCGGCATCGTCGGCGAACTGGCGCAGATCCTGCGCGTACGGCTGTGAGCCGTTAATTTTCCCCACACTTATCAACAGAATCAGTTTAGTAGTTTTATTTGGTGCACAGGACCAACGCGTAAACGCCAGCAATTTCGTTGCCTGATACCGCGTTCCCAGTGAGTTTGAGTTGGGTGAGGTGGGCAGCCGGCCGCTGATTCGTTTGCCAGGCCGGCCGATCGCCCACACGGCATTTGTAGTTCCAACGAGAATTTGTGGTGCCTCGTAGCGTGTGTTCTGCGTGCACGCGTTCCCAACAATCATTTTCCGCCTCGCCTGGATGGGCATCACTGGCCTTATCATGTCGGCACGGCAGACAAGCCCGTACGACAGCGTCGCGCGCAAATGGCTTGCGCTGGCGGAGCGTCGCCGGGCTCATGTTTTCGAGCTGCGCGACAGCGGCCGATGGAAGCATTACTACACCCCGGAGCAGTTACTCGAAGCGATCCGGGAGGCAATCCGCAGCCGGGATCGATGGGCCAGAATCGCGGGTATCGAATTGGGTGAAGCCTAGACGCGACCCAAGGCGCCTTAGCCTGGCGGCTCCTACTTGCTTCCCAAATCGCGCCTGCGTGCTATCTGATCGTTATGGCAAGTGCCCTGTTTTCGCCGCTGCGGCTTGCGGATCTGAATCTGGCGAACCGCATTGTGGTTTCGCCGATGTGCCAGTACAGCGCCAACGACGGCGTTGCGTCCGATTGGCATATGACCCACCTCGGCATGCTGGCTAATTCGGGCGCCGGGTTGCTTATCGTAGAAGCGACCCATGTCGAGCGTTCCGGCCGCATCACCCATGGTTGCCTCGGCCTTTATTCCGACGCCTGCGAGGCAGCCCTGGAGCGGGTCGTGGCGCATTGCCGGCACATCGGCAGCGCCAAGCTCGCCATCCAGCTTTCCCACGCCGGTCGCAAGGCTTCCGCACAACGGCCTTGGGAAGGTGGCAAGGCGCTGCCGGTGGCGGAAGATCCTTGGCCGACCATTGCACCCTCAGCGATCCCTTTCGGCCCTGGCTGGCATGTGCCACGGGCCATGACCGAGGATGACATGGCGCGTGTGCGTTCGGCGTTTGTCGAGGCGGCCAAGCGTGCCGTGCGCATTGGCTTCGACGCCATCGAACTGCACCTGGCGCACGGCTATCTTTTGCACGGCTTCGTTTCGCCGATTTCGAATTCGCGTAACGATGATTGGGGCGGCTCGCTCGAAGGCCGCATGCGATTTCCGCTCGAAGTTGCCCGCGCCGTTCGCGCTGTTATTCCGGCCGGCTCGCCATTTGGCGCACGCCTCACCGGAAGCGATTGGCTTGATGGCGGCCTCACCGTCGCTGATGCGGTCGCGCTCGCCAAGGCACTGAAACAAGCCGGCCTCGACTATGTTGACGTCTCCTCCGGCGGCGTCAGTACCCAAGGGCAAGCCAGCGTGCCGAGGGATGCCGGGTACAATGTTCCGCTTGCCGAGCGGATTCGTCGCGAAGCCGGGATCTCGACGCGTGTCGTTGGAATGATTGCAAGCCCGAAGCAGGCGGAGGCGATCGTGGCCAGCGGCCAGGCTGACATGGTGGCGCTGGCGCGCGCCTTCCTCGACGATCCGCATTGGGCTTGGCACGCGGCTCAAACTCTCGGCGGTGATGTGGCTCATCCGCCGCAATACCAGCGCGCCGAGCCTGCAGTTTGGCCGGGAGCAGCGTTACGGGTCTAATACCTGCTTTGGCGCCGGGGAGCGCCTGACGTTGGCTGCTGAGGCGAGGGCGATGACCGATCGAGTTACCGTGAATATTGCGGGTGACGTTGCCGATGTTCGGTTGTCGCGCGCCGACAAGCTGAATGCGCTCGACCCGGCGATGTTCGAGGCGCTGATCGCCGCGTCCGAGCGGCTCGGCAAGGAACGGAGCCTCCGCGCGGTGGTTCTGTCCGGCGAAGGACGCGGGTTTTGCGCGGGCCTCGATGTGAACAGTTTCGCCGCCATGAAAGAGGGCGGCATCCGCAATCTCGAAGCGCGGACCCATGGCATTTCCAACCGGTTTCAATATGCCGTGCTGTGCTGGCGCGAACTCGGTGTTCCGGTAATCGCGGCCGTGCATGGTGTCGCCTTCGGCGGCGGCTTTCAGCTCGCGCTTGGTGCCGATGTGCGCTTGGTTGCACACGACACCCGCATGTCAATCATGGAAATAAAGTGGGGCATCGTTCCCGATATGGGCGGCACAGTCCTGATGAGGCATTTGGCGCGAGAAGACGTGATCCGCGAATTGACCTATAGCGGGCGGATATTTTCGGCGGAGGAGGCGCGCGCTTATGGCTTTGCCACCCGCGTCTGTCCCGATCCGCACAGCGAAGCGCTGGCTCTTGCGCGCGACATTGCGGAGAAAAATCCCGAAGCCATCAGGGCCGCCAAGCGCCTTTTAAATATTGCCGCCGCGGGGACCGACGCCGCCACCTGCCTGCTCGCCGAATCGCGCGAGCAGGCGCGGCTGATCGGGTCACCCAATCAAACCGAAGCGGTGATGGCTAATCTTGAAAAGCGCTCGCCGCGATTTTCCGACGAGCAGTGAGCAATCCGGTCCTCGTCGAGGTGCATCGCGGCGGCCTGATCGAGAGCCGCCATCGCGGCGCAGTGGCGATCGTCGATGCCGACGGGGCAAAGGTGCTTGCGGTCGGCGACGTCGCGAAACCGGTATTCCCGCGTTCTGCAGTCAAGCCGCTGCAGGCGCTGCCGCTGGTGGAGTCCGGCGCCGCCGAACGTTACGCGCTGGGTGACGAAGAGCTTGCACTGGCGTGCGCTTCGCATAGCGGCGAGCCGGCGCATGTGGAAGTCGTTACCCGCATGTTGAACAGGGCAGGCCTCGACGTATCCGCACTCGCTTGTGGGACCCACTGGCCGAGTTCCCAGGCGGCGGCGTTTGCGCTGGCGCGCGCGGGGGCCGCGCCTTCGGCACTGCATAACAACTGCTCCGGCAAACATGCGGGCTTCCTCTGCGTCGCTTGCGCGATGGGTATCGCTCATGCCGGCTACTGGCGGCCGGATCATGCCGTGCAACGGAGCGTCCGCGCTGTGCTTGAGCATTTGACTGGCGCCGCTCTCTCGGACGATCGCCGCGCGGTCGACGGCTGCTCGGTGCCGACGTGGGCCATACCGCTCGCCAATCTGGCTCTCGCCTTCGCCAGGTTCGGTAGCGGTCACGGGCTGGAACCGGAGAGCGCGCGCGCCGCATCGCAGCTGCGAACGGCGTGCGCGCGGAAGCCGTGGTATGTCGCCGGCACCGGACGGTTCTGTTCCGAAATCATGGGCTTGTTGGGTCCGCGCGTATTGGTCAAAACCGGCGCTGAAGGTGTCTTCTGCGGCTCGCTGCCGCAGCTTGGTCTGGGGATCGCGATCAAGTGCGATGACGGGGCCGGCCGCGCCGCCGAAGCGATTACGGCGGCTTTGATCGCGCGCTTTCTACCGGTCGACGATACCGAGCGCACTGTCCTTGCAAACTTCGCTTGCCCGATCCTGCGCAATTGGAACGGCATCGAGGTTGGATCGCTGCAGGTCAGCAAAGCGATTGCCGGCGTTTTGCCGCGATAAGCGCCAGCAGCAGCCGTTCGGCAGCAAGTACCAGCGGGCGAAAAGCGACCGAACGGCTTTGGTGCCGCTGGCGTGAATTGAATCTGACCCACGGAATGTGGATGAACTGAACCAGAACTGAGCCGCCGCCGGCGCGTTCCAGCGCGCGCCAGTACAAGTAGTTGCACAGATACCGACCGGCATCGCGGGACAGCCGGCTGGGAATTCCACGATCGCGCAGCGCGCCGAGCAAATCGGCGAACGGCGCGTTTCCGCGCAGCCCACTTTGTCCGCGCGGCACAATGAGGCCACGTTCCGCACGATGCCCGCTTGCGTCCGGAAACAAGAGTGAAACCGCATTACGCGCCCGCGTCTCGATACAGACGTGCCGTCTGCTTCCCGCGAGTCCGAACATGAGCATAATGTCGGGCTTTCGCGCGAAAAGCTCGGGAAGATCGTGATCGACGGCTTCGTAGGCCGTAGCAAATATGTGCGTGGTGCGAGTGATGCCAGCGAAGGCCGGACGCTGCCGGCGGGCCAGGGCTTTCACCAGGATTGCACTGGGATTGAACGGTACGCCGGCGAAGGGGCCGAAGCCGGTAAGAAGGACGCGCATCGTCAGCGACCGAGCATCCCAACAATTTCCTCGACGGCCGTCGCGGGTGCAAGCTTGCCTGCAGCGACTTCGGCCTCAATCCGCGGCAGCGCCGCCTTGAGCGTTCGATCGGAGCGCAAGGGTGCGAACAACCGCTCCTCAAGCATCGCCCACATCCATTTGACCTGCTGCTCGCCGCGCCGCGTTGTGAGTTCGCCAGAAGCGGTGAGCCGTTCGCGATGGTCGAGGACCTTCGCCCACAGTTCGGGAATGCCCTGGCCGGTCAGCGCTGAATAGGTCACTACCGGGGGCGACCAGTTCGCCGACTGCGGGGTGAGAATGTGCAGCGCGGCGCGATATTCGGCTGCTGCTGCTTTGGCGCGGGGCACATTGTCGCCGTCGGCCTTGTTAATGGCGATCATGTCGGCAAGTTCAACCACGCCTTTCTTCAATCCCTGCAACTCGTCGCCGGCGCCGGGCAGCATGAGCACGAGGAAAAAATCGGTCATGTCTGCGACGGCAATCTCCGACTGGCCGACGCCGACGGTCTCGACCAGCACGACGTCATAGTCCGCGGCCTCGCATAGCAGCATGGTCTCGCGCGTTTTCGCCGCCACGCCGCCGAGCGTGCCGGAAGCGGGCGAGGGACGGATGAACGCGTTGGCGTCGTTCGCAAGCCTCGCCATGCGGGTTTTGTCGGCAAGGATCGATCCGCCGGTGCGCCGCGACGACGGATCAACCGCGAGCACGGCGACTTTTCGGCCCTGACCGGTCAGCATGCTGCCGAGGGCATCGATGGTGGTGGATTTGCCGACCCCCGGCGCGCCAGTGATGCCGACGCGCACCGCTCGGCCGGTTGCGCCGAGCAGCGCCTGCGTGAGCGCCGCAGCGCTTCGGCGGTGATCCGCGCGCTTGCTCTCGATCAACGTAATCGCCCGCGACAGCGCCGTGCGGTCGCCGGCGCGCAGGTCGCGGGTCAGACGCCCAACGTCCAGAGGCGGGGCGGAAGCAGCCATGGTGTGTCTTCGGCGAGCACGCTGAAGCCGTCAAGCTAGTCCGCCAGGAGGACGGCGAGGCCGCCCTCAGCGTGTGGCTTGGCACCCGTGGCACGGGCAAAAACGACAACTGCGTCACCGGTCGCGACACGGCATGAGGCACCGCTCTCCGTGCCGCAGAACTCCTTGCGGGTCGATTCATCGGCATCGGCTTCATCGATCGGAACGACCAGGTATGTGCCGTCTGCGAACTTGCGCGCGATGGCGTATTCGGTGGGGAGGCCGGGCCGTACGCTTTGCACGATCAAATCCGGACCTTCGAACGCGTGGATTGTGAAATCGCCGAAACCCTCTCCAGCGCCGCTGGTGAGGACATAGCGGCCATCACGCCACACGAACGTGGCGACGATCGGGTCGTGCGCGGCACCCTGGCGCAGCGCGTAAAGCTGAAATCGCAAGCGCTCGCCGAGCAGCGGCCGCGCACCGCTGAGTAAGGGCTCTGTGGACTCGATGCAGTTTGTCAGCAGCGTCAGGATCGAAAGCGCCATGAGAGGTGGTAGGAAGCGCGTGCGCCGTGATGAATAAGCGTTCATGGCGATTGTCATGGCGATTGTTTGTTAGCCATTCCGCGCGTAACGTGCGCCGCAGTTTTTGTCCAAGGCCGATGTTTCGCGAATGCCGTTTAGCAGTTTGCAACCAGCTTGCGCGCAAGACAATGCCGGCGATCCGTCACAGCCGCTTTTTAATTTGACAATCGCATTCCGCCAGAACGGCGCCAATATTCATCTCGGAAACACCCCTTTATCGTCGAATTCAGGCCGCATCGCGCCGCTGACATTGGGCATTTCCAGCTACGCAAAGGACACGTCGCGCGTCCAACATTAGCACGGAGATGGCGATGAACTGGGATCAGATCGAAACCAACTGGCTCATCTTCAAGGGTGAGCTCCGGCATAACTGGATCAAGCTGACCGACGAGGATATTACGCGTATTAACGGCAGGCGCGAGGAATTGGCCGCGAGGCTTCGGGAACGCTATGGATTCGGCAAGGCCGAGGCGGAGCGCGAGATCAGCGCTTGGATACGCGCCCAAAAATTTGCAGCGTGACCAAGCAGGCGAACCGGAGTGTGGGGCTGGGTGCGCCCGGGGCGGCTCAGCGCCACAGCTGGCGGCTCGCTAATGCCGCTCCCTGAGCGAGCGCTTCGAGCTTGGCCCACGCGATCATCGGGTGTACCCGGCCGCCGAGCCCGCAATCGGTTGCGGCAATCACGCGCTCCCGGCCAACGCTTTTGGTAAAGCGCAGAATGCGCTGGGCGACAAGCTCCGGGTGTTCCACGACATTGGTGGCGTGACTGACCACGCCGGGCAGGATGATCTTGCCGTCGGGAAGTTTGACGTCCTCCCAAACGGTCCACTCGTGCTCATGGCGCACGTTGCCGGCCTCGAACGAATAGGCCTGGCATTTCACCGCCAGCATGACGTCGACGATGTCGCGCATCGGAATGTCGGTGGTGTGGGGCCCATGCCAGCTGCCCCAGCACAAATGGAATCGAATGCGGTCTTCGGGCAGGCCCCTGATGGCATGGTTGAGCGCCTCGATCCGTACCATGGTGAATTTCTGATAGCCCTCGACCGAAGGCTCAGGATTGATCATGTCCCAATTCTCGGCGATCGCCGGATCGTCGAGCTGAAGGATCAAGCCCGCGTCGACGATGGCTTTGTATTCCTCGCGCATGGCCTCGCCGACGGCGTACATGAATTCTTCGTCGGTCTTGTAATAGACGTTCTTGAATCGCGCCGCGCTCGCCGGAGCCACCGAGGTCATAAAGCCCTCCTCGACGCCGGACGCCTTCAGCGCGGCTTTGAAATGGGCGATGTCGGCTTTGATTGCTTCCTGGCCTTTGTAGGAAACCGGCCCGGTGCACACCGGCCATTTGGCCATCGCCGGTCCGGTCGTTACCTCATCCTTATAGACCTGGAGGAACTTGGTCCGATCCCGACGGTCGGCGAAGCTGGTGAGCACGACTTCGCCGGGTTTGGCTCGCTGGGGCGCACCTTCGTACAGGCCCGGGCCGCTCAGATCGAGGCCGCCGAGCCGATTGAAGCAATAGCTCCACCACGCCCGATAATTGACCTTATGCCCCATCGCCTTGCCGAACTCGCCGTCACCTGGGCACGTCGATGCCGATCTCTTTCTGCCGGCGTACGACGTCGACCACGGCGGCTTGCAGCGTCTCCTGGTAGCGGCGCTCGTCGGTCGTTTCGCCGGCTTCGCGCGCGCGGTTGGCTTCGATCAGATCATCGGGGCGCGGCAGGCTGCCGGCCTGACTGGTCAAAATGTGGTCGCGGCTCATTCGCATGGCGCTTATTCGGACGATGCAGGAGCGATGAATGAGGACGGAAAAAATCCGTCCCCTTCATCCGCCGACTATCGTCCGTCCTCTGTCTGTGCTGAACGGATCAGATTGCGTGGAACGGCTGCTCTTTCACCGAAGCGACCAGGCCATGGAAAACTTCATTGACCGGGCCCCAGCTTGGCAGCTTCTTCATGTTGTTGAGCCAGCGCTGCACGTTGGGATAGGCCGATAGATCGCAGCGAATGACCTCGCCCAGCGTCACCAACGCTGCCCCGAAATAGTCGGCGATCGTGATCTGGTTGCCGCAGAGGTACTGGTTCTTCGGGCCGATCCAGTAGTCATTGAGGACCTTCAGCCACCTCTTGGCGTTCTGCTGCCCGCGTTCGATGGTGGCCGCCTGGGCCTCGTCGCTGCGGTGCTTGAGATTTGGAAACAGCTGCGGATAAGCCAGATTGTAGGCCCAATCCCGATAGAAATTGGTGTTGAGCCAATCCATCATCTCGTTGACTTTAGCGCGCTGCTTCAAATCCTTTGGATAAGCCGGCGAGCCGATCTTGTCGGCGAGATATTTCAGGATCGCCGAGCTTTCGGTCAGCTTGAGATCGCCGTCTTCGATCATCGGGACAAGCGCATTCGGGTTCATATCCGTATAGGGCGGCTTCGTGTGCTCGCCGGTAAACAGATCCACCGTCACCTCGTCGACCGGAATTTTGTTCTCGGCGATGAACAGCCGCACCGGGCGGCTCGTCATCGAAACCGGGTGCATGTAGAGCTTCATGGCAATTTCCTCCCAAGACTTAAACTATCCGCGAGGCTTATAGAGCATCTTTGCGACCGGTGAAATGCGGACTTCCTGCCCACTAGAGGGTCGGCAACGAGATGGGCAGTATCCGCCGAACCGTCTTGCGGTCGCTTATCCTGCCGGCTTCGCCCGTGCGACCGTGTCGGCAATAAAGCGCGGCAGCGCGAAGGCTGCGACATGCACCTGCGGCGTCCAATATTTGGTCGCAAAGCCGCCGGCTTTGCGGTAGCGCGCGCTGATGGTCGCTGCGGGCATCCGCCGCAAGCGCGCGTCGTCGGTGGCAAAACCCATAGCCATGTGACCGCCGACATAGGTGGGAATCGCGGCGATGTAGCAAGTAGCGTCATTAAACAGCCGGTGGAGTTTTCCGATGCTGGACGCGAGTTCGCGCGGCTGAAACATCGGCACCCCATTCTGTGTCACCAGCAGGCCCCCCTTGTTCAGGCAACGTTTGCAGGCGCGGTAGAATTTTTGGCTGAATAGGATTTTGCCCGGGCCCTGCGGGTCGGTGGAATTGACGATGATGACGTCGAAGCGCCGCTCGGTTCGTGCGACGTATTTCGCGCCGTCGTCGATTACGCTCTCGAAGCGCCGGTCGGCAAATACCGGCTTGGTGATTTCCGGGAAATGCTCTTTGGCGAATTCGACCACCTTGGCGTCGATTTCGACTTGGGTGACGCGCGTGATCGCCTTGTGCTTGAGGACCTCTTCGGCAATACCGCAATCGCCGCCGCCGATGATGAGTATTTCGCGCGCCTTGCCGTGAGCAAACAGCGGCACGTGCGACATCATCTCCTGATAGATGAATTCGTCTTTTGCCGAAATCTGGGTCGCGCCGTCGATCATCAGCATCTTGCCGAAGAACGGCTGCTCGAACAGCACCAGATGCTGGTGTTGGGTCTGGGTCTCGTAAAGGAGCTTGTCGACGCGATAGCTGATGCGAAAGCCGAGGTCGTCGAATAGCGTCTCGGCGATCCAGCGCTTTTCGGCCATGACACCTCCGCGGCTCAGTGAGTGAAAGAAAAACGGCCGGGAGCAGGGCCCGGCCGCTCAAGCCCGGACAGGGTAACCTGGCCTAAGCGTCTTGCCCGCGCAAAATCTCATTCACGCCGATATGCTTTGCGGAGAACGCCTCGCGCAACACCGGAATACATGCGTCGGGATCGGCGGAGCCGCACATGAAAACATCGAGCGCGGCATAGCCCGCGTCCGGCCAAGTGTGGATCGAGATGTGGCTTTCCGCCAGCACTGCCACACCGGATACGCCATTGGGCTGAAAATGATGCACATGGATGTGCAACAGCGTCGCCCGCGCCGCTTCGACGCAGCGCCGCAGCGTCGCCTCGATGTGGCCGATATCATCCAGCCGCTTGGCGTCGTGCAGATCAACGATCAGATGCACGCCGGCGCAGCGCACGCCATTGCGAACGGCAAAGTGGCCGACGCCGTCTCCAACCAGCGTTGGGGGCGGCGCCACCTTCAGTTTGATCTTGCTGCCGTTCGTTCGGGCGGTGCCTGGGATCCCCAAGCCCTTCCCCGATCGCAAGAGGGCGTTCCGGCTCATGCCGTCCTCCCCAACCAGAGGTAAGAACCCGAGATGCCGGCGAGCCGGCGCCACGGAAAGTGAAAGCCGCTCGATCGCGTCCACGCGGGCCGGTGAGCAGCGGCGGAATCCCCAAATAAATGCAAACCCCTCGGAGTTCAAGCAAATTTTGCCAAAAACTCCGTGAGGTTTTGATCGTACAACGATCAGCAAAGTTTGAAGTTTCGGGAGCGCGTGTTTTGAGTTTGCGGCAACGCCGCGCACCTAGCCGGTGACGGCGACCGCGGGAGGGACCATCGGCTGCGCCGGCTTTTTCACGCGGGTGCGGAAGAAGCCGAGCACGCGGCGGGCAGTGTCGGGCTGTAGATGGTTGAAGCTTACCAGCGCGTTGTCGAGGTCTTTCGCCGACATGCCGCGATCGGCTGCGCGCAACAGCAAGATCGCTTTCGTGGTGGTCGACGACAAGCCGGCGACCTTGGCGAGGATCAGCACGATCTCAGCGCCCGGATCCAGCAGCGCCCGTTCGACGACGTCGATTGGCGTATCGCACAAGATCGATAGAGCGATCGCGGTCTCCTCGAACTTGCGGTCGCGCGCATATTGGTAGATTTCGGCTTCGCCGATACGGCGGATACGATTGAGCCGCTCCACGGCCGCCTGCGCCGCGGCAAAGTCCGGAGACGCATTGCGAGCATCGTTACGGATGCCGCCGACGACCTCGGCGACCACGCCGTCGATTGCGGTGCCGGCCTGCGGGTTCTCGGCCGCGAGGCGCGCGCGCACCGCGCCCGAGGCTTTTTCCAGCAATACGAGAAAATGCGTTCGGGGAATGTCGCTGCGCATACCGACGATGGTCGCAAGATCGTCGTCGCCGGCCGAGCGCTTTACCAGCATGCGAAAACCGGCGTCGGAAAACCGGGCGCCGGCATTCTTGACCACCGCATGGACGACCTCACGGTCGCCGCGTTCGACCAGCACGTCCGTGACGGCTTCGCTCAAAATTCGGCGCTGCGAAATGGCAAACAGGTGCTGCTGGCTTTTGGTGTTGGCGTTGGCGAGCAGCGCGGGATCTTCGAGCCGTTCCGATTGTCTGAGGATGGGGCGCGCGACTTCGATGTCGTCGTCAAACGCCAGCATATGAACTACGCTCGCAGGAGCGTTGGCGATCGGCGCCAGCCGGTTCGCGAGCTTGGCGCGCGCCTTGGCCTCAATCGTGCTCATGAGGCGCACCATCACGTCATCAAACACGCCGATCTGATCTTCCGAGTAACGCGGCGCGCCGCCAACGAACAGATCGGTGATGCGGGTCAGCATCTCGATCCGGCGCGTATTGGTGCCGGAGCTCAGCGCGGCCTCGAGTTCGTCAATGAGGGGTAGACTACGCATCATGATGCTACGGGCACGGTCCCGTTGAAACAGCGATGACAATGCCGCGATAAGGGTGAACAAAGGCTTGCGGCGAAATCACACGCTGCCGATCAGGACGCATCGAGGGGACGGCAGGCGGCCTACCTTTGGTTGTGTAGCACCACTGAGGTCACGAATTTCGGGTCGTAGTCGCCGCTTCGCGCGTCCACGTCGTCAGTGTAACCCCGGCTGCCGCGTCAATATCCTGTTTGGTGCCGGGCTTAAGGCCGTGGGCCGCGAGTGCATCTTCAGGCGTCGGCTGTGTCGCCGATCGCTGGAAACAGCGGTCGTCCACCCGGAATTTTGGCAAAGGCGGCGCGCGTGAGGTGGAAGGCGTCGTAGAGCGGCAAAAACATGCCGAAAACTTCGGTACCGCCGATGATCGCGGCGGTGCCGGCACCAACGTTGAGTTTGGCGAGCGCCTCCTGGAGCGTCGCTCCGGCCGGGTTCCACAACAACGCGTTGGGATGCGATGGGTCCGGCGCCACGGAGGCAATCCGCCGTGTCACGATCAGACGCTTGCGGCGAGCGGCGCGCGGTCCGCCTTCATGTGAACGGGCCCCATGCACGACGACGGCAACGTGGTCGAGTTCGGTCTGAAGGAACTTCTGGTCGGCGTCGTTGCGAATGCTGCCCGGCATCGCTCCATCGCGATCGGCGATCATGCCGTCGGCGGAGACAATGGCGTAGCCTTCGATTCGGTAAGGCCCAATCATCAGCCACGACGATAGCGGGGGCCATGCGGCGAGTCATTTGGGCAGCAGGCCGCGGCGCGGCTTTCTGGGTCCGGGCCCAAGCGTCGGAAGCGGCGGTCCATGACGCTAACGTCCGCCGGGATGTTGCAAGAGCGCCGTTAAAGCCATATTTGGAATTCGAACAAGAGTTTGAAAAACGCCCAAAGGCGCCCAAGGCCATGACGCGACCGTCCGAAATCACGCGCGAGCGCATCCTCAAAGCCGCCGAGCGGCTGTTTGCCGAACGCGGCTACGACGCGACCAGCGTGCGCGCCATTGTCGCCAAGGCGCGCGTGAACCAGGCCGCCATCAATTACCACTTTGCCGGCAAGGAAGGGCTGTACAGCGAAGTGCTGCGGACGGCATTTCACGCCCTTACCGAAGACCAGCTCGGGCATGCCGAAGAAGCCAAAGCAATGTCCCGCGAGGCAGGCGCTCGGCGCATTTGTTCGCCGCCAGCTGCAACCGATTACGGCGCGCGACGAGGTCAGCCGTTACATGCGGATTTTCAACTGGGAAACGGCGCGTCCGACCGCGGTCTTTCGCAAGCTTATGCGCGAGGAAGCGGCTCCGTTCATGGGGCTGGCGATCGATCTGGTGCGCCGCTTTATGCCCGAAGCCGACCAGCGCACGCTGGTGCTCGCTGCCATCTGGCTGATCGGTCAATGCGGCGTATTCATCCGCAATCGCGAGCAGCTTGCCGAGCTTCCGATCGCAGTTTCGCTCGACGAATCAGCGGTCAAGCAACTTGCTGAACTCGTCAGCGGCTGGGCGATCGGCGGCTTGGGACGGCTGGCGTAGCGGCCGCTTGGCGCTTTAAAATCCGCGTTGTGCCACAAAAAATCCTTGTTCCGGGCCCTGCGCCGCCTATAACGCATGTTTGAAATTCAACCGCTCGTTTGAAAAATACCGGTCGCGGGAGATCAGTCTGATGCGCTACGAAATGCCGTTGCTAAAGCGCCTGCTGACCAAGGTCGTCCATGACGTTCTGCCGGCGGCGCTGGCAAGCATCATCGGTGGTTTCCTTTTTACCCATCTGCAGTTGGGTTGGGGACAGGAGCGGGTTGCTGCGCCGGCCGCTCCCGCCTCGGCGGAGATGATGCAGCTTCTTCGCGACGAGCACGGCCTGATTGTGAGCTTCGTCCAGGCGCGCATTGCCGACGAAAAGAAGCAGCTGACGGCGAATGCAAACGCCGGAGACGGTGCGGCTGAGCCGCAGCTGGGAGCAGGCACTGCCGGTTCGCGGCCGTCCGCCGTCGCGATGGCTGCGGCTAAAGCGCATGCCAAGCATCCGCTCACTGCCGCAACGCTTCAACCGCTTCTGATCGCGCGCGTGCAACAGCACGAAGAAAATAAATCGGCCGTGCAAGACCATTCGCTGCTCGCCAAGACGATCGGGATCAAAGATCACGTCGTCGCCGTCACCCAACGGGTCGTTTCGGCGATCGGCGGGATCCCGACGTGGATCGGCACGATTGGCGACCGGATCGGCGGCGAGGATCCCAGTCCGCGTCCGCCGGCCAGCTTGGTTAGCGCGTCTTAAGCGTTTGCAGCGCGGGTAAACTGCCAACGGGTTGCGGTGGAATTTGGCTGGTCTGAGCCGATGAACCGCTGATCACCTTGCCGCGACATACAGGAACCGACTTCGTTTCGGTGCGTTTCCACGCTGGCGGCGGCTGGGCAGGGAAGCGGGTCAGCTTGCCTCGGAGGTCCAGATGCGTTTCGCCGATAACTTCAATCCGGAATGGGGGTATCTCGCCCCGGCACCCGGTTTTATGCGCACGGCACGAGTAGCCCTGGTGGCGGCTGCAATTGGCGCAACTTCCGGCGCCGCGGTCGTGGTCGCATTGATCGATCATCCGGCCGCCGAAGAAACCTCGGTTGCGGCGCGCACGTTGGTGCAGCAGGGCGACTCTGCATTTGTCCTCGATCCTGCGGTGGCACAGCTTCAGGCGCCACATCAAGTCGGCATCGCGACTGATCACCGGGGAGAGTCTCCTTTACCGCACTTTGCGGCTTCCCAGGCAGGCCCTCGTTCCAGTCCTCAAAATCCGGCTAACGTTTCGGCACTAGCCGAGACGCCAGCGGCGGTCGCGTCGACGCCACCCACCAATGAGCCTGTTGTAACTGCCGATGCAGTGCCAGTACAAAAGAAGGCCATCAAGAAACAGACGCAACGGCAGCAGCGTCTCACCTGGCGCGCCCCGCGCGAGCAAGTTTACGGCGCCGCGCGTGAACAGGCTTATGGCAGCGCGAGAACGCCATTGGCGCTTCTACCCAATGGTGCTTCCTGGATGCGCGGCCAGGATTTCGACCCATTCCAGGCGCGGGGTGATTTCTAGCCGCTTGAGCTCCACTCACTGCCGCATAGACGCCCGGCGCCGCCTGACGGGTGCCATTACGGCGTCATCGTCAGCGGTCATTTCGGATGACCGCCCTTAGCGACAAGCACCTTGGATGATGGCGCGATCGAGCATGGCCCGCGCTACCTCGTGATCAGGCAGACCGATGGCGAGTTTGGTCCAGCCGATGCCCCACGGCGTACCGGCGCTGTCCCACCAGATCCGGCAAAAACCGTCACCAAATTGAACCACGGCGTAGTCCGCCCGAGCGGGCGAAGCGGCGGTCAAAGCTATCACCAACAAGCCGACTGCGAATGCCAATTGTTTCATGATGCGCTCCCTGGCTGACAAGCCAACCGCGGGAGCCTGCGGTATGTTCCGGGCGACAGATCACCGCGTCTCAGCGGAACGCAAGACGACTCCGCCCGCGACTTTCGTGGCGGGCGGCAAATCAGCAACTGACCGAATGCTTGGTTAGGACCAGCTCTTGCACTTCTTGTGCTTCATGGCCCAAGCGCCTTTCTTAGCGGCGGCTTCCTTGGTCTTCATGGGCTTGCCGACCCACCACCAATCCTTGCCCTTCATCCCCATCGGGGCCATCTTGGTGTCACTCCAGACTCGGCAAGCACCATCCTTGTATTTGATCACGGCGAAATCAGCGCGAGCTGCGGTCGAAGCGGCAAAACCAAGCGCCAAGATCGCAGCTCCAAAAGCCAAACGTTTCATCGTCCCCTCCCTTGTGGCAACCGGCGACGTTGCGTAGTACGGAACCCGATCTTTGCGCAAGTACACACCGGCCTTCGCGCGCGACTTATGCCCGACTATGGCCGGCAAACAACACGGAGGAGTCCATGCCGGAAATCGTCGTCTATCTCATTGAGGGCCGCTCGATGGATGAGAAGCGTGGCCTCGTCAAAGACGTGACCGCCGCGGTCGTAAAGAACATCGGCGTGCCGCCCGAGGCGGTTGTGATCTCATTGGTCGAACAGCCGAAGACCACAAAAGGCAAAGGTGGTGTCCTATTCAGTGACATGCCCTCTCGTTAGCGCCTCGGCACAGCGGCAATCCGGCCACATGGCGCTTCGTGCGTGTGGCCCTAGCTCAAAGACGCCATCAGTTTGACTCCTGACGGCGTCGTAAATTTGTCGTGTGTGCATCGCACAATTTCCTTGCTGCATTGCGGCAAAAGCCCGATAATGGCTGCCGGCACAGGGAAAAAGAACACAGGTGCGAACATGAGCGACGAATGGGTGACAAAAGACGGCCGCCGCCGGGTGCGGCGGGATCCGCCGACGGTTGAGGAAGCTGTGGTCGCGGCCCAGGGGCTCACCGACGACCTCAAGGAGCAGATTGAGATCGTGGCGTCGTTGATGGAAATCCCCCCCAATGAGGCACGGGGCGTTGTGCTGCGTATGGGACAGCGCAAGGACGTGGACCGCGTGACCGTGACCGGACGCGTCGGTGCGCCTCGCGCAGTCGTCGTCGAACGCCGCACGTCCCGTTTTGCAGGCTTGCAGCGCCGGTCGGCGGCGGCTCGCTAGCGGGTAAGCCCGCTAGCGGCACCTACAAATAGCGGCGATCGCCGGGATCGGGGATCGCGTGGCTCGTTACCAGACGGTGCCAGATAAACAGGACAAGGAGCGCGCCGACCACAGCGCCGATGAGGCCGGCGCCCTGGTTCGGGCCGATACCAGCCGATCATCTGGCCAATGAACGTTGCGACGAACGCGCCGGCGATGCCGAGCAGCGTGGTGAGGATAAAGCCCGCTGGATTATTCGGGCCCGGCGCCAGAAAACGGGCAACAATGCCGGCGACAAAACCGATGATAATGATCCAGAGAATATGCATGGTGGTCTCCGTGCGGTGCGGCGATTGACGTCAGATAGGTGTGCCGGTTCCGGGATGAAACACCGCCGGCAGCAGCAACAGCTGGCGGCATGCAGAAATCTCGGCCCGGCCACGGCCGGGACGTATTGGGAAAGCTCAGCGATGCAGACTATACTTGGCCAAGCTTGCCAAGCGCTGCTGGCGGAGCATCGGCTATGACCAACACCAAGACCCTGGTGAAGCCGCGCACCAAGGTGCGCACCAAGACGCAACGGCCGCCACTCTACAAAGTGATTCTGCTCAACGATGACTACACGCCGCGCGAATTCGTCGTGCAGGTGCTCAAGGCCGTCTTTCGAATGAACGAGGATCAAGCCTATCGGGTGATGATGACGGCGCACCAAAAGGGTGCCTGTGTCATCGCCGTGTACGTGAGGGACGTCGCCGAGACCAAGGCCAAGGAAGCCACGGATTTGGGCAAGCAGAACGGCTTTCCGCTGTTCTTCACCACGGAGCCCGAGGAGTAGCGCTAAGCGCCGCGCCGACTAGTATCCTTTACAGATCCGCTGCTATCGCGCGATCGGCAGTGCGTAGACCGGCTCGGTCAGCGCGGTGGCCGTTGCAGCCATGCGCGTCGGGTCAACTTTATAGGCAAAGGCAAAAGCGCCGACCGTCACGCCGGCAAGAAACGCCGCGACCAGTGCCAAAATCAGCGTGCCGTCGCTTCTGGGATTAGGAGTAAAGCGCCGCAATTGCTTGTCCAAAAGTTCCTGGTCGCGTCGGTCCGTTTCGCGTCGGTCCATTTTGAGATCTCATTTGCGAGACAACTGCGCCGATAAACCCGCAGGCAACGGCGCTGTTCCATTTCGCGCCGGTTTTTTTGCCTTGGTTCCACGATATTTCGTGTGAGCAAAAGTTCACGGAACGGCCGGTGGTCGTGGCCGTTGATCCGGTAGGTGCGGGGCGGAACACCCATCAGGAGAAACCCAATGCGACTTTCAGTTCTCGCCGCCGGCACGGCGTTGTTGCTGTGCCCGTCGGTGGCAATGGCTCAGACCAATACGCCGGCAACGCAACCCAACGCGACACCATCAACCACCGCGCCGCATACCGCGGATCAGAACGCCGACGCCACGAACGCCAGAAGTTCGCTGCGCATGCAGGTGCGCGACATGATGCAGAAGGCCGGCTTTACCGACATCCATATGATGACCGGATCGCTTCTGATCCGCGCCAGGGACAAGGACGGCAATCCCGTGGTCATGAATGTGAGCCCTGACTCTTTAACCGAAGTCGCGGAAGTCGGGTCCGGGACGGATACCAATGATTCGGCCACCGCCATGAGTACGCCGTCAACTTCCGAGTTCGTGACCGTTCCTGACCGGGACGAGCTGAGCTCGAATTTGATTGGCCTTGATGTCTACAACAGCGCCAACAAGAACATCGGCCAGATCAAAGACATCGCCATGGGACCGCATGGCCGCACGCGGGCGTACATCGTGTCGGTCGGCGGCTTCCTTGGTGTCGGCGAGCACTACGTCGCGGTCAATCCGTCGAACATCAAGGTTAGCTACAACAGTTCCGACAAGAAATGGCATGCTGCCATGGACGCCAGCGCCAGCCAACTCAAAGGCGCGCCGGAGTTCAAGTACAACGGCCGCTGGAACGCGAGTAAATCGTAACCGGTTTTTTGCCTGGCTTTGCCGAGCGGCTGCCTGCGCCCTGCTTATTGGGGCGCGGGCAGACCGCCTTTTTAATCAGATCAGATCTGCACCCGGCGTCGCATCAGCAATTTGTGAGGTGCGCGCGCCCGACGCGGCGGCTACACCGCCCGCGGGGCTGAGAGGGGTGTCTGATGGTTGATTCCGAAATCGCGTCCACCAAATCCGCTGCGTCGCCTGCGAATTTCCTCGATCGCTTCGCGCCCTATGGGCTAAGCATTCTGCGCATCATGGCTGCGCTGCTGTTCATGGAGCACGGACTGGCGAAGTTTTTTGGCTTTCCGGCCGCGACCATGCCGCCGCCGCCGCTGTTCGATCTGGAATGGTTCGCGGCGCTGATTGAATTTGGCGGCGGCGTGCTTTTGACGCTCGGCCTGTTTTCGCGGGCGGCGGCCTTCATCATGTCCGGTGAGATGGCGATCGGCTATTTCATGTTCCATGCGCCGCAGGGCTTCTATCCGTATCTCAATCACGGCGAAGCGGCGGTGCTGTATTGTTTTATCTTTCTGTATCTCTTCCTCGCCGGTCCGGGCCCGTGGAGCCTCGACGCGCTGCTCTGGCGCAGCCGGCGAACCTGAACAGACGCGCCGCACGGGCGCCGCGCGATGCGATGCCGCTATGCGCCGGCGTGCTCGGCGAGATGGAACACGATTCCAATCGCCGTCATGCCGACTGCCGCGGCAGCAATGGGCAACAGGATTTGCACTGCCGCTTCAGTGCCGGTGAGCCGCCCGGCCCATGTATCGAAATCCAGTGCCGCCCAATCGCGCAACGACCGCTGAGGAACGTTGTCCGGCGCGGCTTTAGTCTCTACCGTGTCATTGCCATGCCCGACCCGCGACAGGATGAGCGACAACGCAATGACGACGAAGATAAAGCCGCTGACAATGAACAGCAGGTAGTCGGTCACGCCGCCGCCGGCGAAGCTCCACACCGCGAAGGCGAACCAGAGCGCAAGCGCGATGAGCAGGGCGTAAACCCGCGGGTGCAGTCGGCTGGTGACACGTGCCGCGGCCCGTCCCGCTGGATATTTTTCTGTTGGTCGGTTGTGTTCACGGCACCCGCCGAAGTCACAGGGTTAAGGGGCGGCTAGGAGGCCACGTGAACTCAACGCGACCTGTGCGGCCGCGTTCCGTGCTGCCGATGTCGCAGCGGTGCTATTCGCTCAACGTCGTGGTGAGCCAGACCCGCAGCTCGGCCGGCACGTCGGTGCGGGCGGCAATGGCGGACGCGAGGTCTTTGTCGCCGCCAAGGCCCGTGATCACCCGAGCGAAGCCTCCTTCGGAGACCAGCGCATTCGGGTTGTCGATAATCTTCCGCTGCAGCGCTTTGTTGCCGCGCTTGAGCAGAATATCGGTGACCGCCGGGCTGAGCTGGGGGCGATCGGCGATTTTCGCCAGCAGACCTGGATCGACGCGGTCCTTGTCGGCAATCTCGACGAGGTCCGTGTCCGGCAACGCTGTTGCCTGCTCCAGGATGGGACCGCAGACCGCCATGTCGCTGTGACGGGCGAGACGTCCAAGCACCCCGACCGGCGCATTGCCGACCGGCGCCAGCCGGCTGCTCAACTCGGCAAGCTGCAGCCGGTCCATTTTCTGGATCAGGCGGCCGATCACCTCGTCGAACACGGTGACTTGCTCGTCGCCGTAGAGGGCCGCGCCGCTGAGGAAAAGATCGACAATCCGGCGCAAAGCCGTGCTGCGCCAGGAGTTCCGGCTTTTCGGGAAGCGCGGAATCAAGCTCGGCGAGGACCGCCTGGGAGGTCAGCGTCATAACCCTTTATTCTAGGCGGATTTTGATGAACGCCGAGCTAACGCGGTTCTCGGCCATTTCTGGCCCTGAGGAGGCGCTGGTCGACATTGCACCTTGGCACGGGTCCAGAGTATTTCTCGGATCGGATGCCATCGGCCTCGATTGATGCCGGCGAACAGGTGCGCGCGCATGACGCTCATTCACGATTCCGAGGCCTGGCAGAGCAAGCTTGCTGCACTTCCGGTCGAAAGCTACGAGGCCGGCGAAACCGTGTTTGCTGAGGGTACCAAAACCGGGCGGCTGTTGATTCTCAAAACCGGCGCGGTCGGCATTTACAAGGGCGATATCGAGTTCGCCCAGGTGGCCGAAGCCGGCGCGGTATTCGGCGAACTCTCGGCGCTGCTCGATGCGCCGCACAGCGCGGACGTGCGCGCGCTGGAAACGTCGGAGTTTCATGTCGCCGACGCCGCGACATTGCTGAAAGACCCGACGGCGCTGCTCTACATCACGGTGGTGCTGGCACGGCGGATCGACGCCGCCAATCAGGGGCTGCTGCAACTCAAGCGCCTCCTTGAGGCCGGCGAACCGCCGGGCCTGATCGACGCAACCCTCGACAAGATCGAAGGACTGCTGAGCGCGGTCGGCACCGGCTTCATCCGCGCCGGCGCCGGGGTTTCCGGCTATCCGTTTGCGTGAGCGCTTCTTCTCGTAATTCGTAGGATGGGTAGAGCGATCGCGAAACCCATCATCAGGACGTGACCGTTGTGATGGGTTTCGCAAGAGCTCTACCTATCCTGCACACTACAGGTGGCCGCACAGGCAGGCGATGTTGATTGCGCAGGCGGTCAACAGGGCGACGACAAGCATCCTGTGCATCGCGGGCTCCGAGAATCGTGAGCGGAGCATGAACGAGAACTCACGTGAAGAGTCCCAATGTTTGTTTTTTCACGGATTCATATCTCGTTTACCCAATGTGGCGCGATTCTCGGACGTCGCTCCGGCCGGTGCACGGCCCTCGGTTTCGCCACGCTATCGCGTATCCGATGAGGGACGCGCGGGGACGCCGCGTCGAGCAAATTGTGCTGGATCAGGGCTGCGCTTCTCTACCCATGACCGGACGGCAGCAGCAGGTCTTCTTCTTCCAGCAATTCGCGAAGGTCGCCGATCGCCTCGATAGCCCCTTCTTCGTCCGTCACCGCCTTGAGACGGTGCCACACTTCGCGCCACGGCTCGGGGTGGCCGATGCGCATCGCCGCCTCAACATAGTCGCGGGCATCCTTCAGCGTCTTCAGGTGCCGCGGCTTCGGCTCATCCCTGACAATAATCGGCGGCGCGATCGGGAAGTCGTCCATGGCCTCAGTGTAGCTGGAGTGCGGACGGCCGTCACCCTGAGGCGTAGTCATGTCAGCGATGTTCGGCGGACGAATCCCAGTCAGCCTATATTTGCGAGCCGGCGATTGGCCGGAACGCGCGCTGCGGCCGGTACGGCGGAAAACCGCCGCCGCTGAAGTACCCATTTAGTTGCCGTTCGAGGTCGTCGGTAACACGTCCGCCGTGCTTGGCGATGAAGCGACCGGCCTCGTTCTCGAGGCGGCGCTGCCGCGAGCGCTCGAAGGCTGCAAAAATGCGCTGAAAAATGCCTTCGCGCGGCTGCGCCGACGCGTTCGTCGATGCGGGCAGGGGAGCGCGACGCAGGTGAAAGTCCTGGCATGCAGCAACGCTGCTCATGTCCATTCTCCTCGGTGAGAGAAGGCTCAGTTGCCTTTGGTGTGGTGTAATCTGTGGTTTGATGGTCCGGGCTACAAACGAGATCTTTCATCCTGAGAGTGAGAATTTCTCATGCTTGGGATGCGCGAGCGCAGAGACCAAGCAGGCGAGGAAGGGACAATGCCACAACGGGTTTTGATCACGGCCGGCGCTGCCGGCATCGGCCGCGAATTCGCGCACGCGTTTGCCGCGATCGGTGCGCGCGTTTTCGTCTGCGACATCGACACCAGGGCGCTCGATGCGATCGCGAGCGACATCCCCGGATTGATCGCGCAGCCCTGCGACATGTCACGTCGCGCCGACATCGAGCGCATGGTGCCGGACGCCGTCGCGCAGCTCGGCGGGCTCGACGTGCTGATCAACAATGCCGGCATTGCCGGGATGACGCTGCCGGTCGCCGACTATCCGCCCGACGACTGGGACAAAGTGATCGCGGTCAATCTGACCGCCATGTTCGACGTCACCAGGCTTGCGATCCCGCATCTCAAGCAATCCGTGGCCGGCGTCATCATCAACATGTCCTCGGTGGCCGGGCGTTACGGCTTTGCGAACCGCAGCCCCTATGCCGCCACCAAATGGGGCGTGATCGGCTTCACCAAGACGCTGGCGATCGAGCTCGGCGAATGGGGCATCCGCGCTAACGCGATCGCGCCCGGCGCGGTCGAGGGCGACCGCATCGAGCGCGTCTTTGCCGGTCGCGCGCAGATCAGCGGCAAGTCGATTTCGGAGGTGCGCGCCGCAGCGATGGCCGAGCAGTCGATCAAGGCGATGATCGATCCGAAGGACATCGCTGCGCTCGCGGTGTTTCTCGCCTCCGACGCGGCGAAGTCGATCAGCGGCCAGGTACTGCCGATCGACAACGACAGGCAGCGAGCGTGATTGTCGATCGCGTAGGGCTAAGCGCGCCGCCGCGCCGGAAGCCGATAGGCCATGCGGGCGTGGCCCGCGCAGTAGGAGAAGCCGGCGGCCGTTTCGTTCCCGCAGAAGACGAAATCCGCCGCGCCGGAATTGCCGGCGCCATCGCCGAGCGGCCAGCGGCATTTGCCCTGCGCCAACTCGAGCAGCGAACAGTGCTGTGCGCTGTCGACCGTCACCGTCTCCGCGTTTGCTCCTTCGGCGACGCGTGGCGCTTCGGCGTGAATGAGCCGCAGCATGTGGCGGTGCGCCAGGCGCCGCGGCTGCCGGGCGCGTTGCGGGCATGAACGCGCCGGCGCCGGCGCCGCCGCGGGCCGCTCCGGCGACAGGCCGAGGCGGTGGATTTTGCCGATCACGGCGTTACGGGTGACGCCGATCTCGGCGGCGATCTGACTGCAGGTCAGGCCGGAAACGACAAAGCGGCGAAGCTGCTCGACCCGCTCCGCGGTCCAGGTTGTGGTGGTGGTCGGATTGGTCATGGGGTTGGCCTCGTGGATGCCGCGGCCAGTTCTGGGCCGCCGACAGGGCGAAGGCCGCGCGCAATGGGCGCCTTTTCGGGCTTCGGCCGCTGAAGCGCGAATTCGGTGCGCGACGGCGCGCATGGCGCCGCGATCACCGAGCCGCATCCGCACTTAAGCGATTGTCAGCCCGACGTTTTTACGCCCGGACCCGTTACCGGGGCCGCTTTAAGCTTGTTGAGCGAAACCCGTCGCCGAGGCCTAACCTTGCATGATTCGAGTCGCCTGCCAAGAGTTTTAACCGTATTATAACCATGTTGTAACCTGAGATGTGTTCGTCCTATGGCGCGACCCGAAAACCGCTCGGAGGCGCGGGCCTTGAGCCTGACGCTGCCGCTCGAGACCTTCAATTACCTCGCTCTGCTGGCAACGCTCGGCAAGCTCGGCCGCACCGAGAACGAGGTCGCGACCCACATTCTGGTGCGCGAGGTCTACGCGATGATCGAGCGCGGCTTCCACGAGCAGCGCATCCCGCCGCCGACGGAGGAGGGGGCGTGAGGTCAGTCGATCGTTTGGTGATTTTGTAGGATGGGTAGAGCGCAGCGAAACCCATCGTTCGGGACCGGACGGTTGTTTGATGGGTTTCGCAAGTGCTCTACCCATCCTACTGCGCTACAGGCTTCTCTGCCGTCCCCGGATTTCTGCGCTCCATCCGGGGCTACGCTTGCTTGCTCACCTCGCGAATTGATCTATGCCGGACAAGATTTCACGCAAATCATTCGCGATTACCTGGGGCGAGAGGTACCTAATGATCTGTGGTGCAGTTATCGATACGCCCAAATCTTGCTGCAGACGGCTGTTCAAGGCCGCTATAAGCTGCTTCCCCGGTACTATGCACATCCGCCGCTCAATAGGCGTCCAAGCGCTATCCAAATTAGCTATTGCTTCGCCGGCGATCGTGGCAGGGTCCTTGGAGGTTCTATTCCCGAAATAGCGCATCCGATTCGAAATGGTTTGGGCTAACACGTCTGATTTCATTTCGTTAGATAGCTCCTCGATCCACGCTTGGACCTTTGGCGCCCAAATCCGGGAATCTCCTCGATTACCAAGTCGATCCGCAATAGCCGTCGCTATCGCCTCCGGCACGAGAAGGTAATTTTCGAGCTCCTTCCGCTGCAAAATATGAAAGTCAGGTACTGTCGTCCGACCATCGCGAACTAGTTCGCTTATCTCCTCAGTGCACCGATAGTCCCTATCCAAAATCGCGGCGATTGCAATGTCTGATCGAAGAACCTTTTCAAAGGTCCAAGCCGCATGCTGTATTTTCTGGCGTTGCCCAAATCCCCCGATGGGTACGACTGTAATGTTATTACCTTCAGCGAGGTTGTGAAAACCAAGTCGGGCCGCCAGCCGTCTCAGCAAACGGTAGTCGTCACCTTCCAAAAACAAAAGCTTCCTGCCCCGCGAGAGCCGGGCCAAGTGAATGTTCTGCGCCGATCCAATGCTGAAAAGTGCCTCTTGGAGGCCATCAATGTCGGCGAACTCGTGTTGCAGACCGCTTCAACTTGTTCACAATGATAACATCGTCGTGGTCTGCCTCATTCACCATCTCCGCGGAGTGGGTCGCCAAAATTACTTGCTTGTCTGTCGCTTTAAGAAGGTGAAAAAGTCGGTGTTGTAGGTCTGGATGAAGGTAAATTTCAGGCTCATCCACAATTAGCACGTTAGCGTCTACTGAACTGGTCAGATGCGTGAGAATTTGCAGCCAAACTTGAAATCCAAATCCCGCCCAACAAAGTTCTCTATCCACGCGGCCTTCAGTGCAGAACATTGTGATGCGCGGCGGATATGCTTTGTGAAGCTCCGGTCGAGAAATCGTCATGCCTTCCCATGTTTTTTCAACTAGTTCCTGAAAAATGGGAAATTCATCTGTCCATCGATACCAAATATTTCTGAACATGCGATGCGCGCGTCGTGTGCCGATTGATTGGCGGACGTATTCATCAGAAAGAAGTTCTTCCTCCTCTTCGAGAGGGCCAAGGGTCGGTATCGAGTAAATTGATACTGGAAAGTTTCGCTTGAACTGCTGCGTATTCGCGGTTCGCTGGCGAGCATCAATCGTTAGGATGCAGCGTGAGTTGTCGTAGAACGACAATTTTAGTTTGTTCCCGTTATTAAATGAAAAAGTAGCCGAAGTTTCTTGATCTGCTTGATAATCGAAATGAATGTTCGCAAGCGAGATGGGTATTTGAGCAGCCGGAATGTCGTATCCGACTATTGCTTGGTCATTTACCTGTAACGGGGAGGGGTTTCTTCTTGATGCAAATCTGTGTGCAACCGCAAGCACTCTAAACGCGTCAAGAACTGTCGACTTCCCAGCATTATTTGGTCGAACAAGAACGTTCATGCCTTTCAGGCGGATTGTGAAATCCTTCAGTGACTTAAAATTCTGAAACCTGACTGATGTAAACAAGGATGCTGCTTCACTTCGCACGCGCTGGCGCGGCGGTGGCGCACGAGTTTATTTGTCGTAGTTCTTCCGAAAATCAGTAAGCGACTTGGCACCCGTTTCTTTGAGTAGGTTTTCAAGCTTCATATCGCTGCGACGACCTTGTGCAAAATCATTGCCGTAGGTCTCATGCAGAGTGCCGATTTGGGTATTCCCCATCTTATGATGGATTTCTCCATCCTTGTCGCGGTGACGTCTGTCTATCCCGGCTGCTTCGCCATAGTTTTCTCTCCATAGCAGTGATCTGCCATTTCCGTACTTGATTTGTTCTTTCAAGTAAAGGGCGGCCAAGTGGCCGCCCACAACTTTTAGCTACACCCCGTGGTGCTGCCG
>CAWGYY010000014.1:0-257742 GCA_963826945.1 uncultured Alphaproteobacteria bacterium | reverse complement strand
TAGATGATGAAATTCGAGTGATTTAAGGCGTGGACGTGCTCTACAACGATCGTTCCCTGCGGCGTCACAACGGTGCAATGGTCGCCGTGAGCGGTGATGTCCAGTTGATTGAACTGAACGCCGGCTCCGCTGAGATCGATCTTGTCGACGCCCGGCTGGAAATCGGCGATCCTGTCGTGACCGAAGTTGGCGTCGAATTTGAACGTGTCGGCGCCGGGGCCGCCTTTGAGGAAATCATTGCCTGTTCCGCCGTCGAGGAAATCGTTGCCCTTGCCGCCAAACAGCCGGTCGTTGCCGGCAAAACCCTCGATGTGATCCGAGCCGTTGCCGCCGCGAATGATGTCGCTGGACGCGCTGCCGAGATAGAACGCGCCCCTGTCTTCGAGACCGGGCGTGACGTCCTTTATGACTTGGCCGGGAGCGTCCGCCAGGATGATCGTCGAATTTTGCGACATGTCATCCGCGTAAACCGATTTCTCCAGCAGGCCGAGCGCCTCGAAACCCGCGCTGCCGCCATGGGCGGAGAGGTTGAACGGATGGCGGCCGTCGTAATTTCCGCTCAAATATTCGGGCGTGGCGAGAACGAGATTATTGAGGGCGGACGACGAGTACGCATAGTTGTCTAGCAGCTTAAAAACCGGGTCGTTCTCGGCGCCGATGTTGAGGATGCCGCTTGCCGTGGTGATGTTCGGCGAGGCGAAGGCGACAAACTTGGCGTCCGCGAAGTCGCCGCCATATTGCGAGCCGGCGACGTCGGCCATCTGGTTTGCGGCGCCGCCGCCGAGGCTGGCGCCGGTGAAAAAAATCTCGCACCATTGTGGGTGTCTGCGAGCGGGGACAACAGCGGCTGAAAATTGTTAATGTAGGTGCCGTTGGCAAGCTCCGGGAACTCACTGACGTCGTTCGCGCCGTCCGTCCCGCGGAAGGCTACGATGAACGTGTTGCCACGCTCCAGCACAATGGCGCTGGCGCCATCATTGGTGAAATAGCTGCCGTCCCAAAATGCGGGCGCGACGCCGAGCTCAGCTGGTGTGACTACAGTCCATCCGCGCGGGACGGCGCCACCGATAAAAGCGGCTTGCGAAGCTTGGGCTAGAAGGTTGACCTCGGAGAGATTGACGTCGAAGTTGTCTAACAGCGCCATTTGCGTTTATTCCGTGATTGAAAATTCCGATGACGGAGTTTCCCTGCGGCAGATACCGAAACTTGCCCCAATCAGATGAAGCTAAACTGAATGTTAGACTTAAAATTAAGACTATGGGGCAGCTTGATCGGGCCAAAGTTCGAAGGATTTGGCAATACCTCGCCGGTGGTGTCCCGCTTTACACGTCGTCATCGAGCAGAATGCGGACGGCGGCGCCGTCGAGGTCGTCGCATTGGCCGCTCTTCAGCGCCAGGAACGCGGCAAGCCCGGTCAGGTCAAGCAGCAAAGCGATCTGAACCAAGTACACCAGCACGTTCATGCGCCGGGTTCCACACAAGCCACTTCGTCATGACATCGCCCGTACCAAATCGCGCACGTTGCGGCATCTCGCCAAGTGCCCGATCGCGCTGCTCGCCACTCGCGTTGTAGCCAATCGCTAGCAGAAAGACATTGAGATCTGCGCACACTTACTGGACGGTCTGTGCGGGCTCGGCAGGTCGCGACGTGGTTCGGGACCGCACACCGAGAAAGCCAGTCTGCAACGCCGGCACGATCACGAGAAGCATAATGGGCCCGATCAACATGCCACCGACAATGACCGTGGCAAGCGGTCGTTGCACTTGGCTGCCGATACCAGTGGAAATCGCGGCTGGCAGTAGACCGATGCAGGCTGACAGCGTCATCATCAGGATGGGGCGCATTTGCTCACCGACGGCATGAAACATCGCGTCGACCGGCGCCATGCCGCCCGCTGCGACCCGATAATAACCGTTGATGATAAGAATGCCGCTCATCACAGAAACGCCCATCAGCGAGATAAACCCGATCGCAGCAGATATGCTGAAGTCCAGACCGGATACGTAAAGAGCCACGAGGCCGCCCGAAATCGCAAATGGCAGTCCAAGAAGCGCCAACAAGCTGTCGCGCCAAGAGTTAAACAGTCCATAAAGCAGCACCATGATCAGCAGAAATGTAATCGGAAGGATGATGACAAGACGCTTCTTTGCCTGCTGCAACCACTCAAACTCGCCTGCCCAATCAATCCGGTACCCCGTTGGTAACTCAACCTTGCGCGCTATGCGCTCTTGCGCGTCCGCTACTGCGCCGGCAAGGTCGCGACCCCGTACGCTGAATTTGATTGGCACGAAACGCTGACTGCGTTCGCGAAATATGTACGAAGCCCCGGTATCAAGCGAAATAGAGGCGAGATCGCCTAATGGAATGTATGCGTTGACGCCGCTCGGCGTTTGATAGCCGACCTTAATGTTACGCACCGAGTTGATGTTGCTGCGGTATTGAGGAGCAAGCCGCACGACCACACCGAACTGGCGGTCAGCCTCTAGCAGCGTCGTTGCGGTGGTTCCACCCAACGCCGCTTGTATCACGCTGTTGATGTCGTTCACGCTCAGCCCATAGCGCGCCGCTTTCGCACGATCGATCTTGACGTTCAAATTGGGTTGTCCAAGAACCCAGAAGGCGCCGAGATCCGTAATTCCCGGCACTTTCTCCATTTCGCTCATGACGGCGCGGGCAATTTTCTCCAACCTCGCAAGATCGGGACCGATGATCTTGACCGAGTTGGCACCTTTCACACCCGACAGTCCTTCCTCGACATTGTCCTGAATGTATTGGGAGAAATTGAAATCGATCCCGACGAACTCGTGGGCAAATTCGTCCTGCAAGTCTTTAATCAGGTTGGCCTTGGTGTAACCCTGCGGCCACTCATCAAATGGCTTTAACGGTACAAAAAACTCTGCATTGAAAAAGCCCGCCGCGTCGCTGCCGTTGTCGGGGCGGCCGTGTTGGGACGTAACCGTAATGACTTCGGGATGCTTCAGAAGAATTTCGCGAATTTTGGTCACGATTGGCATGCCGGCTTCGAGCGATATGGTCGACGGCATTGTCGCCCGTATCCACAGATTTCCCTCCTCCAGCGTCGGCAAGAATTCGCTGCCGAGCCGCGAGCCGAGGAAAAGGCTGAAAGCGAGGAAGACCAGCCCAATCGCAATCGTAACCTTCCTATTATGCAGCGACCAGCGCAGGACCGGTGTGTAGATCACTCGCAAACCTCGCACGAGAATCGTTTCCACTTCGCGGACATGTTGGGGGAGCAACAAGGACGTGAGACACGGCGTCACCGTAAACGTTGCCAGCAGCGCTCCAAATAGAGCGTAAGCGTAGGTTCGCGCCATCGGGCTGAAAATCTGGCCTTCGACACCCTGCATTGTGAACAGTGGAATAAAGGCCGCTACGATGATGGCGGTCGAAAAGAACACCGCTCGATCGACCTGCAACGCGCTGATAAGGATCAGCCGAAGCCGGTCCGTCCAAATTGAAGCCTGCGATAAATCCGGATTGCGCGTCGGATCGGGACCCCAGCGTTGTTCCGCAAGATCATGGAACAGTTGCTGTCTGACCTCCGGCCTTGCTTGGAAATTCCTGTAGACATTTTCGACGAGAATCACCGCGGCGTCGACGATGATCCCGAAGTCGACTGCCCCCACGGACAAAAGGTTTGCGTCCTCGCCACGCAGAACCAGTATAATGATGCTGAAGAACAATGCGAACGGGATATTTGCGCCGACGATAATGGCGCTGCGCAAGTCGCCGAGGAATATCCACTGGATGAAGAAAATCAGAACGCAACCGAACACGAGGTTGTGCAGGACGGTGCTGGTAGTGACTCCGACCAGCTGGCTGCGATCGTAGTAAGGGACCAATTTCACGCCGGGCGGAAGGGTACCATCAACATTGATTTTCTGGATCTCCGCGCGAACGCGCGTAATCACGTCGCTGGTGTGCAGCGTGCGATTCATGACGACGATCGCCGCGACTATGTCGTCCTGGTGATCGCGACCGGCCTTGCCAAGTCGAGGCACATAGCCGACGGAAACTTTGGCGACATCCTTCACCAAGACGGGCACGCCATTCGTCTGGCTTAGCGGAATGTTCTCGATATCCTCGACCTTATAGCCCTTGCGTCAAATCTGCAGAGCCGCCGCTGTCCATTAAGCCGACGCCGCGAATATTTACCGACTGCTGGCCCATGTTAATGGTGCGGCCACCGACATTGATGTTGGCGTTGCCGAGTGCACCGATGATCTGGGGTAGTGTGACGTTGTAGGCGTCGAGCTTATGCAAATCGACCTCGACTTCGTACTCCTTGGTCGTCCCGCCCCAAGTATTGATCTGTACCACCCCCGGCACGGTGAGCAGCCGGCGTTGCAAAACCCAATCCTGGACCGTCCGCAGATTGGTTAAGCCGAAATGGGGCGGACCGACGACTTGATAGCGGTAGATTTCGCCGACCAGGCTAGTGGCTTGAATGGTAGGCGAGATACCGTTTGGCAGACTGACGTTCTGCTGCAGGTTGATCGCGGTTTGGGTAAGCGCGAAATAGTAGTCGATGCCGTAGTAGAAAGTCACGCGGACGAACGTGAGGCCGTAAAAAGAGGTCGAGCGAATGACGTCGACGCCGGGCGTCGCCGCAAGCCCAACCTCGATCGGGATAGTGAAGTAGCGCTCCATTTCCTCGGCCGAGAGGCCGGGCGCCTGCGCCGTGATTTCCAAAATGACCGGGGCCGGATTGGGATAGGCCTCGATGTTGAGCTTTGAAAACGCAAACAGGCCCGCGCCTATGAACACCAGTAGACCCAATAGAACGAGCGGCCGGCGCGTCAGCCCGAATATGAGTAGGCCCTTCAGCACAATCCCTCCCTCAGCTCTTACTGAGATTTACCACAGTGATTTATCACTGCGAATTTAGTGTATTGGGATATTTTCGACGCCGGGAGGGCGCCTTGCCACGAAAACGGAACCCGACTCTGGATCGCTCCTAGGTCAGCCGGTAGACGCCTCAAGTGGTCGGGGTCGAATTGCTGCGCGCGCGCTCACGGCGATTGAATGAGATCGGGCGACTAAGCCTTAGTGCCTCATGGAAACGAGAGCCGTGCCGTGCATCGCAGCGAAAATTGGGGCACGATGACCGAAATGGGTCATTTTCAACCATTTCAGCTCGGCCTCGGGATGTCGCTTACGCCCCAAGGAAACAGACATCGGGAGCGTTGGGTTTACGAACGGACGTCCCAGCTTATTCGAGTCCGTAGTGCCGGTGACAGGCGGCGCAGATCCCGTCCAGCCGATCGCTGACTTCCGAGATCGATTTCAGGTCGTGGGCTTCGGCGGCGACGTAGGCCTTGTTCGCAGCATCACCCAGTTTTTTGGCATACCCGTTCCATCCCGGATCGAGTGCCCGTTGCGGAATCATCAGCGCATTTGCGGCCTCGGCAAGCGTCGCCGCGCCGCTCACAATGTGTTCCCAGTCCTCGTCCGATTTTGGACCGCAGATCGTGCTCGCCCTTTGCATCGATGACAGCACCGTTGACGCTCCAGACGATATTGGCCGCAGGCGTAAGCACATGCTCCATGAAGGTCTTCATGTCGACATATGGCTGGAACGGCGGCATCGGCGCGCGGTCTTCGCCTATGGATGATCGCGGCGTCGCAGCGAGGATAATGGCCGCAGCTACAGGGACGACAAACGAGCGCATGGCGGCCATCTCATCCGATCGGCATGGTAAAGCCGATCCATCGCCCGCACGCGACCACTGCGATCCACAGCAGCAGCGATATGCCGCCGGCAAGTCGTGCCGCGAGCGGCGGGCGGGCTTGATTGTCCCACCGCGGCTGATCCCTTGCGCTGACGAAATGAAAGATCAGCATGTTGACGCCGGCGACAGCAATCAGAACGAGCTTGGCGACGAAATAGCCGTTGCCGAGGTATTTGGTCGCGTTGGACATAAACATCAGGAACCCGGACGCCACAGCGACCGCGAAGGCACCCCAGGTCAGCGGTAAAATTCCGCGGGTCACGCCGCTCACTGGACGCTTGGCCCAGGCCAACCCGAGCAGCCGCAGATCGACGGCCATAATCGAACCGACGACGAGGCAAATCGCGAGCACATGCACCGACTCGATGAGCGGAAACAGCAAATCGTTCTCGCGAATAGCGTCTGCGAGGCTGCTGTCTTCGAAGAACGCGACGATGTCCTTGAAGTGCAGCATCAGCCGACCTGCGTGTAGGCGATCCAGCGGCCGGCGAAGATGATGCCGCACCAGACCAGGATGGAAAGCGTCGCTGCGAACCGCGCTGCGATCCGCCGGCCGCGATCTCTTTCCCAGAATTCCGGAGCCGACGCCAACGACCATTGCAGGGCGATGGTCAGTACGACGGCAAAGGCGAGCAGCGTCATCTTGAGATAGAACGTGGTGTTGAGCAGCGAGCGCCGCGGCTCCCCAATAATAAGCAGGCTCCCGGTGAGCAGAAGGATCAGCAACACCGGCCAGATCACCGGCAGGAAGCGCCGGGCGACGTCCTTAAGCGGCACGTCGCGTTGCAACACGCGCCACAGGCGCAGATCGACGATGACCGCAGAAAAGAACAGCACGGCGATGGCGAGAATATAAATCGTCTGCAGCGCCGGAATGACCCAGCCTGCCGTCTGGATCGCGTGGCTCAGCGCGGTCGCCCCGAGCCACTTGGCAAAGTCCCCGATGATGGCGCCGGTCACGACGTCACTGATCGGCGGGTGTAAGGCTGAAGCTCAGTTCCTTGCCGTCCGGCAAATTCACTTTCATCAGGAACCCGCCAATCCTGCCGTCGCGAAGCGGCGCGTAATGAAAAATCGCGTGATCGCCGGGCTGCAGCGAATGCTTGGTCCAGCCGGACCGAGTCAGAACCCCGGGGCTCGAGACCTCGAACACCCAAGTCTGAGCCGGCTTGCCGTCCTTGGCGTCGGCTTCGATCACGAAAGTAATGTGCGGGTTGGTCCAGTTGACCGTCTTGACGGTACCTTCCAGCGTTTGCGGATGCTCGGTGTCATAAGCCGCGCCCGAATGGTGCGCGAACGCCGCGCCGCTTAAGCTCATCGACAAGCCCGCGGCCAGGAGAATCTTTTTGAGCGACACCGCCTCTATCCTTATTTCACTGCGCGGACCGAACCGTCCGGGTTTTGCGGCTGGGGAACGAATATGTCGTTGCCGTACTGATCCTTCCCGGGAATGAGGTCTTCCTGCTCGCATTCGCCTTCGATGATCTCATAGTGACGCTCGGGATAGCGGCGGAAAATGCGGGTGGTCTTCCAGGTTTCCGTCAAGACTTTCGGGCGCCGTGATTTCAAGATCGTCGTGCAGGACGTTTGGCTTCGCCAGATGGAGCCGCTCGACGATGTGCATGTCGCCATCGTTGGGTATCCCCACGGCCTCGCTGATCGCGATAAAAGCCTGAGGCGCGATCGCGGTGGTGTCGATGACGAGAACATCGCCGTCCCAGTGTCCGATGGAATGGCCGTGCAGGGTCAAATCAGGATCCTCGGGATGCGCGCGGCCGTCCATATAGATGCGCCGCATCCGGTTGCCATCGACCTCGCCGAGCATGGTGATGCGGCCGGGCGTGGTCAGCCATTCGAACGCGTTGTGCGTGATCAGCATCCAGCTCGGCATGCCGTGCGGCAGGCAATGGCTCAGCACCAGAAACGGCCGGCCGGCTTTCTCTTCCGCAATCAGACGCTGCACCTGAGGCAGAATATCGGGCTTCCACGGCGGCATGTTTTCGGTTTCCTGACGATGCTGGTCTTTGACGTCAGGAATCCACACGCCGTTGAAATCGGGCGGCTCGGCGCCAGCACGGGAAGCAGCGAACGTTATGACCAGCGCCACCAGCATACCCAGTGCCGCGGCCATTTTTACTAAGGTGTTCACCGCTAACGAACCCGCCTTGCCTGCATCATAACTCTAGTGTTCTTGACATCATGTGTGAAGCCGTTCGCCGGCAACCCACAAATGCATTGCACGCAGGCGCATTGCGGGCCGAAGCCACGATCGAGCTTCTATGCTGACCTTGCCGTCTGACCGAGTGGAACGGTCAACTTAGTTTCGCCGCGCTTTGATCAGCGCGACTGCTCCGCCTTCAGCCGGCGCTCCACGGTCTTCAGGCGCTCCAGCGCCTTGCCTTGAACTCTCGGGAAGTCGACCTTGAGTGCTTCCAACGTCTCGGTGATGACGGCGGCGACCACCAGCCACGCGACGCGCTTGTGATCAGCCGGGACAACGTACCACGGCGCTTCCGGCGTCGAGGTCGAACGGATCATGTCCTCGAAAGCCTCCATGTACTCGTCCCAATGCTCGCGTTCGGCAATGTCGGCGGTCGAGAACTTCCAGCGCTTGCCCGGTTCATCCAGTCGCGCCAGGAAGCGTTTGCGCTGCTCCTCCTTGGATATGCGCAGATGGAATTTCAGCACCACGATCCCGTTGTCGACGAGGTACTGCTCGAACGCCCGGATCTCTTCGAAACGGCGCTTCCACAAATCTTTTCCCTCGGCGTGCGACGGCAGCCGTTCGCGCGTCAGCAGGCTCGGGTGCACCCGCACCACCAGGACTTCTTCGTAATAGGATCGGTTGAAAATGCCGATCCGGCCGCGCGACGGCAGGCGCGTGTGTGCGCGCCAGAAGAAGTCGTGCTGCAGCTCCTCCTCGCTCGGCTGCTTGAAGCCCTGCACCTCGCAGCCCTGGGGATTGATGCCGGACATCACGTGTTTGATGACGCTGTCCTTGCCGGCTGCATCCATACCTTGCAGCACGATCAGCACCGCCCAGCGATCCTGCGCGTAAAGCCGCTGCTGCAAATCCGCGAGCCGGGCAATGCCATCGGCGAGCATCGCTTTGACTTCGTCCTTGTCGATGGCAATGCCGAAAGTTTCGGCGGGATCGCAATCGGCCAGCCGGAAATGACCAGGTTTGCTGACCCGGCAATGTTGCAGGATTTTGGCGAGCTTCATTTCTGCCTCGCGCGTGCTGATACAAGGCTCATCGCCGCCATGCCGCCTCTAAATATGCAACAACAAATCGAGGCATGCGATGGTCGAGATCGGCGCGCCCGCGGACTACGTGGATGTCGCAGAATTCGGGCCGGGCCTGGTTTGCGATGTTCGTCTTGATTCGGGCGCGGAATTCCTCCGCATTCTCCCGCGCCCTGAGCCGCTTCATCAACGCCATAAAACCGCGATCATGCACCATGGTCCAGCCGGGCTCCGCCACAAGAGTAGCGATGTCGAGGCCGGTCTCTTCCAGAAGCTCGCGGCCGACGCTACCGGCAAGGTCGAGCGTGCCTTTAGCGCTGATGTCTTCCGGGTCCGGCGTCCCGCATGGGAAATAGATGGAGCCTGCGCTCGCCGTCGATGGCCCCATTTCGCCGACCAGAAAGGCGCCGTCGGCGGATTGCAGCGCTGCAGCGGCAAAAATATTAAAGACATTTGCGTCGGGGAAGCCCCAGTCGCGCCACGCCAGAAAACTGGCGTAGTCGGTTTCAAAACAGGCGCCATGGAGCACGCCATCGCGAACCGCGTAGCGGTGGAGAAGAAGCACCCGGCCGTTCCACAGGGTCGGCCCTTTGCGCTGGCGCTCAACAAAACTCCGATCGATCTCGTCGCGCCGTATCCGAGCAAACTCCCACGGCCACGCTTCGACCGCGATCTCCACGCGGTCGATTGGGTAAATTTCGATCTTCGGGGCACCAGACAACATCGACACGCTTGGTGACATGCTCCGGCGCAGGTCACAAGCGTGATTCAAGGGTTAAGATTGTCGGCGCGCGGCGCCGGCGAATCGATAAAGCCGGCAGTGTTGTGGTGATCGAAATAAAAACCGGAACTCGGGAGGGCCGAGTTCCGGAACTAGTTGTGCGCCGAAGTCAGTGACAGTTCGAATTACGCCAGCTGATTAGCGATTGGCAGGCGGCGAATGCGCTTACCGGTCGCGGCAAAGATGGCGTTGCAGAGCGCCGGCGTGAACGGCGGCATGCCAGGCTCGCCGACCCCGCTGGACGGCACTTCGATGCCGTTCTCGACGATATAAGTGTTCGTCACTGCCGGCGATTCGTCGTGGCGAACCACCGGGTAGTCGTCGAAGTTGCTCTGCTCGACGCGTCCGTTCTTGAGCGTGATCTCGCCGTATTTGGCGAGCGACAGCCCCATCACGGCCGCTCCTTCAATCTGCGAGCGGATGCGCTCGGGATTGACATAGAAGCCGCAATCGATCGCCGTATCGACACGCGGCACCGAGAGGTTGCCTTTGTTGTCGACAGCGACCTCGACCACGGTGGCGATGTAGCTGACGAAGCTACGATGCGCCGCGATGCCGAGGCCGTGACCCGGGGGCAGTTTCTTTCCCCAACCGGCTTTCTCGGCCGCAAGCTCGGCCACCCGCCGCAACCGTCCGGTGTCCACCGGATAGGTTTCATAGGGCTCGCCGTAGTCCCACCACTTCGTCGTGGCCATCTTCGGCGCATTCACGATCCGCGCAGGGCCGATCAACTCGAGCAGGAAGTCTTTCGGATCGCGGCCAAGCTCATGTGCCAACTCGGCGACGAACGACTGGATTGCCCAGGCATGCGCCACGTTATTGACGGAACGGAACCAGCCGACCCGCACGTGCATCTGTGCCTCACCGCTCTCCAGGCGGATGTTCGGCACATTGAACGGCGTGTCGACGAAACCCATTCCGAGTTCGATCGCCCCCGGATATTTCGGGTCCGGAGTGAAAAGCGCCATGAAGCTCGGCGCGGCGCTGCGGTGTCGCCAGGCAACGACCTTGTTGCCGCTATCGACGCCGGCTTCGAGCCGCTCGGCCGTCACCGTGTGATAGAAGTCGTGACGGATGTCGTCCTCGCGGGTCCACACCACCTTGACGGGCGCGCCATCCATGGCCTTGGACAGCAGCACCGCCTCGGTAGCGAAGTCCCACTTCGACTTGCGGCCGAAGCCGCCTCCGAGCAGCGTCTCGTGTAGCGTCACGTTTTTCTGGTCGACGCCGAGCATCTTGGCGATGTCGTCGCGGGCGCCGCCCGGGCTCTGACAGCAGGTCCAGATTTCCCACTTGTCGCCGCTGCGGCGTGCGGTAGCGGCCGGAGGCTCCATGGTCGCGTGCGCCAGGTGCGGCGAATAGTATTCGGCCGTAATCACTTTCGCCGCCGACTTAAAAGCCGCGTCCACATCGCCCTCGTTGCGCTCGAGCCGTCCGGGTTTATGGACGTTCGCCTCAAGCATCGCCTTGTAAGCAGCAGAATCGAACGATGCGTTCGGCCCGTCGTCCCAATTGATCTTAAGCGCTTCGCGGCCCTTGAGCGCCGCCCACGTGTTCTTCGCGATGACGGCGACACCGCCAAGCGGCGAATATTTCACCGGCGGCGGCGTGCCGTCGATCTTGACGACCTTTACGACGCCCGGGACTTGCATCGTTGCACTAGCGTCAAATGACGCCACTTTGCCGAGCACGACTGGAGGCCTGGCGACGACAGCGAATAACATGCCGGGGAGTTTTACATCCTGGCCATAAGTCGCCTGGCCGGTGGTGATATCGAAGAGATCGACGATCGTGACGTTGCCCTTGCCGATGTAGCGGAAGGCGCTGGGCTCCTTCAGGCGCAACGTATCGAGCGCAGGCACCGGCAACGCTGCCGCATCCGCGGCGAGTTCGCCGTAGCCGAGTTTCCTGCCGGAAGGCGTATGGACGACCTCATGCAGCCGCGCGACGACCTCGTTGGCGTCGACGCCCCACCGCTTGGCCGCCGCGGTTTCGAGCATCTTGCGCGCTCCAGCACCGACTTGGCGCATCGGCTGGATGAAGTGACGCACGCTGCGGGAGCCGTCGGTGTCCTGGTTGCCGTAGGTTTCTTCGTCACCGGGCGACTGAACAACACGCACGCGCGACCAATCGGCGTCAAGCTCGTCGGCGACGATCATCGGCAGCGAGGTGCGTGCCGCACCGTTACCCATTTCAGCACGGTGAGCTACGATGTGGACGGTCCCGTCCTTATCGATCGAAACGAACACGTGCGGGTTCGTCACCACGCCGTGCGCCATCGCGTCGGCGCCGGTCGCATAAGCCATGGCGGCGCGGGTTGCGGGAAACTGCACGGCAAGAACGAATACACCAGTGCCGGCCACGCTCTTGAGCAGGCTGCGGCGGCTGACGTTGGCGATAACGACGTCTTGCTGATTGCGATGATGTGTCATGTCAGGCCCCCTTCGAGGCGGCGCGAACGGCTGTGTGGATGCGCTGATAGCAGCCGCAGCGGCAGATGTTGCCGTACATGGCGTCGTCGATTTGCTTGTCGGTGGGCGCCGGAGTTTTTGCCAACAACGCGGCTGCCTGCATGATCTGGCCGGCTTGGCAATAGCCGCATTGCGGCACGCTGATATTGCGCCAGGCTACCTGAACCGGGTGCTCGCCTTTGGGATCGAGACCTTCGATAGTGACCACTGATTTGCCGCCGACGTCTGACATGACGACGCCGCAGGAGCGAACCGCGTCCCCGTTCAGATGAACGGTGCAGGCGCCGCAGAGCGCGACACCACAACCGAATTTCGTTCCGGTTAGGCCAAGCTCGTCGCGCAGAAACCACATAAGCGGCATCGTTGGATCGCCGTCATATGTGTGCTCTTGTCCATTTACACGGACATTGACCATCATTTCCTCCCATGGCGGATTCTTGCGTCACGGATTGCCGCCTCTCAACGCCGTGACGTCGCCGATTTCCGGCGCCGGCCGACGTGTTCCGCCATTTGCGGTCACACCGGCCCGGCAAGTTGTGGCAGTGCAGGAAACTTCAACGCACACAAACAAATGCGATGCTAACAACCCGATAGTTGTTAGCAAGACGAATTCCAAACTGGCGGTGGAGTTGGGCGGAGCGGATCAGGCCACGCAGTGGGCGTATTCCCGCAGAGTGCGTTGCAAAAAAATGTCGACCCGCAAAAAACGCGCGATATCGTCCGATCGACACGAATTTCTGTTTTGGAAAGTTCGAAAAGCCGTCGATTTTGGCAAAATCGACGTCACAGATTCTTGATTACACCGCTGGCGATCCCGCATGGGAGTGAAACGGCGCGCTTCGGCGTCGGAGCGACAACTCTGCAAAGCTTGAGGAATTTTTTCTGCCCGGCACGTGAGGATGGAGCGGTGGGCCGCTCCATCCATCGCGACCTGCGCGTAAATCGATAGCCGTCGGCGCGCTCCGCCGACTACGGCGAGTTGTTAGTTCCTGCTCTTATCCACCAGCGCCCGGTCTTTGATCCACGGCATCATCGCGCGGAGCTTGGCGCCGACCTGCTCGATCGGATGGGCCGCGCACGCGGCGCGCATGGCCTTGAACGAGGTCTGGTTGACCTTGTTTTCCAGCATCCAGTCTTTGACGAATTTGCCCGACTGGATGTCGGAGAGGATGCGTTTCATCTCCGCGCGCGTCTCGGCGTCGACTACGCGCGGTCCGGAAACGTATTCGCCGTATTCCGCGGTGTTCGAGACCGAATAGTTCATCGTCGCAATGCCACCTTCGTAGATGAGGTCGACGATCAGCTTCACTTCGTGGACGCATTCGAAGTATGCCATTTCCGGCGCGTAGCCGGCGTCGACCAGCGTCTCGTAACCGGCCTTCATCAGTTCGACCAGGCCGCCGCACAGCACCGATTGCTCGCCGAACAAATCGGTCTCGCATTCCTCGCGAAAGCTCGTCTCGATGATGCCGGCGCGGCCGCCGCCGATCGCCGCGCCATAGGAGAGGCCAAGATCGTGCGCGTTGCCCGAAGCGTCTTTGTGGATCGCAAGCAGGCACGGCACGCCGGCGCCACGCTGGTACTCCGAGCGCACGGTGTGGCCCGGTCCCTTGGGCGCGATCATCATCACGTCGAGGTCGGCGCGCGGCTCGATCAGGTTGAAATGAATGTTGAGACCGTGCGCGAACATCAGCGCCGCGCCGTTCTTCATATTGGCGTGCAGATGGTTGTTGTAGATATCGGCCTGCAATTCGTCGGGCGTGAGCATCATCATCACGTCCGCCCATTTGGCGGCTTCGGCCACCTCCATGACCTTGAGCTTCTCGCCCTCGGCCTTTTTCACGCCCTGCGAGCCCTTGCGCAGCGCCACGGCGACGTCCTTGACGCCGGAATCGCGCAGATTAAGCGCATGGGCATGGCCCTGGCTGCCATAGCCGATGACGGCGACCTTCTTGCCCTTGATCAGGTTCAAATCGGCGTCGCGGTCGTAATAAACACGCATGATGTCCTACCCCTACCCGAGGCCGGCAGTTCGGCCTTTTGTTTGCGGTTGCTGCTTCTAGTTTCCGGGAGGGCTTTGGACAAGCCCGGTCCGCGTGCCGCGGCGGCGAATTGGCGGCTTGCCGCCCGCCTCGCACTGCCCGTCGAATTGCTCGCGGGCGCGGGCAATTTTCGGCTGATTGCGGATCGCCCAGGCGCCGAGCGCCGAAACAGGAACCAACAGATCACGTCCGAGCGGGGTCAGCGCGTAATCCACCCGCGGCGGAATGGTCGGGAACACGGTCCGGGTGACGAGCCCGTCGCGTTCGAGCCCGCGTAGCGTAAGCGTCAACATGCGCTGGGAAATGCCGCCGATGGCGCGCCGCAGTTCGTTGAAGCGAACCGGCCCGTCGCCGAGCCGGGACACGATCAGGACCGACCACTTATCGCCAATCCGGGCGAGCACGTCGCTGACCGCCCGGCAGTCCGAGGGCAAATGAATGTTGCTTGGTTTCATCGATGTGCCTTCTTGCGTGTTTCCGTCGTAGGCACTTATTTAGTCTCAGTTATCAATTTTAACCAGAGGACCCCCCGCAATGACGAAACCGCTCCTTGCCGTCATCGTCGGCAGCAATCGCCGTGAATCGATCAACCGCAAGCTGGCGCAGGCGATGATCAAGCTTGGCGCCGACAAGTTCGACGCGAGGATTGTCCGCATCGACGATCTGCCGATGTACAACCAGGACAACGAAGGCAACCTGCCCCCCGAGGTCGTCCGCTTCAAGGACGAACTGGCGCGCGCCGACGGCGTCCTGATCGTCACGCCGGAACACGATCGGTCGATCCCCGCAGTGCTCAAGAACGCGGTCGATTGGGGCGCGCGTCCCTGGGGCAAGAATTCCTGGGCCGGCAAACCCGGCTTCATCACCGGCACCTCGCCGGGCGCAATCGGCAGTGCGCTCGCCCAGCAACATTTGCGTTCGGTGATGACCGGGCTTGGCATGATCCTTCTTGGCGGCGAAGCCTACGTCACGTTCAAGCCGAACCTGGTCGACGAGCACGGCAACATCGGCGACGAGGCGACGCGGAAATTCCTGCAGGATTTCATCGACCGCTTCGCGTTCCTGGTCGGGCGGCTTACGGCGGAGCCGGCGCGTTCAGCGGCGTAAAGGATCTCAGCCGTTCGTCCCCGCGAAGGCGGGGACCAGTTTTGTTACTGTTCTGATTCCCGCTTTCGCGGGAATGAGTGGGAAGATCTTACATCCCCTACCGGCCGCGCCGGAATTGCGCTGCGCTCAGCCGCCCGACAAGCTGTGCGCAAAAGTTTGAGGTTGATCGAGACCTCCACCAAGACCGCTCGCGCCCGAGCAATCTCGCCGTTGAAGGCCTGTCGATCTACCTGTCTGGTTTGTAACCGTCCGTCAGCGTCTGCAAGAAAGCAATAATGTCGGCCTCGTCCTGCGCCGTCATCGCCGGCGTCGCCAACTGCCGATCGAACGGCGCATCGGCGACGTCTATATTGGCCTGAAATTGGGCAGGGATGTCGTCGTACTTTTGCACTGTTCCGTTCGGGCCTCGCGGATAGACCTTCTGCGGATCAGTGTCGCGGAAGTTATAGAAGTCGAGTACCTCCTGCAGCGTGCGAAAAACGCCATTGTGGAAGAACACCCGCCGCGTGGCCGTGTTGCGCAAGGTCGGCGTCACAAACATCCCGCAATATTGCGTCTGAGTTGCCATGTCGCTGCGAACAGGCCCGCAAACGCCGAGGTCGAAATAATCGGGGTCTTTATTGACGGAGAGAGCGAAATTGCGCGGCGCGCCCAACGCCTCGTACTGATGATCGGTAAACAGCGGCGGCAATCCATCGCGGGTCGGCTGGGCCGAATGACAACCGCCGCAATTGGCGTTCTTGGGATCGTTGAACAGGTTGTAGCCGCGCATCTCGGCAGCGCTCAGGCGGGCCTTCCCTTCGAGCCAGTAATCGAACTTGCTGGTGTAGGGGTGAAAGCTCGGGTCTTCGATCTGATAGCGCCCGACCGCAAACATCGCTTCAGCGACCAGGAGCCTGGGATTGCCGAATATGCCCGGACCGAACAGCTCAATGAAACGCTTCGAATAGGACGCCTCGCCCAACTTCGCCGCCACCTTTTCGACGCTGCCGCCGTCCATCTCACGCGGGTCGAGCAGCGGGGCTATCGCTTGGTCCTGCAACGTATTGGCTCGGCCGTCCCAGAACAGGCCGCCCTGGGGGACCAGGTTGGCTGCCGCTTGCGCGGCTTGCGTCGCTGTTTTTTGTGCGCGGGGCGCCGTCTGGCCCAGCGCGGCCATCTGCATGAGATTCACCTCCTCATTGGTTGAATCGTCAGGGCCGATGCTGAAAGGCGGCTGCCGTTCGAGATACTCAAGCGAAGGGACCGCCCGCACGCCTTGGCTTGATAGCTTAGGGCCGCCAAGCACCACCGGCCCGTCATTGGGCGGGCCATAGGCATGCTGCGGGCTGTGGCACGAGGCGCAGGAAAGCTGGCCGGAAGCGGAGAAGCTTGTGTCGTAGAAGATCTGCTGGCCGAGCTGCGCCATCGCCGACAAAGGCGCCACAGACGGTCGGACAAGATGAATCGGATGTGGGTTTTCGCCGGGCAAACCCTGCGGTTCGGCGGCAAGAGTAGCGCCGGCTGGCGTAAGCAGGCCGGCGCCCAGAAGCCACAAAGAGTGGCGGAGTCCCATAAAGGTCGCGTTTAGTGGAAGTTCGGCGGCGCAGGGGAAACGACCGTGCCGGCCGTCGGATCGAGGAAGAGCGCATAGTTCGTATTGCCGAAGCCGGGCTGATTGCCGAAGCCGAACTGATCGAAATCGAACATGTCTATGATCGACCCGGCGCTGGCATCGAACGAGCCGCCGCCGAGACGCTCGCCCCGCAGCCAGTTGTCTTCAATGAAGCGAACCACGGAAGCTTGTGAAATCCGCTCGTGGCTCACGTAGTTCCTCTTGGCGAAAGGCGAAATCACCACGAAGGGAATACGGGTGCCCGGGCCGCAGCGGCCATTCACCGGCTTACCGGCAAGGCCGTCAGGCTGCGGCTGCGTCGCGACGCCGGCGCCGCACTGGCCGGGGCCGTTAACCTGATCGGCCGTGGAGTTGTAAGATGCGCTCGTCGGAGCGGCGTAGGCGTGGTCGTACCAGCCGTCGGAGTCATCGTAAGTCAATATCACAGCCGTGTCGTTCCAGGCGCGCTGCTGTTCAAGGAAGTTGATCAGACTGACCAGCCCTGCTGCTCGTCGAGGGGATCGGAATTGCCGGGATGAGCATCCTGATAAGCCGGCATCTTGATGTAGGATACTGCCGGAAAGTTGCCGGCCTTCACTGCGGCAAAGAAGTCCTGAAGATCGTATTGGTGATTGGCAGGGTCAGGGCCCGCGCCACCTGCCGCCATGCTGTAGCCGATCGCCCAGACCGAACTCGGCCGCGCATGAGTCGGGTTCGCGGTTGAAGCGAAGTACTGAAACCACATGTGGTGCTGAACGTAGTCATTGATGTTGGCGCCGATGACGCTCGAAAAAGTGCTGCGCTGGCAACCGGTGGTGCCGTTGGCGTTGGTCAGCTGCAGATTGAAGCCGCCCATGAAGCCGCCCCATGTGACGTGAGCCGCATTGAGCAGATCGCCGATGTTCTTGCCCGTCATTTGCACCTGCTTGGTCTTGCTCGAGCAGACATCGTAAGCGGGATCGGTGTCGCCGTTCAGCGTCAAGCCGCCTTGGCCGTCGGGGATGTCCGAGGGCGAGCCGACGACGTTCACCGCGCCATTGGTTTGCCCGGAGACCACTTCGAGTGCGCCCGGCGTCGACGGGCCATAGGTGTCGGTGTAGGCGTTGTCGTTCATTGCGAAATACTGAGCGTAGTTCCAGATCGCAGTCACCGTATTGCCGTCGAAATAGCCCATCACTTGGCCGGTGGTGCCGAACGCGCCGGCGCCGCCGGGGGTGCCATTGCCGGTAAATTTCGGGAACAGATCGGCTTTGCCGTTATCGTAGGCCTCCTGCTCGGGGGTGTAGGCGTGGTTCTGGTCGGCCGTGTTCGCCTGCGTACGATCGAGACGGAACGGATTCGCTGCACCGCTGCCATTCGCCGGATTGGTGAAATTCGGGTTGTTGGTGAGCAGGTTGGCGGTCGCAAGATTATTCACCGGCGGCGTCTCGCGGTCCGGTCTGAACGGGATTTCGCCTGGCGGATTGGCCGCATGCGGGTAGGTCGCGAAATAGTGGTCGAACGACCGGTTCTCATTGAAGATGATCACAAGATGCTTGATCGGCGTCGCGGTAGGAGGGCCAAAACCGCCACGAGGACCAAACCCGCCCGGAGGACCAAAACCGCCACCAGAATCGGCGAGAACCGAACCGCTGCAAACGGCGGCAGCGGCAATCAAAAACGTCGCGGCGGTAGACAGCAAAAGTTTTTTCATGGTGATGCCCCAAGATAAAGTTGCTCCCGCCGCGCTTTTAATCCGCGGCGATGACGCGCCCGTGTCAGCTCTGTAACGGCAACGAATCAACGATGCCGAATTCGGGCGGAGATCGATGGTCTTGCTCGGACCCACCGCGCTCACCACGCCGCCGGAAATGCCGATCGAGATCAATATGCTGTTGCGGTCGCCAAGGTTGCGATAGGTCGAGCGCTTCGTTCTGAGAAATAAGATGAGCGAGTGCGTGAGCCTATTTGACCGCCCGGTACAAAACCAAATCGCTGGGCGGGCCGACGTCGCCGCGGTCAAGCAGCATCCTTCGAGGCCCGCGCTTTGCGCGGGCACCACAGGATGACGTGTAAGGGACCTACATCCCCTCCGGCCCGCGGCCGATGGCGACGACGCCGGTGCGCGAGACTTCGACCAAGCCGAGCGGCAGCATCAAATTGACGAAGCTCTCGATCTTGTCGGAAGCGCCGGTGATCTCGAATACGAAGCTTTCGTTGGTTGCATCGATGACGCGGGCGCGGAAAGCGTCGGCGAGCCGCAGCGCTTCCATGCGCTGTTCGCCCTTGCCGCGGACTTTGACCATGGCGAGCTCGCGCTGCAGCGAGGGACCGGCGCTGGTCAGATCGACGACGCGATGCACCGGCACCAGACGTTCGAGCTGGTTCTTGATCTGCTCGATCACCATCGGGGTGCCGCGGGTGACGACGGTGATGCGCGAGAGATGCTTTTCGTGCTCGGTCTCGGAAACCGTCAGCGAGTCGATGTTGTAACCGCGGCCGGAGAACAAGCCGATCACCCGCGCCAGCACGCCGGGTTCGTTGTCGACCAGTACGCAGAGCGTGCGGGATTCGACGGCTTGGCTTGCCGATGCAGCGGGATAGTGCGTCGTGGCGGTCGGGGCGTTCACGTCAATCTCCTTAAATCCTTTCTCCCGTTCCGGGAGAGGCACTGCCGAGCGTCAGCGAGGGAGCGATGAGGGCACGCTCGGCACGGCGAAGACCCTCACCCGGCTCGCTTTGCTCGCCGTCCTCTCCCGGAACGGGAGAGGGGAAGACCTACACCATCACCTTGCCTTCTTCGGTAATGGCGTCCTCGACGCGCGTCGTCGCATCGCCGAGCAGCATCTCGTTGTGGGCGCGGCCGGACGGAATCATCGGGAAACAGTTTTCCGCCGGGTCGACCACGCAATCGAACAGCACCGGCTTCTTCACCTCGAGCATCTCGTGAATCTTCTCGTCGAGATCGCCCGGATGCTCGCAGCGGATGCCGTGCGCATGATAGGCCTCGGCGAGCTTGACGAAATCCGGCAGCGCCTCGGTATACGAATGCGAGTAGCGGCCGCCGTGCAGCAATTCCTGCCACTGCCGCACCATCCCCATGTACTTGTTGTTGAGGATGAAGATCTTGATCGGCAGGTCGTATTGAACCGCCGTCGACAATTCCTGCATGGTCATCAGCACCGACGCCTCGCCGGCGATATCGACGACGAGCGACTTCGGATGCGCGACCTGCACGCCGACAGCGGCCGGCAGCCCGTAGCCCATGGTACCCAGCCCGCCGGAGGTCATCCAGCGGTTCGGCTCCTGGAATGCATAGAACTGCGCCGCCCACATCTGATGCTGGCCGACTTCGGTAGTGATGTAGGTATCGCGGTCCTTGGTCTGCTCGTAGAGGCGCTGGATCGCGTATTGCGGCTTGATGATCTCGTTGGAATTACGAAACGCCAGCGAGTTCTTGGTCCGCCACTTGCCGATCTGCTCCCACCACGCCTGCAGCGCCTTCTTGTCAGGAACAACGGCGCTGGCGCGCCACAGCCGCACCATGTCCTCGAGCACGTGCGCGCAATCGCCGATGATGGCGAGATCGGCCTTGACGTTCTTGTTGATCGAGGACGGGTCGATGTCGATGTGGATCTTTTTCGATTCCGGCGAGAAGGCATCGAGCCGGCCGGTGATGCGGTCGTCGAAGCGCGCGCCGACGGCGATCATCAGATCGCAATCGTGCATCGCCCAGTTGGCTTCCCAGGTGCCGTGCATGCCAAGCATGCCGAGCCACTGCTTATCGGCGGCCGGGAAGGCGCCGAGCCCCATCAACGTCGAGGTGATGGGAAAGCCGGTGAGCTTTACGAGCTCGCGCAACAGCTGGCTCGCGGCCGGGCCGGAATTGACCACGCCGCCGCCGGTGTAAAATAACGGACGCTTGGCCACGCCCATCATGTCGATGGCTTGTTTGATCTTGTCGAGGTCACCCTTGACCTTCGGCCGATAGCCGCGGTGCTGAAACTCCTTCGGCTTGGAATAGGTGCCCTTGGCGAATTGGATGTCCTTCGGGATGTCGACCACGACCGGCCCCGGCCGCCCGCTCGAGGCGATGTGGAAAGCCTCGTGCAGCGCGCGCGGCAGATCCTCTATGCTTTTGACCAGATAATTGTATTTGGTGCACGGCCGGGTGATGCCGACGGTGTCGCATTCCTGGAAGGCGTCATTACCAATCAGATGCGTCGGCACCTGCCCGGTGAGGACGACGATCGGGATCGAGTCACAGAGCGCATCGGTCAGACCGGTCACGGCGTTGGTCGCGCCCGGCCCGGAAGTAACGAGGACGGTGCCAACCTTGCCGGTCGAGCGCGCATAACCCTCGGCGGCGTGCACGGCACCCTGCTCGTGACGCACCAGGATGTGGTTGACTTTATCTTGCTGGAACAGTGCATCGTAGATCGGCAGCACCGCGCCGCCGGGATAGCCGAAAATATGCTCCACGCCCTGATCGGCTAACGCCGCGATCACCATTTCCGCGCCGGTCATTTCCGTCATGGCTTGCTCCGCTCTCTCGTAACCACCTTGTTTATGCTCGGAAAATAAAAAAGGGACCCTGAAGGCCCCTGTTTGCGCACCGCCTCATCTCGTGGGTAGGTCATCTACCCCCGGGCGGCGCGCCTTCCTACGAGTACGATCGACGTCAACACGAAATTCCGCACGACCAGAGTACTTATATTGCGCGACATAGGTTACAACTCGTCATTTCGTTGCGCAAATTTATAAAGGGCGCCCCCGCGCCGTCAAGCCGCTTATGCCTTATCCGCGCCACTTCCTGGAGGTGGCCATCAGTCTCCCTTTTGTGTCTCTTGCGTAGTCGCTGACGCGCTTGCTGTTGGCCCGGTAGCGGGTGATGTCGAGCGTTTCCAGGTTCCTTGCGGCGTTCCAGTAGCCGCTCATCCAGGCGCCGATCCAATTGTCTGTCGATCGAATAGTTAGAATCGTGGCACGTACACATTCCGATCTCGACCTTCACCACAGCCCTGGCCGGATCGCCTTGGAAGGCGGCGGTTCCGGTGGCGCGCGCCAGACCGGTCATCACGAATTGCCGCGGGATATGTGGCGCACCACGCCCTGACACTCGCCACGTTACGGCGCTGGGCGTCGAGGTCGATCCAGGTGTAGCCGGTCTTTTGATTGAAGTATCCACCGACCCACGCTCCGAACACGTCGGATTGTTCCGGCGCTCATGGCGAGATAGTCCGCACAGGTTACGCGCGACATGTTGATTGTAACCTGTCACGGCCGCCGTCGGCATCAGGATGCGCGCCCAAAACCAAAATCCACACGAACTTTCGGATTGGAAGATGACCCATGGCTTCGCACCTCCGTTGGCGCCCGTATTCAGGAGGACCGGCTCAATCCGGTCCTCGACCGAATACGTAAGTCTATTGGTTTCGCTGCAGCTGGAGCCAAAAGTTATTGAAGCGATGGTCGGCAGCCGAGCGCCCTAATCGCGTCGGCCTGGGCTTTCGATTGCCGTGAACGCTTCAGCGTTGGTTCATGCGCGTGACCATCGCGTCATGTCCGAGGGATTTGGATTAATGGCGTGCAGCCTTCTGAGCAGAACCTAAGCTCTTAGCGCGCCTCGACGGCCGCCGTCCGCTCCGGCTCGACCCATCTGAAATCCGGCAGCTGATTGCGGAACCAGGTGGCCTGCCGCTTGGTGTATTGGCGGGTGTCGCGCTGACTGCCCTCGATCGCCTCAGTCAGCGTAATCTCGCCGTTCAGATGGCGGATCAGCCATGGCACGCCGTGTGCCTTCATTGCCGGCAAATCGGGATCGAGATTGCGCGCGGCGAGCGCCTGCACCTCCTCGATCGCGCCGGCGGCGACCATTGCCTCGAAGCGCGTATCGACGCGGCGGAAAGTTCATCGCGGTCGAGGCATGAGAAAGATTTTTACCGCGCGCGACGCGTCGAGGCTCGCGGCATGCCCTCTTCATGCCAGGCGATCAGCGAACGCCCGGTCGCCAACACCACTTCAAGCGCGCGCGAGATGCGCGAGCGGTCGCCGGGCATCAGCCGCGCCGCCATCGCCGGATCGCGCCGATTGAGCTCCGCATACAGCGCGGCAACGCCCTCGCTCTTAAGCCGCGAGCGCACTGCCGTGCGGATGTCGGCCGGGATCGGCGGCACGGCCGCCAGGCCGCGCGTGAGCGCATTGAAATAAAGCCCGGTGCCGCCGACGATGATCGCGGTGCGGGATTCGCGCTTTCGCCGTTTCCAGCGCGGCCGCCGCCTCCGTGCACCACTGGCCGACTGAGAAATTCACCCCCGCATCGACATGGCCATAGAGGACATGCGGTGCGCGCATTTCCTCCTCCGGTGTGGGGCGCGCGGTGATGATGCGCAGATCGCGATAGACCTGCATGGAATCCGCATTGACGATCGTGCCGCCGAATTTCTCCGGCGAGCGTCAGCGCCAGCGCCGATTTTCCGCTCGCGGTCGGTCCGGCGATGAGGATGATTTGGGCTTTGTTCACGGGGTTGACGTAATGCGAATTTGCGCGAATTGAAATGCCGAAAGGCCAGTCCGGAGCACCCATTGTTTTACGTCGCAACACTGATCTCGCCTCCAGACCGGCCAGCGGTAAACGACGTGCTGGCGCAAAAAGTCGGCCGCTATCTGCCGCACGGCCGCCCGTCGATTGGCTCGCGCCGGGGATCGCCGTCGACGTGGCGTTTTTGCTCGATGACGTCGGATGCCGACGCCTCCGCCGCTGACAAGGAAAATCTGCTGCGCGAACTCGCCACCGACATTCGCGACATCGCAGGCGACGAACCGGTCGATGTCGTGATCCAGCCGCACGACGGCCGCCGCAAGAAACTCCTGATCGCCGATATGGATTCAACCATGATCGCGCCAGGAGTGCATCGACGAGCTTGCGGATTATGCCGGCTTCAAGCCCCGCGTCGCGGCCATTACCGAACGCGCGATGCGCGGCGAGATCGCCTTTGAGCCGGCATTGCGCGAGCGCGTCGCCCTGCTCAAAGGCCTCCCCGCCACGGTGATCGACGAAGTAATCGCCGAACGCATCAAGCTGATGCCCGGCGGGCCGACGCTGGTCGCGACCATGCGGGCCAACGGCGCGTATACATGCGTGGTATCGGGAGGCTTCACTGCATTCACGACCAGCATCGCAGCGGCGATCGGCTTCGACGAGCAGCGCGCCAATACGCTTCTGACCGATGCGGCCGGAAAGACTGACCGGCCAGGTGGCCGAGCCGATCGTCGGCCGCGAGGCCAAGTTCGACACCCTGATCGCGCTGCGCGAGCGTTTGCATCTCACCCGCGAGCAAACGCTCGCCGTCGGCGATGGCGCCAACGACATTCCCATGGTCAAGGCGGCCGGCCTCGGCGTGGCGTTTCACGGCAAACCCGCCATCCGGGAGGCGGCGCCAACCGCCTGTATCGACCATGGCGATCTCACCGCACTCCTTTACGCGCAGGGCTACCGGCGCGAGGAATTCGCGAACATGATCGCCACAGATCGGAGTTGATCGGCGAATCGATTAGTGCGCCCAGCGCAGGCGCAACTCACGATTTTCTCCCTGCTATGCGCCAGCGGCGCCCGACGATGAAGGGGCACACGTCTATTCGCTGCCGGAAGAATGAGCAACCCCAGGACGTGTATCCACGATCCTGGGGTTGATTGACCGGGCACGGGGGCGACGGTGCGCCCGAACAATGCAGGTAAATTACTCCCAGATTCTTTTCCGGCCGAATTACAAATCGGTAAGGAAAAAGGGAACCCGGAGAACGTCTCGCGAAAGTGATGAATGGCAAAAATATTGCCGCGGCAACAATGACCAGCCTCTCCTAATGAGGCTCCTGTCTGGCGGACAAAGCGGCGTCGACCGCGCGGCGCTTGATGTCGCAGTGGCGCGCGGAATCGCTTATGGCGGCTGGTGTCCGCAAGGCGGCTGGGCCGAGGATTTTCCGCAGCCGCCCGGTCTGTTGGCCAAATATCCCGATCTGAAGGAAACGCCGCTCGCCGATCCCGCGCAGCGAACCGAATGGAACGTGCGCGACGCCGACGCCTGCATAATTATGGTGGACGCCGGCGGAATGGAAATTTCCGCCGGTACGACGCTCGCCAGCGAACTGGCGCATCGCTATCGCAAGCCGCTCCTGGTGGTGAACCTAAGCCAGGCGGATGTACTCAGGCAGGCCGGGCTCTGGCTGCGCGTCCAGCAAGCAAGACACGGCAACGACCTCAAGCTCGCCATTGGCGGTCCGCGTGAAAGCGAGGCGCCTGGCATTTATCAGCGCGCACTCACGTTTATCGACGCGTTGCTGGACACATAGACACTTCGTATCCACCGCGGGCTTGCGCGCCCTTCGTCCGCCCATCATTTGGGATTAAACTTCCTCCCGACTCACGCGAAACCGCGAAAGACCGATGCGACAATACCTGGATCTGGTGGAGCGCGTGCTCGCCGAGGGCGTGGAAAAGCGCGACCGCACCGGCGTCGGCACCGTGTCGATCTTCGGCCACCAGATGCGGTTCGATCTGGCGCGCGGATTTCCGCTGCTCACCACCAAGAAGCTGCATCTGAAATCCATCATCTACGAGCTGCTCTGGTTCCTGCGCGGCGACACCAACGTCAAATATCTCGACGAGCATGGCGTCACGATCTGGGACGAATGGGCCGATGCCAACGGCGACCTCGGCCCGGTCTACGGCCGGCAATGGCGCTCGTGGCCGACGCCGGACGGCGGTCACATCGATCAGATCGCGAATGTGCTCGCAGAAATCCGCCGCAATCCCGCCTCGCGCCGGCTGATCGTCACCGCCTGGAATCCTGGCGAAAACGACCTCATGGCGCTGTCGCCGTGCCACTGCCTGTTCCAGTTCAATGTTTCCGGAGGCGCGCTGTCGTGTCAGCTCTATCAGCGTTCAGCTGACGTCTTTCTCGGCGTGCCGTTCAACATCGCCTCATACGCTTTGTTGACCTTGATGGTCGCGCAGGTGTCCGGGCTCAAGCCCGGCGAATTCATCCACAGCTTCGGCGACACGCACCTCTACCTCAACCATATCGAGCAGGCGCGGCTGCAATTGACCCGCAGCCCGCGCCCGCTGCCGACGCTGCGGCTCAATCCGGCGGTGAAGGATCTGTTTGCGTTCCGCTACGAGGATTTCGCGCTCGAAGGCTACGAACCGCACCCGCACATCAAGGCCGCCGTGGCGGTGTGATGGCCGAGCCAATGTTCTCCATCATCTTGAGGTTCGAGTCATGAAGCGCGGTTACCCGCGTCTTCGACGCGCTATGGCGAGCCTCAAAGGGCGACGGCCCGGACAGCTCAGCTACTCCTTCGAGGCCCGCGCGTTGCGCGGCCTTCTCAGGATGAGAATGACCAAGCGGTAAAAGGATGGACATCGTTCTCGTCGCCGCGATTGCCGAGAACGGCGTGATCGGAAGCGGCAACACGCTGCCATGGCGGCTCAAGTCGGACATGCGGCATTTCCGCGCCATCACCATGGGCAAGCCGGTCATCGTCGGCCGCAAGACTTATCTGTCGATCGGCAAGCCGCTAGGCGGCCGTACCACGATCGTGGTGAGCCGCGATCCGACTTTCGCGGCACCCGGCATTTTAGTGGCGCCGAGCCTTGATGCGGCTTTCACCGCCGCGCGCGGCGATGCGCTGCGCCGCGCGGCGAATGAGATCATCGTTGCCGGAGGCGCCGAGATTTACGCCCAGGCGCTGCCCCACGCGACGCGTCTTGCGATCACCTGGGTGCACAAACCCGTCGAAGGCGATGCGCATTTTCCGTCGATCGATCCGAAGATTTGGCGCGAAACCGCCCGCGAGGAGCACGAGCCGCAAGCCGAAGATGAGGCTCCTTTCGCGTTCGTGAACTACGAACGTGCAGTTGAGCGAGCTTGAAAGGCCGCCCGGCGCGGCATACCTGCGCGTTGTAAGGTGAGGAACGCTCCCCTATAAACCCCACCAGCCGGCGGCACCCCGCCGCAGGAGAGAGTTAATGCCGTGGAATAATCAGTCCAGCGGTGGGCCATGGGGCTCGGGCTCGCGCGGCCCGTGGGGCTCGGGACCGCAACCTCCGGGCGGCTCGCGACCTCCCGATTTAGAGGAATTTCTGCGCCGGAGCCAAGACCGATTGCGCGGGTTTCTTCCCGGCAATCTCGGCGGCCGCGGCATTGCCCTGATTGCGCTGGTTGCGGTGGTACTCTGGGGCTTTTCCGGCTTTTTCCGGGTCGAGCCCGATGAGCTCGGCGTGGTGTTGCGCTTCGGTAAATTCACCCGCGAGGTGAAGCCCGGCCTTAACTATCACCTGCCCTATCCGATCGAGACCGCGCTAACGCCGCCGGCGCTGCGCATCAACAAGATCGATATCGGCATGCGCCCGGTCGAAGACATGCGCCGCGGCACGACGGTGCGCGAGGTGCCCGAGGAAAGCCTGATGCTCACCGGCGATGAGAACATCGTCGACGTCGATTTTTCGGTGTTCTGGAAAGTCAAACCGAGTGCTGTCGGCGAGTATCTGTTCAACATTCAGAATCCGGAAGGGACCGTGAAGGCCGTGGCTGAAGCCGCCATGCGCGAGGTCGTTGGCCGCTCGACCCTCCAGCCGATTCTCACTGGCGCCCGGCAGACTACCGAGACTGCGGTACAGGAGTTGATGCAGAAGACCCTCGACCGTTACGGCGCCGGCGTGATGGTGCAGCAGGTGCAACTGCAGAAAGTCGATCCGCCCGCACAGGTGATCGATTCGTTCCGCGACGTACAGGCGGCGCGCTCTGATCTCGAGCGGGCGCAAAATGAGGCGCAAACTTACGCGAATAGGGTCGTTCCCGAAGCGCGCGGCCGCGCTGCCAAAATAACCCAGGACGCCGAAGCCTATCGCGAGCAGACCGTCGCCGAGGCCACCGGCCAGACCTCGCGTTTCCTCCAAGTTTACGATCAATACAAGAAGGCGCCGGACGTGACCCGCGAGCGCATGTATCTGGAGACTATGGAACGCGTGCTCGGCGGCAGCGATAAAACGATCATCGATACCGGCCCGCAAGCCGGGCCCGGTGTCGTACCGTATCTGCCGCTCACCGAGCTGCCGCGGCCGCGATCGTCGGCACCGACGGGAAGCACTTCATCGACCGGCAGCGCATCGTCGGGAGGCAGCCAGTGAAGCTCGGCCTTGCCGGCGGCGCCGTCGCCGTTTTGCTGCTGATCGCCGTCATCGTCGGCTACAGCACTTTCTTCACCGTGAACCAGACCAAACAGGCGCTGGTGGTGCGGCTCGGACAGCCCGTGCGGGTCATCACTGAGCCCGGACTCAATGTGAAGGTGCCGTTCATCGACAGCGTTATCTATATCGACAAGCGCATCCTCGACCTCGAATTGCCGGCACAGGAGGTGATCGCGTCCGACCAGAAGCGGCTGGTGGTCGATGCCTTCGCGCGCTACCGCATCAGTGATCCGTTGAGGTTCTATCAGACGGTGGGCGAAGCTGGCGCCAATTCGCAATTGGCGATCCTGCTCAACTCGGCGCTGCGGAGCGTGCTTGGCGGCGCAACCCTGGTCGACGTGGTGCGCAATATGCGCGAGCAACTCATGTCACAGGTGCGCGCGCAGCTCGATCACGAGGCGCGGCAATTCGGTATCGATGTCGTCGACGTGCGCATCCGGCGCGCCGATTTGCCGGAGCAAAACAGCCAAGCCGTGTACCAGCGCATGCAGACCGAGCGGCAGCGGGAGGCGGCGGAATTCCGCGCCCAAGGCAGCCAGAAGAGCCAGGAGATTCGCGCCAAGGCTGACCGCGATGTCACGGTACTCCTGGCCGACGCAACCTCACAGGCCGAGCAAATCCGCGGCCAGGGCGACAGCGAACGAAACCGCATCTTTGCCGACGCCTATAACCGCGATCCCAACTTTTTCGCCTTCTATCGTTCAATGCAGGCTTACGAGAAAAGCATGCAGCATGGCGATACGCGGCTGGTGCTAAAGCCGGACTCGGATTTCTTCCGCTTCTTCTCCGACCCATCGGGCCGGCCGGAAGCGTCAACTGCGCCGAATCCGGCGGCGTCAAGCACACCCAAACCGGCGGCCCCGAAATAGAGATTTTCCGAGACGATCGCTCGCCACGGCAAGGTGCATCGGCCCGGTATGACCGACTTTCTCGCCGCGTTGGGCCTCGTCTTGGCGATCGAGGGTATTCTCCTGGCCGCATTTCCGGGCGGTACCAAACGCGCCATGGCCGCTGCGCTCGAGACGCCCGATGGCAGGCTGCGCATTGCCGGGCTGGTGTCGGCTTTGATCGGTGTTGCTATCGTCTGGCTGGTGCGCCACTAACCTGCCACAGAGTCGCTTTTCCGCCCCAATCCGGTTCGTAATAGCGTGTGCGGCATAGTTTCGGCCTTGCGCCCCAAACCCGGCGAGGCCACCTTTCCGTAACTCAATCCTTCAGGAGCCCCGACCTCCATGCTTAGCCATTTCTCCCGGCTCGTGCGCCACGGTGCCGCCATCGCCGCGGTTTCCACGGCGATCATTGTGCTGCCGGCATGGACCGCCGCGGCGCGGGGACCCGAGAATATCGCCGACGTCGCCGAGCAGGTGATCGATGCGGTGGTCAATATTTCCACGTCGCAACGGGTGGATGCGAAGCTTGGCAACATGCCCGATCTTCCGCCCGGATCGCCGATGGAAGAGTTCTTCGAGGAATTTTTCAAGAACCGACGCGGCCAGGGCGGCCAGGGCGATCAGACGCCGCGGCGCATCAACTCCCTCGGGTCCGGCTTCATCATCGACCCGTCGGGCGTCGTGGTCACCAACAATCACGTGATCGCCGATGCCGACGAGATCAACGTCATCCTCAACGACGGCACCAAACTTCCCGCCGAGCTGATCGGCAAGGACGCCAAGAGCGATCTAGCCTTGCTGCGGGTGCATCCGGACAAGCCGCTTAAGGCGGTCCAGTTCGGCGACAGCGACAAACTGCGGCTGGGCGAATGGGTGATAGCAATCGGCAATCCCTTCAGCCTTGGCGGTACTGTCACCGCCGGCATCGTTTCGGCCCGCCATCGCGACATCAATTCGGGTCCGTACGACAATTACATTCAGACCGACGCCGCCATCAACCGCGGCAATTCCGGCGGCCCGCTGTTCAACCTCAACGGCGACGTGGTCGGCGTTAACACAGCGATTATCTCGCCGTCGGGCGGGTCGATCGGCATCGGCTTTGCCGTGCCGTCGAACTCGGCGGTCGCCGTCATCAACCAGCTCCGACAATTCGGCGAGACCCGGCGCGGCTGGCTCGGCGTGCGCATCCAGCAAGTCACCGATGACATCGCCGAGAGCCTCTCGATTAAACCGGCGCGCGGTGCGCTGGTCGCCGGCGTGGACGACCGCGGACCGGCCAAGCCCGGCGGCATTGAGCCGGGCGACGTCGTCATCAAATTCGATGGCCGCGACATTAAAGAGATGCACGATCTGCCGCGGATCGTTGCCGACACGCCGGTCGGCAAGGAGGTCGAGGTCATCGTCATCCGCAAGGGCAAGGAAGAAACCCACACCGTCAAGATCGGCCGGCTCGAAGACAGCGAAAAGCTGGCGGCGGCGGACGCCAAGAAGAATGCCGCGCCGGAACAGAAGTCCGTGGTGCAGAAGACGCTCGGGCTCGAGCTTTCCAGCCTGTCCGACGATCTTCGCAAGAAGTTCAAGGTCAGGGACAGCGTCAAGGGCGTATTGGTAACCGGGGTTGACCAGAACGTTGCGTCGGCCGCCACCGACAAGCGGCTTTCGCCCGGCGACGTGATCGTCGAAGTGCAATACGAGGCTGTCGGCAACCCGAGCGACTTGCAAACCCGCCTCGAAGCGCTCAAGGCCCAAGGCAAGAAGGTCGCGGTGCTATTGGTCTCCAACGGCGACGGCGAAACGCGCTTCGTGGCGCTCAGCTTGCAGTAGCGTAGGCGAGTTCGCCTGAGGCGGGCTCACGAGCACGGCGGAATCTGCTTCGATATTCCACCGTGAAGGCTCTTTTTTCGTCAACTTTTTGAGCTTATATTCCTCGTCGCCGGTGCAAGCCGGCTATGGCGATAAATGGCCGTCGTAATAAACCTTTCGGACCCGGGGGCAGTACCCGGCAACTCCACCAATTTCGGGAGTCGGTGATCAGACGACGGTAATCAGAACGACGCTGTTCTGATTACCGATCAGGTCACCAACTCCTGCCTGCGGGGTCGAAATAGGATCGACGAGGGCGTAAAGGGCGTGCTTTTGCTCGGCATGGTTCCGCCGTTATCGGGCCAATCCATAGTTGCAAACGACAACTATGCTCCGGTTGCTCTGGCCGCGTAAGCGGCTCGAAAGACCGACCTAAAGCCCTAGCGTCTTAGCAGCGTTAGGCGGGGTTCGGAGGCACCTGGCAACAGAAGCCTCCACTTTCCAGCTGTCAGTAATCAGTGGTCAGTCGTCGGAAGTGGGAGGACAGGCGCAGTCTGGACCACTATTATTCCACTGCCTATCTGACTGACGACAACCGAACAGCTCCCCGCCATGGCCACCGATCACATTCGTTATGACATTCTCGCCCAGGCGGCGTTGCGCGGCGTCGTGCGCACGGTGCTCGCCGACGCGGCGAAGAAAGGTCTGCCGGGCGAGCATCATTTCAAGATCACCTTCGACACTACTGCGCCCGGCGTGAAGCTTTCGGAGCGAATGCGCGGTCGCTATCCGGAGGAGATGACAATCGTTCTGCAGCATCAATTCTGGGACCTGACCGTAACCGAACAAGGCTTCGAGGTCGGCCTGTCGTTTGGCGGCATTCCGGAGCGCGTCGGAGTTCCGTTCGATACTGTGACGGCCTTTTACGATCCCGCCGTGCAATTCGGCTTTCAGTTCGAGATCATCGAGGCCGCCGCTGATGGCGAATCCGAAGCGACGGCGATGGAAAAACCGGCGGACGCGGTGACCGCAAAGCCGGAAAACCTGCCTGCTTCCGCTCCCGCTCCTGCCCCTGCCGCCACAGCGGCGCCGCCGGCTCCGACGCCCGACACCGGCGCCGGTGGCGAGGTCGTAAGGCTCGACCGGTTCCGAAAGAAATGACGACGGAGGGCAGACGACGGACGACGGACAGGAGACGGAAAACCGCTACACCTGTCGCCCGTCCTCGGGTGCCCGTCGTCCGCACTCGCACCGAGACCGACAGCTTCGGCCCCATCGAAGTCCCGGCCGATCGCTATTGGGGTGCGCAGACCGAGCGTTCGCGCCACAATTTCCGGATCGGCGAAGAGCGCATGCCGCGCCCGATCATCACCGCGCTTGCCATCGTCAAGCGCGCGGCGGCGCAAGCCAATCGTGAGCTGGGAACACTCGACGCACGGCGCGCCAAAGCAATCATCGAGGCCGCGCAAGAAATCATCGACGGCAAACTCGATGATCAATTCCCCCTGGTTGTCTGGCAGACCGGGTCGGGCACGCAAACCAACATGAACGTCAACGAGGTGATCGCCAACCGCGCCAATGAGCGGCTGGGCGGCAAGCTCGGCGCTAAATCGCCGATCCATCCCAACGATCACGTCAATATGAGCCAGTCGTCGAACGACAGCTTTCCGACCGCGATGCACATTGCAGCGGCGCGCGAGATCGTGGAGCGGCTCATTCCGGCGCTGACGCATTTGCAGGCAGCGCTCGACGCCAAGACCAAGGCGTTCGCGTCGATCGTCAAGATCGGACGCACTCATACCCAAGATGCGACCCCGCTCACGCTCGGGCAGGAATTTTCCGGCTACGCGGCGCAGGTCAAATCGGGCATTGCGCGGGTCCGCGCCGGGCTGAAGGAACTCTACCCGCTGGCGCAGGGCGGCACAGCGGTCGGGACCGGGCTCAATGCCAAGCGTCAATTTGCCAAGCTGTTTGCCAAGAAGGTTGCTAACGACACCGGCCTGCCGTTCGTCAGCGCGCCGAATAAATTTGAGGCGCTCGCTTCGCATGCCGCGCTGGTCTTCGCCCATGGCGCGCTCGACGCGCTTGCTACCGATCTGTTCAAGATCGCCAACGATATTCGCCTGCTCGGCTCCGGGCCGCGCTCGGGCTTCGGCGAACTGATCCTGCCGGAGAACGAGCCGGGATCGTCCATCATGCCCGGCAAGGTAAATCCGACCCAGACCGAAGCGCTGACCATGGTGTGCTGCCGCGTATTCGGCAATGAGACCACGATCAGCGTGGCGGCGAGCCAGGGCCACTTTGAACTCAACGTCTATAAGCCGGTGATTGCTGACGCGATGCTGCAATCGATCCGCCTCTTAGCCGACGCGGCCATCTCATTCACCGATCACTGCGTCGTCGGTATCCGCGCCAATGAGCCGCGCATTCATGAATTGATGGAGCGGTCGCTGATGCTCGTGACCGCGCTCGCCCCGCACATCGGTTACGACAAGGCGGCACAAATCGCCAAGGCGGCGCTCGCTCACGGCACCACGCTCCGCGAGGAAGCGATCAATCTCGGCTACGTCTCCGGCAAGGACTTCGATCGAATGGTGCGTCCGGAGCGGATGACCCGGCCGGACGCCTGATTAACAATCCCTTCCGTAATCCCATCCGCGAGGTCAAGGCCTCCAGACGAGAAGAAGCGATAGCGCTATGGCGAGAACCTACCGTGATGTTGCAATAGAGGAAATGCTGCGGACCGTCGAAGAAGCGATGAGTCAGGTTATCGACTGGCACAGAGTCCGATTATGGTCCCCATTCGCACACTCCGGTGCAGCTCTCCATGACGCCTCATCCTAAAGCTCTGGGAGCAGACAGGCCATGCCTACTTGACCCGACCCATCTGGTCACGGATTCTCCCTCTCCACATCTTCTTTCAACGTCGGTCGAAAACCATTGAGCGTAGCGCGCAGGCGCAAACTTCCAAGGAGAACCTCATGAATATCATTTTGTACTATGCACCGTTCACTTGCGCGCTTGCGCCCTACATCACCCTGACCGAGGCAGGTGCCACGTTTGAAGTTCGCCCTCTCAATATGCAAAAAAATCAGCATAATTCGCCGGAGTACTTGCAACTCAACCCCAAACACAAGGTTCCGCTCCTTGTCGTCGACGGCCAGGTGCTATCGGAAAGTCTCGCGATCCAGACCTGGATCGCGCGCACCTTTCCGCAGGCAAAACTGCTGCCCGCCGATCCCTGGCAGGAGCTGAAGGCGTTGTCGCTGATGTCTTGGTGCGCGTCTGGAATCCACCCGTTTCTCTTTCGGATCTTCGCGCCGGCCAACGTCTGTGACACGCCAAATACGACGGAAAGCGTGCGCCGACTGGCGAAAGTGCCGCTGCTTGAAAATTTCAAGATCGCTGACGATTTGCTCGCTGACCGCGAATTCTTTTTTGATCATTTCACGGCCCCTGACGCTCATTTTTTCTGGTGCGTAAGGCGCGCCAAGCAGCTTGAGGTCGACCTTTCGCCGTTCAAACATTGCACCGCACATTTCGACCGAGTAAGCATCCGGTCGAGCGTGCAGAAGCTTCTCGCATTCGAGAAAAGCGTCCTGGATGGCTTTGCCAAAGCGGCCTGACGGCACCCGGCTTCCTTGGTCGCTTCGTCGTTTAGACGACCGGTCCTCCTACCCGTAAGCGAAACGGCCAATGAGGAAGCGTATTGTCTATTGGCGGCGAAGGAAACGCTGGCTGTCGTTCTACGCCGCGTTGGCGGTTTATCTACTGGCGGCCAACACGAACGCATCCGCCTCGTGTGCGGCCATGAAGGCGTTGGCTCAAGAGCACTCCAACGACATGGCACGACGCAATTCAATGGATCACGACGGCTTCTTTGAACGCCGGGTACCGCGCGGCGCCAAGGCCGAGAATGTCATGGCTGGCGTCAAGACCGAACGCGAAGCAATAGCCGCTTGGCGGGCGTCGCCGCCGCACGCGGCGAACATGGCGTTACCGGGTTGCAAGGGCGTGGCCCGCGCCTGCAACAAGGATGGCCGTTGTTTCTGGACAATGGAGATCGGTCGCTAAAGAGAGCCATCAATCAATGACGCACGAGAGACATTAATGGCACTCGTTGCCGTCATGTCCTAAGCTGGCACTCCCGAAGATCGCGAAAAGGGAGATTGTTATGATCGCCGTTCGTGGAAGCTGTCTTTGCAGCGGCGCGCCCAACGACGGGGAACCCGTTTCCATGGCTTGGTTCAACGGCTTTTGCCTCGCCTCGGATTCCCTTTACCCTTTTCGGCCAAGTTCATTAGATTTTTATGGCCAGCCGATTCTCAGCCTCAGGGAAGGTCGTATCAAATCGTTGGAAGGCCTTTTGCGGTGGCATCATCCCGAGCGAGGCCTAATTTCGCCGTCGGAATTCATTCCGATTGCAGAGGAGACGGCTTCATCGTTCCATTGGGCGAGTGGGTATTGCGTACTGCCTGTGCAGAGGCTGCCAATTGGAACGCAGGTATCGACGTCGCCGTAAACGTTTCAGCCGTTCTGCCGCCCGGCCGGCTCGTTGTTGAGATTACAGAATCGATATTTCTGGAAAACACGTCGAGCAATCTCGAAAGTTGAAAAGTATCCGCAAAGTCGGCGTTCAATTTTCAATGGACGATTTCGGCGCTGGACACTCCTCACTCACCTATCTACTCAGTTTCCCATTCAATAAAATTAAAATCGATCAAAGGTTCATTGCAGGGCTGCCGGATAGATGCGAGTTCGAGCCATTGTTCGCGCTATCGCCGATTTGGCGCGCGACCTCAATATGCGGGTGGTGGCAGAGGGTGTCGAAACCAGGGGGCAGAGCGAGGAAGCTCGCAAACTCGGGTGCACAGACATCCAGGGTCATTTCATTAGCCTTCCGCTTCCAGCGAGTGAGATTCGTGACTTATTTCGGACTTATGAGATGGATGCGGTCGGGGCCGTGAATAGGGTTGCTTAGTCAACTGCGCGGTGGTCTGCAGCATCTCGTCCGCGGCGGTGATGACCTTTGAATTCATCTCATAGGCGCGCTGCGCGGCGATCAGATTGGAAATTTCCGTAACCGCGGAGACGTTCGATTGTTCGAGGCTGCCCTGCAGCAACGTGCCCGCGCCGTTAATGCGCGGGACCATGTACATGCATGCGCCGTGCAGCCTATTCCGCAGGAGGCAAAGCCCGTTCGCGGGAATCCGGCGAAACGCCCACGTCGTCGACGTCCTTGGTGCGCGACGGATACTCTGCGCGCCTTTAAAGCCGCGGAAGGCTTCCAGCTGTTCGCGTGTCTGCTTACCAAGCAGATATTGAATTGCGTGGAATACCGGACTGGCATGCAGCTTTACCGCGACGCGGTCCTGCGGCCGCAATACCGCGAAATAGAGGGCGGTCATAATCGTAGCGAGCGAGGCCGACGAGGCTTGATGGCCGCCTACTTTCACACCGTCGTTGTTCTCGCGCAGATTGTTGGCGTTATGGATGGTCCAGCTTGCGAGCCAGAGGACCTTCTTCTCGCGCAGGGTCGCGATGTCGTCGGTGTCACGATCTTCTAACGTGCGCATTGGCCCTACCTGCCGCCGCTTGAGGGTCGCCCCGGGCCGTGCCACCGCAAACCTCAAGGACCGGACGGCGGAGTTTAATGCGGCTGCAATGAAGGGCAATCACGCCATTGCAATTGATTTGTCGGTCCCGCCGCGAATTGCGCTGCAGGTACTCCGCCGCCCGGCCTGCGTGTGTTATGTTTCGATCAACGAAATCCAAAAGTTGTCCAGGGAGTGAAAAATATCCATGCCAGTGCCCATGAGGATGCTGCCGCTGGCAGCGGCAATGACGGTCGCCATCTTTCCCCTGCAATTGCGGGCAGAAACGATCACGGTCACCCATTGGGGATCGGCCTTTTATGGCGCCCCGTATGCGGTCGCGATGGAGAAGGGCTTCTTCAAGAAATACGGCGTCGACATCACCGGCGTCCTGACATCGCAAGGCGGCGGCACCTCGGTGCGAAACACGCTGGCCGGCGATCTGCCGTACGGTGAGGTGGCGCTGGCGGCGGCGGTCGAGGCGATCAACAACGGCGTGCCGCTGCGCATCATCGGGTCCGGGGCGCAAAGCATCGCCGATATTCTTTGGATGGCGAAGAAAGGCTCGCCGCTCCATTCGATTGAGGATCTCGTCGGCAAGAAGGTCGCCTTCACCGCGCCCGGCTCGGTGACCAACATGCTGATCTTGATGTCCCTGAAGAAGAAGGGCATCGATCCCAGTGCCGTGAAGCTCGTGCCAGCCGGCGGCATCGGCGCCAATGTCTCGGCGGTGCTTAACAACGCTGTCGACGCCGGCATGTGCGGGGAGCCGGTTTGGTCGGAGAACGAAGATAAATTGCAGCCGGTGTTTTGGCCCAAGGATATTCTGTCGCCGAACATGATGCAGACCGTTGCTGTTACGACGGCCGACTACGCGACCGAGGGCGCGGACAAGCTGCGCGGCATTATCGCCGGGCGGCGCGATGGCGTGCGCTACATCGAAGAGCATCCCGATGAGGCCGCCGACATCACCGCCAAAGCGTACAACGGCGATCCCGGCCTCTATCGCCGCGTGTTCACGCCGTTACGTCGCCATCCACTATTGGTCGGAAGGAAAGTTCGACTACGACGCGATGGACCTCATGGTCGAGGGCTTGCAGATCGTCGGCAAGCAAAAAGGCCCGGTGGACTGGGCGAAGATGGTCGATCCCTCGTTCTTGCCCTCCGACCTGCAGCACTGATTTACGCCAAGTGTCGATGGGTGACAGCGAAGTCGCGCACACGACCCTGCAAGGCGTGACCAGGGTCTATCCCGGCGCAACTCCGGTGCATGCACTAGGACCGATCGATCTTGATTTGGCGCGCGGCGAGTTTTTCTCGGTCGTCGGCCCGTCCGGTTGCGGCAAGTCGACGCTGCTTGACGTGATAGCCGGGCTGAGCCCGCCGACCGCCGGCAGAGTCACCTTCGAAGGCCGGCCGGTCCTGGCCGAAGTGCCAGACGGCATCGGCGTGGTCTTCCAGGAAGATGCGAGTTTGCCGTGGCTCACGGTGCGCGATAATGTCGCCTTCGGACTGCGCCGTGCCGGCACTGAGCCAGCCGAGGTCGCGCGCCGGGTGAGCTATGCCATCGGATTCATGGGGCTAGACGATTTCGCCGGCGCCTATCCCGCGCAGCTTTCCGGCGGCATGCGGCAGCGCGTCTGCATAGCGCGCACGTTGGTGTTGCAGCCGCGGCTGATCTTGCTGGATGAGCCGTTCGGCGCGCTGGATCAACAAACCCGCCTGTTGATGGGCGACGAGCTGCTGCGATTGTGGCGGGAGACGGGGTCCACGGTGATGCTCATTACCCACGCGCTGGATGAGGCCGCGCTTTTGTCGGACCGGGTCGGCGTGATGTCGGCGCGTCCCGGCCGGTTCATCGATTTTGTGAACACTGGCTGGGCGCGCGACCGCGATAGCCGCATCGCGTCCGATCCCGGCTTTGGTGCGGTCACCGCCCGCCTGTGGGCGGCGCTGCGGCCTGAATCGATCAAGGCGATGGGACGACCGGAATCATGACCCGCGCGCAACGCATCATCTGGACACGCGTCGCGCTGATCGTCGGGGTCCATCGGCGTCATCGAGCTGCTGTGCCGTGTGGGCGTGATCAAACCTCTGACCATGATTGCGCCGAGCCGGATGGTGTTGGAACTCGCGCGAATGACGGCCTCCGGCGAACTTGCCGCGCCCGCCGCGTACACCTTCGCGGAAGTGGGCGCCGCCTTCGCCGTCTCGGTCCTGGGTGGCGCGGCGTTGGGGGTGCTGGTGCATGCGCAACCGCGTCTGCGCCGAGCGATCGATCCGCTGTTGGCGAGCTGGTACGCGGTGCCGTTCTTTGTTTTCTATCCATTGCTGGTGGCTTTGTTCGGTTTGAACGCACTGCCATTGATCGCCATCGGCGTGATTTTCGCCGCGCCCGCGATGATGCTGAGTACGCTCGCCGGTCTCGACCGGGTGCCGACGGTGATGCGAAAGGTGGCGCGTGTGCACCGGCTGTCGCGTATTCAGGAAGCGCGGCTGATTACTTTGCCAAGCGCCGCGCCGCATTTGTTCACGGGGCTGAAGCTCGCCTTCGCCTATTCGTTCATCGGCATCATCGCCGGCGAGTTCATTCTTTCCGGCGGCGGTCTTGGCTACGGCATCGCCTATGCCTATGAGAGTTTCGAGAACCGCACGATGTACGCGCTGATGCTGTTCGTGCTGCTGATCGCGGTCGGCGTGAACGGCGTGCTGCAGGTGTGGGACGGCCGCCTGGCGCGCCGCTGGGGGCGGCATGACGCGGCTCTTCGACTCGCTCGCGCTCGTTGCAGCGATTCTCGTGGTCTGGCTCGGCCTCTATGTCTATGCGGGCGACGTCGCCATCACTCCACCCTGGACCACCTTTGCCTTCGCCGTGGAGCTGTCTGTCCCGCGCGTCATTCTGGAACCATGTTGGCGCGACCATGACGGCTTTCGCCATGGCGCTGGCGATCTCGGCGGTGGCGGGCGTGGCGCTTGGCCTGGTGCTTGGGATGCGCCGCTTCGCCGGGGAGGTGGCCGAGCCGATCCTCGGCTCGCTCTACACCATTCCCAAAGTGACGCTATATCCGGTCATGCTGCTGATCTTCGGTCTCGGCATGTCGGCCAAAGTGGCGTTCGGTGTGATCCACGGCATGATCCCGGTGATGCTGTTTACGATGGCGGCGGCCAAAAACATCCAGCCGGTATTGCTGCGCACGGCCCGGGCGCTGCGCTTGAGTCCGGCGCAAACCGTGCTCAGCGTGCTGGCGCCGGCCGTGACGCCGGAGATCATCACCGGGCTGCGGGTCGGCTTCGCACTGACACTTCTCGGCGTGCTGATCGGCGAGATGTTCGCCTCTCAGCGCGGCCTCGGCTTCCTCATCATCAACGGCATCAACGTCCACGACGTTCGCATGACGACGACCGTGACGTTGATCGTGGTCATCTTCGCGGTCGCCGCTAACGCGTTGATGCTAGCGCTCGATCGCCGCGCGCATCGCGTCGCCTAGCCCTTATTGCAGCCCAAGCAATCAATCAAAAGCTGGCAACGGAAGCTTCCCTGCTCCGCTCCGCGCCGCACTCTCAGTTCAGCACATACGACGGTAGGGAGCCCCTAACCGCGGCCTGGGCTATGGCTGTGGGTGAGCGCAATGTCGGTTCCCGGACCCATCTCGACTATCCGGTCCTTCCCGCCGTTGCGCTCCTCATCGGCTAAAAGGAGAGATGCTGATTGGCGGCGCCTCCCTTCGGTCGGCCAGGTGCAGGCGCAGGCATGCCAGCGACCGAAGCCGCCATGTCATCTCCCGCGGCGCAGACCTTGCAAGGTGCGCCCGGCGGGAGGCCATCGCCGGCTTCGTCGGCAGATCGTAAAACCTGTGATTACCGTCACTGCGGGCCAGCATAATCGGCGTCACAGTAGCCACGCTTCGGCCAGCCTCGAAATGGGAGGGTTGAAGTTGAACAGGGTGAGTGCGGACCTCTCATGGCTGACCTCGTCAATCTTCGGGCCGTCCGAAAACGCGCCAAGCGGCAGCAGGTAGAGCAAGCGGCTGCGGCTAATCGCGCTAAGCATGGACGCTCGAAGGCGGAACGGTCACTGGAGCGATCCCGGAGCGACCAAGCCCTTAACCATCTTGAACAACACCGCATCAAAACGGGAGACGGGCAATGAAATCGCCAGTCGTTAAGCGCTCTATCGTCATCGCGGGCCACAAGACAAGCGTCAGTCTTGAAGACGCGTTCTGGAGAGCGCTAAAGGAGATCGCCATAACGCAGCGCCTAACTTTGTCCGATCTCGTCGGCTCCATCGATTCTGAACGTCAGCACGGCAACCTGTCTTCCGCCATCCGGCTGTTCGTTCTCGATCATTACCAGGGGCGGACGAACCACGATGGCGAGACAACGAGCCCGCCTGGCGCCGAGATCATCTTGGCGCCGCCCATGGCGTCAATTCTGTGAGCCGAATAGCAAATCGAGCGGCGAGTGAATCGCGGGTGGTGGCGCCTTGGCGCGTCCACGGGGAGACTGAGCCGCGCTGCCAGTTGCTGTGGTGTTGTCTGCGCCCGGTTGCTGCCTCGATATAGCCGAAGGCGGTAACGCAGCCGCCGTCGGGATGGTAGTCGAACCCTCGGGGTGCAAGCGGTCGAAGGAACGCGCCCCGAGCGTCGCTTCCAGCAAAGCGTTAACGTGGTTGCTTGTTTCCAGTGCTGTCCCCATCGGAATGAACCGGATGGCAGGCGATGCTGGACGGGCAATGGCTCCCACAACTTCGTCGCGCCGATTGGCTTCGATCAGTTCAAGGCGGCGAGTCTGCAATTCGGCCGCGCGAAGCGTGAGCCACGCCACCAGTGCCGATACATCGAGTTGTCTTTCGGGCGCCGCGAGCGGACCCGTTACGTTGATCGCGAATTCCGGCCGGGTGGGAATCAAGGCATTCGCGGCCGGTTGTCCCGACAGCGTCATATGCGCATCAATCGCCAAGCTGTTGAGATCGAGCATTCCACCGAGCGAAAGCTTGGCGCCGTCTTGCGCATTCACCGTCGTATTGGCCAGATGAATTTGGCCGGCGGCGATTGTGACGTCCGCGTTGGCTTGCGGCACTACAAGGCGGCCATTGTCCAGGACGGCGCTCACGGCGGCTCTGATCTTCGGCGCTTCGATCGCGCTGTTCTGATCGGCGGCACGGATCGCGGCATCGAATGCGGCCGGGTCAACGCCGGCGAGATTTCCGTTGCTGAGAGCGATTGTGCCGCCGCCATGGAGGGAGCCGACCAGCGCGTCCGCGTTTGCACCCGACCCTTCCCCGTGAAGCTTTACCGCGATGACGCCATCGACGGCGCTCTTGCCGGATCCGAGCACTTTCGCGGCGTTCGCGCCGGCGAGTTCGAGGTTTCCCCGGAGCGCAAAGTCCTCGGCATCGTGGCTGACAATGAGCTCTCCCGCGAGGCGTCCCCCGGCGAAGCCGCCGCCGAGGTCGCTCAGCGCGATCTGCGACGGTTGAAACCGGGCGACGCCCTTGAGGTCACGCACCACCCAAGTCGGCGTCAGCGCGGCGCGATCGAACTTGAAGGTAACGGCCCCGTTCGCCTGACCGAACGCACCGGCAGCAATCGGCTCATGCGACCAAGCGGCGATGGATGGAGACGCGGCGCTCGGCAGCCCAAACAACATCGCCGAGACCGCCGCGGCGTCGACGTCATCGGCCGCGATGTCGCCGTTTACGGCGAGCGGTTTCCCCAGTTTGAGATCAAGATGACCACGTAGCGACGATTTGCCGGTACCGACGACGAGATCGGTGAGCGAGACGTCCGCGCCGGCAAAACCGAGAATCGCGCTCGCTGAAGTCGCGGTAGCCGTTCCCGGCTGTCCGGTCATGGCGCGATGCAGGGGGCGCAGATCGGCCGCCGACAGTTTTATTTGCAAGCTGCCGGTCGGCCCCTGCTCACCACTCAAATGCAGCGCACCATTGATCGCCGCAGAAAATCCGCCAGCAGCGGCAAGGCCATTGACGCGCACGGCTCCATCGAGCGGCCCGTTGGCTGAAAGCGTCAGTTGCCCCGGCAATTCATCAACGGCCAGAATCCGGTCGAGATTGAACAGCTGCACGAGCGCTCCGCCGTCATCGGCATCAAGCCGGCTGGTCATGCGCACGATGGCTGAACCCAAATGCGTCGGACTGCCGGTTGCATCGCCGTTAAGTGTGAGACGCGTCGCTCCCAAGTCGCCGCCGAGTTCGAACTTGACGGCTGAGTTGCCGCCGCCGGCGCGATCAACTGTCAGCGCCGCATGCACTTTCGCCGGCGCCAGACGATCGTCGAAAGGACGGAACGCGTCCGCGACCTGCGGCGCCAGACGGCCGACGATGTTGGTCAGACCGGTAAGCGTCCGGGCATCGAGATCAAGCGTGATCCGCCCGCGCGGCTGCGACGACAGTTCGTCGATGCGTCCACTGATGTCGAGAGCGGCGCCGCCGAGATCGCCGATCGAAAGCCGATCGATATGCAATATTCCGGAATCGAATTTGACGCGGGCGTTGATCATTCGCGCATCCACACCGGCGAATGTCGCCTGACCGACGTCGAGGACGAGAGCCGCCTGGCGCGGAATCTCCAGCGCGCTGTCCGATAGCGCCGCCTTCGCGAACGCGGACAAAGCATCGACATCGAGCGCCGGGGCGTGGAGTTCGCCATCGAGCGTTGCGGGTTTGTTGCCGGTCGCCCAGGTGTAGGCGAGCCGGCCCTGCAGGTTCTCCCGATCCAAAGCCGCCGACAGCCGATCGAGGACGAAGCGATCGGCCGCAAGCGTGATCTCGCCGCGCGCGTTCAGCGTCTCGCTCAATCCGGCAAGCGGCTCCTTACGGTCCTCAAGCCACGCCACGAGCGTTTTCAGATCGCTCGATTCAAGCTTGGCCGGGCCGCTGAAGGCGAGGCCTTGCGGCCCGTCGTTGAGCTGACCGCTCAGATTGACCTCGGTGAACCCCGGGGCGCGGAAGGCGAAGTCCTTAAAGCCCCAGCTCTTGCCGTCGTATCGCACATTACCGTGTAACGACTGCAGCACGGTGCCGCCGACCGTCACCGCATCGATGGCGACGGCGACTGTGCCCGGTAACGGAGGCTTGACCATCGCAACGAACGTTTCAAAGAAGCTCTTGATCATGATCAGCGGCGGACGATGCGTCACGTCCGGGTTGGCGAGCGCGCGGTCGATATCGATTTGCCGCGCCGAGATGGTGCCATCGACATGCGGATGTTCGCCGAAGGTCAGCTCGGCCTTGCCGCTGAGATTGACCGCCCGCTCTTCAGGTCCGTACTGCAAAGCGAGGTCTTGCAGTGATGCGGAAGACGATGTTGCACGGACCTTTCCGGTCAGCTGCCACGGATCACTCATCACCCGCTCGCCGCGCGCCAGCGTGGCGCCGACGGGCCGCGCCAAAGCCAGCGTGCCCGCAAATTGCGGGAGGCCCCTGTCGAACGTGAGTGTGCCGTCGATATCGGTGGTCAGCGGATGATTGGACGGATCGACGCCGAGCTTCACTTTCAGCCCGCCGTCCTCGTCGAAGCGGCTGCCTGAAATCCGATAGCCGTACAGTTCGTCACCGACAACGAAGGCGCCTTCGCCGTGAAACGGCCCGATAAAGGAGCGGATGTCGCCGCTGAACCAAAGTTTCTGCAACGTAACGCGGGTGCCTGACGCCGCATCGGCAAGAGTGACGCGGCCATCCTCGACATTCAACCGCGATACGGTCAAAGCATCCGGACGAAACGACGGCGACAGCGCCGGCCAGTCAATTGCCCCGGCGCGATCGAGCGCCACGTTGATCTGCGGCCCGACCACATGGAGTTCGGTCGCTTCCACTTCGCCGCGCAGCAGCGATCCGAGGCCGAGCTCGAGTTCGACCGCGGCGGCCCGCACCTGCGGCTGCCGGCCGGCCTCGCCGACTTCGACGTCGCGCAGTTCGATCCGCGGGCTCGGCAGGATGCGCGCGGCGATGGCGCCGTTGACGCGGACATCGAGGCCGACGAGGCGGCTCGCCTCCTGCTCGAACGCTGAGCGGTAGTGACTCCAGTCGACGACGAGCGGAGCGACCAGCGCCGAGACCAGCGCCAGAATGATAGCAAGTGCCACTCCGAGCAGTGTCGTCTGCACGGCAAGCTTTCCTTAATCGCCTGGATGACGCACCGCGCGAGCCCACCGAAGCCTAGAACAAGGCCGGCGGGAATGCACGCTTCCGCCGGCCTCGGTAGTTACAATTACCGGCGTTTCTGTGTCGTTTTTTCAGGCGTTGTTCGGCCCGCCCGCTCACAGGTTAACGATCTTGCCCGGGTTCATGATGTCGAGCGGATCGAGCGCCTGCTTGATGGCGCGCATGGCTTCGAGCGCCGGTTCCCCGTGCTCCGCCGCCAGATATTTCATCTTGCCCTGGCCGACGCCGTGCTCGCCGGTACAGGTCCCGCCCATCGCCAGCGCCCGTTCCACCAGGCGTTCGAGAAACGCTTCGATGCTTGCGACCTCATCTTTATCGGCAGGATCCACCAGCAGCCCGACGTGGAAATTGCCGTCGCCGACGTGGCCGACGATTGGCGCGAGCAGATTATGTTCGGCGATGTCGCGCTGGGTCTCGGCCACGCATTCGGCGAGCCGCGAGATCGGCACGCAGACGTCGGACGCCAGCGCCTCGGCGCCGGGACGCAACCCGCGTTGCGCCCAGTAGGCATCGTGCCGCGCCTGCCACAGCCGCGACCGATCCTCAGCCCGCGTCGCCCAGTCGAATGGGCCGCCGCCGAACTCCTGGGCGATCTCGCCGAAGCGCTGCGATTGTTCCGCGACTCCGGCTTCGGTGCCGTGAAACTCGACAAACAGCATCGGCGTCTCGGGCAGGTTCAGCTTCGAATAAAGATTGGCGGCGCGCACCTGCAACGCATCGAACAATTCGATCCGCGCCACCGGAATGCCGGACTGGATCGTCATGATGGTCGCCTTGCACGCCGCTTCGACCGATGGAAACGGACACGTGCCGGCAGAAATCATTTCCGGAATCCCGGCGAGGCGCAGCGTGAGTTCGGTGATGATACCCAGCGTGCCTTCGGCGCCGACGATCAGGCGGGTGAGGTCGTAGCCCGAAGACGATTTCTTGGCGCGTGTCGCGGTCGTCATCACCTCGCCGTTGGCGAGCACGACTTTAAGCGACAGCACGTTGTCCTTCATGGTGCCGTAGCGCACCGCGTTGGTGCCGGAAGCGCGCGTCGACGCCATGCCGCCCAGCGAGGCGTCGGCGCCCGGATCGATCGGGAAAAACAGCCCCTGGTCGCGCAGGTATTCGTTGAGCTGCTTGCGGGTAATGCCCGGTTGGACCACGCAGTCGAGATCCTCGGCATGGACCGCGAGCACGCGGTTCATGTCGCGAAAGTCGAGGCAGATGCCGCCGTGCGGCGCGTTGATCTGGCCTTCCAGCGATGTGCCGGCGCCGAAGCCGATCACCGGCACCCGCTCGGCCGCGCACAGCCGCACGATCTGCTGCACTTCCTCGGTCGATTGCGGGAACACCACCGCGTCCGGCGGCTGGTTGCCGATCCAGGTCAGCGTGTTGCCGTGCTGCTCGCGAACCGCCTGCGCCGTGACCAGCCGGTTGCCGACCATAGCCGCGAGCGCGGCGATCACGTTATCGACCGCCTTGCGATCGCGCTTAAGTTCTTCCCAAGCCTCGGTAACGACCATTTTCGTCTACCCAATTTCAGGCAAGGTGGCTGTGGCCTGGAGACCGGTCAAGTGGGCACGCCGCCGCTGTTGCATCGGCCGCGGAATCCGCCACATTGCCGCCTGCAAACGCGGACCAAAGCCAGACATGCTCGATCGCCTCGATCCTGAACCGGTCTTTGCCGCTCCGTTCGTCTCTTCGGTGATGCGAGTCGACCCGGCGTGGATTGACTACAATGGCCATCTCAACATGGCCTATTACAACGTGCTGTTCGACCGCTGTGTCGACGAGGCCTACGAACTGCTCGGCTGCGGCCTCGCTTATCTGCAACAGACTCGGCATTCCACGTTCACCGCGGAGGTCCATATCCGCTACTTGCGGGAACTCCACGCCGACGACCCGGTGCGGGTGAGCTTTCAGCTGCTCGATTACGACTTAAAGCGGATCCACTACTTCGAGGAGCTGCATCACGCCGAGGAAGGCTGGCTGTCGGCGACATCCGAGAACATGACGCTGCACGTCGACATGACCGCCAAAAAGACCGCGCCGTTTCCCGATTTCATCACCGCGCGGCTCGCCCGGATGAAGGCCGCACACGCGCATCTGCCGGTGCCCGACGGCGTCGGCCGCAGGATCGCGATGCCGGGGAAGTAGGCGGCCTTGCCTCGCAAAAGCCGCCGGTAAGTGCCATCTTCCAATCGTGAGAATCACGGAAAAACCGGGCCTTGGCTGACCCTTTGCGAGAGAGGCATCCGCTTGACCCGCCGGCGCCGGCGCCCGGCGGCATTGCCGCGCGGGCGCGCCCGGGCGGCGCGGCTCCGCCCTATCTCGCCGGGCTCAATCCGGAGCAGCGGCTTGCGGTCGAGACGCTTGACGGCCCGGTGCTGGTGCTGGCCGGCGCCGGCACCGGCAAAACCCGGGTGCTGACCGTGCGCATCGCCCACATTCTCGCAACCGGCCGCGCCCGGCCGAGCGAGATTCTGGCGGTGACCTTCACCAACAAAGCGGCGCGCGAAATGAAAGCTCGCGTCGGCGAGATTGTCGGCCACGTGGTCGAGGGCATGCCCTGGCTCGGCACCTTCCACTCGATCGGCGTGAAAATCCTGCGCCGCCACGCCGAGCTGATCGGGCTTAAGACCGACTTCACCATTCTCGACGTCGACGATCAGGTTCGGCTGATGAAGCAGCTCCTTGAAGCCGAGAATATCGACGAGAAACGCTGGCCGGCGCGCGTGCTCGCCGGCATGATCGACGGCTGGAAGAATCGCGGGCTGACGCCGGATCAGGTGCCGCCGGGCGAAGCCGCCGCCTTCGCCAATGGCAAGGGCCTCAAACTTTACAAGGCGTATCAGGAGCGGCTGAAGATCCTCAACGCCGCCGATTTCGGCGATCTGCTCTTGGAGAACATCCGCCTGTTCCGCGAACAGCCCGAGGTGCTGCGCCAATACCAGGCGCGCTTCCGCTACATTCTGGTCGACGAATATCAGGACACCAACGTCGCGCAATATCTGTGGCTGCGGCTCTTGGCGCAGCGGACGAGCGCGAAGCGCCCCGCCCTTCCCTCTCCCGTTCCGGGAGAGGACGCCGGGCCAACGGGTCCGGCCCAAAGTGGCCGGCCCGATGACAGGCTCCACGAGGCGGGTGAGGGCCCGAGCGCCGTCGACCTGCCCTCACCCGGCGCGCCAGGCGCGCCGGCCTCTCCCGGAACGGGAGAGGGAAGTAAAAACATCTGCTGCGTCGGCGATGACGATCAGTCGATCTATGGCTGGCGCGGCGCCGAGGTCGACAACATCCTGCGCTTCGAGCACGATTTTCCCGGCGCCATTGTGATCCGGCTGGAAAGGAATTATCGCTCGACCGGCCACATCCTCGCCGCCGCGGCGCATATCATCGCCCATAACGAAGGCCGGCTCGGCAAGACGCTGCGCACCGATGACGTGCTGGGCGAAAAAGTCTCCGTCACCGGCGCCTGGGATTCCGAGGAAGAGGCCCGCGCCATCGGCGAGGACATCGAGCAATTGCAGCGCGAGGGTCACGCGCTCAACGAGATCGCGATCCTGGTGCGCGCCTCGTTCCAGATGCGCGAATTCGAGGATCGTTTCGTGACGCTCGGCCTGCCCTACCGCGTCATCGGCGGGCCACGTTTTTATGAGCGAGCCGAAATCCGCGACGCGCTCGCTTATCTGCGCGTGATCAATTCGCCGGCCGACGATCTCGCCTTCGAGCGCATCGTCAACGTGCCCAAGCGCGGGCTCGGCGACGCCACCGTGCAGCTCCTCCACGACCACGCCCGCAAACGCCGGGTGCCGCTCACCGAAGCCGCCCGCGCCGTGATCGAGACCGACGAGCTCAAGCCGAAGCCGCGCGGCGCACTGCGCGGCCTCCTGGAAGCGATCGACCGCTGGCGCAAGCAGCGCGACGACATTCCCCACACACAATTGGCGGAAATCGTGCTCGACGAGTTCGGTTATACCGAGATGTGGCAGAAGGACCGCTCCGCCGATGCCGCCGGCCGGCTGGAAAACCTGAAGGAACTCGTGCGCTCGATGGAGGAGTTCGAGAACCTGCAGGGTTTTCTGGAACACATCTCGCTGGTCATGGACAACGAGAAGGGCGCCGCCGAAGACGCCGTCAGCATCATGACGCTGCATTCGGCCAAGGGCCTCGAATTCGACACCGTATTCCTGCCCGGCTGGGAAGAAGGCGTATTTCCGAACCAGCGCACGCTCGACGACCAGGGCCGCGCCGGGCTCGAAGAGGAGCGCCGGCTGGCGCATGTCGGCATCACCCGCGCGCGCAAGCGGGCGAAGATCTATTTCGCCACCAACCGCCGCATGCACGGCCTGTGGCAGACCAACATCCCGTCGCGCTTTCTGGACGAGCTGCCGGAGGCCAACGTCGAGGTCACCGAGTCCAAGGGCGGCTTCGGCGGTTATGGCGGCTACGGCGCCTCGCGCTTCGACGCCATGACCTCGTTCGGCTCCAATTACGGCACCCCCGGCTGGCAGCGCGCCCAGGCGAAAAAAGGCGGCGGCGGATTTTCCGATATCGAGGCGGACTACGAAGCCGACGAAGACCTATCCCACCTCTCCCCTCGCGGGAGAGGTCGATCGGGCGAAGCTCGATCGGGTGAGGGAACGTCCAGCGGAAGCGCAAGCGACGACGGCCCGTCCCCATCGCCGTGGCGAGCCCGCGACGAGCGCCGCCCCACCCGCCGCCTGCCGCTCACCATCGAAGGCGAGCTGGTGGCCAAATCGACCGGCACCATCTCCGCCTTCACCCTCGGCGACCGCGTCTTCCACCAGAAATTCGGCAACGGCAACGTCACCGCGATCGACGGCAACAAGCTGACGATTGCGTTCGACAAGGCCGGCGAGAAGCGCGTGGTGGATAGTTTCGTGGAGCGGGTGTGAAAATTTAGGACGTCAGACGTCAGATGCGCATTAGCTAATGGCTCTTTTGCACATTCCTCTTCCTAGAATTGATGAGGCAACACTCCAAAGCCTCATCAGGGCGCGCGTTTCAGAAAGCCGTAGTATTGAGTACAAACGCGATACCTACGGAAATGCACGTGACGACTATGCAGAGTTCCTTGCCGATATTTCCTCGTTCGCCAATACGGCCGGCGGCGATGTTGTGATTGGCGTAACCGCGACAGATGGCATACCCACCGCGATCGCTCCCTTTCAGGGCAGTACCGACGCCGAAATATTGCGTTTGGATGAGGTGGCGCGCGGAGGTCTTCAGCCCAGATTGCCGTCAATCACCTTTCATCCCATACAAATTGCAGCGGGTGGCCATGCCATCGTTATTCGCGTACCGCGCAGTTACAACCCGCCGCATAGAGTAATACGGCAGGGCAGCACTCGATTTTGGGCCCGTTCGTCTGCTGGAAAATACGAACCGAACGTTGATGAGTTGCGCGCGCTCTTTACGCTCGCGCCGCAGCTCATGGATCGTATCCGGAATTTCAGGTCTGAGCGAATAGCCAAACTCGCCGCAGATCAGGCACCGGTTCAACTAATGAATTGAGGCACGCTTGTAATTCACATCATTCCCTTCTCGGCCTTTGACCTTTCTTCAGTCGTTTCGATCGATGCAATTACTCGAGAGTTCAATACGTTTCCGCCGCTCGGCTCCAGAACCGCCCAAGCCCGCCGAGTAAATTTCGACGGAGTGCTTATGGTCTCAATGCAGACCAGGCCGCTCAACAGCAGCGCGCGTATGTGCAAGTGTTTCGCAACGGCATTGTTGAGGCGGTGAATTCTACGATAATCAATCAAAATCAAGCCGACACGCCGACCATACCCGTGTTGGATAACACCATTATAAACAACACAGTCAACCTAATGCGTGACCTTGAAACATTCGGCGTTCAGCCACCGTTCACCGTGCTGGTCAGTCTGCTGGGCGTACGAGGTGCACGCTTTAATTTCGCACCCTACGGCGGCGCGTGGTATGACAATCTAGGCGACCCATTGGATCGCGATCAGTATCACTTCGTTGAAACAATATTTGAAACAATTCCCGGATTAGCGGCAGAGTTTGCGCAGGCGGCTCGTCCCTTATTACATCAGATTGCCAATGCGGGAGGACGTGCTTCATCTACTAGCTTCGACGAACGGGGAAACTATATCGAACCGCAACGCTAATTGCTTCATAGCGAGCGTAGCCCGGATGAGAAGAGCAAAGCCGGGGGGCATCCTTTAGCGACGTGCACCACCCACGTCCTAACCCTGAGGTGCGAGCGCAGCGAGCCTCGAAGGGCGAGGCTTCGGCGCTGCGGCTTGCATCCTTCGAGGGCCGCTTCGCGGCCACCGCAGGATGAGGTCCGTGAGATCGCAGGAGGCATTAACGCATGCTCAGGCGTTTGGCCGCCACCACCCGAATATCGCAACAAAGAGGCATGCAATCAGGATCATTATCCGGAAGCCGATTTGTATCCAGTACTGGACCGGTGTTGCATCTCGATCAGCCACCCCGGTCCACCAGCTTAGAAAATCAGGTTGGAAATACCCGATTTTTCCTTCGACAAGCCCATACCAAAGTTTGCGGCTGCAATCGAAGCCCAAATAGATCGCAACGATACGGGCGACGATTTCATAAAGGAAAAACCGCATTCAAACATCCGTTCATCCACACTGATCCGATGTCTAGCACCGAGGGCGGATGAGCGAAGCGTATTCCGCCGATGCGATGCGCAGCAACGCTACATCGGCGAGTTACGCCGCCGCGCGGCTGACTCGCCCGACGCGCCCCTGAGTTGACAGAGAGTACCCCTTTGGGGTACAAAGCTTTGATATGCCGCCGTCTCCCGTTTCGGTGATCGAGCTCGCCGGTTACCGGCAGCGCGCCGACGAATTGCTCACGGTTGACGAGCAGGATGCGGTGATCGACCTGATCGCCTATGAGCCGACCTGCGGCGATCTCATTCCTGGGACCGGCGGCTTGCGCAAGGTTCGCGTCGGGCGCAGTGGCAGTGGCAAGCGCGGCGGTGCACGGGTGATCTACTATTTCTACAATGCGGACTTTCCGCTTCGTGCTCATGGCGCTTTATGCGAAGAACGAAAAGGCCGATTTGACCGTCGCGGGACAAGAAGGCGTTAGCGGCCACGTTGAAGGAGATCACGGGGCCATGGCGAAAAAAGTGAAAAGTCGGCTGGCCGACGACATTCGGGCCAGCCTGGACGAGTTGCGCGATTTCTTCGCTGGCAAGAAAACCGGCGCCATCGTCCACCATGTTATCCCAAGCCAGAGCGATGCGCGCGAAGCCCGGCACAAGCTCGGCCTGTCGCAACGCGAATTCGCCTCGTTTATCGGCACCGCGGTCGGCACTGTGCGCAAATGGGAGCTCGGCACGCGACAACCGTCCGGCGCCGCGCGCACCTGATCGAGGTCATCAAGGCCGAGCCGAAGGCCGTTCGCCGCGCTATCGCGAAAAATAAATCGGCCGCGTGAAGCCAATCTCGATCTACATCGACGCCGATGCCTGCCCGGTGAAGCAGGAGATCTATCGCGTCGCCGAGCGCCATGCGCTCAAGGGCGTCGCGCTGAAAGTCTTTGTCGTCAGCAACAGCCCGATCGCCGTGCCGCGCGATGCCGCTGATCGAGCGCGTCGTGGTCGGCGGCGGCATGGATGAGGCGGACAACTGGATCGCGGAGCGGGCGCGCGCGGGCGATATCGTGATCACCGCGGATGTGCCGCTGGCGAGCCGCTGCGTCAAAGCCGGCGCCGAAGTGATCGCGCCGAACGGCCGGGCGTTCACCGAAGATTCGATCGGCATGACGCTGGCGACGCGCAACCTGATGGACTCGCTGCGCAGCGCCGGCGAAATCACCGGCGGCCCGAAACCGTTCTCGCCGCGCGACCGCTCGAGCTTTCTTTCGGCGCTGGATGCGGCCATCGTGCGGCTGACGCGCGCCGGCTTCGGCCAGGCGGCAACCAACCGTTAAGCGTCCGCGAAGGCGTCGCTCCGGCGGCCGGGTCTCGCTGCTATGCTCGCAGCGGAGGCAAGAAACGCCGCTGAGGAGACCCGCTCCATGATCATCAAGACAACGCTTGCCGGCGTCGTTTTCACCGCCGCCACCTGCATCATCACGCTGGCCTTTACGTCGAGCGTACAAGCGCAGACGCCGCTGGCGATCACCCTGTGCCAGGCCGAGCTGGCGCGGCTTTACCAGCAAATCGGCCGATGCACCGACGATGTCTGCCGCCACCGGGTGCAAGTCGCTTTGGCTGCGCACTATGGGCGGTGCCAGTAGCCGGACCTGCGCGGACGGCGTCACCCTATCATTGACAATGGTCCCCGGTTGTGTTACCCAGCCGACAGCTCGCTCACTTCAGGGACGTCTACCGGTGACAGCCGTTGGATGGAGCGGGTGCGGTTCCTGCGGGCGGGGCTTGTAACCCCGCTCCCGGGCGGCTTGGGCATCGTTCCCGCCGGCAGTACGACCGGCGCGCCAGGTGCCTGGCTTAAGCGCGATTGACGGCGCGGGTAACGCCCGCGTTGCTTGTCGGTCGCGCGAAGCACGGCCTGGGCTGAGTTGCGGCGTTCGCTCGCTGCGACAAGCGCCGCCGCGAAGCGCCGGAAGGCGAGCGGGCTCCGCAACGCCCGCTGCCGCGCAGGCAGATGAGTGGCGCAAAGTGCGCACACTCGTTTGCGCGAGCGCGGCCAATGGATGGTGCGCCTTTCGGCGCTTCGCCTCCCTTTGTCGTGAGGCGAATCAAAAGAGTGGCTTCGTTCCTGTTCGTTGTGATGCAAAACTCGGACGCAGCCGCGCCGCGAGAACGAGATCGTTTTTCCGCCCCCGCGATAGCGGGGGAGGGGGACCACACGAAGTGTGGTGGAGGGGGCGTCGGCGGTCGAGATTTGTTGGCGCCGACGGAATCATCGTCGAGTCCCGCGCCCCACCCACCGCGCTTTGCGCGGTCCCCCCTCCCCGCTTTCGCGGGGCGGGATGAACAATGCGAATTTGTTGGTCTTCTCTCTTCCGTTGGCGAAGGCAGAGCAGCGCGATGAAAACAGCTCTGGAACCGGCCGCCAAACCGGCGCTTGATCAGGCAATAATGACCGATGGGAGAACGTCATGATCCGCAAGCTTCCGTCCGGCAAATACCGGCTGTATTCGCGCAAGATCAATCCGAAGACCGGCAAGCGGCGCAATCTCGGCACCTTCGACAGTCGCGCCGCGGCGGAAAAGCATGAGCGCGCGGTGCAATATTTCAAACGGCATTAGCGGACAGCGCAGCCGCGTCAAAATGCGCGCCGCGTTGCTGCCGCGCCGGCGTCATGGTCGCGTCAAAGCCAGAGCGTTAACGTCGCCGTTACGCCGCTTTCGCCGCTGCAGGTATTATTTACCGCTTGATTTGAACCAATCGCACACGGGAAACTTAAACAGTTTGGGCGATAACATCCCCATCCGATCGGGTGTCTCAATGCGTTCCGGTGCGTTCCGTCCCGCCCTCCTCGCCGCGCCGGCGCTGGCGCTGGCGGTCGCGTCCGCCTCCCCCGCCGCGGCGGCGATTGTCGTCAATATCGACAAAAGCACCCAGAGCATGACCGTCACGGTGGACGGCGCGCCGCGCTACGTCTGGCCGGTGTCGACCGGCAAGCCCGGCTACGACACGCCGAGCGGCGTCTTCAAGCCCAACCGCATGGACGCCGACCACCTGTCCCAGGAGTGGGACAATGCGCCGATGCCGCACACGATCTTCTTCGATCTGCACGGCCACGCCATTCACGGCTTTCTCGATACCCGCCGCATCGGCAGCGCGGCCTCGCACGGCTGCGTGCGGCTGGCGCCGCAAAACGCCACCATCCTGTACAACCTGGTTGAAGCCCAGGGCATGAAGGACACGACGGTCATTGTCAGCGGCCGGACGCCGGCAGGATCGAATCCGGAAATGGCGCGGCGCGCCGCCGCGGAGCGCCAGGCCGCCGCGGGGCTGCCGATCGAGATCGCGCCCGGCAATGCGCAGCCAGACGCCGATCAACAGGCGCCCTATGGCCAACAGCAGCAGCCGACATTCTTCGGACAACGGCTGTTCGGCGGGCCGCAGCCGCCTCCACCAGCGCCGCAACCCGGGTTTTTTGGCCAGCCGCCGCAGCCCCCCGGTTACGGCCAGCCGCAGCAGTATTACGTGCGGTCCTCCAATGGGCAGCTTTATTACGTGCAGCCCGGCTACCAGCCGCAATACGCCCGGCCGTACTCACAGTATTGAGCGGCGGCCGCTTTACGGCTTCTGAAACTTGAGCACGAAATTGTCGACCGGCATGACCGGCTTGAAGCTGACAAAGTCACGCGTGTCTTCCGGGTGGCGCCAGAAATTGCCTTCGGCTACGAGGCGAAAGCCGGCCGCCTCGATTTCCTTGCGCAGCGCGCTCTCCTCGATGCGATGCAGCGTCTTGCCGACCGAGGTGCCGTCGCCGTCCTTGGCGGAGTGATCGGCGATCACCAGATAGCCGCCGGGCTTCAGCGCGGCGAACATCTTGCGGTCCATCTCGGCGCGATCGACGGCCATGTAGGTGGTGTCGTGGTAGTAGAACAGGAAGGTGATCAGATCGAGATCGTGCAGGTCGGCCGGGACCGGATCGTCGAACGGCCGCGACAGCAGCGTCACGTTCTTCATCGCCGGATTCTTCATCCGCGCGGCGAAGTTGGTCCTGGCCCGCTCGCTGCCGTCGGCCGGGTATTGCGCATAGACGACGCCGTTCGGCGCCACCGCGCGCGCCATCAGCTCGGTCGAGTAGCCGCCGCCGGCGCCCATATCGAGCACTTTCATGCCGGGGCGCGGGCCAGCGAACGTCAAAAACGGCAGCGGATCACGGCGCTGGTCGGCCTGCCGATCCGCATCGCTGCGATCCGGCGCGGCGACGATGGCGGCGTAGTCGGGCGCCGGCTGCGCCTGGACGCCGCCGGCGTTGAACGCGATGAAGCCGGCTATCACGCCCAACAAAATAGCCGTTTGAGTTCGCGCGCCGTTTCCGATCATTGTTTTCCTCCTGCAACCGCCGCCGTGGATATGCTGTGAAGAACTCGATGAGGTCATCGTGGATAACTGACGGACAAACTGTGTATTGCGTGTGAATAATTGGTAGTGTCTCAGTTTGAACTTTTAGGTGAGAATTTACACCGCGAAACGCACCTGTCGGCCTGGCGCAGACATTCGGGGTGGTCCGGAAAATATCCGCACAGCATCTGACACCGCTGCACGCATTTCGTTACATCCTCCGCCATCGCATTCCCGCTCAGGCACATTACGTACATGACAACGACGAACAGCATGCGCATTCCTGGTACCATGGCGCGTGCTCCTGCAGACGGCGACTGATTTCACGCCTACGCGCTTCCCGGCTTCGGCCGCCTATCCCGGATCAGCGATTATACACTGCACAACACTGGGGACGACCTGTGATCAAGTCTGTGCAAACTGAAACCGAGACACTCCCGAACAATTACCCGTGAAGCACGCGGCCGCGCTTATTGCACGTCAGCCTGTGAAGTGCGGGGATCATCGCGGAAACAGCATTCCTCTCAATGTCATCCGAACCTCAGGCGACGCCGGTCGCGCTGCTGATAACCGGTGAAGATGCTGCGCGCCGCATTGCGGGCCTCGCCGCCGAGACCTTCGACGGCGACGAGGTTGCGGTGGCGCTTGTGGATGCCGGCGGCGGACGCTGGCGTGTCGCGATTCATTTTCCAGCGAGCCCGACCGGAAAGCTTTGCGGGCGCTGATCGCCGCGGCCGCCGATTCTGCGGCAGCCAAGGCGCTGCGTTTCGAAGTTCGTCGAGGCGGCGGATTGGGTGCGCGACAGCCTCGCCGGGCTTAGGCCGGTCAAAGCCGGCCGGTTCATTGTGCATGGCGCGCCACGACCGCGCCGGCATTCCACCGAACCGCATCGGCATCGAAATTGAAGCGGCGCTCGCCTTCGGCACCGGTCATCACGGCACGACCCGCGGCTGTCTGCTCGCGCTCGACCGGCTCTGCAAGGCATCGAACGCACGCGGACGCACCCGGCACATTCTCGACCTCGGGACCGGCAGCGGCGTACTTGCCATCGCCGCCGCCCGCGCGCTGCGCCGGCACGTGCTCGCAACCGACATCGACGTGAGCGCCGTGCGTGTGGCGCGCGCCAATGCGCGGCTCAACCGCGCCGGCGGCATGGTCGAGATTGTGCAAGCTGACGGCGTGGCGGCGCCGCGCCTGCGCGCGCAGGCGCCGTTCGACCTGATCCTCGCCAACATCCTGCTCGGGCCGCTGCTGCGGCTGGCCGCGCCGCTCCGGCGGCTGACCGCTCGCGGCGGCCGGATCGTGCTATCCGGCATCGTGCCGGCGCAGGCCAACGCCGTGATCGCGGCCTATCGGCCGTTTGCGCTGGAACAACGGCTCGATCTCGATGGCTGGACCACGCTCGTCTTCGTGCGTCGTGCACGAATACAGCCCCGGCGTTGCCCGCCGCGTTCGAGACTCATAGATTGCCGCAGATGTTCGAGGCCCAGTTCCAGTCGTTCGACGATCGCAGCGACCGCGGCGAGAGCGCGGCACGCGTTGCGGCCCTGCGCGCAGAACTGACGCACCGCGGGCTCGACGGCTTTATCGTGCCCCGCGCCGACCGCTTCCAGAATGAATACGTGCCGCCGAGTGCCGAGCGTCTCGCCTGGCTTACCGGCTTCACCGGCTCGGCCGGCCTCGCCATTGTGCTCGCCGACAGCGCGGTCCTCTTCGTCGACGGCCGCTATCAGGTGCAGGTGCGCGAGGAAGTCGACGGCGCGATTTTTTCGATTGCGCATCTGGTCGAGAATCCGCCGCCGGCCTGGATCGAGACCAATGTGCGCGCCGGCACGAAGCTCGGCTATTCGCCGTGGCTGCACACGGTCGATGGCGCCGAGCGGCTCGGCAAGGCCTGCACCGCAGCGGGCGCGAGCCTTGTCGCGGTCGAGGACAATCCGATCGACGCGATCTGGACCGACCGGCCGCAGCCGCCGCTCGGCGCAGTCGTGCCGCATGCTCTGCGCTACGCCGGCGAAGATGCGAAGGCAAAGCTCGAGCGCGTGCGCACCGACTTGCAGAAAGGCACCGCCGACACGCTTCTGGTCGCAGACCCGCACGCAGTATCCTGGCTGTTCAACATCCGCGGCAGCGACATTCCGCACACGCCGGTGGTGCTGGCCTTCGCCATTGTGCCGAAAGAAGGCCGGCCAGCGCTATTCATCGATCTGCGCAAGCTGAGCAACGAAGTCCGCTCGCTTCTGGAAGAGCTTGCCGACGTTCGTCCGAACGCCACCTTCGAGCGCGATCTCGCCGCGCTCGGCAAGGAGCAGCGCCGGCTGCAGCTCGATCCCGCCACATCTGCTGAGGCGATCGCGCGGCTCGTTGTCGAAAACGGCGGCACGATCGTGCGCGCCTCCGATCCGATCGCGCCGATGAAAGCGGTCAAGAACGCGACCGAGATTGCCGGCGCCCGCGCCGCGCAACAGCGCGACGGCGCGGCGGTGACGCGCTTCCTCGCCTGGTTCGACCACAACGCGCCCCGCGGCGAGTTGACCGAGATCGACGCCGTCGAGGCGATTGAAACTTTCCGCCGGGAAACCGGGCTCCTCAAGGACGTTTCGTTTCCGACCATCGCCGGCGCCGGACCGGACGGCGCGATCGTGCATTACCGCGTCACCCGCAAGACCAATCGCCGCATCGCGCCCGACGAGCTTTTTCTGCTCAATTCCGGCGGCCAATACGAGGACGGCACCACCGACATCACCCGCACCATCGCCGTCGGTTCGCCCAGCGCCGAAATGCGCCGCAACTTCACGCTGGTGCTCAAGGGCCATATCGCCATCGCGCGCGCGGTATTTCCCGAAGGCACCAGCGGCGCGCAGCTCGATGCGTTCGCGCGGCAATTTCTCTGGCAGGCCGGGCTCGACTTCGACCATGGCACCGGCCATGGCGTCGGCAGCTATCTGTCGGTGCACGAGGGACCGGCGCGCATTTCCAAGCTCGGCACCGCCACGCTCAAGCGCGGCATGATCCTGTCCAACGAGCCGGGCTATTACCGCACCGACGCTTACGGCATCCGCATCGAGAATTTGATTCTGGTGAAGGAAGCGGCCGCCGTACCCGGTGCTGAAAAACCGCTCAACGCCTTTGAGACGCTGACGCTTGTTCCGATCGACCAGCGCCTCATCGACCCGTCGCTCCTGACCGCCGACGAAGCCGCATGGATCGACGCCTACCATGCGCGCGTGCACGAAACGATTGCGCCACTGGTCGATGTGACGACGCGCGCGTGGCTGCTTGCGGCGACGGGGCCGCTGGCACGAACGAGCTAAGCCGACTTCCGTTCGCGGTTCCTATTGATGGAACTTTTGTTTGGTGGCGACGTTTTCTCGCTGGGTTGGGTACGAGCGAGGAAACGTTATGCTTGGGACTATTCTGATCATTATTCTGATCTTGTTGCTGATCGGCGCATTGCCGGCGTGGCCTTACAGCACCGGCTGGGGCTACTATCCCGGCGGCGGTTTGGGCCTCATCCTGATCATCGTGATTGTCTTGGTCTTAGTCGGAAGAATTTAGCCGGCCGTCTCAACGTGGAACGGATTGGATTTCAGCGAGCCGTCATGGCCGGGCTTGTCCCGGCCATCCACGTCTTACCGGTTTGCCTTGCCGAAAGACGGGGATGCCCGGCACAAGGCCGGGCATGACAAATAGGGCACTCGACGGCGCTATTTTAGCGGATCAGTTTCGCCCACTCGTCCTCGGTCAAAACCGCAACGCCATGCTTCCTGGCGTCGGCGAGTTTGGAGCCGGCGCCCGGCCCGGCGACGACATAGTCAGTCTTCTTTGAGACTGAGCCTGAGACCTTGGCGCCGAGGCGTTCGGCCGACGCTTTGGCCTCGTCGCGGGTCATTTTCTCCAGCGTGCCGGTGAACACCACGGTCTTACCGGCGATCCGGGAATCGGTTTTCGGTTTCTCGACGTCGAGGATCTTCACCTCTTTGGTCAGCCGCTCGACGATGCCGCGGTTGTGGCTTTCGCCGAAATATTCCTTGACGCTTTCGATCACCGTGTCGCCGATCTGATCGAGCGCATCCATCTCGGCAATCGCCTCCTCGTCGCCCTCCGTCACTTTCAAACAAGCGTCGTGGAACGCCAGCCAGGAGCCGTAGCCGCGAGCCAGCGCCAGCGCCGTGGTCTCGCCGACGTGGCGGATGCCCAGCGCGTAAATGAATCGATCGAGCGAAATCTCCCGCCGCGCGGCGATGGCGCCAAACAGATTGCGCACCGAGGTTTCGCCGTAGCCCTCATAATCCTCAAGCTTGATCCGCGCGTTGCGCGCCGGCAGCGTGAAGATGTCGGCCGGCTCCTTGACCCAGCCCTGCTCGAAGAAAAACTCGATCTGTTTCTCACCGAAACCATCAATGTCGAAGGCGCGGCGCGACACGAACAGCTTGAGGTGTTCGATCTTCTGATAGGGGCAGGCGAATTCGCCGGTGCAATGCGCGCGTGAGCCCTCTTCGCCGCCGGCGGTCTCCTCGCGCACAATGTCGGTGTGCAGGGGACAGGGACATTTTTTCGGGAAGTGATAGGGCTTGGCGTCCTTCGGGCGCTTGTCGATGACGACATCCACCACTTGGGGAATGACGTCACCGGCGCGCTGAATAATAACAGTGTCGCCGATGCGGATATCGCGGCCCTCGCGCAAGAGTTCGCCGTTGCCGCCGATGCCCTTGATGTAATCCTCGTTGTGCAGCGTGACATTCTGCACGATGACGCCGCCGACGCCGACCGGCTCAAGCTTGCCAACCGGCGTCAAGGCGCCGGTGCGGCCGACCTGGATTTCGATATCCTTGAGCACCGTGGTGGCGCGCTCTGCGGGAAACTTGTGCGCGATCGCCCAACGCGGCGAGCGCGAGACGAAGCCAAGACGCTCCTGCCAGTCGAGGCGATCGACTTTGTAGACGACGCCGTCGATATCGTAGTCGAGATGCGAGCGTTGTGCTTCGATTTCGCGATGAAATGCGAGTAGTTCCTCGACCGAGTGGCAAAGCCTGGTCAGCGGATTGGTGGTGAAGCCGCAGTTTTCGAACCACTTGATCATGCCGGACTGGGTATCGGCCGGCATCCTGGCTCATCTGCCCCCAGGCATAGGCGAAGAAGCCAAGCGGCCGCGATGCGGTAATCGATGCATCGAGCTGACGCAACGAACCGGCCGCAGTGTTTCGCGGATTGACGTAGAGCGGCTTGCCGGCCTCCGCCTGTTTGCGGTTAAGTTCGAGAAACGCCGCCTTGGTCATGTAGACCTCGCCGCGCACCTCGCACACGGGCGGAACGCGCTTGCCCCTGAGGTGCTGCGGCACGTCCTTCAGCGTGCGGATATTGGCGGTGACGTCCTCGCCCTCGCTGCCGTCGCCGCGGGTCGCGCCGGTGACAAGTTCGCTGTTTTCGTACCGAAGCGACATCGACAGGCCGTCGATCTTCGGCTCGGCGGAAAACGCGATCGCCTCGTCTTCGGAAAGCCGCAGGAAGCGCCGAATGCGGCCGACGAAATCGACCACGTCCTCGTCGGCAAACGCATTGTCGAGCGAGAGCATCGGAACGGCGTGACGAACCTTGGCGAAACGCGCCGACGGCGCCGCGCCGACGCGTTGCGTGAGACTGTCGCGCGTTTGCAGTTGCGGAAAACGCGCTTCAATCGCCGCATAACGCTGGCGCAACCGGTCATACTCGGCATCCGTGACCGTTGGCGCATCCTCCTGGTAATAGCGCCGGTCATGCTCGGCGATTTCCGCCGCAAGCCGCGTGTGCTCGGCTTTCGCCTGTTTTTCCGTGAGGTCTTCGACTGAAGCCTCGTTCTTGTCGCGACGCGGCATGACCAAGTGTCAGCCCGCAGCCCGGATCAGGCGCTCGGCGGCTGCGCGGGCCTCGGCGGTGATTTCGGCGCCAGCGAGCATGCGGGCGATCTCCTCGCGCCGGCGTTCGGCTTCAAGCTCGACGACGCGGGTGGCGACGCGCCTGCCCTTGGCAAGCGCGTCCTTGGCGATGAGGTAATGCCGGTCCGCGCGCGCCGCCACCTGCGGCGCGTGCGTCACCGCAATCACCTGAACGCCGGACGAAAGCCGCGCCAGACGCACGCCAATCGCATCAGCAGTGGCGCCGCCAACGCCGGTGTCGATCTCGTCGAAGATCAAAGTCGGCGCCGAGCCGCGGTCGGCAAGCACTACTTTAAGCGCCAGCAGAAATCGCGCCAGTTCGCCGCCGGACGCGACCTTCATCAGCGGCCCGGGCCGCGTGCCCGGATTGGTGCGCACCCAAAACTCGATGCGGTCGAGCCCCTCGGGCCCTTCATTCTCGGACTCGATGTGCGTGGAAAACTGCGCACGCTCGAGCTTCAGCGGCTTCAGTTCAGCGTTGACCGCCTTGTCGATTTTTTGCGCGGCGCGGCGGCGGTTGGCCGAGAGCACCTGCGCCGCTTCACGGTAGCGCGCGGTCGGTCGCTTGCGCCTCCGCCTCCAGCACCGCAAGCCGTTCGGCGCCGGCGTCGATCAGCGCCAGATCGTCGGCGTAATGGTGTTTGAGCGCGGCAAGTTGATCGACCGGCACGGTGTACTTTCGCGACGCGGCGCGGAGCGCGAACAGCCGCTCCTCGATGCGCTCCAGCTCCTGCGGATCGTAATGCGCCACGCGCAACGCATGCTCGAGATGCAAGCGCGCTTCATCCAAGGCGTTGAGCGCCGAGTTCGATGGCTTTGACGACCGGCTCGATCAGCGCCGGTGCCTGGGCCGCGCGGCGCTCCAGCCGCCGTACCGCAGTAGCAAGCGGCGGCACCGCCGATTGCGGCCCGGCGACGGCCTCCTGAGTTGCACGCAAATCTTCTGCGGCCTTTTCGGCCTGCATCATGGCGGTGCGCCGTTCGGCAAGCGCGGCCTCCTCGCCAATTTCCGCGGCGAGCTTGCCGAGTTCATCGACTGCGTGGCGCAGCCATTCCGCTTCGCGGCTGGCGCGTTCGACTTCGGCGCGATGCGCCGCGACCGCAGCCTCTCGCGCGCGCCGTTCATCCCAGAGCCGGCGCACCTCGGCGGCGTCAGCCTCGATGCCGCCAAAGGCGTCGATGAGAGCCCGGTGCGTTGAGGCGTCGACAAAAGCACGGTCGTCGTGCTGGCCGTGGATTTCCACCAGCGCCACGCCGAGCTGGCGCATGATCTGCACACTGACCGGCTGATCGTTTACGAACGCACGGGTGCGGCCGTCCGCGAACTGCACCCGCCGCACGATGACCTCGTCCTCCGCATCGAGATCATTCTCGGCGAGGACGCGGCGCGCCGGATGATCCTTGGCGATCTCGAAAGCCGCAATGACCTGCCCATGCTCGGCGCCTTCACGCACCAACGCCGCCTCGCCGCGCGCGCCGAGCGCCAGCGCAAAGGCATCGAGCAGGATCGACTTGCCGGCGCCGGTTTCGCCCGTAAGTGCGGCAAGCCCGGAACCGAAATCGATATCCAGGCGATCGATCAGGACGATATCGCGGATGGAAAGGCGCGCGAGCATGACACTGTGGCAGTCAAAGTGACGGAAACGGACGGCGGATGATACTCAATTCCCTGTTCCGCCGTATGTCGCCTTGTCAGGCGCTCAGCCCAGCCGCCCTTGAAGGGCCCGGCTCATCCACGAATTCTTGTTCTCGTTGGGCTCGCCGCCGGCGGATTTCACCAGCCGGTAAGCATCCTTATACCAGGGGCTGTCCGGGAAATTATGCCCGAGCAGAGCCGCCGCGGTCTGCGCTTCGTCGAGGATGCCGAGCGAGATATAGGCCTCGGTCAACCGCTCCAGCGCTTCCTCGACTTCGCGCGTCGTCTGGTATTGCGTCACCACGACCTTGAAGCGGTTGATCGCGCCGGTGAAGTCGCGCCGCTTCATATAGAAGCGGCCGATATCCATTTCCTTGCCGGCGAGCTGGTCACGCGCCAGATTGATCTTCTTCTTGGCGTTGACGGCGTATTCCGTGTCCGGATATTTGCGCACGACTTCTTCAAGCGCGCTGATGGCTTTATCTGCCCGCGCCTGATCGTGCATGACGTCGAGAATCTGGTCGTAATACGAAGCGCCAATCAGGTATTGCGCGTAGGCGGCGTCCGAGCTTCCCGGATGCAGCGTCACGTAACGCTTGGCGGCGTTGATGCAGTCATCGTATTTGCCGCCCTGGTAATAGGCATACGCCGACATCAGCAGCGCTTTGCGCGCCCAATCGGAATAGGGATTTTGACGATCGACCTGGTCGAATTTCTTCGCCGCGTCATCGTACTGCTCCTTGTTGTTTAGGAGGAAGAGGCCCTCGTTATAGAGCTTGTCCGCCGGATCCTCCGGGACGATATCCTCTTCCTTCTTGAAGATATCGAGCCCGCTGCAGCCCACGCTTGGCGCAGCCAACAGCACGATGGCCACCACCCCGGCCAAGGCGCGCAGCCTGTGACCGGATCCCTGCGATCGCTGTAACCGCGGCATCATGAGGTAATGAAAATCCCGCCCCGCCGAATTCTTGAATTTCCGGCCGCGCCTCCAAGCGTACAGCATGGAACGATCGGCGAAGTGGTCCGAATAGTCAAACAATCGGCCCGGATTAAGGCCGAAAAGCCAAATAAATCAAGCAGGGCCGATTAGGAAATATCGGGAGCGTAGGCCGGGAGTGCAAAGCCCGCGACATCGGCGTGGCCGCGAGGGCGACGCGCCGGCTCTTCGAGCTCGCAATAGGTCCAAGCGCTTGCATCGGCCATCAATGCCGAGACCACCGCATGGTTAAGCTTGTGGCCGCCGCGCACCGACCGGTAGGCGCCGATCAGCGGCGCGCCAGCGAGCGCCAGATCGCCGATCGCATCCACCGCCTTGTGACGAACGAACTCATCAGGAAAGCGCGTACCCTCGGAATTGAGGATGCGGTTTTCCGCGATCACGACGGTGTTCTCGAACGAGGCGCCGAGCGCGTAACCGGCACTCCACAGCTTGGTCACGTCACGCATGAAACCGAAGGTTCGCGCTCGCGCCAGCTCGCGGCGGAAGACGTTCGGCGCCACGTCGACGGCGAAAGTCTGACGTCCGATCAGCGGATGATCGAAGTCGATTTCGGTTTCAACTCTTAGTCCATAAGGATGCGGCCGCAATTCGCCGCGGCAGCCATCGGCGTTGACCCGTACCGGCTTCAACACTTTGATGCAGCGGCGCGGCTCTGGCAGTTTCACGATACCAGCCTGATCGATCGCTTCCACGAACGGCGCCGCGCTGCCATCCATAATCGGTACTTCGGGCCCATCGACTTCGACCACGACATTGTCGACGCCGAGGCCATAGAGCGCGGCAAGCACGTGTTCTGTAGTCGATACGGCCGGGCCGCTGCGATCGCCAAGCACGGTCGCAAATTCCGTCGCGGTCACCGAACGGAAGTTTGCGATAAGTTCGCGATCCTTTTGGCGATCAATGCCAGTGCGCCAAAACACGACGCCGGTATCGGCTTCGGCCGGATGAAGCGTGACGGTTACGGGCGAACCTGAATGGATGCCGATCCCGGAAACGGCCGCCTGCTCGCGCAGGGTCGTCTGCCTGCCGGATTGCATGCCCCTCGTCATGCCCTCATCCCAGAGCTAGAGCCTGAACCGCGTAAACCATCCAGACCAAGCCAATCGGAAAAACGGCCAGGTTCGCAAGCCGCGAACAATGTCAGCGATATCGCTGCCCCCAAAGCCATGCCCCGATACCGCTCCCCTCGTCCGAACCAAGAACATACCGGCGAACACCGTTTCGGGCCAATACACGGTTTCTTACCGAGTGTTACCTTGGTCCGGCCCCATTTCATGCCCAAAGCGGCCACATGAGCGTACAGACGCCACTGCTCTGGCTTCACCCGTGGCGGGCGATCCCGATCGGGCAAATGGCCCGACGTCCAGCGGATAAATTTTAATATTCAATAACTTAACTAACCGCTACCAGTGCAGCCCAGTGAGCGCCATAGCGGGCTCACTCGCCGCTCCCGATTGTGGCCGAACAGCCGATTAATTTGCCTGCCGACGCAGGAAGGCCGGAATGTCGAGCTGATCCTCCTCGGCCCGGTTATGCACAGAGGCCTGCCGGCCGTGCTGGTCCAATCCCTGCGGCGATGAGCGCTTAGCGTATTCCGACACCGGCTCTTGTCGCGAATCCGGCCGCGGCGACGGCCGCCCGGGAAGCCGCTCGGCACCCAGTTGCGGAGCACCGGACGGTCTGCGCACGGGCACGGGCGGTGCCTGCTCCTCCTCCTCGTGGCGGCCAAGGCCTACGGCGGCCAATCGTTGCAACAGCGACATCCGCCGCTTCTCGGGGTGCTGTTCCGGCGGCAATTCCCCGCGCCGCGCACGAATCTCATTCTGCGCGGGTACTGGAAGCTCATCGATCCGCGGCATGCGCATCGCGCGCGGCGGCGCCCGTTCCGGCACGGGCGGGATAAACGCCTCGGGCTCCTCCGCTTCCGGCTCGCTGGCAGCCGGATCAATAAACAGCGAAGGCTTTGGACCGAGCGGACGGATCGTCACGTCTTGGCCGCTGGCCTGCGGGAGTATAGCGGCGGCAACTGCCGCCTTGGCCGAATTCGATAGAGTCGCTGACTGGCGCGGGCGGCGGAGAAGCCGGCGCCGAGGCGGCGGGCCGGATCGGCTCGGCGCGTTCGACACGTTCCGTCAACCGCTCGTTGTCCGCACGCAAGCGCTGCGCGACTTCGGCGATGCGGGCTTCGGCCGCCGACACTGATGGCCGCTGCGTAAGCGCCTGATCGATTCCGGTCGCGACGACCGACACGCGAATGATGCCGTCAAGGTTTTCATCGAAGGTCGCGCCGACAATGATATTGGCATCCTGGTCGACTTCCTCACGAATGCGCGTCGCCGCCTCGTCGACTTCGTAGAGCGTGAGATCGCGGCCGCCGGTGATGGAGATGAGGAGGCCTCTTGCTCCCTTCATCGAGGCGTCATCGATCAGCGGGTTGGAGATCGCCGCTTCCGCGGCGGTCAACGCGCGCTTGTCGCCCTCGGCTTCGCCGGTACCCATCATCGCCTTGCCCATTTCGCGCATGACCGCGCGCACGTCGGCAAAGTCGAGATTGATCAGACCCTCTTTGACCATCAGGTCGGTGATGCAGGCGACGCCGGAATAGAGCACCTGGTCAGCCATGGCGAAAGCATCGGCAAACGTCGTCTTTTCATTCGCCACTCGGAACAGATTCTGATTCGGGATGATCAGCAGCGTGTCGACGCACTTGTGCAGTTCGGTGATGCCGCCCTCGGCGGTGCGCATGCGGCGCTGGCCTTCGAAGTGGAACGGCTTGGTAACCACGCCGACGGTGAGGATGCCCATTTCCTGCGCCACTTTGGCGACCACCGGCGCGGCCCCGGTGCCGGTGCCGCCGCCCATGCCCGCGGTGACGAACACCATGTGAGCGCCGGACAGATGATCCCGAATCTCGTCCATCACTTCTTCGGCGGCGGCGCGGCCGACGTCAGGCTGCGATCCGGCGCCGAGCCCCTCGGTGACCTGCGCGCCCATCTGAACGATGCGCTCGGCTTTCGACATGGTGAGCGCCTGCGCGTCGGTATTGGCGACGACGAAATCGACGCCCTGGAGGCCGGCGCTGATCATGTTGTTGACGGCATTGCCGCCGGCGCCGCCGACTCCGAACACGGTGATGCGCGGCTTGAGCTCACGGATGTCGGGGATTTTCAGATTGATTGTCATGGTTGCCTCTTCTTTCATGCGCAGGCGTCAGTCACGCCCTGCCCCGACCGATCCGCCACCGGCCGTGTTGATATGACTCGCAACTTGCTGGCTTCGAGTCTGGGGGCCATCAGAAGCTCTCGCGAAGCCATTGTCCGACCCGGGCGAAATAGCCGCCCGTGCCATTCATCCGGTACCGCCTGCTGCCGCGGGTCTCGAAGTATTCGAGATGCGCTGCCTGCGGATACACAAGAAGTCCCGTCACCGCGGCGAAAGCCGCGCCTTTAGCAGCATCCGGCAACCCGGCGATGCCGAGCGGCCGGCCGATCCGCACGGGCCGGCCGAGAATGCGCGCGGCGAGTTCGGACAGCCCGGTCATCTGGCTCGCACCGCCGGTGAGGATGACGCGGCCGCGGGCTTCGGCGGCGAACGAGGTCGCCGCGAGCCGGTCGCGCACCATCTCCAGAATTTCCTCGACGCGCGGTTTGATGATTTCCACGAGCGTCGATCGCGGAACGAATTGCGCCTGTTCGCGCTCGTCTGCACTCACGGGCGGCACCGTGATCATGTCGCGTTCGTCCGATCCACCGACCAGGACACTGCCATAGAACGTCTTGATTCGCTCGGCGTCGGCGACGCTGGCACTAAGCCCGCGCGCAATGTCCAGTGTCACATTGAGGCCACCCAACGCGAACCCTTCGGCATGAACGAACCGGCCACTGAGGAACACCGCCATCGTCGTCGTACCGGCGCCCATATCGACGACCGCCGCGCCTAGATCGGCTTCGTCGTCGGCAAGGACGGAAAGGCCGGCAACATACGGACTTGCGACCATGGCCTCGACGGCGAGATGACAGCGTTCGACCGCAAGCATCAGGTTGCGCGCAGCGGCGGTTTCGGTCGTTGCGACATGCATGTCGACGCCGAACCGCTCGCCCAGCATGCCGCGCGGATCGCGGACGCCGTTGCTGCCGTCGATCGAATAGCCGATCGGCAGCGAATGCAGCACCGCACGGCCTTCGCGCATTGAGTGCCGATTACCGGCCGCTAAGACCCGCGCAATATCGCCCTCGGAAACGGCGGAGCCCGGGATTTCCACCTCCGCAGCAAACGACTCGCTCGCAAGCCGGCCGGCCGAGATCGAAAGCACGACCGATTCAATCTCGACCGATGCCATCCGCTCGGCGCCATCGACCGCCTGGCGAATGGCTTCTTCGGCCTGCGCCAGATTGACGACGCCGCCTGATTTGGTGCCGCGCGCGGCGGCATGGCCGAAACCGACCACCTCGATCGCGTGGCTTCTTCGCGGCAGCACTTGTTGCGGCGGATGTGGCCGCAATCGCCCAATCACGCAGGCGACCTTGCTCGATCCGATATCGAGCGCGGCGACCAACGCGCTGCGCCGCGGCGAGATCGGCTTCATTTTCGGCGTCAGCCCGTAATGCAGCGCGCTCATGCGTCGCCTGCCTTTTTCTTCTTCTTGTCTTTGAGGGCGTCATCACGGGCCTGTGCCGCCGCATCTGATAATCGCACGCTCACGCGATCAGGCAGCCGCAGATCCACCGCAACGATGTCGCGCGATAGCAGCTTTTTCTCACGATCGAGAGCGACCAAGCGGTCAAGCGCCTGGTCGATATCGCCCTCCGGCAATCGCACGTCGATGCCGTTGTTGAGCCGCAGATTCCAGCGCCGTTCGGCGACAAAAATCGAAGCTCGCAATTGCGTTTGGACGTCCGGATAACGGGCAATGACAGCGAGGAAATCCTTGGCCCGCCGCGCGGCGCCGCGGCCAACGACCATTGGCAGGCCGCGATAGCGATCCTCGACGAACGGTTCGAGGACGGTACCGTCTTCGGCGATGACGCTAACGCGCCCATCCTTTTGCCAGATCGCAAAAGCAAGGCGCTCAGTAACGGTGATCTGCAGTCGGTCGGGATACAGCTTGAGGACTGCTGCGTCGGCGATCCAGGGATTCGTCAACAGCCGTGCTCGTGCCGCATCGGCGTCGAGGAACAACAGCGAGGCGCGACCGGTCACGCCGGCAATGGTGAGTATTTCTTCGCGGCTGACTTCCTTCGAGCCGGTCAGCGAGACCGCCGCGATGCGGAAGCCGACGGTATTGGCGGCGCCGTCGCGAGCATCCTTCAGCCAACTGATGATATCCGCCACATGACCGCCGGCGACGGCGCCGTAACTTAATGTGGCAGCGAGCAATACGATCGATGCCGCGATGCCAACACCAGGCGCCGGCAGCGCCCGCACAAAGCGCGCACCCAAACGCCCGATGAAACTGTGCCTCGCCCAGCGATAAGGCGCCGACCAAGGCAACCGATGCGTGCGGAAGCGGCGAAAACGATTTACGGCGCGCGAACGACGCGGCTCGTCAACGAGCGGGCCGGCCCCTTCCGCCGCTTTTGGCCCCGACCGCATCAGCGGTTGATCGAGGCGTCCTCCACCATCCATCGCACCAGCTCATCGAAAGTAATGCCCGCATGGGCGGCGAGCTCGGGCACGAGCGACGTTTCGGTCATGCCAGGCTGTGTATTGATCTCAAGGCAGACCAGCTTTCCCGTCCCCCGATCGTCGTAGCGAAAGTCCGCGCGGCTGACGCCGCGGCAGCCAAGAGCGCTATGGGCAGCCAAAGCGAGTCTGCGGACATCCTGGTAAACATTTGGTAAAATTTGCGCCGGCAGTACATGCCGGGAACCACCGGAGGCGTATTTTGCCTCGTAATCGTAGAATTGCGTCGCCGGCTCGATCTCGATGACATCCAGCGCCCGGTCGCCAAGGACGGCGCAGGTCAGTTCCTTGCCCGGGATATACCGCTCGATCAGCACCTGTTCGCCAAACGTCCAGTCATCGCGATAAAGTTCCTGCGGCGGGTGCGGATGATCTTCCGTGACAATAAAAACTCCGACGCTCGAGCCTTCCGCGATCGGCTTGACGACATAGGGCGGCGGCATGAGGTGGCGTTTGCCGGCGTCAAATCGCGACGCCACCAAGTCTTCCGCGACCGGAATGTCGGCGGCGCGGAATAGCGCCTTCGCGTAGACCTTATGCATCGCGAGCGCGGAGGCGAGCACACCGGAATGGCTGTAAGGAATGCCGAGGATTTCCAGCACGCCCTGCAGCGTGCCGTCTTCGCCCGGCCGGCCATGGAGGACGTTGAGCGCAACGTCGGGCTTGGTCTCGGCGAGCACCGTCGCAACGTCACGTCCGGCGTCGATCGCGCTGACGCGATAGCCGACGCGGCTGAGCGCGTCGGCGCAGGCTTTGCCCGAGCGCAGCGAGACCTCACGCTCCGCCGACCAGCCTCCCATCAGAACGGCAACGTGCTTGGCCATCGTTCAGCCAAAAGCCCCATCCCGGCCCGCTCGCGCCGGATCGCTGATTCGCTGGCTCAGCAATAGAATCGACAAATGGCGAAAGGTCGAGAGTTTCAGCGGCCCGCTTCTGCCGGCACCGGAGCGCCGTCGTAGAGCCAGGACAGGCAATCAAACAGGTGCGCCTCATCCCAATCGGCCACCGTCGCATTGCGGACGTCCCGGGCGACGCCTTCGTCAAGGTGGTAGAAATCCCACAGCGCGCGGGATTCAAGCTGCACGCGCGCGGTCCGTAACAGCCGGGCCGCTTCGAAACGGCGGAAGGCGGCGGCGAAATCGCCATCGGTCGCCGCGATCAACTCGCCCAGGCACAGGCCATCCTCGATCGCCATGCCGGCGCCCTGCGCCAACGATTGCAGCGGTGCATGCGCAGCGTCGCCCAGGAGCACGATGCGGCCTTTGTGCCAATGACGAACCGGATCGCGATCGGCGACCGCGCGGCGCCAGCGCAGGTCCAACATGCCAATTAACGCGCGCATGATGGGATGCATGTCGCGGTAGGTGTTTTCCAGTTCCGCGCGATAGGACGCGGGGTCGCCTTTCTCCGCATGGCTTGCAGTGCGGAACACCGCGACAAGGTTAAACTCCGAGCCATGACGAAGCGGATAGTGCACGATGTGAAGGCCTGGCCCGCCCCATAACGCGACGCAATCGCGCGCGACATCCGCTTTGAGGTCCGCCATCGGCACGATGGTACGGAATGCCACGTATCCGGTCGGCCGCGGCTCGCCGTCACCGATCAACTTGGCGCGGAACAACGAGCGAAAGCCATCCGCTGCGACCAGTGCCGCGCCGGAAAAGGCGCGGCCGTCGGCGGTTTTCACCGAGACACTGTCGCTGTGTTCCTCGAAGCCGGTCACCATCGCATCAGCAACAAGCTCGACTGTGCCGCAGCGACGGCAGGCGTCAAGCAAGACGTTATGCACGTCGATGCGGTGAACGACGATGTAGGGATACTTAAAGCGCGTTCGGAACGACGCGCCGGTGGGAACGCGGATCAGCTCTTTGCCGGTGATCGCGTCCATCATCAGCGCGGCTGCCGGCAAATCCGCGATGGCCATCACCTCCCCGCTCAAGCCGAGGCGATCGAAGACGTGGAAGACATTGGGGCCGAACTGGATGCCGTAGCCGATGGCGCCGAATTGCGGACCGCCTTCGAGGACGCGCGCCGACAGTCCGCGACGCGCCAAGGCAAGCGCCGCGGTGAGCCCGCCGAGCCCGCCGCCAACGATAAGAATTGGGTCACTGGTTGACACGCTGCGAGACTAACACTGTTGGGCTATTTCGCCACGCCGATCCGCTTGATTTCCCATTCAAGCTCAACGCCCGAATTTTCTTTGACCCGCTTGCGCACGGTCTCGCCCAGCGTCTCGATGTCGGACGCGGTAGCGTTGCCGAGATTGATCAGAAAATTGGTGTGCATCTCCGAGACCTGGGCGCCACCGAGCCGCAAACCGCGGCAGCCGGCGGCGTCGACAAGTTCCCACGCCTTTTTTCCGGGCGGATTCTTGAAAGTGGACCCGCCGGTTCGGGTCTTGATCGGCTGCGTCGCCTCGCGGGATTCGGTGATCTTTTCCATTTCAGCTGCGATGACGGCAGAATCGCCGCGTTCGCCGCGAAAGGTTGCCTCGGTGAAAATGTAGTCGCCAGGCACGCCGCAATGACGATAGGCGAAATGCATGTCGCGGTTGCTCAGCACATGAATTTGCCCGGCGCGGTCGACAGCGCGGGCCTCGATCAGCGCATCCTTGGTCTCCCGGCCGTAGGCTCCGCCGTTCATCCGCAACGCGCCGCCGATGCTGCCGGGAATGCCGCGCAGAAACGACAATCCGGCGACGCCGGCTTCCTGCGCCGCACGCGCGACCCTGACGTCGGGCACCGCAGCGCCGGCGCGGAGGTTGGTGCCATCGATCGCAATCTCGCCGAAGCCGCGGCCCAGCCTGACGACAATTCCGGGCACCCCGCCGTCGCGCACGATCAAATTCGAGCCAAGGCCGATGACCGTTACGGGAATGTCGACCGGCGCATGGCCGAGCAAATAAGCAAGGTCTTGCTCATCTTCCGGCATGAACAAAACTTGCGCCGGCCCGCCGACGCGAAACCACGTCAGCTCGGCAAGCGGCTGGTTTGGCAATAGCCTGCCCCGCAGCGCCGGCATGTTCGACCGCAAGTCTGCGGCGAGGTCGGGAAAATTCAAGCGGCCGCCTCCACCGCCTTGTCGAGCCACGCAGCCAATACTTTTTGCCCGAGTTCGCGCGTCGCCGGCCCGAGCGTTCGCGCTTGGCGGCGTAGTTCGCGCGGATCGATGCCGGCTTTGCCGAGTTCCACGGTGTGGCCGACCAGCCAGCTTTCGAAACGCGCCGGCTCCGTCTCCAAATGAAATTGCAGCCCGAGCTGCCAGGGGGTGCGCACAAATGCCTGAACGGGGCAGTGCTGCGTCGAGGCAAGCTGCGTGCATCCCGATGGCAGTTCGCAATTGTCGCCGTGCCAGTGCAGCACCGGCCTCGCATCGAGCGGCGCCAGCACGGATTTCCGGCCCGCGGACGACAGCGTCAGCGACGCCCAGCCGATCTCCTTGACCGGACCAGGCGCGACGCTTCGCGCCAAGCGCCGCCGCCATCATCTGCGCGCCGAGGCAAATGCCGAGCATCGGCTTGTCTGCCGCAAGGCGCGCCGCAATTGCTGCGACCTCGTCGGCAATGAACGGATAGGCGTCCCGCTCGTAGACACCAATCGGGCCGCCAAGCACGATCAGCAAATCCGGTGTGAGCAGCGTTTGCGCGTCGAACGGCTGGACCCCGGCGTCATGATAACGAACGCCATAGCCGCGCGAGGCGACCAGCGGACCGAGCAAGCCAAGATCCTCAAACGCGACGTGACGAACCGCCAGGCACGTTTTGGTCATCGCGCATCTGCTTCGTGAGGAATCATCTTCTCGGAGAACAAGCCTGCCCTCTTTCCGGATCAAGCTTTAACAGCCGCCAATTCTCCCGGCAGCGCGTAGGCCCATTGCGTAATCGAACCGGCGCCGAGGCACACGACATAGTCACCGGCCTTTGCCATTCCGGCGACCAAAGCCGCGAGCTTCTCGGGACCGTCAAGCGCAATGACGCGGCGATGGCCGTGCGTGCGCAGGCCCTGCACCAGCGCGTCGCGATCGGCGCCTTTGATCGGGGCCTCGCCGGCCGGATAAACCTGCGCAACAATCACCGCGTCGGCATCGTTGAAGCAGGTGCAGAACTGCTCAAACAACGCGGCCAGCCGCGTGTAGCGATGCGGCTGCACCACGGCGATGACCTGCCCCTTGGTCAATTCACGGGCCGCTTTCAGCACCGCAGCAATTTCGACCGGATGATGTCCGTAATCGTCGATGACGGTGACACCGTTCCACATTCCGGTTCGGGTGAAGCGCCGCCGAACGCCGCCGAAATTCGCGAGCCCCTCCTTGATCACAGTGTCGCTAACGCCGAGCTCGCGGGCGACCGTAATCGCGGCCGTAGCGTTGAGCGCGTTGTGCCGTCCCGGCATCGGCAGCGCGACATTCTTGATCTCGTGTCCTGAGTGCCCGGTCCGGTCGCGGAACAGAATGCTGAACAGCGAAGTGCCGCCGGCATGCGAGACATCGACCAGCCGCACGTCGGCCTGGGGGTTTTCGCCATAGGTGATAACCCGGCGATCCTCGATGCGGCCGACCAGCGTTTGCACCACCGGATGATCGGTGCACATCACCGCGAACCCGTAGAACGGCACATTCTCGACAAACGTGCCAAACGCGTCCTGCACCGCATCGAAGGTCTTGAAATGATCGAGGTGCTCCGGGTCGACATTGGTAACGATGGCGATATCAGCCGGGAGTTTCAGAAACGTGCCGTCGGATTCATCGGCCTCGACCACCATCCAGTCACCGGCACCCAGCCGCGCGTTGGTGCCGTAGGCGTTGATGATGCCGCCGTTGATCACAGTCGGATCGAAACCGCCCGCGTCGAGCAGCGCCGCCACCATCGACGTGGTCGTGGTCTTGCCGTGCGTGCCGGCAATGGCGACGCAGCTTTTCAGCCGCATCAGCTCGGCCAGCATCTCAGCGCGGCGGACCACCGGCAGCCGCTGTGCACGCGCGGCGATGAGTTCCGGATTATCCGGCTTGATCGCCGAGGAGACGACAACGACTTCGGCGCCGTTCAAATTCTCGGCCGTGTGCCCAATTGCAATCCGCACCCCCTTCTCGCGCAGCCGCTTGATGTTGGCGCTTTCGGCCTGATCGGAACCCTGCACGGAGTAGCCGAGATTCACCATGACCTCGGCGATGCCGCTCATGCCAATGCCGCCGATGCCGACGAAATGCACCGGGCCGATGTCGCGCGGCAATTTCATGAGTTCTCCCTGGCAAGCGCGGGGCCGACATAGCGGGCACGCGGACGAATCAATTGGCCAGTTGCAACCTGCTCGAGTACGTGACCGATCCAGCCGACCGACCGGGATAACGCGAAGATCACGAACGGCGCCTGTTTAGGCAAGGCATGCGCGTCTGCCAATGCGGCAAGCGCAAAATCGACATTAGGCGGGTCTCCGGTCAAATCTTCGGCCGCCGCCCGAACCTCAGTGAATATGCGGGATAGCTTGATGTCGTTCATCATCGCGATCGCGCGCGGGTCGCCTTGCGGATAGAGCGGATGGCCGAACGCGGGCAATGGCTCCCCTCTGGCCAACCATTCGCGGACGGCCTCCTCGGCGCCTGCCTGACGCGCAGCACCCAGCAACGATTGCAGGGCGCGCGCCGCGCCGCCATGGAGAGGTCCGGTCAACGTCGCCAGGCCAGCCAGCACGCAAGCCGACAGCGAAGCCCCGGTCGAAGCCGCCACGCGCACCGCAAACGTAGAAGCGTTGAGCTCATGGTCGGCGAGAAGAACGAGCGCGCGGCGGAGAATGTCGGCGGCTTCAGGCTTGCGCCATGCCGCGGCAATGCGTGCATGCGCCGGAAGCGCGGCTCGAATGCCAGCGACACCCACTACGGCGGCGAGAAGGGTATCAAATAGAGTTTCTGCCTCGCACTTGAGAGTTGCCGCCGACCGCCCGCGCGACGGCGGATCGATTGCCGCTCGTTCAGCCGTTGCGACCAGCATGCGGTTTAGGGACGCTGTTGCTGCGTTCGATTTAACCGGCAATGCCTTACCTCCGCTGCGGATGGTTTCGGTTTGCCAGAGCATTCCGGCCACTTCCTCCAATGTCGCACGCTCAGAGAGTCGCACGGCGTCAAGGCCGCGATACCAAAGCCGCCCGTCCGCCACGGTGGAAATACTAGACGCGAGGACTGGTTCGCCCCAGCCTATAGCCTGCGCCGCTACGGTTTCCGCCCTCCGCCGGCCGCCTCTGCGCTCAGCAAGGCGCGCAATATCAATCCCGTTGTACAGACTTCGGCGGGAGTCGGCTGGATCAGGCTTGGCGCGAATTCGTCCACGGCTCACATTGGCATAAAGCGTCTGTGCGCGAATGCCGAGGAATTTCAACGCCTGCTCCGCCGTCATCCATTTCGTCATCGGGGCATTCATGTTGATCGATTGCATCAAGATTGACGTCAATATTAGTGCCGCCCATGTCTGTGCTCAAGCAACCGAGAGCCCTGGAGGCGTGCCATGTCCGATCTGTGCGTCGTCCCTCGAACCGCGCTGTTTGCCGCTGAAGTTCCATCGCGAACAAAGCGCACCAACTATCCCGAACCGTTCGCCTCGCGAGTGGCGGGACGGGTCAAGCGGCCGCTCGGCGATCTGTTCGGCCTCACCAATTTTGGCGTGAACCTCACCCGATTGGCGCCGGGAGCCGTATCCGCTTTGCATCACCGGCATTCCCGGCAGGACGAGTTCATCTATGTTCTCGAAGGCGAAGCAACGCTATTCACCGATGCGGGACAAATACACCTCCAGCCCGGCATGGTCGCCGGGTTCGCCAAGAGCGGCACCGCGCATCATCTGGAAAATACGAGCGAACGGGATTGCGTCTTTCTGGAGATCGGCGACCGCACACCGGGCGACGAAGTAGCCTACCCGCTCGACGATATTCAGGCGGTCATGGATAAGAACGGCAAGTGGCAGTTCGCGCACAAGGACGGCTCGCCTTACTAAGTTTCGGACGATCACAAGTTTGCGGCGCGATCGTTTGATTCGATTCCAGCCACTTTGAGAACCAGGTCGGCAAGCCGATCGGCGGCGTCGAGCCTGCCCAACGACCGCGCCGTGACCGCCATGCCAGCGAGCCGCTGCGGCGAGGCGGCCAGCGCGGCGATTTCGTCGGCGAGCCGTCGCGGTGTAAATTGATCCTGCACCAGCCGTATGGCGCCTCCGGCTTTTTCCAGTACGCCGGCATTGGCGAATTGATCCTGATCGAGCGCGTGCGGCAGCGGCACGAGGATCGCCGGACGACCAATGGCCGAAAGCTCGGCAACGGTCGAGGCGCCGGACCGGGCGATGACGAGATGGCAGGCCGCGATGCGCGCCGGCAGGTCCGAGAAGAACGGCGCGACTTCGAAAGCAACCTTCAGTCTGCCGTAAGCATCGCGCACACGGTCCAAATCCTCGGCGCGCGCCTGCTGAACAATGGCGAGGCGCGGACGAATGCCGGGTCCAGCAATTCGACTGCGGCCGGAGCCACATCCGCCATCACTCGCGCGCCCTGGCTACCGCCGAAAATGAGGAGCCGCAAAGGATCGGTCGACCCCGAATAGGGCGTTGCCGCCGCGGTCACAACCGAAGGCCGCACCGGGTTGCCGGTCAGCGTCGCCTTGGCCGCGAGTTTCGGATCGTTGCGGAATAAATCAGGGAACGATGTGGCGATCGCAGTGACGCGCGGAGCTAGAAGCCGATTGGCCCGGCCGATGACCGCATTGGCGTCGTGAATCAGTGTCGGCACGCCGCGCAAGGCTGCCGCCAGCACCGGTGGAATGGTCGGATAGCCGCCAAAGCCGACGACTGCAGAGGGCTTGAGCCGGCCGATCAACGCCCAAGCCTGTGCGACGCCGAGGCCAAGCATCGCAGCGGTTCTCGCCATGGCGAGCGGACCGCGTCCGCGAAGCGTAGCACTGGCAACGACGTGAATTGCATCATCGGCAAACGCGCCGCCGCCCATGCCAGCCGCCCGCCGGTCGGTGGCAAGATGGACCGGGATGCCGCGCTTCGTCAGCGCGGCCGCGAGTGCTTCGGCCGGAAACAAATGGCCGCCCGTCCCGCCGGCCGCGACGAGGACCGTCGCCCGGCGCGGCCCATCCATCACACTGGGCTCCCGGCGAACACCACTTCGCCGGCCAACCGCGCTTGCGGCCGTTCACGAGTGAGCGCGATCAGCATGCCCATGCCGTACGCAAGCGAGATCAGAGACGAGCCCCCATAGGAAATAAACGGCAGCGTCATGCCCTTGGCCGGCATCAGGTGCAGGTTGACGGCCATATTGATGGCCGATTGCAGTCCAAACAGGATTGCGAGGCCGGCAGCGGCGAAACGGATGAACGGATCTTCGTTACGCATCGCTTTGCCCAGCGCCCGGATTACGATGAACGCGAACAAAGCCACAAGAATGAGGCAGAGTGCGACGCCGAATTCCTCGGCAGCCACCGCAAACACGAAATCGGTGTGACCTTCGGGCAGGATGCGCTTGATCGTGCCTTCGCCGGGGCCGCGGCCGAACCAGCCGCCGCGGACAAACGACTCGGTGGCGATATCGATGTTGAAGGTGTCGCCGGACGCCGGATCGAGGAAGCGATTAATACGCTGCGCCACATGCGGAACGGTGTAGAAGGCCGTAATCAGGCCGGCGGTTGCCGTGACGCCCAGCCCGAGCATCCAGATAAACCGCATGCCGGCCATATAAAACAGCGCGCCCCATACCAGCGTAACGAGCATGGTCTGGCCGAAATCCGGCTGTAGCACCAACAACGCAACCACGACGACGAGCAGCACAAGCGCGACGGCGTTGGCCGGCATATCGGGACGCTTGCCGGATTTACCGAACAGCCAGGCGATCAGGATGACGAAGGCCGGTTTCAGAAATTCCGACGGTTGAATGTTCATGCCAAGGATCACCAGCCAGCGGCGTGCGCCTTTGATCTCGGCGCCGAAATAAGGGGTCGCCGCGACTAGAACTAGGCTGATGAAGAAGACAATGAGCGCGAGCTTGCGGATTTCCCGCGGCGACAGAAACGAGGTCGCGATCAGGACGGCGGCGGCCGGGATCAGGAACAGGACCTGCCGGTTGACGAAATGGAACGGGTCGAGGCCGATCCGCGCGGCAACCGGCGGGCTCGCGGCCAAGCACAAAATGATGCCGCCAAGCATCAGCGCGCCGAGCGCGGCCAGCGTCAGCCGGTCGATCGTCCGCCACCACTCGCTCAACGGCGTGGGCTGCGCGCGCGACGCCATAGCGTCCCCGAAAAGAAGGTCCCCGCTCAGTGGTGACACCGGGGTGGTTTAAAGGGGATTAAGAACGCCGGTCATTTGACCCCCGGCAGCGCCCGTACCAGCGCCCGGAACGCATCGCCGCGGATCTCGAAGTTGCGGTACTGGTCGAACGACGCGCAAGCAGGCGACAGCAGCACGACGGGCTCGGCGGCAGCCGATTTCTCCGCGTCGCGCGCCGCCGCCGCCAGCGCCTTGTCGAGCGTTCCCGTAATCTCGTGCGGTACCTCGCCACCCAGGGTGGCAGCAAAATCCCGCGCCGCTTCGCCAATCAGATAGGCCTTGCGCATTCGCGGAAAAAACGAGCGCAGAGATTCGATCCCGCCGGTTTTGGGCTTGCCGCCTGCGATCCAGAAAATATCGCTGAAGCAGGCGAGCGCCTGAGCGGTCGAATTGGCGTTGGTCGCCTTCGAGTCATTGACGAACAACACCGCGCCGCGACGGCCGACTTCCTCCATCCGATGCGCGAGCCCGGGAAACGAGCGAAGTCCCGACTGGATCGCAGCCGGCGAAAGTCCGAGCGCCAGCGCGGCCGCTGTGGCGCAGGCGGCGTTTTGCGCGTTGTGCAGCCCGCGCAGCGAACCGATGCCGGCAATCTCGGCGATTGAAGACGCCTTCCCTTCAGTGGCGCTGATGATGCGCTGTTGCTCGACGTAAATCCCATTGGCCAGTTTGTGCCGCACTGAAATTCGCACCACCGGCTTGCCGGATTGCTCCAGACGATCGGCGATTGCGCTGCACCATTCGTCATCGACACCGACGATGGCGGTCCCTCCCTGCGGAATGCCGGCGACGAGACGTTCCTTTACTGCCGCGTAATGTTCCATCGTGCCGTGACGATCGAGGTGGTCCTCGCTGAGATTAATGAGGATGCCGATCGACGGATCGAGCGAAGGCGCAAGATCGATCTGGTACGACGAACATTCGATGACATAGACCCGGCCGGCTTGTGGCGGAGCGAGCGACAGGATCGCGGTGCCGATATTGCCGCCGAGCTGCGCGTCCATGCCCGCCGATGCCGCGAGATGCGCAACCAGCGCCGTCGTCGTCGATTTGCCGTTGGTGCCGGTGATAGCAACCAGGGAGACATCAGACGCAACGCGGCGGCGCTCGCGGCAGAACAGCTCGATGTCGCCGATCACTTCGACGCCGGCCTGTTGCGCGAGCTGCACGGTCCAGTGTGGCGCAGGGTGCGTGAACGGAACGCCGGGCGCCAGAACCAGTGCCGCGAATTTCGACCAATCGGCTTTGCGCAAATCGGCCGTGGCAATGCCGGCGGCTTCGGCCTTCGCCATGCTGACCGCATCGTCGTCTGCAGCTACCACGTCGGCGCCCCCTGCCACCAGCGCTTCCGCACTCGCAAGCCCCGAGCCGCCGAGCCCAAATACCGCGACCTTCTTGCCGGCAAAGGTCGTGATCGGAATCACGACGAAGCTACCGCAGCTTCAAGGTCGACAGCCCCGCCAACGCGAGCACGACCGAGACAATCCAGAAGCGAATGACGATCTGCGGTTCGGTCCAGCCGAGCTGCTCAAAATGATGATGGATCGGCGCCATCTTGAACACGCGCTTACCGGTCAGCTTGAACGACACCACCTGCACGATGACGGAAACCGCTTCGAGCACGAACAATCCACCGATCACCGCGAGCACGATCTCGTGCTTGGTGGCGACCGCAATCGCGCCGATCATGCCGCCGAGCGCCAGCGAACCGGTGTCGCCCATGAAGATCGAAGCGGGCGGAGCGTTGAACCAGAGAAAACCAAGGCCGGCGCCAAGCACCGCGCCGCACAGCACCGAGAGCTCGCCGGTCCCGGCGACATAGTGGATTTGCAGATAATCGGCGAACACCGCGTTGCCGCAGAGGTAAGCGATCATCCCGAAACTCGCCGCCGCGATCATCACCGGCACAATGGCAAGGCCGTCGAGGCCGTCGGTCAGATTTACCGCGTTGCCGGCGCCGATGATGATGAAAGTCGCGAACAATACGTAGAACCAGCCGAGATTGAGCACGAGCTCTTTGAAGAACGGAAACACCAGCGACGTAGCAAACGGCAAATGCCCAAGCTGGACCATGCCCAGGCACGCAACTGCCGCGATGATCGCTTCAATGATGACCCGCGTGCGGCCGGGAAACGCGTTGTGCGTTTGCTTGGTTACTTTCAGATAATCGTCGTAGAAGCCGACCATGCCGAAGCCGAGGGTGACGCCCAGCACCACCCAGACGTAGGGGTTGGCGGGGTTGGCCCACAACAAAGTCGAAACCAGCATGCCGGAGAGAATCATCAGGCCGCCCATCGTCGGCGTGCCGGCCTTGGTAATGATATGGGATTGCGGGCCGTCGGCGCGGATCGGCTGGCCCTTGCCCTGCAGCCGCCGCAAGCGATCAATGATGAACTGTCCGAACAAAAATACAAAAATCAGCGCCGTGATGACCGCGCCGCCGGTCCGGAACGTGATGTAGCGAAACACGTTGAGGACGGAAAGCTTGTCCGAAAATTCGATCAGCCAATACAGCATTACGACATCAACCTTGTGCGCCGGCAGTTTGGAGAACGTCGGTTCCCGAAGCTTCTTGGCGCACGGAGAGCCGTTGCAGCGCCTTAACGATCGGCGCCATACGCGAGCCCAGTGAGCCCTTGACCATGACGACGTCGCCGGCGCGGATTGCGGCCAGCACTTGCGCTTCGAGCGCGGCGGAGTCCTCTGCATAGCCGCCGCGGCGGCTGGCGGGAAGGGCTTGCCACAGCGTGCGCATCAGCGGACCGCAGCAGAAAACGAGATCGATCGAATTAGTGCTAACGGCGGCGAGTAGGCCGCGGTGCAGCGCCCGCCCCCGCGGCCCAAGTTCGAGCATATCGCCGAGCACGGCGACACGGCGTCCGCGCTGACCAACCGGCGTCTGGCCAAGTAGCGCAAGCGCGGCGGCAACCGACGCCGGGTTGGCGTTGTAGCTGTCATCGATGACGAAGGCTGAACCGCCGGGCAGTTCGATCTCGATCAGCGCGCCGCGTCCGGACACGGGCTTGAGTTCGGACAACGCCAACGCCGCCAAGGCGAGGTCGGCACCTGCCAGCACGACGGTTGCCAACACGGCAAGCGAATTGAGCACAAGATGGCGGCCCGGCGCGCCGATTTTGTAGGTGAGCTCGGTGCCAAGGATTGCCGCCTGCACTGTCGAGCAATCGGCATGCAAGGCGCATTTGATCAGGCGCGCATCGGCCTTTGCATACTCGCCGAACGACACGATGCGCGCAACACCCGCCTCTTTGGCGCGCCGCTTCAAGTGCGTGAACTGCGAATTGTCGCGATTGAGAACCGCAGCGCCGCCCGGTTCCAGCCCGAGAAAGATTTCCGCCTTGGCGTCGGCGATCTTGGCGAGCGAGCCAAAGAATTCGAGGTGCACCGGCGCTATCGTCGTGATCACCGCCACGTGCGGGACGCGCCAGCCGCGACAGCGGCGCAATTTCACCCGGGTGATTCATCCCCATTTCCAGCACGGCATAATCCGCGCTCGCCGGACAGCGGGCGAGCGAGAGCGGCACGCCCCAATGATTGTTGTAGGAGGCGACCGATGCGTGCGTCTCGCCGTCCTTGGACAGCGCAAGCCGCAACGCCTCTTTGGTGCCGGTCTTGCCGACCGAGCCGGTAACGCCAATCACCTTGGCTTGCGTACGCGCCCGGGCCGCGGCTGCGAGCGCGCGCAAGCCCTCGAGCACATCCGGCACGACGAGCAGCGGCGCGTCCGGCGGCAGCTCCACCGGCGGATTCGTGGCGACGACCGCAAGCGCCGCTTTAGCTGCGAGCGCGGACTCGACGAACTCGTGTCCGTCACGGCGGTCGGCAATGGCAAAGAACGCATCGCCTCGACCGATGGTGCGGCTGTCGATCGAGATGCCCGCAACGGTCTGCGGCAGCGGACCGCGCCGCTCGGCCCCCATGGCCGCCGCCATCTCCTCAACGGTCCACAGCGCGGGCGCGCTCACGCGGCAAGCTCCTTAAGCGCCGCGGCGACTGCCTCATGATCGCTGAACGGCACAACCCGGTCGCCGATGATTTGGCCGGTTTCATGACCCTTGCCGGCGATCAGCAGCACGTCGCCGGCACCAAGCGCGGAAATCGCGGACCGGATCGCTTCGCGCCGATCGGCGATCTCGGTGGCGCCGGGTACGGCCGCCATGATCGCCGCGCGGATTGCCGCCGGATTTTCGCTGCGTGGATTATCGTCGGTAACGATCACCCGGTCAGCTTTGGCGCCAGCAACGGCGCCCATCAATGGTCGCTTGCCGCGGTCACGGTCGCCGCCGGCGCCGAATACCACTATAAGCCGCCCGGTCGCCGCGGACCGCAAGGCGTCGAGCGCTTTGCCAAGCGCGTCGGGCTTGTGGGCATAGTCGATGAATATCGGCGCACCGCGATTGGCACCCACGAGTTCGAGCCTGCCCTTGGCGCCGGTAAGATATTCCAGTGCCGCGAATACCGCCGCCGCTTCGCCCCCCGTTGCGATGGCGAGACCAGCCGCAACGAGCGCGTTTTCGACCTGGAATTCGCCGACCAGCGGCAAGCGCACGCGAAAAGTCTTGCCGGCGTGTTCGATCTGCAAGACTTGTACGAACCCCTCACTGTCCGATCCGACGAGACGAATGCTGGTGCCTTTGCGCCCGACACTGATGATCTTGAGACCACGCGCCTTCGCAGCGACGATGACCGCTTCGGCGTGATCGTGATCGGCCTCGACGACCGCAGCACCACCCGGCTCCACAAGTGCCTCGAACAGCCGCAGTTTGGCGGCAAAATAAGCTTCGAAGCTTGCATGATAGTCGAGATGATCGCGGGTGATGTTGGTGAAGGCTCCAGCCGTGATGCGCAAGCCGTCGAGGCGGTACTGATCGAGACCATGCGAAGACGCTTCGATAGCGAGGTGTGTGACGCCATCGGCCGCCAGCGCGTCGAGCGAACGGTGCAGCGCCACAGGGTCCGGCGTGGTTAGCGAGCCATAGATTTCGCCGCGCGGCGACACGATGCCGATAGTGCCGATGCTGGCGGCGCGATGTCCCAGCGCCGTCCAAATTTGACGCGTGAACGCGGCGACCGAGGTCTTGCCGCTGGTGCCAGTGATCGCTGCAATCGTCTGCGGCTGGCGGGGAAAAAACCTCGCCGCGATGAGCGCGAGTGCACGCCGCGCGTTGCCGACTTTCACGAAACCCTTGTCCGCGGGCAGCGGTTCATCCAGCGAACGTTCCGCCACCACGGCGACCGCGCCAGCGGCAAGCGCAGCGCCGACAAAGTTTAATCCATCGGCCTTGCCGCCGGCGATTGCCACAAAAATGTCGCCGCGCTTGATTGCGCGCGTGTCGGCCGACACGCCGCCGACTTCAACGTCGGCATTCCGCGTCTCGATTGCGTCACCTGCGGGTAGAACGTCGCGAAGTCTCATGGCGGTCGCTCGCACGGCCCCGCCTTATCGGCTTTCCTTCATCGAGGCCAGTATCAGGTGATCGGCGTCCGGCAGATCGAGACGCGGCTCGACGCCGAGCAGCGGGGCGATTCGCGCGACCACGGCGCCGCCGACCGGAACCGCGTTCCAGCCGGAGGTTTTGAACCCATGGGTTTCCGGCAGCACCTTCGGGTCATCGAGCATGATCAACAGCAGGTAACGCGGCTTGTCGGCCGGAATCACGGCCATGAAATCGGTGAGCACGCTTGACTTGGAATAGTGGCCGTTAATGACCTTATCGGCGGTACCGGTCTTACCGCCAATATAGTAGCCCGGTATATCAGCTTTGCGCGCCGTGCCTTTTTCGACGTTCAGCCGCATCAGATAGCGCATCATCTCGCTGGTCTCGGGCTTGATGACGCGCTTGCCGAGGGCGCGCGCTTCCTCTTCCGTACGCTTGAGGAAGGTCGGCGGGATCAGAAAGCCGCCGTTCATCAGCGCCCCCACCCCCATCAAGGCCTGCAGCGGAGCCACCGAAAGGCCATGACCGAAGGCGATCGTGATCGTATTGAGCTCGCCCCAGTGCCTGGGCACGATCGGCTCCGCGCTCTCGGGTAATTCCGTACGCAGCCGATCGAGCTGGCCCATCTTTTTCAGAAACGCCTTGTGTGCATCGACGCCCATCGCCAGCGCGGTGCGGGCGGCTCCGATATTTGACGAGTAGGTGAAAATCTCCGGGATGGTCAGCATCCGGTTCTCGGGCTCGAAATCGTGGATCTGGAACCTGCCGACCTGCATCGGCCCATGCGCGTCGAATGACGATTTGAGCGTGAACTTTCCCGAGTCCAGCGCCATCGCGATGGTAAAGGCCTTGAAGGTCGAGCCCATCTCGAACACGCCGGTGGTCAGACGATTGATGCGTGTCGGATCGAGTGCCTCGTGCGGATTGTTGGGGTCGTAATCCGGCTCCGAAACCATGGCGATGATTTCGCCGGTACGCACATCCAGGACCAGGCCCGCGGCAGCAAGCGTCTTGAACTTGGTGTGCGCGGCGACGAGTTCGTCACGCAACGCATGCTGCACGCGAAGATCGACGGCAAGATTTACCGGATTTTGCAGCCGGTCGGTGGCGAGCCCGGCCATATGAAGCGCCGCAAGGCCGTGGCCGTCGAGCCACTTTTCCATGCCGGCGATACCCTGGTTGTCGATGTTAACGTGGCCGATGAGATGCGACACCTCGGGACCGTTCGGGTAGGTGCGCTTGTTTTCGTTCAAGAAGCCGATACCCGGGAGGCCTTGGCGATAGATTTCGCGCTGCTGCTCCGGCGTGATGTCGCGCTTAAGCCAGACAAAGCCGCGCTTGGAGGACAGCCGCTCGCGCAATTCGGTGGCGTCGAGGTCGGTCAAGTCGGCGGTCAAAAGCTCCACGGCTTCATCGACGTCGATCAGGCGGCGCGGCTCGGCGTAGAGCGAGGGCACGCGCACGTCGGTTGCGAGGATTTCGCCGTTGCGATCGAGGATGTCCGGCCGCGCGGTCGCAATCGCATCGCCGCTCACCGCGCGGTGCGGGTTACGGCCGTCGGATGCGGCCGCGAACATGACCAGCCGCAGCGCAATGATCGAATAAACGGCCGCGAACAGCAGGATCGCCAATCCGATCCGCGCCCGCGCCTTGGCCGCCCGATCGATCTTATTGTCATACAAGAGCCGGAGCATAAAGCGCCGCCAGCGCGCTGTCGGCCGGACACCTGTGCTTTGCGCGATCGCGGTCATCATATCACTGGCCCGGATTCGCGGTCGGAGCTGGATCATCGACCGGGCTGTCATGACCGGCTGACGGCGCAACTGGAGCAGCCAGGCTCCCGGTCGTGTCGGGCTCTTCCAGCGTCTCGATCGCGGCGCCGATCGGATCGGGACTGTCGTGCTTAAAAAATTGCGGCGGCCGCTCCGGCAATTTGTCGAGCGAGTTGAACTGCGTCGGCGTGATCTGCTTTAGCTGCAGATAGCGCTTTGCCAGTGCTTCGATGCGCGCAGGATTGTCGAGTTGGGTCCACTCGGCGCGCAATTCGGCGATGGTATCGCGCGCGCGGCGCACTTCACTGCGAATTTTCGCAAGCCGTTCGGCCTGTACGGTCGAATCGAATTTGATGCGGTAGACGTACGCCGCAGCGAGTATCAGCGCGGCGATGACGATGAGATTGAGGATGCGAAACGTCATGCTCGGCCCCGCATGACGTCGCTGAGCGAGGGTACGCGCGGCATCAGTGCTTCGATCACCGCGGGACGGGCGACAGCATCGGTACGTTCCGCCGCACGGAGTTTGGCCGAGCGGGCGCGCGGATTGGCAGCGATCTCGGTTTCGTCGGCTATCTCCGGCTTTTTGGTCAGCACGCGGAATGTCGGCGGCGCGGAAACGAGCTCCGGCCGATGACGGGACGATGCCGGCGGCCGGCTTCGCTCGGCGAGAAAGTTCTTGACGATCCGATCCTCAAGCGAGTGGAACGCGACCACAACGAGGCGGCCGGCGGGTTTGAGAATGCGTTCAGCGCCGGCAAGCCCGTGCGCCAATTCCAGAAGCTCGTCGTTGATGAAAATCCGCAGCGCCTGAAAGGTGCGAGTAGCCGGATGGATCATGCCTTCGCGCGCGTGCACCACGCGAGCGACGACGTCCGCGAGCGCGCGTGTCGTCGAAATCGGCTGCGCTTCGCGCGCTTTAGCGATGGCGCGCGCAATCGCGCGCGCGTGATGCTCTTCACCGAGCGTACGGATGATCGCGGCGAGATCGCGCACGCTGGCGCGGGCAACGACATCGGCCGCGCTCGGTCCCCCGCCTCCCATGCGCATGTCGAGCGGTCCGTCGAACCGGAAAGAAAAGCCGCGGGACGCCTCGTCAAGCTGCATGGATGAGACGCCAAGGTCGAGCACCACACCGTCGACGGAAGCGACGCCGCAGCTTTCGACGACTGCTTCGAGATTGGAAAAGCGATCCTCGATCAGCTCCAGCCGGCCGTCGGCCGCGCTGACGAGTGTTGCGCCTTGAGCGACGGCGGTTTGATCGCGATCGATACCGATCACCCGCGCACCAGGAGTTGCAAGGATCAAACGGGAGTAACCGCCAGCGCCGAACGTCGCGTCGACGTAGACGCCGCCTTCACGCACGCCGAGCCACTCGACGGCGCGGCGAGCGAGCACGGGAATGTGACGAGCCAGTCCGCCAGCGACAGCGTTGCTGTCGCTGCCCGTCATCATTCCCGTGCTCCAGGCGGTTTTTGTCCCGCCGTCCCGGTCCCCAATTGCTGCTTGAACGCGCGTACCTTGTCGGTGGCCTCGGTCAGTTCCGCGCGAAACCGGCCGGGCTCCCAGATGCGAAATTTGTGGCCGAGACCAACAAACACGGCGGCCTCGGTAATGCCGGCATGGCTCTTGTGAGCTTCGGAGAGAACGACGCGGCCTTCGCCATCGAGCTTCAGCGTTTCGCTTGAGCCGTAGAGCGCCAGCGAGAATTGTTCGCGCTGTTCGGAGAACGGCGAAAATCCCGCGATCAGCGTCTCGATTTCCGCGAGCAGCGCATTGCCGCCGGCATCGAGCGCGGGCCGATCGAAGGCGGGATAGCAATAGAGGCCGTCGAAACCGTCGCGCGCCAAAACCGCGCGGAATTGAGCCGGTACCGATACGCGGCCCTTGGCATCCAGACGGAGCACGTGGTGCGACACGAACCGGTCCATCTCGCCCCTCGCAGAGCGGCCGGCCTGGCGGCCGCGATCCCTGCAGTCGGCATTCCCTCGTCGAGCCCGCAGCGTCGCTGTGCCGTAATTCAGGCCACGCCAGCTCGTTTGGGATTAATTGGGCTACCATGGGATAATATGGGCGTCAACGTAACAGCCCTTGCCGCGCGGCTGCTCCGTTCCGATTTGATTAGTGAGGGGTAAGCTTAAGGAAAGGTTGAAGTTTGCCGCTTGACGCTAACCAAAAGCCGCGAGCGGTCGCGGACACGTAGAAATCGTGTTTGTGCGCGTAATCGCCCCGGCTTAGAGTCAGCTCATGTTGAACCGCGTGTTCCCGGCCAATTCCTCTGTCGTCGCCGAAGTCCGGCCGTCGCCCAATCATGACGAACGGGCCGGCGGCCGAAGCCCGGACATGATTGTCCTGCACTATACCGGGATGCCGGACGCCGAGGCCGCGCTTGACCGGCTGTGCGATCCGCTGAGCAAGGTCTCAGCCCATTACCTGGTTTTTGAGGACGGCCGCGTCGTGCAGATGGTGCAGGAAAGCCGCCGCGCCTGGCATGCGGGCCAATCGTTCTGGGCGGGCGAAACCGACCTCAACTCCTGCTCGATCGGAATCGAAATCGTCAATCCTGGTCACGATTACGACTATCCGGATTTTCCCAAACGCCAGATCGCCGCCGTAACCGCGCTATGCCGCGGCATCTCGACCCGCAATACCATCCCGCCGCCGCGCGTGCTGGCGCACTCAGACATCGCGCCGTCCCGCAAGCGGGATCCGGGCGAGAAGTTTCCGTGGCGCACGCTGTACGATTCCGGCATTGGACATTGGGTCCAGCCTGCTCGAATCTCCGAGGATAACGGCGTGCTCGCTCTTGGCGATCGCGGCGACAAGGTTTCGGCATTGCAGGAATCGCTAAGCCAATACGGCTACGGCGTGACGGTGAACGGGGCCTATGATTCCCTCACGCACGACGTGGTGGCGGCGTTCCAGCGTCACTTTCGGCCGGAGCGAGTCGACGGCCTCGCCGATCAATCGACCCGCACTACGCTGCGTGACTTGCTGTCTCACAGCACGCGGGTACGGACTATTGCCGCCGGCACGCGGCCCGGCTTTTGAACGCTTAAGGACCTCGACGTTTCGCGCTTGACGGCGACGGCTGATATTCCCATCCCTATGGTGTCAGTCGGTCGGACGGCCGCTCCGGCGCGTTGCCGGGGAGGAAAGTCCGGGCTCCATGGACAAGCGGTGCCGGATAACATCCGGCGGGCGCGAGCCTAGGGAAAGTGCCACAGAGAACATACCGCCGCGGCGCGTTGCGTATCCCGCGGTAAGGGTGAAAAGGTGCGGTAAGAGCGCACCGCGCCGACGGCAACGCCGGCGGCATGGTAAACCCCACCGGGAGCAAGACCGAATAGGGACGGCACGAGTTTTGGTCGCGCGCAAGCGCGGCCGATACTCAGGTCAATGTCTAGATCCGCCGTCCGGGTAGGTTGCTGGAGGCGCCAGGTAACCGGCGTCCAAGAGGAATGGCCGTCACGTATGCGGATCGGTTTTTCCGCATGCCATCCAGAACCCGGCTTATAGACTGGCTGATAGCTTTAGGGCGCCCGGCGGAGACCCCGTTGGGCGCCCGCCAAGTCTTATGGACCCAGACCCAGACTTGCGGACACCCGGCCCTGGTCTTGCCGACCCAAACCAAATCTTTGCAGACCCCGGCATTGGCACGCCAATTGAATGAAAATCAGTAGCACGCCCGGGTGCAAAACAAGCCGGCGCGCCGCTTTCGGCACTTAAATATGCTAAGAAAGCGAACTAACTTGAGATTTTATCCCAAAACACGGCTCTGATATTGTCGAAACGGGTAGAAAATTCTATGTACTGCCTATGATCAGGGTCCCGGCATGAACCGTAAGCCCACCGAAATCCAAACGCCCAGCATCGGTCCTTTGGCTCGGCTGCCGGCTTTCTTTGCGCTTGAGGGCAAGCGCACCGTTGTCGCCGGCAGTGGCCAGGCGGCGACGTGGAAAGCCGAGTTGCTTTCGGCGGCCGGCGCGCGCGTGGACGTTTTTGCGCCAGACCGATCCGAGAGCCTGTACGCTCTCGCCGGCGCTCCGCCCGTCGGCGCGGTAATCGTTCACGAGCGGCGCTGGAGCGCGCGCCGATCTCGCCGGAGCGGCTCTCGCGGTCGCTGAATGCGAGGACGACGCCGAAGCCGGGCTATTTGCCGCCGCGGCCCGATCGGCGGGCGTGCCGGTCAATGTCATCGACCGGCCGGCGTTTTGCGATTTTTCGTTCGGCGCCATCGTCAACCGCTCGCCTCTTGTCATCGGCATCTCGACCGATGGCGCAGCCCCAGTATTCGGTCAAGCGATCCGTTCGAAGATCGAAGCTTTGATTCCGAAAGGCTTCGCGCGCTGGGCGGACGCCGCACGCAATTGGCGTCCGCGCGTGCAAGCGCTGGCGCTGCCGTTCCGCAGCCGGCGGACTTTCTGGGAGAAATTTACCGACCGCGCGATCGCCGCGCCCGATCGGGCGCCGACCGAAGCCGATGTCGAAGCGCTGCTCAAGCCCACCGCGGCGCCAGATGCCGGCTCGGTGGTGCTGGTCGGCGCAGGCCCGGGTGATCCGGAACTCTTGACGCTTCGCGCGGTGCGCGCGCTGCAATCTGCCGACGTGATCTTGTTCGACGGTTTGGTGTCGGCTGAGATCCTCGATTTCGCCCGGCGCGAAGCGAAGAAAATGCTGGTCGGCAAAACCGGCCACGCGCCGTCGTGCCGCCAAGACGACATCAATGCGCTGATGGTGTCGCTCGCCAAAGCCGGACGCCGCGTGGTGCGGCTCAAGGGTGGCGACCCGATGATCTTCGGCCGAGCCGACGAAGAGATCGCAGCGTGTCGCGCGGCAGGATTAGCCGTCGAAGTCGTACCAGGTGTGACAGCCGCGCAGGCTGCCGCGGCCCGCCTCCAGGTGTCGCTGACCCGGCGCGCGGAAGCGCGCCGCGTGCAGTACATCACCGGCCACGGGCGCGACGGCAAGCTGCCGGACGATATCGATTGGGCAAGCCTTGCCGACCCGGCTGCGACGACCGTTGTCTACATGCCGACGCGCACCCTGCCCGACCTGGTCGCCACGGCGTTGGCCTCCGGGCTTGATCCGGCGACGCCGGCCGTGGCGGTCGCGCACGCGACCCGCGCAGATGAACGCGTCATTGGTGCGACGATTGCCGAACTGCCGGCGCTTCTGTCCACCGAAGCGCCGAAAGGACCCGTTGTCCTGATGATTGGCCGTGTGTTTGCCGATTATGCGGTAGATCGAGCTCTAGCCGAGTTCCGCCGGGCGCGCGGACCAGGGTAGCTGCCCATTCAAAGCCCTGCAAAAATGGCAACTATCGACGGTTAAGCCGGCATCAAGAAGCTGTTGCGGAAGACTGCCCCGGCCGCCTATTTATGACCCCTATGGACACTGCGACGATAACTCCGGCGGCGGCGGCCGCGCCCGAAACGGCTCGCACCGGAACTTTGATCGACGTGCGGGTCGCCGCCATCGAGACCGTCGCGCGCGACACCAACGTCTATGCATTCGAGCGCGCCGATGGCGGCCGGCTGCCGGCTTACAAGCCCGGCGCTCACATCGATATCCATCTTCCGAACGGGCTCATTCGCCAGTTTTCGCTGCTCAACCCCGACGACAATCCAGAGCGTTACGTCGTCGCGATCAAGCTGGATGCCGCAAGCCGCGGCGGTTCGCGTTACATCTTCGATGATCTGCGGATCGGCCACGCGCTGAAGATCAGCGCGCCGCGCAACAACTTCCCGCTGGTCGAAGATGCCGCCGAGGTTGTTCTGTTTGCCGGCGGCATCGGCATTACGCCGATCTGGTGTATGGCCCAGCAGCTCCAGGCGCAGAACCGTACATGGAAGCTCTACTACGCGTGTCAATCGCGCGCCGACATGGCCTTTCTCTCCACCATCGAGAAATTCGGGCCCGAGCGCGTGCACCTGCATTTCGACGATGAAGCCGGGGGCAAATTTCTCGATCTGGCGGCTGCTATCGGCGCCGGGTCGGCGAACGCCCACTTTTATTGCTGCGGCCCCAATCCGATGCTGAAAGCGTTCGAGGCGGCAGCCGCGAGCCGCCCGCGCCATCAAGTGCACGTTGAATACTTCACCCCAAAGGACGATGCCGCGGCGGGTACGCTTGGCGGCTTCTGGGTCGAACTTGCGCGCTCCGGCGAGGAATACTTTATCCCGGAAGGCAAGAAGATCCTCGAAGTACTGTATGAAGCCGGCGTGGACGTCGATTATTCGTGTGAACTTGGCATCTGCGGGGAATGCGTGACGCGCGTCATTTCCGGCATTCCCGAGCACCACGATTCGGTGCTCAGCGAGGAAGAGCAGGCGTCAAACGAGAAGGTCATGATCTGCTGCGCCGGCTGTAAGAGCGAGCGTCTCGTTCTGGACATGTAGTCATCGCTCAACGGCTGCTTCCGACCGTTTAAACGCTTTTGGCTAGCGCGAATTTGAAATCGCCGGGACAAATAGATGCGCCGCGGCAGTGGGATGACGCAGCCGATATTGTCGTCGTCGGAGCAGGCGCGACCGGGCTGCCTGCCGCCATAACCGCCCGCGAAGCCGGAGCGTCCGTCATCCTCGTTGAAGCGCAGAACCATATCGGCGGGCACGCCATTGTCAGTGGCGGCAATCTTCCGCTTGGCGGCGGCAACAGCTACCAGAAGAAATACGGCATTGAAGATTCACCGGACCTGCTGTTCCGGGATTTGATCGACTGGACGGTGGTCGAACCCAATGGCGCTCCGCCTTACCGGTACAACGACCACGAGATCGCCCGCGCGTTTGCGGACAACAGCGTGGCGGCGTTCGATTTTCTGCTCGCGCATGGCGTGAAGATCGTTGATCGGGCGCCGGACAATTTGAGCGGTCACGAGATCGGAATGTCGGCTCCGCGAACGCTCCACTGCGCAGCGATGCATTGGCCCTTGGTCCAGACCGGCCAACCTGTGGATCCAAGTGTCCAGACAACGACGTCGTCCGGCAGCGGCCTGATGCAGCCGCTCTATGCTGCCGCTCTTAAGGCCGGCGTAAAAGTCCTGCTCCAGCATCGGATGACGGCCATTCATCGCGAGACACCGGCTTCCGGGCGCGTAATCGGCATCGCCATCGACCACAACAACGTCGAACGAAACCTTCGCGCCGACAGAGCCGTTATCGTCGGCACCGGCGGATCGTCAGGAAACGTGAATTTCCGCCGGATGTTCGATCCGCGCCTCACAGAAGAATATTGCGGCCTCGCTGGCATGCCGTGGTCCGACCAGGACGCCAGCGGCGAACTTGCCGCCATGGTCATCGGCGCGTCGCTATGGGGATTGACCAACTTCGCCGGAGAATACGGCACCGGCATCACCAAGCCAGGCTCGATCGGCTGTCAGTATGGCTACGCAAATCTGCGCTGGCTTCCCGGCAGCTCTGTGTTCGACAAAGCGCGCGCGATCGGCCTCACGGTGGCAGATTGGCAGGATGTCATTCTCGTCAATATGCTCGGCAAACGGTTCTACGATGAGACCGGACGCCAATTCACGCCGAACATTTTCGGTAGCCTCACTCCCTATGAGCAAGGCAGTCATCGCAACCCCAAGGCCGTCAAATACAACCCGAGTAATTTCATCAACGCTGCACTCGCAGGCATAGGCGACGGTCAAAACGGCGGCGGCCCAATTTGGGCGATCTTCGATGCCGAGGCGGTAGCGCGCGAAGGGTGGGAGCCGACACCGCCCCACGTCGACACGGACGCAGGCTTTTTCTTCAGCGCTGACAGCATCGAGGAACTAGCCGCCAAGATCGAGATGAAGCACCAGCGCGTCCCGATGCCGCCGCGGCACCTGGCCGAGACCGTGTCGCGCTACAATACTTTTGTCGAAGCCGGTATCGACGCCGACTTCGAAAAGCCCAAGCCGCGTTACAAGATCGACAAGCCGCCGTTCTACGCCGCCTGGGCAACACCCGTCATCCACGATACACGCGCGGGGTTGCGGATCAATGCGCGCTGCCAGGTGCTCGACCTTAATGGCGCAGTGATCCCGGGGCTCTATTGCGGCGGCGAGTTGGCGGGCGGTTTGAGCCTCCACGGTCTGCCACGTGCCGTATGCCAAGGCTTCATCGCCGGACGAAGCGCCGCGGCAGAGGGAGTCTGGCTGAAACCCGGATCTGCTATCGTGTAAAAGTTTGCTCTCCATCCCGTTGCCCGGCACGCGCAATTACGCTAAGTCCGCGGCCAACCGGGCAAGGTTGGAGGAATGCAATGGCCGACCACGGTGAGGTCGAATACGCGACTGCCGACGGGATGGACTATCCCGCGCACGAACAGACGTACCGGAATTTCATCACGCTGGTGAAAGGCGTACTCGCCGCGGTCGTCGTCATCGTGATCCTGCTGGCGATTTTCGTCGCCTGATCCTGACTGTCCTGCCGTGAGCTCGGCTTGTGCGCAGCTCGCAGCCTGTACCGTATCGTCTCAAAGCCGACCGCACGCGTAGGCGGGTGTCGGAGGAATCATGAAGGTCGCGGTTGCTGCCGAGGTCGACGCGAACGAGCCGCGGGTCGCGGCCACGCCCGAAACCATCAAGAAAATCATCGGCCTCGGCGCCGAGGTCGCCGTCGAACCGGGCGCCGGGCTGAAATCGGGAATCCTCGACGCTGATTATTCCGCTGTTGGCGCGACCGTGACCAAGGACGCCGTAACCGGGGCCGACGTCGTGCTGAAAGTGCGGCGGCCGCAAGCTTCCGAACTGCCCCGCTTGAAGAAAGGCGCCATGGTCATCGCCATCATGGATCCGTACGGCCATGAGGACGCGCTGCAAGCCATGGCTAGTGCGGGAATCACTGCCTTCGCGATGGAGCTTCTGCCGCGGATCACGCGCGCACAGGTGATGGATGTGTTGTCGAGCCAAGCCAACCTTGCCGGCTACCGCGCCGTCATCGATGCCGCCGCTGAATATGGCCGCGCGCTGCCGATGATGATGACCGCGGCCGGCACCGTGCCAGCCACCAAGGTTTTCATCATGGGCGCGGGCGTCGCCGGTTTGCAGGCGATCGCCACTGCGCGGCGCCTCGGTGCCATCGTCACGGCGACTGACGTGCGGCCCGCGGCCAAGGAGCAGGTCGAAAGCCTTGGAGCAAAGTTCATCGCTGTCGAGGACGAGGAGTTCAAGGCGGCGGAAACGGCGGGCGGTTACGCCAAGGAAATGTCGAAGGAGTATCAGGCCAAGCAGGCGGCGCTGGTCGCCGATCACATCAAGAAGCAGGACATCGTCATCACCACCGCGCTTATTCCCGGCCGGCCGGCGCCGCGGCTGGTGTCGAAGGAGATGGTGGCGTCGATGCGGCCCGGTTCGGTGGTCGTCGATCTCGCCGTCGAGCGCGGCGGCAACGTCGAAGGCGTCAAGGCTGATGCGGTCACCGAGACCGGCGGCGTCAAGATCATCGGCTACGCCAATGTGCCCGGCCGTCTGGCGGCGACGGCGTCGAGTCTCTACGCCAAGAACCTTTATGCGTTCCTCGAAATCCTGATCGACAAGAAGACGAAGGCGCTGGCCGTCAACTGGGACGACGACATCGTCAAGGCGACAGTATTGACCCGCGACGGCGCCATTGTTCATCCGAACTTCAAGCCAAAAACTGCTGCCTAGGCGCGCGCGGCGTAGCGAAAGAGGAGGCTCGGCATGGTGACTCTCTCAGTGCTCGCTCAGCTCGATATTCTATCGGCGGCGAGCGGCGGCGCGATGCATGCGGTGAGCGATGTCGTCGACCCGTTCGTGTTCCGCCTTTCGATCTTCGTGCTCGCGGTCTTCGTCGGCTACTACGTCGTATGGTCGGTCACGCCGGCGCTGCACACGCCGCTGATGTCGGTCACGAACGCCATTTCATCGGTCATCGTCGTCGGTGCACTGCTGGCAGTTGGGGTCGCGCTGGTTGCGGATGATGCCGGTCCGATCTGGGCGCGCGCGTTCGGCTTCGTCGCGCTCACCTTCGCCTGCGTCAATATTTTCGGCGGCTTTCTGGTGACCCAGCGCATGCTCGGCATGTTTCAACGGAAACAGAAATAATCATGAGCGCCAACCTTGCTGCGCTGGCCTACCTGATCGCGGGCGTCCTTTTCATCCTGGCGCTGCGCGGGCTTTCGCACCCCGATTCCAGCCGCCGCGGCAATTTGTTCGGCATGATAGGCATGCTGATCGCGGTTGCGACTACGCTTGCCGCGCATCCGCCCGCCGGACTTGGCGCCTGGGGACTGGTGGCCCTCGCGGTGGTGATTGGCGGCGGCACCGGCGCGGTCATTGCCCGACGCGTGCCGATGACGTCAATGCCGGAACTCGTCGCCGCCTTCCACTCGCTGGTCGGCATGGCGGCGGTGCTGGTGGCCGCCGGTGCGCTGTATGCCCCCGCCGCTTTCGATATCGGCACCGAGCACAACATTCATGGCCAGAGCCTGATCGAAATGTCGCTCGGCGTCGCCATCGGCGCCATCACCTTCACTGGCTCGGTGATTGCTTTCCTGAAACTCTCCGGCCGCATGAGCGGCAAGCCGATCACGCTGCCCGGCCGGCACGTTATCAACATCGCGCTGGCCATCGCCCTTGTCGCGCTCATCGTCTGGTTCTTCGAGGCGCAGCTTTACGCTCGCCTTCTGGCTGATCGTTGCGGTCTCGTTCCTGCTCGGTGTCCTGATCATCATCCCGATCGGCGGCGCGGATATGCCGGTCGTGATCTCGATGCTCAATTCGTATTCCGGCTGGGCGGCCGCCGGCATCGGCTTCACGCTGGGAAATTCGGCGCTAATCATCACCGGCGCGCTGGTCGGTTCCTCGGGCGCGATCCTGTCCTACATCATGTGCAAGGGCATGAACCGCTCGTTCATCTCCGTGATCCTCGGCGGCTTTGGCGGCGAGGTCGCGGGTCCCGCCGCGGCGCCGAGCAACGGCCCGTCAAGCTCGGTTCGGCGGAAGATGCAGCCTATCTTCTGAAAAACTCCTCGAAGGTCATCATCGTGCCCGGCTACGGCATGGCCGTGGCGCAGGCGCAACATGCGCTGCATGAGATGGCCGACAAGCTCAAAGCCGCGGGCGTCGAGGTCAAATACGCGATCCATCCCGTCGCCGGCCGCATGCCCGGCCACATGAACGTGCTGCTGGCGGAAGCCAACGTGCCCTATGACGAGGTGTTCGAGCTCGAGGACATCAACTCGGAATTCGCGCAGGCCGACGTCGCTTATGTGATCGGCGCCAATGACGTCACCAATCCGGCCGCCGAAGACGATCCCAAATCGCCGATCTACGGCATGCCGGTATTGCAGGTGTGGAAGGCGGGCACCGTGATGTTCAACAAACGCTCGCTCGCCTCCGGCTACGCCGGCATCGACAACCCGTTGTTCTACCGCGACAACACCATGATGCTCCTTGGCGACGCCAAGAAGATGACGGAAGCGATCGCCAAGGCGATATAAGGCAAAGCGTCTTGCGGGCAGCCGCGCGCAAGCTGATTTATCCAGTCATGAGTGCGGACAAGCCTCCAGAGGGGCGGACTTCGGTGCCCCGGATTTCACGCTGGACCTCGCAGCGGCCGGCGCGCACCACATCCAATCGGTTGTTGTTCCGCCTCATCGGCATTCCCGCACTCGCGTTTGCCGGGGTGCTGATCTGGCGCGGCTTGCAAGAACGCCTGACGCTGCCGGAATGCGATTCGTCGCGCGCCAAATCCACGCTGTCCGACGTGCTCAAGCAGCTCAATGTCGAGCCGCTCCGCGACGAACCGATCAAAACGGTCTCGAACAGCAAAGAGATAAGTCGAGTGCAATGTGGCACTGCCGCTGTCGGACGGCGGCACGCTCAACGTCGACTACAGTTTCTTCTGGCAGGGCAGCACGGCGCAGATGCGGTATTCGATATCGCGTCAGCCCGCACAAAACTCCACGTACTCGCGTCGCCGCGCTTCGGAGTAAGCGTTGCTAAGCCTTCGGCGGAGCGCGATAGGCGGCGAGAAAAGTCTTGATCGCGATCCGCACCACGCGCTCGATGCGCTCCGGGCTTGGCGCTGAAGCGAAGTTGAAGACCATCGATTTGAATATCATCGCCTGGCAGGCTTCCATCAGCTGCGCCGCGGCGATTTCGCAGTCCTCGACCACCAGCACGCCGGCCACAACCTGGGCTTCAATATAGCCGGCAAGTTTTGCAATCCCTCTGGCCGGCCCGGTCGCGTAGAATTTGCCGCCGAGCTCCGGCATGCGATCAGCAATGGCGATTACGGTGCGGATCGCCGACGCCTTCTCCGGCCGGCACAGAAATTTGACGTAGGCAATGCCGAGCCGGGTCAGCACCGCTTCGACATCGTGATCGTCCGGGTCGAGATCGAAGATGCCTTCGGCCTGCGCTTCGCATTCCTGCTCGACGATTGCTTCGAACAGTTCTTCCTTATTCTTGAAATAAACGTACAGCGTCCCCTTGGAGACGCCGGCAGCGCGGGCGATGTCGTTCATGCTCGCGGCGTCAAAGCCCTGGGCAAGAAACATCGCCCGGGCGCCATCCACGATCTGCCGCCGTTTGGCACCCTCGTCGTCGGCGTGGCCGGTCGCAGCCCGTTCCAACGTGGCTTGGTCGCTCATTTCTAGGCCCTTCTATTTATTCGCCTATTTGCAGTGGCCCTAACTGCAAAAAGTCTATCACATCGTGATCCCCATGTATATTGACCGAACGGTTCGGTCAATATTGACTTTTGCATTTCACCCGCTTATTAATGACCGAACGGTTCGGTCATACGAGCCGCGTTCCGGGCCTTCAAAGGAGTGCGAGGAATGTATCGCAACCAGGAAACCAGCCTCTCCCCCTTCCAGATTGTCTCCCAGGAAGCCCACGCGGAGCGCGAAGCGGTGCAGGCGCCAGCGGAGCCCATATCGATCGAAGCTCGTGGACCGGGTCCGGCACCAGCGCAGGCAGAAGCGCCGGCGACGGCCGGCAAAGTGCGCAAGCGGCCTTTAACCCGCCGCGTCGGTCTGGGCGCGGTCGCCATCCTCGCGGTCGGGACGGCCGGCTGGTTCGGCTACGATTATTTGACGGTTGGCCGGTTCATGATTTCGACCGATGACGCCTATGTGCAGGCTTACAACACGACGCTAGCCGCCAAGGTGTCGGGCTATCTCGCCAGCGTTCCGGTCACCGACAACACCTACGTTCACGCCGGCGACGTCATCGCCACCATCGACGACGGCGACTATCGGCTCGCGGTCGATTCGGCGCGCGAGAAGGTTGCGACCCAGGAAGCCACCATTGCCCGGATGGCGCATCAGATTGCCGCGCAGGAAGCCGCAGTCGTCCAAGCCAGGACGCAGCTCGTTTCCGCGCGGGCTGCGGCCACGCGCACGGAACTCGAACTGAACCGCCAGAATCAGCTCGTGGCGCGCGACGCTTCGAGCCGGCAGCTTTTGGAACAGGCGCAAGCCAATCGCGACCAGGCTGTCGCGGGCGTTGAGGGCGCACAGGCCGCAATCGAATCGGCCGCCGCCAATGTCGATGTGCTCAAAGGCCAGCGGCAGGAAGCGATCTCCACGCTCAACGAACTCAAGACGGCGCTTGCCAAAGCCGAGCGCGATATGTCGTTCACCGTGATCCGGGCTCCGATCGACGGCGTTATCGGCAATCGCGCGATCCAGACCGGCGATTACGTGCAGACCGGTCAGCGGCTTGCGAGCCTCGTTCCGCTCAACGAGGTCTACGTCAACGCCAACTTCAAGGAGACGCAGGTCGCGCATCTACGCCCCGGCCAAACGGCCTCTATTGCGGTCGACGCGCTGCCCGAACACACCATCAGGGCACGGTGGAAAGTTTCTCGCCCGCATCCGGTTCGGTGTTTTCGCTGCTGCCACCGGACAATGCCACCGGCAACTTCACCAAGATCGTGCAGCGGCTTCCGGTGCGCATCCGCGTTCCGGCTGACATCGCCCGCGAGGGCTTGTTGCGCCCCGGCATGTCAGTCGTTGTAAGCGTGAACACCAAGGCGACCAAAGTCGCCGACACCGGCCCGGCCACGCAAAACGCAGCACGCTAAGGCGTCGAGGCGCGCCATGGCGCAAGCCGGCACCCTAACCGCGGCCGCGATACCGGCACCCTTGCCGGCCGACTCCGAACGCGTCGATCCGCTGCGCCTTGTTGCCTTCCTGGCGATGTGCTTCGGCATGTTCATGGCTTTTCTCGACATCCAGGTGGTGTCGGCATCGCTGTCGGAAATCCAGGCCGGCCTTGCCGCTTCCAGCGACGAGATCACCTGGGTGCAGACTTCCTATTTGATGGCGGAAGTAGTCGCCATTCCGCTGTCGGGCTTTCTCGCCCGCGCGCTTGGTACGCGGGTCATGTTCGCGACCGCTGCCGCCGGCTTCACCATCGCGAGCCTGATGTGCGGACTGTCGTCATCGATGAGCGAGATGATCATCTGGCGGGCGCTGCAAGGCTTCATCGGCGGCGGCATGGTGCCGACCGTGTTTGCCTCCGCGTATGCGATTTTTCCACGCTCGCGCCAGCCGGTGATCACGCCGCTGATCGGCCTCGTCGCCACGCTGGCGCCGACCATCGGCCCGACGGTCGGCGGCTATCTGACCGACATGATGTCATGGCACTGGCTGTTCTTCATCAACATCGTGCCCGGCATCATGGTGACGATCGCCGCAATCACGCTGATCGACTTCGACAAACCCAATCTCGCGCTGTTTGAGAAGTTCGATTTCATCGGCCTGATCTTCATGGCGCTGTTTTTGGGCGCGCTGGAATACGTGCTCGAAGACGGGCCGCGCTACGACTGGTTCGAGGATCCGACCATTGCGCTCGCAGCGGTGGTCTCTGCCAGTTCGGCCGTGATCTTTTTCATCCGCGTGCTGACGGCGGGACAGCCGATCGTGGATCTGCGGCGCCTTTGCCGACCGCAACTTCGCGCTCGGCAGCATGTTCTCGTTCGTGCTCGGCATGGGCCTTTACGGCCTGACCTATCTCTACCCGGTGTTTCTCGGCGAAATCCGCGGCTTCAACGCGCTCCTCGTCGGCAAGACCATGTTCGTATCCGGCGTGACGATGTTCATCTGCGCCCCGATCGTCGGCCGGCTCATGACCAAGATCGACCCGCGGCTGATGCTGGCGAGCGGGTTCGCGATCGTCGCGCTCAGCAACTGGCAGGCAACCTACGTCACCAGCAACTGGGATTTCTGGGAGCTGTTCCTGCCGCAGGTCCTGCGCGGCTGCGGCATGATGTTCGCGATCGTACCGATCACCAGCATTTCGCTCGGAACGCTGTCGCCGGACATGCTGAAAAATGGCTCCGGGCTGTTCAATCTGACGCGCAATCTCGGCGGCGCGGTTGGCCTTGCAGGCCTCAACACCATCCTCGACAAGCGCATCGACCTGCATCTTGCGCGCCTGCACGATTCCATCACCTGGTCGCGGCAGCCGGTGACGGAAGCCCTGCAGAATTTCGCCGCCCGCATGCCCGGCTCGGACGCGCAGAACATGGCGCTCAAGTACCTGTTCCTGTTCACGCGCCAGCAGGGAATCGTGATGGCCTTCGCCGACGTGTTCCTGCTGCTAGGCATGTTGTTCCTGGTGTTTGCACCGCTGGTCTGGTTCATGCGCCGTCCACCGCCTGTGACCGCCGCGGCGCCTTCGGACGCGCATTGACATCGCTAAGGCCTCGTCAGTTTGATTGAGGCTTGCCGTACCCCCCGGCAGTCGGCGTCTGGATGATTATCGCTTCGCCAGCATCGATGGTCGTGGCATCGCATCCTGCAAGCTTCTCCACGCGGCCATCGCAGCGCCGGACCGCGTTCTCCCCGATTTGACCGTCCTCGCCACCCGCCAACCCAAACGGGCGGACGCGGCGATGACCCGACAGAATCGTGCATTCCATCTTCTCCAAAAAGCGGATGGTGCGGATAATGCCGTCGCCGGCGCTCCAGCGGCCGCGGCCGCCGGAGCCTTTGCGGATGTGGAAATCCTCAAGCAGCACCGGATAGCGGAATTCCAGAATTTCCGGGTCGGTGAGCCGCGTGTTGGTCATATGGGTGTGCACGGCATCAGTGCCGGGAAAGCCGGGACCCGCGGGCGAGCCGGAGCAAATTGTTTCGTAATATTGATAGCGCGCATTGCCGAAATTGAGATTGTTCATGGTGCCCTGTGCCGCCGCCATCGCGCCGAGCGCACCGAACAGGCAATTGGTCACCTCCTGCGAAGTCTCGACATTGCCGGCGACGACGGCTGCGGGAAATTCCGGCGACAGCAGCGACTTCTTCGGAATGACAATGCGGATCGGGCGCAGGCAGCCGGCATTCATCGGAATATCGTCATCGACCATGACGCGGAACACGTAGAGCACCGCGGCGCGGGTTACCGGCTCGGGCGCGTTGAAATTGTTCGGCTGCTGCGGGCTCGTTCCGGTGAAATCGACCGTGGCTTCGCGCCGTGCTTTGTCGACTTTGATCTGCACCTTGATGACGGTGCCCTGATCCATTTCAACGGCGAACTCGCTGTCATGCAGCCGGTCGATGACGCGGCGGACGCTCTCGGCGGCGTTGTCCTGCACGTGATTCATGTACGCCTTGACCACCGGCAAGGTGAAATGCTGCACCATCTTGCGCAGCTCGTGCACACCCATCTCGTTGGCCGCGACCTGTGCCTTCAGGTCGTTGATGTTCTGCGTCGGGTTGCGCGCCGGATAGGCCGCGCCGGTCAGCAGCGCGGTGACCTCCCGCTCGCGAAACCGGCCGCGTTCGACCAGCTTGAAATTATCGATGTAGACGCCCTCCTGCTCGATCGTTGTCGCATTGGGCGACATCGAACCGGGAGAGATGCCGCCGACGTCGGCGTGATGGCCGCGCGAAGCGACCCAGAAGAGAATTTTCCGTCCGTCGAATACCGGCGTGCAAACGGTGATGTCCGGCAGATGCGTGCCGCCGTTGTAGGGGGCGTTGATGGCGTAGACGTCGCCTGGCCGGATTTTGCCCCGGTTCTCGCGAATGATTGTTTCCACGGCTCGATCCATCGAGCCGAGATGCACCGGCATGTGCGGCGCGTTGGCGACAAGCGAGCCGTTGCCGTCGAAAACCGCGCAGGAAAAGTCGAGTCGCTCCTTGATGTTGACCGAGTAAGCGGTGTTTTGCAGCGCCACGCCCATCTGCTCGGCAATCGACATGAACAGATTGTTGAACACTTCGAGCATGACCGGATCGGCGCGGGTGCCGATGGCGCGCGGCCGCGCCAGCTTGACGATCCGCCGCAACACCAGATGATTCTTCGCCGTCACTTCGGCCCGCCAGCCCTGCTCGACCACGACGGTCTGATGCGGCTCGATGATGATGGCCGGACCTTTTACCTTGTGCCCCAGTGCGAGCGTCTCGCGTGAGTAAACGAGCGACCGGTGCCATTTGCCGCCGGAGAAAAAGCGTGTGCGGCGCGCCGGCGTTGGAACCTTGGTCCGCTTTATTTTTCCCGCCTTTTCCTTAAAGTGCACCCCGCCGCCGACCACTTCGACGGAAACCGCTTCAACCACCAGAGACTTTGATCGATCGATGAAGCCGAAGCGCGCCTTGTGGGCGCGCTCGAAGGCAACTTTGATTTTCCGTAGCGACACGGTAGCTCGGCCGCTCTTCGAGCTCTTCTGCCTCTTGGGCGACACCGAATAAATTCCGATTATGATCGGTGTATCGGTGCCGGCGTATCGGATGTGTGCGCGGGCGTGCACGGTGGTGTCCGTCGCGGCCACACCCTGGCTGAGGACCTCCTGCATCGCGGTCGCCGTCAGCTTCAGCGCCGCGATTTGCAGGGTCGAACGCGCCTTGTTGCCGAACGGCTCCTCGATCGCCTGCTGGCGCACGCTGCGGATATCGGCGAGCCCCATGCCGTAGGCCGAGAGCAACGACGAAAACGGATGGATGAGGACCGTGGTCATGCCGAGCGCATCGGCGACGAGACAGGCGTGCTGCCCTCCGGCGCCGCCGAAGCAATTGAGCGCGTAGCCGGTCACGTCGTACCCGCGCTGCACGGATATTTTCTTGATCGCGTTGGCCATGTTCTCAACCGCGATCTTGATGAAGCCATCGGCGACCTGTTCCGGCTTGCGGCCGTCGCCGATCTCTTTCGCCAGCGCCGCGAAAGCTTCGTGCACGGCGGCGCCATCCAGGGGCGCGTTCTGCCGCGACCCGAAAATTTTGGGAAAAAAGTCGGGAATGAGCTTGCCGACCATGACATTGGCGTCGGTCACCGCAAGCGGACCGCCGCGCCGATAGCACTTCGGCCCCGGATTGGCGCCGGCAGAGTCCGGCCCGACGCGAAAGCGCGCGCCATCGAAATGCAGGATCGAGCCGCCGCCGGCCGCCACGGTGTGGATCAGCATCATCGGGGCACGCATCCGCACGCCGGCAACTTCGGTTTCGAATGTGCGCTCGAACTCGCCGGCGAAATGCGACACATCGGTCGAGGTGCCGCCCATGTCGAAGCCGATCAGCCGCTTGAACCCAGCCTCGCGCCCGGTCTCGGCCATGCCGACGACACCGCCGGCCGGACCTGAGAGGATCGCATCCTTGCCGCGGAACAGGTCGGCGGCGGTCAATCCGCCTGACGACATCATGAACATCAGCCGCAGCGCGCCCTCCCCTTGCGCCGACGGATTCAGATCCCCCGCGACCTGCGCCACATAGCGGCTTAAAATCGGAGACAGGTAGCTGTCGACCACGGTGGTGTCGCCGCGGCTGACGAGCTTGATCAGCGGCGAAACTTCGTGGCTGGCGGAGACTTGGGGGAAACCGAGCTCGCGGGCGAGCGCCGCCACCTGCCTTTCGTGTTCGCTATGGCGATAGCCGTGCATCAGCACCACAGCCACGGCGCGGATGCCGTCGGCCTGGGCGCGAAGAAGTTCGGCGCGCACCGCGTCAAGATCCACCGCGCGCTCGACCGTGCCGTTGGCGCGCACCCGCTCATCAACTTCGGCGACGCGCTCATAAAGCATGTCGGGTTTGATGATGTGCCGCGCGAAGATTTTCGGCCGCGCCTGGTAGCCGATGCGCAGGGCGTCGCGAAAACCTTTGGTGATGAGAAGCAGCGTACGCTCGCCCTTGCGCTCAAGCAGCGCATTGGTAGCGACCGTCGTGCCCATCTTCACAGCGCCAATGCGCGCCGCCGGTACCGGCTCGTCCGGCGCGAGCCCGAGCAGATGGCGGATGCCCGCGACCGCCGCATCCGCGTAGGCTTCGGGATTTTCCGACAGCAGCTTGTGCGTAACCAGTTTGCCGTCCGGCCGCCGGCCGATCACGTCGGTGAAAGTGCCGCCGCGGTCGATCCAAAACTCCCAGCTTCGCGACAATTGATCCATGCTTGTGACCGCGGCTAAGGTGAGAGAAGATATGGTGAAGAGAAGCCGCCGCGAAGCTTACTGAACCCAGGATTAGGAAAGAAATGCATAAGACCGTGCTGTCCGAAACCGCCTTAGCCCGCGGCAAGCGTCTATTCGGCAAGCTGCATCCGTTCGAGACGATTGATCCGCGCCGTACCGCGCTTCTCGTGATCGACATGCAGAATTACTTCGTCAAGCCCGGGCACCAGGCCGAAACGCCAATGGCGCGTGAGATCGTCCCGAACATCAATCGGCTCGCTGCCGAGTTGCGCCGCCGGGGCGGCCACGTCCTCTGGATTCGCAACGGCACCGCCGATACACGCCAGAGCTGGTCGACCTACCACGAATGTCTACTGACGCCGGAGCGCATGCGGCGGCGTTACGAATCCATGGAGGAAGGCCACGATGGTTTCGAGTTCTGGCACCTCAACGACATCCGGCCGGAAGACGGACGCCTGACGAAGAAGCGCTACAGCGCTTTCATCCAGGGGTCCTCCAACGCCGAGCCGCACTTGCGCGAGCGCAACATCGACACGGTCCTGATCACCGGCACAGCTACCCATATCTGCTGCGAGAGCACCGCGCGTGATGCCATGATGCTCAATTTCAAGACTGTGATGGTGGCCGATGGCCTCGCCGCCGCTTCTGACGAGGAACACAACGCTTCGCTGTCGGGCCTCTATGGCCAGTTCGCCGATGTGCAGACGGTCGACGAGATCGTCCAGTCGCTCGAACGCGGCGACAAGGCGCGCGCTGCGGCGTGACCTTTTTCCGCTACTTGTCGCGCGCCAACAGCCCGGCGACCGTTCTGATCTCGTTACGGGCGTATTTGGGCAATCCGGCGCTGATCGAGTCGCCTGAGTTGAATGACGATTGCCCCATCAGCACCTGCGCCGGCACCAGATTGCGCAAGACCGGCACATTCTCGAATTCTTTCTGCTTGTCGAGCACGCTGGTTTCGACCGCGAGCGCCATGTAGGCGGTCACTACGGTTTTGCCGGCATCGTTCGGGTAATTCTGAAACACTGCGAAGAATTTTCCGAACTTCATGATCTGATTGACGTAAAAAATGTTCTGCTCGAGCAGACCGACGACCGGTGCATCAAGTCCGGTCAGGTCTTTCAGTCCGGCCTGATCGAGGTCCGCGGGCGCGGGCTGGGACAGTTCGCTCTCGAAGTCGATGTGATCGGATACTTTCTTGACGCTGTCGCGCAGCTTGTTCACCAGCATGATCCCCATCGGAATCTTGCCTTCAAGTTTGTAGTTCGAATCGATACAGACCAATGTCGGGCGTCCGGTGCACCACTTGCGATCCGGATTGGCATTGCCCATGCCCCGCCGATCTTTAAGCGGGCTGACGTCTGCGGCCGTGATTTCCTTGTGCTTGATCGCCGGATCGATCTTTTCAAGAAAGGCTAACGTCACATAGTGCGATAGATCGATAGCGCCGGGTGCGCGGTTGAGAATAAAACGCGCCTGAGCGACGTACATCGTAAGCTTTTCAGTAACCGGGGCACTCGGTCGCGCCCGCGCTCTGCCACCTTGGTGACCGTCGGCTCGATGTAGCCGGGAAACAGCGACAGGAATTTCTTCTGTCCGGGCTGCTTGCGTGCCCATTCCTCGAAGCCGATCAGCTTGGTCGGGTCACCACCGGAAGCGCTGCTCTGTTGATCGCTGAACGCAATGGTGCCGGGCTTCAGCTCCGCCAGGCCTAAATTGCCGGCGCCTGCCACATCCTCGACGCGGAACTCCTGGACGCCGGCACCGACGGCGGCAGAAAATGAGCCTATTGAGATCAAGCCGAAAAGCGCGATCGTGCAGGGAATCCGCATTTGGAATTTTCTTTATAACGGCTGAAAAATCAGTTGGTCCGCCGGCCCCAGAAATAATCCGGGTCGCGGCGAATGCCATTAGGCGTGCCCTCGGAATCGCCGAACAACGGCGCGAACAGGCCGCGCAATGGCTGCGGCAATAGAGGTTGCGGGGCCGGCTGTTGCGGCGCTTCCTGCTGCCAGCCTTGGGCGGGATAATAAGAGCGGCCGGGCACGAAACCATTGTCTCCCTGCGCGGCCCAGTAGCCCTCGCTCGCGGCGCCGGCACGGGAGCCATAGCCGTCTTCACGCGACACCAGCTGATACTGGGTTTCCTCAAACCGGCCGGTTGCGTCGAGGCGGAAGTGTTCGATGAAGCCGCGGCCGCTGGTCACCCGTTCGCCGGTCGCGTAGTCGATCGGCAAATCAATCAGATGAAGCCTGGCCTCACGTGAGGGTCCGTTGAGCGGCGTTTTCGGAGCGATGCCCTGGGCCCAGATCGCTTCGATGATCGGCTTGAAGATCGGCAGCGCCACCCGTGCGCCGGTTTCGTTGTTGCCGAGCGAGCGGCGCTTGCCGTCGCCATTGTCGTAGCCGACCCACACCGCCACCGTGACGTCATTGGTAAAGCCGATGAACCAGCCGTCGACCGAGTCCTCGGTCGTTCCGGTCTTGCCGGCGACGTAGGGCGACAACGAACTGATCGCCCGCGCAGTGCCGCGTTCGACCACACCCTGCAATATGGTCTTAAGCTGATAGAACGACGTGCGGTCGGCGGCGCCGATCCACGGCGCCGCCGCGGTCGGGTACTGATAGATCGTGCGGCCGTCGAGGTCGATCGAGTTGATGCTGTGAGGCTGCGGCCGCTGACCTTCATTGGCGACCGCCGCGTAGAAGGCGGCGAGATCGATCATCCGCACCGGTTGCGCGCCGAGCACGAACGGATAATAGCGCACACATTCGTTGTAGATCCTGGCCGCGATCGCAGTGGCGCAAACGTCGTCCAGGCTCTTTTCAGGGTCCGCATCGATGCCGCCATCGAGAAGGTGGGCGGTCACCATATTGACCGAGTATTCCAGGCCGCGGCGCAGCGTGAGGGCGCCGCCCGAACCGTTATCGGCGTTGCGCGGCGACCAGAAATCCTGTTCGCGCAGCCTCCCGTTATATTCTTGGGCAATAGTGCCGCCGCCAGTCGCGGCGCTGCCGATCGGCGGCAGCGTGATCGGATCGTCGGGGACCAGCGTGTTGGGTTGCAGACCTTTCTGCAGCGCGGTCAGATAGGTTAGCGGCTTTATCGCCGAGCCCGGCTGGCGCTGCGTCTGCACTGTCCGATTGAGCTGGCTCAGCGGATAGGAAAATCCGCCAGCCATGGCGAGAATTCGGCCGGTCTTGTTTTCCAACACCAGCGCCGCACCTTGAACCGTCGGCCGCACGCGCAACTGTGCCTGCGCGGAAGCGCCCCTGCCCTTGCCTTCCACCACGTGCACATAGACGACGTCGTAGAGGTTCAAGGCGCGCCAATTTACCCGGCTGCTCAGCGGCACGACGCGGCCATCTGGCAGGCCGACGTGGATCGCGCCTTTCTTGTCCAAAATAACCGCCGTCTGCCAATGCACATCGTAGAGCGGAAGATGCAAGGCATTGAGCGCCTGTTGCCAGGCGGGCATGGTCGTCGGCGCGCTCGCCGGCGCCCCTGTCTGCTTCACGCCGCTAAGTTTCTGCACCGCGTCGGCGATGTTGGTCTCAGCACCGTGAAACTGGGCGCGGCCGGATTCCATTTCATAGAGCGCCAGCCCTTCCTGCAGCGCGGCCTCAGTCTCGCGCTGCAAGGCCGCGTTGATGGTCGAATGCACCGTGTAAGATTGGGCGGTGAGGCTGTCGACGCCATCCGACTTCGCCTCGCGGCCGACATAGTCGACAAAGTCGAAACCTGAATCGCGGCGCGGCCGGTCGAAGGCGATAAGCTTTGGCAATTCGGCGGACGCGCTGTCCTTCTGCGCGATGCTGATGACGCCATCCTCCTGCATGCGGCCGAGCACATAGCCGAGCCGTTCCTTGGCGCGATCCGGATGACGGTCGGGATTGAAATAGCTCGGCCCCTTGAGCAGCCCCGCCAGCATGGCGCCTTCGGCGAGCGTCAGGTTCTTGGCGGGTTCGCCAAAGTAGCTGCGCGCCGCCATGTCCACACCCCACGAGCCGCGGCCGAAATAGGCAGTGTTGAGGTAGAGCTCGAGAATTTCGTTTTTGCTGAGCGTGCTCTCGAGCCGCGACGCGACAATCATTTCGCGAATCTTGCGCTCGTAGGTGACGTCCTCGCCAACCAGAAGATTCTTCACCACCTGCTGGGTGATGGTCGAGCCGCCTTGCGGCCGGCCGGGATCGGCGAGATTGCCGATGAAAGCGCGGATGATGCCGCGTTCGTCGACACCATGATGCTGAAAGAAACGCCGGTCCTCGGCGGCGACGAACGCCTTTTGCACAAAGTCGGGAACGTCGGCGAGGGACACCCAGATGCGCCGGTTGCCGGGCTCAAACACCTCAGCAAAGCTTCCGCCCTTGCCGTCCAACACCGTGCTCATACTGGGAAGCTTCCGCCCCTTCAGTTGCGCCGGGTCGGGCAGATCGGCCGCGGCGTTATTGAAGAAGTCGATCACTTCGCCGAGATCGACGACCGGTTTGTCGACGGTCTCGTTCTTGCAGAATTGCCGATAGGCGACGTTGAGGTCGGCAAAATTGATGCCGTGGAAAGCCTTGATATCGCCGCCGATCGCCTTCGGATCGTCGAGCGCGGTGGAAATCAAATCGTCGACGTTGATCGATTCGATATCGAAAGCTTTGCGCATGTGGGCACAGCCATTGCGCAAAATCTGCACCACCTCAGCCTGATCTTGCACCCGGTCGAAATGCGTCTTGAGCGTTTGCGGCTGGGTCAGTACCTCACTCAACGCCAGCGCAGTCGCAAAAATCTTGACCAGAATCATGCCGATACCTGGAACAGGAACCCAACCGAACTCGCGTACGCCAAAAGCAATAACGTCGAGTATAGCGATGTGATCCTTACAAAAGGACTTTTTTGCGGGCCTTTTGTGCCGCCGGCTTGTTGCGCTCTCGTGACGCGTTCAGCGCGCGCCGACGCGCTCGGAGATCGCTCAGAGCGGTATCTCTTTGCCGGGCCCGGCCAAAACGGCGCGACAGCCTAGCTTTTCCTGTCCGGCTCCAGGGTGTCGAAATGGCGGTGCCTCTGGAGCCACGCCAGCAGGATGAGCGCCGGCAGGCCGGCGAACGCGCAGATGACAAAGAACCAGGCCCAGCCGGCCGCCGCCGCGATAAAGCCCGCCCCCGACGACAGATAGGTCCGACCGACGGCCGCGAGTGCGGTGAGGAGCGCATATTGCGTCGCCGTGTGCAGCGGGTTGCGGCATAGCGCCGAGAGATAGGCGACAAAGACGACAGTCCCGATGGCGCTGGTGAAGTTCTCGGTGACGATCGCGACCGTCAGCCATGCGATGTCGTGTCCCAAGACCGCCTGCCATGAGAACGTAAGATTGGCGACGCCTTGCAACACGCCGCCGATCAGCAGGCTCAACGGCAGCGAACAGGCACGGGCCAGAAAACCGCCGGCGAAACCGCCAATCAGGGTTGCGGCAAGTCCGACGCCCTTGATGACGGCAGCGTATTCGTTGCGCGAAAAACCGAGATCGATGACGAATGGCGCCGTCATCGCGCCGGACAAGGCGTCGGTGAATTTGAAAAGGATGACGAAAGCGAGCGCAACAAACGCCAGGTCGCGCGTCAAAAAATCAGAAAACGCGCCGAGCGCCGCTTCGCCGACACGTTGCAGTGTATTTTCCCGCGCGTGGGCGACATTGGCCGCCTTCGACTTTTCCGGCTCTGCCGCAAACAGCGTCGTTGCGACGCCGATCAGTACCAGCACCGCCATCAGGGCATAACCCGCGGTCCAGGCGCCGTGATAAGTGAGGCCCGCGCCTTGCAAAGCGCTAACCAAAAACAACGCACCCGCGGTCGACGCGAGCATGCCGATACGATACGCGGCGACGTAAGACGCCATGCCGGCCGCCTGCTCGCTCTCGTCGAGGCTTTCGACCCGGAACGCGTCCACGACAATGTCCTGGGTCGCCGACGTGGTCGCTACCAGCAGCGCGCCGATAGCCACCAGCAGCGGCGAGACTGACGGATCGCAGGCGCCGAGAAATACGATCGCCACCATCAGCAGAAATTGCGAGAGGAGCAGCCAGCCGCGCCGGCGGCCAAAGCGTTGCGACAGAAACGGCACGTCGAGCGCATCGATCAACGGTGCCCACAAGAATTTTATCGTGTAGGGCGTACCAACCAGCGCGAATAGGCCGATGGTGCCGAGATTAACTCCCGCCTCGCGCATCCAGACCAGCAGCGTCGAGCCGGACAGCGCCAGCGGCAAGCCGGACGAGAAGCCAAGAAACATGACGATCAGCACCCGCCGTTGCAGATAGACGGCGAAGGTGTCGGCAATGGAGGTGCGGGCCGGCGCGTCGGTCATGAACGGACGCCCATATCACAATCCGCCATTCGGCGGCGGCCCGAAACTTCGGAAGTCGGTTACTCCCCGGCTTCCAGCTTGAATACCGGCGCGGAAATGACGTTCGAATTAGCCGATGCCTGCGCGCCAAGTTCGACCTGCTGGATGCGCTCGCCGTGCGCCTCGATCTTGTCGATCGAGATGATGGCTTGCCGGATATCCTCATTCGACTGGTTGAAATGGGTTTGCAGCTTGCGGACGCGGTCGCCGAGCAGGCTTACATCCTTCACCAGGCGGCCGACCTCGTCGCGAATCTGGTCGGCCGCCTCGCGCATGCGGGCATCCTTCTGGATCTGCTGCACCACCTGGATCGCGAGCATGAGGATCGACGGCGAGACCACGACGACGTGCGCTCGGTAAGCCTTCTGCACCAGATCGTCGAAGCCGTCATGCAGCTCGGCGTAGACCGACTCCGACGGCACGAACATGAACGCGATCTCCTGGGTCTCGCCGGGGACCAAATATTTCTGAGCGATATCGGCGACGTGCTTGCCGACATCGGCGCGCAGCCGCTGCGCCGCAGCCTTGCGCTCGTCGTCCGACTTGGCCTCGCGATAGGCGGTGACGCCTTCCAGCGGGAACTTGGCGTCGATCACCAGCGGGCGCCTGTCGGGCAGGAAGATGCAGCAGTCCGGGCGCGTCTTGTTGGCGAGCGTATATTGAAAAGCGTACGAGCCCTTCGGCAGGCCATCCTGGATGATCGCTTCCATGCGCCATTGACCAAATGCGCCACGCGACTGTTTGTTGGCCAGCACGCCCTGTAGCGAGGTCACCTGGGTGGCAAGATCGGTGATGTTTTTCTGCGCGCGGTCGATGACCGCAAGCCGCTCCGCGAGCTTCTGCAAGTTCTCGGCCGTGCTCTGCTTGGTCTTTTCGAGCGAATTGCCGAGACGATGGGAGACCGAATCGAGCCGCTCGTTGACGGTGCGCTGGAGTTGCGACTGGCCGTTGGCCAGAAGCCTGATGGCGCCTTCAAGCCGGGCGGCGGCTTCGGCCTGCGCTTTCGACAGTTCGGCCATTGCGGCGTCTTCTGTGGGCGCAGGTTGGCGGGAGCGCCACAGCATGACGGCTACGGCCGCCAAAGCGGCAATAGCGATAATGACGGCAACAACAGCGACAATCTGCGAGGCGTCGATCATGGATTGCTTCTACGCGATTCGTCAGGGCCGGCACGCGATCATAGAACAAATAGGGAACATCAATAGCGCGGAATTGGCTGTCAAAGCAACAGAACCGGCCACATTGACCGGGGTTTCTGCACCGCTTACATCGCGCCAATACTGGGTGAGCTATGGCTGTGCGCGAGATCCTCATACTTCCCGATAAGCGGCTGCGGCTTAATTCCGAGCCGGTTAAGCGCGTCGACGCCGGCATCCGTGCGCTGGTCGATGACATGTTCGAGACCATGTATGCGGCGCCGGGCATCGGCCTCGCCGGCATTCAGGTCGGCGTCGCCAAGCGCGTCGTGGTCATGGACCTGTCGAAAAAGGACGAGGCGCACAAGCCGCGGGTCTTCATCAATCCGGAAATCACCTGGACGTCGGAAGAAAAATCGACCCACGAGGAAGGGTGTCTGTCGATCCCGGATTACTACGAGGAGGTGGAGCGGCCGACGGCGATCAAGGTCAAGTATCTCGACCTTGACGGCAAGACACACGAGATCGAGGCGAGCGGGTTGTTCGCAACCTGTCTTCAGCACGAGATCGATCACATCAATGGCGTGCTGTTCATCGACCACATCTCCAAGCTCAAGCGCGATCGGGTCGTCAAGAAATTCACCAAGGCAGCCAAGGTAGCGGGCAAGACAGCGAAGACGAAGGTGGAGGCCTAGTTGGCGCTCCGCCTGGTGTTCATGGGCACGCCCGATTTCGCCGTGCCCACGCTTCTGGAAATCGTCGGCGCCGGGCATGAGGTCGTAGCGGTTTACACCCGCGCGCCGCAGCCGGCCGGACGCGGAATGGAGCTGCGGCCGAGCCCGATCGCCCGTGAAGCGGAGCGGTTCGGGCTGCCCGTCTTCAGCCCGAAAACGCTGAAGGGGACCGCAGCCGAAGCGACGATCCGCGCTCACGGCGCTGATGCGGCCGTGGTCGTTGCTTACGGGCTGATTCTGCCGAAACCGATCCTCGATGCATTTCCGCTTGGCTGTTTCAATCTGCACGCCTCGCTGCTGCCGCGCTGGCGCGGTGCCGCGCCGATCCAGCGGGCGATCATTGCCGGCGACCGCGAGACCGGCGTGATGGTGATGAAAATGGAGGAAGGTCTCGATACCGGCCCGGTAGCGATGGCGGAACGCATTGCCATCGCGCCCGGACGCGACCGCGGGCGATATGCACGACAAGCTGGCGCGGCTCGGCGCCGACCTCATGCTGCGCGCGCTCGCCGCGCTGGAGAAAGGCGCGCTGCAACTCACTCCGCAAGCGAACAACGGCGTGACTTACGCCAGCAAGATCGACAAGCACGAGACGCGGATCGACTGGACCAAGCCGTGGCAGCGGGTCCATGACCATTGCCGCGGGCTGTCGCCGTTTCCCGGCGCCTGGTTTGAGTTTCCCGTCAGCGGCGGCGCCGGCCGCGTCAAGGTGTTGCGGACGACGAAGGGCGACGGGCACGGCAAGCCCGGACAAGTGCTCGACGAGCGTCTGACCATCGCCTGCGGCGAAGGCGCGGTGCGCCTGATCGAATTGCAGCGCGCCGGCCGCCAGCCGATGCCGGCGGCGGAGTTTTTGCGCGGGACGCCGATCGGGCGCGAATGCGTGCTGGCGTGACGCGCCGGGCGTTCCCGCCGAGGTAACGCGATCATGCCGCGCTACAAGCTCACCATCGAATATGACGGCACGCCGTTCGTCGGCTGGCAGGTGCAGAACAACGGCGTCTCGGTGCAGGGCGTGATCACCGAAGCGATCGCGGCATTTACCGGTGAACGCGTCGCACTCCACGGCGCAGGCCGCACCGATGCCGGCGTGCACGCGCTCGGCCAAGTCGCGCACGTCGATCTGGCCAAGGACTGGGACGTCGACAATGTGCGCGACGCGATCAACTTTCATCTCCGTCCGCAGCCGGTCGCGGTGCTCGCGGCAGAACGCGTGCCCGACAGCTTTCGAAGCGCGCTTCTCGGCGACCAAGCGGCATTACCTCTACCGCATCGTCAACCGGCGTGCCGACCTCGCGCTCGAGCTAAACCGCGCGTGGCGCGTGCCGCGGCCGCTCGATAGCGCAGCGATGCACACGGCAGCGCAACGGCTCATCGGCCGGCACGATTTCACCACCTTCCGCGCCACCGAATGCCAGGCCAAATCGCCGGTGAAGACGCTCGACCGCCTCGATGTCGCGCGCGAGGGCGACGAGGTACGGATCACGACCGCGGCGCGCTCGTTCCTGCATCACCAGGTGCGCTCGATGGTCGGCTCGCTGGTTCATGTCGGCGAAGGCAAGTGGAGCGCCGACGATCTTGCCGCAGCGCTCGCCGCCCGCGACCGCACCGCCTGCGGCCAGGTCGCCCCGCCGCACGGACTTTATCTGGTGCGGGTGGAGTATTGAGCGGCGGTCAGCCGAAATACTTCTCGATGATCCGCCGGTAGATCGCCGTCAGGGTCGCGAGGTCCGCGACCGGAGCGCATTCGTCGACCTGATGCATGGTCTGCCCAACCAGGCCGAATTCGAGCACCGGGCAGTATTTTGTAATAAAGCGCGCGTCCGAAGTGCCCCCCGAAGTCGAGAGTTTCGGCTTGCGGCCGGTGACCTCGGCAATCGCGGCGATGGCGAGATCGGTGAACGGTCCAGGCTTGGTGAGAAACACTTCGGCGTTCGATGGCTGCCACTCGAAGGCATAGTGCACGCGGCCGGCGGCCGCGGTCTGCGCGCGCCGCTCGATCAGCGTCTTCAGCGCGATGGGGCTGTGGCAATCGTTATAGCGGATGTTGAAACGCGCCCGCGCCTGCCCCGGAATAAGATTGACGGTTTCGTTGCCGACATCGACCGAGGTGAATTCGAGATGCGACGGGTCGAAATGGGCGCTGCCTTCATCGAGCGGCGCCTGCAGCGCGGTAATGAGCGTGACGAGCCCGCGGATCGGGTTGTCGGCGCGATGGGGATAGGCGACGTGACCCTGTCTGCCGGTGACAATCAGCGTGCCGCTGAGCGAGCCGCGCCGGCCCGCCTTGATGGTGTCGCCGAGAACCTCGACGTTGCTCGGCTCGCCGAGGATGCAGTGATCGAAGGTCTCGCCGTGTTCGGCCGCCCATTGCAGCAGCTTGATCGTGCCGTTGACCGCAATACCCTCTTCATCGCCGGTGATCAGAAGTGAAATCGAACCCTGCTTCGGCGCGCCGCCCCCGGCGATGATATAGTCCAGCGCCGCAGCGACGAAGCAAGCGATGCCGCCCTTCATGTCAACGGCGCCGCGCCCGTAGATCTTGTCACCAGCCAACTCGCCGGCAAACGGCGGATGATGCCAGGTTGTCTCATCGCCCGGCGGCACGACGTCGGTATGGCCGGCGAACATCAGATTGGGCTTCTTGTCGCCGATGCGGGCGTAAAGGTTCTCGACCGGCGTTGTGCCTGGCTCGGCGAAGGTCATGCGATGAACGCTAAAGCCCGCTTTCGCCAACACGCCCTGCAAATAACCGAGCGCGCCACCCTCCTGCGGGGTGACTGAGCGGCAACGAATAAGATCGCGCGCGATGGCGACGGGATCGGCAGGCATGGCCGCTAAACCTTGGCCAGCGGATCGGGACCATGCTGGTTCGGGCCGACCGTGCCTCTGCGAAAACCAAGCTCGACAAGCAACGCCAGGCCAAAGACAGTGAACGGCACCGCGATCACCAGCGACAGCATGCTCGGCGCTTCGTCGTTACCGGCCACACCGAGCACCGTGAAGAGATCGAGCAAGGCGCCGGCGCCGAAGAAAATCATCAACAGCCAGGCCGGCATGTTGCGATCATTGGCGCGCTTCACCGCCACGGCGAACTCCGGATAGGTGAAGGCCAGATCAACGATCGCGCTCAGCCGGTCGCCCTGAATTTGTTCGGCGATGAGATGACCAAAAATCTCGGCGATCGCGAGCACGCCCATCGCAAACCAGAATGTCTGGCGGCCGATGCGGCCATGAAAGCCGTTAAGGAGGTAAGCCCAATCCATCGGTGCGACGCGAACTTTCAGTCTCGCAGCAATTCGTTGATGCTGGTCTTGGCCCGCGTCTTTTCGTCGACACGTTTGACGATGACGGCGCAGGAGAGGTTTGGGCTTGCCTTGCCGTCCGGGCGCGCCGTGCTCGGCAGGCTGCCCGGCACCACCACCGCATAGGGCGGCACCTCACCCTGAAAGATCTCGCCGCTGGCGCGGTCGACGATCTTGGTCGAAGCGCCGATGAAAACGCCCATCGACAGTACCGAGCCCTCGCGCACGATCACGCCCTCGGCGATTTCCGAGCGCGCACCGATGAAGCAATTGTCTTCGACGATCACCGGCTCCGCCTGCAACGGCTCGAGCACGCCGCCGATGCCGGCGCCGCCGGAGATGTGGCAGTTCTTGCCAATCTGCGCGCACGATCCGACCGTCGCCCAGGTGTCGATCATGGTGCCCTTGTCGATGTAAGCGCCGAGATTGACGAAACACGGCATCAGTACGACGCCCGGCGCGATATAGGCAGAACGCCTTACAACGCAGCCCGGCACGGCGCGAAATCCGGCGGCGCGAAAACGCCTGTCGTCCCAAGCGTCGAATTTCGATAGGACCTTGTCCCACCAGACCGCGCGGCCAGGCCCGCCAGCGATGACGCTCATGTCGTTCAGGCGGAACGACAGCAGCACCGCCTTTTTCAGCCATTGATTGACGCGCCAGGCACCATCGGCGGTCTTTTCCGCCACCCGGGCCTGGCCCCGGTCCAGAAGGTCGAGCGCATCCTCAACCGCTTGGCGGACCGCGCCAGCCGTCGTCGGACCGATCTCGTCGCGCCGCTCGAATGCCGCCTCGATGGCCTCGGCTAGCGAATTTGTGTGGGTTTTGGCGAGTTCGGCGGCCGACATTCAGAAAATCCCCCGTTGCGGCGGTTTTGTCGGAGCGCGCTTGATCGATGTCAAGCACTGCGGGTCCGCAGTTGTGCTTCATAAGGCACTGCGGCTGCGCGCCGACGTGCAAATTGGAACTTTTCTTGCATGGTTCGATTGGAAACGACGCGACTGAAGGGTGTCACATGATTACGATGGGTATAGCGGTCCTTGCCGGCGTATTTTATTGGCTGGGCTGGTACAAGCTGGCATTCTGGATTTTGACGTACGCGATCGTCTATGGCGGCTTGAACGTGCTGCGCGGCGACAATCAAAGACATTGGCTGTTTCGGCGCGACTCCGCCCTCACCATTGCGGTTCTCATTCCGGTGACTTGGCATATCGGCGAACTCGCCGGCTACTTCTGAACGAGGCCAAGACCGTGCGTCCCGGCAACATCGCGCAAAAAGCCGGTGAGGTCGTCGGTGACGTGATCGACATGCGGAGCGTCGCGCCCCGCAAGCTCCCACTCCTCGCGAAATACCTCTCGGGTGCCGCCGGGCACCACCAGCACCGTGGTCATACCAAGCGCGTGCGGCACTTCGAGATTGCGGGATAGGTCCTCAAAAATCGCCGCCTTTCGCGGATCGACATTGTGCCGGGCGAGGAAGCGATCGTAAACGGACGCGCGGGGCTTCGGCTCGAGGTTGGCAGCAGCAATGTCGAACACTTCCTCGAAGTGCTCCGCAATTTGAAGTCTCCCCAACACCGCTTCGGCGTGGCGCCGGGTGCCATTGGTGAGAATGAGTTTGCGCCCGCGAAGCTGCGCAATAGCCGCGCCGAGCGCCGGGTTTGGCGTCAGCGGCGAATGATCGATTTGATGCACGACTTCCAGAAACTCGTCCGGGTTGAGGCCGTGTTCCTCCATTAGTCCGCGCATGCTGGTGCCATAGCGGCGGTAATAATCCTTCTGCACGCGGAACGCCTCATCGGGGGTGACGCGGAGGAAATTGGCAATGTAATCGCGGATCCGCTCATCGACCTGCTGCCAGAGATTGAGGTGATGCGGATAGAGCGTGTTATCGAGATCAAACACCCAGGTCTCAACCGCGCCGAAGCCGCGAACCCGTTCGCGGACCCGATCTTCCATCTGACGCTCGATCATTCCGGCGACTTGTTGTTGCCATACTTCAAGGCGAGGTGGTTTTGAGCCACTCCGAATCACTATTAGCAGTCGGCCAGCCGGGAGCAATGATGCGAAAGGTGTTGCGCAGGTCGATACCGTTTGTTCAGGCTGCACTCATCGGTACGTTGGCCGCCGCGGCACTTGCCGGATTGGCGATGTTGGTTTCCCACACCTGACGGACGTTTTGCCGCAGCTCAGACCGCTTCCCGCCACGCCGCCGCCGGCACCAGTCCTTTAAGCGCGCCGTCGTGCAGGCGCACCGGATCGCGCTCGCCCTCCATTGCCAGCCGCAGCACCGAGCGCGCCAATTCGTCAGGCCGCACTGTGCTGTTGCCGACCGCTTTGAGCGTCAGCCATGCCTCGTCGAAGGCGGTCTCGAGGATTACGAGCGTCTGAGGATCGAACGAAGAGCTGTGGAACCCGCGCATGGTCCGTTCCTCACCGCGATTGTACGGATAACGGATTTACGGAATGTCGAAACATCATCCCGAACTTGGTCGAGTTTGTGACGAATGGCTAGTGAAGCAAGGCGTCATAGCGCCTCGCCGTGTGCCGTACAAATTCACGTCGCGAGCGGGCATCGCGGATTACACCAATGTTTGATGTGGTCATTTGAATAACTGAAAGGCGATCAGCGCCGCCAGCATGATACCGCTGCCGACGGTCTGCATCGGCGTGATCACTTCACCGAGAGCAAGTGCGCTGAGAACCATCGCGATCATTGGCTCGAAGTTGGTAAGGAGCGCGGTGCGGAATGGCCCGATGCGAACGGTCGAAACGAAGACGAACAGGATTGCGGCCGTGGTGGCGATGCTCAACGCGATCAACGCCACCCAGCCGCCGTCGGTCTGCGGCGGCTTCAGCGTCTGGGTAGCAAGCGATACGACCATGAATATCACGAGCTGCGCGACCACCGAATACCACGTCGTCAGCCGGGCGTCGGCGCCAACAAGGAATGCGCGCGTGAAAATCAGCACGCCGGTGCGGCAGCAGGCCGCGCCGATGGCGTAGGCGATGCCGGCAAGCGCGAGACCGGCTGGATGAGCGCCGATCATGATCGCCAGCCCAACGAAAGCTGCAAGTGCGCACAGGACACCCTGCCATCGCAGCCGCTCAAGACCGGTTGCCGAAGCGACCAGTCCAGTCAGCAGTGGATAGATAAAATAGGTCAGCACCGCCGTCGGCACGTCGTTCGCCTCGATCGCCTTGAACAGGCAAAAGATCAGTGCCGAGAACAGCACGCCAATCCCGATCGAGATCAGGCGGCCGCGTGCATTCAGCGGTGCAGGCTTCGGCCCGAGCCGCAGCCAAACCGCCATCAAGCCAAGCCCAACCATACTGCGAAACAACAGCATGGTGAGCACGTCGCAGTGCGACGCGATAATGATCTTGGCGAGCACATCGGCGACGCCGAGCGAGAGCGCTGCGGCAAGACCGGGCGCAACCGAGAAAACCCAGCGGGAGGTCAAGCGGAACAACTCGTGTGGAATTCCGCCTGAGGGAATACGCGGCGGCAGCGCACGCCGCAACCCGGATGTGGTCAGAGCCCCGTCCGGAAGAACAGCCGGCGGCTTTCGGCAGAGACTACGCCCGCTCGATGAAGACCCGTTCCTGTTCCGGCGCCGGAAGCGTCGCTGACGCGGTCCGGCGTGCGAAACGCTCTTTGACCAGCTGCGCCGCACGGACGAACGGCAAAATCAGCTCGCCGCGGATGGTGTGGGCGTGCTCGCGATCCGGCTCGACGCCGAATTCGAGCATTTCATTTTCGGCGGCCGGAATGTACAGGGTGCCGAACATCCAATCCCACACCGCCAGACAGCTGCCGAGATTTTTGTTGAAGTGAGCAGGATTTCGCGAGTGATGAATTTGATGGTGCGCCGGGCTCATCAACAGACGGCCGAGCCGGCCGGTGAATGAGATCCACACTTGCGAATGCTGCAGGTGCACGTAAACGTAAATGAAGAACACCAGAATGATATTGGTCTCGGAAAGACCGTATTGCGACGCGGGCTGGCCGAGCAGGTAATCGCCGATCCCATTCGCAAGTCCGATTGAGACCGCGAGAATGTTGATGAAGACGCACATGTAAATCGGGTGTACTCGAAAGTTCGTCAGTGGGGTCAGCGACGTCGCCGAATGATGAACTTTGTGGAATTCCCAGAGGAACGCTATGCGGTGCGACAGATAATGGTTGAGCCAGTAACCTAACTCATACGCCAGGAACAGCATGACGGTGATGATCGACCTGGCGACAAATGCAGGCAGCGGCGCGGCCGGCATCGCGCCGAATGTATTCGTCAGAAGCTCGGCAATGTCGCGGCTGAGCGTGTTGTAGGAAAGCAGCGCCCAGCCGAAGACGATGCCGAAGACAAATACGTTGAAATAGAAATAGCCGACGTCCGCGAAACTCGACTTGCTCAACACGATCCGCTTCGGAAACAACGCCCGGAACAGCGTCTTCAGGCGGATCCGCCGTCCTTTTTTGTATCGCCGTGCAGCAAGGACGATGAGCGCGACACCAAGGGCACTGAGCAGCGACAGCAGCGAAATGTGCGAGCCGGGCGACAGGAACGCTTTGCTCAGCTGGCCGAAAAAATACCATATGCCCGGCGAGAAATCCAAGCGCGCCTCCGCAACGTGCCACAGGGCCAGTGTTACAGGGCGATAGGTAAAGGCGGGGTTGTGAGGCTGCGGCCTGCGCGGTTAATGGCGCGTAAACCCGATTTACACGGCGCGGATTTGTCAGTTGTGAATTAGCGTCCCGGCGCCGAGTTCGGTGAACAGTTCGAGCAGCACGGCGTGCGGCACCTTGCCGTCGAGAATGACGACACCCTCAACGCCGCGCTCCAGCGCATCGATGCAAGTTTCGACCTTGGGGATCATGCCGGCCGAGATAGTGCCGTCGGCGATCAGGCGGCGGGCGTCGTCGGCAGAAAGCTGCTTGATGAGATTTTTCGACTTGTCGAGCACGCCCGGCACATCAGTCAGCAACAGAAGCCGCTTGGCCTTGAGCGCGCCGGCGATGGCGCCGGCGAAGGTATCGGCGTTGACGTTGAAGGTGCCGCCGTTTGCCGCAGCCGCGACCGGCGCCAGCACCGGAATGAGTTCGCGGCCAAGAATTTGATTGAGCACGGTGACGTCGACCTTATCCGGCTCACCGACGAAGCCGAGATCGACCACCTTCTCGATGTGGGAATCCGGGTCGACGACCGTGCGCGTCAGCTTGCGCGCGACCACCATGTTGCCGTCCTTGCCGCACAGTCCGACCGCCTTGCCGCCGGCGGCATTGATGTAGCCGACCAGCTCCTTATTGATCGAGCCGGCGAGCACCATCTCGACAATTTCAAGAGTCTTTTCGTCGGTGATGCGAAGTCCGGCCGCATAAGACGACTGCACTCCGACCCGCTTGAGCATGGCTTCGATCTGCGGGCCGCCGCCGTGCACGACGATCGGATTGATCGCGGTTTGCTCCAGCAGCACGATGTCGCGGGCGAATTCACGCGCCAGGCTTTCCTGTCCCATGGCGTGACCGCCGTATTTGATGACGATGGTTTCCTCGTCGTAGCGCTGCATGAACGGCAGCGCTTCCGACAGGATGCGGGCCTGCACCTCGGGGCTGACGGGATCGCTTTGGCTCATTGCATAAATCTTCCGGCGTTCGGCGGAGTGCGTTTGGCGCAGTGTATGTAGCCGCGTGGCGGCTCAACGACAATGCGTTTACCGGCGACGTTCCAGCAATAGCCGGGCAATCGCCGCACGCAGTTGCGGGATGCCGGTGCCGGTTCTCGCCGAGGTCGTGATCAGATCGGGAAAAGCCGCCGGCCGCTTGCTGATGTCCGCTTGCATCGACTCTCGGCGTTTTGCGAGTTCGGCCTCGCCTACCTGATCGCATTTCGTCAGCACGATTTGATAACTGACGGCGGCCTCGCCGAGCGTGTCCAGAATGGCCTCATCGACGGCCTTCAGGCCATGGCGCGCGTCGATCAACACATAGACGCGACCAAGCGCAGCGCGCCCGTGGAGGTAATCATGAATGAGACGCGTCCAGGCGGTGACTTTGCTCTTGGCGGCCGCCGCGTAACCGTAGCCCGGCAGATCGACCAGCACCAGGCGATCGGTTCCGCCGAAGAAGATCAGTTCTTGAGTTCGGCCGGGCGTGTTCGAGGTACGCGCCAGCCGACGGTGCCCGGTGAGCGCGTTGATCAGACTCGATTTGCCGACATTCGATCGCCCGGCGAACGCGACTTCGAGACCAGTTGGCCGCGGCAGCGAGTCGACTGAGCCGGCCGCCGACAAAAAGCTCCACTCGCCGGCAAACAGGCGGCGGCCACTTTCGATTTCGGCGTTGGAAAAATCGGCCACGGTGCTCATGGATCGGCCGACGGATGAACCGGCTATGCCTTATCGTAGCTGCCAGTCCTCTCGCGATGGAGGGCAAAAATGACAAGGGGGACGTCCTGTCCCCTTTGTCAGGCTTGTCGTAGCGTCCCGACTGATAAAGTCGGGAGGTTCAGGCAACCGTCGCTTCTTCCTGGTACGAGCCGATCGCAGCCGGCGCATAAGCCGGATTCTTGGCCCCGCCCTGATAGCGCACTGCCGCCGCGACGGCCGAAATTCCGATTTGGCCGTAGCAGAGGTGAAGCGCGGTGTTTTGACCCGAATTTTTAGCCGGCTGGTTATCGACGTTGGTGGCCGTTTTGGCAGAGATCTTCTTCATTATCGAACCCCGTTCCCGTTCTCGTGAGAGATGTTGCAGCTCTAAGCGCTGAGTTGGGCGGAAATGGGCGGCAATTCGTCCACCGGCATGACATTCGCCGCCATCTTCGGCCCCTTACGTAGGTGATAGGAATCCCGGTAAACCCCCGGTTAACGTGTGCGAAACATATTGGTGAGATGCCTTAGCCTTCACATAACCATGATATAGTGCGACATTCCTGCAACACATCGCATTGACGTGGATCAATCCATGCCGGCGCCGCTGGAATGATTACGACAACTTCGCTATGGGGTTTGCGTGGCAGATACTGGGGCAGATTCTCGGCTGGGCGTGGGAAGAGCAGGTAAGCTTATGATGATGCGTGCGCTAGCATTCGTGATTGCCGCCGTTGCGCTTGGCGGCTGCATTCCGGACACCGGGACGCTCGAGCCGTCGAGCCAGGTTGGCTGGAAGCAAAAAGACAAGGACTTGATGTCCAACCTGCCGTACAACCAGGCGGCGGTTCCAGAGGGCTACCGCCGAAGCATCGTCGAGTATCACCGCAAGGAAGCCCCCGGCACGATCCTTGTCGATAGCGATTCCAAATATCTCTACTACGTGCTGCCGCAGGGCAAAGCCATTCGCTACGGCATCGCCGTCGGCGAAGACGCGCAGGCCTGGAGCGGCATCGCCAAGATCGGCCGCATGGAAGAGTGGCCGGCATGGATCCCAACATCAGGTGAGCAGGCGCGGCTAGGTCCGTTACCAGCCTACGTCACGGGCGGCCCGCACAATCCCATGGGCGCCCGTGGGATGTACCTGTACTCAGGGAACAAGGACACCCTCTACCGGATCCACGGCACCAACCAGCCGGAGCTGATCGGCAGCGCGGTTTCGTCTGGCTGCATTCGCATGACTAATGAGGACGCCATCGACCTGTACAATCACGTCAAGGTGGGCACTCTGGTCATCGTTCTTGGACCGCACCAGGGCGATGCGCCTTTCAGTCCACGGCTGGCGCTCGCACCGGGCAGCCGCACCAACTGATTGCATCCTCCGAATTCTGACTCCCAATGCCCGGCCTCGTGCCGGGCATTATCGTTTCAGAACCCTCAAACGCCGAGTTGGATGTGCACGATTTCGGGCGGCACACCAAGGCGCGCTGGGACGAAGCTCGTACCGAGCCCGCCGGACACGATCAGATGCCGGTCATCTTCGACAATGTGGCCGTAGGCAAAGCGCGCACCGTATTTGGACGGCACGAAGGCCGGCCAGATCAGCGGCAACCGAATTTGGCCGCCGTGAGTATGGCCGGATAGCGTCAGTGCGACACGCGCGGGAACGCACGGAAATATATCCGGCTCGTGTGCCAAAAGCAGGATGGGGTCTTCGGTTCGGACCTGGGCCAACGTTCCCGGCATGTCATCGACGCCGCGAAAGCGGCCGTGCCCGAGCGGATGGGCGAGCTGATCGCCAAGACCGGCAAGCCAGAAGCGCTTCCCCTTCTCGCCCAGCATCACCGCAAGATTCTCAAGCACGGGAATGCGGACATCGGCGAACGCCTGCCGGATACCCGCAACGTCGTTCCACCAATCGTGATTGCCGAGGATCGCCCAAGTCCCAAGCGGAGCTTTGATTTGCGCCAGTTCGGCGGCCCATACCGCGTACGGGACCGGCTTGTCCACGAACAGATAACTGGTCGTATAGTCGCCGAGCAGCACGACAAGATCGGATTTCAACGCGTTCGCGGTTTCGACAATCTGTCGAATGTGCGGCAGCGTCATATCCGGGCCGCCGGCATGGAGATCGGCGATTACGGTGATCGAAAGCTTGCGGCCCGCAGGCCAAGCCGATGGTCGAGGCGTGTAACGCGTCACCACAAGTCCATGCGGCTCGACGCCGCCGGCGTAGGCACTGGTAGCGATCGCGGAAAGGCCAAGGAGTCCGGCCGTCCCGGCGAGCACCCGGCGCCTGGTTACATGCGCTACAGCAACGGGTTTTGCACCGTCTTCAATTTTGGCCTGCGGCACGACCTTCATGAGCTGGGTCTTAGCGTGCCCAAGCTGCTGCGGCACGCTGTTCCGGCGCTATTTCCGTACCTTTTGCTGTTATGGTTTCCGCGGTCGTGAGCGCGCTTCGCACTCAACGCTAACCATCACGCCTGCGTGAGCCGCTCGCGCGTAACCCAATCGAGCGCCTTATCAAGCGCACGCGTGAGCCGATCGAATAATTCTTCGATCTGTGCCGCATTGATAATGAGCGGTGGCGACAGCGTCAGTATATCGCCTGCGACCGAACGCACGATCAGGCCTTCGTCTTCTGCAAAACGAACCACCCGAGCACCTACGCCGTGGCGCGGGTCGAACGAACGCTTGCTGGTCTTATCGGCGGCAAGCTCTACACCGCCGATCAGGCCAAGTCCGCGCGCTTCGCCGACCAGCGGATGCTGATTGAGCGCCATGAGCCGCGCCTGAAATAGCGGAGCACGTTTGGCGGCCTTCTCGATGATGCGATCGCGCAGGTAAATCTCGATCGCCTTCAATGCGACCGCCGCCGAGACCGGATGACCGCCGTAAGTGAAGCCGTGGCCAAATACGCCGATCTTTTTGCTCTCGGCGAGCAGCGCCTCGTACATCAGGTCCGGAATCATCACCGCGGCGATCGGCAGGTAAGCCGACGACAACGCTTTCGCAACCGAAATCGATTGCGGGCGAAAGCCGAGCTTCTCGCAGCCGAACATCGTGCCGAGCCGCCCGAACCCGCAAATCACCTCATCGCTGATCACGAACACATCGTGCTTCGCACAAACCGCGTTGATTTTCTGGAAATAGGTTCGCGGCGGCACGATAACCCCGCCGGCGCCCATGACCGGCTCGGCGATGAATGCCGCTACGGTTTCCGGGCCTTCCTTTACGATCAGCGCATCAAGCTCGTCGGCGAGGCGCGAAGCAAACTCCTCCTCGCTCTCGCCCTCTTGTGCGAAGCGGTAGTGGTGAGGACAGGCGGTGTGCAGAAAGCCCGGCAGGGGCAAATCGAAGTCGCGGTGGTTGCCAACAAGGCCGGTAAGCGAGGCGGCGGCGATAGTCACGCCATGATAGGCTTTCACGCGGCTGACGATCTTCTTTTTCTGCGTCAGGCCGCGGGCATTGTTCAGATACCACACCAGCTTGATCTGAGTGTCATTTGCCTCCGAACCGGAGTTGCAGAAGAACACCTTCGAGATCGGCACCGGCGCGATCTCTTTGAGCTTTTCCCCAAGCTCGATCGCCGGATCGTGGCTGCGGCCGGTGAAAAGATGTGCGAAGGAGAGCTTGCGCATCTGCGTGGCGGCGGCCTCGACCAATTCCTCGTTGCCGTAGCCGAGCGCGGTACACCAAAGCCCGGCCATGCCCTCGATGTAACTTTTGCCCTCGGTGTCGTAGACGTGGACGCCTTGGGCGCGCTCGATGATGAGCGGCCCGGTTTCGCGGAAGCTCGCGAGATTGACGTAGGGATGCACCAACGTTTCGACGTCGCGGGTCGCGAGATTGCTGAGCGGCGGCATGGAAGGTCTCTGAAAACGGGCTCGGGAAGTTCTCTTGGAAAGTCGCTGTCGGCGGTAACCGGCCGCTCTTTGCAGGTCTATTGTGGCTAGAGCAGGCCGTCAAAGCCTGCCGGGCCCGAAAAACCTGCGCTTGAACCCCGACCTGGCAAACCGTAAGCAGGCGCCTTGTCGGATGAGGATCGTTGTTTGTCGGAAGGCGCAACACTAGAACAGATCGTCGCCAGCAAGGCCGCGGCAGACGGCTTCGTGCGCACGCGCTGGTGGTGGATCCGTCATGCGCCGGTGCACGCGGACGAGGGCCGTATTTACGGCCAGACCGATTTGCCATGCGATTGCAGCGATGCGCGGGTTTTTTCCGGTCTCGCGGCACTGTTGCCGCGCAACGCCATCTGGATCACCAGCCATCTGTCCCGCACGCATCAGACCGCGCAAGCGATCTGGGCGGCGGGAAATTTCGAGCCATCGCCGGAATTTCGGCAAGACAAAGATCTTGCCGAACAGCATCTCGGCGACTGGCAAGGACTTGATCGCCGCGAGTTTCTGATGAACCGCACGCAGGAGCCTGATTCTTTCTGGTACGCCACTGCCGAAGAACGCGCGCCAAACGGCGAGAGTTTCGTCGATCTGGTGGCCCGCGTCGGCGCCGCGATAGAGCGTGCGACAGAGACCCATCGCGGCAACGACATCGTCGCGGTTGCGCACGGCGGGACGATCCGTGCAGCCATCGCCATCGCTCTGGGGCTCGCGCCGCGCGGCGGGTTCGCGTTCATGATCGACAATTGCTCGCTGACGCGCCTCGACCACTATCAGGGCAGACAAAGCTCCGGCTGGCGGGTCAAAACGATCAATCATCGGCCCTGAGCAGGTTGCCCGCCGGCGAGCTTACCTGACCTGCGAGTCGATCTTCATCGGCTGCAATGTCGCCTTGACGCCGGCTGCAAGTAATGGACGCGGGCGCGGCAGCGGCACAGGATCTTCGATCCGTGCCGCCGCTTGTTCGGACGATTGCGCCGGTGCCTGAGCCTCCACGACCGGCTCGCGCACGTCCCACCGACACATTTTGTAACCGTTGCGGTGCTCGGCGAGATCGAGGTGGACATGCTGCTCGTGATAGCCGTCGGAACCGGGGCCGAGCACGGTAGCAAAGCGCGCGCAGGCGCTTGCCCGCAAAGCCTCCCGCCAAGCTTTGGCAACCTTGACGTCGGTCAAGCCGAGAACTCTTCCGTCCGCCGCCCTGAAAGCGCCTACGTCGAAGGCGTTGGCACGACCGTGCTCACTCAATCTGGCGCCCCGGATTCGATTTTGGCTGCGGCATTCATACGAATCCAGATCGTCGAGCCTGCGCAAGAACGCGCCAGCGATGGCTTTTGCCGCTGGAGCAACGTCTTCGCGGACCCACCGCGCAACTTGTTCGGCCATGGTGCAGCGCAGCGTTGCCGGCGGGACGACGGCAACCTTCGTCTTATCGGACAGCATCACCGCTTGCAGCAGCACAACATCGGCGGCGACGCATTGGTCGGCGCCGGCGAGCGGCGGCAGTGGCTGGAACTGCGCAAGTTGCGCCAGTCCGAGCTGGCAGGCGGTCGGGATGCGCGGCAACGGCGACAACGCATATTGCGCCGCGGCATTTCCGGCTGTGCCAAGCAGCATGACGAGAAGAATGAAACCCTTCAAGCGGCAGCCCCTCCGGCTGCGCCCGCGTCCCGCCAGAGGTTAACGCCACGCCGGAGCTTGAACGGAGCCCTATTGTGTTCGAGAGCGGCCGGGGCAGCGCGGCTATCGTGAACCAAAGCGGCATTTTCATCCTCGCGCCATCCGGCTAAATTGGCACAGCGTCGGCAGCCGTGAGCGGCGGCGCGACGAGGGCAAAAACAACACTCACTGGAGGAATACCATGCTCGGTCTTATGCAGGATTGGCCGCTCCTGTGCCACCGCATCATCGATCACGCCGCATTAAATCACGGCAACCGCCAGGTGATCTCACGCTCGATCGAAGGACCGATCCACACCACGAATTACCGGGAAATCCGCGCCCGCGCCCTGCGCGTGGCCCAAAGGCTCGAACGCGACGGCATCAAGCTTGGCGACCGAGTGGCAACACTCGCCTGGAATACCTGGCGGCACCTGGAAAGCTGGTACGGCATTCTCGGGATCGGCGCCGTCTATCACACCATCAATCCGCGGCTGTTCCCCGAGCAAATCGTCTGGATCATCAATCACGCGGAAGACCGCGTGATGATGACCGATCTCACCTTCGTTCCGCTCCTGGAAAAGATCGCCGACAAGCTGCCGACTATCGAGCGTTACATCATTTTCACCGATCGCGCGCATATGCCGGCAACGACGCTGCGCAACGCGGTTGCCTACGAAGACTGGATCGCCGAGGTTGACGGCGACTTTGCCTGGAAGACGTTCGACGAGAACACCGCCGCGGGCATGTGTTACACCTCCGGCACCACCGGCAACCCAAAGGGCGTGGTGTATTCGCACCGTTCCAACGTGCTGCACACCATGCTGTCGCTGCAGCCGGACGCAATCGGTATTTCGTCGCGCGATGTCATTATGCCGATCGTGCCGATGTTTCATGCCAACAGTTGGGGGCTCGCATTCTCCGCGCCGATGGCCGGGGCAGCCATGGTCATGCCGGGGGCCAAACTTGACGGCGCCTCGGTTTACGAACTGCTGAACGACTACAAAGTCACCTGCACGGGCGCCGTGCCGACCGTGTGGCTCGCGTTGCTGCAACAATTGGAAAAGACCGGCGATAAGCTCCCCTACCTGGAGCGCGTCATCATCGGCGGCTCGGCGTGTCCGCGCGCCATGATCAAGACCTTCGAGGAAAATTATGACGTCAAGGTCTTCCATGCCTGGGGCATGACCGAGATGAGCCCGCTCGGCACGGTCGGCACCATGAAGCCGGAGTATGCGTCTCTTAAAGGCGAAGCACTCTTGGACATCAAACAGAAGCAAGGCTACACGCCGTTCGGCGTCGAGATGAAGATCACCGACGACGCCGGACGAGCGATGCCTTGGGACGGCAAGACCTTCGGCCGCATCAAGGTGCGCGGCTTCGCAGTCGCCAAGGCTTATTTCAAGGAAGGCCGCAGCGTTGTCGATGACCAGGGGTTCTTCGACACCGGCGACGTCGGCACCATGGACCCGCTGGGTTACATGCAGATCACCGACCGATCTAAAGACGTCATCAAATCGGGCGGCGAATGGATTTCATCCATCGATCTGGAAAACCTCGCGGTCGGCCATCCAAAGGTGGCGGAAGCGGCGGTCATCGGCGTGCATCATCCGAAATGGGACGAGCGGCCGTTGCTGGTCATCGTGCTTAAGGAAGGCCAATCGGCCACCAAGCAGGAAATCCTCGGCTTCCTCGAAGGCAAGATCGCCAAATGGTGGATGCCGGACGATATCGTCTTCGTTGCTGCGATCCCGCATACCGCGACCGGGAAGATTCAAAAGATCACGCTGCGCGAGCAGTTTAAGGACTACGTGCTCCCGACATCGGTTGCCGCCGAATAAATAGCATCTCCGTTTTTTGTGGGCTAATCCCGACTGCTTTTAGGTGCACCGCAATGCGACGCATCCATGAGCATCGCTGCGGCGGCACAGCCGTAATCGCGAGTTATTACGGTTAACATTGAGGAACTGGCGACATCAGGACTGAGTCGGCTGGTCAAATTAAGCGCTTTTGCGTCGCAATATTTACACAATGTGTAGTCACCAGACCGCCCGGCTCCAGTGAACGAGCCGATCCACTGTTCCCATCAACTGAACAAAAGGGCAGATATGGCTGGTCATAGCCTGGCTAAACTTGTGCTTGCCGCAACTCTTGTCGTGTCGATCGCCGCTGTGCCGATGGCTGCGTCGGCGCAAAGCGGAATGGCGTCCATCTATTGGGGAGGACGCACCGCTTCCGGCGAACGGGTGCGGTCCTCTGAGTTAACGGCAGCGCATCGTACCCTGCCGTTGGGGACCATGGTGCGGGTCACCAACCGGGGAACCGGTCGTTCGGTCGTCGTTCGCATCAACGATCGCGGCCCGTTTAAGCGCGGCCGGATCATCGACGTTACCGTCGCGGCAGCGCGGGCATTAGGCTTTTCCGTCAACAGCGGACTGGCACCCGTGACGCTCGCGGTTCTTAAAACACCTTAATGCAGGGCTCGTTATTGGCCGAATGATTCGATTGACGGCACAACTAATACGACTAAGGCGGGAGGCTTCGGTCTCCCGCTTTCATTAATCGTCATTCGCCGATCAGATGTCCGGCACGGCTTCGATTCTATCTGCTGAGTTGTCTTGCCGGACTCCGGCTCCGTTCACACTCAAGCAACCATTGTCGGCCACCATGCCCCGTTCCCGCAACGGGTTGGTTTGCCGATGGAACCGCTCGAACCGATTCCTGTCTACGAAGCTCGCCTTGCGATGCACAGGATCGACGATCGGACTCGCTCGATTCTCGCGGAGACTTGGCCCGTGCTGGCGCCCCATCTTGAGCGAACGATCGATGCAGTTGTCATAGCCATCACCGGATTGCCGGTGATCGGCCAAGTGGTCGCGCAGAACAAAGAGACCGTCAAACGGCTCGAAGTTTCGCACTTCCAGGCTTTGCTGGGCGGGAAGCTCGATCGGAGCTATGCCGAATCCTGCCGCCAGACTGTGGAGAAAGAGGCCGAGCTGGGGCTCGACGCCCGAATCCGCAGCACGTCCGGGAGTTACGTCGCGCAGATGTCGCTGGAAGTACTGGCGCGCAAGCACCGCTTCTCCCCTGCCAAGATTGCCGAGCGTGGCAAGACCGTAGCGCAGGTGATCAGCTTCGACGTTTCCAACGCCATGACGTTGCACCGGCAAGCCGCCGAGCGAGCGGCAATGGTGCGGCGGAACGCAATTGATGCGGCCATTGCCGATTTCGACGCCGCTATCGGCGCCGTGATCGAGGCGATCAAGGAAGCGTCGGCTTCGCTGGCCATGACCGGTGACACATTAAAGCGGGTGGCCGACGACACGCTCAGTCGCATGGCCTTGGCTTCGTCGGCATCCGCCGAGACCGCGCAGCGCATGGATGCGACGGTGACGGCAACGGAGGAGCTGTCCGGATCGATCCAGGAGATCGGTCAGCAAGCCACAAATGGGCTCGGAATGGCGCAATCCGCCGTCGCTGATACTGAGCGCACTCAAAGCGTCATCGGCTCGCTGAACGACGCCGCCGAACGCATCGGCTCCGTGGTCGGCACCATTTCCGCAATCGCCGCGCAGACCAACCTTCTCGCCCTAAACGCAACCATCGAAGCGGCCCGCGCCGGAGAAGCCGGCAAAGGCTTCGCCGTAGTCGCTGCCGAGGTCAAAACGCTCGCCAATCAAACCTCCCGCGCCACCGGCGACATCTCGCAGCAGGTGACCGCCATTCAGGAAGCGACCAAGCGGTCGGTGGAGGAAATCTCATCGATCGCGCGCGTCATCGGCAAATTGACCACCGTGTCGACCAGCATCGCATCCGCCGTACAACAGCAGAGCATGACGACCCGCGGGATTGCCGAGAGCATTCACAACGCGGCCGGCCACACCGCGCGCGCTTCGGTCGAGATCAATTCGGTCGACGAGGCTGTTACCCGCAGCGTCGCAGCGGTCGGCGACATCACCACGTGGACGGCGCGGCTGTCGGCGCGCGCCAACGACCTGGAAACCAAGGTCGCTACCTTCTTCACACGCGTTCGCGCGGCGTAGAAGATCTTTCAGCCCTTCACTTCGTTTTCCGGCATTTCTTCGGCAGCGCTGTGCGCTAGACTGGCGCATGGCGTCATCGGGAGAGCAAAATGAGTGAGCCCACGGTTAAACAAATCGTTCTGGCGTCGCGGCCGAAGGGACCGCCGACTGCGGAAAATTTCCGTCTGGAGACAGTACCCATGCCGGCCTTGCCGACAGGCGGGCTGCTGCTGCGCGTACTCTATCTGTCGCTTGACCCATACATGCGCGGCCGCATGGACGATGCGAAATCCTACGCCAAGCCAGTCGGCGTCGGCGAGGTGATGACCGGCGAGAGCGTGTGCGAAGTCATCGCGTCCGATCGCCCGGGTTACGCCACCGGCGATATCGTTTTGGCGCACACCGGCTGGCGCACGCACGCGGCATGGACCGGCCCGGCGCTGCGCAAACTCGATCCGAAGCAGGCGCCGATCACCACCGGCTTGGGCGTACTAGGCATGCCGGGCTTCACCGCTTATTCGGGATTATATGTGATCGGTAAACCGAGAGCCGGGGAGACGGTCGTTGTCGCCGCCGCGAGCGGTCCCGTGGGCGCTCTGGTTGGACAGTTGGCCAAGATGGTCGGCGCACGTGCGGTCGGCATTGCCGGCGGCGCCGAGAAGTGCCGCTACGTCATTGACGAACTGCGCTTCGATGCTGCCATCGATCACAAAGCAGCAGACTTTCCCGAGAGGCTTGCCGCGGCCTGTCCCAAAGGCATCGACGTCTATTTTGAAAATGTTGGCGGCGCCGTTTGGCAAGCGGTGCTGCCCTTGCTCAACACCTACGCGCGGGTGCCGGTGTGCGGGCTGATCGCGCAATATAGCGCCACCGGACAATCCGCCGGCCCCAATCTTCTTCCCGCGACCATGCGCGCCGTACTCACGCGGAGCCTCACCGTGCGCGGCTTCATCAACACCGAATTCGTCGCGGATCATTACGCCGATTTCCTCAAAACCGTCTCTGCCGGGCTCGCCGACGGCCGCATCCGCTATCGCGAGGATATAACCGACGGCCTGGAAAACGCACCGGCCGCGTTCATGGGTTTGCTGCAGGGAAAGAACTTCGGCAAGGCGCTCGTGCGCGTGGCGTCATAACTTTACCACCGCGTCAGGCGCATCCGTGGACAACCAGCCGCCGTAGTGAATGACGTGGCCGATCAAGGGGAATGCCACGTCGATATCGAACAAGAAGCGTTCGCTGGACGCGCTTTCGATACATTCGATTTGCGGGCAGACCCGCTGCGGCAAGCGAACGCCCAGCAGCCGGCAGCCGGTCAGCGACCAGCCAAGGCTCACCACGGAACCTTCTTCTCGCGGTTCGAGACGGAATTCGAGAGCAAACGGGCCGAACTGTTCGACCAACAGGCCAGGCGCTCGCTGATCGCCGATCCGCATTGTGCTGGCGTAGCGCCGCCCGCCGAACCGCCGCTCCCAGTATTCCCGCAGCGGGCCGTCGGGGTGGAATTCGACCTCGACCGGAACGTCTTGACCGGGCGACGGCAAGCCTGCGATCCGGCAAACAAGCCAAGGGAGCACACCCGCGGCGACGGACACCTTGGCTCGCCCGGCGGTCTTTAGGGAGTCACTGAGCGCGTGCACGCGGCGGACCGCCGCCGGCAACCGGGCAAAATCGGCGCCGAGCAAAACCTGAAACGGCGACAGCCGGCCGCCGAACGCGGTCGTCTCGCTGGTCTCATCAAACACGAAGCGGGCACTGATGTCCGGCGTCGGCACCATGCACCTGTCGGTGCGGCCGAACAGGCGATAGCGTCGCTGCGCCACGCAGTCATAAATGAAGTCGCGCAAGGACCGTGGCGCCAACGAAAGCGCGCGCACCCACGACCTTCGCGGCAGCCTTTGCAAGACTTCGATCGCGGAATCCGCCTTGAAATAGGCGCGGCCGCGCAGAATGACCGCGTTCGTCTCGGGCATTTCCGGAGAGATACCAAGGCGCTCCGCCAGCGCGCGGCCAAACGGGCTTTGAATCGGCGTGAAACGAAACCAGCGATCGCCATCGCGCTCAATCACGAACTGGACCGAGCGCGAACACAACACGCACACGCCATCGAACAGGATCAGGCCGTTGGGAAGACCAGGCGCGTCTTTCGGTCGCCAAGATCTCATTGTATCGCGTCGCCTGCGGGCGACGAGGCGCGGAACGGGTAGCCTATTCCGCTGGCTGCTTCGGTTTTGGCCTGACGAACGTGCGTTTGAGATTGTCCCACAGTTCGATCTTGGCGCCGTTCCGGTGCATGATGGCGCTTTGCTGCGCGACCGAGAGCGTGTTGTTCCAGGCCCAGTAGATCACCAATCCCACGGGAAAGCCGCCGAGCATGAAGGTGAAGATGATCGGCATGTAATTGAAGATCATCTGCTGCGTGGGATCGGGTGGCGCCGGATTGAGCTTCATCTGCACCCACATGGTCACGCCCATGATGAGCGGCCAAATGCCGAGATGCATGAAGCCGCCGATCAGCGGCAGCACCGTCGGATCGAAATGGATCAGGCCGAACAGGGTGAAGATGTTGGTCGGGTCCGGAGCCGAAAGATCGTGGATCCAACCGTAGAACGGCGCGTGCCGCATCTCGATGGTGATGAACAACACCTTATAGAGCGAGAAAAACACCGGAATCTGGATGGCGATCGGCAGGCAGCCGGCAACCGGATTGATCTTCTCCTTCTTGTAGAGCTCCATCATCGCCTGCTGCTGCTTCATCTTGTCGTCGGCGAAGCGCTCGCGGATCATGGTCAATTCCGGCTGCACCGCCTTCATCTTCGCCATCGAGGCGTAGGACTTGTTGGCGAGCGGGAAGAACAGGAGTTTGACCAGCACCGTGACGATGAGGATGGCGATGCCGAAATTGCCGACCAGATGGAAGAAGAAGTCGATGGCAAGGAACATCGGCTTGGTGATGAAGTAGAACCAGCCCCAATCGATCAGCAGATCGAAATGGTTGAGGTGAAGCGCCTGGTTGTAGCCGCCGGCGTTAGCGAGCGGGAAATTGATGCCGACCACCGAGACTTCCTTGGCGCCGGCGAACAGCCGCGCGTCCGCGGCGCCGGTCGCGCCGGGCGCTACCGTCACCGGATCGAGCAGATAATCGGTCTGATAGGTCGGCTGTCCGCCGACTTCGCTCGCGGAGAAGCGCGCATGCACTTTGGCGTCGGTATTGGGCAACAGCGCCGAGGCCCAGTATTTATCGGTGAAGCCGAGCCAGGCATCGGTGACGTCCCAATGCATTTCCTTCTTTTCGGCGATCTTCTTGTAGGTCTGCTCCTGTTCGCCATCATTGCCCATCACGCCAATCAGGCCCTCATGGAGGATGTAGTACCCAAGCGTCTTCGGCGTGCCGTGACGTGAAATGAGCGCGTACGGAAAGAGCGTGACCGGATTGCCACTCTTGTTCTGCACCTCGTCCCTGATGGTGAACAGATAATGGTCGTCGACGGCGATGGTGCGGCGGAACAGTAATCCGGTGCCGTTGTCGTAGGTGAGCGTGACCGGATGGTCAACGCCGAGCGCGCCGCTGTGGTCTTGCGTCCACACCGTATCCGGCCCGGGCACTTTTTCCGTCGTGCCAGAAGCGGGCACCCAGCCGAATTCCGCGTAATAGGCCTCCGGTGCGCCCGATGGCGAGAACAGCACAATCGGCGGCGAATGAGGATCGACGGTCTCACGGTATTGCTCGAGCGCGAGGTCGTCGATGCGCCCGCCTTTAAGATCGATGCTACCGTTCAACCGCGGCGTCGAGATGGCAATATGCGGAGACGCCGCGATCAGCGCCTCGCGCGAACGCACTAGCCCTTGACCGGAAGTTCCCGCTACGCCGGGCACCGCGGGGGCGCCGCCTTGGGACGCCGGCGTTGCCGGGTTCACGGGCTGTGCTGTCCCCGGCTGGACCTGTGCCTGTCCTTGGGCTTGGGCCTGTTGCTGCTGCTTTAGCAGCGCGTCGTGGCGTTGCTTCTCCATCTGTGGATAGCCGACGAAATATTGCCAGCCGACCACGACGATGAGCGACAGCACGATGGCAAGGATGGTGTTCTTATGTTCGATCATTCAGCGCTCATGCGGCGTGGAGCCGGTCGGCTTCGAAGACGGAGTAGGCGGCAGCTTCCGGTTACGGCGCCGCGGCGGCGGCCGGGATGGCGAACCCGCTTCATGTAGTGGGTCGGGGCTAGCGTCACCAGTTCCCCTCCCGATTTGGCCGGCAATCCTGCCGAGCGCGGCATCGAAGTCCTGCATCATCTCGTCAAATGGCGCGGCCAGCGCGTTCCTCCGGCCGATCAGCACGTAGTCGTGCCCCGGAAATAGACCCTCAGCGCCGGCCGCCGCAGACAGTCTGACGACCTCCCGTAAGCGGCGCCGCACCCGGTTACGTTCCACGGCGTCACCTACCTGTCGCGATACAGTAAAACCAACGCGGATTGCCCCGTCCTGAGCGCGGCGGCGCGCCTGCAAAACGAAGGCCCTGCCGGACACCCGCGCCCCACCCCCTACGGCCCGAAAATCGCTCCGGCGTTTCAGCCGTTCAACGACGACAGCAGAACGGGCGTCCCGATCACGCACTGAGCCGCTTGCGCCCGTGCGAACGCCGCGCCGCGACCACCTTGCGGCCGCCCTTCGTCGCCATGCGCGCGCGAAAACCGTGCCGGCGCTTACGCACCAATTTGCTCGGTTGGTATGTTCTTTTCACGGGATTTGCTCCGCTGCACGCGCAATTGGCGCGGCTTATACGGGACCCCTCCCCGCCCGTCAATGCGACGCTCCGACGGGCGTCCGTAAACGACTTGCTCGCCGAACCGGACCTATAGCATATGTGTGACAACGCTGAGACTCGGCCCCGCCGGAGTTTTGGCTTTTTCGCTGCGCCTGCAACGAGCGGCGCCCCTACATTTGCCCGAAGACTAACGCTTCAGACCATTACGTATTATGTGCTTGGCCTGAGGATTCGCCGCCAAGGATTGCACGCATTGCGATGAGTTCGGCAGGCTGATGGCGCCAAAGAGCAAGGAACTCAAACCGGCAATCTGCGTGATTGGCGCCGGCCCCGGCGGTCTCGCGGTCGCTTCGGCGGCGGCCTCGCGCGACGTACCGACGGTGTTGATCGAGAAAGGCCGCATGGGTGGCGAAAGCCTCAACCGCGGCAGCGTGCCGACACAGGCGCTGATTGCCACCGCCGAGCAGGTCACCGCGTTGCGCAACAGCGAGCGCTTCGGCATCAAGACGCGGCGCATCAGTGTCGATTTCGACGCGGTCAACGCAAACATACGCGACGTCGTCGATACGCTGGCGCCAAACGCCGCACGCGAACGCATGATCGGTCTCGGCGCCGAAGTCATCAAAGGCACCGCCCAATTCACCGACCCGCATACCGTCACCGTCGGCGACGTGACAGTAAAGGCGCGCCGCTTTGTGATCGCCACCGGCTCGATACCCATCGTCCCGGCGATTCCGGGGCTGTTTCACACCCCGCATCTCACCGAAGAGACTGTTTTCAGTCTCACCGAAATTCCCCGCCATCTCGTCGTCGTCGGTGCCGGCGCCGCCGGCCTCGAACTGGCGCAAGTGTTTCGCCGCTTCGGCTCCGATGTAACCGTGCTCGAAGCGGCGAGACCGCTGCAAAGCGACGACGCCGAGGGCGCCGCTGTCGTGCTCAACGCACTGGCATGCGAGGGCGTCAAAATACGAACCGGCGTGGAGATCGCCAAAGTCAGCCGCGCGCTGGCTAAGGTGCGGGTCGTGCTGGGCACCAACGGCGGCACCGAGACGATCGAGGGCTCGCATCTGTTGGTCACCGCGGGGCGTCAGCCGAACGTGGAGGAGCTGGATCTCGATGCCGCCGGCATTCGCACTAACGCGCACGGCATCGTGCTCGACAAATCGCTGCGCACCACCAACAAGTCGGTCTATGCCGTCGGCGACGCCGCGGGCGGCCCGAAATATGTTCACGTCGCCGACTATCACGCGAGCCTGGTGATCCGGCATGCGCTATTCCGCACTCCGGTCCGCGTTAACCACGAGATCATTCCCTCGGTAACCTATACCGATCCGCAATTGGCCCAGGTCGGTTTCCTTGAAGAGGAGGCGCGCGCCCATGCCGGCGCCATTCGGGTGTTGCGCTGGCCCTTCCGGGAGAACGACCGCGCGCAAGTCGAGCAAACGGCCGAGGGCCATATCAAGGTCATTACCGACCGAACCGGCGAAATCCTTGGGGTGACCATTGTCGGACCCAACGCCGGCGAAGCCATCGCCGCCTGGACGCTGGCGATCAGCGAAAAGCTCAACATCGGCGCCATGGCTGGACTGGTGGTTCCCTACCCGAGCTATGCCGAGGTGGGAAAACGCGCGGCCATGACATATTTCACCGGTGGTTTGACGATTCCGCGGACGCGTCGCATCATGCGGTGGCTGCGCCGCAGATAGCTTGGACGACACGTAAGCTTGGATAGCGCAGCGAGGCTCAATGGATGAGCGATGAAACCGCCGCGCGGCCGGAGCCGGTCCGGGCGCCGCGCTTTGGACTTTCCGGGAAGCTCCTCGTCCTCACGATCCTGTTCGTGATGCTTGGGGAAGTGCTGATCTATGTGCCGGCGGTCGCCAATTTCCGGGTGAACTGGCTCAAAGACCGCCTGGCCAGCGCCTATACCGCCGCGCTCGTGCTCGAAGCAGCGCCGAACGGAATGGTCTCCGACAGCTTGGCCAAGCAGATCCTCGATTCGATCGGGGCGCGGGCGGTCGCGATGAAAATGGGCAAGCAACGCCGCCTGCTTGCCGTCGGCGACATGCCGCCGCCGATCAATCATGACTACGACATGCGCAACGTCATGACGTTCAATTCGATCACCGATGCGTTCATGCTGATGTTCGACACGGGCAAAAACGTGATGCGCGTCGTCGGTCCGGCGCCGATGGGCGGCGACTACATTGAAATCGTCATGGACGAACCGCCGCTGCGCAAGGCGCTGTTGCACTATTCGGTCGATCTGTTGCTGCTCTCGCTGCTGATCTCGGGCATCACCGCGGCACTGGTTTATCTGACGCTGCACTACACATTCGTGCGGCCGATGCGCCGGATCACTGCGAATATGATGGCGTTTCGCGCCGATCCGGAAAACGCCGCCCACATTATCGCGCCGTCGGCGCGCGCCGACGAGATCGGCATCGCCGAGCGCGAACTCGCCAGCATGCAGAGCGAGCTCGCCTCGATGCTGTATCAGAAGAACCGGCTTGCCGCGCTCGGGCTCGCGGTGGCAAAAATCAACCACGATTTGCGCAACCTGCTTGGCTCGGCGCAGCTGATCTCTGACCGGCTGGCCAGCCTGCCCGACCCGGGTGTGCAGCGCTTTGCGCCGAAGCTGATGCGCGCGCTCGAACGCGCCATCGCGTTCTGCGAATCGACGTTGTCTTACGGCCGCCTGCAGGAACCGCCGCCGGAGCGAAAGCCGATCCTGCTTGAGCCGCTAGTCGAGGAGGTGCACGAAACGCTGGGCTTGGGCACTGATGCCCCGATCCGGTGGATCAGCGCCGTCGAGCGTGACCTTGTGGTGGAAGCCGACTACGACCAGCTGTTCCGCATGCTACTCAATCTCGCCCGTAACGCCATGCAGGCGCTGGAGAGCCGCGCGGCGCGCGACCCGGGCCAGGACCAGATTCGCATCACCGGCCGGCGCGAGGGCGCGGTGGTGGTGATCGAGGTGTCCGATACGGGGCCAGGGTTTTCCGACAAGGCGCGTGCGCATTTATTTGAAGCATTTCAGGGCTCGACTCGCACCGGCGGTACCGGGCTTGGCCTCGCCATCGCCGCGGAACTGGCACGCGCCCACGGCGGCGACATCCGCCTGGTCGAGGGCACGATTGGGGCGACGATTCGCCTGACGATTCCCGATCGTGCCGTGGAATTGAGCGCCCGCCGCAGCGCCCGCGCGCAAGGCTGAACGATCCAAACGGCATCATCTCAAGGAGCCCGACCAGCAATGGCAGAGCCTTCCATTCGCGACCTCGGCGAGCGATCCCATCTCGATGCCCTGCTGGCGACGGTTGGGTCGGTCACGGGCCTGCACATCATTGACGTCGGTTGCGGCGAAGGCCAGTTGGCACGCGCCCTAGCTAATCGCGGTGCGCGGGTCACGGGTTGTGATCCGTTCATCGCGGAAACCGGCTGGACCACCCACGGCAGTGGCAGTTACCGCCTCCTCAAGGCGCCGGCCGATGCGCTCCCCGAGCCCGACCAGTCAGCCGATCTCGTGCTGTTTGTGTTCTCCCTGCATCACGTGCCTGAGGCGAAGCTCAACCGCGCGCTCGCCGAGGCCCGCCGGGTGTTGCGGCCTTCGGGGCGGCTTTACGTCGCTGAACCGCTTGCCCAAGGCCCGCATCAGTACATCATGGAATTATTTCATGATGAGACCGCAGTTCGAAAAAATGCAGCTAATGCGCTCGCCAAGTTTGCCAAACCGCATTTCGCGACGGACCAGATATCGAGCTACACCGACGCGCGAAGCTATTCAGACTTCGACACCTTCGCCGGCCGCATGATCGCCAATATGCGCTTCAACGGATACACCGAGGCGGCGGTCCTGGCGCCGGATGTCCGTCGCCGCTTCGTCGAGGCCGATGCGAAACATCACGGCAAATTCGATCAGCCGGTTCGCATCGACTACTTCTGTCCTTAACCCTTCGCGCGTGCGTTTAATCGCCGCCCAATCCCGGCTGGATTGCCGAGAATAAGCTGAAAGGGAGGAACAATGAACGTCGCGACAGACGACGCCGACACAATGATCTACGACGACTTCGGGTCGGCCGGAGCGTGGCCGAACGACAAGTGGTATCGGCACCTGCCGACACCGGATCTGTGGGACCCGGCCGCAGTCGTCGCCTGCGGCGGCGGCACGCTCTCGGTTCATGCACCACGTTTCACGCTGACGCGGCCCGACGGCCACGACAATGTCAAGGCGCTAATCTATTCGACCGCCGAATTCTCCCCCGGCGAACGCGGCCTGCTGACGGTCGAGGCCGACATGCGGGTCGAGACTTTTGGCACCGAGCGCAATCCATTTGGAGCTGACGGCGGCGACGTGCGTCTTGGCTGTGGCGCCTTCAACACCATCGATCTGAAGACTTTCATGGTGTTCGACTTTTTCGTCAGCGACAGCCGCATCGTGCCGCTCTATGAGCGGCTGCCGTTCGGACAGAGCAAAGACAATCCGTATCCGGCCTTCACCGAATTGATCCCGGTCGCCGTGCCGACCTCGCGCGGGCAGTGGCATCACTACGCAATCACCTATGACCGCACTAACGATCGCGCCGAATGGCGGGTCGACGGCCGGGTGGTGGCTGAACGCAACGCTGTCGGCGCTCCGTCCAGCGAGCGCGGGCCGATCGTGAAAATCGACAGCATCAAAGTCGGCGGGGGGTTGTTTACGCTGTTCGGCGATCTGCTCAACGATCGGGCGCGCGCCGGCGACCGCGAAAAGGTCCCCGGCCTTGATCCGCGTTACGTTCGAACTTTATTCGGCCAGGGCGCAAAGGTAGAGTTCAGGCCATTCAAAATTATGCGAAAATAACGTTTTAGGAGCGATCACATGGTGCAAGCGTCTCGAACCATCAAAGTAAATACCGATCCGCGTGAGCCGAAGCTGACGCGGAGCCTGGTGTGGCGCGGTCTGATGATGAAGGCGGAAAATCCGCTGCCGTTCGTTCCGGTCATCACCGCGTGCCGGATCGTCGAACGGCAGGACGAAGACCGGTTCGTCCGCGAAATCGTCGACAAGGGCGACACCATCACCGAGATGGTCACGCTGCACCCGGAGCGCATGGTGAAATTCGAGCGCACCTCGGGTCGCGTGCTCGGCACCATCCTCAACGAAATCATCGAGGACGGCGACGGCGACCTGGCGCTCAAGTTCACCTTCAAGCTTGAAGTTGAGGGAATCGAGCCAGGTAGTGCGGCGGAACGCGAATTCGCCGGCCAGATGGAGGCGGGCTACTTGATGGCGGTCGCGGCAACGCTCAAAGCGGTGCGCAGGCTTGCTGTCGAGAATGCGCTGCCCGCCGCTTAGCTGCAGTTATCGAGCTCGCAAGCCTTGGGCTTTGCCTTCAACTATAATTTCGCTCTTCACTGAATTCGCTATGTAACAGTCCGCATGTGCCTGATGGTGGAGCGCCTCGACCTCGGCGGCCGTGGGGCGTTTGTCGCCGACAAACTCAACATTGGGATGCAGAGCGACTTTTGCCATCCACTCTCGCGTTTCGTCCTTTCTCATGACGCCGATCGGGCGGTCAGCGTATGCGGCAACGACAAATCCTCTTTGCGCGGCATAGCTCAGGAAGAACAGCATGTGGCAACTTGAAATCGCCGCCAGGAACGCTTCCTCCGGATCGACCCCGGAGGGATCGGAGAAGGGTAATCTTACCACGTGCGGCGACGCCGAGGCGTGTACTCTGGCGCCACCGTCGAACAGCCATTCATGGGCGCGGCTGTAGCGCCCATCGACAAAACGCTCGTCGGGCCGTCGCCGCCATCTCACTTCCACCTCGTAGCTGTCGCTCACGCGTCACTCCGCGTCACCGCAATCCCGCCTGTTCCAGCAGCGGAAACGTCTCGGCCTGAAAGCGCTTCATGTCTTCGACATAACGCGGCCAGGTGAGCACGATGCCGTCGAAGCCGGCGCGCTGCAACACGGAGAGTCCGTCGACCACCTGCTCCTTGGTGCCGATCAGCGGATAGCCGACCCAGCCGGCGATGAAATGTTCCTTCAGGGTCTGCAGTATCGGCGCCGGAATCGACTGCGAATTGATGCCCATGGTGTTGACCAGATTCTCCACGCCCTCCCAGTCGCCTTTCTCGAATACGCACTCCTTGTAGAACGCGCGCGCATCGGCCTCGGTGTCGTCCTGAAAAATGTAGGCGTTGGTCCAGACCTGGATTTCGCGCCTGCATTCCTCCCACGCTGTTTTGCGCGAGGCTTCGACCCGCGCCCGCATGCTGTCGAGATCGTGCGCCTCTAGGTTGACGAAATTGACGTCGGCGTGGCGCGCGGCGAACTGCTTACCCTTGGGCGAAACACCCGCGCTCATGACCGCCGGATGCGGCTTCTGCAGCGGCTTTGGCGCAAGGATGGCGCCTTTGACCTTGTAGAACTTGCCCTCGAAGTCGAACTCCTCCTCGCTGGTCCACAGCCGCTTGATGATCTCGATCCATTCGATCGCCATGTCGTAACGGGTATCGTGCTCCAGGAGCGGTGCGCCGAACATCTCGATTTCCGGGCGATACCACCCGGTCACGACATTGAGCGTGAAGCGGCCGCCGCTGATGTGATCGATGGTGGCGCCCTGCTTGGCGGCCATCACCGGATGCATGGTCGGCACGTGCGAGGTGGCGAACACCGCCGGATGCTTGGTCAGCGCGCCCATGGCGGCAGCCCAGGTAAAGCACTCGAAGCCTTCGCCGTTGAAGTTGGTGCTGCCGCCGAAGCCCTTCCAACGTCCCACCGGAACGACCGCTTCGAGCTGCATTTCATCCGCCATCCGCGCGATTGACTCAGTGCTTGGCCAATGGGCCTGCAAGACGCCATCGATCGACGACATCGTGGCGCCGCCGGACAGATTGCTGCAGAAGGTCCCAAGCTTCAGCTTGCGGTCGCTGAACAGCGGATTGCTCGCTTCGCGCAACTGGTCCGCCCGATTCCGCGCATCCATGTGATGACCTCCCGACTTGCTATTCGAATTATTGTTACAGTGTCGTCAGGACCCTAAGATGCTGCTTAGCCCATCGCAAGTCGCGGTTGCGATTGCTGCTATGCGGCTTTGTTAGACGCGGGAGGACAGACAGCAATGATCACGCTCTACCATCACGGATCGTCGGTGTGCGCTGCCAAGGTCCGCATTGCGCTCGCCGAAAAATCGCTGCCGTGGGAGGGCGTCTACGTCGACATTTTGCGCGGCGATCAGTTCGATCCTGCATACACCAAACTCAATCCTAAAGCCGTGGTGCCGACGCTGGTCCACGACGGCAACGTCATCATCGAGTCGACTGTCATCTGCGAATACCTCGACGAGTGCTTTCCCGAGCCGCCGCTGAAACCCGCGGACCCCGCGCACCGCGCGGCGATGCGGCTGTGGACCAAAGCCGTCGACGAGTTTCTGCATCCCGCGTGCGGCGAAATCACCTTCGCAAGCTGTCACCGGCACATCATCAAGCGTTTGTCGCGGGAAAAACTGGCGCAATTTCTCGACAGCACGCCGCCGATTTCGGTGACGGCGGATTGGCACGCACGAAAGAAGGAGATCGTGCTTCACGGCATGGCCGCGCCGCGCATCGACCGGACGTTTCGGCTGTACGACAGCTACCTGCAGAAAATGGAGAACACGCTGGCGGACCAGCCCTGGCTCGCCGGCAGCACATACTCGCTTGCCGACATCGGCATGGCGCCGTATGTGAACCGGCTCGACATGCTCGGCATGTCGGAAATGTGGGTCGGCAGGCGGCCGTCGCTGACCGACTGGTTCGAGCGGATAAAATCGCGCCCGAGCTTCCAGCCGGCGCTGCTGGACATGTGCCCGCCCGATCTCACCAATGATCTTAAGACGTTCGGCACGCAGAGCTGGCCGGACGTAAAACGCCTGTTGGCGGCATAGCTACCCCGTGAGCGAACAAAAAACAATCGCTGGACGCGTTGCGATCGTCACCGGCGGCGGACGCGGGCTCGGCCGCGCCATGACACTCGGGCTTGCCAAAGCCGGCGCCACGGTGGTGGTGACGGCGGCGCGCGAACGCAGCGAGGTCGAGCACGTCGCCGGCGAGGCTGCCAAAGCCGGCGCTCAGGGCGGCGTGTTGCCGGTGCTCGCCGACGTAACCAGGGAGGAAGACTGCGCGCGTGTCGTGGCGACCGCGCTCGAACGCTTCGGCCGGCTCGATATTCTGGTCAATAATGCCGGGCGCGGCATGAAATACGTCAGCGAAAATTTCATGACCGAGCCCACGCGTTTCTGGGAAACCAAGCCCGAGACCTGGCGGCTGGTGATCGACACCAATGTGGTCGGACCTTTTCTGATGGCGCGCGCGGCGGTGCCGCCGATGCTGGCGGCGGGATGGGGCCGTATCGTTAATGTCTCGATGAACGCCGAGACGATGCGGCGGCGCGGCTTCTCGCCTTATGGGCCGTCCAAGGCGGCGCTGGAATCCGAAACCATTATCTGGGCGCAGGACCTCGCCGGGACGGGCGTCACCGTCAACGCGCTGCTCCCCGGCGGCGCGACGCTGACCGGAATGATACCGGCGGGCTTTCCCGATCAATTGCGTGCGACTTTGCTCGACCCGGCGGTGATGGTGCCGCCGTTGCTCTATCTGGCGAGTCCGAAATCCGATGGCGTCACCGGCCGGCGCTTCATCGCCGTGAAATGGCGTGAGGACAATCCAGAGGCAGCGGCCGTCGGCGCTGGCTGGTAGCAACCTACTCGGCGGCGTGAAAGGCCGTGCGTTCCGCAGCGCGGCCGCGCGGCATCAACAGCGTCGCGACTGCGCCGATCAGCGTCACTGCTCCGGCGGCGTAGAACAGCGCCGGCGTCGTCCAGTCGAGCGCGATCAGCGCGCCGGCGACGAGCGGACCGATGATCGCTCCGACGCGGCCGACGCCCATGCCCCAGCCCACTCCGGTCGAGCGGATGGCGGTCGGATAGTATGCCGCGGTGTAGCCGACCGAGCCGACCAGCGACGAGATCAGGAAGAAGCCGGCGCAGAATACCGACGCCAGCAACAGCGTGACATCGCCGCTGACCGCGCCGGTCACCACAATGAACAGCGCGCAGCCGGCGAAGGTTACGCACAACATGCGGCTGCCATAGCGATCGACCAGCCGCGCCAGCGACACGCCGCCGATCAGGCCGCCGATCTGCAGCAACGCCGGCGCCGCCACCCCTTGCTGCAGCGATTTGCCGGCGGACGTGATCAAGGTCGGCAGCCAGCTGGTCATGAAATAAAGATCAAGATAGCCGACGACGAAGGCGCACCAGATCAGAAGCGTGGTGAGCGTTCGTCCTTCAGCGAACAAATGCCGCATCGGCACGCCCGGCAACGGCGTTTCCGACATCGAGAACGCGGTATTCTCCGCCAACACGATTTCAGGATCGAGCTTGCGCAGGATGGGAATGAGCCGCGCTCTGGAACGGGGCTGCAGCAGCAGCCAGCGCGGCGATTCCGGCAGAAAAATCAGCAGCACCACGGCCAGGATCAGCGGCAGCACGCCGCCGACCAGAAACACCGACGGCCAGCCAAAGACCGGAATGAGCGCGCCGGACAGAAAGGCGCCGATCGACGAGCCGATGGTATTGGCAAGCGCGACCAGCATCGCCAAAGCACCGCGCAATCGCCGCGGCGAAAAATCCGACACTACGGTTAAGGTCGTCGGGATGGCGCCGCCAAGTCCGAGCCCGGTGAGGAAGCGCCAGATCAAAACCTCGTTCAACGACCCGGCCGTCATGGTCATCAACGAGCAGACGCCAAACAGCACCACCGCGCCGAGCACGGCAATCTTTCGGCCGAGGCGGTCGGCGACCGGGCTGATGAGCAGCGAGCCGATAAAGAGACCGAACAGGCCGGCGCTGAACGCCGGGCCGAGTTCCGAGCGCGGTACATTGAAGGTCTTGATCAGGGCCGGGGCGACATAGCCCATCGCTTGCGCATCAAATCCATCGAGCACAATGACCAAAGAGCTCAGACAGAGAATCAAGACCTGCAAGCTCGAGAGCTTGGGGCGGTCCAGGACCTTCGACAGATCGATCGTAGCGCCGTCATTCATGCGCTTTTAGCCCCTGCCCTCTCCGCTGGTCCCATTCGACCGTTGTCGCGGATCGCTTATCTGAATTTCGGCGGGATGACGAGATGACGTTTTTTCGCTACCAACCGGCGTGAACACAATGCGAAAGCGTCGGCAAACACCGAACGACGAAACCATCGAGTTTCGCGCCACGATCTCGATTGCTTCGCTTTGCTCACAACGACGAGCCGACACTAGTCAGGCGGCTGCCAAACCGGCGCGGTCAGGCGGCGCTTGCCGTCCGGCGTGCGGCGCTCGCCGGCTTCTGAAGGAAGCTTATCCCAGAGCTGGCAGGTGACCGGCTTGTGCTTCTGGTCGAGGCCCTCGCAGTAATTGGTGTATTCGCACAGCCGCACCTCCCGGCCGAAGCCGAGCTGGATTTTGCGAAACCAATCCGGATCGGCCAGCGATTGGCGCGCCGCGCCGACGATGTCGCAAACGCCGCGCGCCAAATAGTCCTCCGCCATTTCGAAATTATGGACGCCACCGGCGCACACCACCGGCACCTGACTGCCGGCCTCGCGCACCGCTTTACGGATGGCGGCGGTCGGCGCGGCGTTCCTTCCGAACGGTCCGCGTTCGTCGGAGATAAACTGCGGCATGCACTCGTAGCCGCTCGGACCGGTATAGGGATAGACGGCACCGCCGATGGCCGGCTGCTTGGCGTCATCGAATTTGCCGCCGCGCGACAGCGAGATGAAATGCACGCCGGCCCGCGCAAAGGCGACGCCGAAATAGACCGCGTCCTCGACGCGGTTGCCGCCCTCGATGCATTCTTCCGCAAGATAGCGAACGCCGACGGCAAGTTTGTTGCTGACCCGGCCTCGTATCGCCGCCAAAACTTCGAGCGGCAACCGGGCGCGATTTTCGAGCGAGCCGCCATAGTCGTCGGGCCGCGTGTTGGTGCGCGAGAGAAACGACGACATCGTATAGGCGTGAGCGTAGTGCAGTTCGACGCCGTCGAAACCGGCCTCCTCCGCACGAACGGCAGCCTCAGCAAACAAACCTGGCAATACCTGCGGAAGGTTCTTGATGTGCGGTCGATGCATGTCGGTGACGCGCTCGCGATAGCCGAATTGCAGCGCTTCCAATTCATCGGGCGCCAGCACGCCGGCGAGCTCGTCTTCGCCCATGGCGCTCAAGCGGACCCGGACTTCGGCATCGGATAAACGAGGCTCACCGAGCGCGGCGCGATGGCGATCGGTGATCGCCAGGAAGCGCTCGAAGAATTTTCGCGGTTCGGGGCGGCGGCGAACGGCGAGGAAATCGATCAGCTGAACGAGCAGGCGCGTGCGGCCGCCGCTGGCGCGCCGCACCGTCTCGACCAGGCGGCGCAGCCCCGGCAGGAAGCGATCATGTCCGATGCGAAGGAGCGGCCCGCTCGGCACGTCGCGGATGCCGGTCGCCTCGACCACAATCGCGCCAGGCATGCCGCGGGCGAAGCGCTCATACCACTCGATGACTTCGTCGGTGACGTAGCCCTCCTCGGTCGCCCGCCATGGCACCATGGCGGGAACCCAGGTCCGCTGGGCAAGCGCCACCGGGCCGATATCGACCGGCGAAAATAGCCGCGAAGCCGCCGCTTCGGCAGCAGACGGAATGCGTCCGGCCTTGGCTTCGTATCGGATCCGTTGCGGAGGTCGCCACACGGTTCAACTTGTCCCATTCACCATGCCGAAACCGCAGCTTATAGCACGCCGGCGCGGCGACTGAGTCTCAAGTTGTGGGTGAGCGGTGCGCTTGCCAATAGGCGGCGAAGCCTATAGCTATGGCCCGCGCCGCAAGCGGCCATTTTTTCGCGCGGCGCACCGCGCCCGTAGCTCAGCTGGATAGAGCACCAGACTACGAATCTGGGGGTCAGGAGTTCGAATCTCTTCGGGCGCGCCAAATTCCTGTTGAAGCTCGGCAGCGCCGCAAATTCGCAAAGATGAGCCGGCCAGCTTGCGTTCGCTTCAATCGGGATATTCGCTCAACAGCAATCTCAGCGCTACTTTTCCGGCGCGATTGGCTTCCGTCATGGTTTCGAAACAAGCCTCGGAGCGGTCAATCGGACTGGTTCGGCCGGCGCGATAGATTTCCCACTTCCATGCTTTTGGAGCGGCTGCTCTGTTCTTTACGACAACGGAAAAGTCGGCATGATCGATCATGGCAAAGACATTATCGCACGACGTTGCAAAATGGTACGAAAACTTGAGTGCTGCGGTAGCTTCTCATCACCGCCGATAAAAAACCGCCCCATTGGGGCGGTTTTCATTTTCATCACTCGTTAGCGTTATACCGCCTGAATGTTGCCGACGCCGATCTTGCCGGTGCGGCGGTCTTCCTGGGTATCGAAGGAAACCTTCTGGCCTTCGACCAGTCCGCGCATTCCAGCGCGCTCGAGCGCGGTGGCGTGGACGAAAACGTCCTTGCCGCCGTCGTCCGGTTGAATGAAGCCGAAGCCTTTTTGGTCATTGTAAAACTTTACGGTACCCGTATTCATGGCGATATCCTTTCACTGATCCAGGTGCACTTGAGCCAATAGGCGCGCAATGGCGCGCCTTAGGACTCGGTTCGTCGATGTTTGGAGGGTCTGAACGGTGCGCCTGGCATTCAGCGAAGGCGAAACGGCCCGATTGTCCGGCCAAAAGTCGATTATCGAGTGCGTACGGGAAAAGCTTGGCCTTTGCAAGGCAACAATCGGGCTGGCGCGAAGTCGAGTACGCAGTTCGCGAAACGAAATGAGCCGGTGTGCTGTTTCATCCCACAGCACCAGGCGCACGCAGGCGAGGCTCTGCACCAGAGTAAGTCGGCCGACTTTGGCGAGATCGGGGTGCTGGCGAAGAGCAAGCGGCAACCGGTAAAATGGAATCCGGCTGCACAGGTGGTGGACATGGTGCACGCCGATATTGGCAGTGAACCAGCGCAGCACTACCGGCAAATCATAATGTGAGCTGCCGTAGAGCGCCGCATTGGGGAAGCTCCAATTGCCGTTTTCAGACCAGTCCGTATGCTCGAATTGATGCTGGACGTAGAACAGCCACACCCCGATTGCACCGCCGAGGACGGTAATCGGCAGATGCACAAGCAGGAACGGCGCGACGCCGACCCACCACATCATGCCGGCAATGACGAGCGCGATCGCGCCGTTGGTCGCCATGGTGCTCACCCAGGGTACCCAGCCTTCCCGCGCCTGGCCAATTGGAAGGCGTTGGCGGAGCATGAACAAATAGGTCGGCCCGACGCCGAACATGATGATGGGATGGCGGTACAGGCGATAAATCAGCCGGCGCCAGCGCGACAGCGTCAGATATTCGCGCACCGTCAGCGTGTCGATGTCGCCGGTGCCGCGAAGATCGAGGTTGCCCGATGTCGCATGATGGATGCCGTGGGCACGCCGCCAGAAGTCGTAAGGTGTCAGGGTGAAAACGCCGATCACGCGGCCGACCCAGTCGTTCACCGGCCGATGGCGAAAGAACGAGCCGTGGCCGCAATCGTGCTGGATCATGAATAAGCGGACAAGAAAACCTGCGGCGGGAACGGCGAGCAACAAATAGAGCCCGTATCCGATGTGGAGTGACCACCACATCAATAACCAAAGAACCGCGAACGGCACGACCGTAATCAGAATCTCGACTACGCTGCGTCCGTGGCTCGGTTCGCGGTAGCGTGCCAGACTCTGCGTCAGGGCACGGATGTCGGCCACACGCGTTCCGGGACCGGCTTTCGGTCTGTCGCTCAAAATTTCCTCCGTGGCCGAATGACGGACGCCGCAACTGCCATCATCGGTCTCTTAGGCGCCAGAGTTAAGAATTTGATCGCGATCTCCGCGGCAGTTCTCGACAGCCGTATGAAATTCCTCGCCGACGCTGGCAAAGCATCTCTTTCGTATCAGGACGGTCTAGATCGCGCGGCGGTGAAGACGCGGGCGCATCGATTACAGCAGCATGTTTGCATAGGAAGGCGTCTTTTTTGTGCTGCGCCGCCGACGCGCAGCGGCCAGGAGTAGCGTCGCTTTCCAGCTTACAAACCTGAATTGCGCGTTTTCACCGATGTTAGGCGCCCTATAGGGCCCCGATCTTGCCTGTCTAAAGCGCCAAAGGAGACGAATTGACGAAAATTTCGCCCGGTTCTTTCGATTTCGGGACGAATGTCGCGGCGAGGCTGGAAACAGCGCACTTTGAGCTTATATTCGTGTGCGCGCTCTGAAATGTTCATTCATTCAGACGGCGCTTATTCGTTATTTACGAGATTCGCGAGGTGCCGACCGATGGCTGAATTTGATTACGACGCTACGGCGGAGTTGTTTCCAACGCGAAGGCGCCTGCCGCGGCGTCAGTCGTTCGGGTACAAACGATTTGCGCGAGCCGCGCATGCCATCCGTTTCGCCATCGAGGACATGCCACCGGCATCTCTGGTCGGTGCGTTCCTCGAAGTCGATGAGCGGAGATACGGCAGCGACGAGATTCGCCGTTTATACGAAAGCGCCGACTACCCGCTCGCTCGTCAAGACGCACGATCATGACAGACAGGACCATCGATCTCGACCAGCGTCGCGGGATGGCTGCCCAGAAGGCTACCGATCTTCGCCGCTTGCTGGCGGAAGTCGAGGCGAACGAGAAGGCATTACGCCTTCGGCAAGATGAATTGGAAACCCACCTGCTGGCGGCGCCGGCGGCGAATTGGCACGAGGCTGCCGAAAAAGCCCGCTACCTCCTCAACCTCTTTGCGGCGACAATCGCTGCGCAGGACCCGCGCCGACAAAGGCTGATCGCCGCCGTTATCGCCGATTTCAAGCGGTTGGCAGGCGAAAGCTAGCGGCCGGGCGCAATCGGCGTTTTCACCCGCAACATTAGCGGCGCACGACATCAAAAATCCGTAGCCGAGAGTTCATAGGACCCTCTTCGCCCGCGCTTATACGCCTTAGTGGCCGCTACGTAGATCGCCGCCCGATTGGCATCAAAGGCGAGCAGCAAACTCGCCTCATCACGCGCCATTTTCGGTTGCAGCCGCACCAGCGCGTCTTCGGTCACAAAGAACGACCACTCCATCGCGCTATCATGACCCCAGAACCGCACGGCGCGTCGCGTCGGATCGAAAAATCGGCTTTGGTTCGGGAAATTGAGCACGGTCAGCTCATCGTGCCTTTTCATTCGATGCTGGAAATCCAGCATTTTCGCAAGCCTTCGGCATCCCGCGCCCACCAATAGTTTCCCTCGGGATTGCGTCCGGACGCTTTGAAGGTCTTGAGATGGGTCTTGACCGCGACCATGGCCTCCTCGCGGGTGGAATAGCCGCGACCAACTTGCACCGCACCGGCTGCGTCCGCCCCTTTGAGCTCAAAAATCTTGAACATTATCGGCTCCTCTCGGTGCCTTTACGGGGTTCGAGCGCGCTGAACCTCGTCAGCATCCATCGCAACTCTCAATCAATCGAACTTCAGATGCGCTGACAGTATCAGGTCGGTCTCCGCAACCACACGCTCGTGAGCTTCGCTTCTGCTCTTGATGCGATACTGTGGGCTTTCACCTTCGGCCGGCCGCAGGCTCACGATTTCGTAGTGTCCCCTTGCTGCCGACCGCGACATCGATGGGATGAGATCGACGATCTGCCCAACCTTGAACTTGTGCGCGAGGTTCGTCATCGGAAATGTTCCTTCCGCAGTGTCTGGCATACCGTCCCATCCAAAATGGCCAAGTCCGACTTGGTTAAGTCCATGGTTAAGTCCACCTGGGCTTAATCCTTCTTGCTCATGCGCCAGAGCTGAAAACCGTGGTCGTTGATGGCGGTTTCGATCACTTCGCGGGAAAGCTCGTGCGGCGGATCCCGGTCGGGTGCGACGGCGCCGATCGCATGCCAGGGACTGAACTGTTTCGGCAGCCGGCTACCCGTCAAGTCGGCGCCGAACGCACGCAGGTCGGGCCTTGCGTCAGACTTGAAAATGAATATTCGCATGGTCTTGCCTCGCTGTGGCGTGAGTTCATTGTCGTTATCAGCTAGCTCATCGAGCACAGCTGATCACCGTCGGCGGAACTGATTGCGCTGCGGCGGGCGGTTTACCGAGCCGGCCCGTTCGTCCTTGTGGCGGAAGATCAATCGCCCCTTCTCCAGGTCGTAGGGCGAGATTTCGACAGTCACTCTATCACCGGCGAGGGTTTTGATCCTGTTCTTTTTCATTCTTCCTGCCGTGTAGGCGACGACTTCGTGCCCGGCATCGAGCTGAATGCGATAGCGGGCGTCGGGCAGTATCTCGATCACGAGGCCCTCAAATTGCAGCAGTTCTTCCTTTGCCATGGCGTGATCCTTCTTGATGATCGGCTGACCGCGGTGAAGCGCCGAACTCCTTAGCGGGCCGATTGAGTGCTGCGATTTAGGAATGCTACCGAGGCAATCCCGTCGGAGGATGTCCCGCTTTGTGTAGAATGCCTGTGGGAATGCACTCCGTCACTTCCGTGATGATTTCTGCGTTTGGCCAAGGCATGAGAAGACCGCTGACCAGCATGATGCCTCGTATTTGAGGACTCGGTCCGAACCGCTCGTGCGCTTGTGCCGGTCGCCGGGATGGATTGGCGGATCAGCTTCTCAATGTCGCGCAGGAGCGCGACTTCTTCGCCGTCGCACAGGGAGATTGCGATCCCGCCTGCTCCGGCGCGGGCGGTACGGCCAATGCGGTGGACGTAGGTTTCGGGGACGTTGGGCAGGTCGAAATTCACCACGTGGCTGATGCCATCCACATCGATGCCACGCGCCGCGATATCGGTGGCAACGAGGGTTTTGACCTCGCCCTTGCGAAATGCCGCGAGCACGCGCTCGCGCTGGTTCTGGGACTTATTGCCGTGGATCGCTTGGGCCGCCACGCCGGCCTTGATCAAGGCGCGCACGACCTTGTCGGCGCCATGCTTGGTTCGGGTAAAGATGAGCACGCGCTCGATCGGCTCGCGCTTCAAGACATCGACGAGGGCGGTTTGCTTCGTCCCGCGATCGACGTGGATGATTCGCTGCTCAACGCGCTCGACCGTCGAGCCGACCGCGGCAACGGCAACGCTAATCGGGTCCCGCAATAACTGCTTGGCGAGATCGGCAATCGCCTCGGGCATGGTCGCCGAGAACAACAGCGTCTGCCGCTTCGCCGGAAGTTTCGCAACGATTTTGCGGATATCGTGAATGAAGCCCATGTCGAGCATTCGGTCGGCTTCATCGAGCACCAAGAATTCGACACCATTCAGGCGGAGCGCATTGCTCTTGACCAGGTCGAGTAGGCGCCCGGGCGTAGCGACCAGAACGTCGACCCCGTTTTGCAACGCGCGCACCTGTCCGCCCATTGGCACGCCGCCGATCGCCAGTGCGCCGCGGACGCGCAGATGACGGCCGTAAGCCCGAAAGCTTTCCAGGATTTGACCGGACAACTCACGCGTCGGGCTCAGCACCAGGACGCGGCAGCTTTTGCGCTCGGACGGCCGCGGATTCGCGGCAAGTTGGTGGAGGATCGGGAGCGCGAAGGCGGCGGTTTTGCCGGTGCCGGTCTGAGCGATGCCGATCACATCGCGGCCCGACATGACAATCGGGATGGTTTGGATCTGGATCGGAGTTGGGTTGGCGTAGTTCTCTTCGGCGACTGCACGGATGATTGCTTCGTTAAATCCGAAGCCTTGAAAGGAGGTCAATGAATAAGCTTTCTGTTGCGCGCCAGCGGCCGTGCGTCATGCGCTTCGGCCAGCGTGTTGCGGGTGAAGTCAGACACCCCGCGCGATCTAGGTGTCGATGGAGATGAAAAGGGCAAGCCAGAGACCGTTTGACGGGAATCCGTACACGCGGCTCGCCGCAGCCATAACGGCTATCTAGTTCTATATGGCCCAGACTTGTGTTCGTTTCAAGACGCCGAGTGCTTTTGCGGCATTTAGAGGCACTTCGTGCTTCAATTCTGGTTAAAGCGACCCTTTCCAGATTTATCCGCTCGCCCGAAGCACCGCGCGATTGATCTTGCCGGTTTGGGTTTTCGGCAGTTCACCGACAAATTCGACGGCGCGAGGATATTTGTAGGGAGCGATCGATTGCTTCACGAACTCCTGGAGCGCGCGTGACAGCTCTTCGCTTGCTGTTTCCGGGTCGCGCAGTACCACAAATGCTTTGACGATTTGCCCGCGAGCGGGATCGGCAACGCCTATAGCGGCGCACTCACTGACGCTGGCGTGTTCCAGCAGGACTTCCTCGATTTCCTGCCCGGAAATATTGTAGCCGGCGCTGACGATCATGTCGTCAGTGCGCGAGTGATACCAAAAGAACCCGTCCGCATCGGCATGAAAGGCGTCGCCGGTCAGATTCCATCCATTGACAACGTAAGCCTTCTGCCGATCCGGATCGTTGAGATAGCGGCAGCCGATCGGGCCGCGCACGGCCATCCGCCCGACTGCTCCGGGCGGCAATGGATTTATCGCCTCGTCGACGACTCTGACCTGATAGCCCGGCAAGGCGATGCCTGTCGAACCAGGACGAATATCATCACGCGGAACGCCGATGAAAGCGTGCAGCATTTCCGTCGAGCCCATGAAATCGAGGATGCGAATGCCGGTCCGCCGCAGCCACTCGTCGTAGACCGCGACCGGTAAATGCTCACCGGCTGAGCAGCAGGTACGCAGCGTGGACAGATCGAACCGCGCGGTATGAGGCGACATGCCGCGATACATTGTCGGACCGATCAACAACGTCGTCACGCCGAAATGCTGCACGGTTTGCAGCATGATTTCCGGATTGGCCTGTTCAAGCAGCACGGTGGAACTGCCGCGGCGCATGGGAAACAGCAGCAACGAACCCAGGCCGTAAGTAAAGCCAAGAGGTGCGCTACCGGTAAAAATATCATCAGGTCCCGACCGCAGCGTTTCCGCCGGATAGGTGTCGCAAATGGCGAGGACATCACGATGGAAATGCAATGTGGCTTTCGGCGGACCGGTCGTGCCGGAGGTGAATGCAATCAACGCGACGTCGTCGTGCGAGGGCACGACGTTGGTGAAGGCGTCGCTCCGGTTTTGCATCAGCCGCTCCAGACTGTCAGCGGCGTCTGAATTGAAGTACCGGACTTGGCCGAGCGACGGGCACAACGGCCGGGTCGCTTCCAGTTCGGCTGCGAGCCGCGCGTCACACAGCGCCAGTTGGGCTTCGGTCTTGTTGCAGATTTGGGCAAGCTCGCGCGAGCGCAGAAGCGGCATGGTGGTGACCGCGATGCCGCCCGCCTTGAGGACGGCAAACCAGCACGCCGCGAGCATTGGATTGTTCGCCGAACGCAACAGCACGCGGTTGCCGGGAACAAGGCCCATGTCGTTGACCAGGACGCCGGCGATGCGGTTGGCCTTTTCCAGGAGCTCGGCGTAGCTCCACGTCACGAGCGGGGAGCGCACGCACGGCCTTGGACCGAGCCCCTGCGCCACGGCGCGATCGAGCAGCTCGACGGCGGCGTTCACCCGCTTCGGATAGTTCAGCCGCGCGAGAGCTTCCTGATCGATGACCGGCCACAGCTCAGCAGGCGGAAGGCCGCGGCGGGCGAAGTCGTCCGGATAGGCACTTTCGTCCAGCACCGCCGTGTTCCGCAGCTCCGAGCAATCATTTACAACTAAAATGTTTATATCTAAGGTATTGCGGAGTCAAACCGCGCGAGGAGACTCATGAACGGCAAGCCGCCTTTCCGTGCCGACCACGTCGGCAGCCTGTTGCGGCCGCAGGAACTAATCGCGGCGCGTCATCAGCTTCGTAATGGCGAAATCAGCCAGAGCGAGTTGCGCGAGATCGAGGATCGGGCAATCCGCGACATCGTCAAATTCCAGGAAGACATCGGCCTGCAAGCCGTGACGGACGGCGAATTTCGGCGCGGAGCGTTCTTCAGTCATTTCGTCAAAAGCGTCGCCGGGATGACGGTGAAAATCACGCCGTTCACTTTCTCAAACGACGCCGGAGATAGCGTTCAGGCGTATGGTCCCTACGCCGCCGGCAAGCTTAAGCGCAGCAAGGGCATCACAACTGACGAATTCGAGTTCGTCAGGGAGCTGACCGATCGTACCGTCAAGGTGACGATGCCCGCCCCGCCCTACGTGAATTTCCTCGGCGGCCGCGAGCGGGTCGATCAGACCGCCTATCCCGACATCACCGAGTACTTTGCGGACCTCGCGGCGGTTTATCGCGAGGAGCTTGCCGAGCTGCATACGCTCGGCTGCACCTTCGTTCAGCTCGACGAAGTGCCCTTGGCGATGATGGAAGACCCGCGCGTCAATGACCAAATTCGGAGCCTCGGCGAAGATCCCGATCGCCTGATTGACGTCTATATCGACACGATCGCGTCCGCCGTGCGCGGGAAACCACCGGGCATGGTCATCGGCATGCATCTGTGCCGCGGCAATTATCGCGGCCGCTGGCTCGCGTCGGGAGGCTACCATCGGGTCGCGGAGCGCATTTTCAACATTCCGGGTATCGACGTTTTCTTTCATGGAGTACGATTCGCCGCGGGCCGGAGATTTTTCGCCATTGCGCTTCCTGCCGTCGGACAAGTGGGTCATCCTGGGCCTTGTCAGCAGCAAAACAGCCGCGCTGGAGGACAAGCGGGCGCTGTTGAAGCGGATCGACGAAGCCGCCCAGTTCACCGCGCTCGACCAGCTTGGCATCAGCCCGCAATGCGGGTTCGCGACCAATCTGACCGGCAGCCCGCTCACGCCAAGCCGACGAAAAAGCGAAGTTACAGCTGGTCGTCGAGATCGCTCGGGAAGTGTGGAAGCACTGACAATGGCGCTCGCGCGCAACAACCGCACGCTTGATCTGCCCATCGACGATCTCGAGACGCGGGGCGCCGCGAGCGACCATGGCGATTTGCGGCTCTGGCTGCGGATGATGGCGATAAACAAGCTCGTTACCAACGAAGCGCGCCGCCGGTTGCGCGCATCTTTCAACATGAGCCTGTCGCGTTTCGACCTGATGGCTCAACTGGACTCGAACAGTGCCGGCCTGCGCATGGGCGAAATTTCAAACCGCCTCATGGTCACGACCGGCAACATCACCGGCCTGACCGATGAATTGGAGGCTGAAGGTCTGGTCGAGCGTTCCGCCGATCCGCGCAGTCGCCGCGCGCTTCGCGTGCGGCTCACTCCCAAAGGCAGAACAGCATTCCGCGCCGCGGCAAAGGCGAATGAAGGTTGGATCGCCGAGTTCTTTTCTGTCCTGTCTGGCAAAGACAAGAAGGCGATGTTTGAAATTCTCGGTACGCAAAAGGCGTTTCTGCAAACGCGCGTGCGGCAGACGGGCGGGCCTTCAATAAAGTAGGTGTCAAATTTAAGAGCGGAACTTTGCTTATAACATCGTGGCTGCGAAAATTCCGCGATTGAGAGACCAACACTTGCCTTGATCCGCCAGTTGGCAAATGGTCTTATGAGCAGCTCACGTTTCTTAAAAACGTGAATCTCAGCGCTCTTTCGATTGCAAGAGCCTCAGGCAGCGGTGTTAGTCTGAATGCGCGTCATTCGCGGCAAGAAGGCGATGGTGACCGGCGCGGCGTCGGGTATCGGCCGCGCCATCGCGCTGGAACTCGCCAAGGAAGGCGCGGATTTATTTCTCGTCGACATCCAAGCAGACGCGCTGGCGACGATCGCGCAGGAGGCGCGAGCTTTCGGCGTCAACGTGATGACCGCCGTCTGCGATCTTACCGCCCCTTGCAGATCAGTAGCACCGTCGAACAGCTGCGCAATACGTGGATGGGGCTCAACATCCTCGTCAACAACGCCGGTACCACGTACTACGGGCAAACCCATCGGATGACCGGCGAGCAGTGGAATCGGATTATGGCTGTCAACCTGATGGCGCCGATTCAGCTGGTCCACGAACTGCTGCCAATGCTGTTGGCGGCCGATGAAGCCCACATCCTCAATGTCTGCAGTATTTTCGGGCTGGTCACCTGGCGCAAGACGACCGCGTACCAGACCAGCAAATTCGGCCTGGTCGGTTTCAGCGCAGCATTGCGCGCGGAATATTGCAACGAAAATTTCGGGGTGACGACTCTGTGTCCGGGCTTCGTGCGTTCGTCTCTGCTCGACGACTGCGAGACCGATAAAGCCGATCGAACGGTGAAAGTGCCGGCGTGGATTTGCGCGAGCGCCGAACAGACCGCCGCCAAGGCCGTTCGCGCCATTAAAAAAAATAAGGGGTTGGTGCTGGTCACGCCAGCCGCGCACTTCTACTGGTGGCTGATGCGCTTTTCTCCTTCCTTGGTCGATTGGCTGACGCGAGAAGGCTGGCGCCGCCGTGGTAAAACCGCGGCTTCCACGCCCGCTGAAACCGGCGGCAGCGAGCCAGCCTTGCCGCCGAAAGTGGCAAAGCAAATACACGGTCCGCTCCCCCGCTGAGTCCGGTTTCCGCTCATTCTTTAGTACCCACTTGGCTTGCCTTGATCCGGCGATTTGCAAATGGTCTTATCGAGCGCGGCCGTGTACACAAGCGTGATTTCTTGTCGGTGCGCCGGGTGAAACACAATGAACGACGCTCTCAATCTGCCGCGTCCGGCATGGATGACGGAAGATGTTGTCCTGCTCGAAGATCAGGCGCGGCGCTTTATCGCCGCCGAATTCGTTCCGCATCTTGAAAAATGGCATGAAGACCATTTCTATCCGCGCGAGGTGTGGACCAAGGCCGGCGCGGCGGGTCTCCTCTGCGCGTCAATGCCGGAGGAATATGGCGGCGCCGGCGGCAGCTTCGCGCATGAAGCGGTGATCGATCGCGAATATGCGCTCGCCGGCTTCGATACGTTCGGCGCATCGCTGCATTCCGGCATCGTTGCGCCGTATATCCTGCGTTACGGCACCGAGGAACAGAAGCGGCGCTGGCTGCCGAAACTCGCCACCGGCGAAATGATCGGCGCCATCGCCATGAGCGAGCCCGGCACCGGCTCGGATCTTCAAGGCGTGCGTACCACTGCAAAACGATCCGGCAACGGCTATGTGCTCAACGGCTCGAAAACCTTCATCACCAACGGCCAGCACGCCAATCTGATTATTGTCGTTGCCAAGACCGATCCCGAAGCAGGGCTCCAAGGGCGTCTCGCTGATGGTGGTCGAAACCGCCGACGCGTCCGGCTTTCGCCGCGGCCGCAAGCTGAAGAAGCTCGGCATGGATTCCGCCGACACCTCGGAACTATTCTTCGAGGATGTGCAGCTGCCGGCGGAAAGCCTGCTCGGCATCGAGGAAGGCCAGGGCTTTTATCAGCTGATGAAGGAATTGCCGCAGGAGCGGCTGATCGTCTCGATCCACGCAGTCGCCATGATCGAACGCGCGCTCGGCCTGACCATCGATTACGTCAAGCAGCGCCAGGCATTCGGCAAAAAGATCATCGACTTCCAGAACACCCAATTCGTGCTCGCTGAATGCAAGAGCGAGGCGACCGTCGCCAAGGTGTTTCTTGATCATTGCATCGAACGGCACGTCAAGGGCGAACTCGATACTGTCACCGCCTCGATGGCGAAATACTGGCTCACCGATCTGGTCGGCAAGATTGTCGATCGCTGCCTGCAATTATTCGGCGGCTACGGCTACATGGACGAATACCCGATCTCGCGGCTCTATCGCGATGCGCGGGTACTGCGCATTTATGCCGGAACCAACGAAATCATGAAGCTACTCATCGCCAGAAGCCTGTAGGGAGGAATTGGTGAAAAAGAAAAAAACCGTCAAACGCGCGAAAGCGGCCAAAAATCGACAGCGAGAAAAAGCGCGAAATCGATCAAAATCCCGATCTTTCATCACGCGCTGCTGAAAACCTCGCGGATGCAGGAGATGATCGACTGGTACGCGGCCGTCGTCGGCATCGAGCCGGTGTTTCAGGCACCCGGCATCGCCTTCCTGAGCAACGACGGCGCCAATCACCGGATCTCGATGGCCGGCGGTCCGCACTTCCGCGATAACCCGCAGTTTCGGACCTATGCCGGCCTGCACCATCTCGCGTTCGAGTACCCGTCAGTCGACGATCTCCTTGATTCCTGGCAACGGCTGCATGACGAGTACGGCTATGAGCCGCATGTCGCGGTCCATCACGGCATGACCTTGTCGTTCTATTATGTCGATCCCGACGGCAACAGCGTCGAGCTGCAGGCGGACTGTTTCGGCGACTGGAAGAAATCCAAAGCGTGGATGCGCACCTCGCCGCAGTTCAAGGCCGATCCGATCGGCAAGTTCGTCGTGCCGGAGAAGATGGTCGCAGCGCGTGCGGCCGGCGTGAAGCAGAAGGAATTGCTGAAGCGCGCCTATGCCGGCGAATATGCGCCGTCAGCCCCCTACGACTTCCGCGTGGACTTTTAGTTCTTTCGCCACCCAGTCGAGCAGTCCTCAGTCGGCGCCGCGCGGCGCGATCAGCGAGAGTCCCAGCGGACAGCCCGCCATCGTGCCGAGCGGCAGCGAGATTTGCGGCAGGCGCGCGAGGCCGGCGATCGACAACAGCGCGAAGGCCCGCGCCCGAAAGACTTCCAGCTCGGCGACAGGCGTCGCGAGTTTCGGCGCGATGCCGGGCGCCGTCGGCAGGCACAATACGGCGTCATCGCCGAGCAGCGCGTCCATATGCCGGGCAACGTCCTCGCGGCGCCGCAGCATGCGCTCGACCGCGGCGGGTTCGATGGTGCGGGTCCAGGCGAACCGCTCGGCGATGCCGGGACCGAAACCCGGATTGTTCGCGTCGATCCAGGCGCTGTGCCGGCGCCGGATTTCGTCGCCTTGCAAGATGCGGAAGATTTCCGGCCATTCCGCCGGATCGCCGGTGTAAACGCGGACTTTTTGATCGTCCGCAAGCGCCGCCTTGAGCCGCGCTACGCCGGCAGCAAGCGCGGGTAGTACTCATTTAACGTTTGCTTCCCTCGTTTTACAGCGGCGAGCACGCGTTTTCGGTCAGCGGTCCATACGAAGGTTTTCAGATGGCTTTGTTTCAGCGACGAAGCGGTTGATGGCGACTTTGCAGGTCACGACGGAGTCGGAACACGCCGCGCTTGAGGCGCTGGCGCGTGAGCTTGGCGAAGAAGCCTTCGACCGCGTTGAGCCAGGATGCTGAGGTCGGGGTGAAGTGGAACGTCCAGCGGGGATGGCGCGCCAGCCATTGGCGCACACTTTGGGATGCTTGTGGGTGGCATAATTGTCGACGATGGCATGGATCCACTTTTCCCACAGGCACCTGCTCCTCGATCGTATTGAGGAAGCGGATGAACTCTTGGTGGCGATGCTGCTGCATGTTACGACCGATGACCTTGCCGTCCAGCACGTTGAGGGCTGCGAACAACGTAGTGGTGCCGTTCCTTTTGTAGTCGTGCATCATAGTCCCGCCCCGGCCCTTCTTCATCGGCAACCCCGGCTCCGTGCGGTCGAGCGCCTAGATCCGGCTCTTTTCATCTATCTATATCACCACTCCATACGCCCTCCTCTCCACTTATATCCCCACTATCTCCTTTAGCTTCTCGTCGAACTGCGGATCCGTTGCACATCTTTCACTCACTCTTCCCATACCACACTGTGCCTGCGCCCTTCTCATACCTTACACCTACCATTCTGATGCCCTTTACCTTTTCCTGCGTCGTCTTTTTCCATTTCTCCTCCTCTCTTTCGCGTCCTTCCTCTTTTTCTACGACTCTCTCCACCTTTTTCGTCTTTATCTTCTCAATACCGGTCTCTCTCATCTTATCACTTATCAACCCTCACACATCATCATAAACATTCCTTCCACCCACACACCTCTACACCCCACCTCATATCTCCCTTTCTCACCTCCCCTCTCGACACAACTTCTCCCAACCTCTCATTTCTCCCCACATCACATCTAACCCACTAACCTCTTGTCCCGCGAACGCAAAGGCGTCCTGCGCGATCAACAAACGCCGCGGCTTGAAATCGGACACCGGCAGCAGCACGTCGCCGACGCGCCGCATGGTCTCCGCATCGCGCGCAAACCATCCGACCGTATCGAAACTCGCGGCGAGATCAACGATACCATCGGCCGGAACAAGACCGTGGGTGGTGCGGATGCCGTAAATGCCGCAATAGCTCGCCGGCAGCCGCACGGAGCCGCCGCAATCGGTGCCGAGCGCAAAGTCGACGAGGCCGCCCGCGACAGCAGCCGCCGAACCGCTCGACGAGCCGCCGGGAATCCGTCCCGGCGCATTCGGATTGATCGGCGTGCCGTAATGCGCGTTTTCGCCGTTGAGGCTGTAAGCCAACTCATCGGTGTGGGTTTTGCCGATCATTCGCGCGCCGGCGGCAAGCAGGCGCTCGACCGACGAGGCGGTCCGTGTCGCAGGCGCATGGGTCTCAAGCCAGACCGGATTGCCGTTGGCGGTGCGGTGACCGGCGATGTCGAACACATCTTTGACGGCGAAGCTCAGGCCGCGCAGCGGGCCTGCGGGTGCGCCATCGAGTTCGACGTGGGTGTGGCGGCAGAACGCGTTGTAGGGATCGTCCGGAATCATTGCGGCCGGTGCAGCGTGGCCGGTTGCCGCGACACCGTCTTGCGGCCGCGCTTGAACGCGTAGAGTACCGGCGTCAGTTCGGCGACCGCCAGTTCCGGGCTGGTGGAATCGAGTACGACAAGATCGGCCGACTTGCCGACCGCGAGCCCGTAATCCGTGAGCCGCATCATCGCGGCCGGCCGCTGCGTGACCATGTTGAAACATTCGCGCATGTCGGCCTGTTTCCCGACCTGACAAATATTGGCATAGAGGTTCGCCATCCGCATCTGCGAGCAGTCGCCGAACGGCGTAAACGGATTGAGGATGTTGTTGCTCGACAGCGAACAGTTGACGCCGAAATGCAGGAGCTTGTGCGCCGGCACCACGCCGCGGGTGACGTTGTAATCGTGCTTGTGGTGGCGGCCCATCAGATAAAGATCGGTCGAGGGCAGCACGGTGAGCGCAACGCCCGCGTCGGCCAGCCGTTTCGCCATCGCCTCGAATGCCGGCGGCGGAAGACTGGTCGCCTTGGTAACGTGGCCGATGGCGACGCGGCCGCCATACTGAAATTCCTGCGTCCGCTTGCAGACGTGATCGAGCGTCATGCCGTCCGCGGTCGGGCCGAAATCGAGATGCATGTCGATGTCGACGTCGTAGTCGCGCGCCAGTTCGAAGATGCGGTCGATCTGGCCCGGCGGATCAGAGTCGACATAAGGCGCGCCGCCGATCACCCGGCAGCCGCGCTCAAGCCCCTCGACCAGGAGTTCGTCGGTGCCGGGATTGTTGAGCAAGCCTTCCTGCGGGAACACGCAAAGCTGCAGGTCGATGGCCCAAGAGTATTCCTTGATCAGCGGCAGCACGCCTTCGAGCCCGCGCAAGCCGACGCCAGGATCGACCTCGACATGGGTGCGCATATGGGTGGTGCCTTGCAGGATCGCCTTCTCCAGCGTGCGCACCGCGCGGGCGTGAACGTCTTCAGGCGTGAACGCGGCCTTGGCCTTTGCCGCTTCAGCGATCGCTTCGTCGAGGTCGCCCTTATCCGACTTAACGCGATCGAGGATGCAGGATTTATCGAGATGAATATGCGTCTCGACGAAGCCGGGCGAAACCAGCCGCCCGCCGAGATCGATGGTCTCGCCGTCCGCTGCGAGTCCACGTCCGATCGCGGCGATTCGCCCGTCGGCGATCCCGATGTCGATCAGTTCTTGCTCGGCGCCTATCTGGCGCGCATTCCTGAGAATGAGTTCCATTGTTGCTTCGTATCACGTATTCAACGTGGCAATCAGGTTCAACGTGGCAATCAGGCGGGTGAAAGCCTTCGTTGTCAATTTGCTAGGCCGCCCGCGCCAACATCATTTCCGCGCCTTTTTCCGCGATCATGATGGTCGGCGCGTTGGTATTGCCGGAAATCACTGTCGGCATGATCGAGGCATCGATCACGCGTAAGCGGTCGATGCCGCGCACGCGCAGCTTGTCGTCAACCACAGCCATCGCATCGTTGCCCATTTTGCAGGTGCCGACCGGATGATATTCGGTCTCCGCGGTGGCGCGGATGAATTCGGTGAGTTCGGCATCCGATTGTTGCGCGGCGCCGGGGAACCGCTCCTCGCCAAGGAACGGCTTGAACGCCGGCGACGCCAATATCTCGCGCCCGCGCCGGATGCCGTCGATCAGGATTTTCAGATCGTAATCGGTCGCGAGATAATTTGGATCGATCACCGCCGGCTGCAGCGGATCGCGCGACGCGAGCCGGATTTCGCCGCGGCTTTGCGGGCGCAGACAGCAGGCGTGGAGCGTAATGCCGTCGCCGTCGAGCTGCTTGCGGGCGTGATCGATCACTTGCGCCGGGATGAAATGATACTGAATGTCGGGCGTCGCGGCGCCGAGCGCGCTGATCACGAACGCGCCGGCCTCGGCGACGTTGCTTGTTGCCGGCCCGGTGCGCCGGAACAGGAATTCCAGCGTCGGCATGATCGGGCCAAGGCCGCGGCTTTTGCGGTCGAGCGTGATGCCGGGCGTCGCGCGCCGCAGGATGTTGACATTGAGGTGATCCTGCAAATTCTTGCCGACGCCGGGAAGGTCAAGCTTCACCGGTATGCCGAGGGCGCCAAGTTCCTGGGCGGGACCGACGCCGGAGAGCAGCAACAGCTGCGGCGAGTTGATGGAGCCGCCGGCGAGCACCACTTCCCGCGCGGCCCGCACCTTATACAGCTTGCCGCCGCGCAGATATTCAACGCCGACGGCGCGGTTCATCTCGATCAATATCCGGGTCGCCTGCGCCTTGGTGCGGATGGTGAGATTTTTTCGCTTGGCGACAGGATGCAGATAGGCGGCGGCCGCGCTGCAGCGCTCGCCGTTTTTCTGTGTCACCTGAAACAGGCCGCAGCCGAACTGTACCGCGCCGTTGAAATCGGGATTGAGCGGAATCCCGGCCTGCTGCGCCGCCTCGAGGAAGACGTGACTCAGCGGGTTGGTGTACGGCCGTTCGGCGACGTTGAGCGGCCCGTCGCCGCCGTGAAATTCGTCGTGCAGGCGCTCGTTGCGCTCGGATTTTTTGAAATACGGCAACACGTCCGCATAACTCCAGCCCGCATTGCCGAGCTGCCGCCAGTGATCGTAGTCCGCCGCCTGGCCGCGCATATAGACCATGGCGTTGACCGAACTTGATCCGCCCAAAAGGCGACCGCGCGGCTGATACATGCGCCGGCCGTTCATCGCCGCTTGCGGCGCGGTCTCGTATAACCAGTTGAATCGCGGTGTGCCGAGCCTGGCGATGCCGGCCGGCATGCGCACGAACAGCGACTTGTCGGAGCCGCCGGCTTCCAGCAGCAATACATTTATCTCGCGCTTCGCGGACAGCCGGTTTGCCAGCACCGAGCCCGCCGAGCCCGAACCGACGATAATGTAATCGTAATCGTAGTCCCCACCGCCTCGCCGCCATGGTGCGTGCCGTCAGGCCAGCGGATCGGCGGCCAGGCCGAGGCGGAACTTGCCGTGGTTTTCGTACGCGGTGTCGCTCATCACCTGATGAATTCCTGCGGTATTGAGGTCGCGCAACAGCCGACCGATGACGTGCGGATGATGCAGACCGGTATTGCCGGCGAAATGAAACGCCGCCGTCACGGTTTCGATGGCAATGTCGGTCGCGTAGAGGGCAGCGGCGCGCACATCGGCGATCGCCGCGCCGTCAGGAATCTTGCCGGCGCTCGCGACCTCGTACAATTGCTCGTAGCGCTGGTGCAGCAGCGCTCGGGCCGCCCGCAATTTCAGGTCCGCCTCGCCGATGAAGCGATGCACCACCTGCCGTTCGTCGAGCTTGGATGACCGAAACGTGCCGCGCGTGGTGGTGGCGATGGTTGATCAATTCGTCGAGCGCACGCCGGGCGCCGCCGATGGCGACGCTGCCGTGCTCCTTGGCGACGTAGGCGAACGGCGGAAACAGGAACGACGGGCCGCCGCGCCGCGGCTTCGGCTGCAGCAAATCCCAGATGAAAGTCTGATCCTCCGGCAGCGCCAGGTTTTCGACCGAGCAGTCGCACGAGCCGGTGCCGCGCAAGCCGACGACGCCGCGCCAATTGTCGTACAGCGTGGCTTGCGCTTTCGGAAACGCGGAGAACATGACGATCGGGCGGCCGCCGTTTTCGGCTTCGCTGCCTTCGACGATGGTGCCGCCGACGACCCATTCGCTGTGCTGAATGCCGCTGTTGAAGCGCCAACGGCCGCTGAGTTTGAAATTCTTGCCGTCGCGCACCGCGCGGCCGGCAGGAAAGAACGAAATTGACGCGGTCGGAATCTGGCCGTTGGCGAATACCTTGTCGAGCCCGGATTGGGTGAGGAACGTGCCGAGCGAAGCGATGCCGGTGGCGCCGACCATGGTGCACCAGCCGCTGGTCAGATCGTTGTAGGCGAGGCCTTCCAGCACCAGCATTTCGGTGACTGGATCGGCCTCGGCGCCACCCATTTCCGCGCACAGCTTCAGCCGGAACATGCCGTTTTCGCGCAGCGCAGTGACGGCTTCCGGCGCCAGCGTACCGAGCTCTTCGCTCTTGGGGCCGGACGCGCGCAGCGTTTCGGCGATACGCTCGACGCCGTCAAGCAACACTTTGCGCTTTTCCAGGCGGTCCTTTGGAAAGGCCTTGATCATCGTCCCCCCAGTTGTCACGTCGTCAGGCGTTTTACCGCCCGCTCATTGGTTCGCTTGCGCCCGCGCCCGGGCGGCGGCGGTGCGCGTCGCCACCCGGTCGAGCAGCGCGATCATATCCTCGACTTCGGCGCGGTCGAAGCCCTGGGTGATGAAAACAATCTTGCTGCGGCGGTCCTCGTCCGGCCAGCGCTCGAGCCAGGACAGGTTGTGCAGGAGCTGCTGCGCGCCCTGGATCACTGCCGGACGGTCCGGCTCCTCGGCGACATTTACGATGCCTTTGACGCGAAGGAGATTGGGCCCGAGATTCTGCTGCAGGGCGTCGAGCAGCAGGCGGAGCGCCTCGCGCGGGATCGGCTTGTCTCGGGTGAAGCAGAACGAGGCGATATCGCGGTCGTGCAGATGGTGATGATCGTGGTCGTCGTGATCGGCATCGTGCCCGTGATGATGATCGTGTTCATCATGGTGTTCGTAGGCGGCGGCATTGAGCCAGGCGCGCGCGTCGGTTTTGCCGTCGGGATTGAGACCGTCGCGAGCGCAGAAATGTGCCGACGTTGAATGACGGATCGTCGATGCGCAAAATCTTGGCCGCCGGATTGAGGCGGTGCAGCCGCGCGGTCAGCGATGTCTCAACGTCCTTCACCTTTGCCGGCTCGACCAGATCGAGCTTGGTAATCAGAATGTGGTCGGCCAGTGCAACCTGGCGCACGGATTCGATGTGCTCATCGAGCGTGTGCGGACCATTGACCGCATCGACGGTCGCGACCACCGCGCCGATGCGGTAAAGCCCGGCGAGCGTCGGATCGGACAAAAACGCCTGAATGAGCGGCGACGGATCGGCGAGCCCGGAGGTTTCGATCACCACATGATCAAACCGCGGAATCGCGCCGTCCTCGCGCGAGTGATAGAGATTGTTCAGCGTGGTGACGAGATCGCCGAACACGGTGCAGCACAGGCAGCCGTTCTCCAGCACCATGATGGTGTCGTCGCTCTGCACCGCCAGCATGTGATCGAGACCGACCTCGCCGAATTCGTTGATCACCACCGCGGTGTTCGCCATCGACGGATCGCGCATCGCGCGATTGAGCAGCGTGGTTTTGCCGCTGCCGAGGAAGCCGGTGAGGATGGTGACGGGCGTATGCAACGCGGCGCCTCGCTCTAACGTCGTCATGATGATGCCCGCGCCGGTCGCGGGCATCCACGACTTTGTGCCTATAGGTAAAGACGTGGATGGCGGGGACAAGCCCGGCCACGACGAATACGCGCCCCGCGTGGATGGCGGCCGTCAGGCCACGCGCGTCGCCGGCGCCGCGAACAGCTGCGGCACTTGTGCGGCGGGCACGGCTCTGCCGAACAAAAAGCCCTGGGCCTGATCGACGCCGTGGTCAAGCACCGCCCTGGCCTGCGCCTCGGTTTCGACGCCCTCGGCGGTGACCGACAAATTCAAGCCCCGGCACAGGCCGACCATGGCGCGGATGAAAACGGCGCTTTCGCCGCTGATGACCAGTTCCTGGATAAACCGCCGATCGATCTTGAGCTTGTCGAACCGCAACTCGTAGAGGTGATAGAGACTGGAATAGCCGGTGCCGAAGTCGTCGATGACCATGCGGACACCGGCGTTGCGCAGCGTCTGAATAGCGTGGCGCGTGGCCTCCAGATCCGCGACCAGAGCGCTTTCGGTAATTTCAACTTCCAGACGATGCGGCGGAAAGCCCGCGTCTTGCATGACGGTGAGAATGGCGTCTGCGAAGGTCCGGTCGCTGAGCTGCGACGGCGAAAAATTGAAGGTGAGTGAAATATCTTCGGGCCAGTGCACGGCATCGCGGCAGGCGTCGCCAAACAGTTGGCCCGAGACGATGTCCAGGATGCCGAGCTCCTCGGCGAGCGGGATAAAAGTATCCGGCAAAATGAGGCCGCTCACCGGATTGTGCCAGCGTGCCAGACTCTCGAAACTGACGATCCGCCGCGTTTTCAGATCGATGATCGGCTGATAATACGGGCGCAGCGCATCGCCGCCGATCGCCGCTTTCAGGTCCTTTTCCAAGAGCGATCGCTCGCGGATGTGAGCGTCCATTTTCGGATCGAAGAAGCAGAACTCGGTGTGCAGGGTCCGGGCGCGGGACAGCGCGACATGCGCGCAGCGCAGCAGCTCGTCGACCGTCACATGGCCGCGGCCGGCCTGTGCAATCCCGACGCTGGCGCCGATGCTGTGCTGCTCGATGCCGATCTGGACCGGCATCTTGACGGTTTCGACCAGCGTACAGGCGATGCGGCGGGCGCGCTCGGGATCGCAGCTCGCCAGACACAGGGCAAACTCGTCATCGCCGATCCGCGCGAAGATGTCGCCGGGAGCGGCGCGGTCACGGATACGCGACCCGATCTGCAGCAGCGCCTCGTCGCAGCCAAGGTGGCCGTAGACCTCGTTGAGTTTCTTGAACTGGTCGAGACCGAGCAAGAGGACGCTCATCTTGTTGTCGGAGTCTCTCAACACGGCGCTGACATCGTTCTGGAATTGGCGCCGGTTGGGCAATTGGGTCAGCGGATCGCGCATGGCGATGGTTCGCGCCTGCAGCTCGGCCGCCAGACGTTTCACCCGTTCCCGGCGCTGGTCGCTGATGCGGCGGGCGCTGAACACCACCAGCGCGACGCCAAAAAAATACATGAACGACGGTCGCTCGGCCTGGGTGCCGAAAACCTTCTGCAGGATCACCATGCCGCCCCAGTCGACGACGGCCATGTAGGCCACGAGGCAGATGGAGAAAATCACCAATGTGTCGACGACTTCCCGCCCGGACGTTGCCGGCAGCGTGAACGGCAGGAAATTCCTGGCGGGCCTGGCGGGCTTGCTCAACGGCGACCTCGGTAGAACTACCTAGCCACAGAGACTTCACTTTTTCATGAATCAAAAAAAGCCGGGTCGCGGCGCCGTTTGGAATTTGTTTACCAAACACCGCCGCCCCACCGCGCTGCTCCTCCTCCCCGCACGCAGGGAGAGGTGACATACGAAATCGTTCCCGCGGCGCGATCCGCGCCCGAGTCATGCCTCGTCATTGCGAGGAGCGAAGAACCGGATGGGTAGAGCGCAGCGAAACCCATCAACTTCCAGCGAGCCACGGTGGGTTTCGCTTCGCTCTACCCACCCTACAAGGCGCTTCGCTTTGCAATGACGACTAAGAAAACAGAAAGGGAGGCAGAACGCCGACAAACGTGTGTCCAACCTCCGCGCCTTTACGGGCGCGGCGCGCACCTATCGGGTGCGCTCGTCTGTCGGCGTTCCACCGCGGCTCTGGCTTAGGCGACCGAACGCCACCGCTCAGCTTCAGGCCATGCTTCCTGGGACGCGACAGGACGCTCGATCCGGTAAGCCCGCTCCAACCGGGGAGCAGAGACCTTGCGCTGTTACACGGGCGTTACCCGCGCCCGTCTGTCCCAGTCCAGGGAACGCACCTCCCAGACCGGTCGTAGTGCCGGTCGGATGATGCCCAAAGCCGCCCGGGAGAGGAGTGCAAATCCGCCCGCGGGCACCGCACTCGCTCCACCGTCAGGAGTGCCCTCGCGATGGCGTCCCTTACATGAGCGAGATTCGCTAAATCTTGTACCTGAAAGCAGGACGAAAGTCAATGGAAATGCGACCTCACAAGTAGTTTCACAGGTTGGGCCGCGGGCAGCACTGCGGACACAAGACGGAGCAGTTTTTCTTCTGAAACGAACCCGCTGGTCCGCCGGCCCTGGCAACGTCCCGGAACAGACAACCAAGACTGGGAATTGTCGTCGCTGATGGTGCCCAATAATTCCGTTACAGGGTGCCGGCGAGCTCGGCGCGTCGATCTTGAGCGATCATCCACTGACGGCTGTCCGGCAGACTTTCAATTTCTCTGCCATTCATGCGGGGCAGTTCGGCGTGAGCCGAAAGCGACGGCTGCAACTGCGGCGAGTTCTACCACCAGCGTGTCGAATTCGCAAAGCATGGGAATGCTAATGACAGGCTCGCTGGGAACGCGCTCAGTTGGATTGTACCACGTGCGCCGCACCGCGGCCTTTTGCTTGACCGCATCGGCAACGAACTTGCCTATCTCCTCACCCGCCAGCGGCGCGAGCTGGTTGTGACGATCGTATTGGTATAATTGCGGACAGAAAAACAGGACGTGAATTCGTGGATCGTAGTCCTCGACGACAAGGAAATGCCGCCGCCGCAGCGAGCGCCATCGCTTCACGATTTTCCGCTCCTGCGTCACCAGCGCCACCCGCAGCCGTTCAGCGCGCGGGCCGACCACGGTGCCCCCCTCCAGCAGAATGATCCAGTCCCTGTTCGCCACGTTGTCCGGATGGATTGGTATGTAACGATAGGGATTGCGTTTTCGGAGCAAGGCCATGTTGCGAGTCCTGGTCACGAGCGTTCGCAGGCGCACGCGAGCGCGGATCACGTAAGCTAAACGGGTTGATGGCCCCGCGATTACTGTACGGCTTGCAATTTAATTTTCTTTAAATCCAGGCTTACGCCCGTCGCGGCATCGCCGCGGCTTTTTCCCCGATCATGATCACGGCCAGAAGTAAGTAACCCTGATTGAGCCCCAGCGAAATCCGGGATCAACGGCGAGGCCGCCCCGGATTTCGTTTCACTCAATCCGGGCTACGCTCGCTGAAATGTTATCTTATTTGCGAGGCGCACTTTACATGGACGCGAGGCTGTCCGGCCAAGAAAATCAGAGCGTGACGTAGTTCAGATACGCCAGCCGGAAGATCAAAGCTTGCGTACTAACCTTATATTTCTTCGCAAGCTTTTCGAGAAAGTCACTGTCTCCGAGCAAGTCCAAATCCTTTCCATGCAAATCCGTTCTAAGAAAGGCAGCGGGCATCAGGAGTTCTGCGGCAAACAAGTTTGCCTCCTTTTCGTCGTTGTCCTCGCCGCGCGCCAACTCGGAATTCCGAAGGTTGACCCGCAAGGCATCGCCCTTTTCATCCAAATAAATCATGTGGCCTTCGTGCAAGAGAAAATGACCAAGTTCGTGGGCAATAGTGAAGCGCTGTCGATGCGGATGGTGAGACTTATTCGCCCCTATAATTGCCTTTCTGCTCTGTTTATCGCGCACAATGAAACCGGATAAATCATCATCGACCTTGTCCAACTTAATCTCAATTTCAAGGGCGCGAGCAATCGCCTCCACTGGAACCGGACTATTTAAGACCTTGTGATTAGCCAGCAGTGTTTCAACAATTTGCCGTATTTGCTTTCTGCAAATCGCCATATCACTTCCTTTAGCTTTTCAGTTCTTTTGCTGAGTTCTTAACCCAATCAACGCCCTTTTGCGGTTTGTCACGCAGAGCAATTGCGAGATCATCGGTGTTTGGAAGCAAATCAGAAATTGAAACCTGCAAGGCGCGAGAAATATCAACAAGTGTATGAAGCAGAATCTGCTGCCGTCCCTTTTCGATATTTATTATCGATGTCCGCGTGAGCGCGGCCTTTACTGCGAGCGCCTCCTGAGTGAGTCGGCCAGCTCGAGCCCGCGCAATTTGGCGACCCACCGCCGCGTAAAAGTTTCGATTCTCGTCGGAGCGCGCACGTCTCATTGGAAGGGAAACCGAATCAAACCGGCAGAATTTATTGGACTTACTCGGCGTTGATGTCAAATGCCAGTGACTGTCATTGTTAATGACATATTTTAAAAGAAGTCACTATTGACAATTACTGCGCCGCGGCTAGGCTTTTCTAGTCGGAGATTCGCTAGCCGACGCAAAAGGAGAGTCTCATGGCACGCAAATGGGGTTCGATCTTATTCTTGGCGGCAGCCCTCAGCGTGGGTAGCCCCGCGCTCAGCCAAGCGCTTGATCAGGCGAAGCTGACCGTTAGCAACATCGGCTTGGGCTCGACAGGCGAGGGATACTACAACGCCAACGTCAATCTAACGTTGCAGCGCGCCGGCAATCCCCAGATCAACTTCAATATCTCGTTCCAGCACGTAAAGTCGCTTGACGAGATTTACGCCAAGCTGCGCCCTGCAGTTGATGATTTGGCCGATGAACTGAAACACGCAGAGATCGTGATACCGCACTAGTCTGCAAGGCATGCTTGAGGCGTGGCTGCGCAATCGACCGTCAACATCTCATGAGGCAAAAGATGAGTGAAAGGAAAAAGCTATTCGTCGAACGACGGCCCGAAGGTGACTACGCTGTTCGCAAAGCGAATTCCGAGCGGGCCAGCGATGTGCTTCCTACCCAAAGGGAGGCCATCGAACGAGCGCGGGACCTCAATCCTGGGCATTCGCCTGACGTGGAACGAGTGCGGCATACGAGCAAGGGTAAGCCTGACCAATGGCGCAAAGCCTAACTCAACTGCATTTTCCCACCTACGCATTTTAAGGAATTCGCATGACGGAGGATCACAGGATTTATTTGCTCGTCGCTCTTATACTTGTCGCGATTATCATCATTGCACGTTACCCGGCTATTTTTGTCGCCTTTATCGGAAAAGCTTCGGCCCGTTGTCGCGATGGATCATTGTCATTCAGTGCACAACGCTGCGGCACCTGCTCGCATCACGGCGGCGTTGAAAAATTTTTGCGAACGTAGAATTTGAATGAGTAGCCGGGATTAGGGGTCGGCGAAATCCGGAATAAACGCGGGCAAAAGCAGAATGGAGAAGTCTAAAATGGTTGCAGCGCTCTTTGGTGGCGGAAACGGTTCACAGTGGAGGTCGGATGGCGCGGGCGGCTTCAACGGTTTCGGTCCGCACATTGCTGGCCAGATGTGGAGGTCGGATGGCGCCGACGGCTTCAACGGTTTCGGCCCTGGCATTGCTGGCCAGATGTGGAGGGCGGATGGAACTGGAGGCTTCAACGGATTCGGCCCTGGCATTGCTGGCCAGATGTGGAGGGCGGATGGAACTGGCGGCTTCAACGGATTCGGCCCTGGCATTGCAGGCCAGATGTGGAGGGCAGACGGCGCTGGCGGCTTCAACGGTTTTGGCCCAGGGATCACAGGCCGCATGTGGCGCTCCGATGGAGCCGGTGGTTTTAATGGCTTTTAGGCGTCGCGCTGCGAGTTTTCAGAGGTTAGCTCGAACCGGCTTGCCGTGGACTTGATTTCACCAATCCAGGCTGCATGATCCGGCTATTTCTCAGGGCAAAAAGTAGGGCGCTGAAACCATCGATATTTCTTGCCGCGCTCAAGTATGACTGCAGCGATTTCACCGCCTACTTCTTCATCTTCTGTCCAGTCAATGACCGCCTGAACGCACATCTTAGAGCGTAGTGCCCAGTCTGTCGCTTGGATGCCGGTGGGCTCAATTGAACCAAACAACGCTTTTGCGCGAGAACTACTGCAAGCCAGCACTTCGTCCACAATCTCTCTATGGCTTGTGTAGACCGTTGTCCACGCCGGTACAGAATCGATTAGGTTGAGAACATGGCCTTTCAATTCTTGTATCCGAACCTGTATTCCAGAAACGGGACCCATGCTGTCATGAGCAATAAACATTGCGCCAGCGGCATCTGGTTTCATGTCCTTAATAATAGCGGGATCGCTCGTGCAAAGGCTCTTAACGTGTTTGCTCATTTCTTCAGCCCAACTGCATGCCAATTTATATAAGTTGACGGGCTTCTTCTGTTCTGAAAAACAATGTCGGGCTACCGTCGTCGAATCGAAGCTTTCTCCTCGGGCGATCCCTTGGTGAAGGAAAATCGTAAAGTCATCAAGTATTGAGACTTTGCAAACGCCATCGTGATGTTTTGCTCCTCTATTTTCCCGGCTATCGATCGCGGCAGCTACAAAATCGTCAGTTACACATGCAAAGAAATAAGTCCCATGGGCGATTCTACTCTCGCGCCCATCTTGGAGTGACTTACTCTCAATAGTTCCCCTCGGCACAATCTCCCTCAGCGACGCCCCCTCTCGCCCCCCTTTCGCGCACACAGTATGCAGGGGCAGAAACTAAAACACCTCGCACCCCGGCAGCCCGCAGGAGATCAGCCGGTCGCGACGGGAAGTTGGTGATGATCTGGCAGCCGTCCTTGGTGACCACGACTTCTTCCTCGATGCGCGCGGCGCCGGAGCCGTCTTCGGCGCCTTTCCAGGTCTCGAGCGCGAACACCATGCCTTCCTTGAGCGGCGTGTTCTGGCCGGTGTAGCGCTTACTGATGATCGGCCGCTCCCACAGCGACAGGCCGACGCCGTGGCCGTATTGCAGGAGGAACGCTTCGGCCTCGTCGCGGTAGCCGAATTCCTGCGCGTCGGGCCACACCTGCGCCACCTGGTCGGGCGTGATGCCGGGGCGGATCAGGTCGATCGAGGCGGAAATCCATTTCGACGCGGTCTCGTAGGCGTCGATCTGATATTTGTTCGGCTCGCCGCAGATGAAGGTGCGGTAGTAGCAGGTGCGGTAGCCGTTGAACGAATGCATGATGTCGAGGAACACCATGTCGCCCGGCTGGATGATGCGGTCGGAGAAGGTGTGCGAGTGCGGCCGGCCGCGCTGGCCCGACACCGAGTTGACGCACTCGACCCGCTCGGAGCCGAGCCGGAACAGCCGGTCGTTGGCGATGGCGACCAGCTCGTTCTCGCGGGTGCCGGGGCGGATGGCGCGGGCGATGTCGACGTAGGTGGCGTCGACCATCGAGCAGGCGAGTTTCAGAAGTTCGATCTCGTCGGGGGTTTTGACCTCGCGGGCGTCGAGCATCGCCTGCTGGCCGTCGACCACCTCGATGCCTTCCTTCTCCAGCGCGCGCAGCATCGGCAGTTCCATCAGGTCGATGCCGATCGGCTCCTTGTCGATGCCGAGCTTCATCAGCACTTTCTTGATCTGCTTGGCGAAGTCGCCCTGGATGTTCAATTGCAGGGGAAGCCCGCCCTGCATGGTCGAGATCGGGGCTGCGACATTGTCGGCGATCCACGGCGAGGAGATGCGTTTGGCCGGCGGCGCCGGGTCCCACAGCATTGGCTCGCCGACCACCGGGCACAGCGCATAGCGCATGAACTTGTCGCGCGCCCATTCGCCGATATGGGTGCCGGTGATGTAGCGGATGTTGTCGAAGTTAAACGCCAGCACGGCGCCGAGGCCGGCGTGGCGGATCGCCGCCTGTGCGCGCTTGACCCGCTCCTTGTGCAGGCGATCGTAATCGATGCCCTTCTCCCAGTCCTTGGCCATGGTGCCCCAGGACGCGGTCGCCTGCTTGCGGTTATATTTCATCTCGTTTCCTCACGGTTTCTCGACAATTGGGGCACCGGTAAAATTGACGGCGAGCCAATGCGCAGACCATTAGCGTAAGGCACGGGCGGCGCAAACGGGGATTTTCAAGCGCGCGCGAAAACTGGTAGGGCTTGGCGGAAACCAACAACATTGGACAGGAAACGACAATGACGATTGCTGTAGTCGGGGCGACCGGAAACACCGGGCGGGCGGTGGTCAAAGAACTCAAGGCGTTGGGCCAAAACCCAATCAGCGTCGTGCGCAATGCCGACAAGGCGCGCGAGGTGCTGGGCGCCGATGCCAAAGTCGCGGTCGCCGAACTGACCGACAAGGCGGCGCTGGACAAGGCGCTGGCCGGCGTCGACAGCGTGTTCGTGGTCACCGGGCATAATCCGGGCATGGTCGAGCAGCAGAACAACGTGCTCGAGGCAGCGCTGAAGGGCGGCGCCAAATATCTGGTGCGGGTCGGCGGCGGCCGCGCGGTGGCGACGGCGGATTCGCCTTCGGTGGTCGGCCGCGGCCACGCCGCGATCGAGGCGCGGCTCAAGGACAGCGGCATCAAATGGACGATCCTGCGGCCCGGATTGTTCATGCAGAACCTGGTCGGCCAGGCGGCCTCGATCAAGGACGCCGGCAAGATCGTCGGTGCGGCGGCGAAAGACCTGAAGATCGCCTTCATCGACGTGCGCGACACCGGCGCGGTTGGCGCGCGCATCCTGCTCGATCCGGAGCCGCACGCCGGCAAGACCTACGAATTCACCGGCAAGCTCATCAGCTTCGGCGACATCGCCGACACGTTCTCGTCGGTGCTGGGCAAGGCGGTGAGCTATGTCCCGGTGACGATCGAGCAGACCGAGCAGGCGCTGAAAGCGCGCAACCTGCCGGACTGGCTGTTCGCCCACATGCTGTTGATCGCCAAGCTCACGGCGAACGGCAGTTTCTCGACCGAGAACACCAAACCGATCGAGGATATCGCCAAACGTCCGCCGATCACGTTCAAAAAGTTCGTCGAGGATTTCAAGGGGCTGTTTGTTTGATTCTCGGCGCCGCTTGCGCGCCCTCTCCCCTGCGGGAGAGGGCATTACGCCAACGCGCCGTTTAAACCAACCCGCTGGCGCGCGCCTGGTCCTTCGCCATCACCGCCCAGTCGTGCTCGCCCTCGCCGTGGGCGACGGCGCCGACGAGCCGGTCGCGCCAGACGTTGCCGCTGGGGAGCGGGACGCCGACCGCTTCGCCCGCGGCGAGCGCAAGGTTGGCGTCTTTCAGTCCGGTCAACGCGCGCTGGCCGGCGGGGAGATATTTTTCCTCGGCAATGAACTTGCCGTAGGTCTTGTAGGCCCAGCAGGCGAACAGCCCTTCGGCCAGCACATTGTAGAACACGTCCGGCGCGACGCCGTATTTGCGGGTGAGCGCAAAGCCCTCGCCGAGCGCTTCGATGGCGCAGCCGAGCACGAAATTGTTGGCGATCTTGATGGCCGCGGCGGTGACCGGCTCGGCGCCGGATTCGATGACGCGCCCGGCGATCGCATCGAACAGCGGCCGCAGGCGTTTGACGGTCGGCAGCGGACCGCCGACCAGCATGCTGGCATTGCCGGCGGCGACGACTTCAGGACGGCCGAGCACCGGCGAAGCGAGCATGATCTGTCCGGCCTCGGCGTGAACGGCGGCGAGTTTTTAAATCGCGGCAACGCTATGCGTGCCGGCGCAGATGTGGATGCCGCCTTTCGGCAGCGATTCCTTCAAGCCGCCGGGCTGGGAGACCACGTCGGTGACCGCGGCGTCGTCGGTGAGCATGGTGAACACCGCCTCGCCGAACGTCGCCGCGGCCTTGATCGAGGCCATCGGCTTCCCGCCATGATCAGTCAGTGGCTTCAGCTTGTCTGCCGTGCGGTTATAGACGCCCACTTCATTGCCGGCATCGATCAGCCGGCGCGCCATCACCTGGCCCATGCGGCCAAGCCCGATAAATCCGACTTTCATAGTGCCTCTCCGTCAGACCAGCTGGCTGCGCACCCAGTCAAGCTCGCGGTAGATATAGTCGACGATGTCGGCGCTCTTCAGGCTGTCGGGCAGCATGTCCCAGGTGTAGGTCTCGACTTCCAGATGCCGCGACAGCGGCTTCTGCTTGTGGAACTTGAGCGCGTCCTCGATGGCAAAGCGCGTGGTGCGGAACTGCCCGAGATCGTCGAGGAACACCGGGACGTGGATGTGGGTGCGCCATTCGCGCGGGCCCGGATCCTTCTCGAACGCGGCGATGGCGTCGTCGACATTGAGGTAGCGCGTGAGCTTGCCGTTTTTCTTTTCCATCGTCTGGGTGAGATAGATGGTCTTGGCATAGCGCTTGAGCGTATCGACCACGGGCTGCGTGACTTCCGGCATGTGCAGGGCCGCGGCCTCCTGCAGCTTGAACACCGGGATGCCGGCATCGACCAGCTTCTGCAGCGACTCGGTGATGTTCTCGTATTCGACCGCCTGATGGCAGATATCGTAGACGATGCCGAGATGCCGCCGCAGCGCCTCGTTGGCTTCCGAGATCGGCACGTGGGCGAGCTTGGCGAGCTTCTCGACCGATGCGCCGGAATAAAGATGCTTGGTGAAGTAGTCGACCGTCTCGTCGGTGGTTTCCAGAAAGCAGAACGGCTCCGGCTCGAGCGCGAGCTGCACGGTGCGTCCGGTCTTTGACTCAAGCGCCATCAGATGCGCGACGACGCGGAGCACATTGTTGGTGTAGGCGGCGACCGACATCATCGCCGGTGACCCGGCCCTTGAAGCCGAGCGGCGCGCTCTGGATCGACGGCGCAATCCCGGCCGGGCAGACATCGGCCAGCACATTGGCGACGTTGATGGTGTATTGGGTGCGCTCCTCCGAGCGCCAGTCCGGCTCGTAGACCTGCTCCTTCACCGCGGCGCCCTTGAAGTGGCCGTACACGAAGGCGTTGGCGGTGTAGATGTACATGTCGTTGTCGCCGAGAAATTTCTTCAGCTTCTCGCGCTCGGCCGGGCTGTTCGCCAGCGTCTCCGCCGAACTCGCCGACAGCCGGATGCACACGCCGAACGACTTGTTGCCGGCGAACCGCGCCTTCACCTTGGGCAGATAGGTGTTGAGCGACGCCCACAGCTGCTCCCAATTGTCGGCGGGATGCACCAGCGTCGAATAGGTCAAGTGGCCGAGGCCGTTACCGAGATCCATTTTCTTCTTTCCTCTTCTTGATATTTTTCGCGTCATGGCCGGACTTGTTCCGGCCATCCACGTCTTCAAGTTTGATGTCGCACACTAAGACGTGGATGCCCGGAACGAGTCCGGGCATGACGAGTCATTTCCCTCACTGCACGTGCTCGACTTTGCCCGAGGCCGCCGAGCGGATGATGGCCTCAGTTGCGGCGACGCCCGCGATCACCTGATCGAGCGGAATCGGATAAGCCGGTCCACCCGATGCCGCCTTGGCGAAGGCTTCGAGCGCGACGCGCGATATGTCCATGGTCGCCGCCTGCCAGAGCTTGGCTTCGCCTTTCACCGGCTGAAACTTGCAATTGCCGAACAGCCGTGTGCGCCGCTCTTCCGACGAAGCGCCGGCGACGTGGGTGAGACCTTCAAGCCGCAGCCAGCCTTTCGAGCCGAAGACCTGGAAGGAAAAGCCCGGGCCCGTCGTCGTCATGGTGCCGAGGTAGCCGGACATGCCCTCTTTCATGCGCACCAGGATCGAGGTGGTGTCGTCGGCGTCGATCGGCGCGGCGCGGCGGAAGCTCTGGGCGAAGGCGTGATCGATCGGACCGCACAGATCGATCATGCCGTCGATGGCGTGGACGCCCATAGGCATCAGGCCACCGAGCGGCGTCTCGGACTTGTCGGCGCGCCAATGCGCCGGATTGATCGACAGCGCGTTCGGAAACGTCATGGTCGCTTCGACATGCAGGATGGTGCCGAGTTCGCCGCCGCGGATCATGTCGCGGAGCTTGGTCATCTCCGGATGGAAGCGGCGATTGTAGCCGACCGCGAGCGTGACGCCGGCCTTGCGTACCGTGGCAATGGCGTCCTCGGCCTCGTGCTTGGTGAGCGTGAACGGCTTTTCGCAGTAGACGTGCTTGCCGGCCGCAGCCGCCGCCATCACCTGCGTCGCGTGCATGGAGTGCGGCGTCGCCAGCACCACCGCGTCGACCCCGCCGTGATGCAGCATACCGTCGTACTCGGCGGTGAGGTGCAAACCTTTCTGCTTGGCGAACGCCTCGACCTCCGGCGTGATCGTGCGCGTGGTGGCCGAAGTAAAGCGGATGACATCGCTGTTCTCCGCCGACTCGACCAGCGTCTTGCCCCACCACCCCAGTCCGACGATACCGGCTTTGATCATTCTCAGAAACTCCTGAACCCTCGTAGGGTGGGTTAGCCGAAGGCGTAACCCACCGATCTGCCGGCGGATTACGCTCCGCTAATCCGCCCTACATCGACTTACTTCGGCCACGTCAACATCGCCAGCACGACACAAGCCAGCATCCAGAACACGCAGTATTCGATGCCGCCGATCACCCAGATCCACTTCTTGGTCACCTTATAAGTCGCGGCGCCGGCGACGAGCAGATGCAAGGCGGCGATAACGGCCACATAAGGCGTATAGATGCCGAACACCAGAGCGATGGTCAGCAGCGTCTCGATCGTGCCGGCAACGTACATCCAGGTCGCCGGCGGATTGAACTTCGCGGCCTTGAAGAAGTTCAGCGTCGCCGGCTCGGTGAACTTGCCGACGATGTGCGGAATGAAGAACAGCCCGCAGATCAGGCGCAGAACCACGACGCCGTTGGTGAGATCGAAGACTTGCGCCCAGTGCGACATGATAATTCCCCGTTTCCCCGACCCTTAAACTAACCTGATCGCTGCCGGATTGCCATTTGTTGCGACGATGGACCAAGCAGGGCGCGCGCCCACCCGTTCGGAGGCCGTCGCCCACGCGTCATTGCGAGGAGCAACGCGACGAAGCAATCCAGCCTCGGCGCGCAAGCTGGATTGCTTCGCCTACGGCTCGCAATGACAAACTACAGCACCTCGAACATCTGATAGATCGGACCCTCCGGCAACCGGTGGCCGATGCCGACGCTGACGATGTTGTTGAGCCAGCCGTACTTCTCCGACGCGGTCTCATACGACGCCGAGATGCGCAGGTAATAATCCGTTGCCTTGACCACCTCGCCGCGGGCGATCCGGTCGAGCACCTCCTTCGGGCCATGGCGGATTCCCGGATAGCTCATGCTGATGATCGCGTCGTCGTCGGTCTTGAGGCAGATGCGCACGTTGAGCATGAAGGCGCCATCGCCCGGCCGTACCGCCTGCCAGTCGCTGCCGCCCGGAAGCAATGTGCCGCGCAGCCGCTCGCCCTCGAACCGGCCGCCGGTGATGACGCCGATGCGGCGGTCGATGCCGGGAGTTTTGCCGACATTAATCGGCGGCGCTACGTCGAGCAGCAGCGTAAACAGCGGCCGCGTGCGCAGCTCGGTCATCTCCTTCGGCAAAATTTCCGACAGCGGACGTGTGGTGGCCACCGGCGTTCCTCCCGTTTCAGACTGCCGGACTTGCGCCGGCGGGCAAACTCTAGCCAAGCACCGCGGAACGGTCGAGCTAATCTTGCCGTTTCAGAACCGTCACTGTCAGCGTGCGCCGATGCGAGAAGCCCAGATGTTCGTAAAGCGAACCGGCGGCGGAATTATCGCTGTAGATATGGAGGAAGGGAGTTTCGCCGCGGTCGAGGATGCTGCGTGTGAGCGCGCGGACGAGCGCTGACGAGTAACCGCGATGACGATAATCGGGATGCGTGCACACCGCCGAGATTTCGGTGAAGCCGGGAAACCGCATCCGCTCGCCCGCCATGGCCACCAACTGGCCGCCGGCGCGGATGCCGATGTAAGAGCCGAGTGCGATCGTGCGCGCGGCAAACGGTCCCGGCTTGGTCAACTCGACGAGTTGCATCATGTCCGGCACGTCGGCTGGCGTAAGATTCACGTGCCCGGCGGCGGCCGGTGGCATCTCGCGCTCCTCATACACCATCTGCTCAATGGTCTTGTGCACGATGACTTCGAGAACTCCGGTTTCCCAAGACCGGGGTCGAGTTCGAACAGGCCCACGACTTCTCCGGGCCGCATCGCTGCGCCCAGCGCCTGCAAACATTCATCGGACGCGTCGCGAACAGCCGCCATCGGCGAGAAATCCGGGCGATAGCGCCGTGCTCGATCGTCGCCCAGCGCGAAAGAAGAATGCGCGGTGGTCAATGCCGACCATGGTGGTCGTTCGAGCTGCTTCGGGTCGGCCTGCATCTGGTCGTGTTCGCCATCAAAGCGCGGGAGCGGTCGCGCGGTGCTTTTCAGCTGCCGCGATAGGTCGAATAGGACCACGGCGTGACCAGAAGCGGCACGTGGTATTTGCCTTCCGGCTCCGCGACCCCAAACCGCACCGGCACGACGCCAAGAAACGGCGGATCGGACGCTGGCGTGTCCTGTCCGGCAAAATAGTCGGCGACAGCGAAGCGCAGTTCGTAAATCGCGATCGGAATCGGCATGCCGCTAAACAGCGGCCGGTCGGTTCGCCCGTCGCTGTTGGTGACGGTACGCTGCAACGTGCGCGCGGCGCCGCCTGTTCCGATTTCGCAGAGTTCGATCGCGACCCCTTTGGCCGGATGTCCGCCATGGACGTCGAGCACGTGCGTCGACAGATGCCCGTGCACTTTCAGACTGTCGCCGGCCTTGACCCGCTGATCGAGCCGCAGCGCCGCGATCCGGAAAATTTCGCCGAGCGCGGTTTTCTGTTCGGCCGCCGCATCGTTTTGCAGCCGCCGTTCGAACTCGCGCAGGATTGATTCCTTGCCGTGGCGGCGCACGCAGACGATGAAGGGCATGCCGAACTTGGCGCGATAAGCATCGTTGAGCCGATGAAAGCTCGCGAACTCTTCCTCGCTCAAGCGGTCAAGCCCGGCGCCGGCCTGCTCGGCGGTAGAGTCGGCGGTGAGCTTGCCTTCGCGCGCCGCCTTGCCGGCGAGATCGGGATGGCCGTTGATCAGCGCGCGTTGCCGTTCTTCGCCGGCGTTGCGCACCGCGTCCGTCATTATCTTATAGAGAGCCGCCAGGCTCGCGAACGGCCGCGCCGCATAAGCTTCGTCCGCTACCCACGGCGCAAGCTCCATCACTTCGCCAAGCGCGGCGGTGAACGTTTTGCGGTCGGCGGCGTTCAGCGTCTCAAGCGAAACTTGTTCCATGCGGACGACTTGAAATCTCACGCAGTCGCTGCAGCGTCGGCGCCGAGAGGGTGGTGTTCGCGGTACCAGTGGCGGGCAATGTCGAGCCGCGTGGCGATCCAGACGCGATCGAATCCGGCCACATAGTCCAAGAAGCGCACCAGACCCGCGATCCGCCCTGGGCGCCCGGCGAGGCGGCAATGCAGGCCAATCGACATCATCTTCGGCGCGCGCTCACCCTCGCTGTAGAGGACGTCGAAGCTGTCGCGCAAATAGACGAAGAAGTCCTCGCTGTTGGTGAAGCCCTGGGGGTTGATGAAGCGCATATCGTTGGCGTCGAGCGTGTAGGGGATGATCAGATGCGGCGCCTGCGGCCCCTTCACCCAATAGGGCAGATCGTCGGCATATGAATCGGAGGAATAAAGAAAGCCGCCCTCGGCCAACACCAGCTTAAGGGTGTGCTCCGAGGTGCGCCCGGTGTACCAGCCAAACGGCCGTTCGCCGGTCGCCTCGGTGTGCAGGCGAACCGCCTCACGCATGTGGGCTGCTTCCTCGGCGTACGAAAAATTCCTGTAATCGATCCATTTCAGTCCGTGGCTCGCGATCTCCCAGCCGGCTTCGCGCATGGCGGCAACGATCTGCGGGTTGCGGGCGAGCGCAGTCGCGATCCCGTACACGGTCACCGGAATATTGCGCGCGGTGAACAAGCGCCACAATCGCCAGAAGCCGGCGCGGGAGCCATATTCGAACATCGACTCCACGTTCATATGCCGCTGACCCTGCCAGGGCGCGGCGCCAAGCACATCGGAGAGGAAGGCCTCCGACGCCGCATCGCCATGCAGGATCGAGTTCTCGCCGCCCTCCTCGAAATTGATCACGAACTGCAGCGCCACTCGCGCACCGCCGGGCCAGCGGGGATCGGGCGGTGTTCGGCCATAGCCGAGCAAATCGCGCGGATAATCGGAAGGTGCAGGCGGGGACATCGCGGCTTTCGTTGCGGTTCTTCAGGAGCCCGGCAAAGCCCCACCATGGCAGAGGCGCCACCGGCTCTTCAAGTGTCCACAGGGCGCCTGCCGCACGGTCACCAGCCGAGATTGACCAAGCCGGACGATGTCTCCATTAAGGCCCAACTCAAGGTGAGGCCATGCGCGCAGTGCAGGCGGCGGACCAGGGCACGCTCGGCCAGGCGATCGCGGATCGCCTGGTCGAGCTCGCGGCCGTCAGCGACGAGCCCGGGAATCTGACGCGGCTTTACCTTGGGCCGGCGCATCGGGCCGCGGCCGACCTGGTCGCCAAGTGGATGCGCGAGGCCGGCATGACCACCCGCATCGACGCTTTGGGCAGCGTCGTCGGCCGCTATCGGGCACGCGACGCCGGGCCGCTGACGCTGATGCTCGGCTCGCACATCGACACGGTTCGCGACGCCGGCCGGTTCGACGGTCCGCTCGGCGTTCTCACCGCCATCGAAGTGGTGAAGGCGGCGGCCGAATCCGGCAAGCGTTTTCCTTTCGCCATCGAAGTCGTCGCCTTCGGCGATGAAGAGGGCGTGCGTTTTGCTTCTACACTCGGCGGCTCCAAAGCGCTCGCCGGCAGGTTCGATTTCAAGGCCCTCGACGAAGTCGGCGACGACGGCGTGTCGCGCCGCCAGGCATTGAAAGCCTTTGGCGCCAACCCGGCGCGCGTCTCCGAAGAGGCGCTGTCGCCGGACCGGGCGCTCGGCTATGTCGAAGTTCATATCGAACAGGGCCCGGTGCTCGAGCAGGAAGGACTGCCGGTCGGCATCGTCACCGCCATCGACGGCGTCACCCGCGGTACCGTGGAGGTCGACGGCGTCGCCGGTCATGCCGGCACCGTGCCGATGCCGATGCGCAAGGATGCGCTGGCGGCGGCGGCGGAAATGTTGCTCGCCATCGAGGCGCGGGCGCGATCACAGTCCAATCTGGTGGCGACGGTCGGCAAGATGGAAGTGCCGGGATCGGCAGCCAACACCATTCCGGGGCGGGTGCGCTTCACGCTCGATATCCGCAGTCCCTCGGATCAGGAGCGCCTCAACGCGGTCGGCGACATCAGAAAGGCGATTGCCACGATCGCGCAAAGCCGCGGCGTGACCGCGCAGTTTGCTATCGGCCATGAAGTGCCGGCCGCGCTTTGCGACCAGCGGCTTTCAGATCAATTGGCGAAAGCGGTCGAAGCCATGGGGATCAAGCCGCGGCGGCTGCCAAGCGGCGCCGGCCACGACGCTATGGCCTTCGACAAAGTCATTCCGTTCGCCATGCTGTTCGTGCGCTGCCGCGGCGGCGTGAGTCACAACCCCGCCGAGTTTGCATCGCCCGACGATATCGACATCGCCGCGCGCGTGCTCTCGGCTTTTCTCGATGGGATCACACCATAATGACCACGCTACGCATCAAGGCGGGACCGTACGACTTCGAGGCGCAGATGGAGGAGGCGCTGGCGCCAAAAACCTGCGCCAGGTTTTCTACCCTCCTGCCCTACCGCCAGCAGATCATTCACGTCCGCTGGAGCGGCGAGGGCTGCTGGATTCCGCTCGGCGAGTTCGACTTCGGCTTGGGTTACGAAAACCACACCAGCCATCCGGCGCCGGGCGACATTATTCTTTACCCCGGCGGTATCAGCGAAACGGAGATCCTGCTCGCTTATGGAGCGGTCGATTTTTGCAGCAAAGTCGGCCAGCTCGCCGGCAATCATTTCCTGACCGTCGTCAAAGGCCGCGAAAACCTGACAGCGCTCGGAAAGTTGTGTTTATGGAAGGGCGCGCAAGACATTTTGTTCGAACTAAAAGCTTGAACACAGACGCGGCCCGCGGAGACGATATTAGGAAGTGCGCGAATAAACCTGGGTGATGAGCGGGGATTACCCAATGTCCGCTTTCACTTCCGAAGGTGGACACTTCTCCGCGCGATCTCGATGTCGGCTAAGGGGCCAGACTCAGGCATTCATCAAAAGGTGAGGTTGAATCAGTTCACCTATGGCTGAGGCCGCGAAGACGCTGCCTATTGGTCATCTTTTGATAAAAGACGATGCTTCGCCGAAGGGTGACCTATGCTGGAGAAGCTAAAAAAGCTGGACGTGATCGGCCGGTTGAAGTGGTTGTGGACGTCGCAGACGGGTATGGGACTTGTGTTCTTGCTCCTGGCGGTTCTTGAGGATGATTATGCCATTGGTGTCCTGGCTGCCAGCATGATGTTGGCGGCCTCGCTGGATATATCGATCGCAGCAAACACCGCACCTTGAGAAGGACGGTTTTCTGGGCGGGAGTCATCCTCTTTGTAGCAGGTATCTACCTCGCCTTCAAAAATTATCAATTGTCGAACTTCTTTCACAAGATATTCAAACCGTGACTCTGCAATCGAAATGCGCCGCTCAAAATTGCCGCCCGCAGTAGTCTGCAGCGAGCGCCAAACGTTGTGGCAACCGTTTTTCGGATGACATGTCACGACGGAACACGGGTGGACGCGACGGCTCGAATGCTTGAAGTCTGCTCAGCCCCGGAAGAGCGACATTCGCAAATATCCTTCGAATGTCAGCAACGGGGCATAGGCGACATATGCAGCGCACAAAGTTATTCGATCACCTCGCCCGCCTCGGCAAGAAGAGTGGGCGATACCGTCAGTCCTAGCGCCTTGGCTGTCTTGAGATTGATCACAAAATCAAACTTGGTCGCTCAGATGCGAATTATTGACGAAGCCAAGCAACCCGATCGGTGAAGGAGTTTCGCGATCGCGCCGGCGTGCCGCTACGCGCAACACCAGCGTATGGCGCCTCCAGTGTGAATTCGGCAGCGGTGATCAGCCTTGCATACAACGGCAGGATCTCAAGCATGGCATTGTAGTTGCTGTCGGTGAAGCCGGACGTGGCATCCCTGATGAGGATGGCGTTGTATCCCATGTTGGCCGCGCGCTTGATGGTCGTGGCAACCACATGCTCGATGCATTGGCCGCTGACGAAGAGGTGGCCAACATTGTTGGCGCGGAGCAGCATATCGAGGTCGGTGCCCTCGAAGCTATCGAAACCGAAATTGATCACGATCGGCTCGTTGGCATTTGGGCGCAGCGCGTCGATGACGTCGACCTCCCAAGTACCGATGATGCCCTTGTTCTCGTCCTTCGCTCCCTGAAGTAGCGGGTAGTGCTGGTTCTCCGGCAATTCCGGAAAGCCCGGACGCCATCCGATATTGACGAAAATCGTGAGCAAGCCGCGGCTGCGCGCCATCGCCAGCACGCTTTGCGCGTTCTTGATCGCGTTGTTCTTCTCGATCTGCTGGCAGAGGTTCTTGCCCCAAACGCCCTTCGGATCGCAGACGCTGTTCTGCCAGTGCAGCATCAACAGCGCGGCCTCGGGCGACACCCGCTTCCCCATGATTTATCCTTCCGCTTCAGTTTATAGAGCCTAACATGTAGCGATCACTGAAGCATCTCGGTTGATCAAGGAAGCCGCCGATTTCCCAGTTGGGTCAACTGCGATAACGCGCGATACCCGCGCCACTTCCGCTGTGACGTTAACTCCCGACATTTCGTTGCCTCGCACACGTGACGCAACGGGCCCCTGGTTCGGACAATGCGTCTTGGCACGAAGCGTCCGATAGCCTAACGGCTCGGGCGTCGAGGCAAGAAATGAGGAGCACGTTGTGTCGCTGTTGGGGGCAGTAGCCGACGTGAAATTGCGATGTCCGCCCCTCTTGCAAAAGAGAACATAGCTGCGCGTTTGTCAGTCCGCGCCTTGGCTAAAGGCGGGCCGCTGGTCTACGGCGCCGGCGTCAGTTGCCGCATCATCCGGTAGCGATCCAGATAAATCGCGAGCCGGCAAATCCTCTGTTTGGCGTCGAACGTGAAAACGGCACAGGTCGGTATCTTCATCACATGATGCCTGTCAGGGTGAATGCCGGACAGCGGCGGCGAAAAGTATTTGTGACCGCGCGGAAACCACTCCTCGACATGCGCGCCGGACAACGTGCACTGGATCGCGATGGTTTTGCCGTCTTTTGAATAAAGCGGCTCGGCGCCGCGAGCTTTCATCAGCTCCAAGTCCGGGAATGACTTGAAGAGCTGGCTAAACAACTCGGCGACTTCGCTCCTGCCGACAAACTGCGGACCATAATCCGTGATGCCGACGCCGGGCGCCTTGTGGGACGGATCGTCCGCGCAAAACAGCTGGTTTGTCAGGTATTTGACGTCGTGATAGTGCGCGAAGTCGGGTTCGTTAAGAACTTTAAAGAATTCGTTCAGAGTGGTGTCATTACTCATGCGTCACTCCCCCGATACCTGAACGTTCTAACAGTGCACGTGCTAAGGTCGTGGTAGGGCGTTGGCAGAGTTGCAAAAACAGTAGCCCGCTACCTTCAATTTTGTCAAGATACGTTCGGTTACCCTGGACAGAGTGCATGCGCGACCAGGAGAACAATCACAGCAGAGGAGCGTTCATCGATCGCGTTCGCGAGCTAACCGAACTGCGCGCTGGAATTGACAGTGCGGTGGGTGGACGTGGTCGTTTGTTGACAATTGCGGGTGAGCCAGGCGTCGGAAAAAGCCGGCTCGCCGATGAGGCGGCGGCCTACGCGGTGGCGCAAGGTATGCGCGTGCTGTGGGGCCGCTGCTGGGAACACGGCGGAGCGCCGGCCTATTGGCCGTGGGTGCAGGTCGTGCGCGGCCTCGCCAGCAGCGTCGAACTGACCTTGCTGGCGAGCTGGATCGGCTCGAACGCCGCAGAGCTCGCACAGATCGTTCCCGAACTTCGCGATCAAATCAGCGATTTGCCCGAACTGCCGAACGCCGCGCTCGCCCAGCCGGAGCAGGCCCGGTTTCGTCTGTTCAACTCCATGGTCTCGTTCCTGCGCAAGGCCGCGGACTCTCAGCCGCTGCTGATCGTGCTCGACGATCTGCACGCCGCCGATCCAACGTCGCTGCTGATGCTGGTCGCCTCGTCGAAGCATATCCGCAGCATCCGCGTCATCCTCATCGGGACTTATCGCGAAGTCGAAATGAAGCAATCGACCGAGCGGGCCGCGCTGGTCGCCGAAGCAGAACGCGACGGCGTGGTGCTGCCCCTGCGCGGACTTGGCGAAGGCGAAATCGGCCAGCTTCTCGAACGAGGTTGGGGAGTTTCGGCCAATACTTCTCTGGTCAATTCGCTGCACGACATAACCGAGGGCAATCCGTTTTTCCTGCACGAGGTCCTCCGGCAAATGGCCGCCGAGGGGGAACTCGCAGGCGACACCTCAAAGGCGTCAAAACGTTTGAACATTCCGAGCGGCGTTCGCGAGTTCATCAAAAGGCAGACCCACCCTCTGTCTGAAGACACCCGCGAGGTTTTAAGCTTGGCTGCCGTCATCGGACGTGAGTTCGGCCTCAAGGCGCTGGAAGCCGCGAGCCAAAAACCCCGCGACGACTTGATTGATCATCTCGATCAGGCCGTTTCGCTCGAACTGATCAACGAGGTCCGCGGCACCGCGGGACGCTACAGCTTCCGCCATGCGCTGATTCGCGAAGCGCTTTACGACGCGCTCACGCCAACCAGGCGCCGCCGGCTGCATCGGACCGTCGCTGATGCGATCCGCAACATCAACGCTCCTGAGCGGCCATTCGCCGAGATCGCCTTTCATTACTGTCAAAGCGCCCCGCTCGGTGACACTGATCTTGCGATCGAATATTCGCGTCGTGCCGCGAAGACGGCGGAGAAGCAGCTGGCGTACGAGGAGGCGGTGCACCACCTCGGCAATGCCATCGATGTCCTCACACTCAAGCCCGCCGGCGACGAACCATTGCAGGCGGAACTGCTGTGCGAGCTTGGCGAGGCTCAGTTCAAGGCCGGCAATCTGACGGAAGCCCGTGCGACTTGCCTCAAGGCCGCCGACATGGCGCGCCGTCTCGACAATCCCGGCCTGTTCGCGCGCGCGGTCGTGGCCGCGGGCCGGGGCGTCAGCAACTCCGGCGTTACCGATCACGACTTGGTGGAGCTGCTCACTGAAGCACAAGAACGCCTGGGCAATCCTGACAGTCCGCTGCGTGCGCAGGTGCTGGCGCGGCTGGGCATCGAGCTGTACTGGTCGGAGCGCGAGCGATCGGTCGCGCTTTGCCAGCAGGCCGCCGAGATGGCCAAGCGGCTGGACGATCCGCACACGTCGATCATCGCGCTCTGGGGTCGGCATCTAGCGCTGCGCAACCCGGACAGCCTGGAACAGCGGCTCGCCGATACGCGCGAGGTGATTGCGATCGCGGAGCGCGCCGGCGAGCGCGATTTTGCCCTGGAAGCCCGGTTCTACCGTATTGCCGATCTGCTCGAAGCCGGCGACATCGCCGCCGCCGACGTCGAGCAGCGCGATTTTCTGGCTGCGGAGGCGGAGCTTCGGGACCGTTTCAAGCGCGGCCTTCTGCTGCAGGGCATGCGGGCACTGATGGAAGGCCAACTCGCCGACGCCGAAGGCCTGGCGCAGAAGGCGTTCGCGGCCGGCCAACAGAGCGGTCGTCCGCTCGCGCTCAATTCGTTTCTCGTCCAGTTCGGCAACACATCGTGGGAGCGCGGGCGCCTTGGCGGCCTCGAAGCGCAGTTACGAGGCTTTGTTGCCAAAAATCCGCTGATCGTGTTCGGGCGCTGCGGACTGCAGCTGAGCCTGCTTGAGCTTGGACGATACGACGAAGCGCGCACCGAATTCGAGCACCTGGCCAAGGACGAGTTTCGTCTGGTGCCGCGCGATTGGAATTGGCTGCCGTCCATGTTCGTGCTGGCCGAAGTTTGCGCCGAACTCGGCGAAGTCGAACATGCCGAAACTCTATATCGGCTGCTCGCCCCGTACGCGACGCACAACGCCATGCTGGGATACGTCTATTCATACGGCTCGGTGGCGTTTGCGCTCGGCAAGCTGGCGACGGTGCTGGGCCGCTTTGACGATGCCGAGGCGCACTTCGAGGCGGCGTTGCGCGCCAATCGGACCATCCGCGCCACGGTGTGGTTCGCTCACACGCAGTATGAGCTCGCAAGCACACTGCTGACACGCGGCCAAGGGGCCGATCGGGACCGGGCTCATGAGCTGATCAAATCTGCGCGGCAAACCGCAGAGGCGCTGGACCTCGTTCGCCTCAAGAAAAAGCTGGAGAAGCTAAGCGCGAGCGACGACGCACCAAAACAGCTCGCGACCAGCCCGACGATTACGGCGGGATTGATTGATGACGACGCCGGGATACGTGCTCCCGGCGGGGTTGCGGCGCATCTTGGCGAAGCCGGCGATACCGATGCCATCGTCGCGGCAGCGATTGCGCGAGCGCGCGATCTTAGTGCGCAGGCGTCTTTCGAAGGCACCGTGACCATCCTGTTTTCCGACATCGAAGGTTCAACGTCGCTCTATGAAAAGCTGGGCGACCTACGGGCGCATGAGCTGGTCCGCATTCACAACGAAATCTTCCGCCAGCAGGTGGCGGCCCACCGGGGCCTTGAAGTGAAGGCGCTGGGCGACAGTTTCATGATCGCGTTTTCCAGCGCACGCCGAGCCGCGTTGTGTGCCATCGCCGTCCAGCGTTCATTCGCGGCCTATTGCGAGAGCCACCCCGAGCTGCCAATCCGGGTAAGGATGGGCTTGCATGTCGGCGAAGCGATCAAGGAATCATCCGACTTCTTCGGCAAGGCAGTAATTCTCGCAGCACGGATTACCACGCTGGCCCACGGCGGTCAGATTCTGGTCTCGTCAACGCTGCACGATCTCGCCGCTAACGCCGGCGACCTGCGCTTCGCGCCGGTCGGCGAGAAAGAGCTCAAGGGTCTCGCGGGCACCCATCAAATATTCGAAGTGGTCTGGTAGCGCACGTCAGGCCCGTGGCACGATGACGATTTCCGCGCTATTATATATTACCACAACGCTTGCGGACTGCGGCACATGAACTATCAGGGAATTATCACGATCGAAGAGGGCAAGCGCGGCGGGCGGCCGTGCGTGCGCGGCCTGCGGATCGCGGTTGGCGACGTGCTCGGCTGGCTCGCGGCTGGGCTTTCGCACGCGCAGATTCTTGCCGACTATCCTGAACTGACCGAGAGTGATATTCGCGCCTGCTTGGCATACGCCGCGGACCGCGAGCGGCGGCTCTTGACCGCGACTAAATGAAGCTTCGTAGGGTAAGCCAAAGGGGCGAAGCGCCGTTCCATCCTTCAGTTTTACTGAAATGCTACCTGCCCACAGAAGCACTTTCGCAACTGATCGAAAAATTACGAGCATTCGTAGTGTCGCAGAGCTTGGAAGACAGTTTAGCCACTCTCCGAAACCTCACCGTTCACATTTCCAGCAATAATATTCCCGACGGTGACGGCCAAGGTCTATAATTGTGAGATTCTCTGACGGCACAGTGCTCGGCGCAAGCTATTGGCGCGTGATCGAGAATGGAAAGGCGCAGTTTAGCAGTTTCGATCACCGTCAAAAATATGGCCTGCCTGTGCCTATAAACGCAAAAGAGAGATTGACCAATTTGTTAGATGGAAAGAACTGCCGAACGGTGGAGTTCGATAAAGAAACAGCCGATTTGGTTTTAGCATTCGCCGACTCCAAAAAACTGCATGTCTTTAATTTCACCGGATATGAAATTTGGGATATCCACTTTCCTGACAATACCGTGGAATATTCCAACTACGCATTACGCGACTAGTCTTGTAGGTTTGTAAAGGATTGGAGCTTGCCGAGCATGAGCGGCAGTGCGACGCTGCGGATCGGTGATCGACACCGGCGGCACTTTTACCGATATCGTCTGCGTCGATGATGCTTCCGGCTCGATGCGCGTGACGAAAGTTGCATCGACGCCATCGAATCCGGCTATCGCGCTGGTGCGCGGCGTCCACGCCATTCTCGGCGAGAGCGGCGCCGGCATCGACGATCTCGCCGTGCTGGCGCACGGCACTACGGTCGCGACCAATGCGCTCCTTCAGGGCGAGATCGCGGGCCTCGGCCTGATCGTCACCGATGGCTTCCGGCACATTCTCGAAATCGCACGGCAAGCGGTGCCGGAGGGCTACGGCAACTCGTATTTCTGGGTGAAGCCGGAGCGCATCGTGCCGCTGCATTATGTTCGCGAGATCGGCGGCCGCCTCAACTTCCTTGGCGAGGAGCTGCGGCCGCTCGACGAGGACAGTATCCGCACCGCCGCGCGCTTCTTCCGCGCCGCCGGCATCAACACGGTCGGCATTTGTCTCCTGCACTCCTACGCCAACCCGGCGCACGAACGCCGTGCCGCGGCGATTTTCCGCGAAGAATATCCGGACTGCACGCTGTCGCTGTCCTGCGACGTGCTGCCCGAGTACCGCGAATACGAGCGCGCGGTGACGACTTTGGTCGACGCGTTCATCAAGCCGCACATGAGCCGCTATCTCGATCGCATCCGCGACGAGCTCGGGCCGGAGCTGAACAAAAAGCCGTTCCTGGTGATGCAGTCGTCGGGCGGCGTCGCCAGTCCCGATCAGGTGATGCGAAAGCCGATCACTACGGCGTTGTCCGGGCCTGCCGCCGGCGCGCTCGGCAGCGCGGTGATTGCCGAAATCGCCGGCTTCCCCGATCTGGTCACGCTCGATGGCGGCGGCACCTCGACCGATCTCTGCCTGATCGAGGGAGCCAAGCCGAAGATCACCAATGGCGGCCATGTCGGCCGTTTCCCGGTGCGCATTCCGATGCTCGACGTGCGCACCATCGGCACCGGCGGCGGTTCGATCGCCTGGATCACCCGCGAAGGCAAACTCCGCGTCGGGCCGCGCAGCGCCGGCGCCGTGCCGGGGCCGATGTGTTATCCGAACGGCGGCAACGAGCCGACGCTCACTGACGCCAATCTTATTCTCGGCCGCATCCCGCCGGCGCTGATCGGCGGCGGCATTCCGCTCAACGTCGAACGCGCGCGGGACGGCCTGCGCGCGCTGGCGGCGCGGCTGCCCGGCAATTTGAGCGCCGAGCAGCTCGCCAGCGGCATTGTCGAGATCGCCAACTGGGACGACGCCAACGCCATCCGGCAGATGACGATTCAGCGCGGCATCGATCCGGCCGGATTTGCGCTGCTGGCATTCGGCGGCTCCGGTCCGGCGCAATCGCTGGCGGTGATGGAATTGATTGGCATGAAGACCTGCATCGTGCCGCCGAACCCCGGCAATCTGTCGGCGTTTGGGCTTCTCGCCGTCGACTGGCGCACCGATCACATCGTCACCAAAGTCATGCACGAGGACGCGATCGATCTGCCGGCCATCGCCGCGATCTACGCGTCGCTGGAGAAAGACGCGACGACATCACTTGAGAAAGACGGCATCGCGGCTTCGAAAATCGTGCTCGCGCGCGAAGCCGATGTCCGCTACGCCGGACAGTCCATGGAAGTGCGCGTCCCGGCGCCATCCGGCAAGATCGATGCGCAGTTTATCGCCGGGCTGACCGACGCGTTCCACGCCGCGCACCTCAAGACCTTCGGCTACAACTACGCCGGCCAGCAGAAAGTCGAGCTGGTGAATTTCTGCGTGTCCGGTTTCGGCATGATCGATCGCCCGCGCATTCCCGAGATCAAAACCACCGGCACGCCGCAGCAGACCAGCCGGCCGGTCTACTTCGACGGCAAATTCCGCGATACGCCGGTGTTCGCCCGCGCGTCGCTCCCCGCGGGTTTCAGGCTCGAAGGACCGGCGATCGTCGAGGAGTTCGGCTCGACCACGGTGGTATTTCCGGGCCAGCACCTCACCGTCGATCCCCATGGCATTTTGATCATCAAGGCCGCAGGCAAAGCCGCCGAAGCGCGAAGCTGAGTGGCCACGTACGGTCATCCATTCTCAGAAGCCGACCATCCGCTCGCTCACCATGTAGCCGGTGAGCAAAAGGACGCCGAAGGCGAGTACGAGCGCTGCCGCTCCAACTTCGGCGCCGCGCACCAACACGCTGCCGTAGCCGGACCGTTCGCCTGCAAACCGCTTGGCAAGCGCTTTCGCACCGACCGCCAGCGTTGCAATTGTGCCGACCGTGATGGCGGTGCCAATTCCCATAACGAAGGTCGAGGCGACGCCCGCCCAAAACATCCCCTGCGCCAGCGCGAAAACCAGAACGATGATGGCGCCCGAGCATGGCCGGAGACCGACGGAGACGACGGCCGATAGGCCGCGGTGCCAGCCGCCCGGCCCCGCCAACTCATCCGGCTCCGGACCATGCGCATGACCCCACGGCAGTACGTCAGGCTCCTCGTCGTGCGGATGATCATGGCAGTGGGCGTGAAGCCCGGCTTCGGTGTGGGAAAGGTCGTGCGCATGGTCATGATGATGGCAATGCTCATCGTGGTTGTGACCATGCGCAATGTGATCGTGCTGTTCGATGCTTGCGGCGGCGTTGTCTTCGATCCGCAGCGCGTAAATCGCCTTCAGAAATCCGCGTCCTTTGACCCACAGCAGCCGTGCACCGAGTAGCGCGATGAGACCGTAACTGACGATCTCGATGACGCGCACCGTGTCGCCCATGAGCTTCGCGGTTGCTCCAAGGAGAATTGCAGCAACGCCGACGATGGCCACGGCCGTCAACGACTGCATGACGGCCGAGGCGAAAGAGAGCGTCACGCCGCGGCGCCAGGTCTCCTCATTGGCAAAGAGGTATGAGGAGATCACCGCCTTGCCGTGCCCAGGTCCCGCCGCATGAAAAATCCCGTACACAAACGAGATACCAAGCAGCGCCCAGAGCGCCGAACCATCGCTTTTGGCTGAACGGATCAAGCCAGCCAACGCGCGATAGAAGATCGCCTGTTTGGCGATCAGCCAACCGCCAATGCCGCCGGCTGCGGGCGGTCGCGGGCCGCCGAATGGACCCAATTGCGCCCATGCGGAATGGCTTGCGGCGACGAGGATCAGAATTGCAATCGCCGTTGGTACGATCGCCGGATGCAATGGCTTCGCGGGGCGCGTTTTCATGGGCAGGTCACCGAGATTTTGTTGGCGAAATTCATGCCCATGCCGATATTGGCTTCGGATGTCATGAACGATTTGTCGAGCTTAAACGTCGATGAAAAAAAGCCGTCAGTCGGCTTTTCGTCGGTTAACGTGCATTGCGGCGGCGCACCGACGAGCTTCACCGGATTCTTGTCGGCAAAACCAAAGTCGATGAAAAATTCGGGATCGTAGATTTCGACAGTGAGTCTTCTTGCCTTTGCCGGCTTGTTGAACGGCAAGGTGAAATGCAGCGTTAGCACCGTGCCCTTGGGATCGTAGTCGAGCCAATAGTCCGTGGGTTTGCTGAACGCGTCCTTTTGTGTCCGCCCGTCGATCTTAAGGTAGGTGAAGTAAGCGTATTCCTTGAGCGAATCGATGTTGACTTGCGCAAGAGGTTGCAACTCTGCACGCGTGAATTGGCCTTTGGTGCGGGCCGTGATGCCCTGTGTCGCGAAGGCTGAGTACATGTCGTCGAATGTCCAGGCGTGCCGCACGGCTGTCATCGAGCCATCCGGCGTATAGATCAATTCGGTTTTCATGGTCGCCCAGACATGAGGGTGCGCCTGCACATCGGTTGTGCACGAGCGCGACACACGCAACAATGAGCGGCGGCAAAAGAAATCGAATGGTCGAAGCGCGGACCGTCGATCGCCCAGCGCGGCACGCGCTTGCGCAACATGTTGAAAACACGTGTGGCGATAGGTTGCCCGCGGCGAGAGCCGATGCGTTCGGCTTCGCGCGGCAGAAACGCGCACGCTTCATCGATGAACTCCGATTTCGAGTCGGATGCATCGCCCGGCCTCAAACAAAAGGCGACAGGCGGGTGATCGTCTGCCGGCTCTTCGGACCACGACCGGCAAACCGACGATGAAGCTAAATGATTGGGGGCCCGCGCGCCTGAAATGAGAGGGTAATTTGTGGCCGTAGCCGATCCGCCAGCCTTTCGAGCGGGGAAAAGTGGACGACCGATAAAGGCACGATGAGAACCGGCGCCACTGCAGGCGCTCCGGTCCCGATCAGCGCTATGCTCGCACAGATCGGGCAATAATGATCCGATGCGGGGTGATGATCCTCATCAGCAGTGCCCGCCGGCGCCCCTGTCGCGTCTGTTAGTGCGAGGGCCTGGCCGGCTTTGATCGCTGGCGGCAGCCCGAGGTCGTCGCGATGCATGTGGCCGAACGACACGGCCATCTGCAGCGTGAGCGCAAACAAGCGCCAGCCAGGTCCATGATTGGATATTTGAGCGAAACCAATTCATTGATCTGATTCGCCCGCCCCACTCCCCGGGCTTAATCCAGGCCACCAAATAAAACCGCGCCCTCGGCAGTCTATTGGGCTCAATTGCGTCACTTTTTCGACGGTATCGGGTCTTGCCACCCAATAAGCAGACATTCGCTTGGTAGTTTGGAACGGCAGCTGGGGGGCCATGACCGCACCTGGCTTCGCGTGACGCGGAGCAGCTAAATGGGGCGAGCGGCCATCAATCGTCGCCCGCCACTTCGCTCTTGCCCTCCTTGCCTCCGCGCCGCTACAGTTCATGTCGTCGGGAAACTTGGCCTCTGCGAGGGTGATTCAGTGCGCTCCAAGCGTTGGCTTGGTTACGACAGGCGGATTGGGAGCTGGCTGGCGCTGGCCGCGCTGGTCATTCAATTTGGCCTTTCTTTCGGGCACTTTCATCCCAACGCGATCCAACGGACTGATGCCGCCGGCGCAACGCTGAGCCCACATGCTCACGCTGCGAAATCGTTTCCCACCCAGCAACCAAGCCAGGACGGCGACGATTATTGTGCTATTTGCGCCAGTATCTACCTGGCGGCTAATTCGTTCATGCCGGTGGCACCGCAATTGCCGGTGCCGTCCGCATCACACATTGTCGAACGCTTCGAACGCGGTGTAGCGGTCTTCGTCGCCCCGCAGCGGGCGCCATTCCAGTCACGCGCTCCACCGCTGGCCTGACTTCGGTCGTCGCCGATCTTCAGCGCCGCCGCTTGTTACCGTCTGCGGCGGCCTGAAGACGTGAACGCTGCATCGCATGTGCACTACGACGTGTCGCGTCGGCTTGATCGCCAGCAATACGCCGTGCGTTTGACGATGCCATCCGATTTCGTGCCTTCGGCTTTCAGGGGCGAGTGTCATGCATGTTCGTGCCTATCGTGTCCGTCCTGGTTACATCCTCGGCTGTTCTGCGCTCGCGTTGGTGAGTTTTAGCGAGATGGCCGCCGCGCAAACGCCGCTTCCCGAGGTCGTCGTTAGCGCCCCGAAAGAAAAGCCGAAGCCGCGTCCTAGGAACGTGCAAGCTGCGCCGCCAACGGCGGCGCCGGTTACGCCGGCCGCGCAGCTCAACACCAAGGCTAATGCCTTCGACGCTGCGCGGAGCAATCTCTACACGACCACCGGCACCACCTCCGACACCATCACCAACGCGACCATCGACGCGCTGCCTGGAGGCACCAATCAGACGCCCGAGAAGATTTTGCTGCAGGCGCCCGGCGTGTCGCAGGATTCCGCGGCCAGCGGCCTCCTCCACGTGCGTAACGATCACGCCAATGTGCAATTCCGTTTCAACGGCGTGATGCTGCCCGACGGCGTTACCGGCTTCGGCAGTATTATTGATGCTCAGTATATCGGAAGCATCGCCTTGATCACTGGCGCGCTTCCCGCCGAATTCGGCATGCGTACGGTGGGCCTGGTCGACATCACGACCCGCGCCGACGTTTTCAACAACAGCGGCATCGTCGGCGTCTACGGTGGCAGTCAGGGGACGATTACGCCGTATTTCCAGTATGGCGGCACGTTCGGCAGCAATTGTCCGACAGTCGCGCCTGCGCCCGGAACGCGCACCTTGCCGGGCGCCGATTGCTTCGCCGGTGTCCAGTATTTCTTCACCGGCCGCTATTTGCAGACCAATGAGGGCATCGAGAATTCGACACCCTCGTATTCCCCGATCCACGATTTCTCCCAGCAGGAGAAAGGCTTCGCGTACATGTCGACGTTCGTCGACCCGACGACACGGGTGAGCCTGATCTCGGGAACCTCCTACAGCACGTTCCAGATTCCCAACGTGCCGGGGCAGCCGGTGGGGCTGAATGGCAATCCCCCGGTGAGCAGCGCGTTCGGCGTCACCAACTTCAATTCGGCGGATCTGAACGAGAACCAGACCGAGTTCACCCAATACGGCGTGCTGGCGGTGCAGAAATCGGTCAACGGCTTCGACGGGCAGTTCTCCTATTTCACCCGCTACAACGAGTTGCGCTACACCCCGGACCCGGTCGGCGACCTGCTGATCAACGGCGTTGCCTCGACCATATTGCGGACTTCCTACACCAATGGACTCCAGGGCGACGGCTCGTATGTGATCAATCCGGCCCACACGATCCGTGCCGGTTTCACTGCCAGCGGCGAACAGACTTTCGTCGGTAACTCATCGTTGGTGGAGCCGGCGCCCGGCGGCGTAGCGGTGGACGCGCCCGAGACCATCACCGACAACGTCAGCAAGCTCGGCTGGCTTGCAGGCGTCTATGCCCAGGACGAGTGGAAGGTCACCAACAATTTCACCGTCAATGCCGGGCTGCGCTTTGACCAGATGTGGCAGTATGTCAGCGCCAACCAGCTTAGCCCGCGCATCAATTTCACCTACAAGCCGTTTGAGTACACTTCTTTCCATGCCGGCTACGCGCGCTACTTCACACCGCCAGTTTTGGTCGAAGCGGCTCCGGCCAATATCGCTTTGTTCAACGGCACCACAGGGGCGCCGCTCAGTGGCGGTACCAGCCCGGTGCTGCCGGAGCGGTCGCATTATTTCGACGCTGGTGTCGACCAGAAGATTCCGTTCGCTTGCCTATCGCCGGCACTGAAGGACTGCTCGACCCTCGATCTCGGCATCGACGCTTACTACAAAATCGCGACCGACTTGATCGACAACGGTAATTTCGGCCAAGCCCTCGTGCTCAGCGCCTTCAATTACGCGCAGGGAGTTGTCGAAGGCGTCGAGCTCAGTGCCAAACTGCGCAGCGGCTATTTTCAGGGCTACGCCAACCTCGCCGTGGGTCAAGAAAAAGCCACTCAGGTGGTGTCGAACCAGTATCTGTTCGATAATGTTACGCCGCTTGCCGATCTCGGCGGCTTGACCGAACTCCAGTATCTCGACACCCACTGGATCTACACCGATCACACCCAGCTGGTGACCGGCTCGGCCGGCGCCGCCTATCAGTTCTGCGGCCGGCCGGCCTATGCCGGTGAGACGTTTGACGATCTGCCCGGGAGCAACGGCTGGCGATGGTGCGGGACCAGGCTCAGCGCCGACATGATCTATGGCAGCGGTCTGCGCAGCGGCGATGCCAATATCTCTACGGTGCCGCAATACGCGCAGTTCAATGTCGGGATCGCGCGCGAATTCCTGCTGCCGAATGATCCGGGCCCGGTGACCATCCGCTTTGACATCGTCAATCTCTTGGACACCGTCTACGAGATCCGCGCCGGCACCGGCATCGGCGTGTTCGCGCCGCAATACGGGCCGCGCCGGGGCTATTTCGTCGGCATATCGAAGAAGATCTGAAAGGCAGCGTCAGTCACGCCGCGCCGAACAATGTGTCACGCCAATGAAAAGTGAACAGGGTTAGCTGTAGAAGGAACTGAAAACATGCGGCAACGATGGGGAAGCGACCGCAGCCAAAGCGCCGCCGGCGCCAAACTGAGTGGGTTGGACAGGACAGACAACCGCATCCGACAATTTGTCGCGTTGGCGCTCGCTCTATGCGCCGGCGCTCCATCGGCGGCGTTGGCTGCCGATCTTCCGGCACCGGTCCTACCGTCCGTCTACAAGGCGCCTCCGGTCGCCTATACCTGGACCGGCTTCTATATTGGCGGCAATTTCGGCGCAGCTTGGCAAGGGCTAAGCGGAACAAATTTTTCCGACACGATCGGCAGTAGCTTTACGGCGCCAACCAACGTTCAGTTTATGGGCGGCGGCCAAGTCGGCGTGAACTACCAGTTCTGGGGCGGCGTCGTCATCGGAGCCGAAGCGATGTTCGATTGGCTTCCCAACACCACGAACGCCTCGATCACGGCAACTGCTCCCGATGGCACTGCCGCCTTCCTCGGCACTATCAACAATCGATGGTTGACCACCGCGACCGGCCGCCTCGGTTATGCGTGGGATCGTGTGCTCCTTTATGGCAAGGGCGGCGCGGCCTGGGTGGGGGCGAGCAATCCTGGGATTTCAATCGGCGGAGTCCCGGCTGCCCTCACCGGCGGCAACAACTCCAATTTCGGCTGGACCGCCGGTTTCGGGCTTGAGTGGGCTTTCTGGAACAACTGGTCGCTGCGCGCCGAGTACGATTTTGTAGGGCTTGGCAATCATACCTACACGGCGGCGCCAGGGCCGACGATTTTCGCCGGCGATGTCATCACATATAGCTATCCAAGCTTTTCCATCATGACTCTAGGCGTCAACTACAAATTCGGCGGCTGGTGATGCACTTCGACATCGTCAGTCTGTTCGACACCTTCTACAGGCCCGCAGCGGCAGCGGCATCAGCGTGTTTGCGCCGCGATACGGTCCTTGCCGCGGCTACTTCGTCGGCATATCGAAGAAGATCTGATCAGCAGGTGGGGCGAACAACGCGGGGTTCCGCATGGCTAGCTACGCACTGCTTTCATTTTATAGAAAGGTCGACATGTCGGTTAGAATTAGAAAAAGTATAAAGTACCGGCGACGCGCAACGGTCGCGCTGCTTGCCGTGCTGCTGACAATGTCGGCGCTAGCGCCTCCGGCAATGGCGCAAAGTGCTACAGCGCCCGCCGATCAGCCGCCCGCGGCCAACACAGCGCCGGCGCCAGCCCCGCCGACGACACCGCCGGCAGCAACACCGAGCGTGGCCACACCGAATACCCCGGCCGCAGCACCGGCGCAGCCGCAAGCCGGTGAGCCGTCAATTGGGAGCGCGCTCCTGCCGCACGATCTTTCGCCGTGGGGCATGTTTCTGAATGCTGACATCGTCGTAAAGGCGGTCATCATCGGTCTTGCGTTTGCGTCGCTCGTCACCTGGACCGTTTTTGTCGCCAAGAGCCTCGAACTTCGCATCGCGCGCGGCCATGTGCGCCGGGCACAGCGCATCCTTGCCGGCGCCGCCACGCTTGGCCAAGCCGCCACGCAATTGCGCAACGGAACCGATGCCGGCTCGCAGCTCATGCAGGCGGCCGTGCAGGAAATCCGGCTGTCGGCGAACTTGGACGGCGAGGGACTCAAAGAGCGCATCGCCTTGTTGCTTGAGCGCATTGAACTCGCTAACAGCCGGAAGATATCGCGCGGCACCGGGGTGCTCGCGACCATAGGGTCCACCGCGCCCTTCGTCGGACTGTTTGGTACGGTGTGGGGAATCATGAACAGCTTTATCGGCATCTCCAACGCACACACCACCAATCTGGCGGTGGTCGCACCGGGCATCGCCCAAGCTTTGCTCGCGACTGCGCTCGGGCTAATCGCAGCCATCCCGGCCGTGGTGATCTACAACGTGCTGGCGCGCTCGACGACGCACTACCGCGCGCTTCTTGGCGATGTCTCGGCGCAAGTCATGCGCTTGGTGAGCCGCGACCTCGACCGCGGCAAGCTGCGGCTCGGTCTGGCTGCCGAGTAAGGCCTTGGCCGTTAATTCCGATCACGGAGCCCGCGACTTCAACGAGGTGAGTGCGGCCTCGATCAGCCCTTCTTCTCCGCTGCGACATCGGCAATCACCTTGTCGGCGCGGCGAAACCCTTCTGAAGCGATCGGGATGCCCGCATAGACGGCAGTGTGCAGCAGGATCTCGGCGATTTCCTCAGGCGTGACACCGTTGTTGAGCGCGCCGCGGACATGCACTTCGAATTCATGCCAGCGCGCCAGCGCCGCAAGCATGCAGACGTTGAGCATGCTGCGGGTCTGGTGCGAGAGGCCCTCGCGCAGCCATACATTGCCCCAGCATTGGGTCTGCGTGAATTCGATAAAGTGCTGCGTAAACGGGTTGGCCTGCTTGCTTGCCCGCGTCGACGTAAGCCGCCCCGAGCACGTCACGCCGAACCTTGGCGCCCTGTCGTGCACGCTCCGCGATTGAATCTGGCAAAGTCACGATACCCTCCGGTGTTGCGTTAAAATGAGGCTGGAAATTATGCAGGATTGCCCGCATAAAACGAAGCCTGCGGAGGCTTTCGTCATGATGAATGTGCATTCAAAGGAATGGCCGTGGCCGACCGCGCCGGTCTTGCCCAAGCGCGAGGTCGATCCGATCGTCCTGCAAATCGTCGAAGGCACGCTCAATTCCATCGAGGCCGAGATCGAATACTCAATCGAGCGCACCGCCCGCTCGCCGATGATCCGCGAAGCGCACGACTACCGCGTCGGCCTGTTCGATCGTTATTGTCGCAAGCTCACCGGCCGCTCCTATTCCGCCATGCCGAATGCCGTGGTGCGGGATTTTCCCCCGCACACCATGCAGCCCGGCGACGTGTTTCTGATGAACGACACCTATCTGACCGAAGGCTCGATCGGCCACCTGCCCGATCTGTGCTCCACCGTGCCGGTGTTCCATCAGGGCGAAGTCGTCGCCTACATCCAGGCGTTCGGTCATCACGACGATATCGGCGGCCGGGTGCCCGGCTCGATGCCGGGCACGGCGACGACGGTGTTCGAGGAAGGCCTCGCGGTGCCGCCGATCAAGTTCTACGACCGCGGCGTGCGCAATGACGCGGTCTTCACCATCATCAAACGCAACACCCGCGTGCCGGAAACGCTCGCCGCCGATCTCGACAGCGAGGTGCAAGCCTGTCTGATGGGCGCGCGGCGGATGGCGGAACTGTTCGAGCGCTTCGGCCGCGAAACGGTGGAAGCCTGCTTCCAGGCGATCCTCGACACCTGCCGCGATATTTTCCGCCACGAACTCCTGCCGAAGATCGCCGACGGCGAATACCGCTGGGAAGATTACGTCGAGCACGACGGCGTCACCGATCCGAAGCTGCACAAGCTCGCGCTGACGCTGATCAAGAACGGCGACCGCATCACGCTTGATTTCACCGGCACCGATCCACAATCGACCGGACCGATCAACTGGCCGGCGGATTACGCCGGCGGCGCGTTCCTGATCAAATGGATTGCGCCGATCCTGCGCAATCTCGCCGATACGCCGGAACGCGCGGCGGAGATTCACGTCAATGAAGGCGTCTGCGAAGTCTTTGATGTGGTGTTTCCGCCGAAAGGCACTTTGATCACGCCGGAATGGCCGGCGGCGACCAACGCCCGCTCGTTCGTGCTGTTGCGTTGTCTTGGCCTGCTCGCCGGTGTTGTCGCGCAAGCGGCGCAGGGCCGGATGCCGGCGGATCAGGAGACCATCCGCTACACTGGATTTTACGGCACCGACAAAAACGGCAAGGCGTTTCTGTCCCGCGAAGTGTTGGGCGGCGGCTCCGGCGGCCGCTATTACGCCGACGGCAACGACGCCATCCACATCGTGCCGGACTCGCGCAATCAGCCGGCCGAATTCACCGAAACGCGGTTTCCGCTGCTGGTAGAGAAGCTGGCGTTGCGCACCGATTCCGGCGGCGCCGGCAAACGCCGCGGCGGCCTGGGTTACGACAAACATTACCGCGCGCTGGTCGATTGCCGCACTATCGTCACCGCCGACCGCGTGCGGCTCGGCTGTTATGGCGTCGACGGCGGCAAGGCCGGCACGCCGTTCTGCGTCACCGTTGACGCCGAAGGCAAGCCGCACGATCTCGGCGGCCTGGTCGATGGCGAGCCGGTTAAGGCCGGCCAAATCGTCCGCGTCGTCACCACCGGCGGCGGCGGCTGGGGCGATCCGCTCGAGCGCGAGCCCGAGCTCGTCCAGCGCGACGTGACCGAGGGCAAGGTGTCAGCCGCCGCTGCGCGTGAGGATTACGGGGTCGTGGTCAGGCCGGATGGCGGCGCATCGTTCGCGATCGACGCTGCAGCAACGGCGGCGCTGCGCGACAAACTCAAAAGCGCGCGCCGCGGCGAGCGGCCCATGATCGATCGCGGCACGGGCTTTGACAAAATGCTCCGCGGCGAAGTCAAGCCGTGGGTGCGGACGGGCTGAGGCTTAATCAGCGCGGCAACCCACCCTTGCGCCGCTCCCAGTTTTCCCATGAGAATGCACAATCCTCAATCACCGCAAAAGTCACTTTTGGCGCGCTAGCAAAAGCGCTTTTCGCTTTCTCAAGTCTGTCCCTCCGCACAAAACCAAGAAATCGCATGTTCCAATTTTCCGCGATCTTGAACTCCTTAAATCGGGCGCGCAGGGGAATAAACCACTGTTCCTCACACTTCCTTACTTTTTCGATGAGTGCCCCAATTTCATATGCCGTAGTAACCTCGACTACTACGATCTCAGCTTTGGAAAAATCTAAAGCGACAAAATCGGGGCATGACCATCCATTCCCGATGTTGTAACTAGGAGCAATAAAGACCTCCCCGCCCTGTACCAGATAGGCGCCTATAACCTGCTCCGCGAGTGATTCCATAATTGAACAGCCTCATTCCGGAGATACACTTACTATCAGAGAAGGATGGTAATGACCACCTCACTGTTCAATGATGCCGACGCGTTGGCGTCCATCTGCCGCCGCCATCACATCCGTCGGCTCTCGTTGTTTGGTTCGACGCTGAAGGGCATCAGCCGACCCGACAGTGACGTCGACCTGCTCGTGGAGTTCGAACCGGACGCCAAGCCGAGTTTCCTCACCATGGCGGAAATTGAGCTTGAACTGTCGTCCTTGTTAAATGGACGTAAGGTGGATCTGCGCACAGCGCAGGATTTGAGCCGGTATTTCCGTGACGAGGTCGTTCGGTCGGCGGAGCCTCAGTATGAAGCCGGCTGATCGGGTTCGTCTCCATCACATCGTCGATGCACTGAGTTCCACAGTTCGTTTCACCGAAGGGCGACGCCGCCAGGATTTGAACGAGGACGAAATGTTGACATACGCTCTCGTTTATGCGGTCCAGATCGTAGGTGAAGCGGCCAACAGGGTTAGCGTCGAGTTCCGTAACCAGCACCCTGAGGTCCCTTGGGCAATCATTATCGGCATGCGTCATCGCCTTGTGCATGCTTATTCCGACATCAACCGTGACATCCTGTGGACCACGGCGACGGAGGCCGTGCCTGAACTGCTAGCGCAAATCAAATCGCTTCTCGACTAATGATAACAACGAACCCGTACTAAGCGTAATGACCATTAGAAACGCCAAAGTCGCATTAAGAAATGTTCAGCGAAGCAACTCGTGATCGAGATCGATCGCGGCACGGGCTTTGACAAAATGCTCCGTGGCGAGGTCAAGCCGTGGGTTCGATCCGCTTGAAATGATCCTCTTGCCGACGCGAGCCGCGTTGGTCCGATCGAAAGTTCGCCGCGCTCACGGCAATCGCTGCAGGAAGGCGATCGCCAACCCCGCTGCAAGCGCAAGGAACGACAGCACCGTCATCACCGGTATCGGCGGCCGTGGGGCCGCGGCCTTTGCCATGGACATCGGTGACCCGGCGTGCACCGAGTGATCCATCCCGGCTTGTATCCCGTGACCTTGCGCCATCGCCATGGCGCCTGCCGGGCGCACCGTCATCATGCCGTGCTTGAGGTGGTTGGCCACCAGCCACCAATTCATCGGATATGCGATGATGAAGCCAACAAGCAGCCCCATCGACATGACGAACCAGAAGCTGGGATTAGCAGGATCGTTGGCCGATCGGATCAGCGTCTTGAGTATCATCACCGTCGGCACCATGCCCGCCATCAGAAGGTTCATCGACAGCAGTTCGGGGATGAATGTGCTGGTCAGGGCGCGCCGATAAGAGCCTCCGGCCATGTCGCGCATGAACAGCGCCTGGAAAATCGTCCAGCCGAAGGCGAAGCCCAGAACGTATTCGACAACGACCTCGGTGATGCCCGCGAGCCCGATGATGCTCGATATCACCGCGCCGGCGAGAATGCCGACGCCGTCGCCCGCCACGCAATGCATGGTCGATCCCAGCGTTTGCCGCCATCGCACGGCGACGTAGCGTTCGTGCAACCCCGGCAGCGGCTCACGGCAGCCGAGCACGTAAAGGAACGCACCGACCACGCCGGTATAGGCCGTCAGCAGCAAAAAGCCCCACTTCAGCACCGGAGATTCCGGCGTAGAGCGGATGTCGATGGCGACAAACACAAGCGACGCTGCCGCCAACACAAACCATAGCAGCATCACGCCATCCAACATCGCATTCTCCGTGCACGATAAGCGTCGTTGCCGTCCCGGCCGGACGCGGTCGCTAATCCCGCCGATTGAAGCCGCAATCGAAGGTACGAACACCTTCAAGCCGATCGGGAAGCTGCAACACTTCCGGATTTGCGAGCGTCATCCGGGCATCGCGGCAGCCCGCCGCCCAATGCTCCTCCATGGTACGGCGGGAAAACTCGAAGTCCTTGGAATAGCCCTCGTAGGCTTTGGAGCGATAGATCAAGTGCGCGATATTGCACACCTTGGCGTCGGCATGTTCGGCCAGGATTTTTGTCTCCTCGGTATTACGCAGTTCTTCGGGCAGCTTTGCCATCAGCGTCGAAATCGCATTGCGAACTTTCTGCGCGTTCTTGTAGTGATCGGTCGCGGCGCGAGTCCGGCTTGAATAGACGATCTCCTTGTGCCGCACCTCAACGTCGATGAGATCTTTTGGGAGCGCGCCGCGCGCCGGCCAGAGGTCGACCTGAAAAGCAAGCGTGTCGCACCGGGGCCGGCTGTCGAGCACCCATTGTAGCGGCGTGTTTGACACGAGCCCGCCGTCCCAATAATGGCGCCCATCCACTTCGGTTGCCGGAAAGCCAGGCGGCAGTGAGCCGCTGGCGACGACGTGCTCGACGCCGATGCGGTGTGTCGTGTTGTCGAAGTAGACGAAGTTTCCGGAAGCGACGTCCACCGCACCGACGCTGAAGCGCATGCGGCCTTCGTTGATGCGATCGAAGTCGACCAGCTGCGCCAGCGTCGCCCGGACCGGGGTGTTGTCGTAGAAGCTTGCCCGGTGCACACCGCCGGGAAACATCACCGCCTGCGGCGCGCGCGGCGCGAAGAAGTTGGGCGCCCCGAACATCAGGATGTTCCACGCTCGCGCCTGATTGATGGTTTCGTGGGTTAAATCGTCCCTTATGTCGAGGTATCTGAAAAATGGAATTCCCAAGGGCGAGGAGCAAACGGTCTCCCAGAATTCGCGCAGCCGCTCGACCCGCTTTTCCGGCGGGTTGCCAGCAATGATCGCCGAGTTGAACGCGCCGATGGAAATTCCCGCCACCCAATCCGGATGCAGGTCGGCCTCGGCCAACGCTTGATAGACGCCCCCCTGGTAGGAGCCAAGCGCGCCGCCGCCCTGCAGCACCAGCGCGACCTGCTCGAACGGCGTGCGGCGGGAGATTTTTGGTGTCTGCGCCGGATCGGCGTCGCCGGAGTTACGGGTCATTGCACGCTACCGTTGGCTTAAAAGGGCTCAAAGGCAGCCGACGCGACTGCAAACGCGCTGCCCGACGACAGTTTATCTTCGGCCGCAGGGCCGCTACTTTGCCGGATATCCCCGTCCCCCGTCAAAGGGGAGCGTGATGAGACACGTCAACGAGTGAGGGCTAAGGGTAATGGCTATCGAAGTTGCCAAGGTCGAATTGAAGAATGTGCAAGACGCCTCCGGCATGGAGGCCGCAATCAACAAGGGCCAGTTCAAAGCTGACGAGGTCATCGCGGTCATCGGCAAGACCGAAGGCAACGGTGGCGTCAACGATTTTACCCGCATCCTCGCCGATCAGGCGTTTCGCGCGGTGCTGAAAAAGCTCGGCAGCCGCTCCGCCGAGCAGATTGCTACTATTCCCATGGTCTGGTCCGGCGGCTGCGACGGCGTCATCACGCCGCACGCCACGGTTTTCGCCCGCAATGCCAAGACCGGCCCGGCCAATAAATCGCGGCTCGTCATCGGCACCGCGATGAGCGTCGAGCTCTTGCCCGAAGACATCGGCCGGCCGGCCATGGTCGATAAAGTCGCCGACGGCGTGCGCGCGGCGATGCGCAATGCCGGCATCGACGATCCGGCCGATGTGCATTACGTGCAGACCAAGACGCCGCTCTTAACAGTGGATTCGGTCAGCGAAGCGCACAAGCGCGGGCACGAGGTCGCCTGCGAGGTGCACGATTCCATGGGGGTGTCGAACGGCACCACCGGGCTCGGCATCGCCGTGGGCCTTGGCGAAATCAAGATGCCCAAGGCTGAGGAAATCTGCAAAAACCTCGACCTCTATTCGTCGGTCGCGTCATGTTCTTCGGGCGTGGAGCTGACGCAGGCACAGATCGTGCTCCTCGGCAACAAGGCCGGCGCCGGCGGCCGCTATCGCATCGGCCATGCGGTGATGAAAGACGCGCTTGACATCGACGGCATCTATGAGTCGATCCGCAACGCCGGGCTCGAACTGCCGGAGCGGCCGCGCGCCGCCGATCTGAAAGGTCGGCTGGTCAACTGCTTCATGAAATGCGAGGCCGACCGCACCGGCAAGCTGCGCGGCCGGCGCCAGATCATGCTCGACGATTCCGATGTGCCGTGGCATCGCCACGCCAAGGGCGCGGTCGGCGGCGTGGCCGCGGCGGCGATCGGCGATCCTGCGGTGTTTGTTTCGGTCGATGCGATGCATCAGGGACCGCAGGGCGGCGGACCCTGCATCGCCATCATCGACGCCGGCGAGTAGTGCATGCGCCCGGCAGCCTCGCGGCAAGAGCGCGCTAAACCGATCCGCGGCCGGCGGAGCGCTGGCGCTCAAATCGGCGCGCGAGCTGGCGCAACTCATCCGCACCCGCGCCGTCAGCCCGGTCGAGGTGCTCGACGCTTTTCTCGCCGTGATCGAAGCGCTCAATCCGAAGCTCAACGCCATCGTGACGCTTGCGGCCGAACAGGCGCGCGACGCGGCGCGGCTTGCGGAAAGCGCGGTGATGAAGGGCGATCCGCTCGGTCCGCTGCACGGCCTGCCGATCGCGGTCAAGGACGTGACGCCGACCGCCGGCATCCGCACCACCTTCGCCTCGCCGCTGTTTAAGGATTACGTGCCGACTGAGGACGCCGAAGCTGTGCGCCGGCTCAAAGCCGCCGGCGCCATTGTGCTCGCCAAGACCAACACGCCGGAATTCGCCTGCGGCGCCAACACCAACAATGTGCTGTTCGGCCCGACGCGCAATCCGTGGAATCCGGCGTTGAGCCCGGCGGGTTCCTCCGGCGGCTCCGCCGCCGCGGTCGCCGCCGGCATGGTGCCGATCGCGCAGGGCACCGATTACGGCTGCTCGATCCGCATCCCCGCGGCGTTCTGCGGCATCGTTGGGCTGCGGCCGACGCCGGGATTGACGCCGAGCCGCCCGCTGCACCTGCCCTGGGATCCCGGACAGGTCCACGGTCCGATGGCGCATGACGCCGAAGACGCGGCGCTGTTTCTCGACGCCATCGTCGGCTTTACGCGGCTGTCGCCGATATCGGTCGCGCCGCCATGGCAGAGCGCGTTCGCCGCGCTGGAGCGCCGCGATGACATCAAGAATTTGCGCATCGCTTACGTCTCCGACATCGCCGGGATCGGCGTCGAAGCGGAAATCGACACGATCTGCCGTGACGCCGCAGCCGCCCTGGAAAAGCTCGGCGCCAAGGTGGAGCACATCGCCTTCGACGCCAGCGGCGGGCGCGCGGCCTATCAGACCTGGCGCGGCTTCTGGATGGTCGGCCAGCAATATCAGCGGCTCGCCCAGATCAACGAATTCGGCCCCAACCTGAAAGGCAACGTCGAAGCCGGACTGAAACTGACGGCGCTCGACTTCGCCGCGGCCGAGCACCAGCGCGAACAAATATTCCACCAGTTCCGCAAGCTGTTCGACAGCTACGATATCCTGCTCACGCCGGCAGCGCCGGTGAAACCCTATCCGATCGAAATGAACTTCCCGAACGAGATCAACGGCAAGAAGTTCGAGAACTACATCGACTGGATCGCGCCGGCCTATCTGATCACGCTGGTCAGCCTGCCGGCGGCGACCGCGCCAGCTGGCCTGTCGCAGGATGGCTTGCCGGTCGGCATGCAGATCGTGGCGCCGCGGTTCGAAGAGCCGCTGATCCTTAATGTCGCGCGCCAGATCCAGCGGGGCAGCGGAGTCGGCTGGCCGCCGGTCAGTGCCGCCGAGCTGTCCCATGCCCGGTGAGGCACAGGCGCTCTGGATCAAAGACCCGCTCTCGATCTTCGCTGACGGCGCCGAGCGCGGCATCGTGGTCCAGGGCGGCCGCATCGCCGAGCTGGTGCCGGCCGGGCGCGAACCGAGCACGCCCGACGTGAAGACGTTCGACACCGGCGAGCACGTCGTGCTGCCGGGCCTGATCAACACTCATCATCACTTCTATCAGACGCTGACGCGGGCGGTTCCCGCAGCGCTCGATCGCGAACTGTTTCCCTGGCTGCAGGCGCTCTATCCGATCTGGGCGCGTCTGACGCCGGGAGCGATCGAGCTTGCCACAACGCTGGCGATGGCCGAACTGATCCTGTCCGGCTGCACCACGACGACTGATCACCATTATGTGTTTCCCGCCGGCACCGAAGACGGCGTCGACATCGAGGTCGCCGTGGCGCGGCGGCTCGGCTTGCGGGTTTTGCTGACCCGTGGCTCGATGAATCTTTCGCAACGCGACGGCGGGTTGCCGCCGGACTCTGTGGTACAGGACGAGGACACCATCCTTGCCGACTCCAAGCGCGTAGTCGCGCGCTATCACGAGGCCGGCGAAGGCGCGATGGTGCAGATCGCGCTGGCGCCGTGCTCGCCGTTTTCGGTCACGACCTCGCTGATGCGCGCGACAGCGGAGCTGGCGAAACGGCTCGATGTGCGCCTGCACACCCACCTCGCCGAAACCGAGGATGAGAACCGCTTTTGCCTCGAGCTCTACAAATGCCGGCCGCTCGACTATCTGGAAGATTGCGGCTGGCTTAACACGCGAACCTGGCTCGCGCACGGCGTTCATTTCAACGACAGCGAGATCGAGCCGGCTTGCGCGCGCCGGCACCACCGTCGCGCATTGCGCCTGCAGCAATCAGACGCTGGCGTCCGGCACCTGTCCGGTGTGCGCCATGGAAGACGCCGGGATGCGCGTCGGTCTCGGCGTTGACGGCTCGGCATCGAACGACTGCTCGAATTTGATGCAGGAAGTGCGCGCCGCGTTCCTGCTGCAACGGAACCGCTACGGCGTGAAAAAAGTCAGCCACAAGGACGCGCTGCGCTGGGCGACCAAGGGCTCCGCGGCGTGCGTCGGGCGAACGGATATCGGCGAGATTGCCGTCGGCAAGATGGCCGATTTTGCGCTGTTCAAGCTCGATGAATTGCGCTTTTCCGGCAGCGGCGATCCGCTGGCCGCATTGGTCCTCTGCGGCGCGCACCGCGCCGACCGTGTCATGGTCGGCGGGCGCTGGATCGTCGAGAACGGGCAGCTTCCCGGACTTGACCTCGCCGATCTGATCCGGCGGCACTCTGCAGCCGCACGCAAACTACAAACCGGCAACTGACGCACTCACTTCATCAGCGCATATCCACTATGCAGGAAGCAGGCGGCTCGGCGCTGCGGTAAAATTCTCGCGAGGCCGCGCCGAATGACGGGTTCTCGCCGATGAAGTGCGATCAAATTCGTGTAGCGTCTCGCGCGGGTCGACCTGGACCGACGCTATGTCGCCGGTGATGCACCGATGTCTCAGCCGGCATCGATCGTATCGAATGATTGTTCGCGGAGATACCCATGGTGCAGCGGCGCGCAACGCTCACTCCGGAACCTGGCAAGACTTTTCGCCCTGCTTGTCATCCTGATCACCGCAAGCTCGGCGTTCTTCACCGCCAACGCGCAGCAAAAGCAACCGCCCGCGCCAACGGCGAATGCCGACAACGATCCGGCGCGTAATTTCCTGATCCAGCACGAAATCGGCCGGCGCTTTCACATCGACCCGGCAAATCTGCCGGCGCCGAAGACCGGCCCGATCGTCACCAACCGGTCGCTGATCGTTCCCTATAGCGGGCAGGTACCGCAGGTGCCGCCGGGTTTCACGGCAACACCGTTTGCGACCGGTCTCGCCAATCCGAGACGCCTGCTGGTGTTACCCAACGGCGATATTCTGGTGGCCGAGCAGAGCGCCGGCTACCTGACCTTGTTACGCGACGACGGCACCGGACGCGCCGTATGGATCGACCGCCACGTCGAGGACCTCAACAGGCCCTATGGCCTCGCCTGGCAAGGCGATCACGTGCTGATCGCCGATCAAGATGGCATCTGGAGTGTGCCGCACAATCTTGGCGCGCTCCGCGCCGGCAGGAGCCAAACGCTGCGCGTCGATCAGGTGCCCGCCAGCGAACGCAAGCCGATCGCCGGAGCCTACGGCGCCAAGATGATCACCAAGAAGGGCGTCTTCGGCATCGTCCAGGGCCATCAGAATCGTCCCCTCGTCATCGACCCCAAGACCGGCGCGTTGTTTGTCGGCGTCGGCTCCTCGGGCAACCTCGGGGTCGAGCCCGAACCGAAGGCGACCATTCAACGCTTCAATCCGGACGGCTCCAACCAGACGACGTTCGCCTCCGGCATGCGCAATCCCACGGCGCTGGCGTTCCATCCACAGACTGGCGAGCTTTACGCGCTAGTGCAGGAGCGGGACGGACTCGGCGACCGGCTGCCATCCGATTATCTCACGCACGTCCAGGATGGAGGATTCTACGGTTGGCCTTATGCCTATCTCGGCAAGCACCCGCAGGCCGGCTTCGCCAACCTCGCCCCTGAAAAAGTGAACGCGACCATCGTTCCCGATCTCCTGTTCGAGGCGCACTCGTCGGCTTTGGATCTGGTGTTCTACGAGGGCGAGCAATTTCCGACTGAATACAAGGGCGCCGCTTTCGTTGCACTCAAAGGCTCATGGAACCGCTCGGAGCCCACCGGCTATAAAGTCGTGCGCGTGCCGTTCAAGGACGGGAAGCCCGAAGGCTATTATGAGAACTTTGCCACCGGATTCTGGATATCGGGCGAGCAGCGTGCCGAAGTCTGGGGGCGCCCGGCTGCGCTTGCGGTGACCAAGGACGGTTCGTTGCTGGTCGCCGACGATACCGGCGGCACGATCTGGCGCATCAGCTATACCGGCAAGGGCGACCACGCCGACGCCGGATCAGCGCAACAGCATCCTGATAAGTGAAAGCTTGCCGGCATCTGGCTTGGATTGCAGAAGGAGAATTCATGCGCACGACCCGAAACCTGGTCGCGATTGCTACCGCGACACTTGCATTGGCTCTTTGCCGGAACGGCGGCAAATGCGGCGGACATCTTCACCCTGAAATCGACGACGTTTCAGGACGGCAAGATCATGCCGCTGAGAGTAGCGAACAGCAAAGCCAACCGCCCCGACAGTCCGAACTGCGTTGGCGATAACGTGTCGCCGCAGTTTTCCTGGACGAACGTACCCGCGGGTACCAAGAGCTTTGTTCTAACGATGTTCGATCCCGAAGGCCGCGCACCGTCCGGCGTCAGCCACTGGGTCGCCTACGGCATCCCGGCGTCCGTTCGCGGCTTTGCCGAGGGTGAAGTCAGCAAGGCCTCCAGCAATTATGTTGGCGGCAAAAGCACGATGGGTGTCGGCCATTACTCCGGGCCCTGTACGCCGCCGAATACGACGCCGCATCACTACACGTTTATTCTCGTCGCAACCGACTTCGATCCGAAGGAGTTGCCGCCCGGCCTGACGCGAGACGAGCTGATCGCCAAGTTCGGCCCGGCACCCGCACACTTCAAGGGTTCAACCGGAATGGTGGGTTTGTTTGTCAATCCGTGGCACGAGTGATTTTCTCCCGCCGCCGGCAATGCCCGAATCGCGGCGCCGGCGATAGGCGCGGAGCGCGGGTTGGCGCGACATTTGCTCTTTGATCGCGGTAACGCTAGCCAAGGCCGCTGCCGAAAGGGCGATCAAGGATGCAAACCTACACCGTCGATATCGCCGGCGAACCGGTGACGCTGCCGATCGTGGCGATCAACGAAAAACTCGCGATTTCGCTCTTGATGGTGATCGACATGGGCGTGCGGTTCGGCGAGCGCATCGGCAAGGCGCTCGCCGCAAAACTTGGCCCGCTCAAGCCCGACATCGTCGTCGGCGCGGCGACGCTCGGCATCCCCGTGGTCATCGAAGTCTCGCGCGCGCTCGGGCTCGACCAATATGTCATCGCCCAGAAGTCGCCGAAGATCCATCTGGCCGACGCGCTGGTGCAGGAAGTGCAGTCGGTGACGACCGCGAGCAAGCAGCGCCTGATGCTCGATCGCCGTTCGGTGCCGCTGCTTGCGGGGCGGCGCGTGGTCGTGGTCGACGATGTCGTGGCAACCGGCTCAAGTCTTGCCGCGACGCTGGCGCTGGCGCGCTCGGCCGGCGCCAACATCGTCGGGGCCGGCGTGATCCTGACTGAAGGCCACGATTGGGCGAAAACGCTCGGCGCCGATGCGCGGCTGGTTCAGGGTCTCGGGCATATCCCGCAATTCGCGCTGGCCGACGGCAAGGCTGTGCCGATGCCGGAGACGCTGTAGGTACCGCTTCCGGGCGCAACGAGGCACGCCCAACTGAACGGACGCCCAAACGCCGTCCGAGCCCCTTCCAGCGCAACGCTCTGAGTCGTACGATACGATCTAGGTACTAACCCACCCTTGGTTTCACCACATCCCAGCGCCGCGGATCTGTCCAATGCCGAAAGCTTACATCGTGTCCTGCTATCGCGAAATTTCCGATCCGCAAAAACTTGCGGCCTATGCCAAGCTTTCGGGGCCTGCGTTTGCGCCGTTCGGCGCGCGCTATCTCGCGCTCGGTAACGCCGCGGCGGCCTACGAGCACGGACTCAAAGAGCGCATTGTGATCGTCGAGTTTCCGAGCCTGGAAAAGGCAATTGCCGCTCGCGAAAGCGCCGCCTACGCTGAAGCATTGAAAGCACTCGGCGATGGCGCTGTGCGCGACTTTCGCATCATCGAAGGACGAGAGTAGCGCCTCACGAGTCTTTAGAAAATCCGGCGGAGTGCGGCGTGACGCGGCGTCGGCTCATCGCCCAAAGATAACGCGCGGAGGAAGAAACGATGATTAAGCCCAAGCTGCACCATGTGACCATCAAAACCAGCCGCCTCGATGAGATGATCGCCTGGTACGGCCAAGTCATCGGCGCTCAGGTCCAGTTCCGGGATCAAGTCGCCGCATGGACCACCAACGACACCGCCAATCACCGCATTGCCTTTCTCGCCGTGCCCGGTTTGTCGGACGATGCGCAAAAAGTAAGCCATAACGGCATGCATCACTGCGCGTTCGAATATGACAGCTTCGAGGACTTGATGGCGTCGTTCGATCGTTTGCGCAAAGCCGGCATCGAGCCTGCATTCTGCCTCGATCACGGGCTGACGATTTCTCTTTACTATAGAGATCCGGAAGGAAATTTCGTTGAGCTGCAAAGCGACAATTTCGGCGACTGGGCAAAATCAACCGCATTCATGCGCACATCAGCCGACTTCGCCGCGAATCCGATCGGTACTTTCTTTGACCCGGCTCGCGTCTATGAAAAAATGAAGTCCGGCGCCGACTTCAAGACACTCCAAACGTCAATTCGGGCGGGTGAGTATCTGCCCAATCCAATCCCGCCCCACATTGGCTTACCAACACAGTAAGCCGCCGCGCGAGCGCTCACGCCCGGCGCGCCGATCCGTCATCTGAAAGCGACTTAGCCAATGGAACCACCTGCGCAAATCGGCTGGGTTGGTCTCGGCAGCATGGGTAGCCGCATGGCGCCCAATCTGGTCAAGAACGGATACGACGTTTCCGGTTTTGACATTGATCCGGAACGGATTGCCATCGCGGCTTCGCACGGAATTGCGGCTGCGCCGTCCCTGTCCTCGCTCGCGGCTAACAGCGATGCGATTGTATCAATGATCCCGAGTGACAGGGCTTTCCTTGACATCGTTCGCGGCCTGCGTGAGAGCGCCAGGCCTGCGGCGTGCCTGATCGATATGAGCACAATATCCCCGGACGTTTCCGCGCAAGCAGCGGAGCTGCTGGATGCCGCCAATATCGCTTACTTGCGTGCGCCGGTTTCCGGCAGCACGGGGCTCGCCGCGGCCGGCACGCTGAGCATCCTGGTTTCGGGGCCGGAGCAAACATTCCAGGCGTGGCTGCCGTTGATCGGTATGTTGGGAAAAAAGATCGCGTATCTGGGTCCCAACGAGGAAGCGAGGATCATGAAGCTGGTGGTGAACGTCATCGTCGCCGCCATCAATTCGTCGCTGGCGGAAGCTCTCAATCTCGGGCGGCGTAGCGGCCTTGACTGGAATGCCATGATCGACGTGATCAATGACAGCGCGGTCGCCTCGCCTTACATTGCTTCCAAAGTCGCCAAGCTTAAGGAGCGCGACTGGTCGCCGGCCGCGACGATCGGTGTTATCGCTAAGGATATGGACCTGGCGCTGGAGCTGGGAAGAAAACGCGGCGCTTTCCTGCCGCTCACGGCTGTTGCGCGCCAGGTTCTTGCGGCTGTCGAAGGCCGGGGACAAGGACAATTGGATATGTCCTGCGTAGCAACGTTTTTCGAGTGAAGCGAAAAGAGCAGCACGGCAATCATGCTTTTTGAACGACGTGCATATACATTACGCCCCGGCTGCGAGGACGCCTTTTGGCAATTGCAACGAAAGTGGAATACGCCAAAGACCTACCGTCCCATGCTCGAGCGCAATCTCGGCTACTTTGCAATGGCAGCGGGACCCGCCGAGCGCATCATTCATCTCTACCGCTGGGACGATTACGAGGACGGCAAGCGGCGCATTGCCGCGATCGCAACACCAGAACGCGCCGAATATTTTGCCGCGGCGCGCAATCTTATGCTGGCCCAGGAGACAATTCTGCTCGATCGCGCGCCGATCGCCGAACTCAATCCGCTGTGGAGCGGCGACCGCGATTGGCTGCCCGGCGAGCCGGCCTTCGGTGGCAACGCAGACTCGAGTGCCTTGGCGGTTTCGGAGAGCGTGCTGGATTTTCTACCCGGCGGACTTGCCGGCTATTGGGAGGGATACCGCAAGCTTGATGTCGAGACGATGGAGCTTGTGCGCCGCGGTCTCATTGGAGTGTTCTTCGTAACCACGGGACCGTTACATCGCGCGATCCACTACCACTGGCATCGCAGCTGGCCCGACTGGGAAAAGTACCGCCGGGCTCTGGCTGAAAGTCCGCTATGGCGTGCCTTCGCCGACGACTACAGGCCGCGGATCGTTGGCAGCCACGTCTCCTATCTGAGACCCAGCTCGGTGCCATGGATGCGCTCGTTATTCGAAGCCATCGATTGGTCGGCGAATTGACCAGGCAAAATCTCAGCTGCCCGTACTTTGAAATCTTCTTCGATGTCGGAAATTGGCCGAAGGCGCCATTCCAGCCACCGCGACAAATATCCGCCGTGGGGGAAAGCGGACATTGACAACCGCCGCCAATCGACTTCGATTTATGGGTACCCGCCGCAAACTGCGCTTAAGAGGAGACAGTCATGAGCGATCTGCGCGACTTCATCGCCGGCATGCCGAAGTGCGAGCTGCACGTGCATCTGGAAGGCACGCTGGAGCCGGAAATGAAGTTCGAGCTGGCAAAAAGAAACGGCATGACCCTTCCTTACAGGGATGCCGCTGAAATGCGGGCGGCCTATGATTTTCACGACTTGCCCTCTTTTCTGAAGATTTATTACGAGGGCATGAGGGTGCTCGTGCATGAGCCGGATTTTTACGACCTGACTTTTGCCTATCTCGCGAAAGCGCATTCGCAGAATGTGCGCTATGTCGAAATGTTCTTCGATCCGCAACCGCACACCGGGCGCGGGGTGGCGTTCGATGTCGTGATCCGCGGCATCCGGCGCGCGCAGCTCGAGGCGGAGCGGATCCTGGGCATCAAGAGCCAGCTGATCATGTGTTTTCTGCGCGACTGGAGCGCCGAATTCGCCATGACTACGCTGGTGCAGTCGCTGCCCTACCGCGAATGGATCGTCGGCGTCGGCCTCGATTCCGACGAGAAGAACAATCCGCCGGTGAAGTTCAAGGAGGTGTTCGCGCGGGCGCGCCAAGAAGGTTATTTGCTGACCATGCATTGCGACGTCGATCAGCAGAACTCGACCGAGCATATTCGGCAATGCCTGGAAGAGATCGGCGTCAACCGCATCGATCACGGCGTCAATGTGCTGGACTCCAACGCGCTGATCGACGAGGTCGCGAAGCGCCAACTGGCGTTGACCGTATGCCCGGTGTCCAACGCCTTCGTCACCAACGGCAGCAAGGCCAAGGAGATCAAGCGGATGCTCGATCTCGGCATTCGCGCCACCGTGCATTCCGACGATCCGGCGTATTTCCGCGGCTATATGAACGAGAACTTCGTCTGCACCCAGGAAGAGGCCGACCTCGGGCCGCAGGAGGTCGTGCAGCTGTCGCGCAACGCCTTCGAAAGCACCTGGCTGCCGCGGCCGGCCAAAGACCGATACCTGGCCGAGCTTGACGCCTACGCGGCACGCAACTGATGGCGATCATGCGCGCTCATACTCCGAACTACGTCATGGCAGGGCTTGTCCCGGCCATTGCCTCGTCTCACTATGGCGCGCGGCCCAAGTGCAAATGCCTGGCAGGCGCACGCCGATAAAGCGAGGCGATGCAAACGATCCGGCCCCAGACGACGCCAACCAGAAGCGCGCCTGTGGCGCCGAATGTCGAGCGCTAACGCCGGATCGGTCCGCAATTCCGGCCAGGTGCTGTAAGTATAGCCAATGCTGTAGCGAAGAACGACGACGGCGATGGCCACCAACAACGGCGCGACGCTGCCAGGGACGTGGACGGTGCCGCTTGCGCGTTCGGCCGCAACGTGGCGTGGCGCCAATTTCCAGCCGATGGCGCCGCCGACCGCGAAGCTCATCACAAACGCTGGAATCGCCACGGCCGGAGCCGCGCCGCCGGCAAGATTGGCGATCTCCAGCACCAAAACGATGACGGGATGAACGAACAACGTGCCGAGCCGGGATTCCCATGCCGAGAGGTTGCGCGCGCCGAGCCACAGCACAACAGCCGCCGCCGCATAGAACCAGAGCGGTGTATTCGCGGCAGCGTGCAAGATTTCTGTCATGGCGAACACCTTCAAGCGTGACGAGGCCATCCAGCGGTGGCGGCATCGCTTCATGTTGACATTGCCAATATAAATACGGCATGATGTAGTCAGTGTCAATATAGTTTCGGGATGACCGGCGACACCGAAACTTATTTCCGTGACCCGGCCTCGCGATCGGCCAGGCTTGGCTTGAGCCCGTCCCTTGGCCTCAGGCCCGTCGCAGACCTTCGATCAGCGTGCGCAGCAGCCTCTCGATCATGTCGTCGACCGACAGGTCGGCTGCCGGAATCTTGTCGATCACCAGCATCGTCAGGCCGTGCGACGGCGGACCAGACCGAGAGTGCGGCCAGGGCCACGATCCTGCGGGTTATCGGGCGAGACGGCGAAAGCGCCGGAGCGGGCTCCGCGCAGGATGACGTCCTCCAGCACCGCTCTGGCCTGCGCGCCAGCCAATCTGGCAACCGTGTGGGCGATCGGCCGGACCCGGCATCGGAAAGCGCCGGACCGAACATCAGCCGGTAGAGCGCGGGGTTTTCGAGTCCGAGACGCATGTAAGTTCGGCAGATCGCGACGAGCAGCGCTTCCGGGCCATCAATTCCGGCCATCGCGCGCAGCATGCCGTCACGCAGTCTTTCGAAGCCCACGGCGGCAACGGCGGCGAGAAGATCCAGCTTCTCGGGAAAATGATTGTAGGGCGCGCGGTGGCTGACGCCGGCGCGGCGGGCCACTTCCCTGAGCGAGAAGGTCCAGTCCTGCTCCTCGGTAACCAGTTGCAGCGCCGTGTCGATCAGGGCGCGACGGAGGTCACCGTGATGATAGGGCTGGGGTTCGGCGCGGCGAATTTTTTTTCGGCACGGCGGCTCCAGGGATGTTGACACCGGATACATTATCGATGTATCCATTGTCTACATCGACGGACCGGATGTCAATCCGTCGCGTGACGGCCACAGTCCCGATCGTTGACAAACCGAGGAGAGAGCAATGACATGCAGCAGCAATCGTCGACCAGCGTCCGTGACCGGGTCACGCCTGAAGAATGGGAGCAGCGCGTGGCGCTGGCGGCCGCCTATCGCCTGGTCGCGCATTTCCGATGGGATGATCTCATTTTCACGCATCTGTCGGCCCGCGTTCCGGGGCGCCGATCATCATTTCCTGATCAACCCCTACGGGATGACCTTCGATGAGATCACCGCTTCCAGCCTGGTCAAGGTGGACCTCGATGGCAACAAGGTCATGGATTCGCCGTACGAGATCAATCCGGCGGGCTTCACCATTCACAGCGCCATCCATGCCGCGCGTGAGGACGCGAAATGCGTGCTCCATGTGCACAGCGTGAACGGCGCCGCCGTGTCGGCGCAGAAGGACGGCCTGCTGCCGATCTCGCAGCAATCCATTTTCGTGCTGTCGTCGCTGGCATACCACGATTACGAAGGCGTGGCGTTGCGCGAAGACGAGAAGCCGCGGCTTGTGCGAGACCTTGGCGAGAACAATTTCTTCATGCTGCGCAACCACGGCTTGATCACCGTCGCCGACAACGTGCCCGATGCCTTTCTGCTCATGTACACGTTCGAGGCCGCCTGCATGATTCAGGTGCGCGCGCAAGCCGGCGGCGGCGAACTCATCCCCATCGATCCGCGCATCATTGCGACCGCGCAGCAACAGGCCGCAACGGTGACGCAAGAGGCGGCGGCGCGCTTGCGTGGCCGGCGCTGCTGCGCAAGCTCGACCGGATCGACCCTTCGTACCGAAACTGAGCTGAACCACGCTCAATGAACGCGGGCGATCGAACTCGATCCCGCCCATGCAGATCCGGTTTCGCGGTTGTAAGTCCACGTCGCGAAAACGTCGATGGCCGGGACGAGCCCGGCCATGATGTTCTCGAATCGAAGAAGTCAGAGAATTACTTCCCCGGAATCTTGTCGTCGATGCCTTTGACGTAGAAGTTCATGCTCAGGATCTGGCCGTCGTCGAGATGGTCGCCGCCCTTGCATTCGCACCGTCTTGCCGTCCTGATCGACGATCGGGCACTTGAACGGATGGAGCTTGCCGGACTTGATCGCGGCTTCGGTGGCCATCGCCATCTTCTTCACGTCGTCCGGCATGTTGGTGTAGGGCGCCATCACCACCATCCTGACTTCGAGCCCGCCCCAGGTGTCTGTCCGACTTCCAGTTGCCGTCGAGCACGGCCTTGGCGCGCTTGATGTAATAGCCGCCCCAATTGTCGATGATCGCGCCGTGAGCTGCGCCTTCGGGCCGAACTTGATCATGTCGGAATCCTGGCCGAAGGCGTGGATGCCGCGCTGCTCGGCGATCTGCATCGCCGCCGGCGAGTCGGTGTGCTGGGTCAGGATGTCGGCGCCCTGGTCGATCAGCGCCTTGGCGGCGTCGGCTTCCTTGCCCGGATCGAACCAGGTGTTCACCCAGATGATCTTGACCTTGATGTTCGGATTGACCGTCTGGGCGCCGAGCATCGTGGCGTTGATGCCGGAGATCACTTCCGGGATCGGGAACGAGACGATATAGCCGACCACGCCGGTCTTCGACATCTTGGCGGCGATCTGGCCCTGGATGTAGCGGCCCTCGTAGAAGCGGCCGGCATAGGTCTCGACATTCTTGGCGCGCTTGAAGCCGGTGGCGTGCTCGAAGTTCACGTTCGGGATATTTCTTCGCGACCTTGATCGTCGGATCCATGAAGCCGAACGAGGTGGTGAAGATCAGCTTGTGGCCGGTGCGCGCCAGCTGCTCGATCGCGCGCTCGGCGTCGGGCCCTTCGGGGACGTTCTCGAGATAGGTGGTCTCGACCTTGTCGCCGAGCGCCTTTTCCAGGCCTTGCGGCCGACGTCGTGCTGATAGGTCCAGCCGAAATCGCCGATCGGCCCGAGATAGATGAAGCCGACCTTCAGCTTGTCGGCGGCCTAGGCGTCGCCGAACGTCGCGAGCGGCAAGCGCCAGCACTGCGGCCATCGCAACGATGTTCCATTTCTTCATTGTCTTCACTCCGGGTTGGAAAGACTGGCGGATCTGCTCAGCAGTTCCCCCTACGTGCGACGCGCCCGCGACGCGCCCGCAGGACAGTCTCAGCGGTCTGGCACGAACGACCATACCGAGCGATGCCGGCGCGGCGGACCCGGCGGTGCCGCGCGTCCGCGAAATCAAGACGAGAACGACGATCGTGGCAAGATAGGGCAGCGACGACATCAGCTGCGACGGGATGCCGAGGCCGAGCGCCTGGAGCGTGCAGCTGCAGGATGTCACCGCGCCGAACAGATAGGCGCCGAGCGACCAGCCGCCCCGGCCGCCAGGAGGCGAACACCACCAGCGCCAGCGCGATCCAGCCGCGGCCCGCGGTCATGCCCGGAATGAAGAACGGCGTGTAGGCGAGCGACAGATAGGCGCCGGCGAGGCCGGCGCAGCCGCCGCCGAACAGCACCGCCAGCATGCGGATCCGCAGCACCGGATAGCCGAGCGCATGCGCCGAGGTGTGATTGTCGCCGACGGCGCGCAGCACCAGGCCGGCGCGGGTGCGGTAGAGGAACAGCCAAATGCGCGACGATCAGCGCGACCGAGAAATAGACGAAGGCGTCCTGGCCGAACAGGATCGGCCCGACGACGGGCAGATCCGGTGAGGACCGGCAGGTGAAGTTGCGGCGCCGGCACGATCTGCTCGCCGACAAAGCCCGCGCCGATCAGGCCGGAAAGACCGAGGCCGAGGATGGTCAGCGCCAGGCCGGTCGCGACCTGGTTGACCGCGAAGCCGAGCGTCAGGATGCGCGAAGACCGCCGACATCGCCGCGCCGGCGAGCGATGCCGCAGAGCGCGCCGACGACGGTCGAGCCCGACAGGTAGGCGCCGGCGAAGCCGCAGGCCGCGCCCATGATCATCATGCCCTTCGACGCCGAGATTGAGCACGCCGGAGCGCTCGGCCACCAGTTCGCCGGACGCCGCCAGAAGCAGCGGCGTCGAGGCCGTGATCACCGTCAGGATGAAGTTGATCGGAGAAGATCAACGTAGCATCGCACTGAGCGCGTTAAGCATTTGCGGCAGGCTTGCGAGGCGCGATGAGGCGGATGCGGTAGACGATCAGCGAATCGCAGGCGAGCACGTAGAACAGCAGGATGCCCTGGAACACCTTGGTGAGGTCGAGCGGCACCTTCATCGCGATCTGCGCCTCTCGCCGCCGATGAAGGTCAGCGCGAGGAACAGCCCGGCGATCAGTATGCCGACCGGATTGAGCCGGCCGAGAAAGGCGACGATGATGGCGGTGAAGCCGTAGCCCGGCGAAATCTCGGGCTGCAGATGGCCGATCGGCCCCGCGACCTCGATGATGCCGGCGAGCCCGGCGAGCGCGCCGGAAATCGCGAAGGTGAGGAGGACCAGCCGTCGGCGTTGAAGCCGGAAAAGCGCGCCGCGCGTCGGCGCCGCGCCGACGAGCCGGATCTCAAAGCCCATGATGGTGCGGCCGAGCAGCACCGCGCCAGCATGACGACGATCGAGCGCGATGCAGCGCGCCGAGCATGCAGACGCGGCCGCCGTCGAACAGCAGCGGCAGCGTGGCCGCCGGATCGAACGCCGCCGTGGTCGGGAAAGTTCAAGCCCGTGCGGATCGCGCCACGGGCCGCGCACCAGATAGTCCAGCCGAGATCGGCGACATAGACCAGCATCAGGCTGGTGAGGATTTCGCTGGCGCCGAAACGCACCTTGCAGATCGCCGGAATCAGCGCGTAGAGCGCGCCGCCGAGCGCGCCGAGCAGCAGCATCGCCGGCAGCACCCAGGGCCCGGCGTCGGTGCCGTTGGTACGCGACCGCGAGCCAGCTGCCGGACACGGCGCCGATCGATGAACTGCCCCTCGGCGCCGATGTTCCAGATATTGGCGATGTAGCAGAGCGACAGGCCGACGGCGATCATCACCAGCGGCGTCGCCTTGACCGCGATCTCCTGCAGCGAATAGCTGTCGGTCAGCGGCTCGATGAAATAGACGTCGAGCGCCGCGATCGGATTCTTGCCGAGGATCGCGAACAGCACCGCGATGGTCACGAGCGTCAGCGCGATCGCGATCAGCGGCGAGGCGATCGCGATCATCGCCGAGCGTTCGGCGCGGCGTTCAAGCACCAACTGCATGGCTCGCCTCCTCGTCGCTCGGCTTGCTCGGCGGTCGTTGGCGCCGCCCATCAGCAGTCCGAGCTTCTCGCGCGTCGCCGTCGCGCCGGCATCGAGCGGCGCCGACAGCCGGCCGTGGAACATCACCGCGATGCGGTCGGCGATCTCGGCAAGTTCGTCGAGATCCTGGCTGATCACCAGCACCGCGGCGCCGCGCGCCGGCAAGATCGATCAGCGCCTGACGGATCATCGCCGCCGCGCCGGCATCGACGCCCCAGGTCGGCTGGCTGACGACCAGCACGCCGGGCTCGCGCAGGATTTCGCGGCCGACGACGAATTTCTGCAGATTGCCGCCGGAGAGGCTCGCCGCCTCCGGATCGCGCTTGGCCTTGCGCACGTCGAAGGTCTTGGTGGTGCGGTCGACGATGCGCCAGCGTCGCCGGCTTGTCGATGAAGCCGCGTTTGACCATGCCGCTCGCGGCATGGCCGGTGAGCAGCGCGTTCTCGGACAACTTCATGCGCGGCGCGGCGCCGTGGCCGAGCCGCTCCTCCGGGCACGAAGGCCGCGCCCATGCGGCGGCGCTCGGTGACGCCGAGCAGGCCGGCCGCCTGGCCGTCGATGACGACGGCGCCTTCGCCGCGGCGACAGGCGCTCGCCGGACAGCGCCGCAAACAATTCGTCCTGGCCGTTGCCGGCGACGCCGGCGATGCCGACGATCTCGCCGCCGCGCACCTCGAGCGACACCTCTTGCGAGCCGCGTGCCGTGCGGATCGTCCGGCTCAAGCGAAAGCTTGTGGATGACGAGCCGCGGCACCGATGCGCCGCGGCCGGACGCGGCCTTCACCTCGCCGATCTCGGCGCCGACCATCATGCGCGCCAGCGACGCCGCGGTCTCCTGGCGCGGATCGCAGGTCGCCACCTTCTTGCCGCCGCGCAGGATGGTCGCGGTGTCGCAGAGCCGTTTCACCTCTTCGAGCTTGTGGCTGATGTAGAGGATCGCGCGCCCTTCGCTCTTGAGCCGCTCGAGCACGACGAACAGCTGATCGGCCTCCTGCGGCGTGAGCACCGAGGTCGGCTCGTCGAGGATCAGCAGCTTGGGATTTTGCATCAGCGCGCGCACGATCTCGATGCGCTGCCGCTCGCCGACCGAGAGCCGCCAGACCTCGCGCTTGGGATCGAGCGGCAGGCCGTAGACCCGCGCAGTTTCCTCGAGCCGCTCGGAGATGGCGGCGAACGATTCCGTCGGCGGCAGGCCGAGCGCGACGTTCTCCGCCACGGTGAGATTGTCGAACAGCGAGAAATGCTGGAACACCATGCCGATGCCGAGCGCGCGCGCCTCGGACGGACCGGCAAGGACGACCTTTTGGCCCATCCAGCGCATCTCGCCGGCGCTCGGCTGGATCAGGCCGTACATCATCTTGACCAGGGTCGATTTGCCGGCGCCGTTCTCGCCGAGCAGCGCGTGGATTTCGGCCGGGAAACAGATCGAGATCGATGCGGTCGTTGGCGAGAAAATCCCCGTACCGCTTGCTGATGGAAACGGCGCTCAGCAGCGGCCCGGACCGCGCGGAACCGGCTTGTGGCGACGATCAAGCATGGAAATCGCTGCGCATACCCCGGTTTTGCAAGGCTTCTTGCAGAGCCTTCTGCGGTCGTTGCAAGGATCGTTCCATTATCGGCCGATCGCCAGGCCCCTCCGCGCAGCCATCATCCGACAAAATCGGCGCGGGCAAAAGGAGGCAGATCGGGAAAATCTGCTTAAAACGGCGCCACCGCGACAAGCTTGCCCGGCTTACGCCGGTTCTGTCATTGTGGTTTTGCCGGGGTCGCACGAGGGGGAGCCCCACATCGTGGAGCTCGTGCTCACCGAATCGGTGAGCGCCGATCCTTCGCTGGCTGCATGTCATCGCCGGCATCGCCTGGATCGGCAGCTCATTCTACTTCATCCATCTCGACCTCAGCCTCAAGCCGCGCCCCGGGCTGCCCGCCGGCGTCAAGGGCGACGAGTGGCAGGTTCACGGCGGCGGCTTCTATCACATGATGAAGTACCTGGTCGCGCCGGCGCAGATGCCGGACAGCCTGACCTGGTTCAAATGGGAGGCCTACACCACCTGGCTGTCCGGCTTTGCGCTGCTGGTCCTCGTCTATTACCTCGGCGCCGATCTGTTCCTGATCGACAAGTCGGTGCTCGATCTCACCGCCGCGCAGGCCGCCGGGATCGCCTTCGTCAGCCTCGTCGTCGCCTGGCTTGTCTATGAGGGCTTGTGCCGCTCGCCGCTCGGCAAGCACGAAGTGGCGCTGGCGCTGGTCGGTTACGTCTTTCTGGTCGCGCTGACCTACGGCTTCACCCATGTCTTCACCGGCCGCGGCGCCTTCACCCAGATCGGCGCGCTGATCGGCACCATCATGGTGGCGAATGTCTTCGTCATCATCATTCCGTACCAGAAGAAGACCGTCGACGCGATGCTCGCCGGCAAGGAGCCGGATCCGCGCTGGGGCCAGCTCGGCAAGCAGCGCTCGGTGCACAACAATTATCTGACGCTGCCGGTCGTCTTTCTGATGCTGAGCAATCACTATCCGCTGTTCTTCGCCACCCGATTCAACTGGCTGATCGTCGCCATCGTGCTCGCCATCGGCCCGGTGATCCGCCACTTCTTCAATTCGCGCCACGAAGGCAAAGGCAGCCCGTGGTGGACCTGGGCCGTGGCGGCCGCCGGCATGGCGGCGATCGCCTGGCTGTCGGCGGCCGGACCGCGCACGATCGACGATGGGCGCGCTGCCGCCGACGCCGAAATTCGCCGACGTCGCCGATATCGTGCATGTCCCGCTGCAGCATGTGCCATGCCGCCGAACCGGTATGGGACGGCATCCCGGCCGCGCCGAAGGGCGTGCTGCTCGACAGCGACGAGCAGATCAAGCTGCATGCGCCGCTGATCGATCTCGTCGCGGTGCGCTCGAGCGCCATGCCGCCGGGCAATATCACCGAGATGACGCACGACGAGCGGCTCGTGCTTGCCTCGTGGCTCGCCGCCGGCGCGCCGGCGAAGTGATCGGGACAAGTGACCTGGACGGCGCAGTAAGTTCGCGTGCGATCCGCGGCCGGCTTTTGACCTTCCTGCGCGCGCCGCGCGGCGCGGGCGACGCCCAAAGCTATCGCTACATCGACGACGGCATCATCCTGGTGAAAGACGGCCGCATCGAAGCGGTCGGGCCGGCGGACGAATTGGCGGCGCGGCTGCCGGCGGGAGCGGCCGGTCGACCACCATGCCGGCGCGCTGATCCTGCCGGGCTTCATCGACCCGCATATCCACTATCCGCAGACCCAGGTGATCGCGTCCTATGGCGCGCAGCTCCTGGAATGGCTGGAGAAATACACCTTCGTCGAGGAGCAGAAATTCGCCGATCCCGCGCATGCCGCGCGCATCGCCGAATTCTTCCTCGACGAATTGGCGCGCAACGGCACCACGACGGCGGTCGCGTATTGTATCGGCGCATCCGGCCTCCGCCGATGCGCTGTTTGCCGCCGCGCATCGGCGCGATGTCGGCATGATCGCCGGCACCGCGATCATGAACCGCAACGGGCCGCCGGGCTTGCTTGAGGCCGGCGCGCGACGCGATCGCGGCGAGCCGCGATCTCATCCGCCGCTGGCACGGCACGGGCCGGCAACGTTATGCGGTGACGCCGCGGTTCGCCATCACCTCGACCGGCGAACAGCTCGCCGGCCGCGGCGCGCTGCTGGAGGAATTTCCGACCGTCCTGATGCAGACCCACCTCGACGAAAATCACAATGAGATCGCGACCGTCAAACGACTGTTCCCCGAAGATGCGAGCTACACGGCCGTCTACGCCCGCTTCGGCCTCCTCGGCCCGCGCTCGCTGATGGGCCATTGCATTCATCTCGACGACGCCGAAGTCGCGCTGCTGCGCGACACCCAATCGGTCGCGGTGTTCTGTCCGACGTCGAATCTCTTCATCGGCAGCGGGCTGTTCGATTATGACGGCTCAAAGCGGCCGGCGTGCGCATCGCGCTCGCCACCGACGTCGGCGGCGGCACGTCCTATTCGATGCTGCGCACCGCCGCCGAGGCCTACAAGGTGATGCAGCTGCAGGGCCAGAACCTGCCGGCGCTCGCCGCCTTCGATCTGATGACGCGCGGCAACGCCGCGGCGCTCGGCCTCGACAACGAGATCGGCACCATCGCGCCCGGCGCTTTTGCCGATCTCGTCGTGCTCGATGCCCGCGCGACGCCGGCCATGGCGCACCGCATGGAAGTGGCGCGCGACCTCGAAGAAGAACTCTTCGTGCTGATGACCTTGGGCGACGACCGCGCGGTGCGCCAGACCTATATCGCCGGCCAGCCCGCGCTTAAGTCGCTCCATTGATGCACGACAGCAGAACGGCGGCGAGCTTAAATCACCCGCGCTCCCAGACCATCGTTACCGCCCTGTTAACGATTCTTCAGGTCTTGAGTTTTTTCGATCGGGAGCTGAGGAGCGCCAAGCCATGACGCCAATCGAGCGTGGCTCTGTCAGTGCGCCATGACACAAAGCCGTCACTGTTTCTTCCCTGAACCGCAGCGCAATGCCTCTTCTTCCCTGAACTTGCGGCGCAAGCTCACCCTCGATTTGGTTATGGCTAATCGTTCAGATACTTATGCCTCGTCAAAGCCTATCATTATCGCGCTTTGTTGCTCGCCAGCTTAGGACCCGCCGTTGAGGTGCGAAAGGCTGGCAGATCCATCGGGGCCAGTGGTTGCCAGAACGGCCGAAGCCATGGGGCAAGATCGAGGCGTCGTCGGGCGGGACTTCCAATATCCGTCGGCATAATCGACGAGATTGCGCGGCAGACCTAATTCTCCCGTCTGCGCTTAATGCGTGCGGTCGAGGCGAAGCGCTTGTGCCGGCTTAGAAGCGGGCCGTGGTTTCGCTGTCTGTGGTCATCGGAGGCCGCCATTTGAACCGTTGCACGCGGACGCGCGACTAACGGGCAGATCAAGCACTCGAACCAGAACAGCGGGAACCGTCGTGAGCAACAAACAACCCAATTCACTCGTCAATCTGAGCAAGCGGATCGCCATCGCCGGGATCGCGCTCTGGGCGATATCCTTGCCGACCGCGAGCTTTGCCCTCGGAACTGCGGAAGAGCGCAGCGCCTGCACAGGGGATGTATTCCGGCTTTGCAGCGCGGAAATTCCCAACACCGACCGGATCGTTGCCTGTCTGAAATCCAAAAAGGCCAGTCTCAGCACCGCGTGTTGGTCGGTGTTCGATCGGCCCGCCTCACGCTCTGCCAGAACTTCGGAATAGCCGATCGCCGGTTCACTCGACTGAGAAATGCATTCGCGTGCCTCATTGGCGCGGCCAGAAAATCTTTTCGATCAAACGCTACTGCATTATTCACCGATAAATATATCTGCATGTCTTTCGCGGACGCGAACGAAAGGGATGCATGGAGAGAACGAAAGGCGACCTGCGAAAAGGCCCTTACGTCCGGCTTGTGCAAGCCGCTCTGTCTCGCCCGTTCTTCATCGGAGCGCTTCGACGGCGCAGTGCCTCCGTTGAAATCAGTGAATTAGAAAGCCCTTCACAACGATCTTATTTCCACCAAGGCTCCCACGGCTCGTCAAAGGTTACGCCGGGGTGCGTACTTCCGTGGAAATTCGGGTCGTCCCCGGACCAGGTGGACATGCACGGCGGGAACATATTGTGATACGGCCACCTACACCTCGCCAGTTCGGCGCGGCTCCATAAATCTTGGGAGCGGTTGCGGATGCCCTCTGCTTTGGATGATGCGTCCTTGCGGCGTGCTGCTTCGGATACGCCCTCAGCAGGTGTTTGTTTCGGCTGGATCGGCTTGCGCGACCGCCGGCATGGATAGCGAAATCGACCGCGACAGCGATCGCGGCAGCGGCTGCGCTACGCAGCAAAGTTAACAGGTTCGGCATAGCTCTGTCTCCTTTGGCGCCGCCCCCTTTGCCCTTAACACCTATCGCTGCGTGACCTCTCATTATAATACAATTCGCCTGCCGCGGTTCCTGCCCTACAGGCAGGCGGCCAAGACTGGAATTACATCCGACGCATACCACGGGCTAATGGACTACTCGCCAATCAGCTTTTAGGACTGGCATTCGCGTCATCGCGGGCGGCGACGAGGCCGAGGCCGGCGCCGCCCAGCATTCCACCAACAATGGCGCCGATGGGCATGAAGGTGAAAAATATCAGCATGCCGGAATAGCCTTCAAATGAAGTCGTGTGAAAGAACGCAGTCCAGGCAAAGCCAAGCCCGACGCCAATCGCGCCCCCGACGATGGCTCCCAAAATCAAGCCGAGGCACCCGAGTGTCGCGACTTTCATGATTTCCCCGCTCGGTTCTTATTGTTCGATCATCTTGACGAGCGCGCCCTTGATGATCTTGCGCGTCGGCGTCATCGGCATGGCTTCGATGGGCACCAGCCGCTCCGGCCATTTGAACTTGGCGACGCCCTGACGCTCCAGCCACGCGCACAAGTCGTCTAGGCTCAAGGTCTGGCCGGGTTTGAGCACCACGCAGCAGCAGGCTTTTTCGCCAAGCATGGGATCGGGCATCGGCACGATCGCGCTCTGCAGCACGGCCTCGTGCTGATCGATCAGCGCCTCGACGTCAGAAGGATTGAGCTTCACACCGCCGCGATTGATCAGGTCCTTGCTCCGCCCGGTGATGCGCACATGACCGGCCCCGCTCATCACCGCGAGATCGCCGGTGCGCAGCCAGCCGTCGCCGGTGAAGATGCCCTCGTTGGCGGCGGCATTGTCGAAATAACCGGCGAACACCGAGCAGCCGCGGACCTGCAATTCGCCCTCGGTTTCGGGCGGCATCGGCCTGCCGTCAAAATCGGCAATGCGCGCTTCGCTGCCGGGCGTCGGCCGACCGATCCAGTCGTGGCGCTCCACCGCCGGATCGCTCGGATCGCCAAGCAACACCGCAAATGTTTCCGTCATGCCCCACAGTTCGAATACGCAGCCGCCAGCGAGCTTGTCTTCGAGCGCGCGCTTTAGTTCCGGCGCGCAATAAGACCCCGATACGATGACCTGGCGCAGGCTGGTGAGATCGCGGCCTCAAGCAGTCCGGCTTTGAGCAGCGCCGCGACATGCGCGGGCGCGACGAAAGCGTGCGTCGGCCGATCCTGTTCCAGCGCGGCGGCAAGCGCCGGCGGCGTGAACGCTGGCAGCGGCATGAAGGTCGCTCCGGCCATCAGCGCCGCGTTGGCGACAAAGAGGCCGAACGCGTGGGTGAGCGGCGCTGCACTCACCACGCGGTCGCCGGGTTTCAGATCGAACACCGGCAGACATTGCCGCGGATTGGCGAGCAGCGATTGAGAACTGTGCGGCACCGCCTTGGGCGCGTCCGACGTTCCGGACGTGTAGCACATCAGCGCCGCATCGGTTGCGACCGGCGGCGACGGCAGCAGCGCGCGATCGGCGTCGGCGATCAGGACCTCCAGGGAAAGTACGCCCGGCCGCGGCGGACCGACGGAGATGACGTGCTGAAGATTTGGCAGCCGCTCGGCAAGCGTCGTGAACATCGCCGGCGGATCGGCTTTGTCGGTCGGCGCGCCACAAAACACCGCGCGGGCGCGCGAGTGACGCAGCAGCGGCTCGGCCTCGCCAGCACCATACGGCGTGTGCAGCGTTGAAAAAACGCCGCCAAGGCGCGCGACCGCATAATAGATAACAACGAATTCCGGCGTGCTCGGCAACTGGACGGTGACGACGTCGCCGCGCTGCAGGCCAAGCGCCGCGAGTGCGGCAGCAAGCCGTTCGGCCCGGTCGAGCGCGGCGCCGTAGCTGACCGGCGGATGACCGGGCGCGGCAATGGCGATCGCGTCCGGCGTCTCGCGCGCCCAATGTTGCAGATAACCGGCGACAGTGTCGGCGGTCCAGCGGCCGCTCTCAAGCTCGCGACGCACATGGTCGGGACGAAAACGCAACGCATCGCGGATCGCCAGCGCATCGGCGCTGAATTGCGGCTCCTTGTAGACGTCGCGCTCCATGCCGCGCTCGGTGCGGAAGCGCCGGCCGCCGCCGAGCTGGAACAGCCGATAGTAGCGCGCCGGCTTGAAGCGACGCTGCTCGAGCAGCACGCGGATGAACGTCACCTGATCGGCTGCGAGTCCGAGACGCAGCGCGATCTCGGGATCAGATAAACCCGTGCCCGGCCGTTGCCGCTCGATCTCGTCGAACTGCAACAGCCGAACCGGATCGCCGCGGCGGTCCTGAACATTGGTGCTGAGGTCAAAAATGATCGGGCCGAACGCCTCGATCATCTCATGCGTGACGCCGAGCCGCTCACGCCGCGTTGGCGCCGCCATTGCCCACCTTTCGCGACGCAGCGGCGCGATGCGCCGCGCCGCGCTTGAGCGGATCCGCAAGCGGCGCATTGGTCGCAACCGGGCAGACGCGCATGCATTCGAAACACTGCGCGAACAGCCCGCCGTTGCCGACCGTCATCCGGTACCACAGCACCTTGTTGCGCTCGCCAAGGAGCAGCGCTTCGCGCTCCTCGGGATTATCGGTGGCGATGGCGTCGCGCAGCAATTGCGGCACGGTCTCGAATTGTTGCGTCAGCTCGGCGCAGGCGGCCATGTCGTAGTGCATCGACGCCTGCTTGCCGTCGGCGTCGATCTCGCCCGACAGACACTGCGCCGGACAAAATTTCATGCAAGGCGTGCGGCCTTCGCGCCGGAACATGTTGACGCAGCTCGGCGCCGGGCACGGATTCTCGGCGAGCGGCTTGTCCGGCGGCAGCGCCAGCTCGGTAAAGCACGACGCGTAGTACATGTAGCCGTAGTCGGGATGCAGCAGGATATCGCCGGCAAGGCTGCGCGCGCCGAGACCGGCAAGCTCGGCATGCAGCTTCAGGCTTTGCAGCGGATAGCGCGCGCCCAGTTCCGGATCCATGTCGGGCGGACAATAGATCGACGGCACGCCGAATTTTTGCTCGATGTAAAACGCAAGCCCGTAGACGATCTTGTAGGCGCGGCTCTCGGTGCTGCCGAAATAGCTCAGCGCCTTCGCCGGCACGCGCCAGGCGCCTGCGGTCGAGCCGCCGACGCCGACCGCAATCACCGACTTCACCCGCGGCATCAGGTCCGATGGCCGGTGCCCGGCCGGTGCGATGCGCTCAACCGCTTCAAGATCGGCCACGCCCGCGACCAGCGCGCCCTTGCGCAGGCAATAGTCGATGATGGCCTGCTTGGCCGCGACCGGATCGATCTCCGGCTTGCCGCTCATGCTGGATGCCACGCGACGTGCATGTATTCAGGCTACCGCCCGCGGCGGCCGAAGTCACGCCGGCTGTGCCTAAACGTCGACCGAAACCTCGACAGCGCCCAGGCCGATCAGGTCGAAGCGGTAGGTGCAGGCGCGGTCGGGAAATTTTGTGAGCGCCAGGCTGCCGGTCATGACGATGTCTCCGGCGCGCAGTTTCGTTCCCTTCCTGGCGAGATGCGCTGCGAGCCACGCCACCGGATGAAAGGGGTGGCCGAGAACGTCACGCCCAAAGCCGCGATCGACGACCTTGCCGTCGGCGGAGACAATACCTTCAATCGCGGCGAGGTCCGGCCACGGTCTCACGAAATCCCCGAGCACAATCCCGGCATTCCACGCGTTGTCGGCGATCAGCGAGAGAATCTCCAGATTGCGATAATCGGCGTGACGGTCGTCGATGATTTCGATCGCCGGGCAAATCGCATCGACCGCTTCCGCCACGTCAACGAGTTCCAGCGCGCGACCATCGGGCTCAAGATCGCGCGCCATCCGCACCGCAATCTCGAATTCGAGGCCCATCCTGCCGTAAGCCGATGCGCGCAGCCTCGCGCCGGACTTGTGCACGCGATCCTTAAAAACGACACCGGCAATCGGGCTGTCGATGCCGCACATTTCCTGCATGCGTTTGACGGTGAGGCCGATTTTGTATCCGGCAATGTCCGCGCCGTGCCTCTGGTTTTCGAGGCGCACATGTTCGCGCTGCACCGCATAGGCGTCGTCGACGCCGCCGATCCCGGACGCGGCGGCGAAAGGACGAAATTTGACACCGCTGCGGTGCGCGTCGGCAAGCGCCTGCGCCGCTCGGGTCACATCGCCCTCGGTCATCCTGGAGCCCGGTTCTGTCATGAGCTTCCACTATAATTGCGTATCCGAGGTTGCATCCCCAGCGGTCTTAGGCTTCAGGTGTTGCTCAAGGAGCGCTATACGAGCAGATCAAAACCACCCAAAAGCCAGCCCGGCACAAGACGCAATAATGCGCATCATTGTTTGTTCATTTTTATTTGTGCTTTTGGGAGCGGCCCCAAGCTTCGCCGGCGACTGTCCGGGAAATCCCAATGCTCTCGGCACCAGCCGCGTTATTGCGGTCGATCCGGCCGAATATCCGATGGTCGGGACCTGGCAATACCCACAGACGCTTCCGCTGGAGGACCATGAAGTCGTTCTGACCTTCGATGACGGCCCGTTGCCGCCGTATACCGCGCGCGTCCTCGACACGCTGAAGTCAAATTGCGTGAAAGCAACCTTCTTTATCGTCGGGCGCATGGCCAAGAGCTTTCCCGGCCTGGTGCGGCGGGCCTACCTGGAAGGACACACCATCGGCACCCACAGCGAAGACCACCCGATGAACATGCCGGAGCTTCCGCTTGCGCGGAGCGAACAGGAAATACAGGACGGCATTGCCTCGGTGACCAAAGCCCTTGGCGGTACCGCACCGGCGCCGTTCTTTCGGCTTCCGGGCTTTGCGCGCTCCGAACCGATCGAGAAATATCTTGCCTCTCTGGGGATCATGCTTTGGAGCACCGACGTGATCGCCGGCGACTGGAAGCCGATCTCATCGGACGAGGTCATTACGCGCAGCCTGGACCGGCTGTCGGCCAAGGGGAAGGGAATATTGCTGCTGCACGATATTCATGAACGCACAGTGCAAGCCTTGCCGGCGTTGCTCAGCAGATTGCAATCGGCCGGATTTCATGTTGTTCACGTCGTGCCGGCCGGACCCGGCCATCAAAGACCGTTGCTGCTCCGCCGCAATAAAGCGTGCGGCATGGTGGCGAAAAATTCGATGATTGTCGCGATAGGAAAATGATTGTCGCCACCAAAAAGAAAACGAGCAGGCGATGCAAGATACCAACAATTTGATCAAACGACTGCCGAAATGCGAACTGCACATCCACATCGAAGGCAGCCTGGAGCCGGAGCTGATGTTCGCGCTGGCGGCCCGCAACGGCATCCGCCTGCCCTACGTATCGGTTGAAGCGCTGCGCCAGGCTTACCGGTTTCGCAACCTGCAGGATTTTCTCGACATCTATTACCAGGGCATGTCGGTGCTGATCACCGAGCAGGATTTTTACGACCTCGCTTTCGCCTATCTGCAACGCGCGCGCGCCGACAATGTGCGGCACGTAGAGATGTTCTTCGATCCGCAAGGTCACACCTCGCGCGGGATTGCATTTGCGACCGTGGTCAACGGACTGCATCGCGCCATCGTCGACGCCGGCCGCGAGCTTGGCGTGCAGGCGAGCCTGATCATGTGCTTTCTGCGCCATCTCGACGAAGCCGATGCCGAGAAGACGCTCGACAGCGCGCTGTCATTTCGCGACAAGATCGTCGGCGTCGGCCTCGATTCATCCGAGGCCGGCCACCCGCCGAGCAAATTCAAGCATGTGTTTCGCCGCGCCCGCGACGCCGGTTTCTTTCTCACCGCGCATGCCGGCGAGGAAGGACCGCCGAGCTACGTGTGGGAGGCGCTCGATGTGCTCGGCGTCGGCCGGATCGATCACGGCAATCGCTCGCTCGACGACCAGGCGTTGGTCGGCCGGCTGGCGCGCGAGCGGATGGCGCTGACCGTATGCCCCCTCTCCAACCTGCGGCTGCGGGTGATCGACGAGCTTGCGCACCACCCGCTGCGGCGGATGATGGACAAAGGCCTCGTGGTCACGGTCAATTCCGACGATCCGGCTTATTTCGGCGGCTACGTCAACGACAATTACCGGGCGGTTTCGGATGCGCTGTCACTGACGCGGGAGGAGATCACCGCGATTGTCCGCAACGGCATCCAGGCTTCGCTGATGACGGCATCGGAGAAGACCAATACGCTCGCGAAGTCGATCGCGTCGTCGCTGAGAGCACGTGACGGGGCGCTCAATTCCGCCAAACGGATACCGTCCCTGGCAGGTTCTGCGTTAAAGTGTCCGAAGACGGCGAGGCGAACACGGGGGAGACGCCGATGAGCAAAGGATTGCCGGGTTTATCCCACGTCGACCACGTGGCGTTGACCGTGCCCGATCTGGACGCGGCGGTGCGTTTCTATTGCGACGTGTTCGGCGGGCACGAACTTTACCGGCTCGGACCGTTCGATTCGGCCGAAATCCCACGCATGAGCGACAGGCGCGACTGGTCGGAGGCGCACATCAATGTTGCCGGGGCAAAACTCACCATCGCCATGCTCAGCATCGGCCCAAACCTGATGCTCGAACTGTTTCAATACGATCTGCCGGCGCAGCGAAACACCCACCCGCCGCGCAACTGCGACCTCGGCGGCCATCACATCGCGTTCAAGGTCGAGAACCTCGAAGCCGCGAAAAGCTATCTCGCTGAGCATGGGTGCAAAGTGATGGCCGGACCGATCGTGCTCGACCAGGGCCCGTGCGCAATGACGCGCGTCAACTACGTCCTCGATCCGTTCGGCAATCAGCTCGAACTGGTGGAATACACCACGCAGGCGTTTGAAGCGTCGGCCCCGGTCAAGATTTACCGGCCGTGACGCCGGCCCGGAGAGAACAATGCGCAACATCGCCATTATCGGCTCCGGGCAGGCGGGCCTCCTTGCGGCACACGGCCTGCTGCGCGCCGGTTACCAAGTGACGCTCTACTCCGACCGGACTGCATCGCAGTGGCTTAACGAAAGCCGGCCAACCGGCACCGCGGCGCGCTTCCACATTTCGCTCGAGTATGAGCGCGAACTCGGGCTGAACCATTGGGAGAAGGAAGCCCCCAAGGGTGAGGGCGTGCACCTCACCTTCTCTCCCGCCAAGGGCAACCGGCTGCTCACACTCGCCGGCCGGCTCAAAGACTATTTCCTAGCGATCGATCTGCGCTTGCAGAGCCACCGCTGGATGAACGATTTCGCCGCCAAGGGCGGCAAGATTGAGATTGAGAACGTCACCGTGCCGCGCCTTGACGAGATTGCCGCCGTGCATGATCTGACGATCGTCGCGGCCGGGCGCGCCGACCTCTGCAATTTGTTCGAGCGCGATGCCGCGCGCAGCGTCTACGACAAGCCGCAGCGCAATCTCACCATGATCATCACCACCGGCGGCAGGATGGGCTTTGCCGGCGTGCCGTTTGTTCCGGTCAAGTTCAATTTCTTCGCGCCGTTCGGCGAAGCCTTCTATGTGCCGTACTACCACAAGGATCATGGGCCGACCTGGAACATGCTTATGGAGGCCGAGCCGGGCGGTCCCCTCGACCGGTTCGGCGATTGAAGAGCGGCGAGGAAGCGGTCGAGATCTACAAGCACGTCATCAAAGAGCTCATTCCCTGGGACTATGATTGGGCAAAGGACATGCAGCTCGCCGATCCGCACGGCTGGCTGGTCGGCAAATTTGCGCCGACCGTGCGGAAACCAGTCGGCAAGTTGCCGTCGGGCCGCATCGTCACGCCGCTCGGCGATACCGCCATGGCGCTCGATCCAGTCGGCGGCCAGGGCGCCAACAACGGCAACAAGATGGCGCGCAACCTCGTCGAGTCTATTATCGCGCGCCAGGATAAGCCGTTCGACGCGGCGTGGATGACCGAGACCTTCGAACGCTTTTACACCCGTTCCGGCCACATCACTTATACGTTCAACAACATTCTGCTGGAGCCGATCACCAACGCCGGCAAGATGATGCTGATGGCGCAATACGGCAGCGACGGCCGCGCCGGAGGTTCGACCGGCCAGCAACGGATCGCGGACGCTTTCATCGAGAATTTCAATGACGCCAACGGACTAACGCCCGCATTCCTCGACGCCGGCAAGGCGCGCGCCGTGATCGGCGAAAAAACCGGCATGGCTTGGCCGCTGGCGGTCGCGCGCGGCGCATTCGGGGTCGCCAAAGGCCAGTTGCGCCAGAAACTCGGCCGCGACCCCGGCCATCCGCTGGTGAACTGATCCTAGGCGCGGACCCATAACCGCGCCAGATGCGGATTGTCCGTTTTTCAGGACAGTTCCGGACATGAAGCGACTGTCTGCAGGCACCTCACCCGGTCTGTAGCGACAGACCCATCCCGGAGGCGGAGTGTGCACCGCGGCACTCGGGACAACATTGATATTGCTATCCCGACCTGGCTACCCCCCAAATTGGGGGGGCGATATCGATTTGTCGATATATTAAAAAATGCAACTCAAAAAGCCGAAACACAAAAAGCCGAAATGCAAAATGCCGAAACTAAGCAGCAGTTCCCACCAGGCAACTGTGAGTCCAGAGGCACTCGCGTCAAACGCGGCTTCGGGCTCGGTGAGCGGCTTTTCCGACAGTATTGCGCGGCTGTCGGACAGGATCGATTACAGGCTCGCCAATTCCGACAAGCAACGCGAAGCAATCTTTCGACTTCGCTATCAAGCGTATGTTCGCGACGGAACCATCTCCCCAAATTCGTCTCGGACGTTTTCGGACGTTTATGACGAGACCGGCAATGTCTATCTCTTGGGGTTGTACATCGACGGCGAGTTAGCTAGCTCAATCCGCCTTCACGCCGCATCCTCGAAACATCCCAACTTTCCCTCTCTCGAAGTGTTTGCCGATGTTTTGCAACCGGAACTCGATGCCGGCAAAATCATCGTCGATACAAGCCACTTTGTTGCAGATGAGAGCCATTCTCGACTCCATCGCGGATTACCGTATGCCACGCTCCGCCTTTGCATGTTGGCGGCTCGATACTTCAGCGCTGACCATCTTCTCGCCGCTGTCGGCGCGCAGCATCGCGTTTTCTATGAGCGGGCTCTTAACTACCGGCTGATGTGCAAATCGCGGCCTTACCCACTATCGGCCAAGCCGATCAGCCTGATGACGGTCCATTATCCAGCCGCCGCAGACGGACTGAACCGGCGATTTCCATTTTTCCGGTCGAGTTTCTTTGAACGGCGTATGCTGTTCGAGCGGCCTATGCGGGCTCTTGCAACCTGAGGCCAGTGCCCGCAGCGGCATTTCCCCCCCTCGGACATCCGTGCTCAATCGGCAATCGGCTTGCCGCCCCCTAGCATCTCGACAAGCCATTAGCTAAAACCAGACGGTTGGGTGACATCTACCAGCGCGTAGAATACGACAAATTTTTCGAGCACTATTTTCGGACATCGGGAATACGCCGTTGAGCACCGGGAGCGGGTCAGATTGGCAAGCGATCATTGGCTTTAGCCAATTGGGCAGATGGACCAAGCCCATGAGCGGTTATAAACCGGCTACGTTCACGGCGGCTCAAGTCGTCGCGTGTCCGAAGTGCGACGCGCGGCTTACGTTCTGTAGAAGCCAAATTTCCCAGATCGATAGCTGCGGATTTGAAAGCTACAGCCTCGAATGCAAGGGATGTCGGGCTCGGCTTGTTGGCATCGTCGATCCTAACGACGAAAGATTGCTGCTCTCGGAATTTGAAAGCTGAAGGTGAATACAGCGTATTCATTTCAACGCAGCTCATTGAGCACCTTTCTGTGCATCGCGAACGTCGAGCGGGTCAGATTGGCAAGCGATCATTGGCTTTAGCCAATTGGGCAGATGGACCAAGCCCATGAGTGGTTATAAACCAGCTACGTTCACGGGGGCTCAAGTCGTCGCGTGTCCGAAGTGCGACGCGCGGCTTACGTTCTGTAGAAGCCAAAGTTCCCAGATCGATAGCTGCGGATTTGAAAGCTACAGCCTGGAATGCAAGGAATGTCGAGCCCGGCTTGTAGGCATCGTCGATCCTAACGACGAAAAACTGCTGCTGTCGGAATTTGAAAACTGAAGGTGAATGCAGCGTATTCACTTAACGCGGAATGCTGCCATTGAGCACCTTTTGTGCATCGCGAGCGCCCGTCCAAGGCCCATCGCGACACGCGGTCCTGAAGCGTTGGCGGGTCGCTTCCCGGGCGAAGCGGACTCGGTATTCGTTCGCCCGGACACATTATGCGGTCACGCCCGAGCACGCGGCAAGTCGCGTTCGGCTGCAGCCTGAAGTTACCGACCGGCAGCGGCCCGGTACGGCATTATGTAGACGTTATCCGGAGTCCCAAGCTTGATGTCTTTGGTATTTCGCAGGCAGATCACCGTCGAGTTTGGGCACTGCGATCCGACCGGCACGGTTCACGTTCCGCGGTTTTTTCAGTATTTCGACACCAATACGTGGATGATGTTCGAGGCGGCGACCGGCGTCGACTGCCGCGACTTTGCCGCTGTCTACGGCATCCTCCCACTGGTCGAAGTCAACGCCGATTGCCGCAAGCCGGTGCGTTTTGGCGAGCTGATCGAGATCGCATCGCGCGTGACCGAGTTCCGACGCTCGAGCTTCCACATCGAACACCGGATCACAGTCGACGGCGAGGTCGCGGTCGATGGCGGCGAGACGCGAGTCTGGGCGGCGCGGAACAAGGACGACCCGAGCAAGATTTCGGCGCTGGCGATTCCGGAAGAAGTGATCGCCCGGTTTGCTTGACGAAGCTTTGTGTCGTTCTGGCTCGCGCAGTTTGAACGACCCGATCCGAGCATATAAGTTCACCACGGTTCAGAGGATCGTTACATGAGCGCAGACGGGAACTGGAGCCTCACAGTGGTTACGCCTATGGGCGAGCGTCAGGCTAACCTTCGGGTGAAGACCGATGGTAACGCCCTCAAGGGCAGCCAGTCGGCGGACGGAAATTCGGCCGAAATTTTCGACGGCACTGTCAATGGCAACGAAGTATCTTGGAAGGTATCGATCACCGAGCCATTGGACATGACTCTCGCATTCACCGGCACGATCAATGGCGATGAGGTCACCGGCAGCGTGACACTGGGAGCCTTCGGCACCGCTTCGTTCTCCGGGACGCGGAGCTAGCGCACGTACTTCCCAACGGTCCGGGCCATCCTGGCTAAGCGGGTATGCCGCGCCGCAACAGCACGGACTGTTGAATATTGCTGCCCGGTCCAGTGCTATGATCGCTTCGTCAGGGGGACGCCCCGCCACCCCGAGCGGCGGGATATAATGGGAGAGAAACGATGACGGCGGGTGAGACGAAATTACTCTTTCCGGGCCTCGCGGGATTTTACGAATCCTGGCGTGACATCGCCTACACGCTCATTCGGGTGGTTGTCGGCTATAATTTGCTGATGCATGGCTGGCTTAAAGTCGGCACCTTCGGTCTCGCCGGCGTCAGCGGTTTCATGGCCAAACAGGGATTGGAGCCCGCTACGGCGTTTGCGGTTGCGGCCATGATTCTGGAAACGGTTGGGGCCGTTTGCATCATCATCGGCCTGTTCACGCGGTTTTTCGCGGCCGCGATTGCCATAGAGCTGGGCATTGCCCTGCTGGCGGCGCATCTCAAGGCAGGATTTTTCGTCAACAACGGCGGTTTCGAATACGTGCTGTTGCTCGGTATCGTGATGTTCGCGATTGCGATCCGCGGCGGCGGACCCTACTCGGTCGATCGCTTGATCGGCAAGGAACTGTAGAGCCGTACCGCGAAAGCGAATCAGCTACGTACTTTCGGTGGACGCGTAGCGCAGAGTTTGTGTTCGGCCTTTGAGTGCGGTTCGGCTTAGCCCAATTGGCATCCCGAATTTGCTCGTGACAGCTTTTCACCAGACATTGGGGGAGGAAGATTATGCGCGCTACCATCTCACTTATTGTGGTTGCTACAGCACTCGCCCTCGCGGCGTGTTCGCCTGGCCCGCAAGGCCCAAAGGGCGAGCAAGGCTCTGCCGGTCCACAGGGCGCAAAAGGGGAGCAAGGGCCTCCGGGCCCGCAAGGCGCAAAGGGCGAGCAAGGGATTCCGGGGCCGCAGGGACCTCAAGGTCCGAAGGGCGAACAAGGCCCGCCTGGTCCCGCCGGGTTGGCAGGTCCACCCGGCTCTCCGGGATCAAGCGGCCTGCGTGCGCTTAAGCGAGATCGGTGCGATACCAGCGCCAAGTGCGACCTCGAATGCAGCCCGGGCGAAAAGCTGGTTTCGGTGACCTGCCCTGGTGGAACGATAGAGATTTCAAAAACTGACGAAACGGCGACGTGCAGCAACAGTCCGGGACCTGCTTTGGCACTTTGCATTCGCCAATGATTTGTTCCGCCGCTTCCGACCAGAAGTTTCGCATGGTTAACCATTTGCTAATCCCTACGAGGTACCCGTAGAGCGCTTCTGATACACACCGACTCGACTCCTAGGCCCCGACCGACTGAGCACGTCAGGGCTATTCCCTTAACGGGGCGCCGAAGCCAATGGCGGTGCTAGGCACTTGGAACGTCATAATCGCTCGACGCGACGGGTCGGAACATGCCGTCACCATATTACGCGGAAATGCGCCTCAACGAGGCGAGGTGGTCGAGGTAAAGACAGCCGGACAACCACTGCAGGCTCGGATCGACGCGGTTATCCATTTTCTACCAAGCGCTACAGGACCTGGAATCTGGCGGGTCAGCGCTACCGAGACTTCAGTTGCAAACACGGAATGTTCGGATGAGGAATCACGGGTAGAACGCGGATTGCTGGTGGCCGTGTGGCGCCGGCAGTTGTTGGGTACCGTGTCCCACGTATGTATGGGCTACGCGGCTTAAGGGAGCCTTTCCCGCTGAGCGCCGCCGTGGGGCACACCATCATGGCAATCACTCCCGTTCAATTTTTTAGTTGCCGTCATTGGCATCTGGTCGTTCGACCCGATCGCAACGCCAACTCGTCAAGCAACGCCTCAGCTTCTTTCAGATCGAGCGTGTCGAACCTTCAGTGAACCAGCCGTAGGCCGCCTCGTCATGGACGACATGTCCGGAGAGGGGTCAATCGCGCCACTCTGGCGCTGTTCGCGTCTTGTGCGTTTTGTCTCCAACTGCGGACATGTTGCTGTCGCAGCTGGGCCAATTCCGAAAAACATATTGGTAGATATTGCGCGCCCGATCACGCTATCATGCCGCAATATTATCTGAGGTCGAAGAGTGCCTTTGACCCACGCCGGGGCTAAATCATGGAATTGCCAGGAGCGGGCTGCTTCTATGCGTTAGCAGCTTTAGCGATGGCATTTGCCGGCTTTACTTCAATAGTCGTCGTTCTTCGCCAAGGCACAGGCAAGCCGCTCTCGCCACTTCATGTCATGTTCACCAGCGTCTATATCGAATTGGGATTGATGGCGTCGGCATTTGCCATGTTGGCTCCCGTACTGGCGCTCTTCGGGATACGCGAAATTTTGATATGGCAGATATCTAGCGCAATCATGATCGCCGCTTTGTTGCTTTGGTTATTTCTCTTTCCAATTCGTCGAAAAGTCGCTGCCCCTAAGGATAGATTGCCACTTCGATTTTATATTATGTATGGCTTGGGAGTTGCGGTCGTCGTCGCTCTTGGGCTGAACACCCATGGATCAATGTTTAATCCAGGCCCGGGTCCGCTCGCTGTCGCTACGGTTTTTGTGCTGGCCACAGCGTCGGTTAGAGCCGGCCCCGGAAATCTGCACAGGACGATAAGTGGAGTTTCTGCCTGACAGCGGGCACGCTATGGCCTGCGAATCAGGAGAGACCATGCAGAGACGACCGCGCCGGAACCACACACCGGCTTTCAAGGCGAAGGTGGCTCTTGCCGCCATCAAGGGCGATCGGACATTGGCGCAGCTTGCCGAGCAGTTCGACGTTCACCCCAACCAGATTACCTCGTGGAAGGCGCAGCTTGAGAGCGGGGCTGCCGATGTGTTCGGTCCTGGCGGCGGCCACGGCGGCGGCGCCGGCGGTCGACGTGAAGTCGCTGCACGCCAAGATCGGCGAGCTGACGCTGGAGAACGATTTTTTAGAGGGCGCGCTCACCAAGGCGGGGTTGCTGAGCGCAAAGCGATGATCGACCGCGGGCACGATCTGCCGATCGCCAAGCAGGCCGAGGTTCTGCGCATCAGCCGCGGCAGCGTCTACTACCTGCCGCGGCCGGTGCCGGAGGCCGACCTTGCGATCATGCGGCGTCTCGACCGGCTGCATCTGGAGTTTCCCTTCGCCGGCTCGCGGATGTTGCGCGGCCTGCTGGTGGCCGAGGGGTGCAAGATCGGACGCCGGCATGTGAAGACGCTGATGCAGCGGATGGGGATAGAGGCGCTTTATCGCCGCCCACGCACGACCAAACCGGAGCCCGGCCACAAGGTCTACCCGTATCTGCTGCGCGGGCTTTCGATCACGCGGCCGAACCAGGTGTGGGCGATGGACATCACCTACATCCCGATGGCGCGCGGCTTCGTCTATCTGGCCGTGGTGCTCGACTGGTTCAGCCGCCGCGTGCTGTCGTGGCGGCTGTCGATCACGATGGAGGCGGCGTTCTGCGTCGAAACGCTGGAGGATGCTTTGGCTCGTCACGGCAAACCTGACATCTTCAACACCGACCAGGGCTCGCAGTTCACTGGCGCGGCCTTCACCGGCGCGCTCGCCCGCAACGGCATTGCCATCAGCATGGACGGCAAAGGCGCCTGGCGCGACAACGTGTTCGTCGAACGGCTGTGGCGCAGCGTCAAATACGAGGAGGTGTATCTGCGAGCCTACGACAGCGTCAGCGACGCCCGCGCTTCGACTCGGCCGCTACCTGGACTTCTACAACAGCCGCAGACCACATTCGAGCCTTGACGGCATGACACCCGATCAAGCCTACTGCCCACCACCGCTGCCGCTCCGCTTGGCAGCCTAACCCTGGCAGGGACTCCACTTATCGAGGCGGAAAATCTGTTCAGATAACCGGGACCGCTCCACTCCTCGCCTACAGCCAGCGACGTGGAATTAATTGCGACCCCTCTTGAAGGTCCAGTCTGCGATCCGTCATCAGCGCGCGTCGTTACTCTAATTTGCGATCCTTTTTCCCAATTCGCCCGTGGCTCCCTGAGAACGTAGCCGATTAATCTCTTGGTTTTGTCGCAAGCGATAAGTAGTGCACCGCCGTCGTCGTTCGTGAAGGCAGCCCCAACAAGCGCGGGTGTACTGGGGCTTGACCACGGTCCCCATGCACCTTCGCCCGCGACTGCCACATAGGAGAGGAAGATAAGCGGCACAGCGCACGCAAGCCGTTGCAAACTTCTCATCTGGAGCCAATCCTTTACATTGAAATAGCGGACCTGCCGCAACCAATCAATGCAAGACGCCATTTGCCCATCATCTTCTCCCTCGGTGGGCTTGGTAATTTAGGGGCCTGGTGGATTGACAGCGTTGGTTCGCTGGCAATCGATTGGTTCTAGTCTAGGAAGGCCGCGAGGCATGGTTCGGCGATAAATGCTCTTGAAACGAGGGATTAAATGTTCAGGAACGGGGGCGCGGCGGGACCGTTGGCGGCTTTGCTACTGTTTGTAGGGACGGCACAGGCTGAGGAAAAAGAACCCATCGCGATTGTTGAAATCGGTGGCGCCGGTGATTGGGGCCTTAGTGGCAGCTCTAGTTTCGGTCCTTCGGCAGCCGTGGAGTTCACCCCTATCAAGGGTTGGCTGGAAATCGAAGCCGGCGTTGCTCCCTTATTTGGCGGCGGTAACACTGAGTGGGACACCGACCTTCTGTTCAAAAAGCCTTTCACCCTGTCCAATACCGTTGAGTTTATGGTCGGTGTTGGACCGGAATGGATGTTCACACGAGAAAGGGCCAATTTTGCCGGTGAGGCCGCGCTCGATTTTATGTTCTGGCCGTTGCCAGAGCGAAAAGTTGGTTGGTTCCTGGAACCGAGCTACAGCTACTCTTTCAGCAGCGGGCACGAACAATCGCTTGGCGTGAGCGTGGGCTTGCTCATCGCCATACCATAATTGGCCGGGGGCGCGTCACGGAATTTGGACGACTGTCAGTCAATCCCATAGACGATCGAGTAATGCGCATGAAAGACAGAATTCTTGGCCTGCCGCGCACTGTTTTTGTCCTCGGACTGACCAGTTTCTTCAACGATTTCTCCTCGGAAATGATCGCCTCGATATTTCCGGCGTTCTTTATATCGGTGCTGAAAACCGGCGCGGAATCGCTCGGCCTTGTGGAAGGCGTTGCTGACGCCGCATCCAATCTCATCAAAATCTATTCCGGCCGTTGGTCCGACAGGATCGAGAGGCGCAAGATATTCGCTGTCGCCGGCTACACGCTCTCGGTTCTTACAAGACCCTTTTATGTTTTGGCAGGGAACGTGGGAGCGGTCATCTGTCTACGGCTCACAGACCGCATCGGCAAAGGGCTGCGCGACTCGCCACGAGATGCGCTGATCTCACTCTCGACGCCCAAAGAAGAGACCGGCCGTTCGTTCGGCTATCACCGCGCGATGGATACGCTCGGCGCTATCGTCGGACCTCTGGTCGCGTATGTCATCCTTTCGTACAGCCCGATGGCGTTCAACAGCATATTCATCATCGCTTTCATCATCGGACTTCTGGCGGTTGCTAGTTTATGGCTGGTACAGGATATCCGACAAACTGTGCAGATACGACGCGTCGAAGCATTTGCTGGTTTTTCACGACGAGTCTATGGGTACCTCGTTTCCATTTTCATCCTTTCGGTCGGGACGCTGCCCATGGCGGTGTTGCTTCTGAAAACGAGAGATCTGGAATCGCGATCACTTCGATCCCACTCTTTTATGGTATCTCAAATATCTCGTACGCGCTCTTCTCTTGGCCTGCGGGGCGGGCGGCAGACGCTTGGGGAACGGGAAAGATAGTCGTGATCGGCTACGGGTTCTTGATGCTCGGCTATCTCGTTCTCGTCGCTTCCTCATCGCCTGTGGTATTAGCCATTGGGTTTCTGCTTGTGGGCGTTTTCTCGGCATTTACCGATGGCGTGCAGCGCTCGCACCTTTCGCGTCTCGTTGATGAACGATACCGAGGAACGGCGTACGGCTACCTCAATGCCGCGGTGGGGTTCGGCGCGCTCATTGCCGGTATCGCTGGTGGTTATGTGTGGCAGCAGCTTAGCGACACAACAGCCCTCATTACAGGAGCATGCGTCATAGCTCTTGGACTTGCCACCTTCCTGTCTGTCAGCGTGCCGCAGCAAAACGCAAGCTATTGAGAGTCGGTTTGTCGGCCTGTTGACCTACAGGCCTTGGTCACGCTGTATCTGGCCTACCCTGGTTTTGCAGATGATTTGACAGGCGTCTTGCAGTGGCCGGCGATCGTCCTTTACGTGATCCTGACCGGGCTTTTGACCATTAACGTGAAGCGAATGCGACGCGATGTGCGCTCATGTGAGCCATGTCTCCATATGGCCCTTTCGTCCGTTGGGGTGATGAAGCATCGGAGGGAAAGCGGACGTCGGCAGACATCGTCAATCGGTAGAAGATGACCCAAAGCCGACCCTAAAACGTCGGCCGATTGTCACATGTAACTTTTGCCCGCCTCGGAGCGAAAGACACTAGGAAGGAGTGTCGGGGCAAATGGCACAAGGAAATGTGATATCGGCGTCGAGGCGCAATCCGTTGCGCCCCTTCCTATTCCCGTGCTCGATATCGTCCCAACTGATGTCGTTGCCGTCGGCAGCGGAGCGGCGGATCGAACATACAATGAAGCGTGCCGAGAATAGGCAAACAGAGTTGGACGCTCGTCGATCGGCGTTGATGGCCGCCGCCCAAACGGGGGATCGCGTAGCCTATGAGACACTGCTGCGCGATTGCGTGTCATTCATCGTGAGCGTCGCTCGCCGTCAGGGCGTGCCGTCTGACCGCACTGATGACGTGGTGCAGGAGGTGTTGCTGACGGTACACCGCGCCCGAGCGACCTACGATCCACGGCGTTCCTTCAACGCGTGGCTGGGCGTCATCGTCGAGCGGCGCGCAATCGACATGCTGCGCCAGATACATCGACGTGGAGCGCGCGAAGTGCATTCACCGCTCGCCTACGAGAGCCATGCCGACGAAGCCGTCGATCTTTCGGCCGGGATTGAGCACAAGGAAAAGGTCAACCGGATCGGTGCGGCACTCGCTGAATTGCCGCGGCGCCAGCGCGAGGCGGTGCACCATCTCATGCTTGACGAGAAATCGCTGGCCGATGCCGCGGAGTTGACGGGGCGCAGCAAAGGATCGCTCAAGGTAAACTTGCATCGGGCGCTGAACGCGCTGCGCCTCAAGATGGATCGCGGAGATTGAAATGGACGGTTCTAACGATCACCTGATCAGCGCGCTGGCGGCAGATCTTCGGCCAGTGCGCCCCCTGCCGCCGCCGGCGCTGCGCACGCTGTTCTGGCTCATCCTCGTCGCAGCCGTCGCGGCCGCGCTCGCGACATTCGCCGACGTGGCGGCGATGTGGCATCGCATGACCGCGACTCCCGACATGTGGCTTGCGGGGCTTGGCTCGATCGCGACTATGGCGACAGCGGCGTTCGCCGCGTTTGAGGTCAGCCTGCCAGATCGGTCCCGGGCCTGGGCTTTGCTGCCGCTGCCGGCGGCGGCGTTGTGGGTGGGAGCGAGCGGTCTCGGCTGCATGCGCGCATTATGTGTTGCCGGGCACCCATGTCGCTGCGATCGGCGAGACGCGGGATTGCTTGCTGTTCATTATCGGCCTGTCGGTGCCGCTGTCAGTGGCGCTGATCGTCATGCTGCGGCGCGCCTATTCCTTGGCGCCGCCGCTGACGGCGGCAATGGTGGGCCTCGCCTCGGCCGCGGCGGCGGCGACGCTGTTGAATTTCTTCCATCCTTTCGACGCCTCGGCGACCGACCTCGCCGTGCACGCGGTTGCGGTGGTGATCGTCGTCGCTGCGGCGCGGGCGCTCGGCAGTCGGATGCTGCAAAATTCTCCTGCCGGGCGTGTAACCATTCCGCCGGCCGGTTCGAATTAGGAGTGATGGGATCGATACCATCGTAACCTAACGGAGAACCAGGATGATCGTCCGTTCGCGTCTGTTTTTGCCGGTGGCCGCCATCGCGTTTGCCTTTGCCTTCGCTGTGCCGGCGTCCGCCGACGACATGAGCAAGGACACCATGTCGAAAGACACCGGCATGAAGAAGGACAGCATGTCGAAAGACACCGGCATGAAGAAGGACAGCATGTCGAAAGACACTGGCATGTCCAAAGACAACATGTCGAAAGACAACATGTCGAAAGACAACATGTCGAAGTAATCACTGCTGATGCGCCGGGCTGCATTCCGCGGCCCGGGGCATCGCGCTTCACCCGGTGCCCCGCTTGCGGACTCTAAATGACCATCAAAAGCCGCTCGTCGGGGCGCGCCGGTGTCCGGTTGTTACACTTTTCGACGTTCGCGGTATCACAAAAAATAGGCATGGGTGAAGAACAAGCGGCTGCGATGTCCAATAAACAGCGCCTGACTGCCAGCCTTGCTGAAGGCAGACGCCCTCCGACCTTTGAGGTGCGTCAACTGAAATTTGCGCCCGGATGGTATGTGCGAGTCTTATGGCAGTATGGCCAAGAGCAGCACGTTAGCGGCTTCGCGTCTGCCGACGAGGCCCAGAGTTGGGTTCACAAGAAATCGGAAGGATGGTTGCGGAACAGGACGGCTGCGTTGCGCGGCGTCTGATCACGATCTGGTCCCGTGAACACATTTAGCAAAGGTAGGTCGCCCGAAACGGCGACTTCCGATGATGGCCCTGAAGGTCATTTGCTGCGGGACAACGATACGTCTGAAATAGGGGCAAAGCGGACTCGTCACTAACGGTCGCGATCTGACGTTGTTGACCCATGAGCGACATTAAGCATGCGTTGTTGAGCGGTTGCACAAAGCCCGTCCGAGCCCCTTCCAGAGCATCGGGTAAGCCGCGGTACATTGCAGGTTTCTTATGGCCGCACCGCCGGCGTCTCGATCGTCATCCCGTGCGCCCGTTGCATTAGGAAAAGTTCCAGGGACACGAGTTCGCTCGAGCCGAAGGGAAAGAGCTCGGCGCGTATACCGAAGAGGCAGTTGCGTAGCCGGCGTTGCAAGGACCCGACGCTCTGCCATTCGAGGCGGTAGAGCGGATAGCCGTTCGGATGGCCCTGAGGCAGCAAGGCGCCGGCAATCCGTTTGCCCCAATTGTCGTCATGGCATTGGGCGCAGCTCAGATTGATTTGTCCTTGGCGGCGCGTAAAAAACTCGCGCCCGCGATCGATGAAGGGCTTGAGCCGCTCGTCGTTCGCTTCCGCGATCGGCAGGCCACGCGACTGGCGTCCGACATATGTGGCGAGCGCCAACAGGTCGTGACTTTCGAACGGCAACGGTGTCGCCTGCTGATGCTCCGCGCGGCATAAGTTGATGCGCTGCTCGAGATCGATCGGGCCCGTTTGTGCGGGGCTGAAGGCCGGATAGCGCGCTGCGACACCCTTCATGCTGACCACCGCGTTGCCGTGACAGTCGAAACAACTGCGGCCGGCTGCACCAGCCGTTTGGTTCCATAGTGCCTCGCCGTCGAGCACCCACAGCGTCGCCGGATTGACGGTGTCGTCGTCCTGTATGGCCTTGCTTTCGCGGCTGAGATCGGCGTAGCCGGAGCGGCGCTGGTCGAGCGGAATGTCGGCGGGGCGGGCCGATCCCGGGGCGGCAAGCAACGCCAGCGCTATCAGCGTCGCCGTGAGCACGTGGCTGCACACGGTGCGGAGCCTGGGCGCCGACCAATTCATTCCACTGTAACTGTCGCGGTGGCCGTTTCGGTAAAGCCGTTGTCGCCGGTCCACTTAAATTCCAGCGTGCCACTTTCAGTCGCGACGGTGAAGAAGGTGATGAAGGGATTGGCGGCAACGGCGGGCGAAAGGTCAGCGCGGAAGATTTCCACGTCGTTGTAGCTGCACGAGAACGACGTGATGATGTCACGGGGGATGCGTGCGCCGTTGGTTGTGAAGCGGTAACCAGGCTCCATGACGTGGGAGATCAGCGTTTTGATCTCGAAAATCTGGCCGTGCTTGACCTTGGCGGGCACATTGATGAGCGGGCGGGCCACCTAGAAACCCTCCACGCAAGCAGCAAGTGTCACCACAACGTCGGCAGTGGCCGAGCAGAAAGTGCCGTCGCTCATCTCGGCAATGGCCGTTACCGTCTGGCTATCCGCGAGGCGGACACGTGTCGAGATTTTTGCCTTGCCGGCGCGCGGGCCGAGATGGACGGAGATGAGGTAAGGCTGCGGGTTTTTCTCGTTGAAGACATGTATCGCCTTCACGTAGTCGGCCGCGGTCATGGGACTGTCGACCGCGACGACGAGCGATACTGTATTTCCGTTTTCGACGACCGGCGGCACATCGAGTTGGTCCCGGCCCTTCTTTACCGGTGCCGTGCCAACGACGTTGCGATTGCGGCGCGCATCTGCTCGGGTGCCCCCGAGCCCGCTCGCTTCCGATTGTCGCGGCGAGGGCGCCAATCATCGCTGACCGCCGGGTCAGCCGCGTTTTTCCTCGCGCATGAGTTTTCCGATCGTGCCTTTCCGTTCAGTCACGTAAGGTGGCGAGGAATGCCACCACATCCTCGATTTCACCGGCACTCAATATGGGCTTGCCGCGAAAGGTCGTCGCTACCCGGTTGAGGCCGTCAAGACTGTAATAGCTCGGCATGATCGTTTCGGCGTCGAGTTGCGGCTGTCGACCAAACGCAACCGCAATTGTCCAGCGGACCAGCGTGTACCGACGCCCTTCAAATCGAGCGCGAGATTACCTTGCAATCGTTCCTCGGGAAACGGGCCAGAATGACATAACGGCAAAGACCTTTCTGCCTGCTGACGACGATCGCGCGTCCGCGCGCGACGTCTCCCTTGTTGCCGGTCAGAGAGGCCGGGATTGCGTCACCAACGATCTTATAGGGCAACAATCGTTCCTGTGCTCCGGCGAAGTTCTCGCCCATCAGCACGAGCGCGGCGACGAGCACGAACCACGCTCGCTCAGCCGAACGTTTCGCTTGTGATTGTATTGAACCATCCATTGGCGAGACTTGCTTCGAGCGAGCGCTGGAGCGCGGCGCGTCAAACACACTCACACCGCCGCCCCGGCCACGTCCATTAGCTGCCCATTCGCCGGTTGATGATGCCGGCGATGGAAATGCCTAGTCGGCGCTACTAGGCTATAGCAGGTGTTGATCAGCTTCGGCGTCGGCGGAGCTTCGCCGCGCAAGAGCCGCACGAGAGCTGTGGCGCACACTTTGGCCTGGGCGTTGGCTGCAAAGGCCGATTTCGGCATTGCCCCGGCAATCGCCGCGTCGCCCAGGACGTGGATATTCGGGACCAGTTTCGATTCGAACGTGATCGGATCAATCGGACACCAGCCGGTGCGGTCGGCGACGCCGGCAACCGCGGCGATGCGGCCGGCCTTCTGCGGCGGTATGACATTGCCAACACTCGCTTGGTGTTTGTCGAAGTCGGTGACGAATGTCTTGGTCGCGGGATCGACTTCTGTCACCGCGCCGCCCTTGGACAGCGGCACCCATTCCAGAAGTTCGGGATAAAGCTCCTTCCAGGCGTTTTGGAAAAGTCGTTGCTTGGAAAAGGCATTTTTGGCGTCGAGAATGATGAGCTTGGAGTGCGGTTTTCGAGTTCTGAATAATAGGCGATCAGACTGGCGCGTTCGTAGGGTCCGGGCGGACAGCGGAACGGGTTTGCCGGCGCGGAGATGACTACAGTGCCGCCGTCGTCCATCGCCTCAAGCTGGCGGCGCAACAGGAGGTTTGCTCGCCAGCCTTCCAGGCGTGCGGCATCACTCCGGCTGCCGCTTCAGTATAGCCCGGCAGTCCGTCCCAGCGGATATCGATGCCCGGGGCCAACACCGGCGATCGTAGTTGAGCCGCGCCCCTGTCGCGACGATTACCGCGCGCGCCTGCGGATCAACAGCCGTCGCACTCGTCGGCACAAGCGTGATGCCATCGGCCGCAAGCTTGTCATAGCCAAATTGCTGGGCCGCAGTCGCGCATTCCGGCAATGACGCTGTTGCTGAACGGGCAGGCCGTAAAGGTGCGACTAGCTTCGACGAGATGAACGGAGATACCCGGGTCGGCACGTCTGAGCGCGCGCGCGACGCTTGCCCCGGCAAAGCCGCCGCCGACAACGACGACGCGTGGTGCCGCCTCTTGCGCAAGCATTGGAGCCGGCAGCAACGCCGCACCGCTCCCGGCGGTCAAGGTCTTTAGAAAGTCGCGGCGGTTGCGAAGCCTGGGCACGATTGACCGAACCAGTTAGTGTTGTGCGGCATACCAGGCGGCAATTGTCTGGATTCTTCGACGGTGAAGCCCTTGGCGATGCGGTCCATCACAGTCGCCGGCTTTTGACCGTTGCGGAACGCTTCCATCGCGGCGACGATGTCAGCTGCATTGCGCCCGGCAAGCGTCGGTACTGGCGTGTCGATGCCCGCCTTGGTCGGATCACAGCCTGTGCACGAAGACGCTCCGGCGGGAGTTTGCAAAACCGGCCGCTCGGGCGGCGGCAAACTGAAAAATGGTGATGAGCGCATACGCGAGACACACACGCACTATGTCAGTCCGTGGGGTCCCAAAAATGCCAATAGGCCGGCCGATCGCCGCCATGAGGGCATCACGCAATGGTAAGGCCGTATTTTTTCAGTGGCACCGAGCGATAGCGCTTGCCGGTCGCCGCTCGTTGCCGTCCGCGATAACGGCCGGTGGCGCCACGCAAAATGGTTGGTTCCCCAACGCCACCCCAGAACCCGCCGGACGGCATGACGATGCACTCTACCTTCGGCATTTCGGCGATCACCATGGAGTTGTAGGTGTCGAAATTGGTCTGCTCGATATGGCCGTCCTTGACTGTACATTCGCCGTAGAACAGCGCCGACAAGCCGTAGACGAATGAGCCGGCGATTTGCCGCTCGATCTGCGCCGGGTTGACGGCGTAGCCCGGATCGGTCGCGGCGACGATGCGGTGTATCTTCACTTTGTTGCCGTCGACGGAGACTTCCGTGGCGGCTGCCACATAGCTGCCGTAGCCCATATGCTGGGCTATCCCACGAGACACACCGGCCGGCGCCGGCTTGTTCCATCCAATTCCTTCCGCCACCGCGTTGAGCACCCCCAGGTGCTTCGGATGGTTGGCCATCAGTCGGCGACGAAAAACCAAGGGGTCGACGCCGGCTTCCTTGGCCACCTCGTCCATGAAGCACTCGAGATAGATGGCATTCTGGTTGATGTTGACGCCGCGCCAAAAGCCTGGCGGCACATGCGGATTGCGCATGGCGTGATCGACCAAAATATTGGGCACCGTGTAGCCGATCGCCGCGTCGCCGGAGGGCGCAAAGCCTTGGAACGTGGCAGGATCCATTCCGTTCTGCAGGGCCTCCGGGCGTAACGCCGTAAGGATCCACTGACCGGAAATGCGGGCG
>CAWGYY010000013.1:0-25318 GCA_963826945.1 uncultured Alphaproteobacteria bacterium | reverse complement strand
ATTATCAGGCGCAGGGGCTCAAACTGTCGAAGCACTTCCGCGGCTAGAGGTCGGCAACGAGCCTTACACCGTCGCGGGTCAGGGTAGCCATTGCGCGACCATGGCGGAGTTCTGCCGCTGGCTTGTGGCAACCGACGTGGTGCGCCGCACCCACGACCCTGGCTCCTTCTGGAGTGTTGAGCCGGCCACTTGCGACTTAGCTGCCAACTAAATTCCGGTAAAGAGCAAATCAAGCGCAGCAATAATATCGTAACGAATTGCCTCGGCTGATGAGACGACTGGGCCAAGCGAATTTGAATGAACGGCCGCCAATTCCTCGATCACGATGACATATTGGTGGCCAGCTATTCCTATCGGAGGATGCAGGCGCAATTGCGAAAGATGCGCAACACTCTCGACGAGCGGCGCAACAATAACACTTCTCAGCGCAGCAACGCGATCGTGCTGCAAGATCACAAGAAAGGGATACTGACCGCGCCTGGCAGGATTCAGGTTTTCGACGATATCGAATTGTCGTGCCAATCAAAACGTCCGGACGCCATCCGAAAACAGGCCATGCGCATCGATCATCTCGTTGTAGGCATCGACCGCTGTTTTGTTGTCTTGGTACCACTGGCGGGCCGTTTGTTCCTGCTGTGACAGGTTTTGTTGCAGCAACCGGCGCTGTAAAGCGTGGCTCAGAAGCTCTGACAGATCGATACCGGCTTCGCGAGCCGCTGCGAGGGCGCTGGCTTCCAGTTCCAGGGTCACTCTTTCATTCATGCTCGAAATCCTGAGCTCTTCGCTCCTTAAGTATAGCAAAATCGCCTATTGGGGCCAGCTTTGGCGCTTTACTAGCCCGTCCCGCCGACCGTGATGCGGTCCATGCGCAGCGTTGGCTGGCCGACGCCGACGGGGACACCCTGGCCGTTCTTGCCACAGGTGCCGACGCCTTCATCGAGGCTGAGGTCGTTGCCGACCATTGAGATGCGATTGAGGTCGGTCGGGCCATTGCCGATGAGCATCGCGCCCTTGATCGGCGCGCCACGCTTGCCGTCCTCGATGCGGTAGGCCTCAGTGCACTCGAACACGTATTTGCCCGACGTTATGTCTACCTGGCCGCCGCCGAAATGCACCGCGTAGATGCCGTTCTTCACTGACGCGATGATCTCATCGGGATCGCGCGTGCCGGCGAGCATGTAGGTGTTGGTCATGCGCGGCATCGGCACGTGGGCGAAGCTCTCGCGCCGTCCGTTCCCGGTCGGCTTCATATCCATGAGCCTGGCATTCTGGCGATCCTGCATGTAGCCGACGAGAATGCCGTCCTCGATCAGCACGGTGCGGTTGGTCGGCGTGCCTTCGTCGTCAATCGAGAGCGAGCCGCGTCGCAACGCCATGGTGCCGTCGTCGACGACGGTCACGCCCTTGGCGGCAACGCGCTGTCCCATCAGACCGGCGAACGCCGAGGTCTTCTTGCGGTTGAAGTCGCCTTCGAGCCCATGGCCGACGGCTTCGTGCAGCATCACTCCCGGCCAGCCCGGGCCGAGCACCACGTCCATTTCGCCGGCCGGGGCCGGCACCGCTTCGAGATTGATCAGCGCCTGCCGCACCGCATTGTCGGCGGCGTGTTGCCAAGTGTCAGTGAGAATAAAGCGCTCGTAGCCCTCGCGGCCGCCATAGCCGGAGCTGCCAGTCTCCTGCCGGTCGCCGTCGCCGACCACCACCGAGACGTTGACGCGCACCAGCGGACGAATGTCGCGATAGGTCTCGCCGTCGGCACGCACGATCTCTACGGCCTGCCAGGTCGCGCCGACGCTGACCGTCACCTGGCGCACGCGCGGGTCCTTGGCGCGGACGTAAGCGTCAATGGTTTCAAGCAGCCGCGCCTTGGTTTCAAAGCTCGGGGTGGCGAGCGGGCTGTCTTCGCCGTAGAGCTTCACGTTGGTCCGGGGCGGCGGGCCGGCATAATTGCCGGAATAGCCGCCTTTGACCGCGCGCACCGCGTCGGCGGCGCGGGCGATCGCGGCCTCGGATATGTCGGAGGCGTGCGCATAGCCGACGGCCTCGTCTTTGACCGCGCGGAGACCGAACCCCTGGGTTGTGTCGTAGGTCGCCTGCTTCAGCCGGCCGTTATCGAACACCAGCATTTCGGCCTGGCGATATTCAAGGAACAACTCGCCGTCGTCGGCACCTTCAAGGCCGCGCGACATGATCTTGGCAAGCCGCGGCCGATCAAGTCCGGCGCGATCGATCAGCGAGGTGGGGGTAGAAGCCATACGAGTCTCCCACGTTCTTATTGGCTTAGGCGTTTCGCTTCAGAGATAAGCCATGCCGCGGGGTATTGCTACGTACTTGATCGACGCATTTGGCCGAAGGTGCGCTATGCCGATAGCCGCTCGATGGCGGCGCCGCAGCGTCCCAGCTTTTCTTCCAGCCGCTCGAAACCGCGGTCGAGGTGATAGACGCGATTGACCACCGTCTCGCCCTCGGCGGCGAGCGCGGCGATGACGAGCGAGACCGACGCGCGCAGATCGGTGGCCATGACCTGCGCGCCTTTGAGCCGTTCGACGCCTTCGATGGTCGCCCGTTCGCCCTGGAGGTGAATGCGCGCGCCGAGTCGCGCCAGCTCCTGCACATGCATGAAACGGTTTTCGAAGACCGTCTCGACAATCTGCGAGGTGCCGCGCGCGCGGGTCATCAGCGCCATGAGTTGCGCCTGCAAGTCGGTCGGGAATTCCGGGAACGGCGCCGTGGTAACGTTGACTGGCGCAAGCCCGGCGCCATTGCGCGCGACGCGGATGCCCTGATTGGTCGGCGTGATGGTCACGCCGGTTGCCGTCAGCACGTCGAGCGCAGCTCGCAGCAATTCCGGCCGCGCGTTCTGCAACAGCACATCGCCGCCGGCCATGGCGACTGCCATCGCATAGGTGCCGGTCTCGATGCGGTCTGGCAGCACTGCGTGGCGCGCTCCGTTGAGTCTGGTGACGCCCTCGACAATGATGCGTTTGGTGCCGGCGCCGGAAATGCGCGCCCCCATCTTGTTGAGGCAGTCGGCGACGTCGACGATCTCCGGCTCGCGTGCGGCGTTCTCGATCACCGACGTGCCGTTGGCGAGCACGGCCGCCATCAATGCGGTGTGGGTGCCGCCGACGGTGACTTTGGGAAAGACAATCTCGCCGCCCTTGAGCCCGTGTGGCGCCTGCGCCACCACGTAGCCGCCGTCGATTTCGATGTCGGCGCCGAGCCGCGACATCGCCATGATCAGAAGATCGACCGGCCGGGTGCCGATGGCGCAGCCGCCGGGCATGGAAACCCGCGCATGGCCCATGCGCGCCACGAGCGGCGCGATCACCCAGAAGCTCGCGCGCATCTTTGACACCAGCTCGTAGGGTGCGGTGGTGTCGACGATACGGGCGGCGGAAATGTGCAGTGTCTGGCCGTTGTCAGCGGTCTCGCCGGAGCGCTTGCCGCTGACCATGACGTCGACGCCGTGATTGCCGAGTATCCGCTGCAACAGCACGACGTCGGCGAGGCGCGGCACGTTGTCGAGAATGAGTGTGTCCTCGGTGAGGAGGCTCGCGATCATCAGGGGCAGCGTGGCGTTCTTTGCGCCCGAAATCGGGATCGTGCCGTTGAGAGGCTGGCCGCCGACGATACGAATGCGATCCATCATGTCCCCCGCGGTCCGTCCCAGGACCGAACTCGACCGTAGCTATGAACCGCGTGCAACCGAGGCGCAAAGTGCAACGGCAATCACGGTTACTAGGCGCTTTCCGGGCGCCGGTCACCGGCCCTAGTCGCGGCTTCGATTGCGGCGAAAGTCAGGAACTTTCGATTGAGCGGCGGGTGCTTCCGGCGGACTAACTGCGTCGCCGGTCGTGTGTTCCGCCCGGCCGCGCGCCTGCGCCTTGCGCCGCTTGAGGTTTTCGCGCAGAGCCGCGGACAGCCGCGCATTACGCGCCGCCTGCTGCTCAGCCTTGCCGCGCGAAACCATTACCGCTTCCTTGCTCAGAGGAAATGCTCGACCGCGTGCGGCGCGAACAGGCCGAGTGCCGTGACGGCGATCCCGATAACGCCGAGCACGCCCGCGAACCAGGCCAGCCCGATCACCTCGGTGATCACCGCCGCCGAGGCGAGCACGATGCCGATCTGGAACGCCGCCGAGGCGAGTTCATAGTGATGATATTTCGCCATGGCGAGGTCGCGCTCCTCCTCCTCGGCCTTGGCGCGAGCCGCGAGTTCTTTGCGGCCCTCCCGCGTTTTTGGGTCGGACTCGTAGCGCGCGGCGGTCGTGCGCCAAGCCTCGACCTGTTTGTCGATCGCGGCCTTGGCGGCGGGGTCGGTCAGGGTTGCTCCGAGCAGCGTTGTCTCCTCGGCGGCCGCGTTGACGACCGTTCTGCGGATGTCCTTGGCCTGAAAAAACGCCCATGTGTCGCTCGACTTGACGTTGGCGCTGATGGCTTCGGTTTGCGCGCTTTTGCCCAGCGTCTCGGAGAAAGACAGAAACAGCGCCAGCACCGCAATCACCAGGCCGATCTTGCGGTTGGTGTGCGACGCATGTTCGGCATGCATCGCATGTTCCATGTGTTCCGTTGCTTCCGGCATGTCCGCCCCCTCCGTCATTCCGGGTCCACCGCTGCGCGGGGCCCCAGAGTGACGGATAACACGAATTTATTTCACGCGCGCGGATGGGCGTTGCGATAGGCGGCGATCAGCCGATCGGCGTCGACTTCGGTATAAATCTGCGTCGTCGCCAGCGAGGCGTGGCCGAGCAGTTCCTGGATGGAGCGCAGGTCGCCGCCGCGGGCCAGGAGGTGAGTGGCGAAGGAATGCCGCAGCGCATGCGGCGTCGCCGTCTCGGGAAGACCGAGCGCGCCGCGCAGCCGCGCCATCGCCAGCTGCACGACGCGCGGCGACAGCGGGCCGCCCTTGCGCGCCGACAAACAGCGGACCGTCTTGCGGCAAATCGTAGGGGCAGAGCTCGACATAATCGGCGACCAGCTTTTGCGACCTGCGGCAGCACCGGCACCATGCGCTGCTTGCGGCCTTTGCCGGTCACGGTGATGGCATCGCCGCGCCGCCGCCGAAATCGCCGCGTTTAAGGCCCAGCGCTTCGGAGATGCGCAAGGCCGCTGCCGTAGAGCAACGCCAGCACGGCGGCGTCGCGGGCGTGGATCCACGGCTCGCGTTCGTCGCCGGCCGCGAGATCGGGGTCGGCCAGGCGCTTGGCGGCGGCGGCCGGCGAGCGGCCGCGGCAGGGTCTTGCCGATTTTCGGCGCCCGCACCGCGGCGAGCGCGCCGACCTTGCCCTTGCCGTTGCGCTCCAGATAGCGCGCGAAGCCGCGCACGCCGGCGAGCGAGCGCATCAGCGAACGGCTGCCGATGCCTGCGGCGCGGCGCGCGGCCAGGAAGGCGCGCACGTCGGCGGGCGTCAGAGCGCGCGAGGTCTTTCAGCGATGGCGCGCCCGCCGAGATGCTCGGCGAGGAAGGCGAGGAATTGCCGCACGTCGCGCCGGTAGGCTTCCAGCGTCTTCGGCGAATAGCGCCGCTCGTCGCCGAGATGCGCGAGCCAGCCTTCGAGCTCGGCGGCGACTTTGGGTGTCGAGCAGCTGGCGCATCGGCTCGATGCCGCCCCAGGCTGTGCGGGGCAGGATAGAGGCGGCACCCTTTCCCCTTCCTAAACCCACTGGAATCGGGACAACTGCGCATGATCCGGAAAAGTGGCCGCCGGTTTTCCGATCAGATCATGCTCCATTCAAGAATCTGCTTATGATCCGACGTGTCGTCGATGTCCTGGTCCCGGTCGCGCTCGACCGGGCCTATTCCTACCGGGTGCCCGAGGCGCTCGAGCTCGCGCCGGGCGACATCGTCAGCGTGCCGCTCGGCGCCCGCGAGGCGACCGCGGTGGTCTGGGCGGAGAATCCGAAGCCCAATCCGCGGCTCGACAACCGGCTCAAGGACGTCGAGGAAAAACTCGACCTGCCGCCGCTCAAGCCCGAGCTGCGCAGCTTCGTCGACTGGGTCGCGAATTATACGCTCGCGCTCGCGCGGCATGGTGCTGCGGATGTGCCTGCGCATGGGCGAGCATCTCGGCGCCGAGCGCGAGCGCGTCGGCGTGCGGCTTGCCGGCCCGCCGCCGCAGCGCATGACCGCGGCGCGCGCAGCGCGTGCTGGCGCTCCTTGCCGACGGCATGGTGCGCGGCAAAAGCGATGCCGCGCGCGAAGCCGGCGTCAGCAGCCGGCGTGATCGACGGCCTGATCGACGAAGGCACGCTCGAAACGCTGGTGCTGCCGCCGGAGCCGGTCGCGGAAAAGCCCGATCCGGATTTCGCGCACGACGATTTCACCCAGGACCAGAGGCCGCCGCCGCCGAACTGAAAGCGACGGTCGCCCAGGGCGGCTATTCGGTGACGCTGCTCGACGGCGTCACCGGCTCGGGCAAGACCGAAGTTTATTTCGAGGCGGTCGCCGATATGATCCGCGCCGGCCGGCAAAGCCTGATCCTGATGCCGGAGATCGCGCTGACCGCGCAATTCCTCGACCGCTTCGCCGCGCGCTTCGGCGTGCGCCCGGCGGAATGGCATTCGGAGCTGATCGCCGCGCAGACGCGCGCGCACCTGGCGGGCGGTCGCCGACGGCGAGGTGGCGGTCGTGGTCGGCGCGCGCTCGGCGTTGTTCCTGCCCTATGCCGATCTCGGCCTGATCGTCGTCGATGAGGAGCACGACCAGGCCTACAAGCAGGAAGACGGCGTGCACTATCACGCCCGCGACATGGCGGTGGTGCGCGGCCACATCGCCCGCATCCCGGTGGTGCTGTCGTCGGCGACGCCGTCGCTGGAGACCGAAGTCAATGCGCGGCGCGGCCGCTACCGGCGGCTGGCGCTGCCCGAGCGCTTCGGCGGCCAGCGCATGCCGGCGGTCGAGGCGATCGATCTGCGCCGCGAGCGCCCGCCGCCGGGCCGCTTCATTTCGCCGACGCTCGCCGGCGCGGTGCAGACCGCGATCGAGCGCGGCGAGCAGGCGCTGTTCTTTCTCAATCGCCGCGGCTACGCGCCGCTGACTCTGTGCCGCGCCTGCGGCTTTCGCTTCTCCTGCCCGAACTGCGACGCCTGGCTGGTCGATCACCGCTTTCGCCGGCAGCTCGTCTGCCACCATTGCGGCTTCGCCATGCCGCATCCGGCGGAATGCCCGAAATGCCAGGCGGCGAATTCGTTCGCCGCCATCGGCCCCGGCGTCGAGCGGCTGGAGGAAGAAGTGCGCGGCTGTTTCCGCAGGCGCGCGTCCTCGTGCTCTCCTCCGATCTCGTCGCCACCGTCGAGCGGCTGCGCGAAGAGCTCGACGACGTCGCCGCCGGCCGCTTCGACATCGTCATCGGCACCCAGCTGGTCGCCAAGGGCCATCATTTCCCGAAGCTCAATCTGGTCGGCATCGTCGACGCCGATCTCGGGCCTCAACAACGGCGACCCGCGCGCCGCCGAGCGCACCTTCCAGCTCCTGCATCAGGTGGTCGGCCGCGCCGGCCGCGACGCCGGCATCGGCCGCGGCTATCTGCAGACCCACCAGCCCGAGCATCCGGTGATGCGCGCGCTGATCGCGCAGGACCGCGAAGCGTTCTACGACGCCGAGATCGAGGCGCGCGAGACGCAGCGCATTATCCGCCGTTCGGCCGGCTCGCGAGCCTCGTCGTCTCCGGCGCCCGACCGGCACGAGACGACAGGCTTACGCGCGCGCGCTGGCGCGCGCCGCGCCGCCGGTGGACGATGTGCGCGTCCTCGGTCCCGCCGACGCGCCGCTCGCTTTGGTGCGCGGCCGCCATCGCCTGCGCCTGCTGGTCAAAGCGCCGCGCGCTTTCGATCTCTCGGCTTATTTGCGCGAATGGCTCGCGCAGCGCGCCGAAGGCGAAGGGCTCGATCAAGCTCGACATCGACGTCGACCCGCAGAGTTTTTTGTGACACAATTTGCCCCCTTCGACGAAGAGGGCGGTCCTGTCACGGACGAAGCTAAACGTTGAGACCGAACAGCTTGATGAATTGCGTTTCGCTCCTATTTCGGTTCCCAGAACCACTACGTATAACGCCCTTGATGCTCCACTGAGGTTGTTGAATTCCTCTAACATTCTGTATGTTTCGGATTCTTAGCGAAGCCGGCCTGTATTAGGAAGTCCTCAATATCTTCGATGTGTTTTTCATTAGTCCGCCCTTTCTGCTTTGGGTGAACAACAAAATACATCAGGGGTGTGCCCTTTCCGTACTCGCTGAATCCGTTGTGATATTTATGCTTGTTTGTGTCATTAAAAGTTTCCTGCTTGAATGTTTGCGTTGCCTGTCCAACGTAGGTTGGCGTTAGTCCTCTGTTCCTTATCGCAAAAACATAACAGCCTCGTTCAAAACAAAGATAGTGTGCGTCACCGTCAGCTGACCAAAAGTCATCAAAAATGAGAACGCGGCCGCCTTTGCGTTTCTCGTAGTCGAGTTCAAAAGGGCCATGAATTATAAAAGAAGTCATTCGTACCCTCCCACTCACGCCGTGAGGCTGCGCGTATCCCCAAAAAGGCTGCTTAACTTTTTCGTGTCGCGAAGAGTAATCTTGCGAGCGTCAAGCAACAACAAGAAATTGCCTCGAATGCACTATCTATGAAATTTCCTGTAGAATGAACCGAGTTTTTCGAAAGTCGCCAAGATCATACCTTTGGCCATGGACGTTTTTCAACAATACAAGCCCATCAGAAACAAGATCGCCCCCTTATCGGTCGAAGAAGCGTTGGGCGTGATTTGGGCGTATTGCCAATATCTACAAATAGATGATTTCCGCCTTCCTCCAGAAATTGAAGTTTTGCCTCAATATCTCGAGTTGGAGATTCCGCAAACATGGATTTCAGAATGGGAGCTTGAAATTCTCGCGAAGGAAGTGATTCTCAACGGCAATGCCGTTGCCTCCAAGGGTCGCGCCTTGCGCGTGTGGAAAACGTTGAGCGATTTAGTCAACTCACTAAAGGCACTTGAGAATAACATCTACGGAGAACTCGGGTCACCCAACATCCTCGTCGAGTTGATCCGGATCGTCCACCGCCAATTTATCTGGCAAGGGAACCGGCCCAACGCGGCGTCTATCATCCGGTATTTCAAAATATTCAATCGCCCGGCGATCGATGACATATGTCGGCAGAAAATTGATATGAATGTCTGGCAAATCTATATGTGCGGCGTCGCCTGCATGGGCTTCTTTTTGACCCGGCCCGCAATCAGCCTTCCATTCACGTCCGAGATAAAGGCGCTTTCAGTCGAGTTGTTCAATAAATTTTTTGCGTTTACGTCGAAGCCGATCAAAGAATTGAAACTCCAGTTGAAAAGCGAGCAGCAATACAATGTAAATTTCGCATATGCGTATAATTCACTTCGAGCGTTCCCCCTTATCCGAATGTCATATCAAGGAAGCGACGCTCTGGTTTGTCCCTTAATGACATTGTTGTTCTGGCGTTTTACAGGCGGCCTTTACTATGAGCTTATCGGCGTACCAGAATTTGCGAATGAATTTGGTGATGGCTTCCAGAGGTACGTGGGGGAAGTAATCGGCCGCGCGTGTGCTGAACCTATGGGTCATTACAGCGAGACCGAGTACGCAATTGGGAAATTAAGAAAAGGAGCCCAGATTGGATTGTTGCTGACGATCATGCAGCGCTTTTCGTCGAGTGTAAGGCTAAGCGCCTGTCGTGGGGCGCAAAGGTGTCGTTGACGGACCTTGAGCCATTAAAGGATGACCTTGAAGTCATGGCATCGGCTGTTGTGCAAGTATACAAAACGATGGCCGATTATCTCGACAATGCCTATCCCCACTTCCCTGTGAAGGAGGGTCGGAAGATATTTCCTGTCGTCGTTACGCTTGAAAATTGGCGTATGTTCGGTCCGGTAATGCTAGACAAGCTAACGGAGGCTGTAGCGTTGAAACTCACTAAGGAGAGCTTGCCGCCCAACCTTGTTGAGCAAGCGCCATACTCCATCTGGGCAATCGAGGACTTTGAAGTCGGCTTGCAGATCATGCGAGAGAACGGCATTGCCGGCGTCATGGAGGGCAAACTCGGAAGTCCAGAGATGCGTCGATGGGATTGGCACGGGTATATGATTGATCGTTATCCAAAGTCGTTTCCGGCAAAGAGGCTTTTCGACGACGAGTATGACGAAATGTTTGCTGACCTCTTCGCTGCCCAGCAAGCGTAGCCCGGATTGAGCGGTAGCGAAATCCGGGGCAACCTCGCGGTATGGTTCGTTACCGTCGAAATTTCGTTTCAGGCGGGAGGTTTTTCCTAACCGTGACGCTCGTGGATCGGAAGTCGCGCGCCCTTACCGACCATGCCGCAGCTTTGCGTCAGCCCGTAGGGAGGGCTCAGTGAAACTTATCGTTCTCTGCTGCGCGTTCGCTGATGGGTTTCGCTGCGCTCTACCCATCCTACACACGGCATTGTCGCGCCAATTATCGCTTGCTCTTCTTCTTGCTCTTCGGCTTCTTCGCAAAAATTGCGTTCCAGTTTTCCCGGTAGGCTGCGGTGACCGGTTTCTGGCCTTCGCCCCGGCTATAATTCGCCGGTGCCGCCCCGGCCGGCTCCTCGGCTTTGGACTTGGATGCGTCTTCGGCGGCGGGACGCTTGACCGTCGCGGTGGCGTCACTCTTTGCAGCGGTGTCGGCCTTTGCAGCCGTATCAGCCTTTGCGGGCGTGTCCGCCTTTGGGGCCGGGTTGGTTTTGGCTTTTTTGTTGTCGCTGACCATTGTCTTTCCTGATGCGGGTAAGGGTAAGCAAGCGTAACCCGGATGGAGCGGCAGCGAAATCCGGGGCGACCTGGCGGTACGTCACGTAGCTGCGCGGCTATTTCACCATCTTCCAATATTCTTCAAAAAATCCTCTGCGGTCGAGCGTGCCGACCGGCGCGCCGGTCGCGGCCTTGGCTCCGATGCAATGCCAGAAATAGAGCGAGTCATGGCCGGTGACGTAAAGCGGAATTGATTCCGTATCCGGATGGGTTTCGCACCAGTGCGCCACGGCCGGCTGGTTTTCGCTGGTGTTGGCCTTGCCGCAAGGAAGGTTGGCGCCGACGAAGCAGACTTTCACCATGCCATCGACGCAGCGATAATAGGCCGCGTTCGGGGCATAGTGTCCGCGGATATTGAACAGGCGCCGGACGGCGGGCGCGAGAGAAGATGGCGGGGTCCGCAGCGTGTCGTCGGTGCCGACGCGGACACAATAGGCGCGTGGACTCTCATACGACGCTGGCGCCGTGAGGCCGGCGCGCGACAATAGAACGGTGCCGAACAATGCGAGGATGGCGCTAAGCGCGAGGCGATGGATCGGTCGAGGCCGAAGGGTTCGTCTGGTCATCCCGGCTCCTTGGCTCGTCATGGCCGGGCTTGTCCCGGCCATCCACGTCTTCGGGTCTAGTTTAATTAAGACGTGGATGCCCGGCACAAGGCCGGGCATGACGATGCCGGATAGCTTCTGTCAAGTTAGGAATAATCGCCCGCAGGGTCGCTTGTCCTCACTACCTCCATGTCCGGCGTGGTGCATGCTAACGAGATGAAAATCAGGGGGCGCAATGATGTCTCAACCCATGCCGCCGCTGGCCGCCAACCAGCAGTTTTGCCGCAGCTGCGGCCAGATCATTTCCAGTCTGGCGCCGACTTGTCCGCACTGCGGCGCGCCGACCGGTTCTAGGACCCCGGACGCCAGTCCCAGAAGCCGCCTTGCCGCGCTGTTGTTGTGCTGGTTTCTCGGGATATTCGGCGCGCACCGGTTTTATGTCGGTAAGGTCGGCACCGGAATACTCCAGCTCTTCACGCTGGGCGGGCTGGGCATCTGGACGTTTGTTGATTTCATTATGATCATCGTCGGCGCCTTCAGGGACAAAGAGGGCCGGCGCGTTATTGTTTGGACCGACTGATGCTTGCGTGCACGGGTTGAAGATCGGCATCCGCGCAAAATCCCGACAGCAGGGTCGCGCGCCGCTAACATTCAAAGGCTGCTGATCACGGTGTACGTGAGATAGACAAACAAAGCGCATCCGAGCACCGTAAGGAGGCCGGCGAGCAAAACGTCCGCGCGCTGGCCCGGGCCTGCCAGCGTCTGTTCGCTGTCGATTTCAATCGTGATCCTGCGAAAGCGCACGATGGCCAAGACCATCATACCGGCGCCGAGGCCGATCAGGATCAGGCCCGAGATATTGCCGACAAGCTGACCGGTCGGCGACAGCGCGCGGCGCGCTATGGTCTGTCCGGCGATCTGCAGGAACAGATCGAACCGTTCGACCAGAAAACCAAAGGCCATCACCGCGATCGCCGTGCGGACCCAGGCCAGAAAGGTCCGCTCGTTGGCGGCGTGGTCGGTATATCGCTGGATCATTGGTGGTGGTTCCCCGTCGTTCGCGCCGCCGTCCGGACGGCCATTCCGCTTTTATCGACGCAGACTATACTGGTCGGCATTGCGGCTGGCGCCGCCACGCGCAGCGCAATCGCCGGCATTGATCAAGACATTGTAATTCCATCGGATAACGAAAGGTGTGGCGATGACCTGGGGCATTCCGACCGACATATTTCTCGACATTCATGTTGCTCTGGCGGTGCGCCGGTTTCATCCTGAAAGTGCGTGATCGAGGAGGGGCGATGTATACCAACATCCTAATCGCAACGGATGGTTCAGAACTCGCCGGGAAAGCCGTGCAGCACGGCATCGCCTTGGCGAAACGCATTGGCGCCAAAGCCACCGGGCTTACGGTGTTGCCGCCTTTTCATGTTCTGACGACCGACACGCGGATGATCGAGGACACGCCGGCGGCCTATCAGGCACGCATGCAGAACCATGCCGAGCAAACGCTAGGCGCCGTCACCCGGGCAGCGCAGGCGGCCGGTGTCGTATGCGAGACCATTCAGGTCGAGCATGAGCATCCCTACCGGGCGATTATCGATATCGCGGAGCTCAAAGGCTGCGATCTGATCGTCATGGCTTCGCACGGCCGCCATGGCGTCTCCGCGCTCGTGCTCGGCAGCGAAACGGTCAAAGTGCTCACGCATTGCAAGATCCCGGTACTGGTCCACCGATGACCGGCCGGCGTTGATCGCGCTACGTCGCCTCTTTGAGGGCGCGGATCACGTCCTCGCGGGAGATCATCCCGACCAATTGGCGGTCGGGCCCGATAACCGGAAAGCTTCGGCTCTTGAGGCTCACCATCAATTGCAGAACCCGCGTCAACGGTGCCGCCGGTTCGACATGCACGACGGCTTCGGTCATCATTTCTCCAACGGGCCGCCGCATCAACTCTTCGTAATGCGGCACCATCTGACCGGTGGTGAACGCAAAGGCCCGAAGAAAATCGAACTTGGTCACGATCCCCAACATCTTTCCCTGTTCGACGACCGGGAAGGAGTTGAAATCGTGTTGCTCGAATAATTTCTCCAGCTCACGCATGGTCGTTTGCCGTGTCACGGTCGTTACCGTGCGCGTCATATATTGCTCGGCCGTGCCTTCAAGAAAGCGATACATGACTCAACATGCGAGAATGCGCGAAGGTTGCCGTTGATCTGCGTCAAAACCCCGAAATGACCGCTTGCCGCCCGCCGGGCTGAACCGCTGTGCGTTGCGGTTCTTTGGCTGCGGCACGCAGCGGGTCTTGTTGACTTAGATCAATGCTCGAACGGCCGAAACGAGCGGAGCTTACCAACAAAGGTCGTAACTGCACGCGCAATTGTCCGGACCGGTAGGGCTTTAGCCGATGGACGAGCTTTCAAAAACCGAATTTTCGAAGCTTCGGCAGGAGATGGCTGAAAAGGCGATCTTCGCGCGAGGTGTCCGGTCGGAGCTGGTGCTCAAGGCCATGCGTAGCGTGCCTCGTGAATCTTTTCTGCCGGCACAGCTTCGCGAGTTTGCCTACGAAGACACGGCGTTGCCAATTGAAGAGGGACAGACAATCTCTCAGCCGTACATCGTCGCGTTCATGGTCGAGGCATTGGTGCTCCGTGGCGGCGAAAAGGTGCTCGAAATCGGCACCGGTTCGGGCTATGCGGCTGCGGTCCTGTCCGAAATCGCCGCCGACGTCTACACGGTCGAGCGTCATGGTCCGCTGGCCGAGAAGGCCGCCGCGACGCTGGCCGATCTCGGCTACGATAATGTCCACGTTCTGCACGGCGACGGGACGCGCGGTTGGGCAGCGCATGCGCCCTATGATGCGATCATTGTTGCCGCCGGCGGTCCGACGATTCCCGAATCTCTAAAAGACCAACTCAAAATCGGCGGCCGGCTGGTGATCCCGGTGGGTGCGGATCAGCGCCTCCAGGAACTGGTACGGGTGACGCGAATTGCCCAGAACGACTATCGCCGCGAAGACCTCGCCGATGTGCGATTTGTTCCGCTGCTCGGCGAGGAAGGGTGGGCGCCCGAGGAGGCGGAGCCGGCCCGCGCTCGCTACGCGCCGCCGACAGGCGCCATCAATGAAGAACAGCTGATCAAGAGGATCGCCGACGCGGCCGAGCCGTTCGCCTCGATCGACACCGTCGATCTCGGCCCGTTGCTTGAACGGATCGGCGACGCGCGTGTCGTCCTGCTCGGCGAGGCAACCCACGGCACTTCGGAATTTTATCGGATGCGCGAGCGCATCTCCCGCGAACTCATTGCCAAGAAGGGGTTCCGCTTCATTGCCATCGAGGGCGATTGGCCGGATGCCGCGCGGGTCGATCACTACGTACGGCATCTCGAATATCCTCCCGCGGAATGGACGGCGTTCGCCCGTTTCCCGACCTGGATGTGGCGCAACAACGAGGTGCGCGATTTCGTCAACTGGCTGCGGGAGCACAACAGGGCGGCCAAACCCGAGGCGCGGGTGGCGTTTCACGGCCTCGATCTCTACAGCCTCTATGTGTCGATCCGTGCGGTTCTGAGTTATCTCGATGACGTCGATCCGGCCGCTGCCCGGGTTGCGCGTGAGCGCTACGGCTGCCTGACGCCGTGGCAGGGCGACCCGGCGACTTATGGCCATGCCGCGTTGATCGGCGCCTATCGGACGTGTGAACAGAATGTCGTGGGGGCACTCAAGGATCTATTGCAGAAGCGCCTCGCTTATACCGGGCATGATGGCGAACGCTATTTCGACGCCGTCCAGAATGCCCGCCTCGTCACCAACGCCGAGCGTTATTATCGGATTATGTATTACGGCTCACGCGCGTCGTGGAATCTTCGCGACGAGCACATGTTCACGACGCTGAGGAACCTGCTGACGTTTTATGGCGCGGACAGCAAGGCAATCGTGTGGGCGCACAATTCCCACGTCGGCGATTTGGCGGCAACCGAGATGGCTTCGCGCGGCGAGCACAATATCGGTCACTTGTGCCGCCAGGAATTCGGCAGCGGCGCTTATCTGGTCGGCTTCGGCACCAACAGCGGAACCGTCGCGGCGGCGTCCGATTGGGACGGGCCGATGGAGCTGAAAAAGGTCCAGCCGGCGCTGCCGAAGAGCTATGAGCGATTGTGCCACGCCACCGGGCGCGCCCGCTTTACGCTCGGTTTACGCAATCGCGCCGACCTGACCGGTCCGCAAGGCCTGAGCAAGCCGCACCTTGAGCGGGCGATCGGCGTCATCTACCGGCCGGAGACCGAGCGCGCCAGTCACTATTTCCAGGCGATCCTGCCGCAGCAATTCGATGAGTACATCTGGTTCGATCAGACCCGCGCGGTGACGCCGTTCGACACCGCGGAGCTAGCGGGATTGCCTGATACCTATCCCTTCGGCGTGTGAGCGTCGCCAGGGAGCGTCGCCGTGACCGCTTGCAAGGATATTGGCTACGTTCTTGACAAGCTGAACTGGATGCGCGCCGAGCGCATATGGCCTAACGGCCTTCGCTACTTATGGACCGATGCGTTCGGCGTCGTGCTGCTGGTTTCGCTCTATGCGGAACTGGGCGAGCGGCGGTTCCTCGATGAAGCTGAGTGGGTTGTGGCCGACGTCGACCGGGTGCTCGGGCGCCGGCGCGGCATCCGCATTGGCGAAGCGCCGGACCGCGACGGCCAATATTTTCATTATCTGGCGATGTGGCTGTACGCGCTCTCCGTGCTGGCGCGGCATGTGCCGGCCTATCGAGGCAAGGGCGTTGATCTCGTCCGCCAGATTCATCCCGCCTTTGTGGTGCCGGGCAGGGGCGTTGTCTGGAAGATGAAGGAAGATTTGAGCGCGCCTTATCCGGGCTTCGGCTTCGGTGCACTCGATGCTTTCGACGGCTACGTCTCCTATCGATGCCTTGATGAGCATGCCTTGGCTCACGAGATCGCCGAGATGCGGGCGCTCATTGACGCGACCGCGCCGGGGCTGCGCATCACCCAGGATCTTGGTCTCGGCATGATGCTGTGGCTGACCCACTTTTTTCCGGCAGAGGATTGGGCGGTGGCGCAACGGCGCCGCAGCCTCGCCATGCTCGATCTGATGTGGCGTGAAGACGGCTATTTCTGCCGCGAGCCCGATCTTCCTCAGGTCAAGTTCGCCTTCACCAATTACGGCGTTTCGATCGGCCTGCAATCGGCGCAAGCGATGACCGAACGGGTGCGGCGGCTGAACAGCTTCTTTGATCATTACCGCTCGGGCGACGAGTACGACCGCGAGGCCATCACCCACGTCATGGCCTGCAGCTCGCATTTTCCCGGCTACTTAATCCGTGGATTTCCCAGTAATTAGTAACATGAACGTGAGCGCGGCCCGGCCGAGCCGAGAATGTCATCACTTTTAGGTGCGGCGCTTGCTTATTCCGATGCAGATCAATGCTGCAATCTTTCAAACGGTCGAATGTTACGCTATACGTATGCCATGGCTCAGACCCTCCAAAGAGTTCATTTCGTCGACAAACAAGTGCTCGACCGTTTGAATACGGTCGTCGTGCTTGTCCTGGTTGGTGGCGGGTTGGCGGCGTGCGTCATCGGTGCGTTCGCCTATGATGTCGGCCGATTGCTTTCGGCCTGGTAAGCCGACACGGGTCTGACCGACGTCCTGGTGTTCCGCCGGTTTCGATAAGCGCCACCCTGGTCATCCCACCACGCCATGTCTGGCGTGGCGCGGGTTCCGCACTGGATCGCGGTTCCCGAATCAGCAGCTGCGCGCTCGGCGCCGTTTATCGGCTCACGAAGGGTGACCTGAATTACACGTGCCGCGAGGCTAACATTCTCGCATTTCGATCATATATAGATTGAGGTTGCTTGGTGGATGACTGTTCCAAGGATGCTTCGATCTTTTATTTGGAGATAATCAGATGACGGACGTTTCCATGGCTGAAGAAGGCATGATCGCATTTGATTACAGCGCCGAGGCGGAGCTGTTCCCCACCCGAAATCGGAAATCGCGGCGACAGCCAATTGGCTACAAACGTTTTGCCCGCGCCGCTGATGCTGTTCGCTTCGCGATCGAGGAGCTTCCACCTGAATGTCTTCTGGGAGCGCATCTCCAGGTCGATGAAGAGCGCTACGACGGTCAGGGAATTCGTCGCCTGTACGAAAGCCTTGACTATCCTTTGGTCCGCCGCGCGGCCTAGCGATGACCGCCCGTTCGCACAGCTCATCCGTCGTCTTCAATCATCCGTTTGAGCTGAAAAGGTGTCGATCGGATCTCAACGACCTGGTCGCCGCGGACTTTTGATTACCGGTTCTCGGCGGCTGCCGCCTGTTGCGCGCCGCTCACAAGGGTTGGGTAATTTTCAGCCAGCCATTCGCGATGCTCGCGGACGATGAGCAACAGGTTTTGATAATCGCGCTGCTTCTTAGTCAGCTTGCTGGAGTTCGATTGTATTCGCACGATCTTGTCGGGGGTCAAACACGCCATTTCCTTTTCAAAAAAACGCCTTGGCTAATGCGGCTCTGTCTCGATCGTTCTGTCGGACAACGAGCCGGATATGGGGATGCCGGGCCCGAAAAGCGAGCCCAGGTCAGAGAAATTCGCCCGTTTTTGCGAACGGCGATCGCTCCTGCAGAGCGAGCGCTTGATGACAACTTTCGTCCGGCTGTGGCGTTAATTCAACTGGCCGGCCACCTTGTCGATTCCCGGCCTTGATGCAGGCTTCGTCCTTCTCGCCGCCTGGTGCGCCCGATGCGCCGGCCGCGCGCGCCGTCTGCCGCCCGGCGCTTGACCGAGCGCGGATATCCGGCATCGTGTGACGCATGACGGGCACGATCGAGACAATATTATTATTCTTCGCCGTGCTGGTGGTCGTCGCGATTGTCGCGCGGCGGCTGAATACCGCGCCATCCGTCCTTCTGGTCGTCGCCGGCATCGCGCTTGCCATCATCCCCGGTTTGCCGCGGATCGAACTCGCGCCGGAACTGGTGCTGCTCGGCATCCTGCCGCCGCTGATCTATTCGGCCGGCGTCGCCATGAGCTGGCGCGAATTTCGTTTCAACCTGCGGCCAATCACGCTGTTGGCCTTCGGGTGCGTTATCTTCACCACCTGCGCGGTAGCGGTGGTGGCGCATTTCGTGCTCGGCATGCCGCTCGCTGTCGGCTTCGTGCTCGGCGCCATCGTGGCGCCGCCCGACGCGGTCGCTCCGCTCGCGATTGTTCGCAGCCTGGGCCTGCCGCGCCGGCTGGTCGTCGTGCTCGAAGGCGAAGGCGTTGCCAACGATGCCACGGCTTTAATCCTCTACCGCTTCGCGGTCGCCGCCGTCAGCACCGGCGTGTTCTCGCTCGGCGAAGCCGCCGGCACCTTCGCTCTCATCGTCGTCGGTGAGATTGGCTACGGGATCGGCGTCGGCTGGGTCAGTTTGCGGCTGCGCCGCTGGGCGCGCGACCCGCGGGTCGAGATCACGCTGTCGCTGATGACGCCGTACATCGCGTTTCTGGTGCCGGCGCAGCTGGGTGGATCGGGGGTACTTGCCACCATTGCCGCCGGTCTGTTCGTGAGCTGGAACGGGCCGCTGCTCATTCCGGCGGCGACGCGGCTGCAGGGCATCTTCTTCTGGGACCTGCTGGTCTATCTGCTCGAGGGCTTCATCTTTCTGGTCACCGGGATGCAGATGCGCACGCTGCTCGACGAAACCGACATGGTCCGGCTGCGCGATCTGCCGCTGACGATATTCATCGTCCTCGCCGTGATTGTGGTGGCGCGATTCGTCTGGGTGTTTCCGGCGACCTATCTGCCGCGCCGGCTGAGCCCGTCGCTGGCGCGCCGCGATCCGTCACCGCCCTGGCAGTGGACCTTCCTGCTTTCGTTCGTCGGCGTGCGCGGCGTCGTTTCGCTCGCCGCCGCGCTCGCCATTCCGCTGACGACGCTCGCCGCCGCGTCGTTTCCCGACCGCGATCTCATTCTGTTCGTCACCTTCGGCATCATCGTCATCACGCTGATCGGCCAGGGGGCGGTGCTGCCGAGCGTGGTGCGCTGGCTCGCTTTGCCGCACGATGCCGAAGACGAGCGCCGGCGCGAGCGCGATGCCGAGATTACCGCGCGGCTGGAAGCCCTGAACGTGGCGCAGGGCCGGCTGGATCAGCTCGCCACCGACGGCGAGCTCGCCCCGGAGGTGCTCGCGATCCTGCGGGCACGGCATGATCATCGCGCCGTGCAGTTGCCGAAGAATGCGGCCGATGGCCGCAAAGCGGTTGCGGCGGCGGCCGAGCTGCGGCTTGAGCTGATCGCCGCCGAGCGCGAATACATCTACCAGCTGCTGCGCGACGGCAAGATCACCGACGAAGCCCGCCGGCACATCGAGCGCGAGCTCGACCTTGAGGAGGCAAGTCTCGCATTCAAGCGCGAAGGCGGGGCTGAAACGCCGATATAGGCAAGCAGGCGCGGCGCATCTCGATCATAACGAAATCCAAAAGCGGCCGATCCGGCCGGAATTATTGCGTTCAATGAAACTTCTCGCCGCGGGCCAGTTTATCGATGATCCCCCGCATTCGGCTCTCTCTTGTTTCCGGTTTTTTGGCCGTCTGAAGCCGGTAAGCTATCGAATATAGATTGGTTTTGTTGAGCGTCTCAAAGAAGGCTTTCGCCTTCTTGTTTCGCGCGAGTTCCTTTAGAAAATCATCCGGTACGGCGGCGTTGCTAAAGGAATCGTAAGCCGCGTCCCAACGGCCATCCGCCTTTGCCGCAGTCACCTCGCGCAGTCCGGCGGGAGTCATTTCTCCGGTCGCGATCAGGCGTTCGGCATGCTGGGTGTTGGTCTTGGACCAGCCGCTATTGCGCCGCCTTGGCGTAAATTGCTGGAGCCACGATTGTTTATCAAACGGTCTTTTCTGTCCGTCGATCCAGCCAAAGCAAAGCGCTTGATCGAGGGCTTCTGCATACGTCATGGTGCGCAATGCAGAGTCTTTTTTGTAAATACGCAAGAGGATACCGTCCGATTGGCGGTGGTTTTTTGAAAGCCACGCCCGGAAATCACGCGACGACGCGAAACTCATTGTTTTCATCAAAGCAAGCGTACCTCGGCTTGAGCGGCCGCGAAATCCCGCCGGCCTGGCTGCTCAGCTCCATATGTCGCTCCGCGCATGCGCGCTACGGCTGCCGCGTGCTCTATCGGCGTTGCGCGGATTTTCGCGATACGGGCTTTCGCTTCGCCCGCTTCGCGCGGCGCAAATTTCTTGTGCTGCGCGATCGCGAGCGCGCGTGCCGCCCAGACCGCAAGTTCTTCGGGATCATCGTAGAGCCGCTCCGGCAGCCGCCAATACGACAGTGAAGCGCGGCCGACGCGGCCCTTGCTCTTGGCGCGGGTGTAGACGAACGGCCGGCTGCCTTCGCGCTCGAACTCAGGGATGCTGGTCTCGTCGACTTTGAGAAAGATCGCGCCGTCGAACACCAGACCGAACATCAGGCCTTCGGACCAGATGCCGGCGCCGCCGAACATGCGCTTCACCGTCACCGCACCGAACGGCGAAAACAGTTCGCGGATGAATTCATGGTCCACGGGCGAGACTCCGGAACGAAGCTTCAGCCGGCTTCGGCAAAGACGCGATTGCGTCGAGCCTAACGATCTGCAATTCCGAACTCATTTTGAACGTTGATGTGAATGATTGATATGGCTTCGCACCGCCGTGGGTATAGAATTAGAAGTCGCGGGCTTTCCACTACCTAGACTACTGTTGCCGTAAGGTGCGCGTGGCCTACGCGGCGCGGGTCGCCATTTCGGTTGCAACAGTCGGTCAGACGACGGGCTGAGGTGGTGCTGCGTTTGCATAAGCGGGAGGAAGGCGATGCCTAGAATGTGCAGTTTCGAAGTTCCGGGCGGCGGAAAACATGCGGAAGTTTTCGTTAATCCGACACTGGTTCAAATCCTTAGGTCTGGACCCGGATACACCAGCATTCAGTTCGACAAGGACCATTTGATAAATGTCGACCTGCCTATCGAGGAGGTCAGCGCCGCGCTCGATAGGGCGATGAATGAAGGCTAATAGGAATAAAAGTCTGTTTCGACGCAAATCAGCTTATGCGGCGTTTGCGGCGGGCCCTTTTGGGTAGAATCCCCGGAAAATCACAAATATTTTTTGGCCGCTCATTAAGCCTGCGAGCACACGTGGGGGGTCCTTTAGAGCCCGGCTGTCCGTTTGAGCGCAAATCATTTTAGCCAACGGGAGAGTGCCATAAGCTCGGGAAAGGCCCATATAAGCGGGCTTTGTTCTATCTCATTCCTTACCAAATCCTTAGGTTTGGGTCGTTTGACACACTGTAGATGCGTCACCATTGTAGTGTTTATCGCGGCCACACCGCGCAACTTAACACGGCGGAACCAATGGCCTTTTCGCTGCGGGACGCTCTCCGATTTTTCTTCGGAGGGGATGCGAAGAAGAAACCCGCCTTCAAGACCGAGAAGGAAGCATACGATTTTTGCCTAAAGGCATATAAGGATTCGGGGGGCGTCACTCCCGAACTCCGTAGAGCATTTGAGTTCTATCAGCGGAATTACCGCGATGACGGATGCGAGCCCTTCCTTGGACCTGACGAGCGTCCGCATTTCGGCGCTCGATAGTCAATTTGATATTTCGCGTTTTAACTGTGGTGTTCACGAAATTGATTCGTGGATCAGCAAGAAATGCCAAAAGGCATGCGAACAAAATAAACTCAAAGCATTTTGTGCCCACCTTGAGAACGGCACCACAGCTTTGGGACTGTACACACTATCGTTGATGTTCGACAGCATTGATAAAATCGAAGCAAGGGACCGCGCCCTTTACAAGTCACAATTCCCCGCCGTTTATCTCGGACAACTTGCTGTCCTTCGTGGATACCAAAACCAGGGGCTTGGGACGATACTACTGTTGAATGCCCTTGAACGGGCCTACGCGATCAGCAGGAACGTATCTTTTTACGGAGTAGCTTTGCGGTCACTCAATGAGCGCACTACGGTCTTGTACGAAAAATATGGTTTCACGAAACGCGAAGATGTCGTCAATCCACTTATGATTTTGCCGGTTTGGTCTTTGCAAGATCTTTTTGGGCCGCGTTAGGCGGACTTTCTTTTCTGACGGCTTATGCTTTGCCAGCGTTCGCTGTGTCTCCTTAAGCCGCGCTCATTGGGTTCATCCGCGCCTATTCGCAACGTTCCTCCCGGCGTTCGCGCCACGCAACCTAAGTCTTAGTTCCGGTAGCGGGCCCAGCCAATTAAGACGCGTCCGTTTTCGCTCTTGCGACCTAGGCCGAACCGCGCATATTCGGTCTGATGCCAAAAGCTTGGAAAATCGTCGCGACTACCAAACCCGTGGACGGGCAGCCACATTTCACGCCACAGACGGAATATTTCCTTGTCGCGGCGGCTAGCGGCCCTTGGGCATTGACCGCACTGCGGAATAAACGCGGTGATCTCGAAGGGGCCGACATTGTGCTTGTCGGGCAAGCTAGCCCTGAGTTCATAGACTGGCTTCGGCTAAAAGACGGCCAAGTCCTCAGCATTACGGTCTTGTAGTACCCAAACCACCTAAACGCCCGCGCGACCTGAACCAGCGGGCGAAAATACGTAGCGGCGGACTCGCCGCCGTGTCGCGGTTATCGTGACTTTGCTCTTGACAGCAGTCACTATATTAGGTACATGGCGTTATCTCGCTCGATCGAGGACGCCTGTCGCGAAGGTATTCCGAGAGGTGGAGCGAGTGCGGTGCCCGCGCGCGGAACGATACACTCCGCACCCGGGCAGCTTCGGGCATCATGCTGACCGGCACTACGACCGGTCCGGGAGGTGCGTTCCCTGGACTGGGACAGGCGGGCGCGGGTAACGCCCGCGTAAGAGCGCAAGATCTTTGCTCCCCGGTTGGAGCGACCGTTCAGGATCGAACGTCCTGCCGCGTCCCATGGAAGCCTGGCCTGGAGCTGCGCCCAAGGGCCGAAAGCCCTGACGGTAAGAGCCGTGGTGGAACGCCGATAGGCGAGCGCACCCGCTGGTGCGCGCCGCATCGCGAGATGCGGAGGTTAAATGAACACGTCTGTCGGCGTTCCGCTTCCTTTTTTCTTTCGTCATTGCGCTTTGTAGGGTGGGTAGAGCGAAGCGAAACCCACCGCTCAGCATGGTGGGTTACGCTGCGGAGCTTGTCATCGGGCCGGCCACTTCGGGCCGGACCCGTTGGCGGCTAACCCACTACATTTTCGCAAAACTCGGGCGCATCGGCGTCGCGAGAACAATTGTGCATTGCCATGCGAACGCCGGGCAGAATGAATCCGGAGAAGGCCATGACGAAGATCTATCTCGCCGGCCCATTGTTCACCCTGGCCGAGCAGGGCTTCAACGTTGAACTCGCGCGCTTTCTCGAAAGCGAGGGCTTTGAGGTCTGGCTGCCGCAGGAGCACGAACCGCGCAGCAAAACCGCCAAATCGATCTTTGATATGGACGTGGCGGCGCTCGATTGGGCCGACATGGTTGTTGCCTGCATGGACGGCCCCGATCCCGACAGCGGCACCGCCTGGGAGTGCGGCTACGCCTACGCCAAGGGCAAGCCGATTGTTTGCTTCCGGACCGATTTCCGCGTCTCCGGCGACACCAAGGGAGCGCCGTATAATCTGATGCTGACCGAAAGCGCGACGGTGCGGTTTGAAACTCCGTTTCGAACCAAAACTCCGGAATTTCATCAGCGCGTCCTTGCGCACATCAGGAAAGCTTTGCGGCCGCGGCGGGGCGCGCGCCGCCGCGCGTAGCATGCGTCGCCGGGGTGCCCTGCGCCGGATCGGCGCCGTGCGGGACCGAAGCATCGATGGCGGGTAGGTCGGCTCTTGCGGCAAGGCGAACCGAGTGCCGCTATCCCTGGTGGTGTCTCAGTTTGAGGTTACGGCGCGCCGAATGAAACCAGGGGTTGTAGACATTTGGTCATGGTCCGACAACTAAGGGAATGTTAGGATGAAACGACATCAGGGAACAAAGACCGACGGCGACCGGGCTGCGAGGCGAAAAACGACCCGCCGACGTGATCGGAGCGGCCGTAATAGTGGCGAAGATCGCTACCGGCGAGATAGTCGAGGGGCCGGCCGCGAGGTCCGGTTGAGTTCGCAGCGGTCAAGCCGGAGCAAAAGCCCGGAGGCGGGCGTTGTCAAAAGCAAAGAGTTCGGAAATTGCGCGAATAGCTGCGCTTGCCAGATGGAAAGACAAATGAGTAGCGTTCGGACGAAGCAAGAGGAAGTAGATAAGAACTTCGCGTTCTTTCAGGCGGAACTTGCGAAAATCATGCCTGAACACAAAGGCAAATATGCCCTTATCCGCAATGAGAAAATCGAAAATTACTTCGATACATTGGTCGATGCGCATACGGCTGGCTCGCAGCTGTTCAAGGATGGGCTTTTTTCAATTCAACAGGTAACTGATTCACGAATTGATTTGGGGTATTTCTCACATGCCGTGCATTTGGGGAGTCCATAGCGGCGTCGGCCAGCTTTTCTGTGTCGCGGCGATCATTCCACATACTATCGGCCCAGCGCCGATGGGGTCTATTTTCCCGGGCGCCGGCGCTATGGTTCAAGGCGCAAACGCGTTGATCGACACCGGAGCGACCGGCACATGCATCAGTCAGCGTCTTGCGCAACGGCAAAATTTGTCCCCTATCGGCAAGGTGATGGTTCACGGTGTTTCAGGCCCGGCGCAGCATAATAGCTACGCTTTCAAGATTGGTTTCCCATTTGCGCTGGCGCCAGGCGCACCGTCGCCACCGGGCATGCCACCGCCGCCGACAACTGGGGCTTTGCCCGGTCAGCTTCACGTCATGGAACGAGTAATTCAGGGTTCGGAGTTTCACGGTGCGGGAAATTTCGACATCCTGATAGGAATGGACGTAATTTCAATGGGTTCGCTGGTAGTTCTAGGCAACGGAAGTTATTGCTTCGCATTCTGAACTTTATGCTTGACTGCTGTTCTCGATATGTTCTCATCGAC
>CAWGYY010000012.1:0-258874 GCA_963826945.1 uncultured Alphaproteobacteria bacterium | reverse complement strand
GATGTATTGCTCAAGGAATACCGCGGCATATTGCTCGACCGCGTGTCCATGTTCTCCGACGAGATGACGGAGCTGATGCTGGACGAAAAAGAAATACCAGCCGAATTGATCAAGGATACTGTGCGCAAAGCCACCATCAAGCGGGAACTGACTCCTGTGTTCATGGGCTCGGCTTACAAAAACCGCGGCGTGCAGTTGCTGCTGGATGCCGTCGGCCGCTATTTGCCTAGCCCATCGGAAGTGCCCAACTACGGTACGGATCTGAAGACCAAAGAAAAGATCGAGGTCCTTTCGGATCCGAAATTGCCGCTCATCGCCATGGCCTTTAAAATCTCCGACGATCAGTACGGACAGCTGACCTATACCCGCATTTATCAGGGGACTTTGAAGAAGGGCGACACCGCCTACAACCCGCGGATGCAAAAACGCCAGCGGATCGGCCGCATCGTGCGGATGCATGCGGCTGAGAAAGAAGAAATTGATGTCGCTTCTGCCGGCGATATCATTGCCATGGTTGGGGTGGAATGCGCTTCTCGGGATACCTTCTGCGACGAAGCCGTCAATGTCGCCATGGAATCCATCTTCGTGCCTGAGCCCGTGATCGAGTTGGCGCTTAAGCCGGAAAAACAAGACGACTTGGTCAAAGTTCCCAAAGCGCTTAACCGCTTTATGAAGGAAGACCCGACATTCCGCGTCTTTGTCGATCCGGAGTCCAATGAGACGATCATCAAAGGGATGGGCGAACTCCATTTGGAAATCTACGTGGAGCGGATTAAGCGCGAGTACAAAGCCAGTGTGATCGATCGGCCAGCCAAAGGTTAACTACCGCGAGGCACCGACTTTCGCCGCGAACTTTGACTATAAGCACAAAAAACAAACCGGTGGTTCCGGTCAGTACGCGCACGTTGTTGGCCAGCTGGTGCCGCTGCCTGAGGACTCCGAAGTCAACTTCGTGTTTGAAAACAACTGTGTTGGCGGCTCGATTCCAAAAGAATTTATCCCCGGCTGCGAAAAGGGCTTCGAAGAATCCGTGGCCAAAGGGCCCTTGGGCGGCTTCCAAGTGATCCGCACCCAGATCAATTTGAACGACGGGGGTTTCCACCCGGTTGACTCCTCGGAGATGGCCTTTAAGATCGCGGCCCGTGCCGCGTTCAAAGAAGCGTTCTTAGCCTCCAAGCCGGTGCTGCTCGAGCCGATTATGCGCGTTGAAGTTGAGACCCCAAGCGACTTCCAGGGGCCGGTCCAGGGGGATTTGTCGTCCCGCCGTGGCCTCTTGCTCGGTACCGATATGCGCGATGATTATGTCGTCATCATTGCCGAGTCCCGTTGTCGGAAATGTTCGGGTATTCAACCGACCTTCGCTCCGCCACCCAAGGTAAAGCGACCTTCTCGATGGAGTTGCCAAGTATCGGCCGGTGCACCGAAGTACTCCAGGAGCAGAGTCGTCCAAGCACCGCGAAGACAAAAGCCAAAGGCAACAAATAAGTTAGGTTTACCAAACCCCCGCAGCCACTCGGCCGCGGGGGTTTTCCATATTAAAGATTTTTTTTGGTCCTCTCTCCCGATGGAAGAGCATGCACCGGTTCCTTGATGAACAGTTGGCCACCGGCCAAAAGGTATGCGGCTTTGAGCAAGAACAGTACCACCCCGCCAGACCCGGCGCCGCTCCCGCGGCGCGGCCAGTCTTTCGTTTGGTCCGGCTAGAGCCTGAGCTGAAGCCACAAGCCAAGGTGCCCGAGCCGCCGCCGGACGTGGCTGGGCGCCCGGGACTAAAAAATCCGCTGGTGCGTTTTATGACGTCCTACGCGGATGCCATTGATGAGCAAATAAAGCTGATCATGGACCTGTAAGATGCGTTGGCTTTAGCCCTTATTCGGCGACTAGCTTCTACATGCTGGCCTTCGGCCACGCTGTCCGCCAGATTGAGTGCCAGGGCGCGGTTCGCCCGATTTTAGGCCGCTGAGAACTTGTAGGCTGGTGCCGTCGTTATCCCCAGGCTCAATCTCGCGAAAATTGATGATACCCGCCGCATCCACGACGCTGACAAAATGCTTGTTTTGCCGGCTAAACAGGGCACTGGTGGGGAATCTGTATATAGGCTGCCGTCTTGATCTGTAAGGCGACCTGAACGATGCTGCCGGGAACGATTTGGCCCGCTTTGTTATCGAGGTCGACTTCCGCGAGCAGCATCTTGGTGCGGCTGTCGAGCTCGCCACCAAGGCGTGGGGTTTTTCCGCAATTTAAGCTCGGGTCGTTCGAGGGTCCATACCAACGTAGGGTCGCCGACTTTGATAAATGGCGCCCAGCGTTGGTCTATGTAGAGACTGACACGCAACCGATCGACGGTGGCGATGGTCACTACTTGCTTTGGTTGCTTTGCAATAGAGCACCCGGGTCGACGAACCGTCCGGTACTTGCCCGGCAAAAGGCGCCCGGAGAATTTCATAGTCTTTAAGGACCCCAAGGCTAGCGACTTTGGCCTCGGCGATGTCAGCATCCGCTACGGCCTGCTCGGTTTCCTGCTCCGAAGCCAAGGCCCGTTCATGGAGCTTGGACATCCGGGCGGGCGATCCCGCGCTTATTTTTGCCGTCGGCGACCGCCGCATCATAGTCCTTCACCTGCTCCAGCGCTTTAATCGTCGCTAAGACCGCATCTTTTTTTACGAGGTCACCCTTGTCGACGGGGATGGTATCCAGGTAGCCGCTGATTCGTGCGTAAATGATCGTCGACAAGGAAGGGGTTGGCCTCACCGACCATAGTCAACGACCGCTCCGCTGGCGATTCCTTGGCCACGGCAGTACGAATGCGCGGCGCTGTTGCCATCTCCACGCTCTTCGGGTCAGGGCTGGTGCCTCGCCAATGGGCGGACGCAAAATAGACCAGGCAGCCTCCTGCCACCAGCAGCACGGCGGAACCCAAAAATCTAAACCGCTTTATCGCTACCTGCCGCGCGCTCATGGTTGTCCCCAGTCCTTAAGTTAGGTCCTTTCTGGATAGCCTGCCGTCTTCGTTGCCAAGCGCGTGTCCAAGAGGTGGAGGATCGGCATCTTTTACGTAATATTGAGTAAATGATCGGAACGATAAAGAGCGTCACCACGGTCGCGACCAGTAGGCCACCGATGACGGCGCGGCCGAGCGGTGCGTTCTGTTCGCCACCCTCGCCTAGGCCCAAAGCGGAGGGAAGCATGCCTAAAAGCATGGCGGTCGCGGTCATCAGCACCGGCCTGAGGCGTGTCCGCCCCGCTTCCATGGCGGCCGCGAGAGGATCCAGATTTTTCTCCACCCGCACTTCATTGGCAAAACTTACCAGCAGGATTGAGTTGGACGCGGCGATCCCGACGGCCATGATCGTCCCCATAAACGATTCGACGTTGATCGTGGTGTGCGTCAACGTCAGCACTCCACAATACCCCTGCCAGAGCGCCAGGCACGGCAAAGATGACGATGAACGGGTCAACCCAGGACTGAAACAGGACGACCATCAGCAGGTAGACCAAGACAATGGCCAGCACCAGACCGGCCCCAAGTTTAGTAAACGCCTCCTCCATGACACTCGCTTGGCCAAGGATGTTGATTCGCATCCCAACAGGTAATTTACCCAGCTTCGTGATAGCGGCTCGGATGTCATCAATGACCCCTCCGAGGTCCGGTCTTCTATATTCGCAGTGATATCGAGCACGCGCTGTACATTCAGGTGGTTGATGGCATTAAGCGCGGTCAGACTTGTCGAGCTTGATCAGGTTACCGAGAGTCACGGTGTTGAATGGATTAACTGCCTTTGTGCCTGCGGAAGTAACAGGCATCCTTAGTAAATCATCAACCTTGCTCATCCGCTCAAGCGGAATTTTCACCGCCACCGAATAGTTGACGTTATTGTTTGGATTGAGGAAGAAAGAGGGCGCGCTATGGTGGAGCTGGTGGAAAGGGCGACCAGCATGCTGTTAGCGACATCGCTTTGGGTGATGCCCAACCTAGCGGCGCGGACGCGGTCGACATTAGCTTCAAAGTTGGGTAGTCGAGGATCTGTCTGATCGTGACGTCGACAGCGCCGGGGACCTGACGCACGGCATCGCGTAGTTGACGAACGAAGGGGAAGGTCTTGGTTAAGTCGGGGCCCTCGACCTGCAGGTCTATGGGCGAAGAGACGCCGAAGTTGATCACCTGGCTGACAATATCGGCGGGCATGAATTGCATGGTAAGGTCTCCGCAAGGTGGGCCGCAAGCCGTTCACAGGCCCCGGACCCGTTTGCCATCTCCGACGAGATGGTGCGCGGCCGACGGAGGTGGGAGGCACGCCAGGTTCGTGGCGAAGCCGTTCTGGTGAGCGAGACGGTCTTCGATCCTCGTGAGCTGAGCGGTCTGCTGGTAGTGGCTGATCGAGACTGCGTAGCTTGCGTCGAGGTTCGCGGAGGACTCCGCGTACACCAATCGGACCAGATATTCAGCGAGGTCCGCTTGACGAGCGGCGGGTTGGTGGCGAGTGGCAAGGACACCGGTCAGTGACTTTGTAAGCGTCGCAGTGCTCTCGTCGGATGGATTCACCAAGAGTTCCCAGACATCCTTACGGGTGAGCCACTTGGTGAGCCGCCGACGACTGAACTTGCGTTCCGACCTGCGCTTGACGCTGGCGACCAGGTTCTTCCGCCAGTCTGGCTGGCTCAGAAGGTCGAGTGCGCGCTTCACCAGATCAGGAGCAACGACTTGGGCGCCGAACCATGCGATCACCGGGAGCACCATCAACAACTCTCCGCTCTACGTGTCGTACTTAGATATCAACCCGAACGCCGAATTCGTTCGCCGAACGGTTCGTGCGCACCGTGCACCGCGAGTGCCTCGACCACATCCTGATCGTCAACGAGGCGCACTTCAAACGCTTCCTCTGCATCTACGCTCGTCACGACAACAGCCATCGACCCCACCAAGGATTGGCTCAAGAGCTTCCGGCAAGGGAGAGATCCGCTCCGCTCGCCGTGGAGCCGACCTCAAAGGTACGCCACCGCCACACCAGCAGCGGCCGAGCCCGTTGGTTCATCATGAACCCCTCATGGTCGGAACCATGAACCCCTTGAGCTGGTGCTTCGCCGTTCTCATCGACCTACCTGCCCTGCAGCGGTGTCCCTCCGAACAGAATCGGGGCGGACGGCATGAACCCCTCATGGTCGGATTGATGAACCCCCTGACCTGCGCCTTTGTGCGACATCCAGATCAGCAACCTCCTTACCAGGGACGTTGGCGTCCATCGCAAGATTTCTTGATTTTCTTCGAATGATGAGGGTTTCCATGAGGCTTTTCATGAGGCTCCCTCTTCACCATGGTGGGCATGGACTCCCTCACGATCCACCAGCTTCGAGCTAGACGACAGGCCTTCGGGACTACACCTCGCCGGCCGTGGAAATAGACGAGACGACGTGACGACGACTCCAATCTCACCGACGTCAATGGTTCGGCCTTTCGAAGGCGGACCACCATCGACCCTGTCCGGAATGGAGGTACTGATCGAGGCGGCCGTCGAGAGAGCGATCGGGCGCAGTCTCGGTCCATATCTCAGCCGGCTGAGTGTCTGCGAGCCGGCCGTCTACACGGTCGCGCAAGCGGCAGAGGTGCTTCAGGTCTCGGAGGACACCGTTGGCCGAATTGTGCGGCGAGGGGTGCTTCCTCGTGTTCCCCACGTCGGTGGCAAAATACTCATTCCCCGGCGGGCGCTCGATCGATTGATCGAGTCAGCCGAGGCATCCCCTGAGAATGGGTCCGTTCGGGCCGACTCACCCAATGGGACTCCATTGCGCCATCAGTCCAATCGCTCGGTGGCCTCGTGACCTGCAAGACGCTCCGAGAAAACAGCTTCAATGAAGCACCAGTTCAGATCGGCTCTCTCGCCGCCATCCCCGGTCTCGGACTCGCTGAACAGCCGGTCCATCAGCTCGGCGGCACCCTGGTCCGATCCTGGGATGAAATGCCGGTACGTCCGCAGGATATTGCCCTCGGTACAGCCGAGGCGCTCAGCGACCACCGAGATGGGGACGCCCGCCATCAGCATCTGGCTTGCTGCGGTATGCCGCAGGTCGTGAAGTCGCACAGCGGGCGATGCCGGCCTTCGCTGTAGCGCTGCCAGGCGTGCGACGGCCAGGCCAGGCTCCAGTGACCCACCCCGCCGTCGTCGGAGAAGACGAAGGAGCTTTGCCGAACGCGACGTCCACCACGGCCGCACGCTCCTTCGCCCGCCGCATGGCCGGCGAGCATCTCCTTCGTGTCCGGCCCGAGCCTGACCGCGTATGTGCGGTCCGACTTCGTCCCCTTCTCCACCGTCCCGTCCTTGGACTCGGCGATCGCCCGCGAGAACGTGATCGTCGCCCGCTCGAGGTCGATGTCGCCCCAGCGCAGAGCGACGAGCGTGCCGCGGCGCGCTCCGACGGTCGCCGCCAGTTGAATGAAGGCGGCAAACTCGGGCGTGGTGAGCCTTCTGCACCGCTCGGACGTCGCGTCATCGACGGCACGTCGAGCTGGCGGGGCTTCACCTCGGGGGGATCGGCCGCCAGGCGCGGGGTTCGCTGTGACCATCCGCTTGCGGACCGCCCAGTTGAACATGGCCCGGACCTGCCCATGGCAGCGGGCGACCACCCTCGGGGACAGCCCCGTCTCTTCCTCGAGTCTCCGGTAGAGCCGGTCGAGGTGGACGCCAGTCACCTGGTCGGCCCTCCACGTGCCGACCGCCGGCAGGATGTGGAGGCGGAAGTTGTCGGCGACCGTCTTGGCCGTCTTGGGCGACCAGCCGATCCAGTCCCCACTGCGGCGGTCCTGGCGCGGCCGGTTCGCCTCCTGCCATGCCTCGGCGATCTCGCCGACCGTCGGGCCCCGGCCGGGCTCCTCCTGCCGTCGAGATAACGTCCCGACTCGACGGCCGCGATCAGCTCGGCAAGTCGGCGTCGGCCAGCTTTGCCCCGGCTCGGTTGTTCGGGGCGACGGACCGGTCTCATATGACGGTCCGGCGCCGGCCGGTCACGGGGTCGATCCGTTGGCCACCGTCAGCCGCCACGACCCTTCCTTGAACCGCTTGTGCCCTCGCATCGCTGAACTATGTTGGCGGGATTGTTGGCGGAGGTCAAACACCCCGGTGCCTGCCGACTGCTACAGCTATGCCTTCTACCTGGACTTTTACTGGCAGTCCCAACGGGGTTCGAACCCGTGTCTCCACCTTGAGAGGGTGGTGTCCTAGGCCTCTAGACGATGGGACCCTGATGAGCCGACCCTGGCGGAACGGCTCGACGCCTCTCGAATCTGATGCAAACCTGCCACACCGCTCCCGAGGGAGAGCACTGTGAGCGCTCGGGGGGGAGGGCTCGAACCTCCAACCTCATGATCCAGAATCATCGCGCGCTGCCAGTTGCGCCACCCCCGAATGGGCGAAGCGCCAATTTAGCCGACCCGGGCGCGGACGGTCGAGACGCCGGCACCGGCCGGCGCCCGCGGCACCCGACGGGCCGACGGCCCGCTCGGCCTCCCGGTCGGCCGGATCACTACGATCGAGGTCCGATGAGCGCGGAACGTGTGGTGATCGTGGGCGGCGGGGTCATCGGGACCATGCACGCCCTCGAGGCCGTGCCGCCGGGGCTGGGAGGTCGTCCACCTCGAGGCCGATGCCGGGCCCCGCCGGGCCTCGGTCCGCAACTTCGGGCTGGTCTGGGTGAGCGGCCGGGCCGCCGGGCCCGAGCTGGAGCTGGCCCTGCGGGCCCGGCGAGCTGTGGGAGGACATCGCCGGCCGCTCCCCCGGCGTCGGGTTCCGGGCCGACGGCTCGCTGACCGTGGCCGCCGACGACTCCGAGCTGGCGCTGATGGCCGAGGCCGCGGCGCAGCCCGACGCCGCGAGCCGCGAGGTTCGAGCTCCTCGACGCCGACCGGGGTCCGCGCGGTCAACCCGGCCGTCAAGGGCGACATCGTCGGCGGTCTCTGTGCCGGCGCGACGCCGTCGTCGAACCCGGCTCGGTGCTCGGTGCCCTCCGGGCGACCCTCGAGGCCACCGGCCGCTACCGCTGGCTCCCCGGCCGCCAGGCCGTCGATGTGCAGACCGCCGGACCGGCCGACGGCACCGGGCCCACCGTGATCGACCACCTGGGCGACCGCATCACGAGGGTCGCTCGTCGTGCTGTGCATCGGCGACCGCCTGTCCGGGCTCGGGGGCCGGATCGGCGCCGCCCTGGCCGCCGCGCCCGCTGCGACGGTGCCGGCTGCAGATGATGCAGACCGCACCGACCACCGAGCGGATCGCCACGGCCATCGCCGACGCCGACTCGATGCGCTACTACCCGGCGTTCGACCTGCCCGGACGCGCCTCGCTGCCGACCGCCCCGACCGGAGACGGCTCGAGTGGGCGATGCAGCTGCTGCTCGTCCAGCGGGCCGGCGGCGGCCTCACCATCGGCGACACCCACGTCTACGACGAGCCGTTCGACTTCGCCGTCGAGGAGTCCCTCTACGACCGCCTGCGCGCCCGGGCCGAAGACGATCCTGGGCTGGGAGCTGCCCCCGGTGGTCCGTCGGTGGGCCGGCGTGTACACCGCGGCCACCGACGGCCGCATCTGCTACCGCCGGCGCATCGAACCCGGGGTGTGGGTGGTCACCGGACCGGCCGGACGGGGGATGACCCTCTCCCCGGCCATCGCCGAGCAGACCTGGGAGGAGGTGACCGCGTGACACCCCCGATCCGACTGGTGGCCCTGGACATGGCCGGCACCACGGTGGCCGACGACGGCGCCGTCGAGGAGGCCTTCCAGCACGCCCTCGACGTCGGTCGGTCTCACCGCCGGCCAGCTCGAGCGGCGACCCGCAGGAGTACATCCGCCGCACCATGGGCCAGTCCAAGATCACCGTCTTCACCGAGCTGCTCGGCGGCGACAGGCACCGGGCCGAGCAGGCCAACGCGGCCTTCGAGGCCGCCTTCGACCGGCGCCGTCGACCGGGGCGAGGTGTGGGCCATCCCCGGGGCCGAGGCCTGCCTGGCCGACCTCCGCGACGCGGGGATGCGCCTCTGCCTGACCACCGGCTTCTCCCCGGCCACCCGCGACCGGATCGTCGCCGCCTCGGGATGGGACGGCGCTGGTCGACCTGGCGCTCTCCCCGGCCGACGCCGGGCGGGGGCGGCCGTGGCCCGACATGATCCTCACCGCCGTGCTCCGGCTGCGGATCGACGACGTGGCCGAGGTGGCCGTGGTCGGCGACACCTCGAGCGACCTGCTGGCCGGCGCCCGCTGCCGGGGCCTCGATGGTCGTCGGCGTGCTCAGCGGGGCCCACTCGCAGGTCCGAACTGGCCAGAGCGCCCCACACCCACCTCATCGACTCGGTGGCCGACCTTCCCGACCTGCTGCTCGACCGGAGCCCGCCGGAGCCGAGGGCTCAGTCGGCGCCACCGGCGTGACGCCCGGTCACCGCCACTCGTCCCGGGCCGACCACCGACCGCCGTCGCGCCGCGCGTGAGCATGGTGCCGGTCAGGGTCCGGTCGTCGTTGCGCATCCGCCACTGCATGAGGCGCTGGGCGGCCTGCCACCCCCGTTCGGAGGCGCCGCCGGACGACGCCAGATCGTGGAGCTGGCCCGGGTCGGCCTCCAGGTCGAACAGCAGCGGGGGCAGGACCGCGGCGTCGGCGGCGAACTGCACGTACTTCACCTCGGACCCGCGGACCACGTCGAGGGCGCAGTGGGCCATGGGCAGCCCGAAGAGCCGCTCGGCCGCCCGGGTGGCCGGATTGGAGAAGTTCCAGCTCCAGTGGGCCTCGGTGCGCCAGTGCGTCCGGCGCCCACGCCGTCCCGTCCCCCGCCCTCCCCGGTGATGAACGGCTGCAGGGCGAAGCCGTCCGCCTGCAGCGGCACCTCGATCCCGAGCCAGCGGCAGATGGTGGGAGCACGTCCACCGACTCGGTGAAGGCATGGACCACCCGGCCCCGACGGCCGCCGACGCCGCCGGGTCGGGATCGCGGACGATCAGGGGCACGTGGAAGGACTCGTCCCAGTAGCCGAGCTTCTCGAACAGCCAGTGGTCGCCGCCCATCTCGCCGTGGTCGCTGGTGAGCACCACCAGGGTGGAGTCGGCCAGACCCGAGGCGTCCAGATGGTCGAACAGCCGGGCCAGCTGGTCGTCGACCTCCTTTTGGGCCCCGTGGTAGGTGGCCCGCATCTGGCGGCGTTCGGTCTCGTCCTCGGGTGCGCCGGCCAGCGGGAGGTACATGAGCGACCTGGTTGAACGGGTGCGCGGCCGCCTCCTCCGCCTTGGTCGGCGCGGCCGATGAAGGGCGGCATGTCGTCGGCGTCGTAGAGGTCGTGGTAGCCGACCGGGTTGCGGCGCGGCGGGTGGGGCCGGATGAACGAGGCATGGACGAAGAACGGCTCGGTCCCCGTGCTGGTCCAACCAGGTGGTGAGCGCCTCCGACCATGAAGGCGGTCTCCGACTGCTCGGCGCGTGAACCGGGCCGGCGCCCACGTCGATCCGTGGCTGTCGGCCCCGGGGAAGTCGGGGATCGGGCGGTAGAGGTCGTGGGGATTGGCCGGGACGTCGACCCCCTGGGCGGCCAGCCACCGCCCCCACTGCCGGCTTCCGGCCTCCCACGGCTCGTGGAGCACGGCCCGGAAGCCGGGCAGCACTTCCTCGTAGGAGCGGAGCCGGGGGTCGTCCGCCGGGGAGGTCCGGGGATCGAGGCTGGTGTCGGTGTACCCGAAGAGCACCGGGTCGTAGCCGGCCTCCCGGGCCAGCAGGGCCACGTTGGTGAAGCGGGAGTCGAGCGGGGTGCCGTTGTTCACCGACCGGTTGTGGTGGAGGTAGGTGCCCGTGTACAGGCACGCCCGGGACGGTCCGCACGGGGCGGCGTTGGCCCAGTGGTTGGCGAACAGCGTGCCCTCGGCGGCCAGCCGGTCGAGGGTCGGGGTGGTGAGCACCGGATGGCCGAGGGCCGACAGGCTGTCGCCCCGCCACTGGTCGACGGTGATGAACAGGACGTTCCGGTTCATCGACGCCGGCTCCGCGTCGACGGACGTCCCGGTCGGACCGGATCATCCCAGCGACGAGTGCAGCGAGCTCAGGTGGTCGAACCCGATGATCCGGCCGAGGGCCACCCCGACCGTCTCCTTGGCGTAGTAGGGAACGGTCGAGAACCCCCTGATCGGCGAGGTCCGGGTCGGTGTCGGGTACGGGGTCAGACCGAGCGAGGAGGCGATGGCCAGGCAGCGGGCCTCGTGGAACGGGTCGGTGACGATCAGCACGGTGCGGTCGCCCCGGGCCAGCAGGACCGGAGCGGCCTCGGACAGGTTCTCCCACGTGTCGCTCCCCCCGGCCTCGAGGATGTCCCGGCCGGGGATGCCGGCGGCCACCAGGTACCGCTCCGAGGCCTGCGCCTCGGTGTAGTGGTCGCCGGGCTCCTTCGACCGGTGACCATGATGGTGGAGGCGAAGTGCTGGCGCCACAGGATCTCCGCCTCGTCGAGCCGGGAGGCGAGATCGGGAGACGGCACCCCGTTGTACTGGGCGGCGCCCATCACCACGATGGCCCCGGCCGGCCTCGGCTCGTACCGCCGACCGGTCAACCAGACCTGGACCGCGGTCACCACCAGGTAGACCAGGACCAGCGTGACCACGAAGGCGACGACCCGGAGGATGAACCGGAGCAGTCGCAACCCGGTGAGCGTGGCGAGGATGCCCACGCCGGTTCAGCGCACCGCGGGCTCTGCGGCCGCGGCGACCGGCGGACGGCTCACGACGTGCCGGGTCGGCCCGGGCCCGGCCGACGGCCGCCCGCAGCCGGGCCAGCGTCCGCTCGGGCCCGAGCGCCTCGAGCGCCTCGAACAGCGGCGGGCCCGACCCGGCGGCCGGTGACCGCCACCCGGATGGGCGCCTGGGCCTTGCCCAGCTTGCGGCCCACCCCCTCGCCGACGGCCAGGGTGGCGGCATGCAGGGCGTCGTGGGTCCAGTCGCCGGCGAGGCCCTCGTAGGCGTCGATGGCCGCCGACAGGATGGTGACGGCCAGATCGTCGTCGGCGACGGCCTTGGCCCATGCCTCGTCGTCGATGGCCGGTGCGTCGAGGAACATGAAGTCGACCATGGCCGGCACCTCGCCGAGGACGGCCACCCGCTCCTGGACCACCGGGGCCAGCGCGGCGAACACCGCCTCGTCGAAGCTCGAGTCGGGCCACGGCGCCCGGTCACCGGTCAGCCAGGGCCGGCACGCCTCGATGAACGACCTCGGTCGGCATGGCCCGGATGTACTCGCCGTTCATGATGGGTGAGCTTGACCACGTCGAAGAAGGCCGGCGAGTGGTTCACGTCCTCCAGGCGGAACCACTCGAGCATCTGGTCGACGTCGAAGATCTCCTCGCCCCCGGGCGGGCTCCAGCCGAGCAGGCCCAGGTAGTTCACGAACGCGTCGGGCAGGTACCCCTGGTCCCGGTAGGACTCGACGGCCACCGGGTCCCGGCGCTTGGACAGCTTCTTCCGCTGCTCGTTGACCAGCATGGGCAGGTGGGCGAAGACCGGCAGCGGGGGTGCCGGCGCCGGCCCCGCCCCGGTCGATCCGTCGGTCGTCCATCCGATCGCGGTCAGCGCCTCCCACACCAGCACCCCTTTGGGCGTGGTGGGCAGCAGGTCCTCGCCCCGGATGACGTGGGTGATGGCCATGTCGATGTCGTCGACCACGTTGGCCAGGACGAACAGGGGGGCGCCGTTGGCCTTCACCGCCACGAAGTCGTCCATGGCCGCACAGGGGAACTCGACGATCGCCCCGGATCACGTCGTGGACGATCGGTGATCCCCTCGTCGGGGGTGCGGAACCGCAGGGCCCGTCCCTCGCCGCGGGCCAGGCTCGCGGTCGCGGCAGAAGCCGTCGTAGCCGGGGGTCAGGATCCCGTTCGCCTTGTTGCGGGCGTCGATCTCCTCGCGGGTGCAGTCGCAGGCGTAGAGGTACCCGCCCTCCCACAGCGCGTCGATGGCCTGGTGGTAGCGATCGGTGCGCAGCGACTGGCGGAACGGGCCCTCGTCGGGATCCATCCCCAGCCAGTGCATGGCCGAGATGATCCCGTCCACCCACTCCTCGCGGCCCCGCTCGGCGTCGGTGTCCTCGATGCGCAGCACGAAGGTGCCCCCGGACTGGCGGGCCACCAGCCAGTTGAACAGCGCGGTGCGGGCGCTGCCGACGTGGAAGTAGCCCGTGGGCGACGGGGCGAAGCGGACCCTCGGGGCGTCTCCCGGCACTCCTCGGTTACTCGTCCTCGACGATGGTGATGGCACCGGTGGGGCAGCCGTTGGCCGCCTGGCGGACCTTCTCGCGCAGCTCCTCGCCCGGGTTCTCGTTCAGCACGTAGAGGAATCCGTCGTCGCGGACCTCGAAGACCTCGGGGGCGATCCCCATGCAGACGGCGTTGCTGGCGCACTCGTCGTAGTCGACAACAATCTTCACGTGATGCCTCCGGAAGCTCGGTGAACCAGCCCGAGTGTACCGGCCCGCCGGCCGCCGGCCGGTGACCCCGGGGAACCCGGGCGGGACCCCGGGTCGGCTAGAAATCACCGCATGCCCGGACGACGCCGACGCCCCGGTCGGCGGCAGGGGTCCGGCGTAGAACTCGGCCATGCCCCGCCCCCGACGCTCCGGCCACCGGGACCCGTCGGCCGCACCGGCTCGCAGCCTGGTCGGGGGCCTGTGCCTGCGTCGGCGGCCGTCGCCCTGCTCGGCCGCGGTCCTGTTCGCTCGGGCTCATCGAGCCGACCAGTGCCGCCACCACCTCGTCGACCAGGCCGTCCGCCCCGACGGCGCCGACCGTCGACCACGCTGTCCGCCGGCCGGCCTGCCGGGCATCCGCCACGTGTTCGTGATCGTGCTGGAGAACGAGGGGTACGACGTCACCTTCGGCACCCCGTTCAACGACCCGTACCTGGCCACCACCCTGCCGGCCGCCGGGGCGCTCCTGACCAACTACTACGGCATCGGGCACTTCTCGAACGACAACTACGTGGCCCTGATCTCGGGGCAGGCGCCCAATCCCCTGAACCAGGCCGACTGCATCGAGTTCGTCGACTTCCCCGCCGACCGCCATCGTGGCCGCCGACGGACAGATCTCGGATTCGGGCTGCGTCTTCCCCGACTCGGTCACCACCGTGGCCAACCAGCTCGACCCAGGCCCACCTGACCTGGAAGGGCTACATGCAGGACATGGGCAACATCCCGTCCCGGGAGTCGGCCGTGTGCGGACATCGCCGCCGTCGGGCACACCCGACCAGACCGAGATGGCGGTGCCCGGGGACGGCTACGCGGCCCGCCACGACCCGTTCGTCTACTTCCACTCGATCATCGACGACACCGCGCTGTGCGACGCCCGGGTGGTGCCGCTCGGCTCCACCACCGGCACCCTGCCGGCCGGCACTCCGGCGGGGATCACCGGGCTGGCCACCGACCTCAAGTCGGTCGCCACCACCCCGAACCTCAGCTTCATCACCCCCAACCTGTGCTACGACGGCCACGACGCCCCCTGCGTCAACCAGCAGGCTCGCCCTCGCCGCTGGCCAACATCGACGCCTTCCTGCACGACCTGGGTGCCGCTGATCACCGCGCTCGCCGGCCTTCAAGAAGGACGGCCTGCTGAGATCACCTTCGACGAGGCCGACACCGACAGCGGGAACCCGGCCGACGCCACGGCGTGCTGCAACGAGATGCCCGGGCCGGCGGCGGCCGCTGCCCGGCGGATCACCGGCCCGGGGGTGGCCGGATCGGCACCGTGCTGCTCTCCCCGTTCATCAAGGGCGGGACGGTGAGCACCGTCCCCTACAACCACTACTCGACGCTGGCCACCATCGAGGACCTCTTCGGGCTGCCCAAGCTGGGCCAGGCGACGACGGTGAGCGCCACCTTCGGCAGGGACGTGTTCAACCGGATCCGGCTGACCGGACGGGTTCAGGCGGCCGCGTCCCACACCGGGTGCGACCGCGACAGCCGGCCGGCGACGACGGCGACCGGCACCAGCAGCGACCAGGGCGAAGACGAGACCGACCGGCTTGCCCAGGTGGAGGACGCAGAAGGCGCCGACCACGGCGCCGCTGAACATGGCCAGGGCCGAGAGCCCGCGCCGGCCGATGCGGGAGTTGGTCCCACCGGCCAGACGGCCGTCGAATGCCGCACCGATCGATGGTCTGGGTCAGCACGGTGGTGGTCAGATCGGGCACCGCCAGCTTGCGGGCCGTGCCGTTCTGCATGCCCATGGCCAGACCCAGCAGTCCGATGAGGACGTAGCGTGACGCGCCCGGTGCCCAGGTCGGTCACGCTCCAGCCGACCACGAGGGCCACCGCCACCAGCCCGGCCTGGCAGGTCGGTGGACACCGCCAGCATCCGCCCCGCGGGGGCCGAGGTGGGTGACCAGCCGCCCGCTGCACAGGGCGCCGACGAAGAACGCACCCAGGGCGGCCAGCGAGGCGGCGATCGAGAAGCCCTTCGGCGCCGGTGAGGGCGAAGGCCAGGAACACCACGTTGCCGGTCATGTTGGCCACGAAGACATGGCCGAGGACCAGATAGCTGAAGGCGTCCACCAGCCCGGTGACCACGGTGAGGGCCACCAGGAGGGGTGCGAGGGGTCCGTGCCTGTCGCCGCCGGGTGGCACCAGGGTCTGCCAGGCATCGGTCACTGGACTCGGATGGTCCACGCATCGGAGTCGCACCTGCCGGTCGCCGTCATGGTCGCTCCGGTCGCACGTCACCGCCTACGCCGAGCTCGATCGAGCGTGAGATGTCCACCGATTCGAGCAGCTGGCGGTCGTGGGAGACCAGCAGCAGGGTGCCGCCGAAGGGCCAAGCGCCGACTCCAGCTGCTCGATGGCGGGGAGGTCGAGGTGGTTGGTGGGCTCGTCCAGCACCAGGAAGTTGACCCCGAGCGCCTGGAACATGGCCAGCTCGGCCCGGGTCCGCTCGCCGGGCGACAGCGAGCCGCTGGGCCGGGTCACGTGCTCGGCGTCCAGCCCGAACTTGGCCAGGAGCGACCGGGCCTCGGACTGGCGTCGACCCCGCAGCGGTCGCACACCGTCGCGGACCAGGTCGCGGTCACCACCCAGGACCCGTCGGTCCTGGCCCAGCTCCCCGACCACCACGCTCGGACCGATCCACCGGTCGCCCGCCGCCAGGGGCAGCGTGCCGAGGACAGCGGCCGAGACCAGCGTCGACTTCCCCGTCCCGTTGGCCCCGGTCAGGGCCAGCCGTTCCCCCCAGTCGATCTCGAGGTCGACCGGGCCCAGCCGGAAGCGTGCCCCGCTCGATGACGGCCCCGTCAGGCGGGCCACCACGGCGCCGGCCCGGCGGCCTCTTCGATGGTGAAGCGCAGGTCCCAGCCCTCCCACGGCTTCTCCACCACGTCGAGGTTGGCCATGGCCCGCTCGGTCTGGCGGGCCTTGGCCGCCAGCTTCTCCGTGCGGTTGATCCGGAAGTCGCGCTGGGCCTTGTCGTTGTCCCGGGGACCGGGCCTCTCGGCGCACCCCGCTGGTGGCCCACTGCCGCTGCCGTTCGGCCCGGCTCTCCAGCTGGGGCCGCTGGCGGTCGTAGCGCGCGTAGGCCTCGGACGGCGTGGCGACGGGCGTGTGGCCCGCTCGGCCTGGTAGCCGCCCCATCCGCCCCCGTACTCGGCGCGGGCCGGTGGTGGTGCTCGTCGAGCTCGAGCACGGTGGTCACGGTGGGCTCGAGGAAGGCCCGGTCGTGGGAGACGATGACCATGCCGCCCGGGCGCGATCCGACCCAGGCCTCGAGCCGTCCGCAGCCCGTCGAAGTCGAGGTCGTTGGTGGGCTCGTCGAGCAGGGTGACGTCGAAGAGCGCGAGAGCTCGATGGCGGCCAGCGCCACCTTGGCCTCCTGGCCGCCCGACAGGGTGGACACCTCCGGCCTCGGCCAGCCGCGGCGCCGACGCCCGAGCTCGTCGAGGACCGCGTCGATCCGGGCGTCGAGGTCGGCCGCCCCCAGCGCAGTTGAACCGCTCGAGGGCGATCGTCGTAGCGGCGCTCGGCGGTCGCCGGGCGCCGGCGGTCAGGCCGGCGGCCGCCTTGGCCAGCTCGTCTTCGGCGGCCCGGGCACCGGTGCGGCGGGTCAGCGCCTGCCGGACCGTCTCCCCGGCGACGACCTCGTGCTCCTGGGCCAGGTAGCCCGACGTGGCCGACGGCGGATCGAGGACGATCCGGCCCCCGTCGGGCTCGATCGATGCCCGGCCAGCAGGCGCAGGAGGGTCGACTTGCCGACCCCGTTGGGGCCGACGACCCCGATGCGGCTGTCCGGCCCGACGGTCAGGGAGACGCCGTCGAGGACGGTCCGGCCGGCCGCGGTCGATGGGTCAGGTCGCGGGCGACCAGCGTGGCCGGCGGCGACGAGGGGAGCGGACGGAGCGAGAGGAGCGGGAGTGCGGGACGCGGGCAACGGGAACCTCCGGGACCATGGGACGAGGGTCGGACACGGGGCAACCGGTTCTCAGTGCACCGGCAAGAGTAGCGCACCCCGGGGCTGGCGCCGATGGCCGCGGCGTCCCGGGCGCGGCGGGTGGTGCCGTGCTCCGCCCGGCGGCCTGCACGGGCTTGTCGCTCCCCACCACCCACATGGCGAAGAACTGCGAGCCGCCGCCGTAGGCCTGGCCGAGGGCCAGCCTGGCCCCGTCGACCTGGTGCTCGCCGGCCTGGCCCCGCACCTGCATGGCCACCTCGAGGAACCGGAGCATGCCCGAGGCACCGATCGGGTTCGACGACAGCACGCCCGCCCGAGGTGTTCCACGGGATGTCGCCGTCGAAGGCGGTGGCCCCCGACTCGGTCAGCTTCCACCCGTCGCCCAGGTCGCAGAACCCGAGGTTCTCGAGCCACATCGGCTCGTACCAGCTGAACGGCACGTAGACCTCGGCGCACGTCGATCTGCGCGCGGGGGTCGGTGATCCCGGCCTGGGCGTAGACGTCGGCCGAGCAGTCGCGGCCGGCCTGCGGGTTGACCTGGTCCCGTCCGGCGAACATGGTCGGCTCGGACCGCATGGCCGTCCCGTGGATCCATGCCGGCGGGTAGCTGCCCGGACACGGCGTCCTCGGCCGCCAGCACCATGGCCGCGGCGCCGTCCGAGGACGGGCACGCCTCGAGGTAGCGGAGCGGGTCCCACAGCATCATCGAGTCCTCGACCATCTTCATGTCGATGTCGGCCAGGTGCAGGTGGGCGTAGGGGTTCCGCATGGCGTTCTGCCGGTCCTTGACCGCCACCATCCGGCCGATGTGCTCGGGTGCGCCCGACCGGCGCATGTAGGCGCGGATGTGGGGGGCGAAGTAGCCGCCCGCCCCGGCCAGCAGCGGGGCGGCGAACGGCTGGGGCACCGACAGCGCCCACATGGCGTCCGAGTCGGACTGCTTCTCGTAGGCCACGGTCAGCACCCGCTTGTGGATGCCCGACGTGATCAGGTGGGCGGCCACCAGGGCGGTCGATCCGCCCACCGAGCCGGCGGTGTGCACCCGGATCATCGGCTTGCCCACCGCGCCCGAGGGCGGGGGCCAGGTAGAGCTCGGGCATCATGTTGCCCTCGAACATGTCCGGGGCCTTGCCGATGACCACCGCGTCGATGTCGGTCCAGGTCAGGTCGGCGTCGGCCAGGGCCATCTTGGCCGCCTCCCGCACCAGGCCGGCGATGGACACGTCGTCCCGCTTGGCCTTGTGGTGGGTCTGGCCCACCCCGATGACTGCACAGCGCTCTGCCATCACTCACCCTCCAGGACGCAGACGAGATTCTGTTGGAGGCAGGGGCCCGACGTGGCGTGGGCCACCGCCCGGTGGGCCTGGCCCGAGCGAGATCCGGTCGGCCGCCTCGCCGATCCGGATGAGGCCGGCCGACATCAGCGGGTTGGCGGCCAGCGGGCCGCCCGACGGGTTGATGACCACCGAGTCGTCGAGGCCGAGCGCCTCCGCACGATGATCTCCTGGTGGGCGAAGGGGGCGTGGATCTCGGCCACGTCGACACGGCCGTCGGCCACCCCGGCCACCTCGGCGGCCTTGGCCGTCGACGGCGACGTGGTCAGGTCGCGGGCGCCCGAGCGAGTGGGTCTCCATCCGGTGGTCGAACCCGGTGATCCACGCCGGGCTCTCCGACCACCGGCGCGGCCTTGTCCCCGGCGGCCAGCACGATGGCGGCGGCGCCGTCGGTGATCGGGCGGCAGGGCGTGGCGCCGCAGCGGCGACGACCACGTAGTCGTCCTCCAGCAGCACCTCGACGGGCGACGTCCTTGGCGCACCTGGGCCTTGGGATTGGCCAGGGCGTCCTTCCGGCTGCGGGCGGCGATGGCGGCGAAGTCCGCCTCGGTGCCCTTGCCGGCGTCGATCAGGGCCCGGGCCTGCAGGGCGGCCAGGCTGACCGGGTCCGGCCACAGCGGGGCCAGGTAGTACGGGTCGAGCTGGAGGGTGAGGATCTCGTTGAGGTTGCCCAGCGACGAGCGCCCGAAGCGAGTAGACGAGGGCGGCGTCGATCTCCCCCTCCTGGAGGAGGACCCAGGCCTCGTAGAGCGCCCAGGCCCCGTCCATCTCCACGTGGCTCTCGGCCCGGGGCGGCCACACCCCCACCGCGTCGAGGGCCATCACGAAGCTGAACGGGCCACCGATCAGGTAGTCGGTCGAGCCCGAGCAGATGAAGTCGACGTCGTCCTTGGTGATCCCGATGTTGCCGAACACCTCGGCGATCACCGGCATCAGCATCTCGACCTCGTTGTGCTCGTCGTCGCGGCGCACGTTCTGCGGTCTGGGCGAACGAGGCGACCGACACGGGCCGGACGGTCCGGCGCGGCGGCGCTCACAGGTACTCCTTGTAGGTCTCGTAGTCGGCGTCGGGCTCGCCGTTGGGCCGGAAGTACTTGACCGAGGCCAGGGACGGGGTCGAGCTCGGTCTCGGTCGACCCAGACCGCCTCGACCCGCATCCCCATCCGGATCTGGTCGGTGGGGATCTCCTGGATGAGGCCCATGAACGAGAGGTTGGCCCCGTCGAGCAGGACCTGGGCGCAGATGTAGGGGATCTCGATGGACTGGCCGGCGAAGGGCACGTTGACCACGCAGTAGGTGGTGACGGTGCCCGAGTTGGCCAGCTCGACGTCCTCGGTGGTGGGCACGCCGTCGGTCGGGCACGAGCCCCGCGACGGGACGTAGACCTTGCCGCACACCGGGCACCGCTGGCCCATGAACTTGCCCTGCTCGAGGCCGCGCAGGAACGCGGACTGGGCCACCCCGGGGGTGAAGTCGAAGTCGAGCCGGATGGGAGTGGCCAGGGTGGTCACCGGGCCCCGCGCTCGTCGGCGTCGGTCTCCGCGGCCATCAGGCCGCGCCTCCCTTCGCCTCGGGACGAACGACTCGATGTCGGCCATGGCCCCGATCCGCTCCGCGGCCGGCCGGAACCGGACGGTGACCCGGTCACCGCTGGCCAGGTTGTCCGGGCCGCCGCTGTCGACGACGTGGAGCATGGCGGTGTCGGCCCCGTCCAGCCGGATGAGCGCCCAGGCGAACGGTCGCTGCAGCGGGTGCTTGGGCAGCGGATGGGAGACCCAGGCCCACGACTCGACCGCGCCGCCCGGGCCCACCTCCACCATCTCGCCGGTGTCCTCGCCGGTGGTCGGGTCGTACTCGGTGGGCGGCACGATGACCGATCCGCCCGACCCCGTGCACCCCCAGGAACCTGCCGTCGCGCAGCCCGGTCAGGAAGGCCCCGATGACCGGCCCCACCGAACGCGAGTACGGGTATTCGAGGCGGTGACTCGCGTGCAGCGCTTCGCTCTCGGGCATCCCGATCCTCCCCCTGGCAACTCGTCGATTCCTGAATTTTCGGAAAGTAGAACACATTTCACTTTTGTGCGCCAACAGCCCGGTCCGCGTCCCGGCGGGTCGGGCCGGGGCCGACCGGCGGCGCTACCGTGGCACCTCATGGCCGAGTCCCGACCACCAGGCGCCCCAACATCCTCCTCGTCGTCTCCGACCAGGAGCGCCAGCGGTCCTGGCTCCCGCCCGGTGTCTCGCTGCCGTGGCGGGACCGCCTCAGGGCCGAGGGCCTCGAGTTCACCGACTACTTCACCCACTCCTCCCCCTGCTCGCCGAGCCGGGCCAGCCTGTTCACCGGCCGCTACCTCCAGGGCCACGGGGTGCTCGACAACGTGATCATGCCCGAGCACGACGAGCTGCCCACCTCGACGCCGACCCTCGGCTCGCTGCTCGACGGGCCGGCTACCGCTCGTCGTACATCGGCAAGTGGCACCTGTCCCACTCGCCCACCCCGGACATGGAGGCCTACGGCTTCGCCGACTGGGACGGCAACGACCGCCACTTCATGGGATGGGCCGGGACCGGCGTGCACTTCGACCCGATCATCGCCTCCAACGCCGCCCACTGGCTCGAGCAGAACGCCAAGCCGCCGGGGTGGACCGGCTCCGGGACCCGGCTCCGGCGGGACCGGCTCCGGCGGGACCGATCCCTGGTTCCTCACCGTGGCCCTGGTCAACCCCCACGACGTCATGTGGTTCCCGGTCGACCAGCCCGGCTACGAGGAGCGCCACCCCGACGACGTGGCCGCCATCCGCACGGTGCTCGAGTCCGCCGCCTGGAAGGACGACGACCCGCTCCCCGTCTACCGCGAGCCCTACCCCGAGGTGGTCGACCCGCTGCCGGCCAACTTCGACGACGACCTCCACACCAAGCCCGAGGCCCACCGGCAGTGGCGCTGGGACCAGCAGCACGGGCTGTGGGGCTACATCGACCCGGCGGACAAGGAGGCCTGGCTGCGCCACCTCGACTACTACGTCCACCTCCACCAGCTGGCCGATCGCAGCCTGGGGACCGTGCTCGCCGCCCTCGAGGCCTCGGGAGCGTGGGACGACACCATCGTCATCTTCACCTCCGACCACGGCGACATGTGCGGCTCGCACGGCCTGCGCTCCAAGGGCCCCTTCGTCTACGACGAGATCATGCGGGTGCCCCTGTACGTGAAGGTCCCGGGCGTCACCACGCCGGGCTCGGTCACCTCGGCGCTGGGCACCCACGTCGACCTGGCCGCCACCATCTGCTCGCTGGCCGGGGTCGACGACGCCGGCACCGGCGTCGACGGTGCAGGGGACCGACCTGTCCCCGGTCCTGGCCGACCCGGCGGCCTCGGTGCGCGACCACATCCTGTTCGCCCAGGACTCGGCCCAGACCACCGAGCTCAACAAGGTCCGCTACGCCCTGCGCGGCTTCTTCGACGGCCCGACCAAGTACGCCCGCTACTACGGGGTCGGCGGGGGCAAGCCCTCGACCGGGCTGTGGGGCAAGCCGCCCGGGCACAAGCTCTTCGACGTCGACTGCGCCTTCGACGACAACGACCACGAGTGGTACGACCACGACGCCGATCCCGACGAGCTGGTCAACCTGGCCAACGACCGCTCCCGGCGCGCCGAGCTGCGCGACCTCTTCGAGCGGATGCGCGCCTACGAGCAGGAGTCGTTCGTCTCGTTCGCCTGAATCGGGTCGCGGTCGGGGTGCGTATCGCTTTTTCGGCATGCCTATTATCGCCTGCAGCCGATAGGCGGTCGTCATTATCGGCTCGGCCGAATCGACCGATTCGCCAAATACCGCCGCCCGGACGACCGCCTTCTTCCCGCCCTCGACCGCCTTCGTCCCGCCTCCATCTCCACCGCCCAGCACGGCCGACCAGGTGGCCACCAGGCCCCGGCAGCCGGACTCCACCATGGTCGAGGCAGGTCTCGAAGTCGGCGTCGTCGCCGTAGTAGGGATCCGGAACGTCGACCGCCCCCCCGGCACGGGGGTCGAACCCCCGCAACATGACCAGGCGCTCCTCGAACCGGTCGTCGCCGGCATTGCTTCCGGGCCAGGCCCAGCAGGGTCTGCTGGTGGCCGCGGTCCATGCAAACCACCAGGTCGGTGGTCGCGAACCACGCCGAGTCGAAGGCCTGGGCCCGGTGCCCCCGGTCGGCGTAGCCTCGGCGCTCGAGCGCCGACCGGGCCCGCGGGTCCATCGGCTCGCCGGCATGCCAACCGCTGGTGCCGGCGCTGGACACGACGAGGTGCTCCCCGAGGAGTGATCCGTCGGCCAGCGGCGCGGCGGCGGCCAGCTCGACCAACACCACGGCGGCCATCGGCGAGCGGCAGATGTTGCCGGTGCAGACGAAGCAGACGCTGACGGCGGATCGGTCACCGGCTCATTCTGCACCGGCGCACGGCCACCCCGGTACGCTGCCCCGAGAGCCGCGGTCCGAGCGCCGGCTCGGGGAGGAACAGATGAGCGAACGAACAGAGCCCGATCCGCAACAGGGCCAGCAGCAGATGGGCCACGGGGTCAAGCAGCGCGACCTCGATCAAGATGACCCCCGAGGAGATCGACGCCTTCCTCCACGAGCGGCGGCCGATGACCATGTGCACGATCAACCACGACGGATCGATCCACGCCGTGGCCATGTGGTACGGGTTCCTCGACGGTTCCATCGCCTTCGAGACCAAGGCCAAGGCCCAGAAGGCGGTCAACCTGCGGCGCGACCCGCGGATCACCTGCATGTTCGAGGACGGCGACTACTACGAGGAGCTGCGGGGCGTGGAGCTGGTGGGCCGGGCCGAGATCGTCGACGACCCCGACAAGATGTTCGAGCTCGGGGTCAACCTCTTCGAGCGCTACTACGGGACCTACACCGAGGAGCTGCGCCCGTTCGTCGAGACCATGCTCAACAAGCGGATCGTGGTCAAGGTCAACGTGGAGCGCACCGTGTCGTGGGACCACCGCAAGCTCGGCCTTCCCCCACCCGGCCGGCCTGACCGGCCTGACCGGCCCACGTGCCGCCGCGCCCGTTCCGGCTGGTAGCACTGTCGACCTGACCAAGGGGAACCGCCGATGATTCTCGACCGCTTCCGGATGACCGACAAGGTGGCCGTCGTCACCGGGGCCGGGCGGGGCATCGGCGCGGCCACCGCGGTCGGCCTGGCCGAGGCCGGTGCCGACGTGGTCATCTCGGCCCGGACCAACGACCAGCTGGCGGCGGTGGCCGGGCAGGATCGAGGGCGCCGGGCGGCGGGCGGTGGTGGTGCCCGCCGACCTCAACGACCTCGACGCCGTGGCCGCCCTGGTCGACCGGGCCCGGGACGGCGTTCGGCCGGCTCGACCTCGTGGTGAACAACGTGGGCGGGGCGATGCCCCGGCCGTTCATGGACACCTCGCCGGCCGTCTCGAGCAGGCCTTCCACTTCAACGTGGCCACCGCCCACGCCCTGCTCCGCCCGGCGGTCCCGCTGATGCTCGAGGGCGGCGGCGGCTCGGTGGTCAACATCTCGTCGGCCATGGGCCGCCTGTCGGGACGGGGCTACCTGGCCTACGGCACGGCCAAGGGCGCGCTGGCCCACTACACCCGGCTGGCCGCCGCCGACCTCGCCCCGCGGATCCGGGTCAACGCCATCGCCGTCGGCTCGGTGGCCACCTCGGCCCTCGACATCGTGATGCAGACCGACGAGCTGCGGGTCGGCCATCGAGGCGGGCACGCCGCTCGGCCGCATCGGCGACCCCGAGGACATCGCCGCCGCCGTCGTCTACCTCGCCTCCGAGGCCGGCTCGTACATCACCGGCAAGGTCCTCGAGGTCGACGGCGGCATCGAGTCCCCCAACCTCGACATGGGCCTGCCCGACCTGTGAGACCGCCGACCGAACCGTCGCCGATACATCGACCGAGCGAGGAGCAGCTCATGACCAAGACGTATCGAGTCGTCGCCTGGAGCACCGGCAACGTCGGCGGCCACGCCATCGCCGGCATCGACGCCCGACCCGACCTCGAGCTGGTCGGGGTGTGGGTGTCCAACCCCGACAAGGTGGGCAAGGACGCCGGCACCCTGGCCGGCCTCGGCCGCACGCTCGGGGTGGCCGCCACCAACGACGTCGACGCCCTGCTCGCCCTCGAGCCCGACGTGGTCGTCCACACCGCCATGGCCGACCACCGGCTGATGGAGGCGCTCGGCGACCTGGAGCGGATCCTGCGGGCCGGGGTCAACGTGGTGTCGAGCGGGCCCGTCTTCCTCCAGTACCCCTACGGCGTCGTCGCACGACGCGATGATCGACCCGGTGCGCGACGCCGCCGCTGGAAGGCGGGGTCTCCCTGTTCGTCAACGGCGTCGACCCCGGGTTCGCCAACGACGCGCTGCCCCTGGTGCTGACCGGGGTCAGCGAGCGGATCGACGAGGTCCGGTGCGCCGAGATCCTCAACTACGCCACCTACGACCAGCCCATGGTCATCTTCGACATCATGGGATTCGGCCGGCCCATCGACGACGTCCCCATGATCCTGCAGCCCGGCGTGCTGACCATGGCCTGGGGCAGCGTGGTGCGCCAGCTGGCCGCCGGCCTCGAGGTCGAGCTCGACGCCGTCGAGGAGTGGTACGAGCGGGTGCCGGCCCCCGAGACCTTCGAGGTCGACTCCGGGACCATCGAGAAGGGCACCGCGGCCGCCCTGCACTTCGAGGTGCGCGGCATGCGGGCGGGCAGGGCGGTCATCGTCCTCGAGCACGTGACCCGGCTCCGCGACGACCTGGCCCCGGACTGGCCCCAGCCGGCCGGCCAGGGCTGCTACCGGGTGACGATCACGCGGCGAGCCGAACTACACCCTCGACCTGCAGCTGCTGGGCAGCGACGGCGACCACAACACCGCCGGGCTCAAGGCCACGGCCATGCGGCTGGTGAACGCCATCCCCGCCGTGGTCGAAGGGGCCCCCGGGCTGCTCACCGCCCTCGACCTCCCCCCGGTCTACGGCCGGGGCCTGGTGCGCTGACCGGTCGTCCGCGAGACGGTGGGCCACGGATGGACAGGCCGCACCGGAACAGTAGGGTCCGAGGCATGAAGCCCACCGACTGAGCACGCCCATGAGCATGGGCATGGGTGGCCACGGGATGGGCGGCGGTGGCCAATTCGGCGGAGTGATGCGGTCGATGCGCCGCGACGACTCGGTCACCCAGCAGCACGTGACCAAGGGCACCGCCAGGCGGATGTTCCAGTTCGCCCGGCCCTACCGCAAGATCCTGGCCTGGTTCCTGGTGCTGGTGATCATCGACGCAGTCGTCGGGATCATCAATCCGCTGCTCTTCCGGTCGATCATCAACAACGGCATCGAGCAGCACGACAAGCAGCTGATCATCGGCTTGTCGCTCACTGGCGGCGCGTGGTGGCCATCGTCGACACCGGGCTGACCATCGGCATCCGCTGGGTGTCGGCCAAGGTCGGCGAGGGGCTCATCTTCGACATGCGCTCCCAGGTGTTCGAGCACATCCAGCGGATGCCGCTCGCCTTCTTCACCCGCACCCAGACCGGCGCGCTGATCAGCCGGCTCAACAACGACGTGATCGGCGCCCAGCAGGCCTTCTCCGACACCCTCTCGTCGGTGGTGTCGAACCTGATCAGCGTGACCCTGGTGCTGATCGTCATGTTCTTCCTGTCGTGGCAGATCACCGTGGCCAGCCTGATCATCCTTCCGATCTTCGTCCTGCCGGCCAAGCGGGTCGGACGGCGACTGTCGGTCATCACCCGCGAGTCCTACGCCCTCAACGCCCAGATGAACAACACCATGAACGAGCGGTTCAACGTCTCCGGCGCCCTGCTGGTCAAGCTGTTCGGCCGGCCCAAGGAGGAGCGGGACAGCCTTCGAGAAGAAGGCCGGCCGGGTCCGCGACATCGGGGTCACCCAGGCCATGTACGCCCGCTTCTTCATCGCCTCCCTGTCGCTGACCGCGGCCCTGGCCACCGCGCTGGTCTACGGCTGGGGCGGCGTGCAGGCCGTCGACGGCGCGCTCTCGGTGGGCACGGTGGTCGCCCTGGCCTCGTACCTGACCCGCCTCTACGGCCCCCTCACCGCGCTGTCCAACGTGCAGATCGACGTGATGACCGCGCTGGTCTCCTTCGACCGGGTCTTCGAGGTCCTCGACCTGCCCCCGATGATCGCCGAGAAGCCCGACGCCCGGCCGATCCCGCCGGGTCCCGCCCGCATCGAGTTCGACCACGTCGACTTCCGCTACCCCACCGCCGAGGAGGTGTCCCTGGCCTCGCTCGAGTCGGTGGCCGTCCTCGACCCGGCCGTCTCCTCCCAGGTGCTCTTCGACGTCAGCTTCACCGCCGAGCCCGGGCAGCTGGTGGCGCTGGTCGGCCCGTCGGGCGCCGGCAAGACCACCATCAGCCAGCTCCTCCCCCGCCTCTACGACGCCACGTCGGGGACCATCTCCATCAACGGGCTGGACGTGAGGGACGCCACCTTCTCGTCGTTGACCGACACCATCGGGGTGGTCACCCAGGACGCCCACCTGTTCCACGAGACGATCCGCGAGAACCTGCTCTTCGCCAAGCCCGATGCCACCGACGGCGAGCTGGATGCCGCCCTGGCCGGCGCCCAGATCGCCACCATGGTCGCGTCCCTGCCCGACGGCATCGACACCGTGGTCGGCGACCGCGGCTACCGGCTGTCCGGCGGCGAGAAGCAGCGCCTGGCCATCGCCCGGATCCTGTTGAAGGCACCCGAGGTGGTGGTGCTCGACGAGGCCACCGCCCACCTCGACTCCGAGTCCGAGGCCGCCGTGCAGAAGGCCCTGGCCACCGCCCTCCTGGGCCGCACCTCGTTGGTCATCGCCCACCGGCTGTCGACGGTGCGGGAGGCGGACATGATCCTGGTCCTCGACCACGGACGGATCGTGCAGCGCGGCCGCCACGACGAGCTGATCGGCGCCGGAGGCCTGTACGCCGAGCTCTACCGCATCCAGTTCAAGCGCCAGGAGCCGCCCGAGCTCGGCGAGCCTCGGCTGACCGGGGCCGAGGCGGGCCGGGATCAGGCGGCCTCGCCGACACACAGCGAACGCTCGCCCTTGTCGTGGGTGTCGCCCGGGTCGAGGACCCGATCGGACGACCACTCGGCCGCCCGTTCGCTGGCCGCCTGACGCGCCCAGTCGGGCCCGGCCCGGTCGTCGAGCCCATCACGGTGGTCGGGTTGCGTCGTCAGTTGGTGATCACTCATGGTGTGCTCCTTTCTGCGTATTTCGTAGGTGTGGCCCGAGTCATTTCGATGAATCAGGCGAAGTCTGTGGTCCGGGTGGAAATCGAAGGTCGAATGGTCGCGATTGCCGACGGACGCGTCGGTGCGCGGTGGCTCGTCCGAGCGAGGTGCTCCGTGGACTCGGCGCCAACCGGGACCCGGGAGTGGCACCGTGCCGGCAGGGTCGGTGCCCAGGCGTGTCCGTCGATGGCGGCCGGTGCCGAGCTGCCGGCGATCGGGAGGCGAGCCCGGCGGTGCTTGGTCAGGAACTCGGCGTGGAAAACAAAAAGGAGCCGCTTCCTAAGAAGCGACTCCTCGACGAATCCAGACCTGTTGGTGTCTGTTCAATCCGTCGAGAGTGCCTCCCGAACTGCCTTGGCACTGGATACGAGCGCATCCTTGCTGCACGCCGTGGAGATGCCGGCAATGGACACCGCCATGGACGGCGCGGCCGGGTCGACGGCTTCCTGCTTCTCGTCTTCCTGGATCTCTCGATCCGACGAAGGCTGCATGGCCTCCACGTCGACGAGTATAGCGGACCAAGTAGCCGATCGGGCGTCATTCGATTTCCAGCCAATACGCACACCGGAAATCGTCGTTCACCTGCATATCGAGCACCGGGCCGGGCCCGACTTGAGCGCAGCAAGGCCCGCGCCCGGGTGCGATCCGGAGCGGCCCGGGACCCGGGCACGGCCACCACTACCGTTGGCGGGTGGCCCGCTTCGTCGTCGACATCACCCCGCTGCGGAAGCACCGGCACTTCCGGCGGCTGTGGGCCGGGCCAGGTGGTCTCGGGAATGGGATCGCAGCTCACCCTGGTGGCCGTCTCCTTCCAGGCCTACGGGCTGACCCACTCGACGCTGGTCGTCGGCCTGATCGGCCTCGCCCAGCTGGTGCCGCTGCTGGCCGGCGCCCTGTGGGGCGGCACGCTGGCCGACGCCATGGACCGGAGGAAGGTCCTGATCCTCACCCAGGTGGCCATGGCCACCGCCGTCGGCGGCCTGGTGGTCAACGCCTCGCTCGCCCATCCCGCGGTGTGGCCGCTGTTCGTCTGCACCGCGGCCAGCGCCGGGTTCCAGGGGGTCGACTGGCCGGCGCGCCGGGCGGCCCTGCCCATGCTGGTCGACGAGCAGGACGTGACCGCGGCCATCGCCCTGCAGACCACGATCCAGCAGCTGGCCCTGGTGGCCGGACCGGCCCTGGCCGGCGTGCTGATCGCCACCATCGGGTTGAGCGCGGTCTACGGCATCGACGTGGCCACCTTCGCGGTGGCCCTGGTGGCCGCGCTGCTCCTTCCGGCCCTGGTGCCCGAGCGGCGGCGGCACGCCGATGGGACTGCGGTCGATGGCCGAGGGGTTCCGCCACCTCAGCGCGCGAGAAGCTGCTGTCGGCCACCTACTGGATCGACCTCAACGCCATGATCTTCGGCATGCCCCGGGCCGTCTTCCCCGCCCTCGGGGTCGGCCTGTTCGGCGGCGGTGCGGGGGTGGTCGGGCTGCTCTACGCCGCGCCCGGAGCCGGGGCCCTCGTCGGGTCGCTGTTCACCGGATGGTGCGGCCGGGTCCGCCACCAGGGCCGGGCCATCGCCGCCTGCGTGGTGGTCTGGGGGGCGACCATCGCCCTGTTCGGCGTCATCCCCGTGCTGTGGATCGGGCTGTCGCTGCTGGCCCTGGCCGGCGCCGCCGACGTGGTCTCGGCCGTGTTCCGCCAGGCCGTGCAGCAGCGCACCGTGCCCGACCATCTCCAGGGCCGGCTGTCGGGGACGTTCTTCGCCGTGGTGGCCGGGGGCCCGCGCCTCGGCGATGCCGAGACCGGCGTGGCCGCCGCCATCGGCGGTCCGCAGTTCGCCGTGTGGTCGGGCGGGCTGGCCTGCGTGGTCGGCGTCGGCGGTCCTGCTGTGGCGGGTGCCCGAGCTCTGGCGCGACCGGGGCGGCGGCCAGCCGCTGTCGCCGGAGTCGGAGACCAGGGCCATCGGCGAGGTCACCACCGAGCTCGGCGAGGGCGAGCCGCTCTAGGAGCCGTCGCCGGCACTCGCATCCGAAGTGGAATGATCATTCCGCTTGGGGTACCGTGAGGCAGAGCGCCGATTCCGGTTCTCGCCCCCCTTCCCCATGACCAGAACGATCGAACGAGCCAACTACAAGGTCACGTTCGCCGTCCTGCTGCTCGGCGTGTCGTCGTACGCGCTGCTCCAGTCGCTGGTGACCCCGGTGCTGCCCGACCATCCAGCACGACCTGCACACCACCCAGAACACGGTGACCTGGGTCCTGACCGCCTTCCTGCTGTCGGCCTCGATCTTCACGCCCATCCTCGGGCCGGGTCGGCGACATGGTGGGCAAGGAGCGGATGCTGGTGGTCACCCTCGCCGCCCTGGCCGTCGGGTCGGTGCTCGCCGGGCTGGCCCACTCGATCGCCGTGCTCATCGTCGCCCGGGCCATCCAGGGCATCGGCGGCGCCGTCCTCCCCCTCGCCTTCGGCATCATCCGGGACGAGTTCCCCGGGACCAAGGTGGCCACCGGGCGTGGGCGTCATCGCGGCCATGGCCGCCGTCGGCGGCGGGGCCGGGATCGTCCTGGCCGGACCGATCGTCAGCCACCTCGACTACCACTGGCTGTTCTGGATCCCGCTGGTCATCACCGCTGATCGCCGCGGTCTGCGCGCACCTGTTCGTCCCCGAGTCGCCGGTCCGGACCCCGGGCCGGATCAGCTGGCTGGCCGCCGTGCTCCTGTCGGGTTGGCTGGTGGCCCTCCTCGCTCGGGGTCAGCGAGGCCCCGTCCTGGGGATGGGGCTCGCCCAGGGTCCTCGGGCTGATCGCTGCTGGCCGTGGTCCTCGTCGCGGCCTGGATCGTCGTCGAGCTCCGGTCCACGCGAGCCGCTCATCGACATGCACATGATGCGGCGTCCCGGCGGTGTGGACCAACAACCTGGTGGCCTTCCTCTTCGGCATCGGCATGTACTCGGTCATCGCCTTCCTGCCCCGAGTTCCTGCAGACGCCGAAGTCGACCGGCTACGGGTTCGGGGCCAGCATCATCCAGTCGGGCCTGTTCCTGCTGCCGCTCACGGTGACCATGTTCATCTTCGGCATGCTCCTCGCGGCCGGATCGCCGCCGCCATCGGCTCCAAGGTCGGCGGTGATCATCGGATCGGTCTTCTCGTGCCGTCGCCTACCTGATCCTGGCCTTCGCCCACAGCCAGGCCTGGGAGATCTACCTGGCCAGCACCCTGCTCGGCGTCGGGCTGGGCCTCGCCTTCTCGGCCATGTCCAACCTCATCGTCCAGGCCGTGCCGCCGGCCCAGACCGGCGTGGCCAGCGGGATGAACGCCAACATCCGCACCATCGGCGGCGCCATCGGGGCCGCGGTGATGTCGAGCATCGTGACCTCCGAGCTCCTGAGCGACGGCTACCCGGCGGAGTCGGGCTACACCAGGGGCTTCGCCTTCCTGGCCGTCATGACCGTGGTGGCCATCGTCGCCGCCGTGTTCATCCCGACGGCCACGGCGGCGGCGGCCGACGCCGACCACGAGCACCATCTCAAGAACGCCGAACTGGCCGTGGTCCCGGGCGGGACGATCGCCGAAGAATGAGCAGCGACAGCACCGGATGCCGGTGCTCCGCCGGGATGCCGCCCGCAACCGGGTCAAGATCCTGGCCGCGGCCCGGGCCGTCTTCGACGAGGAAGGGGTTGACGTCTGCGTGGAGACGATCGCCCACCGGGCGGGCGTCGGCGTGGGACCCTCTACCGGCGGTTCCCGACCAAGGAGCTGCTCATCGAGGCGGTGATCGACGAGGTGCTCCGGGGTGTGCTGACCGCGGGGCAGGACGCGCTGGCCAACGAATCGCCGGCGGACGGGTTCGCCGACGGCGCCGGAACCGGGCGGCTCCGGCAGACGGGATCAGGCCGGGATCTCAGCCAGGTGGCGGAGCTGCAGCGAGAGCGCGATCTCCAGCACGCCGTAGATGATCAACCAGATCCCCATGATCACCGCCAGCGCGGCCAGGGTGAGATGGGGCCAGACCAGGGTCACGATGCCGGCGGCGAAGGCCAGCACGCCCATCGCGATCCTCCAACCCCGGGCCTCGGACCCGTGGTCGCTGTAGGCGGTGAAGAACTCGATGATGCCGCCGATCACCCAGAACAGGCCGATGAGAAAGGCCAGTGTGGTCACGGTCTCATCGGTGTGGCGCAGGAACAGGATCCCGACGATCACCGACAGCAGCCCCAGGAAGGCCATCAACCACCGCGTCCCGCCGGAGTCCTCGTGGTCGGCGATGGCCATCACGATCCGGAAGAGGCCGGCCACGAAGAGCCAGATCCCGAGCAGGATGGCGAAGGCGTAGACGGTGTCCCTGGGCTTGATGGTGACCAGGACCCCGAGGATCAGGGTCACGATGCCGAAGAACAGCACCCACCCCCACGACTTGCCGATGATGCGGAGGATGTCCCGCTCCTCCGGCGTGACATCCGCTCCCCCTGGCCCGGCCATGGCAACCTCCGTGTCGCTGCGGCGCTCCCGATAGGCAGCCGCCGTTCGGGCCACACCTTAGGACCGGAGCCCCGGTGATCCGCGGACTCCATGGCCTCGACCCGGCTCCGCTTCCCCTGCGGCTCAGACGGCGAGGACGGCGACCGTGCCCACCGTGGCCAGCCGGTCGTCGGCCCCGACGTCGTGGACGGCCACCCGCACCGCGGTCCGACCCGGCCCGGCGCCCAAGCACCTGGCACCGGGCCTCCACCGGTCCCACCTTCGACCGGGCGCAGGTAGTGGAGCACGGTGTCGGCGGCCGCCACCGCCGGCCGGGCCGACCGCACCGCGGCGCGTGGGCGACGGCCCGGCAGGCGGCCACGTCGGCCAGCATGGCCACCGCTCCCCCGTGGAGGATGCCCCACGGGTTGCGCAGCCGGTCGGCCAGCTCCAGCCGGGTCACCGGCCCCGTCGCCGGGCTCGATGCAGAAGAACTCCTCGGGCGGCACGGGATCGGGATCCGGCGGACCGGCATCGGGCACGACGAACGGGCGGTCGAAGGGGAGGTCCATGCCGCCGCGGGTCGAGCACCGCGCAGGTCATGGTGGCCGCGGCCACGTGCCGGTCCCCGGCGCCCTCGTCGACCACGTCCAGCGCGGTCACCACCGCGTTGCGCCCCCGCGGCGCAGGATCCGGCCGTGCAGCCGGAGCGGGCCCCGATGGGCGAGCTCGGACGACCGTGGCCATCATGCGACGTGGTCACGATCCACTCGGGCAGGACCGCCAGGCCGCACAGGAAGCCGCCCGACGAATCGACGCTGGTCAGCAGGCCGCCGGTGCGAAGCCCCCCGCCGGCCCCCGCTGGTGGGCGTCCATCGGGGCACGCCCGCCGATCTCGAGGAGCCGTTCGCCGCCGGACGGGGGCGGGATCTCCCAGCGCTCGAGCCGGAAGTACTCGCTGACGCGCGTGGCGGTCGGTCGACCTGCCCTGTCCCTCCGTCGGCCACCGCTCATCGTCGCCGTCACGCGGTGCCCGCGGTCGGCGACGCGACCGGTCGCCGCACGCACGTTGACCACCGTGGTCAGCCGTCCGTCGGCGCCCTGCGTCGAGCAGCTCGACCACCGCGCTCCGGTCCGGCCGTCCGGCGCCCGGCATCGAGCATCCCGGGCCGGGACACCGATGGGCCCGACCCGCCCGAGGGCCAGGTAGGCCACCTGGAGGTCGGTCACCACCGCCGGCCCCCCGAGCCCGGTGCCGCGCCCAGCGCCTCGGCGGCGGCCACCTCGCCGAGCAGGGCCATGACTCCGCCCTGCACGGCGCCGAACGAGTTGCGCAGGTACGGCGCGCACGGGCATCGACAACCAGACCCGACGGCGGCGTCGTCGACCGAGACGGCACAGGACGTCGGTGACCGGCCCGTCCAGTCCGGCACCGGTGAAGGCCCACCGCACGGGCAGCTCCCGGACTGCACGTCGCGCGATCGGGTTGGCGTCCCTGCCCGGGAGGACGGCGAAGGTCATGGAGGCCCACGCCACCGGAGCGGCGGCGCGGCCGTCGACGCGGCCACGATCGGAGCCGTCGTCGTCGACGTCGAAGACCAGGGCCTCGACGACCAGGGTGGTCCGGCCCCGCCGCAGCACCGTGGCCCGTGGCCTCGACGCACGGGCCCGACGACCGGCCGCACCACCTGCAGGGTCAGATCGGCGGTGGCCATCCAGTCGGGATGCGAGCGACCGGAGCGGCGGCGGAGCCACCCACGACGTCCACCAGGGTGGCCAGCACCCCGGCCCGGACCCCGCCGTCGGCCCCGGTGACGTACGGGGTCACCGGGATGCGCACCCGGGCGGTGGACTCGGTGGTGACCTCGGCCTCCATGCCCAGGTCGCTGAGGAAGTGGCGGACGGGCGGGTAGCCGCCGAAGGCCACTCAGCGTTCCTGTTCGGTCGGGCGGATCAGCACCTCGTTGACGGCCACGTGCCGGGGCCGGGTGACGGTGAAGACGATCGACTCGGCGATGTCCTCGGCGCGCATGCAGCTCCACCGGCGCCGAAGGTGGCCAGCATGCCCTCGAGGACCTCGGGGCGGTTGTGGGAGGCCAGCTCGGTCGCCACCGGCTCCCGGCTCGACGACCGACACCCGGACGTGGCGGCGGGTCACCTCCTGGCGCAGCGACTCGGAGAACGCCGCCACCCCGAACTTGGTGGCGTTGTAGACGCCGCTCCCCTGACCGGGCCACCCGGCCGGCCACCGAGCTCACGTTGACCACGTCGGCCACCCGGCGCGGCTCGCGCTCGGCCGCCGCGGAGCAGGTGGGGCAGGGCGGCGTGGGTGCAGTACAGCAGGCCCGAGCAGGTTGAGCTCGACCATCCGCCGCCACTCCTCGACCGGCGCGTCGAGGATCGGGCCGAGCAGCATCACGCCGGCGTTGTTGACCAGGGTGTCCAGGCGGCCGAACTCGCTCCACCGTGCGCTCCACCATGGCCCGGGCCGGGCCTCGTCGGTGACGTCGGTCTCGAGCGACCAGCACGTCGGCGTGGGGCCGATCCGCTCGGCCAGCGCCTCCAGCCGGTCACGGCGGCGGGCGGCGATGGCCACCGTGGCGCCCTCGGCGGCCAGGGCCACCGCGGTGGCCTCACCGATCCCGCTCGATGCCCCGGTGACCAGGGCCACCGTTCCCTGCAGGCGACTCGTCATGTCCTACCTCCGATGATCGGTTGGCGCGGACGACGCCGACCGGGTCACCGTAGACGTCATCACCGGACCCGAGTTCGATCGGGCCTCGGCCACGGCCGGCGGGCCGGGTGGAGGCGGCGGGCGGTGGAGGGGCCCGCGGGAGGGCGGCGCGGTGGCCCGGCGCCTGGCGTCGTCCACGGCCGAGTGGCGTCGCGGCGTGGCACCGGCACTCGAGGTGTCAGGACCCGGGGTCGGGACCGCGGGTGTCAAGGCGCACGGGGGCCAGGCGGCGGTCTGCCTCGACGACTTCGCCGTCACCTTGCGCTTCGTCGACCTGTTGCGGCGCCGGCCCCGCTGCCTGGTCGACGTGTCGTAGGGCCTCTGCTCGACGCCGGGCTCTCGTGGAGCGCGCACCAGTCGGTGCTGTTGTATCTCGAGAGCCGGACCCGGCAGTCGGGCTCGATGCAGATGCGACCGGCTTCGTACACCTCGGGGGGAGTGCTCCCCGCCAGCCCGTCAGCCAAGAAAGACCCGTCCTCTACCGGTCGCCTGTCAACCATGTCGCCCTTACCCCTTCGTCATCGGGATCACTGCAATGATAACTGCATGGATTACTGCGCTATGGAATTCGTCCTTCATGGGGTGTCTTCGGCATGAAAAGACGCAAACTGTAACGGTTGCTCCGGTGAGCGGGACGGGTGCCCCGGGCAGGGCGGACGGGGAGAGCACTACGTCGTCCCCGTGCCCACTCGCCTAATGATCCAGGTCGATACTCTGTGTCACAAGCTGCCAAATTTCATCGAGAAATCGAAGCGCGCCGGCGTCACGCGCGTTTTCATTGGACTTGAAAATATCAATCCGGACAATCTCGCCACCGCCAAGAAGCGCCAGAACAAAATCACGGAATACCGCAAGATGCTATTGGCGTGGAAAGCGCAAGGAATTTTCACGCTTGCAGGTTATATTTTAGGGTTTTCCACCGACACTCCCGCCTCGATCCGTCGAGACATCGAAATCATCCAACGCGAACTGCCGCTTGATATCATCGAGTTCTTTTGCCTGACGCCGTTACCGGGTTCGGAGGACCATCAAATACTTTGGCGCAAAGGGGTCGACATGGATCCCGATCTCAACAAATACGACCTTGAGAGCGTCTGTACCGACCATCCGAACATGACCCGTGAGGAGTGGACAGCAATCTACAAGGAGGCTTGGGGCCTCTATTATTCGAAGGAGCACATGCGGACGCTTCTGCGGCGGACCGCTGCGACCGGAGGCCCGATGGCCAGTATGGTCAAGCTGCTGCTGAATTTCTCATTGACCGTCGGGCTCGAAGGTCTTCACCCGATCCAGAGCGGCGTTTTGCGATTGCGGCATCCTTCAGAGCGACGGCCGGGCCTGCCGGCAGAGCCCGCCTTGATCTTCTGGCCGCGCTTTGGATGGGACACGGTGCGCAAGACTGTCACCATCCTCGTCGCGCTGTTGAAACTCGCTACGTCAGCAATCAGCGTGGCGCGAGACCCTAACCGCCATCGCTACATGGACCAGGCGCTTACCCCCGTCGGCGACGACGACACTTCGCTCGATCTCCTGACCAAAACCGGTGGAGCGGAGACCGCCGTCGCCCACATCAGGCGAGTTGATGAATTGACGCACGCGCGCAGCGTGGCCTGAATGAGCCGTGTCGACGGACAAGCCGCCAATTGTCGCTAAGTGAGGTAGTAGCGTTGCGCATCCCGTATTCGCCGGAGACGTCGTCGAGACAGCAATACGTCCGAAGTCGGGGGCGCAAACAACATCGCGCAGATGTCGTCAATCGGTCGCAGCTGACCCTAATGGGACTTGCCGGACGAGCATTGGTCGCGTCGCAAAAAGGTGATGTCGCCAGCCGGCTTCAATCGTTGGCGCGTAGCATCCCATTATTGGATCTGCAAAGGGGCATCTCTATGGGGCCGGGTCGACCTGCGGCGTGACGGCTTCGCGTCATTCCATTTTGTTCCAGTTGTTTATTTTAGATTGGTCCGCGTCTGCTGGGCGATATAACATGCGGACGGCTGATTCATCGATAACAAAAAGTGGATGATAGTTCGGCAACTTCCTGTCCGGTACTATCACCGAGTGCGCATTGTCGAGGATGAGCCAGTCATGCCCGAGCCGGGTCGCTTCTACAGCATGATACTCCCGCTTACGATTGATGTAGACGAGTACGATACGCAAATCCTTTGCCGGCCAATTCATTGCGCGTAGCAGCGCAAATTTCGTGATCGCGTAGTCTTCACAATCGCCTTTGCCTGACTCAAGAGTATCGAAAGGTGTTGCCCAGTGATCGGGAATACCGTGCTTCTCGGTGTCACGTGTGTATTTGACAGCAACATTCACAGCGCGGTTTATGTGGGTAAGCCTGGCGCGGCCTTCGTACCCTGATGCTTCACTCATAATGTTGCGAAATTTTATGGCCCCGTCAGAAGAGCATTTATCCGTCGCCGCAGAACAAGTGGCTACAGTGTTCAACTCATCACGGATAGCGCTCTCAACTGGCCGCCACTTTTGCGCAAGGTGGCCGATAGCCGTATCAGCTGTTCTAGTGTGGAATGGTTCATCAGGGCGAACGCTCACAGTTTCGACGTTCTGCGCAACCGCCCAGTTTAGCGAAATTGATGAGGATGAAAGGATCGCTGCAATCAAAATCACGCTCATCAAGGCTGATTTGTGCATGATCGTTCACCTTCCACCCAGACCTAATAACATACATCGACCACAGGGGAATTCGATTTAAATTATTGTTGAGACACCGTCAGCGTCTCACTTGGATGTTGCGGACTGCATATCTGAGCTGGTCCACCGCTACCGGTCCCGAGCTACCTAACGAACGTCTGCTGTTTGGGGTTGTAAATCGGACGTGACGCGGACATCGCGGAAGCGACGCTGGAGGCATCGCGGAAGCAATGCTGTTGACCCATCTCAGGCGTGGAGTGTCCATCGCAGCACTCCTACATCAGAGACCAGTAGCTTAACTGAGTGCTGCCGGTAGGTCCTATGCAGTGCCGCATGTGCTGATAGCCTGCGGATGAAAAAAGGGAATTAGAGTGGCGAATTTCAACTGGTCCCCAGGCATCGGAGATCCGACCATTGGCGGTTGGATAACGGTGATCTTGTATCTTCTTGCCATAATTAGCTGTTGGAAAACAGCTTACAAGCTTACGATGGTGGGTGTGGAGTAGCGCAAGAGCAACGCGCATGGCGAGCCATATCGGCGTTATTCTTGGCCCTTGGCATTAACAAGCAATTGGATCTTCAAACCGCGCTGACGGAAGTTGGTCGCATGCTCGCTCATTCAGAGGGGTGGTACAATCAACGTCAGGTCGTACAGCTTGCCTTTATCGTTCTCGTCGCGATTATCTGTGTTGTTGCTGCGCTCGTGTTGCTGATTTGCGTGCGTAACGCTCCCGCCCCCACTTGGCTCGCTCTTATCGGTACGACGTTCGTTCTCGGATTTGTGCTGATGCGCGCAGCATCTTTTCATCACATTGATCGTTTCCTCGGCGAAAGCATCCTGGGCTTTCGATGGAATTGGATCTTGGAGATGGGTGGAATTAGCTTAGTGCTAGTTGGAAGCGAATGGCGCAGGAAGCGTGAAAACGCCGTTACCAAAGCCGCCTGATCCTAAGCCACCGAGCGGCAGTCGGGAGGGATTGCGGCGCTCAAATAGCGTTCTTTTGCTGCGGTGCGGGAGTCTCTTTCTGGCCGATGCTGTCGAAAAAGGCTTGAGAACTTTGGCGAACAGTGATTCCGGTGATTCATGATCTGAGCCTTGGAGGCTGCGATGATGGGTCGGCGGTGGGGCAATCAAGCAAGCCTGTTCTATCAGTTCCGGCTCGACGATCGGGTGCCGAAGGATCACCTGCTCAGACGTATCGATGGTTTTGTCACGACTGCCCTTGCGGATATCCACGGGCGACTGAGGCCTTCCTACAGTGAGATCGGCCGGCCATCGATTGATCCCGAGCTGCTGATCCGGATGTTGATTATTGGCTACTGCTTTGGTCTTCGCTCCGAGCGGCGGCTGACGCAGGAAGTCGAGTTGCATCTGGCATATCGCTGGTTCTGCCGGCTCGACCTCGATGACACGGTTCCGCACCATTCGACCTTCTCGGAGAACCGGCTTCACCGGTTTCGCGATAGCGATGTCTTGCGCCACATCTTCGAACGCGTCGTTGCAGCCTGCATGACGGCCGGACTGGTCGGGGGCGAGGGCTTTGCCGTCGATGCCAGCGTGATGGAAGCCAACGCTAGCCGTTATCATGGCCAGGCGCCTGACGAGATTAATTGGGCCGAGCCCGAGCGCCAGACGCGTGCGGTGAAGGAATATCTTGCAAGGCTCGAAGCTGACGTGCAGCCCAACCCTGACCGCAAGCCACCGAAGGTGATCTCGCCAAGCGATCCCTGCTCGGCGTGGACCGCCAAGGCCAACAAGCGGGTGCAGTTTGGATACGGCCTCAATTACCTCATCGATCTTGAGAACGCGGTCATCGTCGATGTCGAGCCGACGCCGGCACGGACCTACGATGAGGTAGAGTCCACAAAAGCGATGCTCGCTCGAACTGAGCAGCGCTTTCACTTGAAGCCGAAACGGCTCGCCGCCGATACGGCTTATGGGACAGGCCGTTTCCTCGGTTGGCTGGTTGGCTGCGGAATCGCGCCCCATATCCCGGTGCGCGACGCAAGCGAGCGCGATGACGGCACCTTCTCCCGCAGTGATTTCCGGTGGGACAGACGGCGCGGCGTCTACATCTGCCCGAACAACAAAGTGATGCATACCACCGGGACTGTGTACGATGGCACCTTGCTACGCTATCGCGCCTCGAAATTCGATTGTGATGTTTGTTCGCTTAAGATGAAGTGTTGTCCCAAGACGCCGGCGCGGCATGTTCCCCGCGATCTGCAAGAAGACGCTCGCGATGTGGCACGTCGTCTTATGGGGACAAAGCACTTCCTAAAGTCACGCGATGAGCGAAAGCGCGTCGAGATGCGTTTTGCTCACCTTAAAATCCACCATGGATTCGAACGCATGCGACTTCGAGGTCTATCCGGCGCGCGCGACGAATTCCATCTCGCCGCCATTGTGCAGAACCTCAAAACGCTGGCGCTGCGAGCCCTCAAGCCTCCTAACATGCTTCAATCGGCAGCGCTTGCGTAAGTGAAGGTTTACAGCTCGCAACCTAGTAGGCGGCAGGTCTCGCGCCTCATCAAATCGGGCAACGGGTTATTCCGAGAAAACAGCGCCTTTTTCGACAGCATCGGCCCGTCACGTCACTTAGCGCGACGCAGCGATATGTCGGAAATTGGGGGATAAGCGGAAGTCGAGCCGACATCGCGCGATGTCGCAGTTTGACCCATCGCGTTGGTTGCATCAACGGTCCCCGATCGCAGTTGAGGCAGCGATCACATGCTCGGTCGTTGCGAGTCGGTGGTGTTTTCTTCGCGCGGAAAGTAGTCGCTCGCGGAGTTCGCCGAGTTCCGCAAGGCCGACCCGCAAGGACCCCAGAGTAGTCCCTGGTGCAGCCCGCGAACAAGCTGAAGGATGACTACAAGCCGCTGCAGTAACGATCGCTTACGCATCGGCCAATTTGCGGGTAGGCCCCATCGTCAGCCAGAGCACGATCGCCGCGTTGACCACGTTCCAGATCAGACCGTTGAGGAACGCTGCCCGGTAGGAACCGGTGTGGTCGAAGATGACGCCCGACATCCAACCGCCCAGAGCCATACCGAATAACGTGGCCATCAGCACGATGCCGATGCGGATGCCCACTTCTTTCGGCGAGAAATACTGTCGCACGATGATCGCATACATCGGCACGATGCCGCCTTGGAACAGCCCGAACAGTGCGGAGATGATGTACAGCGACACAAGACCGTCGAATAGGAGATAGAGGAACAGCGCGATTCCCTGCAGCACCGAACCGATCAGCAACGTCGCCGCCGCTCCGAGCCGATCCGCGATCAGACCCGAGCCTATACGGCTCACGATGCCGAAGCCGAGCATCGCCGAAAGCATCTCGGCGCCGCGCGCCGGCCCGTAACCGAGGTCCCCACAATAGGCGACGATGTGGACCTGCGGCATCGCCATCGCTACGCAGCAGGCGAGACCCGCAACGCAGAGCAGGACCATCAGCGCGTTGGGCGAAATGCCGAGATCGCGCACGGGGCCGGTACGAGCCGCTTCTGAGATCCATACGATCGGATGCGCCGGTGCGCGTCGCTTCAGCGCAAAGATGAACGGCAGCGTCGCCAGTACGCAGAACACCCCGACGGCGAGATAGGTGTGCCGCCAGCCGTCGCTCGCGATCGCATGCTGCAACACCGGCGGCCACAGCGCACCGCCGATATAGTTGCCGGAGGCCGCGATCCCGACCGCGATCCCGCGACGGCGCACGAACCATTGGGACATATCGGCCATCAGCGGCCCGAAGCTCGCCGAGGCGCCGACGCCGACGACCAAGTGCATCAGCGCGAACGTGAGCGGACTCGGCACCAGCGCGGCACCGCCATAGCCGATGCCGAGCGCCAGTGTGCCCAACATGAGCGCGACCATGAGGCCGAAGCGGTCGCACAGCCGTCCCATTGCGACACCGCCGAAGGCGAAGCCCGTCATTGCAAGCGTATAGGGCAAGGAGGCGTCGGCGCGGGCGATGCCGAAATCAGCCTGAACGAACGGCAGAGCAACCGGTATCAACCACATGCCAACGCTGCCGATGGTGCCGACCGCGACCACAAATCCAAGCCGCCGCCATGCCGCCGGCGAGTCGACCTCGCTGAGCTGGCGATCGCGCAAATCGAGGGAACTGCCCGGCAACGAGTTCACGAGGCGGACCTCCCATGTCCCGCCCGTGTCGTCAACCCTGCGCAGCTCATGGCTACAGCTCGGGCAATCGTCAATGTGCGAACGACTTCATGGTGTTCTGACTGCAAAAAGGCTCGCTGTTTGCTGCCGGTACCTGCGGTAGGAATTGGCTCGTTTCGTCAGTTCCCGTAACGCAGCAAATCAGCGGCGATCTGAGCGAAAGCGGACATCGCGCAGACATCATCAATCGGCCGAAGATGACCCCCAGCGGCCATCGCTTCGCCCGTTGATGTAAATCAACAACTACCCGCAGCGATCCCGGCATATGTCGCAGACGGCGTAATCGGCGGAGGCTTTTATGTCCACGCTTACCATTTACCTCGCGCGGCTCATCGGCTTGTCGGCGATCCTGCTCGCAGCCGGCATTCTGGTGCGCGGCAACGCATTGATTATGGCTACGGTTGCCGACGGCCCTCTCATGCTCGTCTATGCGAGTTTCAGTCTCGCTGCGGGACTCGCAATCATACTCGGGCACAACGTCTGGTCCGGCGGCACCTTACCGGTGATAGTCACCTTGGTCGGATGGTTGATCTTCGCGAAAGGTCTGGCGCTCTTGGTGGTAACCCCTGAAACCTGGGCCCTGCTTCTCGAACGGATGGGATACAGTGAGCACTCCTCGCTCTATTACTTACCGGCCTTAATTATCGGACTTTACTTGACCTACGCCGGTTTCTCAGCTCCGTCTCCGCATCCTAAATTTACATATTAATCGCGCCATATCGTGCGCCATACTCCCGGTTGACCCCATCTGCGCGGTGGCGAGGATCCATAATACGCGGGCTCCATTCCCCAGCGGCGAAAGCAAGTCGCGCCTTCAAGGTGAAATGTTTTGAGTTGTCGAGCAGTTCCGGAGTTCGCTGGTCTGGTTCGCCATTATAGAACTGGTCCAAAGCCTCTTTGAATAATGCGCGGTCGGACTGATCAGAGGCGGCTTGACCAAACAGCGTCAGACAGGACCGTAACTTTAACTCATCGGGAGAGCCGAGGATTTCCAACGCCGACTTGCCCTTGTGACCGCATCATCAAACGCAGATCGTGACGCAAGCGGCTCCCAAGAATTGGGTCAGCTAGATAACGTCTTGCCTGATCTAGATCGCGAATGGCGTAACGCTGTGCCATGGCGCTGGACCCCAGGCCCGCGAGTTGTGGAAAGATGAACCACATCCAGTGGCTCCGCTTACGTCCATCGGACAGTTCGTCAATGACCTGACTATAGACCTCGGCTTGAGCGTCTACGAAGCGAACGAAATCAGGCTCGGACACAGATCGGCTCCAACTCGTCGGTCAATTCATAAGTTCTGGCGGCACCGTTTTTAAATCACCGCGTTCTTGGTCATTTTCTAGCCTTGCTGACGCGCTTACCTATACTCTTCCAGCCCTTGAGGCCTGATATGGCTCGAACTCCAGTGACTCGACATCCACTCAAGGGTAGCGAGCGCCTTCCATTGCCGGGAGCGAGGGCCGTTGGCAAGGCCGATCCAACAGAGAGGTTAGAGGTTAGCGTCCTGCTGCGCCGTGGTGATAGCGCCACGCTGACGGAGCATGTCAAAAAGATTGCTGAGCGACGAGAACCCGTCGGCGGCTATCTAAGCCGCGAGCAGTTCGATCAGCAATTTGGTGCCGCACCTGCAGACGTCTCCGCCGTCACAAAATTTGCGGAGGCCCACGGGCTTGCGGTCGCGCAGGAGCATGCGGGGAGGCGCACCGTTGTTCTGTCGGGAACAGTTGCGCAGTTTAATGCTGCGTTCGGTGTGGACCTGCAGCGATTCGAGTACGAAGGCGGTTCATATCGCGGGCGGGTTGGCGCCGTCCAATTGCCAGACGAACTGCAGGGCATAGTCGAAGGTGTTCTCGGCCTGGACGATCGGCCGGTCGCGAAGCCGCATTTCCGCAGGCGATTATCCGGCGGCAATGTTCGCGGGCATACAAGCGGCACCGGTACAACCTCCTACACGCCCCTTCAGATAGCTTCGCTGTACCACTTTCCTACCGGAACCGGACAGGGTGAGTGTGTGGCGATCATCGAACTGGGCGGCGGTGAACGGACGACGGATTTGACCGCCTACTTCTCAGGGCTGGGGATTAACAAAGCGCCGAGTGTTACCACGATCTCGGTTGACCATGGCAAGAACCACCCGACCGGAGATCCGAACGGTCCGGACGGGGAAGTAATGCTCGACATCGAAGTGATCGGCGCTATCGCGCCTAGCGCGAACATTGCCGTCTATTTCGCCCCCAACACCGATGCCGGCTTCCTTGATGCCGTCACCACAGCTATCCACGACAATGCCAGAAAGCCGTCAATCATCTCCATAAGTTGGGGCGGGCCGGAATCGTCTTGGACGCAACAGGCAATGACCGCGTTCGAACTCGGCGTTTCAGGCGGCAGCGGTAATGGGAATTACAGTCTGCGTGGCCTCGGGTGATAACGGCTCGAGCGATGGTGTCGCTGATGGGGCCAACCACGTGGATTTTCCAGCCTCAAGTCCGAACGTTCTCGCCTGCGGAGGGACCAGTATCAAGACTTCGGGGACTACCATCATCGAAGAGTCTGTTTGGAACGGTGGCAAGCAAGGCGGTGCCGGCGGTGGCGGCGTGAGCGGCTTCTTCGCGTTGCCCGCGTGCCAAAATGGGTTGCATCTGACGCTGACATCAGGTGGCACCCAAGCGCTGACGATGCGCGGAATACCGGACGTCAGCGGCGACGCGGACCCGGAGACGGGCTACAACGTGCGGATCGATGGGACGGACACCGTCATCGGCGGGACCAGCGCGGTGGCTCCGCTGTGGGCTGGTCTGATTGCGCGCATCAACTCCACCAGAGGCAGCCCCGTTGGCTTGATTAACCCGCAGCTCTATGCCGCGCCTTCCAGCTTGAACGACATAACGACTGGCAACAATGGGGCCTACGCAGCGGGGCGAGGCTGGGACGCTTGCACCGGCCTCGGCAGCCCGGACGGGATCAAGATCGCTGTCCTCTTGCAAAAGAATACGACCTGATCGTCTCTACCTCAGGTTCAGGTGCAACTCGGTTTTTATAGTTCTACCTCGGCGTCAATCGTCTCGATTCGTCTCCTCGGTGGCTCAGCTCGCTAATGGACGACGACGCTGCGAATGCCTTTCCGATCTGATTCACTGCTTTCCCGTGAAGCGACACCTTTGGCATAACGTCACTGACATACAATGGAATCCTCGGCACCCGATTTTCGCCACCAACCCTCATACAGCCGCCTGGTGCTCTCGGATGCAAGGCGGCGAACTGGCCGGCACACCCCGCTGGTCCACCGTTTTGTCGCAAGAAAATTTCTAGATCACTCCAGCGTTGGCGTTCGCGCCAGGCAAACCGCAACGCCAGGCTCCAACGGCTTTTGTGTTTTGTCGGTCGCTTGCTGAGCTAGCGTCAATAATCAGGCGGATTGGATGAACGTGCTTCCGCACCTCAACGTTGAATAACTCAGCGATGCGGCGAGTAAAATGTTCGGTCTCGTCGGTCTGCCTTAGGTCCGCATAGAGCTCATAAATGGAGGATAAGTATCGATAAGAACCTGAACCGTTTCCTTGACGCGAAACACTGCTGTTCGAGCTTTTGAAGGGCGGAAATTCGCTGGCGAAGAAGCCGATCAGTCATTATCGGCGAAAAGTTGCTCCACTGCTGCATATAAAAATTAGTATGGTGTCTATTCGCGAATTAGGGCGAATCCGGGAGTTTGTACCAGCTCGGCCTCAAGGCAATACATAGGCAAGTTCAAGCCGCAGCTTATTGCTTTAGGAACTGAGCAGACGTTTGCGAGAGATGCGGTAGCACGGCACTTTTCGACCTAGCTCCGAAATATACACTTGGCGAGTACTCGTGTCCGGACGCCTTCCTTTTCCAATGATTTGCCGGCTTCGAAGAACGCTCTTTAATCTTCGCCGCTGTGATATGTCCGGACACCAGCGATCAAACACGTCGCTGAAAAGCAAGTATTCAATTTTACCGGGAGACGTAGGCCGAACAATGCCGTTGGCGCGTTTCAAAATTCCAGGTCGGATTTTGCCGACGCGGCGTCTGGGATTTATACGAACAAATTCCGCGCTGGCTATCAGCTTACGAAAGCCCCGCAAAAGCGCGTCATCCGTTTTGGTCGAAGCCACGTCGGCGGCGCTGCCGCTTCCCCCCTTTTCCACCATCTGCTCAACCGCATCATCCATGCAGTCCTTGATGGCCGTGAGCGTTTTCTTTCGACCCCACGGCAGCACGTCGTACTCGATTGCGAGGGCCGCACCGGCGTAAATGACGGCAAAAAATCGCCGGATGCGGCCCAACCAAGCAAGCTGATATTGGAGCGGCGCGGCATCAATAAATTCGGATATGAACTTGTTGAGACGCTTCTGGAGGAATTTGTCCTTGGCTCGCTTGGTCAGGTAGGTGCGAAACGCCTCGCCCTGATAGTCTAATGTAACGCGCTCCTGGCGCTCGACGTATCGGATGCGCTGCTCAAGGGTCGCACCGATAACTTTCCCTGCTCCCGGACCATCGAAAACATCACCCATCCGCGACACGCAGGCCGGCACGTCAATCATCCTCACTTCTTCGCCACGCACTCTGCCACGCCGGCCAGTTCCCCAAATCGGATCTTCGCTGGTGCTAATTGCGATAACACGCCAGTCTATATCAACCACCTCATTGGCGAGAACGTATTGTCCGGCTTTAGCTTTTGGTCGATTACCAGCGAGGCGCATTGTAAGGACTTTAGCGATAGCTCTGTTTTCCAAATGGCTGAGTTCATCGAGCGGCATAATGCAGTGGCGATGCCCAAGGGCGCGTTGTTCAAAAGCTGTGTCCGATCCGTCCCACGTCTCCGGTCCTTCCTCTCGATTGAGACCGACGCTGGATAATCCGAGGCGGATGAGGAGCGTTTTTCCCGTGAGGACGGGCCACTGAAATTGATGCCAAAGCTGTTAATGTTTAGCAGGCGTAAATTCGGCGCGGAAATGAAGCAGCCACCGCCAGGCGCGCCCGGCTCGAATAAATGCAGGCTCCAAGTCCGATCCGCCTCTTCCACTCCTCAAGCGTTCCCGAACGGCGAAATTCACCGAGCCTAACGGTTGGTTTGTGGACGAGTATAAATTTCGTTCGCTCCGGTCCTCCGGGGCCATAACTCTCATCGGGCAAAACGAACGATTCTTCATGTTGACCCGGAACCTCCACGACAGTGACATCACGCTCGGGCCTCTTCATCGACAGCGCAGCGACGATCCGAGCGCGCAGTGTAGCCGGCGCCGGCCACATGTAGCCAGCCGATGCCAACATCACTATGAGCTCGTTCGGGTTGGTGAGAGTGGCCGAAGGTATAATTTTGCGTTTCCAGGCTCCGCGGCGGTCGAGGAATTTTATCACCGTAGATGCCCTTTCCTCACCCGCGCGTGATCTGGTCGACCCAAACGCGGTCACGCGGATAGGATCTGCGACGCGGCGTGACCCGCGGCTGGTTTCGAGGAAAATGCCTTTCCTGGAGAAACGAAGCCGGCCAGCCGGGGATTGCTTTCGCGTAGTCATGGTTCTCCACCCACATCCATTGCCCGTTATTCCTTATTGGGGAATGCTTGCTCAGTGCTCAGCGCTCAGTTTAAAGTTAGCGAAATACGCCGCTATAACATTTACAAGTAGATCGCGTTGGGGATCTGGCTCGTTGCTCAGTGCTCAGCAATTCAATTTACAAGTTAGCGAGATCGACTTCTCTGCCTTCATCACTATTGGAGCCGCAAAATGAGTTGTGTAGATTTTTTCATCCAATTTCCCTAGTTGAGCTGCTAAAATTGGTCCTAGCGCCCTAAAACCCATTTTTCCGCATTTTTCTTGTTACGAACGCTAACTCCCCCTCCGCCCTTTAGCTTGTGGAATTCTGCGCAGTGCAAATCCCCGCTCCTGAGCACTAATTTCCACTTTTGTATGCACTAGCAAATCCAATGGGTCCCATTTGTCCAGGGCCAGTAATAGCTCGGGCAGCTGCTTTCGTGCTTGCCGTAATAACTCCGGCAGCTTGTTCACTTTGTTCATGTAGCCTAGGAATTTCAGATCAGCCGCCACTTTGACATCTACTGGTCGTTCATATTTTTTGACCCTCTGGAATTTGCGCTTCAGCCTTCGCTTTAGCGCCTCAATGTCCAGGGTCCACATCGCCAGGTGCCAGTGCAGCTGCAGATATTTGCCTCCCCTCCTGGTCTCCCAGCTCAAATCCGCACTGCCTACGATCACTCGATCAATGCCGGCATGCCTGAGGGTGTCCTTCAGCCAGCGGTTTGCCTTGGGTATGTCTATTTGGGCAAATTGACCTGGCCCATAGGTCATGGTTTTTGGAATCAAAGTCACTAGCACTAGATCCTTATCTGCCTGGGATTTGCTGAGTTGCCGGATCAGCTTCATTTGTGCCGCCGTCTTGGCTCGCTGAAACGCTCGTGCGCACATTGGACATGCCAAAGAGCCGCAGCGGCGTTTCGGTCGGCACGCCTCCAGGCGGTCGTACAGCTCGAAATATGCTTCCTCCTGCCGTTGGTGACTCGCTTTGGCCGCTCGCTTGGCTGCCTTCAGCACCAGCTTTTGTACTCCGGCTTGGCGCTCGCTCGTTTTGTTGGCGGTAAAGAATTTACCCAAGCTCGGTGGACCGTCGCCATACCAATGTTCGTTGTTGAGCACCGCCTCATGCGCGCGAATATGTGATCGAAATTTTCGCTGTGATCGGTGCAGCATGCGCTTGGCCGTTTCAATGACCCAGGCCTAACCAGGCCTGGGTTGAGTTGGTTCAAGGACGGATTTCAAAGTCACCAGTTAATATTGTTGCCCGGTGTCCATCGGCTCTATCCCCTTCCACGCAAGCAACTGCTCAATGGGACCACGTCAACCGGGCTCTGCCGCACGTGCTCACTCGCTCTTCTTGGACGTTTCCGCAATCTGCTTCAGAAAGTTGGCAATGATTTCTAGATCCAGTGGCTCAACGATGCCGATGAATTCCTGGCTAGATTTTGTCATCAGTTGCTTCAGTGTCTGAATCGCAGTTGCAAAGTCCGCGCGAGATTGACCACGCGATACCGGCCTTCCAAATCGCGCCAACGACTGATTTCGTTCTTGCGGTGGGGCGATGGATAGTTCTGCCTTCTGTTGCGGTTTTATTATCGTCTTCTTTGCACCGGCCGATGATCGCCGCCGACGCAAGCTTCCCTTGCTGGTGGTTCGGGTGATTTGATCAAGTAGCCATACCGGAGCCATGGTGATTTCTCTCTCACCAATCCCAAGGTCACGCGCGAAGCGTCGTTTGGCCGTGATTTTGCCGGACGGCATCACCAAACAAACGTTTTCCCCCAGCACCCTGAGTCCGGGTGCGAGCTGCACATGTCGTACAGTGTAACCAGCCGGAATGCGGAACAATCTAATACGCCGCCCATCATCGCGAATCGTAACCGTTTTCTTTAGACTCTGGTCGCCGCGCAGCCTTTGAAGGCTTTCCTCTCCCTCATCTCCTTCAGTGACGAGCGCACAAAGATTTGACCGCGAGCCCAACGCGACCCCGGCCCTCGCGTTAGGCGATTCCTCCCAAAGCTTCTTGATTGCCTTGGGATCAGTCGAAGCGTCTTTCAAGCCGTTCGGTGTCCGCGGATGGCCTCCCGGGTTTTTGCATTCGTCGTTGCCGCAAGTGCAGACGCCGTCGAACGTCCCGTGCATCGGTACAATGGGCAAGCCGGCGTTTACGCATCGCAGCGCCATCTCCAAGCGGAATTTGGCGTAGTCATTACCTTTCCAATGATCGCGGCGTGATCGCGCACGATCCTGGGTTTTTCTCGATACAGATTCTCTAGCCATGCTAGTCTCCGTTGTTGCCAGTTTCTGATTGTGATTTGCGCGCGGCGGATGACCGGCGTAACACTCCGCCCCGGCATAAAGCTCTCAGGTTGGCCGCCCTTTGCAGAGCGACGCTTCAAATCGAAATCACGTTGATTCAGGCTGCTATCGGCTCGTAGTGTGCTGGTGTGTTACTTGTCTTTAATTGGCACTTCCCTTTTTAGGGATTTCGGTTTTGTATTTGAGGAAGCGACGCCAGCCACGCCTCGGCCGCATCCTCGGTGATTAGAGTGCGACGACCGACCTTTACCGCGCGCAATCGACCGGCGCCGATTTCTTGATAGGCGTTGGTGCGGCCGATGCCATATCGACGGCAGAAGCCGCTGATGGAGAATGCGCGAGGGGAAATCGGACCCGATCCGGCCTTATCGGCGTGCGTAGCCGCGCAAGCCGGGCTAGCGTTTGTCTGAGGAGCTTCGTTCGATGTCATATCCAACCATCCGCCATCGGATGTCTCCGACTGTCGGGTTGGATATAGAACTTAGAACGGGAATGTTGGATTGGGCGGTTATGAGGAAGACCGACCGGCGCCCTACCACCCCATCACGCTCAAATTGACACGTCCAAGCGCGACCGGTGTTTTAGGCCACCTTTTCGAATACCGGACCTCAAATCGTTCTCGGCCGCCAATTCCTAAAGCTTCGCTGAACTCTCTGGTCGCGCGCTTCGAACATTGGATAAATCAACGGGCCAAAGGTGGGGCCAATCTTGAGAGAGTGCTTCTCGCCAAGTATAAGTCGCACGGTGTCGCGATTGACATTTTTGCGCTGCAAGTCAGTGTCGTCACATTGCTGGATGACATTCGTCACGGTGGCTATTGTGCCAGGTAGAATCTTTAGAAACAAATTAAACGTGCAATATGCCAACCTTGCTACAAATGTCCTAAGTCGAAGATCTCCACGCTCGCGGACGATGAGCCAAGGCGAGTTGACCAGATTGGGCGTCAGGACTTTAGCATCATCCTCACAATCATCAGCCACCTCCTCTAGTTTTTCCGCATAGTAGGGAAAAACGTATTCACCCATGCTCTCTAGTTCTCTAGCCAACTCTCGAAGTCGTTCTGAAATGTCCCGGAGCTTGTTGACCCTGTTCTGCTGGTCTGAAAGAAACGCCGGTTCCGACTCGTCGAGAGCTATGCGATAGGCACGAGCGAGAAACAGTTGGGCTGCGTAATCCTGCTCGCTATCTGGTGAAACTTGAACTTCGGGTAAGCGTTCGATTTGCGTTGCTTCAAAATCCAAGAACTTGGCGTCTTCAACATCCTTCTCGCTACCCTTCTTGCGGAGCTCTTGAGCTTTTTCCCGAAGTGCCATTGCCTTGGATGCGTTTGTTAGACGCGCTGGGTTGAAAAATTGGCCATGTTTGCCTCTTTTTCCTCGGTATATTTCGCGCCAAACGTCCTGCATCTTCGGATTCGCGATCAACTGCTCAAGAACCCTTTGCGCTTTGACGGGATCTTTCTCTCTCGGCAGCCTTAACCACAATTCTGTTGCCTTCTCGCGGACTGCCTGCCTCTCCGCAAGAAAATCCGGGAAAACCGGAATATACGTTTTTGCCATATCAGCCTCGATCCGGCGACAGCGTGCCAGTGTTCGCTCATATCAGTATCTCATGCCAACGTTGCACGTTTAATCGAGATCACAGCCCCACGCGCGCTCGGCTCCGTCTGACAGTAAGACGCCCAGGCTGCCATAAGGCGACGACGTTTCTCAAGAAGATCGCCGCGCGCCGGTAAGCTGCCTCAGTACAGTTGGCAATGAACTGGGGCATCAGCAAAACCACAACCGCTGCCGCTGTTTCGGCCCCGCATTGACCCCTCGCCTCGTCAGGCGGCGCTAGGCCGTATCGGCTGCATGGTCACTTTGCCGGAGTGGACCATGGCCCTTTCCGAAGATCCGGTTGGCGAATCTTCGCGCCAGGACGACCGCAGGCATCAATCGATAGGGATTCGGTCGGCCGCGCCTACGGGATTGTGAAATCACCGGCGGAAATGACGGTACAATTGTCGGTATCTCGGTCTTCCACACCAATGCAGCACGTTGAACTAACTAGTTTTTTCAGGCTTGTTGTGACCGATAGTTCCCCAGCCAGTCTAAAAATGCCAGAAATATATGACGCGCCGTATCAAACCATGCGCTGGTTCAGCACGCCGCGCGCTATTTCGAGGAGAACAGATCCGTCAGCGATTGCTGCGGATAGCCCGGCACGGCCTGGGCATCAGCCGCGGGAGATGGCTGGGGTGGAGGCGCGCCGGCAGCGGCGTCGTATGGCGGGTTGGCCTGATACGGCTGGCCCGCGGGCGTATACGTGCTCGGCGGCCGCGGCACGTTCTGCGCCGGCGGCGAATCCGAGGTGTCTCTGAACACCTCTACCAACGATTGTTTCGGATAGGGATAGGCGGACGCTGCCGCATCATCCGTGGTCGCGACAGGCGCGGGCGCTGCGCTATACTGCGGCGGCGGTGGAGCGGCCGAGGTTTGGGTGGAGGAGGACGGCGAGGAAAACGACGAACATCCCGCCAAAGCTGTCGCCAGCACCAACCACGTAGCAATGAGTGCGACTACCGTGCTGCTCCCGCAAGCAACATTCCGGGCATCCGTTACGCGAATGCGCAACCCCTGCGTCCCCATGCAAGAAGTATAGCAATTGCATCATGTCGATCTCAAGGCCGCACGGGCGCTTAAGGCCGTGGCATCGTGGGCGCAAACCCTTTCACGCGCGACGGAAATATCCGCAGCCGACACGGCGGTTCTCAGCCGCAATCCTTTGCTATATTGAACGCGAAAGTGCGCTCCACCGAACAGGTCCAAGAACAGCTTCAAGAATAGGTCCAAGACCACGAGGCGGCGATGAGCGTCATCGACAGCACTGAATTCCCCACCCTCGCCGCGCCGCGCCGGCCGGAAAGCCGCACCAGCATGCGGCAATCGCTGCGCGCCATGCGCGACAACGCGCTCGCCGCGCATCCGCCGGAGAACTTCGCCGCCGACATCATCACGCAGCGCATCTTGTGGCGGCGCATGTTCATCATCAACGAACCGGGCGCGATCAAATACGTCCTGCTCGACAACGCGGCGAACTACACCAAATCGGAAGTCGGCCGCCGCCTGCTTGAGCCCGGCCTCGGCCGCGGCCTGCTGACCAGCGAGGGCGAGACCTGGCGGCGGCATCGCCGCATCATGGCGCCGTCGTTCGATCCGCGCAGCGTCGATCGGCTACGCGCCGATCATGACCGGCGTCACCGAGGACTTGCTGGCGAAATGGGACGCGCTGCCGGAGCCGCGCGAAGTCGATGTCGCCGCCGCGATGATGCACGTCACCCTGCACATCATCTCGCGCGCGATGTTTTCTTCCGATTCCGACGAGATCGTCGATGTCGTCGAGGGCGGCGTCAGCCAGTATCAGACTATGGTGCGGCCGAGCGTTCTCGACCTGCTGCACTTTCCGCAATGGCTCGCGCGCCTGCTCGCGCCGCTGCCGACGGACGGGATCTTCGACGAGTTCGATGCCAAGGTCGATCGGCTCCTGACCGAGCGCGGCCGCGCGCCCGATGCCGAGCCGAAAGATCTGCTGGCGCGGTTGATCGCGGCGCGCGACAGCGAGACCGGCGGCGGCATGACCGGGAAGGAAGTGCGCGACCAGGTGGTCACCATCTTCATGGCCGGGCACGAGACCACGTCGCTGGCGCTGTCGTGGACCTGGTATCTGCTGTCGCAGCACCCGGCCGTCGAAGCCAAGCTTCACAACGAACTGCGCGACGTGCTCGGCGGCCGCACGCCGGTTTATGCCGACGTCGCCAATCTTCGTTACGCGCGCATGGTGATCGAGGAATCGATGCGGCTTTATCCGCCGGCGCACACCACCGGGCGTCAGCCGATCGCCCCCGACGAAGTCCTCGGCCATCGCATTCCGGCCGGCGCCGAAGTGCTGATCATGCCGTGGCTCTTGCATCGCAAGCCGCAGCTGTGGGAAAATCCGGACCGCTTCGACCCGGAGCGGTTCCTGCCTGAGCGCGTCGCCGAACGCCCGCGCTTTGCCTACATGCCGTTCGGCGCGGGACCGCGCATCTGCATCGGCGCGGCGTTCGCCATGACCGAGGCGATCCTCATCCTCGCCACCATCGCGCAACGCTACCGGCTGCATCTGAAGCCCGGTCATCCGGTCGAGCCGCAAGGCCTGATCACGCTGCGGCCGCGCCACGGGCTGCGGATGGTGTTGGAGCGGCGGTAAATTCGCGCAGGCGCACCGCGCTTAGCTTCTAATAAACATCGGCCTGATAGCGGCCGTTTGCTTTCAGTTCAGCGACGAACCTTGCCGCGTCGTGCGGCGAGCAGCCGCCATGCTCGGCAACGATCTCGGTTAGCGCCGTCTCGACGTCCTTCGCCATGCGCAGCGCGTCGCCGCAGACGTAGACGTGCGCGCCGTCGTCGAGCCACGACCACAGATCGCGGCCGACCTCGCGCATCCGGTGCTGGACGTAGATCTTTTCCTTGCCGTCGCGCGACCATGCGAGCGTCAGCCGCGTCAGCAGGCCGGCGGTACGCATCGCGACAAGCTCCTCTTCATAGAAGAAATCGTAGTCGCTGCGCTGATGGCCGAAGAACAGCCAATTGCGGCCCGGCGCCTTGATGGCCGCCCGCTCGTGCAGAAAGGCGCGGAACGGCGCGATCCCGGTGCCGGGCCCGATCATGATGATCGGCTTCTCCGGATCGTCCGGCAGCGCGAAATGTTGCGCCTTCTGCACATAGACCCTGATCTTGTCGCCGGGCGCAATGCGGCCGCCGAGGAAGGTCGAGCAAACGCCGAGCCGGGTGCGCTTGTCGATCTCGTAGCGCACCGCATCGACGGTGAGCGAGACCCGCCCTGGATTGGATTTCAGCGAGGAGGAAATCGAATAGACGCGCGGCTGCAGCGGATCGAGCGCCTCGATGAAGGCTTCGGGATCGGGCCTGATGCCGGGGAATTTGTGCAGGGCGGCGAGCACGTCGAGCGTCGCGGCATCGCCGTCGGGATCCTCGCCGGCGGCAAGCCGCTTGGCTTTCTGCTTGCGCTCGCCGCCGGTAAGATACGAAATCAGCTCGAACAGCATGTCGGGCGCCGGCGACAGCGAGACTCCGTCGGTCAGCACTTCGCGCAGCGTGCGATCGCCAATGGGAAAATCCGGCGGCACGTGGAGCGCGGCGAGCACCGCTGCAACGAGCTCTTGATCGTTGGCGGGAAAAATGCCGAATGAATCGCCAACGACATAATCGAGATCGGTGCCGGCAAGATCGATGTCGATGTGCCAGGTCTCTTTTTCGGAGCCCGGCTTGTTGAGACGGCGGCGGGAGAGGAAGGTGGCGTAGACCGGATTGTCGCGGGAGCGTCCGGGCGGCGTCGCCAGCACGGGCGCGGGCTGCTGCCGGCTCGGCCGCGACCGCAGGCCCAGGCGCGGAATCAAGCTGCTGATAGAGCTGCTTGAGCATGCGGGAGGTTTCCTTGCCTCCCGGCACACAGAGGTTCAGCCGCTTTTCCGATTTGCCGAACAGCGCATCGGCGTAGTCCTTGCAGTTATAGCCGCACTGGCCGCAATCCTGCTGCGCCATCGCCGCCATCAGCCGGCGCGGCAACGCCCTGCCCTCCGCAAGCTTCATGCGGTCGGGCAACGGCATCGCGGGATCGTGCCACGGCGCGCCGTCATCTTCCGGTTCCGCCGCCGGCTGCGCAGCGCCGCCGATCAATCCGCCGAGCAACTTCACGGCATCGGCGTCGGACAGCGGCGTGACGCTCTCCTGCAGGCCGAACAATCCGGCGAACAGCCCGTTGAGCCAGGTCCGCTGCTCCGGCGTAAACGGCGCCGACTCAGGAATGAATGACGGGATCGGCGGCCGCGGCGTGATGCTCATTCGGCGGCCTCAAGCTCGGTCATGGCTTGCAACACATCGATCTCATGCCGGCGCGCGAAGGCGAGGAAGGTCTCTTCGGGCGAGGCCCGATGTGCGAGGTAGGCTTTGAGAATCCGCTCGATGGTGCGCGGCGCGTCTTCGGCGACGACATCGCGATAAATCTCGCGGCCGAGCGCGGCGTTCGGCCCAAAGCCGCCGCCGACCAGGATGTGATAGCCCTCCACCGGATCGGCCTCCTCGTCCGCCTGGACCTTGCAGGCGAGCAGCCCGATCTCGGATACGAAATGCTGCGCGCAGGAATGATGGCAGCCGGTCAGATGGATATTGACCGGCGTGTCGAGCGCGACGCGCGCCTCGCACCAGCGCGCGATTTCCTCGGCGTGGCGCTTGGTGTCGGACGCCGCGAACTTGCAGCCGGTGTTGCCGGTGCAGGCAACAAGACCAGCGCGAATCGGATTGGTTTCAATCGCGAGCCCGAGCGCTTCGATCCGCTCCTTCACCGTTGCAACTTGTTCGGTCGGTACGCCCGAGATCAGCAGATTCTGCCAGACGGTCAATCGCACATCGCCGTCGCCGAGTTCGCGCGCAATCTCGGCTAATCCGCGCATCTGTGCGACCGATAGATAACCGACCGGCACGACCACGCCGATCCAGTTCAGGCCGTCCTGCTTCTGCGGATGAACGCCGAGATGCGCGGTGCGATCAAACGCCGGACGCGGCGCCAGCGCGCCGGGCACGGCGCGATCGAACTTGCGGCCGAGAGTCTCTTCAAGCAGCGCGACGAATTTCTCGATGCCCATGGCATCGAGCACATATTTCAGCCGCGCCTTGGTGCGGTCGGTGCGATTGCCGTGCTCGATGAAGAGCCGCACCACGGCGTCCGCGACCTTGCAGGCGTCTTTCGGCTGCACCAGCACGCCGGTATCGCGGGCGAAATCGTGATGCCCGGTAATGCCGCCGAGACCGAGCTTGAACCAGATTCCGGGCGCAAGCCCGAAGCCGTCGTTCACCTGCACCGCCTGAAAGGCGATGTCGTTGGTGTCCTCCAGCACGGCAATGGTGCCGGCGCCGTCGAAGGCGACGTTGAACTTGCGCGGCAGGCCGTAAAGCGAGCGGTCGTTGAGGATGTGGAAGTGCCACTCGCGCGCGAACGGCCGGGTATCGATCAGTTCCTGCGGATCGATGCCGGCGGTTGGCGTGCCGGTGACGTTGCGGATGTTGTCGGCGCCGGAGCCGCGCGAGCACAGTCCCAGATCCTGGACCGCCTCGATCATGGCGACCGCGTCGTGCGCTTTGACTTCGCGGATCTGGATATTGGCGCGCGTGGTGACATGGGCATAGCCGCCGCCATAACGCTCGGCGAGATCGGCGAGGCCGGAAAACTGCGCGGCTTTGAGGATGCCGTTCGGAATCCGCAGGCGGCACATATAGGAGTTTTGGTTCGGCGCGACATAGAACAGGCCGAAGAAGCGCCAGCGGAAATTGTCGGCGGGTTTCGGATATTCGCCTTTGGCGGCGTGATCCTTCAGCCGCTCGTAGGTGTCGAACGGATGTTGCTCGCGCTTGAACTTTTCCTGATCGGATAGTTTGCCGCCGGAGGCGAGCAGCCGGTTCTGCGCTTTCAGACCGGCCGCATCGGGCCCGACCGGCTCGGGCGCCGGAGCGGCTCCGCCGGTGGCGCCGCCGGAGACGCTCTTCGCCGCCTTGGCGATCTGCACCCCGGCAACGAACCCTTCGAGGTAGCGTTTCTGTTCGGGGTTGAAGTCGCCGGTCTGCTCCGCAGCCGCCTGTTTGACGTCGGTCTCGCTCATTCAGCCGGCACTTGCGTCGGCGCGGCCAAAGGTGCGGGCGCAGCCGCACGCGGTTTGTGCGTGATGTAGAGCGCCAATCCGGTGAACACGAAACCACCGACGAAATTGCCGAGCGTCACCGGAATCTGATTCCACAGCCACCACTGCGCGACGGTAACCTTCGCGCCCATCATCATCCCGGTCGGGATGATGAACATGTTGACGACCGAGTGCTCGAAGCCCTGCGCAAAGAAAATGAAGATCGGCATATAGGCGCAGGCGATCTTGCCGATGGTCGACGACGTGGTCATCGCCGCGACGATGGCGAGGCAGACCATCCAGTTGCAGAGGATCGCCTTGACGAACACGGTGACGAGCCCGGCAAAGCCGAGCGCCTCGTAGCCGGTAGTCTTGGCTTGCGCGATGGCGATGATCTTGGCGGCGACGCCGGCCGGCGCGGTGGCGCCAAAATTCGTGAGCACAATCGCCAGCAGCCCGCCATAGACGACGCTGCCGATCAGGTTGCCGAGAAACACCCAGCCCAAATTGGCGAGCAGGCTCTTGCTGTCGGTATCGTTCTCGATCCACGGCAGCGGCAGCAAGCCGAAGCTGCCGGTGACGAGGTCGAGGCCGAGGAGCACGATGAGAATCAAACCGACCGGGAAGATCAACGCGCCGACCAGCGGCTGATTGGTCTGCACCGCGCCGGTAATGGCGAGACTTGTTGCCGCCGCGAGGATAGCGCCGGCAAGCCCGCCGCGGATGACGAGATCAACCGGCGATAACGCGAGCTTGGTGCGCCCCGCATTGATCATGGCGGACGCAACATCAGCAGGCTTCACGTAATCCATGTCTCGGCTCCAATAGCTTTAAGGCAGCCGAGACGCCCTAGCGGAGCCACCGGCCGGCCAACGCCCCTACTCTTGCCTAGCTAACAGCAAGCGGCGTGCCAGCGGCTATCACTTTGAATTACTTTGTGGATTTTGGTTCCGGCGGGGGGTGATGCCGAGCTAGGCGGCGGCGGGAGGCAAAATTTTGAGCACGCGGGCTGCAGTGGGAAGTTGGGGCTAGTCTTCGTGGCGATGAACGTCGTGGACGACCACGCCCGAGCCCGGCGCCGGCATGGTCATCCACTCTTGCCGCTTGAGCGTTCGGCGGGTGTCTTCGTAGCCGCTCTGCCAGTGCTCGCGCATCGAGGTGCCGGAGAACTCATAGTCCTTGGCGTGCCCCTCGTAGGCCTTCTGCTGGTAGATGATATGCAGGATGGTGATTTCCGGCAGATCCGCGAGTTGATCGAGCCGCCGCCGATCCTCGTCGTTGAGTTCCTCGGACGGAATCTTGGCCAGCGCCTTCGCCAACAGCATCTTCAAATTGTGGATGCGCCGGTACACGTCGGTGGTGTAGCGGGTACGCGACGAATAGATGATGTCCTTTTGGCGCGCCAGGACCTCCTGGATGTCGCGCGGCAATACGCCGCGTGCGCTGAAAAGATCGACCTGGAAAACCAGGGTATTCAGCTTGTCTTCCTGGTCGAGCAGGTGCTGCAGCGGCGTGTTGGAGACAATGCCGCCATCCCAAAAATGATCGGTGCCGATCTTGACCATTGGCAACGCCGGCGGCAGCGCGCCGCTCGCCATGATGTGCTCGGGCTCGATCTCCTCCTTGGCATTGTCGAAGTAGACGAAATTACCGGTGAGCACGTTGACGGCGCCGACCGAAAAACGAGTTACGCGTTCGTTGATGAGCGAGAAGTCCACCAGCTCGATCAACGTATCGCGTAACGGGGAGGTGTCGTAATAGCTCGTCGCAGTGCGCGCGCCGGTCAGGCTCATCCACGGATTAGGGAAAGTCGGCTTGAAAAAGCCCGGCTGGCCCGGCAACGCTGGTGACCAGACAGCTGTGCGCGTTGCGGGCTTTGCGGAAAATATCGCCGTCCGGCGTGAACGGCCAGATTTTGCGTTCGGTGATCATATCCCAGAACGTTCGCAGCTGACGCAACCGGCGCTTGGGCGGATTGCCGGCGATGATCGCCGAATTGATGGCGCCGATCGAAACGCCGGACACCCAGTCGGGCTCAACGCCGGCTTCGTGCATCGCCTGATAGACGCCGGCCTGATAGGCGCCGAGCGCGCCGCCGCCTTGCAGCACCAGCGCGATGCGATCGCACCGCTCCGGACGCCAGGCTTCCGATTGATCGGGACGCGACGGGTGGGTTTTGAGGCGGGTGCGGACGTCATGCATGGCGGATACTCAATGGCGGGCGCCTAACCGGCCACGAGCTTTGCGAAAGCAAATGACCGCCAGATGACAAACTGAAATTCCGCGCTCTGTCACAAGACTGTCGGCGTCCTTTCACAGTCTCCGCCTTGGCTGCAGCGGACGTTTGATGGCTTGAGGGGGATGAGATGCAGGCAGGAAAAACCGCCATTGTTACCGGCTCGACCAGCGGGATCGGGCTCGGCATCGCGACGGCGCTGGCGGGAGCCGGCACCAATATCGTGCTCAACGGCTTTGGCGCGGCAGACGAAATCGACAAGATCGTCGGCGATCTGAAGCGGCAGCACAATGTCGGCGTGATGTATTCCAGCGCCAACATCGCCGATCCCGACGAGATCGAGGACATGGTCGACCAGACCCGCGCCGAATTCGGCGGCGTCGACATCCTGGTCAACAATGCCGGCATTCAGCACGTCGCGCCGATAGAGGAATTTCCGGTCGACAAGTGGAACGCCATCATCGCCATCAACCTGTCGGGCGCGTTTCACACCTGCCGGCTGGCGGTGCCCGACATGAAGAAAAAAGGCTGGGGGCGCATCATCAATGTCGCCTCAGCCCACGCGCTGGTCGCCTCCCCGTTCAAATCGGCCTATGTGTCGGCCAAGCATGGTCTTGCCGGTCTGACCAAGACGGTGGCGCTGGAAGTGGCCGAGCACGGCGTCACCGCCAACGCGATCTGCCCCGGTTATGTCTTGACCCCGCTGGTGCAGAAGCAAATTCCCGAACAGGCCAAAGCGCGCGGCATCAGCGAACAAGCGGTGATGAAGGACGTGCTGCTCGCCGCGCAGCCGACCAAGGAGTTCGTCGAGGTCTCGCAGATCGCGGCGCTGACCGCCTTCCTGTGCTCCGACGAAGCCGCATCGATTACCGGCAGTCTGCTGCCGATCGACGGCGGCTGGACCGCGCATTGAACGGTTACGCCAATGCGCAAAGAAGACATTCTGAAACTGCCGTCGATGCCGGCAGCCGGGCCGAGCTATCCGGCCGGGCCATACCGCTTCATCCACCGCGAATTCATGGTCATCACCTACGAGACCGACCCGGAGGTCATGCGCCACCAGTTGCCGGAGCCGCTCGAGCCGGTCGACCAGCCGCTGGTGCATTACGAGTGGATCAAGATGCCGGACAGTTCCGGGTTCGGCGATTACACGGAATCCGGAATGGTGCTGCCGTGCCGGTTTCAGGGCGAAGACGCCAATTTCGTCGTGCAGATGTATCTCGACGACGATCCGCCGATTTCAGCCGGCCGCGAGATTTGGGGCTTCCCGAAAAAGTACGCTCACCCCAAGCTGGAAATCGTCAAAGACACGCTCACCGGAACGCTGGAATATGCCGGACAGCTCGTCGCCATGGGCACCATGGGCTACAAACACGAGAGCATGGCCGGCAACGGCGAGCGCACCACCGCGATCCTGTCGAAGACGCAGATCAACCTAAAGCTCATTCCGGGTGTCGAGGGGCATCCGGAAATCTGCCAGCTCGTCGCCTACAATCTGACCGACATCACGGTGCGAGGCTCGTGGCTCGGACCGGGACGATTGCATCTGGTCCCGCACGTGAATGCTCCAGTCGCGGATTTCCCGGTCCGCAAGATCATCGGCGCGCATCACTTTGTCGCCGACGTCACCCTGCCCTATGGCCGAGTGCTCTACGATTACAACAAGCCGAGTGCATGATTCAAAGCGTCGAAAGCCAGTTTCGACAACATCATGCGTCCCTAAACCCGTCACACAACTGTAATGCTCGGGGTCTTTCCTTGGTGGGCCCCAACGTAGCGAAAGGGCGAAAGCCGCGAACCGCGTGTATCGCGCCGAAAACGCCGCCCGACAGGAGACTTCGTATGAAAGCGATGGACGTCATGGTTCGCGACGTCATCACCGTGAGCCCGGGTGATGACGTTGCCGACGCCGTGCAGCTTCTGGCCGATTACGACGTCAGCGCGCTGCCGGTAGTCGACGACGAAGAAAATGTCGTCGGCATCATCAGTGAAGCCGACCTCCTGCATCGCGAGGAGATCGGCACCGAAAAGCGGCGGCCCTGGTGGCTCGAAGCGGTGACGCCGGCGTCGAGCCTCGCCGGAGAATTCGCCAAATCGCACGGCCGCCGTGTCGAAGAAGTAATGTCGACCAACATTATTGCCGCGTCCGAAGATACCCCGCTCGGAGAAATTGCGACGTTGCTGGAACGGCATCGCATCAAACGCGTGCCGATCCTGCGCAGCGGCAAGCTCGTCGGCATTGTCAGCCGGGGGAACCTCATCCAGGCGCTGGCCTCGTCCCAGGCTCAGGCCGGCGCCGCCGCCGGCAGCGGCACAGATAGTGACCGAAAGATTCGCCGCGAGGTGCTGGACCGCCTCGGTGATCAGGACTGGACCGATTTCGGCGAGCGCAACGTCATCGTCAGCAACGGCATTGTTCACCTGTGGGGCCTGGTCGGCACGCCCGAAGAACACAAAGCCCTGCTGGCGCTGGCCGAAGGCGTCCCCGGCGTCGTCGACGTTTCGGATGAGATGATTCCTGCTTACTAGGTCGCCGTCACGGCGAGACGCTACCGGTCCATGACCGTAGAAGGCTTGCGGCCGCCGACCATGCACGATTTTTCGCATCGACCAGCGGCGGGTTGGCGAGTTCCGTTGTGGCCGTCGCCTGCCGTCCGCAGCCTTCCACCAGCACGGCAAATTTGATCTCGCCGTCGGTGTAATAGCTGTCGCCGCCGCCGTTGCGGCCATTGAGCGTCGGACCGATGCCGCTCACCTCATAGGTGCTGACGACAACTTTCGCACCTTGCAGGTCGGCGGTAAGGAGATCCCGTTCGGCGTCGATGTCGGGCGCAATGTGGTGGGTGATCTGCGCGTCGGTGTGGCTGAAGCCGACCCCGCGGTCGTAAGTCACGGCGCCGAGCCAGACCGGCCGGTCCTCATCGCCGCTTTCCAGCACTTGCCAAAATCGCACGTGGTGACGCCGGTCGGCGCTTTTGCCGGCCGGCTTTTCGAAGGCGAAGTCTTCACGCCGGTTCTCGTAATACAAATGGCTCACCGGCGCGTCGCGGTAAGGTCTATCCAACAGAACGCTGCCGGCGATGGCGATACTGGAGCGAAGCGTGATCGGATCGGCCGGATACCAGCCCGCCGTTTTCATGGCGCACAGCACATCTTCCTTCGATCCGACAAGCCCGACATTGATCGGATCGCCCGGAATGCCGGCCTTGGTGCGCGTCACCATTGCCAGCGTTGCAAGTTTCTTCTGGTGCTCGTAGTGCCGCCACGTTGACGGCAACAGGAAATAGGCCAGCACTACATAGAGGGCGACGAACACAGCCGTCCCGACGATCGCGATTTTGTATTCCCGGCGCATGGCCGCAAGCATCGGCGATACCTCTTAAGGGTATCTGCCGAATGCCGGCTACGGTTTCAACCGGATCGCTCTGGACGGTAGTGTCCGGCCCCGCTGCTGCCTTAGCTAAAATGCGAAAAAATGCGCGTCGCCGCCCACTTGACCGCGGCTTCGACGATCCAGCCAAAAACCACCACGCCAGCGACGCCGAGGGACGCTAAGGCTGCGAACTTCGACCGCGATAGTTGAAGCGCAGCGACGGTCGGGCGAAGCATTTCGACCGCGGCCGCGTGCTGATCGAGCTTTTGGGTGAGCGCCGCAATCGAGGCCCGGCTTTCGGCGTACCAGCGATCGCGGGTTTCGCGGTCCTCGTCGGCACGGCGGCGCAGGTCCCGAACACTTGTTTCAATCGCCCCGATTACTCGGCTGATCTCGTCCAGCTTGCCGGCCATAGCGTCCGCTCATGTGTCCCTGGGTGGATGTCACGCAAGCGCCGCCAGATCGCTGATGAGGTCGTCGTATGAATAGCCTTTGGTCTCATTGAAAAACTTCACCTTGCCCGTGACGCTCACGTGCTCACCCCGCGATGGTTGTTAAAGAATTGGCGGCGCTCGCGTCACCCTCATACACGACGAGATAAAGACGCGGCCTCGGCAGAAGCGCTTTGTCTTTTCCGATCTGTAATGTGCTTTAGGGCGGTGGGAGCGGCGGGCGCAGTTTTGCAAGGCCCGCATGCGCGTGAAGAAATGCCGCGAAAAATCGGCCCTGTCAAACTGCGACCACCGACGGCTTCGTCATTTCGCGCATTATCATGTTGGAATATCAAACAAAAACTTTTTTCTTGGCGGCGATCTAAAAAAAAGTTCGAAAGCGCTACGCCGCCCGGCACTCGTCATGATTCTCAGATGAATCGCAGCGCAGCCGCCAACTGGCGCACCAGATTAGCCTTATATTCGTTGAACCATTGCGCGTATGGCAGCGCCATTCCTCCGCGCGCGGTCGTTTCCGTCCGATAGATTTTATACGACCGATTGACGGATTTCAGTTCGCCCGCGCGCTGCTGCCGTTCAATTTCTTCGTCGACCCGGGCAATCGCCGCCATGGCCGCCACTACAATCTCCTCATCCGTATAAAGCATCACGCCGCATTGCCTTGAGGCAAGGACAATGGTTTTGCCAGCGAGATCAAGCGCGGACCCGGGCGCAGAACTCTTTGATGCGTCGTGCTTCGATTGGCCACGCCGCAGCCGTGTTGTGGCCGCCGCGGCGACGCGCGCAGCATCAGAGGCTTGGCGGCACCACCACTGAGCTTCGACCTTTTCCCCCGGCGCCAGAGCGGCGTCGCATCCACTGCTCAAGGCGGCGATTCGAATGCCTGCTGCCGCCCCTATGGCCGCAATGGCAGCGAGTCCGAAGCCTTCACGATAGGCTGCAACCAGTGCTGCCTGGGCTTTGGTTTGGTGGCGACCGGCGTACGATTTGATGGCTTTGCCGTTGCTCACCGGATCGGCACGCGGCAGCGGACCAGCTCGCGCGCGATGATTCGCAGCCCTTGCAGTTTCCGCGCATTGAAGGCGCGACGCGTGATTTTCATCGGTTTGAGGCGTTCATCCACATCGGTGTCGAACGCCGCCCATAGCGAGCCGAGATTGACGGCGCGGGCGATGTGATGAAATTCGGCGCCGCCGAGGTAAGCCGCCGGCCAGTGCAGGGCCTGCTCCATCCGGGCGATTTCAGCCGGCGACGGCGGGATGCGAACGCGGTTGCGCAACCGCGCCATGCGTTCGAGTTCGTAGGTCTCGATCTGCGCATTGAGATCGCCGCGATCGTAGACGTAAAACGGCATGGAATTCACGTAGCCGCGCGGGCGCGTGGCGATCGGCAATCGCGCCAGCGTGCGAAACGCTTCCTCCATCCGCTCCATGACGGCGATCACCGACCAGCGCTCGGGCTCGCGCCGCGTTCTCGCCAGCATCAGCGGCAGCGCCGACTGGCCAAGCGCGCCGAGAATTCCGGTGCGTTCGCCGCGCAACTCGGCGCGGGCGGCTCTCGCCGCGCGCTCCGCTAGTGGATGCCCCACATCCGCGGCTTCGAGTTGATGTGTTGACTGCTTTTTATCGGCCAAACTCATGCATTCTCCGCGGCGGCATCGTGGAAGCTTTCTCAGCACCAGCAGATGGGGGATAGGCGCGCCTCATGTGGCGCACGCAGTACGGTATGCCCCGCTCCAGATCCGCCTCGGGCGCACCGCAAAAGAAGAATCTCTCCGTTCCCGGACGGCCATGGGGCCAACGGCAGGTCGTGTTGGTCAATTCAAGCAGCGTCTTGTGCTGCGTCGCCTTTGCAACGAGGGGCTTCGCGTGTCTGCTACGCGCTGCGCTGCGCCGGCGCCGCGCGGGTGCAACAATTGATTCGCCGGGCTCGCCGCTCACGGCGCTTTTTTGATTCTTCGCGCCGGCATCAGCCGGAGGCAGCCGAAGCCGAAAAATCTTTCCAAGCACCGCCGACCGCGACATCACACCAAGTCGGTCGGCAATGACAGCAGCGGTCTCGCCCTCGCTCCAGAGTTTGCGCAACATTTCCACGCGCTCTCGGCTCCACGATTCGCCTCGCATGCTGACAGCTCCGCTGAGCTCCGGCGCGATCAGGCGCGCCGCAGCTGTTCGGGATGGGGTCAAGGGGTTCGCATACACGGCGCCCGGTCGCAGCCGCGACTGGGTTGCTACCGTCACCGTTTATGTGCTATAGTCACTTTAACTGCGACAGTCAAGTCACTAGTTTAGATGCTAGGCGGCTTGTTCCGAATTGGTGACAATTCATTGATGGCACGACGGATTCGAAGTGCTCCGCCAAAGAGCGGGCTGTACTACGCGCGGGAAGCGCGCCGCATGTCGCGCTCGGAATTGGTGCGGCTTTCGGGCGTCTCCAAGCAGCAATTGTCGCGTCTCGAAAACAGCCTGATCCGGCTGCGACTGGATCACTTAAAGCCGTTCGCCGGACCGCTCGGCTACACGCCGGAGCAGATTTTGCTGTGGGGGCGATATCCCGGCACCGGCGGCACACACATCGAATCAAGCGACGTGCTGCGCGAAGAGGCGGCCCATGACGAGCCGCTGGGCCCCTCGCCCGGCCAGGTGCCCGAACTCGACACCCGCGCGGGCCTTGGCGGTGGCGGCGTGCCGGCTCGCGAGCTGCGCAAGGACGGCCGTCACGCCGACCCGCTCAAGAGCGAAGGGTGGCTGTTTCCGGGGAGTTTTGTGCGTGAACAGCTGCACAGCTCGCCGAGCCGGCTCCTTGTCATCGATACCACCGGCGACAGCATGGCGCCGACCATCGTCTCCGGCGAACGCGTCATCGTGGATACGAGCCACAAGACGCCGACGCCCGACGGGCTTTACGCCATCCGCGACACGCTCAACAGCATTGTCATCAAGCGCCTGCAGGTGGTCCGGTCCTCGCGGCCGCCGCGGGTGAAGATCATTTCCGACAATCCAAACCACCCGAGTGAAGAGACCTCGCTCGGCGAACTCGAAATCGTCGGCAAAGTGCTCTGCTGTCTCAAGCTGTTCTGAGACAGACACCCCTCCTCCCTCCTAGATCGAAGCCACTGGCGAACGGGCGAAACCCCTCGTTGCTGACCAAGGCGTGATTCGTGACAGCGCAGGACCCTGAACTGCGTGTCGCTGATATCGCAACTAAGGCTTGACAACTGTCCCCGTTTATGTAACATACGCGGACACCCAATCTTCGCTGAAAAGGGCCCCGATGGCGTACGCACCGCGCAGCGAGCGCGATGGTCGACGCATGCGCCGTGCCGTCGAAACGCTGGGCGGCGAAACCGCGCCGGCGATGGACGCTGCACTCGCGCAAATCGGCACCGCCTTCGACGAAGCTGCCGCCATCAACGGCTTCAAGATGAGAGTTGAGCGGCTGATCCGGCTTGGCCCCGATCATCCCGTGGTACGCGCCCGGTTCGGCGCGCGGGCTGCAATGTTGGCTGGCCGAAGTCTCGACGGCGCAATCGCCATCGTCGAGCGCTGGTGGCAGGACGAACGCAAGGCATTCCAGATTGCGAGCGCCTTTGGTCGCGCCACCCGGCTGTCACTCGAGATCTTGAGCGAACTCCGCCTGATACTTCGACTGCTGCGCTTCAAGCGGATGGAGGCCGAGTATGATTCGATCGTCGCGGCATTGTGCGACGTGCCTTTTGCGGCCGCCGCGGAATGATCAAGGGAATGATTGCGAATCTGATCACGTCGGGACGACTCAAGACGAACCGGTGTTCACAACCCGGATATGGAGCTCACGCAACTGCTTGGGGGTAGCCTCCGACGGCGCGCCCATCATCAGGTCTTCGGCGCGCTGGTTCATCGGGAACAGCACGACCTCGCGCAGATTCTCCTCGCCGCACAGCAGCATGACGATACGGTCGATGCCGGGCGCGATGCCGCCGTGCGGCGGCGCGCCGAGCGACAGCGCGTGCAGCATGCCGCCGAATTTCTGTTCCAGCACGCTCTCGTCATAGCCGGCGATGGCGAAGGCCTTCTTCATCACCTCGGGGCGATGATTGCGGATGGCGCCGGAGGACAGTTCGACGCCGTTGCAGACGATGTCGTACTGGATCGCCTTGAGGCCGAGTATCTTGTCGCGGTCGCCGGCATCGAGCACGAGAAATTCGTCCGCCGGCAAATTCGGCATCGAAAACGGATTGTGGGAGAAGTCGATTTTCTTCTCCTCCTCATTCCATTCGTACATCGGAAAATCGACAATCCAGCACAGCTCGAAGCGATCCTTGTCGATCAGACCAAGCTCTTCAGCGATTTTCGTTCGCGCAGCGCCCGCAAATTTGAAAAAAGTCTGCGGCTCGCCAGCAACAAAAAACACGGCATCGCCCGATCAAGTCCAATTCGGCCGCTAACCTGATCAGTTCGCTGCCCAATCGCATCGGACCGACAGAACTTCGTCATACCGACCTGTTCCTCAGATTGGTCAATGGCACGACCAGGCCCGCGTCGACCGTATCCCTTTGAGTTGTCTTGTCTTTCTCGATCCGAGTTCCTTCCGGACCGTGCGTCATCCCGTCACGCCAAAAAATATAGCCAAGCCCAGGCTGGCCCTCGCCCTGCGCCCACGAATTCATTCGGTCGCAGAACGCCCGCGAGCCGCCGCTCGGCGCCGGAATCGCCCACACTCGCAGCCTTGGCGCTCGGTCTCAAGGATTGCGCGCAAAAATCTTAAAACCGGAGCCGCGAAAAATCTCCGAGACGTCCTGCATCATCAATCGGGTTGCGCAAGTCCGGCTTGTCGGTGCCGTACTTGCGTATCGCCTCCCCGTAAGGAATGCGCGGCAATTCTCGGTCACCGGCTTGCCGTCGCCGAATTCCTCGAACACGCCGCGAATGACCGGCTCGACCGCTTCGAACACGTCATCCTGGGTGACGAAGCTCATTTCCAGGTCGAGCTGATAGAATTCGCCGGGCGAGCGGTCGGCGCGGGCGTCCTCGTCGCGAAAGCACGGCGCGATCTGGAAATAGCGGTCGAAGCCCGAGATCATGATCAGCTGTTTGAACTGCTGCGGCGCCTGCGGCAGCGCGTAGAATTTTCCCGGATGCAGCCGCGACGGCACCAGATAATCGCGCGCGCCTTCCGGCGACGAGGCGGTAAGGATCGGGGTCTGGAATTCGAAGAAGCCCTGCTCCTTCATTCGCCGCCGCAGCGAATCAATGATCGCGCCGCGCTTCATGATGTTGTTGTGCAGGTGCTCGCGGCGCAGATCGAGGAAGCGATAGCGGAGCCTGATGTCTTCGGGATAATCGTGCTCGCCGAACACCGGCATCGGCAGTTCGGCGGCGCGCCCCAAGACCTCGATCTCGCGGATGTAGACTTCCACCGCGCCGGTCGGCAGTTCCGGATTCTCGGTGCCGTCGGGGCGCAGCCGCACCTTGCCGTCGATGCGCACCACCCATTCCGAGCGCAATGTTTCGGCGATCTTGAAAGCCGGGCTGTCGGGATCGGCGACGACCTGCGTGAGGCCGTAATGGTCGCGCAGATCGATGAACAGCACGCCGCCATGGTCGCGGATGCGATGGCACCAGCCGGACAGGCGCACCTCGTTGCCGATGTCGCTCGACCTGAGCGCGCCGCAGGTATGGCTGCGATAGCGGTGCATTGACGCTTGCATTCTCGCTGTGGATGTCCGACCGGAACGCGGAAAGCGCATGCAGGGGCGGCTTTGTCAAGGCGCGCAGCAAGTTCCTCGTTGCCGGGTTGGCACCGGCAACGCATGTTGCGAAACGCACACCAGGACCGGGTCTCAATGCCAAAGCAGCGAAGCAAAAAAGTCAGCGCCGGCGCGCGCACCATGACCACCGGGGAGGCCACCATTGCCGCCCTCCTGGCCCATGGACTTGACACCGTCTACGCGCTGCCCGGCGTTCATAACGACGACTTTTTCGATGCGCTGGGGAAGAACGCGGACAAAATCCGCACTGTCCATACCCGTCACGAGCAAGGCGCGGCCTATATGGCGCTTGGCGCCGCCCTGGCGACAGCCAAGCCGCAGGCCTATTGCGTCGTCCCCGGACCGGGCCTGCTGAACTCCGCCGCGGCGCTGCTCACGGCCTACGGCATGAACGCGCCGGTGCTGGCGCTGATCGGACAGATACCGCAGAAGGCGATCGGCCGCGGCTTTGCCTATCTCCACGAAATCCGCGATCAGGCCGGAATCATTTCGCGGCTGGTGGACTGGTCGGCGCGCATTGATGCTCCGCGCGAGGCGCCGCGGCTGATTGCCAAAGCGATGCAGTCGATGTTTGTCGGGCGACCCGGCCCGGCGGCGCTGGAATGCGCCATCGACGTGTGGGGGCGCTCCGGCCCGGTGCCGGCGCAAGCGCCGTTGCCGCTACCAAAAACGCGGATCGACGAAGATGCCATCAAGTCTGCCGCGAAGCGCCTCGGCGCCGCCAAAAGGCCGCTGATTGTCTGTGGCGGCGGCGCTCAGGACGCTTCGGCCGAAGTCAGACAGCTGGCGGACATGCTGCAAGCCCCGGTCCTGTCCTATCGGCGCGGGCGCGGCGTCATGGACGATCGCAACCCGCTGTCAGTCAATCTGCCGCTAGGGCATGAACTATGGGCGGAGGCCGACGCGGTGCTTGCGGTCGGCACCCACCTGCACATGCCGCTGCTGCACTGGGGCGTCGACCGCGATCTGGCTATCGTCCGCGTCGATGCCGATCCCGACGAGCCCGCGCGCATCGTAAAGCCCAAGGTCGCGCTGGTCGGACAGGCGGCGCCAATCTTGCGCCGGCTCCTCGACGTGTTGCCGGCGCACAACGCGCGGCGACCCTCGCGCACCGAAGACATGCGCGAACGCCAGGCCCGGATGCGCAAACGCCTCGCCAAACTCGAACCGCAACTCTCGTACCTCGCGGCAATCCGCGCCGAGCTGCCCGAGGACGGCATCTTCGTCGACGAAGTGACGCAAGTCGGCTTTGTCTCCCGGCTGGCGTTTCCAGTTCATCGCCCGCGCACCTACGTTTCGCCCGGCTATCAGGACAATCTCGGCTACGGCTTTGCCACCGCGCTCGGCGCGCAGGACGCGCGGCGCGACGTGCCGGTGCTGTCGATCAGCGGCGACGGCGGTTTTTTGTTCACGGCAAACGAGATGGCGACCGCCGTGCGTCATCGCATTCCGCTGGTGACGATTGTGTTCAACGACGGCGCGTTCGGCAACGTCCGCCGCATCCAGGAGGAACGCTACGGCAACCGCCTCATTGCCAGCGACCTCGCCAATCCCGATTTCGTTGCCTTCGCCGAAAGCTTCGGCGCCGCGGCGATGCGGGCGAAGACTCCGGATGATCTGCGGCAGGCGCTGCGGCGCGCTTTCGCCCGCCGCGACGGTCCGACGCTGATCGAAGTTCCGGTCGGCACCATGCCGAGCCCATGGGAGTTCATCATGATGCGACGGGTCCGCGGCGGTTAGCGTCAATGCGGCAAGCATTGTTTCCGGTCTGGCTCCGGGTAGCGCGATGAACACGGCAAACGCCAATATTGCCGAGGAGCGGTCGACGGCCGGACTGACGTCCGACCAAGCGGCGCGGCTGTTGGCGCAGCATGGCCGCAACGAAGTCGCCGAAGAACACGAGCACGTCCTCATAAGGATCCTGCGGCATTTTTGGTCGCCGGTGCCGTGGATGCTCGAAGCAACGGTGGTTCTCCAACTCGTGATGGGGGAGCGCATCGAAGCCGGACTGATCGCCGCGTTGCTGATTTTCAACGTGGCACTCGGGGCCTTTCAGGAAAGCCGGGCCAACGCCGCGCTGGAGCTGCTCAAACAACGGCTCTCGCTCACAGCCAGAGCCCGGCGCGACGGGCGCTGGACCGAACTGCCCGCCGCACTCCTGGTCCCCGACGATGTCGTGCAACTGTCGTTGGCCACCGTCGTTCCCGCCGATATGCGCATTCTCGAAGGCTCGGTGGTCCTCGATCAGTCGATGCTGACCGGCGAGTCGGTCCCGGTTGAAGCAGGCGTCGGCAAGCTCGCCTATGCCGGCGCGCTGGTGCGCCGCGGCGAAGCCGTCGCCGTGGTCACCGCAACCGGATCGGCAACCTTTTTCGGTCGCGCCGCCGAACTCGTGCGCATCGCCCATGTCGAAAGCGCCGAGGTCAAAACGGTGCTCGGGCTCGTTCGCAACCTGTCGATTCTCAACGCGGCGATCGTGATCGGGCTGGTCGCCTATGCCCACGTCATCGCGCTGCCCACGCCGCAAATCATCATGCTCGTCCTCACCGCGATGCTGTCGGCGGTGCCGGTGGCGCTGCCGGCGACCTTCACTCTCGCCGCCGCGCTCGGCGCCAAGCACCTCGCGCTCGAAGGCGTGCTGCTGACGCGGCTTTCGTCGTTGCATGAAGCGGCGACGATCGATGTGCTGTGCGCCGACAAGACCGGTACGCTTACGGAAAACAAAGTCGGCGTGGCCGCGGTTCGGCCTTTGCGTGAGGGCTGGACCGAGAACGATGTGCTGGCCCTCGCGGCGCTCGCAAGCTCGTCGGATGGACGCGATCCGATCGACGTCGCCATCCGCCGGGCGGCCCGTGCCGCTCCAGCGCAACATCAGCTGCCGACGGTTCGCACGTTCACGCCATTCGATCCCACGAGCAAGCGGGCCGAAGCCAGCGCGCAAGATGCCGAGGGTCATGAGGTGCTTATTGCGAAAGGCGCGCCGGCCGCAATTGCGACTATCGCACCGCTGGATGCGGCCGCCTCACAAGAATTGGACGCTCTATCCCGCGCCGGTTATCGCACCTTGGCGGTCGCGAGCGGGCCGCGGGGACAGATGACGCTCTTTCGGTCTCGTCGCCCTCAACGACCCGCCGCGAGCCGATTCGGCCGCGCTACTCGGCGAGTTGCGAGCGCTCGGTGTGCCCACCATCATGGTCACCGGCGATACCGCAGCGACCGCTCTGACCGTCGGCCGCGCCATCGGCATCACCGGCGCTGTCTGCCCGAGCGGCCAAATTCCCGATCGCGTCACTCCCGAGCAATTCGCGATCTATGCCGGAGTTTTTCCCGAAGGGAAATTTCGCCTCGTCAAGGCGTTACAGCGGAGCGGATACGCCGTCGGCATGTGCGGCGATGGCGCCAACGATGCGCCCGCGCTGCGTCAAGCGCAGATGGGAATCGCTGTCGAGACCGCAACGGACGTCGCCAAGGCGGCGGCCGGCCTGGTGCTGACCACGCCCGGCCTTGGCGGCATCGTCACAGCGATCAAGGAAGGACGTACCGTCTTCCAGCGCGTATTGACCTACACGCTGAGCATCCTCATCACAAAATGCGTCACGCTGCTTGTGCTGGGCGCCGGCCTGGTGTTGACCGGCCACGCCGTGCTCACGCCGATGCTGCAGGCATTGGCCATGTTCACCAACGACTTCGTCAGCATGGCGCGTACCGCCGATCGCGCTACGCCCTCGCCGCATCCCAATGCCTGGCGGCTGCGCAATCTGACCCTCGCAGCCATCCCGCTTGCCTCGTTAAAGTTTTTGTACGACGTCGGCGTGCTGGCCACCGGTGCATTTCACCTCGGCTTGAATACCGGGCAGATACAGACGCTGATTTTCGTCATGTTTGTTTTCGACGTGCAGGCCTTGGTCTACGTCCTGCGCGAGCGCGGCCGCTTGTGGAACTCCCGTCCAAGTCTGCTGATGATGCTGTTCTCGCTCGCCGATATCGCCGTTGTCTCAACGCTTGCCATCTGCGGAATTTTGATGCAGCCGCTGCCGGCCAAAATCGTCCTCACGCTGTTTGCGGCGACCTTGGTGTTCGCGCTTTTGCTCGATCAGGTGAAAGTCGTGCTGTTCCGCCACTTGCCGGTCGACTAGGATGCGGTCGAACGAGTTTGAGCACTTCAACATGACCGTCCCGGCGACAACGACGTTCGATTCCGCTAACACGTTCGCAATGCATCCGATCACCACGACGTCCGAACTTGCCGCCGTCTGCCGGCGAATGGCGTCCCACCCCTTCGTCACCGTCGATACCGAGTTCCTGCGCGAGACCACCTATTATCCGCTGCTGTGCGTCGCGCAGATGGCCACGGCGGACGAGGCCGTGGTTGTCGACGCTCTGGCGCCCGGCATCGATCTGGCGCCGTTCTTCTCCCTGATGGCTGACGAAAAGGTGATGAAGGTCTTTCATGCCGCGCGTCAGGACATCGAAATCGTCTGGCACCGGGCCAAGCTTATTCCGCACCCGATCTTCGACACGCAGGTCGCGGCCATGGTGCTGGGCTATGGCGATTCCATTTCCTACGACCAGCTCGTCCAGCGCATCACCGGCGACGCACTCGACAAATCGCATCGCTTTACCGACTGGACGCGGCGACCGCTGTCGGAAGCGCAGCTTTCCTACGCCATCTCCGACGTGACGCATCTGCGGGACGTCTATGTCGCACTCGTGGAAGATCTTGGACGGCGTGGCCGTGTCGACTGGGTGCAGGAGGAGATGGAGGTCCTGACCTCACCCGATACCTACCGCATGGACCCGGAGAATGCCTGGCAGCGGCTAAAGACGCGGGTGCGAAAGCCGAAGGAGCTCGCTGTTCTCATCGAGGTCGCCGCCTGGCGCGAACGCGAGGCGCAAACGCGCGACGTGCCGCGCTCGCGGGTGCTCAAGGACGAGGTGATTGCAGATATTGCGGTCCATGCTCCCACCACCATTGATAAGCTTAAGAACCTGCGCTCGCTGCCCAAGGGCTTCGAGCGTTCGCGCTGGGGCGAAGCCATCGTCGCCGCCGTGGAGCGCGGACTGGCAACCGACATGAAAAACTTGCCGCGGCCGGTGCGTTTCCAACCCACAGCAAACGGCACCGCCGTCGTCGAATTGCTGAAGGTGCTGTTGCGGATGATCTCCGAGCGCCATCACGTCGCCGCCAAGGTCATCGCCACGGTCGAGGACCTCGAGCGTATCGCCGCCGACGATGCCGCCGATGTTCCGGCGCTTGCCGGCTGGCGCCGCGAACTGTTCGGCGAAAAGGCGCTGGCGCTCAAGCGCGGCGAACTGGCGCTCGCCATCGAGCGGGGCAAGGTCGCCGCGGTCGAACGCGGTTGAGGTGTAGCGGCCGGATCTACGTAGCGGCAAACTTTTTGGTCCCGGCCCACAGCGAATAGATATAGCCGAGCAGCAGCACGGCATAAGTCACAACCAGCACCCAGCCCCCCGAGTTCATCAGGTGGGTGAGCGTTGCCCAGAGCGAAACCACGAGGCCGAGAACGTAGCCAACCGTGCCGCCGATCAATAGCCCGCGCAGCGCAATCCAGTCGTGGGAATATCTGACGAACCAGTTGATAAGTCCGAACTCTATCAACGTGAGCCCCAGCAACCGGAAGCCCAGCGCCGCGCCGGCACCGGGTTCAATGCCATAGGTGACGATGACAACGTTCGGGGTCAGCAGGAGTCCGAGACCATTCAGAATGGAAATCACGGCGATAACCACGAAGAAGCGCTTAAGATTTTCCATGTCATCCCCCCATGTTGCCACTCGTCTTGAGCGCAACTCGCCCTCTGATTTTGCTTAAATCATTGAATAGCAGTGCTGCGGTCTTGGCAACGCCGCTGCGCTTTGTTTAGCCCATCAGCATCACCGGCTCGCGGCCAATAAGCCGCGCCAGCGAGCGCAGCCGGCTCATCACGCGTTCGCCGGCCAACGCAGCATATTCGCCGGGCAGATGGAGCGCGAGTCGCTGCCGCTCTACCGCAAGCGGCGTTCTCGGCAGCACGCCGGGCATCGCCGCCGATACGACATAAGCGAGCCGCATCGCGGCACCCAGCACGCGCGCCCGGTCGATCATGCGCGTCGAGGCAAGTTCGCGCAGCCGCGGCGACAGCTCGTCGTCCATCACCAAACCGACGTGACGGTAGAACACCGACAGCGCCAGATAAGCGCGGCCCGGATGATCGATCGCGGTGAAGCCGCCATGGGCGATGATATTAAGCGACTGCTCGCCGCGATAATCCGGATGGGCGCGCCAGCCGATGTCCGCCAGAAGACATGCGGCGTGACGAAGACGGCGTTCCTCGCTGGTCTCGTCGAGGCCGGAGGACGCCATGAAGCGATCGGTCCAACCGATCAGTTCTTCGCCGTGTCGCGGCGAGCGCGAGCGCAATTGGTTGAGCCCGCGCGCCGCTTCGATTAGTGCATCCTTCTCTTTGTCTTTTTGCTTGAGCAGCGAATACAGCAAACCCTCGCGCACGCCGAGCGCGGAGAACACGACCTGGCGCGGCTTGCCGATGCGCAAAACATATTCCAGCACCAGCGCCGCATAGGGGAGCAGCGGCCGGCGCGCGTTGTTCACCACTTCGATGTTGGACAGTGTCTCGACATCGACCCGGTGGACTAGCCGGGCGAATTCGAGCGCGTCGTCTGCGGCGATGGCATAGCCGTGCATGACGTGCAGCGGATAGCCGGTCTGCCACATGTGCAGCCGCGCCAGGGCCCGCCAGGTGCCGCCGACCGCATAGAATGTGCGGTCTTCGCACCCCTTGAGCACGGGGAGAGTGCCGAGCGTCTTCTTGACGAATTTCTCCGCCTTCTTGAGCGACTTTGCCGAAATATCAGCCAGAGCAAGGCCGCCGAGCGGCCGGGTCAGGCCGCGCCGCGCGCGGGTGCCGTGAATGTCGACGAGTTCGAGCGAGCCGCCGCCGAGATCGCCCACGACGCCATCTGCCTCGTGTACCCCGGAGATCACCCCAAGCGCGGTCAGTTCCGCCTCTTGCGAGCCTGAGAGGATGTCGATTTCGGTCCCTGTAATTCGCTCGGCGAACTTGATGAAGGCGTGGCCGTTTTTGGCATCGCGGCACGCGGCGGTCGCGATCGCCAAAACCTTTTTCACCCCCATCGTAGTGCACAGCGCCCGGTAGCGCTTGAGCGCCGACAGCGCCTGCTCGACCGCGTCGGCGGCCAGGAGCCCGGTCGATTGCACCTCGCGGCCGAGCCCGCACAACGCCTTTTCGTTGAACAGCGCGGTCGGGCTGCGCGTGAGGGCCTCGTAGACCACGAGACGCACCGAGTTCGAGCCGATGTCGATGACGGCAAGCGGCGGACCGTGGTCGAGGCGTCCGGGTGCGTCGATCTTGGCGCGGATCATCTTCTGAAATCAGCGTAACGCCAATGACAGGCGTTGCGTCTTCGTCACGTCCGATCCGAGCGATGCGGCAATCGGGGAATGGAATCCTTTGGCGACTTGCCGCGCCCCGAAAGGCTCGGATTGGTCATAAAATACGTGTGCGCGTTAAACCGCTCCTCGCCGGCGGCAGGCTTGATGCGGGCGGAGGTGCCATCAGCCAGCAACTGCCAGCTTTGCTCATTGTCCTTGAAATTTGCCACCATGATCTGATCGAGCACCTGCTCGTGCACGGTGGGATTTAGGATCGGGCAGAGCACCTCGACGCGGCGGTCGAGGTTGCGCGGCATCATATCGGCCGAGGAAATATAAACTGCGGCCTTCGCATGGGGCAGTACGTGACCGGCACCGAAACAATAGATGCGGCCATGTTCCAGGAAGCGGCCAACAATTGATTTGACGCGGATATTTTCCGAAAGGCCTTCCACCCCTGGCCGCAGGCAGCAAATGCCGCGCACCACCAGTTCAATCGCTACGCCCGCGCTCGACGCGCGATAAAGCGCATCGATGATGTCGGGATCGACCAGCGAATTCATCTTCATCCAAATGCCCGCGGGGCGGCCGGCTTTGGCGTGGGCGATCTCCTGATCGATGTGATCGACAATCCGCTTGCGCAAAGTCAGCGGCGAGACTGCCATGCGTTCGAGTTCGGCCGGCTCCGCATAGCCGGTTACGTAGTTGAACACGCGGGCGACATCGTGAGCGATGACGGGATCGGCGGTGAAGAACGACAGATCGGTATAAATGCGTGCCGTCACCGGATGATAATTGCCGGTGCCAACGTGCACGTACGAAGCCAGCGAGCTGCCCTCGCGCCGAACCACCAGCGAGAGCTTCGCATGCGTCTTGAGTTCAATGAAGCCGTAGACAACCTGCACGCCGGCGCGCTCGAGATCGCGCGCCCAGCGGATATTGGCCTCTTCGTCAAAGCGCGCCTTGAGTTCGACCACCGCAGTGACCGATTTGCCGGCCTCGGCCGCCTCGGCCAGCGTCTTGACGATCGGTAAATCGGCCGAGGTGCGATAGAGCGTCTGCTTGATCGCAACCACATCCGGATCGCGCGTGGCCTGATGCAGAAAATCCACCACCACATCGAATGACTCATAGGGATGGTGGACGATGAGATCCTTCTGCCGGATCGCGGCAAAGCAATCGCCGCCGTGGTCACGGATGCGATCGGGATAACGCGGAGTATAGGGCACGAATTCGAGATCAGGCCGGTGTAGCTTGGCGATCTGTGACATCTCGTCGAGCGCAAGCACGCCATCGACTTTGAACACAGCATCATCCGCCGCGTCCAGCGCCCGCTGCACGAAGCGCTGCAACTCGGCCGGCATATTGGCCTCAATATCGAGCCTGATCACCAAACCGCGGCGGCGGCGTTTGAGCGCAGTCTCAAACAGCCGCACCAGGTCTTCGGCTTCTTCGAGGATTTCAAGCTCGAAGTCGCGGATGACGCGGAACGCGCCCACTCCCTTCACGGCGTAGCCGGGAAACAGTTTGCCGATAAAAAGGCTGGTGACGCCTTCAACGGAGATGAGCCGGACTTCCCCACCTTGCCCGGCCTGGGGCAGCCGCGCGAAATCTTTCGATGCGGTTCGGCATGCGGATGAGCGCGTTCATCGCCTTGCCGTCTTTGGCTCGTGCGAGCTGCAGGGCGATCGAGAAGCCCAGATTGGGAATAAATGGGAACGGATGCGCCGGATCGACCGCGAGCGGAGTCAGCAACGGGAAAATATGAGACAGGAAATAATCTTCGAGCCAGGACTTCTCCGCTTTGCTGACCTCGGAAGCATCGATCAGCACGATGCCGGCTTGAGCCAGCGCCGCCCGCAGTTCGCGCCACTGTGCCTGCTGATCATGCACCAGCAACACGACCGCTTCGGCGATGCGTACAAGCTGTTCGGCCGGGGTCAATCCCTCCGGGCTCTTCGTAGCGATGCCGGCGCGCACCTGCGCGCGCAGGCCCGCAACCCGTACCATGAAGAATTCATCGAGGTTGTTTGACGAGATCGACAGAAATTTCAACCGCTCCAGCAGCGGATGTCCGTGGTTGGCGGATTCTTCCAGAACGCGGCGATTGAAATTAAGCCAGGACAGCTCCCGATTGATGAAGCGTTCCGGGCTTGATGCCAGCGCCGACGCGGGGTGCTTTTCGGCGGGCTCCGCCAGGCGTACAGGCGCGGCCAGGCGGCGCGCCGGACCGGATTCGAGTGCGACAGCGGTCGCTTGGCCGCGATCGACCATAGCTGCTCCTTGTTCCGCGAGCCTCACCCTCGCTGCCCTCGGTGACAATTCGATGACTATTCGGGCTGAGTAAGGCGGCGCCGTGTTGTGCCGTCAAGCCTCGTTGCGCGGGGTATGACCGGCCGGACAATGGTCATCATACGCGGTCTGCATGATCAAAGGGTTACGACCTGTTGACGCTTGACGGGGGCCTTAGCGACGGGACTTGGGCATGTCGCGGCGCCGCACTGCCGCCCGCGCATTTCGTCATGTCCCAATAACGAAACGGCCGGGGATCATCCCGGCCGTTTCCTTAGTCCCGCATGTGGTGCTGCGGCCTGCTCACTCAGGCGCCTCGGCCTACGACGCCGTCAGGTCAAAGCGATCAGCATTCATCACCTTGGTCCACGCCGCGACGAAATCTTTCACGAACTTCTCCTTCGAGTCCGCGCACGCATAGACTTCCGCGAGAGCGCGAAGCTGCGAGTGCGAACCGAAGATCAGGTCGACGCGGGTGCCGGTCCACTTGAGCGCCTTCGTCTTTCGGTCGCGGCCCTCGTACACGCCATCGGAGCCAGCGGGCTGCCACTCCGTGCTCATGTCGAGCAGGTTGACGAAGAAGTCGTTCGTCAGCGTCTCGGGCTTCTTGGTGAAGACGCCGTGCTTTGACTGTCCGGCATTCGCGCCGAGAACGCGCAGGCCGCCGACGAGAACCGTCATTTCCGGCCCCGTCAGCTTCAGCAACTGCGCGCGATCCACCAGCGCTTCCTCCGGCGCCATGAACTGACGCTTGCCACTGATGTAGTTGCGGAAGCCGTCGGCCCGCGGTTCGAGCGGAGCAAAGGACTCGACGTCGGTCTGCTGCTGCGACGCGTCCATACGTCCCGGCGTGAAGGGGACCTTCGCATCAACTCCGGCGTCCTTCGCCGCCTTCTCGATTGCCGCACAGCCGCCCAGAACAATCAGGTCGGCAAGCGACACCTTCTTGCCGAATTCCTTCTGGATCGCTTCGAGCTTCTGAAGAACGGTCTTGAGCTGAGCCGGCTGGTTGACGTCCCAGTCCTTTTGGGGGCTAAGGCGAATGCGTGCACCGTTCGCTCCACCGCGCTTGTCGGAGCCGCGGAACGTCGATGCCGACGCCCACGCGGTCGAGACCAGCTGCGACACTGACAGGCCGGAGGCGAGGATCTTCGCCTTCAGCGCAGCAATGTCCGGCTCGCCGATCAGCGGATGATCAACGGCGGGGATCGGGTCCTGCCAGATCAGAATCTCCTTCGGCACCAGCGGACCGAGATAGCGGTGGATCGGGCCCATGTCGCGATGCGTGAGCTTGAACCATGCGCGCGCAAACGCGTCAGCGAACTGGTCCGGGTGCTCATAGAACCGCCGCGAGATCTTCTCGTAGGCGGGGTCCATCCGCAACGCGAGGTCGGTGGTCAGCATGGTCGGCACATGCTTCTTCGACTTGTCGAAGGCGTCCGGGATTGTGGCTTCCGCCCCCTTCGCCTTCCATTGCTTCGCGCCGGCCGGGCTCTTCGTCAGTTCCCATTCGTACTTGAACAGGTTGTCGAAGAAGTGGTTGCTCCACTTCGTCGGCGTCTGCGACCAGGTCACTTCGGGGCCACCGGTGATGGCGTCGGAGCCGACGCCGGTACCATACCTGCTCTTCCAGCCGAGGCCTTGATCCTCGAGCGCGGCACCTTCCGGTTCGGGACCGATCAGCGACGGATCGCCTGCGCCATGAGTTTTGCCGAAGGTGTGACCGCCCGCGATCAGGGCGACGGTCTCTTCGTCGTTCATCGCCATGCGGAAGAACGTTTCGCGGATGTCCTTGGCCGCCGCGACCGGGTCCGGATTGCCGTTCGGCCCTTCCGGATTCACGTAAATCAGGCCCATCTGCACGGCACCCAGCGGTTCCGCAAGCTGGCGTTCGCCGCTGTAGCGTTCGTCGCCGAGCCACGTCCCTTCGGGACCCCAGTACAGCTCTTCAGGCTCCCAGACGTCGGCGCGGCCGCCGCCGAAGCCGAAGGTCTTGAAGCCCATGAAGTCGAGCGCGACGTTGCCGGCGAGGATCAACAGGTCGGCCCAGGAGAGCTTGCGGCCGTATTTCTGCTTGATCGGCCACAGCAGCCGGCGCGCCTTGTCGAGGTTCGCGTTGTCCGGCCAGCTGTTGAGCGGCGCGAAGCGCTGCTGGCCGGCGCCGGCACCGCCGCGGCCATCGGTGATGCGGTAGGTGCCCGCACTGTGCCAAGCCATGCGGATGAACAATCCGCCATAGTGGCCGAAGTCGGCCGGCCACCACTCCTGCGAGTCCGTCATCAGGGCACGCAGATCCTTGATCACGGCATTGAGGTCGAGGCTCTTGAATTCCTTGGCATAGTCGAACGCCTTGCCCATGGGGTCGGACAAGGGCGAGTTCGCGTGGAGACCCTGAAGACTTAGGTGGTCGGGCCACCAGTCGCGGTTCACAGGTCCGCGGGCCGTGAACGGGCATTTGCCGGCGCTCTTTTCGTCAGTCTTTGCGTCCATGTCTGTCTCCCATTGTGTTCGGTAATCTTGTTCGGGCTGTCCCGTGTGCGGATTGGGGGTTGGACGGAATCTAGGCTCGCCAAACGATTACGTCTAATCGTATTGCTTGCGGTATGCGATAAGAATATCTTATCGGCGTGATCACCTTGCGCCAGCTTCGCTATTTAGCCGCGCTTGCCCGGCATCGGCACTTCGGCCGGGCCGCCGGTGACTGCGCGGTAACGCAGCCGGCCTTGTCCATGCAGATACGCGAACTGGAACGCGAGATCGGCGCGCCGCTCGTCGAACGACGGACCGGGGAGATCGCGCTGACCGAAACCGGCCTCGAAGTGGCGCAGCGTGCCGAGCGCATCCTCGCTACAACCCGCGACCTTGTCGACTTCGCCCGCCACCGCGGCGTACTTACCGGTAAGCTTCGCCTTGGCATCATCCCGACGCTGGCGCCGTATATTTTGCCGCGCGTGCTGCCGCGGCTGCAACACGCATATCCGCAGCTTCGCCTGGAAGTGCGTGAAACTCAGACCAGGACGTTGCTCGATGAACTCGTGGCCGGCGAACTCGACACGGTGATGTTGGCTATGCCGGTGGACGGCGCCGACATCGAAACGCGCCGGCTATTCGACGATCCGTTCCTGCTGGCGGTGCCGGCCGCCGACCCTTTGCGGGGAAACCGGCGCGTCGCCGTCGCGGACGTGGAGCAGCGCCGGCTTATTCTCCTTGAGGAAGGACACTGCCTGCGCGACCAGGCTCTGGCGTTCTGTGGAGCTTCGAGCCGCGACGCGCCTGCCAGTCTCGGCGCCACCTCGCTCGCGACCGTGATGCAAATGGTGGCCAATGGCTACGGGGTGACGCTGCTGCCGGAAGTCGCCGCCGGTGTCGAAGCTCGCGACGATCGCGTGAAGCTCTTGCGTTTTGCCCGACCCGAGCCGGCGCGCACGATCGGGCTCGCCTGGCGGCGGACCTCGCCGCGCAAGAGCGATTTCGCCGCGCTCGGCGAGATCGTCAGCGAAACGCTGGGCGTGTCAGCGCGGAAGGCCGCGGTCGCGAAAAATCTCGGCGGCGAGCGCGCGCGTAGCCGGGCGCCGCAACCGTAACGCTTCGTTGTCGAGCGCAATGACTGCCGAACGTGCGGCGGCAAAGGAACGCTCGATATGGGTCGACAGGTAAGCCACCACGGCTTCGTCGAGTGCAAGTTGGCGATCGGTCGCGAGCTTGACCATCACCGCGCGCAGCATCGCATCGTCTGGCGCCGCCAGCGTCGCGAGCGGCAACGCCCGTAGTCGCGAGATAAGGTCGGGTATAGCCACCGGCCAGGTTGCCGGCGCGGTGCGCGCGGTAAAAAGCAGATAGGCGTTCTCCTCGCGCGCAAGATTGATGAGATGAAACAGCGCGCGTTCATCTGCGCCGGTTGTGGCGTCCTCGACAACCAGCGCACCAGTCGCGAGCGCTGTCGGGATTTCGGCTGCACCGAGCGCATGAGCTGAAATGACGCGCGCGCCCGCCGCTTGCGCCCAGATCATTGCCAGATGAGTTTTGCCGGCTCCCTCGGGCCCGACCAAAGCCACCGCATTCGCCGGCCAATCCGGCCAGCAGTCGACCAGCCGAAGCGCGCTCTCATTGCACGGCCCGGACAGAAAATCCTCGCGGGCGTAGCTTTCGGTGTGATCGAGCACGAGCGCGAGCTGCCGCGGAGGAAAGGTCATGGCGCGTTGGGCGGCGGGTTTCCGGTGTAGAGCGGGCTTGCCCGGTAACGGCTGACGGCGAAGCGTGTCAATACGCCGGCGGCGGCCGCAACCGGCACGGCAAGGAGGAGACCGACAAAGCCGAACAAGGTCCCGAACGTGAGCAGCGCGAAGATGAGCCATACCGGATGCAAACCGGCGCTGCCACCGACGAGTTTGGGCGACAGGACATTGCCTTCAAGAAACTGACCAAACAGGACGACACCCAGGACGATGAGAATCCTCGACCAGTCCGGAAAGAATTGCGCCAGCGCCACACCAAACGAGACGACTAGCGCCGTCAGCGAACCAACGTAGGGAATGAAAGTCAGCAGTCCGGAAACTGCGCCAATCAGCAACCCAAAGCTCAATCCGGCGAGCGTCAACCCAAATGCATAATAACAGCCGAGAATCACACACACGGTAAGCTGACCGCGAAAATAACCGGTGATTGCCGTGTCGATCTGGCGCGCCAGTCCACGTACCGTGTGACGCTGTGGCAATGGGATCAGGCTGTCGAAGGTGTTCACGACCCGCCCCCAATCGCTGAGCAGATAGAAAGCAACGACCGGGGTGATGACCAGCAGCGACAGCAGGGAAAGCAGGGCCTCGCCTTTCGTCCACAACGTCGGCAGCACGTCTGTCAGGTAACCGACGGCCTTGTTCAGGATAACGCTGAGGGACCATTCATTGCCTGGAGCGTTGCCAAAAACCGCCTTCAGCCACGGATGGTCGGGATCGCTGACAAGCGTTTGCAGGTGACGCACATATCCCGGTACATGCGCGACGAAGCCGGAGAATTGGGTTGCCAGCACCGGCGCGATGACGACGAACAGCCCGATGACAACCAGCACAACGCCACCCAGAATGAGTAACGCGGCGATGAGGCGGCTGATGCCATGCTTGGTCAATTTGTTGGCCAGCGGATCAAGCAGATACGCCAGCGCGGCGCCGACGACGAACGGCAGCAGAATACGATGTAACAGCCACAGCAGGCCGACAAAGACCAATAACGCGACAACCCAGAATGCGATTTGCCGCTCGATCCGCATCTCGCCCTCGCGCGCGCTCAGTGTCCGGTGCCGAACGAGTTCATATGGCGAAGCCACTCGGCGAGATAAAAGGCGATCGAAAGCAGCGTCAACACGGCGACCAGTCCGGCGACAACCGTCACGATCAGCTTGGCGTCGAAGCCAAAGCCATGTTCGGCCAGCACCAAGGTGGCCAGCAAGATTTGCGCCACCGTGTTTACTTTCGAGACCGGCAGCGGCCTGACCGGCATCGGTTTGCCCACCAGCCAGGAGAGCATGAAGCCGGAAATAATCATGATATCGCGTGACACGACGAGGATCACCAGCGGGATTGCTAACGCACCGGCGATCCCGAGCGCCACATAGATCGAAACGATCAGAGCCTTGTCGGCCAGCGGGTCGAGATAGGCGCCAAGCTCGCTTGCCATGTGGAAGCGCTTGGCGAGGAAGCCGTCAACGGCATCGGTGATCCCGGCCACGAGGAACAACGCAAAGGCAACGAGCATCTCGCCCGACGTAATCGCCCAGACCACGATCGGCACGAGAATGATCCGCGCCAGAGTAATAAGATTCGGAATACTCAAAAACGCTCGCCCCGGCTATCGACGCGCCGAAACCGGAAAACTCCCGACCTCGATACGCCGTCTTGCGCCCCCACTATATAACTTGACCGCACGCTTGCGCACCCGGCGATTCCGACGTAGGAGCCGCCGAGTAATCCTCCCCCGCCCGCGGGAAGGCTAATCTGCCGATTGGTGGGTCCGTGAAAAAGGCGCGCTACGCGGCCGCCGGCGTCGATATCGATGCCGGTAACCGCATGGTGGAACTGATCAAGCCGCTGGTGCGCGGAACCGCGCGAGCCGGCGCGGATGCCGAGATCGGCGGCTTCGGCGGCCTGTTCGATCTCAAGGCTGCCGGCTTCAGCGATGCAATCCTGGTCGCCGCGACCGACGGCGTCGGAACCAAGGTCAAAATCGCGGTCGAAACCTCGCGTCACGATACGATCGGGATCGATCTCGTCGCCATGTCGGTCAACGATCTCGTGGTGCAAGGAGCCGAACCGCTGTTCTTCCTGGACTACTTTGCCTGCAGCAAGCTCGATCCGGCGGTCGGAGCGAAGGTGGTCGAAGGTATTGCCGCAGGATGCCGCGAAGCACGTTGCGCCCTGATCGGCGGTGAAACCGCGGAAATGCCCGGCATGTATCAGCCCGGCGACTACGACCTTGCCGGCTTCGCGGTGGGCGCGGTGGGACGCAACGATGTGCTGCCGCGCCGCGATATTGCGCCGGGCGACGTGGTGATCGGGCTTACATCTTCCGGCGTGCATGCCAACGGCTTTTCTTTGGTACGGCGCATCGTCGCTGCGTCAGGGCTTTCTTGGGACGCACCAGCTCCATTTGCGCCGGCGCGAAGCTTGGGCGAAGCGCTGCTGACGCCGACACGGATCTATGTGCAATCGTGCCTCGCCGCGATCCGCGGCACCAAAGCGGTCAAGGCGCTTGCCCACATCACCGGCGGCGGGTTCGTTGACAACATTCCGCGGGTGTTGCCGACGGGGCTTGCCGTCGCCTTGGAATTGGATCGCGTGCCCGTGCTTCCGGTCTTCAAATGGCTCGCGGCTTCGGGTGATGTCGAGCGAGCAGGAAATGCTGCGCACCTTCAACTGCGGCATCGGCATGATCGCCGTGCTGGAACCGAACGCAGCCGAAGCAGCAAGCGAGCGATTGCGTGCAAACGGCGAGACGGTTGTGCGGCTTGGCGAGGTGGTAGCCGGCACCGGCGAGCCGCGCGTCGATTTTGCCGGAAGCCTCGACCTCTCCTGGTAGACGATGAGCAAAAAGCGCGTCGCCGTCCTCATTTCCGGGCGCGGATCCAACATGACGGCGCTGATCGAAGCGGCCAAGGCCGCCGACTATCCGGCCGAAATCGCGCTCGTCGTCTCAAACCGGCCCGAGGCGCCCGGTCTGATCCGCGCCCGCGAAGAAGGCATCACCACCGCAGTCGTCGATCACAAGCTGTTTGGCGACGACCGCGAGGCGTTCGAGCGCGCCCTTGATGATGCGCTTGCCGCGCATCGGATCGAGATCGTATGCCTCGCCGGCTTCATGCGGCTGTTATCGCCGTGGTTGGTGCGGCGCTGGCGCGGCAAGATGCTCAACATCCATCCGGCGCTGCTGCCGCAATTCAAGGGGCTGCACACTCACCGCCGCGCGCTCGAAGCTGGCGTCAAGCGCCACGGCGCCACCGTCCATTTCGTGGTACCGGAAGTGGACGCGGGGCCGATCGTGGAACAGGATTCGGTTGCGGTGCGCGAAGGCGACACCGAAGACACGCTCGCCGCACGCGTTTTGGAGATCGAGCATCGGATTTACCCGCGCGCACTGCGAGCGCTGGCCGAAGGCCGCGCGAACATCGCATCCTCGGGCGAGGATGGAAAAATACGCTAAATAAAAACCCCCGTACGAAACCGGGGGCTACAAGAAACCGGATTGCCGGTTCCTGCTACGCGACCTTGAGATTCTCAGCGGAAGTCCGGCCGCGATTGGTTACCAATTCGTACTCGACCTCCTGGCCTTCGTTGAGCGAACGCAACCCGGCCCGCTCGACAGCCGAAATGTGCACGAACACGTCCTTGTCGCCGCTTGAGGGCTTGATGAACCCGTAGCCCTTGGTCGGGTTGAACCATTTGACGGTGCCCTTTTGCATCGTCTGTCTCCTAGTCAATGCGTATGCCAGTGCTGACGCCGAACACAGCCGCACGCCGCGTGCAGACTGCGCTCCGCGCCACAAGCCAGATTGTGGGGAAAATTCCGAAACGATCGCGTCGCCAAGACAGCACCGCCGGATGGCCCCAATCCGATTGCACGCAAAAACAAGCCGACAAATACGGCGCAAGCATGGCTGCCATCATGCGCTTGTCGATGGCGCCGATCGCGACGACGAACCGGCGTCTCGCGCAAAACTATAATGTTGATCTGCTTCGATAATGACGGCGCAGCTACGGATGCAGAAAGAACGCAATCGCCATGATGAGCGTAGGCGGCCAACAATTGCAGGCCTTCGAGCCAATTGCTCTCGCCGTCCAAGACGACAAAATTGACGATGACGACCGCCAGCACCGTTGCGACAAGCTCAAGAGTGCTGAAGACCAAATTCATCGGCTGCCCTAATAGCGCGCCGAGCAACACCAGGACCGGCGCGACCAGCAACACGATCTGGCTCGCCGAGCCGATCGATATCTGAAGCGCGACATCCATCCGGTTTTTGCGGGCAATGAGGACTGCGGCGGCGTTCTCCGCCGCGTTACCGACGACTGCCACGACAATCACGCCGATAAAGAGTTGCGACCAGCCCAAGCTCGCCGCCAGCGGCTCAACCGAGTTTACGAGAATGTCGCTGACCCACGCGACGGCGAGCGTCGCGACAAAGAGAGTAGCGATGGCCCGCGCCGTACTCCAACGCGGCTCGAATTTTCCGGCGCGTTCTTGATAAAGATGCTTATGCGTGTGCAGCGAGAAAATAAGGCTGGCGCCGTACATGCACATAAGCACCAGCGAAACCAGAACGCTGAGGCCTTCGACCGCCACGGCGTCAGTCGCGCTCTGAAAGAAGATCGCAGGCACGATGAGCGCGATCGTCGCCAGGAACAGAGTCGTGGCCTGTGCCAGGATGCCGGTCTTGTTGAAGGTTTGCTTCTCGCGCCGCCATCCGCCCGAGAACATGGCAAGACCCAGGACTAACAGCAGATTGCCGATGATCGAGCCGGCGATCGAAGCCTTCACCAGATCGACGAGCCCTGCCTTTAACGCGAAGACGCCGATGATGAGTTCGGGCGCGTTGCCAAAGCTTGCGCTGAGAAGCCCGCCAAAGACGGGATTTGTCCGTGTCGCCAGATCTTCTGTGGAAGTGCCGATAAATTTTGCCAGCGGAACGATGGCAAAAGCGGCGAGAAAAAACAGAACGACGGGCGACACGCCCGCAAGAGCCGCGCCTATGGCGAGCGGGACAAAGGCGAGAAGCGCGATGAACAGCTTGTCCATTGCGTGCAGAACATCACCTCTCCGACCTCAACTCTGAACACAGCGCTTTCAGTCGCGCGGCCCGCGAGACCGCGCCAAACTTCAGCCGACGATCTCCTTGCCGGCGAAGAACTGCGCGATTTCCTTTTGCGCAGTGTCGGCGGCGTCCGAGCCGTGCACCGAGTTTTCGCTGATCGACTTGGCAAACTCTTTGCGGATGGTTCCCGGCGCGGCTTTAGCGGGATCGGTAGCGCCCATCAGATCGCGATAGGCCGCGATAGCGTTCTCGCCTTCGAGAACCTGCACGACCACCGGCCCCGAGATCATAAAGTCGACGAGTTCGCCAAAAAACGGCCGCTGACGGTGGACGGCATAAAACTGCTCCGCCTGAGCGCGGCTTATCATCACGCGCTTCTGCGCGATAATGCGCAGTCCCGATTTCTCGATCATCGCATTGATCGCGCCGGTGATGTTGCGGGCGGTCGCATCGGGTTTGAGGATCGAAAATGTACGCTCGATGGCCATCAAATTGTCCTTGAAGTTGTCCTTGAATTTGTCCTCGGCAAATCGCGGTGTGACGCGGAAGTGCGCGGCTTATAACCATCAGCCGTCGTTCCGGCAAGCGGCCGCGCGACTGATGAATCACAATCGGCGCAGAAAGTCGATGATCGCGGCGTTGACCTCTGCTGCGCGCTCCTGCTGAGTCCAGTGACCGCAGCCGGGCAGCATGATGGTGCCGCGCAATTGCGGCACATTGTGCGTCAGGTTGGCGATAACCTGATCCATGCCGCGAAACGCGACCACGAGATCGCGATCGCCCGCCATGTAAAGCGCGGGGACGGTGACTTTTGCTCCCGCAAACGGCGCCATAAGCTCCCAATTCCGGTCGATGTTGCGGTACCAGTTGAGGCCGCCGCGAAATCCGGTGCGCTTAAATTCGCCGGCATAGAAATCCACGTCCGCTTCGCTGAGCCACGCCGGCAGCGTAGCCGGACTTGGCATACCGGTGAGAAAGCCGCCGTCGCGCGGCACCATCCCGACATCGCCGCCACCTCCGCCGCCGCGCGGCATATCGCCTGAGGCCGCGAACAAAAGCTTGACGATTGTTTGCCGCGCGTCGCGCTCCAGTTCGGCCTCCGCGACACCCGGCTCCTGGAAGTAGAGTTGGTAGAACATCGCATCGTCGCGGCGCGGCATCGCCGATGTGGGCTTAATCGGCCGCCGCGGCCAGAATGGAACGCTCAGCCCGATGACGGCGCGAAACCGATCGGGCCGCAGTAAAGCTGCATGCCAGGCAACCGGCGCGCCCCAATCGTGTCCCGCAATCACCGCCTGCTCGGCGCCGATCGCGTCAAGCAATCCCACCATGTCGCCGACGAGGTGGAGCAAAGTGTATTGGTCGATGGCTTCAGGCCGGTCGGAGCGGCCGTAACCGCGCATGTCCGGCGCAACAGCGCGAAAGCCGGCTGCCGAAAGGGCGGCAAGCTGATGGCGCCACGAGTACCAGGATTCAGGAAAGCCGTGACATAAAACAACCAGCGGCCCCTCGCCTTGTTCGGCGATATGCAGATGAATGCCGTTGGTTTCGATCGTGCGTTGTACGATGGCATTATTCGTCATTCGCAAACGATAGCACGACCGGCTACTGCGCTCATTGCATTATAGGCGGCCGTCTTCGCTCGAGCGCCTGTAAGCTCGCCGGTCAAACGCCGCTTAGGTGTTGTCGTCGGGCTTCGGCGGTCTCTTGGTCTTGTCCGGCTTCTTTTTGACCATTTTTTTCTTCGCCGGCTCGGGAGCAGCCGCTTGCGGCACTTCTACGCGGTCCATTTCCGTAAGTCGGCCGCCGGCGAAACGATAGACCCCGGGTCGCGGACCGCTATTGAAGGTCAACGCCACGGCCCGATCGCCGCCTGGACCCTTGCCGACGTTGACCGCAGTGGGCTGACCCAGGCGCGCAACAATATCGCATTCGCTCATGCCGATTGCGATGCCAGCGCCAAGCAGCGAGGCTGCATCCGTCGGGCCAGCGGCTCGGCGCCGCTCCAGCCGCCGGCGGCGGCGACGGCACGACGTACCTTGGGCAGGCGCCATTAGCGTCGACCAGATCGTTCGCCGTGATCGGACGATCCATCTTCGCGTCGTCAAATTGCGTGTAGGTGTAGCCGAGATTGGAGCCGTAAAGCCTCAGCGGCTTGACGAACCAAGAGCCGCTGGTGTCGAAATCGGAGCAGCCGCATAGCGCAGCGGCCAGCGCCAGCGGCAACGCCCGCGACGCCAATCCTACAGCACACCTTACACCCTCGAACACCGAGGCATCCCCCTCCTCGCGGCCAGCCATCATGGCAGCATGCGCCAGTTTGTGGTGTGATCGTGGCGCAAGCCCCGGCCCACACTGGTTCCCCAGGCACATTGCAGACTATAGAGTGAATCGGCTAAAGGTAAAAAAACGATGAGAGGACAAGCGTTTGGGCGGATTCTATGTCTGCCGGGCGGTTTCGCAATGTGACCGCCATCACGGACTCTTCGTCGGGCCGGCGTGACACTGCCTGTCAAATCTGACCGTCTCTAAAAGACGATCTCACAACCGCCCGGGGAGCATCGATGCGATTGCAATTCGTCGGCTGCGGCGACGCCTTCGGGTCGGGCGGACGATTTAATACCTGCTTCCACCTCACCGGACGAAACATCAATGTGTTGATCGATTGCGGCGCGAGTTCGCTGGTTTCGATGAACAAGCTCGCCATCAATCGCAACGACGTCAACGCCATCTTCCTCACGCATTTTCACGCCGATCATGTCGGCGGCTTGCCGTTTTATCTCCTGGAAGCGAATTACGTCCGCAAGCGCGATCAGCCGTTGACGATCGCCGGACCGCCGAGTCTCAAATCGCGGTTTGGCGACATCATGGAGGCCGAATTCCCCGGCACCAAAGATCTCGAGCTGCAGATTCCCGTTGCAGCTCCAGGAACTGGAGATCGGCAAGCGAAACGACATCGGCGGCCTGCGGGTGACCCCATTCCACGTCGTGCATGATGACCGCGCCGGACCTTGTCTCGGCTTTCGTTTTGAAGCCGAGGGCAAGGTGATTGCCTTTTCCGGCGACAGCGAATGGACCAACTCGCTCATCGACATCGGTTACCAGGCGGACCTCTTCATCTGCGAGGCCTACACCCGCGACAAGCCGGTCGCGACCCACATGGCGCTGTCTTTGCTGGAGCGCCACCTCGACGAAATTCGTCCCAAGCGTCTGATCCTCAGCCATATGAGCGACGACATGCTGGCGCGCCGCGCCGAGATTCCGTTCGAAACCGCCGAAGACGGAATGATCGTCGAGGTGTGAGCGCTGCCGTACTCTGCGTCAGCCGCCGAGCGCGGCCGCGATCGCCGCCAGCGCCGCGTCAGCTTTTGAGCCGTCCGGCCCGCCCGCTTGCGCCATGTCAGGCCGCCCGCCGCCGCCCTTTCCGCCCAGCGCCTCGGCGCCTTTGCGCACGAGTTCGACGGCATTGAAGCGCGGCACGAGATCGTTGGTGACGCCGACGACAATCCCGGCTTTGCCGTCCCCGGTCACACCGACGATGGCGACAATGCCGGACCCGACCGTCTTCTTGCCTTCATCGGCGAGGCTGCGCAGATCCTTAAGATCGATGCCCTCAACCGCGCGGGCCATCAGCTTGACGTCGCCGACGGTGCGCAGCCCGTCGGCGCCGTCGGCCTTGGCGCCGCCGCCCATGGCGAGCTTCTTCTTCGCATCCGAAAGTTCGCGCTCGACGCGTTTGCGCTCGTCGAGCAGCGCCGACAATCGGGCCGGCACCTCGTCGATCGGCACGCGCAATTCGGAAGCGGCGGCCTTGGCGAGCTGCATGACGTGATTGGCGTGCTTGCGAGCGCCCTTGCCGGTGATCGCTTCGATACGGCGCACGCCTGCCGCAACGCCGCTTTCGCCGACCACCGAAATGAGGCCGATGTCGCCGGTGCGATTGACATGCGTGCCGCCGCACAATTCGACCGACCAGCCCATGGTGTTGCCGCCGCCTTCGCCCATCGCGACGACGCGCACCTCGTCGCCATATTTTTCGCCGAACAGCGCGCGGGCGCCCGAGGCGATGGCGTCGTCGACCGCCATGATCCGCGTCGTCACCGGCGAATTCTGCAGCACGAGATCGTTGGCGATGTCCTCGACCTTTTCGAGTTCGCCGGCGGTGATCGGTTTCGGATGGGAAATATCGAAGCGCAGGCGGTCGGGCGCGACCAGCGAGCCTTTCTGCGCGACGTGATCGCCGAGGACCTGCCGCAGCGCCTCGTGCAAAAGGTGGGTGGCCGAGTGATTTTGCCGGATCGCGCTGCGCCGCCCGTGATCGACTTTCAGATCGAGTGCGGCGCCGACCTTCAGCGTGCCCTGCTCGACGGTGCCGAAATGCACGTAAAGATCGCCGGCGCGCTTTTGCGTATCGGCGACATGAAAGCGCACGCCGTCGCCGGTCATTACGCCGGTGTCGCCGACCTGACCGCCGGACTCGGCATAGAACGGCGTCTGGTTGAGCACGACCGCTCCGCTCGCGCCCTTTTCAAGCGCGGGAACTTCCTTGCCGTCACGCAGCAGCGCAACGACAACGCCTGCGGCGGTTTCAGTTTCGTAGCCGAGGAAATCCGTGCCGCCGAGTTTTTCGCGCAAACCGAACCACACCGCCTCGTCCGCCGCCTCGCCGGAGCCGACCCACGAGGCGCGGGCCTTCTGGCGCTGCTCCTCCATCGCGTCGGTGAAGGACGCAATGTCGACGCCGATGCCGCGGGGCCTGAGCGCGTCCTGGGTCAGATCGAGCGGAAATCCGTAGGTGTCGTACAGCGTAAACGCGGTGACGCCGTCGAACATGTCGCCTTTTTTGAGCGACTTGCTTGCCTCGTCGAGGATCGCGAGCCCGCGCTCCAGCGTCTTGCGGAAGCGGATTTCCTCAAGCTTCAGCGTCTCGGTGATCAGCCCCTCGGCGCGATGCAATTCCGGATAAGCCTGCCCCATCTCGCGCACCAGCACCGGCACGAGCCGCCACATCAGCGGATCCTTGGCGCCAAGAAGTTCGGCGTGGCGCATGGCGCGGCGCATGATGCGGCGAAGCACGTAGCCGCGGCCTTCGTTCGACGGCAGCACGCCGTCGGCAATCAAGAACGAACTGGCGCGCAGATGGTCGGCGATGACACGGTGCGAGGCCTTGCGCTCGCCGTCGGGATCGACGCCGGTGAGATCGGCGATCGCCTCGATCAGCGCGCCGAACAGGTCGATCTTGTAATTGTCGTGCGTGCCTTGCAGGACCGCGGCCATGCGCTCGAGGCCCATGCCGGTATCGATCGACGGCCGCGGCAGGTCGACGCGCCCGCCGCCGCCGGCGAGCTGCTCGTACTGCATGAACACCAGATTCCAGATTTCGACGAAGCGATCGCCCTCGGCTTCGGGGCTGCCCGGCGGGCCGCCCCAGATGTGCGGGCCGTGATCGTAGAAAATCTCCGAGCACGGGCCGCATGGCCCGGTGTCGCCCATCGCCCAGAAATTGTCCGAGCCGGCGATGCGGCCGATCTTGCTGTCCGGCAGCCCCGCGATCTTCTTCCACAGCTTGAAGGCTTCGTCGTCGTCGATATAGACCGTGACCATCAGCCTGTCGGCCGGAACGCCGAACTCTTTGGTCACCAGCTTCCAGGCAAGCTCGATGGCGCGCTCCTTGAAATAATCGCCGAACGAGAAATTGCCGAGCATTTCGAAGAAGGTGTGATGGCGCGCGGTGTAGCCGACATTGTCGAGGTCGTTGTGCTTGCCGCCGGCGCGCACGCATTTCTGCGCGGTGGCCGCGCGCGAATACGGACGCTTTTCCAGGCCGGTGAAGAGATTCTTGAACTGCACCATGCCGGCATTGGTGAACATCAACGTCGGGTCGTTGCGCGGCACGAGCGGAGAGCTCGGCACGATTTCGTGCCCCTCGCGAGCAAAATAGGCGAGGAAGTTCGACCTGATTTCGTTGACGCCGCTCATTTAGGGTAACTCTCTAGCGGGGCGGGTGTTTCCTGTCCACAAAACGCGCGCTGAAACGCCCAATTGCGGTCCGCCCGCAAAGCATATAAGCGCTCTGTTCCCGGACGCGTATCCGCGCAAGCGAGCTTGCCATGAGCGATGGAAGTGCCTCACTCCCCCGGACCTTTGCCGAGCGGCTGCGGGCGGGCCGCTTTGTTATGACCGCGGAGGTCGCCCCGCCGGTCTCCTGCGACGCCCAGGACCTGCTGCGCAAGGCCACGCCGCTCCGCGGGCTCGCCGACGCGGTCAATGTCACCGACGGCGCCGGCGCGCGCGCCCACATGGCCGCGCTCGCGGCCGCCAACATCCTTCTTGGCGCCGGCATCGAGCCGATCCTGCAAATCACCTGCCGGGACAAGAACCGCATCGCGCTGCAAAGCGAACTGATGGGCGCGGCCGCGCTCGGCATCCGCAATGTCATGGTGCTCACCGGCGACGATCCGAAAGCCGGCGATCAGCCCGACACCAAGCCGGTGTTCGATATCGATTCAAAAACGCTGCTCGAGACCGCGCGGCGGCTGCGCGACGACGGCAAACTGCCGACCGGGCGCGAGGTTGCCGGCAAGGCCGCCTTCTTCCTTGGCGCCGCCGACCTGCCGATCGATCCGCCCGCCGATTGGCAGCCGTCGAGCCTCCGCGGCAAGGTCGCGGCCGGCGCCCAGTTCGTGCAGACCCAGTTCTGCATGGATGCGGCACTGGTGCGACGCTACGTCGGCGCGCTCGCCAAAGCCGGCCTGACGCGGCAGCTCGCCATTCTGATCGGCATCAATCCGCTCCGTTCGGCCAAATCGGCGCAATGGATGAAAAGCCACCTCCACGGCACCATCATTCCCGATGCGTTCATCGCGCGGATGGAGAAAGCCGCTGACCCGGTGCGCGAGGGCACGCGCATTTGCATGGAACTGATCGACGAGCTTGCCACCATCCCCGGCGTCGCCGGCGTTCACATCATGGCGCCGGGCAATGACGCGGCCATTCCGGAAGTGATCGCCGAAGCGCGCGAGCGCGTGCAAAAAGCCGCGGTTTGAAGCATCATCTGAAAAAGCCGGCCCCGGACCTGGCCCGGGCTGGCAGCCGGTTTCAGAAAAGACTTGGGCTCCACTAAAAGCTACCGCTCCTCAACGGTGCGGATATCGACCTCGGATTTTAGCGTGCGGTGCACCGGGCATTTGTCCGCGATCTCCATCAGCCGCGCGCGCTGTTTGTCATCAAGCTCGCCCTCAAGCGAAATGACGCGCTCGATATGGTCGAGCTTGCCTTCCTTGGTTTCGCACTCGGCGCAGTCCCTGGCGTAAATCCGGCTGTGCCGCAGCCGGACCTGCACCCGCGTCAGCGGCAGCTTCTTGTTGTCGGCGTAAAGCCGATCGTCATTGACGTGCAGGCGCCAAGCGCGGCGAGGAGAAGATCGTATGGCCCGGGGCCGCTGTCGAGCCCGCCGACGTTCACCGGCTCGTCGGCAATGAGTCGATGCGCGCCGGTGATGATGTCCTGCTGAAACATTCCGCGCCGCGTCTCGCGCACAATGACGGTGCCGGGCGCCGGTGTCGTCGTCGGTATTACGATCTGCTGGCATGAACACCTCCTCCTTGTGCGCGCTGGACCGCCGGAGTTGCTAAATTTTGCTGTTGTCTCCGACGAAGGCAGAACCGTTTATTCGGCGCAACCGCGCTGGCAATTTACGCAGCAGCCTCGGTGTTTAGTCGGAACGGCACGGCGGCAACGACCGCGTCTGCTGCTTGCGTCTGAAATTCGGATCGGCGCGCAATTCATCGATGGTCCGGGCCTTGGGAAATTGCGCGCCGCTCGAAGGCCCGACCAATCTTCCCGCGGCGAATTCGAGAACTTCGGCTGCCCTGCGAATGGCCTCATCGATCGTGTCACCCGCCGTGAACACGCCGGAGTACAGTCGGGGAAAGATACGCCATAGCAACTATTGGCATCTTTATGGATCAGAGCGATGTAATGTGTCATTTCGCGAATTCACTCAGTCTTTTTTCCAACCCGCATCCTTATATATAGCGCGGACAGTTCCAACGGGAAGATCGCGCTTTGGATGACGGAGATGATGACCCGCCGTCGCAGTACACGATGAACGAATTTATGATGCGATCCGACCGCTACCGATACAAGCTCGAAACCCTCCCGTTCCAGTCGTTGAATGATATCGCGGCTGTCCTTTAGCAAACTATCGCCCCTATCCAACCAAGCTATCTCCCCAGCTCCCGCATCGCCCCGTCGAGCCCCTCCAGCGTCAGCGGATACATCCGGCCGCCGAGCAGCTGGCGCATCATCTTGATCGATTCCGTCATCTCCCATTCGCGCTCGCGCACCGGATTGAGCCAGACGCAGGACGGATAGGTCGACATGATCCGCTGCATCCACACGCTGCCGGCTTCCTCGTTGAAGTGCTCGACCGAGCCGCCGGGCGCCGCGATCTCGTAAGGCGACATCGAAGCGTCGCCGACGAAGATCACCTTATAGTCGTGCGGATAGGTGTGCAGCACATCCCAGGTCGGTGTCGTCTGGGTCCAGCGCCGCGCGTTCTCCTTCCACACTTTTTCGTACAGGCAATTGTGGAAGTAGAGATGCACCATGTGCTTGAACTCGGTTTTGGCGGCCGAGAACAACTCTTCCGTCGCCTTGACGTGCCAATCCATCGAGCCGCCGATGTCGAAGAACAAGAGCACCTTGATGGTGTTATGCCGCTCCGGGCGCATCAGGATGTCGAGATAGCCCTTGTGCGCGGTGCCCTTGATGGTGCCGTCGAGATCGAGTTCGTCCTCCGCGCCGGTGCGGGCAAACTTGCGCAGCCGTCGCAGTGCGATCTTGATGTTGCGGGTGCCGAGTTCGACGTCGCCGGCAAGATCCTTGAACTCGCGCTTGTCCCACACCTTCACGGCGCGGAAATTGCGGTTGCCGTCCTGGCCGATGCGCACGCCTTCGGGATTGTAGCCGTAAGCGCCGAACGGCGAGGTCCCCGCCGTGCCGATCCATTTCTTGCCGCCCTGGTGACGGCCCTTCTGCTCGGCAAGGCGCTGGCGCAACGTTTCCAGAAGCTTGTCGAGGCCGCCCATGGCCTCGATCTGCTTCTTTTCTTCCTCGGTGAGGTGCTTCTCGGTGAGCTTCTTGAGCCACTCCAGCGGGATTTCCGCGGTCAGCGCATCCTCGATGAAATCGAGGCCTTTGAAGACGTGGCCGAAGACGCGGTCGAAGCGGTCGAGATTGCGCTCGTCTTTCACCAGGGCCGCGCGCGACAGGTAGTAGAAGTCCTCGATCCGCCGGCCGGCGAGGTCTCATCTCCATCGCCTCCATAAGCGTGAGATACTCGCGCAGCGTCACCGGAACGCCGGCGTCTTTCAGCTCATGGAAGAAGGTCGCAAACATCGCCGCCAATGTAATGGTCCGGCCGGCAGCCGTCGAGCCACCGGCCGAACGGCTACAAATCAAATCGGCGCGGGAACCGGGCGGTCATCCGACATCGTGCGAGGGCTTGCGCAACCAGAGTTCGAAAGCGAGCGCGTCCAGGCGCACTTCGCCTTGCCCAAATTGCGACTGCGACGCGAGCTGAGCAATAGCCTCCCGCGTGTAGGCGCGCTTCTTGAGCATGGTGTTGAAGGTGAGCTTGATCAACGCGCCGTTGATGACGCCCTTGTCGCGCACATAATCGTTCACCTCCTGCGGCGAAAAATCCTTGCGCAGATCGATGATCAGCGCCGTGCCTCCGGTCTTCAGCACGCGGTGCATTTCGTCGAGCGCCGCAAGCGGCCGGGCGAAGTTCTTGAACGCCGCGCAGCAGACGACGAAATCGAACACGCCGGAAGGCAGATCGAGATCGGCGGCATCGCCCTCGTCAAAGGCGATGTCGACGCCGGCTTTCTCCGCGTTTTCGCTCGCGATGCGCACGAAGCTGCGGCTGATATCGACTCCGACCATGCGGCAGCGGGTAAGCTTCGCCAATTCGATCGCGAGATAGCCGGGCCCTGGCGCGATTTCGAGCACGCGCGAGTCGCGCCCGATCTGCGACGCCAGCCGCCGCGCCAGGCTCGTGAATCGATCCATATCCTTGGCGGTTTGCCGCGCATACCAGGAGGCGATGAAGCCTTCCATGCCGACGCCCTTGTGGCCCCGTACTGCCTTGCCGGACGTCCAGGTGTTCGCATGCCGCTCCGTTTCCACGATCATGATGTTCTCCGTTCAAATAAAGGGTTTCTCACCGCATCGGCGGCGTGACTGTTCTCGCGGAGGACCGGCTGATAGCTTGACTTTGCGTGCCTGAAGCCAGCGCGCTCCGCGCGGTCGGTTTTGGGTTCGAGGCCCCGGCGATGTTCCAGCATCGTCGGGGCTGCTTATGCGGCGTCGCTAAGTCATCGGCGGCTCTCCATATTGCTTGTAGAATTTGGCGATGGTCGCCTCGCGGTCCTGGTGAAACCCCCGCCACAGATCGAGCGGGCCCCAGCCGTTTTCGATCCGCCGAACGAGTTCGGCGACGAAATGCTGTTCGGCTCGCAACATCGCCAGCCGGTATTCGCTTTCGATGAGAAACAGCGCGGGGAAATTCGCCACGCTGACCTGTTCGATTTGCCGCGCCAGCACGGCGGCGTTGTCTTCGATCAGTTCCAGCCGCCGCCGCAACAGCGCCAGCGCCTCGTCGGGCGGCAGGACCGGCAGCAAACATAGCGCCGCTTCAAACTGCGGATATTCCTTGGCGGGCTGACCGATGAGATCGACCATCCAGGCGTGCAGTTCGTCGAGCCCTGACGGCGTGATCTCATAAACCGTGCGCTCGGGTCGCTTGCCCTCGCGCGCGGTTTCGCGCGCCGCGATGTAACCGCGCTGCAGCAGGAGATCGATCACCGTGTAAAGCGAGCCGTAGCGAAACTTGATGCTTTCTTCCTTGCGCCGCTGTTTCAACAGCACGCCCATCTCGTACGGATGCATCGGCCGCTCGAACAGCAAGGCAAGCACCGCCAGAGCCAGCGGATTTGAGGGGTGGGAACGACGAGCCATCGGTATCCCCGTTACGATTATTCGTATACGAATATACCTGCAAGGCTACAATTCTGTCTACCGATCGTGAAAGATATATCTTGCGTTACATCTTATAATGATCTATCTAACGATATATCGTAACTAGGAGGCAAATATGCACGGACATTACGAATCACGAAGCGAAAGACATTGCGGAAGCCGCCATCGCGGCGGCCGCCACCGCAGCCACGGCTACAGCGGCCGTCACGGTTATGGCGGATCGGACAGCATGGGGCCGGACGATATCCGCGCCGGACGCATGCTGGCGCAGGGCGATCTGCGGCTGATCGCACTGGCCTTCATCGCCGAGGCGCCGCGCCACGGCTACGAAATCATCAAGCTGGTGGAGGAAAAAACCGCGGATTGGTACAGCCCAAGTCCCGGCACGGTCTATCCGACGCTGACCTATCTCGAGGAAGCGGGCTACGTGACCGTCGCGGCGGAGGGCAGCAAAAGGCTCTACACCATCACCGACGAAGGCCGCGCTTACCTTGCCGCCAATCGATCTATCGCCGACATCGTGCTCGCCCGCCTCAGCGCTGTCGGCGAACGCACGACGCGCATGCGGCGTGCCGCGGATGACGAGCGTGACCGCCGCCGCTCGCTGCCGCCGCTGGTCGATGCCGCGCTCGCCCACTTGCGCGACGCTGTCGGCAAGCGGCTCGAAGGCGACGCGGATCTCGAAGCGCAGCTCGTTGAAATCATCGCGCGCGCAGCGGCGGATTTGCAGCGCAAGTGAGCACGTAAGAGCGTCGATTACACCGGCACGCGAACGGTCGCCCGCAAGCCGCCGATCGGCGCATCGCCAAGCGCGATGTCGCCGCCGTGCGACCGCGCGATGTCGCGGGCGATGGCGAGACCGAGCCCGGTGCCGCCTTCGTCCTGATTGCGGGCATCGTCGAGCCGCAGGAACGGCTTGAATACGTCCTCGCGCAGCGACGCCGGGATGCCGGGACCGTCATCGTCCACCGTCACCGTCAGCCAGCGATGATCGCGATGGCCGGTGATCGAGACGGTTGAGGCAAACCGCCCGGCATTGGAAACGAGATTGGCGAGACAGCGTTTGAACGCCGCCGGCCGCACCGCGACTTCGGATTGGCCGTGGAAAGCCGCAGTCGCCCGATGGCCGTGGCGCTCGGCATCGACCTTGAGCTCTTCCAGCATGGCGGCGATGTCGGTCGGCGCCGACTGCTCGCCCAAATCCCCGCGCGCAAATGCGAGGTAGGCTTCGAGCATGCCCGCCATTTCATCGACGTCCTTCTTGATCGCCTCGACTTCGGGACTGTCGCCGAGCAGTGCAAGCTCGAGCTTGAACCGCGTGAGGATGGTGCGCAGATCGTGCGACACGCCGGCGAGCATGGTGGTGCGCTGCTCGATGGCGCGTTCAATGCGCATTTTCATTTCCAGGAACGCCGCCGCCGCACGCCGGACTTCGCGGGCGCCGCGCGGACGGAAATTTGGCGCCTCACGGCCCTTACCGAAGGCCTCGGCCGCGTCGGCCAAGCCGCAGGATCGGCCGGATCTGATTGCGGAGAAACAGAATGGCGATGCCGAGCACGATCAGCGACGTCGCCACCATCCACAGCAGGAAGATCCACGAATTGGCGTCGTAGACGTCAGCGCGGCGCGCAAACACGCGCATGATGGTGTCGTCGAGTTGGATGCGGATTTCGACGATCGAAGAACGCCCGAGCGTATCGATCCAGAACGGCAGCCCGATCTTGCGGATCTCGTCCGACAGCGCCGCGTCAAGCTGCGAGAAGAACGGCTTCGGCCCGGGCGGCGGCAATTGCGTCTCGGGGAGAAAATCGACCACGAGTCCGAGCCGGTCCTGGGCGATGCGGCGGAGCTGGGCGCGGTCGGCGCCCTGCGGATAGCTCTTGTAGACATCGATCAGCGTCGCGATCTCGCGCGTCACCGCCGACGCAAGGTAGTAGTTCACCAGGTTCCACTGCCGCTCAACGAACATGAACGCGACCACCGACTGCACCACCACCATGGGCACGATGATGATGAGCAGCGCGCGGGCATAAAGCCCTTTCGGCATCACGAGTTTGAGCCACTGGGTGAAGCGATCCCACGGGCCGGTGATGGGGTCGCCATCGCACCGGCGGTGGTGGCGGCAACGTTCGCGGCGGCCAACAGGTGACTTGCCGCGCTGCGCAAACGTCCCGCACCGCCGTCGAGGTTCGTCATTGAGCTGGTCATGGCGACGCCACCAGCCGGTAGCCGACGCCGCGGACGGTCTGAACGAACAGCGGATTGGCCGGATCGGTTTCGACCTTGCGGCGCAGCCGGTTGACCTGCACGTCGACGGTGCGCTCGCTGACGCTCTCGCCGTTACCGGCAAGCGCCTGCCGCAGGACCGTCTCGCCGACGCTCGCGGACAGTACGCGGAGCATCTCGCGCTCGCGATCGGTGAGCCGGATGACTTCCTCACCCCGGCGCAATTCGCCGCGGGCGAGATGGAAGACAAACGGTCCGAAGCGCACGGATTCCGGCGCCGCTGCGCTCGGCGGCCGAACGCGACGGAGGATGCTGGCAACGCGCAGCGATAACTCGCGGGGCTCGAACGGTTTGGCGAGATAGTCGTCGGCGCCAATTTCGAGGCCCTTGATGCGGCTCTCTTTCTCGTCACGCGCCGTGAGCATGAGGATCGGCACCGCCGATCCGGCGCGGATCGCGCTCGCCAGATCAAATCCGTTTTCGCCGGGCATCATGACGTCGAGGATGAGGAGATCGAAGTTAAGCCCTTCGAGCTTGGCTCTTGCCTCGCGCGAGGACTCCGCGGTGGTGACGCGATAGCCCTCCCCGACCAGAAAACGCGACAGCAGAACGCGGATGCGGCGATCGTCGTCAACAACGAGCAGGTGCGGCGCGTCGTCGGCCGGGTTCGCGGCGAGCGTCGTCATGACACTCCGTCGCGACCGTTCGATCGCACCCGGTCAGCGTTGGCAATCAGACGCAGCACGCGTTCGCGGTCTTCGGCGTCGATCATGCCGGCGAGAAAGCGGTGCGCGGTCTCGCGAGCCTCCGGTCCAAGCTCATCCAGCACGCGTCCGATGCGTTCGGTCTGCAAGCCTGCAAGCTTCATTGCCAGCGCCGAGCCGGCGGGGCTGGCGTAAAGGAGGCGCTGGCGGCGATCGTCGGGGCCGGCCTTTTGCACGACGTAGCCTTCATCGATCAGCTGCTTGAGCACGCGTCCCAAGGATTGTTTGGTGATCTTGAGAACGTCGAGCAGCTCGGCAACTTTCATACCAGGGTTGCGGTTGACGAAGTGCAGGACGCGGTGATGGGCGCGCCCAAAGTTAAGCTTTTCCAGAACCTGGTCCGGGTCGCCGACAAAGTCGCGGTAGGCGAAGAACAGGAGTTCGATGAGATCCCAGTACGGCTCGCGCGTTTTGGCCGTGGTATCCACCGGCTCGGCGGTGGGCCGGGCTTTGCTCGGCGCGGTTAGACTGATGTCGGCCATTAGGTCAGCCATGTCATTAGGTCATGTCATTATGTCAGTCATATTGACATATTTCGGTTTGATTGTTACCCCCAAAAGCGCAATGACTTGGCAACATCGTGCCCGGTTGAGCTGAAGCGCGAGATTGCCCGAGCGTCAAAGCGCGCTCTTTTAGGGTAAACCAGACCTTACTGGGAGTCCGCTCCCAACGCAAAAGTCTCGGCCGAGCGCAAAGGCCCATGATGCGCAGCAGAATTCCGGCACGGACCGGGCCATCCATGCCGAGGGAGGCAGGGTCATGGCAGTGCCCTTCGACCAACGTTCCGACCTGATCTGGTTTGACGGCAAGCTCATTCCCACCGCCGATTGCAAGATCAGCGTGCTGACCCACGGGCTGCATTACGCGAGCACCGTGTTCGAGGGCGAACGCGCCTATGGCGGCGAGATTTTCAAGGGTACCGAGCATTCCGAGCGGCTCAAGCGTTCGGCGCAACTGATGGATTTCGAAATTCCCTACAGCGTTGCGGAGATCGATGCGGCCAAGCGCGTCGTTCTGGAAAGAAACAGTCAGACCGAAGCCTATGTGCGGGCGATCGCATGGCGGGGCTCTGAGCAGCTCGGCGTGTCCGCGCAAAACAACAAAATTCACCTCGCCGTCGCGACCTGGGAATGGCCGAGCTATTTCGACCCGGCGCAGCGATTGAAGGGCCTTCGGCTTGACCTCGCCGAGTATCGGCGTCCGGATCCGAGGACCGCCCCGGCGCTGGCCAAAGCGGCCGGCCTCTATGCGATCTGCACAATCTCCAAACATCGCGCCGAGCGGCGCGGCTTCGCTGACGCGATGATGCTCGACTGGCTGGGCCGCGTCGCCGAATGCACCGGCGCCAACATCTTCTTCATCAAGGACGGCAAAATCCACACGCCCACCGCCGATTGTTTCCTGGCCGGCATCACGCGCGCGACCGCCATGGCGCTGGCGCGCCGCCACAACATCGAGGTGATCGAACGCCGCATCATGCCGGAGGAGCTCGCGGATTTCTCCGAGTGCTTCATCACCGGCACGGCTGCCGAGGTGACCCCGGTTTCGCAAATCGCCGACTGGTCGTTCACGCCCGGCCGCATCACCCAGCAATTGATGGCCGACTACACTGCCGAGGTGCAGCCGAAGGGCAAAGCCGCCGCGGCATAGGCTTGTTTCGCCGGCGGCCGTCGCTGTCGGCGGCCGTTTGGCAACTGACTAGACGTTCTTGCTCTGCCGGGTCACAGACTGTTCGGCGCCGCATAGACGCGGTAGGTTGCTGCTGCAATGAATCAGGCTCTCCGCCCCAAAATCCTGGCTTCCGCCTGCCCGCACGACTGTCCGTCGACCTGCGCGCTCGAGGTCGAGGTCTTCGGCAGGAACGCGATCGGCCGCGTCCGCGGCGCCGCGGACAACGGATATACCGCAGGCGTGATCTGCGCCAAGGTCGCGCGCTACGCCGAGCGCGTGCATCATCCCGACCGCCTGAAGCAGCCGCTGCGCCGCGTCGGCGCCAAAGGCAGCGGCGAATTCGCGCCGATCTCCTGGGACGACGCGCTCGATCTTGTCGCCGAACAATTCCTCCGCGCCGAAGCAAAGCACGGCTCCGAGACAGTCTGGCCGTATCTCTATGCCGGCACGATGGGCTACGTGATGCGCGACGGCATCCACCGGCTGCGGCATGCCAAGAAATATTCCGGGTTTTTCTCGACCATCTGCGTCAATCCGGCATGGACTGGCTTCATCGCCGGCACCGGAAAGCTCGCCGGCACCGATCCGCGCGAGATGGCGAAGTCCGATCTGGTGGTGATCTGGGGCACCAACGCCGTCAACACCCAAATCAACGTCATGACCCATGCGACCCGCGCCCGGAAGGCGCGCGGCGCCAAGATCGTCGCGGTCGACGTGTACATGAACGGCACCATGCGCCAGGCCGATCTGCCGGTACTGATCCGGCCCGGCACCGACGGCGCGCTCGCCTGCGCGGTGATGCACTGCCTGTTCCGCGACAACAAGGCCGACTGGGATTACCTCGAGCGCTACACCGATGCGCCGCATGAGCTCGCCGAGCATTTGCGCACCCGCGATCCCGCAATGGGCTTCGCGGATTACCGGCGCGCCGGTGGAAACCATCGAAGCCTTCGCCCGCCTGATCGGCGAAAACAAGCGCGCCTACTTCCGGCTCGGCTATGGATTTTCGCGCTCGCGCAACGGCGCACTCAACATGCATGCGGCGAGCTGTATCGCTGCGGTCATCGGTGCCTGGCGCTATGAGGGCGGAGGGGCGTTCCACAACAACGGCGCCATCTTCCACCTCGACGCCACGCTGATCGAGGGCACCGACGTGCGCGATGCGTCGATCCGCATGCTCGACCAGTCGCGCATCGGCGCCATCCTGACCGGCGATCACGACGCGCTGCTCGGCGGCCCGCCGGTGACAGCGATGCTCATTCAGAACACCAATCCGGTTTCGGTCGCGCCCGATCAGGAACCGGTCAAGCGCGGCTTTGCCCGCGACGATCTGTTCGTCTGCGTGCACGAGCAGTTCATGACTGACACCGCCAAAATGGCCGACGTCGTGCTGCCGGCCACCATGTTCGTCGAGCACGACGACTTCTACACGGCCGGTGGCAGCCAATACATTCTGCTTGGGCCGAAGCTGATCGACCCGCCCGGCGAATGCCGATCGAACCACGAAGTGATTTGCGGCCTGGCCAAGCGGCTCGGCGCCGAACATCCCGGCTTCGAAATGACGCCGCGCGAATTGATCGACGCGACGCTGCAGAAATCCGGCTGGGGCACGCTCGCGGACCTCGAAGCTAACCGCTGGATCAATTGCCAGCCGGATTTTGCCACCGCCCATTATCTCAACGGCTTTGCCTATCCCGACGGCAAATTCCGCTTTAAGCCGGACTGGCCGACCGTGCCGTTCCGGCGCTGGCATCGCAGGCATGCGCCGCCGTCAATTCCGAAACTGCCCGACCATTGGGAAGTAATCGAGGAAGCCGAGCCCGAGCATCCGTTCCGTCTCGCGACCTCGCCGGCGCGCGGCTTTCTCAATTCGAGCTTTACCGAAACGCCAACGTCGCTCGCCGCCGAGCGGCGGCCCGAAGTCATGATCCACCCCGAGGACGCCGCCGCGCTGGCCGTAGCCAACGGCGAGGAGGTTGTGCTGGGCAATCGCCGCGGCAAGGTGCGTCTGCATGCGCGGCTGTTCGATGGCGTGCGCCGCGGCGTGCTGATTGCGGAATCGCTTTGGCCAAATTCGGCCTACGCCGACGGCCGCGGCATCAACACCCTGACCGGGGCCGACCCGGTGGCGCCGTTCGGCGGTGCCGCCTTCCACGACAACAAGGTTTGGCTGCGAAAATTTTTGCCCTCTTCGATGTAACGGAGCCTGAGCACTGTTTCCTCCCTCGCCTGACTTAAAGGTCAGGACGAAGAACTCGGCAGGCACTCCTCGAGCTTGGCCTGTTCTGCGAACAGGTCGATGGCGTCGGCAAGTTCGTCAAATCGCTCAACGTGCTGAGCCGGAAGAAGCCTGCGAGCTTAATCCGAAGCTCAGAGCCGAGGCCGAGCAAGTCGCTGCCGAGTAAGTTACCCGCGGCGCGCTTTCTTCTTGCGGCGCTGTTGTTCGCGCAACTTGCGCCGCTTTGGCAAGACGCGCCTTGCGCCGTCGGCGGGCGGCCTTTGCCCGGCAAGCCGCACAGCGGCAGCCGCCGTTGCTCAGGAAGTATTCCAGATATTCCTTGCCGTAGCTGTAGGTAATCTCTTCGCCCGGTTCGATAAGGCGCTGGGCGACGATGACGATGCCGCCGTTGCGGCTCACGGGCTTCGCATTTGGCCGGCATGAATGGTTGATGTAGCGCGCGATGTTCCATCGCGGCGAGCCGTCGATGGTCCAGCGGCTGTTCAGCTCGAACATGTAGCGGGCGCCACGCGCCTCGCGCCGGTCGGCTTCCTTGGTGGTTATGATCCGGCCGCGATAGGTCGCGATATAGGCGGCTCGTTTGATCGGTTTGGTGGCGAACAGGCCGAGCCCTGTCGTCGAGCGGCCAATGCGATAGAACCGTGAAGGCATTGCTTGCGATTAGCGGCAGATTTGCGTGATGTCATCCAACAATCCCCAGATAACTGACAGGCACTCATTTTCGCAAGAGATCAGCGATCACCGCCTGCGCTGCATTGTGCCCCGGCGCGCCGGTCACCCCGCCGCCGGGATGAGCGCCGGAGCCGCAGAGATAGAGGCCTGCAACCGGCATGCGGTAGCCGGCATAGCCGAGCATCGGGCGCGCCGAAAACAGCTGATCAAGCGTCAGCGCGCCGTGGAAGATGTCGCCGTTCGGCAGGCCGAAAGTTCGCTCCAGATCCAACGGCGAAAGGCTTTGCCTCGCGATCACGCTTTCCCGGAAACCAGGCGCATAGGATTCGACCGTATCGATCATCAGATCGGCGACGGTATCGCGGTGCTGATCCCACGATGAGCCGTCGGCGAATTGCGGCGTGACGTGCTGGCAGAATAGGCTCGCAACGTGCGCGCCCGCGCGGAGCCAGACTGTCGTCGAGCACCGACGGAATCAGCATTTCGACGATGGGTCTGCGGCTCCAGCCGTGTTGCATGCAATCCCGGTAGGCTTGATCCATGTAGGACAGGCTTGGCGCCAGGATGATGCCCGCGGTGTGGTGGTCGCCGGTTTCGGGCAGCGCGGTGAAGGTCGGCAGCTTCGATAGGGCGACATTCATCCGGAACGTCCCCGAACCTGCCTTCCAGGCCTTCATGCGCTCCGCCATCGCCCGCGGAACGGCCTTGCGCGGGACCAGAGTCTGAAAGAGATGTTTCGGATTGACATTGGCAATGACTGAGCGCGCCCGAATTGGCGTTCCGTCCTCCAGCACAATTCCTGCGGCACGGCCGCGCTCGACGATGACTTCGCGCACGGCTGCACCCACAGTAATGTCGACGCCGTGCTCGGCGGCGGCCTTCGTCATCGCCTGGGTGATGGCGCCCATGCCGCCGATCGCGTGCCCCCATATGCCCGGCTTGCCGTTCACTTCGCCGAAGGCGTGATGCAGCAACACGTAGGCCGAGCCCGGCGTGTATGGACTAGCGAGGTTGCCAACGACCGCGTCGAAACCGAGCACAGCCTTTATCGGATCGGATTCGAACCAGCGGTCCAGCGCCTCGCCGGCCGATTGGCGGAACAGGCGCAACGCCGACTTGAGGCTGTCCTCCTGCCACAGCCGCCTGCCGATCGCGGCGAGCTTGCCGAGTTCGCGCGCGGCGTTGCTGAGACTGTCCAACCTCACATTGGGTGGCGCCTTAAGTACAAGATCGCGCAAGACCCCGGCGACGCGGCCGATCTCGGCTTGATAGGCCGGATAGCGCGCAGCATCTGCAGCGCTGAACTTTGCGATCTCGCGCTCGGTGCGTCCCTCCCCGGTGAGGAGATAGCGCCCGTCCGGCAGCGGCAGAAAATTCTGCGCGCGGCGTTCGACAATACGCAGACCGTACTGGTGCAAGTTGAGGTCGCGGATGACTTTCGGCTGCAGCAAACTCACGGTGTAGGCCGCCGTCGAGTTGCGAAAGCCGGGATGGAATTCCTCGGTGACGGCAGCGCCCCCGACCACGCCGCGCCGCTCGACAACCCGCACCCGCAGTCCCGCCATGCCGAGATAGGCCGCGCAGACTAGCCCGTTGTGACCGGCTCCGATTATGACGGCATCGAGATCGGGCATGGCTTTGTCGGAACGGCTCGATTGAGCGAGCCAGCACCATAGCCCAACTCTCGCGGCCGGCGCGGCGCAAACAAGTCGCTCAGCGCACGCGTACCGGAATGATCTCAACCGACAGCTTCTGCTCGTCGCCAAGCCCGTAATAATAATAGGCGGGTTGCGAAACCAGGCGCAGGAACAGGAACAATCGAAAGCGCAGGCGGCTGAGCAAACCCATCCGCCGCGATGGCAGGAGGTTCTCCTGCGAGGCGTGCACGATCCATTGGTGGCGGTCGGTCGGCAGCGCGATCTCTTTGTGCTGCGCCATCTCCTCCAGCAATTTCTCGACATTCGGCTCTTCCATGAAGCCGAAGCTCAGTTCGACGGCGATGATGCTGCCGCGGTTGTGATCGCGATCGAACACCGTCACCCGATAGCGGCCGTCATTGATGTAGGGAACTTTGCGGTGGATGACTTCGACCAGAAGCAAATTCCGCGGCAGGATGCCATGGCGCTCCCATAACATCTCGACGATGGCCGGTACGCGGTCGGCCATCGCATGCACTGGCCGTGCAGCCATCACCACGGCGTTGCGTTCCATGAAAATCTTGCACTTGCGGTGGAGTGCGACCAGCTCGGCCATGGTCATGGTGGATTTGGCGGCGTACGCGGCAAAGGTCGCCTTGCGGCCCCAGCGCCAGGTCGCCATGACCAGAAACAGAACCGCGCCGATCGAAAGCGGCACGAAGCCGCCTTCGAGGAATTTCAGAGAGCATGCGACCAGAAACGCGGCGTTGACCAGGAGCAGCACGCCCCACACCACGTTGGTCGTGACCGGTCCCCACTTCCAGTAAATCCGGGCGACGCGAAACATCGCCACCGACGTGATGACCATGACGCCGGACACCGCGAGGCCATAGGCAGCGGCCAGCGCCGAACTCGACCCAAATGCCACGACCAGCAGAACGCATCCGGCCAGGAGCGACCAATTGACGAACGGGATGTAAATTTGACCCGCGTGCCGCTCATGGGTGTGCAAAAGCTTGAGACGCGGAAAAAGGCCCAAGCGGATCGCCTGCGACATCAGCGAGAACGCCCCTGAAATCAGCGCCTGCGAAGCGATCACGGTCGCGATGGTGGCGAGAAGAATGATCGGAAACAACAGCGATTGGGGCGCCAGATTGTAGAACAGCTTGCCGCCGGCAACCGGCGCTCCGGTCAAAAGATAGGCGCCCTGCCCGAGATAGTTGAGCAACAGCGCGGGATAGACCACTCCAAACCAACTCGCCCGGATCGGCTGCGCGCCGAAATGGCCGACGTCCGCGTACATCGCCTCGCCGCCGGTGACCACGAGCATCAGCGCGCTCAGTATCAACAAGTCTTCAAGCCAGCCGGCGTGCGCCAGGAATTTCGCGCCATGAACGGGACTGAACGCGGCAAGGATTTCCGGGTGCTGCGCGATTTGCCAGGCACCCATCACGGCGATGACGACAAACCAAACGACGAGGATCGGACCAAACACGATCCCGATGCCCGAGGTTCCCTTGAACTGAATCGCGAACAGCGCCGTCAGCAGCGCGACCGTGACAGGTATGACGACGCCGGCCAGCACCGGGGTCGCGACCTGCAGCCCTTCGACCGCAGAAAGCACGCTGATTGCCGGCGTAATCATGCCGTCGCCGAAAAGCAGCCCGGCGCCGAGCATCAACGCCCACAATACCAGCGTCGTGCCGTGCTTCTTTTGGCCGTGAAGCAGGCCGTAGAGTGCGAAGAGGCCACCCTCGCCGTCGTTCTGCGCTCGCAACACCAGAATGGCGTATTTGATCGCAACAATGATTGTGATGGTCCATATCACCAGCGAAACGCCGCCAAGCACATCGGCCGGCGTTTGCCCGGCGCCGGCGCGGCCCAGAAAGAGCTGGTCCATCGCGTATAGCGGCGAGGTCCCGATGTCGCCGTACACAATGCCCAGCGCGCCGATACTCAACGCCGCAAAGCTGCCGCGCGGCGCGTGCGATCGCGCCCTGACATGTTTCGCAGGTATTTCGGCAACAGCTTTGTGCAGATTCGCACCCTTCGAGACGCGTCAGGCGGATACGAATACCTATTACACGCAGGTCTGCGCCTTGATATACCTCAAGGCCTAATCGGGCCACGCTCCATCGGGAATCTCCGTCCCGACAGGCATATCAACAAAACGTCAGATATCTGAACTACTTCGCGGCTTCGCGCGGCAGCGCCGACCAGCGCTCTGCCGCGGCATCGTCAACGCTGTTGGCTTCGACCCACGCTGAGCCGGTCGGCGCCTCCACCTGTTTCCAGAACGGCGCTCGCGTTTTCAGATAGTCCATCAGGAAAGACGCCGCCGAAAACGCCGCCTGACGATGGCTTGAGGCGGTGGCGACCAGGACAATGACCTCGCCAGGCTCAATTCGCCCATAGCGATGGATTACGGTCACGCCGAGAAGCGACCACCGCGCATACGCCTCTTCAACGTGGCGCGCGATCTCCGCCTCGGCCATGCCCGGATAATGTTCCAGTGTCAGCGCCGCAATCGGCGCGCCATTCTCGTCGGCGCGACAGATTCCGGTAAAGGTCACGACGGCGCCCACGTCGGTCCGCCCGCGCGTTAGCGCAGCGGTTTCGGCGCCGACGTCGAAGGCTTCGCGTTGCAGGCGGATGGTCGCGGTCGATGTCATGGTTTCAACCGCCCGTCATCGGCGGAAAAAACGCAATTTCGTTCGCGCCAGCAATCGGCGCGTCGGGACGGACATGCCGGTGGTCGATAGCCGCACGGATCACTTTGGCATTCTCGAACGCGTAGGCATATTGCTCATCGCGCGCCGCGAGCCACGCCATCAGTTCTCCGACCGTGGTTACTCCAGCGGGCGGATCGATCTGTTCGTCCGCCTTGCCCACGCGCTCACGCACCCAGGCGAAATAGAGCAGCTTCACGCATCCTCCCGGCTCAGGTGTTGCAGCCCCGCCTGCAGATAATCCCACCCAGTGTAGATGGTCAGCAAGGCCGAGAGCCACAACAGCAAGACGCCGATATACGTGATCGGTGGAAAGACGGCATCGCCTGCGTCGCCGGCAATCAAAAACCCGACAGCGATGAGCTGAAGCGTTGTCTTCCATTTGGCGAGCCGCGTCACCGGCACGCTGACGCGCAGCTCGGCAAGATATTCGCGCAGGCCCGAAACCAGGATCTCGCGGCAGAGGATGACGATCGCGGCGAACAGCGACCAGCCGTGAATGGTGTCCTCGGCGGCAAGCATCAACAGGCACGACGATACCAGGAGCTTGTCGGCGATCGGATCGAGCATGCGGCCAAGCGAGGATTGCTGATCCCACATCCGGGCGAGATAGCCGTCGAGGAAATCGCTGATGGCGGCGGCAATGAAAAAAGCGAGCGCGATCCAGCGGAGCCACAGCGGGCCATCGAGGATGCTTTGCCCAAACATGCAGCCGACGACGATCGGTATCGCAACGATGCGGCCATAAGTCAGCACGTTAGGCAGCGCGAGCGGACGCCTGGGCAGCCGGCCTGTCGTCGTGGTTGTCGAATTCATACCTGCACCTTACCGCTGCCGCGCGGCGGCCGACAGGGCCCTCCCCCGCATGCCTGCTTAACGGCTCGCGCACCTGACGCCTGACGGTGGCTGTGGCTTCCGATCACGCCATAACTCCCAATTACGCCGCGCCCTCGTGAAAAAATTCGTAAATACGCCGCGCGGTTTCCGCGCTGATACCATCGACTTGCATCAAGTCCATGACCGAAGCGCGCTCGATCGCCTTGAGCGTGCCGAAGTGATGCAGCAGGGCCCGCTTTCGCGTCGGCCCGATGCCGGCAATCTCCTGCAGGCCGGCCTCGCGCAGATCGCGCATACGGCGGGCGCGATGCGAACCGATCGCGAAGCGATGCGCCTCATCGCGAAGCCGCTCGACAAAATAAAGCACCGGATCGCGCGGCGGCAGCTTGAACGAGTCGCGCCCCGGAAGAAAGAAGGTCTCGCGGCCCGCGTCGCGATCCGGTCCCTTGGCGATGGCGACGAGCGGAACCTCGACCCCAAATTGGGCCAGCACCTCCCGCGCCGCATTGAGCTGCCCCTGGCCGCCATCGATCAGGACGAGATCGGGCCATGGCGATTCAAGGTCGTCGGCTTCGGGCTGGGACTGGAGGATTTCAAGCTCCTCTTGCGGCAGCACGGGTTCTGAAGTCGCCGCGCCTGCCAACGCGGCGAGTTCGGCAATGGCTGCGGGCCGGGGCGCTTCTGCCACCAGCCGCTTGAAGCGGCGCCCGAGAACCTCGCGCATCATGGCAAAGTCGTCGCCGGGAGTGAGATCCGTCGAGCGGATGTTGAACTTGCGGTATTCCTTTTTACGGAATCCCTCCGGGCCGGCGACGATCATTGCGCCGACCGCATTAGAGCCCTGGATGTGACTGTTGTCGTAGACCTCAATGCGTCGCGGCACCCGTGGCAACCCAAATGTTTCGGCGAGTTGGCGCAGCAGCTTCTCTTGCGTGGAGGTCTCGGCGAGCTTTCGGCCTAGCGCCTCCCGCGCGTTGGCGAGCGCGTGCTCGATCAGATCTTTTCGCTCGCCGCGGCGCGGCACTACAACTTCAATCTTGTGGCCGCTCTTGGTGCTAAGCGCTTCCGCCAACAGTTCGTGGTCGTCGATGTCGTGCGAGACCAGGATCAGCCGCGGGCACGGCTTGTCGTCATAGAACTGAGCGAGGAATGCGCCGAGGATTTCGCCTGGCGAGATCGAGCGATCCGCTTTGGGGAAGTAGGCGCGATTGCCCCAGTTCTGTCCGGTGCGGAAGAAAAACACCTCGACGCAGGCAAAGCCGCCCTGCTGGTGGAGCGCAAAAACGTCGGCTTCCTCGACCCCCCGCGGGTTCACGCCCTGGTGCGCCTGGATGGCTGAAAGCGCCGCCAGCCGGTCGCGGTAAATCGCGGCGCGTTCGAAGTCGAGCGCTGCCGAGGCCTTCTCCATCTCGCCGGCAAGCTCGTCTTTCACGGCCTTGCTGCGGCCGGACAGGAACGCATTGGCTTCCCGCACCAGCACCGCATACTCGTTGAAGTCGATCTCGTTGGTGCATGGCCCCGAGCATCGCTTGATCTGATGCAGCAGGCATGGCCGGCTGCGGCTCTCGAAAAATGGATCCGTGCATGAGCGCAGCAGAAAGGCGCGCTGCAGCGCGTTGATGGTGCGGTTGACGGCCCACACCGACGCGAACGGACCGTAGTAATGGCCGGGCCGCGTGCGCGCTCCGCGATGTTTGATGATTTGCGGCGCCCAGTGATCGGACGTGATCAGGATGTAGGGGAATGACTTGTCGTCGCGCAGCAGCACATTGAAGCGTGGCCGCAGCCGCTTGATCAGGTTGGCTTCAAGCAGCAACGCCTCGGTCTCGGTGCGGGTAACCACGAATTCGAGCGCGCGGGTCGCCCCGATCATGCGCTCTATGCGGGTGTCGAGACCGGCCGGACGCGCATAGGCGCGAACGCGGTTACGGACGTTTTTCGCCTTGCCGACATAGAGCACGTCGCCGCGCGCATCGATCATGCGGTACACGCCTGGCCGGGGCGGAGCGAGCTTGGCGTAGCGGAGGATGGCGGCGCGGCCGGCGGCCAGCGAACTATCGGCCTCCTCCGTGCCACCGTTGGCCAGATCGATTTCGTCCGATTGAGGAAGCGACGCCTCCTCGTCCTCCTCGGCATTCTCGATTTCCGACTCGATGTCTTTTTTCGGAACGCTCATCCGTTTGGTTGCTCGAACATCATCCGGTTGCGGTTTGCGCTTTCGGTGCGTGGCCGCGTTTTGGTTGATCCAGGAAGTTTGCTTGGCGGGTGCCGCAACGGGCTATCCCATTCGCAATCCGCCTTCCGGGAAACGTAAGGTTTGCAGCGGTCTAGAACCAGCGACGAAGCCAGGCAACGCTCCGATTTGCCGGCGCCAGGAAAAACCCGCGCCGCGAGGCGAACGAAGTTCCCTATATTGTTCCTTCTTCCGAAATTAGAAGTAATTTAACCATGATGAGTACGATGTTAAAACATAATTACCTATAATGATGACAATGTTTAGTTTAATTTTGACACAATATTGTCTGTATGAACAAATGCTGTGTGTCTTTTCTACACTAGACGCAATGCTCGTCGGGAATACTATTCGTGGACCTACGCGTGATGGAGATCCACAGATGAAGCGTTTGTTTGTTGCGGGAGTAGCCTTGGTCGCGCTCACCGGTGCGGCACTGGCGGCCGATCTGCCCCCTGGCGGGGCGCCGTATTACTACAAGGCGCCGTATGCACTCCCGGCATTCAATTGGAGCGGATTCTACATCGGCGTGAACGGTGGCGGCGGGTTCGGAAACTCGGCGTGGGACACGACCAGCTCGTTCAGCGCGACCGGCGGCCTGGTCGGCGGCACGGTCGGCTACAACTATCAGATCGGTCCGGCTGTGCTCGGCGCCGAAGGCGATATCGACTGGAGCGGCATTAAGGGCACCACCACCACCGGCGCCTGCCCGGCCGGCTGCACGACCAGCGATTCATGGCTTTCCACCCTGCGTGCGCGCGTCGGGTATGCGGCCGACCGGTTCATGCCCTATGTCACCGGCGGCGGTGCGTTCGGGAACATAAATGCCGCCACCCCGGGCCTGGCCGGAGGGACCGCCACGAACGTCGGCTGGACAGTCGGTGCCGGCCTTGAATTCGCAATTGCCGGCCACTGGTCGGCGAAGGCGGAATATCTCTACGTCGACCTCGGCAAATTCAATTGCGGCGCCGGCTGCGGCGCCCCGGTCGACAACGTATCGTTCACCACCAGCCTCGTTCGGGCCGGCATCAACTACCGGTTCTGATCGCCCTTCGTCGCGATCACCAGCGAGCGCTGCCAAGCCTCGGGACCAAAATCCCGGGGCTTTTTGTTACTTCCCGTCTAAGCCTTCACCACAGTCGCGTCGAAGGCCGGAACGCGGGCGGCGAAGCTATCGAGCCAAGTGACGAGGCGCGGATGATCGGCGCGCCAATCTCCGGCAAAGCGAAAATCGCGGTAACCGAGCGCACAGGCGAGCGCAATCTGACCGACATTGGGAAGAGCGGGGCCGGGATCAAGCGCGGGCGGCGCGGCTTCGAGTGCAGCGAGCGCACGCTTCACTTTGCCGGCCTGGTGATCCAGCCATTTTGGTTCGTGGCGCTCGGGTGGGCGCCAACGGCCTTCGTAGACCGTCAGGATCGAAGCATCGATCAAGCCGTCGCACAGCGCCTGCAATCTCAACGCGGCGAACCGCTCTTTGGATTGACGCGGAATGATCTTGCCGCCACCGCTCTTATCGTCGAGGTACTCGAGGATCACGCGCGAGTCGTAATAGCAGGTGCCGTCGTCGGCGATCAGTACTGGAATCTTGCCAAGCGGATTTTGCTCACGGACAGCGTCGCGCGGATCCATGGTGTCCGTTGGCTCGACTTTAACGTCATCGAAGCCAAGCACAGACAGCGCGATCTGCACCTTGCGGCCAAATGGAGAGGGCGCGGCAGAACGCAAGATCATCATGACGGCATCACTCGGTTGGTGGTTAGAGCCGTAGCGTAAAAAAAACGCTGTTGGAAGGACAATAGCTTGTTGCGGCGGCCGCAAGCCGCGCTCAACCGGCGCCGCATTCGCGCGGCACAGACTGCCTCGTCGCTATTAGTGAAGCATGATCCTTGGGGAAAACCGGGTTTCCACTTTTCCGGATCGTGCGACTAGCCGGTCACCACCAGATTGACCGCCTTGGGGCCTTTGCCCTTCTTGTCAGGTTCGACATCGAAACTGATGCGCTGCCCCTCGATCAGCGACTTCAGCCCCGCCCGTTCCACCGCGGTGATGTGAACAAATACGTCGCGTCCGCCGTCATCAGGTTTGATGAAGCCGTAGCCACGCTCGCCATTGAAAAATTTGACCGTACCGGCCATTGCCATCGAGCAACTCCTTCCCCGTGGTTGCTTCGCCGCCGGCCCCCACGGCGCGACGGCTTGGCTGGACATCCACACAGGCAAGGCTTCGGCCGCATACGGCCTCAGTTTCTCCGCCGGCCCCCACAGGAGGCGGAACGTCTAAGCCAGCAACGCTTCAATTAGCCACATTTTTAGCGTGTGGAAAAGTGGGCGTTGACCGTTGACTGACATCCCCGGCCGCCGGGTTAGCGGCTAGGCACGGCTTCTTCGGCCAACCAATCGATCCTGCTGGCCGCTGCCGGCGACAACCTGCGGGCGATCACAGGCATAAAGCGCTGCAGATCCGGCTGCAACGTGTGCGGCGGATTGACGACGATCAACCCCGAGCCAACCAGACCGGCGTCGCTCCGCGGCGCGCCGAGCATCATCTCGCAACGCAAAATATCCGGCACCCCTAGCCGCTGCAGCCGACGTGCCAGCGCATCCGGCCCGCTACGCTCCTTGATCGGATACCACATCAGGTAAATGCCCGTCGGCCATTTGCGGTAAGCGTCTGAAAACGCGCCCGACAAGCGCTCGAACTCTCCCGTTTCCTCAAACGGCGGATCGATGACGACAAGGCCGCGGCGCTCCTTTGGCGGCACATACGCGCCGAGCGCGGTCCAGCCGTCGATCGTCACCGCTTTGGCGCGGCGGTTGCCACGCAGCGCCGCGGCGAGCAACGCAGCTGCGTCCGGCTCGAGTTCACAGGCGATGAGGCGGTCCTGCGGCCGCAGCAAACTCGCCGCGATTAGTGGAGAGCCCGGATAGAACCGTAACTTGCCGTCGGGATTGAGCGCTTCGACGGCCTTAAGATAGGGCGCGAGCAGAGCTGGCCAGTGCTCCCGTGCCCCCGCATATTCCAGAGCCGCTCGATCCCGTTGTGCCATTCGCCGCTGCGGCTCGGCTCCGGACCCCAAAGATCATATCGGCCGGCGCCGGCATGGGTGTCGATCACACGAAAAGCCGCAGGCTTGCGCTGCAAATGGGCGAGGATCCGCACCAAGACGGCGTGCTTGTGCACGTCGGCGAAATTGCCGGCATGAAACGCATGGCGATAATTCATCAGCTCCCGCGGAGCGGCGGCATCAGCACTTGGTCCCTCCTGCAGCTGCGTCTTGCGATCTCGGCGCAATCACGAAATTGCAATTCCTTTGACAGGCAGATTCTGACCTCGGTCAACCGCTTCTTGTCGCAGCCGATCGCCATGCCGTTCGGCGAGAGCCCGGGATTTGCCGTCTCGAAAGCCTCCTCGACCGCAGCCGGCGTAACGCTCAGCGGCTCCTGCAGATTGATATATTCGGGCGGAATTTTCACCACCGCGCGCGCCTTGCGTATCGTCTCAAAGTAGGCCCGTGGCGCAAGCCCGGAACAGGTCCCGTGCTTGTCCCACTCGTTGAATATGAGATGCGGCGCCGGCATCAGATCGAGCATCGAAGACACGATGCCACGATCGAGCCGCGGCGCCGGCACCTGACAATATTCCGGGAATCCGCGGTCGTATTGCGGCCAGAGGCCGTGGACCACAAATGCGTAGGGCCGTGCACCACACTGCGACGTCGGCGCACGCCCTCGTTGCCGGTCGGCGGCTGCCGCGCAGAATGAGGGCGACCAAGACAGCGAGAGAACGTAGAAATCGAACTGCCCCGCCTCGTTCTGCCGCGAATCCTGGGCCGATGCTTGTTGGAGCGCGGCGGCGACAACAACAAACGCAATCAAGGTGGCGCGAGCAACGAAGGTGACCATGATACCCCCCACGCGACTGCAGTTAACACGCCTCTACCATAGGTGAACTGCGTGAACAAATCAAGAACAACCTACGTGGTGCGGCCGACGAAGCAAACGCGTGCAAAGGGCGCAGTGGCGATCGGCCTAGCCGTGGGGCAGCGTCAAAATTGGACGGCTCCGGCAAGCGAAAAGTGAAGGCCGACCACAACGCCTACAATGCCGTCCTGAAGAATTTGCCGGACAAGCAATACGATCCTTCGCACGGCGTGGTGGACGTAGGCGAAAGCGAACGGGACCGTCAGGGCCGCGCGGCGCGGCAGGCCGGTCCGTATGCCCAATTGCGGTCGAGCCCGACGACACAGAAGTTGACGCCGAAATCCATGCCGATCATGCCGGTATCTTCCCCGATTGAATAATAGATCGGGTGCCTCACGCCATCGTTCATCAACGCGGTGCCGCTGCAGAAACGCCGCGGAATGGATTGCGCCGCCCAAGCCAACACGGCGGTTTCGCGGATATTCTCGATACCGACGATCTTGAGCTCCGAGTTCCAGAACCTTGTCTCTTTGGTGAGGAAATTTCCGATAATACGATCGAGCGCCGGGCGAAAATCGCACGCCGGCATGTCGCGAAAATATTCCGGGCCCGGCAGCCAAAAATTCTTTTCGAACCAATTCGCCGCCCGTGGCTGCGACAGCGAAATGAGCGCTGAGTACCAGCCCCAGCGCTAATGACGCGATCCGAACTGACATAAACCCTCCAGCGCTTGCCACCTGCGCAGAACCGGCCAACCGTGCCGCGCCCGCGTTTGCCGGTCAAGAGTGACGGGACGCGAAAACGGGTGAAGGCAGGCCAGGGCGGACATCGCATCGCGACAGCAGCGCCCAGGCGAAATTCCGCGGAATGACAAGATTTGAATCTCGATTTCTTTTGATCACAGATTTTCACAATCACGCCGTGCGCGGAATCCACCACCGTTATGCTAACGTTCGTATGTTGTTGCCTCTGATTCGTCGGGCGCGTGTGTGAGGCAACCAATCGGATTTCGTGGATTTGAGTGGCCTTGGTGTCGGCCCCGTCCCGCCAAGTGGGTCGGTGGACGGACAGCGACGAGGGAGCATGATTCGCTTGCGGGCGTAAGTTTCGCCGGCATTCGCAAGACGGGAGCCTCGGGCTCGGATCGAGAGGGCGGCAGACCCTCCGGGGTAGGTGGACATGGGCGAAGTGCACCAGCTCGCAACGTCTGAAGCGGCGTTCGGCTTGCTGGCCGCAGGGCGGCTGCTGACCAAGATTTTCCCGCCTTGGGTACAGGACTTGGCCTTGCTGGTGGAGAATGTGGAGGCAATTCGACCTCCGGGAGCGTTACCCGATTGGCAACCGGGCGCCGTAATTCGGCTGCCGTTCTCTAAAAAAATTTGCGCGGAAGGCGACGCCGTCTGCAGCCAAGCACTGATGGCGCTCGCGGACAGCGCCATGGTGATCGCCTGTTCGGCTGCCTGGAACGGCTACCGTCCGATGAGCACGATCGATCAAACCACGCATTTCCTGCGGCCAGTCACTTTCGACGTGGTCGCCGACGCGCGGGTGGTTCGTATCGGCAGTAGTACCAGCTTCGGCCGCGTCATGCTGCTGAGCGCCTCCGACAAACGGCCAATCGGTATGGTCGCCAGCGCCTATTCGATGCTGTGAGCTGGTTGCGACCCGCTTTCCAATATTGCTGCAGGCCTCTAAGATCATTGTCCGTGGTGTGGAGGCTCGCGCAATGCCCAGAAATACTTTGATCGCTGTCGCACTGAGCGTGGTGTTGAGCTGCTGCACCGGCGGCGTCGCGCTCGCCGGGCTGTTTGGCCCGGGCCCATGGTTCGGCTACCCATGGCCGTACGGGAACGATACCGGCGGGATCATCCCCTACAAGCCGGAAATCAGGGGGAGCTACCGCGAATTGGCCGCGAGTTATTGCGCCCATTGGGGCCGCCTGTCGCATGTAACCAGCGTTCATCCCAAATACGGCGATTACATCAGCTTCGTTTGCATGGATCGCCCGCGCGTCATTCACTAGCGCGCGCATCAATCACCTCCAGTCCCCGATCACCGCCTGGACGAGCGCAAGCGCCGCCACGGCGGCAGTGTCGGCGCGCAGAATGCGGGGGCCGAGCGAGATTCGCAGCACGTTCGGCAGCGTGAGCAACGCGGCGCGCTCGTCCTCGGCAAAACCACCTTCGGGCCCAATCAACACCGCAAGCGGGGAGCGCTGCACTCCGGCAAGCGCCTCGACGGGGCTCTTCACCTCGGCATCTTCATCGCAAAACACGAGGCGGCGTGCGGGATCCCACGCGGCGAGGAGGCGAGCCAGCGACACCGGTGGCTCGATGGACGGCAGCGAAAGAATGCCGCACTGCTCGGCGGCTTCAATGGCGTTCGCCAGCATTCGCTCCGCGTTGACGCGGGCAACCTGGCCGTGGCGGGTGAGCACGGGCTGCAGGCGTGATACGCCCATTTCGACCGCTTTCTGCACCATGTAATCGAGTCGCGCCGCCTTGAGGGGGACAAACAGGTAGTGCAAATCCGCCGGCGCGGTCTGGGCACGGGTCTTGGCACTGACGACCAGCGTAGAGACGCGCCTCTCCGCTGTAAGGGCTGCGCTCCATTCTCCGTCACGGCCGTTGAAGACGAGAACCCGGTCCCCTGATTTCAGGCGCAGGACCGTACCAAGGTAGTGCGCCTGAGCCCGATCGAGCGCCACACTCGCGCCCTCCTCCAGCGGCGCCTTGACGTACAAACGCGGGCTGCGAAAGTCATATCCGGCCATAAGAAAATATGAATAATATGAGCGGCATTGCCGCGCCAGCGGACACCGCCAGCGTGCCGGGCCTCAGCGTCGCAGTGGCGGTTTTGCTAGGGCTCTGCCGCCGTATTGCCGAAATCAACGAGCCATTAAGCGCAAGGATTCAAGGTGCGGGTCACGGGAAGCGGGAAAGGACTTAACATGATGCGGAGCCTCGCGGCGCTGGCACTCCTTGCCGCTGCCATGGGATCCCATTCTGCGCTGGCGCAGTCCTCTCCCGTGCAGTGCGCCGCCTTCGGCGGGCTGAGGGACGATGCTGAGAAAAAGGCCTTGGCCGTACGTGCCGCAATCGAGCACAAGGCCGAGCGCAAAGACATTTGCACGCTGGTTCAACGCTTTTTCTCCGCCGAGGAGACGGTCGTAAAGTTCCTCGAACAAAACAAATCCTGGTGCGGCGTTCCGGAGCAGGCGATTACAACCGCCAAATCCAATCACGAACGGACCTTGAAATTCCGCACCGCGGCGTGCACGGAAGCGCCTGCCGCCAAGCCGCGGCCGCCGTCGCTCAGTGATGCGATCAGTACCCCATCGATCGATACCGGGAACAACACCAGGACCGGCCGTGGCACACTTGATTCGCTAAACGGTAACCCGTTGGCAAAATGAGCCCGGCGGCCGGTTCGGTCGCAGATGCGACCGGCAATTGGGTCGACACCCTCGCACCAGCCTGGTCCCGTCCCTATCTGCGCCTGGCCCGGCTCGATCGCCCGATTGGCTCGTGGCTGCTGCTGTTGCCCTGCTGGTGGTCGTCCGCCCTCGCCGCTGTAGCCGCCGGCAAATCAGTCCCAAGCCTGCTCCATCTGGTGCTGTTCTTCATCGGTGCGTTCGCGATGCGCGGCGCCGGTTGCACCTGGAACGATATCGTCGATCGCGACCTCGACCGCAGTGTCGAGCGGACGCGCTCGCGGCCGATCCCCTCCGGCCAGGTCAGCGTTGTCCAGGCCGCGATCTTTTTAGTGCTGCAGGCACTGATCGGCTTTGTGGTGCTGATCTCGTTCAACGCTTTCACTATCGGACTCGGCGTCGCCTCGCTCGCGATCGTGGCGGTTTATCCGTTTATGAAGCGGATCACCTATTGGCCGCAGATTGTGCTCGGCCTGGCGTTTTCCTGGGGCGCGCTGATGGGCTGGGCGGCGGCTTTCGGCCGTCTCGATGCACCGGCATTCCTGCTTTACGCCGGCTCCATCGCCTGGGTGATCGGCTACGACACGATCTACGCTCACCAGGATCGCGAAGACGATGCGCTGATCGGCATCAAATCCACGGCACTGTTGTTTGGCGAGCGTACCAAGCCGATGCTCGCGCTGTTCTACGGGCTGGCCGTTGTTCTCATCGGCAGTGCCGGCTTTGTTGCCGGCGCCGGTCCTGTCTTCGCCGTCGGCCTGCTCGCCTTCACCGCGCATTTGGCGTGGCAGATCATACGGCTCAACATCGCCGATCCCGACCGCTGCCTGGCGGTGTTCAAATCCGACCGCGACGCCGGTTTGATCCTGTTTGCCGGGTTACTGCTCGACGCGGCGCTGCGCCGCTTTGTTTGATCGTTCGCGAGGTGGATCGCTATTGCGCGGTCAGGCCGCCGTCCACGGCGAGCGCCTGGCCGACAACAAAAGAGGCGTCGTCGGACGCCAGGAATAACACCGCGCGCCCGATCTCTTCAGGCTCGGCGATGCGCCCGATCGGATGCCGCGACAGAATGAACTCCTCGACTTTCGGGTCCTGAAACCAGTCGGCGAGGATTCGCGTGCGCGTCGCCCCGGGACACACGGCATTGATGCGGATGCCCTGGCCGATGTAATCGAGCGCCGCGGTGCGAGTTAGCCCGACGACGCCGTGTTTGCTCGCCGCGTAAGCACCGATGCCGCGCTCTCCGACCAAACCGGCAACCGAGGCAGTGTTGACGATGGCGCCGCCGCCGGCCGCCAGCATCGCGGGGATCTCGTATTTCATCGACAGGAAAATGCCTTTCAGGTTGACGTCGATGAGGCGGCTAAAGGCGACCTCCTCCTCGTCGGCGACGGCAAACCCGCTGGCGCCGACGCCCGCATTGTTGAACGCAACATTGAGTTTGCCGTACGCGCCGACCGCGCGTTCGACCATGGCGCGGCAATCGGCCTCGCGGCTGACGTCGGCGGTTACAGCAAACGCGTCGCCGCCGGTGTCCTTGATCAGCGCGACGGTTTTCTCGGCATCCGCTTCGTTCTGATCGACCACGACCACGCGTCCGCCTTCGGCAGCAAAGAGCTGTGCGGTTGCCCTACCGATGCCCGAACCCGCCCCAGTGACCAGAACGCCGCGACCGGCAAAACGTCCGCTCATGCCAATCTCCTCAGACACTCAGCCGGCCAAATACGCGCTGTGCAGGATATCCGGATTGCGCCGCAAATCGTCCGGCTCGCCGGAGAAACGAATGCGACCGCGCTCCATCACGCAAACGTGGTGCGCGAGCCGGAGCGCGATATGGGTGAACTGTTCGATCAGCAAGACGCCGATGCCCTGCTCGGCAAGCTTGGTGACCACCGGCACCAAGCGCGCGACGATCACCGGCGCGAGGCCGAAGGATAATTCGTCGGCCAAGAGATAGCGCGGGCGGTCGACAATCGCCTGAGCGAGCACCAGCATCTGCTGCTGACCGCCCGACAGCGACCCCGCCCGCGAGTTGAGCTTGGCGCGCAACTCCGGAAACGTGTCCAGCGCTGCCTCGACGCCGGCAGCCCGCCTGACGCTATCAAGGTGATAACCGGCTACGTTCAGGTTTTCCGCCACGGTCAAATCCGTGAGCACGAGGTGGCCCTCTGGAACGGCGGCGACTCCCTTGCGGCGTACTTCCTCGGAGCGCAGCCCCGTAATCGGTTCACCGTCGATCGAGACGCTGCCCGACTCCGTAGGCAGGGCGCCGGCGACCGCCAGCACCAAACTGCTTTTGCCGGCGCCATTGGCGCCAAGAAGCGCCGTGATCCGTCCGGGCGCAATTTCGAGATCGACGCCGTGGATGACCTCGCGCCCGGACCGCAGCACGCGCAGACGCGAGATCGACAGTCCCTCGGTCACGCGGCCTCCCCCAAATAAGCGGTGCGCACCGCCGGATCCTTGAGGACCTCTTCGGTCGGTCCGTAGGCGATCTTGACGCCGAAATCGAGCACCAGCGTCGCCGAGCAGGTCTGCGAGATCAGGTCGACGTCATGATCGACGAGGAGGACCTGCGCGCCGCAATGCTCCGGAATTCCGACAATGACGCGGCGCAGATGATCGGCTTCGGCCTCGCTCAGGCCTGCGCCCGGTTCATCCATCATGATGAGGCGCGGCGATCCGACCATGCCGCGGGCGATCTCGACCATGCGGCGATCGTTGGCGGAAAGCTCGCCGCCCAATCGATGTGGCCGGTCCTGGAGGCCGACATACGCGAGCGCCGTGCCGATGATTTCGTCCCGGCTCTTCGGCCCGTGCGGGACGTGATCGAGGATCGCCGCAACGTTGTCCCAAACCGAGAGGTTGAGAACCACCTGCTCGGTCTGGAAAGTGCGCCGGATACCGAACGCCGAGCGGCGATACGTAGTGATGCTCAGGATATCGGTGCCGTCGACCTTGACCGTTCCCTGCGCCGGCCGGACGAACCCGCTGAGGACATTGAGCACTGTGGTCTTGCCGGCGCCGTTGGGGCCGATCATTCCGGTAACCGGCGCGTCGAGCCGCACTGTCAGATTGCTGACCGCGCTTACCCCACCGAACGCGACAACCAGATTTTCGATCTCGATCACGCCGGCTTCCTCACCCAGAGTTGCCCGGCTTTCGTCTTGATCACGCGCGACAGATCGACCAGCTGGCCGGAAACACCCTGCGGCGCGGTTATCAGAGCATGCAACAAGCCGACGCCGAAGATCATGGTCGCGATGTTGCCGTTGATACCGAAATCGTTGAGCAGCGCCGGGAACGCGCGCAATAGAAGGCCGGCCACGATCGGGCCGGCCCAGTGGCTGGCGCCACCAATGACTGTGAGCGCGAACAGCAACACCGATTCGCTTGCAGGGAACGCTCCCTGCTCCATTTGCCCGACGAGTCCGCTCAGCAAGGCGCCCGCGACTCCGGCGAGGAATCCGGCAAGCGTGAAGGCCCACACTTTGTAGCGCACGATATTGACGCCCGCGGCCAGCGCGCAAACTTCGCTACGCCGGATCATCGCCCAGGCGCGTCCCGCGCTGGAGCGCTTGTGCCACAGCACGACGAGATAACCGATGACGAGGAATGCCACACAATAACGGAAATAATCCGGATCGCTGAGCGCGAGCGCGGGCCTGCCCATCCAGGAGCGCTGGCCGCTGACCATCTTGCCGATGATGCCCGGCCCGCCGTCCGGGAATTCGATCGCGCTAATCGCGACCTGGAATCCGCCGGCGATCATCAACGTCGTCAGCGCCAAATAAAGGCCGCGCATGCGCAGCGCCGGCAAACCGAAAACCAATCCGAAGATTGCGGCGCTGACGCCGCCGGCCAATATCGAAAACTCGAACGGAAGATGCGTCGCGTGGTAAAGGCGCAGCGCAAACCAGCCGCCGACGCCAACCAGCGCGAATTGGCAGAGGGACACCATCCCGAGCTGGGCGTAGATCACGCCGACGCACAGGCTGGCGAGCGCGAGAATGACGACCGACGTCAGCGTTTTGAGCCAGTACGCGTTGGCGATCTCCGGGACCAGAACGGCAACAACGATCGCGGCGGCGATTCCCGTTCCGACCCGCAGCATGAGATCGCGTCGACCGTTGCTGGCCGAAGCGCCGTAAAGGCCCTGATCGGCTTCGCCGAGGCCGGAACCGGCGCTGAACAAAATCTGCCCTCGGCGCTGCAGCCACAGCAGTGCGGCAATGGCGAAGATGAACGGTGCCAGGCCGCGAACCGACCCGATGTACGGAAACGGAGTGGCAATAGCTTCGGCAATGCCGATTAAGAGCCCGCCGATGACAGTGGCGTACAAGGAGCGCATGCGTCCGGCGATGGCGGCTGCGATCGCCGGTATCACCAAAAAAGTGAGAATGAGCGCCTGCAACCTCACCATGTTCGCCAGCAAGATGCCGCTCACGCCGGCGATCGCGCCCGACATCACCCACGCCCAGGCGTCAACTCGAAGAATCGGTACGCCAAGCAGACCGCTGATTTCGCGGTTGTTGGCCAACGCGCGCATGGCAAGACCAAGCTTGCTGCGGTTGAAGAAAACGATCACGCCGCCGGTGATGGCGAGCGACAGGGCCATCGCAATAACGCGGGTGTAAGTGATGCGAACCCCAAGCACGCGAAAGCCGAGCGCATCGGTCGGCAGGCGCAAAGCGCGCGGCCACTCGCCCCATATCAACTCCATGAAGCCGAGAATAACCAGGGCGAAGCCGAGCGTGGCGACGGCGCGCACGATCGGATCGCTATACGCAAGCCGCGGTGCAATGAGCCGACCGTAGGCGAGCGAGACTGCGGTCGCTGCGACGATGCCTGCGATCCATCCCACCCACGGCGGGCCGCCGGAATCGGCGATGTTCCACGCGATCAGCGCAGACAACGCGCCGACGGCTCCTTGCGCGAGATTCACCACGCCGGAGGATTGAAAAAGAATCACAAGGCCAACACCGGAGAGGACGTAGACCGCTCCGGTGCTGAGCCCCGAGATCAGAAAAGGCCCGAGATCGGGCACCATTTCAATCGGCGACGTGAGTGGCCGCTTCCATCTTGCGAATATTCGCCAGATCGGGATCGTCGATCTGGAAGCAGGATGCCTTGGTCACGAACTTACCGTTCTCGATGACCGCCACCGAGCCCGCGTGGTTGGCGTTATGTTCGTCGCCTTCACCGAAGTACCATGGACCGCACATGATATCGGACCGAAAGCCCTTCATCGTCTTCAAGGCCTGGCTGACGCTGGCGCGGTTGATCTTGGCCGGATCCATTTTCAACATGAGGTCCACTATGGCCCGGGCGGCGACGTAGCCGGCCTGCGAGAACGTGTCGCGCTGATCGCTCGGATGACCATAGGTGTCGAGGATCGCGTGCCAGTTCTTGGTGTCGGGCGCGTTTTTGTCGAGCGGTTCGAGCTCAAGTTCTACGAACGCCTTGCCGCTCCAGTACGGGCCGATCGCCTTCGGGAACAGCTCGTTGTAGACCGATGTCGGCGCGGCGAAATGGATCTTGTCGGCAAGATCCTGCTGCTCGGCGGCCGCAAAGATCGGCGTTGCACCTTCACGCGGCAGGCTGACCTCGATCAGGTCCGGCTTGAGCGAAACCGCCTGCAGCAAGATTGAAGTGGCATCGGGCGTCGCCGGATCGATCAGGATGTTGTGATACTGAATGCCCTTGTCGGCGACCCAGGCCTTGATGCCGTCGCAAGAGAAATCGCCCACGCCCGGAATATTCGGCGAGATGCAGACGATATTTTTGATGCCGAAGGTTTTGACCATGTACATCACCGCGCCCAAATTGCTAAGCCGCGGGCCTTCGTTGGTGGGCGCAATGTTCTTGACGTGGAAGCAATCGCGCGGCACGCCAACGCCGGCGACGACCAAAACGCCCTCGGTCTCATAAAGATGCTCGTTCACCGCGCACTCGACGAAACTTGAGTTGCCGACCATCACCACGACTTTTTTGTCTTTGACGAGCTTTGCCGCGACCTGCGCAGCCTGCTCCGGTTTCCAGCCGTCGTCTTCGATTGAATAAGCGATCGGCCTGCCGTTGATACCGCCGTTCTTGTTGACGCATTTGAAATAAGCGTCCGCAGCCTGCGCAGGCGAACTGAAATCGGCCGGGCCGGTCTTGCCGACGATCGCACCGATCTCAATCGGCTGGCCGGTGGCGACCTTGCCGTTGTTAAGTCCGCATTTCGGCGCATCCGCCGCCGAGGCCGGCGCGATCGCCAGCGTCGATGCAAGCCCGGTAACAGCCAAGGCAAGCAACACCGTAATTGTCCGTTGCATTAAATCTCCCCTCCCTTTTTCGTGCGCGCTTTTTTGCGCAAGCACGATTTACGCGTACTACGTGGGCGACGCGCGAGCAACATTATCACCGGCGTTGGTCGGCGCGAAGCACCCGCTCGCAATTGGAGCGGCGAAAGCTGACTAAGAAAGCGGCAAAGCGCGAGCTCCAGCCGAGCCATTTTTTGTTCGCAAAGCGAACGTGACCGGCTTCGGCAGCATGCGGGACGCAAATGTTCTGGATTGGACCGGAAAAGTACCGGACAAGACCGCACGCGATGCTCCAGTCTAAGTCGCCGCCTTCAGCATCCCGGTTCGCCCGTGACAATTCATATATTCGAAAAACTGATCGGCCGCCGGCGCCACGGTGACTTCGTGATAGAGCCGGAGTTTGGCGGCCGGGCCGAGCCGTGAGAGATACTGCATCGCCGCACCGAAGATGCGCACGTGGGTCGGATGCGATTCCGCCCAGCGCTCGAGCGCAGCGAGGCTGTTCCACCAGCTCATGCCGTAGCTCTTTTCAGTTGGCCGTCCGTCCCGGTCGAGAACAGTCATGTAGCGGTTGGCGAAGCACCCGATCGCGAGACCTTCGTCGCGCAGGAATTCCATGCCGGCGCGCAGCACCGGTTCGACGTCGTCGAGATACATCCGGCGCTCGGCGGCATCGGTGTCGCTCCAGTCCTGACCGGAACGGATCAGACAAATATTCTCGTGCGGCTTCACCCGGACCCGCGCACCATCGCGAATGAGACTCGGCGTTCCGGCAGGCGCCATTGGGTTGGTTTGCGAAGCCGGAATGCGGTCGCGCATGCCGCCCCAATAGGCGTGCTCCATCACCTCGCCGCTCAAGGCCTCAGCGAGCACCGCCACACCCTCGGGACGGCCGAGCGACGAGAACAGCGTTTCGTAATTATCGACCGAAGGGCTCAGCACTTCGAGGAACGTGCCGATCCCGGCGCGAAGGTGACTGCTACCGGTCCAGCCCTCGCGCGCCGCAGGAATCCAGGCCTCGAAGGCGCTGCGCTCGTCCCAATAGGCGACGGTTACGGTGTTGGCAAAACCCGCCTCGTCCAGATACCCGGCGCGGTCCCAATGCCGTGGACCGTTGGTGCGGGCAAAACTCGCGGCGAGCCATTCGATCGCCTCCCCCGCAGCCTGCGGCGTGGTGCCGGCGTACTGGAGGCCGAAATAGGCCATCACCACCTGTTCGACCGCGGGCCGGTGGCGCGCGACAAACGATGGATAAGGCGGCTTGTAGTCGTCCGGCACGCGCCGATGACGCGTCCGAGTTACCTGGAGATGCGCCGGGATTGCCGATTCCACGGCCCGCTCACTCCGCAGCAGCTTGCGTCAGAGTGAAGGCGGCAAGACTTGGCGGAGCGGAAGGTTTGGCTCCGGCTCCCGCATCGGCCTCCTGATCGACCGGCAGCGCCAATGTCTCAACGCGATTCGCCGGACGATTGTTAAACAAAAGCCGCGTCACGTCCGGGCGGGCGTAGTGTCCGGCTGGATCGGCCGCCGCTTTCGCCACCGAAATCATGCCGAGGTCGATATCGGCATAGAGCAAGCCCTCCTGATCGGGTGGCAACGGCTTTGGCGAGCGGTGCGCCGTCGGGGCCGTAGATCACCGCGAAGCCACCGCCGACGTGCAGGAATTGGTGTTTCTCGGGCGAGTCACACAATTCATCGATCATCGCCTGCGAGACGGTCGCGCACGGCGCGATCACAAAGCACGATCCCTCCACCGCGTAGATTTTGCTCGCCGCATTATTGACCTCGGGGCCAAGCGCGTGGGCAAACGGATCGTAAAGCGAGAAGCTCGGCCACGCCGCGATGTGAACTTGCTCGTTCTGGGCGTACATCGCGTACTTCGACAGCGGCTGCAGGTGCTCCCAGCAGCACAGCGCGCCGAGCCGGCCGATATCAAGCTGATGCACCGCAAGGTGCGAGCCATCGCCTTCACCGAACACCGTTCGCTCGGCGTGCGTGGGTTTCAGCTTCCGCCGCTTTGCGATCGTCTCGCCATCAGGCCCGATGATCCATTGCGCAATATAGAGACTGCCGCCGTCGCGCTCCGACAGCCCGAGCGCGACAAACATGTTGTTGCGCTTGGCGGCGGCACGCAGCCGGTCGGCTTCGGGCGTGTCGTATTGCAGCGAGTTGTCGAAATAGCGCGAGACGAAACCGCGCATGATCGCCCAGGCCGGAGCACCGAGCCAGATCCACCACGGATAACCGGGGATCCAGGTCTCGGGAAAAGCGATCAGCCGCGCACCGGCGGCACCGGCCTCGTCGATCAGCCGCACGGCCTTTTCAACCGAGGCATCGAGGTCGAGAAAAGCCGGCGCCGCCTGCACGGCCGCCACTTTGAACTTCGGATGCACTGCTGCCATGATCTGCCTCCCTTGCCGGTCCGGGACCGGGCGCGGCGCGCTAAAAGCCAACAACAGCAAGGCTAGGCCCCGTCATCCTCATGCTCTTGGCTGGGCGCGCAGTAAAAATTGGCTGGCGGCGCAATCGGAAAAGACAGGCGTTTCTCAGGACGGTGTGACGTGATAGCTTTAGCTGCCGGTCAGTTCGGAAAGCGGGTGCGGTGAATGAAAACCGTCCTGACAACGACCGAGATCCCTGGGCGCAAGCGCGCCCAGTTCTGGCAAGACGCCGTCTGCGACACGTTTGTCGAACTCGACTGCCAGGTCCGCGCGGACCGGCCGTTTTTCGGCGAACTGGCGACGACGCAGTGCGACGGCCTGCATTTCTCCGCCGTTCGGTCCGAGGGTCAGATCGTCAAGCGGACACGCACGCGCATCCGCCGCGCGCGCGAAGAAGTCATGCTCATCAGTTTGCAGGTGAGCGGCATCGGCGTAATCGCGCAGGACGGCCGCGAAGCGAGAACTCGAGCCCGGCGATTTCGCCTGTTACGACAGCACGCGGCCTTACACGCTCCGCTTTAATTCCGAATTCGAGCAGCTGGTGCTGCACATGCCGCGCGACGCCATGGTGCGGCGGATCGGCCGAACCGAAGCGTGGACCGCGCGGCGTATCGAAGCCGCAAGCCCGGTCGGCTCGCTGGTACTGCCGTTCGTCCGCCGGACCGCTGCCGTCGTCGCGGACGTGGCGCCGGCGACCGCAAGCCGGCTCTCGGAGACCTGCCTGTCGCTGGTGACCGCCGCCCTCGGCGAGCGGCTTGGCGATGGCATCGCAGGTCAAAGCTCCGGGCGCACCGCGCTGACCTTCCGCGCCAAGGCGGTCATCGAGAGCAATCTGCACGACCACGGCCTCAACACGGAAAAGATTGCCGCGCTGTTGTTTATTTCGCCGCGCTATTTGCAGGACCTGTTCCATGCCGAGCAAACAACGGTGAGCGACTGGATCTGGAAGCGACGGCTTGAAAAGAGCCGGCGCGATTTGGCCGATCCGATACGGGCGTACGACAGCATCGCGCAAATCGCGCTCGCCTGCGGCTTCACCGATTTTGGTCATTTCAGCCGGCGCTTCAAAGATGCGTTCGGCGTTCCCCCGCGCGAGTATCGCGCAACGCTGCGAGGCGGATCTTCCAGGTAAGCGCAAGGTGTTCGGTAATCGAACGGACACGGCTCGCGACCAAACCGCCTCACCGTATTTCCTGCCGTAGTGCTATCCTCTCGCAAGAAACTGACAAAGGCGGGAGGAGGCACAATGAAATCGGCGCAACTGTTCGACGTGAGCGGGCTCGCCACCATCGTCACCGGCGCGGCGAGCGGCATCGGCTTGGCCTATGCGGAGGTCATGGCCGACAACGGCGCGCGGGTGACGTTGTTAGACAACGACAAAGCTTCGCTTGAAGCCGCAGTACGCCGGCTGGTCGGCCGTGGCGGCGACGCACGCGCCCAGGTTCTCGATGTCACCGATCGCCCGGCGCTGCGCAAGGCGGTCGATTCCGCAGCGAGCCATTACGGCAAGCTCGATGTCGCCTTCGCCAATGTCGGCATCGATTCGCCGCCGGGCTTTATTGGCATGACCGGCGAGCGCATCCCCGACGGCGCGTTTGAAAACGTATCGGACGAACGCTGGGACCTGGTGATGGCGACAAACCTCACCTCAATCTATTCGACCATCAAAGCGTGCATCCCGCACATGAAAAAGAACGCCAAGGGTGGTCGCATTATTGTTACCACATCGGTGGCAGGCGTGCGTCCGGAGGCGATCGTCGGCATGCCCTATATGCCGGCGAAAGCCGGCGCCGCTCATCTCGTCCGTCAGGCGGCGCTCGAACTCGCCAAGCACAACATCCTCGTCAACGCCATCGCACCCGGCCCATTCATTACCAATATCGCCGGCGGACATATGAAAGATCCGACAACGGCCGCGGCATTCGCCAAATTCGTGCCGCTCAAACGGCTCGCTTCGACCGACGAAATGCAAGGGCTCGCACTGTTCCTTGCCTCGCCCGCGTCGAGCTACGTCACCGGTTCGCAAATTGTCATCGACGGCGGCGTGTTGCTCGGCATGGCGGATTAGTTAGCGCCGCCGTAGGTGTATCAGATTCTTAGGCGGCGTTCATGTGTGTTTCGAGGAACGTGCCGGCACTGCGGATCGCGTCACGTCCCTCGCTCAGCATAAAGCCGAATAGATGCCAGACATGCGGCATGTTCGGCCAGATTTCGAGGCGGGTTGAAACATCGGCAGCGCCCGCGCGCTCTGCAAGCCGCGTCGCGTCGTCGAGCAGAATTTCCGCCGAGCCAACCTGTATGAGCAGCGGCGGCAGGCCGGAAAGATTACCGGTCAGCGGCGCCAGTTGCCCGCCGCGCCCGTCGCCTTTCGCGGCACCGCGATAGGACCGGCCAGCGTGCAGCAGTTCGTCTCGAGTGAGCGCGAGATCGGATGCCGCCTTACTCTTCATCGACGCGCCGGTGCAGTCGAGATCGATCCACGGCGAGATCGAAAGTCCCGCGGCCGGCAGCGGCAAACCGCCGTCACGGACCGCCATCATCGTCGCAACAATGAGGCCGCCGCCGGCCGAGTCGCCAGCCAGAACAATGGATTTGGCGGCGGTGCCGCCGTCGAGGAGCGATCGATACGCTGCCACGGCATCGTCGACCGCCGCCGGGAACGGATGCTCGGGTGCCAGCCGGTAGTCGATCGCAAGGGCATGCGCCTTGGCGGCGCGGCTGAGTTCGCCTACCAGCGATCGGTACCCATTGGCCGAGCCTGCGATGTAGCCTCCACCGTGGAGATAGAGCAAAACGCGATCCTGCCGCACACCGGGTGCGTCGATCGAAAGACCCGGCACACCGCCGGCATTCACGGCTGCGATTTTGAGGTCGGGAGCGACCGGCACGTTGCTCAGTAAACCTTCGAACTCGGCGCGCGCTTGCTCCGGCGGCGCCGCCAAGTCCGGACCGCCCTCGCCCATCATTCCGATAAGCGCCTTCAACTCATCAGCGCTCATGATTCACTTCCTCTCTTCCGCGCCAAGATGAGCGGCGATAACGCAGTTCCGAGGAAGTTAATCGCGTGAAGCCGATCGATACAAGTATTCGCTGCTTGCAGCGCGCTTAGCCGGCGCAGCGCTGCGGCTAGCCGCAATCACACCCGCGCGATCACCGCTACCGGGCCGCCACCGGGCGGCCCCTGGTGCTCGGCGCCGCCGGAGACATAGACGGCGCCGGTTCCCGACAAGCCGCTGATCAGGCCGCCGACGGCCGCGCGCGCGTGCCGCGTCGAGCCGACGTCGGAATCATCCAGCATGGTGTGGCGAAAGCCGCGCACCACGCCGTCGGGCGACGCTTCAGCTTTGGCGAAGATGTTCACCAACCGATCCTGCATCCGCACATCCGCCAAGCCGAGCCCGACGCTCTTGAGCGCTTCAATCACCGACGAAAGATCGATCGAATCCCGCATCAAGGCGTGGCCGATCACGAACGGGCTTCTCGACCAGCGCGAATTGCCCATCACGATGACGACGTTGTGCATCAGCTCGATGCCGGCGGAGGCAGACGCGACCGACGAAAACAGCTCCCAGTTTTTCAGGACCTGCTCTTCCGCGATTTCGGTCTCGATCTCACCCAACGCGCGCGCGACCCCGAGCGCAGAGGCGCCGCGCGAATAGCCCATCGAGCTGTAAGCGCTGGTCGTCACCGTCTTGCGGCCGCGGTGCAGCGCCGCCTCGATCCGTTCGCTGGTCAGCAACGGACATTTGATCTGCACGAAATGCACGTCACGCGGATCGTCGATGCCGGCGTCGCGCATGGCAAGATGCACCGCTTTGACCGTCTCTTCGATCTGGACCGTGCGGCCGATCTCTTCCGGCAGGAAGTCGCGGGTGTGAGCGATGCCGATGCTCAGCCGTTTCTCGTCCGTCGCTCCGTCCGCGGCGTCGGCTCACCGTGCGCGTGAACACCGTCAGGTGCGGCGACAGAACACCTTCGGTGCCGCCCGACATGACGAAGGCGATCTTGTCTTCGACTGCGCGCGGCGTGAGCCCGAGCTGCGGCGACAGCGCCTCACATAACGCCGCCATGGCATATTCGCGGGTGAAATCGTTGACCCCGCCATTGCCTTCGGTCTTGCCGAGCACCGCGAGGATTGCGGCCGGCGCGATCTTTCCCGTCTCGATCAAGCGCATCAGTCCGGAAACGTCGCCGGGGCCTTTGGTGGGAATCCGAACCACATCAACGGAAATTACCCGCTCACTCATTCCGCGTCCCCGCTCGACCAGAAGATCAGCCGTCGCTCGGTCCAGCTGATTGCGTAAAACATGGTAATGCCCGCCAACGCCGCTGCAAAGATCGCAGAAAACAGCGTCGCGGTTTCCAGATGCGCCGAAGAAATAATGATCAGATAGCCGAGCCCCTGGGTGGCGCCGACGAACTCGCCGACAATCGCGCCGACCACGGCAAGCGACGACGAGATCTTGAGCGCCGAGAACAGATACGGCAGGCAATACGGAACGCGGAGCTTGCGGAACTCCTGGGCTCGGCTTGCGCCCAGTGTTTCGAACAGCTCGCGGTATTCAAGGTCGGCGGCTTTGAGGCCTTTGACCGTGTTCACCAGCACCGGAAAGAAGCAGATCAGGATCGCCGCCACGATCTTCGACCACCAGCCGGTGCCGAGCCAGATCACCAGCAAAGGCGCGATCGCAACGATCGGTGTCGTCTTCACCGCGATCGCAATGGGAAAAAGCCCGTCTTCGAGGGTGTGGAAGCGCACGAACAAGGTGGCGATGGCGAAGGCGAGCACGCTGGCGATGAGGAATCCGGCAAGCGCCTCGATGAAAGTGACCCCGAATTGGACGGCGAGGGAGCGATCGACGGTAGCGAGGATCGCGGCCGGCGACGGCAGGAGATATTCGGGAATCTGGGCAACAACAACGAAGGCCTGCCAGGCGACGAGCAGGAGCAGGCCGAAAGCAATTGGCGCGAGCGCCCGCGACATCATCGGTCTCCCCTCACCATGGTGCGGATGCGGCGGATGATCGCGCCAGTGTCGACGTCTTCCGGCTCGCGCGGTCGCGCGGAGCGCACGGCCACGTCTTCAACGAGCCGGGCCGGCCGGCGCGACAGCACGATGACCCGGTCCGACATGGTGACGGCCTCCGGGATCGAGTGGGTCACCATCAGTACCGTGGTCAGCCGCGTCTCCTTGCTCTGCCAGATGCGGAGCAGTTCCTCGTTGAGTACGTCGCGGGTCAATTCGTCGAGCGCACCGAACGGCTCGTCGAGCAGAAGAACGTCCGGGTCGCACATCAATGCACGGGCCAAAGCCGCGCGCTGCTGCATGCCACCCGACAATTGGTGCGGATAGGCTTGCGCGAAGTCGCCGAGCCGCACCAAATCGAGCATGCGCAGCGCACTCTGCCGTTCAGCCGAGCCGGCAGTATTGCCGCCGAACTGAATCTCGATCGGCAGCAGCACGTTATCGAGTGTGGTCCGCCACGGCAGCAACAACGGCTTCTGGAACATGAAGCCGGTGCGCAAATCCGGCTCTCCCCGCGCGATTTCCCCGCCGCTCGGCTTGACCAGGCCGGCGATCGCCTTGAGCAGCGTCGACTTGCCGCAACCGGACGGTCCCAGCAGCGATACGAACTCGCCGCGTCGCACCGTCAGGCGGAGACTCTCGACCGCGACCACGCTGCCGAAGCGGACATCGAGGTTCTCGATCGAGAGAACTGGCCTGGACGGCGCGAGCGGGGCGCCGTCCAATCGATCGGTCAAAACGATCGCGTTCATGACGTCAGTTGGTCGGCATCGCTTGGGTGGTGAAAGCCTTGGCGACGTCGACCGCTTGTTTCTGAAAACCGGCGGCGAGCAGAAGCTTTTGCGCGGAGCTCCAGCCGGCTTCGTCCATGTAGCCGACCGGCTTGCTGTCGGGCGTAAGCAACGGCAGGCTCGCTTTCATCATCGCCAGTTCATGGTCGTAAGTGAGCTTGTCGCCGTATTTTACGGTGATCTTGGCCGCCTCTTCCGGCGCCGCAATCGCGGTGTTCCAGCCTTTCAACGTCGCCGCGACAAACTTTTTGACCAGCTCCGGCTTCTCCTTGAGCATCTTTTCCGTCGTGAACAGGGTGTCGGCATAAAGGTCGATGCCGTAGTCGGACGGGTAGATGACGTTGACCTCGAAGCCTTTTTCCTTGGCCGCCAGCACTTCGTTGATGAGGTAGCCCGGCCAGACATCGACGGTGCCGGTTAAAAGCGGCGTGATGTCGAATTTGACCGGAATTTCGGTGAGCTTCGATTTGTCGATCCCGGACTTGGCGAGCACGGCCCGATAGATCAGCTCCTCGTTGCCGCCGATCTTCACGCCGACTTTCTTGCCGACGTAGTCGGTCGGCGCCTTGATGCCGGACTTGGCGAGCGAGAACAGCACAAACGGATTGCGGCGGTAGATCACCGCCAGCGCGACCACGGGCACGCCCTTGCTCCGCGCGATCAGGATCTGATCGGCGCCGGTGACGCCGAACTGCTCGTTGCCGCCGGTCACCATTTGCACGGCGGGGAAATCGGGACCGCCGGGCTGAATGTTCACGTCGAGGCCTTCGGATTTGTAGAACGCCTTTTCCTTGGCCACGTAGAACCCGGCGAACTGCGCCTGATTGAGCCACTTCAGGCGAAGCGTAACGGCTTCGTCGGCGTACGCGGTGGCGAACAGACTGCTCAAAGCCAGCAAAAGAATGGATGCCATAGCGCGCATTGTCGCTGCCCTCCTGTAGGAGCCCGGCAAGCGCGACTATGGGTGCAAACGAGTGAGCGCCACTAGAACCAATTTCTGGCCGCAGCGAGCGAAAAATCCGCTCGCTCGCCGGAAAACCGTTTAGAATGCGCGCCGTAAGCGTCACAAACACCGTTGGAGGCGATTTTTGAGTGGGTTGGCCGGAACGAGCAGACGGCGAGCCCGGACGCCGCAGGCGCGGGCCGCAACGCGCAAAGTCGCCAATCCGCGGAAGCGGCTGCGTCCGCCGCGGCTTTTGACCTACGTCGATGCGGTGGCCCGTCACGGCTCGATCCGCAAGGCGGCGGACGCGCTCAACGTCGCCTCCTCGGCCTTGAACCGGCAGATCCTCGATCTGGAAACGGACCTGGGCGCGGCGTTGTTTGAACGTTTGCCGCGCGGCGTCCGCCTGACCGCCGCCGGCGAGGTTTTTCTCGCCTATGCGCGACAGGCGATTTCAGAGCTGAAAGCAGTCGAGTTGCAGGTCGAGCAACTGCGCGGGCTGGTGCGCGGGCAGGTCGGCATTGCGGCGGTCGAATTGGTCGCGGGCGAATTGCTGCCGTCGGCGATCACCAAATTCCAGGTCAAGCATCCCAACGTCCGCTTCAATGTCCGCATCGGCGCACCGGAGGAACTCGTTTCCGCGCTGATCGCCGATCAAGTCGATCTGATCTTGACGCACCATCCGCCGCCGCGGAAGCATGTCGCCATCGCCGTCGCAGCGCAGCAGGCGCTGTGCGCGCTGATGGTTCACGATCATCCGCTCGCCAAGCGCAACGAACTGCATTTGCGCGACTGCCTGGCCTATCCGCTGGCACTGGGCGACGCGACGCTCGCGGGACGCGGCCTGATCGAGCAGGTATTGGCGCAAGCCTCGTTCGATCTCGATCCGCGCCTTGTCTCGGATTCGGTCGAAACCATGAAGGCATTTGCCCGAATGAACCGCGGCGTCTGCTTTCAGTTCCGCACGCCCGGCAAAGCGGTGATCCCGCCCGGCGACATGATCGCGCTGCCGCTGATCGATCCGCCGCTGCTGCACGCCCGGCTCTTTCTGGCAACACGCCGCGGACGGGTGTTACCGATTGCCGCAGCAACGTTTGTTGAAGTGCTCAGATCCGCGATGACGTGAGGGAGTGATTACCGGCGCAGATACGGCTCGCCGAGCGCGCGCGGTGCGGTTTGCCGTCCGGCCAAGCCACCGACCGCGAGCAGCGCCAGCAGATAAGGCAGCATGATCAGGAACGCGTTCGGCACATTGACGCCGAGCGTCGGCAACTGAAACTGCAAAGCCGTCGCCGCGCCGAAGAGGAGGCACGCGAGCACCGTGCCCGTCACCGTCCACTTGCCGAAAATGACCGCGGCGATCGCGAGGTAGCCGGCGCCGCGGGTCATGCCTTCGGTGAAGGTGTGGATGTCGCCGATCGACAGGAACGCGCCCGCCAGCGCCGACATGAAGCCGGCAAAGATCACGCCCATGTAGCGGATCCACGTCACCGACACGCCGGATTTGTCGACCGCGCGCGGCTCCGCGCCGGCGGCATGAATGGTAATGCCGAGCGACGTGTAGCGCAGGACGAGCGCCGTCAGAATGATGATGGCGACGCCGACATAGAGGAGCCAAACCTGCCGGAACACCGCGTCACCGAAAACCGGGATGTCGCCGAGCAGCGGCGGGCTCCATTTTGCCAGGCCGGGAATTTGTTCGCGCGAGCGCGCGCCGAAGATTTCCCGATAGGCGAGCGTGGTCGCGCCCAGCACTAAAATGTTGATGCCGATACCGGTAACGATCTGATTGGCGCGCAGCGTGTTGCTCAGCAACGCCTGCAGCAGCGCGACCGGGAAACACCACGACGATACCGATCAAAAGGCCAACTTCCGGACTGCCGGTGGCCCACGAGCCGACCGCCGCGCCAAAGGCACCGGTCAGCATCATGCCCTCGATGCTCATGTTGAGGACGCCAGCCCGCTCGCTCACCAGTTCGCCGGTGCCGGCAAGCAACAGCGGGACCGCAAGGCGGATCGACGAGCCGATAAAGACCGCAAACAGCTCCCAGGTCATGGACGCCGTCCGATGAAAAACGCAGCACCCGCGAGCGTCACCACAATCAGTCCCTGGATCACCATGACCAAAGCGGTCGGGACGCCGGCGACCATTTCCATGTTGATGCCGCCGGAACGAAGAAAGCCGAACAACAGCGCTGCCGCGATCACGCCGACCACCGAACCGCGCGCTAAGAGGCCGGCGACCAGACCGTCGAAACCATAGCCTGACGAAAAGCCGTCCTTGAGCACGTATTGGTCGCCGAGCAGCATGAAGCCGCCGGCAAGTCCGCCGAGCGCGCCGGCAATCGCAAGCGCCAGCATCACCATGCGCTGATAGGAAATGCCGGCGCGGTTGGCGGCAACGGGATTGAATCCGACCGCGCGCAGTTGCACGCCGAACAAGGTCTTGCCCAGCACGATCGCGGCTATGATCGCGATAATGATTGTGATCGGCAGACCGATATGCACGGGGAAGGAATAATCGCCGGTCAATAGCGGCAGCTTGGTCGGATCGGGAATTTCGAGGGATTCCGGCAGCGTCGCCGAACTGGTCATTGGCTTGCGCAACAAGGCCGGCGACTGCACACACCAATAGACCAGCCATACCGCGATGAACGACAGCAACAGCGTGCTGATGACTTCGTTGGTGCCGACCTTGATTTTCAGGATGCCGGCGATTGATCCCCAGAGCATGCCAGCCACGGCGGCGGCCAGCAGTGGAATAATGAACGGCAAACCCGCCGGCAAGCCGGCGACGCCGCCGTAAAGCGCGACCGCCGTGGCGGCAATCCCGCCTACGGCGATCTGGCCCTCGCCGCCGACGTTCACGAGATTAGCGCGGTTGGCGATGACGAAGCCGATACCGACCAGGGCGAAGGCGATGCTGCGGTTGATCGAGGCGGCAATCGCGTAGGGCGAGCCGACGGTGCCGGCGACAAAGGCGGACAAGGCGTCCGGCACCGAAACGCCGATGGCGAAGATCAACGCGAGTCCGAGCAAGCCCGCGACCACGACAGCGGAGATGGAGATCACCACCGAAGGCCGCAGCCATGCGCTGATGTTGCGTTTGGCGTTGACGGTCGCGTCGGTCATTGCGCTTGTCCTGCCATCATCGCGCCGATGCGTTCGCGCTCGCTTGGATCGGCGGCGCAGTTGCCCATGATCCGGCCGCGATAAAGCACGACGATGCGATCGGCGACCGCGATCAGTTCGTCGAGTTCAGAAGAAATCAGCAGAACCGCGGCGCCGCGCTCGCAGGCGGAGCGGATGTGGCCGTAAACGGCGGCAACCGCTCCGACGTCGAGCCCGCGCGTCGGCTGGGCGGCGATGAGGAACGTCAGTTTGGGCAGCGTTATCTCCCGCGCCAGCACCGCCTTCTGCTGATTACCGCCCGAGAGCGAGGAGAAAGCGATATCGGGACCTGCGGCGCGCACGTCGAAACGCGTCATCAGATCGCGGGCCGCCTGCACCAGTTCCCTGCGCCGCAGAAAACCAAAGGATGTGAAGCCGTCGAGACGGTTGAGAAAGATGTTCTCGGCGACACTCATCTCCACCACGCAGCCGACCGCATGCCGGTCCTCCGGCACAACGCCGATCCCGGCTGCGGTGATCTGTTTCGGGCTGAGGTGTGTAGTCTCGTTGTCGCCGAGAAAGACCCGGCCTTCGGTCGGCGCCAACATGCCGGAAAGGACCGCGGCGAGCTCGCTTTGCCCGTTGCCTTCAACGCCGGCGACACCCACGATTTCGCCCGGTCCAATTGCCAAGGTGAAATGGTCGAGCCGGGTGACCCCCTGATTATCGATCACCGTCAGTCCGTCGATCTGCACTGCTTCGTGGGGCGGCGTTTCGCTGGGCACCGGTTCTGGCCGGCCGCGCACGGGCTCGGCCACGCCGAGCGTCGAGGCGGCGGATTTATCGAGCGTTTTGACGTCGCCCTGGATCATTGCGCGCACCAGCGCATCGATTTCCTCAGCGGGATGATTGGAGCGCGCGACCACGCGACCGCCGCGCAGCACGGTCACACGGTCGGCAGCCTTCTTGATCTCGGCAAGTTTGTGCGTGACCAGGACCACCGCCGCTCCGCTCGCTGCAACACGCCGGCACACGTCAAGCAGCGCTGCGATTTCGTCCGGCAGCAGGACTGCGGTCGGCTCATCGAGCACGAACAGGCGCGGCTCGCGGATCAGACATTTGACGATTTCCACGCGCTGACGCTCGCCGACCGAAAGATCGTCAATCTTGGCATAAGGATCGAGCTTGAAACCGTAGTCATCGGCCAGACGTTCGAGCCGCTGCGCCCAGGCTTTGGTGTTCACGAAGCCGCGTTGCTGACCGAGGATGACATTGTCGACCACGGTCATGTCGTGCACCAAACTAAAATGCTGGTGCACCATGGCGATGCCGCTGGCGAGCGCATCCGAAGGGCCGGTCGGGCGATAAATTTCGCCGCGAAAGCGCATCGTGCCTTGGTCCGGCACGTGCACGCCGAAAATCAGATTGCACAGGGTGGATTTGCCGGCGCCGTTTTCGCCGAGAATGCAGTGCACCTCCCCCGGCATGATATCGAGCGAGGCGTCGGATACCGCCAGCAAGGCGCCGAACCGCTTGCTGACGCCTTGCAGTGCCAGCAGCGGTTCGGCCAGAGTTTGCGTGGGATCTCTCACCGGGAGCGATCCGGGAAGCAGCGTGGTGCCGCGTTAGCCCTTGAGCACTTTGATCTTGCCCGCGAGGATGTCCTTCTTGATCGCGTCAAGCTTGGCTTTCTGCTCCGGGGTACCGCCACAAATGATCATATCCGAAGCTTGCGGACCCATTTTCAGGCCGAACTCCTTGTAGCCGGGCTTCCACGTGCCGCTCACCGCCTGATCGATCGCGTATTGCACCTGATATCCGACCCCGGTGATCGAATAGGCCACGTAAAGCGGATCACTGCCGCACCGATCGGTGTAGCTGCCGATGATGTGCGTGCCCTTGTCCTTTGCCGCCTGTTCCATGCCGCGCAGCCCGAGATTGAGGATGTGATAGTGAATATCGGCGCCCTGCGCGATCGCAGCCAGCGTCGCTTCCTTCGATTTGGCGACGTCGTCAAAATCGCCGGTGTAGTTCTCGAAATATTTGATGTTGGCGTTGACGTATTTCGCGCCGTTGCCGAATTCCTTCCCCGCATTGACGATCGAGGGAATTTCCAGGCCGCCGACGTAACTGACGGCGCCGTTCTTGGACAGCATGGCGGCGGCGGCGCCCGCGACAAAGGCGATCTCGGCCTGCTTGACGTCATAACCGGCGACGTTCGGCAGCGATTCACCTTCGTTACCGCCGACGATGGAGAACTTCACCTTCGGGAAGCGCTTGGCGATCTTGTACACCGACGCCTGGGTCTGGCCGCCGACGCCGATCACCAGATCATTGCCGGTGGCGAGATTGGTCAGCGCCTGGTCCATATCGGCGTAATTGATGTTTTCGATCATCTGGACCTTGATCTTGTCGCCGTACTTTTTCTCCGAGGCGACAAGGCCGTCGTAGCCGGACTCCATCCAGCCTTTGTCTGATTTTGATCCCGGAATCAGGATGCCAACCTTCAATGGTCCGGCCGCGCGCACGGCGTGCGGATCGGCAAGACTGAAGCCGAGAGCAATCGCGATTGCAGCACCGGCCAGTACGAGGCGTCGGGAGAACATGGACATTGGTCCTTCGCTAGAGGTGAACGACAACGTGCAACCTCGCTGACGCGAGCAAAGGCCATGCCACCAACTTAAGCTATTGAAACAACTAGAAATAATCTCACAAATCGGCACATTGAATAAGTATATGCTTATTAGTTACGCAAAAATTGCCAATATTGAAGGCACTTAGCGCGAATGACATTGAGCGCCCTTAGCAGCGGAACGAGAAATTCCGCCTATTTCAAAGGCGTTTTCGTTGGCAGCAAAATTGCAAAGGATTTTCCGCGGACTAAAGCCGCTCCGCTGCTTTTGACGAAGGAGAACGGACAATGTCAGCCGTGGAAAAGCGCACGGAAGTTTCCTCCGGAGGTCCCCTCGGGTTCGGCTCGCAATATGTCTGGCACGCGTCCGCAGAGACGATTGACATGGCAATGCCGGCTCCGGCGCCGGTGCCGGTTTCGATCGCCAGTCAGCCGCAGAACGTCACCATCGATCTGCGCCGCACCGCCATCGTCGTGATCGACATGCAGAACGACTTCTGCGCCAAGGGCGGCTGGGTCGATCATCTCGGCGTCGACTATCGTCCGGATCGCGCCCCGATCGCGCCGCTACAGCGGTTGTTGCCAGCGCTGCGCAAAGCCGGCGTGCCGGTCATTTGGGTCAACTGGGGCAACCGGCCCGATCTCGCCAACATGCCGCCCAACCAGATTCATCTCTACAAACCGCACGGCGTCGGCATCGGATTGGGCGATCCGTTGCCGGGCAGTGGCGCGCATGTGCTGGAAAAGAATTCTTGGGCCGCCGCCGTCGTCGACGAACTCAGACAGGAGCCCCACGACATCAAGGTCGACAAATACCGGATCAGCGGCTTCTGGGACACGCCGCTCGACAGCATCCTGCGTAATCTCGGCACCAAATCGATCCTGTTCGCCGGCGTCAATACCGATCAGTGCGTGCTGCATTCGCTGACCGACGCGAACTTCCTCGGCTACGGCTGCATCATGGTCGACGATTGCTGCGCCACCACGTCGCCCGATTTCTGCACCGAGGCGACGATATGGAACGTCAAGAAATGTTTCGGCTTTGTCACCGGCTCCGAGGCCATTATCAGATCGCTGGCGTCGGTGGCGGCCCGCTGACGTCGTCATGGTAGCGGCTTCGACAGGAGCGCCCTACGATTTCGGCGCCTTCGTTCCGGACGGGATGTGCCGGCGCGAGGCCACCGCGTGCGGCGTCCTCGACGGTCTGACCTTTGCCGTCAAGGATCTGATCGATGTCGACGGCTGCCGCACTGGCGGCGGCAATCCGGACTGGCTGGCGCAGCAGAAACCGGCGGCGCGCTCGGCTCCGGTCGTCGAAAAGGCGCTCGCCGCCGGCGCCACGCTGATCGGCAAGACTGTGACTGATGAGCTCGCCTTCAGCCTTGAAGGGCGCAATGTGCATCATCGCCGCCTCGTCAATCCGGTGTGTCCGGGCAGGCTTCCCGGTGGCTCCTCGAGCGGATCGGCGGTTGCGGTAGCCGGCCGCTTGGTCGACTTCGCGCTCGGCACCGACACCGGCGGTTCGGTGCGCGTGCCGGCAAATTTCCTCGGCCTGTTCGGCTTTCGCCCGAGCCACGGGGCGATCTCCCTCGATGGCGTCGTCCCGTTTGCACCGTCATACGATACGATTGGTTGGTTCGCGCGCGACGCCGACACGCTGGCGCGCGTCGGCGATGCCCTCCTCCCGCCTCAAGAGCACCCGCCGATCACGAATCTCAAACTGGCCGACGACGCGTTCGCGCTGGTCGATCCGCAGCTTGCCGTGGAGCTCAAAACAAAAGCCGCAAAGCTCGGCCCGACTGGCAGCGTCAGTGTGTTTGATGGCAAAGAGGCGGACTATCTTGAGTGCTACCGCGTCCTGCAAGGCGCGGAGATCTGGCAAAGCCTGGGCCCCTGGATCACCCTCCACAAACCGCGCTTCGCCGACGACATCGCGCAGCGCTTCGCCGGCAGCCGCGGCAATCACGCGCGACGACGTCGCGCGCTATGCACCGATCCGCGCCGCGATCCAGAACAGAATCGAGCAGCTCGTCCCGCCGGGCACCGCCATCGTTATGCCGATCACGCCGTGTCCGGCGTTGATCGAGAACGCGCCGGATGAAGTCATCGGCTCGTTCTATCAACGCGCGCTGACGCTGACGTCGGTCGCCGGTCATTGCGGCGCGCCCCAGGTCGCGCTGCCGCTCGGCCGCTGGCAAGAATGTCCGATCGGGCTTGCCATCCTCGGCCCGCGTGGCAGCGATCGAGCGCTGCTGCAATTGGCGACGACAATCGCCGCCCAGGCCGCCGCGATGGTCCCGGCATGACTTATGGCGATACCGATGCGCGGCGACTTCGGGCGCCGACGGTGCGTCCGCGCCGGCGGCCGCGCCGCACGCCGGCGGAGAGCCGCGACCAGATCCTGCGCGCCGCCACCCGCGAATTCGTCACCCACGGTTTTGCCGGCGCGCGCGTCAACCGCATCGTCAAGAAGGCGGGCAGCAACCCGCGCATGATCTATCATTACTTCGGCAGCAAATCGGGCCTCTACATCGCAGTGCTCGAGGAAGCGCTCGGCGGGCTGCGCCGCCGTGAGCTGCAGATCGACATTGAACATCTCGATCCGCGCGAGGGCCTGCTGCAACTGTTCGACTTCATGGCGAGCTATTTCGAAAATAACCGGCACCTGGTGCGCCTGTTATCGGCGGAAAATTTGCTCAAGGCCAAATACATGCGCAAGTCGGCGCGGATCCCGGAAATGTCATCGCCGGTGCTCGACATGATCGAACAACTGATCGCACGCGGTACGAAAGTCGGACATTTACCGCGGGGATTGGACGGCCTGCGGCTTTACGTCCTGATGGTCGCACTTTCGCAGTTTCATCTGTCGAACGGGCACACCTTGTCGACGATCTTCGGCCGCGATTTGTACGCTTCGGACTGGCGCACCGATCGCGGCGCCGACGCGCGCCGCATGCTGGCGGCGTTTCTCAAGTCCTAGACCGGCTGCTTGTCAGTTTCGAGCGATGATCTCGCGTTCGCCGCGATGGAGCGCCGGCGCAGCGGACGGCACGCCGACCCGGCGCCGCAACAGCATCGAAGGCCGCCTACTCGCGACGGCGCCGCGACGACGGCGACGCCAGGTCGGCGCTTCGACGCGGACTGCGCCCAGCCGCGCGAACGGCTCGCGCAGGGTCCCGTCCTCTTCGGCAACGAGGAGCGGCAAACCCAGGACCCGGCCCCAGGATTGCCATTCAGCCAGGATGTCGTCGCTGGTGCTGGAAGAAAACAGCGGCAGCGACAGCGCCGGATCGCCGTGCTCAAGCACCACCGCGATGGCGGTCGGGGGCTCGTTGATTGCGCCGGTGAGGCGGATGGCAACACCGCGGAAAGCTGCGACCGGCAAATTCAACGCCATGCGCATGCCGCCGACGCAACGGCGTACAACGACGCGCTCACGATGCAGGTCGACGACGCGCCGGCGTTCATCGGCCGCTTCATCTGCGGTTTCAAAACGCACGGGCAAAGAGAAGGGGTCGAGCCGCAACGCGCGGCTCGACCCGGCAGCAAACCTGCCGGCTTCCATTTGACGCCCCGAAAAACTCGGCTCCCGCCGGGCTGTTGCCGCCCGGTTGCCGCGACAATGCCAGCGCGCAGTCGCAATCGGCTTAAGAACCCTGGTTAATTCCTTCTATCCGGCCCGCCAAAGGCCTCGATGCTTGACGAGCCGTTGCTGCGGCAGTTGCAATTCGCGCTTTCCGGTCAGCGTTTCAGGCGGTGGAGTGGGTTGAATAGCACGATAGTGGGCCACATCTTCGCCTTGTCTTCCCCGGTCACCACGCATAAACCAATCGTGCTAGTTCCATGCCTTCACTCCTCGACCAATCAGACCTTTCCGATCTCGCCGAACGTCTCGTCAGCGCCGCGCGGCGCGCCGGGGCCGATCAGGCCGACGCTATCGCCGTGCGTTCGATCTCGCTTTCGGTCGACGTGCGCGACGGTGACATCGAGGAATCGCAGCGCTCCGAGGGCGACGATCTTGGGCTGCGCGTCATTGTCGGTCACAAGCAGGCGGTGGTTTCGACCAATGATCTGAAGAGCGACGGCTTCGATGCGCTGGCCGAGCGGGCGGTGGCGATGGCGCGGGCGGCACCGGATGACCGCTTCGCCGGGTTGGCCGATCCATCGCTACTGGCAAGCAAATTACCGGATCTCGACCTGCTCGACCCGGAAATGCCGGATGTCGGCGTTCTGGAAACGCGCGCCCGCGAAGCCGAAGCCGCGGCGCTTGCTGTCGCCGGCGTAACCAAGTCGGGCGGCGCTTCGGCGTCGGCGGGAATTGGCGGCATGGTGCTGGTGACGAGCCATGGCTTCCACGGCGCCACGATCGGCTCGCGCCATGGCGTCGCCATGACCGCGATCGCCGGCGAAGGCACCGGCATGGAGCGCGACTACGATTTCTCTTCGACGCTGCACGCCGCCGATCTGGAAAACGCACAGGCGATCGGGCGTCACGCCGGCGAGCGGGCGGTCAAGCGGCTTAACCCGCGCAAGGTCGCCACCCGCCGGGTCCCGGTCGTATTCGACTCCCGGATCTCCGGTTCGCTGGTCGGTCATCTTGCCAGCGCCGCCAATGGCAGTTCGATCGCGCGCAAGACGAGTTTTCTGCGGGAAAAACTCGGCGCGAAGATTTTTGCATCGGGCATCGACATTATCGACGACCCGCTGCGGCCGCGCGGGTTGCGGTCTCGGCCGTTCGACGCCGAAGGCATTGCCGGGCGTTCCCGTAAGCTGGTGGACGACGGCGTGCTCAAGACCTGGCTGCTCGACAGCGCAACGGCGCGAGAACTTGATCTGCAAACCACCGGTCACGCCCAGCGCGGCGTCTCTTCGACGCCTTCGCCCGGCCCGAGCAATCTGCATCTCGCCCCCGGAGCAAAAAACCCGGATGAGCTGATCGCCGACATCGAGGACGGTTTCTACATCACCGACATGATCGGCATGGGCGTCAATCTGGTAACCGGCGACTACAGCCGCGGCGCATCCGGTTTCTGGATCGAGAACGGCGAATGCACCTATGCGGTCAGCGAAGTCACCATTGCCGGACACCTGTTCGAGATATTCGCGAGCATGACGCCCGCGAACGACCTGGTTTTCCGCTACGGCACCAATGCGCCGACGGTGCGCGTTGAGGGCATGACCGTTGCCGGCCAATGAGGTCGCTGACCTTGCGCAAGTAGCCGCACGGCTTACCGCGTCCGTGCGCGAAGCGGGCCTGCTGGCCCGGTCGATGTTCGGGATGCCGATCAACAATTGGACCAAGGGCGAGTCTTCGCCGGTTTCCGATGCCGACATTGCCGTCGATCGATTGCTGCATGAACGGCTGACCGGGGACGGCTCGGGTTTTGCCTGGCTTTCGGAGGAGAGCGTTGACGATCCCGCCCGGCTCGCGGCGCGGTACGTCTGGATCATCGACCCGATTGACGGCACGCGCGCCTATCTCGCCGGCCAGACCGATTGGGCGGTGTCGGCGGCATTGGTCGAGAACGGCCGGCCGATCGTGGCGTGCCTTTACGCCCCGATGACGGATGAGTTCTTCGCCGCAATCGTCGGCAAAGGCGCGACCCGCAACAGTGTCGCGATCGCAGCCACACCCGGAACATCGCTCGCGCAAGCGCGGATCGCGGGTCCGAAAAGCGTCCTCGAACGGCTGGCGAAATCGGCGCCGCCTTTCACCATCATGCCGCGGATGCGTTCGCTTGCACTGCAACTCGCCCGCGTGGCGCAGGGCGATTACGACGCGGCCATTGCCGGCGTCGACAGTCACGACTGGGACCTTGCGGCGGCTGATCTTTTGGTGCACGAAGCAGGCGGGGCGTTAACCGCCGTCGGGGGCGGAACAGTCATTTATAATCTTCCCGCGCTGCGGCACGGGATGCTCGTCGCGGCCGGCCGGGACAGGCATGCGGCCCTCGTCGAGCTGCTAAGGGATGAACGCCTCGCGTCTTCATGAATCGCGTATCTCGCGGATCAAGCACATGGCGGACACCCCCAAACCGGCTTCCAAGCAGTTACTCCACCTCGTCTTCGGCGGTGAACTGAGCAGCGTCGGGAGCACGGAATTCAAAAACCTCGAACAGCTCGATATCGTCGGCGTGTTTCCGAACTACGCGACCGCTTATGCGGCATGGCGAGCAAAAGCCCAGGGCACGGTCGACAACGCGCAGATGCGATATTTCATTGTCCATATGCATCGGTTACTCGATCCTGGAAGCGAAGCGCCGTAGCGTTGAGAGTGCGAATGCTGGGAGGACGTATCGGGCGGTCACGGCGTGATCGTCTGAACCGGGTAAACCATCCACGCGCCGTTCGGCCGCTTCGGAGAGGCTGAGCGTGCGTGTTCGATTGCCGCTTGCTTTGCGTTTGTACCGGTTTGCTTCCATCGCGGCGGCGCCGGCGGTGGCATCGCGCCTCCTGGCATGGCGCCTGAAACGCGGCAAGGAAAATCCGGCGCGGCTTGGTGAGCGCTACGGCGTGACCCGCGTACCGCGTCCCGATGGCCCGCTGATCTGGCTGCACGGCGCCAGCGTCGGCGAAATGCTGGCGGTCATTCCGCTCATTGAGCGCATCCGGGCGATGAATTTCGCCGTGCTGGTCACTTCCGGCACCGTCACCTCGGCGGCGCTCGCCGAGCAGCGACTGCCGGCGGGCGCGGTGCATCAGTTCATTCCGCTCGACGCGCCGCGATTTGTCAGCCGATTTCTCGATCACTGGCAGCCGGATCTGGCGCTGTTCGTTGAATCCGACCTGTGGCCCAATCTGATCTTGACGTGTGCGGACCGCGGTATCCCGATGATCCTGGTGAACGGCCGCGTGTCGGAGCGCTCGTTCAACCGCTGGCGCCGACTGCCGGGCGTCATCGGGACTCTCCTCGGCTGCTTCGATCTCTGTCTGACGCAATCGGGCGCCGACACGGAGCGCTATGCGCAGCTCGGCGCGCCGCGCATCAGCGGCTGCGGCAATCTCAAACTCGATGTACCGGCGCCGCCCGCCGATCAAACAGCGCTTCGCAAATTAAAGTCCGCCATCGGCACCCGCACCGTCGTCGCCGCCGCCTCCACCCACGCCGGCGAGGAAGCGGCCGTCATTGCCGCACATCAGCGGCTGCGCGCCAAATGTCCGTCGTTGCTGACGGTCATTGCTCCCCGCCATCCCGACCGCGGCGCCGCGATTGCCGAGAGCGCGAAAGCCGCCGGCCTTTCGGTTGCGCTGCGCTCTCGCGGCGAACTGCCGGGCTCCGATGTCGATATCTTTATCGCCGACACGCTCGGCGAGCTCGGCTTGATCTATCGACTGGCGCCGATCGTGTTCATGGGCGGTTCGCTCGCCAGTCACGGCGGCCAGAATCCGATCGAGGCCATAAGGCTGGGCGCTGCAGTGGTCCACGGCCCGAATGTCTGGAACTTCGGCGAGATTTACGCCACGCTCGATGCGGCTCACGGAGCCGAACGCATTGCCGACGAGGAAGGGCTGACGGCGTGTCTCGCCGATTGGCTCGCGCACCCTGCGACCCGCAAGGCGGTGGCTGATGCCGCGCTGGTGACGGTCGGCAAGCTCAGCGGCGCACTCGACCGGACGCTGATCGCGCTCGAGCCTTATTTGATGCAGCTTCGGCTCGAACAGCAGGCTTCTTAGTCTGACGGATTGATGATCATGCGGCGCCAGGATTTTTCGGGATCCGGCTTGGATGCGTGAGCCGGCCTTTTGGTGGAAACCAGGCGGCGGCGCCCTGCTCCGTCCGCTCGCTGCACTCTACGGTGCCGTCGCGGCACGGCGAATGCAGTCCCCGGGACGAAGCGTCGGTGTGCCGGTCATATGCCTCGGCAATCTGACGGTCGGCGGGTCGGGCAAGACGCCGGCCGCACTCGCGGTCGGACGACTTTTGCTCGCCGCGCACCAACACCCGTTTTTTTTGACCCGCGGGTATGGCGGGCAAACGGTTGGCCCGGTCCGCGTCGATGCGTTAGCGGATTCGGCAGCCACAGTCGGCGATGAGCCGCTGCTCTTGGCGCGGCTTGCACCCACCATCGTCGCCCGCGACCGCCTGGAAGGCGCCAGAGCCGCGCGACGCGCCGGTGCGACCGCCATTGTCATGGACGATGGGTTTCAAAACCCGGCGCTCGCCAAGGAGCTTTCGATCCTGCTGGTCGATAGCCGACGCGGCATTGGCAACGGCCGCATCATCCCTGCAGGCCCGCTGCGAGCGCCGATCGAGGTGCAGATTGCGCACGCACAGGCCATCGTTGTTGTCGGCTCGGGGCCGACTCCCGATGCGGTGATGCAATGCGTATCGCGGCATAATGTTGCGCTGTTCCACGGCCGTCTCGAGCCGGACCGCGACACGCTCTCCGCGCTACAGGGCCGCAAGGTCCTGGCCTTTGCCGGCATCGCCGATCCGGACAAGTTTTTCACCACGCTTACCGAAGGCGGCATTGCGGTGGCCGAGCGCGTAAGTTTTCCCGATCACCATCGCTACACGGCGACGGAAGCGCAGGCACTGATCGCGCGTGCTGACGCCGAAAACCTGATCCTGGTCACCACAGAAAAGGATTTTGCGCGGCTTAGCGGTGATGCCAACCTCGCCTCGCTCGCCGCTCGCGCCAGCGCGTTGCCGGTGCGGCTCGTGATCGACGAGCAGCAACAATTTCAGCAGATGGTCTTGGACGTTTTGCCGCGGCGCTAAATCGGCTTACTGCTTGTGAGCGTAAGCGGCGCTGTGTCGCTGCAGCACCGCCTCCGGCGTGGAGTACGCCTCCTGGAGATCGACGCTCCAGTATCTGAGCTCTTCAAGCGGAATCGCCGCACCGGTTACAGCGCAACGCACGAACGCACCCGGCCGCACAACGCGGAAATCGCCATCCAGATATTTGACCTCTGCCTCGCCTGGCATTGGCGATGGGCGATCGGTGCGATTGAGCAAATGGACCTCCGTCGAAGCGGCCTTCCTTCCATGGCCGGCACATGCGGCAAGATAGTCATTCCGCGGGGCGGACGAAACCCACCCGATTTCGAAATCCGGCAAGCCAATATCGCGCAAAAAGATTATGCCGCGCCGAGGCGGGCGCGGCATAATCGTACATTCTTATCGTCCGGGAGATTCTGTGCTGTGAGGTTTTACCAACAGCGGGCCGGATGCCAACGGCACCAACCGCCGCGCCAGCCCGGGGCATATCCGTAATAGCGGCGGTAGCCCCAACCCCAACGCCGGCAACGCCAGCCGCACCATGCCTGGATGACATTGCCCGACGCGGCATCGCTCGCAACCCCGGTCGGCAGCGGCGCTATCGGCGCCGCCTGTGAAACTCCGGAAACGCCAGCGACCAGCACGGTCGCGACTGCAATCGCACACGCCGTCCGAATCATTGTTTCCTCCTTGGCGCGAATGAAGTTCATCAAAATCATAATTCGCTTACGGGATGACAGTTCCGCACTGCGCAGACTTTCTTCTCTGTTAACGAATAAACAGGCTCAGAACGCCACATGGAACTGAACAAATAGTCAGCTTTATGAAGCGGTGCTCTTATCAGCAAGGCCGGGAAACTAGCTGAACAGATTTCCCTGTCCGGGATCGTCGTCGCGGCGGCGGCGCCGGCGCGGCGGTTCGGCGCGCGGCATCGAGGTCTGCACGACCTCGGCGCGGGCGCCGACGCGGCCATCGGAAAACTCGATGTCCATCTGCATGCCGGTCGAAACTGCCGCAGCGGTGCGCAGCGGCCGGCCGCCTCGATCGCGCACCAGCGCGAAGCCGCGCGCCAGGACGCCGCGATAGGAAAACGCCGCCAGCAACTGGGCATCGCGTTCGCACCGCGCCCAGCGCGCGTCGAGCAGATTGTCCATGGCGCGCCCGGCGCGCTCGGCCAGCGCGCCGACGCGCTCGCCTTCGCGGGCAATGCGCATGCGATGCGCGGTCACATTCGCCGCAACACTCGCCCGCAGCCGTGATGCGGCAGCGGCGTAACGATCGCGGCGGCGCTCGACCTGCATCCGCAACAGGTGCGCGCTTAGCCTGCCGCCGATGCGCGAGAAGCTGACGCGATGGATGTGCGCATTGGCCCGCAACGCGCGCACCAGCCCGGCAGCGGCATGATCGAGCCGCTGCCTCGGCACCGCCAACACCTCGTCGGCATCCGGAAGCGCGCGCGCCGCCGATCGCACCGCGTTGCGGCGCGCTTCCTGATTGCGCAGCCACGCGGTCAACGCGCGCCGCTCAAGGTTCTCGACGTCGATCAAAAGCTCCGCGCGTACCGGCACCGCCATTTCGGCGGCGGCGGTCGGGGTTGGCGCCCGCCGGTCGGCCGCGAAGTCGATCAGCGTCACGTCGGTCTCATGGCCGACTGCGGAGATGAGCGGAATGAAGCTTGCCGCCGCGGCGCGCACCACGATTTCTTCGTTGAACGACCACAGATCTTCCAGCGAGCCGCCGCCTCGCGCGACGATGATCAGATCAGGCCGCGGCGTGTGTCCCCATTCCGGCAGCGCGTTAAATCCGGCAATGGCGGCAGCCACTTCGGCCGCGGAACCGTCGCCCTGCACCTTTACCGGCCAAACCAGCACGCGGCGCGGAAAGCGGTCGGCCAGCCGATGCAGAATGTCGCGAATGACCGCGCCGCTCGGCGAGGTGATGACGCCGATGACAGCCGGCAGATACGGCAGCAGCTGCTTGCGCGCTTCGTCAAACAATCCCTCGGCGGTCAATCGCCGTTTGCGCTCCTCAAGCAGCGCCATCAGCGCGCCGAGGCCGGCGGGCTCCAGCGTCTCGACCACGATCTGGTACTGCGAGCGGCCGGGATAGGTCGTGAGCCGCCCGGTGATCACCACCTCAAGACCGGCTTCAAGCTTGAGCTTGATGCGGGCGGCGGTGGTCCGCCAGATCACGCCGGCGATGCTGGCGCGGTCGTCTTTGAGATCGAAGTAAACGTGGCCGTTGCCGTGATAGCTGACTTTGCCAAGCTCGCCGCGGACGCGCACGTAGCCGTACGACTCTTCGATCGTGCGCTTGAGCGCGGCCGAGAGCTCGGAGACGGTCAGTTCCGGCAAATTGAGCCGTGGTTCGTTCATCGCGGTCGTTAGTGCTGCGCGTCGCCGGTGCGGTCAAGACCCTTGGACAACTTCGGGCGTGAGCTTGCGCCAATGCGCTCCCATGCTACAGGGGCGGCGGCAACTTATCTTTGGAACATATGAACATTTTGCTCCTCGGCTCCGGTGGACGCGAGCATGCGCTGGCCTGGAAGATGGCGGCAAGCCCGCTCACCGACCGGCTGTTCTGTGCTCCGGGTAACGCCGGAATTGCGCGCGAAGCGGAGTGCGTCGCGCTCGACATCGCCGATCACTCGGCGGTGATCGGGTTTTGCCGGTCAAATGGCATCGATCTCGTCGTCGTCGGACCGGAGACGCCGCTGTGCGCCGGCATCGTCGACGATCTGGAGGCAGCAGGCATCAAAGCCTTCGGGCCGGGCCGCGTGGCAGCACAGCTCGAAGGGTCCAAAGGCTTTACCAAGGATCTCTGTCGCGCCAACGGGATTCCAACCGCAGCCTACGAGCGCTTTCGCGCGGCCGCGCTGGCCAAGGCCTACGCCCGCAGCTGCGGCGCGCCGATCGTCGTCAAGGCCGACGGGCTCGCTGCCGGCAAAGGCGTGATCGTTTCGGAAACCTTGGCGGAAGCGGAGGCGGCGATCGACATGATTTTCGGCGGCAGTCTCGGTGAAGCCGGCGCTGAACTTGTCATTGAGGAGTTTCTGCACGGCGAAGAAGCGTCGTTCTTCGCACTCTGCGACGGCACGACAGCACTGCCGCTCGCCTCCGCGCAAGATCACAAGCGCGCCTTCGACGGCGACAAAGGGCCGAATACTGGCGGCATGGGTGCCTACTCGCCGGCGCCGATCATCGACGCGGCAACGAGCGCGCGCGTGATGGACGAAATCGTGTTGCCGACATTGCGCGCGATGCAAGCCTTGGGCGCGCCGTATAAGGGCGTGCTCTACGCCGGTTTGATGCTGACGGCCGATGGACCAAAGCTGATCGAATACAATGTGCGCTTCGGCGACCCGGAATGCCAGGTGCTGATGCCGCGCCTGATGTCGGACCTGGTGCCCGCTTTGCTCGCGAGCCGTGACGGTATGCTGAAATCGCTCGATCTGCGTTGGCATCCCGACGCCGCACTGACCGTGGTGATGGCCGCGCGTGGCTATCCGGGCTCTTATGACAAAGGTTCGGTCATTGAGGGTCTCGACGACGCCGCTGCGGTCGAAGGCGTGGAGATTTTCCACGCCGGCACCAAGGCGGAGGGCGGAAAGATTCTCGCCAATGGCGGACGGGTGCTCAACGTCTCAGCGCTCGGCAAGGATGTTCGCGAGGCCCGCGACCGCGCCTACGAGGCAATCTCCCGCATCCGCTGGCCCGAGGGTTTTTACCGGCACGACATCGGCTGGCGTGCGGTGGAGCGGGAAAACCTCCAACGGAACGCCTCCGGCTGAAGGTAGCCATTGGGCGCTGCTTCGTATATATAGTTTATCACAGTGTATATATCGGCGACACCATGGGCGTGCTCATCAAGAACTCAGCCACCGAGGCAAAAATTCGCAAGCTCGCGGCGCGGACGGGCGAAAGCTTGACCGATGCCGTCGACCAAGCGGTTGAAGAGCGTTTGGATCGGCTGGGACCAGCCAAACCAAAGGGACGGGTCAATCGCAGGAAGCTCGCCGAGCTGCTCACCTATTTTGATAGGCTTCCCAAGATCAACGAGCATCTGACCGACGAGGAGATCGTCGGCTATGACGAGGGCGGGCTGCCGCGGTGATCGTCGTCGACACGTCGATAGTTGTCGCGATCGTCAGGCACGAAGTGGAAGAGCCAATTTTCATCGAAATACTCGATCAGAACTCTGCCACGATCATGTCGGCAGTTTCATATGTAGAAGCACACATGGTGGTCGCCGGGCGCAGATCGCAGGCGGATGCAAAGCGTCTCGAAGCGTTGATTGCGGCGCTGGGTATTGAAATTGCCGATGTCACTTATGAGCAAGCCGGTCTCGCAATTCGAGCATTTCTGGCCTACGGCAAAGGCCGGCATCCGGCGGGACTAAACCTTGCCGACTGTTTTGGCTACGCTCTGGCCAAGAGCCGTGGCGCGCCGCTGCTGTTCAAGGGTGACGACTTTTCCAGAACTGATATCGCCCTGGCGTGGCGGCCATAAGAGCGTTGGTTGATCCCACGGGACGACTTCGCCAAAGCAAGGCCAAGGGGAGCAAAAATATAAATGAACGCCACCGATCGCCAGAGCACTTTCTCCGGCACAAAGGAAGTCTCCGAGCGGCTGCGCTTCGACGTCGGGCGGCTCGAAGCCTATCTGCGCGATCATGTGAAAGGATTTGCCGGCCCGATCACGCTGTCGCAGTTCAAAGGCGGCCAGTCGAATCCGACTTATCTCGTCGAGACGCCGCAGCGGCGCTACGTGCTGCGGCGCAAACCGCCGGGCAAGCTGTTGCCGTCGGCGCATGCGGTTGATCGCGAATTTCGCGTCATCAGCGCGCTTTATCCGCAGGGTTTTCCGGTCGCCGAGCCGGTCGTTTATTGCGCGGACGAAACTGTCATCGGCACGGCGTTCTTCGTCATGTCGCATGTCGAGGGCCGGGTGTTCTGGGAACCGGAAATGCCCTCATCCAATCCGGCCGAGCGCGCGCAAGTCTATGACGCCATGAACGCGACGCTGGCGCAGCTGCACAATTTCGATCCGGCCGCGATCGGGCTCTCCGATTACGGCCGCGGCGAGAACTACGTGGCGCGCCAGATCGAGCGCTGGTCGAAGCAGTACCGCGCCTCGGAGACGGAGAAAATCGAAGACATGGAGCGGCTGATGGTCTGGCTGCCGGCCAACCTGCCGCCGCCACAGCCGTCGCGGCTGGTACACGGCGACTATCGCCTCGACAATATGATCTTGGCGCCCAACGCACCGAAAGTCATGGCGGTGCTCGACTGGGAACTGTCGACGCTCGGCGACCCGCTCGCGGATTTTTCCTATCACCTGATGCAGTGGCACATGCCGCAATCCGAAGCCGGCACCGGCTCGCTGGTCGGCTTCGATTTGGCGGCGCTCGGCATCCCGTCGCTGGAAGAATACGTCGACGCCTATGTGAAGCGCACCGGTCTCGACCCGCGGCCGTATCTGGCGACCTATTCGGCGTACAATTTCTTTCGTATCGCCGCGATCCTGCAGGGTATTGTCGGCCGCGTCCGCGACGGCACCGCGACCAGCGCGTTTGCTGCCGCCAAGGCCGCTCTGGTTCGTCCGCTCGCCGGCAAGGCCTGGGAATTCGCCCTCAAGGCCGGGGCCTGACGGTAACCCGGATGAAGACCTTCGCCCTCGCACTCGGTGGCGGCGGCGCGCGCGGGCTTGCCCACATCGCGGTGATCGAAGCGTTCGACGACATGGGCGTGAAACCGGTGGCGATCGCCGGCACGTCGATCGGCGCTCTGATGGGCGCCGCTTATGCGGCCGGGATGCGCGGCAGAGACATCCGCCATCACGTCATCCGTTTCGCTCACGATCCAACCGAAACCACGCGCCGCCTGATCGCGTCTCGCGCCGGTACGCTCGCCGATTTGTTCGCCGGCGCGTTCGGCCACGCGACCCAGATCGACGCCGAGAAATTCTGCGCGCAGTTTCTGCCCGAAGCGATCCCGGCCGAATTTTCCGAGTTGAAAATCCCGCTCGCAGTGACGACCACTGATCTGCATCGCCGTCAGGAAGTATCGCTGACCGCGGGGCCGCTCCGTCCGGCGCTCGCCGCCTCGATCGCGATTCCCGGATTATTACGCCCGGTCGCCATTAACGGCTGCGTCCTCATCGACGGCGGCACCACCAATCCCCTGCCCTTCGATCGATTGCGCGGCAGCGCCAATTACATCGTCGCCGTCGACGTGCTGACAGCACCGCCGACCGAGCGCGGCGATATCCCCGGCGCCTGGGAGAGCGTGATCGTTACGCTCAACATCATGGGTAGCGCCATCATTGCCGGAAAGCTCGCGCAGGGCGCGCCCGACCTGGTGATCCGGCCGAAGGTCGCGATCTTTCGCACGCTCGATTTCTATCAGGCGACCGCAATCCTGCGAGCCTCTGAGGCAGTGAAGGAGGAAGTCAAAGAGCGACTCGGCGCGTTGCTCGCAGCGTGAGCCACGGCAAGCAGACTGCACCCGCGGCGCCCCGCTGAGTAAATCGATCGCGATCCTTGTCCCGCAAGGCCGCGGTCTATATTGTGCACCGTCAACATTGGAGACTGAAATGGCTACAGGTACCGTGAAATGGTTCAATCCGACGAAGGGGTATGGGTTTATTCAGCCGTCAGGCGGTGGTGGCGGCAAGGACGTGTTCGTCCACATTTCGGCCGTTGAGCAGGCCGGCCTGCGTTCTCTCAACGAGGGACAGACCGTCGAGTACGAGATCGAGAGCAACCGGGGGAAAGAGTCAGCAGTCAGGCTCAAGGTGAAGTGAGGGTTTTCTCGGCGCGTCCAGCCGAACACCCCGTCGCGGACTGTCGGACTTGTGGTGCGTGCTGTTCGTTTTCTGCAGAGTGGCCGCGGTTCTCGATGGAAACTGACGCCGATCTTGACCGCATCCCTCCCGCTTATGTCGATAACGAACAAGGACGCATGCAATGCAGCGGCAATCGCTGCGCAGCCCTTATGGGGAAGGTCGGCGTCTCTACGGCGTGCGCGATCTACACCGTGAGGCCTGACGTTTGCAAAGCTTGTTTGCCGGGAGATGATGCCTGTCAGATGGCACGACGGCGCTTCAATCTGAGGGTGATAGCGCCGCCCGGCCTTGCGTATCAGCCGAGCCACGATCAATAACGTGGCGTCGTGGTGAACCGCGAGCGCCAATCATCGGTCGCCCGCCCGAATACCGTGGACATATTGCAATGCTTCCACCAGGCGCGGAGCCCGGCGCGGGCACCTTCATTCTCGGCTAATTCAATTAAGGGGCGGTTTTTCTTGCGGCGCAATTTGAAACCGCCCCTTCATAGATCTGGTTCTCAACCACATACCCAAACGTAACCGATGGGAGAGGCCCTCCAGCAACTGCCGACGCCGTAAGCCCACCAGCGGCCGCCGTACCAACGCCGTCCGGTGCCGTACCAGACGCCGCCGTAGTAGCGTCCGCCGACGCGAGCTCCGCCGCGTACGCCCACCCTGACTCCGCCGTGTACGCCGACGCCGCCATGTACCCCGACACCGGTATGCACTGATACTCTGACGTGAGTTCCACCGTGTCCGCCATGTGCTACAGCATGGCCGCCGGCATGACCGTGCGCGGCGTGGCCGCCACCATGTCCTCCGCCACCATGTCCTCCGCCATGTCCGCCGCCGCCATGTCCTTTAGCCATCGCGTCGGCCGGGATTGCGATTGCAGCCGCCACTGCGACAATGAGAGTGAGCTTCCGTAACATTGGGTGTTCTCCCGAAGGTTAAATCGTCGAAGTTCGATGTGCCTATCGACCGCTGGCCCAAGTCTCGCTTTTAGCGAGGATCCTTAGCTCATAGCGGGAACAGGCGCCGAAAGTACGATAGAGCAGGTCCGCTACGTGTCATGTGATCGGCGGCACAACTTACCGGTTTTTGCGCCCAGCAGCCGTGTCGCGTCATACAGAACCCGGCCTCGAACCGAAGCGCGTGCAGATGATTACGTAGGCCGGCGCGGAACAAACAGCACGGCTTTCGTCATGATGTCGAGCGATTTCGTCTTGATGGTTAAGGAGAGGTCCGGACTCTGCGGTTTTACTTCTACACTCAGCCCACCAACCATTTCAGGGCGCGTCGTCTTAAGATTGACGTGGTGAAAAACGGTCCGGGCGCGGCAGGCTGCCGGCGTGCGTCGTCAAAATGCGATCCACGCTGCGCATGATTTCACGCGTCCTTTTTCGAGAGCACGACAGGCTGCCGAACGCGCAAGCCGGCATCCGTCACGAAATTCTCGGGCTCGGCGCCGCCGCGCCGACAACCTTGGTGCCGTCGGCATGCAAGGCGAAAGCGAGAACGAAGATCGCTGCGATAAACGGCGCGATTGCGGTCGCAAGGAACACTGGCGTCGTCCCCCATCCGAGCCCCAGCATCAGGCTGGTCGTCAGCGGCGCGATGACCTGACCGCCGCGGCCCATTCCCATCGCCCAGCCGACGCCGGTCGATCTGATGGCGGTCGGATAATTCAGCGCCGCAAGCGCGATCGCTCCCGAGCCGCCCATGCCGACGAACACGCCGATGAGCGCGAGAACGATCGACATTGAAGTCACCGAAGTCGCGGCAAAGCCGACGGCGCCGGTCGCGATCGCGCCTAAGACGAGCGCCGGCACCAGCGTCGCGGCCGCTCCGAACCGTTCGATCAGCCGCCCGGCGCTGCCCATGCCGATCAGCGCGCCGAGGCCATGAAAGCCAAGGACGACCGCGGCCTGCGACGGCGCGATGCCGTTGGTGCGCAGCAACGTGGGAGTCCACAGCACCGTGATGGCCAGCGTGCCGAACGCCATGATGAACACAACCCAGAGCAACACGGTGCCGACGGCGCGGCCCTCGCTGAACAAATTCTTCAGCGCCACGCCCTTGATGTGTTCCTCGTCGGCCACGATCCGTGCCATCGGCGCAACCGTCGGCACAATGCGGCGCGCAATGGCGAGCGCCTTCTCGGGATCGCGGTTCTCCGCCAGCAGGAAACGGATCGATTCCGGCAGCCAGATCGACAGCGCGCCCGCGACGATGAGCGGAAGCACGCCGCCAACCATGAAAATGACCGGCCAACCGAAATGCGCCAGGATATATCCGTTGAGAAAGCCGCCGACCATGCCGCCGAGCGGGAACGCCGACCAGATCAGACTGGCAATCATCGCGCGCCGCCGCTTCGGTGCATATTCCGAAGCCAGCGCGATGAAACAGGGTGTCGCCCCGCCGAGCCCGATACCGGCGACAAAACGCACGGCGAGCAGCGTGTTGTAGGTATCCGCCGTGGCGGTCAGGATCGTGCAGACGCCGAAGATGATGGCGGCTGCCACCAGGCAGCGCTTGCGTCCGAACCGGTCACCGAGCGGTCCAAAGGTCAGCGCGCCGATCATGGCGCCGAGCACCGCCGCCGAAAAGATCGGTCCCAGAGCCGTCCTGCCGATCGCGAGTTTTTCCGCAATCAGCGGCGCGGCGACGGCGATGGACTGGGTGTCGAGGCCGTCGAGGAACGCGACCAGCGAGCAGAGGATGATCGTGCCGATCTGAAACGCGGTGAACGAACCCGCGTCGATCGCCTGGGTGATGTTGATGACGTTTTTGTTTTCCCCGCTCATGCCGTTCTCTCTTTCCTTTTGGCGACAGCATCGCGCATCGGCGCGCCGCGCACCGCGGCGATGACGGCATCGGCATCTTCGACGCGATCGCCCCGCCACGCGACATACTGATCCGGGCGGATCAGGGCCAACGGCGCGCCGTACAGCGTCCGCAATTCCCGATCCGGCAAATTCAGAACGGTCAGCGGAACGCTGTGCACGCCGCGCGGCCTGCACAAGCTCTTCCTTCGCAGTCGCGCTGTCGAACGCGACCAATGTGTAGCCGCGGCCGAAATGATCGTAGAGCGAACTGCCATCCGGCAGCCAGGCGTGGGGCGCAAGACAGCCCGGATGAGCCGACGGTTCAAAATTCGCGTAATGCTCGCGGGGCGGCGCGCTGCCGTCGGCGACAATGATGGGGGATTCCAGGTAGCGGGAGCCGAGCACAACTCCGAGCGTCTTGAACTCGCGGGTCTTGGTGCGCACGATCTCCTCGCCGACCTCGCGTCGCGCCCGGTCGCCTTCCTCGGTTTCGTCATCGAGATTGTCCTTGAGGAGTTGCGCGCTGAGCGTGCGATAGTTTTCGACCGCCTCCGCAATGGTGCGCTGATGAACCGAGCGGCGCTCCTGCTCGTAGGAATCGAGCAGGTCCCCGCCGCCCCACCCTTCCAGCATCGCCGCAAGCTTCCAGCCAAGATCGACGCCGTCGGCAATCCCGAGATTCATGCCGTAGCCGCCGAACGGCGGATGCAAATGGCAAGCGTCGCCGGCAAGAAAAATGCGGCGGTCGCGATAGCGATCGGCGATCAGCCGGTGCGCCGCCCAAATGTCGCGCTCGAGGATTTCGATCTCGATATCGCGGCCGACCGCCGCGCAAACCCGGGCGCGGATGGTGTCGTCGTCGATCTCGGTCACACCCGGCGGCAGCGTGATGCCGAAATGCCAGCGGCCGTCGGTGTCCATCGGACCCATGACCGCCGGCGCTTCCTTGTTGATGAGCCAGTACATTATGGCGCGCCGGTCGGGAGGTGCGCGCAACAGCTCGGGAACGCGCAGAATGAGATTGTAGTTGAGCGCGTAAGCGTGCTCGCCCTGCATCCGCGTGCCGGCGATCTCGCGGACGCGACTGCGCGCCCCGTCGGCGCCGATCAGATATTTGGCGCGGATGGTGCGGCGCTCGTCGTTGGCAAGATTGCGGACGGTCGCGTTGACTGCATTTGCCGACTGTTCGGCGTCCTCAAGCTCGGTGTTGAATTGCAGCGTAACGGACGGCAGCGTTGCGACCCGCTCGCGCAGGATCGCCTCGACCGTATATTGGGGCACCCATTGCGCGGGCTCGGGAAAACGCGGGTCGCGGCGCTTGGCGCCTTCAAACGCGTTTTCGATAACGGCCAGCGTGCGGCCGAAGAGCCTTGTCGAGAACACGATGTCGGTCGGATAGTCGTACGGCAGTGGCGCGGCGGCACGCAGCTTGTCGGCGATGCCCCAGCGTCGCAAATGCTGCATCGAGCGGACATTGGTGGTCTTGGCGCGCGGCTGCGAGCCGGTGCGGGCATGCCGCTCGACAATGACAGCGCGGACGCCGCGAAGGCCAAGCTCGATGGCGAGCGAGAGCCCGGTCGGCCCGGCGCCGACGACGATGACATCCGTTTCCGCACTATCGCCCGGCATGTGCGCGCTTCCTCATTCGTAGCGCGCACGCGCCTTTTTCGGCGCTGTTCGGGCGCGGGGGTTAACGGCGTCAAAAGCAAAGCCTTCCGACATCCGTCGCCGCAGACTGTAGCCACGCGCCAGCGATGGCGAAAAGCTATCAAATTGATCCGATTGATACCTGAAATGGATCGCCCTAATATTCAGCATGAAGTTGCATCAGCTCCGCGACATCACGGCTATTGCCGAGCATGGCAGCCTTCGTGCTGCAGCCCGCAGCCTCCGGCTCGCCCAGCCGGCGCTGACCCGGAGCGTCCATGACCTCGAACACGAACTGGGCGCGCCCCTCTTCGAGCGCCGCTCTCGCGGCATGACACCGACCGCAGTCGGAGCGGCGTTCTTGAAGCGAGCGCGCGCAATCATGAACGACATTCAGCGCGCTCGCGAAGAGGCCGAACAGATCGGTGTCGCCGGCGCCGCTCACGGAACCGTTGTCGCGGGGTTATCAGGCGCGGCGCATGTCGCGATGTTGCCGCGCGCGCTGACGCGGTTTCGCGCCCGATACCCCGACGTGCAGTTGCGGATGATCGAGGGTCTTTATCCGACGCTCGAGTCCGGCCTCAAGGATGGCAGCGTCGATTTTTACATTGGGCCGAAACCCGAACGCGCGGCGCCAAAGGAATTGATGGTTGAAAAGCTGTTCGATAACACCCGCGCCATTATGGCGCGCATCGGCCATCCGCTCGCCAACGCGACCTCCCTTGATGAGCTCGCCGAGGCCGAGTGGGTCACGACCTCGATCACGCATCGGGCGACCGAAGAACTCGGTGCGGTGTTTGCTCGCAAGCGTCTGCCGCCGCCGCGGCTGGTGATACAGACCCAATCGGCGCTCAGCGTGATAATGGCGGTCGCGTATAGTGATGCGCTTTGCATGCTGCCAATCCAATTTGCCGAATTCGAGTTGATCAAGAAGGCGCTGGTGCAAATTCGCATCAACGAATCGCTGCCGGCGTCACCGATCGTCCTGGTCCGCCGGGCCGGCCTGTTGCTAACGCCCGCCGCCGAATGTTTCGTCGACCTGCTGTGTGGCCGGTAGGTACGAAAGCTTGCTGGCTTCGAGATCGATTGCGGGCGGCGATCAAATGTCCGCCCTCTCAGAGTCATAAACGGACGTCAGTCCGCGCCCCCAGCCCTACCGCCGCTCCTGAAAAAAGCTCTTCAGCAGCGCCGACGTTTCCGCTTCCGCCAGCCCGCCATAAACCTCGGGCCGATGATGGCAGGCGGGCGAAGCGAAGAATTTCACGCCGTTGTCCACCGCGCCGCCCTTTCGGATCGGCAGCCCCATAATAAAGGCGGCGGATGCGCGCGAACGCGACCGCGCCGGCGCACATCGTGCAGGGCTCGAGCGTGACATAGAGGTCGCAATCGGTGAGCCGCTCGGAGCCGAGGGCCGCCGACGCGGCGCGGATGGCGACGATCTCGGCGTGCGCAGTCGGGTCGTGGTCGCGCAAGGGTGCGATTGCCGGCGCGCGCGATGACCGCGCCGTCGCGCACGATGACGCAGCCGACCGGGACTTCGCCGCGCTCGCCCGCGGCGCGCGCTTCGGTGAGCGCCATGTCCATAAACGATGTCATTTTCCGTCATGGCCGGGCTTGTCCCGGCCATCCACGTCTTCGTTCGTTCAGGTGTATAAAGTCGTGGATGCCCGGCACAAGGCCGGGCATGACGACGATAAAAGCCATGACTTCCGCCAACAAAGCCGGCGAACGCATCGCCAAGGTGATCGCCCGCGCCGGGCTGACTTCGCGCCGCGAGGCCGAGGAATGGATCGCCGCGGGGCGCGTTGCCGTCAATGGCGCGGTGATCCGCTCGCCGGCGCTCAATGTCACCGCGCGCGACCGCGTCACCGTCGATGGCGAGCCGCTGCCGGCGCGCGAGCGCACGCGGCTGTTTCTCTATCACAAGCCGCGCGGGCTCTTGACCGCGCATGCCGACCCGCGAGGCCGGCCGACCATCTTCCAGCATCTGCCCAGGCATCTGCCGCGACTGATCAGCGTCGGCCGGCTCGACTTCAACACCGAGGGCCTGATCCTCCTCACCAACGACGGCGCGCTGGCGCGCGTGCTGGAATTGCCGGCGACCGGCTGGCTGCGGCGCTATCGCGTGCGCGCGCACGGCTCGGTGACGCAGGCAAAGCTCGACGAGCTGCGCGCCGGCGTGACCATCGACGGCATCCATTACGGCGAGATCGAAGCGACGCTCGAGCGCGTGCAGGGCTCCAATGTGTGGCTGACGTTCGCCATCCGCGAAGGCAAGAACCGCGAGGTGCGCAACGTGCTCGGGCATCTCGGGCTGACGGTCGCGCGATTGATCCGTATTTCGTTCGGGCCGTTCCAGCTTGGCGAGTCTCGCCGAAGGCGCGGTCGAGGAGGTGCCGCACGCGCATGTTGCGCGAGCAACTCGGCGAACGCGTCGTCGCGCTTTCGGGCGCGGATTTTTCCAGCCCGATCGCCGGCGCCGCCTCCGGTCGCCTGCCGCATCGACAAGCAAGGAAGAACGGCGCGCGCGCGACCGTCGCGGCCAAAGGCAACACCCGGCAAATCCAAGCTCCCATTCCTGGCGCGCCCACGAACAGGAACGTCCGGCAAAAAAGCTGCAAGCGAAAATTCCACGGCGCGCGCCGCGACAAGTCCGAGGCGCGACCACAAACCCGCCGGGAGCCGTGCGCGCCGAGGTGCTCAGCGACCGCAAGGGCCGCACGCGTCCCCGTCGAGCGCTTCGGCCAGCCGCGCCGCCGGAGCCAGAGCCGGCAAAACCGTCAGCCAAGCGGGACCATCGCCGCCGACGCGCGCCGGATCGCGCCTCCGGCGCGCGGCCCCGCCGGCCGCGAGCGCCGCTGATGCGCGTCGTCGGCGGACGCCTGCGCGGGCGCACGCTCGCCGGCCCGAAATCCGCAGGCTATCCGGCCGACCGCCGACCGGCTGCGCGAATCCCTGTTCAACATCCTCGTCCACGGCTATGGCGATCCCGATTACCGGCGCGCGCGTGCTCGATCTTTTCGCCGGCACCGGCGCGCTCGGCATTGAGGCGTTGTCGCGCGGCGCCGCGTTCGCGCTGTTCGTCGACGAAGGCGCGGAGGCTCGCGCGCTGCTGCGCGAGAACATCGACCGCGCTCGGTCTCGGCGGCATGTCGCGGATTTTCCGCCGCGACGCGACCAAGCTCGGCCCCGCGCATCCGGTCGAGCCGTTCTCGCTCGCCTTCCTCGATCCGCCCTACGGGCAAGGACTCGCCGAAAAGGCGCTCGCCTCGGCGCGCGCCGGCGGCTGGTTCATGCCCGGACGCGCTGATTGTCGTTGAAGAGGCGAAGAAGGCGCAATTCGCCGCGCCTGAAGGGTTTCGCCGAACTCGAACGGCGGCGACTACGACGATACCGAGTTCATCTTTCTGCGGCCGGCCTAGACTCACCTTCGCCCGAACAGCCGCTCGATGTCGGTGAGCTTCAGTTCCACATAAGTCGGACGGCCGTGATTGCATTGGCCGGAATTCGGCGTCACTTCCATCTCGCGCAGCAGCGCGTTCATCTCCTGCGGCCTTTAGTCTGCGCCCGGCGCGCACCGAGCCGTGACAGGCCATGGTCGCGGCGACGTGCATCAGCCGGCGCTCCAGCGGCAAGGTCTCGTCCCATTCGCCGATATGATCGGCCAGATCGCGCAGCAGGCCGCCGCCGTCGATCTCGCCAAGCAGCGCCGGCGTCTCGCGCAGCGCAACCGCGCCCGGGCCGAACGACTCGATCACGAGGCCGTATCGCGCAAGTTCGTCGGCGTGGGCGAGCAGCCGCTCCACGTCCGCCTCGTCGAGTTCGACGACATCGGGGATCAGCAGGATCTGCCGCGCCACGCCGGCCTTGGCGATCGCGGCTTTGAGTTTCTCGTAGACGATGCGTTCATGGGCGGCGTGCTGATCGACGATGACGAGGCCGTCGCGGGTTTGCGCCACGATGTAAGTCTCGTGCACCTGCGCGCGCGCGGCCCCGAGCGGGTGATCGAACGCATCGGCGAAGCCGGTTGCGGCTTCAGCGGCGAGGTAGCGGATCGAGCCCGGTGCCGAGATCGGCTTCCGGCACGCCGACCTCGAAGGCGGCTTGCGCCGCTTCGGCGAAGCCGCCGCCGCGCGACGCAGCGCCGCATGCCGGCGCGCGGCGAGCTTCTCCTCGCCGCGGACGAAACGCGGCAATGGTTGCACTGCCGCCGGTCGTCGCCGCGCGCGTACCGTCGCGGGCGAGCGCCGCTTTCAGCGCATGCACGATCAAGGCGCGCACCAGGCCGGCATTGCGAAAGCGCACTTCCGCTTTCGCCGGATGCACGTTGACGTCGACCTCGCGCGCCGGAAGCTCGACGAACAGCGCGACCAGCGGGTGGCGATCGCGCGGCAGATAATCGGCATAGGCCGCGCGCACGGCGCCGAGAAGAAGCTTGTCGCGTACCGGCCGGCCGTTGACGAACAGATATTGGCCGAGCGCGTTGGCGCGCGTGAGCGTCGGCAGCGCGGCATAGCCTTCGACCCTGACGCCCTCGCGTTCGGCGGCGATCTCGACGGCGTTGGCGCGAAAATCCGCGCCGAGGATGTCGCCGAGCCGCGTGAGGCGGCCGGTCGACGCCGGGCAGCGCGGCCGCGAACGTGACCGGCGCGCGCTCTTCGCCGGCGATGCGTGAAGGCGACATCCGGCCGGCTCATGGCGAGCCGGCGCACCACATCGCGCACGGCCTCCGCCTCGGTGCGATCAAGCTTGAGAAATTTCAGCCGCGCCGGCGTGGCGTAAAACAGATCGCGCACCTCGACGCGCGTCCCCTCCCCGAGCGCAGCCGGTTTGAGCTCCGACTTTGCGCCGGCATCGACTTCGATCGACCAGGCGTGCGGCTCGGCGCGATGGCGCGACGTGATCGAAAGCCGCGCCACCGCGCCGATCGACGGCAACGCCTCGCCGCGAAAGCCGAGCGTGCTGATCGACACGAGATCGTCGTCGGCGAGTTTCGACGTGGCGTGACGCTCGACCGCCAGCGCGAGATCGGCCCGCGTCATGCCGTCGCCGTCGTCGGTGACGCGCAATGAGCCGCCGGCCGCCGCCGTCGGTCAGCACATCGATGCGGCTGGCGCCGGCATCGAGCGCGTTCTCGACCAGTTCCTTCACCACGCTCGCCGGCCGCTCCACCACTTCGCCGGCGGCGATGCGGTTGATGACGGCTTCGGAAAGCTGGCGGACAGGCATCGGCGACTCGGCTTTGCGGCGTTCGAGTCTAGCGTCAGTGAACAGGCAATGGCGAGCAGCGAATGGCTGCTGCGCCATTGCCGCTCGCCATAACGGTCAAATCCACCCCGCCTGGAGGGCGACGGTAGTCCTACGCCACCCAGCCGTGGTGCACATCGAAGATGCGCGCCGCTTCCGAAACGTGCGGCAACTCGAGAACCCCGGGCTCGACCAGTGCGACCCTGGTGTCTTCGTAGCCCGCCTGCCAGTGCTCCTCCATTGCCAGCCGGGAAAATTCGAACATCTTGCCGGCAGTCTCGAATTTGTTCGACTGATACTTCAGCTGCACGATAGTCGCGACTTTCACCCGCGCCTGCTCGGAGAGAAATTGCACTTCCGGGTCATTCTGGCACTGCTCCGGAAGCTGATCCAGAAATCGCCGCAGGGCGTGGCGGAATTTCTGCATCTTTTTGTACTGCTCCAGCGAAACGTTGATGCGGCTCGCGCTGTGGATTTCCATGGCCCGCAGATTGGCCGATGGAATATCCATCGGCAGCTCCCCGCTCGCGTCCCAAAGATCGACCTGGAAAACCAGCGCAGTATGACCGCCGCGGTTGTCGATTACGAACTGCATCGGCGAGTTCGAAACCACGCCGCCGTCCCAATAATATTCGCCGTCGATTTCGGTCGGCGGGAAACTCGGCGGCAACGACGAACTGGCCAGGATGTGATCGGCGGTGATTTTTTGTTCCCGATTGTCGAAATAGGCCGGCACGCCGGTGCGGACATTGGTGGCGAGCGCGGTAAACCGCATCGGCTCCGGGTTGGCGTTGATGCGGTCAAAATCGACCAGGCGCGCCAGCGTCTCCTTCAGCGGCGAGATGTCGTAATAGCTCACATTCTCGGGACTGTCGGCCGTGGAATTCACCGGCGGAAACGGCCGCGGCGAAAAGAAGCCCGGCGCGCCGTGCACCATGGTTGCGAAAGCGCTGATCTTGTTGGTCCAGAAACGCGCGTGACCGTTGCCGTTCCAGGGCAATTCGGTAAACCACGGCACATTGGGAATCCGCAGCGGCGGTTTGGTCACCGTTTCCCAAAACTGGCGCAACCGCTCAACCCGCTTCTCGGGCGGATTGCCTGCGATCAGGGCGCCGTTGATGGCGCCGATCGACGTGCCGCACAACCAATGCACGTCGATCCTGGCTTCATGGATCGCCTGATAAACGCCGGCCTGATATGCGCCCAGCGCGCCGCCGCCCTGCAACACCAGCGCAACGCGCTCGAACGGGAGCATGCGTGTTGCGCTCTTGATCATGAGTTCCGGAGAGGGGGTTTGATTCATAACGTCTCCTGCATTGCCAACAACGTTCAAGCAGCCGGCGACATTTCGTCCGCCACTGCTTGCATTAGCCCTCCGGATTTACGCGGATTTACACGGTGCTCTGAAGCCGGCCTTCGATGAGCCGTTCGTCAAGCGGGCATTTCCCCAAGCTGGAGCTATGAGCAACACGCCTGCTCCGCAAGCGTTCGCCGGTGCAATACAAATATTTGATCAACGCGGCGACAAAGTTGATTTGTCGGTCGCAAAAATGATTCACCTGTCGGAAAATTAACTTAGGCGCCGCAAAATCGCCCGGAAGCTTTCCGGTACGATGCGATTAAAAAAGAAGCCGATTAAATTTGACGCCTTATTTTTGTTCACTCGCGCCGGCAGCCAGGTCGAAGGTCGATCTCGACACGGGCGGCTGGCGCACCATGGTCAATCGAGCGACGGCTTGACGCGGCGCAGACGCTTAAGCCCGGCGTGGCGCTTTTTTGTCTCGATGCGGCGCTCGCGCGACGCCTTGGTGGGCCTGGTCGGCCGCCGCGCCCGCGGCGCGATCGCCGCGCGGCGGATAAGCTCAAGGAGGCGGTCAAGTGCATCAGCACGATTGCGCGCCTGGGTGCGATGGCTTTGCGCGGTGATCACCAGCACGCCGTCGCGGGTGAGCCGCGTTCCAGCCAACCGCTCGAGCCGCTCCTTCACCTGCGCCGGTAACGACGGCGACCCGCGCACATCGAAGCGAAGCTGCACGGCGGTCGACAGCTTGTTGACATTCTGTCCACCGGGCCCCGAAGCGCGGACAAAGCTTTCTTCAATTTCGCGCTCGTCGAGACTGATCTGGGCGTTGACGCGTATCATCGCCGCAAAGCCTAGCGCGGATTAAGCGGCAGCGAAATCCGCGCCCGCGCTAAGGCGAACGCGGGTCGCCTATCTCACGCTCCGGGACGCCGCGTGGGCTGAAGAGTCTTACTGAGCGGTAGGCGCGTCAACGGCGCTGGTCGAGGCGACCCCTTCGGGCCGGCCCACGACGGTCACGAGGAGTCCGGCGTCGAGCAGCCGCTTGGCGACGCGCCGCGCGTCATCCAGCGTTACCGCATTGATCATCTCGGGCCGGCGGGAGAAATAGTCGATGCCGAGACCGTCGCGCTGCAACTGCACGAGCAGAGCCGCAATCTTGCTCGACGTATCGAGATTGAGCGCGAACGAGCCATTGAGATAGGCCTTGGCCTTGGCGAGTTCGTCCGCGGTCGGGCCATCCTCGGCCAAGCGGCGGATTTCCTTCTGGATGAGATCGAGGGTTTCGCCGGTACGATCGGCGCGTGTGGCGGTGCCGCCGAGAAACACGGCGCCGTGATTGAGCCAGACCAGGCTGTCATACACCGAATAGGCAAGCCCGCGCTTCTCTCGCACTTCTTGGTAAAGCCGCGATGAGAATGAGCCGCCGCCGAGAATGTGATTGACGATATAGGCGGCCATGAAATCCGGATCCTTGCGGGCGATGCCCGGACCGCCGAAAGTCACCACGGCCTGCGGCACGTCGAGCTTGATTACGATGCGCCGTCCCAGGCCCTGCGGGGTGACGTTGGCCACCGGCCTGAGATCCGGTTGCGCTGGAAGCGACCCGAAAACGCGATCAAGCATCACTTTGACCGCCTCAGCGTCGATATCTCCGACCACGGCGACTTTCAGGTTGCCGCGGGCCAGAACCCGCCGCGTATAGTCTCTAAGGTCGTCGACAGTAATCGTCGGCACCGATTCGAGCGTGCCGGCGACCGGGCGGCCATATGGATGGTCGGCAAAGGCAGCGTGCCACCAGCTCCGACTTGCGATTTCCGTCGGGTTGGTCGTGGCGCGCCGTAGCGTCGACATGATCTGCGCGCGGTTCAGTTCGACATCGCTGGGGTCGAAACGCGCCGCCGTCAGTCCGAGCCGCAGCGCTTCGAACGCCTCGTCGCGATTCTCGGTCAGCGTGCGCAGCGAGCCGCGCAGCGTGTCGCGCTCCGCATCGTAATTCAACTCGATCGCCTTGCGCTCCAGGCGTTCGTGAAATGTCTTCGAATCGTAGGGGCCGACGCCGTCGTCGAGCAAAGAAGAGACCAGGTTAGCAGTGCCCGCCTTGCCGGCTGGGTCCTGTGTGGCGCCGCCGGCAAAAGCGAAATCGACGGCAATCATCGGAACCGCGGGCTCGCGCACGAGCCAGGCTTCGATGCCGCCGGGACTTACCACCCGCTCGATGGTGGTGGCGCCAGCCGGCGCGGCGAAGGCAACGAGCGCGGCAATCGCGACGGCGGAGCGTCGCGGCAGGCGAAGTGAAATGATGGCGTTCACGAATGCTTCTCCTTCGCCGGAAAGCTGCCGACCAGATAGCCGGTGACCGACGCGCGACGGTTACACCAGGTGCGGGCCGCATCACGCACGGCATCAGCGGTCACTGCGCGAATTTCTTCCGGCCAATTGCGGACCATATCGACGGTCTCGCCGGTCGCCAGCGCCGCACCGTACCAGCGCGCCAGTGTCGCCTGGTTGTCCTGCGCATAGACGGCGTCGGCGATCAGCCGGTTCTTGGCGAGCGCAAGTTCGTCGGCGGTAACGCCGTGCTCGCTGACGTCAGCGATGATCTTGTCGATCGCCGTTTCAACATCCTGCAGCGTCTTCCCCGGCGCCGGCACGCCATAGACGCCGAACTTCCCGTAGTCGAGCGCGGTGCTCGAATAATAGGCGCCGGCGTTGAGCGCGAGGTTTTGCTCGACGACCATCGTTTTGTAGAGACGGCCGTTGACGCCGCCACCGAGCACGTGGGCCAAAACTTCGAGGGCCTGGCTCTCGCCCGGCTTGGCCGTGATCCGCGACGGCACCAGATAAACGCGGCTGACGCTCGGCTGCTCGACCTTCGGGTCGGCGAGCGTAACGGTGCGCGGCGCTTCCTGTGTCGGCTCCATCGGCCGGTGGCGCGGCCCGATCTGGGCGCGCGGAGAAATTTTGCCGTAAGTCGCTTCGGCGTCGGCCTTGACCTCGTCGGCCGTAACGTCACCAGCAATGACGACGATCGCGTTGTTCGGCGTGTAGAAGCGCCGGTAGAAGGCGAGCGCGTCGTCGCGAGTCAACTTTTCGATTTCCGGCCGCCAGCCGATGACCGGGCGGCCGTAAGGATGATTGAGATAGAGCGCAGCGTCCATTTGCTCCGACAGCCGGCTGTTGGGATTGTTGGCTACCCGCATGTTCTGCTCTTCGAGCACCACGTTGAGCTCGGGACGCACCACGTCATCGGTGAGCACAAGGCCGGTAATGCGGTCGGCCTCGAATGCCATCATTTCCTTCAAGTGCTCGCGCGGCACACGCTGAAAGAAGCCGGTGTAGTCGTCGGTGGTGAAGGCATTCTCCTGGCCGCCGATTGCGGCCACAGCAAGCGAGAACCGGTTGCCGGGGTTCTCCGCGGTGCCCTTGAACATCAGGTGTTCGAGGAAATGGGCGAGGCCGGAATTTCCGGGGGTTTCGTCGGCGGCGCCAACTTTATACCAGATCATATGGGTGACGACCGGCGCACGGTGATCTGGAATGACCACGACCTCTAGCCCGTTGCTGAGCGTGAAGTGTTCGACTTTGGGTCCGGCGTCGGCGTGCGCGGCCAGCGGCAAGGCCGTCATCAACGCCAACGTCAGTAGCAGAGCTTTCGGCACGAGTCGTCTCCAATTGGTTTTCGTCATGCCCCACTATCGGCGCCGTAACAAGCGGAGGATATGAACTCGGCTTCGAAGCCTCGGAGCAACACAACCACAGACGACGCCCAAAGACTGGCGTCGTCGGCCATACATGCATTCGCCGCTAATGTCCCGTGCCGCTCGTGGGAGGGGTCGCGGAGCTCAAACCGAAATCGGTGGCGCTCGCAGCCGCCTTGCCCGGTTTCTTATCCGGACCGATGCCGTAAGGCTGCTCCGGCGACGGAACCCGGTATCCGGCAGGCGGATCGGTAAGATTCCTGCGCACCGGTTCGCCGGCAAAGTTGGCGTATTCTTCTTTGTTGAACCAACCCATCGGATTGTACCAAGGCTTCTTCTCGACCGGCGGATTTGGGGTTTGAACGGCCGTCTCGGGAACGATCGCCTCCTTGGCTTTGCTGTTCTTGTGCCGTTTAGCCCGATCGGTCGGCCAGTCTGACGTCGGCACTGCCGCCTCCGTCCCTGGTGGGGGCAGGTCACGGGTGGGCGGCACCACAAGCGGCGACCGCTCGGTGTAGTTGATGGCGGACTCGGCATCGGGCGAAGGCTTGATACCGATAGTCTGCATCATCTTGTCAACGACGCTCCCGTCGCTGCCGCTGGTCTGGGCACAAACCGCGGACGCGCCGGAACTCGCGACGACACCGGCCAAAGCGGCCCCCATTGCGGCGCGCACAAGGCCCGCGCGCCTATGCGACCTGCGCCCAGCATTGCGGCTCCGACTTTGAACCTGATTCATCCCTTCACCCATGCCCTCACCCAAGACGGCGGTACGCCGGAGCATGGCCAAAACTCATAAGACCTTTTTATCCGGGATCAGGGCGCTTTTACGGCACCCCTGGCCCACAGCGAATCATACAGCAGAGCGACCACGCCTGCCACGATGGCCAGATCGGCAAGGTTAAAGACGTACCAGCTAAAGCGCCAGCTGGCGGTCTCGATATGAAATAGCACAAAATCCATGACCCCCGGCCAATGCAGCCGGTCGAGGGCGTTGCCGATCGCCCCACCGATGATGAGACCAAGCGCCGCGGCCGTCATCCGCGAGGACGCCCGCGCCAGCCAAACCCATAGCAATGCCACCGCGGCAACTTTGAAGGCGAGCAGCGCCCATAGCGCCGAGAACCCTTCTTGCTGGAAGAGCCCATAGCTGATGCCGGTATTCCAGACGACGATGAGGTCGAGAAATGGCGTGAGAGCCACGCGGGCGCGGTCGGCAAGGCCGAATACATCCAAAAGCCACAGCTTGGATGCTTGATCGAGGATGCCGGTAACAACGGCAATGGTCAGGCCGAATGCGCTCAGCGGCCCCCAGGCGAAGGCGCGGTCGGCTTTTCCTTGCGCCGCCTCGGCCATGCTGCCCCCTACTCCGCGGCTTTGCGCATATCGTCCCACTCGCGCAGTGCTTGCGCATCGCGGGGCGTCACGTCGGGATATTGCGGATCGAGACCGACGGCCGGGGAAATCTTCCACGACCGCGCGCATTTGCGCCCTGCGGCCAATTCGGGGACGACGGCGACGCCGGCGACATCCGCCAGTCGAAACGCGTCCGCCGGGCCATCGCCTTCGACCAGCGCCAGGCCCGAGGTGATGCAAACTTCGGCAAGGTCGACATCGACCACCGCCGAGAAAAGATCGGGATCGGAGACATACACAACAGGATGCGCCTCGAGCGAAGAGCCGATGCGTTTGTGCGCGCGTTCGATCTCGAGCGCCCCGGTCACCACGCGGCGCACCTGACGCACCTTGCGCCACTTGTCGGCCAGCGCTTCATCGCGCCACTCGGCCGGCACCTCGGGAAACAGCTGGAGATGGACCGATGCGCCCGACGGATCGCGCGCGAGCCACGCTTCTTCAGCAGTAAAACACAGGATCGGTGCGAGCCAGGTCACCGTGCAGCGGAACAGATGGTCGAGCACGGTGAGACAGGCTTTGCGCGTGACCGACGAATACGGATCGCAATAGAGCGCATCCTTGCGGATATCGAAATAGAACGCCGACAGATCGACGGTCATCAATGTGTTCAGCGCAGCAAAAATCCGCTTGTAGTCGAAATCAGCGTAAGCGCTCCGAACGAGCGGATCGACCTCGGCTAGCCGATGCAGCATCAGCCGCTCAAGTTCAGGCATGTGCACGACTGCAACCCGATCGGCAATTTCAAAATGGGCGAGATTGCCAAGCATCCAGCGCACAGTGTTGCGGAGCTTCCGGTAAGTGTCGACAGTGGTTTTGAGAGTTTCCGGACCGATCCTCTGGTCGTCCCAGTAGTCGGTCGCGCAGGTCCACAAGCGCAGGATATCGGCGCCCGATTGCTTGATGACGTCCTGCGGCGCCACCACGTTGCCGAGCGACTTCGACATTTTGTGGCCGTGCTCGTCGAGGGTGAAGCCGTGAGTTACGACGATGTCGAACGGCGCGCGGCCGCGGGTGCCGCAGGATTCAAGCAGCGATGACTGAAACCAGCCGCGGTGCTGGTCGGAGCCTTCCAGATACATCACCACCTCGTCGCCGCCGTCGGCCTGGCGCCGCACATGGGCGAGTGCCGGGAAGTGTTCGGTATCTTCCAGCACGAACGCGTGCGTCGAACCGGAGTCGAACCAGACGTCGAGGATATCGTCGACTTTCTGCCAGCCCTCGTTGGCGAGCTTGCCGAGGAAGCGCTCGCGTGCGCCCGGCGCGTACCAGGCGTCGGCGCCTTCCTGCTCGAATGCTTCGATGATGCGGACATTGACCTCGGGGTCGTTGAGGATCTCAACCGAGCCGTCCGGCTGCTCCTTGATGAAGACCGCGATCGGCACGCCCCAGGCGCGCTGGCGGGAAATCACCCAGTCGGGCCGGCTTTCGATCATGCCGGCGATACGGTTCTCGCCTTGCTCCGGCACCCAGCGCGTCGCCCGGATCGCCTGCTCGGCCAGCTGCCGAAGCGTCGCGCCGTGGCGCGCGGTGCCGCTCAACAGCGCGATCGGCTGATCCATCGCAATGAACCATTGCGGCGTATTGCGGAAGATCACCGGCTTCTTTGAGCGCCACGAATGCGGGTACTGATGCTTGAGCCGGCCGCGCGCGAGCAGCATTCCGGCTTCGATCAAGGCTTTGATCACTGCCTCGTTAGCGTCGCCCTTCTCGCCTTTGTCGGTGATCACGCGCTTGCCGGTAAAGCCCGGCGCCTGCTCGGTGAAGCGGCCGTCGGCATCGACGGTGTAGGGAATCGTTGTGTTGATGCCAAATTGCTCGCTGTCGCCATCCGGCATCCAGACCTTCATCTTGATGTTTGCTATTTCGTTCCGGTTCTCCGTCCACACGTCGAAGTCTTCGCGCCCATGACCGGGCGCGGTATGAACAAATCCCGTACCCGTATCGTCGGTAACATGCGCTCCTGCCAGGAGGGGCACCGCAAAATCGTACCCACCAAACTTTTTCAGAGGATGGTCGCAAACAAGCAGCGCGAGATCGCTGTCCGAAACCGCACTCACTCTTTTGAAGGCCAGGACGCGAGCTTGTCGAAAGACATCCACGGCCAACTTGTCGGCCAGAATCAGCCGATCATGCGGCTTGGCCCAGTTGTCGCTGGGCGCGTCTGTTACTTCGTACAGGCCATATTCGATCTTCGGCGAAAAACTGATCGCCCGGTTTCCGGGAATGGTCCAGGGAGTCGTCGTCCATATGACGATCGAAGCAGCTTTCAATTTGTTCTTGAGTTCAGCGTTTCGGTCCAGCGCTGCGGCAAAGTTATCTGCAGCCGCTTGGACAAAGGAAGATGGGTCGGCGCTCGGATTTGTGGTGACGACTTTGGTTCCCCGCACCGGAAACTTCACCCACACCGTATCCGACGTGTAATCCTCGTACTCGACTTCGGCTTCGGCGAGCGCGGTCTTCTCCACCACCGACCACATCACCGGCTTACTGCCGCGATAGAGCGTGCCGTTCGCCGCGAACTTCATGATCTCGCGGGCGATCTGCGCCTCGGCGAATGCGTCCATTGTGGTGTAGGGATGCGCCCAATCGCCGACGACGCCGAGACGCTGGAATTCCTCGCTCTGCACCTTGATCCAGTGCTCGGCGAAACGCCGGCACTCCTGGCGGAATTCCACCAGCGCGACCGGGTTCGACAAATCCGGCTTCGGCTTTCCCTTGGCGCGGTAGTTCTCTTCCTCGATCTTCCACTCGATCGGCAGACCGTGACAGTCCCAGCCGGGCACGTAATTGGAATCGAAGCCGAGCATCTGCTGGCTTCTGGTCACCACGTCTTTCAGAATCTTGTTGAGCGCGTGCCCAATGTGGATGTTGCCGTTGGCGTAGGGCGGGCCGTCATGCAGGACGAACCGCGGCCGGCCCTTGGCGGCGGCGCGCAGCCGGCCATAGAGATCGAGGTCCCGCCAGCGCGCCAGCAGCTCCGGCTCTTTCTGCGGCAGGCCGGCGCGCATCGGAAAATCGGTCTTGGGCAGAAACAGCGTCTCGCTGTAATCGCGCGCTTTCGCCGGCTGCTCGTTCATGGCGCGCCTTCTAACAAGCCACCGGCACCGCGCAAAGGGCCGTTTTGCTGCGGCGAACGGATTCAGCCCATTTGTTCCGGGCACGGAGCGAAATTTATTGATTGAATGGGGTTTTCCGCCGCCTATATCATAGGCACGGCATTCGGGCCGTTTCAGTGCACGGAGAAGAGCCATGAGCACCGCGTCGACGGCGGCGAATAACGCTGGCGAGACGGCCAAAGAGGCCGTACGCGAAGTCCGCAAGGCTGCGTCCGCTGCCACGGGCAACCTGGAAGCCGATTTACAGGCGCTGCGCGACGATTTCGCCAGGCTTGCCGACCAGATCGCCGGCATCGTCGCCGGCCCCGGCAGCGCCGCATGGCGTCGCGCCAAAGCGAGCATCGACGACGCCGTCGCCGAGGCGGAGGACAAAGGCCGCGAGGCGGCGAGCGCCGTGCGCGAGGTATCCGGCCATTTCGTCGACGCGATCGACGAATCGATCAAGACCCGGCCGTACACCACGCTCGCCATCGTCGCCGGCATCGCATTCCTGTTCGGGGCGACCTGGCGGCGCTGAGGTCTTGATGCTCAAGAACTGGATGCACGACATCGCGCTTGCGCTGCGGGCGCGGAGCGGGTTGACCGGCGGCTTCTTCGTTTGGCTGACGATTGTCACGTTCGCCGCGCTTACCGCGTTCGCATTTCTGTGCGTCGCTGCCTATGACTGGCTGTCGCTACAATTGGGCTCGATCTACGCTGCGCTGGCGATAGCGGGCTTCTTCATTTTGGTCGCGCTGATCGGAGCGCTCGTTGCGGCAATAGCGCGCCGCCGCGCCAGGGAGCGCGCGATCCTCGAACGCGCCGCACGGGCGCAAAGCGCATCGTCGTGGCTGCTCGATCCGAAAATTCTCGGCGCCGCCCTCCAGGCCGGTCGCACGCTCGGCTGGCAACGCATCATCCCGGTGGCGCTGCTTGCGTTCGTAGCGGCGCAATGGCTGCGCGAGCGCGGCGAACAGAAATCCGACGACGCCGGCTAATTCTGTTGCTTAAATTGGCGGGAACACATCGCCGGCGCGTTTGAGCGCCGCCCGCGCTTTGGCAGCATCGTCATTCATGGCGCGCACCAGCTCATCCACCGAGCCAAATGCCGCTTCGTCACGGATCCATTCGATAAAGGCGACGTCGATCTGCCGGCCATAAAGATCGCCGGCAAAATCAAACAAAAAGACTTCAAGCAGAACCACGCCGCTGTCGAACATCGGGCGCCGGCCGAAGTTCGCCACGCCATCATAACGGCGGTCGCCGAGCCCGACCCGCACCGCGTAAACGCCGTGGCGCAGCCCGCAGGCGGCGTCGAGACTTAAGTTCGCGGTCGGGAAACCGAGTTCGCGGCCGCGCTTGTCGCCGTGCCGCACCTCGCCGGACACAAACCACGGAAAACCGAGCAGCGCCGCCGCGTCGTCGAGGCGCGCCGCCGCGAGCGCGTCGCGAATCGGCCCGGAGGAAACCGGGCGCCCGTTGAGTTCGAACGGCGCCACGACGTCGACGGCGAAGCCGTATTTGCGGCCTTGCGCGGCCAAAAAGTCCGGCGAGCCGGTGCGGTTTTTGCCGAAGTGGAAATTAAAGCCGATGACGACACCGCTGACGGCGAACCGCCCGACCAGAATGCGGGCGACGAAATCCTCCGCGGTCAGGCTCGCCAGTGCGGCGTCGAACGTCAGCACCACCGTGCCGTCGAGGCCGTTCGCAGCAAGCAGCCGCAATTTGGCGGCCTCGTCGGTGAGCCGGAACAGCGGCTCGCCCGGATTGAAGAAGTCGCGCGGATGCGGCTCGAAGGTCAGGACCCCTGCCGGCTGGCCCAGGCCCCGGGCGCGCGCGATCGCCGCCGCGATCACGGCCTGGTGGCCGCGGTGGACGCCATCGAAATTGCCCATGGCGAGGACGGCGCCGCGGAGCGCGCCATCGGGCGCTGCATCGCGCACGACGAGGAAGCGTTTCGGGGCCATCGGCCTGCAATGGTTAAGAAAAGCTGTGGGGCCCGTAGGTGCCGCCGCAGCAGGCCCAAGTCAAGACCGTCACGGTTAACCCGATGTTCAACCAGCGATGCTAAATCACCGCGCTTTGAAGGAGCGCTTTTGGGGGCAGCGTCACCTCGTTTTTGAGGAGCCGACCAACTTCTCTCCTTGCAGAGGCCGCGCCAAGGAGCAGAGCAATGGCTCTCGATCCGACAATGCCTGTGCTCGTGGTCGACGACTACGCCACCATGGTCCGTATTATCCGCAATCTGTTGCGTCAGCTCGGCTTCGCCGATGTCGATGATGCCAGCGACGGCGTTGCGGCGATCGCCAAGATGCACAGCCAAACGCTACGGCCTGGTGATTTCCGACTGGAATATGGAGCCGATGACCGGTTTTGACCTGCTGCGCCAAGTCCGTGCCGATCCCGACTTGAGCGACACGCCCTTCATCATGGTCACGGCCGAATCGAAGACCGAGAACGTGATCGCGGCGCGAAAGGCGGGCGTGAACAATTACATCGTCAAGCCGTTCAACGCGCAGACGCTGAAGGCAAAGATCGAGGCGGTTTTTCCCGAGTCTCCGCCGGACGTTGATTCAGTTCGGTAGCTCTGGTCATTGCGAATAACGCAAGGACGATCGAAGTCCCAGATTGTTTGGTCGCGCTGGCTTCTCGCAACGGCGGCTACCACGCCAGTGCGCGCGTGACCGCTTTCGGCGCTACGCCGGCTGTGTCGAAAACCGTGTTCAAGCCCGAAAGGTCCGGCGCTTCGCGTCCGCCCAGAGCCTCGGCGTGGATGCCGGAAACGACAAACAGACAATCGACGCCAAAAGCGGCGGCGCCTTTCAGGTCGGTTCTGACTGAATCGCCGATCGCCAACACCCGATTGAGCGGCGGCACCTCGCCGCCGCGAAAAGCGGCGGCCTTGCCGAGCGCTGCCTCGTAGATCGGGGCATGCGGCTTGCCGCAATAGAGCACTTCGCCGCCCAGCGCCGCGTAGGCGTCGGCCAGGGCGCCGGCGCAGTAGACCAGCTCATCCCCGCGCTCAACGACAATGTCGGGATTGGCGCAGACCATGAACAGCGAGCGGGCGCGCATGGCCGCAAGCAGCCCGCGGTAACTGTCCGGCGTCTCGCTGGTGTCATCGAACAGGCCGGAGCACACGACGTAGTCGGCGTCTTCGACCGGCGCGAAGGCGACATCGAGTCCGGTAAAGATCGAGAGGTCGCGTTGCGGCCCGAGATGGAAGACACGTTCGCGTAACCGGTTCTCGACGATGCCGCGAGTGACATCGCCGGAGCTTGTGATCGCGTCGTAGGCGTCGTGCGGCACGTTGAGCCGGTCGAGGATGCGCTGCACCGAAGCGCCCGGCCGCGGCGCGTTGGTGATGAGGATGACAGTGCCGCGTCCGGCGCGAAAACGCATCAGCGCTTCGCAAGCCGGCGCGAAGGCGGCAACGCCGTTGTGCACCACGCCCCAGACGTCGCACAGCAGAACGTCGTAGCCGCGCGCCAGCGGTGCAAATCGCTCGATGATTTCAGGCAAGGAGGTTTCGCCGCCTTAGTTGCCGCTGCCGGCGCGGGCAAGTTTGGCGAGGCCGCCTTGTGCGGCAGGCGCGGCTTCGCTCGGAGCCGCGGCTGCCATCCGCGGCGCCGGCCCGCCCTTGCCGGCGTCGCCGGCGGCACCCTGCAACGCCTCCGGACGCACCGGGCGCGGCGGCGAAAACAAAAAGCCCTGCCCAAACCGGACATCGTAGTCCAACAGATCGACCACGGTGGATTCGGTCTCGATGCGGTCGGCGATCAGATCGATGCCGAAGCGGCCGAGCAGGTCGGAAAAATCCGCCGGATGGATATTGGTGGTGCTGCTGGTGGCGCGGTTCAGCAACAGCGCCGCCGACGCCTTGATGAAGCGGAAGCCGCGTTCGGTCAGTTCGCGCGGCTCAAGGCGAAGATCGGTGAGATTATCCATGGAAAACCGAAATCCGCGCTCGGCAAGCGCCGCCAGGCTCTCGTGCTCGATCGGTCCCATGGAGCGGACCGCGGCGTGAGTGAATTCGAACACCAGCGAAGGTGCAATCGCGCGGTTGGCCTCAAGAAATTCCAGCAGTTGGGCAAACCCCGCATCGGTCAGCGTCGCAACCGAAAGATTACAGAACAGGCCGATGTCGCGGTTCTTGAGCAAGAGACGCCTGCACCACCTGCACGCAGCGCAACACCGAAAGGCTGTCGAGCTTCGGCAACAGCGAACCCGCTTCGGCATAAGGCAGAAAATCCTCGGCGGCGACGGTCTCGCCATTGCCGGTATTGAGCCGCGATACTGCCTCGTAATAGCGAACCTTGCGCTGCGGCAGGGTTACGATCGGCTGCAGATGCAGATCAATCCGCTGCGCTTCGATGCCGGCGCGAATGGCGGCGATGATGCCGTCGCGGTCGAGGCCGCTGAAGGCCGGAATTGGCCGTCCAACTAGCGGCGCCGGCCCAGCCGCATCGCCGGACTTGGCGGTTGCGCCCTCCTTCGCCGCCGGCGGCAACTCGGCGGCGACATGCTGCGGCACGGCGTGGTCGTTGTCGCGCAGCGCTGAGATCGCAGCGTCGTGCTGGGCCGCGGTGTCGGCCAGCTGGTTGACCAGCCGCGAAAGCTCTTCGATTTCGTTAGCGAGCGGGCGCGCGCTCGACAGCGCCCGCTCGAGCACCGACTCGATCTTGCTCTCCATAAAACCCAGCCGGCGGTCGAACTCCGCGAGCTGGCGCGCGAGATCGCTCGACCCGCGCGCGATGCTGGAAACCTGATCGCTTACCTCGGCGCGGTCCTGCTTCCTCCCGGCGATGGCGTTATAGACCGCGAGCACGGTCAGAAGGCCCATCGCCGCGAGCGCTGAATTGGCGAGGCTGAGCCCAAAGCGAAGGAACAGCACAGCGCCTAGCGAGGCGGCGATGAGCACCATGCAGCCGGCGATGAAAATGGCGCTGATCCGCACCATTCAATGACCCCGCGCGCGCTAGACCCGGAGATCGATTCGCATCCGGGCGCCACCAGTGTCCACAAGCCCTGCACCGCCGCAAGCCTGGTTTTATTGCATCAAGGGCACGGCGCGGGGTTTGAAGGAGCGTCGCTAACGTCGGCCCCATCGAACCGCCGCCCAAATTCGCTCATGCAGATAATAAAAGGCGATCTTGGTCAGCATTTCGATCCCGGCAATGGATCCGGCAATTCCCACCCGGCCGGTTACGAGGAAGCTGATCACGAAGGTGTCGATCGAAGCCATCATTCGCCAAGTGGCCGCCTTTGCGATCGATCGGCGGTGGGCCTCAAAGCCTTGGAGCCAGCGCATCGTGTCCTCGCCAGTGGAAAGGGCAAAATCCTAAGGCAGCCATTCGAACCGTCGCGACGCGGCGCCTCTATCCGCATAACAACGAGGGAGCAACTTTGGGGGCAGAGGCACGCCATGGCCTCGGCTCCGATCGCAAGGGGGGTAAGGTTACGCCACCGCTCGGATGACCCGCGCGGCCTTCTCAAACAGCTCGGCGATATGCGCCTCGGTCACGATCAGCGGCGGGGCGATCGCGAGCGTGTCGCCGGTAATACGGATGACGAGGTCCTCGTCGTGGAACGCGCGCTCCATCGCTTCGTAGCCGCGTTCGCCCACCGCATCCGGCCGCGCGGCGAGATCGATGCCGGCGGCAAGCCCGACGGTGCGGACGTCGAGGACGTTCGGCAGTCCTTTCAGCGTCATCGCCGCGTCGGCGTAGACCGGCTCCAGCCGCTTGGCGCGATCGAACAGATTTTCGTCGCGGTAGAGATCGAGCGTCGCCAGGCCCGCGGCGCAGGCGAGCGGGTGCGCCGAATAGGTGTAGCCGTGGAACAATTCGATGGTGTGCTCGGGCCCGCGCATGAAGGCGTCGTAGATGCTCTCGCGCGCGATCACGCCGCCCATCGGGACGGTGCCCGACGTGACGCCTTTGGCGAAGCAAAGCAGGTCCGGCGTGACACCGTAGCGTTCCGCGGCGAACGCATGACCGAGCCGGCCGAAGCCGGTGATAACCTCGTCGAAGATCAGCAAGATGCCGTGCCGGTCGCAGATCGCCCGCAGCCGCTGCAGATAGCCCTTTGGCGGCGGCAGCACACCGGTCGATCCAGCCATGGGCTCGACGATCACCGCAGCGATGGTCGAAGCGCCGTGCAGCGCGACAATGCGCTCAAGCTCGTCGGCAAGGTGCGCGCCCCATTCCGGCTCGCCCTTGGTGAAGGCCTGATGCTCGCGGCTATAGGTCGCCGGCAGGTGGTCGACACCGGTGAGCAGTGTGCCGAAGAATTTGCGGTTGTTGACAATGCCGCCGACCGAAATGCCGCCGAAGCCGACGCCGTGGTAGCCGCGCTCGCGGCCGATCAGGCGCGTGCGTGCGCCGTCGCCGCGTACATTGTGGTAGGCGAGCGCGATCTTGAGCGCGGTATCGATCGCCTCCGAGCCCGAATTGCAGAAAAACACCCGGTTGAGATCGGCCGGCGCCAGCGCCGCGATCCGGCTCGCCAGCTCGAACGACTTGGGATGCGCAAAGTGGAACGCCGCCGCGTAGTCGAGTTCCGCCGCCTGATTTGAAATCGCGGCGACGATCGGATCGCGGTTGTGGCCGGCATTGGTGCACCACAGCCCGGCCAGCCCGTCGAACACCGCGCGGCCGTCGGGCGTGAAATAATGCAGCTCCTTGGCGCGGACGAGGAGCCGTGGCGCGCGCTTGAACGCCCGATTCGGCGTAAACGGAATCCAGTAGGCATCAAGATCGTTGGTCTGACGCGTCAATGCGCTGACGTTTGTCATGACTGCCTGTCCTGTGGCCTCCGCGTCCCGATTTCGTTGTAGTTGTGCGGCAAAAGCGGGGCGCTAACGCAACAGCCGGGTCAATCCGGCACCCTTGTGAGTGTGAAACTCCCAGGTGACGAGCTTGCCATCATGCTTCGCATCCGCGGCTTTGAACCGCTGCTCGACGACGGCCAGATATTCTTCCTTGCTGAGCGTGCCATCCTTGTCGACATCAGCGGCCGCGAATTCCTTGCGGCTGAGCCGGCCTTTCAATTGCTTGAGGTCGAGCGCGCCTTTCTTGCCGGTATCGAGTTTGTCGAACAGATCGGACGCGGCCTTCTTGGCTTCGGCGAGGTCAACGGTACCGTCATTGTCGGTATCGAACTGACCGACCAGAGTCGAACCGGCGGCCCACGCCGTCCCTGTTGCCCCGACAAGAGCAGCGATCGCCACCGCCATTGCGTTCCGTCGCGAAATCATCGTCAATCCCCGCCGAAAAATGCCTCACCAATACCTAGCCGTTCGAATTTGGATTGGCTAGGCCGCGGACGGCACCCTGTAGATCGAGCGCGCCGGACCGATCCTTGCCGCTTGGGCACCATTGCGATACCAACCGCGCCATTCGCTCACCTCACGTGCCGCCGAGACGGCTGATGGCCGAGAAACGCAAAGAAAACCACAAACTCAAGGCTCGCCTGCCGCGCGGCCTTGCCGATCGCGGCCCGGCCGAGATCGCCGCAACGCGCGCGATGATCGAGAAGATTCGCGTCGTCTACGAGCGCTACGGCTTCGAGCCGGTCGAGACGCCGGCGATCGAATACACCGACGCGCTCGGCAAATTTCTGCCCGACCAGGACCGGCCGAACGAGGGCGTGTTCTCGTTCCAGGACGACGACGAGCAATGGCTGTCGCTGCGCTACGACCTCACCGCGCCGCTGGCGCGCTATGTCGCGGAAAATTTCGACGCGCTGCCGAAGCCGTATCGGAGCTATCGCTTCGGCTGGGTGTTCCGCAACGAGAAGCCCGGCCCCGGCCGCTTCCGCCAGTTCATGCAGTTCGATGCCGACACGGTCGGCTCAGCCTCTCCCGCCGCCGACGCCGAGATGTGCATGATGGCGGCGGATACGATGGAGGAGCTTGGGATTCCGCGCGGAAGCTATGTCGTGAAGGTCTGGCAACAGAAAAGTTACTTGGACGGAGTTTTGGAGACGTATCGGACTCGGAGACGAGCACGACGCAGAACGACGGCTTACGGTGCTGCGCGCCGATCGACAAATTAGATCGCTTGGCGTGAGGGCGTTCAGCTAATTGTTGGGTAAGGGTCGGAGGGATGAAAGTGGTGATTTCACGAAGGGTGCAGGACTTCGACAATCTGCAAATAACTTCATTAGATGCTTCGAGCAGTTCCTCGGATCGATGCGGTTCAATTTTAGAGGGACAGCACTTCGCCATCCGACCAAATAGTTCGAACCGCAGGATCCAACAATTTGAGACTGCGGGCACAGTCGAGCTGTTCGACAATCTAGGAATATCGGAAGCCTGGGAAGCAGCTTTTGCAGGAAGCCCATGCCGAATCGTTCTGAAGCGCATCTGAGAGAAATCGCGAAGAGATACCGATTTGTGATCTCTGCAAGCTGCAGGGTACGGATGCAACAGAATTCGTGTTGACTCCCTCCGTCGTCCGCGGCCTTGAATATTACACGGGCCCGGTTTTTGAAGTTGATCTGACGTTCCAAACAGATGGCGAGCGACGGCAAGTCGGTGCGCTTCGGCTCGGTCGGCGGCGGCGGGCGCTATGATGGACTTGTGTCGCGCTTTCGCGGCGAGCCGGTGCCGGCGACCGGATTTTCCATTGGCGTCTCGCGGCTTGCGGCCGCGCTGCAACACCTCGGCAAACTCGACAGCAAACCCGAGCCGGGGCCGGTCGTGGTCACCGTGTTCGACAAGGATCGCCTCGCCGATTATCAGAACATGGTCGCGAAGCTGCGCGCGGCAAAAATCCGCGCCGAACTTTATCTCGGCAATCCGCGCAACCTCGGCAATCAGCTCAAATACGCCGACAAGCGCAACTCGCCGTGCGTCGTCATTCAGGGCGGCGACGAAAAGGCCAGGGGCGAAGTCACGATCAAGGATCTGATTGTCGGCGCCGAACTGGCGAAGCTGGAAAAAGGCCGCGAGGAGCACCTGCAAAAGCAGAGCGAGGCGCAGCAATCGGTCCCGGAAGCAAACCTCGTCGAAGCCGTGCGCGCGGTGCTGGCGCGGCACGGGCTTACGGCCGAGCGATGAGCCGCGCCGCCAAGATCATCATCATCGTCGTGTGCGCGCTCCTGGTCGCGATCGTCGCGGCGCTCGCCGGCATGCTCGCGTTCGGCACCAGCGATCCGCCGCGTCCCGCTCGCTTCGCTTGGCGCGCCGTTCCGCAAGGTCGATTTCAGCGATCTGCCCCAGCCGGAAAAACTTCAGGCGAGCCACGGCACGCCGATCGCGTTCCGCGTCTGGCCAGCGAACCCTGCATCCGAAGCCGGCCTCGTGGTCATTATGATCCACGGCTCCTCGGCGCAGAGCGCAAGCATTCATCCGCTCGGCAAAGCGCTCAGCGCCGCCGGCATTCCGGTCTACGCGCCCGACATTCGCGGCCACGGCGATACCGGCACGCGCGGCGACATCGACTATGCGGGCCAGCTCGACGACGACATGGCCGACTTCGTCGCCGCGGTGCGCGCCAAGCACCCGAACGCGAAGCTCGTTCTGATGGGCTTCTCGTCCGGCGGCGGTTTTGCGCTCCATATTGCGGCCAGTCCGCTCGGAAAAATGTTCGTGCGCACGGTGATGCTGTCGCCGATGCTTGGACCTTTTGCGCCGACCTATCGACAAGACCAGAAATACGCCCGGCCCCAGCTTCCGCGTATCTTTGCGCTGCTGCTGCTCGACCGCGTCGGGATTCATGCCTTCGATCATTTGACCACGCTCCTCCTCGCCATCGATCCGGCGCGAAGCGACATCCTGGTCGGTCATTATTCCTGGCTGCTTGATGCGGGCGTTTGGCACGCGCGACTACGCCGAAGACGTGCGCAATGCGCAAATCGCCGCTCTGCCGTCGTGGTCGGGGAAAAGGACGAGCTTTTCTGACGCCGAAAAGTTTGCACCCACTTTGGATGCGATCAAGCCGGAAATCCCGGTGACCGTCGTTCCCGGGCTCAGTCATACGCAGCTGACGACAGACCCTAGCGCCGTCCCGGCGATCCTTGCCGCCGTGCGGGGTGGGTCCGGAACGCCCTGAGTTAACGGCACGAACCGATCTTCATCGAATAGCGACCACTGCCATGCTAAAGGGCCGCCGCATTGACCCTATCGTCGCGCGCAGGTGGATTGGTTAACCATACGCCGGCGTGAATGTGGCTGACATGTCGGGCTTGGCAACCAACGGACCGGACCAGCGTGCGCAGAGGCTCGTCGCCTCCTATGTGCGGGCCGGCTATACGCCGATCGAGCCGCCGATATTGCAGCCGGCGGAGCCGTTCCTCGACCTTTCCGGCGAGGACATCCGCCGCCGCATGTATCTCACCAGCGATCCGCATGGCCGCGAACTATGCCTGCGGCCCGACCTCACCATTCCGGTGTCGCGCGCTTATCTGCAATCGCCGGCGGCCGGCAAGCCGGCGGGCTTTTGCTATCACGGCACGGTGTTTCGTCACCGCGAGGGATTGCCGGCCGAATTCGTCCAGGCCGGGATCGAATCCTTCGGCCGCCACGACAAGGCGGCGGCCGATGCGGAAATGCTCGCGCTCGGACTGGAAGCGACCACGCTTTATGGACTGGGCGCACCGGAGATCCGCATCGGCGATGTTGGCATGTTTATGGCTTTCGTCGCCGCGCTCGATCTTGCGCCGGCGTGGAAGCGCCGCCTGTTGAAAGACTTCAACAGCAAATGGTCGCTGGCGCACGATCTTGATCAACTTGCACTCACCGCCGCGAACCGGCCGCCGGAATATCAGGGCGTGCTCGCAGCACTTGCCGGCTCCGATCCCAAGGCGGCGCACAACCTCATCACCGACCTTCTTTCGATCGCCGGCATTGCCGCGGTGGGCGGCCGCTCGGTCGGTGAGATCGCCGACCGATTTCTCGAACAATCGGCACACGGCACTGGAACGCGGCTGCCACGCGAGACCCGCGCGCTGATCGAACGCTTTCTTGCGGTGCGCGGCATTCCGGACGAGGCAGCCGCTGAACTGCGCGCACTCGCCGCCGACGCCAACCTCGCGCTTGGGCCCGCGATCGATCTGTTCGAGACCCGCACCGGCTTTCTTGCCGCCCAAGGCGTCGACGTCGGCGCCATGCATTTTTCCACCGCGTTCGGCCGCGGTTTCGATTACTACACCGGCTTCGTCTTCGAATTGCACGATACCCACGCCAAGGGTCCGCTGATTGCTGGCGGCCGCTACGATGAACTCCTGACGCGATTGGGCGCGCGCGAAGCGATTCCCGCCGTAGGTTTTGCCGCCTCCGTCGAAGAACTCGCCGCCTGTGGAGGTCCCGCATGAGCGCGCCGCTCATCCTCGCGGTGCCGTCCAAGGGACGCCTGCAGCAGAACACCGAAAACTTTTTCGCAAGTTCGGGGCTTGAACTCGTCAAGCCCCGCGGTGCGCGCGAGTATCGCGGCGCCATTGCCGGCTTCGACGGCGCGGAAATCGCTTATCTGTCCGCGGCCGAGATCACCGCGCAGCTCGCCCAAGGCGCCGTGCATCTCGGCATCACCGGCGAAGATTTGGTGCGCGAGATGATCCCCGACGCCGATCGCGAGGTCGTGTTTGTCGATCAGCTCGGCTTCGGCTTCGCCAATGTCGCCGTCGCCGTGCCGCAGGCCTGGATCGACGTGCGCAGCATGGCCGATCTTGACGATGTCGCCACCGCGTTCCGGCTCAAGCACGACCGCAAGATGCGGCTCGCGACCAAATACGCCAATTTGACGCGCGGCTTCTTTGCCGAACACGGCGTGGTCGACTACCGCATCGTGGAAAGCTCGGGCGCGACCGAAGGCGCGCCCGCAGCCGGCACCGCCGAACTGATCGTCGACATCACCACCACCGGCTCGACGCTTGCCGCCAACGGCCTCAAGGTGATCGAGGACGGCATCATCCTGCGCTCACAGGCGAACCTGGTCGCCGCACGCGCGGCACAATGGGAGACCGCGCATCGCGAAACCGCGCGCCTCCTCCTCGACCGGATCGACGCGCAAAAGCGGGCGCACGCCTACCGCGAAGTGCGCACGCGCTTTGCCGGATTGAACGACGCGATGCTCAAGACCGCGCGCGAAAAATTCGGCGTCGCCGCGCCGTTCGGCGGCCCGACATCCTCGGGCATGCTGACGCTGCACTGCCCGCCGAAGCACGTGCACGGGCTGGCGAGCTTCCTGCGCGAACACGGCGCCGAGGCGGTGTCGGTTGCCGCGCTCGAATACGTCTATTCGCGCGACAATCTGCTCTACGCACGGCTGACGACCGAGCTTGATATGAAACGCGCCGGCCACAACGCGCCGTCCGAATAAACAAACACAGGGCAAAGCGTCGGAAGCGTCTTAACCGTCAGCTTTCGGCTTAACCCAGTCGTATCTGCCGACGCCCTGGATGAGCAGAAACCGACAATCGCTCTCGCCGCGATTTGAGGTCTGGTGGACTCGTCCTGGCAGTACCCGATCGCGCTCGCCGACGCCTATGACACGGCGATCATCGGGCGCCCGCGTCTCGACGGTTAGCGCGCCGCCCAACACAAAGAAATCGTCCGCGATCTCAGTGTGGGAATGCCACGGAATGACCTCGCCGGGCGCCAGCGTATAAATTCGCACCCGGACGTCTTGCCCCGCCACGACGGTCTCGACGTTTTTGACGGAATAACCTGGCTTTCTCGGCTCTACATCTGCGGGCATAGCCTCGCCTTGTTTGCCTTGGGTCGGTTGGTTGTTCAGCGCCGGACGTTGCCTTGCCGATACCAGCCGATCGCGTCGTCGAGGCGATCGTCGCCCCAGAACAGCTCTTCGCCGACAACAAAGGTCGGCGAACCGAAAATTCCGAGTGATCTGGCGGCGTCAGTTTCGGCCAGCATGGTTTCGTTCGCCGCCGGCGAATTCGCCAGCGCCAGCACGCGCGCCGGATCCTGTCCGATATCGCGCAGGCTTGACGACAGATTAGGCTCGCTGCCGGTTTCCTCTCCGGCCTGGAACCAGCGCCGATACGCCGCGCGCACGAAGTCGGCGCCCCACCCTTCCCGCATGCCGACAATGGCGACGAGATTGGCTGCGACCGATTGTTTGGCCGGATAAGGCGCCGGCAGCTTCGCCGGCAGACCGTGCATCGCCGCGCGGCGCTCGATGTCGCGCCACATGTAGCGGGATTTCGCGGGCTTGTCGGCGAACGGAATATGCTTCATCTCTTGCAGGATCAGAAGCAGATGAAACGGCCGCCAACGAAACGCGATGCCGCTTGAGCGCTCCACGTCGGCAAGCCGCATCACGCTCAAATAAGAATACGTGCTGCCCATGGTGAACCAGAAGTCGATCGGACCTTCGGCCATGTCGATGCTCCCGCTCCTTGGACGCGGTGAGCATCGGACGCCGGGCTGAGGCGGTCAAGGAGGAAGCCCGCTTGGACAGCGCTGCCGAGAAGCCAATTCTGCTGCGTCGCGACGAACGCGAACGGGGCGTTGTTGCTTATCTGACCATCAACAACGCGCGCCATCTCAACGCGATGAACAGCCCGCTGATGGACGCGTTCGTCGCGACGATGACGGAGCTTGCCGCGGATGAGCGCCTGCGCGCGGTGGTGCTGACCGGCGCGGGGCCGAAATCGTTCATTGTCGGCGCCGACATCAACGAAATGGCCGGCATCAAAGACGCCGCGCAGGCAACGGCCTTCATCACCCGGCTGCACCAATGCTGCGACGCGATCCGCAATCTGCCGGTGCCGGTGATCGCGCGTATCCACGGCTACTGCTTCGGCGGCGGGCTCGAAATGGCGGCGGCCTGCGACGTGCGCATCGCGTCGGAGGCGGCCTTGTTCGGCATGCAGGAGGTCAAGCTCGGCATTCCCGTCGGTTATCGAGGCCGCGCTTCTGCCGACGCTGGTCGGCTGGGGACGAGCACGCGAGATCATGCTGCTCGGCGAAACCTTCACGGCCGCGCAGGCGCTGGCGTGGCGGTTGGTCGAGCACGTCGTTCCCGCCGCGGCACTCGATGAGGCGGTCGAGAGCTGGATCGGTAAGCTCCTGACCTCGGAGCCGCGCGCGGTGCGGCTGCAAAAGCGGCTGATCCGGCGCTGGGAAGACCTGCCGCTTGCAGCCGCCGTGCAGGCGGGCATCGATGCCTTCGCCGAAGCTTACCGCAGCGAGGAGCCCGCCATCGCCATGCGCGAATTTCTCGCCGCGCAGCAGGCGCGCAAGCGCAAAGCCTGAGCTCAAACGTCCCGTTGCGCCTCACTCGCCGGCTTACTGCGCACCCGAAACACGACGAAATGCGACAGCGAGAAATTCACCACGAAGCTTGCCAGCACCGCGACCGCCTTAGCGAGCCAGACCGGCAGCAGCAGAATTTCGGCGGCGACCAGAAGCGTCGCGGTGTTCGCAAGCCATCCGACGACGCCGGAGAGAACGAATGCGAAGTAGGCGCTCCATTTCAGCTTGCGGCCGGATTCGGCAGCGAACGTAATCGACGAGTTCATGATGTAGGAGCCGGTGACGGCGACGATCCAGGAGATGGTGTTCGCCGCGATCAACAACAGCGTCGCGGCGCTGCCGCAGCGGCAGAAAGCCGACAGCGAATCGAAGCCGGAAAGCGCAGTCGGCCAATCGTTCAGCCCGGCCCGCGCCAGGAGAAACACGCCATAGTCGACGGCGGTGTTGACCACGCCGACCAGGCCGAAGGCGATCGCCTTGAAGCCGAGCGCGCGGTTCTGCCAACTGGCGAGGAGCCTGGCGCGCGCCCGGTCGTAGCGGGGAATTTGGGTCATTCCGGCCTTCGCATACCACGTCCGGCGCGATCCGCCAGCGGGGCCGACGCCGCGCCCGCGGCGCTTCCCCCGCGACGACAGCCACCCGATTACGCTATACATCAGCCGCGCAAGGAAGGGCCCAGGTGGTTAACGCGATAACCGAACCAAGATCGGCGGACGGAGTGCGCGGTGCTGGCCGCGGACTTTCGATCGTTGTTCCGCTGCACAACGAAGCCGCTTCACTTGCGCGCCTGCACACCAGACTGATCGAAGTCGCGCGCACACTTGGCGCCAACCGCGGACTTGCCTGTGAAGTGATCTATGTCGACGACGGCAGCCGCGACGATACGCTGTCGATTGCGCGGGCGCTGCCGGCGAGCGCGCTCGATGTCCAGGTTGTTTCGCTGTCACGCAACTTCGGCAAAGAGGCGGCGCTGCTCGCCGGCCTCGATCACGCGCGGCTCGGCGCCGTGATCTTCATCGACGGCGACGGCCAGCATCCGCCGGCGTTGATCGAGACGCTGGTCAGCCGCTGGCTCGATGACGGCTACGACGTGGTCTTTACCGCCAAAGCCCATCGCGCCAACGAGTCGGTGGCCCGGCGCCTTTTGGTGAAGAGTTTTTACGTGCTGCTCAATTGGGGCGCACGCACCAAGATCCCCGAGGACGCCGGCGACTTTCGGCTGTTATCGCCGCGCGCAGCCGACGCGCTGCGGCAACTTCCCGAGCGCAACCGCTTCTTCAAGGGCTTGTCGAGCTGGATCGGCTTTCGCCAGATCCGCATCGACTATGAGCCGGAGGCCCGCACCGACGGCCGGACCACCTGGAATCTGCGCTCTCTGATCGGCTTGTCGATCGACGGATTGACCGCGTTCTCGGTAGCGCCGCTGCGGGTCGCTACCCTCCTCGGTCTTATTCTCGCGCTGATCGCGTTTCTCTACGGCGCACAGATCGTCTACGAAACCATGGTTTATGGCCAGAAAGTCCCCGGCTATCCGTCGCTATTTGTCGGCGTCATGGTGCTCGGCGGCGTGCAACTGATCATGCTCGGTGTGGTCGGCGAATATATCGGCAAAATCCTATACGAGCTGAAAGGCCGGCCGGTTTATTTCGTGGCCGAGCATGCCGTGAAGCTGCACGAGGAAGAAAAACAGCCCGTAAGCGACACCCGTACCGCGGCTGAATAATTCTTTCTCCTCCCCACTCGCCGGGGCGGAAATAAATTTCAGATTACGACAACCTTGGTGCCGACCTTCACGCGGTTGTAGAGGTCGATGACATCCTCGTTGCGCAAGCGGATGCAGCCCGACGACACCTGGGTGCCGATGGTCCACGGCTCGTTGGAGCCATGAATGCGATAGAGCGTCGAGCCGAGATAGAGCGCGCGCGCGCCGAGCGGATTTTCCGGCCCTCCGGGCATGAAGCGCGGCAGATCGGGCCGCCGCTTGAGCATGTCGTCCGGCGGCCGCCAGTCCGGCCACTCGCGCATCGCCGAAACTTCCTTGATCCCGGCCCAGGTGAAGCCCGGGCGGCCGACCCCGATGCCGTAACGCAGCGCTTTGCCGCCATCGAGCACCAGGTAGAGAAAGTAGTGCGGGGTATCGATGATGATCGTGCCCCGCGGCTGGCTAGTCGGATAGTCAACGACCTGACGATCGTATTTCGGATCGACGGTGATCGGCCGCGCCATGTCGCCGCTGCTCGAGGGCGCATAGGCCGGCGACCAATCACTGCGCGCGAACAATTGCGAGAGGAATGGCGGCAGCTGATTGTTCTGCGGCGGCTGGTTGTATTGCGGCTGATTCGCCGCCGGCTGCGGCATCGGCTGATAAGCGCCCGGCGGTGGCGCCGCCGTCGGCTGCTGGTAATAGACCGGCGAAGGTTGCAAGCCACGTCCCTGCTGCGCCGGAGCGAGTGCATAATATTGCGTGGCTGGTGGCTGATAGGCGCCGGGCTGTTGAGCGGCAGCCGCGTAATTCGGTTGCGGTTGTGGCTGCTGATAGATTCCGGCTCGCTGCGCGGGTGCGACGGCGTAGTATTGCGGCGTTGCCTGCTGGTAGCCGCGAGGCAGCGGTGACGGCGCAACCGCATAATATTGCGGCGCGGATTGAGTGGCCCGCCGCTGTCCGGGTGCTGGCTGGTAGTAAGCCGGCGCGGAATACACCGGGGCTGAATACCTGGGCGCGGCGGAAGTTGGCGCCCGATACCTTGGCGCCGGCCGATAGGCGTATTGTCCCGATTGGTCGCCGAAGGTTTGGGCAATGAAACCGCTACTGACGCCACTATTCTGGTTTCCGGAATAGAGCTGCCAGCCGGGATCGAGGAGCGTGGTCTGCGCGCCGGCCTCGGATGCGGTCAATAGCGGCGCCGCGCCTGCGGCTGAGACGGCAACCACCATCCACGCAAAAACAGACATACGCCCCATGCGCCCCATGCCGCACCCTGTACTCGCATTGCAGTCCGGCCGGGAGGCCGAACGCTTCGCGCCCCTTCCGACGAGTACAGGCGCAAACACCGACTGTTAGGTTAATTTTTTTGGCGCCCGCGTTTGGCGGTCGCTTATTCGTACATCGTTCAGCAAGTTATAGTTTATTTTGCGTAAATCGCGCGTCAGTTCGATCAGCCGTTGGCTTCGATCCCAACAATTGGCCCACGTGAACGTGACATTAAGCGTCGGCCGCTAATGTCCCGCGCGAAATTGGTCGGTGATTATGGCCGCGCCGCGCAAGGTTTTCCGCATCGAAGAGATGGCTGCTCCGCAGCGCCTTGCGCAGGTCGACGACGCACCGGCGCCGGACCTCGCTGAAATCATGCGCGAGCTTGGTAGCCTGCGCGCGATGCTAACGGACCCATCACCGCGACAACCTTCCGGATCACGCGCGTTGCCGCGCAATGAAGTCGACCGGCTTGCCGCGAAGCTTCAGCTCATTCGTTCAGCCATCACCGGGGCCGCGCCCGAGCAGGCGGGCTCGAACGGGTCGCGTTCGCCGGGAGTTCCCGCGACGCGCATCGCCAACGAACTGGAAGCGGTGATGCGAGGCGGCGAACAGGCGACGCAAAAAATTCTCGCCGCAGCCGAAGAAATCGATCAGGCGGCGAACAATCTGTCGGCCGCGCTCAAGGACGACAGCGAACAAGGACTCGCCCAGGACATCCGCGACCGCGTGATCGCGATCTTCGAGGCCTGCAATTTTCAGGATCTGACCGGCCAGCGCGTTGCCAAGGTGATGGCGTCGCTCGAACGCATCGAACAGCAGATCACCCGCACGCTCGACGAGCTTACCCGCGATGGTGCGCCGCCGATGCATGGCCCGCGCCTCGACGACGATCCCGGCCACGTCTCGCAAAGCCAGGTCGATTCGTTGTTCGCCGGCCGCGACGTTAAATCCGCGTGATGGCGTTGCCTTAGTGGACCGCAGGCGACCGCTTGGAGCGGGCGACGCCCTCCGGTCCGCAGCGCACGTAAACGCCCACGCCATAGCGGGTAGCGACTTCGGGATTCATCCACCGCATCACGATGCTGCGGCCATCGAACGCGACAATCTCGCGATCCTGTGGACCGCCGGGGGGCCCGGGCGGGCCGATATAGTTCTTGCCGCTCGCGCTGCCCTTGAGGCTGAGTTCCTGCAATTGCGCACTGTCGGCAAGGTACATCATCACGCCGCCGTTAGGACCGCGGTTGATGACCACCGGCTGGCCGCATTGGGCGCGGGCGGCGGCTTCCGTGCGCACCCGATCGGCTTCGTTATGATAGGCGCCGTACCCCCACCGGCCGACGAGTTCCTCGGCCCGGATCGAGGCCGGAATTTCAGCAACCGGCGGCGGTGCCATGGCCGGCGCGGGCTCGGGAGAGGAAAACGGATTGGTGGCGCAGGCCGAAAGCACAGCTGCGCACAACGCGGCGCCAACAAGGAAACGCAATCCACTGAGCGCCGCGCCCATTAAGCCCCTCCTTAAAAACCCCACACTGTCACGCCGCCAACGCAAACAACAATGCCGGCCACGGCCCCCGTCTTGACCAAGCATTGAGCCGGTATGGTGACGAGTTTTTGCGGCAAGAGCCAGACCTTCGCGGTTCGCCGCACTTTGTCCAGCCGCAAACATTCGGAACGCCACGCTCGCGTCTGGCGGCGTCTTGACAGCTTCGTCGCCAGGTCTTATCTCCCCCATGTATTTCTTGGCACTCGTCTTTCATGAGTGCTAAGTCTCTGCAATCCATATAGTTTCTCATTCACGGGAACCGCTCGCCGAGCGGCAATGAGGTGATCATGGCAAAGCTCAAATTCCGTCCTCTGCACGACCGCGTGGTCGTCAAGCGCATCCAGGCCGAGGAAAAGTCCAAAGGCGGCATCATCATTCCGGACACCGCCAAGGAGAAGCCGCAAGAGGGCGAAGTCGTGGCGGTTGGTCCCGGAGGCCGCGACGAAAACGGCAAGCTCATCACCATGGATCTCAAGGCCGGCGATCGCGTGCTGTTCGGCAAATGGTCGGGCACCGAGGTCAAGCTCGAGGGCGACGAACTCCTGATCATGAAGGAGTCCGACATCATGGGCGTGATCGCCTGATCTGATTGCGTCACCCCGCGGCCGCGCTTCGCGCGGCCCTTCAAGAGGTGACGGTCAAAACACAAATCTCAAGGAGAGAACAAAAATGGCTGCGAAAGACGTACGATTTTCCGGCGACGCCCGCGACCGCATGCTGCACGGCGTTGAGACGCTCGCCAATGCGGTGAAGGTCACCCTCGGCCCCAAGGGCCGCAACGTCGTGATCGAGAAGAGCTTCGGCGCTCCCCGTATCACCAAGGACGGCGTCACGGTCGCCAAGGAAATCGAGCTTGAAGACAAGTTCGAGAACATGGGCGCCCAGATGGTCCGCGAAGTGGCGCAGAAGACCAACGACCAGGCCGGCGACGGCACCACGACCGCGACGGTGCTCGCTGCCGCGATCGTCAAGGAAGGCGTCAAGTCCGTGGCTGCCGGGATGAACCCGATGGACCTCAAACGCGGCATTGATCTCGCCGTCAGCGCCGTCGTCGCCGACATCAAAAAGCGCTCGAAGAAGGTTGGCTCGTCGTCGGAAGTTGCTCAGGTCGGCACCATCTCCTCGAACGGCGACGCAACCATCGGCAAGATGATTGCCGAGGCGATGCAGAAAGTCGGCAACGAAGGCGTGATCACGGTCGAGGAGGCGAAGGCCCTCGAGACTGACGTTGAGATCGTCGAGGGCATGCAATTCGACCGCGGCTACCTTTCACCGTACTTCATCACCAACGCCGAAAAGATGCTCGCGGAACTCGAGGACGCCTACGTGCTCCTCCACGAGAAGAAGCTGCCGGGATTGCAGCAACTCCTCCCCGTGCTCGAAGCCGTAGTGCAGTCGGGCAAGCCGCTTCTTATCATCGCCGAAGACGTCGAGGGTGAAGCGCTGGCTACGCTGGTGGTCAACAAGCTGCGCGGCGGCCTGAAGGTCGCGGCAGTGAAGGCTCCAGGGTTTGGCGACCGCCGCAAGGCCATGTTGGAAGACATCGCCATCCTGACCGGCGGCCAGCTGATTTCCGAGGACCTTGGCATCAAGCTGGAAACCGTGACGGTGGCGATGCTCGGCCGCGCCAAGAAGGTCGTGATCGAGAAAGAGAAGACCACGATCATCGACGGCGCCGGGAAGAAGAAGGACATCGAAGGGCGCGTGGCGCAGATCAAGGCGCAGATCGAGGAGACCACCTCCGACTACGATCGCGAAAAGCTGCAGGAGCGGCTTGCCAAGCTCGCCGGCGGCGTTGCGGTGATCCGCGTCGGCGGCGCCACCGAAGTCGAGGTCAAGGAGAAAAAGGATCGCGTCGAGGATGCGCTGAACGCCACCCGCGCCGCAGTCGAGGAAGGCGTCGTGCCCGGCGGCGGCGTTGCCCTTCTTCGCGCCAAGAAGTCGGTCGGCAAGCTGCACAACGACAATCCCGACGTTCAGGCCGGCATCAATATCGTGCTCAAGGCGCTCGAGACGCCGCTGCGCCAGATTGCCGAGAATTCCGGCTTCGAGGGCTCGATCGTGGTCAACAAGATCCTCGAAGACAAATCCGAGACATTTGGCTTTGACGCGCAACGCGAGGAATACGTCGACATGATCGACAAGGGCATCGTCGACCCGGCCAAGGTGGTGCGCGCGGCGCTGCAGGATGCGGCCTCCATTGCCGGTCTTCTGGTCACCACCGAAGCTATGGTCGCCGAAACGCCGAAGGATCAGCCGGCCATGCCGGCAATGCCACCCGGCGGCGGAATGGGCGGCATGGGCGGAATGGGCTTCTAAAACTTCCCATCGCCATCGATCGACGAAAGGGCGCGGTGCAAGCCGCGCCCCTTTTTTGTTACCGTAGCCCGCATAAACAGGACGACGGAAGGAACGACCAATGACGGCGCAAACAGACGACCCGTTCGGGAAGTTCAAGGCAGCGCAGCGTGAAGCGTGGGCGTCATTTGTGCCGGTCGAAATCATCACCACCGCGCCCGCCGCGAAACTCGTGAAATTCGCGGCGGTCGATAAAGGACAGCGTGTGCTGGACGTCGCCTGCGGAACCGGCGTCGTAGCGGTGACCGCCGCACGCCGCGGCGCCAAGGTGTCGGGTCTCGATCTGTCGCCGGCACTCATCGAACGCGCGCGTAAAAACGCCAGCATTGCCGGCGTCGAAATCGATTTCATCGAGGGCGACGCCGAGGCGCTGCCTTATCCGGATGGTTCGTTTGATGTCGTGCTCAGCCAATTTGGGCATATTTTCGCGCCGCGGCCGGCTGTTGTGGTGAAGGAAATGCTCCGCGTACTGAAGGCCGGCGGGCGCATCGCATTCTCCACCTGGCCGCCGGAGCACTTCACTGGGCAAATGTTCGCGTTCATCGCGCGGCACGCGCCACCACCTCCGCCGGGCTCGGACGCTCCGGCCCCGCCGCCGCTATGGGGCGATCCGAACGTTGTGAGGGAGCGCCTTGGCACGATGGTAACGGATCTGAAGTTCGCCCGGGAAACTTTGGTCGGGCCGGCGCTCAGCCTTGCGCACTTTCGCGCCTGCGCAGGAGGCCACGATCGGCCCGCTCACCAAGCTCGTCGCGACATTAGCAAACGATGCAGACAAGCTTGCGCAGGTGCGCGCCGAATTCGACGCCATGGCGGCGGACATCTTCGAAGACAACACCGTGCGGATGCCGTTCCTGATGTCGCGGGCGACAAAGCTGTAGCAGGGAGCGATCCCGGTTTATTACGCGGACGGCCCGCTGACTGATGTCGGCCGCCGCCGACGTTTGCGGCAGTTGCGATCTGAAACTTTGCTGAGCTTTCAGTTTGTCATCAATCGAAACCGCAGCGTCGTGGCGCCGAGGAACTCGATGACGTCGCCGCGGCGCCGCCAGCCGGTTACTTGCGCCAGCGCAGCCAGGAGGCTAGCGTCGCCGGCCTGGCGCTCGGGTGCGCATTGCACGGGCGGAGCATCGCCGGCGACAATGGTGATTGTATCGGCCGCGACGTTGGCCTGACCGCGCACGTCGGTGCACCACAACTGGATCGAAGCCGCGCCGTCTTCAGCGATTTCGAGAATCGGTATGCGTTTCGAGCCGTGCATTGGCGCTACATCAAGCATGAGCTCGCGGTCGAACGGGAACTCACCCTCGGCAGTGAGCGCCGGACCGGACAGAACCGCCAAAATCGCCAAGACAACGAAGCAGACCAGACGCCGGCGCAGGCGAAGCATTTATGTCTTCCCGGATATTTAAGTGAAAGATGAGGAATCGGGCGCGACGAGTGGAGAATGAGCGAATAGCAAACTTCATAGCACTTCGCTATTCGCTCATTCTCCACTCGTTCTTTGCGACCTCTTAGTGCCGCAGCGCCGCTATATTCGGGAAGAACAGATAGCAGGCAACGCCGATGATGACGAGATAGACCAAAAGCACGATGGTCCAGCCGAAATTGTGCCGGATCACCTCGCCTTCATTACGGACAAACCGGCTGGTCGAGACCCCGACGCTTGCGGTCTGCGGCGCGATCGGCTTGCCGATCTCGGCACCGACCGAGTTCAGCGTCGGCAGCAGCAGCAAGGGAAAGCCAAGCAACTTTCCGACCAGCGCCTGGAATGCGCCGAACATGGCGTTGGTCGAGGTATTACTGCCCGACAGGGCCACGCCGATGAAACCAAGGAGCGGCGCGACGACGATGAAGGCGACGCCGAGCTTGGAGAAGGCGCTCGCCAGCGATCCCGCCATGCCCGAGTAGTTGAAGACATAGGCGAGACCGAAGATGAAGACGCCCACGAGACACGCGCCCCACATCTGCGACCAGGTCTTGGCGAAAATTGCGCCGATTTGCGCGAAGCTGACGCGCAGCAAAATCACCGTGATGATCCAGGACGCCAAGATCGCCGAACCGCCGACAAACGGTGTCCAGTTAAAAATGGCGCGGATCGGCCCCCCGCCGGGCAAGCCGGACGTGGCGGTGACGTCGAGATGGAGCGCAACAATCGACGGCAGCTTCGACCAAGGTCCGGTCCAGGCGACAACGACCACGATCAGGATGGCGATCGGCAACCAAGCCATTCCGACGGCGCCGGCAGACAGACCGTGCGCTTCCGCCTGCGTGTCGCCGGTAACGGGTGCGCCGCCGTAGCTGAGAACCTGCGCCGGGCGCCAGACCTTGAGCAGGAGCAGGAGGACAGCAAAGCAGACGATCGAGCCAATCACGTCGGGCAAATACGGCCCCAGATAAACCGCGGTCGGCAACTGTCCGGCGATGTAGCCAAGCGAACCGACGATCGCGAGCGGCCAAGCCGACCACATGCCTTTGCTGCCCGACACCAGATAGAGCAGAATCCACGGCGGCAGCAGCGCGAGGATGGCGACGATCTTGCCGACCGACGCCGAGTAAATTGGCAACAGCTCGACGAACGTCATGCCAAGGGTACCGGCGGTCACGGTCGCAAGCGCGATGATCGGCGCTCCCAAGGCGCCGTAGGAAACCGGCGCGTTATTGGCGATGGCCGCCACCCGAATGGCGTCGAGATCGGGTATCCCGATCGCGATCAGGATTGGAGCAACGAAGGCCCAAGGATAGCCGAAGCCGACAAGACCCTCGAGTAACGCGCCGAACGCCCAGGCGAACAAGATGGTCTGCACCCGCACATCGCGGGTTCCCTGTTGGACCAGCCAGCGCCGAAGCCGGTCGAATGATCCGGTTGTGACCAGGGTGTTGAACAGCATTACTCCCCAAAACGTGATCCAGTCGACGTTCCATACCCCAGTGGCGGAGCCGTAAAGATAGGCGCGCAAACCGTCGGCGAGCGGCATCTGCCAAACCCAGAGCCCGAGCAGAAAGGTGACGATCGAGCCAATCAGCACGGCAAGCCAGGCAGACATCCGCAGCCCGGCGAGCAGGAACAGCAACAGCAGAACGGGAACCAGCGCGACCAGCCAGGTCACGAACAGATTCCCGGTCGGATCCAGGATTTGCTTAAACATCGACGGTTCCCCCCAATAGCGCCTTGCGTTGGCGTCTATCGTTTAATGTATCAGCGCGATGCCCCAGGGTCGTCATGCTGCGCCGTAAGGACATCAAACGAACGAGATTTTTTGTCACGCTCTGAGGCACACTAATATTCCGATTCCAATGTTTGCAAGCGGCAGCTGCGTGCCCGGAGGCAAAACTTTGGAATGAGGGAGCTGCCCGGCGGTTCTTTATTGCAACGCGATATTGATCGCGCGGTGTTGAATTTAAGTCTGAGGCCGCTAATCACCGGAGGTCCTACGTGAGAAGCCTCGTTTCGACAATCGCCACGATCTGGCGGCTGTCCCTTCCGTACTTCCGGTCCGATGACCGCAAGGCGGGCTGCCTTTTGCTTCTCGCGGTGGTTGGGATGGAGCTTGCGCTTGTGGCGCTCCAGGTCATCCTCAATCTTTGGTACAACCGCTTCTACAACACGCTGCAGGATCGCGACTGGAACGCATTCGTCAGCGCCATCCTGTTCTTCTGCGTGATCGCAGCGGCCAATACCGTCATCGCGGTTTATCAGGTCTACCTCGGTCAGTGGCTGCAAATCCGCTGGCGGCGCTGGATGACGGAAAACTATCTGGGACAATGGCTTGATGCCGCCAATCACTACCGCATGCAGCTTCTTGGCGACGCCGCCGACAATCCGGATCAGCGCATCGCCGAAGATCTGCGAATGTTTGTCGAGAGCACGCTCTCGATCGGCTCGCGGCTGCTCAATGCCCTGGGTACGCTCTCCGCCTTTATCGTCATTTTGTGGACGCTGTCGCAGGAGGCCCCGCTCCAATTGTTCGGTACGGGCTTGACCATCCCGGGATATCTGGTCTGGGCGGCGCTGATTTACGCCATCGTCGGCAGTCTGCTGACGCACCTGATCGGCTGGCCGCTCATCCCGCTCAATTTTCAGCGGCAGCGGGTCGAGGCCGATTTCCGCTTTAATCTGGTACGGACCCGCGAGAACGCAGAGCAGATCGCTTCGCTCGGCGGCGAGACGGCCGAACGCGAACGCCACCTCGGTCGCTTCGGGCACGTGTTTCGCAACTGGATCGCGATCATGCGCCGGCAGAAGCAGCTCACCTTCTTCACGCAGGGCTATACGCAGGTGGCGCTGATCTTTCCCTATTTGGTCGTAAGCCCGGCCTACTTCTCAGGCGCGATGCAGCTTGGCGGCCTGATGCAGACGGCATCGGCCTTCAACAGTGTCCAGAATGCCCTGTCCTACTTCATCAACATCTACATCGAACTTGCAGAATACCGTGCGGTGATCGCACGCCTGACCGGGTTTGAGGATGCGATTGCGGCGGGCCGCGCCGCCGCGGTGACGCCGCCTGCGATCGAAGTCGTGCCGCGCGGCGGCAGCCCCGTGTTCACCGCCGACCGTCTCAATGTGCGCCTGCCCGACGGCGAGCCGATCATCGCGGCCGATCATGTCGCCTTTCCGCCCGGCGAGCGCGTCCTCGTCGACCGGGCCATCCGGCGCAGGGAAATCGACACTGTTTCGCGCCATCGCCGGGATCTGGCCATTTGGATCGGGCCGCGTAACCGTGCCGGACGGAGCCAACATTATGCTGCTGCCGCAGCGGCCGTATTTTCCAGTGACAACGCTTTCGGCGGCCGTGTCCTATCCGGCGGCGGCCGGCACGTTCAGCGACGCACAGATTGCCGAAGCCCTGGCCGCCGTCGGGCTTCCGGAACTGGTCGCGCGGCTCGGCGAAGAAGCCCACTGGAACCGCATCCTGTCGCAAGGCGAGCAGCAGCGGCTTGCGATCGCGCGGGCGCTGTTGGCGGCACCCGATTATCTCTTCCTCGACGAGGCGACGGCGGCGCTCGACGAAGCCGCCGAGGCGGTGTTGTACCGGTTGCTGCAAGAGCGGCTCAAAGGCACGACCGTGGTTTCGATCGGTCACCGCTCAACGCTCAACGTTTTTCACCGCCGCCGTGTCGAGGTAGTGCCAGATGACGGCTTCTCGCAATTGCGCGAGGTGCCATTGGTCTCGGCGGCGGAATGAATAGATAATAAACAGAAGACCTAACGAAACGGAGACGGCAATCATGAAAGCAAGCGTCGATGGCCACGTTGTGGCCGAAAGTGACGACATCGTTTCGGCCCACGGCTACGAGTATTTCCCGCGCACCACGGTGCGCATGGACTGGCTGGAGAAGGTGGAAAAGACCAAGGACGACCTGGCCTGTCCTCACGGCGTCCAATTCTACGACGTTGTGATTGACGGCAAGCGGCATAGCCGCGCGGCCTGGTCGTACGAAAAACCGCAGCCGCAGATGGCGCAGGTCGGCGGCCGTTTCGGCTTCTGGGAGGACGTCGAGGTTAAGTAGCCGGGCCTTCCCCCGCTACGCGGCGGCCTTCTTGCGATTGGCCTCAAGTCGCGCGTCCACCAGCGCGACCTGCGCATCGATCGCCTGATGATGCAGGCCTTTCTGCGCCGCGATCAGCTGCACCAGCTTGTCGGCGCGCTCGATGTTCGGCGCGCCGTTTTGCAGCGCACGCGCTGCGGATGCCGGTCGGGTGAGTGATTGCGCTGCGGCGGCGTATTTCTCGAACGGCACCATGTCGGCCGGATCGGCGCCGAGCTTGACGCAGAGATCGGCGACAAAATTGTAGACCGAGCGCGAGGTCTCGATGTCGCTGTGCACCGCCTCTTGCGCGGTGCGCATGCCGTCCTTGGTCACGCAGCGATAATTGCCGGCGAGCAACATCGCCCATTTGGCCAGCGGCACGAAAATCGAATCATAGACCCGCAGCTTGACCGGGAGTTCGGTCTTGCCTTCCGGCGTGTCGAACCGGATCGCCTCGATCTCGTCCTGCAACTGGCGAAGGATCGCAGTGTGCCGCTCCGAGGGAAAGCGCGCGACCTTGAAATTGGTCGGCAGCGTCACCTGCAGGACGTTGACCTTTTCTTCGGGCGGCCTGATCGCCTGCGGGTCCGGGCTGCACAGCGTGATGCACGCCGGGTCGAAATTGTCCCAGACGCTGGGATCGGTATAGGCGGCCTTGAGCGAAGCGGTATCGAGGCCCGGGATGCGGCGCAGATAGGCGAGCGGCGGCATGTTCATGATCGACATGCACGGCACCCTCGCCCGCGCCACAGCGTCAAGAAGCTCGCGCACTCCGGGCGAACGATATTGCGGCTCCTGCATCGCGAGCCCAACCAGATCGTAGTCCTTCGGATTAACACCGGACGTGCCGCCGGCGCTCACCTTGCCGGGGAGCTTTCGCGAGTCGAGTTCAACCGGCGTCTTCCGCCCGCGTATCGGCAGCCGCACCCGAAACCCTTCGGCATTGATGAGATCGGCCTCCGCGGGAAGGCACACGAGCTTGACGGTGTGGCCGCCGAACAAAAGCTTCGACGCCAATAGCGAGCCATAGGAGGCGCCCATGATCAGGATGTTGTAAGTCGCCATCGCGCACCTCCCACTTGACCGCGCCGCTGACATTCGGCTCGAGCGCCGGCGATTGCTCGCCGGACATCGGTCCCGCCAATGCTATGGGCCCGGCCCCCGCGACGCAATGCGGGTCGGACGCTATCAGCGCGCGGCCCAAAGCGGGTGCGACGGCAGATATGGAAACGCGGCCCGCGCCATCAGCGCGGCCCGCGTTCCATGCTCCTATTGAGGCCGAGATAGTCCTAGGTGTTGTCGCCGAAACCAGAGCCCCCGAGCGGAGGCGGCCAAGATGGGGCCGGAGCTGGCTCCGCCGCCGGCATTGGCGCCGGAGCCGGCTTCTTCGCCGGCGCTTTTCGCTTGGGAGCGGCCTTCTTCGCCACTTTCTTCGGTGCCTTCTTCGCAGCCGATTTCATTGCCTTCTTTACTGTCTTCTTTTTTTTGCGCGCCGGAGCGGCCTTTTTCTTCCCGGATTTCTTCTTCGCCTTCGACTTCTTCGCCATGATCGTCCTCCCGATCTAAGCTAGGAACAATTATCCCATCGGCCCCCGTGGGAGACCGGGTTCACGCCACAACAACGACCGAGCCCCCGTCAGCCCGCGGCCGCAGACGGATGCATCGACTAACGCTGCCGATGCTCCAAAAGCGCAGGCGGACAAGGCCCGCCGGTAGCCCAATCAATCAACTCGATTGTGTGGACAGCCGGAAGCTCGGTGCCCGCAGCGATCTGCGTCATGCAGCCGATATTCCCTGCTGCGATAACATCAGGTCGCAATCTCTCGATAGTCCCGACTTTGCGCTCGCGCAACCTTCTTGCGATATCCGGCTGCAAAATATTGTACGTTCCCGCCGATCCACAACACAGGTGGCCGTCCGGCACGTCCTTCACCGCAAAGCCAAGCTTGAGCAACAGGTCCTTCGGCTGGCGCGTGATGCGCTGGCCATGCTGCAGCGAACAAGCCGAGTGATAGGCCACGACGAGGCCGGGAGCGCTTTGCTCTGCCGGGAGCGGTTGCGTAGCGAGATATTCGCTGATGTCCTTGGCGAGGGCGGCCACTTTCCGGGCCCGTTCGGCGTAGGCCGGATCGGTGCGCAGCATGAAGCCGTAGTCCTTGACCGTCGTGCCGCAGCCGGACGTCGTGATCACGATTGCATCGATGCTACCCGCCGCTATCCAGGCGTCGATATTGGCCCGCGCCTGCGCCAAGGCCTCATCCTCGCGGCCCATATGATGGACCAGTGAGCCGCAGCAACCGGCACCCTCCGCCACCACCACTTCGATGCCCAGCCGCGTCAGCACGCGAATCGCGGCGGCGTTGATTTGCGGCGCCAACAGGTCATTGACGCAGCCGGCGAGCAGCGCCACACGACCCCTCCTCTCCGGCCCCACCGCGGGATAGGTGCGCGGCGCTAACGGCTCATGCGGCGGACGCCAGGGCGCCAGCCGAAGCATCGCAGCAAGACGCTTAAGTCCGATCGCTTCGGCAAGTCCGGCGAATGGCTTGCCGAGCAAGGCAGCGCCGAGCGCCAACCGGAAGCGTCGCGGATACGGCATCAGCCGCGCCAGCATCATCCGCAGCAGCCGATCGCCGAGCGGCCGGCTGGTAGGTGCGCTCGATGTGAGCGCGGGCATGATCCACCAGGTGCATGTAGTGGACCCCCGACGGACACGTCGTCATGCAGGCAAGGCAGGACAGGCAGCGATCGATATGCAGCGTGACCTCGGCCGTCGCCGGCCGGTCATTCTCCAGCATGTCCTTGATCAGGTAGATGCGCCCGCGCGGCGAATCGAGCTCGTTGCCGTCAAGCACGTAGGTCGGGCAGGTGGCGGTGCAAAAGCCGCAATGGACGCAGGCGCGCAGGATTTTCTCCGATTCCGCCACGTCCGGATCGGCAAGCTGCGCGAGCGTGAACGAGGTCTGCATGATTACACGCCCGCCCACATGCGCCCGGAATTGAGCACGCCACGCGGATCGAAGCTGTCGTGGAGCCGCTTGGTCAATGCCGAGAGTGCCGCCGTCTCCGGGGTGAACACATCGACCGCGGCGCGCACCGCGGCCGGCGCGCGAATGAGCGTCGCGTGTCCGCCGGCCGCCGCGACGATCCCGCGCACCCGACCCGCGGCGGCATCGTCCAGCGGCGGCAACGCCGCCCAGATCAGTCCGCCGCCCCAATCATAGAGGACGTCCGCCGACAGCTGATCCGTGAGAACGCGTCCGACCTCGGCGCCGCGTGACGGCGCAGTCGAGATGCGCCAGACGATACGCCCACCGGCGGGCCCGGCCTTGGCAAATGGTTCGACATCGCGGATCGCGCGCCAGAACGCGCGTGAGGTGGTATTGCCGAGCGTGCTCAGGCTGCCGAACGGAGCCATCAGCTTTTCCAGCAGGGCTTTGCGGTGTGCCACCGACGGTGCAACGCCTTCCAGCCGGAACGCGGTCACGGCGCGGCCGCCTGCCGCGATTTCCGAAATGCGGCCTGCGACCGACACCGGCAAGTGCGCGGCTGCCGAAACATCGGCGGACGAGCCCACGGCTGCCAACATGGCTTTGCCAGCCGCGGCATCGTCGAGGCCGAGCACCAAGAGCGTCTCCTCGGTCTCTGCGCGCGGCAGCGTCTTGATCGTTACATCGGTCATGGCCGCGAGCGTGCCCCAGGAACCGGCGAGGAGTTTGCAGAGGTCGTAGCCGGTGACGTTCTTCACCACCCGACCGCCGGATTTGAACGTCTCGCCACGTCCTGACACGGCGCTGAAGCCGAGGAAATGGTCGCGGGCGGCGCCGGCCTTGATGCGCCGCGGGCCGGACAAATTCGCCGAGAGCGCGCCGCCGATCGTGCCGCTACCGGCCGCTGTGCCGAGCAACGGTCCGTAGTCCATGGGCTCGAAGGCAAGCTCCTGCTTGCTCGCATCGACCAGCGCCTCAATCTCAGCAAGCGGCGTGCCGGCCTTCGCGGAAAGCACCAACTCCGCCGGTTCGTAGAGTGTCACGCCGGAAAGACCGGAGAGATCGAGCGTCGCATCCCATTGCGCGGCGCGCCCGATCGCGCGCTTGGAGCCGCGGCCGACGATTTCGAGCGCCTTGCCGCCGGCGAGCGCCCATTGCACCGCCTGCTCGACCTCCGCCGCATCACGCGGTTTGAGATTTTCGGTCATGAAATACTTGCCGTATCATCTCTCCCCACGCGATGGCGATAGGCCCTCCGATCCCGGCCCATTTTCCTCAGAGTCCTGGTTCGCTAAGATTTCCGGGTTGGAACACGAGAATTTTGCGTCGTCGATATCTTAGGAGGGGCGGATGGGTGTTGAACTGCGCCGCGGATCGGCGGCCGATGCGATTGAGTGCGGTCGAATCTGCTTTGAAGCCTTCAAAAACCTTGCCGACCGGCACTGTTTTCCGCAGGATTTTCCATCGCCGGAAATCGCCTCGGGGCTGATGTCTTTCCTCCTTGCGCACCCCAGCTTTTATGCGACCGTAGCTGAGCTTGATGGCCGGATCGCCGGCAGCAATTTTCTCGACGAGCGCTCTGAGATAGCCGGGGTTGGGCCTATCTCGGTCGATCCGAAAGTCCAGCAAAAAGGCGTTGGTCGCCGTTTGATGGCGGAGGTGCTTGACCGCAGCCGCGACCGAGGATTTGCCGGTATCCGGCTGGTCCAGGCTGGTTACAACAATCAAACTCTTTGCCTCTACACCAAGCTCGGATTTCGTACCCGCGAACCACTGTCGCTCGTGACCGGTTCGCCGCCAAAGATCAAGCTAACCAGCTATGACGTACGCAGCGCGGACGAAGATGACGTCGAGGCCTGCAACGAATTGTGCCGTGCGATTCACGGCCATGATCGCGGCGGCGAGATCGAGGATGCCGTTCGGGAGAAGACCGCAACCGTGGTCGAACATCTCGGCCGCGTGACCGGGTACGCGACCGCAATCGGATTTTTCGCCCACGCCGTCGCCGAGACCAATGAAGACATGATGGCTCTGATCGGTGCGACAGAGACTATCACCGGACCCGGAATATTAGTGCCAACGCGCAATCATGCGCTGTTCACCTGGTGCCTGAACAACAATTTCCAGCTGGTTCAGCAGATGACCCTGATGACGATCGGCCTCTACAACGAACCGTCGGGTGCTTATCTGCCTTCGGTACTCTATTGAGTTCGAACCGACGGGCGGGGATTCTAGAACCGCGGCAAATCGGGGAACGCGACGCGGCCGGCGTGCACATGCATGCGGCCAAGTTCGGCGCAGCGGTGCAGCGTCGGAAATACCTTTCCCGGATTGAGCAGGCTTTTGTCATCGAACGCGCATTTGACCCGCTGCTGATGATCGAGATCGGTCTCGGAAAACATCACCGGCATCAGGTCGCGCTTCTCGACGCCGACGCCATGCTCGCCGGTGAGCACACCGCCGACCTCGACGCACAGCCGCAAAATATCGGCGCCAAATTCTTCGGCCCGCTCCAGCTCGCCTGGCTTGTTGGCGTCGTAGAGGATCAGTGGATGCAAATTGCCGTCGCCTGCGTGAAACACATTGGCAACGCGCAAATCATATTTCGCCGACAATTCCCTCATGCGGTGCAGCACCAGCGGCAGTTGCGCCCGCGGAATGGTGCCGTCCATGCAGTAGTAATCCGGGGAGATGCGGCCGACTGCGGGAAACGCCGCTTTGCGTCCGGCCCAGAACAGGAGCCGTTCTTCCTCGGAATTGGATATGCGGCAGGTCACGGCGCGGCATTCCCGGGCAATCTGCTGGACACGGTCGAGGAGATGATCGACCTCGGCGCGCGGGCCGTCGAGTTCAACAATCAGGAGCGCCTCGACATCGAGCGGATAGCCGGCGTGGACGAAGTCTTCGGCGGCGCGGATCGCGGGCCCGTCCATGATTTCCATGCCGCCCGGGATGATGCCGGCGCCGATGATGCGCGCGACACATTCGCCGCCGTCCTCGGACGCGGCAAAACCGATCAGCGCGGCGCGTGCCGTTTCCGGCTTCTTGAGGAGACGCACCGTGACTTCGGTGACGACGCCGAGCAACCCCTCCGACCCGGTGACTATTCCGAGGAGATCGTAGCCGGCGGCATCGAGGTGACTGCCGCCGAGCCGCACCACCTCGCCGCTGATCAGCACCAGCTCACAGCCGAGCACATTGTTGGTGGTGACCCCGTATTTCAGGCAATGCACGCCGCCGGAATTTTCCGCCACGTTGCCGCCGATGGTGCAGGCGATCTGCGACGACGGATCGGGCGCGTAGTAGAAGCCGGCGCTTTCCACCGCTTGCGAGACCGCAAGGTTGGTCACGCCCGGCTCGACCACGGCGACCCGGTTATCGAAATCGATGGCGCGGATGCGATTGAATTTGGCCATACCGAGAAGAACGCCGTCGCCGAGCGGCAGCGCCCCGCCCGAGAGCGAAGTCCCCGCCCCACGAGGCACGACCTTGATGCCTTCGCGGTGACAATAGGCGAGTACGGCGGACACCTGCTCCGTCGTCTCCGGGAGGACGACCACCATGGGGAGCGCCCGGTAAGCAGTGAGGCCGTCGCTTTCGTACGGCCGCATCGCCTGCTCCGAATCGATGACGCCCTCACCCGGCACGATTCGCTTGAGCGCAGCGACAATCTCCGCGCGGCGGGCAAGCACGGCGCCATCTGATTCGGGCATCGTTACAGGCATGGGGATTTCTCCGCCGACTTCGCTACCATCTTTCCCTCATTATAGCGGGAAAACGACGGCCTGTGCCGGCAAGCGGCTCGGATTGGTGCCGATGCCAGTACGTTATGTTGCCTGAAAAGCACCAATGCCCGGCAAAGGTCGGTGGATGTTCAATTTGAGATTGTCGGCACACCGATTTTTTCCTAGCCTGAAATTGAGACCCTCGACGACTGAAGCTGCCTCCGTGTACGAGCGCGCGGAGTGGGTTGGGATGAATTGGATGAGGGGGAATTCAGGTCGCTTTGCTTTTGCCCTGTGGCATTGCGGGCTTGTGTCCGCGGCTGCGGCGGTGCTGCTTGCGGCTGTCTTCACCATCGGATACGCGCCACCGGCCGAGGCGCTGCCCAGCTACGCCCGGCAGACCGGGCAGCCTTGCGGCACCTGCCACACCGATTTCGCCGGGCTCACCCCTTACGGCCGTCGCTTCAAGATCGGAGCTTATACGCTCGGTGGTGGCCAATATCGCACGACCCTGTTTCCGACCGACGATACCGCCAATAATCAGAAAACGTGGGTGCCGCCGATCTCGATGATGGCGATCGCTGGCTTTACCAACACGCAAGCAGCGATGCCGCCGCCGACCGCGCCATACAACGGCAACAACAATATCGTGGTTTCCCCGGTGAGCTTTTTCTGGGGCGGCGCGATCACCGACCATATCGGCGCGTTCCAGCAAGTGACTTACAACGCCCCACCGCCGGGAGGCTTCGGCACCGATCCGTTTGGACACACCTGGACCTGGGACAATACCGACATCCGTTTTGCCGATTCGACGCGGATCAGCGGCATCAACGTCATCTACGGACTCACGGCGAACAACAATCCAACCGTCCAGGATCCCTGGAATACGACTCCGGCCTGGGCGTTTCCCTACGCAGTCTCGACGTTAGGCAGCGGATTCGGACCGACCACGATCCTTGACGGCGCTTTTGCGGCGCATGTCGCGAGTATCGGCGCCTACACGTTCATCAATGACGCGCTCTACCTTGAGGCATCGGTCTACACCACGCTCAGTCCCGGCGTTCAGAACGACCTCGGGACCGATCCGTTCGGCGCGCCTGGGCTGTTCGACGCGGCGCCCTATTGGCGCATCGCCTATGAGCCGCACTGGGGCAATCATTGGCTCGAGTTCGGCACCTTCGGCATGTATGCCGGCGTCCATCCCTGGACGATGGCGGGAACCACCACGACCTCGACATTCTCGCAGACCGACAACTACACCGACGTCGGGTTTGATACACAGTATCAGTTTCAGGGCGACAATTATTGGGTGACGGTGCGCGGCACCTTCATTCATGAATATCAAAATCTGAATGCGAGCTTTGCCAACGGGCTCGCCGGCAATCAGGTCAACAACCTAAACGAAGCGCGGGCTTATGCCTCGCTCGCCTATGGTAACGACAATCGGATCGTGCTCACCGGCCAATACTTCACCAGCTGGGGCAGCCCTGACGCGATTCTGTATGGCGGCAGTCCGAACAGCAACGGCTGGATCGCCGAGATTGCCTACATCCCGTTCATAAGCAGCCAGGCGGTGGGATGGCCGTGGTTCAACCTGCGTCTTGGCCTGCAATACACCTGGTACAACGAATTCAACGGAACGACTGCCGGCGCCAGCGCCAACAACACGCTGTTCCTCTATGCGTGGGTGGCGATGTAGCCGGACTCCGCGATGTGTTGGGGACGTTCAATGAAAGCAACACTGCTGGTAGGCGCCGCGCTTTCGCTGCTGAGCGTCTCGGCGTTTGCTGCCGATCTTGCGGTGCCGCCGCCCGAATTGCCGCCACCCTTCTCATGGTCGAGTTGCTACGGCGGCGGTCAAGCCGGCGGCGGCTGGGGCCAAAAGAATCTCACCGATAGCGCCGGCGTGCTTTCTCCTATTACCGGATTCTCTTCCGCCAACCTCAACATCAGCGGTTACATGCTCGGCGGACAATTCGGATGCGACTACCAATTCGCGCCGAATTGGGTTGCCGGCATTGAGGGTGCGGCTGCCGGCGGAAATATCGGCGGCAATATCGGCGTTGCGCAGCCGCTCGGCATCGCCGGCGACAGTGCGAACTTCAAGGAGACGACGGACTTACTGACGAGTGTAACCGGACGCGTCGGCTACGCGTGGGATCGCTGGCTCGTGTACGCAAAAGGCGGCGCCGCGTGGGCTAGCGACCGCTACACCACGGCCGGAACATTTGGCGGCGTGCCTTACGATCTCGAAGGAACGGAAAATCGTATCGGCTGGACCGCGGGTGTCGGCGTCGAGTGGGCGTTCTGGAGTGTATGGTCGCTCAGGCTCGAATACGATTACTACGGCTTCGGCCGCCGCAGTGTCACCTTGATTGACGCGAACACCGGCAACATCGGTCCCGAGGACATCACCCAGAACATTCAGACCATCAAACTGGGTCTGAATTTTCATGTTGTCACCGGGCCGGGCGCCCCGTTGCGATGGTGAGGCGAGCATGACCATAGGTTTTTGGCCTGCTCTCGCGAGCCCCCAAGCCGAACGGCGCGGACGGCGCACAATGAAGAATGTCGGCATACGATTGGCGTTGCAGTCGGCCATCGCCGCAACGGTTTTCGCCACAGCCGCTCTTGCAGAAGACACCAAAGCAGAAGTTCCAAAGCAAGAGCTGCAGGCCAAGATGGCGTACTGCCAGGTCTGCCACGGACCGTCCGGCCAGGGCTTTCGCGGATACTACCCGATCCCGCGGCTCGCCGGACAGCAGCCCGAGTACTTCGAGAACCAGTTGCAGGCTTTCATCGATCGCCGGCGAACCAACGTCATCATGTTCAACGTCGCGCACGTCCTCAGCCCGGCGATGCTGGCGGCTCTCGCTGCGAATTTTCACGCTTTCGATCCCAAGCCGCTCGGCGGGGCACCGAAGGACCTGATAGAGGCCGGCAAAAAAATCTATCAGGACGGCATTCCCTCGGCCGACATTCCTGCCTGCGCTTCCTGTCACGGTCCGGAGGCCAAGGGCGACGGACAATTTCCGCGCCTGGCCGGCCAGCTCAACGACTACATCTTCAACAAATTGACCAACTGGAGCAAAGAGCGCGGTCAGAATCCGTCCAATCCGGATGCGTCGGCGATCATGGAGCCGATCGCGCACGGCTTGAACAAACAGCAGATCGAAGCCGTCGCGGCTTACGTCAGCTATCTGGAGTGACTTTTTGGTCAGGATCATGAAGCTGATGAAATCACATCCGGGTGTTCGTGCCGGCCGCGTCTTGCGGTCGAGGCCGTGCACGCCGGATGTTCAGCCGCGTCGGCCTGCAATTGCCGCTGCAGGCTGCGATCCTGGCGCTGGCTTTCTCGGCGCCCGGACGCGCCGACAGCATCGACAGGCCCGCTGCTGCCAGGGGCGGGTTCGAGGCAAAACTGCAGTATTGCCAAGACTGCCACGGCCCTTCGGGACAGGGCTATCGCGGATTTTATCCGATCCCGCGGCTGGCCGGACAGCAAACCGACTACATCGAGAACCAGTTGCGGGCATTCGTCGAACGCCGGCGGCCCAACAGCATCATGGCCAACGTTGCGCACGTGCTGAGCCCGGCGATGATCAATGCGCTCGCGACCCATTTTCGGTCGTTAAACCCCCCGCCCCTCGGCGGCGCGCCAAAGCAACTCGTAGCCGAGGGACGAAAAATCTTCGAAGGCGGCGTCCCCGACGCCAATGTCGCCGCTTGCGCCGCTTGCCACGGTCCGGATGCGACCGGCCGTGATCAAATTCCGCGCTTGGCCGGGCAGCTCTACCCCTATCTGGTCAAGGAATTGACCAACTGGGGCAAGGAACGCGGACAGCTCCCGGCGCATCCGGACACCTCATTCATCATGGCGCCGGTCGCGCACAGCCTGACCAGGTCGGAAGTCGAAGCCGTCGCCGCTTATCTCAGTTACCTGAAGTGACGCTCTGTGTTTGATCGCGCGCCCATGAAAGCAGGAAGCGTGGAATTCGGACGATGAGACACATCCCGCTAAAAACGGCGGCCCTGGCAATCGTCTGCATTGCCGCTTCCGTATTATGGGCGCGCGCCGAGAGCCTCGCGATCCGCAATTGCACCTGGTGCCACGGCTCCTCGGCGCAAGGTTACACGCCGGCGCCGCGATTGGCCGGGCAGCGTGCCCTTTACATGGAGAACCAGCTGGCAAACTTCCGCACCCATGCGCGGAATAATCCGTTTTCGAAACAGTATATGTGGGGCGCGGCGGCAAGTCTCAGTCCTCAGGCGGTGCGCGATCTGGCAATTTATTTTTCTTCGCTCCGCGCCGACGCCGCCAATGACGGCGACCATGAACTCACCGCGTTCGGAAGAACCATCTATCAACAGGGTCTTCCGGACGCGAACATTGCGGCCTGCGTGGCCTGTCATGGACCGAATGCCGAGGGCGTTGCCGAAATTCCTCGTTTGGGAGGTCTGGCCTACACCTACCTGAAACGTCGGCTGCAACAATGGGGCGAGGGCTACCATGCGACCGCCCGGCCGCCGATGCCACGTATTGCGAGCAAGCTGTCCCGCGACCAGATCGAGGCGCTGGCGTCGTACCTCAGCTTCGTCAAGTAAATCCGAACAAGCGGCTGCCGCGAGACTAGCGCCGAGCCTCAACCGATTTCCGGCGAAGACTCCGGCATCTTAAGATGCTGCGCGGCATACCCGCAGTTTTGTATCGCGCCGATCACCGTGAGCGTTGCCGAATTCGGGCAGTACCCTTGCCACCGTTCCCATCGGTCATGGTCGAATGGATGCGCAAGATCCTGCACGCACTCCCGTTTGTGACGGCATAGCGAGCACCTGCCCTGCAGCTCGCGGAACAGCAGCGGATCCTCTGCCGCGAGATCGTGCCGGTCGACCTGGAGCGCGTCCATGCAGGAAAACAACAGGCTCGAGTCGTAAAACTGGCGTGGCAGCTCTGCAGTTTCATCGCGATTCGAATCGGCTGTAACGGGCGCGTAGTCTGCTCGAACGCACATGGTCAGCCTCCGCCTTTAGTTTGGCAAACTTCAACCATCCGCGGCGCACGGCATTGACCTGGATCAAGGGCAAAAAAGCCTAGCCGACAATACGGAAATGCATGGCGCCCGCTTGCCGTTGATCTAGGTCAAAGCCCCGCCAATCGGCCGTCCTAGCCTCACAAAAGAGAATTCCTGCAATGAAGAGGAGGGCCGCATGTTAGTCCCACCGAACGCGCGAAATACCTGGTCGCCGATCGAGGCCATTTCACAGTGGTGGCGAAATCTAACCGCAGGGAGCTTTTCATCGGACTTGAGATGCTGTGCCGACGAGGAGATTGCGCGCATGGCGCAGGATGCAGGCGTTTCCGCCGCCGAATTCCGCAAACTCTCGCAGTTGGGTCCCGAGGGCGCCGACTTATTGTTGCGCCGCATGGAAGCTCTCGACCTTGATCCAAAGGAGGTCGGCGGGACCGAACGGCGCACACTCCAGGATCTGCAACGGGTCTGTGCGATGTGCGAAAGCCATAGACGATGCGCGCGCGACCTCGCACGCGATGCCGAAAATCCTGTGTGGGAGGATTACTGCCCGAACGCCGAAACGCTCAAAGCGCTGAACAAGATGCCGTGGGCATCGCGGCGCGAGTGGTAAATCCCAGCCCTACCCTGTCGCTTCGGCCGCACCGTCCCGTTGTTGACCGGTGCGGCTCTGTCTAGGAGCTGCGAATGTACCGCCGCTATGCGCGGCTAAGTCCTATTGACGCGCCAAACCCGGCAGGGAACATACTGGACTGACCGGTCGCCAGACCCCCCTTACCGGCCGCTCGATTGAATTGCCCGCCCCTATTCTTGAAGGCTGCACCCCCATCAGAAGGAAAGACACCATGATGCTGAGGACGCTCGTGATCGCCGCCCTAGTCACCGCCGCGTCGATCGGCACGGGATTTGCCCAGGACGTCGAAAAGGGCGCCAACATCTTCAAGAGATGTCTGCCCTGCCACGCCATCGGCCCTGGCGCCACTAATAAAGTCGGGCCCGAGCTCAACGGCCTCGACGGCCGGCACTCCGGCGAGGCACCAAACTTCAACTACAGCAGCGCCAACAAGAATTCCGGCATCGTCTGGGGCGAAGCGACCTTCAAGGAATACATCAAGGATCCCAGAGCAAAGATACCCGGCACCAAGATGATTTTTGCCGGCATCAAGAACGAGCAGGAGGTCAACGACCTGTGGGCCTACCTCAAACAGTTCGATGCCCAGGGGAACATAAAAAAGTAACCGAACGCGCGGGCTCTTGATCTCGCGCAAATCTGTTGTGTCATTTATGTCATTTATATTGAATGTGATCCGCTACACGCCGCGCGCCTGAGGAGATGCCCCCAATGATCAAAGACATCATCGTCAATCTGAGTGTCGGCGACCGGCCAAGCCCGGTTGGCGATTATGCTATCTCGGTCGCCGCGGCATTCGAGGCCCACCTCTCCGCCATTGCTTTTGTCTACGATCCGATCGTTCCAGTGTCGGGCGCTGGCTACATCCCCGCCGACGTGATCGAGATGCAGGAGCGGGAGAACACCGCCGCGAGCAAGGCCGCACTCGACCGCTTTACCGCCGCGAGCAAGCGCGCCGGGATCACCGCCGAGCCGCTCACGCTCAGTGCCAGCCTCGCTGGCGTGGGCGACCAGTTCAGCCATCTGGCGCGGCGCTTCGATTTGGCGATTGTCGGCCAAGCCGAGCCCGAGCGGAGCGCTGTTGAAGAGGTGATCGCTGAAGCCACTTTGTTTCAGTCCGGCCGGCCGGTGATCATCGTACCGTATATTCAGAAAGATCCACTCAAGCTCGACCGCGTTATGGTGTGCTGGGACGGCAGCCGCGCGGCCACCCGTGCCATTGCCGATGCCATGCCGTTACTCAAGAAAGCCGGCCAAGTCGAAATCGTCATCGTTAGCAACGAGCGCGGTAAGCAGGATGAAATCGAAGGCGCTGATATGGCGCAGCACCTCGCGCGGCACGGGCTCAAGGTCGAGGTCAAGCGCACGGTCCTCGGCGACATCGACGTTGCGGACGTGATCCTCTCGCACGCCGCCGACGCCAGCGCCGATTTCATCGTCATGGGGGGCTACGGCCACTCGCGGTTGCGCGAATTTGTGCTCGGCGGCGTGACGCGGAGCATTTTCCAGTCGATGACCGCTCCAGTGCTGATGTCGCACTGAGCAGCGCGTGCCTCGCTGCGGCGCGGCAAAATACCCCTGCCCAAAATATACTCGCCCGCGTCGTTGACGCGCGAATAGTGGGCGTGTCACGTTTTCATCGACCCTCGTCACACCCGACGGGCTTCCGCTTCGCCAGAGGCGGGCCGGTCGGGATGCGGCATTAAAAACACGCGTCAGAAAATCAGCGAAGGCGGGGCACAGGAGGATTAGGTCCCGATGGCGGCTCGATCTGCATGACCGAAAACTCGCCGCCGCTGCCGGCTACCCCGCGAAATGGCGCATCTCCGCATTTGCTGGAGATCGCAGACGTAACCATGCGCTTCGGCGGCATCGTTGCGCTCGAAGCCGTCACCTTCTCGGTCGATAAAGGCCGCATCGTCGGCCTGATCGGCCCAAACGGCGCCGGCAAGACCACACTCTTTAATTGCTTAAGCCGGCTTTATCGGCAGGGCCGCGGCGATATCAGATTGAATGGCCAGTCGTTACGCCGCTGCGCGCCGTCCGACATTGCCGCCCTCGGCGTCGGACGCACGTTTCAGGCGCCGACGCTATTTGCCTCAATGTCCGTGCTCGACAACGTGAAGGTCGGTTCGCACGCGCGCGGCCGCAACGGTCCGCTGACTGACGCGCTGACGCTGCCATCCACACGCAGCGAGGAACACAAGTTCGACGAAACCGCGCACGAAATGCTGTCGTTCGTCGGCCTCGAGAAACTGGCGCGCCGGCCGGCGGCGTATCTTTCGCTGGGCGCACGCAAGCGTGTGGAGCTCGCCCGCGCGCTTGCCGCCCGTCCGGTGCTGCTGCTGCTCGATGAGCCTGCCGGCGGACTTAATCACGAAGAAGTGGCGGAGCTGGGCACGCTGATCCGCTCCATACGCGACAAGCTCGGCATCACCGTGCTCCTGGTCGAGCATCATATGGGCTTGGTGATGAGCCTTTCGGATCAGGTGGTGGTGCTCAACTTCGGCCGGGTGATCGCCGATGGCCCGCCGGAAGACGTGCGCTGCAATCCGGCCGTCACCGAAGCCTATCTGGGAACCCGACACTGATGGCGCCGATCCTGGAACTGCGCACGGTCAAGGCTTTTTACGGCCAGTCCGAAGTCGTGCACGGCATCGATCTCGCGGTCCAGGAAGGCGGCATGACCGTGCTCCTCGGCGCCAACGGCGCCGGCAAAACCACCACGCTTCGTGCCATTTGCGGCATGGTGCGCAGCGAGGGCGAAATCATCTTCGCCGGAAAGCGTGTCGACCGCCGCTCCACCGAGGCGATTGCCAGTCTTGGCGTCGCCCAGGTGCCTGAAGGTCGCGGCACTTTCATCGGCCTCACTGTCGAGGAAAACCTGCGGCTGGGTGGCTACACCCGCAGCCGGCAGCAGCAGGAGAACATCCAGCGTATGTACGGATATTTCCCGATCCTTGCGCAGCGCCGGAGGCAACAGGCGGGCGCGCTTTCCGGCGGCGAGCAGCAGATGCTCGCCATCGCCCGCGCTTTGATGATGGCGCCACGGCTCTTGGTGCTTGACGAACCTTCGTTCGGACTTGCCCCGCGAATTGTCGAAGATATTTTCGCGATTGTCGAACGGATCAGGCGCGAGGAACGCGTCAGCGTGTTGCTGGTCGAGCAGAATGCAAGCCTTGCCCTCGAGCTTGCGGACCACGCCTATCTGATCGAGACCGGCTACGTCGTTGCCTCCGGCACCGCGAAATCGCTCGCCGACGATCCGCAAATCCGCCGCTCCTATCTCGGATACTGACGGGCCCGCGGATGCATCAGCTTTTGCAGCAGATCTTCTCGGGCCTCGCCGCCGGCGCGATCTACGCCAGCGTGGCGTTGGCGCTGGTAATGATCTACCGGGCAACCGATCTGGTGAACTTCGCTCAGGGCGAAATGGCGATGTTCTCGACTTACATCGCCTGGACGCTGGTCAATGCCGGCCTCCCCTTCTGGCTTGCCTTCATCATTACGCTCGTCGTTTCGTTCATCGGTGGCATGGTGATCGAGCGGGTTCTCATCCGGCCGGTCGAAAACGCTCCCGTGCTGGCGGCGGTGGTAGTGACTATCGGGCTGTTGCTGATTTTCAATTCCGTCGCCGGCTGGATCTACAGCTACACCGTGCAGGATTTCCCCAGTCCGTTCCCGGACCGGCCGGTGTTCGGCGCCCTCATGACCACGCGAGACCTTGGTGTGATTGCCGTAACGCTGTTCATGCTCGTTCTGCTGTTCGTGTTCTTCCGCTTCACCTCGACCGGACTGGCGATGCGCGCCGCGGCGCAAAATCCGGAATTGGCGCGGCTGTGCGGCATTCCGGTCGGACGCATGCTGGCAATCGGCTGGGGGCTGGCGGCGGCGATCGGCGCGACCGCCGGCATCATGGTGGCGCCGGTCCTGTTCCTCGATCCGAACATGATGGGCGGCGTGCTGATCTACGCCTTCGCCGGTGCGCTCCTTGGCGGCATCACCAGTCCGGTCGGCGCCGTAGCCGGCGGGCTGATTGTCGGCGTCACCGAGAATCTGGTCGGCACCTATCTGATCGCCAGCCAGCTCAAACTGACGGTAGCTTTCGCCTTGATCATCCTGGTGCTGGTGTTCCGGCCGAACGGCCTGTTCGGCACCGCGATCGTGCGGCGGGTGTGACATGGACAAAAGCGTCACCGCGGTTGCTGCCGAAGCGATTGTCGGCGACCGCTATGCGGGCGTAAGCGTCGGTGCGTGGCGCTGGATCGCCGCGCTGGTGGCGATCGCGCTTGCCGCCGCGCTGCCGTTCGGCCTGAGCAAATATCACGTCTTCGAGCTGACGATGGTGATGATCTACGCGATCGCCGTGCTCGGTCTCAACATCCTCACCGGCTACAACGGCCAGATCTCGCTCGGCCACGGCGGCTTTTTTGCTGCGGGCGCTTACACCGCCGCCATCCTGATGCATCGTTACGGCGTCCCCTACTGGGCGACGCTGCCGCCGGCGGCTTTGATCTGCTTCGTGCTCGGCGTGCTGTTCGGGCTGCCGGCGCTGCGCTTCGAGGGTCCCTATCTGGCGCTGGTGACGCTGGCGATGGCGCTGGCAACACCGCAATTGCTCAAATATTTCGACACCTGGACCGGCGGCCAGCAGGGCATCAACCTCCCCAAACCGATACCGCCGCCGGGACTCGGCATCGATCGCGATCGCTGGCTGTATTTCATCGTCTTAGTCGTGCTGCTGATCGCGATGCGGGTTGCAGCCAACATACTGCATGGGCGGACCGGCCGGGCCTTTGTTGCCATCCGTGACCATCCGATCGCGGCAGCCGCCATGGGCATCCACACGGCGCGCTACAAGACGCTGGCGTTTGGCACCTCAACGCTGTTCACCGGCGTTGCCGGCGCGCTGTCCGCCATTGTCGTCGGCTACGTGTCGCCTGAGGGTTACAGCCTGTTTTTGTCGATTTCGTTTCTGGTCGGCTCGGCGGTCGGCGGCATCGCCACCATCGGCGGCGCGATTGTCGGCGGCTTCTTCATCCAGTTCGTGCCTAACCTCGCCAACGACATCTCCGATGCGGCACCGTGGGCAATTTACGGATTGGCGATGTTGTTGTTCATGTATCTGATGCCACGCGGGGTCGTCGGCTCGCTGGGGCCGCTGATCAACCGGGCGATCCAGAAAATTGCGCCGCATCGCGCAGCTAGCGATGCCAGCGCGGAAGAATAAAAAGGGGGAGAACGTCATGAAGGCGCAGCCGGCGATCGCACGCGCCCTGTCGACGTCGAGTTTCGTCCTTGCTGGTGCGGCGCAAACCACGGTTGCCGTGCTCAAGGCAGCCGGCGAAAATCTTACACCGAGAACGTGATGAAGCAGGCAGCCAACATGCTCGATTTGAAGCTACCCATGCTGCTCACTGGGATTACGCTCTCGACCGGCCCGAAGAACTATGCTCCGATGAAGCAATGCAATTGGAGAAGTTCGACGGCAGTTCCTGGAAGTTGTTCGGCGAGGTGATATCCGGCGAATAAATCCTGATCGCGAAAGAGCCCAGGCAAATACAAGGGAGGAAATCATGACATTCAAAGCGACCGTCACGATCGGCCTTGCAACGGCCGGCCTTATTATCGCAAGCAGTCTTGCTTTTTCTGCCGGCCAATACGGCCCCGGCGCCAGCGATACCGAGATCAAGATCGGCAACACGATGCCGTACAGCGGCCCGGCTTCCGCCTACGGCGCCATCGGCAAGTCGGAGACAGCGTACTTCAACATGCTCAATGAGCACGGTGGCATTAATGGCCGCAAGATCAACTTCATCAGTCGCGACGATGGCTACAGTCCGCCGAAGACCGTCGAGCAAGTGCGTCAGTTGGTCGAGCAGGATCAGGTGCTATTTCTGTTCAACACGCTCGGCACGCCGCCCAATACCGCGATCCGGGGTTACCTGAACGACAACAAGGTGCCGCAGCTGTTAGTCGCGACCGGCGCCGACAAATGGAACGACCCCAAGCACTTTCCTTGGACCATAGGGTGGCAGCCGAGCTATCGCATCGAAGCGCGCATCTATGCCCGCTACATCCTCAAGAACTTGCCGAACGCCAAGATCGCTGTGCTCTATCAGAACGACGATTTCGGCAAGGACTATTTGATCGGCCTGCAAGAAGGTCTCGGAGACAAAGCCGGCAAGATGATTGTCGCCACCAAGACCTATGAAACCACGGACCCGACGGTCGATTCGCAAATCGTGGCTTTGCAGGGCAGCGGCGCCGACGTTCTCTTGACGGCAGCGATTCCGAAATTCGCCGCGCAGGCGATCCGCAAGGTTTACGACATCGGCTGGAAACCGACCCACTTCATGACCAACGTGTCGAGTTCCGTCGGGGCGGTTTTCAAGCCTGCCGGGCCGGAGAAGGGCGTCGGCATCGTCTCGGCCGGCTATCTCAAAGATCCCACCGATCCGCAGTGGCAGGATGCGCCCGACTTCAAGGAATGGCTCGCGTGGATGAAAAAATACAACGCCGGTGGGAATTTAGCCGACGGAAATAACGTGACCGGGTATGCGGTGACTTCCACGCTCGTGCCGATTCTCAAGGCATGCGGTAACAATCTCACCCGCGAGAACATCATGAAACAGGCCGCCAGCCTGCACGATTTAAAAGTGCCGATGCTGCTGCCGGGCATCACCGTCTCGACCGGACCGGACGACTTCGCGCCGATCAAGCAAATGCAGCTGATGAAGTTCGACGGCGAGACCTGGAAGTTGTTTGGCGAAGTGATCTCCGGGTCGGGCAGCTAAGATCCCAATTCATAAAAACGCGAAAAATCCGAACTGCAGCAGGGGAAACGTCCATGACCAACAAACAGACCTTATTGGCGAGCCTGGCAGCGGCCAGTTTCGCTCTGGCAAGCGGCCTCGCTTTGGCCGCCGGCCAATACGGACCGGGCGCCAGCGACACCGAGATCAAAATCGGCAACACCGATGCCTATAGCGGTCCGGCGTCGGCCTACGGAACGATCGCCAAGGCGGAAGCGGCCTTCTTCAACACCGTCAACGAACACGGTGGCGTCAACGGCCGCAAGATCAACTTCATCAGCCGCGACGACGCCTACAGCCCGCCGAAGACTGTCGAGCTGGTGCGCAAGATGGTCGAGGAAGACCAGGTGCTGCTGATGTTTCAAATTCTCGGCACGCCGCCCAACACCGCGGTGCAGGGTTATTTGAACGACAACAAGGTGCCGCAACTGTTCGTCGCCACCGGCGCCGACAAGTGGAACGATCCAAAAAATCATCCGTGGACGATGGGTTGGCAGCCCAGCTACCGCATCGAAGCGCGAATTTATGCCCGCTACATTCTCAAGAGGTTGCCGAACGCGAAGATCGCGGTGCTCTACCAGAACGACGATTTCGGCAAAGATTATCTCACTGGCCTGCGCCAGGGCCTGGGCGATAAGGCCGACAAGATGATCGTGGATACCAAGACCTATGAGACCACCGATCCAACGGTCGACTCGCAGGTCGTTGCGCTGCAGGGCAGCGGCGCCGATGTGCTGCTTACAGCGGCGACCCCCAAATTCGCCGCCCAGGCGATCCGTAAAGTCTATGATATCGGCTGGAAACCGACGCACTTTTTGACCAACGTTTCGGTTTCGGTCGGGTCGGTAATGAAGCCGGCAGGACCCGAAAAGGGCGTCGGCATCATTTCGGCGGGCTATCTCAAGGACCCCACCGATCCGCAATGGCAGAGCACGCCCGAATACAAGGACTGGCTGGAGTGGATGAAAAAACATTATTCATCGGGCAGCCTCACCGACATCAACAATGTCTACGGATACACGGTGTCGCAGACTCTGCAGTCCGTGCTCAAGGCAAGCGGTGACAATCTGACCCGCGAGAACATCATGAAGCAGGCGGCAAGCATTCACGATCTGAAACTGCCGATGCTGCTGCCGGGCATCGTCGTGTCGACCAGTGCCAACGACTTCGCGCCGATCAAACAAATGCAATTGATGAAGTTTGACGGCAATACCTGGCAGCTCTTTGGCGAGGTGATTTCGGGATCAGGCAGCTAAAGCGCTACCCGGCCGGCATCGCCGTCTGCACGACGAGGCCGCGTGCGCGGGCGTCAGCAACGCCGAGCGCGCGCAACGCGGCGAGCGTAAGCGACTGCACAACGTCGCGCTCGTGGCCGGAAGGATCCGGCGCGAGCGGGCCGATCAGGCCTTCGACGAGCAAGCCGGTGAGCGCCGCTGCTGCCAAAGCCGCATCCTGTTCTGGTAAGTGGCGCGCAGCCATTGTCGCCGTGATCCTGGCGGCGAATTCTGCCGCCAGCGCCTTGCGAAAGGCAGTGCGGACGGCATCGACTTCGGCATCAATCGGTTCGGCGATCGCCGCGAACAAGAGCCGGCGATCGCGCAAGGCGCGCGCGGCAAACGTCATGATCGCGGCGGCAAGCGCCGACAGCGGACCGGGCGCGCCAGCCGCCGCGCGCTGCAACGCTCCGATCTCGTGCTCGGTGATTTCCGTGAGCAAGGCCGCAACCAGGTCGGTCTTGGCCGGGAAGTAGCGATACACCGTTCCCGTCGCGATCCCGGCGCGGGCAGCGACAGGTGCGATCTGCACCGCCGCCATGCCGCTTTCGCTCGCTAGCATTCGCGCCGCGGCAATGATGGCATCGCGGCGCGCGGCTAGACGGCGATTGACGTTCTCGGTCCGGCGATAAGGCATAAAGCTTGCGCTCGGCGATCGCGGAAACGCGAACTCACTAATAAATGAATCATTATTCAATACAATCGCAAATGCGCCGGATGACTAAATCTTCCGCACGGTGCGTGTCTCAAAACCGTCAAACATGCTATGGACGAACGCCCGCCTCGGAACTTTTCCCTCGTTCTAAGCGTTTTTAGCCGTGCCCCTCTTCTTCTTTCAAATCACTCACGGCCCTGAGACATTCCCGCAAATGGAGCTGGACCTGCTCGATCCCGATGCCGCGCGGGAACAGGCGACCGTCACCGCGGGAGAGATGCTGCGCGATATGCGCGGTCGGTTTCTCCCCGGGACAGAGTGGCGGCTGGACGTTGCCGACCATTCCCAAAAGACCTTCTTCCGTCTGCGAATCCTCGCCGAGGCTTTTTCTTAGCTCAGCGGTTCTTCTCCGCCAGCGACTTGGCGCGAATTTTGGCGAGCGTCGTCACCGGCGTGATCGCTTCAGGATCGATGGCAAGCCGGATGATGGCAGGCTTGCCGGAAGCTTGTGCTTCCTTGAACGCCGCCGGAAAATCGGCCGTACGTTCGACGCTGATGCCGAAGCCGCCGAAGGCGCGGGCATAAGCGGCAAAGTCCGGATTGCGCAACTCGGTAGCAATGATGCGGCCGGGATATTCGCGCTCCTGGTGCATACGGATGGTGCCGTAGATGCCATTGTCGGCGATTACGACGATAAACGGCAGTCCGTACTGCACGGCGGTCGCGAATTCCTGCCCGTTCATCAGGAAATCGCCATCGCCAGCGATGCAGACAATCTGACGGTTGGGATAAAGGCGCTTCATCGCCACCGCGGCCGGCACCCCGTAACCCATTGAACCCGAGGTCGGCGCGACGTGCTGGCCGAAGCGCCGGAAGCGGAAGAAGCGATGGATCCAGGCCGCGTAATTGCCGGCGCCATTGCACAGCATGGCGTCGGCGGGAAGGTTGTCGCGCAGCCACACCATGACGGCGCCGAGATTGACGCCGCCCGGCTGCTCGGTCGGCTTCTCGGTCCAGGCGAGATAATCGGCATGCGCGGCCTCGGCCTGACCGCGCAACGCCCCCAGATGCAGATGCTCGAGCGCCGCCGCGAATGCCGTGGGCGTCGCGTGGATCGGCAGATGCGGACTGTAGACGCGGCCGAGTTCTTCGGCGCCGGGATGGACGTGCACGAACGTCATCTGCGGCCGTGGAATGTTGAACAGTGTGTAGCTCTGCGACGGTAATTCCCCCATCCGCCCGCCGATCAGGACGACAAGGTCGGCGGATTTGATGCGCTCGACCAGCTTCGGGTTCGGGCCGATGCCGAGATCGCCAGCGTAGCAGGCGTGGAGCGCATCGAACAGGTGCAGGCGACGAAATGTCGTGCACACCGGCAGCGCGTATGTTTGCGCGAAGCGCGCGACGCGGTTTGAGGCTTCCTGCGACCAGCGGCTGCCGCCAAGAATAAGGATCGGCGTGCGCGCCGCGGCGAGCAGCTCCCCGAACTTCGCCATTTCGGCCGCGCCCGGCGAGGTCTCGATCGCCGTAAAGGGCGGAGCGTCATCGACGGCGATGCGCTCGGTCAGCATGTCTTCGGGTAAGCTCACGACCACCGGACCCGGCCGTCCGTTGGCGGCGGTGTGGAACGCACGTGATACGATTTCCGGCACCCGCGCCGGATCGTCGATCTCGGTCGCCCATTTGGTCATCGAGCCGAACACGGCGCGGTAGTCGAGTTCCTGAAACGCTTCGCGCTCGGTCATGTCGCGCGCGACCTGGCCGACGAATACGACGAGCGGCGTCGAATCCTGGCGGGCGATGTGGATGCCGGGCGAAGCGTTGGTGGCGCCGGGCCCGCGGGTGACGAAACAAACTCCCGGGCGGCCGGTCGCCTTGCCCACCGCCTCCGCCATCATCGCGGCGCCGCCCTCCTGCCGGCAAACGGTAATGGCAATATCGCTGTCGTGAAACGCGTCGATCGCGGCCAGATAGCTTTCGCCGGGCACGCAGAACACATGCTCGACGCCGTGAATGCGCAGTTGATCGACCAGAACCTCGGCGGCCGTACGACTGTTATCCTTACCGCGCATCGGCGTCTCCGCGATGGTGGCGCAGCCGATTCGCTACGCCGGGCGTCGTTAAACTTTGATTGCCGCGACCGGCAGCGGTAGTCCAGTCTTTTGGCGGCGCGTGAACGCCCCCTAGCATACCGGCGAACGGTTTTGACCGCATGAGCGATGCAGCGAACAGTCAGGAGGCAGTGTTCGCGTTCCTCGCCGATCCGGCAACCCACGGCGGCGCCAAGGTGCACCGCATCGATACCCATGCAGCATCTGTGTTTCTCGCCGGCGATCGCGCGCTCAAGGTCAAGCGCGCCGTGCGCTTTCCGTTTCTCGATTATTCCACGCTGGATAAGCGCAAAGCCGCCTGCGAAGCCGAGCTGTCGGTGAACGCCCCCTACGCGCCGGAAATCTATCGTGGCGTCGTGCCGATCACCCGGGAAGCAAATGGAGAGTTCGCCATCGGCGGCCCGGGCACGCCGGTCGAGTGGGCGGTCGAGATGCAGCGCTTTGACGAGCAGCGCACGCTCGATCACCTGGCCGGGGAGATCGATGAAGCATTGGCGGATGCGCTCGGCCGCGCCGTCGCCGCAGCCCACGCCAAGGCTCCCGTCGTAGACGCGGCACCATGGATCGCCGCGCTCGGCGGCTATATCGACGAGCATGTCGAAGCCTTCCGGCAATATCCGGAAATTTTTCCCGCCGCCGAAAGCGAAACGCTGGCGCGATTAAGCCGCGCCGCCTACCAACGTATTGTCCCGCTGCTGCACGAGCGCAGCCGCCGCGGTTTCGTACGGCGCATTCACGGCGACCTTCATCTCGGCAATATCGTGCTCATCGACGGCAAGCCGGTGCTGTTCGACGCCATCGAATTCAGCGACATCATTGCTTCAGGCGACGTCTTTTACGACCTCGCATTTTTGCTCATGGACCTCCTGGAGCGCGGGCTCGCATTCGCCGCCAATGTGGTGCTCAACCGATACCTCACGCAGACGCGGCGGATCGAAGACCTCGAGGCCCTTTCGACACTCCCCTTCTTCCTGTCGATGCGGGCTGCGATCCGCGCCAGGGTGACGGCGGCCCGCCTGGAGCGGGCGAAAGCGCCTGAGCAAGCCTCCGTCGCCCGCGCAGCGCGGGCGTATTTTGATTTCGCGCGGCAGGCGATTGCGCCGCCGCCGCCGAAATTCGTCGCCGTCGGCGGCCTTTCCGGCACCGGAAAAACGAAGCTCGCGCGAGCGTTGGCGCCGGAATTAAAGCCGATGCCCGGCGCCGTCATCGTTCGCTCGGACGTGGAACGCAAAGCGCTGTTCGGCGTCGGCGAGACCGAGAAGCTCGAGCCAAATGGCTACACCGACGAAGTGACAGCCCGTGTCTATGCGACGCTCGCCGACAAGGCGCGTCGCATTCTTGCCGCCGGGCATTCGGTGATTGTCGACGCGGTGTTCGCGCAACCGCAGGAGCGGGCAGCGTTAGCCGAATCGGCAAAATCGGCGGGATTTCGTCTGTACGGACTGTTCCTTACGGCCGACCTCAAGACCCGCCTCGCCCGCGTCGGCACGCGCGCACACGATGCGTCCGATGCCGACGCCAAGATCGCCCAGGCACAGGAAAGCTACGATCTCGGCCCGCTCGGATGGACCGCGGTGGATGCCTCCGGAACGCCCGAAAACACACTGGCGCGCGCAAAAGCCGCGCTCGCAAGTGATTGATTGACTGACGCCCGCCCGCGCCAATATAAGCGCGGTGAAACCGGGCTTGGAAAGGCGCAACGATGACGGGCAGTGCAGCAACGGCGACAGGCATTGAACACCCGGAAGAACCCTCGCGCCGCGACTTCCTTTACATCGCTACCGGCACTGTCGCCGCGATCGGCGGCGTCGCGGTGCTGGTGCCGCTGATCGCCCAGATGAATCCGGACGCTTCGACGCTGGCCGCCGGCGGGCCCGTCGACCTCGATATTTCAAAGATCGAGCCGGGCCAGCAGGTCGTGGTCCGCTGGCGCGAACGGCCGATCTTCGTGTTCCACCGCACGCCTGAGCAGATCAAAATACTGCAGGACCCCAAACTGGTGTCGCAGCTGTCCGACCCGAATTCGCAGCAAATCCAGCAGGCGCCGTACGCGACCAATTGGCATCGCTCGATCAAGCCGGAATACGGGATCCTGGTCGGTATTTGTACCCATCTCGGCTGCATCCCGATGTTCTATCCGCAACCGAGCGCCTCAACGCCGGTCGCCGGCTGGCTGGGCGGTTATTTCTGTCCCTGTCACGGCTCCAAGTACGATCCGGCCGGGCGGGTCTATAGCGGGGTGCCGGCGCCCTATAATCTGCCGGTGCCGCCGTACACGTTCGTCAGCGATACAACGATCAGAGTTGGCGAGAATCCAAGCGGCTCCGCCTGGGATTTCGGCTCGATCCGCCAGCTTTAAACGCATTTGATGCGCGTTATCAGGGAATGAAACTCAGGCGGCCATTGCGGCTTGGGCTGTTTCGCCTGTCGCTGCTGGCGATTATCGTCGGCATCATCACCGGCTTTGGCGCGGTGCTGTTTCGGGCGCTGATCGGAATCATCCACAACGTCGCCTTCCTCGGCTTGTTCGCGATCGACTACGACGCGAGCGTATTCACGCCGCCGGGACCCTGGGGCGCATTCATCATTATCGTCCCGGTCATCGGCGGCCTGATCGTCACTTTTCTGATCACCAATTTTGCCCCGGAAGCCCGCGGTCACGGCGTGCCCGAGGTGATGGACGCCATCTACTACAAAGAGGGCATGATCCGGCCGGTCGTCGCGGTGATCAAGTCGCTCGCCTCGGCGTTGTCGATCGGCACCGGCGCCGCGGTCGGCCGCGAAGGACCGATCATCCAGATCGGCTCCGCCATCGGCTCGACGCTCGGACAAATGATCCGCATGGCGCCGTGGCAGCGCATTACCCTTGTCGCCGCCGGCGCCGGCGCCGGCATTGCCGCGACCTTCAACACTCCGATTGGCGGGGTGATGTTCGCCATCGAGTTGATGATGCCGGAATTGAGCGCGCGTACCTTTCTCCCGGTCGCGCTCGCCACCGGCACTGCCACGTTCATCGGCCGCATCTTCTTCGGCATCCATCCGGCATTCGCCATCCCCAACGCCCTGCTCGCGTCGCAGGCGCCCGCGTCGCTGCCGGCGTTGTTGCTCTATGCGCTGCTCGGCGCGATCATCGGGCTTGCCGCCACCGGCTTTATCCGCGGCCTGAGCCTCGCCGAGGACATTTTCGAGCGCATCAGCAACCCGTATTTGCGCAACGTCGCCGGCATGCTGCTGATCGGCGTTCTGATCTACGTGCTGTTTCGCACCGCCGGGCATTACTATGTCGAGGGCGTCGGCTATTCGACCATTCAGGCGGTGCTGTCAGGCGGTCTCACGCTGCCGGCGCTGTTGTTACTGCTGTTTGCCGCCAAGCTCGTCGCAACCTCGGTAAGCCTCGGCGCCGGAGCCTCGGGCGGCATTTTCTCGCCCTCGCTGTTCATGGGCGCGACCATCGGCGGCGCCTTCGGCCTTGTGGTCAACGCGGTAGCGCCAGTCGAGAGTTTCGGCATAACCACCTGCGCGATCATCGGCATGGCCGCGATGGTTGGCGGCGGCACCGGCGCCGCCATGACCGCCGTCACCATGATCTTCGAGATGACCCGCGACTACGATCTGGTGATGCCGAGCATCATCGCGGTTGCGCTGGCGATCGGCGTGCGGCGCCTGCTCTCGCAGGAAAACATCTACACCATCAAGCTCGTCGGCCGCGGCCATTTCGTGCCGAAGGCGCTGCATGCCAACATGTTCCTGGTGCGCCGCGCCGGCGAGGTGATGGAGAAAGACGTAACCATCCTCGGCGCCGATGCCGACTTCGATGCCTTTCTGCGCCAGCACGCCACCGGCGGCGGGTTCAAGCACGTGGTGGTAACGCGCGGCAATCACATCGCCGGCGTCGTGCGGGTCAATATCGGGCTGCGCCGCGGCGTCGAAGATGCCTATAGCGGCGTTCACTTCGGCGACGTCGCGCAGCGCAATTTCACCATCGCGCGCGAAGGCGACATCATGTTCGACGTGGTCCAGCGGATGGGGCGCCACGATGCCGCCATGGCTGTCGTCGTCAAAGGCCGCGGCCGCGGCCGCCCTTCGGAAATCATCGGCATCATCTCGAAAGAGCACATCGCCGATTCCGTCGCCGAAAGCATCAAGCCGTTCGCTTGAACGATACCGCCGGCAAGCTTTGCTACGAAGACGAAACCTGCATCAGTTGCGGCAACGTCGTCCGTGCCGGCAGCGACATCAGCAATTCGAAGTAGCTCGCCGCAGGCCGCTCACGCCGGAACCGGGTCAGACGCTGGGCAAAATCGTTGCGGCATTTTCTTGAAGAGAAGCGCCGTCGTTCGAGAGAGCTTCGCTGTGACACCAGGCCAAGAGCCGGTGCGCTGTCGAGATTTGCGTAATTCATGACACCTGCCTCGCGCGTTTTTCGAGAGAGAGGATGGCCAGCTTTTCGTGTCCGGCGAAGCACTGCACATCGCAATAGAGCAAGCGGGTTTGGGTTTCGCGGACGTAGCCCTGTTCGATTGGCTCGCAGCACAGCGCACAGTAAGCATCCGTGCGCGGGACCCGGTCGTTGACCAGAACGAACTTGGTGCGGCTGGGAAATCGTGTCGGGCCTGAAGACATCACCTGGGTGCTCATTTGAGACTCCATCGGTTCGCCGTTACAGGTTTGTCGCTCGGGCTCGTGGAAAGGTTCATCGGCCGCCAAATGCGGCGCAAAAGGTACCGGGATGCTCCGTCCCGCGACCGCGGAAGCCCGGTCGCGGGTTTTGGCCAGGCGTCCCGAAAAGCCGCTAAATTCAGCGCCTAACGCCTAGACCCCCGCCGGTTTTCGCAAGCATTGCGCACGCCCAGCGCGTTTTAAGCGCCCACCGATCCGAAAGCCTGGTTCGAACAGCCAGTGAAACGGCCGTGTTGCGGTTGGTCCCCACGTGAACCTTCGCCGGGAGGCCAACGACTAAACGGCAACGGATGCCGTTTTAGATGGAGGCGGAGATGTCGTTCCTGCGACTGTGCTTTGGCTTTTCCGGACGAATGAACCGCTGCGAATACGCAATCATGTTCTTCGGCTCGATGATCGTTCTCATTGCCGGAATTGGGCTCGCGACTTCTTTGGTCCACGAACTTGACCACGACTCCCGCACAACCCTGGTTATCTCGCTGTTCGCTTTCATCGTCGCATGCAGGTGGACTGCTTTGGCCGCGCTGGCCAAACGGCTTCACGACGTGGGTGCTTCCGGCGGATTAGGTCTGCTGTCTTTTGTTCCGCTGCTGGGCCTTTTGCTCGCCGTGCTGATGCTGTTTGTCGGCGGCACCGACGGAAACAATTGCTATGGGCCCGCGACTTATCTCTTCAAGCCGCGCGTGAGCTATGCGGGGCTGCAAGGCGCCGCTTAACAAGCCTGCGGGGCTTTTGAAATTAGTCCTGAGCCCGCAATCGCAGCAGCAGCGGCCTCATACCTTTTGCTCCGCGGCCAACAGCAGCGCGTCGTCCAGACGATCATTGCCCCAGAACATCTCGGTGCCGACAAAGAACGTCGGAGCACCGAAAATTCCGCGGCGACGCGCCTCGTCGGTCTGTTCGCGCAGCCGAAGTTTTGCGGAATCGGTTTGAGCCTGTTGCAGAATTTCAGCAGCCGGAAGACCAAGCTCGGTCAATATCGGAGTAAGGCGCTCGGCTTTGTTGATGTCCCCATCGTGGACGAAGTTCAGTTCCATGACCTGACGGCAGAAGGCACCGATCCAAGGCTCTCTGCGCCCAATGCAGCGCGACGCGCGCCGGCAGCACGCTTAGTCGCGGAAATGTGCTCGGTTTCGTCCATCGCAGCCCATACTTGCGGCACTGGCGCACCATGTCCTGCCACATATACGCGCCCTTCTCCTTTTGCAGCAGAAAGGGCGACGTTTCGAAACCCAAAGCGCGGAAAATGGGCCCGAGCAAAAACGGTTTCCACATAATGCGAATGCCGAGCCGTCGCGCCGCCTCCTCAATCCGCATGACGCTGAGGTAGCTATAGTTGCTCGCGAATTCGAACCAGAACTCGATTTCGGCCGGCCGTCCGGAAATCATCGTGGTGCCCGTCGTTGTCACCTGAAGAGCCGCTGCGCGGTGGCGTGAAAGTCAGTCGATCAGACCATGCATCGTCCGGCGCCGGATCGTTCCAGCTATAGCCGCATTCGTCGCACGCGTAACGCAGACACGCCCGGCCCCAACCATCTATCCGTCGGTGCGGGCCAACCGGTCGCCGTAACGTTCCGCATCTTGAGCAAATCATTGCAACCTTCGAGACCGAGCGCAAATTCTCGATACCGATCTCGACTCCGCCAATATCGAGGGATCGCAAACGGCGGCACAAACGAGAAAAACTGTTCGCTGAATTAGTAATTTTCATCCGGCCGGCCGACCCGCCGTCCGCGCTTACCGGGAAGCGGCGTCAGCGGCCGCGCATAGCACGCGAGCCAGAACCCGTCGTCTTACGACGCTCGGTGCCGGCGCCAAGTTCGGACAACAGCCATTGCCTGAATAATTTGACCTCGGGCTTCTGAAAGTCGGTCTGCGCCGTAACCAGCCAGTAGCTGGCGCCGCTCGGAATCGACCGGCCGCCCAGCGGAACCAGCCGGCCGGTTTCGATATCGTCGTCGACCAGCGGCCGCCGGCCCAGGACCACGCCGAGGCCGCGCACGGCGGCGTCGAACGCCATCTGCACAGTGTCGACGCGAAGTCCGCCATCGATCGACGATGGCGCCTCTAGTTCGCTGGTCCGAAACCAGTGCTGCCAGTCGGTCGGCACCGAGGTGACATGGATCAGCGGCGCGTGCGCCAACAGCTTCGCTTCCGAGCCGCCAAACTGCTTCCTCAGCCCCGGACTGCAAACCGGCATCAACGTTTCCACCGCCAGGAAGGTCCAATTCGGCGCCGGCTTCCTGGTTGTTGAGAACCGGATCGCGATATCGAAATCATCAAGCGTCAGGTCCACCGGGCGAAGCGAGGTATCGATTGTCACCCGGATATCGGGATACTGGGCGGCAAATTTCTCAAGACGCGGCAGCAGAATCTTGTTGGCGAAGGTCGGCGCGCTGCTCAGCGACAGCGTTCCGGTCGCTTTGCGGCCGGGCAGCTGTTCGGTGGCCTTGGCGATCAGACTGAGCGCCTGATTGACCAGGGGCGCGTAAATTTCGCCGGCACCGGTCAGCCGCAAGCCTCGCGACTGGCGATGGAACAGCTCGACGCCGAGCCAGTTTTCCAGCGTCTGGATGCCGTGACTGACGGCGCTGGCGGTCAGATTGAGTTCGTCGGCCGCCTTGCGGAAACTTTTGTGACGCGCGGCAGCCTCGAAGACTCGCAGCGAACTCAATGGTGGAAGCCGGAAGGCCATGCTGCTCGACCCGATCCAAATACGTTTCCGGATTATAAAATGGCTGTGACGGCCGGCCAAATGCCCGCCTCGCGGCGTCCGACTAAGCAAAGTAGGGATAGCAAGCAGCCGATATGCAGCGCCGCACAAGTGCTCTTCGGTAAGGAGGGATGCTTTCGCTTTCCACCTTGCCCATAATGCATCATGGCTTTCGATGTTCGTGCGCTGGCCATTGCCGCGGCCGGCTTTACCGCCTTCGTCAATCTCTACTCGCCCCAGGCGCTGTTGCCCGAACTGTCGCATGAATTCGGCGTCGGCGCGGGCGAGATTAGCGCGCTGATGACCGCGAGCACCTTGGCGATCGCGCTGACCGCGCCATTCACCGGTGCGCTCGCCGATGTTCTCGGCCGCAAGCGCCTGATCACCGCCGCCGCATTCGCAGTCGTGGTGCCGACGCTGATCATGACCTTCGCTTCGAGCGTTCCGCAGCTCGTGATCCTGCGGTTCGTGCAGGGGCTGCTGCTGCCTCCGATCTTCACCGTCGCCGTCGCTTATGTCGGCGACGAGTGGCCGCCGGCCGACGTGCCTCGTGTTGCCGGGCTGTTTATTTCCGGATCGAGTGTCGGCGGTTTCTGCGGCCGGTTCTTCACCGGCGTGATCGCCGACCTGGTCGGCTGGCGCGCGTCGTTCGCGGCGGTGGCTTTGTTGACGCTCACCGGCGGCCTGATCGTCACGCTGGCGCTGCCGCGCGAGCGGAGCTTTGTGCGGTCGGGCGGCTTCCTGCGCTCGGTACAACAGATGCTCGCCCATCTGCGCAATCCGCGTTTGCTGGCGATTTACGCCGTCGGCTTCGGCGTGCTGTTCAACTTCATCGCCACATTCACCTACATCAGCTTTCATCTCGCCGGGCCACCGTACTTCTTCACGCCGACGCTGCTCGGCGCATTGTTCGCCACCTATCTCGGCGGCAGCATCGCCGTGCCCTGGGTTGGGCGCGCGATCATCCTGTTCGGCCGCCGCCGCTTTATCCTTGGCATCATCGCTATCTGGGTCTGCGGCGCCCTGCTCCTCTTGGCGCCGCCGGTCAGTGTGGTGATTGTGGGGCTTACGATCTGCGCGATTTGCGGCATGGTGTGCCAGGCGGTGTCGACCGGCTACGTGATCACCACTGCCAAGGAGGGACGCTCGTCGGCCGCCGGCCTTTATGCTTCGACATTCTATATCGGCGGCAGCGCCGGCGCTTTCCTCATCGGATTTGTCTGGCAAGCTACCGGCTGGACCGGCTGCGTGGCGGCTATCGTTGCCATTCAGGTTCTGATGGCGGCGGTTGTCGGCCTAGCCTGGGAACGTTCGCGGATTTAACGTTGCGCGGGAAAAGTCGACGGCATGCAGCGAGAACCGACTTGAAACCAATCCGGCGTTCAGCACGCGCAAGCTGAAATTAGGCACCTTCCAGACCAACCTCGACTCCGGCTGCGTCATGTCCGGCCTCGACGGCCGGCTGGAGATCACCTGGCCGAACACCGTCGCGCTCGCCAAACTTGCCGATGAAATGGAGTTTGAGGCGCTCGTGCCGGTGGCGCGCTGGCGCGGCTTTGGCGGCGCGCACGATCCGCAGGGACCGGGCTTCGAAGCCTACACCTGGGCCGCTGGCATTGCGGCATCGACGTCAAAGACCGGCGTAGTCTCCACCTCGCACGTGGCGCTCAATCATCCGATTGTCGCCGCCAAGCAATGCGCCGCGATCGACCACATCGCCAACGGCCGCTTCACGCTCAACGTGGTATGCGGCTGGAACGGGCCGGAAATGGAAATGTTCGACCTCGCGCTGACGCGGCATGAGGACCGTTACGCTCGCGCCCAGGAATGGCTCGACATCGTCAAGCGGCTGTGGACGGAGGACGACGACTTCGACCACGACGGCCGCTTCTACCGCATCAACAGGGGCTACCTGAAACCGAAGCCAATTCAGAAGCCCTATCCGGCGATCATGAACGCCGGCTCATCAGAGCGCGGCCGCCACTTCGCGGTAAAGAACTGCGACCTCATCTATACGATTCTGCGCAACGACGATTTCGAGGCTCTCACCGCCCATGTCGCCGGCTATCACCGGCTGGCGCGCGAGGAATATGGCCGCACCGTCCGCGTCTGGACGCTTGCTACCATCGTGCAGGCCGAGACCGAAAAGGAAGCCAGGCGATTTTACGATTATTACGTGCATGAGAAAGGCGACTGGGCCGCCGCCGGCAACGTGGTCGACGCCATGTCGGCCGAGATCAACGAGCGCAGCTACTCGCCGGAACGCAAGCGCGCCATCGCCGAGTTGTTCGTCGCCGGCTGGGGCGGATATCCGCTGATCGGCACCAAGGAGCAGATCGTCGACGGACTTGCGTCGCTCTCGCGCATGGGCCTCGACGGCGTATTGTTGTCGTGGCCGCGCTTTGAGGCCGGCATGCGCGAATTCCGCGACGTGACGCTGCCGCTGGTCAAGCAGGCGGGGCTGCGCGACTTCGCGACAAGCTGAAGGCCTTGCCAACAATGCACCGTCCATCCGTCGTGAGAAGCGCCCACAGTGCGCGACGCTAACGACATCTCGGACGCCGGGAGGAAAGTATGGGCCGCAAGATTGCGATTGTCGGAGCAGGCGCAGTCGGCGGCTATACCGGTGCCCACATGGTGCAGGCCGGCGAAGACGTCACTTTCATCGACCCGTGGCCGGCTCACGTCGACGAGATGCGCAAACACGGCTTGCGCGTGATCCACGCCATGGATGTGCCGGAATTCAGCGTGGCGGTGCGCGCCTTGCACGTGACCGACGTGCAGCAACTGGCCAAAGAAAAGCCGATCGACATCGCCTTCGTCTGCATGAAGTCGTATGACACGGCCTGGGCGACGATGCTGATCCGGCAATATCTGGCGCCGGACGGTTACGTGGTCTCGCTGCAGAACTGCATCAACGAAGAGACCATTGCCGGCGTCGTTGGCTGGGGCAAGACGGTCGGCTGCATCGCCAGCAGCATTATGGTCAATCTGCCGGAGCCCGGCCTGGTCACGCGCGGCGCCGGCAAGCGCGGCGCGACGCACACCGTATTTCGCGCCGGCGAAGTGCATGGCCGCGTCACGCCGCGCGCCCAGGAAGTCTGCCGCCTGGTCGGCCACGCCGACAGCGCCAAGGTGACCGCTAATCTGTGGGGCGAACGCTGGTCGAAGCTGGTCGCCAATGCCATGGGCAACGGCTTGAGCGCCTGTACCGGTCTCGACGATGCGGAAATGCTGAAGAGCGATCCGATCCGCCGCTTCTCGACGCGCCTCGGCAGTGAAGCAATCCGCGTCGGCCAGGCGCTCGGCTATCAGCTTGAGGACATCCTGCGGATGCCGCCCGAAACCATCGCCCGCGCGGGCGAAGGCGACGAAACCGCGACTTAAGCCTGTGACGCGCAGCGTTTTAAAGACGCCGCCCGCACCGTAGCCGGGCAGCGTCCGTCGATGGGCCAGGACATTCAGAAGGGCCGGCGCACCGAGATCGAGTTTCTCAACGGGCTGATTGTGCGCGAGGGCGAGAAGGTCGGACTGCCGTGCCGGGCCAACGCCGCGCTCACCGACATTGTCAAGCGCGTCGAGCGCGGGGAGCTGACGCCCGACCCGCGTCACATCACTGAGCTGCGGCTGAACTAACGCAAGCGTTGCGTCGCGTGCCCTCCGGCGCTGCCTTGCAGAGCTTCCCACGAAATTCAAAAATTTGGATCGAAGAACATGCCTGCCACCGTCGATTGCAGACAAATACGCCTTTGCTAAATCGCAGCGTCGGTTAGATTTAAAAATTGAAACTTGGCGCTCAATCTTGAAGGAGGGCGAATGCCTATCGCCGGTCCATCGTCAACGGAGCTCGGCAAGATCGCCGCGGATCTCGGCTTTCATTTCGACCCCGCGGACATCGCGATGTTCCGGGAGATGATGCGCGGCGCGCTCGACGCCTACGCGGCGCTGGATCGCCTGCCGGACGCATTGCCGCAACCGCGTTACGCCCGCCTGCCCGGCATCATCCCCGCGGCGGAGGACAATCCGTTCGGCGCCTTTGCGCGGATCACCGAAATTCCCGGCGCCGCCGAGCGGGCCGCTGTCCGGCAAGCGCATTGTCGTGAAGGATTGCACCTGCGTGGCCGGCGTACCAATGATGAACGGCTCGGCGATCTTCGACGGTTACACCCCGGAAATCGACGCCACGGTCGTCACGCGAATACTCGATGCCGGCGGCACCATCGTCGGCAAGTCCGCCAACGAGGACTATTGTTATTCCGGCGGCAGCCACACCAACGCGCGCGGGCCGGTCGATAATCCGCATCGGCCCGGTTTCACCTCCGGCGGCTCGTCATCGGGATCCGGCGCGCTGGTCGGCGGCGGCGTCGTCGACATGGCGCTCGGCACCGATCAAGGCGGATCGGTGCGCCAGCCGGCATCCTTCTGCGGGGCCGTGGGCATGAAGGCGACGTTCGGCCTGGTGCCGTGCACCGGCAATCTGGGCATGGAATATTCGCTCGACCATCTCGGGCCGATCACGCGCAACGTTGCCGACAACGCGTTGCTGCTCGAAGTCATCGCCGGTTCCGACGGCCTCGACAGCCGGCAAAGCAATATCAAAGTCGACCGCTATACCGCCGATCTCGGCACCGGCGCGAAGGGATTGCGCATCGGCATCCTCGAAGAAACGTTCGGGTTGCCGCAATCCGACAAGCGGACCGATGCGGCGGTGCGCGCTGCAATCTCGGGCTTCAAAAAACTCGGCGCCGAGGTTGAAGTGGTGTCCGTGCCGTTGCATCGCTACGCTGGCGCGATCTGGATGCCGTTGGCGGCCGAAGGCTGTCTCATGACCATGTTTCATGGCAACGGCTTCGGCTTCGGCCCGAAGGGTGTCTATCTGCCCTCGGCCATGCAGCATCAGGCGATGTGGCGTCATCAGGCCGATCTCTTGCCCGACACCGTCAAGCTCGCGGCGCTGGTCGGCCAATACATGTTCACCGCCTACAGCGGCCGCTATTACGGCCGCGCGCAAAATTTGGCGCGGCTCCTTGCGGAGCACTACAACGAGGCGCTCAAGCGCGTCGATATTCTCGCTTCGCCGACGGTGCCGTTCCCGCCACCGCGGCGGCCGGCGGCGGATGCACCGCGGGAAGAAGCGGTCGCGACAGCCTTCGGCGTCACCATCAACACCGCGCCGTTTAACGCCACCGGGCATCCGTCGATGAGCATGCCCTGCGGCTGGATCGACGGACTGCCGGTCGGCCTGATGCTGACCGGACGCAACTTCGATGAGCGGCTGCTCTATCGCGCCGCGTCGGCCCTGGAAGCGCATTTGGCGCGTGAGGGGATCACCGGCCCCGAGGCGCGCGAGAAGTCCTTGCCGGCGGACGCGAAAGCGTCGGCCGCGTTAGGTGACCCCGGAGCCAAGGCGCCGAGCACGTTCGCAATCACCTCTCAAAGTGGTGATTTTGGGCCATCAGCGGTCTTGGCGAACTGCCGCGCATCGGGCAAAACGCAGTCTAACCCCCTGACTGACCCGCGCGAATTGGGTACTCTGGAATCCAGTTCCGAATTCACTAGGCGATCTGCCATGATTTAGTCAAACCTTGCGCAATATGGTCTCGTTGCGGTTACCGGGAACAGGGCTCAGTTGAATCCAGCACGCCAGCTTGCCGCCGCTGCGATGGCGTTGTCGCTGATCGCGGGCGCATTTTTCGTCTTCTCAACAACGGCATCACAGGCTGAAAGTCTATTCGGCAACTGCCAAGATGCCGAGCTTGCGGTTCTGTCATCCCCGATCGCGCCGTGGCGCGGCGCCCCTTTGCGGGTCCTCGTCACCGTTGAGAAACCGGCCGAGGGCGAGCTGTCGCTGATCGCGCCCGACGGCAGCGTCGCGGCCAAATCGCGCGAACGCCACGGCGGGCCGCCGTATTTTTGGTTTGCCGAGGTCGCGTCGCCCGCTGCCGGCGCGTGGCGCGCGCAGCTTTCGCGCGACCGCGCGCCAGCCGGGTGTGGCACGGTCACGCGCGAAATCGCCGTGAGCGACGGCGCGCCGCCGCGGCCGCGCGCGACCTCGGGAAGCGTGTGGCCGGTGCGCAATTCGTGGAACCGCGCAACGGAAAATTTGTATTCGGCGTGGATCGAGAAGCTGTTTGACGCACCGCTTGACGCGGCGCCGTCGTGGAAGGCGCTGCACGAAGTGCTGCGCGATCGCTCGCGCAATCTTCTGTTCAACCATTTGGGTCTGCGCGAAGACGAAGTGGCCATGGTGCTGCGTCCCGACTGCGCCGACCTTGTTTATTTCCTTCGCGCCTATTTCGCCTTCAAGATGGGTCTGCCGTTTGGCTACTCAACGTGCTCGCGCGGCGGCGGCGGTAAACCGCCGAAGTGCTATGCGTGGGTGAGCATTCAGAGCGCAGGCGCGGCGGCGGGAAAAGAGCCGGCCGAGGTTGCGCCGACTACGACTTCGGCAACGGCGGGCGAGACCGAGTTGCCGAAGCAATTCGGGCTCGCCCAGACGTTCGGGCGATATTTGCACACCGTCGGCGACGTCGTTCAGTCCGGGTCGGTGCGAACGCTCGCCAACGACGACAACACCGATTTTTACACCGTGCCGCTGACCCAGGAGACGCTGCGGCCGGGCACCGTCTACGCCGATCCGTACGGGCACGTGATGGTGCTGGTGCGGCGCGTGGCGCAGTCGCATGGTGCGCCCGGGGTCTTCCTCGCCGTCGATGGCGAACCCGATGGAACGGTCGCGCGCAAACGGTTTTGGCGCGGCAATTTTCTGTTTGCGCACGAACCGACGCTCGGCAGTCCCGGCTTCAAGCGTTTCCGGCCGATCGTGCGCGAACAGAGCGGCGGCTTGCGGCGGCTGACCAACGCCGAAATCGCGAAAAATCCGGACTACGGCGATTTTTCGCTGCAACAGTCCCAGCTCGCGGTCGAGAACTTTTACGACCGCATGGACGACGTGATGTCGCCCGAGCCGCTCGATCCGGTGCGCGCGATGGACGACGCCATCGCCTCGCTCGAGGAGCAGGTGAAGACCCGCGTTGGCTCGGTCGAAAACGGCCGGAAGTATCAGAGTAGCGGCCACGGCGATGCGAGCATGCCGGACGGCCCGTCGATCTTCGCGACCACCGGCGCCTGGGAAGATTTCGCAACGCCGGCGCGCGATTTTCGTCTGTTGATCGCCATTGACGTCGTGCGCGGCTATCCGGACCGCGTTACCCGGCGGCCCGAGCGCTACGCCATTCCGTTCGGCAAGAGCGCGGCGGACGTGAAAGCCGAACTGCAGCGCGTGCTCGCTTCGGAACTTGCGACGCGCAAGTTCTCTTACACCCGCAGCGACGGCTCGCAGTGGACGCTCTCGCTCAAGGATGTGATCGACCGCTCCGCGGATCTGGAGATGGCGTATAACCTCAATGACTGCGTCGAATTGCGGTGGGGCGCGGCGCCAACGAGCGAAGAGGCATCGACCTGCAAGCGCCATGCGCCCGCGGCGCAGCGCGCGAAGATGACGTCGTATCGCAACTGGTTCCACGAGCGGCACTGGCCGACGCGCGCGTAACCGCACGACCTCAAGTACGGCCCGGCTCTTCTCCCCCTGCCCTTATCGGTCCGCACGCCACTGCTCGGCTGCACTGACGGGCGGCCAGGCAGCCGGCCGGTATTAAGCTGAACTGCGTGATTTCCGTCACTGACCATCGCCACCACATGACGGAATAGTACACTTATAATTTCTGTTGCCGGAGCGAACCGCAGAGGCGTGTTATGAGGCCAAAGAAACGGCACGGGTTTGCGGCCGCCGTGATGCTTTTAACGACCATTGCACTGACGGCGAGCGCTGTGCGAACCCGCCCGCGCGCAAACGACGGACGACTGGAAGTGCACCGGCAGAGGCGGCATCCCATGGGACGAACAGATCGCCGGCTGTACCGATGCGATCAACTCGGCAAAATTCAGCGGAACCGACTTGGCCGCGATCTTCAACAGCCGCGGCACCGCCTACCTGGTGAAAGGCGACCTCGACCACGCCATCGGCGATTACGACCAGGCGATAAGCTTAAATCCCGGCTATGCGGTTGCCTTCAATAACCGCGGCTTCGCGTACGGCTTAAAGCGGAACTTTGACCGCGCCATCGCCGACTTTGACCAGGCCATTAGACTTAATCCGAATTACGCGCTGGCGTTCTGGAATCGCGGCAATGTTTATATGGCCAAACAGGAACGAGAGCCGGCTATCGCCGACTACACTACCGCCATTCGGCTCAATCCCGATAATGGCGCACTGTATAACGTACGCGGCCTGCAATATTACATCGAGGGCGAGCTGGACTTGGCGCTCGCCGATTACAACAAGGCGATCGAGCTCAGCCCGCGGGATCCTCGGCCATACGACGGTCGCGGCAGTGTCTACAGGAGCAAGGGCGACTTCGACCTGGCGCTCGCCGATTACACCCAAGCCATCGTGCTCAATCCGAAAAATGCCTTCGCCTACTCTGCCCGCGGCGACGTCTATATGGCCAAGGGGGAACTCGAGCTGGCGATTTCGGACTACACCAGGTCTATCGAACTCAATCCAAAAAATTTTCTCGCTTACGATCGCCGCGGCATCGCCCATAGGACCAAGGGCGAAGCCGATCAGGCGCTCGCCGATTTCAGCAAGGCCATCGAGTTCGATCCGCGATATGCCGGCGCCTACAACGACCGCGGCAGCATCCATCAGGCCAAGGGCGAGTTTGACCTGGCGCTCGCTGACTACAGCAAAGCGATTGAGATCATCCCGACCGATGCCGAAGCCTATGTCATCCGCGGCAATGCCTACAAGCTGAAGGGTGACCTCGAGCCGGCGCTCGCCGACTTCAACAAGGCGATCGAGCTCAATCCGAAACTGTCATTTGCCTATAACAGCCGCGGCCTGCTCAACTGGGACAAGGGCGATTTTGACCAGGCGTTGGCCGACACCAGCAAAGCCATCGAACTCGACCCGAAGGATACCCGCAACTACAACGGCCGCGGGCTGGTCTATCAGGCCAAGGGCGATCTCGACGGGGCGCTGCGCGATTACGACAAGGCCATCGAGCTCAATCCGAAAGACGCTGAAGATTTCTTCAATCGCGGCACCATCTTCCAGCTTAAGGGCCAGCTCGATTGGGCGCTTGCCGACTTCAACAAGGCGATCGAGCTTAACCCGAAAGACGGCGGCGCCTACCGCAAACGCGGCATCGTCTACGACGCCAAGGGCGACACCAAACGGGCGCAGGCCGACTACGACAAGGCCGATAAGCTGGAACTGCAGACGCTGACCGGAGCGAAATAGCACGGAAGCTATTTCTCCACGAAGTCCGCGCACTTCTGGATCTGATCGTCCTGGCCCCAAGGCATGATCGGCACCGACGAGGTGGAATTCTTCGGCGAGCCTTCGATCAGGCGGTCAGAGTAGACCATATAGACCAGCACGTTGCGCTTGGTATCGCAGCCGCGCACGATCTGCATCTTTTTGAAGAACAGCGAGCGGCGTTTGCGGAACACGTCCTCGCCCTGTTCGAACTTCGCTTTGAAGCGGATTGGGCCAATCTGCCGGCAAGAGAGCGAAATGTCCGAGACCTGCTCGGCAACCCCGAGCCAGCCCTTGACGCCGCCGCGCTCGGGAACGGTGAAATGGCAGGCGACGCCTTCGACGTCGGGATCGTCGAGGCCATAGGTCGCAAGCTTGTCGTTCGGCGTGAGAAACTTGAACACGGTCGAGCGCTTGAAGATCAGATCCGGCTCGTCGGCGGCATGCGCCGGTTCGGTCATGAGCGGCCCGACCGACAGCGCGAAACACAGCCACAGGGCCTTCCAAACTGACTTCCTCATCGCAACTCCTCATCGACGTCCACGGCGCCCATGCCGCCGCAACACTATAGCGGGTCTTCGTTCGGTTTGCGGTAACCGGCGACTATGATAACTCTCGCGCCGATGAACAAGAACGCGTTCGACGTGCGCGCAATTCTCGCCGGACAGGCGCCGCAGGATGCGCCGGTCACGGTCAAAGGCTGGGTGCGCACCCGCCGCGACTCCAAGGCCGGCATTTCCTTCGTGCACCTCTCCGACGGCTCGGCGTTTCACCCGCTGCAGGTGGTCGCGCCGAACACGCTGCCGAATTACGCCGATGAGATTCTGAAACTCACCGCCGGCTGCGCCGTGGCGGCGACCGGGACAATCGTGCCGTCGCCGGCGAAGGGCCAGCCGTTCGAGATGCAGGCGAGCGCCATCAAGGTGATCGGCTGGGTCGACGACCCGGACACCTATCCGATCTCGCCGAAGCACCACACCATGGAGTACCTGCGCGAAGTCGCCCATCTGCGGCCGCGCACCAACGTGATCGGGGCGGCGACGCGGGTGCGGCACACGCTGGCGCAGGCGATCCACCGCTTCTTCGACGACAACGGCTTCTTCTGGGTCAACACGCCGATCATCACGTCGTCCGACGCGGAGGGGGCGGGGTCGCTGTTCCGGGTGTCGACGCTCGATCTCGCCAACCTGCCGCGCACGCCGCAGGGCGGGATCGATTACGCCAAGGATTTCTTCGGCCGCGAGGCGTTCCTGACGGTGTCGGGCCAGCTCAATGTCGAGGCCTACTGCCTCGCGCTCACCAAGGTCTACACGTTCGGGCCGACGTTCCGCGCCGAGAACTCCAACACCAGCCGGCATCTTGCGGAATTCTGGATGATCGAGCCGGAAATCGCGTTCGCCGACCTTTCGGACGATGCGACGCTGGCGGAGCGGCTGCTGAAATTCACCTTCGAGACGCTGCTGAAGGAGCGGCCGGACGATCTCGCCTTCTTCGACGAGCGGATCGAGAAAGGCCTGGTGGCGAAGCTTCAGGGCATCGTCACGTCCGAGTTCGTGCGGATGGATTACGGCGAGGCGATCGCGGTGCTGGAGCGGGCGCAGGAGAAGAAAGAGAAATTCGAGTTCCCGGTGAAGTGGGGCATCGACCTGCAATCCGAGCACGAGCGCTATCTGACCGAAACCTACGCCAAGAAGCCCGTCGTCGTGATGAACTACCCGAAGGACATCAAGGCGTTCTACATGCGCGTCAACGACGACGGCAAAACCGTCGCGGCGATGGACGTGCTGGCGCCCGGCATCGGCGAGATCATCGGCGGCAGCCAGCGCGAGGAACGGCTCGACGTGCTCGACGCCCGCATGACCGAGCGCGCAATCGACAAGGAACATTACGGCTGGTACCGCGATCTGCGCCGCTACGGCACCGTCCCCCACGCCGGCTTCGGCCTCGGCTTCGAGCGCACGCTCGCCTACGTCACCGGGCTTTCCAATGTGCGCGACGCGATTCCGTTTCCGCGCACGCCGGGGCATGCGCGGTATTGAGATTCGGCGCCCGATGGACGGATATCCCCTGTTGACGATCTTAATTGGCGTTGCGACGATTTGCCCATGCATTTCCAGATCATTGGCGAGATTTTTCAGATTGAGACGTTCGCCACCGGATCTGGTATTCGCGAAATCGCTCGGTTGCGAAGAATCTATGGACGTGCACGGTGGCGCAAACGCAAGGGAATCGCTCGCGTTCGGCTAACCGACGGCTCCGTCCACATGGCTGAAATACACTGGTACGAGGCCACCGGAATTGGACGCAGGGAATTCAAGATCAAGCACTTTCTCTAAACGCGGAAGCTAAGATGGCTAGACAATCGAAACAGTTGGTCGTGTGCATTAGCAACGATGGCTATTCGGCATCGCTTGAGAAACGGAAAATCTACCTCGCGCTGCGCGACGCTGCGGCCGAAAAACATGGGCTGCGGCGGATCGTCGACGAATCCGGTGAGGATTATCTCTACCCAAAGGCATTATTCCGCTCGATCGCCCTGCCAGACTCAATCAAGAAAGCAGTATTGGCAGCCGCCTAGTTGCGTCGGACGGGGCCGCCTGTCGTGTTCAATACCGCAAGTGTCTCTGCCGCTCGCTTATCCAAGCCTGCTCATCCGCAACAGCCAGCGCATCCAAGTCCCGCGGCGTCGCGCGCGCATCGTCCACCCACTCGCGCAGCAGCGGGCCGCCGTTGATGACGTCGATGGCGAGCTTGCCGTGCTCGTACTCGTAGGCGAAATCGCGCCACAGCGGATAGTCGGGATAAAGCCGCCGGATCGCCTTGAAGGCGAGCGCCTGGATGCGCCACGGCTTGAACGCGGCGTGATCGTAGCCGGGGCCTTCGGTGTGGATCTGCACGCCGTTGCACAGCTTGCCGACGTGCTTGTGGAACGTCGGCTCGAACCAGCATTCGCGCAGGCGGCAGCCTTGCAGCCAATGCGGCGCGAGCGCGTGCATCTCCTTGAGCACCGCGCGCGCGTCGATATCGGGGGCGCCGAACAGTTCGAGCGGCCGCGTGGTGCCGCGGCCTTCCGAGAGCGTCGTGCCCTCGACCATCACCGTGCCGGCATAGGCGCGCGCCATCCACAGATTCGGCGCGTTCGGGCTGGGATTGATCCAGGCGCGCTCGCCGAGCGGCCAGCCGAAACCCGGCGCGGCGTCGGGCCGCCAGCCTTCCATGTCGATGACGCGATACTCGACATCGAGCTTCAGCGTTCTGACAAACCACGAACCCAATTCGCCGAGCGTGAGCCCGTGGCGCATCGGCAGCGGCCCGGCGCCGACAAAGCTTTCCCAGCCGGCGCGCAGCGTCAGGCCTTCGACCGGCCGGCCGACCGGATTGGGCCGGTCCAGCACCCACACCGCTTTGCCGTGTTGCGCCGCCGCTTCGAGCACGTAGCGCAGCGTGGTGATGAACGTATAGATCCGGCAGCCGAGATCCTGCAGATCGACGAGGATGACGTCGCAGGTATCCAGCATCGCAGTCGGTCGGCTTGCGCACTTCGCCGTACAGACTGAAAACCGGGATGCCGTGCACCGGATCGTTGAAGTCCGGCGACTCCATCATGTTGTCCTGCTTGTCGCCGCGCAGCCCATGCTGCGGACCGAACGCGGCGGTGAGCTTGATGTCGCCGCATGCGGCCAGCGCATCGAGCGAGTGCGTGAGGTCGGCCGTGACCGAAGCCGGGTGCGCCAGCAGCGCAACGCGCCTGCCGTGAAGCGGCGCGCGCAGAGCGGGTTCGGCGATAAGGCGATCGATGCCGAATTTCATGGCGCGCTACCGCGTTGCGGATGAGTTCATAGCGCAAAGTCCGGCAATCGCTGCGTGATGGAAATCCGGCCTTGCCCGGCGGATGCGCCAACGCCCAGTATGATTTTCGGCCGTTTGCTTCTTCGATCACCGCCGAGAGGCCGAGCCGCAATCCCCGCCACTCCCTCGCCGGCATGCGGGCGAGGTTCAGGAGCCGGATCGGCAGGTTCGCTAAATCGAGCGTGGCTTGCAGCGTGTAACGCTGAGGCGCCGATTGCACCTCGATCCGCGGCGCGGCGATCTCGGTCACTGCGCGCATGCCGGCGTCGGTAACCGTCGAACCGATAGGCCGCCCATTGGGTCGAGGGCGCGAAGTTGAATTCGTAATACGCCTCGCCCGGCGCAGCACGGATGAAAGCCTCGAAGCAGGTGCTGCGCCAAAGCTCGTCGGCCCGCGCAGACGCCGCCACCGGCGGCAGGCGCAGATCGCCGATCTTGCCGGTCACGACGTAGGACAACGAGAGACCGCCGTCGTGCTCGGCGCGCGACATCGACGTCGACGCCCGTCACCGCAGCGCAGAGCGAGTCCGGATGAAGTTTCAGCGCCAGGCGCATCGGCGGTGTTCGGAGCCTGTCTACCGTCATTCCTGAGGATGACGGTAAGGCTCAGCGGCTGTCGAGGTTGGAAACCTGCTTCACCTCGCGCGGCGCTGCCTCAGCCGCTGCCGCCTCGCGCGGCATCGGCGCGACGAAGCCGCCGGCGCGCACCGTCTCGTCGAGCTTCTCGCGGTCGAGTTCCTGGTCGTGCTTGTAGACGTCCTCGCGGAACTGGACGGTGCCGTCGCGCGTCACCCAGCCGGTCAGGTAGACCCAGGCGACCGGCATCTTGTGCGGCAGGTTGATGATCTTGAGCCCGCCGGCGGCGATGCCGGCGTCGATCGCGGCGCGATTCCACGGCGGCACGTCCTCGAGGATCCAGGCGGCGAGATCGCGCACGTTGTCGACCCGCGTGCAGCCGTGGGAGTCGAAACGGTAATCGTTGGCGAACAAATTCCGCGTCGTGGTGTCGTGCATGTACACCGAATACGGATTCGGCATGTCGATCTTGAGATTGCCCAGCGCGTTGAAGCCGCCGGAATCCTGGCGGACGGTAAAATTGGGCGAACGATCGGACGACCAGTCGACGGTTTGCGGATCGATCTCCTCGTCGCGGGCGCCGAGCACACGCATATGCATGCGGCTGAGATAGGTCGGGTCGCGACGCATGTGAGCCCGGATCTCGCTTTTGGTGATCGATAGCGGCACGGTCCAGGTCGGATTGAGATTAACCGCGGTGATGAAAGCGGTGAGCGTCGGCGACGGCTTGTCGATTTTGCCGACGATGACGCGGTAGCGCCGTTCGACCTTATCGTGGCTGATGGCCTCGACGAACGCGGCGGGAATGTTCACCACCACGTAGCGTTCGGCGAAAACGAAATCCATGCCGAGGAGCCGCTCCAGCGAAGCTTCGAGTTGTTTGATGCGCTCGGCGACCGGCACGTTCATCGCCTTCAAAGTCTTGGCATCGACATTGCCGGTGGCTTCAAGTCCGTGCCGGGTCTGGAAACGCTTGACCGCCTCGATGACGGCGGCGTCGTAAGTATCGCCCTGCTCCTGCTCCGGCGCGAGATCGTCGGAGATGACCAGATGCTGGCGCAGCAGGGCAACGGTCGGCCCGGTCGATTCGGGGGTGAGCTTTGCGTCCGCGGGCAGCGCCGGCCAGCCGCCGCGCACCTGGATCGCCGAGTAGCTGAACAGCGCCTCTTTGATGCGCTGATAGGTGCCTTCGTCGAAAACCGGTTCTGAGGAAAGCGCCAGAGCGGCCGCCGAACGCGACTCGGGTGTCGAAGGCGCCTTGGCGGCGGCGCGGGGAGTTTTCGCCGACGGGCGTGCCGGCTTGGCGGCTGCGGCCGCGGGTGCAGACCGCGCGGCTGCGGGCGGCGCGCTTTGTGCCGGCGCGGGCGATAGCTGCGGATGCGGGACGGCTGGATGCGGATCGAGCAAAGTCGGCTGACCCACGCCCTGCGCCAGCGCGGGCCCTGTTGCCAAGGCGAGTACGACGCCAACGATAAAGCTGATCCGCACGACTCGCCCTCGCTGCTTAAGTGAATATGCTATCGCTGTGGCGGCATTTGGACCAGATGCCGCCCGAAAGCGAAGGCTTCGGTGCTGTGATACCGTCGGTTCGCCCATCGTCGCCCCCGGGACATAACATTATAGCCGTTACGAACATGTATCTTGGTATCGATATCGGCGGCACGTTTACCGATCTCGTCCTGATGGACGAGGACGGGAATATAAGTACCGCCAAGGCCCCCACCACACCCGGCGAACTGGAAAAAGGCGTATTCGACGCCGTCGCCGTCGCCGCCGGCAGCCGCGGATTGAGCCCGGAAGATCTGCTCAGCCGCGTCAGCGCCTTCGGCCATGGCACCACGCAGGCGACCAACGCGCTGATCGAACGCACCGGCGCAACCACCGGGCTGATTGCGACGCGCGGCTTTGGCGACACGCTCGCGCTGCAGCGTCTGATGGGTTTCACCGCCGGCATTCCGGTTGAAAACCTCGGCCATTACAGCCGGCGGCGCTATCCGGTCCCGATCGTGCCGCGCCGCCTGGTCCGCGAAGTGCGCGAGCGCGTCGATCAGGCCGGCAACGTGCTGGTTCCGCTCGACGAGGACAGCGTTCGCACCGCGGTGCGCGATTTGATCGACGCCGGCGCCAAGACGTTTGCGGTGGCTTTGTTGTGGTCGTTCCGCAATCCGGCGCACGAGCAGCGCGTCGGCGAAATCATCCGCGAACTGGCGCCCGGCTGCTACGTCAGTCTGTCGTGCGAAGTGTCGCCGATCATCGGCGAATATGAGCGCACCGCGACGACGGTGCTCAACTCGTATCTCGCGCCCAAAGTCGCCGACTATCTCAATCGCATTGAAAGCCTGCTGCGCGAGCGCGGCTTTCGCGGCAAGTTCAACGTGCTCAATTCCGCCGGCGGCGTCGTCCCGGCAAGCGAAGCGGCGCGCAAGCCGGTCTTGCTGGTCGCGAGCGGCCCGGCCGGCGGCGTCATGGGCTCGCTGCAACTGGCGCAGGAGATCGGCCACAACAACGTCATCACCACCGACATGGGCGGCACGAGTTTCGACGTTGCTCTGGTCGTCGACGGCATAGCCGCTGGTCTCCGGCACGCACGAGGTTGGCGGCTTTCATCTCAACACGCCGGTGATCGACATTCGCGCCATCGGCGCCGGCGGCGGCTCGATCGCCCGCGTCGAGGCCGGCCTGCTGCGGGTCGGACCGGACAGCGCCGGCGCCGTGCCCGGTCCGGTTTGCTACGGCCGCGGCGGCAAGCTCGCCACCGTTACCGACGCCGATTTGGTGCTCGGCATTCTCTCGCCCGACAATTTTCTCGGCGGCCGCATGAAGCTCGACCTCGCCGCCGCGACCGCGGCGATCCGCGAGCAGATCGCCGGCCCGCTCGGCATGAGCGTGGAGCAGGCCGCGGCCGGCATCCGCCGCGTGGTCGATGGACACATGGCCGACACGCTGCGCGAAGTCACCATCGGGCGCGGCCACGATCCGCGCGACTTCGTGCTCCTTGCCTATGGCGGCGCGGGCCCGGCGCATTGCATCGGCTACGGCGCCGAACTCGGCGTGCCGCGCATTCTCATTCCCGCCACCAGCATGGCGCACTCGGCCTACGGCGCGCTCGCCTCCGACATTCAGCAATCCGCCGAGCGCTCGCTGGTGCTGCGCGCCGGCGGCGGCACGCGCGATCCCTGGGACGGTCTTGACTGCGACGCCATCAATGCCGTGTTTGCCGAATTGCAGGAGCGCTGCCTTGCGGCGATGGAGCAATCGGGATTTACCGCCGCGCAATCGGAGCTCGCGCGCTCAATCGACATGCGCTACCGCCGCCAGACCCACGATCTGATGGTGCCGGTGCCGGATGGTCCGGTCACGCCTGAGACGGCGCGGAAACTCGTCGAGTTGTTCGAGGAATCCTACGAGGCGGTGTACGGCAAGGGCGCCGGCTTTCGTTTCGCCGGCATCGAGCTGACCACGTTCCGCGTGGTGGCCGTCGGCCGCACGGTGAAACCGTCGATCCGCAAGCCGAGCGCGGTCGCGGCGCCGAAGCCGGGAACCCGCCGCATCTTTGAGCCGGCGACACTGAAGTGGACCGAGGCCGACGTGTTCCAGTGGCTCGACATGCCCGCGGGATTCGGCGTCACCGGCCCGGCGGTCGTCGAACATCCCGAAACCACCGTCTATGTCGGACCGGGCCAGATTGCGCAGCTGGATAATGCCGGCAATCTCTCCATCGATCTCACCTGAGATAGCAGCGATGAACACTCCCCTCCCCGGCCAATCCCGCAGCAACGCCGCGATCGATCCGATCACCTTCGAGGTGATCCGCCACAAGCTCGAAGCCATCACCGAAGAGCAGGCGATCACGCTCAAGAACGTGTCGGGCTCGCCGGTGGTGACCGAGGCGACCGACTTCAACGTCGGCATTTATCTCGCCGACGGCGACATCGTGAACATGGGCCCGCAGGTGATTTTCCATGCCGGCACCATGTCGACGGTGATCTACTCGATCATCGAGCATTTCAGCGACAATCCGGGGATCAATGAGGGCGACATGTTCATCCTCAACGATCCCTATCGCGGCGCCATTCATCAGCCCGACGTGTCGATCGTGATGCCGATCTTCCATCAGGGCCGGCGCATCGCCTGGACCGGCTCGTGCGCGCACGAACTCGATACCGGCGGCATGACGTTCGGCAGCTGGTCGTTCGCCGCCACCGACGTGCAGCAGGAGGCGATGCTGCTGCCCGGCGTGAAGCTCGTCGAAAAGGGCGTGCTGCGCGAAGACATCTGGCAAATGATCATGGGCATGACGCGGCTGCCGCATGTCGTCGGCCTCGACTTCAAGGCGATGATCGCCGCCAACAATGTCGCCAGCCGCCGCTTTCACCAATTGATGGACCGCTACGGCGTCGAGACCGTCGATCAGGTGATGCGCACCGAGATCGACACCTCGGAAGCGCGGCTGCGCGAGCGCCTCAAGCTCATTCCCGACGGCACCTACCGCGCGCGCGATTTTCTCGACCACGACGGCCACGCCAATCGGCTTTATCAGATCGAAGTCGCGGTCATCAAACGCGGCGACGCGCTCACTCTCGACATGGAAGGCTCGTCGCCGCAGGCGCCGGGCTTTATCAACTGCACGCGCTCGGGTCTGCGCGGCGCGCTGTTCACCGGACTGCTGCCGATCCTCGCGCCCGACATCCGCTGGAACGAGGGCGTGCTCAAGCCGGTGACGATCAAGGTGCCGGAGGCCAACATCTGCAACGCGCGCTGGCCGACGCCGGTGTCGGGCGCCACCGTCTCGACCGCATGGGTGGTGCAGAACGTTGCGGTCGCCGCCATGTCGCGCATGGTGGCGTGCGTGCCGTCGCTGGTGCAGGAAGGCCAGGCCGTCACCAAGGGCCAGTTCTCGGTACTGACCATGGCCGGGCCCGACCGCGACGGCGGCCCGTTCGGCATGCTGCTGATGGACGCGATGGCCGGCGGCGGCGGCGCCTATATCGATCACGACGGCCTCGATGGCTCCGGCGATCACTCGATCCCGCGCCCGCGCATCGGCAATGTCGAATCGAACGAAGCCTCGGGGCCGTTTCTCTATCTGTTCCGCTCGTTCATGCCCGATACCGAAGGCGCCGGCACCATGCGCGGCGGCGTGACCATGGGGCTGGCGGTAACGCCGCACGATGCCGACGAACTGCATACCATGGTGGTCGGCCACGGCGTGCAGGTGCCGAATTCGGCCGGCCAGTTCGGCGGCATGCCCGGCGCCTGCGCCTACCATCTGCTTCGCAAGTCGAATGCCGGCATCGCCGAATTGATCGACGCCAACGCCCATATGCACGATCTGCTGGAGGCCGGCGGCAGCGTGCAGCGCTTCGATTCCAAGCCCGGCCATTTCCCGCTCCATCGCGGCGACGTGTTTGCCTATTCGTTTCAGGGCGGCGGCGGCTACGGCGACCCGATCCGGCGCGATCCCGCGCGCGTCGCCCGCGACGTGAATAACGGCTTCGTCACGCGCGCATCGCGCGTCGGCGCTCTACGGCGTGGTGCTGCGCGACGGCGCCGTCGACGCCGAGGCAACCGCGCGCCCGCCGGCGCGCGATCCGCGCCGAGCGTCTCGGCGGCAGCGCCCCGAAAGCCGAGCCGCCGCAAGGCGACGGCATGGCCGCGGTCTGCCCGCGCATCGAGAACGGCAAGCGCTTTCGCTGCCTATGCGGCGCCGATCTCGGCCCGGCAAGCGAAGACTGGAAAGCGCGCGCCCGCCGCCGCGTGGTGCCGCCGCAAGCCTGCGGGCCGCACCTCACGCTGCACGCCGAGCTGGAGCTGCGGGAATTTATCTGCGGCGACTGCGGCACAATGCTGGAAGTCGAAGTCGCCCGCCGCGGACAAGAGTCGCTGCCGACGATCGTTTTGGACGTGTAGCGCGCTCGTCTTATGGCGCTGTTCACGCGCGAGCAGCGTCATCCTCACAGTTTCATTTCTCTGTCATCGCCGCCTTCTAGTTTTGCCCGGTTCAGACCATCGGGAGAAACGTCATGCGGCCAATGGAATATTTTGCGCGCACCGGGTTGAGCGTCAAGCTGCTTGGCGCCCTGCCGATTGTGCTCGGAGTGATCGGGGCACTGGCTGATCTGCCGCGCGCAATGGCCGGCGAAACGCTGCTGCAGCAGCTCAAACCAATAACCGACGAGAATCTCAAAGAGCCCGCTCCCGGCGACTGGCTGATGCGGCGTGGCGACTATCGGGCGTGGGGTTACAGCGCGCTCAACCAAATCCGGGCAGACAATGTCGGCCGGTTAAGGCTCGCCTGGGCCTGGAACATGGAGCCTGGATATCAGGAGGAGGCTCCGCTCGCTCACGACGGCATCATATTTTTAGGTAATCCAAACAACGTCGTCCAAGCGCTGGATGGCCGCACCGGCGATCTACTCTGGGAATATCGGCGTGATCTTCCCAAGATCGAGGGCGGTTACCACAACGATCTTCTCAATCGCGCGCGTGGCACCATCGCGCTTTATGCCGACAAGGTCTTGCTGGCGACAGCCGACGCGCACGTCCTGGCGCTCGACGCAAAGACCGGCAAAGTCGTCTGGGACACACTGGTTGCCGATTATCGCCAAGGCTACACGTTCACCGGCGGACCCATGGTGGCCAAAGGCAAAGTCATCGCGGGCATTTCCGGTTGCACCAACCCCACCACCGCCGGCGGTTGCTTCATCGTCGCCCTTGACGTGAATACGGGAGCGGAACTGTGGCGGACGCACACCATCGCTCAGCCCGGTTCACCCGGTGACGAGAGCTGGCATGGATTGCCCCGCGAGCAGAGAAACGGCGGTTCGGTGTGGACCTCGGGGAGCTATGATCCCGCACTCAACTTGTTGTACTGGGGCACCGGAGGGCCTATTCCACACGCCGAGTTCATACGAGGAACCGGTGACGGCGCCGTCTTGTATACCAATTCGACGTTGGCACTTGATGCCGACACCGGGAACATCGTCTGGTACCGCCAATTTCTGCCCCGCGATAATTGGAACTTCGACCACGTATTCGAGCAGGTTCTGGTTGACATCAACGTCGATAATCGTCCGCGACAGGCATTGCTGGCGATTGGCAAGCCCGGCATCATCTGGGCGCTCGATCGGCGCACCGGCGAGTTTCTCTGGGCCCGCGAGACCGTGCAGCAGACGCTCTACAAGAGCATAGATCCGGAAACCGGACACGTCGCGCTTAACGAAAGCCTGATTCCCCGGGAACTGGCCGAAAGCAAATTTGTCTGCCCGTCGAATTACGGCGGCAAATTATGGATGGCGACGGCGTACAATCCCACGTCAAAGACCCTGTTCGTGCCGTTGAACAATTTGTGCATGGACTACAAAGTGGTCGAGCAAAAACCATTGATCGGCGAGGACTATGGCCGCGGCCGCATGGTATTTCGCCATGTCCCCGGCGATGACCAAAACATCGGGCGCGTCGAAGCCGTCAACCTCGACAACAAGCAGACGCAATGGAAGCATGAGCGCCGTCCCTACTGGTCGAGCTCGCTCCTTGCCACAGCTGGAGGAATAGTCTTCGGCGGCGACACCAACCGCCGTATCACGGCATTCGACGCCGCTACCGGAAAAACGCTCTGGGAGATGCCGCTGAACAGTCAGCCCGGCGGATTTCCTATGACCTACATGGTGGGCGGCAAACAGTATGTCGCCATCCCCACCGGCTTGAGCCTGATCGGCAACCGGGTCGTGCGGGCATTGACGCCGGAGATTGCGGTGCCCAGCCGCGGTTCAACGTTGTTGGTGTTCGCGCTACCCGACGCGAACTGACCGCAACGCGCGGGAGGCAGTTACGCCTGCGGTTGCGGCTCCATCGGGCCTTCGGGACGCGGGCGATTGCGGCCGGCGCCGGCGGTCGGCACGGTGGTGTTGCGCGGCGTGGTCGGCTCGATGATCGATTCACGGTTCGGACGCTTGCCTACGAGCAGATCCTTGATCTCGTCGCCGCTCAAGGTCTCGAATTCCAGCAGACCCTTGGCCAGCGTCTCGAGCTCGTCGCGCTTGTCGGTGAGGATCTGCTGCGCTTCCTGATAACCGGCCTCGACCAGCCGCCGGATTTCGGCGTCGATCTTCTGCACGGTCGACTCGGAAATGTTCTGCTGGCGCGCCACCGAATAACCGAGGAACACTTCTTCCTGGTTCTCCCCATAAGCGACAGTGCCGAGCGCGTCGGACAAGCCCCAGCGCGTGACCATCATGCGCGCGAGCTTGGTCGCCTGCTCGATGTCGGAGGCGGCGCCCGAAGTCACCTTCTCGCGCCCGAATACCAGCTCTTCGGCGACGCGGCCGCCCATCATGATCGCAAGCCGCGAGGTCATCTGTTCGAGGCTCATCGACAGCTTGTCGCGCTCCGGCAGCTGCATGACCATGCCAAGCGCACGACCGCGCGGGATGATGGTCGCCTTGTGCACCGGATCGGTCGCTTTGACGTTGAGCGCAACGATGGCGTGGCCGCCCTCGTGATAGGCGGTGAGGAGCTTCTCCTCCTCCGTCATCACCAGCGACTTGCGCTCGGCGCCCATCATCACCTTGTCCTTGGCGTCCTCGAACTCGACCTGCGTCACCATGCGCTTGTTGCGCCGCGCCGCCATCAAGGCCGCTTCGTTGACGAGGTTCATCAGATCGGCGCCGGAGAAGCCGGGCGTGCCGCGCGCGATGGTTTTCAGATTCACATCCGGCGCCAGCGGCACCTTGCGCACGTGCACTTTCAGAATCTGCTCGCGGCCGACCACGTCCGGATTGGGCACCACCACCTGGCGGTCGAAACGGCCGGGGCGAAGCAGCGCCGGGTCGAGCACGTCGGGGCGGTTGGTGGCGGCGATCAAAATGATGCCTTCATTGGCTTCGAAGCCATCCATCTCGACGAGCAGTTGGTTCAGCGTCTGCTCGCGTTCGTCGTTGCCGCCGCCGAGGCCAGCGCCACGGTGGCGGCCGACGGCGTCGATCTCGTCGATGAAGATGATGCAGGGCGCGTTCTTCTTGGCCTGCTCGAACATGTCGCGGACGCGGCTGGCGCCGACGCCGACGAACATCTCGACGAAGTCGGAGCCGGAAATGGTGAAGAACGGCACGTTGGCTTCGCCGGCGATGGCGCGCGCGAGCAGCGTCTTGCCGGTGCCGGGCGGGCCGACCAGCAACAGGCCGCGCGGAATGCGCCCGCCGAGCCGCTGGAATTTGCCGGGGTCGCGCAGGAATTCGACGATCTCCTGCAGATCGAGCTTGGCCTCGTCGACGCCGGCCACGTCCTCGAAGGTGACGCGGCCGTGCGCCTCGGTCAAAAGCTTGGCGCGCGACTTGCCGAAGCCAAGCGCCTTACCGCCGGCGCCCTGCATCTGGCGCGACAGAAAAATCCAGACGCCGATCAGCGCCACAAACGGCAACCAGGAAATCAGGAGCGACACGAACCAGGGCACGTTCTCGGTCTGCGGCCGCGCCGTGATCGAGACGCCCTTATTATAAAGACGCTGAACGAGACTCGGATCGCTCGGCGAATAGGTCTGGAAGCTGCGGCCGTCGGTGAAGGTGCCGTGGATTTCCGGCCCCTGGATCAGGACGTCGCGCACGCGGCCTTGATCGACCTCGCTCAGCAGCTGCGAGAACGAGATGTCTTGCGAGGTGGTGTGCGTGCCCGGATTCTGGAACAGCGTGAACAATGCAAGCAGCAGCAGGACAATGATGACCCACAGCGCGAAATTCCGAAGATTGGCGTTCATCACATGTCCTTGGCCGGTGACCGGCCCGCGCCTGACGGCCTATTAGCGCCGCGAATCGTGGCGGCCTCACGTCTGACTTAACTATAGCAATGTAGGGGCCGACACGCCCCCTGCCAAGGGAAGCCCAGAATGCGCAACCCGGCGAATATACGCCTTATTTCGTAAAGCGCCTGTTGCCGGTTCGGCGTATGGTTGACGGACGGCGAGCAGGCGCCCG
>CAWGYY010000011.1:0-157208 GCA_963826945.1 uncultured Alphaproteobacteria bacterium | reverse complement strand
TGAGCCGGAGCCGCCGAAGTTGGTGGGTTAGAAGCCGATTTTGTCGATCCATTTTTTGAGTACTGGCACGGCGAAGCCCTCTCCATAACCGGCGGCGACTGTTCGTTCCTCATGTCCTAAGATCGCCCATCGAATATCTTCCGGGCACTCGGCGGCGCGCAGTCGATCTTGCGCACGATGCCGCAGTGAATGGACCACCTTGCGTGGATCGGTGATCCCGATGTCATCCAAAAACTTGCCTAAGCGTTTCGACGCCATATCCGGCGGGTCTAGGTGCTCGGTCACAAACAACCGCCCTTTGATAACCTTCGGCAGATACGGCAACACGCAAGCCGGTAGCGGTACGCGGCGCAACGATTGCTCAGTCTTTTTGCCGACTATGACATAGCGCACGCCGCGCTCTTTCATTTCGCCGTCAATCTCGAATGCCTCGCTCAACCGCATGCCGGTGGCCGCGAGAAAACGGAATAGCGTTTGATCGAAATCACTAAGCTTATCGAGATTGCGCTTGACTAGCCTCATATCGGCGTCGCTGAGCGGAAGCCGTCTAACTCCGTCGTTGCGCTCCGGCACGATTGAAGCAAACGGGTTGAACTTCAATCGTCCTTCTTTAATCGCGAGATTGCAGGCGGCCGTCAGCCAGCCGACCTTTTTCGCAATCGTCGCGCTCTTAAGCCCGCGGGACTCGAAGTGCGCGACTAACATGCGGCCATCATCTCTGTCCGCGTCTTTCAATGGCTTATCGCATAATGACCTAAACAACGCCCAAACGGTCCGGGCCTCTCGCTCAAAATAGCCGGTTATGTTGGCGTGTTTCAGGTAGGTTTCGAGGACGGCATCGTCGCCATTCTTTATCGGCGCGGCTTCGCGCCTAAGCTTCGCCAAGTCAATGATTGGTCCGATGCGTCGCAATTCGGCGAGGGGCCTTGTCGTACCGTCATCGATAAGGACGGCACCCATGGGCATATTCACGAGCCGCCGCGCCGGGCCGTTCGGCTCGGTCTTTATCAAGGCACCAGCGGCATCGAGGTAGATCAATTCGCGCGTGGTCGCTATGACGCGCTCGCCATTCAGTCCGGTGTGCTCGCCGGGATCAAGCGTGTAAGGCGTCATCTCAAGACGGGGGCGCGCGGCCAATAGGGCAGCTTTATGTGCGGCAACCATCGGCGCGGCTAGTATCTCCGCCTCTCGACGGTCGGACGTGCGTAACGACTTCTCAGTTCGCTGGTTGCCTGCGCGCAGCCGGATCCACCAATTCGTTGAGCCATCGCGCCGGAACAAGTAGCTGCCGTGTCTTGCTCTCGCCATGCCCGATCTCCCGTGGGCGACAGCGAGTATATAATGGCGACAGCTATTGACGACACTAAAAGGCGACAGCAATTGGCGACAGGGTAAATGCCGACGAAATGGGCACTTCTTTCACTTTTTTCAGTCTAAGGTTTCCGTCCTCCCGGGCCCACCACACCTTGATCTGAAACTTTTTCTCAACGACTTAGCTCCGAAATCGCACATGTTGGCGTCCTAATCTGACCACGGCACTGCGACGTTGGCCGATAAAGCAGCAATGCGAACGCGGACCGCGCCCTAGTGCCGACCACACGGGCAGCTTTAACGAGCCTCTGTAACTGCGCAGCTTTCGTCACGACTTCTTTTCGGATGTCGTGTTGGGAGAATACCCGCTGCGCTGCGTCCAATATTCCCAGATGCGATCCATCGCGAGTGGTGATGCCGACATTTCGGCTGTCGCGGTCATCTCGCCTTCGGTGAGGAACGTCACGTCGCCCAGGCGCATCGCCTCGGTCTGCAGACGCGCATTGACCATGAGATAGACGGCGACCCGAACTGCATCACGAATGGTCTTGCCGGTGACCGTACAGCCATGGCCGCGCATCAGCACCGCGGCATTGTCGCCGAGGGTCTTCGCGAGGCTTTTGCCCTGCTGCATGTTGCGGACCAGCATATCGGTATCGCCGAAGTCGTCGCGGATGTCCCAGACCGGAACGTGATGTCCCATGCCTCCCGCCGTGTGGATGATCTGCCGCATCGGCTCTTTGGTCACGGAGTAGGGAATGACTTCGTGAGCGTGGTTGTGGACCACCGACCCCACATCGGGCCGGGCCTGGAAAATGGCGCCGTGAATAGGCCGTTCGCCATACATGACGCGGCCGCGCTGATCGATCGGATTGCAGTCGAGATCGAACTCCATGAGATCGTCGAGAGTCACCAGTTCCGGACTGCGCGACCTCGACATGAAGAAGCGATCGGGACGTTCCGGATGGCGAACGGTGACGTGTCCGTATCCGTCCACAACGCCTTCATGCGCCAGGATCCGGTTCGCGATCACCAGATCCTCAAGCAGCGCGTCCAACTTGGTCATATCAGCCTCCGTGTACAAAATTCGCCAGTGCCCTTAAGTGGAAAGGTGTGCGGTGTCGAGGGTGTCGTCGAGATGACGGCGCGCGAACGAATTCAGTTGCACTCAGCGAGCCGCCCGTTTGAGCATTCCTCTGCCAGTCAGCGCGCCGCGCTCTGCCACCAGCCGTGCGAGCTCCCGGGTTGATGGAATACGCCCGGTCGAATTGACTTCGTCCTCGGCCAGATTCTCGATGATCGCCAGCAGTGTGCGCCGTGTCGTGATGATGTCGGCAACCTTGATGTTGCGGATCGCGACCTCATTGACCTGCTCCGCGAAAGGTACCAGCTTGGCCTTCAACAGGCGCCCGCGCGGAGTCAGGAAAACGAAGACCTTTTTCTTGTTCCCCGGCATTTTCCGGCGCACGGCATAGCCGAGACGTTCCATCGCGTTCAGCGCAGAGGTGGTCGTCGGCTCCATGACGCCCGCCTGCTCGCTGAGTTCGCGCTGGGTAATGCCGTCTTTCTCCCAGAGGATGCGCAGAAAGGTCCAATGTCCGAGCGATACGCCGTGCGCGGTCAGCCGCAGCTGCAACGCGCGCAACAGCGCTCGGGCCGCGTCCTTGACCAGATGCGCGAGGCGATCGTTGGGCACGGCTTCGCGCCAGTGGCGCAGGATCGCCTGAGTCTCCTGGATGGTGGCGCCCCGCTTTGTCCGGCGGTGCGCTCTTACCCGATGTTTCATCTTACAATCCAACCAGTCCGATCTGGTGTTCGAGTGTGATCTCACGACGCTCTTTGGCCGAGCGCAGAATTGCGAGGCACACTTCCAGCGTCGCCATGGCCCATCGGCCGGTGTGGAGCGGCGCGCGTCCGGCGACGATGGCGTCGTAGAACTCGTCGATCACTTCGGCGCGCGGGACACTGGCGACGGCAACCTTTTCCAGACGCCGCTCGAAATCGCCGTAGATCATCACGCCTTCCGGCGTTGGACGAAGATCGGCGTGCGCGCACGACGCCAGCAGGACGCCGAAATGCTGATGCTGCCGCGGGGCATCAGGCACGGCCACACTGTATTCTGCGCCGCCGTAGTTTCGCGCCGCCTTCAATGCGGCTTCCTGCGCTGCCGTCAAATCAGCCAAGGCCTTGCGGGCGGCGCCATGGCGTTCACGATCTTTGGGCAATCCCATTTCACCGATCCACCCGCAAAACTCGTCGGAATCGAAATGCCCGTAGCCGCTGTAGACTGCGCTGGCGAACGCTCCATCCTCGAACTCGAACAGCGCCGCGTAGGCGCCCTCGGCCGCCCGGGTCTCGTCCCAGCTGCCGGTGAAAGCGCGAATGCTGCGCACCAGACCGCCGCCGAGGAGGCGCACGATGTCGATCTGATGGGCGCCCTGGCTGAAGATGACGCCGCCGCCTTGCGCCGTGATCAACTCCTCGGGCCGCCGCGGCCGATACATGAAGTCGGTGAAGTTTGAGGCTGTGATCATTCCAAGCTTGCCGAATTCGCCGCCGGCGATGATTTCTCGCGCGCGCCGATACGGCGCATCGAAACTGTGGCTATGGCCGACAACGAGGTGAACGCCGGCGGCCTCCACGGCGTCGATCATGCTTCGGCATTCGGCGAGCGTTACCGCGAGCGGCTTCTCCACCAGCACATGCTTGCCGGCCGCGGCCGCCATGCAGACGTGTTCTGCATGGAACTGATGCGGGGTCGCCACGTAAATCGCTTCGACATTTGCGTCGGCGCAAAGCTCTTCAACTGAAGCGTAGGCGCTCGCCTTAAAGTCCGCCGCAAATTTTTCGCGCGCCTCACGACGCGGATCGGCTGCCGCGCGCAACGCGATGCGCTCATCCTGCACGAAAGTCGGCAGCATGATCGTGAATGCACGGCCGAGGCCGGCGACACCGAGGCGCAGCTTTCTCGCCGGCGCGGCAGCGCTCATCAGCGGTCGATCTTGAGAACCGCGCTGTGCGCGCGAGAGACGCAAATCATGATCTGGTCGTGGCGGTCGTGTTCGTTGAGCACCCAATCGCGGTGGTCCGCTTGGCCCGCGAGAACCTTGGTCCGGCAAGTTCCGCAGGTGCCGCTCTCGCACGAACTGGGCGCATCGTAACCGTGGGCGCGCATGGCTTCGAGGATGGTGGTGCCGACCGGCACCTCGAACTCGGCGCCCGAACGCGCAAGCTGCAGCAGGAACGGCTTGTCATCCGGCTTGGTCCGCTCAGGTTCGGCGAACGCCTCGAAATGCACCGCCGTCGACGACCAATGCCCGGTGAGATCGCGAACCGTTTCCATCAGCGCCCGCGGGCCGCAACAATAAAGGTGCTCGCGGTTCTTCCGCTGTTCCAGGATCGGCCAAAGATCGAGCGACTGCGCAGGGTCGCCGCGGTCATGGTGGACTTTCACCTTGCCGGTGAACTCAGGTCCACTGAGTTCCTCAAGAAAGGCTGTCGCCTCCGGCGATCGCGTGCAGTAATAGAGCCGAAACCGCTTGCCGGGCTCTGCCCGTAATTGACCGATCATCGCCATGAACGGCGTGATGCCAATGCCGCCGGCGATGAACAGGAGGTCGGTGGCGCGCGGCGGCAGCGCAAAATCGTTGACCGGGGGCGCGACCGAGAGCGTATCGCCGGCCTTCGCGTTATCGATCAAATCGATCGAGCCGCCGCGGCTCGGCTGTTCGCGCTTTATCGCGGTGACGTAGCGGTCGCGCTCGGCCGGATCGTTGCACAGCGAATATTTGCGGACGAGCCCGTTGGGCGTCCGGAGCGTGATGTGGGCCCCGCCGGTGAACGGCGGCAGCTCTGCGCCGGCGGGATCGCGCAGTTCGAACAAGTAAATGCCCTGCGCAATTTCCTCCTTGCGCGCAATGCGCAACGACATCGCGTTGGGCGGCATCCGATCGGTCACGATTTTCTCCGGCGCGTGTGCAGCGCACAATTGGGCGCTTCGAGCCTCGACAATAAAACCCGAACCTTGTACCTTAAAAATACTTAGAGGGCTAACATCTTTTGCCCGTCGCCCTTGACCGGAGGATGCCATGCTGACCCGCGAAGAAAACGAATTGCTGTGCCGCGTCGAGGGCGAGGCGGCCATGGGTCAGCTCATGCGCCGGCATTGGATCCCCGCTTGTTTGATCGAGGAAGTGGCCGAGCCGGATTGCACGCCGAAGAAGGTTCGGCTGCTCGGCGAGGATCTTGTGGTGTTTCGCGACAGCGACGGCCGCCTCGGCGTGCTCGACGAGCGTTGCCCGCATCGGCGCGCTTCGCTGGCGCTCGGACGCAACGAAGAGTGCGGACTGCGGTGTCTGTATCACGGCTGGAAGATCGATGTGGAAGGCAACGTGCTGGAAATGGCGTCCGAGCCGCCGGAGAGCGGACTGGTTCAGAAAGTGAAGATGAAAGCATATCCGGTCCGGGAAGCCGGCGGGTTTGTCTGGACCTATCTGGGACCGGCGGAAACCATGCGGGAGTTTGAAGCGCCGGCCTTCGCACCGACCGCCGATACCAATGTCAGCATCGTCAAGATTCACGTCGACTGTAACTGGGCGCAAGTGCTGGAGGGGCAGATCGACTCCGCCCATTCGTCGAGTTTGCATTCCTCGGATATCACGCCGGCCCGGGTCGATAGCGCGAAAAATGCCGGCACCCATTGGCTGCGGCCCTCGACCGACAAGGCGCCGCGCCTGCAGGTCGAGCGGACCAGTTATGGATTTCATTATGCCGCGATCCGCCGCCCGATCACCAACTCGGCAACACACGACTATGTGCGCAAGACCGTTTATATCGCCCCGTTTGTTTGTCTCATCCCGCCCAACAACTCCTACAACGTCACCAGCGTCATCGTCCCCGAGGACGACACGCATACGACGTTTTATTTTATTGCCTGGCGTGAAACCGGCGGGATCGATCAGGAGGCCTGGCGGAAATTCAACGGCGCGCAGCCGGGCATCGATCTCACCCGCGACTTTCGCAATCTGCGAACCGCCGCCAATGGTTATTTGCAGGACCGCAACGCGATGAAGCTTGGCGACTTCACCGGCATCCGCGGGATTCCCAATCAGGATATCTCGATGTGGGAAACCATGGGAGCGATCGCGGATCGTACCAAGGAGCGCCTCGGCGCCAGCGATCTGGCGGTGGTGGAGTTTCGGCGGCTCATGGTCGACGCGGCGCGCGAGATGCAAAAGGGCGGCCCGGCGCTTGGCTGCACCGAGCCGCACATCCCGCATGTGAACATCAGTTCGTACGAGCGCGTTCTGCCCAAGAGCGTGGATTGGCGGACTTTCGGCACGGCGGAAGGGAGCGCATCGTCAGAGCCTGCGCGCGAACAGGTCGCCTGATGCAGATCTCAAGCTTGCTCGTTCGTACAGCCGCGATTTTGCTGTCATTGACGTCGCTGGACCTTGCCGCGGCGCGTGCTGCGGAACCTTATAAGATCAACGTTATTTTGCCCTTGACCGGCGGCGCCTCGTTCCTCGGCCGCGGCGAACAGCAGGCACTGCAAATCTTTGAGGGGGTGATCAACAAGGACGGCGGGATCAACGGCGAGCCGCTGGAATTCACGTTCTACGACGACCAGACCAGTCCGCAGACGGCCGTACAGATGGCCAACGGGATTATCGCGGCAAAACCGGCGGTGATCCTCGGCTCGAGCATTGTCGCTATGTGCAATGCCATCGCACCGCTGCTCAAGGACGGGCCGTTTGACTACTGCCTGTCACCTGGTGTTCACCCCGCTGTTGGCAGCTATCAGTATTCCAGCAATACCGACACGCACGCGTTAATCCAGGCGCTGGTGCGTTACTACCGGATGCGCGGCCTGACCAGGATCGGGTTCATCTCCAGCACCGATGCAACGGGGCAGGACGCCGAGCGTGGCCTCAACGAGGTGCTGAAGCTTCCGGAGAATGCCGGGGTTCAGATCGTCGAACGGCAGCGATTTAATCCGACGGACGTCAGCGTTGCGGCCCAGCTTGAGCGCATCAAGGGCGCCGAGCCACAGGCGCTCATTGCATGGTCGACGGGCGCCCCGATCGCGACCGTGTTCAAAGGGATATTGGCTGCCGGGCTGAACCTGCCGGTGGGCGTGAGCAACGGCAATCAGACCCACGCGCAGATGACCCAATACAAGGATTTCCTGCCGAAGGATCTTTACGTCACGACCTCCGTGTTCCTGCCGCACGAAGGCATGTTTCAGCTCGATCCGCGGGTGGAAGAGCAGCAGAAGAAAATGTACGCGGCGTTTAGCGCGGCGAATGCCAAGCCCGACGCCATGTCGGCGCTCGCCTGGGACCCGGCCCTCATCACGATCGGAGCGCTGCGGCAGTTGGGAACCAAGGCGACCGCCGAACAAGTCAAGCAATTCGTCGCCGGGCAGACGGGTTATCCGGGGATCAACGGTATCTACGATTTCACGGCCGTGCCGCAGCGCGGATTGACGGTGAAGAATGCGCTTGTCACACGTTGGGACCCGACAGCGGGGACCTGGATCGTGGTGAGCGAGCCAACCGGGACGCCGCTGCCCAAGTAACTGCCCAAGTAGGCGAGATCGAACGGCGGATCGTACTTGTCAGGCATCCTACAGATCGTCATCGGCGGTCTGCTGCAGGGCGGCGTCTTTGCCATCGTCGCGCTGGGCTTCTCGCTGGTTTTCCGCGTCACCAACGTCGTCAACCTGGCTCAGGGCGCATTCTGCGTGCTCGGCGCCATGGGCATGTACTATTTTCAGCTCGTTTTCGGCTGGCCGGTGTTGCTGGCGGCGGTGGCGGCGGTCGCCGCCTCAACTGCATTTGGCGTGTTGGTCGGAGCGCTGACGTTCGTTCCGGCCGTCATGCGTATTCCCACGAGCAGCGTCTTGGTTCTTACCGCCGGGCTGCTCATTTTTTTCATCGGCGTAACTCTCTTGGTGTGGGGCAACCAACCTTACGCGCTACCGCCGTTTTCCGGCGAGGCTCCGTTGGTAATCGGCGGCTTGCGAATTCCCACTCAGGGGCTGTGGCTCGCCGCCGTGTCGGCGGTGATGATTGCGGCTTTGTGGCTATTGCTGCACATGACCTCGCTCGGCCGTGCCTTGAGGGCGTGCGCAGAAAATCCCACAGCGGCGCGTTTGATGGGAATCGATTTGCCGCGCATGATGCTGCTCAGCTTTGCGCTAGCCGCATTCATCGGATCGGTCGGTGGCGTCCTGGTCGCGCCGATCATGTCGTTGCAGTTCGATTCCGGACAGTTCTTCACCATCGCCGGTTTCATCGCTGTCGCAATCGGCGGAATGGGGAGCTTTGCCGGATCGATCGTCGGCGGCCTTCTGCTGGGCGTCGCCGAGCAGCTTGCCGCATTCTATGTTTCTTCGCTGTTCGCCAACACGCTGTCGCTGTTGCTGTTGTTGCTGGTCCTGATCATCCGGCCCAACGGTCTGTTTCCAAGCGGACCACAGCGCCGCAGCGACGTTCGCGAAAATGTCCAGATCAGCCGGCCGGTCATCCGTCTCGACGGCTATCGCACGATCATAGCCGGTATGATCTTCGTCGGGCTCCTTGTGTTGCTGCCGGCGCTGCCTCTGCCGCTCGGTGTGCTGTCGTCGCTGGTCATTTCGCTCATCCTGTTCATCGCCGTGCTCGGGCTCGACGTCCTGATGGGTTATGCCGGTCAGGTCAGTCTCGGGCAGGCCGGTTTTATGGCAGTCGGCGGCTATGCGGCGGCGATTCTGGCGACGACTTACAGATGGCCGCCGCTTCCCGCCACACTGATCGCCATTGTCCTTTGCGTCGGCTGCGCGCTGGTTCTTTCTGTCGCCACGGCGCGCCTGCGCGGACACTATCTCGCGCTGGCAACGCTCGCGTTCGGGCTTTTGATCGATTCGGTCGCGGTCGGGCTGGTCGATATCAGCGGCGGGCCATCGGGTCTTGTCGGCATTCCCGCCTTCGCGATTGCCGGTTATGCCTTCGATACGCCGCTGCGGATGTACTATCTGTCGCTCGTCCTTTCTGTCCTGCTCGTCGTTTGCCTCGAAGGCGGCATGCGGTCCGGCTTCGGACGAGCGCTCAAGGCAGTGCGGTCCGATCAACTTGCCGCCGCCGCGCTGGGCATCAATGTCGGTCGGGTCAAGATCGTCGCGCTTTGCATATCAGCGGCGCTGGCGGGCCTCTCCGGCGCGCTCTATGCGTTCAATTTCCATTTTCTATCGCCGGAGATGGTTTCGACGGACCGGTCTTTCGAAATGATCACCATGCTGGTGCTCGGCGGCGAGGGCACCTTGATCGGCGGTTTCTTCGGCTCGCTCGCGTTGACCCTGTTGCCGACGATGATCCAGGAACTGGCGGTGTTTAAGACCGCCGTGGAAGGGGCGATCCTCGTGGCCATCTTTCTGTTCATGCCTGAAGGGCTGTTCGGCCGACTGGCGCTCCTGTTCGATCGCCTGTTCGCGCAAAGATCGAAGTTCGCATCCGTCGGAGCGAAACTTTGACAGCACCTGCCCTCGAGTGCCGCGGGGTCACGAAAATATTCGGTGGCCTGCGTGCCGTGGATGACGTGAGCCTGATGGTGCCGTCCGGCAGTCTCTGCGCCTTGATCGGACCGAACGGCGCGGGAAAGACGACGCTTTTCAACGTGGCGACAAATCTGTTTGCTCCCACTTCTGGCGAAGTCCGCTTCTTCGGCGACAACGCGGCCGGATTGCCGCCACAACGCGTGGCGGCACTGGGGATCATGCGTACCTTTCAGACAGCGCGTGTGTTTCCCGGGATGACGACCTTGGAAAACGTCATGGTGGGCGCCCATCGGCAGCAGCGTTCGTCCGCGGTGGCGCAGATGTTGTGGACCGGAAAATCCCGGCAGGAGGAGAGGCGGCTCGCCGCGAAAGCAGACTCCTGGCTTGACTTGATTGGGTTACAGCGTTCGCGCGATGTACCGGCAACCGACTTACCGATTGGCGCGCAAAAGCTTGTCGAAATCGCGCGCGCGCTGATGTCGAGCCCGCGCTTGCTGCTGCTCGACGAGCCCGCTGCCGGCTTGAACGACGGAGAGACGGCCGAACTCGCCGTGCTGCTGCGCGCGATCTGCGACGCCGGTACGACCATCCTGGTGGTCGAGCACAATATGTCGCTCGTCATGGGCGTCGCCGACACGATTTTTGTGCTCGATGCGGGCCGCCTCATCGCCGGCGGAACGCCTCAACAGGTGCAAAGTGATCCCGCGGTGATCGAAGCGTATCTCGGCCGCGCCGAAGAGCGGGGCTCGTGATGCTGGAGCTCAAGGGCGTCTCGGCGGGCTATGGCGGCGTGAATGTGATTCACGATGTCGACTTGGTCATTGACGAAGGCGAAATTGTTACGCTGGTCGGTAACAACGGTGCCGGAAAGTCGACGCTGGTGAAGACGATCTCCGGCCTCGCCTCGGTTCGGTCCGGCACGATCGACTTTTCCGGTCGGCGGATTGAGGGTTGGTCAACCGCAGCGCGGATGCGGGCCGGCATCGTGCACGTTCCGGAAGGCCGCCAAATCTTTTCCGGTTTCACGATCAGCGACAATCTCGAATTGGGTGGATATCTCCGCGCGAGAACGCCGGATGAAGCGAATGCGCAACGCGACGAGATCGGGCGGCTGTTTCCCATGCTTCGCGATCGCCTGTCGGCGCTGGCCGGAAATCTGTCGGGCGGTCAGCAGCAAATGCTTGCGATTGGTCGAGGCTTAATGTCCGGCCCCAAGCTGTTGATGCTTGATGAACCGTCGCTGGGTTTGGCGCCGCGGGTAGTCTCCGAAATCTTCGATTTGATCGTGAAGCTGCGCGACAAGGGATTGGCCATTCTGCTGTCTGAGCAGAATGCCCGGCTGAGCCTCGCGATTGCCGACCGTGGATATGTCATTGAAAATGGGCGAGTCGTCCTGAGCGGTTCCGGTCAGGACTTGCTCCGTTCAAAGGACGTTGCCGACCGCTACCTTGGCGTCGGTGCCACGTTGCAGGACCAGTCGGTCGATCGCAGGACCCGTTTGACCGAGCGTTTGCAGGCGCTGTTGCGATCATAGACCTCGAACCGGAGCACCGACGGCGGTGGAAGGCCGAGATTGCAGTTGATCCACGAGCGTTACGATCAATCGGGCAGTTTGCCGTCGTCGCTGGGAAACAAATGATTGAAGACCACAAGTCCAATGATTGAGAACGGTGCCGCGAGCAGTGCGCCGACCGGCCCCCACATCCAGGTCCAGAACGCCAGCGCCAGCAAGATCAGGAGCGGACTGAGCGTAAGACGCCGGCCGATGATGGTCGGCGTGATGAAATGGCCCTCCATCGTCGTCAGACACACAAAGGCAAGCGGGGCAATAAACGCCTGGCCGAGCGATGGAAAGGTGACCAGGCCCACGCCAAACAAAGTGACCACCATCGCGGCAGGGCCGACATACGGAACGTAATTGAGCACTGCCGCCAGCACGCCGAAGGTCAGCGGGCTTGGAAGTCCGAGTAGCCATGCTCCGGCCGCTACGATCACTCCCAGCGACGCATTTATGATCGTGACGACCGTCAGATAACCCGCAAGGTTGTGCTCAATGTCGTTGGCGATTTTCAGAAATCGCAATTTGGCATCCCGATTTTGAAACAGAGCGACAAGGTTCGAGCGCAACGTTCCCTGACCGATCAGAAAAAACATTAACGCAGCAAAAAACAGCAGCAGCTCCGCGGCGGCGGGGGTAAGGAAGGCGACTACCGGCAACACCATGTTCGGCGACGAAGAATTCACGGAAAGCGCGTTGCCTCCGAACAGCATGCTTTCGAGTTGGTGAAGCGAAGCGAGGGGGCGGTCCAGAACCGAGAGCCGTTCCTTGATCGTCGCGCCGATCTCCGGCGCCCGCGAGATCCATTCACTGACCGGGCCGGCCATGGCCATGGCGGCAATTCCAAGCGCGCCGAACGCGACAATGACGATCAGGAGGGCGGTGATCCAGGGCGGAATGCCGTGCCGCGTTGCCCGCCGCACCAGCGGCGCAAACGTCATCGCCACGATCGCGGCCGCAAAAACCGGCAACAGGATGGATCGGCCAACATAAAGGAAGACGCCGAACATGAGCAAAAAAATGCCGATCGTCGCGGCAAGCCCGATCGACTGCCACATGTTCTGGACGCTGTCGACGGGACGCGGATCGCGAATGTTCAGTGTTTGCCGCGTTTCGCGGCTGGCTCGAATGTAATCCACTGCGTTGTCTCGCCCCTCGGGACCGCGTAAAGCCCCATAGCTCAACGCCACAGGGCACAGCGGGTTCCCCTCGGGGGGAGCTTGATTTGGAAGCCGGCTTCCGCCGCGCGCGTCAATTCAGGGCATGCCTGCCGCGGATGAGATCGGCTGCCTTTTCGCCTATCATGATTGAGGGGGCGTTGGTGTTGCCGCTGGTTACTGCCGGCATGATTGACGCATCGGCGACGCGCAGGCCATCGATGCCATACACACGCAACTGCGGATCGACCACGCTCATGGCGTCGATGCCCATTTTGCAGGTGCCGGCCTGGTGATGGTAGGTCTCGCAGGTCTCACGCACCCACTGCACGCGCTCGGCACGCGTTTTCGCTTTGGGCCACACTGCGCGTTTGCGCCATTTGGCAAACACCGGACTCTCCAGTATCTCGATCGATACTTCCAGCGAGTGGACCAGTGCATTGAGATCGGCTGGCTCGCTCAGGTAGCGCGGATCGAGATGGAGCGGCGCCGCAGGATTGTCGGCGGTTAATTTCAGTTCACCGCGCGACACCGGACGAATGATGCCAGGCGCGATCGCATAAGCATTCGCCGGGATTTCGAGAGTAGGCAATGGTGGCGCGTTGCACATCAGGAGCGGCTGGTGGTCGGGCGCCGGCAGGCGCGGATCGCTTTTGGCAAACAGATGGGCTTCGAGAATGTTGTGTTTCGGAGCGGGGATCTCTCTGCTCGCCTCGTGGATAACGAAGGTCAGGAGATGATCGTGCAGATTCTGACCCACTCCGGGTAGATCGGCGTGCACGCGGATGCCCAGCTTGCTCAGATCACTTGCCGGACCAATGCCGGACAACAGCAGAAGGTGCGGCGAGCCGATGGCGCCGGCGCAGACAATGACCTCGTTTGCAGCGCGTACAGTCTGCAGCCTGCCGCCCTCTTCGTAGACGACACCGTTGCAGCGCCCGTGCTCGATCAACAGGCGATGGCTGCGCGCGCCAGTCTGTACCGTCAGATTGCGCCGGTTGTGCGCCGGCTTGAGGAAAGCCGCGGCGGCGCTGCACCGCTGGCCATCGCGCGTAGTTGTGTCGGTATATCCGACGCCAAGAAGTTCGGGACCGGAAAAGTCATAATTGATCGGATGACCAGCCCGGACGGCTGCTTCTATAAAAACTTCAGTCAACGGGTTCGGGGTCGTGTGGCGCGATACCGACAGCGGGCCACCCACGCCGTGATACTGAGACGCGCCGCCATAATAGTCTTCCGATTTCTTGAAGTAGGGAAGGACGCTTTCGTAGTCCCAGCCCACATTGCCGAGATAGGCCCAATGGTCGTAGTCCGCGGCCGCGCCGCGCACGTAGATCATGCCGTTGAGACAGCTTGATCCGCCCAGCACTTTGCCGCGCGGCCAAAAAATCGGGCGATTGACGGCGCCCGGCTGTGGTGCGGTTGTAAAAGCCCAATCGAACGGCGTGTTCCAAAGCTCCCAGGCGCGTTGCGGCGAGAAAATCCTGTCGTCATCGTCCGTGCCGCCTGCTTCAAGGAGCAGCACGTTGGTCGATGGGTCTTCAGACAGGCGTGAGGCAATGGCGCATCCGGCAGAGCCTGCGCCTACGACAATGTAATGATATTCAGCCACACCGTTCCTCCCCCTTTATCCGGTCGGCGCGGACGCCGCCGGCTTGAGGGAGAGTATTTCAATGGTAGGCCGTCGAGATCAAGTGAGCCGCGCTAGTGATGCACTTCGCTGTCGAGGTGCGCCATTTGTGGCGCGTCATATCGTTCACCGGCAATCCGGTCCGGAGCCACCGCCGCATCGATGCGCGCGATGTCTGCGGCAGTGAGCTTCAGATCGAGTGCGCCGAGCGTCTCCTGGAGTTGGTCGCGGCGGCGCGCCCCAAGCACCGGCACGATGTCGTCGCCCCGTGAGCGCACCCAGGCAATTGCGAGTTGTGCCGGGGTCGCACTTTTATCATTTGCCGATCTGCCGCAGCGCCTCGACCAGGGTGAGGTTCTTTTCGATATTGCCCTCCTGATAACGCGGCATGCGGACAATACGAATGTCCCCCTTATTGGTCCGCGGCGGCACCCGTCCGCTCAAGATACCGCGCGAGAGAACGCCGTAGGCGGTAATGCCGATCCCCAACTGACGGGTCGTCGGCAGGATCGCTTTTTCGATACCGCGGCTCATGAGTGAGTATTCAATTTGCAGATCGACAATCGGATGCACGGCGTGGGCGCGCTTGATGGTTTCGGCGCCGACCTCGGACAGGCCGATGTGTCGGACGTAGCCGGCGCGGATCATGTCGGCAATGGCACCAACAGTGTCTTCAATCGGCACAGCCGGATCGAGGCGCGCGGGACGGTAGATGTCGATGTAGTCGGTGCCGAGCCGCCGCAGGCTGTAGGCAAGAAAATTCTTCACCGCCTGCGGCCGGCCGTCATTGCCGCCGAACATGCCGGCCGGGTCGCGCAGCGCTCCGAATTTGACCGATATGACGACGTTCGAGCGCGGCACCCCTTCCAGCGCCCGTCGTATCAGCATTTCATTGTGGCCCATGCCATAGAAGTCGCCGGTGTCGAGCAGCGTGATGCCGGCGTTGAGCGCGGCGCGGATGGTGGCGATGCTCTCGGCTTCGTCGCTCGGGCCGTACACGCCCGGCGACATGCCCATGCAGCCGAGCCCCAACTCCGCGATCGTCGGCCCGTTTCGTCCAAGCGTTACAGTCTTCATTTTCCTTTACCCGCACTGTTGCAGTCCATCGATCAGACCAGGCGTTTTCGTCCGGCTTTCCGGATAACGCAAGCCCGTCAGTGTCTCGGAGCGCGCCGAAGTGTCTTTAAGGCCCGGTGATTTGATAGCCGACGTACCAGGAGAAGATATTGGTCGTCGATGCATTCTGCAGGCCGGCGCCAGCAGAGACGAGCAGGTGGTTGTGCTCATCGAAATCGTAGATCGCGCCGACGTTGAACCCCGTTGTCGGCTTGGTGTAGGCGCTGTCGGTGGCGCCGAATGCAACCGTAGCGGTTTGGTGGAAGATCTCGCCGCCGATGGCCAATTGTTTGGTCACCTGCCGTTGCAGCAGCCAGCCAAAGTACCAGTAATCGCGATCGACGGTATCGTCCCCATGGTTGATCCAGTAGCCGCCGCCGCCATAGGTCGTCCAATCGCCGAAGCTCTTCTGAATCCAGATCGGAAAATAGGCGCGCGTATAGCCGGCGCCGAGGCCGTGGCTCTCGTTGCCAGTCGGCAGTTCGATCAGGGGGTAGGCGCCGATCATGGGACGAGCGCCGTTCTTGTCCTCGTCGATAAAGCGATATTTGAAGCCAAGCTCGGTGTCGCCATAGCCGAATTGGGAGCGGGCGCCGGCGGGACTGTCGAAAGTGAGCGGCGCGATAATGTGAACCTGGCCGTTTGGGATCACGCCGTAATTGAATTCCCAAGCCGGGCCTTCTCCCTGGGTGTCACCGCGCACGGCAGCGCCAGTCGAGAGCGTGTAGAACTCGAAATGCTGATAGGGCACCGGTTCGGGATCGTCGGTTTGAAAGGGCGGTCCTGCGCGAGCTGGATTCGGCGGCAACGCCGCGAGTGCGGCTGTAATCACGCTAGCGCGAAGGAGTTTGGATCGCGCCGTCATGTAGATTTTCCGTGCCGGCTGAGAATCGCGCCGCGCCAGCTTACAATAATCCGCCGTTCTTCGGCGTTCGGCGGTTTGGCTTGACCTTACCAGTGTGCGAGCGACATCGACACCGACTAAGCTTGGACTTGAGTCGGGAGAGGGGCCGCAGGTGTTGAGATGAGCGAGACGCTGCCGACTATCCCCATCGTCGATATTCGCGAAGGCGGTCCACCGCACCATGCGCTGCGGAGCGCCATGCAGGCGCGCGCGTTGCGGGACGCCTGTTTGCGGTTTTTTCCGCAGTCGACACTACCGCTGATTCCGGCGCTGGATATGCTGTCGCGAAACTCACTCAGGCGCTCCTGCTCGCCATACTTTGCCGAGATCGCACAGATCGCGTCGGCGCTTGATATCTCTGGCGTATGGCTGCTCAACGCCGCCTATCAATGGGGCTGCACGGCGCGGGCGGATGAACATGATGGCGTCCCTTGGCTTGCGCGCACGTTGGATTGGCCGTTTCGCGGGCTGGGACGCCACACCGAGATCGCGCACATGTCGGGCGAACATGGCGATTTTTTCAGCGTCACCTGGCCGGGCTACGTTGGTGTCCTGACCGCGATGGCGCCGCAACGCTTTGGGGCCGCCCTCAATCAGGCGCCGATGTGGCGCCGCACCCGGCACCGCCTGCTCCGTCCTGCAGATTACGTTGCGGGCGTTGTCCGCACCGCGGCGGCAACAGGCCGCATGCCGCCGGATCAACTTTTGCGCCACGCTTTCGAGGTCTGTGAGGATTTCGCCGCGGCGCGGCGGCTTCTCGAAACGACACCGGTCGCGCGCCCGGTGATCTACACGATCGTCGGCTGTGCCGCGCATGAGTGCTGCGTCATCGAACGCACGGAAACCGGTTTCGTCAGCCGCGAGGAAGATACCTGCGCCGCGAACGATTGGGTACCATGCCGATCAGGCTGGGAAGGTCGCATCGGCACGCGCCGGTTTTTGGTGAGTTCGTTCGACGACGCTGCCGGCTTCAGCCGAGCGCGGCGCGATGCCTTGGCGGCGTGGAACGGGCTCCTGTCTGACGACGGCTTCGACTGGGTCCGCGAGCCGGTGCTCAACCCTTATACGCGGCTAGCCGTCGCCATGAGTCCGTCCCGAGGCATCTTGCGCGTTGTCGGCTACGACGTCACTGATGATGGCATTCTGCCGGAGCCGGTAACCCAGACGCGCGACGTCGAACTGATCCCGGAGGCGGCGTAAGACCAACCGAGGTAACCGATGCCGATGATCACGAGTGCGGACGGCACCAGGCTCTATTATGAGGAGGCCGGTAGTGGCAGCCCCGTCATTTTCGTCCATGAGTTTGCCGGCGACTATCGAACGTGGGAGCCGCAGATGCGCTATTTTGCGCGTTCGCACCGCTGCGTTACGTTTTCTGCACGCGGCTATCCGCCGTCCGACATACCAAGTGATCCTGCCCGGTACGGGCAGGACGTTGCCCGCGGCGACGTCGTCGCGCTGATCGATGCGCTCGGCATCGCGAAGGCGCACATCGTCGGCCATTCCATGGGCGCGTATACCGCACTCCATGTCGGCATGCGCCATCCGGAGCGCTGCATCTCGGTGACTGCGGCCGGCTGCGGCTGGGGGTCGGTTGCCGATCCCGCGGTGCGCGAAGCAATGCGCAAGCAGGCGGCGGAAACTGCTCAAATGTTTTTGGATAAAGGCATTGCCGCCGCCGCGGCGCTTTATGCTGATAACCCGACGCGCCTGACCCAGAAGCACAAGGATCCGCGTGGTTATGCGGAGTTCGCGCGCATGCTCTCCGAGCACTCGGCGCAAGGACACGCACTGACCATGTCGATGTTGCAGGCGCGGCGCCCGACACTTTGGGACCTTGAGGCCGACCTCAAGCGGTTTTCGCTGCCGCTCCTCGTCATTGTCGGCGATGAGGACGACACCTGCCTCGACGGCAGCGTCTTTCTCAAGCGCACGGTGCCAACCGCGGGCCTTCTGGTCATTCCGCGCTCCGGCCACACCGTCACCAGCGAGGAGCCGGCCGCAGTGAATGCAGCACTCGCGGAGTTGTTCGCCGCCGCCGAGGCCGGCCGCTGGCTCGCTCATCGCGCGCCAGCGTGAGCGTTATCCGACGTGGCGCTGCAGGAAGCCTAAGCTCTTCTCGTTGAACTCGGCGACGTTCTCGTAGATGGGCGCATGTGAGCAGTCCTCGAACACCAGAAGTTCGCTGCCCTTAATGCCGTTCTTCATCGCGTCGGCGAAACGGGTCGAGCACACCATGTCATGGCGGCCGAAGGTGATCTGGGTCGGAGCCTTGATCCGTCCGAGTTGCGACAGCGCGTCGTGAGCAAGCACCGCGTTTGATTGGCTCATGAAAGCATCGAGCGGCTGCTTCGGCCGGCTGCGCACGAAGGCGGCGAGCTGGTCGATGTAATCCGGCTTGGCTGCATAGAGCTCCGGCGTGAAGCAGAACGGGAAGATGCCCTGGATGATCATCTCCGTAACGCTGCCCAGGCCTTTCGCGATGGTGCGCCAGCCTTCCACCACGACCTTGAGGAACGGATCGGATTTGGTCCAGCCGCTGTGCAGTGACAGTGATTTGACCCGCTGCGGATATTTGCCGGCGAGCCATAAGCCGGTCGCAGCGCCAAGCGACAGACCGCTGACATGCGCGCGATCAACGCCGATCGCCTGCATGAAGGCGGCGACGTCGTCGGCGAACAATTCCATCGAATAAGCGCCGGATGGCTTGTCGGTTTCCCCGGCGCCGCGCGGGTCGACCGAGATGCAGGTGAAATGCTTGGCGTAGTCGGCAACCTGGAAAGCGTAGCAGGCATTGTCGGCAGCGAGGTAGGGGATGAGCACGAGCGGCTCGCCCGTTCCCTGTTGCTCGTAGTTCATCGTAATGCCGTTAGCCTTGATCTTGGGCATGTAAACCTCCCGTGCAAATTGCTCCGCCTTCTTCACAGAGGCGCTCCGCGAAGCCTATAGTTCGCATCATGAAGACGTCAACGCATAACGCATCGCCGCATGCTGTAATGCTCGCGGCGAGAGATGCCGATTGGGCGACATGAACGTGAAACCCTCACATCATGTCGCGGCATGAGCACCGCCAACGCGAGTGCAACTAAGCCGCCTTCATTTACGGCGCCGTTTCGCTACCCGGCGTTCGCGGTGATATGGACCGCGACATTAGTCTCCAACGTTGGCGGCTGGATGTACAGCGCCGCCTCGGGCTGGCTCATGACCAGCCTCAATCCCGATCCCTTGATCGTGGCGCTGGTGCAGGCGGCGAGCAACCTGCCGATTTTCTTGCTGGCACTGCCGGCCGGCGCGTTCGCCGATATTTTCGACAAGCGCAAATATCTGATTGCCGTCGAGTCGCTGTATACCGTCGTCTCAGCGGTCTATGCGGCGATGGTCGGGTTTGGTTTGGCTACGCCGGGCAATTTGCTGTTGTTCACGTTATTGCTCGGCGCCGCGGGCGCGTTGACGGGCCCTGCCTGGCAGGCCGTCGTTCCGTTACTTGTTCCGAGAGACGACTTGCCTGCCGGCATCGCCGCTAACAGCGTCGGCGTGAACATTTCCCGCGCGCTTGGTCCGGCACTGGGCGGCGTGGCGATTTCCGGGCTTGGCATTGTTGCGCCGTTTTGGATCAACACCGTTTCCAACCTCGGAATTGTCGGCGCCCTGGTGTGGTGGCGGGAAGCCAAAGAAGCTCGGCACGCCGCTGCCGGCGGAACGCTTCGGCCAGGCGATGTGGGCCGGGCTTCGCTACGCCAGACACAGTTCGCCGTTGCGCGGCACGATGGCGCGAGCCGTTGGATTTTTTCTTTTTGCCAGCGCGTATTGGGCGTTACTGCCTCTCGTCGCCCGTACGCAGATCGCCGGTGGACCGGGTCTTTACGGCGTACTCCTCGGCGCGATCGGGGTCGGCGCCGTGGGCGGTGCATTCTTTTTGCCATGGCTGAAACCCAAGCTTGGACCCGACCGCCTGATGGCGCTGGGAGCCGTTGGTCAGGCTATCGCCATGGTGCTGTACGGTCTCGCCCGAGAGCCTCTAGTAGCGCTCGTGGCCAGTGTCGCTGCCGGAGCGTCGTGGATTTGGGTGCTGGCGACGCTGACCGTGTCGGCGCAAGTCGCTCTCCCGGATTGGGTGCGCGGGCGAGGGCTTGCTTTGTATACAACGGTATTCTTCGGTTGCCTGACGCTTGGCAGCGCAGTCTGGGGCGAGGTTGCCGCCTATGTCGGACTACCGGTGGCGCATTTTCTTGCCGCGGCCGGCGCGATCGCAGCGATCCCGCTGACCTGGCGGTGGAAGCTGCAAACCGGCGCGGGCCTCGATCTCACACCAAGCATGCACTGGCCGGCGCCGATCACCACGCAAACGATCGACAGCGATCGCGGACCGGTGCTGGTGACGGTGGAATACCGGATCCGCCCACGGGACCGTGAAGCGTTCCTCGAAGCCATCGCCAAGCTCGAATATGTGCGCCGGCGCGACGGTGCCTATGCCTGGAGCGTGTTCGAGGACGCCGCCGAGGACGGACGCATGTTGGAAACGTTCCTGGTGGAATCCTGGATGGAGCATCTGCGCCAGCATGAACGCGTTACTCAGGCCGATCGCATTGTGCAGGAAGCGGTTGAACGGTTCGACCTGACAGGAGAGCCTAAGGTGACTCATTTTATCGCCGCGGAATCCTAGCGGACCTTATGCGTGCCGCGTGAGCAGGATTTTGGTCATCCCCAAATCGGCGCGATCCGCTACACCCGCCGCAGCGGCATCGACCACGCGAGCGATGCTCCGATGGCGGTAAACGCTGCCACCGTCACAAACGCCGCGCGGAACGCGTCAGCGAGTTCGGTCTGGATGATTGCCTGGCGGGCCGGAGCCAGAGCCGAGATCGCCGCGGGCCCGCGGTCGATGATGGTGCCCAACAGGCTCGCCGTTTCGCGATCGCTGGTTGCGAGCACCGAAAACAGAACAGCCGCGACTGCCGCAGTGCCAAAGGCGGCTCCGACGGAACGTGAGAACTGCACCATCGCCGCGCCCGTACCAAGCATACGTTGTCCCGCTACGGCCTGCACCGTGACCTGCACCACGCCCATCACCGTACCCATGAACAGAGCGGTGACGCCGAAGACCCACGGCAGTTGCACGAGAGACAGATGCGGCATCCAGAAGCCGACAAACAACAAAGCGGCCGTCGCGGCCGTCAAGCCGAAAGACGGAAATATTGCGGTACGGCCGGTTCTCGTTATCAATTGTCCGGCGACGAGCGAACCAAGACCGATGCCAAATGTGAGCGGCAATAACAGCAGCCCCGTGTCAGCGGGCGAGGTGCCCCGCACCGCACGCAGATAGAGCGGCAAAAACGTGATCAACGATACCAGCGCCGCCCCATGACAGGCCGCCAGGCCGTCACTGCGCCAGACCGAGGGTTCTCTAAACAAGGCGGGCGGAATGAGCGGTGAGGTTGAGTGCTTCTCTTGCCAAACCAGAACAGCCAGTGCGATCACGCCGAACGCCAGCAGGCCGCCGATCATCGGCAGCGTGCTCGCTTGCATACGCTGCGCTTGTTCGAGAGCCAGAATGACCGGGCCGACAAACATGATAAACAGCACCAAGCCCGGAGCATCGAACGTGGTCCGCCGACGGTCGCCCGGCTGGGTGGCCAGGCGCAGCACGAGAAGGGCGGCGACAAGCCCCAGCGGCACGTTGATGAGGAAAATCGACCGCCAGCCGAAGGCTTGGGTGAGATAGCCACCGGCTACCGGTCCAAACGTATTGGAGCTGACTGCGACCCCGGCAAGATAGCCCTGATAGCGGCCTCGCTCGCGAGGCGGAACGCTTTCGCCTACCAGTGCTTGCGATAGGGTCATTAACCCGCCGCCGCCGAATCCCTGGACGATGCGTGCCGCGGTCAGCAATTCCATGTTCGGAGCGAGCGCGCAGAGGACCGATCCGAGCATGAAGATGATGAGCCCTATGAGCATCATGTTTCGGCGGCCGAACGAGTCGCCTAATCGCCCATAGACCGGGGCGGCGATGGTGTTGGCAATCAGATACGACACCACCACCCATGACACGCGCTCGACCTCGCCAAAATCCGCAGCGATGACGGGTAACGCGGTGGCGACGATGGTCTGGTCTGCGACCGCGAGGAACATCGGCAGCATGATCGAGGGAAAGATCGTCAGAAACAGCGATCGAGACGGCGGCTTGGCCGCGGCACCGGCCGCGCCGGAGGAGGTAGCAGCTTCGGCGCGGGGTGGATCTTCGGCCATCGAAGAGGGGTATCGGCGTAAATTTTCGGTGGCAATTGTCATGGCGAATGATTTCAGGGCGCGCAAGGCGCTAACTGGCGCGATCGCGGAACGGCAGAGCCTTGATCGTCAAGAAAACGCCGGGTCCGGGATCGACGTTCCGATTCGCAATCCCGCTCCTGAATGGCGAGCGACTGACCTAGTGCGCGCTATTCCGGGAGCTGGGCACCCGCGGAACGAATTCAAAGAGTCCGCGTTTTAATGCTGCGAGCGAGGCTGATTAGCAAAAGACGGCCGCGCGACGCACCGAGACCGAATTGCAAACGAACTTATTGCCGCCAATCACCGGTACCGTTGGCGTGAGGACGGCGTGGCTGGCGTCTGTTTTGGAGAGCCATATGAGCTGGCGAATGGCCCTTGCCGCCCTCATTATTTGTACGCCGGCCCTGGCGCACGACAATGGTCAGTTCGGCAATGTCCCCCCTGAAGTCCGCACCTGGTTCAAAGGCGTGAAATCCCACACCGGGATTCCCTGCTGCGACATCGCCGATGGCCACCCTACCGATTACGATATGCGCGAGAGTAAATACTGGGTGCCGATCAATGGCGAATGGATGGTGGTGCCGCCAGAGGCGGTGGTCAATGATGAAGGCAATCCGACCGGCGACGCGGTCGTCTGGTACACCACGTATAACGGTACAGTTTATATCCGCTGCTTTGTCCCTGGCGGCGGCGCCTGATCAAGCGGCTACCAAAAACACCGGCCGCCAAGCAGCGGCCGGTTTCTTATTTCTCGCTTCAGTCAGCGGACTCTAGCAGCACAGCAGGACGAGTGCCTCAGCCGATGAAACCCACCCGTTCCTGTTCGCGCGCCTCGGCCTCGGTCTTCGGTTGAGCCGGCAGTTGCAGTACCGATGCCGTTTGGCCCTCGCACAGAAGCGTCAACAACACGGTGCGCCCATCGGGAAACTCGAGCGCGTCGTGATGCGCAGCCAACTTTTCCTTGTTGACCTGGCGGAAGATGGCGGTCTGGTGATTGATCGTCTTGGTCTTCCAGCCGAGCAGGCCGGCCGGCAGGCAAGCGACTTCACCGGCGAATGCCAGCTCCGTTCCCGGCAACAAACATACTGCCATGCCGGCATCGTCGGAGGCGGCAAAGCCGCGTGTACCAGTGCCGAAGTCACGCGTAACAAGCTTATCGCCGACTTTTGCGGGTCGCGACCGCACGCTTTGGAGGCTAAAGTCACACATTGGCGACTCCTTTCTTCCCGGCAGTGTCATCGTCCGGGGTCTTTCACGCCCCCCACTACCCCTCCACTAACGAGCTTAAGCAAGAATGGTGCCGTACCAACTGCACGAAAGATATTTCAGCGCACGAGCGTGTCGCAATTAAGACTTTTCGACATGCCGGCTCACATGGTCTTGGGGGCGCGGCCCCCGTCGCCTGCCCTGGCGCTGTGGATGCGGACGCGCTCGTCCCGGCGAGGGCGCAATTTTTCATCGGCCCTGCCCACGACGCAGGCGGCAACCCACAAACCGGAGTTGTCAGTGCCCTGCAGCGGCCTGACCTGTCACTGGTCCTATTCGCCGGATCAGCAAGAGTACCAGCGGCACGAGTACCACGGCGAAAATGCACCAGCTATAAAAGATATCGATATAGGCCATGAGCGCAGACTGATTGCTGACCAGCTCGGCGATATAGCCGATCGCCCGGCCCTGGGCGTTGGCCGGCGATCCGCTCTGCGCGAAGTACTGGGTGAGGCCGTGCAGCGTTGATTGAAATCCCGGCGACGACGGCACCAGATTCTCGACGAGCCGGGATTGATGAAATTGCGAGCGTTGCACCAGTTCGGTATTGGCGAGCGACACGCCAATGCTGCCGCCAAGATTACGGGCAACGTTAATAAGCGCTGAGCCTTCGTTGGTTTTTTGCGGCGGCAGCCCCGTATAGGCGACGGAATTGATCGGTATGAAAAGAAACGGCATGCCGACGGTCTGAAATACCCGCACGGTCGCGAAGTAGCCGAAGCTCGCGTCGGGAACGAGCGAAGTCGAGTACCACATCGCCAACGCGATGACCGAGAAGCCGATGGCTATCCAGTATTTCGGCTCCATGCGGGGGATAAGCTGCCCTACAAGAGGCATCATGACCAGCATCGCCAATCCGCCGGGCATCATGGCGAGTCCGGAGAGCATCGCCGTGTACGGAAAGTTTGTCTGCATCAGCTGCGGCGTGATCTGGTTCGAGCCGAACAGGATGGCGCCAACCGCGAACATGACGATAAAGGCCATGCCGAACTGCCGCTGCAGCAGCAATCGCAGATCCACTATCGGGTCGTCGCGGGTCAGCTCCCACGGGACGAGGAAAATGAACGAGCAGGCGGCGATGGTCGCAAAGGTGATGATGGTCGTCGAGTGGAACCAGTCGTCGATCTGCCCGCGGTCGAGCACGAACTCGAGACTGCCGAAAGTCAGCGCAATCAGTGCAAATCCGACCCAATCGATCTTTAATCCGCCGGCGAGGCGCTGAGCGCGCTCGCGCTCGAGCACGTCCGGTTCAACGACCAGCCATTGCACGAGCAGTAGTGAGATGATGCCGAACGGGACGTTGATGAAGAAGATCCAGTGCCACGAATAATTGTCGGTGATCCAGCCGCCGATGGTAGGGCCGACGGTTGGCGCAACGATAACGGCGATGCCGTAGATCGCGAACGCCTGAGGGCGCTGTCGCACCGTGAACGTATCCGCGAGCATAGCCTGTTCGCTGGTCGGCATGCCGCCGCCGCCCAGGCCTTGCAGGATGCGAAACACAATGAGCGCGTTAAGGCTCGACGCCAGGCCGCACAACAGCGAGGCGATTGTGAACAGCGCAACGCAGATCATGTAGAAGCGCTTACGGCCGACCACGTTTGACAGCCAGCCGCTCACCGGCAGCACGACGGCGTTGGCGATCAGATAGGTCGTGACCACCCAGGTGCTTTCGTCGACGCTGACTGCCAGGCTGCCGGCGATGTAACGCAGCGCCACATTGGCAATCGCGGTGTCGAGCACGACCATGAACGTCGCGATGGAGAGCACGATTGCGATCAGCCAGGGGCTGCGGTCGCCCGCGGCCGAGCGGCTTTCCCGGCCGGAGAATTGCCGCTGATCGCTCATTTCGTCGTGACGGTTGGCACGACCGACATGCCGGGCCCCAACAGCACATCGGGCTGTTCGTTGAACACAATCTTGACCGGTACGCGCTGGACGATTTTGACGTAGTTGCCGGTCGCATTCTCAGCCGGCAGCAGGCTGAAGGCCGTGCCGCTGCCGGGTTGGATGCTGTCGACGTGACCTTTGAATGTGCGGTCGGGGTAGGCGTCGATCCTGATCTCGACCGGTTGGCCCGGCCGCAGCGCTACCAGCTGAGTCTCCTTGAAATTCGCCGTCACCCAGACGTCGCGCGGCACAAACATGATCAGCGCCTGGCCGACCGCGGCATAGTTGCCTTTGGTAGCGGTCAGCCTTGCGACCCGGCCCGCTACCGGCGCGGTGATGACGGTCCGCGACAGATTGGTTTCTGCTTGCTCCAGGGCCGCGCGCGCTTGCTCGAGTTGTGCCTCGGTCAGGGTGCGCTGGGCCTTGAGCACCGGCAGCTGCTTTTTGGTGGCGACCGCGTTGGCTTGTGCCGCCGCATAAGTCGCTTCGGCTTGCAGCAGACCTGACGCGTATTGCTGTGCCTGTTCGACGGTCGCTGCGCCGTTTTTGACCAGCGTCTGGTAGCGTTCGTTTTGCTGCTGCGCGAACGTGAGCGACGCCTGTGCTTGCGTGGCTTGCTTGTCGGCTTCTTCGATGCGCGCCTGCTGTGCGGCGATTTGAGCATCGATATTGCCAATGCTGGCGGTCGCCTGATCGACCTGAGCGCGGGCCTGGTCGAGCTGGGCCTTGTAGTCGCGGTCGTCGAGGCGCACGAGCACCGCGCCCGCCTCGACCAGTTGATTGTCGGTCACCGGCACGTCGACGATGGCGGCATTGACTTGTGAACTGATCGACACGGTACGGGCGTCAATGAAAGCATCGTCGGTGCTTTCATAGCCGCTGGTGTTGACCCACCAGACTACGACCGCGACGATGCCGGCAATGATCAGGGCGGTAACGACCAGCACCATGCGGCGCCGCCGGCGCATTCCGTCGACCCATGACTGCGGCTTCGGCGCCTGGCCGGCGGCCGGTCGGGTGTCTCGGCTTGGCGCAGTGTCCTGACGACGTTCGCTGTCGGTGCGTTGATCCATGACTGGGTATTTATTGCAGCGCCGGGCCGTTTTTCCGCCTGCCCCGCGCAGGGCAGCGTATTCCACACGATCTAAGGTTTGGTTTACCCGCTAACGGGTGCGGAAACCAGTCACGAGGCCGGCTTGGGGAGCGCAAGGCTGCCTTGAATTTTTGGCAAAACTCATCGAGCTCGCCGGCATTGAGGTCGCTTACGACCCAAAAATCGAGACCCTGCTCGGCCCAATGCCGGACATTAAAGCCATGCCGCGCTTCGCTGGTCCCACCACTGTGCTCCGCATCCGTGCGCCGCGACACGAACAAATTGATGATGTGCTGGCGGCGGCGGTACACGATCGCGGCCGTGGTTTCGCCGTTGATTTCGTCGAGGCGGCCGCCAACAAGCGTAAAACCCTGTGCGGTAAGATCGATGACCGGCGGTGCCACGTCGAGCTTGCCGTTGAACCAGGGCTTGACCGTGTGCTGCTCGCTTGTCTCAACGTCCGTCAGATGGCCGGCCTGCAGCGAGCGCAAATGCGCCGACACCGCCTCATCGCCAATGATCTGTTCCTGATCGGTGCGGAAAACAGTCAGCAGCAGGCTCGCCGCCAGCGCTCCTGAAAGCGCCGCGCCCGCGGCAAAACCGCCGAAGAAGCTTCGCCGCGACGGCCGAGAGAATTGCCGCGGCGAAATAATCTGTGCCGGTGACTGCGGCAACGCCGCTTCGATCCGCGCCCGCAAAGCGGCGGGTGCGGTTTCTTTTAGCTTTGCCTGAGCCATCGCCGAACGCAGCGCTCGCAAGTTTCGAAGCTTTTCCGCACAGGCAGAACAAGACGCGACGTGCGCCTCAACCTCGCGTACGTGACCGGCATCGAGTTCGTCGTCGATGAGGGCATGCAGCAGGATTTCGCACTCGGCGCAATTCACGGCCTCACTCCTTCCGCAGCGTTCCACGCCGAGCGCAGCATGGAACGTGCGCGCGCGAGCCGCGACATCACCGTTCCCACCGGCACACCGGAGACTTGCGCGATCTCTTGATAGGACAGATCGTTGATTTCGCGCAGTACGATGACTTCACGAAACTGCGCGGGCAGTTCGGCGACCAGCTGCCGAACTCTGTCGTCGTCGTGCCGCTGCAGCAGCAGACACTTCCGGCGAGGCCTGTGGCTCCTGCCAGATCGGCGCCGCTTCCGCCGCTGTTTCGTCCGACGGAGAATCCGCAAGCGTTTCCTGTTTGCCGCGCCGCGAGAACTCGGCATTGCAGACATTTCGCAAAATCGTCAGCAGCCAGGGCTTCATGGCGGGGCCCCGATAGCTGTCGAAATGTCGCAAGCCCGCAAATAGCACTCTTGCACCGCGTCCTCCGCGTCCGCCGTGTTACGCATGAGATAGCGTGCCAGCGTGAAGACGTCGTCGAGATGCGGCAGCGCGGCGTCGCGAAAACGCCGCGCCTTGTCGTCTTCGATGTCGCGATCGATTGCCATAGTGCCGTGCCTGTCCACGATGGCGTGAACAACGGAGGCCACGGCCCTTCAGGCATCAATGCCCCGCTTCGCCTGTTGCCGCTTCTACCACGATCGTGCCGGTCATGTGCGGATGAAGCGAGCAGAAATACGCATAGGTTCCCGGTGTCGTAAAGGTGAACGAATAGCTGTTGTCGGTGTCCAGCACCTTCGATTTGAACTGTTTGCCGACGGCGGCGATCAGCGTGGGGGATGTCGTCCTTGTTGGTCCAGGTGACAGTGGTGCCGGCCTTCACCGTCAAGGTTTGCGGATTGAAGGTGAAGTTGTCGATAGCCACGGCCAGGGTTTGGTTCTGCGCCTCTGCCGCCAGGACGCCTGCAGCAAGCGCAGCGCCGACAAGGGCGCCCAGCGCACCCGCGAGCATTGCTGTTCTCATGTCCGGTGCTCCTCAGCCCTGCAATGGTGTGTCGATGATTGCGAGCCGCTCGGCGCCTCGTTTGAAGGTGATGGTTGCGGTGCCAAGGAGCGTGCGGAGCTTGTCGTCGGCGACTTTCATCGGACCGGGCGACGGAGCTGAGCCGGGCGCCGGTTGCGGAAACGCCGTCGAACGGGCGGTGTGGAACGTGACGTTGCCTTCCACCTTCTGCATGACTTGGTGAATGTGGCCGTTAAGGACTGTCACCGATCCGAATCGCTTGAGCAGTTCAAGGGCCCGGCCGCCGTCTTCGGTGCCCCAACCCCATTCCGGATAAACAGTCCACAGCGGGATGTGAGCAAACACAACGATCGGCGTTGAGGCCGAGCGACCTTTGACATCGGCCTCAAGCCACGCCAACTGCTCGGCGCCGAGATTGCCGAGGCCGCCGGCCTTAAGGTCGACGACATTGACGAGACCGATAAAGTGCACGCCGCCGGCATCGAAGCTGTACCAGCCGGCTCCCTTGGTGCCGCGGCCATAGCGTTCGCGATAGAGCTTTAGCTCCTCGTCGAGAAAGTCGTGCTCGCCGGGAACGTAATGCACGTCGAGCCGCGCCTGCGAGATGATGCGGTCGGCATCGTCGAACTCGGACACTTTTGACAGTGGCTGATGTCGCCGGTGTGGATCATGAAGGCCGGCTTGACCGGCATGGCGTTGATCCTGGCCGATGGCTTCCTCGAGCGTGCCGCGGGCGTTGGGGTTGGCTGGCTTGTCAAAGCCGACATGGCTGTCGCTGATCTGTAAAAACGTCAGACCGCGCGCTTCCTGCGCTGCCGCCTGGTCGATCAGTCCGAGCGAACTGGGCACACCACCGGAAATAGTCCAGAGGACACCAGTGCCGGCCCAGGTCATGCATTCGAGCACCCTGCGTCTGCTTAACCCGTCGTTACGGTCGAATTTTTGCATTGCCTCTTTCCTTTTGAGCCACATCGGCTTTCAAAGGACGAGATCGGGCAGGGCGGCGTTTTATTCCGGGGCGTGGGAGATTTTTTTGAAGGTCAAGCCGCCCGGTCTGGGTCGTGCGCCTTTTTCGGAGAGGGGCTCGCCGGGGTAGTGATTTATTCCCCGGTCGCGCAATTATTTTCCGCTGTCCTGAAGGTTAGCAGCGCGCGATGGAAGCGGCAGCTTCCCTGCCCCGCCGGGTAGGTATCTTCTCGGCAGCCAGCCATGCTCCCCAGATAAACTTCCGAGAAGCGAGTTGTCTGTCCGAACCCGGCGCCATTAAGCAGTGAAATCACCGCCGCCTCAGACTGTGGAGGATCGGCCCCTTGTTGGATTTTGCCGAGTTTGGCCGTTACCTCCTCAGCCGTTGCGCCGTACATTCGCCACGCTCTCTCCATGCGGCCAGCATCAAAGGCTGGCTCGAATAGGCATAGTGGTTGCCTGCCAAAATAACCGGGGCTTTTGGCTTAGGCGCTTCGCAACAGCCTTGAGGATATTCTCTTTTCGATGGTGAAGCACACCGATGACCGTGGCCGCGTCGAATTGTTCATCACCCGGCAGATCATCAACGTAACCCAGTCGCACGTCGGTACGGCCTGCTAGACCAGCGGCTGTCAGTCGTTGAACGGCGAGATCCAACATCGGCTGCGAAGGATCAACGGCAGTGAAGCGCCAATTCGGCTCCAGTTTCCCAGCTGTGATGATCTCTGCGCGGTGCCGCCTGCGCCAACGACCAAGATCGAAGCCGTCGTTCCTGCGCCAAGAGCGGCAGCAAGCATGCATGCCGATAATTCGTGGCATGCATCATAACCGGCAAGGCCAATGCTGTTTTGCTTCTCGTACTCTCCGGCGCGATCTGGATCGAATTTCGCCGCCGCGGCTGCCGATGCAGTTAGCATTGTATGGCTTTCTGCTCTCACTGTTTTCAATCAATGGAGCATGCATTGTACCTGATTGTAAAATCGGTAGCTGAATTGATTGCGAAAGTGACTTCAGCTTTGGGGTCACCAACGTCATTTAAAGCGTATGTCACGCACTTCCGCTTTGCCCCGATTTCAGACGTGTTGCTGTCTCGCAGCAAACGACGTTAATGGAATGGTCCGGCCGCGCTCCTGCCCCGCCAGCAAGCAAAGCTGGCGTGGGGCGACTAACAGAAGGAGCACGCCATGTCCGAGAAGCTCAACACCACAGTCGCTGTGATGGGTATCGATATCGGCAAGAACTCGTTTCACGTGATAGGCCTTGATGCTCGCGGCGCGATTGCGTTGCGACAAAAGTGGTCGCGCGGCCAGGTGGAAACGCGGCTCGCCAACATGCCGCCGTGCCTGATCGGGATGGAAGCCTGCGTCGGTGCACATCATCTGAGCCGTAGGCTCAAGACGCTTGGTCACGATGCCCGGCTGATGCCGGCGAAATACGTGCGGCCGTACAGCAAGGGACAAAAGAATGACTTCCGCGACGGGGAAGCGATCGCCGAGGCGGTGCAGCGCCCGACGATGAAGTTCGTCGCTACGAAGACTGCTGAGCAGCTCGACCTGCAAGCGTTGCACCGTGTGCGCGAGCGGCTGGTCAGCCAGCGCACTGGCATAATCAATCAGATCCGCGCCTTTCTGTTGGAGCGCGGCGTTGCCGTGCGCCAGGGGCTGCGCTTCCTGCGAGCCGGGCTTCCGCAAATCCTCGCTACGCGCACCGACGTCCTGTCGCCGCGCATGGTGCACGTGATCGAGGCTCTGGCTGGCGACTGGCGCCGGCTCGACGAGCGCATCGAAGGTCTGTCCGCCGACATCGAAACGCTGGTCCAGCACGATCCGGCCTGCCAGCGGTTAATGACAGTGCCCGGCATCGGCCCGATCATCTCCAGCGCGATGGTGGCTGCGATCGGCCGCGGCGAAGTGTTCTCGAAGGGGCGCGACTTCGGCGCCTGGCTCGGCCTTGTTCCCAAGCAGACATCGACCGGAGACCGCACCATCCTGGGCAGGATATCGAAGCGTGGCAATCGCTACCTGCGCGTTCTGTTCGTGCAGGCGGCCTGGGTTGTTCTGATCCGGCCGAAGAGCTGGGAGCGCTACGGGCTCAAGCCTTGGATCGAAGCCGCCAAGAAGCGGCTGCACCGCAACGTGCTGGCGATCGCGCTCGCCAACAAGCTCGCCCGTATCGCCTGGAGCGTTCTGGCCCATGGCCGGAACTTCGAGGTGAGGAAGATCGATGAGGCTGCCGCCCAATCTGTTTGATCGTCATTCTCCGCCGCCGATCACAGCGGCCGCGCAAAATGAGGAGCCCGCGATGACGTAGTCAGATCGATACGACTTACCCGCCAGAGGTCTGCGAGAGGATAAGACGAGATGGAAGATCGGTCTTCCCGGTGCGTGCGAATACTGGTGGCCCTGTTGGCCCGGTCGAGGCCTGGACGTTAATGAGATCGCATGCGCGCTGATATCCATGGTGGCCCGGAGCATGACACGCTCCAATGTGAGGCCGGATACATTGATGCAAGACCCACATCCGACAGATCGACGAAAACCTCTTGCGACGCGCGGCCGGACCATACATCAGGGCCAGGCGCGGAAGTCGCGGCTCCCTGTCAAGTTTCGCTTTCCAATCTATACCCCGCTTTCCCGATCGGCGTATCTAAGCTAATCGTCATTCATGCGTGAATAACGGAGCTACTATCGCTGATTGGGACCTATACCGTCTCTTCTTCGCAGTGGCGGAGACCGGAAGCATTAGCAAGGCGGCGGCGCGCGTTGGGCTTAGTCAGCCAACTCTCAGCCGGCGGACGGCCGAACTCGAAAACCACCTTGGCGTCCCCCTGCTTTATCGGACGTCGACGGGCGTGAGGATGACCTCGGAGGGCGAGCGGCTATATCGCAACGCCGCGACGCTTCACGGTTCGTTCGAAGATTTCGAGAGGACTTTCGATTGGATGCAGGTCAACGGGGAGCGTTCATCAAAATATCAGCATCCGACGGCATGACACGGTATTGGTTGTTGCCTCGGCTTGGGGAGTACATCACCAAACATGCTGCATTGCGGTTCGACGTTGCAGCGACGATGGAACACTCAGCCTCATTGACCGGCTTGACTTCGTTATTCGCGTAGGCGATCCTTCAGATCCCGAACTCGTCGGACACAAGGTAGCACACCTCGCTATCAGCCTCTTCGCATCGCGGAGTTATCTGGCCTCCCACTCAAGATCGGAGGCGGGCCGATCTCAACCTCAGTCACGTTATCGGGCGCGGCAACACAATTTCGCGCTTTCGGGCTGAGCAGTTTGGGCTTCTTCCGCACTCTCCGCCTTCGCTCAGAATGAGGCACCAAGGCTGCGGATCGGGCCACTCGCAAGCCACTATGCGGCGGTTGTTTCCGGGATCGGTCCGGCGCTGATGCCAGCACCCTTGCCTTGGCCGAGGGACTGGTCGAAATCCTGCCTCACGAGGCCCGCTTCGAGCAGGATATATGGCTGCTAAGACGCCGAGAGGCGCACCTGCGCAGGCGACACAGGGATTTCGCTCGCTTTCTCGAACGCGAGCTCGCGGCATCAGCGCTTGGTTCGCGGCGGGCGCCGATGACCGCGACGCCGCTATTCGTCTTTCAATAGCCCTTCAACGAAATCGCGATAGGCCTCATCGTTCGAAAAGTCCAAACCGGCAAAGACAAGATCATCACGAGGCTGAGCAAAGAGGACTGATATGTCTGTTAAGTTTGCAATGGATGGTCAGGTCGCCATTGCCCGCTTTGCTGCACCACCGATGAATCTTCTTACGTCAAGTCCATCGAGGCGTTCGGAAACGCCGCACAGGCGGCGCTCGACGCCAACGCTCGGCGTTTCTAACTTTGGCCGAAGGCGATAATTTCTGTGGCGGCGCTGACGTGTCAGCAACTTCGTCGGTAAAGATCGAATTTCGGACGGCGCATGCTCGCAAAGGCCTTCGCCATCGTTCAAAAGTTCGAACGCTTGCCTATCCCTACCGTCGTTGCCGTGCGCGGGCTCTGTCTTGGTGGCGGATGTGAGCTGATGCGATTCCATCACATCGTCTTCGTTGGCGAAGGTGCCGGCATTGGCCAGGTCGAGGCGCAAATTGCCACCTCGACCCTCCTCGGCGGCGCGTCACAACTCGTCTCAAAGATCGGCGCGGCCCACGCCAGGAGATGGTATTCTCAGCCGAAATATACGATGCGAAGACGCTTCTCGGTTAGGGCCTCGTCAACAGGTTTACCCTTAATGCGAACGTCGAGGCGGAAGCGCTTGCCTACGCTCACAAGCTGGCCGCCGGCCCGACCGTCGCCTATCGCTATGCGAAGGCTCTCATCAACACCGCCGTCTCCAATGGCGTCAGCCCCGCGGATCTCTTGGCGATGGAGGCAACACCGCAAACGTTCGACACAGAAGATATGCGCAATGCGACAAAGCGTTTCGCTGAAGTCGGCGCGCGCAGAATTCCGCGACGTCTCGAGTTTAAAGGCCGCTGAGCCGGCACGTACTCCGGCGTTGGCCAATCAGCGACATCATCTCCAACGCCGATCAGTTGTAACTCTTCCCGCCGAGCGTCACCGTCAGCTGACGGCGGCTCGAGCTAGCCTCGACATCACGGTGCCAATCGGCGCTTCGGTCGCCTGGGCAATCTCGCGGTAGTCAAGGCCCTCGATGTCGCGCAACACCAGCGTTTCCCTAAACGATGCCGGTAGCGCCGCGATTGCCGCGCGGAGCTGTTCGGCGTCGATCTGGCGAGGAGCGTCGCCCTCCGGGTTGGCGCATCTGATCGCCTGGATTGGCCTGCGCAAGCTCTACCGCCTCAAGATCATCGACTGTAACGACCGCAGCAGGACGGTTCTTGCGGAGCCAGGAATAGGCGGTGTTGCGTACGATGCTGAGCAGCCACGCGCGAGACTGCCACCAGCGAAACTTCGTATGGCGCGGAACGCGCGCAACGACGCATCCTGCACTACGTCTTCGGCATCAGTACTATTGCCCGTCAACCAATGGGCCAGCCGATAGGCGTCGTCGATATGCGGCATCACAACGTTTGCGAAGCGAGCGTTGTCATCGAGGCCGCTCATCCAATCTGCAGCGGCAGAGGAGGCAAGACGCAATACTGATTTTTCAGATTTCATTGCGGCTACTTTTGCGCTTGGATCGTCAGCCTGTTCTGTTGCCGGTGCCGCGAAATATCAAGTTACGCCTTGCACCTACAAACGGGCTGCGTACGTCGGCGTTATTTCAAATAGCTTGTGCAGATAGATAAACGAGATGAGGACCGACTTTCTACGTGCGTCCGTTCACGTTTCGGGCGGCGTCGTGCGGAACAGCCTTGCGAAGTCTTCCAATTTCTCGGATGCAAGGTCGGAGATCGCCCAGTAACTCACTCCGTTCTCCGTCCAGTGAACGACATTGTAACCACTGATTGCGCGCGGCGTTCGAGCCAAGTCCAAACAACTCTGAGCAGGCATCTCAGTGAGGCTAATAAAATGCTTCTCGTGTCGGTAGACCAGTGTTGGAACCGGCGTCTGGCCGATAACGTCGAAACGTCCGCCAACCAACGGAAAATCCTCTTTGGTGAGGTCGACAACGCGCGGAAATTCCGGGATGCGGCCATTGAACCACGGCTTTACGGTATGGCGGTCCGATGACACCACATCGGTCGGCTGCGATGCCATCAGCCCGCGGATGTGGTCTGAGACGAGCGTATCAGCTACCGTGTTTTCCGGTTCGGAACCGGCGATGTACCAAGTCGAGCTGCTAGCCACAAACGCAGTCAGTGCAATCGACGCCGCAAGCGCGCGCCACGACGGTCGCGCGCGTGAGCGCCCAGACCGCCGACCGATGCCTCGATACGTGTCCGGAGTCCGGGGGGCGCCACTTCGCGCGGAAACCGCTCGTGAATAAGCTGCTGCAATGATTTGACGCGCTCACCTTCGGCTGCGAGCGCCGGATCAGTCCTCATCCGCTGCGCGATTTCCAGCGCGTTGGCGGGGTCGAGCTCACCGTCCAAGTAAGCGTGGACGAGCAGGACCGAGCTGTCGTCGGCCATCAATTCACCTCATTGCTGTTTTCCAATCGTGCCAGGCAATTCCTTGGTACCCTCAATTCGCCTCGCAGCCCCGTCTTCCGCCGGAAGTATGGAGTCTTTATTGTACGATGTGGCATCCAGTTAGACGGCTTTTCGCTAGCATAGCCCATCGGAACATTGTCCACCAATTCAAAAGGCCCTCATGAGCTTCTGCCGAAATTCGTCCGGCTGCACTTTCCTCTTGTAAAATAAGTTGATAGACAAACCGCCGGTGCCGCGCAACATCAAGACAAACATTCCGCCGGCGATGGCGAAGTCCTTCTCGAAATGCAGCAGCTCGTTTCGGTTGCCGAAATTCGTGTGAAACAGTACCGCGGTCGCCAGACAAAACAGTCCCAGCATTGCCGCCCCCAATCGCGCATGCCACCCGACCGCTATCGCGATGCCGGCAAGAAGCTGTAAGGCGATTGTGGGAATGACAGCGAGCCCAGGAACGCCGAGTTTTGCCATGCCTGCTGAAGCGGCGTCAAAGTTCGTGATCAGAAACACGCCCTCGTGGACAAAGATCCAAGCGAGCAATAGCCGGCCCGCTAGCAACACAACGTTGTCGAGCATGGTACTTTGTTTTCCCAACGCATTGTCCATCGATCTACTCCTATTTGCTCCTAACCAGGAAGAGAAGCGGGCGAGTGATCGCCCGCTTCAGTCCTCAATTACTCGCCGATTTGGCGCTGATTGCCTTCTGCAGGTCTTCGCGCTCCTCGCAGCCGCCAGGGCAGAGTTTCGCCAGGATGGCGAGCTGTTCCTTGGCTTTGGCGATGTTGCCGGTTTCGACATAAAGCTCGCCGAGGTACTCGCGGGCCGCCTTGTGGTCTGGCTGTAGTTCCAGCGCCTTTCTGTAATAGGTCAGCGACGTCTTGAAATCGCCGGTCTTGCGCAGGGTGAACCCGAGCAAATTATAGACGTCGGCCTGTTGGGTATCTTCGGCCAAGTCCCTCAGTTCAGCCAGAGCGGCGGCGTAATTGTTAGCCTTGATCTTGGCGCGGACCGAGCTCAGGTCGGGCGCGTCCGTCAACTCCATGTTGTCGACCGCAAAGGCTGGTGCGGGCATCAGTGCCGGCGCGAGGCCGAGACTGACAAGCAGCGTTGTGCTCGCCATGATCGATTGAAGCGTTTTCATGTGACATTCTCCGTGTGTGATCTGGGTTGGACTTGTGTGGATCAGGATTGGACTACTGGCGTGAAGGTGTAGGCATTGCCGTCCTTGGCGAACACGCCGGCGCCAGGGAACGGGAAATGAGCGCCGCAGATCATCATCTTGTCGGCGATGACGCGATCGACCAGCTTGCGACGCGTCGCAACCGCAGTCGGACCGTCCTGATCGTAAACACCCTGCCAATCAGGATGTGGCGCCAGCAGAGCGGGGACGTACATGGTGTCGTTCGACACCATCAGCTGCTCCTTGCCCGAGGTAACCAGGAAAGCCGAGTGACCAGGGGTATGGCCGACCGCTGCGAGGATCCTGACGCCGGGAGCAACTTCGGCATTATCCTCGACGAGCTTCCAGTTCTTCCACGTCGGGAAAACGTCGGCGATGCGCTTGCCGGCGGCCCTGCGCCCTTCCGCCAACTTCTCGAACCCACCAGGCTCTGTCCACCATTTGTATTCCGTGCCGTTGACGATTAATTCGGCGTTGGGGAAGACAGCCGCGTTGGTGCCTTTCTCCATCAGTCCCCAGACATGATCGGGATGAAAGTGCGAGACCAGGATTGTGCTGATCTGGTCGCGATCAATGCCGGCGGCCTTCATGTTGGCCGGCAGATGTGTGGCGTTCGCCTGCCACTGGCCAACGCCCGACCCGGCGTCGACCATGACGTGCTTGTCGCCGATCTTGAGCACGATCACCGTCAGCGGGATCGACATGAATTCCGTGGTCAAACCTGCATTGGCGAGCGCCTCCTTGGTCTCCTCGACCGAGGCATTCTTGATGAAGGTGGGATCGTGCGGTTTGCGCCAAATGCCGTCGTATACGGCCGTGACCTCTATCGACCCGACCTTGTACTTGTAGAATCCAGTCGTCGGCTCGAGCGGTGTTTCCGCATGTGCCGGACTAACGAAAGCGAGCTTTGTGTTCAGCCCAAAGGCTGCGGCCACGGCTGCGGATGTCAGCAGACCCCGGCGAGAAACGTTTAGCATTGACCTTCTCCTCAAATCGCGTTGGCGTACAGACCGAGGACACTGACCAAGCAATGTCTCTCGTACCCATGAGACTGTCACCGCCGGCCGTTTATTCCCGCTCGAATGAAATAATTTGATGCGGGCGCCATAAAATCTCCCATTGTAGATGTGGCCACATGCCCGCGGCGAGAGAATCCGAATTGGCGCGGCTGCGTGCTGCGGAGAAAACGGGAGAGAATCCCTCGCGCTCACGGCGCGAGGGACATCTCGACCTGCGATCCAAGGGTTTTGGTGCGCGTCGACGGTAGCTTAACCGCCGTTGGAGTTCTGAAAACCCGGCGCAAACGGCAGCGCGAAGTCCGTTTTGTTTAGGCCCTCGGGGGCCTTCAGTGTCATCGCGGAGGGGAGTCCAGGGTGGTGTTGTAGATCGCCTTGCGCGCGGCCGGTATTGCTTTGGCTTCCTTGGCCTGTGCCCCCGACATCAGAGGCAGCGAAAGCAAGGTGACGGCGATCGCGGCGATGGTCTTAGTTTGCAGTTTAGACATTTTAATTCTCCTCGGTGTGATCGTGGCGCCAGGCCACGTCATGCCGCCAAGACGTTCTTAGGCGGCTTCCGAGGATGAGACCGGCCGAGGTGGAGACTTATTCCCGGATGGCGAAATTATTTTTCGCCGCTCTGAACCTCTGCACGCGGCGGCATCGGCACTGTTGCGGCCTGGCGGTGCGGCCGTAGGTGGATGCGAGGCTGTTTGGCTTGGAGGTAGTGGTTTGGGTGAGATCGTGTGGCGCAGAAATCTTCGACTGCTGCCGCAACGGCGGCACTGGTAGCTGCGCGGCGTTCGGGCGTTGCAAGTTCCAGTTCCTCGTCGCGATTGATGATGGAGCCGGCTTCCATCAGTACCGCCGGCATGAGTGTCTTCCGCAGCACCACCAGCTGATCATAGCGGTAGACGCCGGCTTCCGCGTCAAGCAGTTCGTGGCGGCGACGGCCCATCAGCGGCAACGTGTAATGGGGCGTGTATCGCAAGCCGCGCGCCTCCAACTCCTCGCCCAAGAAATGACCGAACTCGAGGCTGCCTTTGCGGTTGCCGTTTTCGTTTGAGATAAACAGTGCGTAGCCCTTGAAGCGATCGCTGAACGATCTCTGCTGTCCCTCATATTCCCAGGTTTCGAGCAGGTTATCCGGCACGGAATCGTGATGGATTGAGATAAAGAGATCGGCGTGCATGCTGTTGGCTCGCTCGGCGCGTTCGAGCAGGCCACGCACGGGGGCAGCTTGGGTGATGAGCCGAACAGTTTTTTCGAACCCGGCGTTGACGAGCGCTTGCTGCACTTCGTCGGCGAGACGGAGGTTGAAGCTGTATTCGGTCACGCCGCGGGAGCTGTCGGCGCCGGGCTTCTCGACGGTGTGGCCGACATCGACGACGACGCGGAACGCCGCGCGATCACAATTGGCAGGCTTGGACGGTGCGGGGAGGGGTTCCTGGCCCTGAGCGGTATACGAGCCGGCAAATATCAGGACAGCCGCAAACGGGACCAACAGCGCGGTGCCGGCACGCGGTAGCTTGCTGATACGGCTCATGAAGGCGTGTGACACGGGCTCCCTAGCGTCAATAGCACCACATCAACTCGCTGTTACCCAATACCGCGCCGCCCTGCCGTTGTCCACGCGTTCTCATAATTAATGCAATTTGCTAGTAATCGCCGCGGGGACTGGTCGCGTCGACATGTGCTGAGTGCCCACACTTGTGCCCTGCGGTCTCCTGTCGTACCAAACAAGAAAATTAGTGAGGTTTCCCGGGTGACTTACTTTTCCGTACGGAATGTTGCGGCTGTTTGCGCCGGTCTCTTCGTCCTGGCCTTGGCCTTTTTAATTCTGGCGGAAGGGCACGAAGCGAGCGTAGTCGTGGACGCGTTTGCGTCGCAGACGCTTCTTGCCAAGCTTGCATGGATCATCGTTGTCATCGTTCCGCTGGTACTGGTTCCAGCCGCGGTCTGGCTTGGGGAAACGCTGGTGCGGCAACGCCAGGCGGCGCATGCCCTTGAAATGCGCCTCGACGGTGCCCGGCAGAGTGTCAAGACGCTGGTGAAGTCGCAGGTCGAAACCGAAGCGGCAGTGTCTCATCTTGCCCGTACCGATCCGGAAGACGCGATGAACGCGCTCAATCAGCGGCTCGTTGAGGCTGAGCGCGTGGCGCAAATCCAAAAGGGCCGCAATCAGGTCGGCGATCTGAGCTCACGTATCGAAGAGATCCGTACTCAGCAGCAGAGCCTGCAGAAGCGGCTCGCGCCGGTTCTGGAAAAACGGCGCTCGATCGAACAACTTTTCGCCGAGCTCGACACCAGGCAAATAGACATCGATCACACCTTGGCGGAAATCGCGAGTGGAGATGACGCGGTCGCGCTCGATGTCAATCTGAAGAAAATGATGGAATTCGTCAGGCAAAGCCACGACCGCTGCGATGCTATCGAACGCGCGTCAAAAACGCTCGCTGGCCTGCGGGAGGATTACATTGAGTTGCAATCGCGGCTCGCGCCCTATCTGGCTGCCGAGGACGGCGTCGCCGGCCGCCTCAAGGACCTCAATACCACGCGCGACCAGCTCGCCGATGAGATTGCTGCCATCGAGCAGACGCCGCAAGGTCCGCTTGCCGACCGGGTGCAGACCCTTGCGGATCACAAGAAATCGCTCGACGAGCGGCTTGCCCAGCTTAACACCCAGTTCAACAAGCTGGGATCGCTGCGCAAGGATGTCGAAGGTCTCTTCGCCAACTTCGATCGCGCACTCGACATGCTGTCGGATAAGGCAAAAGAGGATGACGAGGCCGACATCGATGCGCGGGTCGCGGAGCTTGCAACATTCATCGAGACGACCCAGGCGCATCTTGGTGAAATCGAGCGGCGCGCGGTTGCCTTTACGCAGCTCAAGTCGAAGCTCGGCGAACTGCAATCGCGGCTTGCTCCGCTGGAAGCGCGACGAGAGCGGTGTTGTTCATCTGGTTGGGGAATTGCGCGACTTCGCGACCGTCTGTTCGTGAAGATCAGACAGATTGAGGATGATGACGACGGCAGTCTCGCTGAACGGGTCAAGAAATTCAGTGAGACCAAGCGGGAACTGGAGGACCGCGTGTCAAACCTTACCGAGCAGTTTTCCAAGCTGGCGACGATGCGCAAGGACATTGTCGGGCTGATGGAGAAATTGAGCGGCGCGGTCAACGCGTCGACGAACTAATATGAACCGAATTCGCGAGCCGGTGGTGGCGACGGTCGCCATCGTGGATCTCCGTCCGACGCAGATCACGGTCGGCATGCGCGAAGTGCTGGCAAAGCGGAAACGCTGGCGCGAAACGGGAACAACCAAGGACGGAAAATTTCTCGCCCGGCATATCATTCCGGTAATCCTGGGCCCAAAATCGAGACACTATGTCATCGACCATCATCATTTGGCGCTTGCACTTCACGAGGAAGGGGTCAAGGACCTGGCGGTGACCGTCAGCTTCGATCTGAGCGCGCTCGATCGCGATATGTTCTGGACGGTGATGGATAATCGCAACTGGATGCACCCGTACGACGCCGAGGGCCGACGGCGTCACTATCGCGACATCCCGAAGAAGTTATCGGATCTGATCGACGATCCGTTCCGCTCACTCGCCGGCGAATTGCGCCGCGCCGGCGGCTTCGCCAAGGACACGACGCCGTACAGCGAATTCTTGTGGGCGGACTTTCTGCGCCGGCGCGTCAAACGGCAGACGGTCGAGCGCAACTTCGATCGCGCGATCGAACAGGCGCTGCAGTTGGCCAAAAGCAGTGCCGCGAGCTACCTGCCGGGATGGTGCGGGCCGTCGCCGGAGGTTTGATCGAAGGCGCGATGGACAGCGAAGTTCTGATTGTCGGCGCTGGACCCACGGGACTTACGCTCGCCATCGATCTCGGCCGGCGCGGCATCAAGTGCACGATTGTCGAGCAGAAGGAGCGCCCGGCTTTTCTGCCGAAGATGGAGCGGGTCAACGCCCGCACCATGGAAATCTATCGCCGCATGGGGCTGTCCGAGCAAATTCGCGCCGCCGGATTGCGTTCCGACTGGCCCATGGACGTCTATATCGTTCTGGCCCTCAACAAAGCGCCTCTACTCCATCTGTCCTACCCGTCGGTCACGGAAGCGCAGGCGCGCTCGCGCGCGACCAACGATGGAAGCCTCCCGCTCGAGCCGTATCAGCTCATTTCGCAATATACGCTTGAGCCGCTGCTGAAATCCGTTGCCGAGACGCTTCCGTCTGTCACGGTCCGGTTCGGTTGCGAGTTCGTGTCGCTGGAGCAGGACGGTGCGGGTGTGACGGCGCTGGTGCGCAATAGCGACGGTAGCGCGCAAAGCATTCGTACCGCTTACCTCGTCGGCTGCGACGGCGGCTCGAGTGCGGTGCGACGGGAACTTGGCATCGAGTTGGCGGGCGAAGGCAACTTGCTGGAGTTACGGCAGGCGCTTTACCGCTGCGTCGAACTCGTTGACCAACTGCCGATCGGCAATGGCCCGGGCCGGGGCCGCCACTATCATGTGGCCGACGACAGAGCCACGTTCCTGATCATGCAGGATTCGACCAGACACTGGACGCTGCATTCCGTCGTGGACACTGACGATGAGATGGACGTGGCGTTTGAACGAACCGTCGGTGTTCCGGTCAAATATGAGAGGCTGTCCTGTGCTCCATGGCGGCAGAATCTCCTGCTCGCCGAGCGCTACGGCAAAGACCGCGTGTTTCTTGCCGGCGACGCGGTCCATCTGGTGATCCCGACCGGCGGCCTCGGCATGAACTCCGGTGTCGGCGATGCCATCGATCTTTCCTGGAAGCTTGCTGCAACGCTGCGCGGCTGGGGAGGGTCGAATCTCCTCAAATCCTACGAAATTGAGCGGCGTCAGATTGGAGATCGCAACGTCGGCGCCTCGCGCTATGCAACAATCGGGCGCCGCAAGTGGCGTTCCATGTGGCGCCCCAATATTCGCGACGACACGCCGGCGGGCGAGGAGGCACGACGAAATCTGAGCGCCGTCGCCGACATCGAACAGCGCAAGAGCAACGAGATGATCGGCGCCGAGCTCGGTTACCGTTACGTAGATTCGCCGATTGTCTGCAATGTGCCGGGTGGGCCCGAGCATCTGTTCCGCGACTATCAGCCGACGACTTGGCCAGGAGCCCGGCTGCCGCATGTCTGGCTCGACGACGGCGCGCCCATGCAGGATCGCATTCCTGATGGCTACACCGTCCTCAAGCTCGGCGGCACCCAGGCGGATACGAGCAGTCTTGAAAGAGCCATCCAATCCTACGGCGCGCCGGTGAGTGTGCTCGACGTGCCCGATTCCGTTGCCCGGGATGTTTATGGCTTCGATCTGATCTTGTTGCGGCCCGATATGCACGTGGTCTGGCGCGGGCAGGGATCGCCCGCAGATCCCTCGAAAGTCGCGGCTATCGCGACCGGACATTTGTCGTAGCCCGGCGCCGATTCGCGGCCTGCACGCGCTCGCGACACTGGCCATAAAGTTGAGAGTCAAAAGCGGCCGCCGGCCCGCGGAGATAGACGTTTCTCGAAAGTGGCGTTCCTCCGCAGGTTTCTTTTCCCGCACAACACCGAAACAAGAGAAATATTCTACTATTTGCGGCGCTAAATTAGCTCTTATATAGAAGATCATTCTTCCTCGGACCGCTTGTCGGGCCCGCAGGTTCTCCATCAGGAGTTCGCCATGACCTCGCCGCTTGAGCAAAAAATCAAAATCACCGGACCGGTCGTGGTCACCGCTAACCGGGTCGGCGATGGCGCGGTAGTGTACCGGCGTGCCGACGGCGGCTGGACCACCGCACTTGCGGCCGCCGCTGTGGCAACCGATGCCGCCGGGGCGCAAGCGCTGGTGAAGGCCGCTGTTGCCGATGATCTGCGCGCAGTCGGCTCGTATATCGCGCCGGTCAATCTGACCCGGGACGGTGAAATCCGGCCCGGCAATCTGCGCGAGCGTATTCGGTTGCGTGGGCCTACGATCAATCTGCCGACTATGCCCAACCTGACGGGCGTGGTTCCAGAGAAACATCATGCGCGCATATAGCTGCGCAAAAAAATAGAAAAGCCGACGCGGTATGTACGTCTACGACGATTTCGACCGGACGCTGGTTACCGAGCGGGTCGCGGAATTTCGCGACCAGGTCGCGCGCCGCTTGTCAGGCGAATTGACAGAGGACGAATTCAAGCCGTTGCGGCTGATGAACGGCGTCTATCTGCAGCTTCACGCCTACATGCTGCGCACCGCCATTCCTTACGGGACACTGTCTTCGGCCCAAATGCGGATGCTGGCGCACGTGGCGCGGCGCTTCGATCGCGGCTACGGGCATTTCACCACGCGGCAGAACATTCAGTATCACTGGATCAAGCTCGAGGAACTGCCCGACGCCATGGCCGCGCTCGCCAGCGTCGGCATGCACGGCATGCAAACCAGCGGCAATTGCGTGCGCAACATCACCACGGACCAGTGGGCCGGCGCGGCGCCGGACGAGATCGAGGATCCGCGCGTCTGGGCCGAGCTGGTTCGTCAGCACGTGACGCTGCATCCGGAATTTTCGTTCCTGCCGCGCAAGTTCAAGATCGCGGTCGGCGCGTCGAGCCACGATCGGGCCGCGTTGCGCGTCCATGATCTGGCGCTGCGACTGCATCGCAATGGTGCGGGCGAGATCGGCTTTGAGGTTATGGTTGGCGGCGGTCTCGGACGGACGCCATTCCTTGCCAAGACGATCAAACCATTCCTGCACAAGCGCGACGTGCTGAGTTACGTCGAGGCGATCCTGCGCACCTACAACGAGTTCGGCCGGCGCGACAATATCTACAAGGCCCGCATCAAGATCCTGGTGCACGAGCTTGGCGCCGAAGCGTTTGCCAAAGAGGTCGAAACGGAGTGGCAGGCAATCAAGGACGGTGCGCTCGCGCTTGATCCTGCGGGATTTGCCGAAATCGCCGCCCGCTTTCGCTATCCGGCCTACGCGCAGCTCGATGACAGTCCACCGGAACTTGCCGCGGCGCGGCGCGCCGACCGCCGCTTTGACGCGTGGGTCGACAATGCGGTCGCCAATCACAAAGTGCCGGGATATGCCATTGTCACGCTTTCGCTAAAGCCTGAAGGCGGCACGCCCGGCGATTTAACTGCCGAGCAGATGGATGCGATTGCGGATCTTGCCGAGCGTTATTCGTTCGACGAAATCCGCGTCGGTCACGAGCAGAATTTGGCATTGCCGCACGTCGCCCAGCGCGACCTGCCGGCGCTGTGGCGCGAGCTTGACGCGATCGGCGTCGCCACGCCAAATGTCAATCTGATCACCGACATCATCTCCTGTCCCGGCCTCGACTATTGCAGCCTCGCGAATGCGCGCTCGATCCCGATCGCCCAGGAGATCACCCGGCGATTTCGCGATCCTGACTTGGCGCGCGACCTCGGCAGGCTGCACATCAATATTTCCGGCTGCATCAATGCCTGCGGCCACCACCACGTTGGGCACATCGGCATTCTTGGTGTTGAGAAGAACGGCGAAGAATTTTACCAAATCACGCTTGGCGGGAAGGCCGATGAAAACGCCACGCTCGGGGCGCTGGTGGGGCCGGCGGTGCCTTACGCACAGGTAGCCGACGTCGTCGAGGACATCGCCGCCGCCTACGTCGAACTCCGCCAGCGGCCGGACGAATTGTTCATCGATACGGTCAAGCGTCTTGGCGTCGAACCATTCAGGGAGCGCGTTTATGCCGCTCGTTGAGGCCGGCCAAATTGTTGAGGACCGCTACGTCCGGGTGCTCGATGACGCACCGATAGCGGAGGGAGTCCCGGTCATCGTGACCGGGCAACGGTTTATTTCGGATGCCGCGGACCTTGTGGTGCGCGATGCGCCGGTCGGCGTGCTCTGGCCCAATGATCGCCGGGTCGCGGAGCTTGCGCCGTGGTTGAAGGACATTTCGCTGATCGCACTGGTGTTCCCAAAGTTCCGCGACGGCCGTGCTTATAGTCAGGCGCGGCTCCTGCGTGAGCGCCACAATTATCGTGGCGAGCTTCGCGCCACCGGCGACGTATTGCGCGATCAGTTCCAGTTCCTCGTTCGCGCCGGCTTCGATTCCTTCGAGGTCAAGAAGCCGGCGGATGCGCAGGTATTTGCGAAGTCGGCGGCGCGTTATTCCGTGTTCTATCAGCCGAGTGCCGACGGCCGCGTGCCGGTTTTGCGCCGGCGATTGCAAAGTGGCAGTACCCTAAAAACGCGCGAAACAGCGTGAACTGCCTTCTTGTGGGGCCTGCCAGATTGCTATGATCGCTCCTCGTTCCGTCAGCGAGGACATGATGACTCCCACCGTTGCAATGATCGCCCCCGGCGCGATGGGCGCGGCCGTCGGGAAACGGCTTGCCGATCGCGGCCTCAAAGTCCTGACCTCGCTTGCTGGCCGCAGCCAATCCACGGCGGCGCGTGCCGCCGAGGCCGGCATGGTCGCAGCGAGCGACGAGGAGATCGCCTCCACCGATCTTATCCTTTCGATTCTGCCGCCGGGCGATGCATTGGCGCTGGCCGAGCGTCTGGCGCGAGTGCTGATCGCCAGCAACGCCAAGCCGGTCTACGTCGATTGCAATGCGATCAATCCGGCAACGGTCGAGCGCGTAGCGGCCGTGATCGCGCCAACGGGCTGCCCGTTTGTCGATTGCGGGATCATCGGGCCGCCGCCGAAAGGCAAAGACTTCAGCCCGCGCTTCTATGCTTCGGGTGAGGCAGCGCCGCGCTTTGCGGTATTACGGGAATACGGTCTCGACGTGCGGCTGCTGGAAGGTTCGCTGAGCGCCGCCTCGGCGCTGAAAATGTCGTACGCCGGCATCACCAAAGGAACGCAGGCGATTGGTGCGGCGATGATGCTCGCTGCCACGCGCGCCGGCTCCGCCGAGGCGTTGTTCGAGGAGCTTTCTTTCAGCCAGAAGGAAATGTTGGCGCAGTTCAAGCAGCAATTGCCGATGATGCCCGCTAAGGCCTACCGATGGATCGCGGAAATGGAGGAAATCGCCGGCTTCGTCGGCGACGATCCGGCGGCGCGTGAGCTCTATGAAGGCGCGGCGCATTTCTACAAACGCATCGCCGAGGATTTTGCCACGGACCATAAAGACGTTGCCGCGCTTACGGCATTTCTACGTAAAGACCCATCTGTCTGATCTCGGCTAGGCCATGGTCACCGCGCCGCGTTCAATGCGGTAGGTGCGTGCCAGAAGGTCAGCGACATGGATCTCGTTCGATTCGGACAGCAGGACCGAAACAGATTGCGCCTTTAGACTGGCCAGGACTTCGCCAAGCCGTCTCGCGAGGGCCGGGGCGAGCCCCTCGAACGGCTCGTCCAGCAGCAGCATGCGCCGGCCGGCCATCAACGCACGGGCGAGAGCCACCATTTTTTGCTGGCCACCTGAAAGCTCGAGTGCGCGCCGACCGCGAAAGCGCTCGACTTCCGGCATGACGCTAAAGATCCAGTCCAGCCGCTCGTCAACGCTGGAACGCCCAGCGGCCCAGCTTGGCACCCGAATATTCTGCTCCACCGTAAATTCGGGAACCAGCCGACGGTCCTCCGGCATATAACCGATGCCGTGGGCCGCCCGGCGATGCGGCGGCAGCCGCAGCAGATCGATGCCGCCGAACTCGGCGGTGCCGCTCGCCGGCAACGCCCCCATCAGAGCGCGCATCAGCGTGGTTTTGCCCGCGCCATTGCGGCCGATAAGTCCACACATCTCACCCGCATTAAGTTCGAGTGACGCGCTCCGGACAACCGGGACCGGACCGATCGATACGTCGAAATTGGCGACCTTAAGCATGACGGCCGTTCGGCGCGGCGATTTTGAGCTTCGGACCGCTGATCAGTTCCTGGATACGCGGGTTCTCCAGCGTCTCGATCGGCGGCCCGTCGGCGATCACCGCGCCATCGTAGAACGCGAGTACGCGATCGGCGTAGCGCTCGACGATGTCCATGTCGTGCTCGACGAACAGCACTGTAATGCGCCGATCCTTCAAGGCCGACATCACCACCGCCATCACTTCGAATTTTTCGTCGATCGAGATGCCGCTGGTCGGCTCGTCGAGCAGGAGGACGCGCGGTGCTCCTGCGATCGCCATTGCGATGTCGAGGAGCTTACGGACGCCTTGGGGCAGTGTGGCGGCGAGCGCGTGCCGGTACCCCGCGATGCGAAATAGTTCGAGCGCCGTCTCGCTTTGCGCCAGGGTCGAAGAGGAATGCAAAGGCGTGAGCGCCTGCTGGAACAGCCCGCCGGTGGTGCGCGCGATCGAGGTCGCCGCGCACATGTTTTCCAGCACGGTCAGCGAGGCGAATATCTGCGGCACTTGAAAGGAGCGGGCGATGCCGAGCCGGGTGATCTCGCGCGATGGACGGCCGGTGATGTCCCGATCCTCGAACCAGATCGAGCCTTTGCTCGGCCGCAGGTGGCCCGTGATCATGTTGACAAAAGTGGTCTTGCCGGCGCCGTTGGCGCCGATAATGCCGACGGTCTGCAGCGGCGGCACGGCGACGTTGATGTCGTGCGCGGCGACGAGCGACCCGAAGGTCTTTTCCAGGTCGCGGACGCGCAGGATCGCGCTCACAGTGCCGCTTTCATGACGACGCGCTCATCGGTTTGGGCTTGAGTTGTCGTAGGCGTGCGAACAGCGAACCGAGTCCGTCGGGCAGGAATAGGATGGTAATGAGCAACGCTGCGCCGAGGAATATCTGCCAGGTACCAGGCAGAATGTCGTAGGCGATGGACTTCAACAGCTCGAAGACAAAGGAGCCGATGAAGGCTGCCGCGATTGAGCCGGCGCCGGCGAGAATGGTCACGAAAACAAAACCGCCGGACGTCGTCCAATAGGCCATGTTTGGATCGACGTGCTCGATCGAAAACGCGGCAAAAGCGCCGCCGACGCCCGCGAGCGTTCCGGCGATCACCAGCTTGAGATGGATGAGCCGATTGACTGAGACACCGAGGAACTCCAGTCGAATTTCACTGTCGCGCAGCGGCACGGCGAGCGCGCCGGCGACGGAGCGTAAATATAGAAACACCATTAGGGTGCAGGCGGCGGAGACGGCCAGCAGGGTCCAGAACAGGACCAACAGATGCATCGCGCCTTTCGGCGCGTAGCCAAAATAGGTCGGCGCTTCGACGTGAAAACCGTCGGTCGAGCCGAGGGTTTCGGTTTTCACCAGCACACCGTAAAGAATCATCGACATGGCGAGACTGAGCATGGCGAAGAAAATCTCGCGGTAGCGCGCGAGCAGGAAACCGGTGAGGAAGGCGGCAATTGCAGAGAGTGCCGCGGCGGCGGCGATCAGTACGAACACGTCGTGCACTCCGCCGTAGCGGGCGATCAAGGCCACTGCATAGGCGCCGATGGCGTAAAATAGCGCCTGCCCGAAAGGGATGAGACCGGCGCGCCATAAGACAATCAGTCCGACGACCACCAAACCGTTGGCGAACGCGAGTGTGGCAAGCGAAACGAGCCAAGACGGCAGCGCCGGCGCGGCCGCGGCAACGACAACAAAACCGGCCGTGCCTATAATAATTGAGCGCGGCAGCATCGTCATATCTTTCGCGGTGCGACGCGCGTGAACAGACCCTGCGGCCGGAACACCAGCACCAGCGCCATGACCGCATAGATGACGAACAACTCGATCTGCGGAACCAGATGGACGGCGGCGGCCCGGCACTCGCCGACGATGAGCGCGCCGAGAACAGCGCCGCCAATCGAGCCCATGCCGCCGATTGCCACGACAGCGAAGGCGAGCACGATCACCTCGACGCCGATACCAAGCGTCACGGCTATCTTGGGTGCCATTACCGCACCGCCGAGCGCCCCGAGCATGGCGCCGATCACGAAGGTGATTGTGTACACGGCGGTAACATTGATCCCCATTGCCGCGGCGATCTCGCGATCAAAGATGACCACGGTGAGCAGGTGTCCCCATCGCGTGCGCTTGAGCACGAAGTTTGCGCGCGACCGCCAGCAAGCCGGCGAAGGCAACGAGGCCGATGTCGTAGCCGGACAGAACCAGCGATCCGGCGTCAACGGTTCCGGCAAGGGCGAGCGGCTGATAGAGCGCATACGAGTTGGGTCCCCAGATCAGCCGGATCACGTCCTCGAGGATGAGAAAGGCCGCGTAGGTGACGAGTACGACGATGACCTCGTCCTTGCCGTAGAACAGCCGCAGCAGCCCGCGTTCGAGGATCAGGCCGAGCACGAGCCCGATCGCCATCGCCACCAGCACCATCAGCAAAAATCCGCCCGCGGCCGGAAAGCCGCGGTCAAAATAAATGCCAGCGGCGATCGCCGAGCCATAAGCACCGAACGCATAGAACGAGCCATGGGTGACGTTGAGGATTCGCATGACGCCGAAGATCAGCGTGAGACCGACGGCGACGAGAAACAGGTAGGCTGCGTAGACGAGCCCGTCGGTCAGGATGGCGAAGGCGGTCAACATCCAATCGGATTCCACCTCTGCCAAAGGGCTAGAGGCCGGCGATCCGTCAATCGCACTTCGCGCCTTTCATGCCGCCTTCAAGCCAGGCGACGGAATCGACGCCCGCCGGCGGATTCACACAGGCGGCTGGATAGCGCACGATGTCGACCATCTCCGGCCGACCTTCCGCCTTGTCGAACTTGTAAGTCCCGATAGCGGTGTCGCTGATGCCTTGATGGCCGTTGGCGAGAGCCATTTGCACGATCGTGCTCGGCGTCGGAAACGAAATCCCTTCAAACGCCGCGATCACTTCCTCGGTGGTCGGCCGCCCGCCGCCCTTTTTTGCCTGTGCCTTTTCCCAAGCCGTTTTCAGGCCGAACAGCGATTGCGCAAAGTCGTAGGCCGGGTAGATCGGTTGTTCTTTGAAGCGATCGACGTAAGCCTTGTGGAACCAGGTGTTCAAGGCACTGTCGTGGGCGAAGAACGTATGCGGACCTCGCGCACCGACTATCGTGCCGTCCGGGACTTTTGCGCCGAGCCGCCACAGCGACGACTCCCCCGTGGTCAGCACGAGGGGGATGCGTTGCGGCAATCCGCGCGCGCCGGCCTGATAGATGAACGCTTCCAGATCGCCATCGTAAAAGCTCGAATGGATAAACTGCGCGTTCGAGGTCAGCAGCGTGGAAATCTCAGCACCGTATTCACCGGCGAAAAGCTTTGGGAACAGCTCCTTGTCGACGGTCGCCTTGGGATCGAGGTCCTTCATCGCCAGGCGGAAGTCACGCCAGGAATCCTGCCCCCAAGCGTAGTTTTGATTGATGCCCGAATAGACCGAGACGTCCTTGAACTTGCTCAGCACATATTTGGCGGCCGAAACATTATCCATCGTCGCGTGCGGGTTGACGCGGAAAACGTAATGGCGCGGTTTTTCCTCAAAGACCCGTGGCGTGCCGCAGATATCGAGAACAGTAAGCTGTTTTAGTTCCTCGGCGACCGGCGTCACTGCGAGGCAATTACCCGACGACACGTAGCCGACCACCACATCGACGTGATCGCGCTCCGCGAGGTTGCGGAATTGGGTGACGACGTCCGCGGCAGAGCCGGCTTCGTCGAGGAACTTGGGCTCGATCTTGGCGCCGCCGAGTCCTACCTGGGTGTAGGGTGCAGGCACATGCCCGGCGTTGAGTTCCTCGACCAAAAGTTCGGCGGCGTTGTGGTCCGGGATGCCGAACGGCGCGGCGGCCGGCCCGGTAAGAAAAGTCACAAAGCCGATCTTGATCGGCGCCGGCTCTTGTGCCTGCGCGCCTTCGATTGCCAGCGCGAACAGCCCAAGAAGCAAGGTGGCGGTGATTGCTAACGTAAGACGATGTGCGTGGTGGCGCATGGTCACTCGCTCCTAAGTCGCGATGACATTGCCTCAGCAAACGCGATCTTGGGCTTGGTTTCAACCGGTTTCGGGAAGCAAACGGGCCGGACATCTTGTCGCCGCGCGCCCTATTAGCAGGGCGCGCTGCCCGGTCTTTGCTGATAAAAAGGCTTTGGGCTTTCCGAATTCGCCAGGACGGTCCGGTACGGTGGCAACGCAAATCGCATCTTCTGGAAAGCTTCAGACCGGCTTGGCGGCTCGGCGTTTCATCCGGCGCGGCGGGTATGTGGGCCCTACGTCCGGGTTTGCGCCCGGTTTCGTGCAGGCCAATCTCGCGATCCTGCCCCGATCAGTCGCCGAGGACTTTAAGCGCTTTTGCGAACTCAACCCGAAACCGTGCCCGCTCGTTGGCGTCGCGCAGCCGGGCGACTGGCGCATCCCGGCCTTGGGATAGGATCTCGATATCCGCACCGATCTGCCGCGCTATCGGGTCTGGCGCGACGGTAAGCTCGTCGACGAGCCGCAAGACATCACGAAATGGTGGCGCGACGACCTCGTTACCTTTGCCATCGGCTGTTCGTTCTCCTTCGAACAGGTGCTGATCGAAGACGGCATTGAAGTGCGCCACATCACCCGCAATTGCACCGTGCCGATGTACCGCACCTCGATCGAGACCGAACCGGCCGGCATGTTCCATGGGCCGCTGGTCGTTTCCATGCGGCCGTTTACGCCCGCCAACGCAATCCGCGCCGTTGAGATTACGAGCCGATATCCGTCGGCGCACGGCGCGCCGGTGCACATCGGAAAACCGGAATTGCTCGGCATCGCCGATCTGGCGGCGCCCGATTACGGCGACCCGGTGCCAATCGGCGAAAATGAAATACCGGTGTTCTGGGCGTGCGGTGTCACTCCGCAGGCGGCAATTGCGGTGGCGCGGCCCGAATTCTGCATCACCCACTATCCGGGGGCGATGCTGGTGACCGACTCTCGTATCAGCGAATTCGCGTCGGCCTGACGTCACGCACGCTTCTGTGCGCGCGCCGTCTCGCGAAACTTCGGCATCACTTCAGCCGCGAACAGTTCGAGCGAAGCGAGCGCCTTCTCCGCGCCGTACCAAGGCGGGAAATGCAGCATGATCGAAGCATTGTGAGCCATCGCCCGCAGTTCCTCGATCTTCGCGACAACGGTAGCGGGTGAGCCGTGCAGGATGATGTCGCGCGCCAGCGAGTCGTAGTCACGCGGCGTGGCGCCGACGTCCTGCGACACCGTGCCGAGGTAGCCCGACGTGTGGCCGCTGCCGAAATGCGCCAGATTGCGCATGATGCCGGCCTCGCTTTCGCGCTTGGCCTTAGCGTCGGTCTCCGCGACATAGACCCAGCGGGCGACGTCGACGTGCCCCCGCGCCGGATTGGCGCGCAGGTTCGGCGGAGTTTCCGTCAGCAGCGCGCGATAGGTCGCGCTCTGGCGCGCCAGCTCGGCGAACGGCGTCCAGCTTGAAAGAAAAAGACCAAAACCCATGCGGGCCGCGACGCCGATCGAGCGGTCAGTAGCGCCGGCGAGAAAGATCGGCGGATGCGGCACCTGCAGCGCGTGGGGAAACAATTCGTACGGGCGGTCTACCTTGAAATTGAAATACTTCCCGTGATGATCGGTGCGCTTGTCGTGGAACAGGTCCATCAGCAGCGGCAGCGCCTCCTCCTGGATATCCCGCCGCGCATCGAAGTCGACGCCGAAGCCGTCGAATTCGTACTTGCGGTAGCCCGAACCGAGGCCGAGCGCGAAACGGCCGTTGCTGAGAATGTCGACGAAGGCGGTGTTCTCCGCGACCCGCAGCGGATTGGCCAGCGGCAACGTGACCACCGCGGTGCCGATCTTGATGCGTTTGGTCAGCGCCGCGAGATAGGCGGCATAGACGAACACGTCCGGCATGATGCCGTACTCGTTGCTGAAATGATGCTCGGCGACCCAGGCATAATCGTAGCCGAGTTCGTCGGCGCGCAGGATTTGCTGCGTGACCCGCGCGTGCACATCGCGGTGCGGATAGGGCTCGGCCTCGGTATTGGGATGGGAAGTGAAAAGAATGCCGAATTCCATGCGTCCTCCCAACCGGCCCCGCTCTTGCGCTCGGCAAGTCTAGCAACGTCAGAGCGTCATGACGAGGAGGAGAACGTGAGAACGCAGGACGAAATTTTCCGACGGCAACAGCCTGCGGTAGGTGCCCGTCAAATCAGGCTCGCCTCTTGGCAAGCTGCGACCAGCGCGGCGATCCGCGCAACTGAACGGAAATTTGCCGGCGTCATTTCGCGCTCGGGAATTTTGACGGCGAATTCTGCTTCGACGGCGAGCATCAGGTTGACGATATCCAGCGAAGAAAGGCCGCTGGCGCGCAGATCGTCGTCCCGGCCGACCGGCCGCGTGATGGCGCGCTTATCAAAAATTCCGCGCACCAGCAGCGCCACGCGATCCGTCAGATGGATATCGGCGCGATCAAGCACGGTTAATAGTCTCCCAATTTCGCCGGGCTACCGGCGCAATTGTCCTTAAAGTTCCCCGCACGTGTAATGACTACACGTGAAGGGTTTGCGATTGGTAACCTTTATGAGAAAGAACAACGACAATTTCAGCCGATCGCAGCTACGAATTCAAAGTTTTGCGTTACCTCTGGCCCAGGTATCGCGACCGAAGTCCGATTGCGGAATAGAGGTAAAACCCATTCATGACGACGCGAACAGCAACGCTGCCGGGCGTTTCCGCTTCGCGCGGCCCGGCGCGCGGTTTGCTCATTGCCGGCAATCAGAAGCTTGCCGGCACCGAAAGCCTCACAGTTCGTGCCGAGAAAGTTGCGGCCGTTGCAGCCGCACATGCTGTTGCGGTTGATTCCGGGTCGCGGTTCCCGGCGGAGGCGATAGCGGCCGCGCGTGAACAGCGTCTTTTGGGTGTTGCCGTGTCGCCCGAATTCGGCGGCGAGGGCGCCAGCATTTCCGAGATTGCCGACATTTGTTATGCGCTGGGGCGAGCCTGCGCCTCGACGGCGATGGTCTACGCGATGCACCAGACCAAGGTAGCCTGCCTGACGCGACATGGGCGCAGCAGTCCTTGGCATCAGCTGTTGATGCGCCGCATCTGCGCCGAGCAAATGCTGCTCGCATCGTCGACGACCGAAGGCGACCGCGGCGGCGATATTCGCAACAGCACTGCGCCGATCGAGCGCCAGGGCGCGCGCATTGCGCTCGAAAGAAGCGCCACAGTCATCTCCTATGGCGAGGCGGCGGACGCTATCGTGACCACCGCGCGGCGTTCGGCCGACGCGGCGAGCGCCGACCAGGTCCTGGTTGTTCTCTTAAAGCAAGACTACACGCTCGAAGGTCAGGCCGGCTGGGATGCGCTCGGCATGCGCGGCACATGCAGCGCTGGCTTCAAGCTCACCGCGTCTGCGGCAAGCGAGCAGATCCTGCCCGTGGCGTACGAAGAAATTCATGCTCACACCATGATGCCGGTTGCGCATCTACTGTGGAGCAGCGCCTGGGCCGGGATTGCCGCAGCGGCCGTTGAGCGCACCCGTGCGTTCGTTCGCAAAGCGAGACAGCGGGCCGACGGTGTGCTGCCACCGGGAGCGGCGCAGTTAACCCGCGCCAATGCATCGCTGCAGAAATTGCGCGGTCTCATCGCCGGTGCGCTGCAGCGCTTCGAACTGGCGGCAGACGACCCGGTTGCGCTCGAATCCCTCGACTTCCAGACTGCGATGAACCTCCTCAAGGTCAATGCATCCGAGCTCGCGGTGGCGACCGTCATGAGCGCAATGCAGGCGAGCGGGTTGGCCGGTTACCGCAATGACGGCGAGTTCAGTATCGGGCGCCATCTTCGCGATATTCTGTCGGCGCCAATCATGATCAACAATGATCGCATCCTTGGCAATCTAGGGACGGCGGCGCTGCTGAGCAGCATACCAGGGTCAATCCGCGACTGAGCGGCAAGCGGTCATAGCGTCAGAAAGTGAGACGAAATCCGTGAACGTCGTATTCAAAAAGCCGGAACCACCGAATCGTTCGCTCGATGCAATTACCGAGACGTTATTGTTGCCGTCGGAGATCGACGGCGTATATGGGCGCACCGGCGTCTTCGAGAACGTAGTTGACGGGCTTGCGGCGCTGATCTCGCGCTACCGTGAGTCGGGAACCGAAGTTTTGCGGTTTCCGCCGGTGATGAGCCGCCGGCACCTGGAGAAGTCAGGCTATTTGAAGAGTTTCCCGCACTTTCTGGGCTGCGTGTGCTGTCTCGATGGCGACGAAGCAAAAATCAGGGGCACTGTCGAGCGCTTTGAGAGCGGCCAGGATTGGACGCCGGAATTATCGGCGGCTGATCTGGTTCTGACGCCCGCCGCTTGTTACCCGGTTTACCCGTTGGTCGCGAGCCGCGGCGAGGTGCCGGCCGCAGGACTTAAGTTCGACGTTGCCAGCGACTGCTTTCGACGCGAGCCGTCGAAAGATCTCGATCGGCTCCAGTCGTTCCGCATGCGTGAATACGTTTGCCTCGGTACGCCCGAGCAGGTTGATGCCTTCCGCCGACGCTGGCTGGACCGGGCGCCCGACTTCGCCAGTCAACTGGGCCTGCCTTGCCGGATCGAGCAGGCGAGCGACGCGTTCTTTGGGCGCGGCGGCAAGCTGATGGCGATGAGTCAAATCGAGCAGGCCTTGAAGTTCGAGCTGCTCGTTCCGGTGCTTTCTACGGAGAAGCCAACCGCGTGTATGAGCTTCAACTATCATCGCGACCATTTCGGCACGGTGTGGAACCTGCGCAATGCGGACGGCGAAGTAGCTCATACGGGCTGCGTCGCCTTCGGCATCGATCGCCTGGCACTCGCTTTATTCGCAACGCATGGCCTCGATTTGTCGGACTGGCCGGCGGCCGTGCGTAAAGCGCTGGCGGTCTGACGCCGTCATCACTCTTCTGTAGCAATGTGAAGCGCAGTCTTAGTGAGGCCGTCAGCGGAGATGTCCCGGTTGGAAGGGCGGATCGCAAGACCGGGGGTAATCATGTTCATGCGCCTTTAGAGCGCTGCGCACTTCATGATCGTTTTGCTTCCACGACGGTGTGTCAGCACCGCTAACTGGTTTAAACACCCAAGAGGGCGTATTCACTATAAGCGAGATCACCGAGCCTCGGACGCTGCGGGCCTTTGAAATATCTTGGCATCCTGCCGCGGCCGAACCACCCGAGCAGACCTGGTATCGGACCATTGGCATCGACCAGGACAAGCGGCCTGCCGTGACGCGCGAGTACGCGTCCAACCGGCCCGGCAAAGCGCACAAGCTCGCTGACGTCACGACAGTAAATCAGTTGCGCACAGGGTACGAAGCGCTCTGACCAGCCGCGGGCGGAATACGAACGGGTAAGCGTGTTCCGGCGTCGCGCACCACAGGCTGATGCAGCCATGCGCCGCGTGCTGCTGCAAAATCTTCTGGTCGCACGGATCGAACGCGACGCGGGGACGCTGCCGGGCATCCAGGACTTCAATCGCCGGATCGCCGAACGGTCCCTGCAATGCAGGGACCGCAACAAAGATACCTTCGCTATAGCGCGAAAATCCCTGGGCTTCGATGATGGGCCGCGTGTGCGGCGCGGACGATACGTTCGTGTACGTGACGTCCTTGTACCGTAGCGCTTGCGAGACAAGCAGCGGCGCATAGGCGCGGAACGGAGGTTCGACGTACCAGCTCGACAGGTTGCAGCGTGTCGCCACCGTGTCGTGCGCGCGCATCTTGGAGCAGATAACAAGGATCGCGCCAACGACCGTGCCGTCGCTTTCCAGAAGGTATCCATATTTCGGCAATCCCGGCGGTGGCTCATGAAGGGTGAGCTGTCCCAGAGCATCGAGCCAGAACTGTCGATTATGGACCGGGAACCCCCGCGTCAGGAGTGTCGCGACCGCGTCAAGATCGGCCTCGTCAATTTGACGGCAGCGCAAGCCTGTCATGGGGAAATTATTCGCGTTGACCACGTGTACTTCATGAACTTGATCGTAAGGGTGCCGGGAATATACTGAGCTTGGGAAATATACCGAGCCGGAGTGAACAAACGGTAGGCGCGCGACTATGTCAGTAAAATTAACCATATTCGAACAGATGGAACGGGTGGCGCGGGAGCACGGCAAGATCCTGGCGCCGCTCAAAGAGGATCTCGTACTGGCGGATTGCGGTCTCAACTCCCTCGGCTTTGCAGTACTCGTCGCGCGGCTTGAAGATACGCTGGGCATCGACCCGTTCACGGCCGCTGAGGACGCTTATTTTCCGGTTACGCTCGGCGAATTCGTGAAAGTCTATGAGCATGGCGCGCGCTGAAGCGCCGTCGCTGCGGGATGCTCTCGCCAATACATCGGCCTCCCGATTTTTCTGGGATCGAACAGCGTCCGCTTGCTACACGGATCTTCGTCACGGGACGAGTCTTGGCGGACGCCTCGCTGAGCTTTCGGGCCGGTCTGTTGTTTTAGCGACCGAAAGCCAGCTGACGACAGCGCTGGCGCTGATCGAGTTGGACGGCCGGGCGCGGCGCATCGTGATCCTGCCGCCCGATGTCGACGCCGCTGATCTCGGCGCCGTGTTAGCCGCGGCCGAGATCGATGCGGCGGTGGTTGACGATAAAACACAGCAAAGCCCGGCGCTCAATCTTTCTGTCCGGGTCACCTGCGAACCCACGGTCGCTTCTGCTGAAGCCTGCCCGCCGGTCGACTGTCGCACCCAGTGGCTGCTGCTGACCTCCGGCACGACAGGCGTGCCAAAACTGGTCATGCACGACGTCGCTGGTCTTACGGCGGCCGTAAGAGCCCGAAGCGTTGCGGACGGCGCCGCGGTATGGGGCACCTTTTACGACATCCGCCGCTACGGCGGTTTGCAAATGTATCTTCGCGCCGTGCTCGGCGGCGCTTCGCTGGTCCTTTCCAGCGCCGGCGAGCCCATCGCTGATCATCTCGATCGCCTGGCGCAGCACGGCGTCACCCATCTTTCAGGGACGCCTTCACATTGGCGTAGCGCGTTGATGAATCCGACGATCCGTAAAATCGCGCCGCGTTATGTGAGGCTGTCGGGAGAAATCGCTGACCAGGCGGTTCTCGATCGGCTGCGGGCGACATTTCCACAGGCGGCAGTCGGCCATGCCTATGCCTCCACCGAGGCCGGCGTCGCCTTTGATGTGAACGACGGTCTGGCTGGCTTTCCGGCGTCGTATATCGGCCCGGTCCGTGATGGCGTGGAAATGAAAGTCTTTTCCGACGGCTCGCTGCGCATCCGCTCGCCGCGCGCGGCGTCGCGCTATGTCGGTGCCGAGCAGACGCTCGCCGACGCCGACGGATTCGTCGATACCGGTGATATTGTCGAGCGGCGGGGCGATCGCTACTACTTCGCCGGCCGCAAAGGCGGCGTCATCAACGTCGGCGGGCTGAAGGTTCATCCGGAAGAGATCGAGGCGGTCATCAATCAGCACCCGCAGGTGGGAATGTCGCGGGTGTGGTCCAAAAAAAATCCGATCACTGGTGCGATCGCGGTCGCCGATGTGGTCCTCAAATCCGATCCGGACGGAGCTGGTGCGCAGCAAACAACGATCAGGGACGATATTCTAAAGCTTTGTCGCGAGACGCTGCCGCGCCACAAGGTCCCGGCGGCGATCAGTTTCGTGCCGGCGCTCGGCATTGGCGCGGCCGGCAAGCTGGCGCGCCGCGAGCGATAAGAATATGGCGGATGCGACGCGCAGCGTACTCGTGACCGGCGGCAGCCGCGGCCTCGGTCTCGCCATCTGTCAAAAACTCACAGGGTCGGGCTACCGGGTCATTGCTGTTGCCCGGCGCAAAAATAAGGACTTCACGACGGCGCTTGCGCAAGCCGAGCGCGCAAATAAAGGCGCGCTGCATTTCGTGCCATTCGACCTCGGCAAAATCGACGAAATTCCCGGGCTGGTGCACGGTCTGCGCAAGGAATTCGGCCCGTTGTTCGGCCTCGTCAACAACGCCGCCGTGGGGATCGAGGGTGCGCTGGCGATGATGCACAACGCCAAGATCGAGGAGCAGGTGCGGGTGAACACGCTGTCGCCGATCGTGCTCACCAAATATGTGGTGCGCGGCATGATGTCCGCCGGCGCCGGCCGCATCGTCAATATTGCCTCGATCATCGGGGCCACCGGCTACAGCGGTCTTGCCGCTTACGCCGCTACCAAAACATCGATGCTCGGCTTCACCCGTTCGCTGGCCCGCGAGGTCGGGCGCCTCGGCATCAACGTCAACGCGGTGTCGCCGGGATTTTTGGCGACCGACATGACGAGTGTGTTTAGCGACGAACAGCGTCAGCAGATCGTGCGCAGGACCGCGCTGCGCCGCTTTCCCGAGGTGGACGACGTGGCTAACGCGGTCGAGTTTCTGCTCAGCGATAAAGCGCGCAATATCACCGGCACTGTGCTGACGGTCGATGCCGGCACGACGGCGTAGCGGCGCTTCGCCCGCAACGACATCTATTCCGGTGACGTAAGGACGCGATGGTGGTTCTGACTATCATACTTATTCTCGCTGGCTTGATGGGCGCCGGCGGCATTATCTTGGCCGCGGCCGGCGCACACGCAGCGCCTAACGCCGGCCTCGACAGCGCCGCCTATATGTTGTTGTTCCACGCCGCCGCTTTGCTCGGCGGCTCCGCGCTTGCGCAGCAAGGCCTCTTATGGCGCCCGCTGATGCTGGCGGTTCTGATTGCCTGGGTCGTCGGCGCAGTTCTGTTTTCCGGCGACATAGCCAGTCGCGCGTTCCTCGGCCACCGTCTGTTTGCGTTTGCCGCGCCGACCGGCGGCACGGTCCTGATTGTCGCCTGGCTTGCACTGTCTGTCGCGGCCATCGCCGCTATCGTCCAGCGTGCCGCGTGAGTGCTCGACGCCCTTAAAATCTCCTGCTCACCGCCATTGCCGGTCGTGATTGAAGTTCTCATGGGCGATCGGTTGCCGTTGCAATGCCAGCGCGAAGAGTTTGAGGCATTCGCGGGGCCCCACGTTGTCTACGATTTTTGCCCGCCCTATGCTCTGCAAAATAACAAATTCAAGGAAGGAAGCATCATGGCATGGCGCGTAAGAAGGGTCGTTACCGGTCACAACGAGAAGGGGCGATCGTGCTTTCTCATGGACGGCCTTGCGCCCAACATCAAGGAAATGGACTCGATGCCGGGCGTTGCCCTTACCGATTTGTGGGAGACGTCCAGCTCGCCGGCCAGCAATGAAGGCAACGCCGACGCGGCAGCGCGGCCGGTGCGGCTCGAGCCGCCCAAAGACGGCACGATCCTTCGTATCGTCGAATTTCCTCCGGACTCGCAGTGGCGGGGCAGGGCCGATGCTGGTCGCGCCTTTGACTCGATCGGCGCCGGTCATGCGCCCGATCGCGCCAGCGACGACCCGATGCGGCATAAGACCAATACGGTCGACTATATCGTGGTGCTCAAGGGTGAAATCTACGCGCTGATGGACGAGGGCGAAACGCTGCTCAAGGCCGGCGACATTCTCATCCAGCGCGGCACCAATCATTCCTGGAGCGTGCGCGGCAACGAGCCATGCATCGTGGCCGCCATCCTCGTCGGGGCGCGTCCGGTCTGATGGGCCGGCCAGCCGGTCTTCTGGTCGCGTTCGGGACGATCGCCTGTTGCTGCGTGCCATTGCTGGCGAGCGCCGCGCAGCAAACAGCCCGTCCCGCGACCGCTGCCGGGCAAAAAGCGCAACCGGATGCCGCAACTGCCGCGCTCGTGGCCGAGGTGCGGCGGACCTTCAAGCTGCATGGCAAGCCAATTCCGCCGGAGATCTTTCGCGATTTCGGCGATGGCGACTTGGCCGACTCGAGCGATATCTGGGTCACGGTGAACGTCGCCGCCGCGATCGGAAGCAATCTTTATTACGACGACATCAAAGAGGACGGCGATTGGGTTTTTCAAACAAAGACCGTTCAGAAACCGGCGGACAGACAGGAAACGGCCTACAAGTTTGTCGGTTCGACCGAGAACGGAATGTTGGCCGTGATCGCGATTTTCAATGGCGGCGGCTCCGGATATTTCACCACCCTTCATGTTTTGGATCTCACCGCGTCGCGCGCGTTTGATCTGAACGGAAATCTCTACTGGCAAATCAATCTCACCAACGTCCGCAACTTTCCGCTCGGCGACCGGTGGGAAGGCAAGATAAGCATCGCGAACAATTCGATCCGGATTGTCACCACGCGTGACGGCCCCGCGGATACGGAAGGCAAGGGCCGCCCGCCAGTGACGATCGAAGCGGAGCGGCCGTAGCATCGCGTTGGGCGCTAGCGTTGCGCTCTACGCGCTCGTGTCAGGCAGCTTTGGCGAGCTCCGCAACGCGTTCCCACGTCGTCGATTTGAAGCTTGGGCGGGCATTCATGCGTTGCAGCCAGGAGACGAGGTTTGGCGATGTCTGCGCCAGCTGATCCCATTCCGGCGTTTGGGCGAGGAAGTCGAGATGCGCCGCGACGAGAATGTCGGCGAGACTTACCGATTCGCCGGTGAACCAATGTCTCGTCCCGAGCAGCCGCGACAGCTCTTTGAACACGACATGCGCTTTCGGCATCGCGGCAGCGATAGCGGCCTCATCCGGCGCGGAACCGAACAGCCGCGGCGCAACGATGCGATGAAATCCGATGACGTTGTTCACGCCCTGGAACAGGTACCAATCGCAGATGTTCATGACCTGATCCATGCGCGCAGCTGCCGCCGGATCGGCCGGGGTCAGTACCGGACCATGCAGCACGCGATCGAGATAGCGCATGATTGCCTGCGTCTCATAAAGCATGAAGCCGTCGTGTTCGAGCACAGGCACGCGGCCGAACGGATGCCGGGAAATGTGCGGTTCGCTGCGGGCGCCGGAGACAGTTTCAAACCGATAGCCGGCGCCTTTTTCGCCGAAAGTCGCGAGCACGGCTCTTCCGTAAGGGCTTCCCGGCACGCTGTAGACGACAAACTCTGACATCGTTCGCTCCTGTTACTGTCTGGCCGCTTGAGCAAAAAGTTGCAGCAGGCCGCCCCATCCTTCCGGGGAATCGATCTGCTGGCGGAAGGCGTCGGCGCGGCTGCCGAGGCGATCCAGATTGCGATGTTCAAGTTCGACGCGCGTGGCGTCCGCTCCGTCCGGCAAGAACCGCACTTCCACTTCGGTGATCAAATCGGCGTCGAACTTCCAGTCCGGCGTCAGTTGCCAGCTCAGCACCAGCCGCGATGGCGGATCCCAGACCAGCACTTTGCCGATCTCGCATTCGGCGCCATCGACGCCGCGCTCGAACCAGCGTCCGCCGCTTCGGGGCTCGATGACGTGCTTGTCGAGATCGGAGGCGCCGATGTGATGGGTCTTGGGCCACCAGCGGCCGATGCCGGCGGTGAAGACCTCGAAAGCACGTTGCGGCGGCGCGTCGACCCGTACGCTCTTGCGGACCGGGGCTGGCATTACTGTCTGGTTCATCGCCTTTTACTCTCCGATTGCTTGACCTCATCGGCATAGGCTTGCAGCGCAACGTCCCAGAACTGGTCCAGCCACTTGCGTATGGTGCCCAGGCCACGGGGGTCGATGTAGTAGACTCGTCGCGTGCCTTCCGGGCGATCTGCGACGAGACCGGCGTCCTTGAGGACGCGCAAATGTTGCGACACCGCTGGCCGGCTGACCGGCAGATCGCGCGCTATGGCCCCGACGGCTTTCGGTCCCGAATTCAAGCTCTCAAAGACTTGCCGGCGCGTCGGATCGGCCAGTGCAGCCAACGCTGTATCGTAAGCCATGACTAACGGTAAGCTAAAGCTTACGATTAAGTCAAGCCGAAAATTCCTGCGCGTGATCGAGCCGCAACGCTTTGTCGTTCCGGCCGCCGCGCAAATGTCGAGAGATGGGGTGCATTAAGGTTATTATTTCCAATCCAACGCAGTTAAGTTATTGGCCTCATCCGCCACGCATAAAAAATTAAAAGAAGATAGAGTCGGAGCGGGTTGGAAGACGCGACGCGGCGGGAAGTTATGAAAAGCGATACGGTTGCTGTTCACGGCGGTTACGACACCGAGCCGACAACCAGGGCCGTCGCGGTCCCCATCTATCAGACTGTAGCTTACGAATTTGAAAGTGCCGATCACGGCGCTGCCCTGTTCAATCTTGAAGTGCCCGGGCATCGCTACAGCCGCATCAGTAACCCGACTACCGCGGTACTCGAACGCCGCGTAGCCGAACTCGAAGGCGGCCTCGAGGCTTTGTGCGTCAGCTCGGGACAGGCGGCGCTGAACTATGCCGTGCTCAATCTCGCTGAGATCGGCAGCAACATCATCTCGGTCCCGCAGCTTTACGGCACGACGCATACGCTGTTCGCGCACATGTTGCCGGGGCAGGGCATCAACGTCCGCTTTGCCGAGTCCGATCAGGCTGAGGCGATCGAGCGGCTGGTAGATGAGAAAACCCGCGCGATCTTCTGCGAAAGCGTCGGCAATCCGGCCGGAAACATCTGCGACATCGAAGCGCTGGCCAAGGTCGCGGCGCGGCACGGCGTTCCGCTCGTGGTCGACAACACCGTAGCGACGCCGATCCTGCTCCGCCCGATCGACTACGGCGCCGACATCGTCGTGCATTCGCTGACCAAGTTTCATGGGCGGTCACGGCACCACGCTGGGCGGCGCCATCGTCGATTCGGGCCGCTTCCCCTGGCGGACGCATGCGCGACCGTTTTCCGATGTTCAATGAACCCGATCGCTCCTACCATGGTCTCGTCTATACCGAGCACTTCGGAAACGCCGCCTATATCGCGCGGTGCCGCAGCGTCTATCTGCGGACAACGGGTGCGGTGCTCGCGCCGCTATCGGCTTTCCTGCTGCTGCAGGGGATCGAGACGGTCGCGCTGCGCGTCGAGCGCCACGTCGAAAATGCGCGCCGGGTCGCCGAATTTCTGCGCGACGACCCTCGCGTCGCCTGGATCAACTACGCCGGCTTTCCGGAAAGTCCGTATCACGCACTGGCACAAAAATATTTTGGCGGACGCGCGTGCTCGCTCCTGACCTTCGGTGTCGCCGGAGGCCTTGAGGCGGGAAAAGCGTTCTACGACGCGCTCAAGCTGTTCAAACGGCTGGTCAATATGGGCGATGCCAAGTCGCTCGCCTGCCATCCCGCGTCGACGACGCATCGGCAAATGTCGGCGGCGGAACAAGAAAAGGCGGGGGTGCGGCCGGAGATGATCAGGCTATCGGTCGGCATCGAACACATTGACGACATTCTGGCCGATCTCGACCAGGCGCTCGCGGCCGCGCAGTCGCTTCGTCCGGCGCCGCTGGTCGCTGCCGAGTGAAGTAAAACAGGCGCGACCAATGCCGCTTTTGCCGACAGCGCACGTTTTGGTTCGCCTGCTGGATAGCGTGGCGCCGATTGCCTGACCATCGGATCCGTCAACAACATGCCGGAAAGCGATAGAAGGGGGCTTCTATGTCACGACCTGTTTTTGCTGTTCCAGCCGACGTTGAGCTTGAACTCGACCCCATTCGTCCCGATTGGGTTATCGAAGGAACCCCGCAGGTCCGTTCGAAATATCTGGCGCGCAGCGCGGACGGCGCCTCGTCGGTGATGGCGTGGTCATGCACCGCTGGCCGTTTCATCTGGTGCTACAAGGTCGATGAAATGCTGCACGTCATTTCCGGTGAGGTTTTTGTCACCGACGAAAAGGGCGCGGTCCGGCGGCTAGGGCCGGGCGACATGGCGTTCTTCCCCGCGGGTGCCCGCAGCGTGTGGCATGTTCCCCATGAAGTGCGAAAGCTCGCGATGTGCCGCCACAAGATGCCGCGCGCGTTCGGCACGCTGCTCCGGGTCTGGAACCATCTGATCGACCGCGCGACCGGCTTTTCGGCCATCGAGGGCAGGTCGCTGGACGCGCGCCTGCCCACAGCGCGCGAGAGCACGCGGTTGGCGTCGGTGTAGGCCGGGCCACAAGCACTTGGCATCATTGACAAGGCGGCGGACCCTCCTTAAGCAAACCCGCAAAGATCGGGATATCGGTTATGAAAGTCCGTAATTCATTGAAATCGCTGCGGGGCCGCCACCGCGACAACCGCATCGTCCGCCGCAAAGGGCGCGTTTACGTCATCAATAAGACGCAGCGGCGATTCAAAGCCCGCCAAGGCTGAAGCCGCGCCGCTAAGGCTGCCGTATCCTTCACGCGACTTTGACCAATTTTCGGGCTTGCTGCGCCGTACGCGAGGACTAAATTCACTCGTTATGGTGTCGCGATTCCTATCCGCGCTTGCTCTCGGCACGATGCTTCTCGGGCCCGGCGTATCGGTGAATCCGGCACTGGCGCAAAGTAAGCCCGAAGGCACTCCGGCGCCTGACTGGGTAGCGCCGCCGGACGATCTGCCGCGGCCCGGACGCGGCGACAAGACTTACAATCTCGATACGCTGTTCGCCGGCTTGAAGATCGCGCCTGACGCCGAGAGCGCCAAGGCGATCGAAGATCGCATCTGGGCGCTGTGGATGGTGTCAGGCAGCGACACCTGCAATCTGCTGATGGCGCGCGTAAAGGCGGCGACCGACGAGAAGGACTACGACCTCGCGATCAAGTTACTGGACGCCGTCATCACGCTTAAGCCGGACTATGTGGAGGCTTGGAATCGGCGCGCCACGGTCTACTACTTGATGAAGGAGTACGGGCACTCGGTCGCCGATATTCGCGAAGTGTTGCTACGCGAGCCGCGGCATTTCGGGGCGCTGTCCGGCCTGGGTCTCATCTTGCAAGAGATCGGCGACGACAAGCATGCCCTCGAAGCGTACCGCCGGGCGCTCGCGGTTGACCCTCACCTCGAGCACGTCCCCGACGTGGTGAAGACGCTGCGCGAGAAAGTCGAGGGACGGGATCTCTGATTTGTCGTCATCGCCGGACTTCGGCTTGTATCCTTGACCCGGCACTTCATCTCATCTTTCTGTCTAGGCTGATGGAACGCCGGCGCTTTGCGCCGGTGACGAATGCCGGGGAATCCCATGAGTGATGTCGCCGCGGACAAAGTCATTATCCGTGAGCTGGTTGAGTGTTGGGCGGTATGGCGCGATGCGCGCCTGTGGGACCGTTTCCGCACCGTCTGGCACGCCGAGGGCCGCATGATGGCGACCTGGTTTCAGGGCGGCTATGAGGAATTCATCAAGGTCAACGACGAAGGCTGGGCGCGCGGCGTGCGCATCCTGCACTTCCTTGGCGGCAGCGCGATTGAGGTTGTTGGCGATCGCGCGGTTGCGCAAACCAAGATGACGATTTCGCAGCGGGCGCCAGTCGAGGGTGTGATCTGCGACGTTGTGTGCACCGGGCGTTTCTACGACTTCTTTGAAAGGCGCGGCGGCCGCTGGGGCCTGGTGCTGCGCCAGCCGATCTACGAAAAGGACCGGCTCGATCCGGTCGATCCTTCGGCCAAGCTCGTGCTCGATCAGGATTTGCTCGAAAGCTTCCCGGAGGGCTATCGTCACCTTGCCTATCTGCAGAGCAAGATCGGCTACAAGGTGAAGCCGGACATGCCGGGGATTGAAGGTCCCGAACTGGAAAAGCTTTACGCACGGGGCAGCAGCTGGCTGAAGGGCCAAGCGCTCTGAGCCGTCGCGGAGCTGCTGCCGCCATGATTTTCGCGTAATCGGCGCCCAACAATCGCGGCTTCCGAGTGGTTCCGCTTGCGCCGGGACGCGCGGTACCGTCATTAGCGTCAGGGTCGCGCGAGGCTTATGACCACGATCACCATCGTCGCTGTCGTCCTGTGCGCCGGCGCCGTCATCACCTTTATCGGAACGCGTCTGATCGAGCGGGCGCATGTGCCGCCCGGCCGCTTCATCGAAGTCGACGGCTTTCGTCAGCACTTGATCGAACTCGGTGACGGCGCCCACGAAGCGCCTCCGGTCGTTCTTCTGCATGGCGCCGGCGCCAATCTCCAGGATATGAATCTTGCGCTCGGCGAACGGCTTGCCGCGCGTCACCGCGTCATTCTCATCGACCGGCCGGGCTTTGGTTTCAGCGCACGCAGACGCGGCGACGGCAGTTCGCCCGCTTATCAGGCGTCAGTTTTGCGGGATTTGCTTGATAAACTCGGCATCGCGCGCGCCATCATCGTCGGCCATTCCTGGGGTGGTACGCTCGCGCTCACCTTCGCACTCGATTTTCCCGAACGCGCAGCCGGGCTCGTGCTCGTCGCGGCACCCACGCATCCGGGGCTGTGGCGCATGACCAAAATCAACGCCATGCTGGCAACACCGATCGGATGGTTGTTTGCGCACACGCTGGCGCTGCCGTTTGGTGCGATATTGATCCGCCCGGGTTCCCGGACTGCGTTCTTGCCGCAGTCGCTGCCGCATCGTTACGTGAAGCGCACCGCGGCGATGCTGGTCTTAAGGCCGCCGACGCTGTTGGCCAATTGGGCGGATATTGGCTGCCTCGACGATTTTCTCGCGCAGCAGGCGAGCCGTTACGACAACCTGGCGACTCCGACGATTGCACTTTGCGGCGACCGCGATCCGCTGGTGTCGCCGGAGCAGCATTCGATGAAACTTGCCGCCGCGACGCCGATGGTAAAGGTCGAGGTGGTGCCGGGTTTTGGGCACATGCTGCACCACGCCGCGGCCGACCGCGTCGCGGCTGCCGTTGAGGAGCTTAGCCGCTCAGTGGAGCAGCGAGCCGCAACGAGCGCGCTCGCGAACTAAAGCGGACCGTCCCGTCGCTGCTCGCTCCTCGAAAATCAGATGTCGCTTGTGGCACGTCCGCCGACAAAGGCAACCCTGATCATGTTGGTCGTGCCGGGCGTGCCGAGCGGTACGCCGGCGACGATGATGACGCGCTGCCCGGCTTTGGCGAAGCCTTCCGCGAACGCGATCTGACAGGCACGCTCCACCATATCGTCCTGATCGCGGGCGTCCTCGGCAACAACGCAGTGAACGCCCCAAACCAGCGACAGCTTTCGTCCGGTGGCCATGATCGGCGAAATGGCAACGATCAGCGGCTTCGGGCGCTCGCGAGAGACGCGCATGCCGGTAGCGCCGGAACTGGTCCAGCAAACGATGGCCGAAAGATCGAGCGTCTCGGCAACCTGCCGCGCCGCTGCGGCAATCGCGTCGGCGCCGGTCGCTTCCGGCTCGGTACGCAGAACGTGGAGCGCCGGCAGATAAATCGGATCGTTCTCAACCTCCTCGGCGATCCGGTTCATGGTGGCGACTGCGTCAACCGGGTATTGACCGGACGCCGATTCCGCCGACAGCATCACCGCATCGGCGCCATCGAAAATCGCGGTGGCGACGTCCGAGACTTCCGCACGCGTCGGCACCGGGCTCGCGATCATCGATTCAAGCATCTGCGTGGCGACAATCACCGGCTTTCCGGCCTGTCGGCAGGCGCGAGTCATTTCCTTTTGCACGCCGGGAACCTTTTCAAGCGGCATCTCGACGCCGAGGTCGCCGCGCGCGACCATCAATCCATCGGCGAGATCGAGAATGTCATTGAGCCGCGCTACGGCCTGCGGCTTTTCGATCTTGGCCATCACCGCGGCGCGCCCGCGAGTGATCTTCTTGGCTTCCGCCACGTCCTCGGGGCGCTGGATGAACGACAGCGCCACCCAGTCGATGCCGGCGTCGAGCGCAGCTTCGAGGTCGGCCAGATCCTTCGCCGTGAGCGCTGCAACCGGCACGACGGTCTGCGGCAGGCTTACGCCCTTGCGGTTCGATGCTTTGCCGCCGACCTGCACGCGCGCGACAATCCGCTGCGGCTGAGCTTCGGTCACCGTCAGGCGCAATTTGCCGTCGTCGATCAGCAGTGCATCGCCCGGTTTGATCGCGGCGAAGATTTCCGGATGCGGAAGATATACGCGCGCCGAATCGCCCGGGGCCGGGTCGGCGTCGAAGATGAAGTCCTGGCCGCGTTCGATCACCGCCCAGTCGTTCGTGAAGCTGCCAAGCCGCAGCTTCGGTCCCTGCAAATCGACCAGGATGCCGATCGGCCGGCTGTAATCGGTTTCAACGGCGCGGATCGTCTCAACCAGCTCCCGCATTTTGTCGGGCGCGGTGTGACTCATGTTGATGCGGAATACGTCGGCGCCGGCTTCGAACAATCGGCTGATGACGGTACGGCTCGAAGAAGCTGGTCCAAGCGTCGCCACCAGTTTGGTGCGCCGCTGGCGTCTCATCGCGCCTGGCCTGCGGGCGGAGTGAGCACCGTCGGCGCGCCGGGCCCCTGGCGGGCCCCGGGCGTAGCGGCTGGGGGCGCGACCCGAGCGCCGGCAGGCGGAGACGACTGGATCGGCGTCAAGGGGTTTCCCGGCTGCAGTGGATGTTGCGGCGCCTGTTCGCTCGATTCGGTCAGTTGCACCGTCCAGGCACGCTGCTCGCCGGTATCCACTTCGAAAAACCCGGTTCGGTCATAGCCGCGCGCCAGACAATCGCCAATGCCGCGGATCGTGAACTCCTTGTCGCGGGTGCACATGAAGGCTTGCCCCATCCATTCCCCGCCATGATCGTAATCAATGGCATAGACGTAATAAAAACGCGCGACGAGATTGCCCTTGAGCACGGTCTCGCACGAGCGCGAGGGCAGGTTCCACCAGCCTTCCGTGGTCCAGCCGCTCGGCGTCTTTGTAGCCCACGGCGACGCCCACCCGGCTTGCGGTGTTGTTGCACAGCCGGAAATCGGCCGCGGCCGGCGTCGCCAGGGCATATCAACCCGAGCAAGGTCAGCACGCTTGCGGTAACTGCGCCCGCCCCGGTTCTTAAGTAAATCGCGTCGCTCATTTCCGGTTCAGAATCCGGTCAAGGCTTAATGGCTGTCAACCATGATGGCCCGAAAGTCGGTGACGTTCGTGAACGTCGGACCGGGCCGGAACAAATCGCCGATACCATTGAAAAACCCTGTGGAATTGTTGTCCGCAAGAAAGGCGGCAGGATCGAGGCCAGCCCGCCGTGCCCGCTCAAGCGTGGTCGGATCGACGAAGGCGCCGGCCGGATCGTCAGGCCGGCCGCTGCCGCCGTCCGTGCCGTCGGTGTCGGCGGCGAGCGCGGCGATGCCGGGCGCGCCGTCAAGGTGTATGGCGAGCGCCAGTGCATATTCCTGGTTAGGGCCACCCCGGCCGTTGCCGCGCAATGTTACGGTGAGTTCGCCGCCCGACAGAATGGCCACGCGGCGGTTCTGCGCGCGAAGCTCGAGCGCCAACCGCGCGTGCCCGGCCGCGACCTCCCGCGCCTCGCCCTGCAAGCGATCGCCGAGCATGACACATTCGTATCCGGCGGCGCCGGCGCATTCGGCGGCGGCGCGTAATGCGTCAGCCGGTCGCGCCACGATCCGGTAGTCCGATCCGCTGAAGATCTGGTCGCCCGGTTTGGGCGTTTCGTTGCCGGGATCATCGAGCGCCCGCGTGATGGCGTCAGGCAGTTTCAGGCGGTAGCGGCTGACGATTTCCCTCGCGTCCGCAAGCGTGGTCGGGTCGGGCACAGTCGGTCCGGAGCCGATCACCGCCGGATCGTCGCCCGGCACGTCAGAAATCGCCAGCGTCACGACTTTGGCCGGATGAGCGCGTTTGGTGAGGCGGCCGCCCTTAATGCGCGACAGGTGCTTTCGCACCGCGTTCATCTCGCCGATATTGGCGCCGCTCTTGAGGAGCGCGCGCGTGACCGCCTGCTTCTCCTCGAGCGCGAGGCCGGGAGCGGGTGCGATCCAGTTTGCCGATGCGCCGCCGGAGAGCAAGACGAGCGCAAGATCGTTGGCATCCAGCGCGTCGGCCAATGCCAGCACGCGTTTGGTACCCGAGACGCCGATCTTGTCCGGGACGGGATGACCGGCTTCGATGACCGGGATGCGCTTCGTCGGTCGTCCGTAACCGTGGCGGGTTATGCCGAGCCCGGCGATTCGGTTCTGAGGCAGTTCGGCGTATCGCTGTTCCGCGACTTGGGTCATCGACCCGGCCGCCTTGCCAGCGGCGAGGATGACAAGACGCCCGCGCGACGGCGGCTCGGGCAGGTGCGGCGGCAGCGCACTCGCTCGGATGGGCGGCCCCGACCGCCTTTTGGAACATCGATTCGAGCAGTTCGCGCGCGGCCGCGTTCGTCTTATCCATGACTACCCCGGGAACCAGTATGGAAAGCGGCCGGTGCGACCTCTATCTTTGTCATAACTAATCCGCGGAGGAGAAGATGGCTACCGACGAGAAAAGCCGCGTGGAACTCGAAGCTGCCGTTTATCGGCGCCTGGTCGAGCACCTGCGCTCACGTACCGACGTGCAGAACATCGATCTGATGAATCTGGCCGGTTTTTGCCGCAACTGTCTTTCGAACTGGATGAAGGATGCCGCGGACGAAAAAGGCGTGCCGATGACGAAAGAACAAAGCCGCGAGATCGTATACGGCATGCCGTACGATCAGTGGCGCGCAAAATATCAGAACGAAGCATCCGCGAGCCAAAAAGCGGCATTCGAAAAAGCAAGCCAAAAGCACTGAGGCGAAGTGTTCGGCGGCGATATCCTGTGCAATGTGTGGATGAGCGCGAACGCAGCTTGACCGCGGCGCGTTCAGTTTTGAAAGCTGCCGGCCAACACTTTTTGGCAGGAGTACCCAATGTCCACCGCCGCCGCAGCCACCGACGCGCAAACCGCACACCGTTTCGCCAAGGATCACCTCAAGGCATTTGTCGAACGCGTCGAGCGCCTTGAAGAGGAAAAGAAAGCGCTCGCCGACGACGTGCGCGACGTCTATGCCGAAGCCAAGGCCAACGGCTTCGACGTCAAGGCGATGCGCACCGTCGTGCGATTGCGCAAGCTGGACGTCAATGAACGCAAGGAGCAGGAGGCGATCCTGGAGACCTACCTGCACGCGCTCGGCATGCTGGAGTAGCGCCCCGCCGTCCGTGATGAATGAACCGGTATTTCGCCGGGCGGATTGCTGGCTTACTTCGCCGAGCTTGGAGTGACGGCCCGACTACCGCAGATCTGCGGTCTGTATCGGATAGGTCACGGTCGATACGAACACGATTGCATTGCCGCTGAAATGATCCTGCGCGAGGCCGGGCTGCGGCTCGGCGGCGAAGGTCATCATCACAGAATTAGCCGGCTTCGCGATCAATGCCGCGAGGAAGCGGAAGTCGTGTACGCCCAGGGTGGTGACGCTCAGGAATCGAGTCACGCTCGGCGAAAGGACGAGTGCGCGGAGCCAGGGATCGTTGAGGCGCTCGCTATCGGCAAGCGACGCCGACATCTTGTTGGCCACAGTGAGGATCGCGGAGGCCGGCCGGCCGTTCACGCGTTTCACCGCGACCGTCATCACGTTATTTCCGGTTTGCACGGCGACTGCATTTGTCACTGTGACATGCGGCGTTGCCACGTTTGCCGCAGCCGGAACCGTTACGGCATTTAGAGGCGCTTCCTGCGCCGCCGGCTCGGCATAAGCGAGCGCGCCGGCGCGCGGGGCGCTTTCCGCGACGAACGAGCCGACAGCGCCGGTCGTTTCCGGTTCAGAAATCGTACCGCGCGGCAAGGCGGCCAGTGGGTTCAAGGCCGCCGAGCGAGCGGCGGCCATGCCGTCCGGCAGGCCCTGCCAGTATCCGCGGGCGATAATGATTTGGCTCGGCGTGAGCGCAGCCGGCGCTGCCTCGGCGCGCGAAATGACGTGCACCTTCGAAGCGGCCCGGGCGATCTTGGTCTTGTCGGCGGCGAGCTTCTCTTCGGCGCGTGACGCCACCTGAATGAGTTTTACCTTCTGCGCGGCGACTTTGTCCTCGGCGCGATCGATGGCGGCGACTACCGCGGCCTTGGCCCGAACGCGCAACGGCTCGGCATTGGGCGCTGGCTCGCTCGATGCCATGACCGCGGGAGCACTCCCGCCCGCGTCATCGTCTTCGTCGTCACGCCCTAAGCCGAAAAGCTTCTTGAACGGGCTGACAATGCGGCGGGCCACGCTCCCGTCCGCGATTTGCACCCCGGCGCTGCGCGCGGCTTCGATCGACATCTCCGATGGATTGTCGCCGCGCTTTCTGAGATCGGCCAGCGCAAGTGCGTATCCCGCCAGCGGCCGGCCATCGGTCGGGATGTGGACGGTGCGGCCGTCGGGGAAGACCCGGACCAGCTGTTCGCGTGTCATGCGCGGCCAGTGCCGCACGCCGCCGGTGTCCATATGGACAAACGGGGAGCCCGAGGTCGGATAGAAGCCGACGCCGCCGCGCTGCAGGCGCAAGCCAATGACGCGAAGCTGTTCCAGCGGTACGCCCGGAATGTAGAAGTCCATGGCGTGGCCGAGCATGTGCTGGCTGTATTTCGCCACGCCATCGCTGCGGCGGCGGAGCATGGCGTTGGTCTCGGGCGAGCGATAGCCACACACCACCCAGATCGGCTCCTTCGATCCGGTCTCCCGCTGCACCTCCCAAACCAGATCGATGAGGTGCGGATCCATCCGGATCTGCTGCTCGCGGCGCCAGTCGCGCAGGAACCAGTTGAGCTTGTCGAGCGCCGCCTCGTCGTAACGGCCCTCACGCTTGAAGGTGATGGTGATGTCTTCGTTGGTATGGATGTGGTGCAGCGAGATGGTGCGCGTGTCGCCCTCGGCGATCGCGTTCTGCAGCCCGCGCGAGCCGATGATGAGGAGAAGAGCCGCGAGACCGCACGAATAGAAGGTGCGTTTCCCGACGGCACGGCAGCTTAGGCGCACCCCTGCACCGAGCACCAGCGTCCCCACGTTGACACGCTACTAGCGCCAAACTCCGCGGAGCCGCGGCGAACAGCACTAACGCAGTGTTAATTTGGGAAGGGTTAACGCTGACTTACGCTCACCCCACCCCCGACCCGAGTAACCCTAACGGCCCAGTGTGGCAGAATATGGCCATTTTGTAATGTGTCCACTTCCTGGGCGATCGAGCCGGCCCGCAACATGTTAATAAGTCCAAGTCATTGTACGAAAAGCCGAAAATCGTTTCTCAGGGGGCAGACGCCCAGATTATGCACAACGCCTGACCTTTCTTGCTGCGCATCGTACAGCCGCCGATTTCGCTGAATCGGCCCTGTCGCCAATGGCTTACGGGTATGCGGCTGGCGGTCTTGACCCTGAGCGAGCGGGGACGCTTAACCTTTCGGCGCCCGCCTCACTCCGCCCAAGTGGTTAGCATCGGATTTATCGTCATGGCCGCAGTTCCTCCTCATCCGATGCACGGCCCGAACCGGCTCAAGCTCGGCGTCTTCTCGATGAATTCCGACGGCGGCCTCACGCTGACGCGCGTGCCCGAGCGCTGGCCGGCGCTTTGGAGCGAGACCGTGGAAGTCGCGCAGCTCGCCGACCGCGCGGGCTTCGAGTTCCTGCTGCCGATTGCCCGCTGGAAGGGTTTTGGCGGCGAGATGAACAGCCGCGAGTGGTCGTTCGAGACCCTCACTCATGCGACGGGCCTTGCCGGGGTAACCCGGCGGACCGGCGTGCTGGCGACTGTCCACGTCCCCATGCTGCATCCGGTTTACGCCGCCAAGGCGCTTGCTACGCTCGACCACGTTTCCAACGGCCGTGCCGGCCTCAACATCGTCTGCGGCTGGAATCCCGAAGAGTTTGCGTTGTTTGGTCTAAAGCTGATCGAGGATCGCTACGAGCAGGGCCTGGAATGGTTCGACATCATCAATCGCATCTACACGGCGACCGAACCTTTCGACCACGACGGCAAATACTATCAGCTCAAAAATGTCTCCGGTAAGCCGCGTCCGCTGCAGTCGCCGCGGCCGATAACGCTCAATGCCGCGTTCTCGCCGCCGGGCCGTGATTTCGCCGCCAAGGCCGCCGATTTCCTGCTGACGACATTTGTCGATATCGAAAAGGGCCGCGCGCACGTTGCGGAGATGAACCAGCGGGCAGCGGCCGAAGGCCGCAACATCGGCGTCTACACGACCTGCCACGTGGTGTGCCGGCCGACCCAGACCGAAGCGGAAGACTATTATGAGTATTACGCGGTGACGATGGCCGACACGGCCAGCGTCGATTTCTACACCGGGCAAAAGCAAAAATTCTCCGGCTCGCACGAGGAGGAGGCCTATCGCCTGCATCGCAAACGGTTCGCCGCCGGCGCCGGCACCTATCCGCTGGTCGGGACGCCGGCACACATCGCCGGCGAACTGGTGAAGATCAGCGAAGCCGGCTTCGCCGGAGCAACAGTCTCGTTCGTGAATTTCAAGAACGAATTGCCGTATTTCATCGACGCGGTTCTGCCGCTGCTGCGCGAAGCGGGCGTGCGCACGAATTAGCGCACTGACACTCACGGCGCATGTCGCTGACTTTCAGGTCAGACAGTCAGCGATTTCCTGGCTCGTTGGAAAACGACCGGTCGCCTTCTTTGAGAACCCGAGTTGGCCGTCAATTCGAATTTCGAACACGCCGCCACTTGACCGCTGAAGGCTTATTTGTGCCGAGGGTCGCAGTTTAAGGATCAGTTCCCGCGCCTCACGGGCGCGCGGTTCATAGCCTCATCGACCGCAATATTCGATCTCGATTTTCATGAAGTTGTCCTCACGACTGAACCCACCCGTGCGCGCCGCTTCCGGAGGATTATGATTCCATTCGATACCAAGTATCCGGGACTGACAAGATGCAATTTCGTGATCCGTCCGGATGTTGGCCCCAGGCTTTTTGGCGGCAAAACGCCGATACGTGTGCTACTCTTACGACCAAGCGCCAGACGGATGACCAATCGGCGCCAAGAAAATTCATTTTCAGGGAGGGCGACCGATGCAAGAGCGGTCCGGCTCGTACAACACCTACGGGTCTACGTCATCTGATCAATCCCGTTATGGGTCGCAGACGCGCGGCTCGAACTACGGCGGGCGGTTCAGCGATATGCGCGGAACAACGCAGGCGCCCGCGCCGTCGCAGCCGCCAAGCTCGACCTACACCGCAACCCCCAACGAAATTCGCGGCGCCGATATTATCGCCGAGTATTTGGTCAAGGAGAAAGTTCCGTACATTCTCGGCTATGCCGGGCACGGCGCCATCGGCCTGCTCGACGGCATCTTCAAACACACCAACCGCATCCGTCACATCCAGCCGCGCATTGAACAATCCGCAGGCTTCATGGCGGACGTCTACTACCGCCTCACGGGCGAGCCGCTTGCGATTTACGCTTCGACCGGTCCCGGACCGATGAACATGATGATTGCGGTTGCCAATGCGTACTACGATGGCTCCGCGTTCTTCGTCATTACCGGCAACGTCCCGACAAACCAAACCGACACCGGCGCGCTGCAAGACGACTACCGCTATCACGGCGACATGTCGTCGATGTTCACGCCGATCGTCAAAAAGTCATGGCGCATCCGCAAGGTCGAGGACCTGGTCAAAGCGCTGCCCGATGCCTTCACGATGATGCGCACCGGTCGGCCGGGACCGGTGCATTTCGACATGCCTTACGATCTTTATATGAGAACCGCGCCGGTCTCGACGCCGGATCCGGCGGTGCATGGACAACCGCTCAACTGGCGCACCACGGTCGCCGATGAAACGGTCGAGAAGGCGCTTAACCTCCTGGTCAACGCCAAGCGGCCGCTCCTTCTCGCCGGTGGCGGCGTGCGGGTCGCCCGCGCCTATGAGGAGTTGAAGGCGCTTGCCGAGCAACTCGAGATTCCCGTTTACACGTCCTTCATGGGCAAAGGCGCGCTGCCGTTCGACCACCGGCTCAACGTCGGCGTTGCCGGCGTGTGGGGCGAATATCCGGCGACCGAAGCCGCGCGTAGTGCCGACGTGATCCTCGCGGTCGGCGCGCGCTTTAATGATCTGCACACCGGCTCCTGGCTCCCCGGCTATGTCTACAACATACCGCCGACGCGTCTTATCCAGGTCGACATCGATCCGGAGGAGATCGGGCGCAACTATCCAGTCGAGATCGGCATGGTCGGTGACGCCAAAGCCTTTCTCGCCCAAGCGGCGCGGATCGCGCGGGCCAAGGGAATGCGTCTGGCCTACGGCAACGCGTGGCACAAGGAGATCGAAGCCTGGCGCATGGATTGGCGCAATTACTGCGAGCCCTTCGAACGCTCGAATGAAGTGCCGATCGAGCCGCGACGCATGCTGGCGGAGATGAACAAGATCTCCCCGCCGGAGACGGTGATGGTCGACGATGTCGGCAACTGCCAGGTCTGGTCGGAGCAATATTGGAAGCCGCGCATTCCCGGCAACCACATGACCGCCGGGCGGCTTTGCAGCCATGGGTTTCGGCGTGGCCGGCGTCTTGGGCGCAAGACTGGCGCGGCCCAATTCACCCTGCGTGACGTTGTGCGGCGACGGCGGGTTCATGATGATGCCGCATGTCGTGGCCACGGCCGTCGAACACAATCTGCCCGCCGTCTGGGTGCTGCAGAATAATTATGCCATCGGCACCATCCGCGACCTGCAGCGCTTCTATCACGATGGTCGCGAAATCGGCACCAGCTTCGTGAACGAACGGACCGGACAATTATGGAATCCGGATTTCGCCAAGATGACCGATGCCATGGGCGGACGCGGCATCCGCATCGAACATCCCGACCAATTCGGCGACGCTTATCGCGAAGCGATCCGCTCCAACGTTCCGACCGTGCTTGAGGTTATCATCAACCGCGATACCAGCATGCCGGTCGTCGGTACCTGGCAGATGCCACCGATACCAGAGGTCCAGCCGACTTTCGGCAAACGCAAGATTCGCTGAGAGCACAGACGTCTCGACCTTGAGGGCGAATGAGCTTCCGTTGCTATTCCGCGAAGCGGGTGCGCGGACGAACTAGTCGATCAGCGTCAAAACGGTTTTGCCGCGGGCATGGCCGGTTTGCGACATTCGGTGCGCCTGGGCAAAATCCGAGAGCGGCAGCACCCGCTCGACGGACGGCTTCAGCTTTCCGGTAGCAACAAGTGCGACGACTTCGGCGAGCGCGGCCGGATCAGAGAGGACCTGCGGCAGCGCGAGCTTTACGCCATAGCGCGCGCTCTGGTCTTCGATTCGCGCCGCCGCAAGAGCGACGATCATGCCGCCGCGCTTGAGGGTTTCATAACTGCGGCGGTGGACGTCGCCGCCGATAACGTCGAAGACGAGATCGATGTCGCGGGCATGGTCCTCGAATGCAGTCTTGTCGTAGGCGATGACCTCCTGCGCTCCAAGTGCACGGACGAAATCGGCGTTGCGCTCAGAGCAGGTCGCGATCACCGTCGCGCCGCGCAAACGCGCGATCTGCACGGCCATGCCGCCAACCCCGCCGGCGGCTGCATGTATCAAAACCCGCATTCCGGCTTTGACGTTTCCCGTCTGCACCATGCCGATCCAGGCACTGATGCCCGCAAGCGGCAATGCGGCCGCGTCCTTATAAGAAACCGTTGCGGGAAACGGTACCGCCAACGCTGCCGGCAGCGCGATTTTCTGACTCCAGGTGCCGACGCCGCGTGACGCCAGAAAACATACCCGCTTGCCGAGCAGCGAGGCATCGGCGCCGCTACCCACGGCGATCACTTCGCCGGCGCCATCCCGCCCGGTGATCGCCGGGAAGGTTACCGGGAAAAACTTTTGCAGCATGCCCGAACGCACTTTCCAGTCGACCGGGTTCATGCTCGCCGCGTGGACTTGGATCAAAACCTCATCCGGCCCCGGCTGCGGCGGCGCGATGCGGCGAAGCTGCAGAACCTCGGGACCGCCGTAATGATCAAATTCGACCGCAAGAACTTCATTCGCCGCGGGCATACATGCCTCCAAACATCACGCCGAAACCGGCTCTCCGCCGTTCGCTGCCGCCGGGCTCAGTGCGGGCCAGGCTGCTAGCGGATCGTCGGGTGGCACCGACGACACCAGCGCGCGGGTATGCGGATGCCGCGGATTTGAGAATACCGCGTCAGTTGGGCCCTGTTCGACAATTTCACCGCGATACATCACCAGGACGCGGGAGCACAGATGACGGACGACTGAAAGATCGTGAGAGATAAACAGCATGCCGAAGCCGAGTTCCGCGCGCAGCCGCGCCAGCAACGCCAGGAGCTGCGCCTGGATCGAAACGTCGAGCCCGGAAACGATCTCATCGGCAACCAGAATTTTTGGAATGTTGCATAACGCGCGCGCGATGTTGACGCGCTGGCGCTGCCCGCCTGACAATTGACCGGGCAGTCGCGGGCCGATGTCGGTCGACAGACCAACCTCGGCCAGGAGTTCCCTGGTCCGTGCCAGGCGCTGGTCCCAGCTTGCATGGCGGCTACCGGCCTCCATCGCCTGCGTGACAATACTGGCGATGCGCCGCCGCGGATTGAGCGCGGATTGCGGATCCTGGAAAACCATTTGCAGGCGCACGGCGCGGCGCGCCCGGGTGCGTTCCGAGCGATCGGTAAGGTCATCGCCATTGAGCAAAATCTGTCCGCCGGTCGGCTGCTCGAGTCCGACGAGGAGCTTGGCAATGGTGCTCTTGCCGCTGCCGCTTTGGCCGACGAGTGCGACAAACTCATTCTCGGCGATGGTGAAGGACGCTTCCTTCACCGCCTCGAACTTTTGCCTGCCGCCGAACAGCCCGCCGCCAATGCTATAGTGCTTCTGCAGCTTTTCGACCTGCAGGACGACGTGGGCGGACGTTTTCGGGGCCACCGGCGCGTCTTCGGTAGTTTCAATGTTCGGCACACCGGCGGCGTGAATGCAGGCGACGTTATGGTCGGCCGCAACCGCTACATTCGGCGGCTCGGCCTGGCGGCATTCCGCGGTGACCAGCGGACAGCGCGGCGCGAAATGACATCCGGTCATGCCTTTGAGCTGGCGCAAACTCGGCATCTGGTCGGGCATAACGTAGAGCGCCTGCCGCTCTTCGCGCAGCGACGGGTTGGCGAGCTGCAAACAGCGCGTATAGGGGTGCGCCGGCTTCGACAGGATCGACCGCGCCGGGCCGCTCTCGATGGCGCGGCCGGCATACATCACCACCACCTGATCGCACAGTTGGGCGGCAAGCCGCAGGTCGTGGGTGATGAAAATGACCGCCGTGGCATGCTCCCGCTGCATCTCGGCAACGAGCCGCAGGATTTGCGGATGAATAGTGACATCGAGCGCAGTCGTCGGCTCGTCGGCGATGACGAGACGCGGATTGCTGGAAAAGGCAAACGCAATCAGCACGCGCTGGCACATGCCGCCCGATAGTTGATGCGGATATTGCCGCAGCAAATCGCCGGCTTGCGGCAATCTCGCCGCGGTGAGAGCGGCGATCGCGCGTTCGCGGCGTTTTTCGCGGCCTTCCTCGCCGAGCCGCGCCAGGTGCTCGTCGAATTGTGCACCGATTGTCATCACCGGATTGAGCGCCGTCATCGGCTGCTGGGGGATGAACGCAATCGCTCGGCCAAGGAGGGCGCGGCGGCGGGCGGCCGGCATTTGCAAAAGGTCCTCGCCCTCGAACAGGAGCGATCCCGCGGTGATTTCAAAACCCGGCGGGAGAAGCTGGGCGATGGCACGCCCGATCATCGATTTGCCGGCACCGGACTCGCCGACAAGGCCGAGAATTTTGCCTCGCGGCAAATCGAAAGACAGCCCGCGGATCGCCGGCACGACGTTGCCGTCGATCTGCGCGCTGACGACGATATCCTTGGCCTGCAAAGCAAACACGGTCATTATCGCCCGCTTTCCGCAAGCCGCACATCGAGCGTGCGCCGCAGCCCGTCACCCAGCAGATTGAAAGCCGCGACCGTCAAAAAGATCGCGATCGCCGGCAGCAGCAGATTCCACGGCGACTGATAAACGTATTGCCGCGCATCGGCGATCATCTGCCCCCAAGCGGCCTGATCGGCGCCGACTCCCAATCCAACAAACGAAAGGATTGCTTCAACAATAACAGCGATCGCCATTTCCAGGCTGACCAGTGTGATCAACAGCGGCAGCGTCGCCGGCAGTACTTCTTTCGCGATCGCCTGCCAGTGGGTGAAGCCGAGCAGGCGCGCGGCGGAAACATAATCGTGCCGGGTGACGATCAGCACTTCGCTGCGCAAGACACGGCAGAAGCGCGTCCAATCCACCAGAATAATGGCAAGGATGACGCGGTCGAGACCGACACCGAGCCCCACCATGAGAATCAGCGAAAGAATCACCGGCGGAAACGACATCCAGATATCGACCAGCCGGCCGATGATCCAATCGGTGGTGCCGCCGAAATATCCGGAGATGTGCGCGAGGATCGACCCGATGATCATCGCGCCGAGCGAAGCGAAGAACGCGACCAGCATCGCGGTGCGGGCGCCGTAGATCAGGCGCGACAGCACGCAGCGGCCGAGGCTGTCGGTGCCGAGCGGATAGGCCGGATCGCCGCCACTGATCCACGCCGGCGGCGCCAGGATCGCAAGCAGATTCTGATCGGACGGGTCATTAGGCGCGATGCGGCCGGCAAAGATTGCACAGAGAACGATGCAAAGGATCATCCCGAGCGCAATCAGCACCCGGGGCGAGCGAAGCGAACGGGAAAGGGCGCTCGGCATCAGCGCACCCGCAGTTTCGGATTGAGCACGACATAGAGACCGTCGACCACGGTGTTGATTATCAGCACGACGATGCAATACGTGAGTCCGATGGTCTGGATCAGCGGTAGATCGGCGTTGCGCACCGCGTCCACCATCAGGTTGCCCATGCCGGGATAGGAATAGATCACTTCGACCAAAAGTGTGCCGCTGAACAGAATTCCGAATTGAACGCCGGCAAGCGTCAGCGTCGGCAGCGACGCATTCTTGAATGCATGCTTGATGAGGATGTGGCCCTCGGACAGGCCGCGCAAGCCGCGCCTGCTGGATATAGTCTTCATGATAGACGTCGAACAGGCTCGATCGCAGAACCCGCATGATGGTCGGCGAGAACGCAAGGCCGAGTGCGACGGCGGGAAGAATGAGGTGCTGGCACGCGCTCCAGAAAATGTCCAAGCGGCCCGACAGCAGAGAGTTGATCAAAAGAAATCCGGTGATGCGCGGCGCCGGAAGGTCCGGCGCAACCTGTCCGGTGAACGGCAAAAGGTGCAGCATCACGCCGAACACGAACAGCAGAATAAGTCCCCACAGAAACTCCGGAATCGAGAGGAGCAGGATCGAGACCAGGTCGGTCAGCGGTTCGAGCACCGTGCCGCGCACGCGAAACATCAGGAGGCCGCCGCCGATGCCCAAGATCGCCGCGATCACCATGGCCGCCGCGGCGAGCTGGATGGTTGCCGGCAGCGCCGTTGCAACCAGCGATCCGGAATCGCGGCGAAATTGGATGGAGCGGCCGAAGTCGCCGTGCAGAGCGTCTGCGAGCCAGATCGCGTATTGCTCCGGCAAGGGCCGATCGAGGCCCATTTCGTGGCGTTTGGCCTCGATTTCCTCAAGCGTGGCGGTTGGCGGCAACGACATTGCCGCAGGGTCCACGGGCAGCGCCCGCAGCACGCAGAACAACAGCACCGACACCGCAAGCAGTATAGGAACGGCCGTGAGCAGACGGCGCGCGATCAGCTTGCCAACAATTCCGATCATTTCACTAAAGACGACCAATCAGTCGAGGAAATCACCACCGGGACGTCAGCTCCAGTGCAATGTTTGCGCCAACATCCAGCCGTTCGCATATTTCGTGTAGGCCAAATTTTTCTTGTGAACGACCGTCAGTACGCTCTGCAGCAGCGGGATCGTCGCGCCGTCTTCGACGGCAAAACGGTTGAGTTCGCGGTAACCGGCAATTCTGGCGTCATAGTCGGCGACATTCAGGAGTTTGAGGACTTTTTGGCCGATCTCCTCGCCCTTCCACGCTGAGAACGGCAGTTTTGGATTGAGCAGATAGCCGGTATAAAGCTCCGGGTCGCCGGTCGCGTTGTCCCAGCTGTAGAGCGTTGCCTCCGGCAATTTTACCGCGCGGTTGAGTTCAAAATACTTGGCGTATTCGATGACTTCGAGATTGGCCTCGATGCCGACACGCTTCCACATCTGCACGATTGCGCGCGCCATATCGTAGTCGCTCGGAAACTGCCCGTTGGTGGCGGCAAATCCGATCTTCACCGGGTTGCCGGGACCGAAGTTGGATTTGGCCAGATATTGCTTGGCGAGTTCCGGGTCGTGGCTGAAAGTGAAATCAGGCAGATAGCCGGGCGTCCCCGGCGTTGCTACCACCGACAGCGGTACCGCGGCGCCGCCGTAGAAGGCCTTGGAGAGTGCGGCTTTGTCGATGGCATGGTGCGCTGCGAGCCGCACGTTTTTATCGGCGAATGCAAGGTCGTTGCGCACCTGCAGCAGGATCGACCCGCGTAATGGGCTCGAGCGCTGCGGCGTAACCGGCCTCCTTGAAACGCTGCACCTCGCGGACCGGTACATTGACCGTCCAGTCGACCTCGCCCGACTGGATGGCGGCGACCCGCGCTGACGGGTCTTTGATGATTTCGATTGTGACCCTTCCGATCTTTGCCTTCGGTCCCCAATATTTGTCGTTGCGCTCAAGCACGATGCGGGAATTCAGTTCGTATTCGGCGAGCCTATAGGGTCCGGTTCCGACCGGCTTTTTCAGGAAGTTTTCGAGACCGCCGGCTTCGATGTACTTCTTTGGAACGACGAAGCTGCCGAGAAACGCCAGCCATTGCGGGGCCGTCGGCGCCGGAGAACTGAATTTCATCACTGCTTTGGTCGGCGACGCAATGACGATATCCTGCACCTTGCGCCAGGAATTGGCGGTGTCGAGCTTGATGCCCGACTTCGGCCGTTCGAAGAAGGTGTAGCGGAAATCCTCCGTCGTCATACGTGAGCCGTCGTGGAACGTCACGTCGTCGCGAAGCTCGACCGCCATGCTCAGGCCGTCCGGCGCCAGGCTCCAACGCTTGAGCAAATGCGGGATCAGATTGAGCTTCGGATCCTGATCGATCGGCTGATCGAAGACGGCCTTGAAGATTGCCTGGGCATCGGGCGTGAAGCGCTGGTTGGGATCCCACGACCCCACGTCGTTCGGCCATCCGATTGTCGCCGTCTCCTTTCCCGCAGCGAACGCGCGCCTCACAGGTGCGGAGCAAATGCCCGCAACCGCAGCCGCCGGCCGCGATCTGCAAAACCGACCGGCGTCGCAGCGGGCGTGCCATGATTAGCTCCTTGAACGCTTTGGCGGCGCCAAACGCTTTCACGCGCGCAATTTGATACCCGCGAGCCCGGTCTGACGCCCAGCGTGGGCCAAAAAAACCGCTTGGGTCAATGCCTTCCGTCGCGGTCCGGCGAGATTCCGCTTTGCAAAATCGTCGCATGGGCTAAATTTTTCAATCGGCGCCGGCGCTCCGCTCTCGATCGCTGAAGTCGCGACGAGTTTACGGCGTCAACGAAAGTGTCTGTCATGGCCGACCACGATCATACCGAGCCGCCGTCCGATCCCGCCTTGCGGGTGAAGGCGCTGGAGTCGCTACTGGTCGAAAAGGCAATTATCGACCCGGACGTGGTCGGAGCTTTTGCGGATTATTACGAGCACCGCGTTGGCCCGCGCAACGGCGCCAAGGTCGTGGCCCGTGCCTGGATCGATCCGGCCTACAAACAGCGTCTCCTCGCCAACGGCACGGCTGCAATCGCCGAGCTTTCCTTCGGCGGTTTGCAAGGCGAGGAAATGGTGGTCGTCGAGAACACGCCGACAGTGCATAACGTTGTGACCTGCACGCTTTGCTCCTGTTATCCGTGGCCGACGCTTGGCCTAGCCGCCGACCTGGTACAAATCGCCGGCCTATCGTTCCCGGATTGTGATCGAGCCGCGCAGCGTGCTCGCCGAATTTGGCCTGATGATTCCCGACGACGTCGAAGTGCGGGTCTATGACAGCAACGCCGAAATTCGTTACCTCGTTCTGCCGATGCGGCCGGCGGGAACGGACGGCTGGACCGAGGACAAGCTTGCCGAACTGGTGACCCGCGACTCGATGATCGGCACGGCCGTGCCGCGGTCGCCGGCGTGACCTTCGCTGCAACGGAGAGGCAATAAGATGAATGGCATTGCCGATATGGGCGGTATGCACGGCTTCGGGCCGGTCGACCGCAGCGATGATGCGGGACCCTCTCCACCACGAATGGGAGCGCCGCATCCTCGGCATCACCTTCTCTGCGCTTGGCGCCGGTCTCTTCAACGTCGACGAAATTCGGCGCGTCACCGAAGACGTCGATCCGATCACCTATCTGAAAAGCGTCTACTACGAGCGGTGGCTGTACAGTACCGAGGCGCTGCTTCGAGAGAAAGGCGTGATCAGCGCCAAGGAGCTTGCCGACGACCGTTCCGCGACGCCGGCTCCCAACACTGCGCCGCCGGTGACGCAGGACATCGCTCGGGTGATCCTTGAGCAGGGCGGAACGTCGCGAAGCGCGGACGGCGCGCCGGCGCGCTTCCGGCCGGGCGATGCGGTGATCGCCCGCAATATAAATCCGCGCGGTCATACGCGATTGCCACGCTACGTCCGCGGCAAGCACGGGACCGTCGTCGTCGACCACGGGATTTTCGCTCTTCCCGACACCAACGCGGCGGGCCTCGGTCCTCACTCGCAGCACGTCTATGGCGTCCGCTTCTCGGCGCGCGAACTTTGGGGCCCGCAAGCGTCGGCGCGAGATACGCTGCAGATCGACTTGTTCGACGACTATCTCGATCCGGCCGTACAGCGCGCGACATGAACGAGCCCGAGACGCCACAACTTTCTGACCTGCCCGGCCATGAAGCCGGACCGGTATTTCTCGAGCCTTGGCACGCCGAGGCGTTTTCGCTTGCGGTAGCGCTCAATCGGCAAGGGGCCTTTAGCTGGAGCGAATGGACAGATCTGTTCGCCGTTACGCTGCGCGAGGTGCCGGCTGAGAGCGGAGAAAGCGTCGAGGCGGCGTACTACCGGCGCTGGCTGTTGGCGCTCGAAAGACTCGTCGCCCGCAAAGGTCTCGCGTCGGTTGCAGAAATGGCGCGGCGCAAAGAGGAGTGGCGCCACGCCTATCTGCACACCCCACACGGCCACCCGGTGGAGCTGAAACGCCCTGTTCGTGCGGGAGAATTGCGCAAAGATCATTTCCATGCGGCGCGGCCCGGTCCGATTGCCGTGAGCCCATCGCGGTCACGCGACACGACAAGCCCCCCGGCCTGAATCGATCGGCTAGCGGTCGCCTGGCGCCTGTACGAACGATAACACTATCGCGCCGCCACGGAACTGGAAGTACACTTGGCGTGCGAGGGGATCACCGGTGCCGAGGCGCGTGACCATTCCTTGTCGGCGGAGGCGCGAGCGTCCGCCGCTTAGTTGGAATTTCACCCCTAGCTGGAGGAGACTGCCATGATTGAAGTATCGCGTCGGGCCTTGTGCCAGGCGCTTGGCATTGGAGCTATCGGGGCGCCGACGTTCCTGCGCTCCGCAACTGTGCTTGCTGCCGATATGGACAAGGTCACGATCGGCTGGCCGAGCGACGTTCCGTCGTGGGACCCGGAGCAGCGCACCGTTCCAGACACCCAGCCGATCTACAAACTGGTGTTCGACCAGCCGCTCGATCAGGCGCCCGACCTGAAGCTCATTCCGAAACTGGTCAAGACCTGGAACCTCGCGCCGGACGGTCTCTCGCTCACGCTCGATTTCCGCGATGACGTAACATTCCACGACGGTTCGAAAATGACCGCGGCGGATTTCAAGTATTCGTTCTTCGACCGGGTCAAGGCTGGGCACAAGATCGACGTCGCCAACATCTGGGGCTTCGTGACCGACGTTGACATGCCGTCGCCGACCCAGGCGGTGATGCATTTCAAGCTGCCGTTTGCCACCTCGCCGATCTGGCTTGCATTCCTGTGCAGCTTTGTAGTGCCGAAGGACTACATGGAAAAAGTCGGCGAAGACGGTTTCGTCAAGGCGCCGATCGGCACCGGCCCTTACAAGCTGGTCGATTATGAGCTCAACAGCCGCATCGTGCTTGAGCGCAACGAGGCCTATTGGGGCCCGAAGCCGAAAATGAAGAGCGTCACGTTCCAGATCATCAAGGACCCTTCGGCGCGCGTCGCCGCGATCCAGTCCGGCCAGGTCGATCTCACCTTGAACGTGCCGGTGCGCGAAGCCGAGCGCTTCATGAAGGACGCGAATTTCAAGGCCGAGCTCGACCCGATCGAGCGCGTCATCATCATTCAGATGCCGCGGCGATCTTGGCTTTGCCGACAAGAACGTGCGGCTTGCCGCCCATCACGCCATCGACAAGAAAGCGCTGTCGCAGGCGTTCTACGGCGGCGCCGCGGTGCCGCTGTCGGTGGTCGCCCCGCCGGACACGCCGGGCTACGTCCGAAGGCTACTCCTTCGCCTTACGATCCTGGAAGCGGCGAAAAAGCTCCTGGCCGCTTCGGGCTACAGCACCGCAAAACCGGCCAAGATCAAGCTCGCCACCACCAACGGCCAGTTTCCCGGCGATTACGATATGGCGCGGGCGATCGTGCAGATGTGGAAGAAGGTCGGCATCGACGCCGACATCGAGATCGTCGAGTACTCGAAATATTTCGAGCTCAACCGCGGCAACAAGCTGCCGGAGGCGACGCTCTACAGCTGGGACAACGCGACCGGCGATCCGGAAATGTTTACCGGCTATCTGCTCAACCCGCATCTGCCGTTCTCGGCCTGGAAGGAAAAGGAGATCGGCGATGATGTCGCCGCGCTGTTCGCCATAGCCGATTACGACAAGCGCATCGCCGGCTACAAGGAGATCAACAAGAAGGCGGTGGAGTACGGCGCGATCATTCCGCTTCTGCAAAGCGTGATCACGGTGGTGCGCAAGAAGGACATCAATTTCGTGCACTACAAGAACGGCTGGATTCTGGCCGATACCATCACCAAAGCCTGATAGCGCGTTGTGCAGCGTCCGGCCGCGACAGCGGCCGGACGATTGCGTCGGTATACCAGCGGCGGCGGCATTTGCTTGAGGGGTGTGGCGTATGCCGCAGGTCGAACGGTCATTTATTTCTACCCCATCCGGACGCATTCACATCGCCGAAGCCGGCAGCGGCGCGCCGGTCTTGCTGCTGCATCAGACCCCGCGCTCATGGGACGAGTTTCGCGATGTGCTGCCGCTCCTGGGGCGGCATTACCGCGCCATCGCCATGGATACGGTCGGCTACGGCGATTCCGATCCGTTGCCGCAGGGCCAGGCGTCGATCGAAAACTGGGCCAAGGCGGCGCATCAGCTGCTCGTGGCGCTGAACATCGAGCGCGCGGCCGTTGTCGGCCATCACACCGGCGCTTCGATCGCGATCGAAATCGCCGCCGGCTATCCCCAACAGGTGGCGGCGTTGGTTCTATCCGCGAGCCCCCATGTCGACGCCGCGCGGCGCACCGAGGCCAAGGCGCACCAGCGTGCCGTCGTCGATGAAGTGACGCCGCGCATGGATGGCGGCCATCTGGCCGAGCTGTGGTCGATGCGGCAATCGTTCTATCCGCCCGACCGCATCGATCTGCTGGAACGGTTCATCGTCGACGCGCTGAAAGCGGGCCCGGGCGCCGCCGAGGGCCATCGCGTTGTCGATCGTCACGAGATGGAAAAGCGCCTGCCGCTCATCCGCTCGCCGACGCTCGTGATCGCGCCGACCGCCGACCCGCACGCTTATCCGCATGCGCCCAAGGTCGCCGCAGCGATCGCCGGCAGCACGCTGATCGAGATCGAAGGCGGCATGGTGCCGTTGCCGGACCAGATGCCGGAAAAGTTCGCCGCCGAAGTTCACCGCTTTCTCGCCGCGCAGCCGAAGTGGGCTTAAGGGCGCGCCTGACCTGTCTGGATTGCCAAAAATTAAGCTCTCGGCCACGCGGCGGTAATGCCGGCATCCCATGTCTGTGGCCGGCCCGACTTCTTCCCTGCGGACCGATTGGCAAGCAGGAGATTGCGTCATGTCCGAGAAATTCGCCAACAAGACCGCGCCCAGACCTCCACGGTGCGCCGGCTGCGCGCAACCGATGCAGCTGCTTCGCAGGACCCCACGATTTGACGGGCTGCCCGATCTTTACAGCTTCTACTGCTGCACGTGCGACCAGTGGCACGTCGAAGAAGCCGACGCCGCTACGGTTCCGCCTTCAGACTCGGCGGCCTGGCTATCCTCGGCTGCGATCCGGCATTGATCGGCCCATTAACAGACCTCCGCAAATCGCAAGCGCAAACGAAAAGGCCGCCTCGCGGCGGCCCCTCCGTCCCTCATGCGCTTTCAAGTTCACGCAACGTTTGAGAACGCCGCTCCTGCGCCCACCGTTTAGTCCGCGCAAAACGTAGAGACTGAAGGACGTACGTCAGAACTAATGATGGCAGCGATGCGTCGCGACTGCCTCATGCAAAGCCATTTCTGCTCCGGGCGCCGTAGCAAACATGTGTTGCCACCATGGATGACCCGGCGAGCCGCGCCGAAACGCCAGATACTGGAAGTCCTGAGGGGGCGCCGCCGCACGAGTCCAGACGCGGCAATAGCCGCTGTTGAACCGGACCACAGCGAAATCAGCTTGCGCCTGCGTTGCGGCAGTGACGCTCAACGTCAAGAGACCAAGTACAAAAGCCAGTTGCTTCATTGTCGCCTCCCTAAGCGAGTTGTATTTTCAGTACAATCCGACTCTGCCATAAGTTTTTGACAGAAATCAAACGGAAGACACGTTAGCCGCGCTGGGCAGACAGTTTGTCGCGCGGCGTCAGCCAGCTAAGTTCCGCTGAGGGTCAAACGCTACCGAGCCATTCTGCGCTGGTGTCGATCGATGTCCGCCTTTGTACGCGAGCGACCAAATCGCGGACCACTGAGCTTGGTATGTGGTGTCCCAGGGCATCGGGAGGGGGGCCGACTGTCCCTTCTTCGGACCGTGTACGATAACGCTATGGATCCCTTTCGCGCTTATGAGCTTGAGCCAACAATAAAACTCGATGATCCCCAACGGCTGCGGATCACGTCGACGCCTTTCCCAGGTTCGTCCTCGTGATTATCTTTAGCGCCTGTCAGTGACGGATGTCACAGGAATGCACCATCAGCCTGAAGCGCAGCACCCAAAATCTTCAGCTATCCACAAGCTGCCGGCCGATTACCCTATCTTTGCACCCGATAGCGACGAGATCGTAAGCGGTTCATCGCTTCGGTTTCGGGCCAATCGCGACCGTAATGCGGTGCAAAGAATTTCACTGAAAACGGAGATTTCGACAATGGGGCGCGGCGCGGGATCGTTGTCGTGAACAAAACCCCGGCGCGACCGTTATCACGCGGGCAATAACAAACCTTGCGATCCAAACGGCAGGCGCGGCCTATTGCCGGACCGCGCTCCAACGCCCGATGCAGCCGTCAGTGCGGGTAAATCGGCCCGACGCCTTATTGCCGGAAAAATGTCCGGTCCAGGTGCCGCTGACGCCGTTGGCCGAAGCGGTGCCTTTCGCCGAACCGTTTGGACTTACTTCACCCCTGGAATTGGGCTGGCTGAAATGCCCGTTGGTGACCGTGAAAGACGTGTTGACGACAACTTCGCATACCTTCTCGCCAACGATTACTTCGGCCCACGTGCCATCGAACGGGTTGGCGCCCGGCGACGCGGCGAGCGCTGCGACTCCATTAACGGCCAAAAGGCCGACTGCTAAGACAAAAGCTTTCACGAAACACCTCTCCGTTTTCTCTTCGCTGGCTCGACTGCTGCCGCGAGCGATCCATTTATACGGTTCTCAGTTTTGGTGGCTGCAAGTATTGCGATAGATCAAATAAAAAGTCCAATCCACGCTCCGGGGTCATCAAGTTCCGTTTCGCGATGTCCGCCGAGCGAGCGGGTGCGACAAGCCCCGTTCGCTCGGCGGCCCATTTTGGACTTTGTTTCGGATCGACGCTGATCGATCAGATGATGACCGCTAACCGTGCCCCGCCAGCGAGGCATTAGGGGACAAAAGTCACCGTGGTGCCGTGTGCGCCATCGCTTTGCAGCGCGAAGTTCGCGGTCGTGTAGGTGCCGGCCAAGTGAAGGTCGGCAATGTGGTTTCCCTGTGCGACCTGAAGCACGCCGTTCGCAAAGGTCGCAGTCGTCGCGTTCGATCCTTGGCCAATGAATTTAATCTTGCTCAGGTCCATGAAATCCTGTCCACCGAAGTCTTGGATGGTGCCTTTGAACGTGTTCTGTTCGAGCACCAGTTCGCCGGTGTTGATGATGGTCAGCTTGGCATGCGGTTCAAAGACGGCGCCGGCGTCCAATATCAGCTGGCCGCCATCGATCTTGGTGCTGCCATCGACGGTGCCGCCGGACATGACATTAATCTGAGCCGTGACACCTTGGTCGTTGGGATCATTCGTCTTAACGTTGTTGGCCACACCACCGGAAGAGACAATGAGCGTGCCAGAGCTGCCGACAGTTGCACCGCTGTCCGCGCCGCCGCGCACCTCAAGGAAGCCCCCCGAGCCCACCGACGCGCCGCTATCGGTGCCGCCGGAAAACACCTGCACGAGGCCGTTATCTTGGGTTCCGGACGCTGTGCCTCCGCTAAAGACATCGCAAACACCTCCATCGACGAACGTCCCAACGGCACTTCCCAAGGCGTTAACGCCTTCGCCACCGCCGCGAAGCACTATCGCGCCTGACGTCACGCCACCGGACATCGGGAGTTCATTGCCGCCCGAGGCGATTAGAGTGGCGGTAGCTGTCCCGCCACGAATAAACTGCTCGCCGCCGTTTTGCACTGTCGTACCGATTGCGGAGCCGCCTGCTGAGATGAGCGTTTCGCCACCAAGTGCTACCACCGTGTCGGCGATCGTTCCGCCATTGTAAACGACCAACTCGCCAGGCTGGACAACGACGTCGCCACTAGCGTTTAACCAGCTGCCGGAGCCTACGCCCAAAACCGTTGTTATGATCTCGTTACTTATCGACGCTACCATGGGTGCCTCCTGTCACTGGAACTTTTGCTGCGCTCCAGTAGTCATGACCGTCCCGTCCCCTTGGCCCTGGGGACGCCATCGGGCATGGCGAATCCGTCGTTCGTCGGCCAATCGTCTCACGACACGAAGTAGACACCGGCCAGAGTCAGGAACATTGATATCGATCAAAACGGAAGCTCAGCACGTCCGTCTCGGGTCAATCGCTACAGATCGTTGCCCGCCGAAAACCGCTCCATGTCAGCACTGCCGCCGATAGCGACCAAATTCTGCCGCGTAGCGGAATGTCGCGAAGGGCCAAACGCCGACTTAGTGCTCTGGCTGACCGCAACGAGCGAACGGACTGCGGGGAACACCGTTCGCTTGATGGTCCGTGTGGCGACGCGTTAGGGGACGAAGGTCACCGTAGTCCCGTGCGCGCCATCGCTTTGCGGCGCGAAGTTCGCGGTCGTGTAGGTGCCGGCCAAGTGAAGGTCGGCAAAGTGGCTTCCCTGTGCGACCTGAAGCACGCCGTTGGTTTGGAAAAAGGTCGCAGTTGTCGCGTCTGGACCCTGGCCGATGAACCTGATCTTGGTCAGGTCCATAAAGTCCTGTCCGCCGAAGTCATGGATGGTGCTTCTGAACGTGTTCTGTTCGAGCACCAGCTCGCCAGTGTTGATGATGGTCAGCTTGGCGTGGGGTTGTTCGAAGACGGCGCCGGCGTCCAATATCAGCTGTCCGCCATCGATCTTGGTGCTGCCATCGACCTTGCCGCCGGACAGCACATTGGCAATTGCGGTTACCCCCGGATCGTTCGGATCATTGATCGTGAGCGCGCTGACCACGCCGCCGGAGGAGACATTGAGCGTTCCAGAGCTGCCGACCGATGTGCCGCTGGCCATGCCGCCCGAAGACACGTTCATCGTGCCGCCGCTGCCTACTGACGTGCCGTTGTCCGTACCGGTCGTGCCGCTGGAAAGAACGTCGGTCGTGACATAGATCGTGCCGCCGCTAACCACTGATGCGTGGCTGTCGGCGCCCCCCGCAACGAACAGCTCGCCGCCATTCGTGACAGTGGTCCCGGACGCAGCGCCTCCGAGTCCGATGAGTGCCCCGCCCCCGTAGAGTGTCATTCCCACGGCAAGGTTTGTTCCGGGCCCGTCATTGCCTACGAGTTCCACTCCGCCGTTAAGCACCAGTGCTCCGGAGGTCACGCCGCCTGAAACCACCACCTCAAAGCCGCCCGACGCAACCAAGGTAGAGGATGCTACGCCACCTTCAACAAACTGCCCGCCGCTGGCGAAGAAGTTAAAGCCGCTGATGACAAGGTTATCTTGCACGGTTGTGCCGGTCGCCGTGGCTCCAGCGGCGATAATCGCTCTGCCAGATTGGGCATCGATTGTGCCGACGATCGCCCCGCCGTTTGCCACTTGGAGAATGCCACCAGGTACGACGATATCATTGCTGGAAGTTACGCCCCCAGGTACAGTAACTAACGTACTGATGACTGCCATTGATACCTCCTGTTACTAAATTTGGAGGATCAGATAGCGCCGGCGACAACCAATCGGAGTTGATCCAGATCAACGGCCCTGGCGTTTGATGCATATCAAGGGCACGCAATGCGACGGCGCGGGGGGTGGGCAACTGCGTTTGTTGGTTCCGCCGTCCACAATCAAACATGCGTCGACGGCTGCGATACACACGCCATTTCCGGGATGGGTTCATTCGCGTCATTTGGATGGCGCGTCCGGCATTTCCGCTATTGCTCCGATACCAACAAAAGAACGTGACGTAGTAGCTGCGCCGGTCGCGGCCTTCCGGCGCACGGTCGCGGGGACGCCTCGCTGGTCTCTTTTTCATTGACATCGGTCCTTATTTGAGCTACATGATGCAACGAATCTCGCTCACCGAGGACGCCTGTCGCGAAGGTATTCCGAGAGGTGGAGCGAGTGCGGTGCCCGCGGGCGGAACGATACACTCCGCACCCGGGCAGCTTCGGGCATCATGCTGACCGGCACTACGACCGGTCCGGGAGGTGCGTTCCCTGGACTGGGACAGGCGGGCGCGGGTAACGCCCGCGTAAGAACGCAAGGTCTTCGCTCCCCGGTTGGAGCGACCGTACCGGATCGAACGTCCTGCCGCGTCCCAGGAAGCCTGGCCTGAAGCTGCGCCCAGGGCCGAAAGCCCTGACGGTAAGAGCCGTGGTGGAACGCCGATAGGCGAGCGCACCCGCTGGTGCGCGCCGCGCCCGTAAAGGCGCGGAGGTTGGCTACACACGTCTGTCGGCGTTCCGCTTCCTTTTTTGTTGCGAATGAGGAATAGCGAATAGGGAAGTTAGGCAGAGACCAGCGGCACCGTGCCACTCGCCATTCGCTACTCGCCATTCGCCGTCTGCCACCAGCAAAACTCGGGCGCCGAGCGCGTCGCGGGAATGGTCAGCCTTACCCGTTACTGTTGTGCCACCCGCTGCCGCGAGCGGAGGGGATTGGGGGTTGAGCGGGGGGAAGACGAATACTCGATTCCCGTACCCCTTGCGACTATGGTGCCGGTCGGAGCAACCGCGCCGGACCGCTCATGTTCGAGACGAATCGTCGAAGCCTGCGGGAGCGTCTCGCCAAGCGCGAGCCGCTCGGCGTGTTCTGGATGAGCACCGGCTCGCCCGCCGTCATTGAACTTGCCGCGAGCGCCAAACCCGACGCCATCGTCCTCGACGCGCAGCATGGACTGTGGAGTCGGCAGGCCATCGAACAGGCGGTGGGCGCGGCTCGCCCACTTGCTCCGGTTCTTGTCCGGACCGCCGAGAATTCTCCGATCGCGATCGGGCAGGCCCTCGATGCCGGGGCAGAAGGCGTCATCGTTCCGCTGATTGAAGACCGAGGGCAGGCGGCCGCGGCGGTCTCTGCCGCCCGGTTCCCGCCTCAGGGCAGCCGATCGGCCGGTGGCGTGCGCCCGCTCAGCCAGGGCTTCGTCGATTATTATTTGCAAGCGAATGCCGGCACCGTCGTCGGCGTCATGATCGAGACGGAGCATGCCGTAGGCAATGCTGCGGCCATCGCCGGGACAGCGGGAATCGATTTCGTGCTGATCGGCTCCGGCGATCTCGCGATCTCGCTTGGTACATTCCCGAAACCGGATGCCCGGCACGAAGCGGCCTGTCGTGCGGTGTTCGATGCCTGCAAGGCTTCAGACGTTCCCTGCGCCATCTTCACCAACAGCGTCGATGCCGCGATGCAGCGCCGCCGCGAGGGTTATGCGCTGGTCGTTGTCGCCAACGACATCGATCTGCTCAAAAATGGATTCTCTTCCGCCATGACGCGGTTCAGCGCCGCAGTCCGGCTTGCGGATAATGGAGCGAGCCGGGCGGATCTGCCACGCGCAAGTCGGCGGCGCATTTCGAGGCCGTGAGCGAGGTTCCATACGATGACGCAACAGACGCAGAGTCCGGCGCCGGCCGCGGCCGCCTCCGCTGATCCGATCTGGTTTGCGTCTTATCCGCCGGGCATCCCCAGGAGCATCGATCCAGATGCTTATCCGTCGCTGCCGGCGATGCTGCTTGATGCCTGCACCCGCCACGCCGCGCATGCCGCGTTCGAATGCCTCGGAACTCGGATGAGCTACGCCGAGTGGGAACGTGTCAGCCGGGCGTTCGCGGCGTTCCTCATCGAAGAAGTAAACTGCAAGGCGGGCGATCGTGTTGCCATCATGCTGCCGAACCTGCTCGCCTATCCGGTGGCGTTCCTCGGTGCGCTGCGCGCAGGCCTGACGGTCGTCAACGTCAATCCGCTCTACACGCCGCGCGAGCTGAAGGAGCAGCTTGCGGACGCAGGCGCCACCGTGATCGTGATCATGGAGAATTTTGCCCACAAGCTCGAACCGGTGCTTGCCGAAACCCGAATCCGGCACGTCGTGGTAGCGCGGCTCGGCGATTTCATGCCGGCGCTTAAACGCACGGTGTTCAATTTCGCCAATACCTACATCCGGCGCGCGGTGCCGGCTTGGCGCTTCAAAACCTTCACGATGCTGCAAGCGGCCTGTGGTCGCGAGCCTGGTGCCGAGTTTGCGGATGCGCAGCCGCCCGCATCGTCGCCCGCCTTGTTGCAATATACCGGCGGCACCACCGGTGTCCCGAAGGGAGCGATCCTCACTCACCGCAATCTGGTCGCGAACACGCTGCAGTGCCGCGCCGTGATCAGGCCGTATCTCAGAGAAGAGCAGGGGATCGTTCTGACGCCGCTGCCGCTCTATCACATCTTTTCGCTGACGGCGAACCTGCTTGCGTTTGCATTGATGGGCGGACTGAGCGTGCTGGTACCGGATCCGCGCGACATCAAGGGACTGATCCGCACCATGCGACGGGCACAGGTCACGACGATGACCGGCGTCAATACGCTGTTCAATGCGCTGATCAATTCGCCCGATTTCGCCGAACTCGATTTCAGCAGGCTCAGCTTTGCCGTCGGCGGCGGCGCGGCGGTGCAAAGCGCGGTCGCGGTGCGCTGGCGCGAGATCACCGGCACGGAGCTCGTAGAAGGCTACGGGCTTACTGAAGCGTCGCCGGTCGTCTGCCTCAATCCGGTGCGAAGCCCGAAGATCGGCACTGTTGGACTTCCGGTCCCTTCGACAGACGTGGTTATCCGTGACGATAACGGGAACGATCTTCCCGTCGGGGAGGCGGGCGAGATTTGTGTCCGCGGGCCGCAGGTTATGGACGGCTATTGGCAGCGTCCTGACGAGAGCAAGCTTGTCCTCACCGAGGGCGGCTGGCTGCACACCGGAGACATCGGCGCTTTCGATCCGCAAGGCTATCTGAAAATCCTCGATCGCAAGAAGGACATGGTCAATGTCTCGGGCTTCAAGGTGTTCCCCAATGAAGTGGAGGACGTCATTGCCCAGCATCCGGGGGTGCTCGAAGCGGCCGTCATTGGCGTTGCCGATCCACACACCGGGCAGGGGGTGAAACTCTTCGTCGTCAAACGCGATCCGGCGCTGACCGAAGCCGAGCTGACGAAATTCGCGCGCGAACGGCTGGCGGGTTACAAAGTCCCCAAGGTCATCGTGTTTGTGGACAGTTTGCCGAAGAGCAATGTCGGCAAGATTATCCGCAAAGACCTGAAGTGACGCGTGCGTCTTAATGCGCCATCAGCACCGGAAGTTTGGCCTTGGCGAGAATGTGCCGGGTGGCGCCGCCGAAGATCATCTGGCGCAGCCGGCTTTGCGTATAGGCGCCCTTGACGATCAGGTCGCAGCCGAGTTCTTCGGCCTTGGTGAGGATGGTCTCGCCGGCACTGATTTTGCCGGGCGTGACCGTGATCGGCTCGGCGGCGATGCCGTTTGCCTTGAGCGAGCGTGCCATTTCAACGCCGCTGGGTCCCGCTACTGTCGACCCTTCGACGGTCAAGATGGTGATCCGTTCGGCGAGCCGCAGCAATGGCATGGCAAATGCCGTGGTGCGCGCCTGTTCGGTGGAGCGGTTCCAGGCGATCAGGATGTTGGTTGCGAGCGAACGCGGCGAGTTGGGCGGGGCGATCAACACCGGACGTCCGCTTTCAAACAGCGCCGATTCGAGCGTGACCATGGACGGGCTCTGCCATTCGTCTTCCGGGCGCGCCAGTACGATGATGTCGAAAACCCGGCCATAGCTGCCGACAAAGTCGTGACCGCTCGGCGCGGCGGGCAGCCAGGACCAGGACAGCGACGCCGCGCCCGCCTGGTCGGCGCGGCGTTGCACGCCGTGACGCTCCATGAATGAGCGGAACAGGTCTTCGGCTTGTCGCGCCATTTCTGCGTCGTTTTCCTTGACCGCGACCATGGTCAAGCCGGCGTCGGGATCCATTGCCACCATGTCGGCGACCGCGGGACGGAGCGCAAAGCCCTCGATGCAACTGCCAAATTTTTGCGCAAGCGAAAGTGCGGTATCGAGCGCCGAAAGCATCGCTTCGCCATGCTCGGCGTTATACTCCGTTGGAACGAGGACGGTTTTCATCGCGCCCGGCCGCGGTTTCGATGGTCCTCCACAATCATACTGCCGCTTCGCTCAGACCGATAGTGTGTGCGGCTCGCCATTCACCCGTTATTCCGGCCCCGCGAGCGATCATATGTCGTCGTTGCTTGATCGCCATAGCGCGGAATTCTTTGCATCGCCCCCGGATGCGGAGAGTACTCCCTTGACGGCGCCACGGACGGCAGGCTAGCCGCGAAGGCACTGGAGAACTTTATGGCCGTCTATACCGACGTCGCGGCGGAAGACCTCGCGCCTTTCCTTGCCGGCTACGACGTCGGTGAGCTTCTGGCCTATAAGGGCATCGCCGAAGGCGTCGAGAACTCGAATTTCCTGGTTCACACCAGCCGCGGCTATTTCATTCTCACGCTATACGAGCGGCGCGTCGCCGAGCGCGACCTGCCGTTCTTCCTGGGGCTGATGGAGCATTTGGCAAGCCGCGGCATCACCTGCCCGCAGCCGGTGAAGAACCGCGCCGGCGAGGCACTTGGCCGGTTGGCCGGACGTCCGGCGGCGATCGTCACCTTTCTCGATGGCATGTGGATTTGCCGGCCCAGCGCAACGCACAACGCAGCTTTGGGCGAGGCGCTGGCGCGGCTCCATCTCGCCGGTGCGGATTTCACCATGCGGCGGGAGAACGCGCTTTCAGTCAGCGGCTGGCGACAGCTTTTTGCCGCATGCGGCGAGCGTGCGAATTCGGTGCAGCGCGACTTGAAGACTGTGCTGGCCGCCGAGCTGGATTTGCTCGAACGCGAGTGGCCACACGGTTTGCCGCAAGGCGTCATCCACGCCGATCTGTTCCCGGACAATGTTTTTTTCCTCGGCGACAAGCTCTCCGGGCTGATCGACTTCTACTTCGCCTGCACCGATACGCTCGTCTACGACGTCGCCATCTGCCTCAATGCGTGGTGTTTCGAGCCGGATCATTCCTACAACGTCACCAAGGGCCGCGCGCTGCTCATGAGCTATGCCAAGACGCGTCCGCTTTCCGCGCCGGAATGGGAGAAGCTGCCGCTGCTCGCCCGCGGCGCCGCCTTGCGCTTTCTGCTCACCCGGCTGGTCGATTGGCTCGACGTGCCGCCCGGAGCACTGGTGCGACCCAAAGATCCGATCGAGTATCTGCGCAAGCTGCGCTTTCACCAGAAAGCAAAGAGTGCGCGCGACTACGGAGTGATGTTCGCGTGACCGCACAGCTCCCGCACGTTGTTATTCACACCGACGGCGCCTGTTCAGGCAATCCGGGTCCAGGCGGTTGGGGGGCGATTCTCGCTTTCGGCGACCACGAGAAGGAGATAAAGGGCGGCGAGGCGCTAACCACCAACAACCGCATGGAGCTCATGGCCGCGATCTCCGCGCTCGAATCGCTGAAGCGGCCGTGCCGCGTCGATCTGCACACCGACAGCCAATATTTGCGCAACGGGGTCATGTCCTGGATGTCGAACTGGAAGCGCAACGGCTGGCGCACCTCAGACAAGAAGCCGGTGAAGAACGTCGATCTGTGGAAGCGTCTCGACGCGGCGCTTGGGCCGCATCAGATTCAATGGCACTGGCTGCGCGGCCATACCGGTCACGTCCAGAACGAGCGCGCCGACGTACTGGCGCGCGAGGCGATTGCCGGCATCCGCCGTACCGGAACCGCGGTCGGTTAATCGCACTGCATATCGAGCAGTCCGACCCGAGCGCGGGAGCCGCTCAGCCGTTGCTGCTCAGGAGGTCACATCTCTTTTAGGAGATTGTCCGCGCCAGACGTTTCGGCTTTACCGGGTGCTTCTTCGATGTTGAGCTTCTTCACGATGCCGTCTTCAACCAGCATGGCGTAGCGTTTGGAGCGGATGCCGAGCCCCACGCCCGAGCCATCCATCGACAGATCGAGCGCCTTGGCGAACTCGCCGTTGCCGTCGGACAAAAACTCGATCTTGCTCCCCGCGCCGGTAGCCTTCTTCCAGGCGTCGAACACGAACACGTCGTTGACGCCGGTGACCGCAATGGTGTCGACGCCTTTGCTTTTGAACGCGTCGGCGTTCTTGAGAAAGCCGGGCAGGTGGTTGTTGCTGCAGGTTGGCGTGAATGCGCCGGGAACGGCGAACAGCACAACTTTTTTGCCTTTGAATACGTCTTCAGTGGTCTTCACCGCCGGGCCCTCGGGCCCCATGACGCGGAACTTGATGTCGGGCGGCAAACGGTCGCCAACCTTGATAGGCATGCTGCATATCCTTTCGTTATTCAGATCGGGTTTGTTCGGCCGCCATAAATTAGCGTGCCGGGCGAATTAGTCGAGACGGGCTTGGACCTCGATGGCGTCGGTGGGCGATACCGCGGTGAACGTCAGCGTCGCGCCTTTGGCGACCGCGCCTGGCGGTAGACCGTCCAAGTCAAAGGCGAACCGTCGCATTCCGGGTGCATCATTAGCCGCCACGCTCTGCGGTTCAGGCAGCGGCAATGCCCAATCGGACGTTGGTCCTTCGACGAACAGATCAACCGGCGTATCTTTAGGTGCGACGATCTCCACCACCACGCGCTGACGGGCTCCGGTTGTCTCGCGGCGTACCGAGCGAACGGCGAGACTATCGGTCGCGCCAGACGCGACGCCGAGCGCAATGCGGCGCGGCACACGCGCTTCTGCCGTAACCAAATTCGGCTCCTCGGCGCCCGCTTTGCCGGAGAGCGTGAGATGGAGGTTGGCTTCCGCCGGCACGCAGAGGCTGCCGCAGATGGCATAGCCGAGCTTGACTCGGAGTGAGGAGGCCTTGGCCGCATCTTTTGGGACGATCCGCAGTGGCAAGACAACATCCCCGAGATAGCCGATGGAACGGCCGCCTGCGCCATCGGAAAATCGCTCCGGCGCCGGCCATAGTGCAGTGACTGATTTCACGTTCTCAGAGCCCGTGAAATCGAGTGTCGGCGGGACGCCAGAATTGCCTGGATAGCGCCAATAGGTTTTCCAGCCGGGATCGAGGCGAATTTCAAGACCGGCCCGCAGCAATCTGGCTTCGCCGGATTTGATCGCCGCACCACCGATGAGCCGTGCGGCCGCATGGAGTTCCTTTTCCCAGGTGGAAGTGCTTTGCGCCCACGCCGCTGGTATGGCGCTCGCGCAAACAAACGTCATGGTCGCAAAGGTTAGCCGGCAAGCTGAGGCGGTGCGCATCATGGTCGCTGTGTAGATCGAAGCGGGCCACACACGCTACTGACATGATTGTGACTTTGCACGTACCGGCGTAGGTTTGCTCGTGAAACTGACCGCTAACGAGTGAAGGTGTAACTTCGGCGGCCGCAACACGCCTGGAGCCACCTGGAATCTCGTTCCCATCACGCGCACTATCCGAGTGGATAGCGTGAACTTTTGTCACAGTCGTTCGTTTGCAAAAAAGCTTCGATCAGCTACCCTTTGGAAATGAAATTGCCGCGCGGTACGTCCGGAAAGAATCGGGGACGGGGCTATCTGGATGGCCAGATGCTCATTGCAATGCCGGCGATGCTGGACGATCGCTTTGCCCGCTCGCTGATCTATATTTGCGCGCATTCCGCCGAAGGCGCCATGGGCATCATTGTCAACCATCCCGCGCCGAACATTAATTTCTCTGACCTGCTGGTAAAACTCGATGTGATTCCTGCGGCGGACGTGATCCAACTGCCATCCCGAGCAGGAGTGGTGAAAGTCATGCGTGGCGGGCCGGTGGAAACCGAACGCGGTTTTGTGCTGCACTCGGCCGACTTCTTTATCGAAAATTCGACGCTGCCGATCGACGACGGCATCTGTCTCACCGCCACGCTCGATATTCTCAAAGCGATCGCCCGCGGCGACGGGCCGGCGAGCGCGATCCTGGCGCTTGGCTACGCCGGTTGGGCCCCCGGCCAGCTCGAAAATGAAATCCAGGGCAATGGCTGGCTGCATTGTCCGCCGGATTCAGATCTCATCTTCGGCACCGACATCGGCAACAAATACGACAAGGCGCTGAAAAAGATCGGCATCGATCTCGGCATGCTCTCGAGCGAGGCCGGGCATGCCTGAATTTAACGCGCCATCTCCACTTTAGCATTCGGTTGCAGGAGATCGCGGGCGCGCTCGGGCGTCATCGGCTCGCCAAACACAAAGCCCTGGGCGTATTCGCACCCAAGCTGATAAAGCTCGACAGCGTCGGAGTCGGTTTCAGCACCCTCGGCGACCACATCCATGCCGAGATCGTGAGCAAGCGCGATGATCGAACGCAGGATCACCGGCCGTGTGCCTTTGGACGTTGTGCGTACGAAGGACTGATCGATCTTGATCGTGTCGAATGGGAATCGCTGCAGATAAGCAAGCGAGGAATAGCCGGTGCCGAAATCGTCGAGCGCCAGACCGGCGCCGAGTTCGCGAATCCGTTGCAGCATTTGCGCGGCGTGTTCGGGATTCTCCATCACGACTAACTCGGTGAGTTCGAGCTTGAGTGATCCTCGCGTCAGCGGCGCGCGGGCCAGCACCGTGCGCAGGTCCTGGATCAGGTCGTGACGCAGCAATTGCCGCGACGATACGTTAACGCTGGCGAACAGCGAATCGCGCGGCCGCAGCGTGCGCTGCCAAGTGCTGAGCTGGCGCGCGGTACGTTCGAGAACGAAAAGGCCAAGTTCGACGATGAGCCCAGTCTCCTCGGCGATGGTGATAAATTCGTTAGGCGACAGCCGACCCAAGCGCGGATGATTCCAGCGCGCCAGCGCCTCGAAGCCCGCGACCGCGCGATCGTCGAGCCGCACGATCGGCTGGTACAGGATCGTGATCTCATCACGTTCGATCGCCCGCCGCAGATCGGATTCAAGCGACAGCCGATCCGACTTGCGCGCCCGCATGGCGGCTTTGAACACGTCGATACGGTCGCCGCCGAGACGCTTGGCGTGATACATTGCGAGCTCGGCGTCTTTGAGCCTTTCCTCAGCGCGTTGCGGCTCCGAATCGCCGAGTGTCAGTCCAATCGATCCGGTGAGAAAAATTTCCCGGTCATTGAAGGTGATCGGGGCGCGCAGGGTTCGCCGGATGGTCTCGGCAAGCGCGATGAGGCGCGAGGAGTTCGCGCTCCGACAGCACGATGAGCCCGAATTGATCACCAGACAGACGGGCGAGCGTGTCCTGCGGCTTGATGAGGCGTCCGAGCCGCCGCGCCAGTGTGAGCAGAATTGAATCGGCCAGCGCCATGCCGACCGAGTCGTTGACCTGCTTGAAGCGGTCGATGTCGATCACCATTACCGTGGGACGGATTGTCGAGTCGGCCTTGGCGAAGCTGAGCACTGCTTCCAGCCGATCGAGGAACAGTTCCCGGTTAGGCAGGCCGGTGAGATTGTCGTGCACGGCATCGTGCAACAGCCGTTCCTCAACCGTCTTGAATTCGGTCACGTCCGTGAGCGTGCCGACGAGCCTGATAACCTCGCCGTCGGAACCGACAACCGGGCGCGCCCGGAGCGTGAACCAGAGATAATGACCATCAGCGGCGCGAACACGAAAATCCTGCGAGATGCGACCGCGCCGTTGCTCAACCACGCCGTCAAGCGTCGCCCGGAAGCGGTCCCGATCGAGCGGATGCAGAACTTCGAGCCAGGTTGCTGCAGCACCGTCGAGCGAGCCGGTTTTTAGACCGAGCATCGCTTCGGCCTCCGGGCTAGTAAACACCCGATCGGCGGAAACGTCCCAGTCCCAGATCATATCGCCGGCGCCGGTTAAAGCGAGTGCGCGCCGCTCGACGTCGGAGACGATACCCTGAGCCATCCCGCCGGCGAACGCGTGCTGCATCACCGTAAAGCCGATCAGCATGACAATAAGGACGAGGCCGCCGAGCAAGGCCGGGCCGACGATGTCGTTGGTGAGAAAGCCCAGCACCGTCAGCGCTGCGCCGAAAACCCAGACCACAAAAAGAAACCAGGTCGGGATCAGCATCACCGCGCGGTCAAAGCCGTGCGTTGAAAGATAGCCGACGAGAACAAATCCGAGCAGGGCGATAAAAAATAGCGATATCCGGGCAATGCCGGAGGCGACCTCAGGCGAGTAAAGCGCCACCGCCACAAGCGCGCCCAGAAAGGCGAGCCAGCCGACGGTAATATGCGCGTAACGCACGTGCCAGCGGTTGAGGTTCAAATAAGCAAAGAGAAATACCAGCAGCGTCGCGGCGAGGATCGCTTCGCCCGATGCGCGCCAGATGCGTTCGGCACCCGACGATATGTCGAACACCTTGCCCCAGAAGCCAAAGTCGATGCCGATATAGATCAGCACCGCCCAGCCAAGCGCGGCAGCGGCGGGAAACATCACGCTGCCTTTGACGACAAACAGGATGGTAAGGAACAGCGCGAGCAAACCGGCGATGCCGATGACGATGCCGTGGTAGAGCGTCAGCGAGTTGATTTTGTCCTTGAAGGCATCGAGTTCCCACAAATAAAGCTGGGGCAGGTTTGGGGTGCGCAGTTCAGCAACGAAAGTGATCACCGTGCCGGGATCGAGCGTCACGCGAAACACGTCAGCGCTCGGATTATCAAGTCGCTCGGGCGGATCACCCGAGGACGGCGTGATATTGACGATGCGCGAGGTGCCGAGATCGGGCCAGATTAGTCCGGACCCGACCATGCGGTAGTGTGGTGCCACGATTAGGCGGTCGATCTGCTCGTCGCCGTCGTTGGCGAGTGCGAACACCGCCCAATTGGTTCCAGCTTCCCGCGCCCGGACTTCGATGCGCCTGGCGATGCCGTCGGGCCCCGGCGCGATCGAAACTTGGACGCGGTCGCCGTCGGTGTGCTGGAACTCTACCGCGTCGGTCAGGTCGATGGCGGCTGCGTCAAGACGGACATTGACCGCCTCGACTGCTGCCGCGCTCGCGATCCCCAGCAGGGCAGCAACCGCAAAGGCCACCAGCGCCGTCGCGGCGCGAACCAATGCCAAGAGACGACCTCCAAAACTCGGCCGCCGGCGCACATCGCGCTCCGACGATGAGAAACTCCCCGCTTCACAACTTAGCCGGCTTTACGCCGAATTCGCGGCCCGGTCTGATGCCGAGCGCCCCCTCCCAGCCAAGAGGTTGATGAATAGCCGTTTGCCCCGTGCGGGTGCAACAATTTTCCCGTTTCTTTTCAAAGGGTCAGGTCTTCGCGCAAGCATTTCTTGTCGACCATTCTTACGGACCATCCGCGGGTGTGACAACGGCGACCGTCGTCGCTAGTGTATTTATCGAGGAACAGCGCAAATGGCCGCCATCGATCCGGACGAACTGCCCAAGAAGAAGACCACCCACGAGATCGGGCAGGAGCTGGCGCTGCTCTCTGTGAGCGAGCTAACTGAGCGGGCAGGACTGCTGAAGGACGAGATCGCGCGGCTTGAAGCGGAAATCGCCAGAAAGCGCGCGTCGCAGACGGCGGCTAATGCATTCTTCAAGAAATAAAGGGCCGTGGGAGCCACCTGGAGTTAAGCTGAAGAAAGTCTCGACAACCGTCGGCGATTCCTTAACCTTTCGTTAAGCTTTCTCCTTCATTACAGATATTCGTCCAACTTCTGGACATCGAGTGGCTCCTGTCCACTCTGTTTGACGCCTCCCTGTTATCACCTTGAGCCGCCGGCAACGGCGGCTCTTTTTTGTCTGTTACAAGGCCGCGTCAGCGGCTTCGCCGGCAACTATGTCGGCAAGTCACGTCGCTTCGCCCGCTGGACTTAGAGGCTGGGGCAGGCGATGCTGCGCTCGGTTGTGAGGCGTACCCATGTCCGAAAAGCATGCGACCGAGGCTGGCGCGGTTTCTTTCAGCGAGCGGCTGGCGAATTCCCAAGTGTTTGCGACTCTTTTTCGCGATGGAATGGCCTTGGTCGAGGAGACCGCGAGCTATCTCGACGGCGCCGGTCGCACGGAATCCAAGAAGCTCGAACGCAGCGCGGCGCTGGTTTATGCGACCGAGAGCATGCGGCTGACAACGCGGCTGATGCAACTCGCCTCGTGGCTTCTGCTGCACCGTGCGGTCAAAGAAGGCGAAATGACGCTGGCACAAGCCAATAAGGAAAAGAGCAAGGTCAGATTGGCGGCGTGCGACCCGGGTGATGCCAAATCGATCACGCTTCTGCCGGGCAAGCTACAGGAACTCATCGCGCGCTCGACCAAGCTCCAAGCCGAGGTGCGGCGACTAGACGCGACGATGCATGCACCGACGCCGATGAAGATTGCAGTCGGCAACCCGGTCGAACGGCAACTGGGACTTTTGAAAGCTGCGTTCGAGCGCGATGGGGTCTAGGCACTCACTGAGGGCCTTATTTTTCGACCTATATAAAGCCGGAGGCTACGATGCCGCGCAGGGCCGTCATTGAGCGGCGACGTCGGGTATTTGATGATTTTTTCAAAATCGACGAGTTTCTGATCGCACAGGAGAAAACCGATGGGACGATCAGTGCGGCACAGAGGCGGCTGGTGTTCGAACGCGGCGATTCAGTTGCCGTCCTGCTCTTTCATGTAGAACGAAAATCGGTCTTACTCGTCGAGCAATTCAGAGCGCCCGCGTTGCTCGGCCGCCGCCGCGACGACCCGACCAGCGCTGACGGCTGGATCGTCGAAACAGTAGCGGGAATGATCGACGGGAACGAAACGGGCGAAGCCGCAGCTATTCGCGAGACTCTCGAAGAGACCGGCTACCAAATTGGTACGCTGCAACCGATCGGCAAGTTCTTCTCTTCGCCCGGCGGCAGCTCCGAGCGCATATTTCTATATTTTGCCGAGGTGCGCGACGCTGACCGGACGGGCAAGGGCGGCGGTATCGACGATGAAGACATCAAAATCGTAGAGGTCCCGATTGACGATCTTTTCGATCGGCTGAGACGCGGCACAATCGAGGATCCGAAGCTGTGGATCACGGCTTACTGGCTGCGGGACCAGCTGACGTGACAGGGATCAACCGGCAGCGGCTCAAGCGGCTCAAAGGCCTGATCCGCCGCGCGACGCGTCGTTATTTCTTAAGAAAGCCGGAGAATTTCTTCTGAAAGCGCGACAGCCGCCCACCGCGGTCGACGAGGTGCTGCTGGCCGCCGGTCCAGGCCGGATGCGACTTCGGATCGACATCCAGATGGAGCGTATCGCCCGATTTGCCCCAGGTGGTGCGGGTGGTGAATTCGGTGCCGTCGGTCATGACGACCTTGACGACATGATAGTCGGGGTGGGTATCAGATTTCATGACGTGCCATTAACCTCTTGCAGCGCCGCCTAGCGCTCGGTGTCTGGGAAAATTTGCGGCTCTATAGCGCGACGGCGTCGGTGAGACAAGCCAACCCGGCCATCTTGCCGCACGTTGCCTGTTCGTTGCTCCGGGCGCATTGTCCAAGGAAAGCCGCCACGTGGGCGGCAAAAAGGTGTTGCGGCGCATGAATTTTGATGCCGGAAAGAATACGGCGGCGCTTTCCGCCACTGCATCGCTTGCATCGGCGGTCCCGCCGGTTCAGTCGGCGCTGATCGCAGGCGCGTCGCTCGAAGCCGGAGCGGCGCGCAGGACCAATTTGCGCCCGCTGGCTTCGCTGCTCCCTTACGTCAAACGCTACCGCTGGCGGGTCATCGCTGCGCTCGGAGCCTTGATTCTCGCAGCGTTGACGACGCTCGTCGTGCCGATCGCGGTGCGGCGGATGATCGATTTCGGCTTTACCGCGCGCGGCCTGGCGCTGATCGACAATTATTTCCTGGTCATGATCGGCGTCGGCGGCGGTGTTGGCGCTGGCGAGCGCGCTCCGCTACTACCTCGTCACCACGCTCGGCGAGCGCATCGTCGCCGATTTGCGCGGCGACGTGTTCGCGCATGTGACCTCGCTCTCGGCCGCTTTCTTCGACGAGGCGAGAACCGGCGAGGTGATCTCGCGGCTCACCGCCGATACCACGCAGATCAAGGCCGCGGTCGGCAGCTCGGTTTCGGTCGCGTTGCGCAACGTCGTGCTGTTTGTCGGCGCCAGCGTGATGATGGTCGTCAGTAGTCCGCGGCTTTCCGCTCTTCGTGCTGGCGGCGATCCCGATCATCGTGCTGCCGCTTTACGCCTTCGGCCGGGCGGTGCGGCGACGTTCGCGGTTTGCGCAGGATACGCTCGCCGATGCCTCGGCTTATGCCGCCGAACTGATCGGCGCGGTGCGGGTACTGCAAGCCTTCACCAACGAGCCGCTCGGCATCAGGCGGTTTCGCGATGCCGTGGAGCGTGCCTTTACCGCGGCGCGCGCTTCGATCCGCGCCCGCGCCATCCTCACCGCGATCGCCATTTTTCTGGTTTCGGCGAGTGTGATCGTGGTGCTCTGGGTCGGCGCGCAGGACGTGCTCGCGGCCAAGATGACGCCCGGCCGGCTCGGCCAATTCGTGCTCTATGCGGTGTTTGCGGCCGCAGCGCTCGGTTCGCTGTCGGAAACCGGCGGCGAAGTGGCGCAGGCTTCCGGCGCGGCGGAGCGGCTGTTTGAGATTCTGGCGATCAAGCCCGCTATTGCGCGTCCGGCACATCCGCTCGCGTTGCCATTGCCGGCGCGCGGCGAAGTCGCTTTCACCGACGTGCGTTTCTCCTACCCGACGCGGCCGAACGTGTTCGCGCTCGATGGCGTCTCGTTTCACGTTGCGCGGGGCGAGAAAGTCGCGATCGTCGGCCCTTCGGGCGCCGGCAAAAGCACGATTTTTCATTTGCTGTTGCGCTTCTACGATCCCATAGCCGGAAGCGTCACACTTGACGGTATGCGGCTTGCCGATCTCGATCCGGCGGAGCTGCGGGCGCGGATTGCGCTGGTGCCGCAGGACAGCGTGATGTTCGCGAGCTCGGTGGGCGACAATATTCGCTTCGGCCGGCCGGATGCGTCCGACGCCGAGGTCGCGCGCGCCGCCGAGCACGCGCATGCCGCTTCGTTTATCGCGGCGCTGCCGGCGGGAATGGAAACGCAAGTTGGCGAGCGCGGCGTTACGCTCTCGGGCGGACAGCGGCAGCGGATTGCGATCGCGCGCGCGGTGCTGCGCGACGCGCCGCTGCTGCTGCTCGACGAGGCGACCTCGTCGCTCGACGCCGAAAGCGAGACCCAGATTGCTGCGGCGCTTGCGGAACTGATGCGCGAGCGCACGACAATTGTCATCGCTCATCGGCTGGCGACGGTGCTGTCGTGCGACCGCATTCTGGTGCTCGACCAGGGCCGCATTGTCGAGCAAGGCACGCATCAAACGCTGGCCGCGGCCGGCGGGCTCTATGCGCGGCTGGCGAAGCTGCAATTTCAAACCGGCTAGCGCCGGAAAAATCACGGCCGCCAGCTCATGCGGTGAACCGGCTTGCCGGAAATCGGATTGACGCTCGCGCCGCTGATCGAAAATCCGTGCTTGCCGTAAAACGCTATCGCGCGGGCATTGTCGGTGTTGACGTCGAGATCGAGGCCTGCGGGCGACAGCCGCTTGGCCTCGGCGAGGAGCGCCGCGCCGACGCCGGATGCCCAACGCCCGGGCGCGACCACGATCTGATCGAGGTAGCGCGTACGCGGATCGACGGTGACGAAGCCGATCATGTCGCCGGCGGCGTCGGCGATCATGATTTCCGCCGACGGCACCAGCTCGTGGCGCCAGCGCGCCCGCCACCAGTCGAGCCGCTTGGCGAAATCAAGCAGCGGATAGGCCGTCTGCCAGGTCCGCAGCCACAGCGCGATCGCATCGTCTTCGTCGCGCGGCTCGTAGCGGCGCAGCACAAAGCCGCGATCGTGCGTCGTCCCGTTCACCGTGCACCGTGCGTCGCACGCTCGCCGCACGCGCTACTTTTCCGTCAGCTTCAGCTCGATGCGGCGATTGCGGCTGAAGGCTTCCTCGGTAGTGCCGGGATCGATCGGCTGAAACTCGCCGAAGCCCGCGGCGACCAGACGCTGCGGCGAAATTCCCTTGCTGATCAGATATTGCACCACCGAAATCGCGCGCGCCGCCGAGAGTTCCCAGTTCGACTTGAACGGCGACGTCGCCGACAATTGCCGCGTATCGGTATGGCCGTCGACGCGCAGCACCCAGTTGATGTCGGACGGAATTTGCTTTTCCAGTTCGGCAAGCGCCATGGCGAGCTTGTCGAGCTCGGCGCGGCCTTCCGGCCGCAGCACCGCGGCGCCGCTGTCGAAAAACACTTCGGACTGGAACACGAAGCGGTCGCCGACCACGCGGATGTCGGGCCGGTTGCCGAGAATTTCGCGGAGCTTGCCGAAGAAGTCCGACCGGTAGCGCGACAGTTCCTGCACCCGCTGCGCCAGCGCGACGTTCAGGCGCTGGCCGAGATCGGCGATGTGAATCTGGGAGTCTTTCTCCTTCTGCTCGGAAGCGCCGAGCGCCTGCTCGAGCGCCGCGATCTGGCGGCGGAGCGCGCCGATCTGCTGATTGAGGATCGCGATCTGCGCCACGGCGCGGGCGGTCGCCTCTTTCTCCATGTCGAGCTGCGATGAGAGCTTGCCGACCGCGGCCTTGCCGGCGTCGGCATTTTGCGCGGCGCTTTGGGCGCCTTCGGCGGCGCCGCGCAGCCGGTCGCGCTCGCCCTCGGCCGCCGACAGCGACGCGCGTAATTGCGCGACTTCGTCTTCGAGGCTGGTCTTGCCGGTCTGCTCCAGCGACAGAAGCTGCGACAGCCGCGAAATCTGCGCGTTGAGCCGCGCCAGCGCGGTATCCTTGCCGGCGATTTGCTGCGACAGGAAGAACTGCGCCACCATGAACACGGTGAGCAGAAAGATGATCGACAGGATCAGCGTCGACAGCGCGTCGACGAAGCCCGGCCAGTAATTCATGCCGCTGTCGCGGCTGCGGGAAAGCGCCATCTGTTTCGCGCCTAGTTCAAGTTTGCGCCCGGCTCATGTTATCTGTCGACGGTCTCGCGCGACAGCATCTCCATGAAGCGGCGGATGTCGGCGTTGAGCTTGGCTTGCGCGTCCGCCCAGTCGCGGATCATCTGCTGTTCCGAGCGCATGTGCTGCACGAGACCCTGGATCGCTTCGGCGAGGTTGGCCATTGCCGCGGTGGTCGCCTTGCCCGATGCGGCGTCGCCGATCGAATTGCGCAGCCGCTCGATGGCGTCGAGGAGCGTCACGGGCAGCGCGCCGCCCGGGCTGGCCGCGCCGAGTTCCTGCACCGTCGTCGCCAGCCAGTCTTCGAGGTTGGTGTAGAAGCGGTTCTGCGCCTGGCTGGTCTGCAGGTCGAGAAAGCCGAGGATCAGCGAGCCGGCGAGCCCGAACAGCGACGACGAGAACGAAATGCCCATGCCGCCGAGCGGCGCCGCGAGCCCTTCCTTGAGCGCATTGAACACCGTGTCGGCGTCGCCGCCGACATTGAGGTTGTTGATGATGCCGCCGACCGAGCCGACGGTCTCGATCAGGCCCCAGAACGTGCCAAGAAGGCCGAGGAACACCAGCAGCCCGGTCAGATAGCGCGAAATGTCGCGCGCCTCGTCGAGCCGGGTGCCGAGCGAATCGAGGAACGCGCGCATGGTCTGCGCCGAAATCGACACCCGGTCGGCGCGCTCGCTGCCGAGAATGGCCGCCATCGGCGCGAGCAGTTTCGGTTCCCGCTTCCTCGCCAGCGCCGGATCGGAGCGGCGGAAGCTGTTGACCCAGGAGACTTCCGGGAACAGCCGGATCACCCGGGCGAACGACAGGATGATGCCGATCAACAGCACGCAGAAGATCAGGCCGTTGAGCCACGGGTTGGCCATGAACGCGGTGAGGATCTGACGCTGCAGCACGAAGCCGATCAGCCCGCACAGGATCAGAAACACCAGCATCCGGATCAGAAAGATGCGGGGCGAGGACAGCTTGGCTGGGTCGAGGTTATTATTCGCCATCGGCCTTTAACTCAGCGCCCGGTACCTGATCCAATATGGCATAGGCGCGGTCGAAGAAAAATGCACGATTTGCCGTTTGTAATATACGATTCGCCGCGCTTTCGCCGGATTGCTCGCGCTGCCGTCATCATTGGCGGCACGGCTGATGGCGACGATCCCGGCCGCGCCTGCCACCATGGCGGTATGGCTCACGCGCCGTTAAGCATTACAGAGCGGCCGGCTGCCGCGCCGCTTCCTTGCCGGCCTCGCGCAACAGCCGCAGCAGTTCATGGTGCATGGTGTCGTTGCCTGCGGCGATTTGGCTCTTGGTCATGATGCCGTCGCCGCCGTCGAGATCGCTGACGAAGCCGCCGGCTTCGCGCACCAGGATCATCCCCGCGGCCATGTCCCACGGCGACAGGTCGCGCTCCCAGTAGGCATCGAACCGGCCGGCGGCGATCCAGGCCAGATCGAGGCTGGCGGCGCCGAACCGGCGCAGCCCGGCGAAATGCTTCTGGGCGGCGGCGATTTCCGCCCGCGCCAGTTCGAGGTCGCCGCGGCCGGTGTGCGGCAGGCCGCAGGCGACCACCGCTTCGTCGAGGCGCTTTCTTGCCGCGACGCGGATGCGCCGGTCGTTGAGGAAAGCGCCCTTGCCGCGCTCGGCGACGAACAGGTCGTCGTTCGCCGGATTGTAGGTGACGCCGGCGACGATGGCGCCGTTTCGCTCCAGCGCAATCGAGACCGCAAAGTGCGGAATGCCGTGCAGGAAATTGGTGGTGCCGTCGAGCGGATCGACGATCCAGCGGTGGCTCTTGTCGGCGCCGGGATGCGCGCCGCCTTCCTCGCCAAGGAAACCGTAATCCGGCCGCGCCTTGGCCAGATCCTCGCGCACGATCGCTTCGGCCTTGCGGTCGGCGGCGGTGACGAAATTGCGCGGACCTTTCAGCGACACCTGCAGGTTCTCGACCTCGCCGAGATCGCGCTTGAGGCTCCTGCCGGCGCGGTACGCCGCCTTGATCATGACGTTGAGTGTTGCGGAATGGGGCATGGCGGCCTGCGGTACGGTGCAACGCGCGTCGGCGTCAAGCTAAGTCTTTTGTCAGTGCCGGAGCGTGCGGCATTTCTTCCGTCGCCCTTCGAGGCTCGGCGCTGCGCGCCGAGCACCTCAGGGCGACGGGCAACGATGAGCGTTCCCGCGACGCGATCGCGCCCGAGTTTTGCGAAAATGTAGGGGGGTTAGCTGCGAACGCAGCGTAACCCACCATGCTGAGCGGTGGGTTTCGCTTCGCTCTACCCACCCTACAAAGCTACGAATGACGAAAGAAAAAAGGAAGCGGAACGCCGACAGACGTGTGTCATCAACCTCCGCGCCTTACGGGCGCGGCGCGCGCCCTTTTCTCTTTTCCCTCCCCCGCTTGCGGGGGAGGGTAGGGAGGGGGCACGCTCGCCTATCGGCGTTCCACCGCGGCTCTAGCTTAGGCGACCGAACGCCACTGCTCAGCTTCAGACACGCGCTTCCTGCGACTTGGTCGGGGCGCACGATCCCAAAGCTTCGAACAACCGGGTTCGAAAGACCGTGCGCTTCTCAGCGGGCGTTACCCGCTCCTTCCTGTCCCAGTCCAGCGAGCTCCTCGCAGACCGGTCATAATGCCGGCCGGGCGTGATTCCCGAAGCCGCCCGGGTGCGGAGTGTATCGTTCCGCGCGCGGGCACCGCACTCGCTCCACCTCTCGGAATACCTTCGCGACAGGCGTCCTTGGTGAGCGAGATTCGTTGCATCGTGTACCTGAAGTGGGGACCAATGTCAATACATTGTCACTGTATCAGCGATTCGACTTCTTCCACTTGGCGTTCCACCCATTCGCCATGTAATGCTGCCGGTAGCAATTTCCGCGAGGATAAGCCATGAAGCTCCATTACTATCCTGAGACGGACAGCCTCTATATCGAGCTTCAGAGCACGCCGGGTGCGGAGGCACGCGAAATTGTCGAGGGCCTGGTCGTCGATTTTGATGCCGATGGCAATGTGGTCGGTCTCGACATCGACCACGCCTCCCGCAAGCTCGATCTATCAAGGATCGAGACTATTGCGCTTCCGCCGGTCAGTGCAGCCGAGTGATGCCGCGCGAATATCGGATCGTGGCCTGACAATTACCTCGTAATCGCTTCCGCCGCGAAGCGTGCTGCACGATGCCTCCGGCGAGGAGGATCGGTGCGCCTTTTCATGTTTCTGTTTGACTCACATATAGCTTGGCGGTTATACGTTAATCCATAGCCAGCGGGTTATTGATCGCAAATGCCGAACGCTCACGATGTGCTGTTTCGAACGCTCGCCGATCCGACGCGGCGGGCGATCTTCGAGCGGTTGTGCCGCGACGGCGAGCAGACCGTCGGGGCGCTGACGGCGCGGGCCGGGGTCTCGCAGCCGGCGGTCTCGAAACATCTCGGAGTCCTGCGGAAGGCCGGGCTGGTGCGCGACCGCCACGAAGGCCGCCAGACCCACTACAGCGCGCAGCTCCGCGCGCTCGCCCCGCTGATCGACTGGACCAGCCAGATGACCGGGTTCTGGCAGCGCAAGTTCGACGCCCTCGAAGATCTGCTCAAAAGGATGGACCAATGAACCAAGCAAGCGGGCGAAACGCTCTCCGTCGTTGTCGAACGGGACCTGCCTTATCCGCCGGAAAAGCTCTGGCGCGCGCTCACGCAGCCGCACCTGATCGCGGAGTGGCTGATGAAGAACGACTTCGCGCCCGTCGTCGGCCACCAGTTCAGCCTTCGCATGGATCCGCAGCCGAACTGGAACGGCGTCATTGACTGTCAGGTCCTCGTCGTCGAGCCGAACAAAACGCTGTCCTACACATGGGGCGCGCTGGGTCTCGAGAGCGCCGTGACGTTCACGCTCACCCCGACGCCCGCGGGGACGCATCTGCGCATGGAGCAGACCGGCTTCCGGCCCGACCAGCCGCAGAACTACCAGGGCGCCAAATACGGCTGGCAGAAGTTCTTTGCCAACCTGGAGCAGGTGTTGGCGCGGACGGAGTGAAGTTTGAGTGTCGTTCCCCGGATGCGGTGCAGCGCGGAGCGGTGCACCGCTGATGCCGGGGCCTTCGCAAGCTCCAGCCTTCGTTGCCCGAGTTTGCCGCGATCCCGGGTCTGCAGCGCACCACGGCGTGCTGCGCTGCGCCCGGGAAACGGTGGATGTCACGAACAGAGGGAGGCCCCGTTGAACTGGAACAAATGGAACCGGCAAATCCACCGCTGGCTGTCGATCATCTTTACGGCGACTGTCGTCGCCAACTTCATTGCCATGGCGCTGGGAAAGCCCCCCTCATGGCTGGTCTATTCGCCGCTGCCGTTTCTGTTCCTGCTGATGTTCACCGGCCTGTACATGTTCGTGCTGCCGTACGCCGCGAAGTGGCGCAGCGGGTGACGCGCCGCACCGTAGCTATTTTTACTGGACCTTACCATTGAACACTTAGTTCATCGTCATATCGCTGACCGGCCAAAATGCTCATAACGAGGTGATCCGGCAAGATTTGCGTCGGGCGTCTTTTGTGTACTTCGAATCCCGGAAACGCGTCGTTCACGACTTGAAAGAGGTGTTCTTGGTAACCCTCCTCGAGGCAGGAATGAATCTCGTGCATGAATTCGTGTGCCTGCTCATACTCCTGTATTGCCTCCATCGGCTTGTGAATTGTCTCCAGATGGTCAAATAACTTTGGAATATGATCTCCAGGCTCCGTGAAAAGAGGGCGCTTGCCGTCGAAGTAGACAATTTCAATCTGCTCGCGCATGGGATCGACGTTTCCATGCAGCGCGAAATTACGCTGACTGACGATCCGCATGAAGTTCGCATACGCAAGCGTGTTGGCATCGACGGCGCGAGCAAAGCCGAAGCAATTCTGACCGAGAAGTGCTAATCGCTCCGGTATCGTTGCGCGCAGGAATGCATCGTAAGCCTCCTTGTTATTTCGGATCGTATCCTTGCAGTAAAGCAAGATGACCATATTGATGAAAGCCTCAACCATAATCGGCGTCAGCAGCCTCAGCTTGAGAGCGTCGCCGTAGATCTTATTTGCTCGCTTGGAGACCCGATCCATCGCATCTTTGAATTCGTGCGGGTTGTCGGCATAGCTACTAGTCAACGACACTTTTTCTGCTCCGGGTGCATCGAGAATGTCGGCGTGAAGATCGGCGCAAAGGCCCGCCAAGCTAACATACTTGTTCTGGAAAATGACAAACTTCTCGAAGGAACGAGTTACCTTAGACTTCTCCTCGCCAACGCGTGCGTAGTCGGCTTTGATGCCGACGATCAGTGCCTTCCAGTCTTCATCACTCATCGGCTCATCAACAATGATCTGGATACTGCGGGAGTGCCCCGCGAGATAGACGTCCACCTGGTCAGCCCGCAGGTTGAAATCCCAATGGACCAAGTTGTCGCTATCATCCCTGCGCAGTGCGTTCTGGAAACCGTTAGGGACGCCAAAGCGCGCTTTTAGATAGGCATACACATCGGCCGGCCGAAGATGGGTTCTCACCATCAGGAGATGGCGTTGCCCCTTCGGCCGCTTCTGGCCAGGGTCGAAAAAATCCAGGCACTCTTTTTTGGTGGCTTTCTGCCATCCTTGGATATTGAGACAGGTCGGCACGCGCGGACTCCAAACGTACGAGCGGGCATCCCTACAGGTTTGAGCAAGCGAACCTCGGGTGAGGCACGATATAATCCAAGCCGATAGGGCCGACTAGCCAAGCATAATCCACCGATTCCAACGTATCGAGCCGGCGGGTTACGCCTTCGGCTAACCCGCCTTACGCGCTGACTCCATGACATACTCGGCAAAGGGTCTAGCGCTCGCCATCATAGGGAGGAGTTGGGGTTTGCTCGGGTTATTCTTTGAACGGCTTCTAGGGAGAGCGCGTGACATAATGCGCGCTATTGGCCTCGGCCACAGAATGACGCGCGATGAGATATTTCGCGCGGGAAATAGTGGAGCGGCGCCCTCAGCCGAGTATCAGCGCGCCCTATTCGTGCTCGATAACGTCGTCCGGGAATGTATTACGGTCTCGCGGCAGTATGGCGGCCTCCGGGCGGAAACCCAAAAGCACTTTTATGCTTCTGTGCTTTTTACTGCGATGCTTTCTCGTAGCGTAAGTTTGCTGATGCTAGCGCCGCACAGCCCTTGGGCTCACAAAATGATCGAGCATTGGGACTATGCTTCGGCAGCAGTCATACTTCGCACGATGATGGAGTTACGGGCCGCGTTCCACTATCTCTGCGTGGACGTGTGTGCTGACGAGGAATGGGATTGCCGCTGGAATCTCCTCAATCTGCACGACTGCAATTCACGAATAAGGTTGCTCGAAGCGCGGGAGTTTTCTGAACATGAGGAAATTGCCAGCCTGCAAGCCCAAGCCGAGGAAATCCGAAATCGCCTAAGGAGCAATGGGCACTTTCAAAGGCTACGGCATCAGGCGCGGCTATTGAACGGCCAAGCTGCCTATCTCTATCCAATTGAGGAAATGACGGAGAGGGCGGGGCTCGAAAGGCCGACGTACAGGTTTTTGAACATCCTGTTCTCAAGCCACGTCCATGGCTTGCCAATGTCCTATTACAGAATGGGAATGCAGGAACGCGGCCGCGGACTTCCTAGCCCAATCGAGGAAGGCTACACGACGATTTGCCTTTCGCTCGCATCCGCGCTTCTCACGGCGACCCGAGACGAGGTGCATGAACTTTTTCGAGGGTTGCCCCCGGTGCAGCCTCCTGCACCTAGCGCGTAGGGAGAGTATGCAAGGCTGAAGCAAGCCAGCAAGCAGCCGGTGGGGCGTACCCAATCCGGGCTGCAGCCATCTAATGCAGATGCCGCAGCTTATCGGGATTCCGCACCACATAGATTGCGGCGATCTTGCCGTCCTCGATTTCCAGCGCGGTGGTCTGGAGTTCGCCGTCGGCCTCAAGCGTGATGAAGCCGGGCAAGCCGTTGACGAAGCCGGTGCGCACAAGTTTCGAGGGGTTCTGCCGGAAGAGCGCGGCCAGAAACTCGCTGACCTTCATGACGGCATCGAAGCCGACGACAGGCTCCAGCGATGCCGGCCGCTTGCCGCCGCCGTCGGCATGGACGCTGACGTCGGCCGCCAGCATCGCGCCGAGCGCTTTCATGTCGCCGTTGCGCGAGGCGGTGAAGAACGCCTCGGCAAGCTCCAGGCCGTGTTGCCTGTCGACCGCAAAGCGCGGTCTCGCCTCGCGGACATGGCTGCGGGCGCGGGCCGCGAGCTTGCGGCAGGCCGCCGGATCGCGGCCGATGGTGGCGGCGACTTCCTCGAATTCCAGGGCGAACACGTCGTGCAGCAGGAACGCCGCCCGCTCGAGCGGGGAAAGCCGTTCGAGCGCCAGCATCAGCGGCAGGGTGACGTCCTCCTCGGCCTCCTCTTCGAGGACCGGATCGGGAAGCCACGGGCCGAGATAGGTTTCGCGCTGGCGCCGCGCTGATTTGAGCTGATCGAGACAGAGCCGCGTGACCGTGCGGCGCAGGAACGCTTCGGGTTCGCGCACCGCGCTGCGGTCGGCCGCCATCCAGCGGATGAAGGCCTCCTGCACGATATCTTCGGCGTCGGCCACGGAGCCGAGCATGCGGTAAGCGACCCGCATGAGCTTCGGACGCAGCGGATCGAAACTCGCCGCTGCGTCCGCTGCATCCCCTTGGCCGACGCCCGCCATCACGCGGCGGCCCTTTCGACGGCCTTGTCGACGGCGTTGTTGACGGCTTTGTCGACGGCTTGGGCCGCGATGGACTTTGCTTCGCGCCGGATCAACAAACTGGCGGAAGCCGACGGCGATGCGGTTCCAGCCGTTGATGATGTTGACCATCAAGGTGAGCTTGACCTGCTCCGCCTCGGTGAACTCCGCCTTCAGGGCTTCGCGGGCGCCTTCCAGCTGGTGCCCTTCGGAGAGCCGCGTCAGCGCCTCGGTCCAGCCGAGCGCGGCGCGTTCGCGGCCGGTGTAGCAGGGGGCCTCGCGCCAGGCCGAGAGCAGGTAGATGCGCTGCTCGGTCTCGCCCTTCTCACGCGCTTCCGCCGCATGCATATTGATGCAGTTGGCGCAGCCGTTGATCTGGGAGGCACGGATTTCCACCAGCCGGACGAGGGCCGGTTCCAGGCTCGAAGCGATGGCGAGCGATGTGGCGGTCCACTTCTTCATCAGTTCCGGGGCCGCGGCAAAGAGATCGTTGGCGTTCATGGTTCGGTTCCTTCTGTTGGGTTCCGACATCATGACGAGCGGGAATCCGGCGGTGTGACATCCGCGCCGAAAATTCTTAGGTATGTCGTCAGTCCCGGCGAGCAACGCCAGTGTGCAATACGCGATGACCAAATACATTCTTGGCGTGTCGATGCTCGCTGTTGTCGCGGCGGCGGACTTAGGCCACGCCGACGAAGGGGCCGCCGCGGCCAAGCCAGCTCTCACCAAGAACGATTGCGAAGCCGCAATCCGGAAGCTCGATGCATCGGAAGCCCAAGGGGAGGAGCGCCTCGCCGAGAAGCAGGAGGTGATCGACCAATGCCTTGGCGCGTATCAGCACGATAAGACGGTCGCGAGGCTCGTGAAGGAGTGCGCGAGATACGAGGAGCAAGCCGGTCGTGAAGCAGCAGTTCGTCGCCGACTGCCAGCTGGCTGCCTTCAATTACGCCAACGCCTTGCGCGCACTGAAAGCGGAGTACCGGAAGTAGCCAGGCACAGGCGACGGGCCGGTGACTACAACCATGAAGAAAGCGACAGTGAGCATGAAGAAGAGCACCAGCGCCGCGACGAAAGCAAAAGAGGGCGCCTCTGCCTCCCGGCTGATCGACGGGAGAATCAAGGAGCTGGGCGATTGGCGGGGCGTGACGCTTGCGCGGGTCCGCGCTCTCATCAAAGAGGCCTGCCCCGGCGTGGTCGAGGAGTGGAAGTGGCGAGGGGTTCCGGTGTGGGAGCACGGCGGCATCATCTGCACCGGCGAGACCTACAAGGCGGTCGTGAAGCTGACCTTCGCCAACGGCGCCTCGCTTGCGGACCCGTCAGGCCTGTTCAACTCCAGCCTCGAAGGCAATATGCGACGCGCGATCGATATCCATGAGGGCGACAAGATCAATGAGCGTGCGCTGAAAAATCTGGTCCGCGCCGCCGCCGACTACAATCAGACAAAAAAGCAGAAGAAAGCGCCCGCGGGCAAGTGAACCCGCGCGGCTACCAAAAGCCGGGGAAAAAGAACGGCGGCCAGCGGTTGAAAGTGCAGTATTGGTCCTGAACGTAAGTACATCCGTAGGTTTGGTAAGAGCTGAAATAGCCGTGGCTTGGCCGGTATAATCCGTTGCCGCCATACGGCAGATAATAGTTGGGGCGCGCATCAGGCTGATAGTAATTGCCCCACAAGTAGTATCCGGCTCGTTCGACGCGAGCGTTCGCCGAAGCGGCTGCTTTCAGCGCGCCGGTCGCCATTGCCGGCATCGCCGACGGCCGATCAAGCGCACTTACAGTCAGCGCTGCCGTGATCGCGAACAACAAAACACCTTTACGCATCGCTTGCTCCTCAGTCAGTGCCGGACAGAAGCGCGAACCAAAAAAATCACCGCGAAGCCGGTTCGGCCGAACCTGGTCCGACCTTGCATAGCGCCAACTGCTTAACGACAGCTTTGCAAACTCAATTGGGCGAAAACGCTCGCCACCGCCGCCAAGCGATTTGCTACACTATCCGCCTGGCGATCCTTCTCGCCGCTATCGAACAATCCCAAGTCCGGAGAGGAACCATGCCCGACGCTCAGTCGAAGACCATAAACTTCATCAATCCCCCCGAGCTTTCGGCGCCGCCCGGCTATTCGCATGTCGCCGAAATCCGCGGCGGGCGGATCGTCTACATTGCCGGGCAGGTGGCGCTCGATCGGCAGGGCAAGCTTGTCGGCAAGGGCGATTTCGAGGCGCAGGCCGATCAGGTCTTTCGCAACCTGACGGCGGCGCTCGCCGCGGTCGGGTGCACGCCGGGCAATATCGCCAAGCTGACGATCTTCATGCGTGACGCAAACCAGCTGGCATCGTTCCGCAAAGCGCGAGACCGGTTTCTCGGCGGCCTGACACCGCCGGCGAGTACGCTGATCGAGGTATCAAGGCTGGCGATGGAAGATTTTCTCATCGAGATCGAGGCCGTCGCCGTCGCGAACTAATCTCCGGCCGGCTTGGTTATTTGGCGTAGCCCTGCGACCGCAGCCAATCGATGCGGCCGGTGCCGTTGAGCCACTCGTCGGCCTCGGCTTTGCTTTTGAAGCCCTTGATGTAGCGGACTTCGGCGCCGGGATAGCTGGCTTCGAATTGCCAATCGTCCTCGGCGATCCGCTTGATCTTGAAAGTAACGCGAAATCTTGGCGGCTTTGCTCATGCGGCAACATAGTCCCTGAATAGGGCGCGGCCTAGCCGTTTTTGGATAAACACATAAGTCTGCCAGTCAGGGCCGGCCGCCGGTGGACCGCCTATTTGGACACAATCGAGACAATCTTTTTCGTCTGACGATCGATGATCAGCACCTCGCCCTGCAGCAGCGCGTAGGAGTACGACCTTATCGCCGGAACCCTTTTGCGAAGCTTATGAACGAACGGCAACAAACGCATGGTGTCCGGAACCGTCTCGCCGACGTGCAAACCCGCAGGCACCGACGTCCGGGTCGCCTCTTTGCCAAGGCTGCGCCAAATCTGCGCTCGTTGTCGTGAAGTCAGCGATAGCTCGGTTTGCGCGTAGACGCTCGAAGAGCAACATAACAGGATGGCGCACAGCGCAATCGTTGAAGCGTTCAGCTTGAGCGACATCATTCTCCTCCTGACCCGCCTTCGCATTTTGGCGGCGCCAGTATGCCGCGTTCGGCCGAGGCAGCGAAGGCCGCGTGGCCCGGCCGAACCTTATAAATACCCCGTGCCCGCTTCCGCGGCGAAGCGGGCCGGTTCGCCTTCCCAGACGATGCGGGCGTGTTCGAGGACGTAGACGCGGTCGGCGTGCGGCAGCGCGAAGGTGACGTTCTGCTCGCCAAGGAGCAGCGTGATGTCGGTGCTCAGCCGCAAACTTTCCAGCGCCTTGGACAACTGCTCAAGGATGACCGGCGCGAGCCCGAGCGTCGGCTCGTCGAGGATCAGGAGCTTCGGCTTCATCATCAGCGCGCGCGCGATGGTCAGCATCTGCTGCTCGCCGCCGGACAGCGTGCCGGCGGCCTGCTTCTGGCGCTCGCGCAGGATCGGAAACAGCTCGAACAGCCAGCCGATCTGTTTGGCGCTCTCGCCGGCCGGCAGATGCTGGCCGCCGAGATCGAGGTTCTCGCGCACGGTCATGTCGGTGAACAATTCGCGGCCTTCGGGGCATTGCACGATGCCGCCGCGGGCGATCGCGGCGGCGCTCGCGGCGCGCAGCGACGTGCCCTCGCGGCGGATATCGCCGGCATAGGGGACGAGGCCGGAGATGGCGTTGAACAACGTGGTCTTGCCGGCGCCGTTCAACCCGACGACGGAGACGAATTCGCCGGCGTGGACGTGGATCGATACGTCCTGCAGCGCCTGCGCCTTGCCGTATTGCACGCTGACCTTGTCGACGGCGAGAAACGGCCTCGCGGCGTCGCGGAACGAGGCCTCCGGCCGCGCCGCGGTCTCGATGCTGCCGCCGAGATAGACGCGGCGGACTTTCTCGTCGCGCATCACCTCTTCGGCGGTGCCTTCGGCGATGCGCTCGCCGATATACATGGCGATGACCCGGTCGACGAGGCGGGCGACGCTCTTCACATTATGGTCGACGAGGAGCACGGCGCGGCCGTCGTCGCGCAATTCGCAGATCAGATCGGAAAACGCTTCGGTCTCCTTCGCGGTCAGGCCGGCGAACGGCTCGTCGATCAGCAGCACCTGCGGATCGCGCGCGATCGCCTTGGCGATTTCGATCTTGCGCAGATCGGCGAACGGCAGCGTCGCCGGGCGGCGGTCGAGCACGGTGTCCAGGCCGACCCGCTTGGCGATGGCGCGGGCGCGGGCTTCGGTCTGCGGATCGACGAACAGCCGGGTGAGCTTGTCGGGCAGCAGCGCGAGCTTGATGTTTTCCAGCACCGTCTGCCGGTGCAGCGGGCGGGAATGCTGGAACACGATGCCGGCGCCGAGCCGCGCGATCTTGTGCGACGGCCAGCCGGCGACGTCGGTGCCGCCGATGCGGACCGCGCCGGCATCGGGGCGCTCGATCCCCATGATGAGCTTCATCACCGTCGATTTGCCGGAGCCGTTCGGGCCGATCAGGCCGAGGATTTTGCCGGCGTGGACGGTGAGCGCCATGTCCTTGACGGCGACCAGGCCGCCATAGCGCTTGGTGAGGCCGCTGACGTCGAGGAGGGCAGCGGCCGGATCGGTCACGCGTTTTCCTTCGTGCGCGTAATGAGGCCGAAGAAGCCGCTCGGGAAGAACAGCACCACGCCGAGCGCCAGCGCAAAGACGATGAAGTTCGAGAGGTCGCCGAGCGGGCGCAAGAGTTCGCTCATGGCGATCAGAAAGATCGCGCCGAGCACGGCGCCGAGGATGGTGCGGCGGCCGCCGATCACCGCGGCGATGATGATCTGCACGCCGACGGTGATGTCGACCAGCGTCGTGACCGAGGCGGTGCCGAGATAGAAGATCAGGAGCGCGCCGGCGAGGCCGGAGAAGAAGGCGCTGATGATGAAGGCGGCGAGCTTGTGCTTGACGACGTTGAAGCCGAGCGCGCCGGCCTGCACCGCATCCTGGCCGCTCGCCTGCAGGATCATCCCGACCGGGGAGCGCGCCAGCGCGAACAGGATGGCGCCGCTCCCCGCCATGAACCACAGCGCGATCTCGTAATTGACCTTGTCGCTGATCGAGATCACGTCGGGCACGGTGAGGCCGATTTCGCCGCCGGTCAGTCCCGCGGCAACGACGATGAAGTTCTGCAGCATCAGCACGGCAACGAGCGTGGTCAGCCCGAAATAGGGGCCGCGCACGCGCAGCGCCGGCAGCGCCAGCACCACGCCGCCGACGACGGCGGCGAGCGCGCCGGCGACGAGGCAGAGCCAGATCGGCGGCTGATAGAGATTATCGAGGATGCCCGCGGTGTAGGCGCCGACGCCGATCAGGAAGGTCGGCCCGAAATTGACTTCGCCGGCGAAGCCGAACAGCAGATCCCAGGCCATCGCGAACACGCCGAAATAGTAGGCGACGGTGAGGAGGCCGAGAATGTAGCCGGAGACGCCGAGCGGCAGGAACGACGCCAGCACCACGACGCCGAGCGAAATCAGCAGGACGCGTGTGGTGGAGAGCGAACGCATCTAGCGCCGCCCCAGGAGCCCGCGCGGGCTCACATACATCACCGCGACCAGGAGCAGGAGCGCGGGGATGGTGCGATAGGCCGGCGAAATCAGATAGGCGGTGATGGTTTCCAGATAGCCGACCACGTAGGCGGCAATCAGCGCGCCCGAGACGCTGCCGAGACCGCCGAGCACGACAATGGCGAACGCGCTCGCGGTCAGCGGGCCGACGCTATAGGACGAGACGCCGAGGAACATGCCGAGCAGCACGCCGGCAATGCCGGCGAGGATGCCGTAGATCGCCCAGATGGCGATGTAGACCTGCGACAGCTCGACGCCGAGCAGCGTCACGCCGCGCGGATTCATCGACGCGGCCAGCAGCACCTTGCCGGCGCGGGTGCGGTTGACCAGGAGCCAGAGGAGGCCGATCGCGAGCCAGCACACCACCGCCGTAAAAATTTCGTTGGCGGGCGTGCGCACGCCGACGATCGAGACGACGCCGGCGACGATCGGCGCCACGGTCTTGGCATTGTTGGTGTAGAGATACGCGATCAGCTCCTGGATCATGATGCCCCACAAGCAGCGTCGCGGTGAGGATGAAGATTTCCTTCTCCTCCTCGCGGATTTTGCGCGAGGTCTGCAGCGGCCGCACCACGACGAAGTAGGTGACGAGGGCGGCAACAAATCCGGTCGCCACCCCGATCGCCGCGCCGGTATAGGCGCCGACATGCAAATCGTTGCCGGCGGCCCAGGCGGCGACCACGGCGGTGACCATCAGCGCGCCATGGGACAGATTGAGAACGCCGGAGACGCCGAAGATCAGGGCAAATCCGGTGGCGCCGAGCGCGTACAGCGAACTGATCGCAAAACCGTCGATCAGGATTTGCCAGAACAGCATCGGGCCCATCCAGACAATCTTCCGGCCCGCGGGCGCGGGCCGGAGAGAACGCGAACGGGCGGCCGATCAGCGTTTGATCAATTGGCCGCGCCGAGCTTGATGAAGTTCGGAAATTTCAGCTTGCCGTTGGCGACGTCCGCCGGCCACAGATTGACTTGCTTGCCGTTCTGCCATTGCAGCATCAGGCCGGTGATGGTTCCGGCGCCGATCTTGAGCGCGTGCGGATTGGGCGAATCCTTGCCCTTGAATTGCACGCGGCCGATGGTGCCGACGTAATCGGTCTTCTCCAGCGCCTCGACGAGCTTGTCGGGATCGTTCGAGCCGGCGCGCTTGAACGCATCGGCGAGGTAATAGACCTCGTCGTAGGCGGTGTAGCCGCAATAGGACGGGAAATTGCCGAAGCGCTTCTTGAAGGCAGCGACGAACGGCAGCGTCTTTGGCGTGACCGCCACGTCGGGCCCGGAGAAGGCCTGGTAGAGTACGCCCTCGACCGCGCCGTTGGTGTCCTGCCAGAAGCTTGAGTTGGAGGCCTGCGAGGACACGCCGAACATCGGGATCGGCACTTCCTGCTGCTTCCACTGCACCGTCGGCTGCACGCCGACATGCGAGATGCCGGTGATCATCACGTCGGGCTTCTGGCCCTCGATCTTGTTGAAGATCGGCGTGAAGTCGGTGGTGTCCGGCGAGACGCGGATGTGATCGAGCACCTTGAGGCCGATCTGCGGCAGGCATTTCAGATATTCCGCATCGAGCGGCGTGGTCCAGGCGGCGTCCTCGCTGATGACGACGGCGCTCTTCATCTTCAGATCTTTGATCAGAAGATCCTTGGCGGCATCGCAGGTGGCGTCCGCGATGCTGGTCGAAGTCGAATAGCCGTGGAACGTGTATTTAAGATGGTTGTAATCCTTGGCGATGTTCTGGGTGATGACGTCGGAGGCGGCGCCCGGCGTGACCATCACCGTCTTCAGCCGGCCGGTCCAAGGCTCAAGCGCCAGCACGACTTCGCTGACGTAGCTCGCGATCACAGCGTTGACGTGATCTTCGTTCACGGCGCGCTGGAAGGCTCGCACCGATTCCGCGGCGGACGAGTGGTTGTCGTAGGACACGATCTCGATCTTGCGGCCGTCGATGCCGCCCGCGGCGTTGATCTCGTCGGCCGCAAGCTGCGCGGCGAGCGGGATCGATGAGCCCGCGACCGCCTGCGCCTCGGCGATCACGCCGATCTTGATCGGCCCGTTCGCCTGCGCGTGGGCCGGCGTCGCGAATGCAGCGGCGGCAAGGACCACCGCCGAGGTCAACGCCGTGATCGCCGGCGCGCTGTTCTGAAGCGTTTTCATTATGATTCCTCCCTGGGAGATTTGGGCCGCCCGCCTGCTGGGAACTTTGTTGTTCAGTCTATCTCAATGTCCCGGTGCGGCAAGCCTACGACCGCTGGCGTTTGAGCGGATCAAGCCAGGGCTTGGCGGCCTTCTCCCCGGCGGCGCGGGTCGTCGGATCGAGGCTGTTCACAAAATCGTCGAGCAGCAGATCGGTTTCGCCGCGTGCCTTGGAAATCAGGTGCCATTTGGTTGCTTCGGTCGGATTTTTCGGCGCGCCGCGGCCATCGGCGAGGATGCGGGCGAGGCGGTCCATTGCGATGGCGCTGCCATGCAGCGCCGCCTTGCGGAACAAAGCCGCCGCGGCCGCTTCGTTCTTGGCGACGCCATCGCCGTTGAACAGCGCGATGGCATACTCGACCTCGGCGTCGGTATTGTCGGCAAGCGCGGCCAAGGACCACAGCCGCGCCGCTTCGCGCGGGTCTTTGGGAACGCCGCGTCCCTGTTTGTAGAATGTGCCCAACGCATATTGTGCTTCCGGGCTGCCGGCGTCGGCCGCCTGGCGGAGGAGTTCGGCGGCGCGATTGAAATCCTGCGGAAACAATTGGCCCTCCATGTAAAGAAGCGCCAGATTGTAGGCGGCGACCGCATGGCCGAGCTTGGCGGCGGCGGCGAGCCATTTGGCAGCCGCCTCGCGGTCGCGCGGACCGCCGCGGCCGCGCAACCGGAACATCGCCAGCGCGAACATCGCCTCGCGGTCGCCGCGGGCGGCAGCGAGTTTATACCATTCTTCCGCCCGCTTATCGTCCTGCGGCACGCCTAAACCGGCGGCATAAAGTTCGCCTAGCAGCGTCATCGCCTTCGGGTCGCTCTTCTGATTGACGCGATCGGTCGCCAGCGCAAACGCGGTCAGAAAGTAGCCGCGCTGGAACGCGCCGTAAGCGAGATCGAGATCGGCGCCGTTTCCGCGAGGATTGGCGGCCAGAGGCGGCTGCGCCGGTGGCGTTTGCTGATTGTTTTTCTCCGCCGCCGGCTTGTCGGCTTTGTCATGGAGTTTGTGATGTGCCGGCCCGGATTTCGGCGGCGACGTCTCGGTTTGCGCCGACGCGAGCTTCGGTGCAGTGAGGATCGCTGCAAGCGCCAGTGCCGCCGTGATCCTAAGCGCCATACGGATCATTGGCCCGCTCCCGCGCGGGCGCGACGAGCGCGGCGTTTGCCGTCTCGATCGCGCTGACCGGTCCTGTTGGCTGCGTCCATATCCAATCACCAAGGGCAATGAAATCGGCGCCGGCCTGTGCGAGTGGGGCGACCTCGTCGGGACTTGCGGCATACCCCACACACGGGGGCTCGAACACTTCCGCCCACCATCTGATGCGCTCCACTATGGCCTCGAACGGCGCGCGGTTGCCCCGGCGGTCCGGCTCGCCAAACATGACATAGTCGGCGCCAGATTCGCCCGCGAGCATGGCATCATGACGGCTGTGCAAACCGCCGGCGCCAGCGATGCGATCGGGCTTGAGCGTGCCGACGGCGGCGATCAGCGCCTCCGTGCCGGTCAGGTGCGCGCCGTCGACGCCAGCGCGGGCGGCGATCTCGGGATGGCCGTCGAGCAACAGCGCGATGTCGCGGCGCTGGACGATGGCCGCGACGGTCTTGGCGCGGTTGATCAGCGTGCGTTCGTCGGTGTTTTCAAGGCGAAGCAGCACGGCTGCGATATCGCCGGCAGACAACGCAGCTTCGAGATCGGACACGAACGCCGCGGCGTCGCCAAGCAGTGGCGTGACCAAGATAAAGTCGCGGGCGAGGGCGCTCAGCTTCATCCGCCCCCGCGAAGCGGGGGAGGGGGACCGCGCGGAGCGCGGTGGAGGGGGCCTCGGACTCAAACCCGCTCCGCCGCCATTCGAACGATCGCGTCAGCGGCGTCGTCAACGCCGGCCATTAATTCGACTGCAGGGATGCGGATCACCGTCACACCATGTTTCCTGAGCCAAATATCTCGCCGAGCATCGCGCTGCGGTCGCTCATCCATGTCATGGCTTATTCCGTCAATCTCGATCGCGAGACGAGCCTTGGCGCAGTAGAAATCGAGCACGTATGGACCGATCGGATGTTGCCGACGAAATACTGGCAATCCCGGTTCGCGCCTACGCAAGCGGCTCCACAACCGTGCTTCCGGCGGCGATAGAGTGCGACGGAGGTGCCGGGCTTTGCCGATGATTTTCTTCGGCGCTCTCATTGTCGGCGATCGACGCCCTCCACCGCGCTTCGCGCGGTCCCCTCCACCGCGCTTCGCGCGGTCCCCCTCCCCCGCTGCGCGGGGGCGGATTTCCCTTACGCGGCCTTCCGTTCGAGATCGGCCTTCCACTGCCCGAGTGAGGCCAGGCCGTTCATTTTGGCGCGGTGGCCGAATGCGCGCTGGGCGGCGGCGACGTTCTCCGATTTGCCCGACCACGCCTTTTGCGGCGCCGCCTGCAAAGCGCGGCCATAGGAGAAAGTCACCCGCCACGGCAACGGGCCCATTTTGTTGATGGCGTTGAGATGCGCGGTCGCTTCCTCGTCGCTCTGGCCGCCGGACAAGAATGCGATTCCGGGAACCGCGGCCGGCACGCAGGCTTTGAGCACACGCAACGTCTTTTCCGCGACTTCCTCGACCGAGGCGCGCTTTGCCGACTTTTTGCCCGGCACGATCATATTGGGCTTCAGCACCATGCCTTCGAGCGGAACGCGCTGATAGAACAGCTGCTCGAACACCGTGTTGAGCAGCCATTCGGTGACCATGGCGCAGCGGTCGATGTCGTGGTCGCCGTCCATCAGAACCTCAGGTTCGACGATCGGCACAATATCTTCGTCCTGGCACAGCGCTGCATAGCGGGCGAGCGCGTGAGCATTCGCCAGCAGGCAGCCAAAGCTTGGAATGCCTGGGCCGATATCGATCACGGCGCGCCATTTGGCGAACTTGGCGCCGAGGCCGCGATATTCCACGAGCCGCTCGCGCAGCCCGTCGAGCCCTTCGGTTATCACTTCATTCGGACAGAATGGCAGCGGCTTGGTGCCTTTGTCGACTTTTATGCCCGGGATCGAGCCCATTTGCTCGATGACCTTGACCATCGGCGTGCCGTCTTTTGCGTTTTGCCGGATGGTCTCGTCGTAAAGGATGACGCCGGAAATGTGCTTCGACATCGCTTCCTTGCTGCGAAACAGCATTTCGCGGTAATCGCGCCGCGTGATCGGCGTCAACTCGGTGTCGATGGTGTCGAAGCGCTTTTTGATGGTGCCGGTCGATTCGTCGGCGGCCAGGATGCCGCGTCCGGGCGCAACCATCGCGTCCGCGACCTTATTCAATTCGGCGAGGTTCATCGCACTCTCCTCAACTTTGTCTTGAGCCTTACGGTATTATGCCTCATCCGCGGGACACCGCGGGAGTGGGGGCAACCTTCAACACCTCGACCCCAGGCAGTGTCTTGCCTTCGAGCGATTCCAGAAACGCGCCGCCCGCGGTTGAGACGTGGCTTAATCGCGACGTCACTCCGGCTTTGTTCAGCGCCGCCACGGTATCGCCGCCGCCGGCAAAGCTGACAAGCTTGCCGGCCGCCGTGAGTTCCGCCGCCGCCTCAGCCACTTCGATCGTGCCGTTGTCGAACGGTTCGACCTCGAAGGCGCCGAACGGCCCGTTCCAGACCAGCGTCTTTGCGCGAGCCAAGGCCGAAATGACGTACTCGATGCTGCGCGGGCCGATGTCCAAAATCATGTCGTCCGGACCGACCTCATCCACCGCCACGACCCGCGACGGCGCGAATGCCGTCAGCTTTTGCGCCACGACCACGTCGACCGGCAGAACGATCTCGCGATGCAGCGATTTGGCCTTGGCCAGGATCTCACGCGCCGCCGGGATCAGATCGTTTTCGCAAAGCGATTTGCCGACCGGTTTGCCCTGCGCCGCGAGAAAGGTGTTGGCCATGCCGCCGCCGATGATCAGCGTGTCCACTTTCTCCAGCAGGTGGCCGAGCAGTTCGAGCTTGGTGGAAATCTTGGCGCCGCCGACGATCGCCGCGACCGGATGCTGCGGCGTCTCAAATGCCTTCTTGAGCGCATCAAGCTCGGCCTGCATGGCGCGCCCGGGATAGGCGATCAAATGCGACGTGGTCACGATCGAGGCGTTGGCCGCATGCGCGCGGTGCGCGACCGAGAAGGCTTCGTCGACAAAGACGTCGCCCAAAGCAGCGAGTCGCCCGGCGAATTCCGGATCGTTCTTTTCCTCCTCGGGATGAAACCGCGTGTTCTCCAGACAGAGAATGTCGCCGTTCTTCATGGCGGCGATCGCGGCTTCCGCTTTCGGGCCGACGCAATCTTCGGCAAAGGCCACCGGCCGTTTCACAATCCGCGCCACTTCGGCGGCGACCGGCCGTAGCGAATATTTCGGGTCGGGTCCTTTGGGCCGGCCAAAATGCGACAGGAGAATCACTTTGCCGCCCTTGTCGGCGATTTCGATGATGGTTGGCGCGGCTTCCTCGATGCGGGTCGCATCTGAAACTTTGCCGTCCTGCATCGGCACGTTGAGATCGACGCGCACCAGCACGCGCTTGCCCTTCACGTCGGCGTCATCGAGGCTGCGGAAAGACATAACTGATGAAGATGTGGCCGATGCAGACGTGACTGAAGCAGACATGGCCGGCGAGTTCAGCTCGAGCTTGCCCATCGCTACCGCGGTGTCGACCATGCGATTGGAGAAACCCCACTCGTTGTCGTACCAGGACAAGATGCGCACCAAGGTGCCGTCCATCACCTTGGTTTGATCCATGTGGAACACCGAGGAATGCGGGTCGTGGTTAAAGTCGGTGGAGACATTGGGCGCGTCGGTGTAGCCGAGAATGCCCTTGAGCTGCTGCTCGGCGGCGCGCTTGACCGCGGCGTTGACCTCGTCCTTCGAGGTCGCGCGCTTGGCGACGAACTTGAAGTCGATGACCGAGACGTTCGGCGTCGGCACGCGGATCGCGACGCCGTCGAGCCGCCCTGCTAGTTCCGGCAGCACCAGACCGACGGCCTTCGCCGCGCCGGTCGAGGTCGGGATCATGTTGAGCGCCGCGGCACGCGCGCGATAAAGATCCTTATGCACCTGATCGAGCGTCGGCTGGTCGTTGGTGTAGGAGTGCACCGTCGTCATAAAGCCTTTGTCGATGCCGACCGCGTCGTTGAGCACCTTGACGACCGGAGCGAGACAATTGGTGGTGCACGAAGCGTTGGAAACGACGGTGTGCGCCTTCGCCAGTTTGTCGTGGTTGACGCCGTAGACCACGGTGAGGTCAGCGCCATCGGCGGGCGCGGAAATCAGAACGCGCTTGGCGCCGGCGGTCAGATGCGCCGCCGCTTTTTCCTTCGAGGTGAAGATGCCGGTGCATTCGAGCGCGACGTCGATGCCGAGCTCTTTCCACGGCAGCTGCGCCGGATCCCGGTGGGCGGTGACTTTGATCGGGCCGTTGCCGCAGTTGAGGGTGTCGCCTTTGACCGTCACTTCGCCGGGAAAGCGTCCATGCACTGAATCGAAGCGAAGGAGGTGCGCGTTAGTCTCGACCGGGGCCAGATCGTTGATGGCGAGGAACTCGATATCCTTGCGCCCCGCTTCCATCGCCGCCCGCAAGATGTTGCGGCCAATGCGGCCAAATCCGTTGATGGCTACGCGTACTGACATGCCGATCTCCTGTAACCTTATAGACGCGCCAGCGCCGCCTCGGCCACCTTCTCGGGCGTAATACCAAAATGTTGGTAAAGCTCCTTGTAGGGCGCGCTGGCGCCAAAGCTGCTCATGCCGACAAAAGCCGCATCCGAGCCGATGATGGCGTCCCAGCCCTGGCGGATGCCTGCCTCGACCGCGACGTTGACCTTGGCTTTGCCGATCAGCGCCGCCCGCTGGTCTTTCGGCGCCGCGAGGAACAGTTCAAAGCACGGCACCGATACAACGCGCGCGGGAACGTTGCGTTCGGCGAGAAGCTTCTGTGCCGCGACCGCGATGGCGACTTCGGAGCCGGTCGCGAACAGCGACACCGCGGCCGCGGCGTCTTTGGCGGGGAGGAGTTCATAAGCGCCACGAATGCAGCGGTTGGCCGCGTCGAAGCCCTGGCGCAGCTGCGGCACATTCTGCCGCGTTAACGCCAGCACGCTCGGGCCGGTGTCCGTCTCCAGAGCGAGCTGCCAGCATTCAATCGTCTCGACCGCATCGCACGGCCGGAACACTTTAAGATTGGGGATGGCGCGCAACGCGGCCAGGTGCTCGACCGGCTGATGGGTCGGTCCGTCTTCGCCCAGACCGATGGAATCGTGCGTCATGACGTGGATGACGCGCTGGCCCATCAGCGCCGCGAGCCGAATCGCCGGCCGGCAATAATCCGAGAACACCAGGAACGTGCCGGAGTAGGGAATGATCCCGCCGTGCAGGGCCATCCCGTTCATGGCCGCTGCCATGCCGTGCTCGCGGACGCCGTAGTGGATGAAGCGGCCGCCGTAGTCCGCCGCGCTCATCGCCTTCATCGCCTTGGTGCGGGTATTGTTGGAGCCGGTGAGGTCGGCCGAGCCGCCGACCATTTCCGGCAGCGCCGGCGTCAGAGCTTCGAGCGCAAATTCGGATGCGGCGCGGGTCGCGATCTCCTTCGGAGTCTCGGCAAGTTTCTGCTTCACCGCAGTGACTGCCGCCGAAAGTTTGTCCGCTGGCACTTCACCGCTGATGCGGCGTTCGAACTCGGCGCGCTTTTGCGGATCGATCGCGGCGAGGCGCTGCTGCCAGGCAACTCGCTCCGGACGGCCGCGCGCACCGGCGGCGCGCCATTGCTCGCGGATGGCAGCGGGAATTTCGAACGGCGGCGCGGTCCAGTTCAGCTTTTGCCGCGTGCCCGCGATTTCGTCGGCGCCGAGCGGTGAGCCGTGGGTTTTTTCGCTGCCGGCCTTGGTCGGTGCGCCGTAGCCGATGATAGTGCGGCAGGCGATCAGCGACGGCCGGTCGGACTTCTTCGCCGCTTCGATCGCGGCGGCGATCGCCGCCGGATCGTGGCCGTCGATGCGCGTCGCCGACCAGCCGGCCGCCTCGAAGCGTTTGACCTGATCGACACTGTCGGTGAGCGCCAGCGGGCCATCGATCGAGATGCCGTTATCGTCGAACAGCACAATGAGCTTTCTCAGCTTCAGGTGCCCGGCGAGTGCGATGGCCTCCTGGCTGATGCCTTCCATCAGGTCGCCGTCGGAGGCGAGCACATAGGTGGTGTGATCGACAATGTCGTCGCCGAACACTGCCGCCAGGTGGCGTTCGGCAATCGCCATTCCCACGGCGTTGGCAATGCCCTGGCCAAGCGGGCCGGTAGTGGTCTCGATGCCCGGAGTGTGTCCGTATTCGGGATGCCCGGGCGTCAGCGAGCCGAACTGGCGAAAGCGCTTGAGTTCGCCGATGGTCATCTTTTCGTAGCCGAGCAGATGAAGGAGCGCGTAGATGAGCATCGAGCCGTGGCCGGCCGAGAGCACGAAGCGGTCGCGGTCGGGCCAGGCGGGATCGGCCGGATCGAATTTCAGAAAGCGCGTAAACAGCACCGTCGCGACGTCGGCCGCGCCCATCGGCAGACCCGGATGCCCGCATTTCGCCTGCTCGACCGCATCCATCGCCAGCGCGCGGATGGCGTTCGCCATCGACGCGTGTTCCGCGCGCCCCGCCGGGCCAGAATCGGCGGCGGGAAAGCGGGATGATTGGGCGAGGGCTGCGCTCGCCGCGAGAAGACGGTCCGGCATCGTCCTTAAATCGGCCAATTGCGGCGTGGGGCGGATGGCCGCGGCCACGAGATAGCATGGGGGGGACTGGAATCAAAGGCATGCCGGAACCCGAACGACGTCATGCACAGGGCTGCGGACCAAACCGCTTTCGGCGTTGACGCTTCTCCTCGATGGGACGTAAGCTTCTGTTGATAAATAATTGCCGGTGCTCAGTTTTCACCGTGACCGGAGTATGATGGCCGCAACCGGATGGCCGCATGAGCGAAACCGATTCCGTGGAGACCGCGAGCCGGCGTCTCGCGCTTGCCCTCGATGCGCTGGAAGCAGCCGCGGAGCGGCGCGATGAGACCGATCACAACGCGCAGGTCCTGGCGATGCAGATCCAGGCGCTCGACAATGATCGTGCCCGGCTTGCCAGCGAGCTCGATCAGGCGGCAGCGCGCTCGCGCGGTCTCGAAGCGGCAAATCGGGATGTCGCGCAACGCATCGTGCAGGCGATCGAAACGATCAACGGCGTTCTGACCGACGAACACTGAAGAAAGCTCGGGCGGAAAGGCCGAGCCTGAAATGTTCTGGTGCAATGTCTTGGTCAATGTCTGGGAGTTGCAATGTCTCAGGTCAGCGTCACCATCAACGGCCGGCAGTTTCGCATGGGCTGCGAGGATGGTCAGGAGGACCATCTGACCGAACTTGCGCGTGAGCTCGATGCGCGCATCGCCGATCTGCGCGGCAAATTCGGCGAGATCGGTGACTCACGCCTTACCGTGATGGCAGCGCTCACTATTGCTGACGAGCTGACTGAAATGAGTTCGCGCATCAAACAGCTCGAGCAGGAACTCACTGCCGCGCTGGATGCACAGGCTGCCGCCGCCAATCGCAACGAAGTCGTGCAGGAAGCGGTCGCGGCGGCGTTGGGGAGCGCCGCCGAGCGCATCGAAGCCGTCACCAAAAAACTCAATCAGAACGTCGGCGGCAGCAGCGTCGCGCTGGGGTAGGCTGGGGCGGTTTCACCCCGGCAGGTGCGCGCCCTTCCCGAGCCACTGCTTGATCAGCGCGGCTATCGTGCCGTCCGCCATCAGCGCGGCCTGGGCCTTGTCGATAGCTTGGCGCAACGCCGGGTTTTTCTTGGCTACGCAGATCCCGAGGCGTTCGCGCGTGATGCCCACTTCGACGACCTTAAGCTTCGGGCGGTCGCGCACGAACCATTCGGTGACCGGGGCGAGTTTCATGAAGGCGTCGCAGCCGCCGGTCGACAGCTCGTCGAGCGCCTTCTCGATCTCATCATAGGCGTAGACCCGCACGCGCGCGGCACGATGCTCGGCGACGAGTTTATCGGCGACCGGCTGGCTGGTATTGCCCTGCTGCACGCCGATCACCAGCCCGCGGAGATCGGCGATCCCGTGCACGTTGGGATGCCGGCCGGTGTCGACCACGAGCGATTGGCCGGAGACGGCATAGGGCGCGCAAAAATCAGCGATCTTTTGACGCCCAGGCGTGATGGTGGTGCCCGAGGCAATGCAGTCATAGGTGCCGGCATCGAGACCGGCGAAGATGCCGTTGAAGTCGGCGCCCTTGTACGGAACCAGTTGCCAGGCGCGGCCGAGTTTCTCGGCGATGCGCTGCATGAGGGTGACGTCGAAACCGGCCGGACCGTCCTTCCCCATGAACTCGAAAGGCGGGTCGGGGAGGGCTGCGCCGACGCGCAACGGCGCCGCACTTCTGGCGACGCCCGCGCCAAGCGCGCCGGTCGCCAGCAGCGGCAGGGCGGCGAGCAGGTGGCGGCGTTTCATTTCTGCTCTTTCCTGAATGTGTCGGGACCAACGTAGCGTCCGGCGCCGCCAAGCACTAGATTGCCCAAGCGGGGCTGCCTGGTGCGTAAGGAGACAACACCTCGGGGCCTTACGATCCTAACGGGAGCTGTCCCTACCGGGCTCTTGGGCTCGGATACATGGCGCCCACCTACTTATGTAGGTTCCCGGGATCGCGCTCCTACGGCCGGTGCGGCTCCGCACTTATCGATATGACCTCGTCAATCTGCATGGATGATTCGAAGGTGCTTCTTCGCCGCGACGCGATCACGCGGCGCGACGCGCTGCCGGCGGACGCGCGGCAGGCGGCTGCGGAAGCCATTGCGGCGCGGCCGTTTCCGCTGCCGCTCGCGCCGGGCGTCATCGTCTCCGGCTTCATGACGCTCGGGAACGAGATCAATCCGCTGCCGCTGATGCGCAAGCTTGCGGGGCAGGGCGCACGGCTTGCTCTGCCGGTCGTAGCCGGACGCGGCAAGCCGCTGATCATCCGCGAATGGACCTTTGGTGCGCCGCTCACTGCCGGCGTCTGGGGCATCCGCGAGCCGACGCCGGAGGCGGCGGAGGTGGAGCCCGACATTCTCCTCGTACCGCTGCTTGCGTTTGACCGCACCGGGCATCGCCTCGGCTATGGCGGCGGTTATTACGATCGCACCATCGCGCAACTGCGGGCGCGCAAGCCTGTCGTTGCGGTGGGGCTCGCGTTCGCCGCCCAGGAAGTTCCGAAGGTGCCGGCCACGCCCCGCGACGCGCTCCTTGATCTTGTGCTAACCGAGCGCGAAGTCATCGATTTGCGAGGCCGGTAAAGCATGCGCATTCTGTTCGTCGGCGATGTCGTCGGCCGCAGCGGCCGGACGGTCGTCACCGAGCGGCTCCCCGGCCTCATCCGCGACTGGAAACTCGATTTCGTCGTGGTCAATGGCGAGAACGCAGCCGGCGGCTTCGGCATCACCGAAACGATCTATAATGAATTGCTCGAAGCCGGCGCCGACGCCATCACGCTCGGCAATCACGCCTGGGATCAAAAAGAGGCGCTGGTGTTCATCGAGCGCGCGCCGCGTCTCATCCGGCCGATCAATTATCCGGCCGGCACGCCCGGCCGCGGCGCGGCCTTGTGCGAGACGAAAAGCGGCGCGCATGTTCTGGTCATCAATGCCATGGGGCGCGTCTTCATGGATCCGCTCGACGATCCATTCGCCGCGATCGATCGCGAATTGACCGCCTGTCCGCTGACGAAAAGCGCGGACGCCATCCTGGTCGACATGCACGGCGAGACCACCAGCGAAAAGCAGTCGATGGGCTACTTCTGCGACGGCCGCGCCAGCATGGTGGTCGGCACCCATACCCACGTGCCGACCGCCGACGCGCGCATTCTGCCGGCCGGCACCGCCTTCATGAGCGACGTCGGCATGACCGGCGACTACGATTCGGTGATCGGCATGACCAAGGAAGAGCCGCTGCAGCGCTTTACCCGCAAGATTTCTTCGTCGCGTTTCGAGGCGGCGACAGGACCGGCGACGCTATGCGGCATCGCGGTCGAGACCGACCCGAAGACCGGACTCGCCGTGCGGGTCGGGCCGGTGCGCCTCGGCGGCGGCCTCGAACAGGCGATGCCGGCATTCTGGTCCTGAGCGCGGTTCCGCCCCATCTTTATTTCCTGATTGAGCCGCACTATTAGGGCGTCGCTGCGCTCGCAACGACGGAGAAAACGAGAGAGACGAAGCGATGGCCGGTCATTCCCAGTTCAAAAACATCATGCACCGCAAGGGGCGGCAGGACGCGGCTAAATCCAAGCTGTTCGGCAAGCTCGCCCGCGAAATCACCGTTTCCGCCAAGATCGGCTTGCCCGATCCGGCGATGAATCCGCGGCTGCGCGCGGCGATCATTGCCGCCCGCGCGGAAAACATGCCGAAGGACAATATCGATCGCGCCATCAAGAAGGCCACGGGCGGCGACGCTGAGAACTACGAGGAAATTCGCTACGAGGGCTACGGACCGGGTGGCGTCGCCGTGATCGTCGAAGTGCTGACCGATAATCGCAATCGCACGGCCGGTGAAGTGCGTGCGACCTTCACCAAGAGCGGCGGCAACCTCGCCGAGACCGGCGCAGTCTCGTTCATGTTCGACCATGTCGGCGTCATCGAATACGACGCCAAAGCGGCGAGCGCGGACGCGATGTTCGAAGCGGCGCTCGAAGCCGGCGCCGACGATGTCGTGTCGAGCGAAGACGGTCATGAGATTTATGCCGCGCCCGATCGCTTCGGCTCGGTCGCCAAGGCGCTGGAGACAAAGTTCGGCGAGCCGCGCAAAGCCTCGCTGGTATGGCGGCCCCAGAACACGGTATCGGTCGACGACGAGCAGGGCGAAAAGGTCCTGAAGCTCATCGACAGCCTCAACGAGCACGACGACGTCCAGAACGTCTATGCCAATTTCGAGGTCTCCGACGCGCTGGTAAACCGGATGAGCGCGTAGCCGGCAACCGGCTTGTTGCTTCATGCTATGAATGAAGCGGCATGACCCGCCCGATTCGCATTCTCGGCATCGATCCGGGGCTCCGCCGCACCGGTTGGGGCATGGTGGAGATTGCCGGCAACCGGCTCGGGTTTATCGGCTGCGGTTCGGTGACGACGAACGATCGCGACACGCTGGCGGCGCGGCTTCTTGCCATCTACGACGGCCTGATGCGCATCCTTGACGAGTTTCGTCCTGACGAAGCGGCGGTCGAGGCGACTTTCGTTAATCGCGACGCCAAGGCGACGCTGAAGCTCGGCCAGGCGCGCGGGATTGCCATGGTGGTGCCGGCGAAGGCCGGCGTGCCGGTTGCCGAATACGCCCCGAATCTGGTGAAGAAAAGCATTGTCGGCGCCGGCCATGGGGATAAGGCGCAAGTTCGCATGATGATCGGTGTGCTGCTGCCCAAGGCCGACCCGTCCTCCGATGACGCCGCCGATGCGCTCGCCATCGCCGTGACGCATGCGCATCATCGGCAGAGCGTCATCCTTCACGCGGCGCTGAAGATCGCGGTGCGATGATGCAGATTTTCAAAACCGTCAGTCCGACACGGTCCAAAGAACGGCCGTGCTGGCGAGATCGGCGCCGGATGTTTGCCCTCTCCCGCCGCGGGAGAGGGCAGCGCGGACCTTTCGGCATGCACAATTGGGTGAGGGGCTGCGGCGCGCCCCCTCACCGGGCCTTTGTTGTTGAGCTGCCGAGCAGCCCTCTCCCGCAAGGGGAGAGGGCGCAACGACAGCGCTTCGCTTTCGATAAAACAGATGATCGGCAAGCTTAAAGGCGTGATCGACTCCTACGGCGAGGATTCCGTCATCCTCGACGTCAACGGTGTCGGCTATCTGGTGCATTGCTCGGCGCGGACCTTGCAGGAATTGCCTCGCGTCGGCGAACCGGCGACGCTGGCGATCGAAACCCATGTGCGCGAGGACCAGATTCGTTTGTTTGGTTTCATGACCGACGCCGAGCGCGAATGGTTCCGGCTGCTGCAGACCGTGCAGGGAGTCGGCACCAAGGTCGCGCTCGCGGTGCTTGGCACGCTCAAACCTTCCGAGCTCGCGTCCGCCATCGCGATGCGCGACAAGGCGATGGTGGCGCGCACGCCCGGCGTCGGGCCGAAGGTCGCCGAGCGCATTGTCACCGAGCTGAAAGACAAGGCGCCGGCGTACACTGACGTCGATCCGGCTTTGGTTCGGCTTTCCGGCGCGCTCGACGAGAAGCGCGCGCCGCAACCGATTTCCGACGCTGTATCGGCGCTGGTCAATCTCGGCTATGCGCAGCCGCAGGCCGCGGCCGCCATCGCGGCTGCGGCGCGCAACGCCGGCGACGGCGCCGAGGTGCGGACGCTGATCCGGCTCGGACTGAAGGAGCTGGCGAAGTGAAACGCCGAGCAGAACTAAAAGCCAAACTCACCCAATCAGATCGCGAACTGATTGCGGCCGCGACCGCGGCGATCAAACAACGTTATCGCGACGACTGGCAGGAGGTCGGCGCGGCGCTGCGAACCCGTTCGGGCAAGATTTTCACCGGCGTCAATCTCGACGCTTATCTCGGCCGCATGGCGGTCTGTGCCGAAGCGGTGGCGCTGGGCCGCGCCGTGGTGGATGTCGGCGACGCCGGCATCGACACCATTGTCGCGGTGCGCCATCCGCCGCCGACGGAGAAGGATCAGACCATCGCGGTGGTGTCGCCGTGCGGCGCCTGCCGCGAACTCATTTTCGACTATGATCCGAAAGCGCGCGTGATTGTGCCGAACGGCAAGTCGCCGTCGGTCGTGCAAATCGGCGAACTGTTGCCGAACAAGTACAGCCGGGGGTCGGAGGGGTGAGCACCAGCCCCGGACGCAAGCTCGTCACGCCCGAGCGCCGCGATGAAGATGCGGCGGAGGCGACGTTGCGGCCGCAGCGCCTCTCGGAGTTCATCGGTCAGGAACAGGCGCGAAAGAATCTGAGCGTGTTCATCGAGGCGGCCCGCGCGCGGCGCGAGGCGCTCGATCATGTGTTGTTTGTCGGCCCGCCCGGGCTTGGCAAAACCACGCTGGCGCAGATTGTGGCCCGCGAGCTCGGCGTGAATTTCCGCGCTACCTCAGGGCCGGTGATTGCCAAGGCTGGCGATCTCGCCGCGCTGCTCACCAACCTCGAAGAGCGTGACGTGCTGTTCATCGATGAGATGCACCGGCTCAACCCCGCGGTTGAGGAAGTGCTGTATCCGGCGATGGAAGACTTCCAGCTCGATCTCATCATTGGCAGCGGGCCGGCGGCGCGTTCAGTAAAAATCGATCTCGCCAAGTTCACGCTGATTGGTGCGACCACCCGCGCCGGGCTTCTCACCAACCCGCTGCGCGACCGTTTCGGAATTCCGGTGCGGCTCAATTTTTATTCCGAGGCGGAGCTCGAACAGATCGTCAATCGCGGCGCGCGCGTGCTCGGCATCAGCGTGACCCCTGACGGCGCCAACGAAATCGCCCGCCGCGCGCGGGGCACCCCGCGCATCGCCGGGCGGCTCCTGCGCCGGGTGCGCGATTTCGCCGCCGTCGACGGCGCGCCCGCGATCGATCGTGCCGTCGCCGACAAGGCGCTCGCCGCGCTCGAGGTCGATGCCGCCGGCCTCGATGCCATGGACCGGCGTTATCTGACGACAATCGCGATGAACTACGGCGGCGGCCCGGTCGGCGTCGAGACGCTTGCCGCGGCGCTATCGGAACCGCGCGACGCCATCGAAGACATCATCGAGCCTTATCTGATCCAGTGCGGATTCCTGCAACGAACACCGCGTGGCCGGCTGATCACCGGCCACGCGTTCCGCCATCTGGGGCTCGCCGAGCCGGCGCGCGATCCCGCACAGTTCGGGTTGTTTGGTTCGGAAGAGGCCTGATGGCCTCCGATCTGTTAGATCGAATGCGTGCCAATCCTGCTGGCGATTAGCAGATACGTGACGTTGAGAAGCTTTGTCTTGAGCACGGATTATTGTTTCGATTTGGTAAGGGATCGCATGCACAAGCGAAGCATCCTGCTGCACGGGAACTTTTGACTATCCCCGCGCGAAGGCCGATCAAACCGGTCTACATTCGCAAGCTGGTGCGATATATAGAGAGTTACGGAGACAAGCGATGAAACTCGAATATGCCGTGCGCATCGAGCGATTGGCTGAAAGCGACGGCGGCGGCTATTTGGCGACCGTACCGGAACTCCCCGGATGTATGTCGGACGGTGAGACGCCGGAGGAAGCCCTGAAGAATGTCCAGGAGGCTATAGCCTCCTGGATTGAAGCGGCAAAGGAATGGAAGATGGACATTCCGCGGCCCTCGCCGCCCCTCGCCCGAGCAGGGTAAACCTGCAAACCAAAAGCGCTCGGCCCGTCGCGACGGCCAGCATCCGCTCAGCCGAAAGTCACACCACGCGTCGCGCGCGTTACCCGTTAGTCGTATTTGCGGTCGCCTAATAGCAAGGCGGATACGGCGCGTACCCGCACCGGACACCGATAGCGTTGTAATAGTCGCTGTTGTAATAGCCGTTGTTGTAATAGCCGTGTTATAGTTGTAGAGGTTGTTGTACGGATTTGCCGCGGCCGCACCAATGGCAACGCCGGCCGCGGCGGCACCGAGACCAATGCCCACACCCGGGCGCACCCAGGCGCCACGATAAGCGCCGCCGCGATAAGCTACACCGGATAACGCCGCCACGATAATACACCGCCGCGATAAACCCCGCCGCGATAAACTCCACCGACACGGACGCCGCCTGCGCGGACCGCACCGGCGTGGACACCGCCAACGCGGGCGCCGCCAGCACGGTACGCCGAAGCATCAGTCGAAACGCATGCGATACAAAGAGCAGCAGCGGCGATAGAAGTAATGGCTCGATACGACATGGCATGTCCTTTTTGAGGTCAGTCCTCGGCAGATGGCCTACTTAATGCCAAGCGAGAACTGTCCGACTGCCCCTCGAGAGGAACGGTAAGTCACGATTGGTAGCGCTAGTGTTTCTTTGCGGGCGCAAACCGCCAGCAATTATCGCGATCGATTTAGACAATGTGTCCATGAAGCATCAAAAATCTGCACGACCTCTACGATCCGTTCCTAGCGGGAAAAATAATTTGCCGAAGCCCGGCCGGCGTGCTGGGGCTTGCCGCGGGACGGGTTTCGAGGAAGGCGGCGCAGGGCGCCTGGAGCGGGGCAATGCCAGAAACGATGTCAGGCGGTTGTCATTGCGGCCGGGTGCGGTTTCGCGTCACCGCGGATCTTTCGCGCATCACCGACTGCAATTGTTCGATCTGCGCCAAGAAAGGCTTCTTGCATCTGATCGTCGCGCCGGAGCAGTTCGAGCTTTTGAGCGGCGCCGATGCGCTGACCACCTACCGGTTCAACACCGGCACGGCGCGGCACACCTTCTGCGCCACCTGCGGCATTCATCCGTTCTATGTGCCGCGCTCGGATCCGGATAAAATCGACGTCAACGTTCGCTGCCTCGACGGCGTCGATATCGCAGCGCTGTAGGTGCATCCTTCGACGGCCAAAATTGGGAGCACGCGATGACGGCGCGGGTGCCGTGGAGATGAACCGATGACCCGCATCCCGCTTGACGGCGAAATCCGCGACGGCCGCCACTTCCTTATCGTGCGGGTCTATTACGAGGACACCGACTTCACCGGCATCGTCTATCACGCCAATTATCTGCGCTACATGGAGCGCGGGCGCACCAATTATCTGCGGCTGATCGGCGCCGATCACCGCGCGCTGTTTGAAGCGGCCGAGAAAGAAGCGCCGGGATTTGCCTTCGTCGTGCGCTCGATGAATCTCGACTTCCTGCGGCCGGCACGCATGGACGACGTGCTCGACGTCGTCACCGAGCCGGAGGAAGTCAAGGGCGCCTCCATCACCCTGCGCCAGCGCGTCATGCGCGGCGACGAGCTTCTGGCCGAAGCGCAGGTGCGTGTGGCTTTTATCAGCGGCGGTCGCGCCCGCCCGATTCCGAAGCCGCTGCGCGCCGCCATGAAGGCCGATCAGGACGACGCTGCATCCTGAAAGCACATCCTCGGTCAGCTGCAATATGGAGGCGGACTATCTGGTTCGACCATGAGTGACACGGCTGGGCTCCTGTTGAACGGCGATCGTGCAGCATTGTTTGGAACCGCGTCGGGTCGTGCGTTCACGTTTTCTGTTTTTGCTTTTCCTTGATGGCGGCGTCGGCGGCGGCTTCGCATCCAAGCGCTATCTTCGGCGGCGCGTCGAGACCGCCGAGTCGGCCAAATAAAGTTTTTCTCTTTTTTCGCGCCATCGACGACATGGTCGCGCTTTCGCTGAAGGCGCGAGCCTCGAGAGATCTGCACCAGCTTTTTCGACATTTTCGCCGAAGTGCTTTCGCGATTTTCTTCAATCTTTTTGCAAAGTTTGATATCGCGCGACCATCCGCCGGCTCGCCCTGACCTATGGCGAGGTTGCCGAGTTTCGGCTCGGCGATCCGCAACCTGGCGCGTGATGTTCGTTCGACAGGCATTCTCGGACAAAATCTCTTATTTCCTTTTTCTCGATCATGCCGTTGTCATCCGCGTGACGCGTCGGACCCACAAACCGCGGCTTCGCTTGACCGCGTCAGCACCAAAATGCGCATGCTCACTCTCATCGCAGCGGGCTGCAACTGGTTTTTGCGGCACTATCGTCCAATGCGCTATCAATTGGCTTTTTCTTTCGATCTCAATTGCCACTTGACAGCCCAGGCGGCCCAATCGAGGCCGCTCGCAGGCTCGTTGAACCCACGTGGCTCCGCTCGACCGCGCGGCTGTCGCAAGGTCGACGGCAGCGGCCAGACTCATGTAAAGGCTATTAACATGAGCTGGTCGAAGGAAGACAAGGAAGGCCCGCGCGGCTATCACCACGGCAATCTGAAAGAGGCGCTGCTTCGCGCCGCGCTTGAACTGATCGCGCAAAAGGGGCCGGCCGGCTTCACCTTTGCCGAAGCGGCGCGCTGGGCCGGAGTCAGCCCGGCGGCGCCCTATCGTCATTTTCGCGACCGCGACGAGCTTTTGGCGAGTGTGGCGCTGCGCGGCTTCAATCAATTCGAGGCGGTTTTGGCGCGGGCCTGGGACGAAGGCCGGCCCGACGCGTTCACGGCGCTCGACCGGTTCGGCAGGGCGTATCTCGAGTTCGCCCGCACCGAGCCGGCTTATTATTCGGCCATGTTCGAGGCCGGAATTCCGCTCGCCACCAACCCCGAACTGCGTGAAGCAGGCGATCGGGCGTTCGCTGTGCTGCGCGGCGCAGCGGAAAAGCTGTGCGGCCATATGCCGGGAGCGGCCGGCCTCCGGCGCTGATGGTCGCACTGCATATCTGGGCGATGGCGCACGGCATCGCGTCGTTGTTCGGCCGCGGCGATGCGGCGAAGCGCACTTTGCCGATGTCGCCGGAAGAACTTCTGGAGGCCGAAGTGCTGGTTTATTTGCGCGGTCTTGGTTGTCGGACAGCCAAAACCGCGCGTCCGGCGAGAGCCCACGGCGGCATCTTCACGAAACCGCGAGCCTCTTGACAGCCCGAAAGCTCGGATGTAAATGTTATTTACATTCACACCTAGGAGGTACCATCATGGTCCTCGTCGACAAGCTCGATGAACTTGGAAAACCGGCCTGGATCGCGCTGGCGGTCCTCGGCTTTATCGCCTGGTGGCCAGTCGGCCTCGCAGTGCTCGCCTTTTCTCTTGGGAGCGGAAGAATGGGATGCTGGCATCGTCAAAACGGTGGCCGATGGGAGAACCACATGGGCCGCTGGCAATCGAAGATGGAGCGCATGCAGGAGAAGATGGATCGCATGCGCAGCAAAATGGACGGCGCGCGCAGCGCCGGCGGCAATTGGTGGGGCACTCCGCCGTCGAGCGGCAACCGCGCGTTCGATGACTATCGCACCGAGACGCTGCAGCGGCTCGAAGAGGAGCAGCGCGAGTTCAAGGAATTCCTGGAGCGGCTGCGCTTTGCCAAGGACCGCGCCGAGTTCGACCAGTTCATGAACGAGCGCCGCGACCGCCCCGCGCCCGACCGAGGTCAACAGCCGCAACCGCAGGCGTAACAATTATCTCGCATCAGCCGCGCCTGTTGTTGTCAGGGCCGTCCGTTTTCCCGAATGGACGGCCCTCTGCTTTTATGCCGCGTGCTTGCGCGCCGGCCGGCATTAACCGCGCGTTAAGCACAACCGGGCTTCGTTAGGCCCGGACGACCGGTGTTGCGCCCTAGTTTGGACAAGTTTCGCGATGATTTCGGTCCTGCCGGTGGCGGGTCCGGCTTGGGTCCTTGCGAAATATTTCAGGTCTTGGTCGGCGCGCATGATGCGGCTGACTGTGCCTTTGGTCCCGGCGCCGGCGCGCCGCTCGGTCTATCGCCCCGTCGGATCGCCGAAAGGACGCGCCCATGAACCCTGCCGACATCTCCGCGTCGGCCCTGCCGTTGACCTCCTCCGATCTGTCGCTGTTCCACCTATTTTGGCAGTCCCATTGGCTGGTCAAAACGGTGATGTGCGGCCTGATCGTCTGCTCGGTCTGGGTCTGGGCGATCGCCATCGACAAGACGTTCCTGTTTTCGCGCTTTCGCAGAGCGGCAGACCGCTTCGAGCAGGCGTTTTGGTCGGGCCAATCGCTCGAGGAGCTTTACGCCTCGCTCGCAGCCGAACCCGGCCATTCGACCGGCGCGCTGTTCGTCGCCGCGATGCGGGAATGGAAAAAGAGCTTCGAAAGTCACGTCCGGTCGCTTGCCGGCCTGCAGATGCGCATCGAGAAAGTGATGGATGTCGCCATCGCCCGCGAGGTCGAGCGGATGGAGCGCTGGCTCTGGTACTGGCGACCGTCGGCTCGGCGGGCCCCTTCATCGGCCTGTTCGGCACCATTTGGGGCATCATGACGAGCTTCCAGTCGATCGCAGCGTCGAAGAACACCTCGCTGGCGGTGGTCGCCCCCGGCATCGCCGAGGCATTGTTTGCGACCGCAATTGGACTTATTGCCGCCATTCCGGCGACAATTTTCTATAATAAGTTCATCACCGAGGTGAACCGGCAGGCGCAGCGCCTGGAAGGGTTTGCCGACGAGTTTTCGGCGATCCTGTCGCGGCAGATCGACGAGCGCGGTTAAGGGCGGACTATGGCGGCGCAACGTCATCAGCGCGGCGTCGGGGGGCCGGCACAGGCGCCGCCGGCGCGGCGTCATGAGCGAGATCAACGTCACGCCGTTCGTTGACGTGATGCTGGTGCTGCTGATCGTTTTCATGGTGTCGGCGCCGCTGCTCACGGTCGGCGTCCCGCTCGACCTGCCGCAGAGCCAGGCCAAGTCGCTCGACCAGGACCGTGAGCCGCTGACCATCTCGGTGAACAATCAGGGCCAGGTTTTTCTCCAGAACAACGAGATCAAGGTCGAAGATCTGGTGCAGAAGCTGAAAGCGGTCACCGACGCGCGCGGCGGGCTCGACGAGCGCATCTACGTGCGGGGCGACAAGAAAGTTGATTACGGTACCATGATGCGGGTGATGGGCCGCCTGTCCGCGGCCGGGCTATCATCGCGTGGCGCTGGTTACCGAAGTCGAGCAGGGCGGAGGATGAAGCGTAGTCTGATTATATCGGGCATCGCCCATGTCGTGGTGTTGGGCTGGGGACTGGTCGCTTTCGCCGCGCGGCCGAACGACGCGCCGCCGACCGAGCCGCTGCCGGTCGAATTCATTTCCTCAACCGATTTCACCCAGCTCACCAACGGCGTGAAGAACGCGCCGAAGCCCATCCACGATGCAAAGCCGCTGGCCGACAAGGTCGGCGAGCCGAAGCCGGTCAAGGAGCTTGCGCCCAAAGTGGTGGACAAGCCGGAGGTCAAGACCGACGCTGCGCCGGCGCCCAAGCCGGAAGCCAAAACCGAGACCAAAGCCGCCGAGAAGATTGAAAAGGCGGAGCCGAAAGCCGAAAGACGCCAAACCAAAGACCGATCAGATCGCCGAGGCCTTGAAAAAGGAAGAAGCGAAAAAGCCGCCGAAGAAGCCGCCCGAGTTCAAGCCCGATCAGATCGCAGCGGAACCGAAAAAGGCAGAGGCGAAGAAGCCGCGCCCGGCGCCTAAATTCGATGCCAATCAGGTCGCGGCGCTGCTCGACAAGCGCGACCCGCAGCGGCAGCTCGCGAGCGCGGAGACTTTAAGCAATGCGGCTTCGCTCGGAGCGCCCACCGCACATGCGGCGCAATTGTCGGTTTCAGAGCTCGACGGGCTGCGCCGGCGGCTGAGTGAGTGCTGGAATCCGCCGCCGGGCATCGACATGAACTCCGACTTCTATGTCGTGCTTCGGGTTCAGTTCAAGCCGGACGCCTCGCTCGCCGGCGAACCGGTCGTGGTCGAGGATTCGGCGTCGTCATTGGGACCGGCGCTGGCCGAAAGCGGCAAGCGCGCGCTGCTGTCGTGCCAGCCGTTCACCATGCTCAAGCCGGAGCATTACGATCTCTGGAAAGACATTTCCATGAAATTCAATCCGCACGAACTGCTCGGTCAATGAAGCGACTTCCCGGTCATGATGCTGCCTTCACTTTCGATTTCCATGCCAACGTTTTCTTTGACGCGCCGCCGTGCGCTCCGCTTGGCGCCAGCGCCGGAGCTTTGCTGCTGTCGGCGCGTATCGCCCCCGCGCAGATTCGCCTCGACATCACCCAGGGCAACGCCCAGCCGATGCCGATCGCGATCGCGGATTTTCTCGGCGGCGCGCCAAGCGACAACGAAACCGCCGTCGGCGTGTCGCAGATCATTACCGGCAACCTCAAGCGCAGCGGTCTGTTTGCGCCGATCGATCCGGCGGCCTTCCTCGAGAAGATCGCCAATGTCGACGCCGTGCCGCAGTTTGCCGATTGGCGCACCATCAACGCACAGGCGCTGGCGACTGGACGCGTTACGCGCCAGACCGACGGACGGCTGAAGGCCGAATTCCGCCTCTGGGACGTGCTCGCCGGTCAGCAGCTCGCCGGCCAGCAATACTTCACCACGCCGGACAATTGGCGCCGCATCGCTCACATCATTTCGGATGCCATTTACGAGCGGCTGACCGGCGAGAAAGGCTATTTCGACAGCCGGGTAGTGTTCGTCGACGAAACCGGCCCGACGGAGCGGCGCATCAAGCGGCTCGCCATCATGGATCAGGACGGCGCCAATGTGCGCTATCTCACCCGGGGCGACGAACTTGTGCTCACGCCGCGCTTTTCGCCGTCGACGCAGGAGATCACCTACATGGCGTACGGCGAGGGCGACCCGCGCGTCTATCTGCTCAATATCGAGACCGGTCAGCGCGAGATCGTCGGCAACTTTCCCGGCATGAGCTTTGCGCCGCGGTTCTCGCCCGACGGACAGCGCGTGATCATGAGCCTGCAGGAGGGCGGCAACGCCAACATTTTTGTCATGGACCTGCGCTCCAAGGCCACGACGCGGCTGACCGACACGCCGGCGATCGATACCGCGCCATCCTATTCGCCCGACGGCGCAAACATTTGCTTCGAATCGGACCGCGGCGGTCACCCGCAAATCTACGTCATGGCCGCAACCGGCGGGCAAGCGCAGCGCATCACTTTTGGCGAGGGCACTTATTCCACTCCGGTATGGTCGCCGCGCGGCGACTACATCGCGTTTACACGTCAGGCTGAGGGTAAGTTCGCGATCGGGGTGATGAAGCCGGATGGAACCGGCGAGCGCATCCTCACCGAAGGCTTCCACAATGAGGGGCCCACCTTCGCGCCAAACGGCCGCGTGATCATGTTCTTCCGCGATCCGGGCGGCAACGCCGGACCATCGCTGTTCACGATCGACACCGGCGGACGTAACGAACAGCGCATACCCACGCCGAGCTTCGCCTCGGATCCGGCCTGGTCACCGCTCCTCTCGTAAGCCGGTCGTCAGTGGTCATGGGGCGGTCGCGAGACCGCCATCAAGCCCACATCGTCGCCGCATTTACGACCTATTAACCATTGCAAAGGCTTTCCGGGTGACGTGCGGGCTGCAGCCTTCTTTGCAAGGCTCCATCAAGGTTGACGGAACGTTCGCTTAACGAAGGCGCGGCTAGATCGCTCCAGACACCAGCCATGTCCGGTCACGACGGAACAATGGAGGCACCGCTATGAACCTGGTCAGTATTTTCCGCGGCGCCAAATTCGCGCTTCTCGTGTTCGCCGCGATTGCGATCGCGGGCTGCGCCAAGCAGCAGCCACCGGCGGCGATGGCCGGCGCGGCGGCGCCCGGCAGCCAGCAGGATTTCATCGTCAATGTCGGCGATCGCGTGTTCTTCGATACCGATTTAACGGAACTTTCCGAGCAGGCGCGGGCGACGCTCGACAAGCAGGCGCTGTGGCTCAACCAGTACAGCCGCTATGCCTTCCTCATTGAAGGCCATGCCGACGAGCGCGGCACCCGCGAATACAACATCGCGCTTGGCGCCCGCCGCGCGCAGACCGTGCGCGAATATCTTATTTCGCGCGGTGTGTCGGCACAGCGCATGCGCACCATCTCTTACGGCAAGGAGCGGCCGGTCGCGGTGTGTAACGACATTTCCTGCTGGTCGCAGAACCGCCGCGCGGTCACGGTGCTTAATAATCAGAGCTCGTAGCAGACGCCGCTCGCAATACTGCAAAGTTTGAAACAGGTCGGCGCCATTTTGCCGCCGATCCTGCGCTAACCGCGACGCGTCGCCCCCTCAAATTCTACTAACCTCGATCGCCCTGAAAGCGGATCATCGCGTCACTCTTGCGATCTCGTTCGGCATGGGCGTCGTCACCGGCACCGGCATCGGATAATCGTTAAATATCCAGGCGAGCTGTCATCAAAGGACCGCTAAGATCGCGCTTCGGCATGAATCATGGCATGAAGCGTCCGTGGCACGAGGCATCCATGGCATGAAGCATCGGCGGTCCATGTTCAGATTGCGGCCCGTTTGGCGGGAGTTTCGATTGTGAGTTTCGGCGCTCTTGCTCGCGCGGCAGTCATGGTCATCGTCACCGCGGCAGCCGCCTCGTGTGGTCAAGATAATCGCTACGTTGCTCCGCCGCCTCCGAAAGTCGTCGTCGCGCAGCCGGTGCAGAAGCCGGTGACTTTGTACCTCAACCTGACCGGCAACACCGCGCCGTTCAGGTCCGTCACTCTGGTCGCGCGCGTCCAGGGCTATCTGGAATTGATCGATTATAAGGATGGCGCCACGGTCACGAAGGGAACGCAGCTCTTCGGCATCGAGCGCGACATCTATCAGGCGCAGCTCGATCAAGCCAAAGGGCAATTGGCGCACGACCAGGCGGTGCTCGAAGAAGCGCAAATGAATTTGACCCGCTACCAAACGTTGGAACAGCAGAAATCAATTGCAGCGCAACAAGCGGAAGACCAAGTCTACATCGTGCAGCAGGACAAAGGCACCGTTCTGCTTGATCAGGCCAACGTCGAAACCGCGAATATCAACCTTGGCTATACCAGGGTCCTCGCCCCCTTCGACGGCGTCGTCACCAATCATCAAGTCGATCTCGGCGCGCTCGTCGGCATGTCCGGACCGACCACGCTCGCAACCATCGTCCAGCCCGACCCGCTCTACGCCTATTTCACCGCGAGCGAGCCGCAAATTTTGGGGCTCCGGCGAAACCTTGCCAATCGCGGCCAGAGCTTGCGCACGACTAACCTATCGGACATCCCGGTCGAGATCGGGCTGCAGGATGAGGAGGGCTATCCGCATAAGGGACACATGGACTACATCTCGCCGCAGCTCGACACCTCGACCGGCACGCTGACGGGGCGCGCCCTGTTTGACAACAAGGATCACGCGCTGCTGCCAGGGCTGTTCGTGCGAGTTCGGATCCCAATCGCTCGTCAGGACAAGGCGCTGCTGACGCGAGACGATGCGATCGGGACGAGCCAGGAAGGCAGCTACGTGCTTGTGGTCGGATCGGACAATGTCGTTCAGCGCAAAATCGTCAAAACCGGACCAAGGCAGGGTCAGCTCCGAATCATCGAATCCGGACTCGATCCCGGTGACTGGGTCGTGACCGAAGGCGTTCAACGCGCCTTTCCCGGCGCCAAGGTCGAGCCGCAACGATCCGAGCTGACGTCGGTCGCGACCGATCCATCGGACGCGGCCACAGACGCTGCCAAGGCGACGACTCCGGCGGGACGCCGAAATGAAACATCGCGGGGCACCGGCATGATCTCGCGCTTTTTTATTGATCGGCCGGTGCTCGCCAACGTGCTGGCGTTTGTCTTCGTCCTGATCGGTCTGGTTTCGCTCATTCAATTGCCGACTTCGCAATACCCCAACGTCGTCCCGCCGACCATACAGGTGAAGACGCTGTACCCGGGCGCGAGCGCCAAGACCCTGGTTGACACTGTCGCCCTGCCGATCGAGCAGAGCGTCAACGGCGTCGAGAACATGCTCTACATGCAGTCGACCAGTGCGGACGACGGCAGCTATACCTTGGTCGTCACCTTCGCGATCGGCACCGACCCCGACAAGGCGCAGATCTTGGTCCAGAACCAGGTGGCCGCCGCCCTTGCTTCGCTGCCGCAGCAAGTCCAGGCCCAGGGCGTGACGACGGCGAAGAAGTCGACTTCGATTCTCGAAATCGTCACGCTGGTTTCGCCGGACAGCCGCTTCGACAGGCTGTTCCTGTCGAACTATGCCGTCATCAACGTGCAGAACGAACTGGCTCGCCTCAAGGGCGTCGGCGACGTGACGATCCTCGGCGCCGGACAATACGCCATGCGCGTCTGGATGAACCCGGACCTGCTTCAGGCACGGGCCCTAACGCCACAGGACGTCATCAACGCCATCCAGCAGCAGAGCCAGGAAGTCGCCGCCGGCCAGGTCGGCGCGCCGCCGGCGCCGCAGGGCCAGGATTTCCAATATACGCTCGACCTCAAAGGCCGCTTGGACGATGCCGCCGAATTCGAGAACATCGTCGTTAAAGTCGATGCCGCAAATGGCGGACAAATCACCAGAATCCGCGACATCGGCCATGTCGAGCTCGGCGCCCAGACCTACAGCACGTCGTTTAATCTCGACGGCCGACCGGCAGCCGGGATCCAAATCTCCCTTCTGCCGGACGCCAACGCGATTGCGGTCGCCAACGAAGTCCACGCCAAGATGGAGGAGCTCGCCAAGAGCTTCCCGGCAGGCCTCACCTATGTGACGCCCTTCGACACCACGAAATTCGTGAAAGCCGCGATCAACGAGGTCTATCTGACGTTGCTCGAGGCCGGGGTTCTGGTGCTGGTCGTCATTCTCGTCTTCCTGCAGGATTGGCGGGCGATGCTGGTCCCGGCGACGACCGTTCCGGTGACGATCATCGGCGCCTTCGCCGCGATGGCGGCGCTTGGGTTCTCCGTCAATCTCTCGACGCTGTTCGCCATCGTGCTCGCGATCGGCATTGTCGTCGACGACGCGATCGTCATCGTCGAGGGCGTTTCGCGCTATGTCGAGCAGGGCGTCCCCGGCCGCGAGGCGGCGGGCAGGGCGATGGACGAGCTGATGGGTCCGGTCATCGGCATCACGCTGGTGCTGATGTCGGTGTTCATTCCGGCCGCCTTCCTGCCGGGGCTGACCGGGCAGCTCTACCGGCAGTTCGCGCTCGTCATTGCCGCCACCGCGTTCATCAGCGCGATCAACGCCGTGACCTTGAAGCCGACGCAAAGCGCGCTGTGGCTGCGGCCGCCGACCCCGGGTGCGCGGCGCAATCTGTTCTCTCGCGGCTTTAACGCTGTCTTCGGCGCCACCGAGCGGGCCTATGTCGGGCTCATCGGCGCAATGACACGCCGCAGCGGCGCCATGATGGTCCTTGCGCTCCTTTTGGTCGGCAGTCGCGGTCTGGGGGCTGGTGCGCGTGCCGACCGGGTTCTTGCCGGATGAGGACCAAGGCTATCTGATCGTCAGCGCACAACTGCCCGACGGCGCTTCGAAGGAGCGCACCGACGCGATCATGCAACAGATCTCAAAGATCGCGAAGACTGTCCCCGGCGTCGACCATGCGGTCACCGTCGGCGGCCTTTCCATACTCGACAACATGGCACATCTCGCCAATGCAGGCGTCGCCTTCGTGGTCCTCAATGACTGGGACGCGCGCGCCAAGCAGAAGGGACAGGATCTGCGCTCGATCTATCAGAATCTGAGTCGCTCCCTGCAAGGCGTGACGCAGGCGATCGCGTTCGCGCTCCTCGCCGCCCCCGATCCAGGGCATCGGCAACGTCAGCGGCTTCAGCATGCAAGTCGAGATCAAGAACGGCGATTTCGACTACGCGCTGTTGCAGAGTCTGACCGACGCCGTGATCAGGGACGGCAGCGCTCAATCGGCTCTGCAACGGGTGAGCACGACCTTCCGGGCCGGCGCCCCCCAGCTCAACGTCACCGTCGACCGCATCAAGGCCGAGACGCTCGGCATCACGGTCGGCAACGTCTTTTCCGCCCTGGCGGGCTACGTCGGATCGACCTACGCGGCCCAGTTCAACAAGTTCGGACACGTGTTCCAAGTCTACACGCAGGCGCTGCCCGACTACCGCGCGAGCGTTGACGGAATTGAGAACCTCAAGGTCAGAGCGGGCAACGGAACCATGACGCCGATCGGCACGGTGGTCGATATCAAGGAGGTCCAGGGTCCCCCGCTCATCAGTCTCTACAATCTCTATCCATCGGCGACGGTCGTCGGCAGCGCAGTCGCCGGCTTCAGTTCGGGACAGGCGCTCGACATCATGGACCAGATCGGCGCGCAGGCGCTGCCGACCGGAACAGGCTACGAATGGACCGCGATGTCCTACCAGGAGAAGGCGGTCGGTTCGCAGATCTATTTCGTCTTTGGCCTCGCGATTTTGCTCGTTTATTTCGTCCTGGCGGGCCAGTACGAGAGCTGGATCCAGCCGCTCTCCGTGATCCTGTGCGTGCCGCTCGCCCTGATCGGGACAGTCGGCGCGCTGACCGCTCTCGGTGTCGCCAACAATCTCTACACGCAGATCGGCCTCATCCTTCTGATCGCGCTCGGCAGCAAGAATGCAATTCTGATCGTCGAATATGCGCGCCAAAAACGAGCCGAGGGCATGGAGATCATTGCGGCGGCGGTCGAGGGGGCGCGGCTTAGGTTCCGGCCGATTCTCATGACCTCCTTTGCCTTTATTCTGGGTGTCTTCCCGCTTGTCATTGCGACCGGCGCGGGCGCCGGAGCGCGCCGATCGATCGGCGTCGCGGTCTTCAGCGGCATGATCGCCTCGACCTGTCTCGCCGTTGTGTTCGTGCCCTCGTTTTATGTGGTAATGCAGCGCTTCGAGGAGTGGCGGGCGAGCCGTAAGCGTCCGCGGGTTCAGCCCGCGTAATCAAATGAACAGCTAATGAACGGACAATGTACGAACGCGGGCACCCGACGTCACGATGAAGACTCGCATGGGGCGGTTAGTCACAATTTAGACGCAGGATTCGCTATGTTAACCGCCGCCTGTCCACCGAAATTGTTGCCGGCGATGATCCGCTCCGCCCTCCTATCCGTGGCCATCTTTGCGTGCATGCTTGGTGCCCGCGCCGCCAGCGCTCAAGATTCCTCCTCCGAACTGGTGACGCGTATCGATCGCCTCGAGGCCGTGATCCGCAACCTCACCGGCAACATCGAGCAACTGCAGTACCGCAATCAACAGCTTGAGCAGCAGGTGCAGCGCCTGCAGGCCGAAGTGCAGGCCGGTACGCCGACGACATCAGCCGCGCCGCCGCGGCCGACGGCGCATTATTCGCCGACTGGCATTGTGAACCCGCCGGCAGTGGCGGAGGCGCCGATCGCTTCGCCCGCCTCACCCATGTCGCCGCGGCCGCAATATTCACCACCTCCCGCCGCGGCCGCACCACCGGTCATTGCCGCAGCGCCGATCGCTCCGCCCGCGCCGATCGAGACGGCACCACCGCAATCGACGACCCGCCGCGGCGATGCGTTCGACCCGACGCTGAACCCGAACGCGCCCGGTGCGCCGCGTCCGCTCGGCGCCAGCACGGCTGCGACCGAGCCGCCGCCTCCAGTCGGCGAGGCGCCGGGATCGCGTCAAATCAGTCCGCCGCTTGATCTCGCAACGCCGCGAGGTGAACTGCCACCGCCGCCGCCGGCCAATACCAGCTCAACCGGTGCGATGCAGGCGACGCTGCCGCCAAGCAACACCGCCAGGGACGAATACGACCTCGCTTACGGTTACGTGCTGCGCCGCGATTACCCGCAGGCTGCTGATGCGTTCCGGGTGTTCCTGCGTCAATATCCGAGCGATCGTTTGGCGCCGGAAGCCTTGTACTGGCTCGGCGAGAGTTTGTTTCAGCAACAGCGCTACCGCGACGCCGCCGAATCATTCCTCGCCGTCTCGACGAAGTACGACACCACGGCGAGAGCGCCGGAGGCGCTGTTGCGGCTTGGCGAGTTGCTTGCGGCATTAGGCGAAAAGGAAGCGGCCTGCGCTTCGCTCGGCGAGGTGTTGCGCAAATATCCGCGCGCCCCGCAGAACATCAAGCAGACCGTGGAGCGGGACCAAAAGCGTGGGCGATGCTGAGGAAGCGGTTCGCGACGAGGAAGCGAACGCGCTGTTTAGTGGTCTTGAAGGTCTGCGCGGGCTGCTGCTCGCCGTCTCCGGCGGTTCCGATTCCACGGCGCTCCTTGTCCTTGCCGCCCGCTGGGCCAACGGACTCAAGAAGCGGCTGAAGCATTCACCGCCGAAACTCGCCGCGATCACGATCGACCACGGGTTGCGGCCGGAATCGCGACGCGAAGCTGCGGCGGTGAAGCGGTTGGCGCGTCGCCTCGGCGTACCGCATCGCACGTTGCACTGGCGCGGCACCAAGCCGAAAACCGGCTTACAGGAAGCGGCGCGCAACGCCCGCTATCAATTGTTGGCGAAAGAGGCTCTGCGCACCGGATACGAACATATCCTGACAGCGCACACGCTCGATGATCAGGCGGAGACTGTGCTGTTTCGGCTTGCTCGCGGCAGCGGTCTGACCGGGCTTGCCGGCATGGCGCACGCCGCGACGATTCCTGCCGGCCGTAATGCGGCGATTTTTCTGGTGCGTCCGCTCCTCCGGGTTCCCAAGGCACGGTTGGTTGCGACGCTTCGTGCCGCCGGCATCGCGCATAGCGAAGATCCAAGTAACCTTGATCCGCGCTTTACCCGCACCCGGCTGCGCGCGTTGCTGCCCGAGCTCGCGCGCGAGGGGCTTGATGCGCGGGGCCTCGCGCGCCTGGCATCGCGGATGCGGCGTGCGGAAGCAACGATCGAATTTGCCGTTGCCGCCGCCCGCGCGGCGCTGGCGCCCGGCCCGTGGCGCGAGCGCGGCCCGATCGTGTTCGAAACGCTGCGCTTTGCCGATCTGCCGGCCGAAGTCGCGTTGCGGCTCCTCGGCCGCGCCATCGCGCATGCCGGCAACGAGGGGCCGGTCGAACTCGGCAAGCTTGAATTGCTTTATGATGCGTTGCGCACCGCGCGTGCTCCGCTGCGTCGCACCTTGGCGGGAGCGCTGATTACGCTTGGAAAAGACCGGCTGAGCATTGAAC
>CAWGYY010000010.1:0-113189 GCA_963826945.1 uncultured Alphaproteobacteria bacterium | reverse complement strand
TATGGCCAGGCGGAACCCTCCGCTGGGGATTCCATCGACGCGGTGCGCAAGATGCCCGGTTCCGTCGAAGATACCATTCGCCACTACATCGAAAATAGGCCGTATACGACTGTCGCCATCGCCTTGGCTCTCGGGTGGCTTATTGGACGGTCACACCGGCCGTTTTAAGGTTCTGCCGCCGTTCAGAACTGCCCAGGACGACCGGAATCTTCATCGGAAACGCTTTCAGACCGAACATCCGACAATCGCTGAAAAAATGATCGCGCAACAGCCTTCTAGCCGAAGTCATGAGGCGTCAATGCTGCAAGGGTGTTTCCGCAAAACCAAGACTTAAAGGCGGAAGTCGAGCCTAATCACGCTCAAAAACTGTGCGTCACGGCGATTACCAGTCCGTGTTTTTAGCTACGGCTCCGCTTGGCGGATCCTCAGGGTTAGTTTATCATCGTCGATCACAGGAGCAAAACGATGTGGCTGATCATATTGTTGATTATTCTGGTCCTCCTTTTCGGGGGGGTGGGTTCTACTTTGGTCCTCCGTACCATTACTATGGCGGGGGCCTCGGCCTGATATTGGTGATCGTCATTTTGATTATTTTATTTAGGGGGTGACTGTCCGCGGACTTACAACGCGGAGTGGTGCCAACGTCCACTGAAGCATCATCCAGTGAAGCATCACGGTTTGTACCGTACCAGCAAAGGGGGTAGCCATGCTTTCAGTCTTAATCGGGGTTCTGATTATTTGCGTCGTCGGCGCAATTTGTTTTTGGGCCATCGAAAAGTTCATTAATGACCGTCGTTTGGCAAATCTTCTCAAAATCCTCGTGGTGCTGATTTGCGTGGGGGCGATCCTACAGCGAGTAATGCCGCTGGTGGGAATTAATTGGTTTTAGCCGCGGCTGACTGCGATGGCCTACGATCTCCATCAATAGCGGTGTCCGCAGAGACTCTTATTTCTGCAATTGACAGCATTTAGTCTTGCAGCCACCGCGGCGGATCATCGTCCAGTGAGCTACCACAGGCCGACGATCCATTTTGCGCCAGACCGTCTCCCAGACCACCCCGCCAACTCGACCGTCAACACGATGACAGCGGCCAACAAGGCGATCGACAGCAGAAGCCCGTCCTCCTCGAGATAGGCCAGCGAGATCAGAGCGATCACCAGGGCGGGGACGACGTTACTCAGGGGGATCGGCGTAAACACCAAGGTGACGCTTAGTATCACGACGACAGCGCCGACAACGCGCTTGGTTGCCTCGAACGGCGTGGGCCAGCGCGGATGGATCACCTTTTCGAGATATCTCAGCACCGGCACGGCGCGCTGCACCAAAGCGGCGAGGTGCCGCGTCGGCAGCGGACGGACGGCAATGCAGCGTGGGAAAACCGGAGCGGGCTTGCCCGCGATCATTTGGAACGCCGGGATCATGAGCAGCAGGCCGGCCACGATTGAGACACCCGGTGTCATCGCGACGATAGCGAGGAGAAGCATGATGATGCCGAAGGAGCGCTTGCTCAGGCCGCCCATCAACCAGCCCAAGGTGAAGTGATCCTTGGGGGCCTCGTCGTGCAGCAGCTGCAGCACAATGGAGGTAGGGATAATCGCTCTCGCATCGGGAGGCGGTTTTGACTTCAGCTAGGCCTCCCGACCGGTCGTTACCGGAAATAAAATTTGGTTTTATTGATCATCCAGAATGGCGAGGTGCGCGCTGGTTACCGTGGTGGCGACCTGCTCGCGCGCTAGACCAAACTAAGCAGGCCGGCATGAGCCGGCCTTTCAAATTTTCTTCCACGTTTTACTTCGGTAGATACTCCGCTAGTCCCCTTCCAATCAACCGAAACGCCGGCCGCGGAAGTAACCTTTGTTCGTGGTGTTCTGCTTGATATTGGCAGTGTCACCCTCTTCAGTAGCGTTGGCATGATGTTCATGTTTCACCAACTTCTTGTCTTTCGACATTTCCCGATCGTTCTTCGGACCTTTGTTGCTGCGACTGGCCGATGGTACCGGCGGCTTACGGCTCGACATAATTTATAATCCTGACCTTGCGAGAAACCCCAACTATAAAGAACGGCACGTTATCAGATTACAGCCGCCGTCCGGCCCAATAATAAGCCTAACGTAATCGCAGCAAACTCGCTCTCGATCCGACTTGCCGGCCTCACCGCGAAAGAACTACCTTGCGGCCGTTGAGCCATCTGGGGACTGTCGGGTAAATATCTCGGAATGCCTGTCGTACTCGCGGTGATAGCTCTGGTGCTGATCGCTTCACCCTCGCGTGCCGAGGATCGCGTGTCCGTGCCCGCAGCGTGCAGGGCACTAGCCGAGCGGGCCGGGCTTCCCCTGACGCTCACCCACGCCGAAGCCGCGCGGGCCGTCGCCTACATCCGCGTCATGATCAGCCAGGACCCGGCGGTCGCGCGCTGCCGCCTGGCGCTGCGGGCTTATTAAGTAGAGGCCCCGATCTTATCCAGCCGGATAAGGCCGCGGCAGTGGACATGTTGTTTTGCGACCTCACTTCGCAGTAGCGGAAATCACCCACACAATGATGTCGCCGCCCGTCTTGGCGGCCGCTGCGCGGACAAATGTGTCCAGCTGCCGACGTGTGTTAATCGTACAGATTACCGGATTTCTAGTCACGCATGTCCGGTCGCGCGTCGCTTCATCGACGTCATTCTGGTCGATCGGCACGATGCGATAGGCCCCCTTGGCGAGCTTGCGGCCTAGTAGATACACATGATTATTTTCATTGGCCTCGATGAGCAAATTGCCGTCGAAGGGTTGAACCACGAAGTATTGCACGCCCGAGGAATCGCCGCTGACGAGCGCGTAGTGGGTGCCGTTCCAGCGGAAGACCGCCGTTTTCACGGAGCGCGCCTTTCCTTTGGTGAAGTCTTGATAGAGATCGATCTGGAATTGGGTTCCGAGCAGCGGCTTCGATCCGGCGAGTAACGGCCTCTCGGACTGCACGCAGGCGGAGAGCACGAATGCGGCGGAAAGGATCAGCGCAACAGGAAGCAGAGGCGCCTTCGCTGCTCGCGATCGATTGTCGGACATACCATCCTCCTTGGCGCGGCCTTAGCCGGCCGATCATTGCGGCCTGCGGATGCACGCGCGTCTTTCGGCTTCAAATGTCTCGCGAGGTTTACGCAAGCTAAGGAACCTCTTGGCTTCCTCGGAACGGCTTCTTCGCAGGCGCATTTTTCTTGGACGAGCCGAAATTCCCTAAATGACTGCCAATTTGCAGCGAATGTAGTCGTTTTCTGAATTGCTCGGAAGCCTAGATTTTAGGACCAGCTTTTTGCTGATCATCGCGCGCGTTTCCATAATTTAGATGGCGTACAAATCGTCGCGTTTTAGGCAATACCTTGAAGGCCTTTGTCGCGCGACTTCTCCGCGATAGCGTCCTGTCGGGAGGAGGCCCCCAAGGCAGGTCATCTTCGTCGAAGGCGATTGAAAGCTTAGAAGCCGCTGTTCAATGAGCGGCGATCGGCTCTCTGAAGTCTCCGTTAAAGTATCTCGGGACATCTGCACTTGGGCATCGTGATTGTGTGCATTTCTCACTTATGTTACTAAACGCAAAGGCGAATTTATTTCGGTGACACGGGCGGAATTAAATGACGGGTTGGAGGGTCATCCTTGGTTTTGTGATCGGCGCCGTAATAGCCAGTGTAATAACGGCCGGCGTGTTCCTTTACGCTGGCACGAAAGTTCTCCAAGCAAATACTGCGCGGGAACTTCTTGCTGAAGTGGTAGCCATAAATTCGTTACAGGAGGGCTGGCTGCTTCAGGGCGAAGATAGCCAAACTGCAAAGTTGTCAGACCACCCAGGCCTTCCGGAAACGCAAAGTGGCTCCGGTCTTTGGCTTATGCCCGTGGAGATCAGGGTAATTCTGGACGAAGCCCAATGGAATTCTCCCTCAGATCCGAGCTACGGCTTCATACATGGGCGCAGGGTCTGGATTATCAGAAATCAAATATTGCCGGACGCTGCGCTTTCATACTCGGGGATCGACCAAGCGCATTTCCCCGCGCTCATTAGCTCCGATGGAAGGCAAGAACTATGCGCCTGGATCGAACGCGTGCAGATTGCTTACAATGGCGGGACGCTGACCGATCGGGGACTTGCGCCGCTTAGGCCCTATTTGGTGCCGTTAGCGCAGGAAGATCGAGTGAAGGGACTTGGTATCGAGTTGTCTCGGGATGCGCGAAATTTCCTCGCTGAGATTCGCTCGCGGTGGGGTAAAGCGTCGTTCGCAGACTAGCGCGCGGAACTTGGAAGTTTGCCGTACCGCACAGCGCCTTCAGCTCCTCGCGGAGCGGACCTTGCGTGTGGTTTGATCGTCGAGCAGACGATCGAATTCCTTCTTGGAGACGCCGTAGCACTCGCACGAGCGTCGCTTGAGGCCGCGGCGGTCGATGATCGTGACGTTGCCGCGTTTGTAGCGGATGAGGCCAGCGCGTTGCAGGGCGCCCGCCGCAGCAGTAACGCCCGTCCGCTGCACCCCCAGCATCATGGCCAGGAATTCCTGCGTGAGCAGAAACTCATCTGAGTGCATGCGGTCATGCGTCATCAGCAGCCAGCGGCAACAGCGCTGCTCCAGGGAATGAAAGTGATTGCATGCGGCGGACTGCGCGACCTGGTTAAAGAAGGCGTGCGCATAACGAAGCATCACGGCTCGCATTGAAGCGCTTCGCGCCAGTTCGGTTTCGAACAGCGTTGCCTTCATTCTCAGGCCAGCACCGGGAACCTGGACATAAACGCTGGTAGGCGCCCTGTCGTCGCCGAACACAAGCGGCAGACCCACCAGCCCCTCGTTGCCGATCGTTCCGACCTCGGCGGCCTGGCCGTTTGCCATGGTGTTCACCAGCGAGCCGACGCCAGTCTCGATGAAATAGACAAATCCGATGGGGGCGTTTGCACGGTAGAGAGACTGCCTGTACTCCAGCGAAATACGGTGAAGATGCGGGCGAAGCCGCGCGTAGTCCCTTGGCGGCAGCAAACCGAGCAACCGGTTGGCATGCGGGTCCGCAGCCTTGTCATTAGCCACCAGCTCGCTACTCCTCCCCGTCACATCGACCTGATTCTCGGTTGCCGCGCTGACGGGTGATCATCCTTTCGGGGCGTCGCCTCTGCCGCTTGTTTCTAACTTGAATCTGGCTTCTTCGTCGGCCAGCAATTTCATAATTTTTGATCGCTCGGCAGCGTCTGTCGTTTCGCCGGCAAGATGGCGATATCGCTTAATATTTTCTCGGCTGACGAACCGGTCCATCGCATCCATTGCAGCCTCCAGAGGGGCTAGCGGACACGTAAAACACCCTGCGCCTTCTTGACGGTCGAAACAAGCTCAATGTCCGGTACCGGACATTTTACTCGACTTCGCTCGGAAAGAAGCGCAGGTTGCCAATAGCTAGTGTGCTGAGACTGTAGCGCTGCGAAAGAGCATGCGTCCGCTCCCGCTGTTTTCAATCGCTACTAAGCCGTTGCCCTCGGCGTATTCGGGCCAAAACAAAAAAACTATTTTTTGCGGCGCGCTAATCGACCGCGACCGGTTTGTTTTGCCATCTGCGTATCGGTTTGATGACGGAAATAAAACGATCGACGGCTGCGCGAGACGATCGGCGCGGCGAAATCAATGTCCGCTATCGGACGTAGTTGATTTTGATCAATGTGAGCCGGCTGTCTTGGCCGCAAGTTGACTACAGTCCGGGTGTCCAGGCGACGAAGTCGGGATGCGGGAAAGGACTATAAAATGACCGTCGAATATTCGCCGTCGAGCGCAAATTCGCCGCCGCATGTCTTTTTTGAAAGCCGGGAGCGCCGCACGGTCGCGAGCTACGAACGCGAGCTGACAAGACGTAGGCGCACGGAAATCGGGCTGCGAGAGCTACTCGCCCAAGACGAGGCGTTGCTTTGTCAAAAAGACGCGTTGATCCAGCAACAGACGGTTTTGAGCCAGGAGTCCGATCACAGACTGTTGAACGGCTTGCAAATGATCGTAAGTCTGCTTTCGCTGCAAAGCCGGGCGTCGGAAAATGCTGAAGTTGCATCACAATTGGCAGCGGCAGCCGATCGCATTACCACGATCGGGCGCATCCACCGGCGGCTCCACTCATTGGACGGCGTACAAACCTTCGCGTTCAAGCAATACCTTGAGGACCTTTGTCGCGATTTCTCCCTCATGCTGTCCTCGGAGCGCACAGAGCGGGCCATCATCGTTGAGGGAATTGAAATTGAGCTGCCGACCGTTATCGGCATTCCGCTCGGCTTCGTCGCCAACGAACTGATCACGAACGCCGTCAAATACGGCACAGGCCGGATTACGGTCAGCTTGGAATCCAATCCCGGAAAGGGCTACACGCTGTCGGTCTCCAACGACGGGCCGGCCTTGCCCGAAGGATTCAATCCAGCCGCCGGCAAGGGACTGGGAATGAGGATTATTCGGTCTCTCGTCAGTCGGATCGATGGTGAATTGCAATTTGGTGAAGGCGATCAGAACCAAGGCGCTCGATTTACCGTGCTGTTTTCATGATTGCCGTACAAACCGCGTATGCCGATGCGTGCTTTTGAATGGCACCACTGTACACTCGATGATATTCATCAAGATTTGCTGGAATATTTGTATTCTGGTGCGGCCTTAAGCTGATCAACGTTTACGTTCATTTTGGCATGCCATTTGTTGTCCTTGGCTTTGAAGCTGATTGCCGGCGGGCGCATGACAACGTAGTAATCGCCCTTCCCGAGAAACGCTCCAACGCTGACAATATAGCCGTATAGGCCGTTTGCATCTAAGGCGATATCCTGGATCGTGCCGATATTCTTCTTGTCTTCATTGTAGACATCCAAGCCGATTACGTTTGAGCTAAGTTCGTCTTGGGCGGGAACGTATGTGAACATGCCGCTGGGGGTCGGGTTAGGCGCCGGTATCATAGCAGTGCAGACAAAAACCTCGGATATTCCGGCGTGCTTAGCGATTCCCTTGGCTGTGTGAATAGCGGTCAAGAAGGAAAGCTGACTTACGGTGCTGGCAACCGTAATGGTAAGGCCGAGTGGATGTGTCGTTTGCGCGTATTCCTCCCCATACACGACCAGTACATATTGTTGCCCGGTGGGAATCTCGCTTATTGACGAGATGTATTTTACTTTGGACATTGCGAGACCTTTGCGTCTTTCTGATTATTCAGAGACCGCGCGATTTGTCGTTTCTGAGACCGTGAGGCCCATAGCCTTAGCCTCTAGCCGCTACCACACCGCGTGCGATCGAATGAGTGGAGCTTACTCCTTTTCCAGGGCATCGCCTTACAACCTGCAATACAGACCTTTTGTAGGCCGTCTCAGGAAGCGGCCTATTATTTTCCATGCTCCTCGAGATGAGCCTTCGCCGCCTCTTCCGCATGTCCTCTGCCGTGAATTACGTGGCCCCGAGCTAGGTGAGCATGGTGTGCACCCTTCTCGTGACTTCCAGCCTCGTGATGCTTTGCCGCTTCTCCATGGTGGCGAGCAGCATGCGTGAGATGTTCAGATGCCTTCTTGTGATGTTCTGCAGCTTTCTTTGACATGTTTCTTCCTCCATTGCGGGTTTTGGTCTTTGGCTAGGGTTCTGAGCCAACAGCTCGTTTCCGAGCTTGGCGTAAAAGGAATTAGGCCGCTGATTGGATCGCGTCTGAGCAAGATCGCTCACATAAATTTGTCATATTTATTTTGGTGTCGCTGCCTAGTGACCGCTAACAGACAGGAATTGAATTAGCCGGGGCGTGGGGGCCGGATCGCACTTGTCGGGCTCCTTCTCAGGCCAATTCTACCCTGTGGTTCCGGTAGTCCCGTTCCTCGTCCGGCTGCACGCCGATCTAGGCGGCTTGGCCCCTTTTGAGAGTGAGCAATTTTGAACAGATTTATCCGGCGAATTTGCGGAATCTTTTTTGGTTTCATACCGGCCGGAGAACCATCTAAGTCTCCGTGCATTGAAATCCAGGTGCGGACGGGACCACCGCTCATGCCCCCGGGCAAGCTAAACTGGTGCTACGCAAACGCTCACCGATGCTGGCTTTGGGCATCGGAGACGACAAACGACGAACACCGCCGAGTTTTTTTGGACATGGCTGGGGTGTGGAGAGCGTTGGCACTGCAGGAAGAGCGGCAGAGTTTACAAGCTGGAAGTCTTGCGGTGCCTCGCTCCGACTACAGAATGTCTGTGAAGCCATCCGCGTCCAACCAACTCAACTTGTCGGGGCTGAGTGAAGATCAATCTCTCGGCCGAGGCCGCTTAACAAGGGACTCTGGTCTCCACCGTTCTCGCGAGGCAACCAATGCCCTCGTTCCTCTTTCGGTGCCCTAAGACCGGCCTACGGGTTCAAGGTTTCTTCGCCGAAGAAGTGTCCGCCTTGCGTGCAAGCAGCCGCACTTTGTGAGCTGGTCACCGGCAAGGTTTTGGGTGCCGGGGCCTTATAGACTGTAAAACTGGCATGGGCGTTGCATCGTAAATGTCGCCAACTCGGCAGCAGTGTTGACTTGGCTTTTGCCCAACTCGCCCTGGCGAAAGTCAGGGCTTTTTCTTTGGTGGCTTGCCAAAAAAATGAGCCCCGCCGCGATGGCGCCGAGGTCTGCGGCACTGGGGATGTGCCAAAAAGGTAATTCAGCCAGTTTGGCCAGCCGCCGTGACAAGCGGATGACGCGGACGCTGTGGTAGCAAAGGAAAAAAGCCCCGGCGGCTGAGGGGTGCGGCCGGGGCTTCGATAGTTAGTGTGCCGGCGCTCTGACAATAACCGGCGGCGGCGTCATTAGCGTCAAATCGTTATCGAATGACTGCGGCGTTTCGCGCGATTTGATGGAAAGCTGCGGAACGCATCGGGAAATTTCGGATCGGTGAAATTACCATCCGTCCGCGGCGGCAACGCATCGCGAACGGAGCGGCACTCTGTTTAGTAATCGGGGTCGTCGCCGCGGTCGACTATGTGATTTCCTGACACGCGCAGACGAGTGATTTCAGGCTCGGTCGTACAAAACAAAGTTCAATAGCGCGTGAAAATTTAGGGAGCCGACTGATCAATTTTAGACAGAACGCAGTCATTGTCAGGTCCAACATACATAAGGGAGCAAACCGTTCCGAGGGGTGGACTAGGGGTCTTAGCCCACGAGCCAGCGTCATGACGCTATATAACCACGTCGCCAGGCTTTCCGTTTTCACAGCGCTCATACTCACGCCCACTCTCGCATCACCGCTGATCGAGGCGGCGCAGCCCATAATCCTCTCGACAATCGACAATGCTATGCTCGGCTGGAAAGACTGGGCCTTAATCGGCATCGCGGCGATTAGTGTCGATGGCATCGTGGACCCGAGGCAATATGAAATGCTTCTAGCTTGCCGAGAAGCCAACGAGATGTCTGCTAAAGCCGACGAGATGTGTCCTTATAGCCCATCGCTTCAGATTCCAATGCCCTGACTTTGGCGTCCGCTTTTGGACCCATGACGCGACGTTGCGACTGCGTTTCTCACGACATAAAGAGTTCGCCGCCTTGAGGGCGACCAAAAGCCTAAAGCCCCGAACGCTCGGGGCTTTAGTTTGATGTCTTTTCGGGGGCTGCACTTTCAATTTAGCGAGATTGCAGCTGTTTACGTGCGGGCGTCGAATTAACAAACTGCCGCCTTTGTTAACACCATACCCAGGGCATCCAGCTATGACGGTGGCAATGTCGATAGCCAGAAGCACCTGTGTAGCTGTTATATAACGGTCCATGGTGGCGGCTCGCGTACCGGGCTCCAACATGACGTTCCGTTCGCTTGGATTTCACATCCAAGCCGCCGACTGCGTCGTGTGGCGTTTTTGCCGCGGCGCCCGCAGGAGCCTCTTTATCCGTCGTCTGCTGCTTGTTGGCGGCTTCGGGTGCAGTCGGCGCAGTTACCCCGGTTGCTTCAGGTGCTTTGGTTTGGTCGGATTTCTCGGTGGGTGCCATCTTCTCCGGCGGGGCATTCTGCTGTGCCGCTGGGACACCGGGCGTCTCATCCGTCTTCATGTCTTGTGCCGCGGCAGCGCAGGCACCCAGCAGCAATATCGCCGCCGTGGTTGATATGAGTCTAGGGCTCTCATGGAAGTCTCCTGTGGACACTCCGCAATTTGTTTAATTTTGGGATGTGTGGAGACACAACGCCGGCCCAGCCGCGATCGTTCCAAACAATCAATGACCACAGCATCTGAGCAAAATTGCTCACGCGGCCGACGGGGACGTCGAATAGGATCTTGAAAACCATCATTCAGACCGACGCAGTGTTGACCCCGTGCGCATTGCAAGGCATTCAGGGCTCAGCGCCAAGCGGTTTCTTCATTGTGAACTCCTTTCGCAGCCAGCGAATTGAGGACACTCAAAGGGGTCCAACCAGTTGTGAGGGTCTTGGGAGTTGCGACGGCACCTCAATCAACGTGAGCGATCCGCCAGTCCCATGACGTTCACAAGACCGGATTTTTAAAACGCTGCCCACTTTTCCACCGTAGTCGAGGAGTGAGCTGTTTGATACAGATTTAAAAAGCAATGGGCTTAAAGTGATTGCGGGCTGGGTATGGCTTCGTCGGAGTCCACAATGAACATTTTTTACGTTATCGGCGTCGTGGTCGTAGTAATCGTAGTCGCCGGGTACTTAGGAGTGCACCTTTGAACAAAGAACTCGACACGACCAAAAGTGTCTTGCGCAACGGTTTGGATACGTGACTTGAAGGGGCGCGTTTCTGCGCAGACGTTCAGCGTGTCATGGCGTTACGAATGATGCGGCCAGCTTCAGGTGGGCCCGTCGCGGTAACTGAAGCTTGGCAGCGGCCTTTATGGCGCTATTGACGGAGCCTGCGCGCCGTACCGGCGCTGCGTACGCTCCAACTGCATCAGGTTGGAATCCTAGCGAACTCTCTGACTGCTAAGCAGCCAAAGAAAGAAACCCCAGAGATCCATTGGGGTGGAAGGCGGGGGTTTCTTTGTAGGTGGTCGGGTCTCAGACAATCGCCCGACGCGGTCACGCTAGGGCTGATTGCCTACCCAAATTATGATGGCGCCGATAAATATCATGATCGCCAACTGAGACGGCCCTTTCGACGGTCACGTTCCTGTGGCAGGACGACCGTCCTAATTCCGAGTAGAACTGACCTCGCAAACCACCCTAATCAGTCTTATGTACGGTCTATCACCGACAGCGGCCGCTGCTAGGCGTTGGTGGCTGAGAGTTCGGTAGTGCTCCCGCCTGTTTCAGTGGAGTTGCACCATGCAATATCATCCGCCCTCAATCCCATCTATCGAACGTTCTGCGCTAGTACAGGACAATACGCCGGTCCTAATATGCCCCTCTTGCGGCGACACCATGCGGCCTGTCCGGACGATCCCACAGCTCGGACCGCGTTTGGAACAGTTAATCTTCGTCTGCCCGTCCTGCGACGAGGTGAGTACAAAGGACGTTAAGCGCCAAATATGGCGCGATATCTTGAAGATACGTAGAGAGCAGATCAGGAACCGCGTAACAGCAAAGCACGCATTGCTACGCCTGTCGGATGGAATCGCCACGAACGCGGGCACCGAGTTGCATGTGAAAATTGCAGCGGCGGCTTTCGCGAATAATTGAACGATAAGCTAAAAGAACCTGGTGCAGTGCGCCGTACAATCGGATGCTAAAAGCGGCTCTTTTCTTTGTCTTCTCGACGATCAAGTTCGTGCTCCAGTGCTCTGATTTCGGTTCGAATTTTTTCAACCACTGTTATGCTCGCCGTCATTAGTTCATTGCGCCCTGTATCGTCTTTTGGCAGCCCGATCGCGCTTGCGAGAAAGAGCTGATATTTTGTGATGGCAGCAATAATGTTATAGCTTTCCGAAAGTGCTAGCAATATTTGCTCGTTCGAAAGCTGAGAGTGGCGCACAGGTGTCGTTCCTAACGCTTTTGCTGGTGCTGCCACTGCTCGGCCTGCCCGGACAAGTCTGTCCAAAATTGACTATTCTCAACGTGTGAACTCTTGGATTGTAAGATCGGCTGGCAAGCGGTACGCGATGTCCGAGTTGGGGGCACGACAGCTTGAGTCCGTGCCAGCCACTTGCGGCTTTGCCTCGAAACCGGAAACATCGTTGCATTGAAGCGCCGCGTCCCCTCCTTCCTTGACCAAGTCTTCAAACATCAATTTTCTCAGCTGATGTTTAATGGCGATCGTCGATGGAAGTTTGATTTTTCTTCCGAACCGATGCGTCTGCATTGCTGGCTCCTACACCTGCATGCGCTCCTTTTACAGTCGCTGTCTGCTCAAAATTGACCACTTTTGAAACCGGCCACTCATTTTCAAAACCAGCTAATTAGTTAGGCCGGAAGCCGGCCGGTACGCGCCAGCGTGGGGATATTCGACTTCCCGTAAACAGCGAGATTGTCCCCCAAATCCGCCAAGGTGGGGCGCTATCCAGTGCGCGCGGCTACCACTGAAAGCGCACGACAGGGTTAGTGCCGTACCGTTTGAGGGCGATGCTCGATGTGCCGAGTAGCACCGGGCTCACTTAAAGTCAGAGCCGAAGTCAGCGCTAGAAAACACGAAGCCAAAAGAGACCGGCACTTTCGAACTAAGACACCGCCATAATCAAAAATCAAATTAGGTCGCTCCGGACTTCCGACGGAAGTTGCCCTTGGGGTCAATCGCGCCATATCGAGGGTGTCTGGCCACTTCCGCCACGGCCCCCAACTGCGGACATAGCGCTGCGGCGACCAGAGCAGGGGTTTAATACGCTAAGAGGCCGCCGCCGAGGCGTCAAAAAAAGCCCCAGCGCGGGGGCTGGGGGGCTTGGGGGGCTGGGGCTTTCTGATCTTCGAGAACACGAACTCATCCCGTGATCGCAAGGATAAGCCTCCCCGAACAAATTAGGTTCCTTCAGTAGCCTAAAGAAAGATGGCTGTACCTCATTCTGCACGACCAGCCGCGAATCAAAACTTGATTTGCTCGTTTCGAACTCAGCACGTTGATTAGGCGTATTGTTTTCTAATACGGGAAAAAAGCAGCTTTATTGCGGGGTCGTCACTACTTCTAGTTCGACTGGCACAAGGCCCGAAAAACCAAGTTGGTGTGCGGCCGCTGGAGTAAGATCAATGATCCGACTTTTGCTGTAAGGTCCGCGATCGTTAATCCGCACTATGACTGTTCGGCGGTTTTTCAAATTGGTGACGCGGACGACTGTTCCGAAAGGCAGCGAACGATGCGCCGCGGTCAGCTTTCCTGAAGAATAGGACTCCCCGCTGGATGTCGTTCCGTCCTTCTGCGAGTAAATAGCCGCGAAGGAGCGCCCATCTTCGGCGGGCGCGGGCTGACTCATAATGCCTAATAGGCACGTAAGCGCCACCCAGAGTGTTCTTGTTGCCATGACCGTCCTGACGTTGAACCCTCCACATTCCACGTTTCCACCCCAGCCGAGGCGAGTCTGTTCAAAATTGACCACCACCGTACGGTAATGTACATCACCGACGAGTCTCCCTAAACTAACTTAGAATTGGGTTGCGTGATCGATCCCGATCTGACGGTCTCGGTTTGCCGACCGGACCTTTGGCGACGCCTAAAGGATGCCCCTCGCGATCAGGAGGGCCAACAAATGAAACGCAAGTTCGATCCCAAAGTGTTCCTCACCAAGGTAAATGGCGGGCGAACCATTCACGATTATCGAAAGAATAAAATTGTATTCAGGCAGGGCGATCCTGCGGACGCCGTTTTTTACATCCAGAAGGGCAAGATCAAGCTCACCGTCGTTTCCGAGCGGGGTAAGGAAGCAGTCGTAGGAATTCTGGAACCTAGTCACTTTTTCGGCGAAGGCTGTCTGAATGGCCATTCGCTGCGGGTCACGACGGCTACCGCAATCGAACAATCCCTGATTACGCGCATCCCCAAAGCGGAGATGATTGCTACTTTGCATGACCAGCCGGAATTTTCTGAATTGTTCATGGCTGATCTGTTGAGTCGCAACAGTCGAATTGAGGAGGACCTCATCGATCAACTATTCAATTCAAGCGAGAAACGGCTGGCGCGGCTTCTTCTGCTTCTGGCGAATTTCGGCAAGGAGGCCACGGTCGAGCCGATCATCGGGAAATTTAGTCAGGAGACCCTCGCCGAAATGATCGGCACGACCCGATCGCGCGTGAGCTTTTTCATGAATAAATTTCGTAAATTGGGTTACATCGAGTACAACGGCAAACTCGAAATCCGCAACTCGCTGTTGAACGTGGTCTTGTACGACAAGCCTGAGATCAGAAAGCACGACGGAAGCGAAGGACCGCGATAGCTTCCCGCGCTCAGGGTCAATCGCGTTCATATCGAGAGTGTCCGGTTACTAAACAAGCAAACGGGCATGGCAACCTGCTAAATAATCGATTGTGAACATAGCTTTGTCGGCGTTGGCGGGAGAGTTTTCTGCGCTGTACTCGCCGATCGGGCGGCCGTCGATACCGCCGGAGAAGCTGTTGCGAGCGATGCTCTTGCAATGCCCGGATCGTGCGCAGCGGGTGGTCTCTTCCGACCCGCACCTCGGTCTCTCGTCAGTCGGATCGATGGTGAATTGCAATTTGCTGATATTCCGGTCGACAAGTTCTTCGCCGACGTCATGGGCAAGAGCCTGCTGCTGGACTGGATGATGCAGCTGGCCCTGCACAACACCGGACTCCGGACGCTGTATGAGGTGATGAAGCACTACCAGAAACACGAAACCGCGAGCATCTCGTCCCGTCTGACGCAGGACGTACTTCTGATGGCCGGCGCCGAGGATCACTATATACCGGTGCACCAACTGCCCGACCAGATCGCCACTCTGGCGCATGTGCGCTCACTGACCGCACGCCTGTTCACGCACGCAGAGCAGGCGCAGAACCATTGTCAAATAGGCAGTATGGGCCTTGCGTTTCGCGTCATCCTTGAATGGATGGAAAGTCTCGGGACGATCGAAGGGCCGCGGCCCATAAGTGACCGCTACTGGGCCCAAAACTGGTATGCGGGTCGTGCCGGCTGATTTCTGCTTTTAGGGGGGTGAAGGAGACATCAAAATTAGAACAGCCAGGTCTGCTTGTGACCGCAACGGACATCGAGCAGCCGGAGAATACGTTAGTATCGCGGCCAGCAATGTGAGGCAGCTTTTGTCAAACTTGCTTGGGCGCATCCTGCATCTCATCCCGCGCCTTTGGCTAAACGTGTCCCTGCCGGCTGGCGAAACGCCGCCGGCTTCAAATCGGGCGATGTGCTGGCTTGGGCACGATCAAAAATCCGATAGGCCAGCAGTTTCACGCGGTCATTGACGAGGAACCAAGCCAGAGCATAACCCCACACAAACCCCGCCCAACCCCAGCCGAGCGGAGTCATGAACACGCCATACACCGCAATCAGGGTCGCAAGCGCTTGCGTGCCGAGCACCGCGCTCCATAGGATCCGCGCTGGGCGTATGGACCAGAATGGGCCGCGGGTGCGCGTCAGGAAAATCGTCAGATGTCCGGCCACGGACAGCTTCAGATACATCAGCGTTTGGATGTGCGCGCGGTCAAGGTGAAAAACGCGCTCGCCAAGATAAAACAGGCCAAACGCGGAGACGACCCCGATGACGCCCAGCACCGTGGCAATCCCCAGCACCACCGGCATGTTCCAGGCTTCGGGCTGATCCTTGTAATGAACGTTGTCATAGGCAATGGAAAGGATGGCGCCGTCGTTGAGCAACGCCAGCATCACAATCATCACCGCCGTTAATGGATAAAAGTTGAAGACCAGGATCGCCAGCGTCATGAACAACAGCACGCGCAGCGTCTCGGCGATGCGGTAGATTGCGTAGCTGTTCATTCGCTGGAAGATACGGCGGCTCTCCTTGATCCCGTCGATGATCACCGACAGACCGGGTGTCATCAGCACGATATCCGCCGCCGCGCGCGCCGCGTCCGTCGCGCTCGAAACAGCAATGCCGCAGTCGGCCTTCTTCAGCGCGGGGGCGTCGTTCACTCCGTCGCCGGTCATGCCGACGATGTGACCGCGCTTCTGAAGGACGTCCACGATGTGGAACTTGTGCTCGGGGAACACCTGGGCGAAACCGTCGGCGTTCTCGATGGATTCGGCCAACTGCGCAGTCTCTTGGTGCTTGGTGTCGCCGAACCCGCTGGCATCTAGGATATTTGTGCCCATTCCTAATTTCTTTGCGGTTTCCTTGGCGATCGCCAGCGCGTCGCCCGTCACCATTTTGACTTTCACGCCCATCTGTCGGGCGGTCGCGATGGTTGCCTCGGCATCCACCCGTGGCGGATCGAACAGGGGGAGCACGCCGAGAAACTGCCATTTGCTGTCTCCGTCCGCCCGAGCGACGCCCAGCGAACGAAAGCCGCGTGCCGCGAATTCGTTGACCGCCTTATCGACGGCGGGCTTCACCTCTCCGGCATTCGCCGACAGTGCCAAGATCACCTGTGGCGCGCCCTTGGTCACTTTGAACGCCTTCCCATCCGGGCCCGCGACGACGGCCTCGGTGCGTTTATGCACCGGGTCGAATGGCTGGAAGTGGCCCACCTTATAGCTTTTCAAAGCTTGATCGTTTTTCAGGCCGCCCAGGACGGCCAGATCGATGGTGTCGTTGTTGTCCACGCGCGACGCCAACGCGGCAGCGAGGATCACTTGCTCGGCGGGAATTTTGTTCACGCTGAACGGATCGCCGAGCGTCAGCTTGTTCTGGGTCAGAGTACCAGTCTTGTCGGCGCACAACACGTCGACGCCCGCCAATTCCTCGATCGCCACCAACCGGGTGACAATCGCCTTTTGCTTAGCGAGCAGGCGCGCGCCGACCGCCATCGTCACCGACAGCACCGTGGGCATTGCCACTGGAATCGCGGCTACAGTCAGCACCAAGGCGAACTGCAACGTGGTGAGGATCGGGTCGCCGCGGAAGATCGCGAAGGCAATAATCGTCGCCACCAGAACCACCGCGAGGATGATTAGGTAATTGCCGATCTTGAGCACCGCGCGTTGAAAGTGGCTGACGGTTTGCGCGCCCTGCACCAATTCCGCCGTCTTGCCGAAGTAGGTGTTCGCACCCGTGGCATAGACCAGTGCGCCGATTTCGCCCTGACGAACGATCGAACCGGAAAAGACTGCCTCGCCGGATTTGCGCGTGGCGGGCAGCGACTCGCCCGTCAGCGCGGACTGATCCACTTCGATCGGGTCGCCTTCCAGCAAGCGCGCATCAGCCGGCACGATGTCGCCCATACGCACGCGGATGACGTCGCCCGGCACCAACTCACGCGCTGCCGGCATGACCCACTTCCCATCGCGTTTCACCCGGGCCTTGACCGCTAGCGTGGCCTTCAGGACAGCGATGGCGTTGCCGGCCTGGTGTTCTTCCCAGAATCCGACCACGGCATTGGCGAGAAGCAGAACGAGGATGATGCCAAAGTCAGGCCAATGCTGGGCCACCGCCGACAGGATCACCGCCGCTTCGATCATCCATGGGATGGGACCCCAAAAATAGCTGAGGAATTTCAGGAGCTCATTGGTCTTCTTTTCCTCGATCTCGTTGGGCCCATATTGGGTCAGCCGTTTCTGTGCCTCGGCTTGCGTGAGACCGTTCGGCGACGACTCCAATCTTTTCTCCACCTCGGGCAAGGGCAGGGATTTCAAGTCGTCCTTCGCACCGGGCTTTGATCCCGGCTTGGATGCAGGCGCCTTGGGCTGGGCGGTATTGGTTTGCATCGCGACTGTTCCTTCTGTCAGCTCGGCGAGGGCCGAACGAGCGCCAGCGTATGCTGGGCGATCATCAATTCCTCGTTGGTTGGGATGACCCAGACCGACACGCCGCTGTCCGGGGCGGAAATGCGCGGTCCGCCGGACGTGTTCGCCTGCTTATCCAGCTTCACGCCGAGCCACGCCAGCTTGGCGCACAACGCCGCGCGGACGGGGACAGAGTGCTCGCCGATGCCGGCGGTGAACACGAAAGCGTCCAGCCCGCCAAGCACCGCCGAGTAGGCGCCGGCATACTTGGTCATCGCGTAATTGAGAACTTGATACATTCCAATTTAGTTGACACGACTGAGCCGCGACTGTGCAAAATTGCACAGTTCTCCCGAGGCGACTGAGGCTACGCATTTAGTTTGGCGTCGAGGCACAAGGCAGCGGACATCGCGTAAATGGTTGATCAAGATCAAGAGCCTCTTCGCGTTGGTCGTGCAGTGTTCAATTTAAGAGGAGATTTAATTGTGACGTCGTCTAGGCCGGATATCATCTGGGCCGCGGTTACCACTCTCTTTTTGTTGGAGACCGTACAAGCCGCGCGATCGTGCAACGTGCCCTGACGGAAAAGGCCCAACCATGAACGATTTCATTCACGACATGAGCCCGTTGGTCGATATGACCCGCCGGCGTGAGACAGGACCAACCCGCAGCTCTCGGCCGATCTACGTCGATCTTCTGCCGCCCTGCAATAACGCATGTCCAGCCGGTGAGGACATTCAGGGTTGGCTTGGTCTTGCCCAGGGCGGGAAGCTCCGCGAAGCATGGCAGCGGCTCATCCGCGACAATCCATTTCCCGCGGTACACGGCCGGGTCTGCTACCACCCGTGCGAGGGCGCCTGCAATCGCGGCGAGCTGGACAGTTCCGTCAGCATCCATGCCGTCGAGCGCTTTCTTGGCGACAAGGCCGCTGTTGAACGCTGGACCATTCCAGTAGAGGCAAAGCCGAGTGGCAAGCGCATCCTCGTAGTCGGAGCAGGGCCCAGCGGCCTATCCGCCGCGTTCCATCTCACACGGCTCGGTCACCAAGTCGAAATCCACGAGGCAGGGCCGCTACCGGGCGGCATGCTCCACTTCGGCATTCCTGCCTACCGCCTGCCGCGCGACGTGTTGATGCAAGAGATCGCCCGCATCGAGGCGATGGGCGTACGCATCATTCTGAACCACAAAGTCGAGGATGTCTTGGCCGAGCAAGCTTCGGGGAAATTCGACGCGGTGTTCGTGGCGATCGGTGAACAGATCGGCCGGCGGGTCGGCATCCCCGCCCGTGACGCCGCGCATGTGGTGACCGCGGTCAGTCTTCTGCGCGATGTTGGGGCCGGAGGGACACCGAAACTCGGCCGTCGCGTCGTAATCTATGGCGCCGGTGACACGGCGATGGATGCCGCACGCACGGCCAAGCGCCTTGGCGCCGAGGAAGCGCTGATCGTCTTTTTCTCGGACCGCGCGCATATGGAGGCGCACAGTTCGGATGCGGACGAAGCGCTGTCCGAAGGCATCAAAATCAAGTGGCTGAGCAGTATCCGGGATATCGGCGAGGCCGCGATGAAGGTCGAACTGATGGCGCTAGATGCCAAGGGGATTCCCCAGCCGACCGGTCAATTCGAGACCCTGCAAGCTGATTCCGTTATCTTGGCGCTCGGCCAGAAAGCGGAGAGCGGCTTTCTGCGCGCCGTCCCCGGTATTGAAATGAAATCCGACGGCACCGTCATGGTCGGTCCCGACATGATGACCGGCCATCCCGGCATCTTCGCGGGCGGTGACGTGGTGCCGAGCGGGCGCACCGTGACCATCTCGGTCGGGCACGGCAAGAAGGCGGCGCGACACATCGACGGCTGGCTTCGCCGTCAGGCTTACGTGCCGCCGCCCAAGCACAAGGTGGTCGAATTCGCCGACCTGCACCTTCCCATTTACAGCAAGGCGATCCCGTCCGAGCAGCGCGACATCGCGCTGGCGCTGCGGAAGGGCTTCGCCGAAATCACGGCCGGACTGAGCGAAGCCGCCGCCCTGCACGAAGCGCGGCGCTGCCTGTCCTGCGGTAATTGTTTTGAGTGCGACAACTGCTTCGCTGCCTGCCCGGAGACCGCGATCGTCAAGCTTGGCCCGACGCAGGGCTACCGAGTGAATATGGAGCTGTGCACCGGTTGCGCCGTCTGCGTCGAGCAGTGCCCATGCCACGCGATGGAGATGGTGCCCGAACCTACCCAAGTCATTGGAGCCGCCCGGTGAGCACAAGAACGACAATGGACGGCAACACTGCCGTCGCGCATGTCGCGTATCGGGTGAACGAGGTGTGCGCGATCTTCCCGATCACCCCATCCTCGCCGATGGCCGACATCGCCGACCAATGGATGTCGGACGGGCTGCCGAATATCTGGGGCAATATCCCGGTCGTGCAGGAGATGCAGGCCGAGGGCGGGGCCGCCGGCGCTGTCCACGGCGCGCTGCAATCGGGCGCGCTGACGACGACGTTCACGGCCTCCCAGGGCCTGATGTTGATGCTGCCGAACATGTTCAAGATCGCCGGCGAACTGAGCGCGACGGTCTTCCACGTCGCCTCGCGCTCGCTCGCGACCTCGGCGCTGTCGATCTTCGGCGACCATGCGGACGTGATGACCGTGCGCCCCACGGGATTCGCGCTGTTCTGCTCCTCTTCGGTGCAGGACGCACATGATTCAGCCTTGATCGCGCAGATGGCGACGCTGGAGGCGCGCGTTCCCTTCGTGCATTTCTTCGACGGCTTCCGCACCTCGCACGAGCTCAACACGCTGGATCTGCTCAGCGACGCCGACATCAGGTCGATGATCGATGACGATCTGGTCCGCGCCCATCGCGGGCGAGCGCTGAACCCCGAGCATCCGTTCATCCGCGGCACCGCGCAGAACCCGGACACTTTCTTCCAGGCCCGCGAGGCGGTGAACCCCTACTACGCGAAGGTGCCCGGCATCGTCGAAAAAGCCATGCAGCGCTTCGCCGCGGTGACGGGCAGGCAGTATCATCTGTTCGACTACGAAGGCGATCCCGACGCCGAACGGGTGCTGATCCTCATGGGTTCCGGCGCCGAAACGGCGCGCGCCGCCGCGGCGGCTTTGCGGGCCGCGGGCGAGAAGGTCGGCGTCATTCAGGTGCGCCTGTACCGCCCGTTTTCCGTCTCCCATCTGCTGGCTGCCCTGCCTGCCTCGGTCCGCGGCATTGCGGTTCTCGACCGGACCAAGGAACCCGGCGCGACCGGCGAGCCGCTGTTCCAGGACGTCGTGACCAGCCTGGCCGGTGCGGTCGCCAGCGGCGAGCGCGCGACGATGCCCCGGGTGATCGGCGGCCGCTACGGTCTGTCGTCGAAGGATTTCACCCCGGCGATGGCCAAGGCCGCCTTCGACGAGCTGAAGGCAGACAAGCCGCGGACCAGCTTCACCGCTCGGCATCAACGACGATGTGAGCCATACGAGCCTCGACGATCGACGAGACCTTCATGATCGAGAAGGCCGACGTCACCCGCGCCGTCTTCTACGGGCTTGGGCGCGGATGGGACCGTCGGCGCCAACAAGAACAGCGTCAAGATCATCGCCGAGGACGCCGGTCTCTACGCGCAGGGTTATTTCGTCTACGATTCGCACAAATCCGGCGCGCAGACGATCTCGCATCTTGCGCTTCGGTCCCGAAGCCGATCCACGCGCCCTATCTCATCGCCCAGGCCGGGCTTTGTCGCCTGCCACCAGTTCGTCGCTCTGGAGCGGCAGGATCTGCTGCGCGTGGCGGCGCCGGGAGCGACGGTGCTGCTGAACGTGCCCTATCCGGCGGCGGAGGTCTGGGACCGCCTGCCGCGCCCGGTGCAGCAGACCATCATCGACAAGAAGCTGCGGCTGTTCGTCATCGACGCCGGTGCGGTGGCGCGCGAGGTCGGGCTGGGCGCGCGGACCAATACCGTCCTGCAAACCTGCTTCTTCGCCATCTCCGGCGTCCTGCCGCGCGACAAGGCGATCGGCCATATCAAGGAAGCGATCCGCAAGACCTACGCGCGCAAAGGCCAGTCCGTCGATCGACAAGAACTTCGCCGCGGTCGATGGCACCCTGGCTCGGCTGAGCGAAGTGACCGTTCCGGCGAAAGTCACGCAGCCGGATCGATATGCCGCCGCTGGTCCCGGCGAACGCGCCGGAATTCGTCCGCGCCGTGACCGCGCGCATCTTCGCCGGCATGGGCGACGAACTTCCGGTCAGCCTGATTCCGGCCGACGGCACCTTCCCGTCCGGCACCTCGGCCTTCGAGAAGCGCAATATCTCCGACATCGTTCCGGCCTGGCGGGAAGATCTCTGCATCCAGTGCGGACAATGCAGCTTCGTCTGCCCGCACAGCGTCATCCGCGCGAAATACTACAACGAAGAGAAGCTCGCCGGAGCGCCGGCCAGCTTCAAATCGGCACCGGTCAACGCGCGCGGCTATCCCGGAGACGCGCTTCACGCTTGCAGTTCTATGTCGAGGATTGCACGGGATGCGGGCTCTGCGTCGAGGCCTGTCCGGCGACCAGCCCGCGCGAGGCCGACGTGAAAGCCATCAACATGGCCGACAAGCTGCCGCTGCTGGCGGAGGAGCGCGCCAATATCGCGTTCTTCGAGACCCTGCCGGTGAACGATCGGGCGCGGGTCGATTTCGCCGATGTCCGCGGCGTGCAGTTCCTCGAGCCGCTGTTCGAGTTTTCCGGCGCCTGCGGCGGCTGCGGCGAGACGCCTTATCTCAAGCTGCTGAGCCAGTTGTTTGGCGACCGGCTGCAGGTCGCCAATGCCACCGGCTGCTCCTCCATCTACGGCGGCAACCTGCCCGTCACGCCGTGGACAAAGAACGCCGAAGGCCGCGGGCCGGCCTGGTCGAATTCGCTGTTCGAAGACAATGCCGAGTTCGGGCTTGGCTTCCGGCTCGCCGCCGACAAGCATCTTTCGCTTGCCCTGTCGCTGTTAGCCCGCCTAGCGGACAAGGTCGGGCCAGAACTAGCTGAGGCCATCGCCAAAGCACCGCAGATCAGGGAATCCGACATCCGCGCGCAACGCGATCCGCGTCGCCGCAACTAAAGACGCGGCTGCTGAGCATCAAGGAGCCGCTCGCGCTCGATCTATTGTCTGTTGTCGATCACCTGGTACGTCGCAGCATCTGGATCGTTGGCGGTGACGGCTGGGCCTACGATATCGGATACGGCGGTTTGGATCACGTGCTCGCCAGCGCCCGTGACGTAAACGTCCTGGTTCTCGACACAGAGGTGTATTCCAACACCGGCGGCCAGGCTTCGAAAGCGACGCCGCTCGGCGCCGTGGCCAAGTTTGCTGCCTCAGGCAAGCGGACAGCTCGCAAGGACCTTGCCCTGCAGGCGATCGCCTACGGCAACGTCTATGTCGCTCAGGTCGCAATGGGAGCCAACCCGCAGCACACGCTGCAGGCCTTCCGCGAGGCCGAGGCCTATGAGGGGCCGTCGCTCATTCTTGCCTACAGCCACTGCATTGCCCACGGCATCGACATGCGCTTTGGCATGAAGCAGCAGGATTTGGCGACGGCCAGCGGATACTGGCCGCTGTTTCGCTTCAATCCCGTGATGCGCGGCGTCGGCGAATCCCCATTCCGCCTCGACTCACCGCGCCCCCGCATTCCATTGAAAGCCTACGCCTACAACGAGCTACGCTACAGCTCTCTTGCGAGCACCCGTCCCGCCGAGGCGGACACGCTGCTGGCTATGGCCCAAACGGCCGTCACCGAGAAATACCGCCAATACGAGGAGCTTGCGAGCCGCGACGGAAGCCGATTCCATCCCGATGCGCAGCAAAAGCCGGAAATGCAACCGGCCCAGAACGTGCCGTTGAGAACCCTAGACACTCAGGGTCGCAGCGACGCGCTTTTGCCGCGGGCCGATGCCAGTCAGCGACATGACAAGACAGTCCTCGCACCAGGCGAGTAACGAGTTGCTCAGGAGCCCATCATGTTGTTGGCCACCAATTATCTCGGCCTTGCGCTGAAAAACCCCTTGGTCGCATCGGCGTCTCCGCTGAACAGCAAGCTCGATAATCTCCGCCGTCTGGAGGACGCGGGCGCCGGCGCCGTTGTGCTGCCGTCGTTGTTCCAAGAACAAATCGAGCATGAGGCGGAGACGCAGATAAGCCGCGTGGAAACCTACGCGGAGAGTTTTCCCGAAGCGCTGTCTTATTTTCCTGCCGCGGTCAGCCGTCCGGACGCGGTGCGCCCGGAACGCTATCTGGACCTGATCCAGCGCGGCAAAGAGGCGGTTTCAATTCCCATCATCGCCAGTCTGAACGGATCGTCTCGGGCAGGCTGGGTCGATTACGCACGACTTGTCGAGCAGGCCGGCGCGGCAGCGCTGGAACTTAACATGTATCACGTACCGACCGATCTGCTTGAATCCGGGCGTGAGATCGAAGCGCGTTATATCGATATCGTGCAGGCGGTTTGCGACTCCGTGGATGTGCCTGTTTCGATCAAGCTTACCCCTTATCTCAGCTCGATCGGCCACTTCGCGGCAATGCTGGTGGAGCAGGGGGCAGCCGGCTTGGTGTTGTTCAACAGGCTGTTGCAACCAGATATTGATCTCTTGCGCATGTCCCTTGCCGGCACGCTTGAACTCAGCGACCCAGTCGAAATGCGCCTGCCGTTGCTCTGGATCGCGATCCTTGCCGGGCGCACCCGGGCATCGCTAGCTGCATCCACGGGCGTAGCCACGGTCACTGACGTCGTGAAATACCTGCTTGCCGGTGCCGATGTGGTGATGACGACGTCCGCGTTGTTGCGCCACGACATCGAGTACATGTTGACACTTACCAACGGCTTGCGGACGTGGATGGAGGAGCGCGAAGTTTCCTCTCTTGCCGATATGCGGGGCATGATGAGCTGGCAGGGCAGCCGCGATCGCAGCGTCTACACGCGAGCCAACTATCTTCGGATCCTTGAGCGATACGTGGATCGCCTTGCGCAAGGCCAAGGCTCCGCACTCGCCGTCGCCGAAGCCAATGCCTCTGAAGGCAATCTCTGAGGTGCCACCGCAAAGCGCCCTGCACGCTTAGACCGCGCCGCCGACAGGTTCCTCGTTCGATCGTATTGCCAGCTTCACGACGCTGTATGCCGCCGCCAAGCGGGCTATCAGAGGCAGGCCCAAGAAGGCATTCCCGGCGAAACGGGAGTCTCGGGCAATTTAGGCACAGTGTTTTGTGTCGATAGAATTGAAGACCAGCGATTGCAAATAAAGATGCAGATTTGGATCCAAGTAGATTTGACGCCAGCACTAGAATTGTGGGGCGCATCAAGAAGGCAGACGGCGAGATCGTGTGTCTTATAACATATGAGATGGATGACTTGGCCGGAGCTATAGCCGCAAAAATGAACGAAGAAAAATCAAAGATCAAAATCTCCATAAAAGAAGGGCCAAAAGAGGCAATTTTGCTTGATGCGACGCGCGCGTTATTTGTTATGCGGCCCGGAGGACCGAAAGAAATGCCAGCGATCTATGATCTGCCACTCGGCTGGGAAAATGTTGAGGTAGAAAAATAATGCGATGTAGGGAATCCTACCGTAAGTCCGCTTCCGACAGGCCGACGCAAAATCTTCCGCAATTGGTGGTGTTATCTAACTTTAGCATTCGTAATCGTTATCGTATGGACTGCCCCGTCAGCAGCTTAGACGATCTCACGCGATCGCGGTGCGATCCCCGAAGTAGAGAGTGGAGAGGCTAAGGTCGGTCTCGCCGCGTGCATCGGCCAGTGAAACGATAGCACCGCAAGCGCCGCTCGGCAGCAAGGCCTCAAACCCCCAGGTATCGCGCCTTGATCGGTTCATCCGCAGCAAGAGCCGCGGGCGTTCCTTCGAACACCACCTGACCCTTGTTCAACACGTAGACCTGATCGGCGACCGACAGGGCGAGCGTGAGATTTTGCTCAACGAGCAGGATCGAAAGCCCGGTCGCCTTCAGCCTGAGAATAACGTCGCGGACTGCTGCTACGATGGCGGGCGATAGCCCTTCGGAGGGCTCGTCCATAAGGATTACTCGATGATTGCCCATCAGCGCGCGGCCGATCGCGAGCATCTGCTGTTCGCCGCCAGAGAGAAGACCGGCGTTCACTCGCGCGCGCTCCCGCAGCCGCGGGAACAGATCGTAAATGTCCTGGATCGACCATCCGCGGTCTTTCCGGCGCCCGGCGATGCGCAGATTTTCCCAGACCGTGAGGTCTGCGAAGACGCGGCGCCCCTGAGGTACTATACCGATCCCGAGCCGCACGATCTGTTCGGGAGCGAAGCCCTGGATCGCCCGGCCGTCCAGCACCACCCTGCCCCGTCGCGGCGGCGTAAATCCGATAATGCTGCGCAGCGTCGTGGTCTTGCCCACGCCGTTCCTGCCGAGCAGCGAAACAAGTTCGCCGGGGCCGACGCGCAGCGAAACGCCGTAAAGGACGTAGCTGTCACCGTAATAGGTGTGGATTTCGTGAACCTCGAGCATCCTTTAGTCCGTCGGCCCTAATCGACCGGTTCATCGAGCCCAAAATAAATGTCGCGGACTCCGGAATGCCCGCGGATAGCCTCGGGCGTCCCGTCCGCGAACACGCGTCCGTTGTGAAGAACCGTAATCCGGTCCGCGATGGCGAAAACGACATCCATGTCGTGCTCGATGATCACGACGGTGAGCGAGCGATCAAGCGAAGCAACTAGAGACCGCATTTCGCCGCTCTCTGCCGGTGAGAGCCCGGCCGTCGGCTCATCGAGAAGAAGAAAATGGGGCCCCGTCGCTAACGCCAACGCCACCTCAAGTTGCCTCTGGAAGCCATACGATAAGTTCCGCACGCGCTCTTCGCCGACCTTTTCCAGGCCGGCCTTAATGAGGATCGCACGGCTTTCGTCCTCGAGCTGCGCTTCCACCGCGCGACGGCGCCACCACCAGTGCGCTAGGTGGCGGCGCCGCTGCACCGCGAGCGTGACGCTCTCGAGCGGAGTCAGCTCCGGGAACAAATTCGACCGCTGGAACGTCCGCCCCATACCGCGAGCTACGCGAGCCTCTGGCGGTAGGTCCGCGATCTGCTCGCCATCGAATACAATCGTGCCTGACGTTGGCTGCAGCTCGCCGCTGATCAAATTGAACAATGTGGTTTTGCCCGCGCCATTCGGCCCGATGATTGCACGGCGCTCGTTACGCACGAATTGCAGAGTAACGCCGTCGACCGCGTTCACCGCGCGGAAAGCCCGCCGCAAATCGGTGATTTCGAGTACGGCGCCGGTCACGTGCGGCTCACCGTCAGGCGGCGAAGCCCGCCCACCATCCCGTCTCGAAGTAGAAAGACGAATACGAGAAAAATCACACCGAGAACGAGCTGCCATCGATCGGTGTACGAGCTCAGCACGTCCTGAAGGACCGTGTAGACGCCAGCGCCAATGATTGGGCCGATCAGCGTGCCGGTGCCACCGATGATCACCGAGGCGATCGCCATTCCGGATGTAGTCCAATTCAAAACTTCGGGCGATGTGAAGCCGCGGTCGTAGCTGTAAAAGCAACCGGCGGCTCCTGCGAACGTTCCGGCAATAACAAAGGCGGCAAGCTTGTAACGGTAGGTGGCATATCCAAGCGCCCGCATGCGCGCTTCGTTTTCGCGTATCCCGACCAGCACGCGTCCAAACGGCGCCCGGACCAGGCCCTGAAGAAGCCACAAGCTCGTCAGCGCCATCACGAGAGTGAGGTAGTAGAACGGCGTCCGGTCGGAGAAATCGGCCAGCTCCGGCAGCGGAGCGAACTCGGGAGGCGGTATGCCCGGGAGCCCGTTCGCGCCGCCTGCAAAGTCACCGCTGGCAACGAACGCGAAGATGAGCTGCGACACCGCGAGGGTGAGCATAAGAAAATAGACGCCGCCCGAACGAATGGCGAGAACGCCAACCACAGTGGCCGCAACGGTGGACGCCGCGATACCCACGGTGAATGTCACCCAAATGCTCGCGGACAGGTTTATCCCGGCGAGGCCTGCCGCATAGGCGCCGATACCTAAGAATGCGGCATGCCCGAACGATGCCAAGCCCGTGTAACCCATCAGGAGGTTGAGGCTCATAGCAAACACACCGTAGATCAGAACGATCGTGAGAATGCTGACGCCATAGCTGGAGCCTACGAGCGGGAAGCCGAGCAAGCCCAGCAGAACCGCCAGCTTCAGCAAGAGACGTTCCATGCCCTACCGAATCCTTCGCCCGAGCAATCCCTGCGGCCGAAACAGCAGCACGAGCGCCATGACGGCAAAGATAAAGAACATCGACAGTTTCGGCATTAGGGCGGAGCCGAACGTCTGCGCCATCCCGACAATAATGCTTCCCCAAAATGAACCAGCTAGCGTACCGAGGCCGCCGACGACAACGACAATCAGGCTTGTGATCAGCACCGCCGTATCGATGCCCTGATACACGCCGATAATCGGAGCGCCGAGCACTCCCGCTACGCCGGCCAGCGCCGCGCCCAGTCCGAAGACACCGAGAAAGACCCGTCGCACATTGATGCCGACACCGGCGACCATCTCCGGATCCGATACGCCCGCCCGGACGATGGCGCCGTAAATCGTGTGCCGCTCGGCAAACCACAACAACAAAGCAAGTCCAATGCCGACGGCGGCAACAAACAGCCGATATACCGGATAGGCTGTATCAAACAGCGGAACGGAGAAATCGAGCGCGGCAGGCGCCGACAGCGACATGAAGCCGGCGCCCCACTCCCACCGAACCAGATCACCGATGATGTAAATCAATCCGAGCGTCAATAGAACCTGGTCGAGATGTGGCCTGCGGTACAGTCTGTTCAGGAAAAGCGTTTCGACCAGGATGCCGACCACGAGACCCGCAGCGGCGCCGCACAGTATAGCCAGAGTGAAGCTCTTGGTGCGTTGCGCGGCGCTCATTCCGACATAGGCGCCAACCATGAAAAACGAGCCATGCGCCAGATTGAGCACATTCATCAGCCCAAAAATAATTGTAAGGCCACTCGCGAGTAGGAAGAGCAGAGCAGCATAGGATAGTCCGTTCAAGAATTGCGCGACGATGAACGAGGCTATGTGCACCGCGTCTGCTTCTATCTGCCTCTGCCGCGCTCCGCCGCTACGAAATCTGAGCGCGGTCGCTGAAGACGCCGAGGACGCTGACCGGCACGTTCGCCAAGCCGTCCGCCTGCTTCTGGACCTCGAGCAGATACTGCCGCTGGACCACGTTGTGAGATTCCGGGTCGAAGCTAATCGAACCGCGCGGACTGTCGAGCTTCACTTTCTCCATCGCCGCGATCAGCTTGTCCGCGCTCTTGTCGCCGTTCGTTGCAAGAAGCGCCTTGTGGATCAACTGCACCGCGTCGTAACCCCATGAAGCATAAGGCGACGGCGCGACGTTGTGTTGCTTTCGATATACAGCGACGAACGCCTTGTTCACCGCGTTGTCCAGCTCAGGTGTATAAGCGTAGTTTGTGTGGATGCCGAGCGCGCTGTCGCCCTCGGCATCGAGAACATCCTTTGTCGTCAGCGAGCCGCAACCAATCAGGGGCACCGTTCCCTTGAGACCGAATTGCGCGTATTGCTTCACGAAGTTGAGCGCGTCCGAGCCCGCAAGCGACGCGTAAACGAACTCAGCGCCACGGCTTTTGACGCCCGAGAGAAACGGACCGAAATCGGTCGTTCCGAGCGGCGGATAGACTTGATCGATCACCTTGCCGCCGGTTTTGATAAATCCCTCAGAAAAGCCCTGGTTCAGCTCTCGCCCCGCCGCGTAGTTGGACCCGACAAGGAAAGCGGACTTGCCGACATTCTCAGCCGCCCAAGGACCAAGCGGATAGGAATTCTGCCAGGAGCTCGACGATACGCGAAAGATGTAGCGGCTGTGCCCCTGCCCTGAGGTTACTGCATTGGCCGACGCGTTCGAGATAACCAGGAGCTTTTTGTTTCTGTTGAAATAGTCCCGAACAGCGAGGGCGACCGCGCTCGAAACGATGCCGGCGGTAACGTCAACGTTGCTCGATTCGATCAGCCTCTGGGCTTTTTGCAGTCCGATCGCCGGATCGCCCTGTGAATCCTCGGAAACAAACTCGACCGCCATCCCATCGAAGCTTCCGCCGGCCATCTCAAGATACGTTCGGGCGCCGTTTAACTGTTCTCGTCCAAGCAAAGCGAACGGACCGCTGAACGGAAGGAGTATCCCGATCTTGATCGAGCCGGACAAGCGCTGCTCGGCGAATGCGTGACGCGGTAGTGTGGCTGCACCAGCCAGCGCGGCCACGGCCGGGAATGTCTGTTGCAGAAAACCTCTGCGCGTGCCGCCGGTCGTACCGAACTTCCAAGCCATCGGAACCCTCAGCATTGTGGCAATCGTTGCGATCCCGCCGATTTCAAAGCCGATTGAACAACATTAACCCCATTCGCTCAGCAATCATAGCAATACTAGTTTAAATCAAAAATAATTTCGACCGACAACGTCTACGCTGCCTGTATGCGACCTTGCGGCGCACCTATCGTCACGAAACTCTTTGAGCCTCAGTCACGGATACCTCGCCGTCGGTCCAGGAAGCGTCACGCGCCTTCGGCGCCAGACGCGCGTTTTCGCTTATTGCGATGCACAAGGCCTCCGTGGTCCCTCATTGGTCGTGATTTCTCCCACAAGCTCGGTAACCCAGTTTGTCGCGAACGGCCTCTGATATGTTTGCGGAATGAAAAGATGTCGAGTTTCGACCCGCTCGACAGCTCACTGCGCGGACTGACTGCATCGTTTAAGTAGAAAACCAAATTACTTTAAGGTTGAAATTATCGATCTGTCAGAGCAAGCTGTCCGTGAGGGTGACGCCTATATATTGATGGGTCGAACCTGCCTGACTGCCGCCATTAGCGTGGCAGTTGCAAGCCGCAGATACGCAATCAAGCCGCAGATACGCGATGAAGTATCGACTCGGGATTGATGTCGGCGGGACATTTGCCGACTTCTTCCTGTTCGGCGGCGGCAAACAACTGTGGGCAAAAACGCTTGTCTCACAAAACGATCCCGCGAAGGCTGTGTTATCCGGCCTTCATGATCTGGCAGCGCAATTGCACGTCAGCGTCGCCGCGCTTTGCGCGGACGTCGAGCTGATTGTCCATGGGACTACCGTAACGACCAATGCAGTACTCACGCGCAGCGGCATGCCTACAATGCTGTTGACGACGAGCGGTTTTCGCGATGCGTTGCAGATGCGGCGTGGCGTGAAGGAGCGCCAGTACGACAATCATTATGCCGCCCCAGAGCCTCTCGTGCCCCGCTACCTTCGCATCGGCGTCGCCGAACGGACCACAAAGGACGGCGAGATAACACAGCCACTGCGTGAAGACGACATTGCCACCGCGCTCGAGTTAGCGAAACGGGAGGGCATCAAAGGGGTCGCGGTGTGTTTCATGCACGCCTACGCCAATGATGCGAACGAACACGCTGCTGCCAAATTCGTCAAGGAGCGGTTCGACGGATACGTCGCCGTTTCGTCACACCTGCTGAAGCGCGCCGGTTTCTATGATCGCCTGAGCACGACTGTGTTTGATGCCTATGTCGGTCCAATTCTGAAAAAATATCTTGACGCGCTGATTGATTTACTGGCTCGCGTCGGCTTCGGCGGAACGTTTCTGATCATGATGTCCAATGGCGGCCTTGCGGCGCCGAAGCGGGTACAGGCCGCCGCTGTTACGACAATCATGTCCGGTCCGTCGGCAGGCCCAATAGCGGGAGCCCGGTTCGCCGGGATTCACGGCTTCCAGGATTGCTGTCACGGTGGACATGGGCGGGACGAGCTTCGACGCGGCCCTCGTTCAGTCCGGTGCGCCGCTTGTCGTACGCGACATGGAGTTCGATGGATACGTCATCGGACTCCCGACGGTCGACATTCACAGCATTGGCGCGGGCGGCGGGAGCATTGCATGGATCGATCAAGGCGACCTCCTTCACGTCGGTCCACAAAGCGTGGGATCATATCCAGGACCTGCCTGCTACGGTCTCGGCGGCACCGAAGCGACATGCACCGACGCCGATCTCGCCCTCGGTTATCTCAATCCGGAATATTTCCTGGGCGGGCGGATGAAGATCGATGTCGATCGCGCGATGATGGCGTTGAAGCGCCTAGCGGCAAAGCTCGACGCGAGCGTCACAGAGATTGCTGCGGGCATCAATCGGGTCATCAACGCGAACATGGCGGCAGGCGTTCGCGCGATTACCGTGAACCGGGGAACCGATCCGCGGACCGTACCGCTGATCGTAGCCGGAGGCGCCGGACCGATTCACGCCGCGCCGATCGCACTGGAACTGAACATCCCGGTGGTAATCGTACCACACTTGGCGTCGGTGTTCTGCGCGGTCGGGCTGCTGCTGTCTGAGCTGAAATATGACTTTATCCACTCTTTCTTTGCACCTCTTGATACCGCTGACGCGACTGCATGGGCGCGCATTATCGACGACATGACGCAACAGGGCATCTCGGCTCTGCTGGCCAACAAGGTCCCACGCTCACGGATTCGCGCGCGGGCGATGGCGCGGCTGCGTTACGTTGGGCAGTACCGCGAAATCGATGTCGATGTGAAGCCAGCAGAACTCGAAGGTCGCCGAGAGAAAATTGCGAACCTCTTTCACGAGTTGCATTTTAAACTTTATGGATACGCGGTGCCGGAGCAATCGATCGAGGTCGTGGATCTGGCAACCATTTGTTTCGGCGAGAACGAACGGATTGGACTCGCGGCTTCGAGTCAGGGTGACGCCGCTTCCGAAATTGCTGCGGTCGGTTTGCGCCCGGTCTATCTGCCGGACGCGGCGGCCAAGAGACCGGTGCCGGTCTACCGGGGTGGTCGTCTGTCGACCACCAACAAGATAGCCGGCCCGGCAATCATCGAGCTGGCAAACACCAGCATCTTTGTTCCTACGGAATTCGACCTCAAGACAGACGCGATCGGAAGTTTTGTCCTGTGCCAAAAAAACGCGCCGCAGGATCTCAGGGCGCGGTTGGGATTTCAATGAGCGTTGACGTATTTCTCGCCGCTGTGCTCCAGCGCAAGCTCCGATCGATTGCCGAGGAGATGGGCGTCACCGTCCTGCGAACCACACGGTCTCCGTTGCTGAATCAGGCCGGCGACCTCGGTACGGCGATATTCAATAGTGACGGTGAGACCCTCGAGCAAGCGGAATACATACCGATCATCGCCCTGTCGCTTCGCCTTGCCTGCGAGCACGTTCGCAAGTTCTTCGGCGATGACATTCATCCGGGCGACGTCATCCTGCATAACGACGTTTACTACGGCGGCCTTCAGCATGCCGACACTGGAGTTCTGGTGCCAGTGTTCCACGGCCCAGAGATCGTCGGCTGGGTCGCCTGCAAGGGCCATCAAGCGGACATCGGCGGGGCGGTGGCCGGCGGCTGTAACCCCGAGGCCACCGAAGTCTGGCAGGAGGCCTTCCGTATCCCGCCGGTCAAGGTCTGCGACGCCGGCCAGATGCGGCACGACGTTTGGAATCTCATTTTCTCGAACGTGCGACTGCGGGATGTCGTCGAAGCAGACATGCGAGCTCTGATAGGAGCGTGTGAGGTAGGACGGCGAGAAGTCGCGGCGCTGGTCGAGAAAGTCGGTCTGGCCGCATTCAAAGAGGCGACCGGCTGGATGATGGATTCGGCCGAGGCGCGGATGCGAGTGGAAATCCGGGAAATACCCAACGGAATATATTGCGGCGAAAGCACAGCGGTTTTTGACACCAAGTACGGCCGTGAAGAATGCACGATCCGCGTGTCGATTGCCGTGACGGACGAAGACATCGAGCTCGACTATTCCGGCACGGATCAGCAGAACGTTCGCTACACCAACGCGCCGTTTGCATCGAGCTGGTCGGCTGCGATCATGTCACTGCTCATGCTTGTCGATCCCGCAATTCCGCATAACGACGGCATCGTTCGTCCGATCAAAGTGAAGATTCCCGAAGGCACGTTTCTGAACCCGAAATTTCCCGCCGCGACGTTCTACGGCAACTTCTTGAGCGTCCCAAATTTCGAAGCGATCATGAAAGCGATGTCCGACGCTCTTCCGGCGCGCGTTTCGGCTGCTTGGAATCGCCCGCTGGTCGCGCGGGTCACCGGAATCAATCCGGCAACCCGGCGATGGTACCACGACATACTTTTCCTCGGCCTGAAAGGCGGAAGCGGCGCCGTTCATGGGATGGACGGATATAGCCAAGCTGCGCCGGTCTTCTGCCCGGCGTTGCGCACGCACGACTATGAATTGTTCGAAATTCAAGACCCTCACGTTCTCATCAAGCACGAATACCTTACCGATTCGGCTGGCGCCGGCCAATGGCGCGGCGGGTTGGGCGTCGAGCTGGTGTGCCGGCTCGATGGCGTCGAAATGATTGCTGTCACCCAAGGCGACGGACGTGACACGCCCGCGTTTGGCCTTCGCGGCGGCCGAAGCGGCACCATCAACAAGATCACGTTGCAGATGCCTGATGGCTCGACCTATGAACCTCGTGCGATGGAAATCATTCCGACGCTGCCAGCCGGCACCACGCTCATTCAGACCACGGGCGGAGGCGGAGGCTTTGGTGATCCTGCCGCCCGAGACATCGAGAGCATCGCCCGCGACGTTCGTGACGGGATCGTCTCCGGATCGGCAGCACAGGAGCTTTACGGGGCCGTCCTGAGCGCGGAAGGACAAGTGGACGCGGCAAAGACCGCGAAGGCGCGCGCGCCATGATGAGACAAGCGTGCAGACAAGATAACATCATGACCTCGCTTCGCGTGTGGAGAGGATAACCTATGTATCGCGCCGGAATCGACATCGGGGGCACGTTTACCGACACAGTTATGGTCGACGGCGTAACAGGCCAAGTCACCTTTGGAAAAGTCTCGACCACGCCGCACGATCCGTCGCTGGGAGCGATAAGTGGCGTCACGACCTTGACGGAAGAGCTTCAGCTTTCGTCGCACGATCTCGAAAGCCTGGTGCATGCCACAACACTGGTCTCAAACACGTTGATCGAACGCACCGGCGCCCGAACCGGCCTTTTGTGCACGCGCGGCTTTCGCGATGTTCTCGAGTCGCGCAACGAAAAGCGCTACGACCTTTACGATATGAACTCACCACTGCCGCTGCCGCTGGTACCGCGCCGGCTTCGCGTCGAAATCGACGAACGAATGGACGAACACGGCTGCGTCGTCGTCCCGCTCGACACGATTCAGGCCGAGGCGGCGATCAGGCAGCTACTTGCAGAAGACATCGACAGTATCGCGATCTGCTTTCTTCACTCGTTCCAAAATCCGGAGCACGAACTTGCGGTGCGCGAAATCATCCGGCGCATCGCCCCCGAGATATACGTCTCGCTCTCGGTAGAAGTCGCGCCCCAGATCCGCGAATGGCCGCGGACTTCGACGACATGCATCAACGCCTACGTCCAACCATTGATGGAGAGATATCTCTCGGGGTTCGAGGAAAAGCTGCGGAACGTCGGCTTCGATCAGACCGTCTACATGATGGTCTCCGGCGGCGTCACCACTTCCGGTCATGCCAAAGCGATCCCTGTGCGCGTTGCCGAATCAGGGCCGGCAGCGGGTGCGATGGCCGCCGCCTATTTCGGAGCGCGCGCAGGCATTTCAAAGGTGATGTCGTTCGACATGGGAGGAACGACAGCCAAGATATGCTTTGTCGAAGACGGCAAACCGGCCCGCACTACGGATTTTGAAGTCGCCAGGGAACATCGATTTCGGCGCGGCAGCGGCTTACCGATCGCCATTCAGGCCGTTGACATGATCGAAATCGGCGCTGGCGGTGGAAGCATCGCGCACGTCAACACCATGGCCCTACTGAAGGTCGGGCCCGAGAGCGCAGCGGCCGATCCGGGACCTGCCTGCTACGGCCGTGGCGGCAAAGAGCCGACCGTCACAGACGCTAATCTTGCTCTCGGCTACCTCGACCCGGATTTTTTCCTGGGCGGCCAGATGCCTTTGGACCTCGAGGCATCGCGTAGAGCTATACACGATCGGATTGCGAAACCGCTCGGTGTGAGTCTGCTCGAGGCTGCGTTTGGCATCCATCAGCTTGTGAACGAGAACATGGCAAATGCGGCACGTGTTCATTCAGCCGAGAAGGGTAAGGATCAGCGGTCTTACACTTTAATTGGCTTCGGCGGCGCGGGCCCGAGCCATGCCTGCGCAATCGCCGAGAAATTGTCGATGGCCGAAACCATGATACCGCGGGGGGCAGGCGTTGCTTCCGCGCTCGGCATGCTGTCGTCGCCCTTCGCGTTTGATTTCACCCGCAGCTACATGTCCCCGTTGGAGTCGCTCGATCTCGTCCGTTTGAATGCAATGCTCGCGCAAATTCAAGATCAGGGTGTCGCGTTGCTCCGTCTAGCCGGCGTCGACGTCGCCCAGATGACTGTGGTGCGTGCGTGCGATATGCGCTACCGCGGCCAGGTCCACCAGATCACGATTCCGATCCCGGCAGGCGACCTCGGCTCGAACGAAATTCAGAAAATCGCGGTGACCTACGATGCTGAATATGAGCGGCTGTACCGGCGCCGTAACGCCGGCTATTCGGTGGAATGCATCAGCTGGCACGTCCGGGTACAAGGCCCTCCACCGAACCTGAAGCTGCCGAAAATCACCTCCGCTAACTCGGCCGACGCTGCACTAAAAGGCGAGAGGCCGGCATATTTCGGCCAGCTCGGCTCGATGACATGCGGCATCTACGATCGAGCACTTTTACCCGCCGACTTAGTCATCGAAGGGCCGGCCTTCATTGAGGAACGAGAAACAACGGCGCTGGTCCCGCCGGGCTGGCGGGCCAAGATCGATCGCCAGCACAATCTGCGCATTACCCGCTCAAGCTGAGGGTTTTCATGGCTCTTGACCCGATCACGACCGAAATTCTCTGGAGCCGCCTCGTTTCGGTCGCGGACGAACAAGCAAAAGCGTTATTCCGGGGTTCGTTCTCGACGGCCGTAGGCGAAAGCGAAGACTACGCGAGCACGGTACACGATGCCGACGGGCGAATGATCGTTCAGTCGGTCAGCACCGGGACGATATCGATGCTCACCGGTATCGTTCGCGGCATACAGCTCATTGCCCAGCGGTTTGCTGGCTCGCTTGAGCCGGGGGACGCAATCATCTGCAATGACCCGTGGATGTTTTCCGGTCACAAGTGGGACGTGACGCTCGCCAGCCCAGTTTTCCGGGGCGAAAAGCTTGTGGCATGGACCGCGACCTGCTTACACGCGGCGGATATCGGTGGCATCGGCTTTTCGGCGGCCTCGCGTGATACCTACGACGAGGGACTTCTCATTCCACCGATGAAATTGATGAAAGCCGGCCGCCCGAACGAAGAGTTGTTCAGCATCATCCGCGGAAATGTGCGGATGCCTGCCCAAGTGCTCGGCGATTTCCAGGCGCAGGTCGCCGCCAACGAGGTTGGTGGCGCCAAGATGCTGGAATTGCTGGCCGAATATGGCCTGGACAGCCTGGAGGAGATTTCCCGGGAAATTACCGATCGCTCCGAGCAGGCAATGCGGGCGGCCATCGCGGAACTGCCGGACGGAATCTATTGCCACTCCGTTAAGATGGATGGCGTCGATGAGCCGATCACCATAAACGTCTCGCTCGCGGTCAAAGGCGATGAGATCGTTGTGGATTTCACCGGCTCCTCGCCGCAGATCAACCGCGGCTTTAACGGCGTCTGGAACGTCACGTATGGCTGGACGGCCCACGCCATCAAGAGCGCACTCGCGCCGGAAATTCCAAACAACGACGGGTTGTTTCGTCCGCTGCAAGTCATTGCTCCCGAAGGCACAATCGTAAATGCGCGCTTTCCGGCACCAACGGCAGCGCGACATCTTCTTTATATGTTTCTTTCGGCGGCGGTGTTTGGCGCGCTCTCCCGCATTGTGCCCGAGCGCGTGACGGCCGAATCCGGAGTGCTCGCCCTGCCCTCCATCCACGGCACTACCGACGACGGCTTGCCGTACGAGTACTGGTTTCTCGTCAACACCGGAATGGGTGCAACGCCACTTCAAGATGGATGTTCGGGGACCTCATGGCCGGCCAACGTCGCCGGCCCATCCGTCGAGATTGTCGAAAACGTCTCGCCCGTCCAGGTCTTGTCGAAACGCTTCGTCAAAGATTCCGGTGGACCGGGTCGGTATCGCGGCGGATGCGATCAGGAAGTGCGATTTAAGGTAAGAAGCGCGCGAGAGACAACGCTGGCCTGCATGATAGATCGGGCGAAATTTCCGGCGTCTGGTCAATTCGGCGGAGGACCCGGTGCGCTCGGAGGCGTCCTTCTTAACGAAGAACCGGTTGCCACCAAGGGCACCTACGCTATCGGCTCCGAGGACGTTATCACCGTGTCCGGCGGCGGCGGCGGCGGCTTTTTCCCGCCATGGGAACGGAGCGAGTCCTCGGTCATAGCCGACGTAGAGAACGAGCTGATCTCATCGAAAGCCGCCGAACGCGACTACGGCGTCTTCGCGGACTGGAAATCCAAAACGGTCGATCGAACAGCCACGGACCAGCGACGCGCTGAGCTGCGCCAGCAAAGCCAGACCAAATCCAAAGCTACATGAAAGGGACTGACACCGATGCTTCAACTCGAAATCGCCGCCACACGTCAGCGTGCTTTGAGAAAAGGAATGCTGACGGCGGGCCTTGACGCATTGATCCTGGCCTCGCGCCCTCAGCTCGGCCAGCGCGGCGCGGTCCGCTTCTTGACCGACTTCCACGTGCCGTCGCGGGCGGCCTACGTCGTCCTGTTTCCCGAAGGGACACCGCAGCTCCTCACCCTGAACAAGGCCGAACAATATATCGCCCAGGAGGCCTCCGGCTTTGAGAAGGTTCATTATGCACTCGATGCCGGCGAAGGCCTTGCATCGATCATCAAGTCTTCGGGAGGCTCGATGCGGAGGATCGGCATTGCTGGCCTCAAGAGCACAATGTCCTTCGCCGACTACGAGTTGCTGACGCAACACTGCCCCGGAATAACGTTCGTTGACGCCACCCGCGTATTCGATGCGGCGCGCGTGATTAAAAGCGAGGCCGAGATCGCACAGATCCGGCAGAGCTACGCGGTCGCCGACGCGGTCTATCGCACGTACCTAGATTTTATCAAGCCGGGCATTCAGGAGATTGAGCTGCATGCCGAAGCGGAACGGACCCTGCGCCTGATGGGCGCGTGCGACAGTCTGATTTTCGTTACCAGCGGTCCCACCAATCTGTTTGTGTCCAGCGCGACCAGGCGACAATTGCAGCGCGGTGATCTGGTAACACTCTGGATCGAAGTCGCAGGGCCCGACGGCTTCTGGGTCGAGCGGGGCGGCATGGTGTCGCTCGGACCGCCGACAGACGAAGCGAAAATGCTGTTCGACGTCACGCTTGAGGCGACGGTAGCGTGCGGCCGTGCGTTGCGGCCCGGCGTGAAAGCGAGCGATGCCGCTGATCCCGTGAAGCAGGTTGGGTTGGCCGCCGGACTTAATTTGGGTGTGTGGTCGGGCCACGGCATCGGATTGGACGTAATCGAGCCGCCGTCAATCGTTAGCGATGACGATACGGTCCTCGAAGAGGGCATGGCCATCAGCGTCCACCCTCACGTGCTCAACAAGGATAAGAGCAATGGCGGGCACATCGGCGACGTCTATATCGTTCGCGACGGGGGCGGCGAACCGCTTTCCCACATGAAGCATGAGCTTCACATCATCGACTGACGCTTGCGAAGCTGGCCGTTGTGCGGAGCGAAATCTTGGAACTCTGACGCTGTAGATCGCGAATTACGGGTGCCGAAGGACATGGGCCCGGTCGAGCCGAGCGACCCAACACGTAACGGCCGCGGCAAGGTAGTGCGTTCCGCCCTCGGCGCGATGTTGACGCCAAATTGCCTAAGGCGGCGAGATAGGACGCCGGACGCGTCGCCCATGTTGGTTACGGCAGCCGCAGTTGCGGAACGCCGATCGCGATCGGCCGGACCAAGGACCCCGCGCCGCCGGTGACGCGCAGCGGTAAAATGATGGTGCAAGAGGTCCACACGCCATCGCGGGCAAGTTCCTCGAGCTTAGCGTTTTGTATCTGGTGGATGCCGGCGTGCGTCAGAAGATAGTGGTGAACGGCGAACGGCAGATCGGCTGGATAACCGTCAGCAACCGGCGCCTCGCCGCGCATCAAACCCGACCGAACCGCATCGGTGAACGGATTGTCCAACGCGACTAGTACGATGCCTTTTTCCTCGGCGAGGCGCGCAGCATCGTAAGCGAGGCCCGGACCCTCCGTATAATAGACCTTCTCGACGTCTGGATCCTTCCAGCGCGTGCCCCAACCCGTATGAATATAAAGAACGTCGCCCGGCAAGATGCCCCGCTCACTCAGGCCTTCTTTGGCCAGCATGATCTCGACATCCTTGGCAGTCACCGCGTATCCGGCTTCGAGCGGTTTGCCGTTGCCAATGAACCGTTGCGCATCAAGCAGAACAGCCGTCGTTACGATCGGCACCGCCTTGTCGATGCCGAGCTTTGCCAGCATTCCATGAGGATCCGGCTTGACACTCAGCTGGCTGTAACCGCCGTAATATTTCACCTGATCGACCGGAAATGGGTCGGTGCCATTCCAGGGAGAATTGAGCGCACCGAAATGGCCCAGCGCGTCCATGTGCGTGCCCTGCGCGCCCGGCTCGCCGCTCAGCACCTCTTCCATGTTGGATGCATGCCGGGAGTTTTTGATTCCGCGAGTGGCGCGCGCCTGAAACTTCAGGGGTTTGCCGAACGGCGAACTTGGCATAGTGCTGGTCACCGGATGCGAGAGCTCGTAACATTTCGCCCCCGGGGCCGCCAAATGCTGAGCGCATCGCAGCCAGGTGCCCGGTCCAATCGCGTTCGCCATGCCACTCTCATCGCCGGCTGGCCACGGCGCAGACGGCGTCAATTCGCGCGAGCGCGCGATAATTTCCATGCTTTCGATCAGTTTGGGCATTTTAACATTCCATCCTAAGGATTCTCATTAAATGTCGTTGTGCACGGCCAGGTCGCCGCCGGGCAGATGTCCCCGCAGCAAGCTCTTCATGCGCGCGACCGCCGCGTCAGGGAAGCTTGGAATCTGACCGCGGAATCCGGGCTTTTTTGTCGCATTGAAGAACACCTTGCCGGTGAGACCGCCGCTCGAGGGATCAAGCCACGACGTCATCGTCCCCGATGCCTGCTGAACGTCGACGCGCGGGTCGCAGCGCGTCGACACAGCCCAAAAGACCGATGTCAGATCATAAAGATCGATGTCGTCGTCGACGGCGATGATGAACTTCAGCCGCGGCATGACCGCGGAGGTTGCGAGCAAAAGCGTGTTGACCATGCCCTCGCGCTGCCGCGACGGATCGATCTGAACGATACCGAGGAAGTCGCGCCCGATCTGCGGCGGTCGGTGCACGGCTTTGAGCAGCGGGAACTTCTGACGCAAATTGGTGAAGGCCTCCGCCTCTTCGAGTTCGCGCCACAACGTATTGGTTTCGCAGGGCGGCCGACCGGCAAAGACACCTTGATAAATTGGATCGCGGCGATGCGTGATCGCCGTTACCTTGAAGACTGGGCTCGTGATGATCGGGGTCTGATAGCCGGTGAACTCGACGAATGGCCCTTCTTGGCGCGTTTCGCCGCCGTAATAGCCCTCGATCACAATCTCGCTGTCCGCAGGCACCTCGACCTGGACGGTTTTGCATCGGATAGTGCGGATGGCCTGACCTTCGAGAGCTCCGGCGGCGCGCAACTCGTAATCGCCATGCGCCAGATCGGACGCGGCCGCAATGGCAATGGACGGTCGGACGCCGATGATGATCGCTGCTTCGACGCGGACGCCGGCTTTCCTTGCTTCGTCGGTGGTGAGCCGGAGATGATGATCTGGCGCCATGCAAACGCCCAGCTCCCGCCCGTTATAGATCTGAGCCCGATTGTAAGAAATGTTCCAGCCGAACTCCGGATGCTTCACGATATGAAGACCGGCGGTGATGTAGCGGCCGCCGTCGCCGGAGTTCCACAGCGGTATCGGCCACTGCGACAAGTCGGCATCGTCTCCAGTGAGCACGACTTCCTGGCAAGGCGCCGGCCCCTGGAAGGGTTCGGGCTCGATGCGCTGTTTCATGCGCTTGCTGACGAAGCTGAGCAACTCTTGTTCAGCAACGCGGAACGCACGGGCGAGACGCCGCCTCTCCCCGTAGACGTTGACAACCATTTGATTGCAGCGCCCCTCAAAACCGGCGATCTTCGTAAGCAAGGCGGCCGGACCTGCACGATCGGCGAGGATGCGGCAGAGTGCGCCGACCTCGTAATCAAGTGAGACGGCCTCGGCGATCTGCACCAACTCTCCGGTCTGCCTCAGATGCTCGAGAAAGCTCCTGAAATCGAACGGCTCGGTCATTGTCATGGCGGACCCTCGGGTGGCACGGCGCAAACATGCCGATTAAACGTGATGTATGCGTTATTATGGGCGTAACTTCTAGGCTGGTCAGCCAGCGCGAAGGTAGCGATTGCCGCGCTTTGCTATCTTGCTGAAGACAGTGCGGCCGTCCGATCGAGATTTGCTTCAGGACGAGCCGCGCGCCCAGCAGCGGCCCGATCATTCTAGCGCGGCGGTAAGCGCTCGCACGACAACCGCCGTTTCTGATCCGACATCCCGACGAATTAGGCGATCGGAGTTTATGTGTAGAATTGGATGACCAGCCGTCCTCTCGTACCACCGGCCTCCAGCCGACGATGGGCGTCGGCCGCCCTTTCCGGCGGATAGACCTCTGCCACGCGAAGCGTGATTTTGCCGGCATCGACCTGTTGCCGCAGCCGATCGAGCTTCTCGAATTCCTGCGCGTAGGAGCGCACAAAGGTTGTCGTGAAGTGGATATCCCGCTGCGGTATGCCCTGGAAATCCGCGGACGGACGTGAAGGCCCCGCCGTCACGAACAGCGGAGATGACAAGCTCATTGAGCACCGCTCCGTCCGCGAGCCCATCGACTCCTTGAGGGAAGTGTTTGCGAATGCGCGACGCGACATCGTCGCCCCTTCGAACGACGACGTCGGCGCCAAGCGACGCAACCAGTTTTTCGTCTTTCTCAGAAGCATCGGCAATGACCGTCAGTCCTTCGGCTTTGGCAAGCTGGACGACATAGCCGCCATAAGCGCCCGCCGCGCCGGTCACTGCGATGACCTGACCCGGAGACAGCTTGAGCAGATCGAGCGACAGGCGCGCCGTCAGCCCGTTCATCGGCAAGCTAGCCGCCTCGGGGTGGGTCTTTCCGGTAGGGGCGTGCACGACCGAGCGGACATCAAGTGCAATTTGCTCGCGATACGCGCCATGGCTGCCCTTCGGCACTACGATCGCCATGACGGCGTCGCCAACCTTGAGTCTGTCGGGAACGCCGCTTCCGACCTCATCGACGATCCCCGCCGCCTCCATTCCAGGCACGTAAGGCGGCGGATCGGCCTTCTGCTGTTCGGCGCGCGCGCCGTTGCGGACCATGACGTCGGTTGGGTTGACCGTTGCTGCATGGACGCGGATCCGCACCTGTCCCGGCGCGGCGTGAACTTCGGGCACTTCAACGACCTGGAGAACTTCAGGACCGCCATGAGTGAATAGTCCAACTGCCCGCATGGTTTCGTCCTTTGTCCGATAGCCGGTCCCGGTCTTCTCCCGGTCCCGACTATACCATCGACATTCGACAAAGGGACAACCGACACCTGACGGATCGAAGGGGACTCTTGTTCTGCTCTCCATGCCGAAGCGTTGATCGTACGTCGCACGCAATTGGCTCAATTGAAACACGTGACTGAACGACGTTCTGGTCTTTGTGCAACGCCGTCCGAACGCTCCCTTGGACGCAATGTTTGCAATTCTTCGGTCATCGTCATTTGGGACGTCTTTTCCGCAACGGTGCATCGGCGAGACCGGCGGATTTCTCTCGCAATGTTGGCGGGCGGTAGCGGGCGAGGTTCGAAATTGCGTGGCGGCGGTCCTACCTTAAGATGTCCAACCGATAAGTTCTTGCCGCGGTGTCATGGAATAGGTCCGATTTTTCATCAGCGCTGCAGCCAATGGCCAATCGCTTGAAAGCGTTCCACAATACGCCGTAGCTGGAGTAGCGCCGATCTACTGGGAAATTGCTTTCGAACATTGATCGCTGCGAGCCGAAAGCCTCGATGCAGGTTTCAACGTAAGGTCGCCAGGCTTTGGCGAGATCTTCGGATGACGGTGGCGCCGAGCGGCTCTCGAACCCGAAGCCGAAGGTCCGCATCCCCATGCCACCAAGCTTTACGCGAACATTCGGGCATTTGCCGAGGTCACGGATGTTTTTTCGCCAGTCGGCAAATACTTCGTCGCGGCGATTGGCATAGTTGCCGATGCCAAGCGGTATGCCAATGTGATCAAGAACGATCGTCGTGCCTGGAAAAAGACGGGCGAGGTCCGTGAGTTCTGGAATTTGCGGATGCAATAGCCAAGAATTGAATGATAGTCCGTAGCGGTGGAGCCGAGCGAAGCCGGCGCGGAATTGTGCGTCAAGAAGCAGACCGTTGGGGACTTCCACCGGCGTTGCTTTGAGCGACGTGTCAGCATCCCATACCGTGCCGTAACGTACGCCCTTGAAACGCTCGCCGGCGGCGCGCAGATGCGCCTCGAGCACGGCGTCGACTTCGGCGCCGAGGCAGAGGTCGGCGAAGCCGACAATGCCACTGCAGATGCGCGCCGGGCCGAAGCCGCCGCTGGCACTCATGGCGGCGAAGCGGTTGGCGAATTCGGTTTCGCCCACAGGGGCAAATCGGCGATCGCCGTCGGCGCGATACATCGCGAAACATTGCAAGTAGACAGTGGCGCGAACGTTATGGCCGCTGCCTTCAATGTCGCGATTCAGCTCGTGGAGCAGGTAGCGCGAGCCGTGATCCCACAAATGGTGATGCGGATCGAGTATCGGCAGCGAAGGGTCGATCGCGCGCTCGCGATGCAAGGCGAGCCAATTGTCATTGTCAGCTAGCATGATCCCGAGTTTGGACGCGGCCGCCTGGTGTCGGCAGCATTCGACGGATGAATTATTTCCTGTTTGAACGCGCGGTTTCGGAATAACCCAATCGCGCCGACAGTGATCGCGCGGTGCTCGACAGAGCGCTCGCAGTGCTGCCCTTGAACGACAAATCGATCATTCGTGTCGGTGCGAGGACCGAAATTGTCATGGTGATATCGCCCTGCAGGTCGAAAACCGGCGCGCTAAGAGCATCGAAACCGGCCAAAAAGTCGCCGCGCACGCTGGCTATACGTTTCTGGCGCACATCGGCAACGATCTTTTCAAATTCCCGCCGAGTGATCGGCCGTCCCATGGATGTGGGACGAGTTGATGAGGCGAACTCAGCCTTGACGATTGGATCGACAATTTCCTTCGGAAGAAAGGCAGCGAACAGGCGGCCAGAGGCCGACGTCGTGACCGAAATGACGGTACCTATACGTGTCGTCGCGATAACCGGGCGTATAGTGTCGATGCGCCGCACTATCGTCGGACCGTGGCTGCCCCAGCTCATCAGTGACACGGCGAAACCAATTTTGTTGTGCAGATCCTCGATGGCTCTATTGGCGAGGCGGAATTCATCGAGCCGGCTCAGTGCGCTCAAACCGAGGACGATGGCGCCTTGCCCAAGATCGTAGCGTCCATCCATGCCATCCTGTTCGACCAAGCCCGCCCGACACAGGCTGACGAGATAGCGGTGAACCTTGCTGGGCGCGAGTTGGGATGCGCGCGCCAGATCGCGCAACGCCATCGATCCGGTCGCGTTGGCAAGGGCATAAGCAATACGCAAGCCGATTTCGACACCCTGAACACCTTGCTGTTGGCGCTTTGCTCGGTTCATTGATGACCATGATTTATTGAGGATGTCGAAAAAAAGACTCCCCACTGCGGGAAGCGCAGAAGTATAGCCTGTGCCGTATCCAGAGTCATTGTTGCACCTGCTGCGGTTGCACCGGCTGAGGCGCCGCTGCGTTCGCGCGCTTCAGACCGAGATAGGTGGCGATGACGCGCGGATCGCGGGCGACGTCCGCGGCGTAGCCACTGAGCATGATCGCGCCGTTTTCCAGGACATACGCATAGTCGGCGACCTTCAAGGCAGCGCGCGCGTTTTGTTCGACCAGCAGGATCGAAATCCCCGAGCTGCGCAGCTCGGCAACGACGCGAATGATCTCACGGACGATCAGAGGCGCGAGGCCCATGCTTGGCTCGTCCAGCAGCAGTAGCTTGGGGCGGCTCATGAGGGCGCGTCCGAATGCCAGCATCTGTCGCTCGCCGCCGGACAGCGTCGCCGCGGCCTGGTTCTCGCGCTCCTTCAGGCGTGGAAAGCGCCGATAGACCGACTCGAGATCGGCCTTGATGTCGCCGTCCCGCCGCCGGTAGCGTAGATAGGCGCCAAGCATCAGATTTTCGCGGACCGGCAGACTGTCGAACAACTCGCGCCGCTCGGGCACCAGGCAGAGCCCGGCGGCAACGCGTTCTTCCACTTCAAGACGCGCGATGGAGCGGCGCTCATAGTGCAGGGCGCCGCGCGAGGGGAGCAAACCGGCAATCGCATTCAGCATTGTCGTCTTCCCTGCGCCGTTCGGACCGATGACGGTGACGATGCTGCCAGCCCGAACGTCGATCGACGCCCCGAACAAGGCCTGGACGCTGCCGTAAAATACGTCGAGCTTGGCAATGGAGAGAAGTGACGTCACGAGACGCTTTCTTCCGCTTCGGGGACGCCAAGATAGGCTTCAACGACGACCGGATCGTCCTGGATCGTTTGCGGCAGTCCCTCGGCGATCTTCACGCCGAAGTCCATCACCACAAGACGGTTCACCAGACTCATGACGAAATCCATGTCGTGCTCGACAATGAGAATGCTCATTCCGTCGACGCACAACTGCCGCAGCAGCGCGGCGAGCGCTTCCTTTTCCTGATAGCGCAAACCCGCTGCGGGTTCGTCGAGCATCAACAGGACGGGATTGGCGCACAGCGCGCGCGCGATCTCCATCAGCCGCTGTTGACCGAGCGCGAGCCTGCCCGCCAGTTCAAAGGCATGGGCGCCGAGGCCAACACGTTCAAGTTGAAACTTCGCTTCCGCCAGCAACTGGCGCTCTTCCTTGCCGTCGAGGCGAAACGCCGCCGACAGAACGCCGGCGTGGCCACGCAAGTGCGCGCCGATCGCCACGTTTTCGATGACGGTCATCGAAGCGCGCATCTGCACGTGCTGGAAGGTTCGCGCGATGCCGCGGGATGCGATCGTCCGCGCCGCCAATCCGTCAATGCGGTTTCCCTGAAAAGCGACTTCCCCGGTGGTCGGCGCCAGAACGCCGGTGGTCAGGTTGAACACGGTGCTCTTGCCCGCACCGTTCGGCCCAATCAACCCGACGATCTCACCGCCACCGACGGAAAACGAGATATTGTTGACGGCGAGCAGTCCGCCAAACCGCTTGGACAAATCGACCAGCTGCAGCAGTTTTTGTCCGCGTGCAACGGCCGGTCTCTTGGCTAACGGCTTCGCGTGGTCGGAGATGCGCAGTGCCGGTGTCGATCGCACGACCCGATTGAACAGCGGCACAATGCCGGCGTGAGAGCTTCGCAGCAGTGCCAAAATCACAATGCCGAACAGGATGTCTTCGAACTCGCCGGGACGATCGACGAGGTTGGGCAGAAAGCGTTGCAGCGCCTCCTTGGCGACGCCGATAACTCCGGCACCGACAATGGCGCCCCATGCCTGCTCGGAGCCGCCGATAACGGCCATGAAGAGGTATTCAATGCCGCGATCGATCGAAAACGGGCTGGGATTGACGAAGCGCAGCATGTGTGCATAGAGCCAGCCGGAGAGCGCGGCGAGAACGGCGGCAATGACGAAGATGGCCATCTTGTAGCCGGCGGTATTGATGCCGAAGGATTCCGCGAGGTCATCGTGACTTGGTAGCGCGCGAATGGCGCGCCCCGGCCGCGAGTTCAGCAAGTTGCCGATCATCAAAATCGAGCCCAACACGCAAATCCATATCAGGTACGTGAGCCCGCCATTCGATGACAGCGTAAGTCCGAAAAGCGAAATCGGTGGAATTCCGCTCAAGCCGGAATAACGGCCCAGCGCATCCATGTTGGCGAACAGAAAATAAAAGCTGATACCCCAGGCGATCGTAGCGACCGCGAGATAGTGACCGGACAACCGCAACGTCACCAACCCGATGATCAGCGCCACAACCACAGAAGCGATCAAGGCTGCGATCAGGCCGATCCACGGAGAAAGCCCGTAAGCCGTAGTCAGATACGCGGTTGCATAAGCGCCGACCCCGACGAAGCCTGCCTGCCCGAATGAGACTAGGCCGCCGATACCGGTCAGCAGCACGAGGCCGAGCGCGGCAATGCCGTAAAGGCCGACGAAGTTGAGCGACATCACGTAGGACGCCGGAAGAATCGCCGGCGCCAGCGCAATGAGCAACGCAAAAACGGCAACGCAGACGCGATAACGTGTCATCCCGTGCTGCCGTCGCCGAGGAGGTGAGGGCTGCGCAAGCTCCGCCACAGAAGGATCGGGATGATGAAGGTGAAGGTGATCACGTCCTTGTACTGGCTCGCCAGGAACGAGAAGTACGAGTCCAGCAGGCCGAGCAGGACGGCGCCCGCAGCGGCGAGCGGATAATTGGCCATGCCGCCGAGGATGGCGCCGATCAAGCCTTTAAGACCGAGCAGAAAGCCGGTGTCGTAATAGACTGTAGTGACCGATGCGATCAGGATTCCCGAGGCGACGCCGATGGCGGCTGATAGCGTAAACGCCAGTCTGCCGGCCTCGGTAGCGCTGATGCCGACAAGTCGCGCGCCGATCCGGTTGATCGCGGTTGCGCGCAGCGCGCGTCCCCGGATCGTGGCTTCGAAGAAAAGATAGAGGGCCACGACGAGTACGATGGCCGCGCCCATGACGAAGAGGCTCTGCGACGATACCCGGTAGCCGCCGACGTTGAAGACGGCATCGACGAAGGGCGGGCTGCGGACGCCTTCGTCGCCGAAGATGTAAAGGCCGAGGCCCGCGAGGGTGTAGTGAACGGCGACGGCGATGATCAGCAAAACCAGTGTCGAAGCTTCGGCAAATTTTTCGAAAGCGAGCCGATAGAGCATCGGACCGAGCGGCACGAGGATAAGGAAGGTAAGGGCCGCCTGCACGAACAGGCCCGGATCGCGCGGTACCCACCACCAGATCATGAATGCGATGGCGCCCGGCGCCACGACATTAGCGAGCACGCTGTACAAGAGTCGCTGCCACTTTCGATCCCGCACGGCCGAAAAGCCATCGAGTGCGGCACACGCGATCCCGAACAGCAGCACCAGCCCAACGGTCGCCGGCACCTTTCCGACTTGAAAGTTGGCGAAAGTCAGCGCCGCGTAGGACACGAACTCGCCTTGCGGGATCATGATGACCCGCGTCACCGCGAACACCATGACGGCGGCGAGCGCGAGCAAGGCGTAGATGGCGCCATTGGTCAGCCCATCCTGAAGCAATAGCACCGCAATATTAAGGTTCATCGGCCCCGGCTCATTCTTGCTCAGCCAAGCCTATAGACGCGCGTCGCGTTCGCCACGAAGAAATCGTGACGGTCGGCTGCCGATTGCGCGGACAGGATGTCGACGAGGATTTCGACTTGCCGCGGCAGCGGGCACATGAGCTTTTCGATCGGCAGATTGCTGCCGAACATACAGCGCTTCGGCCCAAAGAGCGCGAAGGTCTCCTTGACCCACGGCGCGATCCGGTCCGCCCGCCACTCCCGATCCACCGCCCAAAGGCCGGAAACTTTCACGCACACGTTGGAATGAGCGGCCAAGAGCGCCATGCCCTTTTTCCAAGTCGCGTATCCGTCGGCGTCGGCGCTGGCCGGCCAGCCGAAATGCTCGAGCACCAGTGTCGCCTCGGGGACGGCGGCAGCCAATTCGGCCGCGGCGGGCAACTGGGTGGAGAAGATGCTCAGGTTAAAGACGAGACCGCGTGCCGCAACGGCGCGAAGACCGCGCCGGAACGCGTCGCCCGCCATAACATCCGCGGAGCGCGCGATCTTGCGCCCGGTCGGCTCGTCGAAATTAAGCCGCATGCGGACGCCGCGCAGCAACGGCGACCGCCCCAACAAGTCGAGGTGCCCTTCAAGGGCGGCGCTTTCCAGATCGGCGTAGGCGACGATGGCCGACGGCAAGCATGCTGCATCGGCAATGCCGGTCGCCCAGATCGCCTCGATGAGCGCATCCTCTGGCCGCGCGGCAGACTCGACATGAACCGTGCTGCGAATCGTAAGCGGCGCTGCGTCGCGCAAATATTCCTGCGGCGTGTAGATGCCGCGGATTTGCGCGGGATCGCCGAACGACGCTTTTTGTCCTGACAGCCACGGAATATCGACGACACCGGGATGCCAGAAATGCTGATGGGAATCGACGATTTCCATTTGCATCCCTCTTTACAGCGAGAACTGGATCGACCGCAGACGCCGGCCGCGGGCGCTTAACTCACGCCGGTGCAGCCTCCGCAGTCCGCACCGGTACGCGTCCCGCGGCGTACGACCGCGCGCCGCGAATCCGGTCGACCACCGATAGCGCATCGGCCGCCACAGTGTTGCTTCGCCAGGCGACATGCCCATCCGGCCGGACCAGGACCAGGCGACACTGATAGAGCGCTTCAATCGCGGGATCGGCGATGTCGTGAACGTCGATCGCGACTTTGCGTTGCTTGGCCGCATCCGTCAGCGCCGATACATCAAGCGGCGTTTTGCCGAAACGCAGCAGAACGTAGTTCTGCCCGAACAGGTCGCGCAGCGAGCGGCCGTCAGCGAGCCAGGCGTGCGGCGCGCGCGCCCCCGGACGGCTGGTCGGCGTGTATCCGTACGTGTCGTCCTCGGGGAGCGGCGTGCCGTCGTCGACCGTGATCGTCGACGGATGATAGATGTGGCCGAGATAGAATTCCCAGCCGGTCCCACCCTCGGGCGCGCTCGTAGGCTGTCTGCATGACGTCGCTGACGGTGCGCCGCGCCTTGATGCCGGCGGGCGTCGGCGCTTCGATATGCGCGTAGCTCGGGCTACCGACGAAGCGCCGGAATTCGATCATCGCTTCGTCCATCGCGCGATGGCAGACCGGGCGCCGCTCGATGTCGTAGCTCTCGAGGAGGCCCGGCGTTCCCCATCCTTGCAGCACGGCAGCGAGCTTCCAGCCGAGATTGATCGAGTTCGAGAAGCCCGGTGTTCATGCCAAAGCCGCCATTGGGCAGGTGCGTGTGGGCGAGAAGTCGCCGGCGAGGAACACGCGGCCATCCTGGAAGCGGTCGGCAATCACCGCGCGGCGGACCCAGGGCTTCGCCGAGTCGACCGTGAACTCAAAATCCTTGCCGACGATGCGGCGGATGACGGCTGCGGCATCAAGGCCGCTCGGATCTTCATCGACCCCGTAGAGAAGGACGCGCCAGCGCGTCTTGCCGTCGACGGCCATCAGCGACGCCCACGTGCCCTCCGGGCCGATCATGACGTAACGCAGCGCGCGGCCTTTGTTGTGCTGGCTGGGCAAATCCTTGGTGAGGAATTCGATGCTGAGCGAATAGTCGATCAGCTCTTCACCGCGCATGCGTATCCCGAGCGCGTCGCGCACCGAGCTGGAGTAGCCGTCACAGCCGACGAGATAATCTGCCTCGATCACCTCGGTCTTGCCGGTTTTCACGTCGCGCACGGTCGCGAGCACATGCGTTTCGGTCTGAATGAATGACTCGAGACGGCAAAGGTGCCGGAGGGTCACGCTTTTGTATGAAGCTGCCGCTTTCTCCAAGATCGGCTCGAAGTAGGTTTGTGGGCAGTGACACTGATGTTCGGGACTGAACGGCGACGGTTTGGTGTCGGCAAGCGACGCCATTTTCACCCGCGCCAGCTCATAGCCGTTGAGGCTCGTGACCCAGACATTGTCGAACGGATAGTCGCGCGGAAAGCCCCAGTTGCGGACATCGTCAGCAATGCCAAAGCGGCGGCAGACTTCCATCGAGCCGACGCTGATTTGCATAATGCGCGCAGACCGCGTCCGGTTGTCATTCTGCTCGATCAGCAGGCAGGAAATCCCGCGCGAGCCGAGGTCGGCCGCAAGGCATAGCCCGATCGGCCCGCCGCCCACGATCAAGACTGGAACCCGTTTGCCGCCGGTGCGGCCGGGTGTTGCGTCTTCGAGCTGAGCGTCCAATGCGCTTCCCCCTCGTTTCACTAAGCAGAATGCATTTTGAATTTTACGCAAAATAGCGTGCGCGGCGAAAATTTGTCAAACCCAAATCCGCCGTGGCGGGATCGTTGCGGACGCCGCAAACCACCGATGCGCATTGCGATACGCCGCAGTTCGATCCTGTTGACACGTGAAATCACCTTCATTACGCTATTCGAAATGCGTTCTATATTTTGCTAATCCACGCTCAGATCGGCACGCACGGCAGCTCGACCATTGCGGTCCGGGCGGCGTCACTAAGAACAAGACGGAAAGGCAGGAAGATAATGGCGGCGCGGAACGGCAAAACTTACATCGAAGGCCTGCGGGATGGCCGCGAGGTCTGGCTGCACGGCCGCAAGGTCCGCGACGTTACCGAGGAAGAATCGCTGCGGCCGGTGATCGATGCGACCGCCAAGCTTTACGACCTCCAGTACGATCCCAAATTCCGCGACGTCCTGACATTCGAAAGCGCCGAGCTCGGCGAACGCATCGGCCGAACCTTTCAGGCGCCGCGCGTCGAGGAAGATCTCGTCCTGCGCCGCAAGGCCATAACGCTCTGGATGGAGCAGTCATGCGGCTTTCTCGGCCGCGCGCCCGATTTCCTCAACACCATGATAACGGCGATGAAGCACAAGAGCAGCTTCTTCGCCCAGCAATCACCCGACCGGCAGGCGGCGATGGACGGATATTACAAGCACGCCGCCAGCAAGGACCTGTTCCTGACACACGCTTTGCACGATCCGCAGGTCGATCGCGGCAAGCGGCGGTCCGAGCAATCGGATCCCGGTCTCGCACTCCATGTCGTCGAGGAAACAAAGCAGGGCCTGATCGTTAACGGCGCGAAGGTGATCGCGACTGCCGCGGCCTATGCCGACGACATTCTGCTGTGGCCGGCCATTCCAAATTTCGGTCCGGGCGATGAACCGTATGCGCTCGCCTGCGCCATGCCGATCGCGTCGCCCGGCTTGAAAGTCATCTGCCGCCCGTCCTTCACCCATCTCGGCCGGCGCGACGATCATCCGTTCTCGTCGCAATATGACGAGATGGACTCGGTGATTGTTTTCAACCGCGTCTTGGTGCCCTGGGATCGCGTCTTTCTGCATGGCGATTCGAGCCTCATCACCAAGATGTATTCCGGAACGCGCATCCGCGAACTGACGGCGCACGAGACCAACACCCGTCTGCAGGTGAAACTGGAATTCATTTATGCGCTGTTGGTGCGCATGGCTGAAGCGATCGGCGTCGACAAATCGCTTTTGGTCGGCATTTCGCTTGGTGAAGCTGCGCTCTATATCGAGATCATTCGCTCATGCATCCTGGCGAGCGAGTATCAAGCTTCGGTCGACCCCGAAAACGGTGTCCTCTATCCAGAGTTTACCTCGCTGATCATCGGGCGTCTCATGGGGCCGCGGCTCTATCCCGAATTCATTCACAAGCTGCGGCGACTGGGATCGAGCGGCCTGATGCAGGTGCCGTCGTCGATGGCCGACCTCGATGCTGCGCTCGGCCCGGATCTCGCGCGTTACTATCGCGGCGCTCATATTTCCGCCCGCGAGAAGATCGCCTTGGCGCGATGCGCCTGGGATATCTGCGGCTCCGAGTTCGGCTCGCGGCATTCGCTCTACGAACTGTTCTATGGCGGCGACCCGGACCAGAATTTCGACCGCAATTCACGGGAGTATCCACGTAAGCAGGAGCATCTCGAGAAATTCGATCGTTTCTTCCGCACGTTGGTCGAAGAAGGCGCCGTCGCTGCTGCGATCAAGCCCGAATTGGCCCACGCGGCTGCCGCTGCCGCGCACTGAAAAGTTCAACAGGACGTCAATCTCATGTCAGCCGAAACCGCACCGGCCTTTCGCAGCATCTGGTCGCATCTCTATCAGACGTCATTCCGCCAAGGGTTCATCGATGCCAGCGGTGTCAGGACTCGTTACGTCCAGGCCGGCAAGCCTGATGGGCCGGCCGTGCTGATGCTGCACGGCACCGGCGGAAGCTGGGAGGCATTTTGCGGCACACTCGGACCGCACGCCGAGTACTTTAATTGTTACGCCATCGACATGGTCGGCAATGGCTTCTCTACCAAGCCGGACGTCGATTATGAAATTCCGGTCTATGTCGAGCATGTCAGGAACTTCATGGCCGCGGCGGGATTAGAGAAAGTGTCGATAATCGGCGTGTCGCTTGGCGCCTGGGTAGCGGTGCGTTTCGCCGTATCCTATCCGCAGCTGCTCGACAAACTTGAACTGCTCTCGCCCTCCGGTCTGCTGTTCGATCCGGCGTTAATGCAATCAACGCGCGGGCAACGCTCCAAAGCGGTCGACGATCCGACGTGGGAAAACATCAAGCCGATCTTCAAGACGCTGATACACGATCCCGCGAACCGCATCGACGATCTGATCGCGTTGCGCCAAGCGCTTTACCGGCAGCCGGACGCCAAGGCGGCGATGGCTCACGTTCTCGTCCTGCAGGACCCCGAGGTGCGTAAGCGCAATCTGGTGACTGACGACGAGTGGCGCGGCATTAAAGTCCGGACGCTTATCGTCGGCTCGGTCGACGACCCCAACATATTCCTCGACACTGCGCGGAAAGCGTCGCAATTAATGCCCAATGCCCGTTACGTCGAAATGCGCCATGTGGCGCATTGGCCGCAATTCGAAGACCCCACCGCCTTCAACAAAATCAGTCTCGATTTTCTGCTCGGACGCTGATGCCGAAGCGGCCGAAAGTCACGATCGTCGGCGCGGGGCTCGGCGGCCTGACGGCGGCTGCGGCCTGTGTACGTGCTGGCATCGAGGTGACCGTTTGCGAGCAGGCGCCTGAGTTGGGCGAAATCGGCGCCGGCATCAATCTGACGCCGAATGTTCTTCGTGCGCTCCGCCACCTCGATCTTGACGAAAAAGTCCTGTCGCACGCCTTCCGGCCGGAACGCCACGTATTTCGCAACTGGAAGAGCGGGCGGGTGCTGTTTCATGCGCGCGTGAAGGGCGAATACGAAAGGCACTTCGGTGCTCCGGTCTGCAATGTTCACCGCGCCGATCTGCACGCGGTTCTCAAGGGAGCGGTGCCTGAGTCGGTGCTGCGCCTTGGCGCCGAATGTGTAGCTGTCAGGCGAAACACCGACAGCGCGATTGTCACGCTGCGTGATGGCACCGAGATCGAATCCGACATCGTCATCGGCGCCGACGGTATTCGCTCGTCGGTGCGGCGAAGCCTGTTCGGGCCGGATGCGCCGCGCTTCACCGGCAACATCGCCTGGCGGTTCACCATTCCGGCAAGCGACTTGCCGCCGGGCTTGGTCAAACCCGACATCACCAACTGGCTCGGGCCAGGCGGTCACGTGGTGCACTATTACGTGCGCTCTGGACAGCTGGTGAATGTCGTCGCCGTCCATGAGACGGCGGAATGGACGGAAGAGTCCTGGGCATTGCGCGCCGATCGATCCGAAGCGATGGCGGCCTATGCCGGCTGGAACGACGCGCTCATGCAGTTGTTCGAGCGGGCCGCTACTTGTTTCAAATGGGGTCTGTTCGATCGCGATCCGTTGCAGCAATGGACGGTCGGCAGGGTGACGCTGCTCGGGGATGCCGCCCATCCGATGCTGCCGTTTATGGGGCAAGGCGCCGGCATGGCGATCGAAGACGGCCTCGCGCTCACTTGTCTGCTCGCCGACAATACTGACCCGCCCGAGGTTGTCCTCAAACGCTATGAAGCGTTGCGGCTGCCGCGCACCCGGAAAGTCCAGCTCGGCTCGCGCGGCCGCGCCGCGGAAAATCATCTGCGTTCACCATTGGCGCGGTTTCGGCGCGATGCCGGTTTCCTGTTGCGGCAATGGTTCAAGCCGCACGGAACGTTGCACCGCGCGGAATGGGTATACGATTATGACGTCAAGGATGCGTGCAAGGGCGCAGGCAGGGGTGCAGCCGCGCTGGAGGCTGCATCTTGAAATTCAGGAGAGCGATGAGCCGCAAATTGACAGGGCGGAGAGGGTCATTCTACTATTCATACTGCATTCCATTTTGCCCGCTAAGCCTGCCGCAGAAAGGCTCGGCGCCAAGGGCTGGCTCTCCGCGACCATCGGCTCTTCTTACGACTGACGGACGGTTCCTGTGACAGCGAGCCGTAAGATCAACAAGACACACCGGGAGGACGTAACATTGACAAATCTCCGAACGATTTCATCGGTTGGATTGGTGGCAGCAGCCATGTCGGTTGCGCTTGCAGCGCCGGCCTCCGCGCAGGTCAAGGTGCTGCTGGACTTTGCGCTCACCGGTCCGACCGCCGCGATTATCGTGCCGCACGACAAGGTGTGGAAAGCTTTGCCCAAAACCATGGGCGGGCAGCCGGCGACGTATTTGGTCGTCGATGATCACGGCGATCCGACCGAAGCCGTGAAGCTCGTGCAGCGCGCGATTTCGGAAGATCATGTCGACGCCATCGTGATGTCGGGCACGATTCCGATTTGCGATGCTGTGAGTCAGCTTGCTCTCGACAGCAAGACGCCGGCGATCTGCACATCGCCGGCCGGCGTGAAGGAGCCGCAATACCACTGGCTCTTCACCGTCGCTCCCGGCACCACTGTGCTGATGAAGCCGGCCGTGGATTCGATGAAGGCGAAGGGGGCAAAGACGCTCGCTTATATCGGCTTCAGTGACAGTTTCGGCGACGTCCATCTCGCTGCGCTGCGCAAATTGGCCGAAGCGGCCGGAAATCAAGCTGACGACCGACACGCGTTTCGACCGGACTGCGACTTCGCTGACCGGCCAGGCGCTCAAGGTACTGGCCGACAATCCCGACGCGGTTTTCGTCGGTGCATCGGGTACGCCGGCCGCATTGGCGCAGAAGACCGTGGTCGATCTCGGCTACAAGGGCCCGGTTTATCTGACCAACGCCGTGTTCAGCCCCGACTTCGTTCGCATCGGCGGCAAGAGCGTCCAGGGCGGCATCGCGCTGGCGACACCGTTCTTCCTGGTGGATCAGCTGCCGGATTCAAATCCGAACAAGCCCGTCGCGCTCGACCTGCAAAAACTTTGGCGCGCGAAATACGGCAACGACGATCCGGGGACCGGCGCCGGCTTCGGCTATGACGCCTATTTGATGCTCGATCAGGCAACCGCCGTCGCGCTGCAGAAAGCCAAGCCCGGGACCCCAGAATTCCGCAACGCATTGCGCGACGCCATCGAGGGCATCAAGGACCTCATCGGCAGCAGCGGGACATATACGATGACGCCGACCGACCATAACGGCACCAACACGCAAGGCGTGCTGCTGGCGAAACTGCAGGACGGCAAATGGGTGTACGTGCCCTAATGGCGAGTTCTTAAGTGCAAGAGAGCGGCCCCGTATTCCTTTTTCCACCGCTCGAGCGCGGCGGTCCGGCTCGAAAGCAAGGCCTCGAGATTCCGATGATTCAAGTGAAGCGACTTGGGCCGGTCACGCTGCGGACATCGGACATCAAGGCGATGACTGCGTACTATAATGACACCGTCGGGCTTTCGCCGGTGTCGGCGATGTCCGATAGGGTCGTCATGGCGACGCAGGTCGGCTACGAAGCCATTATTTTGCAGCGAGACGACGGGTCGAGGCTAGCAAGCTTGTCGTTTCAAATTTCGCCGAAAATGACTCTCGGCGAGGCCGAGCAGATTCTCAAGCAGCAAAACCTCGAGGTGACGCGGCGCACGGCGTTGACGCCGGGGATTGCCGAGGCGATCGAGTTCACCGATCCCACGGGAACGCGCGTCCAGCTTTTTGCCGAATGCAATGTCAGCCAGGAGTTGTACACGCCCAGAGGCGTGTCGCCGCTCAAGATCGGACACGTCGCGCAATTCGTCACCGACGTAAAAGGCGCAGCGGATTTTTATTGCAAAGTTCTCGGCTTCCGCGTGTCAGACTGGAGTGCCGATCGCGCGGTGTTTCTGCGATGTGGCGTCGATCACCACACCATCAATTTCTTTTACAACGAACAGCCGCGCCTGCACCATGTCGCCTTTGAAGTGAAAGACTGGGCGGAGATGTGCCGCGTGTCGGATTTTCTTGCCGGCGCCGGCTTCGAGCTCGATTGGGGGCCGGGGCGGCATTTCATCGGTCACAACATCGCCTGCTATCACAGCAACTTCGAGAAAGTGCGGGTCGAGTTCTATACCGAAATGGACATGATGCTCGACGAGGACCTGGGATACTTTGCCCCACGGCCCTGGCACGGCGACCGTCCACAAGTGCCAAAAGTGTGGCCCGAATACGTGCCGCGAAATTACTGGATACCCGGCGTCCGATAAAGTTGCTGCGAATGTTGTGGCTCTGGCGATCGTGAAATAGCCAAAGTCCCGCCCGGCTGTTCCGGCGGCACTTTTGCCCAGTTTGTAGCGAGTGCGATCAACTCGTAAGACAGTGCTGCAATTTCCTGGAGCAGTGCGAGAAAACCGGTAGACGCGAGTGGCATTCGAGATTGGCAATCAAATCATGACTTTAAACGGAATAGAAGGTCCATGTTGTCAGGTCCAAAAGTTGTGACAGAGCGACGTGCCTAACCCTTCTACATCGAGCTTGGACGTCCTCCGAGAGATCCGTGCCGGCCGGCCGAGCGCAAGCTCAGCGGACGCAGCGTCCGCCTAGTGTCCAAGATCTGGAAGCACACCCAACGGTTTAATTTGTCTTGGATCGGCGCACCCACTCCCCTACCCCAAAGGCTTCTTCAATACCGAGGGGCGCTCCGCCGAACCTGCTTCGAACAGGCGCCTCGCCATTTCACGAGGCGCTGAAGGTCCCTTTTAGACGCGACGACACGGCGCCATATGCTGCGCGCTCGCCGATCCTCGGGGTGTCAGGCAACGGAGGCGAGCGACCTTATGACGAGCAGCAACTTGCAGCACGTGCCGTCTCCCTTTGATGGTTCGATTCCCATCTTGGGATTCTAACTTAAATCGCGTTTTACAATCCCGCGGAAATGCCCATTTTGCGCGGCTTTTTGCGGCGAGATGTTTTACAATGCCGAAGGCTAAGTGTTTGAATTGACAGGATGAGGCCACAACCCACCCCTTCCGCCAAGTTTTGTGGTGTCAGCGAGGTCGCCTGATATTCTGATCGGGTTATCCGGATCTCAAGCGCAAATGTTTATGCGGACTCGACAACGCGATGCGAGACCGCGGCCGGCACACTGGCGAATGGTCAACGCGCCGGCGCTAGTAATGCGATTCAAATGACGTGGTGACTAGACAGCACTCAGCGCGGTTCAGCCGCGCTTGATACCGCCCGCGGCGAGCCAGTCGGCATAGCTTTGCCGCACCAGCGTGAACGGCTTGCCAAGCGGCGCGTAAAGGTTGGCGAACAGGCGCGCCACCGGCTTGTAGGCATCGAGGTTCACATAGAGCCGCGCCGGATCGATGATGCCGGCCCGCGCATGCAGATAAACCACCTCACCGACGCACAAGCGGCGGCCGTTCTTGACTTCCAGCGTTTGGTAGTGACGGCACTCCAGCGAAGCGACCGCCTCGGCGATGTACGGTACCGGAATTGAATGGCCCGGCAATTTGGTGAGACCCGCAGCGTCAAGCTCGCTGGTGTCGGCCGGAAAATCCACCGCGCAAATGTTCATGCGCTCTGCTAGCGCCTCGTCGACTAAATTCACGACGAACGCGCCGGTGTCGCGGATATGCGCAGCGGTGTCTTTCAGCGATCCGTCCGGGCGTGCTTGCAAACCCAAAACGACCAGCGCCGGGTCCTCGGCGAACACATTGAAGAACGAAAACGGCGCAGCGTTGACTACGCCTCCGGGACCGACCGTGGTAACCAGCGCAATCGGCCGCGGCACGACCAGGGAACACAGGAGTTTGTAGCGATCCTGCGGCGCAAGCGTAGCGAAATCGGCTTCAAAGGGCGTTGCCATATCAGAGCTCCGGCGGCGGGATGACGCCGGTCTGGCTGGTGATGCGCCCGTAATGTTCGATGCGGCGGTGGCGTTTGAAATCGAAGATGGTTTCCTTGCCGAAAATGGTCGCATCGAGATCGCAGTCCGCGACAATCAATTCATCATCCTCCGTCTTTGCCTCGGCGACGATTTCGCCGTCCGGGTTCACAATCATGCTGCCGGCAATCATATGGAAGCCGTCCTCGGCGCCGGCTTTGGCAATTGCGACCACCCAGGTGGAATTCTGATACGCACCTGCCTGCAGCGTCAGGCGGTTGTGGAACAGACGCTTTTCCGGCCCCTCACCCGATTTCTGCGAGTTGACCGACGGCGTGTTGTAACCAAGCACGATCAATTCGACGCCCTGCAGACCCATCACCCGGTAAGTCTCCGGCCAGCGCCGGTCGTTGCAGATGCACATGCCGATAATGCCGCCCATGGTGCGCCAGACCGGGAAGCCGAGATCGCCCGGTTCGAAATAACGCTTCTCCAGGTGCTGGAAGGCGCGCTGTGGATCGAACTCGGCATGGCCCGGCAGATGCACTTTGCGGTATTTGCCGACGATCTTGCCCTCGCGATCGACCAGGATCGAGGTGTTGAAGTGATGACCGTCAGGCGTAAGCTCGGCGTAGCCAAACGACAACCCGATGCGGTATGCAGCCGCCTTCTCGAACAGCGGCCGCGTGGCGGCATTGGGCATCTCGCGCTCGAACCAGGCGTCGACCTCGGCTTGATCGGTCATGTACCAGCGCGGGAAGAAGGTGGTGAGTGCAAGTTCCGGATAGACCACGAGATCGCACCGTTGCGCTTTTGCCTGCTCGAGCAGATCGAGCATCCGCCGAACCGCCGCCTGGCGGCTGTCCGCTTTATGGATCGGCCCCATCTGCGCGCCGCCAATCCGAAGCACCCGGCTCACGCACTTCTCCCGCAATTCATGCAGCGATCTGCCGCTCCAGGCGGCTGATCAGCCGAACGATGGGCCACAACATAGCAAGGTAGATCGCCGCGGCCAGCACGATCGGCGACGAATTGAAGGTCACCGAACGCGCCATGTCGGCGGAATAGAGCAATTCCGGCAGCGCCACCACGCTTGCAATCGAGGTGAGCTTCACCACCTCGACAGTGTTGGAAACCAGATCGGGCAATACGTTGCGCACCGCTTGCGGCAACACGACATAGGCCAGCGCCTGATAAGCAGCGCAGCCCGGTCGAGCGCGCCGCGTCCCATTGCCCGAGGCCAACGCTTTCGATGCCGGCGCGATAGACCTCGCCGTAATAGCTTGAGGTATTGAGAAAAAACGCGATGGCAACGGCGGCCATCGGCGATAGCCGCAGCCCCGCGAACGGCAACCCGGCATAGACGAAGATCAACAGCACCAACGGCGGGATGGAACGAAACAAATCAATCCAGACGATCACTGCCCAGCGCGCGGTGCGCCGGCGCGAGAGCGAGATCAGTGCCACAGCAAGTCCCCCGACCAGCCCAAGTGGAATGACGATCAAACAAATGGCGATCGTCTGCTTGAGGCCGGCAAGGATGATCGGAAACGCCTGCTCCATGATCCCGAGGTTGAAGAATTGCTGGACGATCGCTTCCATCACACTCTCTTCCAGGCAAAGCGGGTCTCGAGAAAGCGGCCGAGAACGACGACCGGAACAAACAAAATCAGATAAGCCAGCGCCCCCATCATCAGCGGCGTGGCATTGCCGGAAAACGATTGGGCGGTGGTGGCCTGATTGAGGATCTCGCCGACGCCGATCACCGTGCCGAGCGCGGTATTCTTGGTGATGGCAATGGTGCGGTTGGTCAGCGGCGGCACGGTGAGACGGATTGCCTGCGGCAGCACGACGTAAGTGAGCGTGCCGAGAAAGCTCAAGCCGGTGGAGCGCGCCGCCTCCCATTGTCCCTTCGGGATCGAGAGAATGCCGGCCCAGAAAATCTCTTCGGCAAACGCGGCGAGCACGAGCGCGAGCACAAGCCACAACACCGCAAAGGACGGCAGATTGACGCCCAGATTGGGCAGGCCGAAGAACACCAGAAGAATGAGCACCAGCGGCGGCAACGCCCGTAACATATCGACGAAGATGACAATCAGCGCATTGACGGCGCGGATGCGAAATGAGCGCACGACCGCCAGAATGAGCCCGAGGACAATGCCGGTAATCACGACGGCCACCGCGACCTCGATCGTCACCACCATGCCCTTCACGATGGCGGGGAAATAGCGCTCGATCACATCCCACTTGAAGAACACGTCCAGAAAGCGCGACCACGAGCCCATGGCAGTCTTTACCGCGCGATCTCGGCGATGAACGCGCGGGTGCGGGCTTCGCTGGGGGCGGAAAATATCTGCTGCGGGACGCCCTCCTCCACGATCAACCCGTGATCCATGAAGATCACCCGATCGGCTGCGTCGCGCGCAAAGCGCATTTCATGACTGACCACCAGCATGGTCATGCCGCCACGCTTGAGTTCGCGCATGACGTTGAGCACGCTGCCGACAAGCTCCGGATCGAGCGCGGACGTAGGCTCGTCGAACAGCATGACTTTGGGCTCGAGCGCGAGCGCGCGAGCGATCGCGACCCGCTGCTGCTGTCCGCCCGAGAGTTCGCCGGGATAGGAGCGGCTCCTGTCGGCAAGGCCGACGCGGTCGAGCGCGGCCAAACCGACGCGTTCCGCCTCGGCGCGCGACTTGCCCAGTACTTTAACGAGCGCAAGCGTGACATTACGCAGCGCCGTCATATGCGGATAAAGATTGAACGACTGGAACACCATGCCGATCTGGCGACGCATGGCGTTGACATTCGTCGACGGCGCCATGATGTCGGTGCCGTCGATGCGGATCGAACCGGCGGAGGGCTCCTCCAGACGGTTGCAGCAGCGCAATAACGTGCTCTTGCCCGACCCGGACGGTCCGATCACAAATACCAGCTCTTGCGCCTGCACCGAGAGATCGATGCCGCGCAGCACCTCCACGTCGCCAAATCTTTTGCGCAAGCCGCGGATTTCCAGGATCGGCGGGCGAGCTGCGTTCATCAACGATGAGAGCTCGCGAAGCGCCGGCGACGAGACATCGACCAGCCTGGTTCAGCTGCAGGACGGCGTATGCGGCGTCGGGTCGTAACCTGGCATGCCGGGAACGCCGTAGCCCGGGAACACGGTGACAGCAGCGGAGCCGGGTGCCGGCGTGGAGCCGAGCCATTTCTCGTGCAGCTTCGCCATGGTGCCGTTGATTTTCAGGCATTCGATAGCGACTTCGAGCGTCTTGCGCAATTCGACGGAATCCTTGCGCAACGGAGCGGCCCAGACCAGGCCGGTCGAATAGAGATACGATAGTTCAAGTTGCGGATTGACCTTAGCCGCCCACGCGACCGCAGTGTTCCCTGCGACATTGGCATCGGCGCGCCCAGCCAAGACCGCCTGCACTGCATCGGTTTGAGTGCCGAAGAATTCGACCTTCCAGCCGATCTTGTCTTCAAGATTGCGGGCCCAGGAATTGTAGACCGAACCCTTATTGACGGAAACCGTCTTGCCCTTGAGGTCTTCGAGTTTCTCGATCTTGGGCGCGCCTTTCTTGATCAGAAACTGAAAGTCGGTGTTGAGATAGCCTTCCGTGAACAGCATGTTTTCGGCGCGTTCCTTGGTCACGGTCGTCGGCGCGATGAGAAAGTCGTAGGTCCCCGCCTGCATCGCCGGGATCAGTCCGGAATACTGGGTGTAATCGATCAGGATCTTGCGCTTGAGGAGCTTGCTGAGATCGTCAGCGAGATCGATGTTGAACCCCTGATAGCCACCGGAGAGATTAGGAAAGGCATGCGGTGCGAACGTGGCGTCGATGCCCGTGCGAAGCGGGGGTAAGTCCTCCGCATAGGCTGGCGCAACAATCAAGCAGCACGGCACCAGCCGCACCAAGCAGACATCGTTTCATAGAACTCATCCTCAAAGAGCGCACCAACGAGCTGCATCGGACTATAGCAACGGGAGCCGATCTGAACAAGGCGATTACTTAGGCAGGACGTTGTCATGCCTCTGGGCCAAGCGGTCATTTTCGAACTGGCAGCCGGCATTAAGTGTGATCATGATGTGGCCGCCATGGCGGCCGGTGTAAGCACAATCAGGCTATTGCTATGATCAAGCTCTACGACAGCGCGTTCAGCCCGTTTGCGCGCAAAGTGCGCATGGTCCTCGAACATAAAGGTCTCAAGTACGAAGCCGTCGACGGCCTGCTTAGGTCGAACCATCAGGCGCTCATGGCGGTCAATGGGCGGCTGGAAGTGCCGACGCTGGTCGATGGCGATATTGTCGTGGTGAATTCTGCAGACATCGTCGCTTATCTGGACGATCGGTATCCGGCGAAACCCATCCACCCTGAACAGCCCGCCGCGCGCGTGCACGCCCGGGCTTGGGAGCGGACGGCCGACATCTTTATCGACCCGATCCTCATCAATATCTCATACTGGAAATGGGCCGAACGTCCTGATGAAATGCCGCAAGCGCTGCTCGAGGCGGCGCGCGGCGACCTCCAACTCATCTACGATGCGCTGGATCAGGAACTGGCTCACCGGGAGTTCGTCAGCGGGCCGCTCTCGGTCGCCGACATCGCGTTGTTTCCACATTTGGCGAGTGCGAAAGCCATGGAGGTGCCGTTTACAGCGCAGCAACATCCGAATCTCGCTCGCTGGTTCAAGCAAATGCGATCACTGCCGATCTGCCTCGCTGACTTGAGGCGGGCTCGGGATTTTGTTGCGGACATCGCCGACCGGGATTTCGAGCGGCGCCGGATCTTCTGGCGGGGCGACCGTATTGAATGGATGCTGGCCCGCGGCTTCGGCGATTGGTTCTTTAACGAGATCAAACAGGACCGAGCGGCGTGGCCAGGCCCGGCATTACCGGCGCCGCTAGCGCGGAACACGCCAAACGGCGGCTAAATTAGGGCGGCGGCATTTAGCGCCACTGTGATTAATGGCAGTTGCCAATAGGGTGCTGGCGGCTGCACGAGTGGCGGGCGTCCGCTGGCAACAAGTCGCCCCCGTTGGCGGAACGCCAAGGCGGGACGGGCCGCGAGGCCCGTCCCTCCAGGCAGTGCTAAGCAGGCGCCGAAACATCGGCCACTTCCGCGCAAATCGCCTCCAGCAACAATTCGACCCAGCGCCGCGGGATGCTGCGTGTAATGAACACCATGCGGCTGCGGTGATCGGCCGACGGCCAGCGATCGAGCCAAGCGGGCGCGTGAAAGACGTGCTGTACGCCGTGGATAACGGCAGGCCGATCGGGGCACTCTGCGATGTTTACGATGCCCTTCAGGCGCAGCAGATCTGCGCCGCAATGCTCCGCTAGCGCCTCCAGAAAGAGTGTCAGTGCAACAGCTTGCATCGGCGCGGTGCGCATGACCGTATAAGTCTTGATCTCGGCGTCGTGGTAATGGTCGGCCTGCCCATGGGCTTCCGCCAACCATCCTTTAATTTCGGACGGCGTGTTTTTCCGATCGCACAGCGTGGCGTCGAAGAGGCCAGTGGATTCGATGCAGCCGTGCTTGGCTCGCAAAGTTGGCGTACCGGGGTTAAGCTCGGCAAGCCGGCTGAGCAGCTGCGGCGCCACAACCTCCGTCAAATCCAGCTTGCTCAGAACAATATGGTCGGCGACTGCAACCTGCTTTCGCGAAATCGCTTCGCGTTCGAGTGTGGCGCAGCCATTCACGGCATCGACCGTCGTCACCACGCTGCCAAGCGCGAGTCGGCCGGCGATGGTTGCATCCGTCATCAAGGCGTGGAGGATTGGCGCCGGGTCTGCAAGTCCACTGGTTTCGATCACCACGCGATCGAACCGTGAGCAGCTGCCCTCGTCGCGCCGGCGCAGCAGGTCTTGCAGTGTTTGCGTCAGGTCGCTCCGGATTTTGCAACACAGGCATCCGGTCGTGAGAGCGACGACACTATCCTCGCTGGTTTCGATCAGCTCGTGATCGAGGCCGACTTCGCCGAATTCATTGATGATGACAGCGGTGCGTGAGAACTCCGGCTGACGCAGCAGATGACTGAGCATTGTGGTCTTACCGCTGCCGAGAAAACCGGTAAGCACCGAAACCGGGATGGGGCCAGCGCCGATCATTCGAGCACCAGCGGCGCGATCGCGACACGAACCCTGTTCGCCGCGTATTCAGGATCGAGCGCTTCGCGGACCTGGCGCAAGACGGCCAGCGACCGAAAGCGCCGGGCGCGCGCGGCCGCCGATGGTGACCATCCAGCGGAACATCGAATCCCGCGGCGCACGGCTGATGCTGATGTTCTTTTCGACGCCGTTTACGATGGCGCCGTCGCTGGTAGGTTCAACGCTGCCGGCCAGGCGCCAGGCGGCGAGGCTCTGCGTGAGCAGCTCACACACAAGACCGTACCGGCGCACCGCTCACAGCGGGCCCCTTTCAAGGTCTGCGACGAAATCTTGCGCTTGAGGTATCGCCCGTCTGCCGTACTGCCGAAATACCGTCCTTGCTCCACCATCACCTTGCCGCGCAGGATGGTCGTCACCGGCCACGCAAAAATGTCGTGGCCCTCCCACGGGGTGTAATCGGTCTCATGCAGATCGGCGGCCCGGACTTTGCCGCGCCGGCTGGGATCAAGAATGACAATATCGGCATCGCTGCCGGGCGCGAGCGCGCCCTTGCGCGGGTAAAGCCCCATGATCTTGGCGGCGTTGGTCGAGACCAGGTCGACATATTGCGACAGCGAGTAGCCGCGCCGGGTGACCATTTCCGTGTACATGACGCCAAGCCGCGGCTCGACGCCGGAATTGCCGCCGGTGGTGTTGTCGATGCGGTTGCCGACAGTCTTGTCTTTGAGCGTGCAGCACAGCTCGTCGGTGGCGATGCAGTGAATCTGGTCGTTGGCCGTGCCGCGCCACAGTGCGGCCTGATCGTCCGCCGACTTCAGCGACGGGTAGGTGTGATAAATCTGGCCGTTAGGCCGTTTGTAGTCCTCCGCCGAGTAGAGCAGATATTGGTGCAGCGTCTCGCCGTAGACTGGCAGGCCTTTACGGCGGGCGTCGGCGATGGCGGCGACGCCGGTGCCGGCGGAGACGTGCATCATATAAAGCGCGGTGCCCGGCACGCTTTCGGCGAGACGCAGAATGCGGCGGAAGCTCAAATCCTCCGAAAGCTGATTGTGGACTTCGGCGAGATGCTCGAAGCCGACGCGGCCCTCGCGGATGAGCCTGGCGTACATGTGCATGACGATGTCGTTATCTTCCGCATGGATGACGCCGAGCCCGCCCTGCTTCGCCAACACCTGAAACGCCTCCCAGATATCGCCGAAATCGATCATGCGGCCGGAGCGCGACGGCAGGATGTTGGTGGTGAATATTTTCAGCGTCGGATATCCGGCCTGAATTGCTTCCGCGAGCTGGCCGGAGAACTCCGGCGGCGGCTCGGAATGCAGCATGATGTGGTAGGCCCAGTCGCACGGGCTTTTGCCGACAAAATCCTTGTCGCGCGTCTCGATGGCCTGGAGCGCCGAGACACCGCCGCGCCAGTAGGCGAAATCGATGAACGTCGTCGTGCCGCCGTAGAGCGCCGCGCGACCGACCTGTTCGGGGCCGGCGGTGACCAGTGGCGTGCCGTCGGGCTTGGTCCACTCGTGATGAAGATGCACGTGCGGGTCGATGCCGCCCGGCATGACAATGTGCCCGGTGGCATCGATCACCCGCGTCGCGGATTCGGCCGAGAGCGCGTCGGCGGCCGCGATCGCAGCGATCGTCTCACCGGCCACAGCAACATCGCCGCGCACGACACCGTGCGGCGTTACAACATCGCCGCCGCGAATGATGAGATCGAGCATTGCTTCTTCCCGCGGTTAGCTGAAAGGTTGGCGTCTCGCAGCCGAACCGTCGGGGCTAGTACCCAGCTATGTGCGTCAGACCCAGTCAAACGCCGGTGCGAAAGCGCGTCATGACGACGATGATCGCAATCTGCATCATGCCCTGCAAGGCGACGGCATAGAAATAGCGCTGCATCCAGATGCCGATCTTTTTCATGTCGGGATTGAGCTTCTGCAATTCGAGGCAGACGAACACGTTGACCGGTGCGAGAAAGCCAAGCCCCTGGATTGTCATCAACGTGACCAGCACCAGCGCTGCCGCGACCCAACCATAATCCGGCCAGGGCAACGCGGTGTAGCCGAGCTTGACGGCGAGAAACCAGCCGGTGGTGCCGGCGATGATCGCCAGCGCCGGCATCAGGAACAGGGTCCGCGGTACCAGCCGACGCACAACTTCCCGGCGGACGGTGAGATCCATGCGGCGCAGGATCGGGCCGAGCACAAACCCCATAAACAAGATCGATCCCGGTCCACAGGAGGCCGGTGAACACGTGGATGAAATCCAGGAGCCAGAAATTGCTGGCCACGATCGCCGCGATCATGACGGCGATTGCGGCTAATGCCCACCAGAGATAGCGCCATACGATCAGACTTTGGGGGGCTTCGATGGCGGCGGCGACGGTCATGCGGGAGCTATCCTTGCAGCGGCAGTTGCATCATAGCATTTCTTGTTCGCGTTACGGTGCGGTTCGGGCGACTTTGTAGCCGGCTTTTTCCCGGTCCCAGGTCGCCGCCGTCACGCCGCGCTCCCGCAACTTATATTTGGTCACCTTGCCGTTTTCGGTCACAGGGAGCGCCTCGACGAATTCCAGGAAACGCGGCACCGCAAAATAGGGCATGCGCGGCTGACAGAAGTCGAGCAGCGCGGCGGGACCGAGTTGCGCTCCGGCGCGCAGCACGACGGCGGCCATTACCTCGTCCTCGGCAAGTTCCGAACGCACCGGAAAGACGGCGGCGTTTTCGACCTCGGGGTGGCTCACGATCACCTGTTCGACTTCATAGGAGGAAATGTTCTCGCCGCGGCGGCGAATGGCGTCCTTCATCCGATCCATGAACCGGTAATAGCCGTCGCTCTCGCGCACGACCCGGTCGCCGGTGTGAAACCACAGATTGCGCCAGGCCTCGACCGTCTTTTCCGGCATGCCGAAATAGCCGGTGGCGAAGGCAAACGGCTCATCGGCGCGCAGCATCAGTTCGCCCGCCTCGCCATCGGGGACCTCGTTGTCATAGGCATCGACGACGCGCGCGGTAAAACCCGCCAGCAGGCGACCCATGGTGCCGGGGCGTTGCTCGGTGAGTGAGGAGCCCATAATGCAGTTGGTTTCCGTCGAGCCATAGCCGTCGATCAGCCCGATGCCGAAGCGCTCGGTGAACTGCCGATGAAAATGCGCGGGCACGGCGGGTGACAACGCCACGCGGACCCGGTGCGCACGATCAGCGCTGCTCGGCTCCTGCGCCAACAGGATCGGCACCATGGCGCCGAGCACGAAGGTGACGGTCGCCTGTTGCTCCGCCAGCCCGCGGATAAAGCCCGACGCCGAGAACCGCGGCTCGACCACGAGCGTCGCGCCGTTCAACAGTGCCTGAAAGAAACTGTTGAGCGCGTTGGTATGGAACATCGGCAGCGTCGTCATCAGCACGTCGGTCGCGCCAACGCCGAGAAGTTCGCCGGTATAGAACGCCCACCAGAAATACTGGGCGTGCGGGCAGCAGACGCCTTTCGACAGCCCGGTGGTGCCGGAGGTGTAAAGGATGGCAAAGGTGTCGCTCGGCTCGACCGGATGGGGCGGAATGCCGACCGCGGGTTCCGGGAACGGACTGGACTTTAGATGTGGCAAGAGATGCGGCAGGTCAGGCCCTTCCCCGTCGCCGACAATCCACAACGCTTCAAGCGCGATCCGCTCGCGCGCCAGCGGCGCGAGCACGGAGGCTAACCCGCGCTCCATGACCATAAGCCGCGCGCCGCAATTCCAGAGAATGTGCTCGAGCTGCGCGCCGCGCGAGGCGGTATTGATCGGAACGGCAACCGCTCCCAACCAGCCGCAACCAAGAATGGTGAGCAGCAGTTCCGCCCGGTTTCCGCACATGATGGCGACCCGGTCGCCGGGCTTCACGCCCGCTGCCGCGAGTGCGCCGGCATAACCTGCGGCTGCGGCGAAAGTCTCAGCGTGGGTCAGAGTCTTGCCGCCGATGACGATGAGGCGGCGCTCCCCATACCGCTCGGCCTGACGCGCCAGCATCTTTGGCAAAGTGCGCTCAAGTGGTGGAAACAGCTCGGGAAGCTTAGCCCCTGACATCGGCCGCCACTCTCCTCTAGGTCGCGAATTGCGACGAAAAAGCTGCGAATTGCATTAGCACAAAGCCGGCCGCGACGTTATTTTAGGCTTAAAGTATCGCGGACAGCTGATCCGATGGTTATTCATACAACGAGGCGACGATGGCCGAAGATACCGCGATTGAGGTCGTGCTCAAGCGCTCCGGCCTGACCTTCATTGTGCCGCCGGACAAGAGCATCTTGCAGGTGCTGATAGAGGAAGCGATCGATCCGATGTACGATTGCCAGCGCGGCGAGTGCGGTATCTGCCAGGTGGCCGTCCTGGAAGGCATTCCCGATCACCGGGACCACATTCTGAGCGAAAGCGAACGTGCCGAAAACAAGGTGATGCAGATTTGCGTGTCGAGAGCCAAGACCGCGCGTCTGGTTCTCGATCTCTAGCGAATGGAAATAGGAGACCGCGCATGAGCAAATACAACGGCGACACAGCAGCGGTTCATGGCCTGGTGCACGAGACCGAAGTGCATCGGGACGTCTACATCGACCAGGAGATTTTCGACCTGGAGATGGAGCACCTGTTCGCCAACACCTGGGTCTATGTCGGCCACGACAGCCAGGTGCCCAATGCGGGCGACTATTACGGCACCACCATCGGTAAACAGCCGGTGATGATGGTGCGGCACACCGACGGGGTGGTCCACGTCCTCTACAACCGTTGCCCGCACAAGGGCACCCGCATCACCATCGACACCTGCGGCAATGCCGGGAAGTTCTTCCGCTGCCCGTATCACGCCTGGTCGTTCAAGACTGACGGCTCGCTGCTCGCGATCCCGCTGCGCAAGGGCTACGAACACACCGGCCTGGAAGAGAGCCACGCAATCAAGGGCATCGCTCCGGTCAAGCATGTGAAGAATTATCGCGGCTTCGTGTTCGCCAAGATGAACGATGCCGGCGAGGACTTCGAGGAATACTTCGGCGAAAGCCTTTCAACCATCGACAACATGGTGGACCGTTCGCCGGCCGGCCGGCTGGAAGTTGCCGGCGGCGTGCTGCGCTACATGCACAATTGCAACTGGAAAATGCTGGTCGAGAACCTGACCGACACCTGCCACCCGATGGTCGCGCATGAATCGTCGGCGGGTACTGCCGTCGAGGTGTGGAAGAAAATGTTCCCTGGCAGCAACAAAAAGCCGCCGGCAGTCGAGATCTATGCGCCGTTCATGTCGCCCTATGAGTTTTTCGAAAAAATGGGCATTCGCGTGTGGCGTAACGGTCACGGGCACACCGGCGTGCACCATTCGATCCATTCGGATTATTCGGCGATCCCGGGTTACTTCGAAAAGATGGTCGCCGCTTACGGTGAGCAGCGCGCCAAGGCGATCCTCGACGAGAATCGCCACAACACATCGTATTTTCCGAATTTCACGGTCAAGGGCCCAATCCAGGCGATCCGCTTGTTCAAGCCGATCGCTCCGGACCGGACGCTCGCCGAGTCCTGGACCTTCCGTCTGGTCGATGCGCCGGACCAGCTGCTCGAACGCACCCTCACCTACAGCCGGCTGATCAACGCTCCGACGTCGATTGTCGGCCACGATGACCTCGAAATGTACGAGCGCGCCCAGGAAGGACTTCACGTCGACGCCAACCCTTGGGTCAACATTCAGCGGCTTTATGACCCCGCCGAAGTCGAGCAGGAGACAGCGGTGATCAACGGCACGTCCGAATGGCAGATGCGCAATCAGTTCCGCGCCTGGTCGAAGTTCATGACCATGTCGATGTAGCTTTCGCGAACGCGATGAACGCGCCGACCGACCAGGACCTGATCGGCTTTGTCGTGCACGAGGCCCGTCTGATCGACCAGCACCGGTTCGAGGAATGGCTCGATCTGTTCGCCGATGACGGCTATTACTGGATGCCGCTGGAATGGGGACAGACCGATCCGCGCCTCAGCCACTTCGCTGATGTACGAAGACAAGCTGCTGCTTCGCATCCGCATCGAGCGGCTCAAGGGCAACCGGACGTTTTCGCAAAAGCCGAAGAGCCGCTGCCATCACGTGTTGCAGGTGCCGCAGATCGACAAGCGCGACGAAGCCGCCAATGAATACGTCACCTGGACGCCGATGCACTACGTCGAAACCCGGCTCGACGAGCAGGATCTCTACGCCGCGTGGGCGACGCACACGCTGGCGATGATCGACGGCCAGCTGAGGATCAAGCTAAAGCGCGTCGATCTGGTCAATTGCGACGCCGCCCTGCGCAGCATTCAGCTTTTCATGTGAGCCACGGGATGAGCGAACGCCAGGTCGCCATCGTCACCGGCGGTAGCGCCGGCATTGGCGCAACGATTTGCCGGCGGATGCTTGATGCCGGTTACGAGGTCGTATCGCTGGCGCGGCGCCGGCCGGATTGGTCGCACCCGGCGCTGCACGCGGTCGAGGTCGATCTCACCGATGCCACTGCGACCAAACAAGCCGCCGAAAGCGTCGCCAGACAATACGCCGTCGGCACCGTGATCCATAATGCCGGAGTGATCCGGCCCAATCTCCTTGCCGACGTGCGCCAGGAGGATTTGCACGATCTCACGCAGCTCCACCTCGGCGCCGCGCTGCTGATCGTGCAGGCGGTGCTGCCGGGCATGCGGGAGAGGAAGTTCGGTCGCATTGTGCTGATGTCGTCGCGGGCAGCGCTCGGCCTGCAAACGCGCACCGTCTATTCGGCGACCAAAGCGGGCATGATCGGCATGGCCCGCACCTGGGCATTGGAACTCGCGCCTTTCGGCATTACCGTGAACGTCGTCGCGCCGGGTCCGATCCAGGACACCGAAATGTTCAGGGAAGTTATCCCCGCCGGGAGCGAGCGCGAAGCTGCAGTTGCCAAAACCATTCCGGTCGGCCGCTTGGGCCGCAGCGACGATGTCGCGCGCGCCATCATGTTCTTTGCCAATCCGGAAAACTCCTTCATCACCGGCCAGGTGCTGTATGTCTGCGGCGGCGCCAGCATCGCCAGCATCAGCCTTTAGCAAAACCACTCAGGGAAAACCGATGGACCCGATTCGCATCTGGTATCAGAGCTACGTCGATGAGGAGCACGGCAAGCTCTATTGGGATCGGCTGCGCTCTCATCTCGCGGTCATCGCCGATCCGGGGACGACAGTCGATATCAAGGGAATTACCCCGCACGACAATTACGCCCATCCGATCGTCGAATTCCGCTGCGCGCGGGAAGTGATCTGCAACGCGGTGAAGGCGGAGCGCGAGGGCTATGATGCTTTCGTTGTCGGACACTTCCAGGATGCCGGGCTCTATGAAGCCCGCTCCGTGGTCGATATCCCGGTGGTGGCGCTCGGCGAAGCCTCGATGCTTTACGCCTGCCAGCTCGGCCAACGCACCGGCATCGTCACCATCAATCCGCGCTATATCACCTGGTTTCACCACCAGATCGGCAAATACGGGCTCGAGCGGCGCGTTACCGGCGTACACGCGATGACCTTCGAGCCCGGACAGATCTTGCAGGCCTACGAATCCGAAGCGCTTGCCGCCGATGTCGTCGAGCTGTTCGCCGAACAGGCGCGTCCGCTGGTCGCGGCCGGTTGCGACGTGCTGATCCCGGGCGGCGGCATTCCGATGCTGTTGTTTGCCGCGATCAAGGGACATGCGGTCGACGATGCGCCGGTGATCAACGGCATCCCGATCGTGGTCAAGATGGCGGAACTCGCGGTCAAGCTAAAGCGCTTGACCGGCCTCGGCGTCAGCCGCGTATCGGACTACGTCAAAGCTCCGCCCGAAATCATCGAGCAGTTCTTGACCAATCCGAAGGGCCTGTAGCGTTACTGCACAAGCTTCCATTTGCCGTCGACCAGCTTCACCAGCACCAGTGCGCGCTTGTCGACGCCGAAGCTTTCGCCCGGCTTGAAGTTGTAGACACCGTGGGTGCCGACGACGTCCTTGGCGGTGACCATGGCGTCGCGCAAGGCGGTGCGGAATTCCGGCGTCCCCGGCTTGGCGCCGGTGGCGAGAGCGCGCTTGGCGGAATCCAGGAGCACCAGCCAGCCGTCGAACGCGTACGGACCGAACGCGCCGCGCGCCGGCTCGTTGTTGGCTTTCTGGTAGGCCGCTTGATATTCCAGCGCGATCTTTTTGGTCGGGTACGAGTTCAGGCAGCTGATCCGCCACCACGACCGGTCCGGTGGAGGCGATCACGCCCTCGACCGCGGGACCGCCGACGCGGATGAAATCCGGATTGATGATTGCGGGCGTGCCGTAGATTTCCTTGGTGTAGCCGCGTTCCCGAAGCGCAATGAACGGGAGCGCGCCCGGCGTTCCCGATCCGCCGGTCATAACCGCATCCGGGGCGGCCGCGACGATGTGCAGCGCCTGGGCCGTCACTGAAGTATCGGCGCGGGCATAGCGCTCATTGGTCAGGATTTTGATACCATCGGGTGCGGCGGATTTTTCCAGACCGCCCCAGACAAGATCGCCCCACCCGTCGTTATAACCAATGTAGCCGACGGTCTTGACGCCGGCCGCTTTCATGTAATCGACCACAACGGAAACCATGAGATTTGGCGGCTGCGGCATTGAGATCATCCACGAGCCGGGTTCACCGGGCATGTTCACCGGCGAAAGCGTGATGCACGGAACTTTTAGTTCGTGGCAGACGGCGGTAATCGCTATGGAGGCTGGCGTGCTGCCAGAACCCATTAGCACGTCGACTTTGTCCTGTTCGATGAGCTTGCGGGCATCGCGCGTAGCGACGGAAGGATCCGTCGTGTCGTCAAGCTGGATCACTTTCAGCTTGATGCCGTCGACCTCGTCCTTATAGGCGACGCCCGCCGCGGTGCCTTTGGCATAAGGAATGCCGATCGAGGCCCCGGGACCGGTCATCGAGGTGATGAGCCCGACATTGATATCGGCGGCCTGGGCCGGGACCGCGACCGCCGCGGCGAACGCCAGAGCGCCAAGAAGACGCAGGAAACTGTTCATAAGGACCTCCCGGCTGCCGGCCATTGCCGATCACCACCGTGCTTTGTTCATGAGTGCTGCTGAGAGACTTTTTAAGCTTGAAACAATTGGCTCGCAATGGCTTTGTTGTCGCTCAACCAGCGAGGCTCGCCGCCATTGCGGCGCGACGCATGACACCTGACATCGCCCTCATTCTCGGCATTGATGGCATCGCCACAGGGTCGATCTACGTCCTCGTCGGGCTCGGCCTGGTCCTCATTTTCTCGGTCACGCGCGTGGTGTTCGTGCCATTCGGCGACATTGTCGCGTTCTCGGCGCTGACGCTCGCAGCGATGCAGCTCGGCCGCACCCCGGGGACAATTTATCTCATCGCAACTTTGGCTCTGCTCGCCTGTCTCGTGGAGGTGGTTCACCAGTTGCAGCGCGGGCAACCGCGGCGCATCGTTCACGGCCTCCTCGGTTATGGCGTGCTGCCGCTCATTCCGGCAGCAATCGCCTGGCTCACCGCGGGAACGGCACTGCCCTCCTTCCTGCAAATTCCGCTTGCCATCGCGCTCGTTGTTCCGATCGGTCCGCTGATCGAGCGGATCGCCCTGCGGCCGCTTGCCGATGCTTCGGTGCTGCTGCTGCTGATCGTTTCGGTTGCGCTGACCTTCGGGCTATCGGGCTTGGGACTGTTATTTTTCGGGGCCGAAGGTTTTCGCACCAAGCCGCTGACCAGCGAAGTTTTCCGGTTCGGCACAGTGATTGTGACGTCACAAACTCTGCTGATGCTGGCAAGTGCGGCCGTCTTCAGCTTGCTGTTATTTTTGTTCTTCGAGCACACGCTGTCCGGCAAGGCTTTGCGCGCGACCTCGATCAACCGCATCGGCGCACGCATCGTCGGCATTCGCCCCGCCGGCACGGCGACGCTGGCATTCTTATTGGCATCACTGCTGGCCGCCATTTCGGGAATTCTGATCAGCCCGGTGACGACGCTCTATTACGATTCCGGTTTCATCATCGGCCTGAAGGCCTTTGTCGGCGCGATCATCGGCGGCCTCCTGAGCTATCCTGGAACGGCGATCGGGGCGCTGCTCGTCGGCGTTCTCGAGAGCTTCGCCTCGTTCTGGAGCAGCGCGCTCAAAGAAGTGATCGTGTTTGGACTGCTCATTCCCGTTCTGCTTTGGCGTTCGCTCTCGCTGACCCACGTCGATGAGGAAGACGAAGAGGTCCAGCGGTGAGCCGCCGGACCGGCTATTTGCTGGCGGCCGTTCTGATCGCGGTCCTGGCAGCCGCTCCATTGTGGGCTGCGGAGTTCACGATCACGCTGCTCAATTACATCGGCATCTACGCCCTCGTGGTGCTGGGCATCGTACTGTTGACCGGCGTCGGCGGAATGACCTCGTTTGGGCAGGCGGCCTTCGTCGGCATCGGCGCCTACGCGACCGCATGGCTGACGGCCACGCATGGCGCCTCGCCCTGGCTCGGCCTTTTGTTCGCGCTTGCGGTGACCGGCGCTGTCGCGGCAATTCTCGGCGCGGTCACGCTACGGCTCGGCGGCCATTTTCTGCCGCTCGGCACCATCGCCTGGGGCCTGTCGCTTTACTATCTGTTCGGCAACATAGACGCGCTCGGCGGTCACAACGGTATGAGCGACGTGCCGCCAATCACGATCGGACCGATTTCGCTCGAACCGAATGCCTCCATCTATTACCTGATCTGGGTCCTGGTTGCGCTGACGATGCTGATCGTTGCGAATCTTTTAGATTCGCGCGAGGGACGCGCTATCCGTAGCTTGCGCGGCGGTGCCGTCATGGTTGAAAGTCTCGGCATCAGCGTTTTTCGAATCCGACTTACAACTTTCGTGATCGCCGCGTTGTTGGCGGCAATCTCGGGCTGGCTCTACGCTCACATGAGCCGTTTTGTCAGTCCGGCACCCTTCGATGTGCGCATGGGCATTGAATATTTGTTCATGGCGATTCTCGGAGGATCGGGGCAAATCCTTGGCGCGCTGGTTGGCTCCGCGTTGCTGACGTTGCTCACCAACATGCTGCAAGACGTGCTGCCACACTTCTCGCAAAACGGCGAGCAATTGCAGGCCATCGTCTTTGCGATCATTTATGTGCTGGCGCTGCAATTCGCCCGCGGCGGCGTGATGCCGTTTGCTCTGAAGTACCTGCCGCGTCGCTCAAAGCCGCCGATTGCCCCTGCGGATCCTTTGCCGCAGCGAGAGATGCCGAAGCCCGGAACCCCGCTGTTGTCCGTCGACCGCCTCGTCAAGCGCTTTGGCGGCCTTGAAGCTGTCAATCAGGTCGGGTTCGCGGTTACTGCCGGCGAGATCGTCGGCCTCATCGGCCCCAACGGCGCCGGCAAAAGCACCCTATTCAACCTGATCACCGGCGTACTTGCGAGTGATGGCGGGACGGTCTTGTTCCTGGGACAGGATATCACCCGCTCCAGTCAGCGGCGCATTGCCAAAGCGGGCGTTGCGCGGACCTTTCAGCACGTCAAGTTACGCTCCAGCATGTCGCTGCTCGACAACGTCCTTCTCGGCTCCTACCTGCGCACCCGCACCGGCTTTCTCGGCGGCGCGTTGCGGCTTGACCGCGGCGAGGAAGCGCGGGCGCGTTTCGAAGCGTTACGGCAATTGGAACGCGTCGGGCTTGGCGCCGATCCTTATGACCTCGCCGGCAATCTGCCGCTTGGCCGCCAGCGCATTCTCGAAGTGGCTCGCGCGCTTGCCGCCGATCCGGCGCTCATCATCCTTGACGAGCCAGCCGCCGGTTTGAGTCGTCCGGAAAAGCTCGCGCTCGCCGAGCTGCTGCGGGCCTTGCGTCAGGAAGGCGTCACCGTTCTTCTCGTCGAACACGACGTGGACTTCGTCATGGGTCTGGTCGACCGGATTGTGGTGATGGATTTCGGCTCCAAGCTCGTTGAGGGAACGCCGGCAGCCGTCCGCACCGATCCGCGCGTCCAGGAAGCCTATCTCGGCAGCGTGGCATGAGCGCTCTACTCGAGATCAAGGATCTCCATGTCGCCTATGGCAAGGTCGAAGCCGTCCGCGGCGTTGCGCTGACAATGCAGTCCGGCCAGATCGTCACCGTCATCGGCCCGAACGGAGCCGGCAAGACCACGCTGCTGGCCGCTGCCGCCGGGCTGCTGCGCTCGCGCGGTACAGTGACCTATGATGGGATCGATCTGTCGCGCCTCGACGTCGAGGAGCGCGTCGAGCGCGGTTTCTGCCTGGTGCCGGAGCGCCGCGAATTGTTCGGCGACATGGCGGTCGCCGACAATCTTTTGCTTGGCGCCTATGTACGGCGCCGCAACGGCACCGAAGTGAAGCAAAGTCTGCAGCAGGTCTATGACCGCTTCCCGCGGCTTGCCGAGCGCCGGCGCCAGAAGGCGCAGACGCTCTCGGGCGGCGAGCGGCAGATGCTGGCGCTTGGCCGGGCCTTGATGGCGCGGCCGCGGCTCCTGATGCTCGACGAGCCGAGCCTAGGGCTGGCGCCGCTCATCGTTCGCGAGATTTTCCGCATTGTTGCTTCGCTGCGGGAAAGCGGCGTGTCGATCTTGCTGGTCGAGCAGAACGCGCGCGCGGCGCTGGAGACCGCCAATTATGGCTATGTGCTGGAAACCGGCCAGGTCACATATCAAGGTCCTGCTTCCGAACTCGCCGATGACCCGCGCGTGGTCGCCACCTACCTTGGCGGATCGAGCTGATGGCGCGAACGGCTTACGACGATGTCGTGCTCGCTGTTCCGGTAACGATTCCGTATGTCCGCTATTCGATCCGGAGCGCGCACTGGTTTCTCGGCCGCGCTATGGCGGAGCTGATCGCCGGCGCAAAAATTCCGAAGTCGCGCATCGACGGCCTTGCGGTGGCGAGTTTCACGCTCGCCCCCGACACTGCGGTCGGCCTTACGCAACATCTCGGGCTGACGTTGCGCTGGCTCGACCATGTGCCGATGGGCGGCGCGTCGGGCATCGTCTCGATCCGCCGCGCGGCGCGGGCAGTGCAGAACGGCGACGCCGAGATTGTCGCCTGCATTGCCGGCGATACCAATCACACCGACAGCTTCCGTCGCAACACCGCTTCGTTCAGCCAGTTTGCCCAGGATGCCGTCTATCCGTATGGCTCAGGCGGCCCCAACACGAGCTTTGCGTTTCTCACATCGTATTACATGCGCACTTACGGGGCGCAGCGCGCGGACTTCGGTAAGCTTTGCGTCGCGCAGCGCAATAACGCGCTGAAAAATCCCCTGGCTTTGTTCAAACAGCCGCTGACGCTCGAGCAATACCTCGACGCCCGCCTGATCGCCGATCCGCTGCGGTTATTTGACTGCGTGATGCCATGCGCCGGCGCCGAGGGCTTTTTGGTGATGCAACGCCGGATGGCCGAGGACATCGGGCTGCCCTTCGTGCGCCTTCTCGCCGCGATTGAACGGCACAACGCCTTTCCCGACGATCCGGTCCAGTATCGCGGCGGCTGGGCGCTCGACCGTGATGAACTGTACGCTCAGGCCGGCATCGGCCCCGACGATATCGACTTTCTGGAAACCTATGACGATTACCCGGTGATCAACGTGCTGCAACTCGAGGATCTTGGTTTCTGCGCCAAGGGAGAAGGGCCGGATTTTATCCGCGCCAACAGCTTTGAGGCCGATGGAACGTTTCCGTTCAACACCTCGGGCGGCCAATTGTCGGCCGGTCAGGCTGGCGCGGCCGGCGGTTCGCTCGGTCTCGTCGAAGCCATCCGCCAGCTGACCGGCCAGACCCTCGGCGCCCGCGTCGCCGATGCCCGGCATGGTCTCGTATCGGGGTTCGGCATGATCAATTACGATCGCGGAATCTGTAGCGGCGCGGTCGTTCTTGCTGCGGCTTGACGACAAAGGTTGCGGGAAGAAACGGTGTCCGAGCCCCTCAAACGGCCGAAACGAAAAAACCCGATCGCGCGGACGCGGCAGCCGACGCTGCCGCCGTCGGCGCGCAGCCGGGTTGCGCTGGGCTCACCGCCGCCGCGGCGCGCGGCCGCTTCGAACTGCAAGTCTGCAAGGACTGCGGCGCGGTGCAGTATCCGCCGCGGGAAGTCTGCCGTACTTGCCTCTCGCACCGGCTGGTGTGGCGCCCTCACGATGGCCGGGGCGAACTGCTGACCGACACTGTGCTGCACATTCCGCAGGAATTGTTCTTTCGCGAACGAAGTCCTTGGCGCATCGGCATGGTTCGGCTCGACGGCGGCGTCAATGTGGTCGCCTATGTGCACGAGACGGTGGATGCTGCGCCGTGCCGCGTGCGCATCGAGACGTCCCTCGACCGCGCCGGGGAGGCCGCGCTTGTCGCGATGCCGGAGAACAGGAGGCCGGTTTTGTCTGATGATCCAAAATTGCGCGAAATGACCTGCGATCCGCGCCTGCGCAAAATTCTGGTCACTGACGGCAAGTCTGCAGTCGGCCAGGCGACAGTACGTGCGCTGGCGGCGGCCGGGGCGGATTTGATCTGGATCGGCCAAGCCGAGCCTTGGAAGAAGGTCGCCGGCTTCGAGGCGCTGCGCGAGTTGCCGCAGGCGACAATCGTTCCGCTCGACGTGACCGACGGCCGCTCGGTGCGCGAACTGGCCGGCGAGATCGGCGGCAAGGTTGATATCCTGATCAACACGGCCGAGGTTCATCGGACGTTCGACTTTGCCGCCCGCCGCGGCGTCGAAACCGCGCAACTCGAAATGGACGTGAACTATTTCGGCCTGCTGCGGCTCGCCCAGGAGTTTGCCCCGGCACTCAAAGCGCGCGCCGCGGACGGTCCAACGAACTCAATCGCCTGGGTCAACGTGCTTTCGATTTTCGCGCTCGCCAACTATCCGGCGCACGGCACATACTCGGCATCGAAGGCGGCAGCTTATTCGCTATCACAGGCGCTGCGGGCAGACCTGCTGCAGGCCGGCGTTCGCGTCATCAACATATTTCCAGGCCCGATCGACGACGAATGGGATCAGCTGGAATTACCGCCGAAGCTTTCGCCAAACGCCTTGGCGGCAGCAATGATCGCAGCGCTGAAGGGTTCGGTCGAAGACGTGTATCCGGGAGACGTGGCGCAGGATTGGCTGGCACGTCATCTCGACGACCCGAAAGCGCTCGAGCGCGAACTCGGCGAAGGCGGACGATGAAAACGCGGCGCAGAAGGAAAGTACCGGCGCGGAAGGCGGGAAAGACGACGTCGGTCAAAAAGGCAGCTCCCAAAGTTACGACAATTTGCATGCCCACATGACTGGGCTTGTCGCTTCGGGCGGTGTGCGTCTCGTGGACCTAACGCAGACTTTGTCGCCCGACTTCCCGCCGATCGTACTGCCGCCGGAAATGGGTCAGTCCCGGCCGTTCCGCATGGACCCGATTTCGCGCTACGACGAAAGCGGGCCGGGCTGGTACTGGAACAATCTGAGCTTCGGCGAACACACCGGCACGCACTTCGACGCGCCGATTTATTGGATTTCCGGCCGCGACCTGCCGAACAACTCGCTCGATACGCTGCCGATCGAACACTTCATCGCGCCGGCCTGTGTGATCGACTGCAGCGCCGCGGCAAGCGCCGATGCCGATTTCGTCCTCACCGTCGGCGACCTCGCGGCGTGGGAGAAGCGGCATGGCCGCATACGCCGCCGGCTCATGGGTGCTGATGCGCACCGACTGGTCGAAGCGCAGCGACCCCGTCGCCTATCAAAATCTCGACGACACCGGCCAGCATACGCCGGGGCCCGATCCTGATTGCGTGCGTTTTCTGGTGAACGAGCGTGACGTGCTGGGCTTCGGCACCGAGACCATCGGCACCGACGCCGGTCAGGCCGCGCATTTTACGCCGCCCTACCCGTGTCACTACTATATGCATGGCGCCGGCAAATACGGGCTGCAGTGCCTATGCAACCTCGATCTGTTGCCGCCGACCGGCGCGCTGGTTGTCGCGGCGCCCCTGAAAATCCTCGAAGGCAGCGGCAGTCCGCTGCGCGTTTTTGCTCTGGTTCCGGGACGGACGCGCTGCTGAGGACGACTACGCCGAGCGCTGGGCGCGGTCCTTCTCGTTCTGCGCCTTGATCGCCTCGCGCGCGGCTTGCCACTGCGCGTCGGACCAGTCGCGCAGTTCGTAGAAATTGGAGCCGGTGGCGTGGCTTTGCCCGCCGTCGAGCGTGATGGTTTCGCCGGTCAGCCACTCGCAACCGTCGGCGATGAGAAATGTCGCGAGATTTTGCAGCTCCGCCATCGTACCGACCCGGCCCATGGGATTGGCGCGTTGTGTGCGATCGGTCGGCCCCTCGCCGGGGCTGAGCCGCTTGCTGGCGCCTTCGGTCGGAATGACGCCCGGCGCGATGGCATTGAGCCTGATGCCATATTTGGCCCACTCGGTCGCAAGCGACATGGTCATGGTGTTGATCGCCGACTTGCTCATCGCCGACGGCACCACGTAGGGGCTGCCGTTATAGACCCAGGTGACCACGATGGAGACCACATTCCCCCGGTGCCCGCCGGCGATCCAGCGGCGACCCACTGCGTGGGTGACGTAAAAAGTGCCGTGCATGACGATGTTGGCGACCGCATCGAAGCCGCGCGGGCTTAGATCTTCAGTGCGCGATATGAAGTTTCCGGCGGCGTTGTTGATGAGATCGGTGAGCGGACCCGAGGCGAAGATGTCGGCCACCATGGCGTCGACCGCGGCAGCGTCGCGGATGTCGACGCCGTAAACGCCGACTTTGCCGCCATGTTTGCGCGGTGAGTTCGGCGGCGGTTGCCTCGCACACCGATTTTCTTCGCCCGCAGATAAAGATCTCCGCGCCGAGCTCGAGAAACTTTTCGGCCATCCCCTTGCCGAGCCCGGTGCCGCCGCCAGTCACGAGGATACGTCGACCCCGCAGCAATCCATCCTTGAACATCATCCCACCTTCGCGCTTATTTTCTCGAACACGCTATCGCTGCTCACGACATCGGCCAACAGCGTCAGCGTCCGCAGCGAGGCGTGATGGGCCTCCATATCGCCTGAGGCGCAGCAATTCGCGAGTATCCTGACGCGATACCCCATGTCGGCGGCATCACGCACGGTGTGCTCGACGGAAAACTGGGTCGCCAGTCCCATGACGTTCACCCGCTCGACCCCACGTTCGCGCAACTGAGCCTCAAGATCGGTGCGCCGGAAGGCGCTGTTGGCGTTGCCGGTGACGAAAATCTCGCCATCGGCGGGTTCGAAACCCTCATAAGCCGCCGCTCCCCACGAGCCGCGCTTGAGCGCGCCCAAGGTTTCGGTTTTCAGGAACAGGCGGCAATTGCGCAGCAGGTCGGAATAGTCTTGCGCAAACACGATGTGCATGTGGGCGATCGTCCAGCCGGCGCGGCGAGCGGCATTGAGCGCGTTGCGGCTGGCGTCGAGAAAGCGCGCAGCGCCGTCGGTCTCGCGCTTGAGGGAAAATGGAATGCACCCTTGCGGATGGCAGATGTCATTCTGGAAATGCAGCGCGATGAGCGCATCGCTACTGGGTGAATGATTGCTTGCTGCTTCCATCTAGGCGCCCTTCCCGGCCCTCACCTTGACGTTTTAAGCTTAAAATGTCCAATTGCGCTGCCGCTGGCCGCGGCGAAATCGGATTATGGAAATGAACGATACGTCGAGTACTGCACCGCCCGCGCCTGTGGTTGATCCGACCGCGATCAAGGAGATTGCCACCGGCGTTTTTGTGATTTGCGACCACCGGGTCCCGCTGGTGCCGAACATCGGGATTATTCTCGGCAGTCATACTGCGCTCGTGGTCGACACCGGCATGGGGCCCGCCAACGGCAAGAGGGTCCTCGAAGCGGCGAAGCGAATAGCCGGTCAGCGTCCGCTGGTGCTGACGCTCACCCATTTTCATCCCGAGCACGGCTTTGGCGCGCAGGTTTTCAAAGGCGCGGCGAAGATCCATTACAACCGGTCACAGCGGGACGAATTGCAGGCGAAGGGCGAAGGATATCTCGGCATGTTCAAGACCTTCGGCCCGCATGTCGCCGCCGCGCTCGAGGGCACGGAGCTGGTCCAGCCGGATGAGGTGTACGAAGGTACAGCAAGTTCAATCGATCTCGGCGGCCGCACCGTCGAGCTACGAACCTGGGGCCTGGCTCACACTGCCGGCGACCAGGTTGTGTGGCTGCCGCAGGAACGCATCCTGTTTACCGGTGATCTGGCCGAGGAACGCATGTTCCCCATCTTCCCGTGGTTTCCACCGGACGACGCCCACATCGATGGCGCGCGCTGGGCGCAAATCCTCACCGAACTCGTCAGCTGGAAGCCGTCCGTCGTCGTACCTGGCCACGGCGATATCGGCGGACCTGAGATTATCGTCGCGGTGCGCGACTACATGCTCGATTTAAGTATGCGCGTCGCCGCGGAACGTAAATCCGGCAAGGACGCCGATGCAATCGTCGCCTCGCTGGCGCCAAAAGTTCGCGCCGAGCATCCGGATTGGTCTGCGCCGGAATGGATCGATTTCGCCATCAAATACTACGCGTCGCTCAATTGATTTCCGTGAACAATTGTCAATTCGATAAAATCTTCACGGTAACTTCTAAGTGTTTTGACGTTTTCTTGGCGCGCGTGCCAGCATATCTTTAGCTCATTGGTCGATAAAATGGATGAAACGCAGGAGTCGGGAGTTTGTGATGTCGCACCCCAAGCAAGCCTCGAAACGAAAACGCCGCAGGAAAGCGATCCCGGTCCTAGGGGCTGCCGGACTGTCGTTGTCGCTGGCAGGCGGAACAACCCGGCGATCGCCGATGCGCCGACGCGACATGGCGCGCCAGTCGCGCAAGTCAGAGGATCACTCTCGCAGAGGAAGAAATCACTGACGTCAGCTTGGCAACGTTCTACGTGTTCGACAAAGAACACGCCGGAACACCACGGCCCCGCTTGCGGCTAGCCATGGGCGCCGGCGGGTGCGGCTGTTCCGGCTGCGGCGGATGCGGCGGCTGCTGGACGGGCACCTATTACGAAGTTCGGTGTTCGGAGGCGAAGGCGCTGCGAAGCCTGCGCATCATGCGGCTAAGCCCGGCCGCAAAGTACGCGCACGCGACCTAAGCGCACGCCCAGCTCAAAAAAACCAATAGGCAAGTGCACGGCCACGTTTAAGCATTGCCGAGGCTGGCGAAGTTGTAGCGCTCAAGGTTGATTTCCGGCTCCGGAAACGCCGATATCCGCAGGGCCGCGATCCGCGGTGGCGGTGAAGGTGTGCGTTGCCGGACTGTCATGACGGGCGATCGGGTGACCAGTTTCACGCCTGACAGTGACGAAGACTTTCCCCAGTTGGCGCCGAATTTCACCGTCTATCTGCTGCCGTCCGATGTCGTGTGCCTCTATTCCGAGGATCGCAAATTCTTTCTTCACGGCAAGCTCTATTGCGACCTCGTCGCGGCGATTGGCAAGGGCGGCAAAACTTTTCGGCAGCTCGTTAGCGTGCTGGCGCGGGATTTTCCGTCCGATAAAATCCACGAAGCGTTGCAGCGTCTTCTGGACCGCCGTTTCATCGTACGAGCATCGCGCTCCGCCGCCGGTGTTACGGCAGCGTATTGGGCGAGCCTTGGGCTGGCGCCCGACATCGCCGAGAACAATCTTCGAAACTGCCCGGTGCGCATTCAATCGATTGACGCTCGAGGTGCCGCTGAACTTCGCACCGCGCTGACCAAGCTGGGCGTGCGCGTCCTGAGCCGTTCGGCGGATCTCACAGTCACGCTGGTGAACGACTATCTCGATCCTCGCTTAGGTAAATTGAACCGGCAGCATTTGTCGGATCGTACGCCTTGGCTTCTCGCCCAACCCGCCGGGATTTTCCCCCTGGTTGGACCGATATTCACGCCGGGCAAGAGTGCTTGCTGGGCTTGTCTCGCCGAGCGCATGAAGCGAAACCGTGAGGTCAAGGCCCTGCTCGACCGCACAGCGACGCGCCGCGTTGCAGTTTCACCGCTCGCCGGGAACATGCTCGGGCGGAGCGGCATCGAGCTTGGGGCCATCGAAATCGCCAAAGCGCTCGCGACCGGCTTTCGCACCGAATTGGGCGATCACATCGTCAGCCTCGATCTCACCGGTTCGACCATCGCCAAGCATTACGTAGCGGCCCGTCCGCAATGTCCGGCGTGCGGCCGAAGGCAGTTAAGCGACCCGCGCCGGCCTGCCGCGCCGATCGAGCTTGGACCGGGCAAGAAACTGCTGATGACGAGTGGCGGATATCGCACCGTTTCACCGCGAGCAACGACCGCTCGTTTCCGCAAGCACGTTAGCCCGCTCACCGGCGTGGTCTCGCGTCTCGAGCGGATCGAAGCCGATTTGCCGCTGAATACCAACTACTACGCCACCCACAATTTCTCTGCGCCCGCCGCGACAGTCGATGAACTGCGGGCCGGTTTGAGCCGCGGCAGCTTTGGCAAGGGCAGCACTGGCGAACAGGGCGAAGCCAGCGCCCTGATGGAAGCGATCGAACGTTATTCCGGCGTTTTTCAGGGCGACGAAATCCGGGTGTTGCGCCGGTTCACCGAGTTTCTGCCAGGCGCTGCGATTCCTCCCAACAAAGTCCTGCTGTTCAGCGATGCGCAATACCGATGTGCCAAGACGGCTATGGGCACGGGCGAAACACATACTCCGGCTCCGTTCGATCGGACGGCAGAAATCGAGTGGTCGCCGGTTTGGTCGTTGCGCGACCAACGGTTCAAGTACCTTCCAACCAGTCTGTTGTATTTCTTTTACCGCGGCCCGGCGGCGTACTTGGCTGATTCCAACGGCTGCGCGGCCGGCAATACGCTCGATGAGGCCATAGTCCAGGGCTTCCTCGAGCTGGTAGAACGCGATGCCTACGCAATCTGGTGGTACAATCGGTTGCAGCGAGCGGAAGTGGACCTCGGTCAATTCGACGATTCCTATATCCGCGATCTGCGAAATCAGTTTGCCGAAAACGGACGCCGGCTTTGGGTGCTCGACATCAGCAGCGATCTCAGGATCCCAAGCTTTGTCGCGGTCACGCACTGGATGGACAACGGCCGGGAAAATATCGAGTTCGGTTCCGGCGCGCATTTCGACATGCGCATCGGCTTGTTGCGGGCGCTGACGGAGTTAAACCAATTTTTGTCTATCGGCCTGCTGGGCGGTCGCAGGACCGACACTGCGAGCCTTGGCGGCGCCACGCCTTTACGCTTGCGGGATCATCCGTTTTTGACGCCAACTCACAAACTGGCAGCCAAGCGGGACTTCGGCTCGAAGTTTGGCCGTCTTGACACCCGCGAACAGGTGACCCGCTGCATCGGTATTGCCAAGCGAAAGGGCCTCGATTTCCTGGTGCTTGATCAAACACGGCCCGACATCGACGTCCCGGTCGTCAGAGTGATCGTTCCGGGCATGCGGCATTTTTATCGCCGTTTCGCGCCAGGCCGACTTTACGATGTTCCAGTGAAGCTCGGATTGCGCGACCGGCCGCTGTCGGAAGACGAGCTCAATCCGTTTCACCCTCGCACCTGAAAGTCGTCTACGGCTTGCGCGCGCGTCGAAGCAAACGGCGACGGGATACGCCTCCGAGCATTTCCGCCCGGCTTATCGGTCACGTCACACTCAAGGCGGACGCCGGCGGAAAAATTGTCGCCTGCTTCGATCGCCATGTTGTCGGCTTAGGAACGTTCAGCGCGCAAGCGGTGGACCGCGCCATGCGGCTGCATGCCGGGCTACAGCTTTCTTCGTTTGCACCTGGCGGCAGAAAAATCGACGAAGAACTGGACTTATTGGTCCGGCGCCTGGCCCGGCACGGACTGTTGGAGTACCGGCTCCGCCGCTCGCCAAACGGCGCGGACCAGGTCGTCATCGAGCCGCAGGTGGCGGATTATTGGCCGCGCACGCCGCCGCTCAGCGATGCAGATGTCCTGGTGCTATCGCGGTTTGCATATATGCGCCGTCGCGGCAACGAGATGGTGCTGGAATCGCCGCGCGCTGGCGCGCTGTTCAAAATTTGCGACCCGAAACTTGCGGCCGCAATTGCGCTCCTCTCGACGCCACAAAAGATCAAACGGCTCGGCGGATGGGGCTGCCGCGAAGGAGCTTCTCGCGCTGTTGGTTGATTGTCAAATCCTCTTCAAAGTCAATGCGGGCGGCAGCGGGCTGCGGCCCGACGAGGGCGATGACGATCTGGCTCTTTGGGACTTTCACGATCTCCTGTTCCACGCCCGCAGCACGCAAGGCCGACACGCCAACCTGTTCGGCGGAGTTTTTCCTTATGTCGGCGCCATATCGCCGCTACCGGCGGTGCGGCCTCGTTGGCCCGGAAAGAAAATCGATCTGCGCAAGTTTTCGGCGGTCGCGCCGCCAACAATAACGCCATTCGCAAAGCTCCTGCGGCGACGGCATTCTACCCGAATCTTTGATGATCAGCGACCAATCACGATCGCCGAGCTCGCGCGGTTTCTCGACGGGACGGCACGCGTGGTTTCGAAAGTTAAAACCCGCCTCGACCTCCCGGGTGCGCGCGGTCCATTGGTCACATACGCTCCGAGGCCCTATCCGTCAGCCGGCGGGGGCTACGAACTCGAACTCTATCTGGCTGTCGACCAATGCCAGGGGCTCGCTCGCGGCTTCTATCACTACGATGCCGGCGCCGCCGGGCTGGTGCGTATCGCTGTCACTGCGAGCGCGCTCGACGCGCTGCTGACGCGCGCCAAGTACGCCATGGGTGCGCTCGCAGCGCCACAGATTGTGATCACGATTGCGGCGCGCTTCGGCCGCATCTCATGGAAGTACAGCTCGATCGCTTACGCGCTCATCCTCAAGGATGTCGGCGTATTGATGCAGACGTTCTATCTGATGGCGACTGATATGGGGCTCGGCGGTTGTGCGATCGGGAGTACCGACATCGAGCTGTTCGCCAAAATGACCGGGATCGAATTCCATGTCGAGGGCCCGGTCGGTCAATTTGCGCTCGGTCGCGCCCCGGGACGAAGGCGGCCGGCTAGCGCTTGAAAGGCCAGGTCAACTCCCGCCCCGCGGCAATTCCATCGGGGCGAAACAGAATGATCAACAGCATGATGAGCGCGAGAATGACGTCGCCGATGCCGGCGGGTGCGGCGATGGTCACTGTCCCGACCTGAACGCCGATTTCGCTCTGGCGCAGCAATTCGGTGAGCGCGGCAATGACGACGGCGCCGGCGACCGCACCGGTCAGGCTGCCCCGGCCGCCGATGATCAGCATGGCCACGATCAGGAAGGTGAGGTCGAGGTAGAAATTTTCGACCCGTACAATGCCGAGAAAATGTGCGAGTAAAACGCCCGAAATGCCTGAAAGAAAAGCCGAAATGACGAAGGCGATAAGGCGGTGAAGAACCACATTCACGCCCGCCGCCTGCGCCGCCGCTTCGTCCTCTCGCGAGGCGCGCAAGAGTAGCGCTGAGCGCGTTTCCTGATAGGCGAAGGCGATAACGATAGTCGCGACCGCCCAGGCAAATGCGGTCCACAGGTCCACGTAGGCCGGCAGACCCATCAACGAGTTCTGTCCCCCGGTCACCGAGGTCCAGTTGCCAAACACGACATTGGCGACAACGAGAATGGCGAAGGTCGCAATGCTTGCCGACACGCCGGTCAGGCGCATCAGCGGCCAGCCCACCACAAGCGCGATGATGGCGGCCGCAACGCCGCCGGCGAGCGCACCGGCAAAGTTCGGCCATTCGGCGTGGGCGATGATGGCCGGCAGATCGGGAAGAAACACCGACTTTGCGCCGGGCTTCATGGTGAGAAGCGCCGACACGTACGCGCCGACCGCCATGAATGCGACGTTGCCAAAGGACAGCACACCGGAGTTGCCGGCGAAAACATACAGCCCGACCACGGCGATGAGATCGATCAGCCCCTGAGTCGCTCTTCGTTGCAACACGGCCGGAGCGAACGATGACGCGAGGGCGATGAGGGCGACCACAACGACAAGCGCGGCGAGCGGCCATAGCCGCGGCAGCATATCCGCGATCCGAGCGTTCACGCGCGCACCGTCGAACATCAAATTCTCTCTTTCAGGCCGCGGGCGGGGATCAGGCCCTGCGGACGGAAGAGAAGCACGAGCGCCACAGCGACGAAGACAAAGGCTTCACGGAAGGCGCGCAGATCAGGCGGCAGCAAAGCCTGGAGCAGAATTGAGCCGGCGCCGACCAGGAATCCGCCGAGCGCGGCGCCGGACAGGCTGCCGAGGCCGCCGATCACCGTGCCGACAAACGCGATGATCACCAGCTGGACACCCATGCGCGGCTGCACGACGCCGGTCTGGACCACGACGAGGCAGGAGACTGCGGCAGCAAGAACGCCGCTCAACGCAAAGGCCATGGCGATCACGCTGTTGGCGCGAACCCCCAGGACCCGCGCCATCCGAAAATCTTCAGCGGCCGCACGCATGTGCAAGCCGAGCCGCGTTCCCTTGAGGAACCAGGTCAGGGCCACAAGAAGGACCACGCTGACGACAATGGTGGCAATCTGAAGCATTTGCAGACGCACGCCCGCGAACTCGATTTGACGGCCGAGAGCAGGGAGAAAATCGAGGCCCTTCAGGCGCGAGCCCACGACCAGGATCAGAAGCTTCTGCAGGAAGAAACTCACGGCGAATGACGAGATCAGCAGCGTCGTCGGATCTGCCCGGCGCAGCGGACGGAAGGCCGCGCGTTCGGTCACCAGCGCCAGCATGACCGCGACCGCAAGCGCGCCGAACAGCATCACCGGGACCGGCAAGCCGAACAGGGCGAGCAAAGTATAAGCGGCCATGGTGATCAATTCGCCGTGGGCGAAATTAATCAGCCGCATCACCCCGAAAATCAGCCCGATGCCAAGCGCGGTCAGCGCGTACAGGCTGCCAACGCTCAGCGCATCGACCACGGTTTGGACCAGGCGCTCCATTACAAGCGGCTCGCCGCCTCCTCCGTCATGTGCACGCCGAAATACGCGGCATCGAAGCGCGGATCGCTCCTGATCGCGGCGGCATCGCCGCCGAGACCAAACTCGCCGCCGCTCATCACGTAGACGCGGCTGGACACGCCGAACACACGCTCGGCGTTCTGCTCGACGAGGAGGATGGTCATGCCCTGCTCGCGGAGGGTCCGAAGAAGTTCGTAGACCCGCTCGACCACGGTCGGAGCAAGACCGAGCGAGGGCTCGTCGAGCATGATCAGCCGCGGCCGCGACAACAGCGCGCGCGCGATGGCGAGTTGCTGCTGTTCGCCGCCGGACAGGAGCCCGGCCGGCTGGCGGCGGCGCTCGGCGAGAATTGGAAACATGGCAAACAGCCGTTCGATATCGGCCGGTATGGCGTTGGCATCGCGACGGGTGGTCGCGCCAAGCAGCAGATTTTCCGACACCGTCAGGCTGGCGAAGATATGCCGGCCCTCCGGTACCAGTGCGATGCCGCGGGCAACTACATCCTCCAGCACAATTCCGCCAAGCGATTTGCCGGCAAATGTAATCGCGCCACCGGCCGGCGTGACGATCCCGGCAATCGCAGAAATCAGCGAACTCTTGCCGGCGCCGTTCGGACCGACAATGCTGACGATCTCGCCCTCATCGACGTGCAGATCGACGCCGCGCACGGCGGTAACGGCACCGTACCGAACCACAAGGCCAGAGACGCCGAGCAGCGGAGTACTTGAGGTCATTGGAACGTGTTGGGCCCCAGATAAGCGCGACGGACCCCGGCGTCAGAGCGTATTTCGGCCGGCGTGCCTGCCGCAATCGTGCGGCCGCTGTCGAGCACATGGATGCGCTCGCAAAGATTCATCACCAGCGCCATGTTGTGCTCGATCACGAGCACGCCGCAACCGTATCTGGACCTGATGTCGACAATGAGCTTGCGCAATTCGTCGGCCTCGGCGGCGGCAAGGCCTGCGGCCGGCTCGTCGAGCAACAGAAACTGCGGATTGACGGCGAGTGCGCGCGCCAGCCCGACACGCCGTTCTTCGCCATAGCTTAGCCCGGCGGCCAGACGATGCGCCTTCTCGGCCAGCTTGAGGTCGGCGAGAATATCAAGCGCGCGCTGCCGCGCCTGCGCACGCCCGAGCCCTTGTGCAACATAACCAACCTCGACGTTCTCGCTTACACTCAACCCGCGGAACAGGCGTACGGCCTGGAAGGTCCGCACCACGCCGGTATGCGCAAAGCGATGGCGCGGCAGTCCGGTACAATCGCGTTCGCCAACGACGATCGAGCCGGCCAGCGGCCGCTGGAAGCCGGAGAGCACGTTGACCAGCGTCGTCTTGCCGGCGCCGTTCGGGCCGATCAAGCCGAGGATCTCGCCGCGGTCGAGCCGGATACTGACCTCATCGACCGCCAGGAGGCCGCCGAACCGGACGGTCACACCTTGCGCCTCAAGGGGCATGGTTGAGCATCCGGTTGGTTGCGACCCTTAATTACAGCGGCGGGATCTTCTCCACCGAGAAGCGGCCGATACATGAGAATTTGCCGTTGGTGGCGCTTAAGATCGCCATCGGCCGCGTGGTCTGGATGTGCAGCGTCTTGGTGTAGGTGGTCGGCCCTATCACCAGCGGCTGCTTATCGAAGGTATCGAGGACGGCCGCTACCTTGGAGCCCTCCAGCGACTTGGCCTTGTTTGCCGCGAGCGCCCAAGCCTGCACGATCGAATAGCCGCGCAACCCGTAAGATACATCGGCTTTGCGATTGAACTTGGTTTCGAAGCGTTTGAAGAACGCGTTCACCTCAGCGTCCGGATCGTCACCGTATTTGGAGCCGTAGCTGGTGACGTAGAAGTTGCTGAGATCAGGCACCGCGCCGATCCAGTAATCGCCGTCAAGTGACTCGCCGGTCAGGATCGGCGCGTTGATGCCGGCGGCACGCAACTGACGAATGGCGCTCGGGCCGCCCGGCGCGTACGAGCAGAAGAAGATCAGGTCTGGCTTTTTGCTCAGACTGGTGATGCGCGTGATCTGCGCGGCAATCGAAGAATCGTTGTTAAGGAAGGTGTCCTGCCCGAGAAGGCCGTCCTTGCCGGCCAGCTCCGTCCAGCGGGTGGCGAAGCTGCCGCACAGCGACTTGGTGAAGGCGATGGTGTTATCCAGCAGCACATACGCCGTCTTCCAGCCCTTCTTTTGGTACGCCCACTCGGCCATCATGTAGCCCTGCGCCTGACTGGCATTGGAGCCAGAATAAGCCAGTGAGCCGATGCCCTGAACACCAAACTTTGGATCGGATGCGCCGGAGAATGCGACGACGTCCTTCTGCTGGGCGACGTACGCGCCCGGTGCGCCGAAATCGAAATCGCTCGGGAACAAGATCGCCTTTGCGCCTTTGCCGATGACGTCGACGGCGCCGTCAGCGCCGAGCGGCGGTTCGGACTTGTTGTCGAACTCGACGATCTGGATAGGCTGACCGAGGACACCGCCCTTGGCATTGATATCGTCGACGGCGAGCTTGGCGCCGGCGATGGTGTCGGCATCGATCGGTGCAAACCAGCCGCTGAAAGACATGACCAAGCCGAACACCGGCTTGTCAGCGCTCCATGCCGTCGTCGTGGCAAGAGCAGCCATCGCACAAGCCGCCAAAGCGGCCATTCCGGCTTTTCTGATCATGTGACGAACTCCCCTGCTACCCGGTGTCGGACGGGTAAACGCCCGCTGGCATCTTAGGTCCGCATCAGGATACTTCAAGCTTAAAGTTTTAAACTTAAAACGTTTCACTGAAACGTCTTATCCGACTTCGCTCAAGTGCTTCGCCAGCTCTCAGCGATAGCAGATAGTCACGATCACACTCCGAGATAGCGATGCTGGATGTCGGCCGCATTCGCAAGTTCCGGCGAAGTGCCCGACCAGACGACGCGCCCGCGTTCGATGATGTAATGCCGGTCGGCGATGCGGGTGAGCGCGTCAACGTTCTTGTCGATCACGAGGATCGACTGGCCTTCCGTTCGCAACAGCTCCAAACAGCGCCAGATCTCGTCGCGGATCAGCGGCGCAAGCCCTTCAGTCGCTTCGTCCAGGATGAGCAAGCGCGGGTTCGTCATCAGCGCGCGGCCGATCGCCAGCATCTGCTGCTCGCCGCCGGAGAGAAGGTTCGCCATGCTGCCGGCGCGGGCAGCGAGACGCGGAAACAGCGCGAAAACTTTCTCCAGGGTCCAAGGGTCGGCGGCGCCATTACGGTTGGCGGCGGTGGCGACAAGATTTTCGCGCGCCGTCAGGTTGGGAAAAACCTGGCGTCCTTCGGGCACCAGACCGAGACCGAGCTTGGCGATGCGAAAGGCTGGTCGCTCGCGGATCTCATTGCCGGCGAACCGGATTGAACCTGACGCCGAACGCGTCAACCCCATGATTGAGCGGACGGTCGTAGTCTTACCCATGCCGTTCCTGCCCATGAGCGAAACCATTTCACCGGGCGCTACGGCGAGCGAGATACCGAACAGCACGCGGCTCAGACCATAGCTCGTTTCGATATCGGCAACCTCAAGGAGTGGCGCGTCAGCCATGACGCCCCTGCCCGCTCGCCTTGTCGCCGAGATATGCCTGACGCACGGCGGGATCGGCTCTAACCGCCGCCGGATCGCCGCTGGCAATGATTTGGCCGTAGACCAGCACAGTCAGGCGATCCGCCAGCGCAAACACCGCGTCCATGTCGTGCTCGATCAAGAGGATAGCCAAACTGCCTTTGATCTGGCGAAGCATTTGCACCATCTGCACGGACTCGTCCGGTCCCATCCCGGCCATCGGCTCGTCGAGCAGGAGAAGGCGCGGCTCGGTGGCGAGTGCCATGGCAATTTCGAGCTGCCGATGTTCGCCGTGACTCAGCCTTGCGACCCGCACCGCCGCGCGCTCGGCGAGGCCAACGCGGTCGAGTGCAGCCAGTGCCGGTTTTCGCAATTCGTCTTCGCGGCGCGCATCGCGCCAGAAACGGAACGAATGGCCGCGATGCGCCTGTACGGCGAGCGCGACGTTCTCGAGCGCCGTCAAATCGGAGAACAGCGAGGTGATCTGAAATGAACGCGCCAGTCCAAGGTGGTTGCGGCGATAAACCGGCAGTCGGGTGATATCGGCGCCGTTGAAACGGACGGTTCCACCTTGTGGGGAAATCTCACCGGTGATGAGGCTGATCAGCGTGGTTTTGCCGGCTCCGTTTGGCCCGATCACCGCATTGACTTCACCGGGCAGAATATCGAGCGAAATCGCATCCGCCGCCAAAACACCGCCAAACCGGCGCGTTAGACCGGTTATTTGCAACAGCGGTTCAGCCACGGCGCCGGCCTTCAAGCAGAGCCTCAATCCCGCCATGCAGATAGATTGCAACCAAAAGCAGAATCGGCCCGAGGATCAGGTCGGGATATTCGGTCAGCCGCGACAGGCCCTCTTCCAGCAGCAGAAACGTCACCGCACCGATGAGTGGGCCAAACAGCGAGCCGAGTCCTCCCAACACCACCATCACGATCAGATCGCCGGATCGGGTCCAGTGCATCAGCGCCGGACTGATGAAATTGGTGTGGTTGGCAAGCAGCGCTCCGGCAAGCCCGCAGAGTGCGCCGGCGATGACGAAGCAGGCGAGCCTATAGCGAAACGTCGGAAAGCCGATCGCGCGCATGCGCCGTTCATTGGAACGCGTGCCGCGGATCACCAGGCCGAAGCGGGAATTGACGATGCGCGCGACCAGATAAATGGCGCCAAGCAAGAGCAGAAAGCACAAATAGTAGAACAGCGTCTTGTTGTTGAGATCGATGAAGCCGAACTGGCTGCGCTTGTAGATGGTCAGGCCATCGTCGCCGCCATACCGGTCGAGCCCGATCGCGACATAGTAGATCATCTGCGCAAAAGCGAGCGTGATCATGATGAAATAGACGCCACGGGTGCGCAGGCTGAGCGCGCCGACCACCAGCGCGTACAAAGCCGAAGCCGCAATCGCCACCGGCCATTGAACCAATCCAGATCCGATCCCCTCCTTCGCCAGAATGCCCACCGCGTAGCCGCCGATACCGAGGTATGCCGCGTGCCCGAAGCTCACCATACCGCCATAGCCCATGATCAGGTTCAGGCTCACGGCGCCGATCGCGAGGATCACGATCCGGGTGAACAACGTCAGCACGAAGGTGTCGCCGGTGATCAGCGAATAAACCGGGAGCAGGGCAAGAATTGCGAGCAACGCGACAATCAACTACGGCGCGGGGGTTAAAGAGCGACGGTGCCATCGATTCGAGCGCGGGATCGAGCGAAGCGGTCATCGGCTGGCCGCCGGGAACAATCCCTCCGGCCGAAACACCAGGATGACCGCCATCAGCATGTAAATCGACATGGAGGATAGAGCGGGTCCGAGCGTCTCCGCAGCGTTTATGCTCAGGATCGTACGCAGCAGATCGGGCAGGAAGGCGCGGCCTATGGTGTCGATAAGGCCGACGATGATTGCGGCCACGAAGGCGCCGCGGATCGAGCCGATGCCGCCGATGATGATAACTACGAAGGCGAGGATGAGAATGTTCTCGCCCATGCCGATTTGCACCGTGAGAATCGGCGCCTGCATTGCGCCGGCAAAACCCGCCAGCGCGGCGCCCAAGCCGAATACCAGCGTGTAGAGCAGCTTGATGTTGATACCGAGCGCACCGACCATCTCGCGGTTTGAGGCGCCGGCGCGGATCAACATGCCGAGCCGGGTGCGCATCACGGTAATGTAGAGCAGCGCTGCGACGGCCAACGTCGCCAGGATCATGACCAGGCGGTACAGCGGATAATAAACGCCAGGAATGATCTGGAGAGCGGTCAGCATTTGTGGCGGCAGCGCCAGCGTCATGCCCGCGGGCCCCCAGATCAGCCGCACCAGCTCGTTGAAAAACAAAATCAGTCCGAACGTGCCGAGCACCTGGTTGAGATGATCGCGTTCATAGAGCCGACGGATGGCGACGACTTCGAGCGCCATTCCCGTGACCAGGCAGCAAATGAGCCCCAGAGCGAGCGCCGCAACGAAGCTCCCGGTAACGATGGCGAAGGTTGCGGCGAAATAGGCGCCGAGCATGTACAGCGAGCCGTGCGCCAGGTTGACCAAGTCCATGATCCCGAAGACCAGCGTCAATCCCGCCGCTAACAGGAACAGCAGCATGCCGAGTTGGACGCCGTTCAGGCATTGTTCAATGAAATACAGCATGGCGCTCGCATGCGACCACAGTTCGCATCTAACTGCATGAGGCCCCAGCCACTCTGCAAAAACAAGACGGCAGAAGCGCCGGTTGCGCTTCTGCCGTCCGTTACTCCGCCTTGTAGCCGATTATTTCATCGGGCACTGGTTGTGAAAGCTGTCCTGGACGTTCTTTTGGATCAGGCTGACGGTGTGGAGGACGTAATCGCCCTGCGCACTCTTTTCGACGTCCTGGAGATAGAAGTCCTGGATCGGAATGTGATTGTTGCCGAACTTGAAATTGCCGCGCACTGACTTGAAGTCGGCCTTTTCCATCTCCTTGCGCATCTCGTCTTTCTTGGCAAGGTCACCCTTGACCGCAGTGATGGCACTGTCGATCAGTCCAACCGCGTCGTAGGTGTCAGCGGCGTAGAAGGAGGGTCGCGATTTATATTTTGCGATGAAGTCGGCGACGAACTTCTTATTCGTTTCGTTGGGAAGGTCGTTGACCCACGCTTGGGCGCTGGGCACGCCGACAGCAAGATCCTTCAGACGCGGCAGCGAAAGTTCATCGATGGTGAACACGGTGTAGAGCGGAATTTGTCCTTTGAGACCCGATTGCGCATACTGGGTGATGAACTGCACGCCGGGTCCGCCCGGATAGAACGCGTAGATGGCATCGGGCTTGGCGGCTCGCGCTTTCGACAGTTCGGCGGAGAAGTCGAGCTGGTCCGGCCAGCGCGTCATCTCCTGCCCGACGATCTGACCCTTGTAGGTCATCTTAAGGCCCGCCAACATGTCCCGGCCGGCGGTATAGTTGGGCCCCATCATGAAGACCGTCTTGATGCCTTTCTGGTTCATGTAATTGCCCATTTGCTCCGGCACCTCGTCGTTGTTCCACGACGTCGAGAACACGTAGGGCGAGCAGCGGTCGCCCGCGAGCTGCGAAGCGCCGGCATTGGTGACGACCGTCATGGTCTTGCTGTCGACCAGCGGCTTGAGCGAGGCCAGCATCACATTCGACCAGATGTAGCCGACTACGAAATCGACCTTGTCGGATTCAATCAGCTTCTGGGTTTTCTGCGCGCCGACTTCGGGCTTGACCTGGTCATCCTCGTAAATGACCTCGACCGGCAGTCCGCCGAGCTTGCGGCCGTGATGATCAAGACCAAGCTCGAAGGCATTGCGCATGTCGTTGCCGATGACGGCTGTTGGGCCGCTGAAAGTACTGACGAAACCGATTTTGACGGTCTTGTTTTGGGCCGCGGCTGGGCCGGCAGCCAGCGCCAGTGCAGCAGCGGCGACCATAGCGATGCTCTTCATGGGTGCACTCCTGTCCTAACCACACCCGTTGGTGCGTAGGCTGCTCAACGATCGTTGATAGATGGCCTTCGATATTCCCCTTAAGGCCCCGATAAGAGCCCGCCCGGCCCCGCTAATCAAGCCGAACCTATGGATTGGTAAATCGCGCGCCGGTCGGGTGTCAGGACTTTCGCCGCCATTCTCGAAGTGAGCAGGCCGTTTTGCGGGCGCGGCATATGGGTTGCGACGTTGCGCCGCTGCCGTAGGCACCCCACCTGTCGCGGATTGCACGATCGCCCTCAGCTTTGGCCCAAACAACCAATTGAACGGCAAAATTGAACGGAAAACCATGGCACAGAACTTCGAATTTGGTCTCGATACTTTCGGCGACGTAACGACTGGTCCCGACGGCAAACTCTTGAGCCACGCGCAGGTCATCCGCAACGTGATCGATGAGGCGGCGCTCGCCGATGAACTCGGCGTCAACTCATTCGGCGTCGGCGAACATCACCGCCCGGACTTTTCCGTATCGGCGCCCGAGGTCGTCCTTGCGGCAATCGCCGGGCGGACGAAGCGGCTTCATCTCGGTTCGGCGGTGACGGTGCTGAGTACGGATGACCCCATTCGCGTCTTCCAGCGGTTCTCGACGCTTAACGCCGCTTCGAACGGGCGCGCCGAGATAACGCTGGGCCGCGGTTCATTCACCGAATCCTTTCCGCTGTTTGGTTACGACCTCTCCCAGTACGAGGTACTGTTCGAAGAGAAGCTCGATCTGTTCGTGGCCCTGCTGCGGTCGAACCCGGTAACCTGGGAGGGCAAATTACGCCCGCCACTGAAAAATCAGGCCGTCTTTCCGCCGATCGAAAATCCGCCGCTCAAAGCCTGGATCGGCGTCGGCGGCAGCCCGGAATCCGTGGTTCGCGCCGCCCATTACGATCTGCCGCTCTCGCTCGCCATCATCGGCGGCGACCCGAAGCGCTTCCACCCTTACGTCGATCTCTATCAGCGCGCCTTCGCGCAGCTAGGAAGGCCGGTGAAAGAGATCGCGGTGCACTCACCCGGACACGTCTCCGATACCGACGAGACCGCGCGCGAAGAGTACTGGACCGGTTACAAAGGCATGCACGACCGGATTGGCGCCGAGCGCGGCTGGCCGCCGATCGGTCACGCTCAATTCATTCAGGAAGTCGAACGCGGCTCGCTCTATGTCGGCTCGCCGGAAACCGTCGCGCGCAAAATCGCTGCTACCGCCAAGGCGCTTGGCCTGGTGCGGTTCGACCTGAAATATTCAGCCGGCACGCTCCCGCATGACAAGATGATGCGGAGCATCGAGCTTTACGGCAGCAAAGTGATGCCGCTGGTGCGGGACCTGTTGGCCTGAGCCGCGTCTTAGCAGCCAGCCTTCGCCAGCGCATCGAACTCCATCAACCGCTCAAGCAGCGGCTCCATCGCCTTTAGCGGGATCATATTTGGGCCGTCGGACGGCGCCTTGTCGGGGTTCTGATGGGTCTCGATGAACAGGCCGGCTACGCCTACCGCCACCGCTGCGCGTGCCAGCACTGGCACGAACTCTCGTTCGCCGCCAGATGAAGTCCCCTTCCCGCCCGGCTGCTGCACTGAGTGCGTCGCATCAAAGATAACCGGCGCGCCGAGTTTGGCGAGTACCGGCAGCGCCCGCATGTCGGAGACCAGCGTGTTGTAGCCGAACGACGCGCCGCGCTCGGTGACGAGCACGTTGCGATTGCCGGCGCCGGTGATTTTCTCGACCACGTTCGCCATGTCCCAGGGCGCGAGGAATTGACCCTTCTTGACGTTGACCGCTCGTCCGGTTTTAGCGGCCGCGATCAACAAGTCGGTCTGCCGGCAGAGAAAGGCCGGAATTTGCAGAACATCGACGGCCTCGGCGACCGGCGCGCATTGGCCCGGCTCGTGCACGTCGGTCAACACCGGCACGCCGAGTTTGGCGCGCAGCTCGGCGAAGATCGCGAGCGCCTTGTCGAGGCCGAGACCCCGCGCGCCCTTCGCGCTGGTGCGGTTGGCTTTGTCGAACGACGTCTTGTAGACGAGCCCGATGCCGCGCCGCGCGGCAATCTCCTTGAGCGCCGACGCCATTTCAAAAGCGTGCGCGCGGCTCTCCAGCACGCACGGCCCGGCGATCAAGGCGAGCGGCAATTTGTTGCCGAAGCGGACCTTGCCGACGGCGACGGTTGCGTTGGGTTTTGCGGTCATCGGCTGGTCCCGCGGCGGACCATGATCGCGGCGGTTGACCGGGTCAACCGGCGGCTCACTTCAGCGCGGAGAATGCTGTCGGCCGCAGGAAGGCGCTTTTGATATTGGCAATGATGGGGCCATCCCGTTCGCTATCATCGCGCGCCTTCAGCCATGCTGGGTCGGCGGCGAACGCGTTCCATTTCTTCTCCCGATCGGCGAGCGATTCCCAGGCGAGCAGGTAATGCAGGTCGTTGTTGCCGTCGCCGATCAGCACGGTCCAGAATCCGATCTGCTTGATACCGTGCTTCTCCCAGATTTTCAGCGTGTGGTCTTCGAAGCGCTTGAGCAGCGCCGGCATCCGGTTGGGTATGCAGGAATAGATGCGTAGTTCGTAGATCATAACGTTTCCTCCGAACGCGTCGTTGCGAGACGCGAGGCGACGAAGCAATCCAGACTTCACGAGTAGACTGGATTGCTTCGCCTCGCTCGCAATGACGGCGAAAAACTACACCAGCCGGCTCTGCTCCACCGCCGCGCCGATGAAGGATGAGAACAGCGGGTGCGGCGCGAACGGCCGCGATTTCAGTTCGGGATGGAATTGTACGCCGATGAACCAGGGATGATCGTCGTATTCGATAATTTCCGGGAGTAACCCGTCAGGCGACATGCCGGAAAAGCGCATGCCGTGCTGCGCCAGGCGATCCTTGTAGGCGGTGTTAACTTCGTAACGGTGGCGGTGGCGCTCGGAAATCTCGGTTGCCTGATAAATGTCAGCAACACGGCTGCCGCGCTGGAGCAGCGCCGGATAGGCGCCGAGACGCATGGTGCCACCGAGGTCGCCGTTGTTGCCGCGCTTCTGCAACTCATTGCCCTTCATCCATTCAGTCATCAGGCCAACCACCGGCTCCCGCGTCGGGCCAAATTCCGTCGAGTTCGCATCCTCGATGCCGCAGAGGTTTCGCGCTGCCTCGATCACGGCCATCTGCATGCCGAAACAAATGCCAAAATACGGCACCTGGCGCTCACGCGCGAATTGCGCGGCGCGAATTTTTCCACCGGTGCCGCGCTGCCCGAAGCCGCCGGGCACCAGGATGCCGTCGACATGTTCGAGGTAGGGCGCCGGATCCTCGTTTTCGAACACCTCGCTTTCGATCCAGTCGAGATTGACTCTGACCTTGTTGGCAATGCCGCCGTGCGAAAGCGCCTCGATCAAGGATTTATAGGCGTCCTTCATGCCGGTGTATTTGCCGACAATAGCAATCGTCACGTCGCCTTCGGGATTGCGGATGCGGGCGTTGATGTAGTCCCAGGTCGAGAGATCGGGCTCCGGCGGCGATTCAATGCCGAACGCCGCCAGCACTTCGCTATCGAGACCGCCGGCATGGTAGGCCTGCGGCACCGCATAGATGTTATCGACGTCGAGCGCCTCGATCACGGCGCTTTCCCGCACGTTGCAGAACAACGCGAGCTTGCGCCGCTCGCTCTCCGGGATTGGCCGGTCGGAGCGGCAGAGCAGAATATCGGGCTGAATGCCGATGGCGCGCAATTCGCGCACCGAGTGTTGGGTCGGCTTGGTCTTGAGTTCCCCGGCACTCGGGATGAACGGCATCAGCGTCAGATGGATGTAAACTGCATGATGCCGCGGCAGATCGTTGCCGAGCTGACGAATGGCTTCGAAATACGGCAGGCCTTCGATGTCGCCGACCGTGCCGCCGATCTCGCACAGCACGAAGTCGAAGCCTTCATTGCCGTCGCGGATGAAATCCTTAATGGCGTTGGTGACGTGGGGAATGACCTGGATGGTGGCGCCGAGATAGTCGCCGCGCCGCTCCTTGGCGAGGATGTCCTGGTAGATGCGGCCGGTGGTGATGTTATCGGTGCGGATCGCCGGGCGGCCGGTGAAGCGCTCGTAGTGGCCAAGGTCGAGGTCGGTCTCCGCGCCGTCGTCGGTGACGAAGACCTCGCCGTGCTGGTAGGGCGACATCGTGCCCGGATCGACATTGAGGTAGGGGTCGAGCTTGCGCAGCCGGACTTTGTAGCCGCGGGCCTGCAGCAGCGCGCCGAGCGCCGCTGACGCGAGACCCTTGCCCAATGAGGAAACCACGCCGCCGGTGATGAAAATGTACCGCGCCATGGGATTTAACCTCTACCGTCGATCACCCGATTCGACGAGCGATATTCCGGTATGGCTGCCGCGCCGGGCACGGTTCGAAGGCGGAAATTTCCGCATTCCCAATTGGGTCTGGCGAAATCCTCAGGCCGCACTGAAGCTGGCCCCGCCGCTGTTGCTATCAGTGCCGGGGAAGCTTGCTGCGCCATGAGCTTGGAGCCTACTGTGATCGCGGCACTTGCGGTCCGCTGGGGGCGGCCGGAGCCTCGGGCGCCCCTCTTGATTTCAACTGGTCCAGCACGCCGCCACCCGAGCTGAGCGGCGCCGGCGAGCCCGGAGGCGCCTCCCGCGTCTGAGAACCACCGCCGGTATTGATGATCGAGGCGGGATGACGGCCCAGACCGGCCAGCCACGACAGCGCCAGACTGGTGATGAAGAAACCGACGGCGAGGAGCGCCGTGGTCCGGGTCAGGACGTTGGCAGTGCCGCGGCCAGTCATAAAGCCGCTGGTCGAGCTGACAAGGCCGCCGCCCTCGGATTTCTGCAGCAGCACCACCCCGATCAGGCCGAGGACCAGCATGAGGTGGATGACGATAATCACAGTCAGCATCGATAATGTCCGCTCACGGCGCCGGTTGCACGCCCGCTCATATAGGAGGTCGCGCGGCTGTCTACATGATCCGGCGTGGATTTTCTATGGCGGCCGGGGACTATCGGTAAAACGAGGCAATCGCCAGGAAATCGTCGGCCTTGAGGCTCGCGCCACCCACCAGGGCCCCGTCGACATTGTCGACCGCCAGTAATTCCGGCGCATTCGCCGGAGTAACCGAGCCGCCGTAGAGCACTCGAACGGCGTCGCTGCCCAAGCCAAAGCGCGCGCCGAGACGTTCGCGGATCAGACCATGCATCTCCGCAACATCCCCGGGCGTCGGCGTAAGCCCGGTGCCAATGGCCCAGACCGGTTCGTAGGCAACGACAAAGCCCGTGCTATCGTCCGAAAGCGAACCTTCGAGCTGTGCATTCACCACGGAGAGCGCATGCCCGGCCTCGCGCTCGCCACGCGTTTCGCCAACACAAACGATCGCTACAATGCCGGCGCGCCGCGCGGCCTCCGCCTTTGCACGCACCGCCGCGTCGGTCTCGCCATGAAATCGCCGGCGTTCGGAATGGCCGACAATGACTGCCACGGCGCCGGCGTCTTTGAGCATTTCGGCCGAAATATCCCCGGTATAAGCACCTGAAGCGAGCGCGTGGCAGTCTTGGCCGCCGATTGCGACGCCCGATCCGAGGGCGACGGCAGCAAAGTCCGAGATCAATGTGGCCGGCGGACACACCATCAGTTCGGGCTTCGGTAGCTGCCGCGCGCCAGCAATAATTTTCTGCAACTCGCCGACTGCGCTCTTCAGGCCATGCATTTTCCAATTGCCGGCAACAAGCGGGCGGCGTGCCATCGTTTGTGTCTCGACGTGTTGGCCGCGGGGACTGCGACAAACAGCCGTTAGCAGACGACTTGCGGCCAGAAAAGAGGCGTTTTACCTGGAGATCCCTTCGGTTGCGGGGCCGCGCACTGCTCCTTATGATGCGCGTCCTTAAGCCGACAGCGCCACTCCAGCAATCGGATCTTTATGCTTCGAGGTATCCGCAACGCCTCCGCTAATTGGCTCGGCCGCGCCGTCATGGGCACGGTCATGGTGCTGCTTGCCGCGAGCTTTGCCGTCTGGGGCATCAACGACATCTTTCGCGGCTTTGGCCGCTCGACGCTCGCCAAGATCGGCGGAACCGAAATTCCGATCGAACAATTCCGCCAGCTTTACAATGAACGGCTGCAGCAGATCGAACGCCAGTTTGGCCGGGCACTGACGCCGGAACAAGCGAATGCGTTCGGCCTTGATCGGCAGGTGCTGAGCGACATGATCGCCGAGGCCGGCCTCGATCAGCAGGCGCGAAAGATGGGGCTCGGACTGTCAGATGCGGACGTGGTGCGCCGCATCACCAATGACTCGATGTTCCAGACCAACGGCCAGTTTGACCGCGTGAAGTTTGAACAATTGCTTCGCAACGCCGGGTACAGCGAGCAGCGCTTCCTCAACGAGCAGCGACGAATAATGCTGCGGCGACAGATCATAGATTCACTGACCGGCGACCTGCCGGTGCCGAAGGCCTGGCTTGAAGCCATCAATCAATTCCAAAATCAGGAACGCAGCATTGAGTACGTAACGCTGGGACCGGCGCAGGCCGGCGACGTTCCGGAACCGACCGCAGACGAACTCAGCAAATATTTCGAGGCGCGCAAGATCCTGTTCCGAGCGCCGGAATACCGCAAGATCGCCACCGTACTGGTAACACCCGCGGAAATCGGCAAATCCATGGAAATTTCCGACGCGGACATGAAGGCTTACTACGACGAACACCGCAGCCGCTACGTTACGCCGGAGCGCCGGCACGTCGAGCAAATCGTCTTCCCGAACGCGCAGGAAGCCGATGCTGCCGAAACAAAGCTCAAAGGTGGGTTGAGTTTCGCCGCCCTTGCCGCTGAACGGGGGCTGAAGGATCAGGACATTGATCTCGGCGTGTTGCCGAAAGCCGAGATCATCGACCCGGCCGTCGCAGACGCTGCTTTCTCGCTTAAGGAGGGCGAGATAAGCCAGCCAGTCAAAGGCCGCTTCGGCACAGTGATTGTGACCGTGCTCAAAATCGAGCCGGAGGTTGAAAAGACGCTGGCCGAAGTGACGCCGCAGATTCGCGAGCGACATCACCGCTGAGCGCGCCAAGGCGGAAGTGCAGAGCCTGCACGACAAGATCGAAGACGCCCGCGCCGGCGGCAGCACGCTGGAAGAGGCGGCGCAGAAGGCGAAGCTTCCGGTCATGACTTACGACGTAGACCGCTCCGGGCACGACCCGAGCGGAAATCCAGTCGCCAACTTCCCGCACGCCGCGGAGGTGACCAACGCCGCCTTCGCCTCAGATGTCGGCGTCGAGAACGATCCGCTCTCGGCCGACGGCGGCTACATTTGGTACGACGTCACCGGCATTACGCCGCCGCGCGATCGCACGCTTGATGAGGTCAAGAGCCAGGTCGAACAGCGCGTGCGCGAGGACGCGATTGCCTCACGGCTAAAGGCTAAGGCGACCGATATCGTCGAAAAACTCAAGAACGGCAACGCGTTCGACGCCGTCGCAAAGGCTGACGGCCTGACAATACAAACGGCCGACAAGCTCAAGCGCGGCAAGCCGACCGGATTTGTGTCGGCCAAGGTCGCCACGGCGGTATTCCACACCATCAAAGACGGTTTCGGCAGTACTGAAGGCGACAAGCCCAGCGAGTGGGTCGTGTTCCGCGTGACCGACGTGACCACCCCCAAACTGGACGCCAACTCCGCCGAGAGCAAACGCCTCGAGGAGACCGTGCAGCGCCAGGAGATCAACGACATCTACGGAGAGTATGTAGCGTGGCTCCAGGACGAGCTTGGCACCAGCGTCAACCAGGCGGCGCTGGCGCAAGCACTTGGCAACAGCGCGCCGGATACGAATTGAATGCAAGTCGAGCCGCCGGCTGACGCGTTCGCCGCGCGCTACGCCGCCGGCGAGCCGCAAGCAGTGTGGACGACGCTGGTCGCCGACCTGGAAACTCCGGTCTCCGCTTTTCTCAAAATCACCGGCGCCGCAGCCAAGACTTCTTCGCCGATCAACTTTTTGTTCGAGTCCGTCGAGGGCGGCGAGGTCCGCGGCCGGTATTCCATCATTGGGCTCGAGCCCGACGTGATTTTCCGCGCCAACGGCGAAGGCGCTGAAATCAACCGCGCGCCGCAAAACAATCCGGTAGCATTTACGCCGGCCGGCGCGCCGCCGCTGCAAGCCCTGCGCGCGCTGATTGCGGAAAGCCGGATTGCCCTGCCCGACCCTTTACCGCCCATGGCCGCCGGCATCTTCGGCTATCTCGGCTACGACATGGTGCGGCAGATGGAAGATACCCTGGCGGCGCCACGTTCTGATCCGATCGGCATTCCCGACGCCATCCTCGTCCGGCCGACGCTGGTCGTGGTGTTCGATGCGGTTGAAGATGCCATCACCGTGGTCACGCCAGTGCGGCCGCGGGCCGGCCTAACCGCGAAGGCGGCACGCGCCCACGCCGTCGAACGGCTGTCGGCAATCGTCGATGCACTCGAGCGGCCGCTGGGTAAATCAGTCATCGATAACGAAACCGGCTCGCTCGAGGTGAAGGCACGCTCCAACACCAGCGCCGAACAGTTCAAAGCCATGGTGCTGCGGGCCAAGGAATACATCTTCGCCGGCGACATCTTTCAGGTCGTGCTGTCGCAGCGTTTCGAGGCCCCGTTCGCGTTGCCGCCGTTCGCGCTTTATCGTGCGCTGCGGCGCGTCAATCCTTCGCCCTATCTGTTTTTCCTGGACTTCGGCGCCTTCGCGGTAGCCGGCTCAAGCCCCGAAGTCCTGGTCAGGACCCGCCGCGGCACCGTGACCATCCGCCCGCTTGCCGGCACGCGAAGGCGCGGTGCGACGCCGCACGAGGACAAGGCGCTTGAGCAAGAGCTACTTGCCGACCCCAAGGAACGCGCCGAGCATTTGATGCTGCTCGACCTTGGGCGTAATGATGTCGGCCGGGTCGCCGAGATCGGCAGCGTCAAAGTGACCGATCAATTCTTCATCGAACGCTACAGCCAGGTGATGCACATTGTCTCCAATGTCGAAGGCAAGCTGCGCGATGATTGCGAGCCGCTCGACGCGCTTGCTGCCGGCTTTCCCGCCGGTACTGTCTCCGGCGCGCCTAAGGTGCGCGCGATGCAGATCATCGACGAACTGGAAAAGGAAAAGCGCGGTCTCTACGCCGGCTGCGTCGGCTATTTCTCCGCCGGCGCCGACATGGATACCTGCATCGTGCTGCGCACAGCCCTGATCAAGGACGGCACCATGTACGTGCAGGCCGGCGCCGGCATCGTCGCCGATTCCGATCCGGAGTTCGAGCAGCAAGAATGCATCAACAAGGCGAAGGCGTTGTTCCGTGCCGCCGAGGAGGCAAAACGCTTCGCCAGCGTGGCCGGGCGCGGGCAGTAGGATGAGCGACATCACGCCAGCCGAAATCGTGTCGTTCTGGCGCGAAGCCGGGCCGGGGCGATGGTTCGAACAGGACGACGATTTCGACCTGAGCATCAAGTCCCGGTTTCTCGCCGCCCATGAGGCGGCGGCGCGAGGCGAATTGGCGGCATTTGAGGAAGGCGCCGAAGGCGCGCTTGCGCTGGCCATCCTGCTCGATCAGTTTTCCCGGAATATGTTTCGCGGCACTGCGCGTGCGTTCGCCACCGATCCGCTGGCGCGTGCGGTGGCCGACCGCGCGATTACGCGCGGCTTCGACCAGGCGACCGACGAAGCGCTGCGGCAGTTTTTCTACCTGCCCTTCATGCATTCGGAGCTTCTGGCCGATCAGGATCGGTCGGTTGAGCTTTATGCGGCGCTCGGCGATGCCGACCTATCGAGCTACGCACTCGCCCATCGCGATATCATTACGAAATTCGGACGATTTCCGCATCGCAACCGCGTGCTGGGACGCGAAACGACACCTGCCGAGCAAGAGTTTCTCGATGCCGGCGGGTTCGCCGGATAGCGGCATTTCGACCCCGCCGGCGACGATGCGCGTTGCAGTCCCGAACGGGTAGAATGGGCGGGCGCATCGAAGACGACTGACGGCCGGAAAACCCGGAAAACCACGTGCCAAAACTTTCCGTAGCGATCATTGGCGCAGGGATGGGCGGCCTTGCGACCGCCATAGCGCTAAGGCGGGTCGGCATTGAAGTTACGGTCTACGAGCAGGCCCGGCGCTTCGCGCGCCTCGGCGCCGGAATCCAAATCGGCTGTAACGCCATGAAGGTTCTGCGCAACTTCGGCCTTGAGGCGATCTTGCGCACGGCGGCGTTTTATCCACGCTCCTGGAACAACAAGGACTTCGACACCGGCGAGGTTCGCTTCGACATGATCTTTGGCGAGGCCGCCGAACAACGCTACGGCGCTCCGTACCTTCTGGCGCACCGCGGCGATCTTCACGCGGCTTTGGCGAGCGTTGTGCCCGACAGCGTGGTGCGTCTTGATCATGAATTGGCGTCGGTCGAACAGCGAGCGGACGGCAGCGTGCAGCTAAGCTTCGCCAATGGCGCGAGCGCGGACGCTGACGCGGTAGTCGCCGCCGACGGCGTGCACTCCCTGATCAAGGACATGCTGTTCGGCAAGGAGCGGCCGAATTTCACCGGCCGCGTCGCTTACCGCACCGTCTACCCGGCCACGCTGCTGGATGGCTATCGGATCGACGACTGCACCAAGTGGTGGGGACCGGATCGCCACATCGTCATCTACTACGTCAAGCCGGACCGGAGCGAAGTCTATTTCGTCACCAGCCAGCCGGAACCGGGGTTCACTGTCGAATCGTGGTCCGCCACCGGCGACGTCGAAGAGCTGCGCGCCGCCTTCGCCGGCTTTCATCCGCAGGTTCAGCGCGTGCTTGCTGCCTGTCCTGCGGTTCACAAATGGGCGCTGATCGATCGCGATCCCCTGCCCCGCTGGACCGAAGGCAACATTACGCTCCTTGGTGATGCCTGCCATCCGATGACGCCGTACATGGCGCAGGGCGCCGCGATGGCGATCGAGGATGCGGCAGTGTTGTCGCGGTGTCTTGATGGCGTCGACCGCTCTGGCGTGGCCGAGGCTTTCCGCCGTTTCGAGGCAACCCGCAAACCGCGAACGTCGCAAATCCAGCTGAGCTCACGGACCAATACCTGGCTGCGTAATGCGACCGATCCGGATTGGGTCTACGGATATGACGCCTGGTCGGCGCCGCTGGCTCATTAAGCCGCCGGCTGATATCTGCGGCCACAGGACGCGATTTGATTGAAGAGCCGCTATTGTCCCAGACTGCCGACACAGGAGCCGTGCGCGTGACGACATCCAAAAGACCCTACGCCCCGCCCCGTAAACTGGAACCGAATCTCGCTCGCGTGCTGACCTATTGGCAGAAGCTCAAGCGGCGCGAAGCGGAAATGCCATTTTGGGATGACGTGAATGTATCGGCGCTGCCGAGGCTACTGGGCAAACTGACCATGATTGAGGCGTCCGACAAGCCGGTCCGGTTTCGGTTTGGCTTGGGGGCGGGCGGTGAAGAGATCAAACGGAAATACGCAGGCGACCTGAACGGCAAGTACTTGGATGAAATGGAAGTGCGGCAGCCGCTGGAATTCCTGCTGTCGCAATGCAGCGCCACGATCGAAAGCGGCAAACCAACTTATTATCGACACGGCCCACCAAGCCGCGGCGGTTCGCGCACGAAGCAAGGCTACTCCCGGCTGGCGCTGCCACTGTGGGGACAGGGGCGCATCGGAATGCTGCTGGTGGCGTTCACCTGGGGATAGCGATTTGCGGTGACTGAAAGCCGCCAGTCGCAGAACCATGTGCATTGAGGCCAAATAACGATGGCCGACGTCGTCACCCTCACGATGAATCCCGCGATCGATGCGTGGGTTTCGGTGGAGCGCGTGCTGCCGTTCCACAAGCTGCGCTGCTCGGACGCGCGGCGCGATCCGGGCGGCGGCGGCATCAATGTCGCCCGCGTCCTCAAGCGCTTCGGCGCCGACGTCACCGCGATCTATCCCAATGGCGGCGGGCTCGGTCAGCTGCTGCGGCGCTTGGTCGACCAGGAAGGACTATCGGGACTGGCGGTTCCGATCGCCAACGAAACGCGCGAGGACTTCACGGTCTTTGAAACCAGCACCGGCTCGCAATTCCGCTTCGTCCTTCCGGGGCCGCATCTTTCCGAACACGAGTGGAGCGCATGCCTCGCGATGCTGGGCCGGCTGCAGGGCGGAATGCGGTTTGTCGTCGGCAGTGGAAGTTTGCCGCCCGGTGTGCCTGACGATTTCTATGGCCGCCTCGCACAAATGGCGAAGCGGGTGGGCAGCAAGGTCGTTATCGACAGCGCCGGCCCACCGTTGCGAGCCGCCCTGGAGGCGGGCGTTTATCTGATCAAGCCGAGTTTGAACGAGTTCAGATCGTTGCTGGGCGAACCGCTCGAAACCCAAGCCGATCGCATCAGGGCCTGTCGTTCACTCGTCGAGCGCGGAAAGGCCGAAATCGTCGCGCTCACACTGGGCGAACAAGGAGCGTTGTTGGTAACCCGCGATCAGGTTCTGAGCGCCCAAGCTCTTGCCATAACGCCTGTTAGCGTTGTGGGCGCAGGCGACAGCTTCTTGGGAGGCTTGATTTGGAGCCTGGCATCCGGTCATCCCGTCGAAACGGCCTTGCGATACGCCATGGCCGCCGGATCGGCGGCATTGCTCGCACCCGGAACAGAGCTGTGCCTGCGCGAAGACATCGAGCGCCTCGTCAATGACGTCAAGGTGCAGACGGTTTGAACGTCGCAAGTTTTAGCGCGACGATCCCGTCTTTCGCCCAGCTATTTGCGTTCGTTCAGCAACGCTGCGGCGCCGAGCAAGCCCAGCTGCGGTTGCACGATAAGATAAGTCGGAATAGCCGCAAGGTAGCCGCGCAGCCGCCCTTTTGCTTCGAACCGCGACCTGAACTCGGACTGCGCAAAGAACGAAGCCATGTGCGGCACGATGCCGCCAGCGATATAGATGCCGCCGCGCGCGCCCAGCGTCAGAGCGAGATTGCCGGCCACGGTCCCGAGCATCGCGCAAAACATCGCCGTCGCCTCGCGCGTGCGCGGGTCTTCCTTCCAGATCAAAGGGCTGGTGATCTGTTCCGCCAGGTAAGACGCCGCCGGAGTGCCGGCGAGCTCGCAGCGCGCGTTGTACAAATTGACCAGGCCGGGGCCTGACAACAATCGCTCGGCAGAGACGTGGTCATAGCGGTTGCGCATCAGGTCCAGAATCGCGCTTTCTTCGGCAGTCGCCGGCGTCATGGTGACGTGGCCGCCCTCGCCGGCAATCGCCAGCGCCCCATTGGGCGATGGCAGCAACGCACTCACACCGAGGCCGGTGCCGGGCCCAATGACACCGATGGGAGCATTGTTCACCGGCTCACCGCCGCCGATCTGGATGCGATCTTTTGCGTCGAGGTGCGGGACCGCGGCCGCGTTGGCGGCAAAGTCATTGATCACCAGAAGTCGTGTGAGCCCAAACTCGTGCTTCAATGTGTCGATCGAAAATGTCCAGGGGTGATTGGTCATTGTGATCTGATCGTCGGTCACAGGCGAAGCAACCGCCAATGCCGCTTGCGCCGGCCGTTTTCCCGGCGAAGCCTCGGTCAGATACGCCTCGAGCGCATCGTGCAGCGAGTCGTAATCCGTTAACGCATAAACCCGCGCTGCGCCGAGGCCGCCGGCGGGACCGACCAGCGCAAAGCGTGCATTGGTGGCGCCAATATCTCCAATCAGGCCGACACTGGTGTCGGTCATGGACTTGAAGACGCCTTCAGCAAAATCATGTGCTGATGCGAGTTCCCTTGCTCTCAGCCCTCTCAGCCGCGGCCACATGCCGCTTCACCGCGATGAAACTGTCAGGGCTCACCGAGATGGAGTCAATCCCGCAGCGCACAAGGAACTCGGCGAACTCCGGATGATCGCTCGGCGCCTGTCCGCACAAACCTACTTTCGCGCCCGCCTTGTGAGCTTCGCGAATGACGTTCTCGATCATCCATTTGACCGCGTCGTCCCGCTCATCGAATAAAGCCGCCAAATCCTCGGAATCGCGATCGACGCCGAGCGTGAGTTGGGTGAGGTCGTTGCTGCCGATCGAGAAACCATCGAAGCGTTCGGCGAATGCCTTCGCCAGAATGACGTTGGAGGGAATTTCGCACATCACATAGACCTGCAGTCGGTTCTCGCCGCGTTTGAGGCCGTTCTCCGCCATGACCGCAAGCACCTGATCGGCTTCTTTGGTGGAGCGGCAGAACGGGATCATCACGATAACGTTGCGAAATCCCATCTCCTCGCGCAAACGCCGAATGGCCCGGCATTCAAGCGCGAAACCCTCCCGATAGCGCGGCGAGTAGTAGCGCGATGCGCCGCGGAACCCGAGCATCGGGTTTTCCTCCTTCGGCTCGAATGCGGCGCCGCCGACCAAATTGGCGTATTCGTTGGTCTTGAAATCGCTCATGCGCACGATGACTGGCGCGGGATAATAGGCGGCAGCGATCCGGCCCAGGCCGCGAGCCAGACGATCGACGAAATACTCGGTCTTTTGTTGATAGCCCGCCGTAAGCTCGGCGATCAGGCGCTTGGCGCCATCATCGGCCAGCGTGTCGTAACGCACCAACGCCATCGGATGGATCTTGATGTGATTACTGACGACGAACTCCATACGAGCGAGGCCGACGCCATCCGCCGGAATCCGCCACCAGCGGAACGCAGCGGCCGGATTGGCGAGGTTCAGCATCACCTTCGTTTGCGTTTTCGTTATGCCGCTGAGATCAAGCTCCCTGGTGTCAAAATCGGCGAAGCCCTCGTAGACGAAACCCTGCTCGCCCTCGGCGCAGGAGGTGGTCACCTCCTGCTCGTCATGCAGCACCTGGGTTGCGTT
>CAWGYY010000009.1:0-56727 GCA_963826945.1 uncultured Alphaproteobacteria bacterium | reverse complement strand
GGATTCCTGAAACTCTCGGACGTGGGGCATTCTTCACGTTGTCGTAGCTGGTGGCGTGCGTGCCGAAGTCCAACACCCCAACACACCGCGTGACGTGCAAGCCGCCGTTCTTCCAAAGATTTTCAATCTCAGGCCTGGCTTGAACGCGTCACAAATGGCGGAGCGAATGCGCGTTCGTGCCATCCTGCAGGGTAACGCGGGACCCCATAGACACCAGGCGGACGCTTCGCATCTTTCTGAGGCCGCGGAAACGGGATGCGCCTACTTCATCACCAACGACAGGCGCATTCTAAAAAAGCGACCGGAGCTCAGCGTTGCTTTGCCGCCGACACTCGCGATCGTGACACTTGCCGAGTTCTTCGACATCCTTGATGACTTCGAAGTGGTCGGCGCCTTTGAGCCCTGATAAGGCGCCAGGACGCTTAGTCTGTAGCGCGTTCCTAGGCGTCGTCCTTGAGCAGCGCCTTGACGCGATCGACCTGCGCCTGACGCCAGGACCAGCGCGCCTGGTCGATCGTCGCCGGGACGTTTTTCAGCTTGCGCAGTCGAGCGCGCGCGACCTTCGGGTCGAGCTTCAGCTGCTTGGCGATTTCAGCGATCGTGACCTGATCGTCGCTCACTTCAGCAGCTCCGCGACGACCAGCTTCATCGAGCCTGCGAACCTTAACCATGGATCGCCACCTCGCATTCGTCGATCAAGGTCCCATACGCGTCGGACTTTTGATCGAGCAGCCATTGCAGCCATTCGCGCACCTTCGGATGGGTCGAACCAAGCTGCGCTCGTTCGATCGCGCAGCGATATGTCATCACTGGCGTCGATCGACATATCGAGCGTCTGACCTTTGAGCCCGTCGCCGAGCAGCTGGCGAATAGCGTCGCTGCGAGCGGGTATCTTCGCCTGCGCTCGTCGCCAGGCATCGATCTGTTGCACCAACTGGTTCGACAAAAAGACTTGAACCATTTGCATGCCTTCGGATTGTATCGCGTCGTCATGATGCGCGCGTTTCGACCAAGCTCGATCGATCGTTCGGCACGTTGCCACGACGATCATCGCCTTGATGCTTTGCTTGGTTCTCCGCCTCCGCGTGTGCATTGCGCTGCCAGTACACGTCACGCGACGGATGAATGAAGAAGCGATGCCCGCTCATAATCGCGTAGTCGCGCACGATCTCGACGTGGGTGCCGCCGTTCTCGTCGCAGATGCGCTGCCACAGCGCGTCCTCTTGACCCTGACTGATGCACTCGACGTCCTCGACCCATTTGCGGTTGACGTACTTGCTGACGATCAACATGAAAATTCCTCCTGTGCGGATTACATTCCTAGGAATATAAACCGCAACATTGGAAATCTCAATGGGAAATCCCAGATGACTGACGCGCGCCGTCATCAATCAGGATGGCGATATTTTTCCGAACTTCCTGCGGAATACGGAATGTTCGTCTTCGTCACAATTTCCGAGGTCGGAGAGACAAATCGATCATCGGGCATTCCGTCTCTCTCATTCCGTGATTTTCGACCGCCCACAGGTGAAGCTTGTCTACTGCCTGGATCAGGCGCGGGTCGGACTGGCTTTACCCGGAAATCAGCGTTTCAATCCGTAATGCGTGGGACGTACTGCCAGCGAAACGCCAAAAAAGGGCAATCCATGAGCGTCAGGATCAGTCCGCAAGCGGCTGGCGCTCTCGGCGAGCACGCCGTCGAAGTCGAACTTCTGCGGCACGGCTGGATTTTGGCCAATGTCAACGCCACCGTCAGATGCTGCGATTTCGACATCTTCGCGGTCAAGGACGACAAGACCGTTCTATTGCGCGTGCGCGCTCGTGCGCCCCGGACACTCGCATATTTCAGTTCGGCGGGTTCGAGCCCGACAAGCCGGTGCAGATCGCAAACTTCAAGAAAAACGATTTCACTGGTGCTCGTCGCCATTTCATCCGATCGAGCGAGAGACGAGTTTTACGTCATGCCGTCCCGCGTCGTCCGCGAAGAAATCATTCTCCGACAAAAGGACTATCTCGCCATCGCCAAGAAGGACGGTACGCAAGAGAAAAAACACCGGACACTGGGCTTTGCATTTGGCTAAGCGGAGAGACGGCCAACAGCAGGGCGGCTATAACTTGGAAGAAAAGTGGAAGCGATATCGCAACGCGTGGGATTTACTCTGAGGCTGGAGTCGCCGTAGCAGCTACTTCGACTGGAAGTAGATCAGAATGGCGAGGATGATTACGCCGATGATCAGAAGCGGGACGCAACTCGGATACACGCGTCGTGAGAGTCGCCAATTGTTTTTGCAGCTCCGCGATGGATAACTGAATAGCATCTGACATCTCTCGCGTTGTTGTTTCAATTGGACTCTGCCGATACCGGCGGTAGTGAGTACCGCCGTCCTTTTCGCAGTTGCTCATCGTTTTCAGCCAGCGTTGAGCTGCGTCACCGCCTAGTCTTCCATGCGCTGACGCAGCTTTTTAAGTGCACTGCCGAATTAGCGTGGAGCAAAGATGAAAGCGGCCCGCTGTCTTCTCGTGCCCCGCCTCCATATCCTTTGGTGTGAGATTACCCTTAGCATAATAGGCGCATCTGAGCGCGATATCGTCGGCGTCGCGATCGCCGTAGAGGACGATCTTGTTCTTCGCAAAGCCGCGACCATACAGGGCAGCGATGAGGCACCGGAATTCGTCTCTGATGTTCAGGTTTGTGAAATAGCCCTCCTGTAAACTGTCCTTCTCTTTCGAAATTGGGAGCTGCGCCCAGCGCCCGAGCACATGGTCGATACGCTCCGGCACATGAACCTGCTGGAAATCCAAATGGTCGAGCAAATGATAGAGCGTGCGGAGCCAATGGTAATCGACTGGGGCCGCCTCCAGAAGCTCGAAGATGGACTTGTGAATGCCGTAATGCCCCATGTCAGGCGAGTTGTCGTATTCGTATTCGGTAGCGATCCGTGCATTTGAGGCTGACATGTAAATGAGCTTTCGCCACTGCTCTTCCGGCGTGTCCGTGAAGGGACCTTCCCGCTTGTAGAGCGCCTCCAGCAAATTTTCTGATACTCGCGGGTTTTGGATGAGCGCAGTTATTTCATCATCGCTGGCATTGTTGACGATGCGGCGCGTCTCATCCGGTCCGATGATTTCATCAGGGAAGCGCAGAAAGAGGTTAGTGGCTGGTGCCGTGATGTTAGACAGACAGCCGATCCGTAAGCCTTCCTTGTAGCTGGCGTCCGAGGCATCCTCGGCGGGCTCCAAACCGTGCTTGTAGAGCGCTTGCAACACGTTTTTGTTCGTGCCGTACGCGGCCAGTCCGAGATTAATCAGTCGCTCGTTCCGGTTGATGAGGCTGATCTCGTATTCGTCGCCTGAATTTAACGACCAACGCTTGGCCGTAGTTTTCGCGCTCATTTTTTTGAGTTCTTCGAAAACCTCCTCGGGGCTGAGGGCAAGCAGTCGAGCCTTCCGTGTCAGCCGCTCTTGTTCTTCTTTCCAGTTCAAACCATCCCTCCCAGGTTTTAAACAAACCTTTAGGATGTTGATGCCGGTACGGAACCAAAAGCAGCAAAATCAGGGGGTATGGCAGTAGGCGCGACCAGAGGGAGAGAAGGACTGGTCTTTTCGCGTCTTTCTTTCAGGTCAGCTACAATGGCGGTAACGGCACTGTCCATTATTCCGATCAGCGACAAAGCCTCTTCATTTTTTAATCTTTCCTCTGGATGAATAACCGGATTACGATGCAAATTCTTTATCTGGTCCAAAATTACAATGATCTTTTGATCTACGCCACAATCCTGCAACGCCTTTATATAAACTCCCCAATTTCGCATTTTTGGTTTCGGCAAAGTGCCGACCACAAATTCGTAATAGCGACGTATCAGAGATTCGACGCATCTAAACATATGAAACGCCGCCGCAGTCGGAATCTGGAATGCTAAACACTTTCCGGCTTCTTTCAGATTATAAATCTCCTCCTCATTAAACTCCTTTCGCGCTTCTTCGGAAAAAATCTTTTCTCCATCTGCGACGAGCACTTCCCTATCGTAAGCCCGAATGGGCCACAAATGATAAACCGGCTGCACCGCTAGTTCTGCATTAAGTAGCGTCTCCAATCGACTCGCCTCCATCCAAATATTAAATCTTTCGGCATCGAGTTTTTTCATTTGTTGTTGGTTATCTGGCTCGTTCAAAACATAATTGATCCGAGTCAGAAGCTGATTGATTACGGGTCGACTCGCGCGCAAATCTAAAGGGTAAGTCGCCTCGTTACCTAAAATGGAAAGAGGATCACGTATTCGATAAAGATCGAATACGGTTATCTGACCCGGCACTCCTACCGCATTAGAGTTGCTGATCGGCCCTAATGCTGCTCCCAAATTCATAAACCAAGCCAAACTAATTCGCTGCATGATGGATACCGAGCTACACGGTAATGGAATCGCACCATTTACCGGCTGCTTGAACGGGGCGTTCCATGACTCAGCCCCTTCAACCACGAGTATATCCGGTTCGTTTACCATTCAAGTAGTGTTTGGCAGCATAAGTACACCAGTCGCCCCTCTCAGGTGGGCTCCGGGTAAAGAGCGGTCGGCTGCGCCGCAACGGCAACGTGCTCTGCGTCGCTCTCGCTGGTCAGCGCCTTTGCTAGAGCCCGCAGGAAATCGCCGCGCTTGTCGTAGGCCACGGCTGCAGCGGCCGCCATGATCATGCGCAGCTCGGCGTCAGTCAGGGCTAGCGGCATTGTGCGTCCTCCCTTGCGTCGCTGCTCACGGCGCTTCAGCCAGGTGAAGATTTCCCTCGTCGACAGCATGCACCGTCGCCAGAAGATGCACGTCGTCGGTGCTTGCGCCGCCGTAGCAGAGCACATGCTCGTCGCTCATCGGCTCACCACCTCGGCGTTGACGTGCAGGAACCCCGCCTGCCGCAGCGCCCACAGCCGGTGATGGCCGTCGAGCAACAGCCAGCGCCCGGCGTCGTAGCGCAGCACCGCGAGCGGCGGCGGATGTTGCCCGGCACGCAGCATTGCCGCGTAGCGTTGCACCTTGGCCGGGTTCGGCTGTTCACGGGTGATGATCTGGCGGGTGTCGAGAATCCATTTGCGCCGCATGTCGTGGTCGCGCCGGTTGCTGTAATTCGGCGGCCGCTGCGGCGTCAGGCACAGCCAAGCGCCGACGGAGATCAGCAGGGTGACGATCAGCAACGCCAGCAACAAAGCCGCACCTCGAAAAATTTGGTGCCGATCACCGGGGGAAAGGGACTCACCCGCACCGGCTGACGGGGTTATTTGCTTGCCACGCGGCACTCACCGTCTGACCCGCGTGCGACCGGACGTCCAGCCGCTCCTACAGTCACAGTTCAGTCGGCACGGCCGCGCCGAACCAGGAGGCAACAGCGAAGCCGCGCCGTCGGCGTGGCCCCGTGTCCGCTCTAAGGAGTCGGGACCACGCCTTGAACCGGCTCAGGGACAGCAAAGGATGTCGCCCGAGCCGGGGTTTTCCCGCTGAACTCGTTTCATGCGGAACAGCGGAAAGCTCGATCACGCCGCTGGCCTATTCTGCCGTCGCTCGGCGGCAGCGAGCCGGGCATTGGCTGGATCGGTGTAGGTGGCGGCGAAAGCCTGCTCGACAGTCATGAACGGCGCACGCTTTCTTTGCTCGGCGGCCAACTCCTGCAGCTGCGCCAAGGCATCAGCCGGATCGTCGACATCCTGGGCAGCGTCGGCGCCGGTCTGCAGCGGCATGATGGTGACGGTTTGCTTGGCGATCTGGATCGCCTTCCGGAAGAACAGCCCGACATCGTCGTTCGCCGTGTAGATCCGGGCGAAGGCCTGCGCTGCGGACTTGCCGGCCTGGCGGTTGCGCGCAGCGTATTTCTGAATCGCCTCGGTCAATTGGTGCTCGGAAACCGAATAGGACCGGTTGTCCTCGACCATTACCTTGGCGATCGAAACGGCGTCGTAGTCCTGAATTTGCTTGGTCATGTTGGTTTCCTTTTGCAGCGCCGGGAATAGCCGCCTGCCGTGGCGCTTGAAGGCTGCGGTGGTGGTGCGGCCGAGACGAGTGTGCAGTAGCCAGCGCAGCGCTTCTGGCCGGGTAAGGTTGTTCTCGCTGGCTTCGACGATGATGTCGGCTAGCTCGCTCAAATGTTTGGTGCCGGAGCCGGTGGGATCGCTGCCGTTGTCGAGGTTGGTGCTGTCTTCAATGTCGTCGTCACCATTGTTGTCGTCGAGAGCGTCCTGGCGGAATTTTCGCGTCGGCGGATAGCCGTTGAAGGTGTGCATCAGGCTGCCTCCTCTGTTTGCAAACGAGCGGCGATATTTGTGTCGGCCCCGGCGCGCCAACCTTTGGCGAGTTCGGTGAAACTGTGCCTCTGGTTCGGCGGCAGGTGCCGGAATTCTCTGCGCCACGGCGTCAGCATCAGACTGGTGTTGAGGCTCAATGCGCCGATCGACAGCCATTGCTGTCCGGTCGGGCTGGCGTAGCCGAGATGGTGAATTGGCGTTGATCGTCGCCTCCATCTCGTTGCTGGTGGTGACGACAGCGGCGAGCGCCGCGTCCATCTCCTCGGCCAGCTTGACGAAACGGTCGAACGCCTTGCGCAATTCCTGCGCGGCTTGGCGATCCTGTTTGGTCGCCTCGGCATGTTGCGCTTGCGCGAGACGTGCCTGCGCTTCGACGATCGCCGCTTCGATGCTTGCTAACTCGGACGCGATCGTCGCAGCGTCGAGGTTCAGTTGATCGAGCCGCTTGCGGGCCTTCGGATCACCATCGGCGTGAACGGCGAAGCCGATGGCTTGGCGCTCGTCGGCGATCTGTTCGATGCGCGCCGCAGCACGATCGCGCTTGTCGGCAAGCGACGCCAGGGTCTTCTCCGCTGCTTCGACGTCGTTCATTGTTGCTCCTTTCAAGGCCAACGGCTTCGCGACGTTCGAATGTTGCCGTAGGCGTCAATGTAGTTGCGCCAAGGCTCGGCAGGCTGACCGCTTTTCAGGTAGTGCGCCGGAATAGCGACAACGTTGGTAGGTTCTTCAATGATCGGCGGCTCAGCCTTTGGCTCGTGCTTGATCACTGGCTGCTGATCGAAGGCTTCTTCGCTCATAGCGGCTTCTTCGCGAGCATGAGCCTCGGCGATCTTGTACTCACTTGCGCGTGCGAGGTTCTCAATCACTGCTGCCAGTTCCTCGCGTGCACCGGCGAACTGTCCTTGGCTCGGCTGAAGGTCGAGATGAACGCCGTCGTTCATGAGATTTTCGAGCATTTCGGACGCAGCTACCAGCTTCAACAGATCGAACGATTGCCCGGATAGCTGCAACATTTGCAAACGATCGACTTCGAGGCGTAACGCGCTGACGCGATCGAGGCGCACTTCCTGTGCAGGCGTCAGGTCGTCGATGTCGAAGTTGAGCAGGCGAGCCGTATCGCGTCTGAGCCGGTCATAGCGAACGGCGAGTTCGTTCATGACGGAGGCCCTCTCACGGTCTCGCAAACCGCTGCTCGTTTTGCTGAAGGCCTTGGCACCACGCGGTGTTTAGGAGCGCCGTGTTCGCTTACACCGTCATGGGCAACGTGTGGACAACGATTGTGCGGGTTTCGCACACCCGCAACGATTGCGTGTGACGCATGTGCAATCAGACCGACGCCTGACGTGCGCGCGATCGATGCAGCGCCCGGAAAATGCGTCGTAAAAGGCCTTTTAACGGCGTTTAGGCGCTCGCTGATGCGTCTTTGGCGATTTGCGCGCTGATACACCCAGTAGTTGCCCTGAACGATCCTGCGTTCGCTCATGATGTCGTCGCCTCGATCACCGGGCCGTCCTCAATGCGACTTTGCAGCGGCGACCAAAACTCTCGCGCTTCGTTGTCGAGCACTCCGCTCAAGTAGGGCGCGACATCGCGCGGGATGCGTTCAAGGCCGATGTGATTAGCTAATCGCACCAAGGTCGAGCTGAGCAACGCGTGCTCAGCAAGGTCGATCATTTCGCCACTGACGATTTTTGCTTCTATCAGCTCAGCGAGGCACGCCGACGCAGCGAAGCGACGGATCAACTGCATGCGCCCGCTTCGGTGGATGAGTACCTGCACCCCACCCCGATCGGCTGCCAGCGCAGCGCAGATATCACGGTAACGGCGCGCAGTCGGAGATCTTCCATCGACGCCGGGCAGCAGCTCGGAGCCATTGGTCACGGCGCTGGCGCCCGTGGCACGCTTTTTTGTTAGCATGCCGTTTCCCGGTCGTCTCTTCGACCGTTGTTTGGTCCGAGACATCAACAACACCAACGTCTAAGTCGATTTTGTTGACGTTAGATTTTTTTCGTTCTCGGTTACAACCGGCGCGTTTGACGACTTCGCCGGCGTTTGGTCCACTCTTGCACGTCGTCTTGCAGGTCGCTTCGCTTCGCGTTCAAGAAACTCATCCAATTGCTTGCGCAACACATACGGCCTGTCGCGCTCATCGCGTTGAACGAGAAAATGTCGATCGAGCTTTTTGCGCAGGGATTTTGACTTGCGCCCTGCAAGCTTTGCTGCTTCAGCTATCGTCAGCCGATCGGATTGCGCCACTCGCTCCTTCAACAGCTGCGCATTGAGTTCTCTGCAGCTGCGCCACATCGTCGACCTTGTCACCCGCTCGGTCCAGCAGCATGTAGGCCAGCAACTCACACACCTGATTGAACAGCTCATCGCTCATGTGGGATTGCAACAGTTTGCGCGCAGCCTGTCTTTGCGCGTCGTTTTGTCGTTTCATGAGCTAGAGAGAGTGTTTGTATATTTGTCGTTCTGTCGTTCCTCGGCACAAACTCCGGCGTCATCGTCCTTTGGGGACGGTCACCATGAAACGACATCGATTGAAAAATCACCATGAAACGACAGAACGACAACACGACATCACTCCAGTTTGCGCTTGAACCAGAAGGTGCGTCTCTCTTTGCCAAAACCCTCGGTGCGATGGCCTATTTCCGGATCACGTAGCTTCGCCTGCTTCAATGCTCCTGCCGAGTGACTGTAACCCTCAGCTTTTTTGAAAATCTCCTGACAATCCATCTCCCCTTTTTCAAGCAGCTGAGACAGCCATTTGCCCGCGCTGTCATCACCCTTCTTGCGATCGAACAGATAGTCCTGATTGATGTTGCTGTTAGGCTTCTCCCAGTTGATCGCTATGTATTGCCCGCGCGGCTTTTTTGGCCTTGTGTTGTGAATGCTGAACAATAGATCATCGCCCTGGGGGCTTAAATTGTGCTTGGCGTGAACGGCGCGCACCATTCCCGGCTTATTGTCTTGGTTGAGCATCAGCACTGAGCGCACGAAGTTGGCGTATTCGACGCTCCCGAGAAGGCGCTCGATCGCAGTCAGATCAGGTTTCTTGTTCAAATGACAGATGCCAACGACGCCGCAGGATGTGTCCTCGATGCCGCTTTGGATTTGGGTTAGCGCTTCGCGGACATTGTGACCGGAATTGGCGTCTCTCGAACTCTTTGAGAAATGAATTGAGCGGCGATAGCACGATCAGGCGAATGCCCTTGGTTTCGATGTAGTCGCGCAAATCCTTCATTCTCAGAAACTCGTGCGGCTTTTTGAGAATGACTTTGTCGCAATCGGCTTTGGCGGCGATCAGTCGGGGAATAACCGTTGTCTTGAATGTGTCCTCCGCTTCGCACCACAGCACATTGCCTACGTTCGCTGCCTCCTCGCAGAAAGGCCATTCGCCTCCTCTGGTTATGATTGCTGCAGTGCTGGATACCATGACGCCTTTGCCGGTCCCGCCCCTGGCACCGACGATGGTTATGTTTCCAGCGGGGATATAGGGCCACCACACCCACTCGGTGTCTTTAGGTTCGACCATGCTGGCAACTCGACCATTGCGGGGAGGATCAGGTGGTCGTTGCAGACCGGTAAAATCAACGCGAACCTTCATTCCTGAATACCTTCTCCACTAATGCCCACACCGAACGGTCGTCCGCATGCTTGTTCCACTTAGTGTCGCGCAAGCAGATAAACGCCTCCTCACCCGGCACGCCTGCCTCGCGCAATTCACACGCCAACCTCCAGTGAACTTTGTAGCCGCGCTGACCATCGAGCTTGGTGGGTCGTCCCGGCCCGAGCAGCTCGCGCCGCAGATTTCCGTTGAGCTGGTGCTTGTCGATGATCTGCTGCAGCGTCAGCAGCGACGCCCTGCGATCGCCTCTCTCGGGCACCTTGATCGGCGTGAGCCGAGGCAGCTTCGTTTCGAGGTCATCGACTCTGTATCTAGGCCCATCGTCCCACAGCAGGCGAACGCGCGGCTTGCTGTACTGCGGCTTGTGATTGATCGACCCAGGCAGTCGTAGCACCTGTCCCAAATCCCAGCCGCTCGCGTCAGCGCCGAGCGCATAGGTCAGTCTGCGGTTGAGTTCTTCGGTGACGGTGCGATCAGTGCGCCATAGACCGACATAACGTCGAGGGCTCGACCTAATCGCTACGGTAGGTCTATAGACAATGCGCCGAGGATCGACTGCATCTAGATCAGCCCACAGCAACTTCGGCAGTACCGCGTGGTCTTTAATGCGCCGCCGCGCATCGAACAAATGTGGGCAGAAGAAGATGTTCTCGTCCCGGTGCCTGGCGATGAAGTTAGTCAGGTCGCAGTCGTCGGGGTCAAAGAAATAATCGCGCCATCTGCCCTCGACGCTCTTGGTCGATAGGCAGCACCAGTCGCCTGGCTGTCGTGCCCACAGGTCGAGGATTGGGTGCTCGCTCATCGCTTGCGCTCTAGTAGCTTGCGCATCCAGGCGCGTATCTTGGCCGCTTCAGCGCCTTCCCACTCCCAGTTAAGACCTCGCGGTCTCACGAACTCTCGCCGCAACTGCTCGCGTATCCACTTCGGCCTGCGATCGAATTCGCGAGACAGATGCTTGACGACGATCTTCATGGCGACCCCGTTCGCCATTTGCTCCTGGTTCGCGTAACCAAGTGAATGTCCGCCGTGGGGTAACGTTTTTGGAAGTACTTGAACATGCCCAGCGCTAGCGCCTTGCCGTATTCACCGTAGTACCAGCCATCCAGATGGCATTCGTCGTCCATGGGCATTAAGCCCGAGCAAGTGAAGACGGCGATCACGCCGTAGCCTAACTCCAGACCCGGGTCTTTATTGGGAGAATGATGGCGTTGCAGCCGTTTGTAGGAAGCATTATCAAACGAACGCAGTGGTTTCCTTCGCATAGGAACCTCTCGTGTTGCGGGATGCCAGTCCCGTGTTAGACATCAGCATCTCATCGCCCTCGAGGACTGATCCTCCTCGGGGGCTCTTTTCATGCGGCGTCGCGCTCTGCGATGCGTTCGTTAATCCAGGCATCGATTTCATCCGCAACGAATGCGACGCGATTTTCGCCTAGGCGGACAGGTTTTGGGAATTTCCCGTCTTTGATCAGTCGATAGATATGGGCGCGACTGAACGCGATACCCTTATGGTTTCGCACCTCGTCAAAGCCCAAAAGCTTTTTCTTGTGATCGAAGGAGGCGTTCCGCGCGACGTGTCGTTGAGCCATGTGCGTTTTTGCTCCTGTTGCACAGGGCATCCCTGTGAAAATCAGAAGCGCATGATGACGCAAACGACGACATCGCGTCGCGGCAGCAAACCGACAGGTCAGTTATTGCGCTAGTTTTTTGGTGCGTTTTGAACGACTTATAAAATTCTTGAGTTTGCTCCAAGCTGCTGTTTGCAGCATTTCAGGAAAGTACTTCTCAATAACCCGATCGATAGCGTCGTCGTGCCTGATCCGAACACCTCGGGCGCGTTCCTCGCTCTTGATTTGTTCTACCTCACTGGCCAAGCTGTGAAGCGCGCGTTGCTGATGTAAATCCTCTGGCCGTCCGCCCTTGGGATTAAGCTTTCCAGCATGGTAGTCAGCGATCACCAGTCGATCTTCCATGGAAGTCGCAGGATCGCGACTCCATTGATCGATTTGACGATCAAGCTCTTTGCGTCGCTCGCGCTCCTTCGTCATTCGGCGCTTCTTGCTGTCGGTCATCGCCTGTCTGGGACGGCGCGCAATCTGAGCGGCTTCGCAACAAGCCATGTAGATTTTACTCGGCCACTTAACCGTGACTGTCTTAGCCACGATTACCTCCGCAACGCCACGACATTGTCAGGCGTAGGCTCGACGATCGTGCGCAAGCGCTTCGCCCACAGCTCGAGGGCGTGGCGCTTTTCGTCGAGGTAGGCGTGCTGGTCGTAGACCTTGTGCAAGCCGGGCTTGGTGTGGCCGATGACCAGCTCGCGCACCAGGTCGGGCACCGGCAGCGCCGACAGGTGTGTGCGCATGGTGCGTCGGATGTCGTGCAGCACGTAAGGCTTCAGTGCCTTACGATCGACCCCAGCGATGCGCCCCAAGGCGCGCCACGACAACAGCATGCGTCGGTCGAGGCGCGCCTTGTACTTGCTAAAGCCGTTGGTGGGCGAAGCTCCGAACCGGGTCGAGAACAGATAATCTCCCCGGGCAAAGCGCGGCAGGCTGCGCAGGATCGCTATCACGTCATCGGTCAAAGGCACCACATGCGCCGCCTTGCCTTTCATGCGCGCAATCGGGATGCTCCATAGCTTCTTTTCGAGGTCGAACTCGCGCCAGCGCGCTTCGGCGACTTCGCTCTTGCGCTGACCTGTCAGCAGCAGCATGCGCACCAGCGGGCCGAAGGGGTAGCCGGTGCGCCCTGACGCGCGCCACAGCGCCCTCACCTCGTCGTCGTCGAGGACGCGCGTGCGTGGCTCTTTCGGCCCGATGATCTTCGACGGGCGTCGTCCATCGCAGGGAGACGTCGTCAGGCCGTAGGTGCCCTGCTCGCGCGCCCAGGCGAAGATGCGCTGGGCGTTGCTGAAGACGTGGTGAGCTTGCCAAGGTGAGCCACGCTTGATCGCCGCGTCGATGACTGCCTTGACATCGAACCAGTCGATATCGGTGATCGGACGCTTGGCCCAACGGGTTACGAAGTCACGGCGCATGTCGCGCTCGACCTCGTGGGCGCGCCGAAGTCCTTGGCGCTTGATGAAGGCGAAATACGCCTCGGCGACCGCCTCGAAGGTGTCGGCGCGCCGTCGCGCTTCGGCGTCACGCTGACGCTCGCGCTCGACTGCCGGGTCGGTGCCTTGCTTCAGCAGCTTGCGCCAGCGGCGTGCTTCGTCGCGCGCTTCGGCGAGGCTCATCAGATCGTACTCGCCCAAGGTTCGTCGCACTGGGTGACGACTCCCCGGATAACGCGCGATCAGGACGAACGTCTTGGTGCCTTTGGTGCTGACGCGCACGCCCAGCCCTGGCGCTTCTAGGTCCGACACCTCATAGCGTTTGGCCTTTTTCTTAAGCGCCGAAGCGTTCGATCGGTCAAGCGTCGCTGCATCGATCGCGTCCTCGTGGGCAACATTTGGGCAACATTTCATGCGAAATTCAGTGTTGCCCGATGCGACACGATGATATAATATGCGACAGTAAAATCTCAATAGGTCAATTGCTTAAGGCGATACGACGCACTGTCAGGTGACGTGCTGAAACAGTAGTTGGGACGATTTGTAAACCGTTGGTCGGGAGTTCAATCCTCTCACCCGGCACCAACATCATGCGAGACGGCTGACAATGGCTCAGCCAGCCGGGCCTTCGAAATCTTGCCGCGGGGTGTCATGGGAAATTGCGGCACGACTGATGTCGTCGGCGGCGACAAATCGCTTAGCCATGCACTGGTCCGGCTAGGAGGTCGCCCCTGAAGCGGCCAAATGAGCAAGCCCCGATCCGACTGTATTCGGATCGAGGCTTCTATATTTCGCCGGCACGATCCCTGGGCGGCGCGTTACGCCGTGCAAGCGGAATTGGGATGACACCACTGCCCGGGCTTACAGATTAGCGGCTTGCCGCTCGCGGTTCCGCAAGCACATTTTTTGGCCGCTGCCGAGCCCGGAGTGCAGCCAGGGATCATGTGTTTGTGGTGCATCGTCGCCGCCTGTGCCCAGCCCACGGACAAGGCCAGTGCCAGCAGCGCTACCGTGACAGTCTTGTGCATTTCCATTCCTCCCAATTGCCCCTATTCGTCGGAACCACCCGGCCTATCTGGGCTTAGGCCGACGGTCGCACGATAGCACTTGCCAAAGGAATTGGAACTGCCTCTGATCTTAAGTGGCGCGCTTTTCTCAGTCGGGCCGCCATTGGTACTCAATCACTTGACCCCGCGTGCACCTTCCCTTGGTGACCGACCCCGCGGGGTTTTTTCTTTGCGCGGCTTTGCACCTAGAAATTCGACACGGCCCAGGGAGCGCAGAGATCAGGACGCGGCCACTAGCTTGCGTGTCTGGTTTTGTACACACAAGCCAATATGGCGCCTGCAAGATCGTTAATTAGCATCAAGGCACGGTCTCACCTGCCGAGGAAGTTCAGCGGGTAGAAGACGAGGTCGATCGTCTTCCATTGCTTGTACTTTTCCGCCGGCAGCATCGTATAGGGTTGGCACTTCTGCAGTGCATCGATTGCACTTTGCATCAGCACCTGCGCTTTCGGCGATGGGGTCGGTCCGAGCAATCGTGGCGGCGACGCCAGAGTGCCGTCGCGGTTAAGATAAACCCGCAGCGAGACACTGATCCTGTCGCCGGCGTCGAGCCCAGCCGGCAAGGACGAGCACCAACTGACGCGTTCACGGAACGGCTCCGTGAAGTCGTACCCGGTCTGAAGCGCATTGACTGGCGGCGCGTTGAAGCCGCCGCCGAGCGGTCCGCCGATGAGCGCGAGTTGCGCTAGCATCTCGCCGACCCCCGGTTGATACGGTGTCTCTTGGGCGTGCGGCTGAGGCGGGGCTGGTGGCACGTCGGATGACTGAGCCTGCGCCGTTTCGGATTGAGCGGCCTCTGGCCCGGCATTCAGTGGCCTTTCCACCGCTTCATGGGCGTTATGCGGTGACCGCGAACGCTGTTGCGATTGCTGCGGCCGCGGTGCGGCAGGCCTGGGCGGCGGCTGAGCGGGTTGGCTCGCGCTCCTGGAGTTGGATGATACCTCGGCGCCGGACGTCCGAAGCTCCGAAGGTGTACCCTCGAGCCGCGGAGCTTCATCCGGCGGCACGATGTCGACCACCATCGCTTCGGGTGGGATCGCGTTCAGTGAGCCCGCATTGAAATACAGCAAGCCGATGACCAGCGCCCCGACATGGACGGCGGCCGAAATAATCAGTCCGGGATGAGCAAACCGCTTTAATCCGATCATGGAGGGAAGTATCGACACTGCCGCGCGCGCCAGCCTTATACCAGCCAGCCCTACAATAATGTCGCTTTTTTATTCGGCGGCCGTGACCAATAACAGTGCGCCGCGCTATCGATGCGTGTATTTTGCGGACGGGTTGCGGCGACAGCAGAAATGGGTGGGACCATGAAAAATGCACTGGCTCTGATGGCAATAGTGGCAATGATTGTGGCAATTGACGCGCCGGTAACGAAGGCTGAAGCCGCCTCGCCGCGGTGCGTCGCATTCTGCAACGGCTGGTGCGCCAAGAATTTCGCCATGAAAAGCCCGGCCGCGTGCAGCCAGCAGTGCCAACTGAAGCATTGCAAATGACGGCAGAGCCCGCGCGGCCGACGCGATAACACCGTGCCGATTATCACGCGCCGCACTCTCCTTGCTGGCTCGGCATCGGCTGCGTTCTCGGCGGGCGCTCATCCGGCCGCCGCCGCTGCGCCGTTCGCCGGCAAGCAGACCCCCGGCATCTATCGCTATCGGATCGGTGCATTCGAGCTGACCGCGCTCTATGACGGCATCTGGTACCGGCCGATCACTGATAAGTTCATCCGCAACGCTCCGTTTGCCGAGGTTGAGAGCGCACTTGCCGACGCATTCATGCCGGCCGACGAACTGGCGACGCCGTTCACAACGCTGATCGTCAATACCGGCAAGAAGGTAGTGCTGCTCGACACCGGTACCGGCGGTCAGATCGCGCCGTCGGCCGGCGTGCTCCGAGACAATCTCGCCGCCGCCGGTATCAATCCGAAAGCCGTCGACCTCATTGTCATTTCGCATTTTCACCCGGACCACATCAACGGCATCAAAGATAAGGACGACAATCTGGTGTTTCCCAATGCCGAGATCATGGTGCCGGCGGCCGAGTGGAATTTCTGGATGGACGACGCCAACCTGAACGCGGCTGCTGCGGATCTGAAACTCACTTTTCGCAATCAGCGGCGGATATTTGCCAACATCGCGCGCCGGGTCGCGCGCTTTGAGCCGGGGGCGCAAGTTGCGCCCGGCGTTGTGACGCTCGCGGCTCCGGGCCATACGCCGGGCCACACCGTGTTCGCCATTCACTCCGGCAATCAATCGCTCCTGGTGCTCGGCGACACGGCGCAGCATCCAGCTGTGTTCGCGCGTCACCCGGATTGGCAGGCCGCCTTCGACATCGATGGTGATGCAGCCGTCGCCACACGCAAAAAGCTGTTCGATCGCGCCGCCGCCGACCGGATGCTGGTGACGGGCTATCACTTCCCCTTCCCGGCCTGCGGCCACCTGGTCAAGACCGCAACCGGTTACGAGCACGTGCCGATCGAGTGGCAGCCTAACCTGTAGATCACATTTTCTCGATGACACCGAAGCGTCACGCCAAATCGTGTCGCGACACGGTAAGATCGCTGCCTTGAACCTTCGGAGAGCGCTATGAAGCCGTCGCTTTCGCTTGCTGCCGCGTTGCTTTTCTCAGCAGTTCTTATCGCACCAAATATTGCCGCAGCCGTCGGTGATGATAATCCGACGCCGCCGCCGGCGAAGCCATCGCAAACGAAAACGAAATCCCAGGACACCAACAAGCCGAAGCCGAATACCAACAAAAGCGGCGCGACGGAGGATTTCCTGCGCGGCTATCACACCGCTTACGGGCTGATCTACGACAAGAATGACTATGAGGCCGGCATCGCCGCGCTACGCGCGCTCGGCTACGACGACAATGCAGACGTGGCAACGCTGCTCGGCTACGCCAGCCGCAAACTTGGCCGCTACGACGACGCCAAAATTTGGTACGAGCGCGCGCTTGCCGCCGATCCGAACCACGCCGTGACCTGGTCCTATTATGGCATGTGGCAGGCCGAACAGGGCAATGTGCTCAAGGCCAAGGACGATCTGGAAAAGGTCCGTCTGATCTGCGGCACCGATTGCCGCGCTTACAGGATGCTGAAGGACGTGATCGACGGCACGCAGACCTATTAGGTCCCTTCGGTCTCCTTCACGATCCAGGCGTGATAGTCTGGATCGACGCTCTCGAGCGGCACGACGAGAATCGCCGGCGTCGTGTACGAGTGCATCTCCTTGACGGCACCGCGCACGGCTTCGGCGAGGCTTGCCCGCGTTTTGATGATCATCACCGCTTCCTCGCCGCGCTCGATTGCGCCTTGCCACCAATAAAGCGACACCATGCCCGGCAGGATGTTGACACACGCGCATAGCCGCCGCTCGACCAGCACGCGCCCGGCCCGCTCCGCCTCGACAACCGATGGATAGGTCGTATAGACGAACACCGCGCGTTCCATGCTCAACTCCCGCGGCATCGCATCGGCCGCCGATTTGCCAGGACTTCAAGGCGCCTCGAACAGCCGCCCAACCAGACCGCCTATGTCGCAGCGCCGTACCGCACCCCGCTACAAGAACGTTGCCTTCGTCGCCAGCGACACGCCGCCGGCGCAGCGGGCCCGGCGCAGCCTGGTTCGCCGCTACGGCGACGCGTCGCCGGAGACCGCCGACGTCGTGGTCGCGCTTGGCGGCGACGGCCTGATGCTCTCGACCCTGCAACGGTTCATGAATTCCGGCAAGCCGATCTACGGCATGCACCGCGGCACGGTCGGCTTCCTGATGAATGAATTCTCCGAAAAGAACCTCGCTGAGCGTCTCGCCGCCGCGCAAGTCACCGTGATCCATCCGCTCGTCATGCGCGCGCGCGACGCCGCGGGACGCGTGCACCGCCACCGCGCCATCAATGAAGTCTCGCTATTCCGCCAGAGTTACCAGGCGGCGCGGCTTCGAATCTTGGTCGACGGCGAGGAGCGGCTTCCCGAACTGGTTGCCGACGGCATTCTGCTCGCCACCCCGGCCGGTTCGACCGCTTATAATCTCTCGGTGCAGGGACCGATCATTCCGATCGATGCGCCGCTCCTGGCGCTGACACCGATCAGTCCATTCCGGCCGCGGCGCTGGCGCGGCGCGCTCTTGCCCGATCGCGCGCACGTCACAGTCGAAGTGCGCGAAGCGGACAAGCGTCCGGTCGCTGCCGTCGCCGACCACAACGAAGTGCGCTCGGTCCGATCGGTCGAGATCAGCATGGATCATAAAGTCGCAATGCACATGCTGTTCGATCCCGGGCATAGCCTCGACGAGCGCATCCTGCGGGAGCAGTTCGGTTACTAGCGGGATTGCCTGTTTTGGCTGAACCGGCCTCCTATGCTTAACCAGGCCTTAACGGCAAAACCTTAGCTTCGATGCCGCGAGGTCGGGTGCGATGCATCCGCCTTCGGAGGCTCTATGGTTCGCATTAATTTCAACCGTCTGCGCTTTCTCGTCATCGACGACAACGCCCATATGCGGCGAATCTTGCGTACGCTGCTACACGGCTTCGGTGCCCGCGAGGTATACGAAGCCGAAGACGGCGCCGCCGGCCTCGAGGCTTTTACCCATTATATGCCCGATATCGTGCTGACCGACTGGGTGATGCCGATCTTCGACGGCCTGGAATTGGCGCAAATAATTCGCCAGCCCGGCGCCAACGCCAATCCCTACGTGCCGATCATCATGCTGACTGGCCATTCGGAGAAGAAGCGTGTCGTCAGCGCGCGCGACGCCGGCATCACCGAATTTTTGGCCAAGCCGATCTCGGCCAAGGCACTGTACGAGCGCATCCTCAACGTCGTCGCTAACCCGCGTCCGTTTATCAAGACCAAGACCTACTTCGGCCCCGACCGCCGCCGTAACGTCAACCCGAACTACGCCGGACCGGAACGGCGCAAGGGCGGCAAGACGGATGCGATCCGTCAGCAGCCGCTGCTCGACAAAGTCACGAACTGACCTTCAGGAGCGATGACGAACATGGCGCCCCGCAACAACGACACGCCGTCGGTCGCAACGTTCGCGGACCATGAAGTGATCACGCCGCCGCACAAGCTGCGCAAGGCCGTGGCGCCGGCAACCGATCCGGACGACGATCCGGTCGCGCGCGCCGAGGCGGCTCTGGCGCAGCTTTCCAGCGAGTTCGCCGGCTGGATGTATGCCGAATGCGAGCGTCTCGAAGCCGCGCGGCAGCAAGTGAAACAGCTTGGCTTTAGCAACAAAACCCACGACGAGCTGTTTCGCGCCAGCCATGATATCAAAGGCGAGGCCGCGACGTTCGGCTTTCCCGGCGTTGCCGGCGCCGCCGAAAGCTTGTGCCGTTTGCTTGAACACACGCCCGAGATGAAGCGCATCCCGCAGGGGCTGGTCGATCGGCATGTCGATGCGGTACGCGCCATTGCCCGCGAATACGCGCGGCCGGACATCATCGGCGTTGCCGAGGCGCTTACGCAGCGTCTGCGCGAAGTCACCGACGAGTTTCTTCGCGTCGAGAACAGCGAGCGGCCGGATTATCTGGAAAGCATTTTCGCGCCGTCGATTGCGCCCGGCACTGCTCAAAGCTGATAGGCCGCGTCTCGTTAAATCACCAGGAAGTGGCTGATCCTGAGCGCCCGCGGACTACGCCGCTACCGAACGAGCCTCGGCTTCAAGCGTTTCGGCAACGAGTTCGTCGCAGAATAGCCGCGCCTCCTCGCGCGCGGCCTCGGTAGCGAAGCGGCGCAACAGCATGTTCAGCGGCGCGAGTTCGCCCAGCGCCTCGGTCTTACAGCGGGAGAGCACGCGCTCGATCACGCGGCGCTTCAACCGCGCCGCGCCTCCCGGTTCGCCAATCAGCCCGCCCTCGCGCATCGCCTCGATCGCTTCCTTGAAGGCGGGGTAAGTCGACGGCGGCAATCGGGCCTGGCCCAACAACGCCCGCAAGCTCGCACTGCCGCTGTCATCGAGCAGGCTCGATATGCGCTCGACCGGCATATCGGTGAGTTCGGCCAGCGCTTGCTCGAAGAGGACGACGTTGCCGGATAGGAGCGCGCGTAAAATGAGGCCAGCCGTCAGTTGTCCAGTGACGCGCAGATGGCGGATTAGCGGCCGCATCTGCCTGGTCGGCGTATCTGCGGCGAGCACCACCGTTGCCTTCTCGCAGGCCTCGCGGGCGATGCGCTGGGCGTGATCGGCATCGAGCCATTGTCGCGCGGCGACGAAACCGGCCAGTGTCTCCGACAGCTTGGCAACCAGCGTCAGGCGGGTCGCCGCGGTAATATCCTCACGCTGCAGCAGCGGCTCGCGAATCGCAGCCAGATGGCCGTACCGCTCGACAATCCGATCGATCGAGAACGGCGCGATTTCCGCATTGCCGTTCTCCAGAAGCACCAGACACGCTTCTGCCGAGCCGACTTCGGCAATGGCGGCAGCGACCGATCGTGGCAGCAAGGCGCGGGTTGCGATCGCGGCTTGCACTGCACCGCCACCCGTCGCGACGGCATCGACCAGATCGGCATCGACCAACAGCGGCGAGAGCGCCAGCACCGGCGCGGCGATCTGCGGCTGATCGGCCGCCAGCGCCAGCACAACCGCGGGCGGCGCTTTGTCGCTTGCCGCGAATGTATCCGCAAGCGCGCGGCGCACCAGCGGCGAAGCGTCGTCGAGCAGCATCAGCAGCGCACCCTCGGCCGAGGCGGCGTCCTCAGGCGACAAATCGGAATAAAGGTACGCGCGAGCCAGCGCGCCGGTTGCTTCGGCTCTTTTTCCGGCCGGCGCGGTGCGTACCCAATCCAGAAAGTGACGGACGATCATCTTTTCCTCGCGCCTTACGTCCCCTTGACCGGCAGATCCGTAAACAGATTGAGCATGCCGCCGGAACTCAATTTCGGCGCCGTCACACCAGTGCCGTTCGCGGTCGCGCTCGGCACACCCCAGAGCGCGCTCACGACCGGTGCCAGCGGTGCGTTGCGGTTTCGATCCGCAAACAGTGCATGAAACACCTGTTCGTCGCGCGCCGGGCGCGGTGGAGTGGCGGCGGCGAACGCGTTGGTGATGCCTGCAGTATCCGGCGTTGCGGCGGCAACTGCGGCCTGCGCTGTTGCGGCTTCCGGGGCCTGTGCCGTCGCGGCCAGATGGCCTTGAGTCTTCAGCGCCATTTCATAGCGAGCGGTGAGGATATTGCGCACCTGCGCCACGCTCCGCGCCGTTCCTGTCGCGCGGTCGTAGAAGATCGGCGAATTGGCCTGCGCGGCTTCGGGAAAAAACTCCGCGGCTTTGGCGTTCGGATTGCTGGCTGCAAGATTGATGAGCCGCGCTGCGCTGCCGGCGCCGAGAAAGTGCGCGATGTAGAGTTCGCCCTCGCTCGGCGCGCGGCCAAGCCGATCGCTCAACGCCGCTGCATTCGCTTGGGTAAAAGCGCCGGCCATCGCCGCGTTGGCAGCGGGATCGGTGCGCAGATTGAGGATCTCATTGCGCAACGCCGGGTCGCTGACCTGGTATTGGCCCGACGCCGTCATCGTGATGGCGTCGGCGTATCGCCCGTAACCGAGCGCTGGACCGGCTTGCTTCATGGTCGCGAGCCAGGTTTGTTGGATGAACTGGTACAGTCCGCGGGCGGACGAGGTTGCGGCTCCGGCCAACGCGTTCAGACCGAACTCGACCTGCGCCGTCGCCAAGAGGTAATTGAAGCTCGTACCGGTGGCCTGCGCGGCCTGACGGATAGCGCCGGTCACCGCCGAGCTTGCGGTGGAATTGCTGGAATCGACCAGCATGAGACAACTCCCCTGCCGGCTCCCACCGGCCGCCCGTTCGGGCGTTAGGGATCATTAACGACTATGGTAAACGTGGGCTTAACGGCCCGTCATCGAGGGAGGCATAAGTGACCCAGCAAACTGCCGTGCGGCACAAGCGCGGCGGACTCTATTTCGAGGATTTCGTTCCAGGCGAAATCGTCGAGCATCGCTATACGCGCACCGTCACCCAGATGGACAACATGCTGTTCTCCAATATGACGCTCAACCCGCAACCGCTCCATATCGACCGGCATTTCTGCGAGCAGGAGACCGAATGGGGCCAGCCGCTGATGAACTCGCTGTTCACGCTCGGGCTGATGATCGGCATGTCGGTCAGCGACCTCACCGTCGGCACTACGATCGCCAATCTCGGCATGAGCGACGTGAAATTTCCGCATCCGGTTTTCGAAGGCGATACCTTGCACGCGACCACCGAGGTCATCGGCAAGCGCGAATCGAAATCGCGGCCCGGCGCCGGCATCGTCGAGATGCATCACCGCGCCTTCAATCAGGACAACAAGCTGGTGGCCGAGTGCCGCCGCCAGGCGTTCATGCGGATGCGGCCGAAGTGATGCGAATGTCGCGGGCGAAGCGGTGAAGCGCCGCCGTGCATTGCTGCTTGCTGCGGTGCTGCTGCTGCCAGCGTCGGCGAGCGCCGAAACTCCGGATGAATGGGTAACGCTCGGCGCCAGGGTGCATGGCGGTTTCGGCGCTTTCATCCCGCTCGGCATCAAGATCGGCCTTGACGCGGTCAAACGCCTCGACGCCAAGCCGCGCGAACTGGCGGTTCTCTATTACGACAGCGACTCATCGCCGTGCGCCTGCTTCGCCGATGGCGTGGCCATTGCGACCTATGCTTCCGTCGGTCAGCGCACGTTATCGATCGCGACCGAGAAGGCGCCGCCGGGAGTGGCTGCAGTCATCATCATTCGCCCCCGCCATGGAGGTCACGGCTTCAAGTACACGATCCCTTTGACTGCGCTGCCAAAGCTTGCCGAGATGAACAAGACTCTCGATCCGCGCGGCCGTTTCGATGCGGTAATGGCAACCGAAGGTCTATTTGAGATCGAGCCTATTCCCTAGGGGGTCATTGTGCACTAACGTGAGTTAATGGGGCAGCCCGAACTGCGGGCTGGCGTTCTGACCAATCGTCCGGTGGCATGCGCGGCATCTTCAGACTGAGCTTGAAGTCCAAGCGTTTCGTGCGGCCGTTGCTCGCCATTGCCGTCGCTTATGCCGTCGCAGCGCAAAGCCTGCTCCTCGCATTCGGCGGATTTGCCCTGGCCGCGCCCGTCGATACCGGTGCGCCGGCCTTTGAACTTTGCCTTCACGCCGGCCAAGCCGCACCGGCATCGTCGGACGGCGTGCCGAGCCATCATCCCGGCTGTACGCATTGCATTTTCTGCTTCGCCGGGTCGCATCACGCCGTGGCCGCGGCGCCGCCTGCTTTATTTCACCGCGTGAATGTCGAGATTGTCGACATCCCGTGGGTAAGCGATCAACACGCCCTACCCCGCTTTTCCGACTATTCGATAGCAAGTCCCCGAGGCCCTCCGCCTCGCGCGTGACGTCCGACGGGCGCATTTGCGCCCGTCGCCTGTAGGCCTCCGGCCGAGGCCACTCGATCTTTCTAACAGCCCGAACTCCGAGCGCCAGCGCGCGCGAGGAACTAGCGGCGCGTCAAAGCGCAAACATTCACTCCTGCTCGCGGGGAAGCCATGTCGAATCAATTCACCGAAACACCACCACCTACCCGATCAGTTTTGGTCACATCTGTCATCGCAGCCACGATTGCGCTCAGTTGCATTTCGAGCGGCGCAACGGCAGCCGACATGCCGCTGAAAGCACCGCCGGCGCCGGTTTACCAATGGTCGGGATGCTACGTCGGCCTTAACGTCGGAGGCGGCGCAAGCGGAACCAATTTCGGCACCACAATTGATCCTGGCAGCTACCTCACAGCGGGCGACGCCGCCACGGTCGCCGGCAGCGGAGGCGGCGGCCATAACGCCGACGGCTTTCTCGGCGGCGGGCAGTTGGGCTGCAACTTTCAGACCGGACTTTTCGTCGTCGGAGCGGAGGCGGACTTCGATTCCTTCCGCAGCAATCCGCAGTTCAACAACAACACCAACACGCTCGCCAATGGCAACACTTTTGCCATCGGGCAGTCGCTGACCACCAACTATCTGGCAACGGTGCGTCCGCGGATCGGCATCGGCGCGGACCGCAATCTCGCTTACCTCACCGGCGGCGCGGCATTTACCAGCATCAGTTACACCGAGAGCTACCTCGATGCGAACTCTCCCCCTGGAGCCGGTACAGCGAGTGCCTCGCGATCGCTCGTCGGCTGGACCGCTGGCGCCGGCTGGGAATACGCGTTTGCCGACCATTGGACGATCAAGGCCGAATATCTGTTCGCGAGCTTTCCGACAACGAGCGCGACCGGCCTGATCACCGGTCCTGGTGGAACCAGCAACACCCTCCACGGTTCTACGGACCTCGTTATCCAGCTCGTCCGCGCCGGCGTGAACTTCAAGTTCTGATCGCCGCGAGCCCGCGATGTTCGAACCCATTCATCCCTTGACCTCAATCGACCGCCTGCACGCGCGCCGTGTTCCGGCTGCGTTGCGGCGCGCAAATCCAAATGGTGATAAAATGTCGACTACAAACAACACTGCGCAATGTCGCCGCCCGATGCGGCGTCTTGTGGCGCTGTTCGCTTTCGTCCTGCCGTCGCTCCTCTCGTTTGTCGCGCTTCTGAGCTTCACAACGACAGCGGCGCTCGCCTGTGCCTGCGGCTGCAGCGTATTCGATGTCGGCGGCCTCGACACGCCGCAGGAACAGGACCACGGCGGCCGCGTCTTCTTCGAATTTTGGAGCGGCGATCAAACAGAGAATTGGGTTGGCAGCTCCAAAGCTCCCGGCGCCCTCAATTCAGATAAGCAAATCAATACGCAGTGGTACAACGTCGGCTTCAGCTACAATTTCAACAGAGATTGGGGCGTGATGGTCCGGATACCGACGGTCAATCGCACTTTGACCACCGACACCGGAGACTACGCCGGCATCGTGCCGTTCAACAGTAAGGACATTGGCGATATCGAAATCATGGGCATGTACACTGGATTCTTCAAGGACATGTCAACGGGCGTCATCTTCGGAATCAAACTCCCGACCGGAACGTTCACCGCGCCAGGGCTTGACCGTGACACCCAGATCGGCTCGGGCAGCACCGACCTTCTGCTCGGCGCGTTCCATCGCGGCCTGCTCACCGGCGACAATGCCTGGCAATATTTTTCACAGATCATGTGGCGGCAGCCGTTCCTCTACCAGAGTGCGGCCGACCCGCAGGGCTTCTTCGACGGAAATCCCGGCGTAGTGCAAACCTACTTTCCGGGCATGCAAATCGATGCCGCCGGCGGCATCGTCTACAACAATCTTTACCACGTGCTCGGTCTCGATAAGATCACGCCGCTTGCGCAGGTCATCGTCTCGCACCGCGACGCGGACAGTGGCACCGGTTCCGATCCATATAACAGCGGCTTCGACCGGGTGATGCTCTCGCCCGGCGTTGAGTTCACCAAAGTGGTCGACGAGGCCAACAACCGGGTCGTCAAGCTTTATGCGGATGTCGAGGTCCCGGTCTATTACCGGGCCAACGCCGCCAACAACGCCGGGACCGAAGGGCAACTCGTCGCTCCCTACTTGATCAAGGTCGTGGCGAGCTACAATTTTTGATGCATCAAAGGCTGGCGCGCCCAGAAAACTGGGCGCGCCAGCTCACGAAAGGAATAGCGATGTCAGTCAGCGTGCGTGGGGCCTCGGTGCCACCCGACATTTTTGTGCAATTTTTTGATCCGCCTGAGCTGCTCGGCTGGCTTGCCCGGATAGCTCGGCATATCGGTGAAGTTGGTGCCGGGCATCGATTCCGCCGGACCGCCACCGTGGGCGCTCGCTACGCCGGCAAACGTGGAGACTGCGAGCAGGACGACGGCAAGTTTTCTCAGCATGTTGCTCTCTCTCGGTTCGCGTGATGGCGCCGCGAGCTTCCATCTTGGCCCGACGCCGGCCACGGCCTCAATTGCGAAACCCAATTTGGGCCGCGGCCGCTACTCTGCTGTGGTTCGGAGTTGCGGCCGCTCCGGCCCTTGCCGTACCGCAGATTGGTGAAGCGGCGGCGCCGCTGGTCGTTACTGCACTCGACGGAACCACTTTCGATCTCGCCAAGCTGCGCGGCAAAGTCGTCCTGGTCAATTATTGGGCGACATGGTGTGCGCCCTGCCGCAAGGAAATGCCAAAGCTCGACGCGTTCTATCGGCACTATCACGACCGGGGCCTGGAAATCATCGGCATCAGCATCGACTTCCCGCGCGACTACGAGAAAATGCGCAAAGCCGCTCGCTCGGTCGCCTACCCGACGGCCGCCGCCAAGGACATCTCCGACGACGGCTTCGGAAAGCCGGGAGGGGTGCCCATCACCTGGATCATCGACGCCGATGGCAAGGTGCGCGACCGGATGATCGATGTGCGCGATGAATTGCTCAACGGCATCGTCGTTCCGCTGTTGCCGCATTGACCGAAGCCCGAAAGCCATGAAAACGCACTCATGTTGAACACACGGAATGCCTTGCAACAAACCGCCGCGACTACACTATTCGCCTTCGTCGTGATCGCTGCTGCGCCGGCGCATGCCGGCGCCTGGGTTGCAGACGGTAACTCCGGATGTCAGGTCTGGGATCCCAATCCGCAACTGGAGGAATCAGTCAAATGGTCGGGATCGTGTGCTAACGGCCGGGCGGAGGGACCTGGGACCACGCAATGGTCCAAAGCAGATGTGGCGTTCGAGACCGATGAAGGCGAATGGCACGACGGCCGCCAAGTCAAAGTTGGCAAGCAATCCTGGTCCGGCGGCCGCTACGAAGGCGAACTGGCGGACGGCGAGCCGAATGGTAACGGCAAATTGACCGTACAAAAACTGCGATACGAGGGTGAGTTTCGAAATGGCAAACCTAACGGCGTTGGGACTCTGACGGCCGGGAGCCAAACCGTCAGTGGCTTCTGGAAGGACGGGTGCTTGCAGGGGCAACGAAAGGCCTCAATCGGCGTTCCCGTGTCGGCCTGTCGCTGACGTCAATGCTTAGGGATGGCGGTGATCTTCGCCGCCGCGAGGCCTGCCCGATGAAGGAGAATAAGATGCGAGGACAATCTCTGCTTCTTGGCGGCGTCATCCTGGCGCTGGTCTCAATCTACAATTCCGCGGATGCGTGGGCCCAGAACGCGAATGGCAAAGATTGCCGCATGGAGCAGCAATGCCACTGGGAGAACTTCAAGAAAATATGCGTGTGGGTGAAAGTTTGCCGTTAGCTATTCAGACTACCATCAAACAAGGAGGAAGCTATGACAAATATCAATTGGAAGAAAATCTCTCCCGCTTTCACCGCTGTTCTCGCGCTCGCTTTGGCGCAGCTTTCGCCGGCGCCGGCGCAAGCCGCCGATTATAATGTCGGCACCATCCACATCACCCAGCCTTGGGCGCGGGCGACGCCAAAGGGCGCGTCGTCGGGCGCGGCCTACCTGACGATTGCAAACAACGGCAAGGCACCCGATCGCGTCAGCTGCGTGTCGAGTGATCTCAGCGCACACTGCCAGATTCACACCATGACCATGGAAAACGGCGTGATGAAAATGCGGCCGGTCGAAGGTGGCCTGGAAATCAAACCAGGGGAAACGGTCACGCTCAAGCCGGGCGGTCTGCACGTCATGCTCGTCGACCTCAAACAACCGCTGGTGCCGGGCAAAATGGCCGAAGCGACGCTGCAATTTGAGAAGGCCGGAACCGTCAAGGTCGAATTTCCGATCGCGGCCATCGGAGCCGCCGCACCGGGCGCTGCCGCAGGCGGCGGCACGCATGATGATGGAAGGTCACGGCGGCATGATGCAAATGGACAAGCACTGAGGCGCGCCGGTCCAAACGGCTGCATTATTCCCATTGACGGCCGCGCGCCAGCCGACGTGAATTCTTCCCTGCCCGCCTCGCGGGCTGAGGGAAGGAAACACCAACATCATGCGCTCGTTGCTTTTCGTCCCCGCTGACAGTGCAAAGAAGCTCGACAAGGGCATGGCAAGCGGCGCCGACGCGCTGATCGTCGACCTCGAAGATTCGATCGCGTTCGACGGCAAGGCGCGGGCGCGCCAAAGCGCGGCGGCGTTTCTGAAGGAGACCGTCAGTTCCGCCTCGCGGCCGTATCTGGTCGTTCGCGTCAACAGCCTGGACACCGGCCTGACCGATGCCGATCTCGACGCCGTCATTCCGGAAAAGCCCGACGCCATCATGCTGCCGAAGGCAGAAGGCGGCGCCGCGGTCATCCATGCCGATGCCAAGCTCGCCGTGCGCGAGGCGCTGGGCAATCTTCCCGATGGTCACGTCAAGATCATCGCGCTAGCCACTGAAACTGCTGCGGCTTTGTTTCTGGCCGGAACTTACCGCGGGGCCAGCACGCGGCTGAGCGCACTGACCTGGGGTGCCGAGGACCTTTCCGCCGATCTGGGGGCGGAAACCAACCGCGATGCCCAAGGCCGTTTTCTCGATCCCTACCGGCTGGCGCGGGCGTTGTGCCTCGCCGGCGCCGCCGCCGCCGAGGTACCGGCACTCGACACCGTCTACGTCGACTTCCGCGACAGCGACGGCCTTCGCCGCGAATGCGAAGAGGCGCGCCGCGACGGCTTTACCGCGAAAATGGCAATCCATCCGGCGCAGGTACCGATCATCAACGAAGTGTTCACCCCGACGCCGCAAGCCCTGGAGCACGCCCAGGCAATCATCGATGCGTTTGCCGCCAATCCCGACGCCGGCGTCGTCGGCATCGGCGGCGTCATGTTCGATCGCCCGCATCTCGCCCGGGCGAAGCGGCTGCTGGCCCGGTCAACGACAAAATAAAGCTAGCTGCTTCGTGAGGCCAGTGTACTCAAATCCGCTAGCCACCTTTCTTTGATCAATAGCCGGCAGTCTCAGCAAAATGGCCTTCCTTCATTCCTTCACCCTCCCCGATTTCTTGGACACGCTGGTGAGCCTGGTCGCGGCCTTCGTGCTTGGGGGGCTGATTGGGGCTGAGCGCCAGTATCGCCAACGCGGCGGCGGCCTGCGCACGCATGTACTGGTCGCCGTGGGCGCAGCTACCTTCGTTGACATCGGCATGCACCTCAATGGCAATGCCGGCGCGACCCAAATTATCGCCTACGTTGTTTCTGGCGTCGGCTTTCTCGGCGCCGGCGTCATCATGAAGCAAGGCAGCAATGTTTGGGGCCTCAATACCGCGGCAACGCTGTGGTGCTCTGCCGCGGTGGGCGCGTGCGCGGGCGCTGATCTCGCTTTTGAAGCGATCCTTCTCACCGCGCTTGTCTTGGCCGGCAATACGCTGTTGCGGCCGCTCGTCAACGCGATCAACCGGGCGCCGATCGACCAAAGCGGCACCGAAGCTATCTCGGAAGTGCACGTGACCACGCGGTCCAGTCAGGTCGACGACGGCCGTGAGCTCCTTAGGGAAGTGCTGCAATCTGCCAGTTATCCGCCTCAGGATATCGAAGTTCTCGAACGCGAAGGCGGTGATACCGAACTTGTGGCCACCCTGCTGAGCACGACGGCCGATCCACATGAACTCGATCAAATTGTTACGCGTCTGGAAAGCAATCCACTCGTCGAAAACGCCAGCTGGAACTTGCGGACAACGGAGTAAAACGTTCCTGCACAAGCGCCTCATTGGCAACGAATTATTCACCGCCGCCGTGGAAGGCGTTCAGACCACCCGCACCCGGCGGTGCCGGCGCGGCAACAAAAAGACGCTTAGGTGATTGACAAGCGAGCCGCGGCGAAGTCCCTTCACGCAGCTGACGTTGTTCGCGCGTAGGTCTATTCTCGCGTGGGTCTTGAGGCGCCCCGTTGCGGTGCGTCCGCTGTGTCCACGCCGTGAGCCAGGGAGGACATCATGATAGGCCATATTCAAAATTTGGACGTCCAAATCCCGAAGGACATCATCCAATATTGGGGATGGTTCCTGGCCTTCGGCATCGCGCTGGTCGTGCTTGGCGTCTTGGCCATCGGGCGCGCTGTAACGGCCACCATCGTCTCGATCCTGTTCTTCGGCTGGCTTCTGCTTTTCGCCTGCGGCATCGAAGTGGCTCAAGCAATTGTCGTCGGGCATTGGGCGGGCTTTTTTCACCACCTGGTCGGCGCGATTCTTTTCGGCGTCACCGGATTTCTCATCGTGACAAGGCCGCTGCTTGGCGCCGAGGTCGCCACGATGCTGATGGCGCTGTTTTTCTTGTTCGGCGGGCTGTTTCAGATCATCAGCTCGGCGTGGGTCGCTCTGCCCGGCTGGGGCTGGCAGATCATCGACGGAATTATCACCTTTATCCTGGGCGTGCTGGTTCTTGCCCAATGGCCGGTTTCAGGCCTTTGGGTTATCGGCCTTTTCATCGGGATCGATCTGATCTTTTACGGCGGCGCCTGGATCGCGCTTGCTCTCGGCCTGCGCGCGAGCTCGTGATCGCCGGCGAAGTTTGGATTTCGCTCAAACGCTGCCGAGGCGGCTCGACAGGAGTGGACTTTCGGGCAAGCTTACCGGTAGCGCGCGTTCGCGGCATTCGACGCGAAACCGCTTCGCGAGCATCGGCTCGCCATCGAGATTGATGTTGAGCCCGTTCTCCGATTCGTACTCGATCCAGGGACTTCGCGCCGTGACCAGTTTGGAGCGAATGCCCACAGCGCCCTCGCGAAGCAGATGGGAGAAAGCGTCGAGCCGTGCCGCGTGATCGAGCTCCGGCAGAATCGTCAGGTCAAGCAGACCCGTCGTCGATCAGCGCATTTGGGCAAAGCCGGATGCCGCCGCCGGCCTGGCGGCCGTTGCCGATTGCGACCGCGAGAAAATGCCCCTCCCATGAAAAGCCTTCGGCGCGAAACGTACCTTGATTGGCTGCAAGCTCGGCAAAGTGCGAAATTCCGGTGATGGCGTAGGCCAAGCCGCCGAGGCGCTTCTTGAGGTTGGGATCGGTTTCGACGGTAACGCGCGAGCCGAAGCCGCCGGAGACGAGGTTCACAAACGGCTTGCCGTCGACGAGACCGACGTCGATCAACCGCGCCGGCACCGTTGCCGCAAGCCTCAAAGCGGCCGTGAGATCCTGGACCGGGATGCCGGTTGAACGAGCAAAATCGTTGGCTGTGCCAAGAGGAAGAACTGCAAGGCTGCACTCAGCTGGGAGACGGCTCGTGTAAGCTGCCGCAAACACTTCGTTAATCGTTCCGTCACCGCCGCCTGCGACAATGCACCCGATCTTACCGCCGCCAGCATCGGTAACCGCTTCGGCCGTCAACCGTGCCGCATCGCCCGGCTCCCAGGTGACGCGCACCTCCACGCCGTGGCCCTCTTTTCGCACGGTGTGCACAGCCGCTCTCACGCGAGGGTCCGCGGCGGCCTTGCCGTGCAGAACAATGCGCAGGTTGGCCAAACGCTCGACCTCGCTCCTTTCCCCGAATTTTGCCGCAGCCTTTGGATCGAACACGTCTTCGCTGCGCGGATCAAGTTGGCATCCGTGAGCATCATCGGCACGGCGATCGTGTGGTACGCCTGATTGCGTTACTTGCCGCCGGGATGACTGATCGCCCAGACATAGGCGGCGACGGCGGCGACATCCTGGTCCGACAACGGCGCACCGCCTCGCGGCGGCATCGGGTCCGAATAATTCTTCGGCTTCGGCACGCCGTCGGTGATCGTGCGCGTGATCCGAGCCAGACTGCCGTCGCTGTGCAGCCACTTGCCGTCGATCAGCGATGGCGCTTGCGGGCTTCCCTTCGCATCCGAGCCATGGCAGCCGGTGCAGGTGCCGCCCGCCACCTCGCCGTGGAAGATGCGATCGCCAAGCGCGACCTCTTCCTTCGTTGCGCCGGGCGGGATGGGCAGAGAAGCCAGCAAGCCGCCCGGCGTCAGGATGCGTGCCTTCGGGCGGGCCGGGCTCGCCGGAGCTTACTGCGGCGACCTTCGGCGTCGGCGCCGGTGTGACCTGCGCATTGGCGTCGCCGTGATAAGTCACGCGCCAGATGCGGCCATGCATGTCCTCGGAGATATAGAGCGCGCCGTCCGGTCCCATCGCCAGGCCTGAAGGCCGGAACGCCGCTTGGCCCGGCTCTTTGACCGCGCCGGCAAATCCGTCGGCGAAGACGATGAAGTTCGCCGACGCCTTGCCGTCGTTGAGCGGCTGGAAGACGACGTTATAGCCGCCCTGCGGCTCGGGCGCGCGATTCCACGAGCCATGGAAGGCGACAAACGCGCCGCCGTGATAAGCGGCGGGAAATGCCTTCCGGAGTAGATCAACAGATCGTTCGGCGCCCAATGCCCCGGAAAGGCGGCGACCGGCGCCGTTCTTCTCGGCGCAGACGCCGACTCTTCTTGCCGCCATCGCCGCCATATTCCGGCGCCAGCACGAGCTTTTTCTGAAGCCGATCGTAATAGCATTCCGGCCAGCCGTAATCGGCGCCTTGCTTCGAGCTGGACGATCTCCTCGGCCGGCAGCTGGGCGCTTTGCTCGGAGGTGTAGAGTTTCGGCCAATTCTGCGAGAGCTGGTCGCGGCCGTGCTGCGTCACGAAGAGCCGGCCCGGCAGAATCGAAAGCGAAATCCTTCGCCGTTGCGCAGACCGGTGGCGTAGCGTTCCGCCGGCGAGAAATGCTGATCCTTCTTATTGGCTTCGTAGCGCCAGGTGCCGGCGCGGGTTTCGAGTTCGGTGCATGGCTGATGACCGGGCGAGTTCGGCGATCCGGTTTTCGATCTGGCAGCGAATTCGTCGCCGATCCGAGGTCGACGTACAGGTGTGCCTTCCTGATCGATGATGAACGGATGCATCGGATGGTCGCCGGTGAGCGGCAGTGCCGGAAAGAATGACTTGGGGCTGCTCCGTGCGGCGCGATGGCAGTCCGCGGGCAGCGGATAGCGGATGATCTTGTCGTTTTGTTCGGCGTAGAGCCCGCCATTGTAGAACGCGATGCCGGTGCCGCCCGCCGAGCCTTGCGCGACGCCATCGCCGAAGCGCTCGATCACATCCGCATGGCCCGTCGCCTTTGCTGTCCTTCAGCGCCACCAGAAAGCCGCCGGCCGGCGGCTTGTCGTTGCGATAATAGCGGCCGCTCCAGGTGTTGACGTAGAGCACGCCGTTCGGCGCGAACGACCATGTGACGGGCGTGGCCGAGATTGTCGGCGAAAACGGTCGCGCAGAAGCCGGGGGAAAGCGTGATGCCGCCGTTATCGCCGGAGCAGGCGTCCGCTCGCGCACCAACCGAATTTGTTTGAGCGAACAACGCTGGCGTAGCTGCAATCAAGACTGCGAAGAACAAAACGGTTGCGAGAATCGCTGCGCGATGGCGCCGGCCGGGCATGAAAGAGCCAAGCGTTCGGTCATGATGAATGCTCCGTGCTGCGAGGGATGCTGGAGTTATGGACAAACACCTTGTTTCAACAGCGCCGTCCGCTAAACGAACCATTGATCTCGTAAAGTTGATCGTCAGGCCACGGCCGCACCGGAACCGACCTTAGTACTGCGCTTTACGGAGGTTCTCAACGCGAGTTCGGATCGGCCATGACACTAACCCCGGCCTCAATCCGGGATTGATGACCAAGTGATGACAGCGCTCTGAAACGACAACTCTGTCACCGGGAAACTGATTAGCTTTTGCCCCGGTAAATTGCCTCAGGATCGAAGACGCGTTCGTCGCGAAATTCGAGCGTTACCGCGCCCGGTTTGCCGAGTGGCACCGCGCGATAGAAACACGAGCGGCGGCCGGTGTGGCAGGCACCGCCGACCTGCTCAACCTTGATCCAGACCGCATCCTGGTCGCAGTCGATGCGCATCTCGACGACGCGCTGGGTGTGGCCGGAGGTTTCGCCTTTCTTCCACAGCGCACCGCGAGACCGGCTGAAGTACCAGGCTTCGCCGGTGGCGATGGTCTTGTTCAACGCCTCCGCATTCATGTGCGCCACCATCAGCACGTCGCCCGAGCCGGCATCGGTGGCGACGCAGGTGACGAGTCCGTCGGCGTCGAACTTCGGCGTCAGCGCGGTGCCCTCTTCGAGGCTTGCGGCCGCGGCGGGCGGCGGGAATGGTGTTCGGTCAGACATATCGGTCGGTCATTTCAACCACTTTAGCGGGGCTTTGGCACGAGGCGTCTGTCGCATATATAGAGCCTCGGCGCACCGACGCGGCCGAACACATCGCCAACGCCCTATCCGGCACACCTGCCTGTTATGCTCAACGACGTCTACAATCGCCGCATCATCGAGTTAGCCGGGACGATTCCGCGGATCGGGCGGCTGGCCGACCCGGATGCCACGGCCAAGGCGGTGTCAAAGTTGTGCGGCTCGACGGTCACCATCGATTTGAAAATGGACGGCGACAAGGTGACCGACTTCGCCCACGAGGTGAAGGCTTGCGCGCTCGGCCAGGCGTCATCGTCAATCATGGCGCGAAACGTTATCGGTTCAACCGCCGGCGAATTGCGGGCCCTGCGTGAAGGCGTGCGCAGGATGCTCAAGGAGAACGGTGCGCCCCCAGCCGATGGAAAATGGGCGGATATCGCCGTGCTCGAACCGGTACGTGATTACAAAGCCCGCCACGCCTCCACGATGCTGACTTTCGACGCCGTGGTCGACGCCATCGGCCAGATCGAGGCCAAGCGTGGCGCTAAAGCTGCGGCGGAATGATTTTTGTCATTCCGGAAACCGAGGGGCGGTTGCCGGAATCCATAACCACAAACGGCCCATGTCGCTCGACCAACTGTTCGATAGGTCACGCCGCGCCCCTCGCCTCGCTGGCCGCGGGTTGATCAAGGCGTATCGCTACACGCTCTCGCCGCTGGTCGGTTTCCACTGCCGGCATCTGCCGACGTGCTCGGACTATGCTGACCAGGCGATTGAACGCTACGGGCTGTGGGCGGGCGGCTGGATGACTTTGGCCCGGCTGCTCCGTTGCCACCCTTGGGGCACCCACGGCCTCGACTTCGTATGCGACGAACTTCCAGGGAAGGCGCGGTGGTATTTGCCGTGGCGCTATGCGCGGTGGCGCGGCACCAACTCGGTGCCCCGCGGCGCGGCGCCGTGAAGGCGGGATCGAAAGCGTCTGCGCAGTGCTTGGAACCCCTTGCCTCTCCTCGCTTGGCATGTTCGCATCCGGCCAATGGATTTGATAGAGGTCGATCACATCTTTGCGCAGACTACGCAGCGAGTTGTCTACCTCTTTCATTCACTCAGACGCGGCTGCCTTCTCTTAACTTCTGCTCACCCTTCCAGTTGAGCTCAACCTTCTTGTCGAGAACCACGCCAGCTCTACTACCATCTTCTACCAAAACCTTACCTACTATCTCCTCTTAATAACCAAAGCCATACACCGTTGCGATATCTATCATCTTAATACCTCTATCTAGCTCAGCTTCCATCTTGCTCACACATTCTACCTCATCTATGCCACCACCACATCCAACCAACCTATCACCCAAATACCAACCGGGGAAGCAGCAAAGGAATATGAGGTCGATTTTTAGCAGATTGCAGCCTAATGGCAACGCTTAGCGACGTGTCTTCTATCAGCGGAGCCTCTACCACAAACACATCGATCAGCTTGCCCTTCGACGTGTCGTGCGCTAAATAGCATGTCCATCACGCTTACCTGCGTTCGTAGGCAGCGAGTGAGCAGAAGGAGTCAGAAAATGGTCGCCCTGACCTTTCCCGACGGCGCGCGCCGGGAATACCCGCCAAACACCACCGGCCTCGATATCGCCAAAGGCATCTCGCCGTCGCTCGCCAAGCGCACGGTGGCGATGGCGCTGGACGGCAAGCTTGCCGACCTTTCCGATCCGATCGAGCATGATGCGAACGTCGAGTTCCTGACTCGCGACGATCCGCGCGCACTCGAACTCATCCGCCACGACGCCGCGCATGTGCTTGCCGAAGCAGTGCAGGCGCTGTGGCCGGGGACGCAAGTCACAATCGGGCCGGTGATCGAAAACGGCTTCTATTATGATTTTTTCCGTAATGCGCCGTTCACGCCGGAGGATTTCGACGCGATCGAAAAAAAGATGCGCGAGATCATTGCTCGCGACAAACCCTTCACCAAGGAAGTCTGGTCGCGCGACGAGGCGAAGAGAGTGTTTCGCGACAAAGGCGAACTGTTCAAAGTCGAGCTGATCGACGCCATTCCTGAGGACCAGCAGATCAAGATCTACAAGCAGGGCGACTGGTTCGATCTGTGCCGCGGCCCGCACATGACCTCGACCGGCAAGGTCGGCAATTCGTTCAAGCTGATGAAGACCGCCGGCGCCTATTGGCGCGGCGATTCAAGCCGCGAGATGCTGTCGCGCATCTACGGCACCGCCTTTGCCAAGCAGGAAGAGCTCGACGCTTATCTCAAGCAGATCGAGGAAGCCGAAAAGCGCGACCATCGCCGGGTCGGCCGCGAGATGGATCTGTTTCATTTCCAGGAAGAGGCGCCCGGCTCGGTGTTCTGGCATCCCAAGGGCTGGACGCTGTTCCAGACGCTCGAGAATTACATCCGCCGGCGCCAGGCCGACGCCGGTTATGCCGAGGTCAATGCGCCGCAGCTGATCGACTCATCGTTGTGGGTCGCGTCCGGCCACATGGCGACATTCCGTGACGGCATGTTCCTGGTCGAGCCGCGCAAAGAGGATGAACGCACCTACGTCATCAAGCCGATGAATTGTCCCGGCCACATTCAGATTTTCAAGAACGGGCTGAAATCCTATCGCGATCTGCCGTTCAAGATCGCCGAGTTCGGCAAGGTGCACCGCTTCGAGCCATCGGGCGCATTGCACGGGCTGATGCGCGTGCGCGCCTTCACCCAGGACGATGCGCATATTTTCGTCACCGAGGAGCAGATCGCGGCGGAGGTGCTCGCCGTCAACGATCTGATCCTGTCGATCTACGCCGACTTCGGCTTCGACGATGTGCGCATCAAATTCTCCGACCGGCCGGACAAGCGCATCGGCGAGGATGCGGTGTGGGACAAGGCTGAAGCCGCCCTGATGCAGGCGCTCGAAGCATCAGGCCGGCCGTGGACGCTGAACAAGGGTGAAGGCGCCTTCTACGGCCCCAAGCTCGAATACGTCCTGCGCGACGCCATCGGCCGCGACTGGCAATGCGGCACCGTGCAAGTCGACCTCAACATGCCCGGCCGGCTCGGCGCGTTCTACATCGATGAGCATTCCAACAAGGTGACGCCGGTGATGCTGCACCGGGCGATGTTCGGTTCGCTGGAGCGATTTACCGGCATCATGATCGAGCACTACGCCGGGCATCTGCCGCTGTGGCTGTCGCCGCTCCAGGCCGTCGTCGCAACCATCACCTCGGATGCCGACGATTACGCGCGCGATGTCATCGCCGCGGCGCATCGTTTGGGTCTGCGCGTCGAGGCCGACCTGCGCAACGAAAAGATCAACTACAAAGTGCGCGAGCACTCGTTGGCGAAAGTGCCGGCGCTGCTGGTCGTCGGCAAAAAGGAAGCCGCCGAGCGCACGGTCTCGATCCGCCGCCTCGGCAGCGACAAACAGCAGACCATGGCGCTCGATGCTGCGCTTGCCGCGCTGGCGCAGGAAGCCGTGCCGCCCGACGTACGGCGATTGAAGAAGGCGGCATAAGATCCAGACGCTTGCAGCCGCGCAATCGTGCGGCCTTAATGCGCCAGCACTTGGACTTCGCCGTCGACGCCGGTGATGACCTTGAAGTCGCGCTGGAAGGTCCTGCCCTCGTTGCGCGCGATCACGCGATAGTCGCCCTCGGCCAGTACGACGCGCGGAAAGGCGCCGATTGATTCCTTGATCACGTCGCCGCCCGGCGTCAGCACCGTCCATTGGGTGTTGGCAAGCGCCTCGCCGGCCGGATCGTTGACGAGTTTCAGGGTGATGACCGCAGCGCGATGGGTGACGACGATATCCGTCAGCTTGGCCGCTTGTACCCGCACGTCGGAACGCACCACCGAATTGCCGTCGCCGTAATTCGAGACGATGTTGTAAGTGCCCTCGGGCAACAGAACGACGTCGCCGGTCATTACGCCCTGCGCAATCGGGCGGCGCTCCGTTGTATCAAATTGACTGCCTCTATAGACGTCAAAGGAAATTTGCCCAGTGGGGATGCGGACATCGCCAACGCGCCCCTCGAGGCGGATGCCGCCGGCGGGAATCTCGAAAACTTCGCGAACCGGCTCGCCGCGCAGCTGTACCGCCTTCGCCGTACCGGCCAGTCCGAGGCTCGCATAGACGACGTAATTGCCGACCGGCAGGACGAAAGTCGGCGCCGCGGCCTTCTCCTCTTTGATCAAGCGAAACACACCGGTCGCATCGGGCTTGGCGGTATAAACGCGCCAGATGACGCCGCCGCTAATCGCCGGGGCGTCATGCCCGTAGCGGGCGGAAACCGCGAGCGCCACCTGTCCGGCCGGAGCCATCGGCAATGACTGCGCGACCGGAGGACCGGATTGAGGAGATACCGGCGCCATTGGCACGATAGTGGCGCCCGGGGAGCCGGTGCCGGGCGTGAGCGGCATGGGAGCTGTCACTTGGGGTGACATCAAATCGCGCGATTGGGCGTTAGCTTGCTACCGCGGCAATGCAAAGGAAAACTAAGGCAATCGGCCACGCGTTGCCCCGCCGAATTCGCCTTAAACCCCACCCAAGCATGGCGAATTTCTTCGATCCTAATCGCGGCAATTTTTGGCCAATGCAATCGATTGCCGCTTTCACCATAATATGGCTAGCAACTTGTTACCTTTCGTTCCGTGGCCGATCATGGATGGCAGTAAAAGCCGTCCTCGCCGCGGGGAAATGAGGAATCCCGTGAGTATTACAGACGTGAGATCCAAACCGGTTCCGGGAAAGCCGGGCCGTCCTTTGATTGGACTGGTCCTTGGCAGCGGCGCCGCGCGCGGCTTTGCCCATATCGGAGTCATCCACGCGCTGATCGAACACGGGATCATCCCTGACATCATCGTCGGCACTTCGATCGGCGCTTTAGTAGGCGGCTGTTACGCCTACAACCAATTGAATGAATTGGAAGCCTGGGCGCGCTCGCTGACAGTTCGCCGGATCATCAGCTATCTGGATGTGAGAATTGGCAGTTCGGGGCTGATCGGGGGTGGCCGATTGGCAAAACAATTGGCCGAGGCGGTTGGCACAGTTGCCATCGAAGATTTGCCGGTCCGCTTTGCGGCTATCGCCACCGAGGTGGGGACCGGCCACGAAATCTGGCTGACGCGAGGTTCGCTGGCGTTGGCGATGCGGGCTTCCTACGCGTTGCCGGGAATATTTCCCCCGGTGCGCGTCGGCGGACGCTGGCTGGTCGACGGCGCGCTGGTCAATCCCGTACCGGTATCGGCGGCGCGCGCTTTCGGCGCGCGCGTGGTGATTGCAGTCAATCTTGACGCGGATCGCTTCGCGCGCGGCGCAACGATCGCGAGCCATGGCTCGGATACCGAGGATATACCGCAGGAGCCGCCGCCGGGAACGCCGCGCAAGGCGTTCCTCGGGCTCGGCGGCATATTCGGAGCGGAACGGGTGCTAAAGCGTCAAATCCTCGCCAACGACGCCCGGCCCGGATTCACGACGGTCATGATCGAGGCCTTCAACATCATGCAAGATCGCCTGACCCGCATGAGGCTCGCCGGCGACCCGCCCGATATCCACATCACCCCGCACATCGGCAATATCGGGTGGCTCGAATTCCATCGGGCGGCGGAAGCGATCGCAGCCGGCAAAATTGCCACCGAGAAGGCTTTGGAACCGATCGCCGACACTATCGCCGCTCTGGGCTGACCGCTTCGCCGCGAATCGGCGCGGGTAAAGCGAGCTATTGTGTAGGCGGCAGGCGGGAGCAGTTCGTCTGACATGTTAGCTGTGTCGTCGTGCAGTTCGACTGACACGCGGTGTTCGCCGTCGGATTGGTGGTCGGCATTACGTTACTCGGCGTTACCGTCGGCGACGTCAGCGACAGGCCAGGTACCAGACAGCTGCTTTGACAGCTCGCTGCTGTGGCATTGCATGTCATCATGCAGTTGGTGATGGCGGACGTGACGCTGGACGACGGCGGCGCGGATGTGGACGGCACGCTCGGCGTAGCGATCTGCGCGAACGCCGTTGCCGGCGCCGCGGCGACGATCGCCGCCGCGATGAGAATGACAACGCCCCGCATGACCGCCTCCATTGCTGCGTAAGCGGGACTATGATGCCACGATCAACTAGCCGCGGCAAACCGGCTCAGAGAGGCTCTTTACGCCGTCATGATGTAGTCGCGCATCGCGACCGACTCGCGCTCCATTTCGGAGAGCCGGTGCTTGACGATGTCGCCGATCGACACGACACCGACCAATCGGCCCTGATCGACCACCGGCATGTGCCGAAACTTGCCGGCGGTCATACGCTCCATAATGCTCGCGACCGTCTCGCCCTCGTTGCAGGTCTCGACTTTGCGGGTCATTGTTTGGCTCACCGGCGCATTGAGCGCGGCGGCGCCGCCCTCGGCCAGAGCCCGCACGATATCGCGCTCCGAAATAATGCCGACAATGCGGTCGTCGGCGCCAAGAATAAGCGCCGCGCCGATGCGTTTCTCGGCAAGAAGCCGCGTCGCTTCAGCAAGCGTTGCGACGGGTTCGATGGTGACGATCTCGCGGCCTTTGGCCGCGAGAATGATAGCGACAGTCATCGTAGCCTCCCTAGCTTCACAATGTGCGGCCGCAAGAGCGGGCCGCAACATGGCGTGAAGGTTATGTTTTGGGTCGGCGCCGGGTTCCATCGGCGGGCTTTGCACCGGCGGACCATTTTTGCGGGTGGCCCGTCCTCGGCTGCCTGCGCCGTCGTTTCGATGTTGCGGCGCAGCGTCGAGTTCTCGCTTGGATCGCCCATAAAAACCAGCGCTGACTTTAAGTATACTTATAGCACGCGAATGCGGCGGCGGCGTGGTGCAACTTGAAGATATCCCCCACCGGTGAGTTAACCGCTTCGTCCGGCGTCGACTTCCCGCCTGGGCGCGACCGGATCGAATGCGTTGAATAGCAACAGCCCGGCGATGAAACCGCCAATATGGGCCTGCCAAGCAACCTCTTGGCCTTCGCCAATCATCGAAACTGAACCCAAGCCGAAGAGAGCGTTCAGCCCAAGCCAGGCGCCGAGAAAAATTAGAAACCTCGGATCTCGTAACGTCGCAGTGAGCGGCGCCGCCGGCACGCGATAGGCATCGCCGTTAATCTCACCGCGCCATGCCGCAAGCGGACCACCCTTCTGCAAGACAAAGCGCAACGCCGCCGCCATGGCCCCGGAAATGGCGGCTGACGCGCCGATCATCGGCACCATCGCGGCTGGATGAGTAATCAGATGTGCGAATGCGCCGGCGGCAGCAACAACCAGCATGAAGGCGATATAGCGCCAGGTCCCGAAACGACGCGCGAGCGCGGTGCCAAACGGCAACAGCCACGCGAGGTTGAGGCCGATGTGCATGAGATCGGCGTGGATAAAAGCGTAACTGAAGAAGGTCCAGAGATCGGCGCCAAATCCACCAGGGAAGGAGTCAACGAGCAGCAGATCGGTATCATAGCGCGCCGGAATGAAAGCGAAGGTCAGCAGAAACTGCTGATCCTCAGCATCGGTCAGCACCAGCATACGCAACGCATGCACAGCCAAGAGCACGACCATCGTCCCCACGACGACGGTCGGCACATTGAACATCGGCTCTGGGCGCTGATTTACCAAGACATGACCTACCCCGCCGACATAGGCCGCGACCGTCTCGACGGCAAGGCAGTGCACGGCAGCGCCGGCGCGGACGAAAGAAAAAGGGAGGACGTTAGTCCTCCCTTTGCAGTTAGCGGGGATTCCGCAGCTCACACTGGGCGATATTAAATTCGCCCTGATTGCTGCGGCGGCCAGGCTTCGCGATAAGGCCGCCGGCTGTGGTTACATCCCTCGCCTCCCCTTTACCGCAAACGCCGCCGAGCAGCCGACGGCACGTAACAATGGGTTGCGTGTACCCTAAGCGGCTACGCCAATGCAGCCAACGTCAACGTTTTGTTAGGATTAATTGAGCGTTGCCGCCGCTACGCCAGACGCCGAAAGCGGCCGCGGCACGCGCCCTGCTCCGACACTTAGCGCACGGCCGAACCCAGCGATCGCTGTCTCAAACCGGGACAGTCTGACGCAGCGGAAGACTCTGCGTGCGGGAGCGACCGATCCATGAAACATGCCGCCAGCCGCGAACTTTACGCCTATTGGGAGGAAAAGCGCGGAACCCGCCCGGCACCCGAAAGGGCCGAAATCGAACCCGGCGCCATTCGCGGCGTGCTGAGCGACGCTTTCATCCTGGCGATCGATCGCAGCGCCGGTCATCCAATCCGGCTTGCCGGCACCCGCGTCTGTGCGCTGTTCGACCGCGAGATCAAAGGGGAAGCTTTCCTTAATCTCTGGAGCGCTGCGAGCCGGCCGATCATCGGCAGCCTGCTCGCGATTCTCACTGACGAATGTACGGGAACCGTCGCCGGCGTCACCGCTCAAAATGCCAACGGCGAACCGATCGAACTCGAGCTTTTGTTGCTGCCGCTGGGCACACGACGGCCGAGCTTTGCGCGGGCGATCGGCGTATTGGCCCCGCTCAAAGTTCCGCCCTGGCTGGGCGTCAGCCCAATCGGTGCGCTCACGCTCGGAGGGCGCCGCCATGTCGGGGCGGAGCTCGAGAGACGTCTACTGCCGCGCTTTATGACACCACGCCTGCGGCGTGGTCTGATGGTCTACGAAGGCGGACAGGGAGCCGCTCCGGCCAACAAGCCAAATAATGAGGACGGACCCAGCGCTGCGTAGGCTAAACCCAAACAACGCAAATTAACGGCAACTAACGGGACATTAAGATCGCGCACCTACGCTCACGCGTGCCACGGTAAGCAGATCAGCGATGGCGTTAGCTGCGGAACAAAAGCCCGGATTGCGTGCGCTCAGCGACGAGCGCCGCCGCTTTCAGCGCGTGCGCGTTGATCTGTTAGGCCGCTACATGCTGCCCGACCGGCGCGAGTTTCCCTGTCAGGTGCTGAATATGTCGCCAGGCGGGATGGCTGTGATGGCCCCCGTCAGCGGCCAGCCCGGTGAACGCGTCATCGCCTACGTCGACCATCTGGGGCGGCTGGAAGGCCACGTGGCACGTCAGTTTCAGAACGGCTTCGCGATGACGATCTCGGCGACGACGCGCAAACGCGACAAGCTTGCGGCACAACTGACCTGGCTCGCTAATCGGCACATTCTTGGGCTGCCCGAAGATCGCCGCCACGGCCGCATCGTGCCGCGCAATCCGATTGCGGCGCTGATCTTACCCAATGGCGTCAACGTCAGCTGCCGTGTCGTCGACGTTTCGCAGTCGGGTGCCGCTATCACAAGCGACCAGCGCCCACAGATTGGTTCGCTGGTCACGTTGGGCAAGGTGCCCGGTCGCGTGGTGCGCTACCTCGATGATGGCTTCGCCATCGAATTTACCCGGTTGCAGCACCAGGATTTTCTCGAAGACGCGATCCGCGGCGCATAAGCGTCGGCGTTTCGGATTTCTGGTCAATCGTCGTGGCCAACGGCCGACGGCAGCTCTTCAGCGACGGTGAGTACATCGGGCACGGCTGGTTCCGCCGCCGGCGTCATGATGGCCGATATTTTTGAGCGCCGTGCGTAGCCTCCCGCCGGCCCGGTGGAGCACGCTTCCGGCTTCGTCGATGCTGCAGCCGTGCAGCAACAAGACGGCGAGCTTCAGGTTGCCATTGGCGCGGCGGAGCGTGTCGGCGGCTTCGGCTTCGCCACGACCGGTGAGCCGGCGCAGAATGGTTTCGCTGCGGCGCGCGAGCTTGGCGTTGGTCGCCTGCACGTCGACCATAAGTCCTTCGTGGACGCGGCCGAGGCGGATCATGACCAGCGACGACAACAGATTGAGCGCGACGCGCTGCGCGGTGCCAGCCTTCATACGCGTCGAGCCGGCAATCGGCTCCGGACCAGTGTCAAGCCAAATCGAACAGTCTGCTTCCTGTAAAATCGGAGTTTCGCGATTGTTGGCGATGCCGATCGCCAGTGCGCCGCGCTGTTTGGCTTCGCGCAAGCACGCCAGCGTGAACGGCGTCGTCCCGCTCGCGGAGACCGCGATCACGACATCGGGCGCCGCAACCCGGTGTTGTTTGATTAAGCTCGCGGCGCGATCGATCTCATCCTCCGCGTTCTCCGCTGACCGCAGCAATGCGTCTTTGCCACCGGCCATGAGCAGCAACAGCCGGTCCCGTGGCCAGTTGAAAGTCGGAATAAGCTCGGCGCCGTCCTGGACCGCAAGCCGCCCGGAAGTCCCCGCACCCGCGTAGATCAAACGTCCGCCCTGGTCGAGACGCTCCTCCATCGCGCGGGCCGCGTCCTCGATGGCGGAAATTGCGGCGCGAACGGAGGCCACAGCCGCCATTTGCCCTTCGATCATCGCATGCAGGACGTCCGCCGGTTCCCACAGATCGATGTCCGAATAGCGGGGACTGGCACGCTCGGTATCCATCGCAGTCACCAAGGCCGGTAAAATTGGCTCCGGTCGCACGAGCAAACCATTTCGACCTCAATTGGTTCTTAACTTAGGCGGCGGCGATCTACTGACGGAGGAACTTTTCGCGTGGACGCTCATGTACTCCTGCTCGGCATTGACGGCGGCGGCACCAGCTGCCGGGCCCGGCTGTGCGCTTTCTCCGGCGAGGTCCTGGGCGAGGCGGCGACCGGTCCGGCCAACCTCCGGCTCGGCATGGAGCAAAGCTTCTCCGCAGTGGTGGGCGCCGCGACGCTAACGCTCGACCAAGCCGGCCTCTCGCCTGCGCATCTAACACGAGTTGTGGCCTGCCTAGCCTTAGCGGGAGCGAGCGAGCCGAGTTATCTGGCCGCTGCTCAGAGCTATCCGCACCCGTTCCGCAAAGCCGTCATCATTACCGACGCGCAGGCCGCCTGCCTCGGTGCTCACGGCCAACGGGATGGCGGCGTCATCGTGGCCGGCACCGGCACCGTCGGCTGGGCGGTAATACGGGGAAATACCTTCCGCGTCGGCGGCTGGGGTTTGCCGGTTTCGGACGAAGGCGGCGGCGCCTGGCTCGGCTGCGAAGCGCTGCGCCGCGTGCTTTGGGCGCTTGACGGCCGCCTTGCCTGGACCGGGTTCTTGCGTGCGGTCGCGGCGGACTTTAGCAATGACCCGCATCTCATCGTGCGCTGGGCCGCTACCGCTTCTCCCGGCGACTTTGGCTCGCTGGCACCGCGCGTCTTCGACTACGCCGCCCGGGGTGACGTCGTCGCGGTTGAATTAGCTGAGCTTGCCGCGCGCCACATCGACGTACTTGCGGCGCGGCTCGTCGAGGTCGGCGCGACGCGATTGGCTCTGGCCGGCGGCTGCGCACCATTCCTGCAAAATTTTCTCGCCGAAACAACCAAATCGCATCTGGTCGAACCATCCGGCGATGCCTTACAAGGCGCCTTGCAGGTTGCGCGCTCGGCCGCACAATCGCTGGCGCGCGTGGCGTAATGTCGGCGGCAAGCCAAGAAAGAAACCAAGAAAGCGGTTGGACATGACGAGGTTCGGCGCCGGCATGGCCGCGGAATTGCGCGAGGCGCCCGCGGCCGTGCGCCGGCAAGGGGATAGCCTCGCCGGGCCGCTCACCGAACTCGCCGCTCGGCTTGCCGGTCGGCCGCCGGATGTCGTCGTCACCTGTGCAAGAGGCAGTTCCGCGCATGCGGCGGCCTTCGCCAAGCATTTGATCGAGCGCCACATCGGTATTCCCGTGGCCGCGGCGGCACCAAACATTGCCACCATCTACCGCCGACCTCTCCGCCTGCGCGGTCAGCTGCTCCTCACCATCTCACAATCCGGATCGAGCGACGATCTCATCGAAATGACCGGCGCTGCGCGGGCCTCGGGGGCGCTAACAGTCGCCATCGTCAATGAGCCGGAGAGTGCTTTGGCATCCGCATCCGAAGTCGTGCTGCCCATGGCCGCCGGACCGGAGCTCAGCGTCGCCGCGACGAAGACGTTTATCGCTTCGCTTGCCGCCGTTCTGCGCTTGGCGGCACGGTGGAGCGGCGGCATTAAAATGCTCGAGGCGTGCGAGCGGCTGCCCGACCGCCTCGACGAAGCGGCGCGACTAGATTGGAGCGAGGCGCTGAAACCATTAGCGCGAGCGAACAGTCTCGTCGCCATCGGGCGAGGCCCGACTTTGGCCATCGCGCGGGAGGCAGCTCTCAAGCTCAAGGAAACCTGCGCGCTGCACGCCGAGGCGTTCAGCAGTGCCGAGTTTCAGCATGGTCCGATTGCGCTTATATCGAGCACTTACCCCATGCTCGTATTCACGCCGGCCGATGAAGCCGGCTCCGGTTTCGGCGATTTCGTGGCCGATCTGCGCCGCAAGGGAGCCTACGTGCTGGTCGCCGAACCGGGCGAAAAGATTCCCAACCGGCTGCCGGTGCTCGTGGCCGATCAAGCCGATGCCGACGCGATCTGTCTGATCCAAAGTTTCTACGCGTTCCTGGTCCACCTGGCCGCGCAGCGTGGCGCCGACATCGAGCGGCCACGGCATTTGCAAAAGGTGACGCGCACCCGATGAGCGGAAGCGTCACTGCCGTCGCCGCGCGCCGGGTTTTTGACGGCATCGCTACACATCCCGACGCGGCCGTGCTGATCGATGGCGACAGGATTGGCGCCGTCGTCCCGCGCAACGACGTCGCCAGCACCATTCCGGTTCGCGACTTGCCGGCCAACGCCTGGCTCGCGCCGGGCTTCATCGACATCCAGGTCAACGGCGGCGGCGACGTGTTGTTGAACGACACGCCGACCTCCGAAGCCATGCGCACGATTGCCGCAGCGCACCGCAAATTCGGAACGACCGCGTTGCTTCCAACGCTGATCAGCGACACCGCGGAAAAGATGGCGGCGGCGCTCGCCGCCGCGGAATTGCTGGTTGGCGTTGAGCACGGCGTGCTCGGAATTCATTTCGAGGGTCCATTCCTGTCGCCGGAAAAGCCCGGCGTTCATGATCCCCGGGCGCTGCGTCGTCCGACGTCGGAAGACCTCGCGCTGCTCACCGCGCCGCGCCAAGGCGTTACTCTTGTCACGCTTGCTCCCGAACAGGTGCCGACTCATTTCATCGCCGAGCTCGCTGCTGCCGGCGTGCGGGTTTCGCTTGGCCATTCGATGGCCACCTATGCGCAAACGCAAGCGGCAATGGCTGCGGGGCTCACCGGCTTCACGCACCTCTTCAATGCCATGCGGCCGCTGGAAAGCCGCGAACCGGGACCGATCGCGGCGGCGTTGGAAACGCCGCAAGCCTGGTATGGGCTGATCGTGGACGGCTTTCACGTTGCGCCGGCGATGTTGCGGTTGGCGCTTCGCGGCGCAGGCCATCCAATCCTGGTGACCGACGCCATGCCGCCGGTTGGCGGCACGCGAATGTCTTTCAAGCTTGCCGGCAAAACCATCGTCGTGCGCGATGGCCGCTGCACCAGAGAACCGGACGGGACTTTGGCCGGCGCCTGCCTCGATATGGCCGGCGCGGTGCGCAATTGCGTCCGATTGCTGAGTGTCCCACTCACCGACGCATTGCGCTTTGCGTCGGCCAATCCGGCGGAGTTTCTCGGTCTGGGTCAGGAGCTCGGCAAACTCGCGCCCGGCTTTCGCGCCGACATGGTGGCGTTCGACGGCGACACGATCGAGGTGCTCGATACCTGGGTCGCCGGCGCCGATTTTACCAATCGCGACCGGGGCGTGGGAGGCCAAGTTTATTTGGTCTAAATCAATTGACTTAGTCCCATAGACCTAAATAGCGTTGGCGTGAAAACGTTAGCGCAATTCGCCGCGCTGGGAAAATGTCGCCTGTGCAGTGGGCGAGAGGAAGCTTACATGGGCGCGGAGTCCAGCCTCGATGTGCGTCGTATGGCGACCCGCATCCGTCTTCACGCCACCCAGATGGTTGCCATCCAGGGCTTCGGCTATCTCGGCCAGGCCCTGTCATCTGCCGAAATCCTTGCGGCATTATTTGGCAGCACTCTTCGCTTGGGCTGGGATCGCTTCATCATATCGCCCGGCCATTACGTCATCGGCGTTTATGCGGCAGCCGTTGAGGTCGGGCTCCTCAAAGCCGATCACCTTGCGAATTACGGCCGAGACGGAGCGCTGTTGGAAGCAATTGGCACGGAGCGTACTCCCGTTGCTGACCTGGTATGCGGATCTTTAGGCCAAGGCTTGTCTGGCGCTATCGGCTTTGCGCTCGCGTCTCGATTAGCCGGCGACGATCGCATCACTTACGCACTTCTCAGCGACGGCGAGATGGAAGAAGGGCAAGTCTGGGAGGCGGCCATGTTTGCGTCGCACCACCGCCACCGCATGGGACAATTGACAGTCGTTATCGATGCCAACAACTCACAGGTCGATGGCTCGGTATCGTCCGTAACCACGATCGAGCCTTTAGCAGAGAAGTGGACTTCGTTTGGCTGGCGTGTTGCTGACGTCGACGGTCACGACATCGATGCTCTCTCGGCTGCCTTTAGCAGTCGTTCCAACGACGCCGAGCCACTTGTCGTCATCGCGCGCACGGACATCCTTGGGCGCGTGCGCTCGATCCCTCCGACCGTCGATGGTCATTTTATTAAGCTGGACGATGCACTGCGGCGCGCCTTGACCGCCGAATTGGAGGCCGCCCTTGTATGAGCCGCCCTATCGGACCGTTCTCAAGCCATATGGCGAGGCATTGCTGGCTTTGGCGCGTAAACGTCAGGACATTGTGTGCCTTGGCGCGGACCTAACCCGCCAAACGGAGACCGACATTTTCCGCGATGCGCTTCCCGACCGTTTTATCAATGTCGGGATGGCCGAAGCGAACATGATCGGTATCGCAGGCGGTCTCGCGCGCGCCGGCCACGTGGTGTTCGTCAATACGTTCGGCGTGTTCTGCACGCGACGCTGCTACGATCAGATCGCGATGTCGGTCGCTTATCCGGGCCTCAACGTAAAGATCGTCGGTTTTATGCCGGGCTTATCCAGTCCCGGCGGGCCCAGTCATCAGGCCATCGAGGATGTGGCACTGATGCGCGCGCTGCCGAACATGACCGTTGTGGACCCTGCTGATGCCACCGAGGTTACGCAATCAGTCGCCGCGATCGTTGATCATCCCGGACCGGTCTATCTGCGCCTCAAACGCGGTGAGAACCCGGTGATTTTTGCAGACGATCACAAACTCGATCTCACGAAAGCCCAGGTATTGAGGGGGTCGCAGCGCAGCGACGTCTGCATTATCGCGGCCGGCATGATGATCCCCGCCGCTCTCGCGGCCGCAGACACACTTGAACAAAACGGCTTAAATACAACCGTGATCAATACGCCAGTGATCAAGCCTTTGGATGCGCAAACTATCGTCGCTGCGGCGCGACAAAGTCGAATTGTGATTACCGCGGAGAACCACACTGTCATCGGCGGATTGGGATCCGCAGTCGCCGAAACCTTAGCCGAGGCTGCGGTCGGCGTGTCGTTGCGCCGTATCGGCATCGCAGACGTATTCGCAGAATTGGGTAGCCGAGAGTTTTTGTTCAACCGATACGGGCTCAGCTCGCAACACATCGTAGCCGCAGCTTGGAACGGTCTCGCTATCAACCGGCCAGTGCCAGTTGTACCCACAGTTGAGACATCCGCTGGTTCCTACGCCCCCGTCTAACATCGTCAGTGATGCGGCAAAACGGCGCCATTTCTATTCCAGTGCCGACGCGGGCGAAAACGGGTCGGCATGTCGACTACTGTCTGACCTGTTAGCGTGCCAGTTCATTCCCTAGTCGAAATTGTTGCGCTTCCCTTTGCGCACGTAAGCCACGACATCGCTGATGTGCTTGCGGCCATGCGCCGGCGCGTTCTTGGCGAGGTGGGCGAACATCTGGATCGCGAAGCCGCCATCCAGGCTGTCGGTGATCTGCCGCCGCCACGGCCGCCGCACGATCTGGGTCGTCATCCGCCGCGTCGTGCGCGGCTGGGTCATGATGTGATCGGCGATCTTGTAAGCGCGCTCGATCAGCTTCTCGCGCGGGTGGATTTCGTTGATCATGCCATATTCCAGCGCGGTCTTGGCATCGATCGCCTGCCCGGTGAGCAGCGCATAAGCGGCGCGCTTGACCCCGAGCAATTCCTGAAAGCAGCTGTGAATGCCGTCGCCGGGCACCGAACCGATGTCGTAATGCAGATCGTAAATGATCGCGTCTTCGGCGGCGATCGTGATGTCGCACATCAGGCACATTTCGGTGTGGAAGCCGGAGCCGTTGATCACGCCGATGGTCGGAATTTCCAGATCGTTGACCAGCGAGCTGACGTTGATGCGGCCGTCTTTGTAAGCGTATTCGTAAGCCCAATAGGCCAGATCGTCCTGCTCCAGCTTGAAGCCCTCCGGATCGGCATCCATCATGAATTCGTCGCCCGATCCGGTGAAGATCATGATCTCGTTTTCGGGATCGGCGCCGACGGTCTTGAACATCTGGCCGACGGAGCGGTGGTTTTCGACGCTGAGCTGGATCGGTCCGTCCTTGGTGTGGGCCTGCACCAGAATGACGCCGTCGGGCCGCCGTTCCATCTTGTAGAAATTCTTGAAACGCTCCTTGTATTCCTCGAATTTCGGCGGCGAGACGAAATTATTGAGCGACATACCTGCACTCCCTCTCAGACCGCCGCAGCGACCCGCTGGATCTGAAGAAATCTGGCGACGATCGGCTTAAGCACGTCGAGCCGCTCGACCTGCGGGACGTGGCCACAATCCTTGACGATCTCGACCCGTGAATTGGCGATCCGCGCGGCAAATTCCTTGGCATAGGCCGAAGACACCAGCGCGTCGTCCTCGCCCCAGACGATAAGCGTATCCGCTTTGATGCGGTGGATGCGCTTTTTCAGACCTTTATCCGGTATCGGCCAGACGAACTTGCCGGTGGCGCCGAGCGCCCAAACGAGGTCAGCGACGAGCGGTCGCCGCCTCGTCGGGATCGTCCGGCATTTGCAGGGCCTGCTTGCACCGGCTCCGACGACAGATCCTTGTACAGGGTGGCGACCAATTTTTCCGGCGGCATCAGCATATAGGGCGCGACCGGAATATCCTCGCGCCACAGCCCGATCGGGTCGAGCAGGATCAGCTTGCTGATGCGATCTGGACGATGCGCGGCAAGCTCGCACGCCATCATGCCTCCGAACGAAGTGCCGATCACCGGCACCGATCGCAGGTTAAGCGCATCGAAGATTTCGTCGTAGATCAGCACCAGATCCCACAAGCTCTCGACGCCATAAATCGAGTCGCGCGCAGTCTCGCCGGTGCCCGGATGATGCGGCGCGTAAACCGTGAAGCTTTCGGTCAGCCACTCGACGAACGGGTCCCAGATCGGACCACCGGCCGCGTGCAGATAAACGAGCGGCGGACCGCTGCCGCCGACCCTTACCTTGGCCTGGAAATCACAATGGCGGATCGGGATCGTTCGGATATTGGGCGTAGCCATGTTTCACATCCAACTTGTTGCTGGCATTCGTTCGCGGCGGAGGTTCGTTGAACAGGGGTTCGTTGAATAAGCTTAGGCGGTTGCCATTTCGCGCTGGCGCACCGGACGCTGGCGCAGCTTCTTCGGCCACCAATGGTTCTCCCACTGCTTGTCCTCCCAGATCTTCTGCAGATGCGGCAGAACCTCGCGCCCGAACAGCTCGATGTTCTTCTTGGCTTGGGCATGCGGCATCGAGCCGAATTGCAGCGCGACCATCAGATGGCCGACGTTGAGGCGCTTTGCCATATCGGCAAGCTTCTCGCGCACCGTCGCCGGGCTGCCGACCACGACGAACTCCTTGTCGATCATGTCCTTGGCCTTGAGCGGCTTGAGCTCAATCGACAGGTCGCCGAATTGCAGGAAGTTCTTGCCGTTTTTCAGGATGTTCAACAGGCTCTTGTAGTCGGAATAACCGGGCGGAGCGATCTGGTAGGTCGGCTGATGCAGGAGCTTGTGATAGAAATATTCGACGTGCTTGGCGTACTGCTCCTCCGCCGCGCGATCGGTTTCGGCAACGGCGACGATCTGGAGAAATGACGCGCGGTACGGATTGGCGTCCTTGCCCTTGGCGGCGGCGCGTTCCCAGAACCGGTCCATGACGTTGTCAGCCGATTTGCCGCCGAAATAGCTCAGATAGGCGTACGGCAGATTGCGGTCGTGGCAATAATCCCAGGTCGAGGAGCTGGCGGCGCCCGGCACCAACAGCGGCGGATGCGGATCCTGCACCGGCCGCGGCCACAGATTGACTTTCGGCAGCTGATAATACTTGCCGTTCCAGGCGAAGAATTCTTTCGCGGTCCACGCCTTGAGCATGAGATCGATGGCTTCGCGCCAGCGCTCGCGCTGGTCCATCGGCGTCACCCCATAGCTGATATTGGCGTCGCAACCGAGACCGAGCGGCACGCCGGCGATCAGCCTTCCGCCGCTGATGCAGTCGAGCACCGCATATTCCTCGGCGATACGGATCGGCGGCGACGTCGCGGCGACCGTGGCGCCGAGCTGCACCAGTGCGACGTTCTCCAGCCCCTGATCGCGGGTCATCTTGGCCAGAATGGCGCCGAACAGGTTCGGATTGCACATGAACCCGTAGGGGTTCTGATGATGCTCGTTGGTGCCGATGCCGTCGAAGCCGAGCTTGGCCGCCAGCATCAATTCGTCGATCGACCAGTTGTAAACGTCGGTGACCTTGTTGGCGTCGCCGTATTCCCACCACGGCGCATCAACCCAGGCCGATGCGAGGTCCCCGGGAAAACTCTCCGGCAGATCACGATAGGGCATGAAATGAAACATCGTGACCTTCATGGGCCGTCCCTCCATGTGCGATCTTGTTCAACCCGAGATTAACCACGGTCTCGGGGCGAGCCTTGCTGGCTCACGTTGCAGCAACCTTAACAGGCCGGCTAACGGGCCAGCAAGTTCCCGTCCGCGGACCGCATCGCTGCGGCCCGCGGAGCTTTACGGCGCCCGCGAAGCGACAAGGGCTGACGTGCGCCATTCTCCCGGCAATGTCAGTGCCGGGTAAACAAAACCGGGAAATTTTCCGCAGGCCGCGGGAAGCGCCAGACCGCCGTCGCCGCCGTCGCGCTATATGAACGCACGCAGGCGGAGCGGCTCTTATCAGCAGAGAACGCTTGCTGTTGCAGCGGTTCGGCGCACGCGCGCAATTTGAATCAAAATTGAGCAGTTAAATTTTAGCGGAAGTTAAGCGCGATATCGCCGGAGATTTTCTCAACTGTTTAGACGGTTTTACTTCAAATTGCAGCACTCAACTTAGCGGCCGCGAAAAAGCTTTGTGAGAAACGTGACCCCAAGAAGACGGGAGAGGGGTCATGACTTCGGGTGCCAATAATTCGCGCACCAAGGCGTTTGTCAGGCGCAGCACAGCCGCGACCATAATCGCGCTCGCCGCGCTGGCGATGCCGACCGCGGGCAACGCCGACGAACGCCCGTTATTCATTTCGCTTGGCGAAACGGCGAAAGCGCCGATCGGCTGGGTCGAGTTTTGCATCGAATACGATCCGGAATGCAAAACCACGCCATCGCAGCCGCGCGACGTGATGCTGTCCGCCCAAGCGTGGAAAGACCTCGATCGCGTCAATCTCTGGGTCAACAGCCACGTCAAGCCGATGACCGACATGGAGCATTGGGGCGTGGTCGAGCGCTGGAATTATCCCGACGACGGCTACGGCGACTGCGAAGATTATGTGCTGCTCAAGCGCCGGATGCTGATGCAAGCCGGTTGGCCGCGCGAGGCTCTGCTGATCACGGTGGTGCGCGACAATCGCGGCGATGGCCACGCCATCCTCACCGTGAAGACCGACAAAGGCGAGTACGTCCTCGACAACCAGAACGATCAGATCCTGCTGTGGTCCGACACCGGCTACCGCTTCGTCAAACGCCAGTCGCAGGCCGATCCCAATGTGTGGATCGGACTCGGCGAACCGCACCCGGCATCGGCAACCGCAGCCGCGCGCTGACGATCTGAAAGGAGTTTGCGACCCCGGTCACATCCCCACCCCTCCCCGTCCCCAGACCGGGTTCGCGCGGCCGGCTCTCCCCCAGGAGCCGGCCGCACCTTTTTCAGAGGACCGCAGAGCCGATCAGTCGGGGGGCTCGGTTTTGTTGGCGCGCTGGTCGCCCGGCCCCCCTAGTTCTTGTCGATGAAGTCGACGATCGCGGCCGTCGTCTGTTTCGGCTGCTCTTCCATGATCCAATGGCCGGAATCCTTGATGATGCCGGCCGTTACGTCGCTGGCGACGAAGCGCATATCGTCGGCCATCTGCGTTCCGAACGAATGATCCGCCGCCGAGCGCCAGAATCGGCATGCCGAGCTTGCCCTTGGCCGCGAAGGCCTTGTTGTCGATCGCGTCCTGCGTGAACGCCGCGAATTGCTTGAAGGCCGAATGCATCGCGCCGGGCCGCGCATAGAGCGCGCGCGTAGTGCCGCCGCGTCGCCTCGTCGATCGCCTTCGGATTGGCGGAAATTTCGTTCCAGAAGCGGTCGAGATAGATGCGTTCGCGGCCCTTGACCAGCCGCTCGACATCGGGACCGCGGAAATTGAAATGCCAGAACAGCGGATCTGCGGATGATCTCGTCCCAAGGGCCGATCCCCGGCAGCGGCGCGTCGATGACGACCCAGCGCGTCACCCGCGCGGGAAATTGCGCGGCAAAGGCGTAGCCGACCATGTTGCCGATATCGTGGGTGACGAGAGCGGCCTTGTCGATCTTCAGCTTGTCCAGCACCTCCGCGATGTCGTGCGCCTGCGTCTTCTTGTCGTAGCCGCCTTCGGGATGCGACGACAGACCCATGCCGCGCAGATCGGGCACGATCACGGTGTGATCCTGTACCAGCGCCGCCGCCGCAGGCGCCCACATGTCGCCGGTATCGCCAAAGCCGTGCAGCATCACCACCGCCGGCCCCTTGCCGCCAACCCTGACATGGATCACCGCCCCCTCCACCTGGATATCCTGAACCCGAAAATTTCGAGGAAAGGGCACGACTTCAGCGGAAGCCGTGGACATTGCCAGAGCCAGCGCTCCGAGCGCACCCAGGAATGCTTTGATCGCGGCGGCGGTAAAATTTTTCATAAGACCCTCCTTTGAGCTGAATTGGTCGTCACCAAAGCATGCTCAGTGCCTGGGGGCCCGCCCCGCAGGGCTGTAGGTCGCATCGACGTAGATCGTGTCGCTCGGACCAATGCCAGTGATGTCCACTACGGCAGGCTGGTCTTCCGTGCCGGCGAAATGGGTTGCTCCGGCTGGCTCGGTGTAGAAGCTCCCGGGAGGTAACGCTTTTAGCGCGCCGGCGTCGCGTTTGGCGCCATAACCGATGTACCAGAGGCCCGACACCACCGTTGCGACGCGGTCGTCGCGATGATGATGCGGCTTGATCAATGTGTGCGGAGCGATGACGAGCCTGATGGTGTAAAGGCCGGCCTTGTTGGGATCGCCGGACAACACTGTGGTGCGAATGCTGGTTACGCCGGACGTACCGGTGCCAGCCGCGATTGAGGGCAACGCGGCAATCTCCTCGGGCGTCAAACGCATCTGACTTTCGCCGGCGGAAACACAATCCGCCACGCAACCGAGGAAGAACAGCGCCAGCGCGATTGTTAGGTATGGACTTGGCATGGTGATCTCCGATCGAGAGCAAACGCCTGTGCGATCTGCGGCTGAACCAACATAGCATTGCGACGGCGTTCGGATTAGACTTCCTATCCTGGACTTCGAATTCGGAAATGGCGAACAATGAAAGTCGACGGAATAGAGGCTTCGTCGCCGCAGTAGACGCGGGATCAATCACGGCGGCCGCGCAAAAACTGCGCCTGTCGAAATCAGTGGTCAGTGAGCGGCTCGCCGAACTCGAACGTGGCCTGGGGACCAAGCTCGTTCAGCGCACAACTCGCAAACTCTCCCTCACCGAAGACGGTATGGCGTTTCACCAGAGGGCCTCGCGGATCATCCGCGAGATCGAAGACGCAACGGCGGACCTTGCCGAGCGGCGCGGCAAGCTCGCGGGCCCGTTGCGCATTTCCGCTCCGGTAACGTTCGGCCGCATGCATCTTGGCCCGGCTCTTTATCCATTCCTGGCTAAACATCCCGAGATCAGTCTGACGCTCGATCTCGACGACCGCCGCGTGGACGCCGCCGCGGATGGTTATGACGCGGTCGTGCGGCATGGCGCCATCGAGGAATCACGCTTGGTGGTCTGGCGGCTGGCGCCGAGCCAACGTGTCCTCGTCGCATCGCCGGACTACTTGGTTCGCAAAGGAAAGCCTCGGACGAGAGCGGAATTGGAGAACCACGACGGCATCTTCTATACAAATCGGGGCGTTGCCGATTGGCGTTTCGTGAGCGGTGGGCGGGCGATGATGGTTCGTGCCCGCGCCCGGCTCACCATGAATAACGGCGATATGATCCACGACGCGGCAATCGCGGGGCTTGGCATCGCCCACTTGCCAATGTTCGTGGCGGGGCCAGCGATCAGAGAGGGAAAGTTGCGCGTGATCGAAATCGGCATTCAGGCCGAGGAAGAGTGCATCTTCGTCGCCCATCTCGAAGAGCGGCACCCGTCGGCCAAGCTGCGAGCTTTAGCGCAGCATCTGCGCGCGGCCTTCGGCACCCCGCCGTACTGGGAAGGGCGGCGGTAGTACCGGATACGCATCGACATCGCCAATCGGCTCGCTCCTAATCGATTAGCCTTTGCGGGTTGCGCATAGCTGTTTGTTGCTGCGCGCATAGCTGTCTAACAAACATCAGAACTGAGGCAGTTTGAACGCGTTTGTGAGTTGTCTC
>CAWGYY010000008.1:0-602651 GCA_963826945.1 uncultured Alphaproteobacteria bacterium | reverse complement strand
ATTCCGCTTCGTCCTTCCGGGGCCGCATCTTGCCGAACACGAGTGGAGGCTAACCGCCTCGCGATGCTGGGCCGGCTGCAGGGCGGAATGCGGTTTGTTGTTGGCAGTGGGAGTTTGCCGCCCAGGTGTGCCTGACGATTTCTATGGCCGCCTCGCACAAATGGCGAAGCAGGTGGGCAGCAAGGTCGTTATCGACAGCGCCGGCCCACCGTTGCGAGCCGCCCTGGAGGCGGGTGTTTATCTGATCAAGCCGAGCCTGAACGAGTTCAGATCGTTGCTGGGCGGACTCGCTCGAAACCCAAGCCGATCGGATCAAGGCCGTCGTTCACTCGTCGAAGAGCGGAAAGACCGAAATCGTCGCGCTCACACTAGGCGAACAAGGAGCGTTGTTGGTAACCCGCGATCAGGTTCTGAGTGCCCAAGCTCTTGCCATAACGCCTGTTAGCGTTGTGGGCGCAGGCGACAGCTTCTTGGGGAGGCCTGATTTGGAGCCTGACATCCGGTCATCCCCGCCGAAACGGCCTTGCTATACGCCATGGCCGCCGGATCGGCGGCATTGCTCGCACCCGGAACAGAGCTGTGCCTGCGCGAAGACATCGAGCGCCTCGTCAATGACGTCAAGGTGCAGACGGTTTGAACTCGCAAGTTTTAGCGCGACGATCCCGTCTTTCGCAGCTATTTGCGTTCGTTCAGCAACGCTGCGGCGCCGAGCAAGCCCAGCTGCGGTTGCACGATAAGATAAGTCGGAATAGCCGCAAGGTAGCCGCGCAGCCGCCCTTTTGCTTCGAACCGCGACCTGAACTCGGACTGCGCAAAGAACGAAGCCATATGCGGCACGATGCCGCCTGCGATATAGATGCCGCCGCGCGCGCCCAGCGTCAGGGCGAGATTGCCCGCCACGGTTCCGAGCATCGCGCAAAACATCGCCGTCGCCTCGCGCGTGCGGGGGTCTTCCTTCCAGATCAAAGGGCTGGTGATCTGTTCCGCCAGGTAAGACGCCGCCGGAGTGCCGGCGAGCTCGCAGCGCGCGTTGTACAAATTGATCAGGCCGGGGCCTGACAACAATCGCTCGGCAGAGACGTGGTCATAGCGGTTGCGCATCAGGTCCAGAATTGCGCTTTCTTCGGCAGTCGCCGGCGTCATGGTGACGTGGCCGCCCTCGCCGGCAATCGCCAGCGCCCCATTGGGCGATGGCAGCAACGCACTCACACCGAGGCCGGTGCCGGGCCCAATGACACCGATGGGAGCATTGTTCACCGGCTCACCGCCGCCGATCTGGATGCGATCTTTTGCGTCGAGGTGCGGGACCGCGGCCGCGTTCGCGGCAAAGTCATTGATCACCAGAAGTCGTGTGAGCCCAAACTCGTGCTTCAATGTGTCGATCGAAAATGTCCAAGGGTGATTGGTCATTGTGATCTGATCGTCGGTCACTGGCGAAGCAACCGCCAATGCCGCCTGCGCAGGCCGTTTTCCCGGCGAAGTCTCGGTCAGATACGCCTCGAGTGCATCGCGCAGCGAGTCGTAATCCGTTAACGCATAGACCCGCGCTGCGCCGAGGCCGCCGGCGGGACCGACCAGCGCAAAGCGTGCGTTGGTGGCGCCAATATCTCCAATCAGGCCGACACTGGTGTCGGTCATGGACTTGAAGACGCCTTCAGCAAAATCATGTGCTGATGCGAGTTCCCTTGCTCTCAGCCCTCTCAGCCGCGGCCACATGCCGCTTCACCGCGATGAAACTGTCAGGGCTCACCGAGATGGAGTCAATCCCGCAGCGCACAAGGAACTCGGCGAACTCCGGATGATCGCTCGGCGCCTGTCCGCACAAACCTACTTTCGCGCCCGCCTTGTGAGCTTCGCGAATGACGTTCTCGATCATCCATTTGACCGCGTCGTCCCGCTCATCGAATAAAGCCGCCAAATCCTCGGAATCGCGATCGACGCCGAGCGTGAGTTGGGTGAGGTCGTTGCTGCCGATCGAGAAACCATCGAAGCGTTCGGCGAATGCCTTCGCCAGAATGACATTGGAGGGAATTTCGCACATCACATAGACCTGCAGTCGGTTCTCGCCGCGTTTGAGGCCGTTCTCTGCCATGACCGCAAGCACCTGATCGGCTTCTTTGGTGGAGCGGCAGAACGGGATCATCACGACAACGTTGCGAAATCCCATCTCGTCGCGCAAACGCCGAATGGCCCGGCATTCAAGCGCGAAACCCTCCCGATAGCGCGGCGAGTAGTAACGCGATGCGCCGCGGAACCCGAGCATGGGGTTTTCCTCCTTCGGCTCGAAGGCGGCGCCGCCGACCAAATTGGCGTATTCGTTGGTCTTGAAATCACTCATGCGCACGATGACTGGCGCGGGATAATAGGCGGCAGCGATCCGGCCCAGGCCGCGAGCCAGACGATCGACGAAATACTCGGTCTTTTGTTGATAGCCGGCCGTAAGCTCGGCGATCAGGCGCTTGGCGCCCTCATCGGCCAGCGCGTCGTAGCGCACCAACGCCATCGGATGGATCTTGATGTGATTACTGACAACGAACTCCATACGGGCGAGGCCGACGCCATCCGCCGGAAGCCGCCACCAGCGGAACGCGGCGGCCGGATTGGCGAGGTTCAGCATCACTTTCGTTTGCGTTTTCGTTATGCCGCTGAAATCGAGCTCCCTGGTGTCAAAATCGGCGAAGCCCTCGTAGACGAAACCTTGTTCGCCCTCGGCGCAGGAGGTGGTCACCTCCTGCTCGTCATGCAGCACCTGGGTTGCGTTTCCGGTCCCGACAATGGCAGGCAAGCCAAGCTCGCGGCTGACAATGGCGGCATGGGATGTGCGTCCGCCATGATCGGTGACGATTGCCGCGGCGCGGCGCATGATCGGCACCCAGTCCGGGTCCGTCGTCCGCGTGACCAGAATAGCGCCGTCAACGAAGCGGTCGATGGCGCTTGGACTTTCGATCAGGCAAACCCGTCCCGTGGTGACGGCCTCACCGATGCTCAGGCCCGTCGCCAAAGTGCGGCCCTTCGATTTGATAGTGTAGGATTTGAACGCGCCGGCTTGCCGCCGGGATTGCACCGTTTCGGGCCGTGCTTGCACGATGAACAGCTCGCCGGTCTCGCCATCCTTAGCCCATTCCATGTCCATCGGGCGGCCATAGTGAGCCTCGATCGTGCAGGCCCACCGGGCCAGCTTCAGAATTTCGGGGTCGCCGAGGACAAATGCGCTGCGCTCCGCTTTGGATGTCGGCACATTGCGGGTTGGCTGGTCGCCCGCGGCGTAGATCATCTTCTGCGCCTTCTCGCCGAGGTCTTTCTCGACGATCGGCGTGAGCGAGGCGTCCGACAAAAATGGCTTGTAGACCTGGTATTCGTCAGGATCGACGGCGCCCTGCACGACGTTTTCCCCGAGTCCCCACGCCGCGTTGATGATGACGACCTTGTCAAACCCGGTCTCGGTGTCGATCGAGAACATCACACCGGCGCTGCCTAGATCCGAGCGCACCATGTTTTGAACACCAATCGACAGCGCGACTTTCAGATGATCGAAGCCTTTGGCCTGCCGATAGGAGATCGCGCGGTCGGTGAACAGCGAAGCGTAGCATCGCCGGCAGGCGTCCAGCAGAGCCGCCGCGCCGCGAATATTGAGGTAGGTTTCCTGTTGGCCGGCAAAGCTTGCATCCGGCAAATCCTCGGCCGTGGCGCTCGAACGCACCGCAACGTCGGCGTCGGTCTTGCCGGAGCGCCGGCACAGTTCCTGATACGAAGACGAGATCGTCGCCGCAACTTCCGCGGGCCATGTGCCCCGCAAAAATGCGCGGCGAATTCCCGACCCAACCTCGCTGAGAGGCGCTTTACCGCTAGCCAAATCGTCGAGGAGGGGAGTGATCGCTGCTTTGAGCTTGTTCGATTCGACGAAACGCCAATAGGCGTCCGCGGTCGTGGCGAATCCATCGGGCACCCGCACACCCTGTCTGGTCAGATGAACCACCATCTCGCCAAGCGAGGCGTTCTTGCCGCCGACGCGTGGCACATCTTCCTTCCCTAATTCCTCGAACCACATGACGAGGGCATGCTGCGCGGCGTCGTGGGTCGGTCGGGTCTGCTGCTGCAAATGCGATCCTCGGGCAAAGTTGGAAGGCGTCTGGTCTTCTATGCCATGGAAGGGCCAAGCAATTATTGAGACAAATCAATGTTCCCGCGGCAGAAGACTCCGATAGACTGCGTCACGATGTGACGTGCTGATGATGGGTCAGCTTTCGGGCATGCCCACCGGCGCTGCGACTCCACGGTTTTTCGCTTGCAGGATTTCGCCATGGCCGCCGGCCCGGCTGATGTTCAATCGCTTCCCGGCTTTGTGTGGGGGGTTTCAACCTCGAGTTATCAAATCGAGGGCGCCGCCCAGGAGGACGGTCGCGGCCCGAGTATCTGGGATACCTATTGCCGGCAGCCCGGACGGATCAAAAACGGTGATACCGGCGAAATCGCCTGCGACCACTACCACCGTTACACCGAGGACATTGCGTTAATGCGCAATCTCGGTGTCAAGGCCTACCGCTTTTCCGTATCCTGGCCGCGGGTGATGCCGACCGGCCGCGGCGCAACCAATGAAGCGGGACTAGCGTTCTACGATCGTCTGATTGATGGGCTCCTTGCCGCCGAGATCGAGCCCTGGCTTTGTCTCTACCATTGGGATTTGCCGCAGGCGCTCGGTGACCGCGGCGGCTGGACGAACCGCAAATGCGTCCAATGGTTCGCCGATCATGCCGCGCTGATCGGGCGCCGCTATGGCGACCGGGTCAAGCGCTACGCGACCTTCAATGAGCCTTCGGTATTCACGCTGTTGGGGTACTGCCTTGGCGGGCAGCCTCCCGCAATTTCAGATCACACCAGCCTCTTGCTGGCCATTCATCACGTGAATTTTGCGCACGGCGCCGCTGTCGACCGGCTACGCGCGAGCGTCAGCGGTGCTTCGATCGGGGCGGTGCATAATTGTCAGCCCTGCCGACCGGCGCGGGAGGGGCCGGAGCATCTGCTCGCGTCGCGAAAACTCGATGCCTATTGGAACGGCGCATTTCCCGATCCTCAGTTGCTGGGAAAGTATCCCGCCTTGCTCGCCGGCGCGATGACGCCGCATCTGCACCCTGACGACATGGCGCGTATCTGTCGTCCGGTCGATTGGTTCGGGCTCAACCACTATTCGCCACATTATGTGGTTGCCAATGACCGCAACCCGTTGGGAGTTGGTTTCGGGCCGGCACCATCCAACGTGCCGCGTTCCAGCATGGGCTGGCCGATCGAACCTGATGCCTTTCGCGAAACGCTGACCGAAGTTGACCAGCGCTACCGTCTGCCGATTTACGTCCTTGAGAACGGAACCGCCTTCCAGGATCGGATCGACGCAGACGGCACCGTCTCGGACCAGCCGCGCATCGACTATCTGAACGCCTATACAACCGCGATGTTCGCCGCGATCAAGGACGGCGCCGATGTCCGCGGCTATTTTGTCTGGTCGTTGCTTGATAATTTTGAATGGGGCTCGGGATATAGTGAAAGGTTTGGGCTGGTTTATGTGGATTATCCGACCGAGCGCAGAATTCCGAAGGCGTCGTTTCGCTGGTACGCACAGCTCATCAAGTCGACGGCACCGCACCCGGTAACTGCTGCGAGCCGGGATTGATGCCGATGGCCAATGGCAACAACAATTCGGGTCGTGACCGCTTTTCGCGGTTCTGGTCGACCGCATCTGGCTTTTGGCGCGGCAAGTCCGCCCTGTCGAGCTGGCCGCTGACCATTTGCCTTTTGGTCATCGGCGTTTCTCAGCTCGCGGTACAATACCGCCTGAATTACTGGAACCGTGACTTTTTTAATGCGCTTGGGCTTCGCGACGCCGGCCGGCTCTGGCACGAGGCCATTCTCTTTGTGCCGCTTGCGTGCCTGAGTATCAGCTTGTCAGTCGCGTCGGTGTGGGCTCGCATGACGACGCAACGAAAATGGCGCGAGTGGCTGACGACAAATATCTTGAACAACTGGTTGTCGCAGGAGCGGTACCGGCGGCTCGAATCCGTAACCGGCGAATACCAGAACGCCGAATATCGCGTGGCTGTCGATACGCGCACTGCCACGGACGCGCCGGTCGATCTGGCGCTCGGATTTGTGACCTCGGCGCTTACTGCACTGGTGTTCGTCGATATACTTTGGAGCGTCGGCGGCAGCCTGACAATCTCTTTTGGGCCCACCACGCTTACCGTGCCGGGCTATCTTGTTGTCGGCGTCGGCATCTACGCGCTGGTGTTCACCGGCGTGATGATGGTCATCGGGAGAAACCTGCCGACGGTTGTCCAGGGCGAAACTCAAGCCGAAGCCGAATGGCTCGCAAGCACGCATCAGATCCGCGAGCTGGGACAACAAACGGCCAAGACGGCTGAAGAAAACGACAAACAGCAACTTGCATGGCGCGCGTTCAAGCAGGTGCTCGGCCGATGGCGCCAGCTCTGCTGGCAGCTGATGGGGACCACCTTCGTCTCGCAGACCGATCTGCTGTTAGCTCCGGTGTTTGCCTGGGTGCTATGCGCGCCGAAGTATCTCGCCGGCGAGATGACGCTTGGCGGACTCACTCAGGCTTCGGCTGCGTTTGTTACGCTGCAGGTCGCGTTCAACTGGCTGGTCGATAATTATCAGCGCCTGTCGGATTGGCGATCCGCCGTGCATCGCGTTGCCACGCTGCTGCTGGCGCTCGACGAAGTCACGGTCCCGGAACCTGAAAAGCCGGACATGCCGCGCGTTGGAGCAGCCAAATGACCGTCGCTGCTTTCATGACCCGCCGGGTCATCACCGTCACACCCGAGGCTTCACTCGCCGAGGCGGCGAAGCTGATGCTGGACCACAAAATCAGCGGATTGCCTGTCGTCGACGCGGCTGGTCATGTCATCGGTATTGTCAGTGAACACGACCTTCTGCGCCGGCGCCAAGGGGGCGAAGGTGCCAAAGCCGAGCAGCGGCCGCATTGGCTGCGGTTGCTTAGCGAAACGGCGGGACCGGCCGGCGAAATGACACAGTTTCACACCCGGACGGTCAACGACGTGATGACGCTCAATCCTGTAACCGTCGCTGCCAATGCATCGCTTAGGGCGGCCTCCCGACTGATCGAACAGCGCGGCTTCAAACGCTTGCCTGTTGTTGAAAACGGCAAACTCGTCGGCATCATTGCGCGCGCCGATCTGGTGCGAGCACTCGCCTTCGGCCGCAATGGTGTCGCTGCAACGACGCCGGACGTGAGCGTCACAGAAAGATTGGGCGAGCTTGAGCGTCAGAACTGGCGCAACCGCGCACGGGTAATGAAGCCGTTCTGAAATGCCGGCGTATTCAGCCGGCCGCTTCGGTTAATTCAATCATGAGCGGCCGCCGGCACTGCGTCGGCTGATTGCCGTTTGGCCATTTCCTCGGCCACCAGCTCTTTCTTCGACAATTTCCCAACCGGCGTCTTCGGCAGGCTGGTGCGAATCTCCATCTCGGTCGGCATTTCATATTTCGCCAGTTTGTCCGCCAGGAAGGTCTTCAGTTCGTCGATTCCGAATGGTGCGTGTCCGGGCTTGAGCGCGATGAAAGCCTTGGCCGACTGGCCCCGATAGGCATCCGGAATGCCGATGACGGTAACCTCGGCGACGCCGGGATGTTCGTAGATCGCTTCTTCAATGTTGCGCGGAAACACGTTGAAGCCGCCGGACAGAATCATGTCCTTCTTGCGGTCGACCAGCGTGAGGAAGCCGTCCTGATCGAGGTAGCCGATGTCGCCGGTATGAAAGCGGGCGCCGCGAAATGCGTCTTCAGTCTCCTCGGGCTTCTTCCAATAGCCTTTCATCACCTGCGGTCCGCGAAAGCAGACCTCGCCTTTCTCGCCGACCGGCAGCACCGTGGTGCCGGTTGCGAGATCGACCACGTCCAGAATGGTATGGGGCGCGGGTAGACCGACACTGCCCTGCCGTACTGGCGCGTTCTTGAGCTGCAGCGTACCCAGCGGCGCGACTTCGGTCAGGCCATAGCCTTCCTTTGGACAGATACCGGTCAGCGCTTCGAAACGCTGCTGCACTTCGAGCGGCAGCGGGGCGCCGCCGGAGCCCCAGGTCTCGACCGAGGAAAGGTCGAACTCTTTCACTTTCGGATGATTGACCAGCGCGGTGTACATGGTCGGCACCGCCGGGAACGCCGTAATTTTTTTGCGCGCAATGTCGGCGAGCACGCGATCCGGATCGAACCGGATGTGCATCACCATTTGCGAACCGGTAGCGACGGCAAGCAGCATGACGAAGCTCAAGCCGTAGATGTGGAACAACGGCAGCACCGCCAACGCCTTTTGCGGTGCCTCGTCCGGGCCGAGTCCGTTCCAATACGAGTAGATGCTCAGCACTGCGCAGAAATTGGCGTGGGTGAGCATCGCTCCCTTCGGGCGGCCGGTGGTGCCGCCGGTATATTGGAGCACTGCGATCTCGTCTTCGAGCCGGCCGCGCGGGTGCGGCGCGAAGGCGCCGTCGTTGGCAATGAGCGCGGCAAAATCGACTTCGCGGCCGGCGCCTGCGATGCGCTCAGCCGCGGGGCCGAACATTTGGGCGATCGGCGCCGGCAGGAAGTCGGCAATGCTGCAAACCACCAGCGTTTGGAATTTGGCCGTGCCCTTCAACGCGGCGATCTGCGGATAGAGCATCGGCAGGCCGAGCGTGATCATCACCGTCGTTTCGGCGTCGGTAATCTGGTACTTGAGCTCCCGCGGCGCGGCGAGCGGACTGAAATTGACGACGCGGCCGCCGGCCATCAGCACGGCGAAGAACGCAATCACGAAGTGCGGCGTGTTCGGAAGGTGCAAGCCAACATGCACACCGGGCCCGACACCAAGCGCCTGTAAGCCCTTTGCGGCGCGCGCGGCGAGATCGCGGAGCTCCCGAAAGCTGAAGCTGCGGTCGTAAAAGTCGATCGCAACCCGTTCCGGCCATTTGCTTGCCGCGGTTTCGAGCAAGCTTTCGAGCGGAACCGGCGGCGGCAGCGGCGCATCCCAGGACACGCCCTGCGGATAAGATTTTTCCCAAACGTGCGCCATCGCTTCCTCCCTGGCGGGGCCACCGTCTCTTGCACCGGGCGGCGTTCCCCCCTCGTTGTTTTTCCGGCCTAAATTAACCGGCCGCGGGCGCGCGGTCGATGGCGGGTTGCAGGCTTTAGGGGCGCCAGATGCGCGCGCGTTCTGCTTTCCCCGTGCAAGACGCGGCAGCTCACTCGCCGTTCTCTTCACCCTCGTCAGTGAGCCGTTCGACTGACGCGACGCGTTCGCCTTCGGCGGTCGAAAACACAATAACGCCCTGGGTCGCGCGGCCGGCGATGCGAATGCCGTCCACCGGGCAGCGGATCAACTGGCCGCCGTCGGTCACCAACATGATCTGGTCGCTTTCCTCGACCGGGAATGAGGCCACCAGGCGCCCGTTCTTCTCGGTGATCGCCATCGCGACGATGCCTTTGCCGCCGCGATTGGTGGTGCGGTACTCGAACGACGAGGTGCGCTTGCCGAAACCTTTTTCTGAGATGGTGAGCACAAACTGCTCGGATGCCGACAAATCCACGTAGCGGGCCTGGCCAAGTTCGATAGCGCCCGTGGCCTCTTCCTGCTCGGCGACGTTCTCCTCACCCTCCCCATTAGTGCCTCGGCGTACCGCATTGGCGCGCTTGAGATATGCGACCCGCTCATCCGCGGAAGCTTCGACGTGGCGCAGGATCGACAGCGAAATCAGTTTGTCGCCCTCGGCAAGATTGATACCGCGCACCCCCATGGAGGTCCGGCCCTGAAAGACCCGCACGTCGTTGACGGCGAAGCGGATGCACTGACCGGCCGCCGACGTCAGCAACACGTCGTCGTTCTCGGTGCAGATCTGGACATCGACGATGCCGTCGCCCTCGTCGAGCTTCATGGCGATGATGCCGGAGCGGCGCACGTCGGCAAAATCCGAAAGCTTGTTGCGCCGCACCGTGCCGCGGGTCGTGGCGAACATCACGTCGAGCTTGTCCCAAGTCGACTCGTCCTCGGGCAGCGGCATGATCGTGGTAATATTCTCGCCCTGCTCGAGCGGAAGAATGTTGATCAAAGCCTTGCCGCGCGCCTGTGGCGCGGCCAGCGGCAATCGCCACACTTTCTCCTTGTAGACCTGCCCGCGCGAGGAGAAGAACAATACCGGCGTATGCGTCGAGGCGACGAACAGCCGGGTGACGAAATCCTCCTCCCGCGTCTGCATGCCGGCGCGCCCCTTGCCGCCGCGCTTCTGCGCCCGGTAGGTGGAGAGCGGCACGCGCTTGACGTAGCCGGCATGCGAAACGGTGACGACCATGTCCTCGCGCTGGATCAGATCCTCGTCTTCCATCTCGCCTTCTTGGTCGAGGATCACGGTGCGCCGCGGCGTGGCAAACTCGTTCTTGATCGCGGCAAGCTCGTCCTTGACGATCGTCTGAATGCGCGCGCGAGAGCGCAGGATGTCGAGATAGTCGGCGATCTCGTCGGCAAGCTTGTCCAGCTCGGCCTTGATCTCGTCGCGTCCGAGCGCAGTCAGCCGCTGCAGCCGCAGATCGAGGATCGCTTTGGCCTGCTCGGCGGAAAGCTTGGTCGTACCGGCTTCGGAAACGCTATGTCGCGGGTCGTCGATCAGCGTGACCATGGTGGCCACGTCCTTCGCCGGCCAGTCGCGCTCCATCAATTGTTCGCGGGCCTCGTTGGCATCCTTCGAGCCGCGGATCAGCCGGATCATTTCGTCGATATTCGCCACCGCTATGGCCAGTCCAACCAGCACGTGGGCGCGGTCGCGGGCCTTGGTGAGAAGGTGCTTGGTGCGTCGATAGATCACCTCCTCGCGAAACGCGACGAAGCAGACCAGCAGATCCTTCAAATTCATCACCAGCGGCCGGCCGCTGTCGAGCGCCACCATGTTGGCGCCGAACGAGGATTGCAGCGCGGTGAAGCGGTAGAGCTGGTTGAGCACGACGTCGGGCACGGCGTCACGCCGCATTTCGATCACGACGCGATAGCCGTCCCGGTCTGATTCGTCGCGCAGCGCGGAAATGCCTTCGATTTTCTTCTCGCGCACCAGTTCGCCGATCCGCTCCACCATGTGCGCCTTGTTCACCTGGTAGGGGATTTCGGAAATGACGATCGCCTCGCGCTCGCCGCGCAGCGTCTCGAATTCGACCTTGCCGCGCATCACGATGGCGCCGCGGCCGAGATGATAGGCGGCGCGGATGCCCTGCCGGCCGAGAATAATGCCGCCGGTCGGGAAATCGGGACCCGGAACGATTGCGATCAAGTCCTCGATCGACAGTCCGGGATTATCGATCAACGCAATGCAGGCGTCGATCACCTCGCCGAGATTGTGCGGCGGGATATTGGTCGCCATGCCGACCGCAATGCCGCCGGCGCCGTTGACCAGCAGATTGGGAAAGCGCGCCGGCAGCACCACCGGCTCGCGCTCGGAATTGTCGTAGTTGGGCTGGAAGTCGACGGTGTCCTTGTCGAGATCCTCGACCAGCGAACCGGCGACGCGTTCGAGGCGCACTTCGGTGTACCGCATGGCCGCGGGCGCATCGCCGTCGACCGAGCCGAAGTTCCCCTGCCCGTCGATCAGCGGCAGGCGCATGGAGAAATCCTGCGCCATGCGCACCAGCGCGTCGTAAACCGCCTGGTCGCCGTGCGGGTGATACTTGCCGATCACGTCGCCGACCACGCGCGCGGACTTGCGGTACGGCTTGTTCCACTCGTAGCCGTTCTCGTGCATCGAGTAGAGGATGCGACGGTGCACGGGCTTGAGCCCGTCGCGCGCATCCGGCAGCGCACGGGCCACGATCACGCTCATGGCGTAATCGAGGTAGCTCTTTTTCATCTCCTCGGTGATCGACACCGGGCGAATGTCGGAAGGGCCGCCGTCCGCAGGCGGAGGATTATCCTGGTCTGCCAAAGTCTAAAATCCTAACGCGAATCTGCTGTGGTTTTCATAGCCGATCGGGGCTTAATCCGCCACTGTTATCGGCGCTCTGTAGATAGGAGTTTCTTTTTAGATTTCAATGTTTTATTGGGTGCATTGCGCGCCGCCGCCGGACCGGGCCGAAGTGGTGGGCAGAATGGCGCAACGGACCGCGCTGGTCAGATACGCAGCGTCGTAGGACAGGGACTAAAAAATGCTACTGGATTACGCGGTCTCGGCGCTGCTGACTTTGTTTGTGGTCGTCGACCCTGTTGCCATGGCACCGACCTTCCTGGTGGTGACCACAGGCATGCCGCGCGCATCGCGCAAGAGCGTTGCGCTTCGCGCCAGCGTCATCGCCGGCGCCATCCTGATCGGCGCCGCGCTGGTCGGCGACCGGTTATTGAGTGTCCTCGAAATTTCCCTGCCCGCGTTTCGCATCGCTGGCGGCCTGTTGTTGTTTTGGATCGCGGCCGAGATGGTGTTCGGCGTCCGCAGCCGCCACGAAGGCGAAGCCGCGGAACTGGCGATCGAAGAGCGCGTCCGCAACGTTGCCGCCTTTCCACTTGCGGTGCCGCTCCTCGCCGGGCCAGGCGCGATCACCGCCACGATATTGCTGGCCGGCCAAGCCAGCGGCCATCTGCTGCTGCTCGCGATACTGGTCGCGGTGGCGGCAGTTGTCGCCGCCTCCTGCCTCGTCACCTTCATATTCGCCGAGCGCATCAGCGGGCTGCTCGGCATGACCGGCAATATCGTGCTCTCCCGCCTGTTGGGCGTCCTGCTCGCGGCCCTCGCGGTGCAATACGTGGTCGATGGCATCCGCTCGATCTGGACCTGAAGGCCGCGGCCCGCTAATCGTTCATTAACCATGAAAGTCCAGTTTGTGGTGTAGTTGCGTTGAATCGAAATCATAGCCATTCGCCGCAGGACATCGCCTCATGGCCATTTCAGGAATAACGCCCGGCAGCATCTACGCAGCAAGCTCGCAGCCGCTGCAATCAATCAGCCAGCACAAGCAAAACGCACATCATTCGATTTCGATGAGCGACATTGATGCGCAAGGATCGAGTGTTGCGTCGGCGCCGAGCGCGACCGGCAAAGTTGGCAGCAAGGTCAACCTGACTGTCTAGGCGTCGGCAAAGCTAGCGGGATGGACAGCGAACACCACCCTCCGGGCGCGTTTCGCGTGCGTGCTGCACGTCCCGCCGACGTCCCGGCGCTGATGCGTTTGAAGCGCGCGCTGGCCGAGGGCGAAAATTCGCTGCACGCGGTGCGCGCGACGCGCGGCCGATTGGCTGCGCGACGGCTTTGGCCCTGAGGCCGGCTTTACCGCGTTTGTCGCCGAAGCCGAAAATGCCGAGGTCATCGTCGGCATGGCGACATGCAGCCGCCGCAGCATCACCGGCTGGAGCGGACCGGTAATTTTTCTGCAAGACCTGTTTGTCGAGCCGCAATTTCGCAAACACGGCGTCGCAGGCGCGTTGGTGGCGCGTGTCGCCGCCCACGCGCGCGATCTCGGCAGCCCGATCGTCGAGCTGACCGTCCATGCCGACAATTCCGCACAGGCTTTTTATCAGCGCAGTGGCTTCCAGCATCTGCCGCACTGCCTGACCTACGTTTTGGCCGGCCCCGCGCTGGCCGCGCTGGCGGAGCGCGACCAAGATCAACGCAAAAAACTGTCCCGCACCGGCTAAGCCGTATAGTCATAAAACAAGCTGCCCGCGGCTTTCGTTTTTGCGGCTGGCCGAAACTGAAATGTTTGCCGATCGGTAGACGATCCGGACCTCGGTCCAGGCCGGCCGTTTTCGTTGAAGCGACGCGTAGCGCGGGCACGTGCCGGGTCGCCGACATCAAACCGTAACGATGCCGATACAACATCAGCCCGGGAAAATGACGCTTTCCATTCGAGCCGCCGGAGGTGCGGCGGCCGGCGGACAAAAGTTGGAACTTTTCCGTATACTGGCGGTTATTCGGGGAATTGCGGTAGAATGTATTGAGCGAGCAGCGCAGGCTGGCGGGATTTTGCTGTGTATAAGGTGAACCGGCGACAGCTACTCGGTTCCAGCGCAATTGCCCTGTTGCTAAGCGCGGAGGCTGCGCGCGCCACCATCATCAAGGGCGGTCTACCCTGGAAGCCTGGCGCCGCGGATCCTCCGACCGCGGCGGGAGCCGACGGTTGGCATTATTTCACACCGAAGGAAGCCGCCACCGTCGAGGCGTTCGTTGACCGGCTTATTCCACCCGATCCGCAAACGCCGGGCGGCAAAGACATCGGCTGCGCGGTGTTCATCGATCGCCAGCTTGCCGGACCCTACGGGCGCAACGAAAACCTCTACATGATGGGTCCGTTCCAGCAGGGAACGAAGCAGCAAGGCCCCCAATCGCCGCTCACGGCCGCGCAGCAATACCGCAAGGCGCTGGCCGCGCTTGATGATGCCTGCCACGCCAAATATGGCGGCAAGGGTTTTGCGGATCTCTCCGACGCGCAGAAGGACGAGGTCATTACGGGTCTCGAGAACGGCTCTTTCAAGCTCGATGGCTTCGACGGCCAGAGCTTCTTCACCCTCATTCTCACAGACACGCGGAACGGTTTCCTCGCCGACCCGATTTACGGCGGCAACAAAGACGCGGCCGCATGGAAGATGATCGGTTTTCCAGGAACGCACTACGACTACCGCGACTGGATCGACCGTCATAACGAGCGTGTGACGTTGCCGACCGTCGGCATCGCCAGTCACCCAAACTGGTCACGATGAATGTCTTCGATAACGGTCGTCGAGTCCTAGTCCGATTGGTCTGAATCGATTGCAGTGAGAACAGACAATGGCGCGCAGGCTTCCCCGAAAAGACGCTGTCATCGTCGGGCTCGGATGGACCGGCTCCATTCTTGCGCATGAACTGACGCAGGCAGGGCTCGACGTTGTCGCGATCGAGCGTGGACCCTGGCGTGACACGGCCAGCGATTTTCCGATTTCCTACGCGCAGGACGAACTCCGTTACCGCCTGCAGCACCAGCTTTTCCTCCAGCCGGCGCAGACGTGCGTGACGTTTAGGAACAACGCCAGTCAGACGGCGCTGCCGGTGCGCAACTGGGGCGCCTTCATGCTCGGCAATGGAGTTGGCGGCGGCGGGCTGCATTGGAATGCCGAGACGTTTCGCTTCTTACCGACGGACTTCACGGCCCGCTCGCATTTGACGCAGCGCTACGGCGAAAAGTTTCTGCCCGAGGATATGACCATCCAGGACTGGGGCATCACGTACGATGACCTCGAGCCGCACTACGATGACTTTGAATATTTGTGCGGCACGTCGGGCACGGCCGGCAACCTCCAGGGCAAGATGCAGGATGGCGGCAACCCATTTGAGGGCGCCCGCTCGCGGCCGTATCCGACGCCGGCCCAGAAGCAAGGCTACGGCCATACGCTATTCGCCGAGGCGGCCAAACAGCTCGGCTACAAGCCGTATCCGCAACCGTCGGGAAATCTCTCGCAATCGTACACCAATCCCCTTGGCGTGACGCTGGGGCAGTGCACCTTTTGCGGCTTTTGCGAATGGTTCGGCTGCGCCAACTATTCAAAGGCCTCGCCGCAGACGACGATTTTGCCGGTGCTGCTTCGCAACCCGAATTTCGAGGCGCGCACCGAATGCGAAGTCATGCGCATCAATCTGGACAACACCGGCAAGCGGGCAACCGGCGTGACCTATGTAAATTCGTCGGGCGAAGAACTGGAGCAACCCGCCGATCTCGTCCTGCTGTGTGCGTTCCAGTTATTCAACGTCCAGCTTCTGCTGCTGTCCGGTATCGGTACGCCATACGATCCGCAGACCGGGAAAGGCCAGATCGGGCGTAATTTCACCCATCAGACCATGTCGACGGCGGTCGGCTTCTTTGACAAGGACAAATACAATTTCAATCCGTTCATTGCTTCCGGCGCGATCGGCATGTGCATCGACGAGTTCAATGGCGACAACTTCGATCATAGCCAGTTGGGCTTTGTCGGCGGCGGATACATCGGTCAAGTCCGGACCAACGGCCGTCCGCTGGAGAGCATGACGGTGCCGCCAGGCACACCAGCCTGGGGCGCCAAGTGGAAGCAGGCGCTGCGCGACAATTATCTGAGCTCCATTATTTGTGGCGGCGCATGTCACGCTTCATTTTACAGCTATCGGGACGTCTATCTCGACCTCGATCCCACCTACAAGGACCGCTTCGGCCGGCCGCTGATGCGCATCACCATCGATTTTCACGACAACGAGCTCAAGATGAGCGCGTTTCTCACCGACAAGTATGCCGGCATCCTCCAGCAAATGGGCGCCAAGCAGGTGGTGAAGCAGCCGCGCAAGGGCCCCTACGACGTGACCGACTATCAAACATCGCATCTCTGCGGCGGCGCCATCATGGGCGACAACCCAGGCAACAGCGCATTGAACAAATATCTACAAAGCTGGGACGTTCCTAATTTGTTTGTGCAAGGCGCCACCGCGTTCCCCCAAAATGCCGGCTACAACCCGACCGGCACGGTCGGTGCGCTGGCTTTCTGGTCGGCAAAAGCAATTCGCTCGCAATATCTAAAAAACCCGGGGCCGCTCGTCCATGCGTAACCTCGGCTCGATGCGCGTAGCGCTTTGCGGTCTGGCGCTGGTGCTTGTCGCTCGGCGGCGCCGTTGCAGGCGACATCGACAAACAGGACTTCAAGCAGATCGAGCGCGGCCGATACCTGACCATCGTCGGCGATTGCGCCGCGTGTCATACCTTGCCAGGCAGCGGCCGTAATTTCGCCGGCGGGCGTCCGATCGAGACGCCGTTCGGCAACATCCTGGCGCCCAATATCACACCCGACCGGCAGACCGGCATCGGCGCCTGGACGGACGACGAATTCGTCAACGCTATGCAAAAGGGCACAGGCCGCAACGGGACGCATCTCTACCCGGCTATGCCGTACACCTACTACACCAAGATCACGCGCGACGACGCCCTGGCGATCCGCGCTTATCTCGATACGGTGCCGGCCGTGTACAATCCGGTGAACCCCAATCAACTGCCGTTTCCATTCAACATCCGCGCGTCCATGATCTTTTGGGACCGGCTGTTCTTTACCCCCGGGACATTCCGGCCGGCGGCGGACAAGAGCGAACAATGGAATCGCGGCGCGTACTTGACCGAAGGTTTGGGCCATTGCGGCCTATGTCACACGCCGAAGAATTTTCTTGGCGGGGATAAGGCTAGCGAGCGGCTGCGTGGCTACGCTCTGCAAGGGTGGTTCGCCTCCGATATCACCAACGATCCACGCCGGGGCGTTGGCAGCTGGTCGGTCGACGAGATCGCAAAGTATCTCAAGACCGGACACAGTCTAACCAGCGCAGCGAACGGTCCGATGTCCGAGACCCTCAACCTGTCGACATCGCACATGACCGACGCCGACCTCGAGGCAATCGCGACTTATCTGAAGGACCAGCCGGGCGGAGATCAAAGCGCGCCACCGCGGCCCGATGAGGCGACCATGAAGATCGGCGCGAAGATCTACGAGGATGAATGCGCCGGTTGCCATACCTCGAATGGCAAGGGTGTGGCAGGTCTGTTTCCGGCGCTGCACGGCTCGTCGGTCGTGCAACAAGATGATCCGACTACGCTGTTGCACATAGTACTGCGCGGTGCGCGCGGCGTCGGCACCGCCCCGGCGCCGACCGCTGCGGCCATGCCGGCATTCGGCTGGCTGCTGAAAGATGACGAAGTCGCCGCCGTCGTCACCTATATCCGTAATGCCTGGGGCAACGCCGCCCCGCCGGTTGGCGCGGGCGACGTCGGCAAGGCGAGGCGGTCTTTTGTCGAGCGAAGCGATTAGGCCGTTCGTTAGCGCCGCGAGCGCGCGCGAAATTCGGGTAGATTGCCGAACTGGTCAGTAAGGCCGCGGCTGCCAAATCATCAAATAGAATATGCCGATAACGCCGATGAAGGCCGGCCAGCCGAGCCAAAACCAGATGCGGAACAGGCGGCGATATTCGTCGGGCAGCGGCTTGGCATTGACGGCTGCGTCTTGCGCCAGGTTCCGCATCCGGATCTGAATGAAAATCACTGGCAGCCAGCACAGCCCGATCAGCACGTAGAGCACGAGCGAATATACGATCCACGGCTCTTCGAACGGCGACAGGCCGATCGCCGACGCGAGCGCAAAACCGCTGAGCGGCTGCACCACCACGGACGTGGCGGTAAAAACAAAATCGGCAATCACCACGAAACGCGCGGTTACAGCGATGACGCCGGCATGGCCGGTGCGATTCGCCATGAACATGAAAAAAGCGATGCCGAGACCGGTGCCGAACAACACCGATGCGCCGATCAGATGCACGAATTTGAAAATGAAGATGAGTTCCATCAGCGATCGTCCAGGATCGCGAGCGTGAACAATATTGCCAGCATGATCGGGACAGCTGATATCGCGGCGAGCGGCATGTATCCCAGATGCCACGTTGTCACACAGTAGTGCGCGGCGTGCAGAATAGTCAGTGCAAGCAATCCGATCAGCGACAGCTCGCGCCGTGATACGAACAAGCAGACCGACGCCAAATGCAATCGCAGACGCTCCAAAAATCAACCCGGGCACAATATAGACCGCAAACAATACGGAAGAGAACTCCGAGCGTGCCGGGCGCTATCCGCCACAATGAAAGAAACTCGGCGAAGCCTGCGCTGATCGCCGTGACGGCAAGTCCGACAATCGCCAGCGGCTTGAGCAGATAAAGCCGCGCGAACCAGCGATCCTGGACGTTGGCCGGCCGCGCGGCGAGCAACTGGTCAAGACTTTTTGGCTGGATGCCGGTTGCCGCCATCCACGGCGCCGGATCGCCGACGACACCGTCGGCGAGTTGCGCGAACGACGTTGCGCGCGCGGGACTTCGCCATCCCAGCCAGCCGATCGCGTCGCCGATAAATCCGACGACTTTCGCGAAAGCGTCCGGCAGCCGTAGCACGCGTCGCGGCGGAAAGCCGAGCCAGCCGCGGATCGCGGTGACAATATCGGCGAGTTCATGCACCTGCGGATGCGCCACCTGCCACGAGACCCGGGCAGGCGCGCCCGGCGCAATCGAGCGCACGACCGTCTCGGCCAAGTCATCGAGACTGACGACTTGAATGCGGGACATCCCCGTGGACGACCGGAACGACGAAGGGAAAGGCGGCGATGCCTCGCAGCATGCAGTGCCGCCGTAAACTCCCGATCCAAGAACCAGAGCCGGCCGCAAAATCACCCAGTCGAGCGCCAGTGTCTTCAGGTGTGCTTCGGCCGCAGCTTTGGTGCGTGAAAACATCGACGGGCCGGCTGCGTCGGCGCCCAACGCCGAAATCTGGACAACCCGCCCGATGCCGGCGCGCGCGCAGCCGTCGAACAAGGCCACGGTGCCGGCGAACTGAATGCGCTCGACGTCGTCGCGCCAGCCATCCTGCAACACGCCGACGCAATTGACCACGGCGTCAATGTTGCCGAGAAGCGGTTGCCAAGCTTCCGCATCCTGCAGCCGCAAAAAATCGGCCTCGAGCCATTGCGCATAGGGAAACTGCCGACGCGCGGCGCCGATCGATCGACCGGCGCCAACCACATCGTGACCGGCAGCGTGCAGACCTGCGAGGCAGGCCGAGCCAATCAAGCCATAGGCGCCGGTTACCAGAACCCGCATCGAGGCTCTCAGTTGCCGAACACGACGGCGTGCATGATGCGGCCGGGGACGAGGGTAAATGCGCCGGCAATAACCAGCGCACCGAAGAAAATCCCGATCAGGTCAGAAACTCAACGCGGCCGTCGTCGAGATTGTAACGCGCCGCTACTACTTTGACTTTGTTTGCTTTGACAAGATGCGAAACGATTTTGCTTTTGGTCCCAATCTTCGTCGCGGTCCGTTTCGCGCTCTCCGTGATCGCGTTGTCCAGGAAGTCGCCTGGCTTGCGATAAACCGCCTTCGCCGCAGGCACGATGGCATTGACCATCGGACCGATCGAGCCCGGAAACTTGGCGTGCTTCTCGACCACCGCGCAGGCTGCGGCGACGGCGCCGCAGCGGTCATGGCCCATCACAACAATGAGCGGCACGCCGAGTTCTGCTGCGCCGTATTCGATCGTTCCCATGGTCGCTGTATCCGCCATATTGCCGGCGTTGCGGGCGACAAACAGCTCGCCGACGCCAAGCCCGCCAAACAACAGCTCGGGCGGTACCCGGCTGTCGGCGCAGGTAAGAATGGTGGCCCACGGCGTTTGCCCCTTCGCAACTTGACCGCGCTGTGCCGCGAGATCGGCCGCGCAAACCTGCGGCGCGCTGACGAACTTCTCGTTACCGGCCTTTAGTTTGGTCATCGCTTCGTCGGCGGTCACGCTTGTTGTGGCACCGGCCGCAAAGGCAAGGCGCGCCCCGAACAAGCTGGTGGCAGCGATTGCCGCTGCCGACAGCGTGAGAAACTTACGGCGGTCCGGTGCAAATTCGCGACATGCGACGCACATTGTTCAGCCTCCCGTGGCGGATTTAATTGTGGTCACGCGCTACACTGCGTAGCCGGGTGATCCCCGACAACGGGCTTAAAACGGAATCTCGTCATCCATGTCGCCGCGGGAGCCTCTCGGACCCGCGCCGGCTGCGGCTGCGACCTTGCGCGAAGGTCCGGGCGAACCGAAATCGCCGCCGGCCTCTTCGGACCCGAAATCACCGCCACCGCTGCCGGCGCCGCCGGCACGATCGAGCAACGTGAGTTCGCCGCGGAAGCCTTGCAGCACGACTTCAGTCGAGTAACGATCCTGGCCGGATTGGTCCTGCCATTTCCGCGTTTGCAACTGCCCTTCGATGTAAACCTTCGAGCCTTTCTTGAGATATTGCTCGGCGATCCGGCACAGGTTTTCGTTGAAGATCACGACCCGGTGCCACTCGGTCTTTTCCTTGCGTTCGCCGGTGGCCTTGTCGCGCCACGAATCCGACGTCGCCACGCGCAAATTGGCTATCGGACGCCCGTCCTGGGTGCGGCGGATTTCAGGATCGGCGCCCAAATTACCGATCAGGATCACCTTGTTGACGCTTCCGGCCATAATCTGCCTCGCTTCAAGCTGCACGCTTTGTTCGCTGCCCGCCCGCCTCACCCTAGTGCGGGGCCTGCCCCCGGCAAGGACGATCGAGGCGCGATCAGCGTTATCCACACAAACAGCGCCTAGTGTGACGTTGTCATGATGTTCTTAATTTGTTCTCCGTCCGGTTTCAAGTGCCCGGCAGCACAATTCGCGAAGTTTTGAGCCATTTATCGCAATCTTCTCGCGCTTGAGTGCCTGGGCCCGAGCCCTGCCTGTTAGGTCCCCTTGGCTCATCAATTCTGCAGGCCGACACAGCGCCAAAGCTGTAACCGGCCAATAACCAACCTTCGAAGTCTATCGGGCCAACAGAGGCCGGACGCGCGGCAACGGAACCGGTGAGCGTTAACCGGAGTTTGCGTGGAAGCTCAAAAACAAAGCCCTGGTCAATCGGCCGGGCTTAATCCGATCCATACGTTTCATTGGCGAGTTCTGTTCGCTCAATGCCCTCTTCCGTTACATCTTTATCAAGCGGAATTGCCTAGTTACGACGCCTGGGGAGTGGAGCTGGTCAGTCGCTGGCGGTCGGAGGCATGGGGCGCCGCAGCGACGGATAAGGAGTGTCGTATGAAGCGTTTCTTGATTGTCGGCGCTGTGGCATTCGGGGCCGCAGGGCAAGCGCTGGCCGCCGATCTTCCTCCGCCGATGGCACCGCCGCCACGCGCCCCCGCAGCCTACGTTCCCGCGCCGGTGCCGTTCTACAACTGGGGCGGCATCTACGTCGGTATCAACGGCGGCTACGGCTTCGGCAGCACCGCCAACTCGACTGTGGGCGTCGCTGGCAACGCGTTGGTGCCTACCGGGACTTATACGCTCTCGGGCAACAACTTCAGCGGCGGTCTCGCCGGCGGCACGGTCGGCTTCAATTATCAGTGGGCAGCAATCGTTGCCGGCATCGAAGGCGATTGGGACTGGTCAGGCCAAAGCCGCTCCAGCAGCGTCGGCTGCGGCGCCGGCTGCACCCTAAACGACAGCTCAAAGCTACCCTGGATCGCCACCGCGAGGGGCAAACTCGGTTACGCGTTTGATCGGATCCTGGTGTTCGGGACCGGCGGCGTCGCCTTCACCAACGCCAGCGACAGCGGGAGTGTGACGACCGCGACCGGAACCACCACGCTCTGGAGCCCGTCGTCCACCAATGTGGGCTGGACCGCGGGCGGCGGCGTCGAAGTGGCGTTGGCTCCGAACTGGACCGCCAAGGCCGAATATCTCTTCGTCCGCACCAACGTGACGCTGAACAGCACCATCAACGGCGCGGCCGGAGGCGGAACGCTCTCGGAGAAAACCACGGTCAACGACAGCCTCGTTCGTGCCGGCGTGAACTTCAAGTTCAATCTCTAAAGCCGACGGCAAACCCTGGCTAAGCATACTGAGCCCCGGGGTCTTTACCCGGGGCTTTCGTTTGCCGATAGTCGTCGGCGGGGGCTCCGTTACGCCGGTATCGCACGAAACCATGACCTCGCTCGCGGCCACGCTGCATACATCTGCGCTTCCGGCGCGGATCGTGGCGTCATGGAATGCGGCGGCCACGCGCTGGAACCCGGTTGGGGTCATCATCGTCGCCTGGGCGGTGCTGGCGGTGCCGCTGGTTTTTTTTCGCGGCTATACTGCTCATGAAGGCCTTGCCGTCTCGATCGCACGAACCGCGCTGGAGACCGGCGACTGGCTGACCCCGCACATGTACAACGTTCGCTTTGTCGAACGCCCGACGCTGCAGTCGTGGATCATTGCCGCGATCAGCGCACCGTTCGGCGACGTCAACCAGATCACGGCACGGTTGCCGAGCGTACTGTTTCTGCTGTTCGGCTGCCTGCTGATCTATTGGCTGTTACGAAAGGTCGCCGCCAGCGTGCCGGCGGCGCTGCTCGGCGTCGCGCTGTTCCTCGCCTGCCCGCTGGTGATGCGCTCATACGTGATGATCACCGCGGATTTGCCGCTCGCGGTGCTGTTGTTCTTCGCCTTCGTGTTGTGGTGGAGCGGCTACGCCAAGGACTCGATCAGCCTGACCCGCTGGCTGGCGATCGGCGTGGTGTTGGCACTCGCCGCTTTGCTGAAAGGGCCGCAGCCGATCGCCTATTTCGCGCTTGGCGTCGGCCTCTTCATCGTCGGCACCCACGCCTGGCGGCAAATTCCGGGACTGATAGTGGCCGGTTTGATCTGCGCCGTGCCGCTGGCGATTTGGTATGCGCTGACCTACGCACCCGGCGACGAGGCGACCTGGGGCGCCTTCATGCGGCTTTCGCAACCGCGCGAGACCTTTTCCGGTCCACTCGGTGCCAGCCTCCGCGTCATTGCCGATACGCTGCCGGCCGCGCTGCTCGCCGCGGCGTTTCTGATTGCCTACGGGTTTCGTGAGAAACGCTTTGTCCGCCCGCAATTCATGGCGGCGCTCGCCTGTTACGCTTTTGTTGCTGCGATCCTGATCCTGTTTTGGCCGGCGGGCTCGACGCCGCGCTATTACTTGCCGATGGTCTTGCCGCTGTGCGTGTTCGGCGGCCTCGGCTACGACCAGCTCAGCGTACGGCGGCCGCAATTGGTAGCACCCATTCTGGTGCTGACGGTGGGGCTGCTGCTCTATGCCCTGGCGTACTCGGCCGCGTCGCCGCTATTGCCGCAGCAATTCCGCCAGGCTCAGGTCGAGGGCGCGCGCGTCACCGCGCTGGTGCGAGCCGCGCCCGGACCGATCTACTGGTCCGGCGATGTCGCGCTCAACCTCCTGCCCTATCTGCCGCTGCCGATTCAAAATCGAGCGTTCCAGGAGCTTGACACGATCCATGGCCCCGCCTGGATAATCATGACCACCGCCGATGCGGAGACCTTGCTGGCCCAGCGGCCGAGCAAGCTCCGCATCGTGACGCCGTTGGGCGATGTGGAGCAGTGGCGGCTGCTGCGGCTCGATCCATGAGATCATCGCCGTGGTTTTCAGGGGATTAGCGGGATTAGCCGCCAACCCCGTCTGGCAAACCGGCGGCGTTCTCACTATGTTCGACAAGAAGTCTTGATGGCGATTGGCGGGGTCGCGCCGCTCATTCCCGCGCAAGCGGGAATCCAGATTGCTTCAGGACAGCTCTACCCAACGTCTGGGTCCCCGCTCGCGCGGGGACGAGCGGATGAATGAATGAACGACCTGTTCGACAGCTCGGATCGGAACTCCGGCGGCCAAAACAGTCGCTTGCGGGACCAGCGCGTGATCTCGATCCGCGGCGCGCGCGAGCACAACCTCAAAAACGTCGACCTCGAGATCCCGCGCGACCAGCTCGTGGTGTTCACCGGCCTTTCCGGCTCGGGCAAATCCTCGCTCGCCTTCGACACCATCTATGCCGAAGGCCAGCGCCGCTACGTCGAGAGCCTGTCCGCTTACGCGCGGCAATTCCTGGAAATGATGCAGAAGCCGGACGTCGACCAGATCGACGGCCTGTCGCCGGCCATTTCCATCGAGCAGAAGACCACCTCGCGCAATCCGCGCTCGACCGTCGGCACCGTCACCGAAATCCACGACTACATGCGGCTTTTGTGGGCGCGGGTCGGCGTGCCGTATTCGCCGGCGACCGGGCTGCCGATCGAGAGCCAGACCGTCTCGCAGATGGTCGACCGCGTCATGGCGCTGCCGGAAGGCACGCGGCTTTACCTGCTGGCGCCGGTGGTGCGCGGCCGCAAAGGCGAGTACCGCAAGGAACTCGCCGAGTTCATGAAGAAGGGCTTCCAGCGCGTCAAAGTCGACGGCGCGTTCTACGAAATCGCCGAGGTGCCGGCGCTCGACAAGAAATTCACCCACGACATCGACGTGGTGGTCGACCGCCTGGTGGTGCGGCCGGATATCGCCACGCGGCTCGCGGACTCGCTCGAACAGGCGCTCAAGCTCGCCGACGGGCTCGCGGTCGCCGAGCTGGCAGATGATCGCCTTCGTCATCGCCGGGCCGCCGCGAAGCGGCGAGTTCCGGTGATCCCGATCTGGCAGGTAGAGGACTTCTTCTAAACGCAGATGGCCGGGACAAGCCCGGCCATGACGGCAAGAAGGCGGTGGCAAAAATCCACGACAAGAGCGGACCCGAACGCCTGGTGTTCTCGGAAAAATTCGCCTGCCCGGTGTCCGGCTTCACCATTCCGGAGATCGAGCCGCGGCTGTTCTCGTTCAACAATCCGTTCGGCGCCTGCCCGAAATGCGGCGGGCTCGGCGTCGAGCAGCACATCGACGCCGACCTGGTCATTCCCGACAAGGAGCGCACGTTGCGCAAGGGCGCGATCGCGCCGTGGGCGAAATCGTCCTCGCCGTATTACGTCCAGACGCTGTCCGCGCTCGGCAAGCACTACAAGTTCACCCTCGACACCAAATGGAAGGACCTGCCGAAGAAGACCCAGGACGCCATCCTCTACGGCTCCGGCGACACCGAAATCCGCTTCTCCTACGACGACGGCATGCGCGCCTACGACACCAAGCGGCCGTTCGAAGGCGTCGTCACCAATCTGGAGCGGCGCTTCAAGGAAACCGACAGCGACTGGGCGCGCGAGGAGATCGCCCGCTATTTCACCGACGTGCCGTGCGAGGCCTGCAACGGCTACCGCCTCAAGCCCGAAGCCTTGTGCGTGAAAATCGCCGGGCGGCACATCGGCGAAGTCTCCGATATGTCGGTCAGAGGCGCAGCTCAGTGGTTCGCTGACCTACCAGACAAGCTCACCGCCAAGCAGAACGAAATCGCCGGGCGTATTCTGAAAGAAATCCGCGCGCGGCTGAAATTTCTGGTCGATGTCGGGCTCGATTACCTGACGCTGGCCCGCGCCTCCGGCACGCTGTCCGGCGGCGAGAGCCAGCGCATTCGCCTCGCCTCGCAGATCGGCTCCGGGCTGACCGGCGTGCTCTACGTGCTCGACGAGCCCTCGATCGGGCTGCACCAGCGCGACAATGCGCGGCTCCTCGAAACGCTGAAGCGGCTGCGCGACCTCGGCAACACCGTGATCGTGGTCGAGCACGACGAGGACGCCATCCTCGCCGCCGATTACGTGGTCGACGTCGGCCCCGGCGCCGGCGTGCATGGCGGCCGCATCGTCGCCGAAGGCAAGCCCGCCGACATCATGGCCAACCCGGACTCGCTGACCGGCCAGTATCTCAACGGCGTGCGCGAAATTCCAATCCCCGAGCGCCGGCCGAAAAATCCAAACCGCGTCCTGAAAGTCGTTGGCGCCCGCGGCCACAATCTGAAAAACGTCACCGCCGAAATTCCGCTCGGCCTGTTCACCGCGTCACCGGCGTGTCCGGCGGCGGCAAGTCGACGCTGCTCGATCGACACGCTCTACAAAGCTTTGGCGCGGCGATTGAACGGCGCCAGCGAAGCCCCTGCCCGCTTCGACCGCATCGAAGGCATCGAGCACCTCGACAAGATCATCGACATCGACCAGTCGCCGATCGGCCGGACGCCGCGCTCCAATCCCGCCACCTATACTGGCGCGTTCACGCCCATTCGTGAGTGGTTTGCCGGCTTGCCCGAGTCAAAGGCGCGCGGCTACGAGCCCGGCCGGTTCTCGTTCAACGTCAAGGGCGGGCGCTGCGAGGCCTGCCAGGGCGACGGCGTGATCAAGATCGAGATGCACTTTCTGCCCGACGTCTACGTCACCTGCGACGTCTGCAAGGGCAAGCGCTACAACCGCGAGACGCTCGAGGTGCTGTTCAAGGGCAAATCCATCGCCGACGTGCTCGACATGACCGTCGAGGAGGCGCTGGAATTCTTCAAGGTGGTGCCGCGGGTGCGCGACGTGCTGACGCTTCTGCGCCGCGTCGGTCTCGACTACATCCATGTCGGCCAGCAGGCGACGACGCTGTCCGGCGGCGAAGCGCAACGCGTAAAACTCGCCAAGGAATTATCCAAGCGCGCCACCGGCCGCACGCTCTACATTTTGGACGAGCCTACCACGGGCCTGCACTTCCACGACGTCGCCAAGCTTCTGGAAGTGCTGCACGAGCTGGTCGAGAGCGGCAACACCGTCGTGGTGATCGAGCACAATCTGGAAGTCATCAAGACCGCCGACTGGATCATCGACCTCGGCCCCGAAGGCGGCGACGGCGGCGGCGAAATCGTCGCCTCCGGCACGCCGGAAGACGTGGTGCGCGAGAAGCGGAGCTACACCGGCGCGTTCCTCAAGCCGGTACTGGCCCGCGGCTCCGGCCGCGGCAAGCCGAGGAAGCGCGTCGAGGCGGCGGAGTGAATAACTTTACTCGCACACTGGCTCACTTTTTCCGGTGAGTTGTGTAATATACTTTTACCTCCTCCAGTAGGCGCCGTATTTAACCAGCAATGTCGCTGTTCTCACCCGAAATGTTGGTTGCGCTCAAGCCTTTCGGCATCTTGGGTCTTATTATTTTGGCGATTGTCGCAATCGTCAGTCTGGCCGGCAACATAAGCAAAGCGAGGGTGCCTATCGCGCTGATTATTGGCTTAGTAATTCTGGCAGGTCTGGCAACGGTATTGATTGTAGTTTCGATATATCGCCCAGCCGTATTTTGGACAAACGTTGCTACACTTGCCGACTGGGGTGGACAAGACGCGGATTGCAGTGACACCGTCGTTCCAGAGCCCGATCGTTGCGACGATCAGAGAATTGGGCAGATAGCAATCTGCTGGCAAAATCGAAATGAGGGGTGGCCAGCAGGCGACAGATTTCGACAGGTGCAAAAATAAGTCAACGTGGTGCACCTATAAGAACGAAACTGTGCGCATAGGAATGGCGGCCACAGGTCACGCTCCCGCAGGCAGAGTTTACGTTTGTGCGCGTGGTATAAATCAGTAGGCACAAACACAAACGTAGATCTCGACCCGGAAGACCGCGATGAAATTGTTAGGCACCCGAAGACGTGGTGCGCGGGTAGCGAAGCTACATCGGCGCGTTCCTAAAGCCGGTGCTGGCGCGCGCCTCCGGCCGCGGTAAGCCGAGGAGGCGCGTTGAGGCGGCGGAGTGATGACTACTCCCGCAGAGACTTCAAATGATGACTGACTTTCTCCCGCGAACGATATCTCTATCTGGAAGACCAATCTTTTTTGGTGGGCAGACGATTACGCTAACTTTGAATGAAGGAATTTGCATTTTCGTCGGCCCAAACGCCGCAGGAAAATCTGAAGCACTTAGGTGGTTGCGCGATCACCTTAGAACGAAAGAAGGGCCACCATTGGACCGAAAGGTACTCTACCTTTCGTCAGGTCGAAGTAGTACGCTAGAAATGTACCGATCTATCACGGGCTTTGGCGGACCGAGTTCACATAAACACGGCTCCCGCAGCAGTCGGGCAACAAGGATGGGAACCGCAATGGTGGACCATTGAGGGTGCTCCCGGCATGTTTTTGCGGCTGAAGGACCGAACCGACCTGTTGTTGAAGGTCGAAGCAAGACTTCAGGCACTTTATCAACGGAGGCTTAGACTTGACTGGACCCAGCATGGACTTCAGGTCGGGTTCTCACCCACTACGGGTGGAAAAGGCTATTACGCAAATGTCGAGGCAAGCGGCGTAATCGAACTTATTTCGTTGCTTACAGCGATATATGATGATGACATCGGTGCACTTCTAATTGACGAGCCAGAAATTTCGTTGCACCCCCAATTACAGACTTTTTTGTTACACGAAATGGAATCGTTTGCAGGCGACCCGGTCAAACGTGCAAAAAAATTGATCGTATTCGCCACACACTCGCCGACGATGTTGCCGCTACGTCAACTCTTGGATCTTCCAAGACTGATTTTTTTTACCGATCAAAAAACTCCTCCGACCCATGTCGCGCCCGAAGCGGGCGAGCTTAGGAACGCAAAACTCGGCGCGCTCATCGCTAGATTGAGCGAAAATCACAAGCTGGCGTTTTTTGCACGCAATGTATTGCTCGTGGAGGGACCAAGCGATGAGATCGTCGTCAGCGGACTGGCGCTGGCACTGGAACATCCTCTCCTTGCGAGCAATACACAAGTTGTGCCGGTCACCGGAAAAGGCCAGTTCAGCGAAACTGTCAAACTATTTCGACTCATGGGGAAGAATGTCTTTGTTTTGTCAGATCTCGATGGTTTGGCAGACGACAATCAACTCGTGAACGTATTTCGCGACGCCGCTCAACTTGCGGCCAATGCTTGCGGGATGGATAGCGTTATAGAAATTGATCGTGGCATTCGGGAGAAATTCAACACGTTGCTCGACGAAACGTTTGGAACATTGTCCGCCGTAACATTCAACCATCGGTACTGGAGGGTTCGCGGCAGCACCTCAGACGACGAACTCAAAGCAAAGCGAAGGGCAACTCTCGCGGCTCTCCTGACTCCGGAACAAGAGCTCAGAAACGTTCGTAATGGAGAAATATTAGCGCTCCGAAAACGTTATGAAGCGTTGATTGACGTACTTGCCGCCGCTGGATGCGTGATTCTGCGACGTGGCACGATCGAGGATTATTATTTCGATCAACCGACAACCACGACTCTTGGAAAACCGGAGGCGGCAGCCGCCGAGATGGAGAATCTTCCCGCCCGTAGCGAAGCAGACATTCGCAAGGGATATAGCGACGTGATACGCGCGATCGATATCGCTGCACCGCTTAGGAAGATAGATGAGAATGAGCTTCTTCGGGAGCAGCTAGGAAGTCTCCTTGGTGCTGCCTTCCAGGTTGTCCGTCCGGGAATGCCGGATGATGAGTTAAACGCACGTGCCGCGAACAACTTCAGTTTAACTACACCGGTATTTCGATTTTCAAACCGTTCAAATCAAGAGAGCGGCTCGCCGCTTCGTCGCATAGAAGTGACTATCAATTCGCCACTCTTCGTTCGCGATAACTTCCCTTTTGAGATTAGTGAGCATGAGAACATAACACTCGTTGTTGCTCATAAACTCCCTAGCGTTTAGGTGTTCCCCGGCAAGCGTAGCGCGGAGCGTAATCCGCCTTTCTGCGATTTTCCAATAACTTAAATCGGCGGGTTACGGCTTCGCCTAACCCGCCCTACCCCTGCCCGGCCGAGAGGGACAGCCGCCGGCCGCGCTGACTTTCGTCAAATCGTCCCGCCACTCGCGCCGCCGACGATATCAATCCCGTGATTGCTCCCATCGGGCTTGAGCATCATTTTCCTGATCGACCACACACCGCCCCTCTTGACCGCCTCCAGGAAAACCCGGCCGGAGCCTTTCGGGCCGGTCGCCGAAAAGTTGAGGACGGCGTTGCCGGACGCGCCGTTGACGTTGATGTTGCCGAACGGAAAGCCGGTGGTGATCGGGGTGCCGAGAACATCGGCCGCCACCGAACTCGCGCGAAGTTTCTCGGCGCCGAGCTCGTAGGCGGCCGAATGTCTGAAACCGTAGAAAATGCCGCCGAATAATCCGCCGAACAGCAGCAAGAGCCGATCAGGATGACCGTGCCCCAGATCGCCCATAGGCGCTGGACGCGCTTGAAATGCTCGACGCTGTCCCAGCGCCCATTGCGCCAGGCCCAGCGGCTGCCCTTGGCGCCGAGCACGAATGGCATGACGAAACCGACCAACGGAACGAACATCAGCAGCGCGATGTAGGTGTTGTTGCCGACGCCCCAGATCCAGTTGAGCAGGAACGCGCCCCAGTTCCAGCGGTCGAGTTCTGGAGGGATGTCTTGCGGTTCGATGACGAACGCGTGCGTCGGTCATGTTCCGACATCCTTTCAGTTTTCGCGATCAACCTGCGCTCCAATGGACGGCCCGCATAATCCATGAGATTTCTTTCGATGCCCGTGACTACCAAACTTTTCGTCGCCGTGCCCCTCGCGCCGGGCATCCAGGTGATAAAATACTCGCAGCAGCACGCGCCATGCCGAACACCGACCCTTACCTATACGTCTATGTCAACGCCGACGGCTCGGCGCGCGAGCTTCACGAAAGCGAGCGGCGCTATCTCGAGACCAAGTTCAAGGGCGGCGATGGCGCCGCTCCCTACATCAAGTCGAGCTACGAGGAGCGCAACGGCTGGCACGAGCTCAACGGTTACCTCGCGCGATCGCTGCTGCCCGAAGCCGCCGCGATCCACGATGCGCCGGCCGAGGATCCGATCCGCCCGATAAATCGCGAGGAATATATCGCCTGGCTGCGCAACAAGGGCATGGAAGTCACCGAGAAAAGCGACGGCTCTTTCACGATATCGAAGCCGCGGCGCGATCAGCAATGACGGAAACGCAAGCGCGAGCAGCACAGTAATCCCCAGCAGGCTCAAGTGCGCCATCAGCCAGCCCCGAAGCCGTCACATTGTCAGCCACACTGCCTCGCGGTCATTCGGCGTCGGATTGTCGCCTGGCAACGGGCGCAGCGAAAAATAAAGGGGGATGGCGTCATGAGCATGGTCAGGCAGCGCGGCTCCGTCGGCGGCGAGAGATCGGCCGAAGCCGAGCTTGAGGGAAAAATTCACGAGCTGGTGCGGCGCGACAGCAACGCTGTTCGCCAGGCCGATGGCGAAAGCGAAGCCGCTGACCCGCAATCTCGGCGATTTGTTGCGCCGGGTGTCGGCAAACTCGACCAGTGAAATCGATATCCTCATCAGTGAATTGCGGCTGCTGCGCGAAAAGCTTGCGGCCGACAGTCAGCGTCTGGAACGCGACATCGTCGACTATGCGGCGCTCAGCCAATCGGTGATCGAGATGACAAAAATCATCACCGACAGCATGCTGCAAGTGAAAAAACTGCCGTCGGCGGCGATGCTGACGCCGTAAGCCAACCTGCCGTCACCACCGGTTTGTAGGATTTGACCCGGCAGTCCATTCTGACCCTTCGACGCCACGCATGGATTGCCGGATCAAGTCCGGCCATGGCGACTCGCGCGCTCTCCTGCCGCGTTGTGCGCGCCAACCCTACAAATGAGCGTATTAGGCCAAGCAAATATTAATCAGGATGGTGTAACGGCTATGTCATTACGATGAGGATGACGCTTAAGGATCATGCCCATGCTGTCCCGCATTGCCGCCGATTGGCAGAAGGCCCTGCCGTTCCTCGCCGCCATTGGTCTTGTTGTCTGGATCGCCGTGTTCCGGGACGATCCGTTAAGCGAGCGGGCGTTGTTCGCGGCGTTGCTGGTGATTTATTTCGTGCACCAGATCGAGGAGCACCTGTGGCCGGGCGGCTTCCGCCAGTTCACCGATGCCCATGTGTTCAGGAGCAGTAACGATGACTGGCCGGTCGATATCGGCGGCGTTGCGCTGGTCAATATCGCCTACGTCTGGCTGCCGGTCGGCCTTGCCATCGCGTTTCCGGGCGCGCTGCGCTTCGTCGGCCTCGCCTGGATCGGGCTGACCCTGATCAACGGCATTATCCACGTGGTGACGACGATCCGGCTGCGGATTTACAATCCGGGGCTTGTAACCGCGATCGTGCTGTTCTTGCCGTTCACCATCGCCACGCTGTGGCTCGAAGTCAGCCGTGGCATGCTGTCGGGTACCGATGTCGGCTGGATTGCGCTGAGCGGCATTCTTCTGCACCTGCCGGTCGCAGCTTTGTTCGCAGTACCTTATCTGCGCCGGCGGATGGCCGCAGCGTAACCCGTCCTGCCCGGCGCTTGTCGCCGGGCATCCACGTCTTTTCTTGCGGCCAGAGACGTAAGACGTGGATGGCCGGGACAAGCCCGGCCATGACGATCGGGCTTTGTTTTGGTATACTTCGAATATGACCGTCGACGATATCGAGAAGGCCGTCGCCAAGCTGCCGCCTGAACAGCTCGCAGAATTTCGCGCCTGGTTCGAGCGGTTCGACTCCGCACGCTTCGATGAGAAGATCGAGCGTGACGCGGCAGCCGGAAAGCTCGACCGGCTGGCGGATCACGCGATCGACGATTTCCGCAAAGGCCGCGCTCGCGAATTATGAGGCACTTCGCGAGCCGGGCGTTCTGGGACGCTTATGGCAGGCTTCCCGAGCAGGTTCGCGCCCTCGCCGACAAGAACTACGCGCTGCTTAAGGAAAACCCGCAGCACCCGTCATTGCAATTCAAGAAAGTTGGCCGGTTCTGGTCAGTGCGGGTCGGCCTGCGGTATCGGGCGTTGGCGGTCGAGGTTGAGAATGACCTCGTTTGGTTTTGGATCGGCTCCCATGCCGACTACGACGCCATGATCCGTTGAACGGATGGGACTTTGAACCAAATTGCCGGCTGCCGCGACACATCGAAGTAATCTATACTTCCAACAATTGCGTTCTTGACCGCCGGACGGAGCACACGTCCTTGAAAACAGGCAGAGGTTGACCGCAATGCGCCCCATGTTCGGCCTGCCCGCGCGACGCTGGCATTGCTGTCGGCTGGCCTCGTTCTTTTCGATGACCGCGGGGCTTGCGTCGGCAGACGACGATGCCCGCATGAAGCAGTTGCGGCTGCTGTGCGCGCAATTGAGCGGCGATCTCACCGATCCCGGCGGGATCGCAAAATTCCGCCGCTGTCTCACCACCAAAGATCCGCTCAATGAAATCCGCCGCGACAACAACATTGCCGGGTCGCGACCAGCCGCCGCCCGATAGTTTCGGACGCGACAGCCGTTTCCACGTCGCTGACGGGATCGAGCGTTTTCAGGTCGTCGACGGCAAATTGGTCTACGTGATTAACGGCGCCGCCAAGCTTTGGCGCGCGACGATGGACGGCAAGGACGCCCGCCTGGTCGACGAAAAAGTCGCCGATTTCCTGCTCACCGATCGCCACTTGTTCATCCGGGGCACCGACGGCGCGCTGTGGCGCGTCACGCTGGACGGCGGCGAACGGACCCGGATCGACCAGAGCGTCGCCGCCTTCCAGCCGATCAATGCGGCCGTGGTCTATGTGCTCGGTACCGACCACACGCTGTGGCGCGAGATCGGCGATGCCAGCAAGCGCACCGAAGTCGACCATACCGTGAAGGACTTTCAGGCGATCGACATGAACCTGGTGTTTGTGCTCGGCGCCGACGGCCAGCTCTGGCGTGAAACCGGCAACGCGGCCTCGCGCACGATTGTCGCCAAAGACATCGTCGCCTTCCAATACTTTCCGGCCGGCGACACTGTCTATGTGCAGGCCGCCGACGGGGTGTTGTGGCGCAAGAGCGGCAACGGCAAACCCGAGCAGGTCGACCAAGGAGTGGCAGCGTTCCAGGCGATGGACCCGCAGATGGTGTTTGTGCTCGGCAAAGACGGACGGCTGTGGCGGGAAATCGGCGGACGCGCCCAGGAGGCCGCGCTGGTGGATCGCGATGTGCTGGTCACTGCCGGCAAGGCGGCGTTCCACGCCGACGACCCCGCGCATGTCATGGTTCTCGGCAGCGACCATAAGCTCTGGGCCGAGTCGATGCCGTGATGGCATTGCCTTGGACCGAACCAACGTCCGCCGCCTAGGCTTGCATTTGTGACCGAACCGCGGCGGCGCTCGCGGGGTTTTGTCGATTTTTCCTTTTCCCCCGGCGTTGACCGGCCCTCCCGCGCGCCCGGGCGCACCCCACATAAGCGGCGGTTTGCGCACTCAAGGAGAGACGCAATGACCCCCCAGGAAAGCCAACTCGTCGACGAGCTGTTCGATCGTTTAGCCAAACTCGAAACCGTGCCGCGGGACCCCGATGCCGAGCGCCTGATCGCGGACGGCACAAGGCGGGCGCCGCACGCCAGCTACGCTCTGGTGCAGACGGCACTGCTCCAGGACGAAGCGCTCAAACGCGCCAATGCGCGCATTGAGGAATTGCAGGCCCAGGTCGACGGTGCCGAGACCACCCGAACCGCGGCAAGGTGGTTTCCTCGACAGCATGCGCTCAGCATTTGCACCCCACGAGCCGCGCGGCTCGGTGCCGAGCGTACGCGGGCAAAGCGCTCCGCCGCCGCCCGGCTACCCGCCGCCAGGCTATCAATCGCAAGGCTACCAATCACAGCCCGGCTATCCACCGCCGCCTCCCGGCTATGCCGGGGGTCCGGGGTTCGGCTCCGGCGGATCGTTTCTCGGCTCTGCGGCCTCGACCGCCGCGGGCGTGATCGGCGGCGCGCTGCTACTCGACAGCATCCGCTCGATGTTCGGCCACCACTTCGGCGCCCAGCCGAATGCGTTCGGAGATCTCGCCGGCGACCGCGCGTCGCCGTGGAGTGGCGGCGCCGCCGACAGCCAGCTCGCGCGCGATGCCGGCATCAACCATATCGGCGATCACGCCCAAGACCCGATCCAGAACGCCGACGATCAAACCGCAACGGCCGATGATTCGTACGATGCGGATGCGGACGATGACCAAGACGCGGACGACGATGACAACGATTTTGCCGATGACGATGGGAGCTCATCGGACGATTCTTTCGACGTGTGACGCGCAGCCGTCATTGCGTGGAGCCGACGGGTCCGGCCCGAAGTGACCGGCCGGAGCAGCAAAAAGATCAAGTCCTTCGCCGCTGCTCCGCCTGGATCGCCTCGTCGTGATACCAGCCGCTTGCGGACGCGATCTTCACGCCGGGCTGTACGTGAGCAGTGGCCGCGGGCTCAAATGCTTCACGTTGGTTCGTAGCCGCAAAGCGGCCGCGTAGCGGGAAGGTGTAGATTGTCGCCGATCGCGAGGCTTGCGCCGCATCGGTGAAATTCGTTGTCATGGTTCGGCTCCTTCGCCGCGCGCGCAACTCCAAGCGCGCATGTTCAACTGAGTCTCTTGTCCTTCAATATAATGCTTTGCTCGCGATTTGTTCGGCATGCCTCACAGAAAATCAGCACATGGCTACAATATGTGCATTTTCGTATTTGCTCATTGGCGTCGCATTGGCGTCGCGGTGAATTTGCTGCACTGCCGTTGTGACTGCCTCACCAACGGTCATGCGAATCGACTGGCACACTAAATGCTTAAAAATTCCGCGGGAGCCGGTCGCCGGACGCCGTTGGCGGCTGTGCTCGCCTCACGTCTTACGAACCTTCTCAAAGACAGACGCCAAAGAGAGATCCATGACCAAATATAAACTCGAGTACATATGGCTTGACGGCTACAAACCGACGCCAAATCTGCGCGGCAAGACCCAGATCAAAGAGTTCGACGCATTTCCTGCCCTCGAACAGCTGCCGCTCTGGGGCTTCGACGGCTCATCGACCATGCAGGCGGAAGGGCACAGTTCGGATTGCGTGCTCAAGCCCGTCGCGCTCTATCCAGACGCCGCGCGCTTAAACGGCGTGCTGGTGATGTGCGAAGTGATGATGCCGGATGGCAAGACGCCGCATCCGTCGAACATGCGCGCCACCATTCTCGACGATCCCGGCGCCTGGTTTGGCTTCGAGCAGGAATACTTCTTCTACAAGGACGGCCGCCCGCTCGGCTTTCCGTCAAGCGGCTATCCGGCGCCGCAAGGCCCGTACTACACCGGCGTCGGCTACAAGAATGTCGGCGATATCGCCCGCAAGATGGTGGACGAGCATCTCGATCTTTGCCTCGCCGCCGGCATCAACCACGAAGGCATCAACGCCGAAGTCGCGAAGGGCCAGTGGGAATTCCAGATTTTCGGCAAGGGCTCCAAGAAAGCCGCCGACGAAATGTGGATGGCCCGCTATCTGATGTTGCGGCTCACCGAGCACATACGGCGTCGATATCGAATTCCACTGCAAGCCGCTCGGCGATACCGACTGGAACGGCTCCGGCATGCACTGCAATTTCTCGACCACGTTCCTGCGCGAAACCGGCGGCAAGGACTATTTCGAAGCGCTGATGAAGGCGTTCGCAGACCACCGCGAGGAGCACATTGCGGTCTATGGTCCCGGACAACCACATGCGGCTGACCGGCAAGCACGAGACCGCGGCGATCGGCGATTTCACCTATGGCGTCGCCGACCGCGGCGCCTCGATCCGGGTGCCGCACAGCTTCGTCAATAACGGCTACAAGGGCTATCTGGAAGACCGCCGGCCGAACTCGCAAGGCGACCCGTACCAGATCGCTTCGCGGATCCTGAAGACGGTGGCCTCAGTGCCGACCAGCGGCCAGGTCAGCGCCGCGGCTTAAGTTCAATCGTCATTGAACTTGCGGCAATCGGCGTCGGCTTCGAGGAGCTCATTGAGGTCGGTGCTGCGGGGGGAGGTGATCGGCGTCCCTCCCCCCGGTCTTTTGGATTGCCCAGCCGGCGCGGCTACCTTGCCCATCTGCCCCGCAAGCCGCGCGTGCTGGCGTCGCGGCGTGCGGCCGCGTTCATACTGGCATGAGAAGTGCCAGCGCGGGGAAAACATCAAATGTCAGATCGCCGTATGACTTCGGCTCGCTGTCTCGCGTACAGCTTGCTTGGGCTCGTAAGTCTGCTGCTGCCCTCGTTCCCTGCCTTGGCGCAGCAGGACGGCGGCAAATATCTCGATGCCAAATTCTGCGGCGACACGCTCAATCTCAATCCCGGATCGGACTACGACAACGGCTCGTGCCAATTGTGGAAGCTCGTGCCCGACGCCGACGGCTGGTCGAGGCTGCAGCTCAAGCGCAACGGCAAATTTCTCGACGCCAAATATTGCAGCGACGAGCTGAACATGAATCCCGGCTCGACCTTCGACAACGGCTCCTGCCAGTTGTGGAAGCTGGTGCCGGTTGCCGACGGCTGGTCACGGCTCCAGATCAAGCGCAACGGCAAGTTCCTCGATGCCGACCAATGCTCGGACAACGTCAAGCTGAGCGAATTATCGACCTTTGCCGACGGCGCCTGCCAGCTCTGGCGGTTCGTTCCCGCCGCCGACGGCTGGGCGCGGCTGCAGATCAAATATACCGGCGAAGCGGCGCCTGAGGAGTTCGCCTACGACGGTAATAACTACGGCTGGTTCGACGACGGCTGGAACGGTCCGGGCTGGTACATCATCGGCTTTGAGCGGATACGCGGCCGCGGCTTTGGCGGCCGCGAGGGCTGGCACGGCTGGCATCATCACGGCAGCCATCCGCACGGTCACGGCGGCGAGGCGCATGGCGGCCGGACATCCCGGTGGCGGTGGTCACCCGAGCGGAGGCCACCCGCATCCCGGCGGCGGTCACCCGGGTGGCGGTCACCCGGGCGGCGGCCATCCTGGCGGCGGCGGTCATCCGAAGCCTCCGCCGCCCAAGAAGCATCATTGAGGTAAAGCCCACGGCGAAGCGAAGCGCGCCGTGCGCTTCGCTTCAACCGGCCCTACGAGGCAAACAGTCCCGCGTGGGCCTGCCGTAGTTCGCGCTTGAGCAATTTGCCGCTCGGATTCTTTGGCAATGAATCGGCGAACACGATGTTCTTCGGCACCTTGAATCCAGCGAGATGCTGCGCGCAATGTGCATAAACCGCTTCCGGCGAAAGCGATTGCCCGGCCTTCACGACGATCACCGCGACCACCGCCTCGACCCAGCGCGGATGCGGCACGCCGACCACCGCCACCTCCGACACCTGCGGCAGCTGATAAATCATCTCCTCGACCTCGCGGCTCGCCACGTTTTCACCGCCGGTCTTGACCATGTCCTTCTTGCGATCGACCACCGTGATGTAGCCCTCTTCATCGATGGTGGCGAGATCGCCGGAATGAAACCAGCCGCCCTCGAATGCGGCTTTGGTACGCTCATCGTCGTGAAAATAGCCGAGCATCAGATGCGGCGAACGGTGCACGATTTCGCCGACCACGCCCGGAGCCACGTCGCGCATGCGGTCGTCGACCACGCGCGTCTCGACATTCAGCACCGCCCGGCCACACGAGCCCGGTTTTCGCAGCTGATCTTCGGGACCGAGCATCGTCGCCAGCGGGGCGATTTCGGTCTGCCCGTACAGATTCCACAGCCGCACCTTCGGCATGCGCTGGGCCATTTCGCGCATCACCTCTACCGGCATGATCGAGGCGCCGTAATAGCCTTTTTGCAGGCTCGATATGTCGGTCTTGTCGAACAGCGGCGAGCGCAACAACGAAATCCACACTGTTGGAGGCGCGAAGAACGAGGTGACGTGGTGACGCTCGATCAGCGGCAGCAGGTTTTCGGGCGTCGGCTTTGCGGTGATCACGTTGGTGCTGCCGACGTAAATCGCAGGACCGAGGAATGCATCGAGCTGCGCGCAATGGTAAAGTGGCAATGCGTGCAAAGCCAGATCGTCGGCGGAGATGCTGGCGTCGGCCACGCAGCTCACGTATTGCCAGATCACCGCGTCGTGGGTGAGCATGGCGCCTTTCGGCAGCGATTCAGTGCCGCTGGTGTAGACGATCTGCGCAAGATCGCTGCCCGCAAGCTCCACCTGGGGCGGCTCGGTCGTGTTGGCACAGAGTTCGTCAAAGGCGATCATGCCGGGCGTCGGCACGGTCTTTTCCTCCGACGGCAGCCAGATGAATTCGCGCACGCCGGTATCGAGCGCGGCGGCGGCTCGCGCGACCTCGGCGAGGCCGGAGTCGGTCGCGAGCAATTCCGCGCCGGCGTGCCGCAAGATGAAAGCCGCCTCCTCTGCTTTGAGCATAAAGTTGATCGGGACCAGCACGGCGCCGAGCCGCGCCAGCGCAAACCGCAGCGCGGCGAAGGCGTGGGAATTGCGGGCAAGGATCGCGACGCGGGTACCCTTGACGACCCCCCGAGGACAAGTCCTGCGGCGAGGCGGTCGCACATCGCGTCAAACGTTGCGTAACTCCACACCGTTTCGCCGCAGATGATGGCGGTCTTGTTCGGAAAACGCTTAGCGGTTCGGTGCAGCAAGTCCGCCAGCGTTTGGCGGCGAAGCGCGGCGTCCATGAAGTTTCTCCCCAGGAGCTCCTTGGATCGTCCTATTATGACGGGGCGCAGGCTGATTGCCTACGCGCCAAGGCTGGCACGCTACGCCCGATTTATCGATGCCTTTGCGCCAGTTCGTCGAGCCGGCCCGCCAGTTGCTTGAGTTCCCACGTGCGCGCGAGCGCGGCCGCCTTTTTCCACGTCGGCTTTTGGTCGGAAATGCGCGGCAGCGGCGCCTTGCGGTTCATGGTGGCGATCGAGCGATAGAGCCGCAGATCCTCGGCTTGTTTGGCGAAGCGGCCGGCTTTCAGGATCGCGGCGAGGCTGCCGTATTGGCGGAGCAAAGCCGCCGCGCCGTTTGCGCCGACACCCGGAGCGCCGGGCAGTTTGTCCGACGGGTCGCCGCGCAGCGCAATAAAATCCGGCACCTGCGCCGGCTCGACGCCGTAGCGTTCGCGGACTTCTGCCGGACCGATGCGCTCCACGCCGCCACCGCGGATCGGATAAAGGATTGTGGTTCTCTCGGACGCCAACTGAAAGGTGTCGCGATCACCGCTCGCGACCAGCGCAGTACCGCCACGACGCTCTTCGGCCGCGGCACGCGGCGGCGAGAAAATCGTCGGCTTCGTAGCCGGCTTTTTTGGCATTGGCGAAGCCGCAGGCCGCGACGAATTTCGGGATAATGGCGAGTTGTTCGATGATGTCGTCGTCAAATTCGCGGCCGCTCTGATAGGCAGCGAATGCTACATGACGATAGGTGGGCTCCTCGTAGCGTATCCCAGCCGACCAGCACCGCGCGCGGCTGCTCCTCGCGGTAGAGCCGCAGCAGCAGATTGGCGAAGCCGAGAATAGCGCCGGCGGGCCGGTCGCCTTTTCTGCGGATGTTCTTCGGCAGCGCATGATAGGCACGATGCGCGAAGGAGTCGCCGTCGATGACGAGCAGCGGCCGGCGTGCGCGTGTTGCGGGCGGCTTCGGGCGTTTGCATGTCTCCGTTTAGCGACCGCCGACACAGGTTTTACCACTGGGCGCGAACGAACCTCGCCGCCGGCGCGGCATCACGCAATTCGACCCAAGCCGGCGCGTGATCGCTGGCGTTTTCTTCGCCGCGAACCGCGCGATCGACGCCGGCCGCGACCAACCGCTTTGCTGCCTGCTTTGCTGAGCAACAAATAATCAAGGCGCAGCCCGGCATCGCGCGGCCAGCGATTCCGCAAATAGCTCCAATACGTGTACATCGGCGTGTCGGGATTGAGCGAACGGATAGCGTCGCGCCAGCCCTGGTCGAGCAGATGCGCAAACCGGACGCGTGCTTCGGGCTGCAGCAGCGCATCCTTGGCGTAGGAGTTTTTCGGATAAATATCGCGATCGGTCGGCACGACGTTGTAGTCGCCGGCGAGCACGACCGGCACGCCGGCAGCGTATAGCTCGGCGGCATGCGCCGCGAGCCGATCCATCCAGGCGAGCTTGTATTTGAATTTCGGCCCCGGCTGCGGGTTGCCGTTGGGCGCGTAGAGCGATGCGATGAGCACGCCGTTGACCGCGGCCTCGATATAGCGCGCCTGTTTATCGTCGCGGTCGCCCGGCAGTTCGCTGCGGGTGACGATCGGCTCAGAACCGCGCGCCAGAATAGCGACGCCGTTCCACGACTTCTGTCCGCGCCAAACCGCGCCATAGCCGGCCTTCTCGATCGCGGCTTTGGGGAATTCGCGATCCGCGGCCTTGAGCTCTTGCAGGCACACCACATCGGGCTTGGCTGCACGCAGCCAGGCCAGCGAGATTGGCCAGCCTCTTGTTGACATTGTTGATGTTGAAAGTGGCGATTTTCATTGCCCAGCAGTCTTAGCCCGGATGAGCGTAGCGACATCCCGGGACTAACAAGGCGGGTTTCGCTTCGCTCAAGCAACCCTACATAATCCTGCATGCCCAGCGCCGTCCGCGACGATCCCGCCCTTTCCCGCTTCGAACTGGACGCCAATGGCGTGACCGGCGTGGCGAATTACAAACTTGCCGGCGGCGTGATGACGTTCACCCACACTGAAGTGCCGCCGCAGGCGCGCGGCGGCGGCATCGCGTCGCGCCTTATCGAAGGCGCCTTGGAAGCGGCACGCGCGCGCGGGCTAAAAATCGTGCCGCGTTGCTCGTTCGTGCGCGCGTACCTCGAAAAACATCCGGAGTTCAATGATCTCCTGGCGTAGGTTTAAGCCGTTACGCCGCGGGTTTCTCAACGATCAGATTGCCATCGTCATCGACCGAGAGCCCGGTCTTGCGTGCTTCGGCGACCACTGAAGGATGCCAGTCGACCTTGCCTGCGTCAGGGCCGCCGACGACCGCGATGAGCAGCGCGTCCGGATTGTCGGAGACGTTGCGAAAGCCGCGATAAATGCCGATCGGCACATTGCACATATCGCCTTCGTCGAGATCGAGCGTGCGCTCTTGCTCACCTTCGAGCCAGAACACCTGCCAGCGGCCATGGATGGGAAGGAACACTTCCTCGGTTGCGTGGCGATGCAGCGCAGCGCCCTTTCCTTTCGGCGCCCGGATATAGGTGATCGAGAAGCCATCAGCCCCTGCCTTCACATGCGGCCGCAACTCGGCGTTTTCCGTGACGCCCATGCCGACCATATTGATGATCTCCCGCTCGTAGGCGGGAAGGCGCTGATCGAGGAAAGCCAAATTCGAGCCCTTGGCGCTCGCCCGGGCGACGTAGCCGCGTTCCATTGCCTCGCGCGAGATGCGTGGAACCGGTTTGCCCGAAAGTCTTGAATCTACAACCGCCATCAGTCTCCTCCCTTCTTACTCGGACCCGCGACACCGGACCGCTTATATGAAAATTATAGCAGGCAGACTTGGCCGAGCCTACGGACTCGCTATGCGGCAAACGGATGCCGGCCGCGCATTGCCGCAGGCGCTTGTCTTCCGCGACTTCTGAGCGATCAAAAGCAGGTCGCGGAACTGCGGAAGCGATTCAAGAATTCCGATCATCAATGCCGGGGTGCGGTAACGGCTCATGGGAAATTCCAATCACCCACAAGCCAAATCTATATCTCGATCTTGCTCAGCACTTCCTGCATTTTTTGCAGCACCTCACGCGTCTTTTCCGCATAGAATGCGTTTACGACTTCGCAGATCGACTGCACCTTCGGATCGAGCGGGTTGATGCCCGCTGCGGTCAGGCGATTATGCAAGGCCTGCAGCACTTCATCACGTTCAAACATGACGGCCTCTCTTTGGGTCTCCAGTTCACAGCCGCATCACCGGCCGCTTGCCCTTGGCCTTCTCACTCGGCACCTTGACCAGCGCCTCACCGTCCAGCACGACCTCGCCATCAACTTCGCAAAGGCAGGAAAGCCGGGCCCGCGATTTTTCGGGAATCAGCTCAGCGACGGTCACCGTAACGACCACCGTATCGCCGATCTTGACCGGGGCACGGAAATTCAGCGTTTGCGAAATGTAGACCGCGCCGGGACCCGGAAGGCGCGTGCCAAGAACCGCGGAAATAAGGCTTGCCGTATAGAGGCCGTGAGCGATGCGCGTGCGGAACGAAGTTTTGGCGGCGAAATGTTCCGACAGGTGGATCGGATTGCGATCACCGGTCAATTGGGCGAAACCGACCACATCGGAAGAGGCAACGGTCTTGGTGAACCGCTCGGTCATACCGACCGAGAGGTCTTCAAAGAACAAAGTGCGCAGCGGCGGCAGATTCATCGCGGCGCATTGGACCGCGCCACGCTCCCGGCCGCAAGCTGGACATTGGCAGCAGGATTGGCCAAGCAAGCTTCCGGAACATCGTCGGGACGAACGTGGTCGATCTTACTCGCGTCACATCCGGTCTCACCGGCACCGCCCATCTGCTGGTGGGCCCGGAGCATACGGCGCCTTTTGTCGGCTCCGGCCGCATTGCGGTGCTGGCGACGCCGGTCATGATCAACCTTATCGAGGCGGCGGCGCTTAGTGCGGTCGAGCACCTACTCCCAGCCGGCCATCAGAGCCTCGGGATCCACCTCGACGTCGGCCATGTTGCGGCAACACCGGTCGGATTGCGGGTGACCGCCACTGCCGAGGTTCTGCGCGTCGAAGGCCGCACCATCACCTTTCGCGTTGAGGCGCGCGACGAGATCGAAGTGATCGGCGGCGGCACGCACCAGCGGGTCGTCGTCAGCGTTGTTCGCTTCGACGAGCGCGTACAGCGCAAAGTGCGTGCTGAGGGCTAACGGCTTGCGGCCAGTCGTTTTATCGGCGGCCGACAAACCAGCCGATCAAAAACAGCACTACCGCGGCGACCAGCGCTATGACTGCATGTTTGACGTGGACGTGCGCGGAGCCAACTTCATAACCCGGCATAAATGCCGGCAATGAGCCGGCCGGCATGACGAAATACATCACAGCGGCAACGATGCAGATAATGGCCAGCAGGTAGGCGAGCATTCTCATTTGGTGGTTTCCTTTGTCACGCGGCCAGCATGCCGGTTGCCGATGATTGGCATGCGACCTTCAAGCTTGGCGAGGTTGCGACCCGTTCAGCGCATGGATTTCAGCCTGCGGCAGCTCAATGCTGGGCCGGCGGCGGTGGCATGGTCGCTGCCGCTGGCGGAGGCGCGCCGACGGCAGGGCCACGGGGATCGTCCTTGTTGGCCATGCATTTTTTCATGAACTTGTCGCGTGCAGCGCCCTTAAGCTTCTGGTCGTCGGCGCCGAACTTGCAAGTTTCCATCTTTGCTTTTGAGGTTATCGCGAATGACTGCGAACTTGGCAGCATGAGCGCCAGCGTCACGGCAGCAATAGCGTATCGAAGCATGGCGGGACCCCCCGAATGCGATGAATCGATCTTAGCACCGATCAGCCTGCGGGTAGAGGTCAATTCGAGAGCCGCTCACTTCGGGCAACGATAGAGCGTCGCGGTGTAGGTCTTGTCGCGATCAACGAAATCGATGGTGTTATTGGGCTTCTGGGTGAAGGTGATCTCACCCATCAACGGCCCGGCCGGAAATTGGCACTCGACGTGCAGCTTGATGCTCTTGGTGTCTTCCTTGGTGTCCAAGAACGTGCAGACCCCAATCTTGGATTCGATCTGCTGAGCCGATATCTGCACTTTTGCCTCGGCGGGATCGGAGCCGTCACCTTTGCAGGGAACATTCTGGGTAAAGTTCCCAAGCAGCCAAAAATCGTCTGAGAGCGAAGCCGCCGCGTTTGCGTTTGCGGCAAGCGCAAGAGTGATGCAGCCGATTATCGGATAGACGATTTTCATCAGGACACCCCGCACCATTTGTAACTCGACCCCGGTCGAATTGTAGTCAAACCTGCACGGCGCGCCAATCCGGCAGGCTGAATTTAGCGGCGCTGTGTCCTACCGAACACGCGCGCTGCCACAATTATCAGTGCTCAAAACAAAGACGGCGCCTAAATCAGGCGCCATCTCACAACTTTGCCTTTGCCACATTTAGTGCGGATCGACCCGGCGCTAGTGTGCGGTCAAGCCAGACGCGTCTTCCTCAACGACGGGTTCGGGAACATCAACAGGCTTCGCGGTGGCTTCCTCCCACACAATTGGCTCGGGGCTGCGCACCAGTGCGCGCGTCAGCACCTCGTCCATGCGCGAGACCGGAATGATATCGAGACCGCTTTTAATGCTGTCGTTGATCTCGACCAGATCTTTGGCGTTCTCTTCCGGAATGACCACGGTCTTGATGCCACCGCGATGCGCAGCGAGCAGTTTCTCCTTGAGGCCGCCGATTGGCAGCACCCGGCCGCGCAAGGTGATCTCGCCGGTCATGGCGACATCGCGATGCACCGGGATGCCGGTCATGACCGAAACGATCGCGGTGACCATGGCAACGCCGGCCGACGGTCCATCCTTCGGCGTGGCGCCTTCCGGCACGTGCACGTGGATGTCGCGCTTGTCGAAAGACGGCGGTTCGATGCCGAACGCGGTCGAGCGCATCCGGACGTAGGATGCCGCGGCCGAAATCGACTCCTTCATCACGTCGCGCAGATTGCCGGTGACGGTCATTTTTCCCTTACCAGGCATCATGGCTGCTTCGATGGTCAGAAGCTCGCCGCCGACGTCCGTCCACGCAAGGCCGGTGACCACGCCGATCTGGTCCTCGTCCTCGACTTCGCCGTAGCGGTACTTCGGCACGCCCAGATAGTCGCCCAAGCTTTGCGCCGTGACCTCGACCGAGGCGGTCTTCTTGATGGTGAGCTCCTTCACCGCCTTGCGGATCAGTGTCGAAAGCTCGCGTTCCAGATTGCGCACGCCCGCTTCACGCGTGTAGCGGCGAATGAGCGTTAGCAACGCCTCGTCGTTGATCGACCATTCCTTCGGCTCGAGGCCGTGCTTGACCGTCGCATGCGGGATCAGGTGCTTGCGCGCGATCTCAACTTTTTCGTCCTCGGTGTAGCCGGCGATACGAATGATCTCCATGCGGTCCATCAGGGGCGGCGGAATATTGAGCGTGTTCGCCGTGGTGATGAACATGACATTGGAGAGATCGTAGTCGACCTCGAGATAGTGGTCGTTGAACGCGTGGTTCTGTTCCGGATCGAGCACTTCCAGCAGCGCCGAGGACGGATCGCCGCGGAAATCGGCGCCCATCTTGTCGACCTCGTCGAGCAGGAACAGCGGATTCGACGTCTTCGCCTTGCGCATCGACTGGATGATCTTGCCCGGCATGGAGCCGATGTAAGTCCGCCGATGGCCGCGAATCTCCGCCTCATCACGAACGCCGCCGAGCGACACGCGCACGAACTCGCGCCCGGTCGCTTTCGCGATCGATTTGCCAAGCGACGTCTTGCCGACGCCTGGGGGACCGACCAAACACAGTATCGGTCCGGTCAGCTTGTTGGCGCGCTGCTGCACCGCGAGGTATTCGACAATACGCTCCTTGACCTTCTCGAGGCCATAGTGATCCGCCTCGAGAATCTGCTCGGCGAGCGCGAGATCCTTCTTCACCTTGGACTTCTTGTTCCATGGGATCGACAGCAGCCAATCGAGATAGTTGCGCACGACGGTGGCTTCGGCCGACATCGGCGACATCTGCCGCAGCTTCTTGAGTTCGTGCTGCGCCTTCTCCCGCGCTTCCTTCGAAAGCTTGGTGCGCTTGATCTTCTCTTCGATCTCGGCAAGCTCGTCCTTGCCGTCTTCGTCGCCCAGCTCCTTCTGGATCGCCTTCATCTGCTCGTTGAGGTAGTACTCGCGCTGGGTCTTCTCCATCTGGCGCTTGACGCGCGTGCGGATGCGCTTCTCGACCTGTAGGACCGAGATTTCGCTTTCCATCAGGCCGAGCACCTTTTCCAGCCGCTCGGTAACGACCGGCGTTTCCAGGATCAGCTGCTTGTCGGGAATCTTGACCGCAAGGTGCGAAGCGACAGTGTCCGCAAGTTTGGCGTAATCGTCGATCTGCTGGACCACGCCAACGACTTCCGGCGACACCTTCTTATTAAGCTTCACATAGCCTTCGAACTCGTTGACCACCGAGCGGGCCAGAGCTTCGGCCTCAACCTGATCGCCGGCCGAATCCGCAAGCACAACCGCATCGGCTTCGAAGTAATCCTCGCGATCGGTGTATTGCTTGACCTGAGCGCGGGCGGCGCCTTCGACGAGCACTTTGACGGTGCCATCCGGCAGCTTGAGGAGTTGCAGAACGCTCGCAAGCGTACCGACGCTGTAGATTGCGTCCGTCGCCGGATCGTCGTCGGAAGCATTCTTCTGCGTCGCCAGCAGAATGAAGGTATCCGAGCGCATCACCTCTTCGAGCGCCTTGATCGATTTCTCGCGGCCGACGAAGAGAGGAACAATCATGTGCGGGAAGACAACGATATCCCGCAGAGGTAGCACCGGATAGGCTCGGCTTTCGCCGGTCGTCAGCGGTGGCTTTGGCTTGGCGGCACCTGTCATGGCCCCATGTCCTTATTGTTGTGCACGTCCACCACGACCCGCAGGATGCGCTGTCACGACGGACTGCCGACTACGCGATACTCCTTATGGATTTTCGCGCGCACATTATAGGTGGCGTTGCCGTATCGGCGTGTCAAGAAAGCCGGAATTTTCGAGCAAAAAGCGCTATCGCGAAGCTGCAGCGATTTGCCGCGTGCCGAATCGGCAAGGCCGGAGTGCGGCCCCACTCAGGCGCTCGCGCCGCCGGTCTCGCCGGCGCGATCGGACCGGTCGGCATAGATGTAGAGCGGGCGGGCGGCGCCCTCGACGACCTCGCGCGAGATCACCACTTCCTCGACCCCTTCGAGACTCGGCAAATCGAACATGGTGTCGAGCAGAATGCTCTCCATGATTGAGCGCAGACCCCGCGCGCCGGTTTTGCGGTCGATGGCCTTGCGTGCGATCGCCGAAAGAGCCTCGTCGGCAAGGGTGAGATCCACCGTCTCCATCTCGAACATCCGCTGGTATTGCTTTACCAAGGCGTTCTTCGGCTCGGTGAGGATGCGCTTTAAGGACGGCTCGTCGAGATCCTCCAATGTCGCTACCACGGGAAGCCGGCCGACGAATTCCGGAATGAGGCCATACTTCAACAAATCTTCCGGCTCGACGTCGCGGAAAATCTCGCCCTGCTTGCGGTCCTCCGGCGCCATGACTTTGGCGCCAAAGCCGATCGAAGTGGAACGGCCGCGCGAGGAGATGATTTTTTCCAAACCGGCGAAAGCGCCACCGCAGACGAACAGGATGTTCGTCGTGTCGACCTGGAGGAATTCCTGTTGCGGATGTTTGCGGCCGCCTTGCGGCGGCACGCTCGCGATCGTGCCTTCCATGATCTTGAGCAGCGCCTGTTGCACGCCTTCGCCCGACACGTCGCGGGTAATCGACGGATTGTCGGACTTGCGCGATATTTTGTCGATTTCGTCGATATAGACGATGCCGCGTTGCGCCCGCTCGACATTGTAGTCGGCCGACTGCAAAAGCTTCAGAATGATGTTCTCGACGTCCTCGCCGACGTAGCCCGCTTCCGTCAGCGTGGTCGCGTCCGCCATGGTGAAAGGCACATCGAGGATGCGCGCGAGCGTCTGCGCCAACAGCGTCTTGCCGGAGCCGGTCGGGCCAATCAGCAGAATGTTGGACTTCGCCAGCTCAACGTCGTTGTGCTTGCTCTGGTGGTTGAGCCGCTTGTAGTGATTGTGAACCGCGACCGAGAGCACCTTCTTGGCGTGATCCTGACCGATCACGTAGTCATCGAGAACCTTGCGGATTTCCCGCGGCGTCGGGATGCCATCACGCGATTTCACCAGCGAGGATTTGTTCTCCTCGCGGATAATGTCCATGCACAGTTCGACGCACTCGTCGCAAATAAAGACAGTCGGCCCGGCGATGAGCTTGCGCACCTCGTGCTGGCTCTTGCCGCAGAACGAGCAGTAGAGCGTGTTCTTGGAATCGCCGCTGCCAACTTTGCTCATTCCCGTCTCCGTATTCCCTGCGAGGGGAGCCTATAGTAGCCCCCGAAAGATTACTAAGCGCCCCGCTAAAAAACCGTAGCACCTTTCGCGTTCTGCGCCCCAACAAGACGCTACCGTGACAACACTTAGTCACCCGGCACAAGACTGCATGCTAATGGCGTGCCAATCAAGAATCCATTAACGATAACGCGAGTTTGGACCGGTGTGCTTTTCGGACCACACTGGCGAAAATCCGCTTGACGCCATCCGAGGCCGAGTTTTGGCGCCGATTCGGCCGATCGCCGTGCGTCAAACCTTGGACAGCATCGGTTGCTCGAGCTTGAGGCCCGGTTCCTCGGGCCGTTTCTCAAGCACCTTGTCAATAAGGCCGAAATCCTTGGCCATTTCAGCGGTCAAGAACATGTCGCGTTCCAGCGCATCCTCAATCTTCTTCAGCGGCTGGCCGGTGTGTTTGACGTAGATTTCGTTCAGCCGCCGCTTCAGATTCAGGATCTCCTGGGCGTGGAGCATGATGTCGGTTGCTTGTCCTTGGAACCCGCCGGATGGCTGGTGCACCATGATGCGGGCATTGGGGAGCGCAAAACGCAAATCCTTGGCCCCGGCCGCAAGCAGTAGCGACCCCATCGAAGCCGCCTGCCCTGTGCACAGCGTTGAGACCGCGGGACGGATGAATTGCATGGTGTCGTAGATCGCCAGGCCTGAAGTCACGACGCCGCCCGGCGAGTTAATATACATCGAGACTTCTTTCTTCGGATTTTCCGCCTCGAGGAATAACAGCTGCGCCACGACCAACGAAGCCACGCCATCCTCGATCGGCCCGGTGATGAAGATGATGCGCTCCTTCAAGAGCCGGGAGTAGATGTCGTAGGCCCGCTCCCCGCGGTTGGTCTGTTCGACCACCATCGGGACGAGGTATTGCATGTAAGTGTCCTTCGGGTCTCGCATCGGGTCACCTGTCAGAGCATAAGGCTCAACGTACGTGCATAGTGTGGCTTGAGTCGGGACGGTTTGTCGAAGTTGCCGAGGACCGAACGCCGGCCACAAAGTCGACTATGCGACTGTGGCAGATATGTGCAGAAGTCGCGACCACAAGACCGGCAAACGGCCAAAGACCGCGCCGGCCCCTCACGCCTCGTCTTCCTTGAACAAATCCTCCCGAGAAACCCGCTGGTCGGTGACTTCAGCCAGTTCGATCAGGAAATCGACCACCTTGTCCTCGAACAGGGGCGCGCGCATGGCGGCAAGTGCGCTGGGATTCTTCTGGTAATATTCCCAAATCTGTCGCTCCTGACCGGGAAATTGCCGCACTTGCTCCATTAGCGCGGCGCGCAACTGGTCGTCGCTGACCTTGATATTGTTCCGCTCGCCGATTTCCGCGATTACCAAGCCCAGCCGCACGCGCCGCTCAGCGATGCCGCGGTATTCCTCGCGAGCCTTTTCCTCGGTCGTTCCCTCGTCGGCGAAGGTTTTGCCCTGGTCCTTGAGATCCTTCTCGATCTGCGCCCAGACGCTGTTGAACTCCTGCTCGACCAAGCTCGGAGGCGGCTCAAACTTATGACGCTCGTCGAGCTGATCGAGCAAAGCGCGCTTGAGCTTCTGCCGCGACGCGCCAGCGTGTTCGCGCGCGAGGCGATCCTTTACCGCATCTCGAAATTTGGCCAGCAACTCGAGCCCCAAAGTTTTGGCGAAGTCGTCGTCGATCTTGACCTCGCCCGGCGCCTCGACGGCCTTGACGGTGACCGCGAAGGTCGCGTCCTTGCCGGCAACGGCCGTGGCCCGATAATCGTCCGGGAACTTGACGTCGAAGGTTTTGCTGTCGCCGGCTTTGAGGCCCGCGAGATGCTCTTCGAAGCCGGGAATGAATTGGCCAGCACCCATCACCAGCGGGACATCCTCGCCGGTCCCGCCCTCAAACGGCGCGCCGTCGATCGATCCCTGAAATGAAATCGTCAGGCGGTCGCCAGTTTGCGCGCCTTCGGTCTTGGCGACGAACGGCCAATTCTGTTCGGCGATTGTTTGGAGCGTCTGGTCGATCTCGGCATCAGTCACTTCAGCGATAAGCCGGGTCAGCTTCAGCGTCTTGAAATCGGCGAGCGTGATCGTCGGGACAATCTCCATTTCGACCGTGTAGGCAAGGTCGGACTTACCTTCGATCACTTCCTCGACCGCTTCCTTTTCCGACGGCAGAACGACCTTAGGCTCGATGGCGAGCTTAAATTTGTTGTCGTTGATGATCTTGCTGTTGGCTTCATTGACCGCCGCCTCGATCACCTCGGCCATGGCAGACTTGCCGTAGAGGCGCTTGAGGTGAGCGACCGGGACCTTCCCCGGCCGAAAGCCACGGAGCTGCACGCGACCCTTCAAATCGTCGAGCCGTTCATTGACCCGCGCTTCAAGATCGCTGGCGGGAACGACGACACGGTATTCGCGCTTGAGGCCCGCGACAGACGTTTCAGTCACTTGCATCGACATTACTCTTTGCGGGCCGAGGCCGATTGCATCGTGGCCGCTTATGAAAAAACGACCGCCCTGCTGGTGCGGGCGGAGGGGCTCGAACCCCCACGACTTTCGTCACGGGAACCTAAATCCCGCGCGTCTACCAATTCCGCCACGCCCGCGACAGGAGGGCGGCCCGGCGGCGCGGCTTATATCACGCAGGATCAGCCAAGCACTATAAAAATAGCCACGGCGCCGCGGCGTTCAACCTGGACGACTACAGAAGCAATTGGCGATAAACGCGTGGCAGCATTTCCGGCAAGTCCTCGGAAACCAGTCCGGGGCCAAAAACGCTGGCCGCTTCGCCGTGCAACCAAACGGCGGCCGAAGCGGCTTCGAAAGCCGGCATACCTTGGGCCAAGAGTGCGGCCGCCATACCGGTAAGGACGTCGCCCGCGCCCGCGGTTGCGAGATATGGCGGCGCGTTGGCGGCAATGGCAGCCCGGCCATCAGTTGATGCAACGACCGTGTCGGCTCCCTTGAAGAGGATAACGGCGCCGGTCAGCGCCGCGGCCAAGCGCGCTCTATCGAGCTTCGATCCGATCTTGGTTTTTTCGTCTAAGCCGCCGAAATAGCGAGAAAACTCGCCTTCATGGGGCGTCAAGATTGTGGCGTGACTTCGACGCCGTAGCGCTTCGGCGAGAAGCTGTGGGCGGTTGGCAAAGCTGGTGATTGCGTCCGCGTCGAGCACCACGGCCCGCTCGCCCGAAAGCGCCGCAAGCACCATGTCGCAGGTGGCCTCTCCCACGCCCACTCCGGGACCGATCGCGAATGCATTCAAACGGCGGTCGGCTAGAAACCTGGCCAATTCATCGGGTCCATCAACCGGCCGCACCATGACGGCGAGGCTTGCCGTCGCGTTGACTGCCAGCGCCTCCCGCGGGCTCGCGATCGTCACCAACCCACCGCCTGCGCGCAACGCGCCACGCGCCGCCAGACGCGCCGCCCCGGTCGACCAGACGGGCCCCGAAGCGATGACCACGTGTCCGCGGTCGTATTTGTGCCCAGCCTCGCGCGGCCGAGGGAAATATTTACGCCACAGCGCCGGGGTGTTTTCGAAGGTTTTGGCCGCGATTTGGCCGAGGACGCTGTCGGGGATGCCGATATCGGCGACCGCCACCGACCCGCAATATAACCGGCCTGGCAGAAGGAGATGTCCGGGTTTCTTGCGGAAGAATGTCACCGTCTGGGAAGCTTTCGCGGCAGAACCCATTACCGCTCCGGTCGTGCCATTGATCCCGCTCGGGAGGTCGACAGCGACGATCGGAGACCGCTCCGCGTTCATACCCTCAATGAGAGAACGCGCTGGCTCGTCGACCGGCCGATCGAGCCCGGCGCCGAACAGTGCGTCGATAATGACACTCGCTCCGCTAAATCCGCCAACGGTCGCGGGCTCAATCGGGCCCGTCCATTTTTGCGCAGCAAGAGCTGCGTCCCCCTTGAGACGCGCGGTCTCCCCCATAAGCATCAGACGGACGCGATAACCCCGCCGCGCGAGTAAGCGAGCCGCAACGAAGCCATCACCGCCGTTGTTTCCCGGCCCGGCTAAGACGACGATCTGATCTCCCACTGCATGCCGCGCCGTCACTGCGGCCGCGACTGCAGCGCCCGCCCGCTCCATAAGCTCAATTCCCGCCACACCGCCGGCGATAGCTAACCGGTCGGCCTGCGCCATCTCGGCGTTGGTCAGAAGCTCAATCATGATGCTTCAAAGATAACGATTGCGGCATAGGCCGCACAGCTGTGAATGCTTTGAAGAAATCCGCACTGCGCCATTGACGTGATAATAGGCAATATGCCCACTTTAGCAGCGGCACCTATTAGTGATCCCTCACAGGTGGGTGCCGACGACCCTATAGCATTTTGATCTGGCTGGATTTTCCACGGGTTCTGGGCCTTGGCACGGGACCTGCTAACCTACCGTCGGCTCCAACAGTGGTCGTGCCCCCACCCCGGAGTCGGGAGATGAAACGCGATGAAGAAAATCGAGGCCATTATCAAGCCGTTCAAGCTCGATGAAGTGAAGGAGGCGCTGCAGGAAGTCGGTCTACAAGGAATAACTGTGACTGAGGCCAAGGGCTTTGGTCGCCAAAAGGGCCACACCGAGCTTTATCGGGGCGCCGAATATGTGGTCGATTTCCTTCCGAAGGTGAAGATCGAGATTGTGCTTGGCGACGACATGGTCGAAAAGGCTATCGACGCGATCCGTCGTGCTGCCCAAACCGGGCGGATAGGCGATGGAAAAATCTTCGTTTCGACGATCGAAGAGGCAATCCGGATCAGGACGGGGGAATCCGGAATTGACGCCATCTAACTGTCGCGGTTGACTGTTTAGGCCTCGGCGGCCAACCGCCGACAAAACTCGACCCGCGCGCAAGCCATTCACCAACACCACGAGAGGGTACGCCTGCCATGACGACGCCGAAAAATGTCATGAAGACCATCAAGGACAACGACGTGAAATACGTCGATTTCCGTTTTACCGATCCCCGCGGCAAGTGGCAGCATGTCACCTTCGACGTTTCTCTGATCGAGGAAGACACTTTCGCCGAGGGTCAGATGTTCGACGGCTCATCGATCGCCGGGTGGAAGGCGATCCACGAGTCCGACATGTGCCTGATGCCGGACCCGTCATCCGCGTGCATCGACCCGTTCTTTGCCGAGACGACGCTGGTATTGGTGTGCGACGTGCTGGAGCCGACCACCGGCGAGCCCTATTCCCGCGACCCGCGCGGCATCGCCAAGAAAGCCGAGGGAATGGTCAAATCGCTGGGTGTCGGCGACACGATCTATTTCGGGCCCGAGGCCGAGTTCTTCGTCTTCGACGACGTCAAGTACAAGGCCGACCCTTACAACACCGGGTTCAAGCTTGATTCTATCGAGTTTCCCTCCAATTCCGACACCGCATACGAGGGCGGCAATCTCGGTCACCACATCCCGGTCAAGAAGGGTTATTTTCCGGTCCCACCGCAGGATTCGGCGCAGGATATGCGCTCCGAAATGCTCGCCGCCATGGCCCGCATGGGTGCCAAGGTCGAGAAGCATCACCACGAGGTGGCCTCTGCCCAGCATGAACTGGGGTTGAAATTCTCGCCGATGGTCCAAATGGCGGATCATTTGCAGATCTACAAATATTGCATTCAGCAGGTGGCGCAGGTCTACGGCAAAACCGCGTGCTTCATGCCGAAGCCGGTCTACGGCGACAATGGTTCGGGCATGCACTGTCACCAGTCGATCTGGAAGGGCGGCAAGCCGGTCTTCGCCGGCAACAAATATGCCGACCTGTCCGAAACCTGCCTGCAATATATCGCCGGCATCATCAAACACGCCAAGGCGATCAACGCCTTCACCAATCCGACGACGAATTCATATAAGCGGCTGGTGCCAGGCTTCGAGGCGCCGGTGCTGCTCGCCTATTCAGCGCGCAACCGCTCAGCGTCATGCCGCATACCGTACACGACGAACCCGAAAGCCAAGCGGGTCGAAGTGCGTTTCCCCGATCCGCTCGCCAATCCCTACCTGGGATTTGCATCCATGCTGATGGCCGGTCTCGACGGCATCAAGAACAAGCTGGATCCGGGTGAGGCCATCGACAAGGATCTTTACGATCTGCCACCGAAGGAACTGAAGAAGATTCCGACTGTCTGCGGCTCGCTGCGCCAGGCGCTCGAGGAACTCAACAAGGACCGCGGCTTCCTAAAGGCCGGAGGCGTGTTCGACGACGACTTCATTGACGCTTACATCGATCTCAAGATGGGCGAAGTCATCCGCTTCGAACACACGCCGCATCCGGTCGAGTTTGAAATGTACTATTCGGCGTAGAGCATGGTGCCGAAGCGAATTAAGTCCGTCCGCGTAAGCGTGCCGCGTAACCATCCTCCTAGGCAACGCAACTTTCCAGGGCGCCGTCCATAACGGCGCCCATTTCTTTTGCTCTTCCGACTGAACGTACATCGCTACGCCGCGCACGGATTTCCGCCGCAGTGTCGACGATCTCCTCGATCTTCTCGACGCGATTGCGTCCTCCGGTTTTGGCCCGGTAGAGCGCTTCGTCCGCGCGTGCGATGAGCAAGTCGACCGCGGTCGACGGCGAGCCCGATGCAACCCCGATACTGACCGTTGCGGCGATGTGCTGTCCGTTGCGCACGATGCTCGCCGCGGCAAGAGCCGAACGCACGCGCTCGCCCGCCGCCGCCGCATCCTTCAGCGCCCCCGGCAGGACAGCAACAAATTCCTCGCCGCCAAGGCGACCGATGACGTCATCGGCGCGCATCGTTTCGCGCACCACGCGCGCGAACAGCTGTAAAACCGCATCCCCAACGGCGTGCCCGTGGCGGTCGTTGATCGACTTGAAATGATCGAGATCGAATGCAAGCACGCTGACCGGCACCATGCTCTTGCGGTTGCGTCCCATGACGATAGCTGCGGCCTCGAAGAATCCGCGACGATTGAGGACACCCGTGAGCGGATCAGTTGTCGCTGCCGTCTTATAGAGGTGAACGGTGCGATCCTTGGCCAAGATCAGCACAATGAATGCCGTGCCGACGACATAAAGCACGATCTCGATTGCAAACACCGCAATCCACCCGCGGGCGAGACTGTGGACGCCGTCGTCAGGCGAAATTGTCGCGAGCAGCACCGGGAATAGGAAGATCGCGCCGTGCAGCATCGGCACGAAGATCGCCGGCCAGCGCCGAATGAGCGATCGCCGCCGCTCGCGCCGCAGCTCGGCCGCAGTAAGGAATGTGTACGTAGCAACAATGATCGAGCACACAACAATGCGTGACGCCGCCGACAGTGCGAACGCCGGTACAAAGCATGCAATCAGCCAAAATGCCGCGCCGAACAGCATGGCAATCCAATGAACCGGGCGACCGTGAAACTGCCGCGCTCCGCTCCAAATCATGCCTACGGCGACGAACAGGAGAATTGTAGCGAGATTTGCCGGCACCACCGGCGGGATTAGATGCCCGAAGCGCCACAACGCGCCGGACGCGCCGCCAATCAGGTATGCGAAGCTCCACCAGGCGAGCGCGCGAGTGCGCTCTTGCATCCACGCGGACATCAAAAAAAGGCCAAGCAGGGATGCGACACAAATAGCGATTAAGAACAGAGTTCCGACATCAAGCGATACTGATGCAGGGGCCAAATCCGTCAGCATGGGAGGGCACTCCGATCCGTTGTATACGTTCAATTACGTACCACCGATCAGCGCGCTGGACAGAGCGTTCGCCTTTCAACCTTTGCCAAGAGTGACGTGAATGAAGCGGCTTTTCGAAAAAAATCTTCAGAAAACCGGCAGAAAGATAAAGTCGGTCTTTAGGAACACTAAGCGCTGACGTGCGTCTTGCCACGCCGACGAACGGACGGAGCGTTCGCCTTTCACCTTTGCCAACGGTGACATGAATGAAGCGGCTTTTCGAAAAAAATCTTCGGAAAACCGCCGGAAAGATAAAGTCGGTCTTTAGGAAGACGAAGCGTTGACGTGCGTCCTGCCACGCCGACGAACGTCATTACGCCGACTGACCGCGCATTTGTGCGGGAGCGAAAGCGGATACGTTCCGTTCGTCCGAGCGCGACTAATCCCTACAACGTTAGCGCTTGGAGAACTGGAAGCTGCGGCGCGCTTTGGCCCGGCCGTACTTTTTGCGCTCAACGACACGCGGGTCGCGCGTCAGAAAACCGCCCCGCTTAAGCACCGCGCGCAGGTCCGGCTCATGGCGCATCAGCGCCTTCGACAAGCCGTGGCGCACGGCTCCCGCCTGACCTGATAACCCGCCGCCGGAGACCGTACACACGACGTCGTATTGGCCTTGGCGGTTGGCCGCGACGAGCGGTTGCTGGATCAGCATGCGCAGCACCGGACGCGCAAAATAAGTCTCCACCGGCCGATCGTTGATGACGATCTTGCCGCCGCCCATTTTGATCCACACCCGCGCCACAGCGTCCTTGCGCTTGCCGGTGGCGTAGGCACGCCCCTGCTTATCGAGTTTTTGTACGTATTTGGGCGGCTGCGGCGCCGCCGCCGGCTTCAGCGTCGAGAGTTCCTCGAGCGTCTGTATCGTGTCGGCCATTACGCGATCCTCTTGTTCTTGCGGTTCATGGCGGCGATGTCGATCTGTTCGGGCTGTTGTGCCGCGTGCGGATGTTCGGCATGCGGATAAACCCGCAAATTGCCAAGCTGACGGCGGCCGAGCGGCCCACGCGGCAACATGCGTTCTACGGCCTTTTCGACGATGCGCTCAGGAAAGCGTCCGGCGAGGATCGCTTTGGCGGAGCGCTCCTTGATACCGCCGATGTAGCCGGTGTGTTTATAATAGACCTTTTGCTCGACCTTGCGCCCGGTCAACACCACTTTGGCGGCGTTGATAATAATGACGTTGTCGCCGCAATCGACGTGAGGCGTAAAGCTCGGCTTGTGCTTGCCGCGAAGCCGCATAGCCACGATCGAGGCGAGCCGGCCGACGACAAGGCCGTCAGCATCGATCATCACCCACTTCTTCTCAACCTCGGCAGGTTTGGCCGAATAGGTTTTCATAGCCGAATCCATACTGGAGGGCGCCGCTGGCGCCAGCCTTTGAGCGCGCGTATTTAGGCGCAGTAATCCTGCCGGTCAATATCGCCGTGAGGCTATTTCGCCAATATCTCAACCATTTGACTTGGAGGTATTATATCACCTCTCACGCGGGATCGAATAAGTTGACGTCGCGTGAGCAACCAGATCGTCTTCTCCCTCGGAACGGATGGCGATATCGCCGACTGCAAGCCGCTTGCCCAATTTCAGCAATCGCGCCTCACCCAAAAGATCCCGCGCTGCCGGCTTTTTGAGAAAATTGATGTTCAGATTGGTAGTTACGGTCAGCGGCACCCAACCGATCGTCGCCAGGATCGCGACGTAAATTGCGAAATCAGCAAGCGCCATCATCGTTGTGCCGGCAATGGTGCCGCCGGGCCGCAGCGATTGGGCATCAAAGTGTTTGCGAATGCGACAACCGCCGTGCCAAACCTCCTCGATGATGTAACCGCTTTGCGGATTGAACATTTCCGGAAATTCGGCGCTGAGCAGGCGCTCAAGCTCCTTGACCGAGAGTTTCGGCGCCGCCATGTCCCCCATGCCCCCTGCTCCGTGCTTTGCGGATCGGATACAATGCGATCCGTGACTTGCCAATCGGGCGGCCACCCGGGATTTGAAGGACTGGCATCATGAACGCACAGACCGCCGCCGCTAGCGCCACGGATTCCTCCCTGATCCTGCTACGCGAAGACATTGCGGGCATCGCGATACTCACGCTCAATCGTCCGCATGCGCTCAACAGTTTGTCCGAAGCCATGCTCGAGGCGTTGAGCGACGCGCTGACCGCGATCGCCCATGACGACTCGGTCCGCGTCGTGGTGCTCGCGGCGAACGGACCTGCCTTCTCGGCCGGCCACGACCTGAAAGAGCTCTATCAACGCCGCACCGACGAAGACGGCGGCCGCGCCTACTTCAAGCACATCATGGCCATGTGCAGTACGATGATGCAGCAGATCGTCAGGCTGCCGCAGCCGGTCATTGCCGCCGTTCAGGCGACCGCTACCGCAGCAGGCTGCCAGCTGGTGGCCGCCTGTGACCTCGCTATCGCTTCTCGCGCCGCCAAGTTCGCCACTTCCGGCATCAATGTCGGACTGTTCTGTTCGACGCCGATGGTTGCGCTGTCCCGCAACGTCGCACACAAGCCGGCGATGGAGATGCTGGTAACCGGCGACATGATCTCGGCTGAGCACGCCGAACGCATCGGCCTGGTCAACCGCGTCGTCGCGCCGGGCGCCGAACGTGATGAAGCCCTCAAGCTTGCGAAAAAGATCACAGAAAAGTCCGCAAGTGCGATCAGACTTGGCAAGGAGGCGTTCTATCGCCAGCTCGAAATGCCGCTTGCGGACGCTTACAACTACACGGCCGAGGTGATGGTGGAAAATCTGCTCACGCGCGACGCCAATGAAGGCATCGGCGCCTTCATCGAGAAGCGCAAACCGAAATGGGAAGACCGCTGAGCTTCAGCCTCCGACGAATGCCACGATGAATCACGACTCCTACGCCGATACCTACATTCGCGGCATTCTCAACACCGTGAAATCCATCGCCATGGTCGGCGCCTCGGCAAAACAGAACCGCCCGAGCTATTTCGCCTTCAAGTATTTGCTCGAGCACGGCTACAACATGATCCCGGTCAATCCGGGACATGGCGGGCAGTTCTTGCTGGGTCGGCCGTTCTATGAACGGCTTGCCGACGTACCCGAGCCGATCGACATGGTCGATATTTTTCGGGCCTCACGTTACGCGCTTGCCGTTGTTCAGGAAGCGCTGGCGCTGAAGCCGCGGCCGCAGGTGATCTGGATGCAGCTTGGCGTGCGTGATGACGAAGCGGCCGCGCTTGCGGAAGCCGGCGGGATAAAAGTCGTGATGAACCGTTGTCCCAAGATCGAATATGGCCGTCTCTCTTCGGAAATCGCCTGGATGGGCGTCAACACGCGAACCATCAGTTCAAAGAAAGCTGCCGCCACTGGAGGTATCCAGCGCTTGTCGCTCAACCGCACATCCGCTCCAGGGGGCGCGACTGAAGCCGCAGCCGCTGCGGAACGCACTCAGCACGAGGCAGAAGGGGCTTCCTCGTGACGCACCGACATTCCAAGCCGTCGCGCAAATTTGCCCACAGCAAAAGCACGACGTCGCTGGCGGCGGGCTGGAACTTTTTGCGGCATTTTCACATTTTCTCTTTCGGATTTTTACGACCTGGGGCAGGGTCGATCGGTTCAGACAGACCACGCAACGTAGAGTAGGAGCAGCGCACTATGAAAATCGTCTCGATATTAACGCTGGCCCTATTGAGCGCAGCGCTAACGGCTTCGGCTGTCAACGCGCAAGACTATCAAAACCAGCGCTACCAGCGTTACCAGCAGCAACAGCAACAAAATCAGGATGCGTGCATGAATGACGCCATGACGATATGCGCGGAATTCGTGCCGGATCGCGAGAAAGTCGCTGCGTGTCTCCTTTCCAACAGACGCCGGATTTCACCCGCCTGCCGCATAGCGTTGTCGCATTGGCACGGCTGATAACGCAGCCGCGCGGATCGGCCAAAGCGACCGCCCTGAATTAACGACAACGCCAATTCCGCGCCTTGACGCGCCCGGCTCGTTCTATAAACCGGACGCGCTTCTTCGCGCGCCCGCAGCGTTAAGGATTGGCCGATGAGCGAACGCATTCCGGGGTTTTCGACGCTCGCGGTTCACGCCGGCGCGCAGCCTGATCCGACTACCGGCGCACGCGCGACGCCGATCTATCAGACCACCTCCTACGTCTTCGAAAGCGTCGATCATGCCGCCTCGCTGTTCGGCCTGCAGACCTTCGGCAACATCTATACCCGCATCGGCAATCCGACCAACGCGGTGCTGGAAGAACGCGTCGCTGCGCTCGAAGGCGGCACTGCCGGGCTTGCGGCCGCCTCCGGACATGCCGCACAGGTGCTCGCGTTTCACTGTCTGCTGCAGCCGGGCGATGAATTCGTCGCCTCGAAGAAGCTATATGGCGGCTCAATCAATCAGTTCAATCACGCGTTCAAGAATTTTGGCTGGAACGTTGTTTGGGCCGACCCTGACGACATTACTTCGTTCGAGCGCGCCATCTCGCCGAAGACCAAGGCGATTTTCACCGAGTCGATCGCGAACCCCGGCGGCGTTATCACCGACATGGCGGCGGTCGCGCAGATCGCGCGGCGCGCGGGCGTGCCGTACATTGTCGATAATACACTCGCGACGCCGTATCTGTGCAAGCCGATCGATCACGGCGCCGACATTGTCATTCACTCGGCGACCAAATTTCTCGGCGGCCACGGCAATTCGATCGGCGGCGTGATCGTTGATGCCGGCACGTTCAACTGGTCGCGCGAGCGGCGCTATCCGATGCTGTGCGAGCCGCGGCCGGAATATCACGGCATCGTGCTGCACGAGACCTTCGGCAATTTCGCCTTCGCCATCGCCTGCCGCGTGCTGGCGCTGCGCGATATCGGCCCGGCGTTGTCGCCGTTCAACGCGTTTCTCATTCTCACCGGCATCGAAACGCTGCCGCTGCGCATGCGTCAGCACTGCGCCAATGCGCTCGCGGTCGCCGAATGGATCGCCGCGCACCCGAAGGTCGCGTGGGTGAGCTATCCGGGCCTGCCCGGCGACCGCTATCACAACCTCGCCAAGAAATACTGCCCGAACGGCGCCGGCGCGGTTTTCACCTTCGGGCTCAGGGGCGGCTACGAAGCCGGCGTCAAGCTCGTGTCCAACGTGCAACTGTTTTCGCACCTCGCCAATATCGGCGACACCCGTTCGCTGATCATTCACCCGGCTTCGACCACGCACCGGCAGCTATCGGATGCGCAACAAATCCAGGCCGGCGCCGGACCCGACGTGGTGCGGCTGTCGATCGGCATCGAGGACAAGGACGACATCATCGCCGACCTCGATCAGGCGCTGGCGGATTAACCTTCACGCCGGCGCTGTTGCCGCGATCACGCGCGGCGCGCGCTCAACAACAGTCGCCGCGTGCAAGGTCGCCGCAGTCAAGATCAGCATCGCCATCGCCTGATGCAAGAGCGCGAGCGGCAGCGGCACGACCAACAGCAGCGTCGCGATGCCTAGCGCTACTTGCAGCGTTACTGCGGCGAATAGAACGACAGCGCCGGCGCGGGCGGGTCCGGCTTTTACGGTACGCGCGACGTCGATCACGTGAAGCGCCGCACAGATGAAGATCACATAAGCCAGCAGGCGATGGTCGAACTGCACGGTCAGAAGATTCTCGAAGAAATTCCGCCACAGCGGCTTTACAAAAAACAGCTGCGCGGCGTCTGGCACCAGCGCGCCGTCGATCAGCGGCCAGGTGTTGTAGGCGTAGCCGGCGCGCAAGCCGGCGACGAGCGCGCCGAGATAGATCTGCGCCAGCACCAGAACAAGAAGCACAATGGCGCTAACGCGAAGACGGGCCCCCTCCCTGCCCTCCCCTGCAAGCGGAACAGGGCGATCGGGAGAAAGCCGCCGCGCGGTCCAGATCAGCGCCACGTAGATCGCGCAGGCGAGAATGAGATGCGTCGCCAGCCGATATTGCGAGACTTCGGTGCGCTCGGCGAGGCCGGAGGCGACCATCCACCAGCCGACCGCGCCTTGCAGCGCGCCGAGCCCGAAAATGAACCAGAGCCGCGGCCGCAGCGCCGGCGCGACCCACCCGCGCCACAGAAACCAGACAAACGGCAGCAAAAACGCCGCACCGATCAGTCGGCCGAGCAGACGATGCGTCCATTCCCACCAATAGATCGTCTTGAACTCATCGAGGCTCATGCCGGCATTGAGCGCGCGGTATTGCGGAATGGCCTGATATTTTTCGAACGCGTCCTGCCAGTCGCCCGCGGACAAGGGCGGCAGCGTGCCCATGACCGGCTTCCACTCGGTGATCGAGAGGCCAGATTCGGTAAGCCGCGTCGCGCCGCCGACCAGCACCATCGCCAGCACCAAAGCGGCGACGGCATAAAGCCACAGCCGGATCGCGCGGGCGTGCGCGTCGGCAAGGTTTCCCGTCATCGTCGGCCCGCTTGCCCGCTTGTCGCATGGGCGCGGACGATATAGTGGTGCGGCCAAAGCTTGCAACATCACCCGTTGTTCCGTCACCCTGAGGTGCGAGCAAAGCGAGCCTCGAAGGGCGACGGCCCGGGCGCCTCGGCCGCATCCTTCGAGGGCCGCTTCGCGGCCGCCTCAGGATGACGGACATCTTCAACACGAGCCGATCGCACCATGTCCCTTCGCCTCCGCAAATTCATCGGCGCCATCGCGCTGTTCGTGCTCGTCATCGTCTGGGCGCTGGCAGCGATGGCGTTGGCGCAGATGCCGGCGATCCGCGACAATGCGATCACCTCGGTCGCCTACTACGTGATCGCCGGCCTCGGCTGGGTGCTGCCGGCCATGCCGGTGATCGCCTGGATGAGTCCACGCCGCGCGCGCTAAGCCGCCTCCGGGCGCCGGAAGCCGTTCCACATCGCCGTCGCCGCGCCCGACAGCAGCACGCGCACGTAACGCAATTGCTGATAATCGCCGTTGAGCGAAATCCGCGGCAACGCGGTCAGGTGCTCGGCGTGGCTGCGGAAGATGACGCCCGGCCGCGTCGTCACCGCGGTCTTGAAACCGAGCTCCTGGGCGAGCGCAAATTCGCGCGGTCCCGCCGACGTCGGATCGCCGAACGGATACGCCAGATGCTGCGGCCGCGCGCCGAGCGCCGCCTCGATGACCGAGCGGCTCAATTCCATTTCCGAGCGCGCCGATTTTTCCGGCAGCTTCGCCAGCATCGGGTGATTGACGGTATGGGCGCCGATCGTCACCAGCGGATCGGCGGCGAGCTGCGCCAGCTCCTGCCAGTCCATGCACAATTCCTTGCAGAACGCGGCGATGTCGACCGAATAACAGGCTGCCAGATTGCGGACCACGTCGCGCAGCTCGCTCTGCTGCGGCCGCCGCCGCAGCCACCAGTAAAGCTCCTCGTAGAGCGCGCGCTTCTCCTCGAGGCTGCCGCAGTCGAACGCCTGGTTCTTGCCGTCGATGACGAGGCCGACGCGGCTGTTGCGCGCGATCACGGCTTCGAGCGCGAGCCACCACAATTCGCCGAGCCGGTCGGGAAAGCTCGTCGCCACATAGACCGCGAACGGCATCTCCGCCGCCTTGAGGATCGGATAGGCGTATTTGAGCGTGTCGCGATAGCCGTCGTCGAATGTCAGACACACGAAGCGGTGCTTGAAATCGCCTTGCGTCAGGCGCCGGTGCAGCTCGTCGAGGCTGATCACGTCGACGCGCGAGCGGCGCAGGAGCTTGACGACGCTGCTGAGGAAGCGCGGCGTGATTTCGAGCATATGGTTGGGCTGGAAGCGGTCGGGCCGCACCGGGCGCACGTGGTGCAACGTCAGAATGACGCCGACGCCGCCAAGGAGCGGCTTCAACGCCAGGTGCGCGCCGGAAAAGAACAGCAATTCCAGTCCGCCGCGGATGATCGTCTGCTTAAGCCCGGCCAACGGAACTTTCCCTGTGCAACGCGCGGTTACGCTGAAAGCGCCGACACTATCGGACGCATGGTTGACAATTCTTTGCCGCACCAGCGCTTTTGCCCTCTCCCCTCGCGGGAGAGGCCGCGCCAAAGGCGCGGGTGAGGGCCCGTTTTCCTCTCTCGCGGCAATGACATTCCCAAGCACCACGCGAGCCGGGCGCCGCCGCGCACTGCTCAAGCGCTGCACGGCCCTCCACCGCGCAAACGCGCGGTCCCCCTCCCCCGCTTCGTTTCACTACGCGGGGGCGGATAAGCGAATGCGTTCCCGTGACGCGCTCCGCGCCCGGGTCTTGCAAAAATGTAGGGTGGGTTAGCCGCGAAGCGGCGTAACCCACCATGCCGAGCGGTGGGTTTCGCTTCGCTCTACCCACCCTACGAAGCTGCAATGACGAAAGAAAAAAGGAAGCGGAACGCCGACAGACGTGTTCAGCCAACCTCCGCATCTCGCGATGCGGCGCATGCCCTTGTCTCTTTCCCCTCCCCCGCTTGCGGGGGAGGGTTGGGCGGGGGCATGCTCGCCTATCGGCGTTCCACCGCGGCTCTTGCTGCAGCGAGCGAACGCCGCAGCTCAGCTCCAGATACGCACTTCCTGGGACTTGGTCGGACGCAGCGATCCCAAAGCTTCGAACAACCGGGTTCGAAAAACCGTGCGCTTTTTCAGCGCATGATCCGGAAACCTGCCCTCGACTTGATCCGGGTGGTTACCGGTTTTCCGGTAAGATCATGCGCCACTAAACGGGCGTTACCCGCTCCTTCCTGTCCCAGTCCAGCGAGGGTTATCTCGCAGACCGGTCGTAATGCCGGCCGGGCGTAGTTTCCCGAAGCCGCCCGGGAGCGGAGTGTATCGTTCCGCCCGCGGGTACCGCACTCGCTCCGCCTTCGGGAGTACCCTCGGCCGAAGGCGTCCTTCACTGAGCGAATTCGTTGTCTATGTAGCTTGAATGGGGACTAATGTCAATGGAAAAGTTACGCATAGGGTCGCTGAGTGTGAGAGTATTCAGAAGAAGGTGATAGCTCAGCATTTCCAAATGAGCAAAGTCGTTTTCACAACAAAGAACTCATCCAGCTATGACGACAGGTTGGAAGAACATTATCATTTCCCCAGAACTTATCTGAATCAAGTTCGTGGCGCAGTTGGGGACCACGTTATTTATTACGAACCCCGACGGCCAAGTACCGTTGATTCAAGCCGAGGGGGACGGCAAGCGTATTTTGCGACTGCGCGTCTCACAGATATTGTCGAGGATCGAACACGTGCCGACCATTACTATGCGATCGTTTCTGACTTTTTGAGTTTCGATCGGCCTGTTCCGTTTGCTGAAGGCGGTCATTACTACGAAAGCGCCTTGCGCAAAAACGACGGTTCGACGAATAGAGGAGCATTTGGTAGAGCCGTACGACCGATCCCGGAAGAAGAATTCGACCTAATTCTAAAGGCTGGCTTCGCGGCCGAATTGTCCGAACTAGAGAAACATTCAGATGATCTAACGACTGGATTCGAAGAGCCGATACACAGTCTGGAACGGCCAATCGTAGAAATGACGGTTTCGCGGCCGTTTCGGGATCAGGCATTTAAAAGGGCTATTCGGGGCGCTTATGCAAACCGGTGTGCACTCACGGGGCTATGTCTGATCAATGGCAGCGGGCGCCCCGAGGTGCAGGCCGCCCACATCAAACCGGTGACCGATAATGGACCAGATTCAATTCGAAACGGACTTGCATTATCAGGAACGCTCCACTGGCTGTTTGATCGCGGCCTTGTTTCAATTGACGACGACCATAAAATTTTGATGGCGAAAAACGGTCTACCGGATCAAATTCGCAAACTGCTGAATGGCGACGGTAAAATTATTGCGCCACAAGATCGGAGTTATTGGCCGCATCCCTATTATTTAAGATACCATCGCGAGCATATCTTCAAAGGGTAAAGTGCCTACCACTCGATGCCCATGTCGCGCTTCGATAGGAGATCGTATTTCTCCGCGAACCATTCAACAAATTTTTCAGGAGGCTCGCCTGTGCCCCAATGATCTTTTAGCCTTTCATCATCAATGCCTGCATCGTTTGTATTGATCCCATAAATTTTCTTCATTACCGAATCAGCAGTAGCCTTCCACGTCAAAAAACTTGTTTTTTCTCTGCTCGTAATTTTTTTCACTTTCTTTGGATTGGAACAACCGCCGCGATAAGTTGGACCATCTTCCAAACTACTTCAACTTCGTTCCATTCCACCGTCATGCCGAGCATCATACATTTAAGGCACCTGGGGTGCGCTTCGCGCAATCGAAAACATTCCCTCCCCACGCCAAAAGGGACGTCGCAGAAAATGTGAGTTTACACCGCCCGCCACGGCGGCTTACTCGGATCGACGAGCTTAAACTCGATCGGGGCTTGGCCGATGATGCCGATGACGGCCGGCTCCTTCCCGCCGGTCTTGACCCCGTCGTAATGCGGCGTGTGCGCGACGCGGCGCACGAAGCCGCCGGCCGGCACCGGAACGGTGGCTTGCGGCTCGAACGTTTCGCCCGAATTCACCCACCAGGTGCCTGACAAGACAAAGCAGAGCCGGTCGGTGACGTAGGTGTGCGGCGCGCTCATGTAGCCGGGGTACCAGCGGATCACCACCACATACGGCCCGGTCTTATCGGTCGCGCCGAACACCGGCGCCGTCTCGACCGAGCGCGGCGGCGCGCCGGGAAGCGCCGGCTTCCACTGGTATTGGTCGGGCAGCGTGACCTGAGTCTCGTTCGGGTCGATTGCCTGCGCGACGCCGGACAGGAGGCTCGCCGGCAGCGCCGCCAGAAGCGGCGCGAGCAACAGCCCGCGGCGGCTCGCGGCGAGGCTTGGCGTGAGCGCCGCACTGCGCGCGAGATCTTGCGGGTCGCTTTGCGGGTTAGCTGCGGGCCGCGGGGTGAATGGTGTGGTCATCGTCGGGTCTCCGATGGCTGCCGGCATTTGTTAGACGACGCGGGCGACGGAAGTTTGTTCGGTGCGCGAACCGAAATCATCCTGCCCTGCGCCAGCGAGGAGGGCGGGACCGCCCTGTGCAACAGGGGGGAAGGGGCGTCGGCGCTGACGTGAACCTGTTGGCTGCACGCCCCCTCCACCATGCGGAGTTTATCATCGGGCCGGCCAATTCGGGCCGGACCCGTTGGCATGGTCCCCCTCCTCCGCTTCGCGGGGGCGGATGAAGATTAGGCGGCCCAGTTTTCGGTCTTGAGCCCCGGTACCCGGGCGAATTCGCGCCGGTTCGCCGTCACCAACGTGGCGCCGCGGCGGCGGGCTTGCGCGGCAATCAAAACGTCGTACGGCCCGATCGGCTTGCCGGCTTTGGCCAGTGCCGCTCTGATGATGTCGCCGGCCTTGAGCTTCGCTCGCGACCTCTCCCGCAAGGGGAGAGGTGAGTGAAGAAGTTACGCGGCGGCGGTGGCTGGGTTGGCGGCGGAGGCCGTCGCACCGGCGGCGTCGGGGCGGCCGGCGACCAGGATGGTGACGTCGTCGAAGCCCGCATGCTCAAGCCGTTCGCGCGCCTTGTCGGTGCCGCGATTGGACAGCGTCTCGACGAGGAGAATGGCGTGCGATGCGAGCGCGGCGATGCTCGCCATGTCGGCGTCGTCGACCGCACCCGCGTCGATGACGACGTGGCCGTAGGTGTAGGCAAGCGCCTTGAAGTTCTTGCTCATGCCGGGCGCCGAGAGGATCTCGCCGGGCGCCGCCGGCGCGCGGCCAGAGACGATCAGATTGAGGCCGGACATCCGGTCCTTGGTGATGATGTCGCCGATCGAGGCGTCGCCGTCGGCAAGCTCGGCCAATCCCGGCGCGGCCGGATCGCCGGAAATTTGTTTGATCGCGGCGTCGCCGGAGCCGAGGCCGACCAGCACGACGCGGGCTTCATGCGCCAGCGCGCGGGCGAATTTGATCGCTATGCCGCTGGTGCCGAGATGCGGCGCGACGCCGAAGAAGGCGATCTGGCTGCCCTCGCCTTGCGCATTGTGCAGATTGTGCGCGAATTCGCCGAGCGCGCTCACCGGCACGCCGGCCGGGCGGCGGCCTCTCACTGCTGCGGCAAGACGCGCACCCAAGCGGCCGGTCGCGGACGGCGGCTCGCTCGTCCGCGCTGTAGCGGCGGCTGCGGCGACGGCGGGCGTGCTTTTCGCTACCGGCCGCGCGACGCGCACCGGCCGACCGGCGGCGTCGGTTGCCGGATTGGCCAGGAACTCGCGCGTCACCACGATGCCGCAGCAGACCACGAAGGTGGCGAAGGTGGCGATCAGCACGGTCGGAAGTTTCTTCGGATAGGCCGGCACGTTCGACACCGAGGCGCGCGAAATGATGCGGGCATCGGGCGGCGCCGAGGCGATGGTGTCGCGGGCGCTGGCTTCGCGATATTTGGCCAGATACGATTCCAGTAGATCGCGCTGCGATTTGGCCTCGCGCTCCAGTGCGCGCAGCTGCACGTCCTGTCCGTTGGTGTTCGCCGCCTGGTTCTTGAACTGGTCGAACACCGCCAACTGCGCGTCGACCCGGGCGCTGGCGATCTTGGCGTCGTTCTCAAGCGAGCGCGCCACGGTCTCGGCCTCGTGCCGGATCTGCTGGTCGAGATCGGCGATCTGGGCCCTGAGTTCCTTGATACGCGGATGATTGTCGAGGAGCGACGACGATTGCTCGGCAAGCTGCGCCCGCAACGTCACGCGCTGCTCGGACAGCCGGCGGATCAGCTCGGAATTGAGCACGTCGGAGGATTGGATCTCCTCGCCGGATTTGAGCATCTGGCGGATGAGTCTGGCCTTGGCTTCGGCATCGGCCTTGAGCGTGCGCGCCGCGGCGAGTTGCCCATTCAAATCGCCAAGCTGCTGCGCCGACAACGTGTTGCCGTTGGGGCCGACCAAGAGGTTCGCGTGGGCGCGGAACGACTCGACTTTGGCCTCGGATTCCTCGACCTTCTTGCGCAGCTTCTCGATCTCGCCGGAGAGCCACTGCCCGGCGCCGCGCGCCTGCTCCTGCTTGGCGAGCTGCTGGCGTTCCAGATAAGCATCGGCGATGGCGTTGGCGACGCGTGCGGCGAGTTCGGGATTTTCCGACAGGAAGTCGATGACGATGACGCGCGACTTCTCCACCGGGTAGACGTTGAGCCGGTCGTAATAGGCGTTGAGCACGCGCTCTTCCGGCGTCATGCTCATCGGGTTCTTGGTGAGCCCGATGAAGCCGAGCAGCGACTTGAACAGCGACACGCCGCCAAGCGCCGGATCGAATTCGGGACGCTCGCCGAGTTTGAGCTTTTTGATCACTTCGACGGCGAGATCGCGCGACAGAATGATCTGGGCCTGGCTGGTCACCGCTTCCAGATCGACCACGTTGCGGTCGCTGGTGTCGCGATCGACGTCGGGGCGCAGGAACGCATTGTCGCGGCCGACCACCAGCACCCGTGATTCGCCGAGATACTTCGGCGGGATCAGCATCACCACGGCGAAGGTGAGCAGCGCCACCGCAATGGTGGGGCGCAGGATCTTGCCCCGGTTGCGCCACAGCGCGGCGCCGAGCATGGACAAGTCGAAGTCCGCATCCATCAACGAACCGCGGGTCGGCGGCCGGGGCGGTTGCGAGGCCAGACTCATGTCGCGGCTCCTACTGACGGACTAAACGCGGGCGTCGTCTCGCGTCGCATCACAGTCGATTATGGTTTCCATCTGGTTAAACGACGCTAGTCGCCCCCAGGGACAAGGTTTTTTTAACGCCGAGGCCGCTCTATGCGGACTTAACGCGCTCGCGCGACTTTTAGGGATTCGCACTGATGGGCGCAGCAATGGGCGACGGACGGCGCGGATCTTCGATGCAAGCCGCCGCCGCGCCGGACTTTTCGATGGCGGCCCCGCGCGCCGTTGCGCCGCAGCCCGGGTCGGCGGCATCGCTGAACATCATGCACATCCTGCGGGCCCCGGTCGGCGGCCTGTTCCGCCACGTGCTCGACATCGCCCGCGGCCAGGCCGAACGCGGCCATCGCGTCGGCCTGATTGTCGATTGTACGACCGGCGGCGCGCGCGCCGACGCGGCGCTTGCCGAACTTGAGCCGCTGCTTGCGCTTGGCCTTAAGCGCGTCGCCATCGCCCGCGAGCTCGGCCCGTCCGATCTTGCCGCGTTGCGCGCAATCGCCGGCCACGTCAGACGCGCCGCGCCGGACGTGCTGCACGGCCACGGCGCCAAGGGCGCGGCGCTGGCGCGACTTGCACCGACCGCGCCGGGCGCAATCCGGGTCTACACGCCGCATGGCGGCTCGCTGGTCTATCGTCCGGGCACCATCGGCGGCAGCTTCTATCGCTCGCTGGAATGGCTGTTGAAGTGGCGCACCGATCTGTTCCTGTTCGAGAGCCATTATGTCGCCGGCCTGTTCCGCGCCCAGATCGGCCGCACGCCGGCGTTGGCGCGAGTCGTGCACAACGGCGTCGCCGGGAGCGAGTTCGCCCCCGTTACGCCCGCGGCCGATGCGACCGATCTGGTCGGGCTCGGCGAATTACGGCCGGTCAAGGCGTTCGACGTACTGATCGCGGCGCTGGCGACGTTGAAAGCCTCCGGCCGCCGCGTCACCGCGACCATCGCCGGCGAAGGGCCGCTGGAGGCGGAACTCAAAGCGCAAGCGGAGCGCTTGAAGGTCGCCGATCAGGTCCGCTTTGTCGGCCATCGCTCGGCGCGCGCGGCGTTCGCCATGGGACGCACCATGGTCATTCCATCGCGGGCGGAATCCCTGCCCTACGTGGTGCTGGAAGCCGCCGCCGCCGGCGTGCCGATGATCGCAACCCGCGTCGGCGGCATCCCGGAGATCTTCGGCCCCGAAGGCGTCCATCTCATCGCGCCCGACGACGTCGGCGCCCTGACCGCAGCCATCAGCACGGCGCTCGACGCACCGGAGCGTCTGCGCCACGTCGCCCAAACGGTCAGAAGCCGCGTGCGCGGCGAGTTCTCGCTGGCGGCGATGGTTGACGGGGGGTTAGCCGCGTATCGCGAAGCGCTGGCAATACGAAAATTGAAACAATTCGCCTAACTAATTTTTGAAATTTCTTCACTATTTGTGGCTGCGGAATGCTTGGGGGCGTTCCCGCGTCCGCGCGCGGGCAGCAAATAGCGTGCAACAAACGTGTCAGCGATGTCCAAGCCAGAGCCCGGCGCGATTTTCGATACGGCGTCCGCGGTTCGTTCCGCAGTGACGGCCATGCCGCGCGTCGACCTGCCGCACGCCGAAGCGCCGCCGCTTTCGCCGGATACGCTCTCAGTCACCGCAAAACCATACCGCGCCGCCTATTCGCCGATCGTGCTCGCGGGCCTTGTTCGCGCCATCGAATTCACGCTGGTCGCCGCTGTCGGCTTCGCCGTCTATGCCTGTTATGTCGTGCCGGCGCACGGCTTCGCCTGGTACTATGTCGCCGTCATCTTCGGCATCTCGCTGCTGGCCATGCTGGCGTTCCAGGCGGCCGACATCTATCAGGTCCAGGCGTTTCGCGGCCATGAAAAGCAATACATGCGGCTCGCCTCGGCGTGGTCCGTGGTTTTTCTGATCGCGATCTGCGCATCGTTTTTCGCCAAAGTCGGCGACCAGTTCTCCCGCGCCTGGCTTGGCGGCTTCTACGTACTCGGTCTGTTGACGCTGATTGCGTTCCGGCGGGCCTTGTTTCTTCTGGTCCGCCGCTGGACGCGGGAAGGCCGGCTCGATCGCCGCGCCGTCGTCGTCGGCGCCGACCATAACGGCGAAACGCTGATCGATTCACTCGCCGCCCAGCGCGATTCCGACGTGCGCGTCATCGGCGTGTTCGACGATCGCGGCGATGAGCGCAGCCCCGCAAGCTGCGCCGGGGTCCCCAAGCTCGGCACCGTCGACGATCTGGTGGCGTTCGCGCGCAACACCCGCGTCGATCTGGTGATCTTCTCGCTGCCGATCTCGGCGGAAGGCCGCATCCTGCAGATGCTGAAGAAACTCTGGGTGCTGCCGGTCGATATCCGTCTCTCCGCACACACCAACAAGCTCCGCTACCGCCCGCGCTCCTATTCGTATGTCGGCAGCGTCCCGGTGCTCGACATCTTCGACAAGCCGATCGCCGACTGGGACGTCGTGATGAAGTGGCTGTTCGACAAGATCGTCGGCACGCTGGCGCTGATTTGCGCGCTGCCGATCATGCTGGTCGTCGCCATCGCCATCAAACTCGACAGCCGCGGTCCGGTGTTCTTCAAGCAGAAGCGCTATGGCTTCAACAACGAGCTGATCGAGATCTACAAGTTCCGCTCGATGTATGTCGAGCAAACCGACGCCGCCGCCAGCAAGCTCGTCACCGTCGGCGATCCGCGGGTGACGCGGGTCGGCCGCTTCATCCGCAAAACCAGCCTCGACGAATTGCCGCAGCTGTTCAACGTCGTGTTCACCGGCAACCTGTCGCTGGTCGGTCCCCGCCCCCACGCGGTGCAGGCCAAGGCCGAAAACCGACTCTATGACGAAGCCGTGGACGGTTACTTTGCCCGCCATCGCGTCAAACCGGGCCTGACCGGCTGGGCGCAAATCCACGGCTGGCGCGGCGAGACCAACAGCCAGGAGAAGATCCAGCGCCGCGTCGAGTGCGACCTCTACTACATCGAGAATTGGTCGATCCTGCTCGACCTCTACATCATCGCGCAAACGCCGTTCGCGCTGATCCGCACCGAGAACGCGTATTGATCCCCTGAGTTCGCGCAAAGCGGCGGGAGTTCCCTTGCATATCCTGATCAACGATTTCATCGGCGGCGTGCTCGATCGCGGTATCCCGCTTTATGTCCGCAATCTCATCGGCGGCCTGCGCGAAGAAGGCTTTGAAGTCAGCGTCGTGCGCGCGCCCTCGATTTGCCGCGTGCTGCCGCGCAATCTGTTCTACATGATCGCAGTCGCCGTCGAGCAACTGGTATTGCCGGTGCTCGGCTATCTGCTGCGCGCCGATCTGACCCTTTATCCTTACAACTCGGTCGCGATTGCCGATCTGTTCACCCGGCGCGGCCGCATCGTGGTGCACGACCTCGAGCAGCTCAACCGCGGCATGTCGTTGTCCAAGATTTATTATCTCGCCTGCTATCGCGTGCTCAAAAAAACCGACAGCCCGATGTTCACGATCTCCGAGCTGACGCGACAGCGGATCAGCGACAGCGGACTGTTTGGCCGTGGCCCGGTAGTGATGCTGCCCAACACCTTCTACACGTTCGAACGCTATTTGCGCGTCATAAAGCGCAAGCCCGAGCCCGCCAAGTCGCTCCTGCTCTGCACCGGTTCGACCGCGAACAAAGATATCGAAACCCTGGTGACCGACTATCTGCCGAAAGTGCTGGCCGCGGGATTTCGCGTTTCAATTCTCGGCCTGCACAAGGCGAGCGACGCCCCACGTCTGGCCTCGCTGCAAAGCTTCATCGATTCCGGCCAACTGCACATCTGCGGCCGGCTGTCGGATCGCGCCGTCGCCCGCGAATACCGCTCGCACCGCATCGTGTGGGTGCATTCGCTGCGCGAAGGCTTTGGCCGCTGCGTGGTCGAAGGCCGCCTCGCCGGCGCCCGCGTTATCTGCACCGACATTCCCGAGTTCGAAGCTCTGCGCGATGACGCGGTGCATTTCTACCAGGACGCCGGTCAGTTCATGGCGACGCTGGATCGGCTGGTGGGCATGAACGCGCCAACCGCCGGCTACGATGGCTATCCCTACCGGGAGCTGCTGCGCAACGCCATCGAGCGCGGTTTCCGCGAGGTGACCGGCACCGCCGCGGCACCGCAAGTACGGCCAGCTGGATGAGCGGGGCGCCAGCAGCTCGCCGAGACATAAAGACATCTGACATCCGCAACAGGTCTTGCGCGGATCGATCCTGGGCGTGTTGTCCCAATCCGCCACCGCTTCGATAGCGCTCCAGCGTGAACTGGTGAAAGGGGGACAGGATCACGTCCGTGGCGGCGCCTTCAACTCGCAACGGCATCATCGCGAATTCCGCTTTCGGGACAAACCAGACGCACGAGGGCCGCGACGCGGGACCACCCAGGTCGTGATTGACCCGAAGCAGACTGCCGCAGCCCCGCGAATAGTCATTTGCTCGTGCATTCGAACGGGCAAAGCAATCCCAAGCCATAAGCCGCTTCTTCCGCCTGAGCTACTGAATTTCGCCAGATGGTCGCCGCGGCGCTCGAAGCCGCGCGCCGCGGCACAGGACATCATCGAGCCGTATCTGATCTGGTACGGCTTTTTGCATTTCGCCATGCGCGGTCGGCTGGCCACCGGCCACGGCCTTTCGTCATTCGACCCTTCCCGAGCCGTCACTTGACCCAGCGCAGCTCGGGCGTTTTGACCACCGGGACGACCGATGGTCCTCCACAGCACTCAGTAACTAGGTCCGATACGGCCCGTAGCCTCACTGAAAGGCGTTCCAATAGTCTTGGTTGTAGTAGCTGTTCCAAAAGCGCCCGTGGTCGTCATAGTAGCCGTTGCCATAACCGGCGTTGTTATAGAGGCCGTAAGAATTGTTGTACGGAGAGTAGGCGTAATAGTTGTTGTACGCCGCGGCGGTACCGATGGCCGCTGCACCGACGGCTGCTGCGCCGATGCCTGCGGCATAACCATAGAACGGGCGATAATGGCCACCGTAATAACCACCGTAACCGCCATAATATGCGCGTCGGTTCATTCTCCGGTTGACGCCTGCGACACTGAACGGCGTGAGGGGCCGTCCTATTCGAGCTTGAGCACCGTCGGCTGAGAACTGTGGCGCCTGTGTCGGTGACCAGTGCAATGAGATTGGAGCTGCGCACAAAAGCGAAGCAGCAATCGCAGTCATGGTTCGGTGTGACATGATGCGTCCTTTGTTTCGGTCGGGCCTCTGCAGGTGGCCGAGTTAAAGCCAGAGCGAGAGCTGCCCGATTGCCCCTCGAGATGACGCTAGGTTAGAGGTAGTAGCGCAAGCGTGTCTTTCCGCGGATAAAGCGCCGGCGATTATTGCGATCAATTGAGGCAATGTGTTCGCTGATGCGCGGAAAAATGCTGTTTCGATTTTTGCGATCGATTCCGGCGCGACACGTCCAAGCAAGTGGCCGCGTAGCCGCACTCGCTAGCATGGCTGGACCGAGCGACTATGGTTAGGAACCGGTTGCCAGTCATCGGGATTGCACAGTCGGGACCGGGCCGTGCTACCGCAACGGGTTACGTGGTCCGCGTTCCGCATTGTTGCCCTTCGGCCAAGGTCGTTGACGTCCTTGCGGCCGGGGCCCCTCTGTCGGAAACGCCATGAAGCGTGAGCGGTTCACGTCAACGAAGGAGAGAACAATGATTAGGTTGATTGCTGTCGCTGGCTTTGTCTTAGCCGTCGCGACCTCAGCGCAAGCAGTGACACCCGCGCCAATCCATCACCCGGACAGCTTGATCACACACGTGGCCGCTGCCTGCGGCTTGGGTATGACGCGAATAAACGGTGTCTGCGTGGCCAGAACAGCCGTCCGCCATGCGCGCCGGTGTGCACGATGGAACGGAAGCGTTTGCGCTCATTACTACTGAGCGTCCAATGGGCCGCGTTTAACCTGAGACCTTATTGGCCTCGGTAACTATTCGTCTTGTCTTCGGCACGACCGGCACTTGCGCCCCTTTAAACTTGAAGCCCCTCTAGCTCCGGCATCATCACCATGCTGGGAGTTTTTTGTGCGCCTCAGTTGTGGCGGCCTCTCTCCTTTGACGCCAAGCACGCGATCTCGCCCATTGGCCCAAATGCGAACTGCCGCGACGTCCATTTTGAGTCCGCTCTCAGGGCGTGAGCGGACTAAGACCGGACATCGCGAAACGGACGTTAATGACCGATTTTGTTGGAAAATTCGCTAGTTGAAACGATGAGAGCTCACTGATTCACACTTCGGTCACTGGCGGGCTCCTTCACTGGGTTGCCAAGCGTTGATAGAAGTTCGCGTTCACAGGTTCAGGCAATTCGGATGCCAATCCGCGGGAGGATCGCGGTGCGGGAGATTGCGGAGCGGCTAGAGAAGCTCGGCATGTCCGCGTACCGCACAGCTGGTCGGGAGGTTGTGCTTGAGCTTACCAAGTGTAGCGAAACCCGATGTCCGCCTGGAAGCCGTTGCGGCTGATGCCCTCGTTCAAGGGGGCGATTGCCAACTGATAGCTGCCCTGGGCGTAGAAGCTGAGACGGGCGTTGAGCTTGGCGGTCACGCCGCCTAAGAATTCCGTGCGCGTTGCCTGGTTGATCAGCGGCACCTCGTCAATGCTGGAAAAGGTCGTCGTAGCCTGCGCGCCCCAGTCCTGCCAGAAATTGACTCCTACGTAGGGTTGCCACACCGGCACATTCTGGCCGGTAATGGTCCACTGGCCGCGCAAACCAAGTCGTCCCGTCCAACCGGAAGTCGAGCCCAAAGCAACCGAACCAAGGCCGTCATTGGCAGTGTTGAAGGAGACTTCCTGCCAGATGATCTGCGCCTGCGGCTCCAGCACAAAGCGCGGCCCCAGCGGCAGCGGGATGGGGTAGCCGCCTTCCAGTGACGAAATAAAGCCGCTGCCGTTCGTCGGTAGCTGGGCATTTTGCGTCGCAGCTGCCCCCGTATAGAACGTGCCTTGCAGCACCGCGTCGAGATACCAGCCGTTGGGGCCGTAGTGTGTCCAATAGCCTCCGGCGGAATAGGCGTTTAGGTTGAGCGTACCAGTGTGGGTCAGCGCGTAACCGTTCGCCGCGCCGTTGGTGACGAGGCCGCTTACGTTCACGTCCGCGAGGCCGTAGGAGAAGTAGACCCCGGCGGCATCACGCTGGGCGGGAAACAAGTTGCCCCGCCAGAGGTCGACGCCGCCCTGGAAGCCGCCGAGCCAGCCGGTCGCGCGCGGGTCTGGCGAACGCCTCATATTGGTTGTCGATTTGTTGGCCGAAAAACCGCGCCCAGTCTGAGCGGCCCCATCCGGCACCCCCGGTACCGGCGTTCGCCAATGTCAGCGTATCGCCGATGCGCTGGTTCAACGTGCCCAAGGTCGCGAGCCCCAGCTGCCGGGCAATTGGCTGAACGACGCCGTAGGTGGCAACCTCCGGCCCGATGATCGGGTAGGTGCCGGGCGGCAGCGGTTCCGGCAGCGGGTTGGTTGGTAATTCCGTTGATGGAGGTGAGAGGGGTGGCGTTGGTGTCGGTGTTGGAGTTGGTGTTGGAGTTGGTGTCGGCGTGGGCGGAACAACGAAGTCGGAACGCAGGAACCAATCATTGGGGTTGCTGCCGCTGACGCCGCCGTGGAACAAATCGTAGTCGAAGGCGCCAGCTCGCAACTCGCCAGCGGTCAGCATGAAAGCGCCGGGCGCGGTCGTCCCGCCATTGACCGCACCCACCACTTCAATGCCATTTCCGCCGGTTTCTGCCCCTGGACCTGAGGCGTTGTGGATCATAAGACTCGTCATGCCGGTCGCCGTGCCGCCGTTGATGACAAGCTTGTCCGACGGCGAACCGTCGCCCCCCAAAAAGGTGTTCACCGCGATCGTTCCGCCAGTTCCCGTGTAACTGGTCGTCGTCAAAACCGTGCCCGGCGCGGTGCCCGTGCCCATATTCACCGAGCCGGCATTGCTGACGCGGGAGACGATCTGACTGAAGCCATTGAGATCGAGCGTTCCGCCGCTCGCAACCGTCACTGCTGAATTCGGACTGAATGTGTTCGGCGCGCCTGCCTGCAACGTGCCAGCGTCGACATTCGTCGCTCCGCTGTAGCTGTTGGCGGCCGTTAGCGTGGTGGTGCCGGCGAGCACATTGACAGTACCGTTGCCGCTGATCGCGGGGGCAAACACGTAGTTGGCGGACGTGTGATTGAAGTTGAGCGTACCGGTGCCAGCGCCAAATGCGAGGCTCGGCGCAGTGAGCGTGCCGGGCGCAGCGGCCGGATTACCCGCACCCGCGCCAATGTTGAGTGTTCCAATCGCACCGGCGTTCTTCGCGATCACGATAGGCCCCGTGACAACGCCGCCATTCGCAATCGTGAGCGTGCCCGTGCCCAAGTTGCCAATGTTCACCCCCGAACTGTTGCTCCAAGTGGAGCCCGCGCCGGTCACCGTCACCGAACCCTGCGAGCCTGCACCATTGCCGATGTTGGCGGTGAAGGCGGTGATATTGATGACCTTCCCACCGTTTGCGATCATGAGTGTGCCGGTGCCAAAACTGCCGATATTGAGGCCGCCGCTTGGTCCGTTGATCCAACTGGAGCCCGGGCCGGTCACCATGACCGTACCGGTCGAGCCGACAGACAAACCGACCGAGCCGCCGCCACTATTCACCGTGCCGCCGTCTTGAATTGTAAGGGTCCCAGTGCCCAGGCCGCCGACTACTACGCTTCCGGCATTGGACCAGTTGGAGCCCGCTCCGGTCACCGTCACCATGCCCAGCCCGCCCGCTAGATTGCCGACTGTCCCGAAAGAAGTCGGCCAATGTCCCGCCGGTCTGGATTGTAAGCGTTCCTATACCGTTTTGACCGACGGCCAGATTCTTGGCTAATGCGCCCGGGCTCGTCACCGCCGTCGAGTTCGGCGTCACAGTGTCAATGTTTGCGTCGGTCGTGTGCCTGGGAAAACCGGCGTCCCAGTTGCCACTCAAGAACCAATTAGAGGAGAACCGTCCGGTCCAGTTGGTGGTCTGGGCATGTGTCGAAACCGTAGACGTTGCGAAAAGCGCGATTGTCGCCCGCAATGTGGACAAGACAAATTTGCGGCCGCCGCGTGCCCGTGACGTCGCGCCTCGGCGCGGTCCTATGGACGACGGTCGACGCGGTTCGCCCGCCATACCGGCCTCCAATCATTCGGCAATCCCAATAAATAAAAAGCTGGGCCGCCACAGCCCCGTTCGTCACCGAGACGCGGGGAGTGCGAAATCTTGACGCAAAGCTTGAGCAAGCATCAGCCCAAGTCAGCAGCGGAAGGGCAAGCTCCTACGCGCCTGCACGGCCTTGTCGCGCCTAAATCCCCCGCCGTGTTCCAATCCGTCACCGCGTGAGCCATGCTCCGCTGCCTCGTGAGTCGAGTCAACGGCGCGCGCTCCAATGTCCGGTCGTGGCCCGTTTCGTCCATAGCCCTAACGGAGCAAATCGGTAGCGATCGGGGCAATAGCGGACATGCCGTCGACACCGCCGCGAAACAGATGACCCGGAACGGACTTCGTTAGTGGTCGTCTGGACCCAGGGCTTCAACGGTTTTCAGGTTAATTGAAGCAACGGTAGGTGTGCCGTCGTTAGTCATGCCTCATTCCCCCCGATCGCCAATCAGTCCGTCGCGCGATATGATTGCAATTCAACTGGTTCCCATCGCGTTAGTAGTGTGGAGGGTTGGGTCATGGCGGATGGCGCGGGCGGTAACGGTGGCACCGATGGTTCCTCTGATGCTGTCGGCGGCAGGGGCGGCCTCGGCGGCGGTTCCGGTTTTCTCAGCACGAATGGCGCTGACGGCGGCGATGCCGCTGAATCGGCGTTCGCAGGCGGCGGCGGTGGCGGTGGGGGTGCTAGCGGCGTCACGGTTGGCGGAGTTGGCGGAACTGGCGGCGGACTCAGAGGCGGAGGATCCGGCGGAGCAGCCGGAAGCGGCCCTGGCGGTAACGGCGGCAACGGTGACAACGGCGCCAACGCCGGGGGCGGTGGAGGCGGCGGCGGCGGCGCTGCCGGGAACGGCGGAAGCGGTACAATCTCAGCTGACTCGACCGGAGGCACGGGAGGCAACGGCGGAGATGGTGGCTCAAGTGATAACGGCGCTGGTGGCGGCGGCGGGGGCGGCGGCGGCGGCGGTTACGGCGCAATCGTTGGCACCGATGACGTTGACAACTCCTTCACGGTAACGGGCGGCCGAGGCGGTCAAGGCGGCGACGGCGGCGTCTCCGGAGGTGGTCCCTCCTTCGACGGGGGAAGTGGGGGCGATGGCGGTTCCGGGGGTGTCGGTGTCCAGCTCATCAGTTCGGTTACTGCATTCACGAACTCAGGGGTCATCACGGGCGGCCACGGCGGCTTTTCAGGTGATGCGTCACCCGGAATTTCTAACTCTCCCCCACCCGAGGAGGGCACCGGCGGGACCGGGGGCACCGGGCTGGCGGCTTCCGGCGTCACAATCACAAACATCGGCACGATTACTGGCGGAGCTGGCGGCGGCTCCCCTAGCGGCGGCAACGACGGCGCTGCCGGCGCCGGCATCGTCGGATCAAGTCTGAACATCATCAACACCGGCACCATCGCTCAGGGCGGTTCAGGCGCTGACGCCATCACGTTTACCGGTGGCACCAACTTCCTCGATCTGAACGACGGCAAGGCCGGTACGCTGACTGGCAATGTCGCCGTCGCCGGTACCCTGACATTTGATCAATCCGACGCCGTGACATTGGACAACATCATCACCGGCACCGGTTCGGTGATTCAGGACGGGACCGGGACGCTCATCCTCGAAGGCAACAACACTTACGGCGGCGACACCACGGTCGAGAGCGGAACGCTCCTGATCGACGGCGTGAACGCGAGCGCAATCGTCACGGTCGACAATGGCGGTACGCTCGGCGGCACCGGCACCGCGGGCGCGGTGACGGTTGAAAGCGGCGGCGCCTTTGCGCCGGGTGATCCGGGTACGATCACGGTCGCAAGTCTCACCCTGGAAGCCGGCTCAACGTTCGACGAACAGATCGGCGGCACGAGCCCAGGCACCGGCGGCCCGAGCGGCTACGACGAGACCGTGGTCGAGAGCGGCGGTGCGATCTCGCTCGGCGGAGCGACACTCGATGTGTCGCTGGTCAACAGTTTCACGCCGAGCATCGGCGAAACGTTCACCATCATCAACAACGAGACCGGCGGTCCCGTCAGCGGCACGTTTGCCGGCTTGGGACAAGGCGCAAGTTTCAATGTCGATGGCGATCTTTTCGAGATCAGCTACAGCAGCGGCGGCGTTACGTTAACGGACGAGGGCACCGCGCCGTGCTATTGTCCCGGCACGCTGATCAAGACCCGACGGGGGCAGAAGCGGGTCGAGAAGCTCAAGGTCGGCGACGAGGTAATGACGGCGGCCGGCGCGGCGCGGCCGATCAAATGGGTCGGACGAAGAAGCTACCTCGGGCGCTTCGTCATGGGGCGCAAAGACATCCTACCGGTCTGCATCAAGGCTGGCGCACTCGATAACAATGTGCCGAAGCGCGATCTTTGGATCTCACCCAATCACGCTATGTACTTCCACGACACGGAAGCGGGCGGCGTGCTGATTGAGGCAAGAGACCTCATCAACGGCGTCTCGATCGTGCAGGCCGAGAGCGTCGAGCAAGTGGAATACTTCCACATCGAGCTTGAGACCCACGACATCATCATCGCCGAAGGCGCGCTCGCCGAAAGCTATCTCGACGATGACAATCGGCTCATGTTCCATAACGCAAATGAATACCATGTGTCCGATCCAGCCGCTGTGCCGATGGTCGGGCGTTATTGTGCACCGCGGCTCCAGGATGGCTTTAAAGTCGAGGCGATACGGCGGCGCATCGCGATGCGCGATGGATTGGTATTGACGGAGACCGCCACATCGGCGGGTCCGCTGCGCGGCCATGTCGATCGGATCACGCCGCGTCTTCTCGAAGGTTGGGCGCAGAACGTCGATCATCCTGAGGCGCCGGTCTGTCTGGACATCTATGCCGGCGGCCGATTGATCGGGCAGGTTCTCGCCGATCGCTATCGCGATGACCTCGAACGAGCCGGCATCGGCAGCGGCTGCCATAGTTTTGCGTTCGCGGCGCCGGCAGGAGTTGCGTTTGCTACGGCAACACTCGACGTGCGGCGCTCGCTGGATGGCGCTTTGTTGTCGCTATCAGTCCAGGCGAAATTACGGAGCGCGGCATAGTGGTGTTCGCCATTTTGGCCGCGCTCGTCGAGAATTTGAGACGTAAGTGCACCCTAACCGGTGTCCGGCAGATGATCTCGAACTGACGCGAATTTTTGGGCTTTTCTGGCGTTCTGGCAAGAAAGATCAAGATTCGGGAGCCGCATGCAGTCGGCGACGGCCAAACGACAGCTTGATGCGCTATGATCACGACTAGCGTCTTGGCTCATTGTTTGGTCGATTTGTGTAGAGCTCCAGAATATTCGTCAGTGAGCGGGGTTCAACTTTCACCGCACCGGAGAACGGTCGGTCGATAGCGACGATCGCCAGTAGCTCCGAAAAGATCAGGATTGAGAGGATACCCGTCATTACTGTTTGTGCAGAGAGACTCCGCGCCCCAAAGAAAAACGTGAATCCGATCGTTAAGACAGCGCCGCCGAACAGAAGGGCCCAGATCACGCCGGGGACGGTACCCTCCGAAGCAATCAGCCTTGCACGGCGCGCCTGGGCGATGATGTCGAGCTGACGCATAATGTCAGACACCAGCACCGTACTCACGTTCTGCATGCCAACGATTTTGAGCAGCGAAGAGTACACATTATCGAGTGCCTGTCGTGCGGGACGGGTCTGCTCCCCTATGGTCCCGCGATCCATCGCCGGCCAGTCGATTGCGACCGCAATCGCAAGATACTTGCCGAGCGCATCACGAAGCTCCGCACCCGTTTCATTATCGACGCCGTGGGAGAGCCGAAAAATCGTTTCGGCGGCTCCAGCTTCCTGCGCAACGATGTCTTCGGCATTGCTGAATTTCTCCCAGACGACGATGATTGCGAATGCCAACAAGACTGCGTAGAGCACGCCGACGGTGGCGAACTTAAACCCGGCAACCTCGTTATTTGAGCTCAGCTTGTCGAGTAAGACGAAACGCCTGACGACAAGCGGCCCGAGTATCGCCACGAACGTCGTGACCATCACGAGAATGGTCGCCGAAATCCAAAGCGACTGAGTAGCAAGAAAAAACAGCATGGCTTCCCCTTGGCCGCCTAAACCATCCACGCCGCGAACTATAATGTGAAAATTGCCCGGTGAGCGAAGGCCATGACGAAGGCGGCGGATTCTCCGCGCTTTCTATTTGTGCGCCACTTGAGCCTCGGAAGCATTGCTTGCGTGGATGCGAAGGGATATCGCACCGCCGCCCTTTTCGCCGCCGAGACGGCCCGAAACGGCTAAAATTTAAGGCTGTCCGCGCGCATCCAAGACGACCATCGTGCTCAGCTCCAACTGGCGCGCCTGAAGGCGCTCCTCATATTTCTGTCGTGCCGCCGCATTCAAGGTCGCGCCGGGCGGTTTAACCAGCTCGGCGAATTTCGCCGCGCAAGCGGCTTTCACGGCGGCGGCGATCGTTGCAACGTCCGACCGGCCGTCGTCCAGGCGCCTCGCGGCCGCATCCAAGCAGGCGACATAGCCGCTGATCCCCTCACTCTCCCCTTGCTCCGCCGACGGTATCGAAGTTGCGGCACATGCCGCAAGCAAACACGAAACGGCAAGGCCCCCGAGCAGGGATTTGCCCGGCATTGATGCGCGTTGCATGTTGTCGCGTAGCGGTCCCTATTGTGAGCTAAGTTGCAAGTAAGAGATCGGCCGCCTTTTCTCCGATCATAATAATTGGCGCATTCGTGTTGCCGCTGACGAGGGTCGGCATGATTGATCCATCAGCGACGCGCAAGCCCTCGATGCCGCGAACGCGCAACGCAGCATCGACCACCGACATTTCGTCGTTGCCCATTTTGCAGGTGCCAACTGGATGGTAAACAGTGCTTGCAGTGCGCCGCACATACGTTTCGAGATCACCGTCCGACAAGGCACCCGGTCCAGGCCACACCTCGGCTGCGATGAGATCCGCAAACGCGCGGCTCGTCGAAATACGCCGGGCGAGGCGCAGGCCGAGCAGCATCAAGCGCAGATCCTCGGCTTGGCTGAAATACTTTGGGTCGAGCGCTGGCTTGTCGAGCGGATTGGCCGAACATAGCCGGATTTCGCCACGCGAACGCGGACGGAGCACGCAAGGCGAAAGGAACACCCCGTGCCGGTCGGGAGCGGTGCCGTCGAGCTCGCGGCCGAATGTGCTCGCGAAGTGAAGCTGTACGTCAGGGTACGAGGAGGACGGATCGCATCGTGCAAAGGCGGCGGCCTCAAGGAAATTAGTTGCGAGCGGGCCGGTGCCGAACTCCAGACATTCGCGTTGCGCGGCGCTCCTCTCGTCTTCAGACATGCCGTAGATCGTCAGCGGCTTGTTGATTTCGCAGCGCAGCCAACAGCTAAGGTGATCCTGCAGGTTCTTGCCGACGCCTGGTAAATCGTGCAACGGCTCGACACCGGCCGCTCGGAGTTCGTCGGCCGGCCCTATCCCCGACAACATCAAAAGCTGAGGGCTGTTGATCGCGCCGCCGCACAGGATAACTTCGACACTCGCATACGCTAATTCCAGCCCGCTGCTGCGACAAATATTGAACACCGATCGCGCGGTTTCCTTCGATCAGCAGCCGAATGGCCAATGCATTGGTCTCGATGATCGGGGTGCCGCGCGCGCTAAGACCGCGAAGATAACCCACTGCCGCGCTACATCGGCCACGATCATCAATGGTGCATTGCAGGATGCCGCAGCCCTCTTGTTCAACGCCATTGAAGTCTTCGTTGTAACGGAGCCCCTGCTCTATCGACGCCTCGATGAAGGTTTCGCCGAGACGGCGGTTGGGATTGTCGCGCACCACGATGGGACCGCTGGCGCCGTGAAATGAGTTCTTCAACCGCTCGTTCTTCTCGGCACGTTTGAAATACGGCAACACATCATCGTATGCCCATCCGGCATTGCCTAATTGGCGCCAATGGTCGTAGTCGCCGCGGTTGCCACGAATGTAAACCATGTAATTGAGTGAACTCGATCCGCCGAGCACGCGCCCGCGTGGCCAGAAGACGCGACGGCCGTTGAGCTGGGGTTGCGCCACGGTGCGATAACCCCAGTCCATATGCGTATCTTGCAACGCGGGGTAGGCGGCGGGAATTCGAATGAGCGGAGAATCGTCTCTGCCCCCCGCTTCCAGCAACAACACCTTCGCACCACGTTCCGCCAGGCGCGCCGCAACAACGCAGCCTGCCGACCCGGCGCCTATGACGATGTAATCGTGCATTCGCTGGTTCCCCGGCACGGGCGGTCACAGTCTTGCAGGACAGCCTGATCCTAACAGAACTTTTCCAGAGGCGCCGGTTCGCTGGTCTAAAATTTATGGGTGGTCGCATAGTCGAACTGATTTTCAGTCAGCGACTTTCGTGAGCTCTCCGCAAGGCATCGCACCATAAACACGGGCTGCAGCGGACGCGCGGCGAGATTTGGCCGTCAGCTCATGTAGGAGTTTTGCAACACCATCAAAGGTCAACCGGCCATGACGCGGCATGGCGTTGAGGGCCGAGCTTGACAGGCCGTTATCCACAATTTAGAAATTTTGGAAAATTTCAATGGGAGGAAGACATGGCTGATCTTGACGGGCGCGTTGCTGTCGTCACGGGTGCTGCGCGCGGCATTGGGCTGGGTATCGCCGAGCGGCTCAACGCCGCGGGCGCGGCGGTTGTACTGGCCGACATCGACGGCGCCACCGCGGAAAAAAGCGCAAAGACCTTGGGTGGTAAGGCGATCGCGGTCGCACATGACGTTCGCGACGGCGAGTTTTCGAAGCGTTTGCGCCAAAAAGCCCTCGATACGTTCGGTCGCGTCGACATCCTCGTCAACAATGCGGGTGTCGGGCCGAAGCCGGGGCCGGTGCAGCACATCACCGACGAGGAATACGACCGTGTCATGAACGTCAATGCCCGCGGCCTGTTCCTGACTACGCGCGCCTTTGTGCAAGGCATGATCGATCAGAAGAGCGGCCGCATCATCAACATCTCGTCGATTGTCGGCCAGACCGGTTTCGCGATGGTGCTGCCCTACGTGGCGTCGAAATTTGCCGTTACCGGCATGACGCACAGTCTCGCCTCGGAACTCGCCCCGCACAACATCACGGTCAACTCGATCCATCCCGGCATCCTGGCGACCGACCTGCATTCGGCGGTGGTAGCCCAATTCTCCAAGCTGCAGGGCCAGAAGGAGGAGGACACCTGGGCGTGGTTCATGAGCCGCATTCCGCTTGGTCGTTTCCAGACGCCGAAGGACATCGGCGAGATGGCAGCCTTCCTGGCCTCCGATCGGGCGGAAAACATCACCGGCGCCGCCTTCAATGTCGACGGCGGCTGGGAAATGCACTAGGCGGCTGGGGCGCGTCTTTTTTGGCGGCGTCAAACTTTGAATTACCGTCGTCGACGTCCGACCGTGTAGATAGCTGCAGCAATAATCAGGACTACTCCCTCAATCACCCCCTGATAGCTGCTGCCCAAACCGAGAATGTCAAAGCCGTTGATGAGGCTAAACAGTACAACAACCCCGATCACGGATTTTAAGACATTCCCCGATCCGCCAAAAAGCGACGTACCGCCGAGGATTGCAGCAGTGATTACCGTAAGCTCCATGCCGGTCATGGCGTTTGGCAGCACCGCTCCCAATCGCCCTGCGAACAGAAGTCCAACGACCGACGCTGCCACTCCATTGAGTACGAACGGCACCACGCGATAGCGGTTGATATTGATGCCAAGCAGCCTCGCGGCTTCGGCGTTGGCGCCAACCGCTTGCAGGCGGCGGCCGATCATTGTGAATTGCGTTGTGCAATAGGCGACGGCGGTCACCGCCACCATGTAATAGACCGGCTTGGCGAGCGCCCAGGAGGCGTCAACAAAAAAGCCGCAGCAGAAAAGGATGATGCCGATACCGCACCAAACCAATGGCGCGGTGCCCTTGGACCGCCACCACAGAAAAGCGCCGGAGATAAGCGCGAGCGCTCCCGCGAGCCACAGCATGTTCGGAACAACCCAAACACCGTTTTCTATCCATTTTAGCGGCCGAGTGATTTCGCGGTCCTCGGCGGTTGCGGTATGTCCCCCCGTAATAATCAAAAGAACTCCGCGCAGAGCGGTCATGGTGGCGAGGGTGACGATGAAGGCGTTTATTCTGAGCCCCTGCACCACGGCGGCATTGATCAGGCCGATCAAGGCGCCGGCCGCGAGGGTGATGGCAATCGCCGCGTAAATCCCCACAACGTCGCTCAAGATTAAAACGCAAGCAGCGGACAGGGCGGCGGTTGCGGCAACGGACAGATCGAAATTTCCGCTGATCAGCACTAATGTCATCGGCACCACAATGATGGCGACGAACGACGACTGGTACAGAATGTTTGCGATGTTGGCCGGGTCCAGGAAGTTCTGCGCGCCCAGCAGCACTGTGAAAGCCGTCAGAACTATCCAGACTATAGCCAAGGCGTAGTAAATGCCCGCTTCACCAAGCGAGAAGCCCTTTAGGCGGACACGCCAGCGCGGCACCTTTGCTTTAAGCAGCGGCAGTTTGGTCATTTGGTCCATGTGACCAGCTCAGTTCGTCAGCCCGCCGGCGAGCGCTATCAGCTCGTGTTCACTGGTGTCAGAAGGCCTGCGCTCAGCGATGATGCGTCCTTGACACACCACAAGTACGCGGTCGCAAACGCCAAGGAGCTCTTCAAAATCCGAAATCGCCATCAGAACCGCAGTACCTTGAGCGGCCAGTTGAGCGATCGCATTGTGAATGTCGGTTTTGGCGCCAATATCGACGCCCGCTGTAGGTTCGTCGAGGAGAAGGACCCGACAATTTCCCACCAGGGCGCGGCCCAATGCGATCTTCTGGGCGTTGCCGCCGCTCAGCTCGCCAACCACAGCCTCGGCATTTGGCGCGACCACAGAAAATGTGAGATATTATTTCATCCGCACGACGCTTCTCCATCGATGCGATTGGATAGAGATTCATCGCACAGATGGCATCTGAATTGGGCAAGCTGGTATTCCAGCGGATTGTTTCATCGATAAATAGTCCTTGCCGTATCCGGTCTTCGGGCACGAGCACGATTCCGGACTTGATAGCCGTCGCGATCGTGCGGCCAATTTTCTGCCCCGCTATTTTTATATCTCCGCTCGCGTCCGGATCAGCGCCGAAGATTGCGTGGAGAATTTCGCTGCGTCCGGAACCATAAAGACCGGCCAGACCGACAACTTCGCCCGATTTGACGGCAAGATCGACGTCCTCAAGACGGCCGGGAGACGAGAGCGCATTCACCTCCAGCAGGGGTCCGGCGGCGTCGCGCGGTTTTGACGAACGGTCGACCTCGCTGAGCACCATCTCTTTGCCTACAATAGCGACCACCAATTTTTGTTCATCGATAGTTTCGCGTGGCTCGTTCAGAACCGTAATGCCATCCCGCAACACGGTCACCGCTTGGCAGAGTTCCATGATTTCATCGAGAAAATGAGAAATGAACAAAATTGATGTGCCGTGCGATTCGCGAAGGCGGCGAATGGCGTCGAACACGATCGATCGTTCGGTGTCCGAAAGCGACGCGGTCGGCTCATCCATGATGAGCAGACGCGCATTTGCAGCAAGGGCCTGGAGAATTGAGACCATCTGTCGCCGCCCAATCGGTAGATCGTTGACGATTAGGTCTGGGTCTATCGTATAGCCGACGGCCTCAAGCAACTCTTCGAAGCGGATGCGCTCGGAACGGGAGTTTCGCCACCGCTCTGGTGAAGCCAGAAAAACATTTTCGCGAACGGATAGCGTGCTGGCCAACGGAATATGCTGGTGAATGGTTGCAATTCCCGTGGCCGCGGCTTCCGCCGGATTTCGCCAGGCCCGGCTATCACCGCACCAGACGATCTCTCCGCTGGAAGCGGGGATAGCCCCGGAGAGTATCTTGATGAGTGTCGATTTGCCGGCGCCGTTGGCTCCTATCAAGCCGTGGATCGTGGCGCCGGCAACATCGAACGTAGCGTTCTTTAATGCGGCGGTCCCGTTCGGATAGACTTTGCCAAGTCGTCTAATTGAGAGGACCGGCTCGTTCACCATCAGGACACCGTGCTCAGAATTGGGGCGGACAGGTATCCAGATTATCTTTTGTCACGATATCCCACTTGTAGGTGAGAAACCGGTCCTTCGGCAGCTCTTTCGTGCGGATGTAGTGGATCAGCGCCGATGTCGCCTGGTATCCGCTCGTCTCCGGGTACGTGCAAGTGGTTACAATCGGCTCGCCGTCTCGGATGAGATTCTCGACGCTCTTGGAGGTGTCGAGCGCATATATTTTCGCCTTCGATTTTGCCGATTTGATCGCCGACAGGCAGCCTTGAGCCATAGCCTGATCGTGCGAGAAAATGATTGAGACGTCAGGATGCGCTTGCAGGGCGTCCTGGCAAATCTGATGCGCCCGCTCCGGATCCCAGTTACCGGCCTGCTTGGCGACCACCTCAAATGGCTTTCCCGACTCTTTCAGCGCCTGGGCGAAGCCCTGGGCGCGCCACAGCACAGCCGCGAAACCCGGCAAGCCTTCGACAATCGCGATTTTGGCGCCATTCGGATGCTCGGCCGCCGCAAGCTTGCCCAGCTCATAGGCTTGCTCGAAGTCGGGACGCTCTGCAAAAGCCACCAACGCCGGGTAAGTCCATGGCGGCCGATGCTTCTTGGGATCGCCGACAAAGACGCCCATGGCAGCGATTGGAATCCCCGCCGCTTTTGCTTTGTCTGCCCAGTCCTGAGCAGCAATGCTGTCGATTGGATCCATAATAATGCCATCAACGTGCAGAGCGATCAGTTTGTCGATGTCATTCGCCTGGGTGAGGGCGTTGACGTGGGCATCAAGATCTATCGTTTTAGCTCCGCCCTCCTTGGCCGCCTTCAGCTCGCCGTTCTGCAGGGCGACGGCGTAAGGAAAACCCAAGCTTAAGTGGGATGCCCCGATCGTTAACGGCTTCTCCTGGGCGCACGCCGATCCCGCCAACACGCACCCGGCTGCACCGGCTAAGGCCACAGCGATTCCCCGAAGCTTTCTCATCCCGTTTTCCTCCCGCTTTCTTTCTTTCGATGCCTTGATGGCATCAAACAGAGCTACACAGATCCAATTTTCACCACGCTGTAGTGCCACCATCGACCGCGATGTCGGCGCCGGTGATAAAGGAGCTCTCGTCGGAGGCGAGGAACACCGCGGCTGGCGCCACGTCTTCCGGCTTTCCGACGCGGCCCACCATCAACTTGTCCATCATCGGTCCGATGAACTCGGGCGTCTTTATGAGCTCGCGAGTCTGAGCGGTTTCAATGAGTCCCGGCGATATGGTATTGGCGCGGATGTTGTGCTTACCGCCTTCCATCGCCAGCTGGCGCGTCATGGCAAGAACGCCGCCTTTGGCCGATGTGTGGGCGATGCCGGGAAGAACCTTGTAAGCAACCTTGGCCGAGGTCGAGGCAGTGTTGATGATAGAACCACCACCCCGTGCCACCAGATGCGGCCATACAGTTTTGCAAAAGCGGAATACGATCACGAGCTCTTCATTGATCGTGCGCACATAGTCTTCGACCGTGAATTCATCCATCCAGCCGAAATACGCCATCGCTGCATTATTGTAGACGACGTCGATGCCGCCATAGGTGTTGAGCGCGAGCTTGACCAGTGCGTCGCATTGGTCCTGCTTTGTCAGGTCGGACGGCTGGAGCGAAACCATTTCGCCGCCCGCCTTCTTGGCGTCGCGAAGCGTCGCTTCTGCCTTTTGAGCATTGATGTCGCAACCGACGACCTTGGCGCCCTCTGCACAAAACAGCAGTGCGGCGGCGCGCCCCATGCCATCGCCGGTCCCTGTGATGATGCAAACCTTGTCCTTCAGGCGTCCCGGCACGTGCTCCCCCGCAGACCAACGCCGCCAGCTCGACGCGGCATTATTCATTATTTCCAAAGTTTATGGTTTTATGGATAATAGAGTCAAGCGCGAAGAACCGCCGGGCTCTTCAGCCTGGCTTAGCGACGGCACACGGCATACGCGAAAGCACGGCAGCAACGCGTTGCGCTGACACTAGATCAGGGAATGCTTTTCGATTGCCCGGACGCCCGCATTGACGTCGCGCGAAAGTGTACCGTTTTCGGTCCCCTACCGAAGTATTCTCCCGAGCCGATAGGATCCGGTTTTCTGAACCTCGGAATGGCAATGCGGCGGCGCGAGTTCATCAAGGCACTCGGTGCAACGGCGGCCGGTTGGCCTCTCGGAGCGGACGCCCAAACTCAACCCGATCAGTTGCGCGCAGAGACGGCGTCGCCCCCTCCTCCGGGTCGGCCGCCTGCGCTCACGAAATCACAGTCGGATGCGCTCGATACCTACAACAACGCAGTGAACGACTTTAAGTCGATCTTGGCCGAGCGGCGCGCACAGATAAACTCCAGGCAAGCGCTACCGAACTTACCGGGACAAGCACTCTACCTTGCCCGTATCAACATGATGAGTGCATATAAAGATCTCACCGACGTGCTTCCATCCAAAATCGGAAGGCCCAACAAATTCGGAATTCCTCCGGCATACTTTGACGCCGACAGTGAGCCGCTGATCGATGAGTATCGGCATCTCTTTGATATCATGGAGGCGCCGCCGGCTAATGCGCAAAACTCGGATACGCCGTTCAAAGACGTTGTCGACGTGGGAATCGCCATTTCGCGAGCCAAAGGCCTTGATGCAACCAGTGCTGAAGCGGCGGGCCGTATCAGCCTTGGGCTCTTCTTTGCGGAAACAAATGGCAAGCAAAACATTGGCAACGCACGCTCGAATACCTACAAGGGAAGTCTGCAAACAGGTCCGTCAGAAGACCGACGTGGTCAAAAGAAATGGGCAGCGATCAAAAAGTCGATCACAGCGATTGATCCTGCGCTGGGCGCTCGCGACGATATGGAAGAGGCAAGGGTCGGCAATTTAGACCATCGGCTCAATCACTGGACCGCGGTAAGAGATGCCCTGGCGGGCGTACACGCGGATCTTTTCCTGCAAATTCCAGCGATCGTGAAAACGCTGCCGGATCCGATCGATCAAATGAAGCTTTTTGAGCTCATCCAGATTATCCCTGCTCCGACCAGGGCCGCTCTTAAGTCGGGTAACTTGACCAGCTACAAAATATCCGACTCGAGGATCATGGGATATCTGCGAAACAACAGCATCTTCACTTTTGGACGAGCTGACCGAGCAAAAACAACTGCAACGCTCCGCGAAATTCTTGATGCGATGTGGCTCTTCAATGACAAATTTGAACATGCGCTGTCCAAATACAACGAGATCAGGGTTCGGCGACAAGGGTAAGAAAATCGGCGGCCGCCTGCCGTCCCGCGGACGCGGGCTCCTCCTTATGGCTCATCTGCTGTAAGCCGCAGCCATGCACTGCCGTGAAGTTTCTCGGGCGGGCGGAAGTTCCCTGGCTGGCAAGCGTCAGCGCCAGCCGAGACCGGGGGCGACGTATTTAAGGATCGCCTCGATGACGTGGGCGTTATAGTCGACACCAAGCTGATTCGGCACGGTCAAGAGCAGGGTGTCAGCCGCGGCGATCGCTTCGTCTTTCGCCAGTTGCTCGATGAGGATGTCCGGCTCGGCGGCGTAGCTGCGGCCAAAAATGGCCCGTGTGTTGTCGCCGAGAAAGCCGATCGTGTCATCGTCGTCATTGCCGCGCCCGAAATAGGCACGGTCGCGGTCGTCCACGAGTGCAAAGATGCTGCGGCTGACCGACACCCGCGGCTCGCGCGCGTGACCGGCCGCCTTCCACGCCTCACGGAAGATCCGGATCTGCTCGGCCTGCTGGACGTGGAACGGACGTCCGCTCTCGTCAAGTTTGAGCGTTGAACTTTGCAGGTTCATGCCGAGCTTCGCCGCCCACTCTCCGGTGCCGTTCGAAGCGGCGCCCCACCAGATTCGCTCGCGCAGGCCCTCAGAGTATGGCTCGAGGCGCAGGAGGCCGGGCGGGTTCGGAAACATCGGTTGTGGATTTGGTCGCGCGAAGCCCTCGCCGCGCAGCACCTCAAGCAGCACCTCGGTATGGCGTCTGGCCATATCGGCATCGGTCATCCCCTCGGGCGGGACGTAACCGAAGTAGCGCCATCCATCGATCACCTGCTCGGGGGAACCGCGGCTGATGCCGAGTTGCAGGCGCCCGCCGGCGATGACGTCGGCGGCACCTGCGTCCTCCGCCATGTACAGTGGGTTTTCATACCGCATATCGATGACCGCCGTGCCGATCTCGATCCGCTTGGTCTTGGCGCCGGCGGCAGCCAGCAGCGGGAACGGCGAGCCGAGCTGGCGGGCGAAGTGGTGCACGCGGAAATAAGCTCCGTCCGCGCCGAGTTCCTCGGCGGCGACGGCCAAGTCGATCGATTGCAGCAGCGCGTCGGAGGCCGATCGCGTCTGCGACTGGGGCGAAGCAGTCCAATGGCCAAATGACAGGAATCCGATCTTCTTCATGGGCACGCGTCGTTAGGGATACGCTCGTTTCTCGGGCTTCTAACCCGAAGAATTTGAGCTGGAATGGGTCGTGTTCGCGAAGCGCCCAATGTTACCATGGATTCCGCTATTGCCGGCTGTGATGCCTGAGGGCCTCCCGCCCCTCACGGCCGCAAAGACCGCATCGAAATCTTTGGCCTTGATAGGGACGGCCGCTACTGCCACATCCCATCCGCCATGAACATGCCCATCCGCCCCCTTGAGGGCGCCCCCGCTCCATCGCCATACGCAACCGAAGTAGCGCGGCGGCGCACTTTTGCGATCATCTCCCATCCAGATGCCGGCAAGACCACCTTGACGGAAAAGCTGCTGTTGTTCGGCGGGGCAATCCAACTTGCCGGGCAGGTCAAGGCCAAGCGCGACCGGCGTTCTACCCGTTCGGACTGGATGGCCATTGAGCGCGAACGCGGCATCTCCGTTGTCACCTCGGTGATGACCTTTGAGTACAGCGGTCTGGTCTTCAATCTGCTTGACACACCCGGCCACGAGGACTTCTCGGAAGATACCTATCGGACTCTCACCGCAGTCGACTCGGCTGTCATGGTGATCGACGCAGCCAAGGGCATCGAGCCGCGAACGCGCAAGCTGTTCGAGGTATGCCGGCTGCGCGACATTCCGATCATTACTTTCATTAACAAAATGGATCGCGAGAGCCGCGATCCGTTCGAACTTATCGACGAGATCGAGAAGACACTGGCGCTGGACGCGGCGCCGATCACCTGGCCGGTCGGACGCGGGCGCGATTTCGTCGGCACAATCGACGTGGCAACCGGTGGCGTGCGCTTGCTCGATGGCGATGCCGGCTCTACCGGTGCTTTGCGCGAAATGACGATCGCCGAAATCAGCGCCCTGAATCCCCGTCTGGACGCATCGGCGTTCGGCGGGGAACTTGAGCTGGTGCGCCATGCTTGCAAGCGGTTTGACCCGCGGGCTTTTGTCGAAGGCCACATGACTCCGATCTTCTTCGGCAGCGCGCTCAAGAATTTCGGCGTCGGCGATCTGCTCAACGCGATCGCAACCATGGCACCGCCGCCGCGCGCGCAAGTGGCAGACCGGCGGATCGTGGCAGCAACCGAGCCGGCCATGTCCGCATTCGTTTTCAGGATACAGGCGAACATGGATCCGGACCACCGTGACCGTATCGCCTTCGTGCGGCTGTGCTCCGGCAAACTCACCCGCGGCATGAAGGTCGAGCAGGTCCGAACCGGCAAAACCATCAGCCTGCGCGCTCCACAATTTTTCTTTGCCCAGGATCGGGCGCTCGCCGAGGAAGCCTACGCCGGCGACGTGGTCGGCATACCTAATCACGGAACGCTGCGCATCGGCGACACCCTGACCGAAGGCGAGGAACTCAATTTTGAGGGCGTGCCAAACTTTGCGCCCGAGATCCTGCGCCGCGTCCGCCTGTCCGATGCCATGAGGGCCAAGAAACTGAAGGAGGCGCTGCAGCAACTGGCCGAGGAAGGCGTAGCACAGATATTCCGACCGACAGACGGCTCCCCGGCGCTCGTCGGCGTTGTTGGTCCGTTGCAACTCGACGTCCTGAGGGCAAGGCTCGCCAACGAATATGGGATAGCAATTGATTGGAGCACGGCGGAGTTTCAGTTCGCGCGCTGGATCGCGGCGGACGACCGTAAGACGCTTGATCGGTTTTGTCACGGCCTACCGCTCAGCAATCGCGGAGGATTTCGACGGCGATCTGGTTTTCCTGGCACGCAACGCCTTCGACCTCGAATATACCGGCAAACAAAACCCCGGGATTTCTTTCACCGAAGTGAAAGACCCTCACCAGCGCAGGCCCAACCGGTGAGAAAGTCACGGCCGCCGCACTGCTGAGTGCAAAGATTATGTCCAAAGGTTATTGCCGGCGAACTCCCGCTCAGCAGTGACGACGTCGGCGAGAGTTGGCAATCCCGCCTCGTTGCCCAGGTGCTGGATCTTGTATGCGGCCGCCGCGCGCCCGAATTGAAAATGTTCCTGCCAACTTTTTGTTGGATCGGCGAGATAAGAATAGATGTAAGCGCCGTGGAAGACGTCACCGGCCCCACTCGTGTCGAGCACCCGATTTGGCGGCACGGCCAGAGCTGGAAGCGATCGGACAGTTCCCGCCTCGTCGTACCAGATCAGTCCACGCTCTCCGAGCGTCACGCCGCCAATGCTGCAGCCTCGAGTCTTGAGATAGTCGAGCATGGCTGCCGGTGCAAAACCCATCTGCTCACAGAGGCGTTCGGATACGATCGCGATATCGATAAAGGCAAGGAGTTCGTGCGTGTTTGATCGCAATCCGCCGCCGTCAAGCGACGTAAGTATCCGGGCTTCGCGGGCAGCCCTCGCATGATAAATCGCCGCATCCGGTTGGTGGCCGTCCAAATGCAGCGCCCGGCAGCCGGACAGGTTCAGGCGGGGAAAGGGCTCAAGATAATCGTCATCGCGACAGCGGATGATGGCCCGTTTGCCGTCGTTTGGCATGATAAACGACAGCGACGACGTTCTAACCTTCCGCGGATGGACCGAAATCCCGTACTTCGCGGCCATATCCAGGAACATGCGACCGAGCCAGTCGTCGGCGACCGTCGCCAGCAGTTCGGGCACGTGTCCCAATTTTGCGCAGCAGAACGCGGCCGTGACCGCATTGCCACCGAACGAGACGGCGTAATCCGATGCGACATGCTTCTCATCTCCGGTCGGCAGCCGGTCGGTCAAAAAGGTCACGTCGATATAGGTTTGCCCGATGAAGAGGGCTTCCATTGACCACTTCCGCTTCCGGCTAGCCGGATGGTGTTTTCGCTAGGCAACTTTGCGCAGCACCAGATTGACCCAGGGCGAAATCGTTAGGCTTGTCGTTTGCTCCAACAAACGCAGCGCTTGGTAGGTGAGTTTTTTCACGCGTGTTTTGCGGATTTCACCACGCCACCACACCTCCAGCATATCTCGAGCGTCAGCCGCGCTGGGCTGGACACGTTCTATGGCGTTATCGCTGTCGCCAATGCATGAAATGATTTCTTTAACCGTAGCGCCCCGCACGCCGTACTTGAGGGCATCGTTCCAGCCGAGAGATTTCGAATGTCGATACCGTACTGCCGCAAGAGCAAGCCGGTCGGGCATGTAGTTGACAAACGGCAGACCGGTGGTGTGGGTCTCAATCGGGAACCAACGCCACGGCGTTTCGGTAAGGACAAGATATCCGCCTAAACGGAGCCTCTGCCAAAGATCGGGCATCAGCTTTTTTCTTTCTTCGGGAACAAGATGCTCGAACACGGCGTTGAGCTGGATCACATCAAACTCCGATCCAAAGTTGTCGGTCGCCATTGGATTTGTCATCTCGATAAGCGTCACGCGGGGATTGCCGCCAAAATGGGCCCGGCAGGTGGCGAGCAGTCCCCGGTCAATGTCTGCCCCGACAAAACGGGCGTTCGGATACATCTCCAGCAACACATCCAGAGCGTGGCCTTCTCCACAACCAAAATCCAGAATCTTCAAATCGCGATCACGTGACAAATCGACGAACCGTTCGAACATATAGCCGGTACGAAACCGGACGAACCGATTTCGCTCTAGCTGGTGCGGTTGCCACGTTGGCCGTCCCGGCATTTCCATTATCCTTGAAAGGGCATCGAGATTATAGCGGGAGCCGAGGAGCACTTAGAGAGGTCAGCGCGTTTGAACGAAATGAGGCGCGCAAGTCGAGCTGGGAATCCGGCCCCGGTTCAAACTCGGCGCCAAAACTTCGTCGATCCATGGCTGCGTCGAGGAGAAGAATGGGTGTGCCTGCGGGGGTTAGCGAGTGCGCAAAAACAACAACGCGAATTCCCGAGAGGCTCCTCCGTTCGACGGGTGTGACCCAGCGGATCACGAATATTGGGTCCCAAACTTCAAAGGAGATTCAACTGCTATTTGGCAGCTGAATCCTTATTCAACATGGCGATGGCTTCCTGCACGGTCGTCATAAATTGTGCAGGAAAGATGATGGTCGAGTTCTTTTCGGTCGCAATTTCGGCCATCGTCTGCAGCGTGCGAAGCTGAAGCGCTACGGGATGCTGGGTGATGATGTCGGCGGCTTGGCCGAGCTTCACCGAGGCCTGGTATTCCCCTTCGGCGGCCACGATCTTCGCCCGCCGCTCGCGCTCGGCCTCGGCTTCCTTCGCCATGGCGCGCTGCATATTCTCGGGGAGGGTGATGTCTTTGATTTCGACTGCCGTCACCTGCGTGCCCCACGGCTCGGTGTGACCGTCGATTACATTCTTGATCTGCTCGTTGATGCTCGCGGTGTCCGAAAGCAGCTGATCGAGGCTAAATCGTCCAACAACGTTTCGCACCGTTGTTTGGCTGATTTGGTTGATCGCGTTGTAGACGTTCTCGATGGCGATCACCGCTTTCTCCGGGTCCGAAATGTGATAGTAAGCGACGGCCGCAATGTCGATTGAGACATTGTCCTTTGTGATTATTTTTTGCGAGGGCACTTGCATCGTGACGGTGCGCAGGGATACCCGCACCATCTGCTGGATCGGAACGAAGACAAGAGTGAGGCCCGCACCACGAACGCCCGCAAACTTTCCGAGCAGAAATACCACGCCACGTTCGTACTGTCGTAGTACCCGAATCGAGCCAAGGACATAAATAATTACCGCAAGCGCCAGAATAGAGAGCCAATACATATCGACACCCTCGCATACATTGTGATGGTGGTCGAGCCGGTGCGCTGTGGCCGTATTGCCGTGCCGCGCGCGCTCACATTCCTTGGTCAACGCTAGTCTAAACCCTCCAGCCGCTCCTGGGCCATCGCGACATGCGGCGCTGAAACGGCGCCCTAATCTCGCGCGCGTGGTTCCGATCTTGCGCCGCTTCGGTAGTATTCCAGCGTGAAACGGTGAAAGGGAGACAGGATGACCGCAAGCACTTCCGCCACCAGCGCGCCGCGGAAGATGAAAAAATATCGCCAGCGGTCGCCGTCGTGCCAGGCGCGCGGCCGCCCTGCCTGGTCGACGCGGGTGTCGACGCGATAGTCGCCGAGGAAACGCTGCCGGGCCACCATCGGAAACAGCGCATACATCCCAGGCAGGTTGAGCATCGCGCCATCGATCGAACCGCCAATTCGCGGCCAGGTGGCGACCTCGGCGCTCAACGGCTCGGTATCGGCCAACCACGACAATAGCCGCGGGCTGGCAACGTAGGCATGAGCACAGCCGGAACGCACGCGCAGAACGTTTGAGCGGACAAAATGGGCCTGCAGCGGAACGTGGCCGAGATAGAAGCACCACCAATCCGAGGGCAGCGCGGTAATGGCGCGGCCGATCCTGGGCGCCAGCTTGTGCCAGGGTCGCCGAAAGAACACATCGTCTTCGAGCATCAGCGCGTGCGAGCGGCCGCTGGCCAAGGCGTGGCGCGCCAGCGCCTGATGTGACTCCCAAATGGCGCGTTCGCCGTTCTCGCCCCGCATCGGGCGATAGAACGTCACATGCCGGCAGATTCCGACGCGATGAAAGTGCGCCTCGGCGTTGCGGGTGCGGTGCGGCTGTTCCTGCAGCGAAATGCAGTAGATTGCATCGAGCGGATGCGGCAATGGGCTCGCCTGGCGGCGCCCAGTGCAATAGTCGCAAGAATCGTCATGCGAGACCGGCTCGAAATAGGGCGGCATGTCAGGGATGTGCGCTAATGGCTGCTAATCCGCCGGATGGCAGCCGCGGCAAATCGCGGCGTTACCACACCGGGCGGATCCAAACGGAACCGAAATCAAAAGCCCCAACCCTTCCGTTAACGACTTTGTCGACGGCGCCGACCCCCGATTCTCTAATCGTAACCATGATGGCGAGCCGGTCAAATCCTTTCGGCCCGGCCGCCGCAACGCTGCCTTGCGCGTGAAGCGTCAGGTACAAAATGTCGCGGAGCGTGCAAGTTCAGAGTTCATGCTTACGGACGCCCCGCGAATATCGCTTACAGGTTTTGGTCGTTCAGCGAACTTCGACGAACCGCGGTAGACGGCGGCAGCAGACGATGCCATCGCTCGTCACGTGACCGTTTGGGCGCCTGCCCGCCTCGGCCCATCGACCACATACAATCGATATCGGTATCCGATGAGTTGTCATTGTCACAGCCCCGAGTCCTTGCCGACAGCGCGCCGTTATGGAAAAGTTTGCTCATACCGCGCGGGTGGCGTGGTCTCACACGCACATCCGGCACAACGTTCACAATCAATGGGGAGGAAAACATGGCCGATCGGATTCTGACAACGCATGTGGGTAGCCTGCCGCGCCCGCAGAAACTGCTCGAATTGAGCCAGAAGAAGACCCTGGGCGAGAAGTTCGACGAGGCCGCCTACGACCGCGAACTCAAGAATGCAGTCGGCGAGGTCGTGCAAAAACAGAAAGACGCCGGCGTCGATCTTATCAATGACGGCGAACTCGGTCACACCGTGGGATGGGCCTACGATTACGGCGCTTGGTGGTCGTACATCATCCCGCGGCTCGGCGGTGTTGAGGTCGTCAAGCAAGGGCTCTGGTTCACAAAGCTGTCGGCACATACCAAGACGCCGATGGCGCCAAAGGATTTCATCGTCGGCGACTGGGGCGAGCGCCGTGACATGTCCAAGTTTCAGGAGGCCTATCTCGACCCACAGTCCGGCTGCGGGTTGCCCGTGCAGTTCATGACCGAGCACAGTCCACTGGTCAAAGGCCCGGTCAAGTACAAGGGCCAGGATGTGATCCAGCGCGACATCGCCAACTTCAAGGCCGGCCTCAAGGCGGCTGGGCTGTCGACCGAAGGGGCTTGGATGAACGCGATCGCGCCGGCGAGCTGCGCGCGCATGCCGAACGAATATTACAAAAGCGAAGAGGAGCTGCTGTACGCCTGCGCCGACGCCATGCACGAAGAGTACAAGGCGATCATCGACGCCGGCCTGATTGTTCAGCTCGATGATCCGGCGATCGGCGAGAACTGGGATCAGCAGAAGAACGAACCGAACGTCGAAGGTTATCGGCGCTACACCAAGATGCAGATCGACGCGCTCAATCACTCGATCAAAGGGCTGCCGCCGAGCAAAATCCGCTTCCACCTGTGCTGGGGCAGCTGGCACGGCCCGCATACCACCGACATTCCGATGAAGCACCTGGTCGACCTGATGCTGGCGGTCAATTGCGACTACTATTCTTTCGAGGCCGCCAATGCGCGCCACGAGCATGAGTGGAAGCTGTGGAAGACTATCAAGCTGCCTCCGGGCAAAAAAATTCTGCCCGGCGTGGTCACCCACTCGACCAACCTGATCGAAGATCCCGAACTGGTCGCCGACCGGATCATCCGCTTCGCCGAGGCAGTCGGCCGCGAGAACGTCATCGCCTCGACCGATTGCGGTCTCGGCGGCCGCGTGCATCCGCAGATCGCCTGGGCCAAGCTCAAGGCGCTCTCGGAAGGCGCAGCGCTTGCCAGCAAGCAGCTCTGGAAGCGCGCGGCGGCGTAACCGCTGAAATCTTGCGGGTCGGCGCCATGCGCCGGCCCGCCCTCTCGCAATCCGATACATTGTGGAATTTCGTCAGGACCGGATATTTTTGTCCGGCATGCTACACTGCTCTCGCGTGATCAGAGGTCGCCGAGCGTCGCATGAAGACTTCGATCGACCGCATCCTGACGACGCATTCCGGCAGCCTGCCGCGTCCGAAGCCGCTGATTGACGTTATTCTTCGTCGGGAAGCCGGCGAGGCGATCGACGCGCAGGCATTCGAAGCCGAAGCGGCGATTGCGGTTGACGATGTGGTCGCGCGGCAGGTCGCAGCCGGCATCGATGTCGTCAGCGACGGCGAGATGAGCAAGCCGTCCTACACCACCTACATCCGTCATCGCGTCAGCGGCATCGAGCCCGACCCGCGCGCCGCCGTAAAGGGCCGCGATATCATGATCGGGCGCGACTTGCTGGCGCATCCGGACTTCGCCGGCCCGCACCGCAATTTCTCGGCCGTCCCGTTTCCCGGCTGCGTCGGCGAATTGCGCTACCGCGGCCAGAGCGCGCTCGACCGCGACATTGCCCGTCTCAAAGCTGCCGCCGACAAATCACAGCCGGCCGAAGTTTTCATGACCGCGCCGTCGCCGGGAATTTTGACCCGCTTCATCATCAACCTGCACTATCCGAACGAAGACGCCTATATCGCCGCGTTGGCCGACGTGATGCGGCATGAATACACCGCCATCGTCGAAGCGGGATTTCTGCTGCAGATCGACGCCCCCGACCTCGGCTCGGCGCGCAACAATCAGTATCGGCATCTCACCGACGACGAATTCCGGGAAAAAATCGCCGAGCGCAACATCGCCGCGCTTAATGCGGCGACTGCCGGTCTGCCGGCCGACCGCATGCGGCTGCACATCTGCTGGGGCAATTACGAAGGCCCGCACACCCACGATCTGCCGCTCTTGAAAATCATCGACATAGCCTTCAAGGCGCGGCCGCAGGCAATCAGCATCGAGGCCGCCAACCCGCGTCACGATCACGAATGGGAGGATCTCAAGGAGATTAACATTCCCGACGACAAGATCCTCATTCCCGGCGTGATCGACTCGACCACGAACTTTGTCGAACATCCGCGGCTCGTGGCCCAGCGCATCGGCCGCTACGCCAGCGTCATTGACCGCGAGCGGCTGATCGCCGGCGTCGACTGCGGCTTCGGGACCGCCGTGCGCACGGAGCCAGCGGTGGCCGACAGCATTGTCTGGGCCAAGTTGCGGGCGCTCAGCGAAGGCGCCGCCATCGCCAGCACGCAGCTGTGGGAACGCCAACCGCGACGTCGCCGAGTAATCACGCCGCCCATTCCTGCCGTCCTGTGCACGCCGAAGCACCTTCGAGCTCCGGCAGGCGGGCGTCTCTGGCGCGGTCGATCAGGAAGAACGCCGCTAGAACACCGAGCGCGGCGCCGAACATCACGTAAAAGGAAGGCGCTATCGGCGAACCGGTCGCCTTAATCAGCCAGGTCACGAAAAACTGGGCGAAGCCGCCAAAAATCATCACCGCCATGTTGTAGGCGATGCCAAGTCCGGTGGAACGCGCTTGAGCCTCAAACTGCTCCGCAACAGCGGTCGCGCTCGGACCAAAAAAGGCCCCCAGCAGGGAACAGAATGCAATTTGCACGATCACCAAATTGCCGAATGAGGAATTCTGATGGAGCCAGCTGAATAGCGGGTAGGTAAGGACAAGATAAAGCGCCAGTGAAACGATCATGATCGGCTTGCGCCCAATGCGATCCGACAGTGCGCCGAACAGCGGCGTGAGCACGATCATGCAAACAAGGCCGATCGATTGGGCGATGAAGGCCTGGGCCAGCGGCAAATGCAATTGCAGCAGCGCAAAAGTCGGCATGTAGAGCAGAATGACGTAAAATGAAATGGTTCCCGCAGTGACGATCCCGACGCTGACCAGTGCTCCCCGCAAATGAGTACCGAGCGCCGTAACGAAAGCTGGCCGCATTTCCTTAGTGCTGCGTACCGCCAGGAATGCTTGTGTCTCCTCCAAATAGCGGCGGATAAATAACCCGACCGGACCTATCGCCAGTCCGACCAGAAATGGAATGCGCCAACCCCAACTGTCGAGCGCTTCCGGCGAGAGGCTCCGCGCTACCAGCGTTCCGAGAAGTGCGCCGATCAGTGCGGCCAAGCCCTGCCCCACCATTTGCCAGGAGCCGTAAAGGCCGCGGCGGCGCGGCGGTGCGCTTTCGATGAGGAAGGCGGTCGAGATGGCGAACTCGCCGCCGGTGGCAAATCCCTGCAACAGCCGCGCCGCCACGATCAGCATGGGCGCCGCGACACCGATCGTCCGATAGGTCGGCGCAAAACTAATCATGGCCATGGCTGCCGTCATCAGGACGATGATCAGAATTAAAGCGGCCTTGCGACCGCTGCGATCGGCATAAATTCCAAGCAGAATGCCGCCGACCGGCCGCATGAAAAAACCGACGCCGAACGTCGCCGTGGTCAACAATAGCGACGCATATTCGACTCTCCGCCGGAAAAAACAGCCGCGAAATAATCACCGTCAGGAGGCCGAACACGATGAAATCGTACCACTCGAGCGCATTGCCAATAACGGCTGCAGCGATCTGGACCGGTTTTGGTGCGGCGTTGTTGTTAGGCGTCGATGCAGCGGTCATGAGTGGTTGCAGTTCCGAGGCGGCCCGGCGTCAAAGCGAGTTTCGACGCGCTGTGCGGAGCTAACGACGCTCCACGACTAGTATTGTTGTGATGTCGCACACCCGAGCACTATTGCGGTCGGCTATCCGCACAACTTCCGCATGTAACGCGCCGGGAACAGTGATGTTCTCAATTATATAAATCCTTGAGTCGCCGCAAATTTCATTTGGCTCTCGCCAAAGTAGTGGGCGGCTTTTACTGCTGATTCGAACGATCCTTGGTGGCTAGATAACAGAAATACTTCTGCAAAATCTTAAGCTACCGGGCTGCCGAACGGCGACATTGGGACCCGCCGGGAGCTTTGCGGAACACCTTGAGCCGAAATTGCTCATTCCTGAACTCGCCAATTTTGCCTGTGGTTCCCGACATCCGGTTCCAATGATTCGCGTCACCGTCGGCGCGGCATTTGCCGGTGCGCGCCGGTTTATGAGCGTCCCATCGTTCTCTCGGATGCGCTCATCGTCATCCCGCGCGGTGGCGCTGCGTTGTTACCAGCCGATATCGCTTCGCGCCAAAGCGTCAGAGCAATCCGAGGCGCACCGCAATCGCCGCCAGCCAAACCAGCCCCGAAAGACAGATCGCGCAGAACACTGCCGCGGAGCCGAAATCTTTGATCCTGCGGATTTCCACATGCCGCTCGCGGGTGATGTAATCGGCGAGCTTCTCAATCGCAGTGTTGAGGAGTTCCACTGCGAGCAGGATCAGCAACGATCCGATCATAACGACGTACCAGCCGACGCTCGGCGCGACGACGAGGCCGAGGAGAACTCCGGCGGCGAGTAGCACCATCTCCTCACGCAGCGCGGCTTCGCTGCGAAAGCCGTAGCCGAGGCCATGCAGCGAATTGATGGTCGCGCTGAAAAGCCGTTTCACGGAAAATCCGATTGTGCGGGCGGCGAACAGGAAGAATCGAACCTCTATACGTCGTCGCGGCCTCGTGGGCGAGCGCAAGTTGCAGCTGGTCGCTTGTGCGGCAGAAGGCCGCTAACTATAGTCCGGCCACCACGGAGCGTAGCGCAGCCCGGTTAGCGCACCAGTCTGGGGGACTGGGGGTCCCGAGTTCAAATCTCGGCGCTCCGACCACCAAACCTTCATTTAGTGGGCTTTCCGAGCAAATCGTTGTTGAACGGTAAATGACGCTTGCAACGCTCGCCGACATCCGCGAGCTAATGCGCCATCTCCTCGAAGATCGCCGCGTATTGACCGGTTTGGAAGTGTGTCGCCGCCGACCTTCAAGCCGCGGCCGCTGGCGGCGATATCGAAGGTCCAACCATCGCGCCGCGGCTGGTGCCGTTCCCGGAACAAGTCGAATGCCGTCTGATGTGAAACACGACGGCGCATATCGGATACCACGCGTATTCGCGCTCTGAGCGGCGTCAGGAACCGCAGCGGTCGTTGCGGCGTTTATTTGGTCATGAAGTATACCGTGGAAATCGCCTGCGCTGATGCCGATGCGGAAGTCGTGCATCGAATCCAGATTTACGAGCTGAACAAGCGGCGGGCGCGGGCAAAGGCTCAGATGGTCTTAGGCGCCTGGCGCAATCACGGCCCTAAATGTGCTCGCGTCCTGAATAGCCGCAACAAGCAATTGTACTGCTTGAAGTGGACGAGCCGGGTACGGTTGCCTCCGAACACTGAAATCAACAAGCCTAAGGGTCGCGTCGCATGAGGACTGGAATGCGCGTGGTCGCGCGCGATGCGCCGGGTGTCTTCTTAAGCCGCCTCGCGCACCATTTCGTCAAGCTGATGCTCGGCAGCTGTGGAAGCAAATCGTCGAACTTGGTCACAGCACGAGCGGCGTGGCCGTTCGCCGCAACGGCTTCCGATACTGGCCCATTTGGCAAAGGCTAGCCGATTTCGCGTCGAACCATGGATGCGGCTTCCGCCATGGCCTTTAATTTGCCGAACGCCACGTGTCGCGGCAGGTACTTCATGCCGCAGTCCGGGGCCGGGACCAGACGTTCGGGGGTCGACTGCACGGGGGCAAACACTCATCGGCAGACGCGACCATTCCAAACGCCATAGGCAGTGCTATAACCTCGGGCACGGAGGCAATTGGAAGTTTCCATGCGTGCGTCCCTCTGTTTATTGATTGGCGTCGCAGCGCACTCCCTGGCGGCTTGCTCGCAACTGGCGACCCAAGAGGCGGCAAAACAGGCTCGGAGCCAGTTTGCGAAGTGCGGCGCAAACAATCGGGCGACGCCGGAAGGTCAAATCATTGCCGGGCGTCTGTGGATGGGCGATGGCACCGACAGCGCCGCCAAATTGTTGGACCCCTACCCGCTCACGCCGGGGGAACGCGCTGCCCTCGTGCAAGTGCACGGCAGGGCGGTGCAATGCCGACAGATCATTATGGCGCGGGTCGACCGATCCGCGGCGTGGCAATTGCCGTATCTGGAAGAGTACGTGCGGCGATCGGATCAAGTGTTCGATAAGCTCTCGACCGGCGAACTACCCGTTGGGTTGGCGAATAAGCTATCCATCGAAAGCGACCGCAAACTACAGCTCGATCTGGCGAACGGACATATTGTCGACGGCAGCGGTCACGTCGAAGGAATTCGTACCGACCAGGCTCAGCGCGAGCGCAACGCTGACGCGGTGCTTGAGCAGAGCAATCAGATCGCTGCGTCACAACCCGCGCCGCGGATGCCGACGACGTATTGCAGCTGGCTGGGCGATACCTTGAATTGTGCCAGTCTGCGTTAGTTTGGAGCTGCGCGCCCGGCCACCTGCGTTAACATTTCATTCACCATGGTCGTCTAGCCGAGTGCAGTCGGGGTGTCGTCACGCTTACCCGCGATTTTGGCGCGCGCGCATTAGGACAGCACCGTGGCGAATAGCCTACCGGCGATGCCGGCCCGATATTCGAAGAATTTGGCTCCCGCCACACACGCCGACAAACTGTCGGCCCTTTGCGGCCAAGCGTTGGCGCTCCACCAGGCCAGACGGCTCGGCGAGGCGATCGCGCTTTACGAACAAATTCTCGCGCTGCGGCCAAACTTCTCGGAGGTCCACAATAATCGCGGCCTTGCACTGGCCGAACTGGACCGGTTCGACGAGGCCGTTGCCTCATATGCGCGGGCGGTAGCGATCAAACCGGACAATCCGGAGACACTCTGCAACTGGGGTCTCGCACTGGCGCAACTTGAACGCTGGGACGAAGCAGAAGCGAAATTCCGCTGCGCCATTGCGACCAATCCGGGCTTCGCCGGAGCCTACAACAACCTCGGTCTGATCTTGAAGGAACGCGGGCGGATGGCTGAAGCCCGGAGCGCTGTCGAGGAGGCGATCCGGCTTTCGCCCAAAGATGCTTCCTACTACGACAATCTCGCCGCCATGCGATCATTCGAGCGCCGGCGACCGCCATCTCACGGCGCTCGAGAGCCTGGCCGCGGATGCCGCTTCGCTCTCCGCCGTGAACCGGATGCACCTGCATTTTGCGCTCGCCAAAATTAACGAACAGCTCGGCAATCCGGACAATGCTTTTCGCCAGTTGCTGGCTGCCAATGCGCTCAAACGCCAGCAGGTTACTTACGACGAAGCCGCCACGCTCGCGCAAATGATCCGTACGCGCGAACTGTTCACGCGCGAGTTTGTCAGCGGACCGGGAAGGCAAAGGCTTGCGGTCGCCGATTCCGCTATTCATCATCGGAATGCCCCGTTCGGGCACGACGCTGATCGAGCAGATATTGGCAAGTCATCCGGCAATATTCGGCGCCGGCGAACTCACCCTGTTCGAACAAACCAGCGATGCCATCGGCCGCGCGACGCCGCGATCGCTGCCGTTTCCAGAGTTCATGCCGGGCATGACGGCGCAACAGTTTCGCGACCTGGGCGCGCTTTATCTCGATAAGCTGATAGCGCGAGCGCCCGGCGCGGCGCGAATTGTCGACAAAATGCCGGCGAATTTTCTCTTTGCCGGCTTGATCCATCTGGCGCTCCCCGATGCCACCATCATTCACGCAATCCGCGATCCGCTGGACACCTGCGTGTCCTGCTTTGCCGTGCATTTCACCAAGGGGCAATCACACACCTACGACCTCGCCGAACTGGGCCGCTACTATCGGCACTATCAAGAGCTCATGGCGCATTGGCGCCGTGTGCTGCCGCCCGGGCGCATCATAGACGTGCGCTACGAGGAGCTCGTTGACGATCTGGAAGGCGCCGCGCGACGCATCATCGCCCGTTGCGGTCTACCGTGGGATCCGCGCTGCCTCGACTTTCACCGCAACGAACGGCCGGTCCGCACCGCAAGCGCGACCCAAGTGCGCCAGCCCATTTACCGGAGCTCGGTAGGACGCTGGCGCCGGTATCAGAACTACCTCGGACCGCTGTTTGCTGAACTTGCGCCGACCAACGGTGCGGACGTGCTCCAGATGCGCAAGGCAGGCTGATAAGGCGAGTCAATCATGCGACGACAAGCTTGCACCGGGTTAGTCCGATCTGCTCATCAGCGCGGCGGGCAAACACGCGCTCCGATCTTGCACTCCGATCTTGACGTCTTTGCGTTTGCGTACGGCGCGTGCGTTCAACCAACCCACATCGCTTCTTACATCATGAGGATACCCTATGCGAGCGACCCTGCTCACGGCTTTTGCTGCCGCGGCCATTCTTCTCGGCGGACTCATTGGCAACCAAGCCAGCGCCTTCACGCCACCGTCAACGCGCGGCGTTGCGGTGATGCCGTTGGTCCGGCAAGTCGTAAATGTCTGCGGCGCGGTCGGCTGCGCCCCTGTGCAGACCAAGAAGGTACGACATTTCAAGAATGGCAGTGCCGTCGGCCAGCATATCTAGTCGCAAGACGGGGCGAAACGCCGCGCTGCGAGCATAAACTCGCGGCGTTCGTTGGCTGCGGACCGAGGCGCTAATCTTGCGAGACGGGCGTTTCCGACAACGCGGCGTCAAGCAGGCTGCGGCAGGCGATCAGTTCGTCAAGCGCCGTCTGCAGCTTGCGCCGTTCCTCGATCGCCCAGCCGCTGTCGTGCCGGCACGGCGCTGACTGGCGACATTATTTTCGGTTCACGCCGCTCATTTGAACGGTTGCCTGCCGGAAGGTTCGGCGCGCTCTCGACCTGAGAGGGCTCCTCGACCGCACTGACGCTGGCCTGATCTTCGACGTCGCTACCGCCGTCCTCGTCCAATGCGGGCGGCGGCGTCTCGGCTCCAGAGCGCCAGACCCCCTGAACGAACGACTGGCCTTGCTCGCGCAGCAGGCGTTGAACGCCGCGGATCGTGTAGCCCTCGCCGTAAAGCAGGTGGCGCACGCCACGGAGGAGATCGACGTCGTTCGGGCGGTAGTAGCGCCGGCCCCCGCCCCGCTTCAGCGGCCGGATCTGCGTGAAACGGCTTTCCCAGAACCGCAGCACATGCTGCGGAACGTCGATTTCTTCGGCAACTTCACTGATCGTGCGGAACGCGTCTGGCGCTTTTTCCAATGCCTTGCCCCGCCGGCTGTCAGTCCTCGATTTCGTTGCCGCCGCCATCGGACCCGGAATTGATCCGCTGCTTGAGGATGGCGGAGGGTTTGAACACCATGACCCGGCGCGGCGAGATCGGGACTTCCTTGCCGGTCTTCGGATTGCGCCCGATGCGCTGGCCTTTCTTGCGCACCACAAACGATCCGAACGACGACAACTTTACCGTTTCGCCGCGCTCGAGGCAGTCGGTAATCTCTTTCAGAACCAGCTCGACGAGCGTGGCGGATTCAGTGCGTGACAGGCCAACCTTCTGATAGACCGCCTCGCAAAGATCAGCCCGCGTGATCGTCTTTCTCGCCATCGCCAGCCCCGCTCTCGGCGATCAATACTAACCGATCATGGTATCGTACTGAATTATCAACGTTATCAACGTTATTAACTTATCAGCGAACGGTCAACGGCCTTGGCGGCTCCCGTTTCACCAGCGGACCAACGCCGCCCCCCAGGTGAAACCGCCACCCATTGCCTCAAGCAGCAAGAGATCGCCGCGCTTGATGCGGCGATCGGCGACCGCATCACTGAGCGCCAGCGGTATCGACGCCGCCGAGGTGTTGCCGTGACGATCGACGGTGCTGACGACCTTGATCGGCGGGATGCCAAGCTTGTGCGCCGATCCGTCGATGATGCGTTTGTTCGCCTGGTGCGGGATAAACCAGTCGATGTCCGCGACGGTAAAGCCCGTCGCTTGAAAAGCATCGTGCACCACGTCGGTGATCATCGCCACGGCGTGCCGAAACACTTCACGACCTTCCATCCGCAAATGACCGACGGTCCCGGTCGATGATGGTCCACCATCGACATAGAGCTTCGATTTGTACCGGCCGTCGGAACGCAGCCGTGTCGTAAGAACGCCGCGATCCTCGCGCGTACCCGACTGATCCTGCGCTTCGAGTACGACGGCGCCGGCGCCATCGCCGAACAGAACGCAGGTCGTGCGATCCGTCCAATCGAGCAGGCGTGAGAATGTCTCCGCGCCGATCACCAGCGCGCGCGAGAAAGCCCCCGATTTGAGGAGCGCGTCAGCGGTCGCCAGCGCGTACAGGAACCCGGAACAGACCGCCTGCACGTCGAAGGCAGCGCCGTGTGTGATGCCAAGGTCGGCCTGCACCGACACTGCGGCGGCCGGAAACGTATTATCGGGCGTCGAGGTCGCGAGCACGATGAGGTCGATCGACTGCGCTTCGAGGTGGGCGTGGGCAAGTGCGGCGCGCGCGGCGCGCGTCGCCATCTGCGAGGTCAATTCACCCGGCGCGGCGATCCGGCGTTCATGAATGCCGGTGCGCTGAACGATCCATTCGTCGGAGGTGTCGACCTTGAGCGCGAGATCGGCGTTGGTGAGAACCTGGTTCGGCAGATAACTGCCGCAGCCCAGAACAACGGAACGGCGAACCATCACACGGCGACTCCGCCGACGGATTCGGGCGCCGCTTTACCCGCGTGGTGGCTTTGTCGTCCGAGAGCAGCCGTGATCTTGGCCAGGAGTTCGTCGCGCACAATGCCGTAGCCGAGGTCGATAGCAGCCGCGAAACCTTCGGCATCGGTTCCGCCATGGCTTTTGATGACGATGCCGTTGAGCCCGAGAAATACCCCGCCGTTGGCACGGCGCGGATCCATGCGCTGGCGCAATTCCCGGAACGCCGAGCGCGCGAACAAATATCCGATCCGGGCACTGAGCGAGTTGTTCATCGCGGATCTGAGATACTCGCCGATCTGGCGCGCGGTGCCTTCGGCGGTCTTGAGCGCGATGTTGCCGGCAAAACCCTCGGTGACGACGACATCGACCGTGCCTTTCCCGATATCGTCGCCCTCGACGAAACCGACGTAGTCAAGGTCGAGGCGTTGCGTCTCGCGCAAGATCCGCCCCGCTTCACGTACCTGTTCCAAGCCTTTGACCTCTTCCACGCCGATGTTGAGCAGTCCAACCGTCGCCCGTTCCAGCCCGAACAGGATGCGCGCCATGGCCGCACCCATCACCGCGAGGTCGACGAGGTGCGCCGCGTCGGCGCCGATCGAGGCGCCGACGTCGAGCACGATCAATTCGCCGCGCAGCGTCGGCCACACCGCCGCAATCGCGGGTCGGTCGATCCCCGCTAAGGTCTTGAGCTCGAACTTCGACATCGCCATGAGCGCGCCGGTATTGCCGGCTGATACCGCCATGTCGGCCTCGTGTTTCTTGACGGCATCGATAGCCAGCCACATAGAAGATTTGCGGCGGCCGTAGCGGAGCGCCTGGCTCGGCTTGTCTTCCATGCGCACCGCGACCTCGGAGTGGACGAGCCGCGAGACGGATTTCAAGGCCGGGCGGCCGGCCACCAGCGGCTCGACTTGCGCCCTGTTGCCGAAGAACAGGAATTCACTCCCGGGGTGACGAGCCAACGCCAACTCCGCGCCGGCGACCACCACGGCAGGGCCATGATCGCCTCCCATCGCGTCGAGAGCAATGCGGACCATCTGCGACATGAAATGCCCGCGGTCCTAGATCACGATCCAACCCAACGCAATCGGATCACGGTTCAGATTATGTTGTCGGCGCATGATCCTCAGGCAATGACCGGTTTCCACAAACGGGATCACGCGCCTCGTCCGCACCAGGCAAAGCGAGACCGGACGGGACAATAGCGGTTCGGCGATCGGAAACAACTGCGATCAGCGGGCATCCCTGTCCTTCTTCAGCGCACCGAGGGCAGCGAAGGGACCTTCATCCGGTGTTGCATCCTGCGGTGGCTGAAACACCGCTCCGGGCTTGCGCGGATAGGGATCGAGCCCGAGGATGAGAAACTCGGTGGCGAGCGCACCGAGATCGATTCGTCCATCGATCAGTGGCTCGGTATCACCGCCACGCTCGGCGAGCGGGCTGGCTTCTTCGCCCGCCTTGTCGGCGGCTGACCGCGGCGCGAACAGAAGATCGATTTCTTCATCCACTTCATTGGCGAGCGGTTCGAGTGTGACGACGCAGTTTTGACCGACGGTCGCGGAAACCCGGCCGCTCACGCGCAAGCCGGCTCCTTGCCGTCGCACTTCAAAATTAGCCTCAAGGCGCGACAGGTCGCGCAGCCCCGCCAGCCGCGCCACGGCTGAACGTATTTCCGGGTCGGCGACGAGCTCAAAGCGTTCACCCGTGTCGGGCACATCTTCCAGCGCGACAGTGAACTGCCAGGGTATGGCGGCATATTCTTCGGATCGATGCTCACGCATGCGCAAAGGCCTCCGGGCTTGGAAAAGTAGCCTTGCCGGCGGCGAGAGCGGCCTCGCCCCCAGCGTCCAACTGGTTCGCCGCGGCGCGAGCATAACGCGCCAGCCGCACCGCTCTTTCGTCCACGGCAACGACCCCGAAGATATTGCGCGCCAGTGCCTTCTCAAGCTCCCGCTCGTCGGTGGCGCTCATGGCGGCGTTATAAGCGGCCTGCCGGCCATAAAAGGCCTCGGCGAAATGCCGCATCCTGCGCGGAACCGCCATGTCGCCGACGCCCATCTCCCGCAGATTGTCATCGAGGTCGCGGCAAAACACATCGAACAGCCGCTGCCCAAGGTTATGGCCTTGACCGCCAGCTTGGTTCGCGCGCCCAAGCCGGTTCAGCAACAGCACCAGATGCAGCACCAGCAACTCGAACCGGCCTTCGACAGTGTCGGGCACCCCATAATCGGCGTAAAAGGCGGGCGAGCGCGCCTGCGCCACGATCATGCCATAGAGCGCGTGGATGTTGCGATTGTGGAACCCCCGTCGAAACGCCGTTAATATCATAGAGATAGCCTATTGATCGGCGCCGAAGTTCCAAATCGGCCCGCGCGGTAACCTGCCGCTTGGAATCTTGGGGTAAGGCAGGCGGTGGTTGGACACAAGGTGGGATGGGCGGATGCGCAGGGGTGTTGTGCAGAGTAAGGGAGGCCGCGCTGCGGCCTATGTCCTCGCTCTCGCGCTGGTGATGCCGTTGGGCGGATGCATTGGCGAGACATTTCAGCGCGGCTATGTGCTGCCGGACGGCGCCCTCGAACAAATCCGCCTCGGCGCATCACAGGAACAGGTCCTGATTGTGCTCGGCACGCCCTCGACCGTCGCCACCGTCTCAGGTGAAGCGTTCTATTACATCTCCCAGCGCGCCGAGCGTGCGGTTTCGTTCCTGCCAACCCGCATCGTCGATCAGCGGGTGGTGGCGGTCTATTTCGACCAAAACCGACGGGTACAACGGGTTGCGTCATACGGAATTAAGGACGGCAGGGTGTTCGATTTCATCAGCCGCACGACGCCGACCGCCGGCTCCGATCTCACCGTCGTCCAGGCTCTGTTCGACTCGCTGTCGCATGCCCGCTTGGGGCTGCCGCTGTAAGACCGTAGAGGTTCGGCAACGCAGGTCAGCCGGCCCGGCTGACCTGCTCAGTCGGCGATCACACGTTAATGCGCAAGCACTGCAAGCAGCAGCAGCGCCACGATGTTGGTGATTTTGATCATCGGATTGACCGCCGGCCCCGCCGTATCCTTATAGGGATCGCCGACGGTGTCACCGGTCACGGCCGCTTTGTGGGCGTCGGAGCCTTTGCCGCCGTAGTGGCCATCTTCGATATACTTCTTGGCATTATCCCAGGCGCCGCCGCCGGACGTCATTGAAATAGCAACGAACAGACCGGTCACGATCACGCCAAGCAACATCGCGCCAAGCGCGGAGAAGGCCGCCGATTTGCCGGGCGCGCCGCCGCCGGCGATGAAATAGATGATGAAATATCCGACGATCGGCGACAGCACCGGCAGCAGCGATGGCACGATCATCTCTTTGATCGCGGCTCGCGTGAGCATGTCGACGGCGCGGCCGTAATCGGGCTTGTCCCGGCCTTGCATGATGCCGGGTTTTTCGCGGAATTGCCGCCGCACCTCCTCGACGATCGAAGCGGCGGCGCGGCCGACTGCCGTCATGCCCATGGCGCCGAACAGGTACGGCAACAGTCCGCCGAACAGGAGCCCGGCCACGACATACGGATTAACGAGGGAAAAATCCGGCACGACGCCCTGGAAGTAAGGATGCTTGTCCGCGCCGGCGATGAAGAACTTGAGATCCTGGTTATAGGCGGCAAACAGTACCAAGGCGCCGAGCCCGGCCGAGCCGATGGCGTAACCCTTGGTCACCGCCTTGGTGGTGTTGCCGACGGCGTCAAGCGCGTCGGTCGATTTGCGCACCTCTTTCGGTAGACCAGCCATTTCGGCAATGCCGCCGGCATTGTCGGTGACCGGCCCGAACGCATCGAGCGCTACCACGATGCCGGCGAGTGCGAGCATCGTCGTCACCGCAATCGCGATGCCGAACAAGCCGGCAAGGTTATAACTGACCAGAATACCGGCAATGATGACCAGCGCCGGCAGCGCCGTTGCTTCCATCGACACGGCGAGACCCTGAATGACGTTGGTGCCATGTCCGGTCACGGAGGCCTGCGCGATCGAATGCACCGGCCGATAATCAGTGCCAGTATAGTACTCGGTGATCACGATGATCAGCGCCGTTACGACGAGGCCGGTGATGCCGCAATAAAACAGCTCTGCGCCAGAAAAGCTTACGCCAGCGAGCGGACCGAAGCCGATAAGATAGTGCGTCACCCCCGCAATACCGATCAGCGACAGAATTGCGGTCGCGATCATGCCCTTGTACAGCGCACCCATGATCGACTGACTGGCGCCGAGCCGCACGAAGAACGTGCCGATGATCGAAGCGATGATGCAAATGCCGCCGATGGCAAGCGGGAATGTCATCATCCGCATGACCATCTCAGTCGAGACCGTGCCGAAGAAGATCGCAGCCAAAACCATGGTTGCGACCGTCGTCACCGCGTAGGTCTCGAACAGGTCGGCAGCCATGCCGGCGCAGTCGCCGACATTGTCGCCGACGTTGTCGGCGATGGTTGCGGGATTGCGTGGATCGTCTTCCGGGATGCCGGCCTCGACCTTGCCGACGAGATCGCCGCCGACATCGGCGCCTTTGGTGAAGATGCCGCCGCCCAACCGGGCAAAGATCGAGATCAGCGAAGCACCGAAGCCGAGCGCGACCATGGAATTGACGACGGTGCGGTCGTTCGGCGCCAGATGCAGCGTGCCGACGAGGAAGCCGAAATAAAGCGTCACGCCCAGCAGCGCCAAGCCCGCAACCAGAAGCCCGGTGATCGCACCGGCGCGGAACGCAAGCTCAAGCCCGCCGGCGAGTGAGCCGATCGCAGCCTGCGCGGTGCGTACGTTGGCGCGCACCGAAACATTCATGCCGATGAAGCCCGCGGCGCCCGATAGGATCGCGCCGACGGCAAAGCCGACGCCAACCAGCCAGCCGAGGAAATAGCCGACGATCAGAAAGATCACGATTCCGACGATCGCGATCGTGGTGTATTGCCGCCGCAGATAGGCTTGCGCGCCCTCGCGTATCGCCGCAGCGATCTCCTGCATCTTTTCGTTGCCGGGATCGGCCCGCATCACCGAGAATGTGGCCCAGATGGCGTAGACGAGCGCGAGAACGCCGCACAGAACGATGAGCCACAAAGTCGTCATGGAAGGTCCCCGGTTGATGGGGGCCAGCGTTAAAGCCCGGCCCGAAAGGAAAATGCCTCGCGCGATGCTCTAGAGCATGATCTGCAAAAGTGGAAGCCGTTTTCCGAAAAGATCATGCGCATCTGCTGTCGCCAAGCGCACCAATTCCAGGCGGAAAAAACGGCCGATCCAGGCAAAAGGCGCCGCTTTAACTTTGCGGCATAAGTCATTGGTTATATGGCGAAATTCATGCACTTCCGAGAGCCTGCTGACACCCGATAGGCCGGCACTCAAGCCCTGATCAGTAGAGCTTATTGCGGTAGCCATCCTCGACGACAGCGTCGGCCTCCTCGACGGTCAGTCGAGGCGTCTTGGTCTGTTCGACGATAATCCGCCCCAACGAGGGAAACGACTGCTTCTCGACGCGATAATCGCCGTGCCAGAGCTTGGATCGCTTGAGCGCCTTGCCGCAATGCAGAAACGCCTCACGCACGGTGACCAGGATCACCAGGCGGGGCTCGCGTCCGTTAACCGCCGCCGCGGCAAGAAGCTTCGGATCGTACGACAGCCGTGCCGTGCCGTTGATGCGCAGTGTTTCGTCAATGCCCGGAATAAAGAACAACAGCCCGACCTCGGCATCGGCCACGATGTTCGACATCGTATCGAGCCGATTGTTCCCGGGCCGGTCAGGAATGGCGATGGTGTTATCGTCCAGCACCCGGGCAAAACCGGGAGCATCGCCGCGCGGGCTCACGTCGGTGCCGCGGCCCGGCCGCGTCGAACCGATCACCGCAAATGGCGAGTGGGCGAGAAAGTTACGGCAATGAGCGTCGAGACGATCGAGCTGTTTCAGAACCGCAAGCTCCATCGGCGGCTCGTACAGGCCGCGCAATGCGGTTTCGTCGCTGACCGAATCGAGCTGCGCGGTCTGATCGTCCATGGGATTAGCCTCTATCGAGAACCTCAAAGCTCGTTTGCTTTTACACCGTCTGAGGCCGGCGCACGAGCGTCCCCCATGCGAGCAGCGCGGCGGCCACAATGGCGACGGGGAACACCACACCGTTGACCGCCGACCAGCCGTAGAGGGTCAGCAGCGCGCCCGAGGACAGCGAGCCGATCGCGGTCGAGCCGAATACCAGAAAGTCGTTGAACGCCTGCACCTTGTTGCGTTCGCGCGGGCCGTGACACTCGGTGACCAGAGTGGTGGCGCCGATAAAGGCAAAGTTCCAGCCGATCGCCAAGGAGCGCCAGCGCTATCCAGAAATTCCATAGCGCCGTTCCGAGCAGCCCGATCGAAGCGGCAGCAACGAGCAAAAACAGGCCGATCGCGATCATGGTGCGCAGTCCGAGCCGCGCGATCAGCGTGCCGGTGAAAAAGCTCGGCGCGTACATGCCGATCACGTGCCACTGGATGCCGAGTGCGGCTTCCCCGACCGAATGATGGCACATCACCATGGCGAGCGGCGCCGCGGTCATCATCAGGTTCATCACGCCAAAGCTGGCAACGCCGCAGCCGACGGCAACCATAAATCGCGGCTCGCGCACGATCTCGATCAGCGGGCGCCCGTCGGCAAAACTGCGAACGGCAGCGGGGGCCGCCGGCAACCTGAGCAGCGTCAGCACCGCCGCCGCGATAATCGCGCAGGCCGATTGCGCCAAAAACGTCCCGGCAAACAAATACGGCGGCCACAGGTCTTTGGTCAGGATCACAAGCTGCGGGCCGATCACCGCGGCGCAGATGCCGCCGGCAAGCACCCACGCTACCGCCTTGGCGCGGAACTGCACGCTCGCAGTATCGGCGGCGGCAAAGCGATAGGATTGATGCGCGGCGGCGTAGAGGCCGCCGCACAACGTGCCGGCGAGCAGAAGACCGAACGATCCTGACAGCACGGCGATGCACGAGAGCACGCCGGATGCCGCGCCAAAGACCGATCCGACTTGCAGGGCAAAGCGCCGGCCAAAGGCCTTGGCAAGCATCCCGACCGGCAGCGTACCGATCCACATGCCCACAGCCATGACGCTGATCGGCAGCGTCGCCAGCGCCGGATCAGGCGCCAGCATCGACCCGACAATTCCGCCGGTCGCCACGATCACGGTGGTATTGCCGCCGGCAAGCGCCTGCGCGGCCGCGAGCACGACCGCATTGCGAGCCGCAAGCCGGTCGTCGGTCACTTCGATGGTCGCGTCAGCCAGGATCGCCATAGCGTAGTCCGTCGTAGGCTCTTCTTCGTAGCTGCCGGAACGGGCCCGCACTAGGGCGTCTGCGTCACGGGACGTTATCTTGGCCGCGTCAAAGCAGATCGCAGACTTGCGAACGGATCAGCCTAAGCGGCTACGAGGCAAAAGCGTTTTGGATACGAACGGCCGCACGCGGCCGGCGGCACACGATGACCGGAACGGCGCTGTGGGTCAGCACCTTGAGGGTCTCGCTGCCAAGCAAAACGGCAGACATGCCACTCCTGCCATGGGATGCCATTTCAATTACATCGCAGCCTCGGTCCTGGGCAGTGTCGATGATGGCTTGATAGGGATGCTCGTGCTCCAGATGCACCAGATCGCATGCCACACCCGCCGCTGCCGCAATGTGCTTTGCGACGTCGAGGTATCGGTCGGCTTGAGCCGCCATGCGCGTCCTGTATTCGTCGGCCGTGTCGGCGACCATGGCTGGATCGCTGGTGAAAATGTGGAACGGCGGAGTGACCGTTATGGCGGTCACATGCGCGCCGAGAGCCTTCGCCAATGCGACGCCTTCCTGAAGCGCCAGCTTCGACAGTTCAGAGCCGTCGGTAGCGATGAGTAGGTGCTTGTACATAAAATTCGCCCGGTGACTGAAGCTTTCTCAAGCACCTGAGAATGTCAGTCTGGCGCGCGGGCGCCGGCATTGATCTGGCTCAAATTAATCTCCGGGCTCGCAAGTAATTTCCGAAGCTTTCCTCACCGATCACGACTTTTCTGTTTCCTCCGCCCGCGCCGGTCGAACGACTGTGACGGTGCATGGCGCTTCCGCGGCCACTTTTGCCGATACGCTCCCCAGGAGATTGCGCAGCAGTGAGTTCTGCCGCGCTCCGATCACGATGTGATCGACGTGGTTGGCCTCCGCGAATTCGAGAATCGCGCGTGCGGGATCGACCGCCTCGAGCACGTGTGCAGTCAGGCGGTCAGCGGCAAGCTTGAGCGGCTCGGCCCAGTGGCGCAGAGCAACAAGACGATCGATCCGCTTGTTGTGGCCCTGTTCGTCAAGCGTTGTATCAATGGTAATCCGCGCCACCTTGAGAACATTGAGGCAGGCAAGCCGCGCGGCAGGCAGCGTCGCCAGAATGCGCGCTGTCGTTGTGCGCAGCGCATCGTTGAGTTGCGTAGACCCCTCCGCCGGATCGACCGCGACCGCGACGATCGGCGCCGAAGCGAGTTGCGCCGCGACGGCGGGCAACGTGATTGCGCGCGTCAGATCCTTGTTGAAGCGCCGGCGCAGAACGGTAGTCAGCGGATCTCGCTGCAGCCGCTCGGACCGTTTGGTTAGTTTGACTTGGCCGGGGTGACTTAATTCGAAGGCCAGTTGCGCCGCGGTCGGAAAGCGCCAAGCCGGCTGGATCTCAAGGCAGCGCAGGACAATTTCCTGCAGCCAAAGCGGATAGTCGGTGTTCAGCTGGCGTGGAGGAATTGGATCGCGCCAAAGCCGCCGGCGCATCCCGTACATGGTCTGGCTTTCGCCGAACGGGCGGACACCGGTTGAGAAGAAGTACAATAGCACGCCCAAAGCAAACACATCGCTTCGCGGATCATTGCGCACGCCGAGCAATTGTTCCGGCGACATGTAAGGCGCTGTACCAAAAGGAACCCGAAACTCCTCCTTCATCAGATCGGGAAGCTGATCATGGTGCGACAATCCGAAGTCGAGGAGAACGGCCTCACCCGCCGGCCGAAACATGATGTTGCTTGGCTTCACGTCGAGGTGAACGACATGCTGCCGGTGCAGATCATCCAAGGCGTCAGCGATCTTCACCCCAGTCTCGGCAACCTCGTCATATGGCAACGGCAGCTCGGGAAGGCGTGGCAGCAGCGTTTTCCCGGGAATGCGTTCCATCACGATATACGGCTGCACGCCGAAATCGCCCGCCGCTACGAACTTGGGAACGTGAACGCCTGATACGCGCGGCAAAATCATCTGCTCCATTTCGAAGCTGACGATTGCTGCCGGATCTTCGCCTTCCGTAATGATCGGCACCTTCATCAGCATCGGCATCGGCTCGCCCGTACGCGAGACTCGCCACAGCATTGCCATGCCTCCCCGATGCAGAATTTCCTCCAGACGAAAGCCGTCCAGAAGCGCGCCCGGTTCGAGGGTTGGCTTGACCATCGTTCACTTCCCCACCAGCAGCCGGTCAGCCAGTGAAGCGGGCAAGCCTTTGTCTCGGATTCGCGTTGCCGCCTCTTCCACGTCGTACGGCGCGCGGCAGAACGTCAGCTCGTGCCGTTTTGTGTCCAGCATCGCGTAGGAAGCAGCCGGATTGCGGTCGCGGGGTTGCCCCACTGAGCCGAGCACCGCGAGCCAGCGCCGACTGGGCAGCAATTGAACCGCGGTGCCCGTGATCGGCGTGAACGCGGTCATCTTGCCGGTTGCCGACATGGTGTAGAGCGCCGGCCGATGGACGTGGCCGCAGAAAGTGATCGGCAATGACGTCGCTCGCATGCTGCGGGCAGCATCTTCAATACCCATGACATACCGCCAGCTTTTCGGACTGCTGGCGTCGGCATGAACGTAGAGGCGGTCATCGTCGTTACGTGTAAGCGGCAACTGTTCGAGGAATCGTCGTTCCGCGGATCCGAGTTCGCCGCGCGTCCACTCGACGACAATCTGGGCCTCGACGTTAAGTTGCTCTCGCGTGTTGCTGACCGCGTTGTCGTGATTGCCGCGCACGGCAACGGCACCGTTGTCGACAAGATCCATGACGGTCTTGACGGTCCATTCCGGATCGGCGCCGTAGCCGACATAATCACCGAGCAGCACGCTTCGCTCTGCGCCGAAATCGCGCGCCTGCGCGAGGCAGGCGGCGAAGGCCTGCCGATTGGCGTGAATGTCCGCGAACATCGCAATGAGCACGGCCGGACTCCGACGGGGCACAAATTGACCCGCCGCCGGCGTCGGGCGTTGATATTTGTCAAACGGCGCGGGCTTCACGTGTGCCGTCGCAGCGTAACGACCCTGCGTCACACCACGACAATGTCGATGCCCGAACACCCGCCAAGGGCGTCGGCCGCTCTCCGGCTTTTAGAACTTCAGCGCGCCGGGATGCCGGACGGTGACCGTGCGCAGCTCGTCCAAGGAGCGGGCACCGAGCTGTCCAAGCGCCGCTTGGGTCTCCTCGATCAGAAGGTCGATGACGTAGCCAGGCCCCTCCGTCCCGAGCGCGCCAAGGCCCCACAGAAAAGCCTTGCCGGCGAACGCTGCCGCGGCTCCGAGCGCATAGGCGCGCACCACGTCGCTGCCGCTGCGCACGCCGGAATCCATCATCACTGTCGCGCGCGCTCCGACTTGCCGCACGATTGCCGGAAGCACGTCGATCGCCGCCGGCAGTACCTCGACCTGCCGTCCGCCGTGATTGGAGACAATGAGGCCGTCGACGCCGAGCGATACGGCTTTCTCGGCGTCCTGCGGATGCAAGATCCCTTTGACAATCAGAGTCCCTTTCCAGCGGTCGCGGTACTTCCGCACTTCGTCCCACGTAAACGCGCCGCGCTGTTCGCGCAGAGCGAAAGCGATGACCTCATTAAGCGCTGCATTCTCGCCGACGTAGGAGCGCAAATTGGCGAACCGCGGGACGCCGTGCTTACGGAGCGCCATGGCCCAGCCGGGAGCGCGCGCGATCTGCATCATGATGCGCAGATCGAGATTGAAAGCGCCGGCGATGCCGGTCGCCACTTCACGCGGGCGCGTGGTGCGAACCGGGACGTCGAGCGTCAGCACCAAAGTGTGGCAACCGGCGGCTTCGGCGCGCCGCACCAGGTCAAGCCCGATCGCGTGGTCGTTATTGGCCAAGCGATAAAGCTGGAACCAGAAAACATCCGGCGCGATCGCGGCAATCTCCTCGATCGTGGCGCCGCCGGCGGTGCTAAGCATGTACGGCACGCCGGCACGTTGTGCGGCGCGAGCCAAATGTTTATCGCCGCCGGGCCAAATGATCGAAGGCCCGCCCATCGGCGACACGCCGGTCGGCGCGGAATAACGGCGGCCGAACAGTTCGACGTCGCACGGCGGCAGCGTCGGCATGACGCCGTAACGAGGCACCAGTTCGACAGCATCAAGCGCCGCCCAATTCCGCCTGATCCCTGCATCATCCTTGCCCGAGCCGCCATCCGAATACTCGAAGGCGAAATGAGGAATATGATGGCGTGCGCGGCGGCGCAGATAATCCGTGGTCGGATAATGCCGATGCAGCTCCGCATAGTTTGGATTGCGGATGTAGTTGGCGTTCCGCTGCTGTTGCGGAGCCGCGACGGCTGTCGTGTCGTGCATCGGCGTTCCTCCGGGAACGCCAGTATAGCCGGTTCGGCTGGTGTTCTTCACCATCCGCTCGCGCAAGGGGAAATGTCGCTCAGCGGGAGCCGTAGGCCCAGGTGAGATAGATACCGCCCCAAGTGAAGCCGCCGCCGAACGCCGCGAGAATGAGGCGATCACCGGCCTTGAGCTTCTTCTCGTAGTCCCAAAGGCACAGCGGGATCGTGGCGGCGGTGGTGTTGCCGTATTTGTGGATCGTTACCATCACGTGGTCAGCCGAAAGCCCCATGCGCTCGGCGGTCGCCTCGATGATGCGCTTGTTGGCCTGATGCGGCACCAGCCAATCAACCATCTCGGTGGTCAGCTTGTTTCGCCGCATCAACTCGGTCCCCACCTCAGCCATGCGCGCGACGGCGTATTTGTAGACCGCCGCGCCTTCCTGATGCACATAGTGCAGCCGCTTGGCCACGGTTTCCGCCGTCGGCGGCATACGGCTGCCGCCGGCTTTTTGATGGAGATGCTGGACACCGGCGCCGTCCGAACAGATCAGCGTGTCGATGATGCCGTAATTGCGGTTCGGTTCGACCAGCACGGCGCCGGCGCCGTCGCCGAACAGGACGCAGGTCGCGCGATCGGTATAGTCGATAATTGCCGACATCTTGTCGGCGCCTACCACCACAATCTTGCGATACTTCCCGGTCTCGATGAATTGGGCCGCAATGCTGAGCGCATAGACAAAGCCTGAGCACGCGGCCTGTACGTCGAAGCTGCCGATGTTGCGAATATCGGCCATGTCGCAGATGAGGTTGGCGGTCGAGGGAAACACCAGGTCGGGCGTTGTTGTAGCGCAGATCAGTAACTCGACATCGCCGGGCGCCGTGCCGGTCTTTTTCAGGAGGCCAAGCACGGCCTCGGCGCCCATATGCGAGGTCCCTAGTCCCTTGCCTTTGAGGATGTGCCGTTCCTTGATGCCGGTACGTTCGACGATCCACTCATCGCTGGTATCGACCAGCCGTGCCAGCTGGGCATTGGTGAGAACATCGGGTGGCACATAGCCATGCACCCCGGTAATCGCAGCGTGCACTGGAGATTTTCGCGTTTTGGTCATGCGCGCGCTAATCGTAGCTGGCGTTTGAACATTTGCTGCTCGCGTTAGCAGGGGGTTAACGTTGGCGAGCGACGACAAGGTCGCGGCGGCCGTGGCGCGCGACCTCGACAGCAATCGCGCCAGCCTTGACGCTTGGCGCGGCATCAACCGCCATGATCTGGTCGAGCCGCCCAAAGGCGTCTAGCTGGCGCGCCCGCTCCGGAGTTTCGGACAGCAGCGGAACGAGGGCATCAGCGAGCAGTTGCGGCGTGCAATTCCGTTGCAGGAATTCCGGAACAGCGTTCTCGCCGATGACCAGATTGGCGAGGATTACGCTCGTCAGCCTTGCCCGCAGCCCGACGAGATGCGCGATGACCTCCTCGATCAGCGGGACGCGATAAGCGGCAACGGTCGGGACGCCGGCAATCGCAAGCTCAAGCGTTACCGTGCCGGAGGCCGCCAGCGCCGCGCGCGCCGAGCGAAACGCGGCCCACTTTTCCTCTTGTTCGAACACGATACGTGGCGTGACAGGCCAGCGGGCAACTCCCTGGCGCACGGCCGAAGCAAGATGCGGGAGGGTCGGCAGAACCAGCTCCATTGGCCCGACCTGCGCGGCAACGCGTGCGATAGCGGCACCGAAGATCGCAAGCAACCGGCGGATCTCGCTTGATCGGCTGCCGGGCAGCACCAACACCAATGGTGGGTCGCTGCGGCGCCTCCGCGCCTCGTCGGCGCTTGGGCGCAGCTCGACGATTCGCTCGATCAGCGGATGGCCCACGTAAATACAGGGCGGACCGCCGAGCCGCACATGCGTCGCCGGCTCGAACGGCAGGATCGCAAACACGCAGTCGACATAGCTGCGCATGGCGCGTGCGCGCCCGGGCCGCCAAGCCCAAACTGATGGCGAGACGTAATCGAGAATAGGGATCGCCGGCGCTTCAGCCCGCACCCGACGCGCCACCCGGTGGGTGAAGTCCGGGCTGTCGATGATGACGAGAGCATCCGGCCGCGCGGCGATCACCGCGTCTGCGGTTTCGCGGATGCGGCGCAGAATTGTCGGAAGGCGGCGCGGGATTGCGGTAAAGCCGATGATCGAAAGGTCGTCGATAGCGAACGAGCTCCGAATTCCCGCCGCCGCCATGGCTCGCCCGCCGACGCCTTCGAGCTTGAGCGCTCTGCCTTCACGCGCGCGCAGCGCATTTGCCAAGGACGCGCCCAGCGCGTCACCTGACTCCTCCGCGGCGACGATATAGATCGACAAAGGTTTGGGCTGCGGGACGTAATTCATTGTCCCGCACCCTCTCCGACGCCGACAAGAAAAATCTTGGCCCGATCGGCGGCCGTGATCACGTCCGGTACTTCGGCAATGATCGTGCTCCCGGCCGCAACGGCCAATCCGGCGAGACCTGCGCGCACCACGTTCTCGACAGTTTGCCGCCCGACCGCCGGCAGATCGAAGCGGCGATCCTGCCCAGGCTTGGGCGCCTTCACCAGCACGCCCCGCCCCGGTGCGGTCGTCACCCGGCGTTGCTGGCGCAACTCGGCCACGCGCAGGAGCATGTTGTCGGTACCTTCCGCCGCTTCGACGGCGAGCACATGGTTGTCGGCGACGATGGCCGCCTGGCCCACATCGAACGGCCCTAATGCGGCGAGCACTTTTAGCGCGCAGCCGATATCGTCGTTATCACGCGGCGTCGGCTGATAGCGCCCGAGCACGCCTTCCGGAACAAGGATCTCCGGCGCCACCTCGTCAAGGCCGATGATCCGCATTCCGCCCTCTTCAAACAGGCTGGCGACCCCAGACAAGAGCCGGTCGTCGCCGCCGCGAAAGAAGCGCGCGACACGCGGCATCAGCCGAAGTGTCTGCCAATCAAGACGGATACTCCAGAGCGGCGGCCGCAGCAGAGTACCGATGAACAGCGCCTCGCGGCAATGCTCGGCGCGAGCCAGACGAAACAGCCGGCCGGCTTGCCCGATTGCGATCCAATGATGCGCATAGCGCTCGACAACATTGGGGTCAGCCCAGCCCCTCAATCCGAACATCACCGGCTGGCGGCCGTGCCGTACGATCGCCTCGGCAACTGCGCCGGGAAAACTGCCGCCGCCGCAGATGACCGCCACCGGCTCGGGTCCGGAAGCGGCCCACGCGGTGCTCGGCGCGTCAGGATGCATCGTCCCCGTACTCATCGGACCGCCGTGTTGCAGGCGGGTGGATCAAGGGCCGCTTTCCGCCGGCCGCAATGAAGGCAGTGATTTTTTCCACCAGCGGATCGCCGGCAAATTCGCGCGTGACCGAGCTCAGCCGCTCAGAGAATACGCCTGAAGCCAAAAAGAGTTGGCGATAGGCTTGCCGCAGCCGATGCAGCTCCGCGCGCTCCGCGCCCCGCCGCCGCAACCCGACGACATTCAGTCCGACCAGATCGGCGATCTGACCGAGCGCATAACCGAAAGGAATGAGGTCGCCGGATGCGCCCGATAGCCCCGCCATCATAGCGCCCTCGCCGATGCGGACGAACTGATGAACCGCGGCGTGACCGCCGAGGAACGTGTGATCGCCGACGCTGACGTGCCCGCCGAGCACAACGTTATTGGCGAAAGTTACCGAGTTGCCGACGTGACAATCGTGCGCCACGTGGCAGCCAACCATGAACAAACAACGCTCGCCAACGCGGGTCTCTCCACCTCCGTCTTCGGTCCCGGTATTCATGGTGACGCCTTCGCGCAATTCGCAGCGCGGCCCTATCACCAATCGCGTGGCGCCGCCGCGATAGTGGACCGATTGCGGCGGCGTTCCGAGCGATGCGAACGGATAGACCACGGTCCCTTCACCAATGGTTGTCACACCGGTAATGTGAACATTGGCGATGAGGCGCACACCGCTCCCGAGCGTGACGTCGGGTCCGACAATGCAGTACGGCCCGATCTCCACGTCTTCTCCCAGGCGCGCGCCATCGGCGACGCGCGCGGTCGGATCGATCCGCGCCATCTAGTCCTCGGCCATGTAGGCGCCGAGCGTAGCCTCGGCGATCAGCGCGCCGCCGACCTTGGCCTCGCAACGATACCACCACATGTTGCGGCGGTGCGCGACCTTGTCGACGTGATATTCGAGCGTGTCGCCGGGCAGCGCCGGTTTGCGGAACTTGGCCTTGTCTATGGTCATGAAGAACATCGTGCGACGCTTCTCCGGCGACGGCATCATCCGCAGACAAAGCACGCAGGCGGTCTGCGCCATGCCCTCGATCATCAGCACGCCGGGCATGACCGGGTTATCCGGAAAATGCCCGACGAATTGCGGCTCGTTCATCGTGACGTTCTTGATTCCGACGCCGTGCTCGTCGCCGCGGATGTCCCTAATGCGATCGACCAACAAAAACGGATACCGATGCGGCAACAGGCGCAGAATTTCGTGAATGTCGGCCGCGCCGAGCGACTCTTCGGTCATCCCGCCTCTCCTTCGCGCTTGCCACCTCGCGCAAGCCGCCGCAGAACCGCGACCCCCTTCATAAAGTCTCGCACCGGCTGCGCTGGCGAGCCGATCCAGCGCGCTCCGGCAGGAACATCGCTCATCACGCCACTCTGCGCGCCAAGGCTGGCGCCGGTACCGATCGTAACGTGATCGGCGATACCGACCTTTCCACCCAGCATCACAAAATCTCCCAGGCGTGCACTGCCGGAGATGCCGACCTGCCCGGCAATCAAGCAGTGCCGCCCGATAGTTACGTTGTGCGCGATTTGTACGAGATTGTCGATCTTGGTGCCCTCGCCGATGACGGTATCGCGGGTCGAGCCGCGATCGATCGTCACGTTGGCGCCGATTTCCACGTCATCCTGAATGATAACGCGGCGGCTCTGCGGGATTTTCACATGACCTTTCGGCGACGGCAGGTACCCGAACCCATCCTGGCCGATGCGGGCGCCTGGGTGAATGATCACGCGGTCGCCGATCAGTGCGTGAAGCAAGCTCACGCCGGCACCGATACTGCAGTCGCGACCGACCGCGACACTCGGGCCGATCACGGCGCCGGCGGTGATCACCGTGCCGGCGCCAATCTCGGCGTTTGGGCCGATCACCGCGAGCGGATCGATCGTCACGCCTGCCTCGACGCGGGCTGAAGGATGCACATGCGCACCGGGCGCGCGTCCGGTCGCACCGAACAGAGATGACGGCCGCAGCAAATCGGGAAACAGCGCGCGCGCGACCGCAACGAAGGCACGGTATGGCTCGGCAATAACCAGCACCTGCAGGCGACCCGGAGCCGCGCTCGCAAAGCGCGGCTGCAGCAGACACGCACCGGCACGCGTGGTTGCCAGCTCATCGAGATACTTTGGATTGTCGAGGAACGTCACGTCGGACGCTTGCGCGGCGTCAAGCGGCGCAATGTTGCCGATAGGCCGGTCGAGTGGCGCACCGGCGCGCGGCTCCGCGCCGGTAAGCGCAACAATCTCGGCGATCGTTAACGTTCGCCTGGTTGGAAGGAAATCCGGCATACGCCCAGCCTCGACGACAGCGGCAGTCCCCAATCAGAACCGCGCGCCGCCGCCGAACTGGAACCATTGGGTGCGGTCGTAAGGCTGCTTCAAGATCGGATACGCAAAATCGAAGCGCAGCGGGCCGAACGGCGAATCCCAGATGATGCTGGCGCCGACGGACACGCGTGGAGCCGGGGAATCGGAGTATTGCATCGCGCAATTGCCGCAGAAATAGCTGACGCCTGTGCTGGTCGTGATAGTGCCGTTGACTTCACCATTCGCGGGCCAAGCAGTCTCTCCCTGATAGTCCCATTCCGCACCGGAATCGATAAACACCGCGCCGCGGATGCCGGCGTCCTTTGGCAGGAAGTAGAACGGATATTGGAACTCGAGGCTGGCGCCCCAGTACCGCGTGCCGCCGAGCGCATCGTTTGCCGTACCCGAGGTGGTGTCACGCGGTCCGATGCCCATTGGTTGAAAGCCACGGACCAGGTTGGGGCCCATCTTGAAGTCGTCGAGCATGCGGACGTAGCCGTCGCCGCTGCACGCGCCGGTCGGGCACTTGTCCAAGCCAATTATATCGCCGCCTTGCAGATGCAGCACGCCGACCAGATCGGAGATAACTTCGTAATAGCCGCGGATATCCACGACCGTACGAATGTAAGCCACGGCGCCGCCGAGACCGGCAAAGTCCTGACCCCAGTTGATAAGGAGGCCGTTCGTCGGGCGCTTGTTGTTGTCGAGCGTATTGTAGGTCAATCCATATCCGGCCATCGAAGTCAGATAAGCGCCGTAGGAAAGCTCCTCCCGTATCGGCAGCGACGCTTCATAGATCGGCGAGGTGTTCCCAGGAGTGCTGAAAAGGCAATTGGCCTGAACGTTGGCTGCTAAATTGTTGGCATAAGTGGGATAGGCCCCGGGTAAAACACCGGCGCCCGTCGCCGCGACGATGGCATTGACCGTCGGGAATGTGGTGGCAAAATTCGGATTGATGTTGGCGCAGTCGTTCAACGTCGACAGCAGGTTGATGGACTGATCATAAATCGAATAGCGCAGCTGCAGAGAAAGGTCCTCACGCAGCGGAATACCCAATTTCAGGGTGGTGCCGTATGTTGTGGTCCCATACGACAGGTACGGACTGGCCAAGGTCTCGCGCGCAAACAAATCGGTGCCAAACGACATTCGGTTGTCGAGGAAATAAGGCTCGACAAAATTCAACTCGACGCCGCGAATGTATTGCCCGTAGGTCAGCGAGGCTCTGGCGTAGCGGCCGGTTCCCAACAGGTTGCGCTCGGAGATCGACACTTGGCCCATGAACCCGTCGGCCGTCGAGTATCCGCCCATGACCGAGAAATCGCCGGTCGATTGTTCCTCGACGTCGACATTGACGACCACCCGATCGGGCGCCGATCCGGGCTCGTTGGTGATCTTCACGTTCTTGAAGAAGTTGAGGTTCTTGATGCGGCGCTCGGCGCGATCGATTAAGGCGCGATTGTACGGGTCGCCCTCGGAGATATCGAACTCGCGGCGGATAACATATTCGCGGGTGCGGGTGTTGCCGCGGATATTGATGCGCTCGATATAGGCGCGCACACCCTCATCCACGACAAAGACGACGCTGACAGTCCGAGTTTGGGCGTTGCGGTCACCGCGCGGCCGCACAGTGGCGAAGGGATACCCGTGCTTGGTGATTTCGACGGTGACATCTTCGACCGTTTTCTCGATGGCATCACCGTTGTAAACGTCGCCCTGCCTCATCCGTAGCGCAGACCGCAATGTTTGCGGATCGACCGCACGGATATTGGATTGGATGTCGACCTTGCCGAAATGGTAGAGCGGTCCTTCTTCGATGGTGAAGGTAATGATGAAGCCCTTCTGGGCCGGATCGTATTCGCCGGTTGCCGAGACGACTTGCACGTCGGCATAGCCGTGGGAGAGATAAAAGCGCCGGATCAGATCCCGGTCGGCTTCGATGCGATCGGGGTCGTAGACGTCCGTGGTCTGCAGAAAGCTCAAGAAGTTCGACGTAGACGTCTTAATGACCTCCTTCAGCCGAAAACTCGAGTAGGCGTGATTGCCGACGAATATGATCGACTTGATGCCGGTCTTCTCACCTTCGTTGATCTCGAAAATCAGGTCGACGCGGTTGTTCGGCCGCGAGATGATCTTGGGCACCACTTTGACGTCGAAACGCCCGCTGCGGTGATAGATCTCGAGAATGCGCTGAACGTCGGCCTGCACGGCGGCGCGCGATAGCGCACTGCGAGCCTTCGATTGGATCTCTTGCTGAAGCTGTTCGTCCTTGACCTTGTTGTTGCCCTCAAAGGCGAGTCGATCGATGACGGGAGCCTCCACCACCGTCACCACGAGCCGCCCGCCCGATTGTGAAATGCGGATATCTTGAAACAGGCCGGAGGCGTATAGCGCTTTCAATGCGGCGTCGATTTTGGCTGCGTCGAGCCGTTCGCCCGGGGTGAGCTTAAAGTACGAGCGAATCGTGTCGGCTTCGACACGGCGATTGCCCTCGACCACGATCGAACTGGCCGTCGCGGCGGATTCCGCCGGCGCGCCAAATGCCGCTCCAGACGCAACGCCAAACAATACTCCGGCGAGGAGCAAGCCGGCCACGACAAGCCCTCGTCTTACCCGCACACACATGTCCATGCGCAAAGCGCCCTCAATCCCCCTTGTGGCCGCCCCCAGTTGGCGGGTTGCTCGATGTCTCCCTCAATTCAAGGTCTCAGTTCGGCGCTACCTCTCCACTTTGATTTGACACACATTTTGGCAAGCAGTGTGACACGCCCCACCCCAGGGTGCCCACCGCCTTCAGGAGGTGGTCAGATGAACGATGTCATTGAAAGTTGCAAATATCATCAACATCAGCACGATCGCGAGGCCGATGCGAAATCCCACCTCTTGCGCCCTTTCGGAAAGCGGACGGCCGCGAACGCCCTCGATAAGGTAGAACAAAAGGTGACCGCCATCGAATAGAGGTATCGGGAACAGGTTTAACAGTCCGATCGAAACCGACAGCATGCCAGAGAAGTGCAGCAGCACGACGAAGCCCAGGCTCGCTACCTGCCCCGACATCTGCGCGATCCGAATCGGACCACCAAGCTGATCAGCCGATTTGCGCCCAATTATGACCCCGCCGACATAAGCTCAGCGTCTGGTCGACGACGTCCCAGGATTCCTGAACGCCCAGCCAGACGGCCTGCAGCGGCCCCACCGGCTGCGCTTTCAAATCCTCGGGCGCCGGCGAACGCTGGATGCCCAGGATTCCGATGCGGCGAACGTTGCCGAACACATCCTTTTTTTCCTGCAGTGCGGGCGTGGCCTTCAGCGTTTTTGTCGCGCCGTCACGACGGACGGTGATTTCAAGCGTCTCACCGGCGCTTTCACTGACGATCCGTTGCATCTGGGTAAAATTGTCGATGGCATGACCGTCGATCGATACCACGAGGTCGCCAGGCTCGAAGCCAGCCGCAGCGGCAGCGCTACCGGCCTGTACCGAGTCCACCCGTGCGCTCATGGTCTGCTTGCCGTAGACCATGAACACCGCGGCGAAAATGACGATGGCTAAGATGAAATTCGCCACCGGTCCGGCCACGACAATGGCCGCCCGCTTTAACACGGACTGAAACATGAAACTGTGTGCGCGCTCGCCTTCATCCATCTTCGCCAGCGCCGCATTGTCGGGCGTGCTCGCCGCACTGTCGTCGCCGAGAAATTTGACGAAGCCGCCGAGAGGGACGGCGGAGATTTTCCAGCGTGTGCCGTAGCGATCGTTGAAGCCGATGATTTCCGGGCCAAAGCCGATGGAAAACACCATCACCCGCACGCCGCACCAGCGAGCGACCAGAAAATGACCGAGCTCATGGAAAAAGACGACCAGGCTGAGGACGAAGAGGAAGGGAACGAGGTACCCGACAACGCCGCCGCCGAGCAGGTGCAAATGCGACAAAAAATATGACCCCATGACGCTTTTCTACCCCCGCCCCTGCATTATCTTGCCCCAGTCTTAACGCTTAGGATGCCATTGCGGCAATTTCGGGCAAGAGGTCGGCGGCGAGCCTTCTTGCGTTATGGTCAATGGCGATCGCGTCTTCGACGGATTGCGGCTCCGCCACGGTGCCGCGCCGTTCTGCCGCATCGAGCGTCGCTTCGACCAAAACGGGAATACCGCTGAAGCCGAGACGCCGATTCACAAATTCCCGCACCGCGATCTCGTTTGCGGCATTGAGAATCGTCGGCGCGGCCCCGCCTGCGGCAAGCGCCCGGCGCGCGAGCGCCAGCGCCGGGAAGCGGACGGGATCCGGCTCTTCGAACGTAAGTGTGGCAAGGCGCGCGAGATCGAGGCGCGCTGCAGGCGTGCCCATGCGCACCGGCCACGCCAGACAATGGGCGATCGGGATACGCATATCCGGCGATCCGAGCTGCGCAACCACTGAGCCGTCGCGGTACTCCACCAAACCATGGACGACGGACTGCGGGTGCACCACGACATCAAGCGCGTCCGGTCCCAGCGCGAACAGATGATGCGCCTCGATGAGTTCGAGGCCCTTGTTCATCAACGTCGCCGAATCAATCGTGACCTTCGGTCCCATGGACCAGGTCGGGTGTTTGAGCGCCTGCTCGACTGTTACCTTGCGGATCGCTTCGAGCGACCAGGTTCGAAACGGCCCGCCCGAAGCAGTCAGCACAATACGGCGCACGTCCTCGCGCCGGCCGGCGCCAAGCGCCTGAAAGATCGCATTGTGCTCGGAGTTGACCGGCAGCACTCTGGCGCCGGCGGCGGCGGCCCGGCGCATGAACAGCGCACCGGCGCAGACGAGACATTCCTTGTTGGCAAGCGCAACCGTGGCGCCGCGTTCGGCAGCGGCGAGCGTCGGCTTCAGACTGGTCGCACCGGTGATCGCGGCCATCACCCAGTCGGCGGGGCGCTGCGCCGCTTCGACCACTGCGGCGGCGCCGGCCGCCGCCTCGATGCCGGAGCCCGAAAGCTCGGCTTTGAGTTCGCCGTAGGCATCGGGATCGGCCACTGCGGCAAAGCGCGCACCGAGTTCGCGCGCCAGCTGCGCCAGCGCCTTGGCGTTGCGATGCGCGGTCACCGCTTCGACGCGATAGCGACCAGCTTCTTGCCTGAGCAGATCGACGGTGCTCGACCCGATCGAGCCGGTGGCGCCCAGTAGCGTCACCGAGCGCGGTACCGGCGCCAATTCCACCCTCGCCAGCGGCTGTTTCTTTCTCATGGCCTACTACCATACCAGCAAGCCGCGGGCCGGTGCAGCAGTTCCCGCACGAATAAGGCCGATAAGCAAAGCGGCGACGGCGGCGACGAGGAAGCCGTCAAGGCGGTCCATGAGGCCTCCGTGACCCGGAATGAGGTGGCTTGCGTCCTTGGCCCCGAAACGCCGCTTGACGGCAGACTCGAACAAGTCGCCGGCTTGCGCCAGGACGGACAGCAGCAGCCCCATAACCCCTACGATCCCCAACCTGCCGACACCGCTCGCATAAGCGACCCCGACGCCCGCGGCAACCCCCCCGATCAGCCCCCCTAACGCACCCGACCAAGTCTTTTTCGGACTGATGCGCGGCCACAACAGTGGGCCACCGATTGCCCGTCCACAGAAGTAGGCAAAAATATCAGTTATCCAGACGGTTGCGAAGAGAAATAAAAGTGCCGTTAGACCCCATTCGGGATCGCGCCGCAGCAGAGCGGGCCCGAGCAGCATCGACGCCGGCATAGACCACCCCGCCCGCGCCCCAAGCCCGGTCAGCCGATCGGGAGGAACGCCGGGCCAAGCCGCAGCCGCAAGGCCCGCGAACACCGCGCCGATCGCGATCATACCCAACGGCGGCCGCAGGCAGGTCGAAGCCAACGAGCAACACGCCCGCCAGCAAGGCCGCCAAGCCTGGCGTCAGAATTCTGAGATCGCCGCTGCCAGCGACCAACGACGTCCATTCCCAGAGAATGACGCCGGCCGCGACGGCGCACAGCGGCGAAAAATACCCACCCGCCGGCGTAGGTGCAGGCCAGCACGGCCGGCGCGAGCACCGCCGCCGAGATGACGCGCAGCGTCAAGTTGCTGGCGGCACCCTCGGAGACACGGCTTTCGGTGCGGCCATCACGCTGGTCAGGCTTGTTCACGATCCGGTCTTACGATCCGGCACTGGCGGCCAATCCGCCGAAGCGGCGTTCGCGGCGACGATATTCCGCAATCGCACCCTCGAGTGCGGCGCGATCGAAATCGGGCCAATTGATCGGCACGAATACAAGTTCGCTGTAGGCGGCCTGCCACAGCAGAAAGTTGGAAAGCCGCTGCTCGCCGCTGGTGCGGATGATCACGTCGGGATCGGGAATATCGGGAGCGTGGAAATAGCTCGCGAGCCGTTCGGGCGTCACCTCATCGGCGGAAAGACGTCCGGCTGCCACTTCGATCGCGAGGCGGCGCGCGGCTTGTGCGATTTCCTGTCGTGCACCGTAGTTGAAGGCCACCACCAGTGTGAGGCCGGTATTGTTGCGGGTCAGATCTTCGGCCTCCTGCAGAAGCAGGCAGATGTCGCGATCGAGCCCTTCGCGCTCGCCGCTGATGCGCACGCGCACGTTGCTCTTGTGCAATTCGGCGAGATCATTGCGGATGAAGCGGCGAAGCAGACCCATCAGATCGCTGATTTCAGATAACGGACGCGACCAGTTCTCCGAGCTGAATGAGAATATGGTCAGCACCGAGATGCCGAGATCGCCCGCCGCGCGCACCGTACGGCGCAACGCTTCTACGCCTCGCCGATGGCCTTCGATCCGCGGCAGGCCGCGTGCGGCAGCCCATCGGCCGTTGCCGTCCATGATGATGGCGACGTGCCGGGGCGCGTCGAAGCCGTCGCTGCCCGACGGCAGCGACTCACGCTGCGCTGTCTCTCGATCGTGCGGCGTCGCTCAAACTGTCATGATCTCCTTTTCCTTGGCGGCAAGAAGCTTGTCGACCTCCGCGACGGTCGCATCGGTCGCTTTTTGCACCTCTGCCGAGTGCCGCTCGTGTTCGTCCTCGCTGATCTTGTGGTCCTTCTCAAGCTTCTTGAGAAGGTCGAGGCCATCGCGGCGGACGTGTCGCACCGCGACGCGCGCGGCCTCGGTGTATTTGTGCGCGACCTTCACGATCTCCCGCCGCCGCTCTTCGTTGAGTTCAGGGATTCTCAGCTTGAGGACCTGTCCCTCGCTCGATGGGGTCAAGCCGAGATTGGCGGCGGAAATCGCCTTCTCGACCGCGTGGATCATCGATCGATCCCAGACCTGAACAAGAAGCAGCCGCGGCTCTGGAACATTGATGGTGGCGAGCTGATTGAGCGGCATATGGCTGCCGTAGGCCTCGACCTGAATATGTTCGAGCAGTCCGGGCGACGCACGCCCGGTCCGCAGGCCTGCAAGCTCCTGCTTGAGCGAGGCAATGGCTCCCGCCATGCGGCGCTTGAGGTCATTCATGTCGAATGTCGTCGTTGCCATGGCGCCCTCCGCAGTCCGACGGTCGCTTTCGTTCGTTAAAGCAAATTCTCAGCCGACAGTCGTAAAGTGACCCTTTCCCTGCACAACAGTCGCGATCGCGCCGTTCTGCTTGATCGAAAAAACGATGATAGGCATACGGTTCTCCCGGGCAAGCGCGAAGGCCGTCGCATCCATGATTTTCAGATTGCGGTCGAGCGCTTCCTGATGGTCCAGGCGCTCGTAGCGCGTTGCCTTGGGGTCTCGCTTCGGGTCGGCAGTATAGACGCCGTCGACGTCGGTCGCCTTGAACACTGCATCGCAGCCCATCTCCGCGGCGCGCAAAATGGCCGTGGTGTCGGTGGTAAAATAGGGGTTCCCGGTACCGCCGGCGAACACGATGATGCGCCCATCTTCCAGATGCCGCAGTGCGCGCTGGCGTTCGTACGTTTCACAGACTTGCGGCATCGCTAAGGCCGACATGGTGCGGGCGCTGGCGCCGGCCCGCTCGATCGCTGCTTCAAGCACCAGTCCGTTCATGACGGTCGCCAGCATCCCCATCGCATCTGCGGTCGGCCGCGACAATCCATCCTCGGAAATCTGCGCGCCGCGGAGAATGTTGCCGCCGCCGACCACAACCCCGAGCCCTATTCCGAGCTTATGAGCGGCGACGAGATCCGCGGCAAAGAGCTCGATGGTCGGCTGATGGATGCCGAAATTTTCCGGGCCGCTCAGCGCCTCGCCGGAGAGCTTGACGATCACGCGTCGGTAATTCGACTTCGGCATCGCCGAGATGATCCGCCCCTGTTGGATGGGTCAAGCGCAACGAAACCCATCGCTCTCGATATCTGCGGTGGATTTCGCCTCGCTCAACCCACCCTACACGCGATTCGGCGCTACACCCGATTCAGTGCGCACCGGCAAGCGCTGCAACTTCACCGCCGAAATCGTCGCTCGGCCGGTCGATACCCTCGCCGAGCGCGTAGCGCACGAAGGCCGTGATCTTGATCGGCGCGCCCACTTTGCTTTCGGCTTCCTTCACCGCCTGGGCCACGCTCTTTTTATCGTCGAAGATAAAGCCCTGATCGAGCAGGCACACTTCCTTGTAGAAGGTCTTGAGCCCCGACTCGACAATCTTGTCGATGACGTTTGCGGGCTTGCCCTGCGCCTTGAATTTCTCGGCAAGCACGTTTCGTTCGCGCTCGACGGTCGCGGCATCGAGTCCTGACGCTTCGATCGCCTGCGGGTTGGCCGAAGCCACGTGCATTGCCACCATGCGGCCGAAGGCTTTCAGCTCATCCGCCGTGCCGGCCAATTCGAGCCCGACAATCACGCCGATCCTGCCAAGTCCGTCGGTGACCGAATTGTGCACGTAGCTTGCAACCACGCCTTTGCCGACCGACACCGCAGCCGCCCGCCGCAGCGTCATGTTCTCGCCGACCTTGGCGATGGTCTCGTTGATGGCATCGGCAACCGTGCGATCGCCGACACGGCCGGCGAGGATTTTATCGACATCGGCGCCGGTGGTCAGCGCGACATCGGCGATCATCTTCACCAGGCCCTGGAACAAATCATTGCGCGCCACGAAGTCGGTTTCCGAATTGACTTCGACAACAATGCCTTTGTTCGCCGCGAGCGCAACGCCGATCAGGCCTTCCGCCGCGACCCGCCCGGCTTTCTTGGCGGCCTTTGCGAGCCCCTTTTTGCGCAGCCAGTCGACTGCCGATTCGAGATCGCCACCGGTTTCACCGAGCGCCGCCTTGCAGTCCATCATGCCGGCCCCGGTTTTGTCGCGGAGCTCTTTCACCATGCCTGCGGTGATGTTCGCCATTTTCGTTCGATCCTTGTCGTACCCGCATCGTCATTCCGGGACGCGCCGTTAGGCGCGAGTTCGGAATCTATGAACACGGCACCAGGAAATAAGCACTCGGAATTGAAAAATCACGTTCCGCGGTTAAGGATTTCGGGCTCGCCACTTCGCGGCGCCCCGGAATGACCGTTCCCGCGGCTCACTCGGCCTCAGTCGCCATCTGCTCCTTGGCGCGCGCAATCCAGCCTTCGACGCGGCCCGGAAGCCCGACTTCCTCGCCGACGTTATGGGCGGCGACGGGAGAGAACTCGGCGATCTGCCAGACGTGGAAGATGCCGAGATCGTTGAGTTGCTTCTCGATCGCCGGCGATACGCCCGGAAACTTCTTCAGATCGTCGGCCACGCCGCGCGGTCCGGACAGCGGCTGAAAGCCGAGTTTCTCGGTCTCGGGCGGCAATTCCTCAACCAGCGGTTCGGGGAGCGCGCCGAGATCGATGCGTTCGCCCTGTCCGCGGGAGATGCCGTCGATCACCGCTCTGGCGATCAGGTCGCAGTAGAGCGTGATGGCGCGGCTCGCGTCATCATTGCCCGGCACGACGTAGGTGATGCCCTCCGGATCGCAATTGGTGTCGACCACGGCAGCGACCGGGACGTTCAGACGCCGTGCCTCCTTGATCGCGATGTCTTCCTTGTTGGTATCGATCACGAAAACGAGGTCGGGCAATCCGCCCATGTCCTTGATCCCGCCGAGTGCGCGGTCGAGTTTGTCGCGCTCGCGCTGCAGCGTCAGCCGCTCTTTCTTGGTGTAACCCTGCGCCTCGTTGGACGAGAGCATTTCGTCGAGCGTCCGCAGCCGCTTGATCGAGTTGGACACGGTCTTCCAGTTGGTCAGCGTGCCGCCGAGCCAGCGCGAATTGACGTAATATTGCGCGGACTTTTTGGCCGCTTCGGCGATCGCGTCCTGCGCCTGCCGCTTGGTGCCGACGAACAGGATTCGTCCGCCGCGCGCCACGGTATCGCTCACCGCCTGCAACGCGCGGTGCAGCATCGGCACGGTTTGGGTCAGGTCGATGATGTGAATGTTGTTGCGAGTGCCGAAGATGTACTCCGCCATCTTCGGATTCCAACGATGGGCCTGATGGCCGAAGTGGACGCCAGCCTCTAACAGCTGGCGCATGCTGTAGTCGGGCAGCGCCATATCAGTTCTCCGGTTGATCCGCCGCGGACCGATGAGCCTAACCTTATGGTCAGGCACCGGACGGCTTTTACGGCCAAGGTCCGCGTGTGAGATTGGGCGCCTTATATAGGTAGATGCCCCGGCGACGCAACTTGAACGTTATCGGGCGGTGAACCGCCGGCCGGCGCCGGTCAATAACCCCTGCGGCGCCGCTTTTTTGCGGCCTTTTTCGCCGCCAGGCGGGCCGCCGCGCCGGCGTCGAAACCCTCCAGCGCTGCCGGCTGATCGTCGGCAGTTGCCTGCGCAGGCGTCGCTCCCACTTTGGCCCGGTCAAGGACGAAGCGGGCATAATCGTCCATATCTCCGGCAAATGGCTTGATGCGGCCATCGGCCGTCAGCCACAACCGGTCGGCGACAAGCTCGATCAGCGAGCGGTCGTGGGTGATCAGGATGACCGCGCCTTCGTAATCGTTAAGCGCATCGAGCAGCGCGCGGCGGCTATCGATATCGAGATGGTTGGTCGGCTCGTCGAGAATCAGCAAGTGCGGCGCCGTCATCGCAACGAGGTTGAGCAACAGCCGCGCGCGCTCGCCGCCGGAAAGATTGGCGACGGTGGTTTCCTGCTTGTCGAACGACAGACCGAATTGCGCGAGCCGCGAGCGGCGCGACAACTCACTGTCGTCCGGACGCTCGCGCCGCAGGATGTCGAGCGGCGTGTCGTCCGGGTCGAGCGCTTCGATCTGGTGCTGGTGAAACCAGCCGACGCGGATGCGCTGTTCCCGCTTCATCTCGCCTGTTTGTAGCGGCAGCGCTCCGGCGATCATCTTGGCGAACGTCGACTTGCCCGCGCCGTTGACGCCCAGTAGCCCGATGCGATCGTCGACATCGAGTCGCAGATTGAGATTGCGAAGCACCGGCGCGCCGTTGTAGCCGACCGCCGCGCTTTCAAGCTGGATCAAAGGCGGCGCCAGCGGTCGCGGCGGCGACGGCAGCGTGAATGGTGCCACCCTCTCCTCGACGACTTCCGCAATCGGCTCCAGTTTGGCGAGACGCTTGATGCGCGACTGTGCCTGGGTCGCCTTGCTCGCCTTCGCCCGGAACCGGTCGATGAAGCGTTGCAGGTGAGCACGCTCGGCGTCCTGCTTTGCCTTGGTCGCTGCCAGCAGCCGCGTCTTCTCCGCGCGCCGCGTTTCGAAATCGTTGTAGCCGCCGGTGTAAAGCTCGAGCTTGCCTTGGCTCAGGTGCAAGATGGCATCGACCGAATTGTTCAGAAGCTCGCGGTCGTGGCTGATGATCAAAGCCGTATGCGGATACTTTTTCAGCCGCGCTTCGAGCCAAAGCGCGCCTTCGAGGTCGAGATAGTTGGTCGGCTCGTCCAGCAGGAGTAAGTCCGGCTCAGCGAACAACGCCGCCGCCAGCGCCACGCGCATGCGCCAGCCGCCGGAAAATTCTGCCATCGGACGATGAAGGTCGGCATCGGCAAAGCCGAGGCCGCTGAGGATTTCAGCGGCGCGTGCCGGCGCGCGATCCGCGTCGATCGCGTTCAGCTGCTGGTAAATGTCGGCAAGCTCTTCCGGCTCAGCGGTTTCCAGCGCGGCATTGAGCGCTTCACGTTGCGTATCGGCGGCCAGAATTGTGTCGAGGAGACTCGTCGGCGTCGCCGGATGCTCCTGATCGACCGATCCGATGCGGTATGCCTTCGGCAACAGAATCTCGCCGCTGAGCGGAACGAGATCGCCGACGATGAGCTTGAATAGGGTCGATTTGCCGATGCCGTTGCGGCCGACCACGCCCACCTTCGTCCCGGACGCTATCGCCACGCTCGCCGAATCAAAAAATCGCCGCCCCCAGGCGTCAAAGATGAGGTTCTCGATCCGAAGCATGTCGCTGGCGCCGAATTGACGATGGATTGTGGTGAAAGGGGCGCTCTCTTACCGCGCCGCGCCTGAGATAGCGAGTAGAGCGATGAATTTCAAACCACTTGGCGCTTAATTCGCGTCATGGCGGGTAGCGTGGCGACAAAGCAATGACGATTAACCTTACAGCGCCTCGACCGTCACCACGCCGGTCACCGCCTTGATCGCACCAGCGATCTGCGGGGATACCTTGAAGCGGCCCGGGAGCTTGACCTCGACTTCGTTGCCGTTTTCGAGCATCAGCACCATGCTCACTTCACCGTCGGCGTGGTCGGCGCCGTTGCGCGCGGACGGCAGCTTGATCGGCTCGAGACGCTTGGCTACGCCTTCAATCGGCGCATCGTCGCGCAAGAACACACGCAAGCCCTTCTGCATTTTCGCCGCCGCCTGGTCGAGCGGCTCGACCGACTGGATGCGGGCGCGCACTTCGTCGCCTTGCACTTCGGCGGTGAGAAACAGCAGCACCGCCGATCCGGGCTCGAGCAGATCGCGATATTGCGCCAGGCCCTCCGCGAACAGCACCGCCTCATAGTGGCCGCTCGGATCGGACAGACCGATGATGCCCATTTTGGTGCCGTTTCGGGTGCGCCGTTCGGTGCGCGCGACCACAGTCCCGGCCACGCGGCCGGCGCTGGCGCCTGCCTTCACAGCGCGAGCAAATTCGGACCAGGGTTGCACGCGCAGCCGCTTGAGCGCCGCGGCATAGTCGTCCAGCGGATGACCGCTGAGGAAGAAGCCGATCGCGTCGAATTCCCGCTGCAAACGCTGCGCCGGCAGCCACGGCTCGACCGCGGGCAGAACGAGCCGCTCGGGCGCCGATGGCCCCGCAAACAGCTCCGACTGCCCGAGCACGGCATCCTCGTGCGCCCGCTGCGCGGTGCCTAGAATAGCGTCGACCGCGGCGAATACGCGCGCACGGTTCGGCTCGGTGGCGTCGAAGGCGCCGGCCGCAACAAGGCTCTCAAGCACGCGCTTATTGATGGCCCGCGGGTTGATGCGGCGGGCGAAGTCGGCGAGGTCGGCAAACGGGCGTTCGCCGCGCGCCGCGATGACGCTTTCGACGGCCTGTCGCCCGACGCCGCGCAGCGCCGAAAGCGCATAATGGATGGTGTTGCCGGCCGGTTCGAATTCGAGGCCGGAACGATTGATCGACGGCGGCTCGACCTTGATGCCGAGCCGCTCGGCCTCGGCGCGGAATTCTGCGAGCTTGTCGGTGTTGCCCATATCGAGCGTCATCGAGGCGGCGAGGAACTCCACCGCGTAATTCGCCTTCATGTAGGCGGTCTGATAAGTCAGCAGCGCATAGGGCGCCGAATGCGATTTGTTGAATCCGTACTCGGCAAACTTGGCGCAGGTATCAAAGATCGCTTCCGCGTCGGTACGCCCGATGCCGCGCTCGACCGCTCCCGAGATGAAACTGTCGCGTTGCGACGCCATCTCCTTGCGGTCCTTTTTGCCCATCGCGCGCCGCAGGATATCGGCCTTGCCAAGACTGTAGCCCGCGAGGTCGCGCGCGATTTGCTGGACCTGCTCCTGGTAGGTGATGATGCCGTAAGTCGCTCGCAGGATCGGCTCGAGTTTGGGATGCAGATAATCGGTGGGCTCGTGGCCGAGTTTTCGTGCGCAATAGGTCGGGATATTCGCCATCGGGCCCGGCCGGTAGAGCGCCACCAGGACGATCAGGTCCTCGAATCGGTCCGGCCGCATGTCGACCAGCGCGCGGCGCATGCCGGCGCTTTCCACCTGGAACACGCCGACCGTCTCGCCGCGCGCCAGCATGTCGTAGGTCTTAGCGTCGTCGAGCGGCAAATTGCTCAGATCGAGATCGATGCCGCGGCGCTTGACCAACTTGACCGCCAAATCGAGCACGGTGAGCGTCTTGAGACCGAGGAAATCGAACTTCACCAGGCCCGCGGGCTCGACCCATTTCATGTTGAACTGGGTCACCGGCATCAGCGATTTCGGATCGCGGTAGAGCGGCACCAGTTCGGTCAACGGCCGGTCGCCGATGACAATGCCGGCGGCGTGCGTTGAAGCGTGCCGGGTGAGACCTTCCAGCTTCTGTGCGATGTCGAAGGCGCGCCGCGTGACGGGATCGCGATCGCGCTCGGCCTGCAATCGAGGCTCGTCCTCGATCGCGCGCTTGAGCGTGACCGGGTTCGCAGGATTTTGCGGCACCAGCTTGCAAAGTTTGTCGACCTGCCCGTAGGGCATTTGCAGCACGCGCCCGACGTCGCGCAGCACGCCACGCGCCTGCAACGTGCCGAAGGTGATGATCTGGGCGACCTGGTCGCGGCCGTATTTCTCCTGCACGTAACGGATCACTTCGTCGCGCCGGTTCTGGCAGAAGTCGATGTCAAAGTCCGGCATCGAAATCCGTTCGGGATTGAGAAAGCGCTCGAACAGGAGCCCGAACCGGATCGGGTCGAGATCGGTGATGGTGAGCGCATAGGCGACGAGGGAGCCGGCGCCCGAGCCACGGCCGGGTCCGACGGGAATGCCTTGCGCCTTCGCCCATTGGATGAAATCCGCGACGATCAGAAAGTAGCCGGCGTATTTCATGCTGGCGATGACGCCGAGCTCGAACGAAAGCCGTTCGCGGTAATCTTCGACGCTATGGCCCGGCGCCAGCGGATGCCGCGCCAGCCGTTGTTCGAGCCCGGCGAAGGCGGCGCGGCGCAATTCTTCCGCCTCGTTCGCCTCATTTGCCGCACCCGCCGCTTTCGCCTTTTGGGCCTGCTCGTCCTGCGGCCGCCCGGCTTCGCCGTCCTTGGGGCCGGTGGAGAAGCGCGGCAGGATCGGCGCCAGCGTCCGCGGTCGAAAGGCGCAGCGTTCGGCGATCTCAACGCTCGCCGCCAGCGCCTCCGGCAGATCGGCGAACAACGCCATCATTTCCGTGCGGCTCTTGAAGCGATGCTCGGTGGTGAGCTGGCGGCGCTCGCCTTCGGCGACGAGCCTGCCCTCGGCGATGCACAACAACGCATCGTGGGCCTCGTAATCCTCGCGGCTGGCAAAGAAAGGCTCGTTGGTGGCGACGAGAGAAATGCCGCGGGTGTAAGCAAGCTCAATCAGAGCGGGCTCCGCCACGCGTTCGGCCGGCATGCCGTGACGCTGCAATTCGATATAGAGGCGATCACCAAACAAGCGCTGCAGGTGTTCGCAGCGCGACACGACGAGTGCGCTCTGTCCGGCGCCGATCGCCGCGTCGAGCGGACCGTTGATTCCGCCACTGAGCGCAATCAATCCGTCGGTCTCGCCGGCGAGCCAGTCGAGCTTTAGATGCGGCCGTTCGGTCTGTTCAGTGTCGAGGTAGGCGCGCGAGCAAAGCCGCATCAGGCTGCGATAGCCGTCCTCGCGCGCGGCCAGAAGCACGATTCGCGGCCAGCCCTCGCCTAATGCCGAAGCCCGCTGGTCGTGGTCGCCAAAGTCGATACCGAGCGCGCAGCCGACGATCGGCTGGATGCCCACGCCCGCCATTTTCTCGGAGAATTCGAGCGCGCCGAACATATTGTCGGTGTCGGTGAGCGCCAGCGCCGGTTGCCGGTCTTTCTTGGCAAGTTCCGCCAGCCGCGCGATGGGCAGCGCCCCTTCGAGCAGCGAGTAAGACGAATGCACATGCAGGTGCACGAAACCGGGGGTCGCGGCAGGCATATCCCTAAAGTGGTTCGCGGATGACGATTCTGGTGTGGAGCGCAAGATGCGGATCGCGCGCCGCGCTGTCCACAACCGCGCGCAGCAAGCGTCGTCGCCGCGCACAGAAAGTTTCATCCGGCGCGCTGCCAGCGGCCGGAAAAATCTCGGAAAGTCAGACGACCCCCAGCACCTGGGCCCAGACAGCGACCATAGCCAGGAACAAAGTGATCGAGGCAAGTGCCAACGCCTCCTCCGCCACAGCGCGAACCATGACCCTCTCCCTTTCGTAGAACGAAAGAGGAACATTAGTTCTCTAATTGTTCTCAGAGTCAAGCCTGCGCAGTTCGGGCCGCGTTCAATTGTGGCGGTCAGGGTTAACCGCCGTCATTGCGGATGCGTTATTCGTCAAACAAATCTGTGTTCCGCCTCGTGGCCCACGGAGCGAGGGCGGCTCTAACCCAGCCGAAGCAAGGGGGCTAAGGTGGCCGCCCGTTAAGCTTCTTATCGAAACACGCGGCCGCTCAATTGACAGCACCTGCATTGACCGCGCGACCAAAGGCAACATCGAAGCCTCGCGATTGATCCTCATCAAAGATCGCGCGGCAAAAAGCTCGTTAGTAGCCTGCGCAACTAACGAGGCGCGCAATGGGTCACCTGACTTTTCGCTGTCCGAAAACCGGCACGGACTTTCGCAGCGGTTTCCAGGCGCAATCGACCGACCTGAAGGATTTGCCAAAGGACGCTACGATAAATCTGCACTGTCAGGTTTGTGGCGACCACCATGAGTTCAGATTGGCGGAGGCCCGGGTAGAGGATAAGGGCCGGGAAACGCCCTAGCCCGCCCGCGTATGACGGCACAGTGAAAACCGGCGGCCTAATTGACCCGGCGGCAAGGCGTCGGGTCGGCCGACCGGACGGTCTCAGGTCAGCTCAACCACTACGCCGTCGCGGATGGTTACGCGACGGTCCATCTGCGCGGCGATGTCGAGATTGTGGGTGGCGACGATGGCAGCGAGACCCGAAGCGCGGACCAACTGATCGAGCGCACCAAAGACCCGCTCGGACGTGCGCAGATCAAGGTTCCCGGTCGGCTCGTCGGCGAGCAGGATGCGCGGCGCATTCGCAACGGCGCGCGCAATGGCGACGCGCTGCTGCTCACCGCCGGATAGCTCCGCCGGCCGGTGCGTCAGACGCTCCTTGAGACCGAGATAGCTCAATAGTTCGGCGGCGCGCGCCTGCGCCTCGGCGCGATTGAGCCCGCGGATCATCTGCGGCAGCATTACGTTCTCCACGGCGGAGAATTCCGGCAGCAGATGATGAAACTGATAGACGAAGCCGATATCGGCGCGCCGGATCCGGGTGCGCGCGGCATCGCTCATGTGCGAGGTGGCGATCGAATCCAGGTAGACCTCACCGCCGTCCGCATGTTCGAGGAGGCCGGCGATATGCAGCAGCGTCGATTTCCCCGCGCCGGAAGGCGCGACCAGCGCCACCGTTTGTCCCGGCCAGACTGCAAGCTCGGCGCCTTTGAGAATCTCGAGCGTGGAATCGCCCTGACGAAACCGCCGGCTGATCTCGTGCAGGAATACGATCGGATGCTGTTCGCTGCCGGCCGCAGGCGCAGGCTCCACAATGGCGGTGCTCGCTGTGGTGTCGTCCATCGTGCGATCACTCGTAACGCAGCGCGTCAACGGGATCGAGCCGCGCCGCCCGCCACGACGGATAGAGCGTCGCCAACAGCGACAGGCCTAGCGCCATCACGACCACGGCCGTGGTTTCGCCGGCGTTCATGTCAGCGGGAAGCCGGGACAGGAAGTAGAGTTCGGGCGAGAACAGTTCGGTGTTGGTGAGCCAAGACAGAAAGTGGCGGATCGATTCGATATTCAGGCAGATGATCGTGCCGAGCAGGAAGCCGACCACCGTGCCGACCACGCCGATCGAAGCGCCGGTAATCAGAAAAATGCGCATGATCGCGCCTTGGGTGGCGCCCATGGTACGCAGGATGGCAATGTCGCTGCCTTTATCCTTCACCAGCATGATCATGCCGGAGACGATATTGAGCGCCGCCACCAGCACGATCAGCGTCAGGATCAAGAACATGACGTTGCGCTCGACCTGCAGCGCGTTGAAGAACGTGGCGTTGCGCTGGCGCCAGTCGATCATGTAGATCGGCCGCGCCGCGGCATCGGTGATGAGCGCCCGGTAGCGGTCGACCTGATCGGGATCGTCGGTATAGACCTCGATCGCGGTCACGTCGCCGGCGCGATTGAAATAGGCCTGTGCCTCCGTCAGCGGCATGAACACGAAGGCAGCGTCGTATTCCGACATGCCGATCTCGAACACCGCCGCGATCTTGTACGCCTTGATGCGCGGCGTCGTGCCCATCGGCGTGACCGCGCCGCGCGGCGCCACGAGCGTGAGATTGTCGCCGGCCCGCACCGAAAGCTGCTCCGCGAGCCGGCTGCCGATCGCAATCCCCTGCCCTTGGTCAAAGCCTTCAAGCGTTCCCTGCTTGATGTTCCTGGCGATCGAGGAAAGTTTCGACAGTTCGGCGGAGCGGATGCCACGGACCAGGACGCCCGAGGCGCTGAACGGCGACGACGCCAGCGCCTGCCCCTCGACGATCGGCGCGGCGAGCCGCACGCCGGGGACTTTGGCGACGCGGGCGGCAACCGCCTGCCAATCGGTCAGCGGGGATTCGAGCGGCTGGATCAGGAGGTGACCGTTAAGCCCCAGAATCTTCGACAGCAGTTCCTGGCGGAACCCGTTCATCACCGCCATGACGATGATCAACGTCGCCACGCCGAGCATGATGCCGAGAAATGAGAAGCCGGCGATGACCGAGATGAATCCTTCCTTGCGCCGCGCACGCAGGTAGCGCAGCGACAGCATCCACTCGAAAGGCGCGAAAGGATGAGTGCCGGTCGGCTCTCGCATCAATGTGTGGTCCCCGCGAGAAACCGGAGTTTCACATGATTCTGGCGGATTCAAGCCGCCCAACATGTCGCAACGGCGCGGCGGCGCACAGCTTTGACGCCAGTCAAGCGCCGAGCCGGTTGAGCGCGTCGGCCGGCGTCATGAGTTCCCGCGATCCATCGGAGCGGCGCTTGACCTCGACTTTGCCTTCGGCCAAGCCGCGCGGTCCGACCAGGATCTGCCAGGGGACGCCGATCAGATCGGCGGTTGCGAATTTCGATCCGGGCCGTTCGTCGAGGTCGTCGTAGAGGGTATCGATTCCTCCTGCAGAGAGCGCACGGTAGAGTTGTTCGCAGGCCGGATCAGTGTCAGTACCGCCCTGTTTGAGATTGAGGATCGCCACCGAGAAAGGCGCCACAGCCTCGGGCCATTTGATGCCGGCGTCGTCGTGGAACACCTCGATCAGGGCAGCGACCAATCTGGTCGGCCCGATGCCGTAAGATCCCATATGCACCGGCCGCTCGACACCATCGTGACCGGCGACCAAGGCCTTCATCGGTTCGGAATATTTGGTGCCGAAGTAGAATACCTGGCCGACTTCAATGCCTCGCGCCGAGATTTGCTTGTCCGGCGGAATTTTTGCGAAAGCCGCGGCGTCGTGCTTCTCCGAGGTCGCCGCATAAAGCGCGGTCCATTTGTCCACGATCCCCTGCAGACCGGAGACGCTGTCGAAATCCACATCCGCTCCGGGGACGGTGAAATCGAGATAATCGCGGTGGCAAAACACCTCGCTTTCGCCGGTGTCGGCCAGCACAATGAATTCATGCGAGAGATTGCCGCCGATCGGGCCGCTTTCCGCCACCATCGGGATCGATTGCAATCCCATCCGCGCGAAAGTGCGCAGGTACGCGACGAACATGCGGTTGTAGGCGTGCTTGGCGCCGGCAAAATCGACGTCGAACGAATACGCGTCCTTCATCAGGAACTCACGCCCGCGCATCAGCCCGAAACGTGGCCGCACTTCGTCGCGGAACTTCCACTGCAGGTGATAGAGATTGAGCGGCAGATCCTTGTAGGACCGCACGTAAGCGCGGAAGATCTCCGTGATCATCTCCTCGTTGGTCGGCCCATAGAGCATCTCGCGCTCGTGGCGATCGGTGATGCGCAGCATCTCCTTGCCGTAAGCCTCATAGCGGCCGCTCTCGCGCCACAGATCCGCAGACTGGATCGTGGGCATCAACAGTTCGATGGCGCCTGAGCGGTTCTGCTCCTCGCGCACGATCCGGCACACCTTGTCGAGGACGCGCAGCCCCAGCGGCAGGAAGGCGTAAATGCCGGCCGCCTCCTGGCGGATCATGCCGGCGCGCAGCATCAAGCGGTGGGAAACGATCTCCGCTTCTTTCGGGGTTTCACGCAGGATGGGCAGGAAGTATCGGGAAAGGCGCATGAAATGTCGTTGTACCAACGGGGCTGGAATTACAAGAGGGTGCTTCGGCGGAGCATCGGGTCCCATAAAACGGCAGTGAGTTAAATTTTTTTGTCACCGACCGCCGGTAAGATGATGACATTGGACGAAAGATCGAGTACCAAAGGTCGCGCAATCCCAACGCTACGTTCTGCGTCCGGGAAAGCGGTCCAAGTCTTGGGAGGATGGTCCGTAGGCGCGAGTTCAACGCTGCCGCCTAGCTGAAAAGCACAAAAATCGGGAGCAAAGGCGCGGATCAAAGATCAGGCGATCTTTTTTAAGCAGGGCGTTCGCCCTGCTATTTTTTTGTGCGTCAGGGGTCAGCGCATGCCGAATGGCCGAACCAAGCCTTCGAGCGTCACCAAGTGATCGGCATAGACGACATAGAACGCGGCAAAAATCACCGCCGAGACGAGCGTCGTCCATAGAAGTTTACGGCCCAGGCTGGGTGCCGTCGGAGCGCCCGGGTCGGTGCCCGGGACGACCTCGCCGCCCTCGTGCTGGCTCCGAATTCCCCAGGGCAGCACGGCGAACAGCACCACCCACCAGATCAGGAAATAGACGGCGACAGCGGTCGTAACCGGCATGTCAGCGCTGTTCCAGCTCGACGAGCGTGCCGGAGAAATCCTTCGGATGCAGGAACAGCACCGGCTTGCCGTGCGCGCCGATGCGGGGCTCGCCATCGCCAAGCACGCGCGCGCCTGAAGCCTTAAGGGCATCGCGCGCCGCACGGATGTCGTCGACCTCGTAGCAGACGTGGTGCATGCCGCCGTCGGGACTGCGCTCGAGGAATTTTGCGATCGGCGAGTTCTCGCCGAGCGGTTCGAGCAGCTCGATCTTGGTATTCGGCAGCGTGATGAATACGGTGGTCACACCGTGGTCCGGCTGCGGCACGGCTGCCGAAACATCGGCGCCGAGAACGTCCCGATAAACCGCGGACGCCTTGCCGATATCGCGCACCGCAATGGCTACGTGATTAAGCCTGCCGATCATACTTTGACCTCCTGCAACGATTGGGCTTAGCCGCGCTCCGCCGATCCTACACCACGAGCACGTGGACATGGCAGATCGGCTTTTTGTTCCAGCGCTCGGCAATTGCGGAGCGCACTGCGCGCCGGACCGCCTCGGCAACCTCGTCGGGATCGCGCAGCCGCGGCTTCGGCAGCGCCGCGAACGCCTCTTTGATGGCATCGCGGGCAATCTCTTCCATCGGCCGCCCGCCGGCATCAGCGTCCGGAACGCCGATCAGCTCGATCTCCGGGTCGGCCATGAGCTGGCCTTTTTCGCTCAGGGCCAGCGCGACGGAGACCACGCCGGCGAAGGAAAGCCGCCGCCGCGCCGCCACCGTCCGCGCTTCGGCATTGAGCAGCAGCGCGCCGTCCTTATACAGCCGGCCCGACGGCACCTCGTCGATGATTTCCGCCGGCCCGGGCGCCAGCCGGACCAGGTCGCCGTTGCGGCAGACCAGAACCTGCGGAACGCCGGCGGCGCGAGCGAGCTCGGCGTGTTCGGCCAAATGCAGTGCTTCGCCGTGGGCCGGGATCAGAATTTGCGGCCGCACCCAGCCGATCATGTCGCGAAGCTCATCGCGCCGCGGATGCCCCGAGACGTGCACCAGGTGATTGCGGTCGGTGATGACTTCGACGCCCTGCCCGACCAGACCGTTGATCACGCGTGCGACCGCTTTTTCATTGCCGGGGATGGTGCGGGCGGAAAAGATCACGCGGTCCCCGCGGGTCAGCGTGACCTCCGGATGTTCGTCCTCGGCAATGCGGGCCAGCGCTGCCCTCGACTCGCCTTGACTGCCAGTGCACAGCGCCAGAACCCTATCGGGTGGCAAATAACCGTAGCTCTCGGCGGCGCGGAAATCCTGAACGCCGTCGAGATAGCCGGTCTCGCGCGCGACCTGGACGACGCGCTCCATGGCGCGGCCGACCACCACGACCTCGCGCTCGGCGAGCCGCGCCGCATCGGCGACGGCCCGGATCCGCCCGACATGGGAGGCGAAAGTCGTAACCGCCACCCGTGCCGGCGCGGTGCGAATGAGCTCGGCAAGCGTTTTCGCCACGTCCGTTTCCGACGGCGAGCGGCCGTCGCGCACTGCGTTGGTGGAATCGCCGACCAGCGCCAGCACGCCGGCATCGCCGAGTGCGGTGAGTTTCGCCTGATCGGTAGGCGCACCGATCAGCGGGGTCGGATCGATCTTCCAGTCGCCGGTGTGCAGAACTGTGCCGAGCGATGTGCGGATGGCGAGCGCGTTCGATTCCGGGATCGAGTGCGCGACGTTGATGAAGTCGATGGCGAACGGCCCGAGCGTCAGGTGTCCGCCCACCGGCACGACGTTCACCGGGATTTTCGGTGCACCCGGCTCGGACAGGCGGCGAGCTTCAAACAATGCCGCAGCGAACGGCGAGGCATAGAGCGGCACGTTCAGGCGCGGCCACAGGTCCATGAGCGCGCCCATATGGTCTTCGTGGGCGTGGGTCAGCACGAGACCGACGAGATTGCGCCGCTCCTCGATCAGAAAGCGGATGTCCGGCAGGATCAGATCGACGCCGGGCAGATGCTCCTCGGAGGCAAAGGAAACGCCGCAATCGACGATCAACCATTGCCGGCGGCGGCTGTCACCGACGCCGTAGATCGAAGATTCATCCCGATCTCGCCGATGCCGCCGAGCGGCGCGAACACGAGCTCTTCAGGCATCAGCCGGCGCGCCCGCCCGCCGGAATCCCGGCGGGCGCTGCCCCAAGCGGGAAGACCTCGCCGGCGGCGATCGCCTGCACGCTGCCGTCGGGGAGGCGCAGCAGCAGCCGGCCATGTTCGTCGAGCGCTTCACCGCGGCCGAGCAGCTCACGATCGGGCAGCCGCACCCGCATCTCGCCGCCGATCCCGGCGGCACGGGCTACCCAGTCGGCGCGAATAGCCGCAAAGCCCGCGCCGCGCCGCCATTGCGTGATCCGTTCCTGCATTGTGAAGGAAAACGTAGCAAACAGCGTTTCGGCCGAAATGTCCGCGCCCGCCGCCGCGAGATCGGTCGCAGGATATGGCGTCTCCATAGGATGATGCCAACAGTTCACGCCGATGCCGATGACGAGGGTAAGTGCATCGTCAGCACGCTCGCTTTCGATCAGAATGCCGGCGACCTTGGCGCCGCGACACAGAAGATCATTCGGCCATTTCAATTTGAGTTCGTCGCGTAGTGCCGGTGCCCGATCGCCGATCGCATCATGCAGGGCGAGCGCGGTAACAAACGACAATTCCGGTGCATATTCCGCCGGCGCCGGATCGTGCAGCAGCAAAGTGGCGTAAAGATTGCCAGCCGGTGAAACCCATTCGTTGCCGCGCCGGCCGCGGCCCGCGGTTTGCTGCCGCGCCGTGATCCACAATGGTCCGCGCTCGCCGCGGCGCGCCAGCCCCAGCGCTTCGGCATTGGTCGACGCCACCGTGTCGTGATCAAGAAGGCGATAACCCGCCGCGGCCGCCGCGGAATGAAGCTGCATCAGAACAGCGAATGGGCGGCCGCACTGGCGACGCCGACCAGCGGTCCCGGATAGAGGAAGAACAGAATATTGAACAGGCCGCAAACCGCGAGCACCACCTTGAGCTCGTACGGCATGCCGACAAAGCCTTCGGCCGGCTCGTCGAAATACATGATTTTCACGATTGCCAGATAGTAGTAGGCGCCGACGACACTCGCCAGCACGCCGATGACAGCGAGCACGTAGAGGCCGGCTTTGATAGCGGCGAGAAAGACATAGAACTTGGCAAAGAAGCCGGCGAGCGGCGGCACGCCGGCCATCGAGAACAAGAGCATTGCCAAAAAGAACGCCATCGTCGGGCTGGTGCGGGCGAGCCCGGCAAGCTGGTCGATCAATTCCACCATGCCCCGATCGCGTCGCATCGACAGGATCACGGCAAACACGCCGAGCGTCATGGTCAAATAAATGGCCATGTAAACCAGCACGCCCTGCACGCCTTCGGAAGTCCCGGCGGCGAGCCCGATGAGCGCAAAGCCCATGTGACCGATCGATGAATAGGCCATCAGCCGCTTGATATTGCGCTGGCCGATCGCAGCGAACGAACCGAGCAGCATCGAGGCGATGGAGACGAAGGCGACGATTTCCTGCCATTGCCCGGTGATGCCGGGAAAAGCGGCGACGGCGACGCGCACGAACATGGCGATGCCCGCCACCTTCGGCGCGGCAGCGAAGAACGCAGTAATCGGCGTCGGCGCGCCTTCGTAAACGTCCGGCGTCCACATATGGAACGGCACCGCGGACACCTTGAAACAGAAGCCGGCAAACAGAAACACCAGACCGAAGATCAGCCCGGTGCCGGCATCCGCAGCCGACGAAGCGATGCCGGCAAAACTCACTGTGCCGGTGAAGCCATAGACCAGCGACGCTCCGTAGAGCAGCATCCCCGACGACAGCGCGCCAAGGACGAAATATTTCAGGCCCGCTTCGGTCGAGCGCAGCGACGTGCGGTGGCTCGCGGCGACAACGTAGAGCGGCAGGCTCATCAATTCGAGGCCGAGGTAGAGTGCGATCAGATCGTTTGCCGAGATCAGCATCAGCATGCCGAGCGTCGACAGCACGATCAGCACGGAATATTCGAACCGCTCCTGCTTTTGCCGCTGCGCATAGTCGATCGACATCAGGATGGCGGCCGCCGAGCCGAGGATAGCGAGAATTTTCAGGAACCGGGCAAAGCCGTCGACAACGAAGCTGCCATCGAACGTGACCAGCCTGCCCTCGGGCAGCAGCAGCACGATCACGCCGGCAGCGACGAGCAAAACGATCGAAGCGGAGTCAATCAACACCACGCTGCGCTCGGCGCGAAAGACGCCGAGCATCAACAGCGCCATGGCGCCGAGGCCGAGAACGATTTCCGGCAATAGCGGAACGAGGCTGGTGATGGTCAGAGCCGTGTTCATCGCCTACCTCGCCAGCTCAGCCGCTTGAACGCTGCTGACGGCATGCTGGAAATTGTCGATGAGCTGTGTCACCGACGTGGCCGACATATCGAGCACCGGTTTTGGATAAATCCCGAACACGATCGTCAGGATCACCAGCGGCGCCAGCACGATCATTTCGCGCCAGCCGATATCCTTGATGTTGAACAGGCTCGGCTTGGTCAGCCTGCCGAAGATCACTTTGCGATAAAGCCACAGCGCGTACGCGGCCGACAGGATGGTGCCGAGTGTCGCCAGGGTCGCTACCCAGTTGTTGACCCGGAAGGTGCCCAATAGCGTCAGGAATTCGCCGACGAATCCGGACGTGCCCGGCAATCCGACATTGGCAAGCGTGAACACCATGAACGCGAAAGCATAGATCGGCATGCGGTTGACCAGACCGCCATAGGCCGCGATCTCGCGGGTGTGCATTCGGTCGTAAATCACGCCGACGCAGAGGAATAAGGCGGCGGAGACGATGCCATGCGAGATCATCTGGAAAATCCCGCCGGCAACACCCTGTGCCGTCATCGCGAACAGGCCCATGGTGACAAAGCCCATATGCGCCACCGAGGAATAGGCGATGAGCTTTTTCACATCCTCCTGCACCAGAGCGACGAGCGAGGTGTAGATGATGGCAACGACCGACAGCGCGTAAATCAGCGGCGCAAGGTCGAGCGATGCCTGCGGAAACATCGGCAGCGAGAAGCGCAGGAAACCGTAGCCGCCCAACTTCAACAAGATTGCGGCGAGGATCACCGAGCCGGCGGTCGGCGCCTCCACATGCGCATCTGGAAGCCACGTATGAACCGGCCACATCGGCAACTTGACCGCGAACGAGGCGAGAAATGCCAGGAAGGCCCAGGTTTGCAAAGAGCGCGGAAATGCGTGGTGGAGCAGCGTGGGTATGTCGGTCGTGCCGGCGCTCCAGTAGAGCGCCATGATGGCGAGCAACATGAACACGGAGCCGAGAAATGTGTAGAGAAAGAACTTGAAGCTCGCATAGACGCGCCGCGGGCCGCCCCAGACGCCAATGATGAGGAACATTGGAATGAGGCCGCCCTCGAAGAACAGATAGAACAGCACCAGATCGAGCGCGCAAAACGCGCCGACCATCAGTGTCTCGAGCACCAGAAACGCGATCATGTACTCGCGTACCCGGTTCTGGATCGAGGTCCAGCTCGCCAGAATCGAGATCGGCATCAACGCGGTGGTGAGGATCACGAACGGCAGCGAAATGCCGTCAACACCCAAGGAATAGGTGATGGTGCCGCCGAGCCAGGGCCGCTTTTCCAGGAACTGGAAATCGGCGGAAGCCAGATCGAAACGCCAGACCAAAATGAGCGAAATCGCAAACGTGATGAGCGTCGTCCAAAGTGCGACCCAACGGGCATTGCTTGCGCCCGCTTCGTCATCGCGCAGAAAGGCGATGAAGATCGCGCCGGCAATCGGCAGGAAAGTGACGACGGACAGAATCGGCCAACTCGTCATGGGTGCAGCCCCCCGGCAAACATGAACCAGGTGACGAAAGCTGCGACGCCGATCAGCATGGCGAAAGCGTAGTGGTAGAGATAGCCGGTCTGCAGCCGCACGACGTTGCGCGTGACATCGAGCACCCACGCGGAAACGCCGTCCGGCCCGAACCCGTCGATGACAAATCCATCGCCGCCCTTCCAGAACAGCCGGCCGATCCACAGCGCCGGGCGGACGAAAATGACATCGTAGATCCGGTCGAAGTACCAGGCGTTGAGCAGGAAGCGATAGAGCACCGCTTGGTCCCGCGCGAGCGCGACCGGGATATCCGGCCGGCGGATATAGAATTGCCAAGCCACCAGGAAGCCGCCGACCATCATCACCGTGGGCGCCAGTGTCACGGTGAGCGGAAGGTGCTCCATGGCCTCCAGCACGTGGTTCGCCGGCCCGATCTTTAGCGATTCGCGGAAGAATTCTTCGGCGCCGTGGCCTTCGAAGATATGCAGGAACGGCCAACCCGCGGCGATCGAGCCAAATGCCAGAACGGCGAGCGGAATGAGCATCACCAAGGGGCTTTCACGGGCACTCTCGTAATGGTGATGATCGTGCGGTTCGCCATGAAAAGTCTTGAAGATGAGCCGCCAGGAATAGAACGAGGTAAGCGCCGCGGCGCCGACGGTCATGATGAAGCCGTAGCTCGCGACCGCGCCCGACACGACATCGTCGGCCTCGATGATGGCGTCCTTGGAGAAAAAGCCGGCGGTGAACGGGAATCCGGTCAGCGCCAGCGTGCCGATCAGCATCGTCGCGTAGGTGAACGGAATTTTGCGCCACAGGCCGCCCATTTTGCGGATGTCCTGCTCGTGGTGCATCGCGAGGATCACCGAGCCGCAGCCGAGGAACAACAGCGCCTTGAAGAAGGCATGGGTGAACAGGTGGAACATGCCGATCGAGTACGCACCCGACCCCATAGCGACGAACATGTAGCCAAGCTGCGAGCAGGTCGAATAGGCGACGATGCGCTTGATGTCGTTCTGCACCAGCCCGATAGTCGCGGCGAAGATCGCGGTCGTCGCGCCGATGAAAATCACGAATGTCTTGGCGTCGGGCGCGAGCTCGAACAGCGGCGAGAGCCGCGCCACCATGAACACGCCGGCGGTTACCATGGTCGCGGCGTGGATCAACGCCGAAACCGGCGTCGGGCCTTCCATGGCGTCGGGGAGCCAGGTGTGGAGCAAAAACTGCGCCGACTTGCCCATCGCGCCCATGAACAGCAGCAGGCAGATCAAGGTGAGCGCGTCGACGTTGAAGCTGAGATAGTGGAAGCTCTTGCCGACGAGATCAGGCGCCTGGGCGAAGACCGTTTCGAAAGTGAGCGATCCGGTCAGCAGGAACACGGCGAAAATACCCAGGGAGAAGCCGAAATCGCCGACCCGGTTGACGATGAACGCCTTGATTGCTGCGGCATTGGCCTCTGGCTTGTGGAACCAGAAACCGATCAGCAGATAGCTCGCGAGCCCGACGCCCTCCCAGCCGAAGAACAATTGGACGAGATTGTCCGCAGTCACCAGCATCAGCATGGCGAAAGTGAAGAACGACAAGTAGGAAAAGAAGCGCGGCTTATGGGGATCGTCGGCCATGTAGCCGATCGAATAAAGATGCACGAGGCCGGAAACGGTCGTCACCACAATCAGCATCACCGCGGTCAACGGGTCGATGCGCAGCGCCCAATCAACCTTAAGATCGCCAGAAGTGATGAAATTGAAAATCTCGACGCGGGCATCGTGTCCGCGCAAACCGACATCGACGAAGGCGAAGCATGACAATAGCCACGAGATGCCCAACAGCGTGGTGGTGATGAGTTCAGCAGCCTGCGAACCGGCGGCCGGCTCTGCGGCACCATGCTCCTCTTCGCTCGAATGGGCGATTTCAGCGTGCGCAGCTTCCGGCACCGGCGCGCCGTGGGGATGGTGCTCGGGCACGAGTGGAGCGGCGTGATCGTCGTGCGGGGGTGGCGGGTCTTCGCCCGGATGGCGGTTGCGCGCGCCCATGAGCGCAATGGCGCCGGCAACAATAGCGCCGATCAGCGGCAGAAGGACGATCGCTTCGTACATGCCGCTCAGCCCTTCATCAGATTAACGTCTTCGACCGCGATCGAGCCACGGTTGCGGTAATAGGCGACGAGGATCGCAAGCCCGATCGCGGCTTCGGCCGCCGCGACGGTGAGCACGATCAGCGCGTAGACCTGGCCGACAATGTCGCCGAGAAAGGCCGAGAACGCGACCAGGTTGACGTTGACGGCGAGCAATATCAGTTCGATCGACATCAGAATGATGATGACGTTCTTGCGATTGAGGAAGATGCCGAAGATCCCAAGCGTAAACAGGATCGCCGCGACCGAGAGATAGTGCCCCAGCCCGATGATCATGGCAGCCCCTGTCCCGATTTCACTTTGACGACCTCAATGGCGGTCGAGCGCCGGCGCGCCACTTGCCGGGCGATGCTCTGCCGCTTTGCGTCCGGCTTGTGCTGCAGCGTGAGCACAATGGCACCGATCATGGCGACGAGGAGGATCACGCCGGCCGCCTCAAAGAAGTAGACGTAACGGGTGTAGAGCACGAGGCCGAGCGCCTGAGTGTTGCTGATGTCGCTGGCGATCGGCGCCGTGATCTTTTTGGTCAATCCCGGTGCGATCACCCAGCCGATCACGCCGAACACAAGCTCAACCAGCAAAATCAGCCCGACCGTGGCGCCGACCGGAAGGTAGTTGAGTACGCCGTGGCGAAGCTCGGCAAAATCGACATCGAGCATCATCACCACGAACAGGAACAGCACCGCGACGGCGCCGACATAGACCACGATCAGGATCATGGCGAGGAATTCGGCCCCCAGCAGGACGAATAGACCGGCGGCGTTGACGAAGGCGAGGATCAGGAACAGCACCGAGTGCACGGGATTGCGCGCGGCGATGACCATGATCGCCGAAGCGATGCACACGCCGGCAAAGACATAAAAGAAGATCGCTTGGAGAATCATTGGCGCAGCGTCTCAGCGATACGGCGCGTCGAGTTCGATGGCCTTGGCGAGCTCGCGCTCCCAGCGGTCGCCGTTCGCCAGGAGTCGGTCCTTGTCGTAGTACAGCTCCTCGCGCGTCTCGGTCGCGTATTCGAAGTTCGGGCCTTCGACGATGGCGTCAACCGGGCAAGCCTCCTGGCACAGTCCGCAATAGATGCATTTGACCATGTCGATGTCGTAGCGGGTGGTGCGGCGGGTGCCGTCGTTCCTTCGCGGGCCGGCCTCGATGGTGATCGCCTGCGCCGGGCAGATCGCCTCGCACAATTTGCAGGCGATGCAACGCTCCTCGCCGTTCGGATAGCGGCGCAGCGCATGCTCGCCGCGAAACCGCGGCGACAATGAGCCTTTCTCGAACGGATAGTTGAGCGTCGCCTTGGGCTTGAAGAAGTAGCGCATCGACAGGAAGAACGCTTGCACGAACTCCTTCAGAAAGATCGAACGGGCGCCCTGATCCAAGCTCATGTCAGCCTCTGATGACCTCTAGGACGCCGGCGACGATCGCGACCATGGCGAGCGAGATCGGCAGGAACACTTTCCAGCCGAGCCGCATCAACTGGTCGTAGCGATACCGCGGCACGAACGCCTTCACCATGGCGAACATGAAAAACATGAAGCTCGCCTTGAGCACAAACCAGACCAGACCCGGAATCCACGTGAACGGCGCGACCGGGAACGGCGGCAGCCAGCCGCCGAGGAACAGGATCGTGGCCATGGCGCACATGGTGGCGATGGCGACGTACTCGCCAAGCATGAACATCATGTACGGGGTCGAGCCATATTCCACCATGTAGCCCGCGACCAGCTCGGATTCCGCCTCGACCAGGTCGAACGGCGGGCGGTTGGTCTCGGCCAGTGCAGAGACGAAGAAGATCACGAACACCGGCAGGAGCGGCAGCCAGAACCAGTTCAGTACTGTCAACCACGGCAGACCGATCAGGGTTGCCAGACCATGATCGCGCTGCGCCTCGACGATCGCCGACAGGTTGAGCGAGCCGACACAGAGCAGCACGGTGATGAACACAAATCCGATCGAGACTTCGTACGACACCATCTGCGCCGCAGAGCGCAGCGCCGCCAAGAACGGATATTTCGAATTCGATGACCAGCCGGCCATGATCACGCCGTAGACCATGAGCGAAGAGATGGCGAAGATATAGAGGACGCCGACATTGATGTTGGAGATGACGATGCCCGCGCCCATGGGAATCACCGCCCAGGCGGCAAGCGCCAGCGTGCAGGTCACGAGCGGCGCCAGCAAGAACACGCCCTTGTTGGCGCCGGCGGGAATAACCGGCTCCTTGAGCACGAACTTCAACAAGTCGGCGAACGACTGGAACAGCCCCCACGGGCCGACCACGTTCGGCCCGCGCCTCATCTGCACCGCAGCCCAGATTTTTCTGTCGGCGTAGAGGACGTAAGCGATGGCGATGAGCAGGATCACCAGCAGCAGCACGCTCTCGGCGACCATAATCACCAAGGGCCAGATGTAGTCGGACCAAAACGCTTCCATCGGTTTGGTCCCTATTCCGCCGCCGTTATGAGCCGCGCGCCCATGCGCGATCGCCGAGCATTCCGCCATGACCGCCGAGCAGCGCGCGATCGGATTGGTGAAGTAGAAGTCCCCGATCGTCGACTGGAATGGCGCCCTGTCGGCCGAGCCGCCGAGCACAGCTAGCTTTTGCACGTCGGCGGCATCACCGGGTGTGATCTGGCCGATGCGCATGAGATGCGGATAGGCCTGGTACAGCGCCCGGCGAAGGGCAGCCAGTGAGTCGTAGGGCAGCCGCTTGCCGAGCACGTCGGACAGTGCGCGCAGGATCGCCCAATCCTCGCGCGCGTCGCCCGGCGGGAACGAGGCGCGCGTCGCCATCTGCACCCGGCCTTCGGTATTCACATAAGTCGCCGACTTCTCCGGATAGGCCGCGCCCGGCAGCACCACGTCGGCGCGCGCGGCGCCGCGGTCGCCGTGGGTGCCGACATAGATTACGAACGCGCCGGGCGCGACGTCGATCTCGTCAACGCCCAGGAGGAACAAAACATCGAGCGCGCCAGCGGCGGCCATTTGCGGCGCAGACAAACCACCCTCGCCCGGCACGAAGCCGAGATCCAACGCGCCGACGCGCGAAGCCGCGTGATGGAGAACGCTGAAGCCGTTCCAGCCATCCTTGATGGCGCCAAGATCCATCGCTGCGCGCGCCGCCAGTGCCGCTACGGCCGCGCCGTCGGGCCGCGCCAAGGAGTCGGCTCCGACGAGGACCAGCAAGCGCTCAGCCTTGCGCAGCACGTCGGCGAAGCTATGCCGCGTGATGGCGGCGAGCGTTTCCGGGCCGGCGCCGAGATAATCATACGGGTAAGTGAGCGCCGCCTTTTCGCCAATGACGCCGACGGGAAAGCTTTTGGCGTTGCGCCAGCGTTTGCGAATGCGCGCGTTGAGCACCGCCGCCTCGCGCCGCGGATTGGAGCCGACGATAAGCAACGCATCCGCCGTGTCGATCCCCGCAATCGTCGCGTTGAACAAATAGCCGGCGCGGCCCCACTTTGGATCGATCGCCGAGCCGTCCTGGCGGCAGTCGAGATTGGTGACGCCAAGCCGCGTCATCAGATCCTTGAGCGCGAAAATCTCCTCGACCGCCGCAAGATCGCCGACCAGCGCCCCGATGCGCTTCATGTTCGCGGTCGCGAGCTTTCGGGCAATCGCGCCGAAGGCTTCGCTCCAGGTCGCCGGGCGCAAGCGCCCATTCTCGCGGATGTAGGGCTGATCCAGCCGCTGCGTGCGCAATCCATCAACGATGTGCCGGGTCTTGTCGGAAATCCACTCCTCGTTCACGTCGTCGTTGGTCCGCGGGAGAATGCGCATCACTTCGCGTCCGCGCGTATCGATGCGGATCGCGGAGCCGATCCCGTCCATGACGTCGATCGACTCAGTCTTGTTGAGCTCCCAGGGTCGGGCCGCGAACGCATATGGCTTTGAGGTGAGCGCACCGACCGGACAGAGATCGACGACGTTGCCCTGCAATTCGGACGTCATCGCTTCTTCGAGATAGGTCGTGATTTCCATATCCTCGCCGCGGCCGATGGCGCCGAGCTCGGGAACGCCGGCAACTTCTGTGGCGAAACGGATGCACCGCGTGCACTGGATGCAGCGGTTCATCGAGGTCTTGACCAGGGCGCCGAGATATTTGTCCTCCACCGCGCGCTTGTTCTCGCGGAACCGGCTCTGATCGACGCCGTAGGCCATCGCCTGGTCCTGCAGGTCGCATTCGCCGCCCTGGTCGCAAATCGGGCAATCGAGCGGATGATTGATCAGCAGAAATTCCATCACGCCTTCGCGCGCCTTGCGCACCATCGGCGAGCGGGTCGAGAGCACCTTCGGCGAGCCGTCCTTGTTCGGCTGCAAATCCTTCACGCCCATGGCGCAGGACGCCTGCGGCTTCGGTACGCCGGCAACTTCGATGAGACACATCCGGCAATTGCCGGCGATCGACAGCCGCTCCTGGAAACAGAAGCGCGGAATCTCGGCGCCCGCGGCCTCGCACGCCTGCAGAAGCGTGTACTCCGGCGGGACGTCGACCTCCGTGCCATCGACGATCAGCTTGGTCATGCCACCTGCCCGTTCGGCGCGGCGCATTGCGCCGTCTTCCACAATTGCGCGGCCGGCACGCTTTCCCAGCCGAACGCGTAATCAGAGGGACCGTTCGCCGCGAGGTGCGCGAGCCGCTGTTTTGCTTCGGCCATGGTCGGCACGTCGCCAACCGGAATCCACCACATCACGAAATGCGGTCCGTCCATTTTGTCGAACCATTCCGGACGCCGGCCATAGAACCGTTTGTGGACGGTTTGCCAGACGAAACGCTCCAGCGTCTCGACACTTTCCCAGACCGACAGGTTGACCGCCATGTTCGGATCGTCGAACGGCCGGATATTGGTGGCGTTGTTGGTCTCGTCCTTTAGCCGCCAGACGAAGCCTTTACTGCGTTCCGCGAGCGCGTTCACCAAATCGAGATTGTTCATGAAATCCGCCATGCGCGGATCGTCGGTCGGGTAGCGGAACCGCCCGATGTTGAGCTGTGCGAGATGTCGGCCTTCGCTCATCGCACGTCCTACTCGGCCGCCTCGGTCACCGGCGGCGGATCGAATACGCCTTCGGTGTCCGGATTAGCCGTGTACTGGTCAATACGCCGCTCGATCTCCGGCCGAAAATGCCGCAGCAGGCCCTGCACCGGCCACGCGGCGCCGTCGCCGAAGGCGCAGATGGTGTGACCTTCGATCTGGGTCGTGACCTGCCAGAGCATGTCGATCTCGCGCTTCTGCGCGCGGCCTTCGGCCATGCGGGAGAGCACGCGCCACATCCAGCCCATGCCTTCGCGGCAAGGCGTGCACTGCCCGCAGCTCTCGTGCTTGTAGAAATAGGAGATGCGCGCCATGGCGCGCACGATATCGGTCGACTTGTCCATGACGATGACAGCGGCCGTGCCGAGCGCCGATTTCTTGTCGCGGCAGCCATCGAAATCCATCAACAGCGTATCGGCCTGATCCGGCCCAGCCGGCACCAGCGGCATCGACGAGCCGCCGGGGATGACGGCAAGCAGATTATTCCAGCCGCCGCGCACGCCGCCGGCATGCTTCTCGATCAGTTCGCGCAGCGGAATTCCCATCGCCTCTTCGACATTGCACGGCTGCTCCACGTGGCCGGAAATGCAATAAAGCTTGGTGCCGGTGTTGTTCGCCCGGCCGATGCCGGCAAACCAGGCGGCGCCGCGCCGCATGATGTCGGGCACTTGCGCGATGGTCTCGACATTGTTGACGGTCGTCGGGCAGCCGTAGAGCCCCATATTGGCGGGGAACGGCGGCTTGAGCCGCGGCTGTCCCTTCTTGCCTTCCAGGCTTTCCAGCAGCGCCGTCTCTTCGCCGCAGATATACGCGCCGGCGCCGTGATGCACGATGATGTCGAAATCGTAGCCGTGAATGTTGTTCTTGCCGATCAGCTTGGCGTCGTAGGCCTGCGCGACCGCCGCTTCCAGCCGCTCGCGCTCACGGATGAATTCGCCGCGGATGTAGATGTAGCAATGGTGCACGCCCATGGCGCAGCCGGCGATCAGGCAACCCTCGATCAGAAGATGCGGATCGTGGCGCATGACCTCGCGGTCTTTGCAGGTGCCGGGCTCGGACTCGTCGGCATTGACCACGAGATAGCTTGGCCGCCCGTCCGACTGCTTGGGCATGAACGACCACTTCAGCCCGGTCGGGAAGCCCGCGCCGCCGCGGCCACGCTGGCCGGACGCTTTCATTTCGTTGACGATGACGTCACGGCCCTTTTCCAGGATCGCCTTGGTGCCGTCCCAGCCGCCGCGCGCACGGGCGCCATCAAGGCCCCAACCGTGATGGCCGTAAAGATTTTTGAAAATGCGATCCTTGTCGGCGAGCATCTTTTCGCTGTCCGCGTCTTTAGCTGTGCCTTGGGTCGGTCGAATTGGCAATCGGCGGTTTTGGCATTGGCGCTTCCTGAAGATTGGCGGCTTCGCCGGGCTTCTTGGCATCACTGTCCTGCAGGGCGGCGCCCGGCGCACCTGACGGCGTTGTTACTTTGTAGATCGCTGGGTCGGTCAGCGTGTTGGCACCGCCGATCGGCGCCGAATTCTGCCGGTCGACCTGCGGACCGGGCTTCGGCGTCTTTCCGGCGGCCAGATCTTTGAGAATGCGCGTGAGCGTATCCGCGGTGAGATCTTCGTAGTAATCGGCGTTGATCTGCACCATGGGCGCATTGACGCACGCTCCCAGGCACTCGACCTCAACCCACGAGAACGTGCCGTCGGCGGTCACTTCGTTCTCATGACCAATCGTGCGATGCAGGACTTTTTTCAGTTCGTCGGCGCCACGCAGCAGGCACGGCGTCGTGCCGCAGAACTGCACGTGGAACCGCCCGACCGGGCTTAAGTTGAACATGGTGTAAAAGGTCGCCACTTCGAGCACGCGAATTTTCGCCATGCCGAGCAGCTCCGCGACCACTTCGATCGCCTTCTGCGGCAGCCAGCCGCCGGACTGTTCCTGCGCCCGCCACAGAACCGGAATCACTGCGGATTGCTGGCGGCCCGGCGGATATTTCGCCATCTGCGCCTTCGCCCATGCGAGATTGTCAGGCGTGAAAGCGAAGCTCGGCGGTTGCTTCTCGGCGAGGCGGCGCACGCTCATCGATCAACCTCGCCGAACACGATGTCGATTGAGCCCAAAATCGCCGACACGTCGGCGAGCATATGGCCGCGGGAGAGAAAATCCATCGCCTGCAAATGCGCGAAGCTCGGCGCACGGATCTTGCACTTGTACGGTTTGTTGCTGCCGTCGGCTATCAGATACACGCCGAATTCGCCTTTCGGCGCCTCGACCGCCGCGTAGACTTCGCCAGGCGGCACATGAAAGCCTTCGGTGTAGAGCTTGAAGTGATGGATCAGCGATTCCATCGAGCGCTTCATCTGCCCCCGCCGCGGCGGCGCGATTTTGTTGTCGTCGACCACGACCAGCCCCTGCGCCTCGGCCGAGTGCAATTTCTCCACGCATTGCTTCATGATGCGGATCGACTGGCGCATCTCTTCCATGCGGATGCAATAGCGGTCGTAACAGTCGCCGTTCTTACCCACGGGAATGTCGAAATCCATTTCGGAATAGCACTCGTAGGGCTGCGCCTTGCGCAGATCCCACACCGCGCCAGAGCCGCGCACCATGACACCCGAGAAGCCCCACGCCCAGGCGTCCTCGAGCTTCACAACGCCGACATCGACGTTGCGCTGCTTGAAGATGCGGTTATCGGTGAGCAGCTCTTCGAGATCGTCGCAGACTTTGAGAAACGGATCGCAGAACGCCTCGATGTCGTCGATCAGCTTCGGCGGCAGATCCTGATGCACGCCACCGACGCGGAAATAAGCCGCATGCAAGCGCGAACCCGAGGCGCGTTCGTAGAAGCCCATCAGCTTCTCGCGCTCCTCGAATCCCCACAGCGGCGGGGTCAGCGCGCCAACGTCCATCGCCTGGGTGGTGACATTGAGCAGGTGCGAGAGCAGCCGGCCGATTTCGCAGTACAGCACCCGGATCAGTTGCCCGCGCTTTGGCACCTGAATTTCGAGCAGTTTCTCCGCCGCCAGGCAGAACGCATGCTCCTGATTGATGGGGGCGACGTAATCGAGGCGGTCGAAATAAGGGATCGCCTGTAGATAGGTCTTGTGCTCGATCAGCTTTTCGGTGCCGCGGTGGAGAAGCCCGATATGCGGATCGACCCGCTCGACCACCTCGCCGTCAAGCTCGAGCACCAGACGCAGCACGCCGTGCGCCGCCGGGTGTTGCGGTCCGAAGTTGATCGTGAAATTGCGTTCGCCGGTTCCGGTTTCAGCCATCATGCGACCTGAGCGAACTTCGCGGCTTTGGCCGCGACACGCGCGTTGAATTTGTCCCAGGCTACGACGAAGCGTTCATGCCGGCCTTCGCCGATAAGATCAATTCCGTCGTGCGCCTTCACTTTGAAAGCGACGCGCTGACCGACGACTTCAATGCACTCGGCTTCGGCCGTGACCGTCATGCCGGGCGGCGTGGCGGCGAGGTGGCTGACATCGACGTGGACGCCGACGCTGCCTTCGCCCGGATCGAGATGCTGTTTGATAAGGTCGGTGCACGCCCATTCCATCAGCACGATCATGAAGCCGGTGGCGAACACCTTCGGCATCGATGCGATTTCAGGAGATTCCGGATAGGTGTAGGGAACGGTCTTGTCTTCGGCCACCTTGTAGGCGACGCGATGGATCAGCCCGGGCTTGAGCGAAGGCTTCATCGTCGCGACCCCATCACGACCCCTGCCCGCCGCTCTTCCCCGCCTTCTCATCGCCTGGCAGCACGTAGTCGGTGCCTTCCCAGGGCGACAAAAAATCGAAGTTGCGGAATTCCTGCGCGAGGCGCACCGGCGAATAGACGACGCGCTTGAGTTCGTCGTCGTAACGCACCTCGACAAAACCGGTCAGCGGGAAATCCTTGCGCAGCGGATGACCGTCGAAGCCGTAATCGGTGAGCAGGCGCCGCATATCCGGGTGGCCGGTGATCATGATGCCATAGAGATCGTAGACCTCGCGCTCGAACCAGTCGGCACCGGGAAACACATCGATGATCGAACTAATCGGCGTGTCCTCGTCGGTCTCGATCTTCACTCGCACGCGCACGTTATGTTTGGGCGAAAGCAGGTGATAGACCACATCGAAACGCCGCTCGCGGCCCGGCCAATCGACGGCGGTCACATCGACGATATTCCAGAACAAGCAACGCGAATCGTCGCGCAGGAACCGCATCACCGTGACGATTTCGGCTGCCTGCACCGCCACCGTCAATTCATGACGAGCGACCACGTAACCTTTGACCGCAGGACCAAGCGCCTCGGTAATCGTTCGGCCGAGCGTATCGAGTGTCTCGTCCATGTTCAGCGTTCGATCGTGGAGGTACGGCGGATTTTTTTCTGCAACAGCAGCACGCCGTACAACAGCGCTTCGGCGGTCGGCGGACAACCGGGCACGTAGATGTCGACCGGCACGATGCGATCGCAGCCGCGCACGACCGAGTAGGAATAATGATAGTAGCCGCCGCCGTTGGCGCACGACCCCATGGAAATCACGTAGCGCGGCTCCGGCATCTGGTCGTAGACCTTGCGCAGCGCCGGCGCCATCTTGTTGGTCAGCGTGCCGGCAACGATCATGACGTCGGACTGCCGCGGCGAAGCGCGCGGCGCGAAGCCGAAGCGCTCGGCGTCGTAGCGCGGCATCGACATCTGCATCATCTCGACGGCGCAGCAAGCGAGCCCAAACGTCATCCACATCAGCGAGCCGGCGCGCGCCCAAGCGATCAGGTCGTCGGCCGCTGCGACGAGGAAGCCTTTGTCGGACAGCTCGCTGTTAAGCCCGGCAAAGAACGGATCGTTCACGCTCGAAGCGCTGACCAATTCCTGGCGCGGCGGGCGGATCGCGGGTTCGCTCAGCTCCATTCGAGCGCTCCCTTCTTCCATTCATAGATAAACCCGACCGTCAGGACGGCAAGGAACAGCATCATCGACCAGAAGCCGAACAAACCGAGCTTGCCAAAGGCCACCGCCCACGGAAACAAGAAGCTGACTTCGAGGTCGAAAATAATGAAGAGGATCGCGACCAGGTAAAAGCGGACATCGAATTTCATGCGGGCGTCGTCGAAGGCGTTGAAGCCGCACTCATACGCTGACAGCTTCTCCGGATCGGGCTGTTTGTAGGCAAGAACAAAAGCCGAGAGCAGCAGCGCTAATCCGATCACCGCCGCAACGCCGATAAAAACCACCAGCGGTAAATAACCGAGTAGCAGCTGATTGAGCGATTGGGTCATCGGGTGCCCCTCTGGCCGGCTATCATCGACAGCCCTTCCTTACCTTTGGAACATGCCCCCCATGCGACGGTTCCGCGCAAGCCGGGACCGCGCCGATTTGCCCCAAATCTAAAGCGGATTCGCGCTGGGAAACTGATCTTGGGACCTCTAGCGCAGTGCACAAAAAGGCGCAAGGCGGCGGCGCCACTGCGCAATGCATACGCACAATTACCTGCGCGCACCAAGGCTGAAGGCGTCGCTGGTCTGATCGATTTTCGGGATACCAAGAGGCTGCTAAGTACTTGAAATTATGGCGGGAGCGACGGGACTCGAACCCGCGACCTTCGGCGTGACAGGCCGACGCTCTAACCAACTGAGCTACGCCCCCGCGGGCGCGGTCCGCAGTTAAGGCCCGCGCCTTTGCAAGTCAAGGATTCCGGCTTGGAACGAGCCTTTACCTGCTGCCTTGCACGCGCCACAGAGCGAGTCCAGATACCACGGTACCCCCGAAAACATCGGTGGAATCGGCAAAACAAGCGTGGTCAATCGAAATCGAATCGTCTAACGCATCGTGTTGACGGGCACTTTTCGCCGGTCATCGCTTCATCGAGGAGGGTCTAATGGCGACCAAACCAGCCACAACCGTAACACTGAAGCATCTCGCGGCGAGCCTTGCCGAAGACAACGAACTCTCAAAAAAGCAGGCCGAAGCCATCCTTGCCGGTCTGGTCGGCAACATCGTCAAACATCTGAAAAAGGGCGAGCGCATCCGCATCGGCGGGCTAGGAATCCTGCAGGTACGCAAGCGCGCCGCTCGCATGGGCCGCAATCCGGCAACCGGCGAAGCTATTCAAATCAAAGCAAGCAAAAAGGTCGCTTTCCGCGCATCGAAAGAGCTGAAGGAAGCCATTTGATCGCGGACGACCGAGAACAGATGACTGACGACGGCGGAAGGATATGCCTTCCGTCCGTCATCTGGTTTTTAGGCCGTCGCTCTTCGGGCCACGACGAGGCTTCGAACCTCCGAATGGCGGAACTAAAGTCCCCGCGCCATTCTTCCGAGAACAGAGAACTCGCTCTCATAAACCGATTAGCGAGGCGAGCTGGGTTCGGTCCGAAGCGAGTTCCTTACTGGCGCCGCGCCAACGTACCCGGCCGCGGTCGAGGACCATTGCGTTAGGCATCAGGTCCAAAATAAGCTGGGCGTGCTGCTCGACTAAAATCATTGCCATTCCGGCGTTTGCACGAATGCGCCTCAGCGCGTCCATAAGATTGTCGACCAAAGCTGGCGCGAGACCCTCGAAAGGCTCGTCAAGCAGAAGCACCTTCGGATTGCCGACAAGTGCACGCCCGATCGCCAGCATCTGCTGCTCGCCGCCTGATAGCTGATTACCATAATTTCTGCGGCGCTCGGCGAGCCTCGGAAAAAGATCGTAAACGTGTTCGATGGTCCACTGCCCGGCGCGTAGCGCGACGACCATGTTTTCGTAAACCGTCAGCGACGGAAAGATTTCGCGTTCCTGCGGTACCAGCCCCTGGACCGCGGGGCGCGGCGAGCGCTGATAGGTCCCAACGGTGCCGGCACGACTACGCTGGTCAATCTTGCCCGCGGCATTACGCTCGTAATGATGACGCTCGCGGTCGCGACGAGCTGCAACGAATGCGCCCGAAAGATCCGTTGAGGTGACGCGCGCATCATCACCGGAGGAACGGGCACCCTGCACCGCTGTTCGGCGTATTTCCCTTCGAACTCGACGGCAGCACGGCTTATTGGCGAACGCTAGTTCTGGATAGTATGTGCGGCAAGAGGCGCATCAGGCGGCGCCGTGCCGGCACGTCTGCGGGTAGTGGGACTAAGCCGATCGGACGCACACAAGAACAACCAGTAGCGAGGAGATCACGCAGTGCATCGTAGTGAAAACAGGTTTCTGACCACGCATGTTGGCAGCTTGCCGCGCCCCGATGATCTTCTGGCCATGATGATCAAACGGGAAGACGGCGGTGCGATCGATGCCGCCGCATTTTCAGCGCGCGCGGCGCGCGCCGTGGAAGAAGTCGTCGAACAGCAGGCCGCGCTTGGCATCGACGTCATCAACGATGGCGAGCAAGGCAAGATCAGCTTCGTCACCTATGTGAACGAGCGGCTGAGCGGGATTGCCGCCGGCGAGCCGCGCGGCAATCTTTGGAAGAATACCCGCGAGGGCCAGGCGTTTCCCGAATTCTATGCCGAGGTCGAGGCGCATGCGTCTGGCGCGCCGGGGCGGGCGCGCCAGATGATCTGCGTCGGGCCGCTGCGCTATACGGGACGGCCGCTTCTCGATCAGCAATTGGCGGTATTCAAAGCGGCGGTCGACCGTACCGATGTTGCCGAGGCGTTCGTGCCTTCGATCTCGCCCTCCAACGTCGAGCGCTGGCAGCGCAACGAATTTTACCAGAGCCACGACGAATATCTGGAGGCAATCGCGGAGGCGATGCGCGAGGAATACGAGGCCATCGTCGCGGCCGGCTTTTTGTTGCAGATCGATGATCCCGCCATGGCCACGCGCTACACCATGACGACCGAGAGCGTCGAGGACATCCGCAAGTGGGCTAACGTGCGGGTCGACGTGTTGAACCATGCCCTGCGCAATCTTCCCGAGGACAAAATCCGCTTCCACACCTGCTACAGCATCAATATGGGCCCACGCACCACCGACATGGAGCTCAAAGACCTCATCGACATCATGTTGCGGGTGAAGGCCGGCGCTTACTCTTTCGAGTTCGCCAATCCGCGCCATGAGCACGAATGGAGCGTTTGGGAGAACGTTAAACTGCCGGCCGGAAAGATCGTCATTCCCGGAGTGATTTCTCACACCACTGTGCTTGTAGAGCATCCCGAGCTGGTGGCCGAGAGGCTCGTCCGCTTCGCCAATGTGGTCGGCGCTGAAAATGTAATCGCCGGCGCGGACTGCGGCTTCGCATCATTTGCCGCATCGCACGAAATGCATCCGTCAATCGTCTGGGCGAAGCTGGCAGCAATGGTCGAGGGCGCGCGAATCGCGAGCCGCCGCATCTGGAATTGAGATCGTCAGGCCGCGGCGACCTTGGCGGTAACTTCGCATCTCCCGGTCAAGCGGGCTCGGACGTCCGGCTTTCGTCCAGATAAGCCAGGGCCGCCCGCTCGACGTCATAGTCGTAGAGCCATTTGCGGAACACCGCTGCGTTGGCGATCTCCCGATCGCGCTGTTCCAGGCTTGGGTATCTTGAATCGTAGCGAAGACCGTTCCGCCGCGCTTCGGCCTGAACAATGCCGGTGCGCTCACGGCGAAAGCTTTCGTAGCGCCGCAGCGCTTCAGCCACGTCGGAGGAATCCTGGCCCTCGAGAAACACCGCCAAGGCAACGCCGTCCTCGATCGCCTGGTTGGCGCCCTGCCCCACATGCGGAAGCATCGCATGGGCGGCGTCGCCCAAAAGGGCGATACGGCCCTTGGTCCATGAAGCCAATGGCGTGCGGTCGTATAAGCCCCACCAGAAGCAGGTTTCGACCTTCTCGAGCAGTCCCACCACCCGCGGATCCCATCCTGCGAAGGACGCCGCAAGCTCGTCGCGATCGCCGATCGCGGACCATGATTCAATCGTCTGGTCTTCGGTCGGGACGAAGCCGACATAGTTGAGCAGCCGGCCGCTGCGGACCGGAAAGACCATGAAGTGCTTGCCGTCGCCCATCCAGACCTGATGCGCCTCTTTCCGCCACCCCGGCAGCTTCTCGCTGGCAATCAAGCCCCGATAGGCGCGCGATCCTGAATATTCCGGCACCGACGGCGCGACGACATACTTCTGCAACGTCGATTGAATGCCGTCGGCCGCGACGACCACGTCGGTCTCGATAATTTCGCCGTTTGCGAACCTCAGCTGCGCAACGCGGTCATTCTGGTCGAAGCCGACGCAGCGATGACCGGTGCGTATCGCCGAGGAAGGAATGGCGTTCGCCAGTACCCCGAGTAGATCGGCCCGATGCATTCCATAAAGGCCGTTCCACCCGCTCGAGTCGGCCGTGAGAATTTGGCCGACCACCGATCCATCCATCCGGTAATATTCCGAGCCGGCGCCGACCTTTGCGCCTACCGCGGCGAGCGGCTCCTTCAGTCCCATGCGCTCGAACTGCCGCAGAGCGTTCGGATATATAAAGACGCCCGCTCCGACTTCGCCCAGCACGGCGGCCTGCTCGAATACGGTAACGTCGAGGCCGCGGCGGGCGAGCGCGTTGGCAGCCGACAGGCCGCCAATTCCACCTCCGACGACGGCGGCACGAAGACGCCTCATAGGCTTGGGTCTCCTCGCTCATTGAGACAGTAATGTTGCTGCAATAGCCGTAGTGAAGAATGCCAGCCATAGCGAAGCCGCAAAGCAGCAGTGCCTTTTGCGGTGGTGCGAGCAGCGGCATCAATGCGTTCGTAGCTGCGGCACTTCTGGCCGTAAGGGCCACAGGGTGCATTGGGCTACGCGCCCCGGCAATGGGGACGCGACACGGATGAGAACGTCGATAGGCTTCGATTAGGCGCGCCGCGACGTTGAAGTCGTCTATAGGTCGATGCTGTCGAAAAAGGCGCTGTTTTCTCGGAATAACCGTTGCCCGATTTGATGAGGCGCGAGACCTGCCGCCTACTAGGTTGCGAGGTGTAAACCTTCACTTAGGCAAGCGCTGCCGATTGAAGCATGTTAGGAGGCTTGAGCGCTCGCAGCGCCAGCGTTTTGAGGTTCTGCACAATGGCGGCGAGATGGAATTCGTCGCGCGCGCCGGATAGACCTCGAAGTCGCATGCGTTCGAACCCATGGTGGATTTTAAGGTGAGCAAAACGCATCTCGACGCGCTTTCGCTCATCGCGTGACTTTAGGAAGTGCTTTGTCCCCATAAGACGACGTGCCACATCGCGAGCGTCTTCTTGCAGATCGCGGGGAACATGCCGCGCCGGCGTCTTGGGACAACACTTCATCTTAAGCGAACAAACATCACAATCGAATTTCGAGGCGCGATAGCGTAGCAAGGTGCCATCGTACACAGTCCCGGTGGTATGCATCACTTTGTTGTTCGGGCAGATGTAGACGCCGCGCCGTCTGTCCCACCGGAAATCACTGCGGGAGAAGGTGCCGTCATCGCGCTCGCTTGCGTCGCGCACCGGGATATGGGGCGCGATTCCGCAGCCAACCAGCCAACCGAGGAAACGGCCTGTCCCATAAGCCGTATCGGCGGCGAGCCGTTTCGGCTTCAAGTGAAAGCGCTGCTCAGTTCGAGCGAGCATCGCTTTTGTGGACTCTACCTCATCGTAGGTCCGTGCCGGCGTCGGCTCGACATCGACGATGACCGCGTTCTCAAGATCGATGAGGTAATTGAGGCCGTACCCAAACTGCACCCGCTTGTTGGCCTTGGCGGTCCACGCCGAGCAGGGATCGCTTGGCGAGATCACCTTCGGTGCCTTGCGGTCAGGGTTGGGCTGCACGTCAGCTTCGAGCCTTGCAAGATATTCCTTCACCGCACGCGTCTGGCGCTCGGGCTCGGCCCAATTAATCTCGTCAGGCGCCTGGCCGTGATAACGGCTAGCGTTGGCTTCCATCACGCTGGCATCGACGGCAAAGCCCTCGCCCCCGACCAGTCCGGCCGTCATGCAGGCTGCAACGACGCGTTCGAAGATGTGGCGCAAGACATCGCTATCGCGAAACCGGTGAAGCCGGTTCTCCGAGAAGGTCGAATGGTGCGGAACCGTGTCATCGAGGTCGAGCCGGCAGAACCAGCGATATGCCAAATGCAACTCGACTTCCTGCGTCAGCCGCCGCTCGGAGCGAAGACCAAAGCAGTAGCCAATAATCAACATCCGGATCAGCAGCTCGGGATCAATCGATGGCCGGCCGATCTCACTGTAGGAAGGCCTCAGTCGCCCGTGGATATCCGCAAGGGCAGTCGTGACAAAACCATCGATGCGTCTGAGCAGGTGATCCTTCGGCACCCGATCGTCGAGCCGGAACTGATAGAACAGGCTTGCTTGATTGCCCCACCGCCGACCCATCATCGCACAGCCTCCAAGGCTCAGATCATGGAATCACCGGAATCATTGTTCGCCAAAGTTCTCAAGCCTTTTTCGACAGCATCGGTCATCAACGTCGTTTGAAGCACCTAGCAGCGACTTCCGCTATTACCCTGAACGCCGACATTCCTTTGTGCTGCAATATCTGTCGCAACGGGCCGATTCTGTTGAAAAACTCGCTAGTTGAAACGGTGAGAGCTCGCTGATTCAGTCCTGTTGAGAAGCAGGAACTGAGTCGATGATGGGACCACGGCAAATCGAACAGGGTGTGCTGTTCTACAACTTCTCGCTCGATGCACATGTGCCGGCGGATCATTTGCTGAGGTCGATCGACCGCTTTGTCGAGCTGTCGGAACTGCGCCGCGAACTCGCGCCGTTCTATAGCTCGATGGGTCGCCCGTCGGTCGCTCCCGAGCTGATGATCAGGATGTTGATCATCGGTTATTGCTTTGGCATCCGCTCCGAGCGGCGTCTCTGCGAAGAGGTCCACCTCAATCTGGCGTACCGGTGGTTCTGCCGGCTCGGGCTCGACGGTGATGTCCCTGATCATTCCACCTTCTCGAAGAACCGGCATGGCCGTTTCCGCGCGAGCGATCTGCTCAGGCGCCTGTTCGAGACGGTTCTGCAGCGCTGCATCCGCGAGGGACTGGTCGGCGGGGAAGCCTTTGCGATCGATGCCAGTCTGATCAAGGCGGATGCCAATCGGCAGAAAGGGATCGAGGGTGAGAAGGGGCTGCCCCCAGAAGCGACCGGCCGAGCGGTCATAGAATATATGGCTGTGCTCGACGATGCGGCCTTCGGCGCTGCGACCGATGTCGTGCCCAAGTTCGTGTCACCGGCTGATCCGGCAGCGCGATGGACCGGAGCCCACGGCGGGCAAGCCTTCTTCGCCTATTCCACCAACTATCTGATCGATGTCGACAACGCGATCATCGTTGACGTCGAAGCCACAACCGCGATCCGGCAGGCCGAGGTCCTGGCCGCAAAACGCATGATAGAACGCTCGCTCGAGCGCTTCGATCTTTATCCCGCACGACTTCTGGGGGACAGCGCCTACGGCTCAGCCGAGATGCTCGGATGGCTCGTCTACGAGCACGGCATCGAGCCACATGTGACCGTGTTCGATAAGTCGACCCGTCAGGACGGCACCTTCTCACGTGACGACTTCACCTACGACCATGTCGGCGACGTTTATTCTTGCCCCGCCGGCAAGATGCTGACGACGACCGGCTCATGTGTGAATGACGGAGCGACGTTACGCTACCGCGCCAGCAAGTATGACTGCCAAGCCTGCCGCCTAAAGCCGCGATGCTGTCCAAAGGAGCCGGCCCGGTATGTGCCGCGATCGATCTATGAAGGCGCCCGCGACATGGCACGCCAGATCGCAGGCTCGTGGCAAGGCCGCACCGCGCGGCGATTGCGTAAGAAAGTTGAAATGCTGTTCGCCCATCTCAAACGCATTCTCAAGCTCGATCGGCTCAGACTAAGAGGACCGAATGGTGCGCGCGATGAGTTCCTACTCGCAGCAACCGCCCAAAACCTCCGAAAACTGGCGAAGCTGATACCGATGCCAAGCCCTCGCCCAGCCTGAGACGATCAGCGGCGCGAAATCGAGGCCCTTCGAGCGGCCGCGCCGATTAATCTCAAATTACTCGCCGACTTCTTCAACAAAATCGGCCAGCAGCGGACATTCGTCCGTGTGAAGACCTCGCGGCGAGCCGGCTTTCGTAGGGACAATGCGCGCAGTTGCCCTATTCATCAGGCCCCGGGCCCTCACTCGCGTCTGGCCCAGACAGGGGGCTGTTGACACAGCATCGGACCGTACAGCAGCACAAATCCGCCGAATGCCGCGATCCAAGCCGCGCTTGCAAGCTCAATGAGCAGCATCGAGTCGACAAGACTTGCACTTATTCGCAACACCGCGGCGCAGAGCGCGAGCAGATAAATTGCCTGCGTTCCCCCACTAGCGGTCAACGGTTGTCCAGTGTGCCCAAGGCTAGCGCGCGTCATGACCGCGAGCGGCATCAGCCCGAAAGCGCCGGCAGTCCAAGCGTGAACACCAACGCTGCTTGGGACGACCGAAGGATATAGAATCGACGCGCCCAGGAGCGCGAAGCCGATCGGTACGAAGGCGTAGCCGACGTGAAGAACGAGCACGAGCCGATCGGAGGCGGTGCGATCGCCAGCCCATCGAGCGAGCCGGGCGCCCTGCATGACAGCCACGGCGATCAGGGCAACGCCGGTCAGGGCAACGTTCGGCAAGCCCACCCAGAGCACGAGCGCAACAAGGCTCACAACAATCGAAGCGACATCGAAGCGCGAAAATGGCGCTGGCAATCGCCCCCCTTCCTGGCGCGCAAGCCAATTTCGCGTAAAACTCGGTACGATGCGTCCACCGACCAACGAAATCAGCAGGACAACGGCCGCTATACCGATCCGGATGCCGTATTCGGCGGCGCCGAATACGTAGACCTCGGCGTGAAATACAATGTTTCCTGCAATCAGAACGCCAATCAGCACTAGGACGCGCAAGTTGCGCCAATTGCGACCCGCTATGACTTCGCGCGCGCCGACGATCGCCAGTGTCGCCAGAAAGCTGATGTCGATCAGCGCTGCCACGGGAATTCCAAGATAGGCCGAAAAGAAAATTGCGAGGCGGCCCGCAAGCCAGAGCGCGGCCAGCGCCATCAGCGGCGGACCGGTAATCGGCAGCCGTCCGGTCCAGTTGGGAATTGCAGTGAGCAGAAAACCAGCAACTACTGCCGCGACATAGCCGTAGAGCATTTCATGGATGTGCCAATCGAGCGGCGGATAGGCCGTGCGCCATAAAAATTCGCCCATGAACTGCGGAATCCAGAGCACGATACAAGCAACCGACCACGCCGCGCCGCCGAGGAAGAACGGCCGGAAGCCGTAAGAGAACAGCGCGGGTCCGGCATATTTCAGCCGACGCTCAAGAGCCGGAGGCATGGACGAAGACGCCGAGCTGCTGGACATGAACTGCCTCTTAATTCATGACTTCGCGACCTGCCGAAATGCCGGCATGAGTTTGCTTCATGCCGATAACGCGCCGTAGGAAAACCTGGCTCGGATTATCTGAGCGCGACATTTGCCCGATCAACGACAGCCATTCCTCGTCGGTGGCGCGATTGACAAATTGGCCGACCAACTTCAATGACGAATACGCCGGGGGTCAGGTCGTTTTCAGCACCGCGCGCGATGAGGTGGGCGGTCAACGCCAAATCGCCGAGCGAGAGTAGCGTCTCGTCCGCCGAGGCGTCGTTTTGGAAGCGCGCAATCAGATCGCCGAGAAGCATGTCCTTCTCCACTCAATTGACTCGCATGGCTTCGGCGCCGGCGAGGTCGACGCCCTCGATGCGGGCCGCAGCGGCGAGTCGAGCGAGGTATTGCGCAAGCCCGCGTCGCTGTACGCTTTCTTGCAGGTATTCGGCAATTCGATCGGCCACGAGTTCGAAAGGCAATTCACGGCCTTGGTGCTTTCGATCAAGTCGGACGATGTGGAAACCGTAGCGTGTCGCGACCGGTTCCGGGCCGATTGCGCCCGGCTCGAGGGCAAACAAGGCCGCTTCGAATTCGGGCGTTGTCTGGCCGGCCGTGATCTGGCCGAGATTGCCGCCGCGCGAAGCCGACGAGCAAGCCGAGTGCATCTGCGCCAGTTCAGCGAATTGTTCGGGATGCTCACGCAAGACGGCGAGCACGGCTACGGCAGCGGCACGCCCTTGAGCATAACCCAGCGCGTCGGCCTTGCTGGCACCAAACAGGATATGCGCCACTTCATAAATGTCGCAGGAGCGGAAGCGCCGCCGGTTTTGCTCGTAATAGCGCCGGCATATCGCGACATCGGCTTTCGGCGTTTGAACTTCCTGCGCGACGAGCGTGCGAATAGCGGCTTCATCGTCGGTTTCCCGACGGCCTTCGCCGTCAGCCATCGATTCTCCTGAGATGTCAAGCCGGCGCGCCTCCTGCAGCAGCAATTCGCGCACCACCAGCGCTCGTGCGGCGGCTTTCCATCCGTCGGCCGGCGTTCGTGACGGATGGTGCTGGACTTCGCGGGCGATCAGGTGGGGTGCGATTGCAACGCCGTTGACCCGCACGCCCTGGCCCTTGGGCAAATTCGCGTGATGCACCGAGCATGTCATCGGCGTCACTCGGCCGGGACCGGGCTCGGCCGGCGCACGACCGGCCTGCCGCTTCGCGTGGTACGCACGACCTGGTAACCACGGCGGCCAAGGTACCAGACCGGCGCGCTCCAGACGTGCACGAGGCGCGTAAATGGGAAGACCAGGAAGATCGTCATCCCGAGGAATAGATGCAACTTGAAGATCGGATTCGCATCGGCAACGAGCGCCGACACGCCCGGCCGCAGCGTCAGAATGCCCTGCGCCCAAATCATGAATTTCACCATCTCGTGGCCATCGAGATGATTTAGAGACACCGCTATCGTCGACAGACCAAGGATCAGTTGCGCGTAAAGCATCAGCAAGATGGCGATATCGCCGAACGATGAGGTTTTATGGATGCGCGAGTCGAACAAGCGGCGGCGCACCAGAAGCGTAATTCCCACGAAGCACATGATGCCGGCGATGCCGCCGACGACGATCGCCAGCAATTGCTTGAAGGTGTGAGAAATACCGAGGGTGTCGAATATCCAGATCGGCGTCAGCAGGCCGACGAAATGGCCGAGGAAGATAACAAGGACGCCGACATGAAACAGGTTCGAGCCCCAAAACAGTTGGCGGCGGCGCAGCAGTTGGCTCGATCCGCTGCGCCATGTGTATTGCTCGCGGTCGAAACGAACGAGGCTGCCAACCAAGAACACCGTCAGGCACAGGTATGGATACCAGCCGAACATGAGGTAATTGAGCGACTCGCGCATGATCGTTTCCTCACGGGTGCGGCGTGCGGGAAGGCGCTGCACCGTCGACGCCCGGAGCGGGACGGAGGCCGGCGCGGATCCTTGCGATCAAGCCGTCCTTGCAGCCGTCGCCGGCGTTCGGCCCGAAGTTGACCGGCTCGTCCTCCCAGGCGGCATCAAGCGCCACGAGGTCGGTCGCATCAGGGTCAGGCTCGGCGAGCAAAGTCGTTACGGCTTCGGCCTTGGGTTTCGCGGCGGCAAGCGCGATCAGCCTGCGGAAAACAGCCTCATAAGCTGACTCGCGCTTGCGCAGACGCTCGGCCAAAGCGGCGAAAATATGTACCGGTTGGCCGAGAAGTTCGTACGCTTCAGCGCGTGGCCGCGTCGAAAGGAACTCCAGGAACAGCGGCAGGAAATCCGGCAATTCAGTCGCGTCGATTTCTAGGCCGCCATTCTCATACAGCGCCCTGAGGTCAATCATGGCCTGACCACGGTCCCGGCTCTCCCCATGCACATGTTCGAACAGATGCAACGACAGCGAGCGTGTGCGATCGAACAACAGCACGTAGCGTTCCTGCAGGTCGTAGAGATCGCCAGCGGCGATCTCATCCATTAGCCGTTCAAGCTGCCCGCCAACCGCGGCGGCTAGCAGCCCTTCCCGCTCAACCACCTCCGCTAGTTCCGCTATGGCTTGCTGCAGTTGCGCGGTCGGATAGCTGAGCAGCGCTGAGAGCACTTTGAGGGTTCGGGTCATCACACCACCTCCATCGGCGTCTTGGCGCGCTTGGGCGTGCCGAACAGGTTGGTTTCGGTCGTGCCGCCGGAGCAGCCATTGCCGAAAGAAAAGCCGCAGGAGCCGCGCAGGTCGTAGGCATCCTCGTTGAGTTCGCGGTGCGCAGTCGGGATTACGAAGCGATCCTCGTAATTGGCGATCGCCATCGTCTGGTACATGTCCTCGATCGCCAATCCCGTGAGACCGACACGCCTGGCGATATTTTCGTCGATGACGCCGTCGATGGTTTTGGCGCGCATGTAAGCCCGCATCGCCAGCATGCGTTCAAGGCCGAGCGCGACCGGTTCTTCCTTGCCCGCCGTCAACAAATTCGCGAGATACCTGAGCGGAATACGAAGTGACCGCACGTCCGGCATCTCGCCGTCATGACCGATCTTGCCGGCGGCCGCAGCGGATTGGATCGGCGACAGCGGCGGCACGTACCAGACCATCGGCAGCGTGCGGTATTCCGGGTGAAGCGGGAAGGCGACCTTCCACTCCATCGCCATCTTCCAGACGGGCGAGCGGCGCGCGGCTTCGAGCCAATTTTCGGGAATGCCGTCGAACCGCGCCTGCTCGATCGTCCCGGGATCGTTGGGGTCGAGAAAAATCGCGAGCTGCGCCTCATAGAGATCCTGCTCGCTCGCGGCGCTCGCCGCTGCTTCGATGCGGCCGGCATCGTAGAGTACGACGCCGAGGTACCGGATGCGGCCAACGCAAGTCTCCGAGCATACCGTGGGCTGGCCGGCCTCGATGCGCGGATAGCAGAAGATGCACTTCTCGGATTTCCCGCTCGACCAATTGTAATAGATCTTCTTGTAGGGACAGCCCGATACGCACATGCGCCAGCCGCGGCATTTGTCCTGATCGATCAGGACGATGCCGTCCTCCTCCCGCTTGTAAATCGCGCCGGACGGGCAGGCGGCGACACAGGCTGGATTAAGGCAATGCTCGCACAACCGCGGCAGATACATCATGAAGGTGTTTTCGAATTGTCCGTAGATGTCCTTCTGCACGCCTTCGAAATTGTAATCATGCGAGCGTTTGGCGAATTCGCCGCCCAGAATCTCTTCCCAGTTCGGGCCCCATTCGATCTTCTCCATCCGCTCGCCGGTGATCAGCGAACGTGGCCGCGCGGTCGGGAACGCGGGCAGTTCGGGCGCCTTCTGCAGGTGCTCGTAGTCGAAGGTGAACGGCTCGTAATAATCGTCGATCTCCGGCAGATCGGGATTAGCAAAAATATTCGCCAGCACCCGCCACTTCGAGCCGATGCGCGGCTCGATTTTACCATTCTTCTTGCGCCGCCAGCCGCCGTTCCAGCGCTTCTGGTGTTCCCAGTCCTTCGGATAGCCGATGCCGGGCTTGGTTTCGACGTTGTTGAACCACGCATATTCCATACCCTCGCGACTGGTCCAAACGTTCTTGCAGGTGACCGAGCAGGTGTGGCACCCGATGCACTTGTCGAGGTTCAGCACCATCGCGATTTGCGCGCGGATTTTCATTCTGCGGCCTCCATCTTAGGCGCAACTGCGAGAGGTTCGGGCTGCTCGGCATTCGGCTTGTCGAGCCAGTCGACCTTCGACATCTTGCGGACGATGACGAACTCGTCGCGGTTGGTGCCGATCGTGCCGTAGTAGTTGAAGCCGTAGGACTGCTGAGCGTAGCCGCCGATCATGTGCGTGGGCTTCACCACCACGCGCGTCACCGAGTTGTGGATGCCGCCGCGCTGGCCGGTAATTTCCGAGCCGGGCACGTTCACGATCTTCTCCTGCGCGTGATACATCAGGCACGTCCCTTCTTTCACGCGCTGCGACACCACGGCGCGCGCGACCAGCGCGCCGTTCGCGTTGTAAGCTTCTACCCAGTCATTGTCGGCAAGGCCGACCTTCGCCGCATCGGTTTCGCTGATCCAGACGATCGGACCGCCGCGCGACAGCGTGAGCATCAGCAGGTTATCGGTGTAGGTCGAGTGGATGCCCCACTTCTGGTGCGGCGTGATGAAATTGAGGACGATCTGCTTTTCGCCGTTCGGCTTGGAGTCGATCACGGGCTTGATCGCCTTGAGATCGATCGGCGGCCGATAGACGCAGAGCGCCTCGCCGAACGCCCGCATCCAGAGATGGTCCTGATAGAGCTGCTGGCGCCCGGTGAGCGTGCGCCACGGGATCAATTCGTGGACGTTGGTGTAGCCGGCGTTGTAGCAGACCTTCTCGGACTCCAGGCCCGACCAGGTCGGCGCCGAAATGATCTTACGGGGTTGCGCCACGACGTCGCGAAAACGGATTTTCTCATCTTCCTTCGGGATGGCGAGATGGGTGTGATCCCGGCCCGTCGTCTTCGACAGCGCATCCCAGGCTTTGACCGCGACCTCGCCGTTTGTTTCCGGCGCGAGCGCGAGGATCACCTCCGTGGCATCGATGTCGGTGTCGATCTTCGGCAGCGCCTTGGTCGGTCCTTCCGCCGTGACCGCGCCGTTGAGACGCTTGAGAAGATCGACTTCGAGTTCGGTATTCCAGGCGATGCCCTTCACCGCGTTGCCAAGCTTCGACATCAACGGCCCGAGCGCCGTGAAGCGCTTGTAGATATTCGGGTAGTCGCGCTCAATCACTGCGACCGCAGGCATTGTTCTGCCGGGAATCGCTTCCACTTCGCCCTTATTCCATTCCTTGACGTCGATCGCTTGAGCGAGTTCGTTCGCGGTGTCGTGCTGGATGGGGGTGAGAACGACATCCTTCTCGACTCCCAAGATTTCCGGCGCGATCTCGGAGAACTTTTTGGCGATCGCCTTGTAAATCTCCCAATCGCTTTTGCACTCCCAGAGCGGATCGACCGCGGCGGAGAGCGGGTGGATGAAGGGATGCATATCCGACGTATTGAGATCATTCTTTTCGTACCAAGTGGCGGTCGGCAGAACGATATCGGAGTAAACGCACGTCGTGGACATGCGGAAGTCGAGCGTTACGAGCAGATCGAGCTTCCCCTGCGGCGCCTCGTCGTGCCAGGCGACTTCCTTCGGTTTCCTGCGGCCGGTCTCACCCAGATCCTTGCCCTGCACGCCATGGGTCGTCCCGAGCAGGTGCTTGAGAAAATACTCATGGCCTTTGCCCGATGAGCCGAGCAGATTCGACCGCCAGACAAACATGTTGCGCGGCCAGTTGTCGGGGTGATCCGGATCCTCGCACGACATCTGCAACTCGCCGGATTTCAGTCCGTTGACGACGTAGTCCTTCGCGTCCATGCCCGCGGCCGCCGCATTTTTTGCGACCGACAATGGGTTCTGCCTGAGCTGCGGCGCGGACGGCAGCCAGCCCATGCGTTCGGCACGAACGTTGTAGTCGATCATCGCGCCATCCCATTGGCCGGGCGGCGCTGTTGGCGATAGGATTTCATCGATGCCGAGCGTCTCGTATCGCCACTGATCGGTGTGCGCGTAGAAGAATGACGTCGAGTTCTGTTGGCGAGGCGGGCGGGCCCAGTCGAGCGCGAACGCCAGCGGGAGCCAACCCGACTGCGGGCGCAGCTTCTCCTGCCCGACATAATGCGACCACCCGCCGCCTGATTGCCCGACACATCCGCACATCACCAGCATGTTGATGACGCCGCGATAGTTCATGTCGCAGTGATACCAATGGTTCATCGCCGCGCCGATGATGATCATGGAACGGCCGTTGGTCTTCTCGGCGTTGCGTGCAAATTCGCGCGCCACCGTGATGATCTGATCGCGGGGCACTCCCGTGATCTTCTCCGCCCAGGCAGGCGTATAAGGAACGTTGTCGTCATATGACTTGGCGACGTGCTCGCCGCCGAAGCCGCGGTCGAGGCCATAGTTCGCGGCGAAAAGATCGAACACCGTCGCAACCAGCGCGTCGCCGTCCTGCAGCGCGACGCGCTTCGCCGGTACCTTGCGCACGAGCACGCTCGGGTGATCGGTCCCGGCGAAATGATCGTGCTCGCGATTGCCGAAGTACGGAAACGCAACGTCGGCGAGCTCGTCCTTTATATCGGCCAGCGACAGCCGCAACTTGCTGTCGCGATCCTGGGAATCTTTTTCTTCGAGATTCCACTTTCCTTTCTCGCCCCAGCGGAACCCGGCCGAGCCGCGAGGTACGACGATTTCGCCGCTCGTCTCGTCATAAGTGACGGTCTTCCACTCGGAATTGTTGGTCTCGCCGAGGGATTGGGTGAAATCCGAGGCGCGCACGAGCCGCTCGGGCACGAGCCGTCCCTGGGATTTCACCAGCCGCACCAGAAATGGCATATCCGTATACTGGCGCGCGTAGTCGGAGAAATATTTGGCCTGCCGGTCGATATGAAATTCGCGCAGGATGACGTGGCCCATCGCCATCGCGAGAGCTGCGTCGGTACCCTGTTTTACCGATATCCAGAGATCGGCGAACTTCGACGCCTCGGAATAGTCCGGGCAGACCACGACGCTTTTAGCGCCGCGGTAACGCGCCTCGGTGTAGAAGTGCGCATCGGGCGTGCGCGTCTGCGGGACGTTGGAGCCCCACAGAATGAGAAAGCCGGAATTGTACCAGTCGGCGCTCTCGGGCACGTCGGTCTGCTCGCCCCAGGTCTGTGGCGAGGACGGCGGCAGGTCACAGTACCAATCGTAGAATGACATGCTGACGCCGCCGATCAGCGAAAGATAGCGCGAGCCCGCCGCGTAAGAGACCATCGACATTGCCGGAATCGGCGAGAAGCCGATGATCCGATCGGGACCGTGCCGCTTGATCGTGTAGGCGTTGGCGGCGGCAATGATTTCGGTCACTTCGTCCCAGGTGGCGCGGACGAAGCCGCCGAGGCCGCGCTTTGCGGTATGGGCCGCGCGTTTGTTGGGATCTTCGACGATGGACGCCCAAGCGCCAACGGGCGTCCGCGTGACGCGCGCCTCCCGCCACAGCTTGAGCAGGCGCGAACGCACCAGCGGATATTTTACGCGGTTGCCGGAATAGAGGTACCAGGAGTAACTCGCACCGCGCGAACAACCGCGCGGTTCGTGGTTCGGAAGTTCAGGGCGCGTTCGCGGATAGTCGGTCTGCTGCGTCTCCCAGGTGACGATGCCACCCTTGACGTAGATCTTCCATGAGCACGAACCGGTGCAGTTGGCGCCATGCGTGGAGCGCACGATCTTGTCGTGCTGCCAGCGCTTTCGATAGCCGTCCTCCCAGCGTCGGTCCTCATGGGTCGTAATCCCGTGTCCGTTTGAAAACGGCTCACCCGCTCGTTTGAAGAACGTCAGGCGATCAAGAAAATGACTCATGGCGCGACCTCTATCGTGCCTGAAGGACCGCGGGCTTGACCGCAGTGGGTCGATTTGGAGCTGCGATCGAGATGCCAGAAGTACGCGGAAACGGCGACCGCAACCAACGCGAGCACGACGTAGGCGAAAAAGCCGCCGGCGTAACCTTGTGTTCCGAGTGCATCGACGACGGCGCCGAGAAACGGCGGAATGATGAAACCGCCGAGCGCGCCGAGTCCGCCGACGAGACCCGCCGCGCCTCCGACCGCCTCTGGCACATATTTCGGCACCATCTTAAACACCGCCGCATTGCCGATCCCCATGCCGAGGGCGATCAGCAATTCGCCGGCGAGAGCTTGATAGAAGTCAGCGACGAAGGTGAGGATCAGCGCGCCGATAAGGACGGCCAAAAATGCGAGCGCCGCCGTCCGCTCGCCTCCAATCCGCTCTGAGACCATGCCCCCGAACACGCGAATGATCGCAGCGACGAGAGAAAAGCCGAGCCCGCCGAGCACCGCGGCAGACTTCACGTCCATATGGTGCAGATTGATCCAATAGATCGGAAACCAGGCCGTTAGTGCCAGGAACCCGCCGAAAGACACGAAGTACAGCGCAACAAGTCCCCAGGTGCGCGGGTCTTCCGCCGCGGAAATGACGGCCTGCCAGACGCGCTCGTTTGGAAAGAGTTCCTCGCCCTTCTCGCCGGCGATCTTTTTGCTGGTCTGAGGGTCGAAGCCTTGCTGGCGCAATTGAAAGTAATAGGCGTCCCGGGCAAACCAAGCGTAGACCGCGGCCCCCAGCAGAAGGAACGTGAACCAGGCGAAGTAGGAGCCGGCCAGTCCCCAGGCGACGATGGCGTAGGGCAGCAGCAACGTGAAGATGCCCGGCGCCAGATTGCCGATTCCGCCATAGGCGCCCAGCGCCGTACCTTGGCGTGACTGCGGGTACCAATACGACACTTGCGGAATGCCGACTGAAAATGACGCGACCCCGCACCCGCTCAAGAATCCAAACATGATGACGATCGGATAGGCGGCGACGGTGAGCGTCTTGACCGTGAGCAGAATGAACACCAAGCCCCACATGCCGACCAGCGACAGCCCGAATAGAGTGAGCATCGGCAGCCGGCCGCCGACACGATCGACCCACGCGCCGAATGGAATGCGCAGCAACGAACCGGTCAGCTGCGGCGCCGCGACCAGCAGGCCGAGCGCAAGACCGCCGAGCTGCATTTGCTCCTGGAAATATTTCGCAGCCGGCCCGTACAGCGCGACCGCCGCGAAACCAACGAAAAAGCCCCACGTCCCCATGGTCAGCCCGGCGGCCGGGCTGCCAGCCAGCTGATAATGACCGCCGGTCGTCGCGGCAGTTGTGTCGACTGCATTGGCCATCTCCGGCTCTCCTCAATGTTCACACACCGAAGAAGCCGAACGACCGATTCAACGCTTTGAGCTTAATCAAATACTTTTGCGGATACTCATCCATCCGTATTTTTCGCCCGATTTTACTTTATTGGCTTCAATAATTACTAATTTTATTATATGGCTTGATAATTATCAATTCAGCATTCCCTTGCCGGTGCATGGTGCAACGACGACGAAGAGGACATCACATGCGCCGCTCTCACCGGGACTTGGTCCGCGACTTGCCGTTGTTCCGCGAAATGGCGGCCAACCATTTCGACACGTTGATCAATGCGGCCTTGTTGCAGAAACTTCCCGAGCACATAACGCTCATCCAACAAGGCGAGACGCCGGATTTCCTGCACATTCTGGTTGAGGGTTCGGTGGAACAGTTCACCGCGTGGGACAAACGTGAAACGACGATCGATATCCTGCGTCCGGTGACGACCTTCATCCTTGCCGCGGTCATTCGCGACGAAGTGCATTTGCAGTCAGCACGTACGCTAACGCCAGCGCGCGTCCTCATGATACCGGCGGAAACCGTGCGAGACGTGTTCGGGCGCGACGCGGCATTTGCACGCGCGATCGTGAACGAGCTGGCGGAGCGTTACCGCAGTGTCGTTCGTATTCTGAAAGACCAGAAGTTACGCACCGGGATTGAGCGGCTTGCGAACTGGATATTGGAGGAAGATCGCCGCCAGGGCGGCCGCGGCCGCATCATTCTTGCCCACGAAAAGCGGACGTTATCGTCGCTCCTCGGCATGACCCCCGAGAATTTGTCGCGAAATCTGGCCGGTCTGTCGGCTCACGGTGTCACGGGTAGCGGCAAAGAGATCGTCATTTCGGATGGTGAGGCGCTTCAACGTTGGGCCAAGCCGGACCCGCTGATCGACGGCTAACAGGACTCGTTGTGGATAAGGCGAGGTCAGCTTCGGGTCAAACTCGGTCCTTTGGCGATGTCCGAGTCATGTCCGTTTTTCCCGACAGCGGACAAAATGTACACGTCCCGGCACTTCGGTTTCGGGCCATTACCAGAAGTCACGGTAGACCATTGAAACGTCGCGCGCCCTCGGAGAGCACAGCCTATCAGGCAGTGCGCATCGACGGGTTCAGTTACGCCATTGTTTAGTCCATGTCCGACGCAAAGGGGCGGGGCGCGATCGAATGCACGCTAACGAGCTCGTCGCGACGTCTGCTGCCGCAGCGACAATCGGTGTGTCATTCCGCTACTCCGATCAATCTGTTCAGTGTCGCGTTGTCGTACAGCAAGTCCTTGCTAGCGCAGCGGTGCACGATCTCGCCGCGATCCATCACCAGGCAGCGGTCAGAATTGGCGAGCGCGATCTCGAACTTCTGCTCCACCATCAGGATGGCAAGGTCGTCCGCCGAGCGCATCCGCGCGATCGCCGCCACCACTTCCTGCACGACCAGCGGTGCTAATCCTTCCACCGGCTCGTCAAGCAGCAGCACCGACGGGTTGGTCGCGAGAGCGCGCGCAATGGCGAGCATCTGTTGTTCGCCGCCGGAGAGGTGGGTGCCGGAATTGCGGCGCCGAGCACCGAGGCGCGGAAATAGCTCATAGATCCGCTCGATCGTCCAAACTCCCGGACGCGCCACGACGGTGAGGTTCTCTTCAACCGTCAGCGCGCCGAATACCTCACGCTGCTGCGGCACCCAGCCAAGACCGACGCGGCTGCGGCGATAGGCCGGCAGCGCATCGACCCGTTTGCCGTGCAGCGAAATCTCCCCGCCTTGCAGCGTGGTCAACCCGCACAGCGTCTCGATCAGGGTGGTCTTGCCGACCCCGTTGCGGCCGATAATGACTATCATTTCGCCGCGCGCGAGCTGAAATTCAACGCCGTGCAGCACGCGCGCCTGTCCGTACCCGGCCAACAACCCTTTGACCGCAAGCGCCGGCGCCTCAGACCCCAAGATAAACCTCGCGCACACGCGGGTGGTTGCGTACGTGATCGGGGGTGTCCTGCACTACGAGCGCGCCAGCTGCGAACACCGACACTCGATCCGCATAGTGGAACACGAGGTTCATGTCATGTTCAATGAACAGGACCGTGGTGTCCGCAGTCAGCACCGCCAATTGGCGAAAGAGCTGGTGTCCTTGCTCTGTTGACAGCCCCGCCGCCGGCTCGTCGAGCAGCAGCAATTGCGGCCGCAGCGCCAGCGCCAATGCAACCTCGAGCAAGCGCTGCTTGCCGTACGGCAGCGTTTCGGTGACCTTGAGCGCGTCGTCGGCCAGACCGAATTTCGCGAGCAGGGCACTCGCCTCGTCGATCAACGCCGGCTGCTTCGCAACCGAACGCAGCGAGACGCCGCCCCTGCCTTCGCGCTCGGCAAGGGCAATGACGATTGATGCGAGCGGATTGAGCGCTTTAAACAGGGAATTGATCTGAAACGTGCGCGCGATGCCGGCCTTGACCCGCTGCTGTGGCGAGGCGCGTGTGATCTCCGCACCATTAAACAACACCTCCCCAGCGGTCGGCTGCAGCAGTCCAGTGACCACACTTACAAAGGTTGTCTTGCCGGCGCCATTCGGACCGATGATCGCGTGGCGCTCGCCGCGTCGCAGCGCGAAGTTCAACTTCTCAAAGACGATGAGACCGCCGAACGCCATATGTAGGTCGCGGGTCTCAAGCACGGGTTGCGCCGAAGCCCTATCCGTCATTCCCCACGCAGGCGCTGCACCAGCGTCTCGGCTGACGGCACGATCCCCCTCCGAAAGAACGCGACGACAATGATCAGCAAGAGCCCGATCCAGAAATACCAATAGACCGGGCTGATCTCGGCAAGCCAGTCGCGCAGCAGCAGAAAGACGATCGCGCCGATGAACCCGCCATAGAGCCGGCCGGTGCCGCCAATGATCAGGATCACGAGCACGTCGGCCGATCGTTGAAACGACAAAGTCGCCGGCGACACGAACTGCGTGGTCTGCGTGAGTAGGGCGCCAGCCGCGCCTGCCATCGCGGCAGCAATTGCGAATACGGTCGACACGTCGCGGTCGATCGGCGTGCCGAGCGTGATCATCCGCCGAGGGTTCTCAGGTGCGCCGAGGAGCGCAAGGCCGAATGGCGATTTGACCAGCGCCTGCGCGACCAGAAAAAGCGCGAATGCTGAGGCAAGCCCATACAGATAAGCGGTACGACCGTAGATATCGAAACGGTACAAGCCAAGCACTGGAGCGATGACGATGCCCTGCAACCCATCGTCGCCGTCGGTAAAATCACTCTGACGGTGCACGATGTCATACAGGATAAGATTGAGCCCGAGCGTGACCATCAAAAGCGCGATGCCGCTCACCCGGTGAATGACGCGGCCGGTAAGCCAGCCGACGAGTCCCGCTGTAAGCGCGGCCAGTAACAACCCGCTGATTGGTTCGGCCCCATCCACATTTACCAAGGTAGCCGGCCGTGTAGGCCCCGATGCCGAAGAAGGCCGCATGCCCCAACGACGGAATGCCGCGATAGCCGAGCAGCAGGTCGAGCGACATGGCGAACAGGCCCCAGATCACGATCTGACCGTAGAGCGGAAAGTTGGCGCCGGGAATGAAGAACACCGCCAGAAGGGCCGTCCAGAAAATGATCTCACCCGACCCCCAGCGTGCGACGGACGCAAAATATCGCTGTCCGGACGTTCGTGCCTGCACCGACGGCTCGCTGAGCGAACTCATGCTCGACGCCCCATTAGCCCGCGCGGCCGCCACAACATGGCGGCGACGGTAATCACGTAGATCACAAACCCGCCGAGCTGCGGCGTATAGTATTTGACGGCCACGTCTGCGACGCCAAGCATCAGGCCGGCAATAAGTGTTCCACTGATCGTACCCATGCCGCCGACCGACACCACAATCAGCAAATAGACGAGGTAGCGCAGTGGGAAGTTCGGATCGATGCCCAGAAGGTTCGCCGAAAGAGCGCCGGCGAGGCCGGCGAGGCCGCCGCCGATCGCGAACGTAACCGCGAATACGAGATCGGTATTGAGGCCGCATGCGCGTGCGACGCGGCCATTGTCCACGCAGGCGCGTACGATCGCCCCGAATCTGGTCCGTTCAAGTCCAAACACCAGGGGCGATCGCCAACGCGCCGCCTACCACCACCAGAAACACACGGTACCGCTCGAGCGTGAACCCAAGCACTTCCTCCTGGCCACTCAGCCAGGTTGGCACGCGGAACTGTCGATACGTGCCACCCCAGAAATACGTGACGATCGCGATCGACATAAAGACCACGCCGATCGTCAGCAGCACCTGGGTCAAATCGTCGGTGCCATAGAAGTGCCGGAACACAAGTCGCTCGATCGCCAGCGATACGATTCCGACCACGACGAAGGCGATCGGCAGGCTTAGGAGGAACGGAATGCCGAATGTCTGCGTGACGGCGACCATCACGTAACCGCCGAGCATCGAGAAGCTCGCCTGCGCCAGATTCACGAAATTCATCATGCCCATCGTGACGGGTGCGATTTCGGCGAGAATCTGGAGAACTACTACAAGCACTGCCTGCGTAATGACCTGTTTCTCACCCACGCGTTGGGCGATCCGCAGGTCGATCGCAGCGAGCAACCACAGAATGTGCGTCGCGAAGTGCGCGAGGATGCGCAGGTCTCATTGCACGTGGTCGAGGAAACAAACGAGGGCGTCATCGTCGCCGGCGGCAAGCAGCTCTCGACCGCCGCGGTGCACAGCCAAGAATGCTACGTTTCACTCTCGGCCACGTTCGCCAATCGCAACGACCCCAACTGCGTGCTGGCATTTGCGATCCCGATCAATTCGCCTGGGCTGACGATCCTCGCCCGCGAGCCGGTCTCGCGCTGGTTCGCCAGCTGGGGCCACCCGCTGCAGATGTTCGACGAGCAGGACTGCATGCTGTTCTTCGATCGCGTGCTGATACCGTGGGCTCGGCTGTTCATGCTCTACGACCCGACCCCAATGGTGAAGATGCTCGGCGCCGCCGGCGGCAGCGTCAATTTCAACTTCCTCGGCTGGGCGAATCTCTGCCGCGTGCACTTTCGCATGCGCCTGATGACCGCGGTCGCCACCATGGTGGCGCGGGCGATCGGGGTCATCGAGTATCGCGAGGTTGCGACCAAGCTCGGCGAGATGGTGACCTATTGCGAACTGTGGCGACACGCGATGGAGGGCGTCGAGCACGAGGCAAGCCCTTCGCCGAGCGGACAATGGAGCCTTGGACCCGCGCCCGTCCTGCACATCTGGTTTACGCAGACTTCCGGACGCATGGTCGGACTGATGCGCGAGATCTGCGGCTCGGGCATCATTATGCAACCGAGTGAACGCGACCTCGCCAACCCGAAGCTGCGCAAATATCTCGATCGCTACATGCGCGGCAAAGACGTCGATGTCGAGTACAAGTCGCGCCTGTTCCGCCTCGCCCATGACCTCGCCGCATCCTCGTACGGCATGCGCCAGGATATCTACGAATACTGGCACGCCGGCGACCCCAATCGAAACCGGATCAATCTCATGCGCAGTTACGACCAGAGTGCGATAATGAATCAGGTCCGCGACTTGCTGAAGCAGCCCTTGCCGCACGGCGACGTCCCCTGAACCATGGCCGTTAAACAGAAGAAACAAGAACCGCACTGGGTCGGTTGGCAGACCGTGCGGACGGAATCCGCGTCCGCTCGGATTGTCGACCAGGTTTGGACCGCCCTCTTCCGCGGCGAGTTAAAGCCGGGCGACTATCTTGGCTCCGAGGTTCAACTGGCGCAGAAGCTCGGCTTAAGCCGCGTCCCGGTGCGCGATGCGTTCCGAACCCTGCAGGCGTTGGGCATTATCGACGTTAAAGTAGGCGCCCGCGGCGGTGCCCGCATCGCGTCGGGCGATCCCAATCGCTTCACGAGCGCTTCGGCGGTTCAATTGAAGCTGATCGGCATCAGCATTGAGGAAATGTTTGATGCGCAAATCGCGATTGAAGTCATGGCGGCCGAACTTGCGGCAAAACGGGCGACCACGGCTGACCTGGCCACGTTGCGCAGCATCAATGAAGAACTGCAGACCTATAAGACATCAAGCGTACGATTCACCGAAAAAGCCATGCGCTTCCATGAAGCGCTCATAGAGGCTGCTCACAATCGCGCGCTTGCCGCGCAGTTCAAGGCGCTGCGTTCCGTCCTTGAGCCTATTTATGCGCAGCGGATCTCCGCGACCATTGTCAAGCGCGTGGTTAGCTGGAACAAGCAAATCATCGACAGCATTGCGACCGCCGATACTGCGCGGGCGGGTGCATTAATGCGGCGTCGATTGGAGATCATTCGTGCCCGGCAGCTTATGAAGGCGGTGGGAGACTAGCGGCACCGCAGTTGCCTCAGCGTTGACCATCTTCGCTGCGGTCACGCGCGCGCGAAGCTGGGCAGCGCGATGCTGCTCGACCTGCTCGATCCACCTGGGCGGTGCAGCGGCAGCTGGCCGTATAATGCTGAGGTCGCCGGCGGCGCCGTCGCCAGTTGTTTTTTGGCGGCTTGTTGTTGGCAGATTCCAGTTTGGGGGCGACGATGGAGCTCGGTCAGCAGAGCGACCCGCTCGCGCGACGTGGTTGGTCACGCCTAGAGGGCGGAGATCCTCGCATTCCGGGCCCACGATCGTATTGGTCGACGGCACGACAATGCCGATCTTCTTACGGTACCCGAGCGCATCCACTATAATTACTCCTCACAAGAACCGGATCCCGCCCGCTCGGGCGGACTACTAGACAAAACGGTTTACCCAGCTCAGTCCTTCCAAAAATTCTTGAACCGATCAGGCGCCATTTCGGTGTATCGAACCGTGTGCATGATGTTCTTGTGACCCATGTAGTGCTGGAGGGCTCGGGTATCATGCCCATCGTTGGCGAGCTTGTAGCCGGTCGAGTGCCGAAGCATATGGGGATGAATTGGGAACGGGAGCTTTGCGGCTTCTCCAGTCCGGGCGATCGTTTTCAGGAAACCCGCAGTCGTGGCAGGACCACCGCGCTCGGTGATAAAAACGTATCGAGATTCCATATTCTCGCGGCGTAACTGACGCAGCGCTCGGATTTCCTTGCCGCTTAGCGGATGAACGTTATCGATCCCGCCCTTGGCTCTGCGGACATGCAGACGGCCGCTATTGAGGTCAATCTGATCCCACCGCAGCCCGCACACTTCCGAGGCGCGCAGCCCATGGCGGTATGCGACCAGGATCATGGTGGCATCACGGTGCCCATAGCGGGACCGCTTGCGGGCAGTATCTTGGAGCCGCTCGATCTCCTTTTCGGTCAGATATTCCCTGGGCCGGACGTTCGGAATTCGGGGCTCTGCGAGGAACTGTCCGGTTTACGATGGTTGAGGGGGTGGGCTTGCCGGGCGGATTTTGCCATGTGAATTCAACCTTGGCTTGGTCCTCACTGTCCGTAAAGTGGTTACAATACGGACAGTAATCAAGCCCAAAACCCACTACCTACACGGGCACGGCCGGTCCGCATCGTGGGTGCAACCCTCGCAAGACGATTAAGGGGCGGAAGGTTCGTCAACCCTGCGCGATCGCGATGGGATCACCGAGGTAGAGAGACGGAGATACGTCCGCCGAAGCTCAAGTTGGCGAGAGCGAACGATTTGGTAACGAGTACCGAGGAGCGAACTGCCGCTTCTATTCAAGCGACGACAGAAAGCTAGATGACATTTTCATCGTCATCAAGCCGATGGCAGAGCGAACATTCGCCCTGCACAGGTTCGCGGAGTTCGAGAACACCGAGGGTAGCACGCCGATATCAATCCGATGCGGGTTGAAAAATACTCGAAAGCCATTCCCAAGAAGCTGGTACGCGAAAATCAAAACGACCGTGAAAGAAATACGGGACCTGCGTGAGGCATCGTTGGCGGGAAAGACGTAAAAGAGCGCCCCGCGCGAGCAATTCAAATCGCTGCAGCTTCCCACACCACTCTTTCTGCGCTACGCCGAGGCTGCACTTCGCCGAAGGGCTCTGCACGGCGCGTGACTCAGCCTGCCATGGACAGCCCGCCCGAGACGCTGATCACCTGGCCAGTCACATACGCGGCGTCATCGCTAGCGAAGAACGCAATGGTGCCCGGCAAATCGTCAGGCGCACCGATTCGGCCAAGCGGGATGGATCGCCGGAACGCCTCCATCAGCTTGTCGGCATTGTCCGCGCCCTTGAGAAAATCCGCGAGAAGGTTGGTGTTGGTCGGGCCGGGGCAAACGACGTTCAATGTGATGCCGTGACGCGCGTGCTCGCGCGCGAGCGTCTTTGAGAAGCCAAGCATCGCTGACTTGCAGGCCGCATAGACAGCCTCGCCCGTCGACCCGACACGCGCCGCGTCGGACGCAACATTGACCACGCGGCCGTATTTTCTCTCGACCATCCCCGGCAGCACGGCGTGATGCATGTGCAATGGTCCCCGGAGATTGATCGCGATCAGGCGTTCCCACTCGCTCGGCTCGGTCTTGAGGAAGGGCTTAAAAATATCGAAGCCCGCATTGTTGACCAGGATCGCGACCGGCCCGAGCGCGGATTCACTCGCCGCGACGGCAGCATCGACACTCTGACGGTCCGAGATATCGCATGCGAAGGCCTGCGCCTTGCCGCCGGCGGCCTCGATTTCCCTTGCGACTTTCTGCGCGCCGGCCACGTCTCGATCGAACACGGCGACCCGCGCGCCCTCGGCGGCGAAGCGGCGGCATGTCGCCGAACCAATGCCGCCCGCACCGCCCGTAATGATGGCGGACTTGCCGTCAAATCTCGTCATTTGCGTCGTCCTGACTTTGCGCCTGAAAGCCGGGACCGCAAACGCGTCGCGGTCCCGGCTTCTATGCCCTAGGGTCAACTACTTCGCCGCCTCGGACTTGGCATATTCGGCGGAACTTTCCTTCACGACTTTCCACACCTCTTCGGAGAAGCCGGCGATCCAGTCCGTCTCCGGCACCCACTTGGCGCCGTCCCACATCTCGATGCGGGTCTTACCGCCACCGCCGTGATCGGCGGCCGTGACGGTCAGCGGCGCCATCAGGCCGTTGGCGCTGAAGTCTTTCATCAACTCAAGGCCGGCCTTGAGTTTCTCGGGCGTGAGCGGCCAGCCGCCCTTCTCGACCGCGAGCCGAGCGCCCTCGAAGGCGATCGAGTAGATCGCAAGGCCGGTGTTGTAGTAGACATCCTCCAGGTGCTTGCGATCGCCCGCGCCTTTGCCCTTGTCGTAGAGCTTCGTGATGATTTCCTGGATCAGCGGATGATCCTGGCCGCCGGCAACGTTCGTGCCTCGTTTGAGGCCCTTGGCGGCATCGGCGCCGATGTTCTTGATGTCGACTTCGTTCAGCCAGTTGACCGAGATGTACTTGCTCATCGGGATGCCGTTGCGCTTCATCTCGCGCGACGCAATCACGTGCATGTTCGAGAGGCTCCAGCTGATGATCCAGTCCGGATCGAAGCGGCGCATCTGCGTCCAGGCGGACGCCTGGTCGTTTCCGGGCAGCGGATACGGGAAGAGCTGAAGATCGAAGCCTTCCTTGGCGGCCAGCGTCTTAAGGATGCCGATCGGCTCCTGCCCGAACGGGTAGTCGATATATAAGAACGCGATCTTGACGCCCTTCAGGTTCCCGCCCTGCTTCTGCTTGATGTAGGCGACGTCGTTCGCCGCCTGGCCCCAGTAGGTCGGTCCGACCGGAAACACCCACTTGAAGACGTCACCATCGACGGCGTCGCCGCGACCTGCGAGTGACTGCATCATGATGTTGCCGTCCTTCATAATGCGTGGCAGCACGGCGCGCGATACCGGCGTCGACAAGAAATCGAACACCATCACACCCTCGCGCTTGAGCTTCTCGTAGCACTCGATACCCCGCTGCGGCTCGTTGCCGTGATCCTGCACGATGACTTCGATGGGATGCCCGCTGATGCCGCCCTTTTGGTTGAGCAGTTCAGCATAGTCACGCGCAGCTTGCGCGACCTGCGGCGTGACGAACGAATACGCCTTGCTGATATCGTAGCAGAGCGCGAACTTGATAGGTTCCTGGGCTGCGGCCGGCAGCATGCCGGCGAGTACCACCGCCGCGCCGGCGAGCCATGTTGTTAGTCTGAGTTTCATCCTTTCCTCCCTTGGTGTTGCATTGCGGATTTCAAACTTCGGTCAGCTCAGCCAACGCTTGCGGCGCCGGTAGTGCTTGATGTCGTGGAAGTTACGGGCTTTGCTCCCGCCGAGATAGAACTCCTGGATGTCAGGGTTTTTCTTTAGCGCCTGCGCAGTGTCGTGCATCACGATGCGGCCGCTCTCGATCAGATAGCCGTGCGAGACGATTTCGAGCGCGGCGACAGCGTTCTGCTCGACGAGCAGCACCGACAGCCCTTCTTCTTTGTTGATGTTGCGGATGATCTCGAAGATCTCCGCGACGAGGAACGGCGCGAGGCCGAGGCTCGGCTCATCCAGCAAGAGAAGCTTGGGCTGCGTCATGAGGGCGCGCCCGATCGCCAGCATCTGCTGCTCGCCGCCAGATAGGTAGCCCGCCTCCGACAAGCGACGCTCGTAGAGACGCGGGAAGTAGCCGTAGACCCGTTCTTTGTTGCGCGCGAAGTCGTGGCGGCTGCGGATTGCAGACGCTGCTACGAGATTCTCGTCGGGGGTCAGGTGCTCGAATACGCGCCGGCCCTCCAGCACATGCGCAATCCCGAGCCGCACGCGCTCCTGCGGCGCCAAGGCGCGGACATCGCTCCCCAGGAAGGTGATGTCCCCGCGCCGCACTTCGCCGCGCTCCGGCATCAGCAATCCGCTGATCGACTTCAGCGTCGTGCTCTTGCCGGCCCCGTTCGCGCCCAGCAGCGCGACGATGCCGTGCTCGGGCACTGTGAGCGAGATGCCTTTGATCGCGAGCGACACGTAGTCGTAGACGACTTCGACGTTGTTGAGGGTGAGGATGGCCTGGTCCATCGCGCTACTTCTTCGCATAGCCGAAAGGCCAGACCAGCAGGTAATCGCGGATGTTGCCGTAAATCTTGCCGAGGCCGAGCGGCTCGACCAGCAGAAAGGCGATGATCAATGCGCCGTAGAGCGCGCGCGGAAGGTGCGCCAGCGTCTCGATGCCGAGCGAGAAGCCGAACTTTGTGGCGAGCCAAGAGATGAAGGAATTCATGATCCCGGGCATCAGTAGAATGAATCCGGCACCGAAATAGCTGCCGATGATCGAGGCCAGTCCACCGACGATGACCATCGCGAGCGCCTGGATCGAAACATCGACGGAAAACTGTTCCGGCGTGACCGCATGATAGAACGTGCCGATCAGGATCGCGCCCGAAACACCACCGATGAACGATGACGTCGCGAAAGCGACAAGCTTGAAATAGAAGCTGTTCACCCCGATCACCGCGGCCGCATAGTCCTTTTCGCGGACGGCTACGAGAGCACGGCCAAGCGCCGTGCGGCGTAGATTGAGCATAAACAGAGTTACAAGCACGCACCAGGCGAGCGCAATGTAATAAAGTCCGGCCTCCGACCGTACCGGCAAGCCGAGGAGCCTGATGTCCGGCGCCTGCAACGTCGCTTGCGTACCGCCGCTGATCGCCGGCACGTGCGAAATCGTCCAATCCATGACAAACTGCAAGGCGAGCGTGCTGAGCGCGAGATAGAGGCCTTTGACGCGCAGCGAGGCAAACGCGAACACGAGACCGATGACCGCCGCGGTGAGCCCGCCGAGCACGACGGCGATCTCCCAGGGCACTCCAAAGCGTGTCGCGTGCACGGTCGCGTAGGCCCCGATGCCCATGACGGCCGCGTAGCCCAGGTGGAATTGTCCGGTCCAGCCGACGATAAGGTTGAGCCCCAACGTCGCTGAGGTCCACACCAACCAAGGCAGGATGAAACTGCCGAGATAGAGTGAGTTGAGATAGAGCGGCGCCAGGATCGCAAGCGCCAGCAGGCCGCCGATCATGATCCGGTCGGCCGGAATCGGAAACAGCGTACGGTCGGCGTCGTAGTTGGTGTGAAATATTCCGGCCTGGCGGAATAGCATCACACCCTCTCAATGTCGTGGCGACCGAACAGGCCGTGCGGGCGCACCATGATGGTGAGAATCAGTATCGCGGCATCGACCAACTCGCGGCTGGCACCGCCGACGATCGGATCGAGATATGCCGACGCGACGTTTTCGATCACGCCGAGCATGATGCCGGCGATCAGTGCGCCACCGATGCTGTCGAGGCCGCCAAGCACCGCAACGGTGATGCACTTGAGCAGTAGAAGCGCGAGCGACTGATCGACACCCTGTACAGAGCCCCAGAGCACGCCGGCTATCGCGGCGACCACGGCAGCCATCGCCCAGGAGAGCGCAATCCCGCGCTCGACCGAGATGCCGACGGACCATGCAGCCGTGTAATCATCCGAGATCGCACGCAGCACGGTCCCGACCCGCGTGCGAAAGAACAGAACGAAGAAGCCAAACATCGCGACCGCAATGGCGGCTCCCACCACATAAGTACGGTTGATCAACAGCGGCCCGATAAAAAGTGGCGAGTCGTCAATGCCGAGCTGAACCGGCCGCGCGGTGCCGCCCCAGATCGTCAATGTGCCTGCACGAAGAAAGATGTCGAGGCCGAGCGTCATCATCAGGATCATGATGATGGGCCGGCCGGCGAGCCGGCGCAGCGCAAAGCGCTCGATCGCGATGCCGATGCCGAACATCAGAACAATGCCGAGAGGAATGGCGGCCCAGAGCGGGACGCCCGCGCTTGCGAATGCAAGCACGACGTAGGCGCCGAGCATCACCATCGCGCCCTGCGCCAGATTCGGCACGGACGAGGACTTGTAGATCAGCACGATACCGATCGCGACGAGTGCGTACATCAGCCCGACCAGAGCGCCGTTGACGGCAGATTCAAGCAGGAGCACGATATCCACGACTACGCCTCCTGCACCGCCAGCATGCGCTCGATTACGCCTGTTTCGCCCAACTCGTAGGTGATCTTCGCCTGCATCATCACCTGTTTCTGACGGCCATAAATCGCATCTATGATTGGTTTGTAGTGCTGCTCAACGACGCTCCGGCGGATCTTGCGTGTGCGCGTGATCTCGCCGTCATCGGGATCGAATTCTTTGTGCAGACAAACGAACTCATGCAGCCGCAAGCCCTCCGGCAAGGTGCGGTTGACATGCCTGACCGCCTCGGCAACGAGTTCGCCAACCCGCGTGTTCTGCGCGAGGTCCGCGTACGACATGTAGGGGATGCCGCGTTGCTCGGCCCACAATCCGACGGCTTCCCGCTCGATGCAGATGATCGCGGAGAGCCTGTCCCGGTCGCGCCCGAGGACGGCCGCATCCTTGATGTAGGGACTGAACTTCAACCGGTTCTCGATGTAGTTCGGAATGTAGCGCTCGCCCTTGATGGTGTGCACGACCTCGGATACGCGGCCGAGCACGACGAGATGTCCGTCTGGTTCGAGGTAGCCGGCGTCGCCCGTATGCAGCCAGCCGTCGCACAGTGCCTCGCTGGTTGCCTGAGGCTTGCGGAAGTAGCCGGAGAACACGCTGCCGGAGCGGACCAGAATTTCACCGGCTTCGCTGATCTTAATCTCAACGCCGGGGAGCGCGCGGCCTACGGTGTGCAGTTGCACCTCATCGGCGCTCTGCATGGCATTATAGGCGCTGGTTTCCGTCTGGCCGTAGAGCTGGCGGAGCTTGATGCCGAGCGCGCGATAGAAGACGAAGGTTTCCTCGCCCATGGCTTCGCCGCCCGTGAAAGCGCCCCGGAGCCGCGTCAAACCGAACTGATCCTTGATTGGCGCCTTGACGAGCCACTCGCCGATCGGGTCGAGAATCCGCTCGCGCATCGTCGGCTTCCCACCTTCGAGCTTGCGTTTCTCCGCTGTGATCGCCGCCGCCATAAAGTAAGTGTAGGCCTTGCGCTTGAGCCAGGATGAATCTTCCATCCGGACCTGAATTGTCGTGAGCAGAATGTCCCAGCTGCGCGGCGCAGCCAGATAGCACGTGGGCGCGATCTCGCGCAGGTTTTGCAGCACCGTTTCCTGGCGTTCCGGAATGTTGATCGTGAAATGCAAGGGAATCCCGGCACCGATCGTGATCGCAAAGTCGCCGACCCACGCCATTGGTAGATACGCGAGGATGATCTCGCCGAAATCGAACGCCTTCGCGCGATAAGCATTAGCGACGCCCACAAGGAAATTGCGGTGCGACAGTACGACTCCCTTAGGCTTGCCGGTGCTGCCTGACGAATGAACGAAGACGGCCGGCCCTTCCGGCCGCGCCCGCTCGATCAGCGCGGCGCGCAATGAGGGGTCCTTCGCGAGCCGCTCGGCACCCTTTGCCTCGAGTGCCTCCCACGCAATCAGGCCGGGCTGGAGATAAGGGCGAAGACCGCGGCCGTCGTCGTAGACGATATGCTCGATCTTCGCGCCCCGCGCCCGCAGCTCGAGCACTTTGTCGACCTGCTCCTGATCCTCGGCAAGCGCGAAACGAACGTCGGCCTCTTCCACGAAGTGGCGGATCTCATCGAGCGTCGCGTCCGGATATGCCGGCATCGCGTAGCCGTCGAGCGCTCCCGCCGCGAGCATGCCGGCGTAAAGCCGTGGCCGATTGTCGCCGAGCACCAGCATCGTGTCTCCGGACCGGAAGCCGGTGTCTTCCAGACCAGCCGCGACCGAAAGCACGCTGTCGAGCAACTGAACCCACGTGGTTTCCTGCCAGATCCCTTTCGCCTTCTCGCGCATGGCAACGCGATCGGGATAGAACTCCGCATTGCGCGCCAGGACGCGCACCAGCGTCGTCTCCGCTTCGAAATTCCAGGCCCGGGTATCGTCAGTGCGACGCATGCGCACCTCCGATGTAGGCCGCGATGACGCGCGGATCCGCCACGACGTCCCCCGGCTTGCCGCTGCCGATCATCGCACCATAGTTGAGCGCGAGCATGCGGTCACAGATGCCGGTGACGACATCCATGTGGTGTTCGATGAGCAGGATCGTCATCGATCGCTCATCCCGAGTGTCGAGAATAAAGCGCGCCATGTACTCCTTTTCTTCCTGATTCATTCCCGCCATCGGCTCGTCGAGAATGAGGAAGCGCGGATCGGCAGCAAGCGAGCGCGCGAGCTCGACACGTTTTTTCAGCCCGATTGGGATGCCGTCGACAAGCTCATCACGCACGGCTTCAAGCTGCAGGAAGTCGATGACGTCTTCGACGATCGCACGGTTGGCCGTTTCCTCGGCTCGGGCGAGCCACCAATAGAGCGCGGTGCGCGCAACGCTCGGCCGCATGTGGATGTGCCGCCCAAGCAGAATGTTGTCGAGCACGCTCAAGCCGTTGAAGAGCGCTAGATTCTGAAAGGTGCGCGCGATGCCAAGGGCAGCGATCCTATGCGGTGCGAGACCGGTGATATCGTGCCCTTCGAAAAGGATCTGTCCGCTCTGCGGAGGATAGAAGCCGGTAACCGCGTTGACCAACGTGGTTTTCCCACAGCCATTCGGCCCGACGAGACCGAAGATCTCGCCGCGAGTGATGTGCACATCGATGCCATTAAGAGCAACGACGCCGCCGAAACGTCTCTCGATATTGCGGCACTCCAGAACCGGCTCGGCGTCTTCAACCGCCACCGCGAAATTCCTCCCGATCTCGATACTGCCCGCGAGCGCCCGGGGCAGCGCTTCATTATTCGATTACCTGCTCAAACCTAACGGGTGTTAGAAACGCCGGCAACAAAGCCCCGAGCTGCTCAGCGGAATTTGGGCTCCCGCTTTTCCCGAAACGCCGCGACGCCCTCCCGCGCGTCGTCATGCGTAAAAAGGATCGGGAAGCTATCGATGGCATACCGCATCTCGTCGCCGCCGAGGCCGCGGTTGTAGAACGATTTGCCCAGTTGCACTGCGAACCGAGGCCGCGCGGCGATGCGGTCCGCGAAGGATAGCGTCTCAGAGAGAAGCTGGTCATGCGGCACGACCCGAAGCACAAGACCAAGTCGAAACGCTTCGTCGGCCGAAATCGGATCGCCGAGGATGCTCAATTCCTTGGCCTTGGCCCGGCCGACGATATCCGGCAGCCGCACGATCGCGAAGCCCGGGAGTAGGCCGAGCTTGATTTCCGGAACCGCGAAGCGCGCGCGCTCCGAGGCGATGATGAAATCGGACGCGATGGCGAGCTCGAAGCCTCCCCCAAAGGCGATGCCGTTGACCGCCGCGACCACGGGTTTGCGGGCGCGCTCGGGTGCCTGCAACACGTCCAGCGCCTGGATCAGGAAGGCGCGCGCCTTCTCGGGATCGAAGGTCATCTCTGTGATGTCGGCGCCGGCACAGAAAGCCTTCTCGCTGCTGCCGGTGATCACCGCCACGCGCACCACCTCGTCCTCGTCCGCTTTCTTCAGGCCAGAGAGAATACCTTCGCGAATGCCGGCGGTCAGCGCGTTGAGCTTTCGCGGCTCATCGAGCGTCAAGATCGCGACGCGGCCTCGAACTTCGTAGTTGACGCTGCCCAATCGCATGCTTCCTTCCCTCCCGCTATCGGCCCTGTTCGACGACGGCCACGACCGCATTGCGCTCGACCATATCGCCTGTCTTGCAATTCACCGTCGCCACAAGCCCATCCATCTTGCTGGCGATGCGCAGCTCCATCTTCATCGATTCCATCACCGCTACGACGTCGCCCGCCTTGACGGCATCGCCAGCCGCAACGTTGACCCTGGTGATCATGCCCATCATCGGGGCACGTAGTTCGCCGCTCCTCTCGGCGGCGGCACTCATGTAGGTAAGGTAGGGAATCGCCCGAAATGCATGCGTTCCCCAGCACCCGTGAACGTAGAGCTTCTCACCGTCCTGTTGAAGCCGTACCGTTTCCTCCCGCCCACTGAGGATCGCGAGGTAATCTTCACCGCCAAGCCTCTCGAGGCCGACGGTGACAAGCTGCTCGTTCACGGCGATCAGCATCGTGCTGTCCGCGCGCTGCGGCGAGAAGCGGATCTTCGCGGTCGCCCCCTGCGCCTCGAGGTGCAGGATCGGGATCGGCGAAAGACCCTCGTCGCCACTCCCCATGTGCCAGCCGGTCATCGCACGCCAGCGCCACAGGTTGCCGGAGGCTGCCTCGCGCTTGGCCATCAGCCAATGGCACGCCGCCAATGCGAACGCCTCGGTGGACGGCGCCGCCGTGGCGCCAATCAACTCGCCGAGACGGTCGTCGATTAACCGGGTGTAAAAATCCGCCTTGCGGGTCTCCGGCAAGGCAATCAATCGCCGGAGAAAGTCCTGGTTTGTGGTGACGCCGAAGATCGCCGTCTCACCAAGCGCGGCGTCGAGCAGATCGAGCGCCGCGTCGCGCGTTTTGTCGCGCGCAATCAGTTTCGCGAGCATCGAGTCGTAGTACGGCGTGACCACCGATCCTGTTTCGACGCCGCTCTCGACGCGTAGGCCGCAACTCGGGAAGCGCACATACGAAAGCCTGCCCGTCGAGGGGAGAAAATTGTCCGCCGGGTCCTCCGCGCAGATGCGCGCCTCGACAGCGTGTCCTCTGCACACGATGTCCTGCTGCGTAACCAGCAAACCCTCGCCGCTTGCGATGCGCAACATCAGCTCCACGATATCAAGCCCCGTAACCTCCTCAGTAACGGGATGCTCGACCTGCAGACGCGGATTGACCTCAAGGAAGTAATACTTGTCGCCGCTCACGATGAATTCGACCGTACCCACGCCGCGATAGCCAAGCTGGCGGCCGAGCCGCAACGCGTCGGCGAGAATCCTATCGCGCATCGCTGCTGGAAGGTTGATCGCCGGCGCTTCCTCAATCAGCTTCTGATGCCGCCGTTGCAACGTGCATTCGCGCTCGAACAAGTGAATGATATTCCCGGCCCCGTCACCGGCGATCTGCACCTCGATGTGGCGGCCGCGCTGCAGCAGCTTCTCAACGATGAGACCGGCACTGCCGAACGCGTTTTTAGCCTCGCGCATGGCGGATCCGATGTTCTCATCGAGCCCGTCAGGGCCTATGAGTGCGCGCATGCCTTTGCCGCCACCGCCGGCAGCGGCCTTGAGCATTGCGGGAAATCCGATTTTGCGCGCCGTCGCGGCGATCTCGGCCGGATCCTCGCTAGGTTCCCTACTGCCCGATACGATCGGAACGCCGGCGCGTTCGGCTTCCTTCTTGGCAAGTGCCTTGTCACCCAGCCGCTCGATCGTCTCCGATGTTGGGCCGACGAAGACCAGTCCTGCGGCTTCGACCGCGCGCGCAAACGCGACGTTCTCGGCGAGAAAGCCAAACCCCGGATGGATCGCCTGCGATCCTGTCACCCGCGCGGCCGCAATGACGGCATCGATACGTAGGTAGCTCTCCGTCGCCGGGGCACCGCCGATCTCGATCAATTCTCCGATCGTTTTCACATGCAGCGCGCCGGCGTCCGCGCGCGAATGGACGCCGGCGACCGCAACGCCCAAGCGGCGGCAAGTGCGTGCGATGCGGCAGGCGATTTCGCCGCGGTTGGCGATGAGGATCTTCTTGAACACGCTCTGCTCGCCTGTCACATCCTCAGCACGCCGAACGTCGTGCCCTGCTGCGGCACGCGCCCGGCGAGGTCGAGCAGCAGGCCCATCACCTGGCGCGTCTCCAAGGGGTCTATCACCATGTCGCACCAGGTGTGACTTGCAAAGTTGTAGGCGTTGGCGAAGGCTTCGAAGCTCCGGCGGGTCGGCGCGACGTAGGTTTCCCGCTCATCGTCAGTCCAGGTCTTGCCCTCGCGCTTGTTGGCTTCGTCGCGCACCATCGCGAGCGTGTTGGCGGCCTGATCCGGGCCCATGATGGCGGAGCGCCCACTCGGCCACATCATCATCGCGTTCGGCTTGAACGCGCGTCCGCACATCGCCATGTAGCCCGCGCCATAAGCGTTGCCGATGATGAGCGTAAACTTGGGCACGTTCGCGCTCGCAACCGCGGCGATCATTTTCGCGCCGTGCTTGGTGATGCCGCCCTCCTCCGCGCTGCGGCCGACCATGAAGCCGGTGACGTCGGCGATGAACAGGAGCGGGATGTTCCGTTTGCAGCACAGATCGATGAAGTGGGTTGCCTTAAGCGCGCTCTCGGAGAACAGGACGCCATTGTTGCAGAGAATGCCGGCCTCAAAACCCATGATGCGCGCAAAGCCTGTGATCAGCGTATCGCCGTAAAGCGGCTTGAATTCGTGAAACTCGCTGTCGTCCACTAGGCGCGCAAGAATGTCGCGATTATCGGTCGGAATTCGTGGGTTCGCGCTGACGATGCCGTAGATCCCGGCCGGATCGAAGCGAGGAGCGCGCACCGGCGCGACACTCCATCGTTGCGGAGGGATCTCGCCCAGATTGGCGACGATATCGCGGGTGATCGCGATCGCGTGGCTGTCGTTCTCGGCAAGGTGATCGGTGACGCCACTGACGCGGCTGTGCATGTCGCCACCGCCGAGCGGCTCGATGCCGACCTCTTCGCGCGTCGCGGCGTAAACGAGCTGCGGACCGCCGAGGAACATCGCGCCTTGATTGCGGACGATCACGGTCTCGTCGCACAGCGCCGGCATATAGGCGCCGCCCGCCGTCGAAGGCCCGTGCACGACGGCGATCTGCGGGATGCCTTCGGCTGACATCCGCACCTGCTGGTAAAAAATCGAGCCGAACTGTCCCTCGTCAGGGAAGATATCCGGCTGTTCCGGCAGGTTGGCGCCCCCCGACTGCACCAGCGTGATGCACGGCAGGCGATGCTGCCAGGCGAAGCGCTGCGCTCGCACGTGCTTCTTGCACGTGATGCCGTAATAGGTTCCGCCCTTTACGGTCGCATCATTGGCGATCACCATGCACGGCCGCCCCGAGATCGTGCCGACCCCGGTGATGATCCCGCCTCCCGGCGGCACGCCTTCGTACAAGCCGTCGCCGGCAAGCTGGCAGAATTCGAGGAACAACGAGCCGGGATCGAGCAGCGCCGCTATCCGCTCGCGCGGCAGCAACTGGTTGCGTTCCTTGTGCAGCTTGCGAGCGCGTTCCGAGCCGCCCAGTGCCGCGGCGGCACGGCGCTGATGGAGATCTGCAATGCGCTCGGCATAGGCGGCGTAGTTGCTTCGGTATTCGTCGCTCGACGTGATGATGTCCGACTTCAGCGTTGCCATCGCGAGCCCTAGTAGCTGCGCGGCAAGCCCATCACGTGCTCGCCGATATAATTGAGGATCATTTCGCGGTTGAGCGGCGCCGTCTTCAGGAGACGCACCAGCGGGTAGAGGTCGAAGATGCCATATTGCTTCGTGAAACCATTGCCGCCGTGGGTCTGCAGCGCCGCGTCGACCGCTGCGATCCCGGCGTCTGCCGCGACGAGCTTCGCCATATTGGCGAACTCGCCGGCTTCACGGTGCTGATCGAATACCCAGGCGGCCTTGAGGGCCATCAGCGATGCCACCTCGATGGCGGCGCGCGCATTCGCGAGCGGATGCTGCACGCCCTGATAGGCTCCGATCGGCACATCGTTGAAGACCTTGCGCTCGTTCGCATAGGCGACCGCGCGTCCTAGCGCATAGCGGCCGAGGCCGCAGCAGATCGACGCCACCAGGATCCGCTCCGGATTGAGGCTCTTGAAAAGGATGCCGAAACCGTTGTTGACGTCTCCAACCACGTCCTCGGGACCGAGATCGACGTTGTCGAAGAAGAGCTGCCACTGCGTCTCTGGTACCGGGATGCTGACCGGGATGTAATGCTTCTCGACGCCTTTAGCCTTGAGATCGACGACGAATAGCGTGAAGCCGTCCGTCTTGCGCTGCACTTCGGTGTGCGGAGTCGTGCGCGCCACCACCAGCGCGTAGTCGGAGCCGTCGGCATCCGTGATGAACGTTTTCGATCCGCTGAGTGCGTACCGGTTGCCGCGCTTGCGCGCGATCGTAGCGGTGCGGATCGTGTTGCTTCCAGCATCCGATTCGGTGATCGCGAAGCAGAACCGGGTCTTTCCCATGCAGGCGTCCGGCAGATAGCGCCTCTTCTGCTCTTCGTTGCCATGCTTGGCAACAAAACCGAGACTCATCGTGGCACCGACCACGAGATTCAGGAGCGGGATGCCGTTATTTGAAAGCCCTTCGAGAAAAAGATGCATCTCGACCAAGCCCTGGCCGGCACCGCCATATTGTTCGGGCACCATGGTGCCGACGAAGCCGTCGCGTGCGACCTGCTGATAGAGGGCCTCGGGAAAGACATGCTTTTCGGCACACTCCATCCAATACTTGCGATCGAATTTTTGCGCTACGGCATCGCCATAATCGAGAATTTGCCGCTGCTCATGCGTGAGGTCAAAATCCATCACTCTTCTCCCGCAGGCCTCCGCAGTACTCCACTGAACGCGGGCCCCTCGTCGCGACCGACCAGACAATTTTAGTTCTAACACTTGTTAGAATTTCAACAAGCTTCCAGCCCGAAGCATGGTGCGGGTTCCCCCTTCAGCCGGCACGCCTGAAACGCGGCAGCGTTATCTCGTCGCTGACCTGCTCGCAAACCAGCATGACATCCATGTCGAAGGTCACCTCAGCGGGATCGCCGCCCACAAACGTCGAGATCATGCGCGGCCCTTCCCGCAGCTCAACCAACAGCACCGCGTAGGGGACGTCGGCCTTGAACGCTGGGCCGGGCGCGCGATGCACGACACTGAACGAGTGCACCTTGCCGTGCCCGCTTGCGGGGCGATGGACGAGATTCTCGCTGCCGCACCTGCGGCACAGCGCCTGCTGATAATACTGGACGTGCTTGCAGTCATCGCAATGCTGCAACAGGAGCTTTCCCTGACGAAGCCCCTCCCACAGTTGCGCTGTATCGGCGTCGGCCGCCGGAAGAGGCTTGCGTGCAGCGTGGGCACTCACAGCGTGTTCTCCGTGCCGAGGATCGTTGTAGCATTCGTCGCAAAGCCTGCGCCCAGGCTGTGGACAAGGCCGAGCTCGGCTCCCGGCACCTGCCGCGCGCCGCACTCGCCGCGTAGCTGCGCAATGACCTCATGGAAGTGAAACAGCGAACCCGGGATGCCGGGATGCGCGAACGAGAGCAGCCCGCCGTGGGTGTTGATCGGAATACGGCCGCCGTGGGTAATCTCGCCGCTCGCCGCGAAGGGACCGCCTTCCCCTTTCGGACAAAAGCCGAGGTCTTCGAGCATCATGATCACGGTGCCGGTGAAACAGTCGTAGACACCCGCGGTATGCAGATCGCGCGGGCCGTAGCCCGCCATCGCATAAGCCTTGCGGCTCGACTCGACCGCGCCGGTCGTCGTCAGCGAAGGCATGAGAAAGATGTGCTCATGCGTGTAGCACTCGCCTGCACCCAGGATGTAGATCGGCTTCGCGATCCCCAGCGCCTTCGCTTGCGCCGCGGATGTCAACACGAAAGCCGCGCCGCCATCGGAGATCAGCGAACAGTCGAGCTTGTGATAGGGCGTCGTAACCATGCCGGAGGTGAGCACATCCTCGATCGTGATCGGCTTTGTCTGCTGAGCACCCGGGGTGCGCAACGCATGACGCCGATGGATCACCGCAACCTCGGCAAGCTGTTGGGCCGTGGTGCCGAATTCCTTCATGTGACGGTGCGCCGTCATCGCGAACGTGTTCGCGACCGGAATGCCGAACGGCATCTCGTATTGCTGGTCGCGACTTTCCGTCAGCGAACGCAATGCGAGGTCGGGCGAGAGCCCGGTCATCAGGCTGTCGGCGGCGACGATCAGCACATTTTCGGCGAGACCGGCCTGGATCGCGGCTGCGCCGATGCTGAACATGGTCGCGGCGGTCGCGCCGGAGACCTGCAGTGTGTTGGAGAATGTCGGCTGGAGGCCGAAATACTCGCTGAACGCGACGCTGAACCGGTGAAAAGGCGATGCGAAGGCGTGACTGGAGAGAACGCCGTCGATGGCGGATTTCTTCAGCCCGGCGTCCGCGATCGCCTTGCGCGCGGCGTCGGCCGCGAGCCCCAGCGGACTGCGCCCCGGCACCTTGCCGACCGGCGATTGGCCGATGCCGATGATCGCAGCCTTGCCGCGCAGCGATGCTTCGCTCATTCGCGCTCCCGGGCGAGACGAGCTTCCAGCTCGTGACGTTGCACCTTGCCGCTCGTCGAGCGCGGAAATTCCTCGAACGTCAGAAAGCGAAATTCGCGCGGCCGCTTGTAGCTCGCGAGATCGCGCTGGCACAGCGCGGCGAGCTCGGAGCTGGTTACCGAGCCGTCACGACAGGCGACGAAAGCGACCGGAGCCTCGCCCCATTTCGAATCCGGCGCGCGCACAATAGCGGCCTCGCTGATCCTGGTGTCACTCAGGAGCACGCGCTCGATTTCCGCCGGGTACACGTTCTCGCCGCCGCTCTTGATCAAATACTTGGCACGATCGACGAAATCGAGCGTGCCATCCTCGTTGCGTCGGAAGACATCGCCCATATGGAACCAGCCGCCGCGAAAATCATGGGTGTTGGTTTCGTCCGCCTGCCAATAGCCGGAGAACAGCGTCGCCCCGCGCATGGCGAGTTCACCTGGTTCTCCTAGGCGCAACCTCGTTGTCCGCCGGATCGACCAGCTTGATTTCGCAGAAGGCATTCTGCCGCTTCGAAAGGCGCGCCGGTGCAACACCGATCGGGATGAGCGAACGGGTCGCCGGCGGAAGGCCGGTTTCGGTCGAGCCGAAGGAATTGAGATAGGGCGCCTGCAATAGCTCAGTCACGGCCGCGATCGCCGCGGGCGGCACTAGGTCCGCCATCGCACCGCAGAGCGAAATGCCCTTCGGCACGGTGCGTTGTGACCGCAGCGCCTCTGTGAAAGCATCGATCATGCCCGGGATGAGCACCAACCAGCCGATCCTGTGATTGGCGACGGCCGCCAGCAGCAGTTCGACCTGAAAGCCGTCGATCATCACCACTGTTCCGCCGCGCAGAAGCGTCGCCAACGCATGATCGGTCGATGCCATGTGGAACATCGGCGCCCACGCGACGAAGGCGTCATGGGGCGGGATACAAAGCTCGGATGCGTAGACCAGCGCCCGCGCGACCATCGCTCGATGGGAGATGATGGCGCCTTTCGGCAGACCGGTGGTGCCGCTGGTGTAGAGAATGACGAGCCCATCCTCGGGCTCGGCTGTGACCGGCGACGCCGTTCCGGCGTATGCCGTAATCAGCCGCTCATATTCCTCGCCGAGACTGATCGTCCTCAGCGAGGTGGCGGCCGTACCGACATTCGCCGCGAGATCCGGCTCGACGATCAGCAGCTTCGGCGACACCAAATCGATGCAATAGGAGAGCTCGCGCGGCAACAGACGCCAGTTGAGGCAGGCCGTGATGACGCCGAGATTCGCAGCCGCCAGCTCGACCTCGAGGTACTCCGGCCTGTTGCGCGACAGCATCGCCACGCGATCGCCGCGCGTGAGACCGTGCGAGGCCAGCATCGCACCGACACGATCGACGCGATCCAGCAACTCGCGATAGCCGATCCGGCGATCCCGGTACTCGACTGCGGTTGCCGAACCGCAGACGCCGGCCCGCGCGCGAAACAGCGCGCCCACGGTGTCCGCGCTGCCGGCTGTTCTCACCAACTCCTGGACAGGAACGTTAGCCATGCTTCTTGCAGCACCCAGCAATGCCGTCTAAGGTTTTCTAACATTCGTTAGAAACGAAGAACAGTGCCGCGAGCCAGCGAGCGAGGATCAGTCATGGCAAACCGCTATGCCGCCTATTCGAAACTGAAAATCGACTATCCGGCACAGCGCGTCCTGCGTATCACCTTCGACCGGCCTGAAACCTACAACTCAGTCGATGCAGAGACCCATACCCAGATCACGCACATCTGGCGGGACATCAACGAGGACCACGACATCAACGCCGTCATCGTCACGGGGGCCGGCAAGGCGTTCTCGGCGGGCGGCGACTTCGAGTTGATTGAGAGCATCATGAACGATCCGGTCCTGCGTATGTCGACCTGGAAGGAAGCGAAAGACCTCGTTTACAACGTCATCAACTGCAACAAGCCCATCATCTCGGCCATCAACGGCGTCGCGGTCGGCGCAGGCCTGGTTGTCGGCATCCTGGCGGACGTATCTATCTGCGGGAAGTCGGCGCGGATCGTCGATGGGCACACGCGGCTTGGAGTGGCGGCCGGTGACGTCGCCTGCATCATCTGGCCGCTCCTATGCGGGCTCGCGAAGGCGAAATACTACCTCATGACGTGCAAGCCGTTGTCGGGCGAAGAAGCCGAGCGGATCGGGCTCGTCTCGCTCTGCGTCGAGGATGCGGATTTGCAGCGCGTCGCACTGGAGACAGCGCAAGATCTCGCGAACGGTGCGCAAAGCGCGATCCGCTGGACGAAGTACGCGCTCAATAACTGGCTGCGCGTCAATGGCCCGCTGTTCGATACGTCGACCGCGCTCGAAATGCTCGGCTTCACCGGCGCTGAAGCTCGCGAGGGCCTCGCCTCGCATCTCGAGAAGCGCAAGCCCCAGTTTCCCCAGGACTGCCCGATCTGAGCTGGATCGACGTCCCGTCGCCCGTCCGAAACGTTAGGACGCCGCGATCTTCCTCCTCAGTGCGTCGACAGCTTCGGGATTGGCGAGAGCAGAGAGATCGCCAGGATCTTTGTCTTCCAACACTGCGCGCAACACGCGCCGCATGATTTTCATGTTGCGCGTGCGCGGCAGATCGTCGACCAGCAGTACCCGCTCGGGGCGATAAGACGCGCCCATCGCCTTCGCCAGAGCGGCCGAGAGCTCGTCGGCAAGGCCGCGGGTCTCGATGCCCGGCATCGGAACGCACGCGCACAGGATCGCCGAACCCTTCACCGGATGCGCAATGCCGAACACGGCCGCTTCGGCGAGCTTGCCGGTCCCGATCAGGATGCTCTCGAGTTCGGCAGGTCCGGTTCGCTTGCCGGAAATCTTGATGGTGTCGTCTGAGCGGCCGAGGATGTAGAAGAGCCCATCGCGACCCTCCATGGCGAAATCGCCATGCACCCAAAGTCCGGGGATCGTGTTCCAATAGCTGTCGAGGTAGCGCTGATCGTCCTTCCACAGGCTTTTCGTCATCCCGATCGACGCGTTGCGCAACACCAGTTCGCCGACCTCGCCGGGCGGCATGCGCCTGCCGGACATGTCGACAATGTCGGCGCCCATGCCGAGCGCTTTTCGCGAGAACGAGCCGGGGTTCATCGGGTGATTGGTCGTGCCGATGAGGATGCAGCCGCCGACCTCGGTCCCGCCCGTGATGTTGATGATCGGAATCCTTTTCTTACACACATGCTCGAAGAACCAGCGCCACGGCGCCTCGGTCCACGCCTCGCCGCCTGAAGTCGTAATCCGCAGGCTCGACAAATCGTAGCGCTCGACCTCGTCGCCATAGCGCATCAGGCTGCGCACGATCGTCGGCGAAACGCCGAGAAAGGTCACCTTGTGATCCTGGATCAGCCGCCAGAAGCGGCCTGTATCCGGGAAGTCTGGCGTGCCCTCGGCGATCAGCAGGCTGCCGCCCGCGAAACTGGGAATGCAGGCGCACATCGCGCCGACCATCCAGCCCATGTCGCTGAGGAAGAACCAACGGTCCGACGGCTTGAAATCGCCGCAGATGATGAGGTCGCGCGTCACCATCGTGCCGATGAAGCCGATGTGGGTCCAGACGCAGCCCTTGGGCGCGCCGGTCGTGCCGGAGGTGTAGAGAAGCACAGCCGGATCGTCGGCGGCCATTTCGGCGGTCGCCAGCGCGCCGTCCTTGCCATCGACGAAATCGTGCCACCAGACGTCGCGGCCTGCGCGCATCGGCGTGTCCACCGGCAAGCCGCTCCGGCCGGTGACCACGACGTGACGCACGGTTGGCGCCGCCTCGAGGGCGGCATCAAGTACGGATTTGAGCGGCGCCGGCGCGCCGCGCCGCCAGGTTCCGCTCGCCGTAATGACGACCTTAGCGCCTCCGTGATTAAGGCGCGTCTCGATCGGCTTCGGGCCAAAGCCCGAGAACAGCGGCATAACGATCGCGCCGACCTTCAGGATCGCGAAAAAGGCGACGAAGGTCTCCGGGATGTTCGGCATGTAGATTGCGACGACATCGCCGCGGCCGATGCCGAGTCCGACAAGCGCTTGCGCGAGCCGGCCGACGTCGCGCGCGAAATCGCGGTAGGTCAATGTGCGCCGCTCGCGCGCGTCTTCGCCCTCCCACACCAGAAACGTCTGATCCCAGACCGGCGTGCCCTCGTGCTTGTCGATGCAGTTGAGGACGATGTTCGTGGTCCCTCCCACGCACCAGCGCGCCCACGGCAGGCCGCGTGACAGATCGAGCATCTGTCCATACCGGCGATAGAACCGCACGTCGCAGAAGCGAAACACTTGCTCCATCAAACAGGCCGGATCTGCATCCGCCTTGGCGGCGAGCGCATCGTAGTCGGGCTGTCCCGTCGCACGCAGGAACGCCGTGAGGTTGCTCTGCTCCACCAGCTCGGGCCGCGGCGTCCAGACATAGGCGGATGCGTTGCTCATGGTTCGAGATCGGCTCAGGTCTGCCTGGCGTACTGCACCGCGACGCGGCCGACTTTCTCGCGCGCGATGACAAGCTTCTGAATCTGCGCCGTCCCGTCGCCGATTTGGAGGCCCATCACATCAAGATAGCGCTGCTGAAACGGCAAATCTGTTGTGTAGCCATAGTGTCCATGTGTGAGCAGACACTGATGGATGATCTCGCAGGTCACTTTCGGCACGTACCATTTGCACATCGCGGCTTCCGCGGTGTGGGGCAGGCTGCGGTCGCGCAGCGAAAGCGTGTAGTAACAGAGCTGCCGCATCATGGTGAGCTGCGTCTCGGCTTCCGCCAACGGGAAGCTGACGCCCTGGAATTGGGCTATTGGCCGATCGAAGGCCTTCCGTTCTGCGGTGTAGCGCCAGCTTTCGTCGACCGACGCCTGGGCAGGGCCGATGCATTCGAGGCCGATCAGGGCGCGGCTATAATCGAAGCCCGCCATGATCTTGGAGAATCCTCGATTCTCCTCGGCCATCAGGCATTCGGCCGGAACGAACACGTCGTCAAAGAACACCGAGCCGCGACCGACCGGCTTCGTCCCAATGTCGTCGAAGTGGGTGCGCGTGACGCCGGGCTGGTTGAGCTCGACGAAGAAGGCGCTGACGCCTCGCGCGCCATCGTCGACCGAACCGGTGCGGGCAAAAATGACCGCCGCATCGCATTGATCGGCGCAGCTCATCGACGTCTTCTCACCATTCAACCGATAGCCGTTGCCGGATCGCTCGGCGCGCAGGACAAGATTGGCCGCATCCGAGCCGCCGCGCGGCTCGGTGAGGCCGAGGCCGATGACGGCTTTGCCTGCGGTCACGCGCGGAAGCCACTCCCGCGCGATCTCGGGCGAAGCGTGCTGGGCGACCATCCCGCCCATCAGCGAGGCGAGAAGCTGCACGTAGCTGTAGTTGAAATCGCCACGGGCGATCTGTTCGATGATGATGCCGGCAGTCACACTGTTTTCGCCGAGGCCGCCATATGTCTCCGGGATGTCGGCGCCGATCAGTCCGAGTGCTCCCATCTCGCGCACAAGGCCGCGATCAAGACGATGGCCGCGCGCTCGCTCCTGGTAGTTCGGCGCGAGCTTCTCGCGCGAAAATCGCTCCGCCGCATCGCGGAAAGACTGCTGCTGCTCGGTCAGCGCGTAGTCCATACGAGGCTCCCCCCTTCGGCAAGTAGAGCGGCTTGCATTTGACGTGGTCTTGAACCAGCCTAACGAGCGTTAGAATTTATCGCAATTCGAACAAGCCCGCCGAATGGCCGCCGATCCCGGACTGACACGCTTCCCGCATCTGTTGTCACCGCTCAAGCTGCGACAGACGACGCTGCGCAATCGCGTCATCATGGGCTCGATGCACACCCGCCTGGACATGGAGGAGAACGGACTGCACAAGATGGCCGCGTTTCTTGCGGCGCGCGCCAAAGGCGAGGCGGGGCTCATCATCACCGGCGGCTATGCGCCGAATACTGCGGGGCTGATCGAGCCCGGCGGCCCCATTCTCACAGAGCGCGCGCAGGCGCGGGAGCTCACACGCATCACAGATGCCGTCCATCAGCACAGCGGCAAGGTGTGCCTGCAAATCCTCCATGCCGGACGATACGCGAAGCAGGAACAGTGCTTCGGCCCGTCAAACGTGCGTTCGCGCATCAACCGATTTCAGCCACAGGCGATGACAGCCGAGCAAATCGAGCAAACCATCGAGGATTACGTTCGCTGCGCCGGATTGGCCCAGGAGGCCGGGTTCGACGGCGTCGAGATCATGGGGTCGGAGGGCTACCTAATCAACGAGTTCACCGTGCTCTACACCAACGATCGCACCGACGAATGGGGCGGCACGGAGAAAAACCGGCATCGTCTGCCGGTTGAGCTGGTCAAACGCATTCGCGCGGCGACGGGACCTGGATTCATTGTTGTCTATCGGATTTCGGCGATCGACCTCGTGGAGAAAGGGGCGACTGGTGAGGAGATCGACCGCCTCGCCCAGCGGGTCGAGGCTGCGGGCGCCGACATCCTCAACACCGGCATCGGATGGCATGAAGCGCGGGTGCCGACCATCGCGTACCCGATTCCGCGTGCGGCCTGGAGGTTTGCGCCGCGGCGGCTGAAGCGCGTCGTCACGATCCCGGTGGTCGCGTCGAACCGCATCAACACCCCGGCGCTCGCCGAAGAGATCTTGGCCGCGGGCGACAGCGATCTGATCTCGATGGCGCGCCCGATGCTGGCGGACGCGGACTTTGTCAGGAAGGTTCGACAAGGGAACGCGGACCGGATCAATATCTGCATCGCCTGCAATCAGGCCTGCCTCGACCGCATCTTCTCGGATCGCAGCGCGACCTGTCTGGTCAATCCGCGCGCCTGTCGCGAGACCGAATTCGACGAAGGGCCGGCGAAGGCGCCGCGAAGAATCGCGGTGGTCGGTGCGGGCGCGGGCGGGCTCGCCGCCGCTGCGGAGGCGGGCCGGCGCGGCCACAAGGTGACGCTGTTCGAGGCGAGCGACCGTATTGGCGGCCAGATCAACCTCGCGCGCATGGTCCCGGGCAAAGTCGAGTTCGACGAGATGCTGCGATACTACGGCGGCCAGATCGCCGAGCATGGCGTGGAGCTGCGGCTCAACACTGCACCCTCGGCGGATGAACTTGCGGCGAAGTTTGACGCCGTGGTGGTCGCGTCCGGCGTTCGTCCGCGCGTTCCGGAAATCCCGGGCATCGAGCATCCGAAGGTCGTGACCTATACGGATCTCCTCAGCGGCAAGCGCAACGCCGGGCGGCGCGTCGCGATCATCGGCGCGGGTGGCATCGGATTCGACGTCGCCGAGTATCTTTGCCACTCGCAACCCTGCGAAGGCCCCAAGGCCAGAGGCCTGGATCTCGCGGAATTCCAAGCCGAGTGGAACGTCGATGCGAGTTTGGAAAAGCCCGGCGGCCTTCTAGGCGACCCGCTGGCGCCCCGTCCGCCCACGCGCGAGATCACTATCCTGCAGCGCAAGGCATCACGGCCGGGCGCTACGCTTGGCGTGTCCACCGGCTGGATCCTTCGCAGCAGCCTCGCCAAGCGCGGCGTGAAGATCATCACCGGCGTGACGTATCGCAACATCGACAACGCCGGACTGCACGTGCTCATCGATGGCGCACCGCACGTGATAGAGGCGGATACGGTCGTGATCTGCGCAGGCCAGGAACCCAACCGCTCGCTATTCGACGCATTACAGGCCGGCGGTATCGAGACGCACCTGATCGGCGGCGCAAAGGAGGCCGCAGAGCTCGACGCCATGCGTGCCGTGGACGAGGGTGTGCGGGTCGCGGACGCGCTCTAAGCCCTCCTTCACGGTTTCGGCTTTCCGTCGCCACGCTCGCGCTTGGCGAACTTCATGGCGTCGATCATCTGCCGGGCGTCGTGGGCAAGGTGCAGCGTCTCGCCGCCGTCAATGTACCACTCTTCGCCGGTGACGAACTTGCCGAGCGGCGAAGCGAGGAAAATAATGGCCGCCGCGATGTCCTCGACGTCACCCATGTGTCCCATGATGTTGCGATTGAGCTTGAGCCACTGTTCGGGCGCGATTGGATAGTGGCCCATGGCTTCCGTCTTGACCGTGCCCGGCGCCACGCAATTGAGGCGGATGCCGAACTCGGCCCACTCGAAGGCGAGCGTCTTCATCATCGCCAGCACTCCGCCGCGAGCCGCGGCCGTGTGCACGAACCCGCTGAGCCCCGAGCGCACGCACGCGGTGACAAACACGATGGCCCCGCCATTGGCGAACATGAAATGATCCGCCACCGCTTTCGTCATCTGCCACGAGCCGATGAGATTGTTGCGGATGACGGTCTCGAAGCCCTTGTTGTTCAGGTCCCGGGCCGGCGTCACGAACTGGCCGCCGGCATTGTTGATCAGAATGTCGAGCCTGCCGCGGGCGCTCTTGATCTCCCGCATTACGTCTTCGATGCGGTCAGCATCACGGATGTCGCAGGTAATCGCGATCGCCTCACCGCCGAAGCCGCGGATCGTGCTTGCGCAATCTTCGATCGGTTCGGCACGCCGCCCGAGCAATACGAGCCGCGCCCCGCAACGCGCCATCTCGATTGCCGTCGCACGCCCCATGCCCGTTCCTCCCCCGGTCACCAGCGCAACCTTGTCTTGGAGAAGATCGGACGCGAAACGCATCTTGGGCAGTTGCTGTGTGGTCATGGCGACTCTGGTTGCGGCGGATGGAATTCGCGCGCAATCTAACAAATGTTAGAAATCGCGGGAAACACGATCATGAGCGACAGCGAGCCAGTGCGCTACGCCCAAGAGGGCAACATCGCCACAATAACCATCGACCGGCCGCAGCGGAAGAATGCCCTGTCGGTCGAGGCCATGAACGCACTCACGGACGCCTGGGAACGCGTCGAGACAGACGCGCAGGTGCGCGTCGCCATTCTGACATCCGCCGACTGCGGGGTCTTCTCAGCTGGCCTCGATCTCAAGCAAGCGAGCGAGATCAGGGCGCGCGAAGGCGTAGATATCCTTACGTTGATGCGCGATCCGATGCAGACCGCGATGCGCAAGGTGACGAAACCGATCGTCGCCGCGATGACCGGGTCGCTGATGGCGGGCGGCATGCTGCTTGCGCTCCAGTGCGACCTGCGCGTCGGTCTCCGCGGAACGCGCGCCGGCATTACTGAGGTCCGGATGGGACGCGGCACGCCATGGGCCGTGCCGCTCCTGTGGATGCTGCCGCAGCCGGTGCTGCTGGAGCTGGCGCTGACGGGCGAAACGATGCCGATCGAGCGTCTCGCCGAATTCGGCTTCACCAACTACCTCGAGGGCACGCCCGATGCCGTTCGCGCCCGTGCGCGCGCCCTCGCCGACAAGATCGTCGAGGGCGCCCCGCTTTCGGTCAAAGCCGCGAAAGCCAGCATCCTTGCCGGGATGGACCTTGGTTGTGCTCAGGGACTGATCGAAGCGAACCGACTGCACGTTGCGGCCTATGCGAGCCTCGATGCCATCGAAGGCCCTCGCGCCTTCGCCGAGAAGCGCAAGCCGGTCTGGCAAGGCAGATAGTTAAACGCTCAGGACTTCTTGAGGCCGTCGAAAATCAGCAGCTGTGTCCGGTGCGCAAGATTGAGCACGGCTTCCTTGCTCTCAAGGTTGAACCATTCGATAGTCCAGTTCAGCGCGCCGATCACGAAGATACGCAGCGGCACAATCTCGATGTCGGCACGAATTTCGCCAGCACGCTGCGCATCCAGAAACAGTCTATCCCAGTATTTCGCGTAGGCTCGGCGCAGCGGCCGGTGAGGTCTCTTGAGGCGCTCGGGAAGCTGACCATAGATCCGGATATTGGCCGAGGTGAATTCGCTGCTCTCAAGGAGCGCAACCAGGTGAGCCTCGATCGCCAAGGCGATTCGTTGCCGATGCGCGGTATGCCCGGCTCGTTTGACCGCCGCTTTCACCGAGTCGAAGACGTGCCGCAACCCGCGCTCGAGAACCTCCGCCAGGATCTCTTCCTTGGAATCGAAGTAGTAGTAGATGCTGCCGGCCTTGATCCGCGACGCACTGGCAATCTGGCGCAGCGTGGTGCCGGAATACCCCTGATGCCGGAAAAGTGCCGCCGCCGATTTCAGGATGGCGTTGCGCGACTTCTCCGACTTTGCCTCGAGCGATGTTGCAACTGTCGCATCCCGGCTTCCGCATTTGCCTTTGGACTTCGCTTGAGCCCGCGGTTTGGTTGTTGAATTCAGCAGAAGTCGCCGCCTCAAAGGCATTTCGTCACAGCCCAATTTCCGATTCCGCAACGGCCGTTGCTGAGGGTAGTATATCCAAGCTTCGACCGCAGACCATCGGCGGCCAATACTAGGCACTTCCGGTAACTCCCTTCCGGGACGAGACCGGATTTTCCCTGGATCGCTACTTCGAAAGACCGCGTTCGATAACCTCAGCCACTATCGCGATCTGGACAATGGGTCGGCGACAGAGACCTTGGTGTTAGCGCACAAGGTTTTCGCGCCGGCAACTGCATCTGAGGCAGGTGCTTCACTCTTCCTAGTCCTGCGTTTGCAGACACTTTTGTCGGGAGCCTGCAAGATCTTGAAGAATGGGGTAACTCAGGGTAAAGCTCCTCCAGCCGTGTCGGCTTTAGCGGGTATGCCCGCAATTTTCTTTCATGGTTGGGGTTACGTGTGGCGCCGCTCAACACTCGGGCGTAGCGCCTTCGGCCGCCGTCTATGTGCCTGCTATGCTTGTCGCGGCTGCTGCCGTAGGCTCAACCGCGATGTCCAACCAAGAGCCCACACCGCCCGATCCCGCACAGGGTTTGGTCGAGCCTCAAGCGGGCCTGCTCCGGCAGCCGCCAGACGGTCAACTCCTGTACAAGGTCATGAGCGTCGAGAATCTCCTGCGCTCGGCCGCGGTCGGCTACCTCTATTTCAACCGGGTCGACAGCTACCGCGACTTTCCGCAGGCTGATCTCCGAGACGGCGAGCAACTGGAGAAAGACCGCGAAACCAACAGGGCAGCGCGATTTGCCAAGGACCAGAGCTTTTCGCTGGCTGATTATTACGACCGATCGCGCGCTCGGACCTATGCGTGTTGTTTCTCGCTGGTCAACTCCGACTACATTTGGTCGGAGTACGGGAACGGCGGCACGGGGAAGGTCTGCGTGGTGTTTCACTTTGCAAAACTGCGGGCAAAGTTGAATGAAACGCTGAGGCCCGGCTCAGCCACGCTTCAGGCTAACGGCGTCCGTTGCCGCCAAGTCTTCTCGATCAACTACGGGATTGTGGACTATGTGGATTGGGCTCAGCATTCCGCGAATTCTGATAGAGCGGCGAACCCGATCACCTATACCTACCTAAAGGACAGGAAATTCGCCGACGAGCGGGAGCGCGTTTCCTTGGCGGCCCTGGGCATCGGTCATTTCGTTCTTGCGGATGGTTCTCCCTTGGAATTTCCGGCAGGCCTGCAACTCGATTTCCGGTTCGGCCCTGCCATTTCCGACGAGACGATCGCCGAGATTCTATACGGTCCCTGCTGCGATACCGATTTCGTCCGAGCAGAACTCCTGAAGTACGGAATAGCCACGGACTGACGCCATGCTCAGGGAGCTTGCCGGTTCGGGAGGTGTGCCGATTCGATGCAGCCGATATTCCTGCACTTTGCCGGCGTTGACTTGAGAGAGGCCCAGTTCACCGAAGAAGGGAACCTAGTGCAGTCGCAAGGATCAGCGTGGCCTCGGACCCAGTTCGCTGTTACCCCCAGCGTTACCCCGCTGGGCAAGCCGCTCCTGCAGCTCTTACGACTTCATAGCTAAGCTATTGAAATCATTGGTGGGCGGTGACGGACTCGAACCGCCGACATCCTGCGTGTAAAGCAGACGCTCTACCAACTGAGCTAACCGCCCTGCGGAAAGGTTTATCTCCGCGGCCTAGCCACACGCAAGTGTACGGTCCGCGGCACCATAATTGTCGGGCTTAAACTTCGGCGCGCCGCGTTACGCCTGATCCGGCGAGCGAACAGCGCCGTTGTCCCCGTCGGCATCGGACCGCTCCAGCGCGTCCGTTGTGCGCGCGACATGCTCGGCAAGCCGGACCCACGATAACGCCAGCGTCAGCCACAGAACCTTGCCGTTATCGTCGTGGGCCGCCCGCGCCATCGCCACACATTCTTCCGCGCACCTTCGATGATCCTGAGTAGTCCCCATGACACGACCCCGACTAACGCAAACACCATACCCACTATGCGTCGCGGAGTGCGGCACCGAAACGGTCGCACCATGGCGGAATACTGGCTTGTGCGCCGCCAATAGGGGCGACCGAACCTTGTCGGCCCTCCTCGTCGAGCGCGGCCCGTAGTATTAAATATCTCTTAAGCTTCAATGGCCTGGCATGCACGCAGGTCTTAGCTGCACTGCAGCAAAATCTATGGTGCGATGCACTCGGTCACCTATATCTGGTGCCATGATTCCGGCGATTGCCGGAGACACCGGGAAAGGATTGGAAACATGTTTGCATCCCTTGCCCGCCTCTTCAACGAGTGGAAACGCTATGGCGAAGTCAGGCGGGAGCTTTCGCATTTGAGCGACCGCGAACTCGCGGACATCGGCATCACTCGATCCGATATCGACCGCATCGCGACCGATAACGCGCATCGCTAAACCGGCGACGCGCCTATCTTAAGCAACGCCCGCCCTTTTGGCGGGCGTTCTTTTTTGTGAGGCCTGCGGCAGTGCTAAACACTGACCGCCTTGCCCTTCTCCGCCACGATCACTTTCGTGCCGTGGCCCTTCATCTCGGCGACAAACTTGTCCGGCGTCTGATCGAGGAAAGGAAACGTGCCGTAGTGGCAGGGCAGCACCGCGTCGAACTTGAAGTAGCGCTTCACGGCTAGGGCAGCACTCGCGGCTCCCATGGTGAAGCGATCGCCGATCGGCACAATGCCGATTTTCGGCTGATGGATTTCGGCAATCAGCGCCATGTCCGAGAAGATGTCGGTGTCGCCGAAGTGATAGACCGTCGGTTCGCCCGGCGCCTTGATGATCGCGCCGAGCGGATTGCCGAGATAGATCGGCGTACCGTTGACCATGTCGCCCGACGAGTGATCCGCGCGCACCATCGACACTGTGAACCCGCCGAGATCGGTGGTGCCGCCAGTGTTCATCGGGTTGAGTTTCTCGAGACCCTTCGAGACCAGCCACATGCCAAGGTCGTAATTGGTCGTGACGGTGGCGCCATTGGTCTTGGCGATGTCCAGCGCATCGCCGACGTGGTCGCCGTGCCCGTGGGTGAGCACAATGTTCGCCACGCCCTTGATGGCCTGCGCCTTGTCGGAGATGAAGACCGGATTGCCGGTGAAGAAGGGATCAATCAGAACCGCCTGGCCTGCGAAATCGAGGCGAAAGGCGGCATGGCCATACCAGGTGATCTGCATGATTAAGCCTGCCGGTGTGAGAGCGCGCGGATGCGCGACAGTGCAACCATAATCGGGAGCTATCCTGTGCGGAAGGTGGCGGCGTTTGGCCGCCTCTGCCTGCACATGCTAACGAGGCGCCATGCCCGTCCTAACGCTGATGGAGGCGGCTTCGCTCCTGCCGGCGCGGGGCGCGCTGATTGGCCTTGATCTCGGCACCAAAACCATTGGCGTCGCGGTGAGCGATCCCGACCGGCGCCTCGCTGCGCCGGTCGAGACCATCGCGCGCAAACGCTTCAACCTTGACGCCGAGCGCCTGTTTGCGCTTGCCGCTGAGCGGCGTGCCGCGGGCTTTGTCCTCGGGCTCCCCATCAACATGGACGGCACCGAAGGGCCGCGCGCGCAATCGACCCGCGCGTTCGCCCGCAACCTCGCCAAGCTCACCGAGCTTCCGATCGCGCTCTGGGACGAGCGGCTATCGACTGCCGCGGTCGAACGGGCACTGATCGAGGCTGACGCCAGTCGCAGCAAACGCAAGGCGGTGATCGACCAGCACGCCGCCGCTTACATTCTGCAAGGTGCACTCGACCGGCTGGCGCGCTGAACCATGCAATTACTCCTGCGGCAGAGCGCGCTGCAGGATGAGATTAGCCGTCTGCACGTCGATACCGCTCGCTCCATAGAGGGCGCCGTGCGGGTTCGACAGTCGCGTGCGCAGGAACGCCTCGGCCACCGCGGCCGGCGCGCTGGCCTGAAGTGCGGCGGCGCTCGCCAGTATTGCAAGCCTGCCAACCGTAACCCGCGCGGCGGCCTCGCTTTCAAACTCGTTGCTGGCTTCGAGCAGCTGCACTTTCTCTCCGGTTATTGCCGCAGCTTCGCGCGCCATCTCATCGAACAAATCCGCGGCCTCCCGGTCACGCTTAAGCGCGCGCAGGACATCGAGGCACATCACATTGCCCGATCCCTCCCAGATCGCATTGACCGGCGCCTCGCGATAAAGCCGCGGCAGCATGCTCTCTTCGACGTAGCCGTTGCCGCCAAGGCACTCCATGGCTTCGTAAATGAAGCCCGGCGCCGTCTTGCAGATCCAGTATTTCGCCGCGGGCGTGACTAGCCGGGCATAGGCCGCTTCACGCGGCTCCGTGGCGGTGCGATCGAATGCGCGCGCCAGCCGCATCACCAGAGCGACGGCGCCCTCCGCCTCAAGCGCGAGATCGGCCAGAACCGCGCGCATCATCGGCTGATCGTACAAATGCTTCTGGAATACGGAGCGATAACGGCAATGGTGCACGGCCTGCGCCAGCGCCATGCGCATGAAGCCTGCCGAAGCCAACGCACAATCGAGCCGCGTGAGCTGCACCATCTGGATGATGGTGCGCACGCCTGCGCCCTCGTCTCCGACCCGCAGCGCATAAGCGCCGGCGAACTCGACTTCACTTGATGCGTTGGAACGGTTGCCGAGCTTGTCCTTGAGGCGCTGCAGCCGAAGCGCATTGACGGCACCGTCGGCACGAAACCGTGGCACGAAGAAACAGGTGAGCCCGCCCGGCGCCTGGGCCAGCACCAGAAAAGCGTCGCACATCGGCGCCGAGAGAAACCACTTGTGCCCGGTGATGGAATAGGAATCCAGCATCGGCGTGGCGGTCGTGGAATTGGCGCGCACGTCGGTGCCGCCCTGTTTCTCCGTCATGCCCATGCCAAGCGTCATGCCCGGCTTTTCCCACCACGGCTTGAAGGTGCCGTCGTAGCTGGTCGCGACGACCTTGGGCGCGACTTGCGCGAGCAGCGAAGGCTCGGCGGCAAGTGCCGCCAGCGCCGCGCGGGTCATGGTGATCGGACAAAGGTGACCGCTCTCGATTTGGGCGGTCATGTAGTACCGCGCCGACCGGGCCACTTCCGCCGGCGGTGCGGCGCGGGTCCCGGAGGACGTCCAGGTCGAGGCATGCAGCCCGGCGGCGATGCTGGCGCGCATCAGATCGTGATAGGCGGGATGAAACTCGACGACATCGCGCCGGAAGCCTTTCGGGTCGAAAGTGTAAAGCTTCGGTGGATTCTCGTTAGCGCGGCGCGCCAGGGAAAACATCTCCGCCGTGCCCCATTGCCGGCCGAACGCCGACAGCGCCCCGACCTGATCGCCCGCGCCATTCGCCTTGACCGCCTCGATCAGCGGCAGATCACTCGAAAACAGGTCGATGTTTTCGTAAGGCGGTGACTGGTTGAAAACCTCATTGGTGTCGAAGCGAGGAATCGTGGTCATGGTGGTTCGCCCTCTGGGGGTATCTAATCTTACCACGTTTTCGGTGCATCGCGGTCACGATGGGCTTGACCGGGCTTGCCGCGCCGCTCGAATTGGGCCTATAGCACCGCTTTGATGACGAAACACCAGCCGCAGACGCGCCACATCGTTTCCATCAACGATCTCACCAATAAGGAGATCGAGACCGTCTTTCAGGTTGCCCAGGGGTTTTTGAAGGAACTCGCCGACGACAATATTTCCTATCGGATTGGCCGCGGCACCAGCATCGCGTCCAAATTCATTCTGGCGAGCCTGTTCTACGAGCCTTCGACCCGCACGCGGCTCTCGTTCGAGAGCGCGATGCTGCGGCTTGGCGGCGCCAACATCACCAGCGCCGATCCGGCGGTAAGCTCGGCAGCCAAAGGCGAAAGCCTCGCCGACACCATCCGCGTCACCAGCAATTACGCCGACATCATCGTGATCCGCCATCCCGCGCGATGGCGCCGCCCGGCTTGCCGCCGAATATTCGCAGATCCCGGTGATCAACGGCGGCGACGGCAGCCACGAGCACCCGACGCAAACCTTGTGCGACCTGTTCACGCTGCGGTCCAAGAAAAAGGGTCTCAAGAACATGAAGGTCGCGATTTCAGGCGACCTCAAAGGCAGCCGCACCATCCATTCGTTCGTCTATGCGCTGGCGCGGTTCGGCGCCACCATCGATCCCCTCCCCGCCCCTGGAATGGAATTGCCGCCGCATGTCGATCGGCGTTTGCGCGAGGAATTTCACTGCCGGATGATTTCGAAGGCTCCGGGCCAGCCCGGCGGCGAGGCGATAGATGCGCTCTACGTCACTGCCGATCAGCCGCACCAGCTGTCGCTCTATGCGGAGCCGGAAATCGACTACGGCCTGGTGCTGAAACAGAAGATCGATGCCGTCTACGTGACCCGCTTTCAGAAGGAACGCTGGAGCGACAAGGAGCGGCCGTATCCGAAAATCGACGCCAAGTTTTTAGGCGAGGCCAAATACTCGCAGGCGAGCGTCATGCATCCGCTGCCGCGCGTCAACGAACTTGACGCCGCGCTCGACAGCGACCGCCGCGCCATCTATTTCCGTCAAGCCGCCTACGGGGTTCCGGTCCGCATGGCGCTGATTTCACTGCTCCTGCGCGTCCACCGAAACAAATCGCTGCACACCTTCGCCGGCGGTTTCGCCGAGCCGGATCACCCGGTCTATATGCAGCCGATCGGCACCGGCGTTCATTGCAGCAACAAAAACTGCATCACTGCCGATCCGGCCGAACGGCAATACGCCGCCAACAAATTCTACGTCGTCGAGGAACACTCGGCACAACGCTGCAAGCTTCGATGCCTCTACTGCGAGACCGACATCGAAGCGGACGAGGCCGTGCACTTCGTCGTCGCCGACACGGTGCGAAAGACGTTTTCGCCGGGCCTCGGGTCGCTGCTGCAGTCACCCGCGGAAAAGCTCAAACACCTGATTGTGTACGACAGCGAGGCCGATGCGGAAGCCGCCGGCTTCCATGCCCGCGAGAGCGGGAAAAAGGCCCGCGCGAGTTAAACTGCTTGTGCCGTCACCCGAGGTGCGAGCCGAAGCGAGCCTCGAAGGACGACGGCCGGCCGCATCCTTCGAGGGCCGCCTTGCGGCCACCTCAGGATGAGCGGGACAGTACGTTGGCGCCTATGCAGGCCGGCTTCCATCCTTCGTCGCCGCTTTCGTCTTTGGCTATCTCTGCGGCTCGATACCATTCGGCATTCTGCTGACGCGGCTTGGCGGCGGGCCCGACCTTCGCGCCATTGGCTCGGGCAACATCGGCGCCACCAACGTTCTGCGCACCGGCCGGAAGGGTCTGGCCGCCGCGACGCTGATCGGCGACATGCTCAAGGGCACTGCGGCTGTCCTGATCACCGAGCATTTTTTGGGGCACGAGTTCGCAATCGCAGCCGCGATCGGTGCCTTTCTCGGCCATCTGTTTCCAGTCTGGCTCCGCTTTCGCGGCGGCAAGGGTGTTGCGACCTATATCGGCATTCTCATCGGCCTCGCCTGGCCCGCGGCGATTGTCTTTTGCATCGTCTGGCTCGCGGCTGCGGCGCTAACCCGCTACTCGTCGCTCGCCGCACTTATCGCCAGTGCCGCGACGCCGGTCTTTCTCTGGTGGCGCGGTAACTTGCGAGAGGCAGCACTGTTCGCGCTGCTCTCGCTGCTGTTATGGGTGATGCACCGCGCCAACATCGCACGCCTGGTCCGCGGCACCGAAGGTAAGATCGGCGCGAGTTCAAAAGGCGCCGGCGGCTGAATCGCTATTGCCGGCACATGCCGTCAGAGTGGCAATAATGGCCGGCGTGACAATAATGAAAATGGCCGGTGGTCCCGACATGACATTCGCATGTCTTGGCGCTGACCAGGCCCTCCGGACAGTGCGGAAAGCGCTTGTACTTGACCGCGGCGAGCGCGTCCTGCGCCAGCAGACACGTTACCGCGCAAGCGATCACGAAAATGGACTTTCTCATTTTGTCACCTTGTGTATGCGCCGTTGTTCACACCGGCGGGACTGTAGCCACGTGAGCAACATACCGTGCTTTTTGCTGCTCGACACTGCTTTTGGGCGTATGCTCGCCACACGAGATAAGCGTAAGGAAGGCGTGTTGGGGGCGTGGTGAGCGAGCGGAGTGAGAACGTCCAGCTCACGGACGAACAACGGCTCGATTGGTTGCGGCTTATCCGCAGCCAAAATGTCGGACCCCGGACATTTCGCGCGCTCGTCAATCATTTCGGTGGTGCGCGGGCCGCGCTTGAAGCACTGCCGTCGCTCGCCCGCCGCGGCGGCGCCAGCACGACCACGCAGATTTACTCGCGCGCCGATGCTGAGCGGGAAATTGCAGCTGCGGAAAAGCTCGGCGTCGCCTTCGTAGCGTTGGGCGAAGGCGCCTATCCGCTGCGGCTGCAGATGATCGACGATGCGCCGCCGTTAGTTGCGATCCGCGGCCACATGCAAGCCCTCGCGCTCCCCATGGTGGCGATCGTCGGTTCGCGCAACGCCTCAGGCGCTGGATTGAAATTCACCCAGCGGATCGCGCGTGAGCTCGGCGAAGCCGGTTTTGCCGTTGTCTCTGGCCTGGCGCGCGGCATTGATGCAGCGGCGCACGGCGCAAGTCTCGCTACCGGGACGATCGCCGTGCTCGCCGGCGGGCACGATCGGGTTTATCCGCCCGAGCATACGGGCTTGCTCGAGGCCATTCTGCCTGCGGGCGCGGCGCTATCGGAGATGCCGTTCGGCTGGGAACCGCGCGCGCGGGATTTTCCGCGCCGCAATCGACTGATTTCCGGGCTTTCGCTCGGCGTAGTCGTGGTCGAGGCCGCTAAACGGTCGGGGTCGCTGATCACCGCCCGGTTCGCGGCCGAACAGGGCCGCGAGGTTTTCGCCGTGCCGGGTTCGCCGCTCGATCCGCGCGCCGAAGGCACCAACGGTCTCATTAAACAGGGGGCGACACCCGTGACCGAGACATCCGATATCGTTTCCGTCCTGCAACCGATCATGCAGGAGAAAGAGATTCCGGCACGTGAGCCTGAGCGGCGCGCAGAACAAGCCGGCGGCGAGGACGGCGCCGAACCCGCGGCCGACGAGCGGGCCCGCATTACTGGCTTGCTCGGCCCGGCTCCGGTTTCGATCGATGATCTGGTGCGACTGTCGAACAGTTCGCCGGCGGTGGTGCGGATGGTGCTGCTCGAGCTTGAAATTGCCGGACGGCTCGAACGCCATGGCGGCGGCCTGGTGTCGCTGGCCTGATCGCAGTCTGCGATTTCATTCCACCGGCACGGCTTTCAAGCCGTGCCGGCGGACGATCTCGCGCATGGCGGCTCTGATACTTTCCCGTTCGGCGGTTTTGAGATGCCCAAAGAACTCGGCATCGTTCTGGTCGGCCATCGCGGCGAGCTTCGGCACGATGGCGCGCCCTCTCGATGTCAGAGCCAGGGCCTGATAGCGGCGATCCTCGTCGCTTGTAGTCCGCGTCACCAGCGCCTTCGCCAACAGCCGGTCGGCCAGTTTCGAAATGGCGCCGCGAGTCATGCCGATCTTCTCGGCCAACACACTCGGCACCATGTCGTCGCATTCGTAGAGCTCCCGCAACACCACCCACTCGGCCACAGTGATGTCGCGGGCGGCGAGCTTGACGCTAAAAGAATGCGAGACCTGGTTCGACACGAAGCGCAGCCAGTAGCCCAGGTGCGCTTCGAGCGGACTGACCGGGACGGATTTTGCTGTCACGCAGCCTGCTCTCTTTTGGCGCCTGGAAACCATTCGACGTGACTGTCGCCGCTGCGGCCATAGTACGTGGCCCGCTGGCCGGCAATTGAGACCATATAGCCGACACAGCCGGCCTTCGTGATGCGCTCGCAGAACGTCCGGTACTGAATCTTGCCGGACTGGATCGCCTTGACCGCCGCATCGACGCCGGTTGCCGAGAAGTCTCGCGCCGGTGCAATCGCGACGGCCTCTCCTGTTACAACCTCGGATTCGCCGTTCGGCAGGTAATACGTCCGTTCGCCGCGCACGAGATCGGTGTGATAGCGCTCGACACCGGCCGCCACCAAATTCTTCACAACTTCACCGAAAGTCACACGCTCCTCGTCCGAGGCTCTCGTGGCTTCGACAAAAACGTCTTTCGTATGGGCATCCATGGAGCCCTCCTCTGTTCGCCGTTGCGGAAACATCATGACCGTTTCCAAGGAAACTAATATGAGCATGATTAGTTTCCTTGTCAACTACTATTTTGAGATGCCGGTTCGTTAATTGCGGCGTCTGGGTCCGATGCGAGCGGCGGCCGGCCTGACCTATTGGCGGGCCGGCAGTAACCCGAGCCGCTGGCCGATCAAGCGATCGATGCGGCGCTTGGGCAGCGTTCGCAGGATCCAGTCCCGCATCGGGCTCGGTGTAATGGTGTAACGCACTTTGGGCTTCGCGGCCGTGAGCGCTTCCAGCACAACTTCGCCGACCTTCTCCGGCGGCAACCCCTTTTCGCCGAGCTTGAGCATATAGATCCGCAGGCGTTCGAGCGCCGGCGCATAAGGCGTATCGCGGAAGGGAGCGGTGTCGACCTGCTCCGCCTTGCTCCAGATCGGTGTCGCTATCGCGCCCGGACCGATGACAATGACATCGACCCCAAACAGCAACAGTTCGCGCCGCAAACTCTCGGACAAGCCTTCGATGGCAAATTTCGAGGCGTTGTAAGGTGCGATGAACGGGTTGGCGACGCGGCCCCCGACCGAACTGATATTGATGATGCGGCCGGGAGAGCCCTTCAATTGCGGATCGGTCCCGATCTGCGGCGCGAAAGCTTTGGTCACGCTGACGACACCGATCACATTGATTTCGAGTTGCCGGCGAAATTCCGCGATCGGCAGTTCGAGCAGCGGACCGGCAACGGCAACGCCCGCATTGTTGACCAGCCCGGCGAGCCGTTCACCGGCGAGCGCATCGCGCACCTGATCCGCGGCGGCTTCGACTGCGGCTTCATCGGTCACGTCAAAGATCAGCGGTACAAAGTTCGGACCGAATTCCGCTGCAAGGCGTTCCGCATCGGACGTCTTTCGCACACTGCCAAAGACGCGAAAGCCGTGGGCGATGAGAACTTTGGCGCTGCCCCAGCCGATGCCGGTGGACGTCCCCGTGATCACGACGCTGCGCATGCAACCCTCCTGGGACGGCGCGGTGGATTGACCAAGCTCGGCCGCATCTCCAATGGTCCCCTGCAACAGTGCCATGTGGTCACTTCTCGGGGCGAATGCGATGATGCAGCGGGCGTTGCTGGTTCTGGCGCTCGTGCTAACGAGTGTATCCGCCAAATCCGCGCCCAGCGACAGCTTCGCCGCGTTCCTTGCAGCGCTTTGGCCCGACGCCGCGAAGGAAGGCATCAGCCGCGCGACATTCGACGCCGCTTTTGCCGGGCTTACGCCCGACCCCGGCGTCATCGCCGCACGGCGGCGGCAACCGGAATACGGCAAGCCATTCGGCGCCTATCTCGCAAGCCTGGTCTCGCCAGGCCGGGTCGCCATCGGGTTGCGCAAATCGGCGCAATGGGCGCCCACTTTGCGCGCCGTCGGGGAAAAGTTCGGCGTCGACCCGGCCATCCTCGTCAGTATCTGGGGAATCGAATCCTCTTACGGCGATGGCGAGCAGCATTGGGATGTCTTCCGCTCGCTCGCGACGCTGGCGCAGGCGCGTTTCCACCACCCGTTCTTTCGCGATGAATTGTTGAGCGCGCTGAAGATCTTGCAGGACGATCATATCCCGCGCCGGGAATTCGTCGGCTCCTGGGCCGGCGCGATGGGCCAGGCGCAGTTCATGCCGTCGAGTTTTCTACGCTACGCTGTCGATTTCGACGGCGACGGCAAGGCGGATATCTGGCGCAGCGTACCCGACGTTCTCGCCTCGATCGCGAACTATTTGCAGAAGACGGGCTGGCAGAAGGGGATGCCCTGGGGCTTTGAGGTCATCGTACCGGCGGGCTTTGACTACCGTCTCAGCCGCGGCAAACTCTCTGAATGGGCGCAGCGCGGTTTTACTCTTGCCGACGGCAGCCCGTTGCCAACAGGCGACGCCGCTCCGGTCATTCTTTTCTTTCCGAGCGGCGCATCAGGTCCGGCGTTTCTCGTCACCGACAATTTCGTTGTGCTCAAGCGCTTCAACAATTCGGACGCCTATGCGCTTGCCGCAGGGGCGCTTTCGGACCGGTTGCGCGGTCTTCCGCCGATTCGCGCTAGTTGGCCGGCTGACGACGTCCAACCCTCCCGCGATGAGCGCATCGCTCTGCAACACCGGCTCGCCGAGCTCGGCTACAAGATTGCGGAATTTGAGGGCCACCTCGATTTCGACCTGCGGGATGCGGTGCGCGACCAACAGCGCCGTTTCGGCATGATCCCCGATGGCTATCCAAGCCGTGCCTTCCTCAGCCGTATGGGGCTGCGCGCTCCGTAGCGGAATTCGCCGTCAATCGAGATCGGACGGCGGCGTAGTACCGGACCGGCCGTTGTAACGCCTGGACACCTGATCGGCCTCAAGCCGCGCCATATCCAGAATATAGGCGAGCGCGTCGAGCTCGTGGTTCTTCGCGAGACGCGACAGCTCCTCGGCCAGCGAGGCAATATAATGTGCGACGGCCGGTTTACCGTTTTCCGAGGCCATCCAGTTCCTTGCCTTGCAACTGCCCCGACATCCCAACATGCGTCATGCAACCTTTTATACGTATTAATTTTTGACGCAATCTTTAGATGCATTTGGGCAGCGGGGCGAAAATTTTTCTGCAAGGCCTATTTTGGCCCATTTAGCTGCTTCTGCGGCCCTACTCTCACCGCCGTTTGCGACGCTAACGATTTGACAGGCGGAATTGCGTTACCCATGTTCCCGGCGGCCAGGAGGCGACAGGACTGACCGTTACGACGCGAAAAAGCCAATAAATCAAAAGGTTATCATGGATCTTGTGATTGTAGAATCGCCCGCCAAGGCAAAAACGATCAATAAGTATCTCGGCCGCGGCTATGAGGTTTTGGCCTCGTATGGGCATGTGCGCGACCTGCCGGCGAAGAATGGCTCGGTGGACCCTGACGCAGATTTTCGCATGATCTGGGAGGTCGATCCCAAGGCCCAGAAGCGCCTCAACGACATCGCCCACGCCGCCAAAGACGCCGACCGACTTATCCTCGCCACCGACCCCGACCGCGAGGGCGAGGCTATTTCCTGGCACGTGCTCGAAGTACTCAAGCAGAAGAAAGTGCTGAACGGCCAGCCGATCGACCGCGTGGTGTTCAATGCCATCACCAAGCAGGCGGTGACTGATGCCATGGCGCATCCGCGCCGGATCGACCAGGCTCTGGTCGATGCTTATCTCGCTCGGCGGGCGCTTGACTATCTCGTCGGCTTCACAATTTCCCCGGTGCTGTGGCGCAAACTGCCCGGCGCTCGTTCGGCAGGACGCGTGCAATCGGTCGCGCTGCGGCTGGTCTGCGATCGCGAACTGGAAATAGAAAAGTTCGTCCGGCGGGAATACTGGTCGCTCATCGCGACGCTGGCTACGCCACGCAATGAGACCTTCGAGGCCCGTCTCGTCGGCGCCGACGGTAAGAAGCTTCAGCGCCTCGACATCGGCTCCGGCACTGAAGCGGAAGCCTTTAAGCAAGCGCTCGAAACCGCGGCCTTCACCGTTGTGTCGGTGGAAGCGAAGCCGGTCAAACGGCACCCGCAGCCGCCGTTTACCACCTCGACGCTGCAGCAGGAGGCAAGCCGCAAGCTCGGCTTTGCGCCGGCGCACACCATGCGCGTAGCGCAGCGGTTGTACGAAGGCATCGATATCGGCGGCGAAGCTGTTGGCTTGATCACTTATATGCGGACCGACGGCGTGCAGATCGCCGACGAAGCCGTCCGAGCCGTGCGCAGCGTCATCGAGGCGGATTACGGCGCCCAATACGTGCCCCACGCGCCGCGCCGTTATGAAACCAAGGCGAAGAATGCCCAGGAAGCGCACGAGGCGGTCCGCCCGACCGATCTCACCCGCCGGCCGAGCGAGGCCAAAACTTTCCTCGATGCGGATCAGGCCAGGCTCTACGAACTGATCTGGCTGCGCACCGTGGCAAGTCAGATGGAGTTGGCCGAACTCGAACGCACCACCGTCGATATCGCCGCCAAAGTCGCGAGCCGCATCCTCGAACTGCGTGCGACCGGAACGGTGGTCAAGTTCGATGGCTTCCTCGCACTCTATCAGGAGGGGCAGGACGAAGATCCAGACGATGAGGAGGCGCGCCGGCTGCCGCCGATGAGCGCCGGCGAAGCGCTGACCAAGCGCGCGATCACTGCGAACCAGCATTTCACCGAGCCGCCGCCCCGCTACTCCGAAGCCTCGCTGGTCAAGCGGCTGGAAGAACTCGGTATCGGACGGCCGTCGACCTACGCCTCGATCCTGCAAGTGCTCAAGGACCGCAAATACGTCCGGCTGGATAAGAAGCGGCTGCATCCCGAGGACCGCGGACGCATCGTCGTCTCCTTCCTCGAAAGCTTTTTTACCAGATACGTCGAGTACGATTTCACCGCCGGTCTCGAAGAACAGCTCGACCTCATTTCCAACAATGAGGTGGCGTGGCGCGACGTGCTGCGCGATTTCTGGCGCGACTTCATCGTCGCGGTCGATGAGATCAAGGATCTGAAAATCTCGCAGGTGATCGATGCGCTCGATGAAATGCTGGCGCCGCACCTGTTCCCGCCGCGCGCTGACGGTGGTGATCCGCGGCAATGCCCGGGCTGTACCGGCGGACGGCTGACGCTGAAACTTTCCAAGTTCGGCCCGTTCATCGGCTGCTCGAATTATCCCGAATGCCGGTACACTCGTCCGCTCTCGGTACCCGCGGACGGCTCGGCTGACTTCGGCACCAAGAAACTGGGCGAAGATCCCAAGACCGGACTGGAAGTTACGCTGCGCAGCGGACGCTTCGGACCTTACGTGCAGCTCGGCGAGGCGGTTGATGGCGAAAAGCCGAAGCGCGCCGGCCTGCCGAAGGGTACATCACCCGAGGAGATCGATCTCGAACGCGCGCTGGCGTTACTCTCGCTGCCGCGCGAAGTCGGCCGCCATCCCGAAGACGGCGAGCCGATCCGCGCGGCGATCGGCCGGTTCGGACCTTACGTTCAGCACGGCAAGACATACGCCAACCTCGAGCCCGGCGATGACGTGTTCCACATCGGCCTCAACCGGGCGGTGACGCTGATTGCGGAAAAGATCGCCAAAGGCCCGCGCCGCCGATTTGGCGCCGATCCCGGCCGCCCGCTTGGCGATCACCCGACCAAAGGCGGGCAGATCGTCGCCAAGAACGGCCGCTATGGCCCCTATGTCAGCCACGACGGCGTCAACGCCACGCTACCGGCCGATAAGACGCCGGAGAACGTCACGCTCGAGGAGGCTACGGCTCTCATCGACGCCAGGGCCGAGCGCAACGGTCCCGCCCCGCACGCGCGGCCGCGGAAGGCCAAACGTCCTTCGCCCGGCACGGCGCGGCATATCAAAGCATCCTCCAAACGGCCAACCGCGCGACCCGCAAAGCGGCCGGCAACCGGCAAACCGCCACGGAAATCTACTCAAGCAGCCGAGTAAGCCGGGCCGACGGGGCCCGGCCTGTGCTACGGCCAATGAACGGCCCAAGAACTGCCCGAAGAACGGCTCATGAAACGCACCGCCCTCCCCTCGCGCGAGGAGCTTCTAACTTTCATTCGCGAGCATGCCGGCAAGGTCGGCACGCGCGAGATTGCCCGCGCGTTCGGCGCCAAGAATGCCGACCGCGCCGCGCTCAAGGAGATGCTGCGCCAGCTCGCCGACGACGGGCACATCGAGAAGCGGCGCAAGCGGCTGCATCACGCCGGTACGCTGCCGTCGGTGGTGCTTGCCGACATCACCGGCCGCGACAGTGATGGCGAGTTGCTGGCGCGGCCCACGGAATGGGACGAAGAGGCGCATGGCGCGCCGCCTGTCATTCACGTCGCCATTCCCCGCCGCGCCCGGCCTGGAGAAGTTGCCGGAATAGGCGACCGGGCGTTGCTGCGCGTCGAACAAACCGAGCAAGAAGCGACCGGCCGCGTCATAAAACTCATCGACCGGGCCAAGCATCGCGTGCTCGGTATCTTTCGCGGCTTGCCGAATGGCGGCGGCCGGCTGGTGCCGATCGACAAAAAGCAGCTTGGCCGCGAGATCACCATTCCCAGCGCCAACACCGGCGGTGCGGTGGATGGCGATCTCGTCGCCGTAGAAGTTGCGCGCCACGGCAAGTTCGGATTGCCGGCCGGCTCCGTCGTTGAGCGGCTCGGTTCGCTCAAGAGCGAGCGGGCCGTCAGCCTGATCGCCATCCACGCCCACGGCATCCCCCATGTCTTTAGCCGAGCGGTGCTTGCCGAAGCGGAAGGCGCGCAACCCGCAACGCTCGAAGGGCGCGAGGATTGGCGGAAGCTTCCCTTCGTGACCATTGATCCGGTCGACGCCAAGGACCACGACGATGCCGTCTACGCGGTGCCCGATCCGGACCCGCGCAATAGCGGCGGCCATATCGTCAGCGTCGCCATTGCCGACGTTGCTCATTACGTGCGGCCGGACTCGGCGCTCGATCGCACCGCCGTCGAGCGCGGCAATTCGGTCTATTTTCCTGATCGCGTCGTGCCGATGCTGCCCGAGCGCATCTCCAACGATCTGTGCTCGCTGCGACCTAACGAAGACCGCGCGGCGCTCGCGGTGCGCATGGTGATTGGCGCCGACGGCCGCAAGCGCTCCCACACCTTCCATCGTGTCTTGATCCGCTCGGCGGCGCGGCTGCATTACGAGCAGGCGCAGCTTGCGGTGTCCGGACGGACCGACGAAGTCACCGAGCCGATCGCGGAAAAAATCCTCGAGCCGCTTTATGCCGCGTATCGGGCGGTGCGCCATGCCCGCGACGAGCGCGGTCCGCTCGACCTGGAACTGCCCGAACGCAAGATCCTGCTCAAATCCGACGGCACCGTGGATCGTGTGATCATGCCGCAGCGGCTTGAATCCCACCGGCTCATTGAGGAATTCATGATCCTCGCCAACGTCGCCGCAGCCGAAACCTGCGAGCGGGCACGCGTGCCGCTGATCTACCGCGTGCACGATGAGCCGACGCCGGAAAAGCTCAACGCGCTTCGGGAATTCCTGATGACCCTCGATATTTCGCTGCCGAAAGGCGGCACGCTGCGGCCGGACGCGTTCAATCGCATCCTGCAGCGGGTCAAAGGCCGCGATATGGAGCGGCTCGTCAACGAAGTGGTGCTGCGCAGCCAGGCGCAGGCGGAATATTCGGCCGAGAACTATCGGCCATTTCGGCCTTAATCTTCGTCGCTACGCCCACTTCACCTCGCCGATCCGCCGCTACGCCGACCTCATTGTGCATCGCGCGCTGATCCGGGCGGTTAAACTTGGCGCTGACGGCCTCTCAGACGGCACGGACGGACGCGCGCTGTCCGAAGTCGCCGCCAACATCTCAGCCACTGAGCGCCGCGCCATGAAGGCCGAGCGCGAGACCGCCGACCGGCTGATCGCGCATTTTCTGGTCGATCGCGTCGGCGCGACCTTTGATGGCCATATCTCCGGAGTGACCCGCGCCGGCCTGTTCGTCGAACTCGACGAGACCGGCGCCGACGGCTTGATCCCGGCGCGCCACATCGGCGAAGAATATTTCCGTTACAACGAAGCTGGCCGCGCCTTCGTCGGCAACTCGGCGACGTACCGGCTCGGCGATCCGGTGACGGTAGAACTGGTCGAGGCGGCCCCGGTTGCCGGTGCGCTGCGTTTCAAACTTGTACGCGCAGCTCGCTCCGCCGCCGAACGGACTGGACACCGGCCGCAGCACCAGCGAAAAGTCGGCCGGCAAAAAGAGCGACGCGGATATCGCGGCAGACATTCGTAAGTGACGATTTGCATGAGTGACGACAACGCAAACACGACAGCGGCAGACAAAGTCGGCGATCGCACCGACCGGTTAACCCGCGCAGCGCGCGATCGGTCCTTTGCCAATCAGCGGCCGCGGGATTCGGCAACGCTCATTCTCATCGACCGCTCGGAGAGCGTTCCTAAAGTGCTGCTTGGCCGCCGGCACGAGCGACACAAATTCCTGCCCGGCAAATTCGTCTTTCCGGGCGGGCGCGTGGAGAAGACCGACCGGCTGATGACGATTGCGGCGCCGTTGCACGCGCGCGACACCGAGCGGCTGATGCAGCAGGTACAGCGGCCGAGCTCTGCAAAAGCCGCGGGCTTCGCGCTCGCCGCAATCCGCGAGACCTATGAAGAGACCGGCATGATGCTGGGCACGCGGGCGGCCGGCGGCATCAGCACGCCGGTCGGCGTCTGGCAGGCGTTCGCGCAAGCCGGCATCGTCCCGGATTTGAGCGCGGTGCATTTCATCGGCAGGGCCATCACCCCGCCCGGGCGGCCGCGGCGTTTCGACAGCCGGTTTTTCGCCGCGGATATCTCGGCGGTCGCCCATCGCGCCGATGGATTTTTCGGACCTGACGCAGAACTCGTCGAACTCGTCTGGCTGCCGATCACCGAGGTGCGCCGCCTCGATATCCCGACGATCACGGCGGTGACGCTGGAAGAGCTGCAGGAACGGATCGCGACCGGTATGAGCCACGACCATCCGGTGCCGTTCTACCGCATGCGGAACAATCGCTTCACCCGCCAAGACCTTTAGCCGAAACCTTTGCCGACCTTAACTTTATCGCTTCCTTGACAATCGAGGGCCGGCAACTAGGTTGACGGCCAACAAGCGAACGGATTTCGGGATCCCGCCATGGCCAAGAATACAACGATCAAAGTAAAGCTCGTGTCGAGCGCCGACACCGGCTTCTATTACGTGACGCGGAAGAACTCGCGGACGATGACCGACAAGCTCGTCAAGAAGAAATACGACCCGGTCGCCAAAAAGCACGTCGAGTTTCGCGAAAGCAAAATTAAGTAAGCTCAGCGGCACTTATTGCCCGTGTCGCCCGGCCTTGTGCCGGGCATTCGCGTTTTTATGAGGCAAACCGGAATTCATGAGCCGATAGCGGCTTCGTTGACGGCAGCGAGCGGCCGCTCGGACCCGGCCAGTCCGATCCGCGTCTTGATGTGTTCCGCCAGATGCTCGGCATCCCTGGCGACACCGGAGAACCGTCCCGAGCCCCACGTATAAAGCCAGGGGAGCCCGAGAAAGTAGACGCCGGCAACGGGAGTGACCCCGCGTACGTGACTCGGGTTGGCCGCGCCCGTTGAACAGCGGCAGATCGATCCAGCTGTAGTCGGTGTGAAAGCCGATACACCAGACTACGGAGGCGACGCCGGCGGCGCGATAGTCGAGCTGCGCGCGCTCGCGCGGCGGCGTCCACAATGGCCGATAGCGCGCCTCCGCCGGCGCCGGCGATCGCCTTCTTGGCGATGAAACCATCGATGCTGGTCTTAATGCTTTCCGAAACCTGATCGGCCTGGTCGAGGCACCGGGCGAGGTCGCCGGCAAGTATCAGGTTTTCGCCGCTCACGTCCAGAAGGCGGCCGTAGAGCTCCATGCCTTCGCGGGCGCGCTGGCGCAGATCAATGTCGCGTCCGCCATCGCGGCCGGTGACGTAATGGTTGGTCTTGTCGCGGACACCCTCGCGCAGCGGATGCTCGTGGACCGGCAGATCGTAATAGCCCATCAAGTGCAGCCACTCGACCACGTCCTTGCCGCGGTAGCGGCGAGCTACGCGTGGCGCGTCGCCGACGCAGAGATGAACCTTGCGGCCGGCGAGATGCAGATCTTCCGCGATCTGGCAGCCCGATTGCCCGCTGCCAACCACGAGCACCGCGCCCGCCGAAAGCTGTTCCGGGTTGCGATAGAGCGACGAATGGATTTGCACGATATCGGCCGGCAAACGCTCGGCGCAACGCGGGATGATCGGAATCTGATAGCCGCCGGACGCAACCACCACCTGTTCGGCGAAATGGATGCCGTCGGTCGTATCTAGCATGAAGCCATGCTGCGCGTCGCTGTGCAGATGCCGCACCGCGACGCCTTCGCGGAGCGGCGGGCTGAACGAAGCGACGAAGTCGTCCATGTAGGCGATGATCTCGTCGCGCAGCATGAAGCCGTGCGGGTCCGGTCCGCGATACGGAAAGCCCGGCAGCTGGCATTGCCAGTTCGGTGTGACCAGACAGAACGAATCCCAGCGCTCGGCGCGCCACGCGTGGCCGGCGCGCTCCTTTTCGAACACGACGTGATCGATGCCGCTTTGCGTCAGATACCAGCTGATCGACAGCCCGGCCTGGCCGCCGCCGATGACGGCGACCGAATGGCGCGCGACGGGAGTTGATCGGGTTCATCGTGAGTCTCCTCAGTCTTCGAACCCGTCGACGGTTACGCGCGCGTCGGAAGATCGGCGAATGTCTTGGCGACCGCTCTCGATCCGGGCGAGCTGCGCTGCGGCGCGCGAGCAGGCGCGTAGCCGTATTTCGCCTCGACGCGATCGCTCGCGATGCTGAGCGCGGTGCGGCTGCGTGTCGAGAAAATCGGCGAGCGCGTAGCTCTCGCCCGGCGTGAAGAAATCCTTGATCACCAGCGACGGCGAATAACAGCTCTCGCGCGGTGCCGTCCGGCCAGCGGATGCGAAAGTGCATTTCAGGCATGGACCGGCTCCCGCATCATCTTCTCGTAGGTCGCGAGATGTGCACGCGCCGTACTGAGCCAATCGTGCCGCGCTGCGACTTTCCACGCCCCGCGCGATCAACCGCGCGCGCAAGGCAGCGATCGAGCGAACGCGCCATCGCCGCGGCAATCGACGCGGTGTCGAACGGATCGCACCACGCGACATCGTCTTCGCCGAGATATTCGGTGAATGGCGCGATGCGCGAGGCGACGACCGGAACGCCGCTCGCCATGGCCTCCAGCACCACGAGGCCGAAGCCTTCCTTGACGCGAAGGACAACGACCAGCGCAGTCGGCGGCGCGATAAAGCGCCGGCATTAATTTCTGCCGGCAACGGTCCGGTGCCGATCACGGCGTCCGCCGGCAGCGCCGCTATGCGCCAGCACGCCGGCGAAGCGCGCCTGATAGGCGTCGTGGTCGAGCAGCGAAGCGCCGCCGGCGATCACCAGCCGCGCGGAGGGATGCTGCAGCCGCAGACGTCTGAAAGGCTTGCAAAAGACGCATGCGTGTTCTTGCGCTCCTCGACGCCGCCGACCGCGAGGAAGTACCGGGGCGCCGGCGCGGCAGGTTCAAGCGCGCCGCGCAACGCCTCGTCGGTGGCGTCCGGCGATCGGCCGAGAAGCGGCTGCGATCGACGCCATTGCCGACATCGCAGGCATCGCGATCGAATTCGCGGGCCAGCCAGTCGCGCCACAGCGCGGCTCGACCACGAAGTGCCGGTCGGCGGCGATGATCGAGCGCGCTGCAACGCCGCGCAGCGCGCGGATCGGCGAAGCGTGTCGACGTGGTGCACCGTGCGCGCGAAGCCCGCGATCAGGCCGCGCTCCTTCAGCGTTGCCAGCGCATTGGCGGAAATGCCGTCCTGAGCGTGGAACACATCGAAGCGGCGCGATGTTCGGCGCGCTCGAAATGGCGGACATAATCGGCGATGCGGGTCTCGACCATCGACCGGTCACGCCGCGCCGACCGGCGATCGCCGCCACGCCACGGTGCGCGCACAGTGTTGGCCGGAAAAATCCTTCGCCCGCTGGCGTCCGGCGCGTGAACCACCGCCTCATGGCCGAGCCGGCCGAGGGCGTCGCCGAGCTCCAGCGCATGCACCACGCCGCCGCGCGGATTGGTGGAATGGGCGAGGATGGCGATGCGCAGCGCGCGGTCTGTCATGCCGAGACCTCGGCGCGGGCCGCAGCCGAGCAGCGGCCGCGCGCGAAATCCCAGACCATCTCGCTCGCCGTCCCCGTCGCCGATCGTCGACCACGCTGCTCGCGCCGTGACAACGCCGATCTCGGCGGCGGCGATGCCGCGCGCCGCAAAGCGGGCGAGCACCTCGCCGACGCGTTCGGCGGCGCGAACCGAGAGGAGATAGCCGAAGCTCGGGAAGGTCAGCAGCCAGCGCTCGAGCGGCACGCCATCGGGCCGCGGCACGCGCGGCGAGGTCGATCGCGATGCCGACGCCGCGAGCATTCGGCCAGCATCATCGGCGGTGCCGACGAGGCCGCCCTGGCTGATGTCCTTGGCCGCGCGCGACAGACCCGCTTCGGCGATCGCCGGCAGCAGCTCGAGATCGCCGCGCAGCCGCGCCGCCGGCGCGTCGGTCGCGCTTCCCAATTGGCGAACGGCTCGCGGTAGCGGCCGCGCAGGTCGATGGCGGCGACCAGCCGCTCGCCGGGCCTTGCGTCGAATGACGTCAGCAGAGCGTCTTCGCGCGGCCGAGGATCGCGACCGATAGCTGGCCGCGGTCGGTGCGGATATTGGTGTGGCCGCCGACCAGCGGCACGCCGAAGCGCTCGGAGGCGGCGCGCAGCCCGTCGAGCACCGGCGCTGCGCCGGCCGTCGCCCTCCGCCCAGACCGCGTCGACGACGGCGATCGGCCGCCCGCCCATGGCGGCGACATCGGATGATGTTCACCATCACGCCGCACCAGCCGGCGAACCAGGGATCGCCGCCGACGAACTCGTTCATGAAGCCTTCGATCGCGAGCAGCAGATAGCCGTCGCCGTCGGCGATCGCGGCGCAATCGTCGCCGACCGGCACCGGCCGATGCCCGACGAGAGCGCCGAGCCGCGCCGCGACCGCGGCAATGTCGCGCTTGGCGGCAAGCCCGCGGCTCCCCCGCAGCGTTGCCGCCAGCTCGCGCGAGCTCGACCGCGCCAAGCATCACGCGGCCTTCTTCGGCAGCGCCACAAAGCCGGTCTCGGCGTCGGCGATCGGCGGGTAGAAGGCGAGATCGGCCTCCATGAGATGGTGCGGCCTTCCGTGCAGCTCGATTTCCTCCAGCGTGTCGCCAATGGAGATCGCGGAACAGCAGCACGTTCTGGCTCTGCACATGGGCGAGAGAAGCGCCGGCAGCCGAGCGCGTGCGCGGAGCGACACGGCAAGCCGGATCAGCGACGGTGCCGAGCGCGCCGACATGCGGCGGTAGTCGGCGGCGACGGCCAGCCGCGAGCCCCACCAGAGGCCGGGCTCGGCCTCATGGATGCGCACGGTGCCGACGACATCGTCGGCGGCGACGCCGAACGAGCGAGAGCGCGACGATCGGGATGGCGACGTCGTCGATGGCGTCGCGGTCATCGCCGGCGAAGATTCCCTGCTCGGCGCAGAACACCTGGCGGCGCAGCAGCGCCGCGGCTTCGCGCCGCTCCCACGCCTCGGTCGCGAACTTCACCTGGTATTCGCTGGCGGGAATGCGGGAAACGGCTCGAAGATCATGCGCACGCCCTCCCGCTCGTAGGTCGAGAGCGCCGAGCAGGCGCCGCATTTGCCGCAGCCGGCCTTGATGTCGGTCGCGCTGCAAGCCGCCGGCGCGCAGCATCACGCGCGAGCGGGCCTCAGGATCTCGTGCATGAAGCCGGCGATCGGCGGCGGATGGCTTTCGAGCGGCGTGCCGGAGATCGGCACGAACGGCACCACGAAGGGATAGACGCCGAGCGCGATCAGCCGCTCGCACGATCGTCGAGGATTGCCTCGCTCGGTATCGCCGAGGCCGGCGAGGATGTAGGTCGAGACCTGGCCGCGGCCGAAGACCGGCACCGCCGCCGCGAAGGCCTCGAAATAGTGCTCCAGCGGAACCTGCGCCTTGCCGGGCATGATGCGCGGCGCGCACGTCGTCGGCGTCACGACTTCGAGATGCATGCCGAGCGCATCGATGCCCGCTGCTTCATGCGCCGCGAACCAGGCATCGTCGTCGGGCGGCTCGCATTGCGCCTGGATCGGCAGATCGACCGCCGCCTTCACCGCGGCGGCGCTCTCGGCGAGGATCGCGGCGCCGCGATCGGCCCGGGCGGCGTGCCCGTGGTCATCACCATGTGCCTGACGCCGTCGAGCTCGACCGCCGCCTTCGCGACTTCGGCGAGCTGCGCCGGCGTCTTGCGCTCGATGGTGCGGCCGGCGGCGAGCGACTGGCCGATGGCGCAGAACTGGCAGGTCTTGGTCCGGCTCTGATAGCGGATGCAGCTCTGCAGCACGGTGGTCGCGAGCACGTCGCGGCCGTGCAGCACCGCGATCTTCCAATAGGGAATGCCGTCGGCGGTGGCTGAGATCGTAGAAGCGCGGCCGCAGCGGAAAGCGACACTTCGCCGAGCGGCACGCCGTCGCGGCTGATGCGTGCTCCGGCCCGAGGCGTCCGGCTTCTCGACGAGGTAAGGGCTCTCGAAGGCCGGCGCGGTGTGCACCGGCACCATCACCGTCATGCCGTCGATGGTGATCGCCTTGTGGTCGGAGGGTCCGGCGCCGCCGCGGCGGCTCTCGATGCCCGGCCTTGGGATCAACGAGCCGAACCCCGAAGGACTGCAACTCGTTGATCAGCTGCGCGGTCGGCATGGCTTTGGGTCGTCGTCGGCTTCATCGGACGCGCTCCAGTTCGCTCGCTCTCGAAGGGCTGGAAGGCAAACGCGCTGCGCCGGCGCGATCTCCATGCGGCTGCGTCGGGCGGTTGTCGAGATTGAGGCTGGAGGAGTTCCGGGCCGGGCGTAGTGGCCGACCGAATCCATCATGCGCTTGCGCTTGGTGATGAGGCCCATATCGAGATCGGCGACGAGCATGCCCTCGCCCTGCGTCAGCGGCGGCACGACATGCGCGCCCTCGGGCGAGACGATCGCGGTCATGCAGCCGCCGCGCAGCGCCTTGCGCAGCTTCTCGTCCGGCGAGATCTTGCGCGATCTGCTCTTCGGTGAGCCAGCCCGTCGCGTTGACGACGAAGCAGCCGCTTTCGAGCGCGTGGTGGCGGATCGTCACCTCGATCTGCTCGGCGAAGATCGGCCCGACCAGCGAGCCCGGGAACTGCGCGACGTGGATTTCCTCGTGCTGCGCCATCAGGGCGTAGCGGGCGAGCGGGTTGTAGTGCTCCCAGCAGGCGAGCGCGCCGATGCGGCCGACCGCGGTCTCGACCACCTTCAGGCCCGGCGCCGTCGCCCTGGCCCCAGATCATGCGCTCGTGGAAGGTCGGCGTGATCTTGCGGCGCTTGAGGAGCGAGCGTGCCGTCGGCGTCGAAGATAAGCTGGGCGTTGTAGAGCGTGCCGTGGTCGCGCTCGTTGACGCCGAGCACGACGACGATGCGCGTGACGCCGCGCCGCCGCCGCGACCGCCTCGGTCACCGGCCCCGGCACCACCACCGCATTCTCGTAAAGCCGCATATGCTCCGCCGCCGGTCAGCACCGGCGGGTGCACGAAGGAGAAATACGGATACCAGGGCACGAAGGTCTCGGGGAAGACAACGAGCCGCGCGCCCTTTCCGGCCGCCTCGGCGATGGCGGCGAGCACCTTCGAGACAGTGCCCGCCGCACGTTTCGAGATCCGGCGCGATCTGTACCGCCGCGACGCGAACGGATGCTTTCTCGGCCATGCGGCTGTCCTCCGCGCTCCGGCGCGATCCGATTCTCAGAGCGTCCAGGTGTTCGAGGATGAAGGCGTTGTCGCGGCGATGCAGCAGGATGAGGTCGAGCACGTCGAGCGGGCTGATCGGCCTGATGCCGGGGATCAGCGAAGGCTCGCCATGGCCGTAGAGCGCCTGCAGCGCGAAGCGGCAGGGATAGACCTTGCCGCCCTCCTCATGAACTTGGTCAATCTGGTTGTTGAAATTCTGCGGGCCGGGGAACGCCTCGTCGCCGAGCTTGGGAAGCCGCGCTGGACGCCGAGGGTGACGCCGGGCCCGTAGAGCAGCACCGTGGTCTCGAAGCCCTTGCGCTGCAGCCGCGTCGCCTGCAGGATATTGACCAGCCCGATCGAGCCTTCGAAGGCGACGGTGTGGAAGGTGACCAGCGCCTTCTCGCCCGGTTCCGCCTTCACGTCCTCGAATTCCTTTTCCTCGTAATCGACGAGAATAATCACCCTTCTTATGCGCGGGCTTGGTCACTGCTGGCATAGTCTTCTCCTTGCTAGCGTTCTCGGACCGCCGAACCCCGTCAGCGGCTAAGCGGTTCGCAAGGCATGTGCCAATTGACTGCATGCACATCCATTCATCAAATCCAGTCATTGTCGCATACATTTTTGCAATCAATTTCTTGCCACGCATCTTGGCGCCCACGAATTTCTGACTACGCGCTTGCGATCAAACTTGAGCACGCAGTTTGCTGAATTGACGTGCATGCGACTCAGCCGCGCGCGCTCCGCAACTGCGATCGTCGTCGCTCATGACCAACAAACTTTGTTGGCACACGTGATTTGCAACAATATACATTCAATTTCGTTAGCGCCGATCGAGCGGAAGATCGCTGCGTGCACGGATCAAGGACATGGCCGATTGGGCGCCGCAGCTGTCGCGACTGGTAAGCCGCGCTATCTCGCCATCGCCGACGCCATCGCCGAAGACATCCGCAACGGCACAGCTCGCGCCGGCCGACCGCTTGCCGCCGCAGCGCAAGCTCGCGCGCCGTCTCGACATCGATTTTACGACGGTGGCGCGCGGTTATGTCGAAGCGCAGCGGCGCGGCCTGATCGAGTCCCGGGTCGGTCAAGGCACCTTTGTGCGCGCTTCGGCGAAGCGGCGGCACGGCCCGATCGCGCGTCATCCCGGAAATCGTCGACCTCTCGATGAATCTGCCGCCGGAGCCCGACGATCCTGAGCTGCTCGAGCGCATGCAAGACGGCCTCGAAGCGATCGGCCGCGACCTGGTCTCTTTGATGCGCTATCAGGGCTTCGGCGGCGTGCCGGCGGACAAGGACGCGGCATCGCATTGGCTCCGCCATCGGGCGCTGATTCCGCCGCAGGATCGCCTCTTTATCGCGCCCGGTGCTCATCCGGCGCTGCTCGGTATCCTCAGCGTGCTGGCAAAGGCCGGCGACGTTTTGCTTTCGGAAGCGCTGACCTATCCGGGCGCGCGTTCGATCGCAGCGCAGCTTAGGCTTGCGGCACATCGGACTGCCGATGGACGATGACGGCGTCGATGCCGACGCCTTCGCCGATGCCTGCAAGCGACATCGCCCCGCGCGCGCTCTATCTCAATCCGACGCTGCTTAATCCGACCACGCACACGATTGCGCAAGCGCGGCGACGCGAAATCGTCGCCGTCGCGCGGCGATCATGGTGTCGCGATCGTCGAGGACGACCCCTATGGCTTCTTGCCGGTCGACGGCCCGCTCGCCGTTCGCGGCGCTTGCGCCGGAGCATAACCTGGCACGTTGCCGGTCTCGCCAAATGCCTCGGCGCCGGGCTTGCGTATCGCTTATGTCGTAGCGCCCGATGCCCGTTCCGGCTGGCTCTTTGCGGCCTCGGTGCGCACCGCAACAGTCATGGCATCACCGCTCACCGTTGCGCTCGCGACGCGCTGGATCACCGACGGTACCGCAGACGCTTTGCTTGGCGGCAGTGCGCCGAGAATCCATGGCGCGCCAAGCGTCTGGCCGCGGCGATCCTGCCGCGGGCAGCTTACCGCGCCGACCCCGTCGGCTTCCATCTCTGGCTTTCGCTGCCGGAGCCGTGGACGCGCTCGGCCTTTGTCGGCCATACGCGCTCGACCGGCGTCAGCGTCGTCGCCAGCGACGCGTTCGCCACCGACGGGAACGCCGCCCGAGGCGGTGCGCGTTTGCCTTGGCGGCCCCGCCGACCGCGCCGCGGTGCGCACTGCGCTCGAGTTCATGGCGCACGCCTCGCGCAATCGCCGACGCTGACGTCGACATTTCTCTGATCTCAAACCTGATCCGCGAACTTCGGTCTCAGCGCTGCTGGCACAAACAAGGTGGCCGGCCGGGTGCGGTGTCATGAGGAGGCCACTCGCACCGCCCCGTGCCGGCCGAACCCCACGGACCCAGGAGATGCGGCGGACCTGAGCACTCCGCAGGGCTATTCCGAATGCGGCAATTCGAATGCGGCTAGTCCGAACGCACCCGGCCTTCCTTTAGGCCGCTGTTCGGCTCGCCGGGAAGGCGCCTGCCACGCATCGCTGATTTCCACGAACAAAAATATCGCAAGGATTGAGAAAATCAATCATCAAAATGATCATAACTCTTGGGAATTGGCTCTAAACTCACAGAAATATTTGACGAATTTGGCGCAGGTAGAGAGCCGACATTCAACCCGGGACGTTCATGCCGCGTCAGGAACCACCCTGTTTCGCCCGTCGCGTTTGGCCCGATACAGCGCCTGATCGGCGCGCTTGAGCAGGCCTGCGGGCGTATCGTCGCGTCCGCGAAGCGCAGCAATGCCGATCGAAAGCGTCACCGGGATGGTGCGCGTCCCCTCGCTGATGGCAAACGGTTCGGCCGCGATGCGCCGGCGCAACCGTTCGGCGACGGTCATGGCTCACTGCCATGTCGGTTTCCGGCATGACGATGATGAACTCCTCGCCGCCGCAGCGACACGCCAGGTCGATGCCACGGATCGAGCGCTTGATGCGCATGGCGAAATCGCGCAACACGTCGTCGCCGGCGTCGTGGCCGTAGCTGTCGTTGATCGATTTGAAGTGGTCGATGTCGAGCGCCAGCACCGCCAGCGGCTTGCTGCGGGCGCCGGCCTGTTCGACCAACGTGCCCAGATGATTTTCCATGTAACGCCGGTTGAACAGGCCGGTGAGCGCGTCGGTTATCGCCATCTCGATCGAGATCTGAACGTTGTCGCGCAGCCGCTCGGCATAGCGTCGCTTGCGCACCTGGCTACGCGCCCGCGCCAAGAGCTCGTTCTTGTCGATCGGCCGCATCAGATAATCGTTCACGCCGATTTCGAGACCGCGCAGCATGCGCGTGCTGTTGTCGGGCTCGGTGATAGCAAGGATGGGAACGTTGCGGGTGCGATCAAGCGAGCGAAGCTGGCTGCATAGCCGCAGCGCGTCGAAGTTCTCCAGTTCCAACGAAACAATCAGCAGGTCGTAGTCGCCGTCGGCGGCGCGGAACAGCGCCTCGTTCGGATCGGCCTCGACTTCGACGCTCTGCTCCTTTGCCAGCATGGCGGCGACGCGCTCATACGACGCCGGCCGATCGTCGACGATGAGCACGCGTCCGCCCCGGCCGGTATCGGCAACCGCTTCCCGTTCCGGTGACTCGATACCGATGTCGCGCGAGGTCAGCGCGCGCATGCGCAGCTCGTCGGTGACCATCTTCAGCCGCGTCAGCGAGCGGACGCGGGCGATCAACGCCGGTTCGGGTATCGGCTTGGTCAGAAAGTCGTCGGCGCCGGCTTCAAGGCCTCGGACGCGGTCGGAGGGCTGATCGAGCGCGGTCACCATCACTACCGGAATGTGATGCGTGACGGTGTTGGTCTTGAGCCGCCGGCACACCTCGAAGCCGTCCATGTCGGGCATCATCACGTCGAGCAGAACGAGATCGCATTCGGCGCGTTCGCAGATTGTCAGCGCCTCGGCGCCGCTCATTGCCGTGACCACGTCGAAATATTCGGCCGACAGCCGCGCTTCGAGCAGCTTCACGTTGGCCGGGACGTCGTCGACGACGAGAACGCGTGCGGTCATCGGCTCCTCTTACGGGTTACCCAGGAAATGGCGGATGGTCTCGATGAACTTGCCGACCGAAATCGGCTTCGACAGATAGGCTTCGCAACCGCCTTCGCGAATGCGTTCCTCGTCGCCCTTCATGGCGAAGGCGGTGACGGCGACGACGGGGATGGCGCGCAGATCCTGATCGTCCTTCAGCCACTTCGTGACCTCCAGTCCGGAAACTTCCGGAAGCTGGATGTCCATCAGGATCAGATCCGGCCGATGCTTGCGGGCGAGGTCGAGCGCCTCGATGCCGTTGCGGGTGCCAACCGTCTGGTAGCCGTGGGCTTCCAATAGATCGTGGAAGAGCTTCATATTGAGCTCGTTGTCCTCCACGATGAGGACGGTCTTGGCCATCCGAAGCCCTCGTGTGTTCTGACACCCGGCATCCCCGGCGACGCCCGTCTTGATCGCCCCATCGAGGCGTCCGCCGAACGCCATCCAAGCTAGTTCCGATATGTTACGGAAAGGCAAATGGAACCGAATGAAGACGCCATTGCGACCGACCCGCGAACAGGCGGAAATGCTGGCGATTTAGGCGCTTGCCTTCATCGCTGAAGAACCTGAGCGACTCGGCCGTTTTCTCGACATGACCGGCATTCCGGTCGAGCACATCCGCGCCGCCGCCCGCGAGCGCAGCTTTCTCGCCGGCGTGCTTGAGCATATGCTTGGAGACGAGAATCTCCTGATTCTGTTTGCCGACAGTGCCGGAATTGACCCGGCCGAGATCGCGGGTGCCCGCGGCGCGCTCGGCAAGCCCTAGGCGACGGAAGCGTGCCGTGAACGCCTCGTTCTGCCGCGACTGCCTGGCCGACGCCGCACTACAGGCCGCGCGCTGCCGCGGCTGCGGATCGCCCCGATTATTGCGCCACAACGAGCTCGACACGCTCGCCATCGCCCACGTCGATTGTGACGCGTTCTATGCGACCATTGAAAAGCGCGACGATCCCTCGCTCGCGGCAGAACCGGTGATCGTCGGCGGCGGTAAACGCGGCGTGGTCGCGGCGGCGTGTTACATTGCGCGCACCTTCGGCGTTAGATCCGCGATGCCGATGTTCGAAGCGCTGCGGCTCTGCCCGCATGCCCGCGTCATCCGCCCGAATATGGAAAAGTACTCACGCGCCGGCCGGGAGGTCCGCCAGCTGATGTTTGGGTTAACGCCGCTGGTCGAGCCGTTGTCGATCGACGAGGCGTTCCTCGATCTGTCCGGCACCGAGCGGCTGCACGGGCTGCCGCCGGCGAAGGTGCTGGCCCGCTTTGCGCTCGAGGTCGAGAAGAAACTCGCGATCACCGTCTCGATCGGGCTCGCGTGTAACAAGTTCCTGGCCAAGATCGCCTCCGATCTCGATAAGCCGCGCGGATTTGCGGTGCTGGGTGCCGGCGAAGCGCAAAAGTTCCTGGCGCCGAAACCGGTCAGTTTCATCTTCGGGGTAGGCAAAGTGAGCGCCGCGCGGCTTGCCCGCGACGGCTTTCGTTGCATCGCCGATTTGCAGCGCACGAGCGAAGCCGAGATGGCGCGGCGTTATGGCGATGAAGGCCGCCGGCTGGCGCGGCTCGCACGCGGCATCGACGAACGAAAAGTCAGCGCCGATCGCGAAACCAAAAGCGTCTCATCGGAGACGACGTTCGATCGCGATATCTCTGACTACCGCGCGCTTGAGCGCATCCTGTGGGCACAGACAGAAGAAGTATCGGCACGCTTGAAGGAAAAGGCATTGGCTGGCGCCACCGTGACGCTGAAGCTCAAGACCGCCGACTTCAAAATTCGCACCCGGGCGCATTCGTTTGACGCCTCGACGCAGCTTGCGGCCAAAATCTTCGCCGCCGCGCGCCCGCTGCTCAAACGCGAAAGTGACGGGACGAAATACCGTTTGCTTGGCGTCGGCGTGAGCGCGCTCACCGGCGCCGATGAGGCAGACCCCGCCGATTTCGTCGACGGCCGCGCTGCCGAGGCCGAGCACGCCGTCGATCGCGTCCGCGCCCGCTTCGGCGAGGACGCGGTCGTCAGGGGGCTCGCGTTCGAGCCTCCTGAGAAACCGTGAGACTGCATCGCGCGGCGGGCCGGCGCGCACGATGCTCCCCCGACATTAAACGGCAGGCCGCCAGTTGCCGTGAAAGCCGAACGGCACGCGATGAGACAGTTCGGCCAACGCAATTGGCCCCCGTTCCAGCTCCGCCGCATCAAAAACTGCGAGATCGCTCCGCTTATCAGCTCCCCGATAAACTGTGGCCAGCAAATAACCGTCGCCCTCTGGAGATCCGGCCTCGCGCGGAACAAAGATCGGCTCGGACACGAAATCCCCCTTGGGCAATTGATAGGCCGTCCGCTTATCGGTCTTGAAATCGATATGCGTCAGCATGTCGAAGGCATCGAGCGCCTTGCGGTCGCTGCTCGCCGCGAAATAGCCGTGGCGATAGTCGAGACCGGCGAAGCGTTCGTCGAACCGCGGAAACTCGCCGGCGAGATCGTCGATTTGCTCACGCTTGAAGCCGTTGGAATTTGAACTGGGATCGAAGGTCCAGCGCGTCAGATGCGCGATCGCCTTGTCGGGATCACCGGGGCGGCCGTTCGGGTCGGGAAACAGCGGCGCCGCGTCGTATTGCATGACGTCGCCGACGATCTTGTCGCCATCCTCATAGGCATTCATCGGATGGAAAACGTAACAGGGATCGCATTCGAACCAGCGCACCGATGAGACGTCGGCGTTGCGCTTCATGACGCCGACATAAGAGCGCTTGTCGGCTTCCCAGGCGTATGCCGGTTTGCCCGACATGGCGCGCTGCATGCTGCCGGTGAGCGGCAGCACCGGGAACAGCACGTAGTTCCGCGTCACCATGAAGTCGTGCACCATGCTGGCGTAAGGCGCCTCGAACGTGTCGAAGCGCTTGAGCCTGCCGGTCTTGTCGATCACGCCGTAGGCGAGCGTCGGCGAGAAAAACCCGCCGGCCGAATAGGCGAAGAACACCATTTCGCCGGTCTCGGGATCGATCTTCGGATGCGCGGTGAAGCGCGCGCCGGTGAAGGTGCCGCCAAAGTCCCAATAGCCTTGCGCGGCCAAAGTCTCCGGATCGAGCGCGAACGGCCGATGCGCTTCTTCCAATGCGAACAGCTTGCCGCCATGCCAGACGATGTTGGTGTTGGCGACGCCGCCGTCCTTGCCCTGGGCCGACGGATCGGTGGTTGCCGGATTGCCCCAACTGCCGAACAGCGACTTGTGCGCGGCGTGCTCCAGTTCCCACTTCGGCGTGCGAACCCAGCGATTGCGATAGGACACCCGGCCGTCGGCGATGTGAAAAGCGTGGATCATGCCGTCGCCGATGAACCAGTGATGATTGGGATCGCGCGGCGCAAATTGCGGATTTGGGCCGTTGCGATAAAGGGTGCCGGCAAGGTCCTTCGGCAGCTCGCCGCGCACCGGAAGATCCGGCGCATCGGCTTCGAAGGACACCGGCGCATAGTTTCCGGAGAAGAACCGCTCGGCGGGAAACGGCTGACTCATGACGCTCTCCTCTTGGCTCGTTGAACGAGGGCGCCGGAAGCGCCGGCGCCCTGCGCCAACATCCGCATGGCAGTCTGGTGAAGGGTGACAAAATCGGGCTTCGGATCGAGCCTGCCGGTCAGGTGCAGCATGACGAGGCCATGCACCATGGCCCAGAAAATCTTGCCCAATGTCTCGGGATCGCCGGCCAGATATCCTTCAGCAACCAGGTCCTTGACGTAAGCGGCCATGGTCTGCCGCGCGCGCCGCCCGGCGCGGACCAGATCCGGAAAGCGCTCGGCTTCGGGCTGATTCACGTCGAACATCAGCTTGTAGGCGTTCGGCTGACTGAACGCGAAATCGAGATAAGCGCGGCCGACGGCATTGGCTCGCGCCGGCGCACTCCCCTTGATCGCGGCGGCCCGTTCGAGCGCGGTCGCGAAACGGTCGAAGGCGGCGGCGCGCACTGCGGCCAGAATTTCATCTTTGTCCTGAAAATAGCGGTACGGCGTCATGGCGCTGACCTCGAGTTCGCGCGCCAGTTCCCGCATCGTCACCGCTTGCGCCCCGCGCTCGGCGAAAAGCCGTTCGGCAACGACGCAAAGCCGGTCGCGAAACGCTTTTATCTCGGTGCTGGAAAGGTTGCGAGGCATAATATACAGTGTAAATTTACATCGTAATCTTGTCAAGCGCGCGATTTTGCGAGGCCTCTCGCCGTGCCAGAAGCCGCTACGTTACGGGCACGGTTTTGAGTCTTTGATTTCCAGCGAGGTCAGTTTGCCGGTGACGACAAAGTCGTTGTAGTCGAGCGTCAAGGCGCGCGAGATGCCGTTCTCGTAGAGCTCGAAGCCGATTGTATAAACCGGTGTCTGATCGGTGTTTTTTTTGGCCGCGCCCTTTTCGAAATAGCTGATCGTCACCGGCCAGCGCGGCATCGAGCCAAGCTTGGTGGCATCGTCGGCAGCGTCGTCGTGCTTGCGCTCGTCGGCCGAAAGCTTGCCGCCGATCACTGTGAGCGTGTCGTAGACCTTCTCCCCGGTGTCCGATCCGTCAAAAACCGGAAACTCGAGAATGGTCTTGCCGGCGCGCGCCGCCGCGATCACGCGAACCATGTGTTCGGTCGGAAACACCACCCCGGCATCGATATCGAGCATCTTTTGCTCCGGCTTGGCGAGATTGATGGCCGTTGCGTTAGCGCCATGCTCGGCCTTGCCGTCGACCGCGTCGACCAGGCTGTCGTTGAGAAAATTCTCCGACGCAAATTTGAAGCTCTTGGCGTCGCCGCCTTCCCAAGTCGTGGAACGAAGGTCGCTGGTGGACACCTTGCCCTCGCCGGAGTCGAGCTCCGACACTTGGCGGAATTTTAATGAGTAACCCTCGCAGGAATTGCCGTCGAAATCATAAACGATGCGCCCGCGCACGCCGACGACCTGGGAATTGCCGCGGGTCTTGCCGAGCGAGAGATCGTAGATCGCCCGGTGTGGCACCAGCTTGACCGGGCCCTCTTCTGCGTAGCCGCCGGATACCGGCGCGACCAATATTAATGTGCAGGCAAGAACGATAGTGCGCGACGCGAAGGCGTGAGCCACAGCAATAAATCTCCCGTGTTGCTCAATTCCTGGTCCCCCGCCCCTACCGGTTCCCCAATTAGACGTATTGTCTTTGTCTTACGGATGGCAGCGAAGATAAGGGGCTTGGCAACCCTCCGCAACTATGGACCGGCGCCGCCTCACTTGCATGCGAGGCTCCGATAAGCGAATAAACCCTGCCCTTAACGCGATTTGGAGGACGGCAAAATGGCCGGTGCAGTTGAGAAAAAATTAAACGAACTCGGCATCGTGCTGACCGAGCCGGCGGCTCCCGTGGCCAACTACGTGCCGTTCGTGCGCACCGGCAATCTGTTGTCGATCTCCGGCCAGATTTGCCACGAGGGTGGCAAGCTCGTCGCCAAAGGAAAACTCGGCGCCGACGTCTCGATCGAGGATGGCCAGAAAGCCGCGCGGGCCTGCGCGGTCAATGTGCTCGCCCATGTCAAAGTGGCGCTCGGCGATCTCGACAAAGTAGTGCGGGTGGTGCGGCTGGGCGGCTTTGTAAATTCCACGCCTGACTTCGTCGAAGGTCCGAAAGTCATGAACGGCGCGTCCGACCTGATGGTCGCGGTCTTTGGCGACAAGGGCAGGCATTCGCGCTCGACCATCGGCGTCGCGGCTTTGCCGCAGAACGCGGCGATGGAAGTAGAGGCGCTCTTCGAAGTGTCCTGACGTTGGCACAACCTATCGACTGGCTTACCGCACGACCGATCGCCCATCGCGGGCTGCACGATGCGGCAAGCGGCCTGATTGAGAATACCGCCGGCGCGGTTCGAGCGGCGATCGCGAACAACTACGGCATCGAGGTCGACCTGCAGATCAGCGCCGACGGCGAGGCGATGGTGCATCATGATGCGGCACTCGGCCGCGTGACTGACGGCGAGGGGCGGCTAGACGCGCAGACGGCCGCCGAACTCAAGCGCATCTCATTCCGCGGCAGCGACGAGCACATGATGACGCTCGGCGACCTCTGCGACCTGGTCGCCGGCCGCGTCACCGTGCTGCTTGAGCTGAAAAGCCGATTCGATGGCGATCCGCTGCTTCCGGCCCGGGTCGCGGCGATCCTTGCCGGGTATCGCGGACCGGTTGCGCCGATGTCGTTCGATCCCCAACAGCTCAGCGTGCTGCGGCAAAAAGCCCCTCGCCTGCCGCGCGGCATTGTTGCGGCAAAATACCGGCCTCATCCCTATTGGGATCAGATGCCGCCGGGGTTGCGCTATGGCATGGGATCCCTGCTGCCGGCCTTGACCGCGCGGCCGCAGTTCGTGGCCTATGCTGTCGATAATCTGCCGGCATTTGCGGTCACCTTCGCGCGGCACATTTTGTGCCTGCCGGTGATGACGTGGGTGGTGCGGTCAGAGAGCGAACGACAGCGCGTCGCCCACTTTGCCGACCAGATCATTTTCGAAGGCTTTCGGCCATGAGCACCGACAAACCGACCCAGCAAGAGCGCCGGCGAGAAAATGCGGGCGAATTGCAGGTCATCGCCGTAAGCGCCATTGCGGAGGTTGAACCTGAAGCCTGGGACGCCTGTGCCAATCCGCCGCTTAATCCAGTTTGTGAGAAAATCGGCCAGTCAACTCCGCTGTTGGATCAGGACACCCAATCTAACCCTTTCCTGTCCCACCATTTTCTTGCTGCACTCGAGACCTCGAAATCGGTTGGCAGCCATTCCGGCTGGCGGGTTCAGCACGTATTGGTCAAGACCGCTGCGGGCGATCTCGTGGCCGCCGCACCCTGTTACCTCAAGAGCCACTCGCGCGGTGAATATGTGTTCGACCACGGCTGGGCCGAGGCCTATGCGCACGCCGGCGGTAACTACTACCCGAAATTGCAGGTCGCGGTTCCGTTCACACCCGCGACTGGACGCCGGTTACTGGTGCGGCCGGGTCCGCGCGCTGACGAGATCCGCCGCGTGCTTGCCGGAGGTCTGGTCAAGTTGTGCGACATCGACGGAGCCTCCGGTGTCCACGTCACCTTTGCGACCGAACCGGAATTCCGTTTCCTCGGGGAACTCGGATTCCTCCAGCGGACCGACCAGCAGTTCCACTGGGTAAATCCCGGCTATCAGAGCTTTGACGATTTCCTCGGCGCGCTCTCGTCGCGCAAGCGCAAGACCATCCGCCGCGAGCGCGCGGACGCGCTTGCAAACGGCGTCAGCGTGCACTGGCTGACCGGCCGCGACCTCACCGAAGACATTTGGGACAATTTCTTCACGTTCTACATGGAGACCGGTTCACGCAAATGGGGCCGGCCCTATTTGACCCGGCCGTTCTTTTCTCTCATCGGCGAAACGATGCGCGATCGCATTCTTTTGGTGATGGCCAAGCGCAACGGACGCTGGATCGCCGGTGCCATCAATTTTATTGGCTCGCACACGTTGTTCGGCCGCCACTGGGGAGCGATCGAGCACCATCCATTCCTGCATTTCGAGGTCTGCTACTATCAGGCGATCGAATATGCGATCGTGCACAAGCTCGCCCGCGTCGAAGCCGGCGCGCAGGGTGAACACAAGATCGCACGCGGCTACATGCCGGCCACCACCTATTCGGCGCATTTCATTGCTGATCCGGCGTTGCGCCGTGCCATTGCCGACTACCTCAAGCGCGAGCGCGCCTACGTTGCTGCCGCCGGCGCCGAGCTTGCGGCAACCGGGCCCTACCGCCAGAATCTTGCGGTCGAGGCGGATTGACGGGCAGCGCAAGTTTTGCTGCCCATGATCCTGCCGAAGACCGGATATCGGTTTGCCGAATCGAGGGACAGCGGAGGGGCACGATGGAAAGCTACGATCAAAACAACGTCTTCGCCAAAATCCTCCGCGGCGAGTTGCCTGCGCACAAGGTCTATGAGGACGCAAGGGCATTCGCCTTTCTCGATATCATGCCGCGGGCGCCGGGCCACACGCTGGTGATCCCGAAGGCGCCGGCGCGCAACATTCTCGACATCGATCCGGACGACCTCGCGCATCTCATCAAGACAACGCAAACGATTGCGCGCGCCGCAGTCACGGCTTTCGCCGCGGACGGCATCACTATCCAGCAATTCAATGAGCCGGCCGGCGGACAGGTGGTCTTTCACCTGCACGTCCACGTCATCCCGCGCAAAATCGGCATAGCGCTCAAGCCACCGGCGAGCTTCAAAGAAGAGGCGGCGGTGCTTGCTGATCACGCTCACAAGCTTGCCGCCGCGCTCAAGGGCGCGTGATATCCCGCAATCGGAAGAGGGAGAACTAGCTCGCGCGCCCGCGCGCAACGCGCTCGATCTCGGCTCGGACCAGCCGTTCCACCATACTCGGCAGATTATCGTCGAGCCAGGTCTTGAGCATCGGCCGCAGCATTTCGCGAACCAGATCCTCAAGTGTCCGCGCATTCTGCACTAAGACGGTATGCGCCAGCGTGTTGAAGGCGGAATCGACCGCAGCGCTAGTCGCGCTCGACAGCAACTGACCGTTGTCGCCCGACGGTTCGCGCGCCGGGGCCGGTTTTTGCTCCGGTTCGTCGAAGCTTACGTCGGAGAAACCTTCGATCTTGCGAAACTGCGGCGGCGGCGGACTTGGCTCGGGAGCCGGCTCGGGCTCGTTGCTGAAACTCGGCGCCTCCATCGATTCGGTGAGATCGAGAATGTCGGCGTTCTGATCCTGCTCCGCGGCTTCATCGACCGGCTCGGGAGCCTCGATTTCGGGTTCGATCGGCTCGGGCTCGGGCTCCGCCGCAGGTGGCGGCGGCGCTGCAGCCCGGGGAGCCGCCTTCGGCGGCTCGGGGGCCCGTTGCGGCGTTTTGCTTGCATCATCATCGGCAATAATACGACGAATGGAGGCGAGAATTTCCTCCATTGACGGTTCTTGCACTTTCGCTGGCTGCGTCATGCGCGCATCCTCGCCTTCTTCCTTGTCCCCGCCGCAACGCCTCCAGCCAGCCAAAGATCGCTAGCGAGCGTGGCGACCGCGAATCACGAAGTGCAACTATGCAACGCCAGCGGTAAGTATGTCATAGCGAAAATCGAAGGCAAATCCGGTCTGTCAACAGACTATCGCCCGGCAGGCTGGGATACCGTCTTACCTGCCATCGGGGGTGCGCACGCCGATCCAGGCGTCGCGGACTTGCTGGTAATGCACCATCGGATCGTAGATCACGACGTTAAGACCAAGCTTCTGCATCGAGAGGGTGCCGACGGCAGCGAGCAGGGTATATGAAGCAACTACGCGATCATGCTGCGCGGTTACGAAGGCGACACGCGCGTTGACCAGCTCCTGCTGGGCATTGAGCACGTCAAGCGTGGTGCGCTGGCCGACGCGCGCTTCTTCGCGGACGCCGTTGAGCGCGATCTCGGCGGCGTTGACCTGTGCCGTAGTCGATTCGATTTGCGCCTTGGCGGCGTCGAGCTGCCCCCAGCTCTGCACCACGGTGGCCCGCGCCTGATCGCGATTGGTATCAAGACTAAGCCGCTGTTGCCCCAGCGTCTCCTTGGATTGGCGGATGGTGGAGTACTCGGCGCCCCCTTGATAGATCGGGATTGTCAGCTGCCCCAACACCGAGGCCTGCGTTTCCTTGTTGGTTTCGAAGGCCGGCTGCACGCCGTACGACGCGCTCGCCGCGACCGCGAGGTTCGGATAGAGCGCGCCTTCGCTGATCTTGACCGCGAGCTCGGCGACGTCGACGCCGTACATCGCCGCGAGCACGGACGGATTTAAAGCCTGGCCCTGGGCGATCGCCTTAGGCAGCGTGTGCGGCGACAGCCGATCAACCGACGTACCCGGCGCGAGCTTGCCCGGATCGACACCGATCACCCGCCGATAATTCGCTTGCGAGGTCACATAATTCGACTGGGCGCCGAGGAGCGCCGAACGTCCGGCCGCCAACCGTGATTCGGCTTGCGCGACGTCGGTACGCGTCACCTCGCCGACGTTGAAGCGGTCCCGCGTCTGCTTGAGCTGCTCGGTGAGAACTTGGACGTTGCTCTGGTTGAGCTCAAGGATCGCGCCATCGCGCAGCAAGTTCATGTAGGCGGTCGCAGCATCGAGCAGCACTTGTTGCTCGGTCACCCGCAGCGTCTCGCGCGCGGCGTCGACCTGGCTTTCCGCCTGGCGGGTCTTATTGGCGGTCTGAAAGCCGTTAAAGAGCGTCTGGCTCGCCGTGGCCCCGAAGGTGCGCGAGTAAAATGTCTCACCGAAGAAGATCTTGGTGGGTACGCCGCCGACCGGGAACAGCTGCGTCGAGTTGGTATAATTATATCCGCCGTTGCCCGTGAGGCTCAGCTTCGGGCGATACCCCGACAAAGCCTGCGGCACGTTCTCGTCGATGACGCGCAAGGCGGCGCGTTGGGAGTTGAGCGACGGGTTGTTCTGATAGGCCTGCACCAGCGCCCATTCGAGCGTATCGGCGCTTGCTCCCGAGCAGCCAATGATGGCGGCGCCCAGAAGGCTGGCAACGGCCCAGATGTACGCCCGCACCCACATGAGACGCGCGCCGCCCTCGCCCTTCCCGCATCGCCCCAAAACGATGCAATCCCGCGGCCAACCGAGCCGGCCGACGCCAAAACCAAACTCGAACATTATGCGGGCTGCGAATATCGTGAAACCCCCGCAATTGAATTTATACGCAAATTTCTGGGAGTTGGCACATATGCGCCACAGGGTATGACTGCGGCTAACGCGTTCCAGGTGCGCGCATTTCGCGTAGAAACACCTAAAAAACGAAGGCGGGCGGCGAAACGAAGCCCGGCAGCAACCGGGCTGCAGCATCAAAAATAGGCCGGCCGACGAGGTGACCCTCAATCATATGATTAATTGTACCCTTCGCAGCTGGCGGACGGCCACAAACGCCGACGAGGCGCCCACCGGGCTTCAACTGGCGTCCCAAGGCGTCGGGCAGGACTTCAGCGGCGCCATTGAGCAGAATGACGTCGTAAGGCGCTCCGGCGGGCCATCCGGCGATTAGTGGCCCGACGACGACTTCAACCCGGGCTGCATCGACGGCGGCAAGTGCTTCCTTCGCCTTATTCGCCAAATCGGCGTCCTCCTCCAGTGCGACAACCGCTGCGGCAAGGCGCGCGAGCAGCGCCGTGGAATAGCCGGTTCCGCAACCGACATCGAGGACGCGATCGTCAGGCGTGATGCGAGCGGCCTGTATGAGCTTCGCGAGCACCATCGGCTTCAGCAGGGCGCGGCCAGGTGCAATCTGAATATCGGCGTCGAGATAGGCGAGCGCGGCCAGCGCCGGTGGCATGAACCGTTCGCGCGGCACGGTCAGCATCGCGTCGAGCAAGGCGGCATCGGTGACGTCGGCGGTGCGGACTTGCCCGTCCACCATCAACCGACGCGCGGCAACGGTGTCAAACATGTGCCGGATTCCCGCGTTAACACTTCGGGGCGTTGTGCGGCACGGTATGGCAAAATGCAAGTGCGCTCGCCTGGCGCGCGAATGCCCGATAGCCATCTCTGCTACCAGTTCCGTCGCGACGCGACGTTGTCCACGCGGCGGCCCTCCTCTACACGGTTTATGCTTTATAATGTGGCATCGGCGACTGACGGACCAGCGGTGGCATCAAAGCGCGACCTGCAAGACTCAATCAGCGGACGCAAACGAAAGTCAGATCGCGCATGATCATGCTGCCCGAACCGCCGCCGCAATATGACCACGCGTTCCATGGTCATGTGATCGAGCAGCGGCTGTCGCAACTGCAAATCTTTTTCCTGTGTCATGGCCCCGCGCCCGCCTGCTCGTGGGTGAGCAAGGGCGTGTGCCATATCGTGTTTCCGAATAATGAGAAAGACGAACACGCGATTGCCTTGATCCGCCAGCATGAGGTCGGGCACTGCAATGGCTGGCCCGCACATCATCCGGGCGCCCATTGGGTCGAGGTAAAGTCCGGGAAAACCGTGCCGCCGCCGAAAACCTCTGGTCTTCATTTCGGGCTGTTTTGAGGGCGCGGCCCCGAACTGGCGGGCACGCGGAAGTTACCGCTCGCCTGCAGCTGCAATGATGTAGCCATTGCCTAATCGGCTGCGGCCATTTAGGTATCTCCGCCTTAAGGCCACGTGGCGGAGTGGTTACGCAGCGGTCTGCAAAACCGTTTACCCCGGTTCAATTCCGGGCGTGGCCTCCAGCCTTTGCTCGAAGGCGAGTGCAGGCTATCGCGCCGAAGCGCAATGAAGGCGGACGCGCTAGCCCGCGCAAGCTACGCCTCCCCGTACCAGCCAGGGCAAAGAAGGCGATCGTTGTTCGCCGGGGCGCACTATCGGATTCTTCGGCGTTGTGCTTTCAAAGCCGCTGCAGCTTTGTTATAGCCACGTTCGCTTCGCGAGCACCGCTTCGTTCCCCGGTAGCTCAGTGGTAGAGCAACCGGCTGTTAACCGGTTGGTCGCTGGTTCGAATCCGGCCCGGGGAGCCAAATGATATTGATATTACTACAGTATTTTCGCTTGTGGTCGCCGTACCCACAATCTTGCCCCCTGACAAGTTGGAGTATTGGGCGGCGCTGTAAACCGGCGGCGGGGCTGAAGGTTTCTCTTGGCGTTAATCGTCCAAACACTCGCACGTTGTGTCCAAGCCTGGGCGCCTTCTGACCGCAGTCGCGGGGTGAAACAGCCGAGACGCAGCAATTATTTCGCGACGCCAAACTAAGGTGCCACTGCACTCGTTTGGAGCTCGAAGAATAGTATTCGTCATCGGCGAGCTTTTAATGCCGGTTAATATCCCGCGCATTGCCCCCTGCCAAAGAGCCGACTATGGCCCTCATCACGGGAGCGCACACGCCATTCCCGAGCAATTTTATCTTATCTCTGCGAGTGCCGTGTTTCATTATAAACTCGACAGTCTCGCCCTTCTCATCACGCAGCCTAACTAGGCCCATTGCTCGTTTTAATTCCGTTACCTGAAGCATTGTTAGCGTCGGTTCGCGACCGGCCCATTGCACGAGCCCGAAGCGATCCAACGTTGTCAGTGTTCGGAGCGGCTGATCGAGAGGCTGCCAATCCATGTAGTCCTGTCAATAGTATACGATTAGGAAATCCCGACCGCGGCCAAGTTCGGCAATGCAGCGCTCGATTCGTGCAATGGTGTTCTTGGCTCTGTGCGGCACGCGATGTTAATCGCGCGCTTTTTTGCTGGTTGCTAGTGCAGAACAGTCAACAGGCGAACCGGCCTAATCGTCCGGTCAAATCTCGACCACAGCGAATAGCAGTGATTTTTACACGGGTCTCGCGCGAGGGCGGCGCGTAGGCTGTCAGCGATGTTCATTGATCTGGCGCAAAAAGCCGCAAGCTCGAATAGTGTTTAATAAATAAAACCAAACGCGTGGATCTGGGAGCTTCTCTTCGCGCGTTGCCGAGAGTAATCATGAGCACGACTAGCGGAGATCCTGTTTCGCAGAGCTATATCGGAAATGCCCACGAAAGCGAAGATGTCCGCATCCCACCGCTCGGGCTGATCGGAAGTTTGCGGATACCAAAGAACGCTTATGCGCTCGTCGTCTTCGCGCATGGCAGCGGCTCAAGCCGCTTGAGCCCGCGCAATGTGGCGGTGGCCCGCGCATTGAATGATCGAGGCATCGCGACACTGTTGTTCGATCTGTTAACGCCTGCGGAGGAAGTCGACCGCGCCAACGTCTTCAACATCCCGCTCCTGGCGGGCCGGCTAGTCGATGCCGTCCGCTGGCTCGAGGGCGACGCGGCAGTGGCAAAGCTGCCTCTGGGTCTGTTCGGCGCCAGCACCGGAGCGGCGGCGGCTCTGGTCGCGGCGGCGAAGCTTCCTCGCCGTGTCGGCGCAGTGGTTTCGCGGGGCGGACGCCCCGACCTCGCCGGCAATGCACTCGACCAAGTATACGCGCCAACCCTTTTGATCGTCGGCGGCGACGATTTCGGGGTCATTGACCTCAACGAGCACGCGTTGGTCAGACTGCGCGGGCCGAAGGCCCTGCAGATCATTCCACGAGCGAGCCATCTCTTTCCCGAGCCCGGGGCGCTGGAAGCGGTAATCGATCATGCCGGAAGATGGTTTCAACACTACCTTGCCCCGGCTCATTCCGAGTCGACGGCCAGGCGTAAGTGAACGGCTAGCGGAGGAGACAGCTATGCCATTCAAGGATCGCTCCGACGCGGGTCGCAAACTCGCTAAGGCGCTTGCCGGCTACAAAGACCAGCAGCCGGTGATTCTCGCGCTCCCGCGCGGCGGCGTGCCGGTTGCGGCCGAGGTCGCAGCGGCGCTCAATGCGCCGCTCGATTTGATCCTTGTGCGCAAGGTCGGCGTGCCTTTCCAGCGCGAACTCGCCATGGGCGCCGTCGTCGATGGCGGGGCACCGATCATCGTGCGCAATGAGGACGTGATCCGGCTCGCGGGTATCGATGAAGCCGAATTCAAGGCCGTTTGCGACGGTGAGCTCGCCGAGATCGAACGACGGCGTCAGCGCTATCTGGGCAGCCGCGAATATGTCGACATCAGCGGTCGCACAGCGATAGTGATAGACGACGGCGTGGCCACCGGCGCAACGACTAAGGCGGCGCTGCGCGCCACCCGTTCGCGCAATCCCAAGAAACTTGTTCTGGCGGTGCCCGTCGCACCGACGGACAGCCTCGCCGAGCTGCGCGGCGACGCAGATGACGTGGTCTGCCTTGAAGACCATGAGTTTTTCGGCGCTATCGGCATTTACTACGCGGACTTCAGTCAGGTTTCCGACGAGGAAGTGAGGGGCATACTCAAGCGGTTTCCAGTGCGGAAGCTCAGGGATGCAAAGCAGCCAGCATAAAATAATGCATGCGGCAGTCTTGGCGATCTAGGCACAGCCATGACTTGGCCCTGATGCACGTTAACTGGGACGGCACGGCCGATGCTAGTTGCTCACGTTACCGTCTTTCGGTTGAACGATCACTGGCATCGTCGAGAGCTTCGCGAGGATTTGGCAGCGTCGGCGCATCGGCACCCATTCGTAGAGAAAAATCTCCAGCGGGCGCCACATCGCCACCCAACCAATGATCAACATGCCTTCACCGATAATGTCGGATGTCGCACCGCTGCCCAGGGAAAACGCCAATTCTCGAAGCAGCACGCAGCAAAACAGGAACGCCAGTCCGGTCACCAGGGCGATACGGCCGTCGCGGAATAATAGGCGCAGCCGCCGTCGTTCGGCAGCTTCGCGATAGGTGAAGTAATTGTGGATTGCTTCACGCAGATCGCTGGTGCCGGACTTTGGCAGCTGGTCGGCGGGCAGATGGATCACAAGACATAGCGGACGCTGACGCCCAATCTCTTCGGCCGAGCCGATGATGTACTCTTCGGCGTCCTGGTCGAGATCACGCTCGTGAAAGGGGGAAGGATCGAGCGAGTTGAACAACTGACCCAGCCGGCCGAGGCTGATCTCTATCTTTGCCGCGGCGACTGATTTATCAGGGGTGTTCTGCTCAACCATCGCGATCTTACGCAATCTGCCGCCGCTTCAAATTGGTCCCGACAATTTGACCGGGATCAAGGACAACGAGAGTCGTGCGGCTATAAATACTCAAGTGCCAAGGTAGCACCGTGCCGTTTGATTTTGCGTTCTCTTTAATTGAAAATTGATCAAGATTAGGACGGCTTTTACGGAAACCGTCGTTGGGGAAACTGCCAATGAGAGTAAAACTTGAGCTCACGAAAGCCGGCAAGCGCCTCCACGAAGGCGTTTATGAGATCGACGACAGCACAACTTTCGGCGCAGCCTGCGCGGATGTGTGGGTCAAGGTCCGGGAACAGTGGGCCGCCAAGGCTACCAGCATCGGCGCCCTCATGGATTCGATGCACGAAAACGTGCTCGACGAGCTCAATGGCGCGGAGATCAAACTGCAAAAGATTTGATTTAATGAACTACTGGAGGAAGTCATCAACGCCTGATTTGGCGACTAGAGTTTTGATTTCTGCTCGGCGGCGGCAGCTCCTGCTCGGCCTGGCTCATCAGCAGCAGCGGGATTCCGTGTAGTGACAAAAACAGCCGAGCAACGTCGTCAGTCAATACGCTACGGGTAAGAACGCGCAAACGCTCCCTCAAGCTGGCCGATGCGGCTAGCAACGACGCGTCCGCCGACGGGCTACCGCCAACGATATGCTCTACTTGGACGCCGAGCTGTTTCGCATCGGCGAGCACCTTGATCGACGGGCGCATGCCAGCAGCCGTTACAATGATCAGGCGCTCCTTGAGCGCCGCCGCGATCTCCAGCGCCGCGTGAACGCTTGGCTCGTCCGAATCGGTAGCTACCGTCACGATGGGGCCGGTTGTACGCGCAATCCGTCTCGGGACGACGAGAACGGCGCCCGCCGTTTCGAACGCGGCTTCGAGTAATCCGGTAAATTGCCGGGTGATCGTCTCGCCCGGATGCGCCGGCTCCAAGACTGCGACGATATCGTCGAAGCGGATGAGTGAGGCTATCGCTTCCGCGCCGGTGAGAACATCAAAACTCGTTTTTATGGCGCGGGCACTGACACTTTCAGCGAAGCGCCGGCGCGCGACACTGACGGCGCGGTCGATGTCGCGCGTGATCCGGTCCCGGTCGATCGGCTGCCATCCCTGCCCGAGAGTACGTAATTCGCGCGCGCCGGACAGTCCGGCGAGCGCCGGCAGGGTCGGGTCGGCAACGAATGTTGCAAGGAGTTCGATGTTCAGAAACTCTGCCAAGTCCGCCGCCGCGTCGACTGCGGCCCGGTTGACTGAGCCTTGTGGCAGACCGAGCACCATGCGTCTGAATCCGATGCCGGCACCGCTCATGTGTGGTTCTCACGCGGCGCAAGAGTTTGCTGGCCGAAGCTTTGCCGAATGCGGGCAAAAGCATGGAGCCGATCTTCGACCAGTCGATTGATGCTTTCAGACGGATAAGCCCCGTCGCAGCTCCGCTCCCCAGCCGGGCGACCGGTCAATAGCTGCATTCCGTCGTCGACCGTAACGACCGGGTAGATGAAAAACTTGGCCGCAGAACAGGCTTCAATCACGTCACGGCGAAGCATCAAATGCTGGACGTTGGCGCTGGGTATCAGCACACCCTGCGTTCCGGTAAGGCCGCGTTTTTGGCAGATGTCGAAGAACCCTTCGATCTTTTCATTCACGCCGCCGATGGCCTGAACTTGTCCTTGCTGATTAACCGAGCCGGTCACTGCGAGATCCTGGCGGATGGGAGATTTGGCAAGGGCCGACAACAGCGCGTACAGCTCGGCCGATGACGCGCTATCCCCTTCCACGCCGCCGTACGACTGCTCGAAGACCAGGCTCGCGAACAGCGACATGGGCGTATCCAGCGCGTATCGACCCGCCAGAAACCCCGACAGGATCAATACGCCTTTGGAGTGAATAGGACCACCGAGCTCGACTTCGCGCTCGATATCGACGACCTTGCCGCTTCCCGGCCGAACCCGGCAGGTAATTCGGGTTGGCCGCCCGAAGCGAAATCCGGCCAGTTCCGCGACACTCAAACCGTTCACTTGCCCAACGCGGGTGCCGCTGGTGTCGATGAGGGCCACCTTCTCAAGGATGCTCTCCTGCGCACGATCGCGCAGCCGCGAAGAGCGGCGGATCCTTTGCTCGATGGCGGCTTCGACGTCGGCGCGGGATATCATGCTGCGGCCGGCTTTTCCGGCCCAGAAATCGGCCTCGGCGAGCACGTCATCGAGCTGATCGACAACCAGCGTGAGCTTGTTGGCATGATCTGCCAGCCGAGCAGCATGCTCGACAATCAGCGCGGTACCGGCGCGATCCACCGGCTTGAGGCCATGCCGCCGCGCCAGCGCCGCGATCATACGGGCGTGCGCGGCTTCCGTCGCCGGCGTCCGATCGATGTCATCCTCAAGATCGGCGAGCACCTTGAAATGCTCGGCGACATCCGGGTCGAAGGCCGCCAGCAGGTAGTACAACAGCCGATCGCCGAACAGGACCACCTTCACATCGAGCGGGATCGAATCGGGTTCGAGCGAGACAGTGCTTGTCAGCCCGATGAATTGGCCCAGCTCTTCAATCCTGATCTCCCGCTGGCGCAACGTTCGTTTCAGCGCGGTCCAGCTGAATGGCTCCGTCAACAGGCTGCGCGCATCGAGCAGAAGAAAGCCGCCGTTGGCCCGGTGCATCGCGCCGGCCTTGATGAGGCGAAAATTGGTAACGAGCACGCCGTGGTGCGAGACGTACTCGATGCTGCCCAAAAGATTGCTCAGGGTCGGATGCAGCTCTTCGACGATGGGAACGACGGGCTCTTGTCCGGCATGCCCGACCAGGACGTTGACTGTGTAGCGTTCAAACGGCGCATCGAGTTGGTCTTGCAACGGTGACCCCTCGTCACCCTCGCTTTTAACGACGAACATGGCGACGTTTTCGATGAGGTCGGCCCGAACAACCTCCAGATGCGCCAAGATTTTCGGGACGTCGGCGAAGCGCGCTTTTGCGCTATCAATGAATTGTCCGATAGCGAATTTCGCGGTTTCACGATTGAGTTTGCGAACCTCGTCGCGCCGCCCCGTCTCCCATTGCGGAAGCTGGCGCACGATGTGCTCGAGGTCCTTCTCCAGCTCCGAGATGACAGCCTGGATTTCCTTGCGCTTTGTCTCCGGCCAGGTCCTGAATTCTTCCGGGGGAACCGGTTTGCCGTCCCGCGCCGGAGCCAGCGCGAACCCCATTGGGGTGCGGAGAATCACGATATTCTTCGCCGCGGCCTTTTCGTTTAAGGCGACAAAAGCTTCGCCTTGCTTGGACTGGAAGGCCTGATCGATGGCGCCGCGTCGCGTCTGGTAATCTTCACTTTCGAACACTGCCGGCACAGCGGTCTTGAGATCATCGATGAGTGCACGCATGCCATCGCGGAATTCCCCCGCACGTCCGGTCGGCAATTCGATTGCTACAGGTTTATGGGGATCAACGAAGTTGTTGACATACACCCAATCGGAAGGACGACGCCGTTCTCCGGCGGCCTCCCGCAGAACCGGCTCAATGGCGCGCTGGGCGCGCATGCCGCTCGGCCCGATGACGAACACGTTGAATCCCGGTCGGCCAATGCGGGTCCCGAACTCGATGGCGTCGAGAGCGCGCTGTTGACCGACAAGCACGTCCGCCGTCTCGATGTCGGCCGTCGACTCGAATGAAAGCGCCGACAGATCGGCGGCACGATAGAGCTGCTCCGGAGGGAGCGATCCTGCCGGAGGCGACAATTGTGCCGCTTGATCCTTACGCTCAGCTAAAGCCGGCGCAGGCACGGACGATTTCGATTCCAGTTGAGTCATGACCAATCACCCGGCAAATACCCACGGGCTCATATTAACTGCACTATCCTGAATGATTGAGTCCTACCCTCTTGGGCGAAAAGACGGATTGATCCGCATCAATTGGCTCGTGGCCGCGACAGGCTTTATCCTTGCTTCATGCTGGTCAAGAAGCACCCATCCGGTCCCGGGTCGAAGCCGGTTGCGGCGAGCGAGCCATCGCTCGCCGCCAAGATCGAATTCTTGAGCCGGGGCGACGCCTATCGGCCGCCGGTGCCCTACGTCGCCCGTCACGAGACCCACATGTCGGAAGTGTTTCTTGCCGGCGATCGGGTCTACAAGCTCAAAAAGCCCGTGCGTTTCCCCTATCTCGATTTTTCCACCCTCGCCCGCCGCGAGGCGGCTTGTCGGGCCGAGCTCAAGCTCAATCGTCGTCTCGCTCCCGATACCTACCGCGATGTCGTACCGCTGGTGCTGTCGGACCAAGGCCTCGCGATTGGTGGCGAAGGCGAGGCCGTTGACTGGCTCGTAGTCATGAATCGGCTTGACGACGCCCAGATGCTGGACCGCGTCATTGAGGAGGGGCGTCTGCATCGCTGGCAGCTCGATCGACTGGCTGCCGTCCTGGTGCAATTCTATCGCCGCGCCAATGCCGCATTCATTTCGCCCGCCGTGTACGCCGCGGAGTTATGGCGCAGCCTCGCCTATAATCGCCGCGTTCTTCTCGACCCGCGCTTTCGTATTCCCTCCGGATCCGTTCGCTACATCGACGCCATGCAGCGCCGCTTTCTGACCGAGCGGGCCGAGCTTCTGACCGAGCGCGTGCGGACGCGGCACATCGTCGATGGGCACGGCGACCTGCGCCCCGAACATATTTGCCTCGGCGATCCGGTGCGCATCATCGACTGCCTGGAATTCAACACGCGGCTGCGAATGGTCGATCCATTCGATGAAATCGCCTTCCTCTGTGTCGAATGCAAGCGGCTGGGAGCAGCCTGGGCCGGCGAATATTTGCACCGCCGCGTCATGCACGCACTTCACGACGGACACCCCGAGGAACTTTTTGTGTTTTATCGCTGCCATCGGGCGACGCTGCGGGCGCGCCTCGCCGTCGCCCACTTGTTGGAGCCTGATCCACGTACGCCCGAAAAGTGGCTACCGCTCGCACGCACCTATCTGAAACTCGCCGCCGCGGATGCTATACTGCTTGAAAGAAATCTCAGAAAACGAGCAGGTCGGTGAGCGTCTCGCCGAGGTGCAGGCGGCGAACGCTTTCGGCCAAAAGCCGCGCCACCGGAAGGATGTCCACCTTGTCCCGCGCCGCCGCGGCGCCAAGCCGGAAGGCGGGGACCGAGTTGGTGACGACAATCCGGTCGATAGCCGGATCCATGAGCGCAACTTCGGCACCCGGCATGAACAGCCCGTGTGTTACCAACGCCAGAATGTGTTTGGCGCCGGCGTGGCGAGCGGCGCGTGCCGCGCGCACCAGCGTGCCGCCCGTGCTGATGAGGTCGTCGATGATAAGCGCGGTCGCACCTTCGACCTCGCCGACGAAGAGATCTCCCGATACGACGCCCGCGCTGCGGCGCTTGTCGACGAAGGCTTTGCCGACGCGGCGTCCAAGCGCGGTCTCCAGCGCCTCGTGAAACACATCCGCGCGCTTGGTGCCGCCCGGATCGGGTGAAACGACGCAGAGCCTCTCGTCCGCCAGAGCCTTGACATAGTCGACAAACAATGGCGCGGCCGTCAGCGCCACCGTCGGGATTCGAAAGGCATTCTCGAACGCGGCCGGATTGTGCACGTCGAGGGTGACTACGGCATCGGTCCCCACGGCTTCGAACAGGCTCGCCACATAACGCGTGGTCACCGGGTCATTGGGTTTGGTGCGCCGGTCTTTACGTGCGTAGCAGAGATAGGGCACTGCCGCGATCACTCGCGCGGCACCGCTGTCCTTGAGTGCACCGATGAAAAACAGCAAGCGGCAAAGCTTGTCGTTGGCGCTCTGCTCTGGTCCGCCGTGAAGGCTTTGCAACACGAAGACATCCGCGCCGCGAACTGCCTCGAGCGGTCGGGCTTTGTGCTCCCCATCCTCAAATTCGCGTTCCTCGTGCGCGGCCAAAGGCCGGTCCAGCGCGGCTGCAACCGCGGCGCCCAGTTCGGCAGTTGCATGCAAGGCGAACAGCGACAAACGTTGATCAGTCATGAGTTTGTCCTGATCCGCTCGGTGCACGCTGTTCGAACTCGACCGAGGCGTCGCTCGCCGCGTACGCGACAGCTGAGAGTATCGATCCTATCGCCGATCGCGAGAGCCATGCTTCTACGGGTCAACTGGCACCAGCGGCAATTGCGGCTCAGAAGCTGCTTTTGTCGAGCGAATAGCCGGGAAATCATCGACAGTAATGGTCTCGCGTTTCAGCAGCAATTGAGCGCCGGCGTCCAGATCCGCTCGCCGCGCGGTCAAGATATCTTTCGCACGCACAAATCCGTGCTCGAGCAGGTCACGCACGGCCACGTCAATCTCACGGGTGGTGATCTCCGCGGCGTCTCCATGACCGCCGGTCGGCAGTCCTAGGAAAGGCTGCGGCGCCGGCGCATAGGTTCGCTGGCCGACCTTTTCGTCCATGCCATAGCGGGTGACCATTTCAAGCGCGACTTCGGTGGCGCGCTGCAGATCGTCGGCGGCTCCAGTTGACACATCGCCGTCGAATACGAGTTGCTCGGCTGCGCGCCCTCCCATCAGCACGGCAATGCGATTTTCCAGATTTGCGCGGCCGAGCAGGAAGCGATCCTCCGTCGGACGCTGGATGGTGTAGCCGAGCGCACCGACGCCGCGCGGAATGATCGAGACCTTGTGCACCGGATCGACTCCCGGCAGGGTCGCCGCGACCAGTGCGTGCCCCATTTCATGATAGGCGACGCGGCGGCGCTCGTCGGCGTTGAGCACGCGGCTTTTTTTCTCCAACCCGGCGACGATTCGCTCGATCGCTTCGGTGAAATCATTCAAGCCGACCGCCGTGCCGTTGCGCCGTGTGGCAACGATCGCGGCTTCATTCACGAGATTGGCGATATCGGCCCCAGTAAACCCCGTCGTCAGCCCGGCGACCGCGTCAAGATCGATATTCGGCGCAAGGTGAACCTTGCGGACGTGAACCCTGAGAATCTCAAGCCGACCTTTTCGATCAGGGCGGTCCACCAGCACCTGACGATCGAACCGTCCCGCGCGCAGCAATGCCGGATCGAGGATTTCCGGCCGGTTGGTCGCGGCCAGCAGGATGACGCCGGCGCTCGGGTCAAACCCATCGAGTTCGGCCAGGAGCTGATTCAGCGTCTGCTCCTTTTCATCCAAGCCGCCAATCGGGCTTACGGTACGGCTGCGGCCCAGCGCGTCGAGCTCGTCGATGAAAATGATGCAAGGCGCCGCCTTGCGCGCCTGCTCGAACAGATCGCGTACGCGCGCGGCGCCGACGCCGACGAACATCTCGACAAATTCGGAGCCGGAGATTGAAAAGAACGGTACGCCGGCCTCGCCGGCTACCGCTTTGGCCAACAGCGTCTTACCGGTCCCCGGCGGGCCTACCAGCAAAACGCCTTTCGGCACCCGCGCTCCCAGCCGGCCGTAAGACCTCGGATCGCGCAGAAAGGCTACCAGTTCCTGCAACTCGAATTTTGCTTCCTCGACGCCGGCGACGTCCTTGAAGGTTACCTTCGTGTCGGTTTCGACGAAGACCTTGGCGCGCGATTTGCCCACGGTCATAAGCCCGCCCAGCCCCTGTCTCTCGGCGACGCGCCGAAACAGGAATGTCCAGGCCAGGTAAAATACGAGAAGCGGGATGACCCAGGACAGAATGATTTGAATGAACCCGCCGGAAGCCGCGCCTTTGACCACGACCTGATGACTGGCAAGCTTTTCAGCCAATTGCGGATCGACACGAGCGGCGAAGAACTCGCGCTTGCCGCTGGGCAAGGCCTCTTTCAGCGTGCCTTGGATTGAATCGGCGCTGACTGTAACCTCAGCCACTTTACCCTGGTCGAGCAGCGTCTCGAATTCGCTATACGGTATGGTTTCAACTTGCGAGTAACTGGTCCAAAATTGTTGGAATAACAGAACGCCCAGCAGGGCGGCCAGCACGTACCAGATCAAGAATTGGCGCTTGCGAGCGTCCGGTTCCATATCTAGGCGCCATTACTAAGCATGCGCGGCACTGGTGTGAGCACCAACGATTGCAGAATGTCAGCTACATCCGGGCCGACATTGATATGGCGCAAAAACCCGGAATGGCTCCGCGACAACGAATTCTATCGCAAAAACCGGCCGAATTGGATCGCTTTTCAGTCAATCCGCTTCGCGTTCGGCCACACAGCAGTGCGGCGCCTCCACGCCAGCGTCCCGTTCGCTCAGGACCGCGCCTGTCACCGGATTTGAGCGGAACGTGGTGCAGCCTTTCAAGCCCATGTCGTACGCCAAGTCGTAGATCTGCCTGAAATCTTCGAACGGCGTGTCTTTCGGAACGTTGATCGTCTTGGAGATCGAATTGTCCACGAAAGGCTGAAGCGCCGCCTGCATGTGCAGGTGGGCGCTGACCGGAAGTTCTCCGGCGGTGACAAATCCATTCGGCACTCCCGTCGCCGCGCCGGTCATCCGCCGCCACAGATCGAGCGCATGATCGGTCAGCAGAAACGCCTTCGGCGTGCCGTTCTCGCTGAGAACATTGCGTTCGTAGGAGGCGGCAAAGATCGGCTCCAGGCCGCTCGATATGTTTCCGGCCAAGAGGCTGATCGTCCCGGTCGGTGCTATGGCGAGCAAGTGGCTGTTGCGGATGCCGTTTTCGGCAATTCCTCTCCGAATATCATCGGGAAGGCTGCGAATGAAAGCGCCTTCAAGATAGTGATCCTTTTCAAAGTAGGGAAAGCCGCCCTTCTCTCTCGCCAGCGAAATGGACGTACGATAGGCCGCATGGCAGATGCTGCGCATGATATCGGCTGCGACGCTGAGCGATTGATCGTTGCCGTAGGTCAAACCCAGCATAACCATCGCGTCAGCAAGCCCGGTCACGCCAAGGCCGATGCGCCGCGAACCGTGGGCATTCTCGGCCTGCGCCGGCAGCGGGAAGCGCGAGGCGTCGATCACATTGTCGAGAAGCCGCACCGCGACCCGCGTGGTTTGCTCCAGCCCGGCGAAATCGATGCGTGCATCGGCCGTAAACGGCGAGAGGACGAAGCGGGTGATATTGAGCGATCCCAGGTCGCAGGCGCCGTAAGGCGGCAGCGGAATCTCGCCGCAAGGATTGGTCGCGGTGATTCGCTCGCGGTACCAAAGATTGTTGAGGCGATTGATGCGGTCGATGAACAGCACGCCGGGCTCGGCGTAGTCGTAGGTCGCCCGCAAAATCCGTTCCCACAATGCTCGCGCGCGGATGTGCCGCGTCACGCGGCAGGGTACCGGGCCGTTTTGGCCAGGCCATTCGCGCAAGATCGTTTCGCCATCGCCGCCGAATGCTGCGGCAGGAAAGACCAATGGCCAATCGGCGTCGCTGCGCACCGCGGCGATGAACGCATCCGTGACTTGGACGGAGAGGTTGAAGCGTCGCAACTGCCCGCTCTGCTGCTTGGCTGTTACGAATTCCTCGATATCGGGATGGTCGCAGCGCAGCGTTGCCATCATGGCGCCGCGTCGGGATCCGGTGGAGAGGATGGTGCCGCACATGGCGTCCCAAATGCCCATGAAGGAGACCGCGCCCGAGGCGATATTTCCGGCAGCTTTGGCCGGGGTGCCGCGAGGGCGCAGCGTTGAGAAATCCACGCCAATGCCGCCGCCTTCCTGCATGGTCAGCGCCCCTTCTTGCAGCGCGCGGAAGATGCCCGGCATCGAGTCCTCGATCGCGCCCATGACGAAGCAATTGAACAGCGTTACGTTGCGTGCCGTTCCGGCTCCGGCCTGGATGCGACCGCCCGGAAGGAACTTGAAATCCGGAGGATGGCGAAGAACTTCTGCTCCCACGCTGACGCGTCTTTTTGCTCAATAGCAGCTAGCGCATGGGCGACGCGGCGCCAGGTATCCAGGATGGTGCGCTCGGCATGGCCGCGATCGGCATACCGGTACTTTGTTTCCCAGATGTGATGGGAAATGTCTGTTGCAGACTCGTTCATAGCGCACCCGAAAAATGCTTATTGGGCCAAAACGAATGCTTGCATTGAGACAGATCAATGATTGCCTAGTTCGTTAGTTTGCCGAACCCGGCAGCTGCGGCCGACGACTTCTGATCTGCATCAAATCGCGGCGTTTCCAAGCGCGGTATAAAGCGTCAGCAAGGAGGCGCTGGTCGTGCCGGTGCAAAACGCCGAAATCGCGTCGATGTTCGATCAGGCTGCGGAACTCCTCGAAATCGAAGGGGAGAATCAATTTCGCGTTCGCGCCTATCGCCGCGCCGCCCGCGTGATTGAAGGCATGCCGCAAAGTGTCAAAAGCCTGCTTTCGGCCGGACGCGACCTGTCCGAACTTCCGGGTATCGGCAAGGATCTTGCCGGCAAAATTGCCGAAATCGTTGCAACCGGACATTTCCCCCTCCTGGACTCGTCGAAACGGAAGCTGCCCGGCGAGCTTGGCGAAATCGCCACCCTTCCCGGCCTTGGGCCGAAGCGCGTGAAAGTGCTGCACGACAAGCTCAAAGTGAGCACGCTTGACGACCTCCGACGCGCCGTCAGAACCGGACGGCTGCACGGCATTCGCGGATTTGGGCCGATAATCGAAAAGAAGCTATCCGCGGCGCTGGAAAAACCTGCGACGAAGCAGCGCTTCAAGCTGTCGGTTGCCGAGGCGGAAGCCGAAGCGCTAGTCGCTTTTCTCCGCAACGGCGGCCGCGTCGTCGTGGCCGGCAGCTATCGCCGCCGTCGCGACACGGTAGGCGATTTGGACGTCGTAGTGACCGCAAAGGATGGCGCGGCGGTCGGCAACAAGCTGGTGGGCTACGAGAACGTCGCTCAGGTTCTCGCCCACGGACCGACGCGCACGACGGTCGTGCTGCGCTCCGGCCTGCAAGTCGACGTGCGTGCGGTGCCGGAAGAGAGCTATGGCGCCGCACTTCTCTATTTCACCGGCTCCCAGGCGCACAATATTGCGCTACGCGGAATTGCCGTTCATCGCGGCTGGAAGCTCAACGAATACGGCTTATTTTCCGGCCGGCGACGCATTGCCGGCTTAACCGAAGAGGAAATCTATAAGAAGCTTAGACTGGCCTTTATCCCTCCCGAACTGCGCGAAGACCGCGGCGAGATCGCGCTCGCTGCGACCAACAAGTTGCCGCGTCTGGTGACGACAAAAGACATTCGCGGCGACCTTCACGTGCATTCAGATTGGACTGACGGCACCGCCTCCATCGAAGCGATGGCTGAGGCGGCCCAGAGGCGAGGTTACGCATACATCGCGCTCACCGACCACAGTCGTCGCGTGGCCATGACGCATGGTCTCGATCCGGCGCGGCTAAGCCGGCAGGCGCACGAGATCGACCGCATCAACGGGCATCTGCACGGTCTTACCATTCTCAAAGGCATCGAGGTGGACATCCTCAAGGACGGCCGGCTTGATCTGCCGGATGCGAGTTTGGCCAAGCTCGATATCGTCGTCGCCGCGGTTCACTCGTATTTCGACCTGCCGCGCGACGCGCAGACCGATCGCGTGATCCGGGCCATGAACAATCGACACGTCTCGATCATCGCCCATCCGACGGGCCGGTTGATCGGCGAGCGCGAGCCTTACGATATCGACATGGAGCGGGTAATCGCCGCGGCGCGGGACTTGGGATGCCATCTGGAGGTCAACTCCCAGCCGGACCGGCTGGATTTGAACGATAATTACATCCATGCGGCGAAACAGGCAGGAGTAACGCTGGCGATCTCCACGGATGCTCATTCGGTCGATGCATTCGAGTGCATCCGGTTCGGCGTCGATCAAGCGCGGCGCGGCTGGCTGACCGCCGATGACGTGATCAATACAAGATCGCTCGCGGATTTGCGCAAGACGTTGCGGCGCTAACCGCCATGTTTGCCGCTTCTGTCAGCCACAATCAGATGACTCTACATCCGGCGTTCGGTCCTGGTGAGCATGCGGGCAATCTGGTCTTTGAGCTTGAGGCGCTCCTTCTTGAGATTTTCGAGGACCTCGTCGGTGGTCGGCTCTTCCTCGGACTCGATGCGAAAGATCTGGCGATTGACCGCGTCGTAACGGCTTGCCGTTCGCCTGAACAGATAGTTGGTTTTTGCCAGGCGGGCGATCAGCACGATCTCGTCAGGAAACTCATCTGATAATTCGTGCGGAATGTGCATCGCGGCAACCTTATTTCATCCCTTGATGCAGATCAGCGGCCGCAGCCGCGCCACGCGTCGGGCGAGGCCGGCTTGTTCTGCCACGATTACGACCGCCGTTACGTCCTTGTAGGCGCCCGGCGCCTCCTCGGCGACACCGCGCATCGAAGGACTCTTGATGATGACGCCTTGCTCCGCAAGGTCATCTACGATCTTGCGTCCGCTCCACTGCTTGAGTGCGGCGTGCCGCGACAGCGCCCGTCCCGCGCCGTGGCATGCCGAGGCAAACGCCTTGTTCTCGGCCGTCGCTTCGCCGACCAGAATATAGGAGCCGGTCCCCATGCTGCCGCCGATGAGCACCGGCTGGCCAACGGGGCGTAACGCCTCGGGCAAGCTTTCGTGCCCGGGCGCAAAAGCTCTGGTGGCGCCCTTGCGGTGAACGAAGAGTTCGCGCTCTCTTCCTTCGACCGTATGCCTCTCAACCTTGCAGGTGTTGTGCGAGACATCAAACAAAAGCTGCAGGTCGCAACTGGGGAAGAAGTGGGTAAAAACCCGGCGTGCGTAATGGCCGAGAATTTCGCGGTTTGCCAGCGCACAGTTAATGGCTGCGCGCATGGCTCCGAGATAACGGGCGCCGACCTCCGAGTTAATGGGGGCACAAGCAAGCTCTCTATCGATCAGTTCGATGCCCGAGGCTTTGGCGGCTAACAGCATTTCCTTGAGGAATTCCGTGCCAATCTGGTGACCCAGCCCGCGCGAACCGCAATGGATGGTAACGACGACATCCTCTGGCGAAAGTCCGAAGGCTTTTGCTACTTTGTCGTCGAAGATTTCCGCGACCACCTGGACCTCGAGGTAGTGGTTGCCCGAACCGAGCGTTCCCATTTCGCGGCGCTGTCGTTCTCTCGCGCGTTCGGAGACGTTTGCAGGCTGGGCGCCGGCCATCCTGCCGCGCTCCTCAATTCGTTCGAGGTCACGCGTCTCTCCCCAGCCACGCTCGACGGCCCATGAAGCGCCACCAGCCAACATCGCGTCCATGTCAATCTCATCGAGCGTGATCGGTCCTCGGCTGCCGACCCCGGCCGGGATTTGGCGAAACAGCGACTCTGCCAGTGATTTTTGCACCGGGAGTACATCGGCCACTTTGAGGCCGGTCAGCATCGTGCGCACGCCGCAGGAGATATCAAAGCCGACACCGCCGGCAGAAACGACGCCGCCCTTGTCCGGATCGAAGGCCGCCACGCCGCCAATCGGAAAGCCGTAGCCCCAATGGGCATCTGGCATCGCATAGGACGCTTGAACGATGCCAGGCAACGTCGCGACGTTGGCGGCTTGCTCGTAGACTTTGTCGTCCATGTCGCGAAGCAGATTTTCGTCGGCATAGATGACCGCAGGCACGCGCATCGCGCCATGAGGCTCGATGCGCCAAGTCGTTGCGTCGACACGCGTGAAGCGGTTCGTATCCATTTGCCGGCCCGTTCACACGTCCACGACACAAGCCGCGGACCAAAAGCCATCAGTGTCCTGTACCACCCGTAATGCTGTGTAGGTTGCGCCCTTTGGCTCGCAAGCAGGAGCGTGCCGCACGATGTTGACTGGTTCGCCCCACTCTGTCGCTTCCAACGCTCGCATCCTCAATCCTAACCGTCAAAGCGAGCAAACAGCATGCGCCGGACCGCCATCTCGTAAATGACTGCGTTGAGCCAGTCGACGAACAACAGCTCAAGATCCGGCGCGTCGCATCTGACCTCGACGGGACTTAGCGCCTCAACCTGAGCGCGGGTGACGACCGCGGTTAACGCGAGTGCCGCTTGCTCAAACGCCTGCGCCGGCGTTGCGCCAAAGCCGCGCACGCCGACATCGGCATCATGCGAAAAATGTTCCCATCCGGCGCGGCTTGCGACCGACGGCATTATCACGCTCGAAGCCCATGCTTTCCGAGCAGCTTTACAGTCGTCGCCTGCGCACCCTTGTCGCCGGGCTCCTCGGCAAAAGTCACGCGCGACCCCACGCTGTAATCGGGAAAATGCATCGTCGAGCACGCTGTTGCGGTGGAAGTAGATTTCCTGACCGTCGTCGGTTTCGAGAAAGCCAAACTCGCCGGACGGATCGAGCCGCGCGACCGTTCCGATCGGCGGGCCTTCATGATGTTTCACTTGGCCCTGCAGGCGGCGAACCTGATCCTGGAGCTGTCTGCGGGCATGCCTGAAGGCGTCGTTAAGAGCGAATGTCAGATCGGAGTGGCGCTCATCTGCCGGAGGCGTCCTTTCCACATTCACTTCGCGGCCGTCGGGAAGGGCGAGACGAATGTGAACCTCATACAGTCCGCCTTTGCGATGACGCTGACTGGGCCCTTTCAGCACCACGCGGCAGGCGGTTATGCGACCCCAGCGCTGCTCGAGTTGTGCCACGTGCGTGGCAATGGCGTCTTCGATTTCCGGAGTTCGGAGCCATGCCTTGAAATTCGATTTCGGGCGGCGTTTGCATTTTCTGCTTCCCCTTTCCTGCTCAACGGTGAAGTCTTTAGCGTCGAATCCGTTGCCGCATGCCTAGAGCGTCATTTCCGGCTCGGCGATGCGTTCTTTTTTATCCTCAGGAATTTCGGTCATCGTAGCTTCGGTAAGCAAAAGGACGCTTGCCACCGAGACCGCGTTTTCGAGAGCGATGCGAACGACCTTGGTCGGGTCGATAATCCCGGCTTCCATCAGATCGACATATTCCTTGCGTGCGGCGTCAAAGCCCTCGTTACCTTTCCCGCTCAACATTCGAGCAACGACAACGCCGCCATCGACTGCAGAGTTCTCCGCGATCTGCCGGGTGGGCACCTCAAGTGCACGCTTGAGAATTTGCATGCCCGTTTTCTCGTCGCCTTCGCATTTAGCCTCTTCCTGCGCCACCGCATCCACGCAACGCAGTAACGCTAACCCGCCGCCGGGCACGATCCCCTCGGCTACAGCAGCCTTAGTCGCGCTGATCGCGTCGTCGACCGCCTCCTTCTTCGATTTCATCTCCGATTCGGAAGGAGCGCCGACGCGGATCACGGCGACGCCGCCGGCGAACTTTGCCAACCGCTCCTGCAGCTTCTCTTTATCGTAATCGCTGGTGGTTTTCTCGATCTCGCGCCGAATCTGCTCGACGCGGCCATCGATCTGGCGACGATCCCCGGCGCCGCCGATGATCGTAGTATTCTCCTTGTCGACGACTATGCGTTTGGCGCGCCCGAGTTGCTCGACGGTCACGTGTTCAAGCTTAAGACCAATATCTTCGGAAACGACCTGCCCGCCGGTGAGAACCGCGATATCCTCCAACATGGCCTTGCGCCGATCGCCGAAGCCGGGCGCCTTCACGGCGCAGCTTTTGAGGCTGCCGCGAAGGTGATTGACGATCAACGTCGCCAACGCTTCGCCTTCGACATCCTCGGCTATCACCAGCAACGGGCGTCCAGATTTTACGACTTCATCGAGCAATGGCAGCAGGTCCTTGAGCACGCCGATTTTCCGATCCGAGATGAGGACCAGCGCATCCTCCATCGCGGCCTCCATCTTCTCGGGGTTGGTGATAAAATAAGGAGAAAGAAAGCCGCGATCGAACTGCATGCCTTCGACGACCTCCAGCGCGGTTTCGGTCGTTTTCGACTCTTCAACGGTGATCACGCCCTCACTGCCGACCTTGTCCATGGCGTCGGCGACGAGTTCGCCGATCGCCGTGTCGTTGTGTGCGGAAATTGCGGCCACCTGCGCCGTTTCTTTGCGGGTTTTGACCGGGCGCGACAGTGCTTTCAGGGCCTCGACCGCGCATTTGGTCGCCCGATCGAGGCCGCGCTTGATGTCGATTGCGCTCGCCCCTGCCACCACGTTGCGCACGCCGTCGGCGAAAATGGCATGCGCCAGGATCGTCGAGGTGCTGGTTCCGTCGCCAACCATGTCGCCGGTCTTCTCCGCCGCCTGGCGGAGCATGCGGGCGCCGAGATTTTCTTCCGGATCCTTGAGATCGAATTCCTTGGCGATGGTCACGCCGTCGTTGCATACGATCGGCGCGCCCCATTTTTTCTCGATCAGTACCGACTTCGACCGCGGTCCGAGCGTCACACGCACGGAATCGGCAAGCTGCGTGGTGCCACGCAATATCTTTTCGCGGGCGGCAGAGCGGAACAGGACTTGCTTATGCGCCATGGAATCCACGCCTCAGAACGAGCGCGCCACTGTCAGCGGTCGGTGAATTTTTATTGAGCAGACGCCTCGCGTCTTTGATACATATCAACGTGAAGCGACGTCACCGCGGCTAGTTGCGCGTGCGGTTCCAGTTAGGAGGATGAGCCCTGGCCGCTTCAGCGCGCGGTATCGGACCTGCTTCGGCTCCTATTCGGGCCGATCACGCTGTTCAGCCTTTAATAAATGGTCCGGGGAGTGAAATATGAATGCCGGCAATCTCGCCGCGTGGGATATTGATCCATCGGGCCTCCCGGCGACCGGAACAGCGGTGGACAAGGCGCGCTTTGCGGTCCGTTACGCGATTCTCGCTCCGTCCAGCCACAATACCCAGCCATGGCGATTTGTGATCATCGGCAGCGAGCTTCTGGTCTGTGCCGATCGCACGCGAAGCCTGCCGAACATCGATCCATTCGACCGCGAGCTCATCATCAGCTGCGGGGCCGCGCTCTTCAATTTGCGGGTTGCGCTCGCCTACTTCAACATTCCGATTGAGATTACGACGTTTCCGCACAGTGCCGAACCTGACGTTGTCGCCCGAATTGTACTCGCGGGCTCCGGGCCGAAACTCCCAGATCTCGCCAACCTCTTCGACGCAATTACGCAACGTGCGACCAATCGCGGCCCGTTCGTCAGCGAAGACGTACCGGACACTGTCGTCGAACGCCTCAAGTTGGCCGCCGAGGCGGAAGGCGTCGATGTCGGGTTCGCTCGGACTTTGAGCGAGCGGGAGCGCGTTGCGGCGCTGATCGCGCAGGCTGACCGACAGCAATTCGATGATCCGCGCTTTCGACGCGAACTTGCGAGTTGGATTCACCCGTCGCGCAGCTACGACGGCATGCCGACCTCTTCCCAGGGTCTCGACGTTCTCACTGATTTCGCCACCCCGATTGCCGCTATGGTTATTCGCACCTTCGATCTGGGTAACGGAGTTGCCGCCGCACAGGAGCAACTGGCTCGCGGTTCGCCCCTGCTGGTTGGGCTCTCGACACCGATGGATAATAACGAAGCGTGGCTTGCCGCAGGCTTGGCTCTGCAGCGGCTGCTCCTAGTTGCGACGAAGGCTGGTTACTCCACGTCATATCTCAATCAGCCAATCGAAGTTTCGGAGCTCCGCACCCGCTTGGCGACCGAATTGCGCACAGCCGGTTACCCGCAACTCCTGCTCCGAGTGGGCCGCGGCTCCAGCGTGCCGCATTCGCCGCGACGTCCAATGGCCGACGTGCTGTTGTGACCGCAAGCTGTTCCCGAGCGCATGGTCTTGATGGTCGGCTTACGCGTGGCGCGTCTCCAGCCACTCATCCACCACAAGAGCTAACCGCGGCCGGGGGACGGCCATGTTGATTGGTGTGCCGAAGGAAATCAAAACGGATGAGTATCGGGTCGGGCTCATACCCTCCACGATCACGGAGTTGGTCGCCAGCGGCCATGAGGTGGAGGTCGAGACCCGTGCCGGCGAAGGCGCGGGTATCAGCGACGACGAATATGCCGCGGCCGGGGCCCGCGTCGTCGCAACCGCCGCTCAAATTTTTCAGCAAGCCGAACTGATCGTAAAGGTGAAGGAACCACTTAGGGCCGAGCGCAAACAGCTGCGGCGCGGCCAGATGATTTTTACCTATCTGCATCTGGCTCCCGATCTCGAGCAGACAAAGGACCTGTTGGCATCGGGTGTAACGGCTATCGCCTACGAGACCGTAACTGACGCTGCAGGAAGGCTGCCATTGCTCGCGCCGATGTCGACCGTCGCCGGCCGCATGGCGCCTCAGGTGGCGGCGCATTTTCTTGAGCGTCCCCACGGCGGACGCGGAATCCTGCTTGGCGGAGCTAACCACGTGCCGTCCGCGAAGGTCGTCATCCTTGGCGGTGGCGTCGTCGGAACGCATGCCGCTCAGATCGCCGTCGGAATGGGCGGTGACGTCACCATTGCGACGCGAAGCGCTGCGACGGTACGCCGGCTTTCACAGAGATTCGGCGGCGGCATCCATGCCGTTACAGCGGGGCCGGCAGAAGTCGACGCACTCTGCAAATCTGCCGACGTTGTCGTTGGAGCAGCCCTGGTCACGGGTGCGGCTGCGCCCAAACTCGTCTTGGCTGGCACCGTCAAGGCAATGAAGCCTGGTGCAGTCATCGTTGACGTTTCGATCGATCAGGGCGGATGCGTCGAGACATCGCACCCCACAACGCATTCGCGGCCAAGCTTTGTGGTCGATGGTGTCGTGCATTATTGCGTTGCCAACATGCCCGGTGCGGTGCCACGGACGTCGACATTCGCGCTCAACAATGCGACGCGTCCATTCATTCGCGCCCTTGCGGACAAAGGCTTCCGTCGGGCGCTGATCGACGACGTCCACCTGCAAAATGGGCTGAATATCCACGCGGGTAAAATCACCTGCCGCGCCGTAGCGGACGCCCTGCGACTGCCTTACACCCCCGCTGCCGACATACTCAGACCTGACCCGGCCACTTCATAAAAGCTCTCCAATTGCCGCTTCTGCGCTGGGGCCTGTGAGCGAGTTCTTCGGGACTGGAAGCTGGCACCGAGCAGCTCGAGCTTGTGTGCCTCATAAGCGGCCATGAATTGCGTTCTCCCTTGTCGATCGGCTACCGGATCGCCGGAATGGACGGGCTTAGCCTGGCTTGAGAGCTAATGCCTCGTTACTCTACAAACAGGCACGCATCACGGAGCCGATGCCATGAGACATATTTCAATGATCACTCTCTCGATACTGGCGGCGATGCTGCCGGCGTTTGCTCAGGACACGGTCCCGTATGCATACCGGCCGCCGACGACGGGCGACACTTTCGTGCCTACCCTGGGCGACATCATGGGCGCGGCTCAATTGCGCCATTTCAAGCTTTCGCGCGCCGGCAAGCTAGGAAATTGGGAACTCGCAAGATACGAATTGGGCCAGATCCAAGACAGCCTCACTAACGCCGCGCGGCTCTATCAAAACATTCCCGTCGAGAAGATCAATATGATCCAGGAACCACTGATCGCGCTGTCCGGCGCTATCAAGGCTAAAGATACCGCGCGCTTCGCCCGTGCTTTTGCCGCTCTCACCGCTGCCTGCAACAGCTGTCACGAGGCGGCCCATGTGGGGTTTATCACGATTCAGGTACCGACGGCGTCTCCGTTCAGCAACCAATCATTCATGCCGAAGGGAAAATGACGCCCAGCTACCTTAGGACCCGCTGCCTGTGATAGGAGTTGCAGGGATTACTTTCTCGACACCGTTCAGGCCAGGATCGGACGTACCGCAGGTCGCCCGATGACTTGACCAACTTACTCCTTAAACGCAAAAGTGCTCATCAAGGGCAAGAGTTGGTTGACACTCAGCTTTCTTGGGGGCGGGGCGTTGCGTCGCGCAAACGAAAAACTTTTCAATCGCATCCTTCTTGCGCTGCCGCGCGCGGTTCGCGAGGAGATATTGCGGCAATGCGAGCAGGTCGAGCTGACATCCGGCCAAATGATCTATGCAGGCGGGGCCGCAGTCGATTACGCCTATTTCGTCAACAGCGGCTTAGTGTCGCTTGTCAAAGGTATGGAAGATGGGCGAAGCGTCGAAATTGTCGCGGTAGGCAACGAAGGCCTTCTCGGCCTGTTCGCCGCTTACGGATTTGACCATGCTCTCGTGGATCATGTCGTACAGGTTCCAGCGCTCGCGCTGCGCTTCAGCCGTAGGGCGCTGCAAACGGCAATGTCGAAGCACGATGCTCTGCGCCGCGTGATGACACGTTACCTTTTACTGATTGCCGAACAACTCGCACAGGTGTCGGCCTGCAATCGTTTGCATTCGCTCGAACAGCGTTGCTGCCAGTGGCTGCTTGTCGCCCATGACAACGCCTTGTCGGACCAATTTCAACTCACGCATGAATTCCTCGCGTCGTTGCTTGGCGCGCAACGAACCAGCGTATCGATGACGACAAATCGGCTGCAAAGACGCGGTGCGATCCGCTACGCGCATGGCAGGATTTCCATCTTGCATCGAGCCGCGCTTGAGGAGACCGCATGCGAATGCTACCGCGCGCGCCGCAATCAGATCGATCAGGTCTTCGGGATCGGGAAGCTCCCTGGGGTGCGGGCAAGTAAGACGTCCGTGTGACGCAACTTCACGGAATGGTGAAGACCAAGTGTCGGCCAGCCGACAGACTTGACGTGATGCGCGGCAAATTGTGCTGCTTCGGATCTAGGAATTCACGCGCATCGGCGAGAAGCCGAGACGCGAACTATCTCCGGTCCCTATAATGAACGAGCTTGAGATCATCCGCCTCAACGTCGATCGCTATCGGCGCATGCTGCAAATTGAAGTCGATGAAACCGCGCGGCAGGCGATCAAAAATATACTGGAGGAGTTCGAGGCCAAACTTGCATCGCTAAAGCCGCTGCGCCGCTGATCCACGTCAACGATCGATCTTCTGCGGATCGTCATTTTTGAATTATTGAGGGAGTTGTGTTGTGGCACAAAAGGAATCTCAAACCGAGCACGCTAATATTCCTCCGTTCGCAACGCTGAACCCCGCAGCGTTCGCCGTGCTGGGGAAGAAACGTATCGAAGATTTCGCCAACACGCAGACGCAACTTCTCGACAAGCTCCAAGAAACGAACCGGCAATGGTTCGACCGTGCCCAATCGGAAGCAAATTTGACGTCCGAGTTTGGAGCGAAATTAACGGCAGCGCGTTCGCTCCCCGACGCAATGACCGCGTGGCAGGAATGGGCCAGTCGGCGGTTTGAGATGATGGCCGACGACCGCAAGCATCTGCTCGCCGATTATCAGATGTTGAGTGAGACGGGTGCGCGCCTTCTATCGAAGTATTGGCTGCCGAACGGCTTTGCCACGAACCCGTAGCTTCATGCCGGTTATGTTTGAGCGTGCGACATTCATTGCGGTTGCGCAGAGCCATGGGGAGCGACGTGAGCATGATCATGATCCGATGCCCGAAGACCGGACGGGAGATTTCGACTGGGAGAGATGTCGCAGCCGTGGCCTTCCGCGCCAGTCCGGTATTTTTTAGCCGGACTTACTGTCCGTTCTGCCGCGTACTGCATGAGTGGTTCGCCAGAGATGCCTGGGTCGGCGATTCCGAATTTGCGCATACCAAGCCACATGCAGGCGACGACAGGCTGCATTAGCACCTTGGCCAGGGCAGCGGGAGAAATTCTGGCTGCCAGTTTACGTGTTGACTGATCTCGTCGCGATGGAGAATTAATAAATCTGGCGTCTTGCCCGTTGTCGGAATGGCGAACGCATCGGCATCATTGCCGGTGCCGATCCGGTACGAGCGCTCGGCCAGGATGTCCAAAGCGCCGCCGCTTTGGCGACGCGGGATATCAGCGTCGATGAGCGGGCCGAAAGCGAAATGGAGAACGGTTTTGATCCGTCCGCGCCAACAGAATAAGAACGTCGCACCTTTAGATGGTGCCGCCGACAACAGAGTCAGGCTCCAGAAGGACGGCGCCTGCTGTTTTCCTTGGTGCGCGGATATAAAGTGCTCCTTCGGCAATTGCATGGGTAGGAGCGAAGGATGGCGCGCAAGTTTCAAAATATCCTCGAAACGGTCGGAAATACTCCGGTCGTGAAGATCAACACGCTCGCGCCCGCGGACGTGAATCTCTACGTCAAGATCGAGGCATTCAATCCGCTCGGCTCCGTCAAGGACCGCCTGGCACTTGGTGTCATCGAAGCAGCCGAGCGCAGCGGACAGCTCAAGTCGGGACAGACTGTCATCGAGGCGACGAGCGGCAACACCGGAATTGGCCTTGCGATGGTGTGCGCCCAGAAAGGCTATCCGCTGGTGATCACGATGGCCGAGACGTTCAGTGTCGAACGGCGAAGGCTCATGCGGTTTCTCGGCGCCAGGGTGGTGCTCACTCCGGCCGCGCAACGCGGCATGGGCATGGTGGTGAAGGCCGTTGAGCTGGCCAAGACCCATGGCTGGTTCCTGACCCGCCAATTCGAAAACGAGGCCAATCCCGACATGCACTCGCGCACCACCGCGCGCGAAATCATCGCGGACTTCGCCGGCGAGCGGCTCGATTACTGGGTCACCGGATATGGCACCGGCGGCACACTCAAGGGCGTCGCGCGCGTCTTAACGCAGGAGCGCCCCGACACCAAGATCATCGTGTGCGAGCCGCATGACGCGCCGTTGCTGGAAAGCGGGATTCCGCAACAGCGCAACCCCGACGGTTCCGCGGCCGCTGCCCACCCGGCCTTCAAACCCCACCCCATGCAGGGCTGGACTCCCGATTTCATTCCGAAGCTGACCGCAGACGCCGTGGACATGAATGTCATCGATCGCATCATCCCGATCTCAAATGCCGACGCGCTACGCTGCAGCCGCAATTTGGCGCAGAAAGAAGGGATCTTTGTTGGCATCACGGCGGGCGCGACATTTGCTGGCGCCCTGCGTATCTGCGCCGAGGCGCCACAGGGGGCGACCGTGCTCTGCATGCTGCCAGACACCGGCGAACGCTACCTGAGCACGCCGTTATTCGCGGATATTCCTGCCGACATGAACGAAGAGGAAATTGCAATTTCGCGTTCTACGCCGACGGCTCAGATGGGCGCGTGAGCTAACGCCTGGACGCCGCTCAGCCCCCACGCTGGCGGAGACAGAGGAATTTTCGCTCAGGGTTAGCCGACACGTTCTTTCGGCAATTCAGCCCGGCCGATCCAAAAACGGTTACACATGCGCGTGGCAATGTCCGGTCTTGCCTTCCCCGCAAGCCGCTGTGCCGCCTCTTGATAGGGGCCGACATAGCGCAGGCGCGCCGGCAGGAACGGGTAAACCCGTCGAGTGGCTGTGATGAGTTGCCGGACGGCTCGCTGCTCGGCAGCGCCGTAGGGAAATCCGAACGCCTCGCGCATCTGCGGCGGAAGCAGCGCGGCGGTAAGCGCCCGATATGAGGCGGGCACCGGAAGCCAAGTGTCCGCACCGGTGATGAGCCGGCGCGCCATGATGCGCGCTTGGTCGGTGACGGTCAGTGTATCGGATTGCACCATGCCGGCGATGTAGGTTGAAAATGCCGTCCAGTCATGCGGTAGACTTTCGTCGGGAATGCCGAACAAAGCGGCAAAAAGCCGGCTCTCGCTGTAATACCGCTCACGTTGTTCCGGCGTAAGCGGCGGAAGCACCAGCTCATAAGCTAGAAGCGCCGTCTCTATGAGGGTTGCGTGGACCCAGCATAACGCGGGGACCGCATTCGCGTAGTAGCACGAGCCTGCAGGAAACGGTCCCACCGCCGAGGACAATCGGCCTTTGATCTCGGCGTGACGACGATGCAAGCTGCGGGCGGCGCTGAGGCTCTGGTCGAGCGATCCGAACACCATCGAGAAGACAACGCTGAAGGTACGATGAAAACGCCCGATAGGATCAGCAAACGTGTGCGAATGTTGTTCGATCGCGGCGGCAACCCAAGGGTGAGCAAGTTGCATCAGCAAAGCGCGACCCGCGCCCAGGAAAATTGCAGCCTCTCGATCCACCTGCCAGGTGACCGATCGAGGGCCAAAGATGCCGGAAAGCGAGTCAGGCGCCGCCGCGCGCACCCGGTTCAGCTCGCACTCTAGGCCGTCGGCGCTGACCACTTGGACTTTGTCATGGCTCACTGGCACGGTCATGTTCTGCCCCCGCTTCGCCTATCAATATTAGCATCCACCCGCGGCTAGGCGGACGCGGCTTGCGTGCTAGCGCCCCAATAAGCGGCTTTGTCCATTTATCGGGTTTCACGGGGCGTCGGCTGTTGCGCCAAGTCAAGGCACTCTCATCCGCGCCATATCAGATTACTCCTGGATGGCAATAGGAACCAAGGATCAGGCCATGGGGATCGAACGCACCACATTCGGTACCATCACGATTGACGGAAAGACCTATGAGCACGACGTGGTCGTCCGCCTCTCCGGCGACGTCGTGAAGCGGAAGAAGAAGCTGTCGAAGAAGTACTTCGGCACCTCGCACGTACTCTCGAAGGACGAAGCGAAGTTCGTCTTCGAAAAGGGGTGCGAGCAGCTCATTGTTGGCTCGGGCCAAATCGGCAATGTGCATCTGTCGCCGGAAGCTGAAGCCTATTTCGCGAAAAAGGGCTGCAAGGTCCTGCTGCAGCCGACCCCAGCGGCAATCCGTCTGTTCAACAGGTCAAAGGCAAAGAAGATCGGGCTTTTTCACGTGACCTGCTGAAGCGGATCGCCAGTTATGATGGACATAAATATCGACTGGAAAGAACGGCCGCCGACAGGCGGAACGCAATCGCATCAGCTAACGACGAGTAGACGACGCACCTACGCAATCGAAATTCGCAGCTCGCGCGTCGTGTGAAATAATCCCGCCACTTGCTCCCGATCGCGCAACCGGGGCACGGCGTAAAGCGGAGAGTCAGTCACCTCTTTTCTCTGTCACGAGGAAAAGCTCAGAGCCGCGCAATCAATCGATGCATTTGATCTTCGTCAATCGGATCGGTCAGGTCTGTCATCGAACGCGCTGGCGCGGGCGTTTGCGCATCGCGGACTGATACATATCGTAGATCTCCCGCACACTTGTCGCTTGTTCCGCCGCCTTATCGTCGCGAAATCGAACAAATCTGGGAAAACGCAGTGCTAGTCCTCCGCGTTTAATCAGGCCGTGCGCGACTGTATGGACGGGGCTGACGGTAAGCTCCGCCCCGGCGACTTCAATGACTTTGACCGGTTCGAACCACAGATCCGCCGCCATGCGGGTTTCCACCAGTCGATGCTTGTCCTTAATGACATAGGGTTTAAGGATCTCCGGAAGGCTCCGCAACACTTTATCGGAAAACCCTGCGCCCACCTTTGTGAGAGTGTAATATTTGTTCGTAGCAGGATCGAAGGAAGCAACAAGCAGCGATCCGTAACTTCCCGCCCTGTAGCCCTTGCCATGGAGCGCTCCTACCACCACGAGATCAAAGGTATCCGCAAGTTGTTTTTGATACTCTCTCTTGAACTTAATCCAGAGCCAGCCGCGCTTCCCGGCCTGATAGGAGCCGTTCGCCGACTTGATGACAACGCCTTCGGCGCCATGGGCAAGGGCCTCGCGAAAGTAGCTTTTAACGACGGCAATGTCGTTGCTCACCGTATATTTTGATAAGCGAACGAGGCGGGATTGCTTGATGCAATTCTGCAGCAATCTGCGCCGCTCCGACAGCGGTTGGTCAAGCATGTTCCGGTTCTTGAACAGCAACAGATCGAAGGCGAAGAGAGCAACCGTGACTTTCTTGATATAGGCGGGAACGTCACGTTTGCGCCGGCGCTGCATGAGCGTCTGAAAGGGGAGCAAATGGTCTGCCTTGAAGTCGAAGGCGACGATCTCGCCTTCAACAATAGTATCATTGGGAACGTCGGACCTCGCAAGCGCGTCAATGATCTCGGGATACTGGTGGGTGATCCTCTCCAGCCTGCGGGAGAAGGCATGCATATGGCCTTTTCCGTCACGATGAATTTGCACGCGCTCGCCATCATACTTGTATTCAACGAACATCCGACCGCGCATGTGCGTCGGCACTTCATCGAGATTCTGCACGCGTGAAGCAAGCATCATGCGAACCGGCGTTCCAGGCGCGGGAATGACCCGCTTGAGGCTGGTCAACCCGGAGCGCGCCATGCGGCGGCTGAGCTCCCCGAGGTCCGAAAGAACATTGTAGGCGGCTTCTACAATCTGCTTGTTCTCTGTGCTACCCGAGTAGGCCTTCGCCAGGGCGCGCAGGAACGTCATATCGGCGACACCGATGCGGTGAGCACCGAGAATTGTGCGAATGATGTATTTAGCTTCAATACTGGAAGCGCCTGAAAGCAATCGCGCCACTCTCGTACGTTTGTCGGTTTGCGAGCCCTTGCCCGCAATACGAGCAATGTTCCGCAGTTCGTCGAAGACATAAAGAATTGAGGCTGCACGTCCTCGCTTGGCGGCTGCAAGGATTTCGGCAACGGTCCCAAGGTCGCCGGTGGTCGCCAACAGCCGTTCCACTCGTTGCTCCGACACGGAGTATGCGTCCGCCACGGCGCGCACGACCATTCGCTCAGCCATGCCGATTTCCAACGCCTCAAATGGGGGCGCCAGTTCTCCACGCAGTAAATGGGCGACGGCCTTTGCTTCGTCTGGATTGAGCCTTGATAGAAATTCTGCAAGGAGAGCGACGAGCATCGAACTCGACGAGGTGCGCTCCAGTTTCTGGAGGACTTCTGCCAGTTCGCGGAAGGCGCGCATTTTGTAGTGTCAGCCTGCCGAGCGCGGCTCCTCCTCTTCATCGGCGGTCAGAATTGCGACAATCTCGCCCGCCACGGGCTTGAGCGGCTGGCCGGCGCCGAACACATCGGGATCTCCAGCCAGCCAGACGGATGCTTCCTCCACGTCGAGGATGGCGGGTCGGAGCGCCACGATTTCGAGCAGTTTTGCCTCATCCAAAGCTCCAAGAACGCGTCGGACGTCATCGGCACTTGCTGGTGCGCCGCGATCTTCCGCAGTCGCTGGTTCCTTGGCCATGTTCGTATCCTGTTCACTCACACGAAGGCGATCTGACCCAGATCGCAATAAATTCCATCCAGCGATTTTCCCCTTGATTCAGATCAAGGGAAGTGAGCGCAAATATGCGCGACCTGTTGTGGGAATTGATCGACCGAAGGCAAGAAGTGCGGCGCTGTGAATGAGAATTGTAACGCGTGGCATTTTTCACGCTAAAGTGGCTCGTGCAGCAAGGGTGCCGCATCGATCACGGTGAGCATAAGCAGCGGCACGAGGGGCAGGTCATGGTAACCGTGCATCGGGAAGGCCGAAAGGCAGAAGTTCCTTTGGGCAGTTCCCACCAGGCCCTCGACGCGCGCGTGGTACGGCGGGCCTGTGAAGACCTCGGACTTGATCCGACACAACTGCCCGGACCCAAAAGCCGCGTCTGAGAGTGAGGCACTGTTCATTGCGGCGGCAGCCAATGCGTTGAGGTGGTGGCACCGCCGCAAACAACCGAATGGCTGACCTATTCCGATGTAATTGATTACTTCCATGACAAAGCAAGCCGCCCGTCCGCACCCGGTGCGACGGCGGCCCCGAACTTCCCGCCTTCCCGATTTATTGTCTGTTGCATCCAATCGATATCCTCCGCGGACGGGCGGACGAGCCGAAACTTCCGGATCTGGAGAGGAACGATGTCGAGCGCCGCAAGAGTCCCCGCTGGCTGGATGTCGGCAAAATACATCAGGACCAGGTCATCCCGAAATTCCTCGTAGCCTTTAATCCCTTCGTAGTCGTTCAGAAAATCGCCACACCCGTAGAGAATGAGCCGGTTGCGGTAAACCTCGATGGCCTTGGGATGATGCGAGGAATGGCCATGGATGACGGAAGCGCCGGCGCGATCGATCAGCGCATGTGCAAAACGTCGTTGCGCCTCCGGAACCTCGTAGCCCCAATTCGATCCCCAATGGACCGAAACAACGGTCATGTCGCCAGGCTTCGCGTGATGTCTTATTACATCGGCGGCTCGCGCGGCGGCATCCCCGGAAAGTCCGGTGAGGAGATTAACGCCCGGGACCTCGCCGGTCGCAGCCCAACTGCGGGGGGTGCCGCTCGTCACGCAGGCGAACGAAAATACAAGCAGACGACAATTCCCGGCAATGTCCAGTACCGCGGGCGCGCTGGCTTCCCCGAGATTGCGCCCCGCGCCCGCAATCTTGATCGGGAGATGCGCAAGAGTTTCCAAAGTGTCGAGCAACCCACGGCGGCCGTAATCGAGGACGTGATTGTTGCCGAGTACGCAGCAATCGATGGCGGCGGCCTTCAGGCAGTCGACGTTTTCGGGACTCATTCGGTAGTTAATGCGCTTCGGAGCGTAATCGTCGCTACGGGTGATGCTCGTTTCGAGATTGATGATACGGACAACCGGCCGCAAGCGATTGAATTCGTCCAGCGCCGCGCCCCAGATATAAGCTGGACTGACGCGGCGCGGAATTGGACCGTTGGCAGCTTCGGCAAGCCGCACATAGTCCATTGCCGATGTCACGTAACTCTCGTGGAGAACGGGATCGCTCGGATGCGGCAACACTTGGTCAATGCCGCGCCCGGTCATGACGTCCCCGCAGAGGAAGAGCCGTACGGATCGCTGCCTCGGCTGCCCGTTGGGTGATTGTGCGGAGGCGCTCATGGGCCGAGCATGGCCTTAGCTTGGCCATAAATTATGCAGCTGCAGGCCATGTGATAGCCCTGCGATTGAGCAAGGTTCGAGGCCACAGTCGGTAGTGCCTCGTGCCTACGGAACAATGACCACGGTGCATGGGGCGAGGCTCGCAATCTTTTGAGACACGCTTCCAAGCAGTAAGCCAGCCAATCGGCCCCGGCCGCGCCGTCCAACCACGAGCGTGTCAGTGGACTCGCGCCCCGCGGTCTCGATAATCGATTGCGCAGGATCGCCCCACGCAGATCGAAGTCGAATGCTGTCTATGCCAAGACGTTCTGCGCGCGTCTTAGCCGCTGTGAGGATTTGATTTGAAAGCATATCCAGGGCTTCGCCGATATGCCCTTCGGCGCGCTCAAGCTGCCGCATTTCCTCACCCGAAAGATTTCCCGCCAACGGTAACGATCAACAATTCGCCGCCGAATGCTTTCGCAAGCTCCGCTGCGAGGTCAACCGCGCGGTCTGCGCCCTCCGAACCGTCCGTTGCCACCATGATGCGTCGCATCAGCCAGCCCAGCCTACTGGATCAGTAGTAGAATACACATCACGGAAACGCTGACGCCGGACTGATCCAGATCAATTCATGCCAATATGCAGTCATCGCTGGTAAAGACCCAGGAGGGTTGCTTCGGAGATAGCATGCTTGCGCGCCTCTCGCTCGACCTCTTTGCAGGACGGCTTAGCGCCGAGCGGTAACTGGTCGATAGACAGAGCCAACAAGCGAAAGTGATAGTGGTGGATTCCATGGAGGTGGGGCGGGCAAGGGCCCCCGTATCCGGGTTTGCGAAAGTCATTGATCGCCTGCTTGAAGCTTTTCCCGGCTGCGCCCCGGGCGGCGCCTTCCGTCAATCCAGTCTGGTCGGCCGGAATGTCGTAAGCCGCCCAATGGTGCCAAGTGCCTGCCGGCGCATCGGGATCATCACAGAGGAGAACGAAGCTGCGAGTCCCCGCCGGTGTGCCGCTCCATTCAAATGGCGGCGACACATCCTCACCGTCGCAGGTAAAGCGACGTGGGATCGTGGTCCCATTGCGAAAGCCGCTTGATCGCAACTCCATGGGTTTTCTCCAGTAATGAGACCGAAGAATGCGCGAGAGCGCCGTGAATGGATTGATGCTGATCAAGACTGGCGAGCGGCCGGGGTCCCGGTCCATCCCAAAGCAGTTATCGCTTTGGCGAGAACCATTGGTGTTCTGCACAGCGAGCCGTCGTTCCGAGTCATGGCCTCTGTTTTAGAACATCGCACGCCATGCCTTGGATTCGCGATCGAGGAAACTGCTCACGCCAACGTTTGGAAAAGCCGGCTGAGCGAATTGGGACTTCAGGTCGGGTCGTGGTTGCGCGAACTCAAGCGCGCGGTAATCGAGAATAGGCGGGACGATTATCCAATTCAGGTCGGCTTAAGATCAAATACATCGAATGAACGCGTAATGCTGCTTCGAGAGCTGCGCTCCGCGGTGACGGTCACACCGGGGCAAAAGATCGGTTACGTGACGGACGTGGCGGACACGCCGGCCAATCGACAGGCGATCATTCAGCTCGTTCGCAATGCCGATTTGCTGTTCATCGAGGCTGCTTTTGCGGAAGCTGATGTGGCGCTGGCGGCTGAACGCGCGCATTTGACGACGGCTGCGGCCGGGTCGATTGCGCGCGAAGCCGCCGTGCGCCGGGTTGAGCCGTTTCATTTTTCTGTCGGCATATGCCCCCGATGCCACACAATTGGCAGATCATTTGACCAAATCGGCAAGAAATGCACGCGACCGCTTGCGTCGGGAGGCAAATGTCCCGGCGTCATTCGCAGCGCGTTAGCTGCGGACGAATGGACGGAATGTGCGGACTGCCATGCGACTGGTCGCCAGGACGGCGGCGTCTGCTCGCGCTGCAACGGAGAAGGTTGGCTCCACGACAAGCGGCGCTTGGCGGTGTGATACATCGCGCGACCTCCGGTCGGAAGCCTGAAAGTCATAGAGCGCGTACGGAAAGTCGAGTGGAGACGGGCATGTATGGACAAGGTCGCGAACTTGAGCTTGGAATGCAGCAAGCGCCGTTCTCGTTTCGCTGCTAAAGACTCTGGTCGATAAGAACATTCTTTCAAACACCGAAGCGCGTGTTTTGTTGACCAAAGCGGCGAACGACCTTGGTCCGCACGAATCGCCGCCCCGGTTAGAGGGGCGATGCGGATCATACTCAACGACCTGCTCCCGATCTTCCCGAAGACGGCGGTGATTGATATTCACAGCCGTTCTATTACCGGACGGCACCGTTACTGGGGGACCTGACCGGCGTTTCGTCACGGCTTGTCCGAATGCCATGCTTGGTATTGCCTGATCAATGATCGATGAACGTCGCGAGCTTGTGCGAGCGAGCCGGATCGCGGAGCTTCTCAAGTGCCTTCGCTTCGATCTGACGAATGCGCTCGCGGGTCACACCGAATTCTTTTCCGATCTCTTCCAGGGTATGATCGGTGTTTCCGCCGATGCCGAAACGCATGCGCAGGATGCGTTGCTCCCGCGGGGTCAAATCGGAAAGGGCTTCACCAACGATCCTCTGCAACGCGCTGGCCTCGGCTGCCGCCTGCGGATCGATAGCATCAGGCGCTCTGATCAGATCGCTCAAGGTGGCGTCGCCATCTTCACCGACCGGCGCATCCAGTGAAGTCGGCTCCTGCACCATCGACAACACCTGTTCGACGCGGGCGACTGGAACGCCCATCCGCGCAGCGATATCGGCCGGACTGGGATCTCGTCCCTCTATCTGATAAAGCCGCCGACGCTCGCGCAACACCTTCCCTGCGTTTTCCGTCATATGCACGGGAATACGAATTGTGCGGCCCTGATCGGCAATGGCGCGCGCAATTGATTGGCGGATCCACCAGACAGCATAAGTCGAGATCTTGACGCCGCGACGATAGTCGTACTTTTCGATCGCGCGCATCAGGCCCATATTGCCTTCTTGAATCAGGTCGAGGAGGTCCAGCGAACTCTTGCGGTGGTATTTTCGTGCGATCGAAGCCACCAGACGCAGATGGGCCTTAACTATCTGCTCCCGCGTGGTCTTGATCTCTCGTTGAGCCTTGGCGACCTCGGCGAGGACGTTGCGGAAATCCGAAACCGGTAAGCCTGCACAATGTGCAATTCCTGACGGCTGCTGCTCGATCGCAGGAAGCGTTGGCTGCGCGCGCTCCAGTTCCTCAAGCAGGTCGGATACGCGATCTGGATGCAGCCGAAGTGCCGCCACCTCACCGGCAAGTCCGGACATAAGTTTGTGCAGACGTGCACGGCTGCGTTTGGTCAAATCGCCGCCGCGGGCGACGGCAGCAAGCCGCTTTCGGCTCAGCGAGCCGATCTCGTCGGCAAGTGCGGTGATCGTTTGCAGGCATGCCGTCGTGGCGGAGATATTTTCAGCTTCTCCGTTCGCCAGTACCTCAGGATCGCCGTCCTCAGAGTCGGCCGCGAAGGTATTGCGGCCGTGCGCCACATCGCGTGCGCCCGGCTCAGACCCGGCGACGGACAGATCGACAAGGTCAGCCAAACGGAGCCGTCCTTCGGCGACCTCATGTCCCCACCAGGCGATCCGCTGGACGAGCATTGGCACGCGGCAAAGGCCCGCCAGCATCGCTCGCTGCGAATCCTCGATGCGCTTGGCGAGGGCGATCTCCTCCTCGCGCGAAAGCCATGCCGCGTCGCCCATCTGACGGAAGTAAGCATCGACCAAACCTGGGGAGAACGACGCGGAATTTCGGGTCGCGGTCACACTCGAGGAGGCAAGCTCGTTGCCGCCCCGGTCTATCGGACCGTCTACAGCGCCCTCGCCTGCATGGCCCTGGATAGAGGCTTGATCGGAGAGCCGTTGGCTCGAGTCTGTGGAATTGCAACTCCGGCTGCTCAGGGAGAACGGATCCCTCGCAAGCCGTACGTCCAATGGCGCGATCCCGGCGGTGAAAGTCCGAATCCTCGCTGTCGCCGTCAAGCGGCTCGTTCAGCAACAATGTTGTTTCATCGCAATTATTCGACATGAAAGTGCACGCTTTTCCTGCACGGTTAGCCTGGAAAATGCACCCGAGCGCCCTCAGCCCCAGCCCCTACGACCACCGGCGCTGGACGGCGCGGATCTGTATTTGCGGGAAAATTGGAGGCCGGCTAGTGCTTGGCAACACTCGCGGCGTCATCCTCAAGGCCGGAAATGGTGCCCAGGACCGCAAGAATCAAGCCTTTCCGTGATTACGGAGCGGGAATTGCAGCACGTCAGTCCATGGCCCTCCCCCAAGGACCGCAAACAACGCCTCGTTCTCCTCTCAAGCAGAAGCTTCGCGCCGCGCTATAGCTGGCTGCGATACCCGCGCAAGAAGCCCGAGCGGATCAAGCCGGTTCCGGCAGAGCGCGGACAAGATCTCTGAATCGGTCCCACTCCGTCGCCGTCCAAATTTCAGTAAATGAAGAGCGCCCAGTCTTACGGTTGGCGTGATACGGCGGGCTTGATGATGAGTGGTGGGGTTGCTGGGGCTCGGATGAGGTACTGAGGGGTCGAGGATGAGGCCAATTCGGTCTCAGGTAGCGCGCTCATACATTGGGAAAATCCAATTCAAGTCCTCACGGCCCGTACAAGCACTGAACAAACTCACCGCGTTGCCAGCCATCTGTTCGTGCTTTTTATGATCCGCGAATAAGTAGTACCGGCTTGCTCGAAACCCGCGTAAGGCCCTCCGCTACACTGCCCAGTAACAGCCGGCGGATGCCCCTGCGTCCGTGGGTTCCGATCACGATTAGGTCGGCCGCCCACTCTGTCGCCTCCTCTTCGATTACGTCGTAAATGTGCTTAGCGAACATTACGACGCATTTCGTATCGAATTCAATTCCCGCCGTACGCGCGGACGCCGAACAGTCGGCGACGACCTTTTGGCCCTCCGCCTCCATCGCCTTCCGGTATTCAAAAATATATGGCGCCTCTACGGCCGAATAGGCCATGGTCAGATCAACGACGTGAAAAAGCCGAAGCACCGAATGTTGATCTTTTGCCAGCTTAATAGCCTCTTGAAGCGCCAAGTTGGAAGTTTCGCTTCCATCGACCGCCACCAAAATGCGTTTGTACATTTTTGATTCCTTTCAAACTCCGCCGGGGAAAATTGAGCCAGGAGAATATTTTAAATTATCAAGCAATACGCATCGTTTTCTGTTGATTTGGATCAAAGTCAGGACAGGTTGCGAACAACACAGATCCAAAGCGTTGATTAAGATCAAGGCAGTCGACTGATGCGGATGATCAATCTCTTCACGAAGCACAGCAGTAAAGTGTCTACAGGCGCGAATCCGCCTGCGCGATAAGCCAATCGACCGATGAAGCATGGTGAAAGAACCCGCAATTATCCTGTCCGATATCCGTGAGGAGACTCCGGTCAGACAGATTGGTGGCGCGGGTCTCGCGCGTTCAGTCGGATGACAGCATCCGCATCGGTGTGTGTGCGAAAGCCGCTCCACCAAGACGAAGGAGGGTACGCCCCATGGAGGTCCAGGTGGAAACCTATATGGACCAAGGCGTCGAAAAGCTCAGCAGAATTCGCTTCGACAGCCGGCAGATCGAGATAGCTGAGAACATCGATCAGTGGCATGGCCCTGACCATCGCTACTTCAAGGTCAGAGGGAGCGACGGCAACTTGTACATGCTTCGCCATAACGAACTTCGCGCCGATTGGGAGCTGACGATGTACGAGCGCGCAATCACAGGTACTCCGGGCGATCGTTGATGCAGTCGGCTAACCAAAAATGAGCCGTGCTGGTCTGCAAATCGGCCCTTTCAGGTTTGATCTAACTCAAAGCTCTCTCGGACGGATGCTTCAATCTGGCAAAATGTTAACGTCGGAGGGTCTGTTATGAGCGCCGTAGGACTCGAAAGCATCGATCACACCGTGCAGTTGACGCACATTTGGATTAATGAGCTCGATGCACGACTTGGATGGGAAGACAAACACCGTTCTTACCGCCTGCTTCGAACCGTACTGCAGACGATGCGCGACTGGCTGATGGTCGACGAGGCAGCGGGTTTTGGGGCGCAACTTCCCGAGCTGCTGCGTGGAGTCTATTACGAGCATTGGCGGCCGGCTACGACGCCGGTGAAGAAGCGCAGCAAAGCTGACTTCATTGCGCGGATTGATAACGCCTTTAAGACCGATCCCATTAGCTTTACGCCCGACGCCATTAGTGCGGTGTTCGAGCTCCTTTCCGACAAGATCACGGCCGGTGAAGTTAAGCAGGTACATCATGCCTTGCCGGCAGACATCAGAGCGCTTTGGCCCCTTCCTTCGCAAGCAGCCTGAGGGTGCTCGAACTCAGTTGGCAGTCTGTGCTTCGCGTAAATGCCGTGCGGGCTCGAGAAATTGGGGGCGCTCCGATGCTATTAGGGCTTCGATGGACGAAACGTGATCGCGTGGCGGTTTCGCTCGATCGAGCTGAGCAGGCGGATGACGCTTGCCCTGGCCGAGGGGCTATCCGCCTCGGCGACCACGTTCGCGGTCCCTCGCTCAGGCCGAATGAACGTGCTGTAGAAGGTGCCTAGATCGATTTGTTGTTCAGCCTCGGTGGCTGCCCCCTCGCCGGAAACGCGCGGTCCGATTTCGTCCTCAACTGTGACGGTCAGCAGCCAACCATCGCCAGCGTGCGCAGGCGCGATCTCCAAAGTCGCGATCGTAGCCACTTCGCTGAGGTCCTCGCGCTCTTCATCGCCGAGATGATATTCTCTTCGAGCTGGAATCTCCCGCACCTCGGTCATACGCCTCGCGGTCGTTTTGAAGGTCGATGGCGCGGCTGCCTGCTCTGCCATGACCCAGCGGACAATTTGCTCGGCATCGATATCGACCGGAAAGCTTTCCATCGGCGATTCCTTCGTGACGCTTCGTCGGTGTGCAATTGACATTTGACCTGTTCTATTTGTCGCTATGAAGGCGCGTGGCTCAGAACCAGATCAAATTACGGGCCGAAATCCGCGGGACCCGCGCTTCCCATCCGTCGGACCGGAGTCTCCTCACGGGATGTTCGGACAGGATAGCTACGGGTCCCTCCGCCATGCGTCATCGGTAGGTTGGTTCATCGCATAAGCAGGTCCGCGCCCGTAGACGTTTCGCTGCCGTACTTCACCAGTCTTGCCTCAGCACGACGGTAGTGTCATTTAGCAAGACTTATCGGCTCTGCGCGTTGATCTGGATCAAAAGGGACACGGAAATCTTTTTGTGGGCTGGGCAGCACGGCGGATTGATCTGCGTCAATGAGTGGCGGCCAGAGCTGCCGGCCTAATGCATCGGCAGGGCACGATTGCTACGTGCTGCAATTCATCGCACTGCCGCAACCGAGGTGAACAACCATGCCAGCGCAATTTGAGCAGGCGGAAAGAACTAACGACGAAGACGAGTCCGTGCTCACAATCTCACCGGAGAAAGTCTGCTTCATTATCATCAAGGCCAAGGAATTCGACGCCAAGGATGAGGTGACCGAGCCCGATCCGGGATCGAACCCCTCGGATGATAAGGACGCCGCAGTTCTTGAAGAGCACGAGGACGATCCTGTCGTCGAGGAGCTCACATCGCTGATCAATTCCTTGTCGGAAGATGAGCAGATCGATCTCGTGGCCCTGGCTTGGCTGGGGCGAGACGACTATTCCGCCAGCGATTGGCCAACAGTGCGCGAGGAAGCCGCCCGCGCGCACAATCAGCGCACGGCTGAATACCTGCTTGGTACCCCGCTTGTGGGCGACTTTCTGGAGGAAGGCCTATCGATGCTCGGCTATTCCTGTGAGGAATTCGAAATCGAGCGGCTATGATCGATCAAGTTGGAGATGGCAACAAAGAACCGGGGGGTTGAACTAACGTTTCTCGGCACGCGCGGCGAGATCAAGGTGCGCTCGCGTCGGCACCACCGCCATAGCGCGTTGCTCATTGAGCACGGGGACGCTCGGATCATGATTGATTGTGGCGCGGATTGGCTCGACCGACTGCATGGTGTTGCGCCGACCGCAATTGTGCTGACCCACGCTCACGCCGACCATGCGGGAGGGCTCGCTCAGGGCGCACCCTGCCTGGTGTATGCCACTAGCGAAACGCTGCACTTGCTGCGTCGCTTTCCCATTCGTGATCGACGCAGAATGCCGTTGAAAAAAACAGTCACAATTGGCGGAATAAGGTTCACGGCGTATCCGGTTCAGCATTCCATCCGCGCCCCTGCTGTCGGATATCGTGTCTCGGCCGAGGCCGGTTCCTTTTTCTACTTGCCCGACGTCGCCAGGCTTTCGAACGCTCGGGATGCACTGCGCGGCGTCCGTGTCTATATCGGGGATGGCGCCACGATGCGACGTTCGATGGTGCGCGTAAAGGGCGGCAAGTTGATCGGCCACACCCCCATTACGACTCAACTCGATTGGTGCGCCGAGGCGAAGGTGCGTCGAGCGATTTTCACCCATTGCGGCTCACCGATCGTGCGCGGCGATCCGCGCGCGTCGAGTGCGACAGTCCGGAGGCTTGGTCGTGAACGCGGCATTGATGCGCGCCTCGCCCGCGATGGTGATCGGCTGTCTTTTCCCGGGATCGATTAAGGCAAACGGACCATGAGGGAGAATGAGGAACTTAGCATGATCGATGAAGCTCCTTCTCGCGGTGCCGTCCGAAACAAGCGCGTTGTACGCGACTTCCAAATGACGCTATCGCTGGTCGCTTTGGTTATGACGGCATGGCTCACAGCACCTGACCCGCTGATTGGCTTCCAGGCGGCTGCGGCCGAGGTGGATGCGATAGGTGCGCCGGCGCCCCTCGGCTTTGCCGACATTGTTGGAAGGGTCAAACCGGCAGTCGTAGGCGTCCGCGTGAGGATCGAAGAGGCAACGTTGTCGGACGAAATACCGCAGAACAATCCTTTTCCTCCTGGTTCCACGCTCGATCGTTTCTCACGCCAATTTGGCGTTCCGATTCCAGATAGCGGTGCTCCCAAGTCTGGCATCGCCTTAGGATCCGGATTCTTCATCTCGGGAGACGGTTATATCGTTACAAACAATCACCTTGTCGCCAACGGAAAGCGCTTCGAGGTTACGATCGACAGCGGCAAAACCTACGAGGCCAAGGTCATCGGCACCGATCCACAAACGGATCTGGCACTCATCAAGGTGCGCGCAAGCACCGACTTTCCCTATGTAAGACTTGCCGCTGAAGTGCCGCGTATCGGCGACTGGGTGCTGGTCGTTGGAAACCCTTTTGGGCTTGGCGGCACGGTCACCGCGGGAATCATTTCGGCGCGGGGACGCGATATCGGCGAAGGACCTTATGACGATTTCATTCAGATCGATGCGCCGGTTAACTTGGGAAACTCCGGCGGACCGACCTTCAACGTCAGGGGCGAAGTGATCGGGGTCAATACCGCGATATTTTCGCCCGGGGGAGGGTCTGTCGGGGTGGCCTTCGATATTCCGGCGGAAATCGTCAAACTCGTCGTCCAGCAACTGAAGGACAAGGGACGCGTCACGCGCGGCTGGATCGGCGTGCAGATTCAGTCGGTCACGCCCGCGGTTGCCGATGCCCTCGGGCTGAAGAATGCGAAAGGAGGCATCATTGCGGATCTAGAGCCACATAGTCCGGCCGCCAAGGGCGGTATCGAAATTGGCGATGTCGTCATTGCAGTGAACGGCGAAGGCGTGAAGGACTCTCCCGATCTTGCCAGGAAGATCGCGTCAATTGCGCCGGGGACTTCGACGAAGTTCGGCATCTTTCGCAATGGACAAGAGAAGACGATCGCGGTGACCGTGGGCAGGTTCCCGCGGACGTCCGCCGAAGCCAAGGCGGAGGAGCAAAAAGGGCCGAGCGAAGCGCCGGTCCTTGGGTTCACGCTCGCTCCAGCACGCGCCGTGGCGGGAGCAGGCGATCAGGGTGTCGTGATCAACGAAATCAGTCCCAGCAGCCGCGCTGCTGAAAGCGGCCTGCAGACCGGGGATGTGATCTTGGACGTCGGCCGCGGTGCCGTGAACACGCCGGCGGATGTCCGCAAGATGGTTGAGGAAGCCCGCACGCAGTCGAAACGGTCTCTGTTATTGCGTGTAAAAAGGGGTGACACGATCAGTTTCGTAGCCATACCCCTTGCCTAACTGCAGCCGTGCCCGAATGCGTCGGGCGTTGCAAATCAGCGGATAAAAGTGGCGTGGCGGGCTGCAGAGAGATAGTATTCCTTCGAGATTAGCTTGTCGGCGGCACACTTTGACAGCCATGGCCAAAGCAAAGAAGCGGGCTGCGACGCGCAAGAAAAGCTCGAAACGCGGCAAGGCCAGCGCTAAGCCTGCAGGCAAGAAGACCGCAAAGCGCACGACGCCGAAAACGGCAAAGTCCAAGGCCCGACCCACGGGTAGAGGTGCCGCGACGCCCATGGCCAACAAAGAGCGGTCACCGAAGACCCCGGCAAGAAAAACACCAAGAAAAACCCCAAGACAGGTGGCGGAGGTGCCGGTCGAAGACACCATTATAGACGTGATCGAGGAGCCGGTCCCCGGCTTGGTTGTGGTTACTGAGTACAAAACGATACGTGCGACGACTCCGACTTCGTTCGGTCGCGACGTTGGTCCCGAGATAGAAGAAAAATAAATCGATCTGATCTGTAGATCGCGCTTTGGTGCCGAAGGGCATTTGTGTGGTTATAGTCCAGAGACCGCAATAGAACCGCCGTCTGGTCGATCTGCTTATCGGTCAGGCCGGCGTCGGCTTTCAGATATTCAAGTTGCAGCCGCGGCCCGCGACTTTCGGGGCGGGTAATGAAATCCGGGTCGTGTTCCGCGAGCAGCAATTTGCGAGGAAGTCGCGGATAACATCGAGGATCGCATGACGCCGGATGACGCGGCATATTTCGGACACCTAACGTGTGGCGCAAATCGATAACGACCTAACGACAGAGCGCGCCTTTGTCCTTGTGGTGCCACAGCTTTCGTTGCCTAGCGCGCCGTGACAAGCGAATTTGCAGATAACTCAGCGGGCCCGTTTCGGAGGGGAATGGACGCGTCGGCCGGCCCCTTTTGCACGCGCCGCGGCACGAGCTATCGGACGTACTGGAATCACTAGCGAGCGTGACGGGAGATGCTGGCAAAAAGCGCGATGTAACACGTCGACTACCTCGCGCACTTCGGGCCGCGCCAACGAATAGAAAATGTTCTTGCCGTCGCGGCGGGCTTCTACTAGGCCGTCTGCGCGGAGACGCGCCAACTGCTGAGAAATGGCCGGCTGCCGCAGACTGAGGATCTCCTCGATTTCTGTGACTGACTTCTCTCCGTCGATCAACAGACAGAGCGTCAACAGCCGCGCTTCATGCGCCAGAGCTTTTAGGAAGCCGCTGGCCTCATGAGCACTGCCGATCAGCGCGTCAATGTCTACTGTCTGCCGTTTGGATTTTCGTTGTGACTTCATAAGTATTCGTTCCAATCGAAACCGAGCGTCCGAACGCATAAATCATCCGACCGCCAGAAATGCAACCGCTTGCCACAATCCAATTGGCTGTGCCAACCCTTCTTTTGCACTAACCGGCGCTTCAAGAGCCCGCCGACGAACGCTGCAGCTTTTCGCCGAAGCTCAGTAGAAAGGCCAGACTGCGCTGCGCTTCGGGCTTCGAGAGCATCGAGAGCATTGCGAGCAGGCCGCCGCGCGCGGCGGTTTGTGCTGTTTCCGCTGCAGCCTCGTCGAGCGCCTGCCTGGTATTGCCCGCCAGCGTTGCCATCGCCTCGTTGCCGACCGTATTGATCATCTGTTCGACGAAGCCGAACAGACGCTCGATGATATTGTCGGTCGAGGCTTCGCGCGCAGCGTGCAGCAGCGCAACCATGTCGAACAGGGTGTTGAGCGCGCCGACGCGATGAAGTTCGGTCACCCGATCGATCAGAACGTTAATCGCGTCGCTGGTGCGCTCGTCGTTGAGCCGGTCAAGCAACTGGAGCGCGTTGGCGCCGGTGATGGCGAGACGCTCCACCATCGAATCGGTCAGGGCTTCGCGGGCCGCTTTTTGCAATTGGCCAATCTCGTCGATCGGCATGTTGGAAAGAGAATGATTGTTCATGGCGGCGCCCCTTACAGAAGGCCGCTGGCTGATAACCAGTACATCCGGTTGTAGGCCAGCTTGAACCAGTGGATCATCTGCGAGGGCGGGCCGGGATTCGGCGGCGTCGTATAGTTGAACCATACATACGTCCCGGAATGGAGGCCGGTCTCCATGAAGCAAAAGACCTTGCCGTCGTAATTCCGCGCCCAGCGGTCCTCTTTGATCAGCGACGACAGATTGTCGACAATCGTGTCGGCCTCGAAATGCGCGGTCGAGCCGGCCTTCGAGATCGGCAAGTTGGTGGTGTCGCCGACAATGAAAACGTCGCTCGACCCATCACGCAGCAGTGTGTCGCGCTGGGTCGGGACCCAGCCGCCTTTGCCGAGATCCGAATCGGTGATGACCTGCTGGCCGGTATGTGGCGGAATCGCAATCAGAAGATCATAGTTTAGCGTCGAGCCCTCTTCAGAGGTTATTGTCTTCTGCTTGGGATCGACCGATTTGGTGTTGAAGAAAGTCTCTGACTTGATACCGCAGCGCTCGAACTCGGGCACCGCCCATTGCGCCACCGGCTCAAGACCATGCAGCCGCCCGATCGGATAGGTGTAGGTGATCTCGCTCTTGTCGAGGACGCCCTTGGCGGCGAGAAAATCGCGCAGCATGAACGTGATTTCGAGCGGCGCCACCGGGCACTTGTGCGGCGCGTTGACATTGACGACGATCTTGCCGCCTTGGAAATCGCGCAGCGCGTCGCGCATCTTTCGGGCGCCGTCGAGGTCATAGAACCAGTGCGCGCCCTCCGCCATCCCGGGTATGGTGTCCGGGCGAATTCGCGAACCGGTCGCGATCACGAGAAAATCATAAGCATGACTCTTGCCGGACTCGGTCAAGACCGTCTTCTTGTCGGTGTCGATGTGCTTGGCGGGATCGACGAAATAGGGCACGCGGCGGTCCAGCACCTTGCGCTGATCGCGGAACAGCTCCGACTCGCGCATTCGGCCGAACGGCACGTAAAGCAGCCCGGGCTGATACATGTGCTTGGGCGATGCGCCCAGCATTGAGATCGTGACTGCGCTTGAAGCCAATTCGTCTTTGAGTTGACGGCACAAGCCGTTCGCGACGATGGTTCCGGCGAGACCCCCGCCAACAATCAAAATTTTCTTCGGCATGTCGTTCCTCCCTCGTTGTCGCCGGTGCGGTGTCGCCGTCTCTTTGGACGGCTTCGCCGGCGGTTGCTTTCACTTTGCTTTTCGGATCACGATGCTCCAATGACCATCGGCTTCATTGATCGATATGAGATCGTGATGGACCTTTTCGATCCATGCGGGAATGTCCGTGGCCGAACCCTTGTCGGTCGACCAGACCTCCAACTCATCGCCGATTGCCGCATGCCGAAGCGCAGCGATCAATTCCATCAACGGCCCGGGACAAAAAGCGCCGCGCGCATCGACCACGTGTCTTTCAGCCATCTTCGCTGCCGCCTTACAAAGTCACGAGTTGGCCGGCTTCGGCATCGGACAGAAATTTGGTCAGCCCGAGAGGACCGTCGAACAATTCCTCAACGAGATGATCCATTTCCCAACCCGCGACGTCGAGAGCCATCGAGCACGCCCAAATCTTCAGATCGCCGAACTCCTTGCCCTGGCGCAGCAGGGTGATGAGGTCTGGGGCATGCTTTTGCTTCATGAGCTGCGAAAACGTTGCCGCCATGATAGCGCCGCTCCGGCGTCGCCTCCTTGGCGAAGGCCGAGAATCGCGTTCATGCTGACGAATACCTCGACCGGACGCTCGGAGACGGCACCGACCGAAGCCATCATTGCCGCCATCTGAAGTTTCTCGTGCTCACCCGAGCAGACAAGAATATAGAGCGGAACGCCTGCCATCCTGCATACCTTCGATAGGACCGGTCACCCGGTTCGCTTGATCAGGAATTGGTAAATCTTGCCGTCGACCTTCGATTCAAGAAGCTGGTTCCCTGTCGTTCGGCAGAACGCTTCGAAGTCCTTTACCGATCCCGGATCGGTGGCCAGGACTTGCAGCGTGCTGCCCGTGGTCATCGTCCTTCAGCGCCTTCTTGGCGCGCAGGATGGGGAGAGGACAATTCAGTCCCTTCGCGTCGAGTACTTGATCGGCCATGTCGCTTTCTCTGCGGCTGTCAAATGAAAAGGTTGATCTCGGATTGCGTCGCGGTCTCGATATAGGTAGCGGCGCCGCCGAGCACCGGGCCTTCGATCATGTCCTCGAGCTTGTATTCGAACAGGTCCATGGTCATCTGGCACGCGATCATCTTGACTTCGGATTCGATCGCCGCCTCCCGCAGCTCTTCGATCGAGGCGATGCCTTTTTTCTTGATCAGATTTTCCATCATTGTCGTGGCCGCAGCACCGACGCCGGGAATCACGGACATGAGATTGGGCATGCCGATATGCATGCCCATCATCGGCATTTTCATCGCCGGATTGCCAAGCGCCGAGACGCTGAGATCAAGCTTCTTCTTCAAGAGGGTCAGGCCGTAGAAGGTGAAGAACATCGTTACTTCCAAGCCCATGGCCGCGGCCGTGGTCGCCAGAATGAAGGGCGGATAGGCCCAATCCAGCGTGCCTTTGGTCACGATCATCGACATACGTTTGGCGTTGTTCTCGTTGCTCATCGCCCTAGTCCTCTTCTCGCTCTTCGCGGCCGCGGCCGCGCATTCCCGTCAGAACCTCCACACCACGATCACCAGCACGAGGATCGCCAGAAACACTGTCTCGGCGACGATCAACCCGATCGCGCGGCCGCCCACATCCGCCATTGCCTTGAGCGAGGTTTTCATCCCGAGCGCGGCGATCGCCGTCACCAGGCACCAGCGCGAGACACTCTTGAGCGCGACGAGCGCCGGAGCCGGAATAACTCCCAGACTGTTGATCACCACCAGGACGGCAAAGACGACCAGGAAGCCGGGCAATTGCCGCCCGGCCTTGGTGGTGTTGTGGGCGTGGAACACGAACTGACAGCGTCACCACGACGGGCAGCAGCATCGCCACGCGCAACAGCTTGGTGAACGTCGCGACGTTGCCGGTCTCGTCGGAGACGCTGAAGCCGGCGCCAACCACCTGCGCGACGTCGTGAATGGTGCCGCCGAGGAATACGCCGATCGCCGCATGATCGAGATGGAAAAAGGCGATGATCACCGGATAAACGATCATCGCGATCGTGCTCAGCGCGGTGACGCCGATCACCGTGAACACCGTATCGCGTTCGTGGTTCTCGCCTTTTGGCAGAACCGAGGAGATCGCCAGCGCCGCGGAAGCGCCGCAGATCGCCACCGCGCCTGCGGTCAGAATTCCGAACGGCCGGCTCAAGCCGACGAGGCGAGCGCCGAGCACACCAAATAGAATTGTGGCCGTGACCGCGCCGATCACCATGACCACGGGTGTCGGGCCAAGTTTCATAATCTCCGAAATCGTGATTTGCGCTCCAAGGAGCCCGACGGCGACGCGCAGGACCCGTTTGGAGGCAAATTCGATACCGGCCACGCACGGCCCTTCCTGCGAGAGAAAATAGAAGGCCATGCCGAGCAGCAGCGCGAACAGCATCACCGGCCCGCCGTAGTGCTCGGACAAAAAGGTGGCAGCGACGGCGATGATCAGGCTCACCAGCACGCCGGGAAAATAGGTCTGCAAGGCCGCGACCGCTCCGAGGCCGCGGCTCGCCAATGTTGGCTTAATCTCTGCGATCTCGCTCACTTCCGATCCGTTCCTGCCGTGCTCACGCGCATCCGACAAAGTTGTCGGCGGTCATCTTGGCTTCGTAAGGCGCCGCAACCGCTGAGCCCGGAACGAGGCCCGCTTTGGCAGCGGCCCAGTCTTTCGGGCGCACTTTGACCATCCAGCCTTGGCCGTAAGGATCGCTATTTGCGAGCTTGGGCGTGCCGGTCAGCGCGTCGTTGACTTCGACCACTTCGGCATCGAAGGCCACTTTCGCCGGGCCGACCCATTTGCCGGACTCGATGGTGGCGCACGACTTTCCCGCTTGGAGCGCACGGCCCGCCTTTTTTGCGGTGAAGGCCACAAGCTGACCGGCCATGGCGGCAGCCACCGCGGTCATGCCGAGCGTCACGGTGCCGTCGGCATTGTCGCGATACCAGATGTTATTCTCGACATCGTAGAGCAGCTCGTCGGGAAGTTGGCAGCCACGGACAGTCGGCATTTAGCTCTCCTTCAAGATCACGCGATTTCGGCCGCTTGCAGGTTTGCTTCGCTGCTGGCGCAGTGGCCGCGATGAGCAGCAAAATTCGCCGAGGCCTGTCACTTCAAGCTTGCCGCCGATAAAGAGCGCCAAATGTCTCGCAACCATGGCGCCAAGACGAAGCCGGCGTACAGTGTCCGGGTGCTCGGGATCGAGCCTGACGAGATTGCGGTGATAGACGAGTTCGCGACAGGTCTCGCGGCAGGCGTTGAAACTCGCATCACCACGAGCACCCTGGCGCTGCAGAGCGAGTAGGCGAAAGCCTTCGGCCATGCGCGTCGTCGGCGTTGCGTCGTGTGCCAAAAGCCAGCTCTCAAGAATTGATTCGCCCAGCGCCAGGAGTTCATCAGCTAGCGACCGTGCGGAGCCGACGAGAACTGCGTCCGGCGCGGCAACGATTGCATCGAGACGCGCAGTGATATCGTCTATCGGTCTGACCAGATTGCCGGTCATCAGCCCAATCCTCGCGCACGCAGCAAAGCGGATGAGTCAGAAAAATTCTCGTGCACGCCCACCCTGCGCGCCGACAGGCCGAGGGCCATGCCGAGAAGCTGCGTGAAGTAAAGAATCTTCACCGAAGTCTTGCGGCCGAGCACTTTCTCGGCACGGACCTGATGCATCTCCAGTCCGGTGTGACACGTCGGACATTCGGTGGCGATAACATCGGCCCCGCAAGCCTCCGCCGTCGTCAAAAGATTCAAGACCAGCTTCGTCGAGGTGTCGCTGTCCGACAGCGTGTGGGCGCCGCCGCAGCACGCAGTCTTGAGCGGATATTCAACATTCTCGGCGCCGGCGGCGGCGAGCAGATCATCCATAAAGTGTGGCTTCGACGTCAACTCCGAGCCCGGTCCCCGATCCTTCTCCGGAAAGATGTGGCGCGGGCGCGTGTACATGCAGCCGTAATAATTGGCGACCTTCAAGCCCCTGAGCGAATTCTTCACACGCGCCTTCAGGCCTTCTTCGCCAATCGCCTGCTTGATCCAGTCGAGCGCGTGAATGGTCTCGACCTTGCCGGCTTCATAGGTCTTATGGCCCGCCTTGCGCGACAGCCGGTCGGTCACTTCGCGCGAAGCCGCGTCGTTAGCGAGGTCGTATTCCGCTTTTTTAAGATTGTGATAGCAGCCGTTGCACGGCGCCATCACGGTATCGAAGCCCATATCCTCAGCGATCGACAAGTTGCGCGATGAAAGATAGGTCTGCAGCTTAGGATCGACATTCTTGACCTCCATGGCGCCGCAGCAGTTCCAATTCTTGAGTTCAACCACGTCGAGACCGAGAGCCTTGCCGAGCTCCTTGGTCGACCGGTTGTAGGCGTGACCGGTCCCTTCCAGCGCGCAGCCCGGATAGTAAGCGACATTTTTGTATTTGCCGCCCATCATTCCGCTCCTTGCGCATGAAGGCCAAGCGCACGGCGATCGGCTATCTCGCGCTCGTCAACGTATTCCGCGATCGCCGCGCTCGCTCGTTTCCAGCCGCGCGTGTGCGGACGAAACAGCGTTGCAAACCCGAACTTCATCAACAGGCCGACTGGCAGCTTCATCACCAAGCCGCGGACCAACGCGATCAGCCAGTCCTGAAATAACGACTGTTTGGTGCGCTTGAAGAACTGGCGCAGCACCAGGCCATCCTCGATCTTGCCGGTGGCAAAGACCTGGTCAGAAAAGATCTCATCGAACGTCGTCGACGGCTTCCTCTCGGTGTGGCCCTTGAGCTCGAGCCAATGGGCGGTCGCCTTCATCACGCCTTCCGGGTTGACGTCGCGCGGACAAGCGTAGGTACATTTGTTGCAGGAGACGCACTGCCAGATGATGTCCTTGTCGCGCAGTAGCTCGTCTTCGAACCCCATGCGGATCAGGTAGATCCAGTAGCGGGGGTTGAAGTCCGAGTTCAGAGCGTTGACCGTACATGAGTTTGTGCACGAACCGCATTGCCAGCAACGGTGAATGAACTCGCCGCCGGGCAGCGCCGCGATCTCTTCCTCCATCTGTTCGTTGTAGTCGGTCACCGCGCGAGAGTTGATGAACGTGCTCCAGTGGCCGGAGACGTCGACACCTTCGATCTCCAAGTGCTCGTGCGTGACGAGGTTTTCGGGGCGGATCAGCGATTTCTCGTGAATCGGCATGGTCGCTCCGTCACGAACTCAGCCGGCGCTGTTCGCCGAGCACATAGGCTTCGCCGTCGATCAGCTTAAGGCGGGTACGGCCGGATTCGGTATCGACCGCGTCAAGTCCCAGGAGGCGGCGGGTATGCGCCATCGCGTCGCCCTTGGCGCCGCCGCAGAAATCCGCGCGCAGATATTGGCCGCCTTTGTCGTTGATGTAGGCGGCATAGACGTGGGCGCAGAGCAGATCGCTGTAGAGGGCCAGGTCACGGAACACGCCGTTCGCTTGGAGAAAGCCTTCCAATTCCTCGCGTAGCGTGGCGAAGGTGGCGAAGCCGTCACCGACTGCAAGGGTGCCGACTTCGACATTAGTGTCGCTGTGCCAGATTTCGCGCAGCACCCCGGTGTTGACGCGGGCATCCCACATCCAGCGCGTCATCAACGGATAGCGCTCGGGAGCGGTGAAGTGCAGCACCTCAGCGGCGAGATCGCGTGACCAGCGGTGCTCGCGATCGGCGGGAAAGCTGGCGACAAAAGCATTGAGCCGCTGATCAACGGTAGTGAGATCGGACCAGCCATCGAGTAGCGCGACCAAGCGACCGCGCATGGCAGCAAAGCCGTTGCGGCCCAGCCAGGCGCCGATGCGCCGGCGCACCGGGGTGACGAAAGCGGCAAGATCGTAGAATTCGGGCTCGGTCAGCTCGCCGACCTTGCCCTTGCCGAGCACTTCCTCGAACAGGGAGGCCTTGAGCGCCAGCGCGCCGACATAACGCTCGACACCCCCGGTATCCTCGGCACTTTCGACCAAATTCTCAAACGCCTGCCGCAGCCTGGGCCCGGACAGATCGAGCACCGGCCGCGCCGACGGGGGAGCCGCCTTGGCCTTATGGCTGCCGATCGCCCACATCACTCAGCCGCCTCCAGCAAGGCATTCCGCATCAGGTTGAGCGCCGCCATCGCCGCGGATTGGCCTTGCGCGATGGAGTCGTCGATGGTCTCGGGTCCCGTCGCTGCGCCGGCGACGAAGACGCCGGGCCGCGATGTCGCCGACATGTTGGAATAAGTCGACGCTTTCTGGATGTGGCCGTACTTTTCCAGCTTGACGTCGAACACCGCGGACAACGTCATGTTGTCGACATTGGGGTCCATGCCGATAGCGTGCACGACCATATCAAAGGGAATGGTGATGGGACGCTTTACCAGCGTGTCCTCGCCCTTCACGATCAGGCGCTTGCCGTCGGAGGTCACCTCGGCAATGCGCGCCTTGATGTACTTGACCTTAAATTTCTCCTGGCTCTCCCAATAGTATTGGCCCTCGTACAGGCCGAAGGTGCGGATATCCATGTAGTAGATGTAGACGCTGCATTTCGGCAGCGCCTCGCGGATTTCCATCGCCAGATTCGAAGACACCGTGCAGCAAATTTTTGAGCACCATTCGCGGCCGATCTGACGGTCGCGCGAGCCGACGCAGAGGAGAATGGCAACGCGCTCCGGTAGGCGCCCGTCGGACGGACAACGCACACCTTTGCCTGAGGAGAACATCTGCTCGACCTGGGTCGTGGTGACGACGTCGGGATAGGTGCCGAAGCCCCATTCCGGTTTGTTGATCGAGTCGAAATGGGTGAAGCCGGTGCAAAGGATGACGGTGCCGGAATCGACCTGCGTCCCGTCTGAAAGCGTCGCGCGGAAATCGCCGGGCTGGCCGACGAAGGTCCTGACCGTTGTATTCTTCCTGACATCGACGAGTTTGTTGCCTTCGATCCGCTTGACCATGCCGCCGATGGCGTCCTTGGCCCACTCGCCGCTCGGCACCAATTTGGCGTAGCCCGACAGGATCGGCGCGCCGCCGAGTTGTTCGGCTTTGTCGACCAGCACGACGCGCTGCCCGGCCGCAGCCAGCGCGTGCGCGGCCGACAACCCGGACGGACCACCGCCGACGATGAGGACCGGGCGGTTCATTCTGCGGCTCCCGGGAGCGCGGCGACGGCCTTGGGCTTAACGTAACCAGGGCCTGAGGTGATCGCTCGCTTGGGGTCATAAAGTGTCTCGATGCGACCGGCCTTGACCTCGTCGAGGTACTGCTCGAATTCGATCTTGGCCTTCTGCCAGTCGATGCCGAGCTTCTCCAACAGTCCCTCGAACGGCGAAGCGTGCCAGTGCAGTTGCGCCAACTTGTAAGGATGTGCGCCGAGCGCCAGTGCAGCAAATTGACAATCGGCGAGGATCGGCAACGCGTAGACCTTGTCCACTGCCTTGCCGATCCACTGGTTTTTGTCGAGCGTGGTGATGCAACCGGTGTCGTGGCCGACCATCACGTCGGCGTGCGCTTCTTCCACCGCAACCTTGATTTTGCGATCGATGGCGAAGGAGCGGGTGAACTCGCGCTCGCCGATGATGTGGCGGAAGCCGAAACCGCAGCAATCGTACCAGGTCGAATAATCGATCACCTGGGCACCGAGCGTCTGCATCAGACCGGTAGACACGGCGACGCGGTTACCATCCATGACCGTGTCGTCGTAGATTACGTCTTCGGGCACCATCTTGTAGACGTGGCAAGCCGGATGGATGGTGGCGCGGATTTTGCTGACGTCGATCACCTGTTGCTGCTTGATGCGATCGCGCATTACGTGCAGCCATTCCGAATAGTGGACCACCTCTTCGGGGATCAACAGTTTGCCATCGACCAGACGGCCAAGCTTGCCGAGGATCTTCTTCACCTGCTCACGCAGCTCGGCTGAGTGCATGAGAAAGATCCGCATCTCCTTGTAATTGCCGAAGGAGGTGCCGCAATGCACGAGCGGATAATAGGTGCCGACCGGCAAGCCCTGCGCCTTTGCCGACATGTAGGCCTGGTGGAAGTTGCGCAGGAACACCGCGGCGAGGCTGACAACGTTGCCGATGCCGGAGCCATGGTAGTTCCAGGCCGTACATGAGGTTTGATCGGTTTCGTCGATGTAGCGGACGTTGAGCCTGTTCATCAGCCACATCACGCTGGATGGATAGCCGGGGATGTTGCCGCATTGGCCGCACGACTTGTGATGCCACAAGTTGGTAGTGGGGATGCGCTTCTCCCAGCCGTACAGAGTCCGCGCGACCACCGGCTCGTGCCGTTCGTCGATCCGGTGGACGAGGATCTCGCCATCTTTTTCGAGCTGCCACATGGCGTCGCGAATATCCGCGACGCGATCCTTGTTGGTCAGCATCGAGCGGCGGTCGATCTTCGCCTCCACCCAAGAGGTGGCCGCCTTCGCTTCTGTTGGCGTCAGGTTGGACGGGCGCCATTCGGCGCCAAAGCCGGCAAACGCCGACGAGTTTTCGTTACGCTTGTCGTCCATGGCGCCCTCCGTTGCTTGGAGACCGAGGCTTTCTCGTCTCACTCATCCGCGCCTTCTTCGTCTTTCTGTTCTTCGAGCCACTCGTTGTATTCTTCGCGCTTCTCGTCCATTACGTCATTGACGACGTCGAACAGGTTCTCGTCGACCATTTCCAACTGATCGAGTACGCCAGTTGCTTCCCAGATCGTGTAGAGTTCGACCGAGGTTTTCAGGTTCACTTCCCAGGCAGTGTCCATGGTGTGCATCGTCGGCACCGGGATGGCCTTCCGCAAAATGTTGAGCGGGGCGTCGACCTTGGTGACGTTCGGCCCCCAATCGGGGAACGCGTCGCGGGTAATCATGTTGGGCGCGAGCTGGTTGCCGGTGGAGATCACCTTCAGCAGCACGCGAGAGAATGGCCGCAGCACGTCCTTGGCTGACTGCATGCCATGCTTGATCGCGACCTCGCGCATGATCATGACGAGGCCGCCAGGGGAATTCTGGAATGGGCAACGCGCGGCGCAGGTGTAGCACTGCGCGCAGGACCAGATTTTTTCCTGCATCGCGTCGTAGATGCCTTCGAGATTCTCGGTCCACAGGAGCTGCACGATCTCGCGCGGCGAATAGTCGTAGTAGTGCGCCGACGGGCAGGTCGCGGTGCAAATGCCGCAGTTGAGGCAGCCGTGCAGTTCGTGGTCGTAAAGAACGTGCGAGCGGATATCGTCGAAGACTTCTTCGAGTTTTTCGTATGGAACGACAGGCATCGACGACACCGGATCGCCGATCAGGTCGCCATGTTCGGCCGAATGGACTACGTTCGCGCTCATCAGTAGGTCAGCACTCTCGCGTTATCGTCCTCCATGACCTCCTCAATGACCTTGGCGCCGCCGACGATGCCTTCGCATTCGGGAATAAGGTCCGCTTCAGTCATGTCAAAAAGGTCGAGATTGGGCGAACAACAATAGAATTTCACGCCGGCGCCGTGCGCATCCTTGATGAAATCGTAGACAGTTTTCGGCGAGCCGGGCTTGACGACGAGTTTCTCGGCAACGCCCTTCTTCATGAGCTGTCCTGCGGTCGCCGTGCAAACCACCTCGACCTCGTAGTCCATGGCCGCGGCCACCGTCGCCTGAAAGAACGGCGCGCCAAGCTCTTCGCCGTTGCGCGGGTCAGTGTTGACCATGATAATGATCAGCTTTTTCGCCATTTCCGGGCGTCCTTCCCACAAATCATGCGCGTTGCGCGGCCGTGCTCATTGATCTTGGTCAATGTCGCCGGTTGGCAACACATATTCCAAAATGTGAATGAATGCTATAGGGTCAATTAGAAAAAATCGAATGTGTGCGCAAGCGCGGTCAGCGTCAGGCGCTCTACTCCATCAAATGGGTTACCTGGATCAGCCCGACCATGATTGAGGCTGCGGCCGCAGCGATGTCGCCCTGCACGGCGCGCAACTCGGCAAGCGTTTCCGCCGTGTTTTCAGGCACCTCGTCGAATTCCATGATCAGATCCTCGATCATGGCCGACTTGATTCCAGGATGGCCGACAAAGCCGAAGCAATTATTCCGCAGTTGAAAAAGGATCGGCTCGTCGCCATTGCCGACTGCTAAAACATTGGCGTCGCTTGGCAAAACTGGACGGTCGCGCATGTAGATCACGACCGGAAATGTCTGCGGCAAATGCCCATTGAGCGCGTCGGGAACTATGCGCCGGGCGTCCTGGAGCGTGAAGCGCAGCGGTGCTTCGTCGGCCCCGCCACCGGCGGCAGTGCTAAGGATACAGGCACCGGTACCGATGCCGATGACCGGCAATCCACGATCGAGAAAGTCTCGGGTCAAGCGCAATTCCGCGCCAAGACTCGGAACTAAATCGCCGGTGACGATGCCCTTCGGGCCGGACCCGAGAAGAACGAGACCGTCGTTATCCTCGGCGCTCGCAGGAATTGAAGCGCCCGGTGTGAATGGCCGGCAATAGCGGAAGCGGATGTTGCGGCCCTCAAAATGATCCTCCAGCAACCCAAGATATTCCGCTTCGACGTGCTGGAGCACGCACAACGTTTTCATGCTTCGAAATTGATCCATTGAACGGGCGACCGCAAGGCACTAGCGCCACGCGCAAAAAACATATATGTGTTTGTGAATATGATAAACTGAAAAAGAAAATTCATACGGGGAGACGATGGCCTGGTTCGAGTTGCTGCAGGAGATCGAACCGTTCGACGAGCTGCCATTCGATCGGGCGCTGGTTGAAGCGCTGGAGGGTGCGGCGCACGAGCAACCGCTTGGCGTGCTGCGTTTTTTCACTCCCACCTTCCGTTCCTATACCAGCGACGAATTGAAGGGCTGCGGCAAGGCAAGCTTTCCGGCTTTCTCGATTACCGGCGGCGCCTGCGCGCTTAATTGCGACCACTGCCAGGCGAAGATTCTCGAACCGATGATTGCGGCGACGAGCCCGGCCGAGCTTGAGCGCAAGGTGCGGGATCTGGTCCAACTCAAAGATTTGCGCGGCTTCCTGCTGTCGGGCGGCTCTAATCGCCGCAACGAAGTGCCATACGAGCGGTATTATCCGACGATTGAGAAACTCAAGCGCGATTTTCCTTACCTGCGCATCGCCGCGCATTCGGCGTTGCTTGACGAGCGGCGGGCCAGGCAGATGGAGGCGGCTGGCATCGACGTCGCTATGACGGACGTGATCGGCGCGCAGGAGACGATCCGCGACGTCTATCATCTCGATCGCCCGGTCGCAGACTTCGAGGCGACGGTCGCCGCGTTGACGGCGACTTCGATGGAGGTCGTGCCGCATATCGTGATCGGGCTTCATTACGGGCGCCTGCTGGGCGAAGAAGCCGCGCTCGACATCGTCGCGCGTTATCCGGTCGCCGCGCTGGTGCTGGTCGTGGTCACGCCCATCTATGCACCGGCGGAGAAGCCGTTTGCGACGGTCTCGACCGATGACGTAGCCAAAGTATTCGTTGCCGCCCGCAATCGGGTCCGCCATGCCCCCGTGCAACTTGGCTGTATTCGTCCCCCTGGCCGCCACAAGCTGGTTACTGATGCCTATGCGGTCATGGCCGGATTCGACGGCATCGCCTATCCGGCAGAGGAAATCGTGGCGCTGGCGCGCGCTATTGGCCGCCCGATCGAGCAAGACCACGCCTGCTGTTCCATCGCGCTCGACGGTTTAGCCGGCCGACGCGCCTGCGCCGCATGAGGAGCCCCATGCCGATTGAAGCTCCAGACGTTCTTGTAGTTGGACTCGGCCCGGCAGGAAGCCGCGCCGCCGCGACCGCCGCGGCCGCAGGCCTCGGCGTCGTCGCGCTGGAACGGCGGAAGACCGCCGGCGCGCCGGTGCAATGCGCGGAATTCGTACCGAGCCTGATCGAACATGACGTTCCCCGCGTGCGCACAGTGACTGAACAGAAGGTCGCTCGCATGTTGACTTTCGTTGGGGCGCGGCAGCCCGAGGTGACAGAGCATTTTCACGGCCTGATGATCGACCGCGGCGCCTTCGACCGCATGCTGGCGCACGAAGCGGCGTGGAACGGCGCGGAGTGCCGATACGGTGAAACTGTCTTGTCCGTCGACGTCGACGGCACGGTAACGACGTCGGCGGGCGACCAGTTGCGGCCGCGGGTGCTGATTGGCGCCGACGGTCCGCACTCCCGCGTCGGCGTGGCGATTGGGCAGATCAATCGTGATCTGGTCGATACGCGGCAAGTCAGCGTGCCACTCATCTTGCCGCACGATGCGACCGATATTTTTCTGAGCCGCCGACTATTGCGGGGGCTACGCGTGGCTGTTCCCCAAAGGGGCTGTCGCCAATGTCGGTCTCGGCGTCACCTTCGAGGCCAGACGGTTCCTCAAGCCGATGCTCGCCGCGTTATGCGAGAAACTTGCGAACGAACGTCGCATTGGCACCCGGACGTTAGATTTGACGGGCGGTGCAATACCCGTTGGCGGGCGTTTGCGATCGGTGGGACACCTCGGACGCACTGCCGTGTTGCTGGCAGGCGACGCCGCAGGCCTCACCAACCCGGTGACCGGCGCCGGCATTGCTTCGGCCGTGCAATCGGGCGCGCTCGCCGGGCGGGCGGCCGCGGATTTTCTTGGCGACTCCGCCGGCGCAATTGACGATTACGAAGAAGAACTTGGAGATATTTTCGATGCGGCGCTTAACCGCGCGATGCGGCGGCGACGCGAGGTGCTGGCTTGCTACGCGGACTGGTGGCCGGCCGGACGCGTGCGCGCTGAGCGACGGCTGGATTGCCTCACCGCATTATTGGGCGGCGTGATCATCAACGCACTGAAAAAAGGAGCCGTGATGAGCTGTCTCGAAATGCCAAGAAGTCCGGTGCCTGATTTCGTTGGCGAGCAGCGGCGCGCGTCCAACGATGCGGAAACCATGCAGCCCCGCGCGCCGGCCGCAGTGCCCGCTGATGCCCGCAACGGCGCGCGAGTGAAGACACAGGACGTACGGCCTGGGGGCGTCTATCGGCCCAATTACAATTTCCTCACGCCCAACATGCGTTCGCCTGAATACGTGCAAATGTCGACGGCCGCGGCAATCACGCTCGGCGTGATGGGCGGCTACATGCATCGCACCAGCTGCACACGTTGCCTGAACTTGCTGCTCACCTATCCCGAGGGCTGCCGTGCCAATTGCGCCTATTGTGGGCTGGCGCGTCATCGCGAAGCAGAGCGCAACTATGCGGATCGTAACTTCATCCGTGTCGACTGGCCGGCGGTGCCCTATGACCAGGTGATCGACATCGTCGCCGCCGGCGGGGATGGTGGTCGCTTCCACCGCATGTGCATCAGCATGATTACGCATCCGCGGTCCGACGAGGACACCAGGATCGTGCTCAAGAAATGGGTAGAGCGTATCAAGCACGTGCCGGTATCCATCCTGTCCAATCCGACGACGATGACGCGGCTGGACGTGCAGGAGCTAAAAGACATCGGCGCCGATATCTTCACTGTCGCACTCGACGCCTGCAACCCCGAAGTGTTCGACCGAACCCGCGGATCCGGCGTGCAATCGCCGCACAGCTGGGACAAATATTGGGACATTCTCCATGCCGCAGCCGAAATTTTCGGACCGGAGCATTTTGGCGCCCACCTGATCGTCGGCATGGGCGAAAGCGATCATGATGTCCTCACTCAGGTGCAGACGATCCGGGACCTCGGCGGCCATAGCCATATGTTTGCGTTTTTCCCCGAGCGAGGCTCACTGATGGACCATCTGCCGCCGGCGCCGCGGCCGCAATGGCGGCGCATCCAGCTCGCGCGCTACCTCATCGATTATCGGAACCTTCGTCTCGAACGGATGCGCTTCGATGCGAACGGCACGCTGATCGATTTCGGCCTGCCGCAGGACGAGATCGACGCCGTGATCAACGCCGGCACAGCCTTCCGCACTTCGGGCTGTCCGGGCAAGGAAGCTGACGATATTTCGGCCTGCGATCGGCCCTACGGTGACTCGCCTCCCCGCGACATCGCCTCCTATCCGTTCAAGCTGAACCGCAGCGATATCCGCACCGTGCGGCGGCAGATCGATGCCGGCATGGGTGGCGCTGATTCCGCGCGATCCGGTCGTCCGTAGAGGAATGGCAAAGGGCATGAATATGGTCAGTTCGCCGACCAAGCCGTTCCGCGTGATTGAAACCGGATTGCGTGGCGGACGCGCCAACATCGCCTTCGATCAGGCGCTCATCGAAGCGCGGAGCGAAGGAAAGATTCCCGATACGATCCGGTTCCTGCGTTTTCGGCCGTCCGCTCTGATCGGCATCCACCAATTCCTCAGCCACGAGATCAAGCTCGATTACTGCAGGGCGCATGGTATCGAAACGGTGCGGCGGATCACGGGCGGTGGCGGCCTCTACTTCGACGAGGGGCAAATTGGCTGGGAACTCGTATTCGATCGTGCAACTTTGGGGACGACCGACCTTGCCGAAATCACGCGGCGCACGTGTGAAGCGGCCGCACTTGGTTTACACAAGCTGGGCGTGCCGGCGCGGTACCGGCCGCGCAATGATATCGAAGTGGACGGCCGCAAGATCAGCGGCACCGGCGGTTTTTTCGAAGGCAACCTGATCTTCTATCAAGGCACATTGCTGATCGATTTCGATCCGGCGAAGATGCTGGCCTGCCTCAAAGTTCCGGCCGAGAAGCTTGCCAAACGCGGGATCGAGTTGGCGGCGCAGCGCATCATCACGATGCGCGAAGTTTTGGGCGACGCCTTACCCGATCTCGAAACCATCTATCAGGGCCTTGTTGCCGGCTTTGCCGAAGGCCTCGGCATCGCCCCGCAATGGGGACAGATCTCGGCTTATGAGGAGGAACTTGCAGAGCGTGCCTTTCGCGAGGAGATCGGAACCGACGCTTACGTCACAATGCTGGACGCGCCGCCGGCAGACGATGCCTTGGTCAGTGCATCGCTGACCGGCCGCGGCGGCACCGTGCGCGCTGATATCCGCCTTGAGGGGCCGCACCGCGACCGCATCCGCGAAACCTTGATTACCGGCGACTTCTTCATCACACCGCCGCGGGTCGTGTTCGATCTGGAAGCCTCGCTGCGCGGCTTAAATGTCGCGGACGCCGGGCGCGCCGTCGAAAGCTTCTTTGCTCGTACTCCGACCGATTTTCTTAGTATGAGCGCCGGCGACTTTCGCCAAGTGATCGAGATGGCGCTGCGACAGCGTGGCGTGACCGCAGCCGCCGGCTGACCGTGCAAGGCCAACTGATAGAACATTGATCGGGGTGATAAATAAGTCGACGCCTTACCCCGTCACTTGGAATTATCAAATACTCGCGGGGACTATGCGAACGGTGTCGATATTCTTCTTTATCGGTTGGATACCTGCTTGCTCAGCCTGGGGCCAGGCCGTCAGCACGACAGATGAGGTGCGCAAAGGCCGCCATTTGGCAATTTTGTTGTGTACAGCCTGTCACATCGTCGCTCCCGATCAACCGTATAAACCGACTTTGGATCCCCCTGCCCCATCGTTTGAAGCGATAGCCGAACGCCGGGATGTCAATGCCGAGTCGCTGCAACATTTCTGGCCACAACAAATCAAGGCTTGGACAATCCAAACGGCATGCCAAACCCTGGCTTGGCCGATTTTCAAGCCAAGGCAATCGTCGCTTATCTGTTGAGCTTGCGTAAATAGCTTGCATTGTAATCCCGCATGCGGCCCCGATGACTGCTTCGAGCTGCCAAAATGTGACGAAACGCAGATATTGATGCCGGCTACGGGCAGGCTGGAGCCTCGTCTTGGAATACCAGCACGTGGCGGCGCTTGAACTGACAGCGAAAGATAACATCGCCTTCAACCAATTCGCATCGTCCTGATCGATGGCAGCGAAAACGTTAAGCACCGGCGCGCCGGCGACGAGGACGTCCTACGACGTTGAGCCAGCATGGCGTGACCGCGGCTGCAAGCGAAATGCCGCCGGCGCGCGCTTCGTGCTTGCGGATCACGCCATCATATTCTAGCTTTTGCATATAAACCTTATAATGGGAGGAGATGATGATCAGTCGTCGCACAATGGTCGCGGGCGGTGTGCTCGCGGTCGCAGCCAGTCAGGCTGGAACGGCTCGAGGCGACCGTGACGACGGACCTTGTCCCATCGGGAGCCGGAAAGCTGAAGGCTTTGGCCGAGCGTTTGGGCAAAGCCCCGCGCCGCAGAGATTTCAAATCCGTTCCGATGATTCTGACCAGCCCCGATCAATGGGATCACGAGGCATTGTCGGAAATCATTGCTTACGGCGGCGGGCCGAAGCAGGTGTGGGATCATGTCGATATCGCCGGCCCTTGGTTGAATCTGATGCGCAATTCGCTGAATGCGCAAATCTGGTCCTACAAAAACCCGGATTTCCTTTGCGTTTCGGCCACTCACGGCTCGGCACATTTGGCTCTGTACGATCAAGCCATGTGGGAAAAATATCAGCTCGCCAGCATGACCGGTGACAAATTCAAGACCAACACGCTGATCGAACAGCCGAAGCTGGCGTCCGCCGATCCCGCGCACTTTGAGGATCCGGAAGGTGTGTTTTCGTCGGCGGATAACGCCATTCCGACGCTGATGCGGCGCGGTGTCGTGTTCCTCGCCTGCCATAACGCCGTCGCGGAACTTGCCGACAGGCTGATCAAGAAGAACGTCAATCCCGATAAGTTGTCGTTTGAATCCCTGGTGGCCGAGCTGACCAATCATCTGATCCCGGAGATTGTCCTTACTCCCGGCGTTGTCGCCACTCTCCCGTTAATGCAGCAAGCGGGCTTCCACTACGCCAAATAGTCGTTTCGCACCGCTTGTTCATGGAGAGACGGATGCGGTCCACTCTTCGCCGTTTTCTGTTCGGTTGTCATTGCCTGTACCCTGTTGGCTTTGCCTGCGCTCGCCGAGGAACAGACCGGCAAGGCGCCGCCGCCGCTGTGCAAGCACCCGCCGCGCTTTGACGAACACACATTGCCGCCCTGGCAGGGGGAAACCAACAACGACGCGATCGATCGTGGCCTGCTCTTCACCATCCCTGAGATTGATGTTCTTGCCGACTTTCATGGTGACCTGACCGATCCCAAGCTGGTTCTCTTCTTCGGCGGCAACTACTTCTTCGCAACGAAGTTTCTGGTGTCGGCGTTTGAAGCAACTCATCCGGATTTCAAGGGCCGCATCTTTTGGGAGACGATCCCTCCGGGACGTTTGATCGAACAGATTGAAAAAGGCGGACGCATTACCGTCGGCAACATGACGTGGACGGCCAAAGCCGACGTTTATTTCGGCGGGTTGCAGAAAGTGAAGGAAAATATCGATAAGGGCGTGCTGGCTGGACCGCCGGTGCCCTACGTCACCAACGACCTCACCATCATGGTGCCCAAGGGCAATCCCGGCCGCATCAGCGGTTTGTCCGATCTCGGCAAGCCTGGAATTCGGTTGGCGATGCCGAACCCGGCTTACGAAGGCATTGGTCGTCAGATCAAGGCGGCGCTCGTCAAGGCGGGCGGCGAGGCGTTGATGACCACGGTTTACAAGACCAAGGTCCAGGACGGCAGCACTTATCTAACGATGATTCATCATCGTCAGACTCCGCTGGCCCTCATGCAGGGCTGCGCCGACGCGGGCGTGACATGGCAATCCGAGGCGGCGTTCCAGGAGCAGGTCGGCAATCCGATCGAGCATGTCGCCATCCCGGATAACGTCAATGTCACGGCGATCTATGCAGGCGCACAGGTGAAAGGACGCGCCCCATCCGGAAGCGGCGAAGGCGTGGCTTGACTTTCATTCGTTCGCCCGAAGCGCTGAAGATATTCGAGCGTTACGGCTTCAAACCCTACACCCAATGATCGGCCTAGACGCCACTCGGATGCGAAGGCGAAGATCGTTGATGGCCAAATTCTATTGGTGCTGCGCCCTTGTTGTCATCGCGGCGACGGCCGCGCGGGCTGAAACGGCGCCGTCGGCCGATTCAGCGGTGGAGCGTGGCCGCTATTTGGCGCGGGCCGGCGGACTGTATCGCCTGTCACACCGCTCCCGGCGGCGAGGAATTCGCCGGCGGCCTTCCGATGCCGACGCCGCTCGGACGGATTTATACCACCAACATCACTCCCGATGCGGAAACCGGCATCGGCTCGTACAGCCTCGAAGATTTCTCCCGGGCGGTGCGCGACGGCGTCGCCAAGGATGGTCACTATCTTTATCCGGCGATGCCGTTTCCTGCTTTCGCCAAGATCGACAATGCCGACATTCAGAGTCTCTACGAGTATTTCCAGCATGGCGTCGGCTCCGGTCAAACAGGCCAATCGTCCGAGCGACATTCCGTTTCCGCTGAATTTCCGTTTCCCGCTGTACTTCTGGGACATGTTCGTTCGCCGCGGACCGTTCCAGCCCGATCCGGCCGAGGACGCACAATGGAATCGCGGCGCCTATCTGGTGCAGGGTCTTGGCCATTGTGGGACCTGCCACTCACCGCGCAGCCTCACCCTGCACACCAAGGCGCTGACCGAGCGTGAGGGACCGGCCTTTTTGGCCGGTGCCGTCCTCGATGGCTGGTACGCCAAGAGCCTGCGCGGCGACAAGGACGGCCTCGGTCAGTGGAGCGAAGCCGACATCGTTACCTTCCTCAAGACCGGCAGCACCGACACGCACTGCCGCGTTCGGCGACATGGCCGAAGTGGTGCAGCACAGCACGCAATATCTGACCGAAGATGATCTCGCCGCCATCGCCCGCTACCTGAAATCGCTGCCGGCCGGCCAGGAAGAGCCGACTGTTGCCGCCGTCGCGAGTTCGGCGCCGGCCGCGGATAGCGCGTTCGCCCACCCGCGGGAGCGCGGCATACGAAGAATTTTGCGTGACCTGCCACCGCGACAGACGGCGAGCGGCGTGGCGCACATATTTCCGGCGTTGACCGGCAACGACGTGGTGGAAACGGCGGACGCCACATCGCTGGTCCACATCGTTCTGACCGGCGGGCGCAGGCCGCACACGGCGGCCCGTCCGAACGCCTACGCCATGCCTGGTTTCACGCAGCTGGACGACCGCGAGGTGGCCGCAATCATCACGTACATTCGCTCCGCCTGGGGCAACTCCGCTGGCTCAATCACAGCCGATCAGGTGGCAAAGATGCGGCCCAGCTTTCAACGAAATGCAGAGGCAACCGCAACGCCGGCGCCGCAACAGCGCGCTGCCGGCCGGGACGGTCAAATTGACGCCGCCGCACATTGCCGACATTCCGGATGACGACAACGGCAAGCAAATCTTGTTGGGCAGGCGCCTGTTGGCCGAAACCAAAGAGTTGTTGCCCGACAATGTCGGCGACGCGCTGGACTGCGACAGTTGCCACCTGAACGGCGGCAGCGTGCCGCTTGCCTCGCCTTATCTCGGCATGTCGGTCAAATATCCGCGCTACAATCCGCGCGCCGGCCGGCCAGTGACCTTGGTCGAACGCATTAACGGCTGTTTCCAGCGCTCGATGAACGGCAAACCGCTTGCTGCTGACGCCCCTGAAATGAAAGCGATGATCGCCTATCTGAACTGGGTCTCCGCCGGGTTGCCGAAGGACGCCAAAGTTCAAGGAGCCGGTATCGGAAAGGTCGACAACAATCTGATGCCCGATCCGGTTCACGGGAAGCAGCTCTATGAAGCGAAATGCGCCGAATGCCATGGCAGCAACGGCGAAGGTTTCAAAAATGCGCGCAATGAGTTCGTTTTCCCGCCGCTTTGGGGCGATCAGTCGTTCAACATCGGCGCGGGCATGGCGAGAACCTACACTGCCGCTGCCTTCATCAAACACAACATGCCTATCGCCTACGGCTTGAATGCACCGCTCGGTCAGGGCGGCGCCCTGTCGGACCAGGACGCGGTCGATGTCGCGGAATATTTCAGCCATCAGCCGCGCCCCGATTTTCCGCCGAAGGTTAATGATTGGCCGAAAGGCGGCAAGCCGAAAGACGCCCGGTACTGAGGTACGGCGTGGCGATTTCGCGAAAACGGATAGTAGACGCGTTCCTTCTGAAACGCCGCCGCGACGGAAGATCGCAAACTCGACGAACGCAAAAATGGAAAGAAAGACGATGAAGTATTGGACACGCAGAGAATTCATCGGCTCTTTCGGCGTGTCGGCGTTAGGGCCGGATCTGGGGCCCCGGCTCCGCCGCTGCAACGCCGCGGACCGATCCGCTACCGCCCGGCAAACGCGTGACGCTTTTGCACTTCACCGACACGCATGCGCAACTCGAAACGCATGCCGAATATCTGCCGGGAGCGAATCCGGAAATCCAGATGATGGGCGGCTACGCCCGCCTCAAGACCGCCATCGAACATGAGCGAGCGCACAGCGAAGGTGCCTGTTTCCTTCTCGACGGAGGTGACGAGTTCCAAGGTTCGGGTCCCGCCGCTTGGTCCGAAGGCGAAGTGATCCTCGAACCCCTCAAGGCCCTTGGCATCGATGTTTTCACTCCCGGCAATTGGGAACCCGCCTACGGCCCCGAACGCTTCAAACAGACCATGAGCCGGTTGGACTGTCCGGTCGTTTGCTACAATTTTCACGACATAGCGACCGGCAGCCGCTTGTTCCCCGCGTCAATAACGCTCGAGCGGGATGGCGTGAAAATAGCCGTGATCGGCGTGACCGATATCGGGGCGAGCGGACGCCAACCACCTGCGGAATTCCGGGGAATGGACACGACTCGCATCGAGGGCCTGCGCGAGTTCGTCAAAGACTTGCGCAACCGCGAGCAGCCGGACCTCGTCGTCGCGCTCACCCATACCGGCCTGTCGATTGCCCGGGAAATTGCCCGTCAGACGCCAGAGTTCGACGTGGTTCTCTCCGGTCATACCCATGAGCGTACAGCCTGGCCCATCCTCGAAGGCGACGTCATCGTCGTTGAGCCGGGCTGCTTCGGGTCATTCCTGGGCAGGCTCGATCTCGTCATCAAGCCCGGTGGAGGTGTCGCGGCCCATGACTTCCGGCTGATCCCGATTTTGGCGAGCCGCTATGACGAAGACGCCGAAGTCAAAGTGCTGGTCGACAGATCGTTGGCGCCACATCGGGTGCGCATGGCCAAGCAAGCTGGAAGGACCGAAACCGTCCTGATGCGCTATGACCTTTTGGAAACCACGGCCGATGATTTCATCGCCGATGCGGTGCGCGAAACCGCAAAAGCCGACATCGGCTTCACCAACGGATTTCGCTTCGGCGTACCCGTCCCGCCGGAAACGATCACCGAGGCCGATCTCTGGAACCTGCTGCCGATGGACGCGCGAATGAAGCGCGGCTGGATAACCGGCAAAGAACTCAGAGACTACTTGGAACACGAGCTGGAGATGGTGTACTCGAAAAGCCCGTTGAAGCTGAATGGCGGATGGGGTCCGCGAGCTTCCGGAATGACGATCGTCTTTGATGCGCGGGCGGGATACGGAGCAAGGATCGTCTCCATAAAGATCAACGGTCGCGAGGCCGAAGACGATGGGCGTTATACGATTGCCGGGTGCGAACGCGAAGGCGAGCCGCTGGACGTCATCTGCCGGCATCGCGGATCTCACGACGCCCTTGTGCTCCCGATGTCTATCCATGAAGCACTGGGCGAGTATTTAAAAGCTCATCCGGTCATCACACCAAAACGCGACGGTCGAGAGAAGGCGCGCGACCTGCCGGCTACTGTGTTCAGCCAGGATGCCGTACTCGCTGGCGGAGATTTGTCCAAGGCCGCGACAACACCTTTCGGCTTACCGTCGCCCGGATAGAGCTGGCCAAGTACATCGGCGGATCAGACCCTCCGAGATGTCGCTGCATAGCGATGTCTTCGCGCAGTGCGTCGGCTCTCAGGTAATCTACAGCCAGGGAGGTAAGCCCGTTTGCATCAGCATGTAGACGGCAACAGCAAAAATCACACCTGAGAATATGTAGGTGAGCGTTCGTCGCCTGGCCGCCAAACTAACCGCCGCCCGCATTCCAAGAAAGCCGCCACCAACGCCGCCGACAATAAAAAGCAGTGCGATCGTCCATTCGATCAAACCGGAAAGCGCATAATTGATGGCAGTGGTCAGACCAAAACTGCCTACCGAAAACAACGACGAGCCGATTGCGTTGAGGATCGGCATGCCACTGCCGAGCATCAAACCTGGTACGATTAAAAAACCGCCGCCAATTCCAAAAAAGCCGGATACTGTACCGACCGAGAGCCCGATGACCACGAGGCGCACCGCAATCCATGACGTCATATGAACGTCCGGATTGCCTTGACTGGAGCGCGGCAACAGCATCAGCACGCCAACCGCGATCATGATAAGCGCGAACAGGAACAGCAATTGTTGGCCGTCGACGAGCTTGCCGAGGGTAGAGCCCACCGCCGCACCGATTATGCCGGAGACCGCGAATATTGCGGCGCACGCCCATTTGACATTGCCGGCGCGCCAGTGTCCGAGCAAATTAGCGTAAGCGTTGGCGGCAACGGAAAGCGCACTGGTGCCGATGGCTACGTGCGGGTCGCCGACACCAACGACGTAGAGGAGAAGCGGCACGGCTAGAATTGAACCACCCCCACCAATTAGCCCAAGTGAAAACCCGACCGCGGCGCCGGAAAGCACTGCCAGCGAGTCCTGAACCCACGATAAAGCCAAGTTGGAAACCCCCGGGCTGAAAAAATCATCATAGCCTATCGAAACGCTCACTGCTGTTCCGGGTGGTCGTAGCACAGCGGTTGTAGCTCGACATCATAACGCCAAGGGCTCGCAATGCTCCGTTGTCGATCCGGGCGCGCTGCATTCTGCATCGCATCAACAAGCAGTTGTGACTGCACGCGCCACTGTGTTGCGCGAAACTGCACAAGAAATTCGATCTTATCCGCTTTAAGGCGAGGCGTGGGACACAGGAGCAAGAACCAAGGGGCGGCATCAGGGAGAATGCCATGTCGAAGCAAGTAACCTCGTTTCGTAAAGTAGCCGTTGCCGCGATAACAGCGTCCCTTTCGCCGCCTTTGCTGCCTGTCGCGCAAGCTCAACAGCGAACCAATGCAACGATATATCCAAAGAAGCACATTGTACGGATGCACCATGCTAAGCAAAAAGAAACCGAAACTCCCTCCAAGATTTATGGGGCCGTACCGAACATTCCGGGGTGCACGTGGCCGTATCAGAACATGGTCCCGCCATGCATGTCTACATATCCCGACGGAAGCCCGGACTATCACGGCAGTAACGGTCTCTAGTTCGTCATGAGATCGCGTCGATAAGGTAGTCGGCGTCCAAATCGTCGCGGACGCTTCTGCGTGGATCATTTTTGTCGACGAAATCGGCCTGAAACGCGCACTGCAGATCAATCGCCGAATTACAAATAACGCAAACCAAGCGACTGAAAGCTCGGTCACGCAATATCTCTTATGGGTCCAATCACCGCGGATCGACGTTGCCCGAATGTCGGCGTGACCTCCAACTGCGGAAGTATCGCTGGACCACGGTAAACGTCGAAACGGGCCAAAGGGAGACATCACGTGTTAGTTTTAAATGCCGTAGAAATCGCCGATTGACGCACCCCGAAAAAGCCCGTCAGTCGCTCCCGACTGACCGCCGGTGGGGAACCTCGCTGGGATCACATTGTAAAAGGGGTTATGCTACCCTTTCCTCTTAGGAGGCCGGTTCCGATGAAACGGCGAATGGCGGCGATATTGGTCGCTGATGTAGTCGGCTATTCGGGTTTGATGGAGGTTGACGAGGACGGCACCGCTCAGCGGCTCGCCAAATGCCGCAACTTGATCGACGCCGAGATTACCAAATGCGATGGCCGCCTGTTCAAGGCGATGGGCGACGCGGTGCTCGTCGAATTCGCTAGTCCGATAAACGCAGTGCGATGCGCCGCCGGCGTTCGGGCTGGACTGCTGCTGGCTGGGCAGGGCGACGAACGCCCATTGCACATGCGCTTTGGTTTGCATCTTGCTGATGTGCTGGTAGAAAACGACGACGATCTTATCGGCGATGGCGTCAACCTCGCCGCCCGTATTCAGCAGGCGGCCGACCGTGATACCATTGACGTAAGCGCTGCGCTTTTCGAGCAGATTCGCCGCAATTCGCCCTTCGCGTTCGATGACCGCGGCGAGCAGAGCTTCCGCAATATCGTTCAGCCTGTCCGCATTTACCGCCTGCGCGGCGAGATAACCCGCCACGTCTACCAGATAGCGCCGACTCAGCCGACGCCGATGCAGGCGAAGCGGCCGTTTTCACTGGCCGTCATGCCGATCGAGGTTGCCTCCGGCAACGAGAACCAGAGGTATTTGGCCGAGGGCGTCACCGAGGAGCTGATTTTCGAACTCGGTCGATTTAAGAAACTGTTTGTCACTTCACGCTCGGCGACACGGGTCCTCGCCGCCACCGCTTATGATCCGCAGACCGTGGGCGATCGGTTCGGCGTGCGCTACGTGCTCACTGGCACAGTACGCCAACTCGGATCGCAGATCCGCTTGAGCTTATCGCTTTCAGAGACCGAAACCGGCGGAGTAGTCTGGAGCGATCGGCGCAACGAGAGCTTTGAAAGCCTGGTTGACCGGCTCGACGAGTTGGTCTCGCGCGTCGCCTCGACGGTACTTGGCCGTATCGAGGAGAGCGACATTGTGGCCGCGCGCCGGCTCAAGCCCGAGTCGATGACCGCCTACGAGTTTTACCTGCGCGGGCTCGAATATCATCGCCTCGGCGGGGTCGTCGACGAGAACTTGCGCCAGGCGACCCGCTGGTTCGAGCGCGCCATCGAAGCCGACGCGAACTTCGCCCGTCCGCGCGCCATGTGGGTCTGTGCCCGCTCCGCCCTGCCGGAATTCGATTGGGATGACGGCGAGCGGCGCACCCAGCGCGCGCTCGAACTCGACCCCAACGATCCGGAGGCCAATCGAATCATGGGCTCGATCCTCATGCACCGCGGCGCCTTTGACGCCTCGCGGAAATACCATGAGAAGGCAATGGAACTCAGCCCGTCGGACGCCTACGTCAAAGGCCGCTCAGCCGCGTTCTACAACTTCTCGGGAGAACCGGAGCGTGCCCTTTTGCCGCTGCCGGATTCCGCGCTAGCCGCTTCTCGATCTAGTGGCCCCAATCCGCCACGCTGCCCCGCGCACGACGCACGGATGCTGGCATGGATATTTCTCACTCCCTGGAAGACTTTCGGATTTCGTTGCTCGAAACATTACACACGTGGGCTGGGCGGAGTACTCGCAGTGCGAGTCGCAGCGGAACGCACAAATCAATTGCAATGGCGTGATTGCTCTTCATTGCGGCCGCATTAAACTCCCCCCGTCCGATGCTTGAGGTTGGGGCGGCACGCGCGGGGCGACCCTCAAGCGGCGGCAGGTAGGGCCAATGCGCACGTTAGAAGATCGTGACACCGATGACGTCGCGGCCCTGCGCGAGCTGGAGAAGAAGGTCCTCTGGCTCGCAAGCTGGACCATTCATAACGCCAACCATCTGCGCGAGAACAACGACGGCCTGAAAGTAGGCGGCCATCAAGCCTCGTCGGCCTCGCTCGCTACGATCATGACCGCGCTCTATTTCGCGGTATTGCGGCCGCAGGACCGCGTCGCGGTAAAGCCGCATGCCAGTCCGGTATTCCACGCAATTCAATATCTGCTTGGTAAGCAGACACGCGAACAGCTGGAAGCCTTCCGCGGCTTTAAAGGCGCGCAGAGCTATCCGTCGCGCACCAAAGACGTCGACGACGTGGATTTCTCGACCGGTTCGGTCGGGCTCGGCGTTGCACAGACGCTGTTTTCGTCACTGACGCAGGACTACGTGCGCGCCCATGGCTGGGGCCTTGATCGGCCGGAAGGACGCATGGTGGCGCTGGTCGGCGATGCCGAGCTCGACGAAGGCAATATTTTCGAAGCGCTGCTCGAAGGCTGGAAGCAGGGCTTGCGCAATTGCTGGTGGATCATCGACTACAACAGGCAGAGCCTCGACGCCGTCGTGCGCGAAGGGCTGTGGGAGCGCTACGAGCAGCTGTTCAGGAATTTCGGCTGGAACGTCGTGATCCTAAAATACGGCTCGCTGCAGCAGTCGGCGTTCAAGGAGCCCGGCGGCGAGAAGCTGCGTCAGTGGATCGACAATTGCCGCAACCCGCTCTACTCGGCACTGGTGTTTGCCGGAGGTGCTGCCTGGCGCAAGCGGCTCAACGACGAAATCGGTGATCAGGGCGACGTCAGCCGGCTCATCGACAAGCGCTCCGACGACCAGCTGGCCGCTCTGATGAATAATCTCGGCGGGCATGATCTGCCGTCATTGCTCGAAGCCTTTCGCAATGCCGACAACGACAGGCCGACTTGCTTTATCGCCTACACCATCAAAGGTTTTGGCCTGCCAATGGCCGGACACAAGGACAATCACTCCGGGCTGATGACACCGGCGCAGATGGAGATATTCCGCCGGGCCATGAGCGTGCGACCCGGCCACGAATGGGATCGGTTCGAGGGCCTGCCGCTGCCGACGGAGCAGCTGGAGACATTTCTTGATCGCGTTCCGTTTGCGGCGGGCGGCGCACGGAGGTTGAAGGCGCCAGAGATCGAGGTCCCGCCCGAGTTGCCGTCAGCGTTCCAGGCGGTGACGTCGACGCAGACGGGTTTCGGTACGCTCCTCAACGAGATTGCCCGCACCGACAGCGATTTCGCGCGCCGCATCGTCACGACGTCTCCCGATGTGACAGTCTCCACAAATCTCGGCGGTTGGGTGAACCGGCGCGGATTGTTTGCGCGTCAAACGATGGCCGACACCTTCAAGAGCGAGCGTATCCCGTCGACCTTCAATTGGGAATTCTCGCCCAACGGCCAGCACATCGAACTCGGCATCGCTGAGACGAACCTGTTCATTCTGCTCTCGGCACTCGGCCTGTCGCATTCGATCAATGGCGAACGGCTGCTGCCAATCGGCACATTATACGATCCATTCGTCGCACGCGGGCTCGATGCGCTCAATTACGCCTGTTATCAGGACGCGCGTTTCATTGTGGTCGGAACACCGTCCGGAATCACGCTGGCAGGAGAAGGCGGCGCGCATCAATCGATCGCGGAACCGCTGATCGGAATGGCCCAGGACGGGCTCGCAAGCTTCGAACCGGCATATGTGGACGAGCTTGCCGTCATCTTGGCGTGGGCGTTTGCGTACATTCAGAATAGTGGCGGCGAAATATCGGAACACACCTGGTTGCGAGACGAAACTGGCGGATCGGTCTATCTTCGGCTATCGACGCGACCGATCGAGCAGATTGCGCGCGCGATGACGCCGGAACTGCGCCAGCAAATTGTCGATGGCGGCTACTGGCTGCGCAAGCCGGGACCGAACTGTCAGGTCGTCGTTGCCTACACCGGCGCGATTGCACCGGAAGCGATTGCCGCCGTGGGGCTGATGGCCGAGGACCGGCGCGATGTCGGCCTGCTCGCCGTCACCTCGGCCGATCGCCTCAATGCCGGCTGGACGGCCGCACAACGCGCGCGCGAGCGCGGCCTTGTGCATGCGCGCTCGCACATTGAACGGCTGTTCGCCGACGTGCCGTCGCATTGTGGCATCGTTACCGTTTTGGATGGACATCCGGCGACGCTCGCTTGGCTAGGGGCGGTTTCGGGCAACCGTGTACGCCCACTTGGCGTGGAGCATTTCGGCCAGACCGGTTCGCTGGCCGACCTCTACCGCTTCTACGGCATTGACGCCAATGCCATCGTCGCCGCCGCACAGGCGATCGCGCCCGGCCGCCCTATCCGGCACCTCAGGGCGCTGCCTCAATCCTGACACCTTAACGGTGATCGAACCCCAGATCGCTTTGCCGTAAATGTGGTCGCGCGGAAACGATCACTCGCCCCAAACTTCCCTGGCAGTTTCGACCACGAGCGCGAGCTTCGCAAATTCCTGGTCTTCAGTAAGTAAGTTGCCCAGCAGGGTTGAGGCAAATCCGCATTGCGGGGAGAGCGCAAGCTGGTCCAGGTCGATATATTTCGTGGCCGCATCAATGCGCCGTTTGATATCGTCTTTTCTTTCAAGAGCTCCCTTCTTGCTGGTGAGCAGTCCCAACACGACCATTTTGCCTTTTGGTACGAAACGAAGCGGCTCAAATGTGCCGGAGCGCTCGTCGTCGTACTCCAGAAAGAACCCATCGACGTTGAGTTCGTTAAACACCGCTTCGGCTACCGGATCGTAGCCACCCGCAGCAACCCAGGCCGAGCGATGATTGCCGCGACAGGTGTGGACACACAACGTCATCCCCGGCGGCTTTTGGGCGATGGAATCGTTGACCAGGCGAATATAGGTCTCATAGAGCTGGTCTTGCGCTCCCGCAGAGGGATTGAGCTTTTTCTGGAAGGAAGGATCGCTCAGGGTCGCGAACATCGTGTCATCAATTTGCAGATAACTGCAGCCGATGCGGCTAAGCGCCCACAATTCGTCGGTGTAGACCTTGACGAGATCGCGCCAGAAATCCTCCGGTCGGCTATAGATAGTCTTGTCCTCAATAGCGCCAAGCCCGTGCAACATGCTCGGTGACGGGATTGAAAGCTTCGGCGTCGCTTTGGTCACAGATTGCAGAAATTTAAAATCTTCGGCGAAAATCGGCTCTTTAAGGCAAAGCTTCCCAATGACCTTCGGCAAATCTATTTCATTCTTCACGGAACCCGTTTCATTCTGGAATGGTCGTAACTGCGTCCCGGCCGACGTCACGCCGCCGATGCGGCAGATGAAGTCCATATGCCAACTGCGGCGGCGAAATTCGCCATCGGTTACGGATTTGAGACCCACGTCCTCCTGACGTTTGACCACGTGCCGAATGGCATCGTCCTCAATACTTCGCAGTTGCGCGGCGGAGATTTCGCCTTTGTCGAACTTGCTGCGGGCATCGAGCAAATGCTGGGGACGAAGCAGGCTTCCGACGTGGTCCGCACGAAACGGCGGTTTAGTACGCTTGGACATTTAATGCTCCGCCTGTGGACCTTCCGCAATTCGGCTGCGCCAACTTCGCAGCATGATCGCGCAATTCGACCGATGCCGTTGAGAAGTATTTTCCAGCGGCGGGTTTGAGTTTGTCCTGAGAGCTAAGGACATTGGCCGGCCACGGGTGAACGATGATGCAGCAGTTGAGTGAAGCCGCGAATGACAGCCGCGCAAGGCGCACGGAGGGTTCACCAGCGCCGCTGGATGGTGCTCCTTATTGAACGATAAAGTTGGCGGCCAGGCGTCGGCGACGGTCACTGCAGATTTGCGCCGCAAACTTCGACTGAGCCCCTCCATCTTCCAAGCCGGTGATGCGGATGCCGGAGCCGGAGACTTTATATTTGCGATTGAAGAATATGAGCAGCGAAGTCAATGCTTCGGCAGCCGCCGAATTGCAAATCGGACCTGCGTCGAGCGCGCGCAATCCCATTTTTTTAATTAATTCCAGCGTTATACTTCGCGCCTCGACGTCATCGCCAGCAGACGAGAACATCGCATTGCACGTCGGCGTCAAGCTGCCGAAGTTTATGCGCAGCGACGTTCTGAAAGGCGGACACGACCCGGACTTTGTCACCCAGCATGCTTTGTATACCGGCAACGGCAGAGCCGCCCGGCGGGAGCTGGACGTTGCTGACCTTTGGCGGCACCAGAGGAACGGTGGCGTCAATCAGAATCTTGCCGGTGAGGAAGGCGCGTATTTCTTGAACAGTCGCTTCTTGGGCGGTGTATGGCACCGTCAGGATCACGATATCGGCTTTTCCTGCCGCTTCAGCGTTGCTCGCAAACTCAATCGAGTCAGCGCCGAGCAGTTTGTTGAGTTCGGCGGTCACACGGACGCCCTTAGCCGAATCCCGCGTGCCGATCATCACACGATAGCCAGCGTGGGCGAGACGCAGCGCGATGGCGCTTCCTTCAGCGCCGGTTCCACCGATCACCGCGATAGTTGGAGATTCGCCGTCCATGTTTCATTTCCCCGATAAGTCCCACAGCGCTTGTGTGGCGCGAATCGCTCGGTGCAACACCGCTGCGCGATGATAAACCGCCCGCAGATGGAACGTACGAAGCTGACGCGCTGTCTGCCCTCTGAGTTTGGGACAGGAAGGTGAGAGGTGGTGTCGAGAGTTCGCTCCTCGGCGCAGAGCACCTTTGATCATGAAGCCAGGGATCGCTCCGCATGCAAATTGCTCAAAAGCGCGACGAGCTCGTTGGTGCGGGAGATGCCGAGTTTTTGATAAGCTCGCTGCCGATAGGTAATGACGCTGGTTCGCCGTATATCGAGCTCGAGCGACGTTCCTTCGATCGTCTTACCAGCCACCGCGCGCGCGCAAACCTCGCACTCGCGCGTGCTGAGCTCGGGCGAGCGCAGCTTCAGAAGACGCTCAATGCCCTCGATGTTCAGATGCCGCGGAAAGCTGCGTTGCTGATCGATCAAAATCTCGTGCTTCTGCGCTGTCGCCAAGAGCAGTTTGGCGAGCGCTGCAAAATGATTCATCTCAGGAGCGGAAAACGACGCCTTTCGCGGACCGCGGAATACACTCAGTTGGTACAGATCCAGTCCAATCCATGAAAACAAGCTCACGCGTTCCTGCACGTGCGTCAGCTCGAAGCAGTGCCGGTATTGCGGGTCGTCGATGTCATCGATTGCCATCTTCGTCAAAGTCGGCGCAGAGAGCCTTGTGCTAGCGACCCTTACCGAAGGATCAACGCTGTAACATCGCCCGACAAAACGGTCGCAATTTTCTTTGGCTGCCGCCTTATCACGCTTGCTCGCCGTCGCCACGCATTTCAGGGGGCTGCCAGACCGGAAGCGAAACAGCGCCCAATGCTCGGCATTGAGTGCCCGTTCGAGCATCGCGAAGCAGACATCGCCATAGGAGTCAGTTCCGACGGAATTGACGACCTCGCATGCGTCGCGCGTGCTAAGGTTCAGACGTTCGTCCGAATACGCCGGAGAAACGACGATCATTGGCGCTCTCCTCCCTACTGCTGTTGGCCATTTCGATGGCTTCTAGGCTATGTGAACGCACCACCACGATAGCATATTCTATCATCAGATAACGGCTCCTTTGCGCTTTCGATATGAGGAGCTGTCCCGAAACGTTCCTCGTTCAACTGCGCATTCAGGAAAGAAAGCCGACGCAGAGGCAAATGATTGCCCAAAACACCATGTATTCGATGCCCGGATGTTGCCACCGCCACATCAGGGCATGGGCGCGGGCGATGGCATAAGCGGCGCCGAGCAGCACGATTGCTGCAACGAGCGCCCCCGTCCGGGGGTAGAGGCCCGAAATCAACCCGAACGCCGCGACCAGCTCCATGCCAGTCGTCAACAGGACAAACGGGCGCGCCGGTCGAAAGCCGACTTTGTCGAACAGCACCGACGCGCGGTCTATATTGCGCAACTTGGCGATTGTGTGCGGCAAGAAGAACGCTCCGCAAACGATGCGCACTGCGGTTCTCGCGTCGAGAGCTAAATCCAAAGGAGGAACGGTCATCGGGCATAAATTTTGACGCGTTAGTCCGGCTTGAGTGCAGCGATCCGAAAGCTGTCGTCGAGCACTCTCCTCGCACTCGCCGCCAGGTGCTCATCGGCCAACCCAGCCTTCTGCATAAGTTCGATCGATTTCGTGAAGGCTGCATCGGGAATGGAAAGGTCCGGTGAAAAGACCCGCTTCTCGCGCATGTATTCCAGAGCTTGCCGCCCGTATTTTCCCTCCGCTTGGGTCAGTTCTTTCGTCAGGAGCAGAAGCGCTTCGTCATTGGCCGGATCGTAGACCCAACGCGTGCCTTCGATCACGCCCTGAAGAAAGGCAACGATGTGCTCGCGGCGGTTTTCGGCCGCAACGCGATCGACAATGAGGCCGGTGAAGACGATCTCCGGTATGTAGTCGGTCACCTCGCCCAGATTGTTGTAGCCGGCATCCTCGGCCACGAAGTTCAATGGAATGAGCTGTACCGCGGCGTCGATGGTTCCTTCCTGCAAAGCTTTCCAGCGTGCCGGGTGGACGCCGACAACCGCGAACTCGTAGTCGCCCGGATAATTCAGACCGTGGCGCCGCAAAACCTCCATCGTATAGAGCGCCGTGCCTTCGGTCAGCGACGAGGTGCCAAGGCGCGCGCCACGCAGGTCCTCGATCCGGCGAATGCGTGGATTGGCGATCAGCGAAAGCGGCAGTCGGTTGACGTTGCCGGCGATGATCCGCAGATCGCCGCCGTTGGCACAATCGCGGATCGCGCCCTCGGGGGGCGTGATGACGAGGTCGAGTTCACCGTTCTTGACGGCAGCGGTCGCTTTATCGACGGCGCCGAGACGTTTGATGTCGACCGCGAGATTGCGTCGCGCAAACATGCCTTGCCGGTCGGCCGCAATCACTGGGAGCCAATTGAAACCCACTGCGCCGCCGCCTACGCGTAGTGTTGCGACATTCGCCTTCGGCTTCGGCGACTGCACTCACTGTTCTCTCCTCGACTATTTGTTCTGTTCAAACTGGTTTCAGAGGATCGACATCCTTGCGTGCTGCCTCCGCTAAGTCTGTCCTAAATGCTTAGGACATCTTGGCCGCGCACCTCAGTGTCATTAGTTCTGACGACATACCGCTTCCCTGTGCCGCGCTATATGGCAATCGCGAAAAAAGCGATCGGGGAGGTTTCCATGCGACGACGCGAATTGCTGAAATATGCCGGCGCGACGGCGCTGGCCGCGCCCTTCATAGCGACCGCAAGAGCGGATACCAGGACTGTCAAGGTCGGGGTGGTGGGTGCGAAGACTGGTCCGCTCGCTCCGGGCGCTGCCGCTACGTTTTTCCCGCCGTGGCGGCTGTGGGCTCATCAGGTGAACCAGGCCGGCGGCCTTAAGCTCAAAGACGGCCAACGTAAAGTGGAGCTGATCGAGTACGACGACCATACCCAACCGCCGGAAGCGATCAAGGCGATCGAACGTCTTGCCGCCGTCGATAAGGCTGATTGGATCGTGGGCTTGTATAGCACGGGCTTCAACGTGGCCGCGGTGCCGACATTCGCGAGGCTTGGCTATCCGCAACTCGCAGTGGCCTGCGTCACCGACTTGGGCGCGGAGCTGGTCAAGAAAAATCCTCGACTGTTCTTCGCCAACGGAACAACCACCCAATACAGCTCAGCCGTAGTTGATGTCCTCAAGAAGCTGCGGGACGGCGGCCAGATGGGCAAGAAAATCGCCATGGTCAACGTGGCGGACGAGTACGGCATCGAATCCGCCAACATCAGCAGGAAGCTCTTTCCCGCAGCCGGCTTCGAATTGGTCTACGACAAATCCTACCCGCTGGGGACGCAGGATTACGCACCGGTGATCAAGGCCGCGAAGGCCAGCAACCCCGACGCCTTCATCGCCTATTCTTATCCGCCCGACACTTTCGGCTTGACCGATCAGGCCAAGATCGAAAACTTCAACGTCAAGGCCTACTACAACGGTATCGGTTGCGCGTTCGCCGGCTTTGCCGGGAAGTACGGCGCGTCGGCTGAAAACATCATCGGGTTCGGCGGCGTCCCGGACAACGACAAGACCCGCGCCTTCTTAAAGCTGCACAAGGAGGTCACTGGCGTCGATTCCGACTACAACGCCTGTTTCTACCTGTATGCAAATGGAGAAGTGCTCACGCAGGCGTTCGAGGGTGCCGGTACGGTCGATAAGGATGCAATCACTGCGTACCTGAAAAGCCACACCTTCAAAACCGTGATCGGCGAGATCGACCTCCGCAGTCAGCTGCAAAACATCGCTTATACTGTCGGTCAATGGCAGAACGGATTCTTCCGCTCGGTCGCGGCTGTCGGCGTGCCTGAAGTCAGAGCTTGTACCGGTCCGGGCGAAAAGCAGCTGGGCGTGAGTGATGCGTCAGGTTCGCCCGACTTAACGAACGGCGCTCATTAAATTCCACAAATCGCTTTGAACAAGGTCTGGTCCTCGGTTGGCAACGGCCGGGGGCCTTACGTTTTCGTCTTCGCGATCCACTTGCTGCGGCATTCACCGGCTACGCTCTTTCCAGGCTACTGGATAGAGATGCGGCGCGTCATTCGTTCATCCTTGCCCGCCGCGCGTATCCCGGCAATCATCATCGCCCTAGATCAGCCGAGCCTCGCATGGGCAGCGCCGCCAAAACGCGCGATTTGCAACTCATAGCACTATCCCGCGTTCCGCTCATTCAGCCGGGAACCGATCTGCTCCGCATGATTTGCGACATCGCGCGGGAGCACGGGCCCGCGTTGCTCGATGATGACGTGGTGGTAATAGCTCAAAAAATTGTCTCGAAAGCAGAGGGACGATATGTCGATCTTGCCACGATCGAGCCGGGCGAACAGGCGTTGGCGCTATCGACACAAGTGCAAAAGGACGCGCGGCTCGTTGAGGTCATCCTCAAAGAGTCCCGCAAGGTGATTCGGCACAGACCCGGCGTCCTTATCGTTGAGCACAAGCTTGGCTTTGTGCTCGCCAATGCGGGCGTTGATCAATCGAACGTCGATCCGCAACATGGCGTGAAGCCGGTACTGCTCTTACCTGAAGACCCTGATGGATCGGCGCTACGGTTGCACGAGGGGTTTCGCACGCAGCTCGGCAAAAACATTGCCGTCGTTATCAATGACAGTTTAGGCCGGGCCTGGCGGCTTGGTACTGTCGGTGTCGCACTTGGGGCGGCCGGCTTTCCGGCGCTCTTAGATCTTCGCGGCCGGAAAGACCTGTACGGCCGCCCACTGCGGGTGAGCGAGATAGGCTTCGCTGACGAAATTGCCGCGGCGGCGTCTCTCCTGATGGGACAGGCAGCCGAGGCGACGCCGATCGTCATCGTGCGCGGACTTAGCTGGTCGGCGAAGGCCTCGTCGGCTGCGCACTTGTTGCGCGATCCCGATGAAGACCTCTTCCGATGACGATAGAGAGCGCGAAGAGGGAACGCGTTCTTGCACTCTCCGGCGGGGTCGGAGGCGCCAAGCTCGCTCTCGGCCTGAGCAACATTGTTCCTCCGGGAAAGCTTACGGTCGTGGCCAACACCGGCGACGATTTCGAGCATCTTGGCCTACACGTCTCGCCGGATATCGACACATTGCTCTACACGTTGGCCGGTCTCGATAACCCCAAGACAGGTTGGGGACGGCGCGACGAAACCTGGACGTTCATGGAGGCGTTGGCGGCCTTGGGAGCGGAGACCTGGTTTCGTTTGGGCGACGGCGATCTTGCCGTTCATGTCGAGCGAACACGCAGGCTGCGCGCCGGCGAGCCGCTTTCGCACATCATCCGCGATTTTGCGGATCGCCTCGGTGTCCGAGCTTCGATTGTGCCGATGACCGATGACCGGGTCCGCACACGGGTTCTTACCGCGGAGGGCTGGCTCGACTTTCAACGCTATTTCGTTGAACAGCAGTGCCGGCCCGAGGTCGTGGGATTTTCCTATGACGGAGCAGCAACGGCAACGCCGCATCCTGACATTATCGCTGCAATCACACGGCCGGATCTCCGGGCGATTGTGATTTGCCCCTCGAATCCGTTTATCAGCATCGAGCCAATTCTCGCTTTGCCCGGCATGCGGAAAGCGCTCCAGGAAAGCACTGCGCCGATCGTGGCCGTCGCCCCGATTATCGGGGGCAAAGCGATTAAGGGCCCGACGGCGAAGATGATGAGTGAGCTCGGTTTGGAGGTCGGCGCCGAAACCGTCGCCAAGCGCTATGGCGCATTATTGGACGGCTACATCGTCGATCAGCTTGACGCCGCTCTTGTTACAAAACTCCCCATACCGACAATCGCGACCAACGCTTTGATGGTTTCGCTTGCAGATCGAGAGCAACTGGCGAAAACTGTGCTATCCTTGGCAGATAAGCTGTCTCCATCTCGGAACTGCTAAAGCCGCTGTCATAAAGAAATAGGACAGACGCCACGCCCGCGTCACGGCAAAAGGCGCGTGGTACCTTTCCTGCGTCTCATGGAATCGCTGAATGGCAAACGATCGGCGAGCGTCGCATCCGGGCATTTGGGCGGTTATTCCGGTTAAGGAAACAGTCGTCGCAAAGCAACGGCTGGCAGAAGCCCTATCGCCCCGACTGCGGCAAGACTTGGCGCTCGCCATGTTCCAGGACGTATTGGAGGCTGTTGCGGCCGTGTCCGAGTTGCACGGGATCGCCGTGGTGACAGTGGACCGGAGCGCGGCCGATATCGCGCGACGCTGGGGTGCCGAGGTCTGGTCGGATGGCGCGCGCGAGGGTCACACCGGCGCTGTCAGCGCGGCGGCACGCCGGCTGGCCGCGAACTCCTCCACAATGTTGACGATCCCGGGGGATGTGCCGCTCGTATCGCGCATCGATATCAGTCGTGTTTTAGCTGCTCACGCCCCGGCTCCTGCCTTCACGATTGTTCCGGCGTGGGACGAACTCGGGTCAAATACGATCGTATGTTCGCCGGCTGATGTGGTTCCACTACGGTTTGGTCCTGACAGCTATTTTCCGCACCTTGCAGCAGCGCGCGCGTGTGGACTGACCCCGACCATCATTCACAATCGCGCCATTGGCCTTGATGTCGACGAGCCGCCCGATCTGGCGAGATTTATGGGCAGGCCTTCCGCCACCCGCAGCTGGAAGCTGCTCGACGAATGCCGGGCGGAATGGGACCACGTTTCAGTGGTCCTTGAATCACAATGAACAACTTCGCTCGCGCCTTGGCCATTGGCGGAGACGGTCGCCGTTTGTCGGACGCCGACGTCTTTGCGTTGCTGGAATATGAAAATGACCTTTCCGCGATCATGAAGGTCGCAGCCGAATTGCGTGATCGCGGCCACGGCACGGCGGTTTCCTATTCGCGAAAAGTCTTCATCCCGCTCACCCAGCTATGTCGCGATAGCTGCCACTATTGCACCTTTGCCCGTCCGCCTCGGCGCGGGACGCGCGCATATTTAAGCAAGGAGGACGTGCTCGCTATCGCCCGCGCAGGCGCGGAAGCCGGATGTCATGAGGCGCTCTTTACGTTGGGGGACAAGCCGGAGCAGCGCTATCGCGTCGCCCGTGACGAATTGGCGCAGCTCGGACACGACACGACAATCTCTTATCTCCGCGCGATGGCGGCTTTGGTGTTGGAGCAAACGGGTCTCTTTCCCCACCTCAACGCCGGTGTCATGAGCGCTGACGAGCTCGTGTCCTTGCGGCCGATTTCGGTGTCACAGGGATTGATGCTTGAGACCTCGGCCGAGCGCCTTTGCGCCCGCGGCGGCCCTCACTACGGCTCTCCAGATAAGCGTCCCTCGGTGCGGCTGGAGGTCATTAGAGCAGCCGGTGAAGCGGCCATTCCGTTCACCTCCGGGATACTCATCGGCATCGGCGAGACTCGTCACGAGCGACTCGTGGCCTTGCTCGAATTGCGCTCGTTACACGAGCGATATGGCCATCTTCAGGAAGTCATCATTCAGAATTTTCGCGCCAAGCCCGGCACCAAAATGGCGGGCCACGACGAGCCGGGTCTCGAAGACCATCTATGGACCATCGCGGCGGCACGGCTGGTCTTCGGCGCCGAGATGAACATTCAGGCGCCGCCCAACTTATCACCCGGCGCGCTTCAACAGCTTGTCGCCTCGGGTATCAACGATTGGGGCGGCGTGTCGCCAGTTACGCCTGACCACGTCAATCCGGAGCGGCCGTGGCCGCAGATAGAAACGCTGATCCAAGAGACCGCCAAGGCCGGGAAGGTTCTCGTCGAGCGCCTTGCCGTTTACCCGGCATACGTTCGTCACTCGGAAACCTGGCTTGATCGTGCGCTGCGAAGCGCCGTCACGCGGGGGGCGGACAGCGAAGGATTCGCGCGCTCCGACCCGTGGATTCCTGGAACGCTGAATAAAACGCACGCGGAGCTGCGGATCGCTTCGATTGACACTCGGCTCGACACGATCATTGCCCGCGCGCTCGCGGGCAGCGCGCTGGCCGAAGATGAGATCGTCACCTTGTTCGCCAGCCGCGGCGAAGCCTTCCACGCGGTTTGCCAAGCAGCCGACGCGCTGCGCGCCGCGACGTGCGGCGATGAGGTCAGTTACGTCGTCACGCGCAACATCAATTACACCAATATCTGTTCTTTCCACTGCAAGTTTTGCGCTTTCTCAAAAGGCAAGCTCAGCGAGAATTTGCGCGGCCGCCCTTACGACCTGAGCCTCGAGGAGATTCAACGGCGCGCCGTTGAAGCCTGGGACCGCGGCGCGGTGGAAGTCTGTCTGCAAGGGGGCATTCACCCAGCCTACGACGGCTCGACCTATCTCTCGATCTGTCGCGCGATCAAGGAAGTCTGTCCGGGCATTCACATCCATGCGTTCTCGCCGCTCGAGGTCTGGCAGGGCGCCGAGACACTTGGAATATCGCTACACGAGTTTCTGACTCGTTTGAAAGATGCCGGCCTCGGCACGTTGCCGGGAACGGCAGCCGAGATTTTGGACGACGAGGTCCGCGCGATCATCTGCCCCGATAAGATCACGACCGACCAGTGGCTGCGCGTTATCGAAACGGCCCATCAGTTGGGAATCCGGACGACCGCCACGATCATGTTCGGCCATGTCGATCGGTCCCGGCATTGGGCGCGGCATCTTTTGCGCCTTCGCGCGCTTCAAGACCGCACCGGAGGTTTCACCGAATTCGTTCCGTTGCCGTTTGTTCCCATGGAGACTCCGATTCACTTGCGCGGCGGCAGCCGCCTTGGGCCGACCTTCCGCGAAGCCGTTCTGATGCACGCGGTCGCGCGCCTCGCACTCCATCCGCTCGTGAAAAACATCCAGACGTCGTGGGTCAAGATGGGGCGCGAGGGCGTTGCCGCCTGCCTCGCCGCCGGCGCCAACGATCTGGGCGGCACCCTGATGAATGAAAGCATTACGCGCGCCGCTGGCGCGGTTCATGGCGAGGAAATGCCTCCTGAGGCCATGGATGAGGTGATTGCGTCCTGCGGCAGACGTCCACGCCAGCGGACCACATTGTATGGCGAGGTTGCGGCGGACCGGGTCGCCACCTCCTTCGGCGCCGCGCCGTTGCGGCCGCCGGAGCCGGTGCCAATCGCTCAACGACAACGCGGCCGTCAAAAGGCCGATCCACTGCGCGCGGACGCTTAAGTCCGGCGATATCGGGAGGAGCAACATGGACTTTGGGGTCTGCTTGCCGACCAAAGCGAAAAGCTACGAGGTCGTGAAGCGTGCGGAAGAACTCGGCGCTACTCACGCCTGGTTTTACGACACACACTTGCTCAGCGCCGACGTGCTGGTTGCCATGGGTGCAGCGGCGATGAAGACCTCGCGCATCAAGCTGTGCGCCGGCGTTTTTATCCCCTCGAACCGCATAGCGCCGGTCGCCGCCAACGCGCTGGCGACGCTCAACGCTCTAGCGCCGGGTCGCGTGGTGTTCGGTGTATCGACTGGCTACACCGGCCGGCGAACTATGGGTCTCGGCCCGGTGACGCTCGCCCGGCTGGAAAAGTACATCGAAGTCGTTGAAGGCCTGCTCAAAGGCCAAACCGTCGAGTGGTCCGAAGAGGGTGGGAGCCACAAAGTCCGCTTTCTCAATCCCGAGCTCGGGCTGATCAATATCAAGGATCCGATCCCGACCTTTGTCTCGGCGTTCGGTCCGAAAGCTCGCACGCTCACCGCCAAACTTGGCGCCAACTGGATCGGCAGTTCGAGCTTCCCGCAGCGCGAGCAGGAAGATATTGAAGACATGCACGCTAAGTGGAAAGCGGCCGGGCGCGATGTGAAAAATCTCTACGTGGCGGCCAGTTCAGGCGGCTGCGTGCTGGATGAAGGCGAGCCCGCCGACAGTCCGCGCGCCATGGCACAGGCCGGCCCCTTCGCCGCGATCGCGTTTCACAACCTGGTGGAAGAAGATCAGTTCGGCTCGGTGTTCCCCGTTGGACCGCATTTCCCGTTCAAGGCGGAACTGGAAGCTTATCGCAAGGTATATCAGACCTACGAGCCGGCCGACGCCCGCTATCTCTCCAATCATCGTGGTCATCTGATGTTCGTCCGCCCGGAGGAGAAGCACCTTTCCGACACTGTCGTTCGCGGCCTGAGCCTGACTGGCACTCATGCCGAGCTAGTCGACCGGCTCAGGGGCATGCAGGCTCTTGGCTACAAACAAGTGGCGGTGAACATGGTGCCCGGCCAGGAAACCGACATGCTCGAGCGCTGGTCGGCGGTGTTCGCGAAGGTCTGATCGTCGCAAACTCAAAATCGCAGCGCCTTTGGCAAGTTCAGGGAGGATGACATGAGTGTACGTCGCGTGGTCACCGGAACGTCCGGCGGTAAATCGAAGTTCATCTCGGATGGCGGTACGCGCAGAAGCAAAGCCTTCAAGAATATTCCGGGTCAATCGGCGGCATTGGTCTGGTCGACGCCGGCCGTGCCGACCTTGCCTATCGACGGCGCCGACGTGATCTCCGAGAAGAGTACCTACGTGCCACTCGCGCCTGGCGAAACGCGGCTGATGGTCGTGACGTTCGCTCCCGATTCGGTCTTTGCGACCATCGATCCCGTCGCCGGCTTTCAGGAGTTTGCCGAACACGTTCCCGACTTGGCGGCCGCCATGGAGCCCGACAATCCGGGCATGCACAGGACGCAAACGGTCGACTATGGAATTGTTCTGGAGGGCGAGGTTTGGGCAGAGCTTGATGATGGCAAACAAGTCCATCTCAAGCCGCATGACATCATTGTCCAGAACGGAACGCGGCATGCTTGGCGAAATAAGAGCGACAAGCCGGTCAAAATTGCGTTCGTATTGATTGGCGCACAGACAAAAGCCTAGGCGGTCAATCGGATGAGCGCGGTGATATTTAGCGCCCGGCAAATCACGCGGAATTTCTTCTAAACCTCCGATCCCTCGACCGGCGCTTCGGCGCAGGCAAATCTGACCCCCGACAGAAGTCGGGGGACATGGGATCGATCGGCATCGTCGTCAATCTTTTTACCGCTCAGGAGATCGAGCGCGAGCAGACCGGGATCGACGCCGATTTTATGGCGCAAATTCGTACGCCGGAGGGCGTGCGCGGCGGCGTGTCCATCGATCAATATCTTCAGAAGATGGATCGGGCCGGCATCGATCGGTCGCTGCTGATCGCGGTCCGCGCCGACGACCTCAAGGTCAAAGGGTTGTTCGAGATTCCCCAAGGGCGCGTTCATTCCATCTGTTCAACTCACCCGAAGAGATTTTCGGGCCTTGCGGAAGTTGATCCGCTTCGCGGCGTGCAAGGCCTGCGGCCTGGGTGGTCATGAATATTCATCGAGTGTCTTGGCCGTTCGTATCGGTTGCCGCTTGTGCGCGATGAAGCACCGATCGCCATTGTCGCAATTTCAGCTTTCAGCTCTCAGCCCTCGCCTTTCGGGCTGGCGCCGCGTTCCGTTCGTAGCAACGGCGTCTGACTGAGGTTCTGTCCCGCCATGCTGATGTCGCTTTGGATCGCGCGTCGCGCTGCCCTCGCATCCCTGCAGCGCAGCGCTCTCATCAGCTCGGCGTGGTGCCGCCCGTCCCACATCACGCCCGGCGACATTTGCGCAAGGTGCATGAAGGGTCCGGCGCGCAGCCATAAGGCTTCGATCATTGGCATCAATACCCACGATCGCGCCAGCCTATAGACCGCGAAATGAAAATGCTGATTGAGCGTCAGAACCTCGGTCCCCCTCTTCGCTTTGAGGGCGCGCATGAGGCTCGCATGAATTTTTTCAATACCGCGCAGATCGGCATCCGTCATCTTACGGCACGCTTCTGCCGCGCTCGCCGGCCTAGCGTGGAGGTCGAGGCGGCGGCCTTGCCTTGGCCGCGCATCGGCGAATGTCTGCGGTCGGCCCTAAATTTAACATGCGGGTTGGCGGATGTCTGCTTCCGAGGGATGAAGGAGACATCAAAATTAGAAGAATGAGGCTTGCTTGTGACTCAAATCAAGACTTCACGCTGTTGGATGACTGCCGCAGCCTCGTTCTTGATCTTACCTGATTTATTTTAGAACTCGCTGTAGCGCTATTCGCGGAACTTACGTGCCGTTGTACCCGCCCTCCCTCCATTACCTGGTTGTGCCCATTCGGTCACGCATCGTTCTAGATCTTTGAAGTTGTGGTGCATCTGCTCAAGCGAAAATCCGAGTGCGAAGATGCGTTCCGCCTCCTCGCCAGAAAGAGTTCGCGTCAGGCCCTCACGACGAAGTGCATCGATCTCACCCGCATAGGTCTTAAGTCCAGCGTCTACGGCATTGAGCGTTGGAGGACCTTGATGAGCCAGCAGCGCGGTTCCACTTGTACGCAGGTAATCAGCGAAGGCGGCGCCGACATTAGCCAACGGCAACTCAAGCCGCATCCTGAATGGTTCGGGCAGTGGAGCGACGGCTGCTCTTCCGATCATCACAATATCGTGGCGCAACCTCAGCAGTGTGCGCAACAACGGGCCCGTGTCAGGCCCCCCTGCGAGACCTGCCGACCGCTCGTGCTCGGCTTCGGCGCCCACGACGTTCATCTGTACTAGAGCCTGACCGATGCCGTCTTGGATGTTGTGGAGCGAAGCTACGGTGAGACCGTGCGTTAAGCCCGCAAGCAGTTCGCCAAGAGCCCGCGCCATCTGAGCGAGCGTCCGCGCCGCGGCAGCGATGACCAACGGATGCGCGTTCGAGGGCAACAGGAGAACCGAAACAACTGAACCAGTAACGCCGCCGAGCGCTACCTCAATGACGCGATCGAGTGCCGAAGCGACCGGACTCCCGTGGGTAATCTGAGGAAGCAGCAACACGATGATGGCGGTGATCGGCGCGGCCGAGAATCGGGGGTTTAGCGCTGCGATGAAGGCGAGCGGGGCCACAGCGAGGGCCAGAACCACGAGTAGCGCGATTTCGCTTGAATGCGGAATTAGCACAGCGATGGCGCCGCCGTAGATCGCGCCGCCGAGAGTGCCGACGAGATAATCGAACGTAGCCTTCAGTGACCGTCCGACGCTCAGCTGCGTTACAATGACGGCGGTGAGGACTGCCCACAGGGGCAAGGGAAGATGCAAGAGTTGCGCAAGCGCAAGAGCCGCCAGGGCCGCGATCGTCACCCTGATCGAAAGCGCCAGTTGCACGCGCCTGTGACGAATAAGGGCGCGAACAACGGCTCGGAGTTTGGTGATTTGCGTCAAGGTGATTGGTCCCAGCGCGGCCATTTTAGCCGCGCAATCGCCTCAAAGGCGATACTGGCCGTATGAATTTTTCAGCCAAGCCATCAAGTAACGTCAATCGGCACGGGTGCGTTCACCACGGCCAATGACTTCCACGTGACTCGCGCAGCAAGGCGATGGAATTCTCACAGCCATCGTCGAAATTCTAACAGCCCGACTTGCGAGATTATATGAGTTTGTGGCTTCAGCAGACGGCGAGGCCTCGGCTTGTTTCGGCGCTCATGATCAAGATGATAGCTCTGGCAAAGCTGCGGCGGCGCGGCGTTCAGCCTCAGCGATCTGTTCAGGTGACAGTCCAGTACCGGCGCCACCGAGGAACCGTTCGGCAAGCGCGCTACCGCCACGGCGCGCGCGCAGAAGCCAGGCCAGCGCCACCACGCGGTCGCGCGGTACGCCAGCGCCGAGGATGTGCGCAGCGCCGAGCATCGCCTGACCGTCGGCATCGCCGTTCGCGGCCCCCCTCGCCCACCAGTGAGCCGCCACGTTAGGGTCTCGACCGACCCCAAGCGCATTATGATAGATTATGCCGACCCGGGTCATCGCCGCCGCAACGCCCTGCTCCGCTGCCGCGAGCGCCCAGCGGCGAGCCTCGAGCGGGTCGAAAACGGCACCGGCCTCCTCAAGCAGCATCCAGCTCAGCATGTCCTGTGCCGCGGCGTCGCCGGCCTCCGATGCCGCGCGATAGAGATTTGCGGCGCGCTCTTGGTCCTGCTCGACGCCCTCCCCCTTGAAATAGAGCGCAGCGAGATTGCGTTGGCCAACCGGATCGCCGGCCTCCGCCGCGAGCGTTAGCCAGCGTAACGCCAACGAGGGATTTCGTTCGACACCGAGTCCTTCGGCAAAGCAGGCGCCGACATTATTCTGGGCGCGTGCTACCCCCGCATGCGCCAGCGGGCCCCAAATATCGAGTGCCGCCGGATAATCGCCGCGTTGTGCCGTGTCGTAGGCCTCGGCCATGCGTGCCGCGACGTCTACCAGGACCTCGGACTCCGCGGGCACCGCGTTCTCTTAATAACCAAAAAGGAAAGGATTGACGGCGCCACGCCTAAAACCTGTGTCGCGCACCAAGAGATCAAGGGCAAGCGTTGCGACGTCGTCTGCGACTGGGTCGAGTGAAGCATTCTCTCGTTGCTGCATTATCTTGACGTAAGAACGGCAGGATCCGCAGGTTTCGGCTTTGACTGTGGCAGGTCCGCCGGCAATCTCTTGATACGCAATGTCTTTGGTCGAGCCGCACAGCGTGCATTTGATGCGCGGATAATTCCAGAGCGTCCCGCACAGCGAGCAGGCGCAAAAGCGGGTCGCGTGCGCTCCACTCCAACCGACCACCATGGTGGACACCGGCGGAGCGCCACAGGCGGGACACGCGCCTTTACCGACCGGCACCAGCGCTTTGGCATCGAGCCGCGCTGCGAGGCGGGCGAAGTGCACCTGTAGTGCGGCAGCGACAAACACGTACTCGGCGAGCGCCTCAACCGGAGCAGCATTCGCCAGCACAGCGCCGATCATCGCCCCCTGAGAAGCGCGATCGGTCGCCTTGAGGCGATCCAGCGCAAGACGCGCGTCGTCCGGCATGGCGATGTGGCCAGCCGTCGCCAGAAGCCCTTCCCACAACGCATCGAACGCGGCATTGCGCGTGAAACGCTGACGGTCGAGCGGCGGCATTTTGAATTGCCGTGCGCGCGCTATCGCATCGGGGGCCGGCAATTCGGCACTCGGCAGTCCGCTTTGCACACCGTGCTGATCGTCGGATAAATCGGCGACAAAAGTAAGGTAGGCGCCAAGCTCATGGCCCCCGACGAGGGCGCGCAGCCGCTTGGCGCGGCGCGCGAACATCGTCAGCGGATCCGGCAACCGTGCGAACGGCGGTTTTGCGACTTCCCCGATCGGAATCTGGTCGTAGTTGGTCGGGCCGACCTGCGTCATACTCGAACCTCACGAAGCACGCGGGCCGCGTGACACGTCAGCGCGTTCGCTCTCAACGCGCCGGCTTTGTGCCGGTGGTGCGATCGCTCACCCTGCCGGTGACCAATTCCTTAAACCATTTGCGATGATGCTTCCACGCCCAACCGCCGGTGACTTGCCCGCGCGTCATGGCGCCGATCGTGCCGCGCAACCAGATTGCCGCGTAAACGTGTACGATCCACACACAGATGATCGTCACGGCGGCAAGCGAGTGGACGATGATCGCCCACCGCTTCTGGACAATGCTGGTAAGCGGATAGAAATACTGATCCCAAATGACAATGCCGGTGCAAATCAGAACGATGATCAGAATGGACATCGACCAGAACACTACTTTCTGGCCGGCGTTGTATTTGCCGATTTCGGGAAGCTTGTCTTCCTCGTTGGTCAGTACGTAACGCAGCCGTGCCAGCCACGTTCCGTCTTCGGTCCGCCACAAATTCGCTTTCCAGAAGCGCAGAAATAATCCGAAGAAGCTGAAGAACAGCACGACGCCGATCCAGGGGTGAATCGCCCGGGTCCATTGGCCGCCACCGAAAAGAGCGGTGAGAAAAAAGAAGCTTGGGTAAAACAGCGCCAGGCCGGAGATTGCCAATAACACCAGGCAAGTCGCCGTAATCCAATGGTTCGCTCGGGCGCCCGCGGTATAGCGATCGACAACGACCGGATCACCCGGGTGGACCGCGTCGCCTTGCTCGACGTCGTAAGCTGCCATTGTCAGCGGCTCCCCGCTAATCGCTTGGCGTCTTCCTCATCCTTCGGCTGGACCTCGTTGGGACCTGACACCAAATAGTGCAGAACACCAATTGCCGCGAAGGTGCCCATCGCGGCCATGCCGGCATATTTCGCCAGCCCTTTCCAAAATACGACGACCGGACTGATACGCGGGTCTTTCGGCAGCTTCGCATAGATTTCCGGCTTGTCGGCGTGCTGCAGGACATACATCACATGGGTGCCGCCGACGCCGGGCGGATCATAAAGACCCGCATTCTTGTACCCACGCGACTGCAAATCTTTGATTCGTTCGGCGGCGTGTTGTTTCATTTCGTCTTTGGTACCGAACACGATGGCGTGCGTCGGACACGTCCTGGCGCAGGCCGGACCCTGACCCACGGCGACGCGGTCGGAGCAAAGCGTGCACTTATAGGCTTTGTGGTCGACCGCGGAGATCCGCGGAATGTCGAAGGGACAGCCTTTGATGCAGTAGCCGCAGCCGATGCACTTGTCGTGATCGAAGTCGACGATGCCGTTGGAATATTGCACGATCGCGCCGGGTGCCGGGCACGCCTTCAGGCAGCCCGGATCTTCGCAATGCATGCAGCCGTCCTTGCGGATAAGCCATTCCAGATTCTGGCTCTCCGGATTGACCCATTCGGTAAACCGCATGACCGTGAAAAATTCCGCCGTCAGATCCACCGGATTGTCGTAAACCCCGTAGTTGAAACCGATCCGTTGCGTCTGGTCATTCCACTCCAGGCATGCCACCTGGCAAGCCTTGCAACCGATGCATTTAGAAACATCGATCAGCTTCGCGACTTCGGTTAATCGCTTTTGCGGTTGAGGTACCGTTGAGGCAGAGCGGCGGACAAGATCGCTGTCACTCAAGTTGACCTTGATATTCTCCGTCGGCGCAGGGGGCAGCTCGAATTCAAATGCCATCGCGTCCTCCCTGTGCCGCTCAGAAGTCGGTTCGCGAACGATCGCCGAGGGTGTCGGCAATCAGCGAAGCGAAATCGCCTTCCTCGGCGTCAGCGCCCTCGTAGAGAGCAACCACGTTTGGTCCCTCGATCCGCTTGATATTAACAAGGAACGCCTTGAACTCCGGGGTGTCGGTATTGGCGTCACCGACAAACGGCGTCAGCGAATTCGGGCCAAAGCCCTCCTTGGTCTCGCCAATGAAGCCCCAATGCAGCGGGATGCCAACGACATGCACTGGCTTTCCGTCGCATATCAGCGGCGTAATTCGCTTGGTTACGACCGCCTTGGCTTTCACCGTGCCGCGCTTCGACCACACCTGCACCCAGTGACCGGTTTCAATTCCCTTTTCCTTCGCAAGTTGCTCGGAAATTTCCACGAAAAACTCCGGCTGCATCACCGCGTTGAAGCGGACGTGTTTGGTCCAGAAATGGAAGTGTTCGGTCAGCCGGTATGAGGTCCCTGCGTAGGGGAACTCCTTGGCGTCACCGAATTGCTCCCTGTCGTTCTGGAACACGCGCGCCACCGGGTTGCCCTGAATTTTCGGGGCAACGATATTAACGACCGGCGATTCGAACGGCTCATAGTGAGCCGGGAACGGTCCGTCGCGCATTAATCCGAGGGTAAACAGTCGGCCAGTGCCCTCGGCGTTCATGATAAATGGGCCGACGACGTTCGGTTTTGCGTTGGGCGCAATGTCGGGGACGTCGTAACCGGTCCACTTGCTGCCGTCCCACCACAACAGTTTGCGGCTCGGATCCCAGGGGTTGCCGTCCACGTCGGCCGAGGCCCGGTTGTAAATGACGCGCCGGTTCAGCGGCCACGACCAGGCCCAGTTAGGAAATACCCCAGTATTGTCGGGATCGGTGTTGTCGCGGCGGGCCATGTTGTTGCCAGCCTCGTTGAAGCAGCCGGAGTAGATCCAGCAGCCGCAGGTCGTCTTACCGTCATCGCGCAGCACCGAGAAATTAACGAGCTGCTTCCCCTTTGCGATCACGACCTTGGCGGGATCGTTCGGATCGGTAATGTCCTCGTTGGCGTAGCCGTTGAGTTCCTTGGCCAGCTCCTCAGGCGTCGGCTCGCCGGGGTCCTTATAGCGCCAGTCGAGATTGACGATCGGCTCGGGAACTGTGCCGCCTTCCTTCTGGTAGAGCGCCCTCAGGCGCAGGAAGATCTGCCCCATGATGAAGTTGTCATGCTTGGCCTCGCCGGGCGGCGTGCCGCCGGCCCAGTGCCATTGCAGCCATCGCCCGGAATTCACCAGCGATCCGGTTTCCTCGGCGAAGCATGTTGTCGGCAGCTCAATGACTTCGGTCTGGATGCTGGAGGAATCGACGTCATTGTGCTCACCGTAGTTCTCCCAAAACCGCGCAGTCTCGGTCTGGAGCGGATCCATAACAACCAAAAACTTCAGCTTCGACAGCGCGGTCGTGATCTTGCGCGCGGTTGGGAGCCGACAACAGCGGGTTAAAGCCTTGACAGAAGTAGCCGTTCATCTTGCCTTCGTGCATCAGCTGGAAGGCGCGAAGAATGTCGTAGCCCGACACATCGAGCTTGGGCAGCCAGTCGTAGGCGAAGTCGTTTTCGGCGGTGGCCGCGTCGCCCCACATTGCCTTCTGGAAGCTGACGAAGAACTTCTTGTAGTTCTGCCAATAGCTCGTCTGGTCCGGCCGTAACGGCTTAAAGCCACGGGTCGACATGTAGGAATCCAGCGTCGGCTCCTTGTCCGACGGGATCGTCAGATAACCGGGAATGAGGTTCGACATCAGCCCGAGGTCGGTCAGGCCCTGGATGTTGGAGTGACCGCGCAGCGCGTTCATGCCGCCGCCACGCACACCGATGTTGCCGAGAATGAGCTGCAGCATCGCCATGGTGCGGATGTTCTGCGAGCCGCTGGAATGCTGGGTCCAGCCCAGCGCATACATCGACGTCATCGTCTTGGTCTTCGACGAACACTCGCCGATCATCTCGCAGACCTTAAGGAATTTCTCCTTTGGCGTGCCGCAGATGCGCTCGACCATTTCCGGCGTGAAGATCGAAGCGTGCTTCTTGAGCAATTGCCACACACAGCGTGGATGCTGCAGTGTGTCGTCGGAGATGACGTAGCCGTCCGCTCCAAGCTCGTAATTCCAGGTGGAGCGGTCGTAGTCGCGCCGGGTCTCGTCGTAGCCGGTGAACAGGCCGTCGGCATAGCCGAAGCCTTCCTTGATGAGATACGGAGCGTTGGTGAACGCCTTGACGTAATCCCACTGCACCTTGTCGTTCTGCATGCAGTAGCGGATGACGCCGAGCAGAAACGCGATGTCGGTGCCCTGGCGGATCGGCGCGTAGAAATCCGCTACAGCCGCCGAGCGGGTGAAACGCGGATCGACGACGATCAGTTTGGCGCCGCGGTTAGCCTTTGCCTCGGTGACCCATTTGAATCCGCACGGATGCGCCTCGGCGGCGTTGCCGCCCATGATAATGGCGAGATCCGTATTCTGGATGTCGGTCCAGGAATTCGTCATCGCACCACGGCCGAATGTCGGGGCCAGACTGGCCACCGTGGGGCCGTGTCAAACGCGCGCTTGATTGTCGAATGCCAACATCCCGGCGCCGCGCACCACCTTGTAGGTCGCCCACGCCGTTTCATTGCTGGTCGCCGAGGCCGCGAGAAATCCCGTGCTCAGCCAGCGGTTGACGGTAATGCCGTCCTGATTCTTTGCGATAAAATTCTTGTCCCGATCGTCCTTCATCAGCCGCGCGATGCGATCGAGCGCAAAGTCCCAGGATACGCGCTCGAACTTGTCGGACCCCGGCTTGCGGATTTGCGGATAAAGCGTTCGGGTCTTCGAGTGCACGAACTCGAGCAATGCCGCACCCTTCGGGCACAACGTGCCGCGATTGGTCGGGTGGTCGGGATCGCCCTCGATATGAATGATATCGGCCTTCTCACCCTTCGCCACATTGCCGTTCGAGTACATGATAATGCCGCAACCCACCGCGCAGTAGGTGCAGGTGTTGCGGGTCTCGGTCGTACCCAAAAGCTTCCAGGCGCGGATAGACGTTGCGTAAGCCGCCTCAATGTCGCCGAAGCCAAGTGCACCAAGCGCCGTGCTGGCCATTCCAGCGCCGGCGCCAACGATAAGCTGGCGACGCGATACTTCCATGTTCATGGGACGGTTCTCCTGAGCAAATTGGCCCCGCCGGGACGCTCTGCGGACAACGCTCATCAGGTTGTCCGAACACTGGACTTCCGCAACGACCGCGACGCTATTTTCAACTCGGGCCTAAGTCAATCTTTCAACGCATAGCGACAACGTTTGATCGAGAACATTTGACCTAGACCTGAAGGAACCTTTTCCCAACGTAACGGTTCCGTGCTGTCACACTGTCGAGGTTATTTGGAGGTCTTATCAGCCAATATTCTTCGGCGATCTGAACCGTCCGCACCAAACGATCCGTGATGCCTGGCGCGGCGCGCGCAGTCGCTCATCAGCGAATTTTGCAAGGGCTGACGCCCGGCGGAAACGCAACATTCACAGCAGGCGGTCAGGGGTGCATGGCCATATAATGCGCCAGCGCCTGCATATCGCTATCATTAAGGTCGTAGGTGACGTCCGCCATCGAGGCGACGCCGGAGGAAAGGCGCACGCCGGTTTTGAAGTCACGCAGCGCTTTGAGCAGAACGTCCTCGCGCTGACCGGCAAGACGTCGCCGCGGCCCGATAACCGGAGTAATCGTCGGAATGGCATGACCTGCAGCGGTGCTGCACGGCAAGCTTTTCGCCGGTCTGCGCCAACGCATCGGATGCCGCAATCGCGGCCGCCGGCCTGGGCGGCGCGAGCGAAGCGTAATAGGCGCCGAGATTGCGAATGTCTTCATTACTCAGCGCCTCGCCAATCGGCCCCATTACTTCGCTCTTTCTGGCTGCCGGAGCGGAAGTAGACGAGTTCCCACTGGGTAAATTCGTCCGGCTCGCCGGCGAGTGACGGCGTGAGCGGCGTTTGCGAGACGCCGTCCGCGCCGTGGCAACCTGCGCAGCCCTCAGCTAAGGCCTTGCCGGCGGCGATGTCGGCGGCCGATGCCGGCACTGCAGCGGCCAGAATCACGACCGCCGCCAAGGCGCGCGGTACAACCATCCAAGTTTCATCAACGGAAGCAAACCGCTCATTGTCTGGCCGTTCCGGCCGCACCCGGTCGCAACAACATCAAAGTCCAGGCCGGAAGCTTCCGGCCTGGACCCACACGCGATCAAACGTCGATCGATCGAACCCGGATCACTTGCTGTAGCTGATCCGATAGATGGCGCCGGTGAAATCATCGGCGACCATGCAGCGAGCCGTCCTTTGCCTGCGAGCACATCATTGGGCCGGCCGCGATATTTGCCGTCGGCACCGATCCAGCCGGAGGCAAATTCCACCTGCTTGACGTTCTTGCCGTCCGGATCGGCCGTGACGCGCATCAGCCTGCCGCCCTGGAACTTGTGAGCGGTTCCAGGAGCCGTGCTCGGCAATGATCATGTTGTTCTTGTAGTCCGCCGGGAATTGGTTCCCGGTGTAGAACTTCATGCCGAGCGGCGCCACGTGCGCGCCGAGGTTAAGCGCCGGCGGAGCAAATTCCGAGCACTTGTGTCCCATGGCGAATTTCGGATCCGGAATGTCGCCCTGGTGACAATGCGGATAGCCGAAATCCTCGCCAATCTTGGTGATATGGTTGAGCTTGTCGCTCGGAACGTCGTCGCCGAGCCAATCGCGTGCGTTCTCGGTGAACCAATAATCGCCGGTTCGCGGATCAACGTCGCCGCCGACGCTGTTACGGACGCCAAGTGCGACGATCTCTGCAAGGCCGGTCGCGGGATCGATGTGCCGGATCTGGGAGGTCGACGTGGGCGGCAGGCAGATGTTGCACGGCGGCCCAAACGCCACGTAGAGCCAGCCGTTCTTGTCGAACGTCAGATATTTCCAGCCATGCGGAATGTAGGGCGGCATGTCGTCATAAACGACCTGTCGGCTGCCGGCATTTTGTCGATGTTTGCCTCGGCATTGTCGTACTTGTAGATCTTGTTGATATCGGCGACGTAGAGCGAGCCATTCCGGAACGCTACGCCGGTCGGCACCGTCAGGCCCTTGATGGCCTCCTTGACCGTTCTCTTGCCGCCCTCGTCGACGACGGCAAAGACCTTGCCGACGCCGAACCACGAGCCGACGAACAGCGTGCCTTTGTCGCCCCAAGCCATCTGCCGAGCGGCGGGAACCATCGCCCCACAGCTCGATCTTGAAGCCCTGCGGCAGCTTGATTTGCTTAAGAGTGGCCTCGACCTCGGTCTGGGGTGAAGCCGGTCGGCGGCGGCAGGGTTTTGGCAACCGCGGTGCCCTTCTGTGCTTCGGTTTCGTCACCCATGAACCAGTCAGCCGGCGGATGCAGCCAGAAGTCTTTTTTGCTGGAATCGTAATGCTTGAGTTCTTCGGTGCGGGCGCCTGATGTGAATAGGAACCCGGCCACGGCAAACACGGCGGTCGCGGCAACGACTGCCGCAGCGCCGGTTTTCAGCTTCGGCACAAGATGCATGTTACGTTCCTCCCATGGATCGTTTTGGTTTCGGCGCGGACAACCGGCAACGGCCGGTGGTGGCCGCGGGCGAGATTCGGATCGGCTTATGGTTGGTTGCCGCTTCCCGGAGTTGCCACGCCTCCCAGTGGCCGCCCATTACGGTCTTTTTTGGCCGGAGAGTCTGCCGCGTTGATCGCGCGGTCAGCGAACCGGCGCACGTTGAGGCTAGGACGCTCTCGGTTTCTGTTCAAGTAGCTTCCACCGCGACGCCGCGCGGGACGCTCCGTTACATATGCCGGTAAGCATAGGGTTCTTCGGCTTGAACCTGGGCGAGCGCAGCAATTTGCTGGTGATCCGGCGCGAGATGGCAGACCGGATCGGTCGCAAACGCATCGCCGGTAATCGCGAAAGCCTGGCAGCGGCAGCCGCCGAAATCGATGTCGCGCCGCGCGCAGCTTCGGCACGGCTCCTGCATCCAGTCGGTGCCGCGAAAGGCGTTAAACGCCGGCGAATTGGCCCAGATGTCGGCTAGCGAGTGTTGGCGCACGGACCAGAATTCAAGCCCGGGAATGCTTTCAGCCGCGTGGCATGGCAAGACCTTGCCCATCGGCGTCACGTTGAGCGAACGCCGCCCCCAGCCGCCCACGCATGGTTTGGGCAGCCGCGCATAATAATCCGGCACCACGGCATCGATGACGATCTCGCCTTTGTGCCGCGCCCGCAATCCTTCGACCGCCAGCGCCGCCCGCTTCACCTGGTCGCTCGTTGGCATCAAAGCGGCGCGGTTCTTGAGCGCCCAGCCGTAGTATTGCACGTGCGCAATCTCGACGCGGCTGGCGCCGAGCTTGAGTGCCAGCGCGACCATGTCTTCGATGCGGTCGATGTTGGCACGGTGCATGACCGCGTTGACGGTCAGCGGGATTTTGAGCCGCACGACTTCGGCGGCGAGCGCCTGCTTGCGCGCGAAGGCGCCCTGGTAACCGGCGATGTGATCAGCGCTTGCCGGCTCGCTGTCCTGGATAGAAATCTGCACGTGATCGAGCCCGCGCTCGGCGAGCTGTTGCAACGTGCCGGCCGTGATGCCGACGGCCGAAGTGATGAGATTGGTATAGAGGCCGGCAGCGTGAGCGGCCGCGGTGATCTCAGGAAGATCGCGCCGCGCGCCCGGCTCGCCGCCCGACAGATGCACTTGCAGCACGCCGAGGGCCGCAGCCTCGGAGAACACGCGCGCCCAGGTTTGCGTATCGAGCTCGGCTTCGCGCGGCTCCAGCGCCAGCGGATTTGAGCAATATGGACAGCCCAGCGGACAGCGATGTGTCAGTTCGGCGAGAAGGCCCAGCGGGCTGTGCAGCGCTGCGTTCACAATTCCAGCAGCCTCTTGTCGGCGAGCCCGCGCAGCAGCGTCGTGACGTCGGCGACAATGCGATCGCGCGGCGCCGAATAGGTTTTCGCCAAGTCATCGACGATGGCACCAAAGCTCGCGTCTCCGGTGCAGCGTTTGAGAACCTCGACGGCGATGGCATCGGCCTTGAACACGCGCTCCGGCGCGAGCAGCACCCATCCGCCTTGCGCTTCGTTGTGAACGAGCCGTACGCCGCGCGGCAGACGTGGGCAAACTTCAGGCGCAATAGCCGATGCCGTCTCACTCACGATGATGTCCTAGTCCTGCGGCATAAAGGCGCCGGGCGGCACATGTTTCGGCGCGACATAGGCGTGATAGAGCGCATCAAGCATCGCCCAGAGCACGTCGCATTTGAATTCCAGCGCGGCGAGCACTTGGCGCTGGGTTTCCGGTGTGCGGGCATGCAGCTTGACGTAATCGAGTGCAAAGCGCGAGTCCCGCTCGGCTTGCGGCGGACGCTGCGAGAAATAAGCGAGCGTCTCCGCCGTCACGAACTGATAGTTCTTCAGCATGCCTTCCATACGTTCGCTGATGATGGCGGGCGAGAACAACTCGGTGAGCGAGGAGGCGATCGCTTCAAGCAGCGTCTTGTCACGCACGAAGTGCACGTACGCGTCGACCGCAAAGCGCGTCGCCGGCAACAGCCCCTGTAACGAGATGACATAATCGCGATCGAGGCCCAGCCCGTCGGTGAGCTTAAGCCACCGCGCGATGCCGCCTTCGCCCTCATGCGTACCGTCATGATCGACGAGGCGGCTGCGCCATTCGCGCCGAATCGCGGCGTCATCGCAGCGCGCGATCAGGCTTGCGTCCTTCACCGGGATCGTCGCCTGGTAATAGTAACGATTAAGCGCCCAAGCCTGAACCTGGCCTTTGTCGCAGGCCCCGCCGTGCAGCATCTTGTGAAAGGGATGCAGCCGGTGATAACGCCGCGCGCCGATATCGCGCAGGCGGGCTTCAAGCTCTTCCGCACTCAACGCATTCACAGCACGATCTCCATGCCATCTTCGGCGACCTCGAAGCCGGCTTCCTCCACCTTGCGCCGCTCAATGGAACCTGCGACCAGGATCGGATTGGTGTTGTTGATGTGAGTCAAGATGCGCCGGCCGGGAAGGTCGGCGAGCGCAGCGAGGGTTCCGCCCTCCCCGTCAATGGGCATATGCCCCATGCGCCGGCCGGTTTTGTCGCCGGTGCCGGTTGCGATCATCTCGTCGTCGACAAATAGCGTGCCGTCGAACAAGATCACGTCGGCCCGGGCAAGGCGCGCGTGCAGAGGCGCCGGAACGCTGGCGGCGCCCGGAATGTAGATCGAGCCGGCGGTTGCCGCTGACCAATTCGACGCCGACGTTCGCTCCAGTCTCAGCAGAAAGCTCAGGGTTCTCGCCTTCGAGATAGAGAGCGATCTTGCCGGGAACGGCAAACAGCTCGGCGGTCATGCCGCCGGGGAGCAAAAATGGCTGGTCGCGTGGAACCACCTTTCGAGCCACCAAATCTGGAGCCAGCACGCCGAAGATCGGGTTGGCCGCAACGGCGGCAAGCGTCTCAGCCGTGGCAAACACGGCGAACGCCTGACGCTCGCGCAATGTCAGCAGCCCGGCAATCTGGTCGACTTCGGCGCCGGTCAGAAGGACCGCGGCAATCGGGCTGTCCCGGGCACCGGTCCGCGGCTGCAATGCCGGCGTCGCCAGCAGTTGCGCACGCAGGTCCGGCGAAGCGTTCAAGAGAATCCAGTGTTTGCCGTCAGCGGAAACGGCAAGGCTCGCCTGTGTGCGCGGCTTTGCCCGCGCGTCGCGCGCCCAAGCAAGCCGACACACCGCACACCGGCAGTTCCATTGCGGAAAGCCTCCACCGGCCGCAGCACCGAGTACGATGGCGGTCAGGCGCCCCATTCACGGGGATCGTGGAGACTTATAGGTGCGTATCAGAACTCGGCCGGGAGATAGCCGTTGATCTCGAGCCCGATGCAGATTTCGACAAGGATCGGAGTTGTCCACGCCATGTTCGTTTCCTTTGGTCTGAAGGCCCTAACCAAGTCCGGACCCACTTCGGAGTTCCTAGACAACCTATGATATGTCCGCAGGGCCTGCTTCGGCAAGCGTCTTTCGCTCAAAGGAGCGTGTTCACCGTGCTTATGTTGCGCAGCCGCATTTCGGTCGCAAACAGCGACGGTCTGCAGCGGCTACGCGTCAATTTGAGCACCGGTCATCGCCAAAAAGGCCTGTTCGACATTGCTCTTACCAGCGCGCGTCACGAACTGTGCAGGCGTCGAATCCGCGAGGATCTTGCCCCGATGCAGTACGACGACGCGGTCCGCCTCGGGCACTTCGTCGCACAGATGCGTTGCCCACAGCACCGCAACCGAGCGTTCGGCGCGCAACTTCAACATGAATGCCAGCAGATCGCTGCGGCTTGCGGGATCAAGGCCGACCGTAGGCTCGTCCATTAGCAGAACCCGCGGCTCGTGCAGCAGTGCCCGCGCCAGTTCAACGCGGCGACGATTGCCGCCGCTCAATTGCGCGGCCTTGTCATGCGCGCGCTCTGTGAGCCCGAGCCGCGCCAGCTCTTCGGCAATGCGCGTCCTGGCGACCGTACGAGGAATTCCGTGCAGCCCGGCGTGGAACAAGAGATTTCCGGTCACCGACAGTTCGAGGTCGAGCGTGGGCTGTTGAAACACGATGCCGAGTTTGGCCAGGGCCGGTACCGGATCGGAGAGCATATTGTGCCCCATGATCTCGATGCGGCCTGAGTCGGGTACGAATAGGCCTGACAAAAGCTGAAACAGCGTGGTCTTGCCGGCACCGTTTGGGCCAAGCAGCGCGATAAACTCCCCGGCCGAGGCGTTAAGACTGATGCCATCAAGCGCGCGGATCGACCCATAGCTTTTAACAACGTTGTCGAGGACGAGCGCGGGCGCCTGTTCGTCATATGCCATTCGTTCCCCGGCAGTTGCTTGCCCGCTACCCTTGTTAGGACTTAGTTTGAGCAATGCACTTAAGGCGATGCAATGTTTAAATTCGCTGCCGTCATCCTGGCCGTTGCTTTGGCAGTGTTCCCGTCCGCGCCGGCACGGGCAAAAGATACCGGCCTCATCTTTGTCAGCAACGAGAAGACCAACAACATCATCGTCATCGACCCGAAGAATTACGCTGTGGTCCGTGACATCAAGGTCTCGCGGCGACCGCGCGACATGCACTTTAACGCCGATCACACGATCCTTTACGTCGCCTGCGGCGACGATGACGTCATCGACATGCTCGACGTGGCGAAGCTCCAAGTGGTCGGAAAACTCAAGACCGGCCCGAGCCCGGAAGCATTTGCCATCGACGAGAAGCGTCGCCGCATCTACGTCTCCGACGAGGAAGCTTCGTCCCTGGCAATCATCGACATGGAGCGGGACGCCATCGTCAAGGAGGTGCCGACCGGCGCCGAGCCCGAAGGCGTGCTGGTCGGGGGCGACGGCAAGACAATTTACGTCACGTCGGAAACCGGCGATCTGGTCCACGCGATCGACGCCGACACCGGTGCCATCACGCGCGACGTCGTGGTCGGGTTACGCCCGCGCCGCCTCGCGGCGACGCCCGATGGCAAGGAGCTGTGGGTAACAGCGGAACTCTCCGGCCAGGTCGACATCATCGACCGCGCGAGATTTGTCGTTACCGGCACCGTCGCGTTTTTGCCGCCCGGCATGCGCAAGGCCGACGTGACGCCGGTCGGGCTGACCATGACTAAAGACGGCAAGACGGCTTACGTGACGCTCGGACACGCGGCGCATGTTGCGATTGTCGATGTACCGGCTCGCAAGGTGTTGGGCTATATCCTCGTCGGCAAACGCGCCTGGGGCATCATGCTGTCGCGCGACGAGAAGACCCTCTACGTCGCCAACGGCCTCGGCGACGATATCACCGTGATCGATACCAAAGCGCGCAAAGCGAAAGTGTCAGTGCCGGTCGGCCGGATCCCCTACGGCATCGTTGTCGATGACTAGCTTCACCCGCTGGATGGCAGCTCTACTTGTGCTGAGCGGCACACTTTCGACCACTGCAGCGCAAGAGGCGTCGCCGCCCTCACAGCGGCCGCAAGTGAAAATCGGATTTGTCGAGATCGAAGGCGATGCGCGTTATCAGCCAGTCCGCGCCTACGAACGCATTATTCTTAAAGCGCGCGAGCATCCGTTTACCGGAGCAGAAGTCGGCATTGACGATGCAAGCGCGCTTTCACGCGTCCTACCCGCTGATTTCACCTTAAACCGTATCACGGCAAAATCGCCAGCGGACGTAGCGCCGGCTGTCGCGGCCGCGCTGGACTCCGGTACACGGTTCTTTCTGCTGGATGCGCCGGCGGAGGTCTTTAAGTCCGTTGCCGCAGCCATCCGCGGACGCGACGTTCTCATCTTCAACGTCTCGGAATCCGACGACGCGCTGCGCCGCAATCTGTGTGCCGCCGAGTTCGTGCACGTCTATCCGAGCCGCGCGCAGCTCATGGATGGGCTTGTGCAATTCGTCGTGTCGCGCAAATGGCGCGATCTTCTGGTTCTCGAAGGTCCCTCGCCCGCCGACACCGCCGCGGCGGCAGCGTTCGAGCATTCGGCGCAGAAATTCGGAGCTCGCATTATTGCCGACCAGCATTTCAAGCCCGGCACTGATCCACGGGACCGCGAACAGAACGATCCGGCGCTCCTGAGCGCGGGCGGCCGCGATTTCGACGTGGCGTTCGTCGCCGACGACGCCTTCGATTTTGCCCGCTCCGTCCCCTATCACCTGGCGCGCCCGCGTCCGGTCATCGGCAGCATCGATCTTGAGCCGGTCGCCTGGCACTGGACCTGGGAGCGTAACGGGGCCCCGCAGGTCAACTCGCGTTTCGATAAAAAATCAGGCGGTCGGCACATGGATGGGCCCGATTGGGCCGCTTGGCTGGCAGTCAAGATGATCGTGCAATCGGCGCTGCGTACCGGTTCGGTCGATTTCGGCAAACAGCGCGGCTACATCCTCGGCGACGGCAACTTCGATAGCGACAAGGGTCTCGCCGTGAGCGTGCGTCCGTGGGACCATCAGGTGCGGCAGGCGATCCTGCTGGCCGCGCCTTACGAGGTTGTCGCCAGTGCTCCGGTCGAAGGTTTTCTCCATCGCACCAACGAACTTGATACGCTCGGCGATGACGAACCGGAGTCGCCATGTCATTTGAACAAGTGACGCGCGCCTCGCCGGCGAGCTGAGGAGTCGGAGCGGTGCAGTTAGGCCATATTATGCGTGCACTGCGCGCGATAACCACGCGAGAATTGATGAAATTCGTCCAGCAGCGCGGGCGGCTGCTCGCCGCGCTAGTGCGGCCGCTGATCTGGCTCGCCGTGTTCGCCGCCGGCTTTTACAATGTCTTCGGCGTCTCGATCATCCCGCCGTATAAGACCTACGTCACCTATCAAGTTTATATCGTGCCCGGTCTTCTGGGCATGATCCTGTTGTTCCACGGCATGCAATCTTCGCTGTCGATGGTCTATGACCGCGAAATGGGCGTCATGCGGTTGTTGCTCACCGCGCCGCTGCCGCGTTGGGTGCTGCTGGCCTGCAAGCTTGCGGCCGGAACGGCGCTCGCGGTGATCACCTGTTACGTGTTTCTCGCGGTCTGTATTGCTTTCGACGTGACGTTTGAAGCGATCGATTGGCTGGCCGTTCTTCCCGCACTCATTCTCAGCGGCCTGATGCTTGGCGCGTTGTGGCTGTTTCTTTCGGTCTATATCCGTCAGGTGGAAAATTTCGCCGGCGCGATGAATTTCGTGATGTTTCCGATGTTCTTCTTTTCCTCAGCGCTTTATCCGCTGTGGCGGCTGCGCGAGGGCGGCTCGGAAGTTCTGTACTATGTGTCGCTCGCCAATCCCTTTACCTACGCGGTGGAGCTGATCCGCTTTGCGCTCTACGGCATGTTCGAGCCGGTCGCGGCGCTGGTGGTCACCGGCGCGACTGTGCTGTTCTTCTTGCTCGCGGTCGCCGGCTACGATCCGCAACGCGGCATGTTCCGCCGGATGACGCGCGCACAGGCGCAGCCGGCGTAGACGGCGGCCTTATCCCAACGGGCTTAGCAGCCTGATGCCCCTGAGAAACTGCGCGTGACCGAACGCACGGACAGTGGCAGACTTTTAGCGTTGGGGTCCGGGGTTGGTAATGCGTCGCGTTGTAGGCTTTGGCGGCGTCGGCACGTCCGCTATGCGGACCGTGCGCGCGCTCGCAGTGGGCATTATCGCGACCGCGGTGGCTCCTCTCGTCGTTGCGGCGCAGCAATTGCCTAGCCCAACTCAAAATTCAACCGATCTGACGCTTCCGGAAATTCGCATCATCGGTACTGGACAGGTGCCGCCGGTGCGCGGGCCGGCACCAGCCGCTCCGGATCGACGGCGGCCACAGCGCAGCCTACCCAGCCCGGAGCTGTCGATCGCGACAAAATCCCGTCCAACGTTCAGGTCCTCTCCGCCCCGGACTTCAGCCACACCGTGACGCCCGATCTGTTGCAGGCCATGGAGCGTGGAATTCCCGGCGTCGCACTGAGCGACCAGACCGGAAATCAGTTTCAGCTCGATCTGAACTACCGCGGATTTATCGCCTCGCCGGTCATCGGCACGCCGCAGGGGCTGGCCGTGTATCAGAATGGCGTACGCATCAACGAAGTCTTCGGCGACATCGTCAACTGGGACTTCATCCCGGAGAACGCCATCAGCCGGATGACGCTGATGCCAAGCAATCCGGTTTTTGGGCTTAACGCCATCGGCGGCGCGCTGTCGCTGGAAATGAAAAATGGTTTCACCTATCAGGGTGTCCAGGGCGAAGTGAACGGCGGCTCCTACGGCCGCATCGGCACGTCGGTGCAGGCCGGTGGACAGGTCGGAAGCTTGTCCGGCTATATCGCCGCCGATGCCATCGACGATGCCGGCTGGCGCACCGACTCGGCGTCCTCAGTGCGGCGCCTCTATATGGATCTCGGTGCGCGCGGAGATCAGACCGAGTTCCATATTAGCTTCACCGGAGCCGATAATAATTTCGGCGCCACCGCGGCAACCCCGGTACAGCTTCTCGCCCAGAATTGGTCAAGTATCTATACCGCTCCGCAAACCACCGAAAACCAGCTTGCCTTCCTGACGGCAAGCGCGACCTGGAGGCCGAGCGACACTTGGACCTACCAGGCGCTCGCTTATTTTCGCAATTTCAACCAGGCTCATGTCGACGCCAACGGGACGGATGCGCAAAACACCGGGTGTCCGAATCCCGCGGTGCTCTGCTTTCCCAATCTCAACGGTACCTTTTCCAATCTGGTGACGACGAACGGGCAGACCGTGCCCACGACCGGAGCGCTCGGCTCCAGCGTTTTGGGCGAAATCGACCGGACCTGGACGACGACCAACAGCTTCGGCGGCTCGTTGCAGGCGGCGTCCTCTGCGATAAGCTATTCGGTCACGCCAACAATTTCGTGGTCGGCCTCAGCATCGATCGCGGGCTGGTGCAATTCTCCACGACCAGCGAACTGGGAACAATCAATGCCAATCAGTTTCCGTTCGTGCAAGGCAATGGCCTGTTCATCGACCAGCCTTCCGGCGATGTGGCTCCGGTTGGTCTAGGCGCGACAACGCTCTACAGCGGGCTATACGCAACGGATACTTTCGATCTGACGCCGCGGCTGTCGCTCACGGCCGGCGGGCGTTTCAATTTTGCGCAGATCACGTTGACCGACGAGCTTGGCGACGCGCCGCTCCTCAATGGCAGCCACGATTACATGCATTTCAATCCGATGATCGGCGCGACCTATAAGGTGACGCCCAATCTCACGCTCTACGGCGATTTTGCCGAAACCAACCGCGCGCCGACCCCGCTCGAACTCGGCTGCTCTAATCCGCTGCAACCCTGTCTGATCGACAATGCGCTCGTCGGCGATCCTAATCTCCAGCAGGTCGTTACCTACACCTTCGAGGCCGGCCTGCGCGGGCAATTCGACATCGCTAAAGGGCAATTGAATTGGAGCGCCGGCACTTACCACGCGCTTAACACCGACGACATCATCAACGTCGCCAGCGTCATCCCCGGACACGAGTATTTTCAAAACGGCGGCAACACCCTTCGTCAGGGCATCGAAGCCAGCGCGACTTACAAATGGGACCGCTGGAACGCTTACGCCAATTTCACCTATGTCGACGCTACCTTCCAGAATTCGCTGACCCTGTCGTCGCCGTTCAATCCGTTTGCCAACGCCAACGGCGAAATCTTCGTCACCCCCGGCGATCACCTGACCGGCATTCCCGATTTCCGTTTCAAGATCGGCGCTGAGTATCGCATCACCGATCCTTGGAAGCTCGGCGCCGACCTCAACGTCATCGGCAGTCAATGGCTGGTCGGCGACGAAGCCAACCAATTGGCCAAAATTCCGGCCTATTGGGTGGTGAACCTGCACTCGTCGTACAAGATCACCGACGACATCGAGCTGTTCGGGCTGGTCCGTAATTTGTTCGATCAACACTACTCCGTGTACGGCACATTGTTCGATATCGCTTCATTGCCGTATTTGAATTTGACAGATCCACGTACGTTTATCCCCGGTATGCCGTTGGCTGTGTACGCGGGAATACGCGGCACGTTGCCTGGTGTGGCTCCGGTGTTGCTGGCCGATCGTTCGCCGCCAATACCGGCGAAGACGCCGCCCGCTCCGTTCAGCTGGACCGGTCTCTATGTCGGCATTAATGGCGGTTACAGCTTCGGTGCCAGCGCCTGGAACGATAGCGTTACCGGGAGCAGCACCGGCGACTTCGGCACCTCCGGGTTTGTGTTCGGCGGGACGGTAGGCGCTAACTACCAGGCGGGCGCGTTCGTATTCGGCATCGAGGGCGACGGTGACTGGGCGGATGCAAATGGTTTCGGCACCTTCACCTCCACAAGCCTTTGCGCCGGCGGTTGTTTAACCAACAGCAACTGGCTCGCCACAGCGCGCGGCCGGTTTGGTTATGCGCTCGATCGCCTTCTTGTGTACGGCACCACGGGCGTGGCTTTCGGTAATATTCGTGCCAATTATTCGAACGACGCTATCAGCAGTGCGACCGAGCCCGGCTGGGTCGCAGGCGCCGGCGTCGAATTTGCCCTCGCGCCCAACTGGACCGCCAAGGCGGAGTATCTGTTCATCGATCTCGCCGATGGATCTTGTTCGACGGCTTGCGCTATTCAAAACCCCAGCGGACCGGCGGTAATTCCAAACATCGCCATAAAATTCAGCGAGAGCATGGTCCGCGCCGGCCTCAATTATCGATTTGGCGGGTAATTCTTCGTGATGCGCAAACGTCTTCAACACACTGTCACCTGCGCGATGTTTTTCGCGGCACTCGCGCCGCCGTCGCATGCTTTTGCGCAAACCGCCCAACCGCACGCTGAGGAGGATTGCGGTGAAATCGCCCGCAATTATGAGCTGATCAAAGCTGAAGCCGTCTCAGTGCAAACCAACATGGCGCTGTTCTCCGCCGCCGATCGGGGCTGCGAGGATTTGGCCCGCAAACTCCTTGGCGCCGGTGCCTCGGTTCTGGCCCGCGACCGCCGCGGCGCAATGCCGCTCGCCCACGCCGCGCGCGCCGGTCAGATCAGGCTGGTAGAGCTGTTCCTCGCCAACGGCGCGCCGATCGACGCGCGCAATGTCGAAGGGGGAACCGCTTTGTACGCCGCCGCCCAGAGCGAGAAGCATTCGACTGTCGCCATATTGTTGGCTAAGGGCGCCGATCCGAATGTTCCCGGGCGCAAGGGCGTGACACCGCTGATCGCCGCGGCTTTCAAAGGTAACGATCGCATCGTCGAAATCCTGCTTGCACATGGCGCAGACATCAAAGCCATCGATGAAACCGGCAAGTCGGCAATGGTCTACGCGGCGGCGCGCGGCTTTGACGATATTGTCAAAAGGCTGCTCGACGCCGGCGTCGACGCGCGACAGCGCTACGGCAATGATCTCACTGCGCTGATGTGGGCGGCCGGACACGACGAGGGCGTCGGCGCGGCTGCAATTGGGCGCGTCATCGATCTTTTGCTGGCGCGGGGCGCAAAGCTTGACGACGCTGACAACCGAGGCCGCACCGCGCTGATGATCGCAGCTTCGCTCGGCGACGCGCCGGTAGTTGACATTCTTCTGAACCATGGCGCCGATCGCGCGCTAAAAGATAAAGAGGGCAAGACCACCCTGGATCTCGCGGCAAACGCAGAAGTCCGGGCGGTGCTCGCCGCAAAGAAATAAAACCGCCGGCAGGCTTACATCCCGGCGAGCCAGGCGGCCATCGCCGCAATTTCCTGATCCGTTAGCCCCTTCATGAAGCCGCTCATGCCGGGATTGTTGGCGCGGGCGCCGGTGCTGAAATCTTTCATGGTCTTTTCCAGATAGGTCCGTATCTGGCCGGCAAGACGCGGCTGGGTACTGTCACCCTTAAATCCTTCAAGATGGCAGCTGGTGCAAACCACCGAAGTATTGACGCGTTTTGCCACCGCCGCTACGTCGGCCGGCGGGCGCGGCTGTTCCAGATTAGGCCAGGGTTTTTTCGAGAAGTATCCCGCCAGCGCCATCAGGTCGCCCGGCTCGAGCGCCTCAGCGACCGGACCCATCTGTTCGTTCTTGCGGGCGCCGGATTTGAAATCGCGCAGCTGGAAGAACAGGTAGCCTATGTTCTGGCCCCAAATCACCGGAACGGGGAAGGGTTGCTCGGCCGGGACACCGTTCTCGCCGTGGCACGCCGAGCAGATCTGTGCCTTTTCCTCGATGCTTTGACCGTGAGCGGTAGCCGAGCCCAGCGCGAGCGCGACAAGAAACGCGACGGTGAATTGTTTCATTCGCATCCGCTGCTGCCAACCACGCTGCCCACAAAAATGGACGGGGCCGTTTCCGGTCCCGTCCTTGTTATCACTCGGAGATTTTGGGTCAGCTAGTCAAGCGTGAACGCGATGATGCTGTCGCCGCGCTTGGAATCGATCTGCACGTTGCCGCCAGCGCCGACCACAATGTACTGCTTGCCGCCGACCATGTAGGACGAAGGCGGAGCGTTGACGCCAGCGCCCGCATGAAACTTCCAGAGGATCTTGCCGGTCTTGGCGTCATAAGCCTTGAACCAGCCGTTAGCCTCGCCGGCGAATACGACGCCGCCGGCCGTGGCGAGAATGCCACCGATCATGGGCTGCGGTGTTTTCACCTGCCATTTGATCTTGCCGGTGTTGTAGTCGACCGCCGTCACGTTGCCGGCCTGTACGCCGCCGGGCACGTTGGTGAAGGCGCCGCCGAGCCACAGCTTGCCCTGCGGATAGGGCGTGCTGTCGACGGTGTAGGTCATTTCCTGTTCGAGATTGATCGCATAGGCCATGCCGAGACCGGGATCGGTTGCGATCGGCGACCATTCGACACCGCCATTGGCGCCGGGGAACATCCGTGCGGCATTGCTATCAAGCGGCTTGGTCGGGGTCGGTAGCACCCACCTGCCTTTCTGCGACACCATCGGTTCGGAGAAGCGGATCAGGCTGCAGTCCTTGCGGTCGTGCACATAAATGTAGCCAGTCTTGCCGGCATGCAGCACGCCCGGGATGGTTTTGCCACTCTTGTCCTTTACATCGACCAGCACCGTGGGGCTCGTCGCGTCGAGGTCCCACACGTCATGGGCGATGTACTGGAAGTAACAGTCCATCTTGCCGGTATCGAGGTCGACCGAAACCAGCGAGTTGGTATAGAGGTTGTCGCCGGGCCGCAGCGCACCATCGAGATCAGGCGACGGATTGCCGACCACGAAATAGATGCGCTTGTTGGCCAAGTCGACCGACGGGTTCTGCCAGACGCCGCCGCCGAGTGTTTTGTAGGGATCGCCGTTTTTGGCCAGCGCATCTTTTTCAGCCGCGATATCGCGATGCATGTCGCGGCCGGTCGCGTCCTTGGTCGCCCAGACGCCAACCGAGTTCTCCGGAATGGTATCGAAAGTCCACAACAGCTTGCCGTCATTGGCGTCGTAGGCTTTGACGAAGCCGCGGATACCGTATTCGCCGCCATTGGTGCCGATCAGCACTTTGCCGTCGACCACCGTCGGCGCCATCGTTTCGCTGTAGCCGAGCGAGGGATCCGCGATCTGCTGCGACCAGACCGGCTTTCCGGTCTTGGCGTCGAGCGCGACGAGCTTGGCGTCGAGCGTGGCGAGATAGACCTTGTCGTTATAGACCGCGGCGCCGCGATTGTTGGGACCACAGCAATAGACCGTGATCGGCCCCATATCGTGCTTGTAATGCCAGATCTGTTCGCCGGTCTTGGCATTGAGCGCATAGACATGATCGAACGACGTGGTCACGTACATCACGCCGTTGACGATGATCGGCGAGGTCTCCGTCGACTCTCTGACGTCGGTCTGGAAAATCCAGGCGACGTGAAGTCCTTTGACGTTCTTTGCGGTGATCTGATCCGCCGGATGGAACCGGGTCTGATCGTAATTGCCGTTGGTGGCGAGGAAATTCTTGCTGTCCTTGGCCGCGTTGTTGAGCATTCCCTGGCTGACGCTCGGAATCTCCGGAGCCTTTACGTTGCCCGCCCCGCCTCCGCCGCCGGTCTCCTGCGCAAACGCCAGCCCCCCCAGCGGAAGCGCCATTGCCCCCGCGAGCAATATCGATTTACCCATTCGCGTCATGGTTTTGCCCTCCCGATGTGCGCAAAAATGCGCTAAAGCGACCGTTGATCGTGTCGCGACTGTTTACAATTGTGGCGCGTGAGCGTCGCTCTGAACCAGTGGACTGTCAAGGCACACGGAGGCAATGATCATGCACAGGTTGGACGGCCTTCGACGAGTGCATGCAGTGGGCCACTTCCACCCGACGGCGGTATTCACCATTAGTGGGTTAATCGTTGTCGCGGTCGCGCATCCGGCGCTCGCTCATGCTCCGACCGGCAGCGGGCGAGCCTCGGCGCCAGTCGCTTTGCCAAGCCAAAATCTTGCCGCGCTGCACGCGCCCGCCACCGGTCCTGCGGAGTAATCCATCATGGCCGTACGCCTCGATCACGGAGCCGACGAACTCACCGAAGTGCATGACATCAACGTCACGCCGTTCATCGACGTGATGCTGGTGCTTTTGATCATCTTCATGGTGGCCGCGCCCCTCGCCACCGTCGACGTACCGGTCGATCTCCCCGCCTCCACTGTGCAGCCGCAGCAACGGCCGGATAAGCCGATATATCTTACGGTAAAGGCCGATCTCAGCCTTGCCATTGGCGACGATCCAGTCACGGCGGGCTCGCTTGCTGCGGCACTGGACGCGGCGACCGGGTCCAACAAGGAGCAGCGCATCTTTCTGCGCGCCGACCGCTCGGTGCCCTACGGCGCCGTCATGCAGGTCATGAATGATCTGCGAGCAGCAGACTATCTGAAAGTCGCCTTGGTCGGCCTCGAAACACGGGACGCAAAATGACAGCGCGCTCGCTGACGTGGTTCGGCGACGATGATCCCAGGGATCTTCTGCGCTGGTCCGTGGCGGCAGCGGTCGTGGTCTGCGTACACGCTGCATTGGTCGGCGGTTACCTGCTGTGGCATCAGCCCGAGCAAGCCGTCGGTGACGATGAATCGGTGGTGACGGTCGAGCTTGCGCCCATCGAAAGCGTTGCCGACGCCAATCAGCGCGATGTCGCTCCCGGTCCGGAAGACATGATCGAACAGAAAGCCGAGCCGGCGGTCGAGAAACCTCCGGATCAGCCAAAACTCGAGCAGCCGCCGCCTCCGCCGTCCGTGACCATGCCCGACGCCGCGCTACCCGAACAAAAGCCGCCTGAGAAAGTCGAAGAAGCGCGGCCGCCAGCCCCGCGCACAACAGCCCGCGTGCAAGGCGGAGCGCCACGCGCCGAGCCGACGTGGGCCGCGACGCTCGTCAAGCACTTACAGCAATTTAAGCGTTATCCAAGGGAGGCTCAGGCGCGAGGCGCTCAAGGCGTTGTTCTGCTTGGCTTCACCGTCGACCGCAGCGGCCGGGTGCTTGCGCACCATGTCGCGCGAAGCTCCGGTCATGCCGATCTCGACAACGAAGCGATGACCATGATCGAGCGCGCGCAGCCCCTACCCGCCTTCCCCGCAAGCATGACGTCAGCGTCGCTCGACCTCACGGTGCCGATCCGTTTCTCGTTGCACTGAACGGCAGGCGAGAGTAGCGAGGCCGAGTTTGCGGGAGAAGATGCGCGCGGCGTGTTCACTTCAGCCGATGCTGCGCTCGTCGGAAATGATCTTGCCGTCGTTTGGCAGCGACCCGGGCGCGACGAGATTGACACGGCCTTTAAGCTTGGTCACCGATTGCAGGTTCGCCGCCACTGCGTCCGCGAGTCCGCTTACTTGCGCGGCGGGCGCACATTCGACCGCAAGCGTCATGACGTCCTGCTCGGCTTCACGCGTGACGCAAAGGCGCACGCGGCCGAGCCCGGGATGACGCTTGGCGACCTCGGCGATTTGGCCTGGATGCACGAACATGCCCTTGACCTTGGTGGTCTGGTCGGCGCGGCCCATCCAGCCTTTGATGCGCATGTTGGTGCGTCCGCAGGGCGAATGGCCGGCGAGAACCGCCGAAAGATCGCCAGTAGCGAGGCGGATCATCGGGTAATCCGCATTGAATGAGGTGACGACCACCTCGCCCACTTCGCCTTCGCTCACCGGATCGCCGGTGCCCGGCCGGACGATCTCCACAATAACGGACTCGTTGACGACCATGCCTTCGAGCGCCGGCGTCTCGTAGGCGATCACGCCCAGTTCGGCGGTGGCGTAGCATTGCAACACCGCGACGCCGCGGGATGCGAGTTCAGTGCGTAAGCGACGATGGCAATGCCGCCCCGGAAACAAGTCCCCGCTTGATCGAGGAAACGTCCTTGCCCGCTTTCGCCGCCGCATCGAGCACGATCTTGAGAAAATCCGGCGTGCCGGTGTAGCCGCTCGGCTTGAGCTGCGCGATCGCGTCCACCTGTTGCTCGGTATTGCCAACGCCGCCGGGAATCACGGCGCAGCCGAGCGCGTGCGCTCCCGCTTCGAGAATGAAGCCGCCGGGCGTCAGGTGGTAGGAAAAGCAATTGTGCACCACGTCGCCGGCGCGAAACCCGGCAGCAAACAGTGCGCGCGCGGAATTCCACCAATCCTTGCCGTGACCTTCGGGCTCAAAGATCGGGCCGGGCGACATCAGCAGACGCTTGAGCTTGCCAGGCTCGGTGACCGAGAAGCCGCCGAGCGGCGGCTTGTTCTCCTGTCTTTCCTTCAGATCGGACTTCCGCAACAGCGGCAGTTTCGCGAGCGCGGCGCGTGAGGTGACGGATTTCGGATCGACGCCGGCAAGCGCCTCGGCCCAACCCGACGCGCTCATCGCCCGCGCGATCACATCCGGCAGCTTCGAAAACTGTTCGCGCTCGCGCGTCTCCGGGGCGCGCGTTTCCAGACCATCGTAGAACTCCGCCATCGGCAAGACGCCGGACGCTCAGTGCGCGAGCGCCGGACAGGCGCCGTCTTCCAGCGGACGGAACGCCTTGTCGCCGGGAATGGTGGCGACGAGTTTCAGAAGGTCCCAGTCGCCTTTCGATTCAGCCGGCGATTTGACCTGGACCAGATAAATGTCGTGCACCATGCGGCCGTCCGGGCGCAGCTTGCCGTTCGGCGTAAATGCGTCGTTGACCTGCGTCTCCCGCATTTTCGCGATCACGGTTTTCGGATCGTCCGAGTTGGTCGCCTCGACGGCCTTCAGATAGCTGCGCACCACCGAGTACGTTCCGACCTGGAAGGTCGACGGCGCGGTTTTGCGCCGTTCCAGAAATTTGGCGAAAAACGCTTTGGCCGCATCGTCGCGGTCCGGGCAGCCACGGCGAGACATACATCATGCCTTGCGCGAGCTGCAGACTGGTGGCGCGGATCGCCGGCAGCGAGTCCAGGCCGAACGGCACCACTTTCTGCTTGTCGGTGATGCCGAATTCGCGCGCGCTCTTGACCGAGTTGATCGCGTCGTCGCCGCCGTTCGCCAGCGCAACGACATCCGCCTTCGATGCCTGCGCCTGCAGCATGAAAGAAGAGAAGTCGGTGGTGCCGAGCGGGACGCGGACCCCGCCGACCACTTTGCCGCCGTTCTTTTCGATGAATGCGGTGGCGCCGGCCTGCAGTGCCCGGCCGAACACGTAATCGGCGGTGATGAAGAACCAGGTCTTGCCGAGCTGCGGCAGCGCCTGGCCGATGGCGGCTCCCATCTCGTAGGTGTCATAAACCCAATGCACCGAATTGTTGGGCGCGCACGCCTTGCCGGTGAAATCGGCCGACCCTGCGCTGGTCAGCAGCACCGCCTTGTTGTCGGTCTTGGCGATCTCCAGCACGGCAAAGGCGACCGCCGAATTGACCAGGTCGGTAACGGCGTCGACACCGTCGAGATCGAACCAGCGGCGCGCAATGCCGGCGCCGATATCGGGCTTGTTCTGATGATCGGCGGCAATGATCTCGATCGGAACGCCGTTGATCTTGTTGCCAAACTCTTCCGCCGCCATCTTCGCCGCCTCGACCGAGCCGACGCCGGAATTCTGCTCGTACGGGCCGGAAAGATCGGTGAGCACGCCAATTTTGACTTTGCCCCCGGACATCTCGGCGTGCGCGGCCGGGACGAACAGCAGGAGCGCGGCGACGCTGAAGACGGCAAAACGCATGTGTTTCTCCCTGACGTTGTTATGGCGTTCGCACGTTTCTGGCGCGCGTTTCGAGCGTGATCCGATATCGGCCGATTTAGCGGCACATTGTCAAGATGGCAAACCGGACGCCGTACCGCCAAGCATCAAATCTCGATACGAAAACCGACTTCCATCACGCCATCGTGGGGGATCTTGAAATAATCGGGGGCGCGGCTCGAAATTTTGCTGAAAAAGGAAAAGATCGCGAACGGAATACGGCCCATCGCCGACCCCTTCTCACGCCGCACGACGGTCTCATGCGCCAGATAAAAATGCTTGCGGTCGAGATCGACATCGAATCCCAGCATTCTGATGTTCTCCAGAGTCCGCGGAATGTCCGGCGTCTGCATAAAGCCGAGCCGCACCTGCACGCGATAGAAACCGTGGCCGATGCGCTCGACTTTGTGCCGTTCGCCGAATGGAACGCGCGGCCGCCGCTCGAACACGTAGCTCAGCAGCGCCACCCGTTCGTGAAAGACGCGATTGTGCTCAAGGTGGCGGATCAGCATCGGCGAGGCGCCGTGTTCGACCTTGGTCAGCCAGACGCCGAGGCCCGGCGCGCGGCCGATAACCAGATCGTCGACATAGGTGAGGAAGCGATCGAGCGGCAGCATCGACATGTCGTAAAGCCGCCGCCGCACCTCCAATGAGCCCTTACGCCAGCTCAGCATCACGGTCGCGATCACGGCGCCGACGAGGAGCGGGAACCAGCCGCCTTGCACGATCTTGAGCGAGTTGGAAACCAGGAAAATCGCTTCGATAATGCTGAAGAATGCGATGACCAGCGCAGCCACGATCGGCGGCCAGTTCCAGCGCCCGACCGCGACGCGATAAAGCAGCAGCGTGGTGCACAACATCGTCCCCGAGACGGCAATGCCGTAAGCGGAAGCGAGAGCGTCCGAGCTCTTGAACATGACCACGACCAGCAATGTGCCGACCATCAGCAGCCAGTTCGCTGTCGGCAGATAAACCTGCCCGGCCTCATCGCTCGACGTCGGCACGATTTTCGAGCGCGGCGACAGCCCCATCTGAATGGCCTGGCGCGTCATCGAGAACACGCCGGAGATGAGCGCCTGCGAGGCGATGATCGTCGCCAGCGTCGCCAGCACAACCATCGGAACCAGCGCCCAGCCCGGAGCCTGACTGTAGAACGGATTTTCGATCGCCTTCGGATCGATCAGGACGCGGGCGCCCTGCCCGAAGTAACTCAGGATCAGTGCCGGGAAGACCAGACCGAACCACGCCTGGCGAATCGCACGGCTGCCGACGTGACCCATGTCAGCATAGAGCGCCTCGCCTCCCGTCAGAGCCAGGAATACTCCGCCCAGGACGATGAAAAGCGTCAGCGGACTTTCGCTTGCAAAACGCACCGCAGCCAGCGGATTCAATGCCGCCAAGATCTGCGGCGCGGACCAGATATTGATAACGCCAAGGACGCCGATGGCGACGAACCAGACCACCATCACCGGCCCGAACAAGCGGCCGACACTGCCTGTCCCACGATATTGAAGCGCAAAAAGTCCGACCAGGATGACGAGCGTCGCCGGCACCACAAAGTTCGCGGCCGCCGGATTGAACTTCAGCCCTTCGATCGCCGATAGGACTGAGATGGCCGGCGTGATAACACCGTCGCCGTAAAGCAAAGCCGCGCCGATCACGCCGAGCGCCACGACGATCGACAGTTTGACCCGCTCGGCCGTTTGGCCGTGGTGCTCGACCAGGGACAGGAGCGCCAGAATTCCGCCCTCGCCATCATTGTCCGCACGCAGCACGATGGTGACGTATTTCAGCGAGATCAGCACCATCAGTGCCCAGAACGTCAGGGAGACGACCCCGAGCACCTGGGTCGCGCCGGGCGCCTCGCCCGTGGCGTTAAGTGCCGTAGAGAAGGTGTAGAGCGGGCTCGTTCCGATGTCGCCGAACACGACGCCGAGCGCGGTGAGCGCCAAAAACGATTGCGCGCGGGGGTGCTTACCGTCCGACCTATGATCAGGCGGGTGGCGAAGAGCCGATCTCTTCGATTCGCGTTCGGCTCCGGCTTGCGATGCCGCATCCATCCCAAAACCTCGTCGGTCACGAATGTTTCATACGCCCGATCCGTGACAATCAAGATTCGGGCCACAAAGTGCCCTCTGCCGTGCTACCGTCAGAACGTTGAGGTCAATCCGCGAATTGGGTCAGACCGCCTTGTTTTGCTGTCGCGAACCCACTGCACTCACCGCGACCAGCACCACGATGTTCACAGCGAGCGCGACGATCCCGACATTGAGCTCCTTGATTTCTGCCGGCAGTGCGGGAAACAACGTGCCGATGGTCGCGTCGCTGCGGTAAGAGGATCCAGGCCACGAACCAAGCCAGCAGAAACGGCATGCCGAGGATGGTGGGCGTGACCCGGTTAACGAAGAACGGGCCGACCAGCATCGCCAGAAACGGCAGCACCGCGAGAGCGCGAACCATGCGCATCAGTAAACTCGCTACGCCCCTCCCGGCGGAGGTCTCCCCAGCGTCATAGGCCATTGCGGCCGCGCTGCCTAGCGGTGCAGGGGAAACACCTTGTCACCCGCATCGGCGTACGGCGACGATCGCAAAAGTGCTAAGTTTTGGCGCCGCCCGGCTTCAGCTTAAGCAGCCGATCGGCATTGCCGTGCGCGAACTTTTCCAGATCGGCGGCCGGCAATTTGAGCCCATCGAGATAGTCCCTGCCCTGCCGGTTGCTGCTGTAGGGGTAATCAATCGAGAACAGCACGCGATCGGGTCCGAAGATCGCGAGCGCGATTTCAAGCGGCGGCCACGTGAACAGTCCGCTGCTGGTAACCCAGACTTGGTCGTGTATCGTCTGAGCTACTGAACGCTTGAGGTGACGGACGTCGCCCGACAGCGCTTTGTCTGCGCGCACGAGCATCGCAGGCAGCCCTTCACCCATATGCCCGATGATCACCTTCAGCCGCGGATGACGGTCGAGCGCGCCGGAGACGACAAGCCGCAGCACGTGGATGGCAACCTCCGAATGCCAACCCCACGCCGCCATCGACAGCCGAAAGCCCGTGTCGCCCGGCAAGCCTTGGTAATAAGCCTCACGCACCGACGGTGGCGGCAAATTCGGATGCACATAGATCGGCACGTCAAGCTGCTCGGCCCGCGCCAGGATCGGCTCGAAACGCGCATCGTCGAGAAAGCGTCCCTCGGTCGTTCCATTGATCAACGCGCCGCAAAAGCCGAGGTCACGGACGCTGCGCTCAAGTTCGTCGGCCGCGGCTTGCGGACTGCGCACCGGCAGATGGGCAAAGCCGGCAAGACGATCGGGATGCGCCGCGATGGCTTTCCCCAATACGTCGTTGATGTCGCGCGCGAACGCTATGCCCTCGTTGCCGTCGAGCAAATCGGCGCCGGCACCGGAAGCCGACAGCACCTGCACGGTGATGCCGGCCTCGTCCATTTCCGCGATCCGAAGCGAATCGAGATCGGCCAACTGTTTCTCGAGGGGCGCGCCGAAGCCCGGAGGGAAACCGCGCTTGATGATCGCGTCCGGGTCGATCCGGCGCACCAGCGACGGGACGATGAAATGCTCCTCAAGAGTAACAATACGCATCGAAGCTCCCTTCACGGACCGCTGCCGGCGGATGGCGGCCAATTCTCTGATTTACCGGTTACTAACTATACCGCAGCACAATCGGGCCGCGTCATTTTTTCACGAGGCCATAATCATGGGCTATCTGCTGCGCCGCGCATTTATTCTCGTCATCGCGTGGGGGGTGACCTGCGCCCTGATCAAGAACTTCTGGCCTGACGCCGATCCGATGGCTTTTGGTGCCGCTGGCGTATTCTGGGTGGCGGGCGGCATGTCCTACTTCGTTTATTTGCGCAAACTGCGCCGCGACATCGCGGCGCTTGAGCGCCGCCGCGGCTACAGCGTCACCCGCACCGCAAGCTGAGGCCGTCGACCGCAACGACATCGCTCCAGTGATCCTGGCTGCCGGCGCCGCTCTAACGGAAGCGATCGGCGATATGATCGCCGACCCGTAGCGCGTTGGCGATAATGGTCAGCGTTGGATTGACTGCTCCGATTGACGGGAAAAAGCTCGCATCCGCAACGTAGAGATTGTCGATCTCGTGCGTCCTGCAATTGAGATCGAGCACGGACTGCGTCGGATCGGAACCGAAGCGCATGGTGCCGGCTTGGTGCGCGGTGCCGCCGATCGGAACGTTCTGGCCGAAATACAACGACCGATCAAACAGGTGCGGATGGATCTCGAGCTTGTCGCACAGAGCGCGAAGTTTTTCGCGCAATCGGCGATGTGCTTCCACATTGGTTTCGGTCAGATCGAGGATCACCCGGCCGCCGTCGTAGTAGATCCGGTTCTGCGGCAGCGGCAGATCTTCCGAGGTCAACCAGAAGTCGAGCGAATGCTCAGCCAGCCAATCGAACGGCTTTTCTGGAAACCATTGCAGAAAGCCAGGCAGCCCTTCGCCGCGGATCTGCACACCGTCGGATTTCCCGACCATCTGGATATGGCCAAGCGGAAATTCCCAATCCTCCGAACCAAAATAAAAATCATTCAGGCCCAGCGTCTTTTGAAATTTTGTCGGGTTTGGCGTGCGCGAAATGGCCAAAACGACCGCGTTGTTGTGCCGCATGTAGTTTCTTCCAACGAGGCCTGAGCCGTTAGCGAGCCCGTTCGGATGATCGTCATTTGCCGAGCGCAGCATCAGCAACGCGGAGGAAAGCGCCCCGCACGCTACGACGACAAGATCGCCGGAATATGTGATCCGCTCGCCTTGGCGCAGCACTTGAACGCCGCCAACCCGGCGGCCGCCTGAATCCGTAGTCAGTTTCTCCACGTAGGCGTTCGTGAGCAGGGTCAGGTTCGCGTGCTCGCGCAAAGCCGGATCGACGCAAATGATTTGAGCGTCGGCCTTGCCATTCACCAAACAAGGATAGCCGTCGAACGCATTGCAGCGAATGCAGGGGGAATGCGGCAGCACCTTGCCCTCCACTTCGTCGAGCAGGACGCCGACGGGAAGATGAAATGGAAGATGCCCTTCCCGCTTGAGCCCGTCGAATAGCTGCTGGATGCGCGGTTCATGTGAGATCGGTGGATAGGCGTAGGGCTTGTTGGCCGGAGGTTCGGTCGGGTCTTCGCCGCGGAGCCCGTGGACGTGATAGAGTTCCTCGGCGAGCTGGTAGTAAGGCTCAAAGTCCCGGTAGCTGAGCGGCCATGCCGGAGAAATACCGTCGACGTGCCTGATTTCGCCGAAGTCGCGCTCGCGCAGCCGAAAAAGGACGGCACCATAGACCTTGCTGTTGCCGCCGACGAAATAATGCAGGCCGGGACGAAAGCTGCTGCCGTCCGCCCCGTACCAGGTCTCGCTAGCCTGATAGCGCCCGTCGATGAAGACGGCCTGGCTGTCCCAGTTTTCCCGCTCGCGGGGCAGGTAGTCGCCGCGTTCGAGCAAGAGAATGCGCTTACCGGTCTTGGCCAGCCGCCATGCCATAGTCCCGCCGCCAGGACCGGACCCGATGATGACCACATCGTAATGCTCGCTGCTGCTCATTGGGATTAACCCGGCAAAAACACAGCAACGTTTGAACCCTGAAGCCGGTTCAGCGTTTCTACTGGTCAGACCTGATGCATTCTCGAAGTGATTTTCGCCTGACCGGCGTGGCGGCGCACCTGATGACCCTGAGCCTCGTCATCACATTCGCAATCCGACTGGGTATGGTTCTATTGTTTTTACCTTTCAGCGCGTTGGACAAAATTGTTGATTTCCGCGGTGCGGTCGCTCAGGCGCGCGAAGCGGCGCCGAATACGCGCATCGCGGTCGCATTGATCGTTACCGGGCTCTGTGTCGAGGTGTTGATGCCGCTTGGCATACTGACCGGCGTAGCCGATCGCGCTTGTGCCTTTGTGCTCGCGGGATATTGCGTCACGACTGCTTTGCTGTGGAAGCAGTTCTGGAAACCCGGTGATTTCTGGACTGCGAGTAACGGCCAAGGACGCACTTTATTCTGGGACTTCTTGAAGAATTTCGCCCTTGGCGCCGGCTTCCTGCTCATCACTTTCGGGACCAATGCAGCAGCAGTCGATGATTTTTTTGCTCACCCGATGTGGTCGTCAAACCCCTATAGCCTCACGCAGGAGGGCAGCCGACAATGAATGCTGATCGCAAACCGGCCGTCTCCTACTGGCATCTGTGGACCGATCTCGAGGGCATCAGCCACCAGACGCGCTGCACGCTGACCGAATTCGAGAAAGCGGCAATCCAGCCCGAAGCAGCTCCGCAATGGATCGGCGCGAAGACAGAGGATCGGGCGAATGTGTTCGTCACGGTGCTTCCCGTCGGCTGGATCGGCGATTGGCATGAAAACCCGAAGCCGCAATGGATCGTACCGTTGTCCGGCCGCTGGTTCGTTGAATCCATGGACGGGCAACGCGTCGAGATGGGGGCGGGCGAAATCTCGTTCGGCGAGGACAAAAACACCCGGCCGTTGAATGGTAAGCGTGGTCATCTTTCTGGAACGGTCGGAAGTGAACCAGCCGTCCTCATGATCGTGCAACTCGAGTCGCCGGCGACGACCGCACAGGCCTGCCGGTTCAGGTAAGCCATGCAAGACTTTGAGATCCGCGATCGCCGCTTTCGCCGTTACATCCTGGACAATGCGAGCTTAGAAGTTTTGGCGTCGGGCTTCCGCTGGCTGGAGGGGCCAGTGTGGATGGGGGACGCGGACTGCCTGCTGTTTCAGGACATCCCCAACAATCGCACCATGCGCTGGATTGAAGGGCAAGGCGTTTCGATCTATCGCGCACCGTCGAACTACGCCAACGGACAAACCAGAGACCGCAGCGGGCGTCTAATCGCGTGCTCGCATCGCGGCCGCTGCCTTTATCGCACGGAGTATGATGGGAGTGTCACAACATTAGTCGATCGCCATGGCGGTAAGCGCTTGAACGCGCCGAATGATGTCGTGGTCAAGTCGGACGGCACTATCTGGTTCAGCGATCCGCTCTATGGAATTTCGAACGACTACGAAGGCGGGCGGCAGGTATCGGAACAGCCGCCGGCGGTCTACCGTTTCGATCCGCAAAACGGCGACATCCGTGTTGTCGCTGATGATTTCGATGGCCCGAACGGCATCGCTTTCTCGCCTGACGAAAGCCGGCTTTACATCTCCGAGACCGGCAATCAGACCGCGGAGCATCCGCGCCAATACATCCGCGTGTTCGACGTCGGCGCTGACGGTTTGACCCTCACCGGCGGCGACGTTTTCCACAAGATCGAGCCGGGCTACTGCGACGGCATGCGCGTCGACGAAGACGGCAATGTGTGGAGCAGCGCCGCCGATGGCGTCCATTGCATCGATCGGGCGGGTAAGCTTCTTGGCAAAATCCTCGTGCCCAATCGGGTCGCCAATCTGACCTTTGGCGGCGCAGTGAAAAATCGGCTCTTCATCGCCGGTTCGGACACGCTGTACGCCATCTTCGTCAATTGTCGCGGCGTGCAGACCCCGTGACCGGCGTAACCAAGCTTTCCCGCATCCGTCTCATCGCCGCACAACCGGAGCAATTGGCCGAATTCTACGAATCCGCGTTCGGTTTTACGCGCACCAAGTCGGCCGCGACCGATGCTGCGAGCCTCGCGAAGCTATTGGGCAAACCCGACGCGACGGTTCGTTTGCTCGCCTTGCGCCTCGGCGAACAAGAAATCGAACTCGTTGGCTTCCGATACCGTCGGCCGCAGTTTTCCACCCGTGGCCGGCTGGAGCCCGCTGTTTCAGCACTTCGCGATCGTCGTTGCCGACATGGCAGCGGCTTATGAACGGCTGCGCACACAACCGGGCTGGAGCGTGATCTCGATTGGCGGACCGCAAGTGCTACCGCCCGCTTCGGGCAAGGTGACCGCATTCAAGTTTCGTGACCCTGAAGGTCACCCACTTGAATTGCTTGCCTTCAGTCCGGACAGCACTCCGACGCATTGGAAACGCCATCGCGCCGCCGTCGCCCTCGGCATCGATCACTCTGCGATTTCAGTCGCCGATACCAGCCGCAGTATCGCGTTCTATGAGCGCTTCGGGCTCAACCGCATCGGCGGCTCGCTGAATTTTGGCCCGGCACAGGAAAAACTCGATGACATCCCTCACGTGCGAGTTGAGGTGACGGCGCTCGCACCGCAGCCGCACCGTACTCCGCACCTCGAGTTGCTATGCTATCGCGGCGGGTATGATCGAACTGGCCAGTCCCTCGCAGTCAATGACATCGCCGCGACCGAACTTGTTTTCGCCGTCAACGATAAGGCAGCGCTGCACGCAATCGCGGCGAAAAATCGCGACGCGTGCGTGTCCGGTCCCGTAACTTGCAAGAACGGACCGACAAGCGCCCTGTTCCGCGACCCGGACGGGCACCTGCTCTGCCTCGAAAGTGTCCGATAGATCAGGCGCCGGCGCGGTTCCAACCCCGCGCACGATTGCCATAAATCTCATGACCCGTCGGCGTGACCGCAACGGTATCTTCAAGTTTGATGAAGCCGCGCCGCGGATGCAGCAGGGTGGTTTCGACCGAGATCACCATGCCGGCTTCGAGTGGCCGCTGCGCGTCGTAAGCGTCGTAGGGGACCGGACCGGTGGCGGTCAGCCGCGGCGCTTCGTGGCTGACGAGGCCCATACCATGAGCGAGAAATTCGTAATGATTGTGCAGCTTCGACTTCTTCAGTACCGGCTCGGCTGCCGCATAAATCTCGACGCCGTTGACCCCGGCGCGGATCGGCTTGAATGCCGCCTGCTGGGTGGCCTCGATTTCCGCCAGTAAATCTACCAGTTCGGCGTCGGGCTCGCCGATGATGGCCATACGCGCGAGATCGCCGATGTAGCCGTGGTAATTGCCGCCGGAATCCACCGAGAGCGGATCGCCCTTCTCCCAGCGCTGATCCGAAGGTGCGCGATTGAGGCTCGAACCGGCAGCGATCAGGCAATAATCGAAGGTCAGCCCACGCGCTGTTTCCTCGCGTCGCAGTGCTTCGGCCAACTCCGCCTTGGTGGCGCCAGCCCCGTGGCTGCCGATGACCGCAAGCATCGAGTTCGATGACGAGCTCGGATGCGAGCCGCAGCTTCTCCAATTCCTCGGGCGTTTTGCGTGAGCGCAGCCGTTCGAGCACGAACAGCGCATCCTTGATCTCGGCGTCGGGGAACGCCTTGCGCAACGCGGCCGCGGAATCGGCCGGCAGGAAAGCGAGCTCGGCGCCAATTCGCGGCGACTTCGCTGCCAGCTTCCGCACGTAGTCGGCGGCTTTTTGCATCACGTCGACCGAGCCGCCGCTTTTGGTGCTCACCTCGGAAACCCAGAATGGCTTTATCTGGGTCTGGTAAGTCTCCATGCCGTGGCCGAAATAACCGGCCTTTTGCGGAGCGCCTTTCACATAAACGAAGACCGGCAAATAACGGCTGATCCCCATTGCGTCCATGCTGTCGAAAAAGAACGAGCGATGGCCGCCGAGGAGGTACTGGACGTTGTGCTTGGAGGTGGCGACGAGCACGTCGATCCCGGCCTCGTCCATGAGCTGGTCCAGTCGCGCGGTGTCAAAAGGTGCTGCGTCTTGTTTTTTGGTGATGTCCAGCATGATCGATCTCCTGGCGGGCAAGGCTCCCTATGAAGTCACTCTATCAAAGCTCAGCGCGAAGATGAACCCGCTTCCTGTTGCCGGCAGCAATGCAGCACGGGCGGGATTGAACACTGCCTCGGCCGGGCCGGCGATCATAGACGGCGGGTAGAGCCGGCCGTTCCGTTCAAGCAGCAGTTTGAGCTGGCGATTTTGCTGCCGGCACCCTGATGGCCGCGATCAGGTCGGCGGCACCACGCTTGGCGTAGTCGAGAATAAGCTCGATGGAAGCGATCTCGACGCGATTGCGGCCCGAATCCTTGGCGCGATAAAGCGCGTGGTCGGCTTGAGCCAACAACGCCGAGAGGTCGAGCACGGCGTCATGGCTGATCACGACGCCGATACTCACCGTCGCGGTGACCGGCCGGCCCTGCACGTCGCGGGTCGCTGCCGCGAAGTCAGCGCGGATTTGCTCGGCGACGGCCAAGGCGCGCTCATGCGTTGTGTCGCGTAACAACGCCGCGAACTCCTCGCCACCGAGGCGGCCGAACAGATCGACGTGGCGCATCGAACTGCCCGCGACATCGGCAAAAATCTCCAGCACGCGATCGCCAATAGCATGACCGAAACGATCATTGACCGATTTGAAGTGATCGAGGTCGAGGAGCATCACGGCAATCGGACGCGGATCAGTTGCCTGCCGCTTGAGCAGGGCTTCGCCGTCCTGCAGGAAAGCGCGGCGGTTGGCGACCCCGGTGAGCGGATCGATCAGCGACGCAGTCTTGTGGCGGTACTCGATGCGCTCCTTTGCCATCGCCAGAAGGATGAAGGCGATCGAGATGGTGAAAAGCAGCGCCTCGAAGCTGAACACCGTCAGCCAGACGCTGGCGAACACCTGATTGCCGGTGGGCGACCACGGCAGTATGGCGCCGAGCGGCGTCCGCAACAAATAAAGCGCGCCGTGGGCGAACAACATGAAGATTGCGGGCCAGCGCGACACCAGGGGTTCGTTGCGCCCGCGCCAGAATTCGTACGCCGTCGCCCAGGTGTAAGTGGTGATGATGGCCGAGGCCATAAGCACGCGCACGTCGTAGGCCTGAGCGAAGCCAGGGATACGGCAGGCAATGAGCCAAACGGCGGCGCCGCCAAACAACAGGATCGGCTGTGGCCGCTGATGGTCGAAGACGCGCGCGCCGGTCCACGTCAGGGCAAAGGAAGTGAGCAGCAGAGCGTTGGCGAAATCGATCGATATCAAATCCGATATCGAGCCGTAGAGGCCGAACAGCATCACCGAAGCCGCCCGCAACAGGTGCGCGAACCCCCACCACGCCACAGCACTGATTGCCGTATTCTGAGCCCAGACGAACAGCAGCAGCAACCCGAGGATCGCTTCCACATAGATGGTCACGAGGAACAGCGTATTGACGTCGAGATTCATCGCGCTCCACCAGAACGGCCGGCTGCAAGCGTGCGATTGCTGGAAGCCCCTTCGCGGTCGGGATTACGGCAGCGCGGAAAACAATCGGTGAATGGCCGTATGCCGGCCCGGGGCATGCGCCGCTATGGTTTCGGTATTGTTTCGAACTTTCGCGCCAATTGATCTACCCTTGTTCCCAGTGACTTAGTCCTCTAGTGTCCCGGCCCTCCGGGATTTTGCGCCGATGCAGTTCAGCAACGGAATCACAGAGGCGATCGGCAACACGCCGTTGATCAAACTCGAACGCGTGTCCGCGGCGACTGGCTGCACCATTCTGGGCAAGGCCGAGTTCATGAATCCCGGACAGTCGGTCAAGGATCGCGCTGCTTTGTTCATCATCGAAGACGCGGTGAAAAAGGGCGAGCTCAAGCCCGGCGGCGTGATCGTGGAGGGGACCGCCGGCAACACCGGAATCGGACTCGCGCTGGTCGGCAATGCCATGGGCTATCGCTCGGTGATTGTCATTCCGGAGACCCAGAGCCAGGAGAAGAAGGACACGCTGCGTTTATGCGGGGCAGAGCTGGTCGAGGTGCCGGCCGTGCCCTATTCCAATCCCAATAACTACGTGAAGGTGTCAGGACGGCTGGCCGAGCAATTGGCCAAGACCGAAAAGAATGGAGCGATCTGGGCGAACCAGTTCGACAACGTCGCCAATCGCCAGGGACACGTCGAAACGACCGGGCCGGAAATCTGGCGGCAGACCGACGGCAAAGTCGATGGTTTCACCTGCGCCGTTGGGACCGGCGGTACGCTTGCGGGCATCGGCATCGCGCTCAAGTCATTCAACAAGGCGGTGCGGATTGCGCTCGCCGATCCGATGGGCGCTGCGCTCTACAGCTATTACACGACCGGCACGCTGAAATCGGAAGGCTCTTCCATCACCGAGGGCATCGGCCAAGGCCGCATCACCAAAAACCTTGAGGGCGCGCCGATCGATACTGCCTATCAGATCCCGGATGCGGAGGCGGTGCCGATCATCTTTGATCTGCTTGAACACGAAGGCCTCTGCCTTGGCGGCTCATCCGGCATCAACGTCGCCGGAGCCGTTCGCCTGGCGAAAGAGCTTGGACCCGGGCACATCATTGTGACCATCCTTGCCGACTACGGCACCCGTTACCAATCGAAGCTGTTCAATCCGCAGTTTCTGCGCGAAAAACACCTGCCGGTTCCGGCCTGGCTCGAACGCCACTCGCAAATCAAGGTTCCTTACGCGTGAACATTGCGAGCGCGCTCGCGTTGTCACGAGATGACCGCCATGCTGAGACCCGAGGATAATTCCACCCCTTCGCCCAAAAGCCGCTGGCTGGTTTCGACCGATTGGCTCGCCGAACACTTGCATGACCGCAACGTGATCGTCGTCGACAGCTCCTATTACTTGCCGACGCAACCACGCGACGCCCACGCCGAATATCGCGACGGCCATATTCCGGGGGCCGTCTTTTTCGACATCGATAAGATCGCTGACGATTCCACCGACCTGCCGCATATGCTGCCCGGCCCGGCGCATTTCGGCAAAGCGGTCGGCGCGCTAGGCATCGGCGACGGCGACACGGTTGTGGTCTACGATAACGTCCGCGATGGCCTCGGCGTCTACTCGGCGCCACGCGTGTGGTGGACGTTCCGGATTTTCGGCGCCAAGAAGGTCTTCGTTCTCGATGGCGGCTTGCCGAAGTGGAAAGCCGAAGGCCGTCCGCTGGAGAAAGGTGACGCCAACCGGCCCGCAAGAAAATTCAACGCGGAGATGAATGTCGGCGCCGTGGCGACAATTTCAGACGTGCGCATGGCGCTCACCGACGACAGCGCGCAAATTGTTGACGCGCGCTCCGCCGGACGCTTCGCCGGCAAAGAGCCTGAACCGCGTCCCGGCTTGCGCCCAGGCCACATGCCGCGCTCATTCAACGTGCCATACAGCCAGTTGCTGGAAAACGGTCAACTGGTGTCGCGCGCGCGCATTGAGGCCGCGTTTAAGAACGCCGGAGTCGATCTCGAAAAGCCGATCATCACCACGTGCGGCTCCGGCCTGACCGCCGCGATTCTTACGCTCGCGCTGGAATCCATCGGCAAAGCGCCGCAGGGCCTCTACGACGGTTCATGGGCGGAATGGGGCTCGCGCCCCGATGTGCCGGTCGAGCGCAGCTAGCACAAAGGCAGTACCGAAGAGCTAAGCTGAAGCCCACAAATGTTGCGCGGCGTAGGCGCGCCAGGGCCGCCACGCATCGGCTCGCGCCAGCAACTCGGAGGACGAATGCCGCCGCCCTTCCCGATTGGCGATGGCACGCATCAGGCCGAGGTCCGCGGCGGGAAACGCGTCCGGCTCGCGCAATTGGCGCAGCGCGATGTACTGTGCAGTCCATTCACCGACACCGTGAATCGCACGCAGTCGCCTGACCGCATCGTCAAGCCCGCAATTTGCTTCGAACAATTGATGGTCAGCGATCGCGGCGGCGGCAATCGCCGACAGCGCCGCCGCGCGGCTGCGCGGCATCCCGAGACTCGATAAATCCCCCCTCGCCAAAGACTTAGGTTCAGGAAATACGTGCGTCAGATTTTCATCCGCGGTTTGCAATCGCTCGCCATGCGCCGCAACCAAACGGCCGGCCAACCTGGCGGCAGCAGCCACAGTGATCTGTTGGCCCAACACGGCGCGGATCGCCAACTCGAACCCGTCCCACGCGCCGGGAACGCGAAGCCCCGGCCGCGCTTTGACTAAAGGTGACAAAGTCGGATCTCGCGTAAGGTGCGCGGCGATGGCGAGCGGATCTGCCGCCAGATCGAACACGCGCCGCAGTCGCGCGATGATCGCCGGCAAGGCTGACAGCTTTGGAAAGCGCACGGTCGCGCGCAGCGCATTGCCATCGGCGGGTTCGACCGCGACTGTGCCTTGCACGCCATCCAGCTTCACTGATCGGGCATATCGGTTGGCGGTAACAAATTCGACACCGGCGATTGCACGCTGCCGCAGGAATTCCAATGTGGCGGACCAGTCGTAAGGCGGATGATAGCGAAGCAACAGGACGATTTCGCCTGCTGGTCCTGACACCACGTCCGACTTGCTCGAGCGCCGCAACTCGCCGGGCGGACGACTGAACAGCGTCTGAAAAGCTTCGTTGAAGCGGCGCACACTGCCGAAGCCGGACGCAAATGCGATTTCCGCCATCGGCAACTGAGTTTCATGAATGAGCTGCTTGGCGAGCAAAATCCGGCGAGTCTGGGCGACGGTTATCGGCGACGCGCCGAGATGCTGACGAAACAGCCGCCGAAGTTGTCGCTCACCCAAACCGAGCCGTCCGGCCAGGCCATCGACGTCATCCTCATCCAAAGCGCCATGTTCGATCAGTGTCAGCGCGCGCGACACCGTATTCGACGTGCCGCGCCACGCGCCCATATCCGGAGCGGTCTCGGGACGGCAGCGGAGGCAAGGCCGGTAGCCCGCTTCTTGGGCCGCCGCCGCAGTCGGAAGGAAGATCACGTTTTTTGAAAGCGGCGTCCGCGCCGGGCAAACCGGACGGCAGTAGATTCCGGTGGTTTTAACGCCGGCGAAGAAGCGTCCGTCGAAACGGGCGTCCCGCTGGCAAATCGCGCGATAGCAGGCGTCGTGGTCGAGATCCATGCAGGCGTCGTGGTCGAGATCCATTGTGACACATTGGGCCGCGGAACCTATTTCGGTCTAGCGGTTTTCGGACATGGTCATCCAGAACCGATGAACAGGTCCGAAAACCGCTAGCACCGGAACTGTGTTCGCGTAGGGTTCCTATCGATCGGAGCGGCACCGTTGAGCATGCAGACCTTCTTCATCGAACACATTGAGACACCCACCGGCCGGATGCGCATCGTCACCGACAGCGAGCGGCGCTTGCGCGCGGCCGATTGGAACGATCACGAGCCGCGCATGCAGAAACTGCTGCAACGCCACTATGGCGTCGGATCAATCGAGCTACGCGAACCCTCGCGACCGTCAACGGCTGCGCGGGCGCTGCGGGCGTATTTTGAAGGCGATCTTGACGCGGTCGACGACTTGCCGACTGAAACAAACGGCACGGCTTTTCAGCGTGCCGTCTGGTCGGCATTGCGCACGATTCCCGCCGGCCGCACGGTCAGCTACGGTGCTCTCGCCGACCAAATCGGGCATCCCAAAGCAGTCCGCGCGGTCGGCCTCGCAAACGGCGCCAATCCGATTGCCATCGTCGTTCCGTGCCACCGCGTGATTGGCGCCAATGCCTCGCTGACCGGCTACGGCGGCGGACTGCATCGCAAGCGATGGCTGCTCGCGCACGAGCGCGGGGAGCGGCCGTTGTTCGACGAAGAACTGCTCGTTTCCGCGCGATAGAAGTCGATATTTGGCGGTGCGGGCGAACCGGCAAGGTTAGGCCGCGCCCGGATGCGTTTCGCCCCCGCAGAAATCCGGATAGACTTAATCAGAATCGTGAGGCTGTGACCTCGATCAAAGCGGAGCCACGCATGCTTTTGCTCAAACCCAACTGCGAATGCTGCGACGCCGATTTACCGCCGGATTCGCGCGACGCCATGATTTGTTCGTTCGAATGCACGTTTTGCAAAGGGTGTGCGGAAGGCGTGCTCAAAGGACGCTGTCCCAATTGCGCCGGCGAACTCATCCGGCGGCCGATCCGGCCGGCGGCCGCGCTTGCCAAATTTCCGCCGTCGCGGGAGAGATACTTCAAGCCCGAAGGCTGCGCCGCCGCCGCAGCCGCGCCATAAGCGCTTTGGCCTGAACAGGCACCGGGGAGGCGCCCATGATCTTCCGCCAGCTCTTCGACAGCACGTCGGGAACCTACACCTATCTCCTTGCCAGCCGTCCCGGCGGCGAGGCGCTGATCATTGATCCGGTGCTGGAGCGGGTCGATCGTTATTTGCAGCTGGTGCGCGAGCTTGACCTCAAACTCGTCAAGGCGGTGGACACCCATCTGCACGCCGACCACGTGACTGGGCTGGGCGCGCTGCGCGATCGCACTCATTGCATCACCGTGATGGGTGAACAAAGCCAGGCGGATGTCGTTTCCATGCGCGTAGCGGAAGGCGACCGCATCGCCATTGAAGGCGTCAGCCTCGATGTGCTGTACACGCCCGGACACACCGACGATTCCTACTCGTTCCGGCTGGCCGACCGCGTCTTCACCGGCGATACGCTTCTGATCCGCGGCACCGGCCGCACCGACTTCCAGAACGGCGACCCGCGCGCGCAATACGATTCCATCTTCAACAAGCTGATGAAGCTGCCCGACGACACGCTGGTCTATCCGGCGCACGACTACAAAGGCGAAACCGTATCCACCATCGGCGAGGAAAAGTTCTTCAATCCGCGGCTCAAGGTCAAATCGATCGACGAATACGTCGATCTGATGAACAATCTGAACCTGCCCAATCCAAAGATGATGGACGTGGCAGTCCCCGCCAACATGCACGTCGGCCTGCGCCAGGAAGAGATCGCGCGCAAAGGCTGGGCGTTATCGGCGGCCGAAGCCATCGCCTTGTGCGGACGCCCCGGCGTGGCCATGATCGACCTGCGCGAGCAAGGTGAACGCGAGAAGCACGGCGTCATTCCGGGATCCCTGCATACGGCCTATGCCGACTTGCAGGACAATGTCCGCGCCGGCGGCATGCTGCACGAACTGGCCACGGCGACCGGCAAGCGCGTTGTCTTCTACTGCGCGTTCGGCGAACGCTCCGCCATGGCGGTGCAGGCCGCGCAAGACGCCGGCCTCACGTCTGCCTGTCACATCGAGGGCGGTATCAGCGCCTGGAAGAAGGCCGACGGACCGCTCACGCGATAATCCGCCGCCGCAAGAAAAGCGAAAGCCGCAGGCATTGATCCTGCGGCCTCCACTTTGGCGCCCGCTGCGGGAGGGAAATTCAGCCGGCGCCGGCGCAATGACGCAAACGACTTAAAGCTGGGAGCCCTGATCCTCGTTCTCGATGTAGTTTTGCATCTGAATGCCCGGGGCGCGATCGTCCTGGCCGAAACGGCGGTTCTGAAAACGCTGCCAATTGCCGTTTTGGTTGCCATCCTGTCCATAACCAAATCTTTGGCGCCAGCCGTGTCCGTAACCCTCGTTGCTGGCGTGCATGTGATGATGCGGCCGCAACATGTGAGCCAGGATTGCTGAACCGGCGCTTCTGGGCATCGTCGAGGCTCTGATACAGAGGCATGCCGGTGTCGGCGATCTGCTTGAGCGCAGCGCCGGTCTTGGCCATGGCGTCGGCGTGCCGTGCGAGCCGGTCGAACGGCGTGGTCGCAGCCTGATCCTGTTGGTTGCCCGCGTGGTGAGCCTGCATGCGTTCGATGCGCAGTTTTGCCATGTCGCGCAAAGCCTGTTCGAACGGCGGCCAGTTCTTCGCCTGATCCGGCGTGAGCTGGAGACCGGCCCTAAGTGCGGCAATCCGTGCATCGGTGAAGGCCGCCATATCTTGGGCGCTCGGCCGGTAGTGCTGCTCGGAACGCGGCGCGACTTGGCCGTCACCGCCCGGTCCGTTAAAACGCTGTTGCGCATAAACGATCGAAGAGCCGGCGATGGCAAGCGCTGCTGCCGCGACGACCACTGGCTTCAACATGTTCTCCTCCAAAAAAGAACTTCAAAGTAGCCCGGAGTAGAAGTCTGCAGCGTGCGCGATACAAGTTAAACTTTTGTCAGGTTGCTCGGCCGCGAGCACATTTCGACCGCGAACATGAACCGCCGTTCAATTTCGAACCGATCTTGAACTTCAGTGCAAAATTTGTTTCAAAAATGCTCGCGCGCGTTCGTGCTGCGGGCGATCAAAAAATTCACCCGGCGCGTTGATTTCGACGATCTGGCCGTCGTCCATGAAAATAACGCGGTCGGCGACCTGCCGCGCGAAACCCATCTCATGTGAAACCACCAGCATGGTGATGCCGTCGCTCGCCAGCTCCACCATGGTGTCGAGCACCTCCTTGACCATCTCCGGATCGAGCGCCGAAGTGGGCTCGTCGAACAGCATGATGTTCGGATTCATGCACAGCGCCCGCGCGATCGCTACACGCTGCTGTTGGCCGCCCGACAAACGCGCGGGATATTTGTCGGCCTGTTCCGGTATCTTTACGCGCGCAAGATAATTCATCGCCAACGACCTCGGCGTCGCGCTTGGGCATGTGCCGCACCCAGATCGGGGCCAGCGTGCAGTTCTCCAGCACCGTGAGATGCGGAAACAGGTTGAACTGCTGAAACACCATGCCGACATCGCGGCGCACCGCGAGGATGCGCTTGGGATCTTCGGTCAATTCGATGCCGTCGACGATGATGCGGCCACGCTGCCAATCCTCCAGCCGATTGACGCAGCGCAACAGCGTCGACTTGCCGCCGCCGGACGGACCGCAAATGACAATGCGTTCGCCGCGGGCGACCTTCAGATTAATATCGCGCAGCACGTGGAAGTCGCCGTACCATTTGTGCAGGCCGACCACCTCGACCGCCACGTCGGTCGGAGGCTGCGCTGGACTCGATTGACCCTCCGGCTGTTGCATGCAAATCCCTTAACGGCGCGACGACCGCGTCAAGCGCATTTCCACGCCGCGCGCATAGCGCGACATGCCATAGCAGCAGACAAAGTAGAAGAGCGCGGCCAAGGCATAGCCGCTGATGGCGATGTTCGGCGCCGCCCATTTCGGGTCGGCACGCGCCGCTTCGATAGTACGCAGAAAATCGAAGATGCCGACGACAAAAACCAGCGTCGTGTCCTTGAACAGCCCGATGAAGGTATTGACGATGTTCGGCAAGGTGACGCGCAGCGCCTGCGGGAGAATGATCAAACCCATCATGCGCCAGTAGGTAAGGCCGAGAACCCGCGCCGCCTCGTATTGTCCGCGCGGGATGGCAACGAGACCGCCGCGCACCACCTCGGCCATGTACGCGGACGCAAAAAGTGCAACGCCGATCAGCGCGCGAACGAGCTTATCGGGTGACAGCCGTTCGGGAACAAACAGCGGCAGCATCACGCTTGCCATGAACAGCACGGTGATGAGCGGCACGCCGCGAACGAATTCGATGAACGCCACCGAGGCCCATTTGACGGCGGGAAGGTCGGAGCGTCGCGCCAATGCCAGGAGCACGCCAAGCGGCAGCGAGAACACCATGCCGATCACGGCCACCACTACGGTCACCAGAATACCGCCCCAGGACGAGGTCGGAACAACCGCAAGACCGAAGATCGGGGCGCCGTGCAGCAACAGAAACGACAGCAGCGGCAGTGCGATAAAGAAATAGAGGGCGCCAAGGTCGCGCCGCGGCGCCGATAGCCGCGACAGCCACACAATGCCGAAAGCCAAAGCGAGAAAGAAAACATCGACCCGCCACCGCTCATTGACGGGATAAAAGCCGTAGACAAAGTAAGAAAACCATACGCGCACGAACGCCCAGCAGGCGCCCGGATTGGGCAATGCCGGCGAAGCCAGACAGGCCTCGCGATCGGCACCGGACCACACTGCGTCAATCAGAAAAAACCGCACCAGCGGCGGCACCGCCCAGACAATGAACAGGACGCAAATCAGCGTGAGCGCGATATTAATCGGGCTGGAAAACAAATTGGCCCGCAGCCAGCCGAGTATCCCGGCGCGCACAATCGGCGGCGGCAGCACTTCAGCCGGAAGCAGACGCAGATAAGAGGGCTGCTCGTCACTGATGGCGCTCATCCGGGTCAGCGCTCCACAATCGCGACCGAACGCGCATAAAGGTTCATCAGGAACGAGGTGAGCAAACTCAGCGCGAGATAAACCGCCATGGTGATGGCGATTACCTCAACCGCCTGCCCGGTGATGTTGAGCACGCTGCCGGCGAATACCTGGACGAGATCGGGGTAGCCGATCGCCACGGCCAACGACGAGTTCTTGATAAGGTTGAGGTATTGACTGGTCAGCGGCGGAATGATGACGCGCATCGCCTGCGGTACCACAACGAGACGGAGCGTCGCCGTTGGGCGCAGGCCGAGCGCTTGCGCGGCCTCGATCTGGCCGGAATGCACGGCAAGCACACCGGCGCGCACGACCTCGGCAATGAAAGCAGCGGTGTAGATCGTCAACGCAACAACGAGCGCGGCGAATTCCGGTAAAATCTCCACGCCGCCACTGACGTTAAAGCGGCCCATTTGCGGAACGCTGAAGGTCAGCGGAAATCCTGCCAGCGCAAACGCCGCGAGCGGCAGCCCGACAATGAGTGCGAGCGCAGGCCACAGAATTGGCAACTCGACGCCGGTGCGATCGAGGTGCCGGCGCGCCAAGATTTTCAACACGATCGTGGCGGCTATGCCAACGACCAGCGCTATGAGAACCGCGATGAAATGCGCGCCGAATTCCGGCCGCGGCAAAAACAGGCCGCGGTTATTGAGAATGGCGCCACCAGGAAACGCCACGCTGCCGCGCAATTGCGGCAGCGACCTGAGCACGGCGTTGTACCAAAAGAACAGTTGCAACAGGAGCGGCACGTTGCGGATCAGCTCGACATACCCGCCGGCAAGCCGCGCGACGAGCCAATTGTGCGAAAGCCGCGCGATGCCGATGATGAAGCCGAGCACCGTCGCCAGCACAATGCCGATCGCGGCAACGAGCAGCGTGTTGAGCAGGCCGACCCAAAAGGCACGGCCAAACGTCGATGTGCTTGCCGAATAATCGATCAGCGTCTGGCTGATGTCGAACCCGGCGGTATTGTTCCAGAAGCCGAAGCCTGAGGCGATGTGGGCGCGGGCAAGATTCTGCGCCACGTTATAGGCCGCGCCGCCGACAAGTGCGCCTATGACTGCAACAATCGCGACTTGAAGTGCGATGGCGCCCAAGCGGCGCGGCAAGCGCGGCCGGTCTTTATGCGAGACGACTTCCTGCAGCAAACCCTGGGCGTTCTCTGCCATCGTCCGGCACGACGCGAACTGGCAACTTGCGGCCGGTCAGCGGACCGGCAGCCCGTACTGGAGGCCGCCCTTGGTCCACAGCGCGTTGAGGCCGCGTACGATTTTCAGCGGCGAGCCTTGGCCCACGTTTCGCTCAAATGTCTCGCCGTAATTGCCGACGTGTTTGATGATGCGATAGGCCCAATCGTTGGTCAGGCCAAGACCTTCGCCGTATTGTCCCTCGACGCCCAGGAGGCGCCGCGTCTCCGGATCGTCGGATTTCAGCTTTTGATCCACGTTGCTCTTGTTTATGCCAAGCTCCTCGGCATCGAGCATGACAAAATGCGTCCAGCGCACGATGTCGCTCCACTGATTGTCGCCTTGGCGCACCGCCGGACTGAGCGGCTCCTTGGAAATAATCTCGGGCAACACGATGTGCTGACCCGGCTCGGCAAGCCGCAAGCGTTCGCCATAGAGGCCCGACGAATCGGTCGTATATGAATCGCAGCGGCCGGATTCATAAGCTTTGACCGCCTCTTCGGCCGTTACGAACGTCACGGTCTTGAGCCCCATATGATTGGACCGGAAATAGTCCCCGAGATTAAGCTCGGTCGTTGTGCCTTGCTGCACGCAGACAGCGGCGTCGCTAAGCTCCAATGCTGAGCTGACCTTGAGCGCCTTGTGCACCATGAAGCCTTGGCCGTCGAAAAAAGTGACGGCAGGGAATTCCAGCCCAAGCGAAGTATCGCGCGATAACGTCCAGGTGGTGTTGCGGGACAGAACGTCGATCTCGCCCGATTGCAGCGCCGTGAAGCGGTCCTTCGACGTCAACGGCACAAACTTGACCTTGGTCGGATCATTGAAAATCGCCGCCGCAATGGCCCGGCAGAAATCGACGTCGAACCCGGTCCAGTTGCCCTGCGGGTCGGGCAGGCCAAAGCCCGCAAGTGTACCGTTGGCGCCGCAGATCAACTCGCCGCGATCCTTGATCGCCGCCAGCGTCTGCGCGCTGGCCGCTTGTGTCCCGAATGCCAGCAGAGTTGCCAAAGCAATTGCCGTAACGAGGCGGTTCATGATCAGCCTTTCAGGATGGCAGCGGCGCGAAGAACGATCTCCGGCGCTTTCACGGAGCCCCCTGCCGGCGGGCATCTGAGGACGATAGCTCCGTAAGGTCAAGGGTTGACGACGACGAATGATGCCGAAGTAATGGCACAATTAATGGTAAGCGGACACGGTAGCGTACCGCGAGATACACGAGAGATGACGGCGATGAAAGAGGGAAAGAAGGGCGGCCCCGCCCCGGCCCGGCACCAGGATACGCAGGTGATCAACGCCGGCCGCGATCCCGCTTCGTATTACGGCTTCGTCAACCCGCCAGTGTATCATGCCTCGACCGTGCTCTATCCCAGCGCCGAGGATTTCCTCGCCCACCGCGCGCGCTACCAGTACGGGCGTCGCGGCACGCCGACCACGGAAGCGCTCGAGCTTGCGCTGCAGGAACTCGAAGGGCCGCAATGCGCGGGCGTGGCGCTGCTGCCATCCGGCCTTGCCGCAATTTCGACGGCATTGCTGTCGGTGGTGCGCGCCGGCGACCATATCCTTGTGACCGACAGCGTCTATGGACCGACGCGGGCATATTGTGACCAGATCCTGACGCGGTACGGGGTCACCACTACTTATTTCGATCCGCTGGTCGGCGCCGCAATTTCAGCTCTGATGCAAGAGAACACCCGCGCCGTGTTTCTCGAGTCACCGGGCTCGCTGAGTTTCGAGATGCAGGACGTTACCGCCATTGCAGCGGCGGCACATGCCAAGGGCGCGACCGTGCTGATGGACAATACCTGGGCGAGCCCGCTCTACTATCGCGCGCTTGATTTCGGCGTCGATCTCTCGATTCAGGCCGGCACCAAATATATCGGCGGCCACGCCGACGTGATGATCGGAACGGTCTCGGCCAACAGCGGCGCCGTCGCGGACCTCAAGAACAACGTGCGGCTGAGCGGATTGTGCGTCGGCCCCGACGACGTCTACCTCGGGCTGCGGGGCCTGCGCACATTGGCGGTGCGGCTGGATCGCCACCACCGCTCCGGACTTGCGGTAGCGCGCTGGCTTGAGCAACGGCCCGAGATATTGCGGCTGTTGCATCCCGCCATGGCGAGCCATCCGGGTCATGCACTGTGGAAGCGCGATTTCACTGGAGCCTGCGGATTGTTCAGCGTCGTGCTCAAGCCGGTGCCGCAGAAGGCGGTCTATGCATTTCTCGACACGCTCGATCTGTTCGGCATCGGCGCATCCTGGGGCGGCTTCGAAAGCCTCGCCATTCCGTTCGATTGCACGGCGCTGCGCACGGCGACGCGCTGGGCGCCCGGGCGGTCCGACGATCCGCTTTCACATCGGGCTTGAAGCCGTCGAGGACCTGCTCGCCGATCTTGAACGAGGTTTTGCGGCGCTTGCCGTCGCGGCGCAGGCCTAAAGGGTTACGCCGCGGGCGCCGTCATCCCGCTGACGATCTGGCGGGCCGTCGCCGTCAGCCTGCGCCGTGAAGGCCCCGGATAGGGCCGCAAATCATCGGCGAAAAATACCAGACCGCGCGCCGCAAACCACCGCCGCACCATAAGCGCGCCAACCACGCCCACCAGTGCACCGGCGATCACGTCGCTCGGATGGTGGACGTTGATGACCACCCGGCTGAACATGATGATCAGCGCATACGCCCACATCACGACGCGCGAGCGAGGCCAAAGAGCGCCGATCGCAATCGCGGCGGCCGCCGCCGTCGTCGCGTGCCCCGACGGCATGCTGGCGTATTCGGGCGACCACACAAACGGCTTGTAAGCGAAAGGATTGTCGCGCGGGCCGATATACGGGCGCGCCCGGCCGATCAGGCGCTTGACGATGGTGTCGAACAGGCTCGGCAGCCCAATCGCGATGAACAGAAAGCCGAAGCGGGCCACGAGCGTCATCAACACACCCTGCGTTATTCGCGGCAGCCACGGCCCGATGAGCGCCGAGAGAAACAAGATGATAAAGCCGAGCGGATAGAGGAAGCGGCCGGACAAGCCGAAATTGGTGATTTCATCCGCGGGCTCCGTGACCCACGTCGGCAAATGCCGCGCCCAATCGCTGGCAGCGGGCTCAAGGAGAAACATCGAAGCAACGATGGCGGCAACGGTAACAAAAACAGCGACGATGGCACCGACGCCGATCCGCGGCGGCTGAGCGCGCGGCGCGCGGCCGAGAACGAGGATCGATTGCCAGAGATTGATACCGATCCGCGCAACGCCGGCGAACAGCCCGCCAACGACAATAGTCGGCCCAAAAGTGCGCGGCGCTGTGCTATTGCTCCTGCTCATGCTTCTCCCGGCGCGAAATGGGCGCCGACCATAGTGAATGCGTTCGCGCGGGGGAAGGACGTTTCAAGGATGGCCGCAGGGCGTCAACGGGCAATCTGTGCGTAGCGCCGGGATCGTCGCCGGCTCGCGGTCGTCAAGTCGTACGACGACGCTGTCGGTTGCTCCCGAGCCGTCAACCACCGTCACGCGCGCAAATCCCGGGCCGTTGGGCTGGAAGAACAGCGTTCCCCGCGGTTGCGCCCGAGCTGGAACGCCGTCAACGAGAACCGTCAACGGCGCAACCGCGCCGGTGACTTTGAGGGGTACCTGGGCCGGCTTATCGTCAGCCGAGATCAACTCGAGCCGCGCGCCGTCGGGCGGGAACAGGATATGTAACCGGTCCAGCGCCGCCTCGCCCATATGATCGCCGCGCGCAAAATGCTTGAGCGGTGGCGGCAGCTTCGCTGTCGTGGTCATAACGACGCCGGCCGGCGCGCGTGGCAACGGCACCGGCGCCGTCTCCAAACGAGCAAAGGCGTCGAATAGAATCGGCGCCGCTGCATTTCGCCCGACCAGACGCGGCACCGGCGCGCCATCCGGACGACCGACCCAGACGCCGATCGTATGCTTGCCGTCGAAGCCGACCGACCAGGCATCGCGGTAGCCGTAACTGGTGCCGGTTTTGAATGCGATCCGGCCCGGGACGCCGTTTTCAGGTGGCGGCGTTCCGGCAAGGATATTGCTGACGTACCACGCTGCCACCGGCCCCATGAGCCGCGTGGCCTCCCCTGCTCTTTCGCCGGAGGGCGTCGACGTAACACGCTCACGAAGCGGCAGCGCGGTGCCTTGGCGGGCGATGCCGGCATACAGCATTGCCAGATCGGCAAGCTTGATGCCGACGCCGCCGAGACCGATCGCAAGTCCGGGCGGCTCGCTGTCAGGCAGCACCAGCGTGGCACCAGCTTGTGCAAGCCGTGTGGTCAGCCGGCTGGGGCCGACCTGATCGAGCACGGCGAGCGCCGGAAGATTTAACGACAGTTGCAACGCCCTGCGGACTGTCACCGTGCCTTGGAAGGTGAGATCGAAATTCTTCGGCGCGTAACCGCCGTATCGCGCCGGACGATCTTCGATCAGCGTCTCGGGGTGAATAAAGCCGTCCTCGAAGCCGAGTCCGTAGATGAAGGGTTTCAAGGTCGATCCTGGTGAGCGCAGCGCCTGTGTCATATCAACCTGGCCAGCGCGGCGCTCGTCGAAATAATCCGGCGAGCCAACGCGCGCACGCACCTCGCCGGTCGCATTGTCGACGACGATTATGCCGAGCGAAACTTCGGGGCCGAGGGTCTGCGCCAATGTGCGAAGACGTTCGCGCGCAAGCTCTTCAAGATTGCGCTGCAGATCGGCATCGATGGTCAGGCGTGTCTCGCTCCCAGGCGAACTTGCGGCAACCGCACGGTCGGCGGCGTGCGGCGCCAGCATCGGCATGGGCCGGCGGCCCGCCGGGACCGGCTCCGCCTTGGCGAGCATGATCTCGTCCATCGGCACGGTGCCTAGCGCCGCGAAGTGATCGAGCACGCGGTTTCGCGCCTTGCGGGCTGCCTCAACAGATCGGTCAGGCCTTCTGGCTTCAGGCGATTGCGGCAGTGCCACGAGCAACGCCGCTTGGCCGAGCGTCAGCCGGCGCGGCTCTTTGCCGAAGTAAACCAGAGATGCGGCGCGAATGCCTTCGATGTTGCCGCCATATGGCGCCAGGTCGAGATAGAGCGCGAGCACCTCGTCCTTCGTTAGCGCGCGCTCCAGCTCAATCGCGCGTACGATCTGGCGCAGCTTCGCAACAACGCTTCGGCCGTTCCGCGGCTCAAGCAACCGCGCGACCTGCATGGTCAGGGTCGACGCGCCCGAACGAATGTGGCCGCTTGTGGCAAGTTGTAGCGCAGCGCGCCCGAGCGCCAGCGGATCGACGCCATGATGCGCGCGAAACCGTTTGTCTTCGAAGGCAAACAGCAGATTAAAAAAGCGCGGATCGACATCGGCGACCGTCGCCGGCAGGCGCCAGCGGCCTTCGCTGGTGGCGTAAGCCCGCAACAGCCGGCCGTCGCGATCGACGACCCGCGTCGAAAACAAAAGCTCCTTGCCGAGCGGCGCTGGACCTAGGGACGCCACCCACCAACCCGCGCCGATAGACCGCAACGCGAGGTCAACGATGCGGCAAGTGTCGCCACGCGCATCTTGGCGCGCATCATTGCGAGGAGCGGAGCCACGAAGCAATCCAGAATCGCGACGCCGAACTGGATTGCTTCGCTTCGCTCGCAATGACGAGGGCGTGTCATTTACTCGCCGTAACTTCGACGTTTTCCGTTCCCGTCCGGCCGTAACGCTCGGGGCGATACATATCCTCAACGCTTGCCTGTGGCCTGACGTATTTGCCCGGCGCCACTGCACGGACGACGTAGGCGACCGTGAACACCGGCGAGTTGTCCTTTTTGCGTTGGAACGCTGCGGTGAAGCGATCGTCGCGGAACTCGGCGTTGACCGGCTCGACTGCATCGGTGATCCAGGACAGCGTTCCAGTGTCGCCGGAGGAAACGAGGTGCGGGTTATCGATCTCGAAGCCCGCCGGCAGATAATCGGCAACGATCACGCGGCCGAATTGCGGTTGCGATTCGGTGACTTTCAACACGACGGCGAGACGGGTGTTCTGCTTGACCTGTTTCGCATCGACCGGCTGGCCGTCGAGCGTGTACGTCAGGCGTTCGATTTTGAAGCCTTTCGCGATCGCCGGCTCCGGCGTCAGCGGCGCGCCGCTGACGGTCACAACCGCCTGGACCTGATCCTCACCGTTATTGGTAACGCGCAATGGCTCCTTTAAGTCACCGGCGCGAATGGTGCGAAACAGCGAGCGCGTCATCGTTTCTCCGCCGACATCGAGCGAGATCCTGCCGCCGTCCTTTGCCATGGCGTTTGCCGCCAGCAGCAGCCAGGCGTCTTCCTGGGTCGAAGTCGGACGCAGATCGACGCGCGCCGTCTCGACGCGCTGCACGGCGGCCTGCACGGTCGCACGCGGAGCGCCGCCTTCGCTCGCGAGCGCGACGAGGGCAGCGGCATCCCGCAACGTCGAGCCGTAATCCTCGCGGCCGATCAGATCGGACGGCGCGGCCGGCGCGATGGCCGCAAGCGCGGCGGCGTAAGCCCGCTCAGCGCGCGTCCGGTCGCCGACCATGGCGAGTGCGGCGGCGATTTGCGCTTTCGCGATCGGCGTCGTGAGCGCATCGAGCTTGGCGTCGGCGAGGTAGCGCAGATCGCCGATCGGCGCCAAACCGTTGCGCGCCAGCACGTAGAGCGCGTAGGCCAGATCAGTCCCGCCGTTCTTGCCCGGATCGGTCATATTGGCGACCGCATTGCGCAGGCGATCGAGCGCCAGCTTGAATGCCGTGTCCGGCACCGCGACTTTGCGTTCGCGGGCCCGCGTCAGGAAGTCGGTGACGTAGGCGTCGAGCCAGAGGTCAGTGCCGCCGACGCCCCAGAGGCCGAACGAGCCGGTGCTGTCCTGCCGCGTCAGCAGCATCTCGATGGCGTCGCTAATGCGCCGATCTGTCGTTGGATCGGTGGCGAGCAGCGTGCCTTTCGCGAGCTCGCTGACATAAAGCAACGGCATGGCGCGACTCGTGATCTGCTCGGAACAGCGAAACGGATAACGATCGAGCGCCGCGAGCAGGCTCGCCGCATCGAGCGCCGTCGAAGCGCCGACCGAAATCGAAACCGCCCCTGTGCCGGGGACGAGATCGGCAAACAGAGCGCTCGACACCGTCAGATTTTCACCCTTGGCAATCGGCTTGATGGTGCGTCGTGCCAGAATCTGTGCCGGCGATCGCACCGCTAATGTGAAACTTCGTTCCAGCGCAAAATCCGATGGTCCGCTCACCTTCACACGGACGCTGCCATTGCCGGCGGCGGTAGCGGTCAACGGCACGCTCGCCGTGCCGCGCTCTTTGGCGCGCAGCGTCAACTTTTGCGATGCGCTGGCGGAGAGTGCGTCCGCGCTGCTGACGGTGACGTTGTAATCGCCGGCTGCCCCTTCGACGTTGTCGAGATCGAGATGGACGCTTGAACGGTCGCCGGGGAGGAGGAAGCGCGGCAGGGTCACCGTCAGCACGACTGGATCGCGCACGACGACATCAGTTGTCGCGTGACCCACCTTATCCTTGTTCCAGGCCACGGCCATGACGCGGATCGTGCCGGAAAAATCGCCGACTTCGAACGCCACTTCCGCGTTGCCGTCAGCGCCGACGGTGACGATGCCGGAATAGAACGCCACCGGTGGTCCGGTTGGCGGTGTCCCTTGCAGCGGCGCGCCGGCGTCGCCGCCGGAGCGAATTTGACCACGCACGCCCTGCATGCCGTCGATCAGCTGGCCGTAGAGATCGCGAATGTCTGCAGAGAGAGCACGCTGGCCGAGGTAGTAATCTTCCGGCGATGGCGGCTTGTAGTTGGTGAGATTGAGAATGCCGATGTCGACCGCGGCGATCACGATCCGCGCTTCTTCGCCAGCGGCAAGCCCGGAGATATTGACCGGTACGCGCAAGGTCGAATTCGGCCGCATCAATGCCGGCGCTTTGAGATCAAAGACGAGCGATTTGGCGGCGCGGTCAATGGCGAACCATTGCACGCCGATGGCGCGGCCCGGCATCCGCTGTTCCTGTGTATCGAGCGGCCGCAGCAATGTCGCGATGACGTATGCCCCCGAACCCCAATCGTGGCCGACGGACAACTTCACCTGTGCCTCGCCGGGCTGAACTTCGACGGTCTTGGTCGCCAGCAGCCGGTCGCCGATCACATTCAGGGTGAGGCGGCCGGCGCTGCGCGCCATTACCGCGACCGTCATGGTGTCGCCGGCGCCGTACTCCGGCTTGTCCAGCGCCACTTCGAGCACATCCGGCGTATCCGCATTCGAACTCGACATAGAATCCGGCATCAAAGTTGACTGATGTCACCGGCCCATTGCCATCTCCGCTCGAGACTTCGAGCCGGTAACGGCCGAACGTGACCGGCAACGAAATGTGCCCGGGCTGGTCGGGCGTCGTGTCGATCTTGCCATCAGCGATGCGCTTGGTGGTCTTGACCGGCTCGTAGTTCCAGCGCCCGTCCCGCTTGTAGAACTGATAGTGGGTATCAATGCGCAGCAGCTCGTATTTGAGGGCGCGCTGCGTCACGGCCAGACCATCGGGCGCAACGGTGACCACGTCGAAGGTGGCGCTGGCGCCGTCGCCGAGCGAGCGGCCGGAGAACAGCGGCTTGACGCCGATCATGTTGCCGGCTGCCGTCACCGGCAGGCTGATCTTGCGCTCAACAGCGCGGCCGCCGGGCTCAGCCATGCGCACGGTGATCTGCGCTTCGAGCGGATGCGTGCTCGAAGGCAGCTTGTCGAGCTTGACGGTAAAGCTTGCTTTGCCCTGCGGCATCGGTGGTCGGCAGGTCCTCAAGCGGCTGTTGGGCGGCCTGCACCTCTTCGTCGTCGAGACCGAACTGATAGCCGGCGAAACCGGCCCGTTCTTTCGCCACCGCGATCGTCACGTCGCCTTCGAGATCGAGGTTTGCTGCGGGCGCGCCGTACAGGAAGCGCCCCGAGACATCGACCTTGGCCGGCGTCTTTGGTGAAATGCGGCCGGTCGGTGATGCAAGATCAAACTCGATCCGGTCGGGCACGTAATCTTCGACCAAAAAGTTGGTCTCGCCGACCGGCGGCCGCTTCGGATCGGTGAACGTGCGCACATGCCAGGTGCCGGTCGGCGCCGAGGCCGGCAGCGGCAAGGTCAGGCTGTGACCGCCGAGTCCCTGGTCGGCGACCACGACGCGGCGAAATTCGACGCCGTCGGGCCGTTCGACGACAAAGGTCAGCGGAACATCGAGCGCAGCGGCGCTTCGTCCGTCCCGCAGCACCGCGGTGAGAAAGGCCGTTTCGCCGGAGCGATAGACACCGCGCTCGGTATAGACGAACGCGTCGAGCCCGGTGGGCGCGGGACGGCCGCCGACGCCGCGATCGGTCAGGTCGAAGGCCGGAGACTTCAGATTGAGGAACGCATAGTCGCCCTTGCCGTCGCTCGCGCCAAGCATGGCGGGAGACGAACCGCCCTCGCCGCTCGCCAGCCCGGGCTCGAACAGGACATGGCCGCTTGCGTCGGTGTGGCGGGTGGCAAGCACTTCGTTAGCACGGGAAACCAATCGAATCTCGACGTCGTTCTTGGCCTCCGTCGTCGCCAGCGAGTTGACGAACACGTGGATACCGTCATTGCCGGAGAATGCGGTGAGGCCGAGATCGGAAACGATGAACCATTGCGTTGCCAGCGAATTGTAGTCGTTGTCGAGGTTTTTTGTTTCCCGCGGCTGCGCCACCATGATGTAGACGCCGGGCTTGAGTTCACCCACCGCCTGGTCGACCGGGAAAGCGGTGGTGACATCGGCGTTGAGCGCCGGCGAATCCACCGCCAGTTCGCCCTTCCACACCGCGATACCGCGGGACTGGCGGAGTTGCTCGACCTCGTAACGGCCGAGACTGCGCTGAAAGTCGCCGCGCGCGTAATTGTAACTGCCGATCGTATCCGTGAGATTGCGATCGCCGATGCGGTAAATCTCGACGGCGATGTTACTGGTGTTGGTGCTGATGACCGGAATGCCGCGTTGGCCGGTACGCGGCAGCACGTACGCCGTCGTGGCGAAATGCACAGCGGGCTTTCGGTCGCGCACATAAATCGCAAAATCCGCCGACTTCGACAGCGACTCATGCACCACCGAAGGCAGTCCGGCGCGCAGCGTAACCGTGTAGGTCTCGCCGTGGCGCAAGCCTTCGACGCAGAGTTGCTTCTCGGCGGCCGATACCGCCGGCTTGTCGGTGCCGGCAACCGCGACGAACGGCGAGAAGTCCGTGCGCAACGGTAAATCTTCAGAAAACTGGAAGCACGCGCGCGGCGAAGCCGTATCGGCGTCGACGCTGTAGTCGAGGACGCGGAAGCCGTATTGCTCACGCAGCCGCTCGTATTGGCCGCGGACGTCGGCTACCTCGCGCAGTTCGAGCGACAGCCGCAACGCGTCGAGCGCCGGCCGCCACTCTTCGCGGTGCGCCAGCACGTTGCCGAGAAACGCGAGGCTGTCTGCTTCCTCGGCGCGGCTGGTGGTGCGCTGGTACGCGATGTAAGCCGCCGTGGACGCGCGCTCGAGCAGGAGTTTGCGCTCCTTGTCGTCGGCGGGCCGGATTTGCATGATCGCCCGCGCCAGTCGCAGCCACGTTGCCGTGTCGTTCGGCGCCGCCGCAACGACCTGCCCGAGCAGCGCCATGCCGGCGCGGAAATCGTTCCGTGAAAACGCCGCGTCGGCGTCGCGCCGGACCTGCGCCACCGGCTTTGACTGGGTGCCGGCGTCCGACTTGATCTGCGCTTCCAGCGTGATTGCGCTATCGGCAAGTTCCTTGTTCTGAAATGGCTTGTCGGCGGCGCTCGCCGCCAGCGGGGCGACAATCAGCAGCGCGGCGGAAACGCCGGCGCGAAGCAACGAAAGCATAGGGCTATTCTCCCTGAAGGGCGCGCAATTTCACCCAGTCACCGAGTCAAGGCAATGATCGTGTCGAGGTCGTGGCCGAAATCGCGCGGCGCGCCAATTTAGTAACCGTTTTGCCGCCGGATTTCTGTATAAGCTTACCGTTGCGCGGCCCCGTAGCTCAGGGGATAGAGCAACAGCCTTCTAAGCTGAAGGTCGCAGGTTCGAATCCTGCCGGGGTCGCCAACCAAATTATTGTCCGGCACGGAGACATGGATGACAGACCGTACCTAAGACATGGATGACAATCTCGTTCGGAACGGATCATCGATAGTATCGTAGTGCATTGAAGCTGATGATCCAAATGCCGTCGTCGACTTCCTTGATGCCGCGTTTCTGACCGGCGGCGAGGACTGTCGAGATATTGATCTTTGGCCAGAGCAGCCCGACAAAACCCGACCGACGGCGTACCGGAGTCTGGCCCACTTTGGGCGCATCCCAGTCATCTCTTTGCAAACGAACCGCGGATGGCGATCGCACGTTTTGTGGCCGTTAGTGTGGCCCACTCTGCCGCATTTTGGCTCTTCGCGACTTCGCAATCCACAAATCCGTTATCTCGAATTTGCCCCGTTGCATTGTCGATCAGACTTTGACGGCAGGTATTGTCGGAGAACGGAGAGAGGAGTGAGCCGTTGGGCACTTCGAGTTCACTTCGCGACATGGCCGGCGACTGAAACAGTGCGGAAATGTAGCCGCCATAGTAAACCACCGTGCATGAAGAGGCGAAAAGCACGCAGGCTATGCCAGCGCGTTTGTAGCACGAGCCGGTGCGCGCAGCTTTGCGTCGCGGCCTCGTCTCGCGGCTAGGATGCATGGGCGAGTCGCTCCATGCTGGACAGCCGCCGGGTCAGACGGCGCGGTCTCGCGAAGCTGACCCTAGCACTGCGCGCCGGTTTATTATCAGGAGCGATGAAGCGCGCGTGCGAAAATCGCTCCGGACTGTTGACGACAACGCGAATGTCGCGTCGATGTTTGACAAGGGCGATTATCATTCTGCTTCGGTAACATGCGCGTCCGCCTCAAAGAGCAGCGAATTTTCCACAAGATAGTCACCGAGCCCTGATAATTTTTTTTGGGGATCGCAGCGTGAAGTGTCATTATTGAAGTAACCGCTTTTTAAACGCCCCCAATTCCGCGGTGCCTTCCAGCCACTCAACCGCTCGCTCGGCGACCTTCGAGGACCGTTTGAGGATACGTCGGAACATTTGCAACATTCGAACGTGCAAATCACCAGGCGCCATTACGTCGAGCCGAACCTCGAGACAACTCGCCGCGTAGCTCGCGCGCGGGGTCCGCTACGACGATGCCATCGCCAGTGAACAAAGTAGCAAAAGCGATTCCCAACAAGATTCCCACCACATTCCAAACAACACCGTCTAAGTGTTGGCGCGCTCGGAGAGATTCGAACTCCCGACCCTCAGATTCGAAGTCTGATGCTCTATCCAGCTGAGCTACGAGCGCGGCGCGTGGCGGCTGCACAATAGCGGCTTCGCGGTTCCGTTCAACAGCGGGGCGCAGCCCAAAGGTTCCGCGGGCCAGTGTGAGCATCATGCCGCCGCGACAGGGCGGCTATTTGCTGCGGTGGCGAGGAACACCGCGCGCACCCGGGCGGTTGTTGTGGAGTTCCATCAATGGCGGAGGTTAGCCATGTCTGACTACCGGGACCCCAATGAGCCGCCGTGGCGCGGCGCGGAATATGAGCCGACTACGCGGGGCAAAGACATCAGCTGGGGATGGATTGCGGGCGTCGTTGCCATCGTGGTGCTGGTCGCTATCGCCTTTGGCGTCGGCCATAGCCCGACCGAAACAGCGTCGAATGAAACTTCGACCGCCGCAACGAAGGCACCTCCCACGCCGGCACCACATCCGATTAATCCGGCGCTTCCCGGCTTAGTGCCGCCGCCGGCGCAAGGAAGTGCGCATCCCCAATAACAAACATCTTGCGCAAGGTGCCAAAAAAAGCGCCAAGAAAAGGCGCCAAGAAACAGCCCCGGAGCACAAACTGGGGCTGTTTTGATTCGCTGATCTGCTCTGTTTAGCGTAACAGCTCACTTCTCGAACGCCGGATCGATCGGAACCCGGTAGCCGTTAGCCAATCGGTTGGTCTCGTTCGCCATGCCGACGACGGCCATGAGTTCTGCGAACATCGCCTCACTCATTCCGGCCTTGCGGGCTGCGGCGCTGTGGCTCGCGATGCAGTAACCGCAGCCGTTGGTGACGCTCACCGCGAGATAAAGCATCTCCTTGGTCCGCGCATCGAGCGCGCCCGGCGCCATGATTTCCTTGATGCTCTCCCATGTGCGCTTGAGTGTCGCCGGATCATGGGCGAGGTATTTCCAGAAATTGTTCACGTCCTCGACTTGCCGGGTGCGCTTGATGTCGTCGAACACCGCACGAACTTCCGGAGCGGCTTCGCGATGCTCGATGGGTCGGTGCGAAGCCATGCTGTGTTCCCTCACCTGCGCTGTAGTGCAATGTCAGCCGGCGCGCTTTCTCAGCGCCTGGTTCGTCACTTCGCCGGTATCACCATCGGCTGACCCTTCTCGAGGACGTAAGCGACGAATAGCTTGCACGGCTTGTCGCCGATCGCGCCTTCGGCGTGGATGGCGCGATCGGGCACCTCAAATGATTGGCCCGCCGTAAAGGTTTTTTCCGGCTGGCCGTCGAGCGCGAGCCAGAATTGGCCCTCGACTACGGTTGCATCGACAATTCCCGGATGGCTGTGACGCGGCGCCTTAAAGCCCGGCGCAATCTCCACCATGGCGGTCGTGACTTCATAATTCGAATTCGGCACCGCGACCTTACCGAGGACGTTGCGCTTCATCGGCGACGGCGACAATGGCGGATTCGCCGGCGGGGTCTGCGCCAGCGCCACGCCGCCGATGGCAAGCGCCGCGATTGCAAGAATGATGGATTTCTTGAGCATGTTGCCTCCCTTTGACATGACCGACGCTTGGCGCGTTGCCGCCATCCTAGCCTTCCCACTCTCGTTGCGGGAGAGGGTATTGCAACGCTGATCCGAGCCGGCCGAGGCCTCGCGCCGCTCGGCTTTATGCGACTGCGGCCACTTTCGCCTGCGCGGCGCGAATGAGCTCGCCGAGTTCGGAAGCGGGCCGTGGGGGACTGAACAGGTAGCCCTGCACTTCCGTGCAACCTTCGGCGCGGACGCGTTCAAGCTGCTCGGTCGTTTCAATTCCCTCGGCCGTGGTGGCAATCCCGAGGCTCAGCCCCAAGCCGGCAACGGCCCGAATGATGGCCACGCAGTCCGGACGCTCGGAGAGTTCGCTGACGAACGAACGATCGATCTTGATCTTGTCGAATGGAAAACAGCGCAAATAGCTCAGGCTCGAATAGCCGGTGCCAAAATCGTCCATCGAGATCCGCACACCGATCTCGCGAAGCTGGTGCAAGGTCGCCAGATTCGCATCGGTTTCGCCAAGCAGCACCGTTTCGGTGATTTCCAATTCCAGGCGATTGGCCGGTAAACGTGAATAGGCAAGCGCCGTCACCACCGCCTTCACCACGCCGCGGCTGCGGAATTGCGCCGGCGACAGATTGACCGCCACCTTGAGTTCGCCCGGCCACCGCATCGCTTCGGTGCAAGCCGTGCGCAGTATCCATTCGCCGAGCGGCACAATCAGCCCGATTTCTTCGGCGAGCGGAATGAATTCGCCCGGCGCGATCATCCCGCGTTCCGGATGCCGCCAACGCAACAGCGCCTCGAAGCCGTTCACCGCGTTGGTGTTGAGACTGATCAGCGGCTGATAGAACAGTTCGAACTCCCCATTGGCGAACGCCTTGCGGAGGTCGAGTTCGAGCAGGCGCCGCGCCTGGATGCGGCGATCCATTTCCGGTTCGAAGAAGTGCGCGGTTCCGCGGCCTTCCGCCTTGGCACGGTAAAGCGCGATATCGGCATTGCGCAGCAGCCCGTCCGGTCCGTCGCCATCGCCGGGTGCGAGAGCGACGCCGATGCTGGCGCCGATGATGAATTCGTGGCCGTGAACCTGGTATGGCTTGCTCACCACTTCGATCAACGTCGTGGCCAGTGTGCCGGCCTCGTTGGGACCGCCGAGCGGGAACTGCACGACCGCAAATTCGTCGCCGCCAAGGCGCGCCACCAGGTCGCTGGGGCGGAGACATTTTTGCAAGCGTTGCGCAACGGCCTGCAAAAGCTTGTCGCCCATCGGGTGGCCGAGCGTATCGTTGACGCCTTTGAAGTGATCAAGATCGAGGCAATGGACCGCAAGATTCTCGCCGTGCTCGCGCACCCGCGCGAGCAGTTCATTCAGCCGTTCATGAAACAGCACGCGGTTCGGTAAATCGGTCAAAGCATCGTGATGCGCCATGTAGGCGATGCGAGCTTCGGCTTGTTTGCGTTCAGTGACATCGACGACCGCCACCAGAATCGCGTGCATGCGACCGAACGGGACCCGACGGGCGTAGATCAGGACTTCGATCTCGCTGCCGTCGGCCTTGACGTGGCGCCAGCTTCGATCCGACTGGTATTTTTCGCCGACCGACTTCGCCGCCTCGCGATGGACGTCGCTTTCGTCGCCCGACCAGAGTTCGGGCAGCGTCATGCTTTGGAATCGCCCCCGCGTATAACCGTAATGCGACAATGCGGCATCGTTGACATTCAAAATGCGCAGATCGCTTGGATCGTATAGCCACATCGGCACCGGATTGCCGTCGAACAGCAGGCGAAACGACGCTTCACGCTGTTTGAGGTCGCCGATGTCGGTGAGTGTCATGGACAACAGATCGCCGACGGACGCGACACCGACATTCACATGGATTTCACAGTCCGTTCGCGTAAAGGCGAACTCGAACTGATCGAATTGTCCCGTGCCAACACTGGCAATGAGACGATCGCGAATACCGAGCGAAGGTGACCCGAGTGGCAGCTCGGAAAGCCGGCACCACTGCAACTCGCTCTCGTCGACGCCAAGCATCTCGGCGGCGCCCTGGTTGAAGGCGACGATTTGAAAATCGATCGGAGCGCCGGCGGCATTGCGGATGGCCGCGAGCGCCAGAATGCCTTCGTGCGCGGAGCGGAAGATCGTATCGACCAAATTGTACCGGGTACCGGCTTCCGCGACGTATACGCCGGTGATCGGCGGCCCCCAGCGGCACGCCATCGGGAACGCCAGCATCTCATAGGTCTCGACCATGCCGTCGGCGACGCGATGCATGCGATACGGCACCGGCGCCGACGCTTCGATCGCTTGTGTCAGCACGGCGCCGAGCGCGATGGCGCAATCGCGCGGCAAATCGCGCGAGCGCGTTGCCGCGGACATTGGTGCCGGTCCACTCGCTGATTTTCCGGCCGGCTCTCAGCACCCTGAACGAAGCGGACGCATCGCACTCGAACAACAGCAGATGATCGGCAAGTCGCCCCAAACTGCCAAGTACGACCTCCTCGTATTGCGGCAGTTTCTGACCGGGAGCCAGTGCGGCTCGCCACATCCTTTCAACGACCGTGACGTCGGCCAGCAATGAAGGACGCTGTACGCTTTGCTTGCGGAGCGGCGCAATCATGATCTTTTTGCGAAATTAGCACGAGCGATCGAGAGCTCGATCACGAATTAATCTGCTAGTCGCACTTTCATAAAATCGCGTTAAGTGTCGCCGTCATCTGATCTGTGAAGGTCATGTGACAGTTTTGTTTGCTCCCGCTCTTTTTGATGACAAAGATTTCCGTTGTTGAACAACGACCCCCGGCAACGGGCATGGTGAATAATTTCTCATCACCGATATCGATGCGGAGTGTGACACGGCAAAACACCCGATTGTGACACGCTCGCCGAGCGGGCACACTGGAGCCCCTCACGAAAGGGACAGGACCAGCCATGCCGAAGACGCCGGATTATTTCGCCGGGAAAAGCATCATCATCACCGGCGCCGCCAGCGGCATCGGCCGCGCCACAGCGCTCATCTTCGCCCGCGAAGGCGCCAACGTTATCTGCGCCGACGTGAATGCCACAGGCGCGCAGCAGACCGCCGCGGAGGTTAACGCTAAGGGCAGCCAGGCGCTGGCTCTGAAGGTCGATGTGACCAAGCGCGGCGAGGTCAACGACATGGTCTCCCGCGCGATCGCTGCCTTCGGCAGCGTGCAGTTTCTGTTCAACTCAGCCGGCGCCGCCATTCGCCGCGCCAAATTTCTCGAGATCGACGATGCGCTCATGGACAAGACGTTCGCGCTTAATGTCAGCGGCACGTTCTACGCCATGCAGGCGGTGCTGCCGCACATGCTCGCCAACAAAAGCGGCGTGATCGTCAACATGGCAAGCATGGCGCACCGCCGCGGCGGCCCCGGCTCTTCGATTCACTACGCCGCGGCCAAAGGCGCCGTCGTGACCATGACCATGGGCGTGGCACGCGAGTTCGCCACCCAGGGCATTCGTGCGATCTCGATCTCGCCCGGGCCGATCAAAACGCCGTTCCAGGACGCGGCACAGTCATCGCCGGACCTGATCAAGCGCTTCCTCGACGATGTCCCGATGCAGCGCTTCGGCGAGCCGGAGGAGATCGGGGAATTGGTGCTGTTCCTTTGCTCCGACGCCTGCGGTTTTATGACCGCGGACACGGTCTACGTGAACGGCGGCGGCGGCTGGCGGTGATCCGCAGCCGAAAAGAGCGCCGGCGAACGCCTGTGGATCGCGGCCATCTGCCTTGACTCGAATCGAAAATCATTCCCCCAGTGATTGATCGTCAGTTCCATTTTCTCGTTGTGCTGTGCTGTTTGCCGCGAAAGGCAACGCATGATGCGCGTGATCGTATTGGCCACCCAAAAGGGCGGCAGCGGCAAGAGCACGCTCGCCATCGGGCTTGCGGTCGCCGCGATGGGCGAGGGACAACGGGTCGCCATCATCGAGACCGACCCACAGGGAACGGTTTCGAGTTGGAGCCGGCGCCGAACGCTGCCTGAGCCCCGGATCGAGCGTGCCGGCAGCGGTTTGGAAATTGAGCGAGCCGCTGTTGGCGCTTAGGCATAGCGGCTTTACGCTCGCCGTCATCGACACGCCGGCAACGAGTAATGACCTGAGCGCGAGCGCAATCGGCGCCGCCGACTTGTGCCTGATCCCGGCGCGGCCCAGTCCAGCTGACATCGAGGCGGCGCTCCCGACGCTGCGCACCGTTCGCACGCTCGGCAAGCCATTTGCGCTTGTCCTCAACCAGGCGCCGGCGCGCGGCGCTCGGATCGGCGAGGCTGCCGTGGCTTTGAACGCGGCCGGGATGCTGGCCCTTCCCTATATCGTCGAGCGCAACGACCATCAGGACGCGCTTGGCTCAGGCTTCGGGGTTACCGAGTTCGCGCCCGACGGCAAGGCCGCGGCGGAAATTCGCTCCCTGTGGCAGTGGGTTTGGCAGGCAATGACCACGGAAACAAACGACCATGGACAAGTACCGATCCGAGCGGCCAGCTAAGCCTCGGCGCCCGACGCGGCGCTCAATGGCGGCGTTTGCCGCGTTGCTGGAGAGCGGCGCGGTAGTCGAGAAACTGCCTTTACTGGAAGCGATCGCGGCCGCAAGCCGTTTGGGCGGGACAACGCCCAACGAAGACCGCAATGTTTCCGGGCTGCAGGACGACAGGGCATCACGACAATTGGACGAAGTCACTTTGGCTGCTGCCGAGTCGGCCAAGGATTACCGCACCTGGATGCTGGAAAACCTGAAGGTCACCGTCAACGCCGCGCCGGCCGATGCAAACGGGCTCGCCGGCGCGAATCTACCTACCGGCATCGCAGAGCGGACGGCGAACCAACCCCGCAAACCGGAAGTAGGCAGCGACACGCTCGAAGAGCGGCTCCCGACGTCCACTCCTGCCGCAAGGGATTATCGCGCCAAGGCGGTCGAACTGATCAATGCCAATGTGAACGCCACTCTGGACTATGCGCAGCGGCTCGGCACGGTGAAATCGGCGGCGGAGTTCATCGAACTGTCGACCAGCCACGCGCACCGCCACCTGGAACTGATCATGAAACATGCGGCTGGGCTAACCGCTTTGGCTGGCGCGTTGCCGACGAAAATCCCACGGACGAACCACGGCCTGCGCCGCGCGGCCGGCAACGCGAGGATGCTTTCGACAAGCGTCGGGCGCGACGATAGAGGCGATTAGTCCTGCTACTGCGGACAGGCACGGTCCGCCAGACGGGAGTCGCAAACGCGCACCGCTTTCAGATAGCGGACCCAGCGGCCGATCTGCTCCTTCGACGGCGCAAACCTGAAAGCCTTCTGAACCAGATAGAAACTATCGTTACCCTGCACCGCCTTGAACCAGGTGATCTCAATCTTGCCGCTCGCGGGATTTTGCGGGCAGCTCAACAGCCACGCCAGGGTCGGATAGCCGTTCTCGACCGCGTTCGCGATCGGCTCCGCGGGCCCCGCCCCCGGACAGCTTCGCACCCATCGGGTCTCCAGGTTGCTCATGAACGCTTCGGGCGACACGCGCAGATGATAGAACACCTGCACCGTCACCATTTCCGTCCAGTTCTCGACAGTTTCACCCGCCGGCACCCATTCGGTGATCAGACCGTCGTCGGTCTTGTGGTGGAAGCCGACGTGGTATCCGGCCGGCGCGATTGTCAGCAGGTTCTCATTGACCAATGCGGCCGCCGCCGGCCGATTGAGGAACCAGCCGAGCATCAACACCGTCAGTAGTATGAGTCGCATGGCAGGTCCCTGGGGAACTGGTTCGGTTCGCAATCGCCGCCCCGATAACGACCATCGAGACGTATCCTACGAACGTCCCATCGCGACGCCAGATGACGCCAGCGGTGTGATCCACGCTGCGGCGCGCCGTTCGGCCGAAGAAAAAGAAAGCCCCAAGCGCTGGAGGGGACCACAGGGCGCTTGGGGCTCGCAAGGCGAAGCAACGTTGCGTTGCCCGCCCAGATTTCAGTCGTCGGCAGCCTCGGTCACCGAGACGCCGCACTCGCCGCAGCGATAGCGCCGCAGGTCCGGAAAGATGCCGCGCGGCTGATCGCCCCCGGGTGATAGGTGCATCGGCCGCCCGCAGTTTGGGCACGGCCGGATCCTGGCCCTTTCGCCGTTGCGGCGGATCAGCTCGCGTGTTTGCGACGTATACACCTCAATTTCCCTTTCCATATTTATTCAAACGCCCGATACAAATTCAAACGCGCGTTTGAGACGGCCGCATGCCGGAAAAACGGCGATTTCATGATTTTACGCTGAACGCCAGTTCACCAACGCGACGCCGACCACGCAGACCGCCATGCCGAAAAGCGCAAGCGGCGCCAGCCGCTCGTCGAATAAAACCCAGGCCATCAGCGCCGTCATCGGCGGGGTCAGATAGAACAGGCTGGTGACCCGCGTCGCCGCCGCGCGGCGGATCAGGAAGTAGAACAGCCAGATACCGCCGAACGAGAGCGCAAGGACGAGCCAGCCGAGCGCGAACATCAATTGCGGCGTCCAGTGCACGACCCGCGTTTCGAATATGAAGGCCCCGAGCGCGAACAGGATGCCGGCCGCGATGTACTGGACGCACAGCGCCGGCCGCCAATCCATGCTGCCGCCGAACCGCTTCTGGTAGAGCGTGCCGGCGGTGATGCCGATGAGCGCCACCGTCGCCGAGAGCCAGCCGAACGGGGTCGCATCGCCCGCCGCAGTCTTCTCGTAGAGGACGAGATAGACGCCGAGGAGACCGAGCGCGAGGCCGAGCCATTGCCGCGCCGCGACGCGCTCGCCGAGGAAGCGGTTGGCAATGGTCGACGTCAGCACCGGCTGCAAGCTGACGATGAGCGCGGCAAGCCCGGCAGAAACGCCGTTTTCGATCGCGACGAACACGCCGCCGAGGTAGAGCCCGTGCACCATAAGCCCGGTCAGGACGCTGTGAAGGATACCGGCGCCGTTGGGCCATTTCGGCCGGGTCAACGCGATGATGAGGACAAGCAGCGCGACCACCGCGCCCATCCGCAGCGAGAGAAACGTCAGCGGCTCGACATATCCGAGACCAAGTTTCGCGCCGACAAACCCCGATGCCCAGAGCAGGACGAAAACGCCTGGCGCCGCAAAGATTGCGGCATCTTCCAGCGATCGCGGCATGTTTTAGAGTTCCCGGTGGTCACGAAGCCGTAACACAGGTACCGGCCGGCAATACCTTGGTCGAGAGGTCAAACCGGAATGACAGCCGGCAAGTTTTGCCGCCTTGACGCGCGCGGCGTGGCAGATTGTGCAGTGATTTAACGCGCCGATTTGTTTGAAAGCTGTTTGTTCTTACGCACTTAATGCGATGGCCCTGGGCTTGCATGGAACGCGCGCGAGGAAAGTCACGTCGGTGTTGCGTTTGTCAGGAGCGTGCCATGTCTATGTCAGTTGGTTCCGGTTACTCCAATCCCTACGCCTACCTTCAATACCTCCTCCAGCAAAACACGTCTGCGAGCGCCACCGCAGGGCAAACCATTCCGGGGTTGAGCCCCGTTGCGCCGAGCGGCACCGACACGGCTTCGAGCTCCAGCAGTTCGTCAAACGGAGCGCCGGCAGGGAGCTCATCGGTGCAATTTGGTCCGCAGACCTTCTTCGCTCTGCTGGGGTTGCAGATGACCGGGGCTGGGGCGGCAGGGTTTCAATTTGGCGCGGACAATGCGACCGACACGACCGGCGGCTCTTTGGGCGCGCAAGTCCAACAGGGTCAGTTCGGACCCCCACCCTTCGGGGGCTTAAGTTCCCTTCTCGCCTCCGCCGATAGCGGCGCCACCGCTCAAACCACGACCAACGCCAATGGCTCGGCGACTTATACGATCACCTACGCGGATGGCTCGACGGTCGAGGTGACCACGCCGGCCGCTTCAAACGATGCTTCGTCTTCGGACAGCTCCAGCTCGACAAGCAACAATCCTCTCGAGCAGCTTATCGAGTCCGTTGCGCAATCTCTGAATTCTAGCGCCGACCAGAGCGCTGAGGGTACGTCTTCCGCAACACAAGCCGATCAAGGCCTGTTCGCGCCGCCGCCGTTCGGCGGCGCGGCTTCACTGCAGGCCGCCGCCAATAGCGGCGCCACCGGCCAGAGCACGACCAACGCCAACGGCTCGACCACTTATACGATCACCTACGCGGATGGCTCTACGGTCACGCTGACCACGCCGGCCGCTTCAAGCGACGCTTCCTCATCGGACAGCTCAGGCTCCGCGGACAACACGAGTTCGACGAGCAGCAATCCGGTCGAACAGGTGATCGAGATGCTCACGCAGGCGCTCAATTCCACGGCGATCCAGAGCGCCGGCGAAACCTGGTCAGGACAACAGCAAAGCCAGTTTGAACCTCCGCCGCCGCCGTTCGGCGCCTTCGGCGGCATGCTGAGCCTAGGGGCCATGCTGGCCTCCGCCGACAGCGGCGCCACCAGTCAAACCACGACCAACGGCAACGGCTCGACCACGTATACGATCACCTATCCCGATGGCTCGACGGTCACGATGACAACGGCGGCCCCTTCCAGCGATGGTTCGTCCTCGGTCAGCTCAAGCTCGACAACCGGCACAACGGCGGCAAACAACGATCTCCTTGAACAATTGATCGAGATGCAGGCGCAATTGCTCAATTCCACGACCCCGTCGACCGTCGCGACGGTGTAGGGTCCGGACCTCAAGTAAGGCGAAACAGGCACTTTCCGCCACGGCCCAAACTCCAGTGAAATGCATCAATTCCAACAATCATTGGCTCTTCGTCAGCGACGGATTCGCGAAACCACTTCATCGCACTCGACACCGATGAAACCTCTCCGGTGCTGATCAAAACTCCGTTTGCGCTAGCGTTCAGTATTGCAGCACCGCTGTCCCCCCTGGATCAAAGCCAAGAACTATCACGGCCCCTACACCGGCAAATTATCGTGCTTCCTGCCCGGCATCTCCACCGTCTTGCCGCGCAGCATCGCCAGCGCGCGGGCGATGCGCGGGCGCGTGGCGTGCGGCATGATCACGTCGTCGATATAGCCGCGCTCGGCGGCAATAAAGGGGGAGAGGAAACGCTCCTCGTATTCGCGGGTGCGGGCGGCGATCTTGTCCGGATCGCCGATGTCGGCGCGGAAGATGATTTCGACCGCGCCCTTGGCGCCCATCACCGCGATCTGCGCCGTCGGCCAGGCATAGTTGACGTCGCCGCCGATGTGCTTTGACGCCATGACGTCGTAGGCGCCGCCAAAAGCTTTACGGGTGATCAATGTGACGAGCGGCACCGTCGCTTGCGAATAGGCGAACAGAAGCTTGGCGCCGTGCTTGATCAGGCCGCCATATTCCTGCGCAGTGCCGGGCAAAAATCCCGGCACATCGACGAAGGTCACGATCGGGATATTGAAGGCGTCGCAGAAACGGACAAAGCGCGCCGCCTTGCGGCTGGCGTCGCTGTCGAGCACGCCGGCGAGCACCATCGGCTGGTTGGCGACGATGCCTATGGTGCGGCCGGCGATCCGGCCGAAGCCGATCACGATGTTGCGGGCGAAGGTTTCCGACAGTTCGAAGAAGTCGCCCTCGTCCACGGTTTTGAGGATCAGCTCCTTGATGTCGTAAGGCTTGTTCGGGTTCTCCGGCACGAGCGAGTCGAGCGACGGCTCGATGCGGTCGATCTCGTCGAACGACGGCCATTCCGGCACGCCCGCGGAAAAATTCGGCGGCAGGAAATCGAGGAGCCGGCGCATCTGCAGCAGGCATTCGACGTCGTTGTCATAGGCGCCGTCGGCGATCGAGGATTTGGTGGCGTGCACCGAGGCGCCGCCGAGTTCCTCGGCGGTGACGATCTCGTTGGTCACCGTCTTCACCACGTCGGGTCCGGTGACGAACATGTAGCTGGTGTCGCGCACCATGAAGATGAAATCGGTCATCGCCGGCGAATAGACGTCGCCGCCGGCGCACGGCCCCATGATCACCGAAATCTGCGGAATGACGCCCGAGGCGATGACGTTGCGCTTGAACACTTCGCCGTAGCCGCCCAGCGCCGCCACGCCCTCCTGGATGCGGGCGCCGCCGGCGTCGAACAGGCCGATGATCGGGGCGCGCGCCTTCATCGCCATGTCCTGGATCTTGATGATCTTCTGGGCGTGCGTCTCCGACAGCGCGCCGCCGAACACGGTGAAATCCTTGGCGAAGACGAAGACGCTGCGGCCGTTGACCGTGCCCCAGCCGGTGACGACGCCGTCTCCGGCGATTTTCGTCTTCTCCATGCCGAACTCGTAGGAGCGGTGCTCGACGAACATGTCGAACTCCTCGAAGGAGTTCTTGTCCATCAGGAGTTCGATCCGCTCGCGCGCGGTGAGCTTGCCGCGCTTATGCTGAGCGTCGATGCGCCGTTCGCCGCCGCCGCCGCGCGCGCTGTCGCGGCGCTCTTCGAGCCTGTCGACAATGTCCTTCATAGCCCGCCCTCTGGCCTGACCAGCCCAGCTGTAAACTCAATAGCAAGGCCCGCGCACGGCGTCATGTTCCCCTCCCCCCAATCGGACCGCGCTTGTCGCGTGCCCGGGTGCAAGCTTGTGGGGAGGGGTTATGGGTGGCAGTCGGGAGGCGGATCGCGGGCGTCGACGCATGCGGACAACCTGCCGACCCCTCTGTCCACCTTCCCCCGCAAAGGGGTGGGGCTGACTTGAGTCGGCCTTGTTGTCGTGCATCTAAGGCGGCGGAGGACTGCGGACCGATGACGCAATGAAAATGGCCGGATTGATCGATGCGGTGGAACGCCGCCCGCAGACGGCTTTCGCCGGGTTCCTCGTCGTCCATGGGCTGGTCTGGACCGCGCTGCCGTCGCTGATCTACTTCAACCTGCCGCTCGACGTGATCGAGGCCATGATTTACGGCCGCGAATGGCAGCTCGGCTACGACAAGCTGCCGCCGCTGCCGTGGTGGATTGCCGAAGCCGTCTACCGCGTGTTCGGTTTCGATGATTCGCTTTATGCGCTGTCTCAGGTCGTCGTCATCATCGCCTTCATCGCGGTGTGGAAGACCGCGCGGCCGCTGGTTGGCGCGACCGGCGCGCTGGCCGCGATCCTGATCGCCGACGGCCTGCATTACTTCACCGCCAGCGCCACCAAATTCAATCACAACGTGATCGAGCTGCCGCTTTGGGCGCTGGCCGGGTTCGCGTTTTATGCCGGATTGCGCCGCGAGAAGCTCGGCTACTGGGTTCTGCTCGGGGTGGCGATCGGGCTCGCCTGGTGGGCCAAATATTTCATGGTGGTGCTGGCAGCGCCGTTCGCGCTGTTTCTCATTTTCGACCGGGATGCACGCCGCCATCTGGCCACCCCCGGCCCCTGGGTCGCCGCGGTCGTGGCGCTTGCGGTGATGGCGCCGCATCTGATCTGGCTCGTGCACAACGATTTCCTGCCGTTCAGCTACGCCGAAGCGCGCGCGACGCCGTCAAGCGGCTGGCTCGATCATCTGCGCAATCCCGCCGAATACGTAGTGGCACAAGCGTTCTTTCTCGTTCCATCGCTGGTGATCGCGGCGCCGCTGTTTTGGCCTTCGGCAAAGAGCACGCCCCGCGCCGCCGCCGACGCATTCGATCGCCGCATCGTGACGCTGCTGGTTTTTGGCCCGGCGCTCACGCTCTTGGCATTGAGCCTCGTCACCGGCCGCGGCACGCAGGCGATGTGGGGCTTTCCGCTGTGGCTGTTCCTGGGTCTTTGGATCGTGCTGTACGCCCGTGCGGCGCTCGACCATAAACGGCTCGCCTTAATCGCCGCGTTATGGGCTGCGGTGTTTGTGCTCTCGATCGCGGCCTTTGCCGCCGATTATCTGGTGCTGCCGAATTTCGACCACCGCTACCGCGCGGCCTTCTTTCCCGGCGACCTTCTGTCGGCCGCGATCACGCAACGGTTCGAGCAGGCGACCGGACGCAAGCCCGCCTACATCATCGCTTCGATGTGGGACGGCGGTAATGTTGCGCATTATTCAGCGCAGCGCCCGCAGCCGCGGGTCTTGATCGACGGCCTGCCGCGGCGCGCGCCGTGGATCGATCTGAACGATTTGCGTGCCCGCGGCGCCGTCATCGTCTGGACCGACAGCGATCCGCATGTGCTGCCGCCAAGCTTCGCCGCGATCGCGCCGGGCGCCGAACTCGGCACGCCGTTCGATCTGGCGGCTCATCGTGACAACGGCACGGTCCATGTCGGCTGGGCGATCTTGCGTCCACAGGGGCCATAATTTACCCCGCCGCAGCGGAGTGCTAGTTTCCCGGAACGGGCAAGAACAAGGCGAGATAAGTGCCAAATACGTCGAATTATCTGCGACTTGAGGCATTCCGGGCGACTCCTCTGGTGCCGGAGCCGTTCCAGCATCTGATCGTATCCGGATTCATCGGCCCGGACGGCCTGGCGGCGATCAACGCCGATTATCCGAAGATTTCCTCGTCCGGCAGTTTCCCGGTCGATCAGGTCAGCTTCGGTCCGGCATTCCAGAACCTGCTCGACGAACTCGAGAGCGACGAATTCCGCGAGGCGTTCGAGGAAAAATTCGGCCTCGACTTGTCGGGCCGGCCGACCGTGACCACGGTCCGCGGCCGCTGCGACTCAAGCGACGGCAAGATCCACACCGATTCGACCAGCAAGATCATCACCGTGCTGATCTATATGAACGAAAGCTGGGAAGAGGCCGGCGGCCGGCTGCGGCTCCTTCGCTCCGCCAAGAATCTCAACGACATCATTGTCGAAGTGCCGCCGATCGCGGGCACGCTGCTCGCGTTCAAGCGCAGCAACAATTCCTGGCACGGCCATGAGCCGTTCGCCGGCGAACGCCGGGTCATTCAGTTCAACTGGCTCACGTCGCAGGGCAACCGGCAAATCGCCATGTTGCGGCACCACACTTCGGCGTCGTTCAAGCGCGTGCTGCAAAAAATCTTGCCGGGCCGCGCCTAGCGCCATAAAACGTTCTGGGCGCACAACAGCCGTCGCGCGACAGGAGTTATTTTTTGAACACGCCTGCGGCCGATCTGCGCAACCGCGACTTCGGCAAAATTCTGCTGATCAAATTGTCGGCCGTCGGCGACGTCATTCACACCATCCCGGTGCTGAACAAGCTGCGGCGGCGCTACCCGGCGGCGCAACTGGATTGGCTGGTGACGCCGGCGATCGGCGAACTCCTGCGCCACCATCCGGCCATCAACAACGTCATCGAGTTCGACCGCAAAGACTGGTCGACGGCCTGGCGGCTGACGCCGTTTATCAGCTACGCGCGGCTCGCCACCCAGCTGCGGAAAAACCGGTACGATCTGGTGATCGACATGCACGGCCAGTTCCGCACCGCGATTTTCACGCTCGCGAGCGGCGCGCCGGTGCGGATCGGCTTTGACCGGCCGCGCGCGAGCGTCTGGGACGCCTCGCCGCGGAAATTTCCCGAAGAGACGCGCAAGCACGCCTGGCAGGGCGCGCGCGAGGGCAGCTGGCTCGCCTACACGCACCATATTCCGGTGCCGACGCTCGACCTGCACGCGGTCGACCGCTATCTCAGTGTCGGGCCGCTCCTCGGCCTCGACGACGGCGCCGCCGACTTTTCCTTTCCGATTCCCGACGAGGCGACAAAACGCATCGACGCGCTGATCGATTATTACGATGCCGTGAACAAAAAGCTCGCCGTGCTGGCGCCGGGCACGATCTGGGAAACCAAGCATTGGCGCAGCGAGGGCTTTGCCGAAGTGGCGCGCCATTTCCTGCAACGAGGTTTTGCCGTGACGCTGATCGGGGCCGCGCGCGAGCGCGCCGCCTGTGACGCGGTCGCGGAACTCGCGCCGGGCGCGATCAACCTCGCCGGCGAGACCACGCTCACCGAGCTTGCCGCGCTGATCCGGCGCTCGACCATCAGCATCACCAACGATTCCGGGCCGATGCACCTGGCCGTCGCTGTCGACCGTCCGGTGGTCAGCATATTCGGGCCGACCGATCCGGTCTGGATCGGTCCTTATGGCCGGCCCGGCGCGGTGTTGCAGGCGAGCATCGACTGCGCGCCCTGCTATCTGCGGCAGCTCAGCCGCTGCCCCAACGATCACGCCTGCATGGAGGATGTCTCCGCGCAGGCAGTTATCGAACGGGCGGAGAGCATGCTGCGCAAGCACCCGGAGAATGCCGGCCTCGCCAAAGCGCAAGCCGGCAGCCGAAAGTCGGTTTGACCGTTCACCGCAATCGAGGCCGCTTCGGTAACGGCAACTATTTCTCGTAGACACCCTGTCCGGTCACGACGAAGTCGATCCGGCCGTCGAGCAGCGCCTTCGCACATTCGGCGGGCGAATTGACGATCGGCTCTTCGTGCACATTGAAACTCGTATTGACCAGCACCGGCAACCCACTTGCGGCCGCAAAACCCTGGACGATGTCGTAATAGAGCGGATTATCATCACGCCGGATGGTCTGCGGCCGTGCCGAGCCGTCGACGTGAACGACAGCAGGAATGCGGTCGCGCCACTGCGGACGCACGTCGCACGCGATGGTCATATATTGGCACGCCCGGGCATTCACGGCGTTGACGTCGAAAACCTCCCCGGCCTGCTCCGCCGCAACCACCGGAGCGAACGGCATGAACTCGGTGCGCGCGAGACGCTGGTTGAGCAAATCATGCGTTTCACGCCGCGAGGGGTTGGCCAAAATCGAGCGCGCCCCAAGCGCGCGCGGACCGTATTCCATACGGCCGGTGAAAATTGCGCCGATCTTGCCCTCGACGAGGCGGCTTGCTGCTTCCGTCACCGGCGCACCCGGTACACGTCGCACGTTCGGCAAAGCCGCAAGGGCCGGATCGATCTGCGCTGGTGTAGTCGCGGCCAAGAAAAATCGGGCCAAGCGGCCGCCGCCGATCGAGCCAGGTTTTGAGGCCATCCCGCTCCATCAGATAAATCAAGGCGCTGCCGACCGGCAGTCCTTCGTCACCCATGGCCGGGAAGATGAAAATCTCGTCGAGCCCAAGCTGCTCGGCCAGCAACCGGTTGAGCCTGACATTGGCAAACACGCCCCCGGCCACGCCAAGATGTTTGCTGGGAAAATTCGCCAGCAAATTCCGGATCGAGCGCAGCATCGATGTCCTCGAGCACCTTCTGGATCGAGGCGGCGAGGTCTTCCGGACTGACCGCTTTAGCCAGCTGGCGCATGAAGCGCCGCATGTGGCTGAAGCCGGAGAACGTCGAATACACGCGGCCGCTGTCGTCGACGCGAAAATACGAGGCAATCTCATCGGCGCGTACCGGCTTGCCCAGCGCAGCGAGGCCGGTGAGCTTGCCTTCGTGGCGATCCATGCGAAATCCAAGCGCCAATGTCGCTGCGCTGTAGGCGCGGCCGAGGCTGTCGATCGGCTTTTCTATGAACAGGCAATCGTCGCCGCCGTAAATTGTTTTGATTGCTCCGTTCGCAAAGCTGCGGTGGCTGTAATTGACGGTGTCACCACCGCCATCAGCGGTGACCAGCAGCGCTTCATCCCAGGGGCTGTAGAATAATGCCGGCAGCGCGTGCGCTTCGTGGTGGTTGCTGAAATGCAGCGCCGCGCCCGGCCGAAAGCCGCCATCGCGGCGAAACGCCGCGAGATCGAACAGATCGTCAAGATTTCTGGAATGATAGTGACGCATCTCGTGCGTCATGTATTGAAGGTTTCGGCCGCGGCTTCCCCGCAGGGCAAGCTCCATGAGCCGGCGCATGCCGGTCACACGCCGGAAATATCTAACGTCGAGCAGCGTGCGCGACATCGAAATCACGTCGACATCGGCGCGCGTTGCACCCGCGATCGCCAGCACTTCGTCGATGCAGGCGTCGGGATGTTTGGAGCCGTCGCCCTTGATTCTGGTCAGACGCTCGAGCTGAACCGCCGCCTTCAGATCATAATCCTCGAACAGCGCGGCAACGGAGTCGTGAGGACCGGAATGAATGGCGAGAATCAATTCTGGCATGAACGCCTACTGAATGAGCCCAAAGAATCGAGGAAGCCCGGGATCAAGAGTTCGAAACAGAGCTATGATTAGGGCGAACGGATATTCCGTCCCCGCATCGCGAGCCACGCCTTCATGTAGGGATAATAGCTGGTCTCGGCGCTGACGACTGCGAGCAGGAAGCCCTGGGCGCCATCGAGAAACCCGGCACGCAGGATGTAGGCCCGCAAAAACGCAAACAGCCCATGACCGATGCCAGTCAGGAATGAGACTTTTTGGCCGGAAGCGACAATCATCTGTGCCTTTGCCGTCGAATAGCGGTCAATCCGCGATAGCGCATCTTCAAGCCTTGGCATGGCAAAGTGAATGAGTGGCGGGCGAAGCCGTTTCACCACGCCCGTGCAGATCAAGCGCTCGTGGACGATGACGTCATCGAAGCGGCCTTTGCCGCGTCGAAACAGCCGCAGCACGTAGTCGGGATACCAGCCGGAATGGTAGATTTGCCGGCCGCAAAAATTCGAAAGCCGCGGAAACTCCCAGCCATCAGCGCTGTCTTCGGCAATCGCCTCCTTGATCGCAGCAGCAAGTTCAGCGGTGACCCGTTCGTCGGCATCGAGGTTGAGCACCCAGGGCTTCGTGGCGAGCGAAAGCGCATAGTTTTTCTGCGGGCCAAAACCCCGCCATTCGTGAAACTCGACACGGGCGCCCTTCGCCCGCGCGATCTCCATAGTCGCGTCGGTGCTGCCGCAATCGACCACGATAAGCTCATCGCAGAACGCGAGGCTATCCAGGCATTCGCCGATGTTCGCCGCCTCGTTCTTCGTGATCACGATGGCGCTGAGCTGCGGCATGAATTTTCCTTCGGTCACACCGGCCGCTCGCGCGCGGCTTGGATCGCGAGCCACAGATAGAGGGCCAGCAGCGCCGCTTCAAAGAAAACGATCAAGACGCTGCCGCCGAAAACCTGCGGGAAGAACACTTCCACCACGGCCATGGACACGGCCGACGTCAGCCACACCACCGCGCCCCAGGGCGCCGCGAGCCACAGCCCGACCGCGGCAACGAGATCGATGACCGCGAAGAACACCGTCGCCGTCCGCCAAGCGACGGTGTGCGCCTCGAAGCCGCCGTCGGCGGTGGCGCCGATGCCGCACACCTGACCCCAGTGGTAGAGACCCTTAATCAGGGAAAGGACCGCCATGACGCGTAGAAACAGCACCAGATATTCTGCCCACGATCCGGGAGCGTTCACACCCCCGGCCTGGACGGGTTCGAGCATGTCGCTTGGCCGGGTCGGTCGGTTCTTCGATTGATCGCTCATCGCAGGGCGGCCTTTGGCATCCGCGACCGGCTTTAGTCAATCCACCGGCGCGGCAGTGGCGGGTGAAGCTTGGAACGGGTAGAAAGAGGCGACTCCCTCCTTGGAGCGCCGCCATGGCGATCAAATTCGGCCGCCCACTCGAACGCATGCGCCCCTCCCCGGTTGAGGCGGAGGAGCCCCCCGGGCGCCTCGATTTGGCGATACGCCCGCGCCGTAACCGCCGCGCCGAATGGGCGCGGCGCATGGTGCGCGAGCACGTCCTCACGACCGACGATTTGATTTGGCCGCTGTTTCTGGTCGAGGGCACCAAGGTCCGGGCGCCCGTCAGCTCGATGCCCGACGTCGAGCGACTCTCGGTCGACGAAGCGGTGCGCGCGGCGGCGCGCGCGGCGAAACTCACCATCCCGTGCCTTGCGCTCTTCCCCTACACCGAACCGGGCAAACGCGACGAAACCGGCTCCGAAGCGCTCAATGCAGAAAACCTCGTCTGCCAGGCGATCCGCGCCATCAAAAAAGAGGTGCCGGACGTCGGCGTTCTTTGCGACGTGGCGCTCGATCCTTATACCAGCCACGGCCACGACGGCCTGCTCCGCGACGGCGTCATCCTCAACGACGAGACTGTCGCTGTTCTCGTCCGCCAGGCGCTCGTTCAGGTCGAGGCCGGCTGCGACATCATTGCTCCTTCCGACATGATGGACGGCCGCGTCGGTGCGATCCGCCAGGGCCTCGATGCCGCGGGCTATCACGACGTTCAGATTATGGCCTATGCGGCCAAATACGCTTCGGCCTTTTACGGCCCGTTCCGCGACGCCGTCGGCTCGAGCGCGACGCTTACCGGCGACAAGCGCACCTATCAGATGGACCCGGCGAACAGCGACGAAGCCCTGCGCGAGGTCGAACTCGATATCGCCGAAGGCGCCGATATGGTCATGGTCAAACCAGGCCTGCCGTATCTCGACATCCTGGCGCGGGTCAAAGAGACTTTCGGCATGCCCACCTTTGCCTACCAAGTGTCCGGCGAATATGCGATGATCATGGCCGCCGCGGGGAACGGCTGGCTCGACGGGGACAAGGCGATGACGGAAAGCTTGATCGCGTTCAAACGCGCCGGCGCCGACGGAGTTCTGACTTATTTCGCGGCAAGGATTGCGGAGAAACTGAAGAAGGACGGCTCGCACGCATGATCCGAAAAAGGCCCGCACCGGGGTGATCCGGGCGATTGCCGAGTTTCGGAAAGCAGCATGCGCAACTAAGCAACAACGTCCCGCCCGAAACGAGACGAGAGAGGCGGATGTCATGCGTGACTACGACGACCATGTCCGGCCCCACGTGGTGTTGCGGCGGATCATCATAGTCGTGGCGGTGCTGACCGCCGTGCCGGTGGCCTTGTGGACTGTCACCGGGCTTATCCGGACTTATGTTGGACCGCCGAAGGTTCCCTCCTTTCGCCAGCTTGCGACCAGCGTAAACGAGCAACAAGAGAGCACCGCTGCCAGCGGAGCTGCCGGCGATTGGTCGCTATGGCAGAGCGTCACCACCTTCGTGCGCGTCCATGTTGGCGCCCTGCCGATTCCTTCGATCCGCGAACTTACCGCGACCATCACGGGCAACGCCAACGCCGGGCCGGAAGCGAGCGACCGGTCGTCGCCGCCGGCTGAACGGGCCCAGCCGTCGGCCGCTTCACCGATGACAGTCGAAGCGAGGGCGACAGCGACGGATGCGCGCGACCCGTCCGCTTCGCCAAAGGATCAGTTGGCGAGCGACCCCAACCTGCCGGCAAATGCAGCGAGGCCCTCTGATGCCTCGCCGGCACCGACGTCGGCAAACTCCGCCGACGTGTCTGTAACTCTTCCGGCCGGCAATCGATCACCCGATTTTTCTACGGCATCTATTTCTACTTCATCAGCACAGCCTGACCCGGCTGCACCGAATGTCTGGCCGAGTCCGTCGCGGCAGAATTCAGCGTCGCGCACCGCTGCGCCATGGCCCGCGGCCTCAGAGACCGACGCAACGCAGGAGGCCGCGCGGCAGAATGCAACGGATCAGGCCGCCGCGGCGGTTGAGCCTCCGGCCGACGCCGTACCCGCTGGGCAACCGCTGACCGGCCCAATCCCGCTACCGCGACACCGTCCGAGGGATCTCGCCATGATGCAGATAACCGCAGCGAATGTACCGATGCCGCGTCCGCGCCCGGACATCGAGGCTACGACTTCGCCGACTGAAACAACGACGACGACGACGAGGGGCCGCTCAATTTTCTGAATGGTCTATTTCATTAGCGAATAGCCGTTCATTCCGCGTTCACTCGCGCGCCGCGCCGCCCGGCATGCGCACCGGCTGATAGCCGTCGGCTGCGAGCGCGTCAAAGATCTCGTCGGCATGAGCGGCGTCACGCGTCTCCATCGTCACATCGAGCTTGGCGCCTTTGGCGGGAACATCGAGAAACAGCCGGTGATGATCCACGCTCAAAATGTTGGCGTTGAATTCGCCCAGCCGGGTCGCAATCTGACCCAAAATTCCCGGGCGATCGGGGATGGTGAGACGGAAGGAGACAATGCGGTCAGCGCGCTCCAACTCGCGCACCATAATGGTTGCGAGGATCCGCGGATCGATGTTGCCGCCACAAAGGATCAAACCGACTTTGCGGCCGCGAAAGCGTTCCGGCTCCGCAAGCATGGCGGCTAAACCGGCGGCACCTGCGCCCTCGGCCATCGTTTTCTGCAACGTGAGAAACGCATTGACCGCGCGCTCGATCAGCGTTTCATCGACCAGCACGACATCGCTTACCAGTTCGCGGACGACCGGCAGCGTCAGTTTGCCGACATTCTTCACCGCGATGCCTTCCGCGAGCGTAGCGCCGCCGCACGGCCGGTTACCCTGATGCAGAGCATTCCACATTGACGGGTAGAGCGTGGCTTCGACGCCGACAATTTCGATCGACGGTTTGATCGCGCGCGCGGCGATAGCGCAGCCGGCGATGAGCCCGCCGCCGCCGATTGGAACGATCAGCACATCGAGCTCGGCAGCCGTTTCCAGCATTTCGAGCGCTATGGTGCCCTGCCCGGCGATGATGTGCGGATCGTCGTAGGGGTGAACCCAGACGAGGTTCCGTTCGCGCGCAATTGCTTCGGCACGCGCCTGCGCCTCCGTCAGCGTCTCACCGTCGAGAACGACCGTGGCGCCCAGCGCCTCGGTTGCTTTGACTTTCACAAACGGCGTCGTCACCGGCATTACAATGGTCGCCGGGATGGCGAGGCGGCGGGCGTGATAGGCAACGGCCTGGGCGTGATTGCCGGCAGACATGGCAATCACGCCACGGCGGCGCTCGATGGCAGAGAGTGCGGCGAGCTTCACGCAGGCGCCGCGTTCCTTGAACGAGTTGGTGACCTGCAGGTTCTCGTACTTCACGACCACATCGGCGCCGGTCAACGCCGACAGCGGTGGCGCCGCCAATTCCGGCGTCCGGAGCACATGACCCGCGATCGTGCGCCGCGCAGCCTCGATATCGGCGAGCCTCACCATGCCCGGCCTTTTTCCCTATTTCCGCCGGCGTTACAATGTCAGAGTCTGCAGGCAAAGGATGTCATGGCCTATTCCGAGCCAAATCCAGGATCGAGTTCCGGACCGAGCGGGATCGGCATCTCCGCCGACCTGCGGCCGCATGCCTACGATCCGATTGCCAACCCCGAACTGTTCGACGGCGTACTGACACGCCGTTTCGTCGCCTTCGTTATCGACTTGGTCATTCTTGCGCTACCGGTCGCTGCCGCGGCATTGTTCATCCTTGTGTTCGGCTTCATCACATTCGGCTTCGGCTGGATGCTGTTCTGGCTGCTGTCGCCGGCGTCGGTGATCTGGGCGCTGTTCTATTATGGCACGACGCTCGGCAGCCCGGCTTCGGCCACGCTCGGCATGCGCGCCATGGAAATTGAAATGCGCACTTGGTACGGCGCGCCGGCTTATTTCGTGCTCGGCGCCGTGCACGCGATTGTCTACTGGATCAGCGTCAGCTTGCTCACACCGTTTATTGTCGCGGTCGGCTTCCTCAACGCCCGAAAACGCCTCCTGCACGATATCCTGGTCGGCACCGTCGTTATCAACAACCCGGCGCGGGCGGCGTCTGTGCGCACTCCGGCGAGGAGCTATACTCGAATTGGCCTTTGACGCGTCCACTTTCTCGGGCAATCTACGGGGCGGCCGGACGGTTCCCGGCCGTCGAATGCCAATGGGCCAGAGCGCTACGTGACCCAGCACTCCCGCGATACGCCGCAATTCTACCTCACCGCTCCGTCGCCGTGCCCTTACCTCGGCGGCAAGGAAGAGCGGAAGGTCTTTACGCACCTCGTCGGCGAACGCGCCGGCGAACTCAATAACATCCTGACCCAGGGCGGATTTCGCCGCAGCCAGTCGATTGCGTACCGGCCGGCCTGCGAAGGTTGCCGCAGCTGCGTCTCGGTGCGGGTTGTTGCCAAGGAATTCCGCCCCACCCGCAGCATGCGCCGCATTGCGGGTCGCAACGACGACATCTCGGCCGAGATGAAAATTGCGGTGCCAACGTCCGAGCAATATTCAATCTTCCGCGCCTACCTCGATTCGCGCCACCGCGATGGCGGCATGGCCGACATGACCGTGCTCGACTACGCCATGATGGTCGAGGACAGCCACATTGAGACCCGCATCATCGAATACCGGCGGCGCGAGCCGCGCGGCGCCGGAGAACTGATCGCTGTTGCGCTGACCGACGTTCTCGCCGACGGCCTGTCGATGGTCTATTCGTTCTTTGAGCCGGACGAGGCGCCCCGTTCGCTCGGCACTTTCATGGTGCTCGACCACGTCATGCGGGCGCAGCGCATGGGGCTCGCCTACGTCTACCTCGGCTACTGGGTACGCGGTTCGCGCAAGATGGATTACAAGGGCCGCTTCCTGCCTCAGGAGCGCCTCACCCCCGACGGCTGGGCGCGGGTGGAATAGCGATACCGCTGAAGCTTGCTGTCGCGATCGATGCTTCACGAAGACGGCGCCAATGGCTGCTTCCCCATCTGACCCACCCGCCGCAGCCAAGCGTCCTGCTAAAATCCAGATTCCAAGCGAGAACGGCGGCAGCGACGAAAAAACACCGACGCCGACAAGAGCCGCGCACCAGCCGCTGCCGCCGGAGAACACCCGCGAGCGCATTCTGCGCGTCGCCATCGCCGAATTTTCCGAGAAGGGATATAGCGGCGCGCGCGTCGATGTGATCTGCAAATTATCGCGGGCCAATCCGCGGATGATCTACCACTATTTCGGCGGCAAGGATCATCTCTACATCGCCGTCCTCGAGCAGGTTCTCGGCGAGCTTCGCACCGAAGAGCTCAAGCTCGACGTCGCCCACGTCGCGCCGATCGACGGCATGATGCAATTGTTCGACTTTACCTATGAGCACTTCGGCGGCCATCCCGAACTCATCCATCTGCTCAGCGGCGAAAATTTGCTGAAAGCGCGCTTTCTGCGGCAGTCGATCAAAACGCCGATCATCGCCTCCCCGCTCATCAGGCTGATCGATGAATTGCTGCGCCGGGGCGAGAAGGAGGGCGACTTCCGCCGCGGCATCGATCCGCTTCAGCTCTATGTCACCATGGTTGGCTTCGCTTATTTTCACCGCTCCAACGCCTATACCCTTTCGGTGATTTTCCAGTCCGATCTGCTGGCGCCCGCCTGGCAGGCCGCGCACAAGCGCTACGCCAAGGAAATGGTGCTGCGCTTTCTGCGCCGCGATCGCGCCTGAGCAGCGACCGTCTTTTTCATCATCGGCTGCATAAATTCTGTTCAAAAGCCGCGTCTGATCGGGGCCGTCGGCCCAATGACCGTCTCCGAACGAGCGGAAAATTCCTTCGCCTTATCAGACGGTTCGTAGATCGCCGCTAAAATGGCATGCTCCTTGCTGGTAAATAAATACTTACTTATGCGCAGCGATCGACGCCGCATCGCAACAGGAGGTGACCATGAAGTTTCCCGTCCGCTTCGCCGCGCTCGCCCTGTTCGGTGCCGCGGCGCTCGCCACGCCGGCAAAGGCCGACGACAAGATCGGCTTCATCTATGTCGGCCCGGCCGCCGACTTCGGCTATAACACTCGATGGATCTCGGCCGCCAATACGTCGAAAAGCACATGCCCGGCGTGACCACGACCGCCTTCGAGCTCATTCCCGAGACGGCCGAGGTGGAGCGCGTCATGGAGCGGCTGATTGCCAGCGGCCATAAGATCATCTTTGCCACCAGCTACGGCTATCTCGACTACGCCATCAAGGTCGGCGAGAAGCACCCGGACGTGACCATCCTGCATGCTGGCGGCCTCAAGACCTCCAAGAACGTCGGCACCTATTGGGCCGACAGCGACGCCGGCATGTATCTCGCCGGCGTAACCGCCGCCCATGTCAGCAAAAGCGGCAAGCTCGGCTTCCAGGGCGGATTTCAAATCCCGCAATTGATGCGTTCGGTGAACGCCTTCACCCTCGGCGCTCAGTCGGTCAATCCGAAGATCACCACGACCGTGGTCTGGAACGGCGGCTGGTGGGAGCCGCAGAAAGAAACCGAAGCCACCAACGCTTTTGCCGATCTCGGCATCGACGTCATCGCCGAACAGGTGGACAGTCCGATCACCATCGCGCAGGCGGCGGAAAAGCGCGGCATCTTCATGATCGGCAAGGACGTCGACATTCATGATCGCGCGCCGAAGGCCCTGCTCACGGGCGTGTCGTGGGATTGGGGTCCGATGATGGTGGAAGAAATCAAGGAAATTAAAGCGGGCACCTGGAAAGCCGTCGAACATGCGCGGCGACCTTGCCAGCGGCAACGTCGTGCTCGATCCGTTCGGCGCCGCCGTGCCCGAGGACGTGCAGCAAGGAAGTCCTCAAGCTCAAGGCCGCCATCATCGCCGGCAAGAAATCGATCTGGGAAGGCCCGATTACCAAACAGGATGGAACCGTCGTCGTGCCGGCCGGCCAGAAGCTGTCGATGCAGCAGGTCGAGACCATGGACTATCTGGTCAAGGGCATTACCGGCGCGACCAAGTAGTGCAATTACGCCGCGCGCACCTCGGCAAAGGAGACCAGCCATGAACGTCACCGCCAAGCCGACAAAGCCCGTCGAGATGGGTGCAAGTCCGGGACAATCGTGGCTGGTTACGCCCGAGCGGTCGATATGACACGTCCGGCGCCGGCGGTTCGGCCACTGTCGATCGAGGCCGAGCCGCAAAATATCGTGGTCGATGCCGCTAAATCGGCACTGCTGATTGTCGATATGCAGAATGATTTCTGCACCGAGGGCGGCTGGCTGCACAGCCGCGGGATCGACGTCTCGCCGAACCGCAAACCGATCAAGCCTTTGCAGGCGTTGATCGGCGCTTCCGCGACAGCGGTATTCCGGTGATCTGGGTTAATTGGGGCGTCCGCAAGGATTTGCTGAATATCAGCCCGTCCTTGCGGCACGCCCATAACCCCAAAGGCGACGAGCCGGGACTGGCGCAACCGGTGCCGGGCACGCGTTCCGAGGTGATCAAACTCGGAAGCTGGGGCGCCCAGGTCGTCGACGAGATTAATCCCGGCGAACGCGACGTGCAGATCGTCAAGCACCGGTTCAGTGCCTTTTGGGATACGGAAACCGACGCCGTCCTGCGCAATCTCGGCATCAAAACCTTGTTCATCGGCGGCGTGAACATGGATCAGTGCGTCATGACCACGCTCGAAGACGCGAGCTTTCCTCGGCTACGATACCGATCCTCATTGAAGACGTAACCGCGACCACATCGCCGGACTATTGCGTGCAAGCCGTGCTCTACAATGTGAAGCTCCTGTTCGGCTTCGTCACGCGCTCCGCCGCTCTGCTCGCGGCACTTTCCGCCTCGCCGAAGGTCGTAACCGCTCAATGTCGACGATCACCGATTTCGACTCGGTCGACGCACGGCTTTCGGCGCTCGCGATCGAACTGCCGCGTGTGCCGGTTCCGGTCGCCAATTTCGTCCCGTTTCGGCGCATCGGAAATCTTGTCTTCCTTGCTGGACAGGTTTGCGAATGGAACGGCGTGGTCCGCTATGTCGGCCGCGTCGGGGTTGATTATGATCTTGCCGACGGTCAGAAGGCTGCGCGCGTCTGCGCGCCTCAATCTGATCGCGGCACTCAAAGCGGCATGCGGCGGGCACCCTCGACGGCGTCAGCGGCTGCATTCGCCTCGGCGGCTTCGTCAATTGCAGTCCGCAATTCAACGAAATCCCGCAAGTCATTAATGGCGCTTCCGATCTGATGCACGAGCTGTTCGGCGCCAACGGCAGCCACGCCCGCACCGCCGTCGGCGTCGCCAATTTGCCCCGCGGCGCCGCCGTCGAGGTCGATGGCATCTTTGCATTGGGATGACGGGGATGTCATCCGCCCTCGTCACCATGTCCGGCATTCGCAAGCAATTCGGCGCCGTCATCGCTAACGACAATGTCGATCTTGATATTCGCGCCGGCGAAGTCCTCGCGCTGCTGGGCGAGAACGGGGCCGGCAAGAGCACTTTGATGAAAGTGCTCTATGGCTTCTATCATGCCGACGCGGGCGAAATTCGCATCGACGGCAGAGTGAGTGAGCTTCGCTCGCCGCGCGAAGCCATGGCGAGCGGCATCGGCATGGTGTTCCAGCAGTTTTCGCTGGTGCCGGCGCTTTCGGTGTTGGAAAACCTGCTCGCCGCGTTTCCGCACGCCCCCTGGCTGCAAACCCGCGGCAGCGCGCGGGTGAAGGCTGCATTGCGCTGGCTCGAGCGCCTCGCGCCAAACCTCGATCCGGCGCGGCCGGTCCGCGAGCTCGCCGTCGGCGAGCGGCAGCTCGTCGAGCTTGCCAAGGTGCTCAACCTCGACGCACGCGTTGTTATTCTCGATGAGCCGACGTCGGTGCTGACGCCGGCCGAGACCGAGCGGCTTTACGGCTTTATCCGCTCGCTGGTCGCCGAAGGAAAGCGGTCGTTCTTATCACGCACAAACTCGCCGACGTCGCCGCCTGCGCCGATCGTATCGTCGTCATGCGCGGCGGCCGCGTTGTGGATCGCGCGCTGGCGCGCGAGCGGACGCCCGAGCAGCTCGTCAGCGCGATGGTCGGCCGCGACAAAGCTCGCTGCGATCGAAGCGCCGGCCTCCGCTTCCGGCGCCGTGCCGGTGCTGCAGGTGCGCGGCGTGTCAGCGACCGCGCAAGGCGCGCAAATTCGACAACGTTTCGTTTGAGATGACGGCCGGCGAAATTCTCGGCATCGCCGGGGTTTCCGGCAACGGACAATACGTGCTGGCGGAGGCACTTGCCGGACTTGGCTCCCGTCACCGCCGGCGACATTGTTCTTGGCGGAGTGAGCATTGCCAATCGCAACGAAGATGGAGCGATCCCCGACGACGTCGCCTACGTGCCGGAGCGCCCGCTCGACAACGCCGTCGTCGCCGATCTCGATCTCGGCGTTGAACCTGACGCTGCGGCAGGTGACGCAAGCTGCCGCTCTTTCCGCAGACGGCGCGCATTAACGGCACGAGCCGGCGAGCTGATTACGCGCTTCGACGTGCGGCCGCCGCATCCTGCGCTGCCCGCTGCCGCGCTGTCCGGCGGCAACCTGCAAAAGCTGGTCATTGCGCGCGAGCTTTCCGACGCCCATCGTCTGGTCATTGCCAGCTATCCGACATGGGGCTCGATGTTCTGGCGACACAAGCTGTTTATCGCACCTTGTTCGAACAAGCCGCCGGCGGCGCCTGCGTGGTCTGGATCTCGGAGGAGCTGGACGACCTTCTGGCTTATGCACACCGCATCGCGGTGATCTATGGCGGACAGCATTGCCGGGATTGTCAGGCGGGAAGATGCCAGCCGCCAGATGATCGGCCGCTGGATGGCCGGCATGGATCGCGGAGAAGCGGCGTGAACGGCCGCCTTCTTCAGCGCTCACTCTATGGGCAGGCGGCGCGGTCTTGTTCCTGGTGCTGGCCTCGGTCTTTCTCCTGGCCATCGGCCAGCCGCCGCTTGCTGACGCTGGCGACCATGGTGGGCTACGCGTTCGGCGACGTTTATTCGACGTCTGAAAGTCTGGTCAAAGCGACGCCGATCCTGCTTTGCGCGCTCGCCGTGATCTTGCCGGCGCGGCTTGGCCTCATCACCGTCGGCGGCGAAGGCCAGCTTTACCTCGGCGCGCTCCTCGGCACCGCCGTGGTGGTGAATTTTCCCGGCGCCCGATGTTCGCTTTGCTGCCGGCGATGCTTGCGCTCGGCGCCGCCGGCGGCGCCCTTTGGAGCGGGCTGGCGGGAGTTTTGCGCGCCCGCTTCGATGTCAATGAGACGATATCGACGTTGCTCCTGAACTACATTGCCGTGCTGCTGGTGAACTTTGCCGTTTACGGCGCCTGGAAAGATCCGGCCAGCCTCGGCTGGCCGGCGACGATTCAGTTTCCGCCGGCTGCGACCGTGCCGAGCCTGTTTGGGACGCGCGTCCACCTCGGATTCATCGTCGCGCTTGTCGCCGCGTTCGTTCTGCACATCGCCGTGACCCATACGCGCTGGGGCCTTGGACTTAAGGTGCTCGCCGGCAACCGCAAAGTCGGCGCCATGGTCGGGCTGCGCTTTGCCCGCAACACGCTGATCGTGATGGCGCTCGGCGGCGCGCTCGCCGGCTTTGCCGGGATTTGCGAAACCTCGGCGATTCAGGGACGGCTGCAGTCCGGCCTGTCGGTCGGTTACGGGCTCACCGGCTTCCTGGTGGCGTGGCTGTCGGGTCAGCATTTCCTGCGCGCCGTGCCGATCGCAATTCTGATCGGCGGCCTGATTGCGGCCGGCGATGCGCTTCAGCTTTACAGCAAAATTCCGAGCGCCAGCGCCACCGTGCTGCAAGGATTGCTGTTCGCTGCCGCCCTGGCGGCAAGCGGCCTCGCGGCGCGACGCGAGGCGCGCCGTGGATGACCTTGACCGTCATCGGACAATGGACCGCTGCGATGCTGCGGTCGTCGACGCCGCTGCTGGTCGTCACCTTGGGCGAGACGCTCACGCAGCGCGTCGGCATCATCAATCTTGGCGTCGAAGGCCAGATGCTGGGCGGCGCGTGCGCCGGCTTTGCCGTCAGCCGCCGTCACCGGCGATCCGCTGATCGGCTTTGCCGCCGGCGCTGGTGCCGGCGTTTTGCTGTCGGCCGTGCATGCCGTCCTGTGTCTTGGCTTGCGGCGCCAACCAGATCGGCAGCGGCATTGCGGTCTGGACTCTTGGGCTTGGTCTCACATCCTATTTCGGCCGCGCCTTCATCGGCGGCAAGGTTACGGGTCTTGCGCCGCTCGGCGGAGCGGCAGTTGCCGACCTTCCACTGCTCGGGCCCATTCTCACGCAGCTCACGCCGATGGCGCCCGCGGCGCTTGCTGCTGGTGGCTGTCGTCGGTCTTTGGCTCTACCGCACCAGCACCGGCTTGAACTGGCGCATCGTCGGCGAGTTGTTCGAAACCGCGCGGGCGATCGGCTTGGCGCCGCTGCTGGTGCAGCTTCAGGGTATTCTCGTCGGCGGTCTGTTGTCCGGCTTCGCCGGCGCGATTCTTTCGGTCGACTACACCCAAACTGGGCCAACGACATGACCAAAGGCACGAGGCTTTGTCGCCGTCGGTTTGGTGATCGTCGCCCGATGGAATCCGTTTCTGCGTTCTTCCGGTCGTGCTCATCTTCGGATTGAGCGAGGCCGCGACTTTGAGACTGCAAGCGGGCGGGCTGACGTTGTCGCCTTATTTGATCGCTTGCTTGCCCTATGTCGTCTGCCTGTTGTGTGTCATCGTCGCCTCGATGCGCGAAGGCCGCATCGGCGGCATGCCGGCCGAGCTCGCCTCGGTCTTTGGTCGCCGCCGGTAGCAGCGATCTGCGGGCGCGGCGGGAACATAAAATTGAACGAATAGATGGAGGATGCCGCGTATGAGCGAGGACGTGCACGAGGTTTATGCGATCCGCTATGGGCATCATGCCGCGCCGCTCGCCGGAGAACTTCATCGGCGGCGATCCGCACGATGTGCTGCAGCCGCTGGATTTCTTCGTCTGGGCGATCGTCGGCGCGGCCGGCGCGATCATTGTCGATACCGGCTTCGACGAGGCGATGAGCCGCCGCCGCCAGCGCGAGATCACCAAGCCGCTCAGCGACGGCCTTGCCGCGCTCGGCATCGCGCCGGATTCGGTGGCGCGCGTCATTGTCAGCCATCTTCACTACGATCATTGCGGCAATTACGAGCTGTTTCCGCAGGCCCGCTATCACCTGCAGGATCGCGAGATGGCCTACGCGACCGGCCGCTGCATGTGCCATCAGGCGCTGCGGCTGCCGTTCGAGGCCGACGACGTCGTCGCCATGGTACGCAAGGTGTTTGCCGGCCGCGTCGTCTTCCACGACGGCGACGACGAGATCGTGCCCGGCGTGACCGTGCACCGCATCGGCGGCCACTCGATGGGCCTGCAGTCGGTCCGGGTCAAAACCAGGCGCGGCCATGTGATGCTCGCCGCCGATGCGGCGCATCTTTATGCCCACATCGATCAGGGCCGGATTTTTCCGATCACCTATAATGTCGGCGAAGTGCTCGAAGGTTACGAGACGCTCAAGAAGCTGGCGACCTCCCGCGCCATATCGTGCCCGGTCACGATCCGCTGGTGCTGGAACGCTATCCGGCGGCAAAGCCCGGCCTCGAAGGCTGGGTCGCACGGCTCGACGTGGAGCCGGCCGAAGCGTAACAACGCGCCGACCGGCGGACTTCAGCGGCCGTCGAATTTGTTGGTCTTCGGAAAACCCTTCGGCGCGAGGCGGCCGGCGTCGGCGCGATTGCCGCGCCAGTCGGCGAGTTCCTTCAGCGACAGCGTGAACACGCGGCCGGCGGAATCGGTCCAGCTCAAGCCCTTCTCCGCCTCGAAGACTCTTGATGTCGGACAGGCCGCCGTCCTTGTGCCGCTGCAAGCGCACGCCGCGGCCGCGCGTCATCTCCGGCACCTGATCGATCGGGAACACCACCATCTTGCGGTTCTCGCCGATCGCGGCGACCAGTTCGCCCTCGGCCGGCGCGATGGCGCGGGCTTCGTCGGGCGGCTTGACGTTGAGGATCTGCTTGCCCTTGCGGGTATTGGCGAGGCACTCGTCCTCGGGAACGATAAAGCCCCTGCCCTGCTTGCTCGCGACGATCAGCTTGCGGCCGCCCTGATAGCGGAACACCGTGATCACGTCGGCCTCCTGCTCGAGCTCGATGAACAGCCGGATCGGCTCGCCGTGGCCGCGGCCGCCCGGCAGCTTCGCCGCCTCGATGGTGTAGCAGCGGCCGTTGGTGGCGAAGACCAGAAGCTTCGACGTCGTCTCGGCAAAGAAGGCGAGCTTGAGACTGTCGTCGGCCTTGAATGCCAGGCTCGAGAGGTCGGCGACCTGGCCGCGCAGCGCGCGGATCCAGCCCTTTTCCGACACCACGACCGTGATCGGCTCGCGCTCGACCAAGGCTTCCTCGATGGCGGCTTCGTCGTGCGCCGGCGCCTCGGCGAAGCTGGTGCGGCGCTTGCCGAGCGGCGTTTTCGGACCGAACCTGTCGCGCACCTCGCGGATCTGTCCGGCAATGGTCTTCCACTGCGCTTTCTCCGAGCGCAGCAACTCTTCGATCGACTTCTTTTCCGCGCGCAGCGTCCTTGTCTTCCTCGCGGATTTCCATCTCTTCGAGCCGGCGCAAATTGCGCAGCCGCATGTTGAGGATGGCGTCGGCCTGGACGTCGGAGAGCTTGAACGTCTTCATCAGCACCGGCTTCGGCTCATCCTCGCTGCGGATGATCTTGATGACCTTGTCGAGGTTGAGGTAGGCGACCAGATAGCCGCCCAAAACTTCCAGCCGATGCTCGATCTGATTGAGCCGGAAGCGCGAGCGGCGCAGCAGCACGTCGCGCCGGTGCGTCAGCCATTCGCTTAAGGCTTCGGCAAGCCCGACGACTTTGGGAATGCGCCCGCGCACCAGCACGTTCATGTTGAGCGGCACGCGGCTTTCGAGCTCGGTGAGCTTGAACAGGCTCTCCATCAGCAGCGCCGGATCGACGCTGCGCGCGCGCGGCTCGAACACGAGGCGGATATCCTCGGCGGATTCGTCGCGCATGTCGGCGAGAAGCGGCAGCTTCTTCTCGTTCATCAATTCGGCGATGCGCTCGACGAGCCGCATCTTCTGCACCTGCCAGGGGATTTCGGTGACCACCACCTGATAGGTGCCGCGGCCGGTATCCTCGGTCTTCCAGCGCGCGCGCAGCCGGAACGAGCCGCGCCCGGTCGTATAGGCCTCGGCGATGACCTCGGGCGGATCGACGATCACGCCGCCGGTCGGAAAATCCGGGCCGGGCACGTATTTCAGCAGCGTACGGCTGCGCGCATTCGGCGTGTTCGATCAGATGCAGCGCCGCATCGCAAAGCTCGGCGATGTTGTGCGGCGGGATCGCGGTCGCCATGCCGACGGCGATGCCTTGGGCGCCGTTCGCCAGCAGATTGGGAAACGCCGCCGGCAGCACCACCGGCTCTTGCGACACGCCGTCGTAATTGGGCCGGAAGTCGACCGCATCTTCGTCGATGCCGTCGAGCAGCAATCGCGCGGCTTCGGTCAGCCGTGCTTCGGTGTAGCGGTAGGCGGCGGCGTTATCGCCATCGACATTGCCGAAATTGCCCTGCCCGTCGACCAGCGGATAGCGCGAGGAGAAATCCTGGGCGAGGCGCACCAGCGCGTCGTAGATCGCCTGATCGCCGTGCGGGTGGAAATTACCCATCACGTCGCCGACGATTTTCGCCGATTTCTTGAACGCCGAGCCGGGATCGAGCCGCAGAAGCCGCATGCCGTAGAGGATGCGCCGGTGCACCGGCTTGAGCCCGTCGCGCGCGTCGGGCAGCGCGCGGTGCATGATGGTCGATAGCGCGTAGGCGAGGTAGCGCTCCTCAAGCGCCTCGCGCAGCGCGATTTCCTGCACGTCGCCCGGATCCGGGGGAATCACTTTCTTATTCATGGCCGACAGCGGTACTCCGGCTAGTGGTTGCGAACAAGAACAGCGGCAATGAAGCGGGCTCGGGCGTCGGGCACAGGAAGACCGCGCGGCGCAAAGGCATGCCGCTCGAGAAAAAAGCCGGTCAGGGCAAACGCATCGGCGAGATCGGCCGCAGACGCCGGCTCGGCCGCCTCGCTCAAGAAGCCGGGCAGCCGCATCAGTTTGTCCCGGTAAGCTTCGCCTCCCGAGCGCGACACCGCGCGCCCGGATCGCGGCGAGACGTAGATCAGATCGTCACGCACTCCGGTCGCGGCGCAGGACGACAGATCGAGCCCGAAGCCAAGCTCGGCAAGGAAGGAAAGCTCAAAGCGCGCCACCATCGGCGCCGCGGCCACCGGATCGTCAAGCGAATCAAGAATGGCTTCGAGCGCGCCATGAACACCGGCATGCGGCTCGCGTTCGGCCAGGAGCCGGCACAACGCCGCGAGATGGGTGACGCCGTGGAGCGCATGAGCCGCGGTGAGGAAATTGGCCGCGCGCAGGTTGGTCCCCTCGACCGCATAATTGCCAAGATGGTCATCGAGCCGCGCCCGCCAGGTCGCGCGCAGGGAATTGCCCGGCTGCAATACCGGGCGCAGGCGCCGCCCGGTGCCGCCGCGCACCAGGCCGAGATGGCGGCCGCGCGCTTGCGTCATCAATTCGAGAATGACGCTTGATTCGCCATAGCGCCTGACGCCGAGCACAATGCCTTCATCGGTCCATTGCATGGGGCTTATGTAGCGCGCCCGGCCCGGATTCGCAGGCTCGGAGTGCCTTTCATCCTGCCCCGCAAAGCGGGGAAGGGGGACCGCGCTGCGCAGCCGCGTGGTGGAAGGGCCGGGGGCGGCGAGGCGCAACCTGTTTGCCGCATGCCCCCTCCACCGCCTTCCAGGTGGTCCCCCTCCCCGCTCCGTTTCGCTGCGCGGGGGCGGATAAGCGAACGCGTTCCCGCGACGCACGCGCGTCCGGGTTTTGCAAAAATGTAGGGTGGGTTAGCTGCGAACGCAGCGTAACCCACCATGCTGGGCGGTGGGTTTCGCTTCGCTCTACCCGCCCTACGAAACTACAAAGCGAAAGAAATAAGGAAGCGGAACGCCGACAGACGTGTTCAGCCAACCTCCGCGCCGTTTCCTCTTTTCCCTCTCCCGCTTGCGGGGGAGGGTTGGGAGGGGGCGCAGCGCGTGTGCAGCGGCACACGCTCGCCTATCGGCGTTCCACCACGGCTCTTACCGTCAGGGCTTTCGGCCCTTGGGCGCAGCTCCAGGCCAGGCTTCCGTGGGACGTGGCAGGACGTTCGATCCTGTAAGCTCGCTCCAACCGGGGAGCAAAGGACCTCGCGCTCTTACGCGGGCGTTACCCGCGCCCGCCTGTCCCAGTCCAGGGAACGCACCTCCCGGACCGGTCGTAGTGCCGGTCAGCATGATGCCCGAAGCTGCCCGGGTGCGGAGTGTATCGTTCCGCGCGCGGGCACCGCACTCGCTCCGCCTTCAGGAGTACCCTCGGCCGAAGGCGTCCTTCACTGAGCGAGATTCGAAGAGTGCATAGTACCTAAACTAGTGACGACGGTCAAGAGCGATTCGTCCCGCCATCAGTGACAACGACGGCATAAAGCAAGTCGTCCGCAGTTTCCCGACTTAAGTGAGAATGTTCTCTTCGCGACATGCACTCATCTGCATCAGTTCGGCGATGTCACCGTGATGTCCGCTTTTGATCTGATCGCTACCGAATTGACGCTGCATAATGTCCGACGCAACGGACCAGAAGGCGACATATGCGGTGCAGCAAGAGGACATCAATAAATCGCGCCTGGATGCGCTCAACCGCTGAACGCAATACGTAACGTGGCTACGAAACCCGCGATGGCGAGCGCAAAGCAGCCAAGACGCACCGCGATCACCGCCGCGAATTTGGCCCCGGAGTGAATGTAGTCCTCGATCACGACCTGCAGGCCGAGCGCGGTGTGGTGGAATACGGCGACCAGGAGCAGGATCATCAAGGTGGCGACGAGAGGTGTCCTCAGCCAGGCAACGAATGTGGTGTAATCGCTGCCGGTATGCGCGATGATCGAGGCCGCGAACCACAGCGTTAGGGGGATGAGGGCGACCGCTGAAACGCGCTCCGCCCACCAGGGTCCGACACCTTCCCTAGCCGATCCCAGGCCAATCGCGCGAGCGAGCGGTGAGCGCATGTTTAGACGGTCCACGGCGCTATCCCTTCATCAACAAGCTAATGACCCAGGCTGCCGATGTCAGGACGATGCTCGCGGCCACGACTACCCACCCCGAAATGTAGACCGACCGGAGTTCAAATCCGTGTACGGTGTCCCAAATCAGATGCCGGATGCCGCCGCAGAGGTGAAGGAAAAAGGCGAAGGTGATCCCGAAAAGTACAACCTGACCGATCCAGGATGCGATAGCGCCCTGCACGACGCCATAGGCCTGCGGTCCCCCCGCAGCGGTCACAAGCCAGATGACCAACGCAACGGCGCCGCCACTCACGGCGACGCCCGTGATCCGGTTGAGAATAGATAAGACCGACGTAAGTTGCGGCCGATAGATTTGAACATTCGGCGAAAGCGGTCTCGATCGTTTTGCCGTATGGATTGGACAACTCGATTTCTCCTTTCGCAATCAGCTTCGACGTTCGATCACGGCCTTCTTTATCTCGGCGATGGCTTTACCGGGATTTAGTCCCTTCGGACAGGTCCGGGTGCAATTGAGAATGGTGTGGCACCGATAAAGCCGGAACGGGTCTTCAAGATTGTCGAGCCGCTCGCCCGTCCCCTCGTCTCGGCTGTCAGCCAGCCATCGCCAGGCTTGCAGAAGCACAGCGGGGCCGAGAAAGCGGTCGCCGTTCCACCAATGACTCGGGCACCCTGACGTGCAGCAGAAGCAGAGGATACATTCGTAGTAGCCATCGAGCTTGCGGCGTTCCTCAGGCGATTGAAGCCGCTCCCGTTCGGGTACCGGGGTCTTGGATTTGAGCCAAGGCTCGATCGCCGCATATTGCGCGAAGAGATGCGTCAGATCGGGGACGAGATCCTTGATAATCTCCATGTTCGCCAGCGGATAGATCGTCGCCGGCGCGGCTAAATCGGAAATGAACCGCGTGCAGGCGAGCCAATTCACGCCGTCGATGTTCATCGAGCAGGAACCGCAGACACCCTCACGGCATGAGCGGCGGAAGGTAAGGGTCGAATCCACCTTATTCTTAATCCAGAAGAGGGCATCAAGGACCATTGGTCCGCAATCATCGAGATCGACTTGGAAGGTATCAAGACGCGGGTTCGTCGCCGGAATCCGGGTCGTAACGATATATCTCGAAGGTCTGGACGTGAGTTGCGCCAGCCGGGGCTGGCCATGTCTTACCGCGCTCGATGCGCGATTTCGGACTCACACCGAAATTCCTCGGGATAGGAAACCGCTTGAGCAGCGTGGCGCGTGGGACTTGGTCAGAGGATTCAACGATCATGGTGCGCCTCTGCGGTTTCTCAATCACTATATTCTTTACCATGGACCCACCGCCGTTAGGATAGTTAGCTTGAAGTAGCCCCTGGCCAGCCACTTCCTTTCTCATCTTCAGGATACTCTCCATGACTGACGAAAAATCCGACGCCTTAAGCTCCTCGCAACAGCGTCAAAGCGCGCTTTCGCGGTGGGACAACGAAGGCGGCGCAGGACCCCACGGCTCTCAAAAACATGTCGTCGAACTGACCGAGATTCCGCCGCTGACGAACGCCGAACTGGTGCAGTTACGTATTCGCGTGATTGCGCTGGAGAACTTGGTGATCATGTTGCTTGCCGAAGGATCGGACAAGCAACGGGAACTTGCTCGCGAAATGGCGACCTACATCTCCCCGAGATCAGGTTTTACTCAGCACCCTCTGACAATTCAGGCAGCGGTCCATATGAACGATCTCGTCGATCGAGCCATTCATTACCGAAGTGTGACGCCTCCGTGAGGGTGCGAATGGAGCCGTCATCGAAAGTGCCATACAAGTGCGCTCCGATCTTCGATGACACGACGCTGCCTGCGGGGCTGCGTCGGGAACACCGCACCAAGGCCGGCGTATGGGGCGTCATTCGGGTGCTTGAAGGGCGACTGCGCTATCAGGTGCTCGAACCAAATTCCGAAGTGATCCTGGAGCCCGGTTATCCCGGCCTCCTGCTGCCAGACCAACCCCATCTCGTCGAGCCGCTCGGCCCGATGCGAATGCTGGTCGAATTCTACAATCGGTTGCCTGATCTGTAGGGTTGCCACGCGACGCCCGGTGGTAATCTATCCCGGTGCCGCAACTGCCGGATAGACGAGCACATCGCCTTGCACCGTCGCCGCTTTGGTCAGCGTCGCTGGCTCGACGCGCTCGTATCCCATTAAATGGAAGACGCTCCTACCGTCATGAAGAAGGTAATCGGCGACGATCCATCGGTGGCAGCGCCACCAGACCGCTTCCGAACACATGATCGCACACCGCCGGGTCTGGCTCACCTTTAGCAGACGCGCCAGGCCAAGGTGAAACTCACCGGACAGCGCGTAGTCGGCATAATTATGGAAGCTCTGATTGATCCAGAAGCCGTTGACCTCGGGCGGCACGATCTTCGACTTTCTCCGCAACCCGCCAAGCTCGGGAATCTGCATATAGGCGATCTGCCAAGCGGCCAGCGCCTCCGGCAGCGTGTCGAGATTGAATTGGGGATTGGTCCGTGATCGCGGCACGCTGCGGATATCGACGACCAGTTCGACCGGACCCTTGTTCAGCAGTTCCACAAACTCCGGAATAGTTCGTGTGGAATGGCCAACCGTATAAACGGCAGGAGGTTCGGACGCGTATTGCGGACTTAATGCCATTTAAAACTTCGCGGCTGAACGCATCTGCTCGTCGGGCATGACTATTGGGGTGTTCCGTCCTAATCTAGTCCTCCGAGAACGGCGCGTCTCTCGATCAAGTCCGCCTTGCGATGATGCCGAAGACCTGACCAAACTTGAAGCCTGAACGACGAGGAAAATCCAATGACTGAACGGTACAAAATTGGAGATCGAGTTGGTTGGAACTCGGAGGCCGGGCGGGTCAGCGGCACGATCATTCGGATCCACACGCATGACTTCAACTATAAGGGCCACAATCACCGCGCGAGCCCCGACTCGCCACAATATGAGATCAAAAGCGGCAAGACCGATCATATTGCCGCTCACAAAGGCTCGGCACTTACCAAGCTGAGCGACTGACCAAATCATCATCGGCGACCAACGGGAGCGAGCAGCCGATGAGCGAGAGTCGTGTAAAGGCGATGACGCCCGAACCGCTGGAAGTGGCGCTTACCGGCGCGGACGATCGTGTCCTCCTGAGCGACTGGTTGCCGCCGCAGGTTGGCGTGGTGCCCAAGATTAGGATTGGCCGGCGCTGGATAAACGTGCTGTGGGCGCTACCGCTCGGTTTCGTGCTCGCCGTCGCAGGCGTCGCCGTTGCTCAGGGGTTGCGGGAGCTGCCGACGGTACAGGATTTCCTTATGCGGTACCCTGGCGTCCCGCCGTCCGCTCTGACCGTCAACACTGGTTTTCCTGCATGGCTGCGGGTGCAACATTTCCTCAATCTCCTCTTCATGGCATTCATCATCCGCGCCGGTATCCAAATCCTTGCCGACCACCCGCGGCTCTATTGGAAACGCGACTGCACGCCGGGCACCGAGTGGTTCCGCTTCCAGAAGGCCGTTCCAACTGGGCGCATATGGACCGCCAAGGACGAACTCGGTGACCCTGCCGGGCTGGCTGGGCATCCCTGGCATTCGGCACTCCATTGGGCTTGCTCGCTGGTGGCATTTCTCATTCGGCCTGCTGTGGATCGTCAACGGGATCGTCGTTTACGCGCTGCTGTTCTGGACCGGACAGTGGCAGCGGCTTGTGCCGACAACGTGGGAAGTGTTCCCGAACGCGGTCTCCACGGCGTTGCAGTACCTGTCGCTAACTTTCCCTGTTGACGAAAGCTGGACCCGCTACAACAGTCTTCAGCAGCTCGCCTACTTCATCACCATATTTATTGCCGCACCCGTGTCCATCTTCACCGGCTTCATGCAGGGTCCCGCGATCTCAAATCGGCTGGGCTGGCTCGGCAAAATCTTGAACCGCCAGCGGGCGCGTTCAATCCACTTCATCGCGATGTGGTGGTTTCTGTTCTTCATCTTGATCCACGTGACTTTAGTGTTCATTACCGGAGCGCGTGTCAACCTGAACATGATGTTCGCCGGAGTGCACGACAATTCCTGGAACGGATTTGCTATTTTCGTCCCAGCAATGGCGCTGGTGGTCGTGACCTGGTGGCTGGCGTCGCCATTCACCATCCGGCATGCGCGCGTCGTTCAGAAGGTCGGCGCAATCATGATGTGGCCGTTCAACGCACTAACTGAGTGGTGGGACCCGAACAGCCAATTGTCGGAGAGGGACATTTCACCATATTTCTGGCCGAACGGCACCATGCCGAGGTCGAACGAGTTCGACGCGTTGGTAGCCGACGGCTTTAAGAGTTTCGTTCTGCGTGTCGGTGGCTTGGTGGAAACGCCCAAAGAATTTTCTTACGCCGAGCTGAAAGCCATGCCGAAGCAGGAGCAGATCACGACCCATTTTTGTATTCAGGGATGGTCCGGCGTTGCAAAATGGAGCGGCGTCCCCATGCGTCACATCCTCGAATTGGTGCGCCCTAAGCGTGAGGCCCGTTACGCTGTTTTCTACTCATTTGCCGACGGCGGCGAGGCCGGGCGTTACTATGACGTGCATAGAATATCCAATATGCGCCATGAGCTGACCATCCTCGCCTACGAGATGAACGGAGCACCAGTCAGCGTTTTGCACGGCGCACCACTCCGGCTGCGCTGCGAAAATGAGCTCGGCTTTAAGATGGTGAAATGGATCGCCGCGATCGAGTTCGTTCGTGATTTTGCAGACCTTGGCGCTGGTCAGGGCGGATATAACGAAGATCATGAATTCTACGGTTACCGGATGCCGATCTGAATATTCCGCTGTGCGGACCGCCAGAGGGTCGCGGGCACTGATTTAGAGCGTGGCCGCTCTTTTCTGAATCGAGGGGATTCCCGGTTCAGTGCGAATATGATTTAAGATGCTGGCTGGATTGGAGGCCAGCATCAGATGGCCCGAGCCTATTCGCTTGATCTGCGTGAGCGGGTTGTGGCTGCGGTGGCGGCGGGCGAGAGCTGCCGCGCGGTGGCGGCGACGTTCAAGGTGAGCGTTGCGAGCGTGGTGAAGTGGTCACAGCGGTACCGGGCGACCGGCAGCGCTGCGGCCTACAAGGTGGGCGGCCGGCGCCCCTATGCGTTGCAGCGCGAACGGGAGTGGCTGCTGGCTCGTCTGGCCGAGAAACCTGACCTCACATTGCGCGCGATCGGAACGGAGCTTGCCGCGCGCGGGATCAAGGTGAGCCGCTTCGCGGTTTGGCACTTCTTCGTGCACGAGGGCATCACTTTCAAAAAAAAGCCTGCACGCCAGCGAGCAAGATCGGCCCGACGTCGCCAGGCGGCGGAGCCAATGGAAAAAATACCAAGGGCGGCTTGATCCATCTCGGCTGGTCTTTATCGACGAGACCTGGGCCAAGACCAACATGACGCGAACCCACGGCCGCGCGCGGCGCGGCGAGCGGCTGGTTGCCAAGGTCCCGCACGGTCGCTGGCGGACACTGACCTTCCTGGCCGCCCTGCGCCACGATCGCATCGAAGCGCCTTGCGTGATCGACGGACCGATCAACGGCGAAAGCTTCCTGGCCTACGTCGAACAGATGCTGGTGCCGACGCTCCGATCCGGCGACATCGTCATCATCGATAATCTCGGCAGCCACAAGGGCATGGCAGTGCGACGTGCCATCAGGGCCGCCGGCGCCAAGCTGTTCTTCCTGCCGCCCTACAGCCCGGACCTCAATCCGATCGAGCAGCTATTTGCCAAGCTCAAAACTCTGTTGCGCAAGGCCGCCGAGCGAACCGTCGATGCCACTTGGCGACGCATCGGGGCATTGCTCCAGGCCTTCGGTCCCGCCGAGTGCGCCAACTACTTCGCCAACGCCGGATATGCTTCAGAATAAAACTGCCGTGCTCTAGAACTGGTCGGACGATCATCCTCGAGTGCCGCAAAGCACACACCACTTCCGAGTTGGGTCAATCGCTACCGAGCGGTTACGAGCTGGTGCGATTCAATGTCCGCTATTCCCCGCAAACAACCAATCGCGGACACGCTGCGAACGACGCGAAGGGCCATAAGGCGAAATTGGTGACCGGGAGTATAGGCTACGATATCGTACGATTATTATGTAAATTTAGGATGCGGTGACGGAGCTGAGAAACCGGCGTAGGTCAAGTAAAGTCCAATAATTAAGGCCGGTAAGTAATAGAGCGAGGAGTGCTCACTGTATCCCATCCGCTCGAGAAGCAAGGCCCAGGTTTCAGGGGTTACCACCAAGAGCGCCAGACCTTTCGCGAAGATTAACCATCCGACCAAGGTAACGATCACCGGTAAGGTGCCGCCGGACCAGACATTGTGCCCGAGTATGATTGCGAGTCCCGCAGCGAGACTGAAACTCGCATAGACGAGCATGAGAGGGCCGTCGGCAACCGTAGCCATAATCAATGCGTTGCCGCGTACCAGAATGCCGGCTGCGAGCAGGATTGCCGACAAGCCGATGAGCCGCGCGAGGTAAATGGTAAGCGTGGACATAAAAGTCTCCGCCAATTACGCCGTTTGCGATATATGCCGGGATCGCCGCGGGTAGTTGTTGATTTATATCAACGGGCGAAGCGATGGCCGTTGCGGGTCCGAAATCTGACGTGGCGCGGTCAATGGCGACGTTCGGATTTACCCAAGGCGGACAGAGATCGCTCGCTTTTTAACATGCGCTCTGGCTTGAATTGAGTTGGCTTACTTCCACAGCCAATGCAGCACCAAGCTTCATCGAATGGTCACTCATGACGATTTTGTCGCGAGTTGATCATGGTATTTGGATCCAACGGAGCAGCGTTCAGCGCCGGCAGGATGGAGAGTGGCGAGATAGGCCCACGCATCCTTCGTCCACCGCGCATCGGCGAGAGCGTGGTGGCGCGCGCCGACCTGCCGCGGCAACTCGGGGTCACCCAACTCGATGGCCCGCTGTTTGATGTCCAGGCAAAGTTGCGGATACCGAAACGGCAGCTCGATCATATCGCCGAACAGCCAGCAGAAGCCCACCCAGTCGTAAGCCGGAAAATATCCCCAGAAAACCGGGTGCGCGTCGTCATTGACGAACCGACGAACCGCATAGCCGAATTCTTCCCGCACCATTCCGGAGCCGTCGAGTCGCGGCCGGACGGTTTGAAGGGTCCACTCGCTAGCTTTCGTCCAGTCAACCTCACTGCTCTCGGCATAAAACTCACGGCCGTCCTCAGCCACCAGTCCCACACTGATCAAATCGATGGTGTACGGCCGCTCGATGAACTCCGTGTCGATCCAATATTTCATACATCACCCCTCGGAAGTCATTCGCTGCCGTCTATCATCAGCTCGGTTGTTACTTGACCAAAATACCTAACCGGTCGCCCCTGATCTTCCCGTGAGCTGCGCGGCCGTGTTGCATCGCCCGAACCTTTGACACGAAGACGGCACGGAGCTTGTCATCGGGCCGGCCACTTCAGGCCGGACCCGTTGGCTCGCACCTCAGGGTGACGGAAAAATCATCACTCCTTCGAAAATTCCAGCCCCATCTCGCGATAACGCTCCGGGTCGTCGCCCCAGCCTTCACGCACTTTCACGAACAGGAAGAGATGAACCGGGTGCTCAATTGCCGCGGCGATGTCGGTTCGTGCCGCCGCGCCGATCGCCTTGATGGTCGCCCCGCCTTTGCCGAGCACGATCTTGCGCTGGCTTTCGCGCTCGACGTAGATCGTTTGCTCGATGCGCACCGAACCGTCTTTGAGTTCCTTCCAGATCTCGGTTTCGACGGTCGATTGGTACGGCAATTCCTGATGCAGCCGCAGATAAAGCTTCTCGCGGGTGATCTCGGCGGCAAGCTGGCGGAGCGGCGCATCGGAAATCTGATCTTCCGGATAGAGCCACGGCCCCGCCGGCACGTGAGCGGCGAAGAAGTTTTTGAGATCCGCAACCCCGTTGCCGGAGAGCGCCGAGATCATGAAGGTCGCAGCGAAGGCCACGCGCTCGTTCAGCGCTTGCGTCAAGTCGAGCAGTTTTGGCTTGTTGACGAGATCGATCTTGTTGAGCACCAGCACTTTGGGAGCGCGGACATCCGCTAATCCGCGCAAGATGATCTCGTCATCCTCCTGCACGCCTTTACCAGCGTCGATCAGGAGCGCAACCAGGTCGGCGTCCCGCGTGCTGCCCCAGGCGCTACCGACCATGGCGCGGTCGAGCCGCCGGCGCGGCGCGAAGATGCCGGGCGTATCGACGAAGATGATCTGTGCTGCGCCTTCGACCGCAATGCCGCGAATGAGCGCGCGGGTGGTCTGCACTTTTGGCGTGACGATCGAGATCTTGGCGCCGACCAGCGCGTTGAGCAGCGTCGATTTGCCGGCATTCGGCGCGCCGATCAAGGCCACGAAACCGCAGCGCGTTGCCGGTACGGCCGCAGCGTCCGGTTCCGGGGCCTCAGCCATCGAGCCGGTCGGGCTTGACGCCCTCGCGCGTCATCATTGCCGCGGCGGCGGCCTGTTCGGCGGCGCGCTTTGAGCGCCCGGAGCCTTCGGCGGGAGCGAGCTTAGGCAGCTGCACGGTCACGCGAAACACCGGATCGTGGTCCGGGCCGGAGCGGGCAACCTCGCGATAGGCCGGCGTCGGCAGGCCCCGCGCCTGCGCCCATTCCTGCAGTACGGTTTTTGGATCCCGCAGCGGCTGCGCCTTGGTCTTCATGCGCGCTTCCCACAAGCGGCCGACCAGAGCTTCGGCGGCAGTGTAGCCGCCGTCGAGATAGACCGCGCCGATCAGCGCTTCGCAGACGTCGGCGAGGATCGCCGGGCGCTTCCTTCCGCCGGCATTGGCCTCCGATGAGCCGAGCCGGATGGCGGCGCCGAGATCGATGGTGCGGGCAATCTCCGCGCAGGTCTCCTTGCGCACCAGATCGGCAAGCCGGCGCGACAGCTCGCCCTCGTCGGCTTTCGGGAAGGCGCGAAACAGCAGGTCGGAAATCACCAGCCCGAGCACGTGATCGCCGAGGAATTCGAGCCGCTGATAGCTGCCGCCGCGATTGCGGGCGCCTTTGAGCGCGGAAATATGAGAAAGCGCGCTATCGAACAGCGCGGTGTCCTTGAAGCGATAGCCGATGCGCTCCTCAAGCGAACCATCGCCGCGGCGACGGCGGCGGCGCACATCTTTTTGTGCTTCGGTTGCGGCGCCGGCCGCGATTGGCGCGGCGGCCACATCAATGGCGGACGGCTGTTGCGGAGAAACGACCGATTTAGTTTTGCTCCGGCCGCTCATCGCACCAGGGTGAACAGTCGGGTCCAGCGCACCGTCCAGGGCCAGCGCCAGACTTCCCAGGCATGCGCGCCGTCTCTAATCGAAAAGAAAATAATCTGCGCCCTGCCGATAATGTTCTCGTAGGGCACATAGCCGACGGCGCTGAGCACGCGGCTGTCGGTGGAGTTGTCGCGGTTATCGCCCATCATGAAGTAATGATCCGGCGGCACCGTGTAGACCTGCGTATTGTCGTAGAAGCCGTTCTCGGTGAGATCGAGCGTGGTGTAGGTCACGCCGTTCGGCAGCGTTTCGCGATAGCGCCGCACGCGCTGGACGGCGCCATCGTCGTCGGTGACGAAATCCTCAATCCGGGTGCGCTTGACCGCCTCGCCGTTGATGTTGAGGACGCCGTCGATCATCTGAATGCGGTCGCCCGGCAGCCCGATGACGCGCTTGATGTAATCGGTGGTGTCGTCCTTCGGCAGGCGGAACACGACCACGTCGCCGCGATTGACCGGCTGGCCGATGATGCGGCCGGAGAAAATCGGCGGCGAGAACGGCAACGAGTAATGGGTGTAGCCGTAGGAATATTTGGAGACGAACAGATAATCGCCGACCAGCAGCGTCGGAATCATCGAGCCGGACGGAATATTGAACGGCTGAAACAGAAAGGTGCGGATGACCAGCGCGATGATCAGCGCGTGGATGATCACGCGCACGGTTTCGGCGAATCCGCCCTCTTTCCGTTTGGTCCCGGTTTGCACGCTCATCGGCCTATGGTTCCGCTGTCTTGGGGCGCCCCGCGATCTTGTAACCTTTGGGGCAAGGGCGCGCAATTGCACGCGGGATTTCGCCGCGGGCGGGACTTTACCTAGTGATGCCATACGCTTATCGCCAGTGCTTTGCGGACATGACGAATTTGTCATCGCTGCCGGGCGATTTTGTCAGAGCGATATTCGGCGGCAGCGCGCGGCGATGCGCTTTATGGACGTGAAACGGCAACCGCCGAGATGATCACGAATGCCTGCGCCATCGGCCCCTCGTCGGTGATGGTGAGATCGATCCGCGCCTCGTAGCCCGCGGGCGTGATCGCATCCAGCCGCCGCCTGGCGCCGCCGGTCAACTCCAGTGTCGGCCGGCCACCCGGCAGGTTCACTACACCCATGTCGCGCCACCACACCCCGGCGCGCAGGCCGGTTCCGAGTGCCTTGGCGCACGCTTCCTTGGCGGCGAAGCGCTTGGCGTAGGTCTCGGCGCGATTTCGTCGCCGTTCCGCCTTTGCGCGTTCGATCGGGGTGAACACCCGGTCGATGAAGCGATCACCGTGGCGTTCGAGCACCTTGGCGATGCGGCGCACATCGGTGATGTCGGAGCCGATGCCGAGAATCATAAAGGAACCCCTGCCCGGGCTCTACCGCGGTCCATCACAGCGCGCATTTTTCGCACGACGGCGGAAAGCCCGTCGAACACCGCTTCGCCGATCAGGAAATGGCCGATGTTGAGTTCGACGACCTGTGAGAGCGTTGCGATCTGCTCCGCGGTGACGAAATCGAGGCCGTGTCCGGCATGGACTTCAAGGCCTGCGCTTACGGCAAGCGCCGCACCGCGCGTGATGCGCGCAAATTCTGAAGCCGCCGCACCTGCATTGCCCTCACTCAAAGCGTCGCACCAGGCGCCGGTGTGAATTTCGATGACCGGCGCTCCGATCGCGACCGCGGCTTCAATCTGCGCCGGCTCTGCGGCGATGAATAAAGACACCCGAATGCCGGCATCGGCGAGTTGCGCGACGGCCGCGCGCAACGCGTCCCGCTGGCCCGCGGCATCGAGGCCGCCTTCGGTGGTTCGCTCGGCCCGCCGCTCGGGCACGATGCAGGCTGCATGAGGTCGCACCTTGCGGGCAATTGCAACCATTTCGCGCCGTCGCCGCCATTTCCAGGTTCAGCGGCTTCTCGATGGTCGCCTTCAGCCGCGTGATGTCGTCATCGACGATGTGGCGGCGATCCTCGCGCAAATGCGCGGTGATGCCGTCGGCGCCGGCCGCGATTGCGATCTCGGCGGCGCGAACGGGATCAGGATGTTTGCCGCCGCGAGCGTTACGCACAGTGGCGACGTGATCGACGTTCACGCCGAGGCGGAGGGGGGCAAGAGCGGGCATGCGATTTCTTTAGCGTTCAGCCGTTGACCCGCTCGGCGTTGGCGATCACCTTCTTCGCCCGCAATTGCGAGATGATCGAAGTCAGGTGCTTGAGGTTGTAGACCTCAAGATCGATGGTCAGTTCGGTGAAGTCCGGCGATTGACGCGACATGTGGATGTTGTCGATGTTGCCGTCATGATCGGCGATGACCTGGGCGACTTGGGCCAATGACCCAGGTTCATTGACCGACTGTACCGCCAGCTGCGCGGGAAAGCGCTGCGGCGCTTTTTCGTCCACATCCCAGCGCACGTCGAGCCATCGTTCCGGCTCGTCTTCGAACTCCTTCAGGGCGGGTGAGTGGATCGGATAGATCGTAATCCCCTCCCCCGGCGTCATGATGCCGACGATGCGGTCGCCGGGAACCGCGCCGCCGTGCGGAGCAAACCGAACCGGCAGGTCGCGAATTGATGCCGCGGATCGGGATCGCAGCGCCGTTCTCGCCGCTTTGCGGCACTTTGAATTTCACTGCCTTGGCGCGCTTTAATCCGAACCATCCGCTATCGGATTGCGGCGCGGACGATGTGACGCGCTCGTCCTTATAGTCCGGGTACATGGCGCGCACGACGTCGGCGGCTTTCATCTCGCCGCGTCCGACCGCCGACATAACGTCCTCGATGGAAGCGCGCGCCAGTCGCGGCAAGGCGCCTTCCAGCTGTTCATCCGAATAGGCGATCTTGGCGCGCTCGCAGAGCCGCTCCACAATCCGCCGGCCAAGGCCCGAATACTGATTGCGGACCGCGACCCGCGTGGCGCGCCGGATCGCAGCACGCGCCTTGCCGGTCGCGACAATCGATTCCCAGGCGGCAGGCGGCGCCGTTTGCGCCTTGGACGTCAGGATCTGGACTTCATCACCGTTCTGCAGCGGCGAACTCAACGGCCCGATCTTGCCGTTGATTTTTGCGCCGATCGCCATGTTGCCAACGTCGGTGTGCACCGCATAAGCGAAATCGATCGGCGTCGCGCCGCGCGGCAGCGCGATCAACTTGCCCTTCGGCGTGAAGCAAAACACCTGGTCGTGAAAAAGTTCGAGCTTGGTGTGCTCCAAAAACTCTTCAGGGTTCGAGCCTTCGGCCAAGAGTTCGATGGTGCGGCGGAGCCACGCATAGGCGTTCGAACTCGCGGGAGAGCAGTTCGGTCGGCGAGCCGACACCATCCTTGTAGAGTGCATGCGCGGCAATGCCGTATTCGGCGATCTGCTGCATGTCGCGGGTACGGATTTGCAGTTCCACGCGCTGTTTGCCCGGCCCGATCACGGTGGAATGGAGCGATCGGTAATCGTTCTGCTTCGGCGTCGAAATGTAATCCTTGAACCGGCCGGGAACGACCGGCCAGGTGGTATGGACGATCCCGAGCGCCTGGTAACACTCGCCGACGCTGCCGACGACCACGCGGAACCCGAAGATATCCGAGAGCTGCTCGAAGCCGACCGCCTTTCGCTCCATCTTGCGCCAGATTGAGTAGGCGCGCTTGCGGCGGCCGCTGACTTCCGCGGCGATGCCGCTGTCCGCGAGTTTCTTGGCCAACTGTTGCTCAATCTCGGTGATCCAGCCTTTGCTGCGCTCGGCCAGCGCTTCGAGCCGCTCAGTGATCACCTTGTAGGCGTCGGGATTGAGTTCGTGGAACGCGAGGTCCTCGAGTTCCTCGCGCATTTCCTGCATGCCCATGCGCCCGGCGAGCGGCGCATAGATGTCGAGCGTCTCTTCCGCCGTCACCCGGCGCGCGTCAGGCGGCCGATGGGACAGCGTGCGCATATTGTGCAGCCGATCGGCGAGCTTGATCAGCAACACCCGCACGTCGTCGGCAATGGCAAGCAAGAGCTTGCGCAGGTTTTCGGCCTGCTTGGCTTCCTTGGAGACGAGATCGAGTTTTTTGAGTTTGGTCAGTCCTTCGACCAGGACGCCGATATCGTGGCCGAACAGGCGATCGATTTCCGTGCGGGTGGCGTCGGTGTCCTCGATGGTGTCGTGCAGCAGCGCCGCGGCGATGGTGGCGTCGTCGAGCTTGAGATCGGTGAGGATACCGGCGACCTGGAGCGGGTGCGAGAAATACGGATCGCCGGAGTTGCGTTTCTGCTCGCCGTGCGCCCGCATGGCGTAGACGTACGCGCGATTGAGCAGATCCTCGTTGGTCGCGGGATTGTACTGTTTCACCCGATCGACGAGTTCGAACTGCCGCATCAAGCGCGGCTTGCGCGGCTTCGGCGCCCGCGGCTCATCCGCGGCACGATGCTGGGGCCGCGCGCCACCGCTACCCGCGGCCGGGCCTGGTTCTGCATCCGCGGCAAATCGATCGGCGAGCGAGCCATAAAGATAAACCTCGACCGCACCGACAATTTGGGCGGCACAACTCAGAAGGATATCATGGCGCAAGCCTCACGCCACAAGCCGAGCAACTAACGCCAAGGCGACTAACCTCGCTGCAGTGCACAAACTTACCGTTAATGACCTCGGCCATTTCTCGCCTTCGCTTCGCGGATGAGCGCTCGCATCCCGGACGGCGTGACCAGCATAGCGCGTCAATCCCGGCGCCCAGCACTGCGGCGCATCCTCGATCGCCGAGGCCCGCACCGGCGGCGCCACATCCGGCCGCCTCTCAACAATGCCGGGCGGCACTACAAGCACTTTCATTTCTGGAACTGAAGGAAGCCGGAAGGCGGCGTCAATGGCATGACGCGCAGATTTGAAGGGCAGAACGTCGCCAATCTCGGATCAGTGGCGAAGATGAAGGCGGATTTGGTCCGAGCCGGCATCACCAAGTTTGGCTCAGGTTGGTGCTGGCTGGCCTTGACGATACGTGACCGGCGCCCCGATTATCTCGAGGCGCCGCTCGATCACAGGTCATTGGGAGTATTTGGCCGAAATGTTCGCGGCCGCGGTCAAGTAATCCTCGACGTCGTTCCGGACGGCCGAAAAAGTGAGGCCTACAAATCCTCGTCGGCAGCGTCGACGTCGGTGTCTGGCTCCGGCTGGCTTTCGGGCGGCGTCAAGCCTTCAAGGCCCTTGAGCAATTCCTCTTCGCTCATGCGGTCTGTGGTCACCTCGGTATCGTCGGCATCGACACCGGTACCAGGCGCGCCGATCAGCGGAATTCCCTCAGGCTCGGGCTCATCGACTTCGACGTATTTCTGCAGCGAGTGGACCAGTTCCTCTTTGAGGTCTTCGGGCGATACCGCCGTTTCAGCGATTTCACGGAGCGCTACGACCGGGTTCTTGTCATTATCGCGCTCGACCGTGATCTGTCCGCCAGACGAGATCATGCGTGCGCGGTGGCTCGCGAGCAAAACGAGATCGAAGCGGTTTTCCACCTTGTCGATGCAATCTTCGACGGTGACACGGGCCATAGTCGCAGCTCCTGGAGAGGATTTGGCGGGATCGGGTTCCCTGCCCGGGCGTTAGGTATCGTTTGAGGCGGCCGAGTGCAAGGGTATTTCACCGGCATGGTTCCCATAGCCGGGACCTTTTAACTTGCGTTCTGCCGCTGCTCTGTTACCCAAATTTCTGGAACGCTGTCGCGGGATGGTGATTTTCCTCATATGCGTCCGCGGCGGCCTGCCGCAGTGCCGGCACCGGTGCTTGCACAAAAATCCGGTAGGCCATAAAGCGGGATAGTACCGTGCTTTTGCCATCGTGCCCGCGTACTTAACGACGTTGCCGGTGGCGCTAAACCAGTTTTAAAGAAACTCCGGAACTGTCGAATCCATTGCGGCTAGTCGGGTTTCATCACCAGTGACGCATCGAGAGATATACCAATGTCTGCCCAGATCGAGAAAATCGCCCTGTTCATTGACGGCGCCAACCTTTACGCCACCGCCAAATCACTTGGCTTTGACATCGACTACAAACGGCTGCTGCGCGAGTTCCAGTCGCGCGGTTATTTGCTGCGCGCGTTTTACTACACCGCGGTGATCGAAGATCAGGAGTATTCATCGATCCGGCCGCTGATCGATTGGCTCGACTACAACGGCTACACTGTCGTCACCAAGGCGACGAAGGAATTTGTCGACCAAACCGGCCGCCGCAAGGTCAAAGGCAACATGGACATCGAGCTTGCCGTCGACGCCATGGAACTGGCGCCGCACATCGACCAGATGGTGCTGTTTTCCGGCGACGGCGACTTTACCAGGCTGGTCGAGGCCGTGCAGCGGCGCGGTGTCCGTGTTGTGGTCGTATCGACGATCTCGACCCAGCCGCCGATGGTTGCCGATGAGCTGCGCCGCCAGGCCGACCAGTTCGTCGACATCCTCGAGCTGCAGAACAAGATTGGCCGCGATCCGACGGAACGCCCGGCGCGCGAGCCACGCGAAGGCCGAGAGCAGCGCGAGGCGCGCCACACGCCGCAGTTCCTGCAACGCAGCACTGGCGCGGTGCGCACCGAAGTCGAAGTCGAAGACGAATTCGACGAAGATTAGACCAAGCCGGCGGCCGCGATGGCGCCCGCGAGCGGTAAACCCGGCCACGATTGTCCGCGCTGTCCGCGCCTGGTTGCGTTTCGGACGGCGTGGCGCAACGCCGAGCCGGACTGGTTCAATGCGCCAGTGCCATCGTTTGGTCCGATCGACGCTCGCCTGTTGATCGTCGGCCTGGCGCCGGGGTTGCGCGGCGCCAACAGAACCGGACGGCCGTTCACCGGCGACTACGCCGGGGACCTGCTTTACGCCACGCTGACGGAATTCGGCTTCGCCCGAGGAACCTACGAGGCTCGCCCCGACGACGGCCTGACGCTGGTCGATTGCCGCATCACCAACGCCGTGCGCTGCGTGCCGCCGGAGAATAAGCCGACGCCGGCAGAAATCGCCACCTGTCGAGAATTCCTGACGTCGACTATCCGGGAAATGACCAAGCTTCGCGCCATTGTCACCCTAGGCCGCATCGCGCACGAAACTCTTCATCGCAGCGCAACACGCCAAGCGGCGCGACTATCCCTTCACCCACGGCGGCACACATCAAATGGGCGAGATCACCTTATTCGATAGCTATCATTGCTCGCGCTATAACACTTCGACCAGAGTGCTGACGCCGGAAATGTTCCGCGACGTGTTCGCTCAGGTGCGCAAACATCTCGACGCCGAATAGCGTGCGGGCGGACGACTTCGCAATCTACGCGAAGATCGAGGTTTCGTATTTGCCGCTACCCATTTCGCCGGGCGGGAAAATGCCGTGGCGTTCGATCCATTCAAACGATTCCTCAAAAGTCTGTTTGGAATAGGGCTCGAACACCAGGCGCTCGCCCGGCCCCCAGCGCCGCGTATCCACTTGAGAATGGAAACGCACCGGAAACTCCTTCTTGTAATAGTGCGTGTAAAGCTCTGGCCGCAGATCGATGTCGCGCTGAGCGCGGCGCAGCGCGCGAAAATATTTGCGCACATCCTCCGGGTCCGGGGTGCCGGTGACCATCGCAGCAATCATAAACGTGGTGTCGATGATTTTGCGGAAGCCAAGCTGCTCGGCAAAATAATACGGGCCGCTGAACAACGACGCTGCCGGCACCTGGCCATCGATCAGTTTTTCCATGCGGCTGAACAGCATCCCGTCAGCGAACGACAACTTGATCTGATCCGGCTTCAGATACTGCTCAAGTCCCTGGATGGTGGCGTAGTGACTGCCCGATTGATAGCCGACCGAGATCGGGACGCCGGCAAGATCCGCCGGCGTCTTCACCGGCGAGTTCGGCGGCACAAACACGCCGCATGGCGAAACCGAATAGCAATCGGCATAAAGCTTGCCGTGACCGTTGGAGGCGGCGACGTTCACCGTCCAATGGCAGGCGCCACTGACATTGCAGGTGCGTCCGGCTTCGAAGGTCTGATAGGCGCCGACCCTGTTGCCGAGGTTGTGGCTGCCGGCCGAGCTTGAATCCATGGTCTCGCGGAATTCGTAATCGAGCCCTTCGGCGGCGAAGTAGCCCTTCTCCTCGGCGACCCATTCCTGAAGGCGGAAATGCGGAGCCACGACAAATTTCGACATTATTTCCTCCGTTGGCCGCTTGCGGCTTCGCCGCATTGGAATGACCGGAGATTACGCGTGCCGATGGGTTTGAAAATCCCGAGGCGGGAAATAGATTGTCAACTTATCGTTGACAATCTATGCTCGCTCCGATGGATCGCTTTGAAAACGCTAAAGTTTTCGTCGCCGTCGTCGAAGCCGGCGGGTTTACCGGAGCGGCCGAACGGCTTGGTCTGTCCCGCGCGGCCACAAGCAAGCATGTGCTCCAGCTTGAGGAGCGCCTCGGCGCTCGCCTTCTCGATCGCACCACGCGGCGCGTGAGCGCCACTGCCGCCGGGCGCACCTTCTATGAACAATGCCGGCGCATCCTGGCCAATCTTGAAGAAGCCGAACACGCGGCAAGCGAACTGCATAACGAGCCGCGCGGCGAACTGCGCGTCATCGCGCCAACCAATTTCGGCCTCGCCGAACTCGGCACCGCGATCACCGATTTTCTCGTTGCTCACCCGCGGCTGCGCATCAATCTCACGCTCAACGACCGTCTCACCGATCCGATCGAAGGCGGCTACGACGTCGCCATCAGCGTCGACATGCCGCGCGGGGCTTCCACCAGCCTGGTGGTGCGCAAGCTCAACACTTCGCGCCGCGTGCTATGCGCCGCGCCGGAATATCTGGAGCGGCGCGGCACGCCAAAAACACCCGAGGACCTCGCAGCACACGATTGTCTCAGCTACAGCTACGTCGCCGTACCCGACGAATGGCATCTCACCGGCCCCGACGGCGAACGTGTGGTGAAAGTCAGCGGCCCGATCATTACCAGTCACCGCCACGTCATGCGGGCGGCGGCGGTACGCGGTCTCGGCATCGCCTATGGGCCAATCGACTTCTTTCGCGACGATCTGAGAGCCGGGAATCTTGTCCCGGTGCTGCCCGGCTACGAACTACCCGAGGCAACGATCTACGCCGTCTACCCGGTGAGCCGCCAGCTTTCAGCCAAGCTCAAAGCCTTCAACGACTTCATGGCGCGCTATTTCGCCGCCAGCCCGATATTTCGTTGAAGGGATCACTTGCCCTTGCGCAGCCACGCGACGACTTCGGCGGCGTTCTTGTCGGGCGGGAACACCGGATAAAACACCTTGCTGATGACGCCGTCATCGACGACGAGCGCCATGCGCTTCAACAGCGTCATGCCGGAGGTCGAGAAGGTCGGCAGCTTCAACGCCTTGGTAAATTTCAGCTCCGCATCGGACAGGATCGGGAACGGCAGATGCAGCCGCTCGGCGGCCTCGCGCTGATAGTCGGTATCTTGCGTCGACAGGCCGAAGACGTGATCGACGCCGAGGTCTTTGAGTTCGGCAAAATGGTCGCGGAAACCGCAGGATTGCGGTGTGCAGCCGCGCGCGCCCGGGATGTCGTCCCATCCCGGCGGCAGTTCGACCCCAGGCACGCCGGTGCGAGGATAAATATAGAGGACAGTGCGCCCGGCGATGATCGCCAGATTGAAAGCACCGCCGCGCGTCGCCGGCAGCGGCAGATCGGGCAGTTTCATGCCGGTGAGATGACGCGCGCCGCCGTCGTCCTGCGGCACCGGAATGTCGGAGGGCAAAAAGGTCGGATCGTGCTTGCCGGGTGCTTCTCTCATCTGTCGCGCCTCGACGTAAGACATGAACTCCATCAGCGACCCGTCGGGATCGCGAAAGTAGACGCTGGTACCGGCGCCCTTGGCGCCGAACCGCTGCATCGGTCCGGCTTCAATGGCGATGCCGCAGCGCTCGAGATGCTTGATCGCGTCGGCGATCGGGCCGTTCCATTCGAAGCACAAATCGCTATTACCCGGCGCCACCGGAAGCCGCGCGACCTCAGCCGGCGCGACGCCCGGCCCGTGGACGTTGAGCTGACGGTCGCCGAAGCGGTAGGCGTAACCGACCGGCCGTGTAATCAGCTCGGCACCCAACACCGTCGTGTAGAAAGCGTTTGAGCGCTCCCAGTCGGTGACGTGGATGACGCAATGGTCGAGCGTTACCGGAAGCATCGCGCTTAGCCCTTCTGCCGCAACAACCGTCCGCGCTCCCGCTCCCATGAGCGCTTCTTCTCGGTGTCGCGCTTGTCGTAAAGTTTCTTGCCGCGCGCCAAAGCAAGCTCGATTTTGGCACGGCCCTTTTCGTTAAAATAGAGCTTGAGCGGGACCAGCGTCATGCCCTCGCGCTCGACCGCGCCGATAAGCCTGTTGATCTGCCGGCGGTGCAGCAACAGCTTACGCGGGCGCTTCGGCGCATGATTGAAGCGGTTCGCCTGCAGATATTCCGGAATGTTCGAGTTGATCAGCCAGATCTCGCCGCCGCGGGAGTCGGCGTAGGATTCCGCGATCGTCGCCTTGCCCTGCCGCAGCGACTTCACCTCGGTGCCGGTCAGCGCCACGCCCGCTTCCATGGTCTCGTCGATAAAGTAGTTGAAGCGCGCTTTACGATTGTCGGCGACAACTCGCAGCTTCCTCTCAGCTTTCGCCGCCATGCCGCGGTCCCGCGTTAACGGCTCTTCAGCGCGTCGCGGATTTCGGTCAGCAACAGCACTTCCTTCGACGGGGCCGCCGGCGCCGGTTCCGGTTCCGCCGCTTTCAGACGGTTGATGCCTTTGATCGCCAGGAACAACGCGAAGGCGATAATGATGAAGTTAAGCACGATGGTCAAAAAGTTACCCCAAGCAAATACAGCACCTTGCTTTCTCGCTTCCGCCAGAGAAGTCGCCGTAACTTTCGAGGAAAGCGGAACGAAATAGTTGGAGAAATCGAGCCCGCCAGTGACTGCACCGAGCAGCGGCATGACGATATCGCTGACCAGCGAATTGACGATCGCGCCAAAGGCGGCGCCGATGATCACGCCAACGGCGAGATCAATGACGTTGCCGCGCATGGCGAATTTCTTGAATTCTTCAAGCATCGCGCCCTCCTACCCTCAATCCAACGGTTTGTTCGTCTCGTCCGCGGGGACCCGGCGCTTTCGCCGGCTTCGCTTTAGAGCCGGAAAGAGCAGACAATAACTGAAAGCAACCCGTGGAAATCGCCGTCAGTTGATCAGCCCCGCATGCACCATGGCCTCGCGCACCGTCGCGCGCGTCTTCTCGGCTACCGGCACCATCGGCAGGCGCACGGTCTCGGCGCATTTACCGATCAGCGACAGCGCATATTTGACCGGCGCCGGGCTGGTTTCGACGAACAGTGCGATGTGCAGCGGCATCAGCTTGTCCTGAATCTTCAGCGCGCCGGCATAGTCGCCCTTGAGGCACGACGCCTGAAACTCCGCGCACAGCCGCGGCGCTACGTTCGAGGTGACCGAGATGCAGCCATGACCGCCGTGCGCATTGAAGCCGAGCGCGGTCGCGTCCTCTCCGGACAGCTGATTGAATTCGGGTCCCATCGCCTCACGCTGTTGCGAGACGCGAACAAGGTTTGCGGTCGCATCCTTGACGCCGGCGATGTTCTTCAGCTCGAACAGACGCTTCATGGTATCGACCGACATGTCGATCACCGAGCGCGGCGGAATGTTGTAAATGATGATCGGAATACCGATCGCATCGTTGATCGCCTTGAAGTGCTGATAAAGCCCCTCCTGAGTCGGCTTATTGTAGTAAGGGGTGACCACCAGAACCGCGTCGGCACCGGCCTCTTCGGCGTGCTGCGCCAATGCGATCGCTTCCTTGGTCGAATTTGAACCGGCCCCGGCAACTACCGGCACCCGGCCTTTGGCCTGCTCGACGCACCATTCGACCACTTCGTTGTGCTCTTGGTGGGACAGCGTCGGGCTTTCGCCGGTCGTGCCAACCGGGACGAGCCCCTTAGTGCCCTCGGCGATCTGCCAATCGACCAGCCCACGGAAGGCTTTCTCGTCCACCGAACCGTTGTTGAACGGCGTGACAAGCGCAGTGAATGAGCCTCGGAAGCTCGTCTTGGCGGCCATGATACGGTCCCTGATGACTACCCCGGTCGGGAAGCAATGCCGCTGGCGGCGGCGGTGCTGTCCAACATGATAGATATCGGGTCGCGGAGTTCCTTTAAAGCCCTTCTTGCCCGCGCCCGCCCACAGCAGTCGTGTCGCAAACGCGTGTGGGAACATTACATAGTAACAGCCTAGGCCCCGCTTTTGCCGCGAATTCGTGGATTTTCACGGTTGGTTGCGAAGTTTTAGGAATTTTTTTAGTCCTGCGGCAGAAGACTTTTTGCGAGTGCCGAGGTGCGCGCCGCGGCGGAAGGAATCGTGCCGGTGAAGGCTATTCGGCTCATTGTCGTATTTACCGCTGGCGCTTTGCTCGTCGGTGAGTCCAGCGCTAGCCCGCTGACCGGTGCCGTTCCGTTACCGCGGCCTCGGCCTGAAGCCGCGGGGCCGCGTAGCGCCAAGGTTGCAGCGCGCGTCGTGCGCGCCGCCGTTGCAACCACCCCGATGGTGCTCGCGCCGGACGTTTCGACGACGACCTCGATTCCTTCGTCGGGCGTGCTGCTCAGGCGCGGTGATGCCGGGGCTTCCAGAAATTCCTCCGCCGCTCTTTCTATTCCTGCTCCTCACATCGCACCTCCGGCGGCGCGACCAAGTCCGCCGCTTGCGGCGGCAACCACCTCAACGACCTCGCCGCTCGATCTCGCCGCCGTCAAACAGGCGATCGAGCTGGCGCAAAAGGGCCGGCCCGAGGAGGCGACCAGTGTCGAGGGCAGAATTTACGATCCGGTCGCCCGCAAGCTGGTTGAATGGGTCATCCTGCGCAGTGACGACGCCGACCTTAACTTTCCGCGCTATGCGGCTTTCATCTCCGCCAATCCGGGCTGGCCGGGCATCTTGTTTTTGCGCCGCCGCGCCGAAGCGGCGCTGTGGCAGGAGCCTCCGGATCCGCGCACGGTTATCGCCTTTTTTGCCAACGAGCCGCCGCACACCGCCAAGGGCCGCTTCGCGCTGGCGCGTGCTCTTCTTTCGGCCGGCGATCGCGCCGGCGCACAGGCGCTCATCAGCACGGCGTGGCGCAAGGACGCATTCTCTGCCGAAGCCGAGACGCAGGCGCGGCAGACATTCGCCGGCCTTATCACCCCGGCCGACGACAAGGCCCGCATGGATGCGCGCTTCGACGTTGAGGACGAGGAAGCCGGCCTGCGGGCGGCTAGCCAGCTGGGCGGCGTCGAACTCGCCATCGCCAAGACCCGCTCCGCCGTCATCGCCAAATCTTCCAGGGCCAAGGCGTTGTTCGAAGAGATGCCGGCGGAGGCGCGGCGCGATGTCGGCTTGATCTTCAGCCGGATTCAATGGCTGCGCCGCTCCGACCGGATCGCCGAGGCGACCCAGCTGATGCTGGGGGCACCGCACGATCCGGAAAAAATCGGCGATGTCGACCAATGGTGGCTCGAACGCCGGGCGCTTGCGCGCAAGCTGCTCGACCTGGGCGATGCACGATCGGCGTATGAGGTAGCAAACGGCGCCGCAACGCCGGGCACCGAGAATCATCGCGCCGAGCAGCAATTTACCGCCGGGTGGATCGCACTGCGCTTCCTGCGCGAGCCGGCGATCGCGCTTGCGCATTTTGCCCGGGTGGCTGACGGCAGCGCCAACCCGATCACGATCGCGCGCTCGTTTTACTGGCAGGGCCGCGCCGCCGAGGCGCTGGGCCGCGGGCAGGAAGCTCGCTCCTACTACGAAGTCGCGGCGCGATACTCGACCGCCTATTACGGCCAGCTGGCGCGCGCGCGACTTGGCATCGGCGAGGTGACACTACGCAATCCGCCTGAGCTGTCGGCCGATCACCGCCACCTGGAAGTGATTCGTGCGTTTGAGATCCTCTACGCGCTCGATGAGCGCGACCTTGCCGCGGTCATGGCCGCGGAATTCGCCGACAAGGCAACGAACGTCCAGGCACTGGCCGCGGTCGGCGAAGTTGCCGCGCAGCACAACGACGCGCGGGCGGCGCTGCTCATCGGCAAGATCGCGCTCGGCCACGGTCTGCCCCTGGAGCATTTCGCGTTTCCTGATTTCGGCGTGCCGGACTACCAGCAGATCGGTCCGCAAGTAGAGCGCTGCGTCGTCTATTCCATTGTGCGCCAGGAAAGCGCCTTTAATCCCAGAGTGATTTCCAGCGCCAACGCACTCGGTCTCATGCAGGTCACGCCGGCGGCCGGTCGAGACACCGCCAAGCGTTTCAATGTCGCCTTCAACCAGCACCGGCTGTTAGTCGACGTTCCCTATAATGCCCAGTTGGGAACCGCGGAACTCGGCAACGATATTGCCTCGTGGCGCGGCTCCTACATCCTTGCCTTTGTTGCCTATAACGCCGGACCGGGCCGCGCCCGGGAGTGGATCGCAAAATATGGCGATCCCCGCGATCCAAAGGTGGATCCGATCGACTGGGTTGAACGCATCCCGCTCGCCGAGACGCGCAATTACGTCCAGCGGGTGATGGAGAACATGCAGGTTTATCGGGTGCGGTTGGGCAACAATTCGCGGCTGCTCATTGACGCGGACATGCGGCGCGGCGGCTGATTTATCGCCTCCGCCATATTTAGCAGTTGCCTTCGCCCAAGCCGCAGTTAATGTCGCTTTTATGACCTCTCTCGACCAGGGAGAGTTTCAAGTGGGCGACTGGGACAGGCGATGAACAAGCCCTCCCCTCATCTGGTGCCGGACCCCGGTCACGGCGCGCACGATCACGGCAAGAGCCTCTTCGTCACCGCGAACGATGGGCTGCGGATTCACGTGCGCGAATATGGCACGCGCTCGGCTTCGGGATTGTCAGTGGTTTGCCTGCCGGGCCTCGCCCGGACGGCCGCCGATTTCGACGAGCTTGCGCCGACGATGGCGGCGGGTCCGCCGGAGCGGCACGTAATTGCAATCGATTTGCGCGGTCGCGGGCATTCCGAACACGACGCCGATCATTCTAACTACAATTGCACGGTAGAGCTCGCCGACATCGTCAGTGTTCTGATTGCGCTCGGCGTCGGCCCGGCAATCTTTGTCGGAAGCTCGCGCGGCGGCGTTCTCACCATGATGCTCGCGACTGTGCATCCGACCGCGATCTGCGGCGTTGTGCTGCACGATGTTGGTCCGGTGACCGAACCCAAAGGCGTCGCGCGGCTTCGCGGCTACCTCGGCAAATTACCGCACCCGCGCAGCTACGAAGAAGGCGCCGAAATTCTTCGCCGCCTGATGAGCGCGCAATTTCCAAACTTGACGCCGGAGCAATGGCTCGCCGGCGCGCGACGGACCTGGCACCTCAAGCAGGGCGCGCTCAAACCCGCATACGACATGGGAATCGCGCGCGCTCTCGCCGGCATCGACATCGAACTTCCGATGCCTTCGCTGTGGCACGAATTCGACGCGCTCGGCGACGTACCGATGTTGGTAATTCGCGGCGCCAACTCCGACATACTTTCGGCAGCGACGGTGGCGGGCATGCGCGCGCGGCGGAAGCAAATGGATCTGATCGAAGTCGCGGACCAGGGTCATGCGCCGCTGCTCGAAGGTGACCTCGTGCGCCGGATTGTCAGTTTCGTAGAGACGTGTGAACGAGCGCGGCGAGACGCGCCGGCGGCGAACCCCGCGGCCTAAACGAACCCGCGAGTTACCAGCCAGGTTTGAAATTCAGCCGGCCCAGGAAGCTCTGGCTCTTCAGCGCGGTGGAATACATTTCAGGCGAACCGGTAAGCGCGGTGCCGGCTCCGTTAGGAGCGCCGTTGCCGAGATCGGTGTAGAGATATTCAAGCCCCAACGACCACTTCGGCGTTATCTGATATTCGAGGCCGACACCGGCAGTCCAACCGCCAAGTTGATTGCCTTGGGTGAAGCCGCCGATCTGAGCAGCCTGCGCCGGTGACGTGACGTCAGCGGCAGCAAAGCCGCCTTTGACATACGGCAGCCACTGGCCAAACGAATAGCCGACACGACCGGTGACCGTCCCAAGCCAATTCATATTGGGCGTCCACGCGCCGACTGCGGGAAGATACGGGCTCGTGAACCGGCCGTCGAAATTCGCCGCGGCCATGGAACCTTCCAGGCCGAATACGAAATTTCCGGATTGAAAATTGTAGCCGAACGTTTCGTTGACCGACGAAGCGGACGTCGCCGAAAATCCATTTGAGGGACCCGGCATCGTCCACGAGGCACCCGCGGCGGTGCTTGCGGAATTGTTTCTAAGATAAAAACCCGCCCATTCCGGCTTTTGCGGCTGAGGCGGCGTCGTCGGAAAATTGTCCAGATCCATCTTATTTAATTCAGTCGCGGCGGCGGCTTGCACCAAGCAAGCACCGACGAAGGCAACGAGCAAAAACGTGCAAGCTCTGTTGACCAGCACCAGCATTCACCTCGCTCGCGGTCAATCGGGTTGCCGACGAGTTACAAGGGCTCGGATCCAAACGCCAATAACAACGCGCCCGTGATTCTATCCGCCTCGCCCCGTTTGATCATACACGCATGGGATTCAAGGGTCGATTCCGCAATCAAGTGAGATGAATTGCCCAAGCTATTATTTTCACTACGCTTTTCGCCTTGGACGATTCTTTCTTCCGCAGTGTTGCAAATATAGCTCATATTAATCAGCCGCTTGGACGACGGAATATACGCGCCGGTTGGCAGTCGAAGGCTACTCTTAAACTTAGCAAGCAACGCCGCCGGCTTGGCCGGCGGCGTCAAGGATTTGTAACGACGATTTGGCAAATCCAGGTGTCTCAGAACCGGAAGCGAACGCCGGCGGTGGTGGCGACGTTGTTGCGGGCCAAGTACCCGTTCGACAAGCCCGCATTGACCTGCGACCACATGGTGCCGATGTAGGCGTCCCATTTCGGCAGGAACCGCCAGTCGAGGACGCCGGAGGCCATCGTCTCAGTGCCGGCGCATTGGCCGTGAGCGGTGGGATTGGCGCAGATGCCCGGGCCGTTCACGTACTGGTTCTGGAAGTATTCGTAGTAGGCGCCGATGAGGTCCAGGTCTCTGGTGATGCCATATTTGACGCCAGTCCAGACAACCTGGGCGACCTTATCACTGCAACCGGTACCTGTTCCGCAGTGGGCATTGAAAGCATTGTTGGCGATCGTAGTGCCGTTCCCACTGGCCGGCGGTGCGGCGCCGGTGGCACTCACATAATTGAAAGTGAATCCATCGTCCGGGAACGAGGTGGTAACCGGATTGCTGGGATTGGATAGCTGCATCCATTCATAGCCGGCGTAAAGCGTGACCGGGATGCCGGAGGGTTTACCGAAGGTGTACTTAGCCACCGCCATGAAGGCCGTGTTGTCTGAAAGCGTCGCCGAGAGGAACGTGGTCGGGGTAAACGGAGCAATAGGAACACCGAGCGCACTGGCCGAACCACCGCTCGGGCCGATATTGACGGAGTTCACGACATACGAGCCAATGCCATCGACCGACAGCAGGCCGGGACCCAGATGGAAGTCGCCGCCAATGTCGCCCTGAACCGCGCCGTTATTCGGGTTATAGGCATTGTAGGCCCCGGTGCCGGTCCAAGGCTGGCCCATTACCGCCACCCGGAAGTTGCCTAAATTGACACGATATTTGATCGCCGTGGTCCAGCGACATTCCTCGGTATCACCGGCGCCGCAGGTAAAGCCGGAGAAGCCGATCGGCGAAAAAGCGTATGAGCCGCCCATCGGATCGTAGGCATTGACAGCGTCCGTCTCCAACGCATTTTGCCGGCCGAAGGTCAGCGTGCCCCAAACCGGTGAACTGACGCCGGCATAAATCTGGCTGGCTAACCAGCCCCATCGGCTGGAATCGACCGGGATTTCCTGCTGGTTCAGCGGAACGTGAATGGCGTCTTGCATCGCTTGCGGCGCGTTGGCCAACAGCCCCGAATAGGGATCAAACGCAAGTTCGCCACGGGCTACAAACGCCCAATCCGCGGCAACCGGCTCTTTGATGTCAACGCCGACGACCGACTGGCTCATGCCGTTGGGGGCGAGGCCAAACCCGGACTGCCGGCTCGGTTTCTGCAGAAGATACGAAGCGCCGGTCGGGAAGTTCTTGTCAAACGGCGTGCCGTGAGTTTGATAGGTGCCGCCCAGGTCCACCGTGCCGTAGAACCTGATGCCGTACCAGAGCAACTGGCAATCGCTCAGAAAAAAGCCGGCAAGGCTGTTACAGGCCACCGGTCCGGGAGGCGGCGGCGGAACCACCGGTGCCTTGGTCACCATAGCATCCATATCGGCAGCCAAAGCATTGGTCGCGTTCGTGGTGACGGCGAGCCCAAAAATCATCGCCGCGGACAACGCCGTGGACAAACCTAAGCTTTTCACCTTACCCGCTCTTCGTTTGACGACCATTGCCCCCTCCACTTCAGTGGGTGTTTTGGAACTTAAGACACTGCTAGAGCCCACTGCTGGTCTATTTTTTGCGGATGACCCGTAGATGACAGCAGGGTTCCGCTGCCATCATTTAGCCGGGTATCGGGTGAGATCGGCCGGCCTAGTGGCTAAAATGCAACAAATATCGACCCCTGGGAGCCTGACTTCGTGCGACCATTAGGCTCCGGCGTTCGGCGCCAGCAGGCTTTTGAACGCAGCGGCGATGGCCGGAAGCGGGGGTCGGCGGGAAGATTTGATGTTTCTCCCAGCCGCTACCGAGCGATTTGTAGAGCGCTGCGAGTTGTTCGCCGGCGCTTTGCTGCGCCAATACCTACTCCTCCTCGACAGTATTTTCCTGCCGCTCCGCATCGATCACGTTGCGAGAGTCGATCAATCCGCGCTCAACGCCTGGCGTCGCAACGACGGCTCAGCCGCCATTATCGCCATGAAAGTACCGGCCGCGCACCGGCTTTAATTCCCTGGGCATCCAAGGATTGCCGCCCGACCAGTAAACCGACGGCCGCATGGTGCCGTACGCCGGGCCTGGCGGGCTGGTCACGCCTGACTCGGCGTGCGCGGCTGACACCATGGGCAACGACAGCGACACAGCGGCAATCAGGGCGATGATTGCGTTGCGCAGTACGTTTATTTGTTTCGACATGGGTGTTTCCTCCGTATCCTAGCAACATTGGGAACTTCCTACTTTCAGGATCGCCCGAGCTCCGCCGCTACCAGTTCATCCAAGCGTCGTGATTGTCGGTATAGCCCGGCCGAGGATAGTGGACAGGCGCGAAAGGTTCAGGCCCGGCGTAGCTGTAAAGCCTATGCGCCGTGTCGATGCCATTACGCGCAATAGAGGATTGTTGTTTGTTACCTGCGGCGGCCGCGCTCGGCCCAACGGAAACGGCGAAAGCCGCGATCGCAAAACTCGCGGCGAGAATAGAGGTGCTTATTTTGAGTGACATGGCACGCTGCCTTCTTTGGCGCGTCGCCCCAATTACGAACGTATTTGCTCGCTCGTGGTTCTCGGCCGGCAAATTAAATTTCAGCAATAGTTGCACCGCAGCAATTGCGTCGCAGCAAAGCAAAAAGCCCTGGACCGATATTGTATTATGTAAGTCGCTGAACGCACCAGCGTACGTTACGGCGCAATCAGGCTTCGGAACGCGGCGGCGACAGCGGGAAGCGGCGGCGGGATCGGCGGGAAGATTTGATAATCCTCCCAGCCGCTGCCGAGCGATTTGTAGAGCGTTACGAGTTGTTCGGCGGCACTTTGCTGTGCGAGGACGTACTCTTCCTCAATCGCATATTCCTGACGCTCCGCATCGATCACGTTGAGAGAGTTCGATCAGTCCGCGATCGAACCGCTCGGTCGCGAGCGCCACCGCGCGCTTCGCCGCTGTCACAGCATCAGCCAAGTGACGCAAACGATCCTGCTGCGCCGTATAAGCGTCGACCGCGGTATCCACCTCGCGAACGGCGTTCAGCACTGTTTGCTTATAGTTGAACAACATTTCCCGGGCGCGAAAGTCGGCCTTTTCGACGTACGCATCGAGCCGGCCGAAATCCAACAACGGTGCCGCGACTGCCGGCCCCACTGCCCATATCGGGTTAATGGGAATGCCGCCGAGTCCCTGCTGATTTCCGGCGGCGGCGGTCACCGCCACCTGGGGAAATAGATCCGCGGTCGCGACGCCGATCAAGGCGTTAGCGCTGGCCAGTTGCCGCTCGGCCTCGGCAATGTCGGGGCGGTGCCGCAGGAGGTCGATCGGCAGGCCGGGGCGAATGCGCCCGGGCAACGCCGGAAGCAATCCGGGCCTTGTCAGCTCCTTGCCGAGGTTCTCCGGAAATTCTCCGATCAGCACGGCGATCACGTAGCGCGCGGCGTTGATTTGCGAGATCAGGGGTGCGACCTGCGCCTGCAACCGCGCCAGTTCGCGCTGCGCCAGCGTCACGTCTAACTCGTTGGTGATGCCGCGATTGAAACGCTCCTGCACGAAGTCGACGTATTTCTGCGCGACCTCGATATTCTTGCGTAAGACCGCAAGCTGCATTTGCAAGGCGCGCAAATCGAGATAGGCGCGGGTTACGTCGGCGACGAGGGAAATCAGAACCACGTTCCGCGCGGCCATGGCGGCTTCCACGTCATACTGCGCCGCCTCGATCGCACGGCGGAATTTTCCGAATACGTCGATCTCCCAGGCGGCGTCGAAGCCGACGAGATTGGTGATCTGGCTCATACCTGTCCCATTCTCAGCGGAGACCAGAGTTTGTGTGGCGCGGCCGCGGCCTAAATCGCTTCCGGAGCCTATGCCTCCGCCTTCGCTCGCCCCCAACATTGGCAGTGCCGAGCCAATGATCGCAAACTCCTGCGCACGCGCCTGCTGCAGACGATCCAGCGCAACTTCGAGCGTCGGGCTTGCGGCGATGGCGCGATCGATCAGTGAATTAAGTTCCCGATCATGCAGCGCGCGCCACCATTTCGTAGTATCGGCGACGTGATGATCGGCGGCCGCGCGTTGGCCTTTGGCCTCGGCTGCCGCGAATCCAGCCGGCATCGGCGCTTGCGGAGGCAGATAATCGGGTCCAACGGCGCACGAGGCCAAAACGATACAGATCACGCCGCAAATTGCCGCGACGCGCACACCCGCTGCGACCGTTCGGCGGCGGCCTTCTTGTGGACGCGGAATTGCTGGCGCCGGCACGAGACGGATGCACTCCAACTGCCGAAGCAACGACGACTAAGTGCAATGATCGTCAACCATCCACGGCGCCGACGCGACACCTGATGAATTCCGCCTGCGGATGGCATCCCCCTTAGTCGAGCATGGTCGGTTTTGGCTGGGCGCGCAAGCGAGCGCAAGCCGCACCCCACCGAAAAAGGTGAAGGCGCGGCTTGACAGCAACACTTAGGCCCGTCCCGCTCGCCAACTCTGCTGAACGGGGCGGAAGGCCGTTAGAAGGTGATACGGAGCGTAGCGACCAGATTGTTGTAGACCACCGGATTTGGCGTCACCGCGAACTGATAGCCGACACCGAAGATCAGATTTTGTCTGGGCGGCCCAAGTGGAAAGCGGCCGAACACGATGCCCGGCGTGAGCAATACCTGGCTCAGCCCCGAATGCTCGCCGTTCGGCCAATATTCGTAGTTGACCTCGAGTTCAGGCCAAAAGTACTGCAAAAAATGATATTGAAAGACGGTGTTCCACAGAACCGGGTCGCCGAAATTGCGCATAGTGGCGCCGGTGGCGCCAAGGCCTTCCGCGGCCACCGGGTATTGCTGGCTGATTGTCATTTCCAGATCGAAGTCGCCCCAACCCTTACCGCCCGCCAGCGTCGGTTGAGCAACCAAAACGTTGTTTGAGATTTTTCCGGGCGTACCCAACGGCTGGGACATCTGGAAAAAGCCGCTGAGGATATAGTTGCCATTCTCCTCGTTCGCGGAAAAGAAGCGGTCTTTCACAAGAAACGCCGGCCAATCGCCCGGGCCCTGCCCCACACCCTTGGGGCCCCATGCGTTCTCGATTGGGGGAGCCGCCAAAATTATTTCGGTATAGTAGGTTGGGATCAGTTCCGCGCGGATGCCGCCGGGTCCCCCATAATTGTAGATATGTTGGCCGTTGCCTTGACTGCCGGTCCCGTTCTGCTGGTCGTAGAAGTCAAAGCGCAATTCTTGCTCGAGGCGCGGGGTGACCAAAACGAGGGGGGTCATCCAGTGCGGCTGCGCACTTTGCGTGGCCGTCGCCATGGCCATCCAGGAGTTTACTACCTGCGGATCGAGCGGATCGGCTTTGGCCGCAAGCGGCACTGCCGCCACCACGCAAGCTGACGCGGCAGCAATCAGCGCTTGCCAACCACGTCCGCCGGCCGAAATTTGACGCACACAATTGTTTGCTCGTTTCTTCATGACGACCCCGCCCCTGTAAATACAGCCCCGCCGCTGTATTCATAAATATACAACGATACCATCAGTTGGCGTTAATCCCTTGTCAATAGATCGGCGGGGGACAAACTACGGGCGGCGAGACATGTGACATTGCAGCAACAGAAGGGGCGGACCGAACTTGTCCACGGCTATTGCCGAGCACCGGCGGTGCGGGTCACTCGCCGACGTTGCCCTCAGGCGCCAACGCCGGCGAATAGTTGGACGGCACCTGGAATAACGCGGGTGCCTGCTTCCCGTAGCTCACTGATCGCGCCAGCATAATGGTTGCGCCATCGACCACGACCCGCAGCGCCACACCGTCCGCCGTGACGCAGATGGTGTGCGTTTCCACCTCATCCGCCCATGACCAGTCAACGCAGTGCAGCCCCGCGATCACGGATTCGCCTCCGCGCCTGAGCTCCACACCCGCGGTCGGCTCCGGCGGTCCGCGCGGCGTACCCTCCAGCGTGCGGAAGGTGCGGCCTGCCGGGTTGAGGAGCGTGATCTGATGGGCGCTGCGGTCGAAAATGGTCGTTGCTTTGCCTGGACCGTCGATGCGCTCCAAGTGCTCGGCGGCTAACCATCGGAACCGCTGGCGAATCTTGGGCTGTTGCGGGCGAGTAACGTCGTAGGTGATGTCCACATCCTGCGTGGGAAACAGCTGCGGCCGCTCTTCGGCTCGCGGCACAGAGCCAAGAAGAATCATCGCAATAACGACAGGCAGCGGCAGGTTGCGCAGACTGGTCATTTGCGGCGCGCTCGCTCGCGCTCGGGCGTCACTGTGCCCAACGACAAGGCGTCGCCAGCGATTTTGGCCGCCTCTACGCCGACCATCGGTCACCCTGGGCCAAACGACCACCCAAGCCATTATAATGATCTGGCCGGCGGTTAGGTTCAATCCGCCAAAAACGAACCAACCCATCTCAGCGGTTTTTCTTCAACGTTTACGTGGCCAATTGACGCGCCCGACGTCCAAATCGGGCTTGTCACGGAATGCCGCGTAGAGCATTGTTCCGGCGCGCAGCGGATATCGCTCCGTCACCACTGGGGCGAGTTGGCTTGGCGCGAAAACGGGGAGCGACGAGAATGTGGCCGTGAAGCCCGCGGACGATTGTCCGGTTAGGGCTTCGGTTGCCCTCTTGGAGCTTCCCGTTGAATGCGCGCTATTGCCGCTAAAGTCCGGCGGATTGATCGAAACGGCGGATGGTTGCGTCTTGGCCCTCTATCCGGGTCCGGTGGCATTTTAGTTGGCGCGCCGACGAAACTGGCCGGATGTTGCGGTAGCAGGCTTCGGTCGCACCGACGGAAATCCGGTGAATCAGTTATTACTCGTCCCGCGCGAGGGCGTTCTCGTGGTCCGGTTGGATGGATCTGCGCGACCGACACTCGCGTCTTCTGTTCGCCGAAAAAACTGACCGTAACGGCAGGAGATCACTGACGTGTGGGTCGTTCTGATCGCGCTGCGGCGACCTTATACCTTCGTCGTCTTATCATTTCTGATTGCGATCTTCGGAGCGCTGGCGGCGCTGCGAACGCCCACCGACATCTTTCCGAACATCAATATTCCGGTCGTCAGCGTCGTATGGACCTACACGGGACTTTTGCCCAACGACATGTCCGGTCGCGTGATTTATTTTTACGAACGCTACCTGACCGCCCAAGTCGCCGATATCGAGCACATCGAGTCGCAATCGCTCAACAGCTACGGCGTCGTCAAAATATTCTTTCAAAGGGGCGTGAATATCCGCACCGCGCTCGCGCAGGTGACGGCGGCCTCGCAGACCGTGCTCAAGCTTCTGCCGCCCGGCATCACACCGCCATACGTGCTGAGCTACAACGCCGCGACCGTGCCGATCCTGCAGCTGGCGCTGTCTGGCGAAAAACTGCCGCAAATGGAGCTGTTCGATCTCGGCCAGAACTTCATCCGGCCGCAGCTCGCGACCGTCGCGGGCGCCGCGGTGCCCTCGCCCTACGGCGGCAAGATTCTGCAGGCCCAGGTCGATCTCGACCAACAGGCCATGCAGGCGCACAACGTGTCGGCCAACGATGTGCTCAATGCCATCACGGCGCAGAACCTGATTCTGCCTGCGGGCGACGCCAAGATCGGCAAGTTCGACTGGAATGTGGCGCTCAACGCGAGCCCCGTCCTGCTCGACAAGATCAACGACCTGCCGGTGCGGAAGGTCAACAACACGATCATCTATGTGCGCGACGTCGCCTACGTACACGAGGGATCGCCGCCACAGACCAACCTGGTGCGCGTCAACGGCTCGCGCGCGGTGCTGATGACGATCCTCAAGGCCGGTGCCGCTTCGACCCTCAATGTCATCGACGGCATCAAGTCGCTGCTGCCGCGGGTCGAAGAGAGCCTGCCCGCCGGACTTAATGTCCGCGCGGTCGGCGATCAGTCGATCTTCGTCAAAGCGGCAATTTTCGGCGTGTTGCGCGAAGCCGTGCTCGCCGCCGGCCTCGTCGGCCTGATGATTCTTTTGTTCCTCGGCAGCTGGCGCTCGACGATGATCATCATCGTTTCCATCCCATTGTCGATCCTGTTTTCGGTGATCGCGATTGCGGCGCTCGGCGAGACCATCAATGTGATGACCCTGGGGGGCCTTGCGCTTGCCGTCGGCATGCTGGTCGACGAGGGCACGGTTACGCTCGAGAACATTTTCTTTCATCTCGAACAGGGCAAAGAGGTCGAGCCGGCAATCCTCGACGGGGCGCAGCAAATCGTCGTGCCGGCTTTCGTCACCCTGCTTGTGCTCGACATCGTGTTCGCACCGATGTTCCAGCTCGGCGGCGTCGCCGGTTATTTGTTCCGGCCGCTGGCCGAAGCAGTCGTCTTCGCGCTGATCGGCTCCTTTGTCCTGTCACGGACCTTGGTGCCGACGATGGCTCGATACTTCCTTCACGCCCACACCGGACATCAGGACGGCCATGCGGCATCTACTCAACGTTCGCGCAATCCGCTGAAGCGGTTTCAGATGGGCTTCGAGCACGTCTTCACATTGGTTCGCAGCCGTTACCGCGCGCTGCTCTTGGTCGCCCTGGGCTACCCCAAGACCGTGATCGCCGGCTTTATCGTTATCGTCATCTGTTCCTTCGGTCTGTGGCCGTTCCTCGGCGAGAACTTTTTTCCCGCAGTCGATTCCGGACAGATCCTGATGCACGTGCGCGCCCAGCCGGGCACGCGCATCGAGGAAACGGCGCGCCTTTTCGATCGCATCGAGCAGACAATCCGGGGCGCCATCCCGCCCGAACAGCTCGACAACATCGTCGACAATATCGGGTTGCCATTTTCCGGCATCAACATGGCCTACCAGAACACCGGAACAATCGGGCCCGAGGACGGCGATGCTTTGATCAGCCTCAAGCAGGATCACGCCCCGACGGCGGACTTCATAAGGCAACTGCGCACCAGGCTGCCGCAGCAATTCCCGGGTACAACATTCTCGTTCCTGCCGGCCGATATCGTTTCGCAGATCCTCAACTTCGGCCTGCCGGCGCCGATCGATGTTCAAATCATTGGCAACAATCAGAAAGCCAATTATGTCTACGCCTCCGACTTGCTCAAGCGCATCCGCCTTGTCTCCGGCATCGCCGATCTGCGCATTCAGCAGGTGTTCAATTATCCGCAGATCAATGTCGACGTCGATCGGACGTTCGCTGGCGACGTTGGACTAACGCAGCGCGACACCGCGAACAGCCTGCTGGTCACACTTTCGGGCAGCGGCCAGATACAGCCGAATTTCTGGTTGAATACCCGCAATGGCGTCTCTTATCCGATCGTTGCGCAGATGCCGCAATATCGCATTGACACCATTTCGGACCTCGTCAACTTGCCGGTCACCTCGGTGAAGACAAAAATACCGCAATATCTCGGCGGGCTAGCCCGCATCACGCCGGGGCCGAGCCCGGGCGTGGTTTCGCATTACAATGTGCAGCCGGTCATCGATATTTTCGGCGCCGTCCAGGACCGCGATCTCGGCGCCGTTTCTGGCGACCTCGAGCGCATCCTCGAGGCAACCCGCAAGGACGTGCCGAAGGGCTCCTATGTGGCGGTGCGCGGCCAAGTCCGCACCATGAACGACGCTTATGGCCAATTGTATTTCGGACTCGCTGGCGCCGTCGTGCTCGTTTATCTGGTGATTGTCGTCAATTTCCAATCCTGGCTCGACCCATTCATCATTATCACAGCGCTGCCCGGCGCGCTCGCCGGCATCATTTGGATGCTGTTTGTGACGGGAACGACGCTTTCGGTGCCGGCGTTGACCGGTGCCGTCATGTGCATGGGCATCGCCACCGCCAACAGTGTATTGCTGGTGAGCTTCGCGCGCGAAGGCCTGACAAATGGCCTTGATGCCGCGACGGCGGCGCTCGAGGCCGGATTCACACGCTTTCGGCCGGTGCTGATGACGGCGCTGGCCATGATCATCGGCATGGTACCGATGGCATTTGCGCTCGGCGAGGGCGGCGAGCAGAACGCACCCCTCGGCCGCGCGGTGATCGGCGGCCTGACAATAGCTACGTTGGCGACTTTGTTCTTCGTTCCGACCGTGTTCAGCGTCCTGCATCGCCGGCCGCGGCGAGCGCGGCATCACTAGGAGATCGCAGCCGTGTGGATCGTAGTCACCGCGCTTCGACGTCCTTACACATTCGTCGTGCTTGCCGTCGTCATTGCGCTTTTCGGCGTCCGCGCCGCGCTGCTTACTCCCACCGACATCTTTCCCAACATCAACATTCCGGTGGTCAGCGTCGTCTGGACTTACAACGGCCTGTTGCCCAACGATATGTCCGGCCGCGTCATCTACTTCTACGAACGCTACCTGACCGCCCAGGTCGCCGACATCGAGCACATCGAGTCGCAGTCGCTGACGGGCTACGGCGTGGTCAAGATTTTCTTCCAGAAAAACGTCGATATTGCCGCCGCGTTGGCGCAGGTGACCGCAGCCTCGCAGACCGTGCTCAAGCTCTTGCCGCCGGGCATCACGCCGCCTTATGTGCTGAGCTACAACGCTTCCAGCGTGCCAATCCTCCAGCTTGCGCTATCGAGCAAAAAGCTGCCGCAGATGCAGCTGTTTGATTTCGGCCAGAATTTCATCCGGCCGCAGCTCGCGACGGTCGCTGGCGCCGCGGTGCCGTCGCCCTATGGCGGCAAGATTCTCCAGGTGCAGGTCGATCTCGATCAGCAGGCCATGCAGGCCCACAACGTATCGGCCGACGACGTCGTCAACACCATCTCGGTGCAGAACCTCATCTTGCCGGCTGGCGACGAGAAGGTGGGGAAGTTCGACTGGAACGTAGCGCTCAACGCGAGCCCGGTCGTGCTCGAAAGGATCAACGATCTGCCGGTGAAGGAGGTCAACGGCACCGTCATCTTCCTTCACGACGTGGCTTACGTCCACCAAGGCTCGCCGCCGCAGACCAACCTCGTTCGCGTCAACGGATCGCGCGCAGTGCTGATGACCATTCTAAAGGCCGGTGCGGCGTCGACGCTGAGCGTCATCGATGGCATCAAATCGCTGCTGCCGCGGGTCGAAGAGAGCCTGCCGGCGAGTCTCAACCTGCATGCGGTCGGCGATCAGTCGATTTTTGTCAAAGCGGCCGTATTTGGCGTTCTCCGTGAGGCGGTGCTCGCGGCCGCTTTGGTCGGCCTCATGATTCTGATCTTCCTCGGCAGTTGGCGCTCCACGGTCATCATCCTGATCGAGATTCCGCTCGCCATACTTTTCTCGCTGACCGCTCTGTCGTGGCTCGGCGAGACCATCAATGTCATGACCTTGGGCGGCCTTGCTCTCGCCGTCGGCATTCTTGTCGATGACGGAACCGTCACGATCGAAAACATCAACTATCACCTGGAACAGGGCAAGGAGATCGAGCCGGCGATCCTCGATGGCGCGCAACAGATTGTCATTCCGGCATTCGTAACCTTGTTATGCCTGTGCATTGTCTTCGTCCCGATGTTCCAGCTCGGCGGCGTCGCCGGCTACCTGTTCCGGCCGCTGGCCGAAGCGGTGGTGTTTGCGCTCGTCGGCTCGTTCGTCCTGTCACGCACGCTCGTCCCGACCATGGCCAATTATCTGATGCGCGGCGAACATGGCGCCGCGGGCCATGGCCTGCCATCGGCACCCTCGCGCAACCCGCTGAAGCGCTTTCAGCTGGCATTCGATCGGCGATTTGGGCGTATCCGCGACCGCTATCGCTCGCTATTGCTGCTCGCGCTTGATCGCCCAAAGACTTTCATCGCCGGCTTCCTTGCGTGTGTGCTTTTGTCGTTCGGACTGTGGCCGTTCCTCGGCGAGAACTTCTTTCCGGCGGTCGATTCCGGACAGATCCTGATGCACGTGCGCGCCCAGGCCGGCACGCGTATCGAGGAAACCGCGCGCCTGTTCGACCTGATCGAACAGACTGTCCGCCAAACCATCCCGTCCGATCAGCTCGACAACATCGTCGACAATATCGGGCTGCCGTTTTCCGGCATTAACATGGCCTACCAGAACACCGGCACGATCGGACCCGAGGACGGCGACGCCTTGATCAGCCTCAAGGAGGGCCACGCTCCGACCGCGGACTTCATCAAGCAGCTGCGCACCAGACTGCCACAGCAATTCCCGAGCGCCACGTTTTCGTTCCTGCCGGCCGACATCGTCTCCCAAATCCTCAATTTCGGCCTGCCGGCGCCCATCGATGTGCAGGTCATCGGTCATGACCAAAAGGCCAATTACGCTTACGCCACGGACCTGCTCAAGCGCATCCGCCTGGTTTCCGGCATCGCCGACTTGCGCATCCAGCAGGTGTTTAATTATCCGCAGATCAATGTGGACGTCGATCGAACCTTCGCCGGTGAGGTCGGCCTGACCCAGCGCGACGTCGCCAACAGCCTCTTGGTCACGCTCTCCGGAAGCCTTCAGGTGCATCCGAATTTCTGGCTGAACACCGAGAACGGCGTTTCGTATCCGATCGTCGCGCAGATGCCGCAATACCGCATCGAACTCGATGTCGGACCTCATCAACGTGCCGATTACGTCGGCAGATAGTGAAGCGCCGCAATATCTAGGGGGCCTCGCGCAGTTCACGCCAGGGCCGAGCCCCGGCGTCGTGTCTCACTACAATGTGCAACCGGTCATCGACATTTACGGCGCCGTCCAAGGCCGCGACCTCGGCGCAGTCTCCGCCGACATCGAGCACGCCCTGCAGGAGACGCGCAAAGACGTGCCACGCGGCTCCTATGTCGTGCTGAGCGGCCAAGTCCACACCATGACCAGTGCGTACAGCCAGCTCTACTTCGGACTGGCCGGCGCCATTCTGCTCATTTACCTGGTGATCGTCGTCAACTTCCAGTCCTGGGTCGATCCCTTCATCATCATCACGGCGCTGCCGGGTGCACTCGCAGGAATCGTCTGGATGCTGTTTATGACCGGCACGACGCTCTCCGTGCCGGCCCTCACCGGCGCAATCATGTGCATGGGCATCGCCACGGCGAACAGTATTTTGCTCGTCAGCTTCGCGCGCGAAGGCCTGACGGCAGGACTTGACGCCGCGGCGGCGGCGCTCGAAGCCGGCTTTACGCGCTTTCGGCCGGTGCTGATGACGGCGCTGGCCATGATCATTGGCATGCTGCCGATGGCGTTTGCGCTCGGAGAGGGCGGCGAGCAGAATGCGCCGCTTGGCCGCGCGGTCATTGGCGGCCTTTTGATCGCCACCGTAGCGACGCTGTTCTTTGTCCCGACCGTGTTCACCGTCCTGCATTCCCGGCAGGATCGGCGGCCCGAGGCTTCGCCGGGCGCCGCTCACCCCGCAGCTCCGGCCTGAATGCGAGAATCCATGACCTCAGAAGATCAACGGCCCCACCAGGATACGGCGCCGATACCGCCGAAACCACCGCGGAACTTGCGGCGCATCGCGATCGCCGCGGTAGCCGCCGCGGTCCTCATCGCGCTGTTCGGGATTGTGCAACGGCGAAGCCACGAGGCGGAAGTCAAACAATGGACGCAGGAGCAGGCAGTTCCGACCGTTGCCGTCATCACGCCGCGGCAGGGCGTATCGGTCCAGCACCTGGTGCTGCCCGGCACCGTCCAAGCCTGGTACGAGGCGCCGATTTTTGCGCGGGTCAGCGGCTATCTGAAGAACTGGTACTTCGATTACGGCGCCCGCGTTAAAAAGGGCGACCTCCTCGCCGAGATCGATGCCCCGGATCTCGATGCCCAACTGGCCGCAGCGCAAGCCAAGCTCAATTCGGCCAAAGCGACCGTCAAAGTCAGAGAGGCGGAGAAGGCGTTCGCCGAAACGACCTACGCACGTTGGCGCGAATCGCCCAAGGGGGTCGTTTCGGAGCAGGAGCAGCAGAGCAAGCAGGCCGATTACAACAGCGCTGCCGCGCGCCTCAACGCGGCAATAGCGGAAGTCGCCGCCGACCAGGGCGATGTCGACCGCCTCCTGGCACTCGAGGACTACAAGAGGATCACTGCCCCCTTCGACGGCGTCGTCACCGCGCGCGAAACCGATATCGGCGCACTCATCAATGCCGGCAGCGGAACCGGCGGCGGCAACGGACCGGAGCTGTTCCGCGTCGCCGACATTCATGAGATGCGGGTTTACGTGCAGGTCCCGCAACAATTGACGGCCGGCATTCACGCCGGGCTGACCGCCGATCTGCATCTGCCGCAACATCCAGACACGACGTTCAAGGCGACCGTCGCCACGACCTCAAATGCCATCAATCAGAGCGCACGGACCCTGCTGGTCGAGCTCCATGCCGCCAACCCGGATGGCCAGCTGCAGCCAGGCGCTTACGCTCGGGTCGATTTCGAGTTGCCGGGCAATCCGCACGTTGTCCGGCTGCCGACCAGTGCGCTGATCTTCCGCGAGAACGGGCTGGAAGTGGCCACCATCGGCCCGGACAACAAAATTGAGCTCAAGCCGATCACGCTCGGGCGCAATCTCGGCACCGAGGTCGAAGTGCTCAATGGGCTGACGCTAACCGATCGGGTGGTGAATAGTCCGCCGGACTCGCTCTCCGCGGGGGACACGGTGCGCATCGCGGGTCAACAGTCCAACGCTGACGGCAATGTGGGACAGTCCAGCAACCCGGGAAGAGAGGATGTGGCGGCGGCGCGGGAATCGAAGCCGTAGCGGCCACTAACGTGGCACCAGGACTTTAAGACCGGTCGCAGCACCAAATCTCATACTCCTGCCGATCGCTCCCGAGGCTTGCAATGGCGCTGAAGGACCTGCTGGTTTACGTCGATCAGACCGAAGCCTCGCTGACGCGGCTGCGGTTGGCTGCCGATCTCGCCATCCGTCATGATAGCCGATTGACCGCTCTCTACGTCGAGAGAGTGGAGTCGGGCCCAATTGGAATGGCGGAAGGCGGCCGAGCTTGGACTGGTTTCCGCCGACGGACTTCACAAGCTTGATGAGGATATCGAAGCCTCGATCGACGCCGCTGCCGCGCGGCTTCAAGCGACACTCGACGAGCTAGCAAACCAGCACGGTCTGCGCGCCGAACTGCTTGGCGTCGATGGGACCGCCGCGGACGTGGTTCCCCAATATGCGCGTTACGCCGACCTCTGCATTCTGGGCCGCGACGAGCCGCGAGGGCCGGCTTCCATTGGCTACACATTCTCCGAGCAGATTTTGTTCGTGACTGGACGGCCGGTCCTTTTCGTGCCCGCCCAAGGGAGTTTCGCCACGCTGGGCCGTCATATTGCCGTCGCCTGGAACTCAAGCAGGCCTGCGGCGCGATCCCTTAACGACGCCATGCCGCTGATTGAGCGGGCCGAGCGGACCACCGTCCTCATGGTCGACCCATCCGGCTTCATCGACGCGCATGCTGGCCCGCCGGGGGAGCAGATGGTCGAGCATCTGCGTCGTCATGGCGCGGCGGCGGAGGCGATCCGGATGGAAGATATCCCGCACGGTGCGATTGCCGACAAACTGTTGACCGCCTCGCACGCCCGGGGCGCCGATTTAATCGTCGCCGGCGCTTTCGGCCATCCGCGTTTGTGGGAGAAAATGCTAGGCGGCGTCACGCACGACCTCATGACGCGGATGAGCCTGCCGATCTTTATGTCGCACTAGCGAGCGCAGCGGACATTCCTAAATGCCCTGTCCGCCACCAGGATTTGCCAAAATCTTCACCCGGAAGTGTTGAAGCTCTTTGCGGCCTCCCGGCCAAGTAATTTCCAGCACGAACTCGTCGGTGCCATTGAACTCGGCCGCTCCGCGATAGAGCGCGACGAAGGCCGGCACCTCCGTCGCCAGGCATTGCTTGAAATTAGTGGCCTTCAACGTCCCACGCTTGACGTTGACGGCGCCATGCGCGGGCGGGGTGACGAGCCTGATCGCCGGCAACGGGCCGGACGTGCAATCCGGTTTGATGTCGGTATAGACGCCGACACGCGCATCGCGGCCGGGCGCCGCCTTGACCTCGCGTTCAACCACGTTTGCCTGCGCGCGCGCCGCAAATGCGGTCAGGCACAACAGCGCCACACCCAGCCAATTTCCGCGCATCGTTAACATGGGATGAGCCGATCCGCCGCGAAGGGTGGCGGAGAGGAAGGGATTCGAACCCTTGATACGGCTTTAGACCGTATAACGGTTTAGCAAACCGCCGCCTTCAGCCACTCGGCCACCTCTCCGATCCGCAGCTATGACTAAGCGCTGCAACGGCGGCAGGCAAGGGTCCGGCGCTGTCGCGGCAGCCGGTCCGTCACACCTTACGCAGCGATCGCCGGCTCCGCCGCCACCGAAGTTCCGCGCAGCCAGTCGCGCGCGGCGCGCTGAGCGGCCGCGATCTCGGCGTCCGACATCTGGTCGGCAATCTCACGGCGCAGACGGATCGCTTCGCGGTTGCCTTTCGCCACCGCGAGATTGAACCATTTGTGCGCGGAGACGAGATCGACCGGCACGTCGCGGCCGACCGAATACATCATGCCAAGCTCAAACAGCATGTCGCCGGCTGCGGGTCCCTCGCCGAGTGGTGCTGCGTTGCCGTCGAGAATTTCAAAACGAGCCATAGTGCACTCCCCTGTCTTACGCCCCTGTCGCCGGTCCACTGGCAACATCTTCGCCGGTTCATTCGCCGGTCGATACGCTGATCATCAACAGAACATTTGAATGGTAGTTTAAGCAACGCGATGAATTAAAACTGAACGACGCCGGCGACGGTTGTGTGCAACGCGGAAACGCGGCGTTAAGCACGCAGCGGACCCACTAAGCCAACGCGCGTCGCGCGACCGCGCCGCCGCGCTGATCCTTAGGGGGGAAAGCGGCTTGCAATGGCGGTTCCCCGGGTTATGTTTTGCCTCCGCTAGCAGGCAGAACCCCCGGGGAGGGCGATCATGAAATTGCTTCAAACCACAGCCGCCGCAGTTATTTCCGCGATAGCGCTGGGACCAATGTTGATAGCGCCCGCGCTCGCCGGCGATCCGCTCGGCACCTGGTTGGCCGGTGACAAGAAAGGCAAGATCCACATCGTCAATTGTGGCGGGGCCTTGTGCGGCAACCTGGTGTGGTTGGCGGAGCCGAACGATCCCGAAACCAACAAGCCGAAGACCGACAACAAAAATGCCGACGTCAGCAAGCGCGAGCGGCCGCTTCTCGGCATCCCCATCGTGCTCAGCATGAGGCCTAGCGGCGCCGACAAGTGGGACGGCCAAGTCTACAATTCACGGGATGGTCAGACTTATGCCGGTTCGTTCACCTTGACCGGCGCCAACACCGCCGAACTCAAGGGCTGTGTGGCGGTCGTGCTCTGCAAGTCGGAGACCTGGACGCGGTCGCATTGACGGCGGCCCGCGAAGCGCAGCGTTTCAGCGCGCCCGCTGGCCGAACAGGACCGCGCGCACCTTAGGATCGTGGATGTCGACCGCGGCCGCTGCCTCGACGCGGATGGCAAAGGCGCGTTTGACGGCCGGCCGCGCGCGGATCGTTTCGAACCAGCGCTTGAGATGCGGAAAGAGCGCGAGGTCCTGGCCCATCCGGTCAGCGAGCTTAACCCAGCCGACGCAAGCCATGTCGGCGATTGAATACCGGCCGGCCAAAAACTCGTGTGTCGCAAGCCGCGTGTTCATGACGCCGAACAGGCGGTTGACCTCATCGGTATATCGCGCGATCGCGTAGGTAATCGTCTCCGGCGCGTATCGGCGAAAGTGATTGGCTTGGCCGGCCATCGGGCCCAGTCCGCCGACCTGCCAGAACAGCCACTCCTCCACCGCGACCCGCACACGCTCGACGCTGGGATAGAATTTGCCAGACTTGCGGCCGAGATACTGCAAGATGGCGCCTGACTCGAACACCGAGATCGGCCGACCGTCCGGACCATCGGGATCAACGATCGCCGGAATCCGGTTGTTCGGCGAAATCGCCAGAAAGTCCGCCGCGAATTGCTCGCCCTTGGAGATATCGACGGGACGCACCAGATAAGGCAACCCGCACTCTTCGAGCATGATCGAAATTTTCCAGCCATTCGGCGTCGGCCAGTAATAAAGCTCGATTGGCTTGCGCCGGCGCGGCGCTGGTCGCGCGCCTGCGGAAGCGGGCGTCTTCTTTAACTTGCGCGATGTGCGTGGCATTGCACCCGTATATCAAAACGGCGCCGCAGATTAACTCCGCGACGCCGAAAGTAGTCCTGGGAGGATTGACTCACACACTTAAGACCGAGGGCGTCGGCGAGATCACTTAGGGGCTTGGTCCGCTGGATGTCTGCCAGCGAGAGGTTTGGATTGCCCAGCCCTCTTCCTCACTGCCGCGCGCTGATGCGTACGATGTGAAGCCTCAACCTCTGTCTCGCCGACGCCCCCTGTTTGTCCACCTGAGCCGGCCCGTCTTGGGCATTCATTTCACCCTCGACGACAGCCGGCCCGTGTGACGCGATCTTCGACTATGCGAGCCGAAGACCGATCGCGACGTTGTCTACTTCTTCTTCTTCCGGCGAGTGGTCTTCTTCGCCGTCTTCTTCGCCGCTGCCTTCGTCTTTCTCTTCTTCGCCATTGCTGCCCTCCTAGCTTGAGTGGATGGCGACATCGGTGCAGTGCAGTCGCGAATCGATCCGCACTACCTTCCGATTACTACAGCAGGAAAAAAATAACAGTGACTCCACTTAATTTTGTGTGTAAGTGCCGCGCCCCCGCGCTTGTACCCCTCCGCCGCACGGTCACCCGAGAAACACGCAGCGCAAAAATTTCTGGCGCGGTGCCGGCGCAGCGAGAAATTCGCAGCATCGAAGAAATGCCGATGAAATACCGATTTCTGCTGCATCTCGTCTGCGCAATGTTGCACCAACGAAGCGCACATCATGCGCCGATCGCGCGCGATTTCGCGGTCGGTCTGACGCCGCAGCAGCGGATTCACCACCTCGAAAAAATTTTGCGCGGAAGGGCGTTTGCGGGCGCGTTAGCGGCCTCACTCGGGCGAAAACGCGCGAATCGGTGCCGACCGATTCGCTTTTCGCGACTACTCTCAACGCCTTCTGACGGCATGCACCGGAGATTTTCGCGAGAATTTTCGTGTTGCGAGACGATCGCGCGGCATTTTTCCGCGCGCGAGCGCGCAGCGAGCGTCGCGCTCAGCTTCCGATCCGCTTCTTCAACAGATCGTTGACCGCTTGCGGATTGGCTTTGCCGCCGGAAGCCTTCATCACCTGACCGACAAACCAGCCGATCGCCTTCGGATTGGTTTTCGCATCGGCAATCTTGTCCGGATTCTTGGCGATAATGTCGTCGACTAGCTGTTCGAGCGCCGAAAGGTCGGTCACTTGCTTCATTCCGCGCGTTTCAACGATCGCGCGCGGGTCGCCGCCCTCGGTCCAGACGATTTCGAAGACATCCTTGGCAATTTTTCCCGAAATCGCGCCCTCGGCCATCAGGTCGAGAATAGAGCCGAGCTGGGCCTCGCTCACTGGCGAGGCTGTGATGTCCTTACCTTCCTTGTTAAGGCGCCCGAACAGTTCGTTGATCACCCAATTGGCCGCCGTTTTAGCATCGCGGCCCTTCGCCACCGCTTCGAAGTAATCGGCGGTGGCGCGTTCGGCGACGAGTACGTCCGCTTCGTAAACCGGCAACCCGCAGTCGCGGACGAAGCGAGCGCGCTTCTCGTCGGGCAATTCCGGCAAGCTCGCCTTGAGCTCGTCGATCTCGACTTGCGTCAGCTCGAGCGGCAGGAGGTCTGGATCCGGAAAATAGCGATAGTCATGCGCCTCTTCCTTGTTGCGCATCGATCGCGTCTCGCCCTTGTCCGGATCGTAGAGCCGCGTCTCCTGCTCGATGGCGCCGCCGTCCTCGATGACGTCGATCTGGCGGCGCGCCTCGCGTTCGATCGCCTGACCGATGAAGCGGATCGAGTTGAGGTTCTTGATCTCGCAGCGTGTGCCAAGCGCCTCACCCGGCCGGCGCACGGAAACATTCACGTCAGCGCGCAGATGGCCCTTCTCCATGTCGCCGTCGCAGGTACCAAGGTAACGCAACATCGAACGCAACTTGGCGAGGAAGGCCTTGGCCTCGTCGGCCGAGCGCAAATCGGGCTTGGTCACGATCTCCATCAGGGCGACGCCGGAGCGATTAAGATCAACGAGCGACATCGAGGCGTGCTGGTCATGCAGCGACTTGCCGGCGTCCTGCTCGAGATGCAGCCGCTCGATGCCGACGCGCACGGTCTCGCCGTCATGCAAGTCGACGACAACTTCGCCCTCGCCGACGATCGGCGATTTGTACTGGCTGATCTGGTAGCCCTGCGGCAAATCCGGATAGAAATAATTCTTGCGGTCGAACACCGACTTTTTATTGATCCGCGCCTTCAGCCCGAGCCCGGTCCGCACCGCCTGACGCACGCATTCGGCGTTGATCACCGGCAGCATGCCGGGCATGGCGGCATCGACCAGCGATACGTGCGAGTTCGGCTCGCCGCCGAACGCGGTCGAAGCGCCGGAGAATAATTTGGCTTGCGAGGTCACCTGGGCATGGACCTCCATGCCGATGACCACTTCCCATCCGTTGATCAGCTTCGATTTCTGGTGCGCCGGCACATCCATTGTGAGCCTCGGTTACGCAATTCGCTCGCCCACCGCAAGCCCTGCACGGGAACGTGGGCGTCTCCGCTTTTGCCCTGTGCAACGTCTCGGCTTTGGACAACCTCCGACGATGAGGAATATTCTGTACCGATAAGCTTAAACGATGCCGAGGGAGGAAATTCCGTGAAACATGCTGCATCGATCTTTGCCGCCGCCGTAACATTGTTGACAGCAGCAAGCCTGCGGGCCGATCCGCTTTACCCGGACGTGGTCAACACATCGCACGCGACGCCGCAAGCGGCTTCGTTCTTCAAGTCCTACTTCACCGCCAAGAGCGAGCACAAACCGGTGCCGACGACCGATCATTTCTCCGACGCGCACCTCACCTATATCGACGCGACTTTGGGCTGGCCGTTCTACAGCAAAAAGGGCATGACCGATCTGTTCGAGCAGTACATGCCGAAATGGCCGCCGACGGGCCTGTCCTATCCGACGCGGATCAGCGGCGACACCCATTCGGCGCTGGTCGCCTTCACTGATACTCCGGAATTGTTCGGCGGCGAGATTCGCATTCTTGCGGCGATCGATTTCAAGGACGGCAAGATCGTGCGCTGGATCGACTATTGGGACGGCCGCTCGTTCGGCGCCGCGATGGCGGCCAAGTTCCGTACGCCGGCGGACAAATTCCCGACCAACTTCGACTACGACGTCGCAAGCGACGGCGCCTCGGCAAAGATCAAGGACGCGGCGCAAAAGCTTGCGGCGGCGTTTGCCTCAGGCGACGGCAAGGCTGCCGCAGCGTTGTTTAGCTATGACGCGGTTTACCTCGACCGCGCGCTGCGCGCGCGCATCCTCGGAAAACTGGCGATCGGCAAGTATCTCTCGCGGGTGCTCGCGACCGCGCCTTACGGCAAAGGCGCCAAGCTCGTTCACGTCGTCGGTAGCGATCAGGGCGGCGGCTACGAATGGACCAACGCCGACAGTTCGGTAAAGCGCGGTATCGTCGCGATCGAGCTGAACAGCGCCGGACAGATCGACCGTCTCGACACCACCTGGGACAACGGCGTGATGAGCGACGCCGACCTCCAGGCGCTGGTGCTGCAGTCAATCGAGAAGTAGGTCGCCGCTCCGCTGCAATCATCACCCCCCGGGCTTAACTCGGGGGGCAACGCCGACTTTCAGAGCACGCGGTGCGACGCCGCATGAGTTGTCGGGTCAAGCGCCCGGCAATGACGAGAGCTCACTTCCCCTCACGCCACAGACCGAGCGCCTCCTGCATCGGGCGGTCGGAAATCGAGAACAGCACCGATTGCTTCGACGCGTTATGGGAGTAGCGCTTCCACGACGGCACCACGAAGACGTCGTTCGGTCCCCATTCGAGCACCTGGCCATCGACCGTGGTCGTGCCCTCACCCTCGGCGCAGGCGAAAATGGTCCCGTCGGTCGACCGATAGGGCTCGCCGCGAAAACCCTTCGGCAGCATCGCCAGATAAGCACCCATCGTCGGCAACACCGGCCCGCCATTGATCGGATTGGCATAGCGCACACGGGCGCCGTGGCTTTTGTCGATGTCGCCGGCCAGCATCCGGCGCTCAACAATCGGCCGGGTGCGGGCATAGGTGTAATTGATCACCGGCGTGCGGTTCATGGCGGTGGTGCCGTCGGGCAGCACGCCCGAGGCATAAAAGCTCAGCGAGTCGCCGTCGTGCCGCGTCGTCGTCTGCGTCGGCGAGTCGAAATCCTCCGCGAACGAGGTTTCGAAGAAGTTCACCGCCGGCACATCGAGCACGTCGAGCCACAGCATCGGCTTGTCCGAGGTGTTGCCGTGATCGTGCGGGGCCCAGTTGGCGGTGATCAGGAAATCGCCGGGCGACATAAAAGCCTTCTCGCCCTCGACAGCCGTGTAGGCGCCCTTGCCGTCGAGCACGAAGCGAATGGCCGACGACGCGTGGCGGTGGGCCGGCGCGATCTCGCCCGGCATGATCATCTGGATGCCGGCGAACAATGTGTTGGTGACACGCGCTTCGCCGCGCAGCGCCGGATTCTCCAGGATCAGCACGCGGCGCTTGGCCTCCTCCGCGCTGATCAGCCCGCCCAATTCCATGACCAGCGATTTGACATCGCCGAAATGCCAGACCGCCGGAACGCAGCGCGTGACCGGCTCATCCGGGATCAGTGAACTCATCACCGTCCACAGCGGGGTCATGTCGTGCTTGGCGATGCGGTCGTAATAGTCTTGCCGCATCGCTTCGATGTTGTGCTTGCGGTCGGGCTGGCCGTTTGGCCGGCGTCTTTGCGGTCGCGACCGCCATGGCGTCCTCCACGAAAATCCGGGTGCACACGGAATATAGTCAAAGCTACCGGTCCCGGAAATAGCGCCACAACGCGGGCGCGGCGGGGCTGCCATGCCCGCGGTCCACGTCAGGTGTTGGAATTGCCGCCGTCGACCAGGACGTTCTGGCCGGTCATGAAGTCACTGTCGGCGCTGGCGAGGAAGACGAGCGCGCCGAGCAGGTCCTGCGGATGCTGGTCGCGCTTGAGCGAACGCGATGCTACCACGCGGTCCCGCGCCGTAGCGATATGCCCCGGATTTTCGGCCATCAGCGTCTCGCTCATGGTGAGGCCGGGGGACAGCGTATTGACGCGGATACCCTGCTCGCCGAGTTCCAGCGCCATCACGCGGGTCATCGCCAGGATGCCGCCCTTGGACGTCACGTAGTGCAGCATCCACGGAATGCCGTGAAAGATGCTGCCGGAGCCGATGTTGATGATCTTGCCGTAGCCCTGCGTAGCCATATGCGGCGCGACGTGCTTCACCATCAGGAACGGACCGCGCAGATTGATCGCCATGACGCGATCCCACAGCGCGGCGTCGATCTCGGTGCACTTGGTTTCCTGCAGCGGCGCAAACAGTGCGGCATTGTTGACCAAGACGTCGATCTTGCCGAAACGCTCCATGGTCTGCGCCACCAGCGCCTTGACCGAGCCTTCGTCGCTGACGTCGGTGATGGCGCTCGCCACTGAATTGGCGCCGTGGTCGCGGGCGATCGCGTCTGCTACTTCCTTGCCGTCGGCAAGGTCGGCGATCATCAGGCGCGCGCCTTCGGCGGCAAGCGCCTTGGCGTAATGCCGGCCAATACCCTTGGCGCCGCCGGTAACAATGGCGACGCGCCCATCCAATCGCGCCATGAGCCGATCCTCCCGGTTCTCCGCTCCCTTCCGCCGGCAGGCGACGGGGAAGGAGTGGACTTTAGACTTTACTCATTGCCTGCCGCTGCTCGATGAATTTCGCGAACGCGGCGAGTTGCTGGCGGATGAACTCGACCGTTTGCGGATCGGTGATCTGGCCGGTCTTGGCATCGATCTTGGTCGAGCAATTGCCGATGAAGATCTCCGGCTTGTTCAGCGTGGCAGCATCGAGAAAGATCATCGCCCGCCGCAAGTCGTATTGCATGCGGCCGCCGCCGAGCGCGCCGTTCGCCGCCGATTGCAGCGCGACCGGCTTGCCGGCGAACGGCTGGTTTTGCACGCGCGAAACCCAGTCGATGGCGTTCTTCAACCCGCCGGGGATCGAGAAATTGTATTCAGGCGAGTTGAAAATCACGCCGTCGGCGGCGCGGATAGCATCCGCCAGTTTTTGCACCGCCGGCGGGATGCCGCTCGCCTCCTGCACATCGAAATTGTAGTTCGGAAAGTCGGCGAATGAAGGCGCTTCCGAAAGCGTCATGCCAGCCGGTGCGAGGCCTGGAAGCGCATTCATGACCATCCGATTGTAGGAGCCTTTACGCAGGCTGCCGCAAATGCAGACCACGCCGATGACTTTGTCCGCCATTGGAAACTCAGCTCACTTTTCGTCGGCGATCGGATTGCGCAGAGTCCCGATGCCCTGGATTTCGACCTCGCAGACGTCGCCGTTTTTCATCCAAACCGGCGGCGTACGGGCGAAGCCCACGCCTGACGGCGTGCCAGTGAAGATCACATCGCCGGGCTCAAGCGTCATACCCTGGGTGACGTAGACCAGCGTCTCCACCACAGGGAACATCATGTTGTCGGTGTTATCCGACTGCATCACCTTGCCGTTGAGCCGGGTTTCAATCTTCAACCCTTTGCCGCCCGGCGGCAGTTCGTCGGCGGAAACCAGCCACGGGCCGAACCCGCCGGTGTGGTCGAAGTTCTTGCCCATATCCCATTGCGTGGTCTTGCGCTGAAACTCGCGCACCGAGCCCTCGTTGCCGCACGAATAACCGGCGACGCAGGACAATGCATTGGCGGCAGTCAAATGCTTGGCGCGCTTGCCGACGACGAGGATCATCTCGGCTTCGTAATCGAGCGTCTCAGTCACTTTCGGACGAACGATCGGCTGGCCATGCGGCACCAGCGAAGTCTGGCCGCGCATGAAGATGGTGGGGAATTTCGGAATGTTGTCACGTTGCGCGCCTTCCTTGACGTGCTCGAGATAATTCAATCCGAGGCAGATGATCTTGCCCGGCCGGCCGACCGGCAGCGCATAGCTCAGTCCCGAAAGCGGCTTGCGTGCGCTCGCTGGCGCCTTTTTGGCGAGATCGGCGAGCGGCTTGAGGTCGCCGTCATGAGCTTTCAGCCATTCCCCGAGATCGGTCGGCGCCTTGGCATCCGCGGCCTGCAGATCGATTACCTGATCGCCCTCGACCACGCCGAGCCGCGATCCACCCTGCCCTGCAAAGGCAACAATTTTCATGAGCTTTTCCTTCCTTGACCAATCCCGGTCGTTACGCGGGCGGCGACTATAACGGGCGACGTGGACGCGATCTACCGTCGCGATTAGGGGAGCGCCACTGCAAGAAAATGCCCTTTGAGCCGCTCTCGCGCGGCGAGCGCCGCCGCTAGATCAAAGCCGTTGACGACGGCGAGGCGAAACCCGCCCGGCGGCATGGAATGCCGTTCGGGCGGCAGGTCCTCGTGAAACGTGATCTGCACGCTGGTAATACCGGGAGTGCGCTTGATCTCGTCGAGAAGCGCTTGTGGCGGGTGGCGATAGTGGACGCCGTTAGGCCCGAACAACACGACGCTGTAGCCGCCTTTTCGGTCGACATCGGCGAATTCCCAAGTGCCGGTCTCGTAGAGCCGCACCACCGCATTGACCCAGCCGGCGCCATAGAGATCCGGCCATTGATCGGCAAAGCGCAAATGCGCCTCGATGATCGTGGCGCCGATGGTCTCGAGATTGAGCATGCCGGTGTAGTCCGTCAGATGCTTTCGCACCCAGCCGCCGGCGCGACGCTCGATTTCAGCATCAGGCTCAGCGTGTACTGTCCAGTAATCGAAGGTGCCCTCACCCGCCGGTTTGCCGATGACATGCCGCCACCAGCGCGGCTCGCCGCCGACCACGGCGAGATCGGAGGACACGTGACGTCCCTCGAGCAGCGTCATCCAGAAATGCCCTGGGGCATAGTGCTCCTCGTAATCGGCTTGCGAGTGCAGCACACGGCTACCCGCTCCCATCCCTTTGAGGTTGATGATCGGCTTGGAAAAAACCGGGAAGCGCGGCGGCGGCGTTCCGTGTGGCCCGGCGTCGAGGCCTTGGCTCAGAGCGACCACAAGCTTGTCGTAAACCCAGCGATGCCCCGGATACCACTGCCAGGCATCGGTATCCTCGGTCGTAATATTCGCGGCAGTGTCGACCTGCGAAAAATATTGCAGGCGCCAGGGATCGGCTTCGTGAACAGGCATTGGCGGACCAGAGAAACGATAGCATTCATACGCCAGCGCAGCAGGCACTGCCACCTCCCGCCGGTCGATCCTGCGATCCGCCCCCTCGGTTTCAACGCGCTTGCGCAGCCAGCCCGTCGCACACACGCCAGAACGTGGCCCCCAACTCCTCAGACATGACCCGCAGATCGTTCTGCAGTGAGTGGAGAGAACCTTCCGTTGCCGGCTCCGGCTCCAGGCTGAATGTCGTATCGGGATTGTCGGCGTCGGAATGCGTCAGAACGATTTGCCAGCGTGCCGCAAGCCGTCCGGCGTTACGCAGCCCGTTGACCGCTTCGGCCAGACCGCGGATGTGAACGACGGAATCCGCGTAGAACCAGACGCGCGGAATTTTTCGCACCTGGCCATTCTGATCTTCGTGGCCTTCGCACGACCAGCACGGGTAAAAGACGCCGAGTTTCTTTAATTCGAATACCAGCGGTGCGACCAACGGCTCGACCGGACCGCGCTCGCCCTCACTGGACAGACGCCGCGGAGCTGCGGGGCAGAAGCGATGGCAACGGGTCAATGGCCCGTGATCCGGGCAATTTGGGCAGCACACCGGATCAGGCATCGGCCCAAGCATATGCGCCCGCCGCACTTCACGTACGACACTACCTTTCCGCCTCGTCGGACGCGGTTCGATGCGCAAGTCTGCCTCCGGGAAGGCAATTGCTACAAAGAAATCGTAAATGAATTGCCGATTTCACCGCGGCAAGCACGCGCTGCCAAAGGCGGCGTGCCCGGAAATCCAGGAGGTCAGGATCACTTCCGCCGCCGAGCTCGCGTGCGCGCCGCCTTTTTGGCCGCGGCCGACCGTCCCGCCGCACCCTTGGTGCGCACTGCCTTGCGCGCGGCCGCAGAGCGCTGCGCGGCGGTGCGCCTCGACGCGGCGCTGCGGGCCTGCCGCGACAGCGCCTTGCGCGAAACCGTGTTGCGGGGTTCGCGCTTAAGCGCCTTGGTCACGGCACGAGCTGACCGTCGTGATCGCCGTTTCGGCTTACGCCTTCCCTGCCCCGCCTTATAGGCGTACTCCGCGCTCTTGCGTGTGCGCTCGGTCGTCTGACCCCGCTTCGGCGGCGGCAGGTCGACCCCGGCGCGGCGAGCCTCGGATAATCCGATCGCAATCGCCTGCTTGGTCGAGCGCGCGCCATGCTCGCCATGGCGAATTTTGTCGATTTCCTCGTGGATAAACTCGCCGGCTTGCGTCGAGGCCGATTTACCTTCGCGCTTATCTCGACGGGCCTTTTCGACAGTTCGTTTCAACGGCATTTCCATCCTCCATGCACAGCCACGCGCGACATAAACGCCGCCGCGCGCCGATAGTTCGAAGGAGAGCCCATGTCGGGCCGACACGGCGAGCGAATTGGACGCGCGCCGTCCGTTATCTGTCGTCCGTCATCCGCAACGCGTGGACGCTAAACAGCCCGTCCGTCCACGCCGTAATCGGCGACCAGCCGCTGCCATGGGCGAGAGCCTGAAACGATTCGATTGAATATTTGTAGCTGTTCTCGGTGTGGATCGTTTCGCCGGCGCGGAATTCGACCGTGGTGTCGCGGAGTCGCACTTTCTGGCGCTTTGTGCTGGCAAGATGCATTTCGATCCGGCTTCGCTCGGCGTTGTAGAAGGCATGATGCTCGAAGGCCTCCAGATTGAAATTGGCGCCGAGTTCGCGATTGATGCGTGCCAGCAGATTGAGATTGAATTTTGCGGTCACGCCTTCGGCATCGTTATAGGCGCGATAAAGAATATCGGGCGACTTGGCGAGATCGACCCCGACCACAAACACCGCCCCCGCGCCCAGTATCGCGCCTGCCCGGCGCAGAAATCCGGCCGCCTCATGCGGCTCGAAATTGCCGATCGTCGACCCGGGAAAGAAGCCGGCGCGCGGCTTGGCCGCAATCTCGGTTGGCGGTTCCAACATGGTGGTGAAATCCGCGACGACCGGATGAATCGCCAGATGCGGAAAGTCGCGGCGCAGGCGCGCGGCGTCCTGCTGCAGAAAGTCTCCGGAGATGTCGATCGGAACGTAAGCTTCCACGCTCGCCGCAGCGCGCAGCAGAATGCGCGCTTTGGTGCTGGCGCCGGCGCCGAATTCAACCAGGGCACAGCCAGGCGGAAACAAGGACGATATGGCCGGAGCGTATTTCTGCAATAGCCCGAGCTCGCTTCGGGTCGGATAGTACTCCGGCAAGTGCGTAATACGCTCAAATAGAGCGGAGCCGGCCAAGTCGTAAAAATATTTTGGCGGCAGGTACTTAGGCTTGGTGTTTAAACCAGCGATAACATCGGCAGCAAAGGGACTGACCGTCTCTAGCGGCCGGCGGGCACGAACAGCCGTCTGCATAGTCATTTTGAACGCCTAGCGCTCGAACTCCGCCAGCCGCAATCCGCTGAACTGCCAGCGCGCCGACGGATAAAAGAAATTGCGATAAGTCTCACGGGAATGACCTTCGGGCGTCGCTAGCGACGAGCCGCGCAACACCATCTGATTGATCATGAATTTGCCGTTGTACTCGCCGAGCGCGCCCGGCTCGGCCATGTAGCCCGGATAGGGCGAGTAAGCGCTGCGCGTCCACTGCCAGACCATGCCAAACGCGTCGTCGAGCGCCCCTGCGCTCGCCGCAACTTCCCATTCCGCCTCGCTCGGCAGGTGCTTGCCGGCCCATCGGGCGAATGCGTCGGCCTCATAATAGCTGACGTGGCAAACCGGCTGAGCCGGATCGACGGGCCGTAGTCCGCCAAGGGTCATCGTGAACCAGGCGCCGTCGACGTGCCGCCAATAACCGGGCGCGCAATAACCCTGGGCCTGCGCCTCGTCCCAGCCGTGCGACAACCAGAGCGATGGCGTCGTGTAGCCGCCTTCGGCCATGAATTCGAGCCACTCGCCGTTGGTCACCAGTGCGCGGGCAACGCGCACCGATTGCAGCAGCACCTGATGTGCGGGATGCTCGTTGTCGAACGAGAAACTGTTGCCCTGGTGGCCGATGGTCTGGATGCCGGAGACGAGCAAGTCCGTCGCCGCGGCGGCGGGGCGGCCTGGCGGCCATTGCCACTCCGCATCGTAAACCGGATGGGTCGCGTTTTGCGCGAACGCGTGCAGGATATCCGTCAGCAACAATTCCTGATGCTGCTGTTCGTGATGAAGTCCGATCTCGACAATCGGCCGTACCGCCGCGAAATCGTTTGTTGTTTCGATCAGCTGTACCACCGCCGCGTCAACATGCGCGCGATAGGCGGTGGTCTCGGCGACGCCTGGTCGGGTAATCAGGCCACGCTGCGGCCGCGCGTGCCGCGGACCGGCAGCCACATAATAAGAGTTGAACAGAAAGGCGAAGCGTTCATCGAACGGACGATAAGCTGGCGCAAACGGCCGCAACAGAAACTGCTCGAAAAACCACGTTACATGCGCCCGATGCCACTTCGCCGGACTTGCGTCCGGCATTGATTGCACGACCTGGTCCTCGACCGAGAGCGGCGCCGCGCGGCGCTCAGTCTCGGCCCGCACCGCAGAGAAAGCGTCGAGCCAAAATCGACGCGAATCGCCGGGAGGCTCCGCGAGAGCAGCATCCGCACCGGCTGTGTCATGCAGTCGAACGGCGGGACGTGGCATCAGTTAGGCCCGGAAAATCCGAAGGAGACGAATACCTGAACGCTAATAGCTAAGGTGGTAATCAGCCCGTACAAGGATAGTTCCATACCCATTCACGCAGGCAGAGCAATGGCGAAGATTCAAATTAACACGGATGTGATCCACTAAAGAAATCCCGCTAAGGGATTGACGTTGGCGCGAAACTACCTATCGAGTTCCCGTCCCTTGGCGGGCGCACAATCGGGAAAATAAGGGAGTGATAGATGGCGAACGCGATGCTGCCGCGCGAACGCTGCGACTATTCGGCCATCGTCGACCGGCCGCCGCTGAAGCTTCCGGGCGGAGCGCGGCTGGTGCTCTGGACCATCGTCAACCTTGAAGTCTGGGATATCCGCAAGCCGATGGCGCGTCAGGTGATCGGCCCGCCTGCCGGTCAGCTGCAACTTCCCGACGTCCCCAACTGGAGCTGGCACGAGTACGGCATGCGCGTTGGGGTGTGGCGCTTCTTCGATCTGTTCAAACGCTTGAATATTCGCCCGACGCTCGCGCTCAACGCGCGGGTCTGCGAGGATTATCCACGCGTCGCCGAACAGGCACGCTCTGACAAATGGGAGTTCATGGGCCACGCCTACGAACAGGGCCCGATCCACGCCGAGCCCGATCAGAAGGCGATGATTGAGCGTACGCTTGAGGTCACCGAGCGGTTCTGTGGCAAGCGGCCGGTCGGCTGGCTCGGGCCCGGGCTCACGCAGACTCTCGACACGCCGGACATCCTCGCCGCCGCCGGAATCAAATATATCGGCGACTGGGTTTACGACGATGAGCCGACGATGATACGCACCGCCGCCGGCCCGCTGGTGACACTCCCCTACACGGTCGAGCTGAACGACATCCCGATGATGATCATCCAGCATCACGAGAGCGACTATCTTCTCCGCCGCGCCATTGATCAGTTCGACCGGCTCTATGCCGAGGGCAAAGAGCGCGCCAAAATCATGGCGCTCGCCATCCATCCCTACATCAGCGGCCAGCCGCACCGAATCAAATATCTCGAAGCCATCTACGAGCACGCCCGCCGGCACGATGGCGTTGTCTACTGGACCGGCGAAGAGATTTTGGATTGGTATTTGCGATCCGGTCCGGCCGGACACTGATGGGCATTTCGATGGTGTTACGCGGCTCGGCGATCGCGACATTATTGCTGACGCTTGGGAGCAGCGCAGCGTTGGCCGCACCACCGTGTCGCACCAGCGGCACTTACGAGGCGTGGCTGGCCGCCTTTAAGCGCGAGGCCGCGGCGAAAGGGATATCCCAGCGCGCCATCGCCGAAGCCGCGCCATCGCTGACCTACGACCAGCACATCGTCAACATCGACCGCGGGCAACGCGTTTTCGCGCAGACGTTTTTGGAATTCGCCGGCCGTATGGCCAACAGTTACCGCATTCAGCGCGGCGCGGCCCTGATCAAGTCGCACGCCGCCGAGTTCGCGCGTATCGAGCAGCAATACGGCGTGCCCGCTCCCGTCATCGTCTCGTTCTGGGCGCTGGAGAGCGATTTCGGCGCCAACATGGGCAAGTATCATTCGCTCAGCGCCATCGCTTCGCTGGCTTACGATTGCCGCCGCAGCGACCGATTTCGCTCCCAGCTCTTTGATGCGCTCCGCCTGATCGATCGCGGCGACTTGCGACCCGAGGAGATGATCGGCTCGTGGGCGGGCGAGCTTGGCCAGACCCAGATGATGCCGTCGGAGTATTATCAATACGCCATCGACTATGACGGCGACGGCAAGCGCGATCTCATTCACAACGTGCCCGACATGCTCGCTTCAACGGGCAATTATCTGCATGGGCTTGGGTGGCGGCGCGGCGAGCCGTGGCTCGCCGAAGTGCGCGTGCCGGCGAATTTGCCGTGGGACCAGGCCGATCTCGCCGTTCAGCTGCCGCGATCAAAATGGGCGGGATGGGGCGTGACGCTCGCCGACGGCAGGCCGCTGCCATCAGACAGTCTGCCCGCGTCGCTGCTGTTGCCGATGGGGCGCATGGGGCCGGCGTTTCTCGCCTACCAAAATTTCCAAGTCTATCTGCAGTGGAATAACTCGCTGGTCTATTCGACCACCGCGGCCTACCTCGCCACCCGCATTGCCGGCGCGCCGGCGCTGCATCCGGGCACGCCGCCGCCCGCGCTGCCCTTCGCAGAGGTTAAGGAAATGCAGGGACTCCTGGCACGCGCCGGCCACGACGTGGGCAATGTGGACGGCTTTATGGGCCTAAAGACGCGGCAGGCGGTCAAGGCAATGCAGGTCAAATACGCACTGCCGGCCGATTCCTATCCAACAACGGAATTGCTCGAGCGCATGCGCGCCGGGCGATAGCGGCGAGCGGACGCTTAGTAACGGCTCGGATTGTTGAGGTTATAGGGCTCCGGCGGGGGCTGTGAAGATAATGACGACCCAAAGCCGGACGCGGGTCCATGGCTGAAAGGCGACTGGACGCCCGACTGCACACCGAATTGCATTGCCGGACCGCCCGGACCGAACGGCCGTACACCCTGATTGTTTGTCAGGGTGTCCGGGTCGGAAAACCGTGAACCGCCGCTGCCGTCGCCGCCGATGTTTTCGAGGGTGAACGCTCCGGCCGACGAGGCAATCGAGGAAACCATCGCGACCGCCAGAGCACCTGCGGCTAAACGAAGAGGCGTCAATCGAAGCATCACGATCTCCCCATTGCTGCGGCCGGATTGCAGCCGGCAAAATATGAGCGCACGGCGCCGAGCGTCAAGTCACGACCATACCCGATGGTGTCCAGCTTTGAAATCCGCCACAATGCCGCGCAGCTTTAGTCATTTGGCAAAGCGGTGAAGGCAGGCACGTCGTGTCGCAGCGAATCGATAATCCTGGTTGGTCCTTGTGAGCCTGGAGAATTTCGAACATGACCGCTGCGTCGACCTGTTCGCGCGTCCAGACGGAAGCTTCGGTTTCGAAGAGTTCAGGCGTGACGTCGAAGACCGAGGCGCCTGGACTGCGGTCCGGTACTATTCGGCTGCAATTTATCCGTCACGGGAGGCCGTGCTTGACGCAGCCTTGCGATCCGTAGCCTGGTTGCCCGAAGCAATCCGGTATAGCCCGTCCGCTCAAAAGCTCCTGCCGCAAAAATGCTAGCTGAGACATTATGCGATGCCGTCATAAGGAGAAACCATGCGTACCAAACCGTGCCTGACTTGGTCTGATGTGAGCAAAATGCTGGCCGCCTGCGAAGCCGAAGCGGTCAAAAACAGTTGGGCGGTGGCAGTGTCCATCGTCGACGACGGCGGTTATCTGCTCGGATTCCAGCGCATGGACGGCGCGCCGGTGATCTCCGCCGATGTTTCGCTTGGCAAAGCGCGGACCTCGGCCATGACCAAACGGCCGAGCAAATTCTTTGAGGACCGCATCAAGGACCGGCCGGCATTCGTGACGTTCCCCGCCGGTTTGCCGATTTAGGGCGCGTTGCCGGTCATGCATCAGAACGAATGCGTGGGCGCAATCGGCGTCTCCGGCGTGCAATCGCACGAGGACGAACAGATCGCGCTGGCCGGGGTCAAAGCGCTCGGCTAGGCCGTGACACCGCTGCCTTCAGGCGTCGAGTTCCTTGAAGTAGCGGTAAATGCCCCACTGACTGAAGGGAATGCGCCGCTTCGAGGACAGATATGCCTTGATGCGCGGGCGCTTGGCGACGCGGTCGTGCAACGCAACGACGCCCGGTATTTTCTTCTCAAAGCGTTTCATGCGCCTGGGGAACGCATAACGCAGCCCCTCGACGATCTGGAACAGCGACAGATCGACGTAGCTCAGACGACCACCGACCAGATAGCGGCCGCCGTTTCGTTGCAGCACGCGTTCGAAATAGCCCAGGAACTTCGGCACGCGGTAGCGCCAGAAATCCGCGGTGCGCCGCTTCGCCGCCGGCCGCTGCTCCTCGTAGTAGAGCCAGGAGGTGATCGGATGATGGGTGTCGTGGATCTCGACCACGAGGTCAGTGATGGTGAGCTGTAATTGGTGCGCCCACAGCCGCCCAGCCTCGTCGGTCGGCGCAAGCTTAAGATGCGGCCCCAGATAGAGCAGAATGTTGGCCGTCTGGGCGATAATGAGCTTGCCGGCTTTGAGAAACGGCGGCGCGAATGGCGGACGTTTGCTGCGCTTGTCCTCGATGATTTTCATCATCGCCGGCACGCCCGCTTTGCCCTTGCGGCGCGCGACATCGACATAGTCGGCGCCGGCCTCCTCCAGCGCCAGCCGCACGAATTCGCCGCGGCCCTGGACTGTCGGATGGTAATAAAGCTCGTAGCGCACCGGTCATTCCTCCCGCGGAAGGTTAGCGACCTCAGATCCGGTCACGTCCGATCCGTTATTTTCGGATCGCGTTCCACGTGCCGGCGCAATGACCGTCGGGGCCAATACCGCTCCACGTACCATTGCCGTGCGTCATCGTCATTCGACCATGCGCCTCACCGTGACCGGTACCAGCAGTCACGCGCACGAAGGTGGCGCCGCTTGCCTCGACCCGGCCCGTCACTTCGAGCGAACCGTAGGCGTATGAGATGGCACCATCGACGATTTGTCCGCTGAAGCGATAAGATGGATCGCATGATCCCGTCGTGGTGTAGATGGCGACGCTCCAGGGACCGTCAAATCTCGTCTGGGCCAGAGCGTAGGTCGTCACCATCGATGCAGACGCGACCACCGTTACGGCTAGCGGCAATGCCAAAGCAGTCTTGCGGATATTGCAGATCATGATGGCCCTCGGGGGTTTTGCAGAAGCCGGCATGGGTAAACCTCAGGCGCCTTTATATTGCGCGTCGGCCACTTTCTCCATCCACTCGACGAATTTCCCGTCCCGGACCTCGGTAATGGCGATGTGCGCCATTCCGTTGGTCGGACTCGCACCATGCCAGTGCCGCGTGTTCGGCGGAAACCAGACCACATCGCCGGCGCGGACTTCCCGCACCTTCCTGTCGCCATCCTCGCTCTGCACCCGGCCGACACCGGAAATAATGTATAGCGTCTGCCCGGCTGGATGCGTGTGCCAGTTGGTGCGGGCGCCAGGCTCAAAGCGCACCAGGGTCGCGCGAACGTCCGCAGGCGGATTCGGCGCTTCAATAATCGGATCCTGCCACACCGTACCGGTGAAATATTGAGCCGGGGCCTGGCGCGAAGCCTGCGAGCCGCAGGGGCGGATGTCCATGTGCGTGTTCCTCTCCACTTTGAGACTAAGGGCAGCAAGACGATGACGATGGCTGCTCCGGACGGTAAGATAATGGAAATCGGCGGGCGATACGCTCCCTATCTTTGCGGCTCGCCGCAACAAGGTCGCAGTCGAGCGCTATGGGGACCGGATGGGTGTCGTGTTGCAGCGGTTAGCTGCGTGGCGGCGGACCTTGGTGGGTGTGCCGAATCTCTCGCGCGCAGTTAGCGGTCGCGCGTTGCGGCTATTTGTTGTGGCGGGTTTTGCTCTCACGCTTGCCGCCTGCGACAAGTGCAGCATGCCGGTCTGGCGGCACGATACGCCGGCGGCCCCGCAATCCTGCCACGACGACACGCCGGCGCAGCAATAGGCTTTACGCCGCCAGCGTTTCCTTCACGACGGTGACCAGATCCTTCAGCGTGAACGGCTTGGGCAGGAACGCGAACTGGCCGAGATCGGGAAGACTCTTTTCGAAGGCGTCCACCGCGTAGCCGGACATGAAGATGATTTTCAGATTCGGATGCCGGCTGCGCAATTCCCGCAGCATGGTCGGTCCGTCCATCTCCGGCATCATGACGTCGGAGACGACGAGATCGACGGGACGATTGGCCTTCTCCAGGACCTCGATGGCCTCGATACCGTTGCCGGCTTCGAGCACCGTATAGCCGCGCGACGTAAGGCCGCGGGCATTGAGCGCGCGCAAACCTTCCTCGTCCTCGACCAGCAGGATGGTCCCTTGGCCGGTGAGATCAGAGCTGGCCGCGCGCTTGACTTTGTCGGCCGCGATAAGCGCGTCGACAACTGCAGGAGCTCCGACGCCCGTAGCCTCGGCAGGTCGTTTGACTGCGGGCTCGCGCGCATCAGCAATGTGTCGCGGCAGGAAGATGCGGAACGTCGTGCCTTTGCCCTCGACCGAGTCGAAATAGACGAAGCCGCCGGTCTGTTTGATGATGCCATAGACCGTCGCCAGACCAAGGCCGGTGCCTTTGCCAACGTCCTTGGTCGAGAAGAACGGTTCGAAAATCTTGCCACGGATGGCTTCCGGGATGCCGGTGCCGGTGTCGCTGACCTCGACAAGAACGTAATCGGCGGCCGGCATGCCCTTGTTTTGGTAGCGAGCGCAGTCCTTGGCGGCGACATTGGCGCTGCGGATCGCCAGCTTGCCGCCGTTGGGCATGGCGTCGCGGGCGTTGACCGCCAAATTCATGATCACCTGCTCGAACTGCAGATTGTCGACCTTGACCGGCCACAGATCGCGGCCGTGCACCACGTCGAGCGTAACCTTTTCTCCGATCAGCCGGCGCAGCACGAGGGTGAGATCGCTGAGCACTTCGCCGAGATCGAGCACCTGCGGCCGCAACGTCTGCTTGCGCGAAAAAGCCACCAGATGCCGGACCAAACTGGCCGCGCGGTTGGCGCTTTGCTTGATCTCGATGATGTCCTTGAAGGACGGATCGGTCGGCTTGTGCGCGTTGATCAGGAAATCGGTCGCCAGGATGATGGCATTGAGCATGTTGTTGAAGTCATGCGCCATGCCGCCGGCAAGCTGGCCGATTGATTCCATCTTTTGCTGCTGAACGAGCCTATTTTCAAGTTCGCGCTGAGCCGTCGTTTCTAGCGCGTAGACGATGGCTGCTTCCTGGTCGCGGTCCGCCTCTTCGACCGGCGTCACATAGAACCGCCCGAAACGCTCACCGTCACCCACGAGCCCGGCATCGACCGGCGCGACATCGCCCTTGCCGCCTGCCGCTGCCGCGATTGCGTCTTCAAGGGCCGCACGATCGCGTTCAGCGACGACAGCGCCGATCGGGCGGGCGCCGCCTTCCTTGCTCAGGGCGTTGTGAAACAATCGCGCGAACAACGGATTGGTGCGCACGACACGGCCGGCCTTGTCCACAGTGGCAATTGCCATCGGCGTATTGTGGAAAAAGCGCATGAAACGGATTTCCGCCGCGCGTTGCGGATCGGTGCCATCGTCGCGCGCGCGATTAAGGACCAAAGTGCGCGAAGCTCCAGGGGTGCCGTCGGGGCCGAAGGCGAGTTTGTGAAACAGACGGACCGGCAGCGTGCGTCCGCTGCGGGTCTTCAAATCAAGGTCCAGCACCTCGGTTTTGACTTCGCCGGCCGCGGCGCGCAGCGTCGTCAGCAGCGCAGCGCCATCGCCGGCAACAAGGTCGGTCAGCTTGAGACCGCCGGAACCGACCTGCGCAAGATCCTGATCGAGCCAATTGGCCAGCGTCGCGTTGAGATAGACCACGTCGCCGGCGGCATTGACGGAAAAGAAGCCGGCCGGCGCATGATCGAGATAGTCGATGGCGTGCTGCAATTCCTGAAAGACATTCTCCTGCCGCTCGCGCTCGCGGGTCACGTCGGAGAGCGACCAGACGGTCAGGCGGCGCGCACGCCCCAACTCGCCCAGCGGCCGCACGCGCAGCCGCAGCCAGCGGGCCGGCCGGCCCTTTGTCCCGGCGATCCGGACTTCCTCTTGCAGGCGCTTGCCTTCGCGCCCCGCTTTGAGGAGCCGGTAAATCGCCTCGGAAGCATCCGCGTCGCCGATGAACACCCGCTCGACCGGCCGCATATCGTTGGCGTTGGTCGCATCGATGAGGTCGAGGTAGGCGGCATTGGCGTAGATGACCCGGCCGTCGCCATCGGTAACGAGGATACCGTCGACGGCTTCGTCGATGACGGACTTGATCAGCGGGTTGGCGGTTTCCGCCGCCGATAGCCGCAGGATGCCAGCGGCGAAAGCGAACAGCGAAAACACACCGACCGTGGCGAGCAACGCCAGGAAGCCGAGGATGTAGGGTTCGGCGTTGCCGCGGCCGAGCACCACGAAGCCGGTCGCTGCGGCGACCAACAGCGCGGCCACGAGCAACACCAATACCACGCTGCCCGCGCGGGCCCCGCCGGCACTACGATCGACCGCTTTGCGCCCGGTCCCGATCGAATCCTCGGTGAGGCCCTGGGTTGTCATCTCGCCCCTATGCTCCACGCAAAGCGTGAGAAGATGAACTTTCGTGCCCCCGGCGCGGCGTGGGCGCAAGAGGCTTTAAGCGGCATTTCACAGCGACCGCGGCCGACTCACCAGACCGCGCAGCCGCATGATGTAGCCAATGATTTCGGCCACCGCGCGATAATGTTCCTGCGGAATCTCCTGATCAATCTCGACGGTGCCGTGCAGCGCCCGCGCCAGCGGCGGGTTCTCGACCACCGGCACGTCGTTCGCCTCGGCAACTTCGCGGATCTTGCGGGCGATCAGGTCGACGCCCTTTGCCACGCAGACCGGCGCATTCATGCCGCGCTCGTATTTCAAGGCGACCGCGAAATGGGTCGGGTTGGTGATTACCACCGAGGCCTTGGGCACCGCCGACATCATTCGCTTGCGCATGCGCGCGATGCGCAACTGCCTGAGTTTGCCTTTTACGATGGGGTCGCCGTCGCTTTGCCGGAATTCCTCCTTCAATTCGCGAAGCGACATTTTATGCCGCTCGAACCACTGCCGGTATTGGAACAGGTAGTCGGCGATAGCGACGATGGCGAGAATAGCGACCACCGCGCCCAGCATTTGCAGGACCAGCGAGCGCGTGAACGGCAAAATCGCGGCTGGATCGTAAGTGATAAGGCCGCTCAAAAAACGTCGTTGCGGCCATACCAGGGCCATCATGATCGTCCCGACGAGGCAGAGCTTGGCCAGGCCCTTGACGAAATTGACCAGTGCCTGGCGCGAGAACAACCTGGCCGCTCCGGCCAGCGGGGAAATCCTCGACAGTTGCGGTCTGATTGGCTCAACCGAAAATACCAGACGGTGCTGAACAACATTGCCGCCAATCGCCGCGATGCAAAGCAGCACCAAGGGAATGCCAAAGGCCGCAACCACATCCATCGCCAGAGACTTCACGAGCTCCGCGAGCGCGGGACCGTCGGTCGGTATCTGGTAGGATTTGGCGAGCAGCGCGCCGAACGTGGCCTCAAGACTCGTTGCCATCGGCACCGCAAACACCATGACCATAAGCGCACCGCCGGCAATCATGAACCAGGTGTTTACTTCAGGGCTTTTGGCGACGTCGCCGCGCCTGATCGCCTCCTCGAGTCGCCTTGGGCTCGGATCTTCGGTGCGTTCGCTGGCGTCGCGTTCTTCTTCAGCCATTGCCGGCGCTTAACCGTGCGGACTGAGGGCGTGCATCACGCCCCCGACATAGTCGAGAAAAAATCCCATCATCGCGCCGAGCACCACCACGAGGAAAATCAGACCGAGCATGATCGATAACGGCAGCGCGACGAAGAACACCTGCATTTGCGGCATCAGCCGTGACAAAACGCCGAGCCCGATGTTGAACAGAAGGCCGAACACCAGAAACGGCGCCGACAACTGAATGCCGATGCGAAAAGCGCCCGAGATCGTCCTGGTAATGAGGGCGGCGGCGTCACCGGTCGCCGGTATCTCGCCCGGCGCGAACAGATTGTAGCTGTCGTTGAGCGCGGCAATGACCAGATGATGCATGTCAGTGGCAAAGAACAGCGTGATCCCGAGCAGCGTCAGGAAATTGCCGATGATCGCGCCCTGCGTCCCCTGCGTTGGATCGATCGCGGTGACGAAGCCCAGACCCAGCTGCTGGGCAATGACCGAGCCCGCCACCTCAAGCGCGGAAATGGTGAGCCGCGCCGTTATCCCCAGTGTCGCGCCGACCAGAATCTCTTCGACCAGCATGACCAGCGCGGGCCCAAGGGCCCCCGGGTCGATATGATAGGCGTTGCGATGAAGTGGAAGCAGGATGGCGGCAAGGACAAGAGCAAATGTCAGCCGCATGCGCGCCGACAGGTTCTGCTCGCCGATCCCCGGCAACAGCATCAGCATCGTTCCGGTACGCGCGAACACCAGGAGAAAGGCGGCAGCGATCGCCGGCAGGAATGACAGGTCGATCCGCACGCACCCTCCCCTACATCATTCGGCTCAACCGCCGGTGATGTGCGCGGTGATCCGCATAAAACTGCCGTGTAGCACGTCGGCCATGAACGGGAGTGCGATCAGGAGCGTGATAAAGATGGCGAGGATTTTCGGCACGAAAACCAGGGTCGATTCCTGGATTTGCGTGAGCGCCTGAAACAGCGATACGGCAACGCCGACGATCAATCCGACCAGCATCAGCGGCGCCGAAACAAGAAGCAGCGTTACGATCGCATCGCGCGCCACGTCCAACACTTCCGGTCCACTCATTGATTCCCCGATGTGGTCTCAAACTGATTGCCAAACACCGCCGGCCGCCGATCAGATCGGCATCTTCAAAATTTCCTCGTACGCCGCGATCACCTTGTCGCGCACCGAAACCAGCGCCTGTACCGCCGTTTCGCTTTCGGCAACCGCGGTCACGACGTCGATCATATTGGCCTTGCCCAGAGCCACGGCGTTGGCTTGCACATCCGATTTGTGGCCGGCCGCGGTCACGCCGTCGATCGCGTCTTTGAGCATCGCGCCGAAATTCGGCCCGCCCTCCTGCCCGGCAACGTCACCGGCGAGACTTTTGGTTTGCTCGCCCATGCGCGCAAGTGCGGCATAGGCATTAGCGGCGGCGGTGGCCGGTATCGGCATGATTCCCCTCTAAGTCTTGATGATATCGAGCGTGCGCTGGAGCATGCGTTTGGTGGCGCTGATGACATTCAAGTTCGCTTCGTACGAACGCTGCGCGTCGCGAAAATCGGTCATCTCGATCAGCGGATTGACGTTGGGATACTTGACGTCACCGTTGGCGTCGGCCACCGGATTGTCGGGTTCGTGCTTGACTTGGAAATCCGAATTGTCGGTAGCGACGTGCCCCATCGCCACCACATGCGCACCAAGATCGCGATCGAGCTCGGAACGAAAGGTCACGATCCGGCGGCGGTACGGGTTGCCGCCCGGCGTCGTCGCCGTCGAATCGGCATTGGCGATATTCTCGGAAATGATGCGCATGCGGCCGCCCTGCGCGCGCATCCCGGTTGCGGCAATCGCGATCGATTTGATGAAATCCATCATGATCGTTGTCTCCGCCGGATGTTAGGAGCCCAAATTCTCACCCTTATCGAACTGCGGTTTTGATTAGGCCGAGACTGTGCGTGTAGATTGACGTTACCGCGTCGTAGTCCATCTGGTTGCTGGCGAGCTTGAGCATTTCGTCTTCATGGGTGACCGCGTTGCCGCGCGGACGAACCTCGTAATGAGGATCGTTGCTTTCGGCGAACGCCGAGCCGCTGCCGCCGGCCCCCCCGATATGCCCGGGCGCGGTGGTCGTGAGCGGGAGCGAAACCGTTTGCAGTGCATTCTCGAAATTTGGCGGCGCCAGATCCCGCGGGCGATAATTCGGGGTGTCCGCGTTGGCGACGTTCTCGGCAAGGACCTCCTGACGCTCCTGGTGCCACTGCATGCGCGCGCGCAGCATCGAAAGGATCGGAATATCGGAAATCGGCATCTGCCAGCCCCCTAAGGGTTGAAAGCACTGGGCAGACTTTGCCGAGGGCATGGTTAATGGCGGGTTAAAGGCGGTCGCGGCGCGAATTTGCCATTAAACCGCCGTTTACCATGAGAAATGTTGAGCCATCGCCATTAGCCGCGATTTCGCTCACGCGCCTTAATTCTTTGTTAGTATTCGGCACGGCAAAAGTTACCGGCGCTGTTAACCATTGGAGTTCCGATGGGCCGCGGCGTCGACACGGGGAGTAGGGCATATGTTCGACCTGTTCGGCGCGGAAATGCCACTCGCCGTTCGTTTTTTCTTGGCATTTCTGGTTGTGCTTGGATTGATCGGAGCGACCGCCTGGGCGGTGCGCAGATTCGGTGGTGGCCAACTCAGCAGCACGGCGCGCGGACGCCAACCGCGGCTTGCGGTGATCGATTATGCCAGCGTCGATGCGCGCCGGCGGCTCATTCTCGTTCGCCGCGACAATATCGAGCACCTTTTGATGATCGGCGGGCCGACCGACATTGTTGTTGAACCAAACATCGTGCGCGCAACACCGGCAGCGCGCGACGTACCTTCGGCGCGTCCGCCCGTCGCGGCGGATGCTGTGCCCCGCGTTATTCCCCTACCCGAAGCTCCACCGAACGGTTCCTGGCCGTTGCAGCCGGAGCCCGCCGGACCGCCTTTGCCCCCTGCTCCGCCGCGCCGGGCGCCGCGAGTTGAGCCGATCCAGGAGGAGCAGCAAAGAACTTTTCCGCCACCTCCGCCGCCGTCAGAGACACCTCCTCGCCAACAGCGCGAGGTGTTGGCTGCGCTCGCGGAAGATCTCGCAGCGAGTTCGGTTCCGCCGTCGCTGCCCCGTAATCGCACCGGCGGCCCGCCGCGACCACCGCAAAACGAGCCGCGCGCCGAAGCGCGCCCCGAACCGCGCATGCCGGCGCCGTCTGCCGATACGGAGGCTCCCTCCGCAGTCGATCAGAATCTCGCCGAAATGGCGCAGCGCCTCGAAGCAGCTCTCCGCAAGCCGAAGGCAATAGAGGCGCGCTTGGCGCCAGTGCCGTCACCGACTGCTCCAACGGCGCCAGTTCCACCACCGGCGGCTACACCAACGGCGGCTCCGCCACCGCCCGAGCCTGTCGCCGAACCCGAGGAAGCAACCGAGCCTCCAGCTCCGCCGCCGCCGGCTCCGTCCCCGCCGCCCTTGCCGCGTATGGCGCGTCCGGCTGAAGCAAGACCTCCGCGGCCGGTCCCCAAAGCAAAAGAGGGCAACGCCATTTACGACACTCTCGAACAGGAGATGGCAAGTCTGCTAGGCCGTCCACCAGGCAAAACCAACTGATGAAATCATTTTGGGGCCGCCGCGTCCGTGTACAAACGGTGGCGGCCTCAGTAGCGGCTCTCATAGTTTCGGCGACGCCGCTCGCCGCCCAGGACATCAGCATCAATTTCGGTCAAGGCGCCGCGGGAGGCGGGCTTAACGAACGCATCATCCAGTTGATCGCGTTGATGACGGTGTTGTCGCTCGCGCCGTCAATCCTGGTGATGATGACCTCGTTCACGCGCATTGTCGTAGTGCTGTCACTGCTGCGCACCGCGCTGGGAACTGCGACCTCGCCGCCCAATTCGGTCGTCATCTCGCTGGCGTTGTTTCTCACCGCCTTCGTGATGGGGCCGGTGTTGACCCGCGTCTACGACGCCGGTGTCAAGCCGCTCATCGCCAATGAGATCAATGTCCCCGAGGCGCTCGACCGCGCATCGGGCCCGCTGCGCAGCTTCATGGAGAAGAACGTCCGCGACAAGGACCTGCAACTATTTGTCGACATGTCGGGCGAGAAACAGCCGCAGAAGCCAGAAGACCTGTCGATGCGCGTGCTTATCCCGGCGTTTATGATTTCCGAACTCAAGCGTGCATTCGAGATCGGATTTTTGCTGTTCCTCCCGTTCCTCATCATCGATCTCGTCGTCGCCTCGGTACTGATGTCGATGGGCATGATGATGCTGCCGCCAGTCGTGGTGTCGCTGCCGTTCAAGCTGATCTTCTTCGTTCTGGTGGACGGCTGGACGCTGGTCGCCGGCTCGCTCATTCAGAGCTACGGAACCTGACGACGAACGATCGATGGTTGGCCGCCCATCGGCGGTCGGCTATCCCCAAACCTGCCGCGCCACCTCGACGACACGCCCGAGCTTTCGCTTCTGATCGTCAGGACTGAGCAGATTGCCGATCACGTCCGAGGCAAAGCCACATTGCGGGGAAATCGCCAGCTGGTCGAGCGGCAGAAATCGGCTTGCTTCATCGATCCGCCGCTTCAGTTCATCCACGCTTTCGAGCTCGGGAACTTTGCTGCTGACGAGCCCCAGCACCACCACCCTGCCCTTCGGGACAAAGCGCAGCGGCGCGAAGCTCCCGGCGCGCGGTGAATCATACTCGAGCAGGAATCGCTGATGCGGCAGTTCGTTGAATAGCCGCTCGGCGATCGCGTCATAAGTCCCTTCGCGGTGCCACATGCTGCGCTGATTGCCGCGGCAGAGATGAATGCCGAAGACGATGCCGGGGTAGTCGGCGATCACCGCCGCCTCGGCTTTGAGTGAACGATCGAGATTCTGCTCGGGGTCTTCGCCTCGCGCTCGCATCTGTTGCAGCGAAGGCTCGTCGACATAGGCCGTGAACCCTGGCGCATCGACATGGACATAGCGGCATCCGGCGTCGACAAGACTGGTCACGATCTGCCGCTCGATCGCGATAACGTCGGCTAAAAACGCCTCCATGTCGCGATAGACGGCAGTCGAACTTTCATACGCGAAACGCTGGGAAATGCGGTCCGGGCCGATCAGTGAAACCTTGGCCGGTCTTTGCGCGATCTCGCGAACGAAGAGATATTCTTCCAACGGCACGTTATGTTGAAGCGTAAGCCGCGATTTGGCGGGCCGGCGGTGCGCCACCGCGGTGCCGACGTGGCCCATGGTCGGAATGTCCCAACGCTGGCCGGGGGCAGCACCTTCGACCCTCTGTTCGTACACTTTCAACGTCGACCGCTCGGTGTCGTAGCCGGTGACCGAAGCACCGAAGCTGTCCTGAAAATTCAGTCGGCGCATCTCGCCGTCGGTGACGACGTCGAGGCCCAACTCCTCCTGCAACCGAACGGCGTCCCGAATCGCATCGTCCTCAATCGCGCGCAACGCTTCACCGGAGAGCTTGCCCTCGTCGAACGCTACGCGCGCCTCCCGCACCGCCGCCGGCCGGAGCAGGCTGCCGACAACGTCGGTTCGGATGTTGATCAGATCAATCTCGTTTACGCTCGAAGTCTGACTTCCACGCATTCTTTCTCGCTCGAAGGTGCCGTGTTAGTTGGATCGCGCGCCATCCTGTATCAAACTGCTTAGCGCAGCGAGAGCAACCGCGCCGCCGCAGTTCTTAATGGAACTCTATCAGCCGCGCGACGTTATCGACTCGAAATCTAAAGCTGCTGAGGAGAGACCACCATGGGTTTCGGACGCGGGTTATTGCTTTGGCTGTTGGGGATTCCACTGCCCATTATCATCTTGCTGGCGATTTTCATGCACCACTGACGGTTTGACGCCAAGAGCCGGCAATTTTCTGCCGCATAGTGCCCGCGCTGGTCGCGGGCACTTGCCTTTTAGCCTCACCGCTGGGCAGTTCGCCGTTTGGCGAGCGCGGACGGCGTCGGCACCGAGCCGGTTGTCGCAGCCGCGGGCCGCGTCTTGGGCGGCACAGAAGACATTGGCGCGGGAGGTACTGCCGCCGGCGCGGGGGGGAGCGCGCTTGCATCGGGGTAACGCGCTTGCACGTCGCGCAAGAAGCCTTCGAGCGTATCGACGGAAGCCGCGGCATGGGCGATGTTGCGGAATTCGGCTCCGCTGGTGCCGAGCGGTGCGGAAACGATCTCGAAGTCGCGCGCATCCGGTGTCTGCGCCATCTTCGCGGCGTACTTCTCGCGGAAGCGGCTTAATCCCAGGGCATCTTCGCCGAGCGCATACCCGGTGGCGGCGCGCAAAATGTCCGCACGTTCGATCTCGTTCAACGGCTGCCACTCTTTCCAGCGCTCGCCGTAATACAGCTCGATTTGCTCCGCTGACGCGCCCCAGCGGCGCGCCGCCCACAAAATGTCGGAGCGCAGCCTGATGGCTTCGCGACCTTCGTTATGGGCAATCACTTCGAGCGCCAGATCGTGACGCCCGAGGTCTGACAGGGCCCGCGCCTCGAGAAGCAGGCGCTGATTGCGTAGTTCGTTGGCGAGGTCGCCGGTGCGGGTTCCCCGCAGTGTCGCCAGCGCACGGTCAGGCTTGCGGTTCATCAGATAAATCACCGCGAGCCGGGTCGCGACCTGTGCACGCGCCGCACCCTGGAGCCGGCGATCAACCTGGTATTGCAACAGCTCGGCAGCCTGATCGAGCAGATCCACCGACACCAGGCGATCGGCTAGTCGCCGGATTATCTCGTCGCCGCGGGGGCCTATCGGCGTCAGCTCGCGAAAGTCGTAGAATAAAGCGAGTGCGTCGATGGCGGGGAGACCGTCACCTTTGCCGGTGAGAAACAGCGCCTCAAAGGTGGCCGCCGCTTCGTCCTGGATACGTCGGGTCAGGTCGGAATTCGGGACGCGCCGCCATGGCGCTGCGCATGACGTAGAATGCGTCGCGGTAACGCCCTTCCTCGGTATAGAGCCGCGCCAGGATTTGCAGCGCTTCCACTTCGGTTTCGTCGCCGCGCCAGATCGTGGTCAAGGTTTCGAGTTGGGAGATCACATCCTCGCGCGTAAGGTCGCCGAGCGCGTAGCGCAGCGCGACCGCGCGCAGTTTGCCCTGGGCCGCGGCGGGACGGTCCCAGGAATCCGCCGCCGTCTGATAGGCTGCGAGCGCATCCTCTTTGCGGCCCATGCCCTCGGATAGTCGTCCGATCAGCACCGACATCGCCGGCTGCAGCTCGCGCGGTAAACCGATCGTCTCGAGGTCGTTGAGCTGGTCGGCGGCGGTGGCAAAATCCCCCACCTCGATTGCGGCGCGCATCTCGTCCTTGAGCGCGGTCCGTTGCAGCTCGATCGGCAGTGTGGTGATCGCCGCTTCGACGTTCTTGAAGTTGTCGCGGGCCTGCGCCCACTTGCCCTGGCATGAATAAGCGAGCGCGCGCCAAAGCGGCGCATCGTGCTGATCGCCGATCGACGGCGCGGAAAGATCCTTGAGCGCGTCATCGGGCCTGTTCATCATGACTTCGGTGACGGCGCGAAGTACGCTCGCTGTGACATCACCGGTTGCCTGATGATCTGCGGACAATGCAACGTCGAGCACACCTTTAGCCTCGGGATACATGTCGCGCGCGATGTAAAAGCGCGCAAGGTCAAGCTCGGGCAACATGCGCTTGCCGGCCGGCGCCGCCGATGCCGCGTCAATGAGGTGCGCTTGCCGTTCGGTGTAAGTCGACTCCCGGTCGAATCCCCAGAGCTGCGAGTCGAACATCACCGGCCGCAATCCGCTGCCACGCAGCACATTATGCAGCGAGCTTGAAAGCGTCAGGCCGCCGGGCCGCGCAATAACGACCTTATCGGGCGCGATTTCCACATTCACGTCATCGGCGATCGGCTCGACCACCACGCCCAGGGTCGAAGCAAGTACGCGGAACTCGACGAAGTCCTGCTCATTGATGAAGCCGCGCGCCGGCGCGAAGCCCGTGACCACTAAAACATCGTCGCCGGCGTCCGGATCGCGGATGCGATGCCGTTGCTGCGGCTCCTCGAACGGAATGGTAACGCTCGCACGATTGGGACCGATCATGTTGCGGGTCGAGTTCGAGCGCGCGGGTGCGCCCGAAAACGCTGTCTGCGATGGTTATGGTCCATCCCGTTCCCTCCGACACGACGCTCGACAGATGCGGGCGATCCAGCCGGAGGCGCACGACGGCGGCGTCGGCCGTGTTGAAGAACTGGGCTGAGCGGATGGTGCGGCTCGCCTCGCCATCCAGGGCAGAAAGATCAATCGGGGATTTCGTATCGAACACGATCCACAATGTATCGCCACGATTGAAAACCGCGGCAGCCACGGGCTTGCTAAAGGGAAATGACAATTTCAGGTTGGCGCCTTCTCGCGACAACTCCACCGCAAGACCCTCTGCGGACTTGCTGTGCGGTTGCGGCGAGGCGTCGCCCGAACTGCCGGGAGCGGCCGACACCTCGACCGCTTTCGGCTCGGCCGCGGCCGGAGCACGCGCGGCGCCCTTTGCCTCCTGCGGAACGGGCTTTGCTTCGTGGGGTGCAACGTCCGCCGGGGGCGATTGACTGACTGCTGCCGCGGCGGGAACGGGCTTTGCCTCCTGCGGAATAGGCTTTGCTTCTGTGGGTACAACCATCACCGCGGGTGGTTGGGCGGCTGTCGCAGCGGCGGGAGCAGGCTTTGCCTCCTGCGCAGATGCCATCGCAGGCGCGTTTGGTCGCGGCGAGGCGTCAGGGGAAACGGGCAGCCGCAGACATTGGCTGAGGCTGCACCGCGATGGTTGCCGGCGCGGCGATCTTTGGTTGTTCCGCCACCGCGGCGGCGGCCGCTGCGACGGCGCGCGAAGGCGCTCCCTCAGCCGGGGCCATCTCGGATGGACCGGTTTCCAACGCTTGGCTCTGCTGCGGTTTTCGCGAGCCCTCCCGTTGCGCGTTCGGCTTTGGCTCGCTGTTGACAACATCGACATCATAGCTCTTGCCATCGCGGAAGGTGCGGACATCAACCTTGGAAAGGAAGCTGAAGCGGACCAGTGTGGAATCCTGCTCGACCTCGGCATTGATCGAGGCGACGGAGGCCGGCAGCGTTGCTTCGGCGTCGGCAAGATCAAACACGATCGGGGCATCGAACGTCAGCGTCAGTCGGTCCTTGGCACGGTCGGCCGCAACCGAGGTCTGATCCGACACATCGAAGACATAGCGCGTAAAGGTCGGCTGGCTGGCGACATGCACGCGCACCGGCGCTGGCTTCTTCGCCACCGCGCTTTGATGCGCGCGGCGCTCCAGCCGCTCGGCCTCGCGCGCGAGGCGCGCCAGCTCCTCGACAACATCCTGCGGCAATCCAGGCGGAGCCCCGCTCCAGGTGTCCGGCAACAAATCGACAAAAAACTTTCCAGCCGCAGTGATCGAATGGACTTTTACTTTACGCGCCACCGCCATCCGCACGGCCCGGCCGTCGGGATCGCGCCGCGCCGCACTGATGTAATCAGGCGCCTGCGCCGCCAGTCGACCGATACCAGCCATGGTCGGCTGGGAAAAGCTTATGATCAAAACGTTGCCGGCGAGGCGCGCGGTGGCGTCGATGTCATCCCCGATAGCGAAAATGAGCCGGGCATAGCCGCCGCTGACGTCCACCGTGACGTCACCTTTCGCCGGTTCGGCCACCGACGGCGAAACGACAGCAAATGCCATGGCGAAAACGGCGAGACCGAGCGCAAACGCCCTTGGAATGGTGCGACCGCACGCCATACTTGAACTCGACCGACGCCACACAAACGAAGACAGGCACGCCGTCTGCGGCGCGATGCCCGGCGCGCGACGCCGGCCAGAGCATAAAGGTAAGCCCGCGCGTTTAACGCTTGATTAACGGCTTTTCCAATGATTCCAGTAGGTTATGGGAAAAACGGCGCACAACCAACTGTAATCGGTGGGACTGGTCCCTGAGCGCCGTTCGCGCCGCTCGCAAAACCATTGCCGCTGAACAACATCGCTTCGGCACAAAACTTCCGCTTCCTCAAAAGCATACCTTCATCTCGCGTTCGTCGAGATGTAGCTGCACCATGCGCAACCGGGTCACGGAAATCGTAAATGGGGTACCGCGCGTGCGCGGGACCATGTACATGCATGCGCCGTGCAGCCGTTGGACGGTCAATCATGCTCGGCGCCTATCCCTCGCATCGTGCCGAAGGCACATCGCTCAAGAATGCCGCCTGGGTCGACCTCCTCGATCCCACCGAGGCCGAGCGGTCGGCATTCGAGCAGGCCTTTGGACTGCACGTGCCGACCAAAGAGCAGATTGTCGAAATCGAAACGACCAGCCGGCTCCGGATCGAGAACGATGCCCTCTACCTGACTGCACCGCTGATCTTTGCGGCGGAGAGCGGAGCCTGGATCGTAGTGCCGACAGGGTTTGTGCTCGCCAAGGAAGTGCTCCTGACGGTGCGCTTCGCAGAATCGTCGGCATTCGGCGCCGTGATCGCCGAGTTGGGCGCAAGCGAGCAATGCTCTCCGGCACTGGCCTTCGTACGCCTCCTCGAAGTGCTGGTCGATCGCATGGCAGACCTCCTCGAAAGCAGCGGCCGCGATCTCGACGACGCGTCGCACGTGATATTTCGCCCGGACGCTCCGGAGCTAAAACTATCGCACAGAAACCGCGCAGCTGCGCCGGCTCATGATCCGCACCGGCCGCACCAGCGAGCGCATGGCGCGTATTCACTACACTTTGGTCTGCCTCGACCGGATGGCAAAGTTCACGGTCGAGCGGGCCCGCGAATGGATTGCGGCGGATCTGCTGCACCGGCTGGAAATTGTCAGCTCCGATATTGCCTCCCTCGTACATTTCGCGGAAGGTCTCGTCAGCCGGGTGCAACTCCTCCAGGATGCCGCGACCGGCATCATCAGCATCGACCAGAACGAGGTGATCAAGGTCTTGACCATCGCCTCGGTCGTGGGAATTCCTCCGGTCCTCGTCGCCGGCATCTACGGGATGAACTTCAAGGGCATGCCGGAGTATGATTGGGCTTGGGGATATCCCTACGCCCTGGCCCTGATTGTCGTCACAGGACTGTTGCCGCTCATCTGGTTCAAGTGGAAGGACTGGATTTGATCGGATCGCGATCTTTTCACCAAATCGATCATGGAGCGTGTGATGGAAACGCGTGAACTCGGACGTTCGGGCCTGAAGGTTTCCGCGCTGGGGCTCGGCTGCATGGGCATGTCGGAATTCTATTCCGGTCGCGACGACGACGAGGCGATCGCGACCATTCATCGTGCCATCGATCGCGGCGTGACGCTGCTCGATACTGCCGACATGTATGGCGTCGGCCGCAATGAAGAATTAGTCGGCCGGGCGATCCGTGGCCGTCGCGACAAGATCGTGCTGGCGACGAAGTTCGGATGGGCGCGCAGCCCCGAGGGTGCGATGCTCGGGGTCAGGGGCGACCCGGCCTATGTGCGTCAGGCCTGCGAGGCGAGCCTGAAGCGGCTCGGCATCGACGTCATTGACCTCTACTATCAGCACCGCGTCGATCCCAAGACGCCGATTGAAGATACCGTTGGCGCCATGGCGGACTTGGTGCGTGAGGGCAAAGTCCGCCATATCGGCCTGTCGGAAGCGGCACCTTCGACCATCCGGCGCGCCGTCATCGTTCATCCGATCGCTGCATTGCAGACCGAATATTCGCTTTGGAGCCGCGACCCGGAAGGCGAGCTGCTGGCAACGGTGCGCGAGCTCGGTCTCGGATTTGTTGCCTATAGCCCGCTCGGCCGCGGCTTTTTGACAGGGCGATTCCAAAAGCTCGATGACTTGCCCAATGACGATGCGCGACGGAACATGCCGCGTTTTCAGGGCGAAAACTTCCAGCGCAACGTCAGCCTGATCGGCAAAGTCGAGGAGCTGGCTCGCGTCAAGAATTGCACGCCTGCGCAACTGGCGCTCGCCTGGGTTCTTTCCAAGGGTAAGGATATCGTGGCGATCCCCGGCACCAAGCGCCGCAGCTACCTCGATCAAAATCTCGGCGCACTCGACATTCAGCTGACGCCTGAGGATCAAGCAGCGCTCGACGATGCGATCCCTACAGGCGGCGCAGCAGGCACACGCTACCAGGAAACGGGAATGCGAACCGTCAACCTCTAGAGCACTGGCGGCAGTCATTGCGGATTCGCGCGGCTCCCTCCGTACAACCCCGGGCCGGCCTTATTCGGCTGCGGCGCCGGAACTGATTCAAGTGGAAGGATTGGATTTAGCCGACGGCAAATCGTCGTATTTATAGGGAAATTGGACAGAGCCACGGCAACCGACGAAAGCATATAAGCCATGAAGAACGCAGCCAGCGCCAAAATGGGGTTCGTTTTCGTCTTGTTGGTCATCCTGTTGCTTGTCGGATTGCCGATCGCCGTATGGCTGGATCTGCGCGGTCTCGCCGACAGCAACCTTCGCCGCCAGGCCAGCGATCTTAATTCGATCATCACCAGCGTGCGAAGCTATTACGCCAGCAACGTTGTCGGGCGCATTCTGGCGGCCCCGCCCGGAACCATTACGCGGGTGGTGCACAATTACCAAGATATTCCGGGCGCGATTCCGATTCCGGCGACGCTTTCACTGGAACTCGGCAAAGTCATCGGCGAACAGCAGCACAACATTGGCTATCGCTTCGTTTCCGATTACCCCTTCGCCAACCGCGCCCCGCATCCGCTCGACCGGTTCGAGACAGATGCCCTTCGCCGTCTTCGGGAAAATCCAAATCAGATGATCTCGATGTCGTCGAACTCGCCATTCGTCGACCAGGTTCGCTGGGTGGCGCCGGTCATTATGGCTCAGGCTTGCGTGAGCTGCCACAACACGCATCCGGAAAGCCTCAAACGCGATTGGAAGGTCGGTGACGTGCGTGGCCTGCAGGAAGTCACAATTACCCAGCCGATCATCGGCAATCTCTTTGCGTTCAAATACCTTCTGGCGTACTTCGCGCTCGTCGCACTGGCCGGCTTTACCTTCATCGTATTGCAGCGGCGACAGGCCGGCGTCATCCAAGGCATGAATACCGAACTGGAAACGGCGAATGAGTTTCTCGCCACGCTGTCGATGAAGATATCACGCTACCTGTCGCCGCAGATCTACAAGAGCATCTTCAGCGGCCAGAAGGATGTGACCATCCAGACCGAGCGGAAAAAGCTCACCATCTTTTTCTCCGATATTCAGGATTTCACCGCGACCACGGAGCGGCTGCAGCCGGAGGAGATCACGGCGCTGCTCAACGAATATTTCACCGAAATGTCCAAGATCGCGCTGAGCCATGGCGGCACCATCGACAAGTTCGTCGGCGATGCCATGCTGATCTTCTTCGGCGACCCGGAAACCAGGGGCGACGCCGAAGACGCCAAAGCGTGCCTGCGCATGGCGATCGAGATGCAGGATCGCATCGCCGGGCTCAACGCCAAATGGCGCAACGCCGGCATCGAGCAGCCGTTCCGCGTGCGCATGGGCATCAATACCGGCTATTGCAACGTCGGCAATTTCGGCAGCGACGATCGGATGGACTATACGATCATCGGCGCCGAGGCCAATCTCGCCGCGCGCCTGCAAGCGGTGGCGCAGGCCGGCCACATCGTGGTCAGCTATGAAACTTACGCGCTGGTTCGCGACGCAGTGGTCGCGAAGGCGCTGCCGCCGATTACCATGAAGGGCATCAGCCGCGAAGTCATACCCTATGCGATCAGCGGCATTCTCGATGCCTCCGGCCAGACAGTCCAGGTATTCAGCGAGCATCAAACCGGACTGGATTTCTACCTCAACGCCAACATGATCGACGCGAACAATACCGCCCACATCCGCAAGGTGCTTGAAGACGCGCTCAAAGCGCTGGATAGGGGCGTGCCCGCGCCATCGGCGGCCGGCTAGAAACGCAATCGGTCAAAGTCGGACCGACACTCGGCTCGCTCGGATAGATGACACTTTAATCGAGGGCCGTTGAAAAGATGGAGGACGCAGCAAGCTGGAACGGCAACTGGGCCTGGAGCCTGCCATTGATCGTGCTGAACGTGACCTTTCACGTTATCGGCCTCGGCTTCATCAATGTGAAGCTCATCCGAGTGCTGACCGTCGCCAAAGAAAGCCGCTACTTCGTCTACGTGTTTGCGCTCATCATGGGGATCACGGCGATTTTAGCGACCGTGTTGCATGGAATCGAGGCCGGCATTTGGGCGGCGGCTTATCGGGTGCTCGGAGCGCTTCCGGACAACAAGTCGGCGCTGCTCTACTCGCTAAGCGCAATTACGACTTACGGTCATTCGGAAATCTTCCTTGCCGCGCACTGGCGCCTGATGGGTGCTCTGGAAGCGTTAAACGGGCTCATCCTCTTTGGACTGACCACCGCCTTTATGTACGGCATGATCCAGCGGGTCTGGCCGCTCGAGAGACGCGAGTGGAACGCGCCGCCGTTGCCATGGTCGAAGCACCGAAGCGAGTCGTCATAAATTTCCGAGAAAGCCCGCTGAGTGCGCGCACGCCTTCCCGCCGGCGCGCGACGGACTGACATGCGGGGGCGCTAGCGCATCAATGCGCCGCCATCGACGCTGATGGTCTGTCCGGTGACGAAGTTGCTGTCGTCGGAGCAGAGATAAATCAGCGTCGAGAGCAGATCGCGCCGGCACCTGTTCGCGCTGGATGGCGCGGGCGGCAATGCCGGCGGCGCTGGCTTTGCCGGTCCACTCCGGATTGACTTTGACCTTTTCGCTCATGGTCAACCCCGGCGCGATCGCGTTGACACAAACATTGTGCGGGCCAAGTTCGCGCGCGAGTGAGCGGGTCATCGACACCACGGCGCCTTTCGAACTGACGTAGTGCAAAAGGTTCGGCGTGCCCTTGAACGCGGTGCCGGATGCGATGTTGACGATGCGACCTTTCTTGTTCTCGATCATCACCGGGGCGACGGCCTTGGCGCATTGAAAGGTGCCGCGCACGTTCACCGCCATGACCCGGTCCCACTCGTCTTCATCGATCTCCAGGAACGGCTTGTGGTGGAGGTCTGCAAACAGGCCGGCATTGTTGACCAGAATATCGACGGTGCCGAACTCCCGCACGGTATCCGACACCAGGTTCTCGAGCGATTTCTTCGAGGTGACATCGGCGCGCACAAACATCGCCCGCTTCTGTGTTTCGGCAATGCGCTCAGCAACAGGACTCCCGTCGAGCACATCGGAAACGACCACTTTGGCGCCAGCCGCAGCCAGGCCCTCGCAAAAGGCTGCGCCGATGCCGCGCGCCCCGCCTGTCACGATTGCAACCTTGTCCTTGAGCCGCGTGTCCATGATTTCCTTCCCCGAATTATTGCGCAGTGTACGAAGCTACCGGCGCCCGCTGCAAGGCTCGGACAATTGCCAACCGGCGGAGACAGCGGCGATCAGCAACAATCGCCAAAACGACAAAAGCCCAGCCGCGGTTTCCCGCGACCGGACCAACGACGCCGTCCGACTTGCGCCGCCTGCCAGAACTCAGAGCGGCCGATGCATTCGGCCCAACAGCCAGCCAATACCCAACGCAATCGCGGCGGCCGTATAAGGCTGAGTCTCAATAGTGTTGCGGATCGCCCGCTCGAATGAGCCCACGGTCTTACGAGCCGCGGTGTTTGCGGTATCGAGGACGTCGGCCGCGCTATCGCGCGCCTGGCCGGACACATCCTTAGCAGCATCGGCGAATGCATCCGCAACGCCACCGGCCTGTCTCTTGGCGTCGGCAAGCGCGTGGTTGAAATCCGTAGGTCTGGTTGATGCTTGTGCCACGATGTTCCCCTGAGAGGTTCAGTTGCAAGAGTAAACGCGCAAACGCTGCTAAGGTTCAAATCGCAAATGAATTTCCTGCGAACGCGGCAGGCCGCCAGCGTCCTTCGCAGTGTTGGCAAGGCGTACAAAGGGCTATTGTCAGCCCTCACCCGGCGCGCTTCTCATTTATGCAAGCCGCTGTGCCGGTATTGGTGATTACGAAGCAAGTTGCTCGTTGTAGGATGGGGACTGCCTTTGCGCAGCCGAATACCATCTGCGAAGCGGTTAGGCGCGATTCCAAGCTGTGCCGGCTTGATGACGCGGCTTTGCTGCGCATACGCGCAAAAAGCCGGCATCGACAATCTTCCGCCAATCCTGAAGCGCGCCGGCCTCACTGTGGAGGATATTGAGGACGAGAGCGTTCACCTCAGCGTCGCGTCCCAGATCAATTGCGTCAACTTACTGGCGCAAGCCCTTGATGACCGGCTTCTTGGCTTCCACGTCGCCCTCGGTATGGACCTCCGGCGCACGGGCTTTCTGTATTACGTCGCCGCTTCCTCCGCTGTTTTGGGCGACGCGCTGACCGGTATTGCCCGCTATTCCACGATGGTCAACGAAGGCATTAAGCTGGAAACTGAACTTGGCCAGGCATTGCGCATCGGCTTCGAGTATGCCGGCATATCGCGCCAATCGGATCGGCATCAGCTCGAGGCCTGGACCACGGCCATCACCCGTTGCTGCCGGGAGATAACCGGGCGGGAATTGCAGCCCACCAAAGTCAGCATCATCCATCAGCGCATCCCGCAATCAGTCGAGATCGACAGCTTCTTCGGCCACGCCGTCGAATTCGGGGCCGACAAGGATGAAGTAACGTTCCCGGGCGAAGCGGCGAAGCTGCCGATCGTCCACGCCGACCCCTATCTCAACAAACTGCTGGTCGGATATTGCGAGGATGTGCTGGCGCGCCGAAAGGCGCGGTTGGGCGCACTGCAGGCGGACGTGGAAAATGCGCTGGCGGCACTGCTGCCGCACGGGCGTACGGGCATAGAAAGCGTTGCAGCAAAGCTGCACATCAGCCCGCGAACGTTGCGGCGCAAGCTCGCCGCCGAAGGCGTCACCTTCGCCGGTATTCTCGAGGATCTGCGCCATGCTCTCGCCAAGCACTATCTGGCTGAGCAGGATTTATCGATCTCCCGGATCGCCTGGATGCTGGGCTACACCGAAGTGAGCGCGTTCTCGCACGCATTCCGTCGCTGGACTGGACGCCCACCGCGCGCGGTTCGCTCGGAACGGAGACGGCGGGTGCAACCTGGCCCGGCAAAGCGGCAGATGCCGCGCTGAACGCAGCTTTTGGCAGTTCAAAGCAAGTTTTTGTCCCCAGATCGCAAGTCTTTGGCGATCGGGTGCATTACCTGACGCCCACACCAACAAAAACTTGGCTTCGACCGGGACCATTATGAAGGACACTGTGACTTACCTGCGCGAAATCGCGCAGACCTGTACGCGGCTGGCGCGGGCTTGCCCGCATCGGCCAACATCGCACGGATTAGAAGAGGTGGCAGTCGATCTGATGGCAAAAGCGCAGGAACTGGATCGACATTACGGCAAGTGACGCAAAGCCCGCATCGGCGATCGTGAACGCGCGGCCGCCGCCGATTTTCGAACCGCTGGTGACTGCGCAACGGACCCCGCAAGGGACTCAGCACGCATCGCCTCGAGATGTCGCGTGAGCCGTTCGGCGAATACCGCCGTTGCAATCGGCAGCGTTCGCCCGCGCAAGCGTCCGAGCACGAGATTGGCGCGCGGCACGTCGCGGCCGTCGATTTCGCGGGCGATGACGCCGAGCTTGTTGCCGACCGGCAACGTGCCGATGCTGATCTGAAACGAAATCATTCCGGCGTGAACAACCAGCCCGCGCAGCATTTCAAACGAATTTGCCTCGGCGGCGATCTTGAAGGTCAGCCCGGTTCGCGCCGAAACTTCATCGAGCAATTGCCGTCCGCCGATCGAGCGTGAGGGCAACGCCACCGGATAGCCGGCGCAGTCGCTCAAACGAAGCACCCGGCGGGATGCGAGCGGGTGGTCCTTGGCCATGACCACGACCAGCTGCTGTTCGAGCGTCATCAGCGGCTGGAAAGTGGCGAGGAAGGGCGGCCGAAAAACAATGACCAGGTCGACCTCGTAGGCCGCGAGCGCCGCCATCGCCCATTCATGATCGACCACCTGCAAGTCGAACGACACCAGCGGATGGGTCTTGCGGAATTCGGCGATCTGGCGCGGCAGAAACTCAAGCGCCAGCGCCTGGCTGCAGGCAATGCGCACGGTGCCGCGCCGCAACCCCTTGAGGTCTTCGATCTGCGACTTCATGCGCTCGACTTCGCCGTTTTGCCCGCGCAGATAATGGACAAAGACTTCGCCGGCGGCCGTGAGCCGCACGCCGCGCGGACGCCGGTCGAACAACGTAGTGCCGAGTTCGTCCTCGAGGTCGGCAATGCGCCGGTTGACCGCCGATGCCGTGACGTTGAGCCGGTCAGCCGCCTTGCGGATCGAGCCGGCCCGGGCGACTTCGTCGACGTAATTCAAAATCCGGAGATGCTTCATCGGCGTCGCTACCGCGAGTGGTGCCTTTTCGGCATCACTCTAGCAAGAAAACGGCGGCAGATGGCAACACTGATTCTGGCTAGCTTGCGAGCAAGTGCTTCGCGATCAGGGCCCATAAACTCTCGCGGAGCCGAACGAAGCCGGGGGCCGACGCCACTGACCAGCCGTAACCCCAACAGGAGCCCGCACATGGCCTTGCTTACCCGACGCTCCGCCGTCGTCGTCGCCGCCGCGATCGCCATAGCCGCACCGCTCGCCGCGGCCGCACCCGCTGCCGCCGAGACCAAGCTGAAAATGGTGCTGAACTGGAAGTACCAGGGCCCGCAGGGCTTTTTGTTTCTTGCCGACGATCGCGGCTACTTCAAAGCCGCCGGTCTCGACGTGACTATGGACCAGGGCAACGGCTCCGGCGCCCCGATCCCGCTCGTAGCCAACGGCACCTATGACGTTGGCTTCGGCGATCTCAACGCCTTGATCGAATTTGCTGCCAAGAAACCTGAAGAAGCCCCGATGGCGGTCTATGTCGTGTTTAACCAGCCGCCGTTCACCATCGCGGTCAAAGCCGACTCCCCGATCAAGACGCCGAAGGATCTAGAGGGCAAAACGCTGGGGGCGTCCGCGAGCGACGCCGCGCTTAAGCTGTTTCCGGCTTTCTGCAAAGTCACCAAGATCGACTGCACCAAGGTGAATATCACCAACATGCAGCCGAACCTGCGGGAGCAGATGCTGATGCAGGGCCAGGTCGACGGCGTGTTCGGCTACGTCAATACCATCCGCTTTTCCGCCAAGCTCATCCACGTCGATCCGGACAAGCAGCTGCGGTTCATGAATTACGGCGATCACGGCATGGATCTCTACTCCAACGCGATCATCGTCTCGAAGAAGCTGATCAAAGACAATCCGGCGGCGGTCCGCGGCCTGGTCGCGGCCATCAATCACGGCATCGAGGACATGATCAAAGACCCGGATGCGGCTGTCGCCGCCGTCGCCAAGCGCGAACCGCTGATCAAGGTCGCAGTCGAGCGCGAGCGCCTTGAAGCCACGCTCAAGCTCGAGATGAACCATCCGGAGATCGCCAAAATCGGGCTCGGCAATGTCGATATGGCAAGGCTGAAGCGCTCGATCGATATCCTGGTCGAGGCCGTCAACCTGCCGCGCACGCCGACGCCGCAGGAGATTTTCACGCCGGCGTTTCTGCCGCCGGCCGACGAACTGCCGAAAAAATTGTTCTGAAGCGGCTTGGCGCGGCCGCTTCGTTTGGGGGCGGAGCGGCCGCTTTTTTCTGCAACGACCTATTCCACGGCAGGACAAAGCTATGGAGCTAAATCTCAACGGTAAGGTGGCCGTGATCACCGGCCCGGCGAAGGGAATGGGCGCCGCGATCACCAACGCCTTTGCAGCCGAGGGCGCGCATTTGGCCCTTCTCGGACGCGATAGCGCCGCCATCGAGCCGGTCGCAACAGCTATTAAGGCCGCGGGCGGCGGCGCGATCATCGTGCCTTGCGATCTGACCAATCCGCAGCAATGCGCGGACGCTGCCGAAAAGGCGAAAGCCGCCTATGGCGGCCGCATCGACATTCTCGTCAACGTCGCCGGCGGATCGGGACCGATCGGCAAGACCGGCGTGGAAACCACGCCGGCGGAATTCGATGACATCATCAGGCTGAACATGCACGGCGCTTTCCACATCATGCACAGCGTGCTGCCGGCCATGATCGGCCAGCGCTATGGCAAGATCGTCAATGTCGGCGGCACGTTCGGAATGCGCGGACGCGCCGGGCGCATGGCCTACTCGGCGTCGAAATGGGGTCTGCGCGGCATCACCAAGAGCTTCGCGCTCGAAGTCGGGCAGTACAATATCAACGTCAATTGCGTAGCCCCCGGCATGGTCGATGGACCGCGCTTTCGCGACAAAGTCTGCGCCGACATGGCAAAGCGGCTCAACATCAGCATCGAGGAGGCGATCGAGCGGCACGCCGCGGATTACGCGCTAAAGCGCGTGACGGTCGACGCTGACGTTGCCAACGCCTGTCTGTTCCTCGCGAGCGACGTATCGCGCCAGATCACCGGCATCGATCTTCCGGTCGACGGCGGCTGGGCGATGCTGTGAGCGAGGCGCCGATGGCCGCTACCGCTGTCACCGCCGACCTCGTAATCCACAGCGGCACATTAGTGTCTCACGACGGCATGACCGCCGCCAGCATCGCCATCCGCGACGGGCGTGTGCTTGCTGTCGGTGCTCGGGAGGCGATGCCGCCGGCGCGCGAGACTTTCGATGCCAGCGGCTTGCACATCCTGCCCGGCGCCATCGACGTCCACGTACATTTTCGCGATCCCGGCTACCCGCACAAAGAAGATTGGGAAACCGGCACCGCCGCAGCCGCGTTCGGCGGCGTCACCACCGTGTTCGACATGCCAAACACGATTCCGCCGACCGGCGACGCCGAAACGCTGGCTGCCAAGCACGCCATCGCCGCGAAAAAGGCTCGTGTCGATTTCGGCCTCTACGGGCTCCTTGGCGAAGACACCATCGAGAATGTCCCCGAGCTGATCGACGGCGGGGTCATCGGCTTCAAGCTCTACATGGGCAACACCTTCGGCAAAATCCCCTCGCCTTCCACCGGCGCGATGCTGGAAGCCTTTGAAGTCGTAGCGCCAACAGGCAAGCGTATTTCGCTCCATGCCGAGACCAATTCGATCATGGAGCGGCGGCAGGAGCGGTTGACGCGTGCCGGCCGGCGCGATCCGCTGGCACATATCGACTCGCGGCCGGCAGTGGTCGCGATCGAAGCCGTCAGCCGCGCGGCATTGCTCGCGGAGTGGACTGGCGCACGGATTCACATCCTGCACATTTCATCGGCCGAAGAGTTGCGGCCGCTACGCGAAGGCAAGGCGCGCGGTGTCGATATCACCGGCGAAACCTGCCCGCATTATCTGCTCCTCTCCACCGACGACTACCACGATCTCGCCGGGATCATTCGCGTCAACCCTCCGGTGCGCGAAGCCCGCAACCACGAACCGCTGTGGGCGGCGCTTTCGGACGGCACCATCGATCTGATCGCGACCGACCACGCCCCGCACACGCCGGAAGAAAAGACGCGCAATGACATCTGGGCGGTAGATTGCGGCTTTCCCGGAGTCGAGACGCAAATGCCGCTCATGCTTACCGAGGTGAACAACGGACGGCTGTCGCTCTGCGATTATGTGCGCTTGAGTTCGCTCAATCCGGCAAAAATCTGGGGCCTTTATCCGCGCAAAGGCGCGATTGCACCGGGAGCCGACGCCGATTTGGCTCTGGTCGATCTGGCACGGGACCACACTATCGCTGATAACGAGCTGCATTCGCGCTCGAAAATTTCGCCCTGGAACGGCCGCCGCGTAAAAGGACTGCCCCTGCACACCATGGTGCGCGGGCGTTTTGTCATGAAGGATCGCGCCTTGGCCGAGGATGCCAGCGGCTGGGGACGTTCCGTGCACACAATCCAGCAGATGCCGGCGCCAGCCCCACTTCACACCGATCAGACAATGGAAGCGATCGTGCACCGGGGCAACGGTCACACTTTGGAGCTCTGAACCATGACAGCGCCCGCCGAGGCCCACCCGCATTCTGATTATTTTGTAGAACTTGAGAATGTGACGTTAAGTTACGGACGCGGCGACAAAAAAATCCACGCTTTGGGTTTGACTGACCTGCGGCTGAAGCAGGGCGATTTCGTCGCTCTGGTCGGCCCTTCGGGATGCGGCAAATCGACGATTCTCAAGCTTGTCAGCGGCCTGATCACCGCCAGCACCGGCTATGTCTATGTCGCCGGCCGCCAGGTCGGCGCCGAGCCGGTTCGCGTCGGCATGGCGTTCCAGAACCCGACCATGCTGCCGTGGCTGACGGTGCGCGAAAACGTCATGCTGCCGCTCAAGATCGTGCCGCCGTTTCGTCAGCAGTATCGCGCCAAGCACAAGACCGAGTTTCGCGATCGGGCGGATGCGCTGCTGAAGGAAGTCGGGCTTGCCAATTTCGGCGACAAGCGTCCCTGGCAATTGTCCGGCGGCATGCTGCAGCGCGCCTCGCTGTGCCGGGCGCTGGTGCACGAACCGCAGCTCTTGATGCTTGACGAGCCCTTCGGCGCGCTCGATCAGTTCACCCGCGAGGAATTGTGGGCGATCATGCAGGAGCTATGGACCAAGCTCCGCCCCACGGTGCTTTTGGTCACCCACGATCTCAAGGAAGCCGGCTATCTCGCCAACCGCATTTGCGTCATGCGCGCGCGCCCCGGACAGATCATCGACGACGCCGAAGTGCCGTTTCAGCGCCCGCGAACGATCGAGATGTCCTACACGCCGCCATTCGTGGCGCTGACACAGCGGCTGCGCGAACTCATCGTCTCGGCGCGCCCGGTGAAGGAGGCCGCATAATGGACGCGGAACTTCGCCGCCGGTTCGCCTCCACCCTCTTCATCATCGGCTTCTTTGTGCTTTGGGAAGCGCTGTGCTGGCTGTTCCACGTTAGCGATATTGTGCTGCCGAAGCCGAGCGAGATCATCGTCACCATGATCTCGCAGATGCCGGCCCTGTGGCCGCATATCCTGCAAACGCTCTACACCACGCTGATCGGATTCGGGCTCGGTATCGCCATCGGCATTGCGCTTGGTGTTAGCATCGGCTCGTCGCGGCTCGCCTACGACGTCGCCTACCCTTTGCTCATCGGCTTTGCCACCATCCCAAAAGTCGCCGTGGTGCCGATCTTCGTTCTTTGGTTCGGCGCCGGCGGCGTACCGGCCGTGCTCACGGCCATGATCATGTGCATCTTCCCGATCGTCGTGAACGTCGCTACGGGGCTTGCCACCACCGAACCCGAGCTGGAAGACGTGATGCGGGCGTTGCACGCGAGCAAGCTCGAAATTCTCTGGAACGTCGGGCTGCCGCGCACCATGCCGTATTTCTTCGCCTCGCTGAAAGTCTCGGTGACGCTCGCCTTCGTCGGCACGGTCATTTCCGAAACGGTGGCTTCCAATCGCGGCATCGGCAATGTGATGATGATCGCGAGTTCCAACTTCGACGTGCCGCTGGTTTTTGCCGGACTGTTGATTCTCGCCGTGCTTGGCGTTGCGCTGTACGCAATCTTCTCGGTAATCGAGAGCAACATCACCGGCTGGGCGCACCGCAAGGACGAGCTGGCGATGGGCTAGCCGGCGTCCCGGCGAAATTTGGGCTCGTAGGGTTGCCAGAATTTACTGTGTCGGCCGACCTTCAATCTTCGGCAGTTCGCCGCCCGGCTTCGCCGCCGCCTTGGCCCGGCTTGCTAGTTCGACGGTCAATCGTTCGGCCGTGTCGGGCTGCATCTGCGCCATGATTTCCGACATGGTCCGCGGATTGATCTGCGCCGCGACTTCCAGCAGCACGCCCATTTCCAAACGATCGAAAATCTTGGCCGCGTCGCGTGGCTTCATGTTCTCGTACATCGTGACCAGACCTTTGAACCGGGCGATTTCGGCTTCGTCCTTCTTTTCCGCCGCGGTAGCGAGTTGGGCTTCACCTGCCTTGATTTCGGAGAGCTTGCCGTCGATACGCTTTTCGGCTTCGGCGATGAGACCCTCGCGGATATCGAGTTCGCGGGCGCGCTTGTCGAGTTCCTGCCTGCGTTCCGACAACCGCCCAAGCAATGCGCGCTCGGCGGCTGAAGGCATCGGCCTGTTGTCCGGCACAATCACCTGGCCGCTGGGCGGTGGATTCGGATCTTCCTTGGCGGCTCCGGGCTTGTTATCCTTGCCGGGCGCAGAGGGTTTGCCCTCCTTGCCGGCCGCGTCACCGCTCTGACCCTTCGGTTTTGCCTCGCCCTTCGCTTCGCTTTTGCCCTCGACCGAGCCGGTGATGATGTCGGCATATTTGTCGGCTGGCGTCGACGTAATGGCGGGAAGCCGCGCCAAGTCTGTGGGCGCCGCTCGCGTCCCGCTGCCGTTGGGAACGTTGAACGTCTGCTGCGCCCAGGATCCGCTCTTGTCACTTGGGCGCGATGCGCCCGGCGCGACGTGGATAACCGTCGCTTCGGCCGGTGGCATGCTCTCAGGCGCCGGCGAACCGTCGTCAAGAATAAGATCGGCCAATATCAGGATCAGAAGGCAGGCGCTCGCGACCACCGCAATCGGAATGAGGCGCAGATCGCGGATGAAACCCGTCATGCGGCGAGACCGTGCACCTTCATGCGAACGCGTTCAGCGAACGCGGCTGCTGCCGCGGCAACGGCCTGCGCGTCTTTGCGCGGCGGCGGTGGCGAAGTACTTTGGCCCTGCGCGACTTTCTCGGTAGCGCTTTTCGCAGGCGCCTTGCTGCCGACCGAACCGCCGCCCGCGGCGACGATCTGCGACAGGCGATCGAGCAAATCCTTGCCGGCGGCAATGCTGCGGTCGAGATCGGCGGTGAAGCGGTCGGCGCTGCGCAGCCGCGCGCCCAAGCCGAGCTCGCATTCCTCGACCGTGATTTTCAGACCGGCAATCGCCCGTTCCGCGATCTCGGTCGCGGTTACCAGCTCGGAAATCGTCGCCCGCAGCGAATGCTCGTCGGATCTAAGAAGCTTAAGGCGCCGGTTGAGCATCATGCAGTAACCGATCGTCAGCCCGAGCAAAACTGCGACGAGTATCTCAATGATCAGTCCAAAGCCGTTGGTCACTGCGCGTCCATCCTGTTGCCGGCGCCGCCTGCACTTTCGAACATGGCCAGCGTCATATTGGGTTTGCGTAAGGGCTTGCCGACGCGCACCGCGACCCGGTCGCCGACGCGGCCCATACGCCCTTCCGTCAGCGTAACGTCGCCGCAACGCACGATGACCGGCGCGTCGGTTTTCAGTTCCAGCATGAGGGTATCGCCGACGTCGAGCTTCATCATTTGCCGAAGCGGCAGCGGCGCCTCGTAAAGCACCGCGTCGACAGCGATTTCCGCCTGACCCATCTCGGTCGCGAGATGGCCTTCCCAAGTCGGATCGCGGCCGAACTTCTCGCCCATGAACATCTGCAACAACACGTCGCGGATCGGTTCGATGGTGGCGTAAGGCAACAGCAGCTCGATGGTGCCGCCGCGATCCTCCATGTCGATCCGCAGCCGCACCAGAATGGCGGCATTTGCCGGCCGCGAGATGGCGGCAAACCGCGGGTTGGTCTCCAGCCGGTCGATGTTGAACTTCACCGGTGACAGCGGCTTGAAGGCCAGCTCGGCATCGGCGAGCACGACCTCGAGCATGCGCTTGACCAGGTTGGTCTCGATGGTCGTGTAGGGACGGCCCTCAATGCGGATTGCGGTTTGCCCGCGGCGGCCGCCGAGCAACACGTCGATGATCGAATAGATGAGACTCGAATTAACGGTGATGAGACCGGAATTTTCCCATTCCTCGGCCTTAAAGACGCCGAGGATTGCCGGCAGCGGTATCGAGTTGAGATAGTCGCCGAAGCGCACCGAGGTGATGCGATCGAGCGACACTTCGACGTTGTCCGAGGTGAAGTTGCGCAGGCTGGTCGTCATCAGCCGGACCAGCCGGTCGAAGATGATCTCCAGCATCGGCAAACGCTCGTAGGAGACCATCGCCGAGTCGATGATCGCGCGGATGCCGGAATTGTCGTTGAGCGAGACATCGGCCAGCGAAAACCCGAGCAGCGAATCGATTTCCTCCTGGGTCAGGATGCGCTCGGCGCCGCCTTTTGCTGCCTGGATGAAATGGCCGTCGTCGACCATGGTCGCCCATTGCGCCGCCATGGCTTCGGCGCCGCCGTCGCCTTCGCCATCGCTGTCGAGGGACGTTGCGGTATTCTCGCCGGCTGCTGCTTGCTGCTCCGCTTCGAGGGCGACGCCCCATTCGGCAGCAAGCGCGTCCTGGTCGATTTGATCCTTGGCCATTCGCTACGCCTTAGTTCGATTGATCAGGCAAAACTCACTGGACGACGATTTCCTTGAACAACACGGCATTGATCCGGCTCGGGGCGATCGCGGCATTGACACGCCGCGTTAGCTCCTCCTTGAGGCGGTAGAGGCCGGCCGAGCCGTCGAGATCGGTCGGGCGCAATTCGCGCAGGTAAGTCTGGAACGCGTCCATCAGCCGCGGCATCACCGGCTGGATTTGCGCGGACATCGCCTGATCCGGCAATTCGAGCGTCACCTTTACCTTGAGATATTGCGTGCGATCGCCGCCGGTCGACGACAGATTTACCAGCACATCCGGCATGTCGAGGAAGACGACCGGCTTGGTCGGAGGCGCGGCGGGTGCCGCGGCCGCCTCTTTGCCATGCCCGGCGAAGAGAAAATAATAACCGCCGCCTCCGATGCCGCCCAAAACAACCAAGCCTCCGACGGCCATAATGATCATCTTGAGCGAGAACTTGCGCTTCGCGGGAGCTTCCTTGACCTCGTCGCCGTCGGCACCCGCGCTGTCGGCTTTGGATTGGGTTTCGTCTGTCGTTGCCATCACCGCTCCGCTGGCGTCAGATGCGCACGCAGCTGGCAGCACAGAACGCAGAACTAACGCCGCGAGCGCTGGTCAGCGCCGACGAATTTGGCGCCCTCACGGGAACGCTATTCCTGCAATGGTTAATGGATGCTTGCGAGGAACCAGCCGGCGGGAAAAATTTGCCGGGCTGGGTAGGCGCCGCGGTGTTTTCTGCCCTCTCTGGCGCCCCTGCGTTTCGATCTAAGTGATTGCTTATATTAACTGTTTTCCATTGGCACGGCTTCTGCACTAGCCACCCTGTCGCGGCTTGGGAGAAGTCGCGGCACGGGACGAGAAGCCGACCGGGGACGGCAGCTTCTTAAATACTGGGGGAGTGTACCGATGGAGAATGCGCTTCTCGTCGGCTTGTCACGGCAGATGGCGCTCAGTCACGAACTCGATGTCGTCGCCAACAACATCGCCAACGTCAACACCACCGGATTCAAAGCCGACAACGCGTCGTTCTCTGAATTCTTGATGACCAAAGCCCGCGACAACGATTTTGGCGGCAAAGACAAGCGTCTCAGTTTCGTACAAGACCGCAACACCTGGATTGATCTGAGCCAGGGGGCGCTCGAACGTACCGGTAATCCGCTCGACGTCGCCATCGACGGCAAAGGCTACCTGACCGTGCAAACTCCGCGCGGCGTGCGCTACACCCGGAACGGGTCGCTCTCGATCAACGCCACCGGCCAACTCGTTACCAGCGAAGGCAATCAAGTTATAGGGGCCGCCGGTCCGATCACGTTTCAGGTTGGCGATCACGATATCGCCATCAGCGGCAGCGGCATCATCACGGCACGCGATAGCACCGGTACGGACACTCCGCGCGGCCAGTTACAGCTCGCCACCTTTGACCGGCCGCAATTGTTGCAGAAAGACGGCGCTTCTCTGTTCAACGCTCCGGCTGGTGTCAATGCCGGCCCGGTCACGCCAAACACCCGCGTCGTACAAGGCTCACTTGAGAAATCGAACGTGCGCGCCATCGCCGCGATGACACGCATGATCGAAATCACCCGCAGTTACTCCGACATTTCCGCCATCCTGCAGCAGCAAGGCGATCAGCGCCGCAGCGCGTTGCAGCAACTCTCGCAGCCGCCGAGCTCTTCTTGATGTTTGAAGTGAGGAATTAGGACGATGCGTTCGCTCGATACCGCTGCGACCGGAATGGCGGCAATGGACCTGCAAGTTCAGGTCATCGCCGGCAATCTGGCAAACATGACGACCACCGGCTTCAAGAGCCAGCGTGCGGAATTCCAGGATCTCATCTACGAACACGTGCAACGCATCGGCGCGCAGGCCTCCGACAACGGCAATATCCTGCCGGTTGGCATCGAACTCGGTTCCGGTGTGAAGACAGTCGGCACGCCACGCCTGATGACGCAGGGATCGCTGTCGCAGACCGGTAATACGCTCGATATCGCCATCCAGGGCGCCGGCTGGTTCCAGATACTGATGCCCGACGGCACTTTCAGCTACACCCGCGACGGCTCTTTCCAGATGGATAACCAGGGTCGCATCGTCACCGCCGAAGGCAACATCGTTCAGCCGACCATCACTATTCCCGCGAACTCGACGGGGTTGACCATCAACCAGCAAGGTCAGGTGTCGGTGACACTGCCCGGCAGCACGACCTCCAGCATCCTCGGTCAGATCACACTCACCACCTTCATCAACGACGCCGGCTTGCAGGCCACCGGCAACAACCTGTTCGTTGCCACACCCGCCTCGGGCACGCCGCAAAACGGCGTGCCCGGCATTAACGGCGCGGGCACGTTGCTGCAGGGCAGCCTCGAACAATCGAACGTCTCCGCGGTTACGGAAATTTCCAATCTGATCGCCGCGCAGCGCGCCTATGAGATGAATTCAAAGGTCATCACCGCCGCGGACGAGATGCTGCAGACCACCGCGCAGTTGATGAAATGAGGAGGGTCCTTGTCATGATCCGTCCCATCGTTGGCCTTCTCATTCTGGCGGTGTTTCTTGGCCTACTGGCCAGACCGGCCGTCGCCCAGAACGCAATGCCGGCGTTGCGCGCAAACGTCACCGTGAATGGCGATATCGTTCGCATCGGCGACCTCGTCGAGAATGCCGGGCCGGTCGCCGACGTGCCGATCTTCCGCGCGCCCGACCTCGGCACCAGAGGCACCGTCGCCGCCGAACGCATCATCGATGCCATCCGGCCGCAGCACCTGATCGGTATCGACACGCGCGGACTTTCGGAAGTGATCGTCACTCGTGCCAGCCGGTCGATTACGCCGAAAGAAATTTCGGCACGCATCGCGCAGGCGCTGGAAGGTCAATACGGCTTCACCACGGCGCGCAACATTCTGGTCGAGTTCGACCGTGAGGTGCGCACCCTTAACGTCGAACCGACCGCGACCGGCGACCTGCAGGTTCTTGCGCTCACCTACAATCCGCGCACCACGCGCTTTGACGTTACTTTCGATCTGCCCTCAAGCGCGGCCTTGCGCACGCAGTCGACGCGCTTTACCGGGATTGCGTTCGAAACAATCGATGCCGTCACCGTAGATCACCCAATCGAACGCGGCGCGGTGCTCAAAGCGTCCGATCTGATCACTCAACGGCGGCCGAAGTCTGAAGGCGCCGCGATCACCGACATTCATGCGGCAGCCGGTCTGGCCGCGCGCCATGAATTGCGCCCCGGCCAATCGCTACGCGACGCCGATCTGATGAAGCCGGCGATCGTGCAGCGCAACGATACCGTTACGATCGTTTACGAGGCGCCCGGGTTCACGCTCACCCTGCGCGGCCAGGCGCAGGATTCGGGCGCCCTTGGCGATACGATCAGCGTGCTCAATGCCGAGTCGAAGCGTGTCGTGCATGGCGTCGTTTCCGGTCCGGGCCGTGTAACCGTAAGTACGACGCCAAAGCAACTCGTCGAAAATACGCCGGAGCCGGAGCCGACTCCAAATCCTCAGCCTTCTGATCAGCCGCGGCGAGAGCACCGCATCCAGTAACCTCGAGTTCAAAGTAAATGTTGAGATCGAATACGCGTCTTCGGCACGCACGTGCGCTTCTTAGCACAGTTGCTGTGACTTCCATGCTGACCGGGTGTGCCGCTCTGAGTGATCGGATCAAGCAACTCGGCGAACCGCCGGCGCTATCAGCGGTCGATAATCCGACCGCCAAACCTGGATACAAGCCGGTACAGATGCCGATGCCTACACCGCAACCGGTCGTTTACAATCCGAATTCGCTTTGGCGCAGCGGCTCGCGCGCGTTTTTTAACGACCAACGCGCGCATGTCGTCGGCGACCTCCTGACGGTAAAGGTCAATATCAACGACACCGCCATTTTCCAGGATCAGACCCAGCTTAGCCGAACCACCACCGAGGATTCCGCAATTACCAATTTCATCGGCGCCAATGCGCTCGGCGGCTCGGTCGCGACCGCCGTATTGCCGGGCAGCCTCCTGACCGCCAATAGCAACTCGCAGATGAACGGCCAAGGCACCATCAACCGGCAGGATCAGTTGGTGACCAACGTCGCCGCCGTGGTCACGCAGGTGCTGCCGAACGGCAACATGGTGATCGAAGGTAAGCAGGAAGTGCGGCTCAACGCGGAAATGCGCGAACTAATCATTGCCGGTGTCGTGCGGCCGGAAGATATCGAAAGCGACAACGCCATTGAACTGCAAAAAATCGCCGAAGCGCGCGTCGCCTATGGCGGCCGCGGCACACTCACCAACATCCAGACCGAGCGCTGGGGCCAGCAAGCGGTGGATATTATCTTGCCGTTCTAAGCTGGGTTCAGGGAACAGCAATCAGGAATCACGGAGGTCAAACGCAAATCATCTCGGCTGATGTCTGACGCCTGATTTTTGCTCGCCGATCTCCCCGGGGCCGCATTTGCAGCACTATCGGCCCCGATAAGGCGCGGCCTCCGGCAGCTCCCCGCCGGAGGCCGCGAGTTTTTGCTAAGCTCGTTGTCGCAATAAGCAAGCGACGCAGCAATCCATGGTGCAAGTTATCAAGACTGGTTTGCGTCGCTTCGCTCGCAATGACGATCAGCTATGCTCGTCGGCGTGCTTTTTAGATGCATGCTCGTGGTGCTCGGTGGCATGCAGATGATGCCCATGCGCCACCTTCGAGTGATGCGCGGCCTTTTCGTGATTGCCAGCCTTGTGGTGTTTTGCCGCCTCGCGATGGTGCTTAGCGGCATGCTCGTGGTGCTGCGCGGCTTTCTCATGATGTTCATGAATGTCGTGACCGTCCATGACGTCTTGACTGTCCATCGTTTCGCTCCCTGGCTCGTTGCTTCGTGAGGAAGCCGAACATCGTCGGGTTCGATGAAACATTTGCGAAGCATATTTGTCAGTAACGCGCTAAGCGCTGTTCACGCCGCCCTGCCGCAAAGGACGCCAAACCGGGCCAATTCCTGTCGCAATACTTTCACGACGCTTCCCAGTCGCCGAATTGCGGCTGACGAAACAGCCGCGCACTCGGATACCAAGGACTGTCTGCCCGCTCGCGAAGCCAGCGGAAATCTGCCGCGAACGGCAACAGCAAAAACAGCGGCTTGCCCATGGCGCCGGCTAAATGCGCGACGGCGGTGTCGACGGCAATTACCGCGTCGAGAAGCGCGATGGCAGCTGCGGTGTCAGCAAAATCCTTAAATTGTCTGCCGATCTCGCACACGTCGCTGCGACTTTGCAGGAACGGCAAATCTTCTTCGCGCACTTCGTGCTGCAAGCTTACAAATGCGACGTCGGGCAAATCCAGCAGAGGCTCGAGTGTTGCCAGCCGCATCGAGCGATTGAGATCGTTGTCGTGCGAGCGTTCGCCGGACCAAACCAATCCGACGCGAAGCCGCCGCTGCGGCAAGCGCGTCCGCCAAAACGAAATGGCCGCGTCGGCTGGCGCTATGTAAGCATGATCGGCCGGTATCGTCTCCAGCGTCGGTGCCGCAAGCCAATGGCAGGCTGAGCAGCGGACAGTGGAAATCGTAGTGCGGCAGCGCCTCCTCTCGCGCGAGCACGGCAGTGACCCCTTGCAAGCGTGACAATAGTCGCACCAGCGGCCGTTGAACTTCGAGGATGACGTTCGCACCCCGCGACGCCAGAAGCGTCGCATAGCGCGCAAACTGGATGGTATCTCCAAGGCCCTGCTCGGCATGGAGCAGAATAGTCTTGCCATCGAGCGATTCCTTACCAAGCCACAAAGGCGCCGCAAAACTTCGCCGCTGCGATGCCAGCCAGCCGACCTGCCAGCGTGATTCATATCCACGCCAGCCGGCGGCAAAATCGCCGAGTGTCAAACGTGCGACACTCTCGACAAAACGCGCCTGCGCAAAGTCCGGTTTGATAGTGAGCGCGCGCGAAGCGCTGCGTGCAGCCTCATCGGGCCGGTCCAGCCGGCGCAGCGCTGCGGCGCGGTTGGTCAGGAGTTGCACGTTCCGTGGCGCGCATTCCAGTGCCCGGTCATAGGTGGCAAGCGCGTCCGCCACCCGGTTGAGCCTCAGCAGCGCATTGCCGCGATTGCCGAGCGCGTCGAGACGATTCGGCGTGTGCAGGAGCACGCGGTCAAAGCTTTCCAGCGCTTCGCGCGCACGGCCAAGCTCCAAAAGCGCCACGCCGCGCCGGTTAAGCAGCTCAGCGTCATCGGGCGCAAGGCGCAGGCCTTCATCGTAGCTTGCGAGCGCGCGTTGAAAATCTCGCAGCGCGTGAAAAATCAAGCCCAGGCTGGCAAAGCCGTCGGCGCGCGAAAGGTCGCTTTTCAACGCTGCCTGAGTAAGCGCCAGCGCCGCATCGAGCCGCCCGCGCTGGTAGTTGATTTGCCCAAGGCCTTGCAGTGCGTCGAAATTGTCGGGCTGATGCTGCACCAGCTCGGCGTAAATCCGCTCCGCTTTGTTAAGCTCACCTTCTTCGAGAGCCTGGTGCGCGCGCCGGAGCATCCGAGACAGATTCGATTGTAAGCTTTGCGGCGGCCTATGGTTCATGAACGGGAGAGCGAAAAGAGACGGCCCGTGGGGTCGCAGCGGCCAGCGATTGTTAACGAGCGGTAAAGGAACGAGGTAAATAAAGGCTTAAGGGACCTTTCGGCTCCCGATTATTTCTCCTGCAATGCATCGAGTCGTTTTTGCAGCGCTGCCACCCGATGCTCAAGTTTCGCCAGTCGATCGGCTACAGCATGCTCGGCGCTATCATGCTCGTGCCGTTGTTTTGAGAATTGTTGTTTTGGGAATTGTTCGGGCTTCCAGCTTATGCCGAGGCTTCCACCCTTGCGCCATTCAACCTTGGCATGAAAGTATTCGTCTTTATTCGGAAGATAAATTTCGAACGCATTCGGCAGCGTAACGCCATCTGAAACCTCGAGACGGCCGCCGCTGGCGGTGGCGTCGCGGACGATACAGTCCATGCTGGACAGTCTATTGTTGAAATAGATTCGTCCTTTGAAAAAGGTCTTATGGCGGGCAAGCGCGCGGCGTTCGATCATTGCGATCCGGCCTCCTCCTCAGCAAACCAGTCGACCGCATCAATCACGGTCTAAATTTCGAGCACCCCGACGACTTGATCGGACCGGCTGTTCGCAAGCGCTCGCATAATTTGCTCTGACCCATCTCGGCATCTCGTGCTCTTCAGCAATGGCCTAAAAATGCAATGATTTCGCTTAAATACGTTGCGACGGATCAAAATCCGCCTGCGGCACTGCGCCGGTGGTTTACAAAATCTAAATCGGGCGCCGGCGGTGGCAACGGCGTAACCGTTTACGTTACGAACCGCGCGATCGGCGCGCCGGTGCGAGAACCGGCCGCCTACTCCTCGCGGTAGACCCGCTCGCGGCGCTCGTGACGTTCCTGCGCCTCAATCGATAATGTGGCGATCGGGCGTGCTTCGAGTCGTTTGAGCGAGATCGGCTCGCCGGTCTCTTCGCAATAGCCGTAGGTGCCGTCTTCGATACGCTGCAGCGCGGCGTCAATCTTGGCAATCAGTTTGCGCTGGCGGTCGCGGGCGCGCAATTCTATCGCCCGGTCGGTCTCCGACGAGGCGCGATCGGCGAGGTCAGGGTGGTTCTGGTTGTCGTCCTGGAGATGCTGCAGCGTCTCCTTGGCCTCTTTGAGGATGTCCTCGCGCCAATCCAGCAGCTTGAGTCGAAAGTACTCGCGCTGCCGCTCGTTCATGAACGGTTCGCGGTCCGTCGGCCGATAGATCTTGTCGAAGGGCCGGATGCTTTTGCCGTTCTTGTTCAATGTTTCGTCGGGTCGACCGTTCTTGCTTTTGACCGACTGCATGAACCTAATGTCCCCTACTCGCGCACGCGCGTTACGCCCTCCCGGAGGCGCGCCCATATACCGCGGGTCTGTGACGGTGACAATAACGATTGATGCCGCGGAGTGCAGGCGCGGCAAAGCGGGTTAATTCAAGCCGGCTTTTGCCAATTCTACCGCAACCCGCAGGTCGATTTCGCTCAAGACCTGATCGAGCCCCGGATCGCCCGAACCGTCCTTGAGGTCGGCGGCGACCGCTTTGAGCCGCAACAGGGTTGCCTGGTCGAGGGTGCCGGATAGAAGGCCGAGCTTCAGTTCATCCAGAGCGTCAAGCGCCCGCGTACCGTGTTTGACCGCACGGCGGCGGCGTTCCAGCGGGTCCTCTATGCCTTGTAACGCAATGAGCGCATCGATCCCGCCCAACGTTCGCAGCGCCACCGCAGCGCTCTGCGGCTGAGGTGCGCTGGCCTCGGACAACGTAAAGCTGCCGCCGGCCGAACGCCGGGCCGCTACCGGTGGCGCCGTAAGTACCGTTCCGTTTGGTCCAGTGACGCGCATAGCCAAGAAGGTGGGCGTTTATGGTTAATGGGCGGTAAAACATTGCCCAGCCGCCCCGGCAACAATTGCCGAAAACCGGCAATGGCTGCGCCGACCTCGCCCTACGGCCGTTCTGAGCCAAGAGGATTATCTAGTCTTCACAATAACTTGCGTGGCTCGCCGGCTTTGGCACGCTATTGGCAATGAGGAAAACCGTCCGACCTCTTGGGGAGCAGGAGATGAAAAGGACGTTACGACCGGCGCTCGTCGCGCTGGGGGTGCTTGTGTGCGCTGTCTCTTCGGCGACGGCGACCTCGCGTATTAAAGACCTCGCCAACATTGAGGGCATACGCCAGAACCAGCTCTTAGGTTATGGCCTGGTCGTCGGCCTTAACGGCACTGGCGACACCCTCAACAATACACCATTCACCAAGCAGTCCCTGCAGGGCATGCTCGAACGCCTCGGCGTCAATATCCGCGGCCAGCAGATCCGCACCGGCAACGTCGCCGCAGTCATGGTGACTGCGAACCTGCCGCCGTTTGCCACCCAGGGAACGCGCATCGACGTGACCGCTTCGGCCATGGGCGATGCCAAGAGCCTGCTCGGCGGCACGCTTTTGGTGACGCCGCTGCTCGGCGCTGACGGTAACGTCTATGCCGTGGCCCAGGGTTCGCTCGCCATCGGCGGCTTTGAGGCTCAAGGAGAAGCGGCCAAGGTGGTACGCGGCGTGCCGACCGTAGGGCGGCTGCCGAACGGCGCCATCATCGAGCGCGAAATCGACTTCTCATTGGCCACTCTCGGCCATTTGCGCCTGGCACTGCGCAACGCCGACTTCACCACCGCAAAGCGAATTGCCATTGCCATCAACGACTATATCGGCTCGCCAGTCGCCGAGCCGCTTGACCCTTCGACCGTGCAATTGTCATTGCCGAAGAAGTTTCCGCAGAACTTCGTCGCGATGCTCACTGAGATCGAGCAATTGCAGGTCGAGCCGGACACGGCGGCGAAAATCGTCATCGACGAGCGCTCTGGGGTCATTGTCATCGGCCGTGACGTGCGGGTGTCGACGGTGGCGGTGGCGCAGGGCAATCTCACTGTGACGATCTCGGAATCGCCGCAAGTCAGTCAGCCCGGGCCGCTGTCGCGAGGCCGTACCGTGGTTGTCCCACGCACCAATGTCGGCGTGACCGAAGAAGGTAAAAAGCTTGCGTTGGTCCACGAGGGCGTTTCGCTGCAGCAGATCGTCGACGGTCTCAATGCGCTCGGTATCGGACCGCGCGATCTCATCTCCATCCTGCAGGCGATCAAAGCGGCCGGCGCCATCCAGGCCGACATCGAGGTGATGTAATGCCGAACCCAGCCATAGCCGGGCTCAACCAGTCGATCTCAGCGCTCGCTGACGCCAGTAGCGCGCAGGCTCAGGCATCGCTGAAGCTCAAGGGCAAGGCAAAGGCCGCTGCGCAGCAATTCGAGGCGATGTTCTTGAACACCATGTTCCAGCAGATGTTCACTAGCGTGAACGGCGATGGGCCATTCGGCGGCAGCGGCGCGTTGAAGGTTTGGCGCTCGATGCTTACCGATCAATACGCCAAGAACTTCGCCCAGAACGGCGGCATCGGCATCGCTTCACATGTTTACGATGCCCTGTTGAAGCAGCAAGGAGTGAGCACTCAATGAATCAGATCACAACAGCCGCCGAGGCAGAAACCGCCGTCGCGCAGGTGGCCGATTTGATCGCCAAGCTGCACGGCGTCATCGAACAGGAAACCGCGCTCGTGCATGCCGGGAAAGTGCGCAAGGCGGCTGCGCTCGGGCCGACGAAAAGCGAACTTGCCGGCCAGCTTTTCGCCGCCGGCGAGCGATTGAAGGCGAATGCAAAGTTTTTGTTGCGGACGGCGCCCGCAGCTGCCGCGGCGCTGCGCCAATTACAGGAGTCGTTTCAAACCGTGCTGCAAAAGAACATGATCGTGCTGGCGACGTCGCACGCGGTGTCGGAGGGCATCGTGCGCCGGCTCTCGGGCGATCTGGCGCGCAAGGCTTCGCCGCAAGTCTACGGCGCCTCGGGCCGCACGATAGCCCCCAGCCCCAGAAGCGGTCAGCCGCTTGCCATTAGTCGGGTGCTTTAGACTTAGATTCCGGTCGGCAGGCGGCATGCTGGCTACGCACTTAACACATCGTTCACCATAATCTCCTAACGACTATCAGTGAGGCCTTCGCGATACCGTCGGCTATCCGGGCCATTCGGGACGCTGTGACCAATTCGGGGGTTTCGCGAGTAATGCTGCAACAAGGTGCCCCTCATGCTCGAGTTGAATTCCGGCATTGATTCGGCGGAAGTCGGCCGGTATTTCGCAGCGCTGGCCGATCACCTTGCCCGCACCGAAGTAACCTCGGCCTCTGGCGACCCGCTGGATCTTGCCGAAGCAGTCAATCAGGTCATGGATTGGGCTCGCAAAACTCACGCGGCCGGCAACAAGCTCATGTTCCTCGGCAATGGCGGCAGCGCGGCGATCGCGAGCCACATGGCTGCGGATTTTTCCAAGAACGGTAACGTGCGCTCCCTCGCCCTCAACGACAGTTCGATGTTGACCTGTATCAGCAATGATCTCGGCTACCAGCGGGTGTTCGCCAAGCAGATCGAGCTGTACGCCGGTCGCGGCGACATTATTTTGGCGATCAGCAGTTCAGGCCAATCGGCCAACATTCTCCATGCCGTCGACGCGGCGCGAGAACGACAATGCGCGGTGGTGACTATGAGCGGCTTCGCGGCCGACAATCCCTTGCGCGCTCGCGGCGACCTTAACTTCTATATTGCATCCGACCGCTACGGCTTCGTGGAAATCGGACACCTCACCATATGTCATGCCATACTCGATTTTCTCTGCGGCTTGCGGGCTCCCGAAAAGATCTTCGAACGCGCTACCGATCACGGTGGCCAACCGAGTGGTCGCGCGAAGATTCCAAGCGTAATCGCGCCGCCACTCGATGGCTCCCCATGCGCGAGCCACGGTTTCGCAATTGACACTGCTGAATCCGTGAAGCGATGATTTAAAATGATGATTCGCAGCAGCCGATGTGACCGCAGGTAGACGATCGTGCGGGAAACATTTGGTCTCGACCTTGTGACTGGCGGTGCCGGATTTATCGGCAGCCATCTTGTCGACCGGCTCATCAATGATGGCCGGCGCGTTCGGGTCCTCGACAACTTTATTGTCGGCCGCCGAGCCAATTTGGCTCAGCACGAGGGCGATCCACGGCTTGAGATCGTTGAAGGCGACATAGCTGATTTTAAGATAGCCTCCCGGGCGACCGAGGGAGTCCGGCGCGTCTTCCACCTGGCGGCGCGTGCCGACATCGTTCCTTCGATCTGCGAACCGGAAGCATATTTCCGGGCCAACGTTGACGGCACCTTTGCCGTATTGGAAGCGGCACGCCGCAGAGCAGATAGCGCGCTTTGTGTATGTTGCTTCCTCATCATGTTACGGCGTTCCCACGCTCTATCCGACGCCGGAGACCGCTCCGGCTGATCCGCGGTATCCCTACGCCCTCACCAAGTATTTGGGCGAGCAAATCGTCGTGCACTGGGCGAAAGTTTACCGCCTGCCGGCTACGTCGGTGCGATTCTTCAATGTGTATGGTCCGCGTGCGCGCACTAGCGGCACATACGGCGCGGTGTTCGGTGTCTTTTTGGCGCAGCTCTTGGCCGGCCAGCCGTTAACTGTCGTCGGCGACGGCGAGCAAACACGCGATTTCACCTTCGTGAGCGATGCCGTGGATGCTCTGATCGCGGTCGCCGATAGTGACAGGGTGGGTGAAGTTTACAACGTTGGTAGCGGCCGCCCCGTCAGCGTCAACGAGATCGTCCGGCTGTTAGGATCGCCGCCCACCGTACAAATTCCGAAACGGCCCGGAGAACCGGATTGCACCTGGGCGGATATTTCCAAGATCGGTGCGGCGCTTGGTTGGGCGCCAAAAATCAACATTGCCGATGGCGTACAGGCCATGAGGCAAAACATCGACTATTGGCGCGACGCACCAGTGTGGACCGCCGCCGGGATCGCCGAGGCTACGAGGGATTGGTTTCGCTTTCTTGAGCCACGCTATGGCATTCAGCAGGAGAACAGCTCTTGGATCTCGCCGTCGCCAAGCTGAGCCGTCAGCCCGCGCTGACGGCCTCGACAAGTCCACGCGACAAAATCAAGCCTTTGTCCGAGATCGCGGTGATTGCCGGACAGTTGCGCAGGTCCGGCCAAGTCGTGGTACAGGCGCATGGCGCGTTCGACTTGCTTCACCTTGGTCACGTTCGTCATCTTGAAGCGGCACGAAAACTCGGCGACGTCCTTGTCGTCACCCTAACCGCCGATCGCTTCGTCAACAAAGGCCCCGGCCGGCCGGTGTTCAGCGAGGAACTCCGCGCCGAAATGCTCGCCAGTCTCGAATACGTCGACTGGGTCGTCATAAACGATGCCGCCGATTCCATTAACGCGATCGAACGGATCCGTCCGAGCATCTATGTCAAAGGACAGGACTACCAGAATCCGCAGGGCGACGTCACCGGCAAGATCACGCTCGAACGCAACGCCGTCGAGAGCCACGGCGGACGGATTCATTTCACCGACGAGATGACTTTCAGCTCGTCCGAGTTGATCAACCGGCATCTAAACGTATTCGAACCGCATGCGCACGAGCACCTCACCGCGCTACGGCAAGATGGCGGATTGGCGAAACTCATCAGCCTGATCGAGAGCGTCCGCGATTATCGTGTGCTGCTCGTCGGCGATGCGATCATCGACGAGTATCAGTATGTCTTGCCCATGGGCAAGAGTCCGAAAGAAAATATGATCGCAACCCGCTATCAGGATCGCGAACTGTTTGCCGGAGGCGTGTTCGCGGCGGCAAATCACGTAGCCTCCTTTTGCGCCGAGGTCGACGTTATCACTTGCCTGGGAGAGTTTGACGACTACGAAGATTTCATTCGTGACAGTTTGCGCCCCAACGTTCGACTGCATGCTTTGCGCCGACCGGGTGCTCCCACAACATTGAAACGGCGTTTCGTCGAGACGGGATATCTGCGCAAACTGTTCGAAGTGTATCTCATGAATGACGAGCCGCTGCCGGACGATCTGCAGCGCGAGCTTGATTCAGCAATTGAGGGCAGAGCATCCTTTTACGACTTGGTAATCTGCTCCGATTTCGGCCATGGGCTCCTCAACAGGTCATCGATTGAAGCGCTGACGTCGACAGCGCGGTTTCTCGCAGTAAACAGTCAAAGCAACAGCGCAAATCTGGGTTATAACCTGATCACCAAATATCCGAGAGCTGACTACATCTGCATTGACGCGCCCGAGGCGCGGCTCGCCGTCAGCGACCGCGTTTCGCCAATCGGCGATATCGCGCGCAGGCTCCTCGAAGATCATGTTGACTGTTCGAAGATCATCATCACGCAGGGCAAGCACGGCTGCGTCACCTGCGAGCGCGGTGGAAGTGTCCACACCATTCCCGCGTTCGCAAAAATCGTGATCGACACGGTGGGTGCCGGAGATGCTTTTTTGTCGGTGACCGCGCCGTTGGCGGCGGCGGGCGGTGCCATGAACAGTATCGGCTTCATCGGCAATGTGGTCGGAGCGCTCAAGGTGCAGATCGTCGGTCACCGCCAATGGATCGACAAGCCGTCGCTCATCAAGGCGATCACCGGATTGCTGAAGTAAGCGAAAAACCAAAGGGCACGAGCGAGGCAATGCGGCGATTTAAGCGCATTTTGGTAACGGGCGGAGCCGGCTATGTCGGGTCACGGTTAGTGCCCAAGCTGCTGCACGCGGGCTACGAGGTAACGGTTCTCGACCTTTACATCTACGGCCAGGACGTGTTGAGCGAACGAGCCGACGCTTCGCGCCTTACCCAGGTACGGGGCGATCTGCGCGATCCCGCGGTCGTAGCGCGCGCGGTCGCCGGTTGCGACGCTGTCATTCACCTTGCTTGTATTTCCAACGATCCGTCGTTCGACTTGGACCCGGCATTGGGCCGCTCGATCAATTACGACTGTTTTCGACCACTGGTGAAGGCTTGCAAGGACGCCGGCGTGCGGCGCTTCATCTATGCGTCGTCATCGTCGGTCTATGGGATCAAGAACGACCCGGAGGTGACTGAGGAATTGAGCCTTGAGCCGCTCAGTGATTACTCAAAATACAAGGCGATGTGTGAAGACGTTCTGGAGGAGGAGCGAGAACCCGGATTTGTTACCGTTACTCTGCGTCCCGCCACCGTGTGCGGCTATGCTCCACGATTGCGCCTCGACCTCACCGTCAATATCCTGACCAACCAAGCGATCAATAACAGCCGCATCACCGTGTTCGGCGGCGATCAGCTGCGTCCCAACCTTCACGTGGAGGATATGACGGACCTCTACGTGCAATTGCTCGAAGAGCCGGACTCCGCGGTCGATGGCAAGGTCTGGAACGCCGGCTACGACAATCTCAAGGTTCGTGCGATCGCTGACCTGGTGCGTTCCGAGATCGGCTCCACCGTCGATATTGTCGTAACGCCAACCGATGATCATCGCTCGTATCACGTCTCCTCGGAAAAAATACGGCGAGACCTTGGATTCAAGCCGCGGCATTCCGTTCGCGACGCAATCGCGGATCTCAAGTCGGCGTTCGACGCGGGTAAGGTGCCAAATGCGATGACGGATGCCCGCTATTACAACATCAAACGCATGCAACAGCTCAGGCTGCGTTAACAAGCCGTCGATGGCCAATGAAGGCGCATATGCGGGTCGGCATGGACTTCGACAACACCATTATTTCGTATGACGAGGTGTTTCGATCCGTTGCCAGGGACTGGGGCTTGATCGATGACGGTGTCGCGGCGCGAAAACAACCGATCCGCGACCACATCAGGTTGATGCCGGACGGCGAGCTGACGTGGCAGCGGTTGCAGGGCTACGTCTACGGCAAAGGAATTTCCGGCGCCCGCATGTTCGACGGCGTCGATTTGTTTCTAAGCCGCTGCCGGTCGGAGGGCTGCGCGGTTTTGATCGTAAGCCACAAGACGCAGTTCGGGCACTTTGATCCTGATTCTGTCAACCTGCGCGAGGCGGCGTTAGGTTGGATGGATGCTCACGGTTTCTTTCACGATGGCGGATACGATATTCAGATCGAAAACGTCTATTTTGAAGAAAGCCGCGCCGAGAAGGTGGCACGGATAGCCGCGCTCGATTGCACCTGCTTCATCGATGATCTTGAAGAAGTTCTCGGCGACCCGGCGTTTCCCGTCGATGTCGCCCCCATCCTGTTCTCAGAGCGAGCAACGACGGCAGACCGGTTTGCCACTTTCCGTATCTGGAAGGATATCGAGGAGCACCTATTCCGTGATCGCCGGTGATACCGCTCTCGCACAGGCGCAGGATGTCGCCAGGACAATCCTCGGCGCAACGGTCGAGGTGAATCATTTCGTCGGCGGCGGATGCAACAGTCGCATCTATAAAGTGCGTTTCAAACAGCGGGAATTTGCGCTCAAGCAATATCCTTTGAGCGTCGGCAATTCAGAAGGACGGCTTGCCGCCGAAGTCGGCGCGTTGCGCCTGATGGAACGCCATCGGATCAATGCCGTCCCGCGCGTCGTCGGCGTCGACCACGACCGGGGTTACGCGCTCTTGACATGGATCGATGGATCGGCCGTTCGCGAACCGACCAATGCCGATGTCGATGCCGCACTCGCTTTTTTGGAAACAATCCACGGCCTGCGACAGTTGCCTTGGGCCGCTGACCAGCCGCCGGCGGCCGAAGCCTGCCTGACCGGCGCAGAGATTGATCGGCAAATCGGCCGTCGGTTCGCACGCTTAAAGAGCCTGGAAGCGGAGAGCGAACTGCTCACGTTCCTTGAATCTTGCTTCCGTCCGGTATGGCACCGCGCCGTCAAGCAGGCCAGAGCGGGCATGGAAGCCGCCGACGGCGATTTTTCTGCCGAGCTGCTGCACGAAAGGCGCAGTCTGATTCCAGCGGATTTCGGTTTCCACAATAGCCTGCGCCGCCGCGATGGCTCGCTAGCGTTTATTGACTTTGAATACTTCGGTTGGGATGACCCGGCGAAGCTCACGGCCGATACGTTGTTGCATCCGGGCACATCGCTCGCTGCCCCGCAGCGCGAGCGATTCCGTCAAGGTGCGGCGCGGCTATACGGTGGGGATGCAACCTTTGAGCAGCGGCTTAGTGCGTACCTGCCGCTGTTCGCTTTGCGTTGGACGCTTATTGTGTTGAACGAGTTCGTACCGGAACGCTGGGAGCGGCGGCTCATGTCGGGGATCGCGAAGAGCTGGCAGGATGCCAAAGCGGCTCAACTGGCGAAAGCTCAAGCCATGCTTGCCTCCTTGTCTCAAACAATATGCGAGCAAGCATGACCGGCAGCGGCAAGGCGGCGCCCTCCCCGCTCGATGAGCGGTCGAAATACCTGCGCCGTTTGATTGTGCGCGCACTCGAAGGCGCTGGCCGCGGTCACGTCGGTTCCTCGATGTCTCTTGTCGAAATCATCCGCGTTCTCTACGACGACATCCTTCGCTTTCGGGCTGGCGATCCGAAGTGGCCTGAGCGCGATCGAATGATTCTCAGCAAAGGTCATGGATGCCTGGCACTCTATGTCGTGCTTGCCGACAAGGGATTCTTCCCGACCAAAATCCTCGATACATTCTGCAAGCGCGATTCGATTCTCGGAGGGCATCCTGAAGCTTCGAAAGTCCCCGGCATCGAGGCTTCGACAGGATCGTTGGGGCACGGCCTGTCGTACGGCATCGGCATGGCGCTGGCGGCGCGAATGCAGAACCGCGACAGCCGCATCTTTGTTGTAATGGGCGACGGCGAAATCAACGAGGGCTCGGTCTGGGAGGCGGCGATGTGCGCCGGCAAGCATCGTCTCGCCAACCTCACCGCCATTATCGATTACAACAAAATACAATCGGCGGGCGCGACGCGAGAAATTCAGGATATGGAGCCCCTTGTGGACAAATGGCGAGCGTTCGGCTTTGCCGCCGTCGACGTCGACGGCCATGACGTCGCCGCTTTGCGCGGGTTATTTCGCGGGTTGCCGCTATCGAATGATCGGCCCGCGGCGATCATCTGCCACACCGTCAAGGGAAAGGGCCTGCCGTTCGCGGAAAACGATGCCAACTGGCACCACAAGGCAAAAATACCGGCCGACATCGTGACGAAGATGTACGCGGCCCTGGATTGAGCCATGCGCGCAACCTCCCTGAACATGATTTATGAGCTGGCCAAGCGCGATGAGCGCGTTTTGTTTATCGGTTCCGACCTGAGCCCTGGACTACTCGACGCCATGCGCAAGGAAATGCCTGAGCGCTGGTACATGGAAGGCGTCAGCGAGGCGAACGTGGTCGGGATGGCGGCGGGTCTCGCGATGGAAGGTTATATCCCCTACGTGAACACGATAGCCACTTTCATTACGAGACGATGCTACGAGCAGGTGGCGGTCGATCTCTGCCTCCATAATTTGCCGGTTCGCTTGATCGGCAACGGCGGCGGTCTCGTTTACGCCCCGCTTGGGCCGACACATCTGGCGATCGAGGACATTGCCATCATGCGGGCGCTGCCCAACATGACGGTGACCGCGGTCTGTGACGCGCAGGAGATGGTGCGGCTGATGAACCGCACCATCGATTGGCCGGGCCCGATCTATATCCGTCTCGCAAAGGGTGGCGACCCAGTGATCAGCCGGGAAGAGAACGGTTTCGCCATTGGCAAAGCCATCCCCATGCGCATCGCCAAATCGGAGCGGCCGGTCGTGTTGGCCGGAACGGGAATCATGACGACCGCCTGTCTCAACGCCGCTCAACTTCTAATCAAGGACGGCATTGATGCGTCGGTCGTGCATTTCCATACGATCAAGCCGCTGGACGAAGACGCGCTACTCGAATTCGCCCACGAAGCGCGGATGGTGGTGACCGTGGAGGAAGGCATCAGGATCGGCGGGTTCGGGAGTGCTGTAACAGACCTGCTGGTGGAGAAAATGGGCCCCGCTCACCCGCAAATATTGCGACTTGGTCTGCCCGACGTATTCCCGCAAAAATACGGGGGGCAGGACGACCTGTTGGAGATATTCGGTCTAACGCCGCACCAAATCGCTGCTGCGGTAACGGCGGTCGTCGCGAAGGACGGCAAAGCCAAGCGCGATCAGTTCCTCGCTGAAGTGACGCACGCATGAAGCCTTTCGAAGGCGGACATGTATCTGCTCGTCGGCGGTGACTCTGAGATCGGAGCGGCGACCCACCGGCTTTTGCAAGCTCGCGGCCAATCGGCCGTGGCAACAACGCGACGACCGGAGGAAATCGCCCGCGACCGTCCGTTTTTCGATCTGACAGCCCCGATCGATCAATGGACGCCGCCGTCGGCGACCCGGGCAGCCTGCATTTTTGCTGCGATAGCGCGGATTGCGAGTTGCCACGATGACCCCATCGGCGCGAGGCGGGTTAACGTCAGTCAAACGTTGGCTCTTATCGAGCATCTGCTCGAACTCGGCATCCATGTTTTGTTTTTGTCGACGAACCAGGTATTCGACGGGACGACGCCGAATGTACGGGCCGCCGCGCCGCATTCGCCCGTAAGCGAGTATGGCCGGCAAAAAGCGCAGGTGGAGGCGGCACTGTGTCGGCATATCGATCGAGGCGCGCCGGTCGCCATCCTGCGGCTTGGCAAGGTTGTGTCGCCGCATATGGCGCTCATCAACGGATGGATCGAGGCGCTTTCGTCAGGGCTGCCAATCCAGGCCTTCGATGACATGCGCGCGGCGCCAACACCGATCGAACTGGTAACCGGCGCAATTGCGGCAGTGCTGCAGGACCGGGCGACCGGGATATTCCAGCTAACCGGCCCACGCGATGTCGCTTATGCTGAGATCGGCCACTTTCTGGCCGATCGCCTCAACGCCGATCCGGCCCAAGTGACAGTGGCCCACGCTCGCTCGATCCTGCCGCAAGGCGCAACGCCTTGGCACACCACGCTCGATTCGCAGCTGTTACGTGAACGCTATGGCTTTTTGGTCCCCGACGCTTGGGAAGTCGTGGAGACGATACTGTCTACGCGCCGGCAATGACCGTCCTGACGACGCACGACGGATCCGCGGTCAGGTCGGCGCGACGTTGACAAGCACGCGGCCGGCGCCGCCGCTGCGTACCAGATCAAGCGCCTCGTTTATATCGTCCAGTGAAAACTCGTGCGTGATGATTCCGTCGAACGATATACGGCCCGCCTGGTTGAGCCTAATCAGCCGCGGAATGTCGACATGGGGCACCGCATCGCCCCCGTGCGAGCCGGTGAGCACCTTGTTGAAGTGAATCGGAAGCGTGTTGATTGTCACTTTTTCGTGCGGCACTCCGACCAGCACGCAAGTTCCGTCCGGGTGAGTCAGATTGTATGCAAGCTCGATGACGTATTTGACGCCCGTCGTTTCGATGACCTTGTCCGGTCCCTTAGGGCCGACGATCTTGCGGATCTCCGCGTCCGGGTCGGAGATTTTCCCCACATTGAGTGCGTCGGTCGCGCCCCGCGCCCTGGCCCTGTCGAGCTTTTCGTCAACGAGATCTACTGCCACGATCGGATAAGCACCAACCAGACGGGCGAATTGCACGACATTCAGGCCGACGCCGCCCACCCCGAAGACCACAACGGATTCGCCGATCTTGACCTTGGCGTCGTTGTTGATCACTCCGGCCGCCGTAGTAATGGCGCAGCCCAGCAGCGGCGCGACCTTGAGATCGTAAGATGCGGGGATCACGGTCATGCGGTTCTCTGACACCACGGCATATTCGTTGAAGGTGGTAACCCATCCGGCGTTGAGGCGTGCCGAACGCCATTGATACGACGGCGGCTGACATTGAATGCCCTGGCTCGGGCGCCAATGCAGCACCACAGTGTCACCCGGTTTGACGGTGGTCACGCCCGGCCCGATATCGATGACGACGGCAGAGGCTTCGTGGCCGAGCAGATGCGGAAGAAACTTGTCGGGTCCCTTGGCGGCCTCGATCTCGTTGATCTGAGCCCCGCAGATGGTCGTATGCAGAATCTTGACCAGCACCTGGCCGACGTCGAGCGCGTCGGGAAACGTGATCTCGTCGATAACGAGCGGCTTGCGGGATTCCACCAGGATCGCCGCTTTGGCTTTTTCGACTTTCATCCTGCGGCGCCGCTATTCGAAATAAATGAATTCGTAGTCGCCGCTATAGCCAAACTGCCCGTATAGCCAGATCCATTCCGATGTGTGCAGGATGCTCTCGGCCGTGAGCGCCCAACACTCCAAATTAAACTGCTCAAGCTCGTCGCGATAACCCTCCACCATAATGTATTTATTCTTGCCAACCCTTTCGATCTCCTGCACTGCCGTCTGCAACTCGTAAAGGCGCAGATTGTGCAGAGTGCCAAGGCTGATGACTAGATCGAACTGCTTGTCGCCATACGGAAACTTGTCCTGGGCGCGAAAGCGAAAGAGATAAGGCTTGATTTCCTCCCTGGCCTCGGCGAGCCCGTGGCGCGAAATGTCAAACCCGGCAATCTCGAGGTCGGGCAGGAGCTTTTTCAACTCGTACAGCAGAAAGGCTTTGCCGCATCCGACATCTAGAACGCGCGACCCGCTCCGCAGGCCGTAGATCGCGACCAGCGCCTCGGCGACCGGCTTCCACCGGCCCTCGATAAACTTGTAGCCTCCGTATCCGTAGCGCCGATCGCCGTCCCAGTAGTCGAATTCGTACTCCTTCGCCTTGAGCATGCAATGGACTTTGTCGTCTACCATGCGCGCGAGGTAATCGCGCTTGGTCGCCCGGTGCAGCGGCGTAACGATGTTGAGAAGTCGACCCATCAGGCCTCCGATCTATTCCGTCGATGCGCGATTTCAGGACCGGCGGTCTGTTCCGGCATCTCGGCGGTGACAGGCAACGCCAATGAGATAATGCGCCATCGGATAAAAGCCGGTGTGGACCACTTCATCGTTCATCGAAAAGACAAAGACGGTGTGGAAATGACGTTCCAGCGTGCGTTTTAGAGCCTCGCCAGATTTGCAATTGACGTGCCCTGCCTTGCTTTGCGGTGAAGCGTAGCTCTGCGACTCAATCGAAGGCATGCCGAAGATCGCAACACCCGTTGCGGTGAGTGACGTAACGATATTGTTGATGAACCGGTCTTCGTCCGCCTCGGAAATGTGCTCCAGGACGTCGAGCGCATATGCGGCATCGAAGGGGCCTGCCACCGGACCCGCGAGCATATCGTGCACGAACGCCTCGAGAGGCCAATTCGGATCCATCCGCTCTTTGACATCGGCTATGAACACCGGATCGAAATCGGTGGCCGATACTTTGCCTACGGCCTGCTGAACGATGCGAGTCCCAAAGGCGTCGGCACAGCCAACCTCCAGAACGTGATTGCGGCCGGCGAGCATCTTGGCAACAAATTTATAACGCGCCAACGTAAACAACGTGCGCCTGGGATCCTGATTCCAGGACTCATTTGCCATCAATCCGAGGTGCGTAATGCCGTGTTTCTCACGAACGTCGAATACCACCGAATATTGCGGTTCTTTGGTCTTTGGCGAAATGCTCATGGAAATCGTTCCAATAATCCCGGCGGGAGAATCGGGGACCAGATCACGCTCATCGTATACAAGAACGCAGGATTCTCGCAAAACATCCCGATGGCCGGCGGCTCTGTCTATGAGCATTCAAGGGAGAAACACGGATCGCGCCACATGAGGACGTCAGTGGCTGCCCCCGGGCTTCTGGGCCGCCGCGCACCCATTGAGCGCGCGATTGGCCAATTGTTGATGCGCATCTATAAGGACCGTCCGCCGCCGATTTCGGCGGGTACGCGGAATTCCACCAGAGGCCTGGCAAGGCGCGCTGTCACCGCCCGCGCCGCGGCCGGAATAAGAAGAACGTACACATGTGCGCCGGCGGGAATCTCTTCCGGAGCGCGTACCGGACGGCCGCAAAGCGTAGTGTTGTGACGGCTTGGGTCCTCGTCGACGAAAAAATCGACCCTGTCGGCCAGCTGCCCGAACAGCCACATGGCCGCGATCGAGGTGCCGAACAACCCAAAACTGGCGCCGCGAGCGGCTTCATGCGCGTCACCGATGACCGCATCCAGCCACTCGATTTGAGCCCGCACGCGATCGAATGCTTGCGCCGGCCTCGCCCCCGCGGGAGCGATGGCCGCAGGCCCGTCAGGCGTCGCAATTACCGATAATTCTTTGCTCACCCAATCGTCACTTATCGCCGCGACTCCCATTCCGGCGCTGCCGACAAGCCGCGCCAAATCGTGCCGTGTGAAGTGGCTCACGTGATCGGCAATGAGTAGATCAAACGGATTGACCTCAGCGTTCGGCACCTCGATCAGCAGCGAGCCTTCCGCGCCGAGCTTTGTGCGCAAATCGGCGAGAGCAGCCGCAGGATCGGTAAAGTGCTCGAGTGCGTGCATCATGGTGATGAGGTCGAAGCCCGGCGGCAGTTCGCTCAGCGGTCCGCAGTATAGCTTTGCAAAGCCGGGGATCGTAGCCAGCGCGCCACCGTGAAGGTCACTGAGCTCGTGTCCAAACAGTTCCCAACTCGGACGCATGTTGGCGAACGCGCGCAACAGCGCGCCGTTGCCGCAACCTACGTCGAGCATCCGACCCGCCGGCCCGACGGTACGAATTTGCAGGAGCTTCTCAAGGACGACGTCGCTGCGTCGGCGTGGTCTGCCCTTTCCGGAGTCCATTACTGCCTGTTCGACGCCACCAGCCTGGTAGTACGGCTCATACTGACGGTAAATCGCAGACACCTCGGCCTGCCAATTAGCATCGGTCGGTTTCTGCACAGCCCCACAGGCACCACAAACGGCGATACGCCCCCCGGGTGGGAATGCGCGGCAATCGGAAGTCACACGCGGCAGCGCACCAAACCCGGCAATCTCCTCCAAGCCGCGCGCACCGCACGCTAGGCATGTAAAGGCGGCAAGTGCCATGCAGTCATCCGCTCGTCACCAGACGGGTGCTGTAGTCGCGGAGTGTCGCTCTACTGCGACCTCGGACTACTCTTTCCGTAGTCGATCAATCCTTACCCGCGGGCTCAGATCGACATTGGGCACGCCGCGCCTCACCGAGCGCACTATCCCAATCGGCGATCCGGTTGCGGGAATTACAAGACGTTCGCGCATGCCCTTTTGTTAAAAAGCCAAGGTCGGGCAAGATGGTTAACCAAACGTGAAGCGCCCCTGGAATGCACACGCTAAATTAACCAGATGCGAGCATGAATGAAAAACTTGGCGATTCGGATCGGGGTATTCGGCAAGACCCATGAGTATTGGAAGCGTCTCGTTCTGGCAGCAGGACCAGAGCTACTGGAACCAGTCGCAATCGCGCGATCAGTCGCTCGCGAATAGCGATGCAGTGATTTCGACGATAAGCTCGGCGATGACCAGTTTGTCGAGCGGCCTCGCCAGTATGGCCAACCAGGAAGCATTGACGCGCACCAACACTGCGCTGACTGCCGCTATCCAAAGCGAACTGCAACAAGCACAATCCGGCGGCTCGACGTCATCTTCCTCGACCAACTCGACCGGGTCGTCGTCCTCCGGTCCTTCTGGCTCTTCGAGCTCGTCCGGTTCTTCAACATCTGCCGGCTCGCTGGCGACCGGAATCGGCACGGTACCGCTCACTGCGAGCACCCCGCTGTCGACCCTGCGAATTCCGCCAAACAGTGCAATCACCGTCAGTGATGGCACCAATACCACGACCTATACGACGACGGGCACCGACACGGTCACCGACTTGATCGGCGCCATCAACGCCAATCTTTATGGCAACGCACAGGTGACTGCATCGCTCAACAGTAACGGCGATCTGGTGCTCACTGGAAATTATAATAGCGATAACATAACGGTTGGCGGCACGTTCGCTTCTGCAATCGGCTTCGGCATCGGAAACAATCAATTCTTTCCCACTCCTCCTTCTACGTCTTCCAGCTCGGCGGCGGCTGCCGCATCGGCTGGAACGGGCAGTTCCAGCGGCCCGTCCGGCTCGTCGAGCAGCGCATCGGCCGCCCCCTCTTCCGGCATTCCGAGCAATTCAGCAATTGCCCTACAGACGGGCGGCAGCGCGGAACTTCTGCTCGCCAGCAGCGGCGCCGCAGGCACGTTGGTCAATTTCTTAGCCTGACGAACGCCGAGTGATTCCTAATGGCAAGAGCCCAAAATGACTGGATGATGCAGGCTGCCGATTCCCTACGACGGGACGGCAATCTCACCGAAGCAGCCAAACTCTATCGCCAGGTCATAAAAGAAGATAAGAAAAACTATCACGCGCTTCATTTTCTAGGCGTCACCGAGGCAGAGACGGGAAATTTCAAGCAAGCCAAGCGCCTCATGGCGCGTTCTTTGTCGATACAGCCGCCCAACGTTCAATTCATAGAGAACTACGCAACCGTTCTGTTTCAGGCCGGCGATTACGAAGCCGCGCTCGATTCATGCCAACGCGGTCTTCGGCTCAATGATAACAGTATTACGCTCACCTATGTGAGCGCGCTTGCGTTATTCAAACTCGACAGATTTAGCGAGTCAGTCGCGCAATTCGACAAGCTTCTCCTCATCCAGCCAAATCACGTCGCAGCGCACAACGAGCGAGGTTCCGTCCTCGCGATGATGAAGCAATATGACGCGGCACTTGCCAGCGTCGAAAAAGCGCTCACGCTCGATCCGCGCTCCGCCGAGGCGCTGTTGAACCAGGCGGTCATCTACTGCGAGCTCAGACGATACGACGACGCACTTTCATCCTACGGCAGCATGCTGGCTCTTAACCCAAATTTTGCCAACGCCTGGTTCGGCCGCGGCAATGTCCTCAATCAGCTCAGGCGCCACGACGAGGCGCTGGCCTCATACGACAAGGCGCTGGCGCTGAACCCTGGACTTGTCGGCGCCCGGCTCCGACGCGGCAACGTGCTCAGAGACCTCGGGCGATACAGCGACTCTCTCGCTGCCTATGACAGCGCGCTGGCATCGGACCCTGACATTCCCGAAGCCTGGCTGGGGCGCGGCAACGCTTTGAGCGAGCTTAAGCGCTACGATGAGGCGCTGACCGCTTATGACCGGGCCTCGGCGTTGAAGCCAAACCTTGCCGAAGCGTGGATTGGTCGCGGCAACATGCTGGACGCCATGAAGCGCTACGACGAGGCGCTGGCCGCCTATGAACGGGCACTCGCCTTGAAGCCCGACCTTGCCGAAGCCTGGCTCGGGGGCGGCAATGTTCTCAACGAACTGAGGCGCCGCAGCGAAGCTCTCGCAGCCTACGACCAAGCGATCGCACTCAATGCCGACCTTGCCGAAGCCTGGCTCGGAGGCGGCAATGTTTTGGGCGAACTCAAGCGGTACAACGAGGCGCTGGCCGCCTATGACAAGGCGCTGGGAATGAACCCCGACCTTGTCGGCGTTTCGGTGGGCCGCGGCAACGTACTCAACGCCCTGCGGCGCCACGACGAAGCACTGGCCGCCTATGACAAGGCACTCGCCTTAAGCCCCGATCTTGCCGACGCCTGGCTCGGTCGCGGCAATGTGCTGTGCGAGACCAAGCGCCACGACGAAGCACTGGAGGCTTATGATCGGGCGCTGGCATCGAAACCCGACCTTGCCAAGGCTTGGGTTGGCCGCGGCAACGTTTTCTTCGAGCTTAAACGCTCCCCCGAATCCTATGCGGCCCACGACAAAGCGGTGGCGCTGGACCCGAATCTTGCCGAAGCCTGGATCGGCCGCGGCAACGCTCTGGGCAAATACAGAGAGTACGACAAAGCGCTGACCAATTTTGACAAAGCGCTGGAGTTGAACCCCGATCTTGCCGCCGGCTTGCTCGGTCGCGGCAATGTTCTTGCAAAGCTTCAGCGCTACGATGAAGCTTTTGCGGCGTACGACCGCGCCCTCGCGTTGAAACCTGACTTTGCCTTTGCTCTCGCCGGGCGCGGACACGCCCTCTGTAAGCTCGGCCGGTACGAGGAGGCGATCGCCAGTCACGATCGGGCGCTGGCGCTTGATCCCGACCTCGCGGAAGGATGGCTTGGCCGCGGTATTGCCTTGTTTGAAAGCAACCACCTGACCGAAGGGCTCGCAAATGTCGATAAATCGCTGGAGATCAGCCCCGATTTGATCGACGCAATTGCCTTCCGCATCTATGCGCTCGACTTTGCCAGCGGCGCCAGCGTCGAGGATCAGCAAAAAGCGCGAAGAGTTTGGTGGGACGCATTCGGCTCGAAGGTTGCCGAAAAAAAATCGAAAGCTCCGCACGGCAACAGCCGCGATCCCGACCGACGCATCAGAATCGGATACGTTTCCGCCGATTTCCGTGCACACTCGGCAGCGCTGTGCTTTCGGCCCGTGCTGCTCAATCACGACAAGACCCAATTTGAAATCACCTGTTATTCCTCGTCGATGCATGAGGACGGCTATACCAACGACTTTCGCGGCGCCGCAGACCGATGGCGCAATGTTACGCAACTGTTCCGCTACGAATTTGCCGAGCAAGTCGAGGCCGATCAAATCGATATCCTGGTCGATCTGTCCGGCCATTCGGACGGCAGTCGGCTCGCTATGTTCGCGTGCAAGCCGGCGCCCATTCAGGTCACCGCATGGGGACACGCGACCGGTACGGGCCTGCCGACAATGGACTATCTGTTTTCTGACCCGGTGACGTGTCCCTACGAGATTCGGCATCATTTCGCGGAGAAAATTATCGATCTTCCGTGCGCCATCACAATTGAACCTCCACCCACGCCGGTGCAGCTGTCAGACCCGCCCGTTCTGTCGAGCGGCTATATCACCTTCGGGGCCTTCAATCGCATGACCAAGATGACCGATGAGGTCGTGGCGCTGTGGGCGCGCATCCTCCATGCGGTGCCGCAATCCCGCATAATGCTGAAGCATCACGCTTTTGAATTGGCGGCCTTGCGAGACAAGATGCTCAAGACGTTCACAAATCATGGAATTGCGGCGGACCGCGTGCTCATTCTAGGCTCGACCACGCGCGCAGAACATCTCGCCGCGTTCAAGGATGTCGATATTTCACTCGATACGTTTCCGCACAATGGCGGCATCAGCACCTTTGAAACCTTGCAGATGGGGGTACCGACGGTCGCAATGATGGGAAAGGCCCCAGCGAGCCGAGTGGCTGGCGCGATCCTCACAGCCGTGGGACTGACGGATTGGGTTTCGCAGGATGCCGACGACTATTTCGCACGTGCGGTGAAATACGCGGCCATGCCCGACTATCTCAAGACCTTGCGCTGCGAGATTCCAGCAAGGCTGTCGTCGTCTGCTGTGGGCAACAACGTGATGTACACCCGAGCCGTCGAGGCGGCATATCGGAAGATGTGGGTCGATTACTGCCGCGGCGCCGTCGAACAATCGGCACCCCTCTGAAAATCCCGTCGTTCCATTACTCGCATTAGCGACAAAACCCCGGACAGACAGTTAGGGTTTTACAAGCCAGGCCGCCGGCGCATTAGTCCAATCAAATGTCTGCAGCCGCAAATCCGGCTTATCGGCTAAAAACTGATCGACGGCTGCGGTTTCGCCGGGCCATTCGTGAATGCCGTATTCGTCAAATATAAGAATGCCTCCCCTATTGGCTCTTTCGGTCGAAGGCAGCGAGCCGAAGGTCGAAATCGGCCGGTTGTTACAACCGCGCGCGTGGCCTTGTTTGGGGAATGATCGGCCGAGACGCTTCGCGTCACAGCCTGACGAAGCTTAGGTATTGCATCCCGCGCCCAAACCACGGTGGGAATGTGCCGAAGTCCGCATCCTTCCCCTTGAGCATCCGACGAGCGCCGGATGCAAAATCCCTGATGGCCTTTGCCGTCATCGGCAGTTCCCACAGAACCTCGGCGATACCCAATACCTCTGAGACGCATTCATCGACCTTCTGATATTTCCGGTTTCCCATGCGCGTTGCGCCAGCATGTAGAAATCGTGGCAACGATTTTCCAGCGCGGAGCCGTCAACCGTGAAACGGGTATTCTCGTCGATTCTGGTAGTCGATAAAGAACGGAGCCCATTTTTCTATTTGTTCAAGGGCCACAGCGTTGATCGCGCGGCCGAGCGCGATGGATTTGTACCAGCGGAAATCCTGAACGACCATTGGGGAACTACCAAAGAACGTCAGTTCATCGATTACCGACTTCACCGCGCGCGAGGCGGAGAACGGTAACGCGTCCGGCCACGGATGCAGAATATTGTCCCAGACCCAATCCTCGGTCAGCCGCGAGCGTCCCGGCAACGACGATAGGTGTGGGTCGAGAAGCTTGCAGAGGACCGGCAGCAATTCGTCCCGCGAAGGCCGCGAAGCCAATATCGGCTTGATCAACCTGCGGCAGACGTCTGACAGAATCCCCGTTGCCCCGCTTGCAGTTATGACCAGCATCCCGCCATCATCGACGAGGGACGCAAGCTTGCGGGTGAAGGCTTCCGGTTCGAGCTGGCCAGAAATGGTGCCTTCGCAGATCACCAGATCGAATTTCTCGGCTCCGCGATATTCCAGAAAATCACTCTCAATGACCTCGACCTCCACAAGACGCGAGATGGCGAACTGCTTATCGGCAAGCTTAGCCTCGACCTCCGCCAGCGAGCGGGGATTGGCGTCCATCAGCGTGTAGGACGCCGGATTGAGCGAAGCCGTATATGATCGCGTTGTCACCGGAGCCGGGGCCGACTTCCAAAACGCGCCGACCGCGAACGGCATTAGGCGGAATGTGTAGCAGGGTGTAGAGCGCCGCGCGTCTTTTTAGGTGCAGATCAAGGTCTGAAATATCCTGCCTGACGGGAGCGATGTTGTTCTGACCGTAGAAGTCGAGAAAGGGTCTGCTCATCGCCGTCCAATTATTGTATCGGCTGAACGCCGCGGTGCCACGGCAATATTTCACTCGGCCTCGGCCGCACTAGGCCATCACGCCTCCAATACAATCCTTCTGTAATTCGCGGCAGAAACGCATCTCGGTCGGAATGAGCGATTGGATGGCTATTGAAAGCTCATATCTAAAGGACCGGCACGAACGGGAAGATGCGTGGCTGACAGGATCAAGACAGCCGGCCGACGACGAGACCGGATCGGCGGTTTCCGGTCGTCCGATATCAACCACATAGTGGAACGAGTCAGGCAGGATCTTTCCGTCGATCGAGATGGGCCGCTTATCGAGCAGTTCAAATTTCAGGTTCGACAATCCATCTCTGGTCATGTAATCCGCAAGGGCGCCGCGACGCTTTTGAAAAAGCGCATATGTCTGCTCCGCCTCCTCGGTGCGAGCTCCGGTTGCGGTATAGCCGGCATGCGGATGCGGCAGCGCCAGATAAGTACCGTCCCTTTTGTCGAAACCAAGTCCCGCCAGATGGCAGCGGCGGCCCAGCTCCAGGTCTTCGTAGCCCCATCCCCAATAGACGTTCGGATAGCCGTTGACATGCTCGAACGCCGACTTGTCGAACATAACCACCGCGCCGAAGAAGAACTCCGGGTCTTCCCGCAATGTCAGCCCGTGCCAGGCCAGACGCGCGGGCCGCGCCGACCATGAATAGTCGGCCCACAGCGGCAGATAGTCGACATCGTGGAAACAGACATAATCGGCGCGGTCGCGCGCCAGCGCATAACCGCAATTGCGCAGCCGGCCGCGGTTGAACGGGGCAGTTCCGCTCTGTTCGACCACATGGAGCGAAAAAGCAATGTGACGGTCGAGCTTGTCGCGCTGGAAATACGTCGCCAGATGCGGCACGAATTTGCCCAGATGTTCGGCGCGGTCACGGTAAGGCACGATGATCGCCAGACTTTTGTTGTAACCCGCAGCCATTTCGCCGTTATAATCGCTCCATTTGCGGCCACCTCGGCTCTTGCCCCACCCGCTGCAACCCGCAGCGCCGGCGCCTCAACTCCCGACAAACTGCGACGACAGCTCGCCGCGAAACGTCATCGGACCGACGTGATTGAGCTTGCTGTTGAGATCAGCCCAGATCTCGCCGCCAATGTCAGTCCAGCGTTTGCAGAAAGCAAAATCCTCGCTGAGATAGGTGCCGTCCTCGGCGATCATGTTTTCGAACAGGGCGAAGCGGTTTTCGCTTGGGCTCGCCGCATCGAGGGAATGATCGCGCTTGTATCGAAGCTGCGGATAGAGCGCACACATGCGCTCCAGCGCCGCGCGCCTGATCATGAGAAAGCCGGTGCCGGCGTAACGCACCTTGACGAAGCCTCCCTTGGCAACGACCGCATTGGGGTTTTCGACTTCAAACACATATTGCAGCGCCGCCGCGGCCGGATTCTGCCGCGCGGATCTCGATTGCCGTCCTGACCTTGTCCCAATCGATGCGCTTGATCGGATAGACCGCCGCGCACATGTCGGCGCCGCACTCGATCAGGCGCAAGACCTGGTCCGGCTCGAAACCGATATCGGCATCGACAAACAGCAAATGAGTTGCGCCGGGATCATCGAGAAATTGCGAAATCAGGCTCGCGCGGGCGCGGGTGATGAGAGCATCGCCGTCCTTGAACAAAATCTTAAGGCTGACATCGCTGTAAGAGTGCACCACGCTCTGCAATTTGTAGAGTGAGCCGGCATAGAGCACGGAAATCTGTCCGCCGAAGCAGGGCGTGGCGACGACGAGCTTGACCTGATTGGGGCTGGCGGACGCCGGTGCTGCGGTAGCGAGCGGCGCGTCCGCAGGCTTCGAAGTTAGAGTCTCAGACATCGCATGGGCTCGTTCGCAGATGAGCATCTCCAAACATGGTTAATAGATAGCGAAGACAATGGTTAACGGCCAATGAAACAAACGCGCCGCCGATTAGAAATGCATTGAAAATCTTCGGCGACCGTGCGCGGCTAAGGCCAAGTATTAATCTGCATTAAAATTAGCGATGGCGCCGAGCCCGCGCCGGCCAATCCAAGCCGAGGCGAAAAATAAGTCCTTTTACGCGTCCTTAAATTGAATAGGGCAAACCATTAGCAGCCGGTCGTTTCGATCGGAGCCTGCACTCGCCGGTACAGCACGTACGGCAAGGGCAAACCAGTACGGCCTGTAACCAGAAGGGTATCGCAATGTCTGACATCACCTTAACCGCGGGCGTCCGGCAGAACCTGTTGTCGCTGCAAAACACCTCCGCCGACCTGACCACGACGCAAGAGCGTCTCTCGACCGGCAAGAAGGTCAACACCGCCTTCGACAATCCGACCTCGTACTTCACCTCGCAGGCGCTGACCAACCGCGCCAACGACCTGAGCGCACTGCTCGACCAGATCGGCCAGGCGCAGCAGACGCTGCAGGAAGCCAATAACGGCCTGACGTCGCTGACCAGCCTGCTCGAACAGGCGCTGTCGACCGCGCAGCAGGCGCAGCAGTCGGCGGTGGGAACTGTGAACTACAATGCGACGGTCTACCGGCACGACCGCCATCAACCCCGACACCACGAAAGTGACCAGCACGGCGACTGTCGCCAGCGCGGTTGCCGGCTCCGGCGTCACCGCTTCGGTGCAGTCGAACGTCATTCTCAACAGCACCGGATACGGCGCCCTGACCGTCGGCGACACGCTCACCTATACCTTCGCCGGCACAAGCCTCACCGCAACGTTTGGCACCACCAATTCGGGCACCACGTTCGATACCACGGCCGGCCTGATCGCGCTGCTCAACACCACCTTTGCCGGGGCGACCGCGACCTCCGACGGCAACGGCGGCGTCGACATCTATAGCAACGACCTCGCCAACAACTTCACCACGAGCACAACTTCCGCCGCCCTCACCGCCATCGCCGGCAAATTTCGACGGAAACCAACCTCAGTCTGGGCAGCGCGCTGACGATCTCCGACGGCACGCACCAGCAAAGCTTCTACTACGTCGCCCAGAACGCGCAGGCCGCTGACCACACCTTCACCACCCTCGGCACCACCACCACCACCGCCGGTACGCTGCTTGCCGCTATCGCCAACGCCAACTCCACCATTCACGCCACCATTAACGCCGACCAGCCAGCACCGGCGACCTCGTCCTCTCCGCCGCGAACAACGTCGGACTCACGATCGGTGGCGCCATTGGCAGCGCGCTTGGCTTTAGCACCACGACGTACGAAAATAACTACAATGCGCAATTGGCGGCGATCGCCGGCACGACGCTGACGATTGGGGTCGGCTCGGATACGACGCACACCCTGACCTTCGGCAGCGGCAGTGGCGATATTGCAACCCAAGCCGAGCTCACCTCGGCGCTTACCGGGTTCGGCGACATAACCGCCGCATTCAATTCCTCAAACCAGCTGCAGTTCACGCCGACGAGCACCTCCAGCCGTCACTCATCGGCGGCTCCCCGTCAGCCGCGGCCTTGTTCGGCATCAACCTCGGCACCTACATCCCGCAGGCGACAGTGGTAACCCCGAGCTCCACCCGCTCGACGCTGCAGACCAACTTCAACAACCTGTTAACGCAGATCAACCAGCTCGCCGGCGACTCGTCGTATAACGGCATCAACCTGCTTACCAACGACAACCTGACGGTCGTCTTCAACGAGAACAACACCAGCTCGCTGCAGATCCAGGGCGTGAACGACAAGTCGGCGGGGCTCGGCCTGAACGCGCTCAACAACAACGAGTTCCAGGACAACAACTCGATCAATACCGTGATCACCAACATCAATGACGCGATCACGACTGTGCGCGCCCAGACGCAGACGTTCGGCTCCAACTCGGGAACCATCACAGACCCGGCAGACCTTCGAGCAGAACACCATCAACACGCTGCAGACCGGATCGAGCAACCTGGTGCTCGCCGATCAGAACCAGGAGAGCGCCGACCTGCTCACCCTGCAGACGCAGCAGCAACTGGAAATCTCGGCACTGTCGATCGCCAACCAGGCGAATCAGTCGGTGCTCAAGTTGTTCCCGTAAGACTCTTCCAGAACAGGCCTCTGGTGAAGACGGCGGGGCGAAAGCCCCGCCGTTTTTTCTTGGCGATTCGCAAATCGATGGCATCAATAATCGAATCTTAACGGGCGAACTGTACAAAGCCTTAAAGGAAGCGCGCAAGCTGATTGCCTACGAAAAAAGGAACCACTCGCCCATGCATTATGCCAACAAGGCCTACGAAAAGATTGCCAAAGAAACGGCCAGCCCGCGCAAGCTGGAGGCAAGCCTGCTCCTGAAAGCCGCCGCCCAATTGCAGGCAGTGCATGACTCCTGGAATGAAAAAAAGCCGCGGGGCCTCGATGACGCGCTGTTATACAATCGCCGGCTCTGGACGGTGTTCATCGACGCGGTGATGAGCGACGACAACAAGCTGCCGCTGGCAGGTGCGCCAGAACATCGCGAACCTCGGCGTATTTGTCATGGGCGAGACGTTTTCGCTGATGACTGAGCCGAAGCCGGATCACCTGACGTCAATGATAAAAATCAATCGCGGCATCGCCGCGGGCTTGCGCGACAAGGCCTAACGGGGCGGGCGACAACAACGCCCTTTGTCAAAAGCCGGCGAGGCAGCTACCCACTGCGAAAGTCGCTCAAATGCCTGATGCGCCTGAGTTGATATCAGGCGCCGCCCTGAAGGCGGCCACTGTCAAATTCCTGAACGAAACGAAGGCCAAGGTTGAGCAAGAGCAAAAAGGCTTGCTCAGTACGTTCGATAGCTGGTTCACGCGGGTCATCAAAGCTCTCATACCGTTAGACAGCAGCCGGCCGTGGGAAGACATCGTCCGCGAATATGCATTGCGTTCGCCCACCCAAGGCCAGGGCCTGCAATGGGACCTGCACCGCTTGCGTCTTTTTCTCGACCGCTGGCAGCAAGGCCGCTTTGTCGAGTTTTCCGAGCGTGAGCGGTCGGCGGTTCACTATCTTCCCGGGTACGGTACGGAGTTCGGCGTCGATGTGATGCTGACTTGGCAGGGCGCGCCCGCGCTCATGCGCTGGCGCGGTACGCCGCTGCTGAAGACTGTGTTCGATTTTGCGATCTACCCGGCGCTGATTGCAGAATTGCGCCCGCGAACGGTGTTTGAAATAGGCTCCGGATCTGGCGCAAGCGCGGTCTGGTTCGCCGACAATCAGGCGCTTTGTGGGGTAGACGGACGGGTCCATTCAGTAGACCTGGTGAAGGCCCAACTAGAGCACCCGAACGTCAGTTTTCATCAGGGCGATTGCTCCGATCCCGAGCGGCTGTTTGATCCCGCCCTGTTGCGCTCGGAACCGCACCCCTGGCTGGTGGTTGAAGATGCGCACCACAACGTAGCCGCGGTCATCGAGCGAATGCACGAATTTCTGCGGCCAGGCGATTACCTGGTGATCGAAGACAGTGAAGTGAAACGCCCGGACATTCGGAAGTTTCTTGCCGCACATCCCGGCAATTACCTGGTCGACACGCGATTTACCGACTTCTTCGGCCGCAATGCGACCTGCGCCGGAGATTCAATATTTGTCAGGACGAACGCGGGCGAGAATAAGCCATTGGCTGCTGATCCGATCCGAGACTAATCGACGGCCGATCGTTACGTCCATTCTTTTAGCTCGCGCCAACGTCGATGCAATTCTGTCGAGATCATCCCGGGCTATCAGCCGGTTGACGGCGCAAGATAGTTGACCAGGCTCAATTGCGCCAGCCGTGCCGTGACCGACATCGACGCCGACAGATTATTCTGCAGTGTCAAAATATCTTCGCCGATCTGATTCTGATTGACGCCTTCGAAGCCCTGCAACAAGTCCTGCAAGGTGGTCTGGGTTTGGGTATTCTGGGTGGTGGCGTTTTGGATGGTCGTCTGCGCGCTGGCGATCTCGGCTTCGATGTCGCTGATCTGCTGGGTGCCCGGCTGGCCGTTGAGATTGGCGGTGACCTTTTGCGTGAGAGCCTGGTAATTGCTCTGGGCGTTCGGATCGCTGGCCGAATAGGTCGTGGCGGCGAGCACGGCCACGTTGGCGACGAGCGTAGTGATGGCCTGCTCGTTGGCGCGCATGCCATAGCTGACGGTCAGCGACGGACCGACCTGGGCGGTCGCAGTCTGGCGCGCCGACGTCGCACCATTTTCACCGGTGTACCAAAAGACCGTATTGGCCGCGGTGCCAGCGACCAGCGCGGTCGCGGTATTAAACGGCGGGCCGGCGACACGCAGCGGCGTGTTCACGTTGTTATCGACAGCTCCGGACGGGAAGCCCAACGCGGCGCCAATAGCTCCGCCGACCGTGATCGGGCCATTGAAGTTGCTAAGCGACAGGTAAGCGCTGCCGGCGCCCGCCGCGGCGCCGTTAATTTGAATCCGGGTGGGGGTCGCGGCGTCGTTGAGAGCACTAACCAGGTTGGCCGCGGTGTTGAAGGTGCCGTTGGCGGCGCTCGCATTGTTGGCAACCCAATACAAAGTCGAATTATGGCTGCCGTCGGAAACCGTCAGCGCTGAGCCCAGGCTGAGATTGGTGTTCGTGACATTTGCGCCGCTAACATCCCCGGAAGTGATCGCGGTGCCGCCGGCGGCGGCGAAGTTGTTGACGACGTCGTTGCTCGTCAGAAGAACGCCGCCGCTGCCGTCCGTCGTTGCCACCGCCTGACCGGCGAAGTTGCCGCTACCGCCGTTGTTGAGGACATTGATCAGGTCAGCAGCGCTGTTGAACGTATTGGTGCCGAGATTAAGGGCGGAACCGAACGTGGCCGTAACGGGGGGGTTGTTGCCGAGCTGGAAGACAAACGTGTCGCCATAGTCCGCCGGTGCCAATGAGGTCAGCTGGTTAAGGGCGGCGGCGGTGATATCGTTTGTCGATTGCGTCGAAGCCGTAATGCCGGCGGTTCCAAGCGCGGCGGCGACGGTATTCGGGCTGGTGAGCTGCGTCTCGCCGTCGAAGAAATTGTTGGCCGCGGCCATGGCCGAAGCGGCCGGCAGCGCGGTCTGCGCCAGATTGGTGACGGCGGCGGTCAGCGCCGCCTGAAGATTGGCCGCGGTGGCGGTGGTGTTGGCGCCGATCATGAACTGATTGGCGCCCGGCTGGGTGTTGGAACTGCCCTTGTAGGGCGTGGTCGAGAAGCCCAGCGCGCTGCCGATCGCGCCGCCGACGGTGATCGACTTGTTGGGCGCGCTGGAAAGGTCGAGGCCGCCGCCCGCGGGATTGTTCGCGGTGATGTCGCCGGTTGAACCGGTACCGACGTTGGAGGAGTTGATCGCGGCTGTGAGGTCAGCGGCGGTCGTAAATGTGTTGTTGGCGGCGCTGGCATTGCCGGCGACGTAGTAGAAGCTGCTGGAATGGCCGTCGCCGTCGGTGAGAAGTCAGCGCGCTGCCCAGGGTATGGGCGGTGGCGTAGGCATCCGTGGCCGGCGCCAGGATGTGGCCGCTGCTGATGCCGGTGCCGCCGATGGCGAAGTCGTTGGTGACGTCGTTGCTGGTAATTTCAACGCCGGTGCCGGCGCCGTCGGCGGTGGCCACGGCTTGCCCGTTCAAATTGCCGAGACCGCCGCCGTTCAGAATGCTGATCAACTGAGCGGGGGTGTGGAACACGTTGTTCGCGAGCGAATAATTGGCGTTATTGGTGTCGTATGTCGCGGTGACGGTGGCGCCGCTGCCGAGCTTGAAGGTCAGTGTGTCGCCCTGCTGCAGCTGACCCAACGCGGTCGCGTCGACTTCGACCGTCGACTGCGTCGAAGGCACGATCGGGTTGGCGCCAGTGCCGCCGACCGCAGCGGCTACCGAATAAGAGCTGTTGACTTGCGCTGTGCCGTTCGCGACGGCCTGCAATGCGATGCTTTGGCTCGATCCATCGGGAAGAGTGAGGTTGAACTGGATTGAATCCCCCGGATTGGGATTGGTCGGTCCGAGATTGATCGAATAGGTGGCCGGCGGAGCGGAGGGGCCGGTGACGCTTGCTCCGGTCAGCGAGGAGTTCACGCTGGCGAGCTTGAAGCCGAACGGCGAGCCCGCGACGTCCTCGCCGATGGACAGCACCGCTCCCGCCGACGCCGGGATGACCAGACGGCCGAGCCCGTTGCCCAGATCGGCCTGCAGGCGCTGGGCAATGACCTGCGTCAAGCCGGCCTGCGCACCGTTGCCATTGAGAATGTCGCTGGCGCTCGCCACTGAAGGCTGGTTCAGGGCGCTGCCGGAAAACATGTAATTGTCGCCCGCCTGCGTATTCAGCGCCGCGAGAATCTGATCGAGCTGGCCCGCGGCGGATACTTGCGCCGTTGTCTGCCCGGTATTGTCGAGCGAAAAAGCCGAACTCTGTAGCAGCGATTGTTGAACCGCGCTGCTGGAGCTGCCGAGCTGCGTCAGCACCGATTGGGCAAGGGTCAGCGTGGTGCCAACGGTAGTGGCGGTGCTGCTGTAGCCGCTGATATCGGCAAGCTGCGCGCTTAGCTGCAGCGCCAGACCCGCTTGCGACTGAAGCCCCGAATAGGTGGTGGCGGCCTGGCCGGTGCCGAGCTCCTGACTGAGCGTATTGAGCTGATTGCTCATGTTGTTCTGCGCCAGCAGGTTAGCGGCAGTGATCGATCCAGGCCCGGTAATACTCATTATTGCACCACCGTCAGCAACGTCGCCATCATCTGCTGGATTGTCGTCATCACCCGCGCGTTGGCGCCGTAGGCGTTCTGCAAGGCAATCAGATTTGACATTTCAGTATCGATGTTGACCCCGGAACTGTCGTTAAAACGCTGTTGCAAGGCGCTCAGGACCGTGTCCTGGCCCTGCTGCAGATTGGTCGCCGCGTTCGCCGCCTGACTTTGCTGGCTGACGATCTGGCTCATGTAGTCGGTCAGCGTGCCGGTGAATGGCGTGCTCTGGGTGCCGATACCGGTGGCCGGAGAAAAGGGCAGCGAAGCGGCGGTCATTTGATTGACCAAAAAATCTGGCCGGGTCGTGTCACCGCTGGTGGTATTGGCGGCGTAGGCAACCAGACTCGACGGCGACGCGACCAGCGCGGGATTGACTTCGATGCGTCCCGCGAGGCCCGTCGTTTGCAGGCCGCTGGCGTTGCTCGCGCCGGTAATTGGCTGGTTCCCGTTTCCGTCGGTGAACAGCGGCAGCTGCGGGCTGCCGCTGGTCAGCGAGGTGACGGTCGATGTGGCAGAGAGGGAGTTGACGACGTTACTGCTGCCGTTTTTGTTGATCACCTGCAGCAGGGTGCCGGATGGATTGGAAAATTGCAGGTTCGCCCCAAGTGCAGCGTTAAGCTGAGACACCACCGAAGCCATGCCGCCCGAGAAGTCGATGCCGATAACCTGATTGTTCGGATTGGAGGGCGTGTCCTGCGGCGGCAGCGTGCCGCCGGCGCCGAGAGAAACGATGGTGATCGTGTGCTGGGTATTGCTGCCATCCGTATAGGTGAGCTGGACGCTATTGCCCGGCAACACCGAGCCGACGTCGACGTTGAAGCCGGACTGAGAGCCGACGGTGACCGCAGTCCCGTTTGTCGTTTGATTCGACAGCGCCTGGGACATCTGGTTGGCGAGTTCGTCGAGCTGGGTCTGCGCCTGGGGCAGAATGCTGTCGCGCATCTGCACATAGGCTCCAAGCTGACCGGACTGCAGCGCGTTGGTCGCGATCAGGTCGGTCGTAGCGCCGCTGGGCGAAACGAGTGTGACCGTACCAGCTCCGTCCTCGCTCGGATTCGCACTCCATAAAGCGGTGGCGGTGAGGCTTCCCACATTGCTAAATTGCAGCTGCGAGGCCTGCGGACCGGCCACGAGCTGCTGCCCTGTTCCCGTGAAGACTGAAATCTGATTGTTCGGATTCTGCACCACGTTGACATTCATCAGCTGGCTTAGCTGAGTAACATCCTGGTCGCGTTGGTCCTCGAGCGTTGCCGTGGTGCCGTCAGTGGGGCTGGCTCCCTCAAGCTGCAGATTGATCTGGGCGATCTGTTGCAGCGCATTGTTCGCCGTTTGCACGCCGTTGGCGATGCCCTGCTCCGCCTCCGTGCGCAGCTGCTGGACGGTGGTGGTCATTGAATTGAGATTTTGCGCCAGCTCTTGAGCGCTGCCGATCACGGCGGACTGTTGCGAAGTCGAGCTGGGATTCGTCGCCAGCGACTGCAGGGCGGTGGTGAAATTGTTGTAGATGGCATCAAACGAAGTCGAAGAGCCCGGAGTGCCGTAAATCTGCTGAAGCTGCTGATAAAGCTGCGAGGTCGTACTCGCGTACGAGTCGCCGGAGGTTTCGGTCCACAATTGACTCTGCAACAAGGTGTTGAGGTCGCGATTGATCCCGGTGGTATCGACGCTCGCTCCGGGCTGCCCGGCAACTACCAGCTCATTCTGGTCGACACTTTCGTCGACGTAGCCGGGCGTGTTGGCGTTCGCCACGTTTCCGGCGATCACCGACAGGCTTTGCTGGGTGACGTTCACGCCGGCCAGGGCGGCGGATAACGCCTGGGAAAGACCCATTTCGCTAGCTCTCCAAGGAGCCTATCAATTGCGCCGGGCGCCGCTCATCCTCACTGGATGACCTGCAGCAGGGCCTGAATCATCTGATCGGCGGTCTGCATGACCTTGGCGTTGGCTGAATAAGCCTGCTGCGCGACGATCAGCTGGCTGAACTGGGTCGCGATGTCGACGTTTGAGGCTTCGAGCGAACTGCCGACCACTGTGCCGGTGGCGTTAAGGAGCGGCGGGCCGGAATCGGCCGTTTGGGCGTAAGCTTCACCGTTAAGCGGCTGCAAGGCGTCCTGACCATTGAACGTTGCCAGCGTGATCTGCGCCAACGGAATGGTTTGCCCGTTTGAGAATGTGCCGGTGATTTGGTTCTGGCTGTCGACCGCAACCGATTTCAAGTTCGCCGGAGGCGAAACCATTTTGTTGCAGCTGGCTTACCTGCGTCGTACCGCTGGTGTTGGCGAACTGCGTCAGACCGGAGCCGAAATTGAGTGCGACGTTGCCGAGCGAGTCGCCGTTCACGGTGAGATTTTGCAGCGTCACGCTGGAAATCGGCGGTTGCAACTGGCCGCTCGAATTGAAGTTGAACACGGTGCCGACGTTTTGCCACGCCGCTTCGGTTCCGGTTGCGTTGGAATTGCTCTGATAGAACAGCTGCCACGAACCGGCGCTGGTCTCGGCCCAGCGGAATTGGACATTCACCGGATTTCCGAGCGTGTCATAGGCGGTGATCGAGCCACCATCGACCGACTGGTTGGTAAAAGTCGTTTCGTCGTTGGCGATCACGGTATCGTTAGCCGGATAGGCTGCATCGTTCTGGATGCCGAACTCCGACAACAGCGCGGTCGGTGTGCTGTCGAGCACGATCTGGCTGTTGGACGTCAACCTGACATCGCCATTGGAGGTGTTCACTGTTCCTGTGACGCCGCTGAGACCTGTGATAGCCGCTTGCAACTGGGCGAGCGTCGCAACCTGATTGGCCCCGGTACCGAAGGTGATGATCTGCGGCGCGCCGTTCCCGACAGTGATGGTCATCGTATCGCCCTGCGACACCGCGCCTTGCGTCAGCAGGTTGGTCGGCTCGGCCGCGTTCGCCCCGGCTGGAAATCCAAGGTCGGTGGCATCGCTGCCGGTTGCGGTGACCGTAACCGAGGCCGTCCCGTTCGTGCCGCTGAGAACCAGATCGCCACCGCCGTTCAGTGCCGCGGTAACGTCCAACGTATTGCCGGTGTGCGCATTGTTGATGGCGGTGATCAGATCATTAACCGTCGGAGCGGGCGGCCCTGCCGGTACGGTGTAGGTCGTCGGCGCGTTGGTTCCGTCGTTGATCGTTATTTGGTCGCCTGAACCAATGCCCAGCGACGACAGCGTGGTTGCGCCCGTGAGACTGACGTTTCCCGTGAGCTTCGCAATGGCATCCGGCTGCAAGGTGGCGCCAGTGCCCGTTACCACTGCCGCGGCCGGAGCGCCGGCGAGCGGATTTGCTTCGAAATCGGTCCCAACGATCAGTCCCGAGGCTCGGCGTGCTTGGCAGATTGGCCTGGTACTGGATCGCCGTAGTTGCCTGCGCGGGTATAAAGTCGTTGTTGAATTGTAGAACCTGAGGCGAACTGCCGACCGGATTTCCAGTCGCGGCGTCGATCGGAATACCCATCAGATAATAGCCGGCGCCGTTGACCAGATATCCGCCAGAGTTGAGCTGGAAATCGCCTGCGCGGGTGTAGTCGCTCACGCCGCTGAACACCGGCTGATTGTCAGCGGACCCGGTTGGCTGGGCCACCACGAAATAGCCGTTACCGTTGATCGCCATGTCGGTCGAGACTTGGGTACTTTGAATGGTCCCTTGCACCGAGTTGGTGGCGACCGAATTTGCAATAACGCCGTCGGCGTTCGTCTGCGCCACGCGGCGGCTGAAATCAAATCCTCGAAACTGGTGTTGGTCTCTTTGTAGCCGGTGGTCTGCGAGTTGGCGATGTTGCCAGAGATATTTTGGAGCGCAAACGACTGCGCCTGCAGACCCGCCACAGAGGTGGTCAATGCGTCGAAGATACCCATGACTGCGTCTCCACTCGATCCTCAACCCGAACAGCGATGGGGCATGACTGGCCATCCACCACGCACGGCAGCCCCCAGCAAGCTCTATGCCATGGAATTTATCCCACAATGCCAGATACTTACGGCTGAGGCGTAATTTGACCTGGTACGGATATGCCGGGGGCAGCAGGCAGAAATTGCCGGGCAGCGAACGGTTTTGCGCCCGCGAAGCCGCCGCGGCGCCTTGTGAGCAACAAGTCCGCCGTGCTTAATGCGACGGTGAGCACGATTGTGCTGCACCACTAAAATTACAGCGGGATCCGCATGCGTTTCGAAGGTACAAATGCCTACGTCGCCACCGACGATCTTAAAGTCGCGGTCAACGCCGCGATCGCGCTGGAGCGGCCGCTCCTCGTCAAAGGCGAGCCGGGCACCGGTAAGACCGTGCTGGCGATCGAGATCGCCAAGGCGCTCGGCGCACCGCTCATCGAGTGGCACATCAAGTCGACTACCAAGGCACAGCAGGGTCTCTACGAATATGACGCGGTGACGCGGCTGCGCGACAGCCAGCTCGGCGACGCGCGCGTCAAAGACATCCGCAACTACATCAAACGCGGCAAACTATGGGAGGCATTTGTCGCCGACGAGCGCCCGGTGCTGCTGATCGATGAGATTGACAAGGCCGACATCGAGTTCCCGAACGACCTGCTGCAGGAACTCGATCGCATGGAGTTCTTCGTCTACGAGACCGGAGAAACCATCCACGCCCGGCGGCGACCGATTGTCGTCATCACCTCAAACAACGAGAAGGAATTGCCGGACGCGTTTCTGCGGCGCTGTTTCTTTCACTACATCCGTTTTCCCGATGCCGATACAATGCGCGCTATCATCGAGGTGCATTTCCCCGGCATCAAGCATCGGCTGGTGGCGGAGGCACTGCGGCTGTTTTACGAGATCCGCGACGTGCCGGGCATGAAGAAGAAGCCTTCGACTTCCGAATTACTTGACTGGCTCAAACTGCTGATGGTCGAGGATGTTTCGGTGGAAACATTGCGCGAGCGCGATCCCAAAAAACTCATCCCGCCGCTTCATGGCGCGCTGATCAAGAACGAACAGGACGTGCATCTCTTTGAGAGACTGGCCTTCATGACACGCCGCGAACAGCGTTGAGTCGCTGTATACGGTAATCTGCCGCAACGAGGCACTAGAAAATGAAGCGGCTGCTTGGCCCTGTGGCACAGTGTTCACTTGAAGTCAGGCTTAAACGCCTCAAGCACATTTCGCACTTCAGGGATTAGCTTTTCCATCGCTTCTTCGATAGGCCAACCAATCGGGGTAGGGCCTTGGTAAGCGAGCGGAATGAGTATCTGAAGGGCCGTGCCGAGCTTCACCTTCACTTTGCGGCCGTCCGGCCTTTCTGCCTCACGTTTCAGGCTTGCCGCGTAGGCGCCGTGAAAAACGTGTCCCGGCTGAACAATTTCGAGATGGATAGAGGCACCTTGCGGTGTCAGTGTTCGGTGCTTGTCAGGATTAGAAAGAGTGCGAAGAGATTTAATCCAATTACATCCACGATACGGTTGCAGCCGCTCAATCGCTGCCACATGCACGGCATTGACGCCACGCAATCGCAACTCTTTGCTCCGCGTGAATTTTCGTGGCGTATCGTCGATAGGAAATTGGGTATTCTCTTGATTTTCGCCCAGAGTTCGTGTCGGGCAAGCTCAAAGATCAGGTAGTCCAAAGCCGAGCGCAAATTATAGCAAATCTCACCAACGATGATGCTGATTATAGGAGGCGGATTCCAAATTCTAGGATGCCTCGCGCGAGCGTGATAAGGCGGATCAGGATCGAAGGTGATATGGGTCATCTTAAGATAGCGCTTCCGAAAAGCGTGCAAAGGAGCGGCAAGCTCACTAAGGTGTTCTTCTGCCCTTCTGACCCGCTGAAAAGCGCCATCGAGTGGGTAAGTCAAAGCCATGCTATGAGGGCCGCATGAACCATAAAAACGAACAATACAGCGAAGACGATGTGCAACGGCACTTTATTGCGTCGCTAAGGCGCCACGCAATGCCGCTTCGAAGCGGCGTGTAGGGTTCGCATACTACTGTATTAAAGCAGATCAAAAACGAAGAAGCCCCGGTCTGGGGCTCCTCATTTTTGCCACACGTCGCCACGTCTGGCGACTAATCCGTTTTTTCGCATTCAATTAGTTTCAGATACTCAAATTTACCCGTCGATCAGCGCCAAGAGTAGGTAAGTTATGGCAATGATCAGATGTAGGATCATTCTCGTCATGGTGGCATCGGTTTTCTCCTTTCCCGATCGGATGTTTGGCCTAACGCATACTCAACCGAACGTCATAATTCCTGTGCACCAGAACTATGCAGGTTCAGAGTCTCCGATTCCATTAGGGCGCAAAAATGGCAACGCGGACGCTAGCAGTACATTCTTTGTGGCGCTTGAATTGGCTGCCAGCGCCATTAATTCCTTTGCGGCGCTTGAAGCTCCCCAACGCCAATTGCCGAAAGACCGAGAAACCCGAGCCAGCGACGGTAGCCAGCCCGTAAGAAGCGAAACCAGCCGGGAGCGTCGAACCTAGGAGGCCGCTATGTGCATCGCAGCATTCGGCCGGGTCTGGCGCTGGCATTTTGTGCTTGTGTTCGGCTTCGGTCGTCGCCGTTCTTTCCGCTAAAGAAAGCCCTGCTCTTCAGGGCTACGAAAGGGGGCCGGGCGGTGCGCCCGGCCCCTCCCGTCGCTATCCTAGAAGCTGCCAAGCCAAACTAGGAGCGATCCCATGGAAGAACTCCATCTCGAAACTCCGTTACGAATAACCGGCATCCCGACAGCGATACCCAACGAAAATACCAAAGACATTCGATTTATTTTGACCGCTTGAGGAACGAGAGCGAGAAACATTTTTCGGCGTTGCCAATTACAGCATGGCAATTCAAATCGCATCTACTCTGGGGGCGGCTCTCGATATGTTGCGGACTGGAATGATTGCAAACGGAGAGGTTGTTTCAATTCCTGCGCAGGAATTAAGAGAGATTCGCTTCCAGAAAACTCTCCTGGGCGAGATGATGGCAATAGAACTGATAACGACGATGGGGATTCCATTCGTATTTCAGTTCCCGGTTCATATGTCACAAGCAATTGCTGATCGCCTGACAAATGAACCCGCCACAGATCGCCCGGTTGGTCATTCATGATCAACAAGCGCCTCCGTTGCGCGTAAAAGAACGCGCGCGGAGGCACAGCGATTCAGTTTGATCGGCTCGGATGGCGGTCCGGGCCGACTACGCTTTTAGGCCGAAATCCTCGTTCTTTGAGACGGATCTCTATTGCCGTGAGTTCATTCCGGCAATCCTCAGATGCTCCCGCGCCGGACCAAGAGGAAGAAACTCTCCAATCGCCGCGATGACCAAACGGAAGCACTGAGATGCCGGTTAGCTTGGTGGGAAGTTTGTCGCTTTTGCGCGCTTCACTCATCATAAGCGCCTCAAGTTCTTTCGCGGACGTTAGTTGTGCGAACATAGTATTTCTTCTCACTTTGTACCCAGCCGCCAACGAAAGCTAAGCAATGCAAATTTGCACGCAAGTTAATTTCAACAAATTCCAGTAAGAATAGCGATCGCGTGGGCCTTGCGAGTCCCAAAGCCCACTTTGGGCGTCTCGGAGCGCCATCCGAGCACAGACCTCACAACCGAACACTGGTGTGCCGCCCTCATTAAGGCGCGCGAGGCAGCCGACGAGATCGAACCCAAATCGACGTGACAGTCAGGTCAGGATATTCGCCTTTAGGATTCTATGCCGCCGGTCGCCACCGGCCAAGAGCGACAGTTCTATTCTCCGTTATAGGCAATGCGGGGGTGCCGGGCATGAAGAAGAAGCCTTCGACTTCCGAATTACTTGACTGGCTCAAACTGCTGATGGTCGAGGATGTTTCAGTGGAAACATTGCGCGAGCGCGATCCGAAGAAGCTGATCCCGCCGCTGCATGGTGCGCTGCTCAAAAACGAGCAGGACGTCCATCTGTTCGAGCGGCTGGCGTTTATGGCGAGACGCGAGAGCCGCTGAGCCGCGGAGAACCGCTCACCACAGCGAGTGCAGGTTGAACAATGGGTGCATGGCGAACGTATAGGTGACGCCAACCCCAATGGTGAATTGGTTCGGCGAACCGCGCATGGTTACAAGCGGAAAATCGGCGGCAGAGCCGCTGATCCGTTCGTATTCTACAAGCGCGTGGGTCGACCATTGCCGGTTCCAGAAATATTCGATCTGTCCGCCGGCACCGTAGGAGTAAAACCCGCCGGTCGCATTGTAGACCGGCAGCGCCGGAAGACCCGAAACAGTAGAACTGGCCGACTGGCCCGGCGTGATGCTGAAATAGGGCGACACCGCAGCACTTGACTGCAGCGTCATGCGCGGTCCGGCCGAGAGCCGGAATTGCCCGATCGGGACGACCACGTCCGCAAACAGATCGCCGATGACGCCGGTTTCAGCGCCGATCCCTTGGCGAATTTCGCCGCGTAAGCGCAACCACGGCGTCGCCCAGTATTGGGCGTAGCCGCCAAGCTGGAGTGCCCAACCCACATCGCCGAGGCCGTTGAGCTGGGTGTAGGATGAGGAATAGCGCGGCCAATTGATTTTGCCGACAGGGCCGATCTGCAATGAGCCAAAATCGAAAATCGGCACCCCGAAACCGTCGCGGGCGCCGAAAAAGAACGGCGGATCGCCCGGTTTTTGGAGTGCGAAAAGTGGGACGCCGATAAACTGAAATTTATTCGTCGGAGCACCCGGCCAAGCCGGAATCGCCCGGCCTTCGCCACCTATGGTGATGAGCCAGTCGGGTACTGGCGTTGCATATGCTGAGGGAGCCGATGCCGGCGCTGGCAGCGGTAGATCTGCTGCAACGGCAACGCCGGGAATCGAAAGGAGAAGCACCGTAACGGCAAAACGCCACCCGCTTAATGCCATTCTGGTGCGCCCCCGCTCCGCCCCGCGCGCTACGAAGCCGATGACTCAGTGTAGAGCAAATTAAATTCACGCGCGACTAGGGCAAAGGGTTTCCAAAGAATAAATAAGCCGAGTGTGGCATTCTTGTTCACGCTTTGGCTCCCTGGCGGCGCTTGCGACGGCGCGGGCGATTTGCAGCGACATCCTGCCCCGTCAGATCCGCGTCAGGCTTGTGTCTGGATATCGGCGGCCGATGGTACGATAGAGCCCGAAATCGGCCGCGGATCGCTGCCCGATCACAGCGCCAGCAGCTGCGGCGTCGCGCGCACGTCGGCGTGCCATCTCGGCTGCGCGGCTTCGGCGCTCGGCCATGGCGTCACGCGCTCGCCTCACCCAATAATACATTTGCGCCGTCGCGCGCCCGAAAATCCCGCCTGCCCAAACCAGTTCAAATGGCGTGAATTGCCGCCAAGTTTGATCGCCGTCCGCGATAGCGCGGGCGATGAGGATACCGGCCGTCGCCGTGGTATTAAGACCATGACCGCCAAAACCGCTCGCCAGCCACAGTCCGGGCGCCAGCTCCCCGATCTGCGGCATGCGATGGATTGAGTTACCCAACGTGCCCGACCATGCGTAATCGACAGCGATCTCGCCGAGCTGAGGGTAGGTTTTCTTGATGTCGGTGGTTAGTGCGCGCCGGTACCGGTTTGGATCGCGCGGCCACATCGTAACCCGGCCCGACCACATCAGCCGCTCCCCGTCGACCACACGGTAATGATTGTCGGCGAGTTCGCTATCGCTGACGGCACCGCGATAGCTGATCGCTTCCGCAAGACGCGGCCCGAGTGGAGCGGTGGTGATGACGTAAGTCGTGATGGGAATGAGCGCGGATGCGATCTTTGGCAGCAGCGTCGCGAGCTGCACATTCCCGCACAGCACCACATGATGGGCACGCAACCGCGCGGCCGGGGTAACGATGCGCTTACGGACGCCCGCCGGATCAATGGACAGCGCCGGAGTTTGTTCAAAGATGCGTGCGCCAGCGCGTTCGGCGGCAGCGGCCAAGCCCAGTGCATAGTTCAGCGGATGGATATGGAATGCCTGCGGAAAGTGGATGGCATGAAAGTAACGCTCACTATGCAACACCGCGCGCACGCGTTCGATCGGCCACCCCTCGACCTCGCCGCCAAATTCGCCGATGAGGCCAACTTGCCGCGTGAACGCGTCACCGTTCTCGGTCTTGGAGACGCAGAGCCACCCATCCTGGAGAGCGACTCCCGGCATGGCGTCGTCGCGGATCGCGTTGCGAACGTATTCGAGTCCGCTCTGCGAAAAACTCCAGAGGTCCTTGGCCTGTTCAAACCCGACGCGGCTTACGATGCTCTCGGGTGCCGCGGCGAAGCCTGGAAGCACGAAGCCGGTGCTGCGTCCCGACGCGGCGGCCGCGATGCGGCCTGCTTCGATGAGCGCGACAGAGCGCCCATCGCGGGCCAGTTCGCGCGCAACGGTCAAGCCGGCAAGGCCGCCGCCGATCACGCAGATATCGACGTCGAGGTCGAGATGAAGCGGCGGCCGTAATGGCGCGTCCACTTTGGTCGTGGCGTACCAGGTTCCGCCATAGGCAGCGGTGGTATCGGCTTCGTCCATCACTGCATTTTGAGCGCCGTAACGATATGGCGATGCAACCTGTTCACATCGTGCGGGATACAAAATTTCTGTGCGTTGGCGCGGACACTATAGGAAGTTCATATTCATCGCACTAGCCTGCCGTATTTCAAGTTTCGCCGAGACGCGGGGGAACTTCGAAGCGCACTAAATTTGTCGGACTTTCCGTCCGGTATGCGACTACTGACACAGAGCTGCTGACATGCGTCGTTTGCTGCTGCTACGTCATGCCAAGACCGAACGCGCCACGGCGGGAGAGCGCGACCGTGATCGTAAACTTATGGCGCGCGGCCGAACCGACGCGCCAATCATCGGGGCTTACTTGGTTCGCCATCAGTTCATCCCTGATCTCGCGCTGGTCTCGCCGGCAACGCGGGCTGCCGAGACCTGGGCGCTGGTCGCCGCTGTGTTGCCCGACGGTTCAACGCGGGTTGAACAGGACGAGCGCATCTATAACGCAGTTCCCGAGACGCTGATTGACCTGATCCGCGAGACCACAAAGGCGCGATCGCTCGTTGTCGTCGGTCACAATCCGGGCTTACACGATCTTGCGGTGGAACTGATTGCCTCGGGCGAGGTCGAAGCGCGCGAGCGCATCAATGAGAAGTTGCCGACATGCGGCCTCGTCATCATTGATTTCCCATTCAATGACTGGTCGCGGCTGCATGTCAATTCCGGTCGGCTGGAGCGCTTCGTCAGTCCGCGCACCATCACCGAGGCGACAGACTAAACCCCAATCGGATATTTTTGATCAAAACCGCGGCGGCATGAAAAGCAAAACGATAAACGCCTAGTCGTAGAACTCCGGCGACTTCTTCTGCCCGTCGCTTTGCGGCTTATCGTGATTGATCCAAAGCTGCGCGTGTTCTTTCGCCAGGATATCGGCGATGCGCTGCATCGAGGCGAGCGTCTGTTCCTTGCTGGTGTTCATCGACGGCACCCGGCGGTGATCCCAATTGTCCTTGAAATGAACGGCGTCGCCCGAAAGAACGACGGCGCCGGTTTTCGGCAGCCGCACCAGTAAAGATTGATGACCGGGCGTGTGCCCCGGCGTCGAAATGATCACAATCGAGCCGTCGCCGAACACATCGCGATCGCCTTCGAGTTTGGTCACCGGATGATTAGGGTTGAAACGCGGCGCACCGTTGGCGCCCGGCCAATCATATTCGGCCTTCTGTACGTAAAGCATGGTCTGCGGAAATTCTTCCACGTTGCCGATGTGATCGGGATGCGTATGCGAGATCGCCATCGCCTTGATGTCGGCGGGCTTGACGCCGAGCTCCTGGAGCTGCGCGGCAAGCGTCTTGGTGCGCTTCACGTCCAATCCGCCATTGCTACCCTTGATGCCTCCCGGTATCGCGGCGAGTGCATCGGGAAGACCGGTGTCCCACAGAAACCAGCCCTGCGCATGGTGGATGAGATAACAGTTGTCGGACAGGGCGAGCGGCACGCCGACATTGACGCCGGGCGACCAGCGCGACTGATCGGGACCGACGGCCTCACCGCAATAGAGGATATAGAGCCGATCGACGCCCGCGGCCGCGGCCGGCAGCGGGCCGAGCGTCGCCGCACACGCGGCGATCGCAAGAACTGCGAGCCTCATGAGTTCCTCCCTCAACTCGCCAGCGCCGCCAAAATGCGCGCCCAACTGCGAATCCCCTTGTGGAAGCACCGCAGATCGTACTTCTCGTTCGGCGAGTGCACCCGATCATCGTCGAGCGCGAAGCCGACCATCAACGTGTCCATACCGAGCACGGTCTTGAAGTCGCCGACGATGGGGATCGAGCCGCCGGCGCCGACCGTCACCGCCTTCTTACCCCACTCCTCCGCCAGTGCGGCACGCGCCTTGGCGAGCGCCGGATTGTCAAACGCCACGTCGAACGCCGGCGCGCTGGTGAAGTTGCCGAATTCGACCGAGCAATCTGATGGCACGCGGGCGCGGACGAATTCGCGAAAGGCGCTGCGGATCTTATCCGGATCCTGCGCGCCGACCAGCCGAAATGAGACTTTAGCCATCGCCTTGCCGGGAATAACGGTCTTGGCACCTTCCCCGGTGTAACCGCCGATGATGCCGTTGACTTCAGCCGTCGGCCGCGTGGAAATCTGCTCGATCAGCATGCGGTCCGTTTCGCCGGCCGGAATCTTCAGCCCAATCGGTCCGAGAAACTTTTCCGCTGTCAGATCAAGTCCCTTGAGGTCGGCTTTGATGTCGGGCGGCAAATCGTGAACGCCGTCATAGAAGCCGGGAATCGCAACCGAGCCGTCCGGCTTGTGCATTGCCGACAGGATATCGGCCAGCACATGGATCGGATTGCGTGCGGCGCCGCCGAACAGGCCGGAATGCAGGTCGCGGTCGGCGCACGTTAGTCTGACTTCTTCGTACACCAGACCGCGCAGCGAGGTCGTGATCGAGGGGGTCTGCGCATCCCACATGCCGGTGTCGCATACCAGAGCAAGATCGCGTTTGAACTCCGCGGCATTATCGCGCACGAAGCCGAACAGGTGTTTTGAGCCGCACTCCTCTTCGCCTTCGATCATCATGGTAATATCGAGCGGAAGCTTGCCGGTCACGTGCTTGAACGCGCGGCAAGCCTCGATGAAGGTCATGGCCTGCCCCTTGTCGTCGCAGGCGCCGCGGGCGACGATGATCTTCCGTCCGCCGTCGAGTGTTTCGATACGGGGCTCAAATGGCGGCGTTTGCCACTGATCCAGCGGATCGACCGGCTGCACATCATAATGGCCATAGAACAGGACGCGCGGCGCCTTGCCGTGCGCTTGGCCGTTGCCGGTTTGGTCCGCAGGAGTTTTGCCGATGACGACGGGATGGCCCTCGGTCGGACGGACGCTCGTTGCCAAGCCGAGGCTGCGCAGGTCGGTCGCGACGTATTGTGCTGCGGTGCGACAGTGCGCCGCAAATGCCGGATCGGTTGACACCGACTGGATGCGCAACAGCGCGAACAAGCGATCGAGGCTCGCATCCAGATCGCGGTCGATGCGATCGAGCACCGCCGGAAGAGATTCGCGTACTGTCATTGGGTTGGTCACCGCGCCTTTGCCAACATAGTTCGACTTCGTCACGGTTTTCTCTTTTGCGCACGCCGGCGCCACCAACCGCCGGCACCCGCAAATTTTATAGTGCGCCGCGAAAATTATTTCTACCGCACGAGACGAACGCGTGATCCGCCGAACTCATGCTTGTCATGCCGCATGCGAATGTACATTATGGCAAGAACGCGACGAAATGCGGGCTGGCGAGGGTACATGGACGAGTTGATCGGGCGTCTCGTCGCCGATACCGGCGTCGATCGGGACGCCGCCGAAACGGCTGTTGGCATCATTCTCGACTTCCTGGCCAAGGAAGGACCTGCCGACAAAATGCAGTCGCTCTTGGCAAAGCTCCCCGGAGCCGAAGCCCTGATGCAAAAAGCTGCAGCCGAAGGCGGCGGTGGCATGGGCGGCGTGATGGGTGCAGGTATGCGCATGATGGGAGCGGGGTTGAGCATGGGTCAGGTGCAAGACGTCACCCGGCAGTTCATCGCTTTCGCCCGCGAGAAAGTCGGCGAGGACGAGGTGGGCCAGATTGTCGGCGCCATTCCGGGTCTCTCACAGTTTATTTGAGTACGCGTGGACGCGGCGGCGCTATGGCGGGGTTAAGGGGAGGCAGTGATGGCTTATCCCATCACCGATATTCGGGGCATCGGGGCGGATACGGTCGCGATCCTCAAGTCGGAGGGGATTCGCACGACCGTCGGCCTATTGCGCTCGGCTAAGACGCCAAAGCAGCGGCTCAAGATCGCGGAAAAGGTCGGCATCGACGACAAAGACGTGCTGGACTGGGTGACTGCGGCCGACCGCATGCGCGTTAAAGGCGTTGGCTGGGAATATTCCGAATTGTTGCGCGCGGTCGGCGTCAAGACCGTCAATGAGCTGAAGTACCGCAACCCGCAGAAGCTCGTCGACCAAATGTCGGAAGCCAACACCAAACGCAAGCTGGTCCAGCTTCTCCCATCGGTGACCATGGTCAAGCGCTGGATCGAAAACGCCAAAAAACTGCCGCCGGTCATCCGCTATTGATGCGGTGCAAGCATCCCACCTTCCTTGCTTGACTCGCCAAGGCCACAAGCGTCATTGCGAAGAACGAAAATAAAGACGCTATCGAGCCTCACGGAACCCTGTTGTTCTGCTTCTTCGCAACGGCTACCCGCGCTCATCAGCATGGCGACGAGATTGCATCCTAGTGATCCTTCCACGTGCCGGCGTCCCGTCCGGCGAAAACGCGCTGTCGCGGCTCCTTGCCAAGAAGCGCCCGCTCGTCATGGGTGTTCTTAACATCACTCCGGATTCTTTTTCCGACGGTGGCCGTTTTTTCGATGCGCAGGCGGCGTTGGCGCATGCTCGTCGCCTGGCCACTGAGGGCGCCGATATCCTCGATATCGGCGCCGAATCTACGCGCCCCTATGGCGGCGCCGTTCGTATCTCCCTTGAACAGGAGCGCGCACGGCTGGCACCGGTTTTGTCCGACGTGATTTCGCTCGGCGTCCCGGTCTCGATTGATACGCTGAAAGCTCCCATTGCCGACTGGGCCCTTGATCTCGGCGCGACGATCGTCAACGACGTGTGGGGCCTGCAGCGTGATGCCGACATGGCCGGTATTGTCGCGGACCACGGTGCCCCGGTCATCATCATGCACAATCGCGAGAGCGCCGATCCCGCAATCGACATCATCGCCGACGTCACTTCGTTCTTTCAACGCTCGCTCGCCATAGCAGCGCGCGCCGGCATTCGCCGTGAGCAGATCGTGCTCGATCCCGGGATCGGTTTCGGCAAAACTCCGGAGCAATCATTGACCTGCATCGCGCGGCTCGACGCGTGGCACCACTTCGGTCTGCCGGTACTCATCGGGGCTTCACGCAAGCGCTTCATCAACTCGGTTGCGCCGTCCGAACCATCGGAACGGCTTGCCGGCTCGCTGGCTGCGGTCCTTTTGGCCGTCGAGCGCGGCGCGGCGATCGTTCGCGTGCACGATGTGGCATCGACCGTCCAGGCGCTCGCGGTCGCCGACGCCATCAGGAACGCGCGATGAGCGACGCGATCTTTGTCAATGGGCTCATCATTCACGCCTATCACGGCGTGATGCCGCACGAAGCGAAGGTCGGCCAACCGTTCGGACTCGATCTCGTCCTCGACATCGATCTCGGCGAGGCTTCGCGCTCCGACAAGCTCAAAGCGACAGTATCGTATGAAGCGCTGGTAAAGACCGCGACGGAGGCGTTCTCCGCGCGCCGCTATCGCCTGGTCGAGGCCGCCGCGGGCGCGGTCGCCGAGGCAGTGCTTGTTCACTATCCGCAAGTCCGCGGCGTCCGGGTCACCGTGCGCAAGCCGCACGCACCGATCGCTGCGACCTTTGACGACGTTGGCGTCATCGTTACGCGGACCCGGCAAAATCGTAACAGTGACCGTAGCCATGGCTGAGGCCTTCGTCGCGCTTGGCGGCAATGTGGGTGAGGTACGCTCGACCTTCGATCAGGCCATTGCGATGTTCTGCGACGGCGAGGCGGTGCGGTTGACGGCGCGCTCGTCCGATTACCGAACCCCGCCATGGGGCGTCACCGACCAGCCGCCATTCGTCAATGCCGTCATCGCCGTGACGACGACGCTTGCCCCCCACGATCTGCTGACGCGCGCGGTTGAGTGCGAACGCAAGCTCGGCCGTAATCGGGCTCACGAACGGCGCTGGGGACCCCGGAAGATCGACCTCGACCTTCTCACCTATGACGATCTGGTGCTGATCGATCGCGACTTGATTTTGCCGCATCCGCATCTGTTTGAGCGCGCGTTCGTGCTCGTGCCGCTCGCCGAAATTGCGCCAGACCAGATAATCGCCGGCATTCGGGTGCGTGATGCGCTTGAACGCCTGAATGTCAGCGGCATCGAAAAGCTGCCGCCGCGTTAGGCGATTAATGCCGCGGCATGCCAATTGCACGACCCGATATATGAAAAAGCGTGATCTTTTTGGAAGGCCGACTTCCGCTTTTCGGGATCATGTTGTGTTGGCCGTTCCGGCTTCCCGTGGCATTTTGCGAGCTATGACGGATCCAGAGCCCCTGCAGTTCGCTGCCGATTTTCCTGCGGCGACCCGCGACGAATGGCGGAAGCTTGTTGACGCGGTACTCAAGGGAACGCCGTTCGAGCGCCTTGTCAGCCATACTTACGATGGCCTCGCCATCGAACCCCTCGCCGCGCGGCGCTCCAATGCACGGCCGGTCGCGGCCCGGCCCGGCGCGACGACCTGGGAGATAATGTCACGGATCGACCATCCCGATCCGGCAATCGCCAACGAGATCGCGTTGCGGGAACTCGGCAACGGTGCGACCGGTCTGACGCTGGTGTTTGCCGGTTCGCGCGGCGATCACGGCTTCGGCCTGCCCGCAACCGAGTCGGCGCTCGAACGAGCGCTTGAGGGCGTCGACTTCGATGCCGGCATCAGCATTGAAGTCGACCTCTCGGCGCCTGCCGTGGCGGTGATCGACGCCATGCTGGCGCGAGGCCGCCCGTTCCTTCCGCCGGCTACGAAGCTTCGGCTTGGGCACGATCCGCTCGGCGCAAAAGCAATCGCGGGCGTCGCCACGAGGCAGTGGAACGAGCACGCGCCGCATTTTGCCCGCCGCCTCGCCGCCCTGGCTCGCGCCGGTTTCCAGGGAAAGCTCGCCGCCGCCGACGGTCGCGTGATTCACAATTCCGGCGGGTCCGAGGCGCAGGAATTGGCCTTCGCAGTTTCGGTCGCGCTGGCGTATCTGCGCGCGCTCGAAGCTGAAGGCGTTGCGCTTGAAGCGGCGCGGCGCATGATCTTCTTCCGGTTGTCGGCCGACGCAGATCAGTTTCTCACCATCGCTAAATTCCGCGCGCTGCGAAAAGTGTGGGCGCGAGTAGAGGTCTCGTGCGGGCTCGCGGCGGAGCCGTGCTTTATCTCCGCCGAAACGGCATGGCGCATGATGGCGCGGCGCGATCCCCACGTGAACATTTTGCGCGCGACCGTCGCGACGTTTGCCGCCGCGCTCGGCGGCGCGGACGCGATCACGGTGCTGCCGTTTACCGCCGCGCGCGGCCTGCCCGATCGGTTCGCGCGGAGGATCGCGCGCAATACCCAACTCCTCCTCAGCGAAGAATCGCATCTCGACAAAGTCGCCGATCCGGCGGCGGGCTCCGGTGCGGTCGAAAATCTGACCGATGAACTTTGCCGGGCGGCATGGGCTCTATTCCGTGAGATCGAAACCGCAGGCGGAATTGCCGTCGCGCTCGAAACCGGCCTCATTCAGGGCAAGGTCGGCGCGGTGCGGGCCGAGCGTGCCGCCGCCGCCGCAAGACGAAAAGATGCGCTGACTGGCGTGAGCATATTTCCCAACCTCACCGAGGCCGATGCCCGGGTCGATCTGCCGACGTCCGCCGCGCAAACCATCCCCCGACGGGCTGCAGCCGATCCGCCTTGCCGAGCCGTTCGAAGTGATGCGCGATGCCTCCGACCGTGTGCTCGCCGAAACCGGCACCAGGCCAAAAATCTTGCTCGCCAATCTCGGCACGCTGGCAGAATTCACCGCGCGCTCGACTTTTGCGAAGAATTTCTTCGAGGCTGGCGGCATCGAAGCGGTCGATAGCGACGGCGCCGACGCCCCTGCCGTTGTGGCGGCGTTTAAGACCTCCGGCGCTTCACTCGTCTGTCTCTGCTCGACCGACAAGGTCTACGAGAAGCAAGCCGTCGCGGCAGCGCAGGCGCTTAAAGCCGCCGGCGCCCGGCACATCTATCTGGCTGGCCGGCCGCGCGAGCAGGAAGCCGCGCTGAAGGCGGCCGGCGTTCAATCATTCATTTACGAGGGTTGCGACGCCCTGGCGACACTGCGCGCCGCCTACGATATTCTCGGCATCGAGATCGGATGATAGCGATGAGCCGTATCCCGAATTTCGCGCAGATCGACTTCGCCGATGCACCGGCCGCGCCGATGGCGCAGGGCGCACCGTGGCTGACGCCTGAAGGCGTCGCGGTCAAGAGCACTTATGGATCAGATGACCTCAAGGGTCTCGATGGCCTCGACACCTATCCGGGCATCGCGCCGTTCCTGCGGGGTCCCTACCCGACCATGTACGTCACCCAGCCGTGGACCATCCGGCAATATGCCGGCTTCTCCACGGCCGAGGATTCCAACGCCTTTTATCGTCGCAATCTCGCTGCCGGGCAAAAGGGCCTCTCGATCGCCTTCGATCTTGCCACCCACCGCGGTTACGACAGCGACCATCCCCGCGTCTCAGGCGATGTCGGGATGGCCGGCGTCGCCATCGAACTCGATCTACGATATGCGCACGCTGTTTGCCGGCATCCCGCTCGACCAGATGTCGGTGTCGATGACCATGAACGGCGCGGTACTGCCGGTGATGGCGCTCTACATCGTCGCCGCTGAGGAACAAGGCGTGCCGCCGGAAAAACTCGCGGGCACGATCCAGAACGACATCCTCAAAGAATTCATGGTGCGCAACACCTACATCTATCCGCCGAAGCCGTCGCTGCGCATCATCTCCGATATCTTTGCCTACACCTCGGCGCACATGCCGAAATTCAACTCGATCTCGATCTCCGGCTACCACATGCAGGAAGCCGGAGCGACGGCAGATCTGGAGCTCGCTTATACGCTTGCCGACGGCGTCGAATACGCGCGCGCCGGCCTTGCGGCCTCGCTCGACATCGACCGGTTCGCGCCGCGGCTGTCGTTCTTCTTCGGCATCGGAATGAACTTCTTTCATGGAAGTGGCGAAGCTTCGCGCCGCGCGCGTGCTGTGGGCGAAGCTGATGAAGGAGTTCAATCCGAAGGACGCCCGTTCGCTGTCGCTGCGCACCCATTGCCAGACCTCGGGCTGGTCGCTGGCCGCGCAGGACGTGTTCAACAATGTCGCCCGCACCTGTGTTGAAGCGATGGCGGCAACGCAAGGCGGTACCCAATCGCTGCACACCAACGCGCTCGACGAAGCGCTGGCGCTGCCGACCGACTTTTCCGCCCGCATTGCCCGCAACACCCAGATCGTCCTGCAGCGCGAGAGCGGCACGACGCGGATGATCGATCCGTGGGGCGGATCGTTCTACGTCGAACGCCTCACCCATGACCTCGCGACGAAGGCCTGGGGGCATATCCGCGAAGTCGAAGAGCTTGGCGGCATGACCCGCGCCATCGAGGCGGCGCTGCCGAAGCTCCGCATCGAGGAAGCCGCCGCGCGCACCCAGGCGCGCATCGACTCCGGATGCGCAAGCGGTGATCGGCGTCAATAAATACCGGCCGCAGGACGAAGCGCAGATCGAAATCCTCAAGGTCGACAATGGCGCGGTGCGGCAATTGCAGATCGACAAGCTGTCGCGATTAAAGCGCGAACGCGACCCGCAGGCCGTCGCCGAAGCGCTCGCCGCGCTGACCCGCAATGCCGCCGGCGGCAACGGCAATCTGTTGGCGCTTGCCATCGATGCGGCGCGGGCCAAAGCGACCGTCGGCGAGATATCGTTGGCGCTCGAGCAGGTTTTCGGGCGCCACCGGGCGGAGATCAAGGCGATCTCCGGCGTCTACAGGCGGGAGGCCGGCATGACCGACGCCGTCGAACGGGTACAGAAGCGCGTCGCTGAATTCGAGGAGAACGAGGGCCGCCGCCCGCGCATCCTGGTCGCCAAGATCGGCCAGGACGGCCACGATCGCGGCCAGAAGGTGATTGCGTCCGCGTTTGCCGATCTCGGTTTCGACGTCGATATCGGCCCGCTGTTTGCTACGCCGGCGGAAGCGGCGCGTCAGGCGGTCGAAAACGACGTGCACATTCTCGGTATCTCATCGCTTGCCGGCGCGCATTTGACGCTGGTGCCGGAGCTGAAGGCTGAGCTCGAAAACAACGGCCGCCCGGACATTATGGTGGTCGTCGGCGGCGTGGTCCCGCCGCAGGACTACGATGCGCTGAAGACCGCCGGCGCCGAGGCGATCTTCCCGCCCGGCACGGTGATCGCCGAAGCGGCCGAAGGACTGCTGGACGCGCTCAACCGCCGGCTCGGCCACACCAAGGCGGCGGCGGAGTGAGCTGTCATGCCGATTGGTAGGAATGCTGAGAGCCAGGCGACAATTAGCGTCTAGCTGCATGACCCGCGACGAGATCATCGCCAAGCTTAAGGAAACTGCACCGGCGCTGCGCGCCGAAGGGGTGATACGGCTTGCGATTTTCGGTTCGCGCGCCCGCGGCGACGCGCGCGAGGACAGCGACCTCGACGTCCTGATCGATGTCGACTCCGGAGCCGGATTCCGAAGGGCTTCGCCTCGTCGGTGTCCTTGCCGACGCCGAGCGGATGGTCGCCGCTGCGACCGGCATCCCGACCCAGGCGACCATGCGCGCCTGGCTGGAACCCCGCGTTGCCGAACGGATCGCGGACGACGTGATCGAGGTGTTCTGAGAAAATGCCTCCGACGGTCGCCGATCGGTTAACTCACATTCTCACCGCGATCGATGACGATCGAGACCATGTTGGCCGGTAAGACGATCGGAGGATGTCACGGCGGATTTGCCGTTGCGCCTGGCGGTCGAACGCGCCCTGGAGATCATCTGCGAAGCCTCCTACCGCCTACCGGAGAATATTAAGGCTCGGGAGACAAGCATTGACTGGAAACGCATGGTCGATTTCGGCAATCTGCTCCGCCACGCCTATCATCGGGTCGATCCGAAGTTGGTGTCCGAGATCGCATCGCGTGACCTGCCGCCGCTCAAAGCGTTCGTCGAGCGCCTTATTCGCGAATCGGAACAATAGACCGGCCGACCGGCTTCGCCCGGCCCGCGCACTGGATTTGATCGGCATCAATGCCCTCAATCCGCTTCTGCGGCGTTGATGATGCACCTAAGCGACCGCCATGCGTGTCGCTGTCACTCAGGAGTGAAACGTGAAAAAACTCGCCATACCTCATGACGCCTTCATTTTCGTCGGCGACGGCCGCAAGGCCTTGTTCCTGCGCAATGAGGGCGACGAGAAGTTCCCCAACTTGAAGACCGAGCAGGTCTTCGCCGAGGAGAACCCGCCGACCCATGAGCAAGGCACCGACCGGCCCGGGCGGGGCGCCGAGAGTTCGGGAACGCATCGCCGCAGCAGCGTGGAACAGACCGACTGGCATCATCTGGAAGAGCACCGCTTCACCCAGCGGGTCGCGTCCGCTCTGGAGGCGCTGGTGCGTCAGCCGCCATGTACCGGCGCTGGTCGTTGTCGCGCCGCCGCGCACGCTTGCCGATTTGCGCCGCGACTTCCACGCTGACGTGAAGAAGCTGATCGTGGCCGAAGTCGGCAAAGATCTGACCAAGCATCCGGTGGCGGAAATCGAAACTCACCTGTTGAGCCTGACAGCCCGCCGCGGTCTTGCCGCGCGCGGCCTTATTGCGCCAGCGCCTCTTGCGGGCCCGGCGCCGAGGACACCAGCGGCCGGCCCCGCGCCCGCAGCGGCCGCGCCCCCGGCGCGCCCATTGAGTTCAAGAACGCGTTGAAAACGTTGCTGCCTTTGACCGCGTCGTGGCCGGCCGAGATCAGCATGTCGACCTGGTCCGGCGGCAACTTGAAATCCGTCACGATGGCGTTGAGTTTTGCCGCGCGCGCCTCGTCGAATTGGTCGAAGGCGACGCGTCCCACGAAGATTTTGACGTCATGGCAATTCCACCCGGCCGGCGCGCCGTAACGGCGCCGCTCGGCTGCCGAAAGCTTGCAGCGCCAGTTGATCAACGATTGCTGCCATTGCGCCATCGTGTCCTGGAACGCCGAGTAGCTGCCGACGGCGCCGGATCCGGTCGCGGTATCGGACGAGGCGGTAATCAGATTGGCGCCGGAGGGCCCCTCCACGGTCTTCACCCAGTCACCCGCCGGCGCGCGCCCGGCGTCGGCGACCAGAAACAACAGCCGTCGCAATTTGACGCCCTCTTCCGGCTCGAGCGGCCCGTAAGGCGTGTCGGAGGCAAGACGCGCGATGGTGAAGCCGGCAAGCCCGTAATTGTCGACCATGCCGCCGTCGAGCAGCTTGACGTAGCGAACTTCGCCGGAGTGATAGCGGTACATCGCATCGGCAAAAAACTTCAGTAGCGGCGGCGCGTCCTGATTACGGCGCACGCGCTCCACCCATTCCGGCAACGGGATCGGACAACGGCCCGCATAGCCTTCGATAACCACGGGAGCGAAGACGACGGGCACGGCGGCCGACGCCGCCACCGCCATCGAAATCGGATAGGTGGTGATGTCGCTGCACAGTGCCCTGAACAGGACCGGACCAAACACGAACGGGGTCCGGTTATAGATATCGGAGGCGTTGATCCAAACGTACGGCCGCCGCTGCGTGAGCAAGGATTTGAAGGTCGCGTGCTCGTACAGATTGTCGTCAAGCCAGCGCGGAAACACAGTTGGGTCGTTGATGCCGCCCTGCAAACCTTTGGCGATATTCAGCAGGCTGAGATCCATTTTCAGGTTCTCCTCCGCATTGCGCAGGAGGAAACGCTGCTTGAAATCGGTCAAGGCCTTGCGCTTCTTCAGCCCATAATAGGCCGCGAGCACCGATCCGCCCGACACGCCGGTGACGAAGTCGACGCGGTCGAGCAGCGACGTGGAGTGGCCCGGAAGCGGGGTCTCATCGAGCGCGGTGAGCACGCCGTAAGAGAACGCCGCGGCGCGGGTGCCGCCGCCGGAGAACGACAGCGCGACGACGGTGTCGTCGTAATAGGTCTCAACCTGGCTGCCGAGTTCGGCCGACAGCTGCAGCCCGCCGACCAGCGGCTGATTGATCGGGTCGTTGTGAATTTGGGCGCAAGCCACCATGAGGGCGGAACACGCAACGACACGCCCTGCGCGGACTAAACGCTGCAACAGCACGCCCCTCACCATTAACCAAGGTTATCGAGTCCGGCTCCAGTCGCGTCAAGCAAACGCCAGCATCATGAAACAGCAGGATTCTTTTGAGGTTAATGCGCGGCGCAACTTGGACATTTTTGCTGGCCAAGCTGGCCACTACGCCGCTACCGCCTCGCGTTCTACGTTGCGAAGCTCCGGCACGAGGCGCGGCGGCGCGAACGCAACTCGGCGCGCCGGATTTGCTTTCCAATTCAATATGCTAGAGCGAGTCCGGCGGTTGCCGATCGGCAAAAGGGCCGATTTTCCGCATCCTTTCACTCAGAATCAGGAAGAAAGGCGCGTCGTTGCGTGACAGATGCATGAACACGACGCTTTCGCGGAACTCTTCGGCGGCCTCGCTTTCCCGTCCCGACGAGCTTCGGACCGTCGCCAGCCAAGTCGACTTTTGGACATTCCGGGCGGGAAAAGCCGGAGCTATTCAGCGGAGCCGCTTTCGAATCCTGCCCAAATATCCGATACTTGCGCGTCCCCCTCACAATTCGTCCCCGCTATCCCCACATTTAGTGGTTGATTCAGATTTTCATACTAAGTCTTGACGCGCGCGACCGGCTTGGCCTAGCTTTCCCAAGTTCGGCGCGCGGGTAACGAAGTCGGCCGGGCTCTCCAAAAAGGGTTTGCGGGAATGCTCCGCGCCGCGTGGGCGCGAGGCATGGGCGGTTTTGCCTCTGACGAACGGGGCGCCCGGAGTTGCGTAACGAGGCCCGGCTTAAGCCGGCAGGGTTGGGGTGGCAGACAGAAACAGGGGTCAAGCCGGACGCGGGGAAAGTGCGTTCCTCCGCGTGCCGGGAAACCGTCGGCGGCATATATTAAGCGGGTCTTTCCGCATGACGCCGGTGAAAAAGCAGATTTGAAATTAAAGGGGCAGAGAATGCGGATCGAGCGGCGCTACACCAAAGAGGGACAATCGCCTTACGCGGACATCGCTTTTCGTCTGACCGTCAGCGAAATCCGCAATCCGGACGGCTCCATCGTCTTTCACGCCGACGACGTGGAAGTGCCGGAGCAATGGTCGCAAGTCGCCTCCGACGTGCTGGCGCAGAAGTATTTCCGCAAGGCCGGCGTTCCCGCACGGCTGAAGAAGGTCGAGGAGGAAACCATTCCCTCCTGGCTGTGGCGGAGCGTTGCCGACGAGGCGGCGCTCAAGGAGCTGCCGGAGAAGGAACGCTACGTCGGCGAAACGTCGTGCAAGCAGGTGTTCGACCGGCTCGCCGGCACCTGGACCTATTGGGGCTGGAAGGGCGGCTACTTTACCTCCGAGGCCGACGCGCAAGCCTTCTTCGACGAGCACCGCTACATGCTGGCGATGCAGATGGCGGCGCCGAATTCGCCGCAATGGTTCAACACCGGGCTGCACTGGGCCTACGGCATTGACGGCCCGAGCCAGGGGCACTTCTACGTCGACTTCAAGACCGGCGAACTCACGCAATCCGCCACCGCTTACGAGCATCCGCAGCCGCACGCCTGCTTCATCCAGTCGATCGCCGACGACCTCGTCAACGAGGGCGGCATTATGGATCTGTGGGTGCGCGAGGCGCGGCTGTTCAAATACGGCTCCGGCACCGGCACGAATTTCTCCAAGCTGCGCGGCGCCGGCGAGAAGCTCTCCGGCGGCGGCAAGTCGTCGGGCCTGATGAGCTTTCTCAAAATCGGCGACCGCGCCGCGGGCGCGATCAAGTCGGGCGGCACCACGCGCCGCGCCGCCAAGATGGTGATCCTCGACGCCGATCATCCGGATATCGAGGCGTTCACCGAGTGGAAGGTGATCGAGGAGCAAAAAGTCGCCAACCTCGTCACCGGCTCCAAGATCAATCAGCGGCACCTGCGCGCGATCCTCAAAGCGTGCGTGAACTGCGAGGGCTCGGGCGACGACTGCTTTACGCCGGAAAAAAACCCGGTGCTCCGCCGCGAGATCAAGGCGGCGCGCAAAAATCACGTGCCGGACAACTACATCCGCCGCGTCATTCAATTCGCCAAGCAAGGCTACAAGGACATCGAATTTCCGATCTACGACACCGATTGGGATTCGGAGGCCTATCTCACCGTCTCCGGCCAGAATTCCAACAATACGGTGCGGGTGACCGACGAATTCCTCAAAGCCGTCGAGGCCGACCGCGACTGGGATCTGTTCTGGCGCACCAAGCCGGGCAAGATTTCCAAGACCGTGAAGGCGCGCGATTTGTGGGAGAAGATCGGCTACGCCGCCTGGGCCAGCGCCGATCCCGGCCTGCAATTCCACACCACCATCAACGACTGGCACACCTGCCCGGCTTCAGGCCCGATCGTCGCCTCGAATCCGTGCTCGGAATACATGTTCCTCGACGACACCGCGTGCAATCTCGCCTCGTTGAACCTGCTCGCCTTCCACGCCGCCTCCCTCCCCGGCGGCGGGTCGGCGAAGGAGCTGTTCGACGTCGAGGGCTACGAACACGCGGTGCGGCTGTGGACCATCGTGCTCGAAATCTCGGTGCTGATGGCGCAGTTCCCCTCGCGCGAGATCGCGCAGCGCTCCTATGACTTCCGCACGCTGGGCTTGGGCTACGCCAATGTCGGCGGCCTCCTGATGTCGTCGGGCATCCCCTACGACTCGGAAGCCGGCCGCGGCATCTGCGCGGCGCTCTCCGCAATCATGACCGGCATCTGCTACGCCACCTCGGCCGAAATGGCCGGCGAGCTTGGCCCCTTCCCGCGCTACGACGAAAACCGCGGCGCCATGCTGCGCGTCATGCGCAACCATCGCCGCGCGGCCTACGGCGAACGCACCGGCTACGAACAGGTCACGACGCCGCCGGTGCCGCTCGACCACACCGCGCTGACCGAATGGCGCGCGCAATTACCTGGCGTTGTCCGAACACGCCAAGCGCGCCTGGGACCGCGCGCATCGCGCTCGGCGAAGCCCACGGCTATCGCAATGCGCAGGCGAGCGTGGTCGCGCCGACCGGCACGATCGGGCTCGTGATGGATTGCGACACCACCGGCATCGAGCCCGACTTCGCGCTGGTGAAGTTCAAGAAGCTTGCCGGCGGCGGCTACTTCAAGATCATCAACCGCGCCGTGCCGGAAGCGCTGCGCGTGCTCGGCTATGCCGAAAACGAAATCGCCGAGATCGTGGCCTACGCGGTCGGCCACGGCGATCTGGCGCAGGCGCCGGCGATCAACCACACCACGCTCAAGGCCAAGGGCTTTACGCCTGAGGCGATCGAGAAGGTGGAAAAGGCGCTGCCGACCGCCTTCGACATCAAGTTCGCCTTCAACAAATGGACGCTGGGCGCCGAATTTCTGCGTGACGAGCTCGGCGTCGACGCCGAAGACCTCGCGTCTCCGAGCTTCGACCTGCTCGCGCACCTCGGCTTTACCCGGCGCGAGATCGATGCCGCCAACATCCACGTCTGCGGCGCCATGACCATCGAAGGCGCCCCGCACTTAAAGCCCGAGCACTATGCCGTGTTCGACTGCGCCAATCCGTGCGGCCGCACCGGCAAGCGTTATCTCTCCGTGCGACAGCCACATCCGCATGCTGGCGGCGGCGCAGCCGTTTATTTCCGGCGCCATCTCCAAGACCATCAACATGCCGAACGAGGCGACGGTCGAGGACTGCAAGGAGGCCTACAAGCTGTCCTGGCGGCTTGGGCTGAAAGCCAACGCGCTCTACCGCGACGGCTCGAAGCTGTCGCAGCCGCTGCAAAGCCAGCTCATCGCCGACGACGAGGAGGACGATGACGTTATCGAGGCGTTCCTCGACAAGCCCGCCGCGTCGCGCGCTGCCGCGCTTTCGGAAAAGATCGTGGAGAAAGTCGTCGAGCGCATCGTGGTGATGCGCGAGCGCGAGCGCATGCCCGACCGGCGCAAGGGCTATACGCAAAAGGCCGTGGTCGGCGGGCACAAAGTTTATCTGCGCACCGGCGAATACGACGACGGCCGGCTCGGCGAAATCTTCATCGACATGCACAAGGAGGGCGCGGCGCTCCGCTCGCTCCTCAACAACTTCGCCATCGCGGTGTCGCTCGGCCTGCAATACGGCGTGCCGCTCGACGAATATGTCGATGCCTTCACCTTCACCCGCTTCGAGCCGTCCGGCCCGGTGCAGGGCAACGACTCGATCAAATACGCCACCTCGATCCTCGACTACGTGTTCCGCGAGCTCGCGGTCTCCTACATGGAGCGCTTCGACCTCGCCCACGTCGATCCGTCGGGCGAAGGCTTTGACGCGCTCGGCAAGGGCGTCGAGGAAGGCCGCCCATCGTCCGAAACGCGCTACGTGTCGAAGGGGCTGACCCGCTCGCGCACCGACCGGCTCAAAGTGATGCAGGGCGGTGCAGACGCGGCGTCACGTCACCCTCCCCTGCAGGGGGAGGCGTCCCGAGCTCGCGCAGCGAGCGAAGGCGGACGCGGCGGTGCGGCGTCCAACGTCACCGCGCTCACCACCTCCGGCGCCCGCGGCGAGATCGCCGGCAGCGCCGCGCTCAAGACCGAGCCCGAGCAAAAACTCTCGCCGACGGACTTGCTGGAGCAACAAAACCGCACCGACGCGCGCGTGCACGCCAAGCAGGCCGCGGCCGAGAAACGCGCCGAAGCCCGCGCCAAGGGCTACGAAGGCGAAGCCTGCGGCGAGTGCGGGAATTTCACGCTGGTGCGGAACGGCACGTGTTTGAAGTGCGATACGTG
>CAWGYY010000007.1:0-547436 GCA_963826945.1 uncultured Alphaproteobacteria bacterium | reverse complement strand
CAGCACGTTGGCGGTTCCAGTCTCAACCGGCACCTGATCGCCGACGAGCATCGTGGCGAACTGATTGTCGAGCACGACCACCGAGGGCGATGACGAGAACACCTTCACATCGGTGACGGTGCGCAGCGCGTTGATCACCACCCATGGATTGCTCGACGCGCCAAGCAACAGATTACAGCCGGGAAGGACCGCACTGAGCATTTGGCTGACGGCAGAGGTTGTCGTGGACGTGGTGGTGCTGGTGCTCGCACTAGCTGCGGCAGTGGCTCCGCTGCCGATTAGCGTATTGAAGCCTACCCCGATCGAGCTGCCTTGAAGATAGTATTCGACGCCGAATTGCAGATTGTTGTTGAGCGTGACCTCGGCGATGGTTGCATGAATGGCTACTTGCAGCTGCGGCCGATCCAGCTGGTGAAGTCCGCTCGATGAGGCGATAATTCTCCTGACTTGCGTAAATCACCAGCGAGTTGTTGCTGACATCGGCGGCTATTCTCAGACCCGGCAATACGATCGAGGCTGGCCCCTGTCCATTCCGGCTGCCGAAAGCGCCTTCCTGAATATTTGGGCTGGTGCTGCCGCTGGCTGCGCCGCCAAGGCCTTGCGGGTTACCCATGCCGCTGCCAAGATTGCCGAGTTGGATGCCCGCGGTCCCGCCGCCGCCGGCACCGAGTACCCTGCCGCCGGCGGCCGTCGCGCCACCGGTTGACAGGCCGGCAGCGCCGGTTTGACCGCCCTGCACGCCCACACTGCCGAAAGCGCTGCTCGACGTACTCGATACCCCCGCGCCTGGAGCAATCTGGTTCACTGCGGAATCAAGTCCCTGCGAACGAGAGCCGAACAGGTCGCTAAGAACCTTCGCGATCTGACGGGCATCTCCATAGCGCAAGCGATAGACGTGGACCGAGGCGCCGGCATTGTTCGCCTGGTCAAGCCGCTTGATCCACGCCGCCGTCTGCCGCAACAAATTTGGCTTTCGCGTCACAACGAGGACGGCATTAAGCCGGCTGACCGGCTGAAGCGTGACAAGCGTCTGGTTCAGACCGCCCTCGCCACTCGCCACGATCTGCTCGAGTTCCTTGATCACCTCCTCGGGGGAGGCGTTTTCGAGCGGATAGATGCCGACCGACTGGCCGCGCATCCAGTCGACATCGAAAGTCAAAATCGCGTCGACTGCGAGTTTGCGCTCGGGACTGCTCCCCTGAACGAGGATCAGGTTATGCGCGGTATCCGCGCGCGCCATGCCCGGCTTGATGGCGAACATGTCGAGCAGTTTGAGGATCGTTTGTGCGGAAGTGTAGCGCAGCGGTACAACGCTGATACCATAGCCGCCTTGCGGATCGTTGGCGGCAGTAGTGGCGCCGCTCCCTTGGGCCTCCCCTCCCGGAATGAGCCGGTAACTGCCCGCAGCGTCGCTGACAAGGACGACGTTGCCCATTCGAAGCGCATTTTCAAGGACGACAACAAGATCGCGCTTTGGTACTGGCCGGCCCGACGCGATGCTTACCGTGCCTTGCACGCGCGGATCAATGATATAGCCGGCGCCGAGGATGTCGCCGAGTATGACCTTGGCCACCGTCGTCACCGGCGCGTTCTCGAAGTTCAACTCGTAGCCTTCGCCGCTGTCGGTAGCCTGCGCAAGCGGCGCCGGCGCTTGGGATGGTGGCTCTTGGCCGTACGAACTCATAGCGGGCGGTCGCTTCGCCGGCGGATTTGACTGCTCTAATGGCTGCGGGAAGCGCGATCTAGATTAGTGCTTTGGACTGTATCATAAGCATCGGGCAAGTGCGGACGGCTTTCGCCGGTTGAAGTTGAAAGCGGGTAACAACCCGCAAGCAACGCAACACCCACACCGGCCGCCGCGAAAATGCTGCCCGTTTGGCGAAGATTGATCACGCTTTTACCGCTGACTTACAAATTACTGTCGCTAACGCCTCATATTTTCTTAGCACGCCCCCCAGCGCACGCGTGATGCCGATCCGGCTGCTTGACGTCGTAAAAAACATATGCAGGCGACGTGACAGATCAGTGAAGTTTTTTTGGACAGCGGCGAGAATCATCTCGCCGGCCGGCAGCATCACTTCGACACCGGCGATCCGCTTGAGGATTTCTACATTTATTTGCTTAGCGAGCGCCTGCTTGCCGGTGGTGTCACTTCCCAATTAGGCCTCACTGAAGCCCGGCGAAGCGGCAAGCCGCTGCAAAAATTGTGGCAGGCCGTGAAATCTCTGCACACGACTTTGCCGACGAGGTTGCGCGCTTCTTTGAATTACCGCGGATCCGCTCGCCGAGCTATGTCGGCTGCTTCGCTCGCCGAAAAATTTTCGCACCGCTTTTTACGGGAAATCCGGCATTTTTCCACACGCCGCCGCCGGCGGATCGCGTGTTCGTTGCCGACCCAACCGATGCTGCAGCACTCCGCGCCGCTGAAATCGTTCTTGGCACACCGTTGCAAATCGGTGTCGCCTCGTTCGAAGACATCGCCACCGTCCTTGCGGCCCGCCTTGAGGATGACGCGAAAGCGGCGGAAAGCGACGTTGCGCGGGTCGGGCGGACGACGATGTCGAAAGCCTGCGCGATCTTGCGAGCGGCGCGCCCGTGGTGCGCGCCGTCAACGACCTGCTCGAACGTGCGGTCGACCTGCGCGCCACGGATATCCACATTGAACCGTTTCAGTCCGGCCTTGTCGTGCGGATGCGTGTCGACGGTCTTCTGCGCCAGGTGCAGACGCCGTCGCGGGCGCTGCCGCAGGCGATCATTTCACGCGTCAAAATTCTCGCCGGCCTCAATATTGCCGAGCGGCGGCTGCCACAAGACGGCGCCGCACGCCAGAGTATCAGCGGCGTCGATGTCGACTCCGCGTGGCGACGATGCCGACCCAGCATGGCGAAGCTGCTGTGCTGCGCCTGTTGCCGAAGGATCGCGGGCTGCTCGACATCGGCAAGCTCGGCATAGCGCCCGCCGATGAGGCCAGAATAACGCGGCTCCTGAGGCTGCCGCACGGCATGATCGTCATCACCGGCCCGACCGGTAGCGGCAAGACCACGACACTCGCGACCATGCTGAGCGTTTTGAACGATGCCTCGCGCAAAATCCTTACTATTGAGGATCCCGTCGAATACGAAATTCACGGTATCAACCAATCGCAGGTGAAGCCGGCGATTGGGCTGACGTTCGCCGCCGCGCTTCGCGCATTTCTTCGGCAAGACCCTGACGTGATCATGGTCGGGGAAATTCGCGATTCCGAGACCGCGCATATTGCTGTTCACGCCGCGCTGACCGGACACCTGGTTCTGACGACCTTGCATACCGAGACTGCGTCCTCGGCGATTCCGCGACTGCTCGATCTGGGCGTCGAAGGATTCCTGCTGGCCTCGACGCTGCGCGGCGTGATCGCGCAGCGCCTGGTCAGAATTCTGTGCGATCGCTGCAAGCGATCGCGCGGGCTCGATGAGCATGATCTCGCCGCCGATCCCCGTACGCGGCACTCGGATTTACGGCCGGCGAGATGATCTTCGAATCCGGCGGCTGCGATCGCTGCGGTGGCAGCGGTTATCGCGGTCGCAACGGCGTGTTCGAGGTCGTCGAGGTCGACGAGGATCTGCGTCGTTTGATCGGCAAATCAACACATTCCGGCGACATCGAGCGCGCCGCTTTGGCCAACGGGATGACGACCATGCTGGAAGACGCCGTGAGGAAGTGCCGGGCCGGCACCACTCACCTGCCGAGGCGCTTCGCGTCGTCGCACTGAGGTGAGACCTTGCCGAGCTTTCGTTATCGGGCACTGACGCAGGCCGGCGAAGTGGTCGGCGGCTCGATAGCCGCGCCGACGGCCGCGGAAGTGATCCGCCAGGTCGAATATCTCGGCCTTGTTCCGATCGACGCGGTCAACGAGCGCGCCGGAGCGACGACATCGCGCTTCACGCTCGATTTTCTCACCAAGCCCAGTGCCGAGGACATCACCATTTTCACGCGGACCTTGCGCTGCTGCTTAAGTCGGGCGCCCGGATCGACACGGCCCTTGATTTGCTGGCGACCGAAATGGATATTGGCCGGCTGCGGCCGATCGTCGGCAAGGTTCGCGCCGACATCATCGGTGGCGAAAGTTTCGCCGAGGCCCTGTCGCACCATCCGGCTGTTTTTCCGGACGTGTATGTAGCTCTGGCGCGCGTCGGAGAGGCGTCCGGAACGCTCGACCATATTCTCGAGGTGCTTGCCGGCGAACGACAACGCGCCGAAACTGTCCGCCGCAAGCTCGCCGAAGCGACGCGCTATCCGGCTTTCGTGTTGTTGTCAGCATGTTCGGTGCTGACCTTCTTTCTGCTGTTCGTGTTGCCAAATTTTGCTTCGGTTTTGCGCGACTTCAATGCCAAGCTCGACCCGATCGTCGCATTCTTTCTTGGTCTTTCCGATCTGGTGCGGCAGCAAGGCGACCTGATCGCCGCAGTTTCGGCGATCGCACTGATGCTGGGATGGCTGTTGTCGCGGCGAGCGGAGGTCGGCGCGCCGTGCGGCGCACCCTGACGAACTTGCCGATCGTGAAGCCGCTTGTGATGTTTCATGCCACCGGCTTTTTCTGCCGCAATCTCGGTGTGCTCCTCTCCAGCGGCATGACGCTATCGGCGGCGTTGCGGATTTTGGTCGAAATGATGGACGGTTACGGCAGGCCGGAAGCCTGGGCGCAAGCGGCGGACCGGGTTCGCCACGGCGACAAACTCTCCGACGTATTGGGCGAAGCCGAAGTACTTCCGACAATTGCGGTACGCATGCTGAGGTTGGGGGAGGAAACCGGGCAACTCGCGACTTTGAGCAGCCGTATCGCCGAATTCTATGAAGCAAAACTGCAACGTAGTTTGGATAGGATCGTCGGCATCGCCGGGCCGGCGGCATTATCGCGATCAGCGTGGTCGTCGGCGGCCTGATTGTGTCGGTTATGACCTCGCTACTCTCGGTGACGCAAATCGTCGGCTCATGAGGTGCGCCATGACGTACTTCGACTTAGTCCGGTCGCCGCGCCGAAGCCGCAGCGAAGAGGCCGGTTTCACTCTGGTCGAAATGCTGGTCGTGATCACGATCATCGGCCTCATCATGGCTTTGGTCGCTCCGCGCGTCCTTGGCTACTTGTCCAAATCGAAGGCCAAGGCTGCCAAGATACAGATCGAAAGCTTCGGCAGTGCGCTCGATCTTTTCTATCTTGATTTAGGGCGTTATCCGACCGGCTCAGAAGGCTTGGTCGTATTGGTTCAGAGACCAGGCAATGCGCCCGCCTGGAACGGTCCCTACCTGAAAGGCGGCGTCGTTCCAGCGGATCCCTGGGGCAACGCCTACGTCTACCGCGCGCCCGGCCAACACGGCGCTTACGAAATTCTTTCATATGGGTCGGACGGGCAGGAAGGTGGAACAGGCACCGCAAGCGATATTACGAGCTGGACCCGGTGAAGACGGCGGCTCGGCCGGATTTACCTTGATCGAGCTGGTATGCGTCCTGGCGATTGTCGCGATGCTGGCCGCGATCGCCTTGCCGGCTATCCCGCGCAACACCTCGCGCCCGCGGCTTGAGGGTTACGCCGTCGAAACAGCGGCTCTGCTCAACGCCGATCAGGAAAGTGCTCGACGGCAACACCGCGACGTTGCTACGACCGTTGATGCCCCCTCGCGCATCATCCACTCCGGCGCCAGCGGATGGATCGTACGAATGCCGGCTGACGTGACCGTCGAGGCTTTGCTCGCATCGCGCTGCAAGGATCGCGCGGCTGGCGCGGCCATTCATCACCTCGCATCCGGCCTGTCGTGTGGCGGGGTGATTAGACTGACGCGGCCTGGCGCAGGCTTCCAGATCAAAGTGAATTGGCTCACGGGAGGAGCGGAGGTTGTGCCGATCAATTGAGCTCGACGAAGATCATCGCGGTGGTGGTTTCACATTGATCGAGGCGCTGGCCGCTCTCGCAGTGGTCGCGGTCGCGCTGACCGCAATCGGCATGTTGATCGGCGCCAACATACGCGCGACCCGCAGCCTCGACCACCGGCTGACGCTTTTGGAGACGACGCGGGCAATCCTGTTCGGCTTGCCCGGCCGCAGCGAGCTTGAGCTCGGCCGCACGTCGGGCGAAGTGGCCGATCACCGCTGGCGACTTGATGTAATTCCGTTCTCTGCCGATTTCGTCGATCCAACCAAGTCTTCCCCGTGGATTCCTCAATCCGTCGTGCTGCGCGTGCAAGCGCCACCGGCGAAATTCTGCGTATCGACACAGTTCGGCTGCTCCGCAATCAGGGAAGCAGCCAATGACACCAACCGCCGCTCAGTCCGGTAATGCCGGTTTCACGCTGGTCGAGGCGCTGCTCGCGGTCTTGTTGATGAGCATCATCATGGCGGCGCTCGCTTCCGTGACCGCTCAATGGTTGCCGAGCTGGGACCGTGGCGTCGGGCGGTTACAGCGGATCGAGGCCGTGGCAGATGGGCTCGACCGTTTGGCCGGGGACATTGCCGCGGCCGAAATCGTTTCCGCCCGCCGCAACGCGCCGCCGCTTTTCGATGGTGGCGAACTTTCAGTCGCTTTCGTCCGCACGATCCTCAGTCCGAATGCCGCCGGCGGGCTCGAGATCGTGCGCATCGCCGAACTTAGCGATGAACGAGGCCCAGTCCTGGTCCGAAGCACCGCGCCTTTCACACCCAGTGTGACCGGCGGTGCGGATTCAATCTCATTCGTCAATCCGGTTGCGCTGATCCGCGCGCCTTATCGTGTGACTTTCTCCTATGCCGGAACTGACCGGGTCTGGCACGATACGTGGCGCCAGCAGACCGTGCTGCCGCGTGCGGTCCGCGTGCGGTTGCGCGATGCCGCAACGTCAACAACGCTTGCTGTATCTACGACCGCGCTCATCCATGCGGAATGGCGCGCAAGCTGCATTGCCCGGACGGGCGCGGGCGCCCAATGCCCCGAACTTGGCGGCCAAAACGCCACCGCAGCCACCGCAGCCGTTGGAACACAGTAACATGTTTACGCTTGCTCAGCATGCCGGCCGCGGGCGCAACGAAGGCTTTATCGTCGTCGCCGTGTTATGGCTTCTTGGTGCGCTGGCGACGCTCGCAATCATTTACTCTTTGTACGTGAGAGAAACCGCAGCCGCATTCCTCGATCACAACGAAAGGCTTCAGGCCCAGGCACTGGCGATGTCGGGAATTGAACTCGCCGTCTATCGTTTGACCGAAGTCCCAGGCCGACATCCGTCGTTGGGAAAGTTCACGTTCCGCCAAGGCATCGCAACCGTCGGCACCGCGTTCGCTGCCGAGAACGGCCGCATTGATCTGAATTTTGCGGCAAAGGACCTTCTTGCCGGATTGTTCGTCGGCTTCGGCGCTGACGGGCAGGCCGCCCGGAACTTCGCCGAACGAATTGTCGCGTGGCGGGCTCCAGTCGCCACCGGCGCTATCGACACCGAAGCTTCGATTTATCAAAGTGCCGGCAAACCGTACGGTCCACGCCACGGGCCGTTTCAAGCCGTCGACGAGGTCGAACTCGTGACCGGCCTGCCGGCAGGGTTTGTAGAACGAGCACTACCGTATCTGACAGTTTACAGCGGTCAGGGAACGATCAATTTGCTGAGTGCGCCGCCTGCCGTGATCGCGGCGCTCCCGGGGATGACCCCGGACCGTTTGCAATTGCTGATCGCTACGCGCGCGAATGCCGACCCCACGGATGCGCCCCCAACGCAACTCGGCGCTGCGGCTAGCTATGTGGCCACCCAACCTAGTGCCGCGAACCGGATTACTGTCGACATCCGATTTGCATCCGGCAGGCGCATACGATCGCAAGTAGTTGTCCTCCTCGTTGATAAGGACACTGAGCCATATCGGGTACTGCATTGGCGCGACGAGGAACTCGCGGCAGACGCCCGCGATGATGATCCGGCTCAGCCATGAATTTGACCGGCGCCATCAAGAACGTGTTTTGGCAGTGGATCGATAGCGTCGCTGAATGCGTCATCGCGCTCGTCGACCGCGTTGCAAAACCGCGCAAAATCGAACTGATCGAAGAAGAGCCCGGGCAGTTTGCAATTCATAACCCTGATATTCGGAAGTCCGACGCTTTACGCGACGTCAAAATCAGGGTCGAGGGTGCCGCGATCATCGATCGGATGTTCCCTCAAGTCGAAACAGCTCTCCACGGCAGTTGGGTCGAGCTTGTGTTGCGGCCCGACCGCTTCGTGTTCAAGCCGCTCGATCTGCCGGCACGGGCCGCGGAGTTTCTCGAAGGCGTGGTGCGTGCCCAGATAGATCGGTTGACGCCGTGGACAGCCGAAGTCGCAGCATTCGGCTTCACCACTCCCACGAGCGTCGATGGCGGGCGGGTGACCGTCACGGTCGCGGCAACGGCAAAGCCTATGCTCGGACCGTTGTTGCAAGCCTTCGTGGCAAAAGGTGCTCGCACTGTCACCATCGCAACCCGTCCTCCCGGGGTCCCGCCGGCGCCTACGGTGACGATCATGGACGAACGCGTCGGCGGCATATTCGACACGCGCAAAGCGCGACGTGTACTCGTCATTGTGCTGGTGTCGTGCGCGCTGGTGTCCGCCGCAGCCGCCACAGCAGCCGGCGTCATCAATGGCAAGCTGGACATCCGCCAAGCCGAACTGGCGCAGCGCATCATGGCGCGGCGCGGTGCCGCCTTGACGGCGCGCAGTGCGTCGGACGATCCGGCGACGGCGGCTGAAAGGGCAATGGCCAGGCGCAAAAATCAAACGCCATCAGCGGTCATCGCGCTTGAAGTTTTGTCGCGAACCCTGCCGGACCGCACCTACGTTACGGAGCTGCGCATCGAGTCCGACAAATTGCGCGTTACCGGGATCACCGACGACGCACCACGCCTCATTCGGCTGATGGAGCAGACGCCACACTTCACCCAAGCCACCTTTTTCGCGCCAATCACCCGCTCGTCATCCGATATTGGCGACCGCTTCGATATCGAAGCCCGTCTCGAGCCGGTGTTCTCGCCGTTGCCATGACAATGCGCAGTTGGACAAAAAAGCCCGCATTGCGCCACGCCGGCGCGGCTGCGCTCTACGTGGCATTGGTCGGGTTGTCGCTCGTCGCTGTCATCATGTCGATTTCGTCGATTGCCGATCGCCGTGCCAATATTGCGGCTGAAGAGAATACGCTCGCGCTGCTGGAGGGGAGATCGCTGTTTGCACATAAGGATAATGATACGCTGTTCGGCAGTGCCCCGACCGGTTCGCCGTTTCTGCAAGGTCAGACTGTCAACGTGGCCGGTGCCGCACTTCTGCAGCGGGTTGCCGCCTCGATCACCAGAATCGGTGGCAAAATCCTGTCATCGCAGGTCGATCTGCAAAAAGCCGACGCCAAGGACGGCTGGATTGGGCTGATCGTGAGCTGCGAGATCGATCAGCCTTCGTTGCAAAGGCTGCTCTACGATGTCGAGGCCGGTATGCCTTTTCTATTCATCGACCAACTTGTCGTCGACGCGCCGGAAAGCGGTCCTTCCGGCGGCCGCCTCAAAGTAGTGTTGTCAGTTTCGGGCCAATGGCTGGCGCGCAAATGAGCGTACGCCAAAGACGTTTCGCCGGCGGAGCACTGGTCGCGTCAGGATTGATTGCGGCGGGTGTTGCTATCGCTGCCAACGATCCCCGCGGTCTAGACGTGCGCAACGACGACAATGCCCGGCCGAAACTGCTCGCCCCCGGCGTTGGTTCCCCGTTGGCGACCGAACCGCCTTTGCGCCGCAATCCGCTGTGGGCGATCCCTCTGAAATCGTTGACTGCAACGCTCGAGCGTCCCCTGTTCTCGCCTTCACGCCGACCGCCGGCCCCGCCGCTCGGTTCGCCGCAAGTCGCGCCACATAAAGTTTCGGCCGTGGCCGAGCCCGCACAGCCGCCACTCGATCTTCTCGGCGTCGTCACCGGCGCCGAAGACGGTTATGCGGTATTCATCAACACCACGACCCACGACGTCGTGCGCCTGCGCACCGGCGAAGGTCACGACGGCTGGATCCTGCGATCGGTCAAGGGGCGGCAGGTCGTTCTGGAACGGAACCATCGCACCGCCGTCGTGGCACTTCCTCAGCCGAGTGCGGACAAAAAATAGTCGGCATCGGCCTTGACCTTACGCCCCGTCGGCGAGCAGTGCTCGACCATGGCGCGGCAACAAGCAAGTTGCCTCAGTTCATCGAGGTTCGGCACGGGCGATTATAGACTGATATGTCCATAATGTGTGCCGATTGGCGCGTTGCAGCACTTTGGTTTCGGGCCAATAGGCGATATGCAACGATGGCCGCGTTATTTTCGCATGACCATCCCGTGCCGTCTCTCGAATGCGCACGAGGTCAAGCACGACGGCCTTCATCAGTGATAGAGCAGTATGCCGCCGATGATTGCGATCAACACCGTACCGATCATGATGTAGATCGCTTCAATTGCGTAGCCGTACCACATCAGCGAACCGAGTCCGGCGTGGGTTCTGGTCGTTCGGCGTAATATCCGTTGCTGCCGTCACCGCTGCCGAAGAAGAATTTTGGATTGGTCTCCATGGTGGGTGACACCACAAAAGATACCTCTTCAGTTGCCGGCTCTTGGTTTGCAACGGGTCGGCTCTCGCTGGCACCGCTAGGCGCCGTCGCATTAGTCATTGCGGAATAAAATGGTTTTGCAAACAGCAGTGCTAGCATGATAATAGCTGTAGCCCCTCCGATTACGGCTACCCGATGAACGGCTGATTCACTTAGTCTCATGGCTCGCTCCATGTCTAGAGAAGCATAAGTAAGTTACCCGTGGTCCGGCTTCGCGCAGCTAAGGGCCTGCGAAGGTGTTGAATTGTTCCACCGTCAGCCCAGCGTCCGGAGCGCGGAAGATCAAGTTGGCCGCTTATCAACAACCCGATCACGCTAAGCATAATTACCACGGTCGGGACGCGCAAACCAGCGACGTGATCAGCCGGCTGCGGGCGATCGTCGACGTTAAATGTCGGCTCAAGCTCATGCGCGCGAAACGCATTCACAGCCTATCCTTGTTGGGCCACTATTTTTTTAATTAATAAGGAATCAATGAGGGCGTTCCGGCAGTGACGGACGTCACGGTAATGACGGATGCTCGCGAATTTGATTGACCTCCTGGGAAGTGACCAGCAAGGCTTGCTTCACTCCGGACTACAACCGTTATGGACGGTTGTGTGCGCTTTTCGATATTTTGGCTCTTGCTGAGTCCAAGCGCGGAGAAGCTGCGCGTGCTTGACCTCGACAATTTTTCATACCCCGTCGCGGAGGTCCATGACGCCTCCATGTTGGACGTGGAGCGCCGGTTCTCCCGAATTGGCGCGGACGGGCTTTTTTTGAGCGGCATGCCGAGCGCGAAGAAGACTGTAATACGGCCGCCGCATTCTGGATGTTATGCCGCTGGGCTAAAGCGTTTGTGGGCCTAGCAATGAGATACGTCACGCTCGAATATATGAGCGCCGTAGCCCTCGAACTGGCGAACTTAGCAGAAACGAGTGGCCACAGCTCTTTGGTGGCTTTATTTCGGAAGGCGTCAGCAGAAGCCAAACTCCTACAGGAGCTGCAAGATGCATGCTCTGCGGTGCCTTGTCATCGGCAGTGCCCAGCCCAAACGCCCGAATGATTCCTACAGGCGAACAATCGGTAGCGTGAGCAGCGCGGATTCGACAGTGCGCGCCCGGTGAGGATTTGCAGACGAGGCGAACTTAGCCGGACGGAACAGAGTGGCGACTGTCCGCATTATTTCGGCTGCCAAGGTCGGCTTCGGGTTAAACGCTTCACTTCTGCGATGCCTGAGTCAGTCCGCTTTTCCCGATAGCGATCGCCGAGGATGACGCAAAGCTGGTCGCGACAACAAGCACCACTAAGGAGACCTTGGTCACGTGTCGCCTCCGAATGCGCGGCAGCGGATCATGATCCGAGGCATCACATACGCGCCCGTACCCAGTGATACAGGACGAAGACGACGACAATTCCCGCCACCAACTGCATCCAGTTCCGGAAATGGGTTCCGAGGATCGGAGGGTCTCATGCCAGTCAATCGCACCGTTTGTAATTGTCGTACTTGTCGAACCGCACTCACTCGGCGTAGTGAGTTGGTCCTGTCGTTAGCTAGTACGGCTGGAACCCGAAACGTACGACAAAGTCGTACCACATGCGCCAAAAAGGGGCCAAAATCGGCCGAAAGTGGTACGACATCGGCCTTAACGAGAATTAATGAAGTGGCTGATAAGCCGGATAAATCACCGCAGAGTTGGTCCCGCCGATTTTGTGTCGCTCCGATGATGGAGTGTGACAATTGCCCCCGAAAAACTACGCCTGTCAGGTATTTAGGCTTGGGGTGAAGTGGCGATGTTGTACTGATCGTCGTACTGTTTGGTGCTATACAGGCTGCGAGCGGACGCGCGACCCTTCATGCCGGTATTTTGTTTGGTTGTTTTGCGGGTAGGTGTCGGTCCCGCGCCAAAACGCGGGTCGGATCAAGGGGCGGGGGGGGGCGGACGACCGCTCCGCCAATAATTCTGCCTACGGCGAGGCCTGCGAGAGCGGGTTCATAGCCCTCGAGCGTGTCCGCTCAGGGGTAACAGCGAATATCGCGTTCAGTTTTGGTGATTTCTCCCAGCTAGTGGCCCGAAACCGAAGTGCCGCGACGTGTGCATTTTAGTCCGCTATCGGTAAAAACGGACATGAATCGGACATCGCCCGAGGACCGAGTTTGACCCAAAGCAGACCAAAACGGGGAATTGGCCGAGAGCGAACTGGGAAAACCGGGACCAGATCATTCGAGTTCTTAAGCGGCCCTCACCCATCCGAAAATGTGCGAGAAGGCTGCTGCGGGGGAGCGAGTCGCTGATCAATCAAGAGGCGGTCTCGGCAATGCGTTGCCACGGCCAGCGACCATCTACCTCCAATTGCAGAGCCATGCTGAGGAATGTCCTGATAACCACAATGAGCGCCAGAACGAAGACATTCTCCAACGTCGGCGCCGCCCCCACCGTGCGTATAATGTCGCCCGCAATCAAGAACTCAAGACCTAGCAAGATCGCACGGCCTAGATCTTGGCGGTACGTACGATAACGATCAGTACCGCTGATTTTGGCGCGCGCCACAAACCGAGCACTAGCGATCACGGCGCCAAAGACAATCACGAGCACGCCGACCGCGTCGAGGACGCGCCCTGTGAGTTCCATCAGGTCGGCATAGAATTCCATCATCAATGGCCCACCTGTTGATGTGCTGCGGGCGGATCTTCGCCCTAGAGCTCTTCGGCTATGGGGAGGCGGCAAACGGTTCTAGCACCAGTCATGTCGTTTCTCCCAAGCGCTAGTTAGATTTCTGCGTAAGCTACGCCGGTGAGATTCCCCTGGCGGCGAGGAAGTTGCGCTCGTTCTTTCCGTCGAGATCGGCGGAGTAGACCGAACCGGCAAAATCGGTGACGAACATCCGGTTGCCCGGCACATCGAGGGAGATACCAATTCCCTCCATTAGGTGCGTGATCAAGATCTCCGGCTCGGCCTTCTTATCAATTGCCGTGCGATTGACGGTGTTACCGCGCGGAGGATCGCCGCGGTCGGTCCAGTAGAGGACACGGTTCGCCAGATCGAGCTCGAGATCGATCGGTTCCGGTAGCTGATCGAACAGCACTTCGATGTCGGAGCGGTTGGCCGGGCTCGCGCCCTTGGGAATTTCAATGTTGGCGCGGAAGATACGACCCTGGCCGGCGTTGTTCGGGCCCTTTTGCGTCCAGTAGATCTTCTGAGCTTCGGATCGATGGTGATGCCAACGCACCACCGGGTCTGATCGCGCTGATCTCTGTCGCCACGGCCAGTCTCGACCAGTGTCTCGACTTGCGAGCCGTCGAGATTCGCGCGCATCACGCGCATGCCCTCGCGATCGCACCAATAGAGCTTGCCATTGTGCTTATCGAGGTGGATCTGCTTGGGCGAGTGGGTACTGCCTTGTGGGACGATCACGCTCCGATTCCCGCCGTCGAGATCGGCGCGCTCGATCGAGCCATCGTCGAGCTCAGGCACGCCCATGTTGGTCCAATAGATATGGCCAGCCTCCGCATCGACGACGATGCCGTCCGGGACATGGCAACCGGTAACAATGGTCTTGCGGTCCGATCCGTCCGGATTCATTGAGTGGATGCGATCGCCACTCATTTCTAGAAAAAATAGCCGGCCGGAACGGACGACTCCCTCTGCGGCGAATAGACGCGCCCTTGCGAGTCCGATGCCGCTGCTGCCACCGGTGACCGGGGCCGCTTTGTCCAGAAGCCTCATTGCCATCTCCTCTGCGATGTGGATTCACCCGGATTGGGGCGCTCAAAGCCGCGCGTCCGTCGATTCAGTGCGACGATCAGTCGGGCCGCTCATGCGTGTCATCGCCGTCCGCCCGCCCGAGCGCAGGGAGGTACCGACCGAAGTTCAATTCGAAGTCGCCCGGAACGCCGTAACCGGCGCGGATCTTGGCGCCGCGCGCCTGCGCACTGGGCAAGGCCAGAATTGGGAAGATCAAATCGTTGCTCGACTGAAGCTCGGCAGCCGTCGGCGTCCCGAACCGATTGATCTGGGCCTTCGCCGCGGCTAGTGTCTCACGATCGAACGAGGCCAGACGCCGGGCGAGCGCATCGACGAACAAGTCAAGGTGGTCATCGTCCAGTGTGCGATTCACCCAGCCGTAACGCTCGGCGATATCAGCATCGAAATCGTCGCTGCTGAGCACGATCTCAAGTGCGCGCGAGCGGCCGACCAAGCGCGGAAGCCATTCCAGCGCACCGCCGCCCGGGACCAAGTCCGATGCCGACCTCGGGTTGGCCGAAGAGGGCGCTTTGCCGGCTAGCAAAGCGCATGTCGCAGGCCAGAACGAACTCATTGCCGATGCCTCGCGTGCGGCCGCGAATCTTCGCGATGCTGACGACGGGCGCGGAAGAGAGGCGCAGCACAAACTCGCGCCAAAGGTCCAGCACCTCTGGGCGCTCAACTGCCTTGAATACGTCGAGATGGGCCATGAAAAAATCGGGATTCGCCGACTGGAACACCACGACCTTCACGGACGGGTCCGCCTCGATCTCGGTCATTAGCGCTCCCAATTCGACGATCGTTGTGGGAACAAACAGGTTGATCGGCGGGTTGCTGAAGGTGACTGTCCAGAGGCCGCGATTGGAGCGTTCAACGTTAAGCTGCTGATAAGCGCGCATGAACTTTCCTTCCTGTTCTACGAGGCTAGGGGAGCTTTTTCGCGCGTGGCGGAGGTGCCGAGCGCCACGATCGAAGTCACGATCTCCGCTGTTTTCACAACGGCACTTGCGTAATTCGGGATATTGATGTCGAGCGCGGCGTGCATCATTTCTTCCGAGTAATCCGCCGTCGCGTCTTTCACGACTGTGACGTCGTAGCCGAGTTCGGCGGCATACCGAACGGTCGCTTCGATGCAAGTGTGCGCGATGAGGCCGATCACGACCAGCCGGTGGATGCCGTGCTTCTTGAGCTGCAAATCCAGATCGGTGTTGGCGAAGCCGCTGGAGCACCAATGCTCCTGGACAACAATTTCGCCGGGGTCCGGCGCGAACTCGGCGCGAAACTCACCACCCCAGGTGCCGTACTCGAATGTTTTTCGTGTCCACGCCGCCTTTTGAATGGGCGCAACGTACCTCCAGGTCTCGTAGTCGCCCGGACGGTATCGATGATGCATAGCGAAGAAAATCCGCAGCTTCGCGTTCCGCGCAGCGGTCAGAACCCGCAGCATATTGGGAACGCAATTATTCGCTTCGGCTACAGCCTTGATATGCGGCCAAATTTTGCCGCCTTCGGAAATGAAGTCGTTATAGGGATCGACCACGAGGAGCGCCGTGATGCCCTTATCGTTTGTTTGGTAAGTCATGAAGTCCCTCATGCGATTGCTCGCAATGTCGCGATTTGGAAAAATCAACGATTGAGCGTCTTCAGTCGATTGCTTTGCGCAATGTCCGGAACGACGCCCACAACTCGGCAGCAAACAGTTCGGGCTGTTCCCAAGCCGCGAAGTGACCGCCTTTGGGGAGCCGGTTGTAATGGATAAGCTTGGGGTAGGCCTTCTCGGCCCAGCTTCGCGGGGCCGAATAAAGTTCGTCAGGAAAGACGCTCACTGCCGCCGGGATCGAGACGCCCTTGGCATTGAAATATCCGAGCTTGCCCCAATTCTCCCAATAGAGACGGGCGCCGGAAAGCGCTGTATTTGTCAACCAGGTGATGGTGATGTTGTCGAGGACATCGTCGCGGCTCAGGCCGGCGGATTCTCCGGCAAAAACACGCGAGATCAGTTCCAGGCTGCGCGCGTCGTGATCGAGGAAATAAGACGCCAGGCCGATGGGTGAATCCGCAATTCCGTAAAGCGTCTGCGGGCGCAATCCCATCTGATATCCATAGGCAATTCCCTTTTGATAAACGAACTGCAACCGTTCGTAAGCGAGCCTTCGTCGGCCGACAGACCCGCCGGCGCCGGCACACCAGATGCAGCAGCCTTGTCAATTTCGGCTGGAAAGATGCCGGGCATGTTGCTGTGAATGCCGAGCAATTCCGGCGCTGCTTGCACGCCCATTTGATCGACGACCAGCGCGCCCCAGTCGCCGCCTTGGGCCACGAATTGCGTGTATCCGAGACGCTTCATGAGAACGACCCACGCACGCGCGATGCGAGCAACATCCCACCCGGAAGCGGTTGGCTTGCCCGAATATCCGTAACCCGGCATCGATGGGATCACGACGTGGAAGGCATCCGATGCGGTTCCACCATGCGCGGTGGGGTTGGTGAGTGGATCGATAATTTTCAGTTGTTCGACCACCGAGCCTGGCCACCCGTGCGTCACGATCAGCGGCAATGCGTTTTCGTGCCGGGAACGGACATGAATGAAATGAATGTCGAGCCCGTCGATTTCGGTAATGAAATTCGGCAAAGCGTTGAGCCTCGCCTCAATCTTTCGCCAGTCATAATCGGTTTGCCAGTAGCGCAGAAGCTGTTGGATGGTTTTCAAGGGTACGCCCTGTGTAAAATCAGAGACCGTCTCCTTGTCGGGTAAACGCGTCTGTGCAAGCCGGCGGCGCAGCTCGGCGAGCTCCGTTTCGGACGTGTTGATACGAAACGGCCGGATTGTGTCGGATTCAATCGTGGCAGGTATCTTTCGGGGGCTGGCTACAACGGTCATGACATTCTCCTGCGTGACATGTGACTGATCGATCGGCTGCTGTGTGATGCTCCTTCGCGAGCCCGAAGGATATTGAACGCTGGGGCTATACCGCCCTTGCATTGGTTTTAGACGCCGATACGAAAGTTTTAGACATTGACGCGGACGGCAGGCCGGCTGGAGGCTTGCCGTGGACCGGAGCGGCATCGCTATTGCGGCCGTCGGGCCGGTCTCTTACCCGACTCTAACGACTGTCTTCCAAGGCGGGCTCGGGCACCGCAGCGCCTTGATCGTGCCGCGAAACTTCAATTTTACCGCAACAGGTGGCTGCGACTGCGTTCACGCCGTGACGGTAATATATGTGACACTACCAGCGCTGATCGGTCCGCTTGCACACGTTTCGCGGAAACGAAGATTTTAAAACCCAAGGCCTTCTGATAACTACAATTGCGTAAAACTCGCCGGGATCCCTTTCATTTTGAATTAGGTCTCCAAAATGAAGAAGCGGTCGAAAAGTTTGAGTTCGAAGACAGGCATTCGCCTTAGCAAAGGGCGGTCCCTAAAGGCCATCAAACCAAAGCATCGCAGCAGATCGAAGCTTAAGCGTCCGCCAAAATCCGGCGAGACAAACACCGATATCCATGACCGCAAGCAGTCCGAAAAGGCTGTATGGGAAAGCGAGCGGCGCTACCGGCACCTGTTTAACAATATGCCGATCGCTCTATGGCGGCTCGATACCAGCCGCCTAGCGGAGCTTTTCGCCGAATTACGCGCGCAAGGCATCACGGACTTGAGTGACTACATTGCCAAACATCCCGAGTTTCTGCGTTTGGCTGCAGAGGCACCCAAAATAGTTGAAGCGAACGAGTACGCTGTTCAGATGTTCGGCACACACCAACCGCAGGAGATGTCGCAAGCGCGCAATCACTACTGGCAGGAAAGCCCAGGCACGTACCGGCGAATTCTGGAAACGCGATTTCGCGGCGAGCCGACGCATACTGAGGAAACCAAGATCATAACGCGGGATGGTCGCGTTATCGACGTCCTTATGACCGTCGCGCGACCAGCCCTGATCCAAATCCCCGGCACTAGCATAATCGGCTTCATAGACATATCCGAGCAAGTTCGCGCGCGGGAACTGGTCCAACAGGTGCAAGCCGAGTTCGCCCACGCGGCGCGCGTATCAATGCTCGGTGAGTTGACCGCTTCCATAGCGCACGAAGTCAATCAGCCACTGGCGGCTATCCGGACCAATGCCGAAACTGGGCTGCGCTGGCTCGACAGATCCGAACCAAACCTGACAAAAACGCGCGAGTTGATCTTACGTGTCCTCGAAGATGCGCGCCGCGCCTCCGATATCGTCACACGCATCCGGGCGATGGCGGTAGGGCGTTCGCCGCAACCGGCTATACTGGCGCTTCGCGACGTAATCACGGAGTCAATTGCCTTCCTTCGCCACGAATTGCAATCGAAGAACGTAGCGATTTCGCTTGATCTCGCGCCCGCACTTCCGGAGGTGATTGGCGATCGCACTCAGCTCCAGCAGGTGGTTGTGAACCTCACAATGAATGCGGTCCAAGCAATGGCAGAATCCGATGCTAAACACCGGAGCATCGCGATTTCGAACTTTGTTATCGAACGCCGAAACGGTAAGTGTCATCATGGAGGACAGCGGGCCCGGAATTGATCCGGAACATCTCCCCCATCTCTTTGATTCTTTTTTTACGACGAAGGAAGCTGGCATGGGCATGGGCTTGCCCATCTCTCGGTCCATTATTGAAGGGCACGGTGGCAACATCCAAGCAGACAACAATTCCGGTCTGGGCGGAGCGCGGTTTAGTTTTAATTTGCCGACGAGCGGAGCTTCTGTATAGGCGACTAATACCTTAGTTTGATCAACATCACGATTTACGCTCCGCTAAAATCACGACTATGGGAAGGAATGCGACAATGGCGGCAACGCCAGTTCAACCGAGCGAAGACGCGATCGTACACATTGTCGATGACGATGCTTCCATGCGATCGGCCCTGAAAGAACTTTGTAACTCGGTCGGACTTAACGCGCTGACTTATGCAGCTGCCGGCGATTTTCTCAGAGCCAATCTTGCCGACCAGCCGGGATGCATCGTTATTGACATCCGTTTGCCCGACATGAATGGGCTCGAGTTTCAGACCAAGTTGAGACAGGTAGGTGTTCAGCTCCCTGTCGTGATGATGACCGGATTTGGCGACATCCCCATGTCGGTCAATGCCATGAAGCGCGGCGCGGTTGATTTCCTTCCCAAACCATTTCGCGATCAGGACATGCTGGACGCGGTAATGACGGCAATCGAAAACGATCGAAAGCGACGTGCGGCCGACAGTGAGATTTCAGTAATTCAGCAACGCTTCGATACCCTGTCGACTCGAGAGCAACAGGTCATTCTGTTGGTGACGTCCGGCAAGATGAACAAGCAAGTCGCCGGCGATCTTGGAATTAGCGAGATCACCGTAAAGATACACCGGAGCGCCGGTATGCGAAAAATGGGAGCGCGCAGCCTAGCTGACCTCGTACGGATGACAGACGTGGTCAAATCGAGGCGAGTCTAGAAGGTTGGTCGGATAACTATTTCGTATAGGTTACGCGGAACTGCTGCTGTTTTATAACCGTCACCTCTCGCTCGCCGTTGCCATCTGGCTTCAAACGGAGGGAAGAAGCGAAAGGTGCATACCGTGTCTAAGAAAGCCTTTGTGGCTGTTATCGACGATGATGAGGGATTCCGAAGAGCACTGGTCGATTCCCTGTCTTCGTTTGGGTATGGCGCTCACGGGTTCGCATCTGCAGAAGAATTTCTTGCTAAGAGCGGCGAGGAAAAACTGTTCAACTGTGTAATCACCGACATTCATATGCCTGGAATGAGCGGGCTTGATCTTAAGCGGGCGCTCGTGTCCCGCAGCTCCAAGATGCCGGTCATCATGATAACCGCGGCTGTGGAGCTTGGACTGGAAGCCAAAGCGGCGGCCGTCGGTGCGCTATGTTTGCTTAGAAAACCATTCGAAACAAATACGCTGATTGCCTGTCTCGATAAGGCTCTTATAGCTCAATAGCACAGGTACCAATTCCCAGGAGTCGAAGAGGCATACCGGGCAGGTGGGGCGTTGCGGCGCCGGCAATGTCGCCTTTTGGCGCTTTTCGTCCGTTGCCTAACGCAACAAATCGATAGCGATCGGAGGGAAAGCGGACCTCTGGCTGACATCGCCGAACCGACGCATTCGTCACGCGTGTTCCTGCGAGATGTCCCGGTTGGTGTAGTCGGGCATCAGCACCGTCGCGATGATGCTGACAACAGCGCAGGCGGCGATGTACCAAGCGATCGCGTAGCCTGACCCGATCCATGCCAGCAGTGCGGCGGCGATCAGAGGTGCTGGGCCGCCGGCCGTAACTGAGGCGAGCTGATAGCCTATCGAGGCGCCGCTGTAGCGCAATCGCGGCGTGAAGCACTCCGCGATCAAGGCTGCCTGCGGCCCATAGAGCATGTCGTGCGGCACGAAGGAGAGCACGATTCCGAGGAAGATCAGGCTCGGCACCAGGGAGTTCAGCATGGCGAAGTAGATGAAGCCGAAGACCCCCGTGGCGACAGCACCGATCAGATACACGCGCTTGCGCCCGATTCGATCCGATAGATAGCCGAAAAATGGGACCGAGAAGAACGACAGCACGCCCCCAGCGATGAGCGACATGAGTAGGAAGTTGCGCGGGGTATGCAGCACCTGTGTCCCATAGGCAAAGACGAACGCCAGATAGATGTAAACTGGCCCCTGCTCCGCCGTCCGTGCCAGCGCCGAGAGGATGATCTCCTTGGGCTGCCGCTTGATCACTTCCAAGACGGGCGCGCGCTCGATCCGGTTTTCCGTGAGCAATCGCTGGAAGGCGGGCGTTTCAAGGATGCCGAGTCGAATATAAAGCCCGACCCCGACCATGACGATGCTCAGCAGAAACGGGATGCGCCACCCCCAGACCAAGAACTGATCGCCGGAAATCGCGCTGAAGACCAAGACCGCCAGATTGGCGAGCAGCAATCCGGCCGGGGCGCCGAATTGCGGCCAGGAAGCGATGAAGCCGCGATGCGAATTGGTGCGCGCCCACTCCATCGACAGCAGCACGGAGCCTCCCCACTCGCCACCGACACCGATCCCTTGAATGAACCGGATGATCGTCAGAATGACGGCACCCCAGATACCGATCGAATCATAGGCGGGTACGAAGCCGACGGCAAAAGTCGCCAAGCCGGTGATCAGCAAGGTCGCGATCAGCGCCGCCTTGCGGCCGATGCGGTCTCCGTAGTGCCCGAAAATCGCTGCGCCGATCGGGCGTGCGATGAAGCCCACCGTGTAGACAGCGAAGGCTTCGAGCACTCCCACGAGCGGATCGGATTTGGGAAAGAATAGCTTTCCGAAGACCAATCCGGTGACAACGCTGTAGAGGAGAAAATCGTACCATTCGATCGTGGTTCCGACCGTGCTGGCGATGACGGCGCGGCGCAACTGTGTGCGATGGGCGGATTCGGGCATCGGGCCGGCATGATGTCGGTGACTGCCATGGCAAAATCCTCCCAATTTGGCCAACAACAGTTCCAGTAGGTTACGCGCGAGGCTGCCGCGACACAATTCCAAATTGTGATGGTCGTTGGTCTAGTTTTCACTTCGCGTCGCGCGGGCCGCGATCTCTTCGCTCCGGCCTACGGCTGGTTTACCGAAGGCTTCGACACGCTCGATCTGATGGAGCCAAGGCGTTGCTCGGCGACCTGCACGCCTCACACCCTGTCTCGAAACCGTCCCGACTTTTGCTGCGGCGCGTGAGGCAGTTATTGGCCCTTCGCCGACATCAAATAATGTCCGCGATTTAGTCGCTATTTGAGGAGAAGCGGACATCCAATCGAGCCGCGGCACCTTCCCAGTTTGACCCCATAGCCGGGTCGGCCATCCATCTTCCCCGCGTTGACTCCCGAATATTTTGTTGTTACGTGTCGTAACGACAAACTCGGTAACGGTTCTCACTGGCCAATAAGAAGAATTCGGCCGAGCGTCGGGAGAGAAAGTGTTCGTATATTTTCCGGACAATTATCCGTGGAGCCTTGCTGTCATGCTTGCGCTCCAATGCGGCGGGGTTCTTTCTGATATTGATTCTGCCTGCCGCGAGTTGAAACCTATTGCGGCCGGTCCGGAAGACCAGACCTTATTCCAGTGGCAACAGAGTTGGGCCAAGCTCTCCGAAACCGCGGCAGCAATGGCAGAGGCGGACTTTCGGCGCGGCTTCCGGCGAAGTGCAGGTTCGAAGTTCCGGCGCGCCGCAGCCTATGCTCTGATGAGCGAGCGGATGATGCGCGGGCACGATATGGCGCGGGGTGCGGCGTACACTCGCGCCCGTGACCTGGTGCGAAAGAGCATCGAATTGTTGAACGATCCGGTCGAACAGGTCGAGGTTCCGTTCGAGCACAACTCCCTTCCCGGGTTGTTGTACAAGGCACACAGCGCGGGGCCCCGACCCTGTCTTATCTTTTTCAGCGGCCTCGACGTCTCGAAAGAATATCTGTTCTTGTTCGGCATCGGGCCTGAACTTTCGGCGCGCGGTATTTCCGTGCTGTTCATAGATCACCCCGGCGTCGGGGAAGCGCTGCGCTTGCGCGGCTTGCATGCATTTCCCGAGACCGAGCGCGCGACGGCCCCTTGCGTCGATTATCTGCAAACGCGTCGCGATATTGATTCCGACCGCATTGGCGTCATTGGCGTGAGCCTCGGCGGCTATTATGCGGCTCGCTCGGCGGCATTCGAAAAGCGATTGGCGGCGTGTATTTGCTGGGGCGGCCAATGGGATTACGGCGCGGTGACGCTGGCACGTGCGCGCCGGCAAGGGACCGCATTGTCGGTCTCGAGCTGGGCTGAGCATGCGCAATGGGTTTTTGGCGTCGACAGCATGGACAAGGTGCTCGACATCACGGCCCGCATGCAGCTCGAGGGAGTTGCAGACTTGATCGAATGCCCGCTTCTGATCATTCATGGAGAGGGCGACCGCCAAATTCCCGTTGCCCACGCACACAAGCTCCTTGAGGCAGCCACGCGCGCGCCGATCAAGGAACTTAAGTTGTTCGACGAGAGCACGGGCGGAGCCGAGCACTGCCAGGCCGACAATTCGCTGCTCGGGATCGAATTTTTTTCCGACTGGGCGGGTCAAATCTTGAACAGACCGGCTCGCCCGCAAACCATTGAGACGACTGGAGCAAACAAGGTCGCATAAAAAACTGACGGCGGGAACAACCGCTGAAAAAAATCGATGGGAGGATCGAATGGCGACGTCCACGGAAGGAGTTGTCGGCAGGGGAGCGCTGCTGATCGGCCACGCAGCCGGCATGCTGGATCTCGTGTCCATGCCGCTTTGGGTTGGGGTCTTGATCCAATTTCGGCATATGAGCCCGTCCGAGGCAGGTCTGTTGATTACCGCTTATATGATCGGGGTTTTTCTTACCAGCGTTGCGCTTGCGCCGCGCTTCGACCGACTGCCGGCGCGGCTTATCGCGATCGGCGGCTTCATTCGTCGGGGCTCTTGCTTTTTTTGCGATTATCAATGTCGACGGGTTTGCGGCGCTTGTGCCGGCGCATTTCATGGCCGGAATAGGCGCCGGATCGGCTCTGTCGATGGTGCACGGCACGATCTCCCGGAGCGTTCGCCCGCACCGGCTCTTTGCCATCGTCAACTTCGGCGTTGCGATCTTCTCGATTGCGTTCTTCGCCGCAGTTCCGGATGCGGTGCAGCACAGCCCCAACGTTCTCTTCTACGTTTTAGGTGGCCTGCTGATCCTCGGCGCGATCGCAGCAGCAACCGCCTTTCCGCAACCGCCGGAAAGTACGATCGGCTGGAGGGAAAAATCGGCGCGGTGGCAGGCGCGGTGCCGTTCAGGCTTGCCGTCATTCTTGCGTTCGTCGGCGTCGCGCTTTTGTCCGCCGGGCAGGGGCAGACATATGCTTTTCTGGAACGCATCGGTTCGTGGAGAGGTTTTCCGGCATCGGACATTGGCCACATGCTGGTCGTCAGCGGATTCCTTAATCTGCTGGCGCCAATTGTCGCCGCTTTGCTTGAGAATGCGGTGCCGCGTCTCGGCGCGATCTGCGTGGCCTTGCTGATCCACGCAGGTATCTGCATCGCGGCGTCGAATTCCACGGTTTTCCTGCCATATGCAGCGGCGGGAAGTCTTCTCGTCTTCATGACGATCTTCAATCACACCTTCATGTTCGGAACGATCGCAAAACTCGATCCGAGTGGCCGAGCCGCCTCTTCGACGCCGGCGATGTTGACGCTCGGCGCGGCAATTGGCCCGGCGCTTGGCGGCGCTGTCGCCCAGTTCGCCGGATTTGCTGCGATCGGCTGGGTCTCCGCGGTCATTCTGATCGCCAGTGCCGTTTGTTTTGTTCTCATCGGCAGCTTGCGCGCGCCGGCCCTGCAACCCGGAACCGCATGAGGCCAAACGTCAGGACGTGGAGTGAATTCATGTCGGTCACAGCACTAAACTCGGAAGCGAGTTCAACCACGCGTGAGGAGGTCGTCCGCCGGGCTCGCGGCTTGGCGCCAATGTTGCGCGAGCATGCGCAACAGGTGGAAACCGACCGGCGCATTGCGAACGAGACGATCGAAGCAATCGTTGGAGCCGGGTCTGGCGCGCATCCTGCAGCCGCGAAAATGGGGCGGTTACGAGATCAGCCACGATGCCGCTTTCGATGTGGCGGTCGAGATCGCCTCAGCGTGCGGCTCGACCGGCTGGTGCGCCAGTCTCCTCAACATTCATGATTGGTGGCTCGCCGCTTTCCCCGAGGAAGCGCAGTATGACGTTTGGCGCGATACGCCGGATCGCAACATCGCCGCCATGGTCTATCCGACCGGCAAGGCGACGCCGACGGACGGCGGGTACCAACTGTCCGGACGCTGGGCATTCGTCAGCGGCGTCGATTACAGCGACTGGGCGATCGTCGCGGCGATGGTCTTCGGTCCGCAAGGTCCGCCGCACGCCAGACAATTTCTGATCCCGCGGAAGGATTATGCGATTGAGGATACCTGGCACAACGTCGGCATGCGCGGGACCGGAAGCAACGACCTCCTGGTTCAGGACGTGAAAGTGTCCGCTCATCGCACGTTGGCGATGGATGACTTCCGCGAGGGCACGACGCCCGGCTCACGCGTCAACACCGGGCCGCTTTATCGCGGCGCAATGATTTGCACGTTTCCCCACGCGCTGTCCGCTCCTGCTCTGGGCGTAGCGCGCGGCGTTTTCACCGAATGGCTCAACTGGACGCGAGAGAAAGCCGCGACTTCGACTGGTGAAGCCGTGTCGGAGTGGCCGCACGTGCAAATACGCGTCACCCAGACCGAACTCGATCTCGACGGCGCTGAGTTACTGCTGCGGCGCAACCTCGATGTCATTCGCGACGGTGGCCCCAGCGACGCCGCCGCACGTACGCGAAGCTTTGCCGCTTATGGCCACGCGGTGCGTGCGATCTGCAAGGCTGTCGACACTTTGTTTGACATGAGCGGCGCGCGGGGCATGCGCGATGAGAATTTGATCCAGCGGGCCTGGCGGGATGTTCATGCCATTGCTGCGCATGTCGGACTGAGCACCGATCTCAGTGGCCAGTCGCGCGGACGCTTTCTGCTCGGGCTCCCCCGCGATCCGAAAGTGCGGATGTACTGAGAACACGCCTGGTGCCTGTCATTTGGTTCTCGGAGGAAAACGATGGTCAACCGCCTAATCTCCCAGCTCGCTCATGTCGAAGTGGTTACGCCCAAGCCGGAAGAATCGCTGCGGTTTTATCGAGATGTATTGGGCCTCGAAGTGTCGGGACAGGAAGGACAGTCGGTCTATTTGCGCGGCTGGGGCGAGTTCTTCTTTCATAGCTTGCAGCTTACCGAGGGCCCGGCTCCCGCGGTTGCGCATAGCGCTTGGCGGACCGAAGGACCGGACGAACTGAAGGAAGTGGTCGCTCGGATAGAACGAGCGGGCGCGGGGCTCGGCTGGCGCGACGCGGACATCGGGCAGGGACCGGCGTATCGCTACCGCAGCCCCGGCGGGCATGTGCATGAAGTGTTTTGGGAGGTCGAACGTTATCGGCCAAGCCCTGAGTTGGCACCGCTCTATCCCAATCGGCCGCAACGCTACGTTCCGAGAGGCGCCGCGGTAAGGCGCATCGATCATGTGACATTAAACACCGACGATACCTTGCGCGACGCGCACTGGTATCGGGACGTACTCGGCTACCGGTTCACCGAGCTAATCCGCTTCGACCATGCGCCAAATGTTGTTCTCGGCGCCTTCGTCTCAACGACGCCGATGTCGCACGATCTCGGCCTGATAAGGGACGCCGTCGATCGGTCCGGCAAGCTGAGCGGCATTCCGGGACGAACCAATCATATCGCATTCTGGCTCGACCAGCGCGAGGATGTGTTGCGCGCCTGCGAAGTATACCGCGAGAACGGAGTGGAGCTGGAATTCGGCCCGGGGCGCCACGGCGTCGGGGAGAACTTTTTCACCTATGTGCGCGAACCGGGCGGCATGCGCGTTGAATTGTTCTCCAATGGATATCTCCAGTACGCACCGGATCTGTTTCCGTTCGAGTGGCGGGTTTCGAAAGGGGCGCTGAACTTCTGGAGCCCGTCGCAGCTTGCGCCCGAACCGTTCCTGTTCGACGCTTTTCCCCCGGTCGAGGCCGAAATACCTGCGCGATCGGCTGCCCATGCAGCCGCTCATTGAGGCAACGCTGCCGCATGGAGGAAATTGTCAAACGGATGTCGAAACGCGTCAAATCGCGGCCGCTGGCCGGCAGCGTCCGCAACCGTGCTACCCATGCGGCGATTATTGAAGCCGCCATCGCCATACTGAATGAACGGGGTTATGGCGGTTTTACAATTGACGCGGTGGCGCGCCGCTGCGGCGCGGGAAAACCCACCATCTATCGATGGTGGAAGAGTAAGTCCGAACTCTTCATGGAGCTCTACAATCGCGAGAGCGCTGCCATGATGCCGGTCGAAGATCTAGGGTCGATGCGCGCGGAGCTGATTGCGCAGCTAAAGTCGATCTTCCATTTCTGGCGAACGACGGCTTGCGGACGGGCATTTCGCGGGATGATTGCCGAATCGCAAGCTGATGCGCGGTCACTGGCGCAATTGCGCGATCAATTCCTGCCGCCTCGCCGCAACCTCGCCCGCACAATCCTGGAGCGGGCACAGCGGCGAGGTGAGCTTGATGGCGACAAAATCGGCACCGCACTCGATCTCCTCTATGGCTTCTCGATTTATCATCTCATTACCGACCAGTTGCAGGATGAAGGCTTGATCGAAGCGATGGTCGATCTTGTGGTTCAAGGTCTGACGGCCACCAAAAAATTGCAGGCTGCGGAACAGGTCATTGACCGTCCGCAGCGGCTCGCACGCCGAAGCTGATAGATCGACACGCAAAGGATAATCATGAGTACCACGACATACCTCATCGCGCCGTCGACGAAGAGCGCTCGAAACCGTGGCGGCCGTGGCACCCCTTGACCCGCACGGCACAGAAGAAAGTCAATCCCGGAGAAATCACCGAATACGCCATCGAGATTCTGGCGACCGCTAATCTGTTCCGCCGCGGCCATCGCATTTGCATCGAGGTTGCCAGCGCCGACATGCCGACCGGAGTGGCCGGCGCGACGAACACCGAATACATCCCTAATCATGTTGTGAGCAGCCGGACGACATTGCACAAGATCTATCACGACGTGAGACGGCCTTCGCATCTGTTACTGCCGGTAATTCCGCAGCAATAACCACGCTGCGCGGCTGTTTGTATCTTAGCAGGGGAGGAAAGTGTGGACTTCAAACCCGTCAGACGCGTCGTGATCGGCCATGATCAAGCGGGAAAGGCAGTCGCGCTGTATGATAGCGATCTGAAACCGATACAACGCAGCGCCGGCGGAAACGCAGTGACGAATCTCTGGGTGACCAGCGAATTTCCGGTGGACGTCAACGGAGCAGAAGATCGCGGTGAGACGCAAGTAGGTGTACCGCCGCCGACAAACGGGACAGTGTTTCGTATTGTCGATTTTCCGCCTGCGTCGAGCGCGGCGCCTCCTTCGCCTATCGATCATGACCGAGTGCTTATAGCAATGGGGATCGATCCGGCAACGCAGGGCTACGCCAGACATCCCAATACGCACAGAACTAAAAGCATCGACTACGCGATTGTGCTTGATGGCGAGATCGACATGCTCATGGCCGATTCGGAAGTCCGTGTGAAGAGCGGCGATGTCTTGATTTAGCAAAGCACGAACCATGCTTGGGTCAATAATAGCGGAAGGAACTGCCGCATAGCGTTTGTTCTAGTCGACGCGAAAGCTCCAAGCGCGTGGCAGCAAGGATGGGCAAGATAAATCATTGAATAAGCTGCGCCGGCTTTGACGCACACATCGTCTTTGCGGGCCACCCGAAATGTCGTCTTATGGCGGCCTCAAACGTCGTTTGCTGCGACGCAGCGGTACGTCCGAAGTTGGGGGCAAAGCGGAAGTGTCCGGCCTGCGCCTTGAAATGACGTTGATGGACCCTGAACGTCGTTGTTGCGGGGCAGCAATACGTCCGAAGTCAGGGGCGAAGCGGACATCGCGCAGACGTCGTCAATCGGTCGAAGATGACCCATCGCGACCGATTGCTCCGACACTAGCACCAGCGACTGATACCGATACGGGGAGAGACACCGTGCCCCAGGAGGGTGTACTATTCTCAGGCGGTCAAACACAGTGTTTGCCTGAGAGCTGCCCAAAATCGGCGACCCACCGAAGTTGCCGTATCATCAGTTTGCAGCCTGGTGCCCATCGGTAGGCGCAAAATCGCTTTTCGATCGATGTTGGTTCGTATCGCGGGGGCGCCGACCCCCGATTTCTTACTGCGCGTCTTGAATTGGAGAACGCCATGAGGCGACGCGAGTTTATCATCACGCTTGTCGGCGCTGCGGCTGTTACCTGGCCGATCGGGGTGCGATCCCAGGACTTGGCGCGTAACATCCCGAGGATTGGGGTGCTGTGGCATGCGGCCAACGAAGATCAAGAGGCGCCTTATCTGGGTCCGTTTCGCCAAGGATTGAACGACCTAGGTTATGTCGAGTTGAAGAACATCGCGCTAGAAAACAGATTTGCGGCGGAGCATTACGAGCGTTTCGATGGCCTCGCGGCGGAGTTGGTCAAGCTCAAAGTTGATGTGCTCGTTGCGGTCACTTTGCCAGCGGCGTTAGCCGCCCAACGCGCGACGACGACAATTCCGATTGTCTTCATCCTCGTAAGTGATCCGGTGGCGAGTAAACTGGTCAAAAGCCTGGCGCAGCCCGGAGGAAATATTACCGGCTTGTCGTCGCTCTCGTTGGAGATGAGAGCCAAGCAAATTGAGTTATTTAAGCAAACGGTGCCCAGCCTTTCGCGAATAGCCCTGCTGGTAAATCCTGGTTATGCAGAAGTGACGCGTCGAATTTTTGATGAAAGTCGAACCGTAGCGGATCGTCTCAATATCGTCCTTGAGCAGGTGGAGGCGCGGTCGCCCAGCGATCTTGAACAAGCATTTTCAGTCATTATCGCGAAGAAATTCGACGGAGTGGTGGCCGCGGCCGACCCGATGTTATTCAACGAACGACAGAGAATGGGCGATTGGGCAATATCGAACAAACTCCCCACAATGATGTTCGCCGGCGAGATGTCAAAGGCCGGTGGATTGATGAGCTATTCAGCAACTATCCCTGCACTCTTTCGTCGTGGTGCGGCCTTTGTTGACCGGCTGTTGAAGGGGGCAAAACCGGCTGATTTGCCAGTGGAGTTGCCCGCCAAGTTCGAGTTCGTGATCAATCTGAGAACCGCCAAGTCCCTGGGCCTGACGATACCGCCAACGCTCCTAGCCATCGCCGACAGGGTCATTGAATGAAAAGTGGTGTCGTAGATCACGATGTTGCTGATTGGCCCGTTTCGACGTTTGCCGTGGTGCAGCGATACTTCCGCAGTTGGAAGGATAAGCCGACATTGCGCAGACATCGGCGATCAGGCGTTGATGACCCGCAGCGACATTGGCCGGTCAGTTTTGCTGTGATGCACAATGCGGTGTTTCCTATAGCCGTATGGTAGGCTGCAACTATCGGGCTGAGAGGAGCACATGAGACGACGCGATTTGCTCACGCTACTCGGCGGCGCGGCGGCGTGGCCGCTCGCGGCACTCGCCCAGCAGGGTAAGCGGATGCGACGGATCGGCATACTGCTGAATTTCGAGGCGAGCGTGGGTCAGGCGCGCAAAAAGGCGTTTACACAGGGTTTGCAGAAGCTGGGCTGGACCGAAGGCGGCAACGTCCAGATTGAGGCGCGTTGGGCAGGTGATGATGCGGATCGCCTGCGCCGGTACGCGGCTGAATTGGTGGCGCTGGGGCCAGATGTGATTCTTGCCTCTCCTAGTCCCAGTGTCGCGGAGTTACAGCGTATCACTCGCACCACGCCAATCGTGTTCGCGAACCTCATCGACCCTGTCGGCGCCGGCTTCGTCGCCAGTTTGGGCCGGCCGGGTGGCAACACCACCGGCTTAAGCGCGTTCGAGTACAGCCTCAGCGGCAAATGGCTCGAACTTCTGAAAGAGCTTGCGCCCAACGTGACGCGCGTAGCTGTCTTGCGCGACCCGGCGGAAACCGCAGGTGTCGGCCAGTTTGCCGCGATCCAGGCGATGGCGCCGCCGACTTTAGGCCTGGAACTGAGTCCCATTGACGCGCGCTATCCTGCCGAGATCGAACGCGCCATCACTGCATTTGCGATTGAACCGAATGGCGGCTTGATTGTCACCGCCAGCGCACAGGTCGTGAGGCAGCGTGACGCGATTATTTCGCTGGCAACGCGCTTCCGGCTGCCAAACGTTTACCCGTTCGCCTATTGGCCCGCGAGCGGTGGCCTCGCCTCTTACGGACCAAATGCAATCGACGCTTACATACGCGCCGCCGCTTACGTAGATCGCATCCTTAAGGGGGCAAAACCTGCGGACTTGCCGGTGCAGGTGCCAACCAAATACGAGCTGGTCGTCAATCTCAAGACGGCGAAAGCACTTGGTCTGAATGTGTCGCAGTCACTGCTCGCAACCGCGGACCAGGTGATCGAATAACGGCATTTTCGGCGCAGTGCAGGATGTCGGTTTATGGCCCAAATGCGAAGTGCCGCGACGTCCACTTTGAGTCCGCTACTAGGGTAAGAGCGGACCTAATAACGGACATCGCGAAACGGTCGTTGATGACCCATTTCGACCACCGTTGATCCCAGTTTGCACGGCTGCAAAAGCGCCGCGGCGGAAAGATTTGCGACGTCGGCACTTTTCGCCGATGCAAAAGCCGCGGGGACGCCCAAGTACCCGGTCGACGTCGAACACTATCCGCTCGGCTTTATCGACGAACTGTCGCTCGCCCAATTCTGCATAGAGCGAAACCAGCAAACCTAGACCGAAAGCATGGGTCGCCGACGGGTGCGAAGGTCTTAGTCGTTTGCCGGAACCATATCTTTCGCGAAGCTAGATAACCGAAATCCGACCACCCTGAGTCCATCACCGCTGCCGTGGTGCTTCGCCCTGATTGGCGGTTGGACTGTCAGCTGAGACCCGCAAGTGATAGCCAATAGGCAGTAGCAGCACGTGAAAGCGATCCTCGATGTAACCCCAGATGCCCTTGGGCAGGAACAGCGAAAAGACTAGCGCGGTAAATCCAAGAACGATCAGGTACCAGACGCCCGCCGCCGAAAACCAAGTCTCGATGAGAAAGAAGATTATGGCACCGAGGATCGGTCCTTCGAAGCGCCCAATGCCGCCGACTAGGACCATGAATATCATGTAGGCGCTCCACTGGATGCCGAAAAAGCTGCGCGGCTGAAAAGTCGTAAAGGTCGCTAGCCACAAAGCCCCTGCCAGCGCGCAACCTATTCCGGCGATAACAAAGATAATGCGTTTTGCGAAGAGTACTCGTACGCCAACCGACGCTGCGGCTTCCTCGTTGTCTCGTATGGCCTGAATTGACGAACCTAGTCGGCTGCGGAGCAGCACGAATATCATGCCGAGCATGATGGTCATCGACGCAAGCGTAATCCAGTAAGTAATTTCGCGTCGCTCGGCGGCGTCAAAGCTTGACAACGCAATCAGCGAGCGGCCGGTGTCGCCCTGGATAATCGGGTCGAGGTTGACGAGCAGCCGGGCAACTTCAGCAATCACCCACATACCGATGGCAAACTCGCCGGCTCGAAGCCGCAGCACAATCGCGGAGATAGGCAGGGCCGAGAGCCCCGCCAGCAGCGCGGCAAGGATGAGCGCCAAATAGGGTTCGACGCCCCATTCGGATAGTCGGATAGCGAGATATCCGCCGATTCCGAAGAATGCCTGTTGCCCGGCTGAAATCATCCCGCCATATCCCGCCAGCGCATTCCACATCGCCGCCAGCAAAACGTAGATGAACAGCACCGTCAGCTTGTCGAGCATCCTATCCGGCATGAAGGCCGGACCGGCCAACAGTAGGGCAAGCACAAGGCCAACGATAATGGCGACGCCGATCGACAAATTGGTCCAGCGCTGGATCGAAATATTGGAATAAGCGCTCACGAAAATTTCCCGAATAATTTTGATTTGAGGAAAACGCGAAAAAACTGTCCGGGGACGTAAAGGCGTCCGACAAGAACCAGAAGGAACACCGCGTGCCCAGCCAACAAGAAACCTTGTGGATGAAGATGCGCGCCAAAAGTTTGGGCAACGCCGAGAACTATTCCACCGCGCAATGTACCCCACAGGCTTCCAGTGCCGCCGATGACTGCCGCTTCGAACGCGAAAATAAGCTGCAACGAGCCTGAGTATGGGTCGAAGGTTGCTCGCAAGCCGAGAAACAGACCTGCGAGCGCGACGGTAACAAGCGCAATTGACGCGGCGACGGCGTTGACAAACCGGGAATTGACGCCGACGAGCTCGACGGTGTCGGGATCCTCTGCCGTGGCGCGAATTTGGCACCCGAGGGAAGTATAGGTGAGGAACATTTGGAGCCCACCTAATAACAGGATCGCGACAGCGAATGTCAGAATGGCCAATTCGCCGACGTTCAATCCGCCTCCGAGTCCCAAGCTGTCGTAGGAAAGGGATCCGACGTAAGGTGCTAGCGAGCGAGTATCGGCTCCAAAGCACTCAAACAAAGCATTCTCGACGACGATCGCCAATCCGAACGTGCTGAGGATCGGCACCAGTTCGCCTGATCGCGCGCTTCGCTCCAAGACGCCGCGTTGCAGAAGCCATCCTAGAGCGCCCATTGCCGGCAGGACAACGATCAATGCCACGAAAGGATCGTAGTCCAGCCTGTCCGCAATGAGCCAAACTGCGAACCCGGCGACGATGGCGAGGCTCCCGTGGGCGAGGTTGATGATTTTCATCACGCCGAACATGAAAGAGAGGCCGCAGGCGATCATCGCGTAGTAACCGCCGAGCAAAACTCCATCGATGACGGCGCGGACAAAACTCATGGTGCCGTCTCCGATCGAGCGCGCTTCTGGTGGCCGAAATATGCGTCGGTAATCTGCTCATGCGTTAAACTTTTGGCATTGCCTTCGACGACGATGCGCCCTTCCAGCATGCACATGACTCTGTTCGCAACTTTTAGCGCCCGGTTGAGGTCCTGCTCGACAAGCAGGATCGTAGCTCCGGAGGCGATGAGAGATTCGACGGATTTGTAAACAAGGTCGACCGCCAACGGAGACAATCCAAGAGAAACCTCATCGAGCAGCAGCAGGCGCGGATTGGTCATCAGGGCGCGCCCGATGGCAGTTGCCTGCTGCTCGCCGCCTGAAAGCGTGCCGCAGCGTGCCTTGCGCCGCGCCTTCAGCATCGGAAAGGTTTCCATGACGCGATCGACTGTCCATTCTCCTTTGCGTCCGCTGGCGCGCGCAATTTGCAGATTCTCCTCGACCGTCATCGCGGCAAAGAGGCGCCGTCCCTCCGGCACTAGCGCGATCCCCATCGCCACACGCTGGTAGGTCGGCATTCTCGTAATGTCTGACCCATCGAGACGAATTTCGCCGCGCGAGGCCCGATGCGCGCCGGCTATCGCTCGGAGAAGGGTCGTTTTGCCGGCTCCGTTGGCGCCTATCAGAGCGACTGTCTCTCCTTGATCGACTTGAAAGCTGACCGCACGCACGGCCTGCAGCAGTCCGTGCCGGATATCGAGAGTATTGATCGAAAGCAGACTCATTTGATGCCTCCACCCAAATAGGCATCGATCACGGCACGATCGGACATGACTTTCTGCGGGTCGCCGTCGGCGAGAATGACGCCCGCGTCCATACAGACAAGCCGCTCAGCGACCTGGAGCAGGACGTGAACGACATGCTCGATCCATACAATCGCGATTTCGCGCTGGCGTAACGTTTGGATCGTTTCGACCAATTCCGAGGCCTCGGCATCGGTCAGACCTCCGCCAATTTCGTCCAACAACAGCACGACCGGATCGGTGGCCACGGCGCGGGCCAGTTCCAAACGCTTGCGATCCAAAAGGCCCAAGGTCTCGGCTCGGCGATTGGCGACATGCAGCATGCCGCAAAGTTTCAAGGAGTCGATGCAGCGATCGTAAGCCTGGTCACGCCCGAACCCTCCGCCATTCGCCGCGGCGACGAAAAGATTTTCGAAAACAGTCATCCCGCCGAACGGCCGCGGAATTTGATGTGACCTCGCAATCCCTTTGCGGCAGCGATGCTCTATGGGAAGGCTGGTAATATCCTGGCCGCGAAACGACACCGTGCCAGCACTGGGCTCATAGGCACCCGCCAGAATATTGAGCAGCGTTGTCTTGCCGGCACCGTTCGGGCCGACGATGCCGACCGCCTCACGTTCGCCAATAGTGAAGTTGACCTGGTTCAAGACAACGAGCGCGTTGAAACGTTTGTCGACCGATGTCGCCGATAAAACGGCTACCTGCGACTGGGAAGCCACCGTTTTTCAATTCCCTCGACTTGAACCACGACGAGGCGTTGCCGCCGAAGCCTTTGAGCCCGAAGTTCGCATCAATTCACCCGGCGATCGCTGCAATCTCGACGGCGAGACCTTTTGAAGCATCGCGATTGATTTAAAGGCGATTTGATCGGCCGCGTCATCTAAAATAGTGCGGCCTGAGGGCTGCGTCCCGCAATTCTTCACGGGACGCTTCATTGCGTAATGCTTTCGGACTGTCGCGGTCCCACTAATCTCGTGGCCGAAAGAAGTGTGGTTACGGCGGCCGCGTCTCCTATTCGTCCGAAAGAGACCTTATTCCCCTATGCGTTGTAGGGTATCAACTTGTCGGTCACTTTGTAGTTCGGATCGGCCGCGTTCTCGGCGACCACCTGCTCCACCTTCCACTTGCTGCCTTTCGGCGCCTTTCGCCACTGCGTGCCGAACAACGGCGTGACAGCGATGACGTGAGGCATCGGGCCGGTGTTAAAGTCGATCAGACCGACCGTAGTTTCGACCTTCAAGTTGCTCAGCGTCTTGGCCAGGGTAGCCTTGTCCAATGGGTTGCCGGAGATTTGGAGCGCCTGAATGCCGGCGTCGAAAACGGCGTTGCTGGATCCCAACTGCTGCGTCACTTGCTTGCCCGAAGCCGCCTCGTAGCCGTCCGCAAGTTGCTGGCTTGTGACTCCGAGAACCGGTGACTTGTAGGGCGCTGCCGGGACCCAGGGCGAGGTGGTGGTGAGGTTGTAACCCAGAGCGCCGAGCGCCTCGATTTCGGACGGATTGCCGCCGGATTTCGTGGGGGTGGCAATCTTCGTCGTTTTCGCAAAACCCTGCTGCGCTGCCTGACGCCACATGGTGGCAAAATCAGGCGGAAGGACAAGCGCGACAAAGAGGTCAACTTGCTCTCGCTTAAACAACGCAATCTGCGTGGAGTAGTCGCTGGTCCCGTCTTCGAACGGACCGGGGTCAATCACGGTGTATCCGCCCTTTTTGAAAGCCTCCGTGAGGAGCGGACGGACGGCGTTGCCATCGGCGTCGTTCGGAAACATAGCCCCGACCTTCTTGTTGTTGGGTACCTGCTTCCACAATGAAAGATACAATCCCGCAAATTGGGCGCCCCCGAAGGCGAAGTGGTATGTCCACTTGAAAGGCGACGGTTGGCCAGGCTTCCCCCCACGACCGAAATACCAAGCCTCCCAGGGCATCACCGTCGAAAGGCAAGGCACGCCCGCCGCTTCGCAGGCGTCAGCAACCGGATTCACCACCTCGGGGGTCGAGGTAACGAGCATAAAATCGATCTTATCGCTACTGATAAGGGCCTTGGCCAGCTGGCCAGCCCGCGCGGGGTCAGATTGAGAATCCCGATCGAGCAGTACGACCTTGTAGGTCTTGTCGCCGACCCGCAGACCCTTATCGAGCGCCTTACGTACCTGAGCGGTCAGGTATCCATCACCGACACCGAACGTTCCGAGGTTGCCGCTGACGGGACTGACGAATCCCACTCGGATCACGTTTTCAGAATCCGCGGCCCACACGCGCCCGACCTGAAATGAACGGCAATGCCGCACCGGCGGCTGAGGCTGCAATAAAACTACGGCGCGAAAGCCCGGTCTTGCTTCGCTGCGACTTCTTTTTTCCCAACGTTTTGCTGTCCGACATTTTCTCCTCCCATGCCGCCTGCATTAGTGTGGCGGTCGCGTATTTGCAATTAGCTGGCCGATCGCGTCACCGCGGACCAGTAAGTCCGATAGCGGCAACACCCATCAAGGGGAAACCGTGAGGCTGTTTGTGGCAAAGACAGTTGCTTAGCCCCTAGTCCGACGAAACTTTTGGGACCTGTGAAAACGCGTCCCGTATAGCCCGCAAGGACATTCCATTTGATCCTCCCGCATGCACCGTCCGGGATGGGCGGGGCAAAATTGTTATTATTGACTGTGTTCGTAATTGAGTATGATCAGTTTTGTCAAGATGTCAGCGATCGTGCTCCTGCCACCAGACCGTCGTCCGCAGCGGCACCAACATTCGCGCGACGGATTTAGGAGGCGCGTCGGGGCGCCAGGCCTTCCACGAACAGAATTAACTGCCGCTTTAGGAAACTCAGCCCCCTTGGCGAGGTCGAGATCATTGGAGGAGAGCCAATGGCGGATCTCAATCTGATAGATAGAAAAAATCACCCACGCGACGAGTTTCGCATCTTCGCGTGGAGCGATCTCCTTCTTATCGATGGCTATCGTTACGGCAGTCTCGATCAGAGCGATGAGGCGCTCACGCGTATTCAAAAACTTTTGAGCCTGGGGGCCAGCGGCGTAGAACATCATTTCTCTGAGCGCGAGACGAGAAAGCGTCGGTCGTTGTCCAAAATAGCGATAATGTGCGCGAAAAACGCGCATCAAGTTATCCAATAATGATCGGCGTTCTTGAACTAGAGCGGTGGATCGGTCGACCTCCGTTTGCAGTTCTTCATTGATGATGAGGAACAGCAAATCGCGCTTCGTAGGAGCATAAACGAAGATCGTGCCTAATCCGACGCCGGCCCGCAAGGCAATCGCTCGCGTGGTCGTATCATCAAACCCTTTCTCCAAAAATAGTTCGGTAGCGGCGTCCTTGATCCTGCGGAGCTTGTCCCGTTTGTTACGCTCACGCAAACCAAAGGCATTGTCCCGACGAATTGATGACACTGGGCTATCCATGCAGCAAACAATCCATCCAGTCGCGGGGACCTTGGGCGGGTATTTCTTAGCCGCGATTACCCGTGAAGTGAAGCGTTGTGCCGAAAAGCCCAGCTCGCGAGCTTCGAAGATGTCCGGCAGTGTTCCCGTGGGTGTCGATAGAAGGTCGCGCTTGACAGAAAAATGAGCATGCTCAATTATCGCAGACGTGGGGCTTTGGAACGCGAAAGCGACTTCAAATGTCGCCGCGAGAAAACGCGCTGAGGCGCGGATTGCTGGGAAACGCGGAAGGAACGGCGTGCCCTCCTGGGCTGCGACGACGACAAGAATGATGCTTGGAATAGCAGACGGACCGAACGGGGCGACGACTCATCGGAGCCGGTTTTCACTGGCTCTTCACGCCGATCAGCGGATCGACCGAGCATTTCATCTCGCGCTCGTTGGCGTGGCATGGGCGCTTGATGGTACTCAGCATGGGTTTGCTGATGCCACCTCTTGTCATCGTCGCGCGCTATTTCAAGGTAATGCCGCGCCAGGATTGGCCGCGGCAACTCGACAATCCGTTCTGGTTCATAACGCACCGACGCTGGGGTCACGTCACGGGGGCGATTTTGGTCGCGGGCCTGGTCTTCGGGCTCATCGCTAGCAGATGGCTCGCGCCATGGCACAGCCTCCACGCCGCGCTCGGCTGGGCAGTGGTCGTGCTCGTGCTTGTGCTCGTGGTGAGCGCGTGGCTCCGGGGCACGCATGGCGGCCCAGTTGATCCTTTTACGCGTAAACGGCGGCCGCCTGAACAATGGCCGGGTGATCATTTCAGCATGACGCGGCGCCGGATCCTCTTCGAATACATTCACAAATACGCCGGCTACGCATTGCTATTGCTTGTCCTGGCGGCGATTCCGACGGGCCTGATCGCGGCCGATGCGCTGCGCTGGATGCCTATCCTCATGGGAATTTGGTGGATGGTGATGTTGGGTCTCTTTGTTTGGCTGCAGACTGCTGGTCGATGCGTCGACACCTATCAAGCCATTTGGGGACTTGATCCGAATTTGCCCGGCAACCGCCGGCGGCCGATTGGTTTGGGAATTACTCGCACGAACCTCAGATCAAACAAGAATTAGCCAGGGAGCGCGCAGTGGGATTGGTTGAGGGAAAGACCTGTATTGTAACGGGCGGTGCTGGAAGCATCGGATTTGCAACCGTCGAAGCCCTTCTCAATGAAGGCGCGCGGGTCATGCTCGTGGACCTGGATGGCGACAAGCTTCAGCGAGTCACCCACGGTCTAAATACCGACAACGCTGCCTTTGTCTCCGCGGATGTCACTCGCACCGAGGATGTTCAGCACTACGTCGACGAAACGGTAAAACGTTTTGGCAAGATCGACGTTTTGTTCAGCAATGCCGGCAATGACGGCCCCTTGATGCCGATTACGGAATATCCCGAGGAGCTGTTCGATCGGATTATCGCGACGCATGTGCGGGGTTGTTTCCTCGCTTGCAAATACACGATTCCGCAAATGAACGATGGCGGAAGCATCATCATCACGTCAAGCATTGTCGGCGTGAAGGGGGTTCCCCACAATTGTTCTTACGTCGCGGCGAAACACGCCCTCATGGGCATAACGCGCTGTGTCGCCCGCGAAGTCGCGCACCGTCGCATTCGCGTCAACAGCGTAAATCCGGGTCCGGTTGACAATGAGTTTATGCGCACCGCCGAGAAAACAATGAGCGTCATGCTTGGGCGCGAGGCGGGCCAATGGTTCGACGAGCAGATACCGCTAGGCCGCCACGCCGAGCCCGCCGAAATCGCTCAAGCGGTTTGTTTCCTAGCATCTGACCGCAGCAGCTTCATAAGCGGCGCGCCCCTCATGGTGGACGGCGCCTTCTGCGCATAGGGGCGGCTGCAGACGGGAACTGGGGGACAGGAAGTGCGCTCATGGTGAAATTCGGCATCGGACAGGCTGTCCGCCGTGTTGAGGATCAACGCTTCACGACCGGCGCCGGCGAGTTTGTTTCGGATCTCGCGTTGCCGCGTCAATGCTACGGCGTTCAAGTGCTGTCGCCCCACGCGCACGCCAAAATAAGCAAAATCGATGTGACCGCAGCAAAGAATGCGCCGGGCGTGGAGTGCGTGCTGACCGGCACGGACGCGGCGGCCGACAAGATCGGCGGCATTCCGCCTCATTTCATGCCAGAGCATTGGGGCGGACCCAAGGGCTTCGGCACGATCAGACCTGTCCTGCTTACCGACTACGTGCGTTGTATCGGCGATCGTATTGCCTTCGTGGTCGCGGAGACTGAGCAGCAAGCACGCGATGCCGCCGAGATGATTGCGGTCGATTACGAGCCATTGCCGGCCATTGTCGACGCCGAAGAGGCAGCCAAGCCCGATGCGCCGGTCATTTGGAAAGATTGCCCCAACGGCAATGTGGCAGTGACGATCGCGATGGGTGACAAGGCGGCGACCGATGCGGCGTTTGCAGCCGCGAAGTTCGTCGCTTCGGTTCGTCTCGTGAATAACAGAGTTGCGCCGAACGCCCTTGAGCCCCGCTGCGCGCTCGGTACATACGACCACGCCCAGGGCAAATACGTGCTCCACACATCGTCGCAAGACCCCCACGGCGTCAGAACGGTGCTGTCCTCCGCCGTCTTTCACGTTCCAGAATCAAAGGTGCGCGTACTTTCGCCCGACGTCGGCGGCGGATTTGGTGTGAAAGCCAATATTTATCCTGAAGACGTATTGGTGCTGTGGGCCGCCAAACGCTGCGGGCGCCCGGTCAAGTGGACGGCGACCCGCGCCGAAAGTTTGATGCTCGACACCCACGCCCGCGACCAAGTGATCTACGGGGAGCTCGCAATCGATGCCGATGGAAAGTTTCTGGGCATCAGGGCGACGGGTTATCAAGCGCTCGGCGCCTACTGGTGGGCGGCGATCACAGCGCCGCTCTTCTTTTCGTTGATGTTAATTCCTAGCGTCTACGACGTGCAGGCGATCGATTTCAGCACGCGAGCCGTATTCACGAATACCGCGCCGACATCGGTCTATCGCGGCGCCGGACGTCCGGAGGCGATCTACCTCGATCGAGCGTCTCGTGGATCGGGCGGCCCAGCTATCGGGCATCGATCGGGTCGAACTGCGTCGGCGGAATTTGATCAAACCGGGCGCGATGCCCTACCATACACCCACGCATCAAAACTACGACAGCGGCGAGTTTGAAAGATTGATGGATAAATGCCTCGCGCTCGCCGACTGGGCGGGATTCGAGAAGCGGCGGAAGGAAAGCGAGAAGCGCGGAAAACTGCGGGGCCGTGCTGTAACGCCCTATATCGAGCTCGCCGGCGTCTTCAACGAGCGGATGGAGTTGCGTTTTGATGCGAGCGGGATGGTGACCATCATCGCTGGAACGCATTCCCATGGGCAAGGACACGCAACTGCGTTTTCGCAATTGGTTGCCGAATGGCTTGGCGTGCCCTTCGAAAATATCAACTTCATTCAGGGTGACACCGACAAGGTCGCGTTTGGCCGCGGCACGTTCGCCGCGCGCAGTTCGATGGTCGGTGGCAACGCGCTGCGGGCGGCGGCCGACGCTGTTATTGCCCGAGGAAAGGAAATGGCGGCGGCGCTCATGGAGGCGTCGGCGGCCGACATCGAATTCAAGTCGGGTACCTACACCGTGGTCGGCACCGACAAACATATGTCCATCAGTGATGTCGCTCGCGCGTTCTTTGCGCCGGCCGGCCCGGTCGTGAAACTTGGCTTGGGCCTCGACGGGATAGGTTCCTATGCTGGCGTGCCCGGCGGCGCACCGAATTATCCAAACGGTTGCCAGGTTTGCGAGGTGGAAGTCGATCCCGAGACCGGCTCGGTCGTCCTCGATCGCTTAGCCGCCGTTGATGACCTCGGCATGGTCATCAATCCGATGATCGTCGAAGGGCAAATTCATGGTGGCCTTGCTCAAGGCATTGGCCAGGCCTTGTTTGAGAATGTTGTTTACGAAGAAGTCTTCGGGCCAGCTGATAACCGGCAGTTTTCTCGACTACGGTATGCCGCGCGCGACAGACTTCCCGTCTTTTCTCTCCGAACTGGTGGAGATACCGGCCAAGACGAATCCGCTTGGCATCAAAGGTATTGCCGAGTCTGGAACGATCGGCGCGCCTCCAACGGTAGTCAATGCTGTTATCGACGCTCTGAGTTCGCGTGGCGTGGACCACATCGATATGCCGCTCACCTCGGCGCGGGTGTGGCAGGCGGCGTCAAACCAACGACGCTCCTAGCGAAGAGGTCCGCGATGATCAAGCCACCGCCCCTAATCCGCGAACACCAAATACCCACGAACGACAGCAAGCCCTACATTGCGGTCGAGGGACCCGACCAAAATCTTTGGTTTTGCGAAAGCGGCGCTTCAAAGATCGGCTGCCTTGAGCCTAACTCGGGTACGTTTCAGGAATTTGCTCTGCCGTCAAAAGAGAGCACTCCCATCGGCATCGACGTCGGTGGCGATGGCAACATTTGGTTTACGGAAAAAACCGGCAATCGAGTCGGCCGTCTCGACCGCAACGGGACCATAACGGAATTTCCCCTGCGAACCGCGAAGTCGGGGCCCGATGGGATCGCGCGCGGTCCGGACGGCAACGTGTGGTTTTCCGCCTCCGACATCGACCGCGTTTGCCGCGTGACACCTAACGGCAACATCACCGAATTCGGAAACGGCATCACGCCGGGCAGCAAGCCGCTTTCGATCGTCGTGCATGACGGAGCGTTGTGGTTCAGCGAAGCCTCCGGCGGGCGGGTCGGCAGGATGACCTTGGAAGGAGATGTGACAGAATTTCCAATACCGAGCGCTAACAGTCAGCCGCGCGCGATGGCGCGACATCCAGAGGGCACCATTTGGTTCGTCGAGACGGGCGCCAATGCTCTCGGCCGGATATCCCGCGGCGGAGCGATCGTCGAGTTTCCAGTGCCCACTCCTAATGCTTCGCTTCGCGGCGTCACGGTAGCTCGCGACGGTGATCTCTGGTTCACGGAAAACTTCGCCAACAAAATCGGCCGAATGGCGCCCGACGGCACGGTGATCGGCGAATACCACATTCCGACTTCTGCCAGCGGACCGCGTTGCATAACCGCGATGTCGGATGGACGGTTATTCTTCACCCAATACGACGCGGGTTTGATTGGCGAGATCATCCCACAATAACTTGGTTTGGCAGAGCGAGAAAAATACTTGGGGAGGATTGAGTGACTATGAAGAATTCGCGGGGTCTCGTTCGAGGAGAACGAGAACAACGCGATGGGATTGTCGTTCTACAATTTGTCCCATCGCTTCGGCTATCAGTCGCCGAACTGGCCGTACTTCGAAGACGTCAAGATCGAACGCATCCATTACATGGCGAAGTCGGGCGTGCTGTCGCAGCGCATCACCACGTCGATGCACAACACCACGCATATCGACGCGCCGGCGCACGTCGTTCAGGGAACGCCGTTCATCGACGAAGTGCCGCTGCCGCATTTCTTCGGCTCCGGCATTGTCATCTCGATCCCGAAAAAGAAATGGGAGCAGATCACCTACGATGACCTCGAGAAGGCCGCCGGCAAGGTGGTGCGGCCCCGCGACGTGGTGATCGTCAACACCGGCTGGCACAAGAAGTACGAGGATAGCGAAGACTATTTCTGCTACGCGCCCGGCTTCGTGCCGTCGGCCGGCGAATGGTTCGTGGAAAAGAAAGTGAAAGTCGTCGGCCACGATACCCAGGCCAACGACCATCCGCTGGCGACTGCGATCGGTCCGCAGCGGAACGGGCCGCTGCATCCGCATCTCGCCGCGGAATACAAAAAGTGGTCCGGCGGCCGCGACTGGAAGGACGATTTCCCGGATTGGGAGCCGGTGCACCGCATCCTGTTCAAGAACGGCATCCTCGGCATCGAGAACGTCGGCGGCGACATCGACAAGGTGACCGGCAAACGCTGCACCTTCGCGTTCTTTCCGTGGAACTGGGACCGCGGCGACGGCTGCATCATCCGCCTCGTCGCCATCACCGATCCGAAGGGCGGCTACCGGATTGAGAAGGGGGAGAAGTTCTGATGCAGGTGAAACGCTTCTCCGAGGCCAAGACTTACGAGGCGCCCAATCATCGCGACTTCACGGGACTGCGGCTTTTCGGTGCCGAGGCTGGAGGCTCCAAGAGCCTGATTGTCGGCATTTCGCATTTCCTTCCGGGCGGCGGCGCCGGCCCCGACGCCTCGCCGCCGGAGAAGGTCTACTTCGTGCTGGAAGGCGAACTGACGGTAATCATCGATGGCAAGGAAACGGTGCTGAAAAAGCACGATTCATGCTTCATCGGCCCAAACGAGAGCCGCGAGATCGTCAATCGCACCAACCAAGTGTGTTCGATCCTGGTCGCCATCGCGCCGGCGCCGAAGTGACGCCGTAGGCGTCATGGCCGGGCTTGACCCGGCCAGCCAGGTCTTAAGTGTTGGGGAGACGTCATGTCCGAAGATTTCCTGAAAAACCCGCTGTCGCTGTTCGACGTCAAAGGCAAGACCGCGATCGTGACCGGCGCAACCGGCGCGTTCGGCGCGGTCGCGGCAAAGACGCTCGCAGCATCCGGCGCCAACGTGGTCATCACTGCGAACAACGCCGACGGATTGAAAAAGATCGCGGCCGAATGCGCCAAACTCGGCGGCAAGGCCGAGATCGTCGCCAAGCGACCGAGTTCGGAAGCCAATTGCGATGCGATCGTCGCCGCCGCGGTCGAGAAATTCGGCGGTCTCGACATCCTGGTGGTCGCATCGGGCCAGAACAAGGTCGCGAAAATCGTCGATCAGAAACCCGAAGACTTTCTCGACGTGATGGACGCAAACGTCACGCAATCCTGGCTGATGGCGCGCGCCGCCGCACGGCAGATGACCAAGCAGGGCCGCGGCGGCAAGATTATTCTGATGTCGTCGGCGCGCGGCTTGCTCGGGCACCCGGCCGGCTACAGCGCGTACTGCGCGTCGAAGTCGGCGGTTGACGGCATTACCAAGGCGCTTGGCTGCGAGCTCGGAGCAACCGGCATCACCGTCAACGCGCTTGGGCCGACGGTTTTCCGCTCGCCCCTCACCGAGTGGATGTTCGCCGACGACGAGCGAGGCAAGACAGTTCGCGCCGGCTTCCTGACCCGCGTGCCGAAGAGGCCGCCTCGGCGAGCCGGAGGACCTCGCCGGTCCGCTTCTGTTCCTCGCTTCGAAAGCGTCCGACTTCTATACCGGCCATGTCCTCTACGCCGACGGCGGCTACACGGCTGGCTGAGGGTGTCTGCAAAGCGTCCCGAAACGTTGTTGTTGGAGAAAAGCTGGTGAAGCACTACCGCGTAGGCCGTCGATCGAGAGCGCTGCTGTCGAGTTCAGTACGCCGGATCCTGGAACCACCAGAAAAGTACCCACACTGGCTGTCTCGCAGAAGCTACCGATCCACGCTCACGGTGAACTGATGCAAAAACAAGGGAAGACGCTAATGAACGATCTTGGTTACGAACAGAATCTGCAGGCATCGAGCGACCGTGCGCCTGTGCCTTACGACCGCGCTCCAACTTTTCCAAATCTCATCTCTGAGAAGGACGTATCGGTTCCGATGCGGGATGGCATTAATTTGTCAATCGATATCTATCGCCCTGACGACCCTGGAAAGTTTCCGGCTCTTCTGGCTTTCTCGATCTACAACAAAGACCTTCAAGGACCGGATATCGGGAAGGCCCTGCCGCCGCAGCCCGCGTGGTCCTCGCTATGGGCGGGTTTACTTGAGGCCGGCGACACGCGGTTTTTCGTTTCGCGTGGCTACGCGCACGTCATTGGTTCGCCGAGAGGCATCTTTAAGTCGGACGGGGGCGGCTCGCGGCAATGGGACAGCTATGATCTGATCGAGTGGATCGCGAAACAGCCCTGGTGCGACGGCAACGTCGGTATGGTGGGAATTTCTGGGTTCGGTGCCGAGCAACTGTTCGTCGCCCGGCAAGACCCGCCGCATTTGAAAGCGATCTTTCCTCTCGATCCGCGTGGCGCATACGGGACGATGGGAAGCTTTCGTGAGGAATATCCCGGCGGGGTCCTGCACCTCTTCCGGTACTACATCATGCACTTTGCCGCCCTGCACGGCGCCAAAGGCAAGCCCGCACCGCTTCCCCCCGACAAGGAAGCGTTATGGCAGCAAGCGATGAAGAACCCGGACTTCAAGATGTATCCGCACGTCTATAACGTGCTGACCCAAAAAGGTCAGCATATGCCGCCATACTTTCAGCTTCTTATCGACCCCTATGACAATGAAGAGGTGGTCAAGGAAGCCGAGGAAAGCTTCGCGAGCATCAAAGTCCCGACTTACACCGGCTCGGGCTGGTATGCATACACTTACAAAACTCACCTAAACGGCGCGCAGAATTATTTCGAGCAGATTTCTGCTCCAAAGAAAATGATGTTCGCGGGCCCAGCCCACCTCGAACGACCGTTCCACACCCTCCACAGCGAAATCCTCCGGTGGCATGACCATTGGCTCAAAAAAATCGACACCGGCATTATGGACGAGCCGCCGGTCCTCTATTGGCTTATGGGGGCCAACGAATGGCGTTCGGCGAGCGATTGGCCTTTGCCGGAAACCCAATGGACCAAGTTTTATCTCAATAGTTGGGAGCGCCTTCAGACAGCACCGTTTACACCCTTAAGCGCCGGGGACGAACTTCCGCCCGACGCTTTCGTGCAAATGCCTCCCACCCAATCCAACAAAATCCAGTCCTTACGTTACCTGAGCGACCCTCTACCGGCCGATGTTCTTGTTGTGGGACCGTCCTCGCTGAGTCTGTTCGCCGAAATTGACCAAGACGATACCAATTGGTTCGTGACGCTCAAAGATATCGGCCCCGACGTTTCGGTCCGAACGGTACGTGAGGGCGAGCGGGAGGTCCCGGAAAATCTTCCCGAGCGCGAACTGACACGCGGATGGCTGAAAGCTTCCCACCGCGCACTCGATCCGAAGCGGTCGAAACCGTGGCGGCCGTGGCACCCGCTGACCCGGAATGCCCAAAAGAAGGTCGAAGCCCGGCGAGATCACAGAGTATGCCATTGAAATCATGGCGACGGCCAACCTTTTTCGCCGCGGGCATCGCATCTGCGTCGAAATCGCAGCCGCAGATATGCCGACAGGCGTCGGCGGCGCAACCAACGCCGAGTATGTACCGAACCATATCGTGAGCAGCGCGACGACGCTGCACAAGATATATCACGACAGCAAACGACCTTCGCATTTACTTCTGCCGATCATTCCGCAGGATTGACGGCGCAAAACGAACGAGGAGATCGACGTGGGATCAATGCCGGTTAGACGCGTAATCGTGGGGCACGATCAGCAAGGCAAGGCTGTCGCGCTTTTCGACGGTCCCGCAACGCCCAAAGCGCGCAGTCCAGGTGGCAATGCAGTGCTCAATCTGTGGGTCACGAGTGAATTTCCCGTGGATATGACGGGTGCTGCCGACAAGGCGGAAACCAAGGTCGGCGTTCCACCTCCGGCTCATGGGACCATTTTCCGGATCGTAGATTTTCCTCCCACGTCGAAGCCCGCTGCAGTCTCGCACGCGGACCACGAAAGAACGCTAATTGCAATGGGCATTGACCCGACGACACAGGGTTATGCGAGGCACGCCAATACGCACCGAACCAAAAGCATCGACTATGCGATCGTGCTCGATGGCGAAATCGATATGTTGATGGATGACACAGAGGTCCATCTAATGACCGGCGACGTTCTGGTGCAGCAAGGAACAAACCACGCGTGGGTCAACAATAGCGGAAGGAGTTGTAGAGTTGCGTTCGTCTTGATTGATGCCAACGCGCCCTCGGCTTGGGAACAGGGCTGGACACCCCCACGTTGCTGACCGCGGCTTGCTTCACCGTGCCGGAGATCACGCCGATGGCCGTCGTCGCCGGATAGGGTGCACACACGTCTAGGTCGCTTGCGGCACCCTTAGGCCGTCTCGGGCGGATCGTCGGTTTAGACGCTATTGGCCGATGCTGTCGAAAAAGGCGCTGTTTTCTCGGAATAACCGTTGCCCGATTTGATGAGGCGCGAGACCTGCCGCCTACTAGGTTGCGAGCGTGTAAACCTTCACTTAGGCAAGCGCTGCCGATTGAAGCATGTTAGGAGGCTTGAGCGCTCGCAGCGCCAACGTTTTGAGGTTCTGCACAATGGCGGCGAGATGGAATTCGTCGCGCGCGCCGGATAGACCTCGAAGTCGCATGCGTTCGAACCCATGGTGGATTTTAAGGTGAGCAAAACGCATCTCGACGCGCTTTCGCTCATCGCGTGACTTTAGGAAGTGCTTTGTCCCCATAAGACGACGTGCCACATCGCGAGCGTCTTCTTGCAGATCGCGGGGAACATGCCGCGCTGGCGTCTTGGGACAACACTTCATCTTAAGCGAACAAACATCACAATCGAATTTCGAGGCGCGATAGCGTAGCAAGGTGCCATCGTACACAGTCCCAGTGGTATGCATCACTTTGTTGTTCGGGCAGATGTAGACGCCGCGCCGTCTGTCCCACCGGAAATCACTGCGGGAGAAGGTGCCGTCATCGCGCTCGCTTGCGTCGCGCACCGGGATATGGGGCGCAATCCCGCAGCCAACCAGCCAACCGAGGAAACGGCCTGTCCCATAAGCCGTATCGGCGGCGAGCCGTTTCGGCTTCAAGTGAAAGCGCTGCTCAGTTCGAGCGAGCATCGCTTTTGTGGACTTCTACCTCATCGTAGGTCCGTGCCGGCGTCGGCTCGACATCGACGATGACCGCGTTCTCAATGATCGATGAGGTAATTGAGGCCATACCCAAACTGCACCCGCTTGTTGGCCTTGGCGGTCCACGCCGAGCAGGGATCGCTTGGCGAGATCACCTTTGGTGCCTTGCGGTCAGGGTTGGGCTGCACGTCAGCTTCGAGCCTTGCAAGATATTCCTTCACCGCACGCGTCTGGCGCTCGGGCTCGGCCCAATTAATCTCGTCAGGCGCCTGGCCGTGATAACGGCTAGCGTTGGCTTCCATCACGCTGGCATCGACGGCAAAGCCCTCGCCCCCGACCAGTCCGGCCGTCATGCAGGCTGCAACGACGCGTTCGAAGATGTGGCGCAAGACATCGCTATCGCGAAACCGGTGAAGCCGATTCTCCGAGAAGGTCGAATGGTGCGGAACCGTGTCATCGAGGTCGAGCCGGCAGAACCAGCGATATGCCAAATGCAACTCGACTTCCTGCGTCAGCCGCCGCTCGGAGCGAAGACCAAAGCAGTAGCCAATAATCAACATCCGGATCAGCAGCTCGGGATCAATCGATGGCCGGCCGATCTCACTGTAGGAAGGCCTCAGTCGCCCGTGGATATCCGCAAGGGCAGTCGTGACAAAACCATCGATGCGTCTGAGCAGGTGATCCTTCGGCACCCGATCGTCGAGCCGGAACTGATAGAACAGGCTTGCTTGATTGCCCCACCGCCGACCCATCATCGCACAGCCTCCAAGGCTCAGATCATGGAATCACCGGAATCATTGTTCGCCAAAGTTCTCAAGCCTTTTTCGACAGCATCGGCCCGTCGCGTCATTTCGCTGCTCTGCAACAATACGTCGGCTATCGGGGGCATAGCGGACTCTGGCGTGGCCTAGCCCGGCGGATTTATGGGTTCACGGCCTAGAATATCCTTATTCATTCAATTCTTTTGTCGTGAGGTCCTTGATGTGCGGATTTCGAAAATTCGAAACGGCGAAGTTCCGACCGTACTTACGAATGATATAATGAGAAAGCTGGATTGTGATTTTTTCCATGGTCGTTGGGCAAGAGGGACGGATCGACAACGCGAGTTGCTACAGGTCGTTTCGCTTGTCCCAAATGCCGACTAGGAATTTACGGTGCAGGAAGTCGTCTTCGCTTCAAATGACTTAATTACGCGACCATTCACAGCGAGTCACGTCAGCCAAATGCTTTCATCGCTTTCCGAGGCCGGTTTGGTGTACAAAAATAGACACGGAAAATGTTCGCTGGCTGTTCCACTGTTGGGAAAATTCATTCAGCGCCAAACGTCAGCAGACATTCAATTAAGTCGCGAGGCAGCTAACTGAAGCGGCCTATTCCCCATCATTCTCGCCAAGAACTTTGCCTGTGGTCGGATTCACATAGTGAACCTTCCGGCAGGCAAGGCAGGTGATCGCGTCATAGGCATCATCGTCCGGCACTTCCTCGGCGACGAATCCTTGAACCCGTAGGCCGGTATCAGAAGCAATGGAATCCAAGCGATTGAAACGTTTAGCTTATCCAAGACAATAGGCGGACACTCCCTCAGACTGAGTTCGGCTCGTCTGCGTTCGCGGTCTTCGCAAAAATTGATGATGGGATCGACCGACCCGCTCGAGCAGATATTTCGTGGTTCGAACGCGTGTCCAAAAAACGAAAAGTTATACTGAGGTCGTACCCACGTCGTACCGGGGATCGGTAGGAGTGCGCCAATTTCGGAAAACGCATCGTTTAACACCTGCAGCGTAAATTCTACAGACAAGACAATGACTAGCAGCCTTAGTGCTTTATTAATAGATCGGGCATAGATTTGAGAAATGCAGTGTCGAGTACTGCGCCAACCCGCGGGCGAAAACCCGCGGGTTTTTTGCAATCGGCCGCAGCAAATCAGATCTGAAATCGAATTGGGTCAAGGTGGTGCCCGCGGTGGCTTTAGGCGGCTCCGGCAAGCTGCCGGCATTCCTTCAATGCTGCCGCGCGACGTTTGTCGATATAGGCGGCAAGATCAACCAGGTGCACGCCGCGTTGCGCCTTCTGAGAGCCGAAGGAAGCTTCGGCCTTTCCTGGCTCGGGCGAGGGCCCAGCCTTCACCAAAATTGGTCGTTCGGTCCGTTACAGCGAGGCAGACTGTCAAACGGCTTCCAAATTTGCCCCCCGATCGGTGTCCAATTTTTGCACGCCGAATTACAGTCGTTTGCTGCGAGACAGCAATACGTCTGAAATCGGGGGCAAAGCGAAGTCGTGATTTGCGCTCGAAATGACGTTGTTGACCCCAACCGGAAGTCGCTGTGCCAGTCGTCTCAGGTTTTTGGTGGAATCGCTGCGAGCGTGAACTCGCACCGTCCGCCACTACGGCCGCTGACACGCGCACACCACATTTCAGTAGGAAGCCGAACTCAAGATGCTTCTGGCGTGAACGTCGATCAGGTGTTCCGTGAAATCGGTCAGCTTAGACAGAGGCTTAGGCCGCATAAACGGAGTGGAGCAAGACCACCGCACCAAATCTCGCGTTACGCGACGCGATCGGCGTCACTTTAATTGCTTGCCAGGGTTCTCTGCCAGAGAATAGACTTAATATTTGGACCTTTGAAGCGCATTGGTTCATCAGTCAAAAAAGTTAAAGGGAGAAAAACATGAAGATCGTTCTGCCAATCGTCGTTACGCTCGCAGTGATAGGAGGAGCATTTGCAGCGCGGGCCGAAATGAAACTGCCTGATCTGAAGAAACAACCGACCGCGCAGGCGGTTTTGGATGAGCACCTCGCCGCACTAAACAAATGCGACTGGAATCGGCTACTCGCGCAGTATCCTGATGACGCCCAAATCAATCTTCCAAACGGGACGATTGTGAAAGGGCGTGCGGCGATCGGCAATCTTTTCGCCGGGTTCTGCAAAGATCCTAAAGACGGCGGCCTGATTGGGATCCACTTCTCGGCCGAGAACAGTGTAACGATCGGGGACACGCTCGTGACCCAATGGGTTGCGACGGCGCCGTTCTTGGCGGAGCCATACAGAGGCTCCGATGCCTACATCACGAAGGATGGGTTCATGCAAGCGATGGTCACCACCTTCGACGGCAGTGCTCTCAAGATGAAGAAGTAGGCCCTTTCAACGTCCGCTATCTACGGGCATCCGACGTCATAAGAAGCAAAAGCCATCGCAGACCGTTCTGCGGTGGCTTCTAATTCGATGCGCGGCGGTAAGCACGGCGACCACCGAGACAGAACCCTTCTATCACCGTCCGAAAAGCGCTATTTCTATTGTTTCGATATGAAGGCGCATGGCCCGGGCGGCCCCTTCCGCATCTCGGTTCCCGAGTGCGGCCACGATCTCCCCATGATGCGTGCAATAATCGCGGCGGCGATTTTCCGAAAAGGCCTTGCGCTTCAGTTCGATCCAGGCGTTACGGCTTCGGATCACTTGCAGGATATCGTGGACGCTGACGAGCAGCTCGTTACGCGTGGCGGCAAATATCCGTTGGTGAAATTGCGTGTCCCAATGCTCGAACTGGTCGTTTTGGTGCGCGTCGCTGGCGCGTTGATGTGCTTCCGCGATTGCTAGAAGATCCGAAGAGCTGGCGTTCTTCGCGGCAATGGCCGCCGCCTGCGGCTCGACAATCAGGCGCGCCGCCATCAGATCGGCTGGGGAAACGCCGGTGACCCGCTGCACGATGTCGGCAAGTTCGGCTGCTCCGCCGTTAACAAAGGTGCCGCGGCCGACATGGCGTTCGACGGTTCCATCGTGCGCAATTGCCTTGACCGCCCTCCGCACGGTATTTCGCGCGACACCATATTCCGCAGCGAGTTCGCGCTCAGCTGGAAGCCTGCCGGTCGGGGCCCACTCGCCGGCGGCAATGCGTTTGCGCAAGGAGCCTTCAATTTCGACTGCAACCACCTTGGGCAAGACTAATTCCTATTGTGGACCGATAATGGGCCAATTATAGCCTCCACCGTGCGTCCGGCAACTCGGATTTTTGCGGGAGATACGCTACACTTGCAATGGTCAGCAAAAGATCGATAATCGCTCGCAATAACAAAAATTGGTTCAGATTGGGGAGCGAATGAAATTAGCAACGGTTTCCGTTGCCGGCGAGCGTCGCGTAGGGCAGGTCACCAGCGACGGAACATCGATTGCTCCGTTCGATCTGTCGATCTCTGAGGCGCATGACGGCATCCTCGCTCTGATCCGGCGAAGGGGCCGGGATCTGCCAGCTGCGCTTCCGCCAATCCCACTTTCGCAAGTTTCGCTCGAAGCTCCCATTCCGACGCCGCGGCGAAACATCTTTTGTGTCGGCAAGAATTATCACGATCACGCCCACGAATTCGCTCGTAGCGGCTTTGACACCAGTAGCGCTAACGGCGCAGTGCCCGGCAGTCCGATCATATTCTCCAAGGTGCCGGAATCGGTCGTCTCCTGCGGCCACCCCATCGTTATCGATCGAAAAGTCTCGCCGGCAGTCGATTACGAAGCGGAATTGGCGGTCATCATCGGCAAAGCCGGCCGTGGCATCAAAGTCAGAGACGCATTCGATTACGTCTGGGGCTACACCATCATCAATGATGTGACCGCGCGTGACCTGCAGGCGCGGTATAGCCAATGGCTCATCGGCAAATCCCAGGACACATTCTGTCCGATGGGTCCGATCGCCGTCACGCGCGACGAGATCGACATCGGAAACACTCCGATCACTTGCCATGTCAACGGCGAGCTGCGGCAGAGTTCCAATACCGGGCTATTGATCTTTGACATTCCGACGCATCATCGAGACTTTATCGGCCGGAATTACGCTGCAGCCCGGCGACGTGATCGCTACGGGAACGCCCGCTGGGGTTGGCATCGGCTTCGACCCGCCGAAGTATTTGAAAGGTGGCGACGTCGTGCGGATCGAAATCGGCGGGATCGGTATCCTTGAAAATCAGATCGTGGAGCGCTCTCCATGACGTCCATCCGGTTTGCCGGGATGACGGTAGAGTCGGAAGGAGAAGGTCCGCCGATACTGATGCTGCATGGGTTAGGTGGCACCTCAAACAGCTTTCAGCCGTTGGTGGCGCAGCTCGCTGGTTTTCGCATTATACGCCCCGATTTGCCGGGAGCCGGACGATCTCCAACACCTTCGCAACAAATCACCGTAGGAATGTTGGTTGACGCGGTCGAGGACGCCACGACTCATCTCGGCGTCAACCGCGCGCATGTCGTCGGTCATTCGTTCGGCACCTTGATTGCCCAGCACATCGCCGCCCGCCATTCGGACCGGGTCGCCAGCCTCACGCTCTTTGGCCCAATTCTTGAACCGCAGGAGACCGCACGCGAACGGCTGCGCGAACGCGCGACTACAGCGCGGACCGAAGGCATGAGTGCGGTCGCCGACCAGCTGACTCGCTCGGCGCTCTCGAGCGCGACCGCAAACGAAAATCCGGTGGCAGTCGCTTTCGTCCGCGAGAGTCACATGCGGCAGGATGCCGAAGGCTTTGCGCGCTCCTGTGAGGGGCTAGCGCAGGCAGAGAAGGCCGACCACCGGCTTATCAACTGTCCGACTCTGATCGTTACCGGCGACGAGGATGCAGTTGGACCGGCCAGTGTTGCTCACGAACTCGCTGACAAGATTGGCGGCGCCAAGACGGTTATCCTACATCGCTGCGGCCATTGGACGCCGATCGAAAAATCGAAGGAATGCGGCAAACTGCTATCGGAATTCCTGCGCGGAGTTCCGATCCAACAGATCGAGCGCGGCTTTTAGAGCGCCGCGAAAGGAGGAACCATCATGGCCTACGAGACAAACGATTGGAATGGCAACGCTACCGGACCAATCCATTTTACAAATGTGCGTGTCCTCGATGGAACCGGTGAGTACCCCTACACCGGCGAAGTGCTCGTCCAGGGCAATCGCATCAAACAGGTGACCCGCGGGTCTTCGCGGCTCGGCCCCACCAACGCAACGCACGGTGGGGCGACGGTCATCGACGGCATGGGGGCGACTGTGATGCCCGGGCTGATCGACGCGCACCTGCATCTGTCCTGGAACAACGCACCGGGCATCGACCCCATTCAGATGATGGAATTGGAAGAGCACATGCTCGTGACCATGGAGATGGCAAAACTGGTGCTTGATGCCGGCTTCACGGCGGGAAGAGGCGCGGCGGCAGCAAAACCGCGGCTCGACGTCGTCGCCAAGCGATTCATCAACGAGGGGCGCTTCCCGGGACCGCGCTATCTCGCGGCGGGGCCTGAGATTACGACCGTCGGAGGCCTCGGCGAACTCGGCGCCTTCCCACATTCCACACGAGGGGCTCAACCTCGGGATTGTCGTCTCCGGACCGGAGGAAGTGCGCCGTACCGTGCGCCAGCTCATCAAATACGGCGTCGATTCCATCAAGCTCAATCTCTCAGGGGAGGAGATCACAGGCATGGGCGCCGAAGAAACGCCGATGTCCGAGGAAGAAGTGGCCATGGCGGTTAAAGAAGCGAAGTGCAGGAACAAGGTGCTTTCCGCTCACGCCCGCTCGTCCGGATCCGTCAAACAGTGCGTCCGTCACGGCATCCAGAACATCTACCATGCGTCGTTTGCCGATGAAGAGGCGCTGGATCTGCTCGAGGCGCACAAGGACCAGCACTTCGTCGCTCCTGGCATCGCCTGGCTCATCAACACGGCACGCCACGCCGAACCTTGGGGCATTAAGCCGGGATCGAAAGTGGCAATGCTGTATGAGCGCGAACTCGAAATGTGCGTCGAGACCATGAAGAAGATGCATCGGCGCGGCATTCGTATCTGCATCGGCGGCGACTATGGCTTCGCTTGGACGCCGCAAGGCACTAATGCCAAGGACCTCCAGACCTTCGTCGAAATGCTTGGCTTCACGCCGATGGAAGCGATTCAAGCTGCAACGAAATACGGCGGCGAGATCATGGGCATGGCGAACGAACTCGGAATGCTGCGGGAAGGCTATCTGGCGGATCTGCTCCTGGTCGATGGCGACCCGATTGCCGACGTCCGGATCCTGCAGGACAAGGCCCGCATCCTAGCCATCATGAAGGACGGCAAGTTCCACAAGGCGCCGCGGATGAATCAGCAGCGCCTGCGAATGACTGCATGAGCATAGTCGAACAAGCAGCGCCGGTATTGACCGGACGGCAGGCGTGGGCCCTTGTTTGGGCTCTCGCTGCCGCCCTGGTGGCTTGGTTGTTCTTCGCCATCTGGCCCAGTTGGCTTGACGCAATTCTCATTTCGAAAAAGGCCTTCATTAATTCCATTTTCAACGGTGTAACGCTGGCCGGTCTTTATTTCCTGGTTGCCAGCGGCTTCACACTCGTTTTCGGATTGATGCGTAATGTGAACCTGGCGCACGGCTCGCTGTATCTGCTCGGCGCTTACATTGGTTACGAGGTCGCGCAGCGAACGGGAATCTGGCTTCTCGGCGTGGGAGCCGGCACGGTGGCGATGGCCGTCGTTGGATTGCTGATGCAGGTCTTCATCTTTCGGCGTCTCGAGGGCAATGAACTGCGCCAGACCCTCGTGACCCTTGGCATATCGATCGTCGCCGCCGATCTGATGCTGGCGATCTGGACCGGCATCACCTACCAGATCGGCATTCCGTCATGGCTCGACGGCGCAGTGAAGCTGCCCATCATCACCACGGTCCGCTCGAACGGCACCGCCGTGATGATGACCTATCCGTTCTACCGTTTGGTCGTACTTGCCGTCGCCATCGTCATCGGCGTGGGATTGTGGTTGATGATCAACCGCACGCGCGTTGGCATGATGATTCGCGCCGGCGTCGACGATCGTTCGATGCTTTCGGCCTCCGGCATCAATGTGCACATGGTCTTCGCCGTGGTGTTCGCGGTCGGCGCTGGGCTCGCCGGCTTTGCCGGCGTGGTCGGCGGCTCCGCGCTCTCAATCGCTCCTGGCGAGGACGTGCGCTACCTGCTCGCGTCTCTCGTGGTTGTCATCGTCGGCGGCATGGGCTCCATTACCGGTGCCGCCATCGGCGCCCTGCTGGTCGGCCTCGCCGAGCAGATCGGACTGATCTATTTGCCGACCTACGGCATCGTTCTAACCTTCATTATTATGGTGCTGGCGCTGGCGTTCCGCCCCCAAGGCATCATGGGGAGAGCGGTGCCCTCCAACGCTCCGATCTTGGCCCTTGATCAACCGAACAAAACCGTCGTCGCATCGGCTCGCTTGGGACCTGTTCACATCGCGCTCGCAACCGCGCTCATCCTTTATCCCGCCATTGCCTCGGAATTCTTCCTGACCCAGATCGGCGCGTATTCGCTCATCTGGGGTTTGCTGGCGCTATCGATGATGCTGCTTGCCGGTTATGGCGGCATGGTCTGCCTGGCGCAGATCACCACCGCCGGCGTCGCCGCCTACACGGTCGCGATCTTCGGCACCAACAACATGAACATTTACGGCTTCGGCTGGCCATGGTGGGTGCTTGTGCCCTTCGCCGTGCTGCTGGCGGCGACCGTCTCGGCGATCATCGGCGCGATATCGGTGCGCACCGAGGGCATCTACACCATCATGATTACGCTGGCGATCGCCGCAGCCTTCTTCTACTTCGCTCAGCAGAATTACGCACTGCTCAACGGTCATTCCGGCTATGCCGGGATTCCCACGCCGCATTTCTTGGGAATCAACTGGCGCGATCCCGTGCCCTTCTACTATCTCTGCCTTTTCGTTGCTTCGGTTGCGTATGCGACGGTGCTCTATTGCTCGCGCTCGACCTTCGGGTTGGCGCTGCAGGCGATCCGCGACAATGGGCGTCGCATGCGGGCCGTCGGCTTCGACATCACCGCGCACAAGGTCGTTGCCTATTTCTACTCCGGCATCATCGCCGGCCTCGCGGGCGTGCTTCTCGTGTGGTTCAACGGCCGCGTATCGCCCGGCACCGTCGGCGTATTCCAAGCCGTCAATGTGTTGGTCATCGCGGTGATCGGCGGGCTGCGCCATCCAATCGGTCCGTTCCTAGGCGCAGTCTTCGTGGTTCTCATCCAGACCTTCGCAATCGATATCGTTGGCGCCGAACGCTACAATACGCTGATTGGTCTCGTCTTTCTGGCGATCGTTTTTGTCTCACCGGATGGGCTCCTGGGCCTGTGGGGTAGGATCAAGCCCTTGCTTGCGCAGGATTCCGTGCGTTCCCGCCTCTCGGGGGGAGCGACACTTCGTGCAGAAACTTAGTCAAACCAAGGGAGGATCGAATGACTCTACATCGACGCGCGCTTTTCGGCCTCGGTCTGGCCGCGGGATTGATAATCCCGTCCGTTGCTATGGCCGAAGACACCATCAAAATTGGTGTGCTCGCCACGTTCGAAGGGGCCTTCGCCATACTCGGCGACGACAGCATGCGCGGCGCCCTCATGGCCGTCGACGATTTCGGCGGCAAGGTCGGTGGCAAGAAGATCGAGGTCATCAAAGGTTCGTCCGACGGTACGCCGGACAGCGCGGTTCGCGCGGTGCGCAAGTTGGTCGAGCAAGACGGCGTGAAGGTCCTGGTCGGTCCGCTGTCGGGCGACGAAGGCCTGGCGATCAAGGACTACGCCAAGACCAAGCCGGATGTGACCATCGTCAACGGCACGTCGGCCGCGCAAGATACGACGTTGCGCGATCCGGCCCCCAATTTCTTCCGCTTCTCCACCGACGGCGCGCAATGGATGGCGGGTCTCGGCGACTACTCCTACAACGTCAAGCACTACAAGAACGTGGCGACGTTGGCGGAGGATTATTCCTTTCCGTACACGCAGGTGTTCGGCTTCATGGCTCCATTCTGCAAGGCCGGCGGCCATGTGGTGAAGAAATTCTGGGTTCCGATCGGCACCAAGGATTTCTCGTCGGTTATCGCCGCGATGCCGGACAATATCGACGCAATCTATGTCGTCCTCGGCGGCTCCGACTCGGTCAACTTCCTGACGCAATACAAGCAGGCCGGCGGCCAGGCGCCGTTGATCGGCGGTTCGGTCACCGTCGACCAGACGATTCTCGGCTCCAAAGGCAAGATCCACGATGTCGTGATCGGCACGCCTTCCGCGGGCCCAATCGCCGACGACGACAAGACCGCGGCGTGGGAGAAGTTCGTCGCGACGTACAAGAAACTGCCGAATGCCTTCCCGTCGCCGTCGCTGTTCGCCCACGGCTATTACGTGAATATGACGGCGTTGCTGACCGGCTTGCAAAAAGTCAACGATGACGTATCGGACGGCGGCAGCAAGCTGCGGGCGACGCTGTCAAGCCTGGTCCTCGAAACTCCGACCGGCAAAGTCTCGCTTGACAAGAATCGCAATGCGGTCGCCGACGAGTTCCTCACCGAAGTCACTCAAAAATCGGATGGCACGCTTTACAACAAGCTGGTCAAGGTCATTCCGCAGGTGAACCAGACGCTGGGAATTCCGGAAGCTGAATTCCTCAAGCTGGGCAAAGTCGGCCGCGATAACCCGAGCTGCCCGTAACGGACCGGGCAGTATAGTGGAGGCCACCAGTGGCCGAGGTGTCGGTTGCCGAACGTTTGCAAGAGTTGGGGGCGCACGCACTCGAGCTTGATGGCGTCGCACGGCACTTTGGAGCACTGGTGGCACTTTCCGATATCAGCATGAAGATCGCGGCCAGCGAGCGGCGCGCGGTCATCGGCTCGAACGGCGCCGGTAAAACTACTTTGTTCAACGCCATCACCGGCGACTTCATGCCGTCGGCGGGGCGCATCCGTTTTTTCAACGAGGACATTACGACGCTGCCGGTGCAGGAGCGGATTTGTCGCGGCCTGCGCCGGACCTACCAGATATCGCAACTTTTCGGGGGCCTGACCGTCCGCGATTTTGTGTATCTCGCTTGCCGCGGCGTCTCTCGCGGACGTTTCGCACTTACGCGGCCGCGAGCCGATGACCGCACGATGATGCAGGCGGAATTGATTCTTCATGCAGTTCATCTGGAAACGATGCGGGATAGGCTGGTCGCAACGCTGAGCCATGGTCAACAGCGGCAACTCGAAATCGCGCTCGCGCTGGCCGGCGCGCCGCGCTTTATACTGTTCGACGAGCCAGCAGCAGGGCTGTCGCCGACCGAGCGGCGCGATCTCGTCACCATCCTGAACGCTTTACCGAAGCACATCGGCTACATCATTATTGAACACGACCTCGACGTGGCGCTGCGTGTGACCGAATACGTCACGATGCTTCACAACGGCCGGCTTTTCAAAGAGGGAACCCCGGAGCAAATTGAAGACGACCGCGAAGTGCAGGAGGTTTATCTCGGAGGCGGTCATGGCTGAGGGTAGCGTGCGGCCAGCCCTCGAAATCGCGGACCTTCAGGTCTATTACGGCGAAAGCCATGCCATTCAAGGCGTGTCTTTGTCGCTCAATCGCGGCGTCTTGGCCGTCGTGGGCCGCAATGGCATGGGCAAGAGCACGCTCTGCAATACGATTGCCGGGCTAAAATCGGCGCGTTCGGGCAGTATCCGCATTCTCGGACGCGAAACGTCTCGGCTTGAACCGCATGTCATTCACCGCTTCGGCGTCGGCTACGTCCCGCAAGGCCGCCGAGTGTGGCCAAGTCTTTCGGTCGACGAACACCTGCGCCTCGTGGCAACTGGCGGTCCGGACGCAGCGTGGACGGTTGACCGCGTGTACCAAACGTTTCCACGCCTTTATGAACGGCGCACAAGCGGCGGCTCGCAATTGTCCGGTGGCGAGCAGCAAATGCTCGCGATCTCGCGGGCACTGCTCGGCAACCCACGCCTTCTCATTATGGATGAGCCCACCGAGGGGCTTGCGCCTGTGATCGTAGAGCAGGTCGAAGCGATGATGGTGCAACTCGCTCAAGAGGGCGAGATGGCCATCCTTGTGGTCGAGCAAAACATAGGCGTGGCGACTGGCGTCTCCGATCACGTCGCCATTATGGTCAACGGCCGGATCAACCACATTATGGACGCCCGTGCGCTTGCGGCTGATCGTGAGTTGCAACAGAGGCTTCTTGGGGTTGGGCGGGTAGAAGAAGACAGCTTTCCACCGCCGGAGGTCGCCACGAACGAAAGCGCCGAAGCGCTAATGGCGGAAGTGTATCGCGTTGAACGCGGTGACGGCGCGGCCGCCGGCTCTGCCGCACCGGCGACGGCACTGCCAAGCGACTTGCTGCCGGATCGCTGGAAAATGCCGGCAACCAGCCTGCGGCAATCGATGATCGAAGCGTCGGGGCCGGAGCAGAACAGTCGCAGAATGTTTGCGATGCCATTTTCAGAGCGCATCGGCCGCACTGCACTCGTCGTCGGAACGTTTGATACCAAGGGAAATGAACTGAAATTCATCCGCGATCGGTTGAAAGCGCTAGGTATCCCAACTCGAACTGTAGATCTTTCAACTTCGGGCAAACCATCGACTGCGGATGTAACGCCTCCTCAAGTCGCGAGCATGCACGCCGGCGGCACGTCGGCTGTATTTTCGTCCGATCGCGGCCGGTCGGTGACGGCGATGGCCGCGGCGTTTGCGCGCTGGATAGCGCGCGAGCCCCGGATTGGGGGGATCATCTCGGCGGGCGGTTCAGGCGGAACGACGCTGGCCACCGCTGGAATGCGTGCCCTACCGATCGGCATTCCGAAGGTCATGATCTCAACGGTCGCTGCCGGCGATGTCCGGGAATATGTAGGTTCAAGCGACGTTGTGATGTTTCATTCGGTCGCAGACGTGCAAGGTCTTAATTCGATCACCGAGCAGGTGCTGGGCAACGCCGCGCACGCACTCGCCGGCATGGTTGCGCAAATGCCGACCCGCGAGGCCTACGATGCAAGGCGCAAACTCGCGAAACCCGCTCTCGGCATCACAATGTTCGGTGTTACAACTCCGTGTGTGCAGGCGGTTACCAAGCGGCTCGAAGCCGATTACGATTGCCTCGTGTTTCATGCGACCGGAGTGGGGGGCCGCGCTATGGAAGCGCTGGGCGATTCCGGACTACTCGCCGGCTTTTTAGACCTCACCACCACCGAGGTGGCGGATATGCTGGTCGGCGGCATCCTGCCGGCAGACCAAGATCGTTTTGGCGCGCCAATCCGCACTGGTTTGCCCTATGTCGGCTCGACCGGTGCTCTCGACATGGTCAATTTCGGGCCGCGCGATTCAGTGCCCCCGCGCTTCCAGAACCGTAAGTTTGTCATTCACAATCCTAACGTAACGCTGATGCGCACCACCCGCGACGAGAACCGCGCCGTGGGCGAGTGGATCGGCCAGAGGCTCAATTTGATGGAAGGTCCGGTGCGCTTCCTGCTGCCCGAAGGCGGCGTGTCGATGCTCGACAGGGCGGGCGGAGCGTTCCATGATCCGGAGGCGGACGCGGCGTTGTTTGAGGCGATCGAAAAAAGCGTGCGGTCGAGCGGCAAACGCCGTGTCGAGCGAGTGAAAGCGAACATCAACGATGCAGTCTTTGTCGATGCGGTGATCGAGGCATTAGATTCCATCTCACCACCGGCCAGCAAAAGGGCCTGAATGCCGCAAGATGCAGACCAGAGTGCGAATGTTCAATTCGGGCGGCTGCAAGCGCCCGGCTGGATGAGCGGAGAGTGAAATGAGTGCGAACGCGTTTGGGGAAGTGCTGCTTTGGTTGATCGGCGTCGCGATCGCGATCGTCATCCTCGTATACATTATGCGCTGGCTTTATCGCCGTTCCACCAAAGAGACGGCGTTCGTCCGCACCGGGTTCCTTGGCGAAAAGGTTGTCGTAAACGGCGGCGCCTTTGTCATCCCGGTGCTGCACGAAATCACCCCGGTCAACATGAATGTCCTCCGCATCGAGGTGATGCGCCGCGATAAAGGCGCGCTCATCACCCGGAACCGGATGCGAGTCGACATCATCGCTGAATTTTTTGTTCGCGTCGGAGCTTCCAGGACGGCGGTCGCGGCTGCCGCCCAGACTTTGGGCCGCCGCACGTTGCAGGAGGACGGCATCCGCAGCCTGTTGGAAGGAAAATTTGCCTCCTCGATGCGTATGGTTGCCGCGCAAATGACGCTTGAGGAGATGCACGAGCGGCGCCGCGATTATGCCAATCAGGTCCGCGACCTCGCCGCCGAGGCGCTCACCACGAACGGCTTGGAGCTGGAGAACGTCGCTATCGTCGATCTCGATCAGACGAGCCTTGAATATTTCGATCCGTCGAATGCCTTTGACGCCGAAGGCCTTACCCAGCTTACCGAATCGATCGAGACGCGGCGCAAGATGCGCAACGAAATTGAACAGCGCACGCTGGTCGACATCCGCAATCAGAATCTCGACGCACAAAGGAAAGTTTTTGAAATCGACCGCGAGACCGAATACGCGCGGCTGGAGCAGGAGCGCGAGGTCGAGTTCCGACGGGCGATGCAGCGGGCCGAACTCGCCAAAGAGCGGGCGCTGCGCGAACAGGAAGCGGAGGAGGCGCAGCTCTTTTCGCGGCAGGCGGTCGAGAAGGCGCGGCTGGGGCAACAGCTCGCGATCAGCCAGGAACGCATCAAGAGCGAGGAGGAGACCCAGCGGCGCGAGATAGCGCGTCGGCGCGCTTTGGACGAAGCCGAGCTCAAGACTCGCGAACAAACCGAGCGCGAACAAATCAACCTTGAACTGCAATTGGAGACTGCCCGGATCGGACGCGACCGCGAACAGCGCGAGTTGGAGATTACCCGGCAGAAGGCGCTCGAAATTCTGGAGCTCGATCGGCAGATCGCGCTTTCCGAAAAAACGCTCGCTGTGATCAAGGCGCAGGCCGAGAAAAGCCGCACCGAAATCGTCGAGAATCAGCTCACTGAAGCCGAGCGGATCGCCCAGGAGCGAGCGCTCGACCAGATACGGCTCGAGCGCGAGCGACATCTGGAGGGCCTACAGATCGCCAAGCGCCAGGCCTTCGAGGAAGCTGAGATCGCTGCCGCCGAAGAAGTCGAGCGGGCGCGCATCGCCACGGAGCGCGGCGTCGAAGAAGCGCGGATCGCCAAGGATCGCGACGTGCGGATGCTGGCGACTGAGCGAGACAAGCTGGTGGAGATGGCCGAGATGGTCAAGGCTGTTGAATTGGCCAAGAAAGCCACCGAGCGCTCGGCCGCAATCGCCGCGTCTGAGGCCGTGCGGGTCAAGGTCATTCAGGCCGAAGAACAGGCAATCACCGCCCGCGAGAGGGAAATCGCGGAGCGGCGCAAGCTCACGGAGATGATCGCGGCGCAGCGTGACGCGGAACGCGAAGCATTGCGGGTTACCGCCAAGGCTGAAGCCGAAATGCGAGCCGCAAGGAGTTTTGCGGAAGCACAAAAGATCGCCGCTGAAGCAGCCGCAGAGGCAGAGAAAATCGGCGCGCTGGCAGCCGCCGAGCGCTACGAGGTCGATGCGGCCGGCGCGCGGCAGCTCAACGAAGCAGAGAACATTCTCAGCGAGCCGGCGCGCGCCGGCCGGCTGCGAGAAAAGTTGCTGGAGCGCATCGAAGGCATTGTGCGCGAAAGCGTCAGGCCCCTGGAGAAGATCGAAGGCATCAAAATCCTCCATGTGGACGGGGTCAATGGCGGAAATTCGGGCCGTAACGTGACGGATGAGGTCATCGATTCAGCCCTGCGCTATCGGGTCCAGGCGCCCATGATCGACAATCTCATGAAAGAGATGGGCATCGAGGGCGGCAGCCTCGGCCGCATGACCGACGTGCTGCGCGATGCTAAAGATATCTCGGCGCTAACGCGCGACGGTAAATCCGGGAAAGCCAAATCCGGCAAGGACGAACGCGATCGCGACGGCTGAGCCTAACGGCGCCGCTCGCCAATGGGGCGATCTGATGACCGTTCTTGATGACTGCTTTGCAAGATCAGAAATCTGAACGTCTGCCATTCTTTCGGTGCCGCTACCGACTGCCGAGGAATTGGTGGGTGTCGGCCTGCTGCGCACTTTCCTTCCTCCTCGGCAATCAATCGTCCCAGCGTAACAGCGTGATCTCTTCCTGCCGTCTCGTTGAAAAAATCGCGAATGCGACGATTTTCTGCATCGGTATGGAGGAGGGGCGGTTTGCTCTAATTCGCCCGAAGTGCTCCATCAGTTGATCAAGCTCGTCGAGCGTCGGGCGGCGATCGCGCTCATTACCCTTTCTAATCAATCCCAGTTTCTTGATGACAGTGACGGCGTCATCGAATTCCTGCCGAGACAGCGGATAGCCCCATGCCGGCCGGGCGATGGTGAAAATGTTCGAAAGGTGCGAGAAGTAATTGCCGCAAGTTTGCGGCTCGACATTTTTGGTGAGCTCGCGGGCGAAAGAGACCAGGGTACGGCTGGTAATGTCGCTGCATTTGGTCTCGCCAAGATCGCTGTTCTTGATGCTCTTGAGGACTTGGGCCTTGGTACCCAAGACCGCGTTTTTAGATTCGGCGATGTAACGGTCGATCACCGCGGCGAGTGTCGGATCCTCCTTGTGCTCAAGCCCGTCCGGGCGCTTGAGTTCAGCCTCGCGCTTTACGATCCAGGCATTGGCAGCTTGTTTGCGGTCAAAAGTCTCCGCCTCGCGGTGGACGATTGCACCAGCTTTCTTGATGACGATCTGGGCGACGAAGGCCTTTGAGCCGTCTTTGCGAGTCCGTCCTATTATCGTGCCCATCTTGTCGCGCCGTTTTGCAATTGTCGTACTTGTCGTACCGCCATCAATCGGCGTAGTGAGTCCGTCCTGTCGTTAGCTCTGCGGTACGACTGGAACCCGAAAAGTACGCACGATGTCATATCGGCCGAAATGGTACGACATCGGCCTTAACGAGAATTAATGAAGTGATTGATACGTCAGATAAATCGCCACAGAGTTGGTCCCGCCGATTCTCAGTCGCTCCGATGATGGAGTGGACCGACCGGCATTGCCGGTTTTTCCACCGACTGCTGACGCGCCGCGCGCTCCTTTATACTGAAATGCTGACGACCGGCGCGGTGCTGCACGGCGATCGGGCGCGGTTGCTCCGTTTTGATGCCGCCGAACATCCGCTGGCGCTGCAACTCGGCGGCTCGAACGAGGAGGCGCTTGCTGCCTGCGCACGCATCGGCGCGGATCTTGGCTTCGACGAGATCAACCTGAATGTCGGCTGCCCGTCGGATCGGGTGCAGGAGGGGCGCTTCGGCGCCTGCCTCATGGCCGAACCCGCGCTCGTCGGCGACTGCGTCGCCGCGATGAAGGCCGCCGTGTCGATCCCCGTTACTGTGAAATGCCGCATCGGCATCGACGATCAGGATCCGGAACAGGCGCTGGAGATATTTGTCCAGGCGGTGAAGCAGGCCGGCGCCGACGCGCTGATCGTGCACGCTCGCAAGGCCTGGCTGAAAGGTCTGTCGCCGAAAGAAAACCGCGAAGTGCCGCCGCTCGATTATCAACGTGTCTATCGGCTGAAAGCGGCGCATTCCGGCATGACGATCGTCGTCAACGGCGGCATTGGCACGCTCGAAGAAGCGCGCGCGCATCTGGCGCACGTGGACGGCGTGATGATCGGACGTGCCGCTTATCAGGAGCCATGGCGGCTCCTTGCCGTTGATCCGGTTTTCTTTGGTGAAGGTGCTCCTTTCGCTTCAGCGAAGGAAGCGGCCGCGGGTTTGATCTCTTATATCGAGCGCGAGCTGGCTCACGGCGTGCGGCTGCATGCCATCACCCGGCACCTCCACGGATTGTTCCACGCTGTGCCCGGCGCTCGCGCTTTCCGCCGTCAACTCGCGGGCGCTGCTGGTGCTTCCGGCGCGGGGGCAGAACTTTTTGTCGCGGCACTTGGCTTGGTCATGGACGCTGACCGCGAATTGGCGCACATCGCGGCCTGAAAATCGCGTAAGTGCGCAACACATGTTCCTTGGTGTCGGGTTCCATGAAATCCTTTGGCTGGCAGCGGTCATCGCTGTCGGCGGCGTAGTCACTGGATTGCTCGCCGGTACATTTGGTGTCGGCGGCGGCTCGGTCATCGTACCGGTGCTGTTCGAAGTGTTTCGCGTGCTCGGCGTCTCCGAAGACGTGCGGATGCAGCTTTGCGTCGGCACCTCCATCGCCATCATCGTGCCGACGGCACTGCGCTCCTACCGTACCCACCGCGCCAAGGGGCTGGTGATCCCGGGCGTCATCCGGTTGTGGACGATCCCTGCTGTCATTGGCGTAGCGTGCGGGGCGTTGGTGGCCGCCTTCGCGCCGGCCGGCGTGTTCACCGTTTCCTTCGTAATCATCGCAAGCTTCATCGCCATCAAGCTCCTGTTTGCCGGCGACCGCTGGAACCTCGGCACCGAACTTCCCGGTCCGGCGCTCATGGTGCTTTACGGATTTGGCGTCGGGCTGGGCGGATCGCTGATGGGTGTGAGCGGCGGAGCGCTGTCCACCATCGTGCTCACGGTTTACGGCAAACCGATCCACAATGCGGTGGCGACATCGGCGGGCATCGGCGTGCCGATCACCATCGCGGGCGCCATTGGGTTCATGCTTGCCGGCTTGCCGCACCAGGCGTTGCTGCCGCCGTTGTCGATCGGGTTCGTCTCGCTGCTCGGCCTGGTCCTCATGGCGCCGGTTTCAAGCTTCGTCGCGCCGTACGGCGCACGGCTTGCGCATCGGCTGTCGCGGCGAACGCTCGAGATCGCGTTCGGCTGCTTCCTGCTTCTGGTTTCACTGCGCTTTCTTGTCAGCCTGTTCTGATGCCGGCGGGTCCGTTTACGGATAGCCATGCAGCAATAACCGGTCACCGCGCACTTCCCAGCTCTGCAGCCGGTTGAGAAAGCTCATGCCGAGCAGGCTGGTTTTAAGCTGCCCGGGCTGGGTCACCAAAGCCGCCACCGAATGTTCGACCAGGCCGCCGATCGCGATCCGGTCAAGCGTAACCGGAGCCGCGCGCGTACGGCCGTTGGCGGTTTCGATGTTCGTCGTATAGGCGAGCACTTCCAGCGGCAACCCGGCGGCCCTGGCGTCTTCGCGTGTGAGCACCACCGAACTGGCGCCGGTATCGAGCACCATGGCGACGCGCGCGCCGTTGATCTGGGCAGTTACGTCGAAGTCGCCGTTCACCGTCCGCGCAACCTCAACTGTCCGTCCCCGGGTGATGATGTGGCCCGGTATGAGTTCAGCCAACACGCGGTCGCCGACATCGCGCAGCTCGAAACGATACGAGTAACCGACGACCAGAATGAGCGCCAGCACGACCCAAAGGAGCGCAGCCGTCAGCGCCAGCGCGAGACGTTCGCGGAACAGGAACAGCGCGCCGGCACCGATGAACACCAGGAGCGCGATCTTGTAGGCGAGCGAGGCGAATTGCCCGCTCGATAGCGGGCCGACCGTGCCTTCGCTGTGGCGGACGATCAGGACCAGAACGGCAATCAGGAGGCCGGCGAGGAGAATCCATAACAGGCGCTGGCGCACAGATGCTGTTCCTCTTGCCACCGTCTTTCGCTGCACTTTAGGAGATTTCAGTTCGCCGCGGAAACGTTTTAGGTGAGCACGGTCTTGTTGGAAGACCGGCGATCGCTTTTCCGGGTCATGCTCAAGTCCCAAACAACGCGCGGCGGGCGCGGTTGGTCGATTCGTCGGCCGACGACGAGAACGACGCGGACGACATGTCCGCGTGCGGCGCGATTGGCGGCGCGCCATCGGGCATCGGCGCCAACGCTGACATTACCCGCTCCGGCGGAAACGTCACAACCACTTCGGTGCCGATGCGCAGCTTGGACTTGAGCGTGAAGGTGCCGCCGTGCAGGTCGATGAGATTCTTGGCGATCGGCAGACCGAGGCCGGCGCCTTGCTCGGCCGATTTGATCGAGTTCGAGCCCTGGCCGAACGAGGCCAGCACCACCGGGATTTCCTCTTCCGGAATGCCTGGCCCGGTATCCTTGACGCTCATGTATTGGCCCCCCGAGGCGGTCCAGCCGACCTTCAGCCAGATTTCGCCGCCCTGCGGCGTGAACTTGATCGCGTTGGAGAGCAGATTGAGGCAGATCTGCCGCACCGCGCGCTCGTCTGCCCACAGCCGCGGCATGTCGGGCTCGAACAATTCGTGGATGGTGATGCCGCGATTGCCGGCCCGCAGCTTGAGGAGATGGTGGCAATCTTCTACCACGCGATGCAGCGACACCGCCTCCTCGTTGAGTTCGTAGCGGCCAGCCTCGATCCGCGACAGATCGAGGATTTCATTGATGAGATTGAGCAGATGCACGCCGGAACTGTGAATGTCGCCGGCGTAGTCTTTATACATGGGTACCGCGTGCGCGCCGAAAATTTCTCCCTGCATCACTTCCGAGAAGCCGAGGATGGCGTTGAGCGGCGTGCGCAGCTCGTGACTCATTTGCGCGAGGAAGCGCGATTTGGCGATGTTGGCGGCTTCCGCGCGGCGGCGCGCCTCGTCGGAAATTGATTTTGACTGTTCAAGCTCGCCGATCAATGCATCCTTCTCGGCGCGCGCTTCCAGCGTTGCCAGCGTCGTCGAGTACAGCCGGTAGGCGAGCAGCGAAAAGTAGCCCTCGGCGGTTAGCGCCATCGCCGCCAGGATGTAATCGTGCAGCGTGCCCTTGAGCATGAAGTCGAGTGCGATCGCGATCGTCACCGGCAAAGTCAGCGCCAGCACCGCGACCGGCAGGCTCGATGCCAGCATGCTCGATATCGCCACCACCAGGAGCATGACGAACAGCATGAACATACCGGATTGTTCGTCGACGCCGAGCGGATGGATGAGGATGAAGGTCCACGCCATGCCGAAGAACAGATCGAGCGTGATAAAGCGCAGCCGCCAGGAGCGGAGATTGGTGGTACTCGGCGTCTCGTCGAGAAACTGCCGGCAGGTGCGAATGATGACGATATGGATGAGCAGCGCCCCGGCGGTCCAGATCCCGGAGGTGAGCGCTTGCGTCCACAAGCTGGACAGGAGCCCGATGGTGACAATGAGAAGCAGGATCACCAGCGAACCGGAAAGCCGGTTCTGGGCAAACAGGCGCAGCAATTCGTAGTCGAACACCGGCCGCGTGCCGCTGGTTGAGGTCAGCCGATCACGGGCTTCGCGCACATGCTGAGTGGCAAGACGCCGCTTCGTCGACGGGGCGGCGCCTAGGGCCGATCCCTCGTGCGTTTCGCTGGTCGAGCTTGGCATTACTGTCCGCGGCTGGCGATAATTTGCGTCAAAAGTCGCCCAAATTCCTTAAGACCAGGCTTAAGTCGGGCGTCGGACGCGGGTTAATCGCACGGAAGCTGTGAGGTTTTCCGACGGCTCCGGCGGCGGATTTTTGGCGCGCTGGCGGCTAGTTTCGGGCCGCGATAAGGTCGCTCCCGCAACGGAATAAGGGCCTCTCGCATGAAACTCTATGATGGCGGCCGCGCCGCCAACCCGCGCCGGGTGCGCATTTTCCTCGCCGAGAAGGGCATTAACGTTCCGATGGAGCAGGTCGACATCGGCACGCTACAGCACCGCGGCGAGGCCTATACCGCGATCAACCCGATGCAGCGGCTGCCGGCGCTCGTTCTCGACGACGGCACGGTGATCGCCGAGTCCATCGCCATCTGCCGCTATTTCGAGGCGCTGCATCCCGATCCGCCGCTGTTCGGCCGCGGCGCGCTGGAGAGCGCGCTGGTCGAGATGTGGAACCGTCGCGCCGAATTCAATCTGTTCGGCCCGGTCACGACGGTGTTTCAACATCTGCATCCATACATGAAGCCGCTGGTCGACCCGCAGGTGCCGGAATGGGGCGAGGCCAACAAGCCGCGCATCTTCTCGTTCCTGCAATTCCTCGACGGCGAGCTGAAGAGCCGGCCCTTCATCGCCGGCGAGAACTACACCGTCGCCGACATCACCGCGCAGGTTGCGGTCGATTTCATGAAGGTCTCGAAACTTAAAGTGCCGGACGAACTCGCCAATGTGCGGCGCTGGCACGCGAACGTCTCCGCCCGCCCGAGCGCCGCGGCGTAGGAGTCATATTCGACGCCCGGTGACGTACAGGTTTCATTTCACGGGCGTTACCTTCATCCCATAGTTGCCGGTGCCGAACACGTCCAACATGTGCTGGATGTCATTATCCGGCCGTTTGCTCCAGAACACCGAATTGGGCGTCTCAACCCCGATGAACCCGTCAGTCGCCAGCAAATTCTGCATGCCGGCGCGGCGAATCCCGGGCAGGACCTGAACGTCATAGACCTCGGTTACACCCGAGGCGAATTCCAGAACCCCCAAAATTTGGCCGGTCCGCTCGTCGATAGCGGCGACGCCGGCCATAAGCGAACTCATGCCGTTGCGCCACCGGCGGCGGCTCTTGTTTGCGCGAAGTGCGATCCTGCGACATGCCGACGAACAGAACGCCGCCATAGTCGCACAGACCGTGAGTGAATGCCGGCAGCCGCGTCATGACCGTGCTGTCTCCGGTGCCGCGGTCGACGCGAAGGAGTTCCCCTTCGCCGCCATTAAGGACGTAAAGCTCGTTGTTGATGAGTCTTGGCGAATGCGGCAAGCACAGGTCCGACCGCAGGATCACGTCTCTTCGGGCATCGATCAATATGCCGGCGGAGTGGGGCGCGTTCCGCCAGCCACCCTCAGTATCGGTCGCGGCCAAGGCCGTCAGATAATAAAGCTCGCCCGCGCATGCGCGGCGAAGCCGTTCAGATGGCATCGATCCTCGGCGCGCAGTTGACTGATGAATGACGGCCGCCACAGCGGCGTGAAGCTGAAACTGCCGTCGACGCGGCAGATGCAAGAGAAATTGGTGTTGGCGCCGATCACCGCGCGGCCTTCGAATGCCATATCGTGCATTTGGCATTCGCCGGTAAAGTGGATCGTGCGCGGAATAAAGAAGGCATCATAATAATCGCGCTTGCCGGGATAATGTTCGGCGAGCCGGGCGGCGTTGGCGAAAATGACAATCGATCGGAGCGTCGCCACCGCAATGCGCCCAGTCTCGGCGGCAAGCCCCATCGGCTGGGACATCAGCGTAGCGGTGACAGTCAATGAGCCGTCGACCGAGCCCAAAAAGATGACGTGATTGGGCCTGGTGCTGAGCACCAGCGAAAGCCCCAGGCGTTCGAGAATTGCTGCGAAATCTCCGCGCACGGACCAGGCGATGGGTTGCGCCGTCGCCGTCGGAGCTTCCGGCGCCGCGGGCGCCAATCCTGCTTGCGATGCAAAATCCAATTGAGTGTCCTTTCTCGGAGTCACGACTTCGTGTCAGCGACTGCATGCCGCAGAGTTTTCCGACGTCCAGTCGCAGGGCAACATGGCGCGAAAATACCGGCTCCGGGACGTGCGTAACCGCGAGCAATGCGCGGCTTTTTCTAATTTTGGTTCACAACGCAACACGTAGTGTCGCCCGGTCTCTCTGCGAGAACTGGGTTGTGCCCACTATTCTGCACCCGCCGAATTTCAAAGTCGTCATAGATCCTTCATATTAACACCTCTGCGGTATACAAGCCGATTCCAACTTCATAAATATGCGCCACGCAGCGCCGCGTCAGCGGCGCTGGTCCATGCAGCAACACTAGGGGAGGCTAGTCATGACCACTGAAAGCACGCCGGTAACGATCCACACGCACACCGGAGGCACGACGACTTTCGTCAATGGAACGCCAAACGAGATTCAGACACTGGCATCTGACCAGGCGGGAGATGCCGTTATCGGCATGGCGGTGTTGACAGACGGCACTTCGGTTGTGCTTTCAGCGACCGTTACGCAGGTCCCATACTCATTCTTTTATGCAAATTCTCCCGGCTATTCGAGCGTCCAGGTCACAAGCATCGATAACGGCGTCGCCTCTACCAACACGCTGTCCCTCGGCAGCCCCGACGACACCAGCGGAGGCGTCAACCCTAACCTGGCCGGTCGTGGGACTTCCGCAGAGACAGGTACCCAACCCGCAAGCGACTTTTTGGATCGCGTGAATTACGCCGAGGACATGCAGATCGTCGCGCTTAAGCGGCGGCGGTTACGTCATCGCCGAGACCACGGTCGACGACAATCTCGGGCCGGTTAACGGAAATCTTTATTTCGCGGTATTCAACAGCTCAGGCCAACCCATCAACAGCTCGGGCCAAGTCGTCAGCTCGCCCGATTGGACTCTGGTCAATACGGTTGATCCGCCAGCCGGAAATATACAAGGCGGATCTCAATTCTACACAAATCCCAACAATCATGCGGACGCCTCTGAAAACGATGACTTCCAGCTGGTCGCGGCGCCGGGTGGCGGATTCATCATACAGTGGGGGGAAAACGACGAGGCCAACGGATACTATCAGCGCTTCAGCGCAACCGGAACCTCGACCGACAGTCCGGTCAATTTTCTCAATCGAGTCAGCGGCGTATTCGACGGCTCCGGCTTCGCCGTCGACGCCAACGGCAATGTCATTCTTGCCATCCCGACGTCGGAGGACGTTTACACGCCGAATTCGCTGGCAATCTATAATTCCAGCGACACGCAAATTCTGAACGAGTCATGGCAGGCCGCCGACGGCGGGCTGGTGCCGGTCATCTCGAATCCGGGTCACTCCGGAGTTGATCCGATCAACGCCGAGTCCTCTCCGGAATTTCAGGCGCTTCCGAGTGGCGGATTCCTAGCCGTCGTCAGCGACCCGACCGGCCCGTGGAACACACAGAGCGGCTATCCCGACATCGACTATTACCTGCAACGGATCACCGTCTCGGGCTCGACAGTGACCTTCGACACGCCGGTGCTGATCGGCGATAATCTCGTCGGTACGCCGGTGGTTCTGTCCAACGGCAACATCGTCCTTGGCATCAGTAACGGCGCAACCACCACGTACGAAGTTCTCAATGCATCGGAATTGCCGTCAGCGAACACCGGCATGGCGTCCTCGACGCCGGCGACCTTGCATCCGCTGGCGCCCAGTACGCTGTTGCCGAGCGGCACGACCATCGTATCTGTGTATCGGACAATAATGGCGGCGTGCTCGCCGCTTTGCAGTCGGGAACATGTCACCCAATACTACGGCACGCTGGACGCGTCGCTCTACGCCGCCGACATAACCCCCTGCTACTGCCCCGGCACGCTGATCCGGACACCGCGCGGCCAGAAGAAAGTCGAGAAGCTCAAGATCGGCGACAAGGTGATGACCGCCTCGGGCGAGGCGCGGCGGATCAAATGGATCGGGCGCAGGAGCTATAGCGGCCGGTTTGTGATGGGGCGCAAAGACGTTCTACCGGTCTGCATCAAGGCCGGCGCACTTGAAGACAACGTGCCGAAGCGCGATCTGTGGATTTCACCGAACCACGCGATGTATCTCGACGGCGTGCTGATCGAAGCCAAGGATCTCGTCAATGGCGGGTCGATCGTGCAGGCTGAGAGCGCCGAGAGCATCGAATATTACCACGTTGAGCTGGATACTCACGACGTGCTCATCGCTGAGGGCGCGCTGGCGGAGAGCTATATCGATGACGACAACCGCTTGCTGTTCCACAACGCCCATGAATACCGGGAGAAATATCCGGACCAGGAGATCGGGCCCGCGCAATATTACGCGCCGCGATGCGATAGCGGTTATGAGCTGGAGACGGTGCGGCAACGCATCGCATTGCGGGCCGGACTGGTGGCAGGCGATGCGGCGCCGCCGATCGGCAATCTGCGCGGCTTTGTCGATCGTATTACCGGCGAGTACGTCTCCGGCTGGGCGCAGAATCTCGATCACCCCGAAGCGCCGGTCTGCCTCGACGTCGTTGCCGGCGGCCTGCTGCTCGGCCAGGTTCTGGCCAGCGGTTATCGCGAAGACCTCAAGCAGGCCGGCATGGGCAGCGGCTGCCACAGCTTCGAGTTCGCTTTGCCGCCGGAGATTGTTGTTGCTGCCGACGAAATCGAAGTGCGGCGCTCGCTCGACGGTACCGCGCTCGAACTGACGATCGAGGCGTGGCGCATGCTGCGGCAAAATACCTCTCGCGGACGCGAAGGCAGGCGCGCCGTGGCATGACGGCGGGCTTGCGCTTGACCGCATCCATGTCGGCGGATGTGTCTTCCGGGCGCGAAGCCGGGGTCTAGGTCGTGATGGCGAATGTCTGCTTTTCGGGGGGCAACATAAGCTGCGCTCGGCCAACCAGCGGTCAAGGCGATTTCGGCCGCCTGCGGATGAAGCTCCTCCGATCGTGCCAGTTTCACGTATCCGATGAAATATGGCACATTAGTTTTCCCACTTGAGGAAGTTGGCATCGGTGTTGGGAGGTGTTGATCTAATAGATTGGGGCGACGAAGCAGACTTGCTTCGCGCTGAAATTCGCCTTTTGCCCGTGGTAGAGCGCTTTGCCTCCGATCCTGGCCTCATGCGGCTAATTCTTGGCAACGACCTCTCAGGACGCCTACGCGCATTCAAAAAAGGGCAGGATCTAAGCGTAGAGGCGCTGCGCCAGCTTCGTGCCGATCTGATCATGGCAAGTAAGCCGCCGCCCCCCGAAGCACCTACGACTAAGCCCGCAACCTCGAAGCGCCGATTGCGCGGCGCGGGTGCTTCCGGTCCGATGACACGTTAGCAGCCGGCGCCGACGTATCCAGGCGTCTGTGCCGGCGTCCTGCTGCTTTCGCCCGCGCGCCGCGTAGCGATCACGCCTCTGAAGTTTAGGATGAATCAATATGCGGCGTGCGCCGAGTAGGAGCGTGCCGCCGTCCGGTGGCCGCCCCGTCTCTACTCGTGGTATCTAAGCGGCCGTGTACCAGGTCGCCGAACAACAAACCACTGCCGTCATGCCGCTCCACGAGGCGCTGGCCTACGCCGAGCGCTGCCGCGGGGAGGGACGGCTCGCTGAAGCCGAGGCAGTTTGCCGTCGCGTGCTCGAAGCGCAACCGAACACCGCCGAAGCCGTGCACATGCTCGGCCTGATCGCGCACCAGAACGGCAAGCTTACCGAAGCAATCAAGCACGTACAGCGCGCCACCGAGTTGGCACCGCCGGTGGCGCTGTTTCACGCCAATCTCGGTGAGATGCTGCGGCTGGCCGGCCGGCCGCGGCTTGCCGTCGAAGCTGCGCGACGCGCGCTCGCAGTCGAGCCGAACATGCCGGCGGCTTTGAGCAATCTCGGCGTCGCGCTGTATGAACTGAAGGATTACGAGGCGGCCGCCGACGCGCAACGCCAGGCGATCGCCGCCAAGCCGGACTACGCCGAAGCCTACAGCAATCTCGGTAATGCGCTGCATGCGCTCAAGCGGTTCGACGAAGCCATCGCCGCTTATCGCCGGGCGATCGAACTCAAACCGAACTTTGCCGACGGCTGGGCCAATCTCGGCACGACGCTGCACCACGGCGGCGAATACGAGGAGGGGATGTACGCGTTACGCCGCGCTATTGCGCTGGCGCCCGGCCACGCCAACGCTCATTCCGGGCTTGGCATCCTTCTGCTGATGCGCGGCGATTTCGCCGAGGGCTGGGAAGAATATGAGTGGCGGCTGCGCTCGACCGAGCGCAAGGGCCCGCGATTTCCTGAAAATCCCTGGCAGGGCGAAAGCCTTGCCGGCAAACATATCTATGTTCAGGCCGAGCAGGGCTTCGGCGACAGCATCCAGTTCGCCCGTTATATCCCGCCGCTCGCCGCGCGCGCCGGCAAGGTCACGTTGCGGGTGCATCAGCAACTGGTCACGCTGATGCGGTCAAGCTTTCCTAACGTCACGGTCCTGGGTGACCGCGGCGAGGTCGAACCTTATGAATACGATGCCGTGCTGCTCAGCCTGCCGCGCGTCTTCAAGAGCCGGCTCGAAACCATCCCGGCGCAAGTGCCCTATTTGCGCGTGCCGGCCGAGTTTGCGCAGCGCTGGAAACAGCGGCTCGACAAGATGACCGGCGTCAAAATCGGCGTGGTGTGGGCTGGCAACCCCGAACACGCCAACGATCACCGCCGCTCGATTGATCTGCAATCGCTCTCGCCGCTCTTTGACGTGCGCGGAACCTCGTTCGCGAGTTTGCAGGTTGGCTCGAGCGCTGCCGATCTCAAGACACTCCAGCGCGGCAAGTACGCGATCGACGATCTTGCGCCTGCCTTCGGCGATTTCGCCGAATCCGCAGGTGCCGTGAGCGCGCTTGACCTGGTGATCACGGTCGATACGTCGGTTGCGCATCTCGCCGGAGCGCTCGGCAGGCCGGTGTGGTTGTTGCTGCCGTGGGTGACCGACTGGCGTTGGATGCTCAACCGTGAGGACAATCCGTGGTACCCGACCATGCGGCTGTTCCGCCAGAGTGGGGTGAGGATTGGACCTGACGTTATCGCACGCGTGGCAACGGAACTCAAAGCGGTCGCGCAAGGCGAGGCAGCGCGGCTGATGCCGTTCAAGGCCGCAGGCGAGCGCCGCGCCGCGCGGGCTGCGGCAATCATGGAAATTGACGCGGTGCAAGCCACCGCGGCGCTTGCCGCTCCGGCGCAGCAGCTCAATCCCGGCCAAGCGCTCATTCTTGCCGAGCAGAAGCGCCGCCAGGGATTTTTAGCTGATGCCGACGACCTCGCGCGCCGCGCCGCCGAAGCCGAACCGGACAATGCCGAGGCCGCGCACATGCTTGGCCTGATCGCGCACCAGTCGGGCAAACTCGACGACGCGATCGAGCATCTGCGCCGCGCCGTTGCGCTGGCACCCGACGTTGCGCTCTACCAGGCAAATCTCGGCGAAATGTGCCGCCTTGCCGGTCACACCGACGAGGCCATCGCCGCCGGCCGCCGCGCGCTCGACATCAATCCCGATCAGGCGGGCGCGCTCAGCAATCTCGGCATCGCGCTGTTCGACCAGGGCAAATTCGAGGAGGCGCTCGAGCATTACGACCGCGCCATCGCGGTTCAGGAAAATTTCGTCAACGCGCACAGCAACCGCGGCAATGCGCTGCAGCGCCTCAAACGCTTCGCCGAGGCCGAGCAGGCCTATCGCCGCGCCATCGAACTGCAGCCGAACTTCGCCGACGCCTGGAACAATCTCGGCACCTGCCTGCGCGAATTAAAGCGCCCCGAGGAAGCCGAAGCCGTCTACCGCAAGGCGCTGGCGTTTAATCCCAACAATCCCGACGCGCTCGACAATCTCGCGCTTGCGCTCAAGGACCTCGAACGGCTCGACGAGGCCGCCGAGCTGATGCGCCGCGCGCTGGTGATCGAGCAACGGGTCGACAAGTTCCACATGCACTACGCCAGCATTCTCCTCGATCAGCACAAGATCGATGAGGCTGCGGCTGCCGCCGAACGCGCGCTGGCGCTCAACCCCGACAACCACGATGTCGCCAACATGATGGGCCGCGTTGACTTCGAGCGCGGCAATCTAGACGCGGCGCTCAAGCATTACCGTCGGGCGCTGGCGCTCAAGCCCGACCTTGCCGACGCCTACAACAATATGGGCAACGTGCTGAAAGAATTAGGCGAGCTGGACGAGGCGCAGCAGGCGTATCTGGAAGCGCTCCGGCTCGATGCGAATTTCACCGGCATCTACGTCAATCTGGCGGATTCAAAGAAATTCGCAGCCGGCGATCCGCATCTCGCCGCCATGGAGGCGCTCGCGGCAAAGACCGAAGGCCTGTCGAAGACCGACCGCATGCAGCTCGATTTCGCGCTCGGCAAGGCCTACGCCGACCTCAAGGATTACGGCCGCTCGTTCGAGCACCTGCTCGCCGGCAATGCCGCCAAGCGCGCGACGATCTCTTATGACGAGAAAACCGCGCTGGCTCTTGTTTGACCAGATCGAGGCCGCCTTCACGCCGGAACTGATCGCCGAAAAATCCGGCGGCGGCGACCCGTCGAGCATGCCGATCTTCGTCATCGGCATGCCGCGCTCGGGCACGACGCTGGTCGAGCAGATCATCGCCAGCCATCCGCTGGTGCATGGCGCCGGCGAATTGCAGACCTTCAACGACGTCGTCCTCACCGTGCACGGGCCGGACGGCAAGACGATCCCGTATCCCGATTTCGTTCCGGCGCTTGGCGGCCGGGCCGCTCAAGCAGATCGGGTCGCGTTATGTCGCTTTGGTCCGCGATCTCGTTTCCCGCAGCGACGGCGAGAAGAAGGACGCGCCGTACGTCACCGACAAGATGCCGTCGAACTATTATTTCGCCGGCCTGATCCATCTGGCGCTGCCGAACGCGAAGATCATCCACACCATGCGCGATCCGGTCGATACCTGCATTTCATGCTTCTCGAAACTGTTCGCCGGCGAGCAAAACCACACTTACGATCTCGGCGAGCTTGGCCGCTACTACAAACGCTACCAACAACTGATGGCGCATTGGCGCCGCGTGCTGCCGCCAGGGCGCATTCTCGACGTGCGCTACGAGGACGTCGTCGCCGATGTGGAAGGGCAGGCGCGGCGCATCATCGCCCATTGCGGGCTGCCCTGGGACGATCGCTGTCTCGCGTTCCACGAGACCAGGCGCCCGATCCGGACCGCGAGCGCGACGCAGGTGCGCCAGCCGATCTACAAGAGTGCCGTCGGCCGCTGGCGCGTTTACGAGCAGCAGCTCGGGCCGCTGTTGATTGCGCTCGACGGCGCGGAACCGAGGCGAACTGCTTCATAGAAAAGAAGACGGGCCTCTCGTTAACAATGGTAGCGAGCTACCGAGAGAGGCGTCTATCGGTCGTTGTAATGGATCAGTAACGACGATAGACTTTTCGGGGCTCTACGCATGTAGCCGCGCGAATTATGCGTTCTTTGCTCCCGGGCCAGCTTCCAGCCCGGAGTGCGAAACGCCTGGGGAAATGTCACGCCGGACTGCTGGGGTGGCCGGCCGGCAAGAGGGTTGAGTGGCGGGATTAGTTCCCGTGCGAGGGGTGCGTGATGGCTGAGTATACCGGACCGTTTCCGAAGACCATTACTGGTAGTACTTATACCGGCGTCGAAGTCGACAACCAGACTTTCACCGGCGATCTGAGCAACGCCGGTACTCTGTCGGGTGCGACGACCGGCATCTCCCTCGTCAACAGCACTATCACCGGCGCGATCCTCGATAGCGGTATTATCGCGCCGAACGGCCAGCGGCATCGGCATCTCAATCGACAGCTCCAGCAAAATTACCGGGACCAATGTAGCGCTTGATGTTAGCGGCGCGACTTTTAGCGGCGGCATCATCAATGCCGGCACAGTCACCGTTACTGATAAAACCGCGAGTGCCATATTTGTCGGCCATGACCTCGACGGTCACCACACGGAATCGACTTTCTCCGGAGGGATTAGCAATTCCGGGGTGATCTCAGCTACCGGCTCGATCGCCGACGGGATTGTGGTAGGTGGCATTGCCCCGACCAGCGCTGCCCTTGAGAAATTGTTGGCATTCTCGGGCGGCATCAATAACACCGGCTCGATCTCTGCTGGCGATGTCGGCGTCGTCGCCGGCGGCTTCGGTCTTTTCGGCGGAGTTGTTGACCTGTTGTCGTTTACCGACGGCATCGACAACTCTGGCGGCACGATTTCGGCGGGCAATATCGGCATCCAGGTTGGCGGCTTTGTTTCTGCCGGTGGCGCCGTCACTGTGTCGTCGTTTGGCGGCGGCATCGATAACAGCGGCGGAACAATTTCGGCCGGCGGCGGCATTGTTGTGGGCGGAACCGCCATCTCCGGCGGCTCCATAACGATCTCCGATTTTTCCGGCGGTATTACCAACACGGGAAACATCACCGCCACCATTGGTATCGGAGTCGGCGGCCGAGGGAATGTTTCGACCTCGTTTGTTACAATATCGACGTTCTCCGGCGGTATCAGCAATAGCGGCACGATCTCTGGCAGCTTCATCGGCATCGCAATCGGAGGTCACGCTCCTGGTTCCGACGTAGTGGTGACCGTCTCCGACTTCTCCGGGGACATCACCAATAGCGGCGTCATATCGGCCGGTTTTGCCGGTATTGCTCTCAACGATGTTGGAGCCGTCACCGCGGACATCACCAATAGCAACGTCATATCGGCCAGCAATTTTGGTATTAGCGTCAGCGACGTTCAAACCTTCACAGGATCAGTAGACAACAGCGGCAACATCACCGTTTCCACAGGTATCGGAGCTTATACAGGTATCGGATTATCCGGGATCGGCAGCGTCAGCGGCGGTATCGACAACAGTGGTTCGATTTCGGGCGATCGAGGTATCAATCTTAATTTTATCGGCAGCTTTAACGACGGTATCATCAATAGTGGGACCATTTCCGGCACCAACGCAGGTATCGACGTAAGTGATATTGCGAATTTCTCAGGCGGCATCACCAACAGCGGCTCCATATCGGGCGACGCTGGAATTGACGTTTGGGACGTTTCAACCTTTTCCGGAACGATCAACAATGAATCGGGCCATACGATCTCGGCAGCCGCTGTCGGGATTGGCGTCTCGAACGTAGGTCAATTCGACCCAACTCCCGGCAGCGGCGGCATCGTCAACGCGGGCGCGATCTCCGTTGAGTTCGGCGCCGGTGTGTTTGTTGGCGCCTACGCCTACGCCGGGCCCAGCTCAACCGTCGTGCAGGCCGGGATTTCGGAGTTTTCCGGAGGCATCACCAACGCCGGCTCCATCACTGCAGGCGGAGAAGGCATCTTCGTCGGCGGTAACGCCTATGGCGGTTCCGCGGTTACAGTCTCGACGTTCGCTGGCGATATCGTCAATTCCGGCACCGGCAGTATCAGCGGGAATACCGGCATCCTTGTTGGCGGTTATGCTGGGAGCTCCGGTTCTTCAGTTACAGTCTCGACCTTCTCAGGCAGCATCATTAATTCCGCTGGCGGCACCATCAGTGGAAATTTTGATGGCATTCTTGTCGGCGGCAATTCCGGGAGTGGCAGCTCAGTAACCGTATCAAACTTCTTGGGCGGAATTACCAATGCCGGTGCCATCACCGCAGGCAACGATGGCATCGTCGTTGGTGGACAAGCCACCGTGTTGGATTTCTCCGAGCGGGATCACCAACACCGGCACGATTTCCGTCACTGGTTATGGCGATGGCATCCTGGTCGGCGGGAATCCCTACCCGGGAAGCCCGTTCAAGCGAAGTATCCGCATTCTCCGGCGGCATAACCAATAGCGGCACTATCACGACCAGCGGTACCGGCATTGCTGTCGGCGGTAATGCCCCAAATACTGGTGAGACCGTAACCGTATCGACGTTTTCGGGAGGCATCACCAACACCAACACCATTGACGCCGGGTCCACCGGTGTTCTCGTTGGTGGCTATGCGAGCGGCGACCAAGTTGTCCGCGCCGCGCTACCGGTGTTCGGACCGGACATTAGTCCTGATCTCATTATCAGCAAGCCTCCGGGATCCGTTACGGTATCATCGTTCTCGGGCAATATCGTCAATTCTAACGGCGCCACCATCACGGGAGACCAAGAAATCGTCGTTGGCGGCAATGCCAACAACGGTGGTGTCGTTACCGTCTCGACGTTCACTGGCGATATCATCAACGCTACTAACGCCACCATCAATGCAAACTATGATGGCATTCTCGTTGGCGGTGATGCCCAAAGCGGCGGCGTTGTTACCGTATCCAACTTCTCCGGCGCCATCATCAACGCGGGCACGATCTCCGTAAGTTTCGGCGACGGCATCTTGGTCGGCGGTAACGCCAATAGCGGCGGTTCCATTACGCGTTGGGGCGTTCAACGGCGATATCGTCAATTCCGGCACCGGCAATATCAGCGGGAATACTGGCATCCTTGTTGGCGGTTATGCTGAGAGCTCCGGGTTCGTCAGTTACAGTCTCGACCTTCTCAGGCAGCATCATTAATTCCGCTGGCGGCACCATCAGTGGAAATTTTGACGGCATTCTTGTCGGCGGCAATTCCAGGAGTGGCGGCTCGGTAACCGTATCAAATTTCTTGGGCGGAATTACCAATGCCGGTGCCATCACCGCAGGCAACGATGGCATCGTCGTTGGTGGACAAGCGACCGTGTTGGATTTCTCCGGCGGGATCACCAACGCCGGCACGATTTCCGTCACGGGTTCTGGCGCTGGCATCCTGGTCGGCGGGAACCCATTCCCCGGCAGTCCGTTCGCTGAGGTATCTCAATTCTCCGGCGGCATAACCAATGCCGGCACCATCAGTGTCGGCTCTCTCACCGCTGTGGCCACTGGTGGGGCCACCGGTATCGCGGTGGGCGGCGATGCTTATAACTCCGGTAATTCTGTAACTGTCTCTACATTCTCCGGGGGCATAACAAACACCGGCACCCTCGCATCCCGTAACGGCCTCGTTGTCGGCGGTGTCGCCTTCGACCACGGCTCCGTTACAGTAGCTTCCTTCACAGGCGGCATCGACAATGACGGCACCATCTCAGCTGGTTATGGCGGCATGGGCGTCGTCGCCGCCGCCGTCTCTGGCGGAACGGTTACGGTATCGGACTTTTCCGGCGGTATCACCAACAGCGGAAACATTACTGCCGGTGGCTACGGCATGGGTGTCGGCGGTCAATTGTTCAACACGCCATCGGCAACGCACCCGCTGGTAACGATATTGACCTTCGGAGGCGGCATCACCAACACCGGGACGATCTCGGCGGCCCTAGCGGGCATCCCTATCGGCGGTGCCACGCCGCTGGGGGCGCTAATATCGGACTTCTCCGGCGGCATCACCAACACGGGCATCATATCGGCCGACTTCGGAATTCCTGTCAGCGATGACCTGACCTTCTCGGGCGGCATCGATAACGGGGGCACCATCACCAGTGGCGTCACCGGCATCGGCATCTCTGTCGCTTACATCGAAGACTTTTCTGGCGGCGTCACCAATACCGGCACCGTCACCGGAGCGACCGGCATCGATTTGACCGGTACGCCCGGGCGTCCAGCTGTTCGAACTCCGGCACCATTATCGGCACCGGTGGCACGGCGATCGAGTTCGACGGACCCAGCGACAACACGCTGACGCTGGCGCCGGGCTATTCGATTACCGGCGATGTCCTCGGCGGCGGCACCGACACGCTGCAGCTTGCCGGGCCCGGCAGCAGCAATTTCGATCTCAGCGACGTCGGCACCCAATATACCGGCTTCACCACACTCGACGTTGTCGGCGGGATCTGGAGCGCAACCGGTACCGGCTCGGACTGGAACGTCGAAGGCGGAACGTTCGAAGTCAGCGGCTCGGTGACTGATACCACCGTCAATTCCGGCGGTACGCTTGAGATCCTTTCCGACGGCGCCGCCATCGGCTACATCGACTTCGAGGGCGTCGGCGGAGCGCTGCGGATCGACGGCACGCCCGCGCCCGGCCTGCTGCTCGGCGGCACCACGCTTGATGATTTCAAGCCCGGAGATACGATCGATCTGAGCGGGATCGATTACACCACGCCCAACAGCGCCTTCGTCAACGGCAGCGATCAGCTGCAGATCACCGAGGGGGGCAAGACCTACGAAATACAGCTCAGCGGTGATTTCACCGGAGATACTTTCCATCTTGCCGCCGACAATGGCGGCAGCGGTCCGGGGACAGAAATTACCGAAACGCCTTGTTACTGCCCGGGCACGCTGATCCGAACCGAGCGAGGCGAGCAGTGCGTCGAGCAGCTCAAGATCGGCGACAAGGTGATGACGCCGTCGGGCGCAGGCGCGGCCGATCAAATGGATCGGGCGCAGAAGCTATGGCGGGCGTTTCGTCATGGGCCGCAAAGATATTCTGCCGATCTGCATCAAGGCCGGCGCGCTCGACGACAATGTGCCGAAGCGCGATCTTTGGATCTCGCCGAACCACGCCATGTATCTCGACGGCGTGCTGATCGAAGCCAAGGATCTCGTCAACGGCGTGTCGATCGTGCAGGCGGAGAGCGTCGAGCAAGCGTCGAATATTTTCACATCGAGCTCGACAGCCACGACGTGATCATCGCCGAGGGCGCGCTGGCGGAAAGCTTCATCGATGACGACAGCCGCCTCATGTTCCACAACGCACACGAATACCGACGTGCTCTACCCGGATGCGGCGACGGACGTCGCGCAATATTGCGCGCCGCGCTGCAAGAGGGCTACGAGGTCGAAGCGGTGCGGCGCCGCATAGCGCTGCGCGCCGGACTTGCGATCAGAGGCGAAGCGCGCGGTCGGCAATCTGCGCGGCTATGTCGATCGCATCACCGCGAAATGCGTCGCCGGCTGGGCGCAGAATGTCGATCACCCGGAGGCGCCGGTCTGTCTCGACATCTATCGCCGGCGGCCAGCTTGATCGGCCAGGTTCTGGCCAACCGCTATCGCGAAGACCTCGAGCGGGCCGGCATGGGCAGCGGCCGCCACAGCTTCGAATTCAGGCTGCCGCCGAAGCTGGTGTTTGCTCGGGAGGAGGTCGAAGTACGACGCTCGTTTGACGGTGTCGCGCTCGAACTGACAATCGAGGCGCAGCAAGCGTTGCGGCACAGCGCCGGTCGCCGGCGCGTCGCGTAAAAAATCGGCCTGGTAGCGGCGGGTCAGCGCCATCACCAGGCCGTTGCGCGCGATGCTCTGGTTTCGAGCGCGCTAGAACGTCGAGTACTTCGGCGCCGTGCAGCCGCCACAGGCCCATGGCCACGACCAGTCGGCGACCTTGCCCTTGTTGGCTTCGACGTAGGGGCTCCAGGCTTTCGGCGGTAGCGCCTTGCTCTGATAGACGATGGCAAACTGGCCGTTGGCCTGGACTTCGCCAATCATCACCGGTTTCGCCATGTGGTGATTGGGCAGCATGGTGACCTCAAAGCCGGAAGGTGACTTCACTTTCTGTCCGATCATCGCCTGCCGTACCGCATCCACGTCGGTCGTTCCCGCCTGCTGCACCGCCTGTGCCCACATGTGGAACAGGATGTAAGCGGATTCCATCGGGTCGTTGGTGACGCGCTTGTTGTCGTGCATGTAGGCGTGCCACTTGGCGATGAACGCCTTGTTCTCCGGCGTGTTGACCAACTCGAAATAGCTCCAGGCGGCGAGGTGCCCGACCAGCGGTTTGGTGTCGAGACCCGCCAGTTCCTCCTCGCCGACCGAGAAGGCGATGACCGGAATGTCGGAAGCTTTGACGCCCTGATTGGCGAGCTCCTTATAGAACGGCACGTTGGCGTCGCCGTTGATGGTCGAGACCACCGCGGTCTTCTTGCCGGCCGAGCCGAACTTTTTGATTGCCGCGACCTCGGTCTGCCAGTCGGAGAAACCGAACGGCGTGTATTTCTCCATGATGTCTTCATCCTTGACGCCTTTGTACTTCAAATAGGCGCGGATGATCTTGTTGCTGGTGCGCGGATAGACATAGTCGGTGCCTTCGAGGATGAAGCGTTTGACCTCGCCGCCGTCCTTGCTCATCAGATATTCGACGGCCGGGATTGCTTTGTTGTCGGGGACTGAACTGCCGTAGAAAATATTGTAGGAGGATTCTTCGCCTTCATATTCCAGCGGGTAGAACAACAGTCCGTTTAGTTCTTCGAACACCGGCAGCACGGATTTGCGCGACACCGACGTCCAGCAGCCGAACACGGCGGCGACTTTATCTTTGCTGATGAGTTCGCGAGCCTTTTCCGCGAACAGCGGCCAGTTCGACGCCGGATCGACGACGACCGGCTCGACTTTCTTGCCGAGAAGGCCGCCGTTCTGCATTGAGTTCGGCAACCTGCATCAGCATCAGATCTTTCAGAATAGTCTCGCTGATCGCCATCGTGCCGGATAGCGAGTGAAGGATTCCGATTTTGATCGTGTCTTCGGCCGCGGCGCGCGCGACGCTGCCGAGAAGAAACGCCGACGCGACCAAGGCGGGAAGCCATGAATGTCTGGCAGTCTGCATGAGCTTTCTCCATTTGAAGGAAGGCCAGCCGCCCGGCGGTGCTTCGCCGAGCCGTTGCCTCTGTTCCGGCTGTGAGAAACCATGCGCCGCGGCGGTCCGCGCGCCGAGAGCCACGGTGGAAAAATGCGATGGCACCGGATTATCGCCGCGTAACAGCTGCTAGCCGCGCGAATCTGCCCAGCGGACGGTCCGAGTTCTCATCTTTCGCGCAACTTGTGCTCGTGCCTTAGGCAAACAGGCTCATTGCGGGCCCTCGATGGGTCCAGTTGGCTGCGGATTCGCGGAACCAGTCGCGCGGCGGCTTTGAAAGATTCTGGTACCCTGACTAAGATCGCTTGCCGGGCCGAACCATAAACGCAGTCGCGACACACTGCATTTGAGCGCATGCAGATACCCGTACTGCTGGATCGTTCCCGGCGCGAACCGCTGACCAGCCAGCTCGTCGACCAGCTTCGCGATGCCATCCGGCACGCGCGGATTCGTCCGGGTACCCGACTGCCGTCTTCGCGGCGTTTGTCGGAACAGCTTGAGGTTTCGCGCAACACCGTCATCCGCGCCTACGACACGCTGATCGTCGAGGGTTACGTCGAAGCCCGTCCGGCCTCGGGAATCTTTGTTTCCGACAGTCTGCCTGGTACGCCGGTTGCGGCGGCGAGCACGCCGGAGCCGGCCCGTGCCGGCGTCCTGTCGCACATGCCGCTGCCGCCGTTGCCGTTGCGGGTGCAGAACGTCGTCGATCAGCGGCGCAACCGGCTGTCGTTCGATTTTTTTCCCGGCAGGCCGAATGCGGCTCTGTTCCCGCTCAAGACCTGGCGGCGCTTGCTCCAGAGCAATCTCTCTCACGGCGGCCATATCGGACTTTCGCAATATGGCGATCCGGCCGGACTGCCGGCGCTTCGCTCGGCCATCGCCGATCATCTGGCGACGACACGCGGCATCGCCGCCGATCCCGGCCGCATTGTCATTATCAGCGGCGCCCAGGAAGGGATCAGCATTGCGGCCCGGCTGTTTCTCAATCACGGCACGCCGAGCGCGATCGAGGATCCGTGCTATCAGGGCGCGGCGTTCGCGTTCGAGGCGACCGGCTCGGAGATCACGAGCGTCGCTGTCGATTTCGAGGGCCTGATCCCCGATGAGCTGCCGCAGCGGCCGACGTCGCTGCTTTATCTGACGCCGTCGCACCAATTTCCGACCGGCCATACATTGTCGCTGGCCCGCCGCCACGCCATCGTCGCCTGGGCGCGCCGCTACGGCTGCTACATTCTGGAGGACGACCGCGACGGCGAGCTTCGCTACGAAGGCTCGCCGTTGCAGGCGATCGCGGCGAACGCGCCGGACTGCACCATCTATCTCGGCACGTTCTCGCGCACGCTCGGCGCCGGTTTGCGGCTCGGTTATATGGTCGTCCCCGAACAACTCGCCGCCGTCTTTGCCGCGGCGAAGGGACTTCTCAACAACGGCAATTCCTGGCTCGATCAGGCGGCGCTCGCCGAAATGATGCGGGTGGGTTCGTACGCGGCGCATCTGCTGCGCAGCCGCGCCTACTACAAAGAGAGCCGCGATTGCCTGATGACGGCGCTGCGCCGGAACTTCGGCGAAATCAGCGTCACCGGGGAAGCGGCGGGCCTGCATCTCGTCTGGTACCTGCCGGCCGGCGTCCCCAATGCCGCGATCGTCGAAGACCTGGCGCGGCGCGCACGAATCGGCGTGTACTCTTTTCTTTCCGGCGGCGCATATGTGGCGCGGGCCTCGACGCTGACGCAGCGCGGGCTGATCCTCGGCTATGCGGCGGCCTCGCGAAAGCAGATCGAGCAGGGCATCGCGCGGCTCTCGGACGCCATCGACGATGCCATCGACGATCCGAGCGCCGACGTGAACTCGCTTTTTGTCCGGGCCGGCGTGCCGCCGCCGCCGCAACAAAGCACTCGCGCGCAAGCCACGCCATCTGGACCCCAGCTTTCTGCGCAAGCCGGCTCTAACGGCCCGCCGCCGCCGCCGCAGACACTTGGCGTTCGGCGCAGTGCGGCAGGCGGGCAACGTGATGGTCGCGGTGAGCAAAATCTATCGCTATCCGATCAAAGGCCTGAGCGCGCAGCCTATGTCGAACGTCGTGCTTGAGGCCGACAAGCCATTCCCGCACGACCGCATCTTCGCGCTGGTGCGGCCGGGCGCACCAATCGACCGCGACGATCCGAAATGGGCCAAGAAAGGCCTGTTCGTGATGCTCATGCTGGAAGAGAATCTGGCGCGCGTGAACACCGCTCTCGATCTCGACTCGTTTCTGCTGACAGTGAAGCAGGGTAATCAGCAGGTGATTTCGGCGCAGCTGACCGATGAGGAACAGCGCGCGAAAGTCGAGAATTTCTTCTGGCAGTTGGTGCCGACGCTGCGCGGGCCGCCGGCGCTCGTGCGCTCCGCCAGCGGCCACTTCATGGACAAGCCGGATAACGTCATTTCGCTGATCAATCTCGCGACAGTGCGCGCGCTCGAAGCGCAATGGGGCGTCGAGATCGACCCGTTACGCTTTCGGGCCAATATCTATATCGACGGCGCCAGGCCGTGGGAGGAATTCGACTGGGTCGGCAGCGAGATCAGGATCGGCGACGCGGTGTTCGCGGTCGATCGCAAGAATGGCCGTTGCGGCGCCACCAACGTCAACCCGGCGACCGGGCGCCGCGATCTCGATATTCCGGGCTCGCTGCGCGCCGCGTTCGGCCACAAAAATCTCGGCGTTTATCTCGTCGTGCGCGACGGCGGCGAGATCGCCGTCGGCGATTCGGTATTTGTGCCCCGCTCGGCGCCCGCACAGCCGGCCGTTCATGCGCCGGTCCCGGTCATGAACGGCACCCAGCGCCGCTTCATGTGCCGCGGCTGCTATTTCATCTACGAGGAGGCCAACGGCTTGCCGCAGCAATCGATCCGGCCGGGAACGGCCTTTGCCGACATCCCGTCGAACTGGCGCTGCCCCGACTGCGGAACCGACAAGACGACGTTCCGGCCCTACGTGGAGAAGGCAGCGGCGGGTTAGGGTCCGTCACCCTGAGGTGCAAGCTAACGGGTCCGACCCGAAGTGGTCGGCCCGATGATAAACTCCGCGAGCCTCGAAGGGCGCCGGTCTCAGCGCCGCGGCCGGGTCCTTCGAGGCCCGCGCTGTGCGCGGCGCGTCAAGATGATGGTTCAGAACGTCTCACCGCTGCAGCAGCGCGATCAAGCTCGACGTATCCCAGCGCTTGCCGCCCATCGCTTGCACTTCGGAGTAGAACTGATCGACCAAAGCGGTGAGCGGCAAATGCGCGCCGTTTCTTCGCGCCTCGGCGAGGCAGATGCCGAGATCCTTGCGCATCCAGTCGACCGCGAAGCCGAAATCGAATTTGCCGGCAGTCATGGTTTTGTAGCGGTTCTCCATCTGCCAGGATTGCGCCGCGCCTTTGGAAATGGTGGCGATCAGCTTCTCGATATCGAGCTCGGCTTTCTGCGCAAAGTGCAGCGCCTCGGCGAGGCCTTGCACGACGCCGGCGATGCAAATCTGGTTGACCATCTTGGCGAGTTGCCCGGAGCCGGACGCGCCAAGGAGATTGCAGGCGCGGGCGTAGGCGGCGATGACTTTCTCGGCTTGCGCGAACGCGCCGGCATCGCCGCCGCACATTACCGTAAGCACGCCGTTCTGGGCGCCGGCCTCGCCGCCGGAAACCGGCGCGTCGATGAAATCGAAGCCGCGTTGTTTGGCTTCGGCATAAAGTTCCCGCGCGATCTCGGCGGAGGCGGTGGTGTGATCGACCACGACGGCGCCTTGGCGCGCGCCGGCGAACACGCCGTCTTTACCCAGCATCACCTCGCGCAGATCGTTGTCGTTGCCGACGCAGACCATGACGAAGTCCTGGCCCGCGGCCGCCTGTTTCGGCGTCGGCGCGCTCTTGCCGCCATATTCGGCGGCCCACTTCTCGGCTTTGGCGGCGGTGCGGTTGAAAACCGTGACGTCGTGGCCGCCCTTTTTCTTCAGATGCCCGGCCATCGGGTAGCCCATCACGCCAAGACCGACAAACGCCACCTTCGCCATCATATCCTCCATCGCTGCGAAAGCCTTATAGCAAGCGGAGGCTGGCGATTGAGCCCCCAGCCGCGCTGTCCTATCTAGTCTGCATAACGCGCGTGGAGGCGGCCATGGCATTGCTCAAAGACGACGTTCTGGCCAAGCTCGCTACATTGTCAGGTCCCGACGGCGTGCCGCTGTCGGCGAGCGGCAAGCTCTCCGACATCGTCGCCAATGACGGCAAGGTATTTTTCTCCATCACCGTCGACGCCGCCGCGGTGAAGCAATGGGAAAGCGTGCGCGCGCGCGCCGAGCAGGCGGTGCGCGCAGTGCCCGGCGTGACATCGGTCATGATCGCGCTCACCGCCGAGAGGGCGGGCGGCGGCTCCGGCGCTGCGCCGCCGCGGCCACAACCGGCTGCCGCCGGCGGCGGCGCCCCGCGCGCCGCGGCTCCCCGCATGGCGCGGGCTTCAGGCCCGGCAGGCATTCCCGGCGTCGAAGCGATCATCGCGGTCGCCTCCGGCAAGGGCGGCGTCGGCAAATCGACCGTTGCGGTCAATCTCGCGCTCGGCCTGCGCGACTTGGGGCTGAAGGTCGGCATTCTCGACGCCGATATCTACGGGCCGTCGCTGCCGAAACTGCTCGCCATTCGCGAGAAGCCGGAGACCATCGGCGGCACGCGACTAAAACCGATCGTGCGCCATGGCGTGCCGGTGATGTCGATCGGCTTCCTGGTCGAGGAAGAGACGCCGATGATCTGGCGCGGGCCCATGGTCATGTCGGCGCTGACCCAAATGCTCCGCGAAGTCGAATGGGGCACGCTCGATGTCATGGTGGTCGACATGCCGCCTGGCACCGGCGACGCGCAGCTCACCATGGCGCAACAGGTGCCGTTAAAAGGCGCCGTGATCGTCTCGACGCCGCAGGACTTGGCGCTGATCGACGCCCGGCGCGGCATTGCCATGTTCCGCCGCGTCAACGTGCCGGTGCTCGGCATCATCGAGAACATGTCGACATTCATCTGCCCGCATTGCGGCACCCGCTCCGACATTTTCGGGCACGGCGGTGCTCGCCGCGAGGCCGAGCGGCTCGGCGTGCCGTTCTTGGGCGAAGTGCCGCTTGCGATCGACATCCGCGAAAAATCCGATGCCGGCGCGCCGGTGGTTGCTACCGACCCGGACGGCGCGCACGCCAAGATCTTCCGCGACATCGCTGCCCGTGTCCGCGACGGCTTGCGAGCCGAAAGCCGTCAAGCGCCGAAGATCGTCATCGAGGCCTGAGTTGCCGGCCGTCAACCAAGGCGCTCCTCTTCCACCTGTTCTCCCAAGACAGCACCGGTAGTGGGGTTCACGTGATGGATCCGGCCACATACCGGACACGTCACCGGCTCATAGACGTGGTGGTCCTCCGAAATATCTTCGGCGGAGAAGCCCTGAACGCGGTATCCGGTGGCGGGGCAGCGGTACATGAAGAGCGGCATGCCAACAGCATTCCGCTGCGCATCACGAAATGGATTGATTTAGATCAATTCTAATCGGGCTACTCTCAAATAATCCAACAGGGACGCCCGACATGGAACGGCGCCAACACCGGCGCCCCGGAAGAAGCCCGGTGAGGTCGGAATCCGGCACCAAAACTTGGTGCCGGCCAGCGAGAAAAAATGAGAGACCGCCGAACGAGGCGGTCTCACAGTGTATGGACTTACGCGCGACTTACTTGAGTTGTGTCGAAACGCTCGAAAAGGTCGCATTGAGCTGCGAACCGAGACCATTGACCACGGCAATGATCGCGACCGAAATACCAGCGGCGATCAGGCCGTATTCAATCGCCGTTGCAGCAGATTGATCTTTCACGAACCGAACCAGCAGTTGAGACATGTCAGCCCCTCGGGGTTGTCCTCTCCGCCCAGCGCGCAAGATACCCGCTTCCTCTTGCCCGCAGGTAAATTCACCCGTGAAAATTAGGACAGTCCGATCGGCAAAATTTGAAGAAAAAGCCCGGGATTAGCACCCGATGGAGCGGCATGAGGGCAAAGTCCGCTACTCCTCCGCTTCTCCCAGAACCTTGCCGGTAGCGGGATTAACCAGGTGGACCTGCTGGCACGCAAGGCAGGTGACCGACTCGTAGGTATCCGCGTCGTCCGGAACGTCTTCGGCAACGAAACCCTGAGCCCGAAGGCCGGTGTTTGGACAGCGGTAGAGGAAAGGGGCCATTAACTGCCTCTAAGGACGGTCGAGACCTTAGCCCCTTCTGAGGTTCGGCCAAGACCGTCCAATCCCGGCACCGGGCAGTAAATACGATACGCGCATCTGTGGCTCGGGTCTTGATCTCAATCAAAAGGGCCAAAAGGGGCCATTGAGGCCGACAGGCCGGCGCCGGCCCGATACAAAGGCGGTCACATTTCTGCAACTAGGTATTTTCCCGTATTGCAAATGCCATCATGGTCAAAACGGACCAGTGAAGAATCAAACCGCGCCGCTGATTTTCGGCCCGATCGAAAGGGACCAGCACCCGGGGTCAGCACCTAATGACGAGGCCGCCGGCTAAAGCGGCCACTCGCGCACTTCTTCGCTCGCCATCAGCATGCCGGCTGGATTTCCTTGAAGGATATCCTCCGGGTGCTCCAACACCCGAACAATGTTCTCATCGCCGGTTGCCCATGAGATGGCAGTAAAATCATCCTCTTCGTTGCGTCTAAGCCACCTCACGGTGTCGAGGTTTATATAAACCGGCGTGCCATCGAATTTGCGCGTACATTTGGTCCATTCAGCCATCGCCACCTCCGATTTCCGGCGGCAACGGCCGTAAGCCAAAATCGTACAAACCCGGTGACAATTTCAAGACAGTCCTGAAAATGCGGGCAGACCGTGCGTCGAGCGCCGTGCGCGTCGCGACCTCTGCCGTATCAGGGATGATCATCAGGCGGCCCTCGATGATCGCAAATCTGCGATGACGGTGCCGAGCCGGCGGAACTGAAAATCGAGTTAGAGCCGACCAAATAAAACCGCCGCCGACTGAGGCGGCTTAAAGGGTCATTTCAACGAGCCTGACCAGCTCATAGCCGAGAAGGGCTGTCCAAGCGACTGTGACACCCAACCCCAAGATCAGGAACGCCGGCGGTCCCAAGCGCTGGTAAAGTCGCGAAATGTAGTTTGCCATTGGCGCACTGCACAATGCTGACCCGCATTGATGCAGTGCACAATAGGAATATGTTTGAAAAACGGCGACTCGTCAGCAGATCCGGCATAGTCCCGGCGTTCTTGTCTGCCGGACGATCTCCGCATGGCGCAATGAAAAACGCCCCATCCGCCGGCGAGCGGGTGGGGCGTTCGCATGGCCGGCATCCGCGGCCTCGCAGTTCGCGTTAGCCGCAATGCACCCGGCCGCCTGGACCGCGCCAGCAGCCGTTGTAATAGCGCCAGCCGGGGCCCCGCCAATACGGGACAGCGACAACCGCGCCACCATTGCGGATACAGCCGCCGTAAGGGCCGCGATGAAAGCCAACACCGCAACCGCCGGCGACCAGGACAACGTGCGACGACGGATTATTGCCAAGGTCGCCAACCGGCGGCATTGCCTGAACCGCGGAGGCGGCGAATGTCAGCATGGCGGCGGCCGAAATAGACAGCATTGATTTGATCATTGGAGCTCCTTCAGAAGTTGATCACACACGCGGCCTCCTATAGCGGATCGCAGATGAATAAGAGGCAACGAATCGGGCAGGAATCCTTCCGGGTACCGCGACCGTCCGTGCCTGGTTTCCAATTATGGAATGAGGTCAGTCGGAAGTTCAGATGGGGAGCAGAACGGTCGTAACTAGGACACGTACCCCACCCCGATACCGGCCTGGAAGGGAGCCGGCACCCCCGCCCGCGGTATGTGCGAATTCGGACGGGCGCCGCGGGAGAGTTAGGGCCGGGCCTCGCTTCGGCGAGACGCTTTGATTGTGCCTTTAGACGGGGAAAACCGAACGCCGGTTTGTAAGTGACGACGCGCCAACTGAGGCGGCCTATCCGTCGAGCTCATCGCTCGGAATGAGATTTTCGCTCGGAATGAGCACGCCACTTGGATGCCCCTGCAGAATGTCCTCCGGGTACTCCAGGACCCGGACGATGTTCTCATCGCCGGTTGCCCATGAGATTGCGGTGAAGTCCTCCTCTTCATTGCGTCTAAGCCACTTCACAGTGTCGAGATTTATATAAACCGGCGTACCGTCCAGTTTGCGCGTGCACCTGATCCACTCAGCCATCGACCTCCCCCACCACCGGCGGGGATGGCGATAAGCCAACGGGCAAACCGCTGGCAACTCGTACAAATCGCAGCGGCCTTTGGCGTGCCAGCCATGCCGACGAAAACGTGCTGGTCGCCCCTGGCTGCCCTTTGATTACGAGCGCAAAAACGACACTGGAAAAGGTCTTTGAGAATGCCAGCGAAGCCGCCAACTGAGGCGGCCTAGAACGGAATTGAAAAAACCACCCGCTGCTTGTCGTCTTTGACGATCAACGTCGCCCCTGAATCGATTTGGCCGTACGCTTGCTTGAGTTCTCGGACGACGAGCATTGCGTAAGCCAGAGCATCATCGTCGAGGGGAAGTACTTTGCCGTCAGCATCCTCGTGATCAGTCTCGCCAATTCTGATGATGAAGTAATAACGCGGCAACCGGAGTACCCTTGTTGACGGCACTCAACTGAAAAACTGATCAGGCTGACAACAACTCAACAGCAATTTTGTTCAATATTGAACACCGATACGTAGTTGCCGTTATGTTCCCTGGAAAATCAAATCAAAAGGAGCCGCCCCTCTTTCAAAAGGGGCCAGCCGGGATGGCAAGGGGCCAGGACCTGAAAAAACCAGACGAGGCCGGCAGTTGAGGCGGCCACTTATTTAAACTGGACGCCAAGTTTGTGCGTCTCTTTCCATACCGCTCGGCAACGGCGGCTCGTTGCATCACCGTCGATCAACAGATCGAAGTTGTCGGGAATACCGAACGTGCTGCCGACCCAAAGGCCGGCACCGTCCTCCGATATGTTGATGACCGTGCACCTGACCGGCGGGAGACTGGATGCAACAATGATCATTGCCGGTTGCTGGGCCGGACTGCGTGAGTGCCTCCGGACGGCGATCAACGGCTGCGGCTTGTCCGCATTCAAAGCGCCCATCGGTAAATCCTCTGGTCGCGCTCTCGCGCTGTGAACCCAGCGCCCTCAAAACGAGATGCCAGCGCTTATACAACCGGCAGGATGTGCAGTTCGGCACCGTCTGCGTTTGTTCACAGCGGCTTGTTGGTAAGTAGAGTTACTCACTCATTTCCCGGTTTGTTCAAAACGGACCATCCCTGATTTCAAAAGGGGCCAGCCGGGATGGAAAGGGGCTAGTACCAAATAGGTGCCGGGCTGCTTTCAACAGCTCGGTCCCAGGGTTTTTATCGCTATAAGCCTTGACGCACCTCCGATAAAATCCCCGCACAGGCACAAAAAGCGCCCCGCCCGCATTTACGCAGGTGGGGCGTTCGCTTTGTTGGAAGCACTGGAGGATTATGTGAAGCGCCAAAAAAGCGTCTCGTCGCCCTCTATCAGGCCGGCGTGGCACAAATGGCCGCTAGCGGTAAGAAGCCTCAGCGAACCATCATCGGGAGTGCCGGTGAAGATGATGAGGCCACCAACTGAGGTGAAGTTTCTATTTTAATCGCCCTTCGCCGCGGCAACCTAAACTTTCATCGCAATAGTCACCGCCATCGGCGCGACATGAGGCTAGACTTGGATGACACCTCAGCAAGTAACCTTTCCGATAGCACTCGCAGTTTGCCAGTGCGGTCGTCGATGTCAGTAGCGGAGCGCACAAGCTGAACAGGACAGCTATTGATAAAGCGCGCATGATCTCGATTTTTCTGCAATTTTATACTTAGCATAATTAGGACAATCCGAAATTCAAATTAGGACAGAAGGCTCAGAATTGGGACAGTACCGAGTTTGGCTTTGGCGGCATCATCCGATTTAGTACCGCTTCAATGCCTTTGACGAAGCCAACACACTCGTCATAGCGAGTGACCTTTGCCGTATATGCGCCGTCAAAAAGAGAAATTTCTATCCCGCCATAGCCGCCGTCGCCGTAGCCGCTAAAGCCGACGCCCAGCGACTTGATGGTCCCGATTCTTTCGCCGGTATCTTGATCAATTACGGGCTTGGACTGCCGGCGGCGTCCGTCAAACTGTTCGAATTTCAAGCGCATTGCACCTCTCCCATTCGATGATGGGACGAAATGTAATTAGGACAGTCAGAAATTCAAATTAGGACAAAAGGCTCGGAACTAGGACAGCACACCCCGGTGCTGTCCTAAGTGGGGACCTAGTGTCCTAGCTGTCGCAAGGCAGTGCCCTAAGTGGCGGCTCAGGCTGGCCGCATCAGCTTGCGTCGTTGCCTTCGTCCTCGGCATCCATTCGCCAGCCTACAGTTCTCATCACCGTTCCATCATGGGCGCGAATCGGATCGGCGCTGACCTGCCACTGAGATTTTCCTCCACGGAAGATTAGAGTCCGGCCCTGTCGGAGGGACGGACGATGAAGCGTGGCAGGTTTACGGAAGAGCAGATCATTGCGGTTCTGCGCGAGCACGAGGCTGGGGCGAAGACGGCCGACCTGGCTCGCAAACACGGCATTTCGGAAGCCACCTTGTACAACTGGAAAGCCAAGTACGGCGGCATGGATGTGTCGGAAGCCAGGCGGCTGCGGCTGCTGGAAGATGAGAACCGCAAGCTGAAGAAGCTGTTGGCGGAATCGATGCTCGACAACGCCGCGCTCAAGGAGCTTCTAGCAAAAAAATGGTAGGGCCCGCTGCCAAGCGAGAGGCTGTCGCTCATGTGCGTGGCGTGCTGGAGATGAGCGAGCGGCGGGCCTGCAGCCTTGTTGCCGCTGATCGCAAGATGATCCGGTATCGATCACGCCGGCCGGCAGATACGGAGCTGCGCGCCCGTTTGCACGAGCTGGCTAATCAACGGCGCCGGTTCGGCTATCGGCGCCTGTACATCCTGTTGCAGGAGGAAGGCGAGCCCTCCGGCATCAACCGCATCTACCGGCTCTATCGCGAGGAGGGACTGGCGGTGCGCAAACGCAGAACTCGCCGCAAGGCGATAGGAACCCGAACGCCCATCCTCGTTGAGGCGACGCCCAATGCCCGCTGGTCGCTCGACTTCGTTCACGACCAGCTCGCCTGTGGTCGCCGCTTCCGCATCCTCAACATCGTCGATGACGTGACGCGGGAATGCCTGGCCGCGATCCCCGACACCTCGATCTCAGGCAAGCGGGCTGCCCGCGAACTCACCACCATCATCGAGCGGCGTGGCAAGCCGCGAATGATCGTGTCCGACAACGGTACCGAGTTCACCTCGAATGCCATCCTTCGTTGGAGCAAAGAGCTTGACATCGAATGGCACTACATCGCGCCCGGCAAGCCGATGCAGAACGGCTACATCGAGTCCTTCAATGGTCGCATGCGCGACGAATTGCTCAACGAAAGCCTGTTCCTCGACCTCGATCAGGCTCGACAAATGATCATTGCTTGGGTCGCCGACTACAATACGCGGAGGCCGCATTCCTCACTCGGTTACAAGACGCCGGCGGCCTACGCCGATCATCTCACCGCAACCGGCCATCACGCTGCGCTACACGACGGCTCCGCGCGCTGTCCGGTTGCTCACACCGCGCCAATGGGCGTATCAACAGCCGAGGCTCTAATCGCCACTGGATGAAACTTCAGCGGCAGGTCAGCGCTTCGGAAGCGGAACGTCAGATATCGTGGAAACCCAAAAAAATCGAAATAATCGACCTTTCCCCAAACAATGATGAATCTCTGGCCGCTACTATCCCCAATCCCTGCGATTTGATCTTTGCCGATGACAATTGGTGTTCTCAGCGTGAAACTCATGCCGGGGGCTATTGGAAGATTACCAGGGGCTTTATTTGGCATTCTCAGATTCAGTGGCTGAATTTTCTGAAATACAAACGAAGTGATGCAATGCGTCATGCGGAATGCGGGAGTTGGTCCCGTATTTTTGATACTAACTTCGCCCCTAAATGTATTGCCCCAATCATCGGAGGCAATTCGTACCCATTCAATGCCGATATAAGCTCGAAGCTCAATTCGCGCATTTTCGCGAGCCGTTCGGACCAGATCACGAGTAGCGATTCCGCTTTGCACAGCCGCGTCGGCACTTTGCCGCAGGACTTCGATTTGTTTATTGATTTGGTCGGATTTGACCTGCCGCTGAAGTTTCATCCAGTGGCGATTAGAGCCTCGGCTGTTGATACGCCCATTGGCGCGGTGTGAGCAACCGGACAGCGCGCGGAGCCGTCGTGTAGCGCAGCGTGATGGCCGGTTGCGGTGAGATGATCGGCGTAGGCCGCCGGCGTCTTGTAACCGAGTGAGGAATGCGGCCTCCGCGTATTGTAGTCGGCGACCCAAGCAATGATCATTTGTCGAGCCTGATCGAGGTCGAGGAACAGGCTTTCGTTGAGCAATTCGTCGCGCATGCGACCATTGAAGGACTCGATGTAGCCGTTCTGCATCGGCTTGCCGGGCGCGATGTAGTGCCATTCGATGTCAAGCTCTTTGCTCCAACGAAGGATGGCATTCGAGGTGAACTCGGTACCGTTGTCGGACACGATCATTCGCGGCTTGCCACGCCGCTCGATGATGGTGGTGAGTTCGCGGGCAGCCCGCTTGCCTGAGATCGAGGTGTCGGGGATCGCGGCCAGGCATTCCCGCGTCACGTCATCGACGATGTTGAGGATGCGGAAGCGGCGACCACAGGCGAGCTGGTCGTGAACGAAGTCGAGCGACCAGCGGGCATTGGGCGTCGCCTCAACGAGGATGGGCGTTCGGGTTCCTATCGCCTTGCGGCGAGTTCTGCGTTTGCGCACCGCCAGTCCCTCCTCGCGATAGAGCCGGTAGATGCGGTTGATGCCGGAGGGCTCGCCTTCCTCCTGCAACAGGATGTACAGGCGCCGATAGCCGAACCGGCGCCGTTGATTAGCCAGCTCGTGCAAACGGGCGCGCAGCTCCGTATCTGCCGGCCGGCGTGATCGATACCGGATCATCTTGCGATCAGCGGCAACAAGGCTGCAGGCCCGCCGCTCGCTCATCTCCAGCACGCCACGCACATGAGCGACAGCCTCTCGCTTGGCAGCGGGCCCTACCATTTTTTTGCTAGAAGCTCCTTGAGCGCGGCGTTGTCGAGCATCGATTCCGCCAACAGCTTCTTCAGCTTGCGGTTCTCATCTTCCAGCAGCCGCAGCCGCCTGGCTTCCGACACATCCATGCCGCCGTACTTGGCTTTCCAGTTGTACAAGGTGGCTTCCGAAATGCCGTGTTTGCGAGCCAGGTCGGCCGTCTTCGCCCCAGCCTCGTGCTCGCGCAGAACCGCAATGATCTGCTCTTCCGTAAACCTGCCACGCTTCATCGTCCGTCCCTCCGACAGGGCCGGACTCTAATCTTCCGTGGAGGAAAATCTCAGTGGCAGGTCAGATTGCACCTTATTGGCGGCCTCCGCCGTAGCTGCCTGAGCTTCTGCGTGTGTAAGTTGTCTCTCGCCAGCGCCCCACAATTTATCAGTGGCTTGTTTAAGAGTGAGGGTGAACCACGCGATAAAACCAGTAGCGAGGGCCGTAATCAGTACGCTCCAATGGTCGGCAAATCTCGCGATCTGCCAAGCCGAATAGAAGATTACATTGTAACGCTCGCAATCATTCTTGGAACTATCGCTTGGGCATATTGGGCCATCCAAAGGATAGCCCGCTGATGCCCACCACAAAAACCATTCTGCGTAAAAGACAATGCCGCCCCATAGAACAATGGCGCGCCAATTTTTTCGTACCAGTTGATCAAACCGTTTCCAGTCTGACAACATCAGCCTCAATCGCTTTGAGCGATGCGAGCAAGAATGTCGCGGAGAATGTCCCCCGGCTGATCTTATTCGCAATGCTGGCTTGAGTCTCCTTCAGTCCGTGCTTTGCGAGCCGTTCGGCCAGCTCGCGATATCCGACGCCGGCTCTCGCTAATTCCGCTTTCAGCAAGCGTTTTGCTCGTTCCTCCCAAGAGGGAGGCGGGATCGAGGGCTGACGATCCTGAATCATGCGGGCGGCCCGTCATGCTAATCGGCCAATCGCGCGAGTCAGATGGGCAGATAAATGTTCTGCATATTCGCTATCAAGAACTAGATCGAGATACGCAGTTTGACCGGGAGCATCGGCAACAAAGACGGCCAGCGTTATCACTACGTGATCTTCTTCGGCGCGGGCTACTGGGGCTCGCTGAAGCTTCAACTCGTCTTGCAACCCGGCTCCGAAAATGACCGATTTCATGACGCTACTCCCCTTGGTTGCAGAAGAGGCATCGTACATCGTAGCTGCGATAAATCAGGGTGTCCTAAGTGAGAACACAGAGTTTGTCCCAAGTTGCCGGAATTAGGACAGTACCCACCCCCCTAAAAGAACATATTGCGAACGAGGAACAAATGGTGTACATTGCTGCCTTCGCCATTACCCATGAAGGGGGCTATCGGGGTTATTCGGGGTCCATTGGCGTCCGTTGTGGGCCTTCCGAATCCCGGCCATAAGGAGCACGAAACATGAGTGCAGCGCTTCGTCTCGTCGAAGGATCGTCCATGGACAAATCGAAGGCCCTTGATGCCGCGCTCTCGCAGATCGAGCGCAATTTCGGCAAGGGCTCGATCATGCGGCTCGGCAAAAATATGCAGTCGATGGACGTCGATACCGTCTCCACCGGCTCGCTCGGGCTCGACATCGCGCTTGGCATCGGCGGGCTGCCGCGCGGCCGCGTGGTCGAAATCTACGGCCCGGAATCCTCGGGGAAAACCACGCTGGCGCTGCATTGCGTCGCCGAGGCGCAGAAGAAGGGCGGCATTTGCGCCTTCGTCGACGCCGAGCACGCGCTCGACCCGATCTATGCGCGCAAACTCGGGGTCAATGTCGATGACCTTCTGATCTCGCAGCCCGACGCCGGCGAGCAGGCGCTGGAAATCGCCGATACGCTGGTTCGCTCCGGCGCGGTCGATGTGCTGGTGATCGATTCGGTCGCGGCTTTGGTGCCGCGCGCCGAGCTCGAAGGCGAGATGGGCGACAATCAGCCCGGCCTGCAGGCGCGGCTGATGAGCCAGGCGCTGCGCAAGCTCACCGCCTCGATCAATCGCTCCAACACCATGGTGATCTTCATCAACCAGATCCGCATGAAGATCGGCGTCATGTACGGCTCGCCGGAAACCACCAGCGGCGGCCAGGCGCTCAAATTCTACGCCTCGATCCGCCTCGATATCCGCAGGATCGGCGCCATCAAGGAACGCGACGAGGTGGTCGGGAATCAAACCCGGGTCAAAGTCGTAAAAAATAAGCTCGCGCCGCCATTCAAGCAGGTCGAGTTCGACATCATGTACGGCGAAGGCGTTTCCAAGACCGGCGAACTGATCGATCTCGGCGTCAAGGCTGGCGTGGTGGAAAAGTCCGGCGCCTGGTTCTCCTATGACAGCCAGAGGATCGGCCAGGGCCGCGAGAACGCCAAGAGTTTCCTCAAGGCCAATCCCGACATCGCCGCAAAGATCGAGGCGGCCGTCCGCCAGAATGCCGGCCTGATCGCCGAAAAAATTCTCGCCGGTGAGGACGCTGACGACGACGACGCGGCCGAGGCGTAAGCGCTTTGGCTCTTGCGCCCGCAGCTGTTGCGGGCGTCGGGGGCCTGGTGAGATGTGTTGTAGCGTTGAGTGGAAATGAGCATGGCCGGGTCAAAGCCCGGCCATGACGTTTTTCGACTAAAGCCGTTTCCTTCGGCCAAAGACGTCTTGTTCGACGAAAGCGGTGCAGACCTTAGGAGCTGCGCCGTTCGGCGGTCCAGGAGCCCGAGCAGGACGCCGCCTTCCAGGAGCCGCTGCCGGCATTGCCGGCAAGCCGGCCGTAGCCGATGGCGCTCTTGTCGCCGCTTGAGACCATGACCCTGATGGCGCCGCTTTGGGCGACCCGGCCGCTGACGTTGATGGCGATCGCGCCGCCATTGGCAAGCACGCCATGGTCGATCAGCATCGGATAACGGTAGCTGGCGGGGCAGTCGCCCTTCTTGGTGACGATCGACACGCTCCAGACCCCGTCATAGCGCGGCATGGCGAAGCCCGGCGTTGCGGTAAAAGCGGCGGACGCAGCGATCAATGCGATGGCGGTCCACCTGGTTTGATTGCGGGAGAAAATCATTGCTGCCTCCGAATTAATTTGCGCAGACGCTGCGCGTCCTGAATTCGCCTGCCGTCGGGAGATACGCTTAACAAGCTCTCCTCTTGCATGCCTTGGTAGGGCCAAATTGCTTAAATTAAGTTGATGATCATCACAGAAATTGCTTATCGGCGCGGCCTTGTTCGCGCGGCCGCTGCCTAATCGCGGTTGTCGCCGTCGGCCTGGTAGGGCTCATCGTAGCCATGGCGGCTTGAGTAGAACAAAAGCGCCATCAGCCCGCAGCCGATGATCAGCGAAAACACGATGCCAAGAACCATGGCGATGTAGCCAGTTGCCGGCATCGGCGGGCCGCCGAGCGAAACCCAGGCGCCGGCGGCAAACCAAAGCGCGGCGGCCAGAATGACCAGGAGCGGCACGACGACCGCAAGAGTTGCCAGCCACGCTTAGCTTTCGCTTAGCCATAAAGCTGAGATAGGCGGGCTGGGCCGCAGCCGCCAGCCCGCGCCGGTCCGGTTATGGCGTTCGCGGGTTATGGCGTTCAGCGGCCGCCGCGCAGAAAAACGTAGTCCGCCGAGTAGGGGACGCTGCGCAGTGCGCCGGCAGCATCGCAGGCGCCGGAGAGGGCGCCGCCCGAGGTGTTGGTGCGCTGCACAATGTTGGCAGCGCTGAGCGTTCCGCTGCCGCGCCGGCCAACGACCTCAAGTTTAAGCCAGGCGACGTCGTTTGGTGTCGCTCCCGGCGCATGGGCGACAACTTTGCCGGTCACGGCGCTGCCGTCGTTATGCTCCCACGTGGGGCCGGCATAATGACGGCCAACGGTCTGGCCGTCGGCGATCAGCGCCGCGATCGGCTCGCGAAAGGCCCACGCAAGCTTGCCGTCGCTTCCCGCCTTGCATTGGTAGATCTGCGCGCCCACGGCATGGAGCGTGACAATGGGCGTCGCGTCCGGCGCGGCGATTGCCGCCGGCATCTGGGCGAGCGCAGCGTCGGCTTGGACGACGAGCAACGCGAGCGGCAACAATAGCAGCGCCCGGACGCAGCGCACCGGGTTCGCCATCACGACGGTCATGCCATCGCCTTTTTCAAGTTCTCGTCGACCTTGTCGAGGAAGCCGGTGGTCGAAAGCCATTTCTGGTCGGGACCGACCAGGAGTGCGAGGTCCTTGGTCATGAAGCCGGATTCCACGGTGGCGACGGTGACGTGCTCGAGTGTCGTGGCGAATTTCGCCAGCGCGGCATTGTTGTCGAGCTTGGCGCGATGGGCGAGCCCACGGGTCCAGGCGAAGATCGAGGCGATGGAATTGGTCGAGGTTTCGTGGCCCTTCTGATGCTCGCGGTAATGCCGCGTCACGGTGCCGTGGGCGGCCTCCGCTTCGACGATCTTGCCGTCCGGCGTGGTCAGCACCGAGGTCATCAGGCCGAGCGAGCCGTAACCCTGCGCCACCGTATCCGACTGCACGTCGCCGTCGTAGTTCTTGCAGGCCCAGACGTACCCGCCGGACCATTTCAGCGCGGCCGCCACCATGTCGTCGATCAGGCGGTGCTCGTAGGTGAGCTTCTTCTCGGCGAACTTTTCCTTGAACTCCTTGTCGAACACTTCCTGGAAAATGTCCTTAAAGCGCCCGTCATAGACTTTGACGATGGTGTTCTTGGTCGACAGATAAAGCGGATAGCCGCGGCCGAGCGCATAGTTCATCGAGGCGCGGGCGAAGTCGTAGATCGAGCTGTCGAGGTTGTACATCGCCATGGCAACGCCGGCGCCGGGGAAGTGAAAGACCTCGCGCTTGATTTCCTTGCCGTCGTCGCCGACGAAAGTCAGATAGAGCTTGCCCTTGCCGGGGATCTTGTAGTCGGTGGCGCGGTACTGATCGCCATAGGCGTGGCGGCCGATGATGATCGGCTTGGTCCAGCCCGGAACCAGCCGCGGCACGTTCTTGCAGATGATCGGCTCGCGGAAGATCACGCCGCCGAGAATGTTGCGGATGGTGCCGTTCGGCGAACGGTACATCTCGTGGAGGTTGAACTCCTTCACCCGGGCTTCGTCCGGCGTGATGGTCGCGCACTTCACCGCAACGCCGACCTTCTTGGTCGCCTCGGCGGCATCGATGGTGATCTGGTCGCGGGTCTCGTCGCGCTTCTGAATGCCGAGATCGAAGTACATCAGGTTGATGTCGAGATACGGGAAGATCAGCTTGTCCTTGATGGACTGCCAGATGATCCGGGTCATCTCGTCGCCGTCCATCTCGACCACCGGGTTGGCCACTTTGATTTTCGCCATTTCAGATGACCTTTGAATGAGGAAGGATGAAAAACCCGGCAGGAACGGAACGCGCTCGCGCGCCCCGTCCGGCGCCGCTATAGCATTCGCGGCGCGACGGAGAAAGCCGACATTGCGCGGGATTCGAGCGATGCCCGGGGCAGGGACCGACAGCACAAAGGAATGGGCCGCGCCGGCGGGTCCGATCGTCATTTTGGTCGAGCCGCAGCTCGGCGAGAATATCGGCGCCGCCGCCCGCGCCATGGCTAATTTCGGCCTGTCGCGGTTGCGGCTCGTCGCGCCGCGGCAGGCCTGGCCCAACGACAAAGCCCGCATCATGGCAGCGGGCGCCGACCGCATTCTGGAGCGCGCGGAGCTTTACGACACGCTTGCGGCCGCAATTGCCGATTGCAGCTTCGTCGTTGCCGCAACGGCGCGCGCCCACGACCAGGCCAAGCCGGTCATCGGCGCTGCGGAAGCGGCGGTGTTGATGGCGCCGCGGATCGCCGCCGCCGAAACCGTCGCCGTCGTGTTTGGCCGGGAGCGCAATGGGCTCGAGAACGACGAGATCGCGCTCGCCGATCGCATCCTCACCTTGCCGGTCAATCCGGCGTTTGCCTCGCTCAATCTGGCGCAGGCCGTGGTGATCGTGGCCTACGAATGGTTCAAAGTTTTAAGCGGCGGCAAGCTGCCGTTCACCATGCCGGACAAATCCGCGCCCGCTCCAAAACAACAGCTGCTGGCTTTCTTTGCGGCGCTCGAACGCGAGCTGGAGGCGGTCGAATTCTTCCGCCCGCCCGACAAGCGCGAGACCATGCAGATCAATCTGCGCAACATCTTCACCCGCATGGAGCCGACGCAGCAGGACATTCAGACGCTGCACGGCGTGATCATGGCGATCGCCGAGGGCCGCAAGGGACCGGCGCGGGGCGGCGTGCTCGACGGCGAGGAAGCCGAGCTGTTGCGGACGCTCCTTGCCGAGCATGGCGGCGGCCGGGTGCCCAGCGAGCGCGGCCCGGTTCGCGGGCTCTCGCGGCTGCTGCGCCGCAATCCCACCGAGGCCGAGCGAGCGCTATGGCAGGCGCTGGTCAACGACCGCCGCTTCGCCGGCCGCGGCTTTAAGCGGCAGACGCCGATCGGACAACACATCTGCGACTTTGTCTCGTTTCCGCTGCGCGTCGTCATCGACCTCGTGCCGGCCGAGGAAAGCGGTGAAGCGACAAAAGCTCGCGCGGCAAAACGCGCGTGGCTGGCCGCGCGCGATTACCGCGTGGTTGAAGTCGCCTCCAGCGATGTGGCGTCGGACACCGGTGCGGTGCTCGATCAGCTCGAGCGAGCGATTACGGGCCTTTGAGCACCTTCAGCGCCGCGGCGGCGCCGGCGCGCAGCATCGCGATGTCGCTCATGACGGCGAGGAAACGCACGCCGCGCTTGTCCAGGGCTGCCGCCCGTTCGGCCGTATGGCAAAAGGCGCCCGGAATCTTGCCGGCCTTTTGTGCGGCGGCGACCATCCGGTCGAGTTCGCGATCGACCTCCTTCGCCAGCGGGTCGAGACTCTTGCCGTCCGAAAGCGCGATCGAAAGGTCCGACGGACCGAGGAATAGGCCGTCGATGCCCGGCGTGTTGATGATCGCCTCGAGATTGTCGAGTGCGGTGCGGGTCTCGATCATCGCCAGCGTGATCACATGATCGTTGGCTTCGCGCAGATAGATCGACTGATCGGCGAGCCCGGCAAGCGCGGTCACCCGATGCGGGCCCCAGCTTCGTTCGCCGACCGGCGGGTACTTGGCAGATGCCGCGAAGGCGCGTGCATCGGCGGCGGTGTTGATCATCGGGGCGATCACGCCTTCGGCGCCGAAGTCGAGCACGCGGGAGACGAGCGCAAAATCGCCGACCGGCACGCGCACGACCGGCGCCGCGCCGCCCTGTCGCACCGCCGCTATGCCGGTGAGCATCGCGCCGACGTCCCACAGCCCGTGTTGCCCTTCGATCGTCACCGCCGGAAAGCCTTCGCGGCCGATGGTCTCGGCGACCAGCGGATAGGGCAGGCTGCACCAGCCGCTGAATACGGTTTCGCCGGCGCGCAGCCGGCGGGCAAGAGTGAACGCGGGTATGGCCATGATGCTCGCTGCGCTACATTTGCTGGAAAGAGAGGCTCGTCGCCGCAGCCGTTATTTGCCGGCTTTGACGTCGGCGATCGCCTTTTCCATCAGCTCGGTCATGACGCGGCCGATCTGGTGATCGGACTGCACCACGCCTTTGGCGGCGAAGTCCTTGCGGATCTTCCCCATCACGTCGTGCGTGCCAGCCTCGACGTCGCTCATGACCATGGCCTTGGCGTAGCTCTCCGCCTCCGCGCCGCTGAGCCCAAGTTTTTCCGCGGCCCATTGACCGAGGAGCTTGTTGCGGCGCGCGGTCGCCTTGAAGCGCAGTTCTTCGTCGTGCGCGAATTGCTGCTCGAAACCTTCCTCGCGCTTGTCGAACGTGGTCATACTGTTACGTCCTGATGCCTGTAATGGAACTAGCAGAAGCGCTGCCGCCTTGCATATCGAGGGTGGCTCGTCAAGGCAACCGCTACGCGGACCGAACATGGCCTGAACATGATCGTTGCGGCTTGGCCCGCGCAGGTCTATGTCAATTGTGCTCCGCGTCGCGTTCAGCTAGCTTTCCGGTCGCGGAGGGGCAGCGTTTGAGTCGCATGCCCTCGCCGCCGCCGCGGACCTCGACACGAAAACTGGAGCCACGGCATTCCATGGATTTCACCAAGCCACGGTACACTCCGATGAGCCGCCGTCGCCGCATCTATGAAGGCAAGGCGAAGGTCCTTTATGAAGGACCCGAGCCGGGAACTCTGATCCAGCACTTCAAGGACGATGCGACCGCCTTCAATGCCAAGAAGCATCAGGTGATCGAAGGCAAGGGGGTCCTGAACAACCGGATCTCCGAATACGTCTTTCAGCACCTCAACGATATCGGCGTGCCGACGCACTTCATCCGCCGGCTCAACATGCGCGAGCAGCTCATTCGCGAGGTCGAGATCATTCCGCTCGAAGTCGTGGTGCGCAACGTCGCCGCGGGTTCGCTGTCGCAGCGGCTCGGCATCGAGGAAGGCACGCAACTGCCGCGCTCGATCATCGAGTTCTACTACAAGAACGATCAGCTCAACGATCCGATGGTGTCGGAGGAGCACATCACCGCGTTCGGCTGGGCGACGCCGCAGGAGATCGACGACATCATGTCGCTCGCCATCCGCGTCAACGACTTCCTGTCCGGGCTGTTCCTCGGCGTCGGCATCCGTCTGGTCGATTTCAAGATGGAAACCGGCCGGCTGTGGGAAAACGATCTGATGCGGATTGTCGTCGCCGACGAGATTTCCCCGGATTCCTGCCGGCTGTGGGACATCAAGTCGAACGAGAAGCTCGACAAGGATCGCTTCCGGCGCGACCTCGGCGGCCTGGTCGAAGCCTATACCGAAGTCGCCAAGCGGCTCGGCATCATGAGCGAAGGCGAGCGGCCGCAAGGCGCCGGTCCGGTCCTCGTCAAGGGCTGAGGCGCAGGAGCGCGTCCCATGGGCGTCCCGACGATCAAGACTGGTCCGATGACGGTGGAGGAATATTTTGCCTTCACCGATACGCGCGCCCGACAATGAGAAATGGGAGCTGATCGACGGGGAGCCGATCTTGAATGCGTCGCCGACGGCTATCCATCAGTGGATTGTTGGGAATCTCGTGCATTCTCTCTCGGACATATCGAGCGACAGCAGCTCGCGCTTCTTGGGAGGCTATTCCCGGGTATCGGCGTAAGAGTGTCGGATACAAGCCTGCCGGAGCCCGATGTTTTTATTCTGCCTGCTGGAACGGTCAGACGCGATCCCTATAGCCGAGAAACTCGGGACGTGCTTGTCGCCTTCGAAATTCTTTCTCCCTCGACAGCCGAGCGCGACCTGCGCTGGAAGCGCACAGCGTATGCGAGCCTGCCGTCGCTCACCCACTATGTCGTGATTGCACAGGATGCGGTCGACGTCGTCGTGTTTGCGCGCGACGTCAGGATTCGCCGAGCGGCGCCTTCGATCGCTCGACGAATCGCTCGATTTGCCGTCGCTCGGCATTTCGTTGCCGCTGTCGGAAATCTATCGCGATACCGGCTTGAAATAAGTCGCACAGCCCGGCGGACGGCGGTTGCGGTGCGGCGACTTATGCCATTGAAAAGGCGAGGGTGGAGCCTCGATCATGAAAGCCCGTGTCTTCGTCACGCTGAAATCCGGCATCCTCGATCCGCAGGGCAAGGCCATCGAGGGCGCGCTGCGCTCGCTCGGGGTGAACGGGATCGCCAGCGTCCGCCAGGGCAAGGTGTTCGACATCGAGATTGAAGGCGCTGACCGCGCCGGCGCCGAGGCCGCGCTCAAGAGCGCCGCGGAGAAACTCCTGGCCAACACCGTGATCGAGAATTACCGCGTCGAAGTCACCGGATAATGGTGCCCGCACCAGGATCGCCATGAAGTCGGCCGTACTCGTCTTCCCGGGCATCAATCGCGAGCGCGACATGGCGCGGGCGCTGCGGCTGATCTCGGGACGGGAACCGGCGATGGTCTGGCATGCCGAAACCGCGCTGCCGCCCGGCACCGATCTCGTCGTCATTCCCGGCGGTTTTTCCTATGGCGATTACCTGCGCTGCGGTGCGATTGCGGCGCGCGCGCCGATCATGGCAGCGGTAGCCGCGTTCGCCCAACAAGGCGGTCTTGTGCTCGCCGTGTGCAACGGATTTCAGATCGCGTGCGAGGCCGGGCTTCTTCCCGGCGTGCTGATGCGCAACACGCAACTGCGCTTCATCTGCCGTGACGTCTACCTGCGCGTCGAGCGCTCCGACACGCCGTTCACCCGCGGCTATAACGCCGGCCAGGTGATCCGCGTGCCGGTGGCGCACGGCGAGGGCAATTATATCGCCGACGGCGAAACCATCGCGCGGCTCGAAGGCGAGGGCAGGGTGCTGTTCCGCTACGCGTCGCCCGACGGCATGGTCGACCCGGACTGGAACCACAACGGCGCCATGAACGCCATCGCCGGCATCATCAACGAGCGCGGCAACGTGCTCGGAATGATGCCGCACCCGGAAAACCACGTCGAAGCGTCGATGGGCCGGACCGACGGGCGCGGCTTGTTCGCCGGGCTGGTGGATCACTTCAAATTAGCTGCGTGAACGGTGCCGTTGCCCGGACTTGTCCTGGGCGTCTCCGTCTTTACATGCACAAAATAAGGCGTGGATGGCCGGGACAAGCCCGGCCATGACGGATGAAAACGCCGGGATAGCGGACTAGAACAATCGCGTGATTTCCAACGAACCTGCGATTACCCCAGAGCTGATCGCCCAGCACGGGCTCAAGCCCGACGAATACGAGCGCATTGTCAAGCTCATCGGCCGCACGCCGAGTTTCACCGAGCTCGGCATTTTTTCGGCGATGTGGAACGAGCACTGCTCGTACAAATCATCGAAGATCCATCTGCGCACGCTGCCGACCAAGGCGCCGTGGGTGATCCAGGGGCCGGGCGAGAACGCCGGCGTCATCGATATCGGCGATGGGCTTGCCGTCGTGTTCAAGATGGAGAGCCACAACCATCCGAGCTATATCGAGCCCTATCAGGGCGCCGCGACCGGCGTCGGCGGCATTTTGCGCGATGTGTTCACCATGGGCGCGCGGCCGATCGCCTGCCTCAACGCGCTTTCCTTCGGCGATCCGAAACATCCGAAAACGCGCCATCTCGTCTCCGGCGTGGTCGCCGGCATCGGCGGCTACGGCAATTCGTTCGGCGTGCCGACGGTCGGCGGCGAGGTGCGCTTCCATCGCCGCTATGACGGCAATTGCCTCGTCAATGCCATGGCGGTCGGGATCGCCAGAAAGGACAAGATTTTCTATTCCGCCGCGTCCGGCGTCGGCATGCCGATCGTCTATCTCGGCTCGAAGACCGGGCGCGACGGCATTCACGGCGCCACCATGGCCTCGGCCGAGTTTGGCGCCGATGCCGAGGAGAAGCGGCCGACGGTGCAGGTCGGCGATCCGTTCTCGGAGAAGCTGCTGCTCGAAGCCTGTCTCGAAATCATGGCCAAAGGCTGCGTCATCGCCATTCAGGACATGGGCGCCGCCGGCCTGACCTGCTCCGCGGTCGAGATGGGCGCCAAGGGCGATCTCGGCGTCACGCTCGATCTTGACCGCGTGCCATGCCGCGAAACCGGCATGAGCGCCTACGAGATGATGCTCTCCGAAAGTCAGGAGCGCATGCTCATGGTGCTCAAGCCGGAGAAGGAGAAGGAAGCCGAAGCGATCTTCCGCAAATGGGGACTCGATTTTGCCGTGGTCGGCGAAACCACGCCGACGAAGCGTTTTTTGGTCCGGCATGGCGGCGCGATCATGGCCGACCTGCCGATCAAAGAACTCGGTGACGAGGCGCCGGTCTACGATCGTCCCTTTGCCGACGGCGCAAGCTTGCGGGCTATCGATGCGGCGTCGGTGCAGCCGCCGATGAACATCGCCAGACGCGTTGGACAAGCTCATCGCTTCGCCGGATCTGTGCTCCAAGCGCTGGGTGTTCGAGCAATACGATCACGTCATCCTCGGCAATACGGTGCAGCGGCCGGGCGGTGATTCTGCTGTCGTGCGCGTCGAGGAAGGACCGAAGGCGTTGGCGCTCACCGCGGACGTCACCCCACGGTATTGCGAGGCCGATCCGTTCGAGGGCGGCAAGCAGGCGGTGGCGGAGGCCTGGCGCAATCTCACCGCGGTCGGCGCGCGCCCGCTGGCGCTGACCGATAATCTGAACTTCGGCAATCCCGAGCGGCCGGAGATCATGGGGCAACTGGTCGGCTGCATTCGCGGCATTGGCGAAGCCGCCCGCGCGCTCGATTTCCCGATCGTCTCCGGCAACGTCTCGCTCTACAACGAGACCAACGGCCGGGCGATCCTGCCGACACCCACTATCGGCGGTGTCGGCATCCTCGATGACTTCACGAGGTCGATGACGCTCGCGTTCAAAGCCGAGGGTGAAGCGATTCTTCTGATCGGCGAAACGACAGGCTGGCTCGGCCAGTCGCTTTATCTGCGCGAAATCTGCGGGCGGGAGGAGGGCGCGCCGCCTCCGGTCGATCTCGCCGCCGAGCGCCGCCACGGTGACTTCGTCCGCGCGCTGATCGGCGATGGACTAGTCACGGCGGTGCATGACGTTTCCGATGGCGGGCTTCTGGTCGCGCTTGCCGAGATGGCGATGGCGTCGCGTCTTGGCGCTGTCCTGGAAGCGCCCGCCGACATTCCCGCGCACGCCTTCTGGTTCGGCGAAGATCAGGCGCGCTACGTGATCACGGCGAAGGACGCGGACCGGGTCATGCAACTTGCAAACACGGCTGCGGTGCCGATCATGCGTCTTGGTGCCACCGGCGGCCGCGTTCTCGCCTTCGGCGACGAACGGCCTTTGCCCATCGGCGATCTCGTCAGGCGTTTTGAGGAGTGGCTTCCCACCTACATGGCAGGCTCAAGCTAAAACCTGCCCACCAGCGTAATCCGATAACCAGTTTGGGCATATCGGCAGTGACCGACAGCGGGTTGTGAGATTGCCCCGCTTATATGAAAGTACGCGTTCCAGGGAGGCAATCACATGAAACGGAGCACCGATCGTATCATCACCACCCACTCCGGCAGTCTGTCGAGGCCGGCCGACCTGATTGCGCTGAACCGGGCCCGCGCGCAGGGGGAGAAGGTGGATGATACGGTTTACGCTAAGACCCTCGGCGCGGCCGTCGCCGACGTCGTACGCAAGCAGCGCGAGGTCGGCGTCGACATTCCCGATGACGGCGAGTTCGGCAAGCCGATGGCGGCAAACTATGACTACGGCGTGTGGTGGAATTACGCCTTCGCACGCATGGAGGGGTTCGTCCCGGCGGACTCGGTTCCCGAGTCCCAGCACAAAAAATCCAGCGTCGCCGATATGGCGCTGACGACGATGACCAACCGCCGCGACTGGCAGAAGTTCAGCGAGTTTTATCAAGACCCGGAATCGACCGGCACCTTGCTCGGCAGCGCAGCGCGGCGCCGCCCGCGGCGCCCGGTCTGCACCGCGCCGATCAAATACATCGGGCACGCTGCGATTGCCGCCGATATCGCCAACCTCAAGAAAGCGATGGCGGCGGTGGGAGCGGAGGAGGGCTTCATGTGCTCGATCGGGCCAGGAAGCTTCGCCCGCGGCGAGGACCTCCACTACAAGACCGAAGAGGAATTCGTCTTCGCCGCCGCCGACGCAATGCACGAGGAATACAAAGCGATCGTCGATGCCGGAATCGTCCTGCAGATCGACGATCCAAGCCTTCCGGACAACTGGGACATGATCAATCCGGAGCCGCCGCTTGCCGAATTCAAGAAATTCGAGCGGGTGCGGATTGAGGCGCTCAATCATGCGCTGCGCGGGCTGCCTGCCGACCGGATCCGCTTTCACATCTGCTGGGGCAGCTGGCACGGCCCGCACACCACCGACATTCCCTTGCAGGACATTGTCGACCTCGTGCTCAGCGTCAACGCCGCGGCCTATTCGGTCGAAGCAGGCAATGTGCGCCATGAGCACGAATGGCGCGTCTGGAAGGACGTCAAGCTTCCCGACGGCAAGCTGCTCATCCCCGGCGTCGTCAGCCACGCGACCAACATCGTCGAACATCCCCAGGTCGTCGCCGATCGGATCGTGCGCTACGCCAACATCGTCGGCCGTGAGAATGTCATCGCCGGCACCGATTGCGGCTTTGGCGGCCGCATCCATCCGCAGATCGCCTGGGCAAAACTTGAGGCGTTAGCCGCCGGCGCGCGGCTCGCGACCAAGGAACTCTGGCGTTAGGAAGGCTGCGTCGTCGCGCGGGCTTTCCTGTTGAAGGAGGAATCTGGTAAGCCGCAGGTGCGCTCGGGGCGGTAAGGAGATGGTCCATGGCTATGGCTGCGGGCGATATCGAGCGGCTGATCCGGGCCAGCATTCCGGACGCCCAGGTGACCATCCGCGATCTGGCGGGTGATGGCGACCATTACGCCGCCACCGTCATCGCCGAGTCCTTCCGCGGCAAATCCCGCGTGCAGCAGCACCAGATCGTCTATGCCGCGCTCAAAGGCGAAATGGGTGGCAAACTGCATGCGCTGGCACTGCAAACCGGCACGCCGGAGCCGTGATGCCGCGGCCCTACCGCGCGGCATGGCCTTCTTTCCGTCTCGGCTCGGTTGGAAGTCCATCCCCCTGGTAACGGCGGAGATAGTCATTTCGTTTCCGGACGAAATTGACCATCCAGGCTGAATTGATGGCATGGGCTTTGCTGGCGTTTTGGGTTACATATATTCAGGTTTAGCAACGTAGAGAGTCGACGTTCCAGCGGCGACCGCCAACAAGGAAGACTGCGATGTCCATCGAGCAATTCATTGACAACGAGGTGAAGGCAAACGACGTGGTACTGTTCATGAAGGGCACGCCCCAGTTCCCGATGTGCGGGTTCTCCGGCCAAGTCGTTCAGATCCTCGATTATATCGGCGTCTCCTATAAGGGGCTCAACGTGCTCGAGAACGATGACCTGCGCGGCGGCATCAAGTCCTACTCCAACTGGCCGACGATCCCGCAGCTCTACGTCAAGGGCGAATTCGTCGGCGGCTGCGATATCATCCGCGAGATGTTCCAGGCCGGCGAACTGCAATCGCTTCTCAAGGACAAGGGCATTGCGCTGAAGGAGAGCGCCCAGGTCTAGAGCCAATCGCTTCGATTGAATCGATTGGCGCTCCATCATTTTGATGGAGCATGATCTTTTCGGAAAACCGGCTGCCACTTTTCCGGATCACGCTCCAGGGGGCGTCCGGTACATAACCAAAGATGATTGTGGCCGGGCTTGTCCCGGCCAAGTCATTTTAGGGGCCGGACTTTCGAGCGCAGTCAGCGCATGCGGTTGGCGATCAGGAACACGATCGCCAGCACGATGGCGAGCCCGACCAGGCTCTGCGAAGGTATAGCGGCGGCGAACTTGATTACGTTGTCCGCGACACCGGAAACAAACACACCTGAATTGGCGCCGAGGATCAGATAGAGCAGCATGACGGCCAGCACCGTCAGAAATCCGATCTCGACGAACGCCCACAGGTATTGTTTGGCCTTTTGCAGGTAGTCCAGCATCGCACGCCCTCACGAACGCGTTCGCTTCAGTTCGAAGCGATCGGCCGTTAGATTTTCCGGAGCGGGACTTCAATTCAAAGCGTTGGGTGGGAGAGTTCTCGCCACCCAACGTTGGCACACGTGTGTTGCAACTGGGCCGCGGCGTTAGGCCATCCGCCGCGCAGAGAACAGCCAGATGATCACGCCAAGTGCGATCAAGCCGACCAGGCCGGCGTCACCGAGGCTCTTGACGAGCGCCATGATGTTGGCGGTGACGTTGCCGAAGAACGGCAGATTTGCTCCAACCAGGAGCGCCGCAACGATTGCCAGCGCCAACAGCATCAGCCCGATTTCCGTCAACGCGCCGATCCAGCTTTTTACCTTTCCTAACGCATCCATGTACGTTCTCCCCTTAAGTTTGTTAACCAGCCCCGTGCGAACGCATTCACGATAGATGCACAGCTTGCCATTCAAGGGTACGCGGGAGAATTTGATTGTTCAAGTTGCGACCAAAGAAGAAGTGCATAACTCAACGCTGCGCTGCATTGCGATCGGCGATGCCGCAGTGCAGCACAGGTCGCTTTGATTCGCTCAAGGCGCGGGAAATCTCCCACGCCGCTCGGTTAGCGTGAGTAGTACTCGACGACGAGGTGCGGTTCCATCACGACCGGATACGGCACGTCGCCGATACCCGGCACGCGCGATAGCTTCGCCGTCATCTTCGAGTGGTCGACCTCGATGTAATCCGGCACGTCGCGCTCGGCGAGTGCGGTCGCTTCCAGCACCAAAGCGAGCTGCTTCGATTTGTCCTTGACCTCAATCAGATCGCCGACCTTCACGCGAAAGCTCGGGATCGTCACCCGCCGCCCATTCACCTTCACGTGGCCGTGGTTGACGAACTGACGCGCCGCAAAAACGGTGGGCACGAACTTCGCCCGATAGATCACGGTGTCGAGCCGGCGCTCCAGGAGCCCAATCATGTGCGCGCCGGTATCGCCCTTGAGCCGTCGCGCCTCGTCGTAGATGCCGCGGAAGTGCCGCTCCGACATATTGGCGTAATAGCCCTTGAGCTTCTGTTTGGCGCGCAGCTGCACGCCGTAATCGGAAAGCTTGCCTTTGCGGCGCTGGCCGTGCTGGCCCGGGCCGTATTCGCGCTTGTTGATCGGCGACTTGGGGCGGCCCCAGATATTCTGGCCTAACCGCCGGTCGATCTTGTACTTCGCCTCATGGCGCTTGGTCATTCGCGTCCTCGCTGATTGCGTTAGGGCATGACCTTGTCCGAGAGCTGGAAATGCTGTTCGGGATCATGCCGTCTGGCTGAGGATCGCGCCCTCCTCCTGTCTCTCCGCCTCTTACCGCGAGGGGGAAACCGACAGGTTTGCCGCCGAAGCGCCGGCGCAAACCGCGGGTCGCGAAACACGACGCGGGCCACATGGGCCCGCGCCGCGCCCGGTATTTAGGTGCAAACCGCCATAGTGTCAAACTAACGGGCGAGGCGGGTTTACTGGCTGGCAAAATGCCGGTGCCGCAATGTCCGCAGCGCTGTAATCGCCAGCAGCGCGGTCAGCGCGTCGAGGACGGCGACGATGATGAATACGGCGGTCCAGTTTCCCGTCGTTTGCTTGAGAAAAGCCGCCGCGGGCCCCCCGAGGATCGAGCCGACGCCTTGGGCGATATAGAGAAATCCATAGTTGGTGGCCGCGTACTTCGGGCCAAAGGTGTCGGTTAATGTCGAAGGAAATAGCGAAAAAATCTCGCCCCAGCCGAAGAACACGAGCCCGGTCAACACCACAAACAGCGCCGGCTGATTGATGAAGGCAAACAGGATCAGGATGGCGATCGCCTCCAGCGAAAAGGCGAGCGCCATGGTCGCTTCGCGGCCGATGTGATCGGACACCCAGCCGAAGAAGGGCCGCGTCAGCCCATTGGTGACGCGGGAGAGCGTCAGCGACAACGGCAGCGCCGCCATGCCGAGCACCAGCATGTCGGCGACGCCGAATTCCCTGGCGAACGGCCCGACATTGGAGACGACCATCAGGCCTGAGGTCGACATCATGCTCATCATCAGGAACAACAGATAGAACACCGGGTTCTGCAGCATCTCGCGCGGCGAATAGCTGCGACGGGTCTGCTGGGCGGCGATTGCAGCGGCCGGCGTCGAGCCTGGAACCTGATAATTCTCCGGCGGCACGCGCAGCCCCTGCGCGGCGAGGATACCGATCACGCCCTGAATGATCCCCCAAATGACCAGCGTCTGCGCGTAGCCGGCGCTTTTGATCATGTTGTCGATCGGAAAGCTGGTGAAGACAGCGCCGAAGCCGTAACCCGCCGCGGCAAGCCCGGTCGCGAGCCCGCGGCGGTCGGGAAACCACCGCACCATCAGGCCGATGATGCCGACGTAAATGATGCCGGTGCCAAATCCGCCGAGCACCCCATAAGTGAAATAGAGCGCCCAGATATTATCCACGTACGCGGAGGCTACCCAGCTGCCGCCTGACAGCAGCGCGCCGAAGGCGATCAGCGCACGCGGGCCGAAGCGATCGACCAGATGGGCCTGCAACGGCGACAGCCAGGTTTGCAGGATAATCAGGAGCGAGAACGTCCACTGCAATTGCGCCAGTGTTGTTCCAAGCTTTTGATTGAGCGGGCCGGTGAACAGCGTCCAGACATATTGCGGGCTGGAGATCGCCATCATGGCGATGATGCCGAGGATCAGCTGATTCCAGCGATTGAGATACCAGGCGGTACGCCCGGTCTGGACGGCAACGGTCATGGTGGCGGCCTCGCGTCCCGGCGAGATTAAGAAAACGAAAGCGTATCGGCGGTGCGATCGGACGGCAAGCGAGCGAACCGGCAGGCCCGGTCAGCCGGCGCCGGTTGAGGCCGGCAGTTCCGCCTGAATGCCGAAGCGGGCAAGAGCGGTTCGCGGCGCGCGGCCTGAGGTGAAAATGGCGCGGGTTGTGCCAGAACGTTTGGGTGAGGGCGCGGGACCAAGAAGCTCGTTGACGCGCCGTGCAATGGCCGGCGCCGGATCGACAAAAGCCACCGGCCACGGGGCGAGCTGCCGCAGGCGATCGATCAGCAAGGGATAATGGGTGCAGGCCAGCACGACAGTATCGGTCCGCGCGCCCTCGTCGCGAAAGCACGGCGCGATTTCCGCGCAAATCGCTTCGTCGCTGACCGGCGTTCCGGCGAGCTCCGCTTCCGCATGGGCAGCGAGCACTTTTGATCCGACCAGCGTCACCCGGCAATCTCCGGCGTAGTCGCGGATCAACGCGCGCGTATATTCGCGCGCAACCGTTGCCTCGGTGCCGAGCACGGCCACATGTCGGGTGACCGAGTTCGCGCAAGCGGGCTTGATCGCCGGCACGGTGCCGACAAAGGGCAGCGAGAATCTTTTGCGCAAATCGGGTAGCACGATGGTGGAGGCGGTGTTGCAGGCGATGACAATGAGGTCGGGCCGGTGCGCCGCAATCAATTCGCCCATCAGCGCGACGACCCGGGCCACGAGTGCGGGCTCGGGCATTGCTCCATAGGGAAACGCCGCATCGTCGGCGACGTAAATGAAATCGGTGGCCGGGCGCACCGCCGCGATCTCACGGTAAACCGTGAGACCGCCGAGCCCGGAGTCAAACACCAAAATCGTTTCGGCAGCCGCCATCACGTGAGTCATGACATAGGAAATTGGCAGCCGGCAATCGGGGCCCGCCGCCGCGTGTTTACTTTAACCCCAACGTTCAGCCGAAGACGCGGCGGAAGATCGTGTCGACTTGCGCGAAGTGAAAATCGAGGTCGAAATTTGCGGTGAGCTCTTTTTCGTTAAGGTATTTGCGCACCTCAGCGTCCGCCTTGAGAAGTGCGAGAAAATCACCTTCGCCGCGCCAGGTCTTCATGGCGTTGCGCTGGACCATCGCGTAGGCGTCTTCGCGCGTTACGCCCTTCTGGGTCAGCGCCAGCAGGACGCGCTGCGAGTGAACCAGACCGCCGAGCCGGTCGAGGTTCTTGCGCATGTTGTCGGGGTAGACAATCAGCTTGTCGATGATCCCGGCGAGGCGAGTGAGGGCAAAATCGAGCGTCACCGTCGCGTCGGGCCCGATCATGCGCTCGACCGAAGAATGCGAGATGTCGCGTTCGTGCCAGAGCGCGACATCTTCGAGCGCCGGCATCACATAGGCGCGGACCATGCGCGCCAGCCCGACCAGATTCTCCGACAGCACCGGGTTGCGCTTGTGCGGCATGGCGGACGAGCCCTTTTGCCCAGCCGAGAAATACTCCTCCGCTTCCAGAACCTCGGTGCGCTGCAGGTGGCGGATTTCGGTTGCCAGCCGCTCGATCGAGGAGGCAACGACGCCGAGGACCGCGAAATACATGGCATGGCGGTCGCGCGGGATAACCTGGGTCGAGATCGTCTCGACCTTCAGTCCCATTTTCTCCGCGACATACGCTTCGACGCGCGGATCGACTTGCGCGAACGTGCCGACGGCGCCTGAAATCGCGCAGGTCGCGACTTCGCTTCGCGCCGCGACCAGCCGCTCCCTGGCGCGCGCGAACTCGGCATAGGCATAAGCGAGCTTAAGCCCGAACGTCGTCGGCTCCGCATGGATGCCGTGCGAGCGGCCGATGGTCGGGGTGAATTTGTATTCGAGCGCGCGGCGTTTGAGCGCGGCATTGAGCTTTTCCACGTCGGCGATCAGGAGGTCGGCGGCGCGCACAAGCTGCACATTGAGGCAGGTGTCGAGCACGTCGGACGAGGTCATGCCCTGGTGCACGAAGCGCGCTTCCGGGCCGACGAGCTCGGCCAGATGGGTCAGAAAAGCGACGACGTCGTGCTTGGTCTCGCGTTCGATTTCCTCGATCCGCGCGATATCGAACTTGGCTTCTTTGCCCTTGGCCCAGATTTTCGCCGCCGCCGGCGGCGGAATAATCCCGAGTTCAGCCATGGCGCTGGCGGCATGCGCCTCGATCTCGAACCAGATACGAAAGCGCGTTTCCGGCGACCAGATCGCCGCCATTTCGGGCCTGGTGTAACGCGGGATCATCGCCACCTCGCCGGGAAGCCTGCGCTGTAGCAGATCGTGCGACGCTCAACAATTGCGCTACGCGGCGCAATGCTTAATGGAAAGCGCATCGAGAGATTCGGCGCGGCAGCCGGCGATTAGCGACTCCGGCCGCGCCGAATTTTACGCCGCGAAGCGGGAGCGGTCGTGCGGCTGCCGGAAGTCGACCGGCGTTCCTTTTGGAATGATTCCGGTCGGATTGACGCGCGTGATTGAGTAGTAGCCCATGACGTAATAGCGCGGCTTGACGGTCTCGGCGACGCCCGGGACCGCATAGAGTTCACGCATGTAGTTCAGGAGATTTGGATAGTCGGCAATCCGGTTCCTGTTGCATTTGAACAGCGAGAAATAGGCGACGTCGAAACGCACCAGCGTGGGAAATAGCCGCCAGTCGGCCTCGGTGATCTGATTGCCGACCAGATAACGCTGGCGTCCGAGCCGGGCCTCGATCTCATCGAGTGTGGCAAACAGCGCGTCGTAAGCTTCGTCGTAGGCGGCCTGCGAGCGGGCAAAGCCGCAGCGATAGACGCCGTTGTTGACGGTGGCATAGACCTGCGCGTTGACCCGATCGATCTCGGCGCGCAAGTGCGGCGGATAGAAATCCGTCGGATCGGCGCCGACGCCGGCGAACTCCGAATTGAGCATGCGGATGATTTCGGAGGAACTCGTTGTTGACGATGCGCTTGGTCTTTTTATCCCACAACGTCGGCACGGTGACCTTGCCGGTATAGTGCGGATTGCTCGCGCTGTAGGCTTCGTGGAGATAGTGGAAGCCGTTGACGCGGTCAGGCGGGCAATCCGGAAACGCGGCATTATCCTCGAACGTCCAGCCCTGCTGACGCAAGCCGGGAATGGCGATCGCCACACTGATCGCGCCGGTGAGTTTCTTCAGCGCCAGATAGATTTGCGTGCGATGCGCCCACGGGCAGGTGTAGGCCACATAGAGGTGATAGCGCCCGGCTTCCGCCTTGAACCCGGATGAGCCGTCCGCGGTGATGCGGTCGCGGAACACGCTGTCGATCCGCTGGAAATTACCGGCCGCGCCGGTCTCCTGCGGGAGGTCCTCGTCGCGCCATTTGCCGTCAACCAAAATACCCATCACGCAGCCTCCCCGCGGACGAGCGCCGCCGCCTGGCGGATCGCCGCGATGTTTGTCCGATAAGAATTCAGGCGTCCGATCCTTGAACACGGCGGCGCCGGCGACGAGGGCGTTGGCGCCGGCGCGCACAACCTCGGGTGCCACGTCGGGCGTAATGCCGCCGTCGATTTCAATGTCGATCGGCCGGCCGCCCGCAAGCGCGCGCAGCTTCCGGATTTTGTCGACGGCCGCCGGAATGAATTTCTGTCCGCCGAAGCCGGGATTGACCGACATGACGAGGATCAGATCGACGAGGTCGATGACCGGCGCGACCGCTTCCGCCGGCGTGCCGGGATTCATGGTCACGCCGACTTTCTTGCCGAGCGCGCGGATGGTTTGCAGCGAGCGGTGGATATGGGGGCCGGCCTCGACATGCACGGTAATGATGTCGGCGCCCGCCTTGGCGAAAGCTTCGAGGTAAGGGTCGCACGGCGCGATCATCAGGTGCACGTCGAACACCTTTTTGGTGTACGGGCGAAGCGCCTTTACCACGTCCGGCCCGATGGTGATGTTGGGTACGAAATGGCCGTCCATGACGTCGACATGGATCCAGTCGGCGCCGGCCGCGTCGACCGCGCGGACTTCCTCGCCCAGTTTCGCGAAATCGGCGGACAGGATCGACGGAGCGATAATGAGCGGACGAGTCACGAGGGCCTCATCGACACCGCGCAAGGCTTTGCCGGAGCGGTTCGCCTAACACGCCATGCCGGGAGGGGCAACGCACCCCGCCGGACCCGGCATTATTTGCCGGGGGCGGCTGAGGGCGCGCAGTTTTTCGCTCGGCGCGAAAATGCGTTCCGCCGGGAAACGTATTGATTTAGCGCCACTTAAGCGGCGGCCCCGGTCTTGCATCGCCATGTTCGGGTAACTGCATCCACTGGCGCATCAATTGTGCATCCAATGGCTTCGAGGAGCGTGCCATGTCGACGGTTGGCGCATCGAACAGCAACAATCCCTACGCCCAGCTTCAAGCGCTGTGGCAGCGGGGACAATCCCAAAGCAGTGCAGCGCAGGGCGATGCCCCCTCGCAATCGTTTGCACTGACGAGCTCGCAAAAAACCAGCGTGCCCTCGGCCCCGCCGGCGGCCTCTTCCAGCGCAACGCCCGCGACTTCCGCCGGCACGTTTCCGCGCTTCGAGCCGCAGACTCTGCAAACGCTTATTGCCCTGCAGGCGTCTGACAATAATCGTTGACGCACAGCACATCGTCAGCGTGCGCGACCTAATTCGCGTCGGCACGACAAGCACGTGATTTTAATCGGCGCTGATTGGTGCTGGGCCTTGTGGTCCGGCCGATGTGTGCGCATACGATTACGGCGTACGCTTAGAACTCGGCCACAACGGAGGCTCGCCTGGCGCGTACCGATGTCATCGTGCTCGGAGCCGGCATCGTCGGCACATCCATCGCGGTCCAGCTCGCCAAGCGCGGATTGTCGGTCGCGCTGATCGATCGTGGCGGCCCGGGGGAGGGCACGTCGTACGGCAATGCCGGCATCATCGAGGGCAACACCGTTTTTCCGGCGGCGTTTCCTTCAAGTTTCGCCGAGCTGGCGCGGATCGCGCTGAAGCGCTCGCCTGTAGCCAACTATCACTTGTCGCATCTGCCGCGGATCGCGCCCTGGCTGGCGGCTTTTCGCGCCGCGTCGCAGCCGCAGCGCCTGGTCGAGACGGCACAGCTGATGCGGCCACTGTTTGCGCGCGCGGTCGGCGAGCACGAGCAACTGGCCGGCGAAGCCGGCGCGGAGCGCTATCTGAGCCGTCGCGGTTGGCTCAAGCTTTACCGCACCGACGGTGCGTTCGCGGCGTTAGCGCCGGAGCTCGACCTTGCCGCGCGCTTCGGCATCGGCAACGTGCCGCTGGATCGCGACGCCGCGCTCGCGCTCGAGCCGGCGTTGGCGGGAGCATTCCGGCACGCGGTACATTGGACCGGCGCCGTCAGCGTCAGTAATCCGCTGGCGTTGACCCGCGCCTACGCCGCGCGCTTTACCGCGCTCGGAGGCCTTACGCTATCGGGCGACGCTCGCACGCTGCATCGCGCCGATTCTCATTGGCGCGTCGAGACCGCATCCGGGCCGATTGATACCGGCGACGTGGTGATTGCGCTCGGCCCGTGGGCGCCGGATGTTCTCAACCCGCTCGACATTCGGCTGCCGCTCGCCGTCAAGCGCGGCTATCACCGCCACTATCGGCCGCAAGGCAACGCCGCGCTCAGCCGTCCGGTGCTCGATGCCGAGAATGGCTATGTGCTCGCTCCTATGGAGCAGGGTATCCGGATCACCACCGGCGTCGAGTTCGCCGCGCGCGATGCGGCGCCGACGCCGGTGCAATTCGATCGGCTGTTGCCGGCGGCGCGCGCGTTGTTTCCGCTCGGGGAGGCCGTCGAAGCTCAGCCGTGGCTAGGGGCGCGGCCCTGCTTTCCCGACTCGCGGCCGGTGATCGGACGGGCGCCCGGCCAGCGTGGTCTTTGGCTTGCCGTCGGTCATGCCCATTGGGGCTTGACGCTTGGGCCGGCGACGGGACGGCTCATTGCTGAGATGATGACCGGCGCAACGCCGTTCTGCGATCCAAAACCCTACGGCGCGGATCGGTTCATCCGCTAGCAGGCCATGAAAGGCCGGCGATCGGCCGGACGATCAGTCGTGCACCGCCGATGCCGGAGCCGGCGAGCCCTTGTATTCGCCGATCGTGTGAAACACGCTGCTTTCAGGCCGCGTGTTGTTCACCGACATCTTGTCCTGCTGCATGAGCATTTCGTCGTACTTCGGCAGCGTCGTCACCGGCTGATGCGGCACCAGATGCACGACCTTGTAGCCGCCTGCCTTGAGCTGGCGGAGGAGTTCCGGCATCGCTTCGCCGGTCGCCTTCTGGAAGTCATGCATCAGGATGATGCCCTTGCCGTGCTTTTCCAGCTTGGTCATCACCGATTTGATCACCTGCTCCGGCTTATGCAACTTGAAATCGAATGAATCGATGTCAGTCGAGAACACCCCGATATTGCGCTCGGCGAGATAGGCCAGGAGCTGTGGGGGGTGCTGCAGGTCCGGGAAGCGGAAGAATGGCGCGATCGGGGCGTCGGCGGCCATGTGTACCGCGCTGATGCCCATTTCGATTTCCTGTTTGGCCAGTTCAATGTCGCTGGCGTACGGGTTCTTGGCGAGGTCCTTGTGCGACCAGGTATGCGAGCCGACCGTCATTCCGGCCGCGATCACCCGCTTGGTGATCTCGGGATGCCAGGTCGCGTGCTCGCCGATTTCAAAAAACGTGGCTTTCAAACAATTGTCGGTCAGCGCCTTGACGACCGCCATGGTGTTTTCCGGCCACGGGCCGTCATCGAAGGTCAGCACGACCTCTTTGTCGCGGAGGAAATCGTACTGCTTGAAGTGTTCGAAGCCGAACCCGGGGCCGCCAGTGGTGTCGATTTCGACGATGCGCGAAAGCCCCATCCCGCCCGGCTTGTCGCAGGCCGCGATGCCGCTGGGCGGCGGGCCAGCTGCGGCGGCCTTGGCCGAATTAGTGGACGGCGCTCCAGCCGCGGCCTGATTGGAGTTGCTCTGTGCCGGCGTGGTCTGTGCGACGCGCACCGGCGGAACATTTGTGGGCTCGGCCTGCGCCTGCAGCATTCCCGTCGTCTTCGGCGCCGACATCCCGGACTCCGCCGATTGGGCAAGCTGATGAAACGGCGTCTGCGCCGGAACCGTCTTATCGTTCGATGCCAGGCGCGTCAGCGGTGCGGGCGCTGAAGGCGCGATGACTGACGCAGTGAGTGACTGTGTCTCGGACGCCAATTGCGGCACGCTGATCCCGAACGCTGCCAGAGCGCCAAAGGCCGCAAGGCCCAGGCCGACTAACACAGCACCGCCAATGATTACGAAACGCATGGTTCCTCGCAGCAAATCCATCGCCATTTTGCCCGGAATGAATGCGCAATCGGCGAACGTGTCAACGTCGGCGCATGACGATCGCGTGATCGATGCACGCTGTGGTTTCCGCGACCGGCGTCACGCTTGGAAGGTATTCGACCACTCCGGTTCATCGCTCGAATCGATCCTTCCAGCTTGGCAGCGCGCCCGCAAGTTGCAGCGCCGCTGCGGTGTAAACGCCGCGGGCGACTGCGCGAGCCACGACATTAGCCGCTATTGCACCAAGCACAGTTAACCCCAAAAGTGCGTCCGCAAGAGGGCGGCGGCCGGTCGAGGCAGCGAACACCACGTCGCCGTCAAGCGGGGTGTGAACAGGGTAGATGGCGCGCGACAAGCCCGATTGCGCCATGACGGCAAGCCTTTTTGCCTGCGCTTTGGTTAAAATTGCGTCAGTGGCCACGACTACCAGTGTCGTATTCTCCCGGGCGCTGCCTTTGGTGAGCGGATAAAGCGCATCGGCGGGCACAATGGAGGGGAACCCGCGGCCGCCGAACTCGCTGTCGCGCTCAAACGGCGCTGCCCAAAACCAGGGGCCTTCGCCGACCACCACACTACCCGCGGCGTTGGCCACGGCGAGAGCGCCGATAATGTGATCGTCGGGCGTTTGCGCCGAGGCCGAGCCGATCCCGCCCTTATAGTTGACCGTGGTCGCTCCGGTGCCGGCGCCAACGCTGCCGAGGGCGAAATCCGCGCCGGCGGCGGCTGCGGCCGCATAACCAAGCTCGCGGTAGGGTGGGAACCGGCCCCAGTTCTTGTCGCCGGCGCCGAGGAGATCAAACAGGATCGCTGCCGGAACGATCGGAACCCGCGCGGTGCGCACGGCAAAGCCGCGGCCCTGTTCCCGCAGCCAGGCCTGCACGCCGGAAGCGGCATCGAGGCCGAAGGCCGAGCCGCCGGAGAGGGTGATGGCGTCGATGCCTTCGACGGTTTGCGCCGGGTCGAGCAACGCGGTTTCGCGGGTGCCCGGCCCGCCGCCGCGCACATCGATTGAGGCGACGGCCGGTTCGTCGAACACGATGGCGGTCGCGCCTGAGCCGAGGCGCGCATCCTCGGCGTGACCGATTCTGAGTCCTGGGACGTCGGTGATGAGGTTGCGCACGATGCTGCCTCGCAAACGCTCAGCGGAGACGATTTTGCCGTGGCGGTCAACGATCACATCCTCGCGGGCGCGGCGCTGCTGCGCTTGCGCGACAGGGAGTGGCCGGGCATGAGTGCGCCATGCCGAACGTCACCATCGCTGCCGCGCTCGTTGCCGGCATGTTGAGCTTTCTGTCGCCGTGCGTGCTGCCGCTCGTGCCGCCTTACCTGGTCTATCTCACCGGCACCTCGATCGAGCGTTTTGCCGACAAGGAACCCGAGCCGCGGGTACGGCGCGAGACGCTCGCCGCCGCGTTCCTCTTCGTGCTCGGCTTCTCCACCGTGTTCGTAGCACTCGGCGCCAGCGCGAGCGCGATCGGTTCGCTGGTGCGCGCCTATTCGGGTACGCTCGCCATTATTGCGGGCCTCGTGATCATTGCCATGGGCCTGCACTTCCTCGGGCTTACGCCGATCAAAATGTTGATGCGCGAGAAGCGCCTCGGCATGACCAAGCCGGTCGGATTGTGGGGCGCCTATTTGATGGGGCTTGCATTTGCGCTCGGCTGGACGCCGTGCATCGGCCCGATCCTCGCCGCGATTCTGGCGGTTGCGGCATCGGAGGCAACCGTGGCGACAGGCGCCGGCCTGCTCGCGATCTATTCACTCGGCCTCGGCATACCGTTCATCGCGGCCGCGCTTGCGATCGAGCCGTTCGCCGCTTTCCTGGCGCGCTTTCGCGCTCATCTTGGTCTGGTGGAGAAGGCCATGGGCGGGTTGTTGGTGCTCACCGGCATCGCCTTTCTCACCGGCGCGGTGACGCAAGCGAGCTTCTGGCTGCTTGATACGTTCCCAATGCTTGGCAAGATCGGTTAATCGCGACAGATGCTAGGTGCGTCCCGAACTCGGTGATCTCGTCGTAATTGCCGTCTTTGTCCCACCGGAACACCGCCCAGCCGACGGAAGTGATGTCACCCTTCTTGTCGAATGAGAGTGGACCGAGCACCGTGTCCCAGGTGCCGGCGTGGATGGCCGCGGCGACCTTTTGTCCGTCGACGGTGCCGGCCTTAGCGGCGGCCTGCGCCCAAACCTGAAAGGCCGCGTAGGTGTAAAGCGTGTAGCCTTCGGGATCGATGCCCTTCGCTTTGAATTTCTCGACGATGGACGCCGCGGTCGGGCGCTTGCGCGGATCGGGACCGAATGTGAACAGCACGCCTTCCGCCGCTGGACCGGCGATAGATGCAAACTCGCGGTCGGCGAGAGCATCGCCCGCCATCAGCACCGTCTTGAGCCCCTGGTCGCGCATCTGCCGCACAATCAGGCCGGCTTCCTGGTGATAGCCGCCGTCATAGACGATATCGATGCCGTTCAGCTTGAGCTTGGAAACGAGCGCGGTGAAATCCTTGTCGCCCTGATTGTACAACTCGTACAACTTCTCCTTCACGCCGGCGGCGTTAAGCGATTTCTTGACCTCGTCGGCGAGGCCTTTTCCGTATGTCGTCTTGTCGTTGATGATGGCGATGTTCTTGCCTTTGAAATTCTTGGCGAGATAGCTCGCGGCAAACCCGCCCTGCTGATCGTCGCGCCCGCAGGTGCGGAACGTGTTCCACATTTTTCGGTCGGTGAAGAGCGGATTGGTCGATGCCGGCGTGATCTGCAGAACGCCGCCGTCGAGATAAGCATCCGAGGCCGGGATCGATGAGGACGAACAATAATGGCCGACGACGACGGCCACTCCGGCGCCCGCGAGTTTTTCCGCGACCGAGCGCGCTTGTTTCGGATCGCAGGCATCGTCGCCGATCTGCAGCGTTAGCTTCTTGCCAAGCACGCCGCCCGCGGCGTTGAGGTCGGCAATCGCCTGCTCGGCGCCGTTGCGCATCTGCCGTCCAAAAGTAGCTTGCCCGCCGGTCATCGGTCCGGCCGCGGCAACGGCGATCTCGTCGGCTTTCGCCGCGCCGGCGAAGGAGACCAAAAGGAGCGCAAAGGCGTTAAGCCACAGCTTGTTCATGCCTATCCCTCGCTGAAGACGGTGATGGTTTCACGCAAATTACCACTTCTAGCGCGCAGTTTCTTGCCCGATTTCGCGCCAGTTGAGCGGACCGGAGCGGGCATAAAGCCAGGGATATTGCCGCACCATCTGGGCGGCACGGGTCGCGCGCCATGCAATCAGTCCGAAGATCAGAAAGATCACGGTGTCGCAGCAATACGACGCGAGGGAGAGGAACTCGCCGTCGAACAAGGCGAAGTGAAAGAACCGCGCGGCGGCGCCAAGAAGCAGCGCCGTGACGACGACCTGCCATTGCCGGCCCCACGTGCGGGCAATCGCGCGACCAGAAAGCGCAGCGGCGCCGCCGCCGAGAACAAAGGTTACCAGCACGATCGGGGCGACGCTCTCACCGGAATAGAGACTGAACATATTGGTCACATATCCGTCTCTGTCAGCGCTTGCCGCCTTCGAGATAGGCGGCACGGATTTCCGGCCGCCGCAACAATTCGCGACCGCTGCCTTGCAGCGTGATCTCGCCGTTGACCATGATGTAGCCGCGGTGCGCGAGCTTGAGCGCATGGTAGGCGTTTTGCTCGACCAGAAACACGGTGAGCTTGTCGCGTTCATTGAGCGCACGAATGGCGGCAAAAATTTGCTGTGCAAGCAAGGGCGCCAAGCCGAGCGACGGCTCGTCGAGCAGGATCAGCCGCGGCCGGCTCATGAGCGCGCGGCCGATCGCCAACATCTGCTGCTCGCCGCCGGAGAGCGTGCCGCCGCGCTGATATCTGCGGTCGCGCAGCCGCGGAAACAGCGCGAACACGCGCTCGAGGTCGGCATCGAAGTCGGTGGCGTCGGCCACGGTGGCGCCGATCTGCAAATTCTCCATCACCGTCATGCGCGGAAAAATGCGGCGGCCTTCCGGCGATTGCGCGATGCGGAGCTTGGCGACCTCGTGCGTCGTCAGGCCGGTAATGTCGCGGCCGGCGAAGCAGATACTGCCTTCGCGGGCGCGAGGGTTGCCGAACACCGTCATCATCAGCGTCGATTTGCCGGCGCCGTTGGCACCGATCAGCGCGACGATCTCGCCTTCGTTGACGTCGACATCGACGCCTTTGAGGGCGATGACGCTGCCGTAATAGGCTTTGACGCCGCGCAGCGAGAGAAGTGGCTCGGTCGCCCCGCTCACAATCCGACCTCCGCACCGGCCTGCTCGACTTCTTCGTCGGGGACGCCGAGATAGGCGGCGATTACCTTGGAGTTGTTGCGGACATCCTGCGGAGCGCCGTCGGCGATTTTCAGGCCGTAGTCGAGGACGACGATATGGTCGGAAATCTCCATCACCACGCCCATGTCGTGCTCGATGAGCAGGATCGAGATGCCGTGTTCGTCGCGGAGCGTCCGTAAGAACGCGTTGAGCTCGGCGCTCTCGCGATTGTTCAGCCCGGCGGCCGGCTCGTCGAGGCAGAGCAGCACCGGATCGGTACACATGGCGCGTGCGATTTCGAGTTGCCGTTGCGCGCCGTAGGGCAGCGCGCCGGCAGGATCGTCGGCGCGCTCGGCGAGGCCAACGCGATCGAGCCAGTAACGCGCCTTGTCGATGGCGCCGGCTTCGGCACGTGCGTAGGCACGCGAGCCGACCAAGCCGAGCAAAGTAAAACCGGAGGCAACCATCAGGGTGTTGTGCTGGGCGACGAGCAGATTTTCGAGCAGCGTCATCCCGGCAAACAGCCGCACGTTCTGAAACGTGCGCGCGACACGCGCCTCCTTGGCGATGCGAAACTCGGGCAAGCGCTCGAGCAAGAACGTGGCGCCATCCGGATGAGCGAGCATCAGCCGGCCGACTGTCGGCTTGTAAAAGCCGGTGATGCAGTTGAATAAAGTGGTCTTGCCGGCGCCATTCGGTCCGATCAGCGCGGTGATCTGGCGCGAATGTGCCGAAAAGGAGAGATCGCTGACGGCGACGAGTCCGCCGAACCGCATGGTGAGATGCTCCACCGTGAGAATCGGCGCCGCATTCATGCCGGCGTCTCCGTCCGCGCACCCTGCACGATGGCGGCTGGAATCTCCTTGCGGGTTCGCAGCGACACCGAGGGCGCGCGCGTCGAGACCAGGCCGCGCGGTCGATAGATCACAATTGCGACCATGGCCGCGCCGAACACCAGCATGCGGTATTGATCGAACTCGCGGAACAGCTCGAAACCGCCAAGCATGACCGCGGCGGCAACGGCGACGCCGAGCTGCGAGCCCATGCCGCCGAGGACAACGATCGCGAGCACCAGGGCGGATTCGCCGAAGGTGAAAGACTCCGGACTGATGAAGCCCTGCCGCGTAGCGAAGAACGCTCCGGCGAAGCCGCCGAACATCGCGCCCATGGCAAAGGCAGTGAGCTTGGTATTGGTGGTATTGATGCCGAGTGCGCGGCAGGCGATCTCATCCTCACGCAACGCCTCCCAGGCGCGGCCAATCGGCAATCGCCGCAGCCGCAGCGTTACCCAGTTGGTCAGAAGCGCAAGCGCGAGAATGAGATAATAAAGAAATACCACGCGATGCGTGGGCGAGTAGTGCAGGCCGAACGTCGCGGCAAACCCTTCGCTCGAAGCATTGAATGGCAAGCCGAAGAACGACGGGCGCGGAACTCCGGAAATGCCGTTCGGCCCGCCAGTGAGGCTTTGCCAGTTGAGCAGGATAAGCCGGATGATCTCGCCGAAGCCGAGCGTGACGATGGCGAGATAATCGCCGCGCAAGCGCAGCACCGGAAAGCCGAGCAATATGCCGGCAAACGCGGCAAGGATGCCGGCGAGCGGCAGGCAGATCCAGAACGACAGGCCGAAGGTCTGCGCGATCAGCGCGTAGGAGTAGGCGCCGACGGCGTAGAACGCGACATAACCGAGATCGAGGAGGCCGGCGAGGCCGACGACGATGTTCAGGCCGAAGCCGAGCATCGTATAGGTGACGATCAGGATGCCGAGATCGAGCAAATAGCGGTTGGAGTAAAAAACAACCGGAAGGATCAGCGCAAAGATCAGAAAGGCGACAGCGGCGTAGCGTGAGACACCTGAAAGTCCCGTTCTTACGGCGACTGGCACAAGACGTTCGATCGAACCGGCCACCTCCCGCCAAATCGTGGCGCGCAGCAGCGCGGCAGCGAAAACGGCCGCGACGATAGCGGCGAGCGCACCGAAGCGCGTCGTTAGCACAAGCGCGCCGGTCGGTCCTTGATCGGTACGGATGCCGATCATTAAAACAAAAAGGCCGAAAGCCACGAGCGCCGCGATGGCGGCTTCCTTCACCGCAGCGAAGACATCATGCCGCTGATCTGCGGGTTCGCTCTCCTGCGGCACGGGCGCCCGCTCGCTCACACCTTCTCGACTTCGGGGCGGCCTAAAATGCCCGTCGGCAGGAATATCAGCACCACAATGAGGATCGCGAATGCCGCGACGTCTTTATATTCGATGGAAAAATACGCCGACCACATGGTCTCGATCAGGCCGATGAGAATGCCGCCGATCATCGCGCCGGGCAGCGAGCCGATGCCGCCAAGGACCGCGGCGGTAAACGCCTTCACGCCGGCAAGGAAACCGATGAAGAAATCGACGACGCCGTAATAGAGGAGAAACATCAGGCCGGCGACCGCAGCGAGCGCCGCGCCGATGACGAACGTGAGCGAGATCGTGCGGTCGACGTCGATGCCGAGGAGCGCCGCCATTTTCAGGTCTTGCTCGCAGGCGCGCATGTTGCGCCCGAGCTTGGTGCGCGCGACGAGGAACGAGAACCCGGCCATCAGCAGCAGCGTGCTGACCACAACGATGATCTGAATGTTGGAGAGGCGCACGGCGAAGTCGTTGCCCTCGAACAATGTGTAGCCGCCCTGCACCAGCGGCGGCAGCGGTTTGACCCGGGCGCCCTGCGCCACCTGCACGTAGTTCTGCAGCACGATCGACATGCCGATGGCGGAAATCAGCGGCGCCAGGCGGAACGAATGCCGCAGCGGCCGGTAGGCGATGCGCTCGACGGTCCAGCCGTACAGCGCCGTCAGCGCCATGGCGACGAGGAGTACCAGGAACAGCGCCAGAGGCACGGCGGTGACGCCGATCGCGACCAGGACCAGGAAGGCAATGAGCGCCAGGAACGCGCCGACCATGAAGATATCGCCGTGCGCGAAATTGATCATGCCGATGATGCCGTAGACCATCGTGTAGCCGATGGCGATCAGGCCATAGATCGAACCGAGCGTAATGCCGTTGATGAGCTGCTGGACGAAGTATTCCATGCGTCCGCCGCGTTGCGATTCCCCGCCCAGTACTTAACAGGGGCATTCGCCTGCAGCAAAGCCGACAACTGGCGCTATTGTGGGCAGTTGCGAAGGCTTTTGATCCGCGCCGAAAAAGGCATTTTTGTGCGATTTTCCAAACAGTTGCTGAAAATAATTGCAGTGGAACCTGGAACGGGGTCGTGAGTTGCGGATTGTCGTTCTGCCGGGGCGGGGCTTTTCGAACAACACCGGAGAACGTCTAGATGGCTAACGAACCGAACAATCCGCAGCGCGACCAGCAAAATCAGAGCAATCCGCAGCACGGCGGCCAGAGCAAACCCGGCCAGCAGCAGCAGGGTGGTCAGGGCGGCCAGCAGGGCGGTCAGACTAAGCCGGGTCAGCCGGGTCAGCAGCATCAGGGCGGCGGCCAAGGCGGGCAAGGCGGCCAGAGCAAGCCTGGTCAGCAAGGCACCACGAACCGCTAACTTTCCGTTGCGGCGCGGCAGTCCGCTTAGACCGGCGGGCTGCCGCTTTGTTGTGAAAGTCCTCGAAGCGCGGCTTCATCCCGGGCGTAATGGGGTTATGCTTGCCCCATGGCCAACGCATTGCCGCTGTTCCACCTTTACGGCGATCCTCCTGATGATCAGGCGTTCGATTTTATTCACGTCGAAACCGTTGCTTCGCGCTCGTCGATTCACGACTGGACCATTCGCGCCCACCGGCACCGCAATCTGTTTCAGATTCTTTTGATCGAGGGCGGCGGCGGCGAAATGACGTTCGAAGCCGCGCGACTGCCGTTCTCCGCGCCTGCCGCCATTCTGGTTCCGGCCGCGATTGCACATGGCTTCCGCTTCGAGCCGAGCGTTACCCAAGGCTGGGTGCTCACGTTCACGGAAGACGCAGCCGTCGCGCTCGCGGACCGGGCGGGCGAAGCCCTGTCGCGGCTGCGTGCACTGGCCGCGCATCCGATCATTCCTATTACGGATGATGCGGAACGGGCGCGGCTTTCGGCGCTGTGCACGGAATTGTCCGAGGAGAGCAGCCTGGCCCGCGAAGGCTATCGCGTGGCAATGCGTGGACTACTCGCGCTGATCGCCGTTGGCGTCGCGCGCCTTGCCGCAAGCCGGGCGCGGACCGGCAGCGTAACGTTACAGCCGGCTGACGCCACCGTCGCGCGGTTGCGGGCGCTGGTCGACGAATTCTTCCGCGGCGAACATCAGCTCGGCTTCTACGCCGAAAAACTCGGCATGACGGTCGATCGGCTCAACGACCACGTCAAGCGCGCCACCGGCGTCACCGCCGGTCATCTCATCCGCCAGCGTGTGCTTACGGAAGCCAAACGCCAGCTGGTGTTCACCACCCAGCCGATCCAGGAGATCGCCGAAGAGCTCGCGTTTTCCGACCCCTCGCATTTTGCCCGGTTTTTTCGCAAGCACACCGGCACGACGCCGCACCAGTTTCGCGATCAACGCGGGTGACCAGAGCCTCGTCGTTACGAGCCGTGGGAAAAGCGATCCAGTGGCAGCGCCGAGACCTTGATTGCTTCGTCGCTTCGTTCCTCGCAATGACGCTTTGCGTTACTTGCCCAGCAAAAATTCCAGCACCGTGTCGGCGTAAACCTGCGGCTGCTCCATGTTGGCAATGTGCGCGGTCTCGAGCACGACAAGCTTGGCGCCGGGAATGTGCTCGGTGAGAAACTCGCCGGCTTCGAGTGTCGTGGCCGGATCGTGCCGGCCCGCTATGACCAGGGTCGGTCTTGTGATCTTGGCAAGCAGCATGCGCAGGTCCATGTCGCGGATCGCCTCGCCGCAGGCGACATAGCCTTCGGGGTTGGTGGCCAGAAACATCTCACGAATGCGCGCCATCGCCTGCGGCGAACGCTCGCGAAATGATTTGGTGAACCAGCGTTCCATATTGGCATCAACGATTGCTGCGAGGCCTTTTTCGCGCACGAGCTTGAGGCGGCCGTCCCACATGGTTCGATCGTGAAAGTAGCTGGAGGTATTGGAGAGGATCAGTTTGTCGATCCGTCCGGGCGCATGCGCGCCGAGCCACTGACCGACCATGCCGCCCATCGACAGCCCGCACCAGTTGGTCCGCTCGATGCCGAGCCCGTCAAGGATCGCAAGAGCGTCGCGGCCGAGTAGCTCCATCGAGTAGGGCCCCTTCGGCACATCCGATTGGCCGTGGCCCCGGCGGTCATAACGAACGAGCCGGAAGTGCTTTGTGAATGGCGCTACCTGCTCGTCCCACATATGCAGATTGGTGCCGAGCGAGTTCGACAGCATGAGTACCGGCGCGCGCTCCGGCCCTTCCACCTCTACATGAATGGCGCAGCCGTCCGCGTTGATTTTCGGCATGAAGTTTCCTCCGCACTCGTAACGCCCGTCAGCCTAAGCGGTGAACGACGGTCTTTCCAGCCACCGCGCGAGGGGGTAAGCGATACGTGTAAGCTACCCTTGGTAAGGACACTGGGCGCGACGTTGCGCCGGCGCCGGCAGGAGTGATGCGACATGGCTATGACAATGAGCGGGGAGTATCAGCTCGCGGTGCCGCGGGAAACGGTCTGGGAGAAGCTCAACGACGCCGAGACCCTCAAGGCCTGCATTCCCGGCTGCGAGCAGCTCGACAAATTATCGGATACCGAATTTCAGGCGGTTGCGACGACCAAGATCGGCCCGGTGAAGGCGAAGTTCAAAGGCAAGGTGACGCTGTCCGACCTCGACCCGCCGAACGGCTACACGATTTCGGGTCAGGGCGACGGCGGTGTCGCGGGGTTCGCCAAGGGCGGCGCGACCGTCAAGCTCCTGCCCAAGGATGGCGGTACGCTGCTCAGCTACGCGGTCGAGGCACAGATCGGCGGCAAGCTCGCCCAACTAGGCCAGCGTCTGATCAATGGCGCCGCCAAGAAGGTCGCCGACGAATTCTTTCAGAATTTTGCCGCCGCAGTGAACCCGAAACAGTCCTGAGCCACCCAAATCTCCACCCGTCCGTCATCGGGACTATCCCCGGCGCACGATTAATCCTTGACCGGCGCCCGCGACGCGGGTCAGATTGTTATTGTTCCAAGGTCGGAATCCGGGAAAACGTCACGATTTTGACCTTAAAGGCAGACCACGGCCGCGAGCCGTCCTGCAAACAAGACGTTTTTAAGAATCTGAGGAGGCGCTTATGGCAGCCGTATCCCTCACCGTGAACGGCAAATCCGTCACCGTCGACGTCGATCCGCGCACGCTGTTGGTGCAATTGCTCCGCGAAAATCTCCGGCTCACCGGGACCCATGTCGGCTGCGATACGTCGCAGTGCGGTGCCTGCGTGGTGCTGGTGAACGGCAAGGCGGTGAAGTCCTGCACCGTGCTCGCTTTGCAGCTTGAAGGCGCCGACGTGCTCTCGATCGAGGGCTTGGCGCCAGTCGACGGTCCGCTTCATCCGATGCAGGAGGCTTTCCGCGAAAACCACGGACTGCAATGTGGTTATTGCACGCCCGGCATGATTTTGACCGCGGTCGATATGGTGCGCCGCAAGGGTAACGAACTCGACGATAAGACGATACGAGAGGAGCTGGAAGGCAACATCTGCCGTTGCACCGGCTATCACAATATCGTCAAGGCGATCGCCGCGGGCGCTCGCGCGATGGGCACCGGCGCCGCTTCGAAAGCCGCCGAATAAAAGACAACTTTAAAGGGAAGGCACGTCCAAAATATAACCGCGGGAGGAAACCGCCATGACTGCAACCGGGATCGGCGCGGCGGTGCGCCGGAAGGAAGATCACCGCTTCATCACCGGCAAGGGTCATTACACCGACGACATCAACCGGCCGGGCCAAGCCTACGCTTATTTCGTCCGCTCTCCGCACGCCCACGCGACCATCAAATCGATTGACATCAAAGCGGCCGCTCGCCTGCCGGGCGTGGTTGCGATCTTCACCGGCGCCGACGTCGCAGCCGACAAGATCGGCGGACATATCTGTGGCTGGACCGTGCATTCCAAGGACGGCTCGCCGATGAAAACCAGCCCGAGCTCGGCGCTGGCCAACGGCAAGGTCTGCTACGTCGGCGACGAAGTGGCCGTGGTGATTGCCGAGAGCTATTCGCAGGCCAAGGACGCCGCGGAAAAGGTCGTCGTCAACTACGGCGTTCTGCCGGCGGTGGTCGATCCAAAGGCCGCAGCAAAGCCCGGTGCGCCGGTCATTCACGACGTCGCGCCGAACAACACCGTGTTCAACTGGCATCTCGGCGACAAGGCGGCGACGGACGCTGCCTTCAAGGCCGCCGCCCATGTCACCAAGATCGATCTCGATCAACAACCGCGTCGTGCCGGCAGCGATCGAACCGCGCGCCGCGGTCGGCGAATATGATTCCGGCTCGGAGTCATTCACGCTTCACACTACGAGCCAGAATCCGCATGCCGCACGTCTCGTGCTCGCCGCGTTCTGCGGCATCGCGGCGGAAAACAAGCTGCGCGTCATTGCGCCTGACGTCGGTGGTGGCTTCGGCTCGAAGATCTTCATCTACGCGGAAGAGACGGTCTGCATCTGGGCCGCCAAAAAAGTCGGCCGGCCGGTGAAGTGGACCGCAGAACGCAGCGAGTCATTCCTGGTCGATGCTCACGGCCGCGATCACGTCACCCATGCGGAACTGGCGCTTGATCAAGCCGGCAAGATCACCGGTCTGCGCGTCCACACCATCGCCAACATGGGCGCGTATCCGTCGCTGTTCTGGTCGTCGGTCCCGACTTACCTTTATGGTCCGCTGCTGTCGGGCCAATACGCCATCCCGCAAATCTATTGCGAGGTCGACGCGGTCTATACCAACACCGCGCCGGTCGACGCCGTCCGCGGTGCCGGACGCCCCGAGGCGACCTTCGTCGTCGAACGCATTGTCGAACTCGCCGCGCGGGAGACCGGCCGCGATCCAGTCGCGTTCCGCCGCGCCAATTTCGTCAAGTCGTTCCCGCATCAAACGCCGGTGCTGTTCTGCTACGACGGCGGCGATTACGGCGCGAGCCTCGACAAGGCGCTTGAGCTTGCCGACTACAAGGGCTTCGCCAAGCGCAAACGCGAGGCGGCGCGGCACGGCAAGCTGCGCGGCATCGGCTTCTCGACCTATATCGAAGCGTGCGGGCTCGCGCCGTCGCAGGCGGTCGGCTCGCTGGGCGCCGGCGTCGGCCTCTGGGAATCCGCGGAGGTGCGGGTCAATCCGACCGGCTCGGTCGAAATCCTCACCGGCTCCCACGCTCACGGCCAGGGCCATGAGACAACCTTCGCGCAGGTGGTTGCCGAGCGGCTCGGCATTCCAATTGAAAGCGTATCGATCGTACACGGCGATACCGACAAGGTGCAGTTCGGTATGGGCACCTACGGCTCGCGCTCCGGCGCGGTCGGCATTTCAGCGATCGTCAAGGCGCTCGACAAGGTCGAAGCGAAGGCCAAGAAGGTCGCCGCCCATCTGCTCGAAGCGGCTGAAGGCGACATCGAGTTCAAGGACGGAAAGTTCAGTGTCGCCGGCACCGACAAGTCCGTGCCATGGGCCGGCGTTGCGCTCAACGCCTACATCGCCCACAAATTCTCCGGCCAGGAGCTTGAGCCCGGGCTGAAGGAGGGCGCGTTCTGGGATCCGACCAACTTCACTTTCCCCGCCGGCTGCCACATCTGCGAGGTCGAGGTCGATCCGGAGACCGGCAACACCGAGATCGTAGCCTGGACCGCGGTCGATGACTTCGGTGTCGTGATCAATCCGATGATCGTCGAGGGCCAGGTCCACGGCGGTATTGCCCATGGCGTCGGCCAGGCGCTATGCGAGAGCGCGATTTACAACAAGGACGGCCAACTGGTTACCGGTTCGCTCATGGACTATTGCATGCCGCGGGCCGATCATCTGCCGCCGCTGAAAATCGGCATGACGGTGACCAGGGCGCCGTCCAATCCGCTCGGCATCAAAGGCTGCGGCGAAGCCGGGGCGATCGCTTCGCCTGCCGCGGTGATCAACGCCATCACCGACGCCATCGGCACCGAAGCCGTTGCCATGCCGGCAACACCCGCCACGGTCTGGGCGGCATTGCAGAAGGCCGGCCACTCGCTGCCGCACGCGGCCTGACCCGCACGAAATAAACGGAGAACCGAAGATGTATAGCTTCACCTTCCACCGTCCCGAGACCTTGCGGCAGGCGATCAATCTGCTGAGCAAGAACGAGGACGCGAAACTTCTCGCCGGCGGCCACACGCTGCTGCCGACGATGAAGCTCCGGCTCGCCAACCCGCCGCAATTGATCGACCTGTCGCGGGTCGAGGGCTTGTCCGGAATTGAGCTAAAGGGGCGCGCCCTTGTCATTGGCGCCATGACCAAGCACGTCGACGTGCACACCTCTGCGGTGGTGCAGCAGGCCGCGCCGGTAATCGCCAAGCTCGCCGGCATGATCGGCGACCCGGCGGTGCGTCACATGGGCACGATCGGCGGCTCGGTCGCCAACAACGATCCGACCGCCGACTATCCGGCGGCGTGTCTTGGCCTCGGCGCCACCATCATCACCAACAAGCGCCGGATTGCGGCCGATGATTTCTTCACCGGCATGTTCTCGACCGCACTGGAGCCTGCCGAGATCATCACCAAGATCAGCTTTCCGCTGCCGAAGAAGGCGGCCTACCAGAAATTCCGCAACCAGGCGTCACGCTATGCACTGGTCGGCGTCTTTGTCGGCAAGCGCGCCAGCGAGATTCGCGTTGCAGTCACCGGCGCCGGCGGCAATGGCGTATTCCGCGTGCCATCGTTCGAGGAAGCACTGAAAAAGCGATTTTCGCCGAAGTCGCTGGAAGGGCTCACTATCCCGGCCGACGGCCTCAATAGCGACATTCACGGCAGCGCCGAATACCGCGCCCACCTCGTCGGTGTGCTGGCGCGCCGCGCGGTGGCGGAGGCGATTGGGAAGTAAGTCCGGACCTGTTATGGGTGTCGGCTGCATTGGTCGCCGCACGCCTTTGCTCTTTCCAATTGCGCCGACCGCCGCGGAAGCCAGGCCTCACCAAAGATGCGTCGGCTTACGTGAAAGGTTGTGAGTTCGACGAAGTAATCGTCCACCGGCTGGCGACGTTGCCGCGCTGATCTTCGTCCTTTGGCGGACTTCTGCGACTTAGTGTCGTTCGTGGTAGATCGAGTGTCTACCTTTCCAGCCGACCACAAGTCGCATGTAATTGTCGCTCCACTGGCGGATCTTTGGACAGGGTGGCTCCATCGCGGTCTCTTTTCCGGCGACGCGTCTCCGCCCCTTCAGAACGCTGCGCGCGGAGAGGCCTTCCGTCCGCTGTGACCCCCCTGAGGCCAGCGGCATCCAATCCGGCTCAGAAACAGTCCTTGCAACTATTGTACGCTGGGCCGAGGCACGAGGTGCACTCGTGCGTCGATCGGATCTGGACTGCATGCGGCCGTCAACCCGCTTTCGCTCGAATGCGCCCTGTTTATGCCAGTCGTCAGCTTCTGCGTCCACGATTGCAATTTGATAAGCGCGTGCCTTTCCAGCGCGTCGCAAGCTGCCGCTTAGGCAGGTGATGCACGCTGGGGCACCCAACTCCGCGTACACTTACGGCTGCGCCGCAAGCAGGACGCCGCCACCAGCACGTGGAGTATTGCAACCTTGCTGTGTCAGCGAATGCATTTGTGCGACGCGCATTTTCCCCGCGTCACGGGAGCGGATTGCACGGGTAATCTCATTGGAGTTCTCCTCGCTCGTCGTTAGATTTCTCGATTGGTCACGGGCACAGGGGGGACAAAACTACGGCAGATCGGACCAGCTGAACGCAGCATACCGGACTGGGCGCACCTGGGCCGTTTGAACCGCGACCTTTAACTGATTGTTCCGCTTTACCGGCGCAGACTGGCTGGTGCTTTCATGGGTAGTTCTCCTCTGTTGTCAGCCCTTTCGAGGCTATTGCATGCGGCCGCGTGATCCGCCTTGGACTGGGCCGCATTCATTGCTGCGGTCCAGAAGAAGGGCCTGGGCGTTGTGGCGGCTGTTTGTCATAGCGCTCCTGTCCGCACGGCCCACGAGCGGACCTGGCCAACAGTGACCGGAAGCATTTCGCTCACGTCCACGGTGTAGCGATAGACCCGGCTGGCGCGCCGTTCATTTTCCGGGTCAACATTTGCAACTGAACATCCCAGCAATCTGAGTCAGGGCGACAGATCGGGCTCTTCACGACAGTGATGGTGTCGAGAGCAAGTTGCCGCCCGGCGGACTCGGCGAACGCGGTTGGCGCGTCTGGATAGGCGTTGGTCGCAGCGAAGTTGATGGCCCGCTCCTGCGGGGCGACGCCGAGATTGCGAAGTTCGTAATAGACCCGATTGAGGAAGTTCAAGATTTCGTCGTCAGCGGCGACGTCGTCGCCGACGGCGGCCTTCGCCGCTGCGATCAATTCGTGCGATTGCCATTTGTACATACCGCGCAAGTCGGGAAAAACCACCGGCACCGTCATCCCGTTCAGCAGTCGCGTCGATCCGCTGACCATGCCGGGTATGGATACGCGTTGCTCCCGGTTGTGCGTGTCATCCAGTGAGGATTCGAGCGCGTCCAGCATCGCGTTGTAAGTCTGCAACGCAAAAGGCCCGGCCGGCTGAATCGCATATAGCGGGATCTGCTCCTGCATCAGGATGAACGTAACGCCCGCTGCGAAATGAAGGTTTTGTCGCAGAAAAGCGAAAAGTTCGGCGGGATTGTTGGCGCGTACGGGGTCGCCGATCTGCTGCACGAGCGCGTCGTAGCGCGCCTCGGTACCGAAATCGAACCACAAGGCGCCAAGAGCAAAGACAAGTTGCGGCAACTGACTTCCGCCGCACGTGCATGTTCCCTCGCCCTTGCCGCAGGAGCAGGCTTGCTGTTTGACCCCGCTCGCCGATGCGCTGTTTTGCGCCATTGGCGCGAGCGGCGGCGCCACGGAGGGTGCAAAGCCGGTACTTTGCGGGGAAAGTCCGGCTTTTGGATCCTCTTCTTGCTGTTGGCAATTGCAAGCCGAAGCCGTGAGGGCCGACGGCTCGACGGCCATCGCCTCGGTTGAGTTTGTACCGGACATTACGGCAGACATCACAACACCCCCCATCCCTGAACGCGTGCGCGCAAATTGTTGTCGATTGCTGTCGTCTCCTAAGACCGCCGCCAGTTCGACGGGTTGGATTGGCACGAATGAAACCCGCGAGCTGCCGGCGCGACGGACCGCCGCCAGCGCCGCAGCAGCATCGAGAGTCCCGGCCAGGTACCGGTCACAGGCTCCGTCGCCCTGCAGTTCGCAGGGCGCCGCGGTGTCAATAAGGATTTGCCGGATATCAAGCGGATCAAGGCGATAACTTTCTCGATGCACAATTGACAACAACAACGCTGCGACTGCCGACGCGACGGCCGTCGCGAAACTTGTTCCACTGGCGGCGGTCACGCCTCCGCCCGGAACAGCGACAGGCAAATTCTCCCCGGGCGCCAGCAGCCCGTTCCGCCGGTAAGCCTCCGCCCAATTGCTGGTGGCGAGAGGTTTTCCGTCAACACCGAGCGCCCCGACCGACAAAACGGATTCTACCCCAGCGGGTATATGAATGCAAGCACAACCATCATTGCCTGCCGCGGCAACGATCAGCACGCGCCGCTCGACGCATTGCCGAATGACTTGCTCAAGGTGCGCCTCTGGTTCGGTGGTAAAGGACTTTTGGCCGGCGCTGATGTTGAAAATGGAGATGCCGCGTTCCAAGCCAAAAGCGATCGCGCGCGCGAGGTCCAATTGCGAGACTGGTCGCGACTGCTTTTCGCCGGCGTTGCGAAAAAACAGCGGAAGCACCAGGCCGGAACACCCCGGCGCAAGTCCACTCACCGGATCGCCGCGTCCAAAGATGAGACTGCAAATGCCGGTGCCATGAGGATCGGCATCTACCGGCTTCGGAGGAATCATCTCGGCAACAATGTCGATGGAAGCCCCGGCCAAGGCGGGGTGAGATAAGTCCGGGATGCCGTCGATGATGCCGAGCTTTACCGACGGCAATCCTGGCCCGCAGGATGCAAGCGCAGCTCGGACAGTCAATAAAGGATCATCGGGTTGTATAATCATCAAAACACAATCATAGAGAGTATTGCGATGTAGTCTAGTCCTCAGTGTGGCCGATGCGGTTTCCGGGCGAGCAGTTGAAGTTTATGTATGATGTGAAGGTCCAACCGAGGTTCGCTGTGAAGTCATCCATTCCCCGCCAGTTACCCGCCTCGATCGATGCCACCGTCGCGCTGCTCGCCGAAGCCGAATATCTCGCCGACCGCTCGCTCGGCACGGTGCTTTATCTGGCGCTGAAAATGGGCCGGCCGATTTTCCTCGAAGGCGAGGCCGGCGTTGGCAAGACCGAGATCGCCAAGGTGCTGTCTGCGACGCTCGGCCGCCGCCTGATCCGGCTGCAGTGCTACGAAGGCCTCGACGTTGCTGCCGCCGTCTATGAGTGGAACTACGCCGCCCAGATGATCGCGATCCGGGTTGCCGAAGCCGAGGGCGAGCACGACCGCGCGCGGCTCGAGCACGACATTTTCTCGGAGCGCTTTTTGATCAAACGTCCACTGCTTCAGGCGCTGGAGCCCGACACCGCCGGCGCCCCGGTGTTGCTGATCGACGAGATCGATCGAACCGACGAAGCTTTCGAGGCGTTTTTGCTGGAAGTGTTGAGCGATTTTCAGGTCACGATCCCGGAAATGGGCACGGTGAAGGCCACGCACCCGCCGGTCGTGGTCATTACCTCGAACCGGACCCGGGAGGTGCACGACGCGCTCAAGCGCCGCTGTCTCTATCATTGGGTCGGTTATCCGAGCGCTGAGCGCGAATTGGCGATCGTGCGCGCCAAAGTGCCGGGCGTCGGCAAGAAGCTTTCCGAGCAGGTAGTTGCGTTCGTGCAGGCGCTGCGCAAGCAGGATCTGTTCAAGTCGCCCGGCGTCGCCGAGACACTGGATTGGGCGAGCGCGCTCTCGGAGCTGGACGTGGTCGCGCTCGATCCGGCGACTGTCTCCGACACGCTCGGCGTACTGCTGAAGTATCAGGACGACATCGCGCGGCTCGAAGGCAGCAAGGTCAAGGAATTGCTTGACGAGATGAAGTCGGACCTGCGCGCGGCGGAATGATCGGACAATGGCGGAGCAACCCGGGCGGCTCGCTGAAAACATCGTCTACTTCGCCCGCGCGCTGCGCGCGGCGGGCATTCCGGTCGGGCCCGGCGCGGTGCTCGACGCGCTCGAAGCGGTGAAGGCCGCCGGCGTCGGCACCCGCGAGGATTTTTACTGGACGCTGCACGCGGTGTTCGTGAAGCGGCACGAACACACCGTCCTGTTCGATCAGGCGTTCCGCATTTTCTTCCGCCGCCGCGGTTATATCGACCAGCTGATGGCAATGATGCTGCAGCCGGCGCCGGGCGCGCCGCGCCCGCCGGAAGCCGGTGCGACGCGCATCCAGGAGGCGCTGTTTTCGGGCCTCGATGACAAGCTCAAACACGAGCGCGAGATCGAGCTCGACACCCGCATGACCGTCTCCGAGCGTGAGGTGTTGCAACGCAAGGATTTCGCGCAGATGTCGAACGCCGAGATCGCGGCCGCCAAGGAAGCGATGCAGCGGCTCGTTCTGCCGATGGCGGAAGTGCGCACGCGGCGGCTTGCGCCGCATCCGCATGGCCATCTGATCGATATCCGCCGCACCTTGCGTTCAAGCCTCAAAGGCGGCGGCGATTTCATCGATCTGCGTTTCGTCGGACCGAAAATGAAGCCGCCGCCGATCGTGGCTTTGCTCGACATCTCCGGCTCCATGACTCAGTACAGCCGGATTTTTCTGCATTTCCTGCATGCGTTGACGGAAAAACGCCGGCGCGTGAGCACGTTCCTGTTCGGCACGCGGCTGACCAATATCACCCGAGCATTGCGCCAACGCGATCCTGACGACGCGCTGGCCGCCTGTTCGGCCAGCGTGCCGGACTGGTCGGGCGGGACGCGGATCGCGTCATCGCTGCATGCCTTCAACAAACAGTGGGCGCGCCGCGTGCTCACCCAGGGCGCCATCGTGCTCCTGATCACCGACGGTCTCGAGCGCGATGCCGATGATACACTCGCCTTCGAGATCGACCGGCTGCATCGCTCGTGCCGGCGGCTGATCTGGCTCAATCCGCTATTGCGCTTTGAAGGCTTCGAGGCGCGCGCGCGGGGCATCAAGACCATGTTGCCGCATGTCGACGAATTCCGGCCGATTCACGATCTCGACTCGATCACCGAGCTGGTGGCTGCATTGCAGCCCGGCCGCAGTGGTGCCGGCGACCCGAAAGCCTGGATGCAAAAAGTGGCCTGATCTCGCAAACGTCATTGCCGGACCTGATCCGGCAATCCATCTTAAGGCCAGAAAGATCGACCCCCGGATCAAACCCGGGCTGACGATCGAAAGTCGATAACGGAGGCTCCGCATGCTCTCAACCGACAACGACATTCTCAAAGCCGCCGAGGACTGGCGCAAGAAAGGCCACTCTGTGGCGCTCGCGACCGTGGTCGAGACTTGGGGCTCGGCGCCTCGGCCGGTCGGCTCCAATCTCGTCATCGACGAGGAGGGGAATTTCCTGGGTTCGGTCTCCGGCGGTTGCGTCGAAGGCGCTGTGGTTACGGAGGCGCTCGACGTGATCGAAAGCGGCAAGCCGAAAATGCTCGAATTCGGCGTAGCCGACGAAACCGCCTGGAAGGTTGGCCTGTCCTGCGGCGGCAAGATCCGCGTCTTCGTGGAGAAGGTGGAATGAAGGCGTGTGGGCCCGCTTAGCGGGCGAGTGCAGCTTGTAGTTTATGTGTCGGTAATATGAATGCTCGAGTTTGATCTACATCAACACCACAAGTGACTGCGTGAGATTGATTGGGTTCCGGCTGGATCAGCAGGAGACGTGTCGTGGCCCAAAAGGAAACTCAGACGGAAAAGTCATCCCCATTTAATTTTGCCCCCGCGGAGTTAGCCGCGATGGGACAGAAGCAGTTCGAAGGATTTGCCAGCGCGCAGTCAGAGCTGTTCGAAAAATTCGAAGAGACAAGACGGCAGTGGCTCGATCGCGTTCAGTCGGAAGCGAATCTGACATCCGAATTTGCCTCGAAATTGACGGCAGCGCGTTCGATTCCCGACGCGATGACCGTGTGTCAGGACTGGGCTAATCGGCGGCTTGAGATGATGGCCGATGACCGCAAGCACCTGCTTGCCGATTATCAGACGCTGGCCGAGACGGGCGCGCGTTTCCTGTCGAGCGGCTGGCAACCGAAGAGCCCCGCCGTCAGTTCATAGCTTGCGGCAGTCTAGTCTTTTCGTCTGCAACGAGAACATTTGCCGGCTGCCTTACTTTCGTGAGCGGCGTTGTAATCGGCCGTCTGTATGATTTCTGACGGCCGAAGCAAAGATCAGAACCTGTTTCGCGCCAATCGGTCGACGATGACCGACGTGGCGTCGCAGCGCGCCAAATCCATGGCGGCGTCAGTTCAATTATTCCAGTCAATATTGCATTATCGGCGCTGGCTGCCGCGGTACGGCCATCTCCAAAGGCGGCCTGGAACAGGGCAATTTTTTTGCCATATCAACGGTCCGGAACGGACCGGGTCGGCGAGCCTCGAATCCATAAACACCATGCGTTTTTGATAGTATAATGGTTGAGGCTACCGGGCAGCCGTGCTGCGGTTGGCCTGCGCAATGACGACCGTGAGACTGTGATGCATCTCGACCTCCTTACCGCCCTCAACGCCGAGCGCGCCGCGCGCCGCGCCGCGATCGTCGTCACCGATACCGCCACCGGCCAACAGCGGCTGGTGAAGGCGGCCGATGTCGGCAAGGATCCCCTCAAAGCGCACCTCGCCGAGCGCCTGCGCAGCGGACGGAGTGGCATGGAGGAGACCCCGCAGGGACGCGTGTTCTTTACTGTGTACGTGCCGGCGCCGCAGCTCGTCATTACCGGCGCCGTGCACATCAGCCAGGCGCTCGCGCCGATCGCAAAGCTGCTCGACTATGACGTCACCATCATCGATCCGCGCACCGCATTTGCCTCACCCGAGCGTTTTCCGGACGTCAAAGTCATCGCCGAATGGCCGGACCAGGCGCTGCCCCCGCTCGGCATCGACCGTTACACCGCGTTTGTCGCGCTCACTCACGATCCGAAGATCGACGATCCCGCGCTGCTGCACGCGCTGTCCCGCGACTGTTTCTATATCGGCGCTCTTGGCTCGCGGAAGACGCACGCGCGGCGGGTCGACCGCCTCAAGCAGCAGGGCGTCAGCGACGCCGATATTGCACGTATCCATGCGCCCATTGGTCTCGACATTGGCGCGGTGTCGCCGGCGGAGATCGCCGTCTCCATCATCGCGCAGGTCACCGAGCGGCTGCGCGAAGAACCGGAAGTGGAGCCCCTCCCTTACCCTCCTCCGCTTGCAGAGGAGAGCAGGGTGGAGGCTAAAGCCGCGTCATGAAGTTCGGAGCGGTCGCGCCCAACGAGGCGATCGGTGCCACGGCGGTGCACACGATCCGAAAGGGCGCGCTCGTACTCAAGAAAGGTACGCTGATCGGTCCCGATCGAGGCCGCCGCGCTCCATGCCGCCGGCATCAAGGACATCGTAGTCGCGCGGCTCGAGCCAGGTGACGTGTCCGAGGATGTGGCAGCGGCCGGGATCGCCGAGGCAATTGCCGGCGAGGGTGTGCACGTCGATCGCGCCTTTACCGGCCGCGCTAATCTGTTCGCGCGGGCGGCCGGGGTGCTTGTCGTCGACAAGAATGCCGTCGATGGCATCAATCGCGTCGACGAAGCAATCACGGTTGCGACATTGTCGGCCTATAAGCCGGTCGTAGCCGGCGAAATGATCGCGACGGTGAAGATTATTCCGTTTGCGGTTGCCGCGTCGGCGCGGGATTTGGCGCTGGCCGCGGCGCAGCGGCCGCTCATCCGCGTTGCGCCTTATCGCATCCGCAAAGTCGGAATCGTGTCCACGCTTCTGCCCGGGCTATCGCCGAAGGTAATCGACAAGACGTTGAAAATCACTGCCGAACGGCTGGCGCCCGCCAATGCCTCGATCGTCGCCGAACGGCGCGTGCCGCACGAGCAGGCCGCACTGGCCCGCGCGCTCAATGAAGTGCTGCGGGAAGGCGCCGAGCTTGTCATCGTGTTCGGCGCCTCGGCGATCGCCGATCGCCGCGACGTCATCCCGGCGGCGCTGGAGGCGATCGGCGGCCGCATCGAACATTTCGGCATGCCGGTCGATCCCGGCAATCTGTTGCTGATCGGCTCGGCGACCGGACACCCGGTACTCGGCGCCCCCGGTTGCGCGCGCAGTCCGAAGGAGAACGGTTTTGACTGGGTGCTGATGCGGTTACTCGCCGGTCTGAAAGTGCCACGCGAGGATATTACCGGCATGGGAGTCGGCGGCCTGCTGATGGAAATCGTCACCCGTCCGCAGCCGCGCGACGAGCCGGTACATCCTGCCAGCAACATCGCGGCGCTGGTGCTGGCTGCGGGCCGCTCGAGCCGCATGGGCGGGCCGAACAAGCTCCTGGCCGAAATCGGCGGTCGGCCGCTTGTGCGCATCGCCGTCGAGGAAGCGCTCGCCTCGCAGGCACGGCCGGTCATCGTTGTCACCGGCCACCAGCGCGAACGCGTCGAGGCGGCGCTGGCCGGCCTGCCGATCGATTTCGTCCACAATCCGAAGTTCGCCGATGGTCTCGGCACTTCGCTGCGCGCCGGGATCGCGGCGCTGCCGGCGCAGGCGGACGCCGTCATTGTCTGTCTCGGCGACATGCCGCAAGTCGACGCCACGATGATCGATCGACTGATCGGCGCGCTCGATCCCGACAAGGGAGCCCTGATCGCGATTCCAACCATCGACGGTCAGCGCGGCAATCCGGTGGTCTGGTCGCGGCGATTTTTCTCCGATCTCATGAACGTCGAGGGCGACGTCGGCGCCCGCCACCTGATCAGCCGCTACAGTGAAGCAGTGGTCGAGGTGCCACTGACCGGCAGTGCGGCGCTGACCGACGTCGACACGCCGGAAGCGCTTGAAGCCGTCAGGGCTGAGTTGGAAGGTACTTAGGCGTCTATCCGGGCGCTCTCGGTGCTCCGTGTCGTGCGCTCCGCCATGAAATGCCGGAGCGCTGCGAGCCACTTCGCGAAACCCTGCAGCTCGAAGTGTTTGACCGATTTGTCCCGTTCGTCTGCGGCGCAGTCGAAGGTCGCCCACCACTCGACAAACGACCTGTTATCGGCGGTCACCGGACTGACGCGTAACGTCGCTTCATAATCCTGCACCGGGAACGGAGCGGTTCCGCAGAAACAATAGCTGTAGGAACGCTCGATGTCGGAATGTGCCAGCAGACGCTGGCGGATGACGTTTTCGCCGAAGCTCACGCGCCGCACCGCGCCGACCTGATCTCCCGACTTGTGGTCTTCGATCGTAGTCGTGCTCTCTACTCCGGCCCAGGCGTAGTGGTCGAACGGACGGATCACTCGCCACACTTCGGTTGCCGGGTGATCGAGCACCAGACTGGAGTAGGACCTTGCCATCGGTTTGAACCTTCGCTGTTGAACCTTCGGTTTTTCTGACGCGGATTTGCCCCGGACGATGCGATGCTTCCACCCGTTTCCTGCCGACAGGTCGGGCTCTGTGCCTCCTGATTCACCAACTCGAAACTCTTCCCCGCTAGCCTCGGCAAGACCCTTGGGGAGGGGCCATTATGACCTTTTTGATGCGGAGTTCCGCGCTCGCCGCGGCGACCGGATGTATTCTGATCGCGGCGATTGGTGTCGCCGACGCGGCCGGCGCGTTTGCGGTCGGCGCCTGCGGCGCGTACGGCTATGGCTACGATTATCGCAAGACCGCGGACGCACGCGCCGCGGCCATGAAGCAATGCTCGGGTAACGCCTGCAAGATCGTCGGCGAGATCCGCCGTGGCTGCGCCGCGCTAGCGATCGACGCCAAGCATCCGTGCGGTTCGTTCGGCTGGGCGATCAATTCGCACCTCGGCAAAGCCGAGAACGCCTCGCTGCGGCGCTGTTACGATTTCGGCGGCCACGATTGCGTCCTGCGCGCCTGGGCCTGCGACGAAAAGGGCTGAGTGCTTTTAAACGCGACGCCTACGCGCCGGTTGCTTCCTTCGCGAGCCCGGCAATCGCGTTAGCCAGCGTGTTCGCGACCGCGGCGCCTTGCTCCTCAACGCCGTGCCGCTCAGCAAGCCACGCCGGCTCATTGTAGGACAGCCAGGTTTTTCCGGCTGCATCCTCCCAGGCAAGCGCCTTCAGCGGCAAATCGATGCCGACCGTTTGCGCAAGCTGCATCAGCGGGGTGCCGCCCCGCGCATTGCCGAAAATGAGAAGCTCTGTCGGGCGCAAGGACAGGCCGACCGATGTCGCGCCTGCAGCATGATCGACGCGGGCGAAGATGGTCATGCCTTTAGCCTTCGCCGCGCTTTCCAGCCGATCGATTGTGGCTTTGACAGAGTGCTGGCTTGAAATCGTCGTCAGTCCGTTCTTGGCCATTAAACTACTCTCCTGATCTATATGGACTCAGCCTTCGGCATACTTTGCAATCTTGCAAGGCGAATAAATCGCCGATTGGGCCGAGGCAAAGGGCAGGGCCTCAAAACCGCGTGTTGACGCCGAGACGCAAGTAAGGGCCGTAGCGGTGAAAAACTCGTACGCCCATCCGGCGCTGGCCGACCAATCGAGCCCATCGATGCGATAGCCGGTGACGTGCGCGCCGAGGCGCCACTGTTGATAGTCGATGCACCACAGCGCCTGGGCCTCGGGACCGACAAAGAACGGCTCGGACAGTTGCCAGCCTACGGCGGCGCGCATCGTTCCGATGAGAGCGATCGACGCAATCGACGCGTTGAGAGCAACCATGCTCGTCGGCGTCGGCTGATACCAGACGTCACCGGAGAACTGCGCACCCGCATAAAGACCGCGCAGGAGACTGCCGGGATCGTACGGCGAAAGCCGATAATCCTGGACGATTGGCCCGGCGTAGAGCGCAATGGTGACGCCGTCGCTGGTCACCCGCCAGCCGGGCAGCGCGGAGGCAGACTGAAGCGTGCCGTCAACGTCGGTATGCAAACCGCCTGATGGATAGGTGTAAAGGCCGCCGGCGAGGAGGAGTTTCAGCGTGAAGCCGTCAACATCAAAACCGGCCGGGGACCACAACAACCCGCCGTAAAGGAAGGCGCCGTCGCGCCACACGTCTGTGCCGGCGAACAGAAGCAAGGGGCGCCCATCCGGCCCCACGGTATCAGCCTGGGCCGGGACAACACAAAGCAACAAGAACGCGGCCGCGGCCGCCAAAAACCGCCACGCAACGCCCACTGAGGCCGCCCCCCCAATGCGCCTCACCACCCGGTTGCACTAAAATACCTGCAATCAGGGCCGAGTCGAGTTGCACCTATTAAAAAAACAACTTGACCCATGATCAGGTGGCGCGGGGGCAGATCTGCAAAATCGCGGTAGGTCGCGGCTCGCGCCGGCTGTATATATTTGTGCGCTAGCTCCCGGGACCGATATGACCTCTGAGGCTTCCACCGCCGATCGATTAGCCCGCCCCGCCGACGTTTCGCAGCGGCGGCTTGCGATCGGCTTTATCAATTGGGCCCACGCGCTCGATCACTTTGTGATGCTGATCTATCCCGACGGTGGTGATCGAGCTGCAGGCGATTTATGGCCGCACCTATGCGGCGCTGATCGCGCTCGCGACCGCGTCCTTCGTCGCCTTCGGACTGTTCTCGCTGCCGGCGGGCTGGCTCGCCGACCGCTGGAGCCGCCGCAACATGATGGTCGGCTTCTATGTCGGCTGCGGCGCTGTCGCTGATCGGCGCCGCGTTGGCGCCGTCGCTGGTATGGCTCGCCGTCGCGCTTGTTCATGCTCGGCATGTTCGCGGCGATCTATCATCCGGTCGGCACCGCGATGATGCTTGAAAACGCCACCCAGCGCGGCCGTACGCTGGCGTTCAACGGCGTCTGCGGCAATCTCGGCGTCTCGCTCGCCGCCGGCATCACCGCGGCGCTGACCGCGGCGTTCTCCTGGCGCGGCGCCTTCCTGGTGCCGGGCCTGATCTGCGTCGTGACCGGCGCGGTCTATCTTCTGGCTCGTGCCCGACGAGACGCGGCACGCCGCGGCGCGCAGCACCGCGCCCGACGTTGCGCTGTCGGCCGCCGCGGCGCGACGATCTTCGGCCTGTTCGTCGTGGTCGCGCTCAGCGCCGGGCTGGTGTTCAACACCATTTCGATCTCGCTGCCGAAAATCGTCGACGAGCGCGTCGGCAACGATATTTCGCTGCTCGATGTCGGCGGCCTGACTACGGCGGTGTTCCTCTGCGGCGCGGTCGCGCAGATGACCGTCGGCCGGCTGGTCGAGCGCTTTCCGCTGCATATTCTCTTTGCGATCAGCGCCGTGATGCAATTCGCCGGCGTGGTCTGGGCGGCCTATGCGACCGGCACTCGCTGTTGTTCGCGCTCGCCTTCACCATGGCGGCGATCTACGGCCAGATCACGCTCAACGATCTCGTCATCGCCCGCTACACCGCGGATGCCTGGCGCGGCCGCGTCTATGCGGTGCGCTATTTCCTCACCTTCATGGTGTCGGGCGTCGCGGTGTCGATGATCGCCTTCCTGTACGCCCGCGGCGGCTTCGACCTTGGTGCTCGACGCCACCGCCGTCATCGCGCTGGGCTTTTTGATCGCGGTGCTGGTGATCGCGCTGATCGCCAACAGCGTGGAAAAGGCGCGCGGTGCCGCACTGCCGGCGGAGTGAGCTCATCGCCGTTGCGCGAGTGAGCGCACGCGAGCTCGAAGCGCTGCGACGCTCGCTCCGAGCTTACGGCCGCGTCGGCTACGGTCCGCTGCGCAATCACGCGATGAGCGTTGCCGGCTAAGCAGCTACGCCGGATGCCTCGCCGCCAGCGCCATGCCGATCATGGCGGTGCCGCCGAACACCATGTTGATGCCGACGAGGAGCCCGAGCGCCCAGGCTGCCGTGCCCGGCAGGCCGGCGAAAATGATGCCGGCGAGGATCAGGTCGATGATGCCGCTCGCCAGCATCCAGCCCCAGCGGCCGGACAGCTGCGCGCGGTGATCGATGGCGTACATGATCGTGACGATGCCTTCGATCACGAAGAAGGCGATCAGCACGAAGGTAAGCGACAACGCCCCGCTGATCGGCCGGGCCAGCAGCACGCCGCCGGCGAGGATGGCGATGATCGGCCGAGAACAGCGACCACCAGAAGCCCGGCGCATTGCGCATCCAGAACGTGGTGATCAGGCCGACGATGCCGCTGACCAGGAACATCCAGCCGATGATGATGGTGAAGGCAAGCGTCGCGATCGGCGGCAGACGATCGCGGCGATGCCGAGGATGACCAATATGATGCCTTCGATCAGAAACAGCTTCCAGTGCTCGTGGATCGCGTTTGCCACCGCGCGCCCGATGCTCTCGGCCTGTGTTGGATTCATCGTCATTATCCGTCTCCCTTGAAGTCTAAGCGCCGATCTGTCGGTTCTGCCGGAACTAACCGGCTGGTTCGAGAAACAGGAGGCTTTCGGTTACGAAATAGTTGCAACACATGGTTTTGGGAGCCATCCTTGGATTCGCGGCGCAGTCTGGCACAAAAGCGCCCCTTGCATAATAGCGATGGCGTGCCCATTTGGCGTCAAGCGCGTCGAGCCTCTAATCGGGCTCCGTCGTGGGACGGCCACGGTTTCGACGGGTGACGCCGGATGTACGCGCACCTGATCGTTTCGTGGCCGTTGGCATTTTTGCCAGCCGCCCCTGCGTGCCGGCGTTCCAAGCATCCCTCCGCTTTATGTCATAAAACTGCAATCGAGCGCCGTCATGAGATTGCAATAATCGGGCGGACAGCAGGGGACGCTATGCCGGATACCAATATCGATTTCGGCATTTTGGCGGGGGCAGGCGCACCGGTGCGAAGCTTCAAGGCGGGCGACGTCATTTTCAAGGAGGGCGATCCGGCCGAGGAGCTGTTCGTCGTCCAGACCGGCAGTGTCGAGATCCGCCTCGGCAACCGGCTGCTGGACACTTTGCCTGAACGCAGCATTTTCGGCGAAATGGCGCTGATCGACCACGGCCCCCGCAGCGCCACGGCCGATTGCGGCAACCGACGCGAAGCTCGTCCCGGTCGGCGAGAAGCAGTTTCTGTTCCTGGTGAGCCGCACGCCGTATTTCGCGCTCAACGTCATGCGCGTTCTGGCGCAGCGCCTGCGTACCACCAACACGGTGATCTACTGAGGCAATCGCGAAATCTTTCGTTACTCGCCATTCTCCATTCGCTATTCGGCAATTTTCAACCGCTCGATCAAAGCCATCGCCGCCGCCGGCGCGCGGACTTTGCCTTCATAAATCACGTAGGCGAAGACGTCGCGCGGCGTGATCTTTTTGGGCGCATGAGCTGGATCGACGCGCGGCAGGTCGTCCGGCATTTGGCCGGACGCCCAGGTTCGCAAACGCTGCGCCCAGGCGTCGAGTTCCTTCGGCGGATAGGCGGTCGGTATCGTGTCCTGTCCCTTTTGCAGGCGCGCATAAACGAAGTCGCCGGGCAGGTCGGCGAGCGAAGGATAGGTCGCGTGGTCGGTGAATACGACCGGCGTGCCGAACTGGCGCAACAACGCCACGAAATCCGGCGTGCCAAAGCTTGGGTGCCGCACTTCCACGACGTGACGCAGACGCATTCCGTTCGCCTCCGCCGGCAAGAGTTCGAGAAATTTTCCGAAGTCTGAAGCATCGAATTTTTTGGTCGGCGCGAATTGCCACAGCATCGGCCCGAGCCGATCGCCGAGCTCGAGCACGCCGGAATTCAGAAACCGCTTGATGGAGTCGCCGGCTTCGGCAAGGACGCGCCGGTTGGTGGCAAAGCGCGGCCCCTTGACGGAAAAGATAAACCCGTCGGGCACGGTGCTCGCCCATTTGCGGAAGCTCTCCGGTTTTTGCGAGCCGTAGAAGGTCGAGTTGATCTCGATCGAAGTCAGGTGGCTCGCGGCGTATTCCAGTTCTTTCGCCTGCGCGAGACCTTTTGGATAAAACACGCCGCGCCACGGCTCGTAATTCCAGCCGCCGATGCCGACGTAGATGTGACCGCTCTTCGTTGCCATGACGGTGGTTTCTATGCTGACCGTCACCACGCGTGGCGGCCAGTCATACCGCCGTCACGCGTCATCGCCATAGTATTAGCGTACCCGGCGGCGGGTTTCGACCCGGCTGCCGGTCGCGGCCACGGTGAGCCGGTGACGCCGGATGAACGCGCACCGTTCATTCGTGGTCGTTCGGTTTTTTGATCGTATCGCGTATTTTATCGTATCGCGTAATTGTCCCTGTTTGAGTCCCAGACACGCAGGAAGGCCCGGAATTTCCGGGCCTTCTCAGTTTTTGCCGGGTGGTGCAGTAAAACGCAGTCGCGGCAGCAAAGGCGCAATCACTTAAACGTCACCAACGCATTCGGCGCCGGATAGTCGTTCCTGAATGGCCGCTGCGGGCCGATTGGGCCGAATGTGATGGCATTCGGCGAACTCACGTTGGCATCGACCGGTCCGCTCGCCTCGCCCTCTGTAAATTCATACGGCACGCCGTTGCCGGCAAGGAAAGACGGCTGATCATCAATATGCATGTGCAGATGCGGTTCGGTTGAGCTGCCGGTGTTGCCGACAACGCCGATGACTTCGCCGGTGCGAACCTGATCCCCGACCTTTACCCGCACCGTGCCGGGACGCATGTGTGCATAAAGTACGAAGCGATGCGGTGCGATCTCGACCACAACGTGATTGCCGGCGGCGTTGTTGAAGTCGATCGGCACGGCATACTTGCCGGAATGCGGTACGTTCTCCGGCAGACCGTCGGCCATGTCGACCACTTTGCCGTCTGCGACGCTGTAGATCGGCTGGTTGTAACAGAAGTAGCTTTCGTTCTTATCCTCGGGGCCCTTCCAGGTGGTGCGTACGCCATCGACCGTCTGATATTGCACCCAGTCGATGGCGTAGCGCTGGGCGAGCCAGGCGTGTCCATTGTCGATCAGAACGGCGCGACGATGCGCGGCGTCGGGGCGGTTGTTCACCGAGTTCCCGGCAATCCATTCTCCGCGCAACGGCGGCGCCACGACGATCGGGCTCTCGTTGGCAACCCGCAGCGGCGTCAGCGTGATGTCGTGGGCGCCGCCTTTGTCATCGAGCACGTGCAGCGAATGTTCGATCGCACGCGGAACTTTAGTGTCGCCCATATCGAGCAGGAAAAATATCATGACCGTGCGCCCGGCTTCGATCGTGCGATCGGCTGGACTTTCCGCCGGCGCCGGCACTCCGAGGTGACTGATCATTGTCGCCAACGGCTTGCCGGAGAATTTGGTCTGCATTGCTCCGGCTTTGGCATCGATTGCATCGAGCACGTAGGCACTCTTCGAGAAGTTGGTGAGCAGCATCTCGTAGACAAGCCGTGTCGAGCCGTACTGCACAATCGGCGCGGGCTGTGACAGGAAGGAGATATTGAGTTGCGGCGGGCGCGGGTCGCCGGCGAGAGCCGGATTGGTGCCGAGGAGAGCGCAGCTAAGAATTAGCAAACGTCCAATCGTCCGCATGAAGTGTTCTCTCCAGGTGTTCTTTCCAGGCGTTCTTTCCAGGTGTTCCTCGAAGTGTTCTCTCCGCTTGCCTGCTCAAGGCTAATACCGCCGCAGACCTATCGCCATGACGGAGCGGCCGCCTCGGGACTCGTGGTCAAAGGCACCTTAATAGGGCCGATCACGACCCCGTCCACGACCGCTGCGGAAATCCGCCGAGCGGCGTTGAACCTTCTTCCGGGCGGCTCCGACCAATGGGTACCGAAACCCAAACCCTGGAGAACGTCCATGTCACGCACTTTCATTCTTACCCTCGCAGCCGCGGCGACAATCACCGTTGCCTCGTTTGCGTCTAGCGCCTCCTACGCCCGCGGCTTCAGCGGCGGCGGTCATATCGGTGGCGGCGGGCACATTGGTGTCGGTGGCCACATTGGAGTCGGTGGCCACATCGGTGGCCGTGTTGGTGGCCGTGTCGCTCTGAACGGCGGCCGGATCGGTCACCCCGGTTACGGCGGTTACCGCGGCTACCGCGGCCGTGGATTTGTCGGCCGTCCCGGCTGGGCCTTCAATCATCACGGACACTGGATATTCCGTGGCGGCCGCTGGATCGTCGTCGACCCGGTGGTGGCCGATGCGGGTCCGGACGTGGCGCCCGCGGCTCCGGTCGTGGCTCCCGTCGCCAGCTCCGGCCCATGCACCTGCCTGACCAAGACCTACACGTCGGACGGTCTCGTGATGTTCGCGGACGTCTGCACCAAGGAAGCGGCCTCGGCGCCAAAGAACTGAAGATGCCGATGACGTCATTCTCTTGTTGCACCGAAATCAGAACCGCCTGCGGCCCTACCGCAGGCGGTTCTTAATCCCTCAGCGCATCGAAGTGTCGCGTCAGGCCGGGGAGAGCTCGCGCTCCTTCTTCGCCAGCGACATATCGTGCGCGTAGCGGACGCAGCCCTTCACGAGATCATGGAGTCTTTCGCGCTCGACGCAGCGATTAACGAATTTCCTGCCGACCTGCGTGCTGCAGGCCTTGAATTTCTTCGCGCGCTGAGCGTCGGCATGCGCAAGCGGTAAGTGTCAGCCTTCTGTAAGCGGCTCGCGACAACGCACGCGATCACGGACCGGCTTTAGCAATCAGCCGCGCTGAAAAGGCTTGTCAGCTTTGTTGCCGGCGTCGGTATGCGCCAGTCCCAGATCCAAAATCTCATGATCAGCAAGCATCCTTTGCTCGTAGCGGGTACCGGCATGTTGGCGCAACTCTGCGAGCAATTGCCGCCATTTCGGCGGGCGACGCGAAGAGACAGCGGTTAGGTTGAGGGTCATAACGCTCATGGCTCTTGCTCCATTTGCCCCGGCAATAACCGTGCGAACTTGGACGAGGCCCACCGCGTGTGATGTGATTGTCGGCACAACTTATCGGATTTTTGCGCGGGGTAGCGCGATTGGCCGACAATCGACAATCGCTGCTGGTTTTTTAGCGCCGACAGCTGATCGGTGTCGTAGCGCTTTCTCAAGTCAGCGATGACGCCGGCGTCCGGCGAGCTGCGGCGAGCAGTCAGGAAGGCTGCAGCGTACGGCAGCGGGATCAAGCCGCGTACTTTGCTCAGCGGCTTCAGCGCAGACGAAAGAGTTTGAATAGCACGTCGGTCGGGAAGCGCTAAAGCGTTGCGCTTTAGCATCCGAACAGTGAGGGGGGCGTCTTCACTCCGCCCCCCGCACGTCCCCCATCACGCATTAGCGAATTACCACCACGGGCCGAACTTGTAGTTCAGCCGACCGTCACGAGGTTGATCACGCGGTTGTTGGAGTTGATCATGTCGCCGCTGAACGCTTGCCAGGCGCGCTGGTCGACACCGTATAACTCGCGCTGTCCAGCCGGATGTAATCGTACTCGGCTTTTGCCGACCAATCGCCCCAAAACGCATATTCAAGCCCGACGCCCACGTTCCAGCCCGAATTGGTAGAGGGGCCGGAAATGCCAACGCCGTGGCCCCAGTCGCAGCGATAGTGGCGCCAGAATTGCTCGCGCCGACGAAAGCGCCGCCGCCCTTACCGTAAACAAGGAGACGATCCCACGCATAACCGAGCTTGGCGTCGGCCAGTGTCAGCCATCGGTTGTTGATCGTCGCGGTGGCTGCGGGAGCATGCACCCGTAGGAGGATTGAAGAGGCTAAGGGTGTTTTGGGCATTGGGCAGCCAGTCGAACTCGGCCTCGGCTCCGATCACAACGCCTGGCCCGAACTCCCAATTGACGCCAACCTGGCCACCGCCAAGAAATTGGCTGCTGGTCGTGCTGGTAAAGTTGCTTCCAGCCGTATCCGAGAAGCTGCTGGAGCTACTGAAGGCCGCAGCCAACATTGCCGCCGATATAGAAGCCGCTCCAATTGTAATAAGGAACCGGAGCCGGAACGTAGGTCGCTGGAGCCCGCGGCGGCGGCGCCATCGGCGGTGGGAGATCGGCTGCCAGCGCGGCGGACCCGGCGCCAACGCTCAACACAACTGCCAGCACTAACCGCTTCATGGAAGTCCCTTTCAACTTTGTCGAATTCTCACTCGCGCAGCAATCTAACGGATTGATCGGAGAAACACTGTAGCCGAAGTACAACAGCGGCCGGAAAGAAGTCGGCTAAATCTGGGCAGGCTCGCGGCACTCGCCAATATTCCGCAGTCAAATCAATGACGTAACGCTCCGTATCCGGCGTCAGGCAAACGGCTCTCCCGACACCGTCAGGAGCGGATGTGGTTAAATTTTTGGAAAGCGGTTGAGCGGGGTGATTCCCAGAGATGGGTGATTCCCGAGAAGAATAATTCAGGCCGCCGGAACCGGGAGCAGCGGGATTATGCGGGATGATCCGCCTTGATGGCGCGTGTCCGCTCGTCCTGCTATCAAGTCTCCCCGGTTGGACCCAACCGAATACCCCGCCATTAGCACGAAGGACACCGAATTGGTTGCGTTAGGCGCCACCACTGTGCCGAAGCGACGCTACGAAGTCGCGGTAAGCACAGAGTTGTGCGGCGGCGCTTATTCATGGGATGGGATGCCGGCAGTCCATCAGATCAAGAAATTGGAGGAAACGTGACTGGCGCGGCTCTTTTGGTCGGCAGTGTTCCCCTCGACACAGCGGAGGAAGTGTTTCGTAGTTTCGGCGGACCACTCGGACCGTCGCTTATGGCGATGCCCGACGGCGAAGTCGGCCCGCGCAAGCATTGGATCAGCAAGGTCCACTATCAGGTGCTGGCCGGCCATCCCGAACTCGAAACGGTGCGGCGGCCGCAGCCCGAAAACGGCGTCGAGCGGCTCAACCCGCGCAATGCCGCCGACAGTTGGCAATTCAAAGTCAGGGACGGCGTCGAATTGGTTCGCTTCGGCGATCCCGGGTGGCGGCTCAGCTACGCCCGCGATGCCATCAATTCGTATTTCGTTTTCAAGACGCTGCGCGATCAAGGCGTGCTGCCAAGACATCTGCGCTTCCAGGTGTCGCTGCCATCGGTCAACAGCGCGCTGCCGCCACGAATATTTCCAAATCCAGCAGATATCACCAAGATCAGGCCGGGCTACACCGATGCGCTTGCCGCCGAGATTGGCACGATCGTACAAAACATTCCCGGAAAGGACCTCGCCATCCAGTGGGATTGCGCGACCGAAGTGCAGGATGCTTACGGCGCGATCGCCGGCTTTCCCGCCGAGACCGCGATCGAGCGAAATCTCGATCAGTTCCGCAAACTATCGCCGCTTGTCCCTGAAAGCGCATTGCTGGGATACCATTTTTGTTTCGGTACGCTCGGCGGTTGGCCGCGCTTTGCGCCGGCCGACTTGTCCGCAACGGTTGCGCTTGCCAATGCCGTAATCGAAGCCTCGGGACGGCGGGTCGATTGGATTCACATCCCGGTGCTGGATGGTGTCGACGATGCGTTTTTTGCTCCGCTCCGGGAACTGCGGCCACGCGGAGCGCGGGTCTATCTCGGCATCGTTCATCACATGGGCGACTTCAAGGATCGGTTGGCAAAGGCCCGCAAATATCTGCCGGAGTTCGGAGTTGCAGCGTATTGCGGGTTTGGCCGCATGGCGCCGAGTGAGATGCCGACGGTTCTTGATGAGCATCTGCAAGCCATCAAGGCGGTCAGCTAATGGGTACCAGGGAAGGCTCGTCATGCAACAAAGATTGGCGCTTATTCTAATCGCTGCGGTTGCCGTTGCTGCTTCTGCCGCCAGCGCCCAAAACTTTCCTGACCACGCGGTGAGGATCATTGTGCCGACCGCGCCAGGCGGCGCGATCGACACGACCGCGCGTGTGATCGGCGGAAAACTGCAGGAAAAATGGGGCAAGCCGGTCGTGATTGAGAACCGGCCGGGTGCCGCGATGCAGGTCGGTGCAGAAGCGGTGCGCCGGGCGCCGGCCGACGGCTACACGCTCCTTGTAGCGCACGACGGCACCATGGCGATGAACCCCCTGGTGTTTCCGAACCTGCCGTACGATCCGCAAAAAGATTTCGAGCCGATCGGCCTCGTCATTTCTATCCCTGAAGCAGTCATGGTCAACGTGAACGTCCCCGCGAACTCGATCGCCGCGCTGATTGCGCTCGCCAAGAAAGAGCCCGGCCAGCTCACACATGCGTCGGGCGGCTCGGCGACATTGCTCTCGCTCGAACTGCTCAAATCAATGGCCGGCATCGACATCCGCAGCATTCCCTATCGCGGCGGCGCTCCGGCCGTTACGGCCACGATCGCGGGCGAGACAAGCATGATCATCGCGGACCTCACGACTGGCGCGCCTGGTTTGCAGTCCGATCGTATACGGCCGCTGGCCGTGACTAGCCTTACACGCTCAAAACTGTATCCGCAGCTAGGCACGGTCGACGAACTCGGCGTGCCAGGTTACGAGGTCAACACCTGGATGGGAGTCTTTGCTCCGGCTGGAACGCCGAAACACGTAGCGGCGGAGATCGAAACCGCGATTCAGGCAGCCGTTGCGATGCCGGACGTGCGCGCGCGCTTCGAGTTCGACCGGGGCGAACGTCCGCAGCGGCACTGCTGAAGAACTACGTCAGGTGCTCGCCGCCGATATCGCCAAATGGGCGAAGCTCGTCACCGAGAAGCACATCACATTCGGGCAGTGATGCTGGAAAGCCGCGGTACGCCTTGTTGGCGCGTTCCCGCCAGTCCTGCTATGAACCCTGCCATCGGTTGGACCCAACCGAACACCCTGTCATCGGTACGAAGGACATCGAATTGGTTGCGTTAGGCGCCACCACTGTGCCGAAGCGACGCTACGAGGCTGCGGTCGTCGCGACGATCCTTGTACTCGTCGCCGTGCGTCTCGTTTGCGCGGCGCTGACGCCGTTGAGCTTTGACGAAAGTCTCTACTGGGTTTGGTCAAAGCATATTGCGGGCGGTTACTACAGTCATCCGCCGGTCAATCCAATTCTGATCAGGCTGGGTACCGAGCTGTTCGGCAACACCGAATTTGGCGTCCGCGTGTTCAACGTGCTGCTGGCGCTGCCGGCGAGCTGGGCGATCTGGCGGTCAGCCGCAATCCTCTTCAACGACGAGAAAGTCGGCGCGACCGCGGCGCTCTATTTCAATCTGACGCTGGTCATGGCGGCGGGATCGATCATTGCCACGCCCGATAACGCCGTGGTCGCGGCAGCAGCCTTCCTGCTGTTGACGCTGGTCAAGCTTTTCGAAACCGGCCGCGCCGCGTGGTGGCTTGCGATCGGAGTGGCGTTCGGGCTCGGCATGCTGTCGAAATACACGACGATCTTCTTTGCCGTCAGCATTCTCGCCTGGTTGGTGCTGGTGCCGAACCTGCGCAAATGGCTGTTGACGCCGTGGCCATACATCGCGGGCGTGCTTGCGCTGGTGGTGTTTTCGCCGACCCTGATCTGGAATGCGCAACACGGCTGGGCTTCGGTTCTATACCAGTTCCACCGGCTGGTCGTTGACGAATGGTCATTGCGTTATTTCGGCGAATTCTTCGTCACCCAAATGGGACTTGCCACACCGCCCGTCTTCATCCTCGGCGTGATGGGTCTCGTCGCGATGCTGCGAGGCGAGGGCGGCCCACTCGGCGCGCGCGTTCTTCTCAACGCGATGGTCTGGCCGATCGTGCTCTATTTCGTCTGGCATACATTCCATGGGCGGGTCGAAGGCAACTGGCCGGAGCCGATCTATGCTGCATTCGTGATCGCGGCCGCTGTTGCGGCGGAACTGATCAAATGGGACGGCGCCTGGGCAAGCATCGCGCGCTGGTCGCGCCAGCTTGCGTTGCCGGTTGGTCTTGTTATCGCCGCCTGCCTTTATCTGCAGGCGGTGTTCGCCATCGTTCCGCTTGGTGCGGTCGACCCGACCGCGCGCGCTCTCGGCGCTGGATGGAAGGAATTGGGTGTCCGACTGGACGACGTACGCCAAAAACTCGGCGCGCCGATCGTGCTGACAAGAAATTATGGGTTGACCTCCTGGCTTTCATTTTATCTGCCGTCGCATCCGCCGGTCGCCCAGATCAACGAACGCTTGTGGTGGGTCAACTCTCCCGAACCGGACCCGGCGCTGTTCACTGGCACGATGATGTATGTGTGCATCGTCAATTGCGACGAGCTGCCGCTGGTTCAGCGGCGCTTTGAAAAGGTCGAGCTGGTGACGACCATGGCGCGGACACGCCGCGGCGTGCCGATCCAGCAATATCAGGTCTACCGGCTGTCGGGTCCTATCGGGCCGCCGCTTGACCCGCCGTAGCGGATCTAATCCGATTGACAGCGCAACCTGACAATGCAACGGCAAACCGTTTGCGAATGCCTTCTGGAAAATCGTCGATGCCGGTGCCGATCGACAGGCGCGCCAGTCCGCGGCTCTCCATTGTTGCGCCCTGCTACAACGAAGAGATGGGGCTCGAAGAATTTCACCGGCGCATGAGTGCGGCGGCGCAGGACACCGCCGGCGCGGACTACGAACTGATCCTGTTGAACGATGGTTCGAGCGATCGGACCTGGCCGATCATGACCGATCTGGTGCGGCGCGATCCGCATCTGGTGGCGGTCAATTTATCACGTCGGCACGGTCATCAGCTGGCGATGACGGCTGGTCTCTACACCTGCCGTGGCGACCGCATCCTGACCATCGACGCCGATTTGCAGGATCCGCCGGAACTGCTCGGCGAGATGTGGCGGCTGATGGATCGCGCGGAAGCGGACGTGGTTTACGGGTTGCGTCGCGAGCGGCAGGGTGAGTCGGTGCTCAAACGCGGCACGGCGGCGCTATTTTATCGCCTCATGCGGCGCGTCGGTTACGCCGATCTGCCAGTCGACTCTGGCGATTTCCGGCTGATGACCCGCCGCGTGCTCGACATTCTCAACAGCATGCCGGAGCAGCATCGCTTCATTCGCGGCATGATCAGCTGGATCGGACTGCGGCAGGTACCGCTCGCCTATGACCGCGCCGCGCGGCATTCGGGCGCGAGCAACTACTCGCTCGCCAAGATGATGGGGCTTGCGTTCGACGCGCTGACCTCGTTCTCGATCATGCCGCTGCGGCTGGCGTCCTATCTCGGCCTGCTGCTTGGCTGCTTGAGTCTGCTGATGCTCGCCTACACCTTTGGCAGCTGGGCGCTCGGCCATGTGGTGACCGGCTGGACCAGCCTGTTGACGGTCGTGCTCGTCCTCGGCTCCGCGCAACTCATTCTGTTCGGACTCCTCGGCGAATATGTCGGGCGGCTTTACCTCGAAACCAAGCGCCGGCCGCTGTTTGTTATCGATCAGGTGCTGACGCAGAACGCGCCAGCAGCGGCCGAATACCGCGCGCCGCGCGAACACGCGACCGTTCCCGGCGGCGTCTGAAGTGCTTTTTAGCTTAGCTGAGCCAGTGGCTGCTATCTTTGGATTTCGGCGACGGCGCTGACGCGCCATCTCGTGCCGGCAAAGGACGCCGCTGCCTTTTGCCGCGCAAACTCGATGTCAGCCGCCAGCAGAACCGTATGACGGTCAGTGACGCCGTCACTGACGCGAACCAGATATCCCCGCACGTCCACGTCCGACCCCGTCGTCCGATTGCAGGATTATCATCGGGCCGCGGTGGTTAATTTTTAATGTACGGGCGGTGCCTGCGAAAAAAATCACTTAAGGCGGACGCGGGCATAGACCTCCGCAAATGGCAAATCGAGCCCCAACGGCCCGACGTGAATGACGGCGTCCTGACCTTCCAACACGTCGGCGCCGGCCGCGAAATCCTTCGGTCCGCGGGCCCAAACCCACGCTTTCATTTCGTCCTGCGCAAAGACGAGGTAGGCCATCAGGCTCGGCATCCTGAGATACTCCGCCGCTTTGTCCCCGAGATCGACCCGTTCCGACGAAGGCGAAAGCACTTCGACGATGAGCACCGGCGCGGTGGCTTTCAAATCGCCGGGGGTCTCCCCTGCCACATCCACAACGATATCGGGGAATCGGATGGAAAGCGGTCCGAGGTCGACCCCGAATTCCGGCAAGACTGCAAAGCGATCCGGGTCGAGACGGTCAGCGAGCGCCCTGCCGAGATTGAGGGTAATCTGCCAGTGGGCGCGCGAGCCACCTGTCATCATGACAACGCGCCCTCGATCAAGCTCATAGCGCTCCTCTCGTTCGTGCACCCAGGCAAGAAAAGCCTGCTGATCCATGTGCATCGGAAGTTGGACGTTCATTTCGGCGCGCCTCCGCTTACTAAACTCTAGCTCCGTCCATTAAACGAGAAAAGGGCGCAGCTTGCGCTGCGCCCCGTTCTAGATTTGCCGTGAGTGGACCGACTTAGAAGTCCATCCCGCCGCCACCGGGCGGCATGGCCGGCATGCTGTCCTTCTTCTTCGGCAGTTCGGCGACCATCGCCTCGGTGGTGATGAGCAAGCCGGCGACCGAGGAAGCGCCCTGCAGAGCCTGGCGCACGACCTTGGTCGGATCGATGATGCCCTTCTTCACCAAGTCGACGTAGTCACCGCCCTGGGCGTCGAAGCCGAAAGCGTAATTGGAGTTCTCCAGGATCTTGCCGACAATGACCGAGCCGTCTTCACCGGCGTTGGTCGCGATCTGCCGAGCCGGAGACTGCAGCGCCTTGCGCACGATCTCGACGCCGTGCTTCTGGTCTTCGTTGTGGGTGCGCACCTTCTTGAGGTGCTCGGTGGCGCGCAACAGCGCAACGCCGCCGCCGGGCAGAATGCCTTCCTCGACCGCGGCGCGGGTTGCATGCATCGCGTCATCGACGCGATCCTTGCGCTCCTTCACCTCGACCTCGGTGGCGCCGCCGACACGGATCACCGCGACGCCGCCGGCGAGCTTCGCAAGCCGCTCCTGCAGCTTCTCGCGGTCGTAGTCGGAGGTGGTCTCCTCGATCTGCGCCTTGATCTGGGAGATGCGCGCCTCGATGTCGGCCTTCTTGCCGGCGCCGTTGACGATCGTGGTGTTCTCCTTGTCGATCATCACTTTCTTGGCCTTGCCGAGCATCGCGATCGTGACGTTCTCGAGCTTGATGCCGAGATCTTCACTGATCGCCTGGCCGCCGGTCAGGACCGCGATGTCCTGCAGCATGGCCTTGCGGCGATCGCCGAAGCCCGGGGCCTTCACGGCCGCGACCTTCAATCCGCCGCGCAGCTTGTTGACGACGAGGGTTGCGAGCGCTTCGCCTTCCACGTCCTCGGCGACGATCAGAAGCGGCTTGCCGGTCTGCACCACAGCTTCCAACAGCGGAAGCAGTTCGTTCAGCGCGGAAAGCTTCTTCTCGTTGATGAGAATGTAGGGGTCTTCCATCTCCACGCGCATCTTGTCGGCGTTGGTGATGAAGTACGGCGAGATGTAGCCGCGGTCGAACTGCATGCCTTCGACCACGTCGAGCTCGGTCTCTAGGCTCTTGGCCTCTTCGACCGTGATCACGCCCTCGTTGCCGACCTTCTTCATCGCCTCGGCGAGGAAGCGGCCGATCTCGTGGTCGCCGTTGGCCGAAATGGTGCCGACCTGGGCGATCTCGTCGTTGGAGGTGACCTTCTTGGAGTTCTTCTTCAGTTCCTCGACCACGGTCTCGACCGCAAGGTCGATGCCGCGCTTCAGATCCATCGGGTTCATGCCCGCGGCGACCGCCTTCGAGCCTTCCTTGACGATGGCGGCGGCGAGCACGGTCGCGGTCGTGGTGCCGTCACCGGCGATGTCGGAGGTCTTGGATGCGACCTCGCGGACCATCTGTGCGCCCATGTTCTCGAACTTGTCTTCGAGTTCGATCTCCTTGGCGACGGTGACGCCGTCCTTGGTGATGCGGGGAGCGCCGAACGACTTGTCGAGCACGACGTTGCGGCCTTTCGGGCCGAGCGTCACCTTCACCGCGTTAGCGAGAATGTCGACGCCGCGCAGCATCTTGTCGCGCGCATCGACGGAAAATCTGACTTCCTTGGCAGCCATGTGAGTTGTCTCCTGGATATGTGTTTATTTCCACCCGTCATCGCCGGGCTTGTCCCGGCGATCTCGAATCACTTGGCCTGTTGTGCCGATCCGATCGGGATGGCCGGAACAGGTCCGGCCATGACGGAAAAGGGGTTACGCGGCCTTCTTCTTGGCCACGGGCTCGTCGATGATGCCCATGATGTCGGACTCCTTCATGATCAGGAGCTCCTGGCCATCGATCTTGACCTCAGTGCCGGACCACTTGCCGAACAGCACGCGGTCGCCGACTTTGACGTCGATCGGGATCAGCTTGCCGGCCTCATCGCGGCCGCCCGGGCCGACGGCGGTGACTTCGCCCTGGGAGGGCTTTTCCTTAGCGGTGTCCGGAATAATGATGCCGCCGGAAGTTTTTTCCTCGGCATCGATGCGCTTGACGACGACGCGGTCGTGAAGCGGGCGAAACTTCATGGTGTCCTCCTAGGATATTGAAAACGTGAAGAATTGTGGTTTCGGGCGGCCCCCGCTAGATGCCTCGGCGGCCGCATGACGCCGACATAGGGAGATGTTTTTGACCCGCAAGAGGCGCCGGGAAGTTTTTTAGCACTCCCTTGGCCGGATTGCCAACAGCTGGATGCTTTCAACCCGCTTACGGTTAACGGCAATGGGTTCCAAGCATCACAGAAGTTCCACCTCGGCCCAAAAATATAGCGGCAGTGAGCGCGGAAACTTGTCCTAATTATGGACTTGATTCCACATGCCGCGAAATGTAGCATTTTCAACACATTGGCAAGGTTGTTGACTTAGGGGCTAAAAATGCATGATAAAGCATGGCCTTACCTGCGGATAAAAATCCTAGCATTGAAATCACCCGACCGATGATCGAGGCGGGCGCGGAAGTCTTACGAGAGCAGTTCGAGTTTATATTTCCTCTGTCGCGAGGAAGTTCAGCCACTCTGGCGGAAGATGTGTTGTCTGCAGCTTTTCGAGCGAAAAGTGACGCTGAACGAGTGAAATGAGGCTATGGGCTAGCGCCCGGTAGTTTTCTCCCCATTGCCTTAATTCCGTTAGGTTGACAGCCCTAATCATCGGCTCGTCGCGTATTCTTTGATCCAAATGGTGGGGCACTAAAACGACAGGGGGATCGCCAGCGGGAACGCGCGTCACGTCGCGGACATAGCTGATTTCATAATGAGCAACGTAATTGCGGAAATGTATTCCGTCGTTCAATTGAGTACGTATTGGTTGCCATTCGGCTTCTAGTATAGTCGTTGAAAAATGGGCTTCGCACAGCTTGTCCAAAAACTGAAATTTCGCGTCTGCATTTTTAAATCGGAAAAACGCTCTCGATGAATACTTATAGTCTGTAGCCATGATTGCGTGAGTGAGTAAGAACATTCCTGCTTCTGTGAATTGCCACCGGGTAAGCGTCATTCCCATTGCGTGATAAAATGTGGCGGCTACACTGTCCAGCACAGAGAGGGCAGGATTCTTCGGGACTTCCACCATGGCACGTCACCCGCAAAACGGTAACGATCAATACAGCGAAGAAGAAGCGCAACGACGCTTCTTAGCTGCGGTCAAAGCTGGCCTGAATACTAAGCCCAAGCCCCTGAAGAGTATCGTTCCAAAGGGCGTACCAGCGCAATCGAAGAAGCAGGCTAAGAGTGCCAAGATATGACGACGATCTTCGCCGCGTTTTTGTGCATTCAGCCGGTGGGAACTTGCGAATTGCAGGCCGGCGCGGTCTTTAAAAGCGCCGCTCAATGCGAGCAAAATTTTCAATACAAGGGACTGACGCAACGTGGTGGCCGCTTCTACGTAAACAACACCATGTGGTACGAATGCCGCAGCAAGCATGTCGAGACGTGGCAGCCAGTCCGGTAAAATGCATTCTTATGCCACGGATATTAGTCCACAAGATTATCAGCAAGAAACTTCGTAAAAATGGAAACGGCCCGCTCGGTTGCAGCCGAGGGACCGTGTGTTTCCATGTTTGAGCGCCGCGCCGCGCGTAAACCTTTTACGCGCGAAAGGACGCTTGCGCAATGTCTTATAGGCAGATTGAAATCGCATTTGATGATAGTGCGATTGTCTCCGAACTGGAAAGCTTATCTCCGGAATCCCTTCAGCATATCCTCAAGCTTCTCCTCGGCGATGGAGCGGATTTTCCCTTCAATATCTTCCTTTGTGAGAACCCGCTCACAAGTATCGCAAGAAGCCCCGATCAAATCCTCATAGGACTGCAGCTCTCGCTCAACGCGAAATGTGCGGCTGCCGCATGACGGACACGTAAATGGTATCGTGCTCATGGCATTCGCTCCTAGTTGGCTTGGCAGCTTCTAGGATAGCGACGGCGAGGACTGGGGTCATTCCCTGTCCTCGCCCCACAACGGCAATTCAAGCTGAATAGGAAGCCGAACAGCGCGTAACTTATTGAAGCGGCGGATTGCCCGCGCGGCTCTGAATCTGAAATCCGGCTTAGTCAGGTTGCCGGTACATCAACCGCTTGCCAGCAACGCCACGGATAGCGGCGAGGGTGCGGTCGATGTCACTGTAGCCGAGTGCCACGCGGTGATTGTAGCGATGGTCAAACTCGGCGAGATAACGGTGAAGATGTTTCTCTTTGCAGTGCTGATAAACGCCGCGCATGCCGCGCTTGAACAGCGAGAAGTAACCTTCCGCTGAATTGGTATGGATGGCCTCGCCATTCTCATAACGCACGTATTCGTCGGCAGTGTGCTTGACGGTTTCGTGCGAGGCAAAAATCTTATCGGTGCCGTGATAGAGTTTGCTTTCGTCGGTGTGCAAACGGCTTTCGCGGTCAATATTCTCGTTTGCACGATCTCCTGCACCGTGGCCTGATCGGCAACCGGGACATGAAACGTGCGGACGTTGCCGCCGCGCTCTACCAGCGCAACGATTGGGCGCTTGTTGGCGGGGCCAGCTTTACCCTTCCGCGTAAACGGACGGCCGCTTGTCGTCTTGGTGCGAACCTTGGATTTCTCGACGGGGCCGTAATAGGTTTCGTCGGCCTCAACGATCTTGCCTTCGCCGCCAAGCGGGCCAAGGCTGCCAGCGCGCATTGCTTCGCGAATGCGGTGGCACATGAACCAAGCCGACTTGTAATCGAGGTTCAGGGCGCGGTGGAGCTGGTGCGCGCTCATGCCCTTCTTCGAGGCATTGAGCAGGTAGAAGGCCATCAGCCACTTATTCAGGGCGATATGGCTACGCTCCATGACGGTCCCGGTAGTGACCGTGAAATCCTTACGGCATTCCTTCTCGGCGCAACGATACCAGCCGGGCTTCTTAGTCTTGTAGGCGTGGTTGACCGTCCCGCAATGCGAGCAAACCGGGCCTTCCGGCCAGCGGAGGTTTTCCAGCCATTCCCTAGCGTTTTCGGGGGACTGGAAATGGGGGGCTACAAAGGCGTTCGACATGGCCGATTTCCTCTAAATCTGAGGAAATACTAGCCTTTGTATCTTGTGGAGTCAAGTCCATAATTAGGAAACTTGTCCTAACAAGTTCCGTTAAATCGACGTCAAGCTAGCAGCAACCGGACTGTTAGCACAGGCGCATGAATGCTGCTAGTGCCTTGAAAGTAAACAGCTTCTTCATTTTTCAGGCTTGCAATAAGTCCGCGAGTCTCGAAACATTCCCGGGGACGGACGGAGGGCACTTATGGTTTCGAAAGACTTTCACCGCCAGCTCGAAGGCTACGGATTGACCACCGCCAACATCCTTTACCGGCGGCCGGATCACCCTTGGCTGCTCCAGACTTACGTCTGGCAGGACTACGATCTTTGCCCGCAATTTCCCGAGCTGAACAAATTCCTCAATTTCTGGCTGGAGAAGCTTGAAGGCCCGCTCCATTCGGTCACGGTGGCACATGCGCGCTTGATCAAGCCGGCCGAGATCCGCGCCGTCGACGGCGAGTTTCGGCTGCACTAGGACCCTTTGTAGCCGCTAACTAATCCCAGCCAGCCGGATAAGCCCGTAGCTCATCATTCCGAGCGCGATCAGCGAGGCCGTCACCGCGAGCGTCACGCGGACGCCGGTGCGCGCCACCGTGCGGACATCAACACCCAGTCCGAGCGCCGCCATCGCGATGGTCGTAAGGATCGCGGCCGCGCGGGTGATCGGCGGCAGCAGATTCTGCGGGATGAGACCGAACGAGCGCACCATCAGCACGAGCAGAAAGCCGACAATGAACCACGGCACGAGTTCGCGCAGCCGCGGTCGGCGCTTCGCCGGCGCGGGGCGCGTAGAAGCCGTCCGCAATCTTCCGGCCAGCAGCGAAAACACCAGCACGACCGGTCCGAGCATCAGCACGCGCACCAGCTTGATGACGGTGCCGACCTGGTTGCTGAGTTCGCCGATCGGCAAGGTCGCGGCGAGAACCTGCGGCACCGCATAGACCGTCAAGCCGGCGAGCACGCCGTACTGCGTCAGCGACAATTGCAGTACCGGAACCAACAGCGGCAGGCCGAGCACGACCACGACGCCGAGCACGGCGGTGAACGAAATCGAGGACGCGACGTCGTCGCTGTCGGCGCCGATCACCGGCGCAATCGCGGCAATCGCCGAATTGCCGCAGATCGAATTGCCGCAGGCGATCAGAATGCTCATGCGCTGCGGCAGGCCGAGCGCGCTGCCGATCAGATAACTGCATGCGATCGCAACGGCGACGATGCAGGCGATGCCGACAATCAGGATCGGGCCGAGCGCGAGGATGGTCGCCGCGCTCACCGAAGCGCCAAGCATGACGATTGCGATTTCAAGCAAGAGCTTCGCGGAAAACTCGATGCCCGGAATCCAGCGCGGCCCGGGCGTCCAGGCGCTGCGGATGGCGACGCCGATCAGAATCGCCAGCACCAGCGCTTCGAGGTAGGGCTGGCCGACCAGCCCTACCTCAATTGTTTGCAGAACGAGCGCGGCGATGGTGATCGCCACGCAAAGTACGAGGCCGGGCAGCAGCCGTTGCAGATAATCGATCAACGTCATCAGCAGCTAGCCCGGCGGTTGGCGACCCGGCGCAACGGTCTCGCGACGATGCGCCGGGGTGGTGTTGGTCGCGTTATCGTGGTGTTCTGTTATGGCGACGTTTTAGGCGCGGTGCCTGTTATCTCGCCCTCAGGTTCGCTGCTGAGCCAGCGATAAATGACGCCGCCGATAATTCCGCCGATCAAAGGCGCAACCCAGAACAGCCAGAGTTGCGTCAGCGCCGCGCCGCCTTCGAACAAAGCGGGTCCCGTACTGCGCGCCGGATTGACCGAGGTGTTGGTGACCGGGATGCTCACGAGGTGGATCAGCGTGAGCGCGAGCCCGATGGCGAGCGGCGCGAATCCCGCCGGCGCCTTGCCATGCGTCGCCCCCATGATGATGAACAAAAACATCATCGTCATCACGACTTCGGTTACGAATGCCGAAAGCAGGCTGTAGTGGCCGGGCGAATGCTCGCCGTAGCCGTTGGTGGCGAAGCCTTTCGCCAGATCGAAACCCGGTGCTCCGCTGGCGATCAGATAGAGCAGCGCCGCGGCGACGATCGCACCGATGAGTTGCGCAATCACATACGGAATGACCTGGCTTGGCGGGAAGCGGCCGCCGGCCATGAGGCCCACCGTCACCGCGGGATTGATATGACATCCCGAGACGTGCCCGATGGCGTAAGCCATGGTCACAAGCGTAAGCCCGAAGGCCAGCGCAACGCCGAGAAACCCAATTCCAAGCTGGGGAAAACCCGCGGCAATGACGGCGCTGCCGCATCCTCCAAAGGTCAGCCAGAAGGTTCCGATCGCCTCTGCGGCGTAAGATTTTGCGTTCATGTCCCGGTGCCTTTCTGTATGCGGGGCGGTTCTTGCCGCTGGCCGCGTTGTTAACTCAACACGCCGACGATAGCGCCGAGTAGGCACGTCGTCAGCGTACCCGAGACGATCGACTTCAAGCCGAGCGAAACCACCTCGTCGCGCTTCTCCGGGCACATGGTGGCGGCGCGCGATCGTAGCCCGCGGTCGCGCGCCGCGCCGCCTGAATATTTGTTGCCGGAATAGCGCAAAACCGCCTCGGGATGGCTCTAATTCCGCCCCCGCGCTTAGATCCCATGCGGCGTCGTTTTTCGTTATCGATTGGAAGGCAGAGCTGATGCGAATGTTTGTGAAGCTGTCTTTAGCTGCAGTTGTTGCCGCAGTCGCGCTCGGGGCCGCCGGATTTGCGCCGGCTAAAGCCGCCGACATGCCGATGCCTCAGGCGCAGATGCCGCCGCCTGGATACGAGGGGCCGCCGCCGGTTCAAGAAGGCTACGCTTATCCGCCGCCTCCGGCTGTCTATGGCTATCCGCCGCCGCGTGTCGGCTATGCGTATCCGGCGCGGCGTTTTGTTGGTCCTTACGGGTACGGACGCGGACCCTATTGGCGCGGCTATTACGGGCCGCGTTACGGCTACCGCTACGCGCGCTGGCGTCGTTCCTACTGGCGCTGACCGAATCGCTACCGGCAAATCAGTCTGCCTCGGCAATCCAGAGTCGTCGCGTGCGACCCCGATTGCTTTGCCAGCCCGTCGCGACAACGGAAAATCTGTATCATTTTGCGACAGCGCGATCTTCAGGCGGCATTAACGGAAATGCCGCCTTAATGTTGCACCGTTTTTGCGGTTGTTTGTTCGGACGCGAACTCGCACCGGGTGGGGTGAGGGCTCGCGCGCTTGTCCGGCTCGATGCGCCATAGCGCGGCTCATCGAACGCTTCTCCGGACAGGGCAACTTGAACTTGGTGCGGGGGACTTTCGAGGGGAATGACAGACACTTTCGGGTGGCGTGACTCTGTCGCGGAATACGATCGTCAAGTTTTGTCCAGGAATGCGCGCCTGCATCGATTCGCCGGCGCGGCGCTTCTGTGCATCGGGTTTGCCTGCGCGTGGACCCTCTGGACCAATCTTGCCGGCACCGGCGACGAGCAGATCGCAGACCAGGAGCCGCTATCTGAGGCGGCTTCGCCGCCGGCGTCGTCGACGTACGCCAAGCTGCCGCCGCGCGCGGTCGCTTATGCCAAGCTCGCGGATGCATTGAACCGCACGCGGCACGCGGCGGCATCGCGCATTATGGCTTCGCTGTTTGATTCGCATCCGTTGGGCTTTCCGCCCGGCATGTTTGCCAGGTTCGCTACGGTTGAAGATAGCGTACCGCCCCCGGCGAAAGTGCAGGACAGTACAGCCGCACCGCGCAGCGATCACGCCGCCTCGGCGGCGCAGCAGCCGGCGCACCGGCGCAGCACGCCGCTCGACGTTGCGCATCTTGACGTTGCGCATGCGGGCTCGGATGTCGCCGCCGCGCCGGCTGAGAAGCCGTCGCTGTTCCAACGTCTGTTCGGCAGGCACTCACCGCCGGCGCTCGCTTATGCGGCGCAGGAGGACGACGGACCGGGCGTGGGGCAGGGCGTCTCGGGCGGCTACGACCGCTACACCGCGGTCTACGATATTTCCGCGCGCACGGTTTATCTGCCGGACGGCACGCGGCTGGAAGCGCATTCCGGCTTCGGCCCGTGGCTCGACGATCCGCGGCATACGGCAATAAAAATGCGCGGCGCCACGCCGGTTGCGCTCTACGATCTGCAACCGCGCGAAAGCCTGTTCCACGGCGTGCGGGCGCTCCGCCTCATTCCGCTCGACGAGAGCAAGGTCTTCGGCCGCACCGGGCTCCTCGCCCACACCTACATGCTCGGCTCAAACGGCCAGTCGAACGGCTGCGTCTCGTTCCGCAACTACGAAGCCTTCCTGCGCGCCTACCAGAGCGGCGAGATCAAACGCCTCGCCGTGGTGTCGCAGCTGGATTGAGCGGCCAACGTCCTCGCTGCATTTCGCGCATCATTGCCGGACAAAAGGCGCCGACGGGTCCGGCCTGAAATTGCCGGCCCGATTACGAGCTCCGCGCCGTCTTCGTGTTAGAAGTTCCGGCAATTCCTGCGGCTGCGAAGCTCTATCAATTCTCGGTTGGTTTTCAGAACCGTGCATGGGTTTGCAGTCGCCCTCAAGCGCGCGCCGACAAAGTCGGCGTGCCAAGAGCGAAGGCGCGCTCGACACGGCACTGTCGCGGCCGACATCTGCTGTTGGAGGGCAAAGCGGAAGTCGTGCAGACAATCACGCGATGTCGCAGTTTGACCCCATTCCGGAAGCTGCGGCTGCGTCAACCTTCCGACCCGATGCGCAAGCACCTGCCACGAAGCTGTCCCCAGCGTGCGCAATTCAACGCCTATCCATCGATTGGATAAGCTCTCGGTCTCGCGGGCCGAGTAACGAGGTTGAGCCACGACATCCACAGACCAATACCCAAGTCCGGTTATTGCCAATCAAGCGACACCATTAACCCACCGGCCGCCCAAGGCTTCCCACAGCGGACACGGTGGTGGCAGCAAGCCCGACGCCGACCAGGAGCTTTGACATGTGGTGCAGCGTTCGAAGCCGTCGACTTTATCGATCAACCGACATAAACGGGGATAGTCGTTATTATCGCGGACAAAAATATTCGCTTTCAAACCTCGATCGCGCGACGACAAGACTTCGATCGCAGTTGCTTGCAGTGCGACAGCAGCATTGAAATAAGGCCCTCTTGTGCGTTGGTCTGACGATTCAACGATCCACTCGTCGCGTTTGCCTTTGACCTTGGTGAGCAGAAAAGTGGTCTGTGACTCGTTCTCTAGAACACGCATCGCGCTGGCTCATCGTGAAACTTGCCCAAGATTATCCGCAGGGCTACGGGTGGGCTTCCCAAGCGATTATTGAATCCAAATAATTTGGCGTATGCGAATGAACATCCTATCTACCCCAAGAGTGCTGACTTCGCTCAATAACTGCATCGTTATTCCTGAGCAGGCGAGAAGCAGGCGCCAGCAAAATTCGGTGCAGAGATCGTGCAGATTGATAAGCGGCGAAAATGCACAGGATAAGGCGGTTTCTGAGCAGTCTTTGCGCCCATTGGGTAGGCCGCTCGCAGGCCATCGCCGTAAGCACGGAGCACTATTGCGGTATTAGGTCTTCGCCAAGCCACTCCCAAAAAATTTGGCTTTGGCGCGCCCTGGCGATCCCACCCCCCCGCCAGGGCATTTTTCATGCACCGGAGCCGAAGCAATTGCCTCCAAAGTGTCTGCTCAGGCAGGCGCCACTTCAATAACGTGAATTTAAATTACCTTTTGCTGTGCCTGACTGTATCTGACGGCCGCTCACCAAAACGTTTGAAGTAGTCCCGCGCAAAATGGCCCAAATTGTTGAAACCACAGGCAAAGGCGGTTGCTGTTACTGAAGGATTTTGATCTTTCCGCGTGAGCATGTCTCTCGCATGCCGGAGACGCACCTGTTTTACGAATGCCATTGGCGACTGTCCACGGTCCTTTTTGAATTGATGAAAGATGCTGCGCGCACTGGCTGACGTAGCTCGTGCGAGTTCTTCGATTGTTATTGGTTGATTCCAATGAGCTTCGATGTATTCCGCGGCGCGGCGCACCTGCCAGCTCGCTGTTGGACGCGCGGGATCATCGAGCAGGGCACTGTAATTGTGTCTATTGTTGCAGATAAATGACACAATTAGTGCCTGCTCAAGCTCCGCGATCGCTAGAGCCGGCGTCGTCGAATTCAATTCGAGCGCAAGAAACATCATCATGCGTCGAATGTTACCGATTGCTGCATCGTCAGCGCGCGTCGTCTGGTCAAACTGCAAATTTCGTAAAGGAGTTGCGCCGATGAGTGCCGATAGTTTGCTCAGCAGAGAATCAGCTTTTATTCTCAGTCCGAAATGTTCGAAGCCGGGGCGATAAGCGGCTGAAACTGATGCCTCAGGTGGCAGTACGCAGCTTTGCTCGTTCGTTACTTGCCTCTCGATCCCATCAAACTTGATATCGGCGCCACCCCGAACAAAAGCCTGTCTGAAAAAATTCTTAGTAGGAAATTCCAATTCAAACGGGGCCCCGCTGAGGTAGAGTAATGCAACATTCTCTGATTGCCAGTGGTTAAGGCGGAATTCAAAGCTTCTGGCTTGGCGAGGCAAATTGAGACGGCGGGCATCGTAAGATCGGATGAACGCCTGTCGGATTTCGTCGATATTGCGAGACTGGATGACTGGAAAGGAATCCAAAGGCCTATGGCCTGTTGCCGGGTCCATCAGCGCGCGCCCCAATCGGAATGAATCAGCTACGTAAAACTAATGGCGCTGGAAAGGTTTTCAATCGCGCTATCGAACGAACCTTGCAGTTTATGATCATTCGTTGCGCTTTTTGAGTATCGGCGCCATCGGCTGTAGGAGAGGCGGATAGCTGCCTCTCTAGGCAAAATTTTGCCACCCAGTCTCACGAGCTTGCACTTGGCGAAGCGACAGATAACTTGCCGTCCTTAAGCTTGCCGCGCGATAAACGCGCGCTCGGCAGGGAAGTTGCTTGCGCAAACAGCATTCCGCGCGCGGCGCAGTTCTGTCGTGGTGTTGATTTGGTCAATAAGATTTTTCGCGCCATGAAGCCCGGCAATATTGCAGTCGAGCTGTCGACTTACCGTCAATCTCAATACCGCGCGGTCTGACGATTTCGGAGTTTCCTGTCCCGCGCCCATGGGTAATTGGGTAGGCGGCTCCACTTTCGTTAATGGCCCGTTGCGTCGGATATTGTGCCGCGCCAGTTCGGCAACGATCAGAGCAAAAGCGGAACGGCGATGCAGATGATGCAATTCGCGAAGAAAAGAACTACGTCGGGAGACCGCACACAGCTTGTCTTATGCCGTCGCCCGGGCGTCGTCACTGATGGCAGGACGATAGGCCCTTGACGCGCGTCCGCATTTCAGTTACAAGGCAGCCTTCGAATCTCGCTCAGTGAAGGACGCCTTCGGCCGAGGGTACTCCCGAATGCGGAGCGAGTGCGGTGCCCGCGCGCGGAACGATACACTCCGCACCCGGGCAGCTTCGGGCATCATGCTGACCGGCACTACGACCGGTCCGGGAGGTGCGTTCCCTGGACTGGGACAGGCGGGCGCGGGTAACGCCCGCGTAAGAACGCGAGGTCTTTGCTCCCCGGTTGGAGCGACCGTTCAGGATCGAACGTCCTGCCGCGTCCCATGGAAGCCTGGCCTGGAGCTGCGCCCAAGGGCCGAAAGCCCTGACGGTAAGAGCCGTGGTGGAACGCCGATAGGCGAGCGTGCCCCCTCCCTACCCTCCCCCGCACGCGGGAGAGGGGAAAGAGACAAGGGTGCGCGCCGCGCCCGTAAGGCGCGGAGGTTAGCTACACACGTCTGTCGGCGTTCCGCTTCCTTTTTTCTTTCGCGTCGTAGCTTTGTAGGGTGGGTAGAGCGAAGCGAAACCCACCGCTCAGCATGGTGGGCTACGCCGCTTCACGGCTAACCCACCCAACATTTTCGCAAGCCTCGGGCGCGGAGCGCGTCGCGGGAACGGGTTCGCTTATCCGCCCCCGCGTAGTGAAACGAAGCGGGGGAGGGGGACCGCGCGTTTGCGCGGTGGAGGGGGCATGCAGCGCTTGAGCTAGCGACATGGCCGACGCCCCTTCCACCGCGCTGCTGCGCAGCGCGGTCCCCCTTCCCCGCTTCGCGGGGCAGGATAAAAGAGGACACCATGCGCATCCGATTTGATTTCGGCGCGATCACGCTTGACGCCGAACTGCTCGATACGCCGACGGCGAAAGCGATTGCGGCGGCGCTGCCGATTGCGGCCTCGGCGCTGACTTGGGGGGAGGAGGTTTACTTCGAAATCCCGGTGAAGGTCGCGCGCGAGAAGGACGCCCGCGCGGTCGTCACGCCCGGCGAGATCGCCTACTGGCCCGAGGGCCACGCGATCGCCATCGGCTTTGGCCGCACGCCGATCTCGCAGGGTGACGAGACCCGGCTCGCGAGCCCCTGCAATATCTGGGCGAAAGCGCTCGGCGACGTGAAGACGCTCGCGAAGGTGAAGGCCGGTACGAAGATCAAGGTGACGGCGGCTGATTAGGTGCTGTCGTATTAGGTGCTGTCGTGGGTGCTGCAGGCGGCGGCAAAGGGTTGTCGGTGCGCCGCTGCGCGAAAAATACGGTCAGGTCCCAGGCGTTGCGGATATTGACCAGCAGCAAAAGAACCAGCGCGCCGGCCAATAGCGGCGGGCCCACTTCGGAGCGCTCGAAGATGAAAACCGATGCCGCGAGCGCAGCGAGATACGCCGCGATCGGCGTTGCGCCATAAGCGAGGCGGTCGTCGAGATCGCGAATGCCACTGCGCAGCACGCCGGCGAGGATGAAAAACGAATAGACCAGCGCGATCGCGGCGCTGACGCCGATGAGCGCCGCGAGCGAATGATCGGTATTGATCGGGACCAAAGCCGCGAGGCTCAAAAACAGCACGTAGGTGTAATGAAACACGATCGGGCTGGTGAAGGTGCGCGTCGCGCTGCGGCGTTCGGCGCTGAGATAGCCGGCGCCGATCGAAGCGGCGACGAACAGCAGCGCCACCAAAGCCGCGGCCGCCGTGCCCAAGAGGCCGTAGAACTCATGCCAGCCGTCAAGCATGCGCGGGGTCATGCCCTAGCCCCGGCCGACGAACGGCATCTTGTTGGCCATCACCGTCATGAACAGCACGTTGGCATCGAGCGGCAGGCTTGCCATGTAGACCACGGCGCGGCCGACGTCGTCGACGTTCATGCGCGCTTCCGGCCTGGTGCTGCCGTCGGCCTGCAGCATGCCCTCGGCCATCTTTTCGGTGAGCGGGGTTGCGGCGTTGCCGATGTCGATCTGGCCGCAGCAGATGTCGTAGGCGCGGCAGTCGAGCGACGTCTGTTTGGTCAACCCGGTGATCGCGTGTTTGGTCGCGGTGTAGGCGGCGGTGCCCGGCCGCGGCGTGTGCGCCGAGATCGAGCCGTTGTTGATGATGCGGCCGCCGCGCGGATCCTGCGCTTTCATGATCTTGATGGCTTCCTGGGTGCAGACGAACGGGCCGGTGAGATTGGTGGCGACGATGGAGAGCCACCGTTCAAGCGGGATGTCTTCCAGCGGCATGCCGCGCATGCTGACGCCGGCGTTGTTGAACAACAGATCGAGCCGGCCGAAGGTTTGTTTGACTTTGGCGAACAGTGCCAGGATGGCGGCTGGCTCGCGCACATCGGTTGGCACCACGAGCGTCGTGCCGTTCGCCTCCTTCGCCACCGCCTCAAGCTTGTCGGCGCGGCGGCCGGCAAGCGCCACCGCGTAGCCCTCGCGGGAAAGCGCAAGCGCCGCGCTTCTGCCGACGCCGCTGCCTGCCCCGGTCACCAGTGCGATCTTTTGCGCAGCCATCGGCGCCTCCATCCGGTTTATTGCGGAAGTAGAGTGGCCAACGTGCCGCCGCAATGCAATCGGGTCACCCTCCCGGGTGCAGTTCGATTTGCTTCGGGCGCAGCACTTGCGCTGCCTGGTCGTTATGACGTTCCGGACTTAGACGCTCCACGGCGGCGCGAAGGGTTCGCCGCCTTCAATCATTGCCCGTGCTCCCACCGGCAATACGGCGATCGCCTCAAAGGCCGTCTGGTGCGGATTAGCGAGGCTGAAGTTGGCGAAGGGGGGCACGACCAGAGCATCGCCGGCATTGAAACTGATTTCGCTGCCATTTAGCGATGCAGTCGCGCTGCCCGTGGTGGCGATCAGAATCTCCTCGCGGGTCAACTGATGGACTTTCGCGGGTGTGCCCGGATCGAGCGTGACTCGCCAGACGGCGTTCTCGCGCGATCCGCGGCTGGGGGCGGCCAGCACGGTGAAGGTCGTTCCGGTCGTTCCGGGAATCTTGAAGACTTTAGCGTCCGATGAAGGAATATGGGGCATTGATCTCTCCTTTGAAGCGCGCGGCTTGCCGGATCGGCGCGCGGTCCATATAGTCAAGTAACTTGTCTATCATTTCATGGCATGGCGATATGGTCAAGCGACTTGACGATAACGCGGCAGACTTGATCGACCACGTCGGATGGCGGATCTGGCGGCTGTCGCGGGCATGGAAGGCGGAGTTCGACGCGGCAATGGCGGCGCGGGGCCACCGCTGGTTCGCCGAAGCGCGGTCGAATGTACTGCCGCATTTGGACCGCCATGGCACCGCGCAATCCGCTCTGCAGAGCCGGATGGGTGTGACCAAACAGGCAGTGCAGCAATTCGTCGATGAACTGGTGGCCGACGGAATTGTCGAGCGCCGAACCAATCCGGACGATCACCGCGGCAAAGTGATCTATTTCACGCGCAGAGGTCAGCGCGTTTTGGCGGATGCCAACGCCGTCAAAGTCGAAATTCAGTCGCGCTATCGCGCCAAGCTCGGCGCGCAGAGGTTCGCCGAATTCATGACTTGTTTGGAAGTGCTGGAGGAGGGCGAGACTGCGCCGGTAGCAACGGCGATGGTGCGTGCGCGATGATCGAGTTTGCCTTACCTCAACTCGCGAGCGCGATTTCCTGGTCCGGACTGGCGAAGCGGTGGTCGTCGGGTGCAGCGAGCCGCGTGGCAATATCCGCGGCCGGGCCGGGCCTGCCGAAGCGGAAGCCCTGCATCGAGTGCACGCCGGCAGCGCGCAGGAACAAATGCTGTTCTGCGCTCTCGACGCCCTCGGCAGTCACCTTCATGCCAAGGCCGCGGCCGAGGCTGACGACGGCGTGGACGATGGCGGCCGCGTCCGGCGCGGTCTCGATGCTGCGCACAAAGCTCGAGTTGATCTTGAGCTTGTCGAACGGGAAACGCCGCAAATATTGCAGGCTCGAATAACCGGTGCCGAAATCGTCGAGCGCAAACCGCACGCCGATTGCTTTCAGGCGGAGCATCGACAGCTCCGAGGTTTCAAGGTTGCCGAGCAGCGTGCTCTCGGTGAGCTCCAGTTCCAGACGGCTCGGATCGAAATCGGTTTCCTTGAGGATGCGTTCGACCACATCAACGAAGTCCGAACGGCGGAACTGCAGCGGCGAGACATTGACGGCGACGGTCAACCCCGGCCACTGCCTGCCGTCGAGGCAGGCGCGGCGCAGCATCCACTCGCCGAGCTCGACAATCAGGCCGGAGTGCTCGGCGATTGGAATGAACTCGGAGGGCGAAATGACGCCTATGGTCGGATGGGTCCAGCGCGCCAACGCTTCGACGCCAACCATTTTGTCGCCGCTGGCGTTGACGATCGGCTGGTAGGCGGCATTAAGGCCGTCGTTCTTGATCGCGTACAACAGATCGCCTTCCAGCAGCTTGCGCTGCGACAGGTCGGCATCCATCGCCGCGTCGTAGATGAAGGCGCGATTGCGGCCTTCGTTCTTGGCACGGTAGAGCGCCATGTCGGCGTAGCGCAGGATGTCGCCGGCGTCCTTGGCGCGGCGGTCGATCACCGCAATACCGATCGAAGCGCCGATGACGATGTTGTGGCCGCTGATCAAATACGGCGCGCAGACCGCGGTCAGGATTCGCCCGGCGATCGCCTGCAGCGAATACGAATTGGAGTTGCAGGTGGTGAGGATGGCGAACTCGTCGCCGCCGAGACGGGCGACCAGATCGTCATCGCGCATTACCCGGCTCAAGCGCTTGGTGACGTCAAGAATGAGCGCGTCGCCGATGTGATGCCCGAGCGTGTCGTTGACATCTTTGAAGTGGTCGAGGTCGATGAAGAAGACGGCGGCCGAAGGGCCGCCGCGACGCACTTCGTCGATGACGCTCTCGAGCCGCTCGCCGAAATAAATGCGGTTCGGCAACCCGCAGACCGGATCATGCAAGGCGAGGTGACGCAGTTGGGTTTCGCCGGCGGTAATTTTCTCCACGGTGCGCCGCATGTGGTATATCATAAGGCAGAGCAACGCGGCGAAGCCGGCAAGCGCCACGACCATAAACGGCAGCACGCGGCTCACAATCTGGCCGCCGGGCATGGCCGGTTTCCAGGTAAAGCGTGCGACCGGGCTACCTCCCGGATCGGTAATGGCGACGATCGACGTGTCTCCGGCGCGGGCTTGATCGTCGAGCTGATGCAGCCCGGTAAGTTGCAGCCGGCTGCCGATCTCCCGCAACATGGCGTCATCGATGTATTTGACGGCGACGACGATCGGCGCGCCGGTGTTGCCGGCGGCGAAATCGCCGTCGGAGCCGACGGCGACAGCCGCCACGATCGCGGGCCGCTCGGTGAAGCGCTGGATAAGAGCGGCGAACCGGCTCGGCCGTGTTGTATCCGCGGTGACGACGGGAACGGCGTGACTTAACGCTGCGCCGGTCCGCCCGCGCAACAGATCAAGCATGGCCGCAAGCTCTACCTGCCACTTGATCGCGCCGGGCGCAGCGGCGGATCGCGAACGGGAGTATTCGACCTGGTCGGCAGCGTCGACGACGGCGACGAGATCGTCATCGAAATAACTTTCCAGCCAATTGCCGACCCGGCGCTCCACCCATTGCGGATCATAAGTGTGGCGGATGGCCTCGGCGGCGCGCTCGGTCGCGGCGACGCTTTCAAGTTCGCGCAGAACCTCCGCACCGCGATCGGCGATCGCCTGCTGGATCAGTTCCTGGTCCCGATTGAGCGAAACTTCGTCGGCCCGTCGTGCCGAGGTCAGGACCGCGACAATGACGCAGATGATCGCGACCGCGACCAGCACGCCGATTGGCAGGACGAGCCGCCGCCGGATCTGGTCCGCACGCGGCCGCTTGCTGTCCTCGGCGATGTCCGGCTGCGCCGAAGCACTCACGCTGTTACCCTTTGCGGTGTTTCTTTTCACCGCGGAACATACAGCGAAAATGATTGCAATTCGCTTGCATTAGCCGCGCGAAAAGCGCTGGCTCCCCGGGCAGCGTCGAAATCGTTGTGGAAGTTAACGCCGGGTAAATTCGCCGGTGTAACGCAGCGAAGCTACGGTAATTCTTGGCGGGTTGCACCGAAACTTTTGGAAAGCTGGCACACGACTTAGCGCGCGATCATCGCCTGTTGGTGTAAGGCGGGCGCGGGATTGCAATATGGGCGGCGCGCAACGCGGCCGACCAGCGTTCGCGCAGATCCGTGAAGTAGGGTTCCCCCGGTTCGATCCGGTAGATCAGCTCGGCGTCGCAGGTGTCGCGCCGCACCACCAGGAGATCGATTGGCATGCCGACGCTCAGATTCGAGCGCATAGTCGAGTTGATGGAAACCAGCCCGACCTTGAGCGCATCGTAAAGGTCCATGCCGTAGAATATTGCTCGATCGAGCACCGGCTTGCCGTATTTGTGTTCGCCGATCTGCAGATAGGGCGTATCGGTGGTGCTCTCGATGAAGTTGCCGGCGGAATAGATCATAAACAGCCGCATCCTTTCGTCGGCGATCTGGCCGCCGAACAGAAACGAAACGTCGAACGATACATCCGACGACTCCAGCGCCTTGCCTTCGGTAGCGTGAATTGTGCGGATTACATGTCCGACGCGCTGCGCCGCCTGGAACATGCTCGGAGCGTTCATCAGCGTTTCGTGCTCGCCGGTATCGGGATTGTCGTAGCCTTCGGTGAGAATGCTGACCACCGACTGGCTGATCGAAAGATTTCCGGCGGAAGCGATCGCCATGATGCGCTTTCCGGGGTCCTTGAAGATGTGAAGCTTGCGGAAGGTGGCGATGTTGTCGACGCCGGCATTGGTGCGGGTATCGCCGAACATCACTAAGCCTTCACGCACCAGAATGCCGCAGCAATAAGTCATCGATTTACCGGCTCCCGCAACGCGCTCTTTATACTGGCAGCGGTCCGCTTACGCCATGCCGCCTCGGCCTTCCCCGCTTACCTCGCTCACTGATCGACTTTGATCGCGACCGCGAGCTTCTCGTCGCCCGCGCCATAGCGGGTACCGCGCACCGGCACCGCGCCGAGAGCATCGAGACCGACGGCAACGCGAACGTACGCCTCGGTCGGGCAAACGCAGTTTACCGGGTCGAAGCCGACCCAACCGAGGCCGGGCACGAAGGCCTCCGCCCAGGCATGGCCGGCGTGTTGCTCGACGGCGTCCTCAGTACAGAAATAACCGGAGATATACCGCGCCGGGATCGCAAGGCTGTGCGCCGCGCCGATGAAGATATGCGTCAGGTCGCGGGCAATGCCGCGCTTGCGCGCGAATACTTCGACTGCTGTCGCGGCTTCCTGCGGTCCGTCGTTGTCATGCGGCAGCTCTTCGTGCAGCCGGTGCATGAGCGCGTGGAGGTGAGCCAGCACATCGCCGCCGCTGGCCGGGCCGGTTTCGCCGGCAAACTCGCTGATGCGTTCGTCTGCCTGCGTCAACGCTGTGTCGCGCAGGAACAGGCTTGGTGGAAATCGTTCGACGGTACCGCGAACCACGCCATCGGTATTCTGCGTTTCGACCTCACCGTCGACCCTGATGCTCAATGTCTCGAGCGGACCATCGGCGGTGAAAACGTGGGTCAGGTTGCCAAAGGCATCCTCATGCGCGTTGAGCCGCGCGTCGGCGGAAATATCAATGCGCCAGCCGATGACGTACTGACCCTCATGGTTGCGCGGCGTGAGCCGCAGTATCTGGATTGCGCCAGCGGCGGGCGGATCATAGCGACGGACGATGCTGTGGGCGATGTGGAGGCGCATAACGGCCGGCGGATGACGGATGACAACGGACGGATGATAGACGACCGATAGCCGTCTGTCCTCTATCGTCCGCTGTCTGCTAGCCGCTTACATCAGATATTGCTGGGCGATGGCCGTTCCGAGCTGATTGTTGTCCTCGACAAAATTGTCGATGAACTCGTGCAGTCCGGTTTGGAAAATCTCTTCGATGCGGCTGTTTTGCAGCCGCGCCCGCACAGCGCGGGCCTGGCGCTGGGCATTGCCCTGGCGACCGTAGGCGTGGGCGATGCGGTCGAGATTTTGCACAAGATTCTCATAGCAGCTCGCCAGCGATCGCGGCATCTCATCCTTAAGCATAAGCAGGTCGGCGACCAGCCACGGCTTAACGTTCTGGCGGTAAACCCAATGATACGCGGTGAGCGCCGACACCGAGCGCAGGATCGAGGCCCATTGATGGTAGTCGAGCGGGCCGCCGACTTGTTCATGGGCCGGAAGCAGCAAGTGGTACTTGACGTCGAGGATGCGCGCGGTGTTGTCGGCGCGTTCGATATAGACGCCGAGGCGGGAGAACCAGTAGGCATCGTTGCGCAGCATGGTGCGATAAGCCGATCCGTCGAACCGGAGCGATGATTCCTGCACCCAGCGTAGGAAGCGCGCGAACTCCTCGCGCGACCGCGGACCATTGCCCCACTTCTTGAGCTCAAGCCAGGCGCTGTTGATCGTGTCCCACATCTCGATCGTGAGCGCGGTGCGGACGGAGCGAGCGTTCAGCCGCGCCGTCTCGATGCAGTTGCGGATCGAGGATGGATTGCTGGTCGAGAACGCCAAAAACTCGGTGACGGTCTCTTCGTTCGCCTCGGAATAGGCCGCGAAGAAGGCGCTGGCGCAGCCGGCTGTAGCGACCGCCGACTCCCACTCGTTCGAGGTGCCGACATAGGAGAGCGGCAGCGCCGTGAGCCGGTAGGTGGTCTCGAGGATGCGCGCCAGATATTCCGCGCGCTCAACGTAGCGGGCGAGCCAGTACAGGTTATCGGCCGTGCGCGAGAGCATCTTTTGCGTTTATCCGTCCAATACCCAGGTATCCTTGGTGCCGCCGCCCTGGCTGGAGTTGACGACAAGCGAGCCCTTCTTCAGCGCAACCCGCGTCAGTCCGCCAGGCACGATACGGACGCGGTCGCTGCCCGACAGCACGAACGGCCGCAGGTCGACGTGGCGCGGCGCTATACCTTCTTCGACGCAGGTGGGGCAGGTCGACAGCGCGAGTGTCGGCTGCGCGATGAAATTCTTTGGGTCAGACTTCAGCTTGGCGCGAAACGCGTCGATTGTGACCTTGGCAGCCTTCGGACCGATCAGCATCCCGTAGCCGCCGGAGCCGTGCACTTCCTTCACCACGAGTTCTTCGAGATGGTCGAGTACATAGGCGAGATGGTCGCTCTCCCGGCAGCGCCAGGTCGGCACGTTTTTCAGGAGCGGCTCCTCGCCCAGATAGAACTTCACGATGTCCGGCATGTAACTGTAGACCGCTTTATCATCGGCGATCCCGGTCCCGACCGCATTCGCGAGCGTGACGTTGCCGGCCTGATAGGCAGACATCAGGCCGGGTACCCCAAGCGCGCTGTCAGGCCGGAATACCAGCGGATCGAGAAAGTCGTCGTCGATGCGGCGATAAATCACGTCCACGCGCTTTAGACCTTCGGTCGTGCGCATGTAGATGACGTCGCCTTTGGCCACGAGATCGCGGCCCTCGACCAATTCGACGCCGAGCTTGTCGGCCAAGAACGAATGCTCGTAGTAGGCGGAATTGTAGACGCCTGGGGTGAGCAGCACCACGGTTGGCTCGGCGGAAGCGGTCGGCGGTGCGATGGATTTCAGCGTCGCCAGAAGCTCATCCGGGTAATTCTCCACCGGTGCGACCCGATAGCGGGAGAACAGTTCGGGGAAGAGCCGCAGCATGATCTCGCGGTTCTCCAGCATGTAGGAGACGCCCGACGGCGTGCGCGCATTGTCCTCGAGCACATAGAAGTCGTCGGCGTCGACCCGAATGATGTCGATGCCGGCGACATGTACGTAGATATCGTGCGGTACTTTTTGCCCGTTCATTTCCGGGCGAAAGACCGGGTTCTGAAACACCAGGTCCTCGGGAACGATTCCGGCTTTGAGGATTTCGCGGCGGCTGTAGACGTCCTTAATGTAAGCGTTGATGGCTTTGACGCGCTGTTCGAGACCGCGTTGCAGTACCTCCCATTCTGTCGCCGAGATGATGCGCGGGATGACGTCGAAGGGTATGAGACGTTCCTGCGCCTCGGGGTCGCCGTAGACCGCAAACGTGATGCCGATGCGGCGGAAGAACAGTTCGGCCTCACGGCGGCGGAAATCGAGCGTATCGGGCGCGATCTGCTCCAGCCACCGCGATAGCTCGGCGTAGGCCGGCCGGACCGCGCCTTCGCTACCCCTCATTTCGTCGAACATGGCCCCGGCCCGCCTGAAGTCGAACTGGAAATGCCTGCCGCATCAATGGCAGTAGCCCAATTCTAGCAATCTTTGCGCCAACTTGAACGGGCCAAGCGTGCCCAAGCCGGCGGTTACCCGATCCTCAGTGCTTACGTTTTAGGCGAAATGACCAACCGAGTGGCGCGCCCGATTTCACAAATCCTGAAAACGCTTCTTCTCGGCGGCGAGGCTTTCGAGCAGCGGGGACGGGGTGAAGTCCGCCCCCATCGTCCCCTCGAATTCTTTCAGCTTGGCCAGCACTTTGTCCGGGCCGATCAGGTCGCCGTAGAACATCGGCCCGCCGCGATAGACCGGCCAGCCATAGCCGTTGATCCAGACAATATCGATGTCGGAGGCGCGCTGGGCTTTGCCCTCTTCGATGATCTTGGCGCCTTCGTTGATCATTGGATAGATGCAGCGCTCCAGAATCTCCTGATTTGAGATGCTGCGCCGGTTGATACCCTTCTTGGCGGCGAAGTCGAGGATGATCTTCTCGACGACAGGTGACGGCTTGGCATTGCGCTGTTCGTCGTAGTCGTAGAATCCGGCGCCGGTTTTTTGTCCGCGCCGATCCATCTCGCAGAGGATCTCCCGAATGGTCGAGGATTTGCTCGTCTCCTTCGACCAGCCGATGTCGAGGCCGGCGAGATCGCTCATGGCAAACGGGCCCATGGGCAGACCGAAATCGTATATCACGCGATCGACGTCCCAGGGCATGACGCCTTCGAGGATCAGCTTCTGTGCCTCGCGCTGGCGCTGCGCCAGCATGCGGTTGCCGACAAAGCCGTGGCAGACACCGACGAGCACCCCGATTTTTCCGATCTTCCGCGCCAGCTGCATGACGGTTGCAATTACCGGCTTTGCGGTCTTGGCGCCGCGTACGACTTCGAGAAGCCGCATCACGTTGGCAGGCGAGAAGAAGTGCATGCCGAGCACATGGTCCGGCCGGCTGGTTACCGAGGCAATCTCGTCGATGTTGAGGTAGGAGGTGTTGGAAGCCAGAATCGCGCCCGGCTTGGCGATCTTGTCGAGTTTGCGAAAGACGTCTTTCTTGATGTCCATATTCTCAAACACCGCCTCGATGATGAGATCGCAGTCGGAGAGAGCGTCGAGGTTCAAGCCGGGGTTAAGAAGTCCCATGCGGGTTTCGACGTCGGCCGCGGTCAGCCGGCCCTTCTTGGCGGTGTTGTCGTAGTTGCGGCGGATGGTGGCGACGCCGCGATCGAGCGCGGCCCGCGCGGTCTCGACAATGGTCACCGGAACGCCGGCATTGAGGAAGTTCATTGAGATACCGCCGCCCATTGTTCCGGCGCCGATGACGCCAACCTTATTGATCGACAAAGTCGGCGTGTCGTCCGGTACGTCGGCGATCTTCCACACCTTGCGTTCGGCAAAGAACACGTAACGCTGCGCCTGCGATTGGGCCGTGGGGATGAGGTCAAGGAAGGCCTGACGCTCGCGCTTCATGCCTTCGTCGAACGGAAGGTCGATAGCGTTCTGCACCGCGCTGATCGCGACCTGCCATGCCTCGAAACCGCGATATTTGCGGGCATATTCGCGGCGGATTTTGTCGAATATTTCCGGGTGGCCGCGGGCCGCCTCGATCTTGTCGTTGAGGTCGCGGATCCTGCGCAGCGGCATTTTCGTATCGATCACCTTGCGCGCGAAGGCGAGCGCCCCGTCGCGCAATTTTCCTTCCTCGACAAGCGTATCGACCACGCCCCATTCCAGCGCCTGCTTGGCGGAAAATGGAGTGCCTGAGAGAATAGCTTCGAGTGCGGCCTCGATACCGCTTAAGCGCGGCAGGCGTTGCGTGCCGCCGGCGCCCGGAATGAGGCCAAGCTTGATCTCGGGAAAGCCGAATTTCGCCGACGGCACCGCGACGCGGTAATGGCACATCAGCGACATTTCGAACCCGCCGCCGAGCGCCGTGCCGTGGATCGCGGCAATCACCGGCTTCGGTCCGCCCTCAAGCGCCGCTTGCAGTTCCGGCAACGTCGCACCTTTGGCCGGTTTGCCGAATTCCGAAATGTCGGCGCCGGCAATGAAGGTGCGGCCGGCGCAAATGATGACAATGGCTTTGACGGCGGCGTCGGCCGTCGCCTGCTGCACGCCGTCGCGAAGGCCGTTGCGAACGTCGGCGGAAAGCGCGTTGACTGGAGGCGAGTTGATAGTGATGACGGCGATGTCGCCTTCACGGGCCAGATCGGTGACGGCATTGATGGCGCTCATCGTCGTTTCCTCTTCAGCTTGCCGGGTCGCTTTGCGCTCAATAAGCTGGAGCGCAAAATACATCATATGGAACAGGAAGGAACGCCCGTGTTGCTATTCGACCTCAGCGGAAAGGTGGCGGTCGTCACCGGCTCATCGCGCGGCATCGGGCGCGCCATTGTCGAGCGGATGGCCGAGCACGGGGCGAAGGTCGTGGTTTCCTCGCGCAAGCTCGACGCGTGCAACGAGGTGGCGGCGGCAATCAATACCAGGTACGGCGAGGAGCGGGCGCTGGCGATAGCGGCGAATATCTCGTCGAAAGAGGAATTGCAGCGGCTGGTCGCAGAAACAACGCGCCAGTTCGGCGATATTCACGTGCTGGTATGCAACGCCGCCTCGAATCCGCATTACGGGCCGATGCACACCATTTCCGACGAGCAATTGCGCAAAATTCTCGACAACAACATCGTGTCCAATCACTGGCTGATCACGATGGTCGCGCCGCAGATGGTCGCCCGCAAGGACGGCGCGATCATCATTGTCTCCTCGATCGGCGGCCTGCGCGGCAGCCCGGTGATCGGCACCTATTGCATCTCCAAGGCGGCGGACTTGCAGCTGGCGCGCAATCTCGCCGTCGAGCTCGGACCGCACAACGTGCGGATCAATTGCATCGCGCCGGGCCTGATCCGCACCGATTTTGCGCGCGCGCTTTGGGAAAATCCGGAGATGCTGAAACACAGAAACGAACAGACGCCGCTGCGCCGCATCGGCGAGCCGGACGAAATTGCCGGCGCCGCGATCATGCTCGCGTCACAGGCCGGAAGCTTCATGACCGGACAGACCATCGTCGTCGATGGCGGTGTTACGATCGCCTGAGCGGAGCTCAGGTGCGGCCGCGCCGCTCTCAGATCCGCGTGTTGGTATATTTTCGCATTTCCAGCCGCGAGATTGCCCGGCAGTGGACTTCATCCGGCCCGTCGGCAAGCCGAAGCGTGCGGATATGGGCATAAGATTTCGCCAAGCCGGCGTCGGTTGTAACGCCCATGGCGCCGTGCGCTTGGATCGCGTCATCGATGACGCGCAGCGCGATCCGTGGCGCCGCAACTTTGATCATGGCAATTTCGAGTTGGGCGGTCTTGTTGCCAAGCTTGTCCATGATGTCGGCGGCCTTGAGACAAAGTAGGCGGGTCATCTCGATGTCGATGCGCGCTTCGGCAATGCGCTGCTCCCACACTGATTGCTCGGCGAGTTTCTTGCCAAAGGCGACGCGCGACAAAAGCCGCTTGGTCATCTTTTCCAGCGCGACTTCAGCGGCCCCAATCGTGCGCATGCAATGGTGTATCCGCCCCGGACCGAGCCGTCCTTGCGCGATCTCGAAACCGCGGCCTTCGCCGAGGAGGAGATTGCCGGCCGGCACCCGCACATTATCGAGCTGGACTTCGGCGTGTCCGTGCGGCGCGTCGTCATAGCCGAACACCGGCAGCATGCGCAGCACTTTGACGCCGGGTGTATTGAGCGGAACCAGGATTTGCGACTGCTGTTCGTGCCGGGCGCGGCTCGGGTCGGTCTTTCCCATGACGATCGCGATCTTGCAGCGCGGATCGCCGACGCCCGATGACCACCATTTGCGGCCATTGATCACATAGTCGCCGCCGTCGCGGACAATCGAGGTTTCGATATTGGTGGCGTCGGACGAGGCCACCGCCGGTTCGGTCATCAGAAACGCCGAGCGGATTTCGCCGGCAAGCAGCGGCTTGAGCCACTTGGTCTTTTGCTCCGGCGATCCGTAGCGATGCAGCACTTCCATGTTGCCGGTATCGGGCGCGGAGCAATTAAAGACCTCCGATGCCCAGGACACCCGGCCCATCTGCTCGGCGCAAAGCGCATAGTCGAGGTTCGTCAATCCGGCCCCGTGGTAGTCGCCTTCGTCGTGCGTCGGGGACGGCGGCAGGAAGAGATTCCACAGCCCTTCGGCTTTGGCCTTGGCTTTCAGCTGTTCGAGGACCGGGATGACCTTCCAGCGTTCACCTTCATGGTCCTGACGGTCGTAAGTTTCGACCGACGGATAGACATGGGCTTCCATGAAAGCGACAACCCGGTCGCGCCAGAGTTTTTGCCGCTCCGATATCGAAAAATCCATGATGTTTCTCTCCCCGACGTTGCGCGACCATATCAGCGTGTCCGAAACAGCGCCATGCTTGAGCCGCCGGGGCCGCCGCGCTACAGAAAACGCGAAGGCGTGGAGATTTGCCGATGAGCGGCTCGACGACCCGCATGACTGACAGCGACAGCGCGATCATAACGGCGGCTCTGCTTGTCATCGGTGACGAGATACTGTCTGGCCGGACCAAGGACAGGAACATCGGCTATACCGCGGAGTTTCTCACCGCGATCGGCATCGATCTCAAGGAAGTGCGCGTCGTGCCCGACGAGGAGGCGGAGATCGTCGCCGCACTGAACGCATTGCGTGCGCGCTACACGTACGTCTTCACCACCGGCGGCATCGGCCCGACCCACGACGACATTACCGCTGACGCGATCGCCAAGGCGTTCGGCGTACCGATCGATTATCATCCCGGCGCGGTCGAGATTCTGCGCGCACGTCTCGCCGAGACGGGCGGCACTATGAACGAGGCGCGTATGCGTATGACGCGGATGCCCGCAGGCGCGGAATTGGTGCTCAACAAAATCTCGGCCGCGCCGGGTTTCCGGATCGACAACGTCATCGTCATGGCGGGCATTCCACAAGTCATGCAGGCGATGCTCGACTATGTGGCGCCGCAGCTGAAGACCGGCGTGAAGATGTTGTCGGATACCGTGCGCGCCGATTGCCGCGAAGGCGATATCGGCACTGAACTCGGCGCGGTGGCGAAAGCGCATCCCGCCGTCATCATCGGCTCTTATCCTTTTATCGATGAAGACCGGCGCGCCAACGCCCACATCGTGATGCGCTCGCGCGACCCGCAAAAACTCGCCGATGCCAAGGCCGCCGTGGAGGCGATGCTCAAGCGGGTGCAGGCGCAGCTTGCGGCCGGGTAGGGCGTCAGACAGCCGGCGCTCCGGGTAAAAGGCCCGGCTCAAGTGACCGTGATGCCGGGCGCTGCGGCGATCACGGCGGCTCGCCTTGCAGCGCCCCAACCTGAAGCCTACCCTTCGCCGCAATGCGGTGCGAGGAAGCGCGCAGAATGAGCGAAACCGAAGCCCTCTTTGGTGTATTGCGCCAATCGGCGGATCCTGATTGTGCCGCCGCCATTGAGCAATTGGTTCGCGAGGGGGCCGATCACGAGCTTTGCCGCATCAATGTGCTCGCGTTTCGCCGGCAAGCGCGGCCTTGATGAAGAGCGGACCATCGCCGCGTTCCTCCATGCGGCGAGGCTCGGCCTGTTCGAATTATCGTGGAACGTGCTCTGCCCCGGCTGCGGCGGCGTGCTTGACGCGGGTGCGACGCTCAAGACCGTGAACCGCGACGAATACGACTGCGGACTGTGCGCCGCCGGTTACAAGCCGACGCTCGATGAGATGGTGGAAGTGACCTTTACGGTCAGTCCGCGCACGCGCCGCATTGCCGCGCATAGTCCGGATACATTATCGGAGGTCGAATATTACCGGCAGATTTTCTGGTGTTCGGGTGTCGATCTTCCCGAGACGCTGGCGGAAAGTCTCGCCGAGTTTACCGTCGACTCGATCGAGTTGCCGCCTGGCGAGAAGGCGGTGCTGTCAGTGCAGCTACCCAGCGAGTTTATCATCCTGTTTGATCCGGTGACGCACGGTACGCAGTTCATTGACGTGAAGGGTGAGGCGACGCGCGAGCGGCAAACGCTCACGATGGTTTTCAACAATGTAAAAGCACCGGTTGGCACGATCGAGATGCGGCCGGGTCCGTTGCGGCTCTCACTCGAGAACCGCACCAACCGGCGGGTGTTGCCCGGGCTGTGGATTGCCGCCGATTCCCTGCATCATCTGCTTGGCAAGCGCCGGCCGTTCCTGACGGCAAAGCGTCTTCTGACCAATCAGACCTTCCGAGACATCTATCGCACCGAGACCCTCGATACGGACCAGCGGCTCAAGATCACGAGCCTCACCTTTCTGTTCACGGATCTCAAAGGCTCGACCGCGCTCTATGAGCGGGTCGGCGACCTCGTCGCCTACGATCTGGTGCGCCAGCATTTCCATGTTCTCTACGACGTGGTCGCGGCGGAGGCAGGCGCAGTGGTCAAGACCATCGGCGATGCGGTGATGGCGACTTTCGAGACGCCCGACCGGGCGCTGGCGGCGGCGTTGCGCATGCGCGAGGAAATGGCCCGCATCAATGCCGAACGCAACAATGAGGACTTGATCCTCAAGATCGGCATTCACGAAGGGCCATGCCTTGCGGTCACGCTCAACAACAGCCAGGATTATTTCGGCCAGACCGTAAACATGGCCGCCCGCGTGCAGGGGCTCGCGTCCTCGCGCGCGATCTTCGTCACCAAGTCGGTGGTCGACGACGCCAACGCGGCGAAAATTCTGGAAAGCTCGGGTCTGCAGCCGACGATGCAGCGTGCGGCGCTCCGCGGCATCGCCGACCAAACCACCGTGTACGAGATTCCCTGATTGCCAGCGGTGCGCCTGGTCTGATATCGGCTGAAAACGCGTCACTCTCGCCGCAAGGACCTTCGATGGCCCAGGTCGAAGCAGAGCAGCCCGCCAATCCAATCCCGCGCGATCCCGCAAAAATCTTCCCGGTGTCGTGGGACCAGTTTCACCGCGATTCGCGGGCGCTTGCGTGGCGATTAAGCGGCGCCGGTCCATTTGAGGCCATCGTCTGCATCACCCGCGGCGGGCTGGTGCCGGCGGCGATCGTTGCGCGCGAGCTCGGCATCAAGCTGATCGAGACGGTATGCGTCTCGAGTTATACCGGCACCAACCAGGGCGATTTGAAGGTGCTCAAGAACGTGGCGGCCCCGATTGTTGCCCTTGGCGGCGGGCAGGGGGTGCGGGTTCTGCTGGTCGATGATCTGGTCGACACCGGCAAGACCGCAAAAGTCGTGCGCGAAATCGTGCCGCGCGCCCACCTCGCGACCGTCTATGCCAAGCCCATGGGCCGGCCACTGGTGGATACTTTCATCACCGAGGTGTCGCAGGATACGTGGATCTATTTTCCCTGGGACACCGGTCTTGCCTTCCAGCCGCCGATCAACGAAGCGGGATTGTAGGAGACGCCCGATGGATGCGATCACGCCGAAAGCAGGCCACGACACCGCCGAGACCCATTCGCACGTCGTGCGCCCGGCCGAGATGGAATGGAAAAAGACACGCTTCCCCGGCTGCGAAGTGAAAGGGCTTTTACTTGACAAGGCGACCGGGCTCGTCACCGCGCTGATGCGGCTTGCACCCGGCGCGGTGTTGCCCGACCATGAGCACGTCAAGATCGAGCAGACTTACATGCTCGAAGGCAAACTCGTCGACAAGGAAGGCCCAGTCGCCGGGCTCAGCGTCGGCGCCGGCGAATTCGTTTGGCGCGAAGCCGGCAGCCGGCATGTCGCCTGGACGCCTGAAGGCGGGCTGATGCTCGCCATGTTCCAGGTGCCGAACAAATTCTTCGAGCACGACGGGCGCGTCACCGATATTTCGGGGGCCGACTGGGACAGCTTATGGGGGCACGTCTTCAAGCAGTAGGAGCAGAAGATGTTGCGGAAACTCATCCAGGCGGCGGCCATCGTCAGTTTAATGACGGGAGCTGCCGCTGCCCAGGACACAGTGGGCATTCCGCTCAACGCGAGAAAAACTTTGACGAAGGACGACATCGAAAAACAAAAAGCCACCGATGAAGCCTACCGGGCGGCGATGAAGAAGATACCCGACAAGGCTTCATCCGGTGATCCGTGGGGCAATGTTCGCCCGGCGGCGCCGACAACCGCCAGGAATAAGCAGCAATAACGGGAGCCGCCGGCCATCGTGCTCGCTTCCGGTGCACGCGCGCCCGGTGCTACAAGGGCGACCGCGCGAACCTGCTTTCAAGGTTTCGCTCTGCGGACGTGGCGAAATGGTAGACGCAAGGGACTTAAAATCCCTTGGCCGTAAGGCTGTGAGGGTTCGAGTCCCTCCGTCCGCACCAGTAACTGGAGGGCGCCCCCAGAGCCAACCTCTGTTTGGTCTCGAGCGGCGTCACCTTCGTCTAACATCGGACGGCCGGATCCCGAACTTTCGGCGAAATGTCGTGCTGAAATGTGACGAGCTATTGAATCCCAGCCGGTATGCGACCTCTGTCACCGATAGATAATTGAGTTCGGGTCGTGTGAGAACGTCGTAGCTGCGTTGCAGGCGCCGGTCCCAAACCCATTCTGACGCAGACATGTCAGTTAATCTGAAGAGGTAATGCAGATGCCTCAGCGAAATGCCGTTGTTCTTTGCAATTTTTTCCAGCGATAGATCCGGATCGGTCAGATGGTCCTCTATCCACGCCTTCACCGATCGAAGCCGGGCCTGCTGCACGGTGTGGTCCGCCGACGGCTCATCCCCATGCCCGGCATCTAGCGCAAGAGCGATCACGTCCATCAACTCGTCACCAAGCCGTGCTCTCACATCGGCATCCAGCGCGGAACCTTCGGACGCCAGCGTCGAACAAAATTCTGCGGCGATCCGGCCCAGCCCTCTGCTGGTGCCCACAGTCGCCGCCACGGGAATGCGATCATGAGGGAAGCGATCCGCGAACGCCTTCCGCGGCAATTCCAGATAAAACGAGCGGATCTCGCCGACGCATTCCAGGTCGTATGACTCGGTTGCGCAAAAAATCGCGCCGGTGCCGGCATTGGTGACGAGCGTCTTGCCTGCCTGCAGCACGTTCATCTTGCCGCGCTGAAGAAACTGGACGTAATAGCAATCCTTATCAAGCTCCGCGATATGCCGCTGCCGGCGTGATATTTTTTGCTCAGAAAGCAGCACATCCGTCATGGTGACGGCGCCAAATCGCGCCTCACGAATGAAGCCGCGATAGTCAGAGCGCCTTTCGGAATTCACGTCGACATGGACGTAGACGTCGCAGATGGCGCCCTGCCACGCGGCATAGCGCTTATTTCTTTCAATCGAGTCCGTGGAGAAGACCAAGTCCATATCCGCACGGCTCTTTCTAATGAGCGGCAAGCCCGCGAGCGGATTTAACCCCGGCCGGGACATTCGCAACAAAACTCCAGACCGATCAATACTATACGGCAGTTCCGAAGCCGCACAATAGGGTGCCCTATTGCGCTCACGTGCAAGAACCCTGCACTATAAAGCAAGCACATGATCTTAGACCGGCGTACGTAGGGAAAAAACCGGTTCAAAAAGCCGGCCATGGGTTCGCACTCGATCCCGCGGAGGAAGCGTCAAATATGTTTCGCGCGGGGCGCCTACGACGCATTCGCGTCGGACAGCAGGAGATTGTCCTCGTCGTATTCGCCGTGCTGTTTGTCGTGTTCTCGGTCCTGCTGCCGGGGTTCCTCACGGCCGACAACATGTTGACGCTGCTGCAGAACGTGGCGGTGCTTGGCATTCTCGGCCTCGCCATGGCGATCGTAGTGATCGGTGGCGGCATCGACATCTCGTTAATCGCTACGCTCGCGGTGCCGCCGGGCCTCGTGTTGCAAATGGTGCAGAATGGTCATTCGCTCACCGGATCGATCGTCACGGCTTTTGCTATTGCGATCGTCTTTGGTCTGATCAATGGATGGCTGATCGCCTTCGCTGAGGTGCCCTCACTCTTCGCGACACTTGCCACCGGCATTTTTCTTGCGGGCTTCGGCCAGGCATTTCTATTCCAGGTGGACGTCGTGCAGTGGAGCGACGGCATGAAGGGCTTCGAGCGACTCGGACAGGGCAGCGTACTCGGCGTGCCGATGCCCATTATTTTGTTCGCACTCGCCTGTGTGGTCGTCGCTTTTTTGCTCCGTCGCACGCGTTGGGGTGCTTACATTTACGCGGTCGGCGATAATTATTCTGCGGCCCGCGTGACTGGAATTCCGACCCGTCCGATCATCGTGCTGCAATATGTGCTGGCGGCGCTAATCGGCTGCTTTGCTGGTCTGGTGCTGGCGGCATCGGTTAATTCCATGCCGACCCGAATCTTCAATTCGACGCTGATCTACGATGTCATTCTCGTCGTCGTTCTCGGTGGCATCGGCCTGTCGGGCGGTCGCGGCGGCATAATTAATGTGATCCTGGGCACGTTGTTGATCGGTACGATGCTTAACGGCATGACGATCATGAACATGCCCTATGCCGCACAGAACCTGGTAAAGGGCGTCGTTTTGCTTGCCGCGGTTATCGCGGACTCATTCCTCAACCCGCGTAATGAGGAGACGGCCCAACAAGGCGATATCTGAACAAGAGCAATCGTAGACTTACAAAGGGAGGAAACCATGACTTCGCTTTCGAAATGGATGCGTGCAGGACTTACCGCCGTAGGTATGTTGACGGCGGCAAGCGGCGGCGTTTTTGCCGCCGAACAAGGTCTCAACGAGCCCTTCCAGGCGCAGTTCCGCCACGACTTGGCGGGCAAGACGGTGGCGTTTGTGCCTGTGGCGATGGGCTTCGACCTCACCGAAGGCTGGTGGGCTGGCCTAAAGAAAGAGCTGAAGCCCTATGGGATAAAATTCGAGCTCCGCGATCCCAATTGGAACACCAACGCGGGAGCACAGGCCGTCACTTCGCTCGTCTCTGAAAAGCCGGCCGTGATGGTGATCCATAATCCGGACGTGCAGACATATGCCAAACTGCTGAAGCGCGCCGAGGATGAAGGCATTTATGTCGTGCAGATCAATATGGGCTCGGCTTATCGCAGTTCGGCTTTCGTCGGGGCAAACTGGATCGAGATCGGCGAAAGGGACACCGAGGCTGTCGTCAATGCCTGCAAAGGCAAGTCGAATAAGATCGCCATCGTGCAGGGCGCGCTGTCGGCCGCTGCGAGCGCCTATACGCTGAGAGGCGTGTCGAACGTCCTCGCCAAGCATCCCGAAATCACCGTCGTCTCCAGTCAAGCGGCTGATTGGGACGCGGCAAAGGCCAAAGGGATAACCCAGACGGTTCTCAAGCAGAACCCCGACCTTTGCGGCATCGTCGGTTTCTGGGATGGCATGGACATCGGCACGGCAGCAGCAGTCAAAGAAGCCGGCCTGACGGGCAAGGTGTTCCTTGCCACGTCCGGGGGCGGCGAACACAGGGGAGCGTGCGATCTCGTCAAGAGCGGCGCCTTCGACCTCGACATCAGCTACGACGTGCCGACCCAGGCCGCGCAGATGGCCGGCACCATCAAATGGCTTCTGTCCTCATCCGACGCGAAGCCGGGCGCGGTAAAGGGTTCTGAATATACGACGCTGATCCCGATCACCAAGGCGAACGCCGACTCACCAGCATCGTGCTGGAGCCTCGACGATCTGAAGAAAGAGGCCGGCGAATGACCCAACGCCAGCCGGGCTAACGCGCCCGGCTGGCTCGCTTCCCCGGCGGTCCGGAGTTCGCGTTTCCGATGCGAGAAGCCATTACCCGCCTGCGCTACCGCTACTGGCCCGATCACTGGCTTGGTGAAATACTTTCAAAGCGCTGGACCGAAACCGCCATTCCGGTTTTCGTGCTGCTGATCGTCGGTTTCTGGCTCAGCCAATCGATCAACAATTTCCTTTCGTTGTCGAGCCTTGCCGACACGGCGCGACAGGCCTGCGAGATCGGATTCATCTCTCTTGGCATGGCCCTCGTGGTCATTGTCGGCGGTATCGATCTGTCGGTTGGTTCAATGTTCGCGCTAACCGACTTTTGCGCACTCTTCACCCTTGACGTGCTCGGCTGGCCGGTGCCGCTGGTCGCGCTTGCGACCATTGTCTGCGGGTTGTCGCTGGGAGCCGTGAACGGCATCCTGATCGGCTATCTGCGCCTGCGCGCCTTCATAACGACGCTGATCACGCTGATCATCTACCGTTCGGCGTACGACCTGCTGATCCAGGGTTATTCGAACGACATCGCCGCCGCATTTCCCGACTTTCCGTCTTGGGATTTCCTTGGCAACGGCACGGTATTCGGCATACCGAGTGTTGCGCTGCTCTACATTGTGGTGGCGATTTTCGGCCATATCTTCCTGACCCGCTTGCGTCCCGGCTGGCACATCACCGCCATAGGCGGTTCGCGGCGCTCGGCCTATAATTCGGGTATCCCGGTCAGGCGCACGATTGCACTTTGTTACGTTGCCAGCGGCGGGCTGACGTCCATCGGCGCGCTTTTCTTTGCTGCGCGCCTTGGCACCGTCGGCGGAGACATCGGCGTCGGTCTCGAGATTATCGTGCTGACTGCCACGGTGCTCGGCGGGATCACACTTGGGGGCGGCAGGGGCTCGGTCACAAAATCGCTGGTCGGAACGCTGATCGTGCTGCTGATAATCAATGGCCTCACCACGCTCAACGCACGCGGCGGCGTCAATCGTATCGTGCTGGCCGGCATCCTTCTGATCGCCGCGATTATCGATATCCGCTGGCTGAAGAACCGAACGCGCATCATCAGCAAGGTCTACGTCAGCCCGACCTATCACGACCTGCCGCCCCCGCCGACGACCGAAATCGGCAAGGGCGGGCCGTTCGAGCAGAACGACAGGCTGCGCAACGTCGACCTCATCGGTCTCGGCCGAATCGAGGCGCCCGAAGACGTCATCCTCGACCGCAACGACAACCTTTATGCCGGCTCTCGCCACGGCGACGTTATCCGCTTCTTCGCGCCCGACTACCAGCGGATGGAAGTCTTTGCTCATATCGGCGGCCAGCCACTCGGCATGGCCTTCGACCGCAGCGACAATCTTTATATCTGCATTGGCGGCATGGGCCTCTACCGCATCGCGCCGGACGGGAAGGTCGAGAAGGCGACCGATGAGACAAACCGCAGCCTGAGTTCGGTCAACGACGACAGCCGTCTGCGGCTCGCCGACGACCTCGACATCACCGACAATGGCCTGATCTTCTTCTCTGAGGCGACAATCCGCTACGAGATGGATGAGTGGCCGGTCGATGGGCTCGAGGCCCGCGGCAACGGCCGGATCATCTGCTACGACACCAACACCGGCAAGACCCACACCGCGCTCCGCGGCCTCAAGTTCCCGAACGGCATTTGCGTTGCCAGCGACGGCCAGTCGATCCTGTTCGCCGAGACCTTTGGCTGCTCGATCAAGCGCTACTGGTTCGAGGGACCGAAGAAAGGCCGCGTCGAAGTCGTCATGGATAACCTCCCCGGCTATCCCGACAACATCAATCTAGCCTCCGACGGCAACTACTGGCTTGCGCTGGTCGGCATGCGCAGCCCTGCGCTCGACCTGGCGTGGCGCATGCCGGGCTTCCGCATGCGGATGGCCAAGCGTGTGCCGATCGACGAATGGCTGTTCCCCAATATCAACACCGGCTGCGTGGTGAAGTTCAACGAGCAGGGCGAGATCCTCGACTTGTACTGGGACCTCAAGGGCGTCAACCACCCGATGATCACCTCGATGCGAGAGCATCGCGGCTATCTCTATCTCGGCGGCATCTCCAACAATCGCATTGGGCGCTATAAGCTCGAAGCCGCCGATCCCAATTTCGTCCAATACGAGAAGCGCTGGGGACGGCTCTCGTGATCGGTGCGGTTCGCGAGTTCGCCAATCGCTTCCTCGGCCGCGGCGATGCCACCATCGCAGTGCCCTCATTTGACGGCGCGCTCAAGCCGAACCAGAAACTCGAGCAGGCCGAAATTCTACTCGAATGCGCCGCACCCGAGGATCTCGCGACCGACGGCCATGCAATCTATTTGGCTGATGGGGCAAGGCTATTGCGGCTCGAGGGCAGGTCGGCGACAGAACTTCGCGTGTTCGCCCAGCCGATCTCCGCGCTCGCCTCTCTCCCGCACGGCGAGCTCGCCGTAGCGCTGGGAGGGCGGGAGGTTCGCGTTTTTCCAGAGCCGTCGGCGGCGAAACCGCGCGCGGTTTTCACCGCCGGATTGGGCGCGGTCAATGCGCTCGCGCCCGCGCCCGACGGCATGCTGATTGCGACCGACGGCTCCATGACGCGCGGCGTAGACGAGTGGGCATGGGACCTCATGGAGCACGGTTGCAGCGGGCGGGTCCTCTTGCTCGATCCAGCCACAGGGGCGAGCAAAGCGCTCGCCAATGGCCTCGGTTACGCGTTTGGCTGCTGCGCGAGCGACGACGGCGCAGTGGTCAGCGAGAGCTGGCGCCATCGTCTTATCGAGGTTCGGCGCGATGGATCAAGCAGCATCGCGCTTCCCCATTTGCCGGTCTATCCCTCGCGCCTTTCGCCCGCGTCGTTGGGCGGCTACTGGCTGACGGCCTTCATAGCTCGCAGCCTGCTGGTCGAATTCGTGCTGCGCGAGCCGGCTTTTCGCAAGCGTATGATGGCGGAGATCGAGCCCCGGTATTGGATCGTTCCGAGCTTGCGCTCAGGCGATTCGTTCAAGGAGCCGATGCAGGGCGCGCACATCAAGACGATGGGGGTCGTCAAGCCCTGGGCGCCGCCGCGGTCCTATGGCCTCGTCATCCGCCTCGGCGCAGACGGCGTGCCGCTCTATTCGCTGCACAGCCGCGTCGACGGCGTAAACCATGGCGTCGTATCCGCCATGGAAGTCAACGGCGACCTGATCATGATTGCCAAAGGGCCGGGACGGGTCCTCAAGCTTCCCATCGCTTCGATCGACAAGGAACTCGGGGCATGAGCAGCGACATACTTCTCTCGCTCAATCAGGCGACCAAGCTCTATGCCGGTGTCCCGGCGATCGACGGCGTCAACTTCGATCTCAGGCGCGGCGAGATCCATGCGCTTGTCGGAGAGAACGGCGCGGGCAAGTCGACGTTGACCAAAGTAATGGCGGGCGTCGTCGCTTTGACGTCGGGAACAATGACAATCGACGGTGTCGAGGTTTCGCCGAAATCGCCGCTGGACGCGCGTCATCTTGGCATCGCCATGGTGTTCCAGGAGAACAGCCTCGTGCCGACGATGACGGTGGCGCAGAACCTCTTCCTTGGCCAGGAGCGATTTTACAATCGCTTGCGGGGCATCTATATCGCCGCGCAACAATTCCTCCAGTCGCTGAACTTCGACGTCGCGCCGACCACGACCGTCGGCGCGCTTGGCGCGGCCAAAAAGCAGATGGTCGAAATCGCGCGCGCCGTGCTCCATAAAGCCAAGGTGATCATCTTCGACGAGCCGACGGCGACGTTGACGCCGGAGGAGAAGAAGTACTTCTTCGACCTCGTGCGTGACCTCAAAAAGCGCGGCGTCTCGATCGTGTTCATCTCGCACGCGCTCGAGGAGGCACTGTTGTTGGCCGACCGGATCACCGTCCTGCGCGATGGGAGGAAGATCGTCACCGATGACGCGTCGAAATTCGATCGCGCCCGCATCGTCCAGGCGATGGTCGGACGCGATCTCTCCCACACGCTCTACGGCGTACGCAAGACGACGGTGCGGAAAGCCGGCGCGTGCGTGCTCACGGTGCAGAACCTCAAGATGGTGCCGATGGTGAAGAACAATTCGCTTTCGGTGTTCGCGGGCCAGATCACCGGCGTGTTCGGGCTCGTCGGCGCCGGCCGGACCGAGACGTTCAAGATCGTCGCGGGAGTGCTCAAGCGCGATTTCTTCTACGGCGGCGAGATCTTCCTGCGCGATAAGCCGGTCCGCTTCCGCGTGCCGGCGCCGGCGGTGCGCGCCGGCATCGCTTATGTGACCGAGGATCGCAAGGTCGAGGGTTTTTTCGAGACGACGTCGATTGCTCGCAATATCTATCTCGGCCTGATGTCCAAGTTTCCGAGCGGCCGTGCACTGCTTTCCAGGCGCGAGGCCAATAAGGTCGGCAGAGACTGGATCGAGAAGCTGAAGATCCGCGCTATCGGCGACGATGCGAGAGTGGTCGAACTCTCGGGCGGCAATCAGCAGAAGGTCGTCATCGCCAAGTCGCTTGCGCAGGAGCCGGACCTGATCATCTTCGACGAGCCGACGCGTGGCGTCGACGTCGGCGCCATCGTCGAGATCCACGAACTCATTAACCGCCTCGCCGACGAGGGCAAGGCGGTGGTCGTCGTCTCCTCCTACCTGCCGGAGATCATGGCCCTTTCCGACCGGATACTGGTGTCGCGTCAGGGCAAGGTGGTCGAGGAATTCTCGGCGCTCGAAGCGACTGAGGAGAAGATCATGTATGCGGCGATCCACTGACCTTGGCGGCAAGACAAGGACCGATGACGACAATGACGCGACCGCCGAAGACGACGAGGTACACCACGATCGTCAAGACGATCGCAGATATCGTGGCGTTGGAGCGCCAGCCTTACGACGAGCTCGTGCCTGCCCGCAACCTCTATCAATTGTTCGAGGCGACCGCGCAGCTGCATCCGGACCGACCGGCGCTGACCGTGATGAAAACGGGCGACCTCGAAGAGGCCGCTGCTCAGTTCTCGCACCGGGAGCTGCTTGGCAAAATGATCGCAGGCCGCCAATCTCTTTCACTCGCTCGGCGTGACCGGCGACAGTGGTCCGGTCGCCTTCCTCTGCCCCGCGCTGGCGCAGATGCAGGTCGCGCTGCTCGGAGCCCAGGTCGCTGGGGTTGCCAGCACGATCAACTATCTGCTCACCGCAGACGCGGTCGCCGATTTGCTGATCGCAGAGAACGCCGAAGTGCTGGTGATCCCGTCCCAAGCGGACGATCCGGAGATTTGGCAGAAAGCCAACGCCGTCATCGAGCGCGTGCCGTCGCTGCGATTCGTCTTGGTGATTGGCGGCGACAGCGATCCGGGCCGAAAGATGATCGGCTTCGACGCGGCGCTTGCCGCTCAGCATGACGCCCTTGAGTTTCGGCTCGCCGCCGATCGCGACACCGTGTGCGCGCTGTTCCACACCGGAGGGACGACCGGCCGTCCGAAGCTCGTCCGCCTGACGCATGGCAATCAAATTCATGCGGCCTGGAGCTTCGCGCAGGTTCACGGACTGGATGAGCTTGACACAGCGATCGATGGCTTCCCCCTGTTCCATGTCGGCGGCACGATCACGGCGGGCTTGTCGATCCTTGCGGCCGGCGGGCATATCATTATTCCGTCGGCACAAAGCCTCAGAAATCCGAAAGTCATTCAGAACTATTGGGGCATCGTTGAACGCTATCGGGCGACGATCGTAAGCGGGGTACCCACGTCGATCGCTACTCTGGCCGAAGTTCCGATCGGCAACAGCGATATTTCATCGGTGCGGATGGCGCTCACCGGCGGCTCGGTGCTCCCGAAGGCGATCGGCGAGCGGTTTCAGCAACGGACCGGTATCAAGCTGTTTGAAACGTACGGCATGACCGAGACGGCGGCGGCCATCGCGTTCAATCCCGGTCGGGGCCAACCGCTCGCGGGAAGCGTCGGCTTTCGGGCTCCGTACGCGACGACCAAGATTGTCTCCCTGCAAAATCCGGAGCAAATGCACGAGTGCCCCAAACTCACGAGCGGCTTGGTCGTGGTTCGCGGGCCGCAAGTGTTTCCGGGTTACGTCGATCCTCAACACAACGTCAACGTCCTGACCGCCGATGGCTGGCTGATGACCGGCGACATCGGCTACCTCACCGAGGACGAGCGGCTGATTTTGACAGGGCGCGCCAAGGATCTGATCGTGCGCAGCGGACACAATATCGATCCGGCGGCGATCGAGGACGTCGCCAACGATTTTCCGGGCGTACAGATCAGTTCGGCCGTTGGCATGCCCGACCAATACGCCGGAGAGGTGCCGATCCTGTTCGTTGTCGCGGCGCCTGGGCAGGCGATCGATCCGGGCTCCCTCGAGCAGCATCTCGAACGCAACATCATGGAACCGCCAGCGAAGCCGAAGCGTGTCGTTATTCTCGACCACTTGCCGGTCACCGCCGTCGGAAAGATTTTCAAGCCGACCTTGCGGGATCTAGCCATCAAGGAAAAGGTCCGGCTCGAAATCGAGCGGCTGTTCGGCAAGAACGTCGCCGCGGACATTGATTTGGGCCAAGATGAGAAATTGAATACGCGCGTGAAAATCGTCGTTCACGGCGGCGATGCAGCGCAGCTGCGTGAGCTTGCCCAAGCTCTCGCGCCGCTTCCACAGTCCTATCTGGTCGATGGCGGCCTAGAGCAGGATGACTCCGGCGACCTCCTCGTGGAGAAGGAGGGCAACTTCGCAGTCATAACCTTAAATCGGCCTCAGGCGCTCAACGCCATGTCGTCCGGCTTGATGCGCGCGCTCGATCGCGCGCTCGATGACCTCGCCGCCGATCCGGCTGTGCGCGCTGTCGTCGTCACGGGGCGTGGCAAGGCCTTTTCCGCCGGCGGTGATCTATTGGAATTTCAGAAACTTCTTGAAGACAATCCGCAGGACCTGATCAAGACGTTAGCGTTTAATCAGCGTGTGTTCGCGAAGCTCGAGCGCTTACGTGTGCCGGTCATCGGTGCGGTGAATGGAACCGCGGTCGCCGGAGGCCTCGAGCTTCTTCTGTGCTGCGACGTCCTAGTGGCCGCCGCCGGCGCGCGGATCGGCGACGGTCACGCCAAGTACGGTGTCGTACCAGCCGGAGGCGCGACCGTCCGTCTCTTCCGAAAACTACCCCCCAATCGCGCCAATCAGCTTTTTTTCAGCGCCGGACCGGTGTCGGCGGAGGAGCTGTACGCCTGGGGGCTGGTCAACGAGATCGTTCCCGCGGAGCGGCTGTTGTCGCGCGCGAAGGAAATCGCTTCGCAGTTCGCTGCCCAAAGCCCGGAAGTGGTCGCCACGATCAAGCAGCTCGCGTTGGCCAATGTTGGCCACGGCGCACACGAGGGCTATCGGGCGGAAATCGATGCCTACAACCATCACATCAGCGGCAAGGACCTCGCCGAAGGTCTGGCCGCGTTTCGCGACAAGCGCCAGCCTCACTATCAATAGGAAATTGCAAATGCCCATTATGCATCGGGCTTGTCTCAAGGCTTAGCGCAGGAGAAATTCGCAGCGTCGTTGGTATCGCCTTTGCCGGTATACGCCGCAACTGCCGGATAGGGGCATAGCGGACGTTGCATGGCGATGCCCTTTGCCGGGTCATCATCGACGAACTTGGTGGCGATGATCGCATGGGGCGCTTGGCCGCTCGACCCATGCGACCGCCGCAGAGATCAGGTCGTGATCCGGATCGAGTGCGGGCGGATTTGGTTGACCGGCATTGAGATAACGCGTTTGCCGCCGAATGCGTTGGGCCCGGGTCCGCCCGCGCGATGGCCCATGCCCGGAGCCAGATAGAGGCGGGCGAATTTGTCGACCGTGGCGAAGGCTGATCGAGTTTTGTAGGGCGGTTGCCCCACCGCGATGAATGACGGATGGTAAGGAAGAAATTGAGGCTTGGCCTGTCGGCGCTCGTGCGGGCGATTGCCTGGTTCAGGGAGGTAGAAGTGGGACGCGCCGCTTGCTCTGGCCTACTGACCTTAGCAATCGGGGCGCTGGTGAGCCGGGCCGACGCCGAGACGCCGACGTTCGCTTACACCAGTTCCGGAAGCTGTGTTGCTTCGCCGATGGGGTTTAATTCCAAGTTGCAACCGGTCAATGCGGGTGTAGCCTGGCGGACCACGTTTAACGCGATGGGCAGCGCTGACGCGAAGCGGAATATCACGGAAGTGGGTCAGTCCGTTGACAGTGCGTCGTTCGGTGTCGGGCCTCGCATGCACCTTCCTGCAGCGAACGCTTATGAAGCGAGGTTCGTCTTCAATTCTGTTGGTCCAGCCGAAGATGGCAGTTTCGGCCTTCGCGCCGGGACCATCAGCGGAACCTTTACCGCTGGGCCAAATGTCGGCGTGAGTTTTACGATTTCCGGCGTCGAGCTCAAGGGTTGGAAAGGTGAGAACGGATTAAGCGTGTACGGAAGCACTGGATTGCCTGTCATCCAGACGATCTCGCTCTCCAACGGCACCAAATTTCAGCGCATCTGCACGATGCAGATCGTGTCAGCGGTTCCGCATCAATGAGCATGGCGGCACAATTGGGCTGAGCAGCCATCAGCAATTTATTTCAGCGCGTATCGCCGAGACGGACCACCGGACCAGCGCCTTAGGAGATCCGCTGAGAGGAGCGCACCGGAATTGGGAGCGGCCGGGATACCGGCTGCGGAAACGGGCGGCTCACCCGATAGCGCGGCAGCAGATGCTTTATCAGGCCGAAACCGGCGAGCGACAGGCTCGCCCATACCGCGGCACTGAAATAGAGCGACATCCACGCGATCTCGTCTTTCCAGCGGGAAATATCGTGAGTCACGACCCAGCGGGTGGCCACGTCGTGCAGGCCTGAGAACAGCCCGAAAAATTCTCGGCCGCTCGCCAAGTCGGTCTGCCAGCGGACGAAATACATCGGCACGTCGATCGTGCACATGAAAACGACATAGCCGGTGACGCCGGCAATAGCGGCCGCGATTGCCCAGTGCACCATACCGCGATAGCGGCTGACGAGGTCCAAAAGCGCGATGGCAATGAGCACGAAGATCACCGTCCACAGCGAATTTTCCAGCACGTTGCCCAGGTAATTGGTGGTGATCACCGCGTACCAGGAACAAGCTTCCGCCAGCACGACCAGCGGGACGATTGTCCTTGAGATATTTCGCGCGCTCTCGGCGTTGGCGACTTCGGCGAACGCGCGCAAGACAATGGCCCATTGCGCAACGAAGCAGATTTCTGCGACGGTGGCGACCGACCTGCCGACAAAGACGCTCGAGAGCCAGGTATCGAACAGGCAGATTCGCTGAACGTCTGCGCGGGGGAGGATTGAACGGAACGCGCAGCCCAGGACGTAGGCAGCGCTCAGCAGCAGCAAGGGCTCGATAGCGAGGAGGCCGGCGCGCGAGGCAGCGTTATTCTTGCGATCACGCGCAATAAGCCCGAGCAGCAGCGCGACGTTGCCGGCGCTGACGAGGATCAAAAAGCTCCACCAGATCGCAACTGGATTGGACCAGCTAAGCCAGTCAAGTCGCATCGCTTTCCCACCTGCGTTACCAAACCCTCATGGAATTGTAACAATACAGTCACATAATTCCAGAGGGTTGGTGCAGGTTCCGGCGAATACGCTTTGTCAGACGCCGGCGAATTTGGCCGGCCGCTTCTCCAAAAATGCCTTCACGCCTTCGCGAAAATCCTCCGATGCACCGGCGAGACGCTGGCTGCGGCACTCGAGGTCGAGCTGCTGTTCGAAAGAGTTTTGCTGGCTGTCCCAGTAAAGCCGGCGGATGAGACCGAGCGCGACGGTCGGGCCGGCGGCGAGTTCGTGGGCGAGACGCAGCGCTTCGCTCATCAGCGCCTCGTCATCGAACACGCGGTTGACCAGGCCCCACGCCAGCGCCGTTTCTGCTGGCAGGCGTTCCCCAAGCAGCGACAACTCGATCGCGCGCGCCCGTCCGACCAGCCTCGGCAGGAGCCACGTCGAGCCGCAATCGGGCACCAGGCCGATGCGCCGGAACGCCTGCAGGAAATAGGCGGAGCGCGCGCAGAGTATCAAATCGCCCATCAGCGCGAGGCTCATGCCGGCGCCGGCAGCGGGTCCGTTGACCGCGGTTACGACGGGATACGGCAGATCGCGCAGCCGCCTAATGAACGGATGGAACAGGGTCTCCAGCGTCCGGCCGGCGCCGCGCTTCGCTAGTCCGTCGTCGCCGCGTCCTTGCAAGTTGGCGCCGGTCGAAAACGCGCGGCCCACGCCGGTCAGCACGAGGCAACGGGTATGCTCGTTCGATGATGCCAACGCGTCGAGGGCTTCGGTCATGCCCTTGAGCATCTCCGGCGATACCGCGTTGAGCACGTCAGGATGGTTCATGCGTAGCACGGCGACGGCACCGTCGCGCTCCAGGCTGGCGCGTTCGAACTCCATGTACGTCTCCCTTGGTGTGCTCGTCCTCGATGCAAATGCGAAGCCGTTCGGGCAAGCCTAGCGCCGAGCACGTTAAAGCGTGGGAACGGTATCAGGGCGCGTCTGAGAGCTAAAGCGCTTTCGGGTCCATGGCCGGCGTCGCCCGTGTGATCCCCGTAGCGGCCTTTTCAGATCGCATCAGCGGACTAACCAACAAGTATTATGCGGTGCGCTTATCGATATAGCGTGATGCTGATAATTCCGCCCAGGTCACCTTCGCTGGCGCCTTCTTTCGGGAAACCGGTAATGTCGATTTCTCCCGCAGGGGAGCCGTGGCACGAAAGGCAGCTGCGGCCGTAATATTCTGGAAACAGCGTACGCTGCGCCTCGACGCCGTTCTTGACGGCGGTGGCAGTATAGGGCTGATCCTTCGGCCAGGACGACGCCATCAGGCGCGTCTTTATGGCCTCAAGCTCCCATTCGTCGGGGCGTACCCTCGGGTTGCGGATCAGCCTGGGCGGTGCAGTCACTTTCATCTCGGCGACGCCCGCTGCCCGGCGACCGAAGGCCTCGTTTACCAGGCGCCCGAACACGGCGGGAATGAATCCCTTGAACCCCACGCCTTGGCGATTGATCGTTGCCTGATGGACGTCCATGACCTCGGCAATGGCATCCATCTGCATGTGAACAAGCTTGCCCTGCAGCGAGTTCGGCGGGATTGCTGAAGGGTCGATCTCGGCGGTCTGCTGATAAAGTTTGCTGGCTTCGGCCAGCACCATTTTCGCATCAATGCCTTTGTCGCCGACATTCGGATCATTGATACGGTCCTGATTTCGCGAAATCACGGTGCGCCCGGCCCGTAACAGCGTGGCCAGGCTCTTGGCGATCTGCGTATCGTCGTCAGCGGTTCGGCTGACCGCCGGGAAACTGGTGATGACAGCGACCGCCAACGTCGCGCTAACAACCGCGCACATCGTGCCGGCAACGGCTACGCCAAGCCGGCTCTTTGCGGCCCCTAACAGCCGCGCCCTAGGTGAAGCTCGATGCATCGGCATACTTGCCTCCTTCGATTGGTGTCCCGCTGCGTTCAAACCGCTGTGACCCTTTTCAAGAAATCCTCGACGGTCTTGTCGATGGTGCTGGTTTGCGCCGACAGCGCGTGGGCGACATCGAGCACCTGCGAGGCGAAGCGGTTAGTGTTGCCGATCGCCTTGGTTACTTCGGTCATATTGCCGGCGAGCTGGGTGACGCCTGCGGCAGCCCCTTGGACATTTCGCGTGATCATTTGCGCAGCATTGTTTTGCTGCTCCACGGACGCAGCGATTGCCGAGGTGAAACGGGCAATATCATCGGTTATGACGTTGATTGATTGGATGACGTCGACCGCTTCGGTGGTTGAGGTCTGAATCCCGGCGATTTGCACGGTGATGTCTTCTGTGGCCTTTGCGGTCTGGCTGGCGAGTTGCTTGATCTCGTTGGCAACCACGGCGAAGCCGCGGCCCGCCTGTCCGGCGCGCGCCGCTTCAATTGTGGCATTGAGCGCCAGGAGGTTGGTCTGCTCGGCGACATCGCGAATGAGCTTGACCACGTCACCGATCCGATTTGAGCCTGCGGACAGCTGCTCCCCGAGTTCATGCGCCGAGTGCGCGATCTCGGCTGCGCGGTTGACGACCCCGCGCGTTTGGCCGGCTTGTTTATTGATCTCGTGGATCGAAACACCGAGTTCTTCAGTCGCGTCAGCCACGGTGCGCACATTGTTCGAGGTTGTCTCAGACGAAAGCGAAACCGCGCGGGCTTGTGCGTCGGCTTCGCTGGCGATGGCCGAAAGTCCGCGCGCCGTCGTCTCCATCGCCGAAGCGTTGGTCGACAACGTGGTGACGACGGAGCTCACGGCGGCGCGAAAGTCGTCGATGATCTTATCAATGGACGAAGCCCGGACGCGTTGGGTCATCTGCTCCGCCCGCTCACGTTCGATAAGCTTGCGCCGCTCCATCTCGCCGGCATGCAATACCTGCAATGCCCGTGACATTTCGCCCATTTCATCGCGGGTCGAGATCGAAGGCAGCGCGCTGTCGACGTCGCCCGCGGCGAGCTGGCGCATCGCATTGCTGATCGATATCAGCCGTTCAACGAGCCGCCGCTGAACATAAAGGACGCCGACGCCGACGGCGGCAATGATGCTGGCGATCGCAACGATCAAGAGCACGATGCGGCTACGATTGAGCGTTTTGGTCAACGTGGCGGTACCACGACCGACGCCGTCCTGCGCCGTGGTTACAAGGTTCGCGACCGTGGCATCGAGATCGCGCTGGATGGCGACGTTTTCATCGATGGTGGCGTCGGCTCGTACGCCGACGAATGTCTCTCGCGCGTGATGCGCGAAAATACTTTCGGCGCCGATGCCGAGCGGAAGAAGTTGTTCCGCAGTCTTGGTGACGCCGTCGTTGGACAGCGCCGCAACCGAATCGCGCAGACCGCCCGCCGCAGCTTTGAGAAGGTCCTGGATGTGCTTGAATTCAGTCGGCTCGTTTAACAACGAGGCTTCGCTGATCAAGCTGACAAAGAGATGGGCCTTGGCGGAGACTTCCAGGGCCGGACGTGACTCCGGCAGTTGTGCCAGCTGCTCGGCGAGCTTTGCATTGGTCTTGTGCAGGGTCTCAACCTGCGCGGCGATCTCCATGCGCAGATTTGTCCGCTCGCCTATAATGTCCTCAAGAGCCGAGAGATTGGAATCAAGACGTTTCGACAGCGTGATCAGCTTGGCGATCGCCGGGTTGTTGCTGTCGAGCTTTTGCAGGCGCCATAATGTCTCTCCCATGTCGCTGTGTTTGCGTGCCATCAACGCGGCGAGGTTTTTTTGATCCGCCACGGTTCTGGCGTTGATCAGTCGCGCCGCGGCCGCCGAAATTTCCCCGGAGAGTGCGGAAAGCTGAATGACTTCGCCGACCACCGGCATACGCCGTGCCGCGAAATCGTCGATCCCGGTCTCGACGGCCGAGAAGCACAGCAGCGAGACGACTGTCGAGATTGCAGTCAGGCCGGCAACGAAACTGAATGCGGACTGGAGCCGGGCGGCAACGCCAAATCGCGGGCGTCGCCATCGCGGCGACGCATCGGTGTCGAACGGGCCGGCCATTTTGTCCGCTCGCTAATCGTTGTCCCTGTCGCCCGCAGCCGCCAATATGGCTCAGCAGGCGATTGCCCGCATGGCGACAACCGTCCAACAAGGTTACAAAGCATCGTAAAGAACTGGTTACGGTCGGACCCGCAGAGCAGCAGATTCCCTGCGAAATCGCCGTCGAATGCAATGCTTCTTGGGCCACACAGCGGACACGGACATCTTGACGCGTAAGTTAACGCCCCAGACTGACTTAACGCGCTATTAACCGGCTACTTCGCAGCCAGGCGACCGCGTATCGCCGCGACGCAAAGGGTCGAATTTATCGGCACATCGGCTTGGAACAGCGAATGCGAATCCCGGTCCCGCGGATTTGTGTCGCGACAGCCGTGAAATTGCGTTCTCACGAAAAAGCCGGTCCGACGTTGCCTTATTTGCGGCGCAGGAGGCTGCAAACGGATGGCCGGGGACTTACGCGGCTTGGAGTGACTGCTAAACACCGGCTCCGGCGTGTTGGATGATTCGATGACATCGAGGGACGGCGGTCGCGCGTCCGCACCTAACCCAGATCGCAAGCCGGCTGTCAGGCCGTTGCCAGGCCGATGCGCTCGACCGCGCGCGCTCGGATTGATCTGCGGCCTGTTAGCCGTCGCGTGCGCCGGCTGTTCTTTGAACGACGGCGTTGGCCCGTTCATCGTCGACCCTGGCCGTTATTCAGCTTATCACTGCAAGGATCTCGTCGAGCGACTGAAGGCCCTGACCGCACGGCAAACGGAATTGCGCGACCTCATGGCCAAAGCCAGTGAAGGCGGCGGTGGCAGTGTCATCGGAGCGATCTCGTATCGTCCCGATTACGAGAAGCAGATAGGTGAGGAGAAAGTCTTGCGGCGAACGGCGGCCGAAAAGAAATGCGCACTCGAACCGCCGACCTTTGAAAGCGACCAAAGCATCCGCTGATCGCGTACAGCTACTTGTATCAGGCGGAGACGATCTTGCGAAAAGTCATTGGTGGCTAAAGCTTGTCCAAGCCAACAGCGAGGGCGACGCCGGCGGCGGCGAGCAGCACCAGCACAGCCGCGCTTACCGCCGTTGCGCGTCCACCCGCGAACACGGCAGCATAAAGCGCTTTGAGAATATTGTTGGATGACGCTGCGATGAGAATCGCGGCGGCGAGCGCGGTTTCCGACATTCCCGATGTCCCGCCTTGTGCCAGATTAAGGACGAACGGATCGATATCCGTCACGCCGACGATGGCTGCGAGCGTGTAGATTCCCGACACGCCGAACTGCACCTTCGCCCAATTCGACACCAACGACACTGCGATAAAAAGAAACGCAAAGAGAGCCGCCGGACCGAGCTCGAGCGGATTGCCGCCGGATGGTGGAAGAGCCGGCCGTGGCGCCTTAGCGTCTTCCTGCGCCGGGCGCGCCAGCCAGTATTGCAACGCGCACACCAACAGCCCGACGAGCGAAAGGCCGCAAAGCGGCAGCGCCAAAGTTCGCGCCAGCGTCGTATTAAAAACCGCGACGACGATGAGAATGCGGAGATACATGATTGCGGTGGCGAGCGTGATCCCGGCCTGCGCATTTCGTCGCATCACGGATCCGGTTTGCGCCTGACGGGCCAGCACGACCGTCGTTGCTGTCGACGAGTAAACGCCGCCCAAGGCGGCCATCCACAATCCGTTCGCCGCCGCGGTCCAGTAGCGTTGGGCCAGATAGCTGGCGTAGGACAGGCTGCAGACGACGACGAGCGCGAGCCACGCCTGGCGCGGCGTGATCGTCGTCAGCGGGGTGACCGGCTCGTTTGGCAACAGCGGCAGAATGATCCCGGTCAGAATCAAAAATTCGCCGGCGGTGACGATTTCCTTCAATTCGACGCGGCGCGCCAGAGCGTGCAGTTTTTCGCGGCCGGTGAGAAGGAGGACAGCGCTTACGGTGAATGTCACTGCCACCCAGGGCGGCAGCGCCAAGGCGATGGCGCCAAGCAGATAAGCGTGAACGTTAAGGGCGGGTACAACCAGCCCGACATTCGGCTCGGCCTCCTCATCACGCTCGCGGACATGTTGCTGGTAGAAAACCGCAAGCCAGCCGCCAAGCACGACGAGGCCGCCAGTGAAGGGGATGAAATGGTCGGGATCGAACAGGTAAAGCACGCCGCCGGCGAACGCCAGCATCGGAAAGGTACGGATGCCGCCTGGACGTTTGGTGTCGGTACGCGCGAAAAAATCCTCGAATGCCAGCCCGAGAAACAAGCTTAGGCCCAGAAGGAGGCCGACACTGGTCAGGGAGGGTGCTGAAATCATTGAGAGATCGATCGTCCGCGTGACCGGGTGCGCACCGTGGCAATTCGATTTCGCCTATCATACATAGTTTGCCGGCGCGATCTTAAAGGCGTGCGCGCCATCAGCGCACGTCGCCATTAGATTTGCCGAATTGGGGAATTAGCCATGAGCTGGATGCCCGACAAAGACCCGGCATTGGGCGACAAGCACTCGTGCGATGCGCTCGAACTGATCATCATTCCGCGGGTGCGCGATCTTGGCGACGGTTTTTCCGTGCGTCGCGCGCTTCCCCACGCCAAGCGGCAGATGATCGGCCCGTTTATTTTCTTCGATCAGATGGGTCCGGTGCAGCTGATGGCCGGGAAGGGGATGGATGTTCGTCCGCATCCCCACATCGGGCTGGCGACCGTCACTTACCTGTTCGACGGCCGCGTTATGCATCGCGACAGCGAAGGCAACGCGCTCGAGATCACGCCGGGGTCGATGAATCTCATGACCGCGGGCCGCGGCATCTCCCATTCCGAGCGGACGCCGGCGAGTATGCGCACCGGTGGCGGGGGCATGTTCGGCATCCAGAGCTGGATCGCGCTGCCCCAAGACCATGAGGAGATGGCACCACTGTTCGAACACTTCGATGCCGCGAGCTTGCCGACCGTCGAGGATGACGGCGTGCGCGCTCGGGTCATCGCCGGCTCGGCGTTCGGACAGAAGTCGCCGGTCGGCATGGTCTCGGAGTGGTTCTATGCCGAAGTCTTGCTCGGTGCCGGCGCAAGCGCTCCGCTCGATGCCGACCACGAAGAGCGCGCCATCTATGTGGCGGAGGGCGAAGTCGATATCGCCGGCGACAAGTTCGCGGCGCCGCAGCTTTTGGTATTTCGACCCGGCGATCGCATTACCGTGACGGCGACACAGCCGGCACGGCTGATGTTCCTTGGCGGAGCGGCGCTCGAAGGCCCGCGCTATCTGTGGTGGAATTTCGTCTCCTCGCGCAAGGAGCGCATCGAGGAGGCGAAGCAGGAATGGAAGACCGGCCGTTTCGCGCTGATTCCCGGCGACGAGAAGGAGTTCATCCCGCTGCCGGAGAACTAGGGCAGAGTGCTGAAGGTGCGGCCAATTCGTCCGCAACTCACCGGGCTGGCAGGTAGAAAGCGCCAGCACTGCCACAGTCCATTGCGAACAAAACGCGAATTGTGATTCAGTCGGGTGTCGAGCCCGCGTGATTCGCTGACGCGGGCTCAAGGCAATCTCGAGCCAATCGAAGGCAATTGATCCCGTGTCGGCGGCGCGCCTGGAAAAACTCAATCCGCAGCAGCGCCGTGCCGTCGAGCATGGCGGTCTGCCGCTAACCGAGGCCGGGCCGCTGCTCATTATTGCTGGTGCGGGTTCGGGCAAGACCTCGACGCTGGCGCACCGTGTCGCTTGGCTGATCGAACAGGGCGCCGATCCACGGCGCATCATGCTTCTGACTTTTTCACGCCGCGCTGCGGCGGAAATGATCCGCCGCGTCGACTTGATTCTCGCTGAATTCAACCGCGCGCGGGCAGTTGTAAGCGATAGCCTGGCCTGGGCCGGCACATTTCACGCTATCGGCGCGCGGTTGTTGCGTGAATATGCCGAAACGATCGGTCTTGCACCGGCCTTCACTATCCATGATCGCGAGGATTCCGCTGATCTGATGAATCTCGTGCGTCACGATCTTGGATTTTCAAAGACCGAGAAGCGCTTTCCAACCAAAGGCACTTGTCTGGCAATTTATTCACGCGCCGTGAACGGTGAGCTTCCACTCGACGAGGTTCTCAGCTCCTATTTTCCATGGTGCGCGATGTGGCAGGACGAGCTGCGGGCGCTGTTTGCGCAATACGTCGAAACCAAACAGCGCCAGCATGTGCTCGATTACGACGATCTCCTGCTGTACTGGGCGCACATGATGCTGGAGCCTTCGATCGCCGGCGAAATCTCGGAGCGGTTCGATCACGTGCTGGTCGACGAATATCAGGACACCAACAGGCTGCAGGCGTCTGTGCTGCTGGCGCTGCGGCCCAATGGCAACGGCTTGACCGTGGTCGGCGACGATGCCCAGTCGATCTATTCGTTTCGCGCGGCGACCGTGCGCAACATCCTCGACTTTCCCGGGCACTTCAGCCCGCGGGCGGAAATGGTGCTGCTTGAGCAAAATTATCGCTCGACGCAGCCGATCTTGACGGCCGCTAACGCCGTCATCGAATTAGCCGAGGAACGCTTTACCAAAAATCTGTGGTCGGAGCGAAAGTCCGTCGAGCGGCCGCAATTGATCAGCGTGCGCGACGAAGCCGATCAAGCGCTCTATGTGGTCGAGAAAGTGCTGGAAAGCCGCGAACACGGCCTCGCGCTGAAAACGCAAGCCGTTTTGTTCCGCGCCTCGCATCACTCAGGGCCGCTCGAAGTGGAACTGACCCGCCGCAACGTTCCATTCGTGAAGTTCGGCGGCCTGAAATTTTTGGAAGCCGCGCACATCAAAGACATGCTGGCATTCCTGCGCTGGGCGGAAAATCCGCGCGATCGCGTCGCCGGCTTTCGCGTTGTGCAATTGCTGCCGGGCGCCGGACCGGCTACGGCGGCGGGGGTTCTGGAGCGTGTTGCCGAGCAGGCCGACGCGGTGGCGGCCCTGGGCGACATCAAGCCGCCGGCGGCGGCGGCCGAGCATTGGTCCGCCTTTGTCGAGGCGGTTCGCCTGGTCCGCGGCCGTGCGGCGGGCTGGCCCGCCGAGTTGGACCTGGTGCGCCGCTGGTACGAGCCGCACCTCAACCGCATCCACGACGATGCTGTGCTGCGAGAGGCCGATCTGCTGCAGCTCCTCCAGATAGCCTCGACCTATCCAAGCCGCGAGCGATTTTTGACCGAGCTGACGCTCGATCCGCCGGATGCGACCAGCGACCGGGCCGGCGCTCCGCTGCTCGACGAGGATTATCTGATCCTTTCGACCATTCATTCGGCCAAGGGCCAGGAGTGGAAGTCAGTCCATATTTTGAATGCCGTCGATGGCTGCCTGCCCTCGGACCTTGCTACCGGCACCAGCGCGGAGATCGAGGAGGAGCGGCGGCTGCTCTATGTCGCAATGACCCGCGCACGTGATCATCTACACGTGATCGTGCCGCAACGTTTCTTCGTGCACGGGCAACGCAGCAACGGCGACCGACACATGTATGCGTCACGTACCCGATTCATTCCAGCCGCGCTGCTCGAGCATTTCGAGTGCTGCGCCTGGCCGCGAGCGGCAGCAACTGGCGCCGCAGCGAAGCCAGTGCGCTCGCCGGTCGATATCCGCGCTCGCGTGCGCCGAAGCTGGGGCTAGATCGAGCGCGGCCAGCTTTACAGTTTGACCGCGCGAAGCCGCAAGGCGTTCGCGATCACGCTCACCGAGGAAAGCGCCATCGCCGCGGCGCCGATGATCGGCGATAGCAGAATGCCGAAGGTCGGGTAGAGAATGCCAGCTGCGATTGGAATGGCGGCGCCGTTATAGAGGAACGCGAAGAACAAATTTTGCCGGATGTTGCGCATGATGGCGCGAGACAGATGCCGCGCTCGCACGATGCCGGCGAGGTCGCCCTTGAGCAGCGTGATGCCGGCGCTTTCGATGGCGATGTCGGTGCCGGTGCCCATGGCAATACCGACGTCAGCAGCGGCGAGCGCCGGCGCATCGTTGATACCGTCGCCGGCCATGGCGACGGTGCGGCCTTCGCGGCGCAGCTTGTCGATCACGCCGCTTTTTTCGTTGGGCAACACCTCCGCCTCGATCTCGCCGATCGTAAGCTTCCGCGCCACCGCCTCCGCGGTCGCCCGGTTGTCGCCGGTCAGCATGACGATGCGCAAACCATCGCCGCGCAGCGCTTGCAGCGCCGCGGACGCATTGCCCTTGATGGGGTCGGCAACGCCGAGAATGCCGGCGAAATCGCCGTCAATTGCGAGAAAGATCACGGTCGCCCCGTCGCGGCGCAAACGCTCGGCATCAGGCGCGAGGGAAATCGCCCTGACGCCGCGTTCGACGAGAAACTTATCGTTTCCGAGGGCAACCTCACGGCCGTCGACTGTGCCGACCGCGCCTTTGCCTGTCGGCGAGTTGAAATTGGCCACGGCGGCGGGCGCGATACCGCGCTCGGCCGCCGCAGCAACGATAGCCGTCGCCAGCGGATGTTCGCTTGCGCGCTCGACGCTCGCCGCTAGCCGCAGAACTTCGTCCGCACTGCCGCCGTTGGCAGGAACGACAGCGATGACCTTGGGCCTGCCTTCGGTCAAAGTCCCGGTCTTGTCGACCACGAGGGTGTCGACTTTCTCCATCCGCTCCAGCGCTTCCGCGCTCTTGACCAGGATGCCCGCCCGGGCGCCGCGTCCGACGCCCACCATGATTGACATCGGCGTGGCGAGGCCGAGCGCACAAGGACAGGCAATAATGAGGACGCTGACCGCAGCGACGAGGCCGAACGTAAGACCCGGTTCGGGTCCAAAGATCGACCAGGCTGCGAAGGCCAGCAGCGCGGCCGCGATCACCAGCGGCACGAACCAGGACGCCACTTGGTCGGCGAGGCGCGCAATGGGCGCGCGTGAGCGTTGCGCGGTAGCGACCATCTGCACGATTTGCGCCAGCAGCGTGTCGCGACCGACCTTTTCGGCCAGCATGACGAAGCTGCCGGTTTGATTGAGCGTGCCGGCGATAACGTGCGCGCCCGCCGCTTTGACGACCGGCATGGATTCGCCAGTGACCATAGCTTCGTCGATTGACGAGTGCCCGTCGACTATGGTGCCGTCGACGGGGACTTTTTCGCCAGGACGCACCCGCAGGCGCTCTCCGACGACAACGTCGGCAAGTGAAGCTTCAGACTCGCTGCCATCGTCGGCGATTCGACGCGCCGTCTTGGGCGCAAGATCGAGGAGGGCGCGGATGGCGCTCGAAGTCGAGGCGCGGGCGCGCAGTTCGAGCACCTGCCCGAGCAGCACCAGCACGGTGATGACGGCCGCGGCCTCGAAATAGAGTGCCACACCGCCGTGCGCGTCGCGGAAGGCTGCAGGAAAGAGCTGCGGAGCGAGGGCGGCGACGACGCTGTAGACATAGGCGACACCCGTACCCAGCGCGATCAGCGTGAACATGTTGAGATGGCGGCTGCGCAGCGACTGGGCGCCACGCACGAAGAACGGCCAGCCGCCCCAAAGCACTACCGGCGTCGCAAAAACGAGCTGCATCAGTGCCGACGCCGTGTGCGATAGCGGCACAAATCCAAACAAATGCGCGCCCATCTCCAGTACGACGACCGGCAGCGCCAGCATGGCGGAAAACCAGAGCCGGCGTGTCATGTCGGCGAGTTCGCCGCCGCCGTCACCATCGTCGGCAATGCCGGTCTCAGGTTCGAGCGCCATGCCGCAGATCGGGCAGGCGCCCGGACCGGCCTGGCGGATTTCGGGGTGCATCGGGCAGGTATAAATCGTGGGTTCCGGCGCCGGCGGCGCAACCGCCTTCAACGATGACGCGTCCAGATATTTGCCGGGTTCGGCGATGAACTTGCTGCGGCAGCCGGCACTGCAGAAGTAGTGGGCGTGTCCGCCGTGCGTATGGCGATGCGGAGTTTTTGCCGGATCGACTTTCATGCCGCAGACCGGATCGGTTGCGGTTAAGTTACAATGCGAATGAACTGATTGCTCCACGACAATCCCGCTTGAAACGGATACCCGGTAGGGGTATATAGCGGTCATGCGGGCGGATGCCAAGACAGCGGTGCTCAAGCGCCTGAAGCGGATCGAGGGCCAGGTGCGCGGGCTGGCGCGCATGGTCGAGGACGACCGCTATTGCATCGACATCGTTACCCAGCTGTCGGCCGCGCGCGCCGCTCTGCGCCGCGCCGAGGACGAGATTCTGGCCGATCACGTCGCTCATTGCGTCGAGCACGCTATTGCTTCGGGCAACAAAGGCGAGCAGCGAAGGAAGGTCGGCGAATTGATCGACGTCCTGTCGCGCAGCGACCGCTGACGGCTCTTAGCCGAATTTCTCCCGCGCCAGCGCTGCGCCCTTTGCAAGCGCCTCGAGCTTCTTCACCGCAATGTCGCGCCGCATCGGCGCCATGCCGCAATTGGTGCAGGGGATGATCTTTTCCTTCGGCACGTAGTCGGCCACCTGCGTGATAATGGCGGCGACCTGTTCGGGCGTTTCGACTTCGTCGGTGGCGACATCGATGGCGCCAATGAGGACGTCCTTGCCGTCGAGCAGTTTGAGCACGCTCAGCGGCACGTGCGAGTTGATGCACTCGACCGAAACCTGATCGATCCGGCTCCGCGCGAGCGCCGGGAAAAATCTCTCGTACTGCCGCCATTCGCCGCCGAGTGTTGCTTTCCAGGCGATATTGGCGGGAATGCCGTACCCGTAGCAGATATGCACCGCGCTGGTTGCGGCGACGCCCTCGATGGCGCGATGCAGCGCTTCGATTCCCCAGCCGGCCGCCGCGTCCATGTAGACATTGAAGGCCGGCTCGTCGAACTGGATCACGTCGACGCCGTCGGCAGCGAGGCCGCGCGCTTCTTCGTTCAGCAGCGCCGCAAACGCCATCGCCATCTTGACGCGGTCGCCGTAGTGAGCGTCCGCGATGGTATCGACGATGGTCATCGGGCCGGGCAGGGTGAATTTCAATTTCCGGCGGGTATGGGCGCGGGCAAGCCGCGCTTCGCGGGCGTGAACGCGCGAGCGCAGCCGCAGCGGGCCGGTGACGGTCGGACACATCGCCTTGTAGCGATCGTTGCGGATGCCCATTTCGATGCGGCGCTCGAAGTCGATGCCTTCGACGGCTTCGAGAAAGCCGTGGACGAAATGCTGACGCGCCTGCTCGCCGTCGGCGACGATGTCGATGCCCGCATCTTCCTGCAATTTGAGCGCCAGCAGCGTGGCGTCGTCCTTGGCTGCCAACAACTCCTCGCCCTGGAGACGCCACGGCGCCCAAAGCTTGTTCGGTTCGGCGAGCCACGACGGTTTCGGCAAACTGCCGGCAATTGTGGTGGGAAACAAAACATTCTGGCTCGTTGGCATGGCAAAACCCCGGCAAGCTTTGCATCTTGACGCTCATGCGTCGCACCGATTATCGGAACACTTTCTCGCGATAATCAATCGCTTTGGGAGGACGGGCATGGCGGACGCGGAAGCTCTCCCGCAGCTTCAATTTGTTTTTGCCGCCCACGTTAAGGTCGATGCACCGCTCGACCTCGGCGATGTGGGCAAAGGCGGGCGGCGTATCGTTCCGATCGCCGGTGGAGAGTTTTCAGGTCCGCAGCTGCGCGGCACGGTGTTGCCGGGTGGCGCCGACTGGCAGGTTTTGCGTGACGACGGCGTTGCCGAGTTGGAGGCGCGCTATACGCTTCGCACCGACGACGCAGCGTTGATCTATGTCCGCAATCACGCGCTTCGCCATGGTCCGGCCAACGTGATGGCGGCGCTCGCCGCTGGTCAGCCGGTCGATCCCTCGAGCTACTATTTCCGCGGCGCGACGTTCTTTGAGACGAGCGCTGCACGTTATGCCTGGATCACCAGGTGCATCGTCGTTTGCACCGGGGAACGCGAACCCACTGCCGTAAAGGTCAAGTTCTTTCAGATGCTATGACAGCCGGGCGACTTAATCCGCACGCTCAAGCCAGTTTTTCAGCGCCACCGCGTTGTTATGGTTCTCGTCGCGAGCGGCGTAAAGCAAGGTGACCAGACGGCTCTGCGCCTGTTTGCGCAGGTCGGCGGCGGCGGTCTTGGCAGGCTCTTGCGCCAGCTCGCGGCGATAGGCCGCGACGAACTCATCCCATTTCGTCGGGTCGCCGTGCACCAGCCGGCGGAGTCGCATCGCTCGGCGAAATCTCTTTGAGCCACAGATCAATCCGCGCTTTTTCCTTGGCAACGCCGCGCGGCCACAGCCGGTCGACCAGTACGCGAAGCCCGTCGTCCTTCGCCGGCGGCTCGTAGATGCGCTTGATACGAAAGCCGCCCGGCGCCTGTTTGCGTGGCCGTTTTGCTTTCATTTTGCAGCAGGCGTCCGCTCGTCGTTCTTGCCGTTGCCGAACACCATCAAGGTGGAGGTGCCGTGGGCCAGGACGCGTCCTTCGGAATCGAGCACCCGGCCTTCGGCGGAGATGATTTGCCGGCCACGGCTAACGACACGTCCTTCGGCGCGGACGCGGCCGGTGTCGTGTTTAATCGGGCGGGTGAAATTGGCTTTGGTCTCGACCGTCGCATAGCCGACGCCGGCCGGAAGGAGAGTATGTCCGGCGACGCCGGTGACCGTATCGATCAGCGTGAGCGCCCAGCCGCCATGCACCGTGCCAAGAGGGTTGAGGAAATCCGGCTTGGTCTCAGCTTCGAACAACGCGTAACCGTCGCCAACCTCGACGATCCAAAAGTTCAGCGTCTGCGCGATCGGCGGGGCAGGAATTTTGCGATCGATCATGGCCTGCAGCATTTCCCGTCCGGTCATCCCGGCAACCTCGGCCGGATTCGGGAGGCCATAGCTAAATGAGGATACCGCGAGCATGGCAGTATTTCCTTGTAGATACAAATGATGTACATACATACAACCATGGCCAAACGACCGCAAGCCCCTCCGAAGACCCTCGTTAGCGATGCCCGCGCAGCGATGGCAGCGTGCGCCTGCTGGGCAAGCCGGCTCGCGGCGCGGCGCATTACCAACTTCCTCGAAGAGCGCATGCAGGGAAGCGGGTTCAGCATCACCCAGTTCGGGTTGATGGCGCAGATCGCTGCCGCGCCAGACGATACGCTCGGAGCGCTCGCCGAGCGCACCGGCCTCGATCAATCGACGCTGTCGCGAAATTTGCGGGCGCTGGAGACTGCCGGCCTCGTCGAGATCGCGATCGCTGATGAAGATCAGCGCCGCCGGGCGGTGTGGCTCACCGAGGAGGGGGCGCGCCGCTTGCAAGCGGCCATTCCGGTCTGGCGTGACGCCCACGCGGCGCTGGAGCAACGGCTCGATCCGCGACTGGCGCTTACGGCTCGGCGCCGCTTCGGAACGATTGGTCGGCTGATTGCTTAAGTTTTCTCTGCCGGAATGACGATCTGCGTCTGGATCACCAGTGCGCAAAGCCTGCCGTCATTGCGCGTGATCTTGGTCTGCCACACCATGGTGGTGCGGCCGCGATGCAGCGGCGTGCACTCGGCGCGCGCGGTTTCGCCGACCGGAATGGCGGCAAAGAAATTGGTCTTGCTCTCGATCGTCGCGGTGCGGGCGCCCTTCGGCAAATTCACCACCGTGGCGACGCCGCCGAGATTGTCGGCCAGCGCCATGACCGCGCCGCCGTGCAGAATATCCGGGACGGTTGCGAGTTCGTGGCGGACGGCAAGTTCGGCCTCGACGCGTTCCGGCGATACGTGGGTAAGCTTGATGCCGAGAAACGCGGCGAACGGAGCTTGAAAATCGGATGGGCTCGTCATGGCGGCTGCCCCCTGGCTAATAGACCACGACGCTGCGGATGCTTTTGCCTTCGTGCATCAGATCGAACGCCTTGTTGATGTCGCTGAGCGGCATGGTGTGGGTGATCATCGGGTCGATTTCGATTTTCCCCTGCATGTACCAATCGACGATTTTTGGCACGTCGGAGCGGCCGCGGGCGCCGCCGAAAGCGGTGCCGCGCCACACCCGGCCGGTCACGAGCTGAAACGGCCGCGTGGCGATCTCCTGGCCCGAGCCGGCGACGCCGATGATGATGCTCTCGCCCCAGCCGCGATGGCAGCTTTCCAGCGCCGCACGCATCAGATTGACATTGCCGATGCATTCGAAGGTGTAATCGGCGCCGCCGATCTGGTCGGCGCCGCTCTTGGTCATGTTCACGAGGTGAGCGACAAGATCGCCGCCGATTTCCTTCGGATTGACGAAATGCGTCATGCCGAAGCGTTCGCCCCAGGCCTTTTTGTCCGGGTTGAGATCGACGCCGATGATCATGTCGGCGCCGACGAGGCGCAGGCCCTGGATGACGTTCAGTCCGATGCCGCCGAGGCCGAAGACGATGCATTTCGATCCCGGCTCGACTTTCGCGGTATTGATCACGGCGCCGATGCCGGTGGTCACGCCGCAGCCGATGTAGCAGACCTTGTCGAACGGCGCGTCCTCGCGGATTTTGGCTACCGCGATCTCCGGCAGCACCGTGAAATTGCTGAACGTCGAGCAGCCCATGTAGTGATGAACTTTTTTGCCGTCGATCGAGAAGCGCGAAGTGCCGTCAGGCATGACGCCCTGGCCTTGGGTGGCGCGGATCGCGGTACACAAATTGGTTTTGCGCGACAGGCAGGATGGGCAGGACCTGCATTCCGGTGTGTACAGCGGAATAACGTGGTCGCCTTTTTTCACCGACTTCACTCCGGGGCCGACGTCGACCACGATGCCGGCGCCTTCGTGACCGAGGATCGCCGGAAATAGCCCCTCCGGATCGGCGCCCGACAGGGTGAACTCGTCGGTGTGGCAGATGCCGGTCGCCTTGATCTCGACCAGCACTTCACCGGCACGTGGGCCGTCAAGCTTCACATTGGTGACTTCGAGCGGCTTGCCGGCATTAAACGCAACGGCGGCGCGAACGTCCATGGGTTTCCTCTTCTGCGGTGGTTGTCGTTCGGACGATGTATTGATGCTGTCATTGTCCATTAACAATACCAACGGCACGCAAACAAGTGTTCGCGGTCACTGCGCGCGGGCAGTCGCCCTGTAATCATCTATCATCGAATTTGGACGGGCAGGAGCTAAGCTCAGTTCGTCGGGCAAAAAGGAGATACGGCAATGGATGCAATTGGCTTCGTCATATTTGCTCTGGTGATTTTCTTCCTGCTGGTCGTTGTGCTTGGAAGCTTTTTCACGGTGAGTACCGCGCAGGTGGCGGTGATTACCAGATTTGGAAAATTTCGCCGCGTGGCCGAGCCTGGCCTGAACTGGAAATGGCCGATTATCGACAAGGTTGCGGGCAAGATCAGCCTGCGCGTCAATCAAATCGATCTGACCATGGAGACCAAGACCAAGGACAACGTCTTCGTCACGATTCCCATTTCCGTGCAAAACCGGGTGCGGCCGGAAAAAATCTATGATGCGTTCTACAAGCTCGCTAATCCGATGGAGCAAATTCAGTCGTATGTCGAACAGGTGATCCTTGGTCACGTTCCCGGCATGACGCTTGACGAAGTTTTCGCCAGCCAGTCCGGCATTGCGACCGCCGTGAAACAGGAGCTCGACGCGGACATGGCCGCCTTCGGATTTGAAATCGTCAATGTCCTCGTCACCGACATCGTTCCGGATGCGAAAGTGAAATCGGCGATGAACGACATCAATGCCGCGCAACGCGAGCAGGTCGCGGCTAATGCGCGTGGCGAGGCCGAGAAGATTCTGGTGGTCAAAAAGGCCGAAGCCGAGGCGGAGAGTAAGGCGCTCCAGGGCCAGGGCATCGCCAATCAGAGGAAAGCGATTATTGCGGGACTGCAGGGTTCGATCGACCAATTCAAGAAGGTTGTCGAAGATGCGTCGACCTCAGAGGTCATGCAGCTCGTCATGGCCACGCAATATTTCGACACGATCAAATCCATCGGCGAAAGCGACAAGACCAATACTCTGTTCCTGTCACATTCGCCGGCGGCGGTTCGTGACATTTCCGATCAGATCCTGCAATCGATGGTGACGGCGGAAAGAGCGAAAGCTTAGGCGCGACGTCGCCATGATTCGCATCAACGCGATCTAAAACGTAATTAGAGAGCGGTGCGAAGCCGGAGATCTACACATGCGGCAGATTTGGATCACAAAGGCCGGTCCGCCGGAGGTGCTGGAAGTCAAAGAGGCGCCCGATCCCGAGCCCAAAGCCGGCGAAGTTCGCGTTCGCGTCGAAGCGACTGGCGTCAATTTTGCCGACATCATGGGACGCCTGGGTATCTACCCGGACCTGCCGCCGATGCCGGTGGTGCCGGGTTACGAAGTCAGCGGCCGCATCGACGCGGTGGGTGCCGGCGTAGACGGCAATTGGGCCGGCCGCGACGTCCTGGCGGTCACGCGATTTGGTGGGTATGCGGACACGGTCTGCGTTCCGACCAATCAGATCTTCGCCCGCCCTGCGAATATGTCGGCATTGGAGGGCGCGGCCATCCCCGTCAATTATTTCACGGCGTGGCAGCTCATTGTGGTGATGGGCGGCTTGAAAGCCGGCGAAACTGTGCTCGTTCATTCCGCGGGCGGCGGCGTCGGCATCGCTGCGACGCAGATTGCCAAGCATATCGGTGCCCGCGTCATTGGCACGGCTTCAGCCAGCAAGCACGCCGAGCTGCGCGCGCTCGGCGTGGACGATCTCATCGACTATCGAACCGAAGATTTCGAAGCCCGCACCCGCGAGATCACCAACGGCCGCGGCGTTGAACTTATTCTCGATGCGGTCGGCGGCGAGTTCCTGGAAGAAAGGTTATCGCGTGCTGGCGCCGACGGGACGCCTCGGCATGTTCGGGCTGTCCGCCGCGGCGACCGGCAAGAACCGCAATGTGCTATCGATGCTGTCCGCGGTCGTGCAGATGCCGTGGGTTCAATTCAACCCATTGTCGCTGATGAACGCGAACAAGGGCGTCTTCGGCGTCAATCTCGGCCATATGTGGGGCGAAATTGACCGGCAGCGCGCGTGGGCGGATCGCTTATGGGAGTTGTGGGCGCAAGGCGCGATCAAGCCAAAGATCGCACGGAGCTTCCGCTTCAGCGAAGCTCCGCAAGCGCATCACTTCATTCAGGATCGCGGCAATATCGGCAAAGTCGTTTTGGTGCCGTAGGCCGATCCGCCAACTGGTCGTTGCTGAAAAGCAAAAGCGCGGCCTAACCGCCGCGCTTTTATTGGATCACAACTTGCTGCGCTCCGTTACTACCGCGGCGCCGGCACAATGCGGATATAGGGCTTCGGCGTCTTCCAGCCCTGCGGATAAAGTTTCTCCGCCTCTTCATTGGTAACGGCGCCGGTGAGAATGACGTCTTCGCCCTGTTTCCAGTTCGCCGGCGTCGCTACGCGGTGCTTGGCGGTGAGCTGCAGCGAATTGACCACACGGAGCACCTCATCGAAATTGCGGCCCGTAGTCATCGGATAGACCAGTATGAGCTTGATCTTCTTATCGGGTCCGATGATGAACACGTTGCGCACGGTCTGGTTATCGGCCGGAGTACGGCCGTCCGAGGTCCCGCCCGCGCTCGCCGGCAGCATGCCGTAGAGCTTCGACACGTTCAGATCGGTGTCGCCGATCATCGGATAGTTCGGGGCAAAGCCGACCACGTCTTTGATGTCGGCAGCCCACTTTTGATGGTTATCGACCGGGTCGACTGACAGCCCGATGATCTTCACGCCGCGCTTGTCGAACTCCGGCTTAAGCCGCGCCATGGTGCCAAGCTCGGTCGTGCAGACCGGGGTAAAGTCCTTCGGGTGGGAGAACAGCACCACCCAATTATTGCCGATCCAATCATGGAAATGGATTTTGCCTTCGGTCGTTTCGGCTTCGAAATCCGGGGCGGTGTCGCCGATTGCAAGGGCCATGGAAACCTCCGTCGCGTGGTCTGATTTGAGATCTTTTTTGAATACTGCCCGCATCACATAGCGTTCAGGTGGCGGCAATACTAGGGCTTATACTGAGGATTGTATGTTCGAATTCGCCTTAAAGCTAAGAAGAATTGACTGGTTGCGGCAATAGGTACGGAAGAAATTTCTGATGGGCTAGAGGGAGCTGAGGGGGTCCTGTTGGGCTCTCAATTAGCTACTGCCACGTGACCTGGATCACATCGGGTGCCCAGAACTTGCCTTACCGTCGCCTTTTAGCGGCCCGGCTCGCATTGCAAATCTTGTGCGCTAAACCGCGAGCCAGGACGGCGGCGAAGATGGGTGTGATGGAACCGCGCGTGCGCACTGCCGTCGAATATAAAGCGCGGGAGGCAATGATGAAGCTCTCGATGGATTACGGCCTTCTAACTCTTGAAACCCTGACCGAGGTGATCGGGCACTCGGAGATTGTGGTCGCGCATCCAGCCGATTACGTGAAGAGTCTCCCCGCTGGATTCGACGCGACGGACCTGGCCATTCTCGATTGGATCGTTGCCGAGGGGCGGCGCGCCGGCCGCGGCCTCGTCCAGATGTAGTTCTGCTATTCAGTGCGCCGGGCAGGGAATCGGCGCGGTGGATAGACCAACGGTTCGTCCCGGAAAACCCGCCGCATCGAAATAGCGCGTCTCGCCGACTATCTGCCTATTCAGGACCGTAACGAGCCCATTAAAGGCGGGTTCTGATGACATCACGCAGCCGGTCACCTGCGGCAACGGACCATTCAACATTGCTTCCGAAAGCACGCGGCCCACGAGCTTGTCCTTTTCGTCGCCGACATCGAGCTGCATCAAACGAGCGATCGTCCGGCCGACGTCGGCATTGCTGGCCGGCGCCGGATCGACGAAGTGCGATTTGAAATCCGGCCCTTGCATGGCCATGAAATTCCAGGTGTCGGCGCGGCTGAACGAACCGTGCATGCCCTGACCTTGCTGGAGGCCGGTATCGGCAACCTCGGCCGCGCAACGCACCGGCTCTCCGCACACGGTGTCGAACGATCGGAAACTGACCACGATGGCCGGATGCGGGGTCACCGCGGTGTCCTCAAGTGCTATATCGTCCAGACTGAGCGTGCCCGGAAACTTGCCGAGTTTTGATCCGACAAAGATGCCGCTAACGTAATCCTGTGTGAGCAAGGCATCGACGATCTGCTTCGCGGTCGCCTTGTCGGCATCGGGCAGATAGACGAGATCCGACCCGCCATTGGCCGCCACTACCGCCTTCGGGTTACTCTTGTCGCCGCCGATGAAACCGTTGCCTTTCAGAGGACGTTCGCCCGGCGTGATCGCCGCGTAACCGTTGTCCGGGTCGAGCAGCGGTAAGTTGAGCGCTTTTGCCAGATCGAGCGCCAGAAAGCCGTACGGCAACTGGCCCTCCAGTGTGTCGGCAATCCTTGTCTTTACCGTCGAACTCGTATGGCTCTCCTTCGAGATCGTGGAAAAGCCGTGATCGGCGACCGTGATGATGTTGGTCGTGTCAAGGAGGTTGAGTTCGACCAAAGCGGCGCGGATTTTCGCCAAATCGTCGTCGGCGTTGCGGATGGCGGCCAGCGACGTTGGCCCGTTGATGCCAGGTGTGAGTGAATTCAGGCTGTCGCGCTGCAGATGCTGCGTTCCGTCCGGGTCACGGGACCAGAACACCAGAACGAACGGCTTGCCACGCTTCTTGAACAGCGGCAGGACCACCCGGGTCGTGACCGCGGTGAAATAATCCTGCTGCAAGCTATTTGGAATCGTGCCGTTGCTGCGCGGGGGAGATTTCAACTCCAACTTTGCAGCCTCAAGCAGGCCGATCATCTCAGCCGACAGCGGGATGCCTTTGTTCGGATTACCCGTCGAGTCGTCGATGATGATCGTCGGCGTGCCGTCGCGATCCGTATGATCGAAAATCAACGTCGGACCGAGCTTGCCGATTGCCGCCGTACTGTAGCCCTTGCCGCTGGCGAGTTTCAGGATGGCGGGCTCATTGAGATAGTTTCCCCATTTCTCGTCGAGCTGGCCGAGCACGGAGTCGCTCTCCAGGAATGGCGTTTGGCTCACGCCGCCATCAACCCGCACTTCGAAGCCGGTATAGATCGTGTTGGAAAAGTCGCCAGTGTCGCCAAGCATGTGGCCGGTGGCCATGGCGGACGCGTTCGCTGTCGTCAACGTGGGAAACAGCGAGTGGCTGTTACGCAGGCTCACCCCTTCGCGTGCGATCGCCGCCATTGTCGGGGCGGTCGCATCATCGACTATCCGGGAACGCAGGCCGTCGGCGACAAACAGAACCACGTTGTGGGGTTCAGATGCCGTCTCCTGCGCGGCAGCCGGCGATGCCGCGAGGATCGCAGCTATTGCTGCAACAATGACAGGCAACCCGCGCATTAAGAAGATTCCATTAGCGGCAAACCATATTCTTTGAGAACAACGTATGACGGGGGCGTGACTGGCACTCATGACTCAGACTGGGACGGTATCCCTCCAACAGGTTAGCACCTAAGCGGGGGGCGTCGCAGGCGAACGGTGCTGTTGCTAGCAGGCTGCGGTCATTGACATTTTCGCGACAACGCCGCAAAGCCAACAGGCGGCTTGCGGGTCTTAAAACCGAAATGTTCAAGCGAATCCTCATTGCCAACCGCGGCGAGATCGCCTGTCGGATCATCAAGACCGCCCGCCGCATGGGGATTGCAACCGTTGCGGTCTATTCCGAGGCCGACCGCGACGCGCTGCATGTCGAGATGGCCGATGCGGCAATTCCAATCGGGCCGCCGCCCGCCGCGCAAAGCTACCTTCTGATCGACCGGATCGTTGCTGCCTGTAAGGAAAGCGGCGCCGAAGCGGTACATCCGGGCTACGGTTTTTTGTCAGAGCGCGCGGCGTTTCCCGAGGCGCTCGCCAAGGCGGGCGTTGTGTTTATCGGGCCGAACCCCAAGGCAATCGCCGCCATGGGCGACAAGATCGAATCAAAAAAAGCTGCCGCCCGCGCCAAAGTCTCCACCGTACCGGGTCATCTGGGCGTGATCGAGGACGATATCCAGGCGATCGCCATCGCCGAACAGATTGGGTATCCGGTGATGATCAAGGCATCGGCCGGCGGCGGCGGCAAGGGCATGCGCATCGCCTTTACCAAGGGGGAAGTCGCCGAGAACTTCGCCCGCGCCCGCTCTGAAGCGAAATCAAGCTTCGGCGATGATCGTGTTTTCATCGAGAAATTCATCACCGATCCGCGCCATGTCGAAATCCAGGTTTTGGGCGACAAGCACGGTAACGTCATCTATCTCGGTGAGCGCGAATGTTCGATCCAACGCCGCAATCAGAAAGTCATCGAGGAATCGCCGAGCCCGCTGCTTGACGCCAAGACGCGTTCAAAGATGGGCGAGCAGGCCGTCGCGCTCGCCAGCGCAGTCGGCTACGACAGCGCCGGCACAGTGGAATTCGTAGCCGGGCAGGATCGCAGCTTTTACTTCTTGGAGATGAACACGCGGCTGCAGGTCGAGCATCCGGTGACCGAACTTGTCACCGGCATCGATCTGGTCGAGCAGATGATCCGGGTCGCTGCCGGCGAGCCGCTTGCGCTGAAACAAAGCGACGTGAAGCTTTCCGGCTGGGCGGTTGAGAGCCGCGTCTATGCGGAGGACCCGTACCGGAATTTCGCGCCGTCAATCGGGCGCCTGGTGCGGTATCGCCCGCCGGCGGAAGGCGAGCACGATGGCGTGACGGTGCGAAACGACACCGGAGTAGCGGAAGGCGGTGAAATCTCCCTCTATTACGATCCGATGATCGCAAAGCTCGTCACGCATGCGAAGACCCGTGTCGAAGCGATCGACGCGCAGGCCGATGCGCTTGATGCCTTCACCATCGAGGGTATTCGCCACAACATTCCGTTTCTCGCGGCGATCATGCAGCATCCGCGCTGGCGCGCCGGCAAGCTCTCCACCGCCTTCATCGCCGAGGAATTTCCCCACGGTTTCGAGCGCACCGCCCCGACCGGCGCCGTGGCGCGTACCGTCGCCGGTGTCGCGGCGGCGATTGACCATGTTCTGGGCGAGCGCAAGCGCCGCATTTCCGGCCAGCTCAATAGCGCGATGACCCGCGAACGCCGCCGGGCAATCTGGCTGAGCGGCGAAGAGATTCACGCCGACGTCGACCACGAAGGTGGGTCCATCGTCGTATTGTTCGAGGATGGCAATCGGCATGTTATTTCCTCGAACTGGCTTCCCGGCACGCCGGTTTGGAGCGGCACCCTCGATGGCGCGGCCGTCGCCATGCACGTGCGGATGATCCCGAACGGCTTCGAGCTCGCCTACCGCGGCATTGAAGTGAAAGCGTTTGTCTATACCGAGCGCGAAGCGCGCTACGCGCGTTTGATGCCGGCAAAAAAACTCTCCGGCAGCGAAAAGGCCGTACGTTGTCCGATGCCTGGCCTGGTTGTTTCGATCGCCGTCGCGGAAGGCCAAGAGGTCAAGGCGGGTGAAACCTTGGCTGTCGTCGAGGCGATGAAGATGGAGAACATCCTGCGCGCTGAGCGCGACGGCATTATCAAGAAGATACCCGTCAAGCCAGGCGACAGCGTCGCGGTCGACGCGGTGATCATGGAATTCGCCTAGAAACCGCGCGGGCGCGCCGATGGCGTAAACGCAATGACGGCCCACCTGTATGGAAGCGCTACGCTTTCTTTTTTCGCCGTCTGGGCGGCTCTCGCCGCAGGCTTTTCTATTCGGCGCCTTCGCAGTGTATGCCGCCGGCGCGGCATCGCACCTGCTGACGATGCCGGCAGTCATGTCACGCGGCGGACCGTGGCTGTTTGCGGCGGCCCAGGCGCTGCTGATTTGGATCTGGTACGTTTTGCATGCGAAGCGGCTCCGCGACGCCGACCGCTCCGTTGCACCTGCCGTCGCCGCGAGCATCCTCTACGGGCTGGCGATCATCCTTCTGTTGATCCTCGCGGTTTCATTCTACTCCCCGCTTGCCGGACAAGGGACGGATGCAAACACCGCGAGTGCGCTCGGTTTGATCCTGCTCGTTGCCGTCGTCGCGGTTTTGCTCGGCTCACCGCATTACGATTTGGCTTCGCTGGTGGTGGCTATTTTGCTTCTGCTCGCTTTCCTGCCGTTGATCCTCGCGGCCAGCGTCACTTTATTTGCGGCGACCAGACCAAGCGCGGAAGGCCGTGCGGCGTGACCCTGTACTTCGCCTATGGGTCGAATATGCACCGCGACGTGATGGCGACACATGCGCCGAATGCGGTGCCGCTTGGCGTGGGGTCTCTGGCGAATTACGCGTTCGTAATTACCGCAGACGGCTATGCATCTATCGAGCCGAAGCAAGCGCGGACTGTCTACGGCGTGCTGTGGCGGATCGAACCCCGCGATCGGGTGCGGCTCGATGCATGGGAGAACGTCGCCGGCGGTCTCTACCGAGCCAAGATTTTGCCGGTTCAACGCGCCAGCCGTCGCTACAGCGCGCTCACCTATATTGCGCGGCAACAGCCGGCCGGACGGGCGAAGGCCGGCTACATGGAGCTTTTGATCGCGGCGGCGCTGGAGTGGCAATTGCCGCCAGCATACATTGCATATTTGCGGCGCTTTTTGCCGAAGCGGCCGGGCGGAGTGACCTGGCGCAGCCTTAAGGAATACGGATGGACGTGATCTTTCGGGTCGTCGTCCGCGGCCGGGTCCAGGGCATCGGCTATCGTGCCTGGGCGGAACTGACCGCGCTCGAACTCGGCGTCGAGGGCTGGGTACGCAACTGCCGCGACGGCTCGGTCGAGGCGGTGCTGGCGGGTCCGGAGGAAGTCGTCCTGACAATGATTGAACTGTGCCGGGATGGTCCACCGGGCGCGCGGGTTGAGGCCGTCGATCAGCGCGAAGCTGGTGCGACAGACTTGGCGCTCCGCCGCCCTGGCGAATTGTTTTCCGTGCTGGCAAACTTTTGAGCTTCCGCCGTCGCGCCAAACAGTTTTTCAAATTCGGCCCGCAGCACGTTATCGACGTCGCTCATCGACACCGGCACACCGAGATCGGCGAGCGACGTGACGCCGTATCGCGGATCGGAAACCCCGCAGGGCACGATGCCGGAGAAATGCGACAGGTCCGGCGCGACGTTGAGCGCAAATCCGTGGAACGTTACCCAGCGCTGCACCCGGATGCCGATTGCGGCGATTTTGTCCTCGGCGCCCTGGCGCTTGCCTGGGCGGCGCACCCACACGCCGATACGATCGTCGCGGCGCTCGGCGCGCACATCAAAAGCCGCAAGCGTGCGGATGATCCATTCCTCGATGGTCGCGACGAAGCGGCGGACGTCGGGCGCGCGCCGCTTGAGATCGAGCATGAGGTAGCCGACCCGCTGGCCCGGCCCATGATACGTGAACTGGCCGCCGCGGCCGGCCGTGTAAACGGGAAAGCGCGCCTCGATCAGTTCCTGCGGCTGTGCCGACGTGCCGGCTGTGTATAGCGGCGGGTGCTCGACAAGCCAGACCAGTTCTCGCGCCTCACCCCGCGCGATTGCCGCCGCACGGGCCGCCATGAACTCAACAGCACGCTCGTAATCGACCGCGCCGCTGCTCATGCTCCATTCGACCGGCGGCGAGCCGGCAATTGGGAGAGCGCCAATCTTCAGATCGCTGCGCGTGTTAACCACCTCGTAACCATGCCGGGCTCAAGAATAGCGCAGTAACGGCCATCGACAAAAGCCGCGCGGGGAACCTTGGCGACACTCGACAACGTCTCAATCGATATTGCGGTGGTATTGGGGAGAACCTCAATGCCGATCCATCAGGTGCTACGGCTCGGCCGTGGCGCCATTATCGAACTCGAACTCGTCGGAGGAAGACGAGGTCCGCATCCTCGCCAACAACATGCCGGTGGCGAAGGGGACCGTGATCGTCAGCGGCAATCGGATCGCCGTCGAGGTCAAGGAACTGTTGCCGCGCACGCCGGACGCGGTCTAGCCCGACGGCCGTCGATATCCGCCTTGCTTCGCCCGCAAATGGCCCGGTCGTGGCGGCTGTAACGGTCGCGGGTCTGGGCCTTGTCCGCGCCAGAGCTTGCTGTTACATCGGCGCCACGCACCAATTTAACGGGGCGTTCACCCCACATGCGGTCGTGGCGGAATTGGTAGACGCACTAGCTTGAGGTGCTAGCGGGGCAACCCGTGGAGGTTCGAGTCCTCTCGACCGCACCACTTGGTCATCGAAGTTGGCTTCGGGGGGCTTTTGGCGTTGACGCGCGCGCCACGATGAAAGTGCGGTAAGACTTCATTGAGGATATCCGTCCGAGTGTTGGCCGGTGTCATTTCTGCCAGTCTTCGCGTCCCAATTTGGCCGCGATAGCGTCGTAACCGGCGGTCGACGGGATGGGGAATCTCTTTCATGAACGTCCGCATTTCTGGTTTGATCGCGTTGCTTCTGGCAGCGCTGATGATGAGCTCTTGTGCGCCGCCGAGGCCGTGCCCGCCGGGGTGGCACCCGGGACCATATGGCCGCAGATGCTTTCCGGATGCGGGACCGTATCCGCCGCCGCCAGGTTATTTGCCGCCTCCCGGAGCGCCGGGATATGGGCCGCCGCCTCCGCCCGGTGCCTATCCGCCTCCACCCGGTGCGTATCCGCCGCCACCCGGTTCAGCGCCTCCGCCAGGTGGGCCGCCGCATTCGTAAGCGCACGGCTCGCATTGCGGACTAGATCGGCTTACTCCGCCGGCGCGGCATCGGCGCCGAAGCCGGTGAGACCGAAATTCTGCAGATCCGGTGCAGGCAGTTCGATAGCGCCGGCCGGCAGTGTGTGACCGGTCGGCTCCGGCCATTCGATCGCGGCCGCCCGCGCGAGATACCTCGCGCCGGCTGAGCGGTCGGCAAGAACAATCCTGCGCTTTGGCAGATACGCGGTTGCGAACGACATGACATCGGGCACCGGCAGCATGGTGTGATCGGCCAATCGCGGATCGCCGACCGTTTGGATCCGCCCCGGGACGTCGCCAGGTATCACGTGGACGACGCGGAAACCCTTCTCTTTCAGTTCCTTCAAGAGTTCGGGTAACGCCGCGACGGTCGATTTGTGAATATCGTGCAGCAGCAGAATGCCTTTGCCGCGTTTCTCCAGGCGGCTCATGGCCCGGGAAACGATGTCGCGTGGCCTGATATGCCGATGCCAGTCATCGGCGACCGTGTCGGAACTGAAGATGACCAGCGAACGCGCGGCGGCCTCCTCTTCGATGACCGGCGACCGCGACAGGCCGGGAATGCGGATGAACGGCGCCAGCTCGTTGGGGTCGCCGAGCGCGGCACCGACGTCGGCGATGCCTTGGTCGATCTCCCAGCGGATTTTGTCGATCGGCAGCTTCTGCATCCGCAACGGATGATCTTCGGTGTGCGTGCCGATGGTATGCCCTTCCTGATGAATCCGGCGCACCACACTCGGGTACGCCTGCGCCATCTTGCCGATCAGGAAATAGGTCGCCTTGACGCATTGCTGGGCGAGGATATCGAGCACCTTGTTTGAATACGGCGGCAGCGGTCCGTCGTCGAAAGTGAGAACGACTTCCTTATCCGCGAGCGGCAGGCTTTGCGGATACTGCATCACGCCAACCTGCGTCAGTTCGCCGGGTTCAAGCACCAGCACGCGGCTGGTGCCGAGCGCGTCCGGCTTGCCGGGACATTCCTGCGCCCGTGCAGGCTGGGCAACCGATAACGCGCCGGCGACAGCAGCTATCGCAGCGCAGGCGGCGGCAAAACTGTACGGCAGTACAACGCTATTACGCTTCATGCCTCTCTCAGTACCCGGCTTGATCAGCCGATACCACCTTCTAAAAGACGCTACCTGAAGGGTAGATTAATGTCATGTTTACCCTCGAATAACGCCCGTCGCCTCTGTTGAAAACCAGCGCCGGTCAATCGTCTTTCCTTGTCGTTAATCGACGGCGGTTAGACCTGACATAGGTATTTTTCCTCGACGGGGCGTGCGTAATGACGGCCGCTACGGCAGCCGCGAAGTGGTTGGCGGCGCGTAGGCTGCTGTCGCGTACCTCGATGCTGTCCCCATTTGGTCAGGGCGATCGCCTCGTGCTGTTCGCGCCGGCGCTTCTGTCCGGCGCGGTGATCCTGTGCGCGGCGGTCGGTTTTGCCGTCACGCAGCTCAGCGCAAGTCATATCGCAGCCCGGGAGCACGCCGCTCTGCGACGCGCGCTTGACGCATTCCAGGGAGCGACCGGCGATATCCAGGACGTCGACGCTACGGAGCTTCGGCTGATTGAGCACAGCGCGGGTCTTAAAGACCTCCGCTTTGATGTTGGACCCGCCAATGAAGCCGGGCGTGAGCTGCAATCGCTGCATGACGCGCGGGGCCGGATCGTCGGCTGGTTCAGCTGGATCGCCGATAACGCACTCGTCCGCGCCATGGACCGGCTGTGGGCCCTGTTGGCGGCGATCGGCGGCGTGTTTGGGGTTGCGAGTTTTCTGGCCGTGCGCGCCTCGCGACAGCTGCTGCGCTCGCTCGATCGCAGTGCCAAGGCTGCGCGCACGTTGTTCGGCCAGGACGCGTTGACCGGACTGCCCAATCACCGCGCCATCATCGAACGTCTTGATAATGCATTGGCGCAGCGTCGTTCCGGCTTCGTCGCCTTCGCCCTGATCGATCTCGACGGCTTTCACGAGGTCAACGATACGCTGGGACGGGCGGGGGGCGATGCCGTGATCATGAATGTCGCCGAGCATTTGCGCGCCGGACTGCCGGCGGGCGCGTTTCTGGGACGATTCGAGGAAGGCGAATTCGCCGTGATTGTCAGCAGCGAGGATCAGCGCGCCGCCGCGGTGCTGGTCGACGCCCTCCGTGCCTCGCTGCAGCGCCCGGTCTTCGTCGAGCGGATGTGGCAGATCACCGCCGGCATCGGTCTCGCGGAGGCGCCCGAGGATGGCGCGACGGCCGACGAAGTAGCGCGCCGCGCGGGTCTGGCGCTTCGCGCCGCCAAACGCGAAGGCCGTGGCAGAGTGCGCGTTTTCGAGCCGCAGGTCGAAACCGATTATGCCGAACGCCGCTCGCTGCTGCGCGAACTGCAATCCGCAATCTCGCTGCAAACGTTCGACGTTCACTATCAGCCGATTGTCGCCGCCGACGGCGGAGCGATGGTCGGCGTCGAAGCGTTGCTGCGCTGGAGCCACCCGAGCCGCGGCCCGATCCCGCCGGCGGTGTTCATTCCGCTCGCCGAGCAAAGTGGCCTGATGTCCCAGCTCGGCGAGCTCGTGTTGCGCCGCGCGCTGGCCGACGCCTCGCGGTGGCCGGCATTGTCGGTCGCCGTCAATCTCTCGCCGTTGCAAATTCGCGACCGCTGGCTGGTCGATCTTGTCGGTACCGTCATGTCCGAGACCGGGATCGCCTCTTCGCGCGTTGTGCTCGAAGTCACCGAAGGCGTCCTGATCGATAACCCGCAGGAAGCGCTGACGCGGCTCGAAGCGCTGCGCGCGCTCGGCGTGAGCCTCGCGCTCGACGATTTCGGCACCGGCTTTTCGAGCCTCAACTATCTGCAAAAATTTCCCTTTGACCGGCTCAAGATCGATCGCGCCTTCGTTGCTTCGCTTGGCTCGTCCGGCAGTACCGGTCCGATCATCCAGGCGATCGTGACTTTGGGCCATGCGCTCGGCATGAAAGTGCTGGCGGAAGGCGTTGAGACCGACGAACAGCGGGTCTTGCTGCGTCTTGCAGGCTGCGATGAAATGCAGGGCTACCTGTTCGCCAGGCCCGGCCCGGTCGCCGAGATCGATCGGGTCCTGACCAGGGTCGCCCGTTCCGCGGCCGGCTAAAACAGCCCCCACGCTGACAGCGCGGCGGCTAACCGCTATCGTTGGCGCACGTAAGGCGCCGGCGAGGCGCCTGCGGCAGAGCCAACCATGATCTCCAACCGCCTTCCCGGCCTCGATTTTGATCTCGGCAGCGATGTCGAGATGCTGCGCGATACGGTCGGCGCGTTCGCGCAGGCCAAGATCGCCCCGAACGCATCCGAGATCGACCGCTCCAACAAATTTCCCCGCGAACTGTGGCCGCAGCTCGGCGAGCTCGGACTTCTCGGCATTACCGTCGAGGAGGAATGGGGCGGGGCAGGGATGGGCTACCTCGCGCATTGCGTGGCGATGGAAGAAATTTCGCGCGCCTCGGCGGCGATCGGTCTGTCGTACGGCGCGCATTCGAACCTCTGCGTCAATCAGCTTCGGAGGAACGGCAGCGCCGAGCAGAAGAAGCGCTACTTGCCGAAGCTGATTTCCGGCGAGCACGTCGGCGCGCTGGCGATGTCGGAGCCCAACGCCGGCTCCGACGTGGTGTCGATGCGCACCCGCGCCGACCAAAAAGGCGACCGCTTCGTCCTCAACGGCACGAAAATGTGGATCACCAATGGTCCGCTCGCCGACACCATGGTGGTCTACGCCAAGACCAACTCGACCGCAGGCTCGCGCGGCATCACCGCCTTCGTTGTCGAGAAAACCTTCAAGGGATTTTCCACCGGTGCGAAACTCGACAAGCTCGGCATGCGCGGCTCCGACACCGGCGAACTTGTCTTCGAGGATTGCGAAGTGCCGGCCGAAAATGTGCTTGGGGTGGTCGGCAACGGCGTCAACATCCTGATGTCCGGTCTCGACTACGAGCGCACGGTGCTGGCGGCAGGACCGCTTGGCGTGATGCAGGCCTGCCTCGATTTGGTCGTGCCTTACGTTCACCAGCGCACCCAATTCGGCCAGCCGATCGGCCGCTTCCAGCTCATTCAGGCCAAGCTCGCCGACATGTACGTCACGCTCAATGCCAGCAAGGCTTATGTTTATGCGGTTGCGAAAGCCTGCGACCGCGGCGAGACCACGCGCGAGGATGCCGCCGGCGCCATTCTCTACGCCGCCGAACGTGCGACCTGGATGGCGCTCGAAACCATCCAGTGCCTGGGCGGCAACGGCTACATCAACGATTTCCCCGCCGGCCGGCTCCTGCGCGACGCCAAGCTCTACGAAATCGGCGCCGGCACGTCTGAAATCCGCCGCATGCTGATCGGGCGGGAGATTTTCGAGAAGACGCGCTAGTTCCGTTTACACCAAGCTGACACTGCCGTTTGCCGGTTGAGGCTCCGGTTGCGTCCACGCCTTGATCGCCTCCCAGGCAATGGCAAGCACGACCGGGCCGATGAAGAGGCCGATCACGCCGTGCACCAGAATGCCGCCCAGCACGCCGGCAAAAATCACGATCATCGGTGTCTTCAGTCCGTGCGCCATGACGAACGGCCGCAGAAAATTGTTCAGCAGGCTCACCGGAATCATATAGACGGTGAAAATCAGCGCCGGCGCCGTGCTCAGTTTGATCCAGGCCCACGCCATCAGCGGAATGGTGACGATGGCGGCGTCGAGCTGAATAATTCCGAGAACCAGAATCGCAAAGCTGAACAAACCTGCGGCCGGCACGCCGGCGATCATAAAGCCGACGCCGGCGAGCAGCGCCTGCAGGAGCGAAACCCCGATCAGGCCGCGAGCCAGATTGCGAATTGTGGCGCCGATCAGATCGACAAATTGACTGCCGCGCACCGCGGCAATTCGCTGGAATATTGAACGGGCGGAACCCACCAGCGTCGGCGCCGGTATGAACAGAAATCCCGAAATCACAATGGCGATGATGAACTTGATCATGCTGATGCCGGCGTTGCCGGCGAACTCAAGCAAGGTGCTGCCATAGGGCTTGAGCGCGGGAGCGATTTGCGTGACCGCGGCTTTCAGGTTGGTCGAGGCCAGCGACCATGAACTCGTAGATCGTATCGCCAACGAGCGGCCAATCTTTGACGGCGTCAGGCGGCGCCGGCACTGTCACGGTGCCGTCGCTGACCGCCACGGCGGCTGTTTTGATCGTTCCGACCAAACTCACCCCAAGCACGGCAGCCGGCCCGAGCAGCACCGCGAGACAAAATGCGGTGAGCAACAGCGCCGCCACCGCGCGCGGCAAGTGCAGCGTTTTCACCATCCAGATAAAGAACGGGTACAGCACGACGGTGAGAATGATGCTCCAGATGACGATGGTCAAAAACGGTTCGATCAAAGCCACCGTCCAGTAGGCCAGCAGCGCGAGGCACGCGACGCGGACCAGAAGATCCATCAGTTTTCGTTCCGTCATGCCTGTCGCACCGCTCTTCGCCACGTCTTCGCTCACGTCGCCCACCTCATTCCGCTTCGATGTCGGCGTGCCCGAAATCAGCGCCTCTGTGCAGAAGCCGCGCGCCATGCACCTGGCCAAGCATACGACAGCTACGACCCGCTGTCCGACGCCGTAATCAGACAGGACTCCCGGCACGCAGGGAGAAGGACGCGCGCTCTTCGTCCCGCACAGCGAAGCGGGAAGGAAAAGGAAGGCGCGCGGCCCTCCGCCTCCAGGTATGGTGAAGGGTACTCGCCGAACAAGCGAAATCATTCCCGCGGCGCCATCGCGTCCGGGTTTTGCAAAAAGTAGGGTGGGTTGCTGCGAAGCAGCGTAACCCACCAAGCTGAGCGGTGGGTTTCGCTTCGCTCTACCCACCCTACGAAACGGAATGACGAAAGAAAAAAGGAAGCGGAACGCCGACAGACGTGTGTAGCAACCTCCGCATCTCGCGATGCGGCGCGTGCCCTTGTCTCTTTCCCCTCTCCCGCTTGCGGGGGAGGGTTAGGGAGGGGGCACGCTCGCCTATCGGCGTTCCACTGCGGCTCTTGCTGCAGCGAGCGAACGCCGCAGCTCAGCTCCAGCTACGCACTTCCTGGGACTTGGTCAGACGCAGCGATTCCCAAAGCTTCGAACAACCGGGTCCGAAAAACCGTGCGCTTCTTAAGCGGGCGTTACCCGCTCCTTCCTGTCCCAGTCCAGCGAGTTTTATCTCGCAGACCGGTCGTAATGCCGGCCGGGCGTAGTTTCCCAAAGCCGCCCGGGAGCGGAGTGTATCGTTCCGCCCGCGGGCACCGCACTCGCTCCGCATTCGGGAGTACCCTCGGCCGAAGGCGTCCTCGATGAGCGAGATTCGTTGAATCATGTACCGGAAATGGGGACAAAAGTCAATGGAAGCGTTACCTGCCCGTCCGCCACCAATCCAGCGGCCGCGATAATCGCGCGGAATGCGTCGACGAAGATCACTCGTTACCCCACAACTCGTCGACCTCCTGTTTGGTGACCGGGCGGCCGCCCTCGGGGTCCCCCATGCGTTTGAACTCACCAGCGATCTAAGCCAGCCGCACTGCCAATGGCCGCTCCTCGCGCGCCAGGGCGCCTTCGAGCGCCTCGATCACCGCATCAGTCACGGTGATGCCTTTGAGCTTCGCCAACCGGCGGGCGAGCGTGGCCGCACGGTTGTGCGGATATGCAGGGCCATGACACCTCCATTATACGTCTTATGCAGCGAGTAGCCTGGATTGAGCGCCAGCGAAATCTGGGGTTCGCGGTCCCGGCTCCAACGTAGCTCGCAGCTTTTCGCTGCGTTCAACCGGGGCTACGCTTACTGATTCGCTCAGCCGCACGTAAATTGGCGATCTGGCCGTGCAAGGGCAAGCGCCGCATTGTCCACAGGCATTCTCTGGCGCCGCTACGCTTGTTCTCACGAACGTTGCAACCCACATGCCCCGCGCGGGGCCGGAATGATTTGCAGCGATGAGCGCGCGACAGCACCACCACGTTTCGCAATGCTACCTGAAAGGCTTTTCTGCAGATCGCAACAAGCCAAGGCTGTTTGTTATTGACCTAAAAGAGCGACGCGTCTTTCCGCCCACCAATCCGAAAAATGTGGCCGTTGAGCGCGACTTTCATGCGGTCGATGTTGAGGGTCTGCCGCCGGATGCCTTTGAAACTTACCTCGCCGAATTTGAGACTGAGCTTGACGGCGCGCTGAAGCGGATCGTCGCCGCCCGCTCGATCCGAAATGAGAATGACCGCGCGACCTTGTTCAAATACATGGCACTTTTGGCCGCGAAGAATCCGCAGCTACGGGAAAACTTTCGTGTGGCTCACCAACACATGGTCAAGATCGTAATGGACTTGGCGACTGCCACGCCCGAGAAGTGGGCCTCGCACATGGCTCGGGCAAAAAGAGACGGTTTCCTGCCGGCTGACGCTCCAGACGACTACGAGAAGATGCGTGAGTTTTTGCAGGCTCTAGAACGCGGCGAATATCGCATTGACACGCTACCTCAGATGCACGTGCCGATGGAAGTGCAAGCTGCAAACAAGGTTTTGCCTCTCATCTTTGCGCGCAAGTGGATGCTGTTCAAAGCCCCAGCTAATACAACCGGCTTCATTACCTCGGATCACCCGATGTGTTTAAGATGGGACAACCCCGCTGAGCGCGGTAGAATGCCGCCACCGGGGATGCGGCATACTCATACTCAATTGATATTTCCTATTTCCAAAGAACTCGCTGCCATCGGCGGCTTTGAGATTGAAGAGATGGAAGCAGAAGCCGTCGAAAACCTAGTCGCTCAAATCAACGGGAGCATCATCCTTCACGCAGGCCGGCAGATATACGCGCGTGCCGGCGACTTCCGTTACATACTGAAGCATAGCAAAAGGATTATGCGGGGCACCGAGTTGCTAGGCGACTTGGCAACCGCACACGATCACTACGCCGCCGCGGATTGATCGCATCACTTCACTCTCGGGTAGTGTGCCTAGCTGTGCCCGTACCGGCCATCTACATCTTCTTATTCGCTCCCGTTGTGACGTGGATGCCCGGCACAAGGCCGGGCGTGACGACCCAAATGCGAAGCGATCTTGCTGAAGCGGCGGATCGCGGTTACGTCGGAGCTTGTCGTCGGCCGGCTATTTCGGGCCGGGCCCATTGGGCTAACCCGCCCCACTGAATCTCACGCAGCGAAGGACACGTAAGTGCCCCCTCCCAAACCCATTCCGATCTTTGACGGCCACAACGATGTCCTGCTCCGGCTGCATATGCGCGGCGGTGCGGATGCGGTGACGGCATTCCTGCAGGGCGAAGAGAAGGGCCATCTGGATCTTCCTAAAGCGCACAAGGGCGGATTTGCCGGCGGCCTGTTCGCGATCTTCGTGCCTTCGCCGAAACGGAAAGATCGCGCCAACGGCGAAACGCCTCCGCAAGAAACCGGCGCCGTCGTCGGTAGCGATCCTGAGCCGCCCGCCGTCGATGTTGCGGAGGCGCAGCGGGTGGTGTTCGCCATGGCGTCGCTGCTGTTTCGGATCGAGCGGGAGTCGAACGGGCGCGTTCGCGTTTGCCGGAATGTTGCCGATATCGAACGCTGCCTCGCCGACGACGCGGTGGCGGCGGTGCTTCATATCGAAGGCGCCGAAGCGATCGATGCGAACTTCGAACTGCTCGACGTGCTGTACGAAGCGGGGCTGCGCTCGCTCGGGCCGGTGTGGAGCCGGCCGAACGTGTTCGGCCACGGCGTGCCGTTCCGCTGCCCATCATCGCCCGACACCGGCCCCGGTCTGACCGACCTCGGCAAGGCGCTGATCGGCGCCTGCAACCGGTTGCGGATTCTGATCGATCTGTCGCACCTGAATGAACGCGGCTTCTGGGACGTTGCCGAAATCAGCAATGCGCCGCTCATTGCCACGCACTCCAACGCACACGCCGTCAGCCCGCATTCGCGCAATCTGACCGACAAGCAACTGGCGGCGATCGGCGAATCCGGCGGCCTGGTCGGTGTCAATTTCGCCACGAGCTTCCTGCGTCCCGATGGCCGGCACGATCGGGACACGCCGCTCGAGCTGATGGTCCAGCATGTCGAGCACATGCTCGAACGCGCCGGCGAGGACTCGGTCGGACTTGGCTCCGATTTCGACGGCGCCATGATTCCCGCGGCACTCGGCAATGCCGCCGGGCTGCAAAATCTGGTGCAGGCGATGCGCCAGCGCGGCTTTAAAAAGCCGCTGATCGAGAAAGTGTGCTTCCGAAATTGGCTGCGCGTGCTGGAACGGACGTGGGGGAGGGCGGAGAGTCTGTAGGATGGGTGGAGCTCTTGCGAAACCCATCATGCATCCTCGACGCTTGATGATGGGTATCGCTTTCCGCCTTCGCGCTCCGCGCTTCGGCGGACACGAACCCCGCCGAAGCTCGCGGAGCGAGCGCAGGCGGGTCGCTCCACCGATCCCACGCATTATCCGTCCCCCGCTTCGCGGGGCAGGATCAGAAGCTCACCCCAGCCGCCGGTCACATTCCAGCACAGGATTAATCCTACACCTGCGCGCCTGCGGCGCATTCGTCGAAGCTCGTCGACTCCGCTTCGTTGTGCGAATGCGGCCGGCGGAGGGACCAAAACGGCGGGTATCTGCGTCTTGACGGTACAAAACGTTTTCGCCATATATTATTGATAGTATCTACAGCGCGGAGATGGTCATGCCAGTAGATCGACGCCGGATGCGGCAATTGACGCAGGGCGTGAGCAGTAAATCAGAGAAAATGCGGGTGTTAAGCCGGGCCGGATACGAACGCGCGGATATCGCGCGGTTTCTTGGGACCCGTTATCAATTCGTGCGCAACGTCCTGGTCAGGGAAGAAGAACGCAACGAGGCGCGCGCGGCCGCCACGAGCGAAGCGGGCGCTCGATCGGCGCCCATGCGGCTCCGGCTCGGCCCTGACGGCCGCATCGTCATTCCAGCTCCATTCCGCGAGGCGCTCGGGCTTTCCGAAGGCGACACGCTGATCGGGTCGGTGAGCAATGGAGAGCTGCATCTTTTGACTCGGCAAGCCGCAGTTCGCAGAGCACAGGCGATTGTCCGCCGGTTCGTGCCGGAGGGCGTGAGTTTGGTCGATGAACTTCTGGAAGATCGGCGGCGTGAAGTCGAGCGCGAGCAGCAAGATGGCTAACGCTGTTCTCGATTCGTCGGCGGTGCTCGCTGTGCTAAATGCGGAACCGGGCGCCGATCTGGTCACCGCAGCGCTCGATGAAGCAGTCATCTCAACGGTGAACTACGCGGAAGTCGTCACAAAACTCATTGAGCGCGGCACTGGCGATGGCGAGGCGAGAGCGGCACTGCAAGCAATCGCGCTGAACACGGCGGATTTCGATCTTGAACTGGCTCATCGCACAGGTGTGCTGAGATCGAGCACACTACGACGAGGTCGCTCGCTTGGCGACCGTGCTTGTCTCGCGCTCGCCGAGCGGGAAGGCGTGCCCGTGATCACCGCCGATAGCAGCTGGGCCGGAGCGATTTCAAGCGTCGAGATACGTCTCATCCGCTGATCTTTTGCGCATTCTTGCCGCTTACCCCAGCCGCCGGTCGTATTCCAGCACCGCGTTGAGCAGGACCTGGGCGCCGGCGGCGCATTCGTCGAAGCTCGTCGAACTCGGCTTCATTATGCGAAATGCCGCCGGCGCACGGCACGAAGATCATGGTGGTCGGCGCGACGCGGGCGATGTAGGCGGCGTCGTGGCCGGCGCCGGAGATCATGTCGCGGGACTTGAAAGCCGGCTTTCGCCGTGCCGACGCGCACGCAGTCGATCAGCTCCGGTGCGAATTTGACTGCCGGTGAGTGCCAGATCCGCGCCTCTTTATAGGTGAGCTTCATCGGCTCGAGAATTTCGGCAAGCGAAGCGCGCAGCTTCGCTTCCATGGCGTCGAGAACTTTTTCGTCCGGATGGCGGAAATCGATGGTGAAGAAAACTTCGCCGGGAACGACATTGCGGCTGTTCGGCTTGTTTTCGATCAGGCCGACGGCGCCGACTGCATCAGGCGCGTGCTCCCAGGCGATGGCGTCGATGCGCTCGATCATGCGCGCGGCGCCTAGAAGCGCATTCTTGCGCAACCGCATCGGCGTCGCGCCGGTATGAGCCTCCTGGCCGGTGACGGTGACCTCGTACCAGCGCATGCCTTGCACGCCCTGGACGATGCCGATCATCTTGCCTTCGTCCTCGAGGATCGGGCCTTGCTCGATGTGCAGTTCGAACATGGCGCCGAATTTGCGCGCGCCGGCTTTCTCGGGGCCCTTGTAGCCGATCCGGGTAAGCTCTTCGCCGAAAGTCTTGCCGTCGCGATCGGCGCGCGTGTAGGCAAAGTCCGGCGTGAACACGCCAGCGAACACGCCTGAGGCCAGCATCGCCGGCGCATAGCGCGAGCCTTCCTCGTTGGTCCAGTTGACGATCTCGATTGGTGCGTTGGTCTCGTAGCCGGTCTCGTGCAGCGTGCGCAGCGCTTCGAGCGCGCCAAGGACGCCGAGCACGCCGTCGAACTTGCCGCCGGTCGGCTGGGTGTCGAGGTGCGAGCCCATGGCGATCGGCGGCAGCTTGTCGTTCTTGCCCGGCCGGCGCGCAAACATATTGCCGACCTCATCGACCGCGACGGTGCAGCCCAACGCTTCGCAGCGCGCCTTGAACCAGTCGCGCACCTGACGATCGAGGTCGGTCAAGGTGAGCCGGCAAATGCCGCCCTTCGCAGTGGCGCCGATCTTCGCCGTTTCCATCAGCGTATCCCAGAGCCGTCTGGGCGTCGATCTGAAGGTTTTGCATCGGAAGCAACTCTGCTCGCGTTATGGCGTGACGTCGACACGCTCGACGCGGCGCGGGGCGTTGAGTTCGCGCCACGTCGCGTTGGCGACGTGCACGGCGGGGAAAGGGTCGCGCGGCACGTATTGGCCGGCGCCGGCCGCGGCCCGCAGGTCGCCGTCGAGCCAGGTGATCTCGCCGCGCGACAGCGTCGCCCGCGGCAGGCCTTTGCACTGGAAGCCTTCGAACACGTTGTAGTCGATCCGGCTCACTTGCTTCTTGGCCGAGATGGTTTTGCCGGCGCTCGGATCCCAAATCACCAGATCGGCATCGGAGCCGACCGCGACCGCGCCTTTCTTCGGATAAACGTTGAGGATGCGCGCGCAATTCGTTGAGGTGACGGCGACAAATTCTTCTTTGGTGATCCGCCCGGTGTTCACGCCGACGGTCCATAGCACCGGCATCCGGTCCTCAAGCCCGCCGGTGCCGTTCGGTATCTTGGTGAAGTCGGTACGGCCAAGCCGTTTCTGTTCGGTTGTGAATGCGCAGTGATCGGTCGCCACGACCTGCAATGAGCCCGACTGCAGGCCGGCCCAGAGACTGGCCCGATGCTCCTTGGTGCGGAATGGCGGCGACATCACCCGCTGCGCCGCGTACTCCCACTCCTTGTTGCGATATTCGGCCTCGTCGAGGACGAGGTGCTGGATGATCGGTTCGCCAAACACGCGCTGGCCGGCGGCGCGGGCGCGGGCGATCGCTTCGTGGGCGTCGCGGCTCGAAGTGTGAACGATGTAGACCGGGCAACCGGCCATGTCGGCGATCATGATGGCGCGATTGGTGGCTTCGCCTTCGACGGCTGGTGGACGCGAATAGGCATGGGCCTCGGGGCCGGTCACGCCGGTTGCGAGATAATGCTGCTGCAGGTGCCAGACGATGTCGCCGTTCTCGGCGTGAATGAGCGGCATGGCGCCGAGCCCGGCGCAGCGCAGGAACGAGTTGTACATCTCGTCGTCGTTGACCATCAACGCGCCCTTGTAGGCGAGGAAATGTTTGAAGGTGTTGATGCCGTAGGTTTTGACGGTCGTCTCCATCTCGTCGAACACCTGCTTGTCCCACCAGGTGATCGCCATGTGGAAGCCGTAGTCGCTGGCCGCGCCTTCGGCTTTCCGGCGCCAGTCCTGATAGGCGGCCAGCAGCGACTGGCCGGGACTGGGAATGCAATGATCGATCACCATGGTGGTGCCGCCCGAGAGCGCCGCCTTGGTGCCCCATTCGAAATCGTCGGCCGTGACCGTGCCCATGAACTCGAACTCGAGATGGGTGTGCGGATCGATACCGCCGGGCATGACATAGCAGCCGCCGGCATCGATCACCTCGGCGCCGGCCGGCGCTTCGAGGTTGGCGCCGATCGCGGCGATTATGCCGTCACCCAAAAGAACGTCGGCGCGCCGTGAATAGTCGTGGTTGACGACGGTGCCGCCGCGAATGAGTTTGATCATGAGGGTGCCTGTTCTCGTTGTCGGTAAGACGCCTGGCCGGCATTTTTGTATGTTCGTCGGGGGTTCGTCAAAGCGCGTCCGCAGGGGGAGTCAATGTCGAAGTGGTCAAGTTGGATCGCGCGCACGGCCTTGGCGGTACTGCTGTTAGGCGGGACGCAGGCTGCACGGGCCCAGGACGAAAAACCGACCGCGCAGCAGACCGCAGCCATTCGCGCTTGCGCCGAGAAGAACCAGGACGATCTCACCGAGGCGGAACGGCAATGCCTGTTCAATCTCGTCGCCACGCCGTGCCAGAGCACGCCTGAAGGCCAATCCAATCTCGGGATGGCCGATTGCTTTCGCCTCGAAGCGAAGATCTGGGACGACTTGCTCAACGAGAACTACAAGAGCTTGCGCGATGTCATCGACGCCGGACAAGCCGCCAAGCTGCGCGACATGCAGCGGGCCTGGATCGCCTCGCGCGATGCCACCTGCGCGTTCTACGACGTGAAAATCCAGGGCAGCATGGCGATCCCGATGGGCGCAGCTTGCCTCGCGCGCGAGACGGCGCGCCGCGCGCTGCTGCTCAAATTCTTTGCCGGTCTGTGAAGGCGGGCAATGGCCTACTAGGCCGTGGAATTAGTCGTTCAGAGACCTTATCCGCATCCGACGGGAACGCACTAACTCATTGAATCCAAGACCGAAATCAGCTATGGTGTCCGCAGCCGGGAACGCTGGAGCTTATGCCCATGCTGCGCGTTCGGTTGAAAGCTGATGGACGGTTGGTGGAAATCCTGCCTGACGGCAGCGAAGGCCCGATTTTGATTTCCAACGGCGCGCACACGCCGCACGTTAATGGTACCGGGCCCTCGGCGAACGGCCGCTTCGTCGAGGCGGCCTATGCGCGCAATGTGCGCGGGCAGACCGGTCTGACGCAGACCGCCTTCGCCGCCCGGATCGGAGTGCCGGTCGAGACCGTGCGTAATTGGGAACAGGGCAAACGTTCGCCGCGTGGACCGGCCCGGGCGTTGCTCAAGGTCATCGAGCGGGCGCCCGAAGCGGCGTTTGCGGTGCTTGGCGCCAAGCCGCCGTAAGCGTTGTGCCGCCCGTGGACTCGATATGGCCGACGTAACCACGACGAAAGCCGGCATTCCGGCGGTCGAGGCCAAGGGCGCCCGCATTCCCTTGCTCGGGCTCGGCACTTGGGAGCTGCGCGGTCGCGTTTGCACGCGCGTGGTCGAGCAGGCATTACGTCTCGGCTACCGGCACATCGACACCGCCGAAATGTACGACAACGAGCGCGAGGTGGGCGAGGGTCTGCGCGGGTCGGGTGTCAAACGCGACGAAGTGTTCATAACGACGAAGATCTGGCCGACGCATTTCACGCCGCGCGAATTCGATCGCGCGGTGCACGAGTGCTTGGCGCGGCTGCGCTTGACCGAGGTCGATCTGCTGCTGTTGCACTGGCCGAGCACCCGGCTGCCGCTTGCGGAAACAATCGGCGTCCTCGTCAAGGCAAAGCGCGCCGGCCTTGCGCGTCACATCGGTGTCTCCAACTTCAGCGTGGCGCAGATCGAAGAGGCGGTGCAGGTCAGCAGCGAACCGCTGGTGTGCAATCAGTTTGAGTGTAACCCCTTCATCGACCAGTCGGCGCTGATCGCGGCCTGCCACAAACTGGGGATGGCCGTCGTCGCCTACAGCCCGATCGCGCGCGGCCGGGTTCGCGACAGTGAGGTGTTGTCGCGGATCGGCGCCGCGCACAAGAAAAGCGCCACGCAAGTGTGCCTGCGCTTTCTGGTACAGCAGCACATGGTCGTCATTCCGCGGACCAGCAAGGTCGAGCGCTTATCCGGGAACGCGGCGATTTTCGATTTTTCGCTCAGCGAGACCGAGATGGCGACAATTTCCGGTCTGGCGCACCCTGGCGCCCAGTCTCGATAACCGCGAATTTCAGGCCAGCCGGAAGGATCGAAGCCGACCGTCATCCTCTTTACGGTTTCGCCAAGCCCAAAGCCTGGACGAATTCGGTGAGCTGCCGCGGAAAATCACCCGCCAGCACCTGCGGCGTGGTGAAGGCGGCTGTTGCACGCGGCGGCTTGCCGGCGAGGTCTTGCATTTGTGCGAAAGTGCTTTCGCTGCCGCGGCCGCCCATCGTGCAGAAGAAGGCGACTTGCGGAAGATTGTTTCTGTTGTTGATGAGATAGGCGCGGATTGGCGACGAGACCGACCAGGCCCAAACCGGCGTCCCGATAACGACAAGATCGTAGGATGACGGGTCGCGGCTCGTCGGTGCAATCCGCGCGGGGCGATGCCGCATCGCTTCGATCAGCGAACGCACGATGCCGATAAAGCCGGTATGGCTTTGATTTGCGGTAATCTCTTCGACATCGCATTTGAGTTGCGGAGCTAGCGCTTCGGGGATTTTGCGTGTCGTTCCGGAGCGCGAATAGAAGGCGATCAGAATTCTTCGGCCCATCCTAGCTCTCTAGCGCTCATCAGCCGGCGGCGCAAAACTGCACGAAACGCCAAAAGTGCGCGTTGACCTGCATCAAAGGCCGCGAATTGCTCGATCCTTAGGCAGCAGAACGACGTCCCCCGGTATGAGATTTCTCCGCGCGTTGCCGCCGATATGAGCTCGCCGCTATTGCGGATATGAGCCCAGAACGTTTATGCGCGCCCAAGCCTTGAATTGCTCAAAGAGTTTTTGCCGAGTGGCTACCGTAAATCTGATTTGCTCCAAACCGGGTCTTTCCGGCCGGCAGCTACCGGGCGATGCTCGGCAAGCACTCGTTCTTGCCATGCTTGGAGCTCGCGCTCGAAGTTCTGCTCCGACAAATTGTCGGCGAGCCGATAGCTCACCTCCACGCCATCGGCCTGATGCCGGCTGCGGCCGATCCACGACACAGTGTTGATTGTTACAATCAACCGGCGCGCGTCCGACCAAAAAAAGTCCGGCGAGGAGGTCTCGGTCGTGAAGAACTCAGTTCCTCTATCCGAAGAACCGGTCTTTCGAATTGCCAGAACATGATATGTGCTTCCATAGGGACCGGTAGCGCAAACGCCTTCAATTAGTTGCGCGTCGTAGCTATTATCAGGGGAAGCGGATGAGGAAATTATACGCTCCGAACAAGACGCACGAACGCAAGCCCGAATACCCATCAAAAAAGTGCCACCGCGCTGCTAGGCGTGCCAGCTTCGACGGTATCGTTATAGAGTTGCAGATAAAAGCCGGCACGGTCTTCAGCAGTGATGAAGCTTTGAAGCTGCTGCAGTTGATCGCTGCTTAGAGTGTATGTCGTCATGCCCCTCCCCCTTAGGTAACTGTCTATCTTCCCGCTGGCTGTGCGAATGACAAAATCAAAGTTTTCAAGCTGTCCAGGATTTGTCGATGTTCCTTCAGCATTGAATACTGATAGAACAGCTGTGCCCCAAACTGCTCACCTACGAAATTGCCATCCATGCAAGATCGAATGCCGTTTAACGGCGGATGGCAGATAATGGAGAAGGTTTGCTCCGATTTATTGCAGGACGTGTAAAATTCAACCCCTGCCCAACCGCGATGTACGTGATCGACATAACCGCACAATCCGTTCACATCGAGGCTGGGATCGCGAGTTCTGCCGTCGACGAAAATTAGAGAACGTGCTCCGTTCCGGAATCCTTCCTCTGTACCGGCACTTATTATTACGTTGATCCGTGCTTCAGAAGAATTGCGCCTCGACGCGCCTTTCATGCTTGGATAAAATACAACGATGGGGATGCTGCTTTCGTTCTCTGTCAGTGGCCCCCTCAGCGCGCCACCAAGCACGACATATTGTTCGGGGATGTTTAGCTCAGCCACGACCTTCATCGGCGTCAAGCCAGAATATCCTTTTGGAATGCGCGCCCAATCCGGTCCCAGCAAATTGAAATGCCTAATTATGGGATGCGATCCGACGCCATTGAGCTGATTTTGGCGTTCCGTTTGATCATTGGCGACCGCCTGCGACGCCATTGGCGCTACGCAGAGGATGAAGAACATAAACAAGGCGTAAGTGGCGTGCGGAACCCCGGGCCGGCTAATTTTACGCGGTAAGGGCACTCTCGTGCTTTCAAGGCGATGGCGCGCAACAATCACATACGCGACGGCAAGCAATCCGGACGGGAAGACAGTAATTGGTGTGCTGCGCATTGCGAAGCTTATCTATCAGCGTTGGAGAGATCGCCGTGCGGCGAGGAGGCGTCGGTCGTGAAGAACTCAGTTCCTCTATTCGAAGAACCGGTCTTTCGAATTGCGAGAACGTGATATGTGCTTCCATACGGACCGGTAGCGCAAACGCCTTCGATTAGTTGCGCGTCGTAGCTACCGTCAGGGGAAGGAGATGAGGAGAGTATGCGCTCCGAACAAGACGCGCGAACGCACGCCCGAATACCGATCAAAATCGCGGTCAGCGCGAGTCCGACAAGGACAAGCGTGATCCAACCGGGATGTCTTGAGATGACGCGCAGCATCGGCATGTGGCTCGGAACACAACCTTGCCGCGCGATTCCGTGGAAATAATGGCGTTTTTTTCGCCGCCCTTCAAAACTCTACATCGAGCTCTTCCAGCTCATCGGGCTCGACCTTGGCCGCGGCGATCCACTCCTGCATCAGCGGCATTGCCATGATGGTGCGGCAGTATTGCGCCGATACCGGATCAAGCGCGACGTCGTACGTGACAAAGCGGGTGCAAACCGGAGCGTACATCGCGTCGGCGGCACAGGGCTTTTTGCCGAACAGGTATGGTCCCTGGTACTTCTCCAGGCATTCGCGCCAGATCGCAGTGACGCGCTCGATATCGCCGCGCGCGCCGGCCCAGGATTTGAAGCTCGGAAAATGCGCTTTGAGATTCATCGGCAGCGCCGAGCGCAGATTGGCGAAGCCGGAATGCATCTCACCGCAGATCGCGCGGCAATGCGCGCGTTGCGCTTGATCGGCCGGCAGCAGGCCCGCTTCGGGTTTGATCTCATGTAGATATTCGGCGATCGCCAGCGTGTCCCAGACCTTAAGCCCGTCGTGGATCAGGCAAGGCACCAGGAAGGACGGCGACAGCAGCAGTAATTCCGCGCGCGTCGAGGGGTCATCGGTGCCGACGTGCTGTTCGTCGAAATCGAGGCCGGACATTTTGCAGAGCAACCAGCCGCGCAGCGACCATGAGCCATAATTCTTGCTTGCAATTGTCAGGGTGGCCTTAGACATTGAGCGCTCGTGGTGGCGGGAAGGTTGTGTTTATCAATCGGTTACGGCCAATTTCAGGGATTCGGCGGTGCTTGCTTCCGCGCTCCGATTCCCGCGTTCCGCTCCCTTAATGCAGGATGTTCACAATTTTGTCGCAGCGCAACAAGAAATGCACTAATTTCCCCGCGCTTGGGGGGTCGCAGGTGTGCTGTCGCCAGACAGCCTACGGCGCCCGTGGGTAACGGATGCTGTATTTCGCCTATCAGACCCACGCCGACATTATAACGCCGATGAAAGCGTGGGCGACCATGGCGCTCGCCGCCGGCCGCCAGCCGCTGGTCGCCGAAAATTCCGCCATCCGCAATCTGACCGCGGCCTACGAGCTGGTCTCGCGGATGGGACTGACCCACACCCGGCCGCCCTTTGGCATCCGCTCGATCAACGTCGGCAACCGCGAGGTCGAAGTGCGCGAGGAAGCCGCGCACAAGACGCCGTTCGGCACGCTGCTTCACTTCAAAAAAGATGTGGCGACGACACAGCCGCGCGTGCTGCTGGTAGCGCCGCTGTCCGGGCACTTCGCCACGCTGCTGCGGGCGACGGTGCGCACCATGCTCCCCGATCACGACGTTTACATCACCGACTGGCACAATGCCCGCGACATCCCGCTGATCGCGGGCCGCTTCGGCGTCGATGAATATGTCGATCATCTGATCAAGTTTCTCGAAGTAATGGGGCCCGGCTCGCACGTCCTTGCGGTGTGCCAGCCCTGCGTCGCGGTACTGTCCGCCGTTGCGGCGATGGCGCAGCAGAGCAATCCGGCGCAGCCGCGTTCGATGACGTTGATGGCCGGTCCGATCGACTGCCGCGTCAATCCGACCAAAGTCAACGACCTCGCCAACAAGCGCGACATGGCCTGGTTCGAGCGGATGCTCACCGCCTCGGTGCCGATCCGCTATCCCGGCGCGTTTCGCCGGGTCTATCCGGGTTTCGTTCAGCTCACCGCCTTTATGAGCATGAACATCGAGCGGCACGTGAAGGCGCACAAGGAGCTTTACGAGCATCTTGCCAACGGCGAAACCGAAAAGGCGGCGACCACCAAAGCTTTTTACGACGAATATTTCGCCGTGCTCGATCTCACTGCCGAGTTTTATCTGGAGACGGTACGGCTGATCTTCCAGGAATACGCGCTGCCGCTCGGTAAGCTGGAATGGCACGGCACCCGCATCGATCCGAGCGCAATCCGCCGCACCATGCTGCTTACGGTCGAGGGCGAGCGTGACGACATCTGCGCCGTCGGCCAGACCGTGGCGGCGCACGACCTGTGCTCAAAGCTCCGTCCATATCTGAAACGCCACCACATGCAGGCCGGTGTCGGCCATTACGGCGTGTTCTCCGGCAAGCGCTGGGAGAATCAAGTCTACCCGATCGTCAAGAACGTGATCCTGTCGAGCGATTGAGCCCAACGCCGCGCGCGCGTTGTACTCTCGACCGAACCAGCGCGTAATCCGGGAGGACAACATGCCGACGACCGTCAAGCAAATGTTAGAGGCCGCCAACGCTGCGGTGCCGAAGATTACGCCGGCGCAGGCGAAGGAGATCATCGCCAAAGGCGATGCGCTTGTCGTCGACGTGCGCGACGCGCCCGAGGTGCAGGCGAGCGGCAAGGTGGTAGGCGCCGTCCATGTCTCCCGGGGCATGCTGGAATTCCGCGCCGATCCCGATTTGCCCTCGCACGACAAGAATTTCAGCAAGGACAAGACCGTCATTCTTTATTGCGGTTCGGGCGGGCGCGCCGCGCTCGCCGGCAAGATGCTCAAGGATTTGGGCTACGAGAAAGTTTACAATCTCGGCGGGTTCAAAGACTGGGCCGATTCAGGCGGCGGAGTTGAGAAGTAGATCGAGCCGGGAAATGACGCTTTGATGGGAACGATGCCGGCGTTGGCCATCGCATGACTTTATATCGCGCAATGGAAGTGCTTGCGGGAGTTGCGGCGGCTGAGGGACAAACTATTCGAGACTAAGTCTCGCCAAGCTCTCGCTTGATGACGATGCGCAATGGCGGCAAATCTGCAGATAGAGTCTTCCACACGCGCGACGGCAGAACGTCTTCGTAGTTGTGACGGTAAAAGTTGCCGGCGGCAGCCATTTCGCGCCACGGAATTTCAGGGTTGGCGCTCCTTCAGCTCGGCGGAGAAGCGTCGCGAAGCTTCAGAGATGATTTCGAGACAGCGTATTGTCGCATAAAGCGCCATTAGATCATCGCGCAGATTCTCAGAGCTTCGACCCTGCGCAAATCTCTCGGCTAAATCGATGTGATCGAGCATTTCGCGGAACGTAGCGTTGTCGGCATTAGAACGCATATACAGCGTCGCGTGTTGTTGGCGCGCGCAGGTGGGGTTTGAGCGCCGCGCGATCGATCACATCGACGGGCACGGTGAATAGCCCGGCGACATACTCCTTAAGGCGGAGGTAGTCGTAGACCGATCCTTCGCTGCCGGGCTTGAATTCCACCAAAATATCGAGGTCACTACCCGGCCGGTTGTTGCCGCGCGCCACGGAGCCGAACACGGCTGCGTGGACAACGCCCTGATGCGCTCTCGTGGCGACGAAGAGTGGCAATGGCCTCCTGAGCATTCATGGGACGAAATTTAGCACATTTCCGAAATCACCGCATCGCCGCTGCGATATTGCCGCCATCGACGGTGGTGACATCGGCCGTGGTCTTCAGCGCCAGCGCCTGGTGCACGAACGCCTGAGCCACGTCCTCCGCCGTCACTTCGCGGCCGAGCAGATTGCCGCTCATGTAGTCTTTCTCACTTAAGCCTCGTGCCTTGGAGCGCGACGCGATCATTTCCTTTGTCAGCAGCCCTGAGCGGATGCGATCGGCATTGACGGCATTGGCGCGGATGCCGTCTGCGCCGTAATCCAGCGCGTATTGGCGCATCAGTGCAAGCAGGGCAGCCTTTGGGATTCCGTAGGGGCCGAAATTCGGGCCGGGATTGACCGCTTGTTTGGAGACGTTGAAGAGGAGACAGCCGCCGGTTTTTTGCGCCAGCATGATTTTGACCGCGGCCTGCGCGACGCGCTGCTGGCCGTAAAAATTCAATTCAAAGCTTTTACGCAGAACCTCTTCGTCGACTTCGCCGATGCGGCCCTGCCAGGCCGCGCCGGCATTGGCGACCAAAATGTCGACGCCGCCGAAGGCCGCTGCTACAGCGTCGAAGGCAGCGTGCACCGAAGCTGCGTCGGTGACGTCGCATTGCACCGGAAGTGCGGTTCGACTGATCGCCTCGGCCTTCTCGCGCGCCGCGCCGAGATTTAAGTCGAGCAGGGCGACTTCCGCGCCCGCGGCGGCGAACGCCTCCGCGGTCGCCGCGCCGATGGCGCCCGCGGCGCCGGTGACGACGGCAATCTGGCCGGCCAGCGGCGGCTCCTTGCGGACGCCGAGCTTGGCTTGCTCCAGCGGCCAATATTCAACGTCGAACATGTCGGCCTCGGAGATCGACTCGAAGCGGCCGATGCTTTCCGCGCTCGCGACGACAGCGATCCATTCCTCGGCGATGTCGGCAGCGATGACCGCGTCGCGTATGGAGCGGCCCAAACCGAAAAGCCCGAGCCCCGGAACCAGGACAACGCGGGGCAGGGGATCGAGCTCGTGCTTGATTCCGCCGACACGATGGTTGTGATGCGAAAAATAGTTGCGATAGCGCTCGGCGAAATCGCTCGCCGCCTTGCGCGCCGCGGCGGCGAAGTCATCAAGCTTACCCGGCTGTGGCGCCGGCAAAACCAGCGGCCAGTTCTTGGTGCGAATGGTGTGATCGGGCGTCACCACGCCCGCCTGGCTCAAGCGCGGCAAATCGTCGGCGCCGACGAATGCTTGAACGCTTTTGTTGCCGCGAAAGTCCAGCACCAGCCTTCGCCATGCGCCTTCAATGTTTTCGTCTTTTTCACTGCACGCGCCGCGCACGATCGGTGCCACTTCTGCAAGTGAGGCGGCCTCGCGCCGCGCGGTCACGGCGGCGGACTTGCGGTGCCGCGCAATGAAATCTTCCGCCAGCGACACCATCTCGATCATGCGCTCATAGGCTTCGCGCGCGGTTTCGCCGAAGGTCACGATCCCGTGCTTGCTGAGAATGAGCCCGTCGCTCGGTTTGTCTCGCTCGAAAACCTCGATCGCGGCCTTGGCCAGGCCGAAGCCGGGCATGAGGTAGGGCACAAACGCCAGCCGGCCGCGAAAAACTTCCGCGCATTTTTCTTCGCCGTGCGGCTGGTCGATCACGCTGAGCACCGCCGTCGCATGGGTGTGGTCGATGAATTTGTGCGGCAGGAACGCGTGCAACATGATCTCGACGGACGGATTTGGCGCCGCCGGATCGATCAGGTTGGCGCGCTCAATGGCAACCAGCTCTTCATCGGCGATGGCATCGATCGCGCGCAGTTGACGCAACGGCAGAAGCCGCACCGCCGGCAGCCCTTCAGGCTCGGTGGTTGCCATGTCGGCGCCGGAGGCTTTGACCCGCAAAACCTCGACATCGTCACCGAGCAGGTCGCGGGCGCGGGTCTTCAGCGAGGTGTTGCCGCCGCCGTGCAGGACGAGCTTTGGATCGCGGCCGAGAAGCCGCGTGGTGTAGACGCGAAGCGCCAGGTCGCGCTCGACGCCCGCCTCGGCGCCGCGGGCGACAATGGCCTCGGCGTCACGGTCGACCCACGCGCTTTTCATGGCGTGTCGAGAGTTGAATCAGCCGCCGGCAAAGCGCCGGGACCACCAGCCGCTGCGGCGCGGCTTGTCAGTGCTTTCGCTCTCGCCGACTTCGGTGATCACCGGTTGCGGAGGCGGCGACGATGGCGCCACCGGCGCGGGCTGCGGCGCGTCCGCGCTCACAACCGGTGCCGGCTCGCGAACGGTCGAGCGCCGGCGCGGCGGCTCCGGTTGGCTCGCCGGGGGCGAGGGGGTCGACTCAACGACGGCCGGCTCGCTGGAAGGTGCCGCTGCCGCGAATGGCGGCGCGGCGTCAAGATCGGCAACGGCGGTTCTCAGTTCCGCTTCGGTCGGCGGCGCTCCGGTGAGCTCTTCAGGTGGCGTCGGCGGCGACTCATGCGGCTCGTAACTATCGTGCCCCTCCGCCAGAGGTGCAGCTTCGCCGATATGTTCCGGTCGATTGCGCCGGCCGCCGCGGCGGCCGCGTCGCCGTCGCCGCCGTTCGCCCTCGCGCTGCGGCTCGTTGCGGTTGCTTGAGCCGTTTTCCCCGCCGGCCTCTTCGGCGAGTTCGTCCGCCGACAAGTTCGCCGGTTTCGTCTGCGGCATGTTCGCCGGCTGTGTCGGCTATCTCGTCGGGATGATGCGGCTGGACCTGCGCGCCGCCACCATTGCGTCCGCGGCGTCGCCGCCGGCGCCGGCGGCGTCCGCCGCCTTCCGCATGCTCGGCGGAAACTTCCGCCGCTGATCCCTCAGCCTCAGTCTCGACCTCGGCGTCGGACTCTTCTTCTTCCAACACCGCCGCATCTTCAAGATCGTCGTCCTCCTCGAGCGGGGCGGCGATGGCTTCGTGCCGTTCGGCCAGCGCTTTGGCCGCTTCCAGGGTGTGCACCTGCTCACCGCGATCGATCGCGAACGCCTGCGGCGCCGCGATGGTCGGATCCGCGCTGATGGTGATGGTAATGACGAACCGCTCCTCCAGCGCCCGCAGGTGCGCGCGCTTCTGGTTGAGCACGTACAGCGCAACGTCCGGGCGAGTGCGGGCGATCAGATTGTGGGTCGCGCCCTTGATCAGTTGCTCCTCCAGCGCCCGCAGGACCTGCAGCGCCAGCGACGAAACCGAGCGCACGTGGCCGCTGCCGCCGCAGTATGGGCACTTCTCCGTCGAGCTTTCGAGCACGCTGGCGCGGATCCGCTGGCGCGACATTTCGAGGAGGCCGAAGTGCGAGATGCGGCCGACCTGGATGCGGGCGCGATCCTGCTTGAGGCATTCTTTCAGCCGGCGCTCGACCGAGCGGTTGTTGCGCTTCTCGTCCATATCGATGAAGTCGATGACGATCAGCCCGGCGAGATCGCGCAATCTGAGCTGGCGCGCGATCTCATCGGACGCTTCCAGATTGGTCTTGAGCGCGGTGTCTTCGATGTGATGCTCGCGCGTCGCGCGGCCGGAATTGACGTCGATGGCGACCAGCGCTTCGGCCTGGTTGAGCACGATGTAACCGCCGGAGCGCAGCTGCACCACCGGCGAGAACATGCCGTCGAGCTGGTTCTCGACCCCGTAGCGCGACAGTAACGGCTGAGTGTCGGAATAAAGCTTCACGTTCTTGGCATGACTCGGCATGAGCATGCGCATGAAGTCTTTGGCCTCGTTGTAGGCTTCCGGCCCGGCGACGACCACCTCGTCGATCTCCTTGGAGTAAAGGTCGCGGATCGAGCGTTTGACCAGTGAGCCCTCTTCGTAGACGAGCTTCGGCGCCGTCGATTTCAGGGTCAGGTCGCGCACGGTTTCCCACAGCCGCAGCAGATATTCGAAATCGCGCTTGATCTCGGTCTTGGTGCGGCTGGCACCGGCGGTGCGCACGATCACGCCCATGCCTTCCGGGACTTCGAGTTCCTGGGCGATCTCTTTGAGCCTGGAACGATCCTCGCCGCTGGTGATTTTGCGGCTGATGCCGCCGCCGCGCGCGGTATTGGGCATCAGCACCGAATAGCGGCCGGCGAGCGACAGGTAGGTTGTCAAAGCGGCGCCTTTGGTGCCGCGCTCCTCCTTGACCACCTGCACCAGCATGACCTGCCGGCGCTTGATGACTTCCTGGATTTTGTACTGGCGGCGATAGCGCGGGGCGCGATCGGGGACCTCTTCGAGCGCATCGGCGCCGCCGACGGATTCGACGATCTCCTCGGCGGCTTCGTCGTCTTCGCCGTTCTCGCCACCGTTGTGATGCTCGGAAACTTCCTGAACGTTGTCGGCGTCGATGGCCTCGGCCGTTGGCTCCGCGGTCTCAGTAGCGGATTCGGCGGCCGTCTCGACCGGAGACGACGTCTCATGTGCCTCGGCGTCGTCGCCGTGCGGTGGCAAATTTTCAGAAGCGACGGGAGCCTCGGATTCGGCTTCGGCTTCGGCAGGTGAGGGGGCCTCGGCGTGATTCGCGGAATCTTCGGCAGCGAGCTGTTGCTCGTGCTCTATCTCGCCGACCGACTCGGTAACGGTCGGGCCTTCGGTGTCCTCGGCTTCGACCGCCGCTTCATCTTCGATTGCAATTTCGTCGGCCGGCTGCGCCTCGGCGGGTTCGTGCGTCTCGGCCGCTTCCCCGTGCAGCACCTCATCCCCGCGCCGCGCCTGCGACGGGCGGCTATTGCCGCGATGCCGGCGCGAACGCCGGTCCCGATCGTCCTCATCTTCGGCGGCGCGCTGGGCACGGCCCTCTTCGTCAATCAGGGCCTGCCGGTCGGCGACCGGGATCTGATAGTAGTCCGGATGAATTTCGCTGAACGCCAGGAAGCCGTGGCGGTTGCCGCCGTAATCGACAAAGGCTGCCTGCAGCGACGGCTCAACGCGCGTCACTTTCGCCAGATAGATATTGCCTCTGAGCTGTTTACGCTGAGCAGACTCGAAGTCGAATTCCTCGACGCGATTGCCGCGCAAGACGACTACCCGGGTCTCTTCCGGATGCGTCGCGTCGATAAGCATTTTGTTGGCCATTGCAAATCTCGTGAAGGCGCTCGTGCCGCACGCTCCGCGCCGCAGCGGCGAGGGAGGACGGTGAACTGCCTGTTAGTCGGTGAAGGAAAAGGATCGGAAATCCCGAACGCGCTGAACGGAACTCGGTCCGCCGGTTGCAGAGCGTGTGACCGCCGCTGCACCAATCTGATCGAACCTGTTGCGCCTCGAACATGAATTCCAAACCGTGATGGACGGCGGCGCCTTAAGCCGCCGCGATTACTCTCCAGTGCCTACGGCATCGGCGACGCCGCATCGGCAATGCATTTCGTGCCGGCACGGCGCCGCGCGGTAAGTTCCGGCCGCCCTGCTCCTCTGAGGTATTTGGCTCGCTTGTTCGTCCATCTGCATCGGCCGGCGCGCTATCTGCGCCGGATCGGATCGAAAAGCGCCGTCCGCTTAAGCTTCCCTCAATCGGAAGCGATTGCGGCGGACATGCCGGATACCCTGACGGGACACAGCCTGAACACTTGACCGTCGGCAACCTCTTCTTAAGGCCGCGGGTACGGAATTGGCAAGCCGGATGCGACATTTACCCAAAGCAGCCAAAGCGCGGGCTTGCTCGCTGCCTTGTCCGCTTGGCTCTAATCTAGGTACTTAAGTTTCGATTAACCACGCCTGCCTAATGCAGTAAGAGGGGCGCGGAGGGCTGAAAACCGATGGCTGTCCGAGCGGCGAGCTGGGCTTTTCTCGGCCTGATCTTCGCGACGGCCGCATTCGCCGGGGACCGGGCAGTGGCCCCCTCGGCTGCTGGCAGCGATTCGCCCCCGGTTGCGACCGATGCGCGGCTCGGCGGTGACGAATCGCAGACCCGGTTTGTCATGGATATCAGCCGCAAGATCGATCTCCACGCCTTTACCCTGGCCGATCCGTATCGCGTCGTCGTCGACATTCCGCAGGTGACCTTTCAGCTGCCGCCGAAAACGGGCGACAGCGGCCGCGGCCTGATCAAGGCCTTTCGCTTCGGCCTGGTGATGCAGGGAGGGTCACGGCTGGTGTTCGACCTCGCCAAGCCCGTGCGCGTCGAAAAAGCCTTCGTCGTCGATGCCGCCGCCGACGCGCCGGCGCGATTGGTGCTTGATCTTGTTGCAACCGATCGCGAGAGCTTCTTGCGCCGGATCGCTTTGGAAAACAGCCAGGTCCGCGCCGAGCCTCCACACGAGAGCAATCAGGCGGCGAAGGACACCGATCTGCGTCCGCTTGTCGCGCTTGATCCCGGCCACGGCGGCATCGACACCGGCAGCAAGGCGCCGAGCGGCGAACTGGAAAAAGACATCGTATTGGCTTTCGCCCAACGCTTGCGCGACCGCATCGAGAAAACCGGGAAGTACCGCGTCCTGATGACGCGGACCGACGACACTTTCGTGCCGCTTGCCGAGCGGGTGCGCATCGCGCGCAACGCCGGCGCTTCGCTGTTCGTTTCAATTCATGCCGACTCGCTGCCGCACGGGGAGGGTGATGCGCAAGGCGCGAGCATCTACACATTGTCGGATACTGCGACCGACTCGGAGGCCGCGCGCCTCGCCGAGAAGGAAAACCGCGCCGATGTTATCGCCGGTGTCGATCTTAAAGCTGAGCCGGATGACGTCGCCGGCATCCTGCTCGACCTTGCCGAGCGGGAGACCAAAGGTTTTTCGCTGCGATTTGCCCAGAAACTGGTCAGCGACCTGAAGACCGCCACCGTGCTGCATAAGAAGCCGCTGAAGTCGGCCGGCTTTCGCGTGTTGCGGGCGCCCGACATCCCGTCCGTGCTAGTAGAGCTCGGCTACGTCTCGAACCGCTCCGATCTGCGCTCACTGCTTTCCGAAACCTGGCGCAATCGGACGTCGGAGACTATGGCGCAAGCCATCGACTCCTTCATGGCGGCTCGCACCACCGGCACCCGCACCGGCGCAAATTAGGGATCCCGACCAGTGCGTTCCCCGAGCTATCGCCGGCCTCAGTTTGAACAAAAACCGGAGCGACGAAACGCGATGGCGATCGGGGCTAACGGGGAATTGGGGCCGATAGCGCCCAACCGGATGTCCGCCGCGTGGCTGCGTTTGAACGCGCGCGGCGGCGAGGTAGGGCGCTGGTAAATGAAGCTCTTGCTACGATTCCTCGGCTTCCTGTTCGCGGCGGGTACCATTGTGTTCCTTGTCGGCGTCGCCGCGGTCGCTGGCGTATTGTGGCATTTCTCCAAGGACTTGCCGGACTATTCTCAACTGAAAGACTATGAGCCTCCGGTGATGACGCGGGTACACGCCGCGGACGGCTCGTTATTGGCTGAATATGCCAACGAGCGCCGGCTCTATCTTCCAATCCAGGCGGTGCCGAAGCTGGTGATCAACGCGTTCATCTCGGCCGAAGACAAAAACTTTTACCAACATCCCGGAATTGACGTTGCCGGCATTGCCCGCGCGGGCCTGCTCTATGTCCAGAACTTTGGCAGTAGCCGGCGTCCGCAGGGTGCTTCGACCATCACCCAACAGGTAGCGAAGAACTTCCTGCTGACCAACGAGCTTTCCATTACCCGCAAGATCAAGGAAGCGCTGCTCGCGCTGCGCATCGAGCGGACCTATTCGAAGGACAAGATCCTCGAGCTTTATCTCAATCAAATCTACCTTGGACTCGGCGCCTACGGCATTGCCGCGGCATCGCTGCTGTACTTCGACAAGTCGGTGCATGAGCTGACGATCGCCGAGGCGGCCTACCTCGCGGCGTTGCCCAAGGGTCCGAACAATTACAATCCGTTCCGCCATCACGACGAGGCGGTCGCGCGCCGCAATTACGTGATCGACCGCATGGTCGAGGACGGCTACATCACCGCGCAAGCTGGCGACAGCGCGAAGAAACAGCCTCTTAGCATCGCGGTACGGCCGACCGGCGCCCACACCTTCGCGGCTGAATACTTCGCCGAAGAAGTGCGTCGCTACATCTTGGAAAATTACGGGGAGAAAAAGCTCTACGAGGGTGGGCTTTCGGTGCGTACCACACTCGATCCAAAGATGCAGGTGTTGGCGCGCAAAACCATGACCGATGGCCTCGTCAACTTTGACGAGACGCAAGGCTGGCGCGGTCCGGTCACCAAGATCGACATCAGCGGCGATTGGGGCGCGAAGCTCGCCGACGTGAAATCGCTGTCGGACATCGATCCCTGGCGGCTCGCAGTCGTGCTCCAGGTCGACGATCAATCGGCACGCATTGGGCTCCAGCCGCCGCGCGATCCCGGTGGCGCCGTGATCAAGGCTCGCGAGGTTGGCATTGTGCCGGCCGAAGGCGCCAAATGGGCGAAACCGGCGGGCACGCCGGCAAAGCAGGCAGTGCGGGTCAGTCAGATCCTCACACCAGGCGACGTCATCTACGTCGAGCCGCTGAAGGACCAGCAAGGCCAGTTCCGGCTGCGCCAGATACCGGAAATCTCGGGCGCCATGGTCGTCATGGACCCGCATACCGGTCGCGTGCTGGCGATGGTTGGCGGCTTCTCTTACGACCAGAGCCAGTTCAACCGCGCGACCCAGGCGCTGCGGCAGCCCGGCTCCTCGTTCAAACCGCTGGTCTATGCTTCCGCCATCGACAACGGCTACACGCCCTCAACCATTGTGCTCGATGCCCCGCTCGAAATTGACATGGGGCCCGGCGGCGGCGGCGTTTGGAAGCCGGAAAACTACGGCGGCAAATTCTATGGGCCCTCGACGCTGCGCTTCGGCCTTGAACTGTCGCGCAACGTGATGACGGTGCGGTTGGCGCAAGACATCGGCATGCCGCTGATTGCGGAATACGCCAAGCGGTTCGGCGTCTACGACGATTTGCCGCCTTACCTATCGTACGCGCTCGGCGCCGGCGAGACCACGGTATTGCGGATGGTCGCCGCTTATTCGATGCTGGACAATGGCGGCAAACGCGTCAAGCCGACCTTGATCGACCGGATTCAGGACCGCTACGGCCACACCATCTATAAGCACGACCAGCGCGAGTGCCGCGGCTGCGACGCCGATCAATGGACCAATCAGCCGGAACCAACGCTGGTCGATCGCCGCGAACAGGTGATCGATCCGATGACCGCCTATCAGATCACCTCGATGATGGAGGGCGTGGTCCAGCGCGGCACCGCGACCGTGGTGCGCGACGTTGGCAAGCCGATCGCCGGCAAAACCGGCACCACCAACGAAGAGAAGGACGTGTGGTTCATCGGCTTTTCGCCGGATATCGTGTGCGGCGTCTACATGGGCTACGACAAGCCGCGCCACATCGGGCGCCTTGCCACCGGCGGGCACTTGGCCGCGCCGGTCGTGCGCGATTTCCTCAAGGTCGCGCTCGCCGACAAGCCGCCGATCCCGTTCCGTGTGCCGCCCGGCATCAAGCTGATCCGGGTCAATGCAAAAACCGGCATGCGCGCCGCCGCCGGCGACACCCGCGTCATTCTCGAAGCCTTCAAGCCGGGCACTGCGCCGCCCGATAGCTACTCGGTCATCGGGACCGAATCCGCCAACGGCAAGGCGCTGCCAGTTCCGCCCGAAGCGGATCGCTCTGTCCGACCAGGCACCAGCGGCTTGTACTGAGCTCAAGGATCGGGCGTCAGCGATCAGGTCACGCCGACTGCCGGGGCGCAATCATTGACACCCGATGTCCGACGCCTGATATCTGACCCATGCGCGCGGAAATCACGGCCATCGTCGAGGACATCAAGCAGTCCGTCGGGCTGCTGAGGAGGCATCTTTGACGTCGACAAAGCGCGCGTGCGGCTTGCCGAGCTGAACCGGCAGGCCGAAGACCCCGATCTCTGGAACGATCCGCAGCGCGCCAGCCGCGTCATGCAGGAGCGCACCGCGCTCGACGACCAGCTCACCGCGCTGTCCCGCATCGGGCAGGAGCTCGACGATCAGGTGATGCTGATCGAGCTCGGCGAAGCGGAGAACGATCAGAAAGTCATCGCCGAGGCGGAAGCGGCGCTGCGTAAGCTCAAGGCCGAAGTGGCGCGCCGCGAGCTTGAGGCGCTGCTGTCCGGCGAGGCCGACGCCAACGATTGCTATCTCGAAGTGCACGCCGGCGCCGGCGGCACCGAGAGCCAGGATTGGACCAACATGCTGCTGCGCATGTATGTGCGCTGGGCCGAGCAGCACGGCTTCAAGGTCGACTACATCGAAGAAACCCAGGGCGAAGAGGCCGGCATCAAATCCGCCACCATCGAGGTCAAGGGCCGCAACGCCTATGGCTGGCTGAAAACCGAGAACGGCGTGCATCGCCTCGTGCGCATCTCGCCATTCGACGCCAATGCGCGCCGGCATACCTCGTTCGCCAGCGTTACCGTCTATCCGGTGGTCGACGACCGCATCAATATCGACATCAAGGAAGCCGACGTCCGCGTCGATACGATGCGCGCCGGCGGCGCCGGCGGCCAGCACGTCAACAAGACCGAATCGGCGATCCGCCTCACCCACATTCCGACCAACATCGTGGTGGTGTGCCAGAACGACCGCTCCCAGCACCGCAATCGGGCGCAGGCCTGGCAGATGCTGCGCGCCAAACTCTATGAAGCCGAGCTGAAAAAACGCGAGGCGCAAGCCGCCGCCGAACAGGCCGCCAAGACCGACATCGGCTGGGGCCACCAGATCCGTTCCTACGTGCTGCAGCCCTATCAGATGGTGAAGGATTTGCGCACCGGCGTCGCGACGTCCAACACCGGCGGCGTGCTCGATGGCGACATCGACCAATTCATGGAAGCGGCGCTGGCGCAGAAGGCGTTCGGCGGCGAGCCGGTCGCGGTGGAAGACGTCGAGTAGAGTTCGTGCGCTTAAATCCGGCTCAATATCCGCTTCGCCCCGAAAGCGACGGAATTGCCGCGCGGCAGCGAAATGGGGCGATGGGTCCATGTGCGTCATTTTCAGCGAGAGTCAGCGACGTCCGCTTGTCCCTCAACTCCCGACATATTGCCGTTTCGCAGGAAACGACGTTCAGGGCCACTTCCCCAGTGACTGGCGACTCCGTTGATCTGGATTGCAGGCGGCACCGCTGCCTGCGACGGGATTTCGACTAACGGCTCTCGCTACCGAGGCGACGCATAGGGTGACGGGTGTCGCCTCGTTTATTTTGCTGACGAACATAGGCGATCAGAACCTCAGGGCGCTGCATCTTGACTTTGAGGGCAGCGATCAAAGCGTCTTCTGCGTCAACGACAACGTGTTCCGTTTTCCCCTCAAATTTAAAGCCGACCGCGAACTGCACCTGCGCTCTCCGCTTTCAATATTTAAAAAACTAGCACAATTAATTGGAAGCGGCGAGCCAGGATACCGCGCGACCAGCCTATCTCTCTGATGGGTCACTCGCGTCATATCGAGAGTGTCAGCCACTTCCGCTTTGGCCCCAAACTCCGGACATATCGCTGTGGCGGCCGTAAGTGACGTGACGGGCCAACTCGGACATCGCCTATTCCAACCGTTCTATAAATACGGAAGGATGAGGAACGGTTGTCGATGAGAGGCAGTGCCGCTCAGCGAGGTACGCGGCCTCGACCCGGATTAGCTTCGTCCGCGAATCGTCGATTTCGCGAAAAGAAATTCAGCCGATCCCAATCAATCGTATGTAGTAACTGGCCGCACGTTTGCGACGGTAGGAGCCGTCTCGGGCGCGAACAATACAGCGACGATAGTAACCGACGCGATCCCAATCATTAGAAGCGAGACGGCCCAGGTTGCGCCGCTCATTCCGACTATGGCTGCGGCCGCCAATGGGACGAGTCCGCCGCCAAGAGGAGCGGCGATTTGGTAACCGAGCGACGCGCCGCTATAGCGCAACTTTGGGGGAAACATTTCGCTGAGAAAACTAGCTTGGACACCGTACATGATTCCGTGCCCTACCGACATGCCAACGACGAAAGCCGAGACCACAATGATCGGCTCTCGTGTGGCGATCATCCAAAATACGGGAAACGAAAGACAGATCGCGGCAACGCATCCGAGGACGTAGATTACGCGTCGGCCCACGTGATCGGACAGACTTCCGAACAACGGTATCGTAATCAGCTCCACCGCGGCGCCCAGAGCTATGGCTCCAAGCACGAGACTACGAGACAGTCCCAGATTCGTCACGGCGTAGCTCAAGCCGAAAGTGGTTAGAACGTAGATCCACGATATCTCCGTAATCCGCGCGCCCAGACCGATAAGGATCTCCTTCGGGTGACGCCGTATGGTCTCAACAACCGGAAAGCGTGAAATGTTGCCGTCGCGCAAAACCTGCTTGAAATCTGGAGTCTCTTCGATACGCAGTCTAATGAAAATTCCAATCACAACCAGCGCTGCACTTGCGAGGAAGGGTATTCTCCAACCCCAGGAAGTGAATTGCTCATCGGTGAGGTACGCCAATGCAAAAAACGATGCAGTGCCGAGCGCCATTCCGAGTGGGAAACCGATCTGAACCATGCTGCCATAAAAACCACGCATGTGGGACGGTGAGTATTCGGTCGCCATCAAGACCGCGCCACCCCACTCGCCACCGATGGCGATGCCCTGCACCAATCGGCATGCGACCAACACGATCGGTGCCGCAACGCCCAGGCTCGCGTAGGTGGGAAGCAGACCGATCAGCACTGTCGCAACGCCCATACTGACAAGCGTAAGTATCAGCATCGATTTCCGACCTAATCGATCCCCGAAGTGGCTCAGGATGATGGCGCCGATAGGTCGGGCGAAAAAGCCGACGCCGATGGTGCCAATCGACAAAAGCTTCCCCACCAAAGGGTCCTCGGTCGGGAAAAACAGTTTGTTCAGAACAAGTGACGCGGCGGTCGCATAAATAAGAAAGTCGTACCACTCAATGGTCGTGCCGATGGCACTTGCTGCCACGACCGTGCGCATCGCGGTTTCATTGGTCTTTTGTAGCCGCAGGTCGCCAAAACATGCTTTACCTCGGGAACAGTCTGGAAAAAGCCACCCCAATGGGCTTAGGACAATGCATCGTATCGGGTCAAACAACCACTTGGGAAGGCAGACCCATACGGTCCGGTGGTTGCCAATGTCGCAGATGGGCCAAATCGCCACCGAATAGCGATGTCCGCGTTGCGTCCGTTCATCCCTCAATTTCAGACATAATGTTTGCAGCGTCGCGAATTTCGAAATCGGCCAACAAGCGACATTCGGCATCCAACTCACTGGCACTAGTCGCTCGGTCTAATGCGACTTAAAGTAATCACTGATGCCGTTCATCCGGCCTACGGAGCCAGGCGAGCGTGTTGCGATGTCGTTACACGATGTCGACGTTTTCGGCCTCATCGAACCTGCGTGATTGTCAAACTCAAACTGTTGACACCTTCCCTGACTGTCGGGAGCGAGCTGTACGACGCCGCTATATCTATCAGCGGGAGCGGGAGCAGAAGCATCGGGCAGAATAACAAAATTACGACCAATCATAGACGCGGCGGCGATCCCACCGACGAAGATTGTGGAAAGCAGAACAACACGGAAGGCAGACTGACCGCCGCTCCGTCGGACACCGCGTTTGACAATCCTCGTGGGCATATGTCGGTTGCCCGCTGGAAGTGTATCGCTGACAAAATGGTGACGCTGGAATAGTTAAGACCCGATTTATTGCCGTGTCTGGTTCCGGCCGCTTCGAACATGTCGTGGCGCCAAACGATGTCTCATAAGGGCCATTTTCAGACATTTGGCACTGCCGCGATCATGGACTGAAACGCGTCGAGACGCTGCTGTAGTTTTATCAAGTCGTTCTCCGGCAAGTTGCCGGTGCATCCGGCCGTTACGCGCTTGGCGCGATCGATAAGTTTAGTGCGCAGGTCGTCATGCTCCGTGGCGCTTGCGATATCGCGAAAGGCGCGCAGTAAGCGCAAGCTTACCGCGATGTCGGCAGCGGCATAGTGCCTGATCTGCTCGAACGCGGTATCGAGGAGCCCGTCAAAGCTTATCCAGGGCACATACAACCGCATCACATGAGGCGGCGCGTAATAGTACTCCGGCGGCGGCATACGGCTAATCCAAATGATAACGATTCGGCTGAGCTGGTCCACGCAGCTTATCGCCGTACTAGGATCATTGACCGCTGGAGACATTGCGCGCAGTGCAATGTCAACGATTTGGATGATGCCGAACTCAACATCCTGCTGCATTGTGCGCGTTGGCCCGATATCGAAAGCAGCAATGAAATCGAGGACACGGTCGGCTGACACGCGCTCCGGCCTCGACACGCGTGCCAGAGGAACGCCCGCCGGCACGAATTGGCCGACGCGGCGCTCCAAATGCACCGCAATGTGGCAAGCCTTCGCCCAGTCAATAAGGTGATTGATATCGACAAAACGAACATAACCAGACTGGCGACTAAGGATGGCACCGTCGTCTACGGGAGGCGCTTCGCTCCGAACGGGCAATGGGAACGGCCCCCGTGGATAGGGCATTAGTTCTTCAATAACCAGCTCGGTTTCACGCGCAATTCGATCCACGATGTGATTGACGCTGATTGATTGGGAAATGTGATGGATGAAGTAAATTAGCCATCCGACAGAAACCAGCGCTAGCGCCATCGCCCCAGTTACGGTCGCGACAGGGACAAACGGGTGCGGCAATGCACGTGCGGCAGGTAGCGCCGCCATGCAGTAAGAGAACGTTCCCAGGAATACACCGAGCGTCCACTGCGTCGTGCGGTCCCTGACGAAGCTGATCAGAATGCGCGGTGAGAATTGCGTAGATGCCAGCGTGAGGGTCATTAGCAGGATGGCGAACACGATCGAAACAACTGTCATGATCGATGTCGCAATGCTGCTGAGTATCACCTGCGCTACGCCGGGGTCCTGACGCGAGGGAAAAAGGACGCTTGGTATCCAGGTACTAATTAGGGGTGTCGTTTCTTCCAGCCACGAGAGGACGGCTCCAGCGGCTCCTAGGACCACGGCAATGACTAATGGTCGAATGAGGAAGCCGCCGCGAAGCGCGTACATCGCGGAACGAAATAAGACGCGGAAACGCTCAAACATTCCCGACACCGGTTGTCGCTTAAGGATACGGAGGGTCTCACCCGATTGGGCCAAATTCAACTGATACCGGTGGGCTCGCTTAAGCCGATAGAGTTGTGGCCGTGACCATCGCTTGGCCCAACGTCAGCTTTTTCGGCCCCATACGGCCATGAAAATAGAATGAAGGCCAATTAGATCAACCAATGTCTCAGATGGGTCATTTTCGACCGATCCAGCCGGTTTTGCCTGCCGGTTGATGTCCGCTTCGCCGCAAAAGCAGACCTGATGCCGGGAGCAAGGCCAAGCGTATTGAGGTCGGTCATAGCCCGTGATTCAAACTCCAAAACCTGGGAGCTTCGTATCATACGCTATGAACTCACCGACGATGAATGGGCTGGCATAGGCCGATGGCGGCGAACAAGCCGCGCGGCGTGCCGTGGGTGAACAATCTTCCGATGTGTATTGCCGAAGCCTCTTCGCCGAGGTGCGGCGCTGCGCGCGGCGATTACTCCGCGTACCGGTAGGCGCCGCCTTTTTCGAGCGCCCGCTTGTAGGCCGGCCGGGCGTGGATCCGCTGCAGGAAATTCATCAGCCTGGGGCGTGTTTCGTCGAGACCGGCGCGGTCGGTGGCGACTTCGAGCGGAAAGCTCAACATGATGTCGGCGGCGGAGAAGTGGTCGCCGAGAAACCATGGCGCCGCGAGTAGCTCGGCTTCCAAATAGTCCAGGTGAAGCTTCAGTTGCGACTTCACGAATGCTTTCGCCGGCAAGGCCAGAAGTCCAAGCCGGTCCACGACCAGCTTGAGGAGCAGCGGCGGCATCAGCGAGCCTTCGGCGTAATGCAGCCAATATTTGTAGCGCCAATGCAGCTCGGAATCGCGGGACGGCGCCAAATTCGAGCCATAACGCGCGACCAGATATTCGACGATCAGTCCGGTCTCGGCGAATTTTTTGTCGTTGTCTTCGAGGATCGGCGATTTGCCGAGCGGATGGACGCGGCGCAGTTCCTTCGGCGCCAGCATCGTCCGCCGGTCACGCTCGTAGCGCACGACTTCGTACGGTGTGCCGGTTTCTTCGAGCAACCAGAGAACGCGCTGGCTGCGTGAATTGTTCAGATGATGGACACGGATCATGTCGCGCCACAAGCAACGGTGAAGCGATGACTGGAAAATCGTAACAAGCAAACTCGGGAATAGCGATACACGGTTCGCTATCCCTGATCGCTACAGCAAATTGCTATTGGCTCGTCGCACCTTCGAGCCTGGCGCCGGCATTGAGGAATTTCAGCGGATCGACTGCCTCGCCGTCGATGCGGGTTTCGTAGTGCACGTGCGGGCCAGTCGAGCGTCCGGTCGAGCCGAGACGGCCGACGACCTGGCCGACCCGAATCTTGTCGCCGACGTCGACGTCGATCTGCGAGAGATGGCCATAGCGGGTCGCAAGCCCGTTGCCGTGATCGATCTCGACCATCTTGCCGTACCCGCCGGTCCAGCCGGCGTTGGTGACGGTTCCTGCGGCGGTGGCCCGGATCGGGTCGCCGACTTCGCCGCGGAAATCGAGGCCGGTGTGCATTGCCGGGATGCGCAGAAACGGATCAATCCGCACGCCGAACTGTGAGGACATATCGATCTCGCCGCTCACCGGCTTGCGCACCGGAATGTAGACCAGCGCACGGTTCAACTGTTCGGTCTGGGCGCGCGCGATATTGAGGCGCATGAGCTCGCGCTCGAACGTGTTGCTTTCGCCGGGCAGTTTGACCGGCACGAATGGTCCGCCGCTTGCCGCGGCCGGCGGCGCGTTGACCTTCAGGCCAAGCTCGGCAAATACATTCCGCAGTCGGCGGGCTCTGCCCTCGTAGCGTTCCTCAATTTGCGTGAGCGCCAGCGACTGGCGTCGCTCGACGCGCTCAAGAGCGGTTTCGGCGCGCGCGAGCTTGGCGGTAACATCCCCACCTTTGCCGGTTTTGCGGTTGGTCTGCATCCAATCGGGATCAAGGAACGACTGCCGGTCGCGACCGGACGGCGTGCTAAACGTCGCTTCCGAGCCGCCGCGTGCCGGCGGCCTGATCGAACCGGTCGTCGCCGGATCGACGATGCCAACCAAAGCTGACGCCCGCGACTCCAGCGTGCTTTGACGGCGCAGCAGGTCGTCGAGCTTTTGCTGGAACTGTTCCTGATCGAGCAGTTGGCGGCTCGTGGTGCGGTCAAGGCGGGCACGCAGTTCAGCGATACGGTCCTCATAGGCGTATTGCTGTTCGGCCTGGCGGGCGAGGAGACCTCGGAGAACGTCCTCGCGGAAGGCGAAATAAGTAGCGGCGGTCAACGACCAGCCGGCCATGATCACCACCGTGCCGACGGCGATCCAGAACGCAACCGGTCCGAATCGAATCTGCCGCCCGGCATGGGCGAATGTGTAACCAGAAGCTGCTCGGCTTACGCTTCGCTCACGCGGAACGCCGTGCCCTTGAAAGCGCACGACTTCACGCGACTGAGCCGCTTTCCCACCCGACATTGACGCTCCCACAAGAGCCGGTTGTTTGGTCCGGCTCGCCCGGAAAGGCATTTGAGCGCCGTATGGTTAATATTCCGCAAATTGCGGCTAACATTTTGTGACCTGGGGTAAATGCTTCGGCAATTTCGAACCTTACCGCGACGGTAACCGCCGGTTTTCGGAACGAGATCGTGCCTGATGGCGATTTCCTTCATAGTGACTTGCTTCAAAGCGACTTGGCGGCCGCCAACACCTCTTCGGCGTGTCCTTCGACCGACACTTTCGGCCACACACGGGCAAGACGTTGGTCTGGCCCGATCAGGACGGTGGTTCGCACGACCCCCATGAACTTCCGCCCATACATCGACTTCTCCTGCCAGACACCATAGGCTTCCAGCATCCGATGCTTTTCGTCGGACGCCAGTGCGATCGAGAGTTTGTGCTTGGATTTGAATTTGTCCTGTGCCGGGACCGGGTCGGCCGACACGCCGAGAATGTCGGTATCGACTTTCGCAAAAGCGGCCTTGAGGCGGGAGAAGTCGATAGCCTCTTTGGTGCAGCCCGGCGTATCCGCTTTCGGGTAGAAGTAGAGTACCAGCTTGCGGCCGGCGAAATCGGCTAGCGAGACAGTGCTGCCTCCGTCCCGGGGCAATGTGAACGCGGGGGCCTTGGTGCCGGGGTCAAGCTTGGTGGACATGCGCCTTCCTTTCGACGCTTTCAAAGCGGCATTGTGCGCCGCCAGAATACGCGCGCTCGTGGACGGGGTCGATGGCGCCGGGTTATTCTGAAATCACCGCGGACGAGGGGCCACCCGAGGGGGCATGACCAGCCAGCAAAGGCAGCGGGCCGCGCTTCCGCGATGGAGGTCGGTCGTTCACCTGCGGCGAAGGGTACGCTCTGCCGCGACCGACGGCGCGCTCCGCGCCAGCGATGTCCCGCGCGTTTCGCCTTTCCGGCCGGTGTGGGCGTTGTTTGCGCGTCATCAGACATGGATCCGCCGCTCGGCGATCGGCATTGGCGTCCTCTGTGTGCTCGTCGCGGCGGGCTTTCTCACGCTGTGGTGGCGGCTTGCGAGCGGACCGATTCAGCTCGACGTGGCGACGCCCTGGCTTGCCTCCGCCATCGAGGAGAATTTCGGCAGTCATCACCACGTCGCGGTCGGCGGCACCCAGATCGAACGCACCGAAAATGGCGGCACTGCGGTGCGCATCCGCGACATTGTCGTGCGCGATGCGGACGGCAGCATCGTGGCCAGCGCACCAAAAGCCGAGGTCCGCGTGTCCGGCTCAGGCCTCTTGAGCGGACACCTGCGCGCCGAAAGCCTCAATCTCGTTGGTGCCGAGATGGCCGTGCGCATCGAGCAGGATGGCGAAGTCACTGTCTTTGCCGGCGCTGACAAACGCCCGATTGCCACGGCCTCGGTGCCGGTTTCCGCCGCCGCGCTGTTGCGCGCTGCCCAGGAAAAAGCCAACGAGCAAACGGCTTCAATACCGGTCCAGCCGGTCGCCTCACGCCGCGCCCGCGACGTGTTCGCTGCGCTGTTGTCCTGGATCGACGGCATCAGCCAGAGCGGGCTCGACGGCCACGACCTGCGCGAGCTCGGGCTCAAGAACGGCAATCTGACGGTCGACGACAAGCGCACCGGCAAGCACTGGACATTTAAGGACATCAACCTCAGCGTCGAGCGCGCGCACGGCGGCGTCGAAGTCAGCGTCGGCTCTGACAATCCGGCGCGGCCGTGGGGCCTGGTCGCGGCGGTGACGCCGACCCGTCAGGGCTACCGGAGGATTTCAGATTCAAGCTCGCCGTGTCTCCGCCAGCGACCTTCTTCTGGTGACGCGTCTTGACGACGGCAATGTCCGGGTTGACGGGACGTTGTCCGCGAGCATCGATGGCGAGATCGGCCCCGACGGATTGCCGCAGATCGCCACCGCCCGCCTCGTTGCCGAGACCGGTTCGATCGGGTACGCGAATGACGACGACAGCCGTCTCACATTCGATCGCGCCGAGTTCAAACTGAATTGGGAAGCCGGGACCCGTCTGCTGTCGGTGCCGTTCCAAATTCTTTCCGGCGGCGCCCGCATCACGCTCCTGGGACAGATCGAAGTGCCGCCCGAGGCCGGCGGCATCTGGTCGTTCAAGATCGGCGGCGGCACGATCGTGTTGACCACTCCTGGTGCGGCCAGCGATCCGCCGTTGGTCCTGAACCGCATTGCCGTGAGCGGTCGCTACGACGCCGGCAAGCAGCGCTTCATCATGGACGAGGGCGATATCGGCAACACCAGCGTCGGCGTCGCCATGTCCGGCAACATGGATTTTTCAGGCGGCGCGGCGCGCTTGACGGCCGGTTTTGCCGGCACGCGCATGCCGGTCGAATCCCTGAAACGGATTTGGCCGATTTTCATCAATCCGCAGGTGCGTGGCTGGTTCAACGAGCACCTTCTGAGCGGCACCGTCGAGCGCATCGTGATTGCGGTGAACGCGCCGTTCGATACGCTCAAGGCCGGCGGCCCGCCGGTTCCCGACGACGGATTGTCAATCGAAGCGCTGGCGACGGGCTGCGTGCTGCGGCCGGTGGATAGCCTGCCGGCACTGCGCGATGCCGATCTCAACGTGCGTATTGTCGGACGTGACGCCGTCGTGTCGGTCAGCAAGGCGACAGCCGATCTGCCATCCGGGCGCAAGCTTGTCCTGTCTTCCGGCGCGTTCGAGGTGCCCGATACGGACGTGCACCCGCCCCAGGCGCGCGTGCGTTTCAAGCTCGACGGACCGGCGCCGGCCGCGGCGGAATTGCTGCGCACCGAACGCCTGCGCGACATTGCCGACGCGCCCTTCGATCCGTCGACCATCCGCGGGACGGTGAGTGCGCAAGTCACGCTCGGCATGCCGATCAAGTCCAATCTGCCGCCGGGATCGACCACTTACGCAATCACGGTCGACGCCACCAATTTTTCCGCCGACCGCATGATCATGGGACAGAAGGTCGACGCCGCGCTATTGCGGGCGACCGCTACGCCGCAGGGCTTCCAGCTCAAAGGCGATGTGAAGATCGGCAGCACCCCGGTCAGTCTCGAGTACCGCAAGTCGCGCGGCGACGCCGACGCCGAAGTCCGCATCACCGGCATGCTCGACGAGGCGGCGCGCAATAGTCTCGGCTTCGATGTCGGCGACGCGATTGCCGGCGCAATTCCGATCCGGCTGTCAGGCCGTGTCGGCATGACATCCGAACGCGAGGGGCGCTTCACCGTCGATGCCGACCTCACGCCGGCGCAGATCGACGGCCTGCTGCCGGGCTGGGCCAAGCCGTCCGGCAAACCGGCGCGGGCGACCTTTACGCTGACGACCAAGCCGCAATCGATCCGGATCGACGATCTGCTCATCGAAGGCTCCGGCGGCGGCGTGAAAGGGTCGATCGAGCTCGACGGTTCGGGCGAAGTACAGTCGGCGCATTTTCCCGCCTACGGTTTCTCCGACGGCGACCGCGCCAGCCTCAAGATCGATCGCTCCGGCGACGGGGCGTTGCGGGTCGTCATGCGCGGCGACGTCTACGACGGACGCGGCTTCGTCAAGACTGCGGCCGGCGCGGCTTCGTCGAACGCGAATGGCAAACGTCGGGCGGTGGATGTCGACGTTGATATGAAGCTCGGCGCGGTGGTCGGCTTTAACGGCGAGGCATTGCGCAGCGTCGATCTCAAACTGTCGCGCCGCGCGGGTGAAATTCGCAGCTTCGGCCTGAACGCCAAAATCGGGCGCGACGCCACCCTGACCGGCGATCTGCGCGGGCGCAGCAGCGGCCGCCAGCTGGTCTATCTGGAAAGCAACGATGCCGGTGCGTTCTTTCGCTTCACCGATGTCTACACCCGCATGACCGGCGGCCAGGTGGCGGTCGCGATGGAGGCGCCGTCGGCCGACAACACCGCGCAACAAGGCATGCTCAGCGCGCACAATTTCACTATCCACGACGAGACCCAGCTTGAGCGCGCGGTCTCGACCGGCGCCCAACCCCGCCGCGGCGGCAACGCCATTGATTTCTCCAACATGCGGGTCGACTTCACCCGCATGCCAGGGCGGGTTGCGTTGCGCGACGGCGTCGTACGCGGACCGATCCTCGGCGGCACCATCGACGGTGTCGTTGATTACACGCGCGACGACGTACACCTGCACGGCACGCTGGTTCCGCTTTACGGGCCAAACAATCTGCTCGGCCAGCTGCCGCTGCTCGGGCTGTTCCTCGGCGGCGAGAAAGAGGGACTGGTCGGCATCACCTACGAAGTGGTGGGCCGGCCGGGCAGTCCGCAGCTGCGTATCAACCCGATTTCAGCGCTCGCCCCGGGACTGCTGCGCAAGGTGTTCGAATTTCCCGCCAATGGTGGCGATACTGATGTCGAGAGGGTCCACAGCCAATTTCGCTGAGGCTCAAACCGGCTTCAGTAGCACGTGACGCTTCCGGCCGAGCGAAAGCTTGATCACACCCTCGGGCGTGAGGTCTTTTGCGGATCAGCAGCATTTGCTCATCGGTGACGACCACGTCGTTGACTCGCAAGCCACCGTTTTTAATCTGACGACGTGCTTCGCCTTTCGACATTACCAAGTGTAGCAGGACGTACGCCTCCAACACGCTAAGTCCGTCCTCAAGTTTGGTGCGCGCCACTTCTGTTGTTGGTAGAGATTCGCGCCAGTCCGCCTTCTTCAAAGGTCGTCCGCGCGGTGGCTGCTGCTTCGTCCGCCGCCGCACGGCCGTGCACCAGCGCCGTCGCTTCCGTCGCGAGAATTTTCTTCGCTTCGTTGACGTCCGCGCCCTTGAGAGCCGCGAGACGTTCGATCTCGTCGAGCGGCAGCACGGTGAACAACTTGAGGAACCGCCCGACATCGGCATCCTCGGTATTGCGCCAGTATTGCCAATACTCGTACGGGCTCACCAGGTCGGCGTTGAGCCACACCGCGCCGGCAGCGGTCTTGCCCATCTTCGCGCCCGACGACGTGGTGATCAGCGGCGAAGTCAGCGCGAAGAATTGCGCGTTGTGCAGACGGCGGCCAAGATCGATGCCGTTGACAATGTTGCCCCACTGATCGGAGCCGCCCATCTGCAGCACGCAGCCGTGCCGGCGATGCAGCTCGACGAAGTCGTAGGCCTGCAGGATCATGTAGTTGAATTCGAGAAACGACAATTCCTGCTGGCGCTCGAGTCGAAGCTTGACCGAATTGAACGCCAGCATCCGGTTGATCGAGAAGTGTCGGCCGACGTCACGAAGAAAATCGACGTAGTTGAGCCTGTTGAGCCAGTCGGCGTTGTTGGCCATGATGGCATTGCCGCCGTGGCCCTGGAATTTCAGGAACTTGTCGAAGACCGCGCGAATGCCTTTCAGGTTTTCGTTGATCTCGTCGTCGGTGAGCAGCCGGCGGCTCTCGTCCTTTCCCGACGGATCGCCGACGCGCGTGGTGCCGCCGCCCATCAGCGCGATCGGCCGGTGGCCGGTCTGCTGCAGCCAGTACAGCATCATGATCGGCAGCAGCGAGCCGACATGCAGGGAAGCCGCGGTGCAGTCGAAACCGATATAGGCGGTAATGGTTGACGAACGCGCGAGCGCATCCAGCGCCTCGGGTTCCGAGACCTGGTGGATGAAGCCCCGGCTGGCGAGGACGTTGAGAAAATCGGACTTGTAAGTGCTCATCGCGTTCGGGTCATGATTGGAGCACGATCTGGTCGGAAAACCGGCGGCACTTTTCCGGATCGCGCCTTCGCCGCTGCTCGCCGGCGCGGCGGCGCTGGTGTAACAGGTCCAGCGACTGATTCAACCAAAGATACCGCAAATGGCGTCGCCATCGTCCTCGCAACCCTCGCAATCGTCGCCCCCATCATCGCCGGTTCTCGCGATTGGGCTGATGAGCGGCACCTCGCAGGACGGCGTCGACGTCGCCATGATCGAGACCGACGGCGAAGTCGTTACCCGGTTCGGCCCGACCGCGTACCGCACCTATTCGAAATCCGAGCGCGCGCTGCTGCGCAGCGCCACGGCGGCGGCCGTCAATCTCACCGAACGCACGGCGCGGCCCGGCGCCCTTGCCGAGGCGGAAGCGATGGTAAACACGGCTCATGCCGAGGCGGTCGAAACATATCTGGCGGCGAACGGCATTGCGCCGGGCGAAGTGACCGTGATCGGCTTCCACGGCCAAACGGTGCTGCACCGGCCGGAGCAGCATTTGACCATCCAGCTCGGCAACGGACGCGTGCTCGCAGACCGGCTCGGCATTCCCGTGGTCTACGATTTTCGCGCCGCCGACGTGGCCGCGGGCGGGGAGGGTGCTCCGCTGGCGCCGGTGCTGCACCGCGCGCTGGTCCGGCGGCTCGAGCGCGAGGCCCCGGTCGCCGTGCTCAACGTCGGCGGCGTCGCCAACGTCACCTACATCGACGGCGACGACCTGATCGCCTGCGATACCGGGCCCGGCAATGCGCTGATTGACGATTTCCTGCGCCTGCGCACTGGCCAGCTGCTCGATACCGACGGCCGCGCCGCTCAGGCCGGCGCGGTAGACGAGGCAGTGATCGCCAAATTCCTGGCGCATCCGTTCTTCGCCAAGCCGCCGCCGAAATCGGTCGACCGCAACGACTTCCGCAGCTCCCTTGGCGCCGCGTTCGATGATCGCAGTGTCGAGGACGGCGCGGCGACGCTGACCGCGCTCACCGCGGCGTCGGTCGCGCGGATCGTGCCGCTGTTGCCGCGGGCGCCGAAAACCTGGATCGTCGCCGGCGGCGGCGCGCGCAACCCGACGCTGCTGCGCATGCTCGCCGAGCGCGTCGCGCCGGCGCGGGTCGAAACCGCGCACGACGCCGGCTGGTCGATCGACTCGCTCGAGGCGCAAGCCTTCGCTTACCTGGCGGTGCGCAGTCTGCACGGCCTGCCGATCACCTTCCCTGGCACTACCGGCGTGCCGCGCCCGCTCTGCGGCGGCGTGTTCGCAAGACCGTGAACGCGGCCGAGATTTGAGGCACCCAACTTGAGAGCGACGATGTTGCTCCGCTCGCAATGATGAGCACCGCTGCGATCTTATTTTGCGCCGGCGAGCACCGACTTCACCTCTGATAAGCCCGCGCTCCATGACAATGTCGCAATAACGGCGGGATCGCAGCCGTTTGAGCCTGCTGTTGCCGATCCCGTTCCGGTGATCAGAAAACAGGCCTGTTTGGACAGCGTGGTCGCGTGGTAGCGCAAATCGAAGGTCAGGGACTTATAGGTGTAGGAAAATCCGACGTTGCCGTAAGTGTAATCCGGCAGCGCAACGCCGGGAGACGTTGCCGTCGCCCTCGTCGAGCTGAAAATTTGGTGGCCGAACTCGGCAGAGAACGACAGGCCCCAGCCGATGTCATATTTGGCGGTGATCGAGTCGTAGTTCTCCCAGATCCCCATGCGATAATAATCCGGCGCGTAATAAGCATTCAGCGCGACAGCAAGTTTGGGCGTGACGGCGTATGTGGGCGATACATAAAGCTCCGCATAGCCCGGATCGTTCGAGCCGCCCGGATAGCTGTAGTAGGCAACGCCGGTTTCGACCGTAACCGCTCCGATTGCCGGCCGGATGCCGACCGTATCGGTCATCTGAAAATGCGACAGGTTCGGCATCTGCACGGAAGCCGTATTCACGCTGGCGAACAAAATATTGTAGGTGGCTTCGACATTGGCCGAGGCGCTCGGCAGGTGATCCGAAAGCGTATAGCCGCGGTAATTGTAGTCGCTGGTGACGGCCGCGCCGAACTTGGCGTCGAATGTGGATGCTGGCGGTGTGCTTCCGGGCGGTGCCGCTCGCGCGGAATGTCTGTCGCTGCAGGCGCTTTGACCACGATAGGTGAAGCGCTCAGCGCCGAACTTGGCGCTTCCTGGGCTTGGGCCGTCGGCGACGCAACGCTTGCAGCCATGATCGCAAACAGCGCAATAGTCGCCGTCCGAGCAAAGTTTGATGGCGCGCTGAGTGCTCGAAGAGAGCTGTGATTTTCACGTTGCGCGTGTCGGCTTATTCATCAAATTGCCGCGTGGCTGGCTCGCACGAACGCCGCACGCGGGACACCGCACCGAATGGATTACACGCAGAAACCGAGCGAAAGTCTTCCGTCGGCTTTGTAAAACCGCCGTCTCGAATCAGAGCCTCGCGGCGATTTTAGCTGATTGCGGAGATCAGAGCGCCACGGGCATAATTGCGAGCGAAATGGCTTCGCCTCGCTCTATCGAATAGCGCCCGGTCCTGGAGCCGCTCCCGGCGGGCACTTGCCGAGGATGATCATGCCGAGAACTTCATCCTTGGTGACGTCGGCGACGCGCGCGGTGCCGACGACGCGGCCGTTCTTCATCACGCAAATGCGGTCTGCGAGATCGAACACGTCATGGATGTCGTGGCTGATCAGAAAAATGCCGAGGCCGTCGGCTTTGAGCTTGCGGACCAGATCGGCGACCTGGGCCGTTTCTTGCGGGCCGAGCGCCGCGGTCGGTTCGTCCATGATCAGAATTTGCGCGTTGAACAGGATAGCGCGCGCGATCGCGACCGACTGGCGCTGCCCGCCGGACAGCGCTTTGACCGGATCTTTGAAGCGCTGGAAATGCGGATTGAGGCGGCCCATGACTTTGCGGGCCTCGGCTTCCATCGCGATGTCATCGAGCGTTCCCCAGCGCGTCCGCAATTCGCGGCCGAGGAACAGATTGGCGGCGGCGTCGACATTGTCGGCCAGCGCCAGCGTTTGGTAGATCGTCTCGATGCCATAATTCTTGGCGTCGCGCGGATTGGCGATGGTCGCTTCCTCGCCGCGAATGAAGATGGTTCCGGCATCGCGCTGGCAGGCGCCGGATAGAATCTTGATCAGCGTCGACTTGCCGGCGCCGTTATGGCCGACGAGCGCCATCACCTCGCCGTCGTAGAGATCGATCGACGCGTGATCGACAGCGTGGACGCCGCCGAACGACATCGAAATGTCGCGCATGTCGACAAGAGGAATGCGGGCGGCGTCCATGCTCTACTGCGTCCGGCGCCGGTAAACAGTGTCGAGCCCGACCGCGAGCACCAGAATGGCGCCAACGACGATGTTCTGCAGCGGCGTGTCGACGCCGAGAAGCACCATCCCCGACTGTAGCGACTGCATCAGCACCGCGCCGAGCATCGCGCCGGCCACCGTACCGACGCCGCCGGAAAGCGACGTGCCGCCGATGACGGCGGCGGCAATCACCAGGAGTTCGGCGAGGACACCTTCGGAGTTGGTCGCGGCGTCAAGCCGCGCGATGGAGATGGCGCCGCTGATGGCGGTGAGAAGCCCCATCAGCATGAACACTTTCATGATTACCCAGCGCGTATTGACGCCGGCAAGTTCGGCCGCTTCAGGGTTACCGCCGATCGCGTAGATGTAGCGGCCAAAGCGCGTGCGGGTCGCGAGGAATGTCACGACAACGCCGGCACCAATTGCGATCAGAACCGGCACCGCGATTCCGTGAGCGATCAAGAGGCCGCCCTCCGGAAGCGCGATGTGATTTGCCAGCGCGTAGCGGCGCACGCTCCCGATCGGCCAGGGGTAAGCGTTGAAAATCGCGACCGCGGCGAGGATCACCGCGCAGGCCATGCCGCCGAGAAAAACTTCGGCCGCCATCGGCCGCAGCGGGAAGTGAAACTTCATGCGCCGGGCGCGGCTCTGCGCCAGCAGGATGATTACGGCTGCGCACGCAATGACGGCGACCACCCAGCTCCACGCCGCGCCGATCGAGCCTTCAGTGCCGCCGCCCATCAGCCGGAATGTGCTGTCGAGCGGCGCAACCGTCTGGCCGTGCGTCACCCACCATGCCCCGCCACGCCACACCAGGAGGCCGCCAAGTGTGACGATGAAAGAAGGGATGCCGACATAAGCGATCACAAAGCCCTGGAACGCCCCAAGGAGGACCCCAAGGAAAAGGCCGGCGGCCAGCGTCAAAATCCAGGTCGCCGGATGTTCGAAGCCGAGCAGCTCCGGAAGTAGCGTAGCCTGAATCACGCCCATGACCATCCCGACAAAGCCAAGCATCGACCCGACCGACAGATCGATGTTGCGGGTGACGATCACGAGCACCATGCCGGCCGCCATGATCGCGACCGACGACGACTGCACCGAGAGATTCCAGAGATTGCGCGGCGTGAGAAACAGCCCGCCGGAGAGAACGTGAAACACAATCCAGATCAGCAGCAGCGCGCCGATCAGGCCGAGCATCCGCGTGTCGAGTTCGGTGGCTTTGAGGAAGCGAGTGAGCGGATGCAAAGGGCTTGACCGGGCATGCGCAGCCGGCGCCGGCGCTTGCGTCATCAGCGTCCTCCCGCCCCGGGGCGATCGCCGCCCGCCGGACACGCCGAGTTAACGGCCCGCTGCGGTCGTCGTCAAACCGCAGCCGCTCTCGGCGTTAGAGCATGACCGCTCAGTGTGCCTCGTTGGCCGCCGAAGCAGGGATCGCGGCGAACTGTCGCTGGGTCCGTTTTTGACCGATAGCGGAAGCCGATGCGGCACAATTTGCCGGAATGCCCAACGCACGAAATCAACCCTGATCGCTGCCATCAACTCGGTTTGCGGTCACCAACTTAACGACCCATTAGGCCTTTCCGTTACGGCAGATTTTACATCTAAGGGATATTGTTCTTTCGGCCGGCTGTTGGGCGCGATACAGCGACTGTCACGTGACATCCACCAACCTCATCTCCGATCTCGAAAGGGCGCTTACGACTCGCTCAGCTGAAGCTGGTGCGATGCTGCATAAGCTAACTGAAGTTTTTCTCGTAAATGTCGGGCACTATTCTGCTGATCAATTGGACCTATACGATGGCGTCTTAAATGAGCTCGTCAAAAAGGTCGAAGTCGCCGCTCGCGTAAAACTCGCCCAGCGGCTTGCGCCGATCGACGGCGCTCCTGCCAAAACTATCCGTTCACTCGCACTCGATGATGCGATTGAGGTCGCGGAGCCGGTCCTCTCGCAGTCAAACGCACTCGACGACGACACCCTTGCGCATTGTATATCCTTAAAAGGCCAGGAATATCTGCTTGCCATCGCAACCCGGGATAAGATCAGCGAAACAATCAGCGGTCAGTTGATTGCAAGAGGCGACAGAAAAGTCCTGGGTACCCTGGCCAGTAATCCCGGTGCAGCCATATCCGATCCGAGTTTTGGGATATTGGTCCAAAAGAGTGCCGACGATGATTGGCTCTCGGAGTGTGTCGCTGGAAGGAAGGACATTCCACAAAGTCACCTTCGCAAACTTCTGCTAAAGGCTTCGGAAATTGTGCGGCAACGATTGATGACAGCGCACCCGGAGCTGCGCGATGCAATTCAGGAGATCTTTCTTCCTCCGGCGTCATCGACGACAGGCAAGGCGGGTCCGTCGATAGACTACAAGGCGGCCGAGCAAGCAGTTAAATCGCGAGAAATAACAGAGGAGGCAGTGAAGGAGTTTGCCAGGCAAAACAAAGTCGGCGAGGTCATAGTCTCAATTGCCCAGCTGTCCAATCTTTCCGTTGATGAGATTGAACGGCTGCTCATGAATACCTGGACAAGTCCGGTGGCCGTCATTTTCAAAGCTATCGGCTTCCACTTGCCGACACTTGAGATTATCTATCGGTCGCGTCTGTCAGACCGCGAACCGGTGCGTAACGATCTCATACAGACGAAGGCGGAATTCATAGCTATTAGGCGTCCCACTGCAGAGCGCATCGTGCGCTACTTCTATGCTAAAAGAGCTGTCGAAATTTCCAATCTCACAATGTCCTCTCCAATTAACGTTTCGGCTAACAACTGATGTCCGTTGGTGGCGCTCTCGATCCGCAGCCGAGAATCCGCTATCGGGCTGCGGGGGCCTGGTTTGCAATCAGCCGCAGACTTTCACCGTGCCGGGCTTCACGCCCTGGCAAACTTCGTCTTTTTTGATCCAGCCCGCATCGATAACGACACCGAGATTGTCTTTGGTGATCGGAATCGGCTTCAGAAACAAAGAGTTCATTTCGACTTTCTTCGGGCCGCCGGCGAACTTCACCACGCCCGGTACCTCGCTCATCTTCTTGCCGCTGGCAAGGAGCGCTGCGATCTCGGCGGCCTGCTTGCCGAGCTCGCGGGCGTCCTTCCATACCGACACCGTCTGCGTGCCAAGCGCGACGCGGTTGAGCGCGGCGTGATCGCCATCCTGACCGGAAACCGGCACGGCGCCGGCCATGCCCTGGCCGGCCAGCGCGGCGATGGCGCCGCCGGCGGTGCCGTCATTTGAAGCCACGACCGCGTCGATCTTGTTGTTGTTCTTGGTCAGGATCTGCTCCATGTTTTTCTGGGCATTGGCCGGCAGCCAGCCGTCGGTATAGGCCTCGCCGACGTTTTTGATCTTGCCGGCGGCGATCGCGTCTTTCAGCACCTCCATCTGGCCGGAGAACAGGAAGTCAGCGTTCGGATCGGCGGACGATCCCTTGATGAAAGCGTAGTTGCCGGCCGGCTTGACCGCGAATACGGCGCGGGCCTGCATTCGTCCAACTTCCTTGTTGTCGAAGGTAATGTAGAAGGCGTTCGGATTTTCGATCAGCCGGTCATAGCCGATCACCGGAATGCCTTCGTCGACCGCTTTCTGCACGGCAGGGGCGATGGCAGAGGAGTCCTGTGCCAGCACGATCAGGACGTTGGCGCCCTGGGCGATCATGCTCTCGATATCGGCCAGTTGCTTCTGCGCGGACGATTGGGCGTCGGCGGAAATGTATTTGTCGCCGGCCGCGGCAATGGCAGCTTTCATTGCCGCTTCGTCGGTCTTCCAGCGTTCCTCCTGGAAGTTGGACCAGGAAACGCCGATGACTTTGCCTTTGGCCTCGGCGATGGCGGCGAAGGCAAACGACAATACAGCGCCCGCCAACAATGCAGCGGCAAGCTTCTTCATTTGACGTCCTCCCCTTACGGCAAGCGGCTTTGCCCCGCTTCGTTTTTGCCGCGCGTGGATGGGTTTAATCCCATCACTTAAACCGCATCAACAAGATGGGTTTGCCCAGCGCTCAAGCCATCCTAACCCGCCGCGCGCCGCAAAGGCAGGAGCTACGCCGCCGTGGTCGCGCGTCCGCCCTTGGTGCCGAGCCGCTTATCGAGATAGCCGCTGATCGAGGTCATCAGCGCGTCGACCTTGCCGTCAAAGAAATGATTGGCGCCAGGGATGACCTTCTGCTCGATGACGATGCCCTTTTGCGTCTTTAGCTTCTCCACGAGCGTGGTGACATCGCGATGCGGCACGACCGCGTCCTTGTCGCCGTGGATGATCAGGCCGGAAGACGGGCAGGGGGCAAGGAACGAAAAGTCGTAGAGATTGGCGGGCGGCGCGATCGAGATGAAGCCCTCGATTTCCGGCCGGCGCATCAGGAGCTGCATGCCGATCCAGGCGCCGAACGAAAAGCCCGCGATCCAGCAGCTGCGCGCTTCCGGGTTGACCGATTGCGCCCAGTCAAGCGCGGAGGCGGCGTCTGAAAGTTCGCCGATGCCGTGGTCGAAGCCGCCCTGGCTTCGTCCGACGCCGCGGAAGTTAAAGCGCAGTGCGGAAAAGTTCCGGTGCACGAAGGAATAATACAGCTGGTACACGATCTGATGGTTCATCGTGCCGCCGAACTGCGGGTGCGGGTGCAGCACGATGCCGATCGGTGCATTCTTCTGCCGCGCCGGGTGATAGCGGCCCTCGATGCGGCCAGCTGGGCCGGTGAAGATGACCTCGGGCATTTTTCTTTAAGTCCTTAATCGGTTTGAAGCGGGTTTGAGCGACGCCTAGGGGTACGCTTGACGGCGCCAGTGGCGCACGTAAGTGACTATAACCACTTAAGTTTTGGAACTGGCGGCGTGCCTTCAGCCGGCAAACGTTTGAGTTGGCGACTTCTAGCACAGGCCAGGGGACAAAAAGCAAGCGTAACGAGAGGCGCCTTGCTATCTGTGATCCGCTCGTCCCCCCGAAAGTGGGGACCCACATGAAGCCCGACAAGCGGGGCCGCCTGCCAGATTCCCGCGTCCGCGGGAATGAGTGGAGTGGCGCCGGGAGGCGTTAAGCAAGATGGCTGAGCGCAGCTATTTTGATTGGAACGCGACCACGCCGCTGCGGCCGGAGGCGTTGGCGGCGTTGGCCGACGCGTTCGCGATTACCGGTAATCCATCCTCGGTGCATGCCGAGGGGCGCGCGGCGCGCAAGCTCGTGGAGCGGGCTCGGGAGCAGGTGGCGCAGCTCGTCGGCGCGCGGCCGGCAGACGTTATCTTCACCGGCAGCGGTACGGAAGCCAACATGCTGGCGTTGACGCCCGCGATCGAGACCGCGGGCGAGAAGCGGCCACGCGACAAACTCTTGATGTCGGCGATCGAGCATTCCTCGGTGCGCGCGGGCGGCAGATTCTCACGCGAGGCGATCGAGGATATTCCCGTCGATGCGGACGGCCGCGTAAACCTTGCGGCGCTTGCGGAGGCCGTTTCCAAGGCTTCTCGGCCGCTCGTCTCACTCATGCTTGCCAATAATGAGACCGGTGTGGTGCAGCCCGTTGCGGAAGCCGCTGCGATCGTGCATGCGGCCGGCGGATTGCTGCATGTCGATGCTGTGCAGGCGGCCGGACGCATCGCTGTCAATATTGGCGTGCTCGGTGCGGACTTGTTGACACTTTCGGGCCACAAGATCGGCGGACTTAAAGGCGTCGGCGCGCTCGTGCGGGGTCGTGAGGACATTCATTTCTCCGATCCGCTCATTCGCGGTGGCGGCCAGGAGCGCGGCGCGCGGGCCGGAACCGAAAACGTCGCCGGGATCGTGGCGTTCGGCGCGGCGGCCGAGGTGGCGCATCGGCAGTTTGCCGAAGAAGCCGCGCGTATGCTCGGACTTCGAGACCTCCTCGAGGAAGGTCTCCGCGCGATCTCTCCACAGGCAATTATTTTTGGGAATACCGCCGAGCGACTGCCGAATACGACCCTGTTTGCGTCGGCAGGCGTAAAGGCCGAGACCGCAGTAATCGCCTTCGACCTCGACGGCGTGGCGGTTTCCTCAGGCGCCGCCTGCTCGTCCGGGAAGGTGCAACCTTCCCATGTCCTTGCCGCCATGGGGGTTTCCGCCCGCGCTCATTCGCGGCGCGGTTCGCGTCAGCCTCGGCTGGACGACGACAAAAGCCGACGTCGAACGCTTCCTTGGCGCTTGGAGAAAGCTCGCAAGTGCACTATCTAAGGAGCCAGGGATCGCCGCCTAACCGGCTGCATAACCGAATGATTTTTGGGCCGTTTGGAATTATTCAAGCGGTCGTCAATGGGTCAACAGGGAATTGAGTCACCAGGGAACAGGACGAACCGAACCCAGGTAACATCATCACCATACCGACTTAATCCAACCCGCGGTCCTTGAAACCGTGAGCGGAGGGACGAATGCCGGCAGTGCAAGAGACCGTCGATCAGGTCCGCAGTATCGACGTCGATCAGTATAAGTATGGCTTTGAGACGCTGATCGAATCCGACAAGGCCCCGAAGGGCCTTTCCGAAGATACGATCCGGTTCATCTCGGCGAAGAAGAACGAGCCCGAATGGATGCTGGCTTGGCGGCTCGATGCCTACAAGCGCTGGCTCACCATGCGCGAGCCGAAATGGGCCAAGGTCGAATACGGTCCGATCGACTACCAGGACCTTTATTACTACTCCGCACCGAAGAAGAAGGACGGGCCGAAATCACTCGACGAAATCGATCCGGAGATTCTCCGCACCTACGAAAAGCTCGGCATCCCGCTGCGCGAGCGGGAGGCGCTCCTGGGCATCCAGAAGCCGGCGAATGAAGACGGCAGGGACACCGGGGTAGGCGAGGGCGGCAGCTATGGCCGTGTCGCCGTCGACGCGGTGTTCGATTCCGTTTCGGTGGCGACCACGTTCAAGGCGGAGCTTGCCAAAGCCGGCGTGCTGTTCATGCCGATCTCAGAGGCGGTGCACGAGCATCCCGAGCTGGTGAAGAAGTATCTCGGCTCTGTGGTGCCGATCAGCGACAATTTCTTCGCCACGCTCAATTCGGCGGTGTTTTCCGACGGCTCGTTTGTCTACGTGCCGCCGGGCGTGCGCTGCCCGATGGAGCTTTCCACATATTTCCGCATCAATGAGAAGAACACCGGCCAGTTCGAGCGCACGCTGATCATCGCCGACAAGGGCTCCTATGTGAGCTATCTCGAAGGCTGCACCGCGCCGATGCGCGATGAAAACCAGCTGCACGCCGCCGTCGTCGAACTGGTCGCGCTCGACGACGCCGAGATCAAATATTCGACCATCCAGAACTGGTATCCCGGCGACGCACAGGGCCGCGGCGGCATCTACAATTTCGTCACAAAGCGCGGCGATTGCCGCGGCAAGAACGCCAAGATCTCCTGGACGCAAGTCGAAACCGGCTCGGCCATCACCTGGAAATATCCGAGCTGCATCCTGCGCGGTGACAATTCGCGCGGCGAGTTTTATTCGATCGCGATCTCCAACGGCTATCAGCAGGTCGATTCCGGCACCAAGATGCTGCATCTCGGCAAGAACTCGACCAGCCGCATCATCTCTAAGGGCATCGCCGCCGGCCACTCCAACAACACCTATCGCGGGCTCGTTACCTCGCACCGCCGCGCGACCGGCGCGCGCAACTTCACCAATTGCGACTCGCTTCTGATTGGCGACAAGTGCGGCGCCCACACCGTGCCGTACATCGAGACCAAAAACTCCTCGACCGTGTTCGAGCACGAGGCGACGACCTCGAAGATTTCCGAGGAGATGCTGTTCTACTGCATGCAGCGCGGGCTCTCGGCGGAGGAGGCGACGGCACTCGTCGTCAACGGCTTCGTCAAGGACGTGCTGCAGCAATTGCCGATGGAATTTGCGGTCGAGGCGCAGAAGCTGATCTCGGTCAGCCTTGAGGGCTCGGTCGGCTAGGGTCGAGCGGCCTCCTCGGAAGAAACGACAAATAGAACGGAAAGGCAGTGCGGTTCGATGCCGTTGCTTGAAATCAAAGACCTCCACGTCGAGATCGACGGCCGGGAAATTCTCAAAGGGCTGGATCTGACCGTTAACGCCGGCGAGGTCCACGCGATCATGGGGCCGAACGGCTCAGGCAAATCGACGCTCGCCTATGTGCTTGCCGGCAAAGCGGGTTACGAGCCTACTTCCGGTGAAGTGCGTGTTCAACGGCAAGAACATTTTCGATATGACGCCCGACGAGCGTGCTGCGGCAGGCCTGTTCCTCGCCTTCCAATATCCGCTGGAAATTCCCGGCGTTGCCACCATGACGTTCCTGCGCACCGCGCTCAATGCGCAGCGGAAGAAACGCGGCGAGGTCGAATTTTCCACCCCGGAGTTCCTGAAGAAAGTTCGCGAACTCGCCAAGAAGCTCGGCATCGAACAGGAAATGCTGCGCCGCGCGGTCAATGTCGGCTTCTCCGGCGGCGAGAAGAAGCGCAACGAAATTCTGCAGATGGCGCTGCTGGAGCCAAAGCTCGCCGTGCTTGACGAGACCGATTCCGGCCTCGACATCGACGCGCTGAAGATCGTCTCGGACGGCGTTAACCGGCTGCGCTCGCCGCAAACGTCATTCGTCGTGATCACCCACTACCAGCGGCTGCTCAACTACATCGTGCCGGACGTGGTGCACGTGCTCTCCAAGGGCCGCATCGTAAAAACCGGCGGCAAGGAACTGGCGCTCGAACTCGAAGCGCGCGGTTATGCCGAGTATCAGGAAGCGGCGGCATAGCCCGATGCGGCGCCCTGCGAGCAAAGACTTATGAATGCCATGGCCGACGTAAAGATGATGAAGACCGCGGCAGAGACCGCCTTGGCGCAGACCTATGCGCAGGCCCATGCCTCGCTGCCGGGCGGCGCAGTGATTGCGCAACAGCGCGCGGCCGCGTTCGATCTGTTTGCCAAAGAAGGCCTGCCGCACCGCCGCGTCGAGGACTGGAAGTATACCGACCTGCGCGCGCTGATGCGCGACGCCAAGCCGCTCGCCGGGCCGCCCGATGCCGCCGCCAGGAAACGGGCGAAGGCGGCGGGACAAATGCTCGGCGATATTGGCGCGCGCCGGCTGGTCTTCGTCGACGGCACCTTCGTGCCGGAATTGTCCGACATCGCGGGGCTTGAGCCCGGCCTGTCGATCGGTTCGCTTGCCGACGCGCTGGCCGGCAACGATGCCACACTTGTTGCGCATCTCGGCAAACTCGCGCCGGCAAGCGATGTCGCGGTTGCGCTCAATACCGCACTGATGGGCGACGGTGCGGTCATCCGCGTCGCTGCCGGCTCGACCATCGAGCGGCCGTTGCATCTGCTGTTTGTCGCTTCGGAAAAGCCGGCGGCGAGCTTCGTTCGGTCGCTCGTGGTCGTGGAGCAGGGTGCCCGCGCCATGCTGATCGAGAGTTATGAGGGGTCGGCCGGCAGCGACTATCAGATCAACGCCGCGTTGGAACTGTTTGTCGGCGACCGGGCGCATGTCGATCACGTCAAGATCATCGGCGAAGGCTCCGACGCGCTACATGTTTCGACGTTGGCGGCCGCCGTCGGCGCGAAAGCCCGCTTCAACGCCTTTACATTCACTGCCAGCGGCGCCGTCATACGCAATCAGTTGTTTTTGAAGTTTGACGGCGAAGACACGGTCGCCAACATTCGCGGCGCCACCTTGATCAAGGGTCATCAGCACGCCGACACGACGCTCCTTGCCACCCACATCGCGCGCAATTGCCAGAGCCGCGAGGTGTTCAAGTCGGTGCTCGACGGCGAGGCGCACGGCGTGTTCCAGGGCCGTATCGTCGTGCGCCCGGGTGCGCAAAAGACCGACGCCAAGATGATGACGCGGGCGCTGCTGCTCTCCGAGCGCGCCGAAGCCGACAACAAGCCGGAACTGGAAATCTTTGCCGACGACGTGCAGTGCGGCCACGGCGCCACCGCCGGCGCGCTCGACGGGGACCTGAAATTCTACCTGATGGCGCGCGGCGTTCCCGAAGCCGAAGCGGAGGCTTTGTTGATCCAGGCGTTCATCGGCGAAGCAATCGAGGGCGTCGAGCATGCCGGGCTGCGCGAGGCGCTGCTGGATCAGGTCGCGGCTTGGCTCAAGGTGCGGGCGAAGGCGTGATGCATCCGGCAGTGACCAACGGGGCTTATGATGTGAACCGCATCCGGGCGGATTTCCCGATTCTCGCCCAGCAGGTCTACGGCAAGCCGCTCGTCTACCTCGACAACGCCGCCTCGGCGCAGAAGCCGCGCGCGGTGCTCGATCGGCTGGAGCAGGCCTACACCACGCAATACGCCAACGTGCATCGCGGGCTGCATTATCTCGCTAACGAGGCGACCGAGGCCTACGAAGGCGCGCGGGAAAAAGTGGCGGCGTTCCTCAACGCCGCACGCAAGGAAGAGATCATCTTCACCCGCAATGCGACCGAGGCCATCAACCTCGTCGCCTATACGTTCGGGCGCGAGCGCATCAAGCCCGGCGACGAGATCGTGCTCTCGATCATGGAGCACCATTCCAACATCGTGCCGTGGCATTTCCTGCGCGAGCGTCAGGGCGCGGTGATCAAATGGGCGCCGGTCGACGACGAGGGATATTTCCTGGTCGACGAATTCGAGAAGCTGCTCACCCCGCGCACCAGGATGGTGGCCATCACCCACATGTCGAACATGCTGGGCACGCTGGTTCCGGTCAAAGAGGTGACCCGGATCGCGCACGCCCACGGCATTCCGGTGCTGATCGACGGCGCCCAAGGCGCCGTGCACGCCGATATCGACGTGCAGGACATCGGTTGCGACTTCTATGCGTTCACCGGCCACAAGCTCTACGGCCCGACCGGCATCGGCGTGCTCTACGGCAAATACGATCATCTCGCCGCCATGCCGCCGTTCAACGGCGGCGGCGAAATGATCCGCGAAGTGTCCGAGGACCGCGTCACCTACGGCGATCCGCCCTACAAGTTCGAGGCGGGTACGCCGTCGATCGTGCAGGCAATCGGACTGGGCGCCGCGCTCGACTATGTCGCGTCCGTCGGCAAAGAGCGGATCCGCAGCCATGAAACCGGCCTGCTGCACTACGCCCACGACCGGCTGCGGGAAATCAATTCGCTCCGCATCTTCGGCACCACGAAGGACAAGGGCCCGATCGTCTCGTTCGAGATCAAGGGTACGCATCCTCACGACGTGGCGACGATCATCGATCGCTCAGGCGTTGCGGTTCGCGCCGGCACCCATTGCGTGATGCCGCTCCTTGCCCGCTTTGGCGTAACCGCAAGCTGCCGCGCGTCGTTTGCGATGTATAATACGCGTGAGGAGGTCGATTGCCTGGCGCAAGCGCTGGTCAAAGCTCAAGGTTTCTTCGCATGATGGACGATCAAACAAACCCCGACCCGGGCGCTGCTGCGGCCGCCGACACCGCGGAACAGCCGTCCGCCATTCCGGCAGACGAAATGGCGCGCCTGACCGACGAGATCGTCGGCGCGCTCAAGACCGTCTACGACCCGGAAATTCCCGCCGACATCTATGAGCTTGGGCTGATCTACAAGGTCGATATCGACGACGACCGTGCGGTCAAGATCGACATGACGTTGACCACGCCGAACTGCCCGTCCGCGGCGGAACTGCCGATGATGGTGGAGAACGCCGTCGTCAGCGTGCCCGGCGTGCGCGAGGCCAAAGTCAACATCGTGTGGGATCCGCCGTGGGATCCGAGCCGGATGTCGGACGAGGCCCGCGCCGTGCTCAATATGTGGTGAGGCGGCGAGTTGCGCGCCGCCCGCCGGCGTCTTACATGAAGCAGTGTGGTGAAGTCTTTAGTATTTTTGAGTTATTCTGAATCGTAACTGCGACGAAGCGCCTCCGGCGGAGGCGAGGAGAATGCGACGATGGCCAGCCCCCGGCCGAGACCTCAGGTGATGCGGCTCACCGAAGCTGCGGCGGAACGTATCAAGACGGTGATGGCGAAAGCCGATCAGCCGATTGCCGCGGTGCGGGTCGGCGTCAAGAACGGCGGCTGCGCCGGCATGGCCTACACCATGGAATATGCCGAGAAGGTCAATCCGCTCGACGAGGTGATCGAGGACAAGGGCGTTCGGATCCTGATCGATCCCAAGGCGGTGCTGTTTCTGCTCGGCACCGAGATGGACTACAAGGTCGACAAGCTGTCTGCCCAGTTCGTATTCAACAATCCGAACCAGACCTCGGCCTGCGGCTGCGGTGAATTGGTGCAGCTCGAACCGGCGCGTGAGGCTGACGGCGCCGACGCCCGGTAGCGGGATTTATCTAAAACTCGAAAGTCACGCCTTCAGCGGCACCGGGCGCAGCAAGAAGGCCGGCAGATGCGAAGCATCGCCGTCCTCGCCGCGACTTTTTGGCGGCTGCGGCGGGCGCTGCGGGATGCGGGCGATCGACGCGGAGCGGTGCGGCTGACGATTGTTGTCCGAGTGTCCGCGACGCGGCTGCTGCCGCTCCCGATGGGCCAAAGGTGAAGGCGATGCTGGCGCGGGCGCCCGCTGTTGCTTCGAGGTGGCCCCGGTCGCCCCGGCCGGCGTTCCGTTCATCCACGGGATCGGTTGCCCGATCAGCTTCTCGATTGCCGCCACCGCCTTTTGATCGTTCGATCCAGCCACCAGCGTGATCGCGGTGCCGGTTCTGCCGGCCCGGCCGGTGCGGCCGATCCGGTGCACGTAGTCGTCGGCGTGATGCGGTACGTCGAAATTGTAGATGTGGCTGACGTCGGAAATGTCGAGGCCGCGCGCGGCGACATCGGAAGCGACCAGGAGCGCAACTTCGCCTTTGCGGAACTGCTCGAGCGCAGCCGTGCGCGCTGGCTGGTCCATGTCGCCATGCAGGGCGAGGACCGAAAAGCCGTGGCGCAGGAGCGAGCGATGAAGCGTCGCCACTTCGCGCTTGCGGTTGCAGAAGATGATGGCGTTCTTCAAGCCTTCGGCCGAACGGATCAGGCGGCGGAGCACGTCGCGCTTGTCGTGGGGCTCGTGGCCGGCTTTGACCAGAAGCTGCGTTGTGGTGGCGACGGTGGTGGCGGGGCGCGAGACTTCGACGCGGACCGGATTGCTGAGGAACTGCTCGGTGATGCGCCGGATTTCCGGCGGCATGGTCGCGGTGAAGAACAGGGTCTGGCGGGTGAACGGAACGAGCTTGCAGATGCGTTCGATGTCGGGAATGAAACCCATGTCGAGCATCCGGTCGGCCTCGTCGATGACGAGGAGTTCGACGCCGCTGAGCAACAACCGTCCGCGCTCGTGATGGTCAAGGAGCCGGCCGGGAGTTGCGATCAGCACGTCCACGCCACGCGTGAGCTTAGTGTCCTGATCGCCGAACGAGACGCCGCCGATAATCAGCGCGACGTTGAGCTTATGGTTGACGCCGTATTTGACAAAACTTTCCTCCACCTGCGCCGCGAGTTCGCGCGTCGGCTCGAGAATGAGCGTGCGCGGCATCCGCGCCCGCGCGCGGCCCTGCTCCAGCATCGTCAGCATTGGCAGCACGAACGCTGCGGTCTTGCCGGTGCCGGTCTGGGCGATGCCGAGCACATCGCGCCGCGCCAGCACGTGGGGGATGGCTTGATCTTGGATTGGAGTGGGGGTCTGGTAGCCGGCCGCCGCGACGGCGGAGATAACTTTGTCGGACAAGCCGAGATGGGAAAAGGACATAAATCCTCAGATCGAGGCCCGCGCCGGGCGCGGGAACCTATGGATTGAACGGGGAAACACGCAAGGTCTGCTCGAATCCGCCGCTTTGCGTGCCCGGAACATAGGGTCCAAAGTGCGAAAGTCAACCTAACATCGTGCTGTAAGTTAAAAGAAATGCTTCACTTTTTCTGGAAGCGGAAGAGCAAACGCCGATGCCCGATACTTCGTCTGCCGGCTTGCCGGTCGTCCTCATCCCCGGCCTGAATTGTTCGGCGCGCCTTTACGCCGAGCAAATTCCGGTGCTGTGGCGGTTCGGTCCGGTCACGGTCGCGGATCATAGGCGCGACGACACCATGGCGGCGATTGCGCGGCGCATCCTGGCCGAAGCACCGCCGCGCTTCGCGCTCGCCGGGCTGTCGATGGGCGGTTACATCGCCTTCGAGATCATGCGGCAGGCGCCGCAGCGGGTGGCGAAGCTTGCGCTCCTCGACACCGGTGCGCGGCCGGAGGCTCCGGAACAGACCGAGCGCCGGCGGCCGGCGATGGAAAAGGCAAAAAGCGGGCGTTTTGCCGAAGTCGCCGCAAGAATCCTTTTTCTTCTTCGTGCACCCCGATCGTTACGGCGATGCGGCGCTCAAGGCCATTGTGTTGACCATGGCGGAAGAAACCGGCGCGCAGACGTACCTTCGGCACCAGCAGGCGATCATCGCCCGCCCCGATTCCCGTCCGGGACTCGCCGCCATCGCCTGTCCCACCCTGGTTCTCGTCGGCGAGCAAGACAAAGGAACTCCGCCGGAATTGTCGCGCGAGATCGCCGCCGGGATTCCGGGTTCGCGCCTCGTCATCATTCCCGGCTCCGGCCATCTGTCGACGCTCGAACAACCGCAGGCGGTGAACCAGGCGCTGGTCGAATGGATGGCGTCATGAGGGCTACGCAGTCTGCCGCCCGCGGTGTGCGCCGATTGCTCGCCACGTTGGCGCTGCTTTTGCCGGTGGTGTGTGTTGGGCCTCACCGGCGCGAACGCGCAAAGCGATTATCCGACCCGGCCGGTTCGCATCGTGGTCGGCTTTGCCGCCGGCGGCGGCAACGATATCTTCGCGCGCCTCGTCGGACAGAAACTCTCCGACTTGATCGGCCAGCCGGTGGTGATCGAGAACCGTCCGGGAGCGGGCGGCCGGCTCGCCGCCGAATATGTCTCGCACCAGCCGGCCGACGGCTATACGCTCCTTGTCGGCGCCAGCGGTGCGATGTCGATTGCGCCGGCGATTTATCCGGATCTTCCCTACCAGACGACCACGACCTTCGTTCCGCTCGCCATGATCGCGAGTTTTCCGCTGTTCATGGTGATCGCGAGCGACCATCCGGCAAAGACCGTGAAGGACGTGGTCGCGTGGGCCAAAGCGCACCCCGACAAGGCGAATTACGCCACCACGTCCCCGGCCTTCACCATCACCACCGAATTGCTGAAACTTGAATCCGGCATGCCCGGCGTCGCCATTCCCTATCGCAGCAGCACCGACATGGTGCTGAGCGTCGTCAGCGGCCAGACCATGACCGCGATCGCCGACGGGCCGCCCGTCGGTGCCGATGGTGAAGGCCGGCAAGGTCAAAGCCATCGCCGTCACCGGCGCGCAGCGTTCCGCCGAACTGCCGGACGTGCCGAGCATGGCGGAAGCGGGCTACCCGGCCGTCGACATTCGTCTGTGGAGCGGCCTGTTCGCGCCGGCGGCAACGCCGCCTGCCGTCGTCGCAAAGCTGGAAAAAGATCTGCGCGAGGCCATCGCCGACCCCGGCATTTCCGAAAAGCTTCGCGCCATGGCCGTCGATCCCGGCGGCGGCATGGCGTCGGCCGACTTCAAGCGCATGATCGAGGCCGACATCGTCAAATACAAAGAAGTGGTCAAAGCCGCCAACCTGCATTTCGAGGAGTAGAATCATGCTGTCCGGCGCAGTGTTGCATCTTCACAAAATCGCGGCGCCGGATGTGTGCCCTGCCCCTTGCGGGAGAGGGCGTCGCCGACGTCCAACAGTCTGGTCGGGTGAGGGGCCGGCCGGCCCGAGCCTCTCACCCATTCTTAGTGCTGCACTTCAGAAGCAGGCCCTCTCCCGAAAGGGAGAGGGCGCAATTATGCGATGCGACGGCGAAAGGGCCACTTCAGAACTTGCCGATCAAATCATGGCAAACGACCAAATGAGAAGCATTCTCGCGGCGCGATCGCGCCCGAGTCATGCCTCACCACCACCGCACCAAAAAAGACGCGCATGATCCCGAAAAGTGGTCACCGGTTTTCGGACAAGATCATGCGCAACTGAAAAAGGGAGCGGAGCGCCGATAGGCGCACCATCCATTGGCCGCGCCACATAATCAGATGTTGCCACCTGAATTATGCGCGGGCGCGGCAGCGGGCCTTTTTCTCCTGACCTCCCCCGCGTGCGGGGGAGGGTAGGGAGGGGGCCCGCTCGCCTTTCGGCGCTCCGCCACGGCGCTTGCAGCAGCGAGCGAACGCCGCCACTCAGCCCAGGCCGCGCTTCGCGCGAACGGGAGGACGCGGGCGTTACCCGCGCCGCCAATCGCGCTTAAGCCAGGCACCTGGCACCCCGGTCGTAATGCCGGAGGGGACGATACCCGAGCCGCCCGAGAGCGGATTGCGAAACCGCCCGCAGGAACCGCACTCGCTCCACTTTCAGGATCGCATCTAGAAAGCGCCCTTCACTGAGCGACATTCGCTAGCTGGTAACTGAAATAGAGATGAAAGTCAAGGAAAAAGGGACAGTAACCAAACATTTAGTGAACAACAACATTTGGACCAAAAATATTAGCTTGCAATGCCAAAGAATTTGGTCCAAGTTGCGCCCATGACTTCGGCGGAATTTCGCGCCTGGCGAGAGCGCTTTGGCCTTACGCAAAGTGAGTTGGCCAAGCGATTTAACGTTAGCCGCAACACTGTTCAGAACTGGGAAAATGGGAGCACTTCGTTGCCCAGCACAATTAATGAGGCATGCGCCGTCTGGGAAGATCGCTTCAGAAAAGAAAGCGCTAATATTGGGCCGGTGACGCTGTGCTACGCGGATGGACCGATGTGGGTTGACGCATACAGGCCACGAAGCAGATTGGCGATGATGCAGCTTGAACCCTACCCGACCAACGCCGCGGCGCTTGCGCGAGTAATGATGATATGGGGAAAAGACGACGTTCACGGGCCTTTCGTTACCGAAAAGTCGGGCGCGGCCCTCTGGAATCAAGTTGAGCTTGCGAGAGTAGTGGATGGCTCTGATGAAGGCGCGCCGACCGTACGTAATACGATCAGACGGCTAGCGAACTATATCGCTGAAAACGCTACCGTGTTTGTACGCGGAGTGAAAACTCCAACAATCGAAGAAATCGAGGCTAAAGCGGCTGCAATCCGAGAAACGGCGGAGGCGTTGTCAGAGCTCGCTGCGAAAAGCGAGAGACGATGCGTCACTTACTCTGAATTTGAACTGCTACTCAAACGGCTCCATGAACTGGGCTCATATCCGACCAATCGCCATGTCTCGGATGTTGCCCACGCGATTTAGGGCGAAGAGATCGTTGGTAGGTGGCGACGGTAGTGGACCAATGATGCTGGGGCACAGGTAGCTGTCTAATTTAAGACAGATCATTTCCCCACGTGTTTGGTGGTTCGCGATTATGGGGTGCTCAAAACGCAAGCGAAGCGAGATGACTGACGCGCCAACGGATCATCTGGTCAACGTCGATGCGGACGCGCGGCGCCTTGCTTTGGAGGTAATTGCAACCCTCGTTTACATCAAGAAAACCGCCGCAGACCAAATTCTCCGGCGCGCTAACATTCCGGAAGACCTCATAAGAAGATTTCTAACTGAACGTGATTTAAGTACGGGTGATCGACGGTCTAAGCGCGAAGCTGGTGCGTCAATTCTAGATGAGCTGTCAAAGCGAGATCAGGATCGCGTGATCGTTCGTAATCTCATCAGCCTCGCGGCCGAGTGGGATAGCTTCCACTTAGCCCAAGATGAGTTCAAAGCCAGAGCGGTTGTTCAGAAGGCGCGCGAGCTACGAGGCATTCTGATAGAAGCGGACGCTCGCGAGCGGGCCGAATATGAGCGTCGCCTAAAAGAGGCAACAGAGCTGAAAAAAAGGGAAAAGGAGATCGCTTTCCGCCGCGAAAGTGATCTTTTGCTTGCGCAGTTTGATCAGGCAGCTATAGACGCTGACGCTCAGCGACGCGGTTATCTTCTTCAAGACCTGCTGAATAGACTTTACTTGTTGCACGATATCCCCGTCGTGCGAGCGTTCCAGCGAAACAACGGCGGTGAGCAGATCGATGGCGCGTTCCAAATGGAAGGATGGCATTACGTTATAGAGTGCCGTTGGAGAGCAAAGCTGGCCGATATACGTGATTTAGACGGTCTGCTTGGTCAGGTGGGAAGATCGGGCAAACAAACGATGGGTTTGTTTATATCAATAAATGGATGGTCGGAAAACGTCGTGCCCCTTCTCAAGCAAAATGCTGAAAAGAACATTATCCTTGCCGACGGTTACGACGTTCGCGCTGTTCTTTGCCGGCACATAGAATTAAGACGGTTACTGAAGGAGAAGCTGTCGGCATTAAATCTAGAAGCGGAGCCCTTTTTGTCAGCGGCAAAAATGCGTTGAGGTCTTCGCGTTCGGCGGAGTTTCTCGCTCGAAGGGTACTTCTTTCCAGAAACGCTTAAACACTCCCTTCTTCTCGCATGCATCGGTTACCCGCAGGGCGGGGCTTTGGGTATTGTGCGCGTCATGATTTCTCCCTCACATGCCAATCGCTCGCGAAGCCCCAACCGGGTCAGTTTTTGTGTCGCCGTCGACTAGGGTTCGGGTCTTCAGTCACCGTCTGGGTGCTTCATTTCGCAATCGCAACTGAAGGCGGGCGACGCCCCGTCACGCTGCGCTTCTTCCCTTTCCCGCAAGAGGAGAGGAAACAGTCACACATCCAGCGCCGCCTCGTCGGCGAACTCGGCGCGCTCCTGGATGAAGGCAAAGCGCAATTCCGGCTTGGTGCCCATCAGCCGCTCGACGGACTTTTCGGTATCCTTGCGGTCGTCGGCGATCAGCGTGACGCGAAGCAGCGTGCGCTTCTTCGGGTCCATGGTGGTTTCCTTCAGCTGCGCGGCCATCATCTCGCCGAGTCCCTTGAAGCGGCTGACTTCGACCTTGGCGTTGGCGTGAAATTCTTTCTTCAGAATTTCGTCGCGGTGCTGTTCGTTGCGGGCGTAGAAATTCTTGCCGCCGTGGCTCAATCGGTAGAGCGGCGGGACGGCGAGATAAAGGTGGCCGTTGTCGATGAGCTGCGGCATTTGCCGGTAGAAGAAGGTGATCAGCAGTGAAGCGATGTGGGCGCCGTCGACGTCGGCATCGGTCATGATGATGATGCGGCCATAGCGCAAATCCTCGTCGCGATAGTGCACGCCGGTGCCGCAGCCGAGCGCCTGGGCGAGGTCGGCGAGCTGCTGGTTCTGCTGCAGCTTGTCCTTGCCGGCGGATGCCACGTTGAGGATTTTTCCGCGCAGCGGCAAAATCGCCTGGCTGGCGCGGTCGCGGGCCTGCTTGGCGGAGCCGCCGGCGCTGTCGCCTTCGACGACGAAAAGCTCGGAGCCCTGCGGCGGCGGAGTTGGTGCAGTCGGCGAGCTTGCCGGGGAGGCGGAGCTTGCGCACCGCGCTCTTGCGCGCGATGTCCTTTTCCTGCCGGCGCCGGATGCGCTCGTCGGCGCGCTCGACCACGAACTCGAAAAGTTTGTTGGCTTGCGCCGGGTTGCCGGCGAGCCAATGATCGAACGGGTCCTTGATCGCCTGCTCGACGATCCTTTGCGCTTCGGCGGTGGCGAGCCGGTCCTTGGTCTGGCCCTGGAATTCCGGCTCGCGGATGAACACCGAGAGCATGGCGCCGGCGCCGACCATCACGTCGTCGGAGGTGATCGCGGCGGCGCGCTTGCCCTGGCCGACGCGCTCGGCGTGATCCTTCAGCCCGCGGGTCAGCGCGGCGCGCAGGCCGGATTCATGGGTGCCGCCGTCCGGCGTCGGGATGGTGTTGCAGTAGGAGTTGAGGAAGCCGTCGGCGTCGGCGGTCCAGGCCACCGCCCATTGCGCGGCCCCGTGTGCGCCGGTCTTCCCGGCGCTACCCGTGAAAATGTCGGGATGAACCAGCGTGGCGGCGGCCAGCGTCTCCGACAGATAATCCTTGAGCCCGTCGGCGAAGTGAAACGTCGCCTGTTCGGGCACGTCGTCGATGCCGCGCAGGAGTTCCTTGGCGCACGACCAGCGGATTTCGACGCCGCCGAACAGATAAGCCTTCGAGCGCGTCATCTTGAACACGCGCTCGGCCTTGAAGTGCGCCTTGGCGCCGAAAATGTCCGGGTCGGGCCGGAAGCGGATTTTGGTGCCGCGCCGGTTCGGCGCCTTGCCGGCGTCCTGCAGCTTGGTCTTCGGCTTGCCGCGCTCGAACGCCATGCGATAGAGCTTTTGGCCGCGCGCGACCTCGACCTCCATGCGCTCCGACAGCGCGTTGGCCACCGAAACGCCGACGCCGTGCAGGCCGCCCGAGGTTTCGTAGACCTTGGAGTCGAATTTGCCGCCGGCGTGCAGCGTGCACATGATCACTTCGAGCGCCGACTTGTTCTTGAACTTCGGATGCGGATCGACCGGGATGCCGCGGCCGTTGTCGGTGACGGTGACAAAGCCGTCGGCCGCCATCTCGACCTCGATCCAGTCGGCGTGGCCGGCGAGCGCCTCGTCCATGGCATTGTCGATCACCTCGGCGAACAGGTGATGCAGCGCTTTTTCGTCGGTGCCGCCGATATACATGCCGGGGCGGCGGCGCACCGGTTCGAGCCCTTCGAGGACCTCGATGTGCTTTGCGGTGTATCCGGCCTCGCCGGCTGAGCCGCGGGCCGATGCGCTGCCGCCGCGCGCCGCCCGGCGCGATGCGGTTCGCGGTTCGCCGAGATTGGCGAACAGGTCCGGGCCGCCGGACGGTTTTGATGTTTTAGCTGCTTTTCCCATGCGAAGCTTTTGATGTTGGGCCGATATAGCGAGCCGCGGTCGCGGCGACAGAGGCTGGCGAATCGGCCTCTGACTATGCCACGCGAACGGCAAAACAATGAGGCCGAGAGGCTTATAGAGTGCCTTAGAGAGCCTCGGAGCGCCTTGGAGCGCCCTAAAGCCCAGGCGTTGCATTGACCCTGCCGGGTACGGGCTCTATATGGCCGCCATGATCCGGTCGTCCAACACCCTCCGGTCGCTGACTGTCGCAGCGGAGCGCCGCCGCCGTCGTGACACGGCACGGGCGTACGCTTACGCGTAACCAGTTCGTGCCGCCGGTTTCCGCGGCACTTAGCCCTGATATCTTCCCGCGGACGCTGGCTTAATTTCTCAAAGCCAAGGGTTTGCTCATGTCTGCTAAAGCGGCTGCGAAAGCAAAAATCGGCATCCTCGGGGCGTCGGGCTATACCGGCGCGGAACTGGTGCGGCTGCTGCTGCGCCATCCCGACGTGGATATCGTGCTGCTCACGGCCGACCGCCGCGCCGGCAAGCCGATGTCCGACGTGTTTCCGCAATTCGCGCCGTACCAGCTGCCGACGCTGACGGCGCTCGATGCCGCCGACTGGCCGGCGCTCGGGCTTGATCTCGTGTTCTGCGCGCTGCCGCACGGCACCACGCAGAACGTGATCAAGGATTTGCGCGCGCGCGCGCCGGCGGACGAAAGTTGTCGATCTGTCGGCCGATTTCCGGCTTGCCGATCCGGCCGCCTACGAGCGCTGGTACGGCCATCCGCATGCCGCGCCTGAGCTGCAAAAGCAGGCGGTCTATGGGCTGACTGAAATCTATCGGCGCGAGATCAAGACGGCGCAGCTGGTCGCCAATCCCGGCTGTTACACGAGCTGCGCGGAGCTGGCGCTGATCCCGCTTCTCAAAGCCAAGGCGATCGATCCGGACGAGATCGTGATCGACGCCAAATCGGGCATGACCGGAGCGGGCAGGGCGGCAAAAGAGGAGATGTTGTTCTCCGAAGTCTCCGAAGGCTTTCATGCCTATGGCGTCGGCCATCACCGGCACATGGCCGAACTCGACCAGGAGTTTTCGCTGGCCGCCGGCCGCGAGGTGGTCGTGACCTTCACGCCGCACCTGGTGCCGATGAATCGCGGCATCCTTTCAACGATTTATGTGCGCGGCCTGAAAGCGTCGCCGCAAGATCTTCATGCGCTACTTTTAAAGTCTTACGCGAACGAGCCGTTCGTCCACGTGCTGCCGTTCGGCACGCTGCCGCAGACCCGCCACGTGCGCGGCTCCAACATGACGTTCATCGGCGTCGCCGCCGACCGCATCGCCGGCCGCGCCATCATCGGCTCGGCGCTCGACAACCTGACCAAGGGCGCGTCCGGGCAGGCGGTGCAGAACATGAACCTCATGCTCGGCTTTCCCGAAACCACGGGGCTCGAGCAGGTGGCGCTGTTTCCGTAATTGGATGCGGCAGGACTGTGGCCGCAAGCCGGCAGACGCGCTTCACGCCTGCACCTTCACGTAGCTTCCCGGCGCGTCCTCGATCGGCTTGAGCGCGCCGTCGCCGGGCACGCGCGCGGGGGCTTCGGTTGCATCGTGGCGCTTGAGCCAGGTCAGCCAGTCCGGCCACCACGAGCCCGGGATGTTCGCTTTGCCTTCTTCAGCCAGCCGTCGAGGTTGGCGCTCCGCGGCCGCGGCCCGGTCCAGTAGTGATATTTCTGCTTGTTCGGCGGATTGATCACGCCGGCGATATGGCCGGACCCGGACAGTACATACCTCACCTTGCCGCCGAAATATTTGCAGCCGAGCAGCACCGATTTCGCCGGCGCGATGTGATCTTCGCGCGTGGCCAGATTGTAGATCGGCACTTTCACCGTTTTTCAGATCGATCGGCGTGTTGCCGATCACCATCTTGCCCTTGGTGATTTTGTTGTCGAGGTAGCAATTGCGCATATAGAACGAATGATTGGCCGCCGGCAGCCGGGTGGCGTCGGAGTTCCAGTACAACAGGTCGAACGGGAAGGGCGCCTTGCCCTTCAGATAATTGTTGATGACGTAAGGCCAGATCAGGTCGTTCGAGCGCAGCAGGTTGAACACCGTGACCATCGACATGCCTTCGAGATAGCCGCGCTCGGCCATGCGTTGCTCGATCGCCTCGACCTGTTCCTCGTCAATGAAGACTTTGAGATCGCCGGCATAGGTGAAGTCGACCTGGGCGGCAAACAAGGTCGCCGACGCGATGCGCTCGTCGTGATCCGCCGCCATTTTTGCCAGCGCTACGGCAAGCATGGTGCCGCCGACGCAATAGCCGACGGCGTTGACTTTGTCTTCGCCGGTCGCCTGTTTGATCGCGTCGAGCGCCGCGAGCGGCCCTTCGCGGATGTAGTCTTCAAAGGTTTTTTGCGCGAGGCTCTCGTCCGGGTTGACCCATGAGACACAGAACACCGTGATGCCCTGATCGACGCACCATTTGATGAAGGATTTTTCCGGCGTCAGATCGAGCACGTAGTATTTGTTGATCCAGGGCGGCACGATCAGCAGCGGGCGCTTGAGCACCTTTTCGGTCGAAGGCGCATATTGGAGAAGCTGCATGATTTCGTTCTGGAAGATCACCTTGCCGGGTGTCATCGCCAGATTGCGTCCGACCGCGAACATCGAGGAATCGGACTGGCGGATCTTGAGATGGCCGCCGCCGGCCTCGACGTCCTCGGCGAGCATGTGCATGCCGCGAACCAGGTTCTCGGCGTTGCTGGTCAGCGTCTCGCGCAGCAGTTCCGGATTGGTCAAAACGAAATTGGACGGCGACAGCGCGTTGGCGATCTGCCGGATATAGAACTCGGCCTTGTGCCGGGTGTGCGGATCGAGCTTGTCGGCGTCGCTGACCAGGCGGTCGGCCCAGTTGACCGTGAGCAGATAGAGCTGCTTCAGGAAATCGTAGAACTGGTTCGTGGTCCATTCCGGGTCGGCGAAGCGCTTGTCGTTCGCCGCGGGCGTCGCTACCGGCGGCGCCCCTTCGCCGGAAAGCCGCTTGACGGCAGCGCCCCACAGCTCGAGATAGGACTGACCCAGCCGGCCTTGCAGCTCCGCGGTGCGTTGCGGGTCGGCCAGCCAGTATTGCAACACTTCCCCGAGAGTCTTGACGACGTCGCGCAACTCGTCGGCGAGTTCGCTCTTACGGCCGTCCTCCCGCGGCTTCATATAGGCGGCGAGCGCCCGTCCGCCTTCCTCGATCAGGCGCGCGAGATTGCGTGAAAATACCTCGACATCGACCGGCCCGACTGTCGTCGGTTGTTGCGATGGAGCTCGCACCAGCGTTCCTCACCTTCCGCAGGGCTTTGAGAATAGGCCCTTGCGGCAGAAATGGCCTGCGCAAATTATGCGCGCAAGGCCGGCCATGCAGCATTCTCGGGAGGCGGATGTGCGTTCCGTTCCGTCCGTCCCCAGGACATCCGGACCTTGTTTCCACCATATTACAGCGCTATTTCACTGGCTGGTGTCACCTCTAGGTTGATATTTGTAAACCTTTGAGGCGGTAGGTTATTCCGGCAGGTCGGGTGGGGCAGACGCTGTCTGGCCGGGCGATTATCGGCTCGTCGGGGGACTGTCGGGGAAACCGCGTGATTAAGCAGAAGCATGGTGCGAAGCTTGCGTCTGGAGCCTTGCTCGCCGCGGGTTTGGCCTGTCTTCTGGCGGGCTGCTCGGAAGTCGGCTTTCCCGCGGTGCACGATATGCCGTCGCCCCGGGCCGAAACGCCGCTGACGCCGGATCAGGTCAAGCAGGTGACCGACGACCTGATCTCCCAGCGCGAACACTTGCAGTCGATTCCACCGGTTCCTCCCCCTACGCCCGAACCCCAGAAAACCTCGCTGCAGTCCGGGAGCCATGCCGGCCGCGACGAAGACGGCTGGTACAGAGGACGGGCAGTGATAAGAGTGTTGGACCGTCAAATCCGCCGAGCCGGTTGAAATCATGGAAGAGTTTTATCGCATCCGCCGGTTGCCGCCGTACGTGTTCGAGGTGGTCAACCGGGCTAAGGCTGTGGCGCGCAATGGCGGGGCCGACATCATCGACCTCGGCATGGGCAATCCCGATTTGCCTGCGCCGGCGCATGTGGTCGAAAAGCTCAAAGAGACGGTCGGCAAGCCGCGCACGGACCGCTATTCGGCATCTAAAGGGATTCCGGGTTTGCGCCGCGCGCAGGCCGCCTATTACGCGCGTCGCTTTGGCGTGAAGCTCAATCCGGAAACCCAGATCGTCACCACGCTTGGCTCCAAGGAGGGCTTTGCCAACGTCGCGCAGGCGATCACGGCGCCGGGCGATGTCATCATTGTGCCGAACCCGACGTATCCCATTCACGTCTTCGGCTTCCTGATGGCCGGAGGCGCGATCCGCTCGGTTCCGGTCGAGGCCAACGCGGCGTTTTTCGGCGCGCTTGAACGCGCGATGAATCACACGATTCCGAAGCCGATTGCGGTCGTCACCTGCTATCCGTCAAATCCGACGGCCGCCATCGCCGATCTCGATTTCTACCGAGACCTTGTGGCGTTTGCGAAAAAGCATTCGCTCCTGGTTTTGTCGGATCTCGCCTACAGCGAAGTCTATTTCGACGACAATCCGCCGCCCTCGGTGCTGCAGGTTCCGGGCGCGATGGATGTCGCGGTTGAATTCACCTCGATGTCGAAGACCTATTCGATGCCCGGCTGGCGGATCGGATTTGCCGTCGGCAACGAGCGGGTCATTGCGGCGCTGGCGCGGGTGAAATCGTATCTGGATTACGGCGCCTTTACGCCGATCCAGGTGGCGGCAACGGCGGCGCTCAATGGTCCCGACGATTGCATCCACGAGATGCGCGGGATCTACCGGCGCCGGCGCGACGCGTTGGTGGAATTGTTCGGCCGCGCCGGCTGGCGGGTGCCGCCGCCGCAAGCGTCGATGTTCGCCTGGGCGCCGATACCTGAGCCGTTCCAGCCGCTCGGCAGCGTCGAGTTTTCGACACTTCTGGTCGAAAAAGCGAGCGTAGCGGTATCCCCCGGGGCCGGCTTCGGCGAGCATGGCGAGGGCCATGTGCGTATTGCGCTGGTCGAGAACGAACAGCGCATCCGTCAGGCCGCCCGCAACATCCGGCGCTTTCTTGAAACCGGGCCGGAAATGCTGCACAACGTCGTGCCCATGGCGACCCGACGTTAGTCGAGCGCGCTTTCACCCCCAGGTTAGCGACGTTTATGGCCGAGCCGCTGAAAGTCGGTCTTGCCGGACTTGGAACGGTCGGCACGGCCGTCGTCCATCTGTTGGAGAGCGGCCGTGACAAGCTCGCGGCGCGCTGCGGGCGGTCGATTGAGGTCGTCGCCGTCAGCGCCCGTTCGCGCAGCAAGAAGCGCGACATTGATCTGAAAAAATTTCGCTGGGTCGAGGATCCCGCGTTGCTCGCCGCCGACCCCGCGATCGATGTCCTGGTCGAACTCATAGGCGGGGAGGGCGATCCCGCTAAGCGGGCGGTCGAAACCGCACTTGCGGCCGGCAAGCCGGTGGTGACCGCCAACAAGGCGCTGCTCGCCCGGCATGGCCATAAGCTTGCCATGCTGGCGGAACGCCGCGGCGTTGCGCTCGATTTCGAAGCCTCGGTCGCCGGCGGCATACCGATCGTGAAGACGTTGCGCGAGGGGCTCAACGGCAACTCGTTCACGCGCATCTACGGCATCCTCAACGGCACCTGCAATTACATCCTCTCGCGCATGGAGGAGGACCGGCTCGCGTTCGACGAATGCCTGCGTGAAGCGCAGCGTTTGGGCTACGCCGAGGCCGATCCTTCCTTCGACGTCGAAGGCCACGACACCGCGCAGAAGCTTTCGATCCTGGCGAGCCTGGCGTTCGGGACGAAAGTCGATCCGGACGCGGTTTACGTCGAGGGCATTTCGTCGATCACGCTTGCCGATCTCGACGCTGCGGCCGAGCTTGGCTATCGCGTCAAGCTCCTGGGCGTGGCGGTGAAAACCGACGCCGGAATCGAGCAGCGCGTGCATCCGACCATGGTGCGGAAGGAGTCCGCGATCGCGCAGGTGATGGGCGTAACTAACGCGGTAACCGTCGATGCCGACGGGCTGGCGCCAATTACGCTGGTCGGGCCCGGTGCCGGCGGCATGGCCACTGCCTCTGCCGTTGTATCCGACCTCGCCGATATCGCGCGCGGCGTGCGGACGCCGCCGTTTGGACGTCCGGCGGCGCGCATGACCGCAATCCGCAAAGCCCCGATGCAGCGCCACGAAGGCGGTTATTACATCCGCCTGTTGGCGCGCGATCGTCCCGGCAGCGCCGCGACCATCGCCCGCCGCCTGGCGCAGCGGAAAATCTCGCTGGAGTTGATCGTGCAGCGCCACGACATCCGCGCCCAAGGCGGTGCCCAGCCCGGACGCTCCGGGGGACCGGTGCCGGTCATTCTGATCACCTACGCCACCAGCGAAGACGCGGTGCGCAAGGCGCTCGCCGCGGTGCGCCGCGACCGTGTAATCTCCGGGCGGCCGCAGGTGATCCGGATCGAGAAGAACTAGCCGCTTACACACACGGCGAATTGCAGAGGGGAAGATGGCGTCGATTACCGTTCCGCACAGTCTGATGCTCGAGCGCATTCTGGCGATGGAGATCGTGCGTGTGACCGAGCGCGCGGCGGTGAATGCGGCGCGGCTGCGCGGGCGCGGCGAAGAAAAGGCCGCCGATCAGGCCGCCGTCGACGCCATGCGGCGCGAGCTCAACAAGCTGCCGATCGACGGCACGGTTGTGATCGGGGAGGGCGAACTCGACGAGGCGCCGATGCTGTTCATCGGCGAGAAGGTCGGCGCCAAGGGCGGCTTCAAGGTCGACATTGCCGTCGATCCGCTCGAAGGCACGACGTTGTGCGCCAAGAACATGCCCGGCGCCATCGCTACGATCGCCATGGCCGAGGGCGGCACGCTGCTGCACGCGCCTGACATTTATATGGACAAGATCGCGGTCGGTCCCGGCTATCCCAAGGGCGTCGTCGATCTCGACGCGCCAGCCGACGAAAACATCCGCAGCCTGGCCAAGGCCAAAGGCGTCAAGCCCGAAGCCATCACCGCCATGGTGCTCGACCGCCCGCGCCATGCCGATCTGATCGCCGCGGTGCGCAAGGCCGGTGCATCGGTCAGCCTGATCACTGACGGCGATGTGGCCGCGGTGATCCACACCGCCGATCCGGACAAAACCGGCATCGACATTTTCCTTGGCATCGGCGGCGCGCCCGAAGGCGTGCTGGCGGCGGCCGCTTTGCGCTGCATCGGCGGCCAGATGCAGTGCCGGCTGGTGGTCGATACCGAGGAACGGCGCGAGCGCACCGCCAAGATGGGCATCAAGGACCCGCGCAGGAAATACCAGATCGAAGACATGGTGCGCGGTGATTGCCTGTTCGCGGCGACCGGCATCACCGACGGCCGCATGCTGGAAGGCGTCAGGTTCGGCAACGGCATTGTCGAGACGCAGACGGTGGTGATGCGCTCGGTCACCGGCACCGTGCGCTGGATCAAGGCCGAGCACCGGCAGCTTGATAAGTTTTAGGGTGAGTGCTGCGCCTAGGGCGCAATCGCTTCAGATAGCATTGATCGGCGCTCTATTATCTCTGCCGGAGCATGATCTTTGCGGACCTTCCTTCGCCCGCCGAAGCAGGGCTTCGGGAAGGCGGGGCGTCCACTTTTCCGGATCATGCTGTAATCAAAGTCGGCGAGTGGTGGAATTCGCCCCGGGGCTGATCTGATTTCGGCAGCCGGCGCGCGGCGCCTGTCACCTCAGATCGGCATCACGTCAGGAATGTTGTTCGGGAATTTGGCAACGTCCTGGGGCGACACGTTGAAGTGGGCCGCGACCAGCGCTGGCGGCGTGTGAGTGAGCCAGTCGGAGAGCGAAATATTTTGATAGGTATCGCTTTTGAAGATCTCCAAAAACAACAGGTCGGTGTCGCCCACGTTCTTGACGTAATGACCGAAGTTGCGCTTGACGTAGCCGATGTCGCCGGCGTTGAAATTGTTCGTCACCGCACTCGGCCCGGTGTTGAACACCGTCATCTGCGCCTTCCCTTTGACGTAGTACTGCCATTCGTCGGCGTTCGGATGCCAGTGCATTTCTCGCATCCCGCCGGGATGGACTGTCACGAGCGCCGCGGCGATGGTGGTCGAAACCTTAAAATTGTTGCTGTCGGCGATCTGAACCGTTCCGCCCTTGGTCTGCCTGGCAATTGGCCCGCGGGCCAGTGAGAAGGTGAACGGATTCGGCGGCGGCCCCTTCGGATTCTTGACTGCGTCCTCGTCCGCTGCAAGTGGTCCGGGGACGACGCCTTGGAAGATCCAAAGGTTGTGGGTGGGGATCTTGCTGAACGTCTCGGCGGGCACGCCAAAGTTCTCGGCCAAAATGTCCGGCGGCGTGTGAGCCATCCAATCGGTGACGAGAAGGGTGTTGTACTCTGACTGCTTGCCGTTATCGAAAGCGAGGATGAACTCGCATCCGTCCGGTCCGAGGCCCTGCAGCGAGTGCGGATATCCGGTCGGGAAATACCAAAGGTCGCCTTCCTTCACATCAGCGACGTAGGCACGGCCGGAGGGATCGAGCACGGTGATACGGCAGTTGCCGTAGCTCATGAAAGCCCACTCGGCGGCCTGATGCCAGTGCAACTCGCGAATGCCTCCGGCGTCCAGACGCATGTTCACCCCGGAAATCTCGTCGGACACCTGGAAGTCCGCTTGGGTGACTTGACGGGCCCAGCCGCCATTCTGGATGCGCCGCGGCGCGTTGTTGAACGAAGCCCAGAATTGCGGGAGGTCCCCCACGTCTGTCGCGGGTGGGGTGAACGCCTTTGGAAACTGCCCGGCAAGTACCGGGTTTTGCGGTCCCGGGTCGACGGCGCTGCGCGGGTTGCTCTGAGTATTCACAATGCCTTGCGATGGCTCGTCCGGATTACCAAACGTTGCCGCAAGCGCGGTGGTTGCGGTAGCGGTACCTGCCGCCGCTCCGGCTGCAAGGACGCTGCGACGTGAGAGAGTATTCAATGGAACCTCCGAGTCATCTGCGGAAGACCTTACGGTTCTCCGCAATCGCACGATTAAAGATTTTCACCTTTTGCGACCGGGTTCGTCGGCGCAGGGGAGCCACGTGAACCTTCTACTTCTTCGGTCCCTTCAAAATACTTCTTGGTTCCCTTCAAAACCGGTCGTTTTTATACAGATTCCGATGCGCCCTCCTACGAAATCACGACGATGGCGGACATTCGTTGCGGTTTATGCATTCCTCGCCTAGGAAATCGAGCCAATCGCGCGTGAATCGGCTAGGCTCATTCGATGGGCTACGAATCGCGCGAGTTCGCCGTGACGGACGGCCTTTTTCTCGGCGTCGAAAGCTCGGCGACCGGGCGACGCTGGCGCGACCGGCTCGACCAGCGCGGTTCGGCGCGCGCGCTCGCCATCGCGCAGCGGCACGATCTACCGGAACTGCTGGCGCGCATTCTGGCCGGGCGGAATATCGAAGCCGATGCGGTCGAAGCCTTCCTCGATCCGACAGTGAAGCGATCGATGCCCGATCCGGACGTGCTCAGCGCCATGCCGGAGGCGGCCGCTCGCATTGCCGACGCGATCGTGCGCGGCGAAACCATCGCAATCTTCGGTGACTATGACGTCGACGGCGCAACGTCGGCCGCGCTGCTCGCGCGCTTTTTGCGGCAGGCTGGCATCGAGCCTTTGATCCACATTCCCGACCGCCTGTTCGAAGGCTATGGCCCGAACGTCGAGGCGGTTCGGGCGCTCGCCGCGCGCGGCACCACGCTCTTGGTCACTGTCGATTGCGGGACCACGAGCGTCGAGCCGTTGGCGGAGGCGGGTACGCTCGGCGTCGATGTGGTCGTCGTCGATCACCACCAGGCCGACGAGGTGCTGCCGCCGGCAGTCGCTATCGTCAATCCGAACCGGCGTGACGATCTTTCCGGTCTTGGTCATCTCGCAGCGGTCGGACTTACTTTCATGACCGTGGTCGCGGTTAATCGCGAACTGCGCAAACGCGGGTTCTGGACCAGCGAGCGACCGGAGCCTGATCTTCTGACACTTCTGGACGATGTCGCGCTCGGCACCGTGGCCGACGTCGTGCCGCTGATCGGGCTCAACCGAGCCTTCGTCACTAAGGGCTTGATCGCTTTGCGCCGCCGGGAGCGCCCGGGCCACGTCAGCCTGATGGACGTGGCGCGCCTCTCCGGTCCGCCCGAGGCCTGGCATCTCGGATTTCTGCTGGGCCCGCGCATCAATGCCGGCGGCCGCATCGGCCGTGCCGATCTCGGCGTGCGGCTGTTGCTGGAAGACGATCCGGACAAGGCGGCGCAAATCGCCGCCGAGCTCGATCGGCTCAACCGCGAACGCCAAGTGATCGAAATGGATACGCTGGCGCAGGCCGAGGCCGAAGCTATGGCCGCGCTCGGCATCGAAGAGAAGGGCGCGGTTGTCGTCACCGCTGCGGAAGGCTGGCATCCGGGCGTCGTCGGTATTGTGGCTGGGCGGCTAAAGGAGAAATTCGGCCGTCCAGCTTTTGCGATCGCGCTGGAACCCGGCGGCATCGGCACCGGCTCCGGCCGTTCCATTGCCGGCGTCGATATCGGGCGCGCGGTGCGTCGCGCCGTAACCGAGGGCTTGCTCGTCAAGGGCGGCGGCCATGCGATGGCGGCGGGCGTGACGCTGCGCAAGGATGCGCTCGCGCCGCTGCGGGCGTTCTTCGAGGCGACGCTCGGCGCCGACGTCGAAATCGCGCGGCGCGCCAATGGACTCCTGATCGACGGTGCGGTGAGCGCGGCTGCGGCAAATGCCGATTTAGTCGCCATGATCGAGCGCGCCGGCCCATTCGGTTCCGGCAATCCGGAGCCGGTGATCGCGCTGCCGGCGCACACCATCGCCTATGCCGAGGAAGTCGGCCAGGCGCATCTGCGCGTCCGACTTAAATCCGCCGATGGAGCAGGCGTCAGCGCGATCGCCTTCCGCGCCGCCGGCCAAAAGCTCGGTTCTGCGCTCATGCAAAACCGCGGCCGGCAGGTCCACGCCGCCGGCTCATTTGCCCTCGATCGCTTTCAGGGTGAGGAGCGCGTGCAATTCCGCATCAGCGATATCGCACCCGCAGAGCCTTTCACAGGGCGGTGAATTCTCTCTGCACGAACTCTTAATGCGCCGCGCGACGCGAGAGACCTCCGATGACGACGGGTTCAGACTTCGTTTTGAGCGCTCTCGTTCAGGAAGGACTCACTCATCTTTTTTTGGTTCCGGGCGGACTGGTCGATCCGTTTCTGCCGGCGCTGGCGCGGCATCCGAAATTGACGCCGATCGTTGCCGCGCATGAGGGCGGCGCCGCCTACATGGCTGACGGCTACGCCCGGGCGAGCGCGCGTTTCGGCGCCGTTATGGGGATCGGCGGTCCCGGTCTGTGCAACATGGCGACGGCTGTTGCCGCGGCAAAGACTGATGCCTCACCGGTTCTGGTGTTGAGCGGTGAAATTCCGGTCGATATGGAAGGGCTCGGCGAATTCCAGGACGCCAGCCAGGCGACACTCGACGACACTGCGGTGATGAAGCCGCTCACGCGTTTGTCCACGACCGTGGCCAGTTGTCGGAACCTCCATCATTGGTTCCGGCATGCGCTCACGGCGATGTGGGCGCAACCGCAGGGGCCGGTGCATGTGTCGCTGACGCACGATGTGATTACCGGCGAGTGCGGAGCGGATTACATGACCGTCTCCGCTTATTTCGAAGGGGTTGCGCCTCTGAGCCGGCCCGCCGCCGAAGCGGTGCTGAATCTGCTGGGTAGGGCGCCCGGACCAAAGATCGCATTTCTTGCCGGTGCCGGTGTCGAGCATGACAAAGCTGCCGTGGCGTTGAAGACGGTCGCCGAACGCTGGTCGATTCCAGTCGCGACAACGCTGCGCGCCAAGGGCGTATTCCCCGAAGATCACGAATTATCGCTCGGCGTCTTCGGCTATGCCGGCACCCGCCATGCCACGGCCGCCGTTCTCGGCGACCCGGCGGACGTGCTGATCGTGCTTGGCTCCGGCTTCAACGAGCGGGACACCATGCATTGGACGCTGCGCGGACGCGCTGCGGCGAAGACCGTCATCATTCAGATCAACATCGATATGGACGAGTTGACCACGCACAGCGTTCCCGGCCACGTCGTCGCCGGCAGTTGCCGCGCATTCCTGGATCTGATGCAGGAACGGGCGGAGGCGATCGCGTCTCCGCTTGCGGCGGGAAAGGCGCAACGGCGGACGTGGTTGGCCCAAATCAAAAAGGGACCGCGGCTATACGACATCGAGAATTGCGCCAGGTCGACGAAACCGGTTCATCCGGCAGCTGCGGTTTCGGCCTTACGCAAAGTTTTCCCGCGCAATGGCGCAGTGCTGGTCGATTCCGGTGCGCATCGCGCCTTTGCCGGCCATTATTGGACCGCGTACGAGCCGCGCACTTATATCTCGGCCACCAATCTCGGACCAATGGGCTGGGCCATCCCGGCGGCGATCGGCGTGCAATGCGCGCGGCCCGACCACCGGGTTGCGGTCATCACCGGCGACGGCTGTATGCAGATGCACGGCATGGAAGTTCAAACTGCGGCGCGTTACCAGCTTCCGATCGTTTACGTGGTGCTGAACAACAACGCGCTCGGAAATGTGTGGCTGCGCGCGCATCAATTCGGTCCGGTTCCATCGGAACTCACGAGTATTCCAGATCATGACTGGGCCGGATTTGCGCGTGCTCTCGGCGCCGAGGGGCTGACGGTCACTGATCCGGGCCAGCTCGAGAACACCTTTCGACAGGCGCTTGCGGCCAATCGCACGGTCGTTATTGACGTGAAGACCGACAAGAATTGTCCGACGCCGGTTTACGATTTTAACGCCGGCGCAAAGGCCTGGTCCTATCACGAGTAGAGGACATGTCATGACCGTACTGCCCATGGAGCCAGCAAAGCTTCCCGCTGCAGGACGTGCGCTGTTTGCCGAGATGTCGGCGAGACGCAACGCACGCGGCGAGCATTTCGGCGGTCCCTATATTGCTCTCCTCAACCATCCGGAACTCGCGCGGCGTATCGAAGCGTTGGGATTTTTCTAAAATTCGAGGGCGTGTTGCCGCGGCCGGCTTATCAGTTCATCGTGCTCTCGGTCGCGCAAGCCACCGGCGCGGCGTACGAGTGGCACGACCACGTGCAACACGCGCTTGCCGCAGGGCTCCCCCAGGACGTCGTTGATGACATCGGCGCCGGCCGCGCGGAAATGCTCCCGCCTCCTTACGCGCTGCTGCGCGCCATCCTGTCGAAGACAATGGCGTGGCAGCCGGTGCCGGACGATCTCCAGGCTCGCGCCGTCGCTGAGTGGGGCGCCGAAGGGCTGGTTGAGATTGTTGTGGTGTCGGGATTTTATCAGATGTTTGCCGCAATCAACCAAGGCTTCGCGATCAAACCTCCGACCGCCGCCTGACGCCGCAAGCAGACGGCCGCACCGGAAAATCCATGACCAGTATGTCCGCGCGCCGGGTCACCACCAGCGCGGACTTAATCTCACGTCGTCATCATCTGCTTTGTTCTGGAGCTGGATTTAGCGGACCGGATACGCAGCCCGTCGATGAAGACGTCGACAAGCCGCAAGACACTGGTCTGCCAGCCGGGCTGATCGTGCATGTAGCACATGCCGATAAGGGCCCGGAGCAGGTCTTCCGGGCTGATGTCGTCGCGGATTTCGCCGCTTGCGATCGCTCGATCGAGCAGCGCGCCGACGGCCCGCGTCAACTGGTCGAACGAATAGGAGAACAGTTTCGAGTTTTTGTAGGCAGCAAGAGCGAGCGCCGCCGACATGCCCTTTTTTGTGGCAACGAACTTCACATTCGAGCGCATCCAGTGACGGAGCGCCTCGATAGGCGGCATCTCTCGTTTCAACCGATCGGCCAAATCGGCGAGCTGTTGCACTTCGCGGCGGTACACCGCTTCGAACAGGGATTCGCGCGTGGGGAAATGCCGGTAGAGGGTGCCGATGCCGACACCGGCCGTTCGCGCGACGGCTTCGAGGCTGGCCTCCGCACCACCGGCGCTGAAAACCTCTCTGGCGGCCTCAAGCACACGCTCGCGGTTCCGAACCGCATCGGCGCGCGGCTTTCGCGTCCTTTTCCCCGGCGGCCTCATGCGGAGCGTCGAATCTCGACCCCTTGAAAACGGAGGTTCCCTCCGTATATTCGTAAATGACACGCTGACACATAACACCAATGTCAAGCAAACGGCGATGAACCTGAGCTTTCGCCATCAAGACGGGATGTATCGGGGTCTTCCGCCGCGGAGGCTCTGGGCATCTTCACCACAAACACCGCACGTCATATCAAATAAACGCAAAACTAATACGCACAACAAAAATCTACAAGAAAACAACAACATCTGCCTGCTTCCGTAGCCGCGGTACCGACGAACGCAACGATCTGTCGGTCAGCGGATTACTTAACCGTCGCTGTTAAGGAGCGCTGCATGAGCTTCTCAACCACACTTACTGTGAACGGCGTCACGCGAACGATCGAGCTTGATGACCCTCGTGTCACGCTCCTCGATCTGCTTCGCGAACGCCTGCACTTGACCGGAACGAAGAAGGGCTGTGACCGGGGACAATGCGGCGCCTGCACGATCATCGTCGACGGACGACGGATCAATTCGTGCCTGGCGCTGGCGATCAGTCACGACGGCGCCGACGTTCTGACCATCGAAGGTGTGGCGCAGGGTGATCGGCTTCATCCGGTGCAGGAGGCCTTTATTGCTCACGACGGCCTGCAGTGCGGCTTCTGTACGCCTGGCCAGATCATGAGTGCGATCGGTCTGATCGGGGAGGGTCAAGCCGGCGACGATCCGGAGCGCGTGCGCGAAGGCATGAGCGGAAATCTCTGCCGGTGCGGTGCCTATCAAGGCATCACCGAGGCGGTGCTGGAGGCGCAAAAGTCTCTTGCTACGGCAAATCAAAGGAAAGTCGCATGAGGACCTTCGACTATGTGAGGCCGGCGACGATCCGAGATGCCGTTGCGGCTGCTTCAGAACCGGGCGCCGCCTTTTTGGCCGCCGGCACCAACCTTCTCGACCTGATGAAGGGCGGCATCAGCCGCCCGAATCGACTTGTCGACATCAGCCACCTTCCCGGCCTCGACCGCATCGAGGAGCTTGCCGACGGCGGCGTGCGGATTGGAGCGCTGGTCCGCAACGCCGACCTCGCACACGACCGGACTTTCGCCCGGCGCTTTCCGGCCGTCGCCGAGGCGCTTCTGTCCGGCGCGTCCGCCCAGCTTCGCAACGCCGCCACGGTCGGCGGCAATTTGCTGCAGCGAACGCGTTGCGCTTACTTCTACGACGTCGCCAGTGCCTGCAATAAACGCGATCCCGGCTCGGGCTGTGACGCCCGCGGCGGCGACAACAGGCTTCACGCCATATTGGGCTGGAGCGAGAGCTGCATCGCGACCCACCCATCCGATTTTTGCGTGCCCCTGGTCGCGCTCGACGCTGTCGTCGAGATCGAAGGCAGAGCAGGGCGGCGGGAGATCCCGCTCGAAACGTTTCACCGCTTGCCGGGTGATGCGCCGGACCGCGAGACCATGCTGGAGCCGGGCGAGATGATCGTCGCGGTGCGCCTGCCGGCGGAGGCGGCGCAGTTCGCCGGCGCATGCCCGTTACCTGAAAGTTCGCGACCGCACCTCCTACGCTTTTGCGGTCGTCTCGGCCGCGGCGGCGCTGCGCGTCGAGAATGATACGATTGTCGAAGCGCGCCTCGCGCTCGGCGGTGTCGCCATGAAACCCTGGCGCGCCCGTGAAGCGGAATTGATTCTGGCCGGCGCGCCGACTGATGGCAGCGTTCTTCCGCCGCGCCGCCGAGGCGGCGCTGGCGAACGCAAAGCCCGCCGGCGACAACGGCTTCAAGATTGAGCTTGCGCGACGGATCGTGGTGCGGGCTCTCGCTCTCGCCGCTGACGGCACGCCGGAGCGTCTGCCGCGCCCTGCCGGCTTCCCCCTTCGCTTCTGTTTCCGGAGATTCCATCCATGCCTGAGATCTCGCTCACGCGGGCGCCGGCTCATGTTCGCCACGGCTCAAACATCGGTCAGCCGCTCACCCGCCGTGACGGCGTTCTCAAAGTCACCGGCGCTGCCCGATACGCCGCCGACAACCATCCGCCCGGGATGCTCTACGCGGTTCTGGCAGTGAGCAGCATCGCGCGCGGCCGCGTCGCATTCCTCGATGTCGAGGCTGCGAAAGCCCATCCCGGCGTCGTTGCGGTGATGACGCCGGCCAACAAACCGGCGCTCGCGCAAGATCCGGACGAGAAGACAAATCCCTTCATGTTTCGGCTTGATCTCTGCAAAGCGACCAGGTCCGCTACGCCAACCAGCCGATCGCCGTCGTCATCGCGGAAACGCTCGAGGCGGCGACGGAAGGCGCCGCACTGCTTGTCGCCGCGCTACGACGTCGAGCCGGCGCGGGTTGGGCTGGATTCGGCCGAGAGCTTCGTGCCGCAGGCCGTCGGCCCCGGCCATCCGCCGGTCGCTCATCTGGGCGATATCAGAGACCGGTCTCGCCGCAGCCTCGAAGCGCATCGAAGCGACCTACGAGACCGCTCCCCAGTATCACAACGCGATGGAGCCGCATGCGATCGTCGCCGCATGGGACGGCGATACGCTGTCGGTCGATACCCCGAGCCAGGGTCTTGCCATGGCGCAGGGACGCCTCGCGGGACTTTTCGGGATCGCTCCGAGCAAAATCCACATCCGCAGTCCGTTCCTCGGCGGCGGTTTCGGCTCCAAAGGCATGATCTCCGGCCCGCAGGTCCTCGGCGTCATGGCGGCCCGCATGGTCGGAAAGCCGGTCAAGCTGGTGCTCCGCCGGGAGCAGATGTTTGGTCCGGTGGGACACCGGGCGCCGACGCGGCAGACCCTGCGGATCGGTACCGACAAAGACGGCAAGCTGACAGCGCTCGATCATCGAACGAAGACAACGTCCAGCACCTTTGACGATTTCTTCGAGCCGGCCTCCGACGCTTCGCACACGCTTTATGCCAGCACGGCGATCGCCACATCGCATGAAGCCGTCCGGCTCGACACCGGAACGCCGCTGTTCATGCGCGCACCGGGAGAGGCGACCGGCTCGATTGCACTCGAAAGTGCGATCGATGAAATGGCGCACGCCTGCGGCATCGATCCGTTGGCCTTTCGGCTGCAAAACTATGCCGAAGTCGAGCCGATCTCCGGCAGGCCGTTCTCCTCAAAGGCGTTGCGCGACTGCTATGCGCAAGGCGCCGAGCGTTTCGGCTGGGCGCGCCGGCCGCTCGCACCGCGGCAGATGCGCGACCGACGACGGATTGCTGGTCGGCTGGGGCGTCGGCACGGCGACGTTTCCGGCGCTGATGTTCCAGGCCGAGGCCAAAGCGGTGCTGCGTCAGGACGGCAGCGGCGTCATGGAGATTGGCGCGCACGACATGGGCCAGGGCGCCTGGACCGCGCTGGCTCAGATCGCGGCAGACGGCCTCGGGCTCGACATCGACCAGGTCGAGTTCAGATCGGGCACCTCCGATCTTCCGGACGCCGGGATCGCGGGCGGCTCGGCGCACACCGCGACCGCCGGCATGGCAATTCACAACGCCGGCGCCGATGTGATCGCCCGGCTTGCCGATCTCGCGACCAACGACAACCGCTCGCCGCTGTTCGGCGCCGGCAATGCGGGCGTGATCGCGCGCGGCGGCCGCTTGTTCCGTCGCGACGACGAGAGCCGCAGCGAGAGCTATGCCGATATCCTCGGCCGCGCCGGGCGCGCGCAGATCGAGGGTCGCGGCAAGAGCGCGACCGATCCGGCCGCGCAGGCGACCTACGCCATGCATGCCCATGGCGCGGTGTTCGCCGAGGTCAAGGTCGATCCCGATCTCGGGCAGATGCGCGTGACCCGCGTGGTCGGCGCATTCGCGGCAGGACGGATCATCAATCCGCGCATGGTGCGCAGCCAGCTGTGCGGCGGCATGATCTGGGGCGTGTCGTTCGCGCTGCATGAGCAGGCGGTCATGGACGCGCGGTCCGGCCGTCCGATGAATCCGAATTTGGCCGAGTACCACATTCCAGTGAACGCCGATGTGCCCTTCGTTGACGCGATCCTTGTCGAGGAACGCGACCCCCACGTGAATGCGCTCGGCATCAAGGGCGTCGGTGAAATCGGCGTCACCGGCACGGCGGGCGCGGTCGCCAATGCAGTCTGGCACGCGACCGGAATCCGCGTGCGCAAATTCCCGATCACGCTTGATCGTTTGATCGCGCCGCAATCGTGATTACAGCAAACGGCTCTAGTTACAGCGAAATGTGCCGCTCGAGATAAAGCACTGCGCGGCCGCCGATGTTGCTGAGGAAGGCCGCAATTGCGCCTCACCGAATCGCGCCGGCGGCGCCGTTCGCGCGACGGTGACCCGCAGAAGCAGACACAGCAAATTTGACCCTCCATTTCCGTTTTTGACCTAACCGGACATGCAGCGTGAGATCCGCAGTCGCCAAATGTGCATTGATCTAGTCACACAACAGGCGAAAATGGTGGCTGCCTGCGGCTGCACGGGGCGACGTTGCGCGTTTCGTCTCTGCATCGCTCGCGAGCCCTCCAATCTTGCGCGACGGTTAAATCTCAGCCGTTAGGCGACTTAAGCGGTCCGGCCCCACACCTGCGCGACTGTGTACATCGTGAAAGCAGTTCCAGGCTGAGAAAGATGCTGTCGGCAATCACGCAGGGCGGCGTTGAGTTCGCTCTCATTGAGCAAAGCGAGTTTAATAACCGATCCTCGAAGGGATTCGACGGTAGACGGCAGATAATCGACCATGGGATCAATGGAACGAACGCCAAGCAGTGCTGTCCGATATTCCACATCCCGAAATCCCGCCTGATGAACTAGATTGTACAATCGCCTTGCGAGCTCGAGATCGGCTCCTACTCCTTTGAACACTCCCAGGAGCACGGCCTTCAACCGGTCCCACGCCGGATGCGGCGGATAGCAATTGAGCGTGGATCCGTCAGGCTCTTGAAGCGCAACAATACCGCCCGGCCGCGCCAGACGATTAGCCTCCTTAAGAAGCTGTTCGGGGTTTCCCGCGGTGCTGGCGACAAAGCGCATATGCACCAAGTCAAACGTGCCGGCAGACAAGTCGGAGCCGTAGGCATCGCCGAGGCGAAACTCGACGTTACTTGGCGCATTCCACCGCGCGTGTTCCAGGAACTCTGCGTCCATATCGAGCCCCACTACCCGGCCAGCGGGTCCGACGCGGGCACTTAGAAGATCGGTAATGCCCCCGGGACCGCACCCGATATCCAGACATGTCCAACCCTTGATGGGCCCTATGCGATCGAGCATCGCGAGCGCGTCCGGTGCCATCGCACCAGATTGAATATGCAGGCGCTCGATTTCGCCCGCGCGGTGCTCGATCGGGTAATTCCCTGAGTAAGCGCTGCTCACGCGTTCCCCCTGTATAATTCGATCTGCATTCAATGATACCAAGCACCGCTCTTGGTCCGCTGCAGACATACGAATCTTGCTGTGCGATATCGGCTGCCCGGGGCAAAGCTGACATCGAATACTATTGCCGCGCAATTTACACCGAAATCTCGCCTGCCAGATAAAGCACCGCGCGCCCGGCGATGCTGACCCGGTCGCCGTTGAGCGTGCAGCGGAGCGCGCCGCCGCGGCGCGAGAGCTGGCGGGCTTCCAGTTCGGTCTTGCCGAGACGCTTGGCCCAGTAAGGCGTCAGGGTGGTGTGCGAGGAACCCGTCACCGGATCCTCCGGAACGCCTTGCGCCGGAGCAAAGAAGCGCGACACGAAATCGATGCCGTTCTCGCCGGGCGCCGTCACAATCGCGGCCCAGCAGTCTACCTTCGCGAGCGCGGCAAGATCGGGCTTGAGTTCCGCAATCTCCGCCGCGCTGTCATAGACAATGAGATGATCGCGGGCGCGCAGCACCTCACGCGGCTTGCCGCCCAATGCTGCGAGCAGGCCCGGCGGCGCTTCGGCCGGAACAGCGGGCCGCGCCGGAAAATCCATGACCAGCATGTCGGCGCGCCGCGCGACGACCAAGGTTCCGGCTTTCGCGGTGCGGAAGCTGACGCTCTGACGCTGCGGTTCGAGGAGGCTCATGACCACATGGCCGGAGGCGAGCGTCGCGTGCCCGCATAAGTCGACCTCGACCGCCGGCGTGAACCAGCGCAGCGCATAATCGCCGCCGTCGCGGACGAAGAACGCCGTCTCCGACAGATTGTTCTCGGCCGCGATCGCCTGCATGGTCGCGTCCGGCAGCCACGTGTCCAGCGGGCAGATCGCGGCAGGGTTGCCGCCGAACAGCTTGTCCGTGAAGGCATCGACCTGATAGATCGGCAGGCGCATTTTCGGCTCCGGGACCGGTGAAGGAATTGCTCGACTATTGGCACAAGCCGCCTCGCGCGGCTATGTCAGGCCACTCGCGCGCCCAAGAAATACATCCGAGGACATCCAAGGACATCCATGGCCAAGCTCAATCTATCCCTCGCCGTCCGCGACTATGACCGCATCCGCCCGCTCTCCGACGGGCTGGTGCAGATCGACGGCGTCGATCCGGTGTTCATGGCGCTTGGCCCGGAGGAAATCTTCTTCCGCGCTTTCCGCCAGGCCGAATTCGACATCTGCGAATTGTCGCTGTCGAGTTTCACGGTCAAGACCGCCCGCGGCGACAGCCCCTATGTGGGCGTGCCGGCTTTCGTGTCGCGCGCCTTTCGCCATAACGCGATCTATGTACGCACCGATCGCATCAAGAAGCCCGCCGACCTCAAGGGCAAGAAAATCGGCGTGCCGGAATACCAGCTCACGGCGAATGTCTGGGCTCGCGCCATTTTAGAAGACGATCACGGCGTGAAACCCTCCGACATTCACTGGATTCGCGCCGGTATGTTTGAGCCCGGACGGCTGGAAAAGATAACCATCAACTTGCCGAAGGACGTGAAACTCGACGACGCGCCCGCGGACCGGACATTGTCCGAGATGCTGGACACCGGAGAGATCGACGGCGTCATCGGGCCGCGGGTGCCGACGCCGTTCGAGCGCGGGCATCCGCATGTCGGCTGGCTGTTTTCCGATCCGGTGGCGGCGGCCAAGGATTATTTCAAGCGCACCGGCATTTTTCCGATCATGCATTTGATCGGCGTGCGCCGCGAACTGGTCGAGAGGCACCCGTGGTTGCCGGCGGCCGTGTTCAAGGCCTTCGAGCACGCGAAGGCTGCGGCACTGGAAAGTCTCGGTGACACATCCTCAAGCAAGGTCACGCTGCCGTTCATCGAGGAGCGGCTGATGGAGACGCGCGCGCTGATGGGCGCGGATTTCTGGTCCTATGGCGTTGAGGCCAACCGCAAGACACTGGAAACTTTTCTGCGCCACCATCACGCCCAGGGATTGTCGCCGCGGCTCGTCAAGGTCGAGGACCTGTTCCACCCGACCACGTTTGAGACATACAAACTTTGATGAGTGGCGTACCGCGTTAAGACACGCGGAGCGTCTCCAAAGCAGGATGTCACATGAGCCTGGCCAAATGGAGCGCGATGGCGGCTTTACTGGCGCTGTCGTCACCAAGCTCCGCGCAAGAGTCTGCGGCCGCTGCGACGTGTGACCAGCTGGCCACCATCGCGCAGTCGGGATGTCTTGAAAAGCTCGCCAACGCCGCCGATGCCAAGCTCAACGACGTCTATCGCGGCGCCATCAAGAGCATCGAAAGCTCGGATCCGGAACACGCCGCCGCTTGGAAGGCCGAATTGAAGAAAGCGGAGCAAGCCTGGATCGCGTTCCGCGATGCCGATTGCGGCGCGCTCACCGCTTACGAATGGGGTCACGGCACCGGCATGGGCGCCGCGACCGAGCACTGCATTCTGGACAAGACCGAAGCGCGCACGCGCGAATTGCTGCACCGCTATATCGAACGACCGTAATTGTGGAGCGCCTACGGCGTCGTCTCAACCGATCGGAAGACGATTGCAATGACCGGACCCGAAGCCTTTTTTCACGTTCGCATATTGGTCGGGATCATAACCGCCTTGAGCGTATCGCGTCTGGTAACCGGCTTGGCGCGACCGGTGCAGGACCAGGACTGGCATCGCGTCGGTCTGGTGCATACCGGTTGGGCCGTGTTTTTGCTGCTGATGATCGTGCATTTCTGGTGGTTTGAGCTCGGGCTGTCGAGGATCGAGAAATGGACGTTCGGCCTTTACCTTTTCGTCATCTCCTACGCGATCCTGTTGTTCCTCGCTTGCACGATCCTTTTTCCGGATCAGCCGGATAAGAAAGTAAATTTGGACGAATATTTCTATTCGCGGCAGAAGTGGTTTTACGGACTTCTCGCCGTCATCTTCCTGGTCGACGTCGCCGATACAGCATTCAAGGGCCTCGATCACTTGCGCGCTTTAGGCGTGGAATATCTGTTGCGGCAGGCCGCCTTCGTCGTGCTGTCCGTAATCGGGATGTTCGTGCGCCGGCCACTCTATCACCGCGCCTTCGTGGCGGGCGGCATCCTCTATCAAGTTTCGTGGGCGGTCCGTCAGTTCGACTTTTGACGGGCGAAAAACTTGGGGGCACGCGCCGGCCGTTACCAGCGCGCGCCCTGCGCGTCACGCCTTCGCCGGCTTCAGCCGCACGTGGATGTTCTTTTCCTGGGTGTAGGCGAGCATCTCCTCCATGCATTCCTCGCGGCCGATGCCGGACTGCTTGTAGCCGCCGAACGGCGCGCCGAGGAAATGCTTGGAGACTTCGTTGATCCAGACGAAGCCGGCCTGCACTGCGCCGGCGGTGCGGTGCGCGGTCGAGAGGTCGTTGGTCCAGATCGAAGCGGTGAGGCCGTATTCGACCGAGTTCACCTGCTCGAGCATCTTTGCTTCGTCGCTCCATTTGAAGATCGAGAGCACCGGGCCGAAAATTTCCTCCCGCGCGATGCGCATGTTCGGCTGCACGTCGGCGAATATCGTGGGCTCGATGAAGAAGCCTTTAGCCAGGGCCGGATCGGACGGCCGGCCGCCGCCGTGAAACAGCCGCGCGCCTTCCTGCTTGGCCGACTCGATGAAGCCGAGGATGCGCTCGTACTGCGTCTTGGAAATGATCGAGCCCATGGTGGTGGCGCGGTCGGTGGCGATGCCGGGCTTGAAATGGGCGACCTTGGTTTTCACCTTCGCCAGCACGGCGTCGTAGATTTTCTCGTGGATGAAGGCGCGGCTGGTCGAGCCGCAGGATTGGCCGCACCAGGTGAAGTTCATGCCGCCGACCACGCCGCCCGCGACGTCATCGGGATCGGCGTCAGGGTAGGCGATCAGCGCATTCTTGCCGCCGAGTTCGAGCATCACCGGCTTGAGCGTATCGGCGGCGGCCTTCATCACCGCGCGGCCGGTCGGCACCGAGCCGATCAGCGCGATCATGGCGACATCGGGATGGGTCGTCAGCGCCGAGCCCGCTTCGCGGCCGCCGGGAACGACGTTGAACACGCCGGGCGGCAGAATGCCGCCGATCATTTCGGCGAGACGGAGCGCCGAGAGCGGCGCCTGCTCCGGCGGCTTCATCACCACGGTGTTGCCGGTCGCGAGCGGCGCGCCCGCTTTGCCGGCGCAGAACATGAACGGATGATTGAACGGAATGATGCGGCCGACCACGCCGCGCGGCTCGCGCACCGAGAAATTGACCACGCCCGGTCCCATCGGGATCGACGCGCCCTTCATTTCGGTGACGAGGCCGGCGTAGAACTCGATCTGCGCGGCGGCGACGGTTGCGTCCATCACCATCTCATGGACCGGATTGCCGCAATCGGCGGCGTCGATCATCGCGAGTTCGTCGGCGTTCTCGCGCAGCACGTTGGCGATGCGCTTGAGCAGCCGCGCGCGTTCGAGCGGCGGCGTGTTGCGCCAGCCGTCAAAGGCCTTCTTGGCCGCGCCGACCGCGGCGTCGATATCGGCCGCGCCGCCATTCGCCACCGGGCCAAGCGACTCGGCGGTACCGGGATTGATGGAGTTGACGTAGCTGCCGGACTTCGGCTTGTGCCACTCGCCGCCGTAATAGACGTCGCGATGATCGGGCAGGCGAAGCGGCTCGGCTTTGATGGATTTGAGCGGGACTGCGGTGTTCATGTTGATTTCCTCTCCTTAACTTTTGGCGCGCGTCATCGCCGCGGTCATGTTTGCAGTATAGCCGGGCTCGACGCGCACATCGACGACGGCGACGCCGCCGGCATCGACGGCGGCAATCGCTTGCTCCAGCGCCTTGGCAAGATCGGCAGGCTTGGCGATCGGACCGAAGCCGACCGCGCCTTGGGCGCGGCCCATCGCGGCGAGATCGATTTCGGGATCGGCCATGCGCTGGCCGATCCATTTGTTCTCGACCGGACGCGCCCGCATCCGCGCCATGCGCTCCTGATGCAGTTCGTCATTATAGAACGAGCGGTTGTTGGCGATCACGAACAGCAGCGGGATTTTGTAGTGCACCGCGGTCCAGACCGCCGTGACGCCCATGAGAAAGTCGCCATCGCCGCAGACGGCGACCGCAAGCCGACCGGAATTTTTCAGCGCCAGCGCCGCGCCGACGGAAATGCCCGGCCCGCCGCCAACACCGCCGCCGCCATCGGAGCCGAGGAAGTCCAGCGGATGGCGGAACGGCCACCAGCGATCCTCCCAGGAGATCGGCAGGTGGGTGAGCGTCGTCGGCCGATCGCCGAGAACTTTGCGCAGTGTGTAGGCGATGATTTCGTTGGTGAAGCCCGGCCGGCTCCTGATCGCTCGCGGGCGCACGCGGCTTCGGCGCGACGCGCGGTTTGCTTCCCTTGCCGATTTCTTTGACGAGTTCCGGGACGACGAGGTCAGGATCGGCGGAGAGGAACAGATCGACCGGCGGCAGGGCCTGATAGTCCATGCTCCAGGCGCTGTGGATGCGGTAGTCGAGCGAGATCTGGATGATCTTTGCGGTAGGCGAGGGGCCGACGGAGCGCAGCGCGCCGGCGAGATCGACCCAGTCGAGACTCAAGATCACGTCCGCATTGCGGATTGCCGGGACGCTGTCGGGCGTCACGTCGCGCGGTGCGCCGGCATGAAGCGGATGATCGGTCGGAAAGCTCGCGCCGATTTTCAGATCGGTGACGACGCTGGCGTTGAGCGCCTCGGCGAGCGCGACGCGTGCATTCCAGGCTTCCTCGCTGCGCGAGGCGCGGCCGGCGAGGATCACCACCTGCTTGGCGGATTTCAGCATCGCGGCCGCTTTTTGCACCAGGTCGGCGGGCGCCGCAGTCGTCACCGTCGGCATGTAGCGCGCGGCATCGATCGGCGGCAGCGGCTCGGCGAGCTTTGCTTCCTGCATCTCGGCGTCGAGATTGACGTACACCGGGCCCATCGGCGCGGTGTTGGCGATCCAGGTGCCGCGCAGCAGCGCTTCGCGCGCGGCGCCGGGCGAGGCGGGCTGGTCATCCCACTTGCTGTAGCCGCGGATCAGCGCGCCCTGATCTCGCGCGGTGTGGATCCAGTCGATCCACGGCCGGCGCTTGACCGCATCGACCGGGCCGGTGGCGCCGAGGACAAGGACCGGCATGCGGTCGCACCAGGCGTTGAACATTGCCATGGTGGCGTGCTGGAGCCCGACATTTGAGTGCACGGCTGCGGCAATCGCCTTGCCGGTGACTTTGGCGTAGCCGTGGGCAATAGCGACTGCGGATTCCTCATGCACGCACAAGAGCATCTGCGGCGTCGAGTTGCCGAGATAATTGACGATGCTGTCGTGGAGGCCGCGATAGCTCGCGCCCGGCGTCACCGCGATATAGGGAATGTCGAGCGCCTGCAGGGTTTCGGCGACAACGTCGCTGCCGAAGCCGGGCGCATTGGCGCCGGCGGGGGTCGGGCGTTCAAGCGCCGCGATCGACGCATCGGCGGCAGGCTTTGCCGCGGTGCGCGCGGTCGCGGATTGAGTGGGGGTCATCTGGACATTTCCTTTGGGCGGCGTTCCTCGAATTTTGTCGGGGGGATCGAACCGGATCACGAGGCTAGACGCAAGCGGGCCAGCAGCCTTCACACACGGCTGAGCCATCCGCGGGCTGCATACCGACCTTGCGCTGGAAGGCGCGCACAACTCTTGCTGATTGTCGAACGCCTCAAGCCCGGTTGTGCCGGGGTGCACCCCGCACGTGACGGGGGTGTACGTCTCCTCCGCTACGCCGCGCGCCACGGCTTTCGTCCGGAGTTGGGCGATCCACCGCCCGGACGAGATGCGCCCGTCTCACGCGCGGGCGGCTTTCGGCGACATGAGGCCGGCAGGCGACCCGGCGATGGCCTTTAGCAACGAGCGCCTCGCAATGTTCGGCGCCGGCTGCCTCGCGGTCGCGGTTTTTCGGACCACTTCCGGTCTCGTTTGCGTTCGCGGCAACTGGCACGCGTTTAACCGCAGGTTCTGGCTCGGTTTGCGGGCTTGTTTCGACCAACCGTTGCGCGGCGGCTCCGGGTGCCACAATACCGGCGTCCGCCGAAGGACTGCCTTCGGTTACTTTCGCCGAGTCAGTCGTCGACAAATCGGGCCTCGGCACGGCATTGCTGTCACCCTGCGCGATGGTTTCGGCGGGCGCCGCCTTGGGCGTTTGCAGTGCGGCCATGACGCCATCGAGGCTGTTGGCAAAGCTTTGAACATCAAAATTGAGCGGATCGTCGTGGCCGTTGCGGATGTGGGCATCGATGGCGGCATGAAAGGCCGGCACCAGCCAGCGCCCGGCGCGAACGCTGGCGATGACGTAGAGCAAGGCCAGCCGGTCGTACTGGGCGGTGGTGAAGCTCGGGTCCGGAGGCTGTGCGTCATTGCGCCAGCCGCCCGGCGCTCCGCCGCGGCTGGATCATCTCGACATGGAGAAACAGCCCCTTCAGGGCGCCGGCGAAATTAACCGCCCGCTCGAACTTGGTCTCGCGCCAGGGAACGGACAGCTCGTGATCCAACAGCATGTCGCCGGCACGATTGACGACGACGTGAGCCTTGCCCCAGCCATCGGTGCATTTGAAACCGGCGAGACTGTTGATCTTCGGATTGACGTCGACGTCGGACGGAAACGAGCGGCGGCCGAAACTTGGTCCGCTGGTATCGTGGATGACGAAATAGCGCGCCATCGGCGCGTCCGGATCGTTGTCGCGGGCGCGCGACAGCGGCTGCCAAAGATAGGCGGCGAAATCCCATTCCAGATTTTGCTTTGAGAGAAACGCGCTCAGTACTTCGCGCGCCGGAAGCCCGCTGTTCCGCCCAACGCGACTGGCGAGTGCCGGCGGCAGGGTATCAAGCGCGGGGCCGAGATTTCGGCTCGCGTCCATGCCGCGCATCAAGCACTTGGCTTGCTCGGCCGGTTCGCCGCTGAAGCTCAAAGTCTGCGGATCGAACCCGCAAGCCCCCATATCTTTGAGAATGATAAGAGGCCGTGGGTGATTTGGCTTGCAGCCGTCACTCAAGGCCGCGCCGGCGGAGGTCGCCAGCATCGCGCATGAGAGTCCGACCGTGACGAGGTTGAGGCGCGAGCACGGCTCGGCGAAAGTGATCAGCGCCGCTTTTGTCCGTGAGGGCAAGCACGCAACGCGGTCAAATTTTGCCGTCAGGCGCACGGCTTCAATCCTAAACCTAAAAACAGTCCACTATCAGTAACAACGCCGGCTTTGCCAAGTGGTGCCATGTCGTCGACGAACGAAAGATGCGTAAAACTTTCTCTATTGCGGTGAATTGGTAGAACAGGCGCGTTACGATGAATAAATATTCAGATTGAGTACCCAGAAGACGCGCGCTCGTCGCGCATGGCGGGTTTGAAACGCGTGCCGGTCGGCGCCTCTTACCCAGCTTGGGCCCGCGGTTTATCTTATGTAGACAAGCGCTGACGCCATCATGAGCGAAGGCGTTGGCGGCGAAGGAGTTGGCAATGGATCAGGTCCTCGAACGGCGCCCTGCACCGGAAACTGTCCCGGAGATCGAGGCGACACTGAATTACCTTGTCGATACCGGCGAGAAGATCGTAACCGAAGCCGGCCCCGGCGGGACGGCCGACATGCGCGGCGGGAGGCTCGATCCCCGGCGCGTCATCATCCATAACGGCCGGCCGCATGCGGGCGAGTTCGTGCTCGACCGCGAAGGTTTTCGCTTCATCCGCCACGACACCAAAGTCGGCGAGTTCTACAACGAAGACGAGGTTCGGCGGGTTTATTACCCGGAGATGGAAGCGCTGGTGAAGGCCGAGAGCGGCGCCTCGCGGGTCGTGGTCTTCGACCACACGCTGCGCACCGGTGACGACGCCCTGCGCGCCGAGCTCAAGATTCGCGAAGTCGTGCCGCGGGTGCACAATGACTATACCGAATGGTCGGGGCCGCAGCGGGTGCGCGATCTGCTGCCGGACGAGGCGGATGCGCTCCTGCGCCGCCGCTTTGCCATCATCCAGGTGTGGCGGCCGATCCGGCATCCGGTCGAAAGCTTTCCGCTCGCGATCTGTGATGCGCGCACTGTGTCGACCGATAATCTGATTGTTTCCGAGCGGCGCTATCCCAATCGGGTCGGGCAGACCTACGCCATCACCTACAATCCGAACCACAAATGGTTCTGGTTTCCGCGCATGCGGCGCGAAGAGGCGATTGTGTTCAAGGTTTACGATTCACTCAAAGACGGCCGCGCCCGCTGGACCGCGCACACCGCCTTCGACGATCCGACCTCGCCGCCGAACGCGCGGCCGCGCGAAAGCATCGAAATCCGCACGCTGGCGTTTTTCTGAAATCACACCGCGCCAGAAAGTATGCCCTCTCCCCTTGCGGGAGAGGGCTGCGCGGCGGTTCAACAACAAAAATGGGTGAGGGGTCGGGCCGCAACCCCTCACCCAACCGTGCTTGCTGAAAGTCCTGCGCTGCCCTCTCCCGCAAGGGGAGAGGGCTGAACGATCGGGTTTTCCGCGATGGCAGGCTAGTCCTTCGCCCGCTCGACGTAGCTGCCGTCGGCGGTCATCACCACGATCTTGGTGCCGGTGGAGACGAAGGGCGGCACCATGGTGCGCACGCCGTTGGAAAGAAGCGCCGGCTTGTAGGAGGAGGCGGCCGTCTGGCCTTTGATCGACGGTTCGGTTTCGACCACTTCGAGTGTGGCGCGCGGCGGCAGCTCGATGGCGACCGGCACGCCTTCGTGCAGGCTGAGCGTGACTTCCATTTCCGGCTGCAGATAGGCCGCCAGGTCGCCGATAATGTCGGCCGGCACCGCGACCTGGTCGTAGCTCTCCATATTCATGAAATGGAAGCCGTCGCTGTCCTGGTACATGAACTGGTGCTTGCGGTCCTCGACGAAGGCCCGTTCGACCTGCTCGGTGGTCTTAAAGCGCAGCGAAACCTTGACCCCGTCGGCGATCCGCCGCACGTCCATCTGGGTGACGGGGGTGCCCTTGCCGGGGTGGATATTCTCGGTTGAGACGATGACGCCGAGCTTGCCGTCAATCTCGACGATATTGCCTTTTCGCAGCGAGCTGGCGATGACTTTCACGGTTTCCTCGATGAATTGGCTTTGAGTAGGGGCGCAACATAGCGATCTTGAGCCCGATCGCCACATATTTCCTTAGGCCCCTCCGTACAAGGACATGCCGGAAAGCCTTCCCGCCTCGCCCTTTTGGGCCGCTCACGTGCACGCCGATCGCCGGCCGTTCCTGCTGGCGCGCAACCGTATTGTCGCTGCGCTGCGGGACTGGTTTACCAGGAACGACTTTATCGAGGTCGAAACCGGCGCCTTGCAGATTTCGCCGGGGAACGAGACCCATCTGCACGCTTTCGCCACGACACTTGCTGGCCCCGGATGGCGCCCCGTCGCCGCTTTATCTGCGCACCTCGCCGGAATTCGCCTGCAAAAAGCTCCTGGCCGCGGGCGAGCGCCGCATCGTCGAGTTCGCCAAGGTGTTCCGCAACCGCGAGCGCGGCGCGCTGCACCACCCCGAATTCACCCTGGTCGAATGGTATCGCGCCGGCGAACCCTACGAGACGCTGATGGCCGATTGTGCGGCGATCCTGGCGCTGACGGCGAAGGCGGCCGGAGCCGAGCAACTGAACTTTCGCGGCCGCTCGGCTGATCCGTTCGCCGCGCCGGAGCGGCTGACGGTTGCCGAAGCGTTCGCCCGCTTCGCCGGTATCGATTTATTGGCGACGTTGCCGGACGGCGAGCCCGACCGTGACGGGCTTTCCCGCGCGGCCCGATCGGCGGGTATTCGCGTCAGCGAAGACGATAGCTGGGGCGACATTTTCAGCCGCGTGCTGGTGGAAAAGATCGAAGGCCAGCTCGGCATCGGCCGTGCAACCATTCTTGATCGATACCCGGCCGGGCAGGCGGCTTTGGCGCGGCCCGCGCCACGATCGGCGCGTCGCCGAGCGCTTCGAGCTTTATGCCTGCGGCGTGGAACTCGCCAACGGCTTTGGCGAACTCACCGATGCCGCCGAGCAGCGCCGGCGGCTCGAACGGGAGATGGCCGAGAAGGAGCGGATCTACGGCGAGCGCTATCCGCTCGACGAGGATTTCCTTGCTGCGCTCGCAGACGATGCCGCAGGCTTGCGGCATCGCGCTTGGCCTCGACCGCCTGGTCATGCTGGCAACCGGCGCCGCGCGCATCGATCAGGTGTTGTGGAATCCGCTGCCATGAAATCGACGCTGGCCACGTTACGCAGTGTTGACGAACTTTGCGACCACGCGCTGGTGCCGCGCGAGCGCATCAACGAGCTTGCGGAAGTCGCCGCGCGCTATGCCGTCGCCATCACGCCGGCGATGGCTGACTTGATCGACCCCGCCGATCCGCTTGATCCGATTGCACGGCAATTCGTGCCTGACGCGCGCGAGCTTGAGCAAAGTCCGCAGGAACGCCGCGATCCGATCGGCGATGATGCGTTCAGCCCGGTCGAAGGCATCGTCCATCGCTATCCCGACCGGGTGCTGCTGAAGATCGTCAACGCTTGCGCGGTGTATTGCCGGTTCTGCTTCCGCCGCGAGATGGTGGGGCCGGGGAGGGGAGGATTGTCGCCGGCCGCGCTCGCGGGCGCGCTCGATTACATCCGTGCTCATCCGGAAATCTGGGAAGTGATCTTGAGCGGCGGCGATCCGCTGGTGCTTTCGGCGCGGCGGATCAAGGACGTGGTCGGCTCACTTGCCGCCATCGATCACGTGAAGGTGATCCGGGTGCATACCCGCGTGCCGGCGGTCGCGCCGGAACGCGATCTCGGCCGCCCTGGTCCGCGCGCTGCGAGCGCGGGACAAGGCGACCTTCGTTGTCCTGCACGTCAATCATCCGCGCGAATTGACCAAACAGGCCCGCGCTGCCTGCGCGCGCTTGATCGACGCCGGCATTCCGATGCTGTCGCAGTCGGTGCTGTTGCGCGGCGTAAACGACGATGCCGAGACGCTCGGCGCGCTGATGCGTACGCTTGGTCGAGTGCCGCATCAAGCCCTATTACCTGCATCATGCCGATCTTGCGCCCGGCACGGCGCATCTGCGGACAACGATTGCCGAAGGCCAGGCGCTGATGCGTGCGCTCCGCGGCCGCTACTCAGGCCTGTGCCAGCCGGCCTATGTGCTCGATATCCCGCGACGGTCATGGCAAATCGCCGATCGGTCCGAACTATCTCGAGCGAAGGCGGCACTATGGTCGAAGATTTTCAGGGGCGGCGGCATCGCTATCCGCCGCGAACTTGAACACTCGAAATACCGTTTGAACGCTACGCGGCGGCCTGCTCCGGCACTGCGAAAAACACGGTCGTCTCGAATCCATAACCGCAGGCTTCGCACGACCAGCTGTGGCGGACGCTTCGTTCGTTGACGTGCTCCGACCAGTCAGGCGCAAGCAGCCAACCGCTGCACTGCGGACAAATATTTCTATCGTAAGTGGCAAGACGTGCGCGCGCGGTATCGTTGTGCACTGTTCTCTCCCTGCCTCACTCCTCCTGAAGCCGCACCCTAGGCAGAATCTGTGGCATCTCCATGACCCCGTTGAGTCACAAAGCAGACAGTGCGCTGCAAAAAATTTCGTGCGCATCCGCACAACAAATAAGTCAAGCCTGCTGACGCTTCGCGGAAACATCGAGCGTGAACATGGCGAATAATTAATTAGCCGGCCATCGGGCGGAAAGCTTACGCGCCTTAGCCTTGTCATCGTTCGTAAGCGTCTTGAACCGTTTAGACCCTTCTCGGCCCCTAACAACAAAGAGGAGCGTGTCATGAAATCTTTGATAACCACTGCAATGCTCGCTACTTCGCTGGCGCTGATCGGAACCACCGCAATGGCGGCTCCGAGTCCGGCGAACCCGGTTCCAAGGTATGCGCAGGTCTCGCAAGCGCGCGCCCCGCTGCAGTTCGCGGCCCGGCGGCCGCTGCCCGGCGGTCGGCTCAATGTCGATGTTGCGCAGTTCGTCCGCGGTATGCTCGGCGGCGGGCCGGTCCCGTATGCCAATTTGGTGCGGGATGTTCGGGCCTGCGCGGCTCCGGCGGCGGAACCTACGATTGGTCTTCTTCGCCGGCCTATGACTATTCTCGGCGCGTCGGCAGGCTGCGCGTCTTGCGACGCGCAAGCGGCATCCGATGCGGAAAATCAGGCGATTCAGCAGATGAACGACACCAATGCTCTGAACCGCTTCAATGGCAGCGGCCGAACAGCAAAACGACGCGGCGAACGCCGCGACGCTGCAGACGGAGATTAACGCCGGCATGTAAGTGATGCCGACGAACCGACCAGGGTGGTGTAGTGCGTGCGACGAAGGGCGTCGGCTTCAAGCCGGCGCCTTTCTCTTTCTATGTGCCGGTTGGCTGGTGCAGCGCGGTACGCGTGCGCTGCCGAATGAGCCATTTCGATCGGCCCGCGATCCCAAGTGCAGCGGCACGCAACGCCGGCGGCCACGTCGTCGGCAGGCCGAGAAAATAGGAGATACGTTGGGTGTGCTCGGTGAGGGGACGCTCCTTGCGCTCCCAGGTCTCCAACGCCGCCGAAACCTCGTTCTCGCGTTCGAGATAGACGGAGAGCGACAGCGCATTCATCATCGCACAGCCGCCGCCCTGGCCGATATTCGGCGGCAGCGCGTGCGCGGCATCGCCGATGAAAGCGACCCGGCCGGCCGACCAGCGTTTGAGCTTGATGAGTTCGAAACGGTCGTAGCGCCCCAGCGCACCGATGCGGTCGATCAGGGTTTCGAGATGCGGGAATGCCCGCTTCCATTCATCTTTACGCACCGGGACCGCCTTCGCGGGCGCATCGTCGTCGAGCATGGTGAGCGCAATATAGATGTCGGTCTCGCTGCACGGCGTGTACAGCAGCCGCCGCGTGCCCGACCAATATTCGATCGTCTTGGCGCCGTCGGCCGGGTGCGCGCTCGGCTTCGGTTTTGTCCAGTAGCAGCCGGATGCAGCCATCGACCAGATATTTCCGTTTCGACAGCAGGCCGAGCGAATCGCGCAGCCGCGAATTGCTGCCGTCGGCGCCGACAATGAGATCGGCCTTGACGTTACTGCCGTCGGCGAACAGCAGTTCGCCTTCGGCGGTCGCGCCGGTCGCCGTCGAATTGGTGGCGATTTCGACGCCCGCCCTCGTTGCCGCGGCAGCGAGCGCGTTGATGACGTTCTGGCGCACGATGCTGAAGACGCGGCTGCCGGTCCAGCGATGCACCGAAATCAATCGGTCATGGCCATCACGGACTTCGCGGGTGTGCGCGAACGGCGCGCCCTGAACCGCGGCATCGTAGGCGCCGACCGCTTCCAGTACGCGCAAGCCGTTCTCGTAGATGTAAATGCCGGCGCCGGTGGTGCGCAGCCGGTCGGCGCGTTCGTGCACGCGCACGCTCCAGCCGCGCTGCGCCAGCGCGCACGCCGCCGTCAGCCCGGCAAATCCGGCGCCGACGATCTCTGCGTGTCGTTTCTTCATTTGTTGTGACGCCTAGCTTCATGCCGGCATCGGAATGCTGGCTGCGCGCGCTCCGCCAGCTCGGGGGATGACGCGTTATTTGATGAACTGATTGGTGTAGAGCTCGTCGAGCGGCGTCTTCCGCTGGATGATCCCCTTGGCCAGATAAAAGTCTTGCAGCTTGGCGAGCCGCTCGGGATTGACCTCGCCGAGTTGGGTCTGGCCCGGATAGACGAGCTGGTCGTAGTAGGTAAACACGGCCTTGATCTGATCGGTCTTGCCGGTCCACTCCGGCACGAACTTCACGAAGTCTTCGGCCGCGGCGCCGGGATTGTCCATGATGTCCTTCATGCCGTGCAGGGCCGCTTTCACGAAGGCGCCGACCATCTGCGGCTTGTCCTTGATGATCTGGTCGGACGCGCCGATGCCTTGCGCCATATGCGGGAAAAATTCGTCGGTCGGGAGCACCTTCACCGGCACGCCGGTGGCTTGCAGCGGCGCAATCCAATCCGGCACGCCGGCCATGCCTGCTGATTTGCCACTGGCTACCATTTGCCAGACGCCCGCCGGCCCTGCGGCTTGAATGTTGACGTCGTCCTGCGTCAGGCCTGCGCTCGCGAGCAAACCCAGCAACGCATAAAACGTCGTGTCCTGATAGGACATCACTGTGATGGTTTTGCCCTTGAGGTCGGCCGGCTTCTGGATGTTGGAATCCTGCCGGACCACGAGTTGCATGAAACCTTTGCCGCCGAACACCGCGACGACTTTGATGGGTACGCCATTCTGCCGCACGATGATCGGGCCATCTCCCAAAATGCCGCCCAGCGGCGCGTTGCCGGCGCCGACTTCTTTGGCGACATCGACGCCGCCGCGACCGACCGCGTAGTTCACGTCCAATCCCGCTTGCGAAAAGTAGCCTTTGCCTTTGGCGAGCTGGATCGGGCCGAAGGCCGGCAGTATCGGAGGCGCCGGAAATAGATATGTGAGCTTTTCATCCGCGCGCGCCGGTGTGGCAGCTTGTAAGGCGACAACAGCAATCGCCAGGCCGGCGACGGCACTCAAGGCGAAGGAAGCGGATCGCCCGCTCACGCCACTCAACATCATTGCCTCCTTCCCGCGGGGACGCGTCGCACATTGTTGCCGCAGCAGTCCTTGCCACTATACTCAATTCACCGGGCGCTGATACGCGGGCAATCGGCCCAAATAGATAGCTGTGGCGGTCGATTTGCCGATGTCGGACGTTGTACGCCTCGAATACCGCAACGTGACGATGCGTTTTGCGGAGCGGAGCGGTCGGGGCGTGCTGACCGCGGTCCGCGATGTCGAGCTTCTCGGTTCGCGACGGCGAAGTTGTGTCCCTGATCGGGCCGAGCGGTTGCGGCAAAAGCACGCTGCTCAACATTGGTTCCGGGCTTGCTGCGCCAAGCGAAGGCATGGCCCTCGTCGACGGGGAGCCGGTCGCGGGCCCGCAGGCCCATGTCGCCTTCATGCTGCAGAAGGATCTGCTGCTGCCGTGGCGGACCGTCGCCGAAAACGTCACGTTCGGCGCCGAGATTCAGCGCCAGCCGCTGAAGGAGCGCCGCCAACGCGCGCAGCAGCTTCTGGCAAAATTCAATCTCGCCGAGTTCTCGAACCATTATCCGCATCAATTGTCGGGCGGCATGCGGCAGCGCGTGGCGCTGGCGCGTACGCTGGCGGTCGACCCGCACGTGCTGCTGCTCGACGAGCCGTTCTCGGCGGTGGATGCGCAGACCCGCATGGTGCTGCAGCGCGACCTTGCGCAAACGCTCAAGGAAGCGGGCAAGACCGCGCTGCTCATTACTCATGATCTCATCGAAGCGGTCACGCTGTCGGATCGGGTGCTGGTGATGAGCCGGCGGCCGGGCAGCATCATCGACGAGATCGCAATCGAGCTGCCGCACCGCGACGATCCAATCGCGCGGCGTCAAGATCCCAAGGTGAGCGATTACGTCGCCCGGCTGATGGATCGGCTGGGGATCGGCCATGGCGAGCTTGAGGCCGTGCGAGGCGAAGCATGAACGGCGCCGCGCGATCCTCCTCGGTCCAGAAGGGCACGGCCGCGAGCGTCATATTGCTCGATCGTGTTTCTCGCCGCTTGGCAGTGGGGGCCCGGCTTGCTCGGTGTCCCGCCGTATATCGTGCCTTCACTCTCGATGGTGGCGCGGGAATTCGTGCACGATTGGCAAGTGAGCCATCTGCTGCTGCACACCGGCGTGACCGCGGGCGAAGTGCTGGCCGGCTTCGTGCTCGGGAGTCTGCTCGGCGCTTTCGTCGGTTATCTGCTCGGAATGTCGCCGACCGCGGAGCTTGCGCTCTCGCCCTACATTCTCGCGCTGCAGATCGCGCCCAAAGTCGCGTTCGCGCCGCTGTTCATCCTGTGGATGGGCTTTACGGTCTATCCGAAAATCCTGGTGGCGATCCTGATCGTGTTCTTCCCGGTCATGGTCAACGTCTTGACCGCGATCCGCGGCGTCGATCCGGACTTGATCAATCTGGCGCGCGCCTTCAAGGCGACGCGGGCGCAAATTTTTTGGAAAATCGAATTTCCGGCATCGCTGCCGCCGATGTTCGCCGGGCTGCGCATCGGCTCGACGCTGGCCGTGGTCGGCGTCGTCGTCGGCGAGCTGGTCGGCGGCAATGTGGGACTCGGCTATCTGCTCAGCTTCGGCGAAGGCCAGGCCAACACGCCGATGGTCTTTGTTTCGATCGTGATGCTGACCGTCGTCGGCGGCATCGCCTATCTCGCCGTCATTATCATCGAGCGGCGGGTGCTGCACTATCTGCCGGCGCGAAGTTTCGGCGGCAATATCTGAACCGCGAGGAAATGCGATGAAGCCCGTCGGAATCAACCGGCATGATGCGACTACGGCCCGGAAAATGATCGCGGACGGCAGCTTCACCGCGCGTGCCTATCTGCAAGCTTGCCTCGATCGCATCGCCGAGCGTGAGCCGGATGTCGGCGCCTGGAGCTACCTGGCGAAAGAAGCCGCGCTCGCGCAAGCCGCAACCGCCGACGGTTCGCGAGGGGAGGGTCGCTGCACGGCATCCCGATCGCGATCAAAGACATTATCGACACCCACGACATGCCGACCGAGCATGGCTCCCCGATCTACAAAGGCTCAATTCCGCCTGCGGACGCCGCCTGTGTCGCGATGCTGCGGCGGGCGGGCGCCATCGTTCTCGGCAAGACTGTTACGCCGGAATTCGCCGCCGTGACGCCGGGCCGCACCGCAAACCCGCACAACCTCAAGCATACACCCGGCGGCTCCTCTTCGGGATCGGCCGCTGCGGTCGCTGATTTCATGGTGCCGGCCGCGATCGGTACCCAGACGGTGGGCTCAACCATCCGGCCGGCGTCGTATTGTGGCGTCGTCGGCTACATGCCGTCGCACCAGATCCTGCCGGTGCAGGGCGTCAAGGTGCAGGCCGGCTCGCTGGACAATCTCGGCATCCTGACGCGATCGGTGGCCGATGTTGCGCTGGTCGCGAATGCGATCATGGGCGGTGAGGCGTTGCACGCGGAGCCTTTGGCGCACGCGCCGCGTATCGGCTTTTGCCCATCGCCGCACTGGCCGCAGGCGCAGGCCGCGACGCGGCAAGTCATGGAAGAAGCGACAGCGCTGTTGCGAAGCGCCGGGGCCACGGTCGAAACGGTTGAATTGCCGGCGAGCTTCGATGCGGTGCTCGATGCCCACTGGACGATCCTCGCCTTCGAGTTCGCCCGCGCCATGGCTTACGAATTTTACAACCACGCCGACAAACTCAGCCCCAGGCTGGTCGGCCTGCTTGAACGCGGCTTTGCCACGCCATTCTCCGATTATACAGCTGCATGCGCGCTTGCCATCGCGCGGCAGCGCGAATTCGCGCCCATTGTCGGCGCGTATGATGTTTTGCTGACGCCGGCGGCGGCAGGTGAAGCGCCCGAAGGGCTCACGGCGCCGAGCGACCTGTTATTTCAGCGCTTCTGGACCATGTTGCATGTCCCCGCAATCACGCTGCCGGGATTTACCGGTCCGCAAAATCTCCCGGTCGGCATCCAGCTCATCGGCTCGCAGTTTGAGGACACGAAGCTGTTGCGCGCGGCCGCATGGATCGAGCGGGCCATCCGCGAGCATCGTCACTCCTGAGATCGGCAAAGCGCGCTACGCCACCTTCACACCGCGCCGGGCATGACCGATGACCAGCGCCGCGATCGCTGCGAGGTAGGGCAGGATGACGAGAAACTGATAGGGGAGGTCAGGATAAATCGTCTGCAACCGGATCTGGATTGCCTCTGCCAGACCAAATCCGAGCGCCGCCAGTAACGCAACTACCGGGTGCCGGCGACCCAGCATCACGCACGCCACGGCAAGAAAGCCGCGGCCCGCGACCATGTTCTCGACGAAGGCGTTGACCTGCACGACGGACAAATAAGCGCCGCCTAGGCCTGCGGTGACGCCGCCAAAAAGAATGCATACTGTTTGCCGCCGTTTGACCGGAATTGCCAAAGTCTCGGCGACCTCGGCGTTTTCGCCGCAGGCGCGGACTTCGAGGCCGAACGCGGTGCGGTTGATGACCCATCCGGTGGCGATGGCCAGCGCAACGGCGATGTAGGCGAGCGGGCTTTGCGCAAACAGGGTCGGACCGATGATCGGAATGTGGGAGATGGCGCCGAGATCGACCGGCGCCAGTCCTTGGACCGACGTCGGCCTGGCACCGATGGTCAAACGTGCGGTGAAGCTCGAAAAGCCGAGTCCGAAAATCACCATGCCGATGCCGCTGACGAACTGGTCGATGCGCAGCCCCAGAACCATGAAGGCATGAAAGCCGGCGAGGATGAGGCCGATGATCATGGCGAAGAGGACGCCGAGCCACGGCGATCCGGTGCGCACCGAGCCCCACGCGGCAACGAAAGCGCCCGACAGCATCACGCCTTCGATGCCGATGTTGAAAATGCCGGAGCGTTCCGCGGCGGCTTCGCCGATGGCCGCGAGCCCGATGGCCATGCCGAGCCTGATGGTCGCGGCAAGCAACGCGGTGATGAAAATCGCATCCATCACGCGACCGCCTTTCGGCTCGGCAACGCCCATTGCACCGCGGCAACGGCGAAGATGACCGCGGCTTCGATGATCCACACCAGCGGGAACGGCAGCGCCAGTTCGCGCTGCAGCGCGCCGGCGCCGGCGAAGAAAACTCCGAACAGGCAAGCCGCCAGCGGGATCGCGGCCGCTTCGAGCCGCGCGATCAGCGCCACGGCGATGGCGGCGAGGCCGAAACCTTCGCTCATATTGTCCTGCAGGCGCTGATAAATGCCGCCGACTTCGACCGCTCCGGCTAGTCCGGCAAGCCCGCCCGAGATCGCCATGACGATGACGGTGAGAATTTTCACATGGAAGCCGGCATAGGCGGCGGCGCCGGGATTGGCGCCCAGTACCGCAGCCCGGAAGCCGAGCACGGTCTGTCGTTGCACGATGGCGCCGACGATCACCATGACGAGCGCGACAAACAAACCGGCATGAAGCCGCGTTCCCGGCACGATCACCGGCAAAAAGCAGTCCTCCGGGATCAGGTAAGACTGCGGCCAGAATCGTGACGATTCCTGCATCGGTCCGCGGATCAGATAACTGATCATCTGCACCATCACGTAGTTCAGCATGATGGTGACGATGATCTCGCTGGCGCCGAACCAGGCCCGCAGGTAGCCGACCAAAGCGCCGAGTGCAGCGCCGCCGATCGATCCGAGTATGAGAAACACCAGAAGGCCGGCGATGCCCCAGCCGGCGAGATAGGGAGCGAGGAACACCGCGAGCACCGCGCCCGCGATCAGTTGACCGTCGGCGCCGATGTTGAACAGGCCGGCGCGCAGCGCGAACGCGACGCCAAGGCCGATCAAGGTCAGCGGGATCGCATGGACGAGCACCTCGCTCCAGCCCTGCGGCCCGAAGGCGTACAGCACTAACGTTGTGAACACGCGCCACGGATTGTGCCCGGCGATGAGTACGAACAGGCTGGGAACGAGCGCAGCAACAATAAGGACGACGCCGACACGAACCACCCGCGTCATGCCCGGGCTCATGGCGTTGTCATCCAGTGACCGATTTCCGCCAGCGTCGTTTCCGCCGACCGGAACCGGGCCGCGCAGCCGCCCGCGTGCCATCACCATGATGCGATCGGCGATGTCCCAGACCTCGGACAAGTCGGCGGACAGCAGCAGAATCGCGACCCCGCGGGCGCGTTCAGCGACCAGCCGATTGCGGATTGCGACAACGGTACGAATATCGAGCCCCCGCGTCGGGTGCCCGGCGAGAATGACGGCGACGTCATCGCTTAGCTCGCGGGCAATGACGAACTTCTGCTGATTGCCGCCGGAGAGGTCGGCCATCCGCGCCCGCGGCCCCGACGCCCGCACGTCGTTGTCCTTGATGGCGGCCGCAGTCGCCTTGGCCGCCGCCTGACGCCGCAGCAGTCCCCAGGCGGCGAAGCGAGGCTGGCTCAACTTCCGCAGCAGCCAGTTCAACGTCAGGCTGAAGGCCGCGACAATTGCATAGTGAAGCCGGTCTTCGGGAATATGCGCGACGCCGATCCGGCGCAGCGAACCTGCGTCCGCGTTCGTTACCGGCGCGTAGCCGATGGCGTAAGAGATCTCGCCCGCCTGGATCGCCCGCATACCCGCCAAAGCCTGCAGCAATTCGGTCTGCCCGTTGCCCTCGACGCCGCAGAGCCCAACGATCTCGCCGGCGTGCAGATCGAAACTGCCGTGATCCACCGCAACCGTGCCGTTGTCGCGATGGACCACGAGGTCCTTGACGGTCACCAGCGGCGCGCCTGGCGTGCCATGCCGGGTATCGGGCGGCGGCAGCTCGGCGCCGACGATCAGGCGAACCAGCTCAGCGCGGTCGTCGGGGCGAAGATCGGACGCACCGACGACGCGGCCGGCGCGCATTACCACGGCGCGATCGCAGCAATCGTAAAGATCGTCGAGCTTGTGGCTGATCAGGATGGTCGCGGTGCCGCGGCCTTTCAGGAGGCGAATGAAGCGCAGCAACCGGTCCCGTTCGTCGGGCGGCAGCACGGCCGTCGGTTCGTCGAGGATGAGAAGCCGCGGGTCGTGAAACAGGGCGCGAATCAGCTCGACCTGTTGCCGGCCGCCGACCGATAGCGCAGAGATTGGGGCATCAAACGGTACGTGCGTGCCAAGGTCTTCGGCGACGCTGAGAAACTCCGGCCGCAAGTCCTTGAAGCGGAGAATGCCGTGGCGCAATTCCGGGCGGCCAAGAACCAGGTTCTCCTCGACCGTCAAATCCTCGATCAGGTTGAAGTGCTGATGAACCAGCGAGATGCCGGCCTTCTGCGCGTCAGCGGGAGAGTGCAGGGCGACGGCCGAGCCGGAAATTAAAATCTCACCGGAATCCGGCGCCAGCGCCCCGCCCAGCATTTTGACCAGCGTCGACTTGCCGGCGCCGTTCTCGCCGACAATGCCGACAATTTCACCCGGAAAAATGGAAAACGAAACGTCGTCGTTGGCGCGCAGCTGACCGTAGGATTTGTTCAGCCCGCGCGCCTCCAGCAGCGGTGTCAACGTCGGTTCCGACCCCTAACGGATTTTCGGCAGATCCGGCGTCTTGCCCGCCTTGATCTCGTCAATGATCGCTTGGACTTTGGCCTTGCCCTCAGCCGGGATCTTGCTGTCGAACTTGCCATATCCCGACCACGCGATGCCGTTTTCCTTGAAGCCGAGGTTGTAGATTTCCGGCTTGATCGTTCCGTCCAGGATCCGGCCGATCGCCAGGTCGATGTTGACGTCGAAATTGACCAACGCCGTCGCCACGATCGTATCCGGCGCGAAGGCGGCGCTGTCGAAGGCGGTGCCGATCATCAGCACGTGTTTCTCCTTCGCGGCTTCGAGCGTGCCGATGACGCTTTCATTGCCGGTCGGTGATACGACGTCGGCGCCTTTCTCGATCAGCGCCAGCGTGACTTCCTTGGCCTTGGCGACGTCTGAAAACGAGCCGACCATGGCGGAGAGCATTTTGCTGTCCGGGCGAGTGCGTTTGGCGCCGCGCTCAAGTCCTTCGTTGTATTCCAGGATGACCGGGACGGGGATGCCGCCGATACCGCCGATGATTCCGGTTTTGGTCATGACGCCGGCAAGCGCTCCCGCGACATAACCGATGTCGCCCCAGCGATTATCGAACGATGCGAGATTGGGCGCTTCCGCGACTTTCGCGGTGTTGATGATGAACCAGGTTTTCGGGAACTGCTTGTGGATTTTCTTGGCCGGTTCGGCGAATTGAAAACCATGGCCGATGACGACGTCGTAGCCGTTGCTGGCATATTCGAACAAAGCGGCTTCGCTCTGCGCCATCTGGGTATTTTCGCGGATCGACACGGTGATGTTCGGATATTTCGCCTGTGCCGCCTTGATGCCCTTGGCGGCGGCCGAATTGAACGTGCCGTCGCTCACCGGGCCTGGCAGAACGAGCGCGACCTTCAGCGGCCGATGCGGGTCAACTTGCGCGAACGACGGCGAGGCGTGAAACGCCATCAGCGCCAGTCCGGCGACCAGCATCGATACACAAAATTTGATCATTCTTTCGGCCAGCTTCATCGTTCTCTCCACTCGTGGTCTCCAACTAGAGAAAATCAATTCATGCCGTGCCATAACTTCTTGCAGCTTTTGCAGGCATGTTCGTCCCCTCGTGGCCTCGGCCCGGCGACAGGATCGAAGTCCTCTATGCGTTCCCGCACAGCCCAGGCATCCATGCCAAGTTGCGCGGCGTGCGCGATTTTCCCGGAAGTGCTAACGCCTGAGTTGAAGCGGCTACGGTCGGACGATCCCCCTGACGCGACAGCGACTAACCCTTCTGCCAAGCGAGTATTTTAAGTGTAAAATGTCGTTCGACGATTTGTCAATCGAGCGGCTGCGACTAAGCTTTGGCAGCGGGCATTGATTTCCGTTTAGGCTGGGTGTTGTGAAAATCATGGAACACGGAAGATTTGAATACTCGGCGATCGCCAAACGTCCGAAATGGGAATTGCCCAATGGCGCGCGCATCGCGGTCTGGGTTACGCCGAATATCGAGCACTTCCACTATGACAAGCCGGCGATGTCGCTGACGCCGATGACCGCAGGTTTGCGGCCGGATGTGCTCAACTACGCGTGGCGCGATTACGGCGTGCGCGTCGGTGTTTGGCGGCTCATGGAAATCCTGGAGCGGCAGGGATTTGTAGCTACCGCGGCGCTCAATTCGGAAGTCTGTTCGCGCTACCCGGCAATCATCGAAGAAGGCAACCGTCTCGGCTGGGAGTGGATGGCGCATGGCGAGAACAATTCGTCGCTGTTCACCGGCATGCCCGAGGATGCCGAGCGCGGCATCATCAAAGGTGTGCTCGGCACGATCACCAAGGCTACCGGTAAGAAGCCGCGCGGCTGGCTCGGGCCGGCGCTGACCGAGACTGACAACACGCTCGATCTCCTCGCCGAAGCCGGAATCGACTACGTCGCCGACTGGTGCAACGACGAGCAGCCCTACACCATGAAGACCCGCAAGGGCTCGATCATCGCCATTCCCTACACTCTCGAGATCGGCGATATCCCGGTGTTTCTCCAGCACGGCGGCTCGGGTGAGGACTTCGAGCGAATGATCGTCGATCAGTTCGACACGCTCTATGAGGACGGCAAAAAGCAGCCGCGCGTGCTGTCGATGGCGCTGCATCCGTTTTTAGTCGGGCATCCGTTCCGCGCCCGCTATCTGGAACGGGCGCTGGCGCACATCCGCAAGCATGATGCGGTCTGGATCACCACCGGCAGTGCAATCGTCGATTGGTACCGGTCAAAAGCGCACTAGCCTGGGTTTTTTGACAGATCGGCGTTGTCATAATCGCCGTTGTCATGGGGAGTAACGGTACGATACCCTGCGGTTACGTCCCATCAAACAAAACTTCCGCTCGCCCCCGATGTCGGGCTCAAGGCGGCTAACAACGCGAGTGCGCCGATGCGGCACGAACTTCCTGACGATGTAACATCACTGGTCAAGCCGGCAGCCGTTCATCGCTCGCTCTACGACGATCCGGCGATCTTCGAGCTTGAACTCGAGCGTATCTTCGGCCGCGCCTGGATCTATGTCGGCCATGAAAGTCAGGTTCGCGAGCCGGGCGATTACTTTTGCACCCAGGTCGGGCGCAAGCCGATCGTTGTGGTCCGCGGCCCCGACAAGGCGCTGCATGTCCTGCACAACCAGTGCGCCCATCGCGGCGCCATGGTGGTCGCCCTGGATAAGGGACAGACCGACGAGTTTCAGTGCTGCTATCACGGCTGGACCTATCATCTCGACGGCCGCCTGAAGGCGGTGCCGCTGCAGCACGGCTATCCGGCGGACTTCGATCCGAAAAGCCGGACGATGGCGATGCTCCGCGTGCCGCGCGTCTCGAGCTATCGCGGCTTTATTTTTGTCAATCAATCCGACGACGGACCGAGCCTGGAAGACTGGCTCGGCTATATGGCGACTTCGCTCGACGACATGGTCGACCGCGCCCCGGACGGCGAACTGGAAATCGCGGGCGGCGTCTTCAAGCACACCTACAACGGCAACTGGAAGCTCTATCTCGAAAACCTGTGCGACGCCGCGCACCCCTGGTTCACCCACCGCTCGTCGATCGAGGCGGCGCAACAGCAGAAAGACGACGTCTACACCGACGGCGCCGGCGAGATCGCAATCCGCCAGATGCGCCAGAACGGCGCGCCCTACAGCTTCTGGGAGTTGCAGGTCGGGATCTGGACCTATCCGAACGGCCACAGCTATCTCGGCGATTATCACGACGACAAGAAGCTCGTCGCGGCGCTGAACGATCCGGTGTTCCGCGACTACTTGGAGGCGCTGGAAAAGAAAAAGGGCAAGGCCGAAACCAGGCGGATCATGGAAGTGCGCCGCTGGAACAGCAACGTCTATCCGAACCTGTCGTTCATGAGCCAGTTCCAGCAGCTTCGCGTCATCCATCCGCTCGCGGTCGACCGCACGCTGGTCTGCACCTATAGCTTTCGGCTGCGCGGCGCGCCGGAGCGGATGTTCCACAACACCATCCGCTTCGCCAACATCGTCAACGGCACCGGCTCGCTGGTGCTCACCGACGATCTGGAAATCTACAACCGCATCGGGCTTGGCATTTCCAGCGAAGGCGCCGAGTGGCTGCAGATCGGCCGCGGCTTTCAAAGCGACATGCCGGATGAGCACGGCGGCCGCCGCGGCAAGAACTCAACCAGCGAGATTTATATTCGCAACATGTTCGATGCCTGGGTCGGCTATATGGGCGGCGCCCGCACCGGAACGCAGCACCGGCAGCTGGAAAGCCTGTCGGCATGAACGGGCCGCAAGGAGCGCATGCGGCAGACGCGCATGCCGGGATAGGGGCGGGGAAGCGTCTCGACGTTCGCGCATGCGAGCAGTTTCTGCTCCACGAGGCCCGCCTGCTCGATGAAGCCAGGTTCGACGAATGGCTGGCGTTGTTTACGCCGGAGGCGACCTACTGGGTCCCGAGCGAGCCCGGGCAGGCCGATCCGCTCGAAACCGTCTCGCTGATCTACGACGACCGGCAGCTTCTGGAAACGCGCGTGCGCCGCCTGGCGAGCCCGCGGATTTACTCGCAGGAGCCGCGGTCGCGAACGAGCCGCATCGTCACCAACGTGACGATCGAGGACGATGCGGATGCGAAAACGACGCTGGTGCGATCGAAGTTCGTGCTGATCGAATTCCGCCGCAACGAGCAGCGGCTGTTCGGCGGTACGTCGTTTCATCGCCTGACCATCATCGGCGGCGACATCCGCATCGCCTCGAAACGCGTCGACCTCGTCAACTGCGACGCCCCGCTCGACGGCATCGTGGTGCCGTTTTAATTGCAGCCTTCGGTCGCGATACTACAATCTTCATCCAATAGGCGGCATGGAGGAGGTGATCGTGGCCTACACACAAATTTTGTATGAAGTTGACGGACCGGTCGCGACCATCACGCTCAATCGGCCAAAAACATTTAATGCGATCCTGCCGCAGCTCGAGAATGAACTACACCAGGCGCTCGATGAGGCCGACGCGGATAGGAAAGTGCGCGCCATCATCCTTACCGGGTCGGGCAACGCGTTCTGTGCCGGCTACGATATGGCGACCGGCCGCGAATCCGACCCGAACCCGCAAGATCCAAGCGGCAAGGCCGTTGGCGAGTACATCGAATACTGGTGGCTTCACGACAGCCGCGTGGTCGAAAAGCTGATGCATATTTGGCAGCTGGCCAAACCCGTGATCGCCGCCGTCAACGGCTACGCCATGGGCGGCGGCTTTTGGTATCAGATCGCCTGCGACATCACCATCGCTTCGGAGCGCGCCGTTTTTGCCCAGCCGGAAGTCCGGCACATTTCCAACACGACGTTTCTGTTCGCTGCCTTGTGCGGATGGAAGGTGGCGAACCGCTACGCGCTTACTGGTGACCATATCGATGCGCGGGAAGCATTGCGTATCGGTCTCGTCAACGAAGTGGTGCCGCACGACCAACTGATCCCCCATGCCCGCCGCCTCGCCGAGCGCATCGCGATGGTGCCGGAAGCTTCGGTGCGGATGAACAAGGCCATCACCATGCGTGGCCTGCAAACCGCCGGTGTGCTGAACGGCATGAATCTCAACGCCGCATTGTCGGCGATGGCGCACACCTCGCATGGGCCGGAACGGGACAAACTGTTCGCTGCGCAAAAGCAGGGTGGCATACGCGGCTTTTTGGATGAACGCGACACGCCGTTCTTACCCGAGCCGTTCGGCCCAAAGTCCAAGCCGAGAGCTTAAGTCCAATCCGAGGCGTGCGGCCCTAGCGATTGGTGCGGCGGCGGAGCCGATCGAGGACTTCATCGCCGGTCATGACGTCGCCGAACTGCTGGATCATATTCTCCAGCGCGGAGCGATGCTCGTCGTCGGACAAGGCTGCGCAGCAGTCGGAGACCATCACCACCTTGAAGTCGAGCATCATGGCGTCGCGTGCGGTCGCTTCGCAGCAGATATTGGTCTTGGTCCCTGCCACCAGCACGGTGTCGATGTCGAGGCTGCGCAGCAGCCGTTCGAGCCCGGAAGAGCCGGGGATCAGCGCGCTATAGCGGTTCTTGATGACCTTGGTGTCGGCGGCATCAACTGTCAGTCCCGACCAGACCTGCTGACGGCCGGGAGCCAGGCTTTGCTTCGTTTTTTCCCTGACGTCGTCGGCAACGATGTAGTTGAAGAACAACTCCCAGTCGCTGCGTCCGCCGGTCTGTGAATTGGCATGCAACACCCAGATGACGGGCACGCCGATCTTTCGCAATTCCCCGGTCAGCTTGTTGATCGGCTCGACGATGTCCCGCGATCCCGCCACTTCGGCCGGCGCGCCGGGGGCGCAGAACAATTCCTGCATGTCGATGATGACGAGAGCGGTGCGCCCCGGATCGAGTTCCTCGAACCAGTGATAGCGGCCGCGCCGCGCGAGGACACGATCAATGATTTCCTGACGAACGTTCACTTTGTGCATCGCATCCTCGACAATGGCCTGATTTCCTACGCCGCAACGACGTCCTCAAGGAAAGGATCCTCCGGCAGCGCCGTTTCCGTGTCCAGCAAATGTCCGCATTGAGGACACGCGAAGCGCCGCCGGCTCTCCGGCGGCAAACACGATGGTATCGGTGCAGGTGCCGCCGACATCGGTCGCGACCATGTATTTGCGTTTTACGTCGCTCATCGGCATCTTACGGGTAACGGCCGCGGGTCGATGAAACAAGAGCACATGTCGCCGCCGGATCTCCGTCGTGCTGCAACCTTCGTTGTGTAAGCGGAGCAACAAACAATCCGCAGGTGAGCCGATGAAAAAGCCGCGCAAGAAAATCAGCAATCCGCGCACCGTGGCGCCACCGCTCAAGCCGTACTATTCCAATGCGGTGCGGGTTTCGAGCGGTCCGCTGTTGTTCATTGCCGGCCAGATTGCGGTCGACAAAGCCGGCAAGGTGGTCGGGAAGGGTGACCTGCGCGCGCAAGCCGTCCAGGTACTGGAGAACATCCGCGCCATTCTCGTCGCCAACAAAGCGGACATGAAGGACATCGTGCAGGTCACGGTCTACGTCACCGACATGCGGGCGTTTCATGATATCGCCGATATCCGCATGAAGTATTTTCCCAAGGACGGTCCGACGAGCGTCATCGTCGAAGTCTCGAAGCTTGCCTTGCCGGAGCTGCAAATCGAAATCTCCGCCATCGCCGCCGTCTGACCGCGACCTCACAGTACAGGCCACCGCGACTGTGGCTTGACGTTGGCGCGCGCCGCAAGCTTCGGCGCGAGCTCGCGGCACCGGGCGTGCACTTCGGCAAGATCAAGCGTCGTCAGCTGCCGGTTTTCCATGAGGATGCGGCCGTCGACGATGGTGGTATCCACGCTGTCGCCGCTCGCCGTGTACACGAGGCTATAGACGTAATTGTAGGTCGGCACCCATTCGGGCCGGTCGGTGTTGACCAGGATCAGATCGGCTTTCATGCCCGGCGCCAGCGCGCCGATGTCGTTCTGCCAGCCAGTAGCGCGATGGCCAGAGAGCGTCGCCATCTCCACCACCTCTTCCGCCGTGATGACTTCGGGGTCGATCTTGGCGTCCTTTGGCAGCGTTGCGGCGAGATACATCGAGCGAAACATGTCCTTGTGGTCGCCGGAATTGACGCCGTCGCAGCCAAGGCAAACCGTGACGCCCTTGGCGCGCATTTCCAGGAAATGGCTCATCTGCGTCGTGCCCTTGGCGAGCTTGAGCGCCGCGGGCGGGTTCTGGCAAACCTTGGTGTCGGTTTCCGCGAGCATGTCGACTTCAAAAGCGTCGACCGCGGTCATGTGATTGAGATAGACGTTCGGGCCGAGTGCGCCGATCCGGTACATATGCTCGACTGGCCGGTGGCCGGTGGCTTTAAGCTCGCTCGCCACTTCCTCCCGCGAGCTTGCCTTGTGCATCAGGGTGAATGTGCCGTAGCGGTCGGCGATCGCCTTGGCGCCGAGCATCAAATCGTCCGAACAGGTGCCGACGCCTTCGATGGTGGCGAAACATTTGATGCGGCCGTCGGCGATGCCGTCGAACGCCTTGATGTTGCTTTCGGTCAGGTCGAGCGCCTGCTGCAACGTCATCTTCTTGAAATATTCGGGACATTTGTGACCGTCGGGTCCGGCGTGGTCCCACACCCAGCTGCCCGTCGTGGCGCGGATCCCGGTTTCCTCGATCGCCTTGATGGTGGTGTTGAGCCACATGCAGCCCGGCTCGACAAAGCAGGTCGTGCCCGAACGGATCATTTCCGCGATCAGACACTTCGAGTACCAGTACTCGTCCTCCTCGGTGATTGCCGCCATGTAGGGGTAGCACCAGAACTTGAGCCAATCGCTGGTGCGAAGCGTATCGGGAATGAGACCGCGGGCGATCTCGCCGAGATGGGCGTGGCCGTCGACGAGGCCCGGCATAACCAGCCGCAGCGACGCGTCGATCGTCTTGGTGCCCTTGTAGCGGTTGCGCAGATCGGCGGTCTTGCCGACCGCGACGATGCGATCCTTGCGGATGGCGACGGCGCCATCGGTGATGATGTGCCGGTCGTTGTTGAGGGTGAGCACAATACCGTGCTCGATCAAGATATCGACGTTCTCCATCGTCCCCTCGTTTGTCTGACTGGCTTGCCGGCGTCGGTTACTTAATCGGCGAGAACGGTGCCGGAACCAAAATGCGCGTTTCCATCTTTAAGATGATGTCCGGCGACTGCTTCAGGTACGCCTGCCAGTCCGCGTTCGCGGCCAGCACGGCGCGGCGCCGTTCGCGCTCCGCCAGCAAATCGTAGCCCCACATGTGCACGATCTGATTGAGTTCGCCGATTTCAGTATGAAAATAGCCGATCAGGTTGCCCAGTATCGGCTGCTGGATTTTCAGCCCGCGCGCGCTGTAGTCCTGGTAATAAAGCTGAACCGTCCCCGGCTTCAGCGTGTAGCAGCGTTCCTCGACGATCATAACAGCCCCTTTCTGTCGTTATTCATCCAGCCGCAGCGACCGGCGTCAAACCATGACATCGCCGCCGGCCGGGCACAGCGTCTGCCCGGTGAAATAATCGCCGTCCTTGGTGGCGAGGAACAGCGCGGTAGAGACCACGTCCTCGACCTCGCCGACGCGACCGAGCGGATAGGCGCCGACAATGGAGTCGCGGACGTCTTCCGGCATGAAGTTATAGAGGTCGGTGCGAATGATCGCGGGCGCGATGCAGTTGACATTGATGCCGTCGTGGCCGACTTCGCGCGCCAAAGCACGGGTGAAGCCGATCATGCCGGCCTTGGCGGCCGACATGTGGGTGAACTCGGCGCCGCCGGTCACGCCGAACGTGCCGCTCATGTTGATCACCTTGCCGCTCTTCTGCTTGAGCATATGCGGAATAGTAAAACGCGTGCACAAAAACATGCCGCGCAGATGCACCTTGATCATGTCGTCCCAGGTTTCGACCGACATTTCGGCGAGCTTGTGGGAATTGAGCATCCCGGCATTGTTGACGAGGATGTCGATTTTGCCGAATTTCTCGATGGCCGTGTCGATCATGCGGGTTACATCGTCGACTTCGCCGATATTGGCGCGAACGGCGATGGCGTCACTGCCGTGTTTTTTGATCGCGTCGACGACCGCGTTCGCGGACTTCTCATCCTTGAGATAGTTCACGACGATGTTGGCGCCTTCGGCGGCGAAGCCTTCAGCAATGCCGCGGCCCAGGCCGCGGCTTCCCCCTGTCACCAGCGCGACCTTGCCCGCCAGTTTTCCAGTACCGCTCATGCTGTGGCTCCCTTTACTGCGGCGAGTTTTTCGGTAGTGCCCTTCCACCGGCTCCACTGACCGCGATCGACGGCGGCCAGAAATCCGAACACGATGGTGTTGAAGAGCATCGGCTCTTCGAGATTCATCAGATGCCCCGCGCGCGGCAGCACGCAAAGCGCGGCGTCCGGCAGCGTGGTCTTGAGAAACAGGTTCGGTTCGAGGCACGGCGTATCTTCGTCGCCGGTGAGCAGCAGGACCGGCACCCTAAGCCCGCGCAGCGCATCGGCAAGATGCCAGAGCGACGGCCGCGTTGCCAGCACGCCCCGCAGCGTCATCGCCATGCCAACTGCCGAATGCTCGCCAAGCTGCTCAGCAAAGCGGCGCCAGCCAGTCTCGTCCTTCGTCCGCAGCGGTTGAGCGTAGCCGCTCGCGGCAAGCTCGCGGGCAAAGGCTGTCATGCCGATGGCTTCAGCATGATCGGCTTCGCGCCGCATGGAGTTGCCGTATTCGGGCTGCTGCTCCGGCTTGGCGCCATAGCCGACGCCGGCGATGGTGAGCGAGCGGGCGAGTTGCGGGTAGCGAAGGCCGAAGTGCAGCGCGGCAAAGCCGCCCATGGAGAGCCCGACAACATGCGCCGGACCGTCGGCCACGGCGCGCACGACATCAGCGAGATCTTCAGCAGCGCGGTTTTGGTTATACGCATCGACGGAAGCGGGCACCTCGGATGGCGGATAACCGCGCGCGCAATAGATCGTGCAGCGGTAGTAGCGCGAGAAGAAGCCGACCTGTGCATCCCAACTGCGGGCATCGCCGGAAAACTCGTGCGCGAACACCAGCGGTTCGCCGCTCCCGACCGTACGGACCTCAAGTTTGATCCCGTCGGACGTGGTGATCATTGGAGCATGTCGGACGCGTTGCGATGCTGTGTTTTGCGAGTGCTTCTAACTCGCCTGAAGAATTTTGGCGGCCGTGAGTGCGTAGATCCGCGTTGCCGCTTCGATGTCGCTCAGCGCCAGCGATTCATTCGGCTGATAGACCGGCTCGCCGCCGGGGCCAAAGATCACCGTCTCGCACAGGGTGCCGAAGCTCGCCGTATCGCCCAGCCACGAGCCGCCGCGGAAAGTGACCGGCTTGCCCATCACCGTTTCCCAGGCGGATTTCAGCGCGACCACGATCGGTCGCGTTCGGATCGACCATGAAAGAATCTTTCACGTCCGCATCGACCATCTCCAACACGATCTGCGGATCGCGGGCCTTGGCGCGCTGCAGCGCGCCCTCGATGATGCCTTTCACCTCCTCGATCGGCACGCCCGGCTGCGGCCTGGTGTCGACGCGAATGGTGCAGCGGTCGGGAATCATCGAAGGACCGCCGGGAAACAGCCCGCCATAGATGCGGCCGACGGCGGTGTAGAGTTCCGGTCCGACCAGGTCCTTCATTTCCTGCGGGATGTTCGGAAAATATTTGAGTTTGGAGATTTCCTCGACCACCGGAAGCATTTTCTCGATGGCGTTGATGGCTTTGTACTTGTGGCAGGTGTGAGCCGAATGCCCGATGGTGGAAATGTCGAAATAATAGCGGCCGCGATGGGCGATGTAGATTTGCATGTCGGTGAGTTCGGCGAGCACGCAGTGATCGAATTTGTGGCGCCGAAACAGATCGATGCTGCCGGTCTGCTGGCCCATGTGATCGGCGACCGCGACGAAGGTGATCTTGCCTTTGAAATCGACGCCGCTGTCGATCATGGTCATGATGCCGCCGACCAAAGAACCGAGCCCGGCCTTCATGTCCATGACGCCGTGGCCGTAGAGCCGGCCGTTCTCAATCGCACCGTCGAACGGATCGCGCTGCCAGCCTTCGCACACCGGCTTGGTGTCGAGGTGCCCGGTGAAGAGGAGGCTTGGTCCAGGCTTGCCGCTGTCGACTTCCCATAAAGTATTGAGACGGCCCTCATAGGTCTTTTCGCACCAGACCTTGCCGACCTTCAGCGACTTGAGCCGCGTTTCCAGATCCCGGGCCAGCGTATCTTCCTTCCCGTTGGTGCTGTCGATCCGCACCATCTCCTGGGTGAGACCGATCGCGGTTTCGGCCGCAGTCGACGCATCGAGCTTATCGAGCGTTTGGGTGTTCATTGTTTTTCTCCCGTTGGTCCGGTCGGCTTGCAGGAATCATAATGTGCCGGCAACAACCCGGCCGCCGACCAGGACGGTGCGGTTGACCGCGCCGGTCGCGACCAGATCGTCGACATCCTCCGCATCCGTAATCAGTAAGTCGGCGCGTGCGCCAGGGCGAACGCCCCAATTCTCGCCAAGCCCGATGATGGCTGCGGGAATGGCGGAGACCATATCGAAGGCCGTGCCAAGGTCAGCGAGGCCGAGATGCCCGGCCACTAACGTCCAGCGCGCGATTTCGAGAAGGTCGCCGGAACCGATCGGAATGAACGGGTCCTGGATGTTGTCGGAAGCAGCCGCGACGCGTACGCCGGCATCGAGGAGTTCGCGCACGCGCGTCAGCCCGCGCGGCGGCAGTCGTTCGGCATCACGGCCTTGCAGAAACAGATTGGCGGCCGGCAGCGTGATCACGGCGATCCCGGCTTTGGCGAAACCGCCGATGATGCGCTTGGCGGCGTCGGGTGTCGTTGCGCTCAGCGCGCAACAATGACTGGCAGTTACGCGCCCCTGCATGCCATGGGCGATCGTTCGCTCGATGATGGCGTCGAACAGCAGATGGCCGCCGTTGAGATGCTCGTCGATATGCATGTCGAGCGGTCGTCCGCTTCGCTCGGCGAACTCAAACAGCAGGTCCAGGAACAAAAGCGGCTCGTCCGCATTTTGCGGGACGCCGCCAATGATATCGGCGCCCTCCGCGATCGCGGCCTTGAGCCAGTGGCGGGCGGCCTCCAGCTTTCGCGGCGCGTCGCTCGTCAGATGGGCGACGACTTGTAACGTCAGGCGGTCGCGGCAGCGCTGTCGCAGCGCGACCAGGGCCTCGATACCGCGAATGTCGCTTTCAGTTTCGATATTGGTGTGGCTGCGGATCGCGACGGTGCCGCGCGCGACGCAGACATCGAGCGTGCGTTCCGCGCGCGCCAAGATCTGTTCCCGCGTTGATCTCGCGGCCAGCGTGCGATAGCCGGCAGAGGCACCCTGCAGCGTGGCGCTTGGGTTCTCAACGAGACGCCGCGTCCGAGATTTATCGAGATGCTGATGGGCGTCAACGAGGCCCGGTACAACAAGCCGTCCGTTCAGATCGACGATCTTTGCTGCGTCCGCTGGCAGCGTCGGCGCCAACGCGGCAATGCGGCCGTCTGTGCCAATCGCGACATCAAGGCGCTCTGGCTCTCTTGCGCCCGATCGCAGCACGCGTCCGTTGCTGAGAAGAAGCGAAACGCCGCTCAACTAAGAATCCTGAACCGCCAAAGAGCACTGCGCCCGCAAACTTTACTGGCGAGCAGCTCATCATGTTTGTTAGTATTGTATACTAATCGGGCTTATGGGTATAATTCTTTTGCGATGACGGGCACCACATAAAAGCCGGGCTGCCACGCGAACGTTGCAGGTGTGCGTTCCCGATCGAAAAACTCCCAGAGGGAACCATGATCCACAAACAGCTTGTTCACCGGCGCGGTATTCTTCGGGGCGCGGCGGGTCTCGCCATCGCCGGCCTGGTCGGTGCACGGTCTAGGTCGGCGCTCGCACAATCGGTGCCGGGTGTCACCGACAACGAAATCCTGATCGGCGCGCTGGGTCAGCTTAACGGGCCATTCGCATTCATCGGCGTGCCCGGCCGCGACAACATGCAAATGACCATCGACAAGCTCAATGAAGCCGGGGGGATCAACGGCCGCAAGCTGAAATTGCTGTTCGAACAAGCATCGACCCCTGCGGAGTTGGTTGCTGCCGCGAAAAAGCTCGTCGAGGATGACAAGGTATTCGTGCTGGTGATTGCCACCGGTAGCACCGGTGCGGCGGCGGCGGCGGACTATGTGCGCGCGGCAAAAATTCCGACCTACAACACTGTCGGTGCAACGCCGATCATCCGCGAGCCGTTCGCGCGCAATGTTTTCCACGGCACCATTCCGCCGGCGAGCATTACCGGCCAGGCCCTGATCGACATCGGCTTTCAGGCTGCGCCGAACGCGAAAAAGGTCGGCGTGCTTGCCGGCACCTACGCCTTTCCGCAGTCGCATCTTGCTGAAATCAAGCCGCGGCTGGAAAAGCGCGGCGGGCTTGAGGTCACCGTCGAACAATTCGATGCCGCTGCCACCGACTACACCGCTCAATTGGTGTCCTTCACCCGCCATCAAGTCGAATTGGTGATCATCCTCGGCAGCTTCAAGGAAGCCGGATTTGCCATCAAGCAGGCGCCGGAAAAGGGCCTCACTGACGCTATTTTCGTCGTCGACGGCTCGGCGGTGAACAATGCGATCGTGCCGATTATCGGCGCGGATAACACCAAAAACGTGCGCGGCTACTTCAACGCGCCGTACTTCACGACCCAGGACGATCCGCCGATTGCGAACTACCGCAAGCTGCTGGTCGACAAATACGGCGGCACGCTGCCGCAGGGCCGTCCCAACATCTACGATCTGATCGGCTATGGCTCAACGTATGTCCTCGCCGAGGTCCTCAAGAAAGCCGGACGCGATCTGAGCTGGGATGGCGTGATCAGCGCGTGGGAAACGATCAAGGATGCCAAGCCGTCCGACCTCGGGGGTTATGACGTGATCTTTCCGGAAACGGTCATATCGACTGATCACCAGGGCAACAAGAAGGTGGCGTCGGCAAAAATCGTCAACGGACAGTGGCGGGTGGTCGGTCTCGCCTCCTGACGCGTACGACGCCGGTGTTCGCCGAGTTCGTTATGATCATTGTCGGCGGCCTCAAGATTGGGGCCATCTATTCGCTTGCCGCGCTCGGCATCGTTGTCATCTACAAAGCCACGCGCATTGTGAATTTTGCTCACGGTGCGTTCGTGCTGGCCGGTGCTTATGCGACCTACGGCGTGGTCGAGGCACTGGGCCTCGGCTACTGGCCAGCTTACGTGCTCGTTCCGCTTGCGACCGGTGTGCTGGCGGCCGCTGTCGAGCTGGTCACGCTACGGCCGATCCGTCGCGCCGACATCTTCGCCTTGATTACGTCGACCATTTTCATCGGCATCGGCCTGTCGGAAATCTACCGGCTGGTGCAGAACACCGAAATGCTGGGCGTGCGCAATCCGGTGTCGGGGCGGCCGATTTTCATCGGCGACGTCATCATCACCAAAGAACAAATCTGGGTGTTCGCCGGCGCCATCATCAGTTCGCTGATCGGGCTGGCGATTTTCGGCTATGCGCCACTGGGCCGCGGTCTTCGCGCGATTGCGGCCAATCCGCGCGGCGCGGTGCTTTGCGGCTATTCGATCGATGGCATGAACGCCATGGCCTGGTTCCTTGGCGGCGCGCTTGCCGGTCTTGCCGGTGTCTTTGCTGCGCCCAGCCAGGGCGTCTCCCCGGAGTTGGCCATCTCAATGATCACCGCGGGTTTCGTCGCCGCGGTGATCGGCGGCTTCGACTCGCTACGCGGCGCTCTGTTCGGCGGACTTATTCTCGGCATCGCCCAGACCCTGGCGGCGGCTTATATCTCCAGCGCCATGGCGAACGCCGCAAGCTTTCTGCTGCTGTTTGTCGTTCTGATGTGGCGCCCCGAGGGCCTCTTTCCGGAAACGAAGATCCGCGATGTCTAACGAGCGGCTGCGCGGGCTGTGGCCAATCCTGGCGCCGAGCGGCTCGCTGTTAGCGGTAGCCATTGTCGGTCTTTTCCTCGGCAGTTATTGGCAATACGTGATGGCGATCTCGCTTGGCGCCGCGGTGGTCGGCGGCGCGCTGGCGATGCTGGTCGGCTACGCGCGCTGCATCACACTTGCGACCGGCGCCATGCTGGCGATCGGCGCCTATGGCGCGGCGCTGCCTGTGGTTCATTTGGGCGTGCCGTTCCTCGCCGCGTTGGTGTTTGCGACGATGGTGGGCGCCGTGGCTGGGCTGATCCTGGCGATACCAGGCGTCCGGTTTCGCAGCCACAATCTTGCGATGGTCACCTTCGTATTCCAGGCGGTAGTGATCATCCTGCTGCGCGAAGCCAAGACACTGACGGGCGGGGCGGAGGGCCTGCACGTGCCGCCGCCCGTCGTCTTCGGCTTTTCATTCAGCAACGACGCCAATTTTCTGCTGCTCGGCGCCGGGCTGTTCGCCGCCGCTACCCTGCCGATCGCGGTCCTGCTCGCCGGGCCTTTCGGCAAGAACCTGCGGGCGATTGCTGCGAACGAGAATGCCGCCCGTGCGTTCGGCATTGATGTGCGCAATTACCTGATCGCGGCTTTCACCTGGAGCTCCGCGGTAATTGCGTTTGCCGGCGCTGTCTCAGCGCCGCGGTTTCGCATCATCGATCCCGACAGCTACGGACTGATCACGTCGATCTTCACACTGACCTATCCGATCATCGGCGGCATGGGCTCGATCTGGGGCGGGCTGATCGGGGGCGGGGTGCTGCGGCTGTTTCCAGAATTGCTGCGGCCGCTGGCCGACTACATCGAACTCGTGTTCTGCGTGCTCGTAGTCGGCACGCTGACTTTCTCTCCTGAGGGGCTCGCTTCGGCAATTTGGATGCTCGGCCGCCGCGGCCAACGAAAAGCGACAGAGGCGGCTATTGCGCGAGGACGGCCAGTCGTAAAGGTCGCCGACCTGCCTAGGGTGTCCGAAAGTTCGCGATCGGCGCATGGAGAACAGTCTCTTGATACGCCGGTCCTCGCGATTGAATCGATCTCACGGTCATATGGCGCGCTTCGCGCTGTTGACGGCGTATCGCTGACCATAGCCCGCGGCGCGCTGCACGGCCTGATGGGGCCGAACGGGGCGGGCAAGACGACTTTGTTTAATCTCGTATCCGGCTTCGTTCCGCTGGAGCGCGGGCGCGTGGTTCTCGCCGGCGTTCCGCTCGACAGCGTACCGATCGAGCGGCGCATCGGCCTTGGCATGACACGCACATTCCAGCACGCCGCGGTTTTCCAGCGTCTGACCTGTCTCGACAACGTCATGATCGGGCTCGGCCGCAACACCGTGCTCGATGGCACCAAGCGAAGCATGGCGGCGGCGCTCGACACCGAAAGTTTTCGCGCCGAGCGCCAGGCCGCGTGCGCTGCGCTCGAAGCCGTCGGCCTTGGCGCCCGCGCGCAGGATGCAGCGAGTGCGCTTTCGTTGGGCGATCAGCGCCGCCTTGAAATCGCGCGCGCCATCGTCTCGCGCCCGCGCATCATCTTGCTCGACGAGCCGGTTTCCGGGGTTTCGGCGGAGGAAGCGCAGCGCTTGCGCGAACTGCTGCTCGCGGTCAATCGCGAACTCGGCATCGCCATGGTGGTGATCGAGCACAACATCCGGTTTCTGGTGTCGCTGTGCGAGCGCATCTCGGTGATGAGCGAGGGTAAGATCATCGCCGAGGGCGCCGGAGCGGCGATGGTAGATGACGCGCGCGTGCGTCGCGTCTACTTCGGCGAACGCGAGGCCGTGGCGTGATGCTTGAGGTATCCAGCCTTCGGGTTGCCAGCGGCGCCATGATCCGCGTTGACGGACTTGATCTGGCACTGCCGGAGCGGGGTTGCACCGCGCTGTTAGGGCCGAACGGCGCCGGCAAGACCACTAGCGTCGAGGCCATAGCGGGGCTGATCCCGAAAGCGGCCGGGCAGGTGATTTTCGACGGAACCGACATCAGCAAACTGTCGCCGAGCAGCGTGGCCCGGCGCGGGCTGGCGCTGGTGCCGCAATGGCGCGAGTTGTTTCCCAGTTTTTCCGTGGAGGAAACGCTGCTCGCCGGCAGCAACGCTGCGCGCGGCCGTCCTGCAATCCCCGCCGCCGTTGTCTACGAGCTGTTTCCCCGGCTTGCCGAACGGCGCAAACAGCTCGCCGGGTCGCTGTCAGGCGGCGAGCAGCAAATGCTGGCGATCGGGCGTGCGCTGGTGACCAATCCGAAGGTGATGTTGCTCGATGAGCCGTCGGCGGGTCTCGCCGTCGGCATCGTGCGTGCCTTCGTTGATGCGGTTAAACGCATTCGCGAACGGGGCGTTGCCATTCTTTTGGTGGAGCAGAATCTCGAAATCGCGGCTGCGCTCGCTGATACCTGCATTGTGCTCGCCGCGGGACGCGTGGTCTGGCGCGGCTCTGCCCAGGCGGCAACGAGCAGCGAAGAAATCCGGCAGGCCTATTTCACGTAAGCTTGTCACCTTGCGGAGTGTTCTCGGCCGCAAGCTGACAGGCAGCGTAAATCCGCTCGGGCTTCAGCGGCAGGGTGAACAGCGGCAATTCGTGGCCGGTCCGGTTCGCGTCGATCGCCCGCGCGATCGCGTTCGTCAGAGCGGCAGCGACCGGAATGATCCCGCCTTCGCCGACGGGCCGAACGCCGAGCGGATTGGTGCTCGACGGTGAATCAAGGTGCACCACTCTGATGTGCGGCAGCTCGGTCGCTGTCGCCACGAGATAGTCGGCGAGCGAGCCAGTCAGCGGCTGTCCGTCTTCGTCGTACACCATCTCGGACAGCATCGCGCCGCCGATGCCGTCGGCCACACCGCCGATAATTTGTCCGTCGACAATCATCCGGTTCAGTGCGCGCCCGGAATCGTGAACGACCACATAGTCCTCGATGCGAAACATGCCGGTGCGCCGGTCAAGCCGGACCTTGGCCACATGAACCGAAAAGCCGCTGGTCAGCACCTGTTTCGCCTCATAGACCGTGCTCACTTCCAGCGCGGCTTCGCCGTCGAACAACGCTCCGCCAGGTTGCACTGCTCGGGCAATCTGCCCGATGGTGAGGTCGGTGGGGCCGCCATCGCGCCGCAGGATTGACCCTCGCTTGATGTCGAGTTCGGCTGGCGCGGCATTGGAGAAGGGTCGCGGCGCGGTCGAGCACTTTGGCTCGCAGGCTCTGCGTGGCGCTGAATACGGCGTTGGCGCCGATAACTGCGCCGCGCGCGGCAAAGGCGCCGCGGCCGAACGGCATCAGCCCGGTGTCGCCGAGCCGGACCGAAACATTCTCCAGCGGCACGCCGAGTGTCTCGGCGCAGACCTGCGCGTAAGTGGTGAATTGGCCTTGGCCCTGCGATGACATTCCCGACTGGATCGCAACCGTGCCATCGGGATCGATCCGCACTAGCGCCGATTCAAAATTGACCAGGCCGCCGGTTTCGACGCCGCAGCCGACGCCATAAGCGATGCGGTCGCCGTTCGTAGCCACCTCGACGCGCTCGGAATAACCGCTGGTTTCGATCGCCGTTGTCAGCGCACGAGGGAAGTCGGCATTCTCGTAGACGAGATCATTGCCGAGAAGTGTGGTGCCGACCCGATACGGCATGTCGGCGGGGCGAACGAGATTGTGGGCACGCAAGTCTGCGGCGCGCCAGCCGATCTCTTTGGCGAGAACGTCAACCAGGCACTCTATCGGGAATGTGACCTCCGGCTGGCCGGCGCCGCGATAGGTGCCAATCGGTGTTTTGTTGGTCCCGATGCAGCGGACGCTGATCGCGATATTGGGAAAGCGATAGCCGTTGGCGACGTGTGCGGCGGCAACTTGGGCCGTGGCGATCCCGCTCGTGAAAACATAGGCGCCGACGTCGAGGACTATCTCAACTTTCAGCGCCGCGAAGCGGCCGTTTGCATCACAGCCGATCTCCAGGTCGACTTCCATCGCCCGGGAATGCGTGGTGGCCTGCAAGTTCTCGAACCGGTCTTCGATCCATTTCACCGGCCGGCCCAAAACGCGGCTGGCGTGGCCGGCAATGATCTCCTCCGCATAGGGCCGCGACTTCGAGCCGAAACCGCCGCCGACATCTTCGGCAATGACGCGAACGTTACGCTCGGCAAGCCCGAGCAGACTGGCGAGGTTCTGCCGCACATTGTAATGGGGCTGGGTCGACAGCCACGCGGTCAAAGACCGGCGTTCTGCGTCGAAATCGGCAACGACGCCCCTGGTCTCCAGTGGAACCGGGGCCTGGCGAACGAAATTGAACCGGCGGCGGGCGCGATGGCTGCAATCTGAAAGTGCGCGCGCGGCGTCGCCGCTCTGGTGCTCGAATGCGGCGGCGATATTGCCGATCCAGTCGGGGTGTAGCGGCGCCGCGTTGTCCGCAGTCGCTTCGGCGATCGTGGCGATGATCGGCAGCAGCCGATACTCGACGTCGACGAGTTCGGCCAAATCTTCCGCCCGATAGCGATCCTCAGCCACCACGAAGGCGACCGGCTCACCGACGAAGCGGACCCGCCCGAGTGGCGAGGAATTTTGGCAAGCCGTTGCGGATGCTCGGATGCCAATAGCGCACCACCCAGGGCAGATCGTTGAACGGCAGATCCTTGGCCGTCAGCACCGCCATTGCGCCGGCGGCGAGCGCACGCGACGCGTCGATTGAAACGATCTCGGCGTGCGGCATGGCGCTCCGAACGAACGCCCCGTGCACCATGCGGTCGAGATGAATGTCGTCGACGAACCGCGCGGCGCCGCGCAACAGCCGGTTATCTTCCTTGCGCAGCGGTGGCGGCGTCTCAGCCGTCATGAATGCTACGGCTTCATGGCAGCAAGCGCCGCTCGTTGCTTGCCGCTCTCATCAAAGTTCTCGGGCCGCAGCCACGCTTCAAATCGGGCCCTTCGCGCCGGCCATTCGTGATCGAGCATTGCGAACCACGCGGTGTCGCGATTGCGGCCTTTCTGGATCATGTGCTGACGAAAGATGCCCTCGAAGGAAAATCCCAGACGTAACGCCGCGCGGCGGGACGGTTCGTTCAGCGCGTTACACTTCCATTCGTAGCGCCGATAATTGAGGTCTTCGAAGATGTGTTTGGCCATCAGATACATCGCCTCGGTGGCGGCGGCCGAGCGGGCAAGCGAGGCCGTGTAAAAGATGTTGCCGACCTCGATCACGCGATGCTCGGGCGCCATACGCATATAGGACGCATGCCCGGCCGCGCGGCCATCGGCATTGGTGATGATCGTGAAAGACAACGGATCGTCCGATACGGCAAGCTTGTCGAGATAGGCGCGAAACGATGCGCGGTCGCTGAACGGCCCGGCGCCCATGTAAAGCCAAAGCTTCTCCCGATCAGGCACCATGCGTGCCTTCATACAGCGCTTCTGCATGCGCCGCCGGGTCGAGCGGAACCACGGTCGCCAGCCGCCCGCGCAGGATCGCGCGGTTTGGCCGTTGCGCTGCCGAAGCATCGACTTCCGCGCCGATCGGCAGCCCCGCAGCGGGGTGTGTAACACTGTCAGCCCGGGTCATTTTCGGCTCTTTAGTCAGCGTTCGCCAAAGCAAAGACCGCTTCGGCCAGAACGCGGGTCCCGTCGAGCGCGTCCTGCTCGCGGATGCTTTCGGCTTCGTTGTGGCTGATGCCATCCTTGCAGGGGATGAAGATCATGGCGGTCGGGCAGATGTAATGCAGATAGCGGGAATCGTGGCCGGCGAAGGACAGGATATCCATCCAGGGGACGCCGAGCGCAGTGGACGCCGACCGGATGGCATCGCGGATCGGCGTCGGAAATTCGAGCGGCGGATCGTGCAGTAGCTCCTTCACCGACACCTGGCAGCGCCCGCGCGACTTTTCGCAGATTTCCGGAATAGCGTCGCCCAGTTTGCGCAAGGTGGCGGCGTCCGGATGCCGGAGATCGAGCGAAAAGATCACGCGCCCGGGGACGACGGACGGCGCGTTGGGTGTGACGGTAAACATGCCGATGGTGAAACGCACAATATCGGCGTCGTCCCACATCGCATCTTGCAGCGCGCTCACGATGGCAACGGCGGAAACCAGCGCGTCGCGCCGTATGCTGCGCGACGATGTGCCGGCGTGATTTTCCTCGCCGTCGACTTGGACGCGAAACGTCCGCTTGCCTTGCATGCCGGTGACGACCCCGATGGTCTTGCCGGCGCGCTCGACCATAGTTCCTTGTTCGATGTGCATTTCCAGAAACGCCGCTGGCTTGCCGCCGAGCGGCCGGCGCGGCACCTGCGGTTCAGCACGCGAGCACTTTGTGCAGCTCGGTCTCGACGCTGATGCCGTTCTTGTCGCGAACGCCGAGAATGTCCTGAAGCTTCCGCGCGCCAGCGAACACCGCCGACCCCATCATTCCGGGCGCAAAGCGCGAGCCCTCCTCATTCATCCACGAAACCACCTCGATGGATCGGCGCGGGCGCACGCCGTGCGCGATGATCGCCTCGACGCTTTCCAGGCCGGCCAGGACTCCGAGCGGGCCGTCGAACTTTCCCCCGGTCGGTTGACTGTCGATGTGCGAACCGACCATGACCGGCGGCAGACTAGGATCGGTCCCGGGATAGCGCAGAAAGAGGTTGCCGGCCTCGTCGTTCGATGGCTCCAACCCGATCGCTTGCCCCCAGCGAACAAGTTGTGCCCGCGCCGGGATTTCTTCGTCGCATAGCGCTTGGCGATTGACGCCGCCCTTGGACAGCGCGCCGAATTGGGCAAGCGCCATGAGGCGATCCCACAAGCGGGCGATACTGACGTGAGCGGCGACGCTATTAATAATGTCGCCGTGCTGTGACATGGGCTTCGGCCGGGTTGTGAATGACGCAAATTGTATTACTTGGACGCTGCACTGTATACAATCCGGCTCCATTGACATGTGCAAACGCGAGACGGGAGGGGTGTTTGGATCTGCAATTAGCCGGGAAAACGGCATTGATAACCGGCGCTTCCAAAGGGATCGGCCGCGCGACTGCGCTCACTTTCGCGGGCGAGGGATGCTCGGTTCATCTGGCCGCGCGTTCCGGCGACGAACTCGAAAAGCTGCGCAAGGAAATTCTCGCCGAGCACCAGGTTAAAGTCAGTCTGCACCCCGGCGATCTGTCCACGACGGCGAGCATGGCGGCGCTCGCCGATGCCGCGGGCGATGTGGATATTCTGATCAATAATGCCGGCGATATCCCCGCGGGTACCGTGGAAGCGCTGACCGATGAAGACTGGCGGCGCGGCTTCGACCTGAAGGTGTTCGGCTACATCAACCTCACCCGCGCGATTTACACCCGCATGAAGCAGCGCGGCTCCGGCGTCATTATTAATGACATCGGCAATTCCGGCGAGAACTGGGACTATAATTATGTCGCCGGCAGCACCGGAAATGCCGCGCTGATGTCGTTCACCAAGGCGGTCGGCGGCGTCAGCCTTGATTACGGAGTCCGCGTCGTTGGCGTGAACCCCGGACCGATCGCCACCGATCGCATGGTGCGAATGATGAAGCGGCGCGCCCGCGACAATTTAGGCGACGAAGCGCGCTGGCAGCAATATCTCGCTGATTATCCCGGCGGACGGATGGGCACCGCGCGAGGAAGTCGCCGACCTGATCGCGTTTCTTGCTTCGCCGCGGGCCGGCTACATCACCGGCACCGTCGTCACTATCGATGGCGGCATTGCCGGCTACGGCTCGATCATCAAGGCGCGGCCGAAGCGGCAATGAGCAGCTTTGCCGAGCGCAACGCTCATTTCGATCGGCTGTTTGCCACCCGCGGCCTGTTCTGGCTCGGCCAGAATACCAACCACCTGCCGATGCACCCGGCGGTGCGCAAGGCGCTGACCGACGCAATCGAGGCGGAGGAGTTTCACGCCTACGCGCCGCCCGGTGGATTCACGGCGCTGCTCGACGGCATCGTCGAGCGATCTCGGGCTGCCGCGTGAGACGACGGCGGCTCTCGTGACCGACGGCGCCGTTGCGGCGCTGGCGACGGTTTGCCGTGCGTACTGCGAGCCGCGTACCAATTTCGTGACCACCGATCCGGGCTGGAAATGGCCGATGCAGTTCGCGCGGCAGGCCGGCGCCGAGGTTCGCGAAATTCCGATCTACGATCCGGCCGCGGGATACCGGCTGACGCCCCAGCAGCTGAGCGAAACGGTCGACCGCAATACCCGCATTGTTTATTTGGTCGATCCCAACAACCCGCTGGGGGTTTGCTACACGCGCGAAGAAATCAAAGCTTTCTGCGATATCGCGCGCAGCGTGAATGCCTATTTCCTGCATGATTGCACGTATCGGGATTTTGCCGACGAGCACACGCTCGCCGCGCGCTTCTATCCGGAGCGCGCAATCACGATTTACAGCTTCTCCAAATGGCTCGGCCTTGCCGGGTTGCGCGTCGGCGCGGTCGTTGCCAATCGGCAGATCATCGAGGAGCTCGCCGCCTATTCGACCGCGACGCTCGGCGCCAGCGTGATTGCCCAGCGGGCGGCGCAGGCGGGACTTGCGGTAAAGTCGGAGTGGATGCCGGCGGTGCAACGGGTTCAGCGCCGTAATCAGACGGCGATCAAGCAAGCGGTCGAGCAGATATCAGGACTGACGGTTCCGATTTATCCGTCGCACGGAAATTTCGTCATCATCGAATGCGCCGAGCTCGGTCTGCGCCCGGAAGCGTTGGCCGCCGTTTTTGCCCAGCGCGGCATCATGATCCGCCAGGGCTCGTATCACACGCCGCGTTTCGGCTCGCGCTTTGTGAAGGTCAGCACGACGGTGCCGAGCGAATGGGTCGACGCCTTCTGCCGGCAATTGCCCGACGCGATCGAGACAGCCCGCGGATTGAACGAGGTGCCTGAGCTGTACTGACGAGGGCCGCTAGCGGCTCGGCTCGGCTTCAAGCAGCACCGCTGCCGACTCGGTTCGCTTGTCACGCAGCATCCAGCGGCCGCTGTCGACCTGCGTGAAAAAATCCTGCAAGGCGAAATTAAACAGCGCCGGTTCTTCCAGGTTGATGGTGTGGCCGGTCTTCGGAAACACCATCAGGCCGGCCGAGGGAATGGTGCGTTTGAGAAAGGCACCGGTGCCAAGGCAGGAGCGATCCTCGTCGCCGTGGATGACCAAGGTCGGCACGACCATTTTTTCCAGCTCCGCCACGAGTTCGAACGGGGAGGGGCGCCGGGCCTGCACGCCGCGCAGCGTCAGTGCAGCGCCCTTGGGCGAGTGCTCGGAAAGCTGGTCGATGAATTCCTTGAAGCCGCGCGGGTCTTTCAGCTCGAGCTGCTCGCGGCCCGGCCCGGACCCGTAGATTGGCGCAAATTTCTTCGCGCCCTCGGTTTCCCAGCGCTGTGCTACGATTTCGACCTCCTGGCGAAACTGCGCGGTCTTGTCCGGCTCGGCGCCCATGCCGGCAGCGCCGACCACCAGCGACAATGCCCGCTCCGGATAGTGAATGCCGAAGTTAAGCGCAGCGAATCCGCCCATCGAGAGACCGACAATATGCGCCTTGTCGATCTTGAGATGGTCCAGCACACCGACCGCATCGTCGATCGCGCGGCGCTGTGAATATTTATCGACCGTGTCCGGAACGTCGGATGGCGGATAGCCGCGCGCATTGTAGGTGATGCAGCGATAACGGCGGGCGAAATAACGGACCTGAAGCTCCCAGGCGCGGTAGTCGCCGGAAAACTCGTGGATGAACAGGATCGGGCGGCCGGCGCCGCTGTCCTCGTAGTAGAGTTTCACGCCGTCATTGGTCGTCAGATAGGGCATGGACTGTTACGCTCCGGCGATCGCACCTTCCGCCTTCATAGCGGCAATCTCGTCTTGCGAATATCCGCATTCGGCGAGCACGGCTTCAGTGTGTTCGCCAAGCCGCGGCGGCGGCTGCTCGGGCAAGTCCGGATAGGTCGAGAAGCGGACCGGCTGCTTGACGAAGGCGCCGTCGCGCACGCGCCGGATTAGTCCCCGAGCCTCGACTTGCGGATCGTTCGCAACCGCGGCGATGTCGTTGACGGGTCCGGCAGGCACCGAGCCGGCTGCAAGCGCCGCCAACCACTCCGCGCAGCTGCGCTTTGATAAGGCCGCCTGGAGTTCGGGTTCGAGCGCGGCATGATGCTGGGTGCGCGTATTGCTGTCCGAGAACAACGGATTGGCAATCAGATCGGCGCGTCCGATGATTTCGCAAAACCGCCGCCACTGGGCTTCGGTTTCGACGCAGATGACGATTGGATTGTCTTTGGTGGCGAAGGCCTGAAACGGCGTGATCAGCGGATGGCGCGATCCCAGCCGTCGCGGGAGATCGCCGGCATTCAGATAGCGCGCGAGCGCGTTCTCCAGAAGAGCGATCTGCGAATCGAACATCGCCACGTCCACCTGCGCGCCGCGTCCGGTGGTCGCGCGATCGGTGAGCGCGGCTAGAATGCCGATGACGCCGAACAGGCTGGCGCCGATATCGCCGATCGAGGCGCCGGCGCGCGCCGGCGGTCCGTCCTCCTCACCAGTGATGCTCATCATACCGGCCATGGCCTGGACGACGGCGTCGAATGCGGGCCGCTGCCGGTAGGGACCGGTCTGCCCAAAGCCGGAAATCGAAGCGTAAATAATGCGCGGATTGATGCGCGCGACGGATTTATAGTTGAGCCCCAGCCGCTCCATAACGCCTGGGCGATTGTTCTCGGCGAACACGTCGGCGCGTTCGGCAAGCCGCAGTAGCGCAGTGCGGCCGGCCGGCTGCTTAAGATCGAGCGCGATGCTGCGCTTGTTGCGATTGACGCTTGCGAAATAGATGCTCGCGCCGCCGGCGAAGGGGGCGATGCTGCGGGTAAAATCGCCTTCGCCCGGCATCTCCACCTTGGTAACCTCGGCGCCGAGCGCGCCGAGCAGCCACGTGCAATAAGGACCAGCCAGCATATGCGTAAGGTCGAGCACCCGAACGCCTGCGAGCGGTCCCGCGCGAAATGCCGGCGCCGGTGTCGGTTCAGTCGACAGGGGACCGAGTTCCAACTTATTCACCTGTGAATTCCGGTTTGCGCTTGGCGAAGAAGGCGTTGAGACCTTCGCGGAAATCGGCACTGCGAAAGATTTCCGCGTACCACGGCGCTCCCGACGCAACGTTATTGCCGGGTGCACTGAAGGTTTCGATGATTTGTTTGGTGGCCTTGATAGTCAGCGGCGCGTTGGCTGCGAGCGTAGCGGCAAGCGAGTTGACCGTGGCGTCGAGGTGCTGCGGATCGACGACCTGATCCACCAGACCGATTGCCTGCGCTTCCGGCGCTTCGATCAGTTGGCCGGTCATCAACAGCCACTTCGCTTTGGCGGTACCGACCAGCTGCACCAGCCGCAGCGTATCGGGCACGGTGGCGAGAAAGCCGAATTTGGCAACCGGAATGCCGAATTTTGCGGTGCTCACGGCAATGCGAAAATCGCAGGAGGCGGCGACGATGGTGCCGCTGCCCACGGCATGGCCCTGGATTCTGGCGATGACCGGTTGCGGCACCTCACGCAATGCCGACTGCAGCTGCTCGGCCGCAGCATCGTAGCTTAAGGCTGATTTCGGGGACGCCAATTGTTCGCGGAATTCGGTTACGTCGGCACCAGAAACAAAAACCCGATCACCGGCGCCGGTGAGCACGAACACGCGCACAGAGCGCTCCCGCGACAGGTCGCGTAGCGCCTGCGCAATCCGCTGCGTGATCCCGATGCTGAGCGCATTGCGCACCGCCGGCCGGTTGACGGTCAACCGCGCGATGGGGCCGTGCCGCTCGATGATCAGCTCATTTTCCATGTACTTCCCGGCTCATTTCCAAGTTCATGCCGGTCAGCCCGCCGGGCTAACCTGCATGGCGGCGAAGGTCGCCTGCACCTCGCTCTCAAGCATCAGACCGATGCGCCGCCGGATCTCGTTGAACTCGGCGGAGGTGACGTCGCGCGGCCGGGGCAGATTGACCGTGACGATTTCCTTGATCCGGCCGGGGCGGGCGGTCATCACCACGACGCGATCGCCCAGCAAAATCGCCTCTTCGATGTTGTGGGTGATGAATATCGCGGTTCGCCGCGCGGCGCTCCAGACCCGCAGCAGCTCCTGCTGCATCAAGGTGCGGGTCTGCGCATCAAGCGCCGCGAACGGTTCATCCAGCAACAGAATTTTCGGATCGTTGACCAGCGCCCGCGCGATCGCCACGCGCTGCCGCATGCCGCCGGACAGCTCCTGCGGATAACGCCGTTCGAACCCGGAGAGCCCGACAGACGCGATCTGATCGCGCACCCGCGCGCGGCGCTGCGGCTTCGGCACGCCGCGCTCGCGCAATCCGAATTCGACGTTCTGCTCGACGGAGAGCCAGGGAAACAGCGCATATTCCTGAAAGACCACGCCGCGGTCGGGGCCGGGCTTGAGGATCGCCTCACCGTCGAGGCGCACGTCGCCATTGGTCGGATGGTCGAACCCGGCGATGATGTTGAGGAGCGTCGTCTTCCCGCAGCCGCTCGGGCCGAGGACGGTCAGGAATTCATCATCGCCGATATCGAGGTCGATGCCGTCGAGCGCGACGATCTCTTCCTGCCGCGAGATATCGGTGAAGTGCTTGCCAAGACCGCGTACGACAATGCGCGCGTGTTTCTGCATCAGCACCGCCGGCGGCACGATCTGGTTCATAGACCGCGGCTCCATCGCAGCGTCCAGCGGCCGATGAATCGAATAATCAGATCGCTGATAAAGCCGAGCGCGCCGACGCTCAGCATTGCCGCGATGATGATATCGAGGCGCAGGAAGTAATAAGCGTCCCACATCGCGAATCCTAATCCCGACTTCACCGCCATCATCTCGGCGACGATCACCAGCACCCAGGCAAGCCCAATGCCGAGCCGCAGCCCGGTAAAGATGAACGGCATGGCAGCCGGAATAATGACCCGCGGCAGCAGCATGTGCGAACGAACACCCAGCATCCGCGCCGCGCGAACAAAAAGTTTCGGCGTTGCGGCGACACCGGCCGCGGTGTTGACGACGATCGGGAAAAATGCGCCGAGCGCGATCAGGAAGAACGCGGAGCCATCGCGAATGCCGAAAAAGATTACGGCAAAGGGAACCCAGGCCGTGATCGGAATTGGGCGCACGATCTGAATAACCGGATCGAGCAGGTCGGAAACGACCTTGAACCAGCCGATCAGGCAGCCGATGGTGACGCCGGCGGCTGCAGCCAAGAGAAAGCCGATCAGAACCCGATAGGCACTGTTGCCGGCGTGCAGAAACCAGGTGCCGGAGTAGGGCCCCGCACCGGCCGGACCAAACATCCAGATCCACAGCGAGTGCAGCACGGTCAAGGGTGACGGCACGAACCGGGGATCTACCCAGTGCTGCGTCGACGCCACGTGCCACAGCACAAGCACGATCAGCGGCCCGATCACGCGGCGGCCGGCAAGATGCGCGCCCGCAACAATGCGAGCGCCATCCCACGAGCTACGCCGCGTTGAAATCGAGGCGACGGTCACGGTCGTGCCTTCGCTTATTCTCCGCCGAGCTGATTTTTCGGCTTGCCGGTCGCCTCTTCCAGAAGCGAGTAATCGAATTGCTTGTCGACCGCAGGCGTCGCGTCGATCTGGGTCAGCTTGGCCTGATTGAGCATCCCCATCAGCGCTTTGGCTTCCTTGGAATAGAGCTTGTAGTCGAGCTTGCCGCGCGGAACTGCTTCTTTCACGACCTCAAGCGACGAGCCGGTGCCCTTCATCGCAACTTCAATGAATTTGTTGCGGTCTTGATTGAGCGCGTTGGTCGCGTCAATGAGTGCGCGAACGACGCCGAGCACTGCAGCCCGGTGTGACTGCAGAAAGGCAGAATTCACAGTCAGCAGTCCGTTGACGTTCCGCGTCGGATTGTCGCTGAGGTCGAGCGAGCTGTAATAGCCGTCACCGGCAACGGCGGCGCCAGCGTTGTTGGGCTCCCAGGACGCAAAGCCATCGATCTGATGATTTTTCAAGGCGTCGAGCAGCGGCGGCCCGCCGGCCGTAAAGCTGACAGTCTGTATTTTTGACAAATCGGCGCCGCCGAGCCTGGCGCTCGCCTTGAACAGCAATTCCACGTAGCTGTTCGGCGCGGTGCCGATCTTGCGACCCTCGAGATCCTTCCACGTCGAAGCCTTGATATCCTTCGCCAGCGTCAGGCTTTGTCCGCCGGTGAAGACACCGGCGATCGCCCGGTAATCGCGAAAGCCTTTTTCCTCCATCAGGCCGACATTGACGTAGCCCATCACCGCAACGTCGACCTGATTGGTCATCAGCGCCAATTGCTGATCGGCGTAGCGCCGCATCGGCACCGCCTCGATATCGACGCCATATTTTTTTGCGTAGTCCGCCAGCACCATCATGTTGGCCTGGTGCACCTGGACGGTGTAGGTCAGACGCACCTTCTCGCCGGCCTGGACCTGCGTGGCCGTTCCCATCGCAACGAGTACGGCTGTCGCAATCGCTGCTTTCCGCATACTCAGTCTCCCGCTCAGCCGCGCTGTTTGCCCGGATGGCTTCGATTTACGGCACCAGCGCGGTGAGGATGCCATAGGTGTCGGGGCGCCTGTCCCGGTAAAACTGCCAGGCACGCCGCCGTTGGTTGATCAAATCGAGATCGCAGTCAACGAGAAGAATTTCTTCGTCGGTGCCGGCTTGGGCCAGCATTTCGCCGGTCGGGTCGAAGGCGACGCTGTGACCGTAGTAGAAATAGTTGCCTTCCTGTCCGGTCCGGTTGAGCCCGGCGACGAAATATTCGTTGAAGATCGCATGCGCGCAGAGCTCTTTTTCCCACACTTTGCGGGAGAGGCTCTTGTCGGGCGTGGCGCTTGGGATGAGCAGAATTTCCGCGCCATTGAGCGCCAGCGCTCGCGCGCCTTCGGGATAATGGCGGTCGTGGCAGATCAGCAGCCCGACCTTGCCGTACCGCGTGTCGAACACCGGGTAGCCGAGATTGCCGGGCTTAAAGTAGAGCTTTTCGTAGAAGATGGTATTCAGCGGAATGTGGTTTTTGCGATAGACGCCGAGCAGCGATCCGTCGGCGTCGATGATTGCCGCCGAGTTGTAATAGACGCTGCGGCCGACCCGCTCGTAGATTGGTGCCACGATCACGACTTCGAGTTCACGCGCGAGCCGCTGCATTACTTCGGTGATCGGACCCGGTATCGGTTCGGCCCTGTCGAAGTAGCCGGTGTTCAAGTCAGTAATAAAGAACAGCTCGTGAAAGACTTCGGGGAGCAGCACGATTTGCGCTTGCTTGCTGGCGGCCTCGCGGATCATCTGTTCGGCGCGAGCCATGTTCTGTTCGCGCGCTCCCGAACAATTCATCTGCAGGAGAGCTAGACGAACCGCCATTTCGTAATGCCTGCTACTACGCGAACAGCACAATATACAATTTAGCCGATCGGGTATACAAGTGACTTGTGCCAGTGGGGAAATAAAGACTGCAATGAAATTCTTACACTCCAGTCCAGGAGCAGTGAGTCCGCGATGATGTCAATCATGACCAAGCCTGATACCCGGGACGGCGTTCGCAAAGCCGAGAGCAAGACGCGCCCATTATCCGCTCTGACCGCGTGCGGCGACAGATCGCTGATCAAATCATTTCCGGGGTGCTGCGGCCCGGCGAGGAACTGGATGAGAAAAAATTGGCCGAGGCGTTCAACGTGTCGCGCACGCCGGTCCGCGAAGCGCTACGGCAGTTAGCCGCCGCTAATCTTGTTGAATGGCGCCCGCATCAGAGCGCCGTTGTTGCGAAAATCACGCCTTCGAAAATGGTCGAGATGTTCGAGGTGATGGCCGAGCTTGAGGGCTTCTGCGGCCGTCTGGCTGCGCGCCGCATGACGCCTGCCGAGCACGCCGCCTTGAGTTCCATTCAAAAGGAATTCCGGCCTTACGTCGATGCCAGAGATCGCGAGGGCTATCACGAACTGAATAAATCGTTCCATGAAGCAATCTACGCCGGTGCGCACAACGACTATCTCAAGGAGCAGGCCAGCGCGCTCTATGGGCGGCTTGCGCCATACCGCGCCTATCATTTGAAGCGGCCCGACGCTCTGCGCCGCGCCTCCGACGAGCATAAAGCGATTGTTGACGCGATCATTGCCGGCGACGGCGATGAGGCGCACCGGCTTCTGGTGAACCACGTCAGTCTGAGCAACGAACTTTTCTCCGACTTGGTGGCGGCATTGAGCAGCGCTGAAACCATTTCGGCGCGCTAGTCGTCAAGCTTTCGCAGATGCCGGCGAAATGCTGGGATAAGACCGCGGTACAATGTGTCGCCTAAGCGGCGGATGCCCCGATACAAACGGCGCGACAGCGTTTGCGGGGTTGCCACGCTTTTGAGAAGCAGATAAATTTTGTGACGTTGGAGACGTTAGGACGGGGGACAGGGTAATCATGCGTCAGCTTTCCTGCCACAGCTTCCGCTCTCGCCGCTACACTGTAGCCTGCTGAGAGGGTCGACGGTTTTCTGACATCCAAAATGCTTTTGACCCGTACGCTCGCGTCAGCGGCGCTTTGCGTCGCGTTGCTGTCCCCAGCCCAAGCCGGGCCGACCGGCCTCATGGTTGCTTCCGTCTACTGGGAGGGTAACCGCGTCGCGACCGGGAGCAAATTCAACCCGCACGGTATGACGGTTGCTCATCGCAGTCTGCCGTTCGGCACCCGCCTCGTGGTCAGCTACGGACGCAATGTGGTCGAGGTCGTCGTTAACGATCGCGGCCCCAATGTTCGCGGGCGGGAGATCGACCTTGCACTCGGTGCCGCTCAAGCGCTGCATTTCCCGGGCTTGGGTAAGGTCCGCGTTGCATACTGGCCCCCGCTGCCGCGCCCGCGGCCCGAAAAACCGTGATCTTATTCCCGGCTTTCCAAAACCGATTTAACGTCAGCGCGAAGTGGGCGACCTGACGGCCTTCGCCTGAGCGGAAGTTCTTCGAGAAATCACTCCACCCACTGCGCACAAGCGGAATGGCTCTCGACCCGTCGCTTGCATGCCGATAAGTCACAGACGCTTGGCCACTGGCGAATATACGGCATTACGGGAGCCGAATTGAGGCCGACGAAAGCGCTATCTATCGGCAGGGATTTCAGATATCGACGTTGATTCCGTACAGCGGGTGCCGTCGGCAGCCGACGTATCGTTATCGGTGCGCCATGGGCCCGAGCGCCTTGGCCGTCGCGCCTATCAACCGCTCGATCGCAAAGGAACGCCGCGTGCAGGTGCTCGTCCGTGACAACAATGTCGACCAGGCCCTCAAGGTGCTGAAGAAGAAGATGCAGCGCGAGGGCGTCTTCCGCGAGATGAAGCTCCGCGGCCATTACGAAAAGCCCTCGGAGAGAAGAGTCCGGGAGAAGGCGGAAGCGATCCGCCGCGCCCGCAAGCTCGCCCGCAAAAAGCTGCAGCGCGAGGGTCTGCTGCCGATGAAGCCTCGACCAGTCCCTGGTGCGGCCCCGGGACGAAGCGGCCCGCCGCGCGCGCCCCGCTTCTGATCTCGGAACAACCGTAATCGACAAGCCCGCCGAAAATCTTGACCTAAAGGCCTCAGCACCGTCGTCCGCAACATCTTGGGATGCATGGGAAGCAAGATGAAGATGACGCCGCAGAAGAAAGAGTTGCTGGTGAAGGAGGGTCCCGAGATCCGGTCCGATAGCCTTTCTGAAGCAGCCGTCAAGCAGCTGATCGGCAGTGCGAAGAAGCGCGGCTACGTCACGTTTGATCAGCTCAACGCCGTGCTACCCGCGAAGAAAGCCAATTCGGAACGGATCCAGGATATCCTGTCGATTTTCGAAGAAATGGGCGTCGATTTGGTCGAGGGGGATGAGACCAAGCCTGACGAGACCAAGTCTGACGATACCAAGCCTCATGCAAAGGCGACGACCGGCGAGGACCCGGAGCAGGAATCCGAGGGCGACAATGAGCTGGTTGAAGTCCGGCAACGGCCGGTCCCGGCCAAGTCCGGGGCCAAGGAACTGGCCGAGCGCAGCGACGATCCGGTGCGCATGTATCTCCGCGAAATGGGCTCGGTGGAACTGCTTTCGCGCGAGGGCGAGATTGCCATCGCCAAGCGAATCGAGGCTGGCCGCGAGGCGATGATCGCCGGGCTCTGCGAAAGTCCGCTCACCTTCCAGGCCATTATCATCTGGCGGAACGAACTCAACGACGGCAAGGTCTTGCTGCGCGACATCATCGACCTCGATGCCACCTATGCCGGTACTGGCGCCGCCGCGATGGCTACGCCGACGATTGGGCCTGACGGCCAGTTGATCGTGGACGTCGCCGTTCCGGGCCAGGACGGGCCGCCGCAGATGCAGGCGCCGGCCACTGCGCCAGCCGCTCCGACGCCCTTCAAGCCGGCTGGCGCAAGCTCGGTCGGCGGGGAGACAGCTGCCGCCGGGACCATCGGCGAGAGCAACTTGGATGATGACGACGACGATATGGAAAACTGGCTCTCGGTCGCCGCAATGGAGGCGGAGCTCAAGCCCAAGGTGATCGAGACCTTCGACACCATCGCCGACACCTACAAGCGCCTGCGCCGGCTACAGGATCAGGACATCCAATTCCAGCTCAAAAGGCAGTCGCTCTCGCCCGCGCAGGAACGCAACTATAAGAAGCTGAAGAACGAGATCATCGGCGAGGTGAAATCGCTGCGGTTGAACCAGGCGCGCATCGATGCGCTGGTCGAGCAACTCTACGACATCAACAAACGCCTCGTCGGCTGCGAGGGCCGCCTGATGCGGCTCGCCGAGAGCCATGGCGTGGCGCGCGAAGATTTCCTCAAGAACTATCTCGGTTCCGAGCTCGACCCGCTCTGGCTCAACCGCGTGTCGAAGCTTTCGGCCAAAAGCTGGAAGAGCTTCGCCGCCAAAGACAGGGACCGGGTCAAGCAGCACTGCCACGAGATCCACGCGCTGGCCGGCGAGACCGGGCTTGAGATCGGCGAATTCCGAAAGATCGTGCAGATCGTGCAGAGGGGCGAGCGCGAAGGGCGGCAGGCCAAGAAGGAGATGGTGGAGGCGAACCTGCGCCTCGTCGTCTCGATCGCGAAGAAATACACCAACCGCGGCCTGCAGTTCCTCGACCTCATCCAGGAAGGCAACATCGGCCTGATGAAAGCGGTCGACAAGTTCGAGTACCGGCGCGGCTACAAGTTTGCGACCTACGCTACCTGGTGGGTCCGGCAGGCGGTCAGCCGCTCGCTCGCCGATCAGTCGCGCACCATCCGTGTGCCCGTTCACATGATCGAGACGATCAACAAGATCGTGCGCACCAGCCGGCAGATGCTCGGCGAGATCGGCCGCGAGCCGACACCGGAGGAACTCGCCAAGAAGCTCCACATGCCGCTCGAAAAGGTCCGCAAGACCTTGAAGATCGCCAAGGAACCGCTGTCGCTCGAAACGCCGATCGGCGAGGAGGGAGACAGCCACCTCGGCGACTTGATCGAGGACACCAACGCGATCCTGCCGATCGACGCCGCGATCCAGTCGAACCTGCGCGAGACAACGACGCACATGCTGGCTTCACTGACGCCGCGCGAGGAGCGCATCATCCGCATGCGCTTTGGCCTCGGCATGAACAGCGATCACACGCTGGAGGAAGTTGGCCAACAGTTCTCGGTGACGCGTGAGCGAATTCGGCAGATCGAGGCCAAGGCACTGCGGAAGCTCAAGCACCCGAGCCGATCGAGTGCACTCAGGAGCTTTCTCAGCAGTTGAAGGGCTCCGGGGGTCCTCTATGACGCGATGCTGACGATCGGTTCACGTCGTCAACGAGAGGCACTATTCGCCCGCGCTGGCTCGCCTCAATGGAATCGAACTCGCGTTTCCGCCGTGAAAGAGACGCTACCTCACCCACAATCGTTAGCGCCCTTCTCACAAAAGCTGGTCTTAAGTTCAGTCGAGGGCCTTTCGACTTGTTCAAGCAAACCTGCTCGCAATCCCCGTCGCCCTGACGATGGTGCCGACATCGTCTTGGAGAATGCACACCGTCTCAGGCGCTAGTGCCGATATAGGCGGAAATCACCGCCGGATCGCGTCGTACGGCTTCGGGAACGCCATCAGCGATGACCCGGCCGGCATCGAGAACCGTGATCCATTCCGCCAGCGTCATGACAAACCGCATGTGATGTTCGACGAGCAGAACCGTTACGCCCGCGCGCTGAATCTGGCGCACAACGCCGGTGAGGTCCTCGACTTCGGACGGGTTCATCCCGCCGGCGGGCTCGTCGAGCAAAAGAAGTCGCGGTCGGCTTGCCAGTGCGCGGGCGATCTCCACGCGGCGCTGATCAACCAAAGTCAGTTGATCGATGCCGCGATTGCCGTGGGTCCCTAAGCCGACAAATTGCAGTGCTTCCCGTGCTTGCCGGGTTGCGGCGTCGCGATCGCGGAATGGCAGGGCAAGATCGACAAGATCGCTCCACGTACCGGCACTGGTCTGCGCATCACTGCCGATCATGACGTTCTCAAGCACAGAGAGACCCTTGAACAGGCGCACATGCTGAAAGTTTCGGGCGATGCCCATGCCATGAATCGTGTCGGGCCGGCGGCCGGTATAAGCTTGGCCGGCGAATGCGACATCTCCGCTTGTTGGAGCGATGACTCCGCTGATGATATTCAACAGCGTGCTCTTGCCGGCCCCGTTGGGGCCGATCAGGGCGTGAATACGTCCTTCAGCCACCTCGCAGCTCACGTTGCTCAACGCCAAATAGCCGCCAAACCGTTTCGATACGTCGCCGACCCGAAGTATGGCGGTCATTGACGTGTCCTGATGGCGGCTACCAAGCCGTCCGGCCGCCAAAGCGCAGCGGCGATCAGCAGAGCGCCGAAGAACGTCATCCGCCAATCCTGCAGGAAGCGAAATATTTCCGGGGTCAGCGTCGCCACGGCTGCGCCGGCTATCGGGACCCAGCGGATTGGCGATTCCGCCAAGGACAATGAACAGAAACGCATCGGCGGAACGCAAAAAGCCGAATTGGGCGGAATCGATGAACAGCGTGTAGTGCGCGTAGAACGCGCCGGCGACGCCCGCTATGAATGCTCCGCCAGCGAATGCCGCCAGCTTCGCGCGCACGACATTGACGCCCATCGCCTGGGCGGCGACTTCGTCGGCATGGATGGCGATCATGGCGCGACCGATACGCGCGTAGCGAAGCCGCCATGCGACCAGGCCGGTGACGAGGCAGGCGGACGCCACCCAGGCGAAATTCGTATAGGGCGCCATTCCGCCAATACCGTTGGCGCCGCCGGTGTAGCTGAAATTGAGAAAAAAGACGCGCACGATCTCGCCGAAGCCGAGCGTGAGGATGATCAGATAGATGCCGCGAATTCTGATGGCGGGAATGCCGACGACAATGCCGCTCAACGCTGCAAGCAAACCGCCCACGCCAACCGCAATCGAAAACGGCACGCCGTCTTTGGTCAGCACCGCGCTGGCATACGCGCCGATGGCCATGAAGCCGCCCTGGCCGAGCGAGATCAATCCGGCGGTCATCGGGACATAGAGGCTGAATGCCATCAGCACATTGATGCCGAAAAAAATCGCGACCGAGCCCCAATAGCCCTCGAACATGGATCAGCGCTCCGCCGACATGCCGGTCGCGAACAGGCCGCGTGGCCGTACCAACAGGATGACGATCATGAGGCCGAAGGCCACCGCATCCCGGTACGAGGAGGCGAAGTAGGCAACGCAGAGAACTTCGACGATCCCAAGAAGGAGACCGCCCACCATGGCGCCGTAAACGCTGCCGAGCCCGCCGACCAGCATGATGGCCAATCCCTTGATCGCCATGTTGATGCCCATGAACGGCGAGACCGCCGTGTAAGCGAGGCCGACCAGCACGCCGGCGATGCCGGCGAGACCCGAGGCGACCGCGAAGGTCAGCATGATAACGGCGTCGGTATTGATGCCGAGGACGCTCGCGATCTCGACATTCTCGGCGACCGCCCGCATCGCCATTCCATACCGCGTCCGCGATATGAAGAGATGGAGGACGATCATCGACAGGACGGCGATCGCCAGGATGAATACTTGCGTCGCGCTGACGAGCAACGGGCCAAGGTGGTAAACGTCGTTGCCGAGACCGGCCGGAAATTCCGTCTGCTCGGCGCCGAATATTTTCGTGAACACCTCCTGCAGGATCAAGCCCGCGCCGATGCTCGTGACCATCGGCGCGAGAAAGCTTCCGCCTTTTCGCCGAATCGGCCGGAACACAATCAACTCAAGAACGATCCCCAACAGCGCCGTGCCGACAATCGCGGCCGCCAGAGCCGCTACGGGTCCGACGTGCAGCGCAAGCATGGTCTCGAGGCCGATATAGGCGCCGACCATGAACACCTCGCCGTGGGCGAGATGAATGAGCCGAAGAACGCCGAACACCAGCGAATAGCCGATCGCGACGAGCGCGTAAGTGCCGCCGAGCATCAGTCCGTTGATGAGTTGCTGCAGCAGCATGACAAAGCCCCGTCGCTCCGTGGCAGCGGTGCGCTCCCCGAACCAGAAAGCTCACCTTAGCCCAGAGTTTCTGACCTCGCGATGATGGTCACCGCCTGTCAGTCGCAGTCCCTTCCCGGATGAAGACCGCGAACTCAGTCAACTGCGCGCGCACGGCTTCACGCGCCGCCTTGTCGATCAACTGCCCCGCTTCGTCGAACTTCGCCGTCGCCGGCCCGATCATGACCTCCGGCCGCGGCATAACCCGCGCGTTCACGAAGACCATGATCTGCCTGAGATGATGCTGCATCCGCACGCCGCCCATCGGCCCGCCGGACACTGACTGGATCAGCACCGGCTTGCGCGCGAACGGCTGGTTCGGCGTGCGGGAGACCCAATCGATCAGATTTTTCAGCCCACCCGGCACCGAATAGTTGTATTCAGGCGAAGCTATCAGCAGACCGTCGGCCTCACGTATCGAAGCAGCGAGCGCATTTACGACGGCGGGAAAGCCGCTCAGCCGTTCCAGATCGCCATCATAAATCGGGATGTCCGCCGCCGACGGGCCTTCCTTGAAGATCAGGTCGCCCGCCGAAAGCGACGGCAATGCGCGCAGCAAAGCCGCATTGTAGGACTCCTTACGCACGCTTCCGCATAAGGTCAGGATGTTCAATGAAAAGGTCGCTGTCATGTTAGCTTTTCGCCTCAATCGGGACCACAGCGTGGTCATGGCCGCACAAAGGAGCCGCTCGGCCGGGAAACGACTTCGCCGTCGCGGGCGATCATTTTGCCGCGCAAGAACACGCCCTCGATCCGGCTATTGATCGTGCGTCCCTTGAGCGTGGTGTAGTCAGCCTTGCTGCGTTGCTGACCATCGGTGACCAATGTGCGCTCCGCGCCGTTGACGATGATGAGGTCGGCGTCGGACCCGACCTGCAGCGCGCCCTTCTTTGGAAACAGGCCGAACGCCTTCGACGGTCGCTCAGCGCATGAGCGCGCGATGTCAGGCATGGACAACTGGCCGTCATCGACGAGGGCCAGCATTGACATACACAGAGTCTGCAAACCGGGCATGCCGGGGGGCGTGCGCCAAACGTCGCTCCAGCCGAGCTCTTTGTCTTCGCGCAACACCGGCGAATGATCGCTCACAACCATATCGATTTCGCCGGACCGCACAGCTGAACGCAGGCTGTCGCGTTCGTTGCTGGTTCGGATCGGAGGAATGATGATACCGTACGGTCCCAATTCGACCGCCTCCTCCTCGGCGAACAGGAGATGGTGAGACATCACCTCGGACGTCAGCGGCACCGAGTCGCGAAAACGCCGGACTAGATCGACGCTCCTCTGTGACGACAACGATCGGAGATGGATTCGCGTGCCGGTCTCGCAGGCGACGGTGCATGCTCGCGTGATGCCAAGGCCTTCCGACAAGGTGGGGCGCGTCATGGCGAAGCTTTGCACCGGCGGCAGCGGATCTTCCCGGTACTGCGGATCGATGTGCTGTCTTTCCGCTTCGCGCTGCTTTTGCCGTTCGGTGAGTTTTGCGATCAGGGATCCAGAGTGCGGCGTGACGCCAACGACGCCGCCCACCTCATGGACGAGCTTCATCAGCCGGTGAAGCTCGTAGTCGTCGTTCGCGACGACAAAAGCCGGGTTGCCGCCATAGGCGAGAAACAGCTCGAATGATACCGGACCGAGCGACGCCACCTCCTCGATCTCGTCACATTCGGTCTTGGGCGACACCAAAGCCTGGATGGCGAAATCCACGAAAAATTCCTGCTCGCCAATCCGCTTCTTTCGCTCGAAATAGCTTGCCGACACCGTCCGCGGATCGTCGGTCGGCATGAGCATGATGGTGGTCACTCCGCCGATGGCGGCGGCGGCGGTGGCGGAGCTGAAATCGTCGAGCCGGTGGCGCAGCAGATAGCCGGGGATGTGAACATGGGCGTCGACGAGCCCGGGAAGGATGAACTTGTCCTTGGCGTCGATTTCGGGAGCACCGGCCAGTGTTTCGCCGCCCTGGGCGACCGCCCTGATCGTGCCGTCGGCGATGCCGATGTCGGCGCGGGTGAGCCCGTCCGAACTGACGATGGTCCCGCCACGCACGATCAGATCAAACATGCAACAACCGATGACAGTTTTCGCGCCCCGCGCACCGCGCTTTGATCGAACGCCACGGGCGGCAATCCGCCGACAGCTCACGCCGCATCGGCCGCCTCAAGACCGCGCTTGTATTTGTCGACCACCCACGTGTTGAGCTGGGTAATTGCGGTCTCCAGGTAAGACAGTCGTCCGGGTGGCATGTAGCGTGAATGATATGCCTCCTGCAGGGCTACCTGCGTCACCTGGTCCTGCATGATGATGACCTTCATATGTTCGAACTGCTCGTGGCGGATGCGATCGAACTCGGGCACTTCGGTTGCAGGTTTGGAGTAAAGATTGACCCGGCGCGAGTTCATGACGCCTGCCGATACCGGGCTGAGAAACGTAATGGTGACGAACGACGGCTGCAGCACGGCAACCGCGCAGGGCATGATCGAAATAAACAGCACCCGGCTGCGCTGCTCTTCGCTCAGCCCCTCGATTTCCGGCAGCCGCCGATGACCGGATTCCTCAAACAGATCGCCGGTCGTCTTGGCAAACCCGGTGGTGCGCATCACCTGACCGTCGCCGATTTCAAAATCGCGGAATTGAGTCAGATTCGAAGGAACCGCCTCATGATAACCTTTGTGGACATACGATGTGTGGTATGGCTCCAGCGCATTTTCGTGATGCAGCTTCCAATTCCACTTCAGCGATTCTTGCGGAAATACGTGGCCCGGAATCAATTTTTCCATTCCGTAGCTCGCGAATTCGCCGTCAAGCTTGGCCAAACTCGGGGCGAGCGGCGGCGGATCGTCGTGGAAGTTGAGGAATATCAGACCGTGAAAGATTTCGGACTTGATTTCCGGAAGGTGCATTTTGTCGCGCAACACGGAGACCGGAGTGGTCTCGCTCATCGACGGCGCTCCGAGGAGCCGACCGTCAAGCCCATAGACCCAGTTGTGATAGGGGCAAATAAGCCGGCTGCCGTTCATGCACTGGCCGGGGTGCGGATTTTCCGCGACGCCGCCGACCAGGGGATGGCCGCGATGCCGGCAAATGGCCGATAGGACGCGCACGTTAAGCTTTTCGTCGCGAACGACCACGACCGGCTCATCCAAGATAGTCAGGGGCAAATAGTCACCGACGTTCGGCACCTCGTTGACGTGCGCGACGCACAGCCATTCCCGGGAAAATATGGCGTACTTCTCGAATGCCCAGAACTTCTCGCTGATGTAGGTCTCCGGCGGGAGTAGCTCTGCTTCCTTGACCGGAAGAACGCTAAACCGCGTCCGTCCCACGATTTGGCGGGCGAATCGGAAATCTATCTCCTCCGCTCCTGTTTGCGGCACTCGGGTCTCCCTGTCATTGGCGAGGATGCGCCTTCGCGCTCCTGCCAAATCGCATTTCAGCGACAAAATGGAATTTTTGCATTGCCCTGCCGCTATCCGTAGCACCAAATGGTCGATGCCGGGCATGGCGTTGCTCTATGACCTTCGCGGGGGCGCGATATGGCGATAGGGTCATTCGGCTGGTCTGGTTCTTGCTTTTAAGGCCTTGAAGCATAAGCCGATTGTTGCGATTCTCGCCGGCGGAGGCAGACTGCGATGGGCAAGTCTGATGTGATTTCCGAACCGAGCGTCACGTTTGCGCGCAACGTCGACTGGAACCTGTTCAAGGTGTTCCACGAAATTGCGCGGCGCGGCGGCATCGGTGCCGCGGCGAGGGCCTTGAACAAGAAGCAACCCAGTATCACGGCCGCGCTGCGGCGGCTCGAAGACCAGGTTGGCGCGACGCTCTGTACGAGGACGCCACGCGGAGTCGAGTTGACGGTGCATGGACACCAGCTATTGGCTGCTTGTGAGAGCCTGCAGGCGTCGGTTCGAAATATTCCGCGAGCGATCTCCGCGACCAGCGCGGAGCTTTCAGGCACGGTAACGTTGCGCGTATTGTCGAACTTGTACAATCTCAGCGCGCTGACCGGCATTTTTGATGATTTTCACACCCGCTATCCCCGCATCGAGATCAGGCTGGACGTGGCGCCGTGGCGCGAGATTTTGAACTCGTTGAAGAAGGGTGAGATCGAGCTTGCAATCGGATTTGCCGACGAACTTGACGATCGTTATCTGTTCATTCCGATCACCAAACAGCCCCAACAGCTTTATTGCGGCCCAAAGCATCGGTTCTTCGGGAAGCCTGCAGTCTCGCCGACGCTGATGGAAGCCGAGCCTTTTGTTGTGACCCGTGATGAGCCGTTGCCCTACATTCGCTATCGGGACCGTTACGGTCTCGGCCGCCGCATCGGCGGCTTTGCCGACAGCCTGAATGAACGTATGTGGCTGATCCAGCTTGGCATGGGCATCGGTTTTCTTCCGAAACCAATTGTTGAGAATTCAAATTTTGCTTCGCTGCTGTGGCCGCTGTTGCCTGACGACGAAGCGCCGATATGCAGCGTCTATCTGATGGCGAATGGACATGCCGCGCGCAGCGCACCGGCGCAGCTCTTGCTGGACACCGCCTTGGCACATCTGCAGACGGTCCCGAAGTGAAGCTCCTTGTCTGTGCTATCGCCATGCTGCGATAGCGGGCAGGCGGCCTGTTGCCGTTCGGCGACATACTTCATTAGGATTCATCTACCGGGGAGAAGCGGCAGTGGATTTGGAACTAAACGACAGAGTCGCGATCGTCACCGGCGGCAGCCGCGGCATCGGCAAAGCAATTGCGACAGAGTTGGCCAAAGAGGGCGCCAAGGTTGCGATCGTCGCGCGAGATCTTGCGACTGCCGAGGCCGCCGTATCTGAAATCGCCGCAAAAACCGGACGGCCGGTTTTCGCCCGCCGCGCCGATACCGGCAAGGATGACGACGTTCGCACTGCCTTCTCACAGATTGTCGCCGAGCACGGCCGGATCGACATTCTCGTGAACTGCGCCGCCCAACCGGCCGGCCAGCAGCCGGCACCGAAGCTTGCAGGCATCACCGACGAGGTCTTCTGGGCTGATGTCAACGTCAAAGTTCTCGGCTATTTGCGCTGCGCAAGGGAAGCCGCCCCGGTTATGCAACGTCAGCGCTCCGGCCGCATCATCAATATCTCGGGGCTCGCCGCGCGGCAGACCGGGTCGATTATCGGATCTATCCGCAATGTCAGTGTCGCGGCGCTGACGAAGAACTTGGCGGATGAACTTGGACCACACGGCATCAGCGTGACGTGCGTCCATCCCGGCTTCACCCGAACGGAGAAAACGCCGGACGCGCTGCGCTACAGGGCGTCGGTTGCCGGATTGTCGGTTGAAGCGATCGAGCAGCGCTTGGCCGAAGACACCTCCATCCGACATATTGTAACGGCCGAAGAAGTGGCTTACGTCGTTGCGTTTCTTTCGTCGCCAAAGTCGATGGCCATTTCGGGCGATGCAATTGCGGTCGGTGGCGGCAAAGTTGGCTCAATATATTATTGAGAACTGCTATTGAGAACTTCGGGTCTCATCAGACTGCGGTCTTTACGGGTCGGACGACAATTCGCCGAAATACGCTTCGCGAACTTTCTTGTTTGAACGCAAATCATCTCCGGCAAGCACAATTCGTCCTGTTTCGAGCACGTACGCCCGGTTTGCCAATTTCAGCGCGGCATTGGCATTTTGCTCGACCAAAAGGACGGTTACTCCGGCCTTTGCCAGCTCGGCAACAATTCGGAAGATTTCTTCGGCAATGAGAGGCGCAAGGCCGAGCGACGGTTCGTCGAGGAGCAACAGCTTCGGATTCGCCATCAACGCGCGCCCGATGACCAACATCTGTTGCTGGCCGCCCGACAGATTTCCGGCGAGGTGTTGCAGCCTTTCGGCAAGAGCGGGAAAGCGCGACAAGACCGTCTCAAGCTTATCTTTCGATTCCGCGCGGTCGCGATTTCCAAAGGTACCGAGAACGAGGTTCTCCCGAACGGAAAGCTCGCGCAGAACGCCCCGACCTTCGGGCACGTAGGCGATGCCCATCTGCGCGATGCTGTGCGTGCGCAACGCGTCCAGCCTGCGGCCGTCATACTCAATCGTGCCGGCGTAGAGCGGCACCAGACGCATGATGGCGCGCATTAAGGTGCTTTTTCCCGCTCCGTTGGCGCCGATCAGCGTGACGATTTCGCCGGCGTCGACTTTCAGCGACACGTCGTTCAAGGCTTGGCTCTTGCCGTAACGGACAGATACGCCTTCCAGCCGCAGCAAGCTCATGCGGCGCCGGCGTCAAAGTTGCATTTCTGCCATCGCAAGAAGCAAAGTCCATTGACGGGGTCTATGATGGTCATCGGTCTGACGGCGCTGTGGGCAACAAGAGAGGCATGGTAAAAATATCATCAGCCGGTGTGCGCGGAGCTTTCGCGGAATTCTATAATCGGAGGTATCCATGGGATCAACGGCTGCAACTTCCGAACAGCTTGATACTCGCCCTCTTATCGGCAGCTTCGGAGTGGAAATCACCGGCGTCGACGTCAAGACAGCCGATCGCGAAACCCTGAGCGGCCTGGCGACCGAACTTGCGCATCACGGCGCCATTGTGTTGCGCGGGCAGCGCTTGAATCCGGGCGAGCAGGTGGATTTCACCAGCTTATTTGGCGAGCCGGCGGCCAATCCCCAGCTGGAATTTACCGTTCCAGACGAACCCAAAGTTTTCGTCATCTCGAACAAGATTGTCGACGGCAAACCCATCGGCGACCCGGAAGCTGGCACTGCATGGCACACCGACCTTAACTACGAGCGTCGGCCGGCGGCTTACACCTGCCTTCATGCGCTCGAGGTTCCGCCCGAAGGTTCGGACACGCTTATCGCCGACACCTGCGCCGCATGGAACGCGTTGCCGCAGGAACGTCGGCGGCAAATCGACGGACTTAAGGTGCATCATAGCTACGCCAACCTTGCTGCACGCTCGAACCGGACCCTGACGGAAGAGGAAAGACGCGACTACCCGGATGTGTTTCATCCGCTGGTTCGCCGGCATCCGGCCGACGGTCGTAAAGCGCTTTGGGGGCTCTCTACGACCACGCCGAATGGCATCGTGGATATGCCAAATCCGGACGGCAAGGAGTTGATCCGGGAGCTGATGGAGTTTGCTACCCAGGACCAGTTCGTCTACCGCCATAAGTGGCAGGTCGGCGACATCCTTGTGTGGGACAATCGATGCACGCTGCATCGCGGCACGCCGTTCGACAAAGGCAAATACATTCGCCTCGTTCATCGCACCTGGGTACGAGGTGAAGAGCCGGTCTAGAGGCAGCGAGGCCACGCGCTGCGCGTTTCAGCAATGTGCGCCTTGAACTCGTCTTCTTCTACAGGCTGATTGAGCAGACTGAAGGACCTTCTGATGCCGTCACCCGGCGACACTATCCAGCTGGAGACCCGGCCGCTGATGCCGGCTTTCGGTGTCGAGATCCTTGACGTCGACATTGCCTCAGCTGATCGGGGTACTCTTTCCGAAGTTGCGACGCTGCTTTTTCGGCACGGCGCCATCGTGCTGCGCGGCCAATCGCTGGACCAGGCGGCGCAAGTGGCGTTTACGAGGATTTTCGGCGAGCCGGCCGGAAACGATTATCCGGAATGGTGCGATCCGGAATATCCGGAAATCTACGTGATTTCGAACAAGGTCGTGAACGGCCGCAGGATCGGCGATCCCGCCGCCGGTCTGAACTGGCACACCGACATGAACTACCACCGCAATCCGGCGCTCTGCACGATGCTTTACGCGCTGGAGGTGCCGAAGGTGGGGTCGGACACATTGTTGGCCGACGTTTGTGCGGCGTGGAACGCATTGCCGGCTGAGCGACAAAGACAACTCGACGGCCTGATGGTCCAGCACAGCTTCAGCAAGCTGATGGCAAAGCGCGGCCGCCAAGCAAGCAGGGAACAGCTTGAGGCGCTTCCCGACGTGATCCACCCGCTCGTTCGTCGCCACGTGCACGACGGGCGCAAGTCGCTTTGGGTCAGCGCCAGCATCGTCATCCGCGGCATTATCGGCATGCCGGAGGCGGAGGCGATGGATTTGATCGACGAACTGATCGCGTTCGCCACGCAGGACAGGTTCGTCTATCGACACAAATGGCAGGCCGGCGATATCCTCGTTTGGGACAACAGGTGCACGCTGCATCGCGGCACACCGTTCGACATGGAGAATGACATCCGGTACGTCCGCCGCACCTGGGTTCGCGGCGAGGCTCCGCAATGAGCGATGCGAGGCCGCCTCTGTCTATCTGCCGCGGAGCCGGCATATGATCAAACTGCTCACCTTGCTGGCGCGACGAAGCGACCTCACTCATGCGCAGTTCGTTCAAATCTGGGCTGATGACACCCCGGCATTGATAACGGGTGCCGAGCTGTGCTGGCGCTACGTCCAATACCGCCTGCATCCGGATCGCGTTTGGCCGCCGGGCACTCCGCAGCTTGATCTGCAACTCGATGGCATTGAGGAATTGTGGCTCGAAGGCCCGCCGCAGCAGGCGGCCGAGATTTTAGGTCGCGTCCGAACGCCGACTTATCTGCAGCATCTTCGAAGCCATGTGGGCGCTATGGCGACCTACCTATTCGACGCACAACGGATTACCAACGTTCTGCCCGAGGATGCGACAGGCGAGGGGATGCTGAAACGGCTCGTGCCGCTCGTCAGGAAGCACGAATGGAGTCACGAACAATTCATTCAGCATTGGGTCAATGTCCACGCCGAGCTGCTGAAAAAGCTCCAGCGAGGCCCGCGGCGGTACTGCCAGCTCTACGTCAATGCCGAGATACCTCCGCCGCACGGAATTGCCGCTTTGGATGCCCATATCGATGGCTTCTCGGAATCCTGGTTTGTCGACGAAGCGGAGATGAATGCCGACAACGCTACTCCCGAGGGCGAGGCACTAAGTGCCGACAACCGGGTCTATCTCTCGCGATCGAAGCGCTTCTTTTTCGACGAGGTCGAATATCGCGTTGGGGCTGAAATAATGCGGGAGGACCACCTGGCTTAAGGACGCTGAGTTCAATGACGCTCCGGGAAACACCTGATCAACTATAACCACAGTCGGAGGTAAGTCATGTATCGAATGCTGCTTTTGATTGCGACGCTCATGATGGGCGCGCAGGCCGCCAATGCCGATGTGCGCATCGGCATCCTCATGCCGCTGACCGGCGCGGGTTCAAGATATGGCCAGGAGCAACGCGTATCGGTCGACATGTTCCTGGAAAAGTACAGCGACCTCGGCGGCGCCGCGGGCAAGCTTGTGCCGATCATTTATGATACGCGATGGAGCGGCACGGAGGCCATCAGCGTCACGCGCAAGCTGATCGATTCCGATCAAGTCGCAGTCATCGTCGGACCGATGTCAAGCAGCGAAAGTGAAGTCGCGCTGCCGGTCGCCAATCGGATGGAAACGCCGATCATCACGCCGACGGCCGCGAAGCCGGGAATCGCCACCGCTAATCGCCCCTGGGCATTTGGCTTTGCTACGACCGCCGACAAGCTCGATGGCTCGCTTGTGAAAGCGTGGCTCGATAAACACCCTTCGACCAAAAGCGTCGTCATTTTGGTCGATGCCAAGGATGCGGTTTCCAATAGCGAGTGCACGCGGGTTTTCCCGCCGGCGCTCGAGAAGCTTGGCGTCAAGATCCTCGACACGATTACATTCCAGACCGGAGACATTGATTTCTCCGCGCAGGTCACCAAGGCGAGCGGCCTGAACCCGGACGGCGTGGTGCTGTGCGGGCTGTACACTGAATCCGCGCATGTCGTGAAAGAGATACGGCGGCAAGGAATGAAACAGCCGATCGTGGCGGGAATTGCGGTCATGAGCGACCGCTTCAACGCGCTGGCCGGCGCCGACGCCAACGGCATTATGAGCGTCACGGACTTTTTCGCCGGCGATCAAGATCCAACGATCGCTGCTTGGGCAAAGGAATATGAAGCGCGGTTTAAAAATCCTCCCACCAACGTCGGCGCCCTGACGTACGACACACTTTTTCTGACGCGCGAATGCATCCGCCAGCGCGGCGTCGCCGGGCATGACCTTGCGGCCGACCGGACCGCGATCCGCGATTGCTGGGCGCAACTGAAGGATGCCAAGGCGCCGTTGACCGGCGCCAACACCGTCAACGCGGACGGCTACGCGGTCCGCAAAGCGACGATCGTAACCATCGAAGGCGGCAAAATGGTTCGCATGCAATAGGATTCATTGCGCATCTCGTCGGCGGTTTGCGCGGCAGCGCTCTTAGCTGACCAATGCGTCCAGCCCCATTTGACATCGTGAAGGCAGTCGCAAAAGCCGATCGCTTCTTGGAGCGTTGAAAATGGGGGCGAAGATGATGGGGGCGCGGGTTCCGCGTCTCGAAGACCCCCGTCTCCTGCGCGGCCAGGCAAGTTTCGTCGATGATCTGAGCCTGCCGGGAATCTTGCACGCGGCCGTTTTGCGCAGCCCTCACGCCCACGCGCGAATTCGCAAAACCAATCTGAGCGCAGTGCGCGCCGCACCCGGCGTGGTCGACGCTTTTTGCCTTGGCGATATTTGGCAGAACCCGCCGTCGATTCCGGTTGTGGTCGGCGTCCCGTCTCTGCTGCCTTGCGCACAATATCCACTGGCTCGCGAAATCGTCAGGTATGTCGGCGAGCCGGTGGCGATCGTCGTGGCATCGGATCGCGCCTGTGCCGAGGAAGCACTCGAAGCCGCAGAAGTAGAATATGACCCATTGCCTGTTTTGAGTGATGCCAATCAGGCGCGCGCGGCAGGGGCGCAATTGCTGCACGCTACCGCGCCTGGAAATGTCGCGGCACGCTGGACACAGGGCTTCGGTGACGTGAAAGCGGCCTTCCAGGAAGCCGACCACGTGGTGCGCGATCACCTTCGCATGCAGCGCTATACGGGGGTGCCGCTGGAAACCCGCGGCATCCTGGCGAGCCCGGATCCATTGAGCGGGGAACTGACCATATGGGCATCGGGTCAATGGCCGCACACCGCGCGGCGCATAACCGCAGCCATGCTCGGCATCGAAGAACGGCGCATCCGATGCATCCTGCCCGACGTCGGCGGCGGTTTTGGCGTCAAATGCGACATTTATCCCGAGGACATTCTGATTCCGCTTGCCGCGACGCGCCTCAATCGGCCGGTCAAATGGATCGAGGATCGCAGGGAACATTTTCTCGGCAGCGTGCATGCGCGCGAGATGACATTCGATGTTGAACTGGCGCTCAAGGCGGACGGCACGATCCTCGGCATGCGTGGACAGATCATCAGCGATCAGGGTGCCTATGTTCGCACGCTGGGAATCGTCAATGCTTCGCTGGCAATCACCGGGCTGCCCGGACCGTACAACATCAAAAACTATTCCGCGGAAGTGATCTGCCCGCTGACGAACAAGAGCCCGACCTCGACTTATCGGGGCGCCGGTGCCCCGGAAGGGACTTATGCGCGCGAGCGGCTTCTCGATATTGCGAGCCATCAGCTCGGCATCGATCCTGCGGAATTGCGATTGAAGAACCTGCTGCCGCCGGAGGCTCTGCCATACAACACCGGGCTCGTGAACGTTGAAGCTGCCGTAAGCTACGATTCAGGGGATTTCCCCGCGGCTTTGCGGCAAGCATTGGAAAAGGCCAATTACGCGGACTTTCGCAAAGCCCAATTACGGGCCCGGAGCGAGGGCCAGCTGCGGGGCGTAGGTATTTGTGTGTACGTGCAGCAGGCGGCCATCGGCCCCTACGAGAGCGCGGAGGTTCGCGTCGATGGGAACGGCAACGTCAGCGTCGTCAGTGGCGCTGCCCCACAGGGCCAAGGATCGGCTACGGCGCTCGCTCAAATCGTTGCCGATGAACTTGAGGTGCCGTTGGAGCAAGTGAGCGTCGGCTTTGGCGATACCGCCCGCATCCCGTTCGGAGTTGGAACTTACGCCAGTCGCAATGCAGTCATGGCGGGTTCGGCTGCATTCGGCGCGGCTCAGCGGGTTCGCGAAAAGGCGATCCAGGTGGCCGCGCATCTGTTCGAAGCCAGTCCCGCCGATGTCGAATGGAAAGACGGCGTTGCCCACATCGTCGGTGTCCCGGACAAAGGCTATACACTTGCGGAACTCGCGCAGGCGGCGCGGCCAGGCGGCACTCGACCACCGGGTACGGAGCCGGGCTTGGAGGCTCGTTATTACTTCGAAAAAAAGCAGTCGCCCTTCTCGTATGGCGTGCACATAGCCGAAGTCGACGTTGAGCCGGAAACCGGGGATGTGAAGCTCTCTCGCTATGTCGTGGTGAACGATTGCGGCCGGATGATCAACCCGATGATCGTGGAAGGCCAGATCGCCGGCGGTGTCGCTCAAGGCGCCGGCGGCGCGTTATTAGAGGAACTGATCTATGATGAGCAGGGACAGCTTCTAACGGCGAGTTTGCTCGACTATCCGCTGCCGACCAGCCTCGATCTGCCGCCGATTGAAATCAGTCATCTCGTGTCGCCCTCAAACCTGAACCCCCTTGGCGTGAAAGGCGTAGGCGAGGGCGGTGCTATCGGTGCTCATGCCGCCGTCACGAATGCGGTTGCTGACGCGATCGCCCATACTGGCGCCCGGGTACACGAAACGCCGCTTCGCCCCGCCGTTGTTTGGAGGCTTTTGAAGGAAACGTCGGTGCAGTCGGCTTGAGTCTCTTGCTCATCGAATGGGATGCGAACCGGTCGTACATCGTTAACATATGTTGCCGCGCGGAACCGCCGTCGCGCGTCTTCTAGACAAGGCGACCAACGTCAGCGCACAGATGAGGCTGGCGTAACGATTATTCGGTTCGTTGCGCTTATTTCTTGAGGAGCCGGTGGACGAGGATCACATCACGTCCGGCAAGCTCTTCGCGCCCGCCCATCTTCTGCTTCACCATCTCGCCGTGATGGACGACGAACTTGAAATCAAGATCGCCCATCGCGGCGCAGGCTTTGCACTCGCAAGCCGAGGCCTGCTTGATGAACTCGATAGTGTCCTGCAGCATCGAGCCGTCAACCTTCGCGGTCACTGCGTAAACGAAAGCGGTATCGCCCTCGAATTTGGCAAGGCGGAACGGCGGTCTGAGGCCCTTGACCACCGCGTCCATGAGATCGGCGATAATGTCCTGTGCGTGATCGAGTTCGACGCCGGCCAGGAAGCTCGTATAGCCAGAGATATCGGCGATGAGAAGGTAGGCCGCTTCAGGCGCAGGAAGCATTGTATCCTCCCCCCAATAAGAGGCGGATTCCGGCCGCCACAAGACTTATGCCACTTATTACTCGTGACAGATATTATGATCCTTGCGGTGATACTTCCGAGTTCGGAGGGTAGCAACGCGCCAGGCCGAAATTGACATTCCAAAACCGATCGAGACGCGCCCATGAAGATTACTGACGTCACGCTCACGCTCTTTGCTTGGGATCAGATTCCAGCCACGCGTTACTCGGCCAACACCGGACGCTTTAGCGGCTCGAGCGACCTTGGCTTGCTGACCGTTGCGACCGACCAGGGCATCGAAGGGAACGCATTCCTGGGTTCGGCCTGGAGCCCGGCAAGCCAAGACGGGCCGAAGCTGATCCGCTATCTGAAGCCTCTGCTGCTGGAGAAAAATCCCCTGGAGCGGGAGCGGCTCTATCAAGCGATGTGGAGCCGCAGCCGGGTCGCCTCGATCCCCGCAATCGGGGCGATCGATGTCGCGCTTTGGGACATTGCCGGGAAGGTCGCAGGAATGCCGATCCATTGCTTGTTAGGCACGTATCGCCACAGCGCGCCGGCTTATGCCAGTTCGCAGGTCCTTGACCGGATCGAGGATTACGTGGAGCAGGCACTTCACTTCAAGGAACAAGGATGGCCGGCGTACAAAATCCATCCGCCACAAACATCCTGGCAGACCGATGTCACGGTTTGCCGTGCCATCCGCCAGGCGGTGGGCGGTGATTATTGCCTGATGCTGGATGCGGCCTGGGGCTATGAGTACGAGACGGCGCTAAGGGTTGGCCGCGCGATCGAAGAACTCGGATTTTATTGGTACGAGGATCCGTTGGCGCATCAAGATATCTACAACTACGTCAAGCTCCGCCAGAAGCTCGACATTCCGATCATGGCGACAGAAGCTCCTGCCGCGGGCCTTGATAGCTACGTGCCGTGGCTCACCGAACGAGCGACCGATTTCCTGCGCGGTGATGTCGCCGTCAAGGGCGGGATAACGACCTTGATCAAGACCGCGCATCTCGCCGAGGCATTCCACATGAAGTACGAGATCCATGCCGGCGGCAACTCGCTCAACAATCTTGCAAATCTCCATGTGTTGATGGCGATCAAAAATAGCGAGTATTTCGAGGTGTTACTGCCCGATGGCGCGCAGAAATACGGACTCGAGCGCGACATCGAGGTCGACCGCCAGGGCCTTGTTCATGCCCCGACGGAGCCCGGCCTCGGCGGAGCAATCGACCGCAAGCTGATCGAGCGCAAGAAGATCGCGGTGTTAAGCTGACGCGAGGTAAGCTGCGGCCTCCGGTTTGCGCCGTCACACTGTTAAGTCGGCGAGCAGCGCTTTGGCTTTTGCCAAATCAGGCGTGTCGAAGCCTTCGGTGAACCACGCGAAGATCGGTGTTAGAAGGTCGTTGGCTCTGCGGCGCTCGCCCCGGTCGCGCCATAGCTGCGCCAAACTCATTGCTGCCCGCAGCTCCCAGGATTTTGCCTTTTGCTTACGCGCGACCGCGAGAGCCCGTTCGAAATGGACCTCGGCCTTCGCCGCGTCTGGTTTAGGCGACGTGAGCGCAAGATCGCCCGCCATGCGATAAATCTCCGGCTCTTGCCAGGCCTCCTTGCTGGCCTCCATCGCCGCTATCGCGCTGTCCAGGCACCGCCGAGCATCGTCCACTTGCCGGAGCTCAACATGAGCCCTCGCCATGCACGAAAAATACCACGGCATTCGCAAGACGTTCGATCCCTTCAACCGCGACGCCGCCATGCCCGAAGTAATCAGTTGAATCGCCTTGGAGCCTTCGCCGGTGAGGGCAAACAAACAGCCCTGCAGCATTATTCCGGCCGCCGTCCAGTATGAGCCCTCCATCTCTTCGGCGATTGTCATCAGATGTGCTATTTGGGTCGCCGCCACCGTGTAATTTCCGACGACAAGGTGGAACCACGCGATGCGCGTCAAGGCGTACAAAAAACTGGCGGTCTGACCGACGTCCCGTGCGTAATCGAGCGCGTCATCCGCTTCCTTAAGGGCTGCGTCGGGATAGCCCAGCAGCCATAACGCCAGCGGCCGGTTTGATAGAATCGCGACGCCGCCTTCTTGGCCAAATCGGGTGCCCAGCACGCGATGTTTGGCCGGCTCGTAAAGCGCCATCGCTCGATCAAGGTGCTCTCGACCGGCTGCGATCTCTCCTAAAAACAACAACGACGTGCCCATCACGCGATGCCCGAGAACAAGCGGAAATGCCGTGCCTTGCTTTTCAGCGAGCGCCATTAACTCGACCGCTAGTTCGCGGACCACGTCGCCGTTGAAGGCGACATGATTGGCGACCCAGAACCCGTGCAGCACCGAGAACAGCAGCAGCGGATCCTCGGGCGACTCGCCAACCGCTTCCGCGTGCTCAACCAGCAAGCGGGCTCGATCGAGGCATGCCCTGGTTTCGGGCGCCGCATAGCCTTTGGTGTGCATGAGAGCGTTTGCCAGCGCGATCTGGATCTTGATCTGCTCACGTCGAAGGGCCGGCGTGCTCGGCAATGTCTCCGTCTGGCTCAGCGCCCGGGTGAGCTGAGCGGCGGCTTCTTTCAATGCAGACCGGGCTAGTGACAACTGACCTGCCTTGGCCCATAGCCCCGAAGCTTTCTCGATCAAACCCGCCTCGGTGTAATGATAGGCCAGCAGCTCCGGCTGGCCTTCGCCAAGATCGGAGAATTTGTTCTCGAGGGTTTCGGCGATCCGTGTATGAAGGGCGCGCCGTTGATCGCGCAGCAGCGTGCCATAGGCCGCGTCCTGCACCAGCGCATGTTTGAATGTGTATTCTGCGTCAGGTGGGCGGCCACGCTGCCAAATCAGTTCGGCGTGCACCAGGCGGGCGAGTGCGTCGTCGAGTTGGTTTTGCGGCAATGCCGTCACCGCGCTGATCAGCTGATGGGAAAAGCGCCGCCCCAATGCGGCGCCAATCTGCGCCGCTTCACGCGCCGGCCCCAGACGATCGAGCCGGGCCAGCAACGAAGCGCGCAACGTCATCGGGATTTCAAGCGCCCGCCGCGCTCCGGTCTTGCCAGAAATCGTCGCCGGCATCCGCCAAGGCGCCGCTTTCCAGAACCGCTTTGGTCAACTCTTCAATGAACAGCGGTATTCCATCGCCGCGCTCGATGATCTCGTCCACGACAGCCGTCGGCAAGCTTTTACCGCGAGGATTGCCGGCGACAATTTCCGCGCACTGCCGCGGCGGCAATCGGCCTAAGGTGATTGGGGTTGTCTGCATCCGACCGGCCCAGGGCGGCACGAATTCGGGCCGAAAGGTAACGATGACCAAAAGCTTCAAACGTGGTGCGCGCTCCACGATCAAGTCGATGATTTCGATTGAGGTCGGATCGGCCCAGTGGACGTCCTCAATGATAAGGAGCAGCGGTTGCGATGCCGCGAGTCCTTCGACATACGCCAGCAGGGCGGCGAGAGTTTCTTCCTTGCGGTTGTCCGGCGTCACGGTCGGCGGCGGATGATGGCCATCAGTTGCAACAGAGAAGAGATCGGCGATCAACCGCACGGTCTTGTCGGAGGCCTTGGTCGCGCCGGCAAGCACAGTCTGGAGCTTGATCAACCGCTGCTCATCAGTATCCGTGCGCAGGAAGCCGGCCGCCCGTTCGATCTGGCTGATGAAAGGTGACAGTGCGCTTTCCTGGCGATGCGGCGAGCAGAACAGGCGAACGCAAGTGTGCTGTTCGTCGCTCAGCAGCTCCTCGATCCTTTGTGCGATGCGCGATTTGCCGATGCCGGGTTCGCCGGTAAGCAGGACCACCGAACCATCGCCGCATTTGGCCAGCTGCCAGCGCCGTAGCAGCAGCGCGATCTCTTCTTCACGACCTACCAACGGCGTGAGGCGGCCCGGATGATGGGCCTCGAACCGGCTCTCGACGGCACTTTCGCCGAGCACTTGCGAGATGTCCACCGGCTTCGTCGATCCCTTAAGCGCAACGCGACCGAGATCGCGAAATTCGAACAGGCCGCCGACGAGTTGCCGCGTAGTCTGGGCGACTAAGATCTGATCAGGTTCCGCCAGCGCTCGCAGATGCTCCGAGAGGATCAGCGTTTCACCCACAGCGGTTTGTTCAGGCGTCGTGTCCGGCGTCGACTGATGTCCGATCGCGACGCTCCCGGTCGCCATCCCAATGCAAAGCCGTAGCTCTGTTTCGAGCTTGGTGCTTAGCTCCGATTTTAAGGCTCGCAGGGCCAATGCCGCGCGAACGGCGTTCTCGGCATCCTGCTCGCGCGCCTCCGGATAGCCGAAAAATGCCAGGAGACCATCGCCCGAATAGTGGGCGACTTGGCCGTGGTGCTGCTTAACGATCTCCGCGCAGCGTCGGTGACAAAATGTCGTCGCTTTGTGCAAGTCTTCCAGATCGCACCGCGCGGCAAGTGATGCCAAACCAATCAGCTGGCAGGCCAGGGCAGTAAGCTGTCGTGACTCATACGGGTAATGTTCAGGTTGTGCTTCGCTCTGCGCCCGGCCGCGCGTCGCGCTCTCTCTTGCAGCTTCCGATACAGGGACGGCGAAGAGGTAACCGCGCCGCGGTATTGTTTTTATGATCCCCCGCGCCTGATCCTCCAAGGCAAGACGTACGTCGCTCACGCAACGCGCAAGCGATGCGTCTGTTACGGCGACGTCGCCCCATACGGCTTCGATCAGCTCCTCTTTCGATACCAGGCGGCCGGTCTGCTCAACCAAGTAGCGCAGCAGCGCAAAACTCTTTGGCCGCAGCTCGATTTCGCGATCGGCTCGGCACAGCAACCCGCGCCGAAGGTCGAGCGTATATCCTTGAAAGGAAAAGATTTTCTGGTCGCTAGCCAGCATCTCGACGCGTTCCGTGCAAAAAGCCGCAGACCAATTTATTTCAGCACTTTTTCAAAGGTTTTTCATCCCGCTTTCAAGGCCAGCCCCGTCGACCGTGCTGTGCTGTGGCGCCGAGGGCTGTCGTGGCTTGTCGCGGCTGCTTCTCACGACACAGAGGCGTCTTAGGGGCGTGTGATGACCACCATTTACCTTGACCAAAATTTAGCAGCTAACGGCACGCTCGACGAAAACGTCGTTCTCGAAGAAGCATACAACACCGTCGACGGTTGGGAGATCGGCTCGATCTCTATCCAAACGACGAATGCGGAAGGACAGGGCACTGGCGGGATATCAAGTTTGACCTTGGATGCTGGCTACACAATCACGCTGGGGGATTATTATTCCGTTTATGCTGCCGATTATGAGACCATCGCCGGTGCTGGAGATTACGACACCAGCACGGCATCGACACTTTACAATTACGGTACGATCGAGGGCGGCGGAACGATCTGGATTGGGCTGAATACCGGATCGGCTTTAGATCTGATTAATGAAGCGGGTGGTGTCGTCGATGCGACGGGAGGCTATGCGCTTGACCTCGCCACTTACGGCTACGGCCCCAATAATACCTTCGGCTACATCGTCAATCAGGGCACCCTTGAATCCACGGCCGGAGCCGGCGGTCTGGCTATCGATGGCCTCGTCGATAATGCCGGCGGTCTCATTCTCGCGAATGGTGCCGGCACACACGTCGACCTTTACGCCTATGTTTACGGCGGTGAGCTGGAGACCCTGAACGGCGGTGTAATCAACGCGATCCAGAATGCCATTCTCGACGGCACCAACCTGACCGGCGAGGGCGCGGTCACGATCGCTCAGGGGACGACGATCGATGTCACCGGCGGCCTGTATTTAGCTGCCAGCCCCCTGGCAACCGAACTCGATCATCAACCAGGGCACGATCGAAGAGGCCTTCAACACCGGCGTCGTTGTTTACGACGGCTATAGCGACGACGTCAGCGGTACCGTCGCCCTGAGCGGCGGCGGCTCGATTGTGCTCGACGGCGGGCTCTACGGCGGCGGCGTCGACGCCAGCGTCACGTCACTGGACAATATTGACAACACCATTTCCGGCTCAGGTAATGTTACATCGCTCGTCATCACCAACGAAGTCGGCGGCGTCTTCGATGCCGATGGTTCGACGTCGTACTATGGCTCGACTGCTCTGACGATCGGTGGGTCCGGCAACACCCTCGCCTTCACCAATAGCGGCCTGTTGGAGGCGACCGGCACCGGCCAGCTCGTGCTGAACGGAGGGACCTTTGACAACACGGATGGCGGCGCGGACAACAGCGGCCAGATCCTTGCGAACGGTGCCAGCGCCGAAGTCAATATCGCTAGCTACGCGACAGTCATCGGCGGGACGCTTTCGAGCGAAAATGGCGGCGAGATTCTGGTGTCCGACGGTGTGCTTGATGGCACGCAAACCGGCGACCCGGTGAATATTGAACAAAGCACCACGCTCCAAACCGAATATTTGACGCTCGAAGGCACGATCGACAATGCCGGCACAATTCAAGTGGAGGATCTCAGTAGGAACGAGGCATCGACGCTTAGTGTCGACGGCACCGCGACGTTGCAAGGCTCAGGCAATGTCGTACTCGCCGATGTCGCGTTCAGTAATTCGAACGGCTCGGTTTCGATCGGTATGCCGACGCTCGAAGGCTCGGGTCTCGACCTCGATCAGGAGCTGCAGGGCTCCGGCCAGATTTTCGTTACAGGCACGCTGGCGCTCACGAACGACAGCACCATCGACGCGACGGATGCCTATGCACTGAGCATTGAGGGGGACTACCCGTATCAGCTCGGCACCGTCAGCAGTACGGTAGTCAATCTCGGCACCCTCGAGTTGACCGGCACCGGCGGCCTCGACTTGAACCATATCATCATCGACAACACGCAAGACGGCAATGCGGGCCAAATCATCGCCGGCAGTCCCGGTGGGCAAAGCGACCCGCTGGTCGTGTTGGGGGATGTCGATATCGAAGGCGGCACGCTGACGACCTATTCACCCAGCGATCTCGTAGAGGTCAACGGCAACACCGTTCTCGACGGCACCAGCGCTCCGGTAACGATCTCGGCGGACAGCGATCTGGATGTCGTCTCCGGCGGCTCTCTGGCGCTCGACGGCTCGATCGTCAATGAGGGGATGATCACACTCGACGGGCAGTCGCTATTCATCGGCAGCAATGGGAGTGACGCGAATGCGACCGTCACACTAAGCGGCGGCGGCACGGTCGCACTCAGCGGCAGCGACTTCCCCTATGGCTACATCGAAGACAACGACACTTCATCGGGAACATCGCTAACGCTCGACAATGTCGACAATACCATTGCCGGTGCCGGCACTATCGATGTCGATTCACTGATCAACGAACAGAGCGGCACCATCGATGCGACGGGCTCGGATGGCTTATGGATCTCGGGGCCATCGGTCACCAATATGGGACTCCTCGAGTTGACCGACGGAACCGGCGGACTGCTATTCTACGGCACGACTGTCGACAATCAGGGCGGACAAATCAGCGCCGACGGCGCGGGCACGCGTATCGATCTCTACAATGCCGATATTATCGGCGGCACGTTGACCACCTCGGACGACGGCATCATCCGCGTGTTCGGCGGCGACGGACCCAACACGATCGATGGCACGACCTCGCCCGTGACGCTGACGCAAGGGTCTGAACTCGAGGACGAATCGGATTCCACTCTGTCTATCCTCGGGTCGTTCATCAACGACGGCACGATCGTTGACGATGGCGATGACGGTAATCAGCCGCAGCCGGACGTGGTGATCGGCAATGTCTCCGGAACCGGCAATATCAACATCGAGGATTCCTCGACGCTGGAAACGACTGGCTCGTCCGGAAGTGGCCAGACCATCACCTTCGAAAATGGGCCGTCATCGACCGGCGAGACCCTTCAGATCGACACGACCAGCATTGGTGCGGGTCTGGATTTCGCCAGCACCATCGCCGGCCTGCAGCTCGGCGATGTCATCAATCTCACCAATCTCGCCGGGGAGACCGGCTACAGTTTCGACGGCACGACCCTGACGGTGAATTTCGCCAGTGGAGAGACTGCGAGCTTGACGCTCAGCGGACTCTGCGCCGCAGACGCAATTCGGTTTCAGCCAATTCGGCACGACCGGCACCAGCATCACGGTCGCCGGCCCTGCCGTGTCGGTTGCCTATTTCCTGGCGAACCAAGTCGCGCTCGACCAACTACCTGACGGCTTCACCATTTCCGATACGGCAGCAAACGTATCGGAAGGCTTCGATGCGCTGAACGCAGACCCTCATATCTTTGCAATCGACCTGACCGACGGCGGTACCCCTGCGCTGATGCTGTCGGTGCAGCAAGTGTTCAACGACACGAGCGCGCTCGCCGAGATTTCCGGCCCGCACACGATCACCGTTGTGGACACGCCAGCCGACATCGGGGTCGACGACAACGGCAACGAGGCGTTGTCGCCGACACAGATCGATCAGCTCGCGCAATCCGGAGTGACCAGCGTCGTTGCGAATAGCGGTGTGCTGCAGCTCGACATCGCCCAGCTAACGGAATTTTTGGCTGATAACATCACCGTCGCCGATTCTGCGGGAATTACGCTCTTCGATAACGAACAAAACATCCAGAATTTGTCGAGTACGCAGATCAGCCAGTTCGAGACGGCTGGTGTCACCTTCATCGAAGCTTCGGATTACCCGATCCAGCTCACCGTACAGCAGGCGCTCGCGTTGACGGTTCCGGCGCAAACTATCAGCGGAAACGATTCTTGGATTTATGACAACGCCAGCAATATCGAAGCGCTGACGCCGAACCAAATCACGGCTTTGGCAAGCTTCGATGTCAACGAGCTGGCGGCAGACGACATGCCCTTGCAAATGGACGTCGCGCAGGTCCAAGCCATCGAAAGCACGAACCTGATCTATGTGGCGAATTTGCCCGGCACCACGGCAATAGTCTACGATACTGCAAACAACATCGAAGACCTGCAAGCGAGCCAAATAGCCTTACTGCCATCGCTCGGCTTCGACACGATCGACGCTTATGACGCGCCGCTGCAATTGACTGCCGCACAAATCGAAGCGATCGACGATAACGATATAACGCTCGTCGCTCCCTACGGCGTTTCGATCGCCGACACGGCTGCCGACATCGAAACTCTGTCCCCGCAAAACATCACCGATCTCCCTGGTCTTGGCGTGACCACAATCAATGTGACCGATAACAATCCCGTCACGTTCGACGCCTTACAGGCGCAGGCGCTCGCCGAAGCGACTAGCCTGACTCCGATCTCCACGTCACTCATCGTGCTCGATATGGCGGCAGATATCGAAGCTCTTTCGGCCTCTGATATCGGCACGCTCGCCTCGACCTATGGCGTGACGCTGGCCTCGACCGACGTGCCGTTGCAGCTCAGCGTGGCGCAAGTCGCAGCGCTAGAGGAAGGCGGCAACACCGGCACCGCGTCGGGACCCGGCGGCAGCGACGCGATCCTGTTCGATAATGCCGCCAATATTGGCGAAACCAATGGTGTTCCCGGGCTGCTGGTTGGAGAGATCGATCACCTGCCGCTGGTGTTTGTCGGAACAATCGAGGCCACCGACGCGCCGCTGTACCTTACCGGGGCACAATTCGCCGCCATCAACGCCAACAACGTGACTGTGATCGACCCGGATGGCGTTTTTGTCGCCTGCTACTGTCGCGGCACGCGAATTCTGACCGATCACGGCGAAGTGGCGGTGGAGAACCTCGCGATCGGCGATCGGGTGATGACCAAATCCGGCGAAGCCCGGCCGATCAAATGGATTGGCCGGCGATCCTATTCGGGACGTTTTGCCATGAGTTCGAGAAACACATCCTGCCGGTCCGCATCAGCGCCGGCGCGCTGGATGAGAATGTACCGCAGCGCGATCTCTGGATCTCGCCGCAGCATGCCTTGTACTTCAAGGACAAGTGTCTCGACGGCATGCTGATTGAGGCCAAGGATCTCGTTAATGGCGCCTCCATCGTCCAGGCCGAGCGGCTGGATCAGGTGGAGTATTTCCACATCGAGCTGCATACACACGACGTAATCTTCGCCGAAGGTGCTCTGTCGGAGACCTTTATCGACGACGATAGCCGCGGAATTTTCGACAACGCGCACCAATATTGCGCGCTCTATCCGAATGACGGGGCGAGGGCACAGTATTGCGCACCGCGGCGCGAGGACGGCTATGAGGTGGAGAACGTGCGGCGGCGCATTGCGCTGCGCGCAGGACTGGAAAAGCGCGACGAGGAGCGGGTTGGTGCGCTGCGAGGCTGTGTCGATCGTCTCGGCCAACAGTCCATCGAAGGCTGGGCGCAGAATGCGGCACATCCCGAGGCGCCGGTTTGCCTTGACATCTATATCGGCGGCCGACTGATCGGCCAGCTCCTGGCAAATCAGTACCGCGAAGACCTTCAGCGAGCCGGCATCGGCAGCGGCCGCCACGGTTTCGCGTTCACGCCGCCGGTCGGGCTTGCCTTTGCTCCCGGCGCGGTGGAAGTGCGTCGGTCGCTTGACGGTATTGCGCTCGCAATCTCACCTGCGCTTGGAGCTGATGGCTGCAAGACCGCCGCCTGAAAGCGGGCCTGAGGGCGCGACCATTTGGGAAGCTGTTTTTGCGTTTTCTACCCGCGGCTCTGGACTAGGCTCGGCCCAATTTACGGCACGTCGTGCGCGAATGGACCGACGGTGAAGTAAAATTTCATTTGGCTCGCAATACATTATGCGGCTTTAGTGCCTCGCAGCGAATTAGGGCCTCGACGAACGGCCCGGTTATTGTTAGAATTTTATGTCGTTAGCAGCATCAAGGGCGCTAACGCTTGAGAGACACGACTCGCCACCCGCGCTGAGGTGGCACGCGCGCTCCCCGCCAAAAATCTTGTGAAACTGAGCCGCTGTGCCGGCCTGACTGGGCCGATCGGGACGGAGGCGTTCGTGGACAAGATCGCGCAAGCCAACATAGATAGATTTAATCTACTGCTTGAGACCGAAACCGATCCGATCAAGCGGGCGATGATCCTCCGCATTCTCGATGAGGAAAAGGAGCGCCTGAAGGCGCTGACGAAACTCAAGGCAAAAGAGGCTTAGCCATTGATCTGGCGATCCTCATTCCAAACACGCCAATGTGTCGGCGCAATATCGAGCCTCTTTCCTGTTGTGGCGTCAACCCAGTCAAAGCCGTTTCTGCGGCACGGGAACAGCAGCGCGTGGGCATCATTTTTATCAATAACGCAAACTTCCAGATCGCTGTCAGGCGGTGGTGAGATTGATACTGGCACCCATTTTTCAGGGAGCCGATGAACTGTAACCATATCGAACAATCGCCACGCGACGAACCGATCGCATTGATTTAGATCAATCGGATCAGAGCTGACCGTTCCCGCGGAAAATGACGGCCCGTCCAGTCGTTGAGCCCGTCAAGTTGTCTGCGGCGCAGCACAACTTCCGGAATCCTCCCAAAAGCCGACATCAATCAGAGGTCCGGTTTGTGCGGCGACGGGTCATGTGTAAGCAAAGTAGGGTCGCAGAAATAGACCAGATTGGAGCTGCCTAACGCCAGATTGGAGCTGCCTAACGTAAGTCTGCGTGCCCTGGGCGGACTCGCCAGCGAACTTTCCCAGGGCCCGGCCGTTCGCCATGCGGACTTTAGGCACCTGCAGTCGCTTTATCAATCGATCGCGGAACCTATGTTCACCTTTTCAGAACACTTTTTAATGTTCGACCCGGTACAGTCGCCACCGCTCGGGCACGCCTTTGAGTTGGTGAACGCCGCGATCCTTAAAGCGGATTCCAGACTGCGACATCAGATCCTTGACCGCGCTCGAAACTAGGACTTCGTCGGCACGCGCTTTGGCGGCGACGCGCGCGCCGACGTGAAACGCGAGAGCGACCACGTCAGCCCCACTCACTTTGTATTCGCCTGCGTGCAGCCCCACCCTGATCTCTAGCCCCAGCGTGCGCACTGCCTCGCGGATTGCAGTCGCGCAACGGACCCCGGAGCCGGCGCGTCGAACGTCGCGAGCAATCCGTCCCCCGTCGTCACGACTTCTTTTCCGCGCAAACTCTTCAGCTCTCTCCGGACGGCGGCGTAATAGTGATTCATCACCTGGATCCAACGCGAATCGCCAAGCCGCGCGGCTTTTTCGGTGGACCGAACGATATCGACAAACAAGATCGTGGCGAGCGCCTGTTCGAGCTCGACGCCACGATTGGCACGTCGGCGCCGGATTGCAATATTTCCAGCTAGCGGTTCATAGCGATGGCTGCGTCGCCGCGCGATTGCCGTTTTCGCATAGTCTTTGGCACGCTGCACCGTGCCGCAACGAATTGTTTTCGCCCGCGGCGGAAGCGTCCAGTAAATCTTTCGCCCATCTCCTACGCCATGGACCTCGACGGCGCCCCACTTCAGGAAAACCGTCGAGCCAACCCGGCGAACCCACCATGCTTTTGACGTGTATCCGGAAACGTTCGACTGATGGACTCCGATGCGAAGGAACTTGGGCATATGCGTGGGGCCGATCGAAAGACCGCTTGGGGATACCAGGGATAGAATGTGATCGTACATTCCTGCGTTGGCAACAGTGCTACCAATCGAAAATTTGCCTCTGACTCGCGTGTTGGCTCGCGTTCACAATCGACCCCTACAAGAGCGCCATCGAACAGGTCTCAGTCGAGAACAAATGAGTCTCCGGCTCGCGGGCTATCCAAAAACGCCGGGCTTCGACGTCCAGTTTGGATCAGTCGCGACACATTCGCTATGTCTGCGCAATGTCTGCTTCGCTCAACTCCAGACATGGTGACGACGGGCTTGCTGACCGCTCAATTGGTCCAATCCCCATCCTCGATGCTCTTCACCGCGCGGCTGGCTCCTTGACCTTTTTCCAGCAATCGGCCCAGCCAGAGCGATACGGCGTTCCCAGCCGCTTCGACACAATGCCTTCGCAGCCGATCGGGCATTGGCGCGCCCTACGGGAATCGAACCCGTGTTTCCGCCGTGAAAGGGCGGCGTCCTGGACCGCTAGACGAAGGGCGCGACCCGCGCGCAAAAGCCGCGAGGGAAGGGCGCGACATATAAAGAGGTTTGGCGCCACGGGCAAGCAAGCGGGCTCCGACGGCTTTTGGTTCGCCTAAAGGCGGCGCATCGCCCCGCCGACCTTTTCGATGAAAGCTACGCGCTGCGCCTGCGTCGCGACATTGAGGTGATAAAGCGCATGGTAGTCGGTGTGTGCCGCGCCGCCGGTAAACCATGGCAGATAGCGGGTGACGATTTTGCGCGGCGGATCGCCCATCCAAAACGCCATGTAGCGCGGACGCCCGTAAGTCACGATGCCAACGATCCGCCTGATGTTGCGCAACGTCGGCTTGGCGTGTGCGGGGTCGCTAAGATCGAACGCGACGCCGGGCAGCAGCAGACGGTCGAGGAAGCCCTTGAGCATGGCGGGTGGTCCGAACGACCAGGTCGGAAACTGCAGCACCAGCGCCTCAGCGACGCTGAGCCGCGTCACGTATCCTTCGACGCCCTGGCGGTTGCGGGCAACGTCGTGGTATCGCCGCCGGTCCTCAGTCGAAAGCACCGGATCGAATTTTTCGGCGTAAAGATCGAGCAGGTCGACGTTGTGACTGGCGGCCGCTAGGCCATCCAGAGCAGCCGTGCGGATCGCAGCGTGGAAGCTTTCCGGTACCGGATGACAGTACACATAAAGAACGCGCATGCGACCCGCTGCTCGATCTTTGGGAGGCGCGCTTCGACAGTGGATGCCACGACGACGCCGCGCTTGCCGTCACCAATGCCCGGTATTGGGCATCGATACCCACGGCTCCTTGGGCGGCAGCGCGGAGCCTTTTTGCAGCAACTCAATCGATTGCTTGTCCGGCGAGCGCACGAACGCCATCATGCCGTCCCGCGGCGGCCGGTTGATCGTGACGCCGGCCTTCATCAGCCGCTCGCAGAGCGCATAGATGTCGTCGACCTCGTAGGCGAGATGGCCGAAATAGCGGGCGTCGCCGTAATCCTCGCCGCTGTCCCAGTTATAGGTAAGCTCGACCAGCGGCGCGGCCCGGCCCTCGGGCCCCTTGGCGACGAGGTCACCGTCGCCGGGCGCTGCGAGGAATACCAGCGTGTATTTGTTCTTTTCGTCGACCCGCCGGCGGGTCTCCTTCAGCCCGAGCTTATTGCAATAGAAGTCGAGCGCCGCGTCGAGATTGCGCACGCGCAGCATTGTGTGCAGATAGCGCATGATGGCTCCATGGACTGGTGTTGAAACGCTGTTGGCCGATAATCGTTAGCTATGTAGGATAACGCGATGCAGCTAGGAAGGTTGTCCGCGCCCGATTCCGATCTCGACCAGGTCATGGCGAGCCTTGACGAGGCAATCGGGGAATCCAACGTCATCCTGCCCTTTACCGGCGCCGGGATCTCGACCGAGTGCGGCATTCCCGACTTTCGCTCGCCGGGCGGGATCTGGACCAAGAACCGCCCGATCATGTTCGACGACTTCCTTGCCAGCCAGGAGGCCCGGAACGAGTCGTGGCGGCGCCGCTTCGCCCTGGGCGACGAGTTCGGTCATGCCAAGCCGGGGCGGGGCCATCGCGCGCTCGCCAGCCTTTATCGGCTGGGCAAGGTCCCGGCGGTGATTACGCAGAATATCGACAACCTGCACCAGGACTCTGGCATCGCACCCGAACACGTGGTCGAGCTGCATGGCAACACGACCTACGCCCTGTGCCTTGATTGCGAGCAGCGCTACGAACTGTCCTGGGTGCGGCAGCGGATGGATGCCGGCAACGGCTGTGCGCCAGATTGTCCCGCCTGCGGCGGCTACATCAAGACCGCGACCATATCGTTCGGGCAGGCCATGCCGGATTCCGCAATGCGGCGAGCGGAAGAGCTGACGCGGTCCTGCGATCTGTTTCTGGCCATTGGGTCTTCGCTCGTGGTCTGGCCAGCAGCCGGATTTCCGCTGATGGCTAAACGCAATGGCGCCCGGCTGATCATTATCAACCGCGATCCGACCGACTTCGACGACATTGCCGACCTCGTGGTGCACCACGACATCGGCACGGTGCTCGAGCCGTTCGTCGATTGTGCTTCATCCACCGATGTTCACAGGTTGTGAGCTTTTACACATTCACTGCATTTTTTGCTTTTCCCTTCGATGGTCGGTGTTATCTTCGATTTAAGAGATTCGTGCAGCGCCCGTACGGGGCGTCACCACAAGAGCGGCGGCGGCCTCGGCGTCATGACGTCGGACGGGATCGAACAAAAATCCACCAGGGCGGGGCTCGAGCCGGACGTCGATTTTCCCGACGACGCCGCAGCCCACGTCATCGAGGTAGCCGGCGTCATCAAATGGTTTGATGTCGCCAAGGGTTACGGCTTCATCGTTCCCGACAACGGCATGGCGGACGTGCTGCTGCACGTGACCTGTTTGCGCCGCGACGGATATCAAACTGCATACGAAGGCGCCCGGGTGGTTTGCGAGGTGCTGGCGCGGCCGAAGGGCCTGCAGGCGTTCCGCGTCATCTCGATGGACGAATCGACGGCGATCCATCCGGCGCAGATGCCGCCGCCGCGAACCCATGTTACGGTGACCCCGACCAGCGGTCTCGAACGGGCACAGGTAAAATGGTTCAATCGGCTTCGCGGTTTTGGCTTCGTCACGCGCGGGGAAGGGACCCCGGACATTTTCGTCCACATGGAGACGTTGCGCCGGTTCGGCATCACCGAACTGCGTCCGGGCCAGTTCGTGCTCGTCCGCTATGGGCCTGGGCCCAAGGGAATGATGGCGGCCGAAGTCCGTCCCGAGAGCGGGCCGCTCGGTCCCGCGTCCCACTAGCTGCCTTCACCGGGCGTTTGAGATTCCGGGGCCAGCCCCTATCCCGCCTCGCCGCAGCCGGGCTAGTTGTTCTATTCGCCGTGCTGGGCATGCCGGCGTCGGCGGCGGACGCGACGCTCGAGATCATCAGCAAGAGCGGGGTCCATGCCTTTACCGTCGAACTTGCAACGAATGACGCCGAGCGTTCGCGCGGCCTGATGTTCCGCAAGGAATTGCCGGAAGGGCGCGGGATGCTGTTCGATTTCGAGCGCGAACAGCCGGTGTCGTTCTGGATGCACAACACCTACATATCCCTGGATATGATCTTTATCCGCGGCGATGGTCGGATCCTGCGTATTGCCGAAAACGCCGAACCGCTTTCCGACCGCCCCATCCCTTCCGGCGGTCCGGTGCGCGCCGTCCTTGAAGTGATCGGCGGCACGGCGCACAAACTTGGCATTGCGCCGGGCGACCGCGTCGAGAGCCCGGCCTTAAGCGGTCATTGAGGCTCCGGAGCTTGCCGGCAACCGCCGAAACCTGTATTCAGCGGCGCGCCGGGCGGGGTATAGCGCAGCCTGGTAGCGCGGCAGTTTTGGGTACTGCAGGTCGCAGGTTCAAATCCTGCTGCCCCGACCAACTTCTCCGTTGATTTTCCATTGCAGCCTTCCTCGCCTCGTCTCGTGCCGCAAATGTAAATGGCATCGACGTCGTCGTCGATGGAGGTCTCAAATCGGTCTCGTTTAGTTCCATCGCGTGAAGACCGTCCGCAGCCTTTGGTCAGCAGGCCTTCAGGTCCCAAGGTAAAAGAGGAAATAGACAATGTACGCGATCTCTTCATCCATTGAGGTCAATCCTGCAGGGGAGGCGATTTCCATAAGCCGGGAGCAGATGTGGAAAGGGCTGGTAATGAAGGCAGAATACGCCGTGCCCTTCGTCCCTGCGATGAAAGAATGCCGCATCCTGGAGCGTTTTGACGATGGATTTTTGCGTGAAGTGCATTTGCGCGGTAGCGTGATGCGTGAACGCATCGTCTTCACGCCTGAGGTAGAGGTCTATTTCGAACGCATAGACCCGCCGAACGGCGGATGGATCACCAATGTCATTAGCGATTCAAATCGTGGCTTGCTGTTGACCTTCACGTTCGCCCTAACGTTTCCGGGCATTGCTGAAGGATCCAGCGACGAACGACAGCATGGCGACGCCGTCAAGGACAGCTACGTTGCAGCAATATCTGCAACGCTCGCGGAGACGCGTCGTCGCGCACGCGAAGGAGTGCTCTAGAGCACCCAGGCGCTGCGGCTCTTTCGGCAATCGAAAAGTAGAACGAAACCCAGCCCTCGTCGCAGGATATCGATGGCCCACCGGCCGTATTGGCAATGGTGCGGGATCGGCGAGGAGAAGGAGCATAAAGATGAAAGCTTGGGTAATTTTCGAACGGATCGAAGAGCGAAACCTTGATTTCGTTCCGGACTACCGAAGGGTTGCAGCGGCCAGCGTCGCTAAATTCGGGGGACGCTACAAGGCCCTGAGTTTCAACAATGCGCTCATTGAGGGGCCGAGCATCGGACCAGGACCGAACATGATCAGCATCCTCGAATTCGATTCCCGCGAAAGGGCGGAGGCTTGGTACCGCTCGCCCGAGTACGCTGAAGCGATCGCGTTACGTAAAGACAAGGTTTTGAACCGCGCGATGATTATAGACGCGGCGCCGCCGGCATACGCGGCAGAAGCGGGCGCGGTATAATCCGACTGCCGCATGCCTGCTGTCCGGCCTTTGCTGCAGCGCTAGTTGCATCGGCGACTCGTTTGTGCGGAAATGTAAAAAGTGCGCGATCAGCAGCGCATATGCCAACCTTAGAGGGAGGAAGACCGTGCCGAATTGGCGCCTCGTCAATCTTGTCGCGACAGCCGCACTGCTGACGCTGGCTCTGGGGACCGTCGGCGCGGCTGCGGGCTCGCTGGTGAAAGTTGGCGTGATCGGCCAATTTTCCGGACCGTATGCTTTAGCCGGCAAGCAGCTGCGAGAGTCTATCGACGTCTACGTCGCCCAGCACGGAACCAAGGCGGGCTCGCGCGAGGTAGAGTTCATCTATCGCGACATCGGCGGCTCCAATCCCGCCTTGGCTAAAAGCCTAGCCGAACAGTTGATCGTCAAGGATGGCGTGTCGATCCTCACCGGATTTTTCCTCTCACCCGAGGCGGCGGCGGTGGCGCCCGTCATCAATGAAACCAAGACGCCATCGGTTCTCTCCGTTTCTGCCGCGCCGCAGCTGCTGCGCATGTCGCGCTATTTCGTGCGCGCGGGCGAAAACATTTCGCAGCCGGCGCTGGAACAGGCGAATTTCGCAATTGAGAGCGGCAAAAAACGCGCCTACATCGCGGTCGCCGATTACGCGCCCGGACGCGATGTCGAGGAGGCCTTCACCCGGCGCTTCAAAGCCCTCGGTGGCGAGGTTATCGGGGTCGATCGTATGCCTCTTAATACGGTTGACTATGCGCCGTTCGCCGAGCGCATTGCCAACGCCAAGCCTGACGTTGTCGCCACCTTCCTGCCGAACGGCGCACCATCGGTGAGCTTCTACTCAGCGCTGGCAACCCGAGGTGTCGTGAGAACCACAATGGTGATCGGTGTCGCCGAGACCGACGATCCCGACCTGCCGGCCTTTAATGACAGCATCGCCGGTGTCTATTCCGCGATCTTCTACAGCCAAAGCCTCGACAACCCGGAAAATGTCGCCTTCAGAAAGGTCATGAAGGAGAAATTTGGTCCGGACCAGGCCATCGGCGTGAACAATGAATCGCCTTATGACGCGGTGGAGCTGATCTATCGAATGATCGCGGCTCAGGGCGATGGACCATTCGATCCCGACGCCGCGATGAATGCGGTAAAGGGCTATTCGTGGAACAGTCCGAGCGGTCCGAAAAAGATCGATCCCAAGACGCGCGAGATGATTCACAACATCTATATCCGGCAGGTTCGGAAGATCGACGGCAAGCTCCAGAATGTCATCGTTAAGACTTATGCGGCCGTCGGCAACCCCTGGGCCGACGCGCATCCCGAGTGAGACCGTAACGGCCGGTGCGGCTTTTTTCCGAAATAGCAAGGCTGGTCCGCACTCAGCGAGGACTGCGCCTTGGGTGATTTCGCTCGGTCGATCGCATTCATCGCGATCTACGGCGTGTCCTATGGCATGGTTCTATTCTTAATCTCCGTCGGCTTGGTGCTGACGATGGGATTGATGCGGATCGTGAACCTTGCCCACGGGGCATTCGCCGCCATCGGCGGCTATCTCTGCGTCTATCTGATGACCGCCTGGCACTTGCCGTTGCTGCTCGCGGCAGCGGCCGCCACCGTGCTGGTCGCCGTATTCAGCCTGTTCGTCGAGCGGGCGGTGTACACTAGGATCTACAATGCTTCCGAGCTTAATCAGGTACTGCTGACGGTAGGCCTGCTCTTCGTTACGGTGGCCGGGCTGAATTTCTTTTTTGGTCCAAACATTCTACCGAGCAAATTGCCACCGTTTCTCGATGCCAATGTCCAACTGCTCGGCCGTGCTGTTCAGGTCTACAGGCTTTTGGTCATCGGCCTCGGCGCCCTGATCGTTCTCGTGCTTTGGTTTGTCTTCGACCTGACGAACTTCGGCGCGCTCCTGCGCGCGGCGGTCGACAATCGGAGTATGGCTGAAGCAGCCGGCATTGATGTTGATCGGATATTTTCCCTCGCCTTCGCGCTTGGCGCCGGGCTGGCGGCATTCGGCGGCGCAATGGGCTACGGCATGCTGCCGTTGGAGCCGCTCTATCCTTTCAAATACCTCACCTTGATTATGATCGTCGTGGCGTTGTCGAATTTCGGCGATATGAAAAGCGCCGCGGTCGTCGCGATTGCTGTTGGCATCGTCGACACCGCCGGTCGTTATCTGTTCCCGGCGCTCGGCGCTTTTTTCGTCTATGCCTTTCTTATTGGTTATCTTTCGCTCCGCGTGCGACGCGGCCTGCTTTGGGGACGCGCGTGAGCCATCCGCCCTCGTTCTTCAATCCGGTGGCTCGCGACCGCATCGGCTGGTCGGAGGGGCTGTTCTGGTTACTTCCTATCGTCGCTTTCTTCGGATTTCCCGGTGACCTTGTCTTTGCGACGCAAGTGCTGGTGATGATGCTGTTGGCGATGTCGCTTGGGCTGGTCCTGAGCTTTGCCGGGATCGTTACCCTGGGGCACGCCGCGTTTTTTGGCATCGGCGCGTATGCCACAGCATTACTATCTCTCGCCGGCTACCACGAGGCGATCAGTGCGACCGTGCTGGGCGGATTGGCGGCGGCGCTGCTGTCCGCGGTCGTGGGTCCGGTGGTTCTGCGATTGTCCGGCCTGTCCTTGATGATAATGACGCTGGCGATCGCCGCAGTTCTGTTTGAGGCGGCGAACAAGGCGGATTGGCTTACCGGCGGCGAGAATGGCCTCGGTGACGTCCAGTTCGCTCCGATCCTTGGTTTGTTCAAATGGTCAGTTTATGGACAAACGGCTTATCTCTACACCCTCGTCTGGCTGTTCGCGCTGTTTGCGCTGATGCGTTGCGTTGTGGCCTCGCCGCTTGGTCTTGCGCTTCAGGGTGTAAAGGAAAATCCGATCCGGATGCGACTGATCGGCGCGCCGGTCGCACGCCAGCTGTTGTCGATCTACGCGCTCAGCGCCTTCATGGCGGGAGTCGCCGGCGCACTTTCCGCGCAGACTACGGGGTTTGTCGGGCTCGATGTGCTGTCGACCGATCTCTCCATCAGCGTTCTGGTGATGCTTATTCTTGGCGGCGTTGGCAGCATCTACGGCGGACTGGTCGGCGGCGCGCTTTACATGATTCTGCGCCATCTCGCGTCAGCTTTTAATCCCTACCATTGGATGTTTGTCGTCGGCCTGTTGTTGATCGCGGTCGTTCTGTCCGGCCAAAACGGTGTACTCGGGGTATTGGATCACGTTGCCGCTCGGCTTGCCCGGGCGGTCGGTTCCCGGCGTGGCGCGGCGGGTGGTCCATCATGACTGCCGCCGTGCTCGCCGCGACTGGCTTGGAAAAGCACTTCGGCGGCGTCTACGTAACGCAGGGTGTCGACCTGACGCTCGAAGTGGGCGCCCGCCATGCGCTGATTGGCCCCAATGGCGCCGGGAAGACGACGCTGGTTGGTTTGCTGTCGGGCGCGTTGGTGCCGGATTCCGGAACAGTCCTGCTGCGCGGTCGTGATATCACCCGTCTGTCCCCAGAGGGCCGTGTCAAGCTCGGGCTTGTGCGCACGTTCCAGGTCAATTCGCTGTTCAGGACGCTTAGCGTCTTCCAGAACGTCTTCCTTGCCGCCTGTGAACGTCTTGGCGTGAGCCGTGTCATGTTCAGAACGGCGGCTCGTCAGACTGAGGCGGCCGCGAGCGCCTGGCGCGTGCTCGAACTCCTCGGCTTGGAAAGCCATGCGGCTATGAGGGTCGCTGAAGTTGCGTATGGCCGTCAGCGACTGGTCGAGATCGCGATCGCTTTGGTCTTGGAGCCTAAGGTGCTGCTGTTGGACGAGCCCGCAGCTGGCATTCCGAGCGCTGAATTACCGGCATTGCTTGCGGCGATCGACGGTCTAGCCGAAGACATCGCCATCTTGATGATTGAGCACGACATGCAGGTGGTGCGGCGGTTCGCGCGGACCGTAACGGTCTTGGCCGAGGGCACGGTGCTGGAAACGGGAACGCCCGAAGTGGTTATGAACTCGCCGAAAGTTCGTTCGGCGTATCTCGGCAAATCGGGTCAAGAGCGATATCGGGCGCGGCCGCTGCATGCTTGAGATCATGTCTCTCTCCGGCGGTTGGGGAAGCACTACAATCGTCGAGGACCTTTCCTTGACCGTCGGCACTGGCGAGGCGGTCGCTATAGTGGGGCGAAATGGCGTCGGCAAATCGACCCTGCTTGAGATTATCACTGGACGCGCCCGGCGCAGTGGCGGCACGATCCGATTGGCCAACAAAGACATCTCGGACCAGCCAACCAAGTACCGGGCCAAAATGGGGCTTGGTTATGTCCCGCAATCACGAGAAGTATTTCCAAGTCTAACGGTGCGCGAGCACATCGCTGTCTCGGCGCGGCCGGGGCAGTGGTCGGAAGATCGGCTGCTCGGCCTATTTCCGCCGCTGGCGCGCCGTTTGCACAGCCTGGGTGGACAACTTTCCGGAGGCGAACAGCAAATGCTGGCGATCGCACGGGCTTTAAGCGCCAATCCGAAGATGTTGCTGATGGACGAGCCTTCGGAAGGGCTGGCGCCGGTCGTGGTGGAGCAACTGATCGAAGCGATGAAGACGATGGCAAAAGCCGGTTCGCTGGCGATTTTGCTTGTCGAGCAACGGATCGACTTGGCACTGGAATTGTCGACACGCTGCGTCGTCATGGACCGGGGCAGGGTGGTGCATCAGGGAGCGAGCATCGATCTTGCCGAAGACGAAGAACGGCTCGGCCGCCTTTTGGGGCTCGGCGGCAATGGCGGCCGCTTCCTTCCCTGATGATCGGCTGTTGGATCGGGAGTCGCTTCTTCTCTTAAATGATGATCGACAAGATCGTGACGAATGGAAATGAGCTGTTGAACGAAATGAACGCATTATGATGATCGCGAGGGACGTATCAACAGACCTTGCTCGCAAGCAGGTAGTGATTGTCGGCGGTGGTCCTGTCGGGGTGGCGCTGGCAATCGAATTGGGGCGAAGGAACATTAGTTGCACGGTAGTGGAGCAGTATTTGCATCCGCAGCCCGTTCCCAAGGGGCAAAACCTCACCCAACGCACCATGGAGCACTTTCATTTTTGGGGCATCGAGCGGGCACTGCGCGTCGCGCGCACCATTCCCGCTGAATACGGCATCGGCGGTGTAACGGCGTATCAGAAACTCCTCGGCGACTATTCGTACGATTGGCTGCCGCGCGAATTGGTAAGGCCATATTATTTGACCGACAACGAACGACTGCCGCAATACGCTACGGAAACGGTGCTCCGCAAACGCGCCGCTGAGCTATCCACGGTCGAGACCCTGTACGGGTGGGCCGCGGAGGAAATAGAGCAGACCGAGGCTGAAGCGCGGGTTGGCATTATTTCGCGGTCGGACGCAGAGCGGCGAACGCTCCACGCCGACTACGTCGTGGGCTGTGACGGCAGTCGGTCGCTGGTCAGAGAAAGTGTCGGCATCAGCCAAACACTGTCAGATCACGACCGTCTCATGGTCTTGCTGGTGTTCCGATCGCAGGGGCTGCACGAATTGCTCAAGAGATATCCGGGCAAGTCGTTCTATAACGTGCTTCATCCCGACCTGAACGGGTATTGGCAATTCTTCGGCCGGGTTGATTTGGGCACGAGCTGGTTTTTCCATGCGCCGGTGCCGCGCGGTACGACGAAGGACAACCTCGATTTTCGGCAATTGCTCCATACTGCTGTCGGGGCGGAATTCGATGTCGAATTCGAGCATGTCGGCTTCTGGGACCTGCGTTTTGCGGTGGCGGACGCCTACCGCAAGGGCCGGGTCTTCATCGCCGGTGACGCGGCGCACAGTCATCCGCCTTACGGCGGATATGGCATCAATAGTGGTTTCGAGGACGCAGTGAACCTCGGCTGGAAGCTTGCCGCCGCGTTGGACGGGTGGGGAGGCCTCGATCTGCTGGATTCATACGACGCCGAACGGCGACCGGTGTTTGTTTCTACAGCCCGGGATTTCATTGAAAAGGCGATCCAAACCGACCGGGATTTCCTGGGCGCCTTCGATCCAGCCCGTGACCCGGAGGCATTCGAAAACGCATGGCGTGGACGCCGGTTGGGCGCGCGCGGCGAGGTCAATGCCTATGAGCCGCACTATGAAGGCTCCCCGATCGTGTGGGGACCGGTGGGCGGCGTCTGCAGCGCGATTGGATCGCATGACTTCGCGGCGAGACCGGGACATCATTTGGCGCCGCAACGGTTGTCCTCCGGCGGCAATATCTTCGACCAACTTGGCGGCGAATATGTGCTGCTCGCTCTGGGCGCGAGCCCTGAAGAAGTAGGGGCGTTCGCGACCGCCGCCGAAGCGCTCAGGATGCCGCTCAAGATCGTCCGGGATACGCGCGCCGAAGAACGAAATAAGTATGATGCCGAGCTGGTTCTAATCCGGCCGGATCAATTCGTCGCCTGGGTATCGCGAGGAGAACAAATCGGCGAAGGGCCATTCGATGCCACCGCCATACTATCGCGGGTGATCGGCGGAACCACGAGCGCGACGATGCAAGGTCGGGAGCACTATGCGATCGGGCGACCAGGCGGCGAGGTGTGCATGTCTTTGGCCTAGCGACAGCTTAACGGGCCATCCGATCGCGCATCGGCCGGAGCGGAGATAAAAGAACCTCGCGACTGTATCAGTGCGGGGTCGATCTTAGATTACGCCCTCGCATAACGGCCGCGATTGAAGAAGCGGTCCTTTTGGTCGTCCGAGGCGGTATCGCGGTTCGATTTGATCGCATTGATCTTGGCGAGCGCGGCCTTTACCGCCGGGCGTTCGCTGATAGCGTTGAACCAGCGCGCGAGGTTTGGGTTATCCTCCCATTTCACGCCCTGCGTGTCGTGATTGCGCGTCCAAGGAAACGTCGCGATGTCCGCGATGGTATACTCGTTGCCGCCGAGATAGGGCACCTTGGCGAGCCGGTTCTCAAGCAACTCATAAAGACGTTTCACTTCGGTCTGATAGCGCGTCATAGCATAGGAATTGTCTTTGTCGCCGGGCGCGAACAGCTTGAAGTGGGTGAACTGGCCAAACATCGGACCGACACCCGAGATCTGAATCATCAGCCACTGCAGTACCTCGTATTTCTTGGTCATGTCCCGGGGTAGGAATTTTCCGGTTTTTTCCGCCAAATACATCAGGATCGCGCCGGACTTAAAGACCGTGTAGGGCTTGCCGCCCGGGCCGTCGTGATCCACGATCACTGGAATCTTTCCGTTCGGATTGATCTTTACGAAGTCAGGGTTGAACTGGTCGCCTTTCCACACGTCGATGAAATGCTCCTGGTAAGGCAATTTCGTCTCTTCGAGCATAATGTAGATCTTCTGCACATTTGGGCTGGTCAGCGCATAGAGGTCGATCATGGCGGCGTCCTTGATGTGTGAGGCGGCAGATTATCGACCTCAACGCGGTATGTCATAGCTGACGCGCTCACCACGAGCAAACCACACCTCGGCAGACAGGATCGGGCGCGGGTGAACGGCCGTGCCGGTATCTGCGCCAACAAGACCCGGCGCTATCAGGTCTCTTGCGTTAAGTGAAACTGACGCGGTCGACGCACCAGCAAATAGAGCGCGACGAAGTGCGTGATCATCAATAGCGGCACGTAAATAATGGGGACCGCATACGCGGCGCCCAACTCTCCGGCCAGCGCGGGAAGGCCGACCTGGTTACCGTGGTAATAGTCGACGATGATGTCGGCCGCCCCCATGAGATTGAAGGCGACGACGAACAACCAAAAGACCGGACGTATTCTTACAGTCAGAAGCGCCAGCATAGCCAACACCCCGGTAGCGAAGTCGCCGTAGGCGGCGAACGTGGCAAAGCCTGCGGGCAAATTGGAGCCGACGACGCCTGGAACGACAAACACGAGCCCGAAGAAGCGGAAGCTGTGCAGCGTGGCGATGGCGCGCTGCGCTTCGACCAGGTCCATGGTTTCGAGCCAGGGCAGGCCATACACGCCGACGAAAAGCAGCCACGGGACGTAACCTAGAACGAGATGTATCTGGAAGATGGTTGCCGGCGACATCGTGCCCTCCAATCAGGTGTGGATTGAATTCGACCTAAGCTGCGGCGGTTCTGCAGATATTTTCGATTTTGAGGTCGAGGTCGCGCGCAACCTGCAGGACGTCGGCATTGCCGTATGGCGAGAGGAAGCTTGCCGTCTTGTCGTAAGACAGATGGACGCCGTCCGCGCGCTCATCGATGAGAACGGTCACCGGCGTGTAGGAACCGGCGTCGGCAACGTGCTTCGCCATCTCCTTCATGATCAGCGGATTGCCGACCAGGAGACGCAGGCTTTTCGCAGCGCCGCCACCCGGCTCCGTTCGCAGAATGAAACCGAGATCGAAACGGGCGAACTCCATGAGGCCTGATTTCCCGATCGCCTGCTGCACGATCTTTTCCATCTCTTCGTAGGTTTGCGTGGCACTCAGATCTTTCATGAAAGCGTTCATGTCGGGACGTCCAATGGATGATTCAAATGCGGCGACGACGGTCTCAAAAGGCTTTGCCGACACCACGCTCAGTCGTTCGACCGCGATCGTCCGCGTTGCGGCCTGCGCGCGGCCTGGGCCAAAGCCCGCCGCAAGCACGGCCGCCCCTGCAGCGGTCAGTCGCAGCGCGGCGCGTCGATCGGGGTCAAAGGAGGACATTGCTGACATGGTCCGCTCCACTGCCACCGGCTATAATATCTGCATATGCAGATTATATGGCATTGTCAAGAAGCGCGGCGGCGTCTAATCGCACGACTGACAACACGAATCGCGCGTGCCGCGTGCCGCGAAAAAACTCGCTGACGGAAAAGCATCGGATGGACAAGAACCTTCAAGATGTCATGGGATGTACCTGCCTGCGCGTCAGGCGGGCAAGCCGCCACATCACCCAAATCTATGACCGTGCGCTCGAGACCGTTGGATTGACGATCAACCAGTTCGGCGTGCTGGCAAATCTTTATGGCGTCGATCTCGTACGCTCGGATGGACTGTCGATCGGAGCGCTGTCCGAACGGTTGGGAGTGGACCCCACGACGCTGAACCGGATACTCAAGCCGCTGGCCGCCAGAGGTTTGGTGAAAGATTTGACGGATCCGGTCGATGGGCGCCTGCGCATCGTTCGCATTGCTGAGAAGGGAAAGCGCGAGTTTCTCAAGGCGATGCCGTTGTGGCGTCGGGCTCAGGCCCGGGTTGAAGGCGCGCTTGGCCAAAAAACCACGTCCGCTTTAAACGACTTGCTTGATCTTTCCAGCAATGCGCTTTCGCGGATTTCATAAGCACAAAAATCGTTGCGCAGCATGAAGCGTTGCCGCTGTTCCTCGGTACGCCGCTTGCCGGCCCATCGGGTTGGATACTGCGGCGCAATCGAACGTGGGCTTTCGGGGGACAGCGGAAGTGGCCGTCGGCTGCCGCCGACTGCGTATGTCGCGAATGACCGATGGTGTCGAAAAAGGCGCTGTTTTCTCGGAATAACCGTTGCCCGATTTGATGAGGCGCGAGACCTGCCGCCTACTAGGTTGCGAGGTGTAAACCTTCACTTACGCAAGCGCTGCCGATTGAAGCATGTTAGGAGGCTTGAGCGCTCGCAGCGCCAGCGTTTTGAGGTTCTGCACAATGGCGGCGAGATGGAATTCGTCGCGCGCGCCGGATAGACCTCGAAGTCGCATGCGTTCGAATCCATGGTGGATTTTAAGGTGAGCAAAACGCATCTCGACGCGCTTTCGCTCATCGCGTGACTTTAGGAAGTGCTTTGTCCCCATAAGACGACGCGCCACATCGCGAGCGTCTTCTTGCAGATCGCGGGGAACATGCCGCGCCGGCGTCTTGGGACAACACTTCATCTTAAGGGAACAAACATCACAATCGAATTTCGAGGCGCGATAGCGTAGCAAGGTGCCATCGTACACAGTCCCGGTGGTATGCATCACTTTGTTGTTCGGGCAGATGTAGACGCCGCGCCGTCTGTCCCACCGGAAATCACTGCGGGAGAAGGTGCCGTCATCGCGCTCGCTTGCGTCGCGCACCGGGATATGGGGCGCGATTCCGCGGCCAACCAGCCAACCGAGGAAACGGCCTGTCCCATAAGCCGTATCGGCGGCGAGCCGTTTCGGCTTCAAGTGAAAGCGCTGCTCAGTTCGAGCGAGCATCGCTTTTGTGGACTCTACCTCATCGTAGGTCCGTGCCGGCGTCGGCTCGACATCGACGATGACCGCGTTCTCAAGATCGATGAGGTAATTGAGGCCGTATCCAAACTGCACCCGCTTGTTGGCCTTGGCGGTCCACGCCGAGCAGGGATCGCTTGGCGAGATCACCTTCGGTGGCTTGCGGTCAGGGTTGGGCTGCACGTCAGCTTCGAGCCTTGCAAGATATTCCTTCACCGCACGCGTCTGGCGCTCGGGCTCGGCCCAATTAATCTCGTCAGGCGCCTGGCCATGATAACGGCTAGCGTTGGCTTCCATCACGCTGGCATCGACGGCAAAGCCCTCGCCCCCGACCAGTCCGGCCGTCATGCAGGCTGCAACGACGCGTTCGAAGATGTGGCGCAAGACATCGCTATCGCGAAACCGGTGAAGCCGGTTCTCCGAGAAGGTCGAATGGTGCGGAACCGTGTCATCGAGGTCGAGCCGGCAGAACCAGCGATATGCCAAATGCAACTCGACTTCCTGCGTCAGCCGCCGCTCGGAGCGAAGACCAAAGCAGTAGCCAATAATCAACATCCGGATCAGCAGCTCGGGATCAATCGATGGCCGGCCGATCTCACTGTAGGAAGGCCTCAGTCGCCCGTGGATATCCGCAAGGGCCGTCGTGACAAAACCATCGATACGTCTGAGCAGGTGATCCTTCGGCACCCGATCGTCGAGCCGGAACTGATAGAACAGGCTTGCTTGATTGCCCCACCGCCGACCCATCATCGCAGCCTCCAAGGCTCAGATCATGAATCACCGGAATCACTGTTCGCCAAAGTTCTCAAGCCTTTTTCGACAGCATCGACCCATCGCGACATTTCGCTGCGCTGTAGAATTCGGTCGCTACCGGGCCACAGCGCACGTCGGGTAAGCCGAGCCAATCAAGCTCGATTTATGGGTACGCGCCCTAACAAAAGAAGCGTGGATCATCTTATTCGCCGATAACCTCTCCGAACGGCGCCCATCGCTTACCGTCGAACTTCTCGAGCTGCAACTGGTTGTAGCCCCGATAGTTAGTTGGGCTGGTACTCACCTTGATACCCGGCAACAGCATTGGAAAATCCACGCCTTGCATGTGCGTTGCCTGATACATGACGTTTTCACGCGTGAGATTGTCGCCGCATCGTTCGAGGATATACAACATGATTTGCGCCAGATTGTATCCGCCCGACATGAGGAGGTCGCTCGGATCCTTGTCTGGAATATAGGTCTTCACGAACGCTAAATAGTCTTGCATGCCTTTGTCGTTTGCCCACATCGGATCACTGGGATCCTTGTTTGGACTCGCGGAAATAATACCAATTGACTTCTCAACCCCGGCGGGCGCGAGCGCCGCGGGGATGGAATTGCCAGTGAGCGAAAGAAAATATGTCGGCCGCCAATCCAGCTCAAACGCCTTACGAATGGCCTGAGCAGCAAACTTTGGAGAGCTGGCGTGGAAGAAAACATTGGCGCCGCTCGCCTTTAACGTAATCATCTGTGAATCGATGGTGGGGTCAGTCAGCTCAAAGGAAACCGCCTTGACAATCATGCTCTGCGCGCGATCACCAAGACCGTTCTGCATTCCTTTAAGATAGTCCTTGCCGAGATCGTCGTTCTGGTAAAGCACGCCGATTTTCGCGTCCTTGATGTTCTGCAGAATATACTTCGCGTAGATGCGCCCTTCGGTTTCATAGCTTGCGATGACCCCCATCGTCCATGGATAGCGCGCGGGATCATTGAATCTGCTCGCGCCTGAAATGGCGAAGTGCGGAACGTGTTGTTCATTGAGGTATTCTTGGATTGCGGCATTTGGTGCCGTTCCAAGACTGTCAAAAATACCTAAGACATTATCTTGTTCCACAAGTCTGCGGGTCTGCTCAATCGTCTTCGGCGGGCTATAACCGTCATCGAGAGAAATCAGCGTGACCTTCCGCCCGTTGATACCGCCGCGATCGTTGATCATACGGACGTAGGCGACTTGTGTCTTGCTCAGCAGGGTGCCGTAGGCCGACGCTGGCCCGCTGTAGGCCGAAGTCTGCCCGATCTTGATCTCGGTGTCACTGACCCCCGGACCATAATGCTTTTCCGCCGCGGCGGCTGAAATTATTGCCAACACGCCGACGAGTGCCAATGAACCAGTCCAATGCTTGGACATGACGACCCCTCCCTGTGCTTTGTTGGAACGCGGTATTCCGCTTTTGACGCCGACCGCGCGCTTGGCTTTTGCCTGAACGCCGCGACACCTACTAAAATCGTGCTCCCTTTGGAAGTTTTGCGCAAGGGTTGCGCGACGCGGTGATGTTTGCTTTGGCCCGGCACGTCACTTATTGCGACGCAGCGATATGTCGGAAATTGGGAGTAGGCGGAAGTTGCGCAGACGTCTGGCGATATCGCAGTTTGACCCAAGGTCTGACCCAAGGGACTTGCGAGTTCGTGATCTGTGTTTTCCCAAAGCAAATCTGGGACGTCATCGCTTCAGGACCGGGCGTTTCATTTGGTGAAGTACCATTGTCAATCAGCGTCGATTTGCATTGGTCGCTGGCTGAAAATGCCCTGTTTCTCGCACGCTTAGTTATTCCGCCGTCCCGAAGTCTCGATGTAAGCGAGCACTTCCTCCAGGCTCACCACATCGGCATAGCGGCGCTGCACGTCTCGCAAATTGTCGCGATGCGGGCCTTCGTCGACGTCGCCGCAGCACGGCTCCGGTACGATGACGCGAAAGCCGTAGGAAAAGGCATCGGTAATGCTCGCGCGCACGCATCCGGAGGTGTTGCATCCGGAAACAATCACCGTGTCGACGCCATCCTTGATGAAATAGGACGCAACCGGCGTATTGAAAAAGATCGACGCCGCAGTCTTGCACACCACCATGTCGTAGGCGCGGTCATAGATGCGCTCGTCGAGCTCGGTGCAGGGATGGCCGTGGTGGAATTCGTTGACGACGGTCGGGATCTTCCACAACGGGGCATCGCGTGCGCTTGAGTAGGCGGTGTAGCAGCATGCGACCGGCAGCCCTGCCTTGCGCGCCGCCGCGACCAGCTTTGCGGTATTGTTGACCGCGCGTTCCACCATGGGACTGCCGCCAAGCTTGAAGCGGCTTTCGGTAAACCCCTTCTGAAAGTCGACCACGACAATACCGGCGCGCCTGCCGAAGCCGATCCGGTTGGCGTCGAAGCCAATGTCCCTGTAAGGATCGCTCATTCCAGTCTCCAAGCGATCAGACTTTCAGCGTTACGCCGAAACGGATCGCGAAAGCGCGCGCCAATTGATCAAAACAATGGCCGACGCGCACCACGGTAAAGTTGGTGAAGTCGATGATGGTGCTGGATAGTCCATCCGGATGCGCGTATTTCGACTGGCCGTAGTTGAATGAGACGGCAGCGGCATCGCGAATGGCCGGCTCGATATCTTCGTAGCGATACTTACTGCCGGAGAGCGATAAATTGGCGGACGAACCGAACACGGCGGTGCCGCGGGCGACCGAGCCTTCGGCTATGGCGTCGTGAAATTGGCCGGCATTGAGCAACATGTCGAGCGTGCCGCCCTTGGACGAGTTCTTCATCACGAACGGGTCAACCGCGGCAAAGAGAGGATGGTCGGCGCGAAACGGCGCCACCACTGAAAACGGGAGCCGCTCATCCTCGATGATCTCGCGCACCATGGCGTGCCGCTTCTCGTCCATGAGATGGATTTCGCGGCTCAGGCGCCAATTGCCGAACATGCCGGAAGGTTTGTCGTAGGAGCGCCGCTTGGTTTCGAAGATACTTCGAATGCCGCCGGCGGTGGTCGCAACCACGGCGTAGGCGACATCGAGCGGCACGATGCCGAAACCGCCGGCTGCGAGTGTTTCGAACAACCGCGCAATGTCGGCGCGCAATTGTGCCGGTGTCACCGGGTCAGAGGTGAGCCTGGTCTTCGCGACCGTTTCCGCCGTCATCTTTTAACGGACCTCAGGACAGCCGACGCCCCGGCGAACCAAGAGCAGCGCGCGGCGCCAGCACGTCGCGCACCATATTGGCGTGAGTGTTTGCATACTGTCCGCCATACGCGCCCCGCTTGACGAAAGCGCCATCACCGGCGCGGCCGACATATTCGCCTTTCTCAATCACCACCTTGCCGCGCGACAGCACAGTCTCGGTGTAACCCTTGACCTTGAAACCTTCGTAGGCGCTGTAGTCGATATTCATGTGATGCGTGTGCGCATTGAACGCGCTGATGGTCTCTTCACGGGCCGGATCGAAGATCACAATATCGGCGTCGCTGCCGACCGCGATCGTGCCTTTTTTTGGAAACAGGCCAAAGATCTTTGCCGGCGCCGTCGACGTCAGTTCGACAAACCGATTGAGCGAGATGTGTCCCTTGCTCACGCCGTAATGATAGATCAGGCTCATGCGGCTCTCGATGCCGGGACCGCCATTGGGAATTTTGCTGAAGTCGTTGCGCCCGAGTTCCTTCTGCTCCTTGAGGCAGAACGGGCAGTGATCGGTCGAGATGACGTCGAGCGCGTGTGCGCGCAGTCCGCCCCACAGCTCATCATGGTTCCACTTCTCGCGCAGCGGCGGCGTCAAAACATACTTGGCGCCGTCAAAACCCGGCTCGTCATAGCGATCGACGTCGAGCAGCAAATACTGCGGACAGGTCTCGGCGTGCGCCATCACGCCGCGCGCCTGGGCCAGGCGCAGCTCGTGCAACGCATCGTAACAACTCAAATGCACGATATAGACCGGCGCGCGCGCGACCTCGGCGATCGCCAGGGCGCGATGCACGCCTTCCGCTTCCAGTCGCGTCGGTCGGGTTAACGCGTGATATTTCGGCTCGACCTTGCGTTCCGCGAGCGCGATCTTCACCAACTCGTCGATGACGATGCCGTTCTCGGCGTGCATGCAGACCAGCGTGCCGTCCTCTCCGGCTTTGCGCATGGCGCGAAAGATCGTGCCGTCGTCGGAGAGGAATCCACCCGGGTAGGCCATGAATAATTTGTAGCTGGTGATGCCGTTGTCGGCGAGGCTGCGCATCTCGCCGATCCGCTCTTGCGGCATGTCGGTTACGATCATGTGGAAGGCGTAATCGATCGCGGTTTTGCTCTGGGCCTTGGCGTGCCAGTCGTCGAGTGCCTTCAAGGTCGACGTCCCGCGCGTTTGCACAGCGAAATCGATGATGCAGGTGGTGCCGCCATAAGCCGCCGCGCGGGTGCCGGTTTCGAACGTATCGGACGTTGTCGTGCCGCCGAACGGCAACTCAAGATGCGTATGCGGATCGATGCCGCCGGGGATAACCAATTTGCCGGTCGCGTCGATCTGCTTGTCGGCCGTCAATCACGAGGTCCTTGCCGATGAGAGCCACTTGCGAGCCGTTGATGAAGATGTCGGCGCGGTAGTCGTCGACTGCAGTTACGATCCGCCCGTTCTTGATCAGTACACTCACGTTGCGCTCCCTCGGCGGTTTGACAGGTCTCGGTCCTGATGTATCATTCGCAAATAGCGGCGGGCGCACAAGAGGCTTGGCGATCGACGCACGGCCTCAATAACAAACAAATCGGACGGCGGCATGAGCCGCAGCAAAAACAGCGGCCGAGCGAGAGTGCTCATACGGCCGGCGGATTCGGGCTGTTTGGAGCCCTGGACCGGACGCTTCATGGTACTGTCGATGTCGACACTGCAGCCAAACATGCCAATCAAGTTAGCTGCCTTTTGGTCATGCGATCGGAGTTGGTGAGATGAACAGCATTCCAGTGATCGACATTGGCCCGTTTCTGAACGGCACCGCAAAAGACCAGGAAACGGTGGCGCGCGAGGTCGACCGCGCCTGTTCATCGCTCGGCTTTCTGATTATTTCCGGACATGGCGTGCCTGACAGCCTGATCGAAGACATGCGCAGCGTATCGCGCGCTTATTTCGACCGGCCGCTGGAGGAAAAGCTGAAGCTGCGCATGCCGCCGGATCGTTATCGCGGCTATATCTCGCTCGGAAGCGAAGCGCTGTCCTATTCGCTGGACGAAGAATCGCCGCCCGACTTCAAGGAATCGTTCTCGATCGGGCCGACCGACGCACCCGACGATGACTATCACCGCGCCGCCAAGCCGGGAAAATTCTTCGCCCCGAACTTCTGGCCGGAAACAGCCGGCGAACTTTCGTCCGGTGTGGGAGGCCTATTATCACCACATGGAGCGGGTGGCGACCGAACTGATGCGTATTTTTGCGGTCGGTTTGGGCATGGATAAGCACTTCTTCGACGACAAGGTCGATCGCCACATCACCAATTTCAGCGTGTTGCATTATCCCGAGCAGCCGAAGGAGCCGCTGCCCGGTCAGCTGCGGGCCGGGGCGCATACCGATTACGGCAGCCTAACCATCTTGAAACCCGACAACGCACCGGGCGGCCTTCAGGTGCTGAGCAAGGAGGGCGCCTGGATCGACGTGCCGACCTTGCCCGGAACATTCGTCGTCAACCTCGGCGACCTGATGGCCGAGTGGACCAATGATCGGTGGGTCTCGACGCTGCATCGTGTTGTCAATCCGCCGCGCGACAAGGCTTTGGGTAGCCGCCGGCTGTCGATGGCGTTCTTTCATCAACCGAATTACGACGCCGTGATTGAATGCCTGCCGACCTGCAGCAGTGCCGAACGGCCGCCGCGCTATGGACGGACCACTTCCGGCGAACATGTCTGGATGAAGATCACCAAGCACCGCACGCCGGAACTGGCGAAGGCGACGGCGTAACGTGCTGATCGAGCAGATCACTTACGTGCTGCATCCCGGCAAGGCGACCGCCCTCGTTGCCGCTTACGAGCAGGAAGGCGCCGCGATCATTCAGGCCAATCTCGGACATATGATCGCATTCCTGCAAGCCGAGGTCGGCGGGATGGACGAGGTGAGTCATCTCTGGCTGTTTACCAATGCGGCCGATCGTGAGGCCCGTCATACCAAGCTGTTGGCCGATCCCGCCTGGCAGCGTTTCGCTCAAACTTATGGGCATTTGCTGGTGAGCCGGCGCAATCAGCTGTGGCGGCCGGCATCCTTTTCGCCGGGCCTGGGGCGCCAGAGTTAAACTAAATCCTCACTCGGCCACGGTCTCGTCCAGCGCAAGGACGATAGCGTTATTGGAAGCGCGGACCCCGCCTGACACCTGATCCTCGTCTCCCGGCGAGACTGTCAATTACCTCGCCGCGTGACGGAGGACATAGCGGTGACTGCGTGCGAAAGTGACCTCATCAAGTCTCCATATCAGATAGTGTTTATGGCCGATGCAATCTGCGGCTTCAATTTACGGCGGCACAATGGTGGTTTGACAGGCCCCGGCCCTGATGTATCATTGGATAATATTGAAGCGGCGCACCAGAGCTTTGGCTGAACGCCGCAACCGGGCTTCAATACACAAAGCGACTTTTGGCTTCTTCAAACAGAGGAGAGGGGCATGGCGTACGAAGGCCCAGGAAGTGTTCGGCAGGGAATGTTGTCACGCAGATCGTTGCTGAAAACCACGGCGGCCGGCGTGGCGGCTGGAGCTTTGGCTAGCACGAACTTCCGGATCGCCGAGGCGGCGGACGGCTTGCGAAGCATCGGTCTCGGCGTCAGCGAGATCAACGAAATCCAAGGTCAAGCGATCGAAGGATCTCGGTTTCCCGGTCGCCGGTCAGGCGATGGGCTATGGCGAAATGTTCGGCAAAATGCTGAACCAGAACGATCAGTACGAAATCGCCGAGGGGTACTACAACGACATGCGGGTGATGGCTCCCGCGAAAGTGTGGCAGCCCCTCGACACCAAGAAGATCAAGGAATGGGACAAGGTCACCAATCTAACCAAGACCGGGAAGCTCACGCCGGAATTGAGTGAAGGACAGGGCGATGCGCCGTTCCGGCTGATGTGGTGTGACGCCGACGGCAAAATCGTCAAGGGCCCGTCTCAGTACATCATCATGTGCCCGGCATGGCACAATGCGGATTCCATGGGTTACAACCCGAAGGCGACCGGCCGAGCCATCGAAAGCTGGGGTGAACTACTTAACAAGGATTTCAAGGGCAGGGTAGCGCTGCTGAACGTGCCACAGATCGGCGTGATGGATGCGGCGTTAGCGATCGAGGCGCTCGGTCTGAAGAAGTTCGCAGACAAAGGCAACATGACCAAAGCCGAGATCGATTTTCTGATCGATTATCTCATCCCGCTCAAGAAGGCCGGGCACTTCCGCGCCTTCTGGGAAAACTTCGGCCAATCGGTCAACCTCATGGTCAACGGCGAAGTGGCGCTGGAGAGCATGTGGTCGCCGGCCGTTGCGGCGATCCAGGCCGAGGGCGTGCCGTGCGTCTATGCCTTCCCGAAGGAGGGCATGCGCGGCTGGCACGGCGGCCTTGCGATCTCCGCGAAGGTCAAGGGCAAGCAGCTCGACCAGGCCTATGAGTACATCAACTGGTGGCTCTCCGGTTGGGCGGGTGCGTTCGTCGCGCGCCAAGGCTACTATCACTCGATCCCAGATAACGCGAAGAAGTATCTCGAGACTGCGGAGTGGGATTATTGGTACGAAGGCAAGCCGGCGGCGAAGGATCTGTCGGATCCGTTCGGCACCGTCATCATCAAGAAAGGCGACGTTCGGTCGGGCGGTTCGTACTGGCACCGTTACTCCAAGATCAACGTCTGGAATTCGATCATGCAGGAGAACGACTACCTGGTGAAGACGGTGGACGGAGTTCCTCACCGCGTAAGCCGCGCAAATCGTTTGTAATGCTGACGAAACGATGCCGCCGGCCCAAAAAGCCGGCGGCACTTTTGCGTCGGGCGGCACTTTTGCGTAAGGTTCAGTTGTGACGACGGTCGAAAATTACGCACGGCTGAGCAATGGCGACACCGCGCCGCGGGGGCTGATCGGCGGCGCGCCGGTGGCCGACCAAGCTCAGCGAAAGTATAGCCGGGAGCCAAGCTTTCCGGTGCCCCTTCTGATCGCGCCGGCCACGATCTGGCTTGTCGTTTTTCTGTTTCTGCCGCTAGTTTCAATCTTCATCTTCAGCTTCTGGAAGACCACCGGCCATGGCATGACGCCGGCTTTCACGCTGGATCACTATCAAGGCGTTCTTCGTCACGGAAGGTTTCTTCGATCCGAAGCATTCCGATTTCCTGACGCCTTCGATCTTCATCCGCACGCTGTGGACCACTTTCCGCTTCACCATCACGGTGATGGCGATCTGCCTGATCCTCGCCTATCCGATGGCCTATTTCCTGTCGATGCAGGTTGAGGACTTCAAATGGCAGCTTTCCCTGTTCCTGCTGGTGATGGTGCCGTTCTGGACCAGTTACCTCATTCGAGCCGTCGCCTGGCTACCGATGCTCGGCCGCCACGGGCTGATCAACGAGTTTCTGATGGACATCGGCGCTATCGACGAGCCGGTAAGCTTCTTTCTCTATTCCGAGTTTAGCTACACGATGGCGCTGGTTCAGCTGTATGTCGTGCTGGCAGTTGGTCCGATCTTCTTCTCGCTCGCCAAGATCGATCGCACTTTGCTTGAGGCGGCCCGCGACATGGGCGCGACACCGTTTCAGATTTTCCGCGAGATCATTGCGCCGCTGTCGCTGCCGGGCGTCGCCATCGGCATGATCTTCGTGTTCGTCATGCTGATGGGAGAATTCGCCACGGCGGTGGTGGTTTATGGCGGCAAGACCTCGACGACCGGCACCGTGATCCTGAACTATTACGCCATTGCGAATTATCCGTTCGCCGCTGTCAATGCTTTCATGCTGATGCTGGCGATGATGATCGGCGTGATCGTTATCCTGCGGGTGGTCGATATCCGCAAGGAGCTTTAGCGTGGCCCGCTCTACGCCGGAACATCGCCGCAAAGCCCGCGTCAAGTTCGGGTACAGCGTTTACTACGCGATCTTCCTGGTCTTTGTTTACGGTCCGATGTTCGCAATGTTCACGCTGTCCTTCCAGGGACGGCGTGGCGGCGTGACGTTTCCGATGCGCGGACTCAGTTTTTATTGGTGGGAAAAGCTGACCGGGCCGTCAGCCGTCGGCGACATCAAGAGTTCGCTGGTACGCTCGCTGATTCTTGCCTTGATCGTCATGGTGATTACCGCCATCTTTTCAACCATGCTGGCGATGGCGTTTCGGAAGAAATTCAGAGGATCGGGAGTTCTATTCTACGCGGTGATGTCGGGTCTGATGGTGCCGGGCGTTCTGCTCAGTCTCGGCTTGGCATCTTTGCTGCGCGTCGTCGGGATGTCGCCGGCGTGGTGGTACTCGGCCCTTGGCGTGCACGTGGTCTGGACGCTGCCATTCGGGTTCCTCGTCATGATGGCGGTGTTCAACCGGTTCGACGCGCGTCTTGAGGAAGCCGCGCGCGACATGGGCGCCGACGAGTGGACGGTTTTTAGAGAGATCACGCTGCCATTGATCACGCCCGGCATCGTCGCGGCCGGGCTGTTCGGCTTTACGCTGTCCTACGATGAGTTTGCCCGCACCACGCTGCTCGCCGGGGCGCAAAACACGTTGCCGCTCGACATCAATGCCGCGATGACGCAGCGGGTACAGCCGACGATCTTTGCGCTCGGCACCGCATCGACGATATTTTCGCTGCTGATGATCGCATTGTTTGTTGTGATTTATACGATCCTGTATCGGCGATCGCGCTAAAGCGCGGGCACAACGCTAGGCCGTGGCCGCCTGCCGGATCACTTTGAGCACCCAATAAATCAGGCAGAAGATAACGGTCAGGACGACCAGCGCGGCCACCGCGCCGAGGCGCGAACCGAACTCGGATCCGAGCGAGTAGCCTGGCTGCAGCAGATAGACGCAAAGAATTTGCAGCGATTGGGCGGTAGCGCCGGCGCAAAACAGAATGGCGATGAAGGCGGAGCCCCGGAGCGACGCCAGCACCATTCCGTCAACGCTGTGCCGCTGCACGATATAAAGCCGATACGCCCGCCAGTGATAGCCGCAGAAGCCGATAATAGCCGCGAGCAGCACGACCCAGAACATTGCGTTGTCGTACCCCAGCCCGTTTATGACCAGAGTGAAGAACTCCTCAAACGGCTTATAAAAGTACAGAAAGATCAGAATAACGATGAAGGCCACATAGCCCACAAGCGCCCAAAACAGTCGCCACCCCGCCATTGTCGATCAAGCCCCCAACTCTAAAAGCGGATTTGCCCCGGCGCCCAACTGGAGCATGCCCCGCAGCCATCGGCAAGAGGTTGCACGTGTAGCGCGCATTGAAGCGTCCTCAAGCATAGGATTTTACCGCAACGATCAGCAGCACGGCATAGATCACGACGAACAGCCCATCCTTTACCGCCGGCAGCGTCTGCCGTTCGCCGTCCGACGTGGTCAGCGTGACGACCTCCAGTACGAAGAAAACGGCGGCGACGATAAGAAACGGCCAGATCGACGCCCACCACGACGCCGGTGCCGGTACCCCGAGGACCGCGTCCCAGATCAGCAGCAACAGCGGCAGCACGACCAGATAGCCGTAGGCAAACAGAAAGCGGCCGCGCGCAGTGGTGCGGTCCACGATCCAGAGCGCGGCAAAGAACAGCATGACGTTAAGAAGGTCCCAGAAGCTGACGGTATAGGTCTCGGGCTTGGCTAGCCCGCGCAGGTGAAGGAAGGCGAGCACCAGCAGAAATACCAGCAGATCGCAGAACAGCCACTCGCGGAAAGTCTCGGCGCCGCCTTTGATGCCCCAGGTCCGGGTAGCTTTGTCGAAGAGCAGCACCAGTGAAAGCCCGAGGCTGGCCGGATAAATGAGCTGAACGATCAGTGCGTGCTGCTGCGCGTAAGGCAGAGCAATCCAGCACAACAGGATGATTGCCACGACCAAGAGCAGTAAGCCGAGGATCCGCAACGGCGATGGCGTCGGTACCGGTACCGCGCCGGGAGCCGCCGCTTCCGTGCTTGCCGCTATCGGACGGCGCACCGCCGGGCCCGGTGCGGCCTGGACCAGCGCATAAACCAGCGAGACACCAAGACCGATAACGCCGAGCGCAACCATGATCGCGGCGAAGACGATCGTGCGGGTGTCGGTCTGCCAATTCTCAATGCTTTCGCCCCAGACCCACGGTTTGCCGGTGGAAATGATCCAGATCGCGAACGCGGCGATGGCCGCCAGCAGAATGATCGCGAGCGTGATTTCGTACCATCGCGGCGATGGCGACGCCTGGCCCGGCGGCGCTGACGCCTGCCTGCTGCCGCTGCGGCGCGCGCACCAAAAGACCAATCAAAAACGCCAGCACGCCGACCACGGCGATGACGATCATCGCCTCGACGAAGATGGTGCTTCGCTGTTCCAAAGACGGCCTGACCTTCTGCTAATCGTGGCTGCATGATCGGCGCTATCGTCCGTTTCGCATCAGCGTCTCGGCGCATTTGCGAAGGCTGTCGTTGGCCGCCTGCTGCAAAAGTTCGCCGCGCGAGCGGCCCTGGACGCTCGGGGCCACCGCAGTTTCGCGCACGGTCGAACCATTGGCGCGCAACTGGCCGACGACCTCAATCTTATCGCCGTAGGCGTTGTGCCGCACGATCTCGAAGCTCCAGCCATCGCCGTAGGCGTTGCGGAGGCTGCGCAAGGCTTCGCTCAGCGCCCGGCCAGCGGCGGTCGGCTGCGGCGTCGGCTGCGCAGAAGCGGCGGCGTGGATCGGTTGCGGGCCGGGAGCTCTGGCGCCGTTGCCGGCGGGTGCGCGTGCCTGCTCCGGCGCTCGCAGCCGCGGCGGCTCGGCGGATGCCGTCGGCTTTGATCGCGGAGCCCCGCGCATGCGCTCACGCAATGCCCTGGTCGCCGCCTCGTCCACGGTTTCGACAACTGGATCGACAATCACGCCGTAGGCGAGTTTGGCGTGTTCGGCGGTGCAGAAGCCGTCGAGCACGTCTTCGAGCACTTTGCCGGCCGGACGTTCCAGCGGATCGCCATAACCGCCCCCGCAAGGACCGTAGAAGACATGCACATCGCCGGCCGCCACACGCATTCCGGAGAACTTGGCCGGCATGTGCTTGATATCGTTAGGACGGGCTACGTTGTAGATGTCGACTTTCCCGACCTGTCCGGGATCGCCGCCAAAGATGCCCCACGGCACGTCGTAGTGCCGCTCGTTCTCGTGGGTGATGAACGCGTCGGTCAGAACCCGCTGGGCCTTCACCACCCCGATGCCGCCACGAAATCGGCCCGCGCCCGGCATGACGTCGTCGCGCAATTCGTAGCGGTCGCAAATCATCGGCAGATGCATCGCCAGATCTTCGATGGGGTTGTTCCGCGTGTTGGCCATCAGATTATCGATGCTGTCCGGTCCGTCTGCGCGAGGGCGGCCGCCGTACGAGCCTTCATTGACTTCAAGGAACACCCAATAATCGCCCGAGGGGCGAATACCGGCGTATGAGCAGAACGACAGGCTTGCGGAGCTTCCGGCGATGATGTCGTTTGGCAACACCGGCGCCAGCGCCTTGTAGATCAGATCGATCACCCGATTGCATTGGGCAAAGCGCGCCTCGGCGGCGGCCGGGTAAATCGGATTATAGATCGAACCTTTGGGAGCGGTGACTTTCACCGGACGGAACGATCCTTGATTGGAGGGGACCTTCACGTCCGAGGTGACGGCGTCGAGCAGCAGCGAGCGGACGGCACAGAAGCAGGCGACCTTGGTCGAGCCTTCGAACGGCACGTTGAATGCGGTCTCGACCTGCTTCGACGAGCCGGTAAGGTCGATCTCGATGTCGTCGCCGGTAACGCGGACGCACACCTTGATAGGGAGGCGGACATCGCGGTTCCTGCCGTCGTCGTCGAGGAACCCTTCGGCGCGATACTCGCCGTCTGGAATCTTGGCGATACGCTGGCGCAACACGCGTTCGGTGTAGTCCATCAATTGCTGCGTCGCGTCGAGCACGAGTTGTCGCCCATAGCGGTCCATGAGCTCGACAAACCGCTTGGCGCCGAGCCGGGCCGAAGCGATCTGGGCATCAAGGTCGTCCTGCAACTGGCGGGCCGCGCGGCTGTTACAGCGGATGAATTCCCACACCGCCTCATTGCGTTTGCCGCGCTCGTAGAGCTTGGTGCCGGCAAACAGCATGCCCTCGGCGAAGACGTCGGGGATGTCGATGATCAATCCCGGCGTCGCCGCGCCGATGTCGACGTGGTGGGCGGTGTTTGCCGAGTATCCAACCAGTGTGCCTTCGTGAAACACGGGAACGACGACCGCGATATCGGGCGAATGGCTCGAACCGTGATAGGGATGATTGTGAATGACGACATCGCCGTCGTGCCATTCGCCATCCTGCAAGGTGTCGCGAATGCCCGCGAGATAGCCGGGCAGCGAGCCGATGTGCAGCGGAGTCGATTCCGATTCGCACAGCGTGTTGAAATCGGTGTCGAATAGTCCGGCGCCGAGATCCTGTGATTCGCGGATGATGGAGGAAAACGACATGCGGTACAGCACATGACCCATTTCTTCCGCGATGGTCTGCAAAGCGCCGTTGATCACCTGCAGCGTAATCGGATCGATGGTCTGTCCGGACATGACGCTCGCTTTCAGCCGCGATGGACGTGCAGATTGCCGAATTCGGCCACCTCGGCGACGTATCCGGGCGGCAGCAATGTCGTAGAGTTGTGCTGGATCAGGATCGCTGGCCCCGCGATCCGATGTCCGGCTTTGAGACGATCGCGGTTGTAGCGCGGCGTCTCGACGGTCTTGCCGTCATCGAACGTGGTCTGACGGCTGTAGAGCAGCGCATCTGATATGTTGTGGCCGTTGGCCTTCTCGATCCGGGCGACCTTGAGCGGCACGACATCTTCGCGGCCGATCACCCGGATCGTTATCAATTCGACCTCGCCGTCCTCGAAGTGATAGCCGTAGTCGAGCCGGTGCTGCTGGTGAAAGGCGGCAACTATTTCGCCAAGATTGGCGGCAGTCACTTTGCCGTCGGGAAGCTGCGCACGCAGCTCGAAGCCCTGTCCGTGATACCGGCATTCCGCGAGCTTTTGAAATTTATGCCGTTCCGGCGGCACACCGTCCTTCGCCAGATCGCGCCGGCACCGATCAACCAGCTCGTCGATCACGGTGTTGATGCGGGTGAGGGCGGCCTGATCGGCATGTTTCAAGGAAACAATCAAGGACCGCGCATGCTCATATTGCATGTCGGTCTGCAGCAGCCCCATCGCTGCGGTAATGCCCGGAGCGACCGGCACGATGATCTCTTTCGCCGCAATCGCTTCGGCCAGCGCGACCCCGTGCAAGGGGCCGGCACCGCCGAACGGCACCAGCGCGAATTCCCGCGGGTCGATGCCGCGCGCGACGGAATTGGAGCGGATTGCCAAAGCCATGTTCGAGTTGATGACCTTGATGATGCCAAGCGCGGCGTCGGTAATGGATAGGCCGAGCGGCTTTGCCACCTTCGCTTCGACCGCTTTGTGCGCGAAGTCGGGGTTGAGCGGCAGATCGCCGCCCAGCATCTTGTCGGCGTCGAGGCGTCCAAGAACCACTTGGGCGTCCGTGACCGTCGGCTCTTCGCCGCCTCGGCCGTAACAGGCAGGGCCCGGTTCGGCACCAGCCGAGCGCGGCCCGACATGGAAACCGCCGGCGGAATTGATATACGCGATCGAGCCGCCGCCGGCGCCGATGGAAACAAGATCGATCATTGGCACCAGAATGGGATGGCCGTTCACGTAGGAGTCGCGCGCATTCATGATCTTGATGCGCCCGTCGGGGATGGTGCTGATGTCGGCTGATGTCCCGCCGATATCGACGGTGATGAGGTTGGAGCGGCCGCACATTAAGCCTTCGGCCCGGCCGCCGATCACGCCGCCCGCGGGACCCGACATCAGGATGCCGACCGCTTTCTGTGAACAAGTCTCAACAGTGGCGATCCCGCCGTTCGATTGAATGACGCGCAGATTGGCCCGGAACCCGTTTTGGCTCAGCTTGTTCTGCAAGTTGTTGAGATAGAGCGAAGTCTTGGGTCCGACAAAGCCGTTCATGGCCGCGGTCGAGAACCGTTCGTATTCGCGGATGACATTGGCGACTTCCGACGACGTGCAGATGTACGCGTCCGGCATTTCGGCGCGAACGATTTCCGCGGCCCGCCGTTCGTGCGCGTCGTTGAGAAACGAAAACAGAAAGCCGATGACCACGGATTTGATGCCGCGGCGCTTGAACAGCCGGATCGCCTCGGCGACTTCCTTCTCGTCCAGAGCGGTTTCGACCGTGCCGTCTGGCGGCAGAATGCGCTCGGTCACCGCGACGCGGTTGCGCCGTTTGACCAGCGGCCGCTGCTGCCAGGGGACTTCGAAATGCAGCGAAAAATTGTAGGGCCGCTTGTGTCGGCCGATGTGGAGGATGTCGCGGAAGTTTCGCGTCGTGAGCATGCCGACTTCGGCGCCGTTATGCTCGATGGTGATATTGGTCGCGACCGTAGTGCCATGCACGATCAGCGACACGTCGTCGGGGCGGACCTTGGAGATCTCGCAGAGTTCGCGCAGCCCCTTGAGCACGCCCTCGGACTGATCGTGCGGCGTGCTCGCGACCTTGTGCACGAACACGCCGTGATCGGCCTCGAGAACGAGGTCCGTATTAGTGCCGCCGACGTCGACGCCTACGCGCGCCATGGATAGCTGGTCGTCCCCGCGCCGCCGTGCCAAACCCGGGAGCACAACGCCTTAGTTATCAGATTTTCAGAGGCGAACATTGTCAGCATTGGTCAGCATGTGCAACCCCTGGCCTCACGCTGGAGGCGCGTTCGAATGCACCCGGCTGCAGTTGAGCAGATCGAGGTAAAAGTGATTGAATACGACCTTAAATTGAAAAGGAACGTTAGCCGATGGCTGTAACCGCCAAGTTCGTCTGTTCCGGCTGCCGGTGGTGGCATTTTCATCCCACGGAAGGGGCCGATCCGGACTCGGATCAGGCTGTCGGCTACTGCCGGCGATTCCCGCCGGAGCGCCGGGAGAACGGGGTTGGCGCGTGGCCGATCACGTTCGGTAACGATTGGTGCGGCGAATACGCCGAGAAGAGCGAAGCCGCGAGACAAACAGCGCGCAGCGCAACGGCCGCGCACTAAGCGGAGCGTTCGGCTGGTTCGTATTCTTAGCCGAGCTCGACGCAGTTGATCAGCGCCGCTTCGGTGGCACGGCGAAAGGCATCGCGCTCATCGGTATCGTCGCCGGCGCCAAGCTGAAACGTAACCCCGCCGCTTGCTCCGGCGACTGGTTTTGCCCCGATCGTGGCGCGGCCGAACTGGGTCCGCACGGCGCCGTCTTTTCCGAGAATGAGTCTGCCCAGAACGATTGCTTCATCGCCGTCGCGCTGCTGTTCGGCAATCTCAAAGCGCCAGTCGCCGCCAAAGCGTTCGTTGAGTTGGCGCACGGCAGGTGACTCGGGATCGAGCTGGGCAGCGGCCGCGGTCCCGGCGAGAACTGTCGGCCAGCCACTGCCAGGCCGTGGGTGCGCGACCGTAAAGGACGCCGCTGCCGGCTGCTGTCGAACGTACAGATCGTCAAAACGCTTCTTGGTCTTCGCCAGCATGTCGTCGAACGCCGACGATAGTTCGGACGGTCGTTGCGGGTTTGCCATCTCTAAGGCTCAGGCCCGCTGCGCCTGTCGCCACCACTGGTCGAAATCGTCTTGCGCATGGGCCGAAAAATCTGCCCGTGCGGCGAACGTACCAAGATAGTCGAGGGCGTCCTTCAAATACACGACATCGGCGTATTTCGCGTCCATGTCGAAGAGGTTTGCCTGATGCGGTCCGGCGGCGCGGTCGCCGACCGCCTCGCGCACGACGATGGTTTGGAAGCCGTACTGAAGGGAATCGACGGCCGACGCGCGAATGCAGCCGCTCGTCGTGCAGCCGGCCAGGACGACGGTGTCGATGCCGAGCGATCGCAGCTCGACATCCAGATGGGTGCCGAAAAAGGCGCTGGCATATTTCTTTTCGATGATCCGCTCGCCTGGCAGCGGTTCAATTCTGGGGTCGACTTCGACCAGAGGCGAGCCTTGTTGCAGGATCGCAAGCGAGGGGACCTTTTTTACGAACACGCCGCCGTCACGCAGATCCTTGGCGTAAGCGGTTGTCGTGTAGACGACCGGCAGCCGGCCGCGTCGAAACGCTTCGAGAAGCTTTCGCGTCGCGTTGATCTCCCACGCGAAGTCACCGCCGAGCGGCGTTGTCGGATCGGTAAAGGCGTTAATGAAATCGACGATCAGCAAGACCGGGCTTTTGCCGTAGCCGGATCGGGCAGCGAAGCCCTTACGCTCGTAATCTGCCCGGGTACTGCTCTGCCAGTCGCTCATGGCTGTCACTCCAGATCTTAAGAGGAAGAACGAGGATGGCGTTGCCGATGGCTGCTTGTCAACGACAGCCGCTTACAAATAAGCGCGATGACAAACAAGCGTTGACGGCCGCCCTCTTGCCGGTCCGCTAGCAACGTGGGACTGTTCAGCAGTTTGTTCCGTTTCGTTGCTGGTCGAACCGACAACGACCGCGCAACGAACCCTGGTTAGAGTGGGGCTCCCATGACCGACGAAAATCGTTTTCATCCGGCTTTCGGCTCCGGCCGCGCTGGCTACGGCACAGCTGCAGGTCCGCGCTATCAGCCGCGTTCGCTGGTAACGTCGCGCGGCGCAGAAGCGGCGCGAAGCGCGCGCTCAATGCCGCGGACCGGCGCCGGCGGAAAGAAGGAAATACTCTGTGCGATCGGCGTCGACGTCGACGCGGTCGCCGGCTGGCTCGGCTCTTATGGCGGCGAGCATTCGCCCTGCGATATCTCCCGTGGCCTGTTTGCCGGTGAAATCGGCGTGCCGCGGCTCGTCAAACTGTTCGATCGCCTCGGGATACCGACCAGCTGGTTCATTCCCGGCCACTCGATCGAAACCTTTCCGACGCAATGCAAGATGGTGGTCGATGCCGGCCACGAAATCGGCATGCACGGCTACTCGCACGAAAATCCGATCGCCATGACCCCGGAGCAGGAAGAGGCGGTCATGGACAAGTGCATCGAGTTGATCGAGCGGCTGAGCGGCCGGCGCCCGACCGGCTATGTCGCGCCGTGGTGGGAATTTTCCACCGTCACCAACCAGCTGTTGCTGAAAAAGGGCATCAAGTACGACCATAGCCTCATGAACAACGACTTCCACCCGTTCTACGTGCGGGTAGGGGACAGTTGGACTTTGATCGATTACTCCAAGCATCCGAACGACTGGATGAAGCCGCTGGTGCGCGGCGAGGAGACCGATCTGATCGACATCCCCGGCAGCTGGTATCTCGACGACCTGCCGCCGATGATGTTCATCAAGAGCGCGCCGAACAGCCACGGCTTCATCAAGCCGCGCGACATCGAAGAGCTGTGGTGCGACCAGTTCGATTGGGTCTATCGCGAATACGACTACGCAGTGTTCGCCATGACCATTCATCCCGACGTGTCCGGGCGCCCGCAGGTTCTGCTGATGCTGGAGCGGATGTATGATTATCTCTCGAAGCACGCCGGCGTGAAGTTCTGCACATTCGACGAGATCGCCGACGATTTCCGGCGCCGCTATCCGCGGGAGAGCGCTCCCGTCGCGGCGGCGTACGCGCGCTGAGGGTCGCGTCATGTGCGCCTTGTGCGGCGTACTCGGCGGCAAGGGTCATTGGAGCGACAGCTCGAGTGCTCCCGAAGTCTTTGCCGGCCGGATCGAGCCGCAAACGCGGCTGCGCGAGCGCCAGGCGCGCGTCCGCATTCTCAACGCCGTCCTCAAGCCGCAGGGCGTTGTTGCCAAGGACTGGTCGGGCAACGCCTATTTGCTGACCAGCCGTACCGGCCGGACGGCGATCGTCGACACCGTCGCCGACGTCTGGCCGGCCGCGGAGCGGATCAGCGGCCGGGAATGCGACCCGCTCGATGAGCGATATCTGAACGCGCTCGGCAATGCGAAGGCTTGAGCCTGCGAGATGACAAGCTACGGCGAGTTGACTCCGGTCAACATCATCACCGGCTTTCTTGGCAGCGGCAAAACAACCCTGCTGCAGCGCCTTTTACACGCGCCGCAACTGGCCGATGTCGCCGTTCTGGTCAACGAGTTCGGCGAGGTGGGGCTCGACCACCATCTGCTGCAGGCCGTGGCGGAGAGTACGCTGTTGCTGGAGAACGGCTGCGTGTGCTGCGCTGTTCGCGGCGATCTGCAAAAGGCGTTGCGGAATTTATTGTCGCAACGAACCCGCGGCGAGGTCCCGCACTTCCGCCGCGTTGTCATTGAAACGTCGGGACTGGCCGATCCGTCTCCGATCGCCTACACGCTGCTGTCGGAGCAGGTGCTGCGCCATCATTTCCGTCTTTCTGGCATCATCACCACGGTCGATGCCGTCAACGGTGTTTCGCAACTCGGCGAATTCGTCGAAGCGGTCAAACAGGTCTCAATGGCCGACCGCCTTGTGGTGACCAAGACGGACTTGTCCGATGAGCCGTCAATTCGGGCGCTGCGCGCGCGGCTGCGCGCTCTCAACGGCTCTGCGCAGATTTTGGAATCGGCCGATATCAGCGGCGATGTCCACCAGGTTCTCACTGACGACATCTACGACGTGGACGGCAAGTCTCGCGAGGCCCGGCATTGGATCGCCGAGGAGATAAAGGACAACGCGCCGGATCACACGGCGGGCGTTGCCTCCTTTGCGGTGGTCTTCAATCGGCCTTTGGATTGGACCGCGTTCGGCGTTTGGGCGAGCATGCTGCTGCACCGGCATGGGCCCGACATTCTCCGGCTCAAGGGGCTCTTGAACGTGGCGGGCGTGCCGACGCCGGTGCTGATCAACGGAGTGCAGCATATCGTCCATCCGCCGAGCCATCTTGAACAATGGCCGGACTCGGACCGGCGCTCGCGGCTGATTTTCATTGTGCGCGGGTTACAACGCGCCCGCATCGAGCGCTCGCTTGCAGCTTTCAATGACCTGGTCAACGCGCCGGTGGCCGTAACGGCCTGAGCGAAGCGCCGCGCAGGCGGTCGCTGCGCATCCCTCGGTAGAAATTAAATCAACGTGCTCGCGGCGGTGCGCTTTGTGGCCGCCAGCCGGTGCGCAGCGCCCGAACCACGTAATGGAGCAGCAGGAAAATCACCGCCAAAACCACCAGCAGGAAGATCGACAGCAGCTTCTCGCCAAAGGCGGAGTCGAGGATCGGCCCACGATTGACGAAGTATTCGCTCAGGACCTCAATGGCCTGGAGCGTGCCGCCGGCACAGAAGATGACCGCCACGAGGATGGCCGCCTGTAGCGTATCAAATACCAGTATATCGACGTTCAGCTCGGTGACGTTGCGGAAAATCTCGGTGCGGAAGGATTGCCAGTGCGCAAACGCATAAGCCGCGATGCCCACGAGCGAGGCGAACCAGAAAATCACATTGTTGAAGTGAATGAAGGGGATGTGCGCAACCAAATAGGTTTCAAACGGACGATAGAAATAAAGGAAAATCAAAAGGATGATGAGGGCAATGAGCCCGATCCAGAATTGCTGCTGTTTGGTGGTTTCGTCCGCCATAATCGCTGTCTCGGTCCGGGCGCTGTTGGGATGGTAAATCATTCCCGGTTGTTGTCAAAATTCACATATCGGCAGCGTGTTAGCTCCCCAAGTCTCCCGACGCAACGAGTTGACAATGGGCCGTGGCTCCAAGAGTATTGTGGCGCCCCGGGACCTTTGCCATAAAAATGGGCGTGCATACAAACGCGCCTTCCTTTGCGCGTGGACGGCGCGGATGTGTTTTAGGAAGAGACGACAAGAGGGCATATTCGAGCCTTGGCGCGAACTCGCCTCGAGGCGCGCAACGCAGGGGATTTGATGAGCAGCCGGCTCGGCATTGATGTCGGTGGGACCTTTACGGACCTGCTTCTGTTCGACGAGCGTTCGGGCGCCATGCGGCTTCTGAAAACGCCGTCGACGCCCAGCGATCAGTCGGTTGGAATTCTCAACGGCATCCAGCAACTGATCGAAGAGACCGGCGTCCCTGCCTCCGACATTGCCGCACTCCTTCACGGCACGACGGTATCGACCAACATCGTATTGGAGGAAAAGGGCGCCAAAGTCGGTTTGCTGGTCACCGAGAATTTCGAACAAGTCCTGCATCTCGCGCGCTCGCAAACGCCGGGACCGCTGGCCGGCTGGATCATCATGCAAAAGCCCGATCCGCTGGCCGATCTTGAATTGACCCGCGGCATCCGCGAACGCGTCAACGCGCGCGGCGAAGTCATCACGCCGCTCGACGAAGCCTCGGCCCGCAAAGCGGTCCGCGAACTGATCGAGCTTGGCGCTGAATCCATCACCGTTTCGTTGATGCACTCATACGCCAATCCGGCACATGAGCAGCGGCTTAAGGCTATCGTCGAGGAAATTGCGCCCGACATGACAGTGTCGCTGTCTTCGGAAATCCTGCCGGAATTTCGCGAATACGAGCGCACGCTGGTCACCGTCATGAACGCCTACGTTCGCCCCAGCATGCGCCGCTATCTGAACGGCTTCGAAGAAAAGCTGCGCAGCATCCAGTTCCAGCCCAACGTCAATATCGTGCGCTCCGACGGCGGCCTGATGAGCGTCGAGCGCGCCAGCCAATCGCCGGTGCACACGATGCTGTCCGGCCCGGCCGGTGGCGTGTCTGGCGCGGCATTCATGGCTTCGCTGGCCGGCTATCCCGAGGCGCTTGGCTTCGACATGGGCGGCACCTCGACTGACGTGTCGCTCATTCAGGATGGCAAGCCAACGATCTCACGGCAGACGGCCATCGGCTATTATCCGATCAAGGTGCCTTCAGTTGACGTTCACAGCGTCGGCGCTGGCGGCGGCTCGATTGCCCATGTGCCGATGACCGGCGCGCTCCGTGTCGGGCCTCAGAGCGCGGGTGCCGTGCCGGGCCCCGCCTGCTACGGCAAAGGGGGTGACCAGCCGACTGTAACGGACGCCAACGTCGTGTTGGGCCGTCTCCCACCGCGCCTGCTCGGCGGGCGCATGATGCTGGACACGAAAGCGTCCGAGGAGGCGGTGGGCAAGATCGCCCGCGCGCTGAGCCTCGACCTGCATCAGGCGGCACAGGGTATCCTCGATATCGTCAACGAAAACATGCTCGGAGCGCTGCGGCTCGTCACCGTGCAGAAGGGTCTCGACCCCAGGGACTTTGCCCTGGTCGCTTTCGGGGGCGCGGGCCCGCTGCACGGCAACGCCATGGCCATTCTGGCCGGCTGTTATCCGACCGTCGTGCCGCCCACTCCGGGCGTGTTGTCGGCCCTTGGCTTCCTGTATTCCGACGTGAAGAACGAATTTGCCCAGACCTTCGTGCGCACCATCGATGAAGCCGATCCGAGCCAAATCGGCGACATTCTGACGAGGTTGGGTCGCGATGCCAGGGCCTGGCTGCGCGAGGAGGGCGTCGACGAGTTCCGCCAGCGCCTGAACTACGAGGCCGACGTCCGGTATTTCCGGCAAGGCTACGAGTTTTCGCTCGAGATCGATCCGGACCGGATCGGAAGCGGGGCGCTCAACGACCTTGCCGCGCGCTTCGGCTTGGCGCACGAGCGCATCTACGGCTTCAAGCTCGATCACCCCGTTGAACTAGTCAATCTTCGTGCAGTCGGCGTCGGCGCCGTGCAAAAGATGGATCTGCCAAAGTTTGACAAGGAAGGACCGGATGCGGCTCACGCGGTAGTAGAGCAGCACCGCGCATACTTCGACGGCAATTTTCTTTCGGCGAACATCTATGACCGTAACAAGTTGCGTGCCGGCAATCTCGTCCGTGGTCCGGCGATCGTCGTCCAAATGGACGCGACGACCGTCATCCATCCGAACCATACCGGCGAGGTTGACGAGTATCTGAATATTCTCATCAGGCCCGACAAGGCGTCATGAGGCGCCGCGGAGAACCAACGCAATGAGCAATTTTAATCCTCTGAGCAGTTCCGTGAGCTTTGACGACCTGCTCAAGGCGAACAAGCAGCAGTTCGACAAGATCTTTTCAGCGCAGACCCAGGAACTGGGCGTGCTCGGCTCGACGCATCGGCCGACGACCAGTGCGGATTTGGCATCCGCCAGTCTTGCCTCGGAAGCGGCCGCGCAATCCGCCGACGTCTATGGCGTTCTCAACGAACGCTTCGGGTCGCAGTGGTCGTCCGAAGTCGTCGAGCACAAGACCGAACGCGGCTCCGTGACTGTGCTCTGCAAGCTGACGGTGAACGGCAGCTCCAAGATGCAGTTTGGTTCGGCGCGCGCCAACGGTGACGAGGGTGCCGCGCTCCGCCGGGCAACGGAGGTGGCGCTGCGCGGCTGCGCCGAGATGTTCGGCAGCGTGCCGGCGTCGGCGGCGCGCGCTGAACAGCCGGCGTCACGGCCGTCGGTCGCCGGTGCGAACGGCGGCGGGCGCGTTGCTCACGCTGGCTCGGCCCAGTCATCGAGACCGACCGAAAGTCGCCGGCTCGACACGGTTTCGCTCGACTTGATCGAGAATGCGCTGCGCAATGCGCGTCATGAAATGGATGCGGTGCTGTTCCGCTCGGCGATGTCGCCGGTAATCCGCGAACAGCATGACGAATTCCCGATGATTTGCGATGTGAAGGGCCGCATGATCGTCGGCCAGTTCGGCTCCTACGTTTCCAATATGCTCAAGGAGAGCAAGTTCGAGCTCGAGCCGGGTGACGTCATCCTGCAGAACGATCCCTATGCCTGCGCCGGCGCGATCAGCCACCTGAACGACTGGATGGTGCTGGTGCCGGTGTTTCACGAAGGCGACCTGGTCGGCTTCACGTCGATGTTCGGTCACATGATGGATGTCGGCGGTGCGGTGCCGGGTAGCATGCCCACAGACGCCGCCTCGATCTTCGGCGAGGGCATCCGCATCCCGCCGATCAAGCTTTATGAGCGTGGCGAGGTCAATCAGGCCGCCCTCAGCGTCATCATGAACAACACCCGCACGCCGGAGATGAACTATTCGGATCTCATGGCGATCATCGCCGGCTGCCGCGCCGGCGAGAAGCGGGTCATTGAGATTTGCGACCGCTTCGGCCGCGAAACCTACAAGCAGGCGTGCGAAGCGCTACTCGAACGCACCAACCGCGCGATGCGCCAGCTGATCGTGAAGAATTTGCCCGAGGAGCCGAAATCGTTCGAAGACTATGTCGACGACGATGGCCGCGGCAACGGCCCGTTCAAGATGAAGCTCACGGTCTGGCGCGAGGGCGACAATGCCTATTTCGACTGGACCGGGACGTCGGTCCAAGCCCCCGGCCCGATCAACTTCTATCTGCACGAGGGCATGTTCAAGATGTTCATCGGGGTCTACATGATCATGGTCTTTGACCCCCAAATCTTGTTCAACGACGGCTTCTACGATGTCATTCACGTCACCCTGCCTAAGGGCTCGCTGGTACATCCCAACTTTCCGGCTTCGCTCGGCTGCCGAACCCATACGCTGTCACGGCAATTCGACGTGCTCGGCGGGGCACTGAGTTATAACGCTCCGGAGATGGCAACCGCGGCAGGCTACGGTTCGAGTCCCGCATTTCCTCTATTCCGGCATCGACAAGTCCGGCCGGCCGTTCCAGCTCATGGAAATTCTGTATGGCGGAATTCCCGGCCGTCCGGTCGGCGACGGCATGGACGGTCATTCATGGTGGCCGCTGTTTCAGAACATTCCGAGCGAATACCTGGAGACCTACTACCCGATGATCGTCGAAGGTTACTCGACGCTCATGGACACTGGCGGCGCCGGCAAGCACCGGGGCGGCAATGGGGTTGAGAAGATCTTTCTTTTGCTCGAGGAAGGCGACGTTTCGATCCACGACGACCGGCACCTGTCTCAGCCCTGGGGCATCCTCGGCGGCCGGCCGGCCACGTGTTCGGAGAAATGGCTCGTCCGTAAAGATGGCACCCGCGAACCGCTTGCGTCCAAAGTGGACAATGTGCGCGTCTATCCTGGCGACCGCGTGATCTTCCGCACCGCCGGTGGGGGCGGCTGGGGCGATCCTCTCGAGCGCGATCCGATGCGCACGCGCAACGACGTTGCGCGCAAGCTGATGAGCGAAGCGAAGGCTCGCGAGCAGTATGGTGTGGTGCTCACCGGTCCCCGACTTGAACTCGATCACCGGGCTACCGACGACCTGCGCGAAAGCATGAAGCGCAATCGCAAAACGCCAAAGCTGTTCGACTTCGGGGAGCGCAAAACCGGCGCTTTGGCGCTTCGTGCCGTTCAGGCGGCATAAGTGAACGTGGGCAATGACAACGCAAGAACTTCGATAGGGGCGAATGCACGATGCTTGAAGTTGTAATCAGTCTCCTGATCGCCGCGATCATCCTTATCGCGATTTTCTACATAATCTCGATCTGGATCTACAAACGCGCGCCTTCCAATATGGGCTTCATTCGGACCGGATTCCTCGGCACTAAGGTCTGCCTGGGCCGAGGAGCCATCGTGCTTCCGGTGTTTCACGAGATCACCTGGGTCTCGCTCGAAACCATCAAGTTCGCTGTCAGCCGTGCTCGCGAACAGGCGGTCCTGACCGCCGACAATATCCGCATCGATGTGAACACCGAATTGTATGCCCACGTCGGCCACACCGAGCAAGCCGTCCTTAACGCGAGTCGTACGCTCGGCGAGAAGACGTTCGACGCCGACAAGGTGCGCAGTTTGCTGGAAGCAAAGGTCGTCGGTGCGATCCGCAGTTTCGCCGCCACCAAGACGCTCAAGCAGTTGCACGAGAACCGCGACGCCTTTGCGAAGGAAATAAAGGAGAGCGTCAGCGAAAGCTTTACCGCCAATGGTTTGATGCTCGAAGAAATCACCATCGTTTCGCTGGAACAGTCGACCAAGGAGTACTTCCGGTCCGACAACGTGTTCGACGCCGAAGGTCTCAAGGTCATTACCGAGATTACTTCGGAAGCGCGGCGCAAGGTCCACACCACCGAGAAGCAGACCACGGTTGCGATCCGCAACAAGGATCTGACCACGCAGCTCGAATTGCTGGAAATCGAGCGCCAGGAAGCAGTTGCGCGCGCCAGCCAGGACAAGGAAATCGCCAACGAGCAGGCCAAGCAGCTGCGTGAGAAACAGACGTTTGTGCTCGATCAGCGCCTGGCGGTGGAGCAGCGCGAACTTGAAAATGAAAAGGCGCTGGAACAGCTGCGTACCGAGCGCGATATCGCCTTTACGGCCGAGGCCAAGCGCCGCGAGATCGCACAGGTGCAGAAGGAACTGGCGCTGGAGCAGGAGCGCCGCGATCGCGAGATCGCGCTCATCGACAAGGCGCGTGAAGCCGAGATTGCCGAAATTACCCGCAATCTCGCCCGTGAACGCGCCGAGCGCGACAAGGCGATCGATCTCGCCGCCAAGGAGCGGGAACGCCAGGAAGCGGAGATTGCGCGCGCTACCGCCGTGGCGGCCGCCGAGGAACGTGCCCGCAACGAGCGCCATCAGGTGAGCGAGGAAACAGCTCTCTCGGTGCGAAAGCGGAGTCTCGAAACGCGCCTCGGCATCCTTGCGGTCGATCGAGACGAGGCCGTCGCGCTCGCCAAACAGGAAAAGGAAATTTCCGACGAGCGGGCGCGCATCTTGAGTGAACAGCAGCGCTTTGTGCTCGACCGGCGCTGGGAGGTCGAACAGGAGGAAATCCGCAAGCAGCAGGCGCTGGAGACCGCACAGATTCAAAAAGACATCGCGATCATCGAGGAGGCGAAGCAGCGCGAAGCGGCGGAAATCCGCCGTGAACTTGCACGCCAGCAGGAGGAGATGAGCCGCGAGATCGCGCTGATCAGCAAAGAGGGCGAACGCGAGCGCACCGATATCGAGCGCTTCCTCGCCCGCGAGCAGGCCGAGCGCGATCGCGAGATCGCACTCGCGGCCAAGATGCGCGAACTCGAAATCGCCGAGACCGAACGTCTTGCGAGCACGGCCGAACGCGAGCGGGCCGAGCATAAAGTCGAGTCGGTGCGTGTGGTGGCGGACGCCGAGCGCGCCCGCCAGGTCGAGGTCATCGAGGCCGGGAAGGCGGCGGAGGCGCGGCGCATCGAGGAGGAGAGTAAGGCCGCGGTCATGCGCATGCACATGATCACCCAGTCCGAGGCGCGCAAGCTCGCGGCGGAGCTTGAGGCGGACGCAACACTCACGCGCGCGCGCGCCACCACCGAGGCGCAGAAGATTGGCGCGGAGGGCATTGAACGCGAAGCGGGAGCGCGCGGCCGGGCGGAAATGGAAGTGGAGCAGTTGCGCATCGCCAACTCGCAACGTCAGCTTGAAGCCGAGGCGACGGGCCTTGAGGCTAAGGCCGAAGCGCTCAAGAAGTACAACGAAGCCGCGACCTTCCTCGAACTGGCCCGGCTGCGGATTGAGGCCGAGCGCGACGTCCACATCGATCAGGCCAAAGCTATGGGTAGTGCACTATCGGGGGCGCAAATCCGCATGTACGGCAATGGCGAAGGCACGATGGACACGATCCGGGGGCTGTTCACGCAAGGTTTCGGGATCGGCGAGGTTCTCGAAGGCCTGGCGCAATCACTGCCCGAGGGACTGCGCCAGCGGCTGAGCGCCAACGGCATTCAGGGTCTGCTCGGCCGGCCCTATAACGGCAGTTCCTTGAAGCAGACCTATGAGCACCTCAACGCGCTGGTGCAGGAACATCTGCGAAGTAAGAAGGCACGTGAGCTTCCCTTCCCGGAAGCCCTCGTGCAGCTGGAAGGCCATGCCGGCGAAAACGAGGACATGCGCCGGGCGGTCAAAGTGCTGGGAGAATTCAATCACGAAGGCGCGCTGGACAAGGTGCCCTTTGAGTCGGTGTGGAACATGATCAACGCCGTGGCCAAGTCGGCGGGCTGACGCGGCGTCGATGAACCAGCCCGACGTCATTCTCGAAAACGTCTCCAAGACCTACCCGGGCGGCGCCCGGGCAGTCATCGACTTCAACGCCGAAATCGAGCACGGCGAATTCGTCGCGATGCTCGGGCCTTCCGGTTGCGGCAAGACGACAACGCTGCGGATGATCGGCGGCCTGGAGGAAGTGACCGAAGGCACGATCATTATCGCCGGCAAGGACGTGACCGATCTGCCCCCGGCGCGGCGCGACACCTCAATGATGTTCCAGAGTTTCGCCCTGTTTCCGCATCGCACGGTCTTCCAGAACGTCGAGTTCAGCCTGAAAATGAAGGGCATGGAGAAGACCGCGCGCGACCGGCGCGTATGGGAAATGCTGGAAATGGTGGGGCTCACCAGTTTTGCCGACCGTCGGCCTGCCGCCCTATCCGGCGGCCAGCAACAGCGAGTCGCCTTGGCGCGCGCCTTGATCAGCCGGCCGACCGTGCTGCTGCTGGACGAGCCGCTGGGATCGCTCGATTTCAACCTGCGCCAGGCGATGATGATCGAACTGAAGAAAGTGCAGCGCGAGCTGAACATCACTTTCATCATGGTTACGCACTCGCAGCAGGAAGCGATGTCGCTCGCCGACAAAGTCATCGTCATGAGCGACGCCGTCATCCAGCAGATCGGCACCTCGCGTGAGGTGCACGAGAATCCGAAGACGAAATTCGTCGCCGAATTCATCGGCAATAACAATCTATTCCGTGGCCGCATCCGCTCGCGCAGCGGATCGATCGTGTTCGTCGAGTCACTCGGTCAATTGTTGTATGTGCGGGTGCCGCCCACCTTCAGGAACGTGCCGGTGGGGAAGGAGATGTGGTTTTCGGTCCGCGCCGACCTGATGAATACCGGCGACAAAGAGGACATGGCTAACCGCGTCGAGGGCAAGTATATCGCCAGCGAGTTTCTTGGCTCGCTCGAGACCGATGTGTTTGAGGTCGCGCCTGGACAATATGTCCATGTCGAACAGCACCGGCACGCACAGGATCGCGTCTACAAAATAGGTGAGCGCGAAATCCTGTGCTGGCATGCCGAGTCGGGCATTTTGCTCGAAGATTCGCGGCGGCGCCCTGAGGCGCTCGATGCGGCGTAAAGCGCTGCCGCAACGCTGGTCGATTCAAAGCTCACCGTGATGACGGCTGACTTTCGGCGCGGGCTCATTTTCGCGGTTCGCGCGCGAAGTCGCGGTCCTAAGCCGCAGCATGCTGCCCTGACGATAAATCTGGAGACAGCAAAGGCGGGCGCCCTTAAAGTGTCGTCGGGGCGGCTTGCCACAGCCGACGAAAACGGCGAACGGTCGTGGTGCCGGAGGGGCGCAAGTCTCGAATCGTGAGGACTCGACAGATGGTCAAATTCGGAATTGGGCAGGCAGTACGGCGCGTCGAAGATCAACGCTTCCTGACGGGCCAGGGGCGCTACGTCGATGATATCGTACTGCCCGGTATGTGCCATGGCGTGAACGTGCTTTCCCCACATGCGCATGCGCGGATCAAGAAGGTCGATGCATCGAAGGCGAGTGCTGCGCCGGGAGTGCTACTGGTGCTGACCGGCGCTGACGTCGCGCACGATCACCTCGGCGGGTTCACGGCCGCCATGATGCCGGAGGATCTCGGCGCGCCGAAGGGTCACCGCATTCATCAGCAGCTTCTGCAATCCGACAAGGCGCGCTTTGTGGGTGACCGAATCGCCTTTGTCGTCGCCGAAACGCTCGCGCAGGCGCGCGACGCGGCCGAAATGGTCGAAGTCGACTACGAGCCGCTGCCGGCGGTAGCGCTGCTCGAAGACGCCGCCAAGGATGGCGCGCCGAAAGTGTGGGACGACAATCCGAACGGCAACGTCGCGTTTCAACTGATGATTGGCGACCAGGCGGCGACCGACGCGGCGTTCGCGAAGGCGAAGCATCACGTCAAGCTGCGCATGGAGAACAACCGGCTCACTCCGGTGTCGATGGAGCCGCGCACCGCGATCGGCGATTACAATTCGGCCGAGGACAGTTACACGCTCTACACCTCATCGCAAAATCCTCATGGCGCGCGGACGGAAATCGCGCACATTCTCCATGTCAATGAAAATCAGCTGCGCGTGGTGTCGCCCGATGTCGGCGGCGGTTTCGGTCTGAAGGGCGGCGCGTTTCCGGACGATGCCCTAGTGCTGTGGGCGTCAAAGAAGCTTCGTCGCCCGGTGAAGTGGGTTGCGACGCGTTCCGAAGCGATGATGACGGATCACACCGGCCGCGATCTCGTAAGCTACGGAGAGCTTGCGCTCGACGAAAAAGGAAAAATCCTGGCGATCCGCTCGCAGGCGCTATTCCAGGTCGGCGCGTATTTCGTCGGCCCGGGCATGGTGAGCGGTCTATTCTCGATGCGCTTCATTCCGGAAGCCTATGACGTGCAGGCGATCCACGTCATGTGCAAAGGCCTGTTCACGAACACGCCGCAGGCGGGCCCCTATCGCGGTGCCGGACGTCCCGAGGCCGCATACTTCACCGAGCGCATGATCGAGCATGCCGCGAAGCAGATTGGCATGGATGTGGCTGAGATCCGCCGCGTCAATCTCATTCCTCCGGACAAATTCCCTTACAATACGCCGACCTGGTTTTCCTACGATTCCGGCGAGTTCGTTCGCCTGCTCGACAAGTGCGTCGAGATGGCGGACTGGAAGGGTTACGCGAAGCGCAAAACGGCCTCCGAAAAGGCCGGCAAGCTGCGCGGCCGGTCGGTCTGCTATTACATCGAGTTTGGGGGCATTTTTAACGACCGCATGGATATCCGCTTCGATCCGGGTGGAACGGTTACGGTATTGGGAGGCACGCACTCCCACGGGCAGGGGCACGCGACGGTGTTCGCACAACTCGTCCATGAATTCCTCGGCGTGCCGTTCGACAAGATCCGCTACGTGCAAGGCGACACCGCCCAAGTGCCATTCGGCCGTGGCACCTACGGAGCGCGGAGCGCCGTGGTCGGGGGCAGCGCGCTTCGCCGTGCCGCCGATGCGATCATCGACAAGGCAAAATCGATGGCGGCCGCCATGTTGGAAGCAGACGCCGGTGACATCGAATTCAAGGACGGCAACTTCACGGTGGCCGGCACCGACAAGGCCATCCCGCTGGTCGAGGTAGCGAAGGCATCCTTCGCGCCGATGGGGCCGATGACCCAATTCGGCATCGGGCTCGAAGGCTCCGGCACTCATTCGCCCGAGCCGCCAAGCCATCCGAACGGCGCGCATGCGGTCGAGGTCGAGATCGACCCGGAGACCGGTGAGGTCGCGGTCGAGCGCTATGTGATGGTCGATGATCTCGGGCAGGTGCTGAATCCGCTGATCGTCAACGGCCAGCAGCATGGCGGCGTTGCGCAGGGCATTGGACAGGCGCTGTACGAGCACGCGGTCTACGACCCCTCGACGGCGCAACTCGTCACCGGCAGCTTAATGGACTACACGATGCCGCGGGCGGACATGCTGCCGAATTTCGAGATCGCGCTGGAAGAAATTCGCTGCAAGACCAATCCGATTGGCGTGAAGGGTATCGGCGAATCCGGCACCATCGGGGCTCCACCGGTGGTTATCAATGCGATTATTGATGCTCTGGCTCCACTCGGCATTGATCGCATCGACATGCCCGCGACGCCGAGCCGCGTGTGGCAGGCGATACAGAGCGCGAAAACGGCGGCCTGAACACCGGCAACATGCGCGAGGCGCGCTCGGCATCTCTGCAGGATGCTTTCGTCTCCGCGAGGCCCGACGCTTCGCCATCGGGGAACGGACGCATCCTGCGAATCCGCCGATTGGCAAGGTCTTGGGAGAAATTCACTCGCCAGTTTATTTTGCGCGTCCGAAAAACGTTCAGAACCGAGGGCGTCATTTGTCAATTTTCGTGTCGATGAATTCAGAATAAGCGGTATGGCACGTACCGCGGCGGCAGGTATGTCAACGTCGTGAGCAGCCCCTCTTCAATTGACGCGCTTGCGCCGCCCGAGCCGACAGACCGCTTCTACGAATCCCAGGGCCTGCGGTTGCATTATGCTGATTGGGGTAATGACGCTGCGCCGCCGTTGATCCTGATCCATGGCGGTCGCGACCATTGCCGCAGTTTCGACGCCGTCGCGCGCGCGCTGCAACCGTACTTTCACGTCATAGCCCCCGATCTCCGCGGTCACGGCGACTCGGAGTGGGCGAAAGGCAGCAGCTACAGTCTGTCGGACTACGTGTACGACTTGACGTGTTTGTTGCGATCGGCGGCAGTATCCCAAACAGCAATCGTCGGACATTCGATGGGCGGCATGATCGGGCTAATGTATGCCGGGGCTTTTCCGGACCAAGTAACGCATCTTGCCGTCCTGGATGGTGTGACAGTCCTGCCTGGGTCGCCGCGAAGGCCAATCCACAAACGGATAACGGAGTGGGTTTCGCAGCTTGATAAAATCGCGCAACGAAAGACCCGCTCTTTCCACAGCATTGCCGAAGCAGCCGAGCGTATTTCGGCGCACAACACGCGGCTGACATCCGAGCAGGCGCTACACCTCGCCAACCACGGCGTCAGACAAAGTGCCGATGGCGACTACCGCTGGAAGTTCGACCAATATCAGAGTGCCAGAGCGCCGTATCGGCTCTCCCCGAATGAGCATGCCGTGCTTTGGTCGCGCATCACTTGTCCCACGCTATTGCTGCGCGGGGACGAAAGCTTTCTTCCTGATCCGGAAGCCGCGGGCGTTCTCGCGCATTTCAAGCGAGCCCATTTGGTGACGGTTGTGGGGGCGGGACACTGGCTTCATCATGACAAACTTGATGAGGTCCTCGGAGTGCTCCTCCGGTTCCTCGCCGCTTGACCAGACAATGACCGACGACTGGGTCGCAGCCGGACTCACGGGTGGTAAGACGGCCTTACAAAAAGTATCGGCCGCGCCGGAGCGCGGCCGAAACTTATCGGTGATCAGTTACTCGTAATTCTTTTTGCAAGGCGGGTTTTCACGGCCAGGCGGAACGAACTTGTCGAACACCGCCTTGGAGAAGCCGAGCCGCTCCTGCACGTTCGGGATGACCTTGACGACCTTGCTGATCAGATCGCCGTTGTCGGCCTTGACGACTTCGGTGACGAAATTGGTCCCGATCGCCTGGCGGTTCTCGTCGAGCGTGATCTTTCCGTTTGGCGCGTCGAGCACATATCTTGTTCAAAGCTTCGCGGAATTTCTTGTTGTTGTTCGAGAGATCGCCCTTGACCTCGTCGAGCGCCTTAAACATCGCGTCGGCCGAGTTGTAGTAGTTGATGGCGAGCAGCGAGGGGCCGGCGAAAGCGTTTTTGAAGTAGCCGGTTTTCGCGTGCTGCCTGGTACGCCTTCACGAACGCCTGCCATTTCGGGCTCGGGTCGTTGTCGGCCATGCCGCTGGCGGCGATGGTGCCAATCAGCGCTTCCTTGGCCTTGCCCTTCGATGACAGCACGGTCTGGTCGACCATGATCGAACCGCCGATGCAGGTGAGCGTTGCCGCCAGCCTGCTGGTACTGGTTGAGGAAGTTCACGGCGTCGGCGCCGCCGAGGCCGAGATAAATGGCGTCGACGTCTTCCGACAGAAGTTGGGGAATATACGAGGCGAAGTCCTTGGTGCCGAGCGGAACCCAGAGGCGCTTGGTGATTTGGCCGCCGGCCTTACAATATTCAAGCACAAGCCCCATCACCTGTGTGTAGACGAACGCATAGTCCTCGCCGATCGTCGCGATCTTCTTGTAATGCTTGACGTTGTAGGCGTAGTCGCCGAGCCCGGCGTGCCACTGCGCGCCGTCCAGGTTGGTGCGATAGAAAGTCGGCGACGGCGTGACCCCGGCAGACGGATCGCCGTAGGTTGTCTCCAGCGCGCCGGAAGCGGCGTTCATGACCGTTATCTGCGGCTGGGTCTTCGAATAATCGCGCATCGCGATGCCTTCCGCGCCCGAAAGCGGGGAGATCATCATGTCGACCTTGTCCTGTTCGACCAGCTTCTTGGCGGCGCGCAGCGCCAAATCCGGGCTGGCGTCCGTCGAGCCGACGATCGTCTCGATTTCCTTGCCGCCCGCCTTGCCGCCATGTGCCTCTACCGCGAGCTCATAGCCGCGCATGCCGTCCTCGCCGAGAACGGTATAGGTGCCTTCGAGCGTCGCGGTGACGCCAACCTTGAGTTTGTCGGCGGCGTTAACCGACCCAGTGCCTAAGAGCGCGGCAAAGCCGGCCGCGGTCGCCAATAGTAAGCCCTTGCGCATGAGGTTTCCTCCTGTGACCGAGCGCCGTGAAAACGGCGTCGTTTGCCGGCCGAATGCGCTTTTCGCGCTATCATAGGGCCGTCGCCCCGTGCCCGACCGATTGCAAACCGTACCAGCGGCGGGCCCAATTCTACAAGCCCACCAAGGCCAAAAGCCTACCGTGGCACCGTGTCTGCTAGTCTGATTCTTCGTCCGGTCAGAACCAGCCTTGGGCGTTGCGGCATCTTCGCCGTGTGTCGGCACCCACTTGTCAACGATTGCCGGTCGTCGTTTAATCAATTGATAAAACAATAACGTGCGCGTTTGGGAGGAAGTGATGAGTACGGCTCTGGCCGTCTGTCATGGCGCGTTCGGCCGCGTCACGGTGTATCGGCTTGACAAGCCGATGCGCACTCACGCCCACCGCGAAGGCCATTTGACCTTTCTGTTGAGCGGTCCGCCGGCATTCGTGACCATCTGCGGGGTTCCCCATCTGGTCGACGCGACCTCGGGCGTAGCAATCAACCCCTGGCAGCCTCATTCCTTTCAGCCCTGTTCCAACGACGAACCGTCGATTTATCTGGTCGCCTATATCTGCGACCGCTGGCTGGACCGCGATCAGGAGGGCCGCGGCAGCCTTCGTTTCGGCGCCAATGCTATCCGGGTCGGCACGACCATCCGCTCGATCGCCGTCAGCCTCGCGCACACGCTGGTGACGAACGCGAGCTATCGCATCGTCAATCGATATTTGAACCAGTTGTTCGACGCGAGCTTTGACAATTCCTGGACCGGGGGCGGGCCGCCCACCCCTCCGGAGGGACCGCGATCGTCAATCGACTTTCGGGTCCGTAAGTCGCTGCGCTTGCTGGATGATAACCTTGCCCAAGGCATCGAACTCGACAATGTGGCCCGAGACGCCGGTCTGTCGCGGCCGCATTTCTATAAATTGTTCCGCCAGAATATCGGGATAACGCCTGCGCTCTATGCCAACACCATGCGCGTCGAGCGCGCGCTCGATCGGCTCACGGCCTCGCAAACCTCGGTCACCGACATCGGCTTTGAACTCGGCTTTTCGTCACAGAGCCACTTTACCCACTTCTTTGCCGCCAATGTCGGAATCGCGCCGACGCTTTACCGGACTATCGCGCGGGTAGTGAGCGAGTAGCGGCAGCCAGGCGACCACCCCGATAGGGCAAAAATCAGACTGTCAAACACGCGAATGGACCTCTGCTCAGCTAAATTTCCGGCTGAGCAGGAGGCGATTCAGTGTCCCCGACGCTTGGCGATCAAGGTGCTGTAGAGGAGGCCGCGCGCGGCGACGCGCTTGGCCGCTGGATCGGAAATCACCCAATCGCCGCGCTCATCATTGCGGTCGCGGTGATTTTCGCCTTGTGGCTCGTGCTGGCGCCATGGCCGGCCGGATTCGAGGGGGTATTCGGAAAGAAGCTGCTGTTCGTCAACGCGCTTTTCAACGGCATAACGCTTGGCGGACTTTATTTCCTCGTCGCCACCGGTTTCACGCTGATTTTCGGTTTGATGCGCAACGTCAACCTCGCGCATGGCTCGCTCTATCTGTTCGGCGGCTATATGGGCTACGAGGCCACGCAATGGACCGGCTCGTGGCTGTTCAGTTACGTGGTCGCGTTCCTCTGTTGCGCCGTCGTCGGTATCGCCATGCAGTTCCTAATCTTTCGCCGTATGGAGGGGCAGGACCTGCGCCAGACGTTGGTGACGCTCGGGCTTTCCATCATCTTCTCCGATCTGATGGTCTGGGTCTGGGGCGGCAACGCCATCCAGATCGATACGCCGGACTTTTTGTTGGGACCCGACGCCGACGCCGATCGTCGTCGCCGTCAGATCGAGCGGTGCTACGATGTTCTTGCACTATCCGCGCGTAAGGCTGGTCATTTTCGCCGCCGCGGTGATCATCGGCATCGGCATGTGGCTTGCGCTTCATCGCACGCGCATCGGCGTCATGATCCGCGCGGGCGTTGATGATCGCGACATGCTGTCGGTCCTAGGTTACCGGGTTCAGCTGCTGTTCGTCGCGGTGTTCGCGTTCGGCGCCGGACTCGCCGGCATGGCCGGCATTGTCGGCGGGACGTTTCAATCGATCTCGCTCGGCGAGGACACGCATTTTTTGCTGGCCTCGCTGACTGTGGTCATTGTCGGCGGCATGGGATCGATACCGGGCGCCGCGCTCGGAGCCATCATCATCGGGTGCGCCGAACAACTCGGCCAGACTTACTTCCAGAACTATGCGACCGTGCTCACCTTTCTGATCATGGTCATCGTGCTTGCCATCCGCCCGCAAGGGCTGCTGGGAAGAAGCTGATGGCGCTGGTCCAGACCACGGGCGTCACGCCGCTCGGCACGCGCAAGACTTGCAGCGTGGTGGCGTCCTGTCGCGCTGGGTCACACAACAATCGCCGACTCTGCTCCTCGGTCTGGTGCTGGTGCTTCTGCCAGCCGTCGCCGGCGAGTTCATTCTCGTCCAGGTCGCCGGCTGGGCGATGATCCTCGGCATGATCGCGCTGTCGCTGATGTTTCTTGCCGGATATGGCGGCATGGTCAGCCTGGCGCAGATGACCGTGGCCGGCGTCGCCGGCTACATGATCGCCGTGCTTGGAGCGAGCTCGCTTCCGCGATCAGCCTGTTCTGGCCGTGGTGGGTCGCGGCACCGCTGGCCATTGCAATCGCCGTCGCGTTCGGAACGCTCACCGGTGCACTCTCGGCTCGTACCGAAGGCATCTACACGATCATGATCACGCTCGCCATCGCGGCGGCGTTTTTCTACCTGGCACTGCAGAACTGGCCGATCTTTAACGGCTTCAACGGCTTCACGACAATTCCGGCGCCGCATGCATTTGGCATCAACTGGAAGCGCCCAATCCCGCTTTACTACCTGATCCTATTCTTTGCCGCGCTGAGCTACATCGTGGTCCTCTACGTCTCCCGCGCGCCGTTCGGTCTGGCGCTGCAAGGCGTGCGCGACAATCCACGCCGCATGGAAGCGATCGGCTACAACGTCACCGCTCACCGCATCGCCGCCTATGCCTTCGCCGCGCTCATCGCCGCGATCGGCGGAATCCTGCTGGTCTGGCAGAACAATCAGATTTCCCCGTTCTCGGTTGGCGTTGATGTGGTGATCAATATTCTCGTCATCGCCGTTGTCGGTGGGCTCGGCCACCCAATCGGCCCGTTCATCGGCGCAATCATCTACGTGATCATGCGCACCTTCGCGCTTGATGCGCTGGTCGCTGTCGGACTCGACGGCCGCCGCTTCCAGACGCTAATCGGCCTGACTTTTCTCGTCATTGTCCTGTTTTCGCCGGACGGCGTGATTGGGCTATGGCGGCGGCTGGCGGCGCGTGCCGCATCGTCCGGCGGGAGGAACGGCCGGTGAGTTCGATTGCCGAACGGATGGCCGCAGCCGGCACCGGCAACGCGATCGAATTGCGCGGCGTGAGCCGTATGTTTGGCGCGCTGGCCGCTCTGACCGACATTACGCTCAGCGTACGGCCGGGCGAACGCCGCGCCGTGCTTGGGTCGAACGGCGCCGGCAAGACGACGCTGCTCAATTGCGTGACCGGTGATTTTCCGCCGACCTCGGGAACGGTGCGCTTCTTCGGCGAGGATGTAACGACGCTGCCGCCGCACGAACGCATCCGCCGCGGGCTTCGGCGCACCTACCAAATCTCGTTGCTGTTCTCGCATCTCACGGTGCGCGAGAACGTTTATCTCGCCTGCCGCGGCGTTTCGCGCGGGCGCTTCTCCTTCATTCGCACGCGCGCGAACGACGGCATCATGCAATCCGTCGCGGATCTCATCTCGCTTGTGCATCTTGAAAACGTCGCCGACCGCCTGGTCGGCGAACTGGCCCACGGCCAGCAGCGGCAGCTCGAAATCGCGCTCGCGCTCGCCGGAGCGCCTCGATTCATTCTGTTCGATGAACCGGCAGCGGGTCTCTCGCCGAACGAACGCGGCGATCTGGTCGCCATCCTCACCGCGCTTCCCGCCCATATCGGCTACATCATCATCGAACACGACATGGATGTAGCGCTGCGCGTCGTCGAGAGCGTGACCATGATGCACAACGGCCGCATCTTCAAGGAAGGCGCGCCGCACGAGATCGAGGCCGATCCCGAAGTGCAGCAATTATATCTGGGTGGCGGCCATGCCTGAGCGTCGCCCGGCCGATCTTCTGGAAATCAGAGGCCTCAACGTCTTCTATGGCCGCAGCCACGCGCTGCAAGGGGTCGATCTGCGGCTCGAGCACGGCGTGCTTTCTCTTGTCGGCCGCAATGGCATGGGCAAGACCACACTGTGCAAAACGATCGTGGGACTTACTCCGGCCGCAAGCGGCTCCATTCGGTTTATGGGCGAGGAGCTCATCGGCCGCACCCCCGCCGAGATCGCGCGGATGGGATTGGGCTACGTGCCGCAAGGCCGGCGGTTGTGGCCCTCGGTCACGGTCGATGAGCACCTGCGGCTCGCGAGCGGTAATCGCGGGCCGTGGTCGATTTCGCGGATCTACGAGACATTCCCGCGCCTTGCGGAACGCCGCACCAATCGCGGCAATCAACTCTCCGGCGGCGAGCAGCAGATGCTCGCCATATCGCGCGCGCTCCTTCTCAACCCGCGGCTCCTCATTATGGACGAGCCCACCGAGGGTCTCGCGCCGGTGATTGTGGAGCAAGTCGAGGAAATTTTGGTCAGCCTCGGCGAACAGGGCGAAATCGGTGTCTTCGTCGTTGAGCAGAATATCGGCGTCGCGACTGCGGTAGCCGAAAAGGTCGCGATCATGATCAACGGTCGCGTCAACCGGATCATGGAGGCTTCGCGGCTCGAGGCGGACCGTGAGTTGCAACAGCGGCTGTTAGGTGTCGGTCAGCACGGCGAAGCAGAAGCACCCGAAGAAACTGTCGAGGCGTCCGGCGCAGCCGGAGCCACGCCTCAGCCGAGGGCCCGCGGCCCGGTCCGGGTCTTTATGTCTAATCCCAACCCGCCAACCCGCTGGTCACAGCCGGTGCCGGTTGCGCAGATCGAAACCGCCGCGCGCACGCGCACAACGGTGCCCGAGCCGACGACATCCGCCGCCGCCCCGGCCGTCGAGCTGCGGCCACTCCATCGCGGCGGCGCGGCGCCGGTGATTGTCGCGGGAACGCTCGACACCAAAGGCGTCGAACTGCGCTTCCTTCGCGACCAGATCGCCGCTGCCGGCGTTCGCGTCGTTCTCGTCGATCTGTCGACATCCGGTGGCCCGTCTCCCGCCGATGTCCCGCCACACCACATCGCTGCCTATTACCGCGGTGGGCCCAACGCGGTCTTCACCGGCGAACGCGGCGCTGCAATTACTGCGATGGCCGAAGCTTTCGAGGCCTGGATCAAGCGTCAGGATCGCGTCGGCGGCCTGATTTCGGCGGGCGGGTCGGGCGGTAGCTCGCTGGTCGCTCCGGCGATGCGGGCGCTGCCGATCGGGGTGCCGAAAGTCCTTATTTCATCCGTCGCCTCCGGCAACGTTGCACCGTACGTGGGACCGTCGGACATCATGATGCTGTACTCCGTGACCGACGTCGCCGGCCTCAATACGGTCTCGCGTCAAATCCTTGCCAACGGCGCCGCGGCAATGGTCGGGATGGTGAAGGCGCGCAGCGCAAACGCCGAGCCTGATCGGGCAGCGGCTCGCCGCCACGAAGTCAAGCCGGCGATCGGACTGACGATGTTCGGCGTGACCACGCCTTGCGTTGACGCGGTCGCCGATGCGCTTGACGAAGATTTCGAGTGCCTGGTCTTCCACGCCACCGGCGTCGGGGGCCAATCGATGGAGAAGCTCGTCGATTCCGGTGATCTTGCAGGCGTGATCGACATCACGACCACCGAGGTCTGCGACCTGTTGTGCGGTGGCGTGTTGCCGGCGACCGAAGATCGGTTCGGCGCGATCATCCGCACGCGCGTACCGTACATCGGCTCGTGCGGCGCGCTCGACATGGTGAACTTTGGACCGATGGCGAGTGTGCCCGAGCGATACCGCGGCCGCACGCTCCATGTTCACAATCCCGCCGTGACGCTGATGCGGACCACGCCAGAAGAAAACGCGCGCGTCGGCCGCTGGATCGGCGAGCGGCTTAATCGCATGGACGGCCCAGTGCGCTTCTTCCTTCCCGAGGGCGGCGTGTCTGCTCTCGATGCGCCCGGCCGGCCATTTTCAGATCCGAACGCCGACGAGGAACTGTTTCGTGCACTGGAAGCGACCGTTCGACAAACTGCGACACGCCGCCTCATCCGCATGCCCGCGCACATCAACGATCCGCACTTCGCTGCGGAAATCGTCGCTGAATTCCGCCGTCTGTTTGGTGGCCGTCTGACCCGTCGGCGCGCGAAGGGATAGAACATGGCCCGCATCCTACGATCCGACATCCTGGCGCGCTTCCAAGCCATGAAGAAGCGCGGCGAACCTATCATCGGCGCCGGTGCGGGCACGGGGCTGTCGGCGAAGGGCGAGGAGAAGGGCGGCGCCGACCTCATCGTGATCTACAACTCCGGCCGTTACCGCATGGCCGGCCGGGGTTCGCTGGCCGGCATGATGCCTTTCGGCGACGCCAACGGCATCGTCGTCGACATGGCGCGTGAAGTGCTGCCGGTGGTCGGCGACACGCCGGTGCTGGCCGGGGTGTGCGGCACCGATCCGTTCCGCCAGATGGATGTGTTTCTCGACGAGGTTGCGCGGCTTGGCTTCAGTGGCGTGCAAAATTTCCCAACTGTCGGTCTTATCGACGGTCGTTTCCGCGCTGGGCTGGAAGAGACCGGCATGGGCTATGGTCGTGAAGTCGAGATGATCGCCAAAGCGCATGCGCGCGATCTCCTGACCACGCCTTATGTGTTTGACCCGTCGGAGGCCGCAGCGATGGCGCGCGCCGGCGCCGACGTCCTGGTCTGTCATTTTGGCCTGACCGTCGGCGGCACCATCGGTGCTGCAACATCGATCAAACTCGAGGATTGTCCGGCGCTGACCGACGCCATGGCGGAAGCAGCCCTCGCGATAAATCGCGATGCGCTCATCCTCGTTCACGGCGGACCGATCGCCGAGCCGGCCGACGCCGAGTATGTGCTAGCACGGGCCCGTCATTGTCATGGTTTCTACGGCGCTTCATCCATGGAGCGGCTGCCGGTCGAGCGCGCGCTGCGCGAGCAGGTAGCAAAGTTCAAAATGATCAAGAGAGCTTAGTCGCAGAGTGAAGATGAACCCGCGCCGGTTAAATCTCGGGCGGGAGGGAGGAAAGTAAGATGTCCGCCGCCATTCTCGGCAGCCTGATCATCTGGCTGATCGTCGCCGTCATTGTTATCGCGATCGTCGTCTACTTCGTGAACTGGCTGTATCACCGTTCGTCGAAGGAAGTTTCCTTCGTGCGCACCGGCCTGTTCGGCGAAAAAGTGGTCATCAACAGCGGCGCCTTCGTGCTGCCGTTTATTCACGAGATCACGCCGGTCAACATGAACGTCCTGCGCATGCAGGTCGTGCGCAACCGCGATGACGCGCTTATCACCAAAGACCGGATGCGGGTCGACATCGAGTTCGAGTTCTACGTCCGCGTCCCGCCGACGCGCGAGGCGGTGACCATCGCCGCTGCCACGCTCGGCCGGCGCACGATGAACGTCGCCGAGCTCGATACGCTGCTCGCCGGCAAATTTGTTTCCGCGCTCCGCTCGGTCGCCTCCGAAATGACCATGATCGAGATGCACGAGCGGCGCGGCGAGTATGTCACACGCGTTACCGAAGCGGCGCTGGAGAGCCTCAAGCGAAATGGCCTCGAACTGGAATCGGTGGCGATTACCGACCTCGATCAGACCGATCTTGAGTTCTTCAATCCGTCGAACCGCTTCGACGCCGAAGGCTTGACCAAGCTGATCGAGGACATTGAAGCCCGGCGCAAATTGCGCAACGACATCGAGCAGGACTCGATGATCCTGATCCGTTCCCGCAATCTCGAAGCCGAGAAGCAGGCGCTGGAAATCGATCGCGAGAGCGAAACCGCGCGGCTTAATCAGGAGCGGGATATCGAAGTCAGACGCGCGGTCCAGCGCGCCGAACTCGCGCGCGAGCGTTCACTGCGGGATACCGAGGCGGAGCAGGCCCAGATTTCCGCTCGCGAGGAGGTCGAGAAGACGCGCATCGCCCATGAGCGCGCGCTAGCCGAAGCGCGCATCACTTCCGAACGCGACATCCGCGAACGCGAGATCGAGCGCGGTCGTCAGGTCGACGAGGCCGAGATTGCCGCGCGTGAGCGGGTCGAGCGCGCTCGCATTGCCCAGGAACGCGTCGTCACCGAGGCGCGGATTGCCCGCGAGGAAGACGATCAGCGGCGCGAGATCGAACGTACACGCAACGTCGAGCACGCCGAGATCGCGGCGCGTGAGGAGACCGAGAAGGCGCGTATCGCGCAGGAACTTTCGGTCGCCACGGCGCGCATTGCCATGGACGAGGAAAACCGGCGGCTCGAGATCGAGCGCACGCGCAACCTGGAACAGGCCGAGATCGCCGCGCGCGAAATTACTGAGCGAGCCCGCATCGCTCAGGAACGGATTGTCACGGACGAGCGCATTGCGCTTGAGGAGGAAATCCGCCGCCGCGAGATTGCGCGCAACCGCGCTGTCGAAGAAGAAGAGATCGCCGCCGCGAAGGCGACCGAAGAGGCGCGCATCGCTCGCGAACAGGCGCTTGCCGCCGACCGGATCGCCGCCGAGCTCGCGACCAGGACCCTGGAGATCGAGCGCACGCGTAACCTGGAGCGGACCGACATCGAGGCGCGGGAAGTCACCGCCGCCGCCCGCATCCAGCAGGAGGAGCGCGTCCGCGCGCTCGACATCGCCAGGACTCGCGCAATTGAGGAAGCGGAAATTGCGGCCCGTGAATCGGTCGAAGCCGCCCGCATTGCGCAGGAAAAGAAAATCGCCGTCGAACGCATCGAATCCGACGAAGAGACGCGTAGCCGGGAAATTGAGCGCATTAAGGCGATAGATGCGGCCGAAATCGCCGCGCGGGAATCGACTGAAACCGCACGCATCGAACTCGACAAGAAACTCGCCGCCGATCGAATCGAAGCCGAGAAAGATACCCGCGGGCGGGAGATTGCCCGCAACGAGGCGGTCGAATCCGCCGAGATAACGTCGCGTCAGTTGGTCGAGTTCGGTTCGAATCCTGCAAGATCGCAAGATCGCCGGGGAACGCATATCCCGCGAAGAAGAAATACGGGCACTGGAGATTGCCCGTAACCGTGCGGTGGACACCGCCGAAATCGCGGCGCGCGAAGCGGTCGAAGCTGCGCGTATTGCCCAGGACAAACGAATCTCCGCCGAGCGCATCGCCGCCGATCAGGAAACGCGAGCGCGCGACATCGCCCGCGAAGAGGCAATCGAAGACGCGGAAATCAAGCGCCGCGAGGCGATCGAGACCGCGCGCATCGCAACCGAGCTGGCTCTGGAACGCGAGCGCATCGCCTCCTCGCAGACCCGCGACGTCCTCGATACCGAGCGGCGCAAAGTCATCGAGATCGCCGATCAGGACCGTTCGATCGAAGTCGCGGCGAAACTCGCCGAACGCGCCGACGCCGATCGCCGCGTCAAGGAAGCCAACATCGTCGCTACCCAGCACGTCGAGCGCACCGACGTCCTGCGCGAACAGAGTCATTGAGCTTGCCCGACTCGAACGCCGCCGCGCCGTGGAACAGTTCGAGGTTTCCCGCGTGCAGGCACTGCAGGAGGCCGAGATTGCCGCCCGCGAAGAGGTCGAGCGCGCGCGGATCGCCTCGGAACGGGGTCTCGACGAGGCACGCATCATTCGCGAGCGCGAATTGCGTCAGCTTGAAATCGGCCGCGAAACCGCGGTCGAGACTGCGCGCATGGAGAGCGATATCGAAATTCAGCGGAAATCGCTGGAGCAATCGGCGGCGCAGGCGGAGGCCGAAGTGGCTCGCGCGCAGGCGGTTGAAGCGGAAGAACGCGTCAAGACGGTGCGCGAGAGCGAGGCAGCGCGCCGTCGGCGTGCGGTCGAGGTGTTGATCGCCGAAAAGGAGGCCGAGGAAGTGCGGATCGCCGCGGCCGCCCAGCAAGTACGCGCGGCGGTCGAAGCCGAAGCGCAGAAGCTCCTCAACGAAGCAGAGAACGTCCTCACCGACGCGGCCCGCGCGTCGCTGTTCCGTCGCCGGCTGCTCGAGCGCATCGAGGGCATCGTGCGCGAGAGCGTCAAGCCGATGGAAAAGATCGAGGGCATCCGCATCCTCCATGTCGACGGTCTCAATGGCGGCGGGGGCAATGGCGGGAACGGCGGACGCAGCGCTACCGACGAAGTAATCAACTCGGCGCTGCGCTATCGCGTGCAAGCGCCGATGATCGACCAGATTCTCGCCGAGATTGGCATCGAGGGCGGGAGCCTCTCGCGCATGCCGGGTCTCATCCGCGAGGCGCGTGACATGCAAGGCATTCGCAAGGAGGCCGCGCCCAAGAAGCCGCCTGAAGGCGGTGGCGGATCGTCCGGATAGGTGGCCGGCAAGAAATAGAAACAAAAGGAAGGAGGAAGCAGTCCAATGGCCCGCGTCTATGTCTCGAGCGTCATTAACGGCCGCTCCGACCGCGTCTGGGCGCGCGTGCGCGATTTCAACGGCCTGCCCGCCTGGCATCCGGGGATCGCGGAAAGCCGCATCGAGAACGGCGAACCGTCCGACAAAATCGGCTGCGTGCGGGATTTCCGTTTGCGTAACGGCGACCGGATTCGCGAGAAGCTTCTTGGCCTCTCGGACTTCGATCTGTTTTGCACCTATTCGATCCTTGAATCGCCGATGGGGGTCGATAACTACGTAGCGACGCTCCGCCTCACGCCGATCACCGACGGCGACCGAACGTTTGCGGAATGGACCGCGGAATTCGATTGCCCGCCCGAGCGCGAGACCGAACTGGTCTCCAACATCGGCGGCGGCGTTTTTCAGGGCGGATTCGATGCCCTGAAGCGGCAGTTCGGAGGTTAGGTCGGTGATCCGCATCGTCCGTTCGACCGTTATTGACGCACCATGTGATCGGGTCTGGGCGATGCTGCGCGACTTCAACGGCCATGACCGCTGGCATCCTGCTGTCGGCAAGAGCGAAATCGAGCGCGGCCAGAGTTCCGACAAGATCGGCTGCGTGCGGCATTTCTTTTTGCGCGACGGCTCCGAGCTGCGTGAGCGGCTGCTCACGCTTTCCGATTTGGAACAAACTTTCAGCTATTGTCTGCTCGATACGCCGGTTCCTTTGTTCAACTACGTCGCCCACGTGCGGCTCGCGCCGGTTACCGACGGCGACCGGACATTCTGGGACTGGCGCTGCTCGTTCACGACCCGCAAGGGCCAGGAAGCCGAAATGACGCGCATGGTGGGCGAGGATATCTACGACGCCGGATTTGCCGCGATTCGCGCCGAACTGGCCGCGTCATCCGCATCGGAAGGCCGCGCATGAGCGTCAACGTCAAGACCTTCGCTCGTCTGGCCGACGCCGCCGGCGCGCTTTCAAGCGAGCGCAACGCCCGCTTCCTCGGCGGCGGAACGCTGGTCATGCGCGCGGTCAACGAGGCCGACCCGACGATCGAGACGATCGTCCGCTCGACCGATCCGAGTTTGCTGCACATCTCGGTATCATCGGGCCGCATCGAGCTCGGCGCCGGCGTGACGATGGCCGCCATTCTCGCCGAGCGCGAACTTGGTTTCCTGCATCCGGTGGCACGTGCGGTCGGCGGACCCGCGGTGCGAGAGGCCGCGACCGTCGGCGGCAATCTGTTTGCGCACTCGCCCTATGGAGACTTTGCAGCGGCGCTGCTCGCACTCGATGCAACCGTGATGCTCGCCGGCGGCTTTGGTCAGCGTGAGCTGCCGCTGGAAGAACTGCTTGGCCGTCGGGAGCGCGGATCAATGATCGTCTCGATCGTCGCGTTCAAACGCCCGCCAAATGATTCATTCCGATTTAATAAAGTGACGCGCGTCCATCCCAAGGGCATCGCGGTCCTTTCGATCTCCGCCCAACTGCCGGTCGCCAGCGGTCGAGTCACCGGTGCGCGGATCGCTTATGGGGCGATGGGCCCGACGCCGGTACGCGCCAAAACCGCGGAGCGGGCGCTCGAAGGCCGGACGCTCGACGCCGCCGGCATTGCTCCCGCTATTGCAGTCGCCGCCGACGGCACGTCCCCGGCCGACGATGCCATCGCCAGTGCCTGGTGGCGGCGCGAAATCCTGCCCGTATATCTCCGCCGTCTGCTGCTCGGCACGGCGCAAGTATGAGGTGTCGATGAAGACCCCAATCCAGTTTCACCTGAACGGCGAGGAGGTTGCCGCTTTTGTCGAAAGCGGCGCCAACCTGCTCGATACGCTGCGCGAGTCAATCGGCGATCTTTCAGTGAAAGGCGGCTGCTGGCAGGGCACCTGCGGAACCTGCACCGTGCTGATCGACGGCGTGCCCCGAGTCTCCTGTGTCACGCTCGCGGAAACCTGCGCCGGGAAATCGATCGAGACTGTAGCGGGGCTTCGCCGCGGCGCGGATCTTCACCCCCTGCAACATGCGTTCATGGAACGCTTCGCCGCGCAGTGCGGCTATTGCACCCCCGGAATGCTGATGGCGGCCAAGGCGCTGCTCGATCGCAATCCGTCACCGAGCCGGGCGGATGTCATCGATGCTCTTTGCGGCAATATCTGCCGTTGCACCGGCTACGAGCCGATCATAGAGGCGGTGCTGGACGCCGCCCGCAGCGACAATCGTCGGCGCGCCTGAAGGACCAGCCATGCTTGAATTCCGCAAGGACATTTTCGCCGACGAACGTGACGACAATCTCATCGAGATCGGTCAGCCGACCGCGCGTCAGGACATCCTCGGTCACGTCACCGGCACGTCGCCCTACTATGACGATCATCGCTTCGCCAATCTGCTGCATCTGAAAATCCTGCGCAGCCCGCACGCTCACGCCCGTATCCGCTCGATCGACGATTCCGCGGCGGCGCGCGCGCCGGGCGTCAAACGGATCATCCGCGCCGCCGACGTCCCGGTCAATCTCAACACGCTTCTCAGCCTCATCCAGTTCGGCAAGGACGATGAACCTTCGCTCGCATCCGACGTGGTGCGTTACAAGGGCGAACCGATCCTCGGTATTGTTGCGACCAGCGAACGCGCGGCGCTTGAGGCGATGGCGCTGGTGCGCATTTCCTACGATCAGTTGCCGGCGGTGTTTGACGTCGAAGAAGCGTTGAAGCCGGGGGCGCCCTCCGTAAACGCTACGTATCCAAAGAACACGTTCGAGTATTACGGCAAATACGATCATCAAAAGCTGCGCTTCGGCGATATCGAGCAAGCTTTCAAGCAGGCCGACATCGTCCTCGAAGACCGTTACCAGATGTCGCCGATCGAGCACGCGCCGACTGAGACCAACGGCTCGATTACCGTGCCCGACACCAACGGCCGCTACATCGTCTACACTTCGACACAGGCGCTGTTCTTCTCGCTCGATACTTCCGCCAAAATCAACGCGATGCAGTCGAACCAATTGCACTTCATTGGCGGCACTGTCGGCGGCGGCTTTGGCGGCAAGGTCGATACGATGACGGAACCGCTCTGCATCCTGGCGGCCCGGTTGACTGGCGCGCCGGTTCGCTACCGGTTCAGCCGCCACGAAGAGATGCAGTTCGGCTCACCGCGCGGCGCCGAGCGCATTTACGTCAAGGACGGCGTGATGAAAGACGGGCGCATCGTCGCCCGCCAGGTGCGCGCTTATTTCGATTCAGGCGCTTACACCCGGCTGTCAAGCTACGCAGTGGTCAAATGCGTTGCCCACATTCCAGGGCCCTACACCATCCCCAACGTGCACGCGGACGTGTTTTGCGTGTTCACGAACCGCACCCCTGCAACCGCCATGCGCGGCTTTGGCGTCACTGCGCTCGACTTCGCACTTGAATGTCAAATGGACAAGCTTGCGGTCGCGGTTGGAATGGACCCGCTCGAATTCCGCATCCTCAACGCCTATCGCGACGGCGACATGAAAGCCCACCGGCGCGAAGCGAAAAACTGCGCGCTGATCGAATGCGCGCAGGTCGTTGCGGAAAAAGCTAATTGGCCGATCCGTGATGAGTTCAAGCGCATGTCGTCGCGGCAGGGCGGCGGCGCAGCCCGCACGGGCGGCGCTGCGGATCGCACACGCGCACCGGCGCTCGCGGCGGCTGCCAAACCGGCTCCGGCGGCGGTGCCGCAGCGGGTCGCCTACGAGCGCCCGACACCGGCCGCGCCGGCGCGGACCGCACCGCCGGCGCCACCGCCGCGCAGCGCGCCGGTGCCGGCTCCACCACCGGCCGGATCGACCCACGGCGCACCCCGTTTTTCCTCAGTCTTCGGTACCAGGAGACGCTGATCATGGCCAAACATCGCGGGCGGGGCGTCGCTACCATCAACTATCCGATCGGCATGAATCTCGGCGGTGATCCAAGCCAGGCGTTGGTTCATTCCAACCCCAGCGGGAAGTTTACCGTCGCGCTGTCCTCAATCGATCTCGGCCAGGGGATGAAATCGGTGACGCGGCAGATCTGCGCCGAGACGCTGGGCGTGCCCGTCGAGGACGTTTACGTCGACACCGCCGATTCCGATACCGGCCCGCATTGCATGGGCTCATTCGCCTCGCGTGGCACACATCGCGTCGGCAACGCAGTGATGACGGCGGCGCGCGAGGCGCGCGGGGTCATGCTGGAAGCCGCGGCGGAAGAGCTTGAAGTCGATCCGGGCGACCTCGAGACCGACGGCAAAGGCTCCATCCGGGTCAAAGGCGCGCCGCATCGCTCAATCTCGGTGCGAGATGTCGCCATCGCTGCGCAATTCCGCCAGGGCAAAACGATTTCCGGGCGCGGAATTTTCCTCGTGCCGCTGTCTGACGTCGATCCGGAAACCGGCGAGATGTCGCCCGCAACTTGCTATGCGCATGCCTGCCTCGTTGCCGAAGTCGAGGTGGACGACGAGACCGGCGAAGTTGCCGTTCTGAAAATGACGAGCGCCTATGAGATCGGGCGCGCGATCAACCCGAAGCTGGTCGAACAGCAGCTCGTCGGCGGCTCCTGGATGGGCATGAGCCACGCACTCTATGAAACGCCGGAGCCGTATTATCCCGATACAAGAAACGGCCCGCGTGACTTCAACGACTACTTGATGCCAGGCGCGGGAGATATCTGTCCCCACGACATTATCGTACTCGAACGGCCTGCCCCCGACGGCCCGTTCGGCGCCAAAGGGCCCGGCGAGATGTGCGCCAATCCGGTGCTGCCAGCCGTTGCCAATGCCGTTTTCAATGCGGTCGGCGTGCGCATCAACGATCTGCCGATTACGCCGGAGAAAGTTCTGCGGGCGATTAAGGCGCGGGGCGGCGCGGCAACAGGCGGGCGCGCGCGGTAAAGACCATGGCGGTGCGTCAAAAAATCGTCGGTATTGGCAGCCCGCGCGAGCTCGAAGAAGCGTTGCGCGCTGCCTATTACCTGGCCGACGATGAACTTTCGACCGCCGCCTATCTCGCATTGGCGCTGGGTAAGCCATTGTTGCTCGAAGGGGCCCCTGGCGTCGGCAAAACCGAAGCCGCCAAGGCAATCGCCGGCGTGCTGGGCCGCACGCTCCTTCGCCTGCAATGCTACGAGGGCATCGACGCCTCGGCGGCGCTCTACGAGTGGAATTTTCCACGGCAGATGCTGGCGCTCCGCCGGCAGAGCGAGAGCGACGGCCCGATCGACATTTACCGCGACGAATTCCTGATCGAACGGCCAATGCTTGCATGTTTGCGCCGGCCGCAAGAGACGGTGTTGCTCATCGACGAGATCGACCGCTCAGATCATGAGTTCGAGGCCTTCCTGCTCGAGTTTCTTTCCGACTTTCAGATTTCCATCCCGGAACGAGGCGCTATTCGCGCTTATGAGCGGCCGGTGGTCATCCTGACCTCCAACCGTACCCGTGAATTGCATGAGGCGCTGCGCCGCCGCTGCGTCTATCACTGGATTGAATATCCCACCCCCGAGCGCGAAATGCGCATCATTACAATGCGCGCCTCAGGGGTAAGCGAACGCGCGGCCCGTGCCGTTGTCGCTGCGGTCGGACGTTTGCGCCGCGAACCGCTTGCCAAGCTTCCCGGGATCGCCGAGGCGGTCGAATGGGCGGAAGCTGCAACGCTGCTCAACGAGCAGGGCGCACGCTGGCCCGAGGCCTTCAAGCGTTCGCTCGGCGTCGTCCTCAAGGACGAAGACGATCTCGTGCACATCGCACCCAAGATCGATGCCATCCTGGCGGAGGCTCAGGCGTGAGCAGCGTGACCGAGCCGATCGCCCATTTCGTGGGCTTCTCCGGGCTGTTGCGCCGGGCCGGGTTCTCTGTCGCACCCGAACAAACCATGGCGTGGCTTGCGGCGATCGAGCTTCTCGGCCCGGAAGAGATTAATGACATCCGCCGGGCCGCACGAGCGACGCTGGCACCGCCGCCGGAGCGTTTTGCCGAATTCGACGCGCTGTTCGATGCTCATTTTCTCGGTGTGCTCGGTTCGGCGGTGGAGACGGCGCCGAGCGACGAAGAGCCGGTGCGGGCAGCCGAGGATTCTTCGGTCGGGCCTGAACCAATCTTCGGCGATGAGACCCATGAATCCGGCGCGCAGGCTACGACCGCGGAGCGTCTCTCGGCGCGCCGCTTCGCTCCCGGACAGGAAGGTGAAACACTCCGTCGCTTTTCCCGCGCACTTCCCGCTCGTGTGCCACGGCGACGCGGCTATCGCTGGCGCTCTGCGCGCGGCGGAACCGCCACCGACGCGCGGCGCATGTTCCGCGACGCCATGCGTCACGCCGGGGAAATTGTCAGCCTCCGTCAGCGCAAGCGCCGTTTGCGGCAGCGCCGCATTGTCGTTCTCGTCGACGTCTCCGGCTCGATGAAGGAGCGCACGCAATCGCACCTTGCCTTTGCCCACGCGTTGGTCCGCGCCGCCGACTCGGTCGAAGTCTTCACCATCGGCACCAGGCTCACACGCATTACCCGGCCGCTCCGCCTGAAGAACCGCGAACAGGCGCTCGCCACCGCCTCGCTGCTTGTTGCCGACTGGGACGGCGGCACCCGTATCGGCGAGGCGCTTAATGCTTTTCTCAGCGTGCCACGCTTTGCAGCACTGGCGCGCGGTGCCGCGCTCGTCGTGCTCTCCGACGGGCTTGAACGCGGCGATCCGACCGCCATGGCCGGCGCGGTCGAGCGTTTCTCGCGCATCGCCTGGCGAATTATCTGGCTGACGCCGCTCGCCGCCGATCCTGGCTTTGAGCCGCGCACCGCAGGCCTCGTTGCGGCACGGCCGTTTCTCGATGTGCTCGGCGACGGCGGATCGGTCGAGCAAATCTGTGCGCACGTTCTGCAATTGGCCGATGCGAGGGCGGCATGATGGCCACCTAGCGAGGCAAAAACCAAGAACACGCGCGCACGCGCATGATCGGAGACCCGAGTGGGGAGGAAAGTATGGCGTTAGAAATAAAGATTCTCGACTACGGCGATATCGAACTCGAATTCGAGCTTCCTGGTGCTGGGCCGCGATTGCGGCCGCACGCGCCGGGTGCCGGTCTATGGCTTCCTCGTGCTCGGCGGAACTTGGCCGATCCTTGTCGACACGGGCTATCGATCAAACCAGATCATGGAAACGCTCGGCATGCGCGGAATGCAGTCGCATGAGAATATGATCGAAAATCAGCTCAAGAAGCACGGGCTGAAGCTTGGCGACATTCGTTACGTCCTGCACACGCACCTGCACATCGATCATGCTGGCAAGGACGATCTCTTTCCCATGAACACGGCAGCGGTCATCAACAGGCGCGAGCTGGAATATTCCGTTTCCGGTCTGATGCATCCCCAATATCCGGCGGTCGATATCAAGCATCTGATCGACCGGCTGCACACCAAGGGGGCGCTGCGCTTTCTTGACCTCGAAATATCAGGGCCGACCGAACTGATGCCCGGCGTTATCTGCGAAGCCGCCGGCGGCCATACCGAAGGCTCTATGAATGTGATCGTGAAGACCGCGGAAGGTGTCGCGACAATTTGCGGGGACGTGCTCTACGACATCAACGATCAGCTGGTCGAGCCCTTCCGCGAAATCAGCGACATGGAGCCGCGTGTTACCGGCAACCACGGCACCACCAAGCGGCAGGAAAAGGCGGCAATCAAAAAGGTTGTCGCCAGCTCACGTTTTGTGCTGCCGGTGCACGACCGGCCGGCCATTATCGAAGCCGGGCAGGTCATCGGCCGTTTGCAGGACCAGGTTCCGGGCCCAGTCATCCAGTCACTCCCGCGCCGCAACTGGTTTGCGGCGTGACCAAGGGAGGCGTGCGATGAGTCATTCCGCGCTGCGCCGCGAATTTTCGGATTTGATCGATCTCGACGCACCGGTCGATCGGCTGGCCACCGGATTTACGTTTACCGAAGGACCGATCTGGCATCCGCGCGATCAGTTCTTGCTGTTCTCAGACATGCCGGCTGACGTGCGCCGCCGCTACGACGAGCGCGGCGGCGTGCGTGAGGTGATGAAGCCATCCAACAAATGCAACGGCATGACCTACGACGCGAATTTGGGCCTCATAGTCTGCGAGCATGCCACGTCAAGTCTGATCCGCGAATCCAACGGGCGCCGTGAAGTCCTCGCCTCGCACTTCGACGGCAAGGAACTCAACAGCCCGAATGACGTCTGCGTTCGTTCCGACGGCTCAATATACTTCTCCGATCCGTGGTACGGCCGCATGCCGGTCTATGGTGTCGAGCGGCCACGCCAACTCGGATTCCAGGGCGTGTATCGCGTACCGCCCGGCGGCGGGCAGCCGCAGCTTCTGGTCGACCGCAATCTGTTCGAACAGCCGAACGGACTCTGCTTTTCACCGGACGAACGGCAGTTGTACGTCAACGACACGGTACGCGCACTGATCCGGGTTTTTGACGTCAATGCGGACGGATCGCTGGGCCCCGACCGCATTTTCGCCTCCGGCATCCGCTCCGAACTTGAGCCGGGTGTGCCCGACGGCATGAAGTGCGACAGCGCCGGCAATATCTGGGTGACGGCGCCAGGCGGCGTCTGGGTCTATTCGCGTTCGGGCGCGCTGATCGGCAAAGTCAGAGTGCCGGAGCTGGTCGCCAATCTGCATTGGGGAAAATCGGATTGGCGCACGTTGTTCATGTGCGCGACCCATTCGCTTTACGCCGTGCGCACCAAGATCGGCCCGCACATCGAGCCATTCATGCGGCCAAATGCAGGCGCTGGCGCGAGCACAACATCGACCGCCGCACCTGCAACAGCTCCCGAGCGCGCTAGCACAAATAATGGGCTATCGCTCGATCCCTCGCGCTGCGCGCTTATCATCCAGGACATGCAAAACGATGTCATGATGGACGGCGGCGCGTTTGCCTCCTCCGGCGCGCCCCAACACGCCCGCGAACAGAACGTGGTCGAGAACATTCGCCGCCTTGCCGACGTGTGCCGTGCCCGCGGCGTGATGATTATCCACGTTTGGTTCGTCGTCGAACCGGGAGCGCCGGGAGTCACGCTTAACGCGCCGCTGTTCGAGGGCCTGGTCGATTCCAAGGCGATGGTGCGAGGGACCTGGGGTGCCGCACCGGTCGCCGGCCTGGAGCCGCAGCCCGGCGATCACGTCGTCGAGAAGATCCGAATGAGCGCGTTTGAAGGCAGCCACCTTGAGATCGTGCTCCGATCCGGCGGCCGCGACACCATTATTGATACCGGCGCGTGGACCAATATGTCGATCGAACACACCGCCCGCACCGCCGCCGACAAGGGCTATTTCGTTGTCGTACCGGAGGATTGCTGCTCGACCATGAACGCCGACTGGCACCGCGCTTCCATCCAATACGCGATGCAAAACGTCGCCGCGGTGACGAAGGCGAGTGAGGTCATCGCTGCGCTCGGCTAAGAGGGCAGGGTGAGCCCTTCGGTGGCGAAGGCCCGTTGCACCGCCGGGCGTGCGGCAAGCCTGCGCGCGTGCCTGGTCCAGCGTGGGAATTCCCGTTCCATGTCGAAGCCGAGAACCGGACCGCGCCCCCACGTCCAGTAGACCAGGAGAAGCGGGTCGGCGACGCTATAGCGCTCACCGATCGCCCAGGGCCCCGCACCTACTTTTTCATCCACCGCCTGCCAGAGCTCATGGCAGGTCTTTTTGCCGGTGGCCGCGACATCCTCTACCGCGCGGGCATCGGAAGCGTAACGCGCCGCACGCCGGACGTGGGTAAAGGCGACCTGAATCGTGGACGAGAGCCAGTTCAGCCACTCGGCGCAGCGTGCTTCCTCGCGTGGATCCCATGGCCAAAGCCCGGCAGCCGGATGGCGCGCCGCGATGTAGCGCAGGATCGCCGGCGCTTCCGTCAGCACCCAGTCGCCGTCGGCGAGCGCCGGCACGCGGGCCTTTGGATTGATGCGCAGATATTCAGCGCTGCTCTGTTGATTGGTCCCGAGATCGATGCGGGACAACTCGAATGGCGCGCCGACCTCCTCGAGCGCAATGTGCGGGGCAAGCGAGCAGGCACCCGGCGCATAATAAAGTCTCATTCCAGCTCACTCCGCGTTTCGCAACGCTGCCGATCAATAAGTTGCGCGGCCGCCTGATAGGTCGAACACTGCGCCGGTAGTGAACGAATTTTCCGCGCTTGCGAGCCAGCAGATCATGGATGCCGCCTCATCAAGTTCGAGCATGCGTCCACGTGGAATCTTGGCAACAATCATCGCCAGAAAATCCGGCGCCTGGCTCAAAGCCAGTGTGGTTTTGGCGACTGCGGGGGTAACGCAATTGACGGCGATGTTGTAAGTCGCAAGCTCCTTGCCGAGCGATTTGGTCAACCCGATCACGGCAGCCTTCATCGAACTGTAGGCCGGCGCTTTCGGATTGCCCTCCTTGCCGGCAACGGAACTGAGATTGACGATGCGGCCGTAGTTCGCCGCAATCATGTGGGGGACGACCGTCCGGCAGCAGTAGAACGTGCCGATAAGCCCGACGTTGACCACGTCGCGGAACGCTTCCGGCGGATACTCCCAAGTCGGCGCGTTGGGGCCGACGATCGCGGCGTTGTTGACCAAAATGTCGATTTTGCCGAAGTGCCCGATGGTCGCTTTGGTGGCCGCTTCGACGGCGGCAAGGTCCGCGATATCGACGGCAAGACCCCGAATGCGGTCCGGCATCCCGATGACCGCTATTGTTTTATCGAGTAACGCGCGATCCCGATCCCAGATGGCGACCTGCCCGCCGGAAGCGAGGATCCGGTTCGCGACGGCGAGTCCAATGCCCTGCGCTCCGCCGGTCACGACGGCTATCCGCTTATTCAAGTCATACGCATTCATAACGCCCCCCGCGCGCTGTCGGCGTAAATGGGTAACCGGGGGCGGTGGCGCTAGCAAGTCGTCCAATCGAGCCGAGTGAGAGACGACAACATTTGCGGCCGATCTTTCCGACCTGCGCCTCATGCGGGGCTGTTTGTCAGAATCGTGCCGAGCAATTATATGTGTTACGGGTTCAAATCTTGCCGCTCCGACCACCCCCTGCGCTTCGCTATGGCGTAGCGTGCTTGCAAGCGGCCGCTTTTGGGCGGGCGTTTCGTAAAAGCCTTGGCGAAAGCAGCATCTTTGGTTCAAATCGACAGATGAGATTTTTCCATGACCGCTCGGATTTATAAGCCAAGCCGCACGGCAATGCAGTCCGGACAGGCCAACACCAAGGCGTGGATGCTGGACTACGAGCCGGAGCAGGCGCCCACGGTGGAGCCGCTCATGGGCTGGACCAGCTCAACCGATATGAAGCAGGAAGTGCAGTTGCACTTCGACACCAAGGAGGAAGCCATTGCCTATTGCGAACGCAACGGCATTCCTTACCAGGTGTTCGAGACCAAGCCGCCCGTGCGCCCGCGCATCTCCTACGCCGACAATTTCGCCTATCCGCGCCGCGAAGCCTGGACGCACTGAGACCTTGATCCGCCGGCCGGGCGGAGCATTTCGGTCAAGTAATGTTAGGCGTGTTCGGCCGCCGCACGCGCCGCCTCCGCCTGTTCGGCGGCAAGTTGCCGCCCTTGCGAGGCGGCGCGCTGACGCAAGAGTGAACTGAAACGCTCCTCCGGCATCGGCTGACCGAGCAGAAATCCCTGGCCGTAATTGCAACCCATGCTGACCAGCGCGACCGCGTCGGATGCTTTTTCGATTCCAATCCCGACGGCGGCGCTGCCGAAACTGTGCGCCAGGTCGATGACCGTCTTGCACAACGGTGCGTTCACCTTGTCGCTGGCGCAGTCGTTGACGAAGGCGCGGTCGAGCTTGAGCTCGGCAAACGGCGACTCCTTAAGCCGCGTTAACGCCGAATAAGCCCGGCCAAAATGATCGATCGCCAGATGAATATTGAGGTGGCGCAGCTTTTTCGCCAGCTCGCTCGCCAGCGGAAGCTCGGTGATGATCTGCTCTTCCGCGATATCGATGGTGAGGCCCGGCCATTTCTCGAACTTGCCGCGGTAGCTCTGCACGATGTCTTCAACCTGCATCTTGACCAGCGCTTCGACCGGAATATTGACCGCGGGCCGCAGCGTGACGCCGAGGTTGGCGAAGTTGACGCTGGCTCTCAGGGCCCGGTCGAGCGCCTGCTCCGATAGCGTGATCAGGCTCGACTCTGTGGCTCCGGGCATGAACGCGTTCGGCATCAGTATGCCGTGTTGCGGATGGCGCGCACGGGCAAATGCCTCGGTGCCGATCAGCTGCTTTTTTCGCAGATCGATCTTCGGCTGATACCAGAACTCGATCCAGCCCTGGCGCAGGGCCTCTTCGAGATCCACACGGGCCGCAAGCGATTGCGGATGCCCAAGCTTGAGGTCGTGCAGGACTTTCAACAGCACGCTGGTATCGAACGGCTTCTTCAGCGGCGCCAGCATCCGGAGCCGCTGTTGCTCGCCGACGCTCTTGACGTGCTGAAGCACCGCCGAGCCGCGGTTGCTCATGAGCTGCACATAGCCGGCGTAACCGCGCGCCCCAAGCGCCATCACGCATTCGAGCGCCTCGGCGGATTTAAGCGCGATATTGAGGTAAACGATGTCGGGAGCGCGGCGCGAGAGCGCCAGGCGAAACGTCTGGCCGTCGGGTAATTCTTCGGTATCAATCCCGACGCCGTGGAGAACCAGCGATAGGAAACTCCGGATGCTCGCGTCCCCATCAACGACAAAAGCGAGGGGCACGCGTGCACTGCTGGCGCCTTTCTCGGCCTCAGCAGGCGCCTTATCGGATGCCGCTTTTGTCGCAGGTGCCGCTTTTGCGCTGTTTGCCAAGCTCATACCCTTGCAGCCGAATTATAAGTACTTGCAAATCAGGTGCGCTTGCCGCGAGCGGCATCATTGAAGGAAATTGTTAATCAGTCGTTTCAGCGGCGCCGGCGACGCCTCGAGATTTGCGCGCCGCCCGATTGGGCCGCGGCATTGAGTTGCCAGAGGTCTCCACGTAGCATGTCCACAAAAGCAAGTCGGCAACAGGAGGAAACCCGTGAAAGTGTGCATGTTCCACCTGATGCCGTACCGCGATTTGCCCGAAGATTTCGTGCAACGCTACAGCTCGGCATTCATCGATCCGCCGTGGTTCGATGTTGCCGATGCGGACAAGGTCGGTCAGTACTACAACGCAACCCTCGACGAACTTCTCTATGCGGCCAATGCCGGGCTGGACGGGCTGTGCACCAATCAACATCATCAGAATGTCTACGGCTTCATGGCCAACCCGAGCTTGATGGGGTCGGTGCTTGCCAAGCTGACCAACGGGCAGAACGTCGCGATCGTCCAGCTCGGCTCGACGCTGCCGTCCACCACGCCGCCGACGCGCATCGCCGAAGAATACGCGATGCTCGATTGCATCAGCGGCGGCCGGCTGGTTGCGGGCTTTCCGACGGGCCTGCCGACCGACGCCGTCATTAGTAACGCCGTGGTCCCGATCGAGCAGCGCGAGCGTTTCCGCGAAGCGCTATCGCTGGTCGTCAAGGCCTGGTCGGCGAAGGAAATCTTCGCCTGGAACGGCAAGCACTATCAGCTCGGCATGGTGAACCTGTGGCCGCGGCCGATCCAGCAGCCGCATCCGCCGATCTGGATTCCCGGGTCGGGCATCTCGGCGACAGCGGAGTATGTCGTCGGGCTCGATCACTGCTTCTGCCACTTGAGCTATTTCGGTGCCAAAAACGCCGCACAGGTGGCCGACCGCTACTGGGAGCTGGTGGCGCGCAAGGGCCGCGATGATAATCCGTACCGCTTTAGTTTCCTGCAGCTCATCGGCGTTGCCGAGACCGATGCCGAGGCCGAAGATCTCTACGGCGCCTCACGCCGAATACTTCTTCAACAAGCTCCTGCACACGCCGTCGTACTATCAGCAGATCCCGGGCTGCCTGGAATATCCCTCGCTGCTGCAGGCGGTGCGCAGTAATCCGCGGGCGGCCATTAATCTGCGTGAGCTCAAGGCCAAGGACTTTTATCAGCGCGGGTTCGTCATCGTCGGCAGTCCGCGGACGGTGCGCGAGCAGCTGATGGACGGGATGAAGCGGCTGCGTGTCGGCCACTTGCTGGCGCTCTTGCATTTCGGGTCGATGCCGACCGATCTATGCAAGAGCAACATCGACCTGTTCGCGCGTGAAGTGCTGCCGCATCTTAAGGACCTGTGGGACGACCGGTACGACGACCGCTGGTGGCCTGAGCGCCTGAAGGCGAAGCGTCCGGAGACCGCCATGGCGGAAGCTTTCTGAGTTTGCGATTTGGCGGTGGGATCTTTTAGTAGTCATGACCGGGCAACACACGATGTCGTGACTAAACGGAGCCCTCTGTTCTCGCCAATTGTGATTGGCGCCGCGCATAGGCATTGCCGTAACTGTAAGCTCATTCGAGGCCGCGCCGGTGGCGCGTTAAGATTTCTGGAGGAACAGATGGCAGTCGGTGGCAGCATTTCATTTCGGGCTGGTGTGCGCGCTTTGTTGCTGGTTCCGTTTGTCGCCCTGGCGCTCAATGGAGCCCGTGCGGCGGAGCCTGCCGTGGTGATACCGGCGCCGGCGCTTGACGCGACGGCTCCGTCGGGTGCTGGAACACAGACCGTCGTTTTGGCCGGCGGCTGCTTTTGGGGTGTGCAGGGTGTTTTCGAGCATACCAAAGGGGTCACCCAGGCCCTGTCAGGGTATTCCGGTGGCAAAAAAGAAACGGCGCATTACGAGATGGTCGGCACGGAGCGGACCGGCCACGCCGAGGCGGTCGCCGTGACTTTCGATCCGCAGCAGATTTCCTACGGCAAGATTCTGCAGATTTACTTTTCAGTTGCGCACAATCCGACCGAGTTGAATTATCAAGGTCCCGATAGAGGGCCTTCATATCGCTCGGCGATCTTCTACGCTAACGGCGAGCAGAAACGCATCGCCGAGGCCTATATTGCTCAGCTCAATAAGGCCCACGTATTTCGAAGTCCGATTGTGACCGTGCTTGAGCCGCTCACCGGCTTCTACCCGGCTGAGGACTATCATCAGGACTTTTTGGTCCTGCACCCGTCCTATCCGTATATTGTGTTCAACGACCTTCCCAAGGTGGAGAATCTGAAGCGGCTGTTTGCGGATACCTACCGCGACGTGCCGGTTACAGTAATGGCGTCCAGTAAACCTACCCAATAAATCCGTAGTTAATAAGATCGGCCGCGTCGTCGCAGCACGACGCCCACTAAGCCGGACCACCGCGCCGCAGCGGTGGTTTCCGCGCGTTTCGGTGCCGGCATCAGCCGGTCCTAGCGGTGATGCGTCCTCGCGTCCGTGGCCATAGCCCATGCTTTGGAATATTGTTATTTTGAGAGTGGGCGGGGAACGTCTGCTCCGCAAAGGGGTAATACGGGGAGGTTTGCCATGGCTATGGCGTCGACATACGTGCCGCTGCCGGAGGCGGAGCACAGCGCGCAGTTGCGCAAAGCCGTCATCGCATCGACCATCGGTACCACGATCGAGTGGTACGACTTTTTCCTTTACGGCACCGCGGCCGGACTTGTCTTCGGCAAGCTTTACTTCCCGAACCAGGCGCCGCTTGCCGCGACGCTCGCCGCCTTCGGCACCTATTTCATCGGCTTCGCGGCCCGCCCGATCGGCGCGGCGATTTTCGGCCATTACGGCGATCGAATCGGCCGCAAAGCCACATTGATCGCGACGCTGCTGTGCATGGGCATCGCAACGTTCCTGATCGCGTTTGTGCCGACCTACGAGTTGATCGGCATCTGGGGCGCGGTGATTTTGACCGTCTTGCGCGCGCTGCAAGGCATCGGCGTTGGCGGCGAGTGGGGCGGCTCCGTGCTGCTGGCCATGGAATGGTCGCGCACCCACGGCCAGCGCGGACTGGTCGCTTCGTGGCCGCAATTCGGTGTTCCCAGCGGACTGTTCTTGGCCAACGTGGCGGTTCTCGTATTCAGCGCCTGGTCGGGCGATCAGTTCGCGGTGTGGGGCTGGCGCATTCCGTTCGCGCTTTCCATCATCCTTGTCGCCATCGGCTTGTGGATCCGGCTCGGCATCCTGGAGACGCCGGTGTTCCAGCAACTTTTGAACACCAACAAGATCGAGCGGACGCCGATCGTCGAGGTGTTCAAGAAACAGCCGCGGGAGATCCTGCTCTCGGCCCTGCTGCGGATGTCCGAACAGGCGCCGTTCTACATCTTCACCGCGTTCATATTCGCCTATGCAGTCGGGACCCTGCATATGTCGCGAAACTTGATCCTTACAGCGGTGATGGTGGCGGCCGTTGTGTCGTTCGTCACCATCCCGCTCTCCGGCCATATCTCCGATCGCATCGGACGCCGGAAAATGTATCTGATCGGCGTCGTTGTCACCGGTCTGTTCGGATTTCTGTATTTCGGCATGGTCGATACGGCGATCCCGTCGGCGGTGTTCATCGCCATCGTGTTGTCGCTCATTCCTCATGACATTCAGTACGGGCCGCAGGCGGCGCTGATTGCGGAATCTTTCACGCCGCGGCTGCGTTACAGCGGCGCCTCGCTCGGCTATCAGCTGGCGTCGATCATTGCCGGCGGACCTGCGCCGCTGATCGCCACCGCTTTGTTCGCCGCCTATCACACCGGGTACGCGATCGCCATCTACATCGCCGCTTGCGCCGTCATCAGCGCGGTGTCGGCGGCTTTCATGCCCGACTACACCGGCCAGGATATTTCCGCCGAATATGACGCGTGACACGGCTTGCCGGTGCAGGCGCGCGATCGCAAACGTGAAATAACGAAATTGCGGTGACTGCGGCCTCCTTCCTCCGCGCGGGGGAGGGGGGCCGCGCGCCCGTTTCGCGAGCATCTCCGCAGCGCCATGGATCAGGCAGCCTCTGAAAAATCCGTCCGGAGCATGCGCGCCCGACCATTCTATCTGCAGCTTTGGTTTCTGGTGCTGGTGGCGATGGCGATCGGCGTGGCGCTTGGCGTGCGTTACCCCGAAGTCGGCGCCCGCATGGAGCCGCTTGGCGATGCCTTTATCAAGGCAATCCGGGTGCTCATTGCGCCGATCATCTTCTGCACCGTCGTGCACGGCATCGCCAGCATGGCCAACATGGCGAAGGTCGGCCGCGTCGCCCTGAAGGCGCTGATCTATTTCGAAGTGCTGACCACGATCGCCCTTATCGTCGGGCTTGTCGCGGTGAATCTGTTCCAGCCCGGCGCCGGGATGCATGTGGACCTTTCCCACGTCGATACCTCGAGCGTGGCACACTATCTCGAACAGACCCAGAGGCGCACGACAGCGCAATTTCTGCTCAACATCATTCCCAACACCTTCATCGGCGCATTCAGCGAGGGCAATGTCCTTCAAGTTCTGTTCGTCTCGGTGCTCTGCGGATTCGCGCTGAGCTGGATGGGCCCCGCCGGCAAACCGCTGACCGATCTGATCGAAATAGCGGCGCAGATGTTTTTTCGGATCGTCGGCTTCGTGATGTGGGCCGCGCCAATCGGCGCGTTCGGCGCCATTGCCTTCACGGTCGGCAAGTTCGGCGCCGGCTCGCTGCTGTCGCTCGGCAAGCTGGTGGTGAGTTTTTATATCACCTGTCTTGTCTTCATCTTCGCCGTGCTGTGGCCGATTTCACATTGGTGCGGCTTCAGCCTCATCAAATTCATCCGCTATATCCGCGAAGAGCTGTTGATCGTGATCGCGACCACGTCGTCGGAGACGGTGCTGCCGCGCATGATCGCCAAGCTCGAGGCCTTGGGGTGCGAGGAAAGCGTGGTCGGGCTCGTCATTCCGACCGGCTATTCGTTCAACCTCGACGGCACCTGCCTTTACCTGGCGACCGCGGCGGTATTTCTGGCGCAGGCGACCGACACGCCGCTGACCTTGGAGCACCAGATCGGATTGCTGGTGGTGCTGCTGCTAGCGTCAAAGGGCGCGGCCGGTGTTGCCGGTGCCGCTTTCATTGTGCTTGCCGCGACACTGGGCGCGGTCGGAACCATACCGGTCGAGAGTGTAGCGATTATTCTCGGCGTGCACCGCCTGCTGTCTCAGGGGATGACGCCGACCAATCTGATCGGCAACGGCGTCGCCACACTCGTTGTCGCCAAATGGGAAGGCGCGCTCGACGAGCAGCAGTTACAGGCGATGTTGGCCGGCAATTCCGGTACGCCCACACCCTCAAATTCCAAGAAGGTTAGCGAGCCGGCGCAATTCGAGCCTCCGACCTTTAGCTAAGAGCTGTCGCTCCATTCCCTTGAGCTATAGGCTGGCCCGCTCAACTGGCCAGGCGGCTTTTTTCAGAAACCGAGTCGGTGCGCAGGTTGTTTACCTTAGCATGCGGGCGTTCCGGATAATCTCCTCTGCGCGTTTCAATCCCGTAGTAAGAAGACGGATTTCGCCATTTTCATCTTCGTCTACTAACTTTCCGATGCGGTGAAGAGCGAGATGGGCGTTGTTTTGGGAGAAGCCGTTTCGCTTTACTGCCTCGACTACGCTCGCGCGGGTCATCCGCTTTGGATGACGTTGGGCCATAACTACCAACGCTACATCGACGGCGGACTTCTTGGCGGCATGCAAATAGACACGACCTTCGACTTTTTCAACAACCGAATAACGGCGCTCGGTCAGAGATTCAACCATCGCCTCAGCGACGGACGGGTCAATCGCCCCTTTTTGCGCATAACGGATAGCCTCTGCCAATAGCCATGATGCGGCGGCCATAGTGACATTTGCGTCCATCGAGTTCGAGTCCACTTCATGTGGATCGTGGCGCGCACCTCTGTTGCTCGCGACATCATAAACAAAGCGGCAGGCACGCGGAATCAAAAGGCGTAGCGTGTCGTCGAACGATCCTTGCGGCAATTGACCGAGATCAGTCATCAGCTTGTCAGCTTTGAATTTACGGCCCGCTTCAAACGTGACGTTGCAGTGAACGGCAATCGCTTTCAGCAACGCCTCGACGAACTTGCCGATCTTGGAGACGCAGCCGTCCCAATCGCTTTGGGCAAAGTCCTCGACTGCCTTTGTATAATGCGTAAGCGCAGGCCCTATGTGCTTCGTTACAAAAGGTGGTGTTAGCAAGCTGGCTAAATCGTTGGGCATACTTTTCACGGCGGCGCCAGCAGACTTGGCCCTTTTGCGCTTAGCCATCAAGAATCACTCTCCATGAGGGACGCAGGCGATAGGAGCCGGCCTTTTCTGTGCTAACCCAATCGTTCTCTCGCGCCCGTGATGTGTAAAGGCGATTGAACTTCATGCCGAGAAGGCCTTTGGCAGTCATCTTATTCCATTGTGCTTCGATGTCGGACAGCGGCACGGTCTTGCTGGCATCCCCTCTGGTCAGGTAGGCCAAGAGCAGTGTGAATTTCTTGGCGCCGTTTAAGCCATCGCAGTGCTTTTTGACAAACGCGCGAAGCGGCATCGAAAAGTCCAGCGTCGGAGTGCTGCGGTGCGAAGGCTTTAAGGACCGCGCTGCGGTCTTGGCTTTCTGCCGCGTACCGCCGGACTTTTTCAGGAACTTGAGAGCGGCATCGAGGGCGTCACGCGCCTCCTCAATGCGTTCTATAAGCTCGTCGGCAGAATTATTTTCTTTTGGCATAAACCTTGTGCCCTTGCTCTTTTAGGCCGACCAGAGGTCCACTTGGACGGGACATGCGGTTCAAGGGTGTCTGGATTGCCTGTTTGCTGTAGTGATATCCTTGCTTGTTCGTTTCTTTTTCGATTTCGGAGAACCGGCGGCGCTGATTAAAGTATCCATTTGATACAAGCAGACGCAGGCCACCCGTCGCGCCGGAGAAGGTTTCTTTTGCGGCGGCGAGCGTCTTCCGCTTTGGCTTGCTGCCGAAAATCGCGTGCTCAAGTGCCGCAACGCGCGTCTCCAAATCGCTTTTCGCAGTGGATCTTTTCATCGCTCACCCAACGTAGAGCCATCGTTTATTGTCTTTGATCCGGCGTAGCTCCCTCTTGCGCACCAGGCGGAGCAAGATCGGCGACAGGGTCGTCACAGGGTAGAAGTGCCCTTGTTCCTCTAATGCTAACTTGATTGAGCCGAGTTCCTTTGGCTTCTTGAAAAAGCCCCCGTCAATTAACTCCGATATCAAGGTCACGGGCCCGCTCTTGGCGGCGCTCGGTGCACGCCGCTTGCGTGAGGTTTTCTCTGGCGTTCTCGAGCTCTTCTCGAATTGCGAAATAAGGGCCGCCACCTCCGCTCCTGTGCCCTCGACCGTAATGACTGTGCCGGATCTAGTCTTAAGCTGTGCTTTAGCCATATTCAAATATTCCGATATTCTCACATATTCATCAAGCGTGAATATGGGAATAACGAACGTTTTGGTCAAGCTCGATCGCTTCTTAAATAAAATCAGTAGGTTAGGCGCCGGTGTAGGCGCGCCAGCGAAATGAACCAATCGGTTCGGCCGTCAGCTGACGAATCGTATTTGCTAGAGCGTGGCCGCTCTTTTCTGAATCGAGGGGATTCCCGGTTCAGTGCGAATATGATTCAAGATGCTGGCTGGATTGGAGGCCAGCATCAGATGGCCCGAGCCTATTCGCTTGATCTGCGTGAGCGGGTTGTGGCTGCGGTGGCGGCGGGCGAGAGCTGCCGCGCGGTGGCGGCGACGTTCAAGGTGAGCGTTGCGAGCGTGGTGAAGTGGTCACAGCGGTACCGGGCGACCGGCAGCGCTGCGGCCTACAAGGTGGGCGGCCGGCGCCCCTATGCGTTGCAGCGCGAACGGGAGTGGCTGCTGGCTCGTCTGGCCGAGAAACCTGACCTCACATTGCGCGCGATCGGAACGGAGCTTGCCGCGCGCGGGATCAAGGTGAGCCGCTTCGCGGTTTGGCACTTCTTCGTGCACGAGGGCATCACTTTCAAAAAAAAGCCTGCACGCCAGCGAGCAAGATCGGCCCGACGTCGCCAGGCGGCGGAGCCAATGGAAAAAATACCAAGGGCGGCTTGATCCATCTCGGCTGGTCTTTATCGACGAGACCTGGGCCAAGACCAACATGACGCGAACCCACGGCCGCGCGCGGCGCGGCGAGCGGCTGGTTGCCAAGGTCCCGCACGGTCGCTGGCGGACACTGACCTTCCTGGCCGCCCTGCGCCACGATCGCATCGAAGCGCCTTGCGTGATCGACGGACCGATCAACGGCGAAAGCTTCCTGGCCTGCGTCGAACAGATGCTGGTGCCGACGCTCCGATCCGGCGACATCGTCATCATCGATAATCTCGGCAGCCACAAGGGCATGGCAGTGCGACGTGCCATCAGGGCCGCCGGCGCCAAGCTGTTCTTCCTGCCGCCCTACAGCCCGGACCTCAATCCGATCGAGCAGCTATTTGCCAAGCTCAAAACTCTGTTGCGCAAGGCCGCCGAGCGAACCGTCGATGCCACTTGGCGACGCATCGGGGCATTGCTCCAGGCCTTCGGTCCCGCCGAGTGCGCCAACTACTTCGCCAACGCCGGATATGCTTCAGAATAAAACTGCCGTGCTCTAGCGCAGTTGTGGGCGTTGCCGGCGCCGCGCTCATCGTGCTCGCCGCGACGTTGGGCGCGGTCGGAACAATGCCGGTCGAGAGCGTAGCCATCATTCTCGGCGTGCACCGCCTGCTCTCGCAGGGGATGACCCCGACCAATCTCATCGGCAACGGCGTCGCTACGCTCGTTGTCGCCAAATGGGAAGGCGCGCTCGATGAGAGCCGCCTGCGCGCGTCACTGTAGCTGGTGCCGCCGCTTATATTCCGCGCGCCGGGCGTGCAGGATCGGTTCCGTGTAGCCGTTCGGCTGCACGTCGCCTTTGAACACCAAATCGCAGGCCGCGGCGAACGCGACGGATTTTTCGAAATCGGGCGCCATCGGCGAGTAGTGCGGGTCGCCGGCGTTCTGCCGGTCGACGACGCTGGCCATGCGTTTGAGGGTATCCATCACCTGACCTTCGGTAGTGATGCCGTGCCGGAGCCAGTTGGCGATGTGCTGACTGGAAATCCGCAGCGTCGCCCGGTCCTCCATCAGCGCCACGTTGTTGATGTCCGGAACCTTCGAGCAGCCGATGCCCTGTTCGACCCAGCGCACGACATAGCCGAGAATGCCCTGCGCGTTGTTGTCGAGCTCCTGTTGAACTTCCTCAGGCGACCAGTTCACGCCGCGGGCAAGCGGTACTGTCAGAATATCGTCGATGCTGGCACGCGGACGCGACGCCAGCTCCTGCTGCCGGCGGAAGACGTTGACCAGGTGATAATGCGTGGCGTGCAACGTTGCGGCGGTCGGGGAGGGGACCCACGCGGTGCTGGCGCCGGCCTCCGGCTGGGCGATCTTCTGTTTGAGCATCGCCGCCATCAGGTCCGGCATCGCCCACATGCCTTTGCCGATCTGGGCGCGACCGGGAAGGCCGCAGCCGAGCCCGATATCCACATTCCAGTCCTCGTAGGCGTGCAGCCAGGGTTGGTTGCGCATTTCGCCCTTGCGGACCATCGGCCCGGCTTCCATGCCGGTGTGAATCTCGTCGCCGGTGCGATCGAGGAAGCCGGTATTGATGAAGAACACCCGCGACTTCACGGTGCGAATGCATTCCTTGAGGTTCACCGTGGTGCGCCGCTCTTCGTCCATCAGACCGAGCTTGATGGTGTTGCGCGGCAGAACCAGCATGTCCTCGACGGCGGCAAACAGATGATCGGCGAAGGCAACCTCGTCCGGCCCGTGCATCTTCGGCTTGACGATGTAGATCGAGCCCTTCCGGCTGTTGCGCACCGGGCCCTTGCTCCTGAGATCGTGCAGCGCGATCAGACTGGTGATGGCGGCGTCGAGGATGCCTTCCGGCGCCGGCTCTCCGTCGCGGCCGATGACGCCTTCGTCCATCATCAGATGGCCGACATTGCGGATCAGCATCAAGCTTCGGCCCGGCAGGACCAGGGCGCCGCCGTCGGGCTTGGTGTAGCTGCGGTCGGCGGAAAGCTGGCGGTTGACGGATTTGCCGTCTTTTTGAAAGACCTCGACCAGCGTTCCCTGGCACAGCCCAAGCCAGTTGCGGTAGGCCGCAACCTTGTCATGCGGATCGACCGCCGCGATCGAATCCTCCAGATCCATGATGGTTGTAAGCGCGGCCTCAACAATCACGTCGGCGACGCCGGCCGCATCGGTGCGGCCGACCGGATGCGCGCGATTGACGATCACCTCGATGTGGAGGCCGTTGTTTTCGAGCAAAATGACTTCCGGCGCCTCGGCGCGGCCGCGATAGCCGCGCAGTTTCTTGGGGTCCGCGAGCCCGGCCGCCTGGCCGTTGTCGAGCGTGGCTGACAGTTCGCCGGCGCTGATCGAATAGCCGGTCACATCGGCGTGCGAGCCCGATGCCAGCGGCGCCGCCTGATCGAGAAAGTGCCGCGCCCAGGCGATCACGCGTTTGCCGCGCTCGGGATCGTAACCTTTGCTCTGGGTCTGGCCGTCTCGCGGAATTGCGTCGGAGCCGTAGAGCGCATCATAGAGCGAGCCCCACCGCGCGTTGGCGGCGTTGAGCGCGTAGCGCGCATTGCTGATCGGCACCACCAGCTGCGGGCCGGCAACCGCCGCTATCTCGTCGTCAACATTCGCCGTATCGATCTTGAAGGCGGGCCCTTCGGGCACGAGATAGCCGATTTCCTGGAGGAACGCCTTGTCGGCGGCCTCGTCCATGTCGCGGCCGCGCCGTTCCCGGTACCAATCGTCAATTTTTGCCTGCAGCTCATCCCGCCGCTGCAACAATTTGCGATTCAACGGGGCAAAACGGGAAATGATGTCATCAAGACCCCGCCAAAACGACGTGGCTTCGACGCCCGTGTCGGGGATGACCTCATGGACGACGAAATCGTAGAGGACTTTGGCCACCTTCAGGCCTGCAACTGATACACGCTCAACTTCAGACATCAGATGGTGTCGTCCTTCCTGACGTTTGAATGGCCTTCCATATTTGCTCGGAGGTCAGTGGCAATTGGACATCGGTGACGCCGAGCGGCCTTAGCGCATCAAGGACGGCGCTGACAATAGCTGCCGGAGCGCCGATTGAACCGGCTTCGCCGCAGCCTTTGGCCCCCAGCGGATTGTTGGTGCACGGCTGGCCTTCGTCGAACTCCGAGACGATCGCCGGCATATCGCTAGCCCGGGGTATCGCGTAGTCCATGAACGAACCAGAAAGTAACTGGCCATTGGTGGCGTCATAGACACACCGTTCGCGCAGCGCTTGGCCGAGGCCTTGGGCGACCCCGCCCTGGACCTGTCCCTCGACAATCATCGGATTGATCACGGTGCCGACGTCGTCCACGGCCCAATAGCCGATGACGCGGACGTCGCCGGTATCCTGATCGATCTCAACCTCGCAGCCATGGACGCCGTTGCTCCAGGCAAAACCCGATGGATCGTAGAACGCACTGTCCTGTAATCCGAGTTCCTCCTCGGCCGGATAAAGCGTGGGGACGTGGGCGGCGCGCGCGACCTCCCGCAGCGTGACGTTGCGGTCGGTGCCGGCGACTGAAAACATCCCGCCCATGAAGGTAATATCGTCGGTTGCGGCTTCGAGGAGATGCGCCGCGATGCGCTTGCCCTTCTCGATGATCTTACCCGCCGCGCGATCGAGCGCGGAGCCGCCGACGGCGATCGAGCGCGACCCGAAGGTGCCGGTTCCGAGCGGCACCTGATCGGTATCGCCCTCCATGATGTCGACGCCGGATAGCGGCACACCGAGCCGCGACGAAAGGATTTGCGCAAACGTCGTGGCGTGGCCCTGGCCGTGATTGTGGGTGCCGAGCAGCGCCTGCACGCTGCCGTCTGGTTGCACCCGGATCGTGGCTGCCTCGAAGAAGCCGACGCGGGCGCCGAGCGAGGTTGCAAATCGCGATGGCGCGATGCCCGAGGATTCCACGTAGCAGGCAAGACCAAAGCCGCGCAGCTTTGCCTTGCGAGCGGTATTGGCGCGTCGCTTCCCGAAGCCATCGTAGTCGGCGACTTGTAACAGGCGCGAAAGAATTTTCGGGAAGTTGCCGCAGTCGTAGGTCGGGCCGATCGGCGTTTTGTACGGCATGGCGTCGGCGGCAACGAGATTTCGCCGCCTGATTTCGGCCCGGTCCAGCCCCAGCACGCGCGCAGCCTCGTCCGCCAGCCGCTCCAGCACGTAGCAGGCTTCGGGACGGCCAGCGCCACGATATGCGTCAACAGGCAGGGTGTTGGTGAAGACGCCGGTCGATTGCGTGGCAATCGCCGGGGTGCGGTAAACGCCGGCCAGCAGCGCCGAATAGATCGCGCTCGGGATGGCCGCGCCCATGGTCGAGACATAGGCGCCGAGATTGGCGATGGTGTCGACTCGCAGGGCGAGAAAGTTTCCCTCGCGATCGAGCGCAAGTTCGGCACGGGTCTGGTGGTCGCGCGCCTGATTATCGGAAATGAAACACTCGCTGCGCGTCGCGATCCATTTCAGCGGCCGCCGCAGCCGGCGCGACGCCCAGGCGATGATGGTCTCTTCGGGATAGTGCTTGCCCTTGTAGCCGAAGCCGCCGCCGACGTCGGGCGCAACAAGACGGATCGCGGTCTGCGGCAGGTTGAGCTGCTCGCTGACGACGCGGCGAATGTGGTGCGGCACCTGCGTAGCGCAATAGAGCGTGAGTTTGCCGTTAACACCGCCGTCGGCGAGAAGAGCGCGCGGTTCCAGCGCCGCACCGATCAGGCGGTTGTTGACGAGATCAAGCCGCACCACGTGCGCCGCGCCCGCAAAGGCTTTGGCGACGGCGGCTTCGTCGCCGCGGGCGAAGCGAAAGCAGACATTGCCTGGCGCCGCATCGTGCAGCTGCGGTGCCTCGGCCCGCATCGCGGCTTTTGCGTCGGTCACCGTCGGCAGGGGCTCATAGTCGACGCGAACAATGTCAGCGGCGTCGCGTGCCTGCGACAGCGTCTCGGCAACAACCAGTGCTACTGGCTCGCCGATATGGCGGACAGTGCCGCGCGCCAGCGCCCAGCGCGGCGGCTCGGCCATCGGTTTGCCGTCGGCGCCTTTGATCGCCCAAAGCGGAGCCATCGGTCCGACATTGTCGGCAGCCATATCGACGCCGGTAAACACAGCTGCAACTCCAGCCGTGTTGAGAGCGGCGGTATTGTCGATCTGGCGAATGCGCGCGTGTGCATGCGGGGAACGCACCAGCACGCCGTGCAGTTCTCCCGGCAGCACGATGTCAGAAACGAAGCGGCCCTGACCGCGGAGGAATTTGTCGTCCTCGACGCGGCGGACCGGCGCGCCGATGCCTTCATGTGTCAGGGTCGGGCGTGGATTTATTGGTATTCCTCGCGCAAGAGATCAAGGCGCTCGAAGGCCACTCTGTCCGAAACGACGAAAAGATCGGCGTCGCCGCCGGTTGCGGTGTGGCTCGCAAAGCTCCAGTGCGGAATCGAAAACACGTCGTGCTGCGACCAATCGAAGGTGTGCTCGCCGACGGTCGATCGTCCGGCGCCGGACACCACCAGGCACATCATGTTGCACGTCGTACGCTTCGGCCGGGTGGCTTGCCCCTCGGTCAGCCGCATCGCGTAGCAGTCGAGCGCCGGCATGACGGCATCGCCGGTTAGGGGATTGGTATAGCGCACGGTGCGCGCACCGTCCTGGCCGGCCGGAAGCGCGGCCAGCAGCCGCCGGGTGGCGTCGCCGGAATAATGGAATTTCGGCGAATGCGCGGGAGAATGCTCCAGATCGGCGCCGACGAGGCCGGACTCGGCCCAGAACTGTTCGTCGCGTTCGTCCGACTGCCAGAACTGATTGGATTTGGGATCGCCGGGCTCGAAGAAATTGGCATCGAGGCTGCGGATCAGCGGAATGTTGGCGGCATCGAACCAGATGATGCGGTGATCGCTGTCGTTGACGTGGCCGTGCCAGCACATCGGCGGCGTCAGGATCAGATCGCCGTCATGCATATCGCAGCGCCGGCCGTTGACGATGGTCGTTGCGCCCTCCGCCTGGGTGGCGAAACGGATCGCCGCGAAGGTGTGGCGATGGGGGCGGGCGCGGTCGCCCGGATCAAGCACGGTGAAGGCGCCGATGAGGTTCGAGGTCGTCACCGTCTCACCGCCGAATGCCGGATTGACGAGGATCAGCGCGCGCCGTTCCACGTCGTCGATCGACACCTCCGCCCCGGCGCGCTCGGTGAACGGCTCGATGTCGCGCCAGCGCCAGATCAGCGGCGGGTCTTTGGCTTGAGGCTTGACCGGCGTCAGCGTCCGAAACCGATCCCACAGCGGGTGCAGGTTGGCCGCTTCCAATTGAGCGACGAAGTCGTCTTGTCTTTGCGGCAGCCGCGACGTTGGCCATTTTTGTTGTCCTTATGGCTTCGGCAGCTTTTCGTCGATGTTGGTCTTGTCGACGATGACGTGTTTGATGAAGACCCGCGGCTCGACCTTGTCGCCTTTCAGGTACTGCGCCAGTACGTCGACTCCCAAACGGCCCCACAGGAACGGATTGAGTTCGACTGTCATGGCGATCTTGCCGTCCTTGAGCGCGTGCAGCGCCGGCGGTACGCCGTTCATGCCGGTCACGATCGTCTTGTCGGAGCGGCCCGCGGCAATCACAGCTTGGGCAGCGCCGAGTGCAACATCGTCGTTGGCGCAATAGATCGCTTTAAGGTCCGGATTGGCGACCAGAGCATCCTCGGCCTGCTTGACGCCGCGCTCACGCGTCAGCGGTCCGTCAGTACGGAACGCAATCTGAATTTTTGGATACTTGGCCATCACTTCGGTGTAGCCGTCGGCGAGATTGCGGAAGGTCGGCGCGCCGCTCGGGCCGAGCAGCATCGCGACCTTGCCTTCGCCGCCAATCGCCTTCGCGGTCCACGCGGCAATGTCGCGGCCGATCTGCTTCTCGTCCATGGCGACGTGGATTGTCTGATTGGGCGAGGTCGAGCCGCGCGCGATCGAAACGATTGGAATATTGGCGGCTTTGGCCGCGTCATAAGCGGCGTTGACGCCGACGGCATCGATCGGCGAGATCAAAATGCCCTTGACGCCGCGAGCAACGAGATCCTGCACGCCGTTGATCTGCTTGACCTTGTCCTCGTTGGCCGAAACCGTGGCGACGTCCCAGCCAAGCTCGCCGGCACGGGCGCGAATGCCTTTAAGCATCACGATGTAAAACGGATTGTCGTCCTGCGCGAGCGACACGCCGATGGTGATTTTTTGCTGCGCCGGCGAGGGCGCAACGCCATAGCCAATCGTTGCCGCCAATACGGCCAAAACGAGCGTGGCGGGACGAAGCTTCAGCATGGCACACTCTCCTCACTAGCGGCGGGAGCGTAGCCGATCTGCCGCCGCTGCCGCAATGATGACCGCCCCGATCGCCACCCGCTGCCAATAGGAATCGACGTTAAGCAAATTGAGGCTGTTGCCGAGCACAATCATGATGAAGACGCCGATAATGCTCTTGTAGAGGGTGCCTTCGCCGCCCTGGAGGCTGGCGCCGCCGAGCACCACGGCGGCGATCGCCGTGAGTTCGTAGAACTCGCCAGCGGTCGGCTGACCGGACTGCAAACGGGCCGCAAGCATCACCCCCGCTAAGCCGCCGAGCGCACCGCACCAGACATAGGTCGACGCAATGATGCGGTTGACCGGGATGCCGGAAAGAAACGCCGCCTCACGGTTGCCGCCGGTGGCGTAGATGCGCCGGCCGTAAGGTGTGGCTGCCATCACCCACGATAAGACGATCAGCAGAATGGCGGGGACCCACACCAGATAGTGAATCCCCAAAAAGCGCGCCGATCCGAACGCGATGAACGCCGCCGGTAAGCGATCGTCGCCGACCGGAGCTCCGGCGGTGATCAGATAGACGAGCCCGCGCACCAGCACCATCGTGCCGAGCGTGGTGATGAACGGATTGACCCCGAGCTGGGCGATGATCACGCCGTTCACCAGTCCGACCGCGATGCCGGCCGCGATCCCGGCAACGACGCCGGCGACCAAACCGAATTGCACCATCGCCATGGCGGCGACGCAGCCGGCGAAAGCAACGGTCGATCCCACCGAAAGATCAAAACCGCCGCCGACGATGACGAACGTCATGCCGATGGCGATCACCGCCATGATCGAGGACTGCACCAGAATGTTGGTGAGGTTGAGCGGCGACAGAAAGCGATTAGTCAGCAACGCGGTGACAAGGCACAGCACCAACAACGCGAGCAGCGGAATTTGGCCGGCCAGGTTAAAGCGTTGCAGCGACGGCGGCATGATCATCCGCCGATCGCGGCATGCAGACGCTTCTCGTCGAAGCCGTCGCCGCGCTCCACGCTGTCAGTAATGCGGCCCTGGTGCAACGCCAGGATCTTGTCGCTGATCAGCGTGAGTTCGTCGAGTTCGCTGGAGCGGATCAGAACGCCGCCGCCGCGTTTCGCAAAGTCTGCGGATCAGGACGTGAATTTGTGCCTTCGCTGCCACGTCGACGCCCTGTGTCGGTTCTTCCAGCAACAACACGCCGACTTCGCGAGCCAGCCATTTTGCCAGAATGACCTTTTGCTGATTGCCTCCCGACAACGCCGAGACGGGCAGGCGAGGCCGTCGCGGGCGGATGTCCAGCGCTTCCATCAATTGATCGACCAGACGATCGCAACGCGCGCGGTCGATGACGCCGCCGCGCGCCAGCCGATCAAGGCTTGGCAGCAGAATATTGTCGCGGACCGACAAGTTCATCACCAGACCCAGCCGGCGCTCGCCGGGCACAAAGCCGATGCCCGTGCGGACCGCCGCCGCGGGGCTTGCGATGCGCCGCAGCGTCCCATTACGCCGCACATCGGTCGCCGCGCCGCCAACCCCGAACAGCCGCCGCAACACGCCGCTGGCGCCGCTACCCAGGAGCCCCGCCAGCCCGATCACTTCGCGGGCGCGCAGACGAATAGCATCGGGCCGTGCGGTCACGTCTTCGAGCAGAACCTCGCCGGGCGACAGCGCTTGCGGTTTCGATTTTCGCCGCCGCGCGGCCGGTCATAGCTGCAACCAAATCGCCAACTTTGAAGTCGCCGCGGCGGCTCGTTGCCGCGACGCGGCCATCGCGCAGCACGGTGCAGCGGTCGGCGAGCGCGACCACCTCATCCAGCCGGTGCGAGACGTAAACGATCGCCGTGCCCTGACTCTTCATCCGCGCCAGCACGGCAAACAGTCGCTCGATCTCGCGCGTCTCGAGCGCCGCCGTAGGCTCGTCGAGAATGAGGACCTGACACTGTTTACGCAGCGCTTTGGCGATCGCGACCAGCTGACGTTCGGCAAAGCTCAGACGATCGACGCGGCCGTCGGGATCCGGAGCGAAGTCGAGCTGCGCCAGTTCCGCTCGCGCCTCACGGCGCATGCGCACACGGTCAACGACTTTGACACCCAGCAGGCGCCGCAGCGGCGGGTCGCCGAGCGTCAGGTTCTCAGCAACTGACAATGCAGGAACGAGCCGCAGTTCCTGCGGGATAGTGACGATGCCTGCCGCTATAGCGTCGCGCGGGCCGTTAAAGTGACACGTCCGCCCGTTGACCGCGATTGCCCCGTGGTCAGGCCGGTGCACCCCGCCGAGAATACGCACCAGCGTCGATTTGCCGGCGCCGTTCTCGCCGACCAGCGCATGCACTTCGCCGGGAAGCACCTCGAAGTCGACGCCATCCAGCGCGCGCGTCGCGCCGAATTGCTTGGCGAGGCCGCTGGCGCTGACCGCCGGGATACTCATGCACGCCGCACGGCGGCCTTAGCGCGGCGCCCGCGCGACGCGCATCTTCTCGTCGGCGAAGCGGCCGCGATCGATAATCACGTCGTTGTCGAGGCTGACCGTGCAATCGCGCATCGGCACATCGTAGTGCCCTTTCGTTGTGCGCTTGCCGCCGCCCTGCGAATTCGGTCCGGTGGAGAACAGGAAATTGCCGGCAAAGCAGCGCGCGCCGGCGTGATGGCGCGTTGGATCGGCGCCATGGAGCGCGATCGCGTCCCAGCGTCCCTGCGGGTTCAATCCCCAGCCGAGATGGGAGATGGCGTGGCCGTCCATGTCGTCGGGATTGGCGCGGTTGCCTTCGAGCCAATCGTTCATCAGCTTGGCATCGAGGCCGCCTTCGATCTTGCGGATAAAGCCGTCGCGAATATCGAGCCGCACTTCGTCCTGAACGTAGCGGCAATAGGGCAGGATAATAATGTCGCCGGGTGCGAACACGACGGTGCCATTGGCCGAGCCTTCGTTCGGGAAGGTGTGGACGTGGCCGGCGCCCCAATGGTCGAAACGGCCGGCCGCTTCCGAGAAGCCGTATTGGATCATGGTTGGATATTCGCCGGTGCCAACGGTCAGGTCGGTGCCGCCGTCTCGCATGATGCGCATGGTCCTGGCGCGCTGCAGCCGCTCGCCCGCGTGCTGTACCGCCTCCTTCAGACCCGGAGGCGCCATCAGTTCCTCCAGTTCGTCGGGACCGTCGATGACCATCAGCACCCGCGTGCCGGCGTCGCGGGCCTCTTTCAGCCAGCGGGTGAACAGCGGGATGTGCAGACAGACCAGCATGTCGGCCGACTTGATTGCCTCAAGCGTGCCCTTGCAGCGGCCGACGGTCTCGACGCCGACTTTGGTCCATGACGGCATGGCATTGACGCACATCTCGTAGGCGTCGGCGCCCAGGTCCTCGGCGGCGGCAAAGGCGGCGGAGACGTAATCGCGCCGCGCCCCGAGGTCGCTCAGGAGCACGATGGTTTCGCCTTTCTGCACATTGCAGAGCTGAAACTCCTTGCGAAACAGCATCGCGAGTTTGGCATGATTGATGGCTTCGGACATGGCGGGCACCTCGTTGGTCGGCGTTCGAGCCGAACCATAGCAAGAGATTGTGCGCGATGACAGGGAACGGCGTTTGGCCATGGCGGCGAACCAGGCCGTTGGCGCAACCTACGCGGCTATCTTGGTCTCGCGCCGGCGCGTGAATTCCAGAGCCTTATCGTCGACCGGGCCGTAGCGGAGGCTGAGCAGGTCTCGCACGTAGTTCTGATAGAGCCGCCACGGCTTTTTGGAGCCCTGACGCGGGAATTGATCAATCGCGCGCTGGATGTAACCGGAGGAAAAATCGATCAGCGGTTCCGCTTCGACCGCGGGATCGCGGCGCGGCGTGCAGGCAACATAGCCGTGGCGATCCATATAGTTGATCAGCCGGCTCACATAGGCGCAGGTCAGGTCGCACTTTAAAGTCCACGACGCGTTGGTATAGCCGAACGCGGCGGCGAGGTTCGGCACGTCGCTGAACATGACGCCCTTGAAATTCATGGTGTCGGAAAATTTGACCGGCTTGCCGTCGACGGCGACTTGAATGCCGCCGAGCAATTGCATCTTGAGTCCCGTCGCGGTGACGATGATGTCGGCTTTAAGTTCACGACCTGATTGCAACCGAATCCCGGCCTCGGTGAAACTGTCGATCTGGTCGGTCACGACGTCGGCCTTGCCGGACTTGATAGCGCGGAAAAAATCGGCGTCGGGCGCGAGACACAAGCGCTGGTCCCAAGGGTTATAGCGCGGCGTGAAATGCGTCGTGACGTCGTAGTCGTCGCCGAGCTGTTGCCGCGCCTGGTCAATGATCCACTGCTTGACCGCTTCCGGCTTGCGGCGAGACAGACTGTAAAAATACAGCCCGAACAGCACATTGTACCAGCGCGCAAGACTGTACGCGGCCCTCACCGGCAGATGGCGGCGCAGCCATCCGGCGATTGCGTCCTGCGTCGGGCGTGAGACGATATAGGTCGGAGAGCGCTGCAGCATCGTCACCAGCGCGGCGGTTTTTGCCATGACAGGAATGATGGTCACCGCGGTCGCGCCGCTGCCAATCACCACGACGCGTTTGCCGGCATAATCGAGGTCTTCCGGCCATTGCTGCGGATGCACGACCCGGCCGCGGAACTTCTCGATGCCGGGAAATTCGGGCGTGTAACCGGCCGCGTAGTCGTAATAGCCGGTGCACGAGAAGATGAAGTTGCAGGTGAAGCGAACCGGCTCACGCTGCGGCCCGCGCTCGGCTTCGATGGTCCACAGCGCCTCGGCGGACGACCACGACACGCTCTTTACCCGATGCCGGAAGCGGATCTTGCGGTCGATGCCGTAAGCTTCCGCGGTCTCGCGAATATAGGTGCGGATCGAACTCACCGTCGGCGATCGCGGCATTCGATTGCCAGGGCCGGAACGAATAGCCGAACGTGTACATGTCGGAATCGGAGCGAATGCCCGGATAACGGAACAGATCCCAGGTGCCGCCGATGGCGTCGCGGTTTTCGAGGATGACGTAGGATTTGCCCGAGCAATAGGCTTGGAGATGATAAGCAGCGTCGATGCCGGAGAGGCCGGCACCGATGACGATGACGTCAAAATGCTCCGGGCGCTCAGTCATCGATGCGGGCGGCCGACGCGGGCGCGGTTGCGCTCGCAACACGTTGCGACATGCGCGTGATGAATTTGGCGGAGCGATCGGCGGCCGTGATCACGATCATGTGGCCGGCGTCTTCGATCAGTTCGAGATCGAGTCCGGCAATCTTGGTTGCCATCGCGGTGCCGTGTCGCGTGGCGTCCAAAATGCGGTCGGCCGTCCCAAACAATATGCCAACCGGCATTGTCAGCGTGTGGTAGCGCTCCTGCATGTCTCTTAAGTCTTCCATGGCCGCCATCATGTCGCGCGACGCGTTGATGAAGCTCTTCGGCCGCAAGTTCAACAGGCCGCCGCCGCGGGTCCCGTAGTCGTGGGCGACCGGTTCCGGACCGAACGCCATGTCGAGCACGAACGCACGGTTGCGGATGGAGATCGGGATCGCCGACGTCCAGCCGATGACGTGGCGCAGGAATGGGGAGCTGATGGCGAGCCCGCGGAACAGCGGGGGTATTTCGTCCTGCGCATGGGTCAACGGTGCAATCAGCGCCAGCCCGGAGACTTGCTCGGGATGGTTCAAGCCGAGCGCAAGCGCGATCGCGCCGCCCAATGAATGGCCGACGACGAGCGGCCGCTCGAGTTCAAGCGCTTCGATGAAGCGGGCGACGGTACGCGCCTGCGCGCTGACCGCCGCCGAGGCTTTCGGCGATCGGTTCGAATACCCGCAGCCCGGCCGGTCGAGAATGATGACGCGGTGATTGCTCTTTAGATGATCGAGGAGCGAGTGAGTGAAAACGCGGATCTGGCCGGCGAGGCCGTGAATGAGCACGAGCGGAGGCCCCGAGCCCTCGTCGAGATAGTGAATGCGCTCGCCGTCGACATCGATGAAGCGTCCGCGCGCTGGCAACAGTTTCTCGACCTGCCGCGCCGTTCGCGCCGAGAAGATGGCAAGTCCGCCCAGCAGCAAAATGAAGAGCACAAGGAAGGCGCCGACGATCGAGATCAAGACGGTCATTTCTTCAACCTCCGTCCCAGCAGGTTCCAGTAGTTGACCGGCATCAGGCGCTCCAGGATCGCGATCATCTTAGCATCGGAGCCGACCAGAATGCGCGCCTGCCGGCGTTCGATGCCGCGAACGATGGTCTCGCCGGCAAGAGCGGGCGGCATGGTCAGGATAGCCTCAAACGACTTTCGCCGCTCCTCATCCTCCTCGGGCGTATTGGTCTTCGGCATCCGGGCGTTGCGCACGATCGAGGTGGCGATGCCGCCCGGATGAACCACGCTCACCCCGATCTGGGTCTTGCGCAGTTCATGCCGCAAGGATTCGGAAAAGCCGCGCACGGCAAACTTGCTCGCCGAATAGGCGGTATTGCCGGGCGGCGCGATCAGCCCGAATACGCTCGAAAGGTTGACGATGCGCGCTTCGTCGCTGCGGTGCAAGAGCGGCAGAAAGGCCCGCGTCATCCGCACCACACCCCAGAAATTGATGCCGAACAGCCATTCGAAATCGGTTTCGGTGACCTGTTCGAAGGTGCCGGCGAGCGCCACGCCGGCATTGTTGACGAGGATATCGACGCCGCCGTGTTCGGCAGCGACCCGCTCCGGGAACTCGGCTACCGCATCGCGGTCGCCGACATCGAGGTAATGCTGGCTGATGCGCAGGCCCGGAGAGGCAATCTCTGTGGCCGTGCTTTTGAGCCCGTTCTCGTTAATGTCGGCGAGCGCGAGGTGACAGCCGCGGCGGGCCAAGCGACGTCGCAATCGCCCGGCCGATGCCGCTTGCGGCCCCGGTGACGACGGCTGTCCGGTTCTTCAGCTCCAACAATTTCCGTTCCCCCGGCCGGCTTTTGGCGCCTTACGAGCTTTAGTCGAGCACCGCGCCCTTGTGTACAGGCTGCACCGTGCGCTGATAAGTCCGCAGCCAGCCTTTCAGGTTTTGCGCGCCGAATTGGTGCGGGACCGCGCGGCGGCGCGCCATCTCCGCTTCGGGTACATCGACATCAACTATCTTGCGTGTGACGTCGATGGTGATCCGGTCCCCGTTCTCTATATAGGCGAGCGGCCCGCCGGCCGCAGCCTCGGGCGACGCCTCGCCGACGACGAGTCCTTTGTTGACCAGGCCGGAGAGCTGGCCTTCGGTAATCATCGCGACATCGTCGATCAGGCCGGCGCCGTCGAGCGCGAACACCACCGCCGACGTCAGCGCCATGCCGGGGCCGCCGATGACGCCGAGGCCGCGCAGGATCACGACGTCGCCCTTGACCACATCGCCTGCCGCGATCGCCGCGAGCGCCTCATCGCGCGAATGGTAGAGCTTGGCCGAGCCGGTAAATTTCAGCTTGCGTTCACCGACCCCGCCGAGCCGCACGATGCCGCCGCCGGGCAAAAGATTGCCGCGCACAATATTGATTGATGCCCGCCGCGACAGCGGCTCATCGAGCGTGCGGATCACTTTGCCGTCCGGCGCCGGAGCCTGCGCCAGCGCTTCGCCGATCGTCCCGCCGCTGACCGAGCGCGCGCCGAGATCGAGCATGCTCTGCAAGCGCTGCATCACGCCGCGCGCGCCGCCGGCCGCATCGAATTCCTCGATCAAGGTGTCGCCGTTTGGGCGCACCGCGCAAAGCAGCGGAATTTTGTCAGCGAGCTCGGAGAAGAGCCCGTACACGTCGACATCGACCTCCGCCTCGTGCGCGATGGCTTGCAGATGCTTGACGCAATTGATCGAGCCGGAGAGCGCCAGCACCATCATCACGGCGTTGCGGATTGCGCCCGCGGTCATGATGTCGCGGGGTTTCAAATCCTCCTGCACCATCTCGACAATGCGGCGGCCGGAAGCGCGCGCAAACGCCAGCATTTTCGCTGAATTGGCCTCGACCGGGGCGCTTCCCGGCAGCGTCATGCCGAGGGCCTCGCAGACCGTGTGCATGGAATTGGCGGTACCCATGCCGGCGCAGACGCCCGGTCCCTGCACCGCCACGTCCGCCATGCCGGCGAGATCGTCGAGCGTGATCTGGCCGGAGGCGAGGTAGCCAGCCTTGAGGAAGACCTCCTCGATATCGACGTGCTCGCCCTTGTAGGTACCGCTGCGCTGATAGCCGCAGATCACCACGATGGTGGGAATATTCATGCGGCCAGCCGCCATCAGCTGGCCGGGAAGTGTCTTGTCGCAGGAGGCAAGGCAAACCATCCCATCGAGGAGTGCGCCCTCGACCTGCACTTCGATGTCGGCGGCGATCAGATCGCGCGCCGGCAGAATGTAGGCGCCGTAGCGGCCGGCGCTGGTGATGAAATCGGAAGGCGCCGCGGTGCGAATCTCGAACGGCAATCCGCCGGCCTCGCGAATGCAGCGCTTTACTTCCGCGGCGATGCCGTCGAGATGCGAAAAACAGCTCGCCAGCTCCGAAGAACTGTTGACCACGGCAATTTTCGGCTTTGCCATATCCGCATCGGAAATGCCGAGCGCCCGCCATTGCGCTCGCCGCGCTGCCCACAGCGCCGTGCCGGGCTTCAAGTTGCTACGGAGGGGTCGATTCATCTCTTAACGCGTCTGGATTATTTGGATGCGTTCATTGATCCGGCATTCGCATGCCGAACGACACTAAAACGGTTTCCGAAACTATTGTCGGCTCGCCGAACCGTTGCCCCATGGAGAAGTCCCCTAAAAACAGTTGGCCGTTTCGCTCCGCCATTTCAATTGTGTCCGTTGCAGGTGCACAATAGGCGGAACGCGGCGGCCAGGCGAGAGGGACCTGAACATGCTCACGCTCTATCACTGCCACAACGCCCGCTCGTTTCGTCCGCTGTGGACGCTTGAGGAGATGGGCTTGCCGTATGAGCTGAAAATGCTGCCGTTCCCGCCGCGGGACTTGGCGCCGGACTACCTTGCCGTCAATCCGCTCGGAACCGTGCCGACGTTTCTGGATGGCGCCATGCGGCTTACTGAATCAGCGGCGATCTGCCAGTACTTGGTGACGCGCTACGGCCCCAGTTCTTTGGCGGTCGCGCCGACCGAGGCGGATTTTGGTCTTTATCTCAACTGGCTGCATTTCGGCGAAGCGACGCTGACATTTCCGCAAGCGGTGGTGCTGCGCTATTCGGTATTCGCGCCGCCGGAGCGGCGTTTGGACCAAGTCGCAGCCGATTATTCGCGATGGTTTCTCGCCCGGCTGCGCGGCATCGACGCGGTCGTCTCAAGGCAACCGACGCTCTGCGCCGGACGGTTCACCGCAGCCGACATTTCCGTCGGCTATGCTTTGCTGCTCGCGGTATTCACCAAGCTCGACGCGAAGTTCACGCCGGCGGTGGCCGCGTACTGGCAGTCGCTCAAAGAGCGGGATGGCTTTCGGCGGGCCATGGCCAAGCAGGACGCCGCCGGCCGCGAGCAAGGTGTCGAAAACCGGTTGGACCCCTGAGAACGAAGAAATCAATTTTAGGGACTGGCAATATTTTACCGCGGCCAAGAGGCGGGCGCGGCACTACGCCCGCCTTCTCGGCTGTTACTCCGCCGTGCCGGTCAAACTCAGCGTCCGTTGCCTTGCCGCAATAGGGCTACGCTTCGATCCATTCCTGCGTGCTTTGCGCCGCGCCCTCAGTTGAGCCGTGGGCGTGCGGCGATGCCGGCATCTGCAGGACGGTGGCGCGCTGGCCGGGAATGAGGCGCGTGATCAAGACCATCTGCCCATTCGGAAATTCGAGCGCGTCGTGGTGCACGTTCGGATCGTCCATGTTGATCTGCCGGAAGCGCGCTACTTTGTGACCGGCGCGAGCCCGGCCGAACAGGCTGAAAGCGCGTTCGAACACAACGTCGCTCGCGAAGGCGACCTCGGTGCCGGGAAGCAGGCAAACCGCGACCTCCGGCTCCCCGACCGCGGCAAAGCCACGGGTTATCGATTTGGCAAAATCCGTTGCGACGATCGTTTCTCCGACTTTGGCCGGCCGTGACGCCACTAGATGCAGACTGTAGTCGCACATGGAATTACTCCTCTCCACTCCGGAGCCCAGTTACCCAAGGTGAACCTCGGCGTTGACCAAATGTTCCTATGAAACGGATGTTCGCCGGAGCGAATGAACGGGATCGTTGGCATGGGAGAGACGCTGGCTTGTGGCCGTGGCGCCGGAGCCGCGACCAGGCTGTTGCCTCAGTTGACGCTCAACCCTGCGGGCGGACGCCAGTCGTAGATCCAGTCGTAGTTGTGCAAAAGCTGCTTGCCGCCCATTGTCCGCATGACGACATCGCGCACCCAGCCGCTGATGCCGCCGAAATGATAGCGGCCGCCATTGCGGGCGGCGAGGCGCTGCACCTTCCGTGTCCGTAGGCGTCGCGCCGCGCCGTAAGTTTGCAGGGCAGCAGCCGGATCGTCCGGCTGCCGCCCCATGCATTGCGCCACTACTGCCGCATCCTCGATTGCCATCGCCGCGCCTTGCGCCAGGTAGGGCAGCATCGGGTGCGCAGCATCGCCAAGAAGGCCTACCGGTCCTTTTGACCAGCGCCCGATTGGCCGGCGCTCGTAAAGCGCCCATTTCAGCCAGGCGTCGGGCAGGCCGACGAGAGCGCGCGCCGGCACCGCCCATGCCTCGGCGGTCAGGCGCGGCACCAGGTCGGCGCGGCTTGCCGGCTCGCTCCAGCCCGGCGCATTCCAGGATTCGGCGGCAATGACGACGATGTTGATCACCTGGCCGGCTTTGACCGGATAGTGAACCAGATGCGCCTCGCGCCCGAGCCAGAGATAAACGAATGGCTCGCGAAACTCCGGCGCGACCTCGCGCGCGGGAACTAAACTGCGCCAGGCGGCATGCCCGGTGAAGCGCGGCGGTGCGTCGTCAACGATGCGGCTGCGCACCACCGACCACAGACCGTCGGCGCCAATGAGCGCGAGACCCCGTTCATCAATAGCCCCGCTGCGGCCGTGCGCTGACTACCGTGATGCCATTCGGATGGGTGACGAAGTCTTCGACGCGCGTGCCAAGCTTCAGCGTGACTTCCAGGCGCCGCGACACCGCGGCCAGGAGCGCCGCCTGCAGATCGCCACGATGGATCACCCAATAAGGCGCGCCGTAACGCTGTTCGGCGTCGCCGAGCGGCAGCCGGACAATCTCGCGTCCGTTTGCCGCGTTCATCACCCGCAGGGCTAGGGGTGCGACCGCGATACGCCGCAGGCGGTCGCCCAGCCCGAGGTCGATCAGGGTGCGCGTCGCGTTCGGTGAAAGCTGAATTCCGGCACCGGTTTCCTCAAGCCGCTCGGATTGCTCCAGGACGCTGACTCGGAAACCGTTGCGCGCCAGCGCCAGCGCCGCGGTCAGTCCGCCGATACCGGCTCCGGCGACAATGACGATCGGCGAGGTCGGCAGCTGCTCACTCCCGCTGACAACTCAGGCGGGGGCATCGTGCAACGCGCATTCCGCCGGCCGCGCGGCGTTCGGCTTCAGCGCCGGGTCGTGCCGATAGAGCGTCGAGCAATACGGGCAAATGTACTCCGCGTCCGCTCCCATGTCGCAGAATACGTGCGGATGATCGAATGGCGGCATGGCGCCGACGCACATGAACTCCCTGGCACCGATCTCAATGACGGCGACGCCGAGATCGTTATGAAAATGGGGAACGATTGAATCAGTCATGTCCGCTTCCACTTTTCCGGCCGGCACCATAGCCGCGCAAAGTGCGGATTTCCAGCAATCCCTGTCAGGCTTCGGACCCGGACGGGATAAGACGTGAAGCCGCGGAATCGGGCACGGCCACCGCGTATTGGGGCGGCGACCGGCTCAATGTGTGTGAAGCGCTGCAGCAATCGTCCGATTGCCACCTGCGCCTCCATGCGGGCGAGCGACATTCCCGCGCAGGCGTGAATGCCGGTGCCGAAAGCGAGGTGCCGGTTCGGTTGGCGCCGGATGTCGAGCCGGTCCGGATCGGGAAACTGGTCGGGGTCGCGATTGGCGGCGCCGATGCAGATATGCACGTAGCTGCCGGCAGCGATCTCGACGCCGCCCAACATGGCATTCCGGCTGGCTCTGCGGTTACCGAGCTGATTTGAACTTTCCAGGCGGAGGAATTCTTCGACCGCGGTCTCCATCGCGTCAGGATGCGCACGCAGGTCGCTCATGGCGCCGGGATGGCGGATCAGAAGGTCGACCGCGTTGCCGATGAGGTTGGTGGTCGTCTCGTGGCCGGCATTGAGAAGAAAAATGCAATTGTGGACCAGCTCCAGCTTCGACAGCCGCTCGCCGTCGCCATGAGCGACATAGTCGCTGGCGTCGATCAGCTTGGAGAGAATTTCCGCCGGGTCTTTGTCGCCAGTTTGCAGCCGGCGGGAGATGATGTCGTTGAGGTATTCCTTGAAATCGGCGACCGCCGAGACACCGGTATCGAATTGTTGACGGCTGAGAACCGGCTCCAGAGCGCCAAGAATGGCCAGCGACCATCCGCGCAACGGCCCGCGTTCATCCTGCGGGATGCCGAGCATGTCGCCGATCAGTTGGACCGGAATTGCCGCGGCAAAATCCGTGATGAGATCGATCTCGCCGCGGTCGGCGGCAGTTTCAAGCAAGTGGTCGACGAGCTCCTCGATCCGGCTCTGCAACGCGCTGAGCGCGCGGGGGGTGAATGCAGGTGCCAGCAGCTTACGCACGCGGCTGTGATAGGGCGGATCGTTGAAGACGAGGCTCGTGGTGTGATGCTCGTACAAGTAGGCTGTCGGCGAAATTCGGCCGGAAATCGAGCTTCTTGTCCGAACTCCAGATGTCGACGTCGCGATAGACCTCAAGGCAATCGTCATAGCGGGTCAGGAAATACGATCCGTCCGGCATGCGATGCACCGGATCAAATCGCCGGAGCGCGTGGTAGGTCGGATAAGGATCGTCGAGAAACTCTGGGGATAGTTTCTTCAGATCGAATCCGGCCACCGCCGCGGGTGCGGCGCGATTATCCGCGGCCGCGTCCGCGTGGATTGTTTGATGTAACGACCGCGCTGTCATTGCTCAGGCGATGAGGCAATCCGGCTGGTGCAGCGAAGCTTTGACTGCGGCATCTCGTTGCTCCCCGCAAACGACGTTCATTTCTTGACTAGAGAACAAGCCGGGTTTGGCGGCCCGAATGCCTGCTCGCCTGGAATGTGAGTGAGGATCTTGTAGTAGTCCCACGGATATTTCGATTCCTCCGGCGTTTTAACTTGTACCAGGACGAGGTCGTGGACCATCAGATTGTCCTCGCGCAGCTTGCCGTTACGCGCGAAAAAATCCTGGATCGGCGTTTCCCGCATTTTCGCCGCGACCTTCAGCGGATCGTCGGTGCCGGTCGCCTTGATGGCGTTGAGATAATTCATGACTGAGGAATAGACACCGGCCTGCCACATGGTCGGCATCCGGTTGATTTTCGCGAAGAAGCGCTTCGACCATTCGCGGGTCTGGTCGTCCATGTCCCAGTAAAATGAAGTCGTCAGCAACAAACCCTGAGCCGCCTTCAGGCCGAGCGCGTTGATGTCGGTGATGAGCACCAACAAGCCGGCCATTTGCTGACCGCCCTGGAAGATGCCGAATTCGCCGCCGAGCTTGATGGCGTTGACGTTGTCGGGCGGCCCGCTGGCAATGCCGATGATTTTGGCTTTCGAGGCCTGGGCCTGGAGGATGAACGACGAGAGATCAGGGGTAGCAAAAGGATGCGCGACCGAGCCCAGCACCTTGCCGCCATTTTGGGTGATGACTTGCGATGCATCACGCTCCAGCGCGTGTCCGAACGCGTAATCGGCGGTCAGGAAGAACCAGCTGTCGCCGCCGCGCTTGGTGACCTCGCGCGCGGTACCAACTGCGAGCGCGTGCGTATCAAAGACCCATTGGATCGCGTAGGGCGAGCAGAACTTGCCGTGGAAATCGGCGGTGCCGGTTGAATGGGTGATGAAAAGTTTCTTGCGTTCGTTGGCGACGTTTTGCACCGCGAGACCGACGGCCGAGACCGGCACGTCGACAATCAGATCGACCTGGTCGCGGTCGTACCATTGCCGGGCGATGCCGGCGGCAAGGTCCGGCTTGATCTGATGGTCGGCGGAAATCACCTGGATCGGTTTGCCCAGGACGGTGCCGCCGAAATCTTCGACCGCCATCTGCGCGGCCGCCACCGAACCCGGACCTGTCGCGGTCGCTGCCGGCCCGGAGAGGTCGGTCAGCACGCCAATCTTGACGACATCGTCGGAAACCTGCGCCCGGGCAATGCCGCTCGAAAAGGCGAACAGCGTAACGAGCACAACGAGCCACATGCGATGCATCGTGATCCTCCCCGTAGTTTCTAAAGCGGCGGATTTTGGCCTGCCAATCATCACCCTAGCGTCATCCGCCGCCTGCATCACCATCTTTGTGCAGCGGCGGGCGGATCGACTATGGTCGCGGCATGCCGCGTTTTATGCATGACGATGTGGAGATCGCTTTCCTCGACGAAGGCGAGGGCGAGCCGATTGTGCTCATCCACGGCTTTGCCTCCAACAAAGAGGTCAACTGGGTCTATCCGGGCTGGGTGACCACCCTCAGACGCGCCGGGCGTCGCGTCATCGCCCTGGATAATCGCGGCCACGGCGAATCCACCAAGCTCTATGATCCGGCCGCCTATCACAGCGCCATTATGGCCGAGGATGCGCGCGCGCTGCTCGATCACCTGGGGCTCGGCCGCGCCGATGTCATGGGTTATTCGATGGGGGCGCGTAACACGGCTTTTCTTGCGGTGGCGCATCCCGAGCGGGTGCGCTCGGCTGTGTTTGGCGGGCTTGGTGTCGGGTTGATTGAAGGCGTCGGCGAACCGGAAAGGATCGCGCGGGCGCTCGAGGCTCCTTCGCTCGCGGACGTGTCCGACCCCACCGGCCATATGTTTCGCGCCTTCGCCGAAAAGACCCGTTCCGACCTGCGCGCGCTCGCCGCATGTATTCGCGGGGCGCGCCAAACGTTAAGTCCTGATGACGTTCGCCGCATCGACGTCCCGGTCCTGGTTGCGGTCGGAAGTATTGACACTGTCGCCGGCTCGCCGGAGGCGCTGGCCGCGCTCATTCCGGATGCGCAGGCTTTGGTCATTCCGGGCCGGGACCACATGCTTGCGGTCGGTGACCGCGTGTTCAAGGCCGCGGTGGTGGACTTTTTGGCCGGGCGGCGTTGACGGGATACTAGGCCATTGGGCTCGGCCAAAGGCCGCCCTGCCCAGTCATTGTCCGTCGGAGCACGGAGGAGGTTGGGGGGGACGATCCCTCTGGTTTTTGTCTTGCGCCGCACCAATTATGCTAGAACGTGTCCCTCCGGGAGGCACCTATGGCACAGCATCAGGCGAAACCAGCCCTCGATAAGGTCGATCCGGTCTGGGCACGGATCCGGCGCGAGGCCGAGGAAATCGTACGGCGCGAGCCCGAACTCGGCACCTTCATCTATTCAACGATTTTGCATCACGACACGCTCGAAGCGGCGGTGGTTTACCGGCTGGCGGAACGGCTCGATCACGCGGCGCTCTCCAGCGAAATGATCCGGCAGGCCTACGCGGACGCGCTTGAGGACGAGCCGACTATCGGCGAATGCTTCCGCGCCGATATTGCAGCCACGGTCGATCGCGATCCGGCGACCCATCGGCTGCTGGAGCCGGTGCTGTACTACAAGGGCTTTCACGCCATCGAAACGCATCGGCTGGCGCACTGGCTGTGGAACAAGGGACGGCGCGACTTCGCGCTCTATCTGCAGAGCCGTTCCTCGGCGGTGTTCCAGTGCGACATTCATCCTGCTGCCCGCATCGGTCGCGGCATTTTTCTCGATCACGCTACCGGGCTTGTGGTCGGTGAAACCGCGGTGATCGAGGACGACGTTTCGATGCTGCATGACGTCACGCTCGGCGGCACCGGCAAGGAGGCCGGCGATCGCCACCCAAAGATTCGGTACGGCGTCATGATTGGCGCAGGCGCCAAGATACTCGGCAACATCGAGGTTGGGCATTGCGCACGCATTGCCGCCGGGTCGGTGGTGCTCAAGCCGGTGCCGAACAATGTCACCATTGCCGGCGTGCCGGCGCGGGTGGTGGGGAAGGCCGGTTGCCCCGAGCCCGCGCGGTTGATGGATCAGATGCTCTACGACGAGGTTTGAGCCGCACGCGGTCCGTGCGTTTCGGCGGCATTTCGCATTTCGTGAAACGCTGGTTTCTCGGGCCATCCAGGGCGGGCTCCTCCGGGTGCCCTGGTATCGCTTAGAGGCAGAAACCGCAGTTCGTCGTCATTGTTGTCGTTAGGCCCGCATGCTATGCGCCTTGCGGCAGGAGAGACCGGTGGACGTTCAAGAAGTCAGAAAGCTCGACGCTTACTTAAAGAAGCTGTTCGGCAATGCGCGCATCCGCGTGGTGCCGCGGCCGAAAAAGGACGATTCGGCCGAGGTCTATGTCGGCGAGGAATTTGTCGGCGTTCTGTTCGTTGACGACGAGGACGATGAACGGTCGTACAATTTCCAGATGGCGATCCTGGGCAGCGACCTCGATTAACGCGAGCTTCGCCGCTTGCGTTCATCCGCCCTTCGGATGCAGCAGCCCTACCAGCCGATCGAAGCCGCCAGCAACGCTCCGCCAGTCCTGCAGCCATTGCCGGGGAAACCGCAAGGTGATGTCGGCCGCGTCGAGCAGGCGCTCGTGCACGCATGTGCCTGGGACGGTGCGGACAGTCCGCGTGCAGCGAACGAAAAACGCTTCGGGCTTTTCCGCAAAGTAGATCAGGTCTTCGCCCTCGTAAGGCGTGCCGGCGCGGAATGCGAGCACAGCGAGTCCGTCGGGACCCGCCGTCGCTTCGGTCTCGAAATAACGCGGATAGATGCTGCGCAAACGCTCGGCAGGAGCGAGCAGCGCGCCAAGTCCGGCAATAGTCACGAACAGCCGATCCTCGGAAACCGGCGCCGGTAACGCGTCTTTCTCGATCGAAACAGGCGCGGCGGCCGCAACTTCACTCGAAGGCGGCGCCAGCGACGGCCAAAGGAAGGCGAGGTCGATCCGCTCGTGCGCTCCGGCATAACGTTGCACCGGGGCGCGGATCGCTGCCGGCGGCACGTTGAACAGAACACCGGCCACCGTCACCGGGACCGCCGGCGCGTCGAGCACAGCTGCCCTGGTCGGCCAGGTCGGCCACAGCATGTAGGAAACAAAGGTTGCGGCGGCGGCGATCAGGACAACAAGCAACGCCAACGGCAGCAGCAAGCTAAGTGACTTGCGGCGCAATCTCAGGCGAGGGGCCGCGTGCGCCGTCATGTTGTGCCTCGCCGCTCAATTTCGAAATCGGCGGCAGTATTGCACGGGCCGGGGCGCCCGGATGTTAACCGTTTCTTAATCAAGTTCTGGCGGCGCGGCGTCCACTCTGCGATGCCTTTCGTTGATAACCGGAGGCGTCCCGCATGTCCCAGGCCTTGCTGCCGGCGATTACGCCTGAAGCAATCGAGTCGATGTTCGCGATCGCTTTTGGCTTTGCGATCGCCGGGCTATGTGCCAGCGGCTATCGCCTGTTCCGCTTGCGTTTCCCAAGCTTCCGGCTGCTCGAAGTGGGGCCGATGCCGACGCGCTTCGCGGCGGTTCCGGTGCTGGTGTTCTCCGCCCCGTTTCTGATCATGCGGAACACGCTGCGCGGGCGGCGCTCCGAGCGCCGCAACGTAGGCTTCGTAATGATCGCAACCGTGGTCGCCGCGTTGTGGAGCTTGATGTCGGGAACGGTCGTGGTGATGGCGCTTCAAGCGTTGATCTAGGCGTTGCCGCCGGGCTTGTGCTGTAATTGCTGCCGACCTGAAACTTCGGTTTTCCGCACCTTGCCACAGCGCTGCGGATGCTGAATGTGGATGCGCGGATGATGCCCGCGCATAACGCATGAGCAAACAACAATGATCTATGAACTCGACGGCCAGAAACCGGATTTGCCGGAGGAGGGCCGCTATTGGGTGGCGCCGAGCGCCACGGTGATCGGCAAGGTGCGGCTGAATACCGATTGCAGCGTCTGGTTTGGCGCCGTGCTGCGCGGCGATAACGAGTGGATCGAACTCGGCGAACGCTCGCAAATTCAGGATAATTCCACGCTGCATACCGATTTCGGCTTTCCGATTACCATCGGGCCGGATTGCGTGATCGGTCACAATGTCGTTCTGCACGGCTGCACCATCGGCCCGCACGTGCTCGTCGGCATGGGGGCGACCATCCTCAACGGTGCGCAGATCGGCGCCCATTGCCTCGTTGGCGCCGGCGCCCTGATCACCGAGGGTAAGTCGTTTCCGGAAAGATCGCTGATCATCGGCTCGCCGGCGCGCGTTCTGCGCACGCTCGATGAGGCGGCCGCGGTGGAGATTGCGGCTGGCGCCGAGTTCTATGTCCGCAACTTCAAGCGTTATGCGAAGGGATTAAAGCCGATCGGCTGACTTCAGACCGCTGCGATCACTTGGCCTCGGCGGTTTCGCCGGCAGCAGGGACTCCCGGGGCGCCGGCAATGCGGACCTGGTCGCCGGTCGCGATACCGTCCGGCGGATTGGCGACCACGCGATCGTCTGCGGCAATTCCCGATCCAAGCTCAACCTCGTTGCCTAAATCGCGCGAGATAGTGACTTGTTTGAGCACGATGCGACCGTTGCTGCCGACGGTGGCGACTTGCAGCCCCTGCTGATTAAAGATCAGCGCACTGGCCGGGACGTTGATCGCGATTTCGGGATGCGGCAGGTCGAAAGTCACATTGGTGAAGTCGCCGGTCATCAGCTCGTTGTTGGAATTGTCGACGACGAGCTGCATGCGCGTCGTGCCCGACGCAACCTCGACTGATTGTGCGGAAGCTTCCACGGTAGCCGGGAAAGTCCGTCCCGGATATTCCGGCACGACGATTTGCGCTTTGGTGCCGACCGGGATGTTGGGCACGTAGCTTTGCGGCACGCTGACGTAGACGCGCAGTTTGCTGGTTTCCGAAACGACGAACAGCGGCGGCCCGCCGCCGCCGGCGTTGATCAGCGCGCCGACGTCCGTGGTGCGCGCGGTGACCAGCCCGTCGAACGGCGCGGTGAGCCGCTTGTACTGCTCCAGCACCCGCAGCCGATCGAGATTGGCCTGAGCGGCGCGAACCATGCCCTGCTTGTTGGAGGCGTCCGCCGCCCTTTGGTCGAGATCCTGCTGCGATATGGCAAGCGTCTTGATCAACGACTGGCCGCGGGTCAGCGTCATGTCCGACAGCACGGAATTGGCCTTGGCGCTGGCGAGATTGGCTTCCGCCTGCATGATCTGCTGGTCGAGATCGGGCGCGTCGATGGTGGCAAGCAACTGGCCGGCTTTGACCGGCGTGCCGATATCGGCATCCCACTCTTTAACGTAGCCGGTGACCCGGGCATAGATCTGCGCCTGCGTATAGGCTTCCAGCCGGCCGGGAAGGCTGAAGGTGGAGGTTTTGCCGCGCATGTCGGGCGGCGCCACGGCGACTACCGGGATCGCCTGATTCTCGGTCCATTCCTGCAGTTTGGCGTCGGCGATCTTGCGGCTGGTAATGCCGAACACCACGATGACCACAGCGATAACCGCCGCCACAACCGCGGTAATGTAGAGCCCGCGGCGCGACACCGGGTGTGGCGGGGCGGAATCAGGCGGCATGCGGTTCTCCGATCACGCGGGTCCCCAGCGAGCCGCGGCGTTGGTGGATGATGCTGAAGACCACCGGCACGAATATCAGAGTTGCGATGGTTGCGAAACACAGTCCGCCGACAACGGCGCGGCCGAGCGGCGCATTCTGTTCGCCGCCTTCGCCCAGGCCCAGCGCCATCGGCAGCATGCCGATGATCATGGCGAGCGCCGTCATGACGACCGGCCGCAAGCGGACAAACCCGGCCTCGATCGCGGCCGCTACGGCATCGCCGTGCTCGTCGAGCCGCTCCTTGGCGAAGCTGATGACGAGGACGCTGTTGGCGGTCGCCACCCCCATGCACATGATGGCGCCGGTCAGCGCCGGTACCGACAGCGTCGTACCGGTGGCGAACAGCATCCACACGATACCGGCAAGCGCCGCGGGCAGCGCCGTGATGATCACGAACGGATCGGCCCAGGATTGGAAGTTCACCACGATCAGCAGGTAGATCAGCACGACAGCGGCGGCCAAACCGAAGATGAGGCCGTTGAAGGAGTTGTTCATGGTCTTGACCTGTCCGAGCATCGTTACATCCGCGGTCTTCGGCGCATCCTTCGCGGTTTCGTCCAGGGTTTTCTGCACGTCGGCAGCCACGGCGCCGAGATCGCGGCCCTGGGTTGTGCCGTAAATCTGGATCACGGGCTGAATGTTGTACTGCGAATATACGGCCGGGACCGCCACACGTTGGATGTCGGCGATGGCGCCCAGTATTTGCGGGGCCGCGCCCGGTGCGGTAATCGGCAGGTTACGCAGTGCGTTCAAGGAATCGACCTGGTATTGCGGCGTCTGCATCACGATTGAATAATTGACGCCGTTATCGGGATTGAGGAAGAACGTCGGTTGCACCTGGTCAGAGCCGGCGAGGTTCACGACCATGCTGTTAGTCACGTCGCGCTCGGCGATGCCGACATATTGCGCGCGCGTGCGATCAACATCGACGTTGAAGCCGGGCGCGCTGAGCGATTGCTGGATACGCGCATCGACCAGACCGGGAATGTGTCTGAACCGGCGCAAGAGCTCTTGCGCATAGGCGAAATTTTCTTCGAGTTTAGGTCCGCGAATTTGCACCTCGATCGGCGCCGGCGCGCCGAAATTGAGAATTTGGCTGATGATGTCGGCCGGCAAGAACGAAAATGTCGTGCCGGGGAAGCGGGCCGGTAATTCTTCGCGAAGGGTGCGGACGTATTCGGCCGTGGGCCGGTGACCCTCGCTCAATCCGATCTGGATTTCACCGTCCTGCGAGCCGATAGTGCCGGTGTTGTTGTAAGTCATGTTGATGCCGCTGACCGGAAAGCCGATGTTGTCGACCAGCGTTTCCAGCTCCTCCGGCGGGATGACCTGCCGGACGACCTTCTCGATTTCGGCAAACTCGCGAGCGTTCTCCTCGACGCGCGTACCGATGTGCGAACGGACGTGCATGAGAATTCGGCCGCCGTCGACCGACGGAAAGAAATCGCGCCCGAGATAGGGTGCCAGCGCAAACGAGCCGAACACGAAGCCGAGAAAGCAGGTCACGAAAACTACCCGATGACGCAGCGCCATCGTCAGAAGCTCGCGATAGGCTAGGCGGGTCCGCTCAAAGCCGGCCTCGAAGCCTCGCTGGATGCGGACCAGCGGATTGCGCGATGGCGGCAGCGGACCGTCAAGCCCGTGCATGTCGGTGTGCGGCTCGTGCCGGCGCAGCATGTATTTCGCCATCGTCGGCACCAGCGTGCGCGACAGGATGAACGACCAGACCATCGCCGAAATCACTGCTTCGGCGAGCGGCACGAACAGGAAGTGCGGCACGCCACTCAAAAAGAACATCGGCACGAACACGATGCAAATGCACAACAGCGAAACGAACGCCGGCGTCACGATCTGCTCGGCGCCGTCGAGAATAGCTGTCTCCACTTCCTTGCCTTGTTCGAGATGCCAGTTGATGTTCTCGATGGTGACGGTCGCCTCGTCGACGAGAATCCCGACGGCGAGCGCGAGGCCGCCGAGAGTCATGATGTTAAGCGTTTCGCCCAGCGCCCAGAGCGTCGCGATCGAGCCGAGCACCGAGAGCGGAATCGACGTCGCGATGATCAGCGTCGAACGGAAGCTGCCAAGAAACAGCAGAATCATCAGGCTGGTGAGGGCTGCCGCAATCACGCCCTCACGGATGACGCCGCCGATTGCCGCGTTGATAAAGATCGACTGGTCGCCAATCGCCGTGAGCACAAGGTTGCTCGGCAGGGTTTTTTTCATCTCCTGCACTTTTTTCTTCACGCCATCGATGATCGCAAGCGTCGACGCCGCACCGTTCTTCAGCACGAACATCAACACCGAGCGGTTACCATCGACGTGAACAATATTGGTCTGCGGCGGACTGCCGTCACGCACATGGGCCACGTCATGGATATAGACCATCGCGCCGTTGACAGCTTTGATCGGCAGGTCGCCCAGCGCGGCGATCACCGAAGGGGCGTCATTGAGATTGATCGCATACTCAAAAGTGCCGATTTTCTCAGTGCCGACGGGCACGATCAGGTTCTGGGCGGCCAGCGCGTTGGCGACATCCTGGCCGGATAAACCGAGCGCCCGCATCGCCTCCCGGATCGATGTCGATCTGAACCTGACGAAATTTGCCGCCAAACGGATACGGCATGGCTGCGCCCGGGACGGTGACGACCGGAACGCGGACGAAGTTGAGGCCGAGGTCGAACAGCGTTTGCTCGGGCAGGCCCTTGCCCGACAACGCGAGCTGAATAATCGGAACGGTCGAGGCGTTGTAGTTCAGAATGAGCGGCGGCACGGTGCCGGGCGGCATCTGTCTGAGCAGGGTCTGCGAGATCGCGGTGACCTGCGCGTTGGCGGTGCGGATGTCGGCGCCTTGCTGGAAGAACACCTTGACGATGCCGGTGCCGGTGTAGGAATTGGCCTCGATGTGCTCGATGTCGTTAACGGTGGTGGTCAGGGCGCGCTGGAACTGAGTCACCATGCGGCCGGCCATCTCTTGCGGCGGCAAGCCGGTGTAGCGCCAGATCGCCGCGATGACCGGGATGCGTATTTCCGGGAAGATATCGACTGGCGTACGCCAAGCCGCCAGCGGCCCAATGAGCAGCAGGAGGAGAGCGAGGACGACGAAGGTGTAAGGACGCCGCAGGGCGATCCGGACGATCGCAGTCATTCGGCAGCACCGCTTCCCCAGTTCCCATCCACGGTCACCGCCGTGGACAGTCCGTTCGTCACCCCTGAGCGGAAATCTCCGCTGTGCGGTGCACCATAACGGCCCTGCCGCGTGAAACAACTCACAAAAGCGTTTTGATTCAGGCGTCCCTTATTTGTTTGCCTAACATAGCTATGCGCTGATCAGCAAACAGCTATGCGAAAACGCAAACAGAAAGCCCGCGACTGTTCGTCGGAATCAACTGCGATAGCGCCGGCGACCGGAAACAACATCCATCAGACCTTCGCCGCCGGCGACAGTCCTTCGAAAATTCCCGCGTACGCCTTTGGGAGCGGCGAAGCCCACAGGCCGGACTTCGAGGTGACGAGCCGAAGTCCGACCAGCGCCTCGGCAAGGCGCGTAGCGGCTGACACGCCCTCGATGACCGGCAGTCCGTGGGCGGCCGAGAGATCGCCCGCGAGGTTGGCCATGCCGGCGCAGCCGAGCACGATGCCGTCGGCGCCGTCTTCACGGATAGCGCAGCCGATCATATCCGAGATGCGGCTGCGGGCATTGCTTGCCGGATCCTCGAGTGCGAGCACTGAAATGTCGCTGGCGCGCACGCGTGCGCAGCGCGCCGCCAGACCGGTGACCGCGAGATTACGCTCGATGATCGGAACAGAGCGAGCCAGCGTCGTTATGACAGTGAAGCGGCTGGACACCAGGCTCGCCATATGGAACGCGGCTTCGCCGATGCCGACGACCGGCGCGGCGGCGGCCGAGCGGGCCGCGTCGAGGCCGGTGTCATCGAAGCAGGCGACGACGTGAGCGTCGGCTCCGGACGCTTCGGCGCGAAGGATCTCCTCGATGACGCCCGGGACGGCGATGGCGCCATCATAGACGCCCTCAATCGAGATCGGGCCGGAACTGGGCTGCACCGCGACGATCTCGGTCGTGGCGCTCGCCGCTTGGCGCGCGGCCGCGGCAATCGTAGCGGTCATCGCCGTTGAGGTGTTCGGGTTGACGATGACGATGCGCATCCTCAGACCATACCCTGGCCGGCGTCCGAGCCATGCCGGCGGCGGCGGCGTTGAACAACAAACACTGTTGCCAACGCGGCGCCGATGACGAGGAACGAAATCGCCGTGGTCGTGGTGCCGAGCGCATAGATAGCTGGCGTGGTCACTGTCGTGGTCAGCGCCTGCAGCTGCAGCGGCAGCGTGTTGCTGGAACCCATTGCCTGGCTCGACCGGGCAACCTCGTCCCAGGAAAGTGTGAAGCCGAACAAGGCGACACCGACGAGCGACGGCGCGATAATCGGCAGCACGACATAGCGGATGCTCTGCCAGGGTGTAGCGCCGAGATCGCGCGCCGCCTCCTCATAGGAGCGATTGAAACGATTGAACACCGCAAACATGATCAGCAGTCCGAATGGCAGCGTCCACGACAAATGAGCGCCGAGACCCGACGAGAACATATCCATCGAGGTCGTGTAATTGTCCTGAATCCACTCGACGTTCATGGCATCGCCCAGCGCCTTGATGCCGTCATCTAAAATGCGGAACTCAAGGGCAATACCAAGTGAAACGACGATTGAGGGCATGATCAGACTTGCGATCGCCGTATAGAACAGCGCCGACGAACCGCGAAACCGGCGGCGGAAGGCGAGGCCGGCCATCGAGGAGATGACGACTGTGAGGATCATGACGAGGACACCAAGCATCAGCGAGTTCCACAGACCCTGGCTGATGTCGACGAGCCCGATGCCATTCCAGAGCTGAATAAACCAATGGACCGAAAGGCCGTTCATCGGGAATGTCAGACCGCCCTCGGGTCCCTGAAACGACAGCACCAGAATGGTGATAACGGGGCCATAGAGGAACAGGACGAACAGCGCGAACACGCCGGCAAGCCAATAGAATGACGCGCGCCGCTTCTCGCTCATGGATCAGAGCTCCTTGCGGATATCGATGAAGCGGGTGAGGCCGTAGATGATGGCGAGCACCGCGCCGAGCAGGATCACGGCATTGGCGGCGGCGATCGGGAATTGCAGGTAACCGGTCTCGACATTGATCTCCTTGCCGACCGAGGCGATCTGCTGACCGCCCATCACACCGATGGTCACGAAATCGCCCATCACCATGGTGATGACGAAGATCGAACCGATCGCGATGCCGGTTTTCGAAAGCGGGATCACGACATGGCGGAGCACCTGCCACCCGCTGGCGCCGGCGTCGCGCGCCGCCTCGATCAGCGACTTGTCGATCCGCAGCATCGAATTGAGGATCGGCACGATCATGAACGCGGTCAGCAGGTGGACGAATGCGACCGTCACCGCGAAATCGGAATAGAGCAGCCATTCGACCGGTTGGCTGACCAGCCCCAGCCCAAGCAGCGCCTTGTTCACCAGCCCGTTGCGGCCAAGCAGCGGAATCCAGGAGATCATCCTGATCACGTCCGAGGTCCAAAACGGGATGATGCACACCAGCGCCAGTACCAGCTGCATGGTGAGGGTGCGGATATGAAAGGCCAGGAAATAGGCGATCGTAAAGCCGAGCACCAGCGTCACCGCCCAAACGATCAGGCAGAATTTCAGCGTCGACAAGTAGGTGCCGAAAGTCGTGCACAGTTTGGGCAGGCCGCTGATGCAGCCATCGAATACGGCCAGGTAGTTATGCGGCGTGAAGTCCGGGATGATCGAGTATTGATTGTATCGCCAGAAGCTGACGACCAGCGTGACGACGAGCGGCAGCACGAAGAAAATGAAGAAGACGAGCGCCATCGGTGACGCTTGCCAATACGGCGTCAAACGCGACGGCCGGGCTTTGCCCCGATCGCCGCGTTCGCGCACGCGCTTGGCAACTGTCTCCGAAACGGCGGCTTCGCTTAGCCGGGTCCCGGCCTCCAGCGTCACGCCGCGATGAACTGATTCCATTTGTTGATGAGATATTCGTTCTCGTCCATGACCGAGTTCCAGCATGCAATGCGACTCATGCGCGTTTCATAGGACCCGCCGTCGCGCAACGCGCCGGCTTTCTCGATCAATGTCCCGTTTGGTGCATGGATGTCCTTGGCGGCCGGCTTGCCTTCGTACCAATAATCCCACTCGTAGGGCTCCAGGAATTTCTGGGTGGTGGCGAGCACCGCCGAGTAGTAGCCCTGACGGCTCAAATAGGCGCCGGCCCAGCCGGATAGGAACCAGTTGATGAACTCGTAGGCCGCGTCCTCTTTCTTTCCGGAGAGCGTGCGCGGCAGCGCAAATCCGGAGCATGGCGGCGGCCAGTGGCTGCAACATTTTCGCTATCGATTATCGGCTGGCGCCAGAGCATCCTTTCCCCGCCGCGTTTGACGATACTCTGGCAGCGCTCGAATGGATTTTTAAACAGGCACCGGCCTATGGCTTTGAGCGCATAGGGCTCGCCGGCGATTCGGCGGGCGCGACACTGGCCGCCGCCGTGGCGGTCGAATGGGGGACGCAGAAGAAGCCGGACTTGGCCTTTCAACTTTTGCTCTGCCCAATTCTCGATTTTGCCGGCGAAACGCCGTCGCGCCACGCGTTCGCATCACCGGTCCTCGATCAGGCGACGCTCGACCACGATATCGTGCTTTATACCGCGAGTAGAGTGGGCGCGGACGATCCGCGCGTCTCGCCGTTGCGTGCGACGGATTTCTCCGGGTTGCCGCCGACATTTCTGCATACGGCACAATGCGACCCGTTACGCGACGAAGGCGCCGCCTATGCCGAACAAACTACGCGCGGCGGGCATAGAAGTTCATCACACGTGTCATGCCGGCATGCCGCATCTATTCTACGCTCTATCAAGCGTCATTCCCGCGGCGAAAACGGCGGTCACGGCCATTGGTGCCGGCTTGTCGGACTGGCTTGCTACAAGCGAATTTCGCCCGCGCTGATCTTTGCGAAGAGGCCGGCGTCGAGCGGCACGTAGCTGGTTCCATCATCGAAATAGAGCTGATCCTCGATCTCTCCGGGGTCGAAGCCCTCGTGCGCGAGCAGGGCCTTCTTCTGTTTGAACGTCTCCGTCGCCTCGATCTCTGCGCTGATCCGCAGGAAGAGCGGCCGCGCATAGGAAGGCAACAGCGCGGTGAGCCGAGCGTGCAAGAGCTTCAAATCGAAGCCCGGCCCAATCACAAGCGTCGCCATGCCGGCGCGCCCGTCGGCGCCGGGAATTGTCACGCCATAGGCGGTCGCGTCGATTACGCCGGGGGCAGCGTTCAGTGCCTCGGCAACCTCGAACGTCGAGACGTTCTCGCCTTTCCAGCGGAATGTATCGCCGATCCGGTCGACGAAATAGAAAAAGCCCTTCGCGTCCTGCCGCATCAGATCGCCGGTCCGAAACCAGGCGTCGCCCGTGGCAAAAACATTGCGCAGGATTTTCTTGTCGCTGTCTTCGGCGCTGGTATAGCCTTCAAAACGCGCCGCCGGCGCCGGCGCCGGAGGTCGATTTTGCCGATCGCTTCGCCAATTTCGCCAGGCGCGCAGCGGATGCAGAAGCCGTCAGAGTCGCGCATGGGCTCACCCCGCGCAACGTCGAATTTCACGAGCGCAGATGGGGAACCGGTGCGCCAGAAACGGCGGAACACGGCCGATCGCGCCGGGCTCGCCCTCGACATTGATACAGCGAAAAATTGCCCTCGGTCGCCGCATAAAATTCGAGGATATGCGGGATGTTGAAGCGCTCCTGAAACGCGTTCCAAACATCGGCGCGCAGGCCATTGCCGAAGGCGAGCCGCAGATGGTGCGCGCGCTCGTTTGCATTTTCGGGCGCCTTGAGCAGATAGCGGCAGAGTTCGCCGATATATTGAAACAGGGTGCAATCCCAGCGTACAACGTCGTCCCAGAAGCGCCGCGCAGAAAATTTCTCCTGCAGCACCACCGAGCCGCCGCTGACGAGCACGCTGCCGATGGCGACGATGCCGCCGACGCTGTGATACATCGGCAGACAATTCATACATCCGGTCGGCGGGGCCTGTGTTCAGAATTCCGGCGAACCAATAGCTCCAGTTCATGATCCGCGCGGTGGCTGACATTCGCCGCCTTCGGCAGGCCGGTCGTGCCGGATGTGTAGATGCAGAGCGCGCGATCCGACAGGCTGACGCCTGCTTCTTCCTCTGGCGAAAGGGGCTCCGCCGCGAAATTTTTGATCTCATCCTCGAAACACGCCGGCTGCGTGCCGCCATGAACCCAGACTGTTGCCGACATCTGCGACTGTGCGAGCGCCGCGTCGAGCGCATCCTTCAAGTCGGCGCCTACGATGATGTGCTCGGCTCCGGCGGCCTTGATACAATGCGCAAGCGCGTCGCCGTGCAGATTGGTGTTGAGCAGTGCGACCACCCCTCCAACGCGGGTGATGCCCAGCCAGATCGCCAGATAGTCCGGCTGGTTGCGCATGAGAAGGCAAACCGTCCGGCCGCCGAGCCCGTGCGCCCGCGTCCAGCGGGCGATGGCATTGACCCGCCCGGCGAGTTCGCCGAAGCTCAAAGTTGCGTGATCGGAGAGCAGGGCAGGCACGTCGCCAAAGCGCGCCGCGAGTTCGTCGATCACCTTCGGCAACGTGCGCTGCGGCTCGCGGTCGATCCGCGCCGTCAGTTCAAGCGCCCGCAGCCACGCTTTGGAGGCAGAAAAGCGATCGCGGTCCGGCTCCTGGTCAGTCAATCGAACGTACCCGGCGAAGAGGTTAAAATACTTTGCGGTTATAGCCGAGATGTCACGGGAAAGACTAAGCTCTTCTTAGCCTCCATTGGCTATGACCGGCACGGTTTCTGCGCCGAGGCGTAGCGGGGCCCGGCGGGAGACCATTCTGAGACGTGATGGGTCTCAGGCTGAGACAATAGTTTCGAATTGAGTGTGTCGATGCGGAAATCCAAATTGCGGCCGGAAACCATTGCAGTCCACGGCGGCTATACGAGCGATCCGACGACGAAAGCTGTCGCGGTGCCGATCTATCAGACGGTTGCCTACGAATTCGACAGCGCCGATCATGGCGCGGCGCTGTTCAACCTGGAGGTCGAGGGCTTTCGCTATAGCCGCATCAGCAACCCGACCGTCGATGTGCTCGAACAGCGGGTCGCCGCGCTTGAGGGCGGCGTCGCCGCGCTCGCGGTGGCGAGCGGCCAGGCGGCGCTGCATTATCGCGCTCGTCAATCTCGCCGACCACGGCGGCAATATCGTCTCCGTGCCGCAGCTTTACGGCACGACGCACACGCTGTTGGCGCATGTCCTGCCGCGGCAGGGCATCCAGGCGCGCTTCGCCGAAAGCGACAACGCGGCTGACGATCGAACGCGCTGATCGACGACAACACGCGCGCGGTCTTTTGCGAGAGCATCGGCAATCCGGCAGGCAATATCTGCGATATCGAGGCGCTGGCGCAGGTCGCGCATCGCGCATGGCGTGCCGCTGATCGTCGACAATACCGTGGCGACGCCGATCCTGCTGCGGCCGATCGAACACGGCGCCGATATCGTCGTGCATTCGCTGACGAAATTCATGGGCGGCCATGGCACGACGCTGGGCGGCGCGATCGTCGATTCAGCGGCACTTTCCCGTGGGCCGAGCACGCCGACCGCTTCCCGATGTTCAACGAGCCGGACGATTCCTATCACGGCCTCGTCTACGCCGAGCATTTCGGCGCGCGCGCCTATCATCGCGCGCTGCCGCAGCGTCTATCAGCGCACCACCGGCGCGGTGCTGTCGCCGCATGAGCGCCTTCCTGCTGCTGCAGGGCATCGAGACCGTCGCGCTGCGCATCGAGCGCCATGTCGAGAATGCGCCGCAAGGTCGCGGAATTCCTGCGCGCCGATCCGCGCGTCGCCTGGGTCAATTATGCCGGCTTTCCCGACAGCCCTTATTACGCGCTGGCGCAGAAATATCTCGGCGGCCGGCGTCGTCGTTGCTGATCACCTTCGGCATCAAGGGCGGTTTCGAGGCCGGCAAGACATTTTACGACGCGCTGCGGCTCGATCAAGCGGCTGGTCAATATCGGCGACGCCAAATCGCTTGCCTGCCATCCCGCCTCGACCACGCATCGGCAGATGACCGCCGAGGAGCAGCGCAAGGCCGGCGTCAGGCCGGAGACGATCCGGATCAGCGTCGGCATCGAACATGTCGACGACATCATCGACGATCTGGATCAGGCTTTGGCCGCTGTGCATGACGAGAGCAGGGCGGCCGAATGAGCGCGCCGGCCGACATAGCGATGCAGACAAAGCCCAGCGAAGAGCGGGCCGCAGGTGCGCAATGCGTTGAGGTCGGCATCGTCAACAATATGCCGGACGCGACCCTTGCCGCGACCGAACGACAGTTCAAGGCTTTGATCGATCACGCCGCGGCAGGGCGCCGCGTGCGGGTGCGGTTTTTCGCGCTTCCTGGTATTGCTCGTGGCGAAGGCGCAGCGCGGCATATCAAAGAGACTTATCGGTGATCTCGATGAGCTGACTAACGACAGACTGGATGGGCTCATCATCACCGGCTGCGAGCCGAAGGCCACCTCTCTCGCTGACGAACCCTATTGGCCAAGTCTTACACGGCTCATCGATTGGGCGGCGGATCATACGCGTTCGACGATTTTCTCCTGCCTTGCCGCACATGCTGCGGTGTTGCATCTCGATGGCATCAAACGCGTGCCGGTGGGCAGGAAATATTCCGGTATTTTCGAATGTGCCGTCATAGCGGACGATCCGTTGACACGGGGTCTTGGCCCGGCACTGCACATTCCACATTCGCGGCTCAACGATCTCGATGCCGGTGCTTTGTCGGCGCGTAATTATCGTGCTCTCAGCGCCTCGCCCAAAATCGGCGTAGATATTTTCGTCAAACGGCAAGGCAGTCTTTTTGTCTTCCTTCAAGGCCATCCCGAATACGATGCGGAATCGCTGCTGCGTGAATATCGCCGCGATGTAACGCGTTTTTTACGTGGCGAACGGCCGGACTTTCCGGCATTTCCGGAAAATTATTTCGACGCGCCGCTGGAGGGCCATCTGGCGTCCTTTGCGGACCGCGTGACGGGTGGGCGAAGCCGGCAGCCGCATCGCGAACTCGCGAGTTTGCTTGATGGCGTGCATCCGGCCAAGACCTGGCGCGCGTCGGCCACCGGACTTTATCGCAATTGGATGGACGGGCTCGCGCCGCGGTCCTAGGCCGGTCAGCCGGTGATCGCGCGGATGCCGTCGATGACGAATTGCGCCGCCAGCGCCGCCAGTATCACGCCCAGCATCCGGCCGAGAACCAGTGTGCCCGTGGTGCCGAAGATCCGGGCCACCCGCTCCGATAGCACAAAGCAGATATAGCACATCAAAATCACCACAAGGATGATAAGGATGAGCCCGGTCTGTTCGCGCCAATTTCCGCTCGCGCGACCAGCGAGCAGAATCACCGCCGTGATGGAGCCAGGCCCGCTCATCAACGGCATGGCGAGCGGAAAGGCGGCAAGATTATCGATATGGTCGATCGTCACCGCGTCGGTTGCGAGCTCTTTCTTTCGCTGACCGCGCTCGGCGAAGATCATCTGGAAAGCCGTGTAGAAAAGCAAAAGTCCGCCGGCAATGCGGAATGCTGGCAGGGAAATTCCGAGTGCCGCCATGACGGCAGCGCCGCCAAGTGCGAAGATGAAAAGAATAGCGAAAGCGATGATGCTCGCGCGGACCGCGACTTCGCGCTTTTCGATCTTTGTCATGCCCAGGGTCAGGGCGATAAAGATCGGCGCGAGCCCCGGCGGATCCAAAGTGACGAGCAGCGTGACAAAGGCCGTCTGAAAGAAGTCTGCCATGGCTTCGTTTCCATCACGGCATCGAGATTCGCAATGCAAAAGCCGCGGCGCTTGTGTCGTGCGCCGCGGCTCAAAGGCATGGTTTGAGCTTAATTGATTAGCGCCGTCGGAACAAGCCCAGGATCAGGAGCAGCACGATCGCGCCAATCGTCGCCGAGACGATCTGCGACAGCAAATGCGCGCCAAGATGAATGCCGAGCTTCGGCAACATCCAATTGCCGATGAACGCGCCGATGATGCCGATGCAGAGATCAGCGACGAGGCCGAAGCCTGTGCCGCGCAAAATCTGGCCGGCGAGCCAGCCTGCGACGACGCCGACAACGAGGATGATCAGGAGACTGTCTCCAGACAAGGCAAATCCCTCTTCATTTGGGTGAACGATAACCCGTCCTATGGGCAGGACGCAGACAGCGGTGTGCCCCGCCGCACGGAGGATTAACACATATCGCCGGGGAGTCGTAGCCCGCTCGCACCTGTTGGGGTGCGATGTCGGCCCGCTCCGCACCGCTGTCATGAGGGCATGGGGGAACATTTTTGCATGATGAGCGTTGATTTTATCGTGCGTCTTTGGGCGCCTTCGTTCGCGTGGCGTTGCTTAAGCTTATGTGGTGTAATGCACGTAGTTCAGCGTAGCCGGGAGCGGTCCCGCTCCCGGTCAGTATCCGGGGGTCTCAGCCGTGGCACCGCGTGCGAATTGGAAGGGCTATCTCAAACTCTCGCTGGTTTCCTGCCCCGTTGCGCTCTTCCCGGCCGTTAGCCGGACGGAGCGCATTTCGTTTCACCTTATCAATCGTGAAACCGGCAACCGACTGCGCCAGCAATATATCGATTCCGTGACGGGCGATATTGTCGAGCGCGATGAAATGATTCGCGGCTACGAGATCGGCAAGAACGATTATATCACGCTTGAGGAAAGCGAGATCGCCGAGCAGGCGATCGAGGGCACCCATACAATTGACATCGAGACCTTCGTGCCACGCGATGAAATCGACGAAGTCTATCTGGACGATTCTTATTATCTTGCGCCCGATGACAAGGTCGCAGATGAACCTTTCGTCGTCATTCGCGACGCGATGCGCAAGAGCAATATGGTTGGCCTTGCACGCGTGGTGCTGTCCGGCCGCGAGCGCATCGTCATGATCGAGGCGCGCGACAATGGCCTGCTCGCGACGACGCTTCATTACAAATATGAAGTGCGGGACGAAAAGCCCTATTTCGAATCGATTCCCGACGTCAAACTGTCGAAAGAGATGCTCGACCTCGCCGCGCACATCATCGACACCAAACGCGGCAAGTTCGATCCGTCGAAATTCGAAGATCGCTATCAGGATTCGCTCGTCGATTTGATCCGCGCCAAGCGGGCAGGCAAGCCGATCCCCGCGGCGCCGCAGCCGAAGACACCGAGCAATGTCATCAATCTGATGGATGCTCTGCGGCGCAGCGTCGATGCCGAATCTGGCCGGCGTACAACGGGTAAGACGTCAACAAAGGCGCATGCCACAGCCAAGAAGGCGGCGCCTGCGAAGTCCGCGACCAAGCGGCGTGTCAGAAAGGCGAGCTGAAAGGCGGGGCTTCCATGGCGCTCGAGGCCTATCACAAGAAGCGCAATTTCGATGTCACCTCGGAGCCGCGCGGCAAGAAGGGGCGCGATAGCGGTCATTCATTTGTTGTGCAGAAACACGATGCGACCCGGCTGCATTACGATTTTCGGCTCGAACTTGATGGCGTGCTCAAGAGCTGGGCGGTGACGCGCGGCCCGAGTCTCGTGCCGGGCGAAAAACGCCTCGCCGTCCACGTCGAGGATCATCCGCTCGATTACGGTGGCTTTGAAGGCACGATCCCCGAAGGGCAATACGGCGCTGGCGCTGTGATCGTCTGGGATCGTGGCACCTGGACGCCAGAGGGCGACGCCCACGCCGGCTATGCCAAGGGGCATCTCGATTTCGTTCTGTACGGCGAAAAGCTTAAGGGCCGTTGGCATCTCGTCCGCATGCACCCGCGGCCCGGCGAGAAAGGCGACAATTGGCTCCTGATCAAGGGTGACGACGAGAAAGCGCGCGGACCGCGCGATCCGGATATTCTGAAAGAAGAGCCCAATTCGGTCGTTTCCGGGCGCTCAATCGACGATATCGCCGGCGACAAGAAGAGTCGGCGCTGGACATCGGGGCGGTCGGCGCAGGGACGGGTAGCGACGCCGGGCTCGCCCCGCGCGCGCGCTTTGGCGCCGCTCGATAGCGTCGTCAAATCCGACCCGGCCCCGTTAAAGCGGCCTTCCGCAAAAGGCGCGAAAGCCGGAGAGGCAAGCAAGCCGGTCAGCAAGGCGGCCGATAAAAAAACCACCCGCTATGCCTTCACCCCGCCGAAAGGCGCCAAGCGCAAGGCGCAGCCGGATTTTCTTCCGCCCATGCTCCCGACGCTCGCCGCTGAGCCCCCGACTGGCGCGCAATGGATTCACGAATTGAAGTTCGACGGCTATCGCATCGAGGCCGTGGTGAAAGCCGGCAAGGTCAGGCTGCGCACGCGCACGGGGCTTGATTGGACGGATCGTTTTCCGACCATCGCTGCTGCGATCGCTGCGCTTTCCGGCAAGGAGTTCATCATCGATGGTGAAGTCGTCGTCGAAGAGCAGAACGGCGTCTCGGATTTCTCGGCGTTGCAGAATGCGCTGAGCGAGGGCAAGTCGAACGGCATGGTCTATTACGCCTTCGACCTCCTCACGATGGACGGCTACGATCTCACACCGGTCACCTTGATCGAGCGAAAGGAGGCGCTGGCGACATTATTGATGACCGCGCCGAAGGCCACCATTCTGCGCTTGAGTGAGCATTTCGACGAGAACGGCGACGTGATGCTGCAACACGTCTGCCGCCTTGGCGCGGAAGGCATCATCTCGAAGAAACGCGACAGCGCTTATATCTCCAAGCGCACCACCGAATGGATCAAGACGAAATGTGCCAACCGACAAGAATTCGTCATTGGCGGCTTCGTCCCTTCGACGACGACGCGCAAGGCGATCGGTTCGCTGATCGTCGGCTATTACGACAAGGGTGAACTTAAACACGCGGGACGCGTCGGCACCGGCTATTCAAACAAGATGGCCGCCGACCTCTTTGCCGATCTGTCGCGTGAGAAAATTGCCAAGCCTGCCTTCGGCGCGCCGCTTTCGGCAGAGGCACGGCGCAATGCCGTATGGGTCAAACCCACGAGGGTTGCGGAAGTCGAATTCCGCGGCTGGACGGCCGATGCAAATTTGCGCCAAGCCTCGTTCAAAGGTCTGCGTGAGGATAAAGACCCCAAGGACATCGTTCGCGAAAAGGCAGCGGCTATGCCGAACGACGCTGACACCCCGAAGACGAGCCTCAAACTCACGCATCCCGATCGTGTGTTATGGCCGGACGCGGGCGTCACCAAACAGGGTCTCGCGGATTTCTACGCGACGGTCTGGCCGATGATGGAAAAACATCTCGTCGGCCGGCCGTTGGTGCTTTTGCGCTGTCCGAACGGCATCGCGCAGGGCGGCTTCTTCCAGAAGCATCCCTGGGCTGGCATCGACAATCACATCCTGCAAATCGATGATCCGCACGAAAAGCAGCCGATCCTCGGCATCAAATCGTTCGATGGGCTGGTGGCACTCGTGCAATCGGCAGCGCTCGAAATTCATCCATGGGGCGTGCGAACCGACGATCTCGATCATCCGGATCGTCTGATCTTCGATCTCGATCCCGGCGAAGACGTTGAGTTTTCCGCGATCATTGCAGGGGCACACGAGGTGCGCCAGCGCCTTGCCGACAGGAAGCTGAAAAGCTTCGTCAAGACGACCGGCGGCAAAGGCCTGCATGTCGTGGCGCCATTGAAGCCCGCCGCTGCTTGGTCAGAGGTCAAGGATTTCTGTCGTAGCCTGGCTGAGGACATGGCGCATGATTCGCCGCAGCGCTATACCGCGACAGTCGCCAAGACGCAGCGCACCGGCCGCATCTATGTCGATTATCTGCGTAATGCGCGCGGCGCGACCGCCGTCGCCGCCTATTCGACACGGGCGCGGCCGCAGGCCGGTGTGTCTACACCGCTGACGTGGGACGAACTCGATAGCGTTATCAGCGGCAGCCAGTTCACGATCGGCAATTTCAGTAACCGGCTTCAGCGCCTCGCAGACGATCCTTGGGCAGAGTTCTTTCTCTTACGCCAAAGCCTGCCTCGAAAGTGAAAGGTCTGAAGGCTGGGAACTCGCGGCATGGCGCAGCGTTGCTGCGGCAAAGGAGCTGCGCATGACAAATCATGACACGCACTATCATACCAGCACCGAGGACCCGGTTGAATTGAAGCCCAACCGTGCTCGCGCCGGGCGCAAGGACGTGCCTATCCTGTATGTTCTGCTGTGGAGCACAGCTCTCGCTGTCCTCGCTCTGGCGGCGATTTTCTTCGGCTTCCACGCGATGGTGCATTAAACCGATCGAGCTATTCAGTTCTTCAGCACGGCCAAAGCATTGTCTTGGCCGTGTCTCCTTTTGCCAAGCCTATTTTAGAAGCCGCTGAAGCGCCCGGCCCGCACGGCTGCGCAGTTCTCTGGCATTGAGCGTGCCGTCGTTCTCGAGGTCGGCCGCTTTGAAGAGCTTTTCGGCCATCGCGATATATTCGTCCTTGGTCAGTGAATTATCCTTGTCGGGATCCGCCGCGACGAAAGCCTTCTTGCTCAAGCGGCCTTTGGCCTCTCTATATTCCAGGGTCGTGTCCTGATCCTTATTGAGCCGGTCGAATGCCGCGCCTGCCGCCGCTTCCATTTCGGCGAGATCGAGCGTCCCATCCTTATCGGTGTCGTATTTGAGCGGGTCAGCGAACGACCCGCCCGTGAGGCTGGCGGCGAAGATTATCGATAACAATCCGGCTTGCACGCGCATCGGCATTCTCCCCTTTGCCGTTTCGATGTCGATTTTAGCCGCAGTGGGTCGCGTGCCTTAATGGATATATTTCCAGTCTCACCGGGAAAATTGGAAAGGCGGCAATTCGTTTTTGTCGTTGGCGGCGGCAAGAGTCTTTGAGTTGCAAATTGATCACAATGCCGGGGAATGTGCAGGGCCGATCACCGGTTAAGGAAAGTGTTTACCAAAATAACGTGCGGCCATGACTCGTCTACATCCTTAGAAACTCTGTAAAAACATTTGCTTACAATCACTCTCAGTCTGCCGGACAGGCGGTCGGGCGACGAAGTCTCCCGTCTCTGGAATGCGTGACAAAGGCAGGCGAACTCTACAGAGTTTTGAGGGCCGCCTTAAGGGCAACTCGCTTTTGGGGCCGGCGGCATTTGCATGGGGGACTCGTTGTTCTCAGGCCTTACGAGGGTAGAGCTGCGACGCTGGCTTCCGACCGCGCTCGTGCTCGTTTGCATGAGCCTGATGATGGGCTGCGCGGCACGGCCCGAGAGCGGGTTTCTGGCGACCACGGCCTACGAAGCGCCCAACGCCACCGAGCATCGAATACTCATTGCCTCAACCCGTGAGCGCGACGCGCGGCCGGGCACATTGTACAGCAGCTATCGTGCTGACTGGCTCGATTATGCATCGGCGACCATGTCGGTGCCGCCCACGCATGTCGACGGCAAGATCGAATGGCCGCAAACGCCACCCGGCGATCCGCGCCGCGATTTCGCGGTTCGCGATGCCGGCTACATCGACGGCGATCAGGCATTCCTTGCCGCGGTCAATGCTGAATTGGCGAAACGTCCGCCGGGCCACCGGAAGATTTTCCTCTTCGTCCACGGCTTCAACACGATGTTTGCCGAAGCGCTCTATGGTTTCACGCAGGTGATTCACGATGCGGGCACGGATCACGTGCCGGTTCTGTTCACCTGGGCGTCACGCGGCAAACTGACGGACTATCTCTACGACAATAACAGCGCCACGGCCGCGCGGGATCAACTCGCCCATACAATTCGTTTACTGACCGAGAGCAATGCGGAACAGGTCAATATTCTCGCGCATTCCATGGGCAATTGGGTCTTCGTCGAAGCCATGCGGCAGATCAAGCTTGAAGGCGGTCTAAAGCATCCGGAAAAGATCGGCCTGGTTCTGCTTGCCGCGCCGGACATCGATATCGATGTTTTCAAGTCGGAGCTGCGCGCGTTCGGCAAATTGAAGAAGCCCTATTACATCGTGCTCTCGCGTGACGATAAGGCTTTAGGCCTGTCGAAATTTCTCGCGGGTGGCCGCGCGCGTGTCGGCAACGACAGGCACATCGATGATTTGGCACAACTTGGCGCCGTCGTAATCGATTTGACAAATGTGCATGGCGACGATCCGACGGATCACAACAAATACGCACAGATCGCGGCGATCGCGCCGCAGTTGGAGCATGTGCTCCAGAGCGGTATTGAAAAGAATCATGTCGGGACGTCCGATGCAACCGATCAAATGACCAGTACGCTTGGTGCCGTCGTGAGCGTCCCCGTAAATATTATGGGCAATTCGTTCTCGATCGTTTCCAGCCGCTGATCATTGCGAAGCCTCAAGGGTTTTTGGCGGCACGCCCTTGCGTGTTTTGCTGACCTGATCCGCCGTGACATGGCAGGCGGTCTGACCGAATTGCGCGCAGGCGTAATTGGCGACCGCGGCCACTTCTTCATCAGTATAGGCGCTCGTGAACGCGTGCATGAACATCAGTCCTTGCGCGGTGCGGATCTGCGTTCCTTCTGCCAGCGCTCGCAGAAGATTGTTTGCGCTGGGATCGCCGGTTGTGTGCGAGCCCTTCAACGCCGCCCAGGGTGATTGGCGGCCGCGGCCGTCGGGCAGGTGACACCCGGCGCAGGCCTCGACAAAAATATGTGCGCCGAGCGGATTCTTCTCCACGTTAACTGGCGCGCTGCGCCCCACGGCCAAGGGACCGTCTTGTTGCGCGGGGATAGTGCGCAGATAGGCGACCATCGCTTTTACATCGTCGCCCGTCAGAAAGCGCAGGCTATATCCGACGGCCTCGGCCATTGGCCCCGAGGCAGGGCCGTGGCCGTCGGCACGCCCGATCGAGAGATATTGCACGAATTGCGCATCGCTCCAGCCACCTAGCCCGTGGTCTGGATCGCTGGTGAGATTATAGGCGCGCCAGCCGACCTGCTCCGCCCCGGCGAACTTCTTGCTGTTGTCCAGGCCTTGCATGATGTTGCGTGGCGTATGGCATTCGCCGCAATGTCCAAGCGCCTCGACAACATAGGCGCCGCGATTCCATGCCGCGTCCTTCGAAGAATCCGGCGTGAACGGATGGTTGGGAACGAACAGCAGCTTCCACGCGCGCATCAGATAGCGTTGATCGAACGGGAATTTCAGATCGTTGACGGGCGCGTCGGCGGCGACCGGCTTCACCGTCGCTAGATAAGCGCGGATGGCCAGCGCATCGTCGTCCGATAGCAGAGCGTAAGAAGCGTAGGGGAAGACGGGGTAGAGGTCTTCGCCCTCACGATCGATCCCATGATGCAGAGCGCGGACGAATTCCGCGTCGCTCCAGGCACCGATGCCATGGTCGCGGTCCGACGTAATGTTCGGCGAATAGACCGTCCCGAAGGGCAGATCGAACGCTCGGCCCCCAGCGAAGGGCTGGCCGCCGGGATTGGTGTGGCAGGCTTCGCAATCGGCGGCCTTCGTCAGATATTCGCCGCGTGCGATCAGCGCCGCGCCGGTCGGCTGCGCGGCGCTTGCCGTCACAGGTTGAAGACCCGCGGGCATGAAGAAAAATGCGGCCGCGGCGATGGCGCCGAGCACGACAAGACCGAAGCCGAAGGCAAGCCACTTTCTCATGCGCGGGCGTCCATCCTCAATTGTATTTGCTGTCTGCTAGATCACGATGATTTTGGATCGAATTGATCCAAAATCATGAACGTGATCGATTTTAATAATTTAGAGCGGGATTTACGCGAAAAACCGGTGTCCACTTTTTCGCATCCCGCTCTAGGTTCCGCTCAATTGTCCGCGCCCGAAGGGCAGTCGGCGCAATCTCTTGCCCGTGGCGGCAAAAATGGCGTTGCCCAAAGCCGGCGCCGCGGCGGCCGTCCCCGTCTCGCCAATGCCACCGGGCTTTTCGCCATTGCGGATCTGATAGACCTCGATTTTCGGCGCCTCGTTGATGCGCAGTAGCGCGGTAGTCGTGGAAATTGCTCTGGTCCATCGCGCCGCCGGTCAGCGTGATCTCGTTGTACATCGCCGTGCCGAGGCCGAGGATCAGGCCGCCCTGGATCTGCGCCTGCACCGTGTCGGGATTGACCGTCATGCCGCAATCGACCGCGACCACGGCGCGGTGCACGCTGATCTCGCCAGGCGGCGTCACTTCGACTTCGACCACGCAGGAGAGGTAGCTGCCGAAGGCGAATTGCAAGCCGATCCCGCGTCCAGTGCCGCGCGGCAGCGGGCTGCCCCAGCCGGATTTCTCCGCCGCCAGATTCAGCACCGCGAGAGCGCGGGGATTTGCCTGCAGCATCGCCGCGGCGGAAGTCCACCGGGTCCTGCTTGGCCGCCGCGCCAGTTCGTCGATGAAGCTTTCGACGACGAAGAGGTTGTGCGTCGGGCCCGACGCCGCGCCACCAGCTTGTGTTCATCGCCCGTCCGGCTCGTGGCGGACGTAATCGACGATATTCGTGCGGGATTTCGTAGGGCGTTTCAGCCGCGCATTCCACCGCATCGGAGTCGAGCCCGTTCTTGAAAGCGGCGCGGCGCCCAGCGTGCCTGAATGGATGGTCCGGTGACGCGATGCGTCCGGCCGACCAGTTGGCCATCGGCATCCAGGCCGGCGGCGACGCGGTCGTAATAATACGGGCCGGTAATAATCGTGGCGCAGGTCTTCCTCGCGCGTCCACACCAGCTTGACCGGATAGCTGACATGCTTGGCGATCGCAGGCCGCCAGCTTCGATGCTGTCGATGTCGAGCCGGCGGCCGAACGCGCCGCCCATAAGCTGATTGTAAACGATCACCTTGTCCGGCGGCAGCCCGGCGACGCTCGATCGACCGCCTTTTGCGCGCGCACCGGCACCTGCGTGCCGAGCCAGATTTCGGCGCGATCTGGCCGAATGTGCAGCGTGCAATTCAGCGGCTCCATCGGCGAATGCGACAGAAACGGCGATTGGTAGATCGCAGAAAGCTTGCGTGGCCGCGCCTTTGATCGCGGCGGCAGCATCGCCTTCATTCTTGGCCACGACGCCTTTGTTCTGCGACGCCTGGTCCATCGTCGAGACGATCGTTTCGAGCGTCACGTCGCCGTTCGCCCCGGCGTCCCATTTCAAATTGCAGCGCCTCGAGCCCTTGCTTCGCCGCCCACATGTGATCGCCGATCACCGCGACCGCATCGCCCTCATCGTTGCGGATGACGTCGTGGACGCCGGGCACGCGGCGCGCCGCCGCCTCGTCCATGCTGGCCAGCTTGCCCCCCTTGACGGGGTGATCGCCAGCGTGCCGATACGCATGTTCGGCAGCCGTGATGTCGATGCCGTAGACCGCCGTTCCGTTGACTTTGGAGGGCGTATCGATCCGCTTGGCGCTGGTGCCGATCAGTTTGAACTGCGACGGGTCCTTCAACTTGACGTTGGCCGGCACCGGCAATTGCGCGGCATCGCTGGCGACATCGCCATAGGAAGCTGATGCGCCGCTGGCATCATGATGGACGATGCCGCGCTCGGCACGGCAGGCTCGCCGGATCGACGCTGCCATCTTTGCGCCGCGGCCGAGACCAGCATGACACGCGCGACCGCCGCCGCCTCGCGCAAACGCACCCAGTCCGCGCGCGTCGAGGCGGAGCCGCCGGTCGCCTGATCACCGAGCAAGCGGATCCATATATTTCTTGATGTCCGGCGGTGCCGCTTCGATCTGGACCTGATCCAGACCGACTTCCAGTTCCTCGCCCATCAGCATGGCGGCGCTGGTATAGACCCCTTGCCCGACTTCGGTATGCGGCAGGATCAGCGTGATGGCGCCATGCGGATCGATGCGCAGGAACGCGTTCGGCTCGAAATCGCCCGGACGTTTCGGCAGACGCGCGCGCCGGCTCGGCAGGCGCAGGCCAAGCAACAGCCCGCCGCCGGCGGCCGCCCGGCCTTCAGCAGCAGACCGCCGTGAGGGCATGTCGTATCCCATGACTGCCTCCTTAGGCCGACGCGGCGGCGTGGATGGCCTCGCGGATGCGGACATAGGTCCCGCAGCGGCAGATATTGCCCGACATCGCGGCATCGATATCGGCGTCGGTCGGATGCGGAGTGCTGATCCAACAGCGCCGTGGCCGACATGATCTGGCCGGACTGGCAATAGCCGCATTGCACGACCTCCTTGTCGAGCCATGCCTGCTGCATTTTATGGCCGTTCGGCGTCTGACCGATCGCCTCGATCGTCGTCATTGGCCGTGCGCCGATCGCGCTTACCGGCAACAGGCAAGAGCGCACCGGCTGACGCCGCCAGATGCACGGTGCAGGCGCCGCATTGGGCGATGCCGCACCCGAACTTTGTGCCGGTCATGCCCAGGACGTCGCGCAGCACCCAGAGCAAAGGCATGTCGTCCGGCACGTCGACTTGGTGCGATTGTCCATTAATCGAAAGAACTGTCATGCTTTCCGTCCTCGTGCGCGCAGCGCTTCATTCCAAATATGATTCATTACAGGCGCGCCGCGATCAATCGGCCGCTCGCCGCAACGCTTGTTCCAGTTCCTGATCGAGGTCGTGCGCGACCTTATCGACCTCAGCATCGCCGAATTGTCCGAAAAGCGTAGATGGTTTGTCATATTCAAATGTCGACCCGCCATTTGAATTCTCGTAGAGCACGACACGAAGCGGCGCGTAGAGTGCGGCGGGCAATTTGTGCCTGGTCATCCGCGATGCGGTAAGCGGATTGCCAATGTCGTATTGAATCGCATTGCGCGCACCGCCCTGCGCTCGCAGAAGCGCACCGTGATCGCGTTTCAGGAAGATAAAAAGCGGCGCACCGTGCTCAAGCTTTTGCGCGTGCTCGACGTCGCCAGCGTTCAAGGCGGCAATGAGTGACGGGTCGAGTTGTGGGACTTGCGTCTCGAGCGCGGCCCTCACTTCCGCGAATGTCTTTGTCGAGACGATCCGGACATGTTCGACGCGAATTGTCTCGACGGTGAGATTCGGATGAGCCAACGCAGCCCCCGTCACGCCGGCTGCCAAGATCGACAAAAAGCTTAGCGACTTCCTCAACACACGTGAAGATTATCAGATATCGATCTTTCTGTAACCTCATGCGCAAGTATGATTTGCTATAAACGCGAGGGAATAGCTTCGCCAATCTGGCTCATCTTGCGACGTTACTTGCGAAGGTCTTGCTCGAGGCGACGTTTCCGCGTGCCGGCATTCAGGACGCGCGAAAGACGAGCTCGCAGGCGATGCCGATAGCCAAAAGCGTCGCGAAGCAAATTCCGAATTCGAAAATGATTTGCTGGCCAACGCTCTCGTCCGCTTTACGGCTGCGATTATAGTGATGGTCCATATGCGATCGCCTCTTCAACTCCGATCGCACGGAATATGGCCAGACACGCATATAAACTCGATAGGTCTCGGCGGTCGAAAATATATAGATGGCGTGGTGCTTCACACGTGCCGCCACGAGGGCAAATGCGGGTCCGCCAGCTTTATGTTTACCGGTCCGATGCCGAAGATTGCGATGACGACCGGCTCCTTGATGCCGCTCGGAACGCCGTCATAGTGGAAGGTTCGCGCCGCCCGCTTGACATAGCCACCCGCGGGAACGGCAACGGCACTTTTGGGGTCGAAATCCGCGCCGCTATTCACCCACCAGGTTCCCGAAAGGACCATTTGGATGCGGTCGGTTGCGTAGCTGTGGGGCGCGCTGAACCAGCCGGGATTCCATTTCATCAAGACGAGATAGGGTCCCGGCTTATTGAAATCGCCGTAAAGTTTAGCCATTTCTCCGCTGCCCTTCGGCAAGCCGTTCCACGGCATGAATTTGATATCAGTGTGCTGTAAGACAAAGGTCTCTTTCGGGTCGATCGGCGAGGCCTGTGCCGAGCTCTCGGCAAGAGCTATGATTAAGGAAGACAGCAGAAAGTCTCGACGTTCCATCGTAGCCTCGTTGCTTGCGGTGAAGAAAGTCCTCGAACATCATAACGCGTATGTTGCTGTCGAGGTCAGCGCCTGAAGATGCCGAGCCGAACAAAAATTATTGAGCGTGGGCTTGGCCGATCGAACATCGCCGAAGCGCGGCTGGTACCCCACAAAAGTCGCCCGCATAAAACGCATCCGCGCTCGGCGCCGACCGAATGTCATATTGCCGCCGTCTGGTTTGAACGCGATCATCCGGCGCATCCGATCATCGCCGCGGCGTTCGGCGAGGCCTGACTTACGGCTTTCGCTTCTTCAATCGCGCCGACGATTCGTTCAAGGCCACGGCGGCGCGGACAAGTTCTTTGAACGCATCTGCATCGACCTCATCGACCTCACGGATATCTATGGCGCGCCTGGTGTTGCCTTCGAGGCTCGAGTTGAACAGTTCTGAAAGATCCTCCAGTGAGGCGCCTCGCCGGTGCAGACGATTCCGTCGTGAGACCAACCGGAACGCCGCGCCACTTCCACTCTTCGACAATGTCGGGGTCCGCCTGCTTGATGAGCGCGCGGACATGGGCGAGCTTGCTGCCCCGCCAATCGTCCAGTTCCTTGATCCTTGCGTCGATCAGCCGGGATGGGGATTTGCCCCCGGCCATAGCGTTATTTTTCATATGACCCCTGCTCCTCCCAAAAGCATCCGTACGGGTGGCGCTTCGCCGTTCAATCAGCTCGCAGCCGCCCGCGCGAAAATGGACTCGATGGTTTGGGCTCGGCCCGGCCTGCCGACAATCGCAACGCCGTCGCCTTCGTGGATTGCGACATCCGCCGATGGCTGCAGCAAGACTTCTCCGCTCTGCCGCTCCAGCGCAACGACGAGAAACGCGCCTCCGGCGATGGCCTCGAGCGCACCGATGGTAGCCCCGACGCTCCGGCTGCCTACACCCGCGGCGACAACCTCGATTTCAAGACCCAGGCGGCGCAAATCACGGCCGAGCCGGTCGAGATCGTCGCCTTTAATTCCAGACAACACTTTGGCGACGTCCTGGTACAGCAAAAGCTCGGCCATCCGTTCTGCGCCGATCCGCGTCGGCAGCACGACGCGGTTGGCGCCAGCCTGAATGAGCTTGCCTTCCGTGGACGCGGCTTCGCCCCGCGCGATGATCGTCATCTCGCGGTTGAGACTGCGGGCGCTGAGCGTGATGAACACATTCGCCGCGTCATCCGGCAAAACGGTCGCGAGCGCCCGTGCCCGCGAAACACCGGCACGCTGCAGGACGTCTTCATCCGTGGCGTCGCCCTGCAGGCTGAGGAAGCCCAACTCTCGCGCGGCGGTCATGCGGCCGTCGCCGCGCTCCACGACCACGAAGTCACACTTTCCTGCCTGAAGCTCTCGTGCAAGCATCTGGCCGATGCGTCCGTAACCACAGATGATGACGTGATCGGTAAGGCGGTCGATGTCCTTTTGCATGCGGCGGAATCCAAATAATTGTTGGAGATGGCTGGCTGTAATGAGTTGAATGAGCGAGCCGGTCACAAAAATCATCCCGGTGCAGCCCGTGATGATCAACGCAATGGTGATGGCGCGCAATTCCGGCGTGTTGATCGGAATAACTTCGTCATAGCCGACCGTATAAACGGTGAGCACGACCATGTAGAGTGCGTCGCCGAACCGCCATCCGTTTGCCATATACGCCGCGGTCGCGCATGCCGAAACCACCAGCATGAAAGCAACGCCGGCAGCCAAATTTCGAAGCGGAGAGGATAGGAATTTAATCATCAATCAGAAATCTGTGCGTGTCGCCCGCAGTGACCCGGACGTTCGGCGGCAAAAGCCAACGGAAAATTTTTGGAAAGCAATATTTGGTCCGCCAATCAAGGCGGAGCAGTCCGGCTGATCGGAACCGAAACGAACATTTCACATCACGCGTTCCGAATCCGCGCAGGCAAGGGGCGTTAGTCCGCAACGCTGGAGCAGGGAATGCACGATGAATATATCGGCTGGATCGGAGCAATCATATCGGCGGCCTAGCAGGTTGGCTTGCCGAAATGTTTATGGGGTCCGGTACGGGCATTTTGGTCAACGTCATACTTGGTATCGTTGGCGCCGCACTGGCCGATTGGGTGTTCAGCCTCCTCGGCATCGCGCTGGGCGGATGGCTTGGCTATCTCATCGCTGGCTTTATCGGCGCCTGCATCATTATTTTTCTTTGGCGGGTTATTCGTGGGAGGAGCGCCTAGCAGATCATCGCCGGCTTCTGGTTTGGCACACATAGAAGCTCCTGCGATCGTGGGCAGAGCCGCGATGAGTTTAGGTTCTTATGAAGAGCGATAACTATAGTGGCGAACTACACGCGCGACGGCAATTCCGTATGCACTTGCCCGTCGCGCGTGGTCCTCAAGCTTGCGCGTAAACAAAGCATCGGCGGTGAGGAGTTGGAACTTTCAACCGACCGCCTCACCGTCGTCGCTGACCAGTTGAATATCTGGCAAAGCTAAAATCAAAGCGATCAACGCAAGGACCGCAGCCGCGGCAAGCCAGCTGAGATTGATATCCATGAGCGTTGTCCCATGTCGCCGCGTGCGGCGCACTATCTCGTGCCCGACGCGTGGGCCTCGTTGCGCATCTTTTCTGCATGTAGTGCGACGAAATCGGGTTCCTAGGTTTCAGCGGTAAATTTCTGCTTTCGCTTGGCTTTGTGCACCGCAATCCCTTGCGCCGTCGGCAACGGATGCTCATGATGTCGACGGGCGCGTAACCGTCCTGGCTTTGCACCTTGCTAATGCGCGAGCGCGGTCGCGCCCAAGCGGAGCGACCGCGATGGTGGAGCGCTTTTCCGGGGTCAAGGCGAGTATCGGGTTCTTCTCAGCGACCGGCTTGCGCGAACGCAACGAAGATTTCGCCGGCGCGGTGTTTGGCTGGGAATTGCCAAGCCCACGCAGCGATATCGTCGCGGCGATCGCCGATGGCATCGGCTCGACGAAGGGCGGTCGAGTGGCTGCCGAGACCGCGGTGCGCGGCTTCCTCGATGGCTTTTGCGAATTGCCCGAAACTATGGAGGTCCGCCGCGCCGCAGCCAAAGTGATCAATTCGCTCAACAGCTGGATTCATTCACTCGGCCAGCGGGATCCCGAGCTGGCGGAAATGGGCTGCACCTTCACCGCTTTGGTGTTGCGCGGGCACATTGCGCACGTGCTCCATATCGGCGACACCCGTGCCTATCGTTTCAGCGGCGACCGCCTGACTCTGCTCACCACCGACCATGCACGGGAGACGGGTCCGGGACGCTCCGGTGTGCTCTACCGTGCGCTCGGCGTCGAGACGGAAGCACGGCTCGACTATACGACGCAGCCCGTAGCGCGCCACGACCGCTTCCTCTTGTGCAGCGACGGCGTACATGGCGCGCTGCCGCCCGAGCGTATTGCCGATATAATGCGCGAACAATCGGGTTCAAACGAAACTGCGCGCGCGCTGGTTGCCGCCGCGTTGCAATCCAGCAGTGATGACAATTGCACGGCCATGGTGATCGACGTGGTCGAACTTCCGACGGGCCGCGTGGACGTCGGCGCCGCCATGATGCAGCTGCCACTGATCCCCGTACCGACCATCGGCGAAACGGTCGATGGTTTCCTGCTCAAGGCGCTGATCTCCGACGGCCGCTACACTCGCCTGTTCCTCGCGGTCGATGAACTCGAGGGTGGCGACTTTGTGTTAAAGTTTCCCAAGCTGCAGGTGGGCGAGGTTGCCGCCTACCGCGCCGCTTTTGTGCGCGAGACGTGGGTGGGCGCGCGCGTCAACAGCCCATGGATCGGCCGCATTATCGAGCTGCCGCCCGGCAGGCAGACCTGCCTTTACACAATCATGCCGTTCTACCAGGGTGAGCTGCTGGAGGCACGCCTCGCGCGCCGTCCGCTGGTCGCATTGGAGGAAGGGCGAAACATAGCGATCAAGCTCGCCCGCGCGGTTGCTGCCTTGCAGCGCGCCGACATAATCCATCGTGACATCAAGCCCGACAATGTGATCCTGGAGCGTGACGGTTCGATCAAGCTTATCGATCTCGGTGTCGTGCGCGTGCCCGGATTGGAGGACGCGCCGCCACAGAACATCCCCGGCACCATCGCCTATATGGCACCCGAAATGTTTGAGGGGGAAGCCGGCAACGAGGCGACTGACCTTTACGCGCTGGGCATCACCGTATACCGCGCCTTCACTGCTGAATTCCCCTATGGCAATGTGGATGCTACCTCGCGGCCGCGCCGGCAGCGGCCAATTCCCCTCGCCACGCTGCGGCCGGATCTGCCGGCCTGGCTCGAAGCGACGCTCGCACGGGCCATAGCGCTCAATCCCGCTGAGCGCTTTCGTGACGTCGCAGAGTTCGCCCTGGAAATGGAAGCCGTGCCGGCGCGCGCGCCGGTCGCCGCGCGTCGACAGCAAACCTTCTACGAACGCTCGCCCGTCCGCTTCTGGCAGGGCGTCGCCGCACTGCTTACGCTCGCGGTCATCCTTCTGCTGTGGCTCAGGCATTGAAGCGCGGACCTCCGCCGTGACTTTGGCGGCACTGGCAACGAATCCGCAGTGGCAGGCGTTACCGCGAAGAAACAATCGGCAGGACCGTCATGCTGCACGACCTTTCCATCATGATCGCCGGTCTATGCGTGTTCGCGTTGATGGCGATTCTGGCACCCGATGACTTTGCCATGCCGGTCGATGACGACGGCAATATTTGACGCCCGCGTAAGCGAGGCGTCAGTGGTCAAAAAAGCCCGCTGGGAACAAAAGGAACGGCCCCAGCGGGGATCGGCCTTGGGGCCGTTAGGAGGATCCGCGGGGCAGGAGTTCACCCGCGGACCTTAACTCTTGCGGCGGCCGCGTTATTCCATCGCGTAAGCCGTTTCGCCATGCACGGCGTCGTCGCCGACTTCCATCGTCTGATCGTCCATGCGCAGGGGTACGACAAGCCCGATGAGCTTCAAAATGATGAAGGTCGCGACAACGTTGAACACGATAATGAACGCTGCCGCCTCGGCCTGAAGAACAAATTGATGGAAGTTGCCGTATAACCAGCCGGTGGTGCTGACGCCGGGCGCATCCTTGTCTGTGCCGACATATTCAAGCATAGCCGGATTTGCGAGGATGCCAGCCAACAAACCACCCATGAGGCCCGCCACGCCGTGAGTCGAAAATACGCTGAGCGTGTCGTCGACCTTGGCCATGAACGGCAGCTTCTGGAACTTGTTCATGCTCAACCAGGGGATGATGCCGGCGCAAACACCTACGATCAGAGCGCCCCATCCGTCGACATAACCGGCGGAGGGTGTGATCGCGACGAGCCCTGCGATCATGCCATTGACGGCACCGACCACGGACGGCTTGCCGTAGGCCGCGTAGTCAAGAATGGTCCAGACCAGCAGGCCGGTCGCAGTTGCGACGTTGGTATTAAGGACGGCGGCGCCGGCGTCCGCATTGGCGAAGTAGGGATCGCCGCCGTTGAAGCCATTCCAACCGATCCACAAAATCCCGGCACCGGTAAGCGCGGCGAGCAGGTTGTTGGGCGGACAATGCTCACGGTCGACCTGCAACCGCGGCCCTATCACCGCTGCCGCCACAAAACCTGATGTACCAGCGGCGAGATGGATGACGTAGCCGCCCGAGAAGTCGACCGCGCCCGCCGTCGCGAGCCAGCCGCCGCCCCACAGACTGAAGGCGCCGACAGTGTAGACCACCGTCATCCAGATCGGCACGAAGATCATCCAGGCCTTGAAGCTCATACGGCCGAGTACGGAACCGGCGAGGATGATGACCGTGATCGCGGCGAACACGAACTGGAAGTAAACCAGTGTTGACATCGGGAACGTCAGCCCCGGCATGCCGGATGCCGCCGCGGGAACGGTCGCCTGCCCGAGTTGGAAGCCCGCCGATGTCGCCAGCCCCGGTTTGCCCAGGAACGGGAACCATTGCGGGCCGAAGGCCATGTTATAGGCCCACAATAGCCAGACGATCATAACTGCAGCAAAAGCATACATCGCCATGAAGGCAGAATTGATCGCCCATTTCTTCTTGACCAGACCACCGTAGAGGACGACGAGGCCGGGAATGCTCTGCAGCCCGACAAAG
>CAWGYY010000006.1:0-181535 GCA_963826945.1 uncultured Alphaproteobacteria bacterium | reverse complement strand
TTAAGCCGTTGCCGGCGCCTGCAGTCTCGGACAGGACGCGCCCCCAAAACACCTAAGCTTTTCCGACCCTTAGGGTAATCCGCGCAAGATTGACGCTAAGAGAGGGCTTTGCTCACCTGGTGTTCGAGAAGCGCACAAAGGCGCGCCGACAAACCGGGCCGGCACGCCCATGCGCGACTATCTAGCCGATCCATTGCGGTTTGCCAAGCCTCAACTCCGCTTTGCCGGAACCAATTTGCATCCTACCCTTCGGTCAAAACTTCACGCACGGGAGGCGCGGCCATGCCACACGACACCAATCGTATCCTCACCACCCATGTCGGCAGCCTGATCCGGCCGCCGAAACTCGTCGAATTTTGGCGCGCAATCGAGGACAACAAGCCCTACGACCAAGCGGCTTTCGAAGCCTGCCTGACGCAATCCGTCGCTGAAGTCGTGCGGCAGCAGGCCGAGGTCGGCGTCGACATCGTCAGCGACGGCGAATTCAGTAAGGGCGCTAACTGGGCATTCTATGTCCACAAAAGGTTGAGCGGCCTCACCGTCCGACCGACGACTCCGGAGGAAGCCAAAGACCCGATGGCATCCATGATGGGCGGCCGCGACCGGCACGCATTCCCGGAATTTTATGCCGAGTATGACGCAGCATCCGGCCTGGGCAAACGGCTGGGCAACCGGGTGATCGTCAACGGGCCGATCCAATATTCGAAGCAGCAGGTCACCCGCGACATTATAAATCTGCAAGCCGGCGTGGCCGAGGCGAAGCGCAAGCATCCTTCGCTCGCTGGCTTCCTGCCGGTGGTCGCGCCGGCAAGTGCGCTGCCTGGCGCCAAAAACGAATACTATAAGAACGAAGAGACATTTTTGATGGCGCTCGCCGACGCGCTGCACCAGGAATACAAGGCGATCGTCGACGCCGGCCTTTATGTACAGATCGACGACGCCTTCTTTCCCTACATGCACGAGCGCATGGTGCCGCCGATGACCAACGCGCAGTATCGCCAGTGGGCGCAACTGCGCATTGATGCGCTCAATCACGCCCTGCGCGGCATCCCCGAAGAACGCTCGCGCTATCACATCTGCTGGGGAAGCTGGAACGGCCCCCATATGTTCGACGTGCCGCTCAAGGACATCATCGATCTCGTCCTGCAGGTGCGCGTTGGTCATTATTCCTTCGAGGCCGCCAACCCTCGGCACGCCCACGAGTGGCGCGTCTGGGAAAACGTGAAGCTTGCGCCCGGCAAGATCCTGATCCCCGGCGTCATCAGTCACGCCACCAACGTCGTCGAGCATCCCGAACTGGTCGCCGAGCGGATCGTCCGGCTTGCCAACATCGTCGGCCGCGAGAACGTGATGGCGGGCACTGATTGCGGCTTCGCGCAAAGTCCATTCGCGCAGCGCGTCCACCCGACAATCATGTGGGCGAAGTTAGCAGCGCTAGCCGAGGGCGCGCGGATTGCGACTCTCGCGCTGTGGGGAAAGCGCGCGGCGGCGTGAGTGTGGCCCTCCCCCTTGTGGGGGAGGGGAAATTAATGCGCCTGTTGCGAGTCTGGGAACAGACTTGCCGGTACGACTTTTACGCCAGGACCCATGGTCGATGAGATGGCGACCCGGTTGATGAAATGACCCTTGGCGCCGGCCGGCCGCGACTTCTGCACCGCGTCGGCAAAAGCGCGGATGTTCTCGACGAGTTTCTCTTCGCTGAACGAAGCCTTGCCAACGCCGGCTTGCACGATGCCGGCTTTCTCGGCACGAAACTCCACCGAACCGCCTTTGGCGCCTCTAACCGCAGTAGCGATATCCATGGTGACGCTACCGACCTTGGGATTGGGCATCAGCCCGCGCGGGCCGAGCACCTTGCCGAGACGGCCAACGAGCGGCATCAAATCGGGCGTGGCGACGACCCGGTCGAAATCGATGGCGCCGCCCTGGACCTTCTCTACCAGATCCTCGGCGCCAACGACGTCGGCCCCCGCAGCCTTAGCCTCATCGGCCTTGGCGCCGCGCGCGAACACCGCAACCCGCACCGAGCGGCCGGAGCCGTTCGGCAAGTTGACGACGCCGCGCACCGCCTGGTCGGCGTGGCGCGGATCGACGCCCAAATTCATCGCCACTTCGATGGTCTCGTCGAATTTCGCCTTGGCGCGCTCTTTCACCATCTTCACCGCTTCGTTCAGCGGATAAAGCTTCTCGCGATCAATGCCTTCGCGCGCCTTGTTCGTGCGTTTTCCAAGCGTGCTCATGCCTTCACCTCCAGGCCCATAGAACGAGCGGACCCTTCGATCATGCGCATGGCCGCCTCGATGGTGTCGCAGTTCAAATCCTTCATCTTCTGCTCGGCGATTTCGCGGACCTGCGCCTTGGTCACCGAGCCGGCAACGTCGCGGCCCGGCGCCTTCGAGCCGCTTTCGAGCTTGGCGGCCTTCTTGAGAAAGTGCGACACCGGCGGGGTGCGCAGCTCAAAGGAAAACGAACGGTCGGCGTAGACCGTGATGGTCACCGGGATCGGAGCGCCCTTCTCAAGCTTCTGGGTCTGCGCGTTGAACGCCTTGCAGAACTCCATGATATTGAGGCCGCGCTGGCCGAGCGCCGGACCGATTGGCGGCGACGGATTGGCCGCCCCCGCCGGCACCTGCAATTTCACATAGCCAGTGATTTTCTTTGCCATTCTCTACTCCTGTTAGTGGTTCGGATTTCGACGGCTGGCGACCGCCTCACCTCCCACGGATTTACTTTCATTCGTCATGCCCGGGCTTGACCCGGGCATCCATGCTGCTCGTCGCTACATGGATTGCCGGGCCAAGCCCGGCAATGACGCCTTACAGCTTCTCCACCTGCCCGAACTCCAGTTCCACCGGCGTGGCTCGGCCGAAGATCGACACCGCGACCTTGAGACGCGAGCGGCCCTCGTCCACTTCTTCCACGGTGCCGTTAAACGAGGCAAACGGGCCGTCCGACACGCGTACCTGTTCGCCGACCTCGAAGGAAACCGACGGCTTCGGCCGCTCGATACCTTCCTGCACCTGATGGATGATGCGCTGGGCTTCCGCCTCCGACAACGGCATCGGCTTGTTGTCCGAGCCGAGGAAGCCGGTCACCTTCGGCGTATTCTTGATCAGGTGATAGGCCTCGTCGGTCAGTTCCATTTTAACGAGGACATAGCCCGGAAAGAATTTTCGCTCGGCGTCGACTTTGCGGCCGCGCCGCACCTCGACGACTTTCTCCTTGGGAACAAGGATTTCCTCGAATTGACTGGAAAGTCCGCGCTGCTTCGCTTGCTCGCGGATCGAGTCCGCCACCTTGTTCTCGAAATTCGAGTAGGCGTGGACCGCGTACCATCGGCTGGTCATGTCATGAAATCCGGGTCGTGAATGTTTGGCTGTCGCGCATGCGCTCAAGAATTGATGCCGAGTAGGAAACTGACGCCGAGCCGCATGATCTGATCCGCCAACAGGAAGAAAATCGACGCGACGAAGACCATCACGAACACCATCATGGTGGTGACAGTCGTCTCCTTGCGCGTCGGCCAGGTGACCTTCTGCCCCTCGGCCCGCACTTCCTGCAGGAACTTGAATGGATCGATCTTTGCCATCGCTCGCGTCTAAATAGTCATTCCCCGCCCATCTTTCAGGAGGAGACCGACACGGCGCATCCTTTTCGGGAAATGTTCGCCGCGGAAGTCCGATACCGGGCCGCTGACGATGGCGTCTTCCTACTGCCGAACGGCCAAATCGTCAAGCGACCGGCAGGGATCGGTAATCGGACTAAGCCTAATGCGTTTGCGAACGGGGCTGGTGACGGGAGATCTGGCGATCCGCTTTTTATTACGGGGCGGTTTTTCTTCGCGCGCGATCGGAAACCCGCCCCATACGGGTATTATTCTCAACCACAGACCCAAACGTAGCCGATGGGAGAAATCCGCCAGCAAGCGCCGACGCCATAGGGCCACCAGCGGCCGCCGTACCAGCGTCGTCCGGTACCGTACCAGACGCCACCATAGTAGCGACCGCCGACGCGCCACCTGCCATAATAGCCGCGGCCCCCATAATAGCGGCCGCGCCAGTACACGGGTTGTACATCGGACGCTGGAGCCACTGCGGCCAGCGCGTGCGGCATGACCGGAAGGGCGTCGGCGCGCTCGACGAAATATGCCGGTACCATCATCAGAGCGACGGCGATTAGGAGCAGATATTTTTTTAACATGTCGAAAACACTCCTCGACCGAATTTATCTTTTGCGATCAGCATTTGCCTTTTGCGATTAACCTAAAAGATGTGTCCATACCGTGACGATCCTCCGGCTCTGAGCACGCCGGTATCGTGCGCGAGGGGCTGGCAGGAGTGGAGGGACTGGCAGGAGTGGAGGGACTCGAACCCCCAACCCCCGGTTTTGGAGACCGGTGCTCTAGCCATTGAGCTACACTCCTAGGCCGCGTCCACATGCCTCCTGATGGCAGGCAAATCAAGTTATCATTGCCAAGACGTATGAACCAGAAGACTTATGAACCAGCGCAGCCACGCCGGCCTATTGACGCGACCGATGCTCACGCGACGCAGCATCATCTTCGGCGCCGCGTGCGCCGCATTCGCCGCGCCAGCCACAGCCGCCGATGCCGCGGCGCTTGCCTTCGTGACGTCGATCTACGATGCCTACAAGGGCAAAGACTCGAAAGGCGTTCCCCTCGATAACGCACGCACCGTCCGGCGCTACTTCGAGCCATCGCTCGCAGCCTTGATCAACAATGATCGGGCGATTGCCGCGCGGCGCGGCGAAGTCGGATTGCTGGACGGAGACCCGTTCATTGACGCGCAGGATTGGGACATTAGCACCTTCGCGATTGTCGTCAGTGACATCACGCCGGGGAAAGCGGTCGCGACAGTCAAGTTTACCAGCTTAGGCAAGCCCTCGACCGTCCTGCTCGATCTCGTCAAAATCAAGAACGATTGGCGAATTGGCAATATTACGTGGTTGCGCGACGGCAAGCCGCAAAGCTTGCGCAGTATCTACGCACACTGACGCCAGACGACCTTCAGGGACGCGGACAAATGGCGTAAACGCGACGCGTGCTCCACGCAGCCGCAGATATTCACACCGCGCGCCGGCGCGGAGGTCGAACAAATTTGAGCGTTACCGGCGACCGGATCGCGGTGAGCGAACTTTCGAAGAACGACCTTGCCCGCATTGTGAAGACGCTGCAGGATGACGACGTTGTCGGCTTTCGTCGCCATGATCGAGTGATCGTGTAGCGTTCGACACACTGCCGTATGCGCGCTGCTGACCGGGGCGCCTAAGGGTCTTTAGCGGGGGGACGCTGCAATGCGAAGCCACTCAATGCGTCTGCGGCCAATGCTGGGGGCGATCCTCTGTGGCGCACTCTTGATCGCGTGCGGTTTCTGGGGCCCAAGCCAGGCGGTGGCTCAGGGCTTCATTATTGGCAAGGGCAAGGCACCGCTGAGACAAACATCCAACCAGCCGCCAGCGGTGGGCGGCGGCGCCGGTGGTAGTAGTAGTGGCGGTGGAGCCGGCGCCCGAGTCGGCGGCGGTGCCGGTGGTGGCGGCACTGGCGGCCGCAGCGGGGCGCCGCCGCCTGGAGAGCAGCGCTTCGTTGCCGACGAAGTCATCACCGCATTTTCATCCCGCGCCACGCCGCAAGCGATCGATCAGATCGCACGTCGGTACGATCTGACCCAACTCGAATCGCAAAGCTTCCCGCTGACCGGCCGCACGTTCTATCGCTGGCGCATTGGCGGCGGCCGTTCGGTGGCCGATGTGGTGCGCGGGATCGAACGCGAACGGATCGTCGCCAGCGCGCAGCCGAACTACATCTTCACACTGCAGGAAGACGCCACCAAAGTCCCTGCCACCGCGCGCGGTGATACATCCCAATATGTTCTGGGCAAGCTGCAAGTCGAACAGGCGCATCAAATTGCGACGGGGAGAAACGTTAGGGTCGCCCTGGTCGATTCGGAAGTTGACGTGAAACATCCGGATCTTGTCGGAACAACTGCGAAAGGCTTCGACGCGCTGGGCGGCGAAGAAAATCCGGACCGACACGGAACCGCCATGGCAGGAGCCATTGGCGCACACGGAAAGCTTTTGGGCATCGCGCCAGACGCACAGCTATTGACGGCGCGCGCGTTTGGCGAAACTTCCGGCGACTGCCAACGGAACCTCCTTTGCCATTTACAAGGGCCTGCAATGGGCCGCGGACAATGCGGCGCGCGTCGTCAATATGAGCTTTGCCGGCCCGGCAGATCCTCAATTGCACCGCATGCTGGCGGCTGCATACGACAAAGGAATCGTGCTGATTGCGGCGGCCGGCAATGCCGGGCCGAATTCGCCGCCGCTTTATCCGGCAGCCGATTCCAATGTCATCGCGGTTACCGCCACCGACAGCAATGACAACTTGTTCAAAATGGCCAATCGTGGCCGTTACATCGCAGTAGCTGCGCCGGGGGTCGACATTCTCGCGCTCGCGCCGGGTGATTCCTATCAGATCACCACCGGAACGTCGGTTGCAGCGGCGCATGTCAGCGGCATAGCAGCGCTCTTGCTCCAACGCAGACCGTCGCTCAAACCCGGAGACATTCGCAGGATTATCATGACCACGGCCTCACCGCTCGGTGGCGCCGGCCGGAATTCGGAGTTTGGCGCAGGGCTGGCGAACGCCTATGAGGCGGTGATGTGGAACGGCAAACCAACAGGAAAAGCCGGCAGCGAGCAAGCGACGGCAATGAGCGCTGTGGCCCGTGGTTCTTGGCCGCTTTTCTGAGCGAACACCGCGGACTTCGTAATCGGCGAACATGGAAACTGGAGCGGGTGAAGGGAATCGAACCCTCGTCATAAGCTTGGAAGGCTTCTGCTCTACCATTGAGCTACACCCGCGCCGACGCCACGCGCCTACGCAAAATACACCATTTATGCAAGCCGCGGGAACAACGACTGCCCGATTTCGCAATCCGCATTCAGGACAGTAACCGCCTGACGGCGGATTTCCACCCCGCCAACTTTCGCTCCCTCGTGGCGGCATCCAACTGCGGCGTAAACCGGCGTTCCGACTGCCATAAATTTGCAAAACGATCCGGCTCGGGAAAAAACCCGGCGCGCAAGCCGGCGAGATAAGCAGCGCCAAGCGCGGTCGTCTCTTTGATGCGCGGACGATCGACAATATCGCCGGTCAGATCGGCGAGACGTTGCATGGTCCAGTCGGAAGCGGCCATGCCGCCGTCGACGCGCAAAGTCTCGAGCGAAGTCTCGGCGCCTTGCCAATCTGCCTTCATGGCCGCGAGCAAATCCACCGTCTGAAAGCAAACGCTCTCGAGCGCAGCCTGCGCCAATTCCTGCGGGCCGGTCGCGCGCGTCAGGCCAAACAGCGCGCCGCGCGCCTCCGGTCGCCAATAGGGCGCGCCCAGCCCGACAAAGGCCGGCACCAGATAGACGTCTTGCGTGGGGTCTGCGGCAGCGGCGAGCGTGCCGCTCTCTTCGGCGCTCCGCAGGATCCGCAACCCGTCGCGCAACCATTGCACGGCAGCGCCGGCGGCAAAGATCGAACCCTCGAGCGCATAGGAGCGGATGCCATCGAGCTGATAGGCAATCGTTGTGAGAAGCCGATTATTGGAGGCGACCGGCGTTCGTCCGGTGTTCAACAACGCAAAGCATCCGGTCCCGTAGGTCGATTTCACCATTCCCGGTGCGAAACACGCCTGCCCGATGAGCGCGGCCTGCTGATCTCCGGCGATGCCGTAAATCGGGATCGCGGCGCCGAACAGCTCTGGGTCGGTGAACCCGAAGGCGGCGGAGGAATCCAGAACCTGCGGCAGAACTTCCTTGGGTACGCCGAGGAGCGCGAGAAGTTCGTCGTCCCAGCGGCCTTCGTGGATATTAAAGAGCAGCGTGCGCGAGGCGTTCGTCGCATCGGTGGCGTGGACTTTGCCGCCAGTCAGGCGCCACAGCAGATACGTATCGACTGTGCCGAAGGCGAATTCGCCGCGGGCGGCCAAATCGTTGATGACTTCGGTGTGCTGGAGAAGCCAAGCGAGCTTGGTCCCGGAAAAATACGGATCGAGCAAAAGTCCGGTTTTGGCGGTGAAAGCGGGTTCGTGGCCGCTGTCTTTCAAATGAGCGCACCGATCGGCCGTCCGCCGATCCTGCCAGACGATCGCGCGATGAACGGGCCGGCCCGTGGCGCGATGCCACAACAGCGTCGTCTCGCGCTGATTGGCGATGCCGATGGCGACGATGTCTCGGGCGCTCGCATTGACCTCGCGCATCGCGCCTCGGCAAGTCTCCAGCGTCGTCGTCCACAGATCCTCAGGTTCATGTTCGACCTCGCCGTCCGCTGGAAAATGCTGCGGGAATTCGCGTTGGACGAAGGCTGCGACGGAAGTGTCCGCCCGGAATAGCAGGGCGCGTGTGGACGTTGTCCCCTGGTCGATCGCGAGCACATAGGATGTCACCCACCCCTCCCGACGGTTGCCCCCAATATTCGAAGATCGCCGCAAGCAACAGTTAAGGTCGAAGACTGAAGCCACGACAGTCGGCCGCAGAAGTGGACCTTCGACGATCGGAGTAACAATCTCCTAGCAATTGCGGCCTAGAAGCGCACCATTGGATCGAGTGCGTCATGTTGGCGGCAGTTGCACGAAGGTTAGTTGGCGGCGCGAGGCCGCTTCGGCTCTTCCGGCCTCTTGTCAGCAACGAGAGCGGCGCCACCGCGGTCGAATTTAGCATCGTGGCGGCGCCGTGCCTGGCGCTGCTGGCGGCCCTGTTTCAGACAGCGCTGGTATTTCTGGCCGATAGCGAGCTTGACGAAGCGGTCACGCAAGCGAGCCGGTCCATCCTGACCGGCCAGGCGCAGAACTCCGGCATGAGCCAGGCCCAATTCAACAGCCTGGTCTGTCAGAACATCTATGCGCTGTTCAACTGCAACAATCTAATGGTCAACGTTCAGACTTACGCCTCGTTTTCTGCCGCCAGTACCTCGGCGCCGACTTTGACCTATAACGCGCAGGGCCAGGTGACCAATTCATGGAGTTATAATCCAGGCGGTCCGAGCGACATCGTTGTTGTCCAGGTGATGTATCAATGGCCGGTCATCCTCGGCCCGCTCGGCTTCAATCTCTCAACTTTGGCGAACGGCGATCGTCTGCTGATGTCGACCGCCGTCTTCAGAAATGAGCCGTTCTGATGACGCTCGCCGGCGCGACTGTGAAATTCCGCTCGTATCTGCGCCGCTTTGCGCACCAGCGCGACGGCGTCTCGGCCGTCGAATTCGCGATCGTTCTGCCGTTCATGCTGCTGATGTACATGGGAAGTGTTGAGTTGGGCGACGGCCTGGCGATCAAGTCAAAGGTGACGAAAACCGCGCGCACCGTTACCGATCTTGCCTCGCAATACGTCAGTATCCAAGCCTCCGACATGAGCACGATTCTCGGGGCGTCATCCGAGGTGATAGCGCCCTACCCTTCGGCGAACATGGTCGTGACCGTCTCGGAAGTGACGACCAACGCCCAAGGCCAAGGCACCATTGCCTGGAGCTGCTCGCTCAATGGCACCGCGCGCACGATAGGATCGGCCGCCACGCTGCCGACCAATCTACAAACCGCCAACATCTCGCTGATATGGGGTGAAGTGACCTATCCGTACACGCCGCAGCTGGGCTTCGTGGTCACCGGCACAATCAACCTTTACGAGAGCACGTATTTTTATCCGCGGCTGGTGAATTCGGTGGCGTTGCCGCAAGGCTGCTGAGCCGCTGGCACGCAAAATTCGAGCAGCTGAGGCTGCAGCCGTTAACTTCCCGCAGTCGTGGCGGGTAACTTTTTTCTAGCTATTCGAGCATAGAAACGCAGCAGGAGAAGATGCGCCTATGGTCAAAATCTTCGGAAAAGCGTTGGCTGTCCCACTTCTGCGCACGCGGGCGCTCCTTCGCGATTTCGGCGCAAACACGCGCGCTAACGTCGCGATCATTTTCGCGCTCTCCGCCATCCCGGTCGTCGCCGCCATCGGGTGCGTCGTCGATTATTCCTACGCCACGATGATCAAGACCAAGCTGCAGGCCGCCGCCGACGCGGCCGCCTTGGCGACCGTCTCCAACAATTCGCCGATCGTGGTGACTGCCAAAGCCATGAGCGGCAACGGTACCGTTTCCGGCGGACAGACTTACATCCAGAATTTCTTCAGCGCCGACACCACCGCCTTTTCGGGTGTGACCGCCACTGGCAGCACCACCAAGAGCGGAATGACGGTTACCGCAACGTTGAACTATTCCTACAATGTGCCGACGACGTTTATGAAGGTTCTCGGCTATCCGAACATAGCGCTCTCGGGCTCGTCCACGGGGAGCGTCACGCTGGCGACCTACATCAGTTTTTATCTGATGCTCGACGTCTCCGGCTCCATGAGCTTCCCCTCGACCACTGCGGAGCAGGTGAGGCTGATGTCGGTCAATCCCGACAACCTGCATCCATCGAACAGTCCGCCCAACAGCGGTTATCCGCAGGGCTGCCAGTTCGCCTGCCATTGGGCCACGCAGAACACCACGTGCCAGAACCACTCGAACCCCCAAACCAGTACACCCGGCCCGTGGCAAGGGTCTTGGCCCCCGGCCCCACAGCAGTACCCCAACGCGACCTTCCCGATTACCAGTCAATGGCCAAGCGGCTATCCCGGCGGCTATTGCATGGGATTTTTGATAAGCCGTCTCGGCACGACGCCGGCGTACCCGACCAGGCTGCGTCCCCGCGCAATGAAACGCCGCCTCCCGCTGACACCAATGACAGCAGCCACGCCCGCAGCCCCTTCAGGCACATCCCGGGCACTTCCCACCCCAGCACCGCCTATCCGCCGGGCTGCGGCCAGTATGTCAATTGGACCAATCCCCAGGTCACCTCGTGCCCCAATCCCGGCACGACGTCGTGCATTCAATTGCGCGCTGACGCCGTCGGCTACGCGGTGACAGCATTGCTGCAGCAAGCTCAACTCACCGAGACCTATACCGGGATCAGCAATCAGTTCAGCGTGGGATTGTATCCGTTCATCGTCAATCTGTGCACGGCGGCAGCCGGCAGCAGCAATTCCTGCTCGGTCGGACAGACGACTAGTCTGACCGGCTCGACCATCACCAACTTTGCGCAAGAGCTCGCCAGTCTGCTCGATAACGGCGGCGTTGGCTCGGCGAACTCAACGCTCGGATCCGGTGGCACGCATTTCGAGAATGCGCTGCACAGCATGAACAGCTTCATCACCTCGGTCGGCACCGGCGGCGGCGCGGCTAACCCGCTGCCCTACGTCTTCATCGTCACCGACGGCTCGCAGGATTATCAAACGCAATCGAGCGGATCCTGGGGTTCACAAAACTGGACCGCCAACGCAACCGTGCCTTATCACAAATTCCGCAACAGTGATGCCGCCCAACAGCGAACAAACCACCGATTATTGTGGGGCCATGAAAAGCCGCGGCATTACGGTGGCGGTCCTCTATATTCCTTATGAGACGATTCAGGATCCAAACTCCGCCTTCGCCAATGACGAGGACGGCTATGCCAACAGTAACATTCAAAATATTCCCGCGGCACTCCAGGCCTGCGCCTCGCCCAATTTTTACTTCACCGCCACTACGCCGCAGGACATCCAGAACGCGCTCATTCAGATGTTCCAGCAGTCCTTAATCTCGGCCCACGTGTCGCACTAGGAACCGTCGGTCCGACAAATCGGACCGCGGACGGCAAGGCTCACATTGGGCTTGAGGCGATAACAACCCTGCACAAGACTTAGCAGCTGCTCGGCGTGCTGTTGTACTGCACGCAGGTGCTGACGCGCGGCGTGGTGTACAGGCTGTCCGCGAGTGTGATCGGCCCGGTGAGAAACGCACCGAACATCGGCGCAAAGCTGTAGCTCACCTGGGCAAAGATCGCGTAGCACGGATAGGTGCCGTTGCAGGTATTAGCGGCGAAATTTGTCGGCAGGCCGGTAAAGGGAGCGCCTGGCGTCAGAGCGGTGCCGTTGACCGCATAGCTCCAGCTGACCACCGCTGCCGTCGCCGAGGTTGCCTTGATCTGCGAGATGACGACCGTAGTCCCCGAACTCGCGTAAGGCGCAAGAATGGCACCAGTTGCGCCGGTTATCGCCGTCATGATCGTGGTCGAAATCGGTGGGTAATTGGGGTTGGTGCCATCGCCGTATTGGTTGGTGATGGCGGCTAGCGAGTAGGTCGCCGCGCGCACTTTCGCATACACGGCAATGGCGTTGCCGGCATCGAACGAGCCGAGAAACATCAACAGCAGTACCGGCATGATCATCGCGAACTCGAGCGCGGCGACCGCACGATTCGAGTCGATAAAACGCGAGACGTTGCCGCACAGCGTCGTCATCATAAGTAGGGCTCAACCCGAAATGCGCTGACACCCATCAATTCGATTTGATTGTTGGGCAGATTGGAAAGGTTGAATCCCAACAGCCCGGTGATCACCGGCCACGCATAAACAAGCTGGACCACCACCACATCGGTCGGCGCTGCGCCAGCGCTATTGTAAGTGTAATTGGGCTGGGTATATTCCGTGGCGCCATTATACATGGCTGGCGCACTCGTATTCGCGGCTGCAAAGGACGAGTAGTCCTGCACAACGATAAACATGTTGCTGCAGTTGAAGAGTGCCGACGGACAAACCATGCTGACGACGGTGCTGGCGGTCCATCCGTTGCTCTGCGCCTGTCCCGTCATGAAATAGCGGCCGGCCGTGACCGCGGCGTTCTGGATCGCCATTTGCGCAAAAAGGACGATACAAACCTGCAACACGGCGACGAGGGTCGCGATAAATGCCGGGCCGATAATCGCGAATTCGACGGCCGTCGCTCCATTCTCGGCGCGGCAAAACCGGCCGATGGGCGCCACGCTGCGCTGCAAGCAGCCTGCCAACCGTGCCGCCACGCCCGATCTATCCGCGCGTCTCGGCGGTCTCGACGGCCGGGCGATGATTGCGTCGTGTCGCAAAGCTTACCGTCCGCACGGCAAATGCCGCGGTTTCGCACCGCTTACCAATGGATGAAACGCCTTGATTTTCCGTTGCCCCGAAAGCGGAGTCGCGGGGCCTGCATCGTTAACGGCTCGTTGAGGGAGGCGGAGAAACACCTCGGGATCCAACGAGTCTATTGTTCGAGCACGAGTTTGCCGTCGCTGTATTCGAATCGCCGCAGCCGCGACAAGAACGACAGACCGAGCAGATTGCCGCTCAGCGCCTCGTCCGGCAGGACCAGCGCAGCGACGTCGCGAACGACGAGATCGCCGACTTCCACCATATCGAGCTGCGCCGGCGCGGCGAGCACTGTGCCATTGGCGGTTCTGACCTGGGCGACAAACTCGCGCTGCGCCGGGTGAATGCCGAGGCTCGCCGCATCGCTCGCAGTAAGCGCGATCACCGACGCTCCGGTATCGATCATGAAGCTGAGTTGCCGGCCGTCGACGCGGCCGTCAACCTGGAAGTGACCGCGCGCGTCACGCGGCACCACCACTGATCGGGAATTCAACGGTACCGGTGTCGCCGCCACCACAGGCTGCGCCGCCAATGCGGCTGGCGAAGGGCTTCCGGTCATGCGTGTGGCGTACCGCGGCACCAGAACGCTGGCAGCAAGCGCCAGCAATGCGAAGACGATGACGGAACGCATGAAAGCAGCCCGATCTGTTTGGCTCATTTCAACACGCGGCCGCCAGCAACTCGCTAACGCGGTATACCGGCGGCCCGATTTCGGCGCGGATGGTCAGGAGCCTGTTAACAGTTCCGTTCGCAGTTGAACGATGGACCACCCCTGCATAACAGCCCGCTACGAATCTGATGCGCCGGCCTGATTTCGGTCATTGCGTCAGCCGCGCAGTCGTCACTGCCTGCTGGAACAACGCCTGCATCGCCGCGGTGATGTCTCCGTCCGTGGTTACCGAGAAGAACAGCCCCGAGGATGCACAGTTCTGCAGGTTAGGACCGATTTGGCTTTGGTAGGGCGCAACGTAGCTATTGTACCAGCTATTGCTTCCCGTGCCCGACGCCGGCAACGGCAGATATTCGGTATACAGCACTGCAATCAGGATGCCGCGATTCTTCACCGTCGTGCACCAGGTCGTGTCGAATGGCTGCTGGCAGCGATTTCCGTCGGCCTTTTGCGAGCATTTCGATGAAACCTCGTCGTCAACGCCATCGGACACAATGAACAGCACCTCTTGCGGCGTGCTGGTGGCAGCGCCGGTCCCCGGATTCGGCATGACGCCGTTGATGTACGACATGGCGTTTTCGAAATCAGTATCCGTGTCGTTATTGTTGTTAGTTTTTGTGAGGTAGTTGTTGGAGTACACCTCCATCACGTTGATATTTGCCGCTGCTGCTTGCGCGCTTGTTAGGTTCGCCGAGGGCTGCCCACCCGGCGCGAAGATGATGTTTGGGCTCGTAGTGTCGTTGAAGGTGTAAATCGCCACCTTATAAGTTGCGTTATTCGAGGCTTCCGTCGAGGCCGCTGTGGTCATCAGCGATTGCGTCGCGCTCGCCATGTTTTGGATTCGCGTCACTACGCCAAGATTTTGCGCAAGCTGATAGTTGTCGATACCGCCGGGATTGCCCAGGTTATCGGCCGCCGGATCGGATTCGTGGCAGGCGAAAGCGCAACCGCCGGCATTGCCGCCATTTGACGGTGCGTTTTTGGTGGCGTTGATCATCGCGGTGATCCCGGCAGACGTAGCCGGCAGATCCATTGACGGCGAATTGTCGAGCAGCAAATAAAAATTGATATTTGCTGCCGCCGAAGAGGCCGCCTGTGGCGACGATTCGCTGCTGCCGGAAGAGATCGGCCAATAGGTCTGGCCCAGGACTCCGCCAAATGAATTGACCGACGATGCCGTGTAGCTGACGGTAACGGTCCGCGTAAGCCCGCTGGTGGCGACGTTAACGTTCAAGCTGTTGACGATGAGGCCCGGGATGGCAGAGGTCTCAGCATTGAACATATTCTCCGCGGCCGTCTGTGCGTTCGCGACCGGTTGCTGCAGCATGGCCGGGGTGACTGCCGCCAGTGCGGCGGCATCAGCCGCAGCATTGAGCAAATTCCGTTTTTGGATCGCGCTCGAAAAATCGAGCGCCATTCCGCCCAAAAAGACCATGGGAATGAGCGCCAGACCGAAGAGAATTGCAGCATTGCCACTTCCATCGTCGCGAAATTGCGCGACCATCTTCGTTGCAGCCACAAAAACTCTCGACCAAACAATCTTGGATAAGTTACGCGGGCTCTCGTTTGCCAGTTGCATGGTAGCGTCCTCCAGCCAGGCTCGGACGCATCCTTGATGGCTTCAATTATTAAACATGCTGTGAAATCCGGTCGCGAAGCCACGTTATCATCGGGTAACGCCTTTCGCGGCAATTCGGCAACGCATGTTCAACCATGCGGTAAAGCCTGCGCTTAGCGGGACGTCAAAGATGGCAGCGTAGCAATCCAGTCCAGTCGCAATAACCAAAGCCCACGCGACAACAACCGAAAGATTGCCGGGAGCAGAAATAAAACTGATAGTCGGACCCGCAATGGTCCGAACAGTACGGGCGGCCGCTGAACGGATCGTAGGCGCAATGGTTGCGGAATCGGCGCGGCAGCGATTGCGGCACTTGCCAATCCACCTGAATGAGCGAAACGCCCGCGGGCAGTTCGGCAGTTTGGCCTGCAGGACAAATTGCAGCCCATGCAACACCGGCGATGACAGCGAAAATGACGGCTAAGGTCTTCATCCGGTCTCCCCCACGAAAGTGTTGGTGATTGACGGCGCGTCCACCGCTGCGCTCGGTTCTGCTGCTACCAGCGGACGTTGCTTCGCCAAAGCGGCTCGCTGGATTGGCAGGCGTATGCAAAAACGCGTCCCGCTGCCTTCCTTGCTGTGCACCTCGATGCCGCCGCCATGCCGGTCAACCGCGATCTTGACCAGATAAAGCCCAACGCCGGTGCCTACGATTCCGGAAACGTTGCCGCCGCGATGATAGCGCTCGAACAGCCGATCGAGATCGCCGGCCGGAATGCCAATGCCCCGATCGATGACGGTGACGACCACTTCGTCGCCGTCGATGGTCGCCTCGACCTCGATCGTACCGCCGCCCGGGGAATATTTGACGGCATTGGATAAGAGATTGCTGAAAACCTGAAATAACAACTTCGCATCGCCCACCATCGGCATCGCGGTCGCCGTGAACCGCTCGGCGATATCCGCGCCCGGTACCATCTCCCGATGCAACTGGCAGACCTCACGCAGCAACAACGCCATGTCCATCTCGGCCGGTTGGAAATAGAGCTCGGCGCCGCCATCCATCACCCGGGCAGAGTTGAGCAGGTTGTCGATCAGGTGGGTCAGCCGCAGAACCGCAGCGCGCACCTTGCCGGCGCGTTCGTCGATTTCGGCCGGCGCCACCGAATCTTTCATCTTGCCGAGCCGCCGGGCATGGCCGTCGATGATGGTCAACGGGGTGCGGAACTCGTGCGACGCCATCGACACAAAATTGCGCTGCAACAGCGCAAGGCGCTGTTCCTGTGCCAGCTGTTCCTCGAGCATCGCCGCCTGCCGGGCGAGCGTGCGTTGGCTGCGCATCAGCTCAATCGCGTTATTGCGGAACACGACGGTAGCCTGCGCCATCTCGCCGATCTCATCGCGCCTTTCGGTTTCCGGAATCTCGGTATCGGTATTATTTGCGGCCAGCTGGCGCATACGATCCGCCAGATGCAAAAGCGGCTCCGAAATGGAGCGGCTGATATGGACCAGCGCGGCGACGACCATGATGCCGGCGATCACGATGCCGAGGACGATCAGCCAAAACGCCTGGCGATAGGCGACACCGAGACGATCGCTCGCAACCTGGGCATTCGCGACTGCCTGGTCGGTCAATTGACCGAGCGCGTCGCTCGCTGCGTCGTAGGCGGCGCGCGACGTGCTGCTGTAAATCGCTTGCGCCTCCGCCTTGCGGTTGGTGCGCGACAAGACCAGCATCTGGTTGACGATCTTTCGATAGTCGGTCCAATGCTCCTTGAAGCGTCGATATAGCTCGGTCTCGGCCGCGTCATGCCGTATCCGCTCGAAACCGCGCTCGGCCTCGGCTATGGACCGATCGAGATCCGCCATCTGCTTTTCGGTCGCCGCGATCTCGGACAAGTCCGACGACAACAGATTGCTGCCCTCGATGGCACGGAAATCGGACGTAAAATTATTGAGGTCGCCAAGCACACGCGTATTCGGCAGCCACAGTTCGGCGACGTCGGCGGATAGCCGATTGAAATTGCTCAGGCGCCAGATGCTGAACAGGCCCAGCACGACAACCAGCAAGAAAAAGACGAGAAACACCGCGGTGAGGTGGAACCGGATCGAGTGCGGCTGCCGCATGGGGGCCAACCATCGGTGAGCGAAGCTGCCTTGCGTCTGCAATGACGACCTTCCCGCGATATATTATGTAATGAATTTATATACCAAGCCGGGAAACAGAACCACCGGAACTGACAACCGCCGACCTGCCGCTGGCTGCGGCGTTAACCGAGCTAAATTGCCCCCAATTGGGAGCGCTCCCTGCGGTGTGGAAACTTAAATCCGAACAGTGGGCGGCCGAAGAGGCGCCCCCCGGGGCGCGCGCTGATGCGCTTGCTCGTGTTGCGTGGTGAGTTTCACCCGGCATCGCCGTAGTTAAGCGCGCCTAGACGTGCAAGGCCGTAGCGAAAGCACTATGATGACTGGCATGCCTGAAAATCAAAAGAAGATTCTGTGCATCGAGGACGACCGAGAAACCGCAGCACTCATTGCCGAGGAGCTGATCGACCGCGGTTACGCGGTCACGCTGGCACATGATGGCCGGGAGGGGCTCGCGGCCATTCTCAAGACGATGCCTGACCTAGTGCTGTCGGATATTAGCATGCCGATGATGTCAGGCTTCGAACTGCTGGAGCGCCTGATCGCGCTCGCGCCGCGGTTCGCGAAGATGCCGTTCGTCTTTCTCACCGCACTGACCGATCGGGACAGCGAGCTGAAAGGCCGCCAGTTGGGGGCCGACGACTATGTGACCAAGCCGATCGATTTCGACTTGCTCGCGACCATCATCGCGGCGCGATTGGCCGGCATCGCGCGCACCGGGCTGTGGCCGAAGCTTTCTGAACTCAACGACCGCGAAGTGGAAGTTTTGACCTGGGTGGCACGCGGCAAAACCTCGGCGGAAATCGCGCAGATCATCGGCTTGACCAAGCGCACCATCGATTTTCACATCGATAATGCACGCACCAAGCTTGGCGCAGCCACGCGCACCGAGGCCGTCATCAAAGCCGCTAGCGGGCGCCTGATCGAACCTTAGAGCTAGGTCCGGAAAGGCTGCGCCGGATCATTTCCGTCACGCGCAATAGGTATCCGACGAAACGCCGCGCCGATCGTGCGCGTCTTCCGCATTGCCCTGATCTAACCGATAGCCTACGCCCGAACTCGCTGACGATCAAGGCTGGGCGCGTCGCATCGACCTCAATCTTTTGTCGCAATTTGCGCACTAGGATACGAAGATACTGAATGTTGCCAGCATGATTGCCCCAGATTTCGCGTATCAATTGCTGATGCGTGACCACGAGACCCACATGCGTGGCTAGTCCATGAAGAAGGGCATACTCCTTCCGCGTCAATTGCACCCGCCGTCCATTTAATGTCACCGCCCGCGACACCAGATCGACCGACAGCGGGCCTGCCCGCACCACGGGATCTTTATTAGTGCTGCGCAAATGCCTGCGCAGCGCAGCCTCGCCACGCGCCAACAACTCTGAGATTCCAAACGGCTTGACGACGTAATCATCAGCGCCGAGTTTGAGCAAGCGCACCTTCTCCCGCTCGTCGGATTGGATGGACAGAACGATTACCGGAACGTTCGACCACGAACGGATCCGTTCGAGCACCTCGGAACCTTCGAGATCGGGCAAATTGAGGTCCAAAATAATCAAATCCGGCGAGCTCATAGTCGCCGTGCGAAGCCCGACTGCGGCGTTCTCGGCCTCAAGCACCGAAAATCCATGAAGCTCGAAGCCGGCACGAAGAAAGCGCCTGATCTGCGCCTCGTCGTCAATGACCAGCACCTTAGTCATCGAACGCGCCCGCGAACTCCGGCGTTTCGGCGGAAACCGTCGGCAGGCGGAGCGACAGCGTGGTTCCGAGATTCGGGCCGGGACTTTCCGCGTGAAGGCTCCCGCCATTGGCGGTAATAAAGGTGCTGGCTATCCACAGACCGAGACCTGAACCGGAGTCGCCAACGGGATGACGCCGGCCCCGAAACGAACGTTTACCCAACTGACATTTCTCATCCGCAGTCAACCCGCTGCCCTGATCCCGGACCGACAACACCACATAGTCCTGCTCGCAACAGCTCCTGATTCTGATTTCACTGCCAATCGGAGAATATTTAGCGGCGTTTTCCAGGAGTTGCCCCAACGCCTGTTCGACCAATATGGAGTCGACATGGACCAGGGGAACGTCGCGGGCGAGATCTACCGTAACCCAATGCGAGGACAACCTGCGCTCTTTTTGCTTCAGCGCAGCGTTCACGATATCCGTTGGGTCGGTCCAGATCATTTGCGGAAGGACCCCCTTCGCGCTGATCCGGGTGGCATTGAGCAAATCGCGGATCTCGTTGTCCAGCCTGCCGGCCTGATCGCCGATGGCCTCGACGAGCGCGCTTGACTGGCGGTCGTTGGCGATCGACGGCATCTGGTTCAGCACGCTACAACTGCCGAGAATCGACGCCAGCGGCGTGCGCAACTCGTGAGATACTCCGCCGACAAGGGCGTCACGGAGAATTTCAGTCCGATAATTTATTGTGGCTTGCTCGATGGCCTCCTTCACCTTGAGATGCTTGAAGGTCACCATTGCTTCTTCGAGCAGCTTCTCGACCCGCTTGGCAACAGCGCCCGTGCGTTCGATCGGGGCATCCCCCAACTCGACTGCAATAGCGCCGTAGCCAAGGATTTCGGGAGCAATGATTCGTACCAGCCACGTCTTGTGGTTATGCGACTCGACGACAGTCGACACATGGGAAGTGGTGGCGGCAGCAGGATTGGCGGCAATCAACTTCACCGCCTCTCTTCGGATTTCCTCTGGAACGGCCGTGTCGTCGTTGGGAGCGTGATCATCCAGAGCCGTTGCGATCAGCACGGCACGGCAGCGCAGTGCATTCGAAAGGTAGTCTTGGACTGCGAAGATCAGATCGCGGCTGGTGAGGCAGGTAGCTAGTCCTTGGGAGAACGCGTGCAGTTCGCTGATCTCTCTTTCGCGGCGGCGCAGATTGACCGCTTCATTCTTAAGGCGCGCCGCGAGGTTGCTGGTGACCAGAGCGACCAGCAGGAACAGAATCAGATCGATGACATCCTGCGGGTCGCGGACCCAGAAGGTGTAAAGCGGCGGATAGAAGAAGAAATCCGCGGCAGCCGCGCCGGCAACGGCCGCTACGATGCCCGGTATGACCCCCCACAGCGTGGCGGCCAAAACAACTGGCAGTATGTAAACCAGGGTAACCAGGTTGAAGGGAATGAAATAATTGAAGACGACGAGGCTGACGGTCGCCAGCCACACCAGCGCAAGCGTCGCCACAATCGGAATCGCGTTCGCTGCAATAGAATTCTGCGACCAGATGCTATGACGTCGTACACGCCATTCGTTGCTGTCGCTCTTCGCCAGCTTGGCAGTCAAATCGCGGAGGCCGCGCCGTTCGTGAAGTGTGGACACGAGCTTATGCCTTTCCGAAAGCGCTCTGTTCGGAGCTCCCCAAGCACCTCCCGGCTGGCATTTATCACAGTCACTTTCCCAACATAGCCGTAGTAAGTCGAGATGAGTCTCAAGGCGAAAACATATGAAAGTTATAAGTTTTTTGCGGCTCCGCTGCCATTGTGCATTTGTATTACTCAGACCCGACTAGGATATGCCTATTTTGCATGCATCAACGCCCATTCTTGCCTTAAGGAGAAACGGCCTTGCGACGCAAGCGTCTCAAGGCCGTTACCAGCTCAGAAGTGAATGATGATGTCACTAGCCGCGATGATCGCATAATTCCTGCTCGGAGGAATTCCCGCGTTGGCATCGCCGTTGAACGCAGCCGCGTCGAGCGACCGATAGTAGGCGATTTCGGGACGAATCTCGACCTGCGGCGAAAACCAGTGCTGCCACGACGCCGCGACATCGACATAGCGAGTGGCAGTTCCGGTGCGCTGTCCCTCCGCATCATCGTACCATTCAGTGCGGAGCGAGAAATTGTTCAATTTGTTCGGCGAATAATTGAGGTACAGAAGGAACGTCTGAGTATCGGCGGTACAGGCCAGAACTGTGGCGTTGGGGCACAACGCGGCGCCCGGGGCATTGAACGGGATAAATTGCGGACTGAACGGTGTGCCGCCACCGGCAAGGATGGCTACAGCCGTAGGATTATTGAGGTTCGGCACACTGTTCTCGTGAAGATTGTACGTTTCAAACGCCAAGTGCCAGTAATCGTTCAGTTTATGATAATAGGTGAGGCCGAACCATTGCAGGTTGTTGTAGCCCCATTGTCCGCCGTTGATGGCATCGGCGACGACGTTAAGGTCGTCCCTCCCATCATCGCTGGTCCAGCGAACGCCCGCCGTGACCGACGGCACCGCCCCGGGATCCTTCAGCATTGACGTACCGGGATAAAGCGGATCTGCATTCCCCGCGAGGACATAGTAGTTCGGAATGTGCACGCCCGCGTTCCACGGCATAGTGTCGCTGCCGACCGTCAGGCCAAGCTGGACGATCCAGTTTTTGGTCACGGCCAGCGTGCCCTCGAAGCCGGTATTGGTGTAGTTATCCCAGGAATAGGTCAATGAGTGTACGTAGGTGTAGTTGTTCGGCGCCAGCTGAGCCTCGATGTCCGGAATCGAGATAAAGCGCCCGATGCGGAAATTGAAACCCTGCAGGACCGGGAAATAGAGGTCCACGTACACCATCGGAAAGTCGATGCCGTTGACCAGTTCTGGTTGAGAAGTTGATTGCTAAACAGGCCGTAGGCCGTCGTATAGCGGTAGTTCTCGCCATACAGGGTGGAAAAGCGGAAACCCCAATCGAAGTGATTGAGCTGCACTTCGTCGGGTAGGCGTTCGACATAGAACACGGCCTGGTCGAGCTGGACGGTGTTGGGCGTGTAGTCGTATGCGGCTGGCGCGTTGCCGCCCGGTTTGACGTTATTCGTGCTGATATTGCCGCCGGCGTTGATCCAGCCATAAACTTGCACGTGGGCGTCGCTCATTGTTTGACCGAGCCGGGTATTACTGAGCGCGACCATCAGCGGTGAGTTGATGGTGTTCGGATAGGTCTTGGCGATATTCTCGGTGCCGCCGTAGGGCCATTCGGCGAACGGCATTGGCGGCGAGGATGCCGGCGTCGGCGGCCAGGCGGCGTCGGAGCGGCTGCTCGGCGGCGCATGCGGGTCGGCCGGCGCCGCTCCCTTTTCCCATTCGAGCTGGTAGTAGCGAACAAACCGCGTGAAAAAATCGTCGCCGAGATACGCATCGAGGCACTTATAATTGAAGTAGGGATCGCAGTATCCGCTCTTTGCCGCGGCCTTAGCCGCCATGCACCGCCGCCTTGCTCGGCGTACAATTGTAATCGACCCAGGGATCGCAAGACGCGCCCTCGATCCACGCGCTAGGCAGTCCGTTGATCCACGCACCCCACGCGTCCGCCGCCATCGAACGACTTGATGCCGTGACGACAAGCAACGCTACAACAGCAACCAAAAGTGACAACCGTTTCATGACCCCACCCCTGTCACCCATCGCAACTGCCGCGCCACAAGAAGCAACAGAATGCGACGTGCCCCTTTGGGGCTTCCCCGACCTGCGATTTTTCGCAGTCCTGCCCCAAGAAAGTCGATATTGGTGTAACGGATTTTTAGTAGTTAAAAAATTGTCAGTGAAGCGCTTTGTTGAACTTCAGCACAACAATTCATCATTTGAATTTGATGCAGATCAAAAAGTACGCCGATTCCGCGAGCCCAAGGCCGGCAGAGGTCAAAGCAGTCGATAACTTCAAAGAAAATCCGCAAAAACAATGGTTTGCAGCAAAAACCCATTACTCCCCAACGGCCCTAAACATAAATCTGTAACTCTTTGGTCACAGTAGCCAAAATTGGCGTGACTGGGCGACCGTTAGATAGATATTTCAAACGATTAGGCTCCGGGAAATGCAGACTATATTTTTAATTCATCCGAAGGCCGGAAAACCAATCTCGAATATTTATCGCAACTGCGCCTAGATTGAAATTGACCCGACTTCACGGTGGCGCGAGCATCGAAAATGTCGTCGATCGGCGATTTGGCTGCGGAAACGCCGGCGGGCGCGGAAACGCGAATGGCTGGAGGTAGCGGCATAGATGTCAACTTTAGCTTCGTACCAAGCGAGCTCGCCGCTAAATGTCGTAGCTTGGTCGAAAGTTTTCACGGCATGCACGGCTATGTCGGCTTACCCGACATGCTGTGGCTCTCGGACGCACGCGACATCATCGAGCGTCACGCCGATTTGGCGCAATTGTTCAAAAAGGCGTCCAAGTCGAGAGGCGCGAAACGCGCCAACGATTTGTTCCTGAGTATTGCCACCGCTGTCGTCGCGGTAGAGGTGCTGGCGCGCGACTTCGCCGGCTGGGGCAAGCGTTTTCCATCGGCAAAACGTGAAGCAGACAAGCTGTTCGGCGACTTTCCGCTGCGCCAACGCGCTTGGCTGATGGATCTGTATCTGTATCCGCCGCCGCTCGAGGTGCGCCGCGAACTTGCCAACGCGCTTGAGCCTTCGCCCGCGGGCGTGTAGCCAATGACGCGGAATTTTTAAGCCTAGTTATTTGCTAAATAGAGCCGAGCCAAACGGCTCTACGCTATCGATCACAAAACTGCCGGCTGTTTGGGCAGCAATCACGTCGATCCGATCAGAAATCTAACCTTCACCAGATGGCGATAACACAGATCGCCGCAAACGGCAGCGCAGCGGCGCCGATATAGAGCCACATCCGATGACTGTGCGCGTCTTTGGGAGCGGCGAAGAACTGAAAGGCGAGCCAAAGGCAGACCACAAAGCCCAACGCCATACGAATGAGATCGCCTGGCGTGTCGTACACCGTCCAAATGGTTTCGTTCTGAGGCAGGCTGACCCGGACGGTCACAACCAGCAGCAACGCAATGAACGCGATCCGCAAAATCGTCCCAAGAACCCGCACACCGAACGGCGCGTCTCGTTCGGCAGGACTTACCCGCGGCGCCCACTCGATCGGCATCCAAGTCATCTTTTCCTCCTTTGGACCCTTACCGAGCCTTCTGGTCGTCAATATAATCCTTTTCGGTCCAAAAATATAGATTGCATATAAATATTAGGTGCACCGCATATAAAACCGATGTGACTCTGCCGGGGCGCCGGCAAAATCGATTGTGAATCAGGCATTTGCACACCGAATTGCCCGATCTTTAGGCGACAATTACGGGTGGCTCTATTCAAGGCCCCGCTAACGACCTTGTGAAAAATCCGGTACACCGATGTCGTCAGTCGATTATGAGGCGTCCCGTGTATCGCTTAATGCCGATCTTGGTTGCGCTGCTTCTTGGAGCTTGCGCTGCTGCTCACACGCCCGAAGAAGAGGATGCAGCGAGAGCCGCCTTAGCCGCGGCCGACGAGGCCACGTGCAAATCTTACGGCCTTCACCCCGGCACTCGCGAGTTTGACGACTGCATGACAAAACTCGATGACCAGCGCGCGCGGGCAGACACCAATGACCGTGCTGGGCGGCTTTTAGGCCGCCCTCCCTCATGGGCCACGTTCTAGGTTGCGCGTGGCCGCCTAGCTTCGATCCGGCGCAAGTTCAGTGCGTCGGCCGAACCGTAGTTCCGTTGATGCCGGCGGCTGTCTTGGCTGGCCCACCAAGGCCGGATGGATTGACGCCACGATGGCCCACGCTGGTTCCGCTGATGCCGCGGTTCAACATCGGCGAGCCTACGCCCGGGCTCGGCGGCAAACTAGTTTGACGGATTAATCCCGCGCCAGGCTTGGCAACGCCAACGCCCGCGTTCCCCACAACACCGATCGCACCGGCGGAAATGTGCGGAGTAGAGGCAGCGAACGGATGCTCGCCTGCATGTCGCTCCAACAGCTCCTGCTGACTGACAGGCACGCTGACCGCGTTTCGTACTGTCTGCCGCGATGCGGCGGAGGCGGAAAACACCCGGCGGTGCGGATTCTTCACAGCGGGCAAGCTCAGCTTGGCCCTAGCCTCCCCGACCTTGCCCGGCTTGGTGCCCGTGCGGCGGGGTTGCACGCTAATTCGCGTGTCAATGTCATCGGCACTTTTCGCGGCGGACTCAGATGCCGCATTTTCGCCGGACGACGTCTGCGCGCTACTTGGCGGGGCGCTCGGCGCAGCGGAGAGATTCGAAGTTGAATTGCCCTCGTGCCTACCGGCGTCGGTATCTTCGGCGAACGCCGCTTGCGTCAGTAGGCCGAGCAACATCATTGCGAACAACCGAATGACCAACCCTCGAATGATTGTCCGTAGGCATCGCGTTCACTCAGCGGCCTGTGGCGCCTCCGGCTCGCCGGCCGGCGCCGTGCGATCCGCCCGTAAAAACAATGTAAGCACTGCCGGCAACACCACAAGCAGGATAATCGGCCCGATGAACATGCCACCGACCACGACGGTGGCCAGAGGCCGCTGCACCTGGCTGCCGATGCCGGTCGAGACCGCCGCCGGCAACAAGCCGATGCAGGCCGACAACGCCGTCATCAGCATCGGCCGCATCCGCTGCGAAGCGGCATGGAACATCGAATCGATAACGCCCACGCCGCTTGCTCTGGTCTCATTGTAATAAGTCATGATGAGAATTCCGTTCATCACCGAAACGCCGAACAGGGAAATGAACCCGACGGCGGCTGAAACGCTGAAATTCAGGCCGGTGAAATAGAGCGCCAGCACACCGCCGCCGGCAGCAAACGGAATGCCGGCGAGAACCATCAAGCTGTCGCGCAGCGAATTGAACAGGCCGTAGAGGAGCACGACAATCAACAGCAGGCTGATCGGGACGACTACGGCAAGCCGCCTTTGCGCATTCTGCAGACTCTCGAATTCGCCCGCCCACACGATGCGGTAGCCGGGCGGCAGCTTCACGTTCTGAGTGATGAGCTGTTGCGCTTCGGCGACCGCGCCGGCAAGATCGCGATCGCGAACGCTGAACTTAACCGGAATATAGCGCTCTCCAGACTCGTGATAGATGTACGACGCGCCGGTATCGAGCGAAATATCGGCGAGCTCGCTCAAGGGAATGTAGGCGTTGGTGCCGTTGGCAGCCTGATAACCGACCTTGATATGGCTGGCCGCTTCAAGGCTCGAACGATATTCGGGCGGCAGCCGAACGACGACGCTGAATTGCCGGTCGCCCTCAAGAAGCGTGGTGGCCGTAGTCCCGCCTAGCGCCGCCTGCACCACCGTGGTGACGTCACCGGTATTGAGGCCATAGCGAGCGGCCTTGGCCCGATTGACCTTGATATTGAGGTTCGGCTGGCCCAGAACGTGGAAAATTCCGAGATCGGTGATGCCTCTCACCTGCTGCATTTGCTGCATCACCGCGGTGGAAAGCTGCTCGATCGTCGCCAAATCGCGGCCAATGATTTTCACCGAGTTGGCGCCTTTGACGCCCGAGAGCGCCTCCTCGATATTGTCCTGGATGTACTGAGAGAAGTTGAAGTCGATGCCCGGCAGCTCATCGTTAAACTCCTTCTGCAACTGGGCGACGAGCATCTCCTTGGTGAATCCGGTCGGCCATTCGTCGAACGGCTTTAATGGTACGAACAGCTCGACGTTCGAAAATGCCGACGCGTCGCTGCCGTCATCCGGCCGGCCGTGTTGAGACACGGCGGTGATGACTTCGGGATGACGGAGCAGAATCTCGCGCATCTTGGCTGCCGCCGGTTCGCCGGCCAGCAATCCGATCGTCGGCGGCATTGACGCCCGAATCCATAGATTGCCTTCTTCCAGCGCCGGCAGGAACTCGCCGCCGAGCCGCGTCAGCAAAAAGCCGACGACGACCAGAAAAGCAACGGCGGTCGCCACCATTGCTTTGCGGTGGGCAAGCGACCAATGCAGAACCGGTATGTAAGCCCAGCGCAGAGCCCGGACGACGAAGGTCTCGGTTTCCTCGACGTGCTGCGGCAACAAAAACGAAGCCAGGACCGGCGTGATGGTAAAGGTCGACGCCAAGGCGCCGAATAGCGCCAAGCCGTAGGTCCGCGCCATCGGGCTGAAGATCTGACCTTCGACCCCTTGCATGGTGAAAAGAGGCACGAACGCGGCCACCGTGATCAGGGCGGAAAACAAGATCGCCATGTCGACCTGCAGGGCGCTGGCCAGGATGAGCCGCAGCCGATCGGTCCAATGCGGGGAATGCGTCGAACCCGCCGATCGTGTCGGGTCGGCGCCGAAACGACCCTCCGCGAGTTGGTGCAACAGGCTCTGCTGCTCGCCGGGACTCTGAAAATTCCTGAAAATGTTCTCGATCAGGATCACCGCCGAATTGACGATGATGCCGAAATCGACGGCGCCGACCGAGAGCAAGTTGGCGTCCTGTCCCATCAGCACCATGACGATAACGGCGAAAAACAACGCGAACGGGATATTGACGCCGACGATGATGGCACTGCGCAGATTGCCGAGGAAAATCCACTGGATGAAAAAGACCAGCAAGCAGCCGAAGATCAGGTTGTGCAGGACGGTGTGGGTCGTGACCGATACCAGCGTCGAGCGGTCGTAGTAGGGAACCAGCTTCACGCCCGGCGGCAATGTGCCGTCGCTGTTCATCTGGGCGATTTTTGCCTTGATGAGCGGGATGACGTCATTGGTGTGATAGACTCGACCCATGACGACAATCGCCAAGGCAACGTCACTCTCATGGTCCTTGCCGGCGATGCCGAGCCGCGGCACGTGGCCGACCGAAACTTTGGCGACATCCTTCACCTGAACCGGCACGCCATTGACTTGAGCGAGCACGACGTTCTCGATGTCGCCGACCCGCCAACCCTGCGTCAAATCGGAGTTGCCGCCGCTATCCATCAAACCGATGCCGCGGATGTTCACTGACTGTTGGCCGACGGTGATCTCACGGCCGCCGACATTGATGTTGGCATTGCCGAGCGCACTGATAATCTGCGGCAAAGTCACGTTGTAGGCGTCGAGCTTGTTAAGATCGACGTCGACATCGTACTGCTTGGTCGTGCCGCCCCACGAATTCACCGCCACGACGCCCGGCACGGTAAAAAGCCGCCGCGTCACGATCCAGTCCTGCACGGTCCGCAGATTGGTCAGCCCGAAGTGCGGCGGGCCGACGATCTGATAGCGCAGCACCTCGCCGACCAGGCTCGACTGCTGAATGACCGGCGACTGGCCGCCCGGCAGGCTGACGTTTTGCTGCAACATCAACTGCGCCTGGGTGAAGGCGAAATAATAAGTCGATGCCGTATTTGAAAGTGACGCGAACGAAGGATAGGCCGTAGAACGATGTCGAACGGATGTTGTCGACGCCCGGAGTGATGTAGAGGCCGACCTCCATCGGGATGGTGTAATAACGCTCCATTTCTTCGGCCGAGAGTCCGGCGGCCTGCGCGGTAATTTCGAGAATGACGGGCGCGGGATTGGGATACGCCTCAATGTTCAATTTGCTGAAGGCAACGAGTCCGGCGGCGACGAACACCAGGAGGCCCAACAGCACGATCGCGCGTCGGGTCAGGCCGAATGCAACAATGCCCTTCAGCACAGCTCGCCTCTAACGCGAAGGCATCGGAAGCGCGGCGTGCTCATTGGCTGCCTGCAATTGCCAACATATTGCTGAGGAAGATCGCGCCGTCGGTAGCGGCGAGCTCGCCAACCTGCACGCCGTCGAGAATCTGCCGATAGCCGTCGCGCTGCTCGCCGATCGTGACCGTGCGCTTGGTGAACCGGCGCCGGTCGGCGGTGGTCCAGACGCTCATTGTGCCGTCGCCTTCGCGCACCACGCCATCGAGCGGGACAGCCGGGGAATTGACCGGCGCGCCAATGCTGATGACGAAATTTGCGAACATGCCCGAACGCAATTCGTGCTGCGGATCGCTGATCTCGGAGCGCATCAGAACACGGCGGGTATTTGGGTCGACGCTGGCGCCGATCGTGGTGATCCTGCCGTTGAACACGCGCCGTGGAAAAGCGCTAAGCGCCACTTGCACCTGTTGCCCGACACGAAACGCGGGACTGTCGGTCTCGGCGACGTTCGCCAGCATCCACATGGTATTGATGTCGGCCACGATGTAAGGCGGGGGCGGGCTACCCGGTTGGACGAACAACCCCGGCGCCGCGTTGCGTTGCGTTATTCGGCCATCGATCGGACTCGGCACGACCAGCGTCGGGTCGGCCGCACGGGCAGCGACAATGCGATCGATTTCGACGTCCGACTTGCCGAAAATGCGCACCGAGTCGCGCGCCGCCCGCAAGTTCCCTTCGGCAGTCTGCTGGTCGGAGATCGCCTGTTCGAGATCGTGTTGTGATACGGCGAGAGTCTTGTAGAGCTCGCGAAGGCGCGCCAAATTGCGCGTCGTGAGCTCCAAAACTCCTGCCGCGGCGATCAGGGTAGATTCAGCCTGCAACAGATCGGGGCTGTCGATTGTGAACAGCGTCTGGCCCTTCTTCACATCGTCCCCAACCGAGGCATAAAGGGCGATGATCCGCCCCTGGTAGGGCGTGAACACCTGCGTCGCCATGTCCTCGTTGAAATCGATGCTCCCGATCGCTTCTTTCTCGATCGGGAAAGGACGCTCTGCGACCGGCTCGACTTTGACTGCGGCGAGCTGCGAATCCGACAAATCAACACTATTGCGATCGCGCTGGGGCGCAGGCGACCCATCGCTCTGCTCGGCATTGGCCGTCGTCGTACCAAGCTCGGCATGCGAGGCTTGACTCAAGCGCCATCCGCCATAAGCCACGATGGCTACGGCTATGAGCGCGCCAACGAGCCCAACTCGCGCGCGGGCGTTGGTCATGTGCGGAAACATGAATTTAATCGCACTCAGGATCGTAAGAGCCGCTGCGAAATGCCCATTACTCCACCTAGTCGTCTACTGCGATTAATCACAGAACTCGGATTAATCACATGGTACTCTGCGACTCATCACAGTTTATCGCGGATATTATTTCATTACTTCTAACTTGATGATGGCTCATCAAGTCGCGTGGGCGATGCCATCTGCTCCGGGGTGGAGCCGCATGGCGCATGCTCACAGGAAAATCCTGTGCATCGAAGACGATCGGGAAACGGCCGGCCTGATCGCCGAGGAGTTGGCGGATCGCGGTTTCGAGGTCAGCCTGGCCTACAGCGGCCAAGAAGGTCTTATGGCCGTCATGCGAAGCGCGCCAGACATAATTTTGTGCGATGTCAGTATGCCGACCATGACCGGCTTCGAAGTGCTGGAACGGCTGAATGAGATCGCTCCCCGCCTCGGACGCATACCGTTTGTGTTTCTGACCGCGCTTGCCGATCGCGAGAACGAACTCAAGGGTCGGCGACTCGGCGCTGACGATTACGTGAGCAAGCCGATCGACTTCGACCGACTCGTATTCATTATCAACGCCCGCATTGCAGGGGTCGCGCGAACGAAATTATTACCAAAGTTTGTGAAACTTACAGATCGGGAGGTCGAAGTCCTGACGTGGGTGGCACGCGGCAAGACATCGGCTGAGGTCGCGCGCAAGCTACGTTTGTCCAAACGAACGATCGATTTTCACGTTGACAACGCCCGGATCAAACTGGGCGCGGGAACGCGGACCGAGGCCGCAATCAAAGCAGCCGCCATCGGCCTGATCAAACCGTGATGCCGACCACGGCGACTTTGAAATACGGCAGACTGCTGGCATCATTACGACAGTTCAGTCTCACGGTGGACGAATTTTTGGAACTGCGTCGTTACGCCTTCAGATTTGCCGCGAGCGCCGCAGCAGTGTTCACTGTTGCGACAGCGCCTGCTTTGGCTGTCGACCAGGTCCACGACGAAATTCAAGTCTACAACGCCGAGATCGCCGCGGTCGGGCAATGGACCTACGAACAGCACCTGAACTACGCGGCGGTGGGACAGACGCAGCCGGAATTCCCGGGTGGCTTTACCTCCAACCATAGCCTGCAGGGCACCCCGGAGTTTGCCTACGGGATAACCGACTGGTGGGAAGGCGGCTTTTATCTGCCGTTCGCAGTCAACGGCGCGGGTGACTTTCTTTCTGATGGCGCCAAGATTCGCAGCCTGTTCGTGGTCCCGGACGCCGCCAAACGCAGTTTCTTCTACGGTGTCAATTTCGAGCTTGGCTACGAGATGCCGCAGTTCTCGTTGACGCAGTGGAATCTGGAGATACGGCCCATCATCGGAGTGCGTAATGCGGAGTGGGAGTTCATCGCCAATCCGATTGTAGACGTCGGCTTCGGCTCCGTCGGCGAGGCCGATTTCGCGCCAGCATTGCGGCTCGCGCGCAATCTCGGTGAGGATCGCTTTATCGGCCTCGAATATTACTCCGACTTCGGCAAGATCGGCGATTTCCTCCCGCTTCAGCAGCAGAATCAGCAATTGTACGCCGTCACGGATTTCAAAGTGCAAACGGTCGATGTCGAACTTGGCGTCGGCTATGGCTTCACCTCGGGGTCGGACCGTCTGACGATCAAGGCCATCATCGGGTACGCATTTCCGGTGCCAGGAAACGGGGCTGGCGGCGGCGGTTCACCAACACCCTTAAATATGGGCACGCCGGTGCGGCCGTCGCAGAACGTCCTGATCACGAAATAAAGCACTGAAATAAAAGCACTAATGCCGGTCACGCGTCGTCGGTCGCGTCGTGACACCTCCGTCACGGATTTTCTGGCCGAAAGCCGGTTCCGGTAATTATGCCCGAATTGTTTTTTGCTGCCCCGCCAATGGCGCTCGCGCCTGATCCAGGACGGACCAAGTCACGGCCGTTGATAATCGAAGGGTTCATTGCCGTGTTAAGCCGTGGGTCGTGCGGTGTGACCCCGCCGGCCCGGAGTGGAACAAAGCCTCGACGATGAGTAGCGGTTCCGATGGTTTCCTTCCCGCCATTTCCCACTGAACTTGTATCCCTGAACTTGCCGTCGAGGCCGGCCAGCGGCGAGCTCTTCAGCTGAGTTCCCTTGAGGTCAGCGCCCATCGCCCGAACCGGTTGCGCAATCGAATTTCTGACGACGCCAGCCGCGTTGGGTCCTAGCAGGTTTCGGTAGTGGCGGTCGCCCGAATATCCCGAGGACTTGGCGATCACGGATTTCTTTGAACCGTGTGCTTTCGATCCGCGCTTGAAGTGGGACGGGGATTGCGTCGTGATGCTGGTGTCGATCGGATTCGCATCAGCGTCGGACTGACTTGCCGCCGGAGCAGCGTCTTGGGCGAAAGCGGCGCTCAGAATGGTCGCGCCAAACAAGACGAAGAGCGTGGCGAAGAGGCGAGCCGGCAACGCTGTGAGGGTGCGCATGATAGTCCTCATTCGGCCGGCGTAAGCTGGCTCGCATCAGGGGACGCGTGCGATCCGTGCTCGCGCCCGAGGAACATCATTCGCAGCGCTGGGACCACGACCAGCAACATGATCGGGCCTACCAGCATGCCTCCGACGACCACGGTCGCGAGCGGCCGCTGCACTTGGCTGCCGATTCCGGTCGAAATCGCCGCTGGCAGCAAACCGATACACGCCGACAGCGCAGTCATCAGCATCGGTCGCATCCGCTGCGTCGCCGCGTGGTACATGAGATCAACGGCGCTCGCGCCGGTCTTATGGACCTGGTTGTAATAAGTAATCATCAGGATGCCGTCCATGACCGATACGCCCAGCAACGAGACAAAGCCGATCGCCGACGAGATGCTAAGATCGAGACCGGAGACGTACAGTGCCAGCACGCCGCCGCCGACCGCAAAGGGGATGCCGGCCAGCGCCAACAGGCTGTCGCGCAGCGAGTTAAACAGGCCGTAGAGGAGTACCATGATCAGCAGCAGGCTGATTGGAACGATCACCTCGAGGCGCGCTTTTGCCTTTTGGAGATCCTCGAATTCGCCGGCCCAAATGATGCGGTAGCCGACCGGCAGCTTCACGTTCTTGGCGATGCGCTGCTGCGCTTCGGCGACTGTGCCGCCAAGATCGCGACCGCGGACGCTAAACTTGATCGGAATGTAGCGTTCCCTCGACTCGTGATAGATATAGGAAGCGCCGGTATCGAGCGTGATGTCGGCAAGTTCGCTCAGCGGAACGTACGCGTTGACGCCGGCCGGTGTTTGATAACCGACCTTGATATTGCGCACTGATTCCAGGTTCTGGCGGTATTCGGGCGGCAACCGAACCTGGACGTTCCATGAGCGGTCGCCTTCGAGCAGCGTGGTTGCAATCGCGCCGCCCAATGCCGCTTGAATGACTGTGTTGACGTCACCGGTATTGAGGCCGTAGCGGGCCGCTTTTTCACGATTGACTTTAACATTCAGGTTCGGTTGGCCCTGAACGTGGAAAATGCCCAGGTCGGCCATGCCTCTGACCTGCGTCATTTCGTGCTGAACCTTGAGGGCGAGGTCTTCCAAAATGTTTTGATCGTGACCGATGATCTTAACGGAGTTGGCGCCTTTCACCCCGGATAGCGCCTCCTCGATGTTATCCTGGATGTACTGTGAAAAGTTGAAGGTCACGCCCGGCAGCTCATCGTTAAATTCCCGCTGGAGCTGATTGATCAACATATCCTTGGTATAGCCGGTTGGCCATTCATCGTAAGGCTTGAGCGGCGCGAACAGCTCCACGTTGGAGAACGGCGAAGCATCGCTGCCATTGTCCGGGCGGCCGTGCTGCGAAACGACGTGAAGGACTTCTGGGTGACGGAGCAGTATTTCCCGCATCTTCGCTGTCGCCGGTTCGCCTGCTTCCAGGCCGATCGTCGGCGGCATCGACGCCCGGATCCACAAATTGCCTTCTTCAAGCGCCGGCAGGAACTCGCTGCCGAGCCGCGATCCCGAGGAACACCATGACGGCGAGAAACGCGGCCGCAAACGCCAGCATCAGTTTTCCGGTGATCGCAGCGACCAATGCAGAGCCGGCGCATAAATCCGATGCAAAATGCGTACAACGATGGTCTCTGTTTCCTTGCACCTGCTGAGGAAGCAGAAATGACGCCAGCACCGGCGTGACGGTGAAGGTCGACAGCAATGCCCCGGCAAGGGCTAACCCGTATGTCCGCGCCATCGGATTGAAAATCTGGCCTTCGACTCCCTGCATGGTGAACAAGGGGACGAACGCCGCCACCGTGATCAGCGCCGAGAAGAAGATCGCGTTGTCGACTTGCAGGGCGCTGGCGAAAATCATGCGCAAGCGGTCGGTCCAGCGCGACCCTGTCCGACTCCGCGCGTCGGATCGGTGCCGAATGCTCCCTCCGCAAGGTGCTGCAACAGGCTTCTGCCTGGCCTCCGGCGGCGCCTGAAAGTTCCTGAAAATGTTCTCGACGAGAATCACCGCTGAATTGACGATGATCCCGAAATCGACGGCGCCTACCGAGAGCAGGTTGGCGTCTTCGTCCCATCAGCACCATGATGATGACGGCGAAAAACAAAGCGAACGGGATGTTGACGCCGACGATGATGGCGCTGCGCAAATTGCCGAGGAAAATCCACTGAATCAAAAAGACCAGGAGGCAGCCGAAGATCAGGTTGTGCAGCACCGTATGGGTGGTGACATTCACCAGCGTCGGTGCGGTCGTAATAGGGTACGAGCTTGACCCCCGGCGGCAGCTCGCCGTCAGTGTTCATCTTCTCGATTTCCTCCTTGATGCGCGGCACGACGTCATTGGTGTGTAAGGTGCGCCCCATGACCACGATCGACAAGGCAACGTCGTCTGTCGTGGTCGCATGCCGGCGATGCCGAGCCGCGGCACGTAGCCGACCGAAACTTTGGCGACATCCTTTATTTGAACGGGAACGCCATTAAACTGAGCCAAGGACGACGTTCTCGATGTCGTTGACGTGATAGCCCTTGGTCAAGATCTTCATCGCCGCCGCTATCGAACAGCCCGATGCCGCGGATATTCACCGACTGCTGGCCAACGGTGATCTCGCGGCCGCCGACATTGATATTGGCATTGCCGAGCGCAGTCATGATTTGCGGTATGGTGACATTGTAGGCGTCGAGTTTGTGCAGATCGACGTCGACGTTGTATTGCTTGGTCGTGCCGCCCCAGCGAGTTCACCTGCACGACGCCGTCGGTAACGGTGAACAAGCCGCGTGTGACGATCCAGTCCTGCACCGTGCGCAGATTGGTGAGCCCGAAATGCGGTGGGCCGACGACCTGATAGCGATAGACCTCGCCGACCAGGCTCGATTGCTAAATATGCGGGATCTGGTTGCCTGGCAGGCTGACGTTCTGCTGCAGGCTCAGCGCCGCCTGGGTGTAGGCGAAGAAAAAGTCGACACCGTATCTGAAAGTGACGCGAACGAAAGTCAGACCGTAGAATGAGGTCGAGCGGATATTGTCGATGCCGGGCGTGGGATAGAGACCGATCTCCATCGGGATCGTGTAGTAGCGCTCCATCTCTTCGGCCGAGAGACCGGCCGCTTGGGCGGTGATTTCAAGAATGACGGGCGCCGGATTGGGATAGGCCTCGATATTCAGCCTGCTAAAGGCGACGAGCCCGGCACCAATGAACACCAGGAGACCTAACAGGATGATGGCACGTCGGGTCAGCCCAAAAGCAAGTATGCTCTTCAGCACGGCTAGCCTCTAATTCGTTCGTTGCGGGCGCGCGGCACCTTCATCGGACTCCCGCCGCTATCGTCACCATATTGCTGAGAAAGACCGCCCCTTCGGTGGCGACCAGTTCGCCGACCTTCACGCCATCCAGAATCTGCCGGTAGCCGTCGCGCGGCGCACCGATCATAACCGTCCGCCTGGTGAACCGCCGCCGGTCGGCAGTGACCCAAACCGTATGCGTGCCGTCGCCTTCTCGCACCACGCCAGCGAATGGAACGGCGGGCGAACGGACCGGCGCACCGATGCTGATGACGAAATTCGCGAACATGCCCGAACGGAGTTCGTGCTGCGGATCGTCGATTTCGGAGCGCACCAGGACGCGACGCGTATTCGGGTCGACTGATCGCGCCGATCGTGGTGATCTTGCCGTCGAATACGCGACCGGGAAAAGCGCTCAGCCTGACCTTCACCGGCTGGCCGACGCGGAACGCCGGGCTGTCGTTCTCGACCACGTTCGCCAACATCCACATCGTGTCGATGTCGGCGACGACATAGGGGGGCGGCGGGTTAGCCGGCTGCATGAACAGTCCCGGCGCCGCGGTGCGAGCGGTTACCCGGCCGTTGATCGGGCTTGGCACGACGAGTGTCGGGTCCGCCAAGCGATCGGCGACGATGCGATCGATTTCGGCGTCGGACTTGCCGAAAATGCGCACGGCGTCGCGCGCCGCCCGCAGATCGCCTTCGGCGGTCTGCTGGTCGGAGATCGCCTGTTCCAGATCGTGTTGCGATACCGCAAGAGTCTTGTACAGTTCGCGCAGGCGCGCCAAATTGCGGGTGGTCAGCTCCATCACTCCCGCGGCGGCGATTAAATTCGATTCGGCCGGCCAGCAGATCGGGGCTGTCGATTGTGAACAGCGTCTGTCCCTTTTTCACGTCGTCCCCGACGGCAGCGAATAGGCGCGAGGATCCTCCCCTGATAGGGGGTGAAGACCTGCGTCTCCATATCTTCGTTGAAATCGATGCTGCCGACCGCTTCCTTTTCGATTGGAAAATCGTGCTCTTCGACCGGTTCCACTTTCACCGCCGCGAGCTGAGAATCCGAGAGATTGAGGTTGAACGCGTCGCCGGAATCTCCTGTCGCGGCTTTCGCCGCTCCTTGCGCGTCCGCATTTCTCGGTAAAGGCGCCGGTGAGAATTTCCCTCGTTATTAGTAGCAGAATAATATAGATAGGACCGCGACAGCTAATCCTACGAGAGCAAAGGCTATTCCGGCGCTATAAATTGGCTCTCGGCGCGGCATCAGAAAGCCACGTATGCGTGCGTTTGGTCGATTACAGAAATCTGCCGCGATAATCGGCACGGGTCCGCATTGCGGCGCAATCGTCTACTGCTATTAATCCACACTCAATTCGGGATTAACCACACTACGCCGCACACTCACCACAGCTTTATTGTGACGCAGAATATATCCATTTCATTTATATCACAATGAGATGATTCGGCGTTCGGTTGTTGTGAAGGGCATCCAGCGGCCTTACTAGTCGCCGGTAACCGCCGGCACGGCGCAGTCTTGTTCTCGCGCGCCATCGGAGACCTCGCAAGTTTGCGTTTGCCAATACGAACTCCGTCGGTATCGGCGCCAGTCGCTGTCGCGGTCCACTGTGAGAAATTTCGAGTTTTACTGTGAAAGATCACAGTCCACCGAAACTCTGAATAAATCACAGTGTGGCGCGGCGAACATAGCCAACATGAAATAAATCGGAAATAATGGATTTAACTACGGGGATGTCGCGGGGCGTTTCGTCTTAAGTATTTCAGCTACAATCGTATGTCAGTTGCACATGTTCACCCAGGCGGTCAGGTCGGTTCATGTGGGCGCCGCCGCACTCGCGGCCGCGCTCGGTTTGGCCAGTTGCGCGGTCGGACCGGATTTCCTCCATCCCGCCGCGCCTGAAATCACCCGCTACACCAAGGAGCCGCTGGCGCCGCGCACCTCCTCTACCGACGCGCCGACCGGTCAGCCGCAGCATTTCGTGCAGGGCCGCGACATTCCGCAGGAATGGTGGCGGCTATTCAGATCACCGGCGCTTACCGCGCTGATCCAGCGCGCGCTCGCCAACAATCCCTCGCTGCAATCGGCGATCGCAACGCTGCGCGCGGCCAACCAGGCTGTCTACGCTCAGGAGGGCAAGTTCTTTCCGCTCGTCGAGGGCAACTTTAATCCGACCAACAACCAAACCTCCGCCGTACTCTCTCCCATACCGGAGTCCGGCGCCACAAGGTACCAACTGCACACCGCGCAGCTACAGGTGACCTACACGCTGGACATCTGGGGTCTCAATCGCCGCACGGTCGAATCGCTTCAAGCGCAGGCCGACAATCAGCGCTTCCAGGTCGAGGCGGCTTATCTGACGCTCGTATCGAACATTGCGGTCGCGGCGATCAATGAAGCCTCGCTGCGCGCGCAGATCGAAGCCACCAACCAGCTCATCTCGATCAACACCAAAATGCTCGGCATCCTGCGGCGCCAGCTGGAGACGGGCTACGCCAATCGCAATGACGTCGCCCTGCAGGAAGCGGCTCTGGCGCAGGTCGCGGCTACGCTGCCGCCGCTGCGCAAGGCACTGCAACAGAACCGCGATCTGCTGTCGGCTCTTGCCGGCGTCTATCCCAGCGAGGAACCTCGCGAAATATTCAAACTCGAAGCCCTGCACTTGCCGGTCGATCTGCCGGTCAGCTTGCCATCGCAGCTCATCGAGCAACGGCCGGACATCCGCGCGTCGCAGGAGCTAGTTGCATTCGGCAAGCGCGCAGATCGGCGTCGCCATCGCCAATTTGCTGCCAAATTTCACGATCAACGGAAATATCGGCTATATGAACACGGCGCTCGCCGGTCTGCTGGCTCCCCAAAATCTTGCCTGGCTGGTTGCCGGCAATGTCGCGCAGACAATATTCGACGGCGGCGCTCTGCTTCATCAGCTACAGGGAGCGAAGGATACCTACAACGCGGCGGCTTGGAGTTATCGCGGCACGGTGATCGGCGCCGTGCAGAACGTCACTGATTCGCTGCGCGCGCTGCAAAACGATGCGGATGCGCTGAAGGCGGCGCGAGACTTCGAACGCGCCGCCAAGATCAGCTTCGATCTCGCCCGCCAGCAGATGCAGACCGGCAACGCCAACGTGCTGATATTGCTGACGGCGCAACAGACTTATCTGCAGGCGGTCATTCAGGTCGTTCAGGCGCGTGCAGCCCGCTTGTCCGATACCGTGGCGCTTTATCAGGCGCTCGGCGGCGGTTGGTGGAATCGCATAGAGCCGCCGCCGGAGAAGACGCTCAATGTCGGCACGGGACAGGCCGAAGCGGTAACCGGCAAGGACAAGAAAGAGGGCTTCCTGCGCGGCTTTTGGTTTCTTCCTTTTCAGCCGGATTGATCGAGTAAATTTCGATCAGACGATCCGGTACTACGGCGTTTGGGCGCAACAATGCTGAATGGTATGCGGGAGTTCCAGGGCGTTCAAATGAAGACGCGGAGGTTTGCGGCTTTGGCATTCCTAGCGGGGTCTACCGCATGGGTTGCGGCTGCCCTAAACGCGCAGACGAAGCTTGTTGACGGAGACGTCGCCGTTGGCCGCGACATAGCCTTGGTGGCCTGTACCGGCTGCCACGTGGTGGCACCGAACCAACCGTTCAAGCCGATCAATGCCGGACCGCCCCGTCCTCCCGACTTCAAGGAAATTGCAAACCGGCCCAACGTGACGACGGCTTCGCTGCAGCGTCATCTGGCAACGCTGCCCACAGTCCCTGAGAATTCGCACATGCCGAATCTGATGCTGTCGAGCGAGGAGCTACGGGATGTCGTCGCCTTCATCGTCAGTCTGCGTGACAAATAGAGGTGGCATAGGCGATTGGAAAGGCTTGTATCTGAGCGCGGCCTTCCGCCACCGCGGATCATGCGAACTCGTCTAACGGTGTGCTGCTCCGGCCGCGACCGCCGCCATCGAGGTTTTATGCATGAGACGGCGGCATCGCTCGAAATCTTGTCTCGATCGCCGCAATGTGGCTTCGGGCACCGTCCGCTTCGTTCGCTGGGCGAAATACTCGTCCAGTGCCAGCGCGAGCCTTTGCCAGAAGCTTCCCGATATCGGCTTGCCGCCAGTGTCGGGAGGTGCATCGACAAGAATGACGCTCATGGAGGTCGCTCCTGTTATTCGTTTTCTGTGACCAAATGTGCTCTGAACCGCATATGAATTCGAGATGGAGCCGGCTTCGTTGTCATAAAACCGGCATAGTGGCCTTGACCACGCAGGAACGGGCCGGCCGCTTCATGTTCCAATCTCCATAAGAACGCCAAGTATCGGACATAACCCCACTTCGCAGAATTGATTTTTGGACTTCGTTTTATTGCTTGACGGCGCTGATCGTACGTTTGCGGACTGGGACCAATGTCCTATTGCCGCGCCGACCGTCCGGCTGCCTACGACCAATATCTTATATAGATCTTTATGCGCCCGGCCGCCCTACCCTCTCGCATTCCTATGCGAAGAATGACAGTTAATGCGGCCAGCGGAACATTTTGCGCGTTTTTGACGCACGTCAACACTACGCGCCGCCCGCTGACCTCTGCTGGTGGCTATAGGAATTCATAGTCGGAGCATTCCCATGTTGGACGTCGTCATGCTGGCGATCGGGGCGGTCTTCTTTGCCCTGTCGATCGCATACGTCTACGCCTGCGACCTGCTTTGAGGGCAACATCATGATTTTCGATTACTCGCTCGCGGGCATCGTGACCGCCGCGCTGCTCATCTATCTCACCTACGCCCTGCTCAAACCCGAGCAGTTCTGAAGGAAGAAACGACCATGACCGTCATCGGCTGGGTCCAGATTCTGCTCTATTGCGCGATCATCGTCGCGATCACGCCGGCGCTTGGCGCCTATATGACCAACGTTTTTAGCGGCGAGCGCACGTTTCTGTCGCCGATCCTGCGGCCGGTGGAGAGTGCGATCTACAAGATCGCCGGCGTTGACGAGCGCCAAGAACAGCATGCCGTGACCTACACGGTTGGCATGCTGATCTTCCACGTTGGCGGCTTTCTCATTCTCTATGTTCTGATGCGCGTGCAGCAGGTACTGCCGTTCAATCCCGCGGAACAGTCGGCGGTCGCTGCCGACCTGTCGTTCAATACGGCGGCGAGCTTCATCACCAACACCAACTGGCAGAACTACGGCGGCGAAAGCACGATGTCCTATCTCGTGCAAATGCTCGGCTTGACCCATCAGAACTACTTGTCGGCGGCGACCGGCATCGCGCTCGCCGTCGCGCTCATTCGCGGTTTCGCGCGGCATTCGGTCCGCACCGTCGGTAATTTTTGGGTCGATGTCACGCGGACAACGCTCTACCTCCTCATTCCGATCTGCGTGCCCTATGCGCTGTTCCTGGTCTGGCAAGGCATGCCGCAAACGCTCGGAGCTTATGTTGATGCGACGACGCTTGAAGGCGCCAAGCAGACTATCGCGGTCGGCCCGGTCGCCTCGCAGATCGCGATCAAGATGCTCGGCACCAACGGCGGCGGTTTCTTCAACGCCAATGCCGCGCATCCGTTCGAGAATCCCGACCGCTTTATCGAACTATATCCAGATGATCTCGATCTTCGCAATCGGTGCGGCGCTGACCAACGTGTTCGGCCGCATGGTCGGCAATCAGCGCCAAGGCTGGGCCATTCTTGCCGCCATGGGCATTCTTGTTCATTGCCGGAGTCATCGTTTGCTATGCCGCCGAAGCGCACGGCAATGATTTGCTCAACGCGCTTGGGCTCACCGGCGGCAACATGGAAGGCAAGGAAGTCCGCTTCGGCATCGTTGGTTCGGCGCTGTTCGCCGTTATTACCACGGCCGCCTCATGCGGCGCGGTAAACGCCATGCACGATTCGTTCACCGCGCTCGGCGGCATGATCCCGCTGATCAACATCCAGCTTGGCGAGGTCATTGTCGGCGGCGTTGGCGCCGGCATGTACGGCATGCTGCTGTTCGTCATCATCGCCATCTTCGTCGCCGGCCTGATGGTGGGCCGCACGCCTGAATACGTCGGCAAAAAGATCGAGGCGAAGGAAGTCAAGATGGCGATGCTTGCGATCCTGGTTCTGCCGCTGATGTATCTCGGCTGGACTGCGGTCGCGATGGAGGTGCCGTCCGCTGTCGCCGCGATGGGCAATCCCGGACCACACGGCTTCACCGAAGTGCTGTACGCCTACGTCTCGCAGGACGGCAACAACGGTTCCGCCTTCGCCGGGCTGAGCGCCAACACATTATTCTACAATCTCACGGGCGCCATCGCCATGCTTGTTGGCCGCTTCTGGATGATCATCCCGACCATGGCGATTGCCGGTTCGCTTGCCGCCAAAAAATCGGTGCCGGCGTCCGCAGGCACGTTCCCGACCACGGGCGGGTTGTTTGTCGGCCTGGTCGTCGGCGTCATCGTCATCGTTGGCGGCCTCACTTTCTTCCCGGCGCTGGCACTCGGCCCGATCGTCGAGCAGCTCGCGATCAACGCCGGCACCGTGTTCTCAGCTAATTAGGCTTCGGAGCTACTGCGATGGAAACTTCACATCTGCGCAAGAGGATGCCGGTATCGGCGCTCTTTGATCCAAAGATCGTCCTGCCGGCAATCGGCTCCGCGTTCGTCAAGCTAAATCCGCGAACGCTGATGAAGAATCCGGTCATGTTCGTGCTCGAAATCGTCACCGCGCTCACGACGGTGATCTTGATTCGCGATCTGGTGACAGGCAGCGGGCATATCGGCTTTGAGTTTCAGATCATCTTGTGGCTGTGGTTCACCGTACTGTTCGCCAACTTCGCGGAAGCCGTTGCCGAGGGTCGGGGTAAGGCGCAAGCCGACACGTTGCGCCGTCAGCGCACCGAGACCCAAGCCAAGCTCATTACCGGCGGGGACGATCAACAGAACTATCGGCTCGTGCCGAGCACAAACCTCAAAGTCGACGATCTCGTTTTGGTCGAGGCCGGAGACCTTATTCCGTCCGACGGTGAGGTGATCGAAGGCATGGCTTCGGTCAATGAGGCTGCCATCACCGGCGAATCAGCGCCGGTGATCCGCGAGTCGGGCGGCGACCGCTCCGCGGTCACCGGCGGCACCCAAGTGCTGTCCGACTGGATCCGCGTGCGCATCACGGCGGCGGCGGGCTCGACCTTCCTCGATCGCATGATCAGGCTGGTCGAAGGCGCCGAACGGCAGAAGACGCCGAACGAGATTGCGCTCAATATCTTGCTGATCGGCCTGACCATCATTTTCGTTTTCGCCACGGCCACAATCCCGAGCTACGTGGCCTATGCCGGCAGCACGATTTCGGTCGTGATTCTAGTAGCGCTGTTCGTGACGCTCATTCCGACGACAATCGGCGCGTTATTATCCGCCATCGGCATTGCCGGAATGGATCGCCTGGTGCGATTCAATGTGCTTGCCATGTCCGGCCGCGCGGTCGAGGCCGCGGGCGATGTCGACACCTTGCTGCTCGACAAGACCGGGACCATCACGCTGGGCAACCGCCAGGCGACCGAGTTCAAGCCGGTGCGCGGGGTGAGTGAACAGGAATTGGCCGACGCCGCGCAATTGGCGTCGCTGGCCGACGAGACGCCTGAGGGCCGCTCTATCGTCGTCCTGGCGAAAGAAAAGTATGGCATCCGCGGCCGTGAGCTCGCCGAGCTGCAAGCCAACTTCATTCCGTTCAGCGCCCAGACGCGCATGAGCGGCGTCGAAGTCGGCGCGTCCTGGGTTCGCAAAGGCGCCGTCGATGCAATTTTGAACTTCCTCAATACCCCGCAGACCGTCATCGGCGCAGGGGCAACGGTGCAGGCGCTGCGGCCAAACGTCAGCGCCGAGACCATGCGCGAAATCAATACGATCGCCGATGCAATCGCGAAATCCGGCGGTACGCCGCTGGCGGTGGCCAAGGATAGCCAGCTGCTTGGCGTCATTCAGCTCAAGGACATCGTCAAGGGCGGCATCCGCGAGCGCTTCGCCGAACTGCGCCGCATGGGTATCCGCACCATCATGATTACCGGCGACAATCCGATGACCGCCGCGGCGATCGCAGCCGAGGCCGGCGTTGACGATTTCCTGGCGCAAGCCACGCCCGAAGATAAGCTGCGGCTGATCCGCGACGAGCAGTCGAAGGGCAAGCTCGTCGCCATGTGCGGCGACGGCACCAACGATGCGCCGGCGCTGGCGCAGGCCGATGTTGGGGTGGCGATGAATACCGGCACGCAGGCGGCCCGCGAAGCCGGCAACATGGTCGACCTCGATTCCAATCCGACTAAGCTCATCGAGATCGTCGAGATCGGCAAGCAGCTGTTGATGACCCGCGGTGCCTTGACCACGTTCTCGATTGCCAACGACGTGGCGAAATATTTCGCCATCATCCCGGCCATGTTCGTCGCCTTTTACCCGCAGTTGCAGACGCTGAACATCATGAGGCTGGCGACACCTGAAAGCGCCATCCTTTCGGCGATCATCTTCAACGCGCTCATTATTATCGCGCTTATTCCGCTGTCGCTCAAAGGCGTGCGCTATCGTCCGATCGGGGCTGCTTCGCTGCTTCGCCGCAACCTGTGGATCTACGGCGGCGGCGGCGTGATCATTCCATTTATCGGTATCAAGGCGATCGACCTCGCCGTCACGGCCTTGCATCTCGCCTGAGGAGAAAAACAATGTTGCGCGAAATCCGTCCGGCGATCGTTGTTCTTGTCGCCCTAACGCTCATTACCGGGCTGGTCTATCCGCTGGCGATGACCGGGATTGCCCAGATTGTATTTCCCAACCAGGCGCAAGGGAGCTTGATCGAGCGCGACGGCAAGGTCGTCGGTTCCGCGCTCATTGGCCAAGAGTTTGCCAGCGACAAGTACTTCCATGGCCGACCGTCAGCTACTACCGCGCCCGATCCCAAGGATTCAACCAAGACGGTGGCTGCGCCCTACAACGCGGCCAATTCTGGCGGCTCAAATCTCGGGCCATCCAACAAGGCGCTGATCGACCGGGTGCAGTCTGACCTCGACAAGCTCAGGAAGGAGAATCCCTCCGCTCGCGGTGCCGATCGACCTGGTCACGACTTCGGCCAGCGGGCTCGATCCGGATATCTCGCCTGAAGCCGCCTACTTCCAGGTTCCACGTGTTGCCAAGGCGCGCAACTTGGCGGAAAATCAAATACGACAGCTCGTCAGCGATCACATCGAGGATCGATTTCTTGGGCTGCTGGGCGAGCCGCGCGTCAATGTTCTGCTGCTCAATCTCGCGCTCGACCGCTTGTCCGCCGGCTAAGGCAGCAGACCGGCGAAACGTCGAGACGTCTGAAAGGTGATGGCGGATCAACGGCGTGATTCCGAACATCGGCCTTCGCCGGAAGCCCTGCTCGCAGCGGCACACCGCGAAGAAAGCCGTATCGGCAAGCTCAGGATCTTCGTGGGCGCGGCTCCAGGCGTCGGTAAGACCTACGAGATGCTGCAACAGGCCCATGCCCGCAAGAAAGACGGGTACGATGTCGTTGTCGGTATCGTCGAAACCCACGGTCGCAGAGAAACCGAAGCGCTGCTGGAGGGCCTGGAAATCGTTCCACGGCGACGGATCGAATACAAAGGCCAGTGGCTCGAGGAAATGGACCTTGACGCCATCATCGCCCGTCGACCGCAGATCGTTCTCGTTGACGAACTCGCGCACACCAACGCCGAAGGCAGTCGCCATCCCAAAGCGCTATCTCGACGTCGAAGAGTTGATGGGACGCGGCATCGACGTCTACACGACGGTCAATATTCAACACATCGAGAGCCTCAATGACGTCGTCGCGCAGATCACTCATGTGCGGGTGCGTGAGACGGTGCCGGACGCCGTATTCGATCGTGCCGACGCCGTCGAACTGGTTGATCTGACGCCCGACGATCTGATCCAGCGGCTCAAGGAAGGAAAAGTCTACGTTCCCAGGCAGGCCGAGCGCGCGCTTGAGCATTTCTTTTCTCCGGCCAACCTCACCGCCTTGCGCGAACTTGCGTTGCGCCGCACCGCCGAGCGGGTTGACGAGCAACTGCTCACCGAAATGCAGGCCCGCGCGATCCAGGGACCGTGGGCCGCGGGCGAGCGCATCCTCGTCTGCATCAGCGACGATCCGCGCAGCGCCGGCCTGGTGCGCTACGCCAAGCGCCTTGCCGACCGCCTCCATGGACCGTGGCTGGCGCTTTACGTCGAGGGACGGCGCAGCCTGCAGCTTTCGGAGGAAGAGCGCGATCGTATTGCCGACACGCTGCGCCTTGCGGAGGCCCTCGGCGGCGAAGCGATCACGCTTCCCGCCGATAGTCGTCACATTGCCGAAGACGTGATCAGCTACGCCCAAGCCAACAACGTGACGCAAATCGTCATTGGCAAGTCGGCGCGAACGCGCTGGTTCGAAATCTTGCACGGGTCCGTGGTCCACGACCTGGTCCGCCGCTCCGGCAATATCAGCGTCCATGTCATCGCCGGCGACACCATTGCCGGTGAGCCGATCCCGAAAAAATCCGTCCGCCCTGCCGAACGAGACAGTGCGGTCGATCCTCAGCCATATTTCATGGCGCTGTTGGCGGTGGCGTTGGCGCTCGCCTGCGCCGCGCTGATCCAGCCCTGGTTTGGCGTCGAGAATGTTGATCTGGTCTTTCTGACTGCCGTCGTTGGCGTCGCGGTCCGCCTCGGCCTGTGGCCATCCCTTCTGGCCAGCGTCGCATCGTCGCTGTGCTACAATTTTTTCTTCCTGCCGCCGATCTACACCTTCACCATCGCCGATCCGACCAACATCGCCGCGTTCGTCTTCTTCACGCTCGTCGCGATCATTGTCTCGACGGTCGCGGCCCGCGGCCGCACCCAGGCGGTGGCCGCCATCGATCGGGCGCGTTCGACCGAGTCTCTTTATTCTTTTAGTCGCAAGCTCGCCGGCGCCGGAACACTCGACGATGTCCTTTGGGCCACGGCCTATCAGACTGCGCTGATGCTGAAAGTCCGCGTCGTGCTGCTCCTGCCCGAGCATGGCTCGATTGCAGTCAAGGCCGGTTATCCGCCCGAAGACATTCTCGACGACGCTGACATCGCCGCGGCGAAGTGGGCGTGGGAGAACGATCGCGCCGCCGGCCGCGGCTCCGATACCCTTCCCGGCGCCAAGCGCTTGTTTCTGCCGATGCATACCGGGCGCGGCGCCATTGGTGTTATGGGGATCGACAGCGACAAGCCGGGCCCCATGCTGACGCCTGATCAGCGGCGGCTCTTGGATGCACTACGCGACCAGGGAGCGCTTGCGATCGAGCGCGTGAAGCTGGTCGAGGAGATGGATCGCGTCGAGCGCGCCGCCGAAACCGAGCGCTTGCGCTCGGCATTGCTCACGTCGATCTCCCACGACCTGAAAACACCGCTTGCCGCTGTGCTGGGAGCGGCGGGAGCATTGCGCGACTTGCGCGAAAAGCTCAGCGAAGCCGAGCGAGCTGGACCTCCTGGCCACGATCATCGACGAATCCGAGCGGCTGAACCGCTTCATCGCCAACCTCCTTGATATGACCAAGCTTGAGTCCGGCGCCATCTCGCCGAACGTGGGGCTGCACGATCTCGGCGAGATCGTCGGCAGCGCATTGCGCCGCGCCGGCCGAATCCTGTCGCACCACAAGGTCGAGCTTGAATTGGCCCCGGACTTGCCAATGCTCGAACTCGACGCCGTACTGTTCGAGCAGGTGTTGTTCAATCTTTTGGACAATGCGGCAAAATATGCGCCAGCGGAGACGACAATCCGCATCCAAAGCTGGCGCACCGGCGACTCGGTCTGCCTGTGCGTTCTCGATGAAGGCAGCGGCATTCCGTCGACCGATCTCGATCACATATTCGATAAGTTCTATCGGGCACAGAAGACCGACCAGGTTCGCGCCGGCACCGGCCTTGGGCTTGCGATCTCGCGCGGCTTCGTCGAGGCCATGCACGGCACCATCGTCGCGGCAAACCGCACCGATCGAAGCGGGGCTGCGTTCACCATCAGCTTGCCGATCCCGCAAGCGCGGCAAAACCTGGAGGTCGCCGCATGAGCGCCGCTCCGCTCCGGGTGCTGGTGGTCGATGATGAGCCACCGATTCGCAAGCTCCTGCGCATGGGACTGACTACCCAAGGCTATCAGATCCTGGAGGCCCCCAACGCCAAGACCGCGCTCGATCTCCTCAAAGACGCTCCCGACTTGATCATCCTCGACCTCGGCCTGCCCGATGCGCATGGACTGGAGTTGCTGCAAACCATTCGTGCGCGCAACGAAAGCGTTCCGATCGTGGTGTTGTCGAGCCGTAGCGACGAGGCCGGCAAAGTTCAGGCGCTTGATCTCGGCGCCGACGATTATGTGACCAAGCCGTTCGGCATGGACGAACTGCTCGCGCGGATGCGAGCGGCGCTGCGCCATCAATTGCAGACCCACGGCGAACGGCCGATCTTCCGCGTCGGCGAGCTTTCCGTCGACCTCGTCCGCCGTATCGTCAAAGTCGGCGAGCGAGAGGTGAAGCTGTCGCCGAAGGAATATGATCTATTGCGCGTGCTGGTTCAGCATGCCGGAAAGGTTCTCACCCACAAATTTTTGCTCGGCGAGCTTTGGGACAATTTGACTGACGCCCAGTACCTTCGGGTATATGTTCGCCAGCTGCGGCAAAAGATCGAGGTCGATCCGGAGCAGCCGCGTTTTATCCTGACCGAAACAGGCGTCGGCTATCGGTTGCGCGCTCCTGACTGATATTGTGGTCCAGGCTTAAAATCCAATATGATTTTGCGTGACCTCAGCACTCATGAAGATTTCCGACTTCCTTCGCGCAGCCGACGTGTCCACCGACGTTGTGGCCTCGGACAAGCAGAAGCTGTTGTCAGATTTGGCGCACAAGGCCGGCCCATCGGTTGACATTCCACCGGATCGCATTCTCTCGGAGCTGAGCAAGCGTGAGGAACTCGGTTCGACGGGCGTAGGCGGCGGCGTGGCGCTGCCGCACGCGCGATTTCATCAGATCGACAAGCCGTTCGGAATTTTGCTGCGCCTGAAGAAGTCTATCGATTTCGACGCTGTCGACGGCAAACCGGTCGACACCGTTTGCCTGCTGCTGTTGCCGGAGACGCAGGCCGGCGAGCAGCTCGGAGCACTTGCCTGCATCGCACGCAAGCTCAGGGACCCGGCAACCATTGCCGCCGTGCGCGGCGCGCGTGACGCTGCGCAAATTTACCGCACGCTGGCTGCCGACTAAATCGGCTCGCGCCAGTCGAGCGTTGCTATTGCCGGCCGCCGCGGCCTTGCCCATAGTGAGATCAAGATCAAGTTCGCAAGGAGGCGACAAATGGCCGATGAACTCGTCTTCTATACCAATCCGAGGTCGCGCGGTCGCATCGTGCGGTGGATGCTGGAGGAAATTGGGCAGCCCTATCGCACCGAAGTGCTTGACTACGGCACCACAATGAAGTCGCCCGCCTATCTCGCGATCAATCCCATGGGCAAGGTGCCGGCGTTGCGCCACGGCGACGCAGTGGTAACCGAAGCCGCCGCCATCTGCGCCTATCTCGCCGACGCATTTCCCGCAAGCCAAACTGGCGCCGCCGCCGGGCGATCGCCTGCGCGCGCCCTATTACCGCTGGATGTTCTTCGGGGCCGGACCGCTCGAAGCGCCGTCACCAACAAGACTTTTGGCTTTGTCGTGGCGCCGGAGCGCGAAGCCAGCGTCGGATACGGCACTTTCGACCGTGTCATGAAAGTGCTCGAAGAAGCCGTTTCAGCCGGTAATTATCTCGTCGGCGATAGCTTCACCGCAGCCGATTTGTATCTGGGCTCGCAAATCGGCTTTGGCCTGATGTTCGGAACGATGGAAAAACGTCCGGCGTTCACGAGCTATTGGCAGCGGCTCAGTAGCCGTCCCGCCTATGCGCGTGCGAACGAACTCGACAACGCACTGATGCCGCCGCAAAAGGCAGCGGGCTGATCGCACGGAATTTCACCGCATCTGCATCAGCGGCTCGCCGACACGAATCATCGCGCCTTCGTGCACGCCGTCGCAGAGGGCGAAAGCGTGCGGTGCGAATACAACGATGGTCGATCCGTGCTCGAACCGCCCCAATTCGTCGCCTTTGCGGAACGATGCATCACAGCCGATAACATTCGGCCCTTGATGACGCAGGTTCAGTAAAACATCGAGAAAATTCAAGCGAATGCTTGCGACCAGGATGGCGGCCACCGCGACCAACGTTACCCGTTCGCTCGCCCGCCGCCAGCGTCAACGGCACGACCGCACGTTCGTTCTTGCAGAACAGCCGCTCGATACGCCTGAGTGCAATCGGATTAACGTTCCAGGTATCGCCGGAGAGATAGACCACCTCGCTGATGCGACAATCGTGCGGCGCGTGGAAGCGGTGATACATGCTTGACGTGAGCCGTAGCGTGACATACCGGCCATCGCGATGCGCGTTGACCAGCGCACAATCGCAGAGCAACTCTTCGAGCGTGTAGGGAAAACCCTTGGCCTGGTAGAGCTCCGTGCCAGCAATTGTGCCGCAGGCGCCGACGATTGCGTCGCAGGGACTGACCAGAATGTCCGGCCGCGAATCGATCGGACGCGCCCCCTCCTTCAGTTCCCGCGTGAAGCACTCATGCATGCTGCGGAACTGCGTCGTCTTCGCTTCCCGCAAATCCAGGTCGGAAAACAGCCGCCAGACCCCGATCGACAGGTCGCGGATCAGCGGCTGTTCGATTCGGCTGAACCAGCCGATGAATTCCGTTAACAGCCGGCGCGGGATTCGATTGGTGAGAAGGAAGTTGATGTCCTCCTGGGCGAAGACCCGCATGAGCTGGGAGCGAACCGTCATGGCATTGTCAACTCCGCCGGGTACACCGCGATTCGATGGCATTGGCCATGACGACACTGGCGCTTTACGGGGTCGGCGGCGCGGCGGTCGCGACCTCGCTGTTGAAGCTGCGGCGGCGCTTCGAGCTCTCGCAAGCGAAGCATAAGTCGCTGTCCGGTCACGCGCGGATCGCGCGGCGGCTCGCGGCCTTCGTGCCGTTCTATGAATACGACGAAGCGCGATTCTTTTGTTCTGACGGCGCGCCGGCGGAAATTGCGGAGCGCCGCCGCGCCGGGTTCGAACGGCTTTCGGCGCTTTACAAGACGCGCTTTGCCGAGACCATCCGGCGCACCGCCGAGGCGGCGACCAGTATTTCCGATCTGCAGTTCACCGACGCCTACCGGGTGCCGTTCCAATTCAGTCGCTATGTGCGCACGCATTTGCCAGCTGCGGCGTTCGTGCAATCGAGCGCCGGCGTCACTGTCACCGATCTCGACGGCAATCGCTTCTATGATGTTACCGGCTCCTACGGCGTGAACCTCCTTGGGTATGACTTCTATAAACAAGCCATCGAGCGTGGCGCGGCGCGCGTGCGTGAGCTTGGCCCGGTGCTCGGCCCTTATCATCCTGTGATCATCGAGAACGTCGGGCTGCTGAAAGAGATTTCCGGCCTCGATGAAGTCTCCTTCCATATGTCGGGGACCGAAGCGGTCATGCAGGCGGTCCGGCTTGCCCGCTATCACACGCGACGATCGCACCTGGTACGGTTTTGCGGCGCCTATCACGGCTGGTGGGGGGATGTGCAACCAGGCATCGGTAATCCGCTGCCGGCGCATGAGACCTACACGCTGCGGGACATGTCCGAGGACACGCTGCATGTCATCCGCACGCGCCGGAACATTGCCTGCGTGCTCGTGAATCCCTTGCAGGCGTTGCATCCGAACGCATCGGCGCCCAGTGATTCCGCACTCCTCGACAGCGGCCGGCGCGCGCATTTCGACAAGGAAGCCTACGCGGCGTGGCTCAAGGCCCTGCGGGCGGTCTGCACCGAGCGCAACATTGCCCTCATCTTTGACGAAGTCTTTGTCGGCTTTCGCCTCGCCCGAGGCGGCGCGCAGGAGTACTTCGGTGTGCGCGCCGATCTCGTCACCTATGGCAAGACGCTGGGCGGCGGACTTCCCATTGGTGCCGTGTGCGGACGCAGCGACCTGATGAAGCGTTTTCGCGATGACCGGCCCGCCGACATCTGCTTTGCCCGGGGCACATTCAATTCGCATCCGTATGTCATGGGCGCCATGAACGAATTTCTCCGTCACTTGCAGACGCCTGGGGGGCAGGCGATTTACCGGGACCTCGACAGCATCTGGAACGAGCGGGCGCTCCGATTGAACGAGCGCTTGCGCGGCGAAGCCCTGCCCGTCGAGGTGGTCAACATGTCCTCGATCTGGACGGTCTGCTACCAGGAACCCTCCCGCTACAACTGGATGCTGCAATATTATCTGCGCGCCGAAGGCTTGGCGTTGAGCTGGATTGGAACCGGACGCCTGATCTTCAGCCTCGACTACACTGAGGCCGATTTCGCGGCAGTGGCCGACCGTATCGTCGCCGCGGCTAGAGCCATGCAGCGGGATGGCTGGTGGTGGCGCAGTCCGGCGTTGACCAACAAATCGATCAAGCGGGCTATCCTTAAGGAGATGATCGCCCACCGATTGTTTTCCACACGCAAACATTAGTTCCGTCTCCCTGAGGTGCGTGCGAAAGCGAGCCTCAAAGGCCGACGGCCCGGGCCATGCATCCTTCGATGCCCGCCTGCGGCGGGCGCCTCGGGATGACGGGGAGCTGATTACGTGAGCCGCGGCGCTTCCTCGGCTTCTTCCTCTTCCCACTCCGCGACCTCGGCGCCAATGCCGGGATCGATCAACTCGCCGCGCAGCAGCGCAAGTGGCGCCTTGTGGTAGAGTTTGACGTCGTGGAACGGATCGGTGAGGATCTTGGTCGCCCAGACAAGACCGGTCTGAACGTCCTTGAGAAAGAACAACTGCACGGTTCGGAACAACACGCCGCCGATGCCGATTGCGAGCCAGATCTCCGCGACGCGGCGGACAAACTCGGCGGTGCCCACAGCCGGCGTAAAGACGCCAAAGAAGGTCGGGTCAAAGTAGAGCGGCAGCGGCGACAGCGCCCAAATCGCCAACAGCACGACCTTGCGGCGCAGATTATAGCCGACCTTGATCTCTTCCTTGTGCTCGTGGCTGGCATGATTGACGACGTCGTAGTCCTTGGGCTCGAAGAAAAAGTGCCCGGATTGCCGGGTCGTCATCGCCACCAGCCAACCGGCCAGCGCGGAGATCGCCGGGTCCTTGAAAATCATCACATAGGAGAACAGAAAGCTGATGGCGCTGACGAGGTGCAGCGATTGGTTGATCCGGCTGTGATGATAATAGCGATGATCATCCCAGCGCTGGGTCCGCAAAGCAGAGAGAAAACCGTGCATCTGTCCCCCCGTCATGAGCTCATCAGCTCTGGGTATGGCGATTTGGTGTATCCCTCGTGACAGCCAAGAGAACATCACGTTAGGGATTGGCGGGCGGCGCCTTCGCGGCCCGCCAAGGCTGCGTCACGCGGCAGCTGAGGAGGCGATCGAAGGACTCGGTCGGACGTCATCCGCACCACCGGCCTTGGCAAAGCGGATCAGCGAGAAGTGCCCAAGTGGTGGCATCGCGCGGCGCTCGACCAAGCTGACGCCGCGGGTTCGCTCTGCCCATCGCGCGTAGCGCGCGAAGGAAAACTCGGTCCGCCAGCCAAGCTTGCGGGCCGCCGGCTGGAACCAATGTTCCAAGGTCCGCCTTACCCCCGCCTCGGCGCCGACGCGGCTGACCAGGATGATCTCGCCGCCGGGCTTCAAGACCCGCGCGAACTCGTCCAGGGTGGCTTCCGGATTCGGCGCCGTCGTAACGACATATTGCGCGACCACCACGTCGAAAGAGTTGTCGGGAAACGATAGCTGCTCGGCATCCATCACCCAAAGCCCTTCGACGTTGTTCAGGCCGAGTTCGGCAACGCGATCCTGCGCCTTGCGCAGCATCTGTTCGGAGATGTCGATGCCGCACAGGCGGCACTCCGGCGAATAGTGCGGCAGCGAAATACCGGTCCCTACCCCAACCTCGAGAATGCGGCCGCCGACACGCTCGGCCGCGGCAATGGCAGCTTCGCGGCCGCGTTCGAAAACCGCTCCAAACACCAGGTCGTAAACCGGTGCCCAGCGGTCATACGCCTTGGCTACCGTGTGTTTGTCTAGATCGGCATGCGCGAGATTGGTCATGGGTAGTCCTTCTGTTGAAGCTGGTACGCGAACACTGTTCCGCCCCGCTAGCCGGTGGCGGCTTCCGTCATGGTCATCGCCGTTTCGAGTTGATGAGTGCCGCCGGTCGCCACTTTGCGGACATGGCCAAGGAACTGGCGCGCGCTGTTTTCCCACGAATAATCGAGCGCGAACTTGCGGCACGCGTCGCGCGAAAGCTGGAGCGCCTTCATGCATGCGTGCGCGAGGTCTTCGTCCAACACTCCGATCGGGTTATTGCCGACCACGTCTTTCGGGCCGGTGACGGGAAAGGCGGCGACGGGAACGCCGCTCGCAAGCGCTTCGAGTTGCACGATGCCAAAAGTGTCCGTGCGACTCGGAAAAACGAATACATCCGCTGAAGCCAGATGCCCCGCAAGCGTTCCATTTTCCAGCGGGCCGAGGAATTTTGCCTCCGGAAAGTTTTGTTTGAGCTTCGCCTCCTGCGGGCCCGAGCCGATGATGACTTTGGTACCGGGAAGATCGAGCGAAAGGAAAGCTTCCAGATTTTTCTCCACGGCAACCCGACCAACGGTCATGAAGATCGGGCGGGGAAAGTCGAGCTCAATGGCGCGGTCAGGACGGAAGAGATCGATATCCACCCCGCGGGTCCACATGCCCAGATTGGAAAAACCCCGCCCGCTCAGTTCGGCCATCAGCGAAGGGGTCGCCACCATCGTCACGGCCGCGCCTGAGTGAAACCATCGCAACGCGGAGTAAATCCAGCTTTCCGGAATGGGCGAGCGTGCGGAAATATATTCCGGGAAGCGGGTCGTGTAGCTGGTGGTGAATGGACGGCCGTTACGCCGACAATAGCCGCGCACCGCAAAGCCAATCGGTCCCTCGGTTGCGAGATGGATGGCGTCGGGTCTCGCCGCCTCGATGCGTTCCCCTATCCCCCGCCGGCTCGGCACTGCCAGCCGCAGGCCGGGATAGGTCGGCACCTGAAACGAGGGAAAACCTTCCGGAGAAAGAAACTCGATCGTTACGCCGAGCTTACCCGCGGCCCGCGCCAGCGAGCCGAGCGTGCGGACCACGCCATTGACCTGAGGACGCCACGCATCGGTGGCGACAAGAACCTTCATCGGGCGCGCGGTGAAGACCGTTCCCTAATGTTTGCGAATCGTGTGCGACAACCATTGCGATTTCATGTCTCAATCGTATGACGGCGGCCGGCATCTGGATTCGAACGGGCTTTATGCGTAACATTACTGTTACAGTGGAATGAGACTTTGCGCCGCGAATCGCGTGAGGCGTCAGTGCCGGGAAGTTCATCGCCGCGCGCCGAAAGAAACGTGACAGACTTCATCGCGCAGGCGATCGCTTCCAAGCTTGGCCGAGGCACGATCAGCGCAGCGATCAGCCTGTCAATTCTGGCTGTTGCTGCTTTCGTTCTTTATCAGCTGCTGCACGATGTTGATTTCGGCAGGGTCGCAGCCGCGCTTACGTCACAGCCGATCGAAAGGATCGCAATCGCCGGGGCGTTCGTAATCGCGGGCTACGTCACGCTGACCTTCTACGATTTCTTCGCCCTGCACACGATCGGCCGGCACAAGGTCCCGTACGCGGTAGCGGCGCTGGCGAGCTTTACCAGCTTTACCATCGGCCACAGTCTCGGCGCTGCCGTGCTGACCGGCGGCCTCATCAGATTACGCATCTACTCGGTCTGGGGTTTGACCGTCGTCGACATTGCCAAGATCGCCTTCGTCACCGGACTGACGTTTTGGCTCGGCAATGCATTCCTGCTCGGCGGTGCAACCGTTTACACGCCGGAAGCTGCAACTGTCGTCGACCATTTGCCGTCTTCGATCAACCGGGCGATCGGTCTCTCCGGACTGCTTGTTCTCGGCTGTTATCTGCTTTGGCTGGTGCCACGGTCGCGGACGATCGGTCGCGCCAACTGGCGGATCGTTCTGCCCAACCTGCGGTTCACACTCGTGCAGACCGGCATCGGGGCGTTGGACCTCACTTTGGTTACACTGGCGATGTTTACGCTGTTGCCGGCGCACCCCGTAGTCGGCCTGCCGACGATACTGGTCGTCTTCCTGACCGCAACGCTTCTTGGGACGGTCAGCCACGCGCCTGGCGGTCTCGGCGTCATCGAAGCGACGATGCTCGTCGGACTTCCCCAATATCAGCGCGAGGAACTCCTGGCGGCGCTGCTGACGTTCCGCGCGGTTTACTTCGTTCTGCCTCTCCTGCTCGCCACACTCACGCTTGGTCTGCGGGAACTGTGGATGCTCGCGCGGCCGGCTTCCACAGGCCTCGACGACGCATAACCGCTCCGCGCCCGAAACCTTGTAACCCCGAAGTGCCCACGTTAAGGTTTTGTCACGCAGAGTGGGGCTGATTGTGACGCGTGGAGTTGGCGTTTCCGGGGCTCGAAAACGCTCGCAATCTCCGCCGAATCGACGGGTTGCGCGCGCGTTGGCCGTGCTGTCCTCACTTGCACTCATTATCTTTGCTCAGCCGCAGGCACGCGCCGAGACCATGGAGTTGGCGCTGGCGAAGGCGTATGCGGGCAATCCACAACTTAACGCCCAGCGAGCCATCGTTCGCCAGAACGACGAAGGCGTTTCGCAAGCGCTGTCCGGGTACCGGCCCACGCTGTCCGCTACTGCCTCAGTCGCCGAGCAATACACCAACACAACCGGCGTTATCCCGCCGATCCCGCCGGGTTTGCCGAACGGCGTCTCCTACACCATCAAAGGCTACACCAGCCCCTGGTCGGCAGGACTTAGCGGCCAGCAAACGCTCTTCAACGGCCAGCGCAACGCCAACAATGTCCGGAAGGCCGAGAGCCAAGTCTCAGCGGCGCGCGAGACTTTGCGGATGATGGAAGAGTCCGTGCTGCTCGCTGCCGCGACCGCCTACATGGATATGTCGCGCGACACAGCCAACCTGGAAGTGCAGCAGAACAATATCCGCGTCCTGCAGCGCACGCTCAAGGATACCCGCAACCGTTTTTCGGCTGGGCAAGTGACGGCGACCGATGTCGCGCAAGCCGAGGCGCAATTGGCGGCGGGCGAAGCCAACCTTCACGCCGCGGAATCGACGCTGATGACCACGCGCGCCAATTACCACCGGCTGGTCGGCGTTGAGCCGAACAATCTCGCTCCCGCCGCTCCGGTTGATCGGCTTTCGCCGAATAACCTGAACGCCGCGATTACGGTCGGCTCGGCGGAAAATCCGGCGGTGACCGCGGCCATATATGGCGTCGATGTCGCCCAGCTTCAGGTGAAGATCGCCGAAGGCGCGCTGTGGCCGACGCTCGCCCTTCAGGGCAGCGTCCAGCAGCAGAATTATCCCAATATTCTGACGCCCAATCTGTTCCTCGGAACGGTGATGCTCAATCTGACGGTTCCGATCTATCAAGGCGGCGCGGAATACTCCGCCATCCGGCTGGACAAGGAGAACGTCGGTCAGCAGCGGCTGAACGTCGATCAAGTGCGCGACCAGACTCGGGCGAACGTCGTGCAAGCTTGGGGCCAATTGCAGGCGGCGAAGGCGCAGATCGAAGCCGCGATTCGCCAAAACGATGCCGCTGAGCGGGCTCTCGAAGGCGTCCGCAACGAGGCTCAAGCCGGACAGCGCACGACGCTCGATGTGCTCAACGCCGAGCAGGCGCTGGTGAATGCCCGTGTCAGCCTGATTGTGGCGCAGCACGACCGCGTGGTCGCCTCGTACAGTCTCCTATCGGCAGTTGGGCGGCTATCGGCCCAAGAGCTTCGCTTGCCGGTCGCGATCTATGATCCGATGGTTCACTACCAGCAGGTCCGCGACGCCTGGATCGGTTTGCGGATACCCGACGGCCGCTGAGACGGCCGTGCGTGCGGTCCATCGCCCGCGCGCTCAATCCTCAAGCACGTAGGTGCCTGGTGCATCGCCCAGCAGCGGGTAGCCGGCCTGCGCCGCGCCCATGGTCGGCAACGTCGTCGGCGCGCCTGACCGTTCCTTGAGCCAACCAGCCCATTCGGGCCACCACGAGCCATCTTTAGGCGGCACTTGCGCCAGGAATCGCTCCGGATCGAGATAACGACCATCAGCTTTCTTGGTGTTGACGCGGAAGCTGCGTCCGTGATGACCGGGTTCCGAGACGATGCCGGCATTGTGGCCGCCGGTGGTCAGCAAATATGTCACGTCGGTCTCGGTTTGCAGGTTGATCTTGTAGGTCGACTCCCACGGCGCCACGTGATCCCGCTCGGTGCCCACGGCAAAGATCGGCGCCCGGATATCGGCAACCGTCACAGCCTTGTCAGCCACCAGCAGGCGTCCTTCCGCCAGATCGTTGTTGAGGAAGAGTTTGCGTAGATACTCCGCATGCATGCGATACGGCATGCGCGTCGCATCGGCGTTCCAGGCCATCAGGTCTGTCATCGGTTGCCGCTCGCCCAACAGGTAATCATGCACAATGCGCGACCAGACCAGGTCGTTGGAGCGCAGCATCTGAAACGCACCGGCCATTTGCCGGCTGTCGAGAAAACCCTGCTCCCACATCATGTCTTCGAGAAAGGCGACCTGGCTCTCATCGATGAACAGCATCAACTCGCCGGCGTCGGTGAAGTCGGTCTGCGCAGCGAACAAAGTGATCGTGGCAATCCGCTCGTCCCCGTCACGCGCCATCGCCGCCGCCGCAATGGCTAACAGCGTGCCGCCAAGACAGTAGCCGACCGCATGCACTTTCTGGTCCGGCACGACCGTGTTCACGACATCGAGCGCGCTCATCACGCCGAGCGTTCGATAATCCTCCAATCCCAAATCCCGATCCTGCGGACCGGGGTTCTTCCAGGAGACCATGAACACGGTGAAACCCTGCTCGGTGAGGTATTTGACCAACGAGTTATGGGGCGACAAATCGAGGATGTAATACTTCATAATCCATGCCGGAACGATCAGGATCGGCTCCGGCCGCACCATGTCCGTGGCGGGCGCGTACTGGATCAACTCGATCAGTCGATTGCGGTAGACGATCTTGCCGGGCGTTATCCCGACATCGCGGCCGACAGCAAATTTTTCCGAGTCAATCGGCGGCTTGCCGCTGACGGCGCGTTCGCCATCCTCGATCAGATTTTGCCAGCCTCGGACCAGATTGAGGCCACCGGCTGCGACGGTGCGCGAGAGGATTTCGGGATTGGTCAATAAGAAGTTCGATGGCGCGACCGTGTCGAGGATCTGGCGAGCGGCAAACTCGACCATCTCCTCATGTCTTTGCGAAACGCCACGCACCCCGGTAGTCGCGTTGTACCACCATTGCTGCTGCAGCAAAAAAGCCTGGTAGATGAAGTTGAACGGCCACTTTTGCCAAGCTTCGCCGCTGAACCGGTGATCCTGCGGCAGCGGTTCGATGCAGCAATCTGTTCGCCCGGCCTCGATTGCGTATCGACCAGCGTAGTTTGCAAAACGGACCGCCTTACGGACCGCTTTGTTCACAAGCTGAGCGCGCTTGCCCGGCGCGTAGGTAAGATGCGTCAGCCAATCCGAATACGCTTCAGCGAGTGACGCGGGCGACATGCCGGCCGTGAAACGTGCGATGGCCGCGTGCAACGAGCGGTCGGTGATGTCCGCCAGTGCGGTCACGCTGTAAGAATCGCGATCGGATTCGATCAGGCTGGTCCCACGCGCCGCCATCGGCTCTGCGCGAATTTGCGAGTCCGGGCCTTTATTAGGCGGCGTCACGGGCCTTAAAACCGCGACCTTGCTCGGTCCTTGTTGCATCGCTGCCATGTTTTAAATCCCAAACTCGTGAATAGGTCGAAATCTGAGTGAATACTCATCGGTTTCGCCGCACTGCACCATGATCCAAATCAAAAGTCATTATCCAGGTCTGAACAGACCGGCTAAAAACGGCGGCTAACGCCCCGCTTTTAACCCAAAGAAACCCAATGCCGCGTCCCAAGGTCATCCTCAATCTTTATCCGGTGTTCCCCGCCGACGGCTTCGCCGAGCGGGTGGCGCACCGTCCGCTCGGAACCAACACCGAGGTCTATCAGCGCCTGGTCCACGAATGGACCGATATCATCAAAGCAGCCGAACGCATGGGCTTGTGGGGCTGTTCCGCAATCGAGCACCATTTCCACTCCGAGGGCTATGAGGTCGCACCAACGCCCGGCGTGCTCAACGCCTACTGGGCCGGCCAAACCAGCCGCATCAACATCGGCGCGTTGGGCTACGTGATCGGCACCTGGGATCCAATCCGCCTCGCGGAAGAAACCGCGATCCTCGATCATTTGCTGAAAGGCCGCTACTGGGTCGGCCTCGCGCGCGGCTATCAGGCGCGCTGGGCCAACGTGCTGGGGCAGCATTCCGGCGCCGTCGCGACGGTGTCAGACAAGAGCGCCGCCGACCAAAAGAACCGCGAAGTGTTCGAAGAGCGCGTTGAGATGCTGCTGAAATGCTGGACTGAGGATTTGGTCGTGCTCGATTCGCCAACCTACCAGGCGCCATTTCCCCGCGAGGGCGTCGAAGGCTATCCCGCCTGGCGCACCGCCCAAGCCGCCGGCGCAGTTGGCGAAACCGACGGGAACGGCCGCATTGCGCGCATTTGCGTCGTGCCCAAGCCCTATCAGAAACCCCACCCGCCGGTGATGATGCCGACGACGCGCAGCATCGAGTTCGATCGAGTTCTGCGCCAAGCGCGGCTTTATTCCAGTCCACTTCACCCCGCTGCCGGGGATCATCGAAGCGACCCGCGCGTACAACGAGATTGCGGCGCGGCAAGGCCTGTCGCTCAAATTCGGCGCTCGGCAGAACATGTGCCGCTTTCCGCATATCGCGCCCAGCAGCGCCGACTTTAATCGGCGGCTCCGCGACTACGACGTCGACATCTATACAAATTTCTACGGACCGTTTTTCCCGCAAATGCCGCAGGGCGACGCCGACAGCATTCTTGAAGGCATGAAGAAGAGTGAATTGTTCATTGGCGGCTCGCTTCGCGAAGCCAAGGACGCCTGGCGGCGAATTTACGATGTGATGCCGTGCGAATACGTCACGCTGATCTGGCATTGGGCGCAGGTCCCCAAGGAGGTCCTGCTCGAGGAGCTGGATCTGTTCATGCGCGAAATTGCGCCTGAATTGGAAGCCGCAGCTTAGTCTTGTGAAAGCACGATGTCGCCCAAGGACATTCCCATCACGCGACGGGATTTTCTTAACGGCGTCGCGATCGGCGTAAGCGGCACCATCGCCGGCGGTTTGTTGCCTGAAGTCATGACAGCAGCGCTGGCTGGCGGACCGGCCGCGCAAGATGCTGCAGGATATTATCCGCCGGCGCTCACGGGCCTGCGCGGAAATCACCCTGGAAGTTTCGAGGGCGCTCATCGGCTGCGCGACGGTGATTTCTGGGCTCAGGCCGGCAAGATCGCCGACACCAGCGAGTCCTACGACCTTGTCGTCGTTGGCGGCGGCATCAGCGGACTGGCAGCGGCATACTTCTACCGCGCCAGGCACGCAGCCGCGCGCATCCTCATTCTCGACAACCACGATGATTTCGGTGGCCATGCCAAGCGCAACGAGTTCGAACTTGGCGGTCGTCTGGCGCTCATCAATGGCGGCACGATGGATATCGACAGTCCGCGGCCCTATAGCGCGGTGGCGGATGGTCTTCTGAAAGCGCTGGGCGTCGATCCCGTCGCGCTGACGAAGAAGTGCGCAGACCGGGATTTCTACCCGTCATTGGGCCTCGGCCGGGGTTTGTTCTTCGACAAAGAAACCTTCGGCGCCGACAAGCTCGTTGTCGCTGCCGGAAAGTTTTCGTGGCGCCAACTTTTGCAGCAAACGCCCTTGTCGCCGCAAGCGCAGAACGACATTGCCAGGGTCGAAGAGGCGGATATCGATTACCTGCCAGGCCTTTCGTCTGACCAAAAGAAGTCCCGATTGTCGACGATGAGCTATCGCGATTATTTGCTGAATGTGGTCAAGGCGGATCGCGGAGCCGTAGCATTCTACCAGGCGCGTACGCATGGCGAATGGGGCGTTGGTATCGACGCCGTCTCGGCGCTCGACGTGTGGGCCTTCGGATTTCCCGGCTTTCAGGGCCTTCATCTTGAACCCGGTTCAGCGCCCCACATGGGATATACCGCAGCGGGTTATGCCGACGGCGGCTCTTATACTTTCCATTTTCCTGACGGCAACGCCTCGATCGCGCGGCTCCTGGTACGCCATTTGATACCGGGCAGCGTACCGGGCGATAGCGTCGAAGACGCGGTGACCGCGAGGGTTGACTATTCCCAGCTCGACCGCGCCAACGCGCCCGTGCGCATCCGCCTCAGCAGCATCGTTGCCCGCGTCCGCAATGTCGGCAATCCATCAACGGCGGTGGAGATTGCATATCTTCGCGGCTGGCGAAGTTTACTCCGTGCGCGCGCGGTCCTGCGTGCTCGCCTGTTACAATATGATGATTCCATATCTCTGCCCGGAAATGCCGGACAAGCAGAAGGTCGCGCTACACTATGCCGTCAAAATTCCGCTTATCTATGCGAGCGTGGCGCTGAAGAACTGGCGGCCATTCAAGGCGCTGGGGATCGCAAGGGTCTATTCGCCCGGCTCATATTTTTCGTCGCTGTTCCTCAACCCGACCGTCGATATCGGAGAGTATCGGAGCCCTCGCTCGCCGGATGAACCGATGCTGGTGCAAATGATCCGCACGCCCGTGCAGCCGGGCTTGCCGGAGCGCGATCAGCATCGCGCCGGGCATATTGACATTCTCGGCACCAGCTTTGCGACGTTCGAGCAAAACATTCGCGACCAACTGGGCCGGATCCTCGGCCCCGGAGGCTTCAATCGCGGACACCGATATCACTGCGATCACGGTCAATCGCTGGCCGCACGGATATGCGTACGAGTATAATCCATTATTTGATCCGGATTGGCCGGAAGGCAGCGCGCCGCACGAAATTGGCCGGGCGCCGTTCGGCCGCATCAGCCATCGCCAACTCGGATGCCGGCGCCGCCGCTTACACGGATTGTGCGATTGACCAGGCGTACCGCGCCGTGCAGGAACTCTTCCGGACCTGATGGATCACGCATAAAAGATGAGCGATTGAGCCTTGCCAGGCGGGTGGTGGCGGAATGAAATTGGAATTCGGTATCTTCGATCATCTCGACCGCAACGACCTGCCACTACGCGAGTATTACGAACAGCGGCTGAAAGTTATCGAGGCTTTCGATCGTTGCGGCTTTTACGCCTATCACGTCGCCGAGCACCACTTCACTCCGCTCGGAATGGCGCCCTCGCCCAGCGTGTTCCTGTCCGCGATCGCGCAGCGCACGCGCCGGCTGCGCTTCGGCACCTTCGTCTATGCGTTGCCCGTCCATCATCCTTTGCGGGTGCTGGAGGAAATCTGCATGCTCGATCATCTGAGCGGCGGCCGGCTGGAAATCGGCTTCGGGCGCGGTTCCGTGCCGTTCGAGATTTCCTACTACGGGCAGAATGCCGAAGAACGGCAGCAGATTTATGCCGAGCGCCTTGAGCTCATTCTCAAGGCATTCACCGTCGGCACGTTGACCTGGAATGGACGCTACGACCAGTTCAAGGACGTCCCGATGGAGCTTGCGCCGCTGCAGAAGCCACACCCGCCGCTGTGGTATGGAGCACATTCGCCCGACAGCGCCGAACGCGCCGCCCGCAAGGGCTTAAACATCGTGACCAACGACATGCCGGACAATGCGGCCAAGATCGTCGCCCGATATCGCCAGGTCTGGCGCGAAACGCAAGCTTCGGGACCGCTGCCTAAAATGGGGCTGGTGCGATTTATCGTCGTGGCCGAGACGGATGCCAAGGCAATGGCAATCGCCCGCCGCGCCTATTTACGTTGGCGGGCAAGCTTCGTCTATCTATCCGAACTGAACGGCTCCAAGCCTGACTCGCCGCTGAATGTGGACAGCTTCGACACCGTGGTTGACCAAGGTCAGGCTATTGCCGGCTCTCCAGAGACAGTACGCGCTTTCCTGGCCGCGCAGATCGAGAACAGCGGCGCCAATTACGTTGTCGGACAATTTTGCTTTGGCGATCTTGAGTTCGAAGAAATTCTACAATCGGTCGAGTTATTCGCCGCACAGGTCATGCCGGTCCTCCAGAGCGATCAAGAACTGAAACCCCCACCGCGACCATTTTCCGGCACTATTGCTTGATTCCAATGGCAGTTGCGAACCTATAGGTTCGCCACTTGCGCTCGCGGCGGGCGATCGGATACGCCTTGATCCGGCGTTACCGATGGCGTTTCGTTGAAAGCCGCAACCTTCATCCTAGGACCTTTACGTTTGAAGCCAGCCAAATTCAAATACATCGCAGCAAATTCACCAGAAGAAGTTGTCGACCATCTGGCGAGCTATCAGGGTGAAGCGCGTTGTCTGTCCGGCGGTCAGAGTTTGTTGCCGCTGATGAACTTTCGGCTGATTAGACCGGAGGCGCTGATCGATCTCAATCGCTGCCCCGGCCTCGACTACCTTCGGCGAGAAGACGGACAGCTCGTGATCGGCCCAATGACGAGGCAATTCACAGTTGAATATTCCGATCTGGTGAAGTCCTGCTGTCCGTTGATTTCCAAAACCATGGTCTATGTCGGATCGCCGACGATCCGCAACCGCGGCACCATCGGCGGTACCCTTGCCCATGCCGATCGCACTGCGGAACTGCCGGCTGTTGCCGTCGCGCTGGAAGCCGAGTTGATCGCTCTGGGTCCGAAAGGAACGCGCCGGATTCCGGCTGCAGATTTCTTTCGCGGCGATCTTTCGACTGAGCTGCGAACCGACGAGATGCTGCGTGAAATTCGTTTCCCCGTTTCACACAACGGGAGCTTGAGCGCCTTTACCGAAGCCACCAACCGGCATCACGATCTTGCCCTAATCGGCGTCGCCGTCTATCTCGAAATTGAAGACAACGGCACCGTTGTTAAGGCGCGAATTGTCTGTAACGGCATGGGTCCCTCCCCCATTCGCCTTAAACGCGCCGAACAAAGACTTTGCGGCAACGGTGCCGACACCGACGCAATTTACGACGCCGCGCAACTTAGTTTGGACGGCGTCGAGCCAGAGGGCGATATCCACGCCAGCGCCGACTATCGTAGCGCCGTCCTGCCGCGTCTGGTCGCAAGGGCCCTCCAGCAAGCGGTCGCCGACGGGCCGGGTCCCCCGTGAGCGACGAAAAAATCCTCGTGCGGATGTCGGTGAACGGCCGCAAGGTCGAACGCCGGGTCGAGCCTCGTTTGCTGCTGGCGGACTTCCTGCGCGGCGAATTGAGGCTGACGGGCACGCACGTCGGCTGCGCGCATGGCGTTTGCGGGGCCTGCACGGTATTGATCGACGGCCGCACCAGCCGAAGCTGCATCACGCTTGCGGTGCAGATGGAAGGAGCAAGCATCGAAACCGTTGAATCGCTGTCCGGCAATGGCGCGCTATCTCCGCTGCAGGAAGCCTTTCACGAGCACCACGCCCTGCAGTGCGGGTTCTGCACACCAGGTTTCCTCATCACGGCGAATCAGTTGCTCAAGCAGAACCCCGACCCGACCGAGCAGCAAATCCGCCGCGCGCTCGCCGGCAACCTCTGTCGTTGTACCGGCTATGTGAATATCGTCAGAGCGGTGAAAACGGCGGCGCGCAAAATGCGGACCGCCGCGGAAGCGGCGCCGGCCGCTCCCGCATCCGCCGCGCAGAACTAACCGGTTGGTGTTTCCGGTGAACCCGATGTCGTCAAAAGCACCGATCGGGAAGCCAATTCCGCGCAAAGAGGACATCCGCCTGTTGCGTGGCCGCGGCCGTTATGTCGACGATATCCCGGAACCGCCCGGCACCCTTCATCTAACATTTGTTCTCAGCCCGCACGCGCATGCCCGCATCGTCTCGATAGACACTAAAGCCGCGTCGCAAATCGACGGCGTGCACGCGATCTACACCGGTCGCGATTTTGCCGGGCGAATTCGCGCGCTAACGCCGGATATTGAGCAGCCCGGATTCCAGCCCGTCGGACGCGAAGCGATGCCGATCGACCGCGTCCGGTTCGTCGGTGAGGGCGTGGCCGTCGTGGTCGCGAACGACCGCTATGCCGGCGAGGATGCCGCCGACCTCGTGCAAGTCGAATACGAGGAGTTGCCGGTGATCGGCACGGTGGAGGCGGCGCTCGCCTCCGATGCTGTGCCCGTTCACGAAAACACCCGCGACAACGTCTTGTTCCGCGCGACGCTCAAGACCGAGGGTTTCGAGGCCGCATTCGCCGGCGCCCATCTTGTCGTCAACGATACATTCTATAGTCCCCGTTTGGCGGCGCTGTCGCTCGAGCCGCGCGGCTGCCTTGCCATCTACGACAACGGTCTCGAAAGCCTCACGTTTTATACATCGACGCAAATCCCGCACATTGTTCGCACCGCGCTGGCGGAAGCGCTGGACTGGGATGAGACAAAACTGCGCGTGATCGCGCCGGACGTCGGCGGCGGCTTCGGCATGAAGGCCTATCTCTATCCCGAGGAACTGATCGCTGCCTATCTCGCCCGCGAACTCGATACGCCGATCAAATGGACCAGTGATAGACGCGAGGACTTGTTGTCGAGCGTCCAAGGTCGCGGCTACCGCTTCGATGTAGCACTGGCTTTCAAGGCCGACGGTGAACTGATCGGCACCCGGGCCGATATCTTTTGCGATATCGGCGCTTATCCGGGCTATCCGTTCGGCGCGGCAACGAGCGCCGGCGGCGCCGCGATCTATTTGCCAGGCGCTTATCGGATGCCGCACTACGCCTATGAGACGCGAGCGATCACCACGCACACCTGTCCGTCCGGCGTGTACCGCGGCGTCGCGATGCCGGCGGCGTTCTTTGCGACCGAGGCGCTGATGGACCGGGCAGCGCTCACGCTCGGACTCGATCCCGCCGAAATTCGCCGGCGCAACGTGCTGGTGGACGCCGATCTGCCTTACACGACGCCGGTCAATGTTCCCTACACCAGCGGTACCTTTCAGAAGTGCCTGCTGCGCGCGCTGGACCACAGCGGCTACCAGGCGTTCCGCAGCAAACAACCGCCGGATCGCATGATGAACGGCAAGCTGCGCGGCATCGGCATCGGGTGTATCGTCGAGCATACCGGCCAAGGCGCCTCCCGTTACCGTATCAGAGGCGTTCGCAGTGTTCCCGGCTTCGACAGCGCCCATGTGGAAGTACAGCCAAACGGCCGCGCAATTGTCAGCGTCAGCCAGGCCACGCAGGGCCAGGGACATTTGACCGCGTTCGCGCAGGTTGCCGCACAGCAGCTTGGCTTGGACGTAGAAGACGTCACTGTCGTCGAGGGCGATACCGACCGATGTCCGTACGGCACCGGAACTTTTGCAAGCCGCGGCGCTGTGATCGGCGGCGGTGCCGTGATGCGCGCGTCAGCTGTCGTTCGCGACAAGATGGCGCGCATTGCCGCCGACGTGATGGAGGTCGCGGTAGACGATCTCGAATTTTCTGCCGGCCGCGTGCGCGTCGCCGGCTCCGATCTCTCGCTGACCATTCGTGAGATCGCCACTATGGCCTATGCGCGGCACGATCGCGCACTGCCGAAAGGCGAGACTTTTGGCCTTGAAGCCACCGATTTCTACGATCCGCCGCTCGCCACCATCACCAACGCCACACACATCGCACAGGTGGCGATTGATCCTGTGACCGGACTTGTCGAGATCGAGCGCTACGTTGTGGTGCATGATTGCGGCCGGATGATCAATCCACTCATTGTCGAGGGACAAATTCATGGCGGGATCGTTCAAGGCATTAGTAGTGTGCTTAGCGAGGCACTTTTCTACGATGACCAGGGCCAAGCGATGACAGCAAGTCTGCTGGATTATTTGCTTTCGACCACGATGGATATTCCCGACATCGAGGTGCATCACGAGGAAAGCTGGTCGCCTGACACCGAAGGCGGTTTTAAGGGCGTTGGCGAAGGCGGCGTGATTGGCGCGTTGCCGGCTGTGATCAACGCCATTGCCGACGCGCTGCACGGCTATGGCGCGCGCATCACGCGGATTCCGGTGCGGCCTGAGATGGTGATGGCCATTCTTGATGGCAAAGCTAAAATAGATTAGAGCGACGATGTGCTCGACCGGCAGGTCGGCTCGGCGGGAAGTGTGAAACATCTCCGACGTGAGATGAGCGACCTGAGAATTAGGTGGCGGAGGGAGTGGGATTCGAACCCACGATACGGTTTCCCGTATACACGCTTTCCAAGCGTGCGCCTTCAGCCACTCGGCCACCCCTCCGGAAAACGTAATGCCCGCAATATAACCAGCCTGCTCCGACTGACAACCTGCGCGAAAATTCCCGTCATTCGTGAGCGTGCCGGCAGCGCATAACGAAGGCGTCATGCGGCGCATACGCCGCCTCTAACGGGTCGCCAATGTGCGCGGGAGCCTGCGGCATTGCACGCGCGTTTGCGCATCTGCTACGGTCCAGTGCGTAAAAGCAGCAATATTGAAGGCGGACGGGGCGGAAAATATGATCGTGCGGGAACGGAACGATGGCTCTCTTATCCTGATTGCCCAAACCGATCACGCCAAACTGTCCGGCCAATGCGCCGCCCACTGGGGCAATCGAAATTTCGCGCGGCTGCAACCCTATGAGCCGGTGGTTCGCGCCGCGATGTTCCACGACAGCGGCTGGTATGATTACGAGGCAAGTCCCTCGACTGCCCCGGACACCGGCAAACCTCTCAACTTCATGCAAGTTGCCTGGGGAAAGCCGCAGCGCCGAGCCTTCGAATGGGCGATCGACTGGATGACCCGCATCGATCCGTATTCCGGCTTGCTGGTGAGCAAGCATCGCACCGGACTGCAACGCGGCCGCTACGACAAGGTCGCGCATCCAAAATTTTTCAACACGCAGAATCTGCCGGAAGACAATGAAGACTTTTTGGCCCGCAACGAGGCCGCTCAAGCCGAACAGCTACGCAACTTTGATGAAGGCGAGTTCTGGACCAACTATCAGCTGCTGCAAGCGTTCGATTTCATCTCGCTGTTTCTCTGCAACAAGGACGTCGTCGACGATTACATCGAGCCGGTGCCCACCTCCTATGACGGCAAATCAGCTCCGACACGGCTCACCGTAAAGACCATCGAAGGGCCGAAGATCGAGATCGACCCATTCCCTTTCGACGTAAACCCGCTCCGGGTGCAGCTGATCAGACGTCAGATCAAGCAAACCACGTTTCCCGATCCCGCGGCGTTTCGTGCTACTTATTTTCAGACGACGCCTGAGGCCGTCGATTTCATCCTGTGCGCCCGATCGTAGTGAAGCGCTGGAAATCGCGGCTGTGAAGGCGATCCGCGTCCACCAGTGTGGCGGTCCCGAGGCGATGCGCCTCGAAGAACTGCCGCTGCCTGTGCCCGGCTCTGGCCAAGTTCTGGTTGAGGTCAAGGCTGCGGGCGTCAATCTGTTCGACACTCAATTGCGCAGCGGCCTCTACAAGCGCGACCTGCCGCTGACGCTTGGACTTGAAGGCGCCGGCATCGTTGCGGCTATCGGCCACGATGTAACCGACATCAAGACCGGCGACCGCGTCGCCTTCATCTTTGCGGCGGGCTCCTATGCCACGCATACGCTCGTTGCGGCGGAACGCGTCGTGCCGCTTCCCGATGATATCGGTTTCGAGGAAGCCGCCGCGATACTGTTTCAAGGTCTCACCGCGCACTACCTTGCGACCTCTACGTTTCCGCTGACCGCCGGTTCGAGCTGCCTCGTCCATTCCGCCGCTGGCGGCTGCGGCATCTTGTTGTGTCAGATCGCGAAAATTCGCGGTGCCGACGTGGTCGGCGCCGTATCGACGTCGGCCAAGGCCGAAATCGCCCGCGAAGCCGGTGCGGATCATGTTGTCGTCTACGCAGAAGAGGATTTCGAACAGGCCGCAAAACGCATAACAGGCGGACGTGGGGTCGATGTGGTGTATGACGCGGTCGGGCTTGATACTTACGTCCGCAGCATGAATGCGCTCCGGCCGCGTGGCCTCCTCGCGCTCTACGGTGAGGCGAGCGGCGACGTACCGCCGATCGATCCGCGCGAACTGCTGATTCGCAAGTCGCTTTATCTCACACGCACTGGTCTCGATCACTATGTTGCCGACCGCCGGGAACTCCGCGCGCGCACCGACGACATTTTCGCGTGGGTCGCACAGGGCCGGCTGAAACAGAAGATTTTCGGAAAATACAAACTTGAAGACGTCGCAGAAGCCCATCGGGCGCTCGAATCGCGCGCGACTACGGGCAAACTCCTGGTGATTCCATGACTGACCCCCGGCCTGTTCTGCCGCTGATCGAAACATCCGACGATCCACTCGTAAAAGAGGAATTCGCAAGGCTCGCCGCGGGCCGCGGCGTTCTCAATCTGCACCGGATGATGGCGCACGCTCCGGTGCTGATGCAGGCGTCGGGCAACATGGCGATGGCGCTGCGCAACAAAACGAAGCTCGCGCGCGCGACCGCCGAACTGGCAATTCTGCGCGCCGCGCAGGTGGTCGACTGCGACTACGTCTGGGGGCGGCATGTGTCGCTCGCGCGCGCGGCGGGCGTGACCGAACAACAGCTCGAACAGATCGCACGCTGGCGGGACAGCGCCGCATTTACGCCCGCCGAAAGGCTCGCGCTCGGCTTTGCCGAAAAGGTCGCCGGCGGCACGCGAGTCGATGACGAAACTTTTACCGCAATACGACGCGAATTCTCGCAGCAGGAGATTGTCGAATTGACAATGCTGATCGCGTTCTATGTATCGACCGCGACGTTCATCAACACGCTCGCGGTTCCCGACGAGCCGGGGTAGCCGCGGCCTTCCGGCCAGGAGACGTTTCATGCGCCTGCCTTTGATCGATCCCGCCAAGCTCACCCCCGAACTGCGCCCGGTCTACGACGATATGCGCGCGGGTATCGAAAAGAATTTCCAGGGCTTTAAATCCATCGCCGAAAACGGCGCCTTGATGGGACCGTGGAATCCATGGCTGCATGAGCCGAAATTCGGCAAGCCGATCTGGGACCTTACGTTAGCGCTTTCGGTGTCGCCTTCGCTGCCGCGCACGGCGCGCGAGGTAGCGATCCTGGTCACAGGAACGACATTCCACTCCGGTTATGAGCTTTACGCCCACGTGATCGCCGCGGAACGCCGCGGCCTGTCCGATGACAAACTGGCCACCATCCTCGCCGGGCCAGCGCCCTGGTGACCTCACGCGCGAGGAAGCGGTCGCTTACGACGTTGCGGCCGCCCTCCTCCATCACGGCACATTGCCCGAGCTGATCTATCGGCAAGCGGTACAGGCATTTGGGCAACACGGAGCGGCCGAGCTGATCTATCTGGTCGGCCTTTATTGCCTCGTCTCGGTGACGCTCAACGGCTTCAATGTGCCGGTCCCAGAGGCCGAAGCCGATTAGGCCGATTTACGCCGGTTGCAGCGACGGCCCGATCTGATCGCGTGGCAGCGCTTCAGCCTGCAGCACACTGGCGATAGCTTCGACATCGTCGAGCATCAGCACCGGCAACTGCGCTTGCGGCAATGGCGCGTCTGACGCGATGGCGACAATGCAGTCGTCCTCGGGATAGATCAGCGGCTTGCCGACGCCAGCGCGATAGATTTCGAGTTTCGGATGGGCTAGGCGCTTGAAGCCCTCGATGATTACCAAATCGACCGGGCTCAATTTCGCCAGAATATCCGCCAGCGGCGGCTCCGGCTCACCGTTCAGCTCGTGAATGAGGGCCCAGCGCCGGCTCGATACGACTGCTACTTCGCTGGCGCCCGCTTCGCGGTGCAGCCAGGAATCCTTGCCCGGCCGGTCAAGATCGAATTCGTGGTGCGCGTGCTTGACAGTGGCGACCTTCAGGCCGCGTCTCTTCAATACCGGAATGACTTTCGTGATCAGCGTGGTCTTGCCGGCCCCGCTCCATCCTGCAAGTCCAATAACGCGCATCGGCATGGAATAAGGTTTTAGGTCCGGCTTCTCTATGCCTTTATGATAAGGATCGTACCCGGCATTTGCGACCCTCGTCATGGCGGAAAAAACTCTCGATTTGCGCGGTCTTAAGTGTCCGCTGCCGGCGCTGTGGACCCGCAAGGCGCTTGCCGGAAGCGAGCCGGGCGACATCCTGACCGTGGCCTGCACCGACCCCCTCGCCAGCATTGATATTCCAACGCTGCTGCGGGAGACCGGCGACGCGCTGGAAGAGGCCCGCAATGAAGCGCGCGGCATCACCTTCCGCATTCGCAAACGTTGAGATGCGACGACCTTATTCGGCGGCGACACGATGCGCGGCGACGCCGCGTGCTTTCACCACCACCTTGATTGCATTGTCGACGCGATCCTTGGCGTAGCGGATTGCGGTTGGCAAGTCGTCGAACGCGAAAGTGTGGGTGTGGATCTTGGTGGCGTCGAAACGCTTTTGCGACATGAAGGCTTCGGCGCGATGCGTTGCGCTCCGGCCCTCGCCGCGGATGCCGTAGAGATAAATGTTGTTGCGCACGATGTGCGCGACGTCGACCGGCGTTTCCTGATGCGGAAATGCCGCGAGGCAGACTTTGCCGCCGCGATTGACCATACGGATGGCGTCGTTCACGGCATTTGGCGCGCCCGAGCACTCGATGACGTAGTCGACGCCCTTGCCGCCGTTGAGGCGGCGCACTGCCGCGACCGCATCCTCATTGCGGGCATTGACGACGTGATCGGCGCCAAGCTCGCGCCCGATCTGCAACCGGTTGTCGCGCGTGCCGGTGAGGATCACAGGCGACGCGCCGAGCGCTTTCGCCACCGCGACGCCAAGAAGGCCGATCGGGCCGGGCCCGGTGACGACGACGCTCTCGCCGGCGACGAGGCCGCCGAGCTCGGTCAGCCCGTACATCGCGGTACCCGCAGTCACCACCAGAGTCGCCTCCTCGTCCGACATCGCGTCGGGAATGGCGACCAGCGTGTTGATGTTGTTGACCTGATATTCGCAGAAGCCGCCGTCGGTGGTGAAACCGTTGGCGCGGTGGCCTTTGTCGACGTCGCCGTAATTGAGTCCGTAGTTGAGGCATGCGGTGTACATGCCTTCGCGGCAGCGCTTGCACTGGCCGCAGCCGGCATGAATTTCCACGGTGACGCGTTGGCCGATGCGATATTCGTCGACGCCGGGACCGAGCGCGACGACGGTGCCCATATATTCGTGGCCCGGCGTGAAATTCTTGTTGAACGGCATGCCGCCCTGGATCAAGCGCCGGCGAGCCGTGGTCGATGATTTCCAGATCGGTGGCGCAGATCGCCACCGCATCGATGCGCACCAGAACTTCCGCACGCTGCGGCATCGGAACCGGCTTTTCCACGAGTTTCAGTTCGCCGGGATTGCCGAGGACCCAGGCTTTCATGGTCGCCGGGAGGGGAAACTCCGGGCTCGTTTTCACGCCTGCTGCAGCGCTCCATCGCAGAAATCCTTTCGGGCGCGGGACAGTAGCACAGATCGCGCGGCCCCGGCCTCTGCACTCCTTCACACCGGCACCGCCGTCGCATCGTAGATGAACAGCCAGTCGTAGCGTTCTCTGACGCGGTCCGCCTGCCATTCGCGCGCGATGTGGGCTTGCGCGCCCGTCAGCGTCGGCCAAAGCGCGGCTGTGGAGGCGCGGAATCATATCCGCCGAGGCGGTGACCACCTTGTTGGCGCGAGGTACGCCGCGCCGCCTCGTAGCGCGCAAACGCCGTGACGTGATCGTTCGGATATTTTTCCAGGCAACGCGCCAGCACCAGCGCATCTTCGAGCGCCATGACGGCGCCTTGGGCCAGAAACGGCACCATCGGATGGCAGGCGTCGCCAAGCAGCGTGCAGCGCCCCTTGCTCCACGTGTCCATCGTCGGGCCGCAACGCCAGCGCCCATTTGTAGGGCACCTCGACGCTGCGGATGATCGCCTGGATGTCCGCGTGCCAGCCGCGAAAGTCGTTGGCAAACTCTTCGGTCGTGCCGCGCACGTTCCAACCCTCGACCGTCCAATCACTGCGCTCGACGATGCCGACGAAATTCAGAAGCGTCCCCGCGCGCAACGGATATTGCACGGCGTGACCGCCGGGCCCGGCCCATTGCGTGGCGATCGTGCGCGAGACCGTGGGCGGCAGCTTTTCCATCGGCACCACGCCGCGCCACGCGGTGATGCCGCAGAATTGCGGTTGCGGCGTGCCGAAGAGAATGCCGCGCAGCACCGAATGCACACCGTCGGCGCCGATCACGAGCTTCGCCGTCACCGGCGGCCTGCCTTCGAAACGAAGCTCGACGTGGTCGGCGGTTTGCGTAAGCCCGACGCACTTGCGGCCGAGGTGGATGGCGTCGGGCTTTTCGCGCAGCAGCGCCTGCGCGATCGCGTCGTGCAGATCGCTGCGATGCAGGGTGAGGTAAGGGGAACCGTAGCGCTCGACCGATTCCATGCCGAGGTCGAACATCTTCCAGGTCTGCCCGGTATCCCACAGCCGGACGGCTTTGCCGGCCGGCTCGACCTGCACTTTCTCCAAGGCCGCCGCGAGCCCCAGCGCGTGGAGCACGCGGGAGCCGTTGGCGCTGATCTGCACGCCGGCTCCGAGTTCGCGCAGTTCCGGCGCCTGCTCGTAAACATCGACGTCGATGCCGCGGCGGATCAGTGCGAGCGCCGCCGTCAGGCCGCCGATGCCGCCGCCGACAATGGCGATATTGTCCGGCATTCAGGCGTTGCACTTTTCGGGTTACGCTGGTTCGCCCGCGGCGTTGCGGTTGAGATCGACGAAAATGTCGTCATCCTTTGGCACGACCTGGTAGGTGCGGAGCGGAATTTCGCAGGGCGCCTGCACGGCCTTGCCGGTCGGCACGTGGAACGAGCCGAAGTGCATGCAGCATTCGATCACGTCGCCCTCGAGCATGCCGTCGGCAAGGCTCGCCGCCGCATGCGTGCATTCGTCGTCGGTGACATAGTAAGTGCCGTCGATGTTATACACTGCCAGCGTGTTGGACCCGACCGCAAACGCCTTGACCGATCCCGGCGCCACATCGGCCTTCGCGCATACGCGCACGACATTGCCAGCATTTTCCGCCATCAGAGATACCTCCATCGCGATTTGCGCTTACAATAAACGCAACAGGAACGGAAGCCATGCAGGTTCTCGTGGTTGGCGCAGGTGTCGTCGGGTTGGCGATTGCCCGCGCCGCGGCGCTGCGCGGCCATGAAGTGGTCGTCGCCGAAGCGACCGGCGGTATCGGCAACGGCGTGTCCTCGCGCAACAGCGAGGTGGTCCATGCCGGCATCTATTATCCGACCGGCTCGCTGCGCGCCCGCCATTCCACCCGCGGCCGGCGCATGCTCTACGAATTCTGCGCCTCGCACGGTGTCGCCCATAATAAATGCGGCAAGCTCATTGTGGCCACCAACGCGGAGGAACTTGCCAAGGTCGAGGCGCTGATGGCGCAGGGCGAGACCAATGGCGTCGAAGGGCTCGAACTGATCGGCGGCAATGCCGCGCGCGCGCTGGAGACGGAACTGTTCTGCATCGGCGCGCTGGCGTCACCGGAATCCGGCATGTCGACAGCCATGGCTACATGCTGGCGCTGTGGGGCGAACTGGAAGATCGCGGCGGCGCGATCGCGTTCGAGACGCCTGTCGAGCGCATGTCATTTGTCGGGCCGCAGTGGCAGGTGCAATTCGGCGGCCGCGATGCCGGCACGGTGACTTTCGATGCAGTGGTCAATTCGGCCGGACTTGGCGCGCAGGCGCTGGCGCGCCGCATCGAAGGTTACCCGGCCGACAAGGTGCCGCCGCTTGTTCTCGCCAAGGGCAACTATTTCGGCTTTGCCGGAAAGCCGGTGTTTTCGCGGCTGATTTATCCGACGCCGGTCGACGGCGGGCTTGGCGTGCATGTCACGCTCGACCTCGCCGGCCGCATGCGCTTCGGCCCCGACGTCGAATGGATCGATCATGAAAGCTACACCGTCGATCCGCGCCGCGCCGATTCCTTTTACGACCGCATTCGGGCCTATTGGCCGGGCATCCCGGCCGGATCGCTGGTTCCCGATTATTGCGGCATCCGGCCCAAGCTCACCGGGCCCGGCGAAAAGGCGGCCGATTTCATGATCGCCGGCGAACCGGCTCACGGCCTGCCGCGACTGGTTAGCCTGTTCGGCATTGAATCGCCCGGCCTCACCTCATCGTTGTCGCTGGCAGACGATGTCGTTGACCGGCTTGCGGCTTAGAGCGCAATCGCTTCAGAGTGAACCGATTGGCGCTCCATCATTTTGGTGGAACGTGATCTTTTCGGAAAACCGGCTGCCACTTTTCCGGATCACGCTGTAAAGCGCCGCAAGCATCAAAAATACCGCAGCCAAACGTAGAGCTGGCAGATGCCGATCGATACGATTGTCATTGGCACACCATAGACGAGGTATTGCACAAAGCCGAAGCGGATGCCGTTGCGCTCGGCGATTCCGGCGACGGTCAGATTCGCCGAAGCGCCGATCAGCGTGCCGTTGCCGCCGAGACAGGCGCCGAGCGACAGGCACCACCACAGCGGCTCGATCTCGCGCGGGCCGCCGTAAGTGGCCGCCATGCCTTTGATCAGAGGAATCATAGTGGCGACGAAAGGAATGTTGTCGAGCACTGCCGACAGCAGCGCCGAAACCCACAGGATCAGTGCGCCGGCGCCGGCGATCTGGCCGCCAGTCAACGTCACCAGCTTGTCGGCGGCAATCCGCAATATTCCCGAGACTTCGACCGCATGGACCATAACAAACAGGCCAATGAAGAAGAAGATCGTGGTCCATTCGATCTCGGCGAACGTGTTGCGCACGTTCTCCGCCTGCTTGGCGCCGCGATGTTTCCAATTGTCAAGCAGCATCAGCACCGCGGCGCCGGCGAGCGCGATCGTCGCCGGCTCCAGCCGCAGCGGCCGCGCCAGCATGAACGCGGCAACCACGACGACAATGACCGCGGCCGAACGGCGCAGCAGCACCCAATCGGTGATCAAGCCTGGCGCATTCATGCCCATGACCAGCACGCGGCTCTCGGGACTTGCGCGGAGCGAACGGCCCCAGATGAGGTGCACGAGCGCCGCCTGTACGGCGAACGCCAGCACGGTCACCGGCGCAACATTGACGATGAAGTCGTTGAACTCGAGACCCGCCTGCGAGCCGATCAGAATGTTAGGAGGATCGCCGATCAGCGTCGCCGTGCCGCCGATATTCGACGCGAACACTTCGGCGAACAGAAACGGAAACGGCGCGACTTCCAGCTCTTCGGCGATCACCAGCGTCACCGGCACGATCAGCAGCACCGTGCTGACATTGTTCAGGATCGTGGACAACAGCGCGGTGGCGATCTGCAACACCAGCAGAATGCCGGCTGGATGCGCCTCCACCCGCTGTGCGGACCAGACGGCGAGATATTGAAATAGTCCGGACCGCCGCGAGATCGCGACCAGCATCATCATGCCGGTAAGAAGGCCGATCGTATCCCAATCAATGCCCTTGATCGCCTCACTCTGATCGAGCGCACCGACGAGGATGACGACGACAGCGCCGATCAGTGCCACCACCGCGCGATTGTGGCGGCCCGCGATGATGAACGCGTAAGTGACGGCGAGCACGGTCACCGAGACCCAAATCGGATCGAGGCCGAACGCAAGGTGCGGGACGAAAGAACCGGTCATGGCGGGCAAGTTACGGGATCACGATCGGTCCGCGAAGCAAAACCGGCGCAGCGTTGCTTTCATTCCGTCATCCTGCGGCGGCCGCCGTGCGGCCCTCCCAGGATGCGGCCTGATTTCGCTGCACCGGATCCGGGATACTGGCTTATGATGCCCGAAATGGCTTCCGCCGGAGAAACCTCATGGTTCAGCTTGTAGACGGCGACATCAAGACCCGGGAGGTGCTCGGCTGGAAAGGCGTGCACCTGCTCCACTTTATGGGCTCATCGTGTTCGCAAAAACTCCGCATCTTCCTCAACCTCAAAGGCATCCCGTGGCACTCGCATCCCGTCGATCTGCCCGCTAACGAGAACTTCCAGCCTTGGTTTCTCGGCATCAATCCGCGCGGGCTGGTGCCCGTGCTGGTGCATGACGGCACCGTGCACATCGAGAGCAACGATATCATTCAGTACCTGGAAGGGAGATTTCCTGCGCCGCCACTGATCCCCGCCGGCCACGAAAGCGAGGTGGCGGCGTTGCTCAAGCACGAAGACGACCTGCATCTCGACCTGCGTACGCTGAGCTTTCGATTCGTATTCGCGCCGCCGGGGCCGCCGAAACCTGCGGCCGCGCTCGAAAGCTATGGCGCCAACGGCGCGACGACGGTGCGGGGCGCACCCGACCATGAGAAGCAAGTCCAAATCGAATTTTGGCAGCGCGCCGCCAGGGACGGTTTCCCCGACGAGCAGGTCCGTGCGTCGGCGTTAAAGTTCCGTGCCGCGTTCGATGCGCTCGACAGGAAATTGGCGACGCAAACTTATCTAATGGGCGAAGATTTAAGCGTGCTCGACATCGCGTGGTTGATCTATGAGCACCGGCTCTCGCTCGCCGGATATCCGTTCGCGCGGCTGCATCCGCACGTGCATGCCTGGGCTGAAAAACTCCGCGCCATGCCGGATTTTGCCAAGGAGGTCACGCAGCTTCGCCACTCGGCGGAACGGCTCGACTCCATCCGCCGCGCGCAGGCCGGCAAGACACTGGAAGCCGTCGCGGGGTTCTAGCAGCAATGGGAAACCACGCGGATCGCCATTCCATGGGCCAAGTCGACGCGCTGGCTGCTGCCAATCACGCGGCTTTCAATAGTGCCTGAACCTTCGGCCATGGGTCCGGAGCGAGATTCCGAAACGGCGCCCAGTCGCTTTCTTGCATGCGATCGAAGATCGCCGATTTCACCGAAGGCCGTTCGCGCACGCGAGCCCACCAATCGGTTATCGCAGAATGTTGCTGCCACATTGCGCCGAGCTTGAGCAGTTCAAGGCGCAGGATGTAGGGGATCACGGCGCAGTCGGCGTTGGTGAAGGTATCACCGGCGAGGTAAGGCCCGCGCTTAAGGTCATCTGCCATCCACGAAATCATTTTCTGGTGCTGCCCGAGCGCCTCGATCACAAACTCGGAATCAAGGCCGTGTTCGATCACGCTGCGCTTGTACTCCGCCCGCCGCTTGAGCGGCGCCTTGTTGATCTCGTTCAGCCATTGCTCGCGCGGCACCTTGAGGAACCGCGGCCGAAACGCCGTCGCAAAAGTCATGATCGTGCAGGAATTGTGCACATATTCGTCGATCAGCTTGTTGTAGAGGCGGACCCGGTGGCGAGCGACCGGCGATCTCGGCATCAGCGGCGGTCCGGGTAGCGCCTCATCGATATAGTAGAGGATCAATGAGGACTCAACGATTACGTTGCCATCGTGAACCAACGTTGGCACCACACCATTCGGATTGAGATTCAAATAAGCAGGATCATTTTGATCGCCCTGCAACGTAAGCAGATGCTCCTTGGCTTCTTGGCCCTTTTCCTTCAGCGCAATGCGCACCTTCTGAGCGCAGACCGAGTTGATATTGTGATAAAGCTCCAGCATGACTTCCTCCCATACCGCGACGTTACCGGCGCCCGAAAACGATGAGCAAAAGTCCGATCACCGCCAGTCCGCCGCCGTAATAGATCCATTTGGCGTTGTTGATCATGAAGCTCGAAGCGGGATACGGAAAAAATCCGGAGCCCTGTCCCATGAACACAAAGCCCATGATCAAGAGAATAATTCCGATGATTGTCAGCAACGTCTGCATGTTTAGTGCGCGGCGTCCCAATTGTCCGCGGCGTGCGCCTCGACCTGCAACGGCACCGAAAGCGACACCGCCGGCAGCGGCGCGTCTTCCATCACTCGCTTGACCACCGGCAAGGTCCTTTCCACTTCTGCATCCGGCACTTCGAAGACGAGTTCGTCGTGCACCTGCAACAGCATTTGCGCGGCGAGCTTGTGCTTCGCCAGCGCGTCCTCCATGCGGATCATGGCGCGGCGAATGATATCGGCGGCGCTGCCCTGCAGCCGCGCGTTCACCGCAGCGCGCTCGTTGAAGGAGCGGACCGAGGCGTTGGACGCACGTATTTCCGGGTAATGGCATTTGCGGCCGAACAGCGTGAGAACGTAGCCGTTCTGCTTGGCGTAGGCCTTGGATTCCTCGATGTAATCGCGAATGCCGGGGAAGCGCTCGAAATATTTTTTGATGTAGGCCCCGGCTTCTTCGCGACCAATGCCGAGCTGATTGGCGAGCCCAAACGCAGAGATGCCATAGACGATGCCGAAATTGATCGCCTTGGCGCGACGGCGGATTTCAGGCGGCATGCCCTTGATGGGGACGCCGAACATTTCGCTCGCCGTCATGGCATGGATGTCGAGACCCTCGCGGAAGGCCTTCTGCAGGGGTTCGACGCCACCGATTTCAGCCAGAAGGCGCAGCTCGATCTGTGAATAATCGGCGGAAACGAGCTTGGTCCCGGGCGCGGCGATGAAGGCGCGGCGGATTTTGCGGCCGTCCTCGGTCCGTACCGGAATGTTCTGCAGATTTGGATCGGACGACGACAGCCGCCCGGTCGGAGTCGACGCCAGCGCATACTGGGTGTGGACCCGATGCGTCGCCGGATTGACAAATCCGGGAAGAGCGTCGGTATAGGTCGATTTCAGTTTCGACACCTGCCGCCAGTCGAGAATCATTTGCGGCAGCTTGTGGCCCTGCTCGGCGAGCTCTTCGAGCGCCCGCGCTCCGGTCGCCCACTGGCCGGTTTTGGTTTTGGTGCCGCCCGGCAGGCCGAGCTTGCCAAATAAAATATCGCCGAGCTGCTTGGGGCTGCCCGGATTGACGGTTTCGCCCGCTTCACGATTGATCTCGTCCTCGAGGCCAGCGGCTTCCTGGGCGAACTCACCAGACAGCCGCGACAGCACATCGCGATCAATCGAGATGCCGCGCCGTTCCATGCGCGCCAATACCGCAAGCAGCGGCCGTTCCAGCGTCTCGTAAACGGTCAGCACTCGCTCGGCGGCGAGCCGAGGCTTGAGCACCCGGTGCAGCCGCAACACGATGTCGGCCCTTTCGGCGGCATACTCGGTAGCCCGATCGATGCCGACCGCATCAAAAGTAATCTTCGTCTTACCCGCCTTGATCAGCTCGTTGATGTCGAGCACGGCGTGATTGAAGGTACGCTCCGCCACCGAATCGAGCGCATGGCTGGCGCGGCCGGCATCCAGCGCATAGGACATGAGCATGGTGTCGTCGTAGGCCGCGATCTCGATGCCGCGCAGTGCAAAAATCTGCCAGGCGAATTTGAGGTCATAGCCGACCTTGAGCACGCCCTGATCTTCGAGCAGGGGCTTCAGCGCTTCGAGCGCGGCATTCTCGGCAATCTGATCGGGCGCCACATCGCCGCGGAACAGGCCGGCGCCCTCGCCGCCCTGCCGATGCCCAAGCGGCACATAACAGGCTTCGTTCGCCGCCACCGCAAGGGAGAAGCCGCACAGCTCCGCCTGCATCGGATCGAAAGTCGTGGCCGCAGCGCCAAGCGAGACCAAGCCGTTCTCTCGCGCGCGCTCGATCCAGGCGACTAGCCGCTCCACGCTCCGCACCGTTTCGTATTTCGTGCGGTCGAACTTGGCGGTGCGGGCGGCCTCCATGCGAGCGGCGGCGAGGGAGTGCGGCGTGCCCGAAAAATTCGGCGGCCCTTCACCGCTTCGCTTGCGGGCGAGATCGCCCGGCTGCGCCGGCCGATCGAGCGGAAGTTGCGGCGCCGCGCTGGTGCCCTGCCCGCTTGCGGCCGTTTGGCTTGGGACGCCGGTAACGGGCGGCGGCGAAAGAGATGCCACATGGCCGGCAAACCGCGCTTCGGGGTCGATCTCGCCGGCGTCGGCGCCGGAATACTCCGCGACGCGCCGCATCAGGGAGTTGAACTCCATCGCTTTCAGAAAGCCGATCAGGCGCTTGTAGTCCGGCTCATGCACGGCCAGTTCGCCGATCGGCACGTTGAGCTTGACCTGATCGTCCAGCGTGACCAGTTTTTTCGACAGCCGCGCCTTTTCTGCGTTGTCGATCAGCGATTGCCGGCGCTTTTCCTGTTTGATCTCAGGAGCGCGCTTGAGCAGCGTTTCAAGATCGCCGTATTCGCCGATCAGCTGGGCCGCAGTCTTGACGCCGATGCCGGGCACACCCGGCACGTTATCGGTCGAGTCGCCGATCAGCGCCTGTACCTCGATGACTTTCTCCGGCGGCACGCCGAATTTTTCCATCACCTCGGCCCGGCCGATTTTCTTGTCCTTCATCGTGTCGAACATGATGACGCCGTCGCTGACGAGCTGCATCAGATCCTTGTCCGACGACACGATGGTCGAAGTGGCGCCGGCTTCGTGCGCCTGGCGCACATAGGTCGCGATCAGGTCGTCGGCTTCAAAGCCGTCCTGCTCCAGGCACGGTATGTCGAAAGCGTGCACCGCCTCGCGGATGAACTTGAACTGCGGTTTCAGATCGTCGGGCGGATCGGGCCGGTGCGCCTTGTAGTCGGGGTACATTTCCGTGCGGAAGGTCTTTTCCGACTTGTCGAACACCACCGCGAGGTGGGTCGGCTTGTCGTCGTCCTTCATGTCGCGCAGCAGCTTCCACAGCATGTTGCAAAAGCCGAACACCGCGTTGAGCTGCAAGCCATCCGATTTGCGGTTGATCGGCGGCAGCGCGTGATAGGCCCGGAAGATGTAGCCGGAGCCGTCGACCAGGAAGACGTGATCGCCTTTCTTCACCGGCCTGGCGGCAGGCGAAGCGGTTTTCGGCGCGGCGGCGCCGTGCGACTTTTGTGCGGCGGGCATGATGACAGGTAATATATGAGATCGGTCTCATTCCGGAAGCCGCGAACGAGCTGACCGGAAATCCAATCCACAGTGTTGCCGGGAGAAGCTCATGCGCCGATTCCTGTTCGCATCCCTGATGATTATGGCCGCCCTGCCCGCGGTCGCGGCCGAAAGGTGGGAAACCCTACCGCCGACGCCGGCACCGCTCGCCACTGCCCGGAGCGGCCACAAGGAGGCCAACGGCATCGACATCCATTACTCGATCTATGGCCGTGGCTCTCCGGTGATCTTCCTCCATGGCGGGCTCGCCAATACCGACTATTGGGGGAAGCAAGTACCCGCCGTCGCCGCGCATCATACCGTCATTCTGATGGACAGCCGCGGCCATGGCCGCAGCACCCGCGACGCGCGCCCCTATGGTTACGATCTGATGGCGGACGATGTCGTGGCGTTGATGGACGAATTGAAGATCCGCAAGGCCGACATCGTCGGCTGGAGCGACGGCGGCATTATCGGCCTCGATCTCGCCATGCGCCACAAAGACAGGGTCGGCAAAGTCTTCGCCTTCGCCGCCAATACCGTGACGTCGGGCGTAATCGAGGGCGTGGAGAAGAACCCGACCTTCGCCCGCTACATCGAGCGCGCCGGACACGAATACGCGGCGCATTCGGCGACGCCCAAGGACTACGCACGCTTTCGTCGATCAGATCAGCAAGATGTGGGCTGAGCAGCCAAATTGGAGTGACGCGCAGCTCAAGAGCCATCGACACGCCAGTCCTCGTTGTCGACGGCGACCACGACGAGGCGATCAAGCGCGAGCACACCGAATATATCGCGGCGACGATCCCCCACGCCGGCCTTTTGATCCTGCCGAACGTGAGTCACTTCGCATTTCTGCAAGACCCCAAACAATTCAACTTCGCCATACTGCATTTTTTAGGTGACGAGTAAGCTTCCTCGCCAAATATAAGGGAAATGGAGTTTTCGCCGCTTCCGATTGATGCAGCGCTGCCGGAACTGACCGCCGCGCTGCGCGCGCGCAATACGGCCGTTCTGGTCGCGCCGCCCGGCGCCGGCAAGACGACGCGGGTGCCGCTCATTCTCGCGGACGAACCGTGGGCGCAAGGCCGCCGCATCCTGGTGCTGGAGCCGCGCCGGCTTGCCGCCCGCGCCGCGGCCGAGCGGATGGCGAAAACGCTCGGCGAACGAGTTGGCGATACGGTCGGCTTGCGGGTGCGCTTTGGCTCCAAAATATCGCGCAAAACGCGCATCGAAATTATCACCGAAGGCGTTTTCACCCGGCTCATCCTCGACGACCCGATGCTCGACGGGATCGCCGCTATCCTGTTTGACGAGTTTCATGAGCGCTCGCTCGATGCCGACCTTGGACTTGCGCTCGCCCGCGACGTGCAACAGGGACTTCGCGAAGATCTGCGGCTCGTTGTGATGTCGGCAACGATGGACGGCGCACGGGTGGCGAAGCTCCTCGGCGACGCGCCGGTAATCGCCTCCGAAGGCCGCGCGTTTCACGTTGAGACCCGCTATGTGCCGCGTGACCCGCGGCCGATTGAACCGCAAATGGCCGACGCCATCGTCCGGGCCATGCGCGCCGATCCAGGTTCGGTGCTTGTGTTCCTTCCGGGAGCCGCCGAAATCCGCCGCACGCAGGCGCAACTTGAGGGCCGCCTTGATGCCGCAACGGACCTCGTCGCGCTCTATGGCGCGCTCGCTGGCGACGAGCAGGACCGCGCCATCGCCCCTGCCCCGTCCGGCCGGCGGAAAATCGTGCTTGCCACTTCGATTGCCGAGACTTCGATCACCATTGAGGGCGTGCGCATCGTTATCGACTCAGGACTTGCCCGCGTGCCGCGCTATGAGCCCGATGTTGGTGTAACACGGCTCGAAACCGTGCGGGTCTCCCGCGCCGCGGCGGATCAGCGCCGCGGCCGCGCCGGGCGCACCGAACCGGGCATCTGCTATCGGCTCTGGGACGAGCCGCAGACCGCTTCGCTCGAGGCTTTTTCACGGCCGGAAATTCTTTCCGCCGATCTTTCGAGCTTCGCTCTCGATCTGGCCGCCTGGGGCTCCGGTCCCGAGCAACTTGCGTTTCTCGATCCGCCGCCGCGGGCGGCGGTTACGGAAGCCAAAGCGCTGCTCACTGAACTCCATGCCATCGACGGCGACGGACGCCTCACCGAAGAGGGACAAAAGCTGCGGCGGCTGCCTTTGCCGCCGCGGCTGGCGCGCATGGTCGTCGATGCCGGGGCCTTTGTCGAAGCATTGCGCGCCGCCGAGATCGCAGTCCTCATCGGCGAGCGCGGGCTCGCCAGCGATGACGTGGACCTGACCCATCGGCTTGATGCGTTTCGCCGCGACCGCTCGCCCCGCGCGCGTGAAGCCCGCGCCATGGCGGAACGCTGGGCGGAGATGGCGAGCCCTACTTCTAACCTCTCACCTCAACAGGGAGCAGAGAACAGCGCCGGTGCACTCCTTGCCCTCGCCTATCCCGAGCGGATCGCCAAAAATCGCGGCGGCGCGACGGGCGCATTTCTTTTGGTTAATGGCCGCGGTGCACAGATTGACCCTGCCTCGCCGCTCGCCCGCGAGCCTTATCTCGCGGTGGCCGAGCTGACCGGCAGCGCAACCGCGGGCCGCATCTTGCTAGCGGCGCCGATCACGCTCCCTGAAATCGAAGCGCGCTTCGCCGACCGTATCATCACCAGCGAAGATGTCGCGTTCGACCCGGCAAGCGCCAGCCTGCGCGTGCGGCGGCTGCGGCGCCTCGGCGCGATCACGCTCAGCGAACAGCCGCTGCCAGCGGTCGCAAACGATGCCGCCGCGCGTATCCTTGCCGAAGGTGTTGCGCGCCTTGGTGTGGATCGGCTGCCCTGGACAAATGCGCTGCGGCAATGGCGTGATCGGGTGCTGTTTCTGCGCCGCGCAGAAGGCAGCGATTGGCCTGATCTGTCCGACACCGCACTTGCCGCCGATGTCGACTGGCTGGCGGCGATCTTTGCGGGAAAGACTTCGCTCGCCGAACTTTCTACCGACGAATTTGCCGCCGCATTGACCGCGCGCTTGTCCTACGCCTTGCAGCGCCGGCTCGCCGTCGAAGCGCCGACGCATTTCGAGGCGCCGACCGGCTCGCGCCTGCCGATCGATTACCAAGCCGAAGGGGGGCCGAAAATCGCAATCCGCGTCCAGGAGCTGTTCGGCCTCGACCGCCATCCAGCCATCGCGGCTGGAAAAATCCCGCTGCTCGTCGAGCTTCTTTCGCCAGCGCACCGTCCGGTACAGATGACGCGCGATCTACCCGGCTTCTGGCGCGGCAGCTACGCGACCGTCCGCGCGGAGATGCGCGGGCGTTATCCAAAGCATCCCTGGCCCGATAATCCGCTCACCGCACCGCCGACGCGACGGGCCAAGCGACGGAGTGGCCAATAACTAAAACACCATTCGCCACTCGCCATTCATCGTTCGCACCTATATGGAAAGGCACATTTCCGAGGATCCGATGTTCCCGACGCCCAAACCGCAGCTAAAACCTAATACTTACGCTTACGAGTCGGAGCCGATGGTGAAAGCCACCGGATTTCGCGAATATGACGCGCGCTGGCTGTTCGGCAGCGAGATCAACCTGATGGGCGTCGAAGCACTGGGGCTCGGCCTCGGCACGCTCATCCACGAACTCGGCCGCGAGCCGAAGATCGTCACCGGCCACGATTTCCGTTCCTATTCGGCGTCAATCAAAATGGCTCTGACGAACGGCCTGATCGCGTCCGGCTGCCGGGTGCACGACATCGGCCTCGCGGTCACGCCGATGGCCTACTTCGCGCAATTCGATCTCGATGTGCCCTGCGTCGCCATGGTTACCGCTTCGCATAACGACAATGGCTGGACCGGCGTGAAGATGGGCGCCAACCGACCGCTTACCTTCGGCCCCGACGAGATGAGCCGCCTCAAAGACATCGTGCTTGGCGGCCGCTTCAAGATGCGGGAGGGCGGCGCCTACACCTTCGTCGAGAATTTTCCGGCGCGCTACATCGCCGACCTGACTAAGCGGCCGAAGCTCAAGCGGCGGCTGAAAGTCGTGTGCGCCTGCGGCAACGGTACAGCCGGAGCATTCGCCCCGCAGGTGCTGGAAGCGGTCGGCTGCGAAGTCGTCCCGCTCGATTGCGAGCTTGACCACACCTTTCCGAATTACAATCCGAACACCGAAGACATGAAAATGCTGCACGCCATGCGCGACGCCGTGCTGGCGCACAAAGCCGACGTCGCTTTGGGCTTCGACGGCGACGGCGACCGTTGCGGCGTGGTCGACAACGAAGGCGACGAGATCTTCGCCGACAAGGTCGGCGTCATGCTGGCGCGCGATATTTCGGCGCAGCACGCCAATGCGCTGTTCGTCGCCGACGTGAAATCCACCGGGCTGTTCGCCACCGATCCGGTCCTGATCAAGAATGGCGCCAAGACCGACTACTGGAAGACCGGCCATTCCTACATGAAGCGCCGCGTCAATGAGATCGGCGCCATCGCCGGTTTCGAGAAATCCGGCCACTTCTTCTTCAACAAGCCGTTCGGCCGCGGCTACGACGACGGGCTGATCTTCGCGTTGGCCGTCTGCGATATGCTCGACCGCAATCCTGGGAAGACCATGGCCGATCTGAAAAACGCGCTGCCGAAAACCTGGTCGTCGCCGACGATGTCGCCACACTGCGCCGACGAGGAGAAGTACGGCGTGGTCGATGCGGTGGTGAAACACTTCGAAGCGGAGCAGAAGAAAGGCGGCAAAGTCGCGGGCCAGCCGATCCGCGATCTGGTAACCGTCAACGGCGTGCGGGTCACGGTCGAGGATGGCACCTGGGGTCTGGTGCGGGCCTCATCGAACAAGCCGGAACTGGTCGTCGTGGTCGAGAGCCCTGCCTCGCAAGCGCGAATGCGCGAAATGTTCCAGGCGGTCGACACGGTGCTGCGCACGCACAAGGAAGTCGGCGAATACAATCAGACGATCTAATCGCTCTTCCCGGTTACTTCCTGATAGACATCGACTTCAAGCGCACCGGGAAGCATCGCGCGCCAAGCCTGGATGAAGGTTTGAAATCGCATGTCGCTCGCCAGCGTTTGCCGGTTGAGTTCAAAAGCTTCGGGGGTCTCGTATTCGATCACCTGGATGTACTTGGTCGGATCGTCGGCATTGCGCAGCAAGCGAAAATTGGCGTTGCCGAACAGCTGATAGAACGGCGCCGCAGCCCTCATCATCGCCAGAAGATGCTCGGACTCAGCGCCCGGAAGCGTGAACTTCAAATGCAGCGTCCGCCAGACTTTGACATCCTCGTTACTCATCGCCTGCATTCCTCAGCCTCTGCCGAGCGCGCCGTGCGAACACGGGTTTGCCGATTTCGCTTAAGCATGAGCGTTTTTCGAAAGCCAGCGGCCCCCTACGGCATTATGCTCTATTTTAACGTCTCGCGGAATGAGTGCGCCGGGTAAACGCCGAGAATCTTCAGCGACTTCGGCTGAGAGACGAACTCCAGCTCTTCGAGCGCCAGTTCCAGCCCACGGTGCTTGGGATGACCCTGCACATCGGCGTAGAATTGGGTCGCGGCAAAGCTGCCGTCCACCATGTAGCTCTCGAGCTTGGTCATGTTGACGCCGTTGGTGGCAAAGCCGCCCAAGGCCTTATAGAGCGCGGCCGGGATATTGCGCACCTCGAACACGAACGTGGTCATCACGCGCTGTTCCTTGCGGCTTGCCCATTTGGGTTCGCGCGCGAGCACGACGAAGCGCGTTGTGTTGTGCTTGGCGTCGGCGACGTCTTTTTTCAGGATTTGCAGGCCGTAAATCTTCGCCGCGAGCCTGGTCGCCAGCGCGGCGCGCGAAATGTCCCCGGCTTCCGCAACTTCGCGCGCGGCGCCGGCGGTATCGGCCGCGACCACCGCCTTGACGCGGAGCTTGCGGATGATGTTGCGGCACTGCCCGAGCGCATGGACGTGGCTTTCGACGGTCTTGATGGTTCGGAGCGTAGCGCCCCTGGGCGCCATAAGTTGGTGCTGCACCGGCAAAAACCATTCGCCCACGATGTGCAGTCCCGACCGCGGCATCAGGTGATGAATATCGGCAACGCGGCCGGCAACCGAATTGTCGATCGGGATCATGCCAAGCTTGGCCCTGCCGGTGCGCACCGCGGCGAAGGCATCTTCGAAGGTCGGACAAGGCAGCGGTTCGTAGCCCGGATAGGCTTCGTCGCAGGCGATGTGCGAATTGGCGCCGGGCTCGCCCTGGAATGCGATTCTTTTTCGTTGCTTCATGAGCGACCCGATAGCACGACGCGCGCGCGCGCCAAATCGTCCGGCGTATCGACGCCGAGCGGGGCTGCGTCCACGATCGCGACGTCGATGCGCATGCCGGCTTCGATGCGCCCGCAATTGCTCGAGCTTTTCCCGTTTCTCCAACGGCGACGGCGGCAACGCCACGAAGCGCTCGAGGGCGGCGCGCCGGAAGGCGTAAAGGCCGATGTGATGATAAAGCGGCCCGTCGCCGTAAGGGGCGGTGGCGCGCGTGAAATAGAGCGCGCGGAGCCTTCCCGGCGCGACCGGCGTGCCCACGACCTTGACCACGGCGGGGTTATCGCGCTCTTCGGCCCGCGTAATCTCCGCCGCGGCGGTTCCGATGTCGACCGATTGATCCGCCAGCAAACGGACTGCGGCAGCGATCGTGGACGGCTCCAGCGTCGGCAGATCGCCTTGCACATTGACCACAATCGCCGCCCTGCCATTCGGATCGAGCTTGCCGAGCGCCTCGAAAATGCGGTCGGAGCCCGAAGCATGACCGGCGCCGGTCATGACGCTGCGGCCGCCAGCGTTTTCCACAGCCGTCGCGATCTGCGGCGAATCGGTCGCAACCACGACCGGCCCGACAGCAGCGGCCTCGGCGCGGCGCAGCACATGGACGATCATCGGTAAGCCGGCAATATCCGCCAGCGGCTTGCCCGGCAGCCTTGTCGCGGCCATGCGGGCGGGAATGAGAATGAGAACGTCAGCCATCGTCCAGCCCGCGCCGGCCCAGTTATACGGGTTGCAAAACGCGCGGCAAACCGGCTATCTCTGCGCCCGCCCCTCCACTGCTCCCGCGGAGCCATTGCGCGATGAATTCGTTCGAAATCAACAAAATTCTCGGCGCGCTGCTTGGGACCTGCCTGTTCCTCCTCGCCGTACACATCGCCTCGGGCGCGATCTTCACCCCGCCGGTGCCGGAGAAGCCCGGCTACGAGATCGCGGTGAAGGAAGAGCAACCCGGCCAGGGCAAGGCCGAAGCCGCACCCGCCGCGCAGCCGATCGAAAACCTGCTGGCGAGCGCGTCCGTCGAACATGGCGCGCAGCTCGCCAAGCAGTGCCAGATTTGCCACAACCTGCAGGAAGGCCAGGGTCCCAAGGTCGGTCCTGATCTCTATGGGGTCGTCGGACGGCCGGTCGCGTCGGTGGCCAGCTTCCACTACACGGACGCGTTGAAAAAGCTGGGCGGCAACTGGACCTTCGATGCCCTGAACAAATGGCTGACGGACCCGCGCGCCGACGCCCCGGGCACCGCCATGACGTTCGCCGGCATGCCGAACGAGAAGCAGCGCGCCGACATCATTGCCTACCTCAATACGCTGTCGAAGAATCCGCAGCCGCTTCCGACCGCGCAAAACCAGCCGGCACCGGCCGAGCCGAAGAAGTAACCAATCACGCTTTTGCCCCGTAAGCGCACGGGGATGTGAAGTCCATTGTGTCGCGGTGCTGCGCCGGCACGCTGGCGCCGCAATCGAAAAGTACATAATCAGCCCAATTAGTCGCGTTATTTGCGCCGCGCGAATTATGTTGGAGCATTTAAGTGAACCGCAGAACGCTTTTGACGTCGGCCCTGGTCGCCGTTGTGGCGCCACGGCTCCCGGTCCCGTTTGGGATCCGATCCCGCACATGCCCAGGACAAAGTCTGGCGGCACGGCCTGTCGCTGTTCGGCGACCTGAAATATCCGCCCAGCTTCAAACAGTTTGACTACGTTAACGCCAGCGCGCCCAAAGGCGGCGCAGTCCGACAAATTGCAATCGGCACCTACGACAATTTCAACGTCACGGTCGCCGGCGTCAAAGGCGCGCTGGCAACCGGGATCGACTACATCTACGAGACGCTCCTGACCCCGGCGCTGGACGAGGTGTCCACCGAATACGGGCTGATCGCCGAAGCCGTGAGCTATCCGGACGACTTCTCCGCGGCCTCCTATCGTTTGCGCGCCGAAGCGAAGTGGCACGACGGCAAACCGGTGACGCCCGACGACGTGATTTTTTCGTTCAACGCCTTTAGGAAATACAGCCCGCAGCTTGCCGCCTACTATCGCCATGTCGTGAAGGTCGAAAAAACCGGCGATCGCGAGCTCACGTTTACATTCGACACGCCGGGCAATCGCGAGCTGCCCCAGATCGTTGGCCAGCTTACCATCCTGCCGCAGCATTGGTGGGAAGGCACCGACAAGAACGGCAACAAGCGCGACATCGGCTCGACCACGCTCGAGCCACCCCTTGGCAGCGGTTCCTATCGCATCAAGGAATTTTCGCCCGGCCGCAACATCGTCTACGAGCGCGTGAAGGACTATTGGGGCGACAAGCTCAACGTCATGGTCGGTCGCGACAATTTCGATGAGCTGCGCTTCGAGTATTTTCGCGACACGACGGTTGCCCTCGAGGCGTTCAAAGCTGACACCGTCGATTGGCGCACCGAGAACAGCGCCAAAAACTGGGCCACCGCCTACGATTTTCCCGCAGTCAGCGACAAGCGCGTCGTCCTCGAAGAATTTCCCATCAACAATTTCGGCGTGATGCAGGCCTTCGCCTTCAACATCCGCCGCGCCAAATTCCAGGACCCGCGCGTGCGGCTGGCGTTCAATTTCGCGTTCGATTTCGAGGAGATGAACAAGCAGATTTTCTTCGGTCAGTATAAGCGCATCAAGAGCTATTTCGAAGGCACCGAGCTTGCCTCAACCGGATTGCCGGAAGGGCGCGAGCTCGAAATATTGCAAACGGTGCGCGATAAGGTCCCCGCCGAGCTTTTTACCACCGCTTATTCCAATCCGGTCGGCGGCAATCCGCAGGCGGTGCGAGCCAACCTGCGCGAAGCGGTACGGTTGTTCAAGGAGGCCGGCTACGAAGTGCGCAACGAACGGCTGGTCAACAGCAAAACCGGCGAGCCTTATGTGGTGGAGTTCCTGGCCGAGGATCCGAGCTTCGAGCGCGTGTTTTTGTTCTACAAACCGTCGCTCGATCGGCTCGGGGTCACGGTGTCAGTCCGCGTCGTCGATGCGTCGCAATATGAGAACCGGTTGCGAAACTGGGACTTCGATGTTGTTACAAATTCCTGGGGCGAATCGCTCTCACCCGGCAACGAGCAGCGCGGCTATTGGGGCTCGCAAGCCGCCGATCAGCCGGGTTCACTCAACCTGATCGGCATCAAAAACCCGGCCGTCGACGCCATGATCGATCAGGTGATCTTCGCCAAAAACCGGCCCGATCTCGTCGCCGCCACCAAGGCGCTCGACCGCGTGCTGCTCTGGAACCATTACGTCGTGCCGCAATGGTATTACGGCAAAGTGCGCAGCGCGCGTTGGGACCGCTTCGGACATCCCGCCCCGTTGCCGAAATACGGCACGTCGGCATTCCCCACCGTCTGGTGGTGGGACGCCGAAAAAGCGGCGAAGACGGGAAGCCGGTCTTGATGCTCGTGCGATCTGGCGCCGGTATGTGCGCCATCTCCGCTTGCGGGAGAGGGCTCGACCGGAGGCTCAACAGACACAGTTGGGTGAGGGGTTGCGGCCCCGACCCCTCACCCATTCTTGTTGTTGAAACGCGGCGCGGCCGCTCTCCCGCAAGGGGAGAGGGCGCAACGCCGACGCGCCGCTGTCATATGAATTACCCGACACGCCGACGCGTCCTGTTGCTAGCCGCGAGTGTTGCCGTCGCGGCCCGCGCAGATGCGCCTGCGCGCGCCGACGATGGAGAGATCGAATCCCACGGCATGTCGGCCTTCGGCGATCTTGCTTATCCGGCCGACTTTCAGCATTTCCGCTACGTCGATCCGCATGCGCCGAAGGGCGGCACCTTTTCGCAGATCGGGCCGGATCGGCAATTCAATCAGAATTTTCTCACTTTCAACTCGCTCAACAGCTACATCCTCAAGGGCGACGCGGCGCAAGGGATGGAGCTGACCTTCGCCACACTGATGGCGCGCTCCGGCGACGAGCCCGATGCCATGTACGGCCTCGCCGCAGCCAAGGTGCGCCGTTCGGCCGACGGTCTCGCCTACGAGTTTTTCATCCGCCCGGAGGCCAAATTCCACGACGGCTCGCGGCTCACCGCCCATGATGTCGCGTTCTCGCTCAATCTCCTCAAGAAGAAAGGCCATCCGCTCATCACCCAGTCGTTACGCGATTTCGCCGGCGCCACGGCCAACGACGAGGTGAGCGTCGTCGCGAAATTCGCACCGAAACGCGCGCGCGACGTGCCGCTGTTCGTCGCCGGGCTGCCGATCTTTTCGCGCGCCTATTACGCGACGAAGCCGTTCGACGAATCGACGCTCGACGTTCCGCTCGGCTCCGGTGCGTACAAGGTCGGCCGCTTCGATGCCGGCCGCTTTATCGAATACGAGCGGATAAGTGATTGGTGGGGCGCCGATTTGCCGGTCGCCCGCGGCCTGAACAATTTCGATATCGTACGCTTCGAATATTATCGCGACCGCACCGTCGGTTTCGAAGGCTTTACTGCCGCGAATTACCTCTTTCGCGAGGAGTTTACCTCGCGCACCTGGGCGACGCGCTACGATTTTCCCGCGGTGAAGGACGGCCGGGTCAAAAAGGATGTGCTAGCCGACGAGACGCCGTCCGGTGCGCAGGGTTGGTTCATCAACACGCGGCGGGCGAAGTTTGCCGACCCGCGGCTGCGCGAGGCGCTCTGCGACGCTTTCGATTTCGAATGGACCAACAAGGCCATCATGTATGGGTCTTACCAGCGCACGGTTTCGGTATTTCAGAATTCGGACATGATGGCGAAGGGTATGCCGACTCCGGAAGAGCTTGCACTCCTCGAGCCATTCCGCGGGCGCGTGTCGGACGAAGTTTTCGGCGAGCCCTACTTGCCGCCGGTCTCGGACGGCTCCGGGGCGGACCGCACGCTGTTGCGCAAAGCCTCGCAGCTTCTCAAGGAGGCCGGCTGCGCCGTCGCCGGCGGCAAGCGCGTCCTGCCAAATGGCGAGCCGATTACGATCGAATTCTTGATCGACGAGCCGACTTTCGAGCCGCATCATATGCCGTTCATCAAAAATCTCGGCGTGCTCGGTATCGACGCTTCGTTGCGCATTGTCGATCCGGTGCAATACCGCGCGCGCCGCGATGGCTTCGATTTCGATATCACCGTCGACCGGTTCGGCTTTTCGGCGACCCCCGGCGATTCACTGCGCTCATTCTTTTCTTCGCAGGCGGCGGCGTTGAAGGGCTCAAACAATCTCGCCGGCATTGCCGATCCGGCTATCGACGCGCTGATTGACAGCATCATTGCGGCGCCGACGCGGCCCGCGCTGACGACCGCCTGCCGCGCGCTCGACCGCGTAATCCGCGCCGGGCGCTACTGGATTCCCCACTGGTATAAGCCCTCGCACTGGATCGCATATTGGGATGTCTTCGGCCGGCCGGCCGCGCAACCGCGCTATTTCCGCGGCATTCCGGAGACCTGGTGGTATGACCCAAGCAAGGCAGCGAAAATCCAGCGGGCGGGTTAGTCAGGACGTGGTATACGGCACATTTCCCGTGCAAAGTTGTTGTTCCGTGGTCCTGAGGTGCGAGTGGAGCGAGCCCCGAAGGATACCGACCCAGCTCGAGCAGCGTCCCTCGAGGCCCGCGCTGTGCGCGGGCACCTCAGGATGACGATGGGATTGCACGCATGACCGCCTACATCGTCCGCCGCCTTCTCTTCATGATCCCGACCGTCTTCGGGATCATGCTGGTATCGTTCGTCGTGGTTCAGTTCGCGCCCGGCGGGCCGGTCGAACGCGTCATCGCCCAGCTGTCCGGAAACGACACCGGGGCGACCTCGCGCATTTCCGGCTCCGCCGGCGGCGACTTCGGCGCGCGCGGGGCGCCGCAGCCGGGCGGGCAGCTCGATATCAACGCCAAATATCGTGGTGCACAGGGGCTCGATCCCGAATTCATCAAAAGCCTTGAGAAGCAGTTCGGCTTCGACAAGCCGGCCTACGAGCGCTTTTTTCTCATGCTCTGGAACTACCTGCGCTTCGACTTCGGCAAGAGCTACTTCCGCGACGTGAGCGTGCTGGAACTGATCAAGGAGAAACTGCCGGTTTCGATCTCGCTCGGCATCTGGATGACGCTTCTGAGCTATCTGATCTCGATCCCGCTCGGCATCCGCAAGGCGGTGCGCGACGGCTCGCAATTCGACGTGTGGACCTCGGGCGTCATTATCGTCGGCTATGCCATCCCGGGATTTCTGTTTGCGATTCTACTCATCATCCTGTTCGCGGGCGGCTCGTTCTTTAGCATCTTTCCGCTGCGCGGGCTCACCTCCGACGGCTGGGAGCAGTTCACCTGGTGGCACAAGATTCTCGACTATTTCTGGCACCTGACGTTGCCGATCGTCTCCATGGGGCTTGCCGCCTTTGCCACCATGACGCTCCTGACCAAGAACTCGTTTCTGGAGGAATTGCGCAAACAATACGTCCTCACCGCGCGCGCCAAAGGCTGCTCCGAGCGGCAAGTGCTTTACGGCCACATTTTTCGCAACGCGATGCTGCTCGTCATCGCCGGCTTTCCGAGCGCGTTCGTCAGCGCCTTCTTCGCCGGCTCGCTGTTGATCGAGACCATATTCTCGCTCGACGGCCTCGGGCTGTTAAGCTTCGAGAGCGTGCTTAATCGCGATTATCCGGTCGTATTCGCCAATCTCTATATCTTCGCCCTCGTCGGCCTCGTCGTGAACCTGATTTCTGATCTGACCTACACCTGGATCGATCCGCGCATCGATTTCGAGACGCGAGAGGTGTGAGGTGGACGACAAGACCCGCGCCGACAACGTCATCGAGACACCCTGAAGCACGGCGGCTCGAAGCGCCGGGGCTCATGCCGGATCTCGAGCCGGCCGGACCGCTGGGCCCCACCCCCATGCCGCGGCGATTTGCGCTGTCGCCGATCAACAAACGGCGGTGGCAGAATTTCAAGACCAATCGCCGCGGCTACTGGTCGTTGTGGATTTTCCTCGTTCTTTTCGTCGTTACCCTGTTTGCCGAATTCATCGCCAACGACAAACCGCTCTATATCAGCTACGCTGGCAAGTCTTATTTTCCGGTTGTTTTCACATATCCGGAAACCACCTTCGGCGGCGACTTCGAGACTGCGGCCGACTACCGCGATCCGTATTTGCAGAAACTGATTGCCGACAAAGGCGGCACGATGATCTGGCCGCCGATCCGCTATTCCTACGATACGCACAACCTCGATCTGCCGACTCCGGCGCCGTCGAAACCGACCTGGATGCTCACCGAAGCGGAATGCAAATCGGTGCTTCAGCGCAAGGGCCTCAAGAGCTGCAGCGATCTTGAATACAACTGGCTCGGCACCGACGACGAGGGCCGCGATGTGCTGGCGCGCCTGATCTATGGTTTCCGCATCTCGGTCCTGTTCGGCCTCATTCTGACAATTGTTTCCTCGATCATCGGCGTCGCCGCCGGCGCCGTGCAAGGTTATTTCGGCGGCTGGACCGATCTTTTGTTCCAGAGATTCATCGAAATCTGGACCTCGGTGCCGGAGCTTTATCTGCTCCTCATCATCTCCTCGGTGCTGGTGCCCGGCTTCTTTGTGCTGCTCGGAATACTGCTGCTGTTCTCGTGGGTGCGGCTCGTCGGCCTGGTTCGTGCCGAATTCCTGCGCGGCCGCAACTTCGAATACATCATCGCGGCGCGCGCGCTCGGCGTGTCGAACGCCGTCATCATGTTCCGCCACCTGTTGCCGAACGCCATGGTCGCGACCCTGACGTTCCTGCCGTTCATCATGTCGTCGTCGGTGATGACGCTGACCGCGCTCGATTTCCTCGGCTTCGGCCTGCCACCCGGCTCGCCTTCGCTCGGCGAACTCCTGTCCCAGGGCAAGGCCAATGTGCAGGCGCCGTGGCTCGGGTTGACCGGTTTCTGCACCGTCGCCCTCATGCTGTCGCTGCTCATCTTCATCGGCGAAGCGGTGCGTGACGCCTTTGATCCGCGAAAGACGTTCCGATGACCGCCGCCCCTCTCCTCTCCATCCGCGACCTCTCCGTCGCCTTCCGCGCCGGCGGACATGAGACGCTGGCCGTCGACCGCGTTTCCTTCGACATCGCCAAGGGCGAGACGATGGCGCTGGTCGGCGAATCCGGCTCCGGCAAATCGGTGACCGCGCTGTCGATCTTAAAGCTTCTGCCCTACCCGACGGCATCGCATCCATCGGGCGCCATTGCTTTCAATGGCCGCGACCTGCTCCCGCTCTCCGAGCGCGACATGCGCCGCGTGCGCGGCGACGACATCACCATCGTTTTCCAGGAGCCGATGACCTCGCTCAATCCGCTGCACACCATCGATAAGCAGATTGGCGAGATTCTGCTCTTGCACCGCGGGCTTACTGGCGCTGCCGCGCGTGCACGTACGATCGAGGTGCTCACTCAGGTCGGCATTCCCGACCCGCAAAGCCGGCTCGGCAGCTATCCGCATCAGCTGTCCGGCGGCCAGCGCCAGCGCGTCATGATCGCCATGGCGCTCGCCAATGAACCTGATCTGCTGATCGCCGACGAGCCGACCACCGCGCTCGACGTTACCGTGCAGGCGCAGATCATCGAGCTTCTGCAGGACATCCAGAAACGGCTCGGGATGTCGCTTCTGTTTATCACCCACGACCTCGGCATCGTGCGCAAGATCGCGCAAAAGGTCTGCGTAATGAAGGAAGGCAAGATCGTCGAACAAGGCACCGTCGAACGGGTCTTTGCCGCGCCCGCTCACCCTTATACGCGCGCGCTTCTTGCCGCCGAGCCGAAGCCGGACCCGGCCCCACCCCAGCCCGATGCGCCAATGATTTTGCAGGCCGACGATCTAAAAGTCTGGTTCCCGATCAAGCGCGGCGTGCTGCGCAAAGTTGTCGGGCACATCAAAGCGGTCGACGGCGTTACGGTCGATCTGCGCAAGGGCGAGACGCTCGGCGTGGTCGGCGAATCCGGCTCCGGCAAGACGACGCTCGGCCTTGCTCTCCTTCGCCTCATCTCCTCCGACGGCCCGATCGTGTTCATGGGCAACCAGCTTCAGGGCCTTCGCTTCAAGCAAATGCGGCCATTCCGCCGCGACATGCAGATCGTTTTCCAGGACCCCTACGGGTCGCTTTCACCGCGGCTGTCGATCGCCGATATCATCAAGGAGGGGCTCGAGGTACATTTTCCGAACATGCCGGAACGCGAGCGCGACGCGCGGGTCGTGCAGGCGCTCGGCGATGTCGGCCTTGATCCAGCCACCCGCTTTCGCTTTCCGCATGAGTTCTCCGGCGGCCAGCGGCAGCGGATTGCGGTCGCGCGCGCGATCGTACTGGAGCCGACATTCGTTGTGCTCGACGAGCCGACCAGCGCGCTCGACATGCTGATCCAGTCGCAGATGGTCGATCTGCTGCGCGATCTGCAGAAGCGGCGCAACCTCACTTATCTCTTCATCTCGCACGACCTGCGCGTGGTTGCCGCGCTGGCGAGCCGCCTTTTGGTGATGCGGCAGGGCAAGGTCGTAGAGGCCGGCGCCGCCGCCGATCTTTTCAAGAATCCCAAGACCGATTACACGCGCGCACTGTTCGCCGCCGCGTTCAATCTTGAAACGGCGCCTACGGGGGTCGTCGCACAGTGAAATCGGGAGCGTCGTGCTCCCGACTTGTCGATCATGAGAGTTCGCTTTACTTCGGCGCTTCGGCGGCCGTCTGTCCAGGCGGCTCAATTCGGAATGTGAAGATCGAAACCTTTTCGCCCGGCTTGAACGGTCCCGGCACCTTGTTATGGACCGGGGGTATGCTGCGAAGATACGCCACGACCGCCGCCACATCCTCTTTCGTCATGTGTGTAAATGCGGCGTAGTTCATGATGGGCGCCAATTGGCGGCCGTCAGGGCGCTTTCCGGTCGTGATCGCCGCAGCGATTTGTTCGTCGGTCCACGAGCCGAGGCCCGTTTCCTTATCCGGCGTGATGTTTCTGCCATTGAATACGCCGAGGCCCGGAATTTCGAAGCCTACATCCGATCCGCCGAGAAATTTATCTTTGTCAGGCTTGCCGAAGAAAAATCCCGGCGTATGGCAGTCGTTGCAACCGGCAATGACGACCAGGTATGCGCCCCGTTCGACCGGCGACTCGGCCCGAGCGCTCGGCAGCGGAATTGTCGCCCCGGCGATAGCGGCAACCGCCGCAACGGCGATAGCCATGGATGCTCTTTTCATGATCTCCCCTCCCCCTTTTGCATTGTTTGGTCGCGGTGTAAGCGACCCAGATTTACGGCGACAGGTTATACGGCCGCCGTGGGAAGGCAAGCGCGCCGGGCGAGACGCGCCTGCCCAACTTCGACCGACCGTTGCCAGTTTGAAATTTGTCCCACTGCAGGAATTGGTCGCGACGCGTCAAGCCGCGCCGACGCGTCGTTCGCGGAGGTGCCACCACACCACCGCGCCGATCCCAATCACCGCGCCGGCGATGAGTACGACGAGCAAAGCCGAATTTTCGATCCAGGCGATCGCCGGTACGCCAAGGGCCATGATCAAGCCAAGAAGGCCGACTTGCCAGGACAGAACCTGCACACCGGCGGTAAAAGTGCCGAGCGCCAGCAACGTGAAGATCGCGAGCGCCGTTGTTTGCGCGGTGAAAATCCTCTGCACGCTGGTCAGCAACAGCATGTTCATGACCAGTAGAAAGGCGCACCAGTGCAGCACCTGCGTTACGACAAGCCGCAAACGTCCGGTTTTATCGGCAGCCTCCTGCCAGCCGGCGCCGACGCAGATCAGCGCGATGATCGGCGCGAGAATCTCCCAAAGCATGACGATCGGCTGCTTTGAAAAACTCGTGTACGCAACGCCGGCGATCGTGAGGATCAACACCACCGTGAAGGGCAGTTCCCTGATCCAAAAGCTCAAGTGCGCCGCACGATGCGTCGGGCTGACCTGCGGGACGCTGATTGGTGCGGCGTGCGGATCGTGATCTGGGCTCGTCATCGCCTCTGCTCCGCGGTTTAATGATCCGGGTCGGCGATTTCAGATTAGATCACATCGTCACGGCGCGCTACGTCTTACCGCGCAAGTCGCCGCACACTTGTGACGTCACTGCCCGTACTGGCGATACGTTCGACGGCGTCGGCAATCGGTTCGATGGTTACCGCCATGTGAAACGCGTTGGCGTGAATGAGCGTCGCCGGATCGCTTACGATCCCAACATGGCCTTTCCAGAAGATGAGATCACCGCGTTTCAGATCGGCTAGTCGGGCGGCGTGCTTGAGCGGAACACCCAAAGCGGCTTCCTGCATGTCGCTGTCGCGCGGGCACGAAATCCCGCAGGCCGTCAGCGCGACCTGGACCAGGCCAGAGCAGTCGAGACCGAGCATTGTCTTTCCGCCCCACAGATAAGGCACGCCGACGAAGCGCTCGGCAACGGCGACGAAATCGGTTTCATAATGTCCGACCGGGGCAAGATGCGCGGCTGGAACGTAGCCGCCCGCTGATGTAACTGCCATTCGGTCTGCAACACGCGCGACGGCCAGAAGGGCGCCAAGCGGCAGCGCTTCGATGGGCGGCAACTTGATCGAAGGGCCGGGAAACACAAGTGTCCGCAGCGCGGCGACTTTGTGCGTCGGCGGCGGGCCGGGCGGCGCCAGCGCGTTGGCCGGCAGCCAGCCGACATAGCCGTCGGCGGCGAGCTGGCCCCAGGCCCAGCCTTCGGCATTCATGTCGAAGATCCGGACACGTTCGCCCTTGAGCGCCTCGGTCGCGAGCGGCGCGTCGGGCCTTGGCTCGTCTCGCAGCGGCGCCTGCGGTTCGATCACTTCATAGAGGCGGCCTTCGACGTAACGCGCCGCCGCCACTTTGCCCTCAAGCTCTCTCGCCGCGAGATCGGCACGGGCCGGCGTGACGCGAGGATCGAAGGCGCGCATCGCTTTGCCGGTTCAGCCGTAGCGCTCGACGAGCAATGCATAGAGAGCGCGCGCGGCCTGACATTCGCCGCCTTCGGGCCGGCCCGGCTTAGCCGTCGGCGTCCAGGCGAACAAATCGAAGTGCAGCCACGACTTGGCAGTGACAAAGCGGCGCATGAACAAGGCCGCGGTGATGGCGCCGGCCTGGCCGCTACTGCCTACGTTGTTGATGTCCGCAACTTTGGACTCGAGCATCGCCTCGTAAGGGCGCCACAGCGGCAGCCGCCACAGCGGATCGTTCTCGCTGGCGGCATGACCCATCAGTCCATCGGCCAGCGCATCGTCATCGGTGAAAAAGGCCGGCACGTCCGGACCAAGCGCGACCCGCGCCGCGCCGGTAAGCGTGGCGAAATCGGCGATCAGTTCGGGTTTGTTCTCATCGGCGAGCGCGAGCGCGTCGGCGAGGACAAGGCGGCCCTCGGCGTCGGTATTGCCGATCTCGACGGTGATACCTTTGCGCGAGGTGTAAATATCGCGGGGCCGGAATGCGGCACCGGAGATCGCGTTCTCTACAGCGGGGATCAGTACAGTGAGCCGAACTTTCAGATTGCGCGACATGATCATGTGTGCCAGCGCCAGCGCCGTCGCCGCACCGCCCATGTCCTTCTTCATGTTGAGCATCGACGATTCCGGCTTGATGTCGAGGCCACCGGTATCAAAGCAGACGCCTTTGCCGACAAGCGCAACGCGCGGATAACCGGCGTCGCCCCATTTCAGCTCGATCAGCCGTGGCGCCCGCTCGGAGGCGCGCCCAACGGCATGAATAAGCGGAAAATTCGCGGCCAAAAGATCGTCACCGACTGTAACCTTGATCTCCGCTTCGTGGCGCAAGGCCAGTACCCTTGCCGCCTCTTCAAGTTCCGCCGGGCCCATATCGTTGGCCGGTGTGTTGATAAGATCGCGCGCCAGCGCCACGGCTTCGACGACGCGGTCGAGATCCTCACGGTCAATGCTCTGCGGCAGATCGAGCTTGGTTTGGTGGCCTTCGGCCTTGCGGTAGCGCGTGAAGCGATAGGAACCGAGCGCGAAGGCGAGTGCCGCGAGCCGCGCGTCGTGCGGATCGTTGGCAAACCGGTAAACGCCGCTGGGAAGAAGCTGGGACAGGGTTCCGGGAAGAAACGGGTCCTTGGCGTCAGTCGCCGCCTCGATCCCGAACAGGATTCCACCAAGTCCTTTGTCTCCCGGCAACATGAGATGACGGCCGGATTTTGGCTCGTAGTTCGCTGCGTCTGCGAACGCGCGCGCCGAGGCGCCAAGCTGTTCACGCACTTCCGCATAGTTCGCGGCATTGACGAACCAAATCGGAATCGCCGCCGCAGTACTTCCAGTCGTGAAGATCGAATTTATCATCAGCCGATCCCGAGAACTGACGCCCTGCTACCACGACGCCTCATTGCCGGGAAGGCAGCGCGCCTAAGCGCGGGATGTGGTTCCGGCTTTCCCTTGCAGGTGGCTGTGCCTGATACCGTAAAGGGCATAGATCAAAAGCCCGATCACAAGCCACCCGGCAAAGCGTAGCCAGGTGTCGAGCGGCAATCCGAACATCAGGAACAGCGATGACGCAGCGCCCAGCGGGGCGATGACGTAAACCCCCGGCGTCCGAAAGGGACGAAATAGCCCAGGATCCCTGATACGCAGCACCAGCACGCCGACGCAGACGATGGCGAACGCGAACAGCGTGCCGATGCTCACCAGCTCGCCGACAAGGCCGATTGGCAGCAGGCCGGCGAGGACCATCACGATCACGCCGGTGACGATTGTCGTCACATAGGGAGTGCGAAACCGGCTGTGCACCTTCGCGGCCGCGCGCGGCAGCAGGCCGTCGCGCGCCATCGAGTAAAAAATCCGCGGCTGTCCCAGCAGCATGACCAGAATCACCGACGTCAGGCCGAGGATGATGCCGAGTTTCAGGATTGGCGAAAGCGCGGCCAGCCCTATGGCGTCGATGCCGACCGCGATCGGATCGGGCACGTTGAGTTCGTCGTAGGGCACGATGCCGGTGAGCACGAAGCCCACCGCGACGTAGAGGATCGTGCAAATGACAAGCGATCCGAGAATGCCGATCGGCATGTCGCGCTTGGGGTTCTTGGCTTCCTGCGCCGCGGTCGAAACAGCGTCGAAGCCGATGTAGGCGAAGAACACGACGGCTGCACCGCGGATTACGCCGCTCAAACCGAATTGGCCGGGCCCAGTATTCGGGGGGATGAAATCGCCGCCTGGGTTGCTCGCGGTTATCCAGTGTTCCAGGCTCACGAACGGCGCGGCCGCCACGATGAAAACCAAAATGATCACGAGCTTGATCGCGACGATAACGCTATTGGCGCGCGCCGTTTCATGGACGCCGACGACCAGGAGGGCCGAAACTCCGGCGATTACGAGCATCGCCGGGACATTGATCAATGCCCCGGTCACATGCCACGTGCGCTCGGCGGCGTCGTAGGAAAACGGCGATCCGGCAAATGCCGGCGGCACGACGATGCCGATGTTCTTGAGAAAGCTGACCACATAGCCCGACCAGCCGATCGCGACTGTAACAGCGCCAAGCGCGTATTCGAGGATCAGGTCCCAGCCGATGATCCAGGCGATCAGCTCACCCATGGTCGCGTAGGCATAGGTGTAGGCGCTGCCGGCGATCGGCACGGTCGAGGCCATTTCCGCGTAGCAGAGACCCGCGAACGCGCAGGCGAACGCGCCAAGGATGAACGACAGGGTGATCGCCGGGCCGGCGTTGGCCGCGGCGGCGTGCCCGGTGAGCACGAATATGCCGGCGCCGATGATCGCGCCGATACCGAGCGCTACCAGATTGACGGCCGACAAGGTGCGTTTAAGCGGCACGCCGTTGTGCGTGGTGAGCGCCTGCACCTCCGGTTCTTCGGCTTCGGCCTCTAATACCGCAATTGATTTACGCGCCCAAATTCTTTGCATGGAGGTCCTTATAAGGTGCAACTAACAGAGTTGGGGGCGCGCCTCGCGTAAATCCTGTCAGCAATCTACATAACAACCGGCTGGAGCCACCCAAGTTTCAGGAAACGCGATCGCATCCGGCAAAAGTTATAACAATCCAGCCGCCGATAGCGCCGCATGCTGCCGCTTGGCGACGCGCTCCATCGAAAAGTGTTCGATGGCTTCGTTGAACAGCCGATAAAAATTAAGTTCGGCGCGCAGGTGCAGAAACACCGCGCCCAATCCGATCGCCGCCCGATCCATAAAGACGAATTCGCGCGGCACTGTCACCGGGCCTTTGCGCTTGAGCGCTTGATGCACGCGGAAGGCTTCGCGCCGGCCGTATTCGCCGGGCGCTACCCCGTCGGCGATGCTGCGCACGCGGTCGTCGAGGAGCGGCGCGTAGATGAAGCGCGCCCAGATGTTGAGCGTGTCGATGAGTTCGCGGGAGAGCTTGCGGAAGCCCCAGGTTTCGTAGGCATGCACGACAAGATCGTCGTTGCCGCGCAGCAGCCCGTTATACAGATCGACAACGCCGCGGACGAATTTCGGCGGAAAAATACGGATGCAGCCGTAATCGAGCAGATTGATGCCGGCGGCTTTGCCGTTGCGTTCGAACACCGTGTAATTCCCCAGATGCGGATCGCCGTGGATGACGCCGAAGCGGCTGAACGGAAACCACCAGGCGGTGAACATGGCGGTGGCAACCGCGTTCCGCGCGGCGAGCGGATCGTTCTTGTGCTCAAGCATACGGCTGCCCTCGAGCCAGTCGAGCGTGAGCAACCGCCCGGTGGACAGTTCCGGCCAAGCGCGCGGCACGCGAACCATATCGACGCCGTCGAGCATGCGTCCGATAAAGTGCGACGTGCTTGGCTTCGCGCCGGTAATCCAATTCCTCGCGCACGCGCGCGCCAATCTCCTTGCCGATCTCGCTGGTGTCGATTGCCGTATTGAAGCGCTGCCGAATGGCGAGCAGCCAGTGCAGTTGCTGCAGGTCGGCTTCGACCGCCGACTGCATGTCGGGATATTGCAGCTTGCAGGCCAGCGCCGCGCCATCGAGCGAGCGAGCGCGATGCACCTGGCCGAGCGAGGCCGCCGCGGCCGGATGGTGCTCGAAGCTTGCGAACTTCTTCTGCCAGTCGGGACCAAGTTCGGCGATCATTCGCCGCTTGACGAAAGCCCAGCCCATGGGCGGCGCTTCGCTTTGCAGCTTCTGCAATTCGGTAGCGTATTCCGGCGGCAACAGATCGGGAATGGTCGCCAGCAGCTGGGCGACCTTCATCAGCGGACCCTTCAGATTGCCGAGCGCGGAAGCGAGCGCGGAGGCTTCGCCGGCACGATTGGGCGCGCCACCAAGGAGCCGCCGGCCCGCGTAGCGCGCCGCCACGCCGCTGACATTGGCGCCCACACGCGCATAGCGCGCAGCGCGAGCGGAGAAGCGGTTCTTTTCCTGGTCAGCCATGAGTCGAACGGCACATCATGTTAGCGATGTTATTGCAAGCACATTGGCAGGATGGGGCACGCAATGAAACAGGCAATTGTGGCGGCCCAGGCGAACGTAAAGATTTAGGTTCTCAGACGCGAAATGTGAGATGGTTTGGATCACATCACTGTTCACGTGCGAACTTTCCGCCTGCTCGGCTTTGCGCACGCGCGTTGAGCCGGGCCTTCGAGCCCTCTCGGCGTAATCGGTGAAGTTAGGCTCGGGTCCTTTCTCGCCGCCTTCCACCCACGCCACCTTGGCGCGGATGTAGCTCATCATTGCATTGATGTGCGCTGCCTTTTCCTCAAGCCGGAAGAGCTGCCGGCGCAGAATTTCGGCGCCGCGGGCCGCCGTCATGCGCTGCGTCTGGTATTCGGCATTCAAAGCTTCGATCTCGCGCAGGGAAAAACCGAGCGACTGACCCATATGGATCATTCGCGCCATTTGGACGTGCTCGTTGCGTGAAAATCTGATAGGGGTTCGATCCGCCCTTAGTGCCGGCTAGCGGCTTGAGCAGACCGCGCCGGACGTAAAAGCGCACCGTGTCGGTCGTCAGTCCGGTCGCCCGGGCAAACTCGGAAATCAGCATCGCAAACCGGTCTCGATTTAAGCCTTGACCATGGACCTTGGTCCAAGGTTAGAACCTATGCTCGATCGGTTTTGGAGATAGGTCAATGGATAAGATCGCATTTGTCACCGGCGCGTCTTCCGGCATCGGTGAAGCGACCGCGCGGCGGCTTTTGGCGGCCGGCTATAAGGTATTCGCCGGCGCGCGCCGGCTCGACCGAATGGCGGCTCTCGCCGCGCCTCGGCGCCTCGCTTGTACCCCTCGATCTCACCGACGACGCCTCGATCGTCCGCGCCGTCGAGACAATCAAATCCCAGGCGGGCCGGCTCGACGTCCTGGTCAACAACGCCGGCTACGGCTCTTACGGCGCGCTTGAAGACGTGCCGCTCGACGAAGCGCGGCGGCAATTCGAGGTCAACGTTTTCGGCCTAGCGCGGCTTGCCAGTTGGTCCTGCCGATCATGCGCGCGCAAAAGTCCGGCAAGATTGTCAACGTCACTTCGATCGGCGGAAAAATCTGGGAACCGCTCGGCGCATGGTATCACGCCACCAAATTCGCGGTGGAGGGACTAAGCGACTGCCTGCGCGTGGAAGTCGGGCGTCTCGGCATCGACGTCATCATCATCGAGCCCGGCGCCATTCGCACCGAATGGGCCGGCATCGCCCGCGACGGCTTGCTGCAAGTGTCCGGCAACGGTCCCTATGCCGACCAAGCCGAACGACACGCCGCTATGCTCAAGACGCGCTGACACAACGAGCCTCGCATCACCGCCTGACGTTGTCGCCAAAACCATCCTGCGCGCCGTGCAGGCGGCGCGGCCCAGGACACGATACGCAACGGGAGGCGGCGCGCACCTCATCCTGTTCCTGCGCAAAATTTTGACAGATCGGATGTTCGACCGATTGATCCGGACAGTGACGCAGGGTTTTAACCGGCGCGGCGGAGGCCGCGCTAGCCCAGCCGTTCCAGCTCCTCAATCATCCGCTCGATGACGCCAAGGCCGCCCTGCCAGAACGTAGGATCGCGGGCATCGAGACCGAATGGAGCCAGAAGCTCCGAGTGATGCTTGGTGCCGCCCGCGGAGAGCATTGCGAGGTAGCGCTCGGCGAAACCATCCGCTGCATGTTCGTAGACCGCATAGAGCGAATTCACCAGGCAATCGCCGAACGCGTACGCGTAAACGTAGAACGGCGAATGGATGAAGTGCGGAATGTACGCCCAGAACGTCTCATAGCCGGGCTTGAGCTCAATCGCGGGGCCGAGGCTTTCGCCCTGCACTGAGAGCCACAATTCGCTGATCCGTTCGGCGGTCAACTCGCCGCTCTTGCGTTCAGTGTGGACCGCGCGCTCGAAAGTGTAGAACGCGATCTGCCGCACCACGGTGTTGATCATATCCTCGACTTTGGCGGCGAGCATCGCCTTGCGCTCTTTGTCGTCGCGCGTTGCGGCGAGGAGTTTCCTGAACGTCAGCATCTCGCCAAACACGCTGGCGGTTTCGGCAAGCGTAAGCGGCGTCGGCGCCATGAGCGCGCCATTCGGCGCGGCCAGCACTTGATGCACGCCGTGGCCCAGTTCGTGCGCCAGCGTCATCACGTCGCGCGGCTTGCCCTGGTAGTTGAGCAGCACGTAGGGATGCGCCGAAGGCACCGTCGGATGCGCGAAAGCGCCCGGCGCCTTGCCGGGCCGCACCGGCGCATCAATCCAGCGCTCGTCAAAGAAGCGCTCCGCGATCTCCGCCATCTTTGGCGAGAACGCGCCGTAGGCCGTCAACACGGTGTTGCGCGCCTCAGTCCAGCCGATGGTGCGCTGCGCCACCTGCGGCAACGGCGCGTTGCGGTCCCAGTGCGGCAGCCGCTTTTTCCCGAACCATTTCGCCTTCAGCGCGTAATAGCGGTGCGACAGCCGCGGATAAGCGGCGCGCACGGCGGCCACCAGCGCATCGACCACTTCACGCTCGACCCGGTTCGACAAATGCCGATCGTCGGCGATGTCGGCGAAGCCGCGCCAGCGGTCGGAGATTTCCTTGTCTTTCGCCAGCGTGTTGGTGATCAGCGCAAAGTGCTGCAGGTTATCTTTCAGCGTGTGCGCCAGCGCCTGCGAGGCAGCCTTGCGCTTTTCGCCTGAGCGGTCCTGCAACAAGTTCAGCGTCGGCTCAATGGCGAGCGTCTTGCCCAGGACCTTGAAACGCAAATTGGCGATCGTCGCATCGAATTCCCGATTCCAGGCGGAATACGCCGTCATCGATTTTTCGTGGAACAACTGCTCGACGCGATCTTCCAGCTGATACGGCCGGTAACGGCGCACATCCTCAAGCCACGGCCGATAATGGCCGAGCGCCGGATTGGTCATCGCCGCTTCGATCAGGGCGTCATCGATACGGTTGAGCTCGAGGGAGAAGAACAAGAGATGCGTGGAAGCAGCCGTGAGCCGCTCCTGCACATCGCCGTAGAATTTAGTCCGCGCCGGATCGACGGTGTTGCCGGAGTGAATAAGCCCGGCATAAGAGGCAAGCCGCCCCATGAGATCATCGATCGCCTCGTAACCCCGCACCGCCTCGGCAAGCGCCGAGCCAGCCTCCGGCGAACGTGCGAGGTCGGCGAGTTTGCCTTTGTAAGCATTCTCAAATGCGATGCAGTCGGCGTCGGCGCGCTCGAGATCGCGCTTGATCGCCGGATCATCGAGCCCGGAATAAAGGTCGGACAGATTCCACTCAGGCAGCGCGCCGAGCGCAGTTTTTGCTGCGGCGGGCCCGTTTTTGACCGGCCGTTTCGCGGCTATTCTTTTCGCCATCATCTTGGAACGCATGGAGCTGTGGGGATAGAATTTCTCGCCTCACCGCTCATTCATGTGGCGCAGCACTAAGGCGCGCGCAAGGCCACCGTTCGCCGCGCACCTCACCGGAGATTGAATGTGGCAAAGGTGCTCATCCCGATCCCGAGCCGGGATTTCGATCCGACCGAGGCCGCCGTCAGTTGGAGCGTGCTGAAGAAGCTTGGCCATTCGGTAGCATTCGCCACGCCCGACGGCCGCCCGGGCCGGGCGGATGACATGATGCTTACGGGCGAAGGCCTGGATTTCTGGGGTTTCGTGCCGGGGTTGAAGCACGTCACGGCGATCGGGCGGCTGATGCGGGCCAACGCGGACGCGCGGCGAGACTACGCCGCCATGGAACAGGACCCCGCCTACAAGGCGCCGCTGGCGTGGCCGCAGGCTCGTCGGCAAGACTTCGACGGATTGCTCCTTCCCGGCGGCCACCGTGCGCGTGGCATGCGCGAATATCTGGAAAGCAGCGACTTGCAGAAACTCGTGGCCGAGTTCTTTGCGGCCGATTTACCGGTCGCCGCCATTTGCCACGGCGTGCTGCTCGCCGCCCGAAGCCGCACTGCGGATGGCAACCATTCCGTGCTCTTTGGCCGGCGGACCACGGCGCTCACCTGGGCGCTGGAGCGAGCGGGCTGGCAAGTTGGGCGAATAGTTCGCTTCTGGGATCCGAACTACTACCGCACCTACGAGGATGGACCCGGCAAGCCAACCGGTTACATGTCGGTGCAGCAGGAGGTTACGCGCGCTCTGGCTCGCCCGGAGGATTTCATCGACGTGCCCGCGGACGCTCCCAACTACCGTCAAAAGACCAGCGGCATGGTCCGCGACACCTTCGACGACGATCGCCCGGCCTTCGTCGTCCGCGACGGAAACTATGTGTCAGCACGCTGGCCCGGCGATGCGCACACCTTCGCCCGGCAGTTCGCAGCGGTGCTGGCCGAGCACGGCGGCTAAAAGATTTATCCGCGATCTAGGCGGCGCTGGCGCGCGGAGAATTCTTCCGAAAATACGCCAGCGTGCCTTCAGTCAAAACGCTATCGCCATCCTTGATTTCGTGCGGTTCGATGTCGGGCAAGACACTGATGCGCTCATAAAGCGGCGTAAAATCCTGATAGCAGGCTTCCAGAAGCTTTTCGAAGCTGTCGATCACGAAATAGGTCTGCTGAAAATCGTCGATCAGATATTTGGTGCGCATGACGCGCTCGAGATTAAACGCGATCCGGTTCGGCGAATTGCTCTCCAGCGCGAACACGCTTTCGGTGGCAGACGACATGATGCCTGCGCCGAAAATGCGCAGGCCTTCCGTCGAGCGCACCAAGCCGAACTCGACCGTATACCAGTAGAGGCGCGCCAATCGCGGCAATGCGCCGAGCTTGATCGCCCGCTGTCCGCCCTTGCCGTAGGCGTGCATGAAATCGGCATAGACCGGATCGGCCAACAGCGGCACGTGACCGAAAATGTCGTGGAAGACGTCCGGTTCCTGCAGGTAGTCCATTTCCGCTTCCGGCCGAATGAAGGCCCCGGCCGGAAAGCGGCGATTGGCCAAATGGCCGAAGAACACCTCGTCGGGCACCAGTTCGGTCACTGGAACGACGCGCCAGCCGGTCAACTTTTCCAGGCGATCGCTCAATCTCTCCATGTCGGGAATCCCGAATTCGGAAAGCTTGAGCTTGTCCAGCGCCGTGATGAACTCGTCACAGGCACGGTCTTTCAGGATCGCGCATGATCGTTTGAACAATCGATCCCAGCGCTGGTGTTCGGCACCTGAATAAAACGCCCAGTTCTGGTCGATCGTGAAATCTGGCTTGCGGGGCGCTCCGCGGTATCGATTTTTCGAGTCCGCAGCGACGGCCAGCTGTGTCTGTCCCAATGCCATGTTTTGCTTCCCGCAAGCGCGCGCTTAAGCCGTCAGAACGCCACGGCGGATTTGATCTTCCTCGATAAATTCGAACAGCGCCTTGAAATTACCCTCGCCGAATCCGTCATCGCCTTTTCGTTGAATGAATTCGAAGAAGATCGGCCCGATGACCGTCTTGGAGAACACCTGAAGCAGAATTTTGGTTGCGCCGCCGTCGACGACGCCTTCGCCGTCGATGAGGATGCCGTGCTTCTTCATCCGCTCAATCGGCTCGTTATGGCCGCGCACCCGCAGAAAGCTCTTCTCGTAATAGGCGTCAGGCGGCCCGGGCATGAACTGCAGGCCGTTGGCGGCCAGCGCGTCGGTCGCGTCGTAGATCGCGTCGGTGCCGACGGCAATATGCTGGATGCCTTCGCCTTTATACTCGCGCAGATATTCTTCGATCTGCGAATTTTCGTCAGCCGATTCGTTGATCGGAATGCGAATGCGGCCGCACGGGCTGGTCAGTGCGCGCGAGAACAGTCCGGTGAGCTTTCCTTCGATGTCGAAGAAACGGATCTGGTGGAAGTTGAACAGCTTGGTGTAGAAGCCGAACCACTTGTCCATGTTGCCGCGCTTCACGTTATGCGTGAGATGGTCGAGGTAGTAGAAGCCCACACCCTTCGGCTTGGCATCAGATGCGCCGAGCCAATCGAATTCCTCGGCGTAGGGCGAACCCTTGGCGCCATAACGATCGACAAAATAAAGAAGCGAGCCGCCAATTCCTTTTATGGCAGGAGCCGCCAAAGTCTTGTCGGCGCCTTCATAGGGTTCGGCGCCGAGTTTCACCGCGTGTTCGAAAGCGTGCTTGGCGTCGACTACGCGCCACGCCATCGAGGCGGCGCAGGGACCGTGCTCAAGAACGAACCGGCTGGCGAATGAGCCGGGCTCGGCGTTGAGGACGTAATTGATATCGCCCTGGCGGTAGACCGTGACGTCCTTGGTCCGGTGCCTTGCTACCGGCGCATAGCCCATCCGTTCAAACAGCCGCCGCAAGCTTGTCCGGCTGCGGATGAGCGAACTCGACGAACTCGAAGCCGTCAGTACCGACAGGATTTTGCGCGCTGATTTTTGCCGGCGGCGCCTCGTGCGGAAACGGGCCCATACAGATTCTCCACTATCTCAACCCCGCTTTGAAAAAATACAGCATCCGCACCTCACAGGACGTGCAAATATCGAGTTGAAACGCCATATCTTGCACGATATCTACGATTTCAGGCCTGATGTACGCGAGAACCATGCATGGATGACTTTGATCTCAAGCTACTGGACGCTTTGCAGGCGGACGGACGGCTGACCAACAACGAGTTGGCTGAACGGATCGGCTTGTCGGCTTCGCAATGTTCGCGGCGTCGTACCGCGCTTGAAGAAGCGGGCACCATCGAAGGCTATCACGCCGCGGTCGCGCGGCAGGCGGTCGGCCTTGACGTGGTCGTTTTCGTTCAAGTCGGCTTGGCCACGCAATCGGCCGACAGCGCGCAGGCTTTCGGCAAACTGATCCGCGGCATGGAGGAAGTGCAGGAAGCGTTTTCGTTGACCGGCGAAGCCGACTATCTGGTCAAGATGGTCGTGCCCGACCTCAAATCGCTGGCACGCATCCTCAATGACGTCTTTCTCCCGCACCGGAGCGTCGCCCATGTTCGCTCATCCGTCGTGCTCGATCGCATCAAGGAGACGACCCGATTGCCGCTACGCCATTTGTCCCAGGCCAAAGCACCCAAGCCGGCGCGCCGCCGCCGCCGAAACTAGCGCGAAGTCCCAGCCGGTTTGTCGTTTGGCCATCATGGCCGCATATCAAAGATGAGCGCGGACAAATGCGCCGACCCTCGCGAGCGCGCGGCGGCCAGGCTCCAGGTGTGCGTTCCAGAGTGGCCAAGCGTGAATCATGTGCGGCCAAATTTCCAGCGTTACCGCTACGTCGGCGGCGCCGGCGGCTGCCGCGAAACGGGTGGCGTCGGCGAGTAAAGTCTCATCCGATCCCACCTGGATCAGCGTCGGCGGGAATCCTCTCAGATCGGCGTAAAGCGGCGAGACGCGTGAATCCTTACGGTCAAGCCCACCGGGCAGGTACGCATCCGCCAATTCGCCGAGATAGCCCTTGTGAATAAGCGGATCGACGGAATCCTTGGTGGCAAGCGTCGATCCGGACATCGTCAGATCGGTCCAGGGCGACGCGAGCCACGCGCATCCAGGCTGCTCGCTGCCGGCTTCGCGGAGCCGGTTGATCAGTGCGATGGTCAGGCCACCGCCGGCGCTGTCGCCTCCGACCGCGACATGGGCCGCCGCGACTCCTTCTTTTTTCAGAAAACGCCATGCGGTCATCGCGTCGTCGAAAGCCGCCGGAAACGGATGCTCCGGGGCGAGCCGATAGCCGACGGCAAGCGTCCGCACGCCAGCCGCCCGTCCCGCCTCGCTGACCATGCGGCGATGGCTGAGAATGGAGCCGGAGCAATAACCGCCGCCGTGGAAAAACAGTAGCACGCGGTTAGGGTCGCTTCCGGGAACGATCGACCATTCCCCAGGCACGCCTCCGAGATCAACGGCGGTGCAGGTGACATCGTCGGCGATCGGCCAGACGGAGCCGACTTCGTCGAGACGCTGACGGCGCTCTGCCCATCCGACCGGTCGCGGTTTGGAACTCAGCAAATTTCGAATGGCGTCTATTTCACTAGCCACGGTCAACCTCAGCTTTCGTTCTCAGGCGTATGTTCCGCAAACGTGCCCGGATAGGCCCTTAGGAAAAGGCAACGCGGCGGGCTCCGGAAACGCGGACATTTTATTTAATGGCTCGTTAAGTCTCCTCGGCGAGAGTGCCCCGAAACGGCACAACAATTCACCCCTAGCGCGCAAAACCGCCGAGGAACCCATGGCAATCCTCATCGTCGACGACGATCCGGTGCAGTGCCGGCTCCTTGAGGGCATGCTGCAAAAATTCGGCTACGAGGCGGTGACGCTTGATAACGGCGATGCCGCCCTCGCCTTGCTCGCCGGTGCCGACGGCGGGCGCATCGACTGCGTCATCCTCGATTTGGTGATGCCGAACCTGGACGGTCTCGGTGTGCTCGCCGGATTGCGTCAGGCCGCGATCAACGTGCCGGTGATCGTGCAAACCGCACATGGTGGCATCGACAACGTAGTATCCGCGATGCGCGCCGGCGCCGTCGACTTCGTCGTCAAACCGGTCGGCGCCGAGCGCATGCACGTGAGCCTGCGCAATGCGCTCAACACCAGCGCGCTCGAAGGCGAGCTTGCCCGCATCAGGCACCGGCGCTCAGGCACTCTTGGTTTCTCTGACGTCATTACCAAAAGCCCAGCCATGCAGGCGGTGCTGCGCATGGCGCAGAAGGCCGCCGCCTCGGCGATCCCGGTTCTTGTTTCCGGCGAATCCGGCGTCGGCAAGGAACTCATCGCGCGAGCGATCCACGGCTCGGGCGACCGGCGCACCAAGCCGTTCGTTGCGGTCAATTGCGGCGCCATGCCGGAAAACCTCATTGAGTCGATTCTATTCGGACACGAGAAAGGATCGTTTACCGGCGCGACCGAACGCCATGTCGGCAAATTCGTCGAAGCGTCAGGCGGGACGTTATTTCTTGATGAGGTCGGCGAATTGCCGGCGGCGGCACAGATCAAGCTGCTGCGCGCCGTTCAGGAAGGCGAGGTCGAGCCGGTCGGCGCGCGCAAGCCGATCAAGGTCGACGTTCGGCTGGTTTCGGCGACCAATCGGGACTTGATTGCAGACGTCAAGCAGAGCCGCTTCCGCGAGGATCTGTTCTACCGGCTGCACGTGTTTCCGATCACGGTGCCGCCGCTACGCGAACGGCGCGCGGATATTCCCGCACTGGCCCGGCATTTTTTGGCGCTATTTGCGGCAGAGGAGAGAAAGCGTATTCGTCTGATCACGCCCGAGGCCTTGCAACTCCTCACCGCTTTTCACTGGCCCGGCAATATCCGTCAGCTTGAGAACGCGGTCTTCCGTGCGGTCGTGCTCGCCGAAGGCGACAGTCTGGACGTTGCCGAATTTCCTCAAATCACCGCTCGAGTAACCGGACCGAGCGCAAGCCAGCTACACGGACAACCCGAGGCGCCTGCCGGAGAATTCGCGCAGGACGCGCTTGCCAGCTTGGCGGTCATCGACGACAGTTTGGCGACATTGCAGGTCGCGCCGGCGCCCGGCTCTGTCGACGCTCTCCCGTTACTCGACGCCGAGGGCGAAGTGCGGCCGCTCGAAGAGCTTGAGGCGGCACTTATTCGGTACGCCGTTACGCATTACCGGGGGCAGATGTCGGAAGTGGCACGACGCCTGCAAATCGGGCGCTCGACGCTCTACCGAAAGCTGGAAGTGCTGGGACTGCACGGTAACGATTGCGGCAGCGGGGAGGCGAAGGGTGAAAGCGTGGCCGCGGAGTGACAGCCCGCGAAATTGCATGATTTCGGGCTATCTTGTGACTTGCGTCACGACAAGTTCCGCAGCATCACGTAGGCTAACTTTGAAGACGACTTTAGTTCGCAAAAATCACGGAGTTTGGAGACCACGATCCCCAATCTGCGTGCGAGCCTTGGCGATGGGCTGATCGCGGGCTCAACAGGAGAGAATTGCAATGCCGGCCGTGCGTCTTAATCACTTCTTCGCGTCAACTGCCCTTATTGCTTTGCTCTCCGCCGGTGGCGCGCTGGCGGAACCGAAGGCCGGCACGAGCATGGACGCCATGCCAGCCGCCGCGCCGGCAGCACCTGACCGAGCGGCGGCGACGCCCAAAGAATCGGCCGCCCAACCAGCGGCGCCTGCCGAAGCAGTGTCGCCGGCTCCGGCGTCACTGACCGCCGAAGCTCCGGCGAACAAGCCGCAGGCCGCATCAGGGGGCGACGAAGTACCGGCAAGCGGCATCGTCAATACTGCGCCGATCGTCGCCTCGACCGAATCGACCGCTGCGACAACGGCTCCGGCATCAGCGGCCGCCGAAGTTCCGGCGAACAAGCCGCAGGCCACGTCAGGGGGCGACGAAGTACCGGCAACCGGCGCCGTCAATGCCGCGCCAACAGTCGCCTCGACCGAATCCACCACCACGGCAACGCCCGCCGCTGCGGGTGCGACCTCCAACGCAGCAGCCCCCTCGCCCGCGGCTGCGGTTCCCGCTGCAATATCGGACACTGACACGGCGGTCAGCAGCCAGCTGCATGAACTTGCCAATGGTAAGTTCGACCGCATCCTCGGCGGCAAGAAAGAAAGGGCGACTTTCGAAGGGTTCTACTCCGGCCGCAGCTATGCGCCGCTTTGGATTACCGACGGCAAGGCAAATGCGCGCGCGAAGGCGGCAATCGCTTATCTCGGCCAAGTCGATGCCGATGGTCTCGATCCGGCTGACTATCCGACTCCGGATTTTGCCTCACTTACAGATCCTGCGGCGCTCGCGGAGGCAGAGCTAAAGCTGACGATGTCCGTCGTCACCTACGCCCATCACGCGCAGGTCGGACGCGTGCATTGGAGCCGCGTCAGCGGCGACATCTTCTATGAGCAGAAGCCGCCGAACCCGGCCGACGTCCTCGCCAAGGTGGCGCAGGCGAGCGATGTCGGCGAAGCGCTCGCGGCCTACGAGCCGCACGCTGCGGGCTATGTGGCCCTGAAGGCCAAACTCGCCGAGCTCCGCGCCGGCAAGGAGGTTAGCGGCCAAGCCGCCATCGCAAATGGGCCAGTCCTCAAAATCGGGATGCAGGACGACAGAGTGCCGCTGCTGCGCGAGCGGCTCCATGTTTCGGGCGACGGTACGACATATGACAAGGCGCTCGCCACGGCGGTCGCCAAGTATCAGAAGGAGCATGAACAAAAGGCCACCGGGATGCTGACGCCGGCGACGGTCGAAGCGCTTAACGGCCGCAAGCCCGATCGGCCAATCGATACGATCATCGCCAATCTGGAGCGGTGGCGGTGGATGCCGCGCGATCTCGGCAAGACCTACGTGATGGTCAACCTTCCAGATTTCACGCTGCGCGTCGTGCAAAACGGCCATCAGCTGTGGATGACCAAGATCGTTGACGGCAAGCCCAATCTGCCGACGCCGATCATGAGCGCGGAAATGAAGTACATCACGGTCAATCCGACCTGGAATGTGCCGCCCTCGATTGTCGCCAAGGAATACATGCCGGTGCTGCAACAGGATTCCACGGCGCTGGAGCGAATGGGGCTTAAAGTCTCAACCAACCCAGATGGCACCGTGCACATCGCGCAGCCGCCCGGCGAGAGAAACGCCCTAGGCCGCCTGCGTTTCAATTTCCCCAATAAGTTCCTCGTGTATCAGCATGATACCCCGGAGAAACAGCTGTTCGCGTACGACAAGCGGGCCTTCAGTCACGGCTGTATGCGCGTGCAGGATCCGGTGAAATACGCCGAGGTATTGCTGTCGATCGTGCGGCCGCACGACGGCTATACGCAGGAGCGCATCCGCTCGATGTTCGGCAACAATGAACAGGATATCCAGTTCCCGACTCTCATCCCGGTTCACCTGACCTACCAGACCGCCTTTGTCGACGACGACGGCAAGCTGCAATTCCGCGAGGACGTCTATGGCCGCGACAAAGCGCTATTGGCCATCCTCAAGGGCGACGAGCGCAAAGTGGCGGACATTCCGATCGAACGCAAAGAAAACGTGGTTCGTCGCGAGCTTCTAGCGATGCCCGAGCAAACGTCGTTCTTTGGCGGGCGCGGCGGCTTTAACGGCGGCGGCGGAGACTTCTTCTCGCGGCTGTTTGGCGCCCCGGCCCCCCAACCTCAACCCGGCGCGCGCAGACGCGCGGCTTTCGCTCAATAATAATCCGTTAGCGAGGCTCCCGTTCAAGCCAAACGCGAGCCTCCTATCGCCGTTATCTCCGTTTGCGCCGAGCGGATTTGCGCGCCGCCGGCGTCGCCTTTTTGCGGGACTTCGCAGCGGCGCGACGAGTCGTTGATTTGCTCTTGAGTTTCTTTTTCGCCGCTTTGACCCGCGGCGCCGCGCGTTTTGATTTTACTTTCGCAGCCGGCTTTGCCTTGCGGCCGGTGTTTGCCAACCGCTTTGCCGCGCGTTTGGGCGGAGCTTTGGGTGTGCTTTGTTGCGCGGGCTTTTCACGCGGCTCGGCAGGTGCAGCTTCCTGAAGTCCGGTAAAGTACGCCACCATCGGCTCGAAATAATTCGACTGCCAGCCGCCTTCCTCGTAACTGCGCTGGTCATCCGGCACATTACTGTGCTCAAGCGTCAACAGAGTGCTGTCCCCGACCGCCGTAAGCACAATCGAGATCACCGAGTCTTCGTGCTCATCGGCGAACTCGGTTGTGCGCCACGACTGGACGATGCGCTCGGCGGGAATCAGTTCAAGATTCCGGCCGCTGATATAACCGTCCCACGCCGATACCTCCGCGCCGACCTCACCGGACATGTTCGCATCGCCGCCGGTCATCTCGGAGTGTCCGAGACTGTCAAGCCATGTCTCGTAGATCTCCTCGGGCGAAGCTGGGATCGTGGCAGTCAGTGTGAATGTATAGGGCATTGTTACCTCCTGGGACGCGAGGGTGCGAATGATGGCAAATCTTCCTCGGCGCGAGCCAGCACGACCATCCTCGACGTTTGCATTTTATAAGTCGCCGGGATCGCGGGAGCATGACACGAAAGCAGCAATGGTCGCCACGTGTATGATGATGAGCCAACTGCGAGCCCTCGCTCCTGTTCCGCCATGGCATTGTTGCCGCTGTCGCCGGAACAACACAACCTCCGACGAAACTGTGTACAGCGGCTCGCTATACCGCCCCGATGTTGTAATTGGCCAGGTCGTCGGGCATGGTTACTCTTAACGCGATCGCTTGGGCCGGGGGTCGCAACGAAAACACTCAAGTTATCGAGGTAGCGTTGGCGGGCGCTACTGAGAGAGCTTGGCGTCCGTAGCTCTTTTCTCGTGGTGGCAGCGACGGGTTTGCGGCGGTGGTTGCGTCAGCCGATGCTGGTTGTACTCAAAGCGGTAGGGAGCGATGCGGAGCGGTTTCGCGCGCGCAAGCCCGTTTTGGCGTGTTGCTGTTGACCTGCGCGCTTGCGGCCTGCGCCGTCGGCCCCGACTATGTGCCCCCGGCAGCGCCTACGCCCACGACATACAAGGAGCTTAAAGGCTGGAAAGTCGCCTCACCGGGCGATGGGCCCGGGCGCAGCGACTGGTGGTCCTTCTATCGCGACCCCAAGCTCGCTTTCCTGATCAAGCAGGTTGAAATCTCCAACCAGACGGTCGCGGCCGCGGCTGCGGCATACGAGCAGGCGCGTGCAGTCATTCGGCAGGCCCAAGCGGCCCTGCTTCCGACCTTGACTGGAAGCTATACGTTCACCCGCTCGATGACGGGGCCGGCAGCCACAAACACACAAGCGGGCGGCAGAGTTAGCGGCAGCCCCATATATTTGACGACTTACAGTCCGCAGCTCTCAGCCAGCTGGGATCTCGACATTTGGGGCAAGGTGCGCCGGCAAGTCGAGAGCAACGCGGCCGCGGCACAAGCCACCGCAGCCGATCTCGACTTCGCCAAGCTTTCGCAGCAGGCGATGCTGGCCACCGCCTATTTCAATCTGCGCGCCGCGGATTCATTGCGCGATCTCCTCGATCGCACGGCCAAAGAATACGACAAGACGCTTACCATCACCCGGAACCAATACAATGCCGGTTACGCCTCCGGTACCGGTTGCTGTACGATCGCTGACGTGGCCCTCGCCGAGGCCCTGGTGCTAAACACCGAAGCCCAGGCGATCAATGTCGGCGTGCAGCGGGCGCAATTCGAGCACGCAATCGCGATGCTGATCGGCCGGCCACCCGGCGAACTCACGATCGGCCGGCACCTGCTCACCGGCACCATTCCAAAAATTCCGGTCGCAGTTCCGTCGACGCTGCTCGAGCGGCGGCCCGACATCGCCGCGGCAGAACGAACCATGCAGGAACAAAACGCGCTAATTGGTGTCGCGGTGGCGGCCTTCTTTCCTGACATCAGCCTATCCGGCGCTTTGGGATGGATTGGCACCCATCCGCTGCCATTCAATGTCGCCAACGAAGTTTGGTCGCTCGGCGCGACTGGGACGCAAATACTGTTCAACGGCGGGCTTACTGCCGCGCAGGTTGATGCTGCACGCGCCGTCTATTGGCAAAGCGTGGCCAATTATCGTCAGACCGTGCTCACCGCTTTTCAGGGGGTCGAGGATCAACTGGTCGCAATACGTCTGCTGACACAACAGCTCGCCGTGCAGCAGAAAGCGGTCAGGGACGCACGCCAAGCGGTGGAGGTCTACTTGAATCAGTTTCAGGCAGGGACGGTAGCGCTTACCACGGTCGTGACGGCGGAGATTACGCTGCTGGCCTATGAGGAAACCGAATTGACCATACGACAAGATCTGTTCCTGGCGAGCGTCACTTTGATCGAGGATTTGGGCGGCGGCTGGGACACTACCCTGCTGCCGACAAGAAAGGACCTCGAGAAGGACTTCTCATTGCTGCCACAACTTCCCCCTAACGAGGCCGGGCCGAGGTTCGAATCGCCCGTCAGCCAACCGGCAACACATTGATTCGTCTTATTTTCTTGGACGCAGTGTTTTGGAGCCCGGCGCCTGCCAAAAGGCTTGCTTAATAGCGCACTTAGTACCGTCTGCTCATTTGCTAGTCAGACGCGCATTAGCGAATTTTCATTAGGCGGGGCCATCTGCCAGCCGTTATATACTCACGGCATCGAGAATAACGTAGCGCCAATATGGACGAGCGAACGCGCAGAACTGCTGACGAGGCGACGCCGGACCTTCGCCCGGCAACGCCGGCGCCGATCGTCAAAAGCCGGCGCGGCGGACCAATTCGCATCGTCATTGGTCTCATTATTCTGATTGCGGTTGTTCTTGGCGCCTACCTGCTGCTTCGGTGGATTTATCAGGCCATCCATCGACCGGCGGGCGCAGTCAATTCTCGGCAGCTCAGTCGGTCGGTGCCGCAACCATCGGACAGGGCGATATTCGCGTCGTCGTAAATGCGCTCGGCACGGTCACCCCGATTGCAACCGTCACGGTGCAAACGCAGATCAACGGCCAATTGATGGAAGTCGGATTCACCGAAGGCCAGCTTGTTAAGAAGGGCGACTTTCTAGCGCAGGTTGACCCCCGGCCCTACCAGCTGCTGCAGGCCCAGTATGAGGGTCAGCTTGCGCACGACCAGGGATTACTCGCGCAGGCAAAGGTCGATCTGGCGCGCTATCAGAAATTGGCCGAGCAGAATTCGATCGCGCGCCAGCAATATGAGGATCAGATCTACATCGTGCAGCAGTACGAGGGCACGGTGAAGCTCGATCAGGCGCAGATCGATCAGCAGAAGCTGAACGTCATCTACTGCCATATTGTCTCTCCGGTTACCGGCCGTGTCGGGCTTCGGCTGGTTGATCCGGGAAATTACGTGCAGACCACCAACAGCACCGGGCTCGCGGTCGTCACCCAAATGCAACCGATAACGGTGATCTTCCCAATCCCGGAAGACGATCTTCCGGACATCGTGCCGGAACTCAACGCCGGCGCCATTTTCGAGGTGGCGGCGTACGACCGCGCCAACGTGAAATTGCTCTCAACGGGGCGTGTGATAGCGCTCGACAGTCAGATCGACACCACCACCGGAACCGTCAAAGTCCGCGCGCAGTTCGATAATCCCGACTACGCCCTGTTTCCCAATCAATTCGTCAATGCGCAGCTCCTGGTAAAGACGCTGCACGACGTCGTGGTAGTTCCGACGGCGGCTGTTCAACGCGGCGCTCCCGGCACTTACGTGTACGTGATCAATCCCGACAGCACTGTTTCAGTGCGCCCGATCAAAATCGGTCCGACCGACGGTCCAATGGCGGCGGTCACTTCAGGACTCTCCTCGGGCGAGCGGGTCGTCGTCGACGGTATGGACCGCCTGCGCGACGGCGCGCGTGTCACGGTGCCCGGCGCTCCTGCCGCCAACAATCGGCCCTCCGGACAAGGCACTCGTGCGCCAGGCGCCCAGCCCCAAGGATCAGAGAATTCGCAAAATCGGCGCAATAACAAAAGCCAATAGAGCATGCTCTAACGCCAGACGGCGCGGCGCGACGTTGAAGTGATGCGATGAACGTCTCCGAACCCTTCATTTTGCGTCCGGTCGCGACCACACTGCTGATGGCGGCGATCATGCTGTCCGGCATCGTCGCCTACACCTTCCTGCCGCTGTCGACCTTGCCTGAAGTCGATTATCCGACAATTCAGGTGCAGACTTTCTATCCGGGCGCCAGTCCGGAAGTGATGACGTCCTCGATTACCGCGCCGCTGGAGCGCCAGCTCGGGCAGATGCCGGGTTTGAATCAGATGACGTCGGCGAGTTCCGCCGGCGCTTCGGTGATCACCCTTCAGTTCGGCCTTGATCTGAGCCTCGACGTGGCCGAGCAGGAAGTCCAGGCCGCGATCAACGCCGCGAACAATCTGCTGCCGAGCGATCTGCCGATCCCGCCGGTTTACGCCAAGATCAACCCTGCCGACGCGCCGATCTTGACGCTTGCGGTCACCTCGAAAACGCTGTCGCTCACCGAGCTCGAGGATTTAAGCGAGACCCGGCTGGCACAGAAAATCTCGCAGCTGACCGGCGTCGGACTTGTCAGTATCAGCGGCGGCCATCGGCCCGCGGTGCGCGTACAGTTCAATCCGCAATCGCTCGCCGCCTATGGCCTCAATATCGATGACGTCCGCACCACCATCGGTAATTTCAACGTCAATATACCGAAAGGAAATTTCGACGGCCCGGCTCAAGCCACAACAATCAACGCCAACGACCAGTTGGAGACCGCGGCGCAATACGCCAACACAGTCATCGCCTACCGCAACGGCGGCCCGGTCAGACTTTCGGATGTTGCGACCGTCGTCAGCGGCGCAGAGAACACCAAGCTCGGCGCCTGGGCCAACACGACGCCTGCGATCCTGCTCAATGTTCAGCGGCAGCCCGGCGCCAACATCATCCAGGTGGTCGACCGCATCAAGACTCTGTTGCCGCAAATCGTGTCCACGCTTCCGGCAGCAGTCGATGTCGGCGTGCTGAGCGATCGAACCGTAACGATTCGTGCATCGGTCTCTGACGTTGAGTTCGATCTCGCTCTCGCCGTCGTCCTCGTCGTGGTGGTGATCTTCGTTTTTCTGCGCACGCTGCCGGGCACCATCATTCCGAGCCTTTCGGTGCCGCTGTCGCTCGTCGGCACGCTCGGGGTGATGTACCTGCTGAATTTCAGCCTCGACAATCTGTCGCTGATGGCCTTGACCATCGCTACTGGCTTCGTGGTCGACGATGCCATCGTGATGATCGAGAACATCGCGCGGTACGTTGAAAGCGGCATGCACCCGGTCGAGGCGGCGCTGCGCGGCTCGGCGCAGATCGGCTTCACCATCATTTCGTTGACCATCTCGCTGATTGCGGTGCTGATACCTCTGCTTTTTATGGGCGAAGTCGTCGGCCGGCTGTTCCACGAGTTCGCCATCACGCTCGCGGTCACGATCGTCATTTCCGCCGTGGTGTCGCTGACACTCGTGCCGATGATGTGCGCCAAGCTGATCAGGCATCACAGCGAAGCGGAGCGATCGAGCTTCGATATCCACGCCGAACGCGCGTTCGACGCGATTATCGCACTTTATGGCCGTGCACTGAATTGGGTGCTGGACCGGCAGCCGCTGACGCTGGCGGTCGCCGTGCTGACGCTGGGCGTTACAGTGCTCCTCTACGTCATGATCCCGAAGGGATTCTTCCCGGTGCAGGATACCGGGATGATCCAGGGCATTACCGAAGCGTCGCAGAGCATTTCGTATAAGGCCATGGCAGACCTGCAGAATCAGGTCGCCGAAGAGGTTCTCAAGGATCCCGACGTCGAAGGCTTGAGCTCCTTCATCGGCGTCGACGGCACCAATCAGACACAGAATACCGGCCGGCTTCTGATCAATCTAAAGCCGCACGATCAGCGCAAGCTCACCGCGACCCAGATAATGCGGCGCATTCAGCAGGAGATCTCCGGCATCGTCGGCATCGCACTGTACATGCAGCCGGTCCAGGACCTAACCATCGACGCCACCATCAGCCGCGCGCCCTATCACTTCGTGCTCGAGGACGCCAACTCCAAGGAATTCAATACCTGGGTTCCGCGGCTGGTTGACCGCCTCGCCCAATTGCCGCAGCTCACGGACGTTGCCAGTGACATGGCTCAGCAAGGGCTGGCGCTCGATATCGTCATCGACCGCGCCACTGCCGCCCGCTTCGGGATCACTCCGGCGACGGTCGACAATGCGCTCTACGACGCCTTCGGCCAGCGCATTATTTCGACCATTTACACCCAGTCGAACCAGTATCGTGTGATCTTCGAGGTCGATCCTTCGCTGCAGCAGTCACTCGACGGGCTGTCGATGATCTATCTGCCGTCGTCGTCCTCGACGACAAATGGACAGGTGCCGCTTTCCGCCATTGTGCATCTCCAACAGCGCACCGGACCATTGCTGATCACACATTTCGGCCAGCTGCCTGCGACCACCATCTCATTCAACACCGCGCCGGGCGTTTCGCTGGGCGCAGCGGTCGACGCTATCGAGCAGGCCGAGCGTGACCTCGGTCTTCCGATCAGTTTCACCACCGCGTTCCAGGGAACCGCAGCAGCTTTCCAATCCTCGTTGCTCAACGAGGTCTTTCTCATCATCGCCGCCATCGTAGCGATGTACATCGTGCTCGGGGTTCTCTACGAGAGCTTCGTCCACCCGATCACCATCCTTTCCACTTTGCCATCGGCCGGCGTCGGCGCACTGCTGTCGCTGATGCTGCTGCATTACGATCTCGACATCATTGCCATCATCGGCATCATTCTGTTGATCGGCATCGTCAAGAAAAACGCCATCATGATGATCGACTTCGCGCTGGAGGCCGAGCGCGTCGAGGGCCTGCCGCCGCGCGAGGCGATCTATCAGGCCTGTCTGCTGCGATTCCGGCCGATCATGATGACGACGATGGCCGCGATTCTCGGCGCGTTGCCCTTGATGGTTGGAACCGGGACCGGCTCCGAACTTCGCCAGCCGCTCGGGATATCCATCATCGGCGGCTTGATCTTCAGCCAGCTGCTGACCCTGTTCACCACGCCGGTGATCTACCTCTACTTCGATCGCCTGGCGGTGCGTCTGACCGGGCGGCGGCCGGCGAACCCGCTGGCGCCGCGCGACGAGCCGGCCGAATGAACATCTCGGCGCCGTTCATTGCGCGTCCGGTGGCAACCACCTTGCTGACGCTTGGCATTGCCATCGCCGGCATCCTCGGATTTTCCAAGCTGCCGGTATCACCGCTGCCGCAAGTCGATTTCCCGACCATTTCTGTTACCGCAACGCTGCCGGGCGCCAGTCCCAATACGGTAGCAACCAGCGTCGCCGAACCGCTTGAGCGTCATCTCGGGCAGATTGCCGACGTCAGCGAAATGACGTCGCAAAGCGGCATCGGACAAGCCCGCATTACGCTGCAGTTCGACATCACCCGCGACATCGATGGCGCCGCGCGTGACGTCGAGGCGGCGATCAACGCCGCGCGCGCCGACCTGCCGTCGAACCTCCCGAGCAATCCGACCTACCGCAAAGTCAATCCGGCCGACGCGCCGATCCTCATCCTTGCGCTCACTTCCAAGACCATGACGCAAGGCCAGATGTATGACGTCGCGAGTAATATTCTGGCCCAGCGGCTCTCGCAGCTCAGCGGCATCGGCAATGTGATCATCGGCGGCTCAACGCTCCCGGCCGTTCGGGTCGAGCTCAACTCCCAGGCGCTCTACAAATACGGCATCGGCCTCGAAGACGTGCGCGCGGCACTCGCATCCGCCAACGCCAACAGTCCGAAGGGCACCATCGACGACGGCAATCGGCGTCTTCAGATCTACACCAACGATCAAGCCAATGTGGCGGCGGACTACGCGCCGCTGGTCATCGCCTATCGCAACGGCGCTGGCGTTCGCCTGTCGGACGTTGCCGACGTGTATGATGCGGTTCAGGACCTGCGCAATCTCGGCTTGTCCAATGGACAACCCTCGGTGCTGCTCATCCTGTTCCGCCAGCCGAATGCCAATATCATCGAGACCGTCGACAATGTGACCGCCGAGTTGCCGCATCTGGAAGCGGCGATGCCGGCCGAAATGAACGTAAACATCGCCATCGATCGCAGCACCACCATCCGGGCTTCGCTGCATGACACCGAACTGACCCTGGTGCTGGCGATCCTCCTGGTAACGGTCGTCGTCTTTCTGTTCCTGCGCAACATCCGCGCGACGCTGATACCGAGCGTTGCGGTGCCGGTCTCGATCGTCGGCACGTTCGGCGTCATGTACCTGTTCGGCTACAGCCTCGATCTGTTGTCACTGATGGCGCTCACGATCTCCACCGGCTTTGTCGTCGACGACGCTATCGTCGTCCTGGAAAACATTTCCCGGCATATTGAAGAGGGAATGTCGCCCATGGACGCCGCGTTTCGTGGCGCCCGCGAGGTCGGGTTTACCGTGATGTCGATCAGCTTCTCTCTGATTGCGGTGTTCATTCCGATCCTGCTGATGGGCGGAATCCTGGGGCGCCTGTTCCGGGAATTCACCGTGACGCTATCGGTTGCAATTCTCATATCGTTGGCAATTTCGCTCACCACGACGCCGATGATGTGCGGGCTGTTCCTGCGTGCCCGGCCGGCGAGCGAGCGCGAACGTGAGCGGCGCGCAGGCATCTTCACGCATGTGCGCAATTTTTATGCTTGGTCACTGACTTGGGCGCTCCGCCACAGCGCGCTGGTGTTGCTGATTTTTATCGGCACCATTTGTCTGAATGTGGAGCTCTACATCTTCGTGCCCAAGGGATTTTTTCCGCAGCAGGACACCGGCCGGATGGTCGGCTCCTTGGAGGCCGATCAAAGCATCTCATTCCAGGCCATGAGCCGTAAGCTGCGCCAGATGATGAGTATCGTGCAGCAGGATCCGGCGGTGCAGAACGTCGTCGGCTATACCGGGGTTGGCAGCGGGGGCGGATACGCGCAAATCAACAGGGGCAACGTCTACGTTTCGCTAAAGCCGCTGTCGGAGCGAAAACTGACGGTAGATCAGGTGATTGCGCGCTTGAGGCCAAAGCTGGCGCAAGTCTCCGGCGGACGCCTCTATCTCGCCGCCATTCAGGATCTGCGGGCCGGCGGACGGCAAAGCAACGCTCAATATCAGTACACGCTGCAATCTGAAGATGTTCAGGAACTCTATGAATGGACGCCCAAACTCGTCGATGCACTGGAGCACAATCGCGTTTTGACGGATGTCAGTTCCGATCAGCAACAACGAGGCTTGGAGACGTATCTCGACATCGACCGCGATACCACTGCGCGCCTCGGCATTACGCCGCTGCAAATCGATAATACGCTCTACGACGCCTTTGGCCAGCGTCAAGTGTCCGTCATTTACAGCGCCATCAATCAGTATCACGTGGTGATGGAGATCGACCCGCGCTATACGCAATATCCGGATTCGCTACGCGACGTTTATGTGTCCGGCTCCGGAGCTACGCCCCCGGGGAGTGCGACGACCAACGCACCAGGCGGTACAATTACTCCGGCAACCACCAAAGGGACCGTCGCCACTTCTCTTGCGGTGCCTGGTACTGCGGCGTCTGGCACGACTTCATCGGCATCGGCCAGATCATCAGGCGCTACGGCTGCGACATCCGCCAACGCTGCTGCGGTACGCAACGCCTCCACCAACGCACTCGCCAATACCGGTCACGGTTCTACGTCCGTCGGTGCCGCGGTCTCCACCACGGTGGAAAACATGATACCGCTGGCCGCCGTCACCCATTACCGGCCCAGCCACACGCCGCTGTCAGTCAATCACCAGGGCTTATTCGTGGCGTCGACCATCTCCTTCAATTTGCAGCCGGGCAAGTCGCTGGGCGAAGCCTCCGAAGAGATCGATGCCGCTATCGCCCGCATTCATATGCCGACCACAATCAGGGGCACGCTCGCGGGCACCGCACAGCTGTTTCAGCAGTCGCTGTCAAAAGAGCCCATTCTCATTCTCACCGCCATTGCCGCCGTCTATATCCTTCTCGGCGTGCTTTACGAGAGTTACATCCATCCGATCACGATCCTTTCGACGCTGCCATCGGCAGGCGTTGGCGCGCTCGCAACATTAATGGCGTTCCGAACTGAGTTCGACATCATCGGCCTGATCGCCGTCATTCTCTTGATCGGCATCGTCAAGAAGAACGCGATCATGATGATCGACTTCGCCATCGAAGCGAAGCGTGCGCACAACCTGAGCTCTTACGATGCCATTTTCGAAGCCTGTCTGCTGCGCCTTCGTCCGATTCTGATGACGACCTCGGCGGCAATCCTCGGCGCGATCCCGCTGGCCCTGTCCTTCGGCAACGGTGGAGAAATCCGCCGCCCGCTCGGTATCGCGATCGTGGGCGGGCTTGTCATCAGTCAAATCCTGACGCTTTACACGACGCCCGTGCTTTATCTTTATCTCGATCGCCTCAGCGAGTGGTGGTCGCGACTGCGACCGGAATTACCGCGCCCGCTGCCCGGCCCTTCGGTGGCTCCCGCCGAGTAGTAGCAACCATCTCCTGAGAGCGCGACTGCATCCCCGTAGGGTCTTGGCGCTCGCCACCGGCCGGGGCCCGCTGGCGGCTACCGCAGAATCACGGCGTCAGATCATCGAATGTAGATTGGCCTGCGGCTGTAGCAGCAGGGAACCGTCCAACGCCAGTACGCGGGGGGCAGCGTCGCGCGCAGCTTTAGAACATCGGCGCGAGCTTTGTTGATAATTGGCGCTTTGTAGCCGTCGTCGACGGCCGGATCGGCCTCTAAAAGTGCGATCTCGTTCTGCAGCTGGTAGATGGTCTCGTAAGTTGCGCGCCAATGGCTGTGACCCCACCGCCAATGTTGCCCCGCCTCCGCCGGCGCTCCAGGGCAAGCAAGAGAAACCACTGCACATGCAAAGACCGCAAGTCTGATCGTCATCGCCTCGGCCCCATGAATGTGGCGATAATAACCGCGACGGCGTACGAAAGAAAAGAGCCGGGCAACAACGGCTGTGGCAGACGTTTTCGCCGGTCGCCAATCGGCTGCAGGCGCTGTAGATAACACGGGCACGGTCATTTTCCCCAGGAGCGGAACGCGGAATGAGCGAACGATACTTCGAGGATTTCGCTGTCGGACAGGTCTTCAAGCCGAGTGGCCGCGTGCGGGTCGAGAAAGACGAGATCATCGCCTTCGCCAAGAAGTTCGATCCGCAGCCATTTCATCTCGACGAAGAAGCGGCACGCCGGTCGATTTTCGGTCAGCTGGTAGCGAGCGGCTGGCACACCGCGGCGATGACCATGAGCCTTGTGGCGCAGGATGAATTTCGGGCGGCCGGCGGCACCATCGGCCTCGGCTTCGAATCCTTGCGCTGGCCAATTCCGGTCCTTCCCGGCGATGAATTGCGCATCGAAAGCGAGGTCCTGGCGATGCGGCCCTCCAAGTCGCGCCCCGATCGCGGATTGATGAAATTGCGGACGCGCACCCTCAATCAGAACGGCGAGGCGGTGCAAGAGGTGATAGCCAACGCCATGGTGCCGCGCCGTCCGCAAGGCGAAAAGAACTAGGATGGACCACACGGCAACCGCCCGAATCCCCTGCGTTCATTAAGTTGACCCACCAAGCATCACGCGATGAGCGCACAATCACCGAGAATCATCGAAACCGCGCTGAGCGGCTACGAGCTGTTGAACGATCCGCTCCTGAACAAAGGCACGGCGTTCACCGACGCTGAGCGCGACGTATTCGACCTCCATGGCCTCCTGCCCCCGTACGTGACTACGCTCGACCTGCAGGTCGAACGTCGGCTCGACGCGTTTCGCGGGCCCGGCACGGACCTGCAAAAGTACATCTTTCTCCGCGGCACGCAGGACACCAACGAAACGCTGTTCTACGCGCTCCTCACCCGGCACATCGAAGAGCTGATGCCGACGGTCTATACCCCGACCGTGGGCCTCGGCTGTCAGCAGTTCAGCCGCATCTTTCGCAAACCGCGCGGCCTGTTCTTGAGCTTCCCGCTCAAAGAACGGATCGGCCGCATCCTCGCCAATCCCCGCTTCGACGAGGTCGAAGCCATCGTCGTGAGCGATGGTGAACGCATCCTCGGCCTCGGCGACCAGGGGGCCGGCGGCATGGGCATCCCGATCGGCAAGCTCGCGCTCTACACCGCTTGCGCCGGTCTGCATCCCTCGACGACTTTGCCGGTTCTGCTTGATGTCGGCACGGATAACCAGACACTGCTCGCCGATCCGCTTTACATCGGCTGGCGCCATGAACGCGTGCGCGGCGCGGCTTACGATGAGTTCGTCGCCGCGTTCGTGCACGCCGTGCGCGCGCGATGGCCGCATGTGCTGTTGCATTGGGAAGATTTCGCCTTCAGCAATGCCAACCGGCTGCTGGCGCAATATCGCGATGAGCTGTGCAGCTATAACGACGACATTCAGGGCACCGCTGCGATCGCCGTCGGCACCATCTTGAGTGCGATCAATGTGACCGGCGTGCCGCTCACCGATCAGCGCGTTGCCGTGCTTGGCGCCGGCTCGGCGGGCACAGGAATCTGCGCTCTTCTGCTCCGGGCCATGGTCGAGGCGGGCGTTCCGGAGGACGATGCCCGCAGCCGGTTTTATCTGACTGACCGGGACGGCCTGTTGCTTGAGGGCATGAATGGATTACAGCCGTTTCAAGCCCAGTTCGCTCAAAGCCGCGACCGCATCGCCAAGTGGCAGCTTAAATCCACCGACCGGATCGGCCTCGCCGAAGTCGCCGCCAACGCGCACCCAACCGTACTCATCGGCACTTCAGGCCAGGCCCATTCCTTTTCCGAGGCCGTGGTGCGCGCGATGGCCGCGCATGTGCAACGGCCGGTCATCTTTCCGCTCTCCAATCCAACGGAGCGCAGCGAAGCCACTCCGGAGGATCTGCTCGCCTGGACCGAAGGCCGCGCCGTTATCGGCACCGGCAGCCCCTTCCCGCCGATCACGCGGGACGGCCGCCCGTTCCGGATCGACCAGACCAACAACGCCTACGTCTATCCTGGCGTGGGACTTGGCGCGATTGCCGTGCAGGCGCGCCGGATTTCCGACGGCATGTTTCTCGCCGCTGCACGCACCATTGCCGAACTGTCTCCTGCAAAAAGCGACCCCCACGCCAATCTTTTGCCGCCACTCGCGGAGATCCGCAAAGTCTCGCTTGCCGTAGCGATTGCTGTCGCAAAACAGGCCGAGCGCGAGGGCCTCGCGCAGTCAGTGCCGGATCAAGAGCTCGGCGCGGCAGTGGCGTCAATGATGTGGGAGCCGGTCTACGCGACCTATCGGCGGCTTGCCGTCAGCAAATAGAAAGTAGCGGACCACAGCGCAGCGGCGGCGTTCCGGAACCCTAATGCCCGGCCATGTGGCGACCGATCTCGGTCAGGTCGGCTTCGCTGGCGCGGGCTTCGTAGACGATTTCGCCGTGGAAGATCACGACCAGACGGTCGGCGAGTTCCAAAAGTTCGTCGAGGTCTTCGCTGACCAGCAGCACCGCGGCGCCGCGGTTGCGCGCCGCCATGATCTCGGCGTGAATTTGCGCCACCGCCGCGAAATCGAGGCCGAAGCACGGGTTGGCGGCGACCAGGATATCGACTTCGCCGGAAAGCTCCCGCGCCAACACGGTACGTTGCACGTTGCCGCCGGATAACTCCCCGATCGCTGTATCGTCGGAGCGGGTCTTGATCTTGTAGAGTTCGATCTTGCGCAGCGCGTTCTCGTGGAATTTCGCACGATTAAGCCACCAGCCGCCTGATGCGAACGGCGCGCGGTCGAATTCGCGGAAGGCCAGATTGTCGGCGACGCTCATGCGCGCTACGCAGGCGTTCTTCAGCGGCTCTTCCGGAAGCACCGAGAGGTGGTTGTGACGCATCTCCTGCCGGCTTGGCGTGATAAAGCTCGCCTTGCAGATAAATTTGACCGCTTTCGGCTTCGCGCTGGCCGGCGAGGACTTCGATCAACTGGCGCTGACCATTGCCGGACACGCCGGCGACGCCGACAATTTCGCCGCCGCGGATCGACAGCGATACGTCGCGCACCGCGGGGTGACCGCCGTCGTCGAGCGCGTTCAATTTTTGAATATCAAGCCGTGGCGCACCGAACTCGCCCGTGCGCGGCGGCTGAACCGTCAGCTCTTCGGCGCCGATCATGGTGCGCGCCATGGCGTCGGGCGTCAGATCCTTGACTAAACCGTGCCCGGCCAATTTGCCGCGACGCAGGATAGTGACCTCGTCGGCAAACGCCATGACCTCGCGGAATTTGTGGGTGATCATCAGGATCGTCAGAGTGCCGCGCCTAACCATGTCGCGCAGCATGCCGAGCACTTCATCGGCTTCGCCGGGGGTGAGCACAGAAGTCGGCTCGTCAAGGATGAGAAAACGGCGATGCAGATAAAGCTGCTTAAGGATTTCGCACTTCTGCCGCTCGCCGGCCGAAATCGCCGAGACTTTGGCGTTGAGCGGCACGCGAAACGGCATGTGCGCCAAAAATTCCTCCAGCGCTTTGCGCTCGCGGTTCCAATCCACGACGGCGGGCACATGATCGCGCGCCAGCACAAAGTTCTCAGCCACCGTCATCGCCGGCACCGACGTGAAGTGCTGATAGACCATGCCGAGGCCGAGCGCATGCGCCGCGCGCGGATTGCCGATCACTTCCTGATGGTCGCCAACGAGGAGTTCGCCGCTGTCGGACTGATAATAGCCCATAATGCATTTGACGAGCGTCGACTTGCCGGCGCCGTTTTCGCCGAGGAGCGCGTGAAACGTGCCGGGGAGTACTTTCAGCGAAACCTGATCAAGCGCCGCGAACTCGCCGAAGCGCTTGGTCATATTGATGGCTTCGATGCCGAATGTCTCCGGCGCCGTCAGGCTGGTCACGCGATAACCTCGATGAACTTCGAGGAATCCGAGACCGCCCCGAACACCCCGCCCTGCATTTTGATCATCTTCAGCGCGTGTTCGTGGTTGCCTTTGTCGGTGGCCCCGCAGCAATCCTCCAGCAGAAGGCATTCGAAGCCGCGATCGTTGGCTTCGCGCATGGTGGTGTGAACACATACGTCCGTGGTGATGCCGGTCAGCACGATGTTGTCGATGCCTGACAGCCTGAGCAGCAGTTCCAGATCGGTGGCGCAGAACGAGCCCTTGCCGGGCTTGTCAATGATCGGCTCGCCTTCGCGAGGCGCGAGATCGGGGATGATCTCCCAGCCAGGCTCGCCGCGCACCAGAATGCGGCCGCAGGGCCCGGGATCGCCGATGCCGGCGCCGATCTGCCGCGAGCGCCAGCGTTTGTTCGCGGGCAGATCGGCGAGATCGGGGCGATGGCCCTCGCGGGTGTGTATAACGTGAAAGCCATTGGCGCGTGCCGCGGCGAGCACGCGCTTGATTGGCTCGATCGGCGCGCGGGTGAGCGACAGATCGTAGCCCATTTTGTCGACGTAGCCGCCGACGCCGCAGAAGTCGGTCTGCATGTCGATAATGACGAGCGCAGTGTTCTGCGGACGAAGATCGCCGTTGTAGGGCCACATATACGGATCGGCGGTTACGTAACGCTCCGCCGTATCTACGCTCTCTTTGCGCGCCAGTTGGGGCATGACTTACCTCGTAATCGACAGTTCCGCCGGCGCACCGATCAGCGTGCGCTTCGGCGAACAGGTTGCGATCATGATCAGCAGGGTGAGGATGTAGGGTGCGGCATTGAACAGATGATAGCCGTGGCTGTAGCCGACCGATTGCAGCGCCGGACCGAGTGCAGCGGCGCCGCCGAACAGGATTGAGGCCCCCAGGCACAGCATGGGATTCCAGCGGGCAAAGATAACGAGCGCCACGGCAGTGATGCCCTGGCCGCTGGATAATCCCTCATTCCAGCTGCCGGGATAATAGAGCGACAGGAACGAGCCGCCGATGCCGCCAAGAAAACCGCCGAACATGGTCGCGCGCAAGCGGATGAAATTTACCGAGTAGCCCATCGCCAGCGCGGCGTCCGCGCTCTCGCCGGCTGTGCGTATGATCAAGCCCCAGCGCGTGGACCGTAGCGCCCATACCAGAATAGGCGCCAACACAACGCCAATGATAAAGAGCACGTTGATCCGCAAGGCGGCGCGCAACTGCGGAATATCCGTCCACCAGCCGAGGTCGATCGACTGTAGCCGCGGCGCCGTCGGCTCGATCAGCGGCTTGCCGAGATAGAAGGCAAGCCCAACGCCGAACAGCATCAAGGCAATGCCGACCGCGATGTCGTTGACGCGTGGCAGCCCGCAAATTCCGGCATGCAGAGCGCCCATGCCCGCCCCGGTGATGCCGGCAGCGAGCACGCCAAGCCACGGCGAGCCGGTGAGGTAGGACACCCCGTAGCCCGCCATGGCACCCATCACCAGAGTGCCCTCAAGGCCCAGGTTGATACGACCGCTGCGCTCGGTAATGCACTCGCCGAGACTGACAAAAATAAAAGGCGTCGAGACACGTACCGCGCCGCCCAGTACGGCGACCGGCACGGTCCACAATCCGATATCCCCCGCACCGGCCATGGTCAGGTCGCCTTTCCTTTGAACAGGCTCCAGCGGCCGTAGAGCGTATCGCTGGCGAGCACCATGACGAAGATCATGCCCTGCAACACCAGAACTGAGGCGTCCGGCAATCCCAGCCGGCGCTGCAACAGGCCGCCGCTGGCCCCAATACCGCCCAGCAGGATCGCCACCGGTATGATGGCCAACGGATTCTGCCGCGCCAGGAACGCGACCAGAATGCCGGCAAAGCCGTAGCCGGCGGCGAGATTGGCGTTGGTGCGCCCCTGCACGGCCGCGACTTCCATCATGCCGGCAAGACCGGCTGCCGCGCCGGCAAGAAAGCAAATGATGAGAATAAGCTTGCCGACGCTTAGGCCCACGACTTTGGCGGCGCGGATATTGCCGCCGGCGACGCGCGCGGCAAAGCCGAATACCGTGTGATAGATCAGGATATAGGAAAGCACGGCGGCGATGAGGCCGAACACCAAACCCCAATGCACTTCCATGCCGGGAATGCTTCCGATCATATTGGCAGCGCCGATTTCGCGCGTCGACGGCTTGTTGAGGCTGGTCGGGTCGCGCATCGGACCCTCCACCAGAAAATTGAGTATCGCGAGCGCAATGTAAACGAGCAGCAGGCTCGAAATCGTTTCATTGACGCCGCGATATTGGCGCAGTGCGCCGGCGAACATGATCCACAGCCCGCCGCCGATCATGCCGGCACACGCCATGGCGACATCGACAACGAGCGGCGGCGCGCCCGGCATCGCCAGTGCCGCACTCGTGGCCGCCAGCGCACCGATAAGCAATGCCCCTTCCCCGCCGATGATCACCATGCCGAGTTGCGCCGGGAGCGCGGTGCACAGCGCAGTCAGGATCAGCGGAGCAGCGCGCGTCAGCGTGTTCTGCCAGGAGAACCAGGTGCCGAACGCGCCCTGATACATATAGAAATAAAGGTCGAGCGGATTCTTTCCGAACAGCGCGACAAAGATGCCGAACAGCACGAGCGAACCCGCCAAGGCAAGCACGGGGATAACGACATATTCCGCCGCGCCGCCAATCTTGCGGCCGTAGGCCGGCAAGCGAAGAAATTGGCCTACCCCTGACGGAGCCAGAGGTAGGCCGACATCGGCTTTCACGAAGTCGCTCCGATCACGCCGTCGACCAGATAGTCCATCTTTTCCAGTTCCGGATCGGTCTGGCCGCGCGAGACGCCGGCAGCAACGACAGTCTTGCCCTTGTTATCGGCGATCGGCCCCTTGAAGATCACGTAGGTGCCCGCGGTCAGCCCCGCCTTGACCTCGTCGGCATGCTTGCGCGCCGCTTCCGACACCATCGGGCCGTAAGGCGAAACCTTCACCAGCTCTTCCTTGAGGCCGCCCCGGTAGAAGTTCGGGATCGTCTCGCCCGAGGTGAACATCTTGGCAAAGCGCGGATAAAGCACTTCCCAGTTCCACTCGGCACCGGTGAGATAGGCTTTCGGCGCCAGCACCGCCTGATTGACGTGATAGCCGCCGACCATGGCGCCGCGGCGCGCGGCGTTCTCGACCACGGTCTTCGGACCGTCGACGTGGCAGGTGACGACGTCGACGCCCTGATCGATGAGGCTGTTGGTCGCTTCGGCTTCCTTGACCGGCATCGACCAGTCGCCGGTGAAGATCACCTGGGTGGTGACTTTCGGATTGGCGAGCTTGGCGCCCATGGTGAACGCGTTGATGTTGCGCAGCACTTGCGGGATCGGCTTGGCGGCGACGAAGCCGAGCTTGCCGGACTTGGTCATGTGGCCGGCGACGATGCCGCTGACATGCTGGGCTTCGTCGATATAACCGAAATAGCTGCCGGCATTCTTCGGGTCCTTGTCCGTCCACAGGCCGCCGCAATGCTCGAAACGGAGTTTCGGGTACTTCTTCGCCATCTTGATCATGTGCGGGTTGTAGTAACCGAACGACGTCGGGAATAAGAGCGTCGCGCCGTCAAGATTGATCATCGACTCCATGGTCTTTTCCACGGCGTCGGTCTCCGGAACTTTCTCTTCCTCGACGACTTTAATTCCGGGCACCTTCTTCAAGGCCGCTGCGCCGGCGGCGTGAGCCTGGTTGTAGCCATAGTCGTCGCGCGAGCCGACGTAGATGAAGCCAATGGTGGTGTCTTTCGCCAAGGCCTGGCGCAGGGGTAGCGCCGTGCCAACGGCCAATGCAGCTGTTCCTTGCAACACGTGGCGGCGGGATAGTTTGTCGAAATTCATCAGATGCTCCCTGTGTATACGCAGGCGAGCGCCGGCGGCGCCGCTGCTGGCTAGCCATCAGGACGATGGGCATTCTTCGATTGGCGACGAGCAGCTTCGCAAGGCTCGTGCCAGTGCCGCGCCATCAATGTCGCAGGGCCGATCACTATGAAATGGCTTCACAATTTGGGATGTTCTTGGCCTGGGCACGAAACCGGCAATTGTTCGCGGCGATTTCTGATTAAAAAATAGGCAGAAGCTTCGTGGCGCTGCGTAATGCCGAATTAAGCCGTTCGCCGACCCTTTAGCGCCAAAACGGCTACAGCCGCTTTGATAGCCGTTCCAACGGGCGCGATCGCTCGATCAGCATCGAGCGGATGGCCGCGAACACTCTGTCGAAGGCCGGCCGGCGGTAATCCCATTTGGGATCATCAGAAAGCGGCACCATCACCATAGTGGCGTTGGCTTCGAAGAACAGAATGTCGCCTTTGGTGCTCACCGCGAAATCAATTCCGCAATAGTCGAGATCGAGCGCTGAGTTGATCCGCTCAAGCGCTGCCATGCCACGCGCGCCCACGAAATTGGCGATGTCGGTCAGGAATGCTTCATCCTTGGCGCGGTTCTCTAAAGACTGAGCCATGTCGGCGCGGAAATAGTGGACCTTCCAGTTGCGCGAAATTGCCAGATGCAACGGATAAATCTTGCGATCGATGATCATCACGCGGCATTTGCGAAAGAACCCATCGGCAATCGCGTGCGTCAAGTTGCTCGATGAGGCACACTTCGTCGCCCGGAAACTCCGCAGCGGCGCGCGTCAAGTCCTGCAGATTTTCGACACGGACGAAAAAAATACCGGTGTGGAAGCCGGGCGCCCGCATCAAAAACGGAAAACTAAATCCGGCAGCGGCAACAGCCGGCGCCGCACCGGAAGACGCGAGGACCTCCCGCGGCAACGTGGCTATTCGCGGAACAACGATACCAGGCAAGCCCTGCAAGCGCTCGGCATTTGAGGCGCGCCCGGTCTTAAGTACGGCGCCCGGATGATTGATGAGCGGGCGATCGGTTCGGGCGAGAACCGCAAACGCCGCTTCGAGGCCTTCCCGGCATAAGTCGGCGTCGCCGATGCTGTTGAACACCAGATCGTGCGGCGGCAACGGCACCTTTCGGTCGGCATACTCGGTGACAAGTACGGTGGTCTGAAACTGGCGATCATCGAGAATGGACGTCGTCGGTATGTTGCCGCCGGCGGCTGAGACCAAAAGCAGGACTGAGATGGCCGGCCCGTTGCCGCGGTAAGGCAGCGCAGTCAAGAAATGATCTTTGAATCCCTTGTCCCGATGTTTGCGCGCACTGGCAAAGTCGCCGGCTTCGGCAAGAACATTCCCCATACCCCGATGGGCATGAATATGTTCCGGATCGATCCTTAGTGCAGCCTCGAAATGTGCCCGTGCTTCTTCCGGCTCGCCGAGGAGAAACAACAAATTTGCCAGATTTACCCGCCCGGTGGGGTTGTCCGGATGATGCCGGACAGCTTCGCTGAACAGTGAGCGTGCGGCTTCCTTGTATCCAGCATTGAGAACCAGTGTCCCAAAATCATTGAGCGCGCCAAAGTCGGTCGGCGCCCGCCGAAGTAATTCGAGATAGTCGCGCTTGGCTTCTTCGAACAGGCCCTGCTCGCGGCGGAGACTGGCGCGTTCAAAGCGGGCTTTCAGCCCATCGGGATTCTGCTCTATGGAACGATCGAGAGCCTGCAGCCGAGAGGTAACAGAGCCCGGCCGCGGATTTGCAATGATCTGGCCCACATCGACCCCGGAAACGGCGAATTGGTCGGCGGAATATTAGAACAAAATTTACCATGACGGCGAATGATGCGGCGCGCGGCGGCGTTACACGCGGAGGCGCCAATATGGAAAAGATTAAAGCCGGCCCCCGCAAGATCGTCCTGGGCGATCCGGTTCCCTGGTTCACCGCTCCCGTCATCTCGGGAGGCTCGTTCAGCCTTTCGGTCGCTGCCGGCCGCTGGATTGTGCTCAGCTTTCTGGGCTCGCCAGCCGACCCGCGCGCCGAACGCGAATTGGCCGAAATGCTTGAGGTCTTCAATCTCTTCCACGAAGACCGGCTGGTGTTTTACGGCGTGCTCACGGCTCCGCCCGCCGACCCGACGCCTTATCTGAAACTGAGCACCGCGGCGTCGTCCTTTCTGGCCGACTATGACGGCGAGATCAGTCGCCTGTTCGGCGCCGACATCATGCCGCGGACGATCATTCTCGATCCGATGCTGCGTGCTATAGCCGACATTCCCTGGGATTACGCCGAGGGACACGGGCAAACCGTGCGCAACGTACTGAAGGGCCTGCCGGGCGTTGAAGACTTCGCCGGCGTGCCGCTGAATGCGCCGGTGTTGATCGTGCCGCGGGTCTTCGACTTCCAGCTCTGCGAAGTGCTGATCCAGTTTTATCAAAAGCTCGGCGGCGAGGATTTCGGGCTTTCTGCTCGATGTGGACGGCAAGACGTCGCGGATCGTCGATTATCGGATCAAGCGCCGCAACGATCTCGCTGTTGCGCACCCGCAATTGCGCGAAGCGATCCGCGGCCAGATCGTTCGCCGCCTGTTGCCGGCCGTGGAGCGGTTCTTCCAGTTCCAGGCCACGCGCATGGATCGCTATATCGTCGCGTGTTACGACAGCGCCGTCGGCGGGCATTTCTATCGGCACCGCGATAACGTCAATGTCGGCGCGCAGCATCGCCGTTTCGCCGTGACCATCAACCTCAACAAGGATTACGAAGGCTGCGATCTGGTGCTTCCGGAATTCGGTAGCCGCGCGTATCGCGCTCCGCCTGCCGGCGCGATGGTCTTTTCGTGTGGCGCGCTGCATCAGGTGACGCCGATCACCAATGGGCGACGCTATGCCTTCCTCGCATTCCTGTATGGCGAGGCCGATGCGGCGCTGCGCGAAGCCAATAATTCCCGGCTGAACGAGAGCGCGGCCCAGTATGTCGTCGAATCGGATCGGCTGTTCCCGGATCAGGCATCCGCGCGAGAGCTTCGCGCCGGGTGATACAAGCTCTCACCGAGCCCGAGCACAAATAAGAAGCCGCCCGTTTGGGCGGCTTCTTACGCTACGCAAAACGCAACGACTTTATGTTACTTCGTCAGATCGCGGGCGGCATCTTTGATATTGCCCGCGATGTTGTGCGCTTCGCCTTTGGCCTTATCGAGCTTGCCTTCCGATTGCAGCTCCTTGTCACCGGTTACCTTGCCGGCGGTATCCTTGATGGCGCCCTTTGCCTTATCGGCGGCGCCTTTGATGTGCTCGCGATCCATGTAAACTCCATTTGTTGTGGCTGGATAACTCGGCAACGCGCGTACTGTTCCTTGGCCGCGCTATTTAGACCGACGATCAACGGCAGTTGAGTTCCATTGGCTACACTGGTCCACCGGGCAAATTGAGCAATAAACTTCAACGTCGCTGTTTCGATGCAACAGCGGGTCAAGGATGCTTGTCAGTCCCGTTTTGTCGGTTAGAATTTATGCGTTTCGGGGATGGAGTCCCCCATTAACCGCCGTCCTGGCTGATGACTCCTACCAACCACTTAGCGTCGGTAGGAGTCACCGACTGGAGGGGCTGCAATGGGGTATCTCATTGTTTTTCTTGGCGGCGGAATCGGCGCCGCTCTGCGACACGGCGTCAATCTGTTCGCGGCTCGGCTACTAGGCGCCGGATTTCCATACGGGACGATCATCATCAATGTTGTCGGCTCGCTGGCGATGGGACTGATAGCTGAATATTTCGCGCTTAAAGCCGGGTTGCCGCAACGCTGGCGGCTGTTTCTGACCACCGGCATTCTCGGTGGCTTCACCACATTTTCTGCATTCTCGCTCGAAGCCGCACTTCTTTATGAACGCGGCGAGCTCGTGGGTGCGGCGATCTATGTTGTCGCGTCGGTCGTCCTCGCCATTGGCGCACTGTTTGCCGGACTTGCGATTGTGCGTCTGATCGTTTGATTGCCGTTTGCCGCCGAACAAGCCCGCGGCAGCGGGACGATTGTGTCGGCGTTTGACGTAATTAACTCCAACATCCCCACATAATCGGTCACGCTTCCGCCGTTGCGATTTAATGTGATGCGATGCCGTTTGACGGCGGAGCGCACCTCGTTTGGCGCCATCCGCGTCGATTACGCCCATCCGATTGCGAAACAAGGCTCCGACGTTACGCAGCGGCTAAATCCTACCGCCAGCGGCTTCTGAGATTTAGCTTTTTTGAGTTTATAACTCATTATAAGTATATTTACTCTATCAATACTATGTATTATAGGGTAAAGTTCTTGCGGTCAACCGACGCCGTCGAGCGAAATCGGCCAATGTCCAAATTCGCGCAAACTCAGCGGTGGTGAGCGAGCGTGCCGGAAGCTGAACGCCCTAGTCCCGACTCGCGTGCGGACGTGATCATCGTCGGTGGCGGAGCAAGCGGCGCGCTGATGGCGTTCCACCTGCTCCGCGACCCGACGGCTGAGGTTCGAGTTACCCTGATCGAAAAACGGCCGCAACTCGGGCGGGGTGTCGCTTACAGTACCACCAACCCGGATCATCTCCTCAACGTGCGCGCCGCGTCTATGAGCGCGCTTCGCGACGAGCCTGATCACTTCTGGTCCTGGCTCTGCGCCACCGCGAAGACGGCGTATTGGGAGTGGAAACCCGGAAACGATCCATTGTGCTTTGCGCCACGCAGGATCTACGGCGATTATCTCGCGAGTTTAACCACGCCATTCGTTGCGCATGGCGGCCGGCCCGGCCGGCTTCGCATCGTGCACGGCGAATGCCGGTCGATCGACGAGGGCCGCTCGGGTGTCACCGCCACGCTGGCGGACGGCTCGCATCACTCCGCCGATTTCGGCATCCTGGCGACCGGCCACGATGCCCGCAGCAAAACCAGCGGCTGCTACGTCGATGCCTGGACCGCACCATCGGACGCGGGCGTGGATCCCGGTGCCAAGGTTCTTATTGTTGGGACCGGTCTGACCATGGTCGACTACGTACTTTCGCTCGACGCCTGCGGTCATACCGGACCGATCATCGCCATGTCGCGCCGCGGGCTGCTGCCGAGGGAGGATCGGCTGCAGCAAGCACTTTCGATACCTGCGCCAGATGTTCCATTGGGAGCCGGTATCTCTGAACTCTGCCGCTGGCTGCGAAATCTCGTTGCAACTCATGCAGCGCAGGGCGCCGATTGGCGCAGCGTCGTCGACGGTCTCCGCCCCTTCAACCAGCAGATCTGGCAGCAGCTTCCGGAGGCAGCGCGCCGCAGCTTTTTGCGGCACGGGCGGGCATGGTGGAACGTCCATCGGCATCGCATGCCGCCGGAGATCGCGGCGCGCATCGGCGCCGCCACCGCGTCAGGTCGTCTGACTGTTATGGCTGCCAGACTGTGCGCCGTCGAACCGGGATCTACCGGCGCCACGATCCGCTACCGGAGACGTGGCTCCAGCGCTATCGAGACAATGCAGATCGATAACCTCGTCGAATGCCGCGGCGTCGTTACGAACCCGATGCAAACGTCCAATCCGGTCATACGCAACCTCCTCGACCAGGGAGGCGCACGCGTCGATCCTCTGGGCATCGGACTAGACGTCGCGCCGGATGGGGCCATCGTCCCGCGCACTGGCGCGCCGTCCGAGCGGCTGTTCGCCGTCGGCCCAATTGCCCGCGCCGCCCTTTGGGAGATCACGGCAGTCCCCGAAATCCGCGGCCAATGCGCGGAATTGGCGGGCCGCATCCAGCGGACCCGCCTTCGCCGCGCCGGCTGATCACGCCGCCTTAGCGAGCTTCCCGGCCGCCGACAGTCCGCGCTCAATGTCGGCAATAATATCATCGATGTGTTCGATGCCGACGGACAGGCGCACGTAGCCATCGGTCACACCAGTTGCGTCCAGCTCGTGCGGATCGAGCTGCGAGTGTGTGGTGGTGGCGGGATGTATAGCCAAGCTGCGCGTGTCGCCGATATTAGCGACGTGATAGAACATTTGCAGCGCGTCGATGAAGCGGCGGCCGGCCTCCTTGCCGCCGGCGAGTTCGAAGCCGACGAGGCCGCCCAACCCGCCCTTGAGATAACGTTGCGCCCGCTCACGGTGCACGCCGGTCTGCACCGAAGGGTGAATGACGCGAGTAATCTCCGGCCGCTTGCGCAGGAAGTCGGTCACCGCCTGCGTGTTCTCGCAATGCTTGGCGATGCGCAGCGTCACCGTCTCCACGCCCTGCAGAATCAGAAACGCGTTAAACGGCGACATCGCCGAGCCGATGTCGCGCAGCAGCGTAACGCGGGCCTTGATAATATAGGCAATGGGCCCGAGCGGCTTTACCGCTTGCGTCCACACCGCACCATGATAGCTCGGGTCCGGTGTATTGAGCGCCGGCTGACGCTGCGCGTGCGCCTCCCAGTCGAAATTGCCACCATCGACGATGAGGCCGCCGATCGAGTTGCCGTGCCCGCCGAGATATTTGGTCGTGGAATAAACCACCACCGCCGCGCCGTGATCAAGCGGGCGCGTCAGGACCGGCGCCGCCGTGTTGTCCATAATGAGCGGAATCCCGAACGAGCGGCCGATGGCGGCGACTTCGGCAATAGGGAATACCGTAAGCTTCGGGTTGGGTAACGTTTCCGCGTAGTACGCGCGCGTGCGGTCGTCGGTGGCGCGACGGAAGTTTTCCGGATCGATCGGATCGACGAAGCGGACTTCGATGCCTTGATCCTTCAGCGTATTGGCGAACAGATTCCACGTTCCACCGTAGAGATCGGTCGAACTGACGACATTGTCGCCGGCGCGCGCAAGGTTTTGCAGGGCAAAAGCGGAGGCGGCCTGCCCCGATGCCAGCGCCAATCCGGCGACGCCGCCTTCCATGGCCGCTACGCGCTTCTCCAGCACGTCGTTCGTCGGATTCATGATGCGCGTATAGATGTTGCCGAGTTCTTTCAGCGCGAACAGGTTCGCGGCGTGTTCGGTATCGCGGAATTGATACGACGTGGTCTGATAGATCGGCACGGCGACGGCGCCGGTCGCGGGATCGGCGCGCCAGCCGGCATGAAGTGCAAGCGTTTCGGGATGTTTTGATTGTGCGGATGAAGACATCGACTCGATCTCCTGGTTGAACGCAGATGTGACGCGCTGAGTGCAAAGCCCGGCCGCGCCCCACACCGGATGATAGTCCATAAATCCCGTCAAGTATTGGCGGGGACAAAGATAAATCTTTGCAAGCGCGCCGACAAACGAAATGGAAAATTCTACCGGAACCAAAGTTTTGAGAGCATTTCGTTTGCCTAATTCGTGTCGATTTGACCGGATTGGGGAGACGTTTGCGCGGCGCCTCGGACATTCCCGCTCCGCCGCACTGCTACGATTTCCGCAACAATGGAGATTGCGATCTCTTCCGGCGTGATCGCGCCGAGATCGAGGCCGGCCGGAGCCTTGAGCTTGGCCATACGCGCTGCGGAAACGCCGCGTATGGCGAGCCCCGACTTCAGCGCGTCAGCCTTCTTGCGGCTGCCGACGAAAGCCACATAGTCGACATCGACCGCGAGCGCCGCCGAGAGCGCGACTTCGTCGCCACGACCCTGCGTCGAGACCACAACGTACCGGCCACTCGTTTCTTCGACTGGCAACACGTAGCCCTCGATGCGGCGATCAACTTCCCCAAACGCCGACTGTTCTGCCGCCGGCGCGCAGATCGTGACTGCAAAGCCCGCTCGCCTGGCAAGGTCGGCGACCGCCACCGCCACCGGGCTCGATCCGCAGATTATGATCTGGGGCCGGGGCAACACGGGCTCGACGAAGATGTCCATGGTACCCTCGCTTGGGCACATGTTCCTGGCGAAGCGGATGCCTTCCTGTTCATCGCCGGCCTCAACGCCGTGATCGGCGAGGAGATCGGGCGGCTGCACCGAAACAAGGCGCGACCGTCCATCGCCGAGCGCGTCTTTAGCGGCCTTAAGCACTGCCGCACGCGCGCAACCGCCGCCGATCCAGCCTTCCGAGATGGTGCCGTCGGGCAGGATCACCGCCTTTGCTCCGGCCTTTGCCGCCGTCGCCGCGACGGTGCGCACAACAGTTGCCAGCGCGAACGGTTCGCCGGCCGACTTTCTGGTGGCGATGATGTCGAGAATATCGGAGGCCCGGCCCAAAGCTCAAATCCTCGCGAGATAGGGCTCGAGCGCGGCCAGGCTTTCAAGATTGTGGGCGGGAGCAAAGAGATCGACATAGGGCAACGCCGCCCGCATGCCACGCGCCTGCGGAGAATAATCGCGCCAGCCGATCAGCGGATTGAGCCAGATGATCCGCCGGCAACGTCGCGCCAGCCGGCGCATTTCCTCGCCAAGTTGCTCCGGCGCGCCGGTGTCATAGCCGTCGGAGACGATCATCACGGCAGTTCGCGAATTGATGACGCGACGCGCATGCCAACGATTGAAGGTGGCGAGGCTCTCGCCGATCCGGGTGCCGCCGCCGATGCCCTGCGCCATCAAAGCAAGCTTCTCGACCGCACGGGTCACATCGCGGTCGCGCAGTGACGGCGATACGTGCGCGAGCCGAGTGTGGAAGACGAAAGCTTCGGCCTCGCGGAAGCTGTCGACGACGCCGTGCAGGAAGCGAACGAAAAACGCTGTGTAGAGGCTCATGGACCCGGAGGCATCGAGCAGCACGACGAGCCGCAGCGGCTTGTCCTTGCGGCGGCGCCAGGCCAGATCGATCAGTGTGCCGCCGTGGGAGACGTTGCGATGAATGGTGCGGCGCAGGTCGAGCCGACGTCCGCGCCGGCGCACCTGTTCGCGCCGCACCAGCCGCGCGCGCATGGTGCGGGCGAGCCGCGCTGCCAGGGCATGTGTGGCCGCCACCTCATCGGGATCAACAATGTGGCGCAAGTCCGCGGCTGATAATGCTTCGGTGCGCGACGCACCTTCGCGGCGGCCGCGGCCTTCGGCGGCGCTGTCGCCATCTGCCTCGGGTCGCCTCTCGACGCGATCGGGAAGGCTAAGCGCCTCTTGCGGGACGTTTGCCTCGGCTAGCCGCCGCGCCGCCGACGCCTGATTTTCGCCCGGCGAGCCAGTAAGCACTTGGCGCTGCCGCATGCCCTCGCCCCGCCAAAACGCGTCGAAAATCTCGTCGAAACGCTCCCAATCGGAATGGGTCGCGCAAAACAGCGCGCGAAACGCCGGCTTGAGCGAAGTGGGGCGGAGCGCGGCCGGAGAAGACAGAACGGCAAGTGCATCGCTCGTCTCGGCAAGACCGACGCGGAATCCGTTGTCACGCAAGGTGCGGGCGAAACCGGCGAGGCGGCTGCGTGTGCCGAGCGATCGTCCGTGATCCTGGGGCGGCGGCTGTAGGCCGCCCGCGAAGGCTGCACGGCCCGAGCCGTCGCTCTTCGTGGCTCGCTGCAATCGCACCTCAGGGTGACGGGAAGAGGTCATCACGCCACCTTGCCCAGTAGGCGCTCGCTCACCTCCCGGGTGACGCGGGACCGATCTTCATGGGTCTTGAGCAGGCAGATCATCGTTTCGTAGACTTCCTCCGGTTCCTGCCGCAGGTCGTGCACTTCAAGCCCGGCAAGCGTCGCCGCCCAATCGAGCGTCTCCGCCACACCGGGAATCTTGCGCAAGTCTTCCTTGCGCACCGCCGCCACCATGCGCGCGATCTGCAAGGCCAGCGTGGTGTCGATGCCGGGCGTTCGCGTCAGGATGATTTTAGCTTCGCGATCGACCTCGGGGAAATCGATGTAGTGATAAAGGCAGCGCCGCCGCAGTGCGTCCGATAGTTCGCGCGTACCATTCGAAGTGAGCACAACCCGCGGGATCGAAGTCGCTTTGATCGTGCCGAGTTCAGGAATACTCACTTGAAAATCAGAAAGAAGCTCGAGCAGGAAGGCCTCGAATTCCTCATCCGCGCGGTCCACCTCATCGATAAGCAAAACCGGCGGCGTTATGCGGCGGATAGCAGCCAGGAGCGGCCGTTCGAGCAAATATTTCTCCGAGAAAATATGCTCCTCGATGGCATCGGCATCTTCGCCGATGCCTTCGCGGGTTTTGATCGCCAGCAGCTGGCGCTGATAATTCCACTCGTAGAGCGCGGCGTTCTGATCGAGACCCTCGTAGCATTGCAGGCGAATGAGCTCGGCGCCGTGAACCGCGGCAAGGGCTTTGCCGACTTCGGTCTTGCCGACCCCGGCCTCGCCCTCAAGCAGCAGCGGGCGCTTGAGGAATTCCATCAGCCACAGCGCAGTCGCGATGTCATGGTCGGCGACGTAGCCAACGGCGGCGAGTTTGTCCGCTATTTCCTCACGCTTGAGGGTCATACGGGCACCGCAGCCTTCGCGCCGTTATGGCCGGATTTGTCCCGGCCATCCGCGCCTTTGTGCCCCTTTCTATGTCGAAGTCGTGGATGCCCGGCACAAGGCCGGGCACGACGAATGTGGGGTTGCTTGCTCACCCATGCAGGCCAAGCTTTTCCGCGGCCTTCCAGGTGCGCCAGTGGTCGTGCGGCATCTGGATGTGGGTGGAGCCGAGGAACGAAAACGCGTCGTTCACTGCGTTGGAAAAGCACGGCACGCCGCCGACATTCGGGCTTTCGCCGACGCCCTTGGCGCCGATCGGATGATGCGGCGACGGCGTCGTGGTCCAGTCGGTCTCCCAGTGCGGGGTCTCGACCGCGGTCGGCAGGAAGTAATCCATGAACGACGCAGTGGTGACATTGCCGTCGTCGTCGTAGTGGATTTCCTGACCCATGGCGATGCCGAACGCTTCGGTCAGGCCGCCGTGAATCTGGCCCTCAATGATCATCGGATTGATGCGCGTGCCGCAATCGTCGAGCGCGTAGAAGCGGCGGACTTTCGTCTGCCCGGTGTCGACATCGACGTCCACGACGCAGATGTAGGCGCCGAACGGGAACGTGAAATTCGGCGGATCGTAATAGTTGATTGCCTCAAGACCCGGCTCCATGCCCGGCGGCACCTCGTGGTAGGCCGCCCAGGCAAGCTCGGTCATGGTCTTGAAGCGCTCGGGATTGCCTCTGACGCGGAAGCGATCGACGTCCCATTCGAGATCGTCGTCGTGGACTTCCAGCATATAGGCGGCAATCATCTGCGCCTTGGCTTTGATCTTGCGGCAAGCCATGGCCGTGGCGGCGCCGGAGACCGGCGTCGAGCGCGAGCCGTAGGTACCGAGACCGTACGGCGCGGTGTCAGTATTACCCTCTTCCACCATGATGTTGTCGGCCGGGAGCCCCAGCTCGGTGGCGATGATCTGGGCGTAGGTCGTCTCATGACCCTGGCCCTGCGACTTGGTGCCGAGCCGGCAAATGCCGCTGCCGGTCGGGTGGATGCGAATCTCGGCGGAGTCGAACATGGCGATGCCGAGAATGTCGCAGGCGCGCGACGGGCCGGCGCCGACGATCTCGGTGAAGAAGGCGACGCCGATGCCCATCAGCTCGCGGGTCTCGCCGCGTTTAAAGGCCTCGCGCTTGGCTTTCTGCTCTTCGCGCAACTTCTTGTAGTTGACCGATTCCATCGCCTTGTTCATGGCGGTTTGATAGTCGCCGGAATCGTACTGCCAGCCGAACGCGGAGGTGTATGGGAACTGCTCCCGCCGGATCAGGTTCTTCACGCGGAACTCGGCCGGGTCCATGCCGAGCTTTTGCGCCATGATGTCCATGGCCCGCTCGATGCAGTACGCAGCTTCGGTGACGCGGAACGAGCAGCGATAGGCGACGCCGCCCGGCGCCTTGTTGGTGTAGACGCCGTCGACCAGCACGTGCGCGGTCGGGAAATCGTAGGAGCCGCTGATGATGCTGAACAGCCCCGCCGGCCATTTGGTGGCGTTGGCGCAGGCGTCGAAGGCGCCATGGTCGGCGATGGTGTAGCAGCGCATCGCCGTGACTTTGCCGTCTTTGGTTGCCGCGATTTCCATGTCCATGTGGAAGTCGCGTGCGAACGCCGTGGTCGATAGATTCTCGATGCGGTCCTCGGTCCACTTCACCGGCCGGCCGGTGACGATCGAGGCGACGATCGAGCAGATATAGCCCGGATACGCGCCGACCTTGTTGCCGAAACCGCCGCCGACGTCGGGCGAAATGACGTGGATTTTGTGCTCCGGGATTTTCGAGATCAGCGAGCCGACGGTGCGGATCACATGCGGGGCCTGGAACGTGCCCCACAGCGTCAGTTCGCCTTTGATCTTGTCAAACGAAGCGACGCACTGGCAGGTCTCCAGCGGGCACGGATGGCAGCGTGGATAGACGATCAGTTCCCTGATCGTCACGTCGGCTTTCGCGAACGCCGCATCGGTCGCGGCCTTGTCGCCGGCCTGCCACGAGAAGATATGGTTGTAGTGCTTGCGCTTGCCGTGCGCGCCCTCAGTCTTGTCCTTGAGGTCTTCGCGGATCATCGGCGCGCCGTCGGTCATCGCCTTGAACGGATCGACGTTGCAGGGCAGCGCCTCGTATTCGACCTCGACCAGGTCGGCGGCGTCGGCCGCCACATAGCGGTCCTCGGCGATCACGAACGCGACTTCCTGATTCTGGAAGAGAACCTTGCCGTCGGCGAGCACCATCTGCACATCGCCGGCGAGCGTCGGCATCCAGGCAAGGTTGACGGTCTTCAGCGTCTCCGCGGTGATCACCGCGACCACGCCGGGCACCGCAGCGGCCTTCGTCGTGTCGATCTTCTTGATGCGGGCGTGGGCGTGCGGCGAGCGGTTGAAGTCGCCATAGAGCATGCCCGGAAGCTTCAGGTCGTCGACGTAATTGCCTTTGCCCTGGACGAAGCGGATATCCTCCACGCGTTTGCGCTTGCAGCCCATGCCTTCAAGTTTCTCGGCGCGTTCGGCCGAGGTGGGGGTCATGTCGTTCATTCTGCGGCCTCCTGGAACGCCACGCCGTTGAGCTTGGCGGCGGCGAATTGAATAGCCTTGACGATGTTCTGATAGCCGGTGCAGCGGCAAAGATTGCCCGAGATGCCGTAGCGGATTTCCTCCTCCGAGGGATTCTTGTTCTCCTGAAGGAGCCGGTAAGCGCGGACGATCATTCCCGGCGTGCAGAAGCCGCATTGCAGCCCGTGCATTTCGCGGAAGCCTTCCTGCAGCGCATGCAGCGTGCCGTCGGCATTCGCCATGCCTTCGATGGTGCGGATGTCGGCGCCGTTCGCCTGGACCGCGAACACCGTGCAGGACTTCACCGATTTGCCGTCGAGATCGACGGTGCAGGCGCCGCAATGGCTGGTTTCACAGCCGATATGCGGGCCGGTGATGTTTTGCTGATCGCGCAGGAAGTGGATCAGCAGGGTTCGCGGCTCGACCAAAGCTTCGATGGTCTTGCCGTTGACCTTCATGGAGACTTGGGATTTGGCCATGGCTTTACGTCCTTCCCATCAGCCGCGGGCGCGCGATTTGGCGCGGGCAAGCGCGCGCGTGAGCATCACGCCCGCCATTTTGGTGCGGTATTGCGCCGGTCCGCGGGCGTCGGTGGCGGGCGCGGTTATTGCTTCGGCGGCGGCCACAGCTTTCTTGACCGTCGCCGCGTCGAGAGCCGATCCGATCAGGACTTTGCCCGCTTCCTCCGCCCACAACGGCGTCTCGGCCACATTGGTCAGACCGATCGAGCAAGTTCCGACCTTGCCGCCGCTCATGGTGAGAACGACTGCGGCGGCCGCCGTCGCGTAGTCGCCGATCTTGCGCTTGAGTTTTTCGTAGGCGTAGCCGTGTCCGGCAGGTGGGACCGGAATGCGGACGGCAGTCAATACGTCGCCCGGCTCCAGCGAGGTGAAATAGGCGCCCTGATAGAACTGGCGCGCCGCGATCCGCCGCTCACCGTTTTTTCCCATCACGTGGTAGGTGGCGTTAAGGCACATCATCACCGCCGGCATGTCGTTGCCGGGGTCACCGTTGGCGACATTGCCGCCGAGCGTGCCGACGTAACGCACCTGCGGGTCGGCGACCTGCGCCGAGGTCTCGCCAAGGATCGGCAATTTCGCGCCGAGCACGTCGGAACCCAACAGTTCGTGCTGCGTCGTCATTGCGCCAATGACGACGTCGTTGCCGTCAGTGCGGACACCCTTAAGTTCTGCGATGCCGGCGAGATCGATCAGATTCGCCGGTGTAGCAAGCCGCAGCTTCATCATCGGGATGAGGCTATGGCCGCCAGCCAGCGCACGGCCGTCGTCGCCGAATTGGGCGAGCAGACCGATGGCTTCCTTGACGGATGTAGGACGGTGATAGGCGAAAGCGCCTGGTATCATGGGCATCCTCCCGAAGCGCGCTCGGTCGGACCATGGTCATCACCAAGGTCCTGTTTGCGGCGCGCGCGATACTGCTTGTAAGATAAATAGTGCCCCGTGGTGCGTTGCAGCGGCAAGCGCTCGTGCACCAGCGTCATGGTGAACGCACCAGACGTGCGGATCGCGCACGAACAGCGGCGGCTTTGCACGAATTGCGTCAGCGTTCCTGACGTAACCGGCACGTCGCGGTTTTTTTATTGCGATGCGAAACGGTGGCGGCGGCGCAATGCCAGAGCAGGATCGATTCCGGTCAGCGCAGCGACCCGCGATTTGAGCGAGCCAATCCGGCTCCTGCTCACCGGCACCACATAGTGATGTGACGCCGCCAGTTCGACCAATTCGTTGTCGCCCGAGCGTCTGTAGCCGACCACCCGATCGATGTTGACGATGTGGCTGCGATGAACGCGCACGAAACGGCTTTTGTCGAGCCGCGACTCGACATCGCCGATGGCCAATGGACAAAACAGCTTGTCATCGCCGTCGAAAATGTACGTGTAGTGCGCGTTAGCATGGATGGCTACGACGTCGTCCACAGCGACGAAATGCGTGCTGCCATCGCGTTCGATCGGAAGATGCCGGGCGTGCCGCGATGGAGCGCCGGCACCGCCAAGCGGCGCGTAGGTTCCGCGTCCAAATTCGGGAGCGTCGTCGGCACTCTCAGCCACGCCGGGGATTGTTGACGGCGGCGACGCGACTTCGGCAACCGCAGTCTCAGCGGGCTTGCTGCCCTCCACCACGCGAGGCCGCGATGCCGAGCGGGTCGAATCCGGCAACAGCAGGAGGAGAAATATTCCCGAGATGCAAAACGCGACGATGGCCACGACGATGGCGAGAAGGTCGGTCGACAGCGCCGGCGCTCCGGATACGCTGGTCGCATAGGGATAAAGGGTGACGCCGGCCATGGCGGTGTAGTGCATGCCGGAGACGGCGATGCCGAAGGCCGTGGCGGACAGAATCAGCGGCGGCCGCCCTCCCCGCCCGGCTGCGAGCCAAAGCGCCAATCCGGATGCGGCAATCGCGATCGCCATGCTCGCTGCGACATAGAAGCGATTATGAATCATATACGCGCTGGCATCGAGCGCGCTCATGCCGATGTAGTGCATGGTGAAAATACCGCCGCCCATCAGGCACGCGGACAGCGTCAAGCGCAGCAGCGTCAACGGCCCTGAACTCGTGGCGTAGACCGCTGCCCCGACGACAATCGCGCAAACAAGGAACGAGAGCAGCGTCGGCAGCACCAAATAGTCGACCTGGAACGGCAACTGCACCGCCAACATGCCGACGAAGTGCATAGTCCAGATTGCGACCGCCAGTGAAGCTGTGGCGCCCGCGAGCAGAGAGTCGCCGCCGCATGCCCGCAGCGTCCGCGATCTGCACGGCAAGGCTCAGGCCGACATAGGCTCCCTGGATCGCCATCACGATCGAAAGCAGGACGAGCCACGTCTCGTAGGTCACCGGCATGCCGTCATCCCTTCGCTGTACGGGACGGCTTACTTCACCCCATCGGGCATGGAACTATTATAATGCAAATTCGCGGCGTCGCCGAGACCGCTTGAGTGGTTCGGAGCCCGGTTTCGAAATCAGGGCCAGCTAATTGACCCGGCGGGCATAACCGGCCCAATACGGTTCGCGCAACGTGCGCTTGAGGAGCTTGCCGCTGGCGTTGCGCGGCAGGGCGTCGATGAAGTCGACCGAGCGCGGCCGCTTGAAGCCGGCGAGCTTGTCGCGGCTCCATTCGATCAGCGCGGCTTCGGTAAGATTGGTGCCGGCGCGCCTGACTACGACCGCCTTGACGGTCTCGCCCCATTTCGGATCGGGCACGCCGATGACGGCGCATTCGAGGATATCGGCGTGGCCCATCAGCACCGCCTCGACTTCGGCCGGATAGACGTTCTCGCCGCCGGACACGATCATGTCCCTGAGCCGATCCTTGAGGAAGATGAAGCCGTCGGCGTCCATGTAAGCGGCATCGCCGGTGTGGAGCCACCCGTTGCGTATGGCTTGCGCCGTTTCCTTCTCGCGCTGCCAATATCCGGCCATCAGGTTCTCGCCCTGATAAAGCAGTTCGCCCACTTCGTAGGGCGGCAGGTCGTTGCCGTCGGAATCGACGACGCGCATGCGGCCGCCGAACATCGGCCGGCCGCATGACAGCAGCTTTTCGCCGACGTGATGTTCATGGGGGAGCGCGGTAATGGGGCCGGTTGTTTCGGTCAGTCCGTAAAGCTGCGAAAAACGGCACTTGAAGGTCTCGATCGAGCGGCGCAGCAAATCGGGCGAGATCGGCGCCGTGCCATAGGTGATGTGCTTGAGCGCCGAGAAATCGGCGGTGCGTGATGCCGGCAGCTCCGTCAGAAACAGCATCAGCGTCGGCGCGAGCAGCGCCGTTTCCACTTTCTGCTCCACCATGGTTTTTAGAAGCTGCTCCGGTACGATGTCGCGGAGGATGATCGCCGTCGAGCCTTCCTGCATCGCCCAAATCGCCCAGCCGGCACCGCCGATGTGAAACAGCGGCAAGCAAACCAGGTGGCGCCCGCCTTCGCGCAGCTCGGGAATTTCGAGTGCCAGGCAAAGCCCGGTATTGAGCACGTTCCAGCCGGTGAGCATTGCGCCTTTCGGCAATCCGGTCGTTCCTGACGTGCAGAACTGGCAGCTCACGGCACCATCGACGTCACGCATCGGATCAGCGCCACCGCGCGGCAACTCGGCAAAGGTCATTACCGGAACATTCGAACCGGCGCTGTGCGGCTTGAATTCTGCCCCGACCACGATCAGCCTTGGCTTGATGTCGTCGATGATGGCGCTGATCTCGTGCGGCGTCAGCCGCCAGTTGAGCGGCGCAATCACCAGCCCGGCCTTGTCCAGCGCGAAAAACAGTTCGAGATAGGCCGCGCAGTTTTTGTCGATGACGGCGACGCGGTCGCCCGGTTTCAGTCCAAGTTCATCGACGAACCCTGCGGCGAGTTGCGAACTTGATTGATCGAGCTCCGCGTAGGTCTGCGTCTTGCCTTCGAACCAGATCGCCTCGAGTGAGGGATGCCGGCGGGCGCGCCAACGGAGCATCTCTGCGATCGTCCGCATGCCTTCCTCTTGCGACGCGACCGCGCCCTAGCCCAGAGCGCTCATGAGTTTCTGCAGCGAAACCGCCGCCCGCTCGTGCTCTACGACCGCGACCGTGCGCTCGCCGTCTTCGATCCGGACCGCAAATTTGAGGCGATTTTTCTCGCGCTTGAGAAGCGTTGCCTTGATCACCAGCTCGGCGCCGACCTTGCTCGGGCCAAGATGATCAATGACGACGCGGGTGCCGACCGTGATCTGCCCGGGCTCCAGCTGGTCTTTGACCAGGCGATTACATGCGCCCTCGGCAACGGCGACAAGGTAAGGCGTCGCCGCCACGAACGGCATGCCCGGTACCATCGCCCCGACGGTGTCTTTCTCGCCGACAATGACCCGGCTGACCGAGCTTAATTCCGGCGGCGAAACGGGGGTCGTTTCCTGAGAACTCATCGTCAATCCTGCTGATCCGAGAATTCTGTTACATGCGCCGACTGCCCGGATTCCAGCTGTGCTTGAGATTATCGATGAGCTTCGGATCATAGAGGCACAAACTCTGCTGCCGGGCGTAAGTCGCGAAATAGCGGCGAAATGCCGATAGCGGCTCCTGGCCGACGCGCAGCGCCTTGCGGTTAGCCACTGTGCTGGTCATTCCGGCGCGAACGAGCTGCAACGCATTGCGTTCGATCGCCGCGTCCATCTCCCCTTTGGGAACAACCTCGTCGCAGATCATCCGCCCCTCCGGCGTCTCGGCGTGGAAAACCCGCTCGAAGAAAATGCCGTCGCGCGCCAGCTTGATCCCGACCAGCCGCGGAAACCGCAGATTGGCGGCGCCGGGAATGAAGCCCTCCTTGCTGGCCGGCAGGTTGAAGTAGGCGCCTGGCTCCGCCAGCACGCGGTCCATGACGCAAAGGAGCTGACAGCCGCCGCCGATGGCGAAAGCCTCGACCGCCGCTACCCAAGGCTTCTCGACATAGTCCTCGAAATCTTCGGCGTAGGATTCCGACCGCCAATGGCCGCGAAACATCTTGTGCATCAGCCCGAGCTCACGCTCGATGAAGAATTCAACGAACGAAATCTGGCCATAATAGAGATGCGTCAGATTGATCCCGGCGTTGAAGATGCGGCGGCCGGCGTATTTCGGATGCTCCACGGTGCCGCCGCGAAGGACGCCGACCTCGATGGCATCGTCGAGCAGAGCGAGATCGACCGCGGTCTCCAGCGCCGCCGTGGCGCGATCGTCCTCGGCGTTGAGAAATTTCGCATTGGTCAAGGTGACGTGACCGACTTTGCCTTTGCGCTCAACCTTGGCGCCGCCAAGGTCGAGGAAACCGGTGCGGCGGAATTCGGCAATCCGTTCCAGCGCCTCGCGCCTCGGCTTGAGCATCGCGTGGATGAGATGCAGACCGCAGCGCTCGTCGGCGAGAACGTGGGCGATGAACAGCCCCTGATCGAGTTCGCGGCCTTCTTTCGCGCTCTGTTGCATCAGCGCCCGCTCAGCGGCGATTTGCTCAGGCGTCGGCAGGAGCGCCGGATAGCGCGCTGAGGCGGCCGCGACCAATTCGGAGACACGCAGCGTACGCGCGCCCTCTATCCGTAACTTCATCATAAATCGCGACGGCGTGACGCCGGAAGAACTGCTCCTTGACCGCGCGGGCGCGGCTCTTGAGCGCGCCGTCTTCCTGGTGCGGCCGTTCGGTCTTCTGCGCCTGCAGAACGGTTTCAACGGCGGCGAAATATTTTCCGGCGGCGTCTGCGTCACGCGCCAGCGAAGCTCCAAACACGGGCTCGACAGGGTCCGACGGAGCCGGACGAACAGCAACTTTCTGCACGATGACCTCCCTGACTGGCACTCATTTGAAGTGGTGCCGTCTTGATAGCGGCGATATTAGACGTTTGCGTCGCTATCCATAACGCGACTTGCCTACACCGGCCATCGGCAAAAATATAGGCTCCCCGGACAAAGTGCTGCGCCGGTCACAGAAGCGGCCGGGTTACACATGCAAATGGGCCAGAATCCGGCCGCGATCGATCTCCGCCGGCGAGCCTTCGAGCATCGCCCGGCCTTGATCCATCACCAGATACCGGTCCGCGATCCGCTCGGCGAAAGCGAGATTTTGTTCGACGACGATGAAGGCGGTACCGGCGCGCTTTCTTTCATTGATGCTCGCTTCCATGTGCAGAATGTTTTCCCACTGCACGCCTTCGCTTGGTTCGTCGAGCAGCACCATCGACTGCTCCTCGGCGAGCCCGCGTACGAACGACAGCATCTTCTTTTCGCCGCCTGACAACGTCCCCGCATGCTGGGTCAGGCGGCGCTCAAGGATCGGGAAGCGATCGAAGTAGCGTCGAAATGGCGCAAGTTGCCGGCTTGAGCGCATCAGGGTGAGATTGTCGCGGACGGACAGATCGTCGAAAACCGGGCGTTCCTGCGGGCAATACGTCATGCCTACGCGGCGCCGAGCCGACGGATCAAGGCCGTGAATGGGTTTGCCATCCAGAAGCACGTTGCCGCTCAGACACGGCAGGTAGCCGAACAGCAGCCTCATCAGCGTGCTCTTGCCGACGCCGTTTCGCCCAAGCACACACAGCACCTGACCGGCTTCGACCGCGCCGCCGAGGTCGCGCACGATGGTAGTGCTGCCATAGCCGCCGGTGACCCCCTCAAATACCAGGCGCCCGGAGTTCATTTCTCCCCTCCGACATAGACGGCCCGGACACCGGGGTCTGCCTGGATCGCGGCCACGCTGCCCTTCGCGAGCAACGCGCCGTTGTGCAGCACGTAAACGACGTCCGCCAATTCCTTCACCAGGCTCATGTCGTGCTCGATGATGATGACGGCGCCACCGAGCCGCTGCGCGGCCCAGCGGACAATCTCCATCACTGCCGCGGTTTCGGTCGGTGAGAGACCCGCACAGGGTTCATCCAGCAGCAAAACCCGGGGCTCGGTGAGAAGCGCCATCGACAGTTCAAGGATTTGCTGCTCGCCATGCGAAAGCTCCGCCGCCTTACGCGCACCGGAGGCGAGAAACGGATAGCGCGATTGCAGTTCTTGCAGCATCGGGCTGGTCCAGCGGCGTATCCGGGGGTCAAGCAATTGAAGCTTCGCCGCCCGGCCGCTCCACAGTGCGATGGCCAGATTGTCGGCGATCGAAAGCTCGGGAAACACACTCGGGATTTGCAGCTTGCGCGCCACGCCGAGGCCACTGACACGGTTTGGCGGAAGCCCGATGACGTTCGCATCACCGAGGCCGATCTGGCCGGATGCGGCGGCAAGCTCGCCGCTGACGACATTGAACATCGAGGTCTTGCCGGCTCCGTTCGGGCCGATCACGCAGAAGATGCCGGCGGCGTCGAAATCGAGCGAGAGCCGATCCAGGATCGTGACCTCACCGACATGGACATGGACGCTATCGATAACGAGCCGCGCGGGCGACAGGTCCGCTGGACTTTGTGGTGCGGCAACCGGCGGGCGGTTCCGCCGCGCCCGAAACAGCCATGCTGCGGGCTCGGCCAACCCGGCAATGCCCTTGGGAAACACCAGCACGATAACGATAAAGAACACCGCCATCAGCACTTCCCAGAACTGGAAAGTATCGCGCAGCTGCGCCGTCAACGATCCAACCACCAGCGTGCCGATCACCGGCCCGAGCAGGCTCCCTCGCCCGCCGACAGCGGCCCAGATCACCAAATCCGCCGACAGGCCGAAACCGACGACCTGCGGCGTGACGATGCCCTGCTGCGGCGCATAGATGGCGCCGCCGATCCCGGCCATCAATCCACTGACACCAAACGCGACGGACTTGAGCTGATTGGTATCGAAGCCGAACAATTGCAGCCGGCGCTCGTTCTGCGCCAGCGCTCGCCACAGCACCCCGATCGGCGCGTTGTAAAGCCATCCGCCAAGCGCGAATACGGCGAGCAGCATGGCGGCGGAAACGTAATAGACGTCTGAGAAGTCATCGAGGCCGGGAATGCCGGGAATTCCCTTGAGCCCGTTAAAACCGCCGGTGACCGAATTCCAGCTGGTCGCAATCTGAAACGCGAGCAGGCACAGCGCCAGCGTGATCATCGAAAAGTAGGCGCCGCTTTGATCGGGGCGCCGGAACACGACAACGCCGATCAGGTAAGCCAGCAGTCCGGCAGCAAGCGCCGCCAACGGCAACACCCAGACCGCAATAAAGAGATGCTCCGAGAAGGTTATGAAGGCGAGACCTGAAATATACGCCGCGAGACCAAAGAACAGCGCCTGGCCGAGCGGTAGAAATCCGGCCTGGCCCCAACACAGGCCGACGCCGACGGCTGCCGCGGCGTAGAGACCGTAAAGGCCAAGCTGGTAGGCCCAGAACTGGCTGAGCACCAGCGGCAGTACAATCGTGACAAGGACAACGAGGCTAGCCGCGCGCAACGATTCCTCGGGGCCTCAGCCAAAGAAACAGGATCGAGAGCACCAGCACGGCGAAGTAGCCGTTGGTGGCGTTCGTGGCGGCCGAGACGATGCTGTCAAAGCCGCCGATCACCGCCGCTCCGGACAACAGCCCCGGCACGCTGCCCAGTCCGCCGACAATCAGAACGAAGAAGGTCCGCAACACATAATCGAGTCCCATGAACGGCTGCACCGGCACGAGCGGCGCGACCATGACGCCGCCGAACCCGGCGAGACAGGTGCCGGTGATGAATGTGCCGGCCGCAAGCCGCCGCACCGAAATGCCCTGCGCCTGCGCAAGTTCGGGATTGCTCACCATGGCGCGGATTTTGTTGCCGGTGCGGCTGTTGCCGTACCAAAGCACCAACCCGGCGACGACAACCGCAGAGACCCCGATCAGAATGAGACGGTAGATCGGATATTCCGTGCCGAGAAATTGCACCGTTCCCGGAACTGGAATCGCCAAGCTGCGAAACCCGAGACCGAAGATCGCTTCGGCGATCTTGCGCAGCAACAAACTCAAGCCCCAGGTCGCAACCAGCGTGTCGAATGGCCGGCGGTATAGCGGACGGATCATCGTCCACTCCACCGCCGCTCCGAGCACCCCGCAGATCACCAGCGTCAACGGCAAGGCGGCGAGATACGGCCAGCCGTTGGACTGAGTAACGTAGGCGCAATAAGCGCCGATCATGATGAACTCGCCATGCGCGATGTTGAGCACGCCGAGCAGACCGAAGATCACGGCAAGCCCAAGGGCGAGGACGGCAAGCGTAGACACGGCGTAGAGGACGTTGATCGCCTGGGTGACGATCAGCGGATCCATAGTTACGCCTCCTTACTCCCCGTGCAGCACTGGCCCGATCGCCTTGCAGTCGCCCGTCAGGCCTTGCACGCGTCGCCGCTTTTCACGTCGGCGAAAGTCTTGATGATATCGAATTCGGTGCCCTTGCAGTCGGCCAAGAACATTGTCTTGTCGACGTGGCGGCCGTGCATGGTCCACGGACCCGACGCTGAATCGAACGTAATTCCCTCGGACGCCGCCATGCATTTTTGCGCATTGGTACCGTTCGCCTTGGTGATCGAGCGCCTTGGCGCAATAGACGCCGGCGTAGCAATCGGCGCCGATCAAGCTCAATTGCGGCGCCTTGTCGCCGAACTTGGCGAAATACGCTTGTTTGAACTTCTTGTTCGCCTCGCCGGGAGCGTTGGCATAGTAGGACATCGAGGAGTACAGATTCTTGCTGCTCTCGGCGCCGACGCCGAGCAGCGTGTTCTCTTCCAGCAGCAGCGACAGCCGCGCGATATCCTTGTCGAGGCCGAACCCGGCGAAGGTCCGGTTGAAGTTGACGTTGTCGGCGCCGACCAGCGTGATCAGCACCGCATCGGGCTTGGCGGATTTGATCCGCGTGACGACTTCCTCGAACTTGTTCGGCGCGCCGAACGGCACGTACTCTTCGGCTGCGACTTTGCCGCCGTTCTCGGCGATGTATTGCTTGGCGTGTTCGTTGCACTTGCGCGGCCAGACGTAATCGTCGCCGATCATGTAAATCGACTTCGCGCCCTTCTCTTTCATCATCCAGGTCAGCGACGGGCGGATCTGCTGCTCGGGCGTGTCGGCAAGCACATAGGTGTTGAACGCACACTCGCCGCCTTCATAGACCGGCGTGTAGATGTACGGCACCTTGCCCTTGATGGTCGCGACCAGCGCCTCGCGCGTCGCGCTGTCATGCGAACCGATGAACAGATCGACATTCTCCTCGAGCATGAGGCGAATGGCTGACTTCGTCGAATTCGGCCGGCGGCCCGCCGGCATCGGTGGGAATGAGCTTGATCTGACGCCCGAGAATGCCGCCGGCCTTATTGACTTCCTCGGCGGCAAGCTCCGCGCAGGCCTTTTGGGTCGGTCCGAACAGCGACGCAGGGCCGCTCAACGCGATGAAAAGACCGATCTTGAATTCGCTGGCGGCGGAGGCCGGACGGATCAGTCCGGGCAATGTGCCGAATGCGGCGCCGGCCGCCGCGGCAGCGCTGAGAAGCGTTCGCCGGGTCGGTCCCTGTTTCTGGATAGCCATGTGAGTCTCCCTCGTGTTCGCAGTCATCACTTCAACATCAAGCTCGCGCCGGCGGCGCCGGCAGCTTCGGCAACAGCGGCTCGATCGCCGCGGCAATACTGAGAATCTTTTGATCGCTTCCAGCCGGTCCGGATAGCTCCATGCCGATCGGCAAGCCCGCCGCCGTTATACCGACAGGCAGACTGATTCCGGGAATGCCGCCGACGCTGCCGGGGCCGGTATTGCGAATAAAGGTGGCGAAGGTCGGAAGCGCCCGGCCATTGAGCATAAACGTCTCGTCTTCGCCGATTTTCGCCGCAGGAGCGGGCGTGGTCGGGAAGAAGATGGCGGCAATTCCGTGATCGCGAAAATGACGGCTGTAGGTGTCCTGAAGAACGGAGCGTTGCTGCAAGCGCTTTGCGATAAGCGGCTTCCGGCACGGCTCCGGCACCCGTGAGGCTCTGCAGGATCCCCTTCACGTCCGGGCTTGCCGTCTTGGCCGCCAGCGTCGCGAAGTCGAATCCAACTCCGTGCTCCGCCAGGTAGATGTTGAGATCGGTTACGGTCTCGTAGAGTGCGATCGGAAAGCCCGCTTCAGCGTCGAGCGAAGCTTCTTCGCTCATGTCGACATCCACCAAAACGACGCCAGCGTCGGTCAGCCGGCGCAACGCGCCCTCGCAGATTTTTTCGAGCTCGGGGTCGAGATTCTCCCAGAAATGCTTGCGCGGTACGCCGATGCGCACACCCTTGAGCTGCACCAGCGCGGCTTCGATCGGACCTCCGGTAACGACACCATCCAGCAACGCGCAGTCGGCGACGCACCGCGTCATGGGACCCGGGGTGTCGCGGGTGTGCGAGATCGGCACGACGCCGGCTTGCGACCAACGGCCGGTGGTTGGGCGAAGGCCGACGATGCCGCACAGCGCGGCGGGGATGCGGACCGATCCCCCGGTATCCGTTCCGATCCCGCCGGGAGCAATCCGCGCCGCGACCGCGACGCCGGTGCCACCGCTTGAGGCGCCGGGGATACGATCCGGCGCGTACGGATTGCGCGCCGGCCCATGGGCGGCATTGTTGTTGGTAATGCCGTAAGCGAGTTCGTGCAGGTTGGTTTTGCCGAGCACGATCGCGCCTGCGCCGAGCAGCTTGTCGACGATGGCAGCGTTACGCTTGGGCCGATTGCCGGCGAGACCCGGGGTGCCACCAGACGTCGGCAGTTCGGCGGTATCGAGATTGTCCTTCAAGGCTAATGGGACGCCATGCAGAGGACCGAGTGACGCGCCGGATGTTCGCGCTTGATCGGCCTTTCGCGCAGCCGCGCGCACGCGATCGGGGTCCAGCGTAATGAACGCGCCAAGGTTTGCGTTGGCGGAGGCGCGGGCGAGAAGCGCTTCCGCAAGCTGCTCAGCGGTGATCTCTCCGGCGCTAATTGCCTTGGCCGCTTCGCCTACGCCGAGATCGTGAAGTGCTGGCATTCTCAAACTCTCTCACGCACGACCGTGCCCAATGCCCGTAGCTTCTCATTGTATCGCCGCCCACAGCCGAGGCGGCATCGGCATAAATGGGGAGATCAGGTAAGGCTCTGTCGCGCAATCGCCGCAGCCAATTCGGCGCGGTTGGCGCAGCCGCTCTTATGCATCGCGTTCGTCAAGTGGGTGCGGACGGTGCCAAAACCGATGCCAAGGATGCGGGCGATGTCGCGGTCGGTGCAACCGCGGGCGACGAGCCCGGCCACCTCCTGCTCGCGCGGCGTCAAGCCGGCGCGCCGAGCGCATCGTACCAGGGCGCGGCGCAGGTGCGGCTCCAGCGCATCGAGGAGACCGGTGTCCCGTTCGGAAAACTCCGGACGCCCCTGCCCCCGCCAGATGCGCAGATCGCCGAGATCGCACTCGCCGTCAAAAATGAACATGTTGATGCCGTGGTGCAGTCCATCGCGGGCGAGAAAGTCGTTGTAGAACTCGGTCCGCTCCATCTCTTCACGACAGATGACTTCGTCGACCAAAGTCGCCCGCCGCCGGGCGCGGAGCTGGAAAGTCATCGGATCGCGGAACTGATACCAATCCTCGTAGCGGCGAAGATTGCTCGGCGTCATGTTGAAGTTCAGCGCCTCGTCAAAGCGCCGCTTTCGGGCATCCCAGATGTACGACGCGGCGAAATCGCCACGCAGCAGCCGCACCACGTCCATGAAGATCAGAGCGCGCGCGTCGAGCTCGGGACCAAGCCGCTCCAGACGCGCGACGATATCGCCAAACAGGCGCAATTCGCTGCCGCTGATGTCGCGAATAACGGTGCCCATGCCGTTCGCCCCGCCGCTCACCAGGCCGAAGAGGTGCCGAGCAGCAGCAAATTGTCCCCGCGTAGCGGCCGAGGTGTCAAGGCCAGGAACTAGCCACGGAGCCGGGATTTAGAGCAGCTCGGAGGCGCGTCAGACCGGCGACCTTAGATCATTGAACGGGACCCAACCCCTGCTCCGTCCCCACTTCCCAACCGGCCGCGCCAGCGTCATTGCCATTGGTGGCAATTGGGGACCATCCTCACTGTGCGATAATCCGTCCGGCCTGCGCCAAAGTTGTCAAGGACCGAGGACTACCCGAGGACTACCGATGATTGACCGGCTCGAATTCATCATTGCGCTCGCACGTGAAGGTCACTTTGGGCGAGCGGCCGAGACCTGCCGCGTCAGCCAGCCGACATTGTCAGGCGGCATAAAATATCTGGAGGACATGTTTGGCGTATTGCTCGTGCAGCGCGGCTCGCGATTTCATGGCTTCACACCCGAGGGTGAAAGGGTGCTGGAATGGGCGCGTCGGATTGTTGGCGATGCGAGAGCAATGCGCCAGGATATCGACGCCCTCAAACGAGGCCTGGTCGGCCACGTCAAGATCGCCGCGATTCCGACCGCGCTCGCCATGACGGCGATGCTTACGACGCCCTATCGCGCCAAGCATCCCAACGTCCGATTCAGCATCGTGTCGAAGACATCAATCGATGTGCTGAGGTTGCTCGACGATCTCGAGGTCGATGCCGGCCTCACATACCTCGACAATGAGCCGGTTGGCCGGGTGAATACGGTACCGCTTTATTATGAGGAGTACCGGTTGCTGACATCGCCTGCCGCTGCACTGGGAGATCGCGACAGCGTGACATGGGCGGAGGTCGGTCAAGTCCCGCTCTGTCTGCTCACGCCTGACATGCAGAACCGGCGGATCATCGACGCCCTGTTGCGCTCGGCCGGACAAGAGCCGTCACCCACCCTCGAATCGAATTCGATGATCGTGTTGTTCGCGCATGTACGTACGGGAAAATGGGCGAGCATCATGCCGGCAAAACTCGCCGAAACGCTTGGCCTGACCGACAACGTCCGCTCCATCCCGATCGTCGAGCCAGCGGCGACACACGCGGTGGGGCTTATTGTCCCACATCGCGAGCCGATGACACCGCTGCTCGCGGCGGTCGTCACCGAGGCCCGCGCGCTGGCGAAGGTCTTGGGCCAGACCCCGGCAAAAAACCCAAGCGAAAACAATCCGCTGGCTAGAAAGCGGGAAAGTCGTAGCGCCAGGGCAGCCGGTTCCAGGCGACAGCCATGAGGACCTCGATCAGGAATCCTGATCGAACCACGGATCAGCTTTATTGATCCGGCCGGTTTAGTGCATATTTTATAATGGTTCCAATATCTTGAGTGCGATCAACTGGTGGGGCGGTCGCACGGAGCTGGTACTGACGTGCCACGATACGAACCATGGAGCGCGGAACGAACCGCGCAAATCATTAGAGAGCATCTGGGCCTTGAGGGTCCGCTGCTGCCTATCCTCCACGCTTTGCAGGAGCAATTCGGCTACATCGACGAAGCCGCCGAGCCGGTGATCGCCGAGGAGCTGAACATCACCCGCGCCGAGGTCCACGGCGTCATCACCTTTTACCATGACTTCCGGCGCGCGCCGGCCGGGCGGCACGTGCTCAAGCTCTGCCGTGCCGAAGCCTGCCAGGCGGCAGGCGGCGATGCTTTGGCCGCACATGCCGAGGCACGGCTGGGCGTGGCGCTCGGCAACACCACGGCGGATGGGCGCATCACGGTCGAGCCGGTCTATTGCCTCGGCCTGTGCTCGGTCTCTCCGTCGGCCATGATCGACGGCCGGATCGTCGCCCGCCTCGACGCCAAGAAGCTCGACACGTTGCTTGCGGAGGCGGACCGGTGAGCGCGCTTCGCATTTACGTTCCGGGCGATGCCGCGGCCGTGGCCTGCGGCGCCGACGAGATCGCGGCCGCGATTGCTGCGGCGGCGGCGAAGCGCAAGCTCGAGATCGAGATCGTGCGCAACGGATCGCGCGGGATGCATTGGCTCGAGCCCATGCTCGAAGTCGTGACCGGCAACGGCCGGATTGCCTACGGCCCGGTGGAGCTTGCCGACGTCGAAAGCGTGCTCGATGCCATGGTCGCCGGCGGCGGCGATCACAAATTGCGCGTTGGCGTCCCGGAAGATCATCCATTTATGAAAAAGCAGACGCGCCTGACATTCGCGCGTTGCGGCATCGTCGATCCGCGTTCCCTCGAAGATTATAAAGCTCACGACGGCTACAAAGGTCTCGCGAAAGCCCTCGCGAACCCATCTGGAATTGTCGAGGAGGTCACCCAATCAGGATTGCGCGGGCGCGGCGGCGCCGGCTTCCCGACCGGCATCAAGTGGAAGACCGTCGCGGACACCAAAGCGGACCGCAAGTACATCGTCTGTAACGCCGACGAGGGCGACAGCGGTACCTTCGCCGACCGCATGATCATGGAGGGCGATCCGTTCGTCCTGATCGAAGGCATGACCATCGCCGGCATTGCTGTTGGCGCGACCAAGGGCTTCGTTTACATCCGTTCCGAATATCCGCACGCGATCGCGGTGATGAACGACGCGGTCCGCGTCGCGCAGCGGGCCGGCATGCTCGGCAAGAGCGTCGCCGGCTCGGCCTTTGCCTTCGATCTCGAAGTTCGCGAAGGCGCCGGGGCCTATGTGTGCGGCGAGGAAACCTCGCTGCTGGAAAGCCTTGAAGGCAAGCGCGGCGTGGTACGGGCCAAGCCGCCGCTCCCCGCGCATAAGGGCCTGTTCGGCAAGCCGACAGTCATCAACAACGTGCTCTCGCTCGCGACCGTTCCGGTGATCATGGACAAGGGCGCAGCATTCTACAAAAACTTCGGCTTCGGCCGCTCGCGCGGAACGATGCCGATCCAGCTCGCCGGCAATCTTCAGTATGGCGGATTGTTCGAAACCGCCTTCGGCATCACGCTCGGCGAATTGGTGGACGATATCGGCGGCGGCTGCTTCACCGGCCGTCCCGTCAAGGCGGTTCAGGTCGGCGGCCCGCTCGGCGCCTATTTTCCGCGTGCCCTGTTTGATACGCCGTTCGACTATGAAGCTTTCGCCAAGCGCGACGGCTTGGTCGGCCACGGCGGCGTCGTGGTGTTCGATGACACCGTCGACATGGCCAAGCAGGCCCGTTTTGCGCTGGAGTTCTGCGCGATCGAATCCTGCGGCAAGTGCACGCCATGCCGCATCGGGTCCGCACGCGGCGTCGAGGTCGTCGACCGCATCGTCCGCAATGAGAACCGCGACGCAAACCTCGCGGTGCTGGAAGACCTGTGCAACACGCTGAAGTTCGGCTCGCTCTGCGCGCTGGGCGGCTTCACGCCGTATCCGGTGATGAGCGCGCTCACGCACTTTCCCGAAGACTTCGGCGCGCAGCCGCATCTGCAAGCCGCCGAATAAGGAGACCGCCATGTCGCTGGTCCAAGAGATCGATTACGGCACGCCCCGTTCAAAGGCAGAGAAGACCATCACGCTCACGATCGACGGTCAGGCGGTGACCGTGCCCGAAGGCACCTCGATCATGCGCGCGGCGATGGAGATGGGGACCAAAATCCCCAAGCTGTGCGCGACCGACATGCTGGATGCCTTCGGCTCCTGCCGCCTCTGCCTTGTCGAGATCGACGGCCGCCCGGGCACACCGGCGTCATGCACGACGCCGGCGGCGAACGGCATGGTGGTGCATACCCAGACCGACCGGCTGAAACGGCTGCGCAAAGGCGTCATGGAGCTTTACATCTCCGAGCACCCGCTCGATTGCCTGACCTGCTCGGCCAACGGCGATTGCGAACTGCAGGACATGGCCGGCGCGGTCGGCCTGCGCGAAGTGCGTTACGGCTACGACGGCGCGCGGCACCCCAATCCGGGCCTCGACGAGTCGAACCCCTATTTCACCTACGAGCCGTCGAAGTGCATCGTTTGCTCACGCTGCGTGCGCGCCTGCGAGGAAGTGCAGGGAACGTTCGCGCTGACCATCGCCGGCCGCGGCTTCAAATCGGTGGTCTCGCCGGGCATGGAAGAGTCATTCTTCAGCTCGGAATGCGTCTCCTGCGGCGCCTGTGTGCAGGCCTGCCCGACCGCGACGCTGAACGAAAAATCGGTGATCGAGATCGGCACGCCCGAGCATTCGGTGGTGACGACCTGCGCCTATTGCGGCGTCGGCTGTTCGTTCAAAGCCGAAATGCGCGGCGACGAGTTGGTACGGATGGTGCCGTACAAAGACGGCAAGGCCAATCGCGGCCATTCCTGTGTCAAGGGACGTTTCGCCTGGGGATATGCCAATCACCGCGAGCGCATCCTCAACCCGATGATCCGTGAGAAAATTACCGACCCGTGGCGCGAAGTGTCGTGGGAGGAAGCGATCGGTCGCGCCGCGTCGGAATTCAAGCGCATCCAGGCGAAATACGGACGCGGCTCGATCGGCGGCATTACCTCCTCGCGGTGCACCGACGAAGAAACCTTCCTGGTGCAAAAGCTCGTTCGCGCGACATTCGGCAACAACAACGTCGACACCTGCGCGCGCGTCTGCCATTCGCCGACCGGTTACGGCCTGAGCACAACGTTTGGCACTTCCGCCGGAACCCAGGATTTCGAACTCGGTGGAGGAAACCGATGTCGTCATGCTGATCGGAGCCAATCCGACCGATGCGCACCCCGTATTCGCCTCGCGCATGAAGAAGCGCCTGCGCCAGGGCGCGAAGCTGATAGTAATCGATCCGCGGCAGATCGATCTGGTTCGCACGCCCCACGTTGAGGCGTCCTATCATCTGCCGCTCCGTCCCGGCACCAACGTCGCAATTCTCACAGCGCTGGCGCATGTCGTCGTCACCGAAGGTCTCGTGAATGAGAAATTCGTGCGCGAACGCTGCGACTGGGATGAATTCAGTGACTGGGCGGCCTTCGTTTCGCAGCCGCACAACAGCCCCGAAGAGGTCGCCAAGATCTCGGGCGTGCCGGCTGAGGCTATTCGCGCCGCAGCGCGGCTCTACGCCGGTGGCGGCAATGGTGCGATCTATTACGGTCTTGGCGTCACCGAGCACAGCCAGGGATCAACCACGGTCATGGCGATCGCGAACCTCGCGATGGCGACCGGCAATATCGGCCGGCCGGGCGTGGGCGTGAATCCGCTCCGCGGCCAGAACAACGTGCAGGGCTCATGCGACATGGGCTCGTTTCCGCACGAACTCTCCGGTTACCGGCACATCTCCAACGATGCAACGCGCGCGATGTTCGAAGCGTTGTGGGGCAAGCCGCTCGAGCGCGAGCCGGGATTGCGCATCCCGAACATGCTCGACGCCGCGGTGGATGGCTCGTTCAAAGGCCTTTATGTCCAGGGCGAAGACATCCTCCAGTCGGACCCGGATACGCACCACGTCTCCGCCGGCCTCGCTGCCATGGAATGCGTCGTCGTGCAGGACCTGTTCCTGAACGAGACCGCGAACTATGCGCATGTGTTCCTGCCCGGCTCGACGTTCCTGGAAAAGAACGGCACGTTCATCAACGCCGAGCGTCGCATCCAGCTGGTGCGCAAAGTGATGGCGCCCAAGAACGGGTACGAAGACTGGGAGATCACCTGTCTGATCAGCGAAGCCATGGGGTATCCCATGCACTACAACCATCCTTCAGAGATCATGGACGAGATCGCGCATCTCACGCCGACCTTCGCCGGGGTCTCGTTCAAGCGGATTGAGGAGCTTGGTTCGATCCAGTGGCCGTGCAACGAGAAGGCTCCCGAAGGCACGCCGGTGATGCACATCAACGGCTTCGTGCGCGGCAAGGGCAAATTCGTCATCACCGAATATGTGCCGACCGACGAACGTACCGGTCCGCGCTTCCCACTATTGCTCACCACCGGCCGCATCCTGTCGCAATATAATGTCGGCGCCCAGACTAGGCGCACCGCCAATGTGCTGTGGCACGAGGAAGACCGGTTGGAGATTCATCCGCACGATGCCGAACAGCGGGGGATTCGCGATGGCGATTGGGTTAAACTCGCGAGCCGTGCCGGCGAAACCGCGTTGCGCGCCCTCATAACCGAGCGTGTGGCGCCGGGCGTCGTCTACACGACGTTCCATCATCCGAACACGCAGGCCAACGTCGTCACCACCGAGTATTCCGACTGGGCCACGAACTGTCCCGAATACAAGGTGACAGCGGTGCAGGTGGCCCGCTCGAACGGTCCGACCCACTGGCAGGAGGAATACGACGAAATGGCCCGCAAGAGCCGCCGCATCGCCGCGACTATCGAGGCTGCGGAATAAGCGGCATGCGTGAGCCGACGAAAACCGTCGATTGCTCCGTCTGGCGCCATCAAGGCCTATCACCCGGCAAGCGCGTAATCCCAGAAGAAACCGCCGTCGCGTTGACTTACGACGGCGGTTCTTACGCGGTGATGATGGCGACACCGCAGAATCTCGAAGACTTCGCGCTGGGCTTCAGCTTCACCGAACGGCTTATTTCCTCGCCTGCCGACATCCGCCAGCTTGATATTGTCGAGCACAATGCCGGGATCGAATTGCGCATGTGGCTCGCTGAACCGCTTGCGGCCGCCTTGAGCGAGCGGCGGCGGTATCTGGCCGGACCGACCGGCTGCGGGCTGTGCGGGATCGACAGTCTCGACGAAGCCATACGAGCGCCCCGGCGCGTTCGCGACGGCACGATCTTCACGCCTGCGGAGATCATGCGCGCGCTTGAAGCGCTCCCGCCTCGCCAGGAATTGAACCGGCAGACCCGTGCCGTGCATGCCGCGGCATTTTGGCGCCCCGGCGAGGGGCTCATTGCAGTGCGGGAAGACGTCGGTAGACATAATGCGCTCGACAAGCTTGTTGGTGTGTTGGTGCGCGAGGGTAAGTCCGGTGACGACGGCATGGTTCTGCTGACGAGCCGCGTATCGGTGGAAATGGTGCAGAAAACGGCCGCGATCGGCGCGCCGCTTCTGGTCGCCGTTTCCGCGCCTACTGCGCTCGCACTGCGGACGGCGGACGCCGCCGGGATCACGCTGGCTGCAGTGGCGCGCGGCGACGGCTTCGAAATCTTCAGCCACCCGCAGCGCATTAAGGAAATGACCAAAGAAACTACCACCCATGTCGCTTGACAAGCTAATCTACATGGCCAATCAGATCGGAAAGTTCTTTGCAAGCCAGGGGACTGAAAAAGCCGCTGCGGGGACGGCGGATCACATCAAGAAATTCTGGGATCCCAGGATGCGCGCCCAGATCGTTGCGCATCTGAAGGCGGGCGGCGCTGGACTTGATCCAGCGGTTCGGGTTGCGATCGAGAGTCTCCCGGAAGCACAGTTGGAAGCACGAGGGCAAAACGTCCAGACACCATAAGGTGCAATGTTACTGACCAAATAAAGTGCTGAAGCACTAACGAGAGAAGACAAAAGCTATCAGGAGGAAACGATGAGTACGATGGTGCAAACGCAGGCATCGGGGGGGCTTTTTGGCTTCCTTGACCGAACCCGAACGATTGCAAAGCCGGGTTTCAGCCGCTGGATGGTGCCGCCGGCGGCATTATGCATCCATCTATGCATCGGCCAGGCTTACGCGTTCAGCGTGTTCAATCTGCCGATGACTAAACTGATCGGCATTACGCAATCCGGCCCGGGGGACTGGAAACTGACCCAGCTTGGCTGGATCTTCTCGCTCGCAATTTTCTTTCTTGGCACCTCGGCGGCAGTGCTTGGCCGTTGGGTCGAGGAAGGCGGTCCGCGCCGCGCCATGTTCACCGCCGGCCTGTGCTGGGCGGTCGGCTTTTTCATCTCCGCGATCGGCGTCTACGTCCACAATCTCTGGATCATTTACATTGGCTACGGCTTCTTCGGCGGCATCGGCCTCGGCCTCGGCTACATCTCGCCGGTATCAACGCTGATCAAATGGTTCCCCGATCGCCCCGGCATGTCGACGGGCATGGCGATCATGGGTTTCGGCGGCGGCGCATTCATTGCTTCGCCGCTCTCGGTCTGGCTGATGAGCAAATTCTCAACGCCGAGTCACGTCGGCGTCGCCGAAGCCTTCATCGGGCTTGGCGTGATCTATCTGATTTTCATGTGGGTCGGCGCGGCAATCGTTCGAATACCGGCTCCGGGTTGGAAGCCGGAAGGCTATACGCCGCCGGTCGTGGCGCAGAAGCTTATTACCAAGAACGACGTCTACGTCTACGACGCGATCAAGACACCGCAGTTCTGGCTGATCTGGTGGGTGCTCTGCCTCAATGTCACCGCCGGTATCGGCGTGCTCGGCCAAGCCTCCGCCATGAGCCAGGAAATGTTTCCGGGCAAGGTCACGGTGATTGCTGCGGCGGGCTTCGTCGGACTGCTCAGCCTGTTCAACATGCTCGGCCGCTTCTTCTGGGCTTCGATTTCCGATTATATCGGACGCAAGAACACTTACTTCTGCTTCTTCGTAATCGGAACGGTGCTCTACGCGCTGGTGCCTCGGGCTGGCGAGATCAACAGCGTGGCGCTGTTCGTGCTCGCCTTCCTCGTCATCATCAGCATGTACGGCGGCGGCTTCGCGACCGTACCGGCTTATCTCAAGGATATGTTCGGCACGCGCTACGTCGGCGCCATCCACGGCTGGCTGATCACCGCGTGGTCGATGGCGGGCATCTTTGGACCTGTGTTGGTGAACTATATCCGCCAATATCAGATCGACCACGGCGTACCCAAGGCACAGGCCTACAACGTCACCATGTACGTCATGGCCGGGCTGCTGGTCATTGGCTTCTTCTGCAACTTGTTCATCAAAGCAGTGCATCAGCGCTATCACATGAAACCCGAAAGCGACACAGCTCTGGCGATAGCGGCCGAAGCCGCCACCGAAAGGGCTGCCGCTCTCACCGGCAAGCCGGCCAACGCCTAGGGAGAACACAATCATGACCGATCAAAGCCAGACAGGCACCACGACGCTCCATCTCGTACTCGCGTGGGGATTTGTCGGCATTCCGCTTGCTTGGGGTGTCGCCGAAACAATCACAAACGCGTTGAAGCTGTTTCACTAGACGCGACGACCACGGCTCAATCCACAGGCACGGCGGCTTCGGCCGCCGTGTTTTTTTGCGAATGCGACGGAAACGGAAAATTCGTCGCCGCGCCGCAGCGCAAACATATGACTTGACGATCGGCCGGCCATTAGGATGACTCCCTCAGGGCCTTCGCGGGACCGACCATGGCCGGCACACATCTGTCCATCCGCATCGACCTGGCGTCCGGGGACCGGATCGGCCCCGGCAAGATTGCGCTTTTGGAGGCCATCCGCTCGACCGGATCAATCTCGGCCGCGGCCCGGTCGATTGGGATGTCATATCGACGCGCCTGGCTGCTGGTCGAAGAAATCAATCAAACGCTGCGCGAACCCGCCGTAAAGGCAGAGACCGGCGGCTCGGGCGGTGGCGGAGCCGTGGTGACAGCTGTCGGCGAGCGGGTTGTTGGCCTTTATCGCGCCATCGAATTCCAGGCGCGGACGGCCGCGGGCGGCGAGTTTCGTGCAATCGGCAAACTCATTCGCAGCGACAAAAGCGCCGACTAGCGCGCCTCGAACGATGCTTGCTCGCCAGAATCCTTTTGGCGCACCAACGCGCAATCAATAGTATCGGAACCGAGGAAGCGCCAGGTCAGCGCGCGGACGCCAAATGCGGCCGCAGCGTGCGCAGCAAGGGAGATGCAGATGAGCGGTGCTGTCGTCGTGACGGATGATGGCGCTGTTCGCACCATCCGGCTCAATCGGCCCGAGAAAAAGAACGCGCTGACGCTGGCGATGTACGCCGATATGACCAAGGCGTTGCACGAGGCCAATCGGACCGACGCCGTCCGCTGCGTCATGTTCGCCGGCTCGCCCGGCGCGTTCTGCGCGGGCAACGATATCAGCGACTTTCTCGGTGCGGCGCTTGGCGGTGGTCTTGAGCCGCGGGCGATCGACTTCATGACCGAACTTGGAAAGAACCAAAAGCCGCTTGTCGCGGCGGTCGGCGGCGTTGCCGTCGGGATCGGCACGACCCTGCTGTTTCATTGCGACCACGTCGTCGCCGCAGCCGATGCTTCCTTCTCAACCCCGTTCCTCAAGCTCGGGCTGATCCCGGAATTGGCCTCAACGCTGCTCGCTCCGATGCGCATGGGCCATGCGCGGGCGTTTTCGCTTCTGGTGATGGGCCGCCCCCTGTCCGCGGCGGAAGCCAAGGATGCGGGCATCGTCAACAACGTGGTCGATGGCGCCAGCGTCGATGCTGTGGCGTTGACAGCGGCGCAGGAGATCGCGGCGCTTCCGCCGGGAGCCCTCGCCGCGGCTCGCCGGCTGATGCGCAGCCATAGCGATGAAGTCATGCAGCGGATCGAAGCGGAAGCGGTGCATTTCAAGGAACTGCTGCAGACCGACGAAGCGCGGGCTGCATTCCAGGCATTTTTCACGCGCAAGAGGTAAGGTCGACGATGTCCCTCAAAGGCAAGACCCTTTTCATCACTGGTGCCTCGCGGGGCATCGGCCTCGCAATCGGATTACGCGCCGCCCGCGATGGCGCCAACGTCGTGATCGCCGCAAAGACCGCTGAGCCGCATCCGAAGCTTCCCGGCACAATTTATACCGCCGCGGAAGACATCGAGCGCGCCGGCGGCAAGGCGCTGCCGCTCGTCGTCGACGTGCGCGACGAACTGACGGTCAAGGAGGCAATCGACAAAGCGGCGGCGCATTTCGGCGGCATTGACATCGTGGTCAACAACGCCAGCGCCATATCGCTGACGCCGACCGTCGCGACCGACATGAAGCGTTATGACCTCATGCAACAGATCAATACGCGCGGCACTTTTGTCGTGTCGAAATGGGCAATCCCGCATCTGCAAAAGGCGGCCAACCCGCACATCCTGATGATCTCGCCGCCGCTCGATATGAAGGAGAAATGGTTCGCGCCGCACACCGCCTACACCATCGCCAAGTTCGGCATGAGCCTGGTCGTGCTTGGGCTTGCTGGCGAACTGCGGTCCAAGGGGATCGCCGCCAACGCGCTCTGGCCGCGCACGGTGATCGCCACCGCCGCCGTTCAGAACCTGCTGGGCGGCGACGCACTGATGCGTCAATCGCGCAAGCCGGACATCATGGCCGACGCAGCCTACGCCATATTCGCGCGCCCGGCGCGCGAATTCACCGGCCGCTTTCTGATCGACGATACGTTTCTGGCGGAAAATGGCGTCACTGACTTCGACAAGTATCGCGCCGACCCGACGCAAAAGCTGGCGCAGGATTTCTTTGTCCCCGATGATATTCCGCCGCCGAAGGGCGTCATCATCGAAGCGGGATTTCATTAATAAATCTAGCCGCTGCTTCTGCCGGGCAGCGTCATCGCGATAACAACAACGTCTCAGGCAAGCCAACGCTTGCGGCGCTTATAGTGCTTGCCTTCGCGAAACGACTTGCGCTTGCCTTCGGCGACGCCGAGGTAGAACTCCTTAACGTCGTCGTTCTCGGCGAGCGTCGCCGCCGCCCCATCGAGCACGACGCGCCCGTTCTCGAGGATGTAGCCGTAGCCGGAATACTTGAGCGCCAGATTGGCGTTCTGCTCCGCCAACAGGAACGAGACGCCTTCGCTCTCATTCAGACTCTTCGTGATCGTGAAGATCTCCTCGACGATCTGCGGCGCCAAACCCATCGATGGCTCGTCGAGCAGGATCATCTTCGGATGCGACATCAGCGCGCGGCCGATCGCGCACATCTGCTGCTCGCCGCCGGAGGTATATCCGGCCAGTGATTGCCGCCGCTCGCGCAGCCGGGGGAAATAAGTGTAGACCTTTTCGAGTTCGGCGCGTATCGCCGCGGCCCCGTCACGGCGGGTGAAAGCGCCGGTCAGCAGGTTCTCCTCGATGGTGAGATGCCCGAAGCAGAACCGGCCTTGCATCACCTGGATACAACCGCGCCGCACCACCTCGTTCGGCGAGAGCGCCTGCACTTCGGTGCCGTCGAATACGATCGCTCCTTTGGTCACTTCGCCGCGCTCAGAGTGGAGTAGATTGGAAATAGCTTTGAGCGTGGTCGTCTTGCCTGCGCCATTCGCTCCGAGAAGCGCGACAATCCCGCCAGCCGGCACATTAAGCGAAACGCCCTTGAGCACGAGAATGACGCGGTCGTAGACCACTTCGACGTTATTGAGGGAGAGAATAGGCGCAGCCTCCGCCGCCGCGACCGGTTCGGAATTCATCGGCGCGACGGCGCTCATGGTCGTGCCCTCACCTCGCCTACTGGTTTTGCCGAGAATTCCCGGACCAGCGGTGCAGCGCTACGCGCGCCGCTCCGCCGTCCGGGAAACACAACTACGTTCTGCTTACGAAGACTTTTCGCAAGGCTCGGTCCGCTTCGGCCAGCCGGCATTGGCCTTCACGTACTCCTCAGCCGCACTGTTAATCAACGGCAGTACCTTGTCCTTGATCGGCTGGATCGAAGGCACTGCCGTATTCCACTTGGTCCCGTCCCACTGGACCAGCGAGATGCCGCTGTGGCCATTGTGATCGGCGCAGCTCAGGTGGACCGGAGAGGCGAAGTTCGGAAAGCCCATTTCTTTCCATCGCGCCTCGGTGATGTTGAGCGCTTCGAAGCCGCGGCGAACGTCGTCGCCGTTGACCTGCTTCTTGCCGGTCAGCCGTTGTGCCGTGCGGATCGCTTCGGCGATCATCGCCGAGTTCATGACGGCGCGGTTGTAGAGGTTCTCGCCGACCTTGTCTTTCGAGGCGACTTGGCTCTTACCCTTGTCGACCACGTACTTGAGAATATCCTGGATTGCCGGATAGTTCGTGCCGACGCCATTGAGGTCGAGTGAACTGTAGCCCTTGGCTTCGGGACCTGCGGGACGCGCATCGTCGTCGCCGCCTGACCACCACACGCCGACCAGCCGATCCATCCGGAAGCCGATCTTGGTTGCTTCCTTGACCGCGGTTGGGTTCATGGCGCCCCAGCCCTGGATATAAATCCAGTCGGGCCGGTCGCGGCGGACGTCGAGCCAGAGCGAGGTCTGGTTCTGCATCTGCGATGCCGGAACCGGATAGAGCTTCAGGTTGAAGCCATAGTCCTTGGCCAGGTCTTGCAGTAGCGGGATCGGCTCCTTGCCGTAGGGCGCATCGAGATGCACGAGCCCGATGGTCTTACCCTTAAGCTTGTCGAAGCCGCCTTCGACGTCGGCCGCGTGACGCACGAACGCCGAGGCGCCGTCCCAATACGTGGCCGGCGCATTGAAGATCCAGGGGAACAGATTGCCGTCGGCAGAAGCAGACAGGCCGTAGGCGAACGAAAACACCGGAATTTTATCGACCGACGCCTTGGGGATCACTTGCAGCGTTATCCCGGTCGAAAACGGGGTGATGACGACCGGGTGTTTGCTCTTCACGGTGTCGTAGCACTCGACGCCTTTCTTGGTGTCGTAACCGGTCTCGCACTCCTCGACGATGATCTTGACGCCGCCAATGCCGCCGTCACGCTCATTAAGCATGTTCATATAATCCGACAGGCCGTTGGCGACGGGTATTCCCGACCCGGAAAACGGGCCGGTTCGATAGGTGAAGAACGGAACGTAAATTCCGTCTTCCGCCTGCGCCGTCGCGACCGCGGCCGGTACCGCCGTCACGATCGCCAGGCCGAGAGCAAGATGCTTCAGATGCATAGCTGTTTCTCCCTTAATCTAAGCGTCGGCTCTCGGCCGGCGCGTTCATATGCCCTCGATCTCAGCAGCGGGACCGAGGCGTCCCGGCCAGCCAGTCGCGCTGGCCAGGAATTGGGCCGGAGTGTGCACCATCAATACGGAAAGGGCCACACCCTCAATTTCTGTTTACCAATCTGCCAGAGCCGCGCGAGGCCGGCGGGCTCCACCACCAGAAATACGATGATCAATGCGCCGACAATCACGAAGGTCAGTTGCTCGGCCGCCGCCGGGCGGATTGGCAAACCAAATGCCGACGGGATTGCGCGGAGCGCAATTGGCAGAATGTAGATCAGCGCGGAGCCGAAAAACGATCCGATCAAAGTGCCAAGACCGCCGATGATCACCATGAAGAGCACCAGGAAGCTCTGGTCGATGGCGAAGACGTCGGCTTCAGCCCCGCCGTACCACAGGAACACCATCATCGCGCCGGCCACGCCGCAGTAGAACGAAGAGACCGCAAAGGCGAGCAGCTTGGCGCGCAGCAGCCTGATCCCGATCAGCTCGGCGGCAAGGTCCATGTCGCGAACCGACATCCACATCCGGCCAATCCGGCCGTGGACCAAATTCGAAGCAATCCAGGTGAGGAAGACGACGATGCCGAGCACGACCAGATAGCGGGTTGCAGCGGTCGCCGTTGGGCCGGTGATCGGAATTCCCATCAGCGTGCGCAACGGCACCTGGATCGCGCCCGAGCCACTGTAATTGTACAGCCAGGGGATTCGAATGAAGCACCACTCAAGAAAGAACTGCGCGGCGAGTGTCGCAACCGCGAGATAAAAGCCCTTGATGCGGAGCGACGGCAAGCCGAACAGCACGCCGACCGCGGCAGAGAAAAAGCCTGACGCAAGGATCCACACAATGATGTCGACTTGCGGGAAATAGGTTGTGAGCTTCAAACAAGCGTAAGCGCCGACCCCCATGAAGCCGCCAGTGCCCAGGGAAAGAAGTCCGGTATAGCCGGTGAGCAGATTAAGTCCGATCGCCGCCAACGCGAAAATCAGAAACGGGATCATAATTGTGTTGAGCACGAACTCGTTGCCGACCAGCGGAAAGACGACGAAGGCGATGAAGAGAATGACCGCGACGCCGATCCGATCCTGCAAAATCGGAAACACCGCCATATCGGCGGCGTAGTTCGACTTGTACTGGCCTACCTCGCGATAGAGCATCGTTCAAATCCGCTCGATGATCTTTTCGCCGAACAGTCCCTGCGGCCGAAACACCAGAAAGCCAAGCGCGATTACGTAGGCCAGCCAGGTTTCGATGCCGCCGCCGAGGAGCGGTCCCCAGTAAAATTCGCCGAGCTTCTCGCCGATCCCGATGATCAGACCGCCGACGATGGCGCCGGGGATCGAGGTCAGGCCGCCGAGGATCAGCACCGGAAGCGCCTTTAATGCTATGATCTGCAGCGCGAACGAGACCTCCGAGCGGGCGCCCCACATGATGCCGGTGGCCAGCGCGACGACGCCAGCCGCGAACCACACGATGACCCAAATCTGCTCGAGCGAGATACCAACCGACAACGCGGCCTGATGGCTGTCGGCGACCGCGCGCAGGGCCCGGCCGATGCGGGTGCGCTGAAAAAACACCGCGAGCGCCGCAACCATGATGGAAGCGATAATGACGGCGGCGATGTCGATCTTCTGCAACGACACGAAACCGCCGAGTCCTTTGAATTCGCAGCGCACCGCTGGGCAGATAAAGCTCCTTGCGCGATCATCACCTTCGGATTGCCGCCGAACACAAGCTGGCCCAGCCCGATGAGAAAATAGGTGATGCCGAACGTCGCCATGAACAGGATGACGTCCGACTGGTTGACCAGCGGGCGCAGCACCAGACGCTCGACTGCAAACGCCAGCACCAGCATCACCACGACGGTCAGAGCGAGCGCGACAAACGCCGGTACGCCGTGCTCATGCAGGCCTACCAGCGTAAGCGCAGCGAACACGACCATAATGCCCTGCGCGAAATTGAATACGCCGGACGCCTTGAAGATCAGGACAAAGCCGAGCGCGATCAGAGCATAGAGCACGCCGGCGACGAGACCGTCCCACAAGGTCTGGACCAATAAATCGGGAGCCGCGCCCATTTGCACGAACGGATCAACGAAGATTTGATAGAGGATGTGCATGCGCGCCCTACTGGGGTTCGCCAAGGTAGGCGCGGATCACTTTCTCATCGCGCTTGACGTCATCGGGGGCAGCGTCGGCGATCTTGCGGCCGTAGTCGAGCACCACCACGCGATCTGAAAGATCCATCACCACGCCCATGTCGTGTTCGATCAAAGCGATCGTCGTGCCGTACTGCTGATTCACATCGATGATGAACCGCGACATGTCCTCTTTCTCTTCGAGGTTCATGCCGGCCATCGGCTCATCGAGCAGCAGGAGATCGGGCTCCATGGCGAGCGCGCGGCCAAGTTCGACGCGCTTCTGCAATCCATAAGGAAGCCGGCCGACCGGGATTTTGCGAATGGCCGCGATTTCGAGAAAGTCGATGATCTCCTCGACCCGGCGGCGATGCTCGACCTCTTCCTGGAGGGCGGGACCAAAGCGGATCAGCTGCCAAAAAAATCCGCGATGCATCTTCAGAGCGCGGCCCGCCAGGATATTGTCGAGGGTGGTCATCCCGCGAAACAGCGCGAGATTTTGGAACGTGCGCGCGATGCCGCCCTGCGCCGCGGCATAAGGCCGCATACTGTGCGCACCTTGCCCTTAAACGTGATGCGTCCCGATTGCGGCTGGTAGAAGCCGTTGACGACGTTGAGCATCGACGTCTTGCCGGCGCCGTTCGGGCCGATGATGGCAAGAATCTCGCCCTTGCGGATGTCGAACGACACGCTGGTCAAAGCGCGCACGCCGCCGAACGAGAGCGAAACATCCTCCACCGCGAGCAACACCTCGCCGAGCGCCGCCTCGCGCGAGGACGGCGCTCTCATGCGGCGCGCTCCAGCTTTGCTGCGGGCGCGCCGGGTAAGTCTTCACGTCGCGGATCGTTACACGGGCCGCAATCACGCCCTTATGCCCATCCTCGAACGTGACTTCCGTCGCGATCTGCGCCTCGGTCGAGCCATTGTAGAAAGCCTCCATCAGCGGAGAGTATCGATCGATGATGTGGCCACGGCGGAGTTTTTGCGTGCGCGTCAGTTCGCCGTCGTCCGGATCGAGCTCCTTGTGCAGGATGAGGAAACGGCGGATTTGCGCGCCGGCCATTATTTCTTCTTCCGCGAGCGACCGGTTCACTTCGTCGATGTGCCGCGCAATCATGTCATAGACCAGCGGATTGGCGGCGAGCTCCTGATAAGAGCCGTAGACAACGTTATTGCGCTCCGCCCAACTGCCGACCGCCGTAAGATCGATGTTGATCATGGCGCAGACGAAATCGCGCCCGGCACCGATCGCCACGGCCTCGCGGATGTTCGGATAGAACTTGAGCTTGTTCTCGATGTACTTCGGCGCAAACACCGTCCCGTCCTTGAGGTGGCCAAGGTCCTTGGCGCGATCAATGATCTTCAGCTGGTGGGTTTTCGGATCAAAAAAGCCGGCATCGCCGGTATGCACCCAGCCGTCGGGCGTGATCACCTCGGCGGTCTTGTCCGGATCTTTGTAATATCCCGCGAACACGCCGGGAGAGCGGAACAGGACTTCGCCGGCGTCCGAGATCTTGATCTCGACATCAGGCGAAGCCTTGCCGACAGTGTCGGGATGAATCTCGCCGTCCGGCTGCGCGGTGATGTAGACCGACGCCTCGGTCTGCCCGTAAAGCTGTTTCAAATTAAGCCCGATGCCGCGATAGAAGCGGAAGATTTCCGGGCCGATGGCTTCACCCGCGGTATAGCCGACGCGGATGCGCGTCAGCCCGAACTGATTCTTCAGCGGACCGTAGACCAGAAAGTCGCCGATGGCATAGAGCAGTCGCGCGGTCAGCGGGACCTTCTCGCCATCGAGTATCTTCTCGCCCCAGCGGCCGGCGATCCCGATGAAGAAATCGAATACCTTGCGCTTAAGTGCACCGGCGTCCGCCATGCGCACCATGGTCAAGGTCAGCAGGTTCTCGTAGACCCTTGGCGGCGCGAACGCGTACGTCGTGCCGATCTCGCGTCGATCCTGGAGCACGGTATCCGGCGCCTCCGGACAATTGACGCAATACCCCGCGACGTATGCCTGGACGTACGAGAAAATGTAGTCGCCGACCCACGCCAGCGGCAGATAGGCGATCACCTCCTCGTTTTGGTCGAGACGGTCAAAGGCATTCGCGTTGCGCGCAGAGATAATCGTATTCTCGTAAGTGAGCATGACGCCCTTGGAACGTCCGGTCGTTCCCGAAGTGTAGAGGATGACGCTGAGATCGCTACCCTTACCTTCGGCAATTCCGGCTTCCCATTGCCGCAAACATTCGGGATCGCTCGCAAGCTTTTTCCGGCCGATGCCCTGCACGTCTTCGAAAGAGATTAGCCGGCCGTGGACGTAGTCCTTTAGTCCGCGCGGCTCGTCGTAGATGACTTTGCCAAGCTGCGGAGCCGATCAGATACCGCGATGATCTTATCGACCTGCTCCTGGTCCTCGACCACCGCAAGCGTCACCTCGGCATGCGCCAGCACGTAGGCCATTTCGTCGGCCACGGCGTCAGCGTAAACCGGCACCGGCACGGCGCCGAGCGCCTGTCCGGCGCACATCGCCCAGTAGAGCCGCGGCCGGTTGTTGCCGATAATGGTAAATTTGTCGCCGCGTTTGAGGCCGAGCTCGGATAGCCCGACCGAGAAGGCGCGAACTTCTTCGAGCATCTGCGCCCAGGTCCACGTCTGCCAGATGCCGAGATCCTTATGGCGCATGGCCGGCCGGGCGCCGATCGCCTTGGCATTGTGGATCAAAAGCTTCGGCAGCGTGTCCAAGCTGCCATCAATCGACTGCACGGCGTTCCTCCGCCCCTCATTAGATCGCGCTCGCTCAGCAAGCGCGTTGCTCGCAACCGGAGGATCGGTGCCGCTTATGCGGTCATTTTTACGCCGCCGGGCATCCGCAATCGATGCCCGAATACATAGCGACGCGGCAACCCCAGATCCCCCAATCCTCGGTCACCGGCCAACGTTAGTAGCACATGTTGGCTTTAATTCTCGCATTGCTGGGCTAAAACGACAATGCTATTTCGACCTCTAAGCCTAGGCATT
>CAWGYY010000005.1:0-5838 GCA_963826945.1 uncultured Alphaproteobacteria bacterium | reverse complement strand
AAAGCTCGAAAGCGCAACGGCTGAAGCTGTCGCCAAGATCAGGAATTTCACTTCGGTGCTCCGGGCACCGCGAAGATAGCAGAACGGCATGCGCCTGGGCAGCAGTCGCGGCCGTTTTGATTTCACCATAGTGTGATGCCCACGTATTGGGCATGCGTTGTTATTTGCTTGGATAGGCTTTCGCCAACGCGAGGTTCAGCTCCAATACATTGACCCGTGGCTCGCCGAAAATCCAAAGGCTCCGGGGGGTCACGTGTTGTTCGACCAGCGCCGCAACTTGCTCGGGTGGCACGCCGCGCGCCTTTGCTACGCGCCCGATCTGCAGTGAAGCGTTGGCGGGCGTGATGTCGGGGTCGAGGCCAGAACCCGAGGTTGTCAGCATGTCGGAGGGTATGAGCTTGCCGGCGAGTTCGGGTTGCGCATGCTCAAGCACCTTGCGGTCGGCGGTCAAACGCTCCTGCAGCGTCCTGCTGGTCGGGCCGAGGTTCGACGCCGTCGTGTTCGCCGCGTTATAGGGCGCATCGATGGTCTTGCTCGGATCATTAGGATCAGGGGCAACGGTCGCCGATGGACGGCCATGGAACCATCGCGGATCGTTCCATTGCTGACCGATCAAGTGTGAACCGACGTTGCGCCCGTCAGTAGTCTCCTCGACGCTGCCGTTTGCCCGATAGGGCATAAACAATTGACCGAGTCCCGTGACGGCGAAGGGGTAAGCAAAGCCGCACAGCGCGAAAGTCACCAGAGACAGCCGCACCGCGCCACTAACGTAGTCGAGCATGCCGAGCTCCTCTCAAACCAGCGATGCGATCAAAAGGTCGATCAGCTTGATACCGATGAACGGGGCAAGGAGCCCGCCGACGCCGTAAATCCAAAGGTTACGGTGGAACAGGCTTTCCGCGGTCTGGACCCTGAAACGCACTCCGCGCAACGCCAGTGGAATGAGCACCGGAATGATTAGCGCATTGAAGATCAGGGCGGAAAGGACTGCGCTGCGCGGCGTCGCCAAGCTCATGATATTGAGCGCCGCCAGGCCGGGCAGGGCCAGGATAAACATTGCCGGAATGATGGCAAAATATTTCGCCACATCGTTGGCGATGGAGAACGTCGTCAGCGAGCCACGCGTGATCAGCATTTGCCTGCCAATGGCTACGAGGTCGGTGAGCTTGGTGGGATCGGAATCAAGGTCGACGAGATTTGCCGCTTCCTTGGCGGCCATGGTTCCTGAATTCATCGCGAGACCGACATCAGCCTGGGCCAATGCCGGCGCGTCATTGGTGCCGTCTCCGGTCATCGCCACCAGCCGCCCCTGGCTTTGTTCGCGGCGCACAATCTGCAACTTCTCTTCCGGCGTTACTTCCGCGACGAAGTCATCGACGCCGGCTTCGGCCGCGATGGTGCGCGCGGTAACCGGATTATCTCCCGTAACCATGACGGTGCGAACGGCCATCTTGCGCAGCTCGAGGATGCGCTCGCGTATGCCGGGCTTTAGCTTGTCGGAAAGCGCAACAACGCCGACGATATCCCCGTTGACGCTGACGGCGAGTGGTGTTGCTCCGTTCTTCGCCACGCCGTCCGCGATCGTCTGCAGATCCGGCGGGGCGATAACACCGAAGCGCTCAACGACGTGGCGGAGCACCGCACTCACGGCGCCTTTGCGGATCACACGACCATCCGGCAGGTCGGTTCCGCTCATGCGCGTGAGCGCTGAAAATTCCAGGCCTTTGGCCTCCCCAAGACCGGCCGTCGGCTGGGCGCCTCGGGCGGCGCTGTTGGCGACGACTGACCGCCCTTCCGGGGTCGTATCGAAGTGAGATGCAAGGAACGCGGCCTGTACCAGTTCGCTTGGCTGATGGCCGACTGTTGGAATGAAATCGCTCGCCTCGCGATCCCCGGTGGTAATCGTTCCGGTCTTGTCGAGAATGAGCGTCTGAACGTCACCCGCTGTCTCGACCGCCTTGCCGGACATCGCCAGCACGTTGAACCGCATAGTGCGGTCCATGCCTGCGATGCCAATCGCGGAAAGGAGTGCGCCGATAGTGGTGGGAATCAGCGCGACCAGGAGTGCAATGAGATCGGCGACATTGATCTCCGCATGCAAATAAGCTGCCACCGGCGCCATCGCCGCCACGACGATGACGAAGATCAGCGTCAAGATGGAAAGAAGCGCGGTGAGCGCGATTTCGTTTGGTGTCTTTTGCCGTTTGGCGCCTTCCACGAGGTGGATAATGCGGTCGAGAAAGGAACCGCCGAGATCGGCAGAGACGCGAACCTTCAGCCAGTCTGAAATAATGGTGGTTCCGGCGGTGACCGACGAGAACATGTCGGTGCCCGGCTCTTTCAACACCGGCGCCAATTCGCCGGTGATGGCGGCTTCGTTGACGTAAGCGATCCCCTCGACGACATCGCCGTCCGCCGGCACAACGTCGTTTTTCTCCACCCGGATAAGATCGCCCTTGTGGAGTTCGGCGGCCGGCACCCGCTCGGTGCGGCCATCCTCGAGCAGACGCACGCCGACGAGGTCGGCTCGGGTTTGCCGCAGCGCCGTGGCTTTTGCCTTGCCGCGCCCTTCGGCAAGAGCCTCCGCATAATTGGCAAACCAAACAGTCAGGACGAGCACTACAGTGACGATGCCGTTATAAAGCCGAGAAGCGTTCGACGGACCGAACAAATCCGGCTGTGCCGTCAACGCCAACGTCACCAGCGCCCCGAGCCAGACGACGAACATGACCGGATTACGGATCTGCACGCGCGGATCGAATTTGAGCGAAGAATCGTTCAATGCCCGCAGAAGCAACTCCGCCGTGTAGCCGCCGCGGAATTGCACACCGCGAAAGGTTGCGCCAAGCGGCTCATGCCTCGCCATGTTTTCTTTTCGGGGTGCCATTGTCTTCTCCAGCCGGGGGGCGCCGGCCAATCAGAAAGTGAGTCCGGCCTTCATGGCGAAGAATTCGGCGATTGGTCCGAGGACGATGGCGGGAAAGAAGGTCAGTGCGCCCACGATCAGGATGGTCGCAAACCAGAATACGCCGAACATCACCGTGTCGGTCCGAAGCGTGCTGCTCGTCGGCGGCGCTGTCGGCTTGCGTGCGACCGATCCCGCCACGCCCATCAGGAAAATGATCGGCGGATAGCGCCCGATAAAGATCACGGCGCCGAGGGCAAGGTTGAACCATGGGGTGTTGGAGTTGAGCCCGGCAAATGCCGAGCCGTTGTCCGCCGCTCCTGAGGTGAAGGCGTAGAGAACCTCGGAATAGCCGTGGATGCCGTTATTGCCGAGTGACGACAGCGCATAGGGTGCGAGCATCGACCAGCCAGTCGGGGAAAGAATGACCAGGGGGTGGATAAGCAAGGCGAGCGAAACAAGAATGATCTCTTGCGTCTCAATTTTCTTGCCCAGGAATTCGGGCGTGCGACCGACCATGAGTCCCGGCCACGAATATCGCGATCAGGCCATAAAGCAGGCCATTCAAGAAACCGACGCCTTTGCCGCCAAACACGCATTGCAACATCATCTGGCCGAACATCGAAATGCCGGGGAGCGGCGTGTAGCTGTCATGGGCGGAGTTCACCGCGCCGGTCGTGAAGCCGGTCGTAATGTCGGCAAAGAGACTGCTTGCGGCGATGCCGAAGCGGACTTCCTTACCCTCCATATTGCCGCCCGGTTGGCCGACTGTCGCGCGGGTCTCAATGCCGGCACGCGCCAGCATCGGCGTGCCGCGCTGCTCGGGTACGACACAGAGCAGCAGAAAAAGCACCGTCAGCACGCCCATCACACCATAGAGCACCCACGCTTGCCGCCGATTGCCGATCATTTCGCCGAATGTCACGACGATCGAAGCGGGTAACAGTGCCATGAGCACAATGAGGATGATGTTCGTAACAGGCGTCGGATTTTGGAAGGGATGCGCGGCATTGACGTTGTAGAAGCCGCCGCCATTGGTGCCAAATAGCTCGATCGTGTTTTGTGAAGCGACTGGCCCGACAGCGATGATTTGATCAGCCCCCTGAAGGGTATGCGCAATGATCCTGGCGTTGAGCGTCTGCACCACGCCTTGGCTGATCATCACCAGTGCGATCACTATACAGACCGGGAGCAACACTCGTGTGATCAGGCGGATGAAGTCGCGGTAGAAATTACCCAGATCGGAGCCTCCGTTGGTAACAGTGAAAGCGCGGATCCACGCCATGGCGACAACGAAGCCGGTCGTTGCCGACGTAAACATCGGAAACGTGATGCCGGCCATCTGGCTGAAGTTCGACAGCGTAGTCTCGCCGCTAAAGCTTTGCCAATTGGTGTTGGTGATAAAGCTGATCGCCGTGTTGAATGCTTGGAAAGCCTCCATGCCGGGGAAGTTCGACTGATTGAGCGGCAGATAATTCTGGAATGAATAGACGGCGAAGATAATCAGCGCCATGACCAGATTGGTTGCCAGCATATGGAAGGTGTAACTCTTCCAAGTTCATCGGCTGGCGCGTCACTTTACGGCCGATGAGCAAATAGAGGGCGCTGTCGATTGGATCGAAGAACCGATCGAATGGCGTCTTCTGGCCCGTGACGATGTGGGCCATGTAGCGCCCGGTCGGAATGCTAAGCAGGAAAATCGCGGTCAGAGTAAGCGCGATCTGCAGCCAAGCCGAAGCAGGCATTTGAGCTCTCCAAGAGGATTTGGCGCTTAGCGGCACGTGTTAGAATTTTTGCGGGTTAATGACCGCGTAAAACAGGTAGATCACCAGCAGAACTACAAGAAGAGTGAGAATATAGACCGACACCATGGTGATCCCTTCCGCCTTCAAGTAGCGTGTTCAGCTTGTTCGCGGCTCCACAACGCCGGCTCTTGCGACGGGGTTTTCGCTTGCCGATATGAGCTCCGGCGTGGCGATGATGTTCTCAGTGAATTTCACGAGACCGAACATCAGCGCATAGCTGACGATAAGAACAACAAACATCAGCGCGGTGAACGCCATCGAATTTCTCCCGGGGCGAATGTTACAAGCAAATAACACAGAAGCGGCAAGCCGATTTGACCTACGTCAAGAGGCTAAGACCTGCCATCCACTGGACGAATGTCAATTTGCCGCTCCCGCTCATCCAAATCCTAGAGGGAGGCCGAGGCGATACATAGAGGCAAGTGCGTAGCGGTAAAATAAATGAAATTATCGAATAAGGAGAGGCTGTTTGACCGACCGCCCTGTATCACCAGCGATTGGCCGCGTCTCTGCATCTTAACGGAACCCGGCCATATCCTTTATGCCGTCTACATATTTTAGCGCCTTGATCCCCCTGGCTTCTTTACGGCCTTGGCGTCCATCTTAGCGACGCGGCTGGGGCGGCCGCCACTTCGGGAATTCGCCTCACCATGTTTGATGCGGCGCAAACCGTAGACCTTGACCGTTTGGATGACGACCTGCGGCTTGCGCCGGCGCCGGCTCGCGAGTTATTTCGCAAAATTATCGAGCAAGTGGACACGCACTTTTCTTCGGTCCGGCGATCGGAAAAGGCGGCCGGCCTGGACGACTTGATCGATGCCGGCGCCTGGGTCGACGCGGCGTTCGCCCTGATCGAAACCGCGACGCCGAAATGGAAGCCGCGGCGTCTTATCTATGAGGATGGCGAATGGCACTGCTCACTGTCGCGGCAGCCGCATGTGCCCATGGTTCTGGATGACACAGTGGAGGCTAGCCACGAGGTCTTACCGCTAGCTATCCTCCGAGCGCTTATTGAAGTGCATCGTAGAAGTCCTGCCTCTTGGGCGACAACTTCGCCTATTCCACAAATTCAGGCGATGCCGGAACAAACCATCTGCTGCGATAATTTTGCCTAAGCAGCACGTTCCG
>CAWGYY010000004.1:417500-764503 GCA_963826945.1 uncultured Alphaproteobacteria bacterium | reverse complement strand
GCTGAAAGTGGATGCGGAGGGCCTGATCATATGGGCAGAGGCCTACTGGAACGCTGCGCCGTTTCGTCAGGCCTTGCCGCAAATTAACACAGTTGGCGAAGAGGCTCCCCTCATGAATTCAAATTGCGCGTTCCAATTCGGATGGCGAGACCTGGATTTAAGCAAGCGACGCGGTATGCCAAATCCAAATCGATCTTATTTTTATACCGCATACCGCGGAACCTGTTGACTTCCGTTGTTGATACCGTGGACGGCTCCTCCACCCGGCCCGTGATTGCCATGGATGTGGGTGCTGTTAGGGCCCCCACGATTCGAAGGAGCCAAATATGCAAGCGATGACGACAATCGGTCTGGACATCGCGAAGTCGGTTCTTCAGGTTCACGGCATCGACGCGGAGGGCAATTTCATCCTCCGTCTCAAAAAGCTGCCACCGTGCCTGCTCGACATTTGAAGCCTGCGCCTCGTCGCATCATTGGTCGCGCCAAGGGTTCGCCGATTGGCCCTTTTCGGCTCTAATTTTCTGGCCCGGGCCACCAACAAATTCAAAGAGTTCTGGTCGGATTCCCTGAGAAGGCGAACGGGAATTCGCCAGTGCTTTGCAGGGAAACTTTCTTGAGCAACAGGGATTGTATCGCGGGATCCGTCCCTCTCGGGCATCAGCAACGACAGTCAAATATTCATGAAGTGCCGAGGGTCCACCTGCGCGTACCCGGCCAGTACGCGAGGGTAACTTGGACAGCGCGTCGCACGGCCGCCCGGGGGGAAATACACGAGCGTGCCGGGTTGGAGTTCCTGGGTCGTATCCCCAACTTGGACCACGCCACGGCCCTTGAATGTGATGTAGCAGTGGGAGGCGCCGTCGGGGTTGGCGCTGGTGCCGACGTGCCGATGATAGGGTGACGATCCGCCTTCGTGATAGCGCATCTCGCCCGCTTGAATGGCATTGGTTGGCGTTAGCCTGCTGCCATCGAGAAGTCTGACGGTGGACTCGGCGCAGAAGCGACGCACACGGCCTCCGCTGGCGTCACTGAGAGGGCGGAGCGTCTTGCGATTGAAGAAATATCCCGGCCCGCCGGGCAATCCCTCTTCGACTGCGGCGGGAGGCTTAGGCGTCACCAAGTGAAGCAGCTCGAGCTTCGACCCGGACGCTTCAAATCGTGCCGATTCGCCTGGCGCGAGAAGCACGCCGGCACCTTCCTCGGCTGCGTGCGACTTCCCGTTGAAGCTGATGATGCCCTCTTTCGGCGCCTCGATGACGTAGACAAGGTGGTAGTCGTCGCCTGCTTGGACGTCGAACTGGCGACCTTCCAGCACCGTTCGCTGGTAGACCGTCAGGGTTTTCGAACCGCACAGACCTTGGCTACAGATCGTCCTTTCAAACCCGGATGCGACGGGTTTGGCTTCGGCCGTGTTCCAATTGATGATTGAAACGTCGCTAATTGTTGCCACTGGCATTCCTCCTAGAAAAGCGATCGAACCTATTGCGGGCCTGCACAACTAACACGTTGCTGCAGCTCGCGGATGCATTGCAGCGGCCCGGTGGGCAATCCCACCAGCCCGAGGCGAAAGATAACGCTGGGGCGATCTTCGCAAGCGATGTGTGCTCTCGGGGTAAAAGCAGGCATGGCGCTCGATCTCTTCGTCGACTACACACCAAGAACCAAGGCGGCTCCAGCTCGCCAGACGCGACGAATTTCTCCGTTGAAAGTTTTAGCATTGGCGATCCTCATATCGACCTCGCCAAATGCACCGCTCCCAGGCACGATGCCGATCGGCGGCGAGAGCGCTGCTAAAATATTCAACCTTTATTGTTCCTCCCTTCGCGTTCGAACCGCATGTGCTGCTTGGCAACATATGCTTATGATCGTGAGCTCATCCGTTTGGTTATCGCGTCGACGCGAAAATTGCAGGACGCTAAACGACCCGGCCGGCGAGGTATCTAATGATTTTTGGGTCAACGTTTGAGCCGGCAGCGGGAAGTATACGCCAATGGTCCAGTGTAACTGACTTCCTGTTTCATCAGATTGGCCTTCTCCACTGTCGCCAATCTGCGCGAGGACGGGATTTAACTCGAGCAAAATCCCTATCCGGGCTGCTGGAGATAGCAAAACTGTATCCGCCCCAGCTAACTTATAGTCACCCCTCTTTGTCACAAACATATTTGTGAGTGGCCGTAGAGTTTGGTCGACTTCAAATTCCTCCCATGTCTGATGAATTACGTCGAACAGAATTCCCCCGCGACAGGCGTTCTGGCCGGCTGTTGTCAGATCTACTCTCACCAGCGTCACAAATCTTCTCCCTGAACAGCGTACAAAATCCCGTCAAGGGAACTCGCCGCGACTTGTTAGCTTGCAGCGAGCATATCATCGACAATGGCGAGTTCCTGATTGACAAGAAGCTAAAGTCGGCAGCTCCGTATCCTTATAAAGATATGCCATTGATTTCCTCCTCGGCACTAACTTGAGCTCAGCCGGATTTCTCCAACATTGGTACTCTCACCCAAGGTGACGTTCACGATCTTTCAATTCACAGCGGGAAGCAATTATCTTAAGCTGATAATTACCCGAACCTTCTTCGAGCCGATCGAATTTAAAGTCGCCGTAATTGTCAGTGTGAAGTTCCGCAAGCAATTGGCCATCCTTAAATAGCTGGACACGCGCGTCTTCTTCGCAATCGACAATACCATTTCGGTCAACCGACAACGTCCCGCCAATGAAGCACTTAGTGAAACGCCATAAGTTTTTATAATATACGCGCGGCCTTGTGCCCAGCTCGCTACGCAACGTTTCGAGCTCTTGCTCGCGCGCCATTAACTCCATCTCGCGGTCTTCAATCTTGAGAGCGCGCATGGCGCCCGTTGGGCAGCATTGATGCCCGCGGGTCTTATCCCAACCTTGATCGATAAGGTGGGCATCAAATGGCCACGCTTGCGGCAACTGCAACTCTTCGTTCCACCAAATGTGACCGTACGGACATGCTCCTACCAGGTGTTTTTGACCCTTCGCCTTTATGGGATCTATCAAAACAATTCCGTCCTCACGCTTCCGGATCGCGCCGTCGCGAGCCGCGGCGATACACGGCGCGTCGTCGCAATGATTGCACATGGTCGGAACGTAGGCGACATCGATCATCGGTTGCTGCCCGCGCTCCTTCTGGAGAATATCGATCCAACGGTGGCCATGCTTTGGCATTTCAGCCGCGTAGCCGGGCCACTCATTGCCTATGTATTCATCCATTGTAGCGAGCGTGCACAAATTACAGTTCGTGCATTCCGCAACATCGATAATCATGTTCCACTTTTTCACAAACGTGCCTCGGCCATTACTTTGCGGGAACAAGTGGCGACGCACGGGCCGAATCGGGTTCGTCGATCGGCTCGCTGACGGCTTCAGACCGGAAAGCTTCGGAGATGTGGACGACGGTGCCATCCCATGGCTCGATCTCAACAAGGGAATGCGAACCGGCGAGCGAATGGGTGCTCCGAGTTTGTGTGCGATGAGGTGTGAGCAAGTTTAGACAGCCACCCCGGTCGACCGATTTGCCCGGTTCGCCCATTGGGTCGTAGATAGCGGACAATTCATAGCCGTGGCAGACTCCTCGCGGCAGTCGCTGGGTCGGGACGGCAGCGCAAATGACAGCTCCCCGATCGTTGTGGACTTTTACCAAATCGTACTTCTTGATCCGGCGCTCGGCTGCATCCTCTGCGTTCATGCGAATGAGCCAATAGTAGTAGCCGTCGACATTAACTCGATGATCAGGAATGTTGAGGAGAAAGCTGTCTTTGCCGTCGCCCTGGGTGTGGAAGCTATACTTGGAGTGCGGCGTTAGGAGCTGCAGAGGATATTTGGCGTACAGATCAGACGCGTGAGGCCCCTCCCAAGAGGGTTCGTATTTGACGATCGGCGGACGCTCCGGGTCTTTCGCCCTTAACAGGCTATTGCTCTCGAATTCAAGCTTGCCTGACTGAGTTTGCAGACCGCGCAAGTATTCTTGCGCATAGTCCGATGGCAGCGGCTGGGGCTCGGGCACATCCTTCTTACGGTTCTCCCAGAACCATCGGAAAGAAACCGGGGCTCGCAATTTTTCCTTCTCTGCCGGAACGACAAAATAGCCCTTGCGAATAAATTCCTTCCACGAAATGTGTTTCGGCAAGTCTGAGGCATCGAATTGTCGCTTGACCCAATCGATCTCATTCACGCCTTCAGAAAAGTAATTCGCCAAGCCAAGGCGTTTGCTGATTTCGTTCAAAATCCAATAATCGGACCGGGATTCGCCAAGCGGCGCGATTGCCGGCGCCTGAAACACGATCACCCTGTGATTAAGTTGCTGCGGGCCATGATGAGCGTAGCCGCCTAATCCCGCCCATTCGCTGATATCGACACGCTCGAAATTTGTGCAAGCGGGTAAAATGATATCAGCGAACTTGGCCTCACCTTCGAACCAGATCGACTGATTGACAACAAATTCGAGCGCCGGCGACTGATACATTCGTACATGACGGTTGGTGTTGTTCATGGTTGCGAAGATCGAACCCCCGTACTTGAACAGCATCTTCACCGGAGCATGGCCCGCCGCAGGATAGCTGAACTTGGAGAATTGTTGTTCGATCGATTTGCCATTCCAAATGTAACCCTCCGCTTTGCCATCGGCGATCGCCTCAGGCATGAAAATTCTCGGGATGCGTTGGGACGGCGTGTTGATCGTCGGGAGCTGCGGCATGCGCTGATAGAGCTCGACTGGCATTGAGGTACCTTCGAGGTCCCCCGACATTCCGCCATCGGCATAACCGGGAAAATAGAAATTGAAATCGACCGGGCAGCCCCATTGGAGGTTGCCCATATTGACGCCGGGCTTTCCTAGCCCTTGCATCGCGATCAGGCACACCATAACTCGCGCCCATTGAATGCCCGTTTGATTCCGGCAGGCGCCGCCATGACCGTTGCCCCAGCCGCCCGGCGCCAGGTACACGCGTTTTCGTCCCCATTCCCGGGCGAGCGCTCGAACATCCTTTGCCGCTACGCCGGTCTCGCGCTCCTGCCATTCCGGAGTCTTCGCGACGCCGTCCTCCTCTCCCAATAGATACGCTTTCCATTTGTCGAACCCGATGGTGTGCGAGGCGACATAGGCTTGATCGTAGAGATTCTCGGTGATCCAGACGTAGGCGATGGCCATTGCCATCGCCACAGACGTGGTCGGGCGCGGACAAAGCCATTTGCCCGGCAGAAATTGCGCCGACGCTGTGTAATAAGGGTCGATGTGGACGATCTTGATGCCGAGCTTGGAATTCTTAAGCCACTGGCGACGGATGGTGCCTTCTTGCGCGCCATAGGATCCGCTTGTGGTTTCAGGATCAGCGGCCCAAAACACGATCATGTCGCAGTGCTTTAAACAATCTTCGACGGTGCCATATGTCTCCGACTGGCCTACGCGCAATGAATGGCCCCAATGGTGGACCGCGCCCCAGTACCAGCCCTCCCAGCTGTCCGGATTGTGATGCACCTGAGTGTGCCCGACGGCGTTCTTGAATCGGTGCAGCGCGCTGAGATAGTAGCCGATGTTACCCCAAGTATGATGAGAGCCGTGCGAAACGGCCATCACGCCCGGGCCGTAGGTACTCTTGAGTCGCTTGATCTCGCTCGCGACAATGTCGAGCGCCTCTTCCCAGGAAATTCTTGCGTACCCGGATTTGCCGCGATTATGTAAATTGCGTTCGCCGTTGGGATCGAAATCGACGCGCTTCATCGGATAAAGGAGCCGGTCGGGCGAGTAGACGATAGACTTGGCGTTCTGCCCGTGCGGCGCGAGTGTCGTTTTGCGCGGCGGCGTTAACTTCAGACCACGCGCCTCAATGGTCCAGGGTTGTGGATCCGACTCATCGAAATCAATCGGCGTCATGCGCACGATTTTTCCATCTTCGACGTAGACGAATACCGGACCGCCGTTGGTCATATTGCAGTACCGAATCATGCCGTCCGGCATCGTCACGCCAAATTTCCAACGAGCTGACTGAATCATCATCATCGTCTGGGCGAACCAGTTGGTGAGATCCTCAGGCCCATCGATGCTGAGTTTAAAGTCCTTGAGCGCGTTGATCTGATCGAGCCAATCGATCGGCGGCATCAACAATTCGACACCCAAGGCCGCATTCTTAAATGCCATCGTGACGTCGGGGCGGCTGTGCACACCCCGCCGCGATAAGATCTTGCCGTTGGTGATCTGGTACCAGCGCGCGGTACCTTCGTCGCGGGCTACGATCTCCGCCACCAGGTCGCGTTCTTTTAGGCGAGCCGCGAAACCGGGCTGCGTACGGGCGGTAAACTTGAAAGCCTGTGCCAAACCAAAGAGAATGACAGCAAATTTGAGGCGATCGGTCGGCACGCTTCCCCCTTTGCGAATTCTGATTTCCCATATTATGCAAAAATTACGATATTTTGTCCAGTGGACAGCCGTATTTTGGAAACGGCTTTCGGACAATCGAGGCAAGTGTCCCGCACTTCGACAATATTCGCATTATAGGGGACATACGTGAGGGCGACCGCTGCCCTGAGCGGCGGATTGAGTCCGGAAATGTCGCAGTATGGAAAGTCGTCCGCGTGGCAGATTAGACGTCCGCTCAGCGATTGGTCTGGCTAACCATTTTGTGTTCGCGTCTTAGCCGCGCTGGTCGCTCAGCCGCTGGGATGCCAATCGCCATCGCATGTTCAATTTCCCGAGCCCCGGCAATCGTTAATGAAATCAATCGATCAATGATCCTATCGTTCGCGCGAGCCTGAAGGAGCACGAAGCTAAGGCTACCGAGTATAGTCCGGTCGGTATCGAAGATAGGCGCTGCAATCCCGACGCGGCCGGAATCAATTTCGCCGTGTGTTACGCAAATGCCCGCGCGCCGCAGCATTTTCATTTCTGCCCCAAATTGTTCCCAGCTCCGACCGAGGCCGGCTACGGCGATCTCCTTCGCTTTCGCCGCGTACAATGTTGTCAACTCGCGCCGCGCGAAGTTGGCGAGAATTATTTTCGAGGTTGCTCCTCGAAATAGGGGCATCGGCCGCCCGCGCTCATAACTAACCGGTTCTTGAGAGTCCCGCCCGAGCACCTGATGCACACAAAGAACGCGGTCACGAAACCGACGACACAAAAGAACGACCGAATCGTCAGCCGCATATTGTATAAGATCGGCCATCACATCGCGTGCTGCGGACAACATCGGATCGCAAAGCTGGATCTCGCGGTCCCATTCGATGATCGCCGGCCCAAGCATATATCCAGCGCGCGAAACCGGCGTGAGAAGACCGATTTGATTTAAGCTTTTGAAATAACGGTACGTCGTCGTCACCGACACATCGAGTTCTGCAGCCGCTTCTTCGACCGTCCAATTCGGACGCTCTACACTAAAAAGAGAAAGTACCGACAGTAATCTGCTGTGGCTGCTTTCGGTTTCGAGACTACTGCGTCTGCGTTTTCTGGCTTTCCGCAAGATCATCCTCAATCGCAGCGGGGCCGGGTCTTTGATGAAGAGCCATCTCGGCGACCCCGGCGCCTCGTTCGACACCAAGACAGGATTAACCAACTTTCAGCGCAGCGACAATCACTTGTCCCCTTTCAAGCCCCGCCGCTGTTTTATTGCGATACTGACCTGCCACTGAACTTTCATCCAGCGGCGATTAGAGCCTCGACTGTTTTTGCGCTGAGGCCGAACATTGGATCGCCGGAGGGTAGATTTTTCCGGCCTGCTCACGATGGCGGGCTGGTTGCGCCAGGGGAACGACACCTGCGACATGTCCTTCTTGCGCACGCGCAATATTATAATTTGGCACGAACGCACCTCGCATTGAGCGCCCACAGCTCGGGCGGTTCATTCGGTCGGCATCATTTCATCGACGCCGCTTCTCGGCGGTTTGCACCATCAGTACGTTCGGATTTTGATTTCTGACAAGGACAGGTATCCGCGTTGTCCCCTGAACTATGTTTGACCTGATGTCGAATACTATCTGCCGCTACATGTCCTAATAAGGCCGGACGCGCCTCATACTGGGATGCCGCGAGCTCGCTGACGGCCTCCGATAAAAGTTTTCAGAGGGGCAGCGCCCTAGCCACGGATATAGATCGCATGCTGACTATTGTCCTTGACAAAAATAGATCTTAATACTGATTAATTGCGATGTCGGTCTAACGGCTTCGGGCAGGTAGAGCTGTCCGTTAAAAGATAGAGAAGACCAAACGTCAAGGAGGGGTCCATGGAAGCGAGGCAAATCGTCCAGCTTGCGCCATTGCTCGATGAGTTGAAGGTTGGGCGTTACCATATGGCCTCTTCGCCCTATGTTTCGTTACAATGTTTGTCGAGGGCATGGACTTCGTCGTCATGGCTGTAACGGGCTCGGCCATTCTGCGCGCATGGCAGCTCTCGCCCGCCTTGTTAGGAACGATCTTCGGGGTCGGCAGCTTGGACTGCTGCTTGGCGCCCTTCTGTTCGGTAAGATCGGCGACAGCTACGGTCGGCGCCCCGGTATTGTCGCTGGCGTTCTTCTCTTTAGCGTCCCGACGCTCGCCACGGCCTTCGTCACTTCCTATGAACAGCTTCTGGTCCTGCGGTTCATCGCCTGCATCGGCATTGGTGGCGCTCTGCCGAATGTCATCCCCTATGTCTCGGAGCTGATGCCCAAGCGGCTGCGCGCCGGGGCGGCGTCGTTGACCATGATTGCCTATGCATTCGGTGCCGTGGCGATCGGCGCCATGGCCGCCCTTCTTTTGCCGCATGGAAACTGGTCGCAGCTTTTTTTAATCATTGGCATGATCGGTAGCGTGTTGGGCATTTTGCTCTATTTCGTTCTACCGGAATCGATACGATATCTGGCTGTCGCCAACCCTGAAGTCCGAGGAACTACGTCAGGCCTTGCTGCGGATCGCGCCCGGCGTCTATGTCCCGCCCCAGGCGCTGCTGGTCTTGGAAAACGGGCAAAACGATACGAAGCCATCTCTGGTCGACATGTTCCGCGGCCGGCTCTGCGTGCTCACACCGTTGCTGTGGGCCGTGTTCTTATGCGAGGGGCTGACATTCTCTGTATTCCAGAACTGGGTGATCATTCTCGCGGAACGGGGCGGTCTGCCGACCGCGACGGGATCCTGGATCTTCACCGTCGGCTCGGCTGTCACCATCATCGTGACCGTATTGCAAGCAAGGATCATCGACACGGTTGGGTGGATCATACCTTTCGTTGGGACGATCATCGCCTCGCTGGCTCTGCTGACGCTCGGCATCCGGGAGATACCACCATCGGCCTTGATCGGTACCATGGTCTTGCTGATGGCGTTCACCGCCGCGCCGCATAATGCCCTTTTCAGCCTGGCCGGACCCGTCTATCCGGTGGCGTTGCGTAGTACCGGCGTCGGTTTCGTCACCGCTGCGGCCCGGATCGCTCAGATCGTTGGACCGATTGCCGGCGGCTATCTGCTGGCGGACAATCTCCCGCTGGGCGAACTGGGATATATTCTGGCCATTCCCTATATCGCGGCGGCCATCCTCTGTTTCCTCCTTTACTCCTTGCGCAACCGTGCGCCGGAGCCGCAAATGACGGAGAACACCACGATCTGAGCGGGACCGGTGAGCGAAGCCGCGCTCACCGCATCAAATGCGATAAATTCGGCCTTCGGCGCAATATCGTTATCCTGAACTTAACGCGTGACCGAATGAGCCGCAAAGGCAAAATCCTTAGATTGCGACGTATTATGATCATGATAGAACTGCTCCGGTAACGAACCGGAGAGTGTGCAGTGAACAAGGTAAGCAGTGGGCGGAAAAGTAATAGTAGCGGAGGTCGCAAAGCTCCTGAAGTGACGTTGACCGATGCCGAGAAGCTACTTTTTACGCATCCGTCTCATCTCATCCGCCTTTTGCAGCAGAAATCTTGGGCGATCTTTCTTGAGGAAGCGGCCGCCTTTGACATCACGCCGCCCCAGTACACGGCCCTGATCGTCATCTGCGAACATTCCGACATCGACCACCTTAGCCTTGGCCTTGCGCTCGGTTATGATCGGACCACGATTGGCGGGCTGGTCGAGCGGCTGGCGGAAAAGAAGCTGATCAGCCGCAAGGTGGCAGACCATGATCGTCGGGCACGCAATCTGACGATCACGCGGGACGGCCGCAAAATGCTGGACCAGCTCCTTCCAGTCAGCGCCCGGGTGAGCGATCGTTTGTTCCACGGTCTTTCCGTGCAAGAGCGGGAGCAATGGCAGAAAATGATGCTGCGATTGCTTCATGAGGACCATTCCTCCACGCCGGCACAGAGCCTCGTCAAGGCGCGCGAGCGGCATGATAGCATCCAGCGCTTAATCAAGCGGCCGGCGCGGAGCAAGAGGACGGCCTAGGCGGCTGTCGGGTTTGCCAACTGACCGGTCGCAATTTTCAATGTGACCCATTGCGTCCTCGGTATTGAGTACCGCATTTTTTCCTTGCAGGCTCCGTCGTTACATAACATACATAATACTGATCAATCTAATGCTGACTAATTTCGCAGCTTGGTTCACGACGGTTGGAGATCATTTGCATGTATCAGGGAAAGCGGGTCATCGACACGCATGGGCATATTTCGACCCCGCCGCATTTTCGCGCCTATGCCTACAATCTTAGGGTCCTCCGCACGCCCGACGAGGGCGAACTTGTCATTCCCGAGCCGGCAATGCGGGCCGCCTTGGACAGGCATCTTCGTCTTATCGACGCTTGCAGGGTCGACGTGCAACTTCTCTCACCGCGACCTGTCGGCATGATGCATTGGGAGCGTCCGTTTATCGTCGACAAATGGACGCGTGTCACCAATGACCTCATTGCCAAGCAATGCGCCATGCATCCAGATCGCTTTATCGGTGTAGCGCAGTTGCCGCAGGCGCCGGATCTCAACATCGCCAAATGCGTCGACGAGCTCGACCGGGTCGTCTCGGAACTGGGTTTCGTTGGCGCGCTGCTCAATCCAGATCCGGCGGGGACCCGCCAGGCGCCAGGGCTCGATCGAGAAGAGTGGTTTCCGCTTTACGCGAAAGCCGAGGCCTTGAACGCGACTTCATGGTGCATCCCTCGCTCAGTTTTGACCCACGTCTCGAACCGTTGCCTCATTCTTATCAATACAACAATACGACCGAAGAAGCTTTGGCGACCATGTTGCTGGAGCGCAGTAGCGTCTTCGAGCGTTTCCCCAAGCTGCGCATCGTCGTCTGCCACTGCGGCGGCTGTCCGCGCCGGATTCTAGAGCTCGGCGACGTCCTCGATGCGACCAATCCGTCGCGTGGACCGGACAATGTGGTGCGAGCGAGCGGCGAGAGTGCCGGCGGTCAGGTGGGCTTCTCCGCTGACAACGGAGGACACGAGCGGCCTGACGTCGGCAAAAACCTCTTTTTCGACACCTGCGCACATGACCCATGGTTCCTGTCGGCGGCGCTCAGACAATGGGGCGTTCAACGTATGGTCTTCGGCACGGAGACACCCGGTGCTGGTTCGGCGGTAATCAACCCCCAATCGGGCAAGGCGGCGGACGACATTCTTGCGACCTTGGAAAGTCTCGACTTTCTGTCCAACACCGATCGTGTTTCACTCGTTCACAACAACCCGCTCAGGGTGTTTCCCCTCATCGCTGGGAAGGCCGGATTGTAGGGGTCGAACTGGCTCCGGCTGCACAAATAGGAGCCGGCGTTCACGGTTAGATTGGGTGTAGCCATGCAGAACAGAGGAAAGATCACTGCTCAATGACTCGCAGGCCGATAACGACGGTGCGCCAAAACCCCAAAGACCGCGCCCGCGCTAACCGGCCCTAAGCCGCTGCCGATGCTAGTCGATGACCGCGTCTTTCTCGCCAGCCCGGACTCTTCACTATCGGCTGGCTGGTCTTTTCCGATTGGAAGGTGACGGTCGCGGCGGGTGAGGCCGACGAGGTCCGCGAGATGCACATTTCGCCATCGCATGACGCAAGGTCCGATCGTTAGCGCCACCGTCAAAGCGCGGCCGGACATAAAGCAATCGAAAGACTTGAAAGGATCTCTTGCGGACGCACTCTTGCTTCAGCCAGCAGCACGGCTGGCTGTCAATATGGTCGCCGATCATACCAAGGCGGTCAATAGCTTTGTCTTCAATGCCCGTATGGTCAGCCGCAAATGGGCTTTGGTCAGCAATCGCGGCAAACGCCTAGGGCGGCTCTCGAAGACGCGCATGTCTGGGTCTGCGATGCCGCCAACAAGAAAGACGCCGTCGACGCTTGAGTAGATACGCGAAAATGGATCGCGACATTCTCGAGAAAACCTGGGATCTGTATTGCACCGGCAACGCTCCATTCAAGACCGCCACGGTCGAAATCAAGAACCTGCAGGCAGGTATCGATCTGATGGTCGAACGCGGAACTCTGTCAAAAATGCAACGTCCCGAAGATTACATGCTCGCCCGCAGCCACGGCGGCCAGTGGCGATAGATCAAGCCAGGACTTTATCATGAATGACATGACCCAACATCGGCGCGTCGCGCTTGTGACCGGCGGTGCGACCGGCATAGGCCTGGCGATCGCAGTGGATCTGGCGCAAGCGGGATATGACATTGCAATCTGCGACAATCGAGCAGAGGTTCTTGCCGAAGCCTCGACGCACCTTGATAAAATTTCTGCCAACGTCCTGACCCTTGCCACGGATGTGACCGACGAAGCGGCCATCGCAAATATGATGGATGTCATCGGCAACCGCTTCGGCCGTCTCGATATCCTCATCAACAATGCTGGAATCGTTCTGCGCCCCAACAACAGCGTACCGACGACCGAAAACACGCCGCTTGATGTCTGGCGGAAAAGCATCGACGTCAATCTGACAGGCGTTTTTCTGGTTTGCCGTGCGGCCATTCAACTCCTGCGGCGAAGCTCTGCCGGCCGCATCGTCAATATCTCGTCGCTGGTCGGGCAGGCTTATTCGAATCACGCCGGCTATTATGCTGCCTCCAAAGCAGGCGTCTTCGGCTTCTCGCGTATCCTGGCCGGCGAATTGGGGCGCGACAGGATCACGGTCAATTGCATCGCGCCGGGCATGATCAGGACACCGAAAATTACCGCTTCACCAAATGCCGCATCCCGCTTGGCCGATTATGCGGCGACGACCACGATCGGACGTGTCGGCGAAATGGAGGATGTCGTCGCGGCAGTCAAATATCTGATCTCGATCGAGGCTGGTTTCGTGACAGGTGAAATACTGAATGTGAACGGCGGAGCATTTATGCCTTAGACACCGAGATAGCGGACCCTTATGTCGCTTTCGTTCGCCAGTTCAGACGGCAGGCAATGGGAACGACCTGCCCCTTGGCGACGATGTAGACGCGATCCGCATATTTAAGAACGAACGCCAACTGCTGTTCAACGCGCAGAACCGCCGTCCCCGTTTCCTTGAGCGCGCCGACTAGGCGCCCGAGTTCGCGCACTTACCGACATGAGCGTCGACGTCGACAAGGAAACAATCGTCATAAGCCTCGGCCTGGCGGGAGGCACGGGCGAGTGTGTCCCGGGTGTCCGAATAGATCGTCAGCAGCTCGAGTTCACGCGCGGGGACCGGGAGCCGCCGACCGTTCATTCATTGTGCCGCTGCTTGGCTGGAGGATTGATCGCGCCACAGGGAATGCAGATCGGTGCCGAGCGGAACCACCTTGCTGGCGACGACAAGTTTGGCGACCGGATTGTCATTCCCCGAATGCCCTTGCGTCATGACCGGCGAACGTCCGCTTTGAACGTCGTCGATCGCCCGCAACAACTGTTTGCGCATGGCCATGATGGCGCGATCGGAGGAGCCGAGATTTTCCCGGTACGATCTGAAATCGCCCCCTGGCTTTCGACCGCATAGCGGTCGTGGTCTTGGAAATTGTAGCCCATGCCAAGGAAGGTTTTGGTTGCCATCTCCTGACGATCCTGCAGATAGCGATTTTCGCTGCGGCGACGGCTATTGTAATCCTCCGTCTGATCGCCGCGGATCATGCGATGGACGAAGTCTTTGTCGATCGGCATGTCATGCGAATAGGCGACGATATATTTCCAGTGGGAGACATCGTCGATCGGGACATGCCAGTGCAGCCAATAGTAGGCGTTCTCCTGCTGTGGTATCTTCGCCGGATCCTGGATCGGTCCGCCGTCGAAAGCCGATGCATTGGGCATGACGAAGTTGGACATGCGAACATAGCGATCCGTTCCAGTCTTGCGCACCGCGTAGATGCGAATGCCAAAATCGGTTTCCTCGATTTCAAGAACCGGAGCGACATCGTCGCCAATAATCTCATATTCGTTCTGCTTGGCGCCTAACGCCGACAATCTATGCAGGAAGGAGAGATGCTGCGGATCGACATTGCCTTCGTTGGCCTGTAGATAATTGCAGTCTTGAATCAGTTTGGTTGTCCACACCCGCTCGCCAGGTGCGGTCAGAAATGGGAATTGCGGCAACGGCGGTGCCTCTCCGGGCCCCATGTAAGTCCAGATCAGTCCACCCGCTTCGGCGCAAGTATAGGCCGGATGGCGGATACGGTCCTTGTAGGAACTCTGAAGCCGGTTCCCCCGGTTGATCAAGCAACGGCCGTTCCGGCCGATCAGCCAGCCGTGGTAGAGACAGCGAATGGCGCCGCCTTCGATGCGGCCATAGCTCAGATCGGCGCCACGGTGCGGGCACCGGCAGACGCATCAGGCCAATCGAACCATCCTCGCCGCGGAACAGGACGAGATCTTCGCTGAGAACGCGGACGGGGCGTGGCGCGGCGCCTGCGGCAGCTCTTCGGCAAGCGCGACAGGTTGCCAGTATCGGCGGAACAAATTGCCGCCGGGCGTCCCCGGTCCTGTCTGTGTCAGAAGGTCGATTCTGCTCTTTCGCTGAACATCGTTCAAAGCTTTCTGGTTTTCGTGGACGGCGAAGCAAGCGCGTCGGTTATGTCGACGGCGTCCAATACGCGAAGCCCATAGCGTTGCCAGTGCCGGCGGCGGACCGATAGCAAGGCACGTAGTCAATCGGGTGCATCTGCAAGCCGAGTTCCGTAAGCGCGCCGTAAGCCGGAATCCAGTTCTTGATTTCGGCGGTACCGCCGGACTGGAACATACTTTCGTGAATTGCCGCGAGCGTCGCATCGTCGCCATCACGCATTGCGTTCAAGCACCGCCGGTCGAAATCCTCGTCGATGACGTAATGGGTCATGCCGCCCGAATGCGATGACCGCGACGGTAAGGCTGACTCCCAGGAGGCAATGGCGCGTCCGAGCGCCCGGCCGAATTCCAGGCACCGCGCGGCATCGGGCCGATTGGGGGGATAGTGAGTATTGACCATCACCGGCACATGAGGCGGGACGATGTCGTTCATCACCCGGCGGTAGACATAGCCAAAAGCATGGGGAGCGCCGTTGTTGCCGTTCGGTCCGACGGGCAACAGTGTCGATTGAGCGACGTCGAAGCGCTCGCTCAAAAGCGTTTCGATCATATGGCGGCCGAGGGCTGGCTGGCCGGAATAGGCAGTGCGCTGCGGCGGGCAATAGCCGGGGTCGGCGAGTTCGATGCCGGGCGGCAGTTTGGCCCGCTGCTCCGCCGTCTTGGGAATATTTTCAAGGGTTTTGCCCCAGAAAATGCTGAAGGCTGGAATATTCACCTCGGTGAACAGTTCAAATTGATCGTTACCGATGATCACCGCCACGTCTGGTTTTGCCTGCGCATAGACCTGCGCAAGGCGGCCGATGGCTTGCTGGCAAGCGTCATAGCGAACACGATGATCAGCTAGCGTCGGCGGCGTGAACTGCTCGGTCTCGCGGAGACTAACAAGCTCATCAAACGTATATCGTTTACCGCGGTACCAATGGCTTGTGTTTTGCCTGTCGGCCTTCTCGCGCAAGCCCCACGTGTCCGGTGGCATCATCAACTGTGGCCCGTGCGAGGTGCCGACCCCTGAAAATAACCTTGGCCATCTAAATCCTCCGTCCACAATACGTATTATAATGATTAGTATTTTATAATGATCAGTATTATGCCTAGTTTCGACTGTCAAGCCACCGAACATCGTCGGCAGGGCTCCGAACGCGGGTTAACGACGGTTATGTTTTGCGCGATTTCTGATTCGGTGAGGTATGCCGATTTCGGGAGCTGTGCGATGAGTTTTGCCGACATCGGGTTTGGCATGGATGGCGCAAAAGTCCGTTTATGTCGACAAGAGCGGCGCACCGCATCCGTGGGCGGGGTGATCCATGTGCAGAAACATGCGGAGCCGATGATGGGATCAGCGAGCGTTGTGGCGATGACGGAAGCCGCATCACACAGGAGCGACTTGCTCGACGTACGCCTTCGACGCATCGCCTGGGAGGCCGAGGGCGTGCTGTCGCTCGAATTCACCGCCGCGGACGGCAGCGATCTGCCGCCGTTCGAGCCCGGCGCCCATGTCGACCTGCATCTGGGAGACGGCCTGCTGAGGCAATATTCGCTGTGCGGCGATCCGGCCAGGCGCAAGTCCTATCGCATCGGCGTGCGCGAGATCGATGGCGGTCGGGTATCGCGGCACATTCACCGGAACCTGCGCCCGGCGTGCGTTGCTGCAGATGTCGCAGCCGCGCAATAATTTCGAATTCGTCCGAAGCCGGAATTACCTGTTCATCGCCGGCGGTATTGGCATTACGCCGTTGTTGCCGATGATGCAGGCGGCCGCAGGCGCGGGCGCCACATGGACGCTGCTGTTCTGCGCCCGCAGTATCGAGCAGGCGCCGTTTCTCGAAGAGGCCAAAGCCCATGGCGGCGACGTTTTGGTTCACGCGTCGCAAGCGGGAACACGGCTCGATGTCACTCAATATCTCGCAGAGGTGAAGCCCAACACCATCATCTATTGTTGCGGTCCTGAAAGCCTGATGACGACGGTGGAAGGTGCCAGCGCGCATTGGCCGGAGGGAACGGTGCGCTTCGAATGGTTTGCACCGCGCGCACTTCCCGAGGGCGAGATTTCCAGTGGCTTCCGGGTGGTTTGCGCGCGCTCGGGCCTTAGCCTCGATGTGATGCCCGAACAGAGCATCCTGCAGGTCCTCACCGACGCCGGGATCGAAATTGCGCGTTCTTGCGAGCAAGGAATTTGCGGCACATGCGAAGTGCGTGTGCTGGAGGGTGAAGTCGATCACCGCGACAGCATCCTGTCGGCGGCGGAGCGTGCCCGCAACGAGGTGATGATGACTTGCGTTTCACGGGCGCGCGGCGCCTCGCTCGTCCTGGATATTTGACCCGAGCACTGGGCAATCATCGGACCGGGGCCCGGCGCGACCGCGCCGTTCATCTGAACCGAAGGCAGTTGGCTCCCGGAGCGCATGTGCCGGCAGCTTCGACTCGACGAAGATGGCTTTGAAAAAGAAATCAAAATACCGACGAACAGAATTCGCGTAAACACGTGTTCGAGCGATTGCGGTCCGACATCCTGCAAGGCGTGATTCCTCCCCGGCGAGAAGCTGCGGATCGAGGCGCTGCGCGAGCGTTACCAGATCGGAGCAAGCCCCTTGAGGGAAGCGTCTCAACCGCTTGTCCGCCTTGCATCTCGTCGAGCAGGTCGAGCAACGCGGCTTCCGCGTCACTGTGATCACGCCTGAAAAGCTGTTGGAGCTGGCGCGGACGCGCTGCTGGATCAGCGAAATCGCCGTGCGCGAGGCGATCGCGCATGGCAACGCGGCCTGGGAAGAGGAAATCGTCGTCGCCCACCATCGGCTGCGGCGCTGTCAAGAGCATCTCACCGGGCCGAACCGGGAGTGGGAGCTCCTGCACCGGCGCTTCCACGCGGCACTGATCGTCGCCTGCCCGTCGCACTGGATCCTTGAGTTTCACGAGACGTTGTTCGATCTCTCCGATCGAGTGCGTCATCTCTCGGTCCGCAAGAACGGCAACGCGCGCGACGTGATCGCCGAGCACCAGACAATTATGGAAGCCGCGGTCTCGCGCAACGCGCCGAAGGCGATCGAACTCCTCAATGTGCATTTCTCGCGAACCGCGGAAATCGCCATTGCCACCCTCTCGGCCATTCCGATGTAAGGCGGCGAGGTCCGAAATTTTCCTGAATTCCGCCTCGGTTAGGGCGGTCGCCCCGAGCAAGGACGTAGGACGGCCGGACTCGATCCGGCTTGCCCCGCCGAATATTTATCTAAATTCCAGACGCTAAATCGATAAATTTACATCACCAGCTGCTGGGGCGTGACTGCCGCAGGGCTGGCCTCGATCAGCAAACCGAAGGGGAAACCCATGCCGCGTAACCGGCCTGCATGAGTGTTACTACGGCTATGACCAGCGTGCCAAAGCCCACGTCAGCTTTGATCGATGCGTTCAGAAACGCGCCGACATCCGTGATCAGCGATAACCTTGCCCGGTTGCCGGGCGCTGTGGGGCTGCGGCCATTCCATCGCAGCGGAGGTCGGCGGGAGCCGCGTTTACTGTACGCACCAGGCCAGGAGACAATCTTGCCATTCACCGGGCTCTTGAATTGGTCGGGCCGGGCGATGTGATTGTCGTGGATGGCGGCGGCGACGAAACGAGGGCGCTCGTCGGTGAGATCATGAAGAACATCGCCGAGCATAGGGGCGCTGCGGGCTATGTGATCGACGGCGCCATCCGCGACGTCGCCGCCTTCGCGGCGTCCGACTTTCCCTGCTTTGCCCGCGCTGTCATCCACCGTGGACCCTACAAGAGCGGTCCGGGTGAAATCAACGTGCCCGTGTCCATCGGCGGCTCGGTGATCTCACCCGGCGACATCGTAGTGGGTGACGAGGACGGCGTAGTGTCGTTTCCCGCCTCGATGGCGTCGACATTGATCGAGTCGGTCCGGGCCCAGATCGCGCGCGAAGAGGAAACTATTGTCTCGATCCGTGAGGGCCGCTACCAGGGCTCTTACGTAAAATCGTGATTGATACTAAACTGACATTTAGGAGGAACGATGAGTTAAAAGAGCGAGTTTCACAATCTGGACAATCTGGATGACGGTCTGTTTCGGGATCTCGCGCCGGGCCTGACGACACGCATTTTCGCTGGGGAGCACGCCATGCTGTCCGTGGTGACGCTGGCGCCGCATTCGCAAGGGACCTTGCATCATCATCCCGAAGAGCAATGGGGTGTGTTGCTCGAAGGCTCGGCCGTGCGGGTACAGGGCGATGAGGAAATTACGGTGAAGAAGGGCGATTTCTGGCGCACGCCCGGAAACGTGCCGCACACCATGCGTGCCGGGCCGGAGGGGGCGCGGGTGCTCGATATCTTCAGTCCGCCGCGAGCGGAGTACAACAAGGCGGGGGCGGGCTTTGGGAGTTCTTAAAACTAAGAAGCCGTGCTTGCGTCATTAGACCGGGACTGAATGTTCAGTCTGAGTGTTGCGCGTCCGTCGATGCTTTGGAAATTCATCAGTTGCTTTCTTCTTGAGATTCTCCAAAATCAGGTAATAGCCTTCGCGCAGGTCTTGGACGCGATTTTCCTGCCTCGCTGGGTGATCTTTGCTCAAAGCGTCAATGATCCTCAGATGCTCTACGCCGTGCTCTCTCTCCCGAATTTCCGGCTGCCGCGATCGTGGACTTTATCCCTTAGCGCGGCCGCGCGCCGAACGACACCTGTTGCCTCGATAATGGTCTGCCGAAGGGTTTCCGACGACGGGCTAGTGATATCATCCCAAGCATATTGCATTGCTGCGTCCGACAAACTTGGACATCGCCAAATCGCTGAGACGCAGCCGTTGCGTTTACGCCAACTCCACCAGTGCGACGCGCTGCCTTGAGCGCGGCTGGATATACTGCGGTCCCTGAGCGACACGCACCGCAGACGTGGCCAGTGGGAGGTAGGTCATGAGCACAGTCCTTGGCATTTCGGCTGTTTATAGTGAGTTCACAGAGGCACTGACGGAGGTTCTCGCGGAAAATGCGGTTGGTCCGGCACGGCGTGGCCGGTTAGCAAGGGCGCGAATTGCAATCAAAAAGCACCCCGACTACAGCGAGTCTGGGTACCTTCTGGCGGTTGAAACTGCTTTCATCAATTGGGAAGCTATACAAAACACTGGTCGCTAGGGCGCCCTGACGTTCTGCTAAAAGAAAAGCCCCGCGTGAACGGGTTGTTCGTTAATTAACAGACAAACCTGATCGGTCAACAAGCGGGGAGCGTGGCTTCGCGCTGCCTTCAAGGCGGGGATCACGCCATCACGGATTGCACGACAGTTCGGTTTGTCTCAATCGAATGTACGAAAGGTGTTGCGATCTGATGAAACAAAGCGGGGAAGAACATGACGACCGAAGTACATCTTTCGGAACTTGAGAGGCAGCATAAGGCACTCGAACATGAGATCGCCGAGGCATTGGCGCATAGTTCGACCGATGATTTGAAGATTGCCGAATTAAAGCGTCGAAAGCTGCTGCTGAAGGATCAGATCGAGCGCCTACGGCATGACCGCGTATTGTGAGGCCCCTGCGGACCCAGCGCAGCAAATTGGTCGCGTATATATGTCGCAGATTTTGTTTTCCGGGGAGAATAGAGAAGTCTTCCTTCCCCAGATCACCGGTTGTTTTCTAAACGTCGATCAGCGATCAATCGGGCCATTGCCAGAGTTACGACATGGCGGAATTCGAAAATATCAAACCCGGAGCGCGACTGCGTGGCCTTGATCCTGCCGGGATCGCGGAGGTCGTATCTGTTTCGCGGTTCGGCACAGATGCCCTGAACGTCGTGTTTCGTGTAAACGGTCGGATTGGCGAACGCCTCGTCTACCGGGGCGAAGAAAGCGGCTTCGAATTGCTGGAGGCCGGACGTACCTACGATCTTAAGGACCGTTGCCGGATGAAAAGTGGAAGCTGACGCGGTCCTCGAACTGTTCCTTCCGACCATTTGACCGGTGCATTGAGGTCGAGCCAAAATTCCGGGATAAGCTTGAGCCATTCCTCTAATGCGATCGTAATCTCCAGTCGGGCCAAGTTCGAACCGACGCAACGATGGATACCAAGTCCAAATGCAGCGTGCCGATTTTTTGTGCGATCAATGATTACCTGATCGGCGGCCTCAAAAACAGCTGGATCGCGGTTCGCGGCCGGAAACGACAGCAGCACCATCTCGCCAGGTTTGAAGCGGCAACCGTTGATTTCAACTTCCTTGATGACTTCGCGTGCCATAGTGACCGGCGCATACGCACGTAAGAGCTCCTCGACCGCAGTCGGCATCAAGCCAGGATCGCTTGCCAATCTACGGCGGTCCTCAGGGAATCGGGCCAGATGCCAAATGCACGAGCCGATGGCGCTCCACGTAGTGTCAATTCCAGCGATTAGCAGCAGGCGGGCCGTATCGATTATGTGGGCGTCGCTGAGCGCGCGACCCTCTGTTCGAGCGTCGATAAGATAGCTTATAAGGCCGTCGTCTGGCGACACCCGACGTTTAGCGATTTCGGCGGCGAAGTAACCGGCCGTTTCCTGTCTCGCCCGTTGTAGTACCGCAAGATCTGTGACCCCGACCTCGAAGATCTCATGTATCCACGTGCGAAACTGGTCGCCGTGATCTTCCGGCACCCCGAGCATCATTGCCATGACGCGCGCGGGTATTTCCTGCGCATAGTCGACGGCGCCGTCACAGCTTTTATTGTCAATAAAGCGATTTATTAGGTTGCGGCAGAGTTGGCGCACTAGCGGTTCGTAACGCTTGACCGCGTCGGGGGTGAGGGGTGGCAGCAGAGTGAGCTTGGCCGACCGATGCGCAGGAGGGTCTGACGTAATTGGGGGTGCCGCACCAGGTGGCACGTTCGATCGGTCCTCCCGCACGACTACATAGCGTGACGAGAAATGCTCTATGTCATACGCGATCGTTCGGACGTCGTCGTATCGTGACGGGAAATATACGCCTTTGAACCGGTCCGTATGTGCGATCGGACATCGATTTCGTAGTTCATCCCAGATCGCGTACGGATCTTCAACCCAGCGCTGATCGAGATGATCAAAATCGGTGGCCCAATCCTGGACCGGACGACGCGCATTCATGTACTAGGCCCTATTCTTCAGCTATCGCGACCGCCAGTTCCGGGCAGTTCGACACGGCAAGCAAAGCCTTGCTTTCTAGTCCTGGCGGCACGATGCCGCCTCCAATCTCTTGGCCGTTTCCTAGTTCATTCAATTGGAAAATTTCCGGTGCTAGCGCGGCGCAGCGAGCATGTCCTTGGCAGCGATCAGGATCTACGTATACCCGGAGCCTCTTCGGAACGCTCATGTAGACCGCACCAGCTTCTAAAGCAGGAGAAACAATTATCGCTGAACGCTTGGCGGAGTCAACGGACGCGGGTGGTTCAAAGTGGTTGGATGCACGTTTGTCTGGCTAAATCGCACGTTCAGCGCGCGAATGGAGGATGGCTAATTCCTCGTTGTTTATCTAAGTCATACTGTCTTTTTCGCGATCGAACGCAATCCGGCGCAAACGAACCGAACGAACGTCTCAATCTTTTCAGGGTCACCGGACTTAACCCGGCCGCCGGAAATACGCTCAATCCGCTTGTCCGCGAGGTGCATTAGCAGCGCACCCAACGCCCACTCGTAGCCCCAAATAAGATCGGCGTGGTCGTGGCCTGGCATCGCCTTTTTAAGCGCCTGCAGGAAGGCACGGGCCACTGGATCGTAGAACGCCTCGATTGCGGCCTGTGCTTCTTTCGCCGTATCCCACAGTGAGCGCGCAACCAAGATTGAAAAGGAAGCACTCTCGGCCTTCGCCCGTTTACTCAGGACTGGCTCCGCCCACGCACGAACGAGTTGTTCCAAGAACTCCGACTGTCCTTTATGCCCGCGCAACTTCCGGATCGCGTTGACGCGATCCTTCACATCGCCGGCGTCGTGCGAAAACAGCGCCATGAATAATTCTGACTTTCGGCCAAAATAGTAGCCGCACAGGGCAACCGTGACGTTTGCTTGAGCGGCAATGTCGCGGACCGAGACGCCATTATAGCCATGCTCTGAAAACAACTTGGTCGCAGCCAACAAAATATGCCGTCTACGTTGGGGCGTGTCGGCTTGATCGGCCGGAACGATGGATCGATGAGTGGTTCGCTAATTTGCGGCGCGAACACGCGACTTGCTGATGGAGTGTTTTCGCTGCATGTAGCCTTACTTTGCGGATCAACAACTTAGGCGCGTGTGAACTTTTGGACCACGAGCGTTGGAAGTCAACTGCAGAAGGATAGCGACGACGCTTGTTTCTAGGCAAGGAGTTCAAAGCCGGCAGGATCATGGTCTGTAGGCCTGCCGTTCCGCGATCTCGAAGTCTGCCAGAAGCATGAACCGCCCAATGGTTGACTCCTATACGAACGTACAATAAACTGGTCAGAAGTATAAAAACACCGTCGTTGGATCCTCTCGGTTGAATGCGGAGGTCTGGCAGGCCCGATCGGGAGGAGGAAATGCGCGGAACATCAGAAGGCGTGACGGAGTACTCTTGGCGCTACGAAGGTTGGCGTGTCGCGTCGGCCTCAATGCTAGCCCTGATGGTCGGACCCAGTACGGTAGCGCTGAGCTTTGGGGTGTTCGTGCGGCCGATCGCGGTCGACTTTGGATGGACGCTAGCCCAGGTAACTCTCGTTTCCAGTATTCTCGCGTTTTCTGTGATCCCCTTGTCGCCTCTGCAAGGATATTTCGCTGACAAGTACGGCGCGCGCCCGGTGATCCTTGTCAGTATTCCGATCTTCGGCTTGGCTGTCGGCGCGATATGGTTTTTGCCGGCCAACCTTTGGCTTTATTACCTTGCCTACCTCGCTGTTGCTGTCACTGGGATTGGTCAGTATCCGCTGTCTTATCTTCGCGCCGTTAGTACGTGGTTCAGTAAGCGCTTAGGGCTCGCGCTGGGCATCGCAAACGCCGGCATCGGCCTCGGTACTGCGGTGCTACCGCTGATTCTGGGACTGACGATTCCGGCCTTTGGCTGGCGGGCTGGCTACGTGTTGATCGCGCTACTTGTATTCGGAATAACATTTCCTGCGGCATTGTTCGTACGGGAAAAGCCGCGTGATGCTTCGCCGAACGATGAACAAGTGACAGGCGCGGAGGGATTGGCGCTTTCCGAGGCGATCAGAACCGCGGAGTTCCAACTCCTTGTGCTGGCATTTGTCCTTATGGGATTCGTGACGACAGCTCTAATCATCCATCAAATCCCCATCCTCACACGTGCCGGATTTTCTTCGCAGCAGGCGGCGATCGTGCAGTCGACTTTTGGATTATCCTTGATAGTTAGCCGCCTCATGATCGGATGGCTGCTCGATTGGGTTTCGGCATATTTGCTGATGATAATCGCCGTGCTGGGGTCGATGGTGACTTGCCTACTGTACGCTGTACCGATCGAAGGCAACTTTGTCTTTGTTTGTTCTGCACTCATCGGCTTGTTGGTCGGAGCGGAATTTGACGTGGCGGCCTATCTACTCAAAACTCAATTTGGCGTGCGGTCGTTCGGTAAGCTCTACGGGATTGTCTATGGAGTTTTTAATTTGAGTGCCGGCATCGGCGTAATGGTATTGTCTTTCATGATGCAGGCCTCAGGAGGCTACCGAAGCGGTCTGTTGTTGTTTGCCGCCGTCCTTTTGCTCTGTATCGGCACGTTGGTCATCATGCATCGACGCACTTCGAAAGCGGCTTCGTTACGATTGTATCCTGAAGCGCAACCGTCGGCGGAAAGGTGATGCGATGGGATTGGTGCGAGATCGCTTGATCGGCGCTTGGCGCTTGGTCGACTGGAAGCTTCAGAGCGCGGAGGGGTTTATCGATCCCCCAATGGGCCCCACATCTGAATTGGGCGGCTTGCTCATCTATTCTCCTGACGGCTTCATGAGCGCTACCTTGTCAAGGAGAAACCGCGCTCATTTTCGGGCGCAATCAGCAGGCGATGGCGAAGCCGCGGATAAGGTCGCCGCCTATGAGACATTTACGAGCTATGCCGGAAAATTCCGCGTCGATGAAACGACGTCGGAAGTATTTCATTCGGTGCTGTACTCATCCTTCCCGAACAATGTTGGCCGGGAGTTACGGCGGGTCTGTATTTTCGAAGGTGACGACAAGGTCAAGCTTGATACGCCTCCGATGGTATTCAACGGGACGAGCATGGCCAGCTACATTCTGTGGCAGCGCGCCGAGAAGATGCGTGGGGGTAGTTTGAGCGAGATGATAAAAATGGGCGGTGTACCTGTCGACGGCTCGGTACGAAAGTTCCGGCGTATCGTGACCGGTCACAACTCAAACGGGGAATCTGTAATCCTTTCCGATGATCTTTGCCCTCACAGCCGCGCTATCATGGGTGTGCCGACGTTCGCTGGAACCCTTCTCTGGGTGACAAAAGAAACGCCGGTAGATAATTCGACGGATCCGGGTGATCCGGCGGCCGAGGAGATAGGGGTCGCCCCTCCGCTAACGGGATCGATCTTGCGCGTCGTCGAGTTTGCGCCAGACGTGACATGGCAGAGCAAGCACAATCTGAAAGTTATGATGCATCGCACAGCGTCGCTCGATTATGCGATCGTGCTCCAAGGCGAGATTTTTGCTGTCCTGGACAAGAGCGAGACATTAATGAAACCGGGCGATGTTCTTATTCAACGCGGTACCAACCATGCATGGGCAAACTGCTCGAACGCTCCGAGCATCGTATTATTCGTCCTAATCGGCGCGGAAGCGATTTCAGGTTTGTCGTCTCAAGTATGAGAACGGGTGGTGGACGACCGCTGCCGCTTTGCGCTCAAGCGCACATCTTGCGTGTGATGCGTGTCGACTTGGCACGTACGCCTCGTAGCCGGCGGACTGGACGAGCGGCTAGGACAGCCGGATCTGCCGGTGGTGAGCTACAGTCTAATGTCCCACCTAACGCAAAGCCGATCTCACCGCGACCCCGGATGGTTGAGCGGCTTTCTCCAATTTGAAGAAATGAAGTGGCTCATTGTTCCGCGCACGAATTTTGCACCGATTGTCCAGGCCCCCTTCCAATGGATCATCGAATTTAGGAGGAACTTGAAGAATGACCAGCGACATTCGCGCAGGCAACTCCATCGAACCTCTGTCGCTTTCACACGACGCACTGTTGGCGCGCGCACGCGAGCTTTCTCCATTCATTTCAGAACAAAGTTCTACGGGAGAAAAACAAGGAAAATTAACCGACGCCACAATAGACTCGCTCAGAGAAAGCGTCGTTGTTCTCGTTGTTCGTCCCGAGAGCCTTGGGTGGTGCTGAAATTTGGCCTACTCAGGGGCTTGAAATAATCGAGACCCTAAGCCGCGCAGACGGTTCGACGGGCTGGGTTGTCATGGCGACGCAGGTGGCCATGGCAACATGCGGTGCATATTTGGCTCCGTCGGCAGCGAACGAAGTATTCAGGGATCACCTACCCCTGATCGGAGGGCAGGGAGCACCAGTCGGCAGAGCCGATAGACAAGACAATGGCTATAACGTGAACGGGAGCTGGAGTTACGGCAGTGGCCTGCTTCACTCAGAATGGATCCACACCGGGGTGATCGTGCTTGAAAAAGGCGCGCCGCGTATCAATCCGAAAACTAAGGCGCCTGAAGCTCGTATTGTAATCGTTCCGAGAGATAAAGCGGAGCTGAAAAACAACTGGGACGTGCTCGGGCTGCGTTCGACTGGAAGTATCGACTATTCGATGCAGAATGTCTTCGTCCCCCGAGTTCACGCATTTCCTGAACGCAAATCGTCCTTGCACCGGTGGCGATCTGTATCGGCTCGGGATTGTCGGATTTGGTGCGATCGGGCATACGGGTTTTGCTCTTGGAATTGCTCGACGCACGCTTGATGAAATCGCAGCGCTCGCGATGTCAGATCTCGCTCGTCCAACGCCAGTCGCAGGAATTGGAGGCGGCGACAGCTTTCAATTGCAATACGGGCGGGCAGAAGGAGAACTGCGTGCCGCGAGAGCGTTCGCGTTCGATGTTTGGAATAACGTTCAGCGGACGCTCGAAAGCGGCAACGACCCAACGGTGCGCGAAATCACACTGGCGCGTCTTGCATTCACTAACGCAAATACAGTCGCGACTTCTATTGCTAACATGGCCTTTGGGTTTGGCGGCGGCGGCGCACTTCGGGCCGGCAACATTCAGCGATGTTTCAGAGATCAGCTCAGTGCTGCCCAACACATCACGGCATCCGAACCAATTATTCGGGAATGCGCAAAGGAATTGCTCGGCTTAGCGCCGGGAAAGGTCTGGTCGTTGCGACAATTGGTCGACGCCGAGTTGTTGTAGGTCAATAATTTGCCCTAGATCGGAACCCGCGTAGATGCGGTGATTTTCCCGATTGGTCGATAACCAACTATCAAACGGCTTCCAAATTTGACCCCAGTGTACCGAAAACTTCATTCGGATTGAACGGTCAGAAAATCGCCGCACGCTGACGGCGATGATCGCACTGATCCTCCTGGCCCTGAGCCTGATGGCCGCGCTCTTGAAGTCCAAGAGCCGGCTTGAAGCCGAGAATGCGGCGCTGAGGCAGCAGCTCATTGTGCTGCGGCGCAAGGTGCATGGGCGCGTCCGGCTTAACAGCGGCGATCGCCTGTTCTTCGTCCAGCTTTATCGTTGGTTCCCATCGATCCTCAAAGTCATGACGATCGTCCGTCCCGAGACGCTGGTGCGCTGGCATCGTTCAGGGTTTCGTAGCTACTGGCGCCGGAAGTCTCGCTCGCTGGGAGGTCGACCGCCGATCGGCTTGGAGTTACGGGCACTAATACGCCACATGAACCAAGAGAATCCATTTTGGGGTGCCCCGCGCATTCACGGGGAACTGCTCAAGCTTGGATTTGCGGTCGCCCAGTCGACAGTGGCCAAGTACATGGCCAGGAGGGTGCCGACTATTGGATTTAACCTGCTCTATGCTTTGATCATTGTGCGGCTGGCTCGGCGAGAGCTTGTCTGGGTCAATGTGACGGCCCATCCAACGGCCGAATGGATCGCGCGTCAGATTACAGAGGCATTCCCCTGGAACGAAGCACCGCGGTACCTGATCCGGGATCGGGACGCGATCTATGGCTCCGTGGTCAGGCGCCGATTGCGGGCGATGGGTATCCGCGACAAGCCGATTTCAGCTGCCTCGCCATGGCAGAACTGTTTTGCCGAAAGGCTGATTGGCTCGATCCGCCGCGAGTGCGTTGATCACCTCGTGGTAGTCGGCGAGGAGCACTTGCGCCGGGTGCTGCGTTCTTATGCATGGTACTATAATGATATGCGAACACATCGTTCCTTGAACAAGGATTTGCCTGTGTCGCGTCCTGTTCAACCGATCGGGCGCATTGTGTCTCGGCGCTCGTCGGCGGGCTGCACCACCAATACGTTCGAAATTGAGTTTTCGGTACACACAATGGCGGCCTCTTAAACACGAATTCGTGCCACAGCATGATCCGCTCGGCCCCGCAAGCCTTTGAATGCGCACGCAGAGGCGGAAGTGTGACCGGATAAGGTAAACCCAGGGGCAATTGCTGTTCACAGAGAATGACGTGAAGATTTAGGCCGCAGCCTCGTGAACGCGCCGCCAAATGCACCGATCAATTCGGCAGCAACGCAGTATGACACGGCATCCTGGACGGTACGGTGCCAACATCGGCTTTTTGCCGTTTTCTCTCAGCCTTGATCATGACTAAATCGGACGTCCAGCGCCGCCACCTTGCCCCTAGCCCGGAGCATGTCCATAGGAGGCGGGGATGGTGGGGCGCGTTGCCCTTCGGGCGCTCCGCTAGTCTTCTTGTCAGAAGCCTTTGAACCGACCAAGCGTTATCAGCAGCTGCGCGTAGGTATCGAATTGCTGAAGGCACGGATAATACGGATAATCAAGATTGCATGGCGACGCGGCAAGAGCGAATCGATGCTTTCATCCACGAAGGCTTACCACCGGCTGATCAGCCCCTTGGTCGAAAAGGCAAGTTATTTGAACGAATGCTGGAAAAGCCGCCGAAGGACATCGATGTCATGCTGATGGAGGGGTCGAGCCTTGGACGCCTTGCGGATAGCGCGACCTTTCCCACGGAGAAAACGCTGGAGCGCATTTTCATAGAGCGCTTCAAAGACCACACCGGGGATGGTGCTCGTCGCTTGCTCGGCGCAGAACATCGACCGCGTCGTTACGATCTACCGAGCAGCCAAGCAAACAGGGCGAACCCTCATTGTTGATGCCTACGCCGCAGAGGCTCTGAAAGCGACCGGCTATGACAGCATCCCGAAAGCGGTTCGCGGCTGGCCGAACCTGGCGGTTTTTATTCCGCAAGCACAGCGGATTCACCTCGTTAGGAAGAACATCGCTTCAATCGTCGATAGCTACCGTGGCTTCCGTCTGTGGCCGGAGCAACTCGCCGAACAAGCGCCGCGCTCCGTGATGCTCTTTCGTGCTTGGATGCTTCGCGACCTCGAGCGTGCAAGGGCGCTTACGGGGGCTAGGATCATCTGGTCCCAGTGGGAAGGGTATTTTGCCGAAGGGTCCGGTGCTAGGCTGAAGGCCGATTGTGAAGCTCGCGGCATTCCCTTTGAAATCATCCACACGTCAGGGCACGCGAGTATCGCCGATCTAAAACGCCTGGCCGCCGCAGTGTGCCCCGACGCATTGGTACCGATCCACACTTTCGAGGCGGAGCGGTTTCCTGAGATGTTCGAAAACGTCGTGCTGCGTCAGGACGGAGAATGGTGGGAGGTTTAATGAGCACGGTTGCCGCTGGAGGCAAGAATTGACTGACCGAAGCCCTTTTCATCGCGAGGATCTTTCCAAATATGAAAACCGGGTCAACTGGGCTCTTTTCGGCTGCTTGGCGATCCCCAAATTGAAGATACGGCTCCTCGAATGCTTAGGTCTCGATCCGGAAGTGGTTATCCGCGGTTCCTTGGCGGCGAGCGACGATGTCCCTGAGGATTGCGGCGGCATTCCTGGCTATTACGAATTCTTGAATGATATCGCCAATACACAGAACGCGAAGCGTGAAGCCGCGCTCGATTGGTACGGCGGGCCGTATGATCCGGACGAAATCGGCGAGCAACAGATCAACACGACCCTCAGCCGAATTGCAGATAGGAGTTGTTGGCAAGCGTAAAAATCACGTCACGGGTTTTAGAAGGCTGGCGATCTGAAATGGCTTGGTTGAGCCGCGGATGGGGATTGGATGGTGAGCCGGCCGTGGAGAGGGACTTGCGGGGTTTTAAGACAATTTTAATTAATGCGGTTCGGAATTCGTTGCAATCGTGATCCACTCAACGGAGAAGAACATGTTTGAGGTTACGCAATACGAGCCTCCATACATTTTTGTGAGAAGCCGTCGAACCGCCGAGACCTATCGGTTTTTGGTCGGCAACGACGGAGCTCTTATAAATGAGGGGACGCGCTTCGATCAGGGGGACGCGCGGCGAACCGCGATCGCGTATCTCTTCCAAAGAAGAAGACAGGCGGAGCCGCAGACGCTATTGAGCGCTTGAGCTTGCGGCTGCTTCGATGAGGACGGTGCGGGTACCGAGCCCGGCCACCTCGCCACGGTCGTGAGGCGTCAATGCTTCTGCTCGGCCGTTTTCACAACGACCATGACCCGCTGCGGACAATCTGTGCTCACGCTGGAAGCAAGGTGAGTACGGCGTCAGTTTTCTAGGAATGGAGGGTGGTCAACAACAACATGCCAACAAATACAACGATTGCGAGTGCCAGCGAAAGAAATACTGTTCGCATCACGTAATCAGGAAGGACATTGATAGTCATGGTCTCTCCTAATAGCGTTCCTCACGCCTCCCTCACTGGAGCGCAGCTGATTTCGGTGTAAGCAGCAGGGTATCTGACCGCGGTATTCGAGCTGGTCACGTGGTGGGCCCACGAAGGCAAGGCCGTTGAGTACGCTCGTCGCGCGTTGTGTCTAAAGGAACGTCGTTTGATTGTGGAAGTGCAGGAACCGTTTGCGGCCGTGATCTTTTGTAGTGCGGAAATCGGACAAGGTGGATTTTAGAACCCGAAGCAAATGGTCCCGTGTGCTGCGGTACGCTGCGGAGTTCAAGGACTTGGAGGAGCCGTTGCCCGCCTTTATCAAGCGCAAGGGCGGTATCAACAAATGCGCAACGCGGTTCGCTCGTCGCCTCGGGCGAGGTGGTCGGACAAGTGATATAATGACTATGATTTTAATATCCGGTTTCGGGGCCAAAGCGGAAGTCGAGCGGACTTCGCGCGATCTCGCAGTTTGATCCACACCGGACATTCTCCAGGCCGCCAATTATTGCATTGCGAGAGCACCAACACAGTTTCTTATTCAATCACTTCGTCACGCGAGTGGACAAGCCGGGCGGCACGACAAGGCCGAGCGCTTTTGCGGTCCTGAGATTGACCAGCAGCTTTTGGTCGGTGCCTGGAACGGCAAATCGCCCGACTTTTCGCCCCAGGATGCGATCGACGTCAGTTGCTGCGCCGCGCCATTCATCGATCTAATCAGGCCCATAGCACAGCAGGCCGCCCGCGGTTGCAAAACACCGGAACGGATAGATTGCGGGTAGGTGATGGCCTGCCGCCAGTATGATGATCGAAGTACGGTTCGCTATATTGTTGGGATGCGGCGTGATGATTAGATCGCCATCCGGCAGCTCGGCAAATGCCGCAACTGCACGCTCCATCTCGCCGCTATCAACCCCGATTTATAAGTACGGCGCGTAACGATTTATTCCCCTTTATTTGACGCCTACTCCCTTGCCTGACTTCCTGCCCGCCTCTTCTTCATTGCACAATAAAAACTCTTCTCACTTCGCCGCCAACTCGAATAAGCAGCGCTCTCAGAGTACGTGCGGGCCAAGGGAGGACGTCAGCAGTGATTACGCGCATTATTATCGGTTGTCACCAGGACGCTGGGCCGGAACGACGTCGCCATCCGGACTCATACCCTTCAGATATTTGAAGAGGTCGCTACCCGTGGAAAGGACAAGGGTCGTATTTTCGGCGATGATGGACTTGTAAGACTGCATCGTCCGCGTGAATTCATACAACGCTATCGCCTCAGGACTCTGGTTGTAAGCCCTCGCGTAGATTTCGGTGGCTTTTGCGTCCGCCACGCCGCGGATCTCCTCGACCTGCCGGTAGGCTTCAGACTGGATCTTGTTCAGGTCGCGCACACGATTGCCGCGAATTCTAGCGGCTTCGCCGTTACCTTCCGACAGGAAGCGTTCCGCGATCTGCCGCCGTTCGCTGATCATTCGATCGTAGATCTTCGAGCTCACACTTTCATTGTAGTTGATCCGCTTGAATCGAATATCGAGTAATTCGATACCAAACACTCGAACCTTCTCTGCAGCCTCGGCAAAGATCTCCTGCTCGACCAGTTTGCGTCCCTTCTGGATTGGCACCAGTGATCCCATATCCTGCTCCGGTCCCGCACCGGTCAGAAGGGTGTCGCGCAGCGGCACGCGATCTTTGGTGGTGCGTATGATCTCGATCAGTTCGTGCTTGGCGACAGCGTTACGGGTCTCGCTGCCTAGAATATCGTCCAAGCGGGACTGAGCACTGCGTTCATCGTGAAGGCGCAGAAAGTATTGGAGAGGATCTGCAATCCGCCAGCGGGCAAAGAGGTCGACCGAGATGTAGAGCTTGTCCTTGGTTGGCATATCGGTTGGATTGCCGTCCCACTCGAGAACTCGCTTGTCGATAAGGTTGACATCTTGGATGAAGGGGACCTTGACCTTCAGGCCGGCGGTAGTCACCGGAGCGCCGATAGGCTTGCCGAACTGAGTGATAATCGCTTGCTCGACTTCGCTCACCGTATAGATCGAACTCATCGCAACGAACGTCACGATGCCCAACACCGCCAAGATAGCTACTAGCCCGCGTTCACCATTTCTCTCACCCACTCGCGCGCGCGCGAGGCGCTGATGATGGCGGGCGCCGGCGGCGCGATGCGAGCTACGGGGTGGCGCGCGACAGCCATCCGGTTTCAACAATTCGGTGAGGGGCGCCCGCGTTCACCATTTCTCTCACCCACGCGCGCGCGCGCGCGAGGCGCTGATGATGGCGGGCGCCGGCGGCGCGATGCGAGCTACGGGGTGGCGCGCGACAGCCATCCGGTTTCAACAATTCGGTGAGGGGGGGCCCGCGTTCACCATTTCTCTCACCCACGCGGCGCGCGCGCGAGGCGCTGATGATGGCGGGCGCCGGCGGCGCGATGCGAGCTACGGGGTGGCGCGCGACAGCCATCCGGTTTCAACAATTCGGTGAGGGGGGCTCTTATGGCATCGCTCGCTGAGCGGAGGGCGAGCCCGTGGACAGCGACAAGCATACGAGATCGACCTGCGGGGTGCTCGACCTGCGCCAGCAGCGTGTGCGGCGCTCTGGGTGGCAATGGCGATGGTCGGCGGCGGCCGGCGTCGATGGTTTGTTGGTGCCGATCGATCGCCGGCGAAAGATTCGGCGCCGCGCCGGCGATGATGGTGTTGGTCCCAACGCGCCGCGCCGCGACCAACACGACACTCGCCGCCACCCAGCGACATCCGTGTCGTTCTGGGATGGTGACCGCCGGCTGCGCTCGGTCTCGCTTGCGCCCTGAAATCGGTGTGGCACCTGGCGGCACTGAAGGATCAGCGGAAAATTCCCGCGTTGACCATATCTCTCACCCACTCGCGCGCGCGAGGCGCTGATGATGGCGGGCGCCGGCGGCGCGATGCGAGCTACGGGGTGGCGCGCGACAGCCATCCGGTTTCAACAATTCGGTGAGGGGGGCCTTATCTGCCTCTTGCTTGACACTAACTTTCCCCGTCTTGTCTTTCACGATGACGGCCGAAGCATAGAGCGAGACACCGCCTTCTTTGTGGAGGTTTCTCAATTCACGCAGCCCTTCGAACGCCGCGCTATCACTGTCGAAAACAGCAACCACCATCTGGTTCATTGCGAGTACTCCTTTTCGCTCATCGCTTCATCATCTGCCGGCGTGAATGTAGACCGAAACAGCTTCTCCGAAGCTGGTTCTACGCTGTTTTGTCATCAATCGTCGGGTTTCGGACGCTCGTGAGCTTCAACCTAGTTCGGCGTGTCGGTAAAACCCTTTTTTGTTTAGCGGATTATCGATCTGAATGAATTGACCTGGATCAACGCCGGTTAGAAAATTAGACGATCGTTAAAGCTAATAAGGCTGCGGCGCAGCTCTAACCCACAATCGAAGAATTTGCTGCGAGTCATTAGAAATACCGGTGACTATGAACGATCTAACGTGATTGTCGATCAAGACGCTTATCGTCTCACCCACCTTGGGTGAAATCTTGAAAACAGCTCGGACCGGCGCGAAGTCGCCGGACTCAGGCCAAATCTGACATTCAATCATTTTGTCCTCTGCCGAGGAGATCAAAGGAGATCGCACTCCTGCGCCGACGTAAGCGCTCAGGAGCGCCGCTTTTCGCAGCATAGGCCTCACTCTATGGAGTTAAATGCCGGCTGCGAAGATCATGCCGCGCTCGCATCCGCAAGTGCTGCCGCGACTGGGTAATCGGCATACGGGACACCTCACTGTCGCAGGAATACGACCGGTGCATCTTCAGGCACGCTGAAGGGCGTGGCCAGTTTCCGATCCGAGCTGAATCCGGAAAAGACGCCAGGGTTTTCGCGGAAGTGAGCTTTGCAAGGCTTGGATTTTGGACTCATGCGACGGATGATCAGCCAAGAGCTGCGGGACCTCTTTTGGATTGGCTTCTTTGAAATCCTGCATCAGCCAGATCATGCCGTAGGGATTATACCCGCCGGCGGCACACGTGTCGGAGCCAGAGAGATCGGCTCTAGTTTCGACTTCGCGCGAGTATGCGTTCCCATAAAGGTCTGTGAGAATCTTGGCCGCAATCACGTTGGCCAGTGTAGGGCCAAGCAGGATCGTCGCGCCTATCGCGACGCCCTGGGCCTTTTCCATCTCCTTAATACGGTTCATGGAGTCATGATGAATCGTGTGCGAAACCTCGTGACACAAGACCGCCGCGAGCTCTTCAGTATTCTTCACGAAATACAAAAGAGCGTCCGTGACGTAGACGCCCCCGCCAGGAACGGAGAACGCATTCGGTCTGGGATCATGAACCAGAAAGAACTTGAAGGGATGCTCGTAGTGCGGCTGCGCAACCCGAGCGACCGTCGCGTGATCGGCTTTAACGATTCGTACAGGGGCGACTGGGCGATGATCATCGCTTTGCCTTTGAGATCCTTGTACACAGCGTCGCCGAGCTCGGTTTCCTGATCGGTAACCGGCTCGGGGGAAGGCGCCTGCGCGGTGAGGAATAGTGAGGCCGCTAGAGTCAGAGGCACCATGAAGGCGCGATTCGAGAAATATATCCTTCCCATGTTCAACCTCCGTTGGCTGGCCGAGTTACGGGTGTGATCGGGACCAAAGGCAAGGTGCGCAAGGCAAGATGCCGCAAATCTCTCCCGATCTCGGCCATGACGAAGCGAGAAGCGTCGAGCACCGTCCGGACGACGGAGTTTTCCTCAAAGAGGCGCTCCGCCGCCCGTAGCTTTAGGCGCTATGGAAAGGCATATTCTCCCGGCCTGTACTCGTATGGATACAGGTAATTGTAGTATGGGTAGTTAGGGCCGGACCACGCTTCATCTCGAATAGCGTCTCGCGAGCGCCGATACACGGTGCCGCCGAGACGCTTCATTCGCTCGTTGATCGGCGTCGTCCAGTCTTCACTCACGTCCGCGATGACGGCGTGCTGCCCGGGCTGCAAAACGAAGCTTGTTTCAAGCCCGGCCTCGTTTTCGACGTCGGAGCGTTCGATATCCGCCACAAGCCCGGCAGTGGCGCCTGTGGCGGCGCCGAGGGCTGCTCCACCGCCAGCGCCGATCGCGGCTCCGGCAGGTCCTGCCAGGGCGCCCACCAGCGCGCCAATGCCGGCTCCGACGGCTGTCGCCAGGGGCGGGTCCGTCTGGTCGGTATCGACCACGAGCCGGCCAACGCTGTCACGGTGCACGACCGCTGTGCCGTGCACCGTGACGTCACCTTCGTGGTCGAGGTTCCACAATTCGTGGAGACCATCATAGGCCTTAGCTGAGGTGTCGAAGACCACAGATACGAAATTGCGCATCGCGCCCTCCTATGACGCTCGTTTGAGTGGGTGCTCGGCGGCCTGTTTGGACCGCCGCGCGGCGACAGCTTCGCTGATGTTTTGAAGGGAGGCGCGTGCGTCCGCGAGCGCCTTGCCGAGGCCTGTGTGGAACGCCTCTCCGGAGCTCTTAAGACTCTCGGCAGCGTGCTTCTCGGAGGCCTCCAGCTTGTCGACAGCCTTCGTCAGCCGTTGTTTGATCTGCTCCTGCGCCGCCCCGTGTTGTGCGCGCATAGCCGACCTGATCGACTCGGCGGCCGTCTTGGCTTTCTGAATCGCGCTCTCGATCTCGGCCTTCTTTGCATCGGGGCGTTTGGCCAGCACGCCGCTGATGGCTTGGTGGAACTCCTGCGCGGCGGTCCGAGCATGATCAAGCGCATCGCGCACGGTCGCCTCTGCCTTTTGCATCATCTGCTCACTCATAACCGTTCTCCTTTCAAATAGAACAGCACTGTCTTTCGAACTGTGGTGGATAGGTTCTTGATCAAGCTGCGAGCAAGCTTTACGCCGCCAGCGCCTCCTTGGTCAGTTGCCAAGCCTGATTGAGCTTTTTCGACCGCACATCAAAATCCGCCTTCACGGCGGCGATGCGTTTGTCGATCCGCGCCTTGGCTCGGTCGCTCGCTCCTTTGGCCTGGGCCTGAAGCGTCTTGATCTTGGCCTCCATTTCCGCCTTTGCCTGATCAAGCCTGGCCTTTGCTTGATCCTGGGTCGCTTTGAGCTGCTTCTTTGTGTCTTCGATTTCTTTTTGAATTGCGGCGCGGCTCTCGGCGTTGGCTTGCTTGAACTCTTCGTCGAGAGCATTCAGGCTCGCTTCCAAAGCAGCGCTTTCACGGACGAGCTGATCTTCGGCGACTTCCGAGCGGAAGCGCCGGGAAACCGTGCCGCCATGCTCACGCATCCGGGCATCCACCGGGGTAGTCCAGCTCTCGTCCACATCCGCCAATACCGCCGTCGTACCTGGCGTCAGCGTTTTCACAACATCGCCGTAGAAGGCGACGCCGACGTCGGAGTTATCCAGATCGAATAAGAGCCCGCTCAAGCTGCCGAGCGAAGCGCCGATAACCGCGCCCGCCGGTCCTGCCAGGAGGCCAATTACGCTCCCAGTGAGCAGCCCGAGCGCGGTGCCGACGGGACCACGGTCAGCCTGTTGTTTGAGCTCGATTTTGCCGGCCTTATCTCTCGCGACCACCGCCCATGAATAAAGCGTGATATCGCCACTCTCGTGCAGATCCTTCAGAGCCTTCAGCCCCTCGAATGCAGCGGCCTCGTTGTCGAAAACTGCAAGTAGCATCTTGTTCATGACACTCTCCTCTCACTCTCCCAAGCAAACCGTCGCAAAGCGTGCGAACGCGCTGTGTTTTGAACTGGGCTATCGCAAGGCTTTATCTACCGTCCTGACGAGGCGCCGCCCTGCAACCGCCACCATGGTGATGGCTATGCCCGAGCTGATGAGATTCACACCGACGATTAGCCCCAAGGCCCAAGTGGCCGTACCAGGCCATCCCGAGACGATCAGGCCGGCCAAGATCAGGTCGGCGATACCGCTTGCCAGCATCCAGCCCCAGGAGTCAGGGAATGCGTCGCGATAGCTGAGGGACGCGGCGATTTGGAAAACCCCCTCAGCGATGAAGAAAGCAATCAGCACGAGCGTTAGCGATATGACGCCTTCGATCGGATGCCATAGCAGCAAGATGCCTACGAACAACGAGAGTGCTGCGGTAAATAGTGACCAGAAGAATGCAGACGCGCCCGGCGCGAAGAACATGGTGATCAGCCCGACAACTCCACTCAGCAAGAACAGCCAGCCGACGTACACATCTACAGCGACGGTCGAGAGCTGCGGCCAGATAACAGCGAGAACGCCTAGCACGATCATGATGACGCCCTGCGCCAGAAAAAAGTGCCAGTGCAGCCGTACAGCATCGCGAACTGAGCTCTGAATGTCGTTGATAGTCGGTTGCGAAGTGCTCATTTGAATGTCTCCTCGTTTCGGATGACAAAAAATATTTACTATCAGACGAAATTATTGGCCGAATTGATGTAGATCAAAGTCACCGATAACAGACACGCTGAAACGCCGAGAACGGAATTAAACCCCCGGAAAGCAGGAGGGAACTTTTTTCCATTCGCTAGAATGGCTTGGAAAAAGGCGACGATCGAAACATTTTCATCGGCTCTTCGTGCCAAAAATAATCAAAGAGCCAAGATCGGCTCGTTCATTCCGAAAGCAAAACATTCTTGGCCGGAAACGACATTGAGCCAGCCCGCTACACCGGCACGACAACGCTGAGTGCTCGGGCACGAATCCTGTAATGCAGCGGTGCATCCATCACGCTGACCTCGCCGTCAGTGGAGACGTTGATACGCGGGCTACCCGGTTCCACCCAGATCTCTTCCGCCTCGAACGCGTTCAGATCCTGGTCGGTCGGGCGACCCATGAGGGTCCGCAGCGCGGGACGCCAAATTTTTTCACGACCTGCCTTCGGCGCGGTGCAGACCCAAAGGCGCCCTGTATCAATTCTCAGTCGCCTTCCAATTTCCAACCCGGAGGTCTGATAGGGGTTGTTGCCAACGAAAAGGAATGGCGTAAGCCGCTCCAGCGCTGCGGCATGTTTCATATGTAACCTGATGCGCAGTCGAAAATAACGGCGAAGCATTGCTCTCAACGCGAGCAGGGCAGCAATACGCTTGACGTGCCCGCGACGCTCCAGTTCTTCCCGATGGCGCACGAAATGCGGGTAAAAGCCGATACCCGAATTGTTGACGAAGACCCTCCCGTTGACCTCGCCCACGTCCACTTTTCGGATGTGGCCGATAAAAACATTTTGGACGGCCTGTTCAAGCTCTAGCGGAACGCCGACATCTTTAGCAAAGTGGTTCAACGCCTCCATCGGGAGAACACCAAGAGGTGTCTCGGTGCCGGCAAGTTGACCGGCGACGGCGTTGACCGTTCCGTCGCCGCCCCCCGCCACCACCGGCCGACGGCGGTCATTCAGCGCCCGCGCCGCTAACGACGAAACGTCATCGCCACGCTTTGTCACGACGACCTGCGCCTCCGCACCGAAAGCACCTGAAATGCGCGCGATATGGCCCATGGCCGACTGCACATGAACGGATTTACTGTTGAGGATGCAGATCGGTCTCAGGCTTACTTGCGGCTCGCGGGCCATGGCGGATTGTCAAGGCGCGGTAAGGTCGGTGCGTCTGGCACGCGCTCAAGCATGCTGCTCGTGCCAATGCCACCAGAACACTGCGCCCGCGCGCATATGGCCGACCTATGAGGAGAGCAGGGTGGCGCCGAGGTCCTGCATGGTGATTTCGAACGCACCTACGCCTTCTTCGGCGATGTCGGCGACGACCGCAGCTCCGCCCGGAGCGACGCGGTCTGCGATGCCCTCAGCAAATTCGTTGAAATCATCTTCGGCGCTCATGTCGGCGGCATTGCCGATGACTGCACCGCCGGTGGCCATAATTGCGGCAGCTGCCGGTCCGGCGAGCGCCCCGGCCAGGGCGCCGATCAAAGCCGCGGTCTTCGTTCCGCCGAGGCCTTCTGTGGTGATCTCTCGCACTGAGAACTTGCCATCGGCGTTCTTCGCGACGACCGCCGAGCCATAAAGTCTGATGTTGCGTTCGGAACGAATTTTCTGCAGAGCGCGAACAGCTTCCTCTATCTTGTTTTGGTCGGGAAAGGTCAGCACCACGAGTTCGATTCATCGGAGTCTCTCCCTCACTTCAGTCGCTCACGTTAATCGCCGCTTTGCTTGCCCGTTCTCAATGCCTGTCACGGTTTCCCAAGACCGTTCATCTTCTCTGCTTCCCCGGCCACGATTACGTCCACCAAGAGCAGCATAGCATCAGGACGGGAATGCTCGCGCCTTGAGCTAGATCAAAGTCGGCGTATCGGCACGTCATAACAATGACCCGCGATCCTGCGGCACAAGAGTGATGGGAGCCCGTAGCTGCTCTTGGGCTCGTCGCTTCCTTGGCCATTTTCGCTCGAGCGGTGGTCAAATGACTGACGAGACGTATCTTGCCATCCAGCTCTGGCAATCGTTGTGCTCGCGGTCGTAGACCTTGTCGTGCTGCTCGTAGGCCATCCGGAATTGGGCTCGATCGGTGTGCAGTTGAATTGATCCAGCTCAAAGCCGCGCGGAAGAAAGCCACCTAAGAGACACGGAGGGCTTGGCCATGAGCGGTGAAAGCAAGATGCATTTTTACGTCAATTGGGCCAAAGAGCGCCTCGACGAAATGGATGCTGCGCTGGCTTCCCTCGAAGCCAAGGTCCCGCAGGTCAAGGCCGATTCCAAAGTGAAGGCCGAGCAGGCGATCGCCGACCTGAAAAGGCGTCGTGACGAGTTCGCGTCGCTCGCTAAGAAAGAGGCCGAGGCGGGAGAAGCTACTTGGCAACGCCTCCAAACTGAGCTGGAAAGCCAATGGAACAGCTTCGAAGGGCAGCTGAAGACCTATCTCGAAACCGCAGGGAAACAGATCGAACAGCAGCGAGCCACGTTCCTAAACAATGCCGCTGCGCAAGCGAAGGCATGGCGCGAGGCGGCCGACACGTTCCACCACGAAGCGGCCAAGATCGCCGCGGCGAAGCGTGCCGACCTCGATGCTGCCATCGATCAGATGAAGGCTGACGCGGGGCAGGCCGAAGCGCGTTTCAACAAGCTGAAGCAGGTGGGAAGCGAAACCTGGGCGGCGCTGGGCGCGGCCTTGGCTGAATTGCGAAAAGCCTTTGATCGCGCCAATCAAAAGGCGGCCGATGCACTCAAGGGCGCCGGGTCCGGAAAAGCCGCTTGATCGGGCTGATTTCGGCCGAGATTGCGAGCTTTCGAGAGGGTGCTGTCGTGACTGATGCCGTTGCCTCCCGCGAGTTGAAATCGCTGCAGGAAGAGATTTTAGCTGCCCAGCGAGAGCGCACGGCCGCGCCGCCCGCGCCGGCAACGATGGCGCCCAATCCTGCCGAGCCGCCCGATGGCAGCCCCGGCGAGCGTGAGCTGCGCGAGCAGTTACGTGAACTGGCAAGCGAGGCCACGACCTTTTTCGAGGAGGCGGAGCAAAGCATCTCCGCCCATCCCACACAGAGCGTCATCGGCGCCCTGCTTGTCGGGATCTTGATAGGGCGCCTGCTCGGCAGGCGCTGAGGAGTTGTACGATGATCGATCATCTCGTTCGTGACCTGCAGGTGCTGCGGAAAGCCGACTTTCTCATCGCAAAGATTTGGCTCGGTGTTCTCGTGCGTCGATCTGGCTTGGTTGCATTTGCCGGCCTGATCGCGGTTTTCGGACTAGGCATGGCCAACGTCGCCGGCTTCTATGCCTTGCAGGGCCCCTTGGACGCGGTTTGGGCGGCCGTGATCGTTGCCGTAGCCGATTTTGTCATTGCGGCGATCGTCCTGCTGGTTGCCAGCAATTCCCGCCCGGGACCGGAGATTGACCTTGCTTTCGACCTCCGCAAGATGGCTGTCGAATCAATTCAGACTGACGCGCGCGACCTCAAGCAGGCAATAGATGCGCTCGGCCAAGAAATCAGAGACGTAAAGGCAAACATCGTCGGCTTTGCGCACAACCCCTTAGACGTCGCAGCGCAGAAACTCCTTGTCCCCGCCGCACTGTCGCTTATTAAAGGAATGCGCTCAAAGAAGGCGTAGTCGTAGCGAGTTGTTCTTTCGATTTAACCGACGAACGCCCGCCTCGCTCGAAGCCTCGAACAACGCGCGAAAGCACACCAGCGCTATCAGAGGTGGGAACCCTATATGACCCAAGAAGGGAAATTTGTTCCCGCTTCGTTGATCTTACAGCAATTGCATGATCAAGTCCCGGCAGGTCCCGTCACGTTGCAATGGCTGATGGGACGCCTCCGCGAACAGTCGTTCGGCATGATCATCTTGATTTTGGCCATTGCCGCCGCCGCGCCCGGCGTTTCTATTCTGGCTGGACTCCTGCTGCTGGTTCCGTCCTTCCAGATGATAATCGGGTTTTCCGAACTCAGATTTCCGCGCTGGATAGCCACGCGCGAATTGCCCACGCGACACGTCGGCGCCGTTATGGGACGCGCCATTCCAATTCTAAAATACCTCGAAAGAGTGATTTATCCGCGCTTTGCGACCCCGCCCGGAACGACACGGCGCGTCGTCGGCGTGATTATATTTGTGCTCACGATTCGGTTACTGCTAGCGCCATTGCCGCTCAGCAATATCGTCCCCGCGATCTTCATCGCGTTCATTTCGCTGACTTATGTCGAACAAGACGGTTTACTCCTTATCCTGGGGCTTTTGTTGGCATGCCTTTTTCTCGTCTTCGAAACTGGCACAATTTGGCAACTGATCCACAATGTAAGCATCAGTTAGGTTGCGAACTTAGCGAGGCGCGTCGCTCTCATAGCATGCTTTATGGCGGGAGAACGTTCGTCGCCGAGCATCGCCGGCTGCTTTGCCGTGCAAAACTCACTGCTTTTCTCTATTGGGTATTTCGCTGCGTGAGCCGGTACGGAACCGTCACGTCGGACCACGCGCTTCCACCTGGCCTCCTTGCCGAAGCCATGCCATCAGCACCCAGCACCCTAGGGCCCAGGCCGTACCAACGCACCATCCTCCGAGAACATCAGTCGGAAAATGAACACCAAGATAGATTCGGCTTAGGCCGAAGAGTGTGCAACGGCTCAAGACAAGGATTGGCGATCTTCTGGTGCCGAGCAATATCGATCCATGGCCGGAAGTATGTGACAAGCTGAACAGGTCACTGCGAGGTTGGTCCAACTACTTTGGCTACGGGTCGCGAGGCAAGGCATACCGCAGCGTCGACCAATACGTCTTTGAACGCGTGCGCCAGGTTCCTCGCGCGAAGGCACAAGGTGCAAGGGCGCGGCAATCGCCGATTCACATTCGATGTCATTCATCGAGAACTCGGCGTTCTGTACCTCCAACGCCTGCCCCGAGCGGCCCCGTCGCGTGCCTTGCGGTGAAGCCAGACGGAAAGCCGGAAGCCGGAAATCGGCACGTCCGGTTTGATGAGCGGGGATGGGAAACGGGACGATGGCCAAAGGCCCCCGAGCTACCGCGCCCATCCTCGACTCTACCGAAATGGACCTGTCTGCGCGAGGGAAATTGCGCCCAAAAAAGCACGAGGTGGGCGTCAACTCTATTACGGACGCAACGGTGCGCGTCAGCCTGACTGCCTTGCGTCGGGTGCTCGACGGATAGCAGGGCTTAGCCTCCCCGACATGTCAGGATTTGCGAGCGCCCGCTTGACCGCCCGGTTTATTGAATTGCGAGCGGCAGGCGGGGCTGAGTTTAGAGATATTCCTGTTCATGCAAGCTGTTATCTGCGCAACGTCCGGCACGAAATCTCGGCAGAACTTCCATGCGTCCGAGCGGCATGCACGGTCTTGCTCCGGCGTTCCAGCGCACCAACTCGGTGTGGCGAACAAAATAACAAAAAATACTGCCGCGATCCGGCCGATGTAAAGAGCGCTCATCGTCGTCGCAACCTCGATAGTGAGTCAAAGCCAAATTCCCCTGTCCCGGGTGAAGTTGTATCAAAATGACAGCACATCTTCCATGGGAATCTTGTTACTCCTTGTCTCAGTGGCGCAATAAATTATAGGGCCTGCTTTATTTCTCGCGACGGCCAAAATGATCGCAAAACAATGCCGTGCTTTAGCAAAGAAAAGCCGTTCTGCGATGGAAGCCACGCATCGATTAAATTTAACACGAAGACGAATCGTTGAGTGATCAACGATGTCATCTTTTTTGGGGCGAAGCTGACGCGAATGACCGATGCTGTCGAAAAAGGCTTGAGAACTTTGGCGAACAGTGATTTCGGTATTTATGATCTGAGCCTTGGAGGCTGCGATGATGGGTCGGCGGTGGGGCAATCAAGCAAGCCTGTTCTATCAGTTCCGGCTCGACGATCGGGTGCCGAAGGATCACCTGCTCAGACGTATCGATGGTTTTGTCACGACGGCCCTTGCGGATATCCACGGGCGACTGAGGCCTTCCTACAGTGAGATCGGCCGGCCATCGATTGATCCCGAGCTGCTGATCCGGATGTTGATTATTGGCTACTGCTTTGGTCTTCGCTCCGAGCGGCGGCTGACGCAGGAAGTCGAGTTGCATTTGGCATATCGCTGGTTCTGCCGGCTCGACCTCGATGACACGGTTCCGCACCATTCGACCTTCTCGGAGAACCGGCTTCACCGGTTTCGCGATAGCGATGTCTTGCGCCACATCTTCGAACGCGTCGTTGCAGCCTGCATGACGGCCGGACTGGTCGGGGGCGAGGGCTTTGCCGTCGATGCCAGCGTGATGGAAGCCAACGCTAGCCGTTATCATGGCCAGGCGCCTGACGAGATTAATTGGGCCGAGCCCGAGCGCCAGACGCGTGCGGTGAAGGAATATCTTGCAAGGCTCGAAGCTGACGTGCAGCCCAACCCTGACCGCAAGCCACCGAAGGTGATCTCGCCAAGCGATCCCTGCTCGGCGTGGACCGCCAAGGCCAACAAGCGGGTGCAGTTTGGATACGGCCTCAATTACCTCATCGATCTTGAGAACGCGGTCATCGTCGATGTCGAGCCGACGCCGGCACGGACCTACGATGAGGTAGAGTCCACAAAAGCGATGCTCGCTCGAACTGAGCAGCGCTTTCATCTTGAAGCCGAAACGGCTCGCCGCCGATACGGCTTATGGGACAGGCCGTTTCCTCGGTTGGCTGGTTGGCCGCGGAATTGCGCCCCATATCCCGGTGCGCGACGCAAGCTGAGCGCGATGACGGCACCTTCTCCCGCAGTGATTTCCGGTGGGACAGACGGCGCGGCGTCTACATCTGCCCGAACAACAAAGTGATGCATACCACCGGGACTGTGTACGATGGCACCTTGCTACGCTATCGCGCCTCGAAATTCGATTGTGATGTTTGTTCCGCTTAAGATGAAGTGTTGTCCCAAGACGCCGGCGCGGCATGTTCCCCGCGATCTGCAAGAAGACGCTCGCGATGTGGCGCGTCGTCTTATGGGGACAAAGCACTTCCTAAAGTCACGCGATGAGCGAAAGCGCGTCGAGATGCGTTTTGCTCACCTTAAAATCCACCATGGATTCGAACGCATGCGACTTCGAGGTCTATCCGGCGCGCGCGACGAATTCCATCTCGCCGCCATTGTGCAGAACCTCAAAACGCTGGCGCTGCGAGCGCTCAAGCCTCCTAACATGCTTCAATCGGCAGCGCTTGCGTAAGTGAAGGTTTACACCTCGCAACCTCAGTAGGCGGCAGGTCTCGCGCCTCATCAAATCGGGCAACGGTTATCTCCGAGAAAACAGCGCCTTTTTCGACACCATCGACCCAAAACGGGCATCACAGCTTAAAAATTTTGATAGTCATTGTGTGTGGCCACGCTGCAGATCTTTCGGCCCGGCAGATTATTGATGAGGCGTTTCCGGGCCGACCCAGGTACCTGGCGGCAAGGCCGGCAATTCAGCCGCCAATCCGTCTAGTATGCCCTGCACGAGGCAGTCGCTCAGAGCACCAGACTTTTTTCTCGGTCCAACGAGCCCATCCGCCAGCAGCAGAGTGAGTCCATGCACGAGGGACCAGCACGCCAGAACCGCGCCGGCGATCTTTCGTTCGTTGCGGGAGGTATCCGGAATGACGCGTCCAAGACCGCCGGCGACGATCACGCCCGCGAGCAGCGCCTTGGTCTTCTCGGCTTCGGCCAATTCGATAGCGGGGCGGCTACGACCGCCTAGATAGCCTCCGAACATCAAATTGTAGAGCGCCGGACTTTCAACGCCATAGTCAATGTAAGCGCGCAACATCGCAAACAACTGCTCGCGGGAATTGCTGAGCCCTGCCGTTTTATGGGCCATGCGTTTCGTCAGCGTCTCAAACCCCGCTGCCGAGACGGCCGCCAATAGGTCACGCTTGTCGGCAAAGTGCTTGTAGGGGGCGTTGTGGCTGACGCCGGCGCGCCGGGCGAGGTCACGCAGCGAAAACTCAAGGCTCTGGGTTTCACGCAGGATTTCCAGCGCCGCCTTGACGATTGCACGGCGTAAATCGCCGTGGTGGTAGGGACGCTCGTGAGACTGAGTTTTTCCCATGGACGAAAATTACCTTTGTTGTTACGCGGTTAGCATCCGAAGTTGTCGGTGTCAACATAACGCATGGCAGCCATTCCACTTTGCAGCCTGAGTCAATGTTGACAACGCCAACTTTTAAGCCTAGAAGTTGCCGCTGTCAACATATGAAGCGACTATCAGGTTTGAACAAACCCAGAAGGAGACTGTGATGATCAAGAGTGTCGACCACCGCGACAGTCGAGCCGTGCGCAACCTGGAGAACGTCATCGCTTGGAACGAGATGATGATCAACCAGAAGCGGCCGAAGGAAGCGATCGAGAAGTACACGCGTCCGGATTACATCCAGCACAATCCCCTGCTCGCGGACGATCCCCAGGGGATCATCAACTACTTCACGCGGGTCACGACGGAGCATAAGAACGCCCGCCTGGTGTACCACCGCACTATCGCCGTCGGTGACTACGTGTACACCCACGGCGTGTTCTACAACTTCATCAACGACGATCCCGACGACCACGGGATGGCAGTCGTCGACATCTTCCGGATGGACGACGAAGGCAAGGCGGCTGAGCACTGGGACGTGCTGCAACTCGTCGGCGATCCGAAGTCCAACGTCGCTCCGTCTTTCGGGCCTGCGGTCTTTGGAAAGCCTGTTCCCGCCCAGAACCCCAACGGCATGGTCGAAGGCACAGACGAATCGTAAACCGACGGCCGTCTCCGGCCGGGCAGACCCGCGCCCGGCCGGGGCCGAGCTGTTCCGGTCCTACCATAGAGAGGAGTCGAAAATGACCGATGTGAGAAACAACAACACCCCCGCCGCCGCGATCACCGGGGCCGGAGCAGGGTTGGGACGACAGATCGCCCTCGGCCTCGCCGAACAGGGCTACCGGGTGTTCGGCACCGCGGTGTCTGCCCAGGAGATCGAAGACCTCCGGCAGGCGTCAGACGGATCCGTGCGACTGACGATCGTCGACGTAACCGACGACCAAGCGGTGCAATCGTGGGCGGAGCAGACCACCGGTGAGCTCGGCGACCACGGGCTCGACGTGCTGATCAGCAACGCCGGCATCCTCACCCCAGGCCCACTCGAGGTGCTGCCCCTCCACGCGATACGCCACGAGTTTGAGGTCAACGTGTTCGGCAGCCTGGCGGTCATCAACGCCTTCCTCCCCGCTCTGCGCAGGGCCCGAGGACGGATCGTCCAAATCGGCTCGGCGACCGGCAAATTCCCTCTCCCGTTCAACGGTCCGTCCAGCGCATCGAAAGCGGCGCTCGAGGCGTTCGCCGACGTCTACCGGGCCGAGCTTAAGCCGTTCGGCGTCCACTTCGTGATCGTGGAGCCAGGCAACATGGCCACGGGCGGGCCGGCGGCCACCGCCCGCGCGCTGCAGAAGACAGCGGAATCCATGACGGCCGAGCAGCGCGCGCTCTACGGCGACGCCTTCGCCGCGTTCAGCGCCACGTTCAACAGCATGCAAAGCAGCGGACTCGACGCAGCCACCGCAGCTGCACGCCTCATCCAGGTAGCCCAGCAACAGCCTGCGCCGATCCGCGTACCGATCGGACCGGACGCCGAACAACTCATGAAGGCCGTTCACGAACAGACCGACGAAGAGCTCGACACTCTCCGCATGCGAGTCGCTGGACTGGACACACCTAGGCCCGCCACGAACGCACGTGTCCCAGTCCGCTTCACGGCGCGGCCTTGATGCACGGCGATGGTCGGATCGATCAGGTCGAGGATATCTGAGACATTAGGAGTACTCATGAAACGCGTTGTGATTGTCGGGGGTGGCTATGCCGGCACCATGCTCGCACGGGCATTGGACCCCGTTGCTGAGGTCGTGCTTGTCGAGCCGAAAGCTGCGTTCGTGCATAACGTCGCAGCTATTCGCGCTGTCGTCGATCCGGCTTGGTTGGACAAGTTGATCCTCCCTTATGACCATCTACTGAAGCGTGGGCGTGTTTTGCGCGATCGTGTGATTGCAATCGAGGGCGAGGGCGTTCGCCTTGCCGCCAACGGCTCGCTTGAAGGCGATATCCTTGTCGTCGCGACCGGATCTAAATATGCACAGCCGTTCAAAGCGTCCGGCGATAGCATATCGGATTTCCGCTCCGCTCTCCTGGACGCACATGAAAAGCTAAAAGCGGCGCGCAGCGTCGCGATCGTCGGCGCGGGTGCCGTTGGCGTCGAACTTGCCGGCGAAATCGCGACGGGAATGTCCGGCAAACGGATAGATCTCGTTTCCGCGACGACGGTGCTCTTTCCCGATTTTAAGGCTGCGCTGGGCCAGCGGCTCGGGGCGGAACTCGCAGGGATGAACGTTTCCGTTCATCTCGGCGCGGCCGTCGAAGGGCTTCGAGAGACCCTGCGTCCGACGTCGGGGGCACTCGTGATCGCAGGTCGATCTTCGCTTGCTGCCGATCTGATCTTTCCGGTCATGGGCGCCAAGCCGGACAATGCCGTGCTAAAAACTCTGCCCGGCGTTGCTTTCGATCCTCTGGGCCTAGTCACGGTCGATAAGTGGTTACGCCCTGCGGGCGCGCGAAATGTGTTCGCGCTGGGCGATATCGCCGCGACGGGCGACCTGATGACGATCGTCGCTATTTCTCGCCAGGCGCCGTGGCTCGCTAAGGCAATCAAGGCCGTCATCGCGGGCAAAGCGCTTGAAAAGCTGCCCCACTATTCGCCTTGGATCGCGCCACCCGTTCTCGTCCCGCTCGGGCCCAAACGCGGCGCCAGCGTGCTTCCGCTCACGAAATCCGGCGTCGTCGTCGGCGGCTTTGCTACATCGCTGATCAAGGGGAAATCTCTCTTCATCGGACGCTATCGCAAGGAATTCGGCGTCAATTTACCACTCGGACAAATGGGCATCAGCATGGAACCCACGGCGCGCGCCGAATCGACGTCCACTATCACCCGATAAACCCGCTCTTCTCGCGTGTGACGTGTGCGTTAGGCTCGTTGAACTTTTTTAGTTCGAACGCCAGGCCGACGAACATGCAACCCAAAAAGACGGCAAACCAAGCGATCGTCCAGATAACCGCAAGTGCTCCCGTGCCCGGCCAGGCGATCAGGACGGCACCGAATGCAATCGAAAGCAAACCGCTCGCTATGTTTCGAGTAGAAACGATCGGTTGAGGTTCGGTTGAAACTCATATCGATGATTGCTCGAGGCGGCCGGCCGCCGCGCCGAGCAAGTGAATCTGCTCCGATGGTTTTCCGATGCGGTAGCTGCTTATAGATCGAATTCTGCGGGCGCTACTCAGTGAGGACAACCGTGAAAGTGCAAATGGTGCCGCATCATACCGTCGATATGCGCATTGCTTCTACCCAAGTGATGCGGCAGAACTAGTGAAGGCTGCTAGGCGTTTTCTAGTCACCTCGGCTGGAAGCTCTCTATGCCTGAGTCACTCGAATGCCGCAGGAGATCGAACTCAAGCTCGCCATTGATTCACGCGATGTCCCAACGTTGCGCGAGAGTTCGATTCTGCGAGAGTTATGCCTGAAGCACACGCCTCGCCGGTCTCTGCTGAGTGTTTATTACGACACGCCTTCGTTCTCTCTCGCGCAGAGGGGCATCATGCTTCGCGTGCGCAAAATCGGGCACCAGCACGTTCAATGCGTAAAGATGAACGCAACCGCCACGAGGGTTTTCCAACGTACCGAGCTGGAGGGACCGGTCCGCGGCAACAGGCCGGACCTGACGCAGATCGCGGATCCAGATGTCCGCCGGCTGATCGAGAAGCGTGCCGGCCGAGACCTCGCTCGTATTTTTGCGACGCATGTCGAACGCGAAACCTGGCTGCTGCGGCTCGGACGAAGCCAGATCGAATGCGCTATCGATCGCGGCGTAATCGCGTGTGAGAGAAAACAGGTGCCGATCTCCGAAGTTGAGCTTGAGCTGAAATCGGGACAGCCAGCGCGCCTTTATCAGCTCGCGCATCGTCTCAACGCCATTGTTCCGTTGAGAATCGAAACGAAGAGCAAGGCAGCCCGCGGCTACGATCTCGTCGAGCATGCCAAGTTCAGCGCCCCAACGGCCGCGCTGATCCTGGTCTATCCTGCCATGAGCGTGCGAGAATGTTTTGTTGCGATTGCGCAGCCTTGTGTTGCCTATGTGCTGGCCAGTGTCAATTTCGCCTACAAGAACGATGATCCGGAAGGCATACATCGACTTCGGGTCGCTATTCGGCGGATGCGTTCCGTTCTCTCGATCTTTCGCAGGGCGATGCGGAAAAGCCATCGGCCTCGGCTTTCAGTCAAGTTGCGGACCTTCGAACAGAAGTTGGGCGCGGCGCGCGACTGGGACGTATTAGTAGAAGAGACGATTGCCAGTATGCCGAGCAACCTAAGAAAGCAACGGTCTACCGAACATTTGGTCAGGATTGCGCAGGCCAAGCGTGCTGAAGGAGACAAGAGCGCACATGCGGCTCTCCGAGACCCTCAGTACACGGAGATCTTGCTGCAGCTCGCGTCCTGGGTTGACAGCCAGTTCGGTTCCAATGCGTCGGCCCCACAGGCGGGAAAGTGGAAACCGGACGTTCTCGCCGGACCGGCCCCGGCCTTCGCCGCAGAAGTGATGGGCACATATCATGACAAGGCACGAAATCTCGGCAGGAACGTTCGTAAACTCGATCCGCAAGAGATCCACAGATTGCGCATTCGGGTCAAGAAGCTTGACTACGCAGCGGAATTTTTCGGCAGCCTCTGGCCGAACCAACGGACCCAACGATATCTTGCTGCGCTGAGAGGACTAGAGGATGCTCTCGGCGCATTTCATGATACGTTGGTCGCGGACGGGCTACTAGCACATTTCTCCGCATTGCGAGGCGCCGACGCTTGCGTTTCCACCGCCCCAGTCAATCACTGGCTGACCGAACACCAGCGGGGTCTCCGCAAACATGTCATCGAGCTTTGGCGCAGATTTGCTAACCAGAAACCGTTTTGGGACGGTGCCTGATCGTGCCTATTTGAAGAATTACGAACGCCTCAGCCCATCGTGGGAACCGTCAACGCAGTCGGTGGCAGCCTTGCAGGCGTTGATTTCACTCTCGGTGTTCTTCCGATGGGTTCCTGCCGATGCTGCCGACGCAAATTCTTTTGAACAATTTGCTGTACGACCTGTCGGAGACAACGATCCCGTTGGATAACGTAAGCGACGAGACGATCGCTCGGCCGCGGCGCTGGGGATCTTGATACATTACGCAAATTCATGCTGATGTTCGGACCGCTGAGCTCGGTGTTCGACTTCGTGACGTTCGGGCTTTTGCTCTGGGTCTTCCATGCCAACGAAATGCCGTTTCACACCGGATCGTTCGTCGAGTCGCTGTCGACGCAAATTCAGGTGATCTTCATCATTCGAACAGCGCGTCCTTTGCGCGATGGACTGCATTGGGCGCTGGTGGCAAGTTCGTTGTCCGCCTTCAAAAACGGCGGCAAGCCAATTTTATGAAACGACGCTCTGATGATGGCGATCTGGCGACGCGGCAAGCCTGACGCGCTGCTGCATCACTCCGACCGCGGCAGCCAATACACCAGCGAGCAGTTCTAGAGGCTGATGGCCGATCACGGCGTCATCTGCTCGATGAGCCGCTCAGGCAATGTCTGGGACAATGCGGCGATGGAGAGCTTCTTCTCCTCGCTGGGCGGGTGTCAACCAAACCGGGTGCAGGCCACTCGCGCCCTTTCTCTGTCGCCTGCGAACGTCGAAGGAGCAATGCCGCCGCGGAATTGTTTTCCTCGATCTCCTTCGGCACGCCGACCAGCAGAGCGATAGTCGTTATTTTACTTCTTTAACTTCCTTGTCGAGAGGCGGCGCGGCACGGCGACGCGCTACATCACGTAGAGCCTGTCCGGCAATGCGTTGGGCGACCCTTCCGGCGGCGCATGGGCCGCGAGCACGTCACCGCACCGCTCGATCGCGGCGACGAAACCCGGCGCGATGCGGCCCTCGCTCATGTGGCCGGTCAGCGTGTCGACCGCTGCCTGCCATTCCGCATGCGGCACCTTTGCCGCGATACCTTCGTCGGCGATGATGCGTGCGTAGCGTTCTGCGAGCGAGACGAAGATGAGCACGCCGGTGCGGTTCTTGGTGTTGGCGACGCGGCGCACGACGAACTGCTCGAGCCCAGCGCGATGCGCTCGCACACGCTTGACTGCCCGCGGAACCAGCGCGAGCCTCAGTGGCGTCAGCTCCAAGAGCAGCGCCGCGGCAAGAAAGACCGCGATTTGCAAAAGAAAAATCCGCTGCACGCTCCAGGGCGTGAATTCGATCAGCGGCCATGGCGAAAGCAGCGCTAACGCGCTCGCCCACAGGATAGGGACGTACGCGTAGCTTGATGATGAGTAGGCCAAGACGCAAACGATCTGTCCGCATGTGCGTTTCTCCGCCTCGCGAATGACGGCGGTGACGGCTTCATGGTCTTCTTTGCTAAACGCCATCACCAGCTCCCCGAGGCCCCGCCGCCTCCGGACGAGCCGCCACCGCCGGAAAATCCGCCGCCGAAACCGCCACCGCTGCCGCCGCCCCAGCCCCCAGACCCGCCGTAAGGGATGAAGATAGGTGTTCTGGCGCGTCGGCCTCCGGGGCCTGAGGGGGGGCCGCTGGCATTGCGGATCAGGTACCAGATGATGAAAATCATCAGCAAGAAAAACAAAATGGGAAACAGGCCGTTGAAAGCGGCGGACCGATCGTCGGAACGGACACTGGCCTTATGGTGCCATTCGGCCGCGTCGGTGGTAAGCACGCTGATGATGGCGTCGACGCCGCGCTCGATACCGCCCGAATAATCATTAGCTTTGAAGCGAGGGACGATCGCGCTCGCTATGATCACCGAACACAGCGCATCGGTCAGTGTACCCTCGAGGCCATATCCGACCTCGATGCGCACCTTGTGCTCGGCCGGAGCCACCAGAAGCAGCACGCCGTTGTCCTTGTTCGCTTCGCCGAGCTTCCAGAGGCGGAACAGCTCGTTGGCGTAGGTTTCGATGTCGCTGCCTTGCAGCGATTGCACCGTGGCGACCACCAACTGGATGCCGGATTTATCTTCCAGTTCCTTCGATTTCGCCTCGACGTCAGCGCGGCTTTCCGCCGACATAACGCCTGCCTGATCGACCACGCGGCCAGTCAGGGCGGGAAAATCGAGTGCGAAGGCCGCCGAGGCGAGGAAGAGAAGGAGTGCGGCGGCGAGAACCTGCGAAAGATGGCTTCGGGCATCGCGAGGCCTAAAGCGCCGAAGTACTTCCCCCTCCCTCCCCTCCCCGGCAAGTGGGTGAGGGTTAGGGTGAGGAAAACCGGATTGTTTCGCCTCGCGTTTCGCTGCGGGCGCGCAATGATGAGGTGCCACCATCAGAACTTCACCTGCGGCGGTTTCTCCGCGTCCTCGCTTGCATTGAACTCCACCATCGGCTTGTTGCTGGAAAAAACCGTTTTCGCCCAGATGACGGTCGGGAATGTGCGCAGTGCCGTGTTGTAGGCGCGCACCGCCTCGATGTAATCACGCCGCGCCACCGCAATTCGGTTCTCAGTGCCTTCAAGCTGCGACTGCAACGCCAGAAAGTTCGCGTTGGATTTGAGATCGGGATAGTTTTCCGATACTGCAAGGAGGCGGCCAAGCGCGCCGGTGAGCTGGTTCTGCGCACCCTCGAAAGCTTTAACCTTTTCCGGATCGGTGAGTTGCGAGGCGTCGACCTTGATCTGCGTCGCCCTGGCACGCGCCTCGACGACGCCGGTCAGGACCTCGCGTTCTTGCTTCGCGTAGCCCTGGACCGTAGCTACGAGGTTGGGAATTAGGTCGGCCCGACGCTGGTACTGATTCTGAACTTCCGCCCAGCGCGCCTTGGCCACTTCCTCGAGCATCGGAATGACGTTGAAGCTGCAGCCCGACAAAATTAGGCTGAGACCCACGAGCGCAAAGCTGACGCCGGTTCGAGACATGATCCTGCGCATGTTACCCTCGTTTGTTGCCGATGCGCCGCGCACCTTTGCAGCTCGATCCGTACCTACGATCTCAATGCTTCCGTACCTACGATCTCAATGCTGAAGCCCAAAATGCCGACATGAGTAGCGAGAAGCTGAGACGCCAGATCGCGCCGAGATCCTTAGGGGCGCCAGTTGCCGCGCCAATTGGGCTGCTCCGGTCATAAGAAATTGTTACACACGACTTTGGCGTTAGCCCAAGTGAAGCGGGCCAAATCGAAGCAAATAGTTCTGAAGCGAATTTAATTAACGACTGCACGCTCGAACTCGTTCCACAGCAAACTAGCGACTATAGGGCGTGCAACATCTTCGTTCCAAGCGCTTTGGAAAGATTTGCCGGGATTCGGCAAGCTTCATTCGCTCTGTCTGCTACCTTATGCCTCTTGGTCCAGGTCCTGATCTGATCCTTGAATCGGTCAACTGACTTCTGCGTGGGAATGGCATAGAGATTCCGTCGGTTCAGCGTGGATTTAATCCGGTCGCGGGTCAGTTTGAATTGGCCCTTCCCACGTTGGATTTTAAATCCAAGAAACTCGAAGCCTTGCGCGATGTGCACAATCCGGGTCTTCTCCCGGTTGAGCGTCACACCGAGCTTTGCGAGAATCTTTGCTGCTCGAATCAAGGCGCCTTTCGCCTCGGCTCGCGTCCGGCAGGTCACAACCCAGTCATCCGCCCATCGCGTGAGCCGATATCCTTGGTGCCTCATCTCCTTATCAAAGGGAGTCAGCAGGATATTGCTCAGCAGCGGTGAGATGACGCCCCCTTGCGGGGTTCCCCGTGGAGTCTCGAACCGTTGGCCCTTTTCTTCGTAGCCCGCCTCGAGCATCTGCTGAATGAGTTTCAGCACTCGGCTATCGGCGATCTGCTTTCCGACCAGGGCCATGAGCTTCGCGTGATCCACGGACCCAAAGTAGTCCTTCAGATCCGCATCCACGATCCACTCGCTTCCAGCCTCCACTTCGCGCCAGATCTTGCTCAGGGCATCGGCTGTCTTGCGACCTTTACGATACCCAAAGCTGCTCGGATCAAAGACCTTCTCAAAGATCGACTCCAGGCGATTGACCAGCGCCTGCTGACACACCCGGTCGTAAACCGATGGTATGCCCAGAGGCCTTGTCTTGCCGGGAGTTCCCCTTTTTGGAATCTCTAATCGTCGCACGGGTTGCGGCTGATAGGTCTTGTTTCGAAGCTCTTGATGCAGCTGTTCCAGATTTGCGTCCAGATTGACTTCAAATGCCCCGATCGTGATCCCATCCGTTCCGCTGGCCCCTCGATTGGCTCGAACGCGCTCCCACGCAAGCTTCAAGTTCTTGCGTGAGTATGCCTTGTCCACCAGAGAGTGGACCTTCTGCTTCTGACCTTCGAGCATCAGATAATCGGACAGTCTCCTCGGAGCGTGACGTTCGGGTTTTTCACATAGGGAACTTTCCATCTTCACGTTCCTTTCTCATTCTGAAGATTCCGACCAGGTGCCGTGCCTCAACGTCAAACTGCAGCGGGCGCGCTTGGAAAAGGGCAGCATGTTGATTGAGTCGCACCACTAGCTAGCTAATTTAGCCCTAAGGGGGAGAACTTAGACGGCTTTGCCGTTGTCCCCAATCTGATCGCGCTCGCTGGAGTTTATGGTCCTCGGTTGAGGGGGTGCAGGGGGCCATCTCGGCCAAGGCTACCCCGCGTCGGATGCGGACTGACGACGGCAGGCCATACCGTCATCACTCGGAAATTACGTGGAATTCCTGGAGCAGATCGCCAATTTCGGTCGCATTAATCTTCTTCAACAGAAGCTTCCGCAGGATCGCCGGCCCGGGGATTTCAATTCCCTTACCGTCCCGCAACGGGCCGACGGCCGCAAGCAGCGTCCGGACGTCGTAAGTAGAGTTGAACACCTCCGGCACGCCGCGTTCAACTTTGAGCAGCGTGTAAACAGCTTCCATTGGCGTTCGTACTGAATATTCGGTTGTGAAGATGCAGTCCCGCTCTTTCGTTTCCGCGAACTGGCCGATGAAGGCGAAATTGATCGCACCCTTCGGAACCACATCCGGGCGGTCGCCGGCCTGGCGCGGCATGAAGAAAGCGGTGACATAGGGCATCATCACCGGCACCGTCCGTGCGCCGGTCGCGGCCAGTTCGGGTATCTCCTCCGCGGGCACGCCCAAATGGTAGAGCCACTCCCGCGTGATCTCCTCGCCGGTGCAGTCCTGCATCGGCTTTTTCACATAGTCTCCGGGCCTATCCACAAACAGCGAATAGAACCAAGACACGATCTGGCCCTTAGGCTGTTGCTTGAAGTGCGGCTGGCGGTTCACCGTCCAACTGCACAGCCAGCTGGAGTCCTTGACGGTTACAATGCCTCCGCTGACCACATTGCCGCTGAACGGATCGCGCTTGACGATCCTCCGGATGTATTCAGGGATGCGCTCATCGAGCGTGGTGATCGTGGCCGATTCCCACTTGGTCTCCGGGATGTGGGCGCTGAAGACGTCGGGGCGCCCGAAGGCTTCGTCCTTCGCAGCGATGCGCCGCCACAGTTCCCATGCCGGGGCCGGCCCCTCATTAAGCTTTGCCGGCATATGATGATCGCCATTGTCTGAGTTTTCGGTCAGCGAACCGATGGTAGTAAACACCAAGTCGTTCGGGCCAAGATCAACACCGCCCGTTGCTCCGTTTTCCTGCCAGTGGATGCGCGTCGCCAACTTGCGGCCCGGCTTGATGTCGAAATCGACATCGGTGACCTCGACGCCATAGTGAAACGTCACGCCGTGATCCTGCAACCACTTGACCAGCGGCAGTACGAGCGACTCATATTGGTTGTATCGGGTGAACTTCAGTGTCGAGAAATCCGCCAAACCGTGGATGTGGTGGACGAAGCGATGCAGGTACAGCTTCATCTCCAGCGCGGAATGCCACTCTTCGAATGCGAACATGGTACGCCAGTAAAGCCAGAAGTTGCTGGCCAAGAAGTCTTTGCCAAGAACTTCATTTATGCGCTTGTTCTCCATCTCCTCGCGCGTGGAGAAAAAGAGCCGGATGACATCCTTTTGTGCTTGTTCATTCAGGGTCAGCAGGGATTTGTCGGGGACATCCTGCCCCTGCATCTGGGTGGAGCGCTGCAGTGAGTAATTGGGATCGCTCTTGTTCAGCCAATAAAACTCGTCGAGCACGCTCGCGCCATCGATTTCGAGCGAAGGGATCGAGCGGAACAGATCCCACAGGCACTCGAAATGGTCTTCCATTTCGCGACCGCCGCGGATCACGAAGCCCTTCTCAGGCTCCTTGATCCCGTCCAGCGCGCCACCCGGCAACTTCAGTCGTTCGAGGATGGTAATCTTCTCGCCTGCCATCTGCCCGTCACGGATCAGGAAGGCCGCGCCGGCGAGGGCCGCAAGGCCCGAACCGACGAACCACGCCGTCTTGTTTTCGACACCTTCGGGTTTGCGGGGGCGGGCAAAGGCTTCATAATTACCGCTGCTGTAGTACATGAGCACGTCCCTTCGCATCGGTCTCAGCCTCGGGCCGCGGGCCGGGCTAGGTATAGAAGTCCTTCGGCGGAAACACGGAGTAACCCCCAGAAGCTTGTCCGATTGGGATGTTAGTTCAGTCTCAACTGCAGTAAAGCCCTGAACGACGCCGCCTTGCTCGTGCACGGTGTCGTACATCAGTTTCGATAGGCTGCGCATCTAGATCGCGCGCAGTCGCTCTTCGTCCCGCTGACGACAAAGACAAGAAGATCGCGCTTCTGACGCGCGAGCGTGACGAGGCATTGGAGCAGCAGAAGGCTTCCGCGGATATCCTGAGTGTTATCGGCAATTCGGTCGATCCGTGCAGCGCCCACCATTGATATCAGCCGGACTTACACCATCGCTTCAGGCGGCCGCAATAGGCACCGCCACGAAGCTCAGTGTATCGCCCCTCTTTACCCGCAAAAGAATCGCGTGCTTTGACTGCTTGCGCGCTTGATCGACGATGGCGCGGACATCTGAAGGGGTGTCGATCGCATGCCCGCCAACTTCCAAGATAATGTCCCCAGCCTGAAGACCGCTTTCCGCCGCGCGGCCGGCGGGATCGACGTGGGTGATCACGACGCCATGATCGCCCGCTCCGACCACAGAACGTGCCGGAGCCAACGTGACTCCGAAAACGGGAGGCTCTCTCGGCGTCTTTGGTTCTTCAGCCTTGACCTCAGTCCGGGGAAGTTCGCTTAAGGTCACAGTGAAGGTTTTCGTTTCGCCATTGCGAAACACGCCCAGCTTCGTTGACACCCCCGGCGCGATTGTGGCGATCTTCTTGGCGAGGTCACGCGGGTCTTGCACCGCTTCTCCGTTCACCGAGACGATGACGTCACCGGTCTCGAGCCCGCCCTTGGCCGCCGGACTGCCACGCTGGACTTCTGCAACCAAGGCTCCTTCTGGGCTGTTGAGCCCGATCGCCTCCGCAATCGTTGGGGTGACCGGCTGAGTCTGCACACCGATCCACCCACGCGTCACGTGGCCCTTGTCCTTCAATTGCTGAACAACAAGCTGAACGGTCTCCGCCGGAATATCGAAGGCAACCCCGACGAAACCTCCCGACGGCGATAGGATTGCGGTATTAACCCCGATCACTTCGCCTCGAACATTAAAGGTCGGTCCCCCGGAATTTCCAGGGTTGACCGGCGCATCGATCTGAATGAAGTCGTCATAAGGACCGGCGCCGATGTCACGTCCGCGCGCCGAGACGATTCCTGCGGTCACGGTACCGCCAAGTCCGAACGGGTTTCCGACCGCAAGTATCCAGTCGCCAATTTGCGGGACCTCAGCCGCAAACCTGACATAGGGAAAATCAGCGCTCACGCTCACTTTGATCAAGGCCAAATCCGTTTGCGGATCGGCGCCGATGACTTTGGCCTGATAGGTCTTGCCGCTGTCGGTCGTAACCTCGAAGCTCGTTCCATTGCTGACGACGTGATTATTCGTCACAACGTAGCCGTCGGCAGAGACAAAGAACCCGGAACCTAACGCGTAGCCCGATCGAGGAGCTGGGGCATCGGGAGTCGGCATGCCGAAACGCCGGAAGAAATGATCGAGAGGCGAGTCGGGTGAAAACTGGCGCTCGTCCTGTGCATCGGCCGACCGCCTGGCTTCTTCGACCCTAACGCGCACGCGAACAACCGCTGGCTTAACGCGTGCGGCTATTTCAGCAAAGCCGACAGGTGCAGGAGCGCCCACCGCATCCACCTCGGCAGCGACGACCGACGAGGCGTTCAGCATGCCAAGTCCTGTCAGCGCGGCCACAAGCACGACGATAGGAAGCGCCGCCTCTAGTTTGCGCCAAGCGTGCGCGGCATAGACATGGAAACACACCTTTCCCTCCATGTGACCTGCTCCTCTTCGAAATGACCAACCACGGCGTTGCTTCAACCACCGGGCTGAGCACATCCTAGCCGGCAGATATGATCGAAGAAAGTCGCGGTGTTGTTCGCAGATTCCGGTTCGGGGTGACGATGGAGCTCGGGCGATCGGGTCGATCGATGATGTCGGCGGGCGCCGGCGCGAGCTACGGGGTCTTCGACAACAGCCCGATCGAAACCGCACTGACACTGGGGTGCCCGCGTTAACCTGCTTCGTCACCCTCACGCGCGCGCGAGGCGGAGCCGAGCGCGGCGCGGCGAATCCCGACCCGCATCGGCCGCGGCTGCGCCGAGCAGACCGACCGGCTCGATCTGGTTGAGTCGCCTGGGCGGCGCTGCGGCTGCTGACGACGTCGCCGATTCCATTTTAGTGATTCCGGTTCGGGACGACGATGGAGGTCGGGCGGTCGGGGTGACCGATGATGATGTCGGCAGGCGCCGGCGCGGCGCGACCTACGGGGTCATCGACAACGATCGCCAAAATTCCGCAGCACTGACATGGTTCTTTACGCTGAATTGGCGCAGCGATTGCCGAAGACGACGATTATGTCCATCGGGTATCGTTCAACGGTCGTCGCGCTTCACCGACGCCACCTGGAAATGACGTCGGCAAATGATCACTTCATACTCCGCGATATTGCGAAAGCCTCTTCCTAAGCTGCAGAACGCTAACGTGGCACTTGAGTCGGCAATGTTGGCACAGCCTTCGGCATCAGCGACCGCAGCGGCAGATCGGTCGTCTCAAATTGAAAGAAATGCCCGTGCCTACAAAAAGCGCCTGTCGCAAATGCACTCAAAGCAAGATCGAAACTTCCGGTACAGCGGATCAACTCCCCACCAACGCCCAGCTGCATGCGCCAAGGCTGACGGATTAGCCTAGCACCGTACCGCCAAGACCCTGCATCACAGCTTTGAAAGCGGGGACGCCGTCGTCGCCAACGTCGGCGACGATCGCGGCACCCCCTGGAGCGACCTGGTCGGCGATGTTGTTGGCAAATTCGTTGAAGTCATCATTGGCGCTGAGATCGGTAGCATCGCCGATAACGGCTCCGCCGACAGCCATGATGGTTGCCGTCGCCGGGCCGCCGGCGAGCAATCAGGCGAGCGCACCAAGCAGAGCAGCGGTCTTGGTCCCGCCGTGGCCCTCGTTGGTGATCTCCTGACGGATAACTTTCCATCGCCGTTTTTCGCGACAACAGCCGAGGCGTAGAGTTTGGCGCCTCGTTCGAATGCAGCCTTCGCAGCGTTCCACTCGCCTCATCGATCTTTGATTGGTCGGGATAGATCAATACCACAAGCTTATTCATTGGAATCTCTCCATAGCTTGGGGCAGCCGTTCTCAGTGCCCATCGGCAGGCACAGTTCTGATCTAGCAAGTTGATATTGGCTGCATTGCGGGTGCCGTTGGCACGCGCAGATCGGCCACGCGCGCCTTTGGGTGCGTGTTTACTAATGAAAATATTCACAAACAACATCAGAGGAAAACACCATGAATAGACCCTTCGCACTGGGACTAGCGGCATTGGCACTCTTCTGGAGCGCCGGACTGGCTAGCGCACAATCCGGCACAGCCGACGAAGCCAAGGCTATGCTCGCGAAAACGGTGGCCGCGCTGAAAGCAGACAAGGCCAAAACGATCGACCTAATCAACAAGGGTGAAGGCGGCTTCCTTGATCGTGACCTCTATCCATTTTGCTCCAACAACACCGACGGCAAGATCGTTGCCATTGGCAACCCGAATGCAAAGCAATTGATCGGCACGGACGCCAGGACCCTTAAGGACTCCTCCGGCAAGGCGTATGGCCTGGAACTCTACACTGCGGAGCAGAAGCCGGAAGGTGAAATCACTGAGGTCAGCTACATGTTTGCAAGGCCAGGCCCCGACAAAACGCCGGTGGCGAAGGTGAGCTTCGCAACGAAGGTCGGGGATCTGGGCTGCGGCGTCGGGCTATTACAAATAACCGTCCCGACTGCTTCTCGAGATCGAACTAGACGCGAGACAGTCGCGGCGGTCTATCTGAAACTACTCTGAAAACAACTGACCTTCGTTCGTAGCGGGTGCCGTTGGCACCCGCTACTGAAAATGTTCACAAACAACATCAGAGGAAAACACCATGAATAGACCCTTCGCACTGGGACTGGCAATGCTCGCGGGCGGAGCCATTGGAGCTACAGCCGTCAATGGGCTGCGCGCGCAGGGCAAGGCGCCCGGCGCTTATGTCGTCGTTGACATCAGCGCCATCAACAACCCCGACACTTTCAAAACTCTGTTTCCCATTGCGGGAAAAGCAATCGCCGAATTTGGCGGCAAATACGTCGTCCGCACCGAGAACGTCACCGGGCTTGACGGAACGCCACCCAAGCAATTCGTGGTTATCGCTTTCGATAGCATGGATAAGGCAAACGCCTTTCACGCCTCAGCGGGCATGAAACAAGTCGATGACATCCGCATGAAACCAACCACGTCGCGTCAGTTCATCGTCGCGGGCATGACCGAATAGCCATTCGCGCGCCGACTTCGACAAGAGCCCGGTTTGGCTTTGGCCAACCGGGCTTTTTCATTGCCGCAAGCAGCACGGCCGCAGAGACCCGGCAACCAATCCCCATCCGCGGCTCGCCGGCCCGCGCGATAAGAATCGCAATGATGCATCTGACGTGAACGGGGCTATGGTGCTAAATTGGCTTCTTAAGCCCAAGGACGCGCTCGTGCTCCAGACGGTATCGCCGCTCATTCTGAAGCTTTCGCTATTTCTCATGACCGCTGTCGCTACGCATTTGGTCATGTCATTTTGGGCAGACGTTCTTACATTATAAGGTCGCCCACCATCGAATTGGCGGCAAGTTGTTTCGCAACCACATCAACTTCCATCACACGCATTATGCCGACGATCATCTTGTCTCTTGGACATACCTCGGTGGCGAAGGCAACATTACACCCTACTTCCTTATTCCGGTATTTCTGGTTGGAGGGTGCGCTTATTTCTTATTGCCACTAAATCTTTTTGTGGTGATGGTGGTCGCAAGTGCGGCGTCGTTTTACGCGCACGTCTTTTTCAACAGGGAGTCCCGTAGAGCGATCGCGCCTTCAAAGGTTTGCATGGTTCAGACGGCAGCAGTGCGGGGCTTTCTTCGCCGTCTCAGCATTTCGAGAAATAAAAAGCCCCGGCGTTTCCGTTGCAGTCTCTGCTACGTCGGCACGCGCTCCAAAATCCGCGACGTGAATTCAGCATGAGTAGGCCGCCTCACACGGCGGCCTACCATCACGTTGCGTATCTTCACTTTTGCTTAGCCAGCGTAAGTGACGCGTTTCTGAGCTTCCGCCTCCGACGCGGTCAAGGGCTGCGCCGGCAATTGAAGCACCACTGCTTCCTGACCTTCCCACAGGCTGGTCAGGAGGACGATCTGTCCGTCCGGAAATTCCAGCGCATCGTGGTGCGTTGAGGCGCGCTCTTTGTTGATCTGCCGAAATATCGCCGTTCGGTGATCGAGCGCCTTCCGGCCCCAGCCCAACGGACCTCTCGGTCCATACTCGACCGGTTTGGCAAACGCCAATTCGGTCCCCGGCCGAAGGCAAACAGCAACCTGAGCATCTTCCTCGGCAGCGAACCCACGCGTACCCGTACGGAAGTCCCGCATGGTCAGTTTGTCGCTTACCTTTGCCGGTCGTGACGCCACACTCTGAAGGCTATAGTCGCACATCGACGCAACTCCTCCACTTGAGGCCCTCCAGCGACCAATAGCGTAGCGCAAAACCAGTGCCACGTCACCCCACAGCGGGCTCCTTCGGGGCACGTCCGCCTCTGTGCTATACTGTATACATATGAACACGGACACCTTTTCAGTTCGCATAGGGCGCTCGACCAAAAGCAAACTTGAAAAGCCCGCCAAGAGCACTGGCCGTTCCCGCTCGTTCCTCGCGGCCGAAGCGATCGTCGCCTACCTCGACATCAACGAGTGGCAGGTGGGCGGGATAAGCAAAGCGCTCTCCTCGCTTGATCGCGGCAAAGGCGTCGCGCACGAGCGCGTCAGCGAATGGGTCCGTTCCTGGGAGACACGAAAGAAGGCCGATCTCCTCCGGGCGTATGACGCTCCATTGGTCTCCGGCATCCATTCACGATCTTATCGCCTTGCGCGCGCACATTGCCGAATATGATCCGGCCGCCGCAAAGCGCGTCGCCCTGTACATCCTCTATTGCGTAGAATACTTGCTCTCGGAAAACCCGAAACTTGGCGCGCCCGGCCGCGTCCCCGGCACGCGTGAACTCGTGATACCCAAAACGCCCTACATCGTCCCCTACCGGGTGCGCCCTTCCAAAATCGAGATTGCGCGTGTCTACCACACCTCGCGCCGCTTGCCCGAGCGCCTCTAGCGCCCTGGCAAAGCCAAAGCTAGAGAGTGATCTGAATGCGGTCGGTAAACAATCCCCCGCCGCGGCTCAACCAAGCCACGTCCCGCCACCGAACCCACCAGAATCCGTGACGTGTCGTGAGAACCGTTTGTCCTCGTTTCTCTCCAACTCCAAAGCTATAAAGGCATGCTTCAAGCCGTTGGAGGCGTGACATGTTCGAAACGCCAGTCATCCTTGAGATTGAAGGGATCGAGGCGGGAGAAGTCCCGCTCACTTCCAATATGCCCAAGTCCCTTCGGATAAACACTCGAACGTCGTCTGGCCCGCTGATTTTACGGATATCAGAAAGCGCCGCGTTGGAATTAACGGAAGCACTCGCGACGCATTGGCAAGCTCGCGGTTCCCGGTAATCCGTGACGTGCCGCTGCGGACGCCCCTCCCCCGACTTCGATCTCCCTCAAGACTTTTCCGCATCGGGTTGTTATAAGGGTTTTGTGCGAGGGCTACCCGGGCCTCGCCCGACGGCCGCGGCAAGTTTTGCGTTTTCGACTGTGGCCGCACAGCTTTCCACGTATCTTGGCCCCGCCCCCGCGGGGCTTTCTTTGCCGTCTCAGGATTTCAAGAAATAAAAAGCCCCGGCGTTCCGCTGTATTCCCGGCTGCGTCAACACACAGCCAAAAAAATCCATGAGGTGAAATTTATCGCGTCGGCGCTGGACCGCTCTCACACCGGCCTGATCCTATAATCACAGTTGTGACGCGTCCATTCGTCGAGGTTGCGTAGCTCAAAGTTCCATTTCTGCGATCGAACACGTACGAACTATCGTCACGGCTTGCGTTGAGCCAGTTGTCATCGAATCGCGTGACCGTCAGCGCCGTACCATCGGCGAACATGACGGTCTTCGCTACATCATCGACCCAAAAGCTTCTATTTGTTTCCTTGGTCGATGGCAACTCTTCGCCCAATTCGTTCACGATGACCACTTCTCTGGTCGTGCAATTGAGGTACGTGCGGGCTAGCGCCGGATGAGACAGATCGGCGAGCGCTAACAGAAGAACAGTGCACCCGCGACGCACGCCTTAGTCCTCCCAAAACGACTAAAACGATCCTGTTAGCCGCCAAACAAACCAAACGCCCACCACCCGCGGAAGTGAAGCAGCTCCATTTCCGAGCAAGAAGGCAAAGACAACGATAAGCGGCTTGCCGTACATGTGTACGACCGCAGGCAACGGGAAGAGTGCCATGACAGTCACCGAATCCAAATCTCAAGAAAGGTACCCGCGTTTATTGGCGAGGTGATGCCGCTGATAGTGGCACTATCACCAAAACGAGTTGGGATGCGGTCATGATTGCCTGGCGAAACGGGGAAGTGGCGCGCGTACACCACGGGGACATGCGCGAAATTCAGCTAACGTCGACAAAGGCGCATACTGTGTAAAGGCGGCCGAACCAACGCCACTCCCCCGCTCAACCAAGCCCATTGTTACGTCCGAGCCGGCAACCGACACCATCGACTACGTCGCCACCGACCAAGACGGCCTCACCTCGACATCAACAAGAACCGTCCTCATCGAAGCCCCGTCAATCGTCCTCACCGACGACGCATCATCAACCGCCCCGACTTCGGCTTCAACAATAGACGCAACATCCACCCAGCAATAGTGCCACCGAACGCTGCCGCGATGTTCCAAATCCGCGGCACGCATTCCGTCCCATATCCGCGCCGACGAGGTGATCGAATGAGAATGGTGCGATCGGTCGCAACGACTATCTTGAGAAATCATTAGATCGCAACACCACCGGCCGGTCGGCCTGGACTTGCTCCTCGAAAAACTTACGTGATGCTCGCTCTTCAATTGCTTCGCGCAATCGCATAAACTGAGCTACGCGCTCCTCCGGCTTCACGTCACGCTTGCCTTCAAGATCGTCCATCGCCGCGGTGCTGATCGCGCAAAGAATTACCTTGCCCTGATTGAGCATTGTAAACTCAACGACCATTCGATCGAAGTTGTAGCCCTGCACCTCGCCCTGCTGTAGCGGCATCGCAAGTTCTCTATGCTGGAGCCATTTCATTCTGCCACGCAGACAGGGCGATGTCAGTTTCAGATTCGATGTGCAGAATGTCGCCAGCTTCGCCCAATCCTTCACCTCGGCAGTCGGTAACTTCGAAAAATAAACATGCTGGAGCTTTGCATTACCAACTCCGCCGGTACCCCCATCTGCATCACTGGCGACCAGCTCGCCGCCCTTTTGGCGTCACAAGCCAGCGACACCGCAGGCGGCAGCGGCACCGGCAACAACCAATCTCAAACGGGCGCTCAACAAAGCCCCGCTACAGGGTCAAACCCTTCAGAATCCGTGGGCCTCGTTAACCCGCTTTGTGCGTTTTACGCGCGCGAGGCGCAGGGCGGTGGCTTTGGCCGCGACGTCTGAGGTACCGGGTCAGCTTCGCCAACAAGGCGATCGCAAAACACGGGCCGGGAATTGATTCCTTCGCGAAGTAGGCCGCGGCTTTCCTAAGAAACAGCCACCTCAACCTCGCATGGAGCAGGTAGCACAACAAAGCCCAGCGACTTGGCGCGCCGCTTCAGATTGGCGAGGACACGGCTACGGTATTGTTCCTCACAACGGTGGGCACCCGGATCCTTATAGGTCATACCATGCCTGAGGGTGTTGTAGAACAGAACCGCAATTTTGCGGGCGGTCGCGGTCACGGCCTTTGCTTTGCCTGCGCGAGAGGATAGTCGACGATAAAATGCTCCGAGCGCCGTATCGCTCCTCCCTATGGTCGTAGCCGCCAGTCGCAGAAGCGCTGCCGCCCGGCTGGATGATCTCCGCGTGCGCGAAGAGAGCACCTTGCCACCGGAGATTTTGTTGCCCGGTGCGAGGCACAGCCAGGATGTGAAGTGCTTGGCTGTCGGCCATGCCCTCAGGTCCGTCCCGCACTCGCCGACGAGCTTCAGTGCAAGTGATGGACCCAAGCCATGAATCTCAGTCAAGTCGACGCCAATAACGCCGTATAGCGCAGCCCTGACGTCAAACGAGGGTGTGTTGACTTGCTTGGTCTTCACCCGCGGTTTGGACAATTTGCCGATCGGCTTGGCCGCTTTGTCACTCAGCGCCGATATCAAGGATTCCAGTTTGCGGTCGCAGTCGAGCATTTTGGCCTGGTAGGTGTCGTAGAGTTCCAGCGACTGGGTAAGCGCGAAGACATGTTCTTCCCGATCGTTGCCCACCAGAGCGGCGCGGATCGTCTCGGTGGAGGAATGGCAACGCACATCGCGGTAGGTCGCCAACACGTCGGGATTGCGCTCGCCCGCGACAATAGCGCGGATAATCCGCATCCCGGTCGCGCCGGTAATATCGGAGACAACGTGATGAAGTTGCAGATTCATCTCCATAAGGGCCTTTTGCATGTGCTGGATGTGAGCGGCTGCGTATTCCACGAGCCGCTCCCGCTGACGCAGATAGGCGCGCAGCGTTGCAATCTCGGCATCAGGGCGGAAGCTACCCCGCAACAGACCGTAGGAATGGAGCTGGCGCAGCCAAGCGGCGTCGCTAACATCTGTCTTGCGCCCAGGCACGTTTTTGGCGTAACGCGCATTGACCAAAACGACCTCGAATCCGTGCTGCTCAAGAATCTCGTAAGCCGGGATCCAATAGACCCCCGTAGATTCCATCGCCACACTGGTTACGCCACACGCTTCGAACCAGTGCGCCAGATCGTGCAGATCCTGTGTGAATGTGCCAAACGCACGCACCGGCGTCTCCGTGCAAGTTGGGTCGACCGCAGCCATGTGGATTTTTGATCCGATGTCTATGGCGGCCGCGCCGGCGTTGACCGGCCTCAATTCCGGGCGATCCCCGATGATCGTCTTGGGCATAGAGATTCCTCCTTCTAATTGTCGATAGGAGGGTCTGGGCTATGCCAATCGTCATTTTCCTAATCGGGATCGTCGCCTGAGGGCAACGTCACCACTCTCAAGTTCGCATGCGCCCATGGACCACGTTTTTTAACGGGGACTGTGCCTCCAATAAGCTGACGGCCGCTACCCTCCAAGCCGCAAGGATAGCACCGGCTGTTTCTGCCCCGCGCAGGCGGGCAACGGCCCGGGATAGTTTTTTAGGATGTCCCGCTCCGCCTTCAGCTTGATCACCTCGCGCTTGAGCTGCGCGATCTCCAGCTGCTCGGGCTTCATCTGGCCTTGGCCAGGGAACGCATGCTGCGGATCATCTGCAAACGCCTGCACCCAGCTGCAGCTGCGTCGGATGCACCTTCAGGTCTTCGGACGCCTGCGCGTACGACACCCCGCGAGCCGCCCGCCCGCGCTTTCTGGATTTCTCGCGCGCGCGAGGCGGAGCCGAGCGCGGCGCGGCGGATCCCGGCCGAACGGTTGGACCGCGGCGCCGGCGATTTTTTTTGCGGAATTCTTTTTGATCTAATCGACGGCGGCGAGTGCTGGCGGCGGCTTTGGCCGTGACGTCTGAGGTACGGGGTCAGCTTCGCCAAGGAGGCGATCGCAAAACACGGGCAGGGGCTTCGGATAGGCGACGAGACAGCGCACGGAATCTCCATAGCGCGCCCGTGGCGGCAGTTTGGCGCGGCCGAAGTCAGGACAAACGACTCTGAGATAGAAATAGCCAGGACACCGCGAGGGACGGGCAATACGTAAGGGAAGCGTGACGCTGGAACCGGTCGGCGAGGCTCAAAACCAGCTGGAGGAGCGGCCGCCTTACACAACTAGGCCATGCTTCATAAATTTGCCATGTCCGGTATTCCCCCGTTAGCGACCGAACAGCCGACATTCAAAAACGGACGCTAATGGAATGGTCCGGCCGCGCTCCTGCCCCGCCAGCCAAGCAAAGCTGACGTGGGGCGACTAACAGAAGGAGCACGCCATGTCCGAGAAGCGCAATACCACAGTCGCTGTGATGGGTATCGATATCGGCAAGAACTCGTTTCACGTGATAGGCCTTGATGCTCGCGGCGCGATTGCGTTGCGACAAAAGTGGTCGCGCGGCCAGGTGGAAACGCGGCTCGCCAACATGCCGCCGTGCCTGATCGGGTTGGAAGCCTGCGTCGGTGCACATCATCTGAGCCGTAGGCTTAAGACGCTTGGTCACGATGCCCGGCTGATGCCGGCGAAATACGTGCGGCCGTACAGCAAAGGACAAAAGAATGACTTCCGCGACGGGGAAGCGATCGCCGAGGCGGTGCAGCGCCCGACGATGAAGTTCATCGCTACGAAGACTGCCGAGCAGCTCGATCTGCAAGCGTTACACCGTGTGCGCGAGCGGCTGGTCAGCCAGCGCACTGGCATAATCAATCAGATCCGCGCCTTTCTGTTGGAGCGCGGCGTTGCCGTGCGTCAGGGGCTGCGCTTCCTGCGAGCCGGGCTTCCGCAAATCCTTGCTACGCGCACCGACGTCCTGTCGCCGCGCATGGTGCACATGATCGAGGCTCTGGCTGGCGACTGGCGCCGGCTCGACGAGCGCATCGAAAGTCTGTCCGCCGACATCGAAACGCTGGTGCAGCACGATCCAGCCTGCCAGCGGTTAATGACAGTGCCCGGCATCGGCCCGATCATCTCCAGCGCGATGGTGGCTGCGATCGGCCGCGGCGAAGTGTTCTCGAAGGGGCGCGACTTCGGCGCCTGGCTCGGCCTTGTTCCCAAGCAGACATCGACCGGAGACCGCACCATTCTGGGCAGGATATCGAAGCGTGGCAATCGCTACCTGCGCGTTCTGTTCGTGCAGGCGGCCTGGGTTGTTCTGATCCGGCCGAAGAGCTGGGAGCGATACGGGCTCAAGCCTTGGATCGAAGCCGCCAAGAAGCGGCTGCACCGCAACGTGCTGGCGATCGCGCTCGCCAACAAGCTCGCCCGGATCGCCTGGAGCGTTCTGGCCCATGACCGAAACTTCGAGGTGAGGAAGATCGATGAGGCTGCCGCCCAAACTGTTTGATCGTCATTCTTCGCCGCCGATCACAGCGGCCGCGCAAAATGAGGAGCCCGCGATGACGTAGTCAGATCGATACGACTTACCCGCCGAGGTCTGCGAGAGGATAAGACGAGATGGAGGATCGGTCTTCCCGGTGCGTGCGAATACTGGTGGCCCTGATGGCCCGGTCGAGGCCTGGACGTTAATGAGATCGCATGCGCGCTGATATCCATGGTGGCCCCGGAGCATGACACGCTCCAATGTGACGTCGGATACATTGATGCAAGACCCACATCCGACAGATCGACGAAAACCTCTTGCGACGCGCGGCCGGACCATACATAAGGGCCATGTGTGGACGGCTCCGAGTTGGCAAGGACTTTCTTCACGTGTGCAGCATTGGTCGGAGCAGCCATGTGTTCGGCCTTTAGGTGCGTTTCACATGACCGCTGGCCATAATGCCCTCCGCGGATCAGGTCCCGGTCAATTTCACGCATTCGACGATGCGCTGGCCCGAGTGGGTTGTCCTGATCGCTGGATCGACCGGCTCTGCATTACGTGCTGTTCGCCCTCCCAACCTTCACATCACGCCGAATGCTCGACGCGATCTCGTTAGGCCGCCAACGCAGCGGGTTGCTTATAGCGTTCACCCCTAGCCATCATCGCCCAGGCCATTCGGGCGAGCTTGTTGGCCAGCGCGATGGCGGCGACTTTAGTCGGCCTTCGTGCCAGCAATGCGGTAAGCCAGGACCGATGCTTGGTGCCATGGATCTTGGCATAACGGATGACAGAGAGCGCGCCGGCGACGAACAGGCTGCGCAGATAGCGGTCCCCCTGTTTGCTAATACTGCCGAGTTTATCCTTGCCGCCACTCGAGTGCTGCTTCGGCACCAACCCGATCCAAGCCGAGAAGTTGCGGCCTGATCGGAACGCCGTAGGGTCAGCGACGCTCGATACCAAAGCGGTTGCCAGCAGCGGACCGACACCTGGAATGTAATTAAGGCGCTTGCTCGTTGCACTGGACCGGTGCCAGACCATAATCATGCGATCAAAGTGCAAAATCTGCCTCTTGAGGCTGAGCAACTGACTGCCCAGCGCTACAAGACAAGCGCGGGCCACATCAGAAACACGTTTGTCGTTTGGATCGGCGATGACGTTGAGCAGCTCCTCGACGCCGCGCCGCCCGACCGGCGCGACAATCCCAAACTCAGCAAGGTGCGCCCGGATCGCGTTGATCACTGAGGTCTGCTGTCGGATAAACAGATGACGTGTACGATGTAGCATCAGTACGCTTTGCTGCTCGGGCGTTTTGGTAGGCACGAACCGCATGTTGGCTCTTGTGACCGCCTCACAGATGGCCTCTGCGTCAGCTACATCGTTCTTCTGCCGTTTGACGTAGGGATTAACTAGGCCGGTGGCATCAACCGCACGCTGTGACCAAGCGCCTGTAACTGCCGCGACCAATGGTGCGATGAGGCGCAAGCCTCAATGCCAACCAGGCAGGGCGGCAGCTTCTCAAAGAACGTCAGGACCTGACGACGCTTCAATTGCCGGCGCACTACAACTTGGCCAGCGGCATCAACGCCGTGCACTTGGAAGACCGACTTGGCGATGTCGAGACCGATTGTCGTGATCGATTGCATGACTTGGCTCCTCCGAATCGTGGGGGCCTTAGCAGCACCCACATCCATGGCACTCACGTGCCGGTGGAGGAGCCGTCCACAACATCACTAACAGACTAATGCACTGCAGCAAAATCTGCCTTACACTCGCCTAGTCGGCAGCCAGTTTCGCGGACCTGGATTTTCGAACGGGTCACCTCGTCGTTCGAACTTTGTAGATGCCGTCGGGGAATGCCTCCAAACACGTTCACGCGCGAAAGACGGAGCAATTGCGCTGATTTCCCTTTTGGCGATAGCAGCTCTTCTCTTCGTGTTTGGCTCCGTTGCTCTGGACGTGGCTACACGCAAACCCTCCGGTTTTGATCACCGCATCATGCTTGTGCTTCGCAAATCAGCGAACGAACCGATCCCTATCGGGCCACCGTGGTTACAAGAAGCTGCCCGGGACCTAACAAGCCTCGGCAGCATCATTGTGCTCTTGATCATCACATTTGCGGTTGCGGGATATCTGTTCCTGGCTCGCAAGCCGGCAGTGGCTTGGCTGATGCTGATTGCCGTGCTTGGCGGTCTTGTGCTCAACAATCTTCTAAAAATCGTGTTCGCGCGCCCTCGGCCAGATGTCGTCAGCCATGCGCCACGCGTTTTCACGACAAGCTTCCCGAGCGGGCACGCGACATTGTCTGCGATCACCTATCTGACGATCGCCGCCCTTCTCGCGCGAGCCTACCCTTCACCAATATTGGACCTCTACTTCATGTTACTCGCGGCCCTTCTAACGGTGCTCATCGGCCTGAGCCGAATTTATCTTGGCGTTCATTTTCCAACGGATATTCTTGGAGGCTGGTGCATCGGAACGGCCTGGGCCATAGGTTGCTCGGTGCTGATGGCGTTACTTCAGCAAGGAGGCCAGGTCGACCCGCCCGGTCCAGTTTGACAATTCAATAGAAACTCATGCCACACGATTGACCGCCGAAGCCGTTGCCTAGGCCGCTCAGGGCAATATTGATTGCATCGTGGCTGGCGGCGGTGATGGCAACCCGACTTGCCCGGACGCGATGCCAAAGTTGGGGGCTTTGTTTGGGTTACGAGCATGCCCGAGAAATTCCTCATCAGGAGCTAGTATTGGTGCCGTCCCATGCGAGATCAGACCGCGAAGGATAATCAAAAAGGTGCGCCGCTATATCTTTTGGTGATCGCCTTTTTGCTGTTCGTCTTTGGCGTGGTTGCCGAAGCTGTCGTCGAAGGGAAATCATCTGCGTTCGATCGAAGCATTATTCTTGCTTTTCGTGACCACACTAACCCGTCTGCTCTCATCGGCCCGGCATGGGTTCAGGAGGCGGCTCGCGATCTGACAAGTCTCGGCAGTATCATAGTGCTGCTAATCATAACGCTGGCAGTCGCAGGCTATCTGTTTCTGGCGCGCAAGCAGGCAGCGGCCTGGTTGATGATCATAGCCGTGTTCGGCGGTATAGCGCTGAGCGATTTGCTCAAGTTCTTTTTCGCGCGGCCGCGTCCCGATATAGTCTCTCCGGCAGCGCGGGTTTTTACAAATAGCTTCCCAAGCGGGCACGCCGCGCTATCGGCCATAACCTATCTGACCATCGCGGCGCTTCTGGCGCGAAGCCAATCCTCACCCAGGATTGGTGTGTATTTCATCGTCCTGGCGGCGCTTCTGACGATCCTGATAGGCGTCAGCCGCATCTACCTTGGCGTTCACTATCCGACGGATGTACTTGGAGGCTGGTGCATCGGTGCGGCCTGGGCGCTGGGATGCTGGGTGCTGATGACATGGCTTCAGCATGGCAGTCGAATCGGATCGGCCAGTTCGGCGTAGCAGCACAACAGGAACTCGCGGCTTGGTTTACGGGATACTTAATCATGACCTTGCGGCCGCCAGCAAATGTAAGCCCAACCTGCATTCTCAACGCCCATTCCGTTCACGTCGAAGAGGCGAAGGCGCATATCGCGCGTATCTCAGGGGAAGTCAGGGCTCAGGTGCAGGTCGTGGTGACGAAGCGCGGCGACGACATCTCAGCTTTGGTGGATCGCGCCCTGGGTGACCACCGTCACCCCGTCGTGGCCGGGGGCGGTGACGGGACCGTCAATGCAGTAGCCGGCAAGCTCGCAGGCACCGATACACCGCTCGGTGTTCTGCCGATGGGCACGTTGAACCATTTCGCCAAGGATGCCGGCATTCCGCTCAACCTAGAGGCCGCCGTCCGTAATCTCTTCACCGGGCAAGTCACCAAGGTGGATGTCGGGGAGGTCAACGGCCGCGTGTTCGTCAATAATTCGGGCGTGGGCTTCTACCCGCACTTCGTGCGCCAGCGTGAAGAGCAGGAAAAACACGGACATATAAAGCGGGTGGCGTTCATGCTGGCCTTGAGGGCCATGATCCGGCGCTATTTTCGCTTGCGCATGAAGGTGCATATGGACCAGGCAGAAGCGTTAGAACAAGTGACGCCTTTCTTGTTCGTCGGCAACAATCGCTACCAAACCTCGGGCGCGCACATCGGCACGCGATCCAAGCTGGATTCGGGCCAGCTGTGGGTGTGTACGGCGCCGACCTCCGGTCGCCGAAACGTTATATCCGTCGCCATGAGGACGCTCGTGGGGCGAGCTACTGATCAGGAGCTGAACGCCTTCGAGACGAAGGAGCTATGGGTGGAGCCCGGAACCGCGCGGGTGAACGTGTCCACAGATGGTGAAGTCAGCATTATGGATGCGCCGCTTCACTACAAAATTCGCCCCCACTCACTCGGCGTCGTCGTGCCGAACAAGGCCGCAGGCTAAGATCGTCTATTTGTTTCTAGACAACCGCGCAGTTTCCAAAGGGCGACAAGGCCAAACGCTGTGCGGCCCGCAGGCGACGACGTTTAGCAGGCATACCTGGCAGCATGGCCGCCGCATCGAGGATGCCAACTGCGCCCAAAGCAAACAGGCGCGAGCGCATTGACATTTGACTGCGAAAGTGCGGCAACATCTGCTTGTGAAATGCAATTAACCGCGACGCCATGCATCGTATGGAGGAGGTCGAGAAGACTCGAATGGCCGAGGTCGGCGCTGCGATATTGTTGGGGCCAACTGTCGCCGAGGCAATCGCGATCGCCATGATCGGAGACCTGCACTCTCTGGCGTACTCACGCGACATCGAATCAAGCGCCGATGTGACTGGATCCGATATTTGCGCTGCAGCCGGTTACAACCGCTGGGGCTTAGTGTGGTTGTTTGAGGAGTTCCAGAACGCAGACCCCAAGCAAATTCCTCAGCTTCTCTCCGACCATCCAGCCAACGGTGTGAGGATAAAAACACTCGAGCAACACTTTCGAGACAATCCATCCGTTTTTTCCAAATTGAACCCGGATCCAAAATCTGCGAACTCCATTCAGCCTACCGAAAGATACATCTGAGCAATTCTTGCGTCCGAGTGCCAATGGAGACCGGCAATAATAGCCCGGCATTACGATGCTGCGATACAGGCAAACGGGTCTCGTCCGTTCTAGATGCGGCCGCGCTCGCGTGAGCCTACTCTGCAATGCGCCTCGGTTCCAACAGGGACACGGATTTGACGATCGAGGAAAAAGATGATGCCTTGGGGTTAAGTGATGCCCTTAACGTCACACATTTCGCCGCTGGACCAGGGTGAACGCCGCCCAGCTCAGCGAAATTTCCGGGAAGACATAGGCTGTTTCAACTTGTCGGCTTAGTGGCGGTCGCATTGCCGGGCTGGAGTTGACAGGCCGCGATCGAATCCATCACATTTTTGCTGGGCCTTCTCGTAGTTGCACGATGGCCGGCCTCGGGACTTTGGGTGATCTGCTAAGCGTAGCAACCTCAGCTAAGTCATCGGCGAACGGCAGCAGGACGCGCCTTGGATAACAGCATGAAAATGAAGAAAAGCCAGAAACCGATTGCGGATACAGCTGCAGCCACATAGGTCCAAGCAGCAGCCCCCAAGACCTTCTGAACTCCGGCTATTTGCTCATCGCCCTTAATAATACCCTGGCTCAACAATAATTCTTGCGCCCTCGTACTGGCATTGAACTCTACCGGCAAGGTGAGGAATGCAAAGAGGGAAGACGACCCGAAGAGAATGATCCCAACCCAGGCCAGGGTCGAAAGCTGCAGCATCACTCCTGCGACAAACAGCCAGGGAGCAATCTTTGAAGCTAGTTGCACTGCTGGCACAATGTAAGTTCGCGCCTCCAAGGGAAGGTAGTGCTCCGCATCCTGAATTGCGTGCCCCGTTTCGTGGGCCGCTATGCCAGCGGCCGCCACACTCGGTGTAAAGTATACCTTCTGGCTTAGCCGCAATGTTTTGGAACGAGGATCGTAATGATCTTTCAGGATCCCCGGAGTGGACTCGACTGCAACCTTTTGAAGGCCCTGCGAATTCAGCAACCTGCGCGCCACCTCAGCGCCAGTAATTCCGTCTTGGGTGCCGACCCGAGAATACTTGGCAAAGTTGATTTTAATACGCCACTGCGCGTACACACCCAACAGCAAACCAGGAGATACTAATATCCAAAAAAGCGGATCTTCGAACATCTCCTAATCCCGCCCCGGTCGCCGGTACTCAAGGAAAAGTAGCGTTGGGTTATGCAGCGACAGCCGCCGCCTTCCGCTTCCTGAGGCGATGACGGCGGGATGACGGCTTATCACCTCCGATATATTCTGCATGGCGCCGCGCGACCGCGTTGTGCTCTCCGCTTTCGATGAGCTTCGCGAGCGCGTACACACGCGTAGTCTCAAGCAGGCGCAGTCGCGGCTCGACATCGCCCATTTCGGCAGCGACGAGCGACTTTGCGATCAGTTCTGTTACCTGGTCGATGATTTCGCTGCTTGAGTAAGTATCGTCTGGAACAACAGCACCAGCAGCTCGCAGTGTAAACTCGCCCGGGAAGATTGAGAGACGGCGCAGGATCATCTGTTGGGCATTAGTAAGCAAGCCATAGCTCCAATCTAGCGTAGCGCGCATCGTCTGTTGCCTCGGGAGCGCAGTGCGCCTGCCATTAATGAGCAGGCTTAGGCGATCTTCGAGGCGCGCAGCGAGGCCTCCAATGCCAAAGCAGTTGACCCGAGCCGCGGCGAACTCTAACGCGAGTGGAATGCCGTCAAGCTTTAGGCAAATATCGGCAACGATCGGGGCGTCGGCGTCGCTGAGCACATAATCCCCAAGGGCTGCGGCAGTGCGCTCGACGAACAACTGAACGGCCGGGAAGCGAAGCGCTTCCTCGGCACTGATGCCGGTCGCGACCGGCGGGCTTTGCAGCGGAGGAAGCCGGTAAACCCACTCGCCCTCTACGCGAAAGGACTCGCGACTGGTCGCCAAAACGTGCACGCCTGGGGCGCCCCTCAAAACCTCGGCGGCCAAAGCTGCTGCTGCCGCGATGACGTGCTCACAATTGTCGAGCACGAGTAGCATCTGCTTGTCCCAAAGGTTGGCAATCAGGCGTGGAACGAAGTTCTCGGCCCGAACCTCAAGGCCAAGCGCGGAAGCAAGTGCGGTCGGAACAAGTACTGGGTTGCCGACTAGTGCTAAGTCTATCAGCCATATGCCGTGCTTGTAATTCGCAAGCAGTTCCTCCGCCACGGCCAATGCGACGGATGTCTTTCCAATTCCGCCAGGTCCAACGATGGTGAGAAAATGGTCGCGAGAAAACCGTGCTGATAGCCCAGCCACCACGTTTTCACGACCAATCAACCGAGTGTTTGTCGCAGGCAAATTGTGTGCATGCTCGACTGCGAGAAGTTCCAAAGATGAAGGTCGCAATTTTTCTAACATGTTGACCGGGGCGACGAAGCAATAGCCTCGTCCGGGAACATTCACTATATAACGATTGCCGCGACGACCGTCGCCCAGAACTCGGCGCAACGCGGCGATATGGACCGTGAGATTGGCTGGCTCAACGAATGTGTTTGGCCAAACACGAGCTATGAGTTCCTCTTTGCTGACCAGATCACCTGGTCGCTCAACCAGGGCAATGAGGATATCTAGAGCACGACTGCCAAGACGAAGCGGCTTATTGCCTTCCAACAGGAGGCGCTGTCCCAGAAGCACCCGGAACGAACCAAAACAAATTGCCCGCTCTTTATCCAACCTGGCATCGATATTCGGACCGGGAACTTCTGCCGACTTTTTTCTTTTGTCGAGCATGACCATAACTCCAACGCAGGTGGTGTGGCTGCAAAGTGGCGGGCTGCTAAACAAATGATTGGGCGAAAGCAAATTCAGTCTAAGCAATCGGCCTCCTTAATCATTGATCTAGATCAACTGAATTCCACGCAGGGCGAGAATTGCGGCGAACACACGCGTAGTCTCAAGCAGGCGCAGTCGCGGGGACTTCTGCCGACTTTTTTCTTTTGTCGAGCATGACCATAACTCCAACGCAGGTGGTGTGGCTGCAAGGCTTTTTCCCTCAAGGTCTCATTCGGATGGGACTGCTTTCTTGCCCGATATGTCCTAGAATTCGTTCATCCAGGCCATCCCCCATTCGGGTGATCGGCTGCACGAGATTTGGGGGGCTGCCGAATTCGAAGCGACGGTGGCTTTGTAAGCTAAAATGCTAAATTATTGCCGAGGATCAGATGCTTAGGGGGCCGCAGCCACAACTCCTCGTCCCCAAAATCCTTATGCCTCGATCCGTAGCTGGATTGATCGAGCGCCCCAGGCTGCTCGATCTGGTGGCGAAGGTGCACGCTAAGCGGTTGACAATCATAAAGGGTGGCGCGGGATTCGGCAAAACCTCGCTTGCGGTCAGTTGGGCGGAACGATTGCAGCAAAGCGGAAATCTGGTCGCTTGGCTTGCTCTCGATGCGGACGACAACGAGCCGACGCGATTTCTCTTCTATGTATCCCATGCTTTGCGGCGAGCTTGCAACGTCTTAGGCAAGGAGGCAATCGACTTGATCGGAGAGGCATCCTTGAATCTTCCGCGCACGATCGCATCGACGTTGATCAACGATCTGACGAACATTGATGATGACGTGTTTCTTTTCTTGGACGATTATCATTGGCTGACTCATCCTGAGATAGACCACGTAATTTCTTTCCTATTGAGGCGCGCTCCATCGAATTTGCATATTGTGCTAATCACGCGCTCTGAGCCTCGTCTTTCCCACACGAGTTTGCTTACTCAGAACCAATTGCTCGAGGTCGATGCTTTGGCGCTGCGTTTTAATCTGGATGAAACCCGTCAATTTCTCGAGCAGGAAGGCATCGGCAGGCTGGGATCATCTGACGTTGGAGCGATACATGCGAAGACCGAAGGCTGGCCAGCCATTTTGCGCATCATCGTGTTAACTTTCTCTCGGTCGGCGGAAGCATTCGGGCAATTCGCATCCAGGCTATCCGGGGTGACGCGCACGATCAGTACCTATTTCGATGAAATGCTCGATGGACTTCCATCCGGAATGGTTGAGTTCATGTTGCGAACGGCGATTCTCGACCGGTTCTCGGCGTCGCTGTGTCGAGCCGTCACCGGGGTGGACGCGAGCGGCGCTTTGCTGGATTCAATCGAGAACCGCCAGATGCTTCTGACACCTCTTGACCAGGAAAGGAAATGGTATCGCTATCATCATCTTCTAGCCGAGTATCTCCGCCGAAGGCTCGAAGTGCAGTCCGGCGATGAAATCCCTAATCTGCAGCGACGCGCCTCCCTGTGGTTTGCGGCCCACGAGATGTGGACAGATGCAGTCCAATACGCAATTTGGGCGGGCGACACCGAGCAAGCGGTAAGCTGGATTGAAAACTGCGCCATGGATCTCGTGAAGAGAGGCGATATGCTTACGCTGTTGAGCTGGCAGCGGCTATTACCGGCCGCCCTTATGCGCAGGCAGATAAAGGTCAGGCTCGCGATTGGCTGGGGATTAGCGCTCGCAATGCGTTTCGAAGAGGCGCTTCAGCTCGTGACGGAAATCGAGCGAGACATCAGCGCCGACGAAGGACCGTTGTTGGAAGCCTCAACGTACGAATGTCAAGTCATACGATCTGTTGCCCTCGCTTTGCAAGACGATAGCCACCGAGCGTTGCAGCTCGTTGAATCCTGTCTCAATCGGCATTCCACCGATGCCTGGACTGCGAACGTTGCATCGAATGTCGCACGCTTCTGTTATTGGAAAGCAGGCGATCTGAAGAGCTTTTACGCGACGGCATGGATCCCGTACTCGCTTGACGAGGACAAGCGGAATGTTTTCGCTTCGGTCTATAGGTTATGTCTTCATGGGATGGTGGAGGCTGAGCAGATTCGGATTGATGAGGCCGATCGCTATTATCTGGAAGCTATGTGCTTGGCTGAACAACACGTGGCGACCAAACTCTGTCGCAGCCGCACTGCCGGCTGGCCTGATTGCCAAGATACGCTATGAGCGAGGCCGATTGGATGAAGCAGAAAGCATCGTCATTGACCGTTTGCCGGTCATAAATGCCGCTGGAAACGGTGGAATCCGCAGCCGCCGCGTACTTCACGCTTACAAGGGTCGCCGCCGCCCGGATGAACATGCAGCGCGCCTTTGCGCTCCTCGGGCAGGCGGAAACTCTCGGTCACGCGCGCAAGTGGGGCCGGCTGACCGCCATGGCTGAGTTCTGGCGACTACAGCTTTATCTCGCAGAAGGCAGAGTTTCAGAAGCCGGCGCATGTTTTGATACGCCTTGAGCGTCTGACCGCGGAGTACCCCGCTCCCGTCACATGCGCATGGTCCGCAATTCATTTCATAACCGCGTTCGGTCGTGCCAATTTGGCGTTAGCCGATAGTCGGTTGCAGGAATCCGTCGGCATTTTGAAAACTCTTCACCATGAGGCCGAGACAACGAATTGTCTTTATGTTGCATTCACCGTAGCAATGCAGCTATCCAAGGCCTTGCTGGCTGCAAACGAACCATCCGAAGCATTAAAAACCTTTTGCGGCGTCCTGCGAGCCGCGGCATCAGCCGGCATCGATCAAATGGTGCTGGACGGAGGTCCGCAGATCGGGAGGCTTCTTTTGTTGTTTCAGGAAAACACGCGACGCACAGGAGATTCTGGCGAGCTCCTGCCTTATGTCGATACTCTGATGGCTCGCTGGCGAGAGCGCTATGAACCCAAGCGGGCGCGAAGTGCTGAGCCCATAATTGTGGCGTCCTTGAGTATTCGCGAGCACAATATCATCGAGTTGATTGCCCAGGGCCAATCCAATAAGGAAATTGCGCGCGGCCTCGGTATAACGCCCGAAACAGTGAAATCTCATGTAAAGCATATTTTCGCTAAGCTTGACGTCGACAAGCGGACAAAAGCCGTAACCCGCGCGCAAAGTCTGGGTCTCCTCAGCACGTAATCGCCGCACCGACGGAAGGCTTCGGTCACAGCCCGGCGTTGCTCGACCATAGCGATTTAATTGCCAACAACACGGCGTGGCGTGATGTCAACGTTGCGTCCAAAGTCCTGTTTGGCTGAAGAGCCGGAAAATGGGCGGGGGAAAATTGGCCGAATTTCGCGCGTTCACTCTCGACTGCCTATTAAGCCTGCCGGACCGAGCGGACTTTCGCCTATGGCACTTTTCGGACATCGCAGCCGCACCGACGAATGTCAGCCATCGGGGGAGGCGGGCGCCCTCTCTGTCGCGGAGCGTTACCGGACACTTAGAGCATCCATCAGGGCTTCAAGTTGGTCTGCCGCAGTATCAAGGATCCTGACCGTTTCCGATGGCGCGTCCGATTCGATATGACGGGCAAGATCACGAATAATCGTTAATGCGGCGCGGAAACAATCTCCTGCCGCCTCGAACCGCTCCCAATCCGAGATTTGCATGGCCTTACCGGGTGTTGTCATACTCCCAAGTGCGTACGAGCTTCACTGTAATATCTCTGACATGATTCGCGCAGGTAGCAAAGATGCCGTTCGCTAAACAGAATGACGTAGTCCAAGCAATCCCGCGTGATCGAGTGAATAAACGGGCCGGCTTCCGGTTTTGGCAGATAGTGTTGCAAAACGATTTTTGGTCCCGGGGCGAAGAACATTATTTACGGATTAGGCCTCTACAGAGAAAATTGATTCACAAATCCGCCCCTTCGGATTCTATTATTGCCCATTTTCCCCGATCGGGCGGGTGAGCGCGGACTTTTGCAACACAAGGCAGACCTCGCGCGACGTCCGATTTAAGTCCGCTTTCTGGGGCAAAGCGGAATTGACGCAAGTCGACTTTGATGTCGGCGAGTGACGCGAAAGCAACATCAGGGCAGAGGAAGGACAATAGAATCTTGCTCTATGCGGCGCCATTCATTTGACGTGGAACGTTGGGACGATTGCTAAGTTTCTGAAAGTCTTTCGTGCTCTCTTGTCGACTGTCGGCGCGAAGCCGAATGGCCGGCCGTGCCGACAAATGTCTCGGACTGCCCACAATTTCGGCAAAAGACCCATAAGAGACATTCTCATGAGCTACAGGGAATGACGCAGCACGTATCCGTCGGTCTATGCGCCACGATCCGGCTGCGAAGCGCCTGAGCCCGCCTGACGCGGAGTTTTGACCCTCACGGATTGAGTAGCGCCCGCCCGTGCTGTCCTTTCCTGACGTGGTCGAAAGCATCATTAGCGTCGCGGAGCGGCTTGCAGATGGCGATGGGAAGGCTGAGGCGCCGCTGTTCCACGAGTTGGCTCAGTTCGGATAGCGCTGCTCCATCAGGCCGGAAAAGCGTCCAGGCGTAATTCTTGGTGCCTTTTGGCAATCCGGCGCGATGAGCTTTCTTTTCCGAGAAAGACCTGAACGCACCGCGTACCCAGCCGTAACTGTCTAAATTTCCCGACATTGGATGCACCGTGGTCGCGTGCCCCAGAGCGCCATCCCGCAAGCAGCGGATGAGCGCTAGATCATCGTCCCACGTGGCGAAGTTAAAGCGTTGCATCGAATGTGCGGCTAAGCGAGGCCAATGGCCGCGTGGTGCTATCGAGAACTTCGGCGGCACCCGCCTCCAAACATCCGGCGAAGGCAGAGGGCTTCGCGATCGCCGTGATTTTGGCACCCCACCCAGACAGCATCTGCAGCGCCAATGTCCCGAGCCCGCCGGCCGCTCCATGCACCAGTACCTTCTTTGCTGCCGCGTTGTGACTGGTCAGTCCGGCCCCGCGCACCGCCAGCCACATCGTTACGAAGCTGTACGGGATCGCTGCCAGCGCCTGAGGATCGCCGCCGGTAGGAATCCGGAGGACATGCGCCGCCTTTACCACGACGTGACTGGCGTGGGTGCCGTGGGCAGACGCAGGCTTCAATCCGTAAACCCGGTCACCGCACTTAAACGCCGACACCCTCGCTCCCACGGTCGCGACGGTGCCCGCAAAATCATTGCCGAGAACCAACGGAAACTTGGCCGCGCCGAGCAACGACAGCAACCGCCGGCCATAGCCTTCGCTGCGTCGCACATCGATTGGGTTGACCGACGCCGCTTCGACCGCGACCTCGATCTCGTTTGGCGCGGGCTTTTGCCGGGGGACTTGCCGGACTTCGAGGGCGCCCTTGCCGGCTGGCCCGAGGCAGACCAATGCAGCGCTGGTCGTCATGTCGCACCTTTCACCGCTGCCATTCGCGGCTCGGTTTGGCTCCGGCCAACGTGCCGGTGTAATTCGGTCACGCCTAAAGTTCTTCAAATCGTGAATGCCGCGCGTGGCTGGACAGTTCCGGATTTCGAAAAAACTTTGGAACAATTTGCCCGGATTTGGTTGGCTTCACTCGGATTGGTTGAAAGGGAGTGTCATCACTTTAGACAACCGCCAGCGTCCCGACAACATAGAGAGTCGTCGCCAGTCAACCTAGCCCTTCGACCGAGGCTTGCAATGCCGCGAATTGCCGTCGTGAAAAAGCAGCGAAAAGGCAAACCAGATGACTGAGACAACAAAAGACAAAAAAGCCTTCATCGTGGGGGCGGAATTGGTTCTATGGCTGCGGCAGCGTTTATGATGCGTGATGGCGGTATGCCGGGCAATAACATATCGATCTACGAAGCAGCTCCGGTCTTAGGCGGCAGTCTTGATGGCGCAGGTAACCCCGAGGACGGATACTCGATGCGCGGCGGGCGCATGCTGACGACCGACAACTACGAATGCACGTGGGGCCTCTTCAAATCGATTCCCTCCCTCGCCGATCCGAAAAAACAGTCTTCGACGAAACCATAGAATTCAACGAGCGGGTCAAGGCGCACTCACGCGCCCGACTCGTGGATGAGAATCGCGCCATTGTTGATGTCGCTTCCATGGGGTTCACCATGAAAGACCGATTTGAGCTCGTCAAACTTGCCGAGGCCAGCGAGGAAGCGCTCGGCGCCAGCCGCATTACTGACTGGCTGTCGCCCGAATTTTTTACAACAAAGTTCTGGTACATGTCGGCGACGACATTTGCCTTTCAGCCTTGGCACAGTGCCGTCGAGTTCCGGCGCTATCTGCATAGGTTCATAAAAAAGTTCAGTCGCATCGAGACGCTTGCTGGGGTCAAACGGACGATTTTCAATCAATACGATTCCCTCGTGCGCCCGTTGGAGAGCTGGCTTGAACAGCGAAATGTACGCTTTATGAAAGGCTGCACGGTCACCGATCTCGACCTCGCCACTGCCGACGGCAAGGTTGCGGTTGCTGGACTGACGTATCGGCACAACGGCAAGACCGAAACCGTCATTGTCGGCGGCAATGACCTTGTTTTCTTTCAGAATGCCTCGATGACAGATGCATCAAGCCTCGGCTCGATGAGCATGGCGCCCGAGCACTTGACCAAGAATGACAGTGGCGGCTGGGCACTTTGGGAGAAGGTGGCAAAGAACCATCCCCGAATTCGGCAACCCTTCGGCGTTCAACTCATCTGTTCAGGAATCTTACTGGGAATCGTTCACTGTGATGCTGAAGGACTCCGTCTTCTTCGATAAGATGGAGGCTTTTTCGGGTAACAAGGCTGGAACCGGCGGGCTAGTCACCTTCAAGGACTCGCGCTGGTTGATGTCGGTGGTCCTCGCACATCAGCCACACTTCGCAAACCAGCCCGCGGGCGTCTATGTCTTCTCGGGATATGCCCTACACCCGGACCGCACCGGCGATTTCGTTGCCAAATCGATGTCGGAATGCACCGGCCGGGAAATCCTGCGAGAGCTTTACGGTCACCTCAATTTTGATTTCGATACGACGTTTACCGTGGCAAACTGCATTCCCTGCCGAATGCCCTACATCACAAGCATGTTTATGCCCCGTACGAAGGGGGACAGGCCGCTCCCTGTGCCAGATAATTCCAAGAACTTGGCCTTCATCAGCCAATTCGTTGAAATACCAGAGGATGTGGTTTTCACAGTCGAGTATTCAGTTCGGACGGCACAAATGGCTGTCTATAAGCTACTCGATATTACTCGCGAGATTCCTCCGATCCTGCATCACGATAAGTCGCTTAAGGTGAACTTCGACGCCGTTATCAAGGCATTTCAATAGCGACCGCCGTCCCAGCTTTTTTGCGATTGTATAAGAATAACAATCGCTCCCGGGGCGCTTCTCTGAGTGCAGCGGGAAGAAAGGCAGCTCATGTCAGTCGCCGATCACCGGCGCCAATGCGCTACGGAACGTAGCCCCGAGCATTTTAAATTCGCTTCATAACAATTTGCGCAGATTTGGTTTGTTTCACTCGGCTTGGCCGCAAAATGATGTTGCGATCTGTTTGAGCGGGAGCTTAGTGCCAGCCATCGCTATCGTCACAGCGATACTTCGCCCAACGTTTAAAGGAGACCGACGATGCCGAGGTTACAATTCACAAAACCTGGAATCTGGATAGTACCCTTTCTGTCGATGATCTCTGTCGTATGCATGGCTCAGGCGCCGCGTCCTGAGCCAGTCACCGACCAGGAAACCGAGCTCGGACAGGCGGCTTTCAACGAATTAAGAAACAAGGGCGAGATTATAGAATTCTCTCCACTCTACGAGAGCCTAAGGCCGGTGACTGAAACAATTTCTCGAGTGGCTCAACCTCGCTACCCCCATCCTTTCAAGTTCATCCTGGTCCACGAGCCCAAGCCCAACGCATTCGCGACGCCCGGCGGCAACGTATATGTGGTGGACTCTTTGCTGTATTTCGTAAAGAACACCGAGGAACTGGCGGGAACCCTCTGCCATGAAGTCTCGCACACGATTCACCGCGACGCCATAAATCGCCTAAAGGAGCAACAGAGGATTCAAATGCGCGAGATCGGCGCTTTGATATTGTTGCCAGCGGGGCTCGCCGAGTTAATCGCAGTCTCCATGATCGGAGATCTGAACTCGCTCGCGTACTCGCGCGACATCGAATCAAGCGCGGATGTTACCGGATCGGATATTTGCGCCGCAGCCGGTTATAACCCCTGGGGCCTGGTGTGGTTGTTTCAGGACTTCCAGAACGCGGACCCCAAGCAAATTCCTCAGCTTCTTTCCGATCATCCGGCCAACACGACTAGAATACAAACACTCGAGCAACACTTTCGCGACAACCCGGACGTTTTTGCCAAATTTAATCCGGATCCAAAATCGGCGACTCTATTCAGCCTACCGAAAGATACATCTGAGCAATTCCTACGTCCGAGCGCCGAAAAGTGAGTTGGCAAGTGAGGCGTGAGGTTCGGACAGTGCAACTCACCGCTTTGCTGATGGCATAAGACGGTGAAAGAGGTAAGCTAAAGTTTGCTTGGGGGGCAATTAAGGAGCGCATGATGTGTGATTACAGCCTTCACCACGTCAAGTCACGACCTGCAAAAGTTGGCGACAAGCTCAACACCCGCAACTTTGGCATGGGCACGCGGGGATTCTCTGCACCGGAAGATGCAAGCGTGGCGGTTTGTGTGCTGCCGGGAACGGAATTGTCCTTGCAAACGAGGTTAAGCTTCGAGTCTGTGGCCGTGGAATAAGAACGTAATCAAGCACAAAACGGCGATTTCCGGCAGATCGACCAGACAACCGGGTGGCCCATCACGAGCGCTGAATTCCGGATGGTCGGATGATCTGCTGACATTCTGGCAGAAGGTCAGCAAGCTACTGTCCTGCAGTTACCGGTGGCTGCCGCTGGTTCGAGGCGCCGCAAAGAGCCGCTTACGTCTAGCCGGATAAGCTTCAGCGACGATATCATCGGTAAGGGCGAGCAGGTTGCCGTAGCATACCACCCCGGAGGCCGTTCGAATTCGCGCGACATTCTTGCGACATTCTTCTGATCCGCCTCCCGGCATTGCGCTCGGTACCTACATAACCGGCGAGACGGGCGATAGTGTTTCGTCGACGACAAGGCCATTTCGGCGGCGATGCCGATCAGCGGGAAATTCTGAGTTGATAGAGGAGGCTTGCCGGACCAGCACAACGATGATGATACAACACGGCGCGTCTGTCCGGGTTGGAGATTGAGGTCGTCACCGCCGGTTGCTGAATGCCGACGCCGAGCAGGTTTCGATTAATCTGCAAGCGATGCCCTCATTCGAGGTATTTGGTCGGTTCGTTGACACTGCTAACCCGTTTGCATTTTGGGCTCAGGCGCGCAGTGGGCCATGGCTACCTGCCAGCCCAAATAGCGCTAAAGCTTAGTCGCCCCGGAAACAAGGATTCCGAGAGCTCTCTACTTTGATCAGACGTGTTTGTCTCTACCAGCCGATTTACGAGGTCGCTCTCCTCGCGTTCGGGGTCTCTCCCGGCGGGGGCCTCGTCCGCGCGTCGCTCGTGGGCGCGCCGTCCCTGCGCTCTCTCTCTCGGGCTTGGGCCCGCGGGCTCGGGGGGGTGTTTATCGGACATAGCCGACGGGCCTCGCGGTTGAGACGGCGCGCCCTTTGTAGGGCCGACGCGCTACCCGCTGACCCTCAGTCGGCGCGGGTCAGATCATGCTCTGAGTGCTAGCGTTGCGCGACGGGCGGCCTGAAGCGCGCGCCCGCAGTCGTTCTCTGGCAGCGGCTGCCGTCAGGTTTAGGATCGTAGGCGCCGTAGGCGACAGCCGCTATCTCATCCATGGCTGCCCTTGAGAGTAGGGGAGCCCGACCACGATCAACCGGATGGAGAGCGTAGGATCATGAGAGAGATCGTCCACCAGTGCGTCCCGGACCCTGTAAACACCGAGCCCACCTGCCGACAGCGCGCCTTTGATCCACAACGGTCCAGTTGATCAAGAATGCGCATCTGCGAGGTGAAAACTCCAACCAATCCGGACCCACAAAGATCGCATCGTATCGGCTATTCCGCTTGTCGCAATCGGCGCTTCTGATCAAGCTTAAACCCGGATGCTTGCCACCTCTTCCGGACAATCCGGCACTCGCTGAGTAGCTTCGACGCCCGCGTCCCTACGCCTTCCGCAACAGCCTGAGCCAGCGCTCCAGTGGCCGTACGCGGATATAGGGAGAGTACCTTAGTCATTCTGGACCTCATGTCAGCGGCCTACCAAAATTAGGCAGCGGTCTGAAGGGCGTAGACGCACAACTATGGCCCAGTCCAGCAACTCGCAGCGGAAGGTCGAGCCTTCGTCGGTCTGTTCGTGGACGGCCTTCAGAGTTGTTCGGCGTCCGGTCCGATCGGTACGCGGATCGGCGCAGGCTGTGCTGGCAACCTGGAGAGGCGGCAGCGCGGGCGGCGTCTAGTCCACTGCTTGCAGCGTGAACGGCGCTGAACGCGCGAAGGCGTCGCCGTAGAGCGCGCGCTGCTCGCCGTCATGTTCTGTCTTCGCAGCGCGCGGCGGTGGCCGCCGCCGCCCGTGCCAGTGCCTGCTCCACGATCACGAAGTGGACGCCGAACGGCTTGAGCTCGGCCCGGTAGACGTCGGCGAACGCCTCGAGCGCCGCTTTCGGCGCTGGACGGACCGTGAACGAGAGGGGATTTGCCGTCGCCGAGCCGATCTCGACGATCCGTCCTCGGGCCCTGCGCAGAGCGGGAGAAGCGTTGAGACCGCCAGGCTGCCGAACACGTTGACCTCGAACTCGTGCGTATCGCGTGGAGGGCAGCACCTCGAGTGAGCCTGGGGTGAGGAGCCAGCGTGCTGATCAGCACGTCGAGCACGTAGTCGCCGAGCTCATCTGTGGTCTGCTCCGCCCACGAGTGCACCGCTTAGTCGTCAGTCACGTCGACGATCGTCAGTCGCACAGTCCGTCCGACGCATGCCGGAGGTCTTCGATCTCTTGGAAACGCGGTGCCGAACACCCGGTAGCCCTGTTCAGCGAGGCCGATTCTATCTTTTTAATATTAGTGATGTGAGTGGTGTTATATTTCACATCGGTCATTTCTATTTCTCTCTATAGACTATACTTTCTTACAATTTTAAAATACCACACCGGAAACGAACAAGAACTCGACGAATGGCTGAGTGAGCGCGGCCCGGGCTGGGCGCGGGTCTGCCTGGCCGGGTCAGCCGTCTGTTTTCGTTTCGTCTTTGCCTTCTTCCTTGCCTTTTTTTTTCTTTTCTTTTTCTTTCTTTCCTTTTTCCTCTTTCCCTTTATTCTTTGCTTCTTTCTTTTCTTTCGCCGACTAGTTGCAGCTCGTCCCAGTGCTCAGCCTCCTTGCCTTCGTCTTCCTTCCTGTAGTTGTCGTCTTCTGCCTTCCCGTGTCGTCTTTTTCGTCGTCGTTGTGTTGTTTCACGCCGTGGGTGTTCGCGTAGTTATCGCAGTCGATAGAGCTGTGTTACCCGAGTCGTGCGTTCTTTCGCTCCGTCTTGATCTTCGTGTAGTAGTTGTTGTTCCCCTGTTACCGTCCTCTAGCAGTTATTTTGCTAGTTGTTTTCCAGTCTCTTGTTCTTCTCTATCTCTTCCTTCTGCCTCTTCTGTTGTTCTTCTTCTCTTTCCTAGCGTTGTCTTTCTTCTGTTGCGCACAGCTCTGCTGTCTCTGTTTCTTCTCTCTTGTTCTTCACAGCTCCTTCTTTTTTTGTTCTTTTGTTGTTCTTTCAGTTATCTTTTTTTCTATCTTCGGCCGCAGCGCTTTCTTCTTTAGCTTTATCTCCTGTTCATCGCCCGCCGCTTACTTCGCGTCCCAATTCGCAAGCCAAGATTCGACCGAGGCCCGTTCCGCCTCGTCGACGGCAGCGGCCGCAACGGTTCTTGCCGCCGCCGCATACTGATCAGCCATGTTAGCACGGGCTTGCAGCTTCTTTGTATCCCGCTTGCTCTTCCATTCGGCGATCTTGTCCTTCGTCTCGACCTTACGAGCCTCAACCCACTTCTTCATTTCCGCTCGCGCGGCGCTTACTTTGGTCTGCGCCTGAGCGATACGCTTCTCGACTTGATCAGATCATTCCGCGCGTCCTTTTCGACGTTGCTGGCTTTGCTGTCGATCTTAGCCTTCAAATCGTGCAATCCGGTTTCCACTTTGCTAAGTTTCGTGCGCATCTCCTCGCTGAACTGATCGATACTCTTGGCCATAATACGTCTCTCCTGGTTTTGCTTGCGATCCGTTACAGCGTGTATCGCGCTAAGCCAAGTGAACTCTGCCAAATTCCCGCAAATCTTTGTAAAACACCGGCGGCTCTTTCGAGCGGATTTTCATGCTTAAATTTCGTTACACCGCACAACGGCGTTATCATTCTGTAAGACAAAATCGGGCGCGCATTCCGAGAGACTTTCAATCTTCGGTCAATGAGCGATCCCTTGAAAAGATTCATCGGGATTTGGTGGACTTAACTCAGCTCGCTTCGGGTAATGCACGATTATCGCGTATCGCAACTCCAGTCGTGGGCGCCCACGGTATGTGCGCAACCCCTCGACGAGGGCACGAGGTGCAACCAAAACTGGAAGTTACTTGCATGTCGACGATTGGCGTTCAACGGTAGCTGAAAATCGAAAATCTCTTTCTTCTTAGCTTTTGATCGAGAGAACCCTCGAGGATGGATCTGCTTACCTGGAAAGAGTTACTTGCGGACGATATTGTCCTTTCACTCAAGTTAGGCACGCTCGACACTAGCCGGATGAGCGGTCTGCACGGAATTGGCAGCGATCTTGAGGTCTACGGGCAACGCGAAGCTAAAAGCGTCCTCAATTAATCTATGGCGACCTGAGGAAAGATCTGTTCGTTACCACCGAGGTCGTCGGTAGATACGACGTTATTTTGCTGGGAAATTTGGCCCTGCGGAAAATGGACCAAGATGTCGATTTGCTGCCAGTGGGGATCTATATGGCCCTTAATGCGCAAGCAAAAATTCAAAAGATGACGATCGCTGTCGTCGATCTTCAGGCGCTGACTGACTCGTAAAACGCGCTGCGCAAACCGGAGTGGCAAGCAATTCCTAAGGTAACCGCGCCCTCCCAATTGGAGCACTTCGATGTCTAGAGCTCGGAAAGTCGTCAGCGAAATTCAAAATGAACTCAGAGATACACTTCAAGCGCACTGGAGGCTGCTTTTCTTCCAAGGCGTGGCGATGCTCATTCTGAGTATTCTCGCCTTAGCTGGACCAGCCGTGGCGACCATTGCGGTCGACATTTATGTCGGCTGGTTGCTTCTGATCAGCGGTTTCGTTGGGGTCGTTGCCGCGTTCGCAACACGTGATGTTCCGGCGTTCTTGTGGACGTTACTCACGGCGATTTTATCCATGGTAGTTGGAGCCATGTTGATTTGGAAGCCTGCCGAAGGTGCGATGTCGCTCACAATCGTGTTCACTGCATTCTTCCTTGCTGAGGGCGTATTCCGAATTATTGTGTCGTTCACATATCGAGATGCCGTACCTGGATCATGGGGCTGGGTGCTTGCGAGCGGCATCTTTGATTTGGTTCTTGCCGCAATCATCATCATCAGCTGGCCCGTCAGCGCCACCTGGACCCTCGGCATCATCGTGGGGATCAACTTGTTTGCCTCAGGCTTTGCCGTCGTCGTTACCGCCCTGGAGGCACGCAGCGACGCGCAATCTGTATCGCGATTTACCGCATAACATTCATCGAGAATAGCCCCTACGCTGTGAATGTGATCTTGGGCGACATGATAACGATACGGTCGTACTGGTTAGCCATGATAGTGTAAGCTGTGCCCTGTTGCTCCAGCTCCTCGATCAGCCTCTATCCGCTTATTGGCGAGTTTCGCAAGAGCCCTGTTGCATCAACGAAATCGATGTGGATGGTGGGCGGATTCAAGTTCTGCGGGTGAACGAGACCAGTCATCTCGATAGGATCGCAACTGACTCGTAGCCCATACATCAGTAGGACGGCACGCCGTTTGCTTTTGGGATCCGACAATGGAAACCGGACGGTTAGCCGGTCGCAAGCGCTGGTCTTACCCTGGTTGCAGTCGCCGTCCAACCGACGATCATCGATCTCGTCGCTTTCGCCGGCGTCTCCCGCTCACGGCGAGACGCCGGGACTGCGACGTCTCCCTGACACCGAGAGCAAGAGGTCTCACCGTGAGGTCTGACGATAGACGTGACCGCCGTCGCGAGCCACGATGTCATCGATCGGACGGGTGCTGCCTTCGTCGGCCTCGAGAATAATTGCCGTCGTACCCGGAACTATGCTCACTCGGACCGAGTTGATCAACTCGCTGTCGAGCATGCCGGTCACAACGTCGGCGCCAAGCCCAGTAGTTGCTCCCAAGAGCGCCCCCACCGCCGCACCTGGCGCACCGGCGATCAGCCCAATCAGGGCGCCGGTGGCGGTTCCGACGACCGCGCCAAAGAGAGGACGACTCCTGCTTTCCAGCACCGACACGTTTCCGTTTTGGTCCTTCGCGATTATGACGCCGGTCTTGAGCTTGAAATCGATACCACCCGCGTCTTTCAGATCCTTGACCGCTTTTGCTGCATCGTAGGCTTTGTTGCTGTCGCTAAACGTCGCAACAATGATGCGGTCTGAGGCCAATGCCATTGTGGCGCTCAGCGAGAGCCAGCCCACAGCTATGGCAATCGACAATATCCGTTTCATTGGAACTCTCCTAATTGTGGTTTTTACGGTCCGACCGTTATGCTGCCTACCGCGCGTCGCGCCTAGTCAAGCCTTCCAAATCTCAGCAAATCTTGCGAAAGCGGCCTGGCTGGATCACACAGAGCTGTTCGCTCTGGCTACGGCGCATTCCCGAGGATTGCTGCACATTCTCCATCGATGTTCGCCATGGATAAGTTTCCTTTTCCGCAACACGACAACGTCTTGCGCGCGAACCTGACCTCGTGCGGCGCAGCGCCGGCAGGATAACGCTTAACCAGGCCTTGATCCTCGGCAGCCATCTCACCAGCTTCGAGAGGCGAGGTTAGCAATGGACATACAGCGCTTTCTGATCTGGCTTGGGCTGGTGATCTTGGTTGCCGGGATCATGTGGCCGATCTTGTCACGGATCGGGCTCGGGCGGCTGCCCGGCGATATCGTGTTTCAACCCGGTGGCGCTACGTTTTATTTTCCGGTGGTCACCTGCCTTATCATCAGCATAGTGCTCAGCGCCCTGTTCTGGCTGTTCAACCGGTGACGAACATCGGCCCGCAGAAATCTCTGTTCACACGCTCCTACGACAAAGTTGGCGACAGCTGGGTTGCGCGCTACCCATAACCCCTCTGACACGAATAGGTTGGTCACAGGCGGAGGCAAGGAAGCAATTCCGCGCCCCGGCATCGTCTAAGGGATTTAGTGCCTCAATCGAGATTGCTGTCAGTTACATCCACAAATCAAGCGACAATCCGAGACTGGGTTTGCGATGCAAAGCTGATTACTCATTTCAGGCGCGAGGTTAAGATTAAACTTGGCGCGAAAGAGATCAGCAGCGACTAAATAAAATCCGCCGACACGATGGAGTTTGCGATAAACGTTATCCCGACGGAAGCATGTACGCCGAGATCCTCCGCCAGCCGAGGCTATCCGAGTAGCTGCAAGGTGATTATCGGGTTATGATTGCTGGGCCGACGAACTTGGCTGCGCTTCGGCCAGAATCTGCTCAAAGACTGCCATGAATGCAGTCGGCGCAGTGACATTTGGACTGCGGTATTCGTTGTCCTTGATCTTCTTGGCACGCCCCACCAGCATGGCTATCCTCATTCTTTTATTCTTCCTCTCCCTTGTTGGGGGCAGCCCCGCATAGCGATGCGCTACATCACGTAGAGCCGGTCCGGCAATGCGTTGGGCGAACCATCGGGCGGCGCGTGGGCCGCGAGCACGTCGCCGCAGCGCTCGATCGCCGCAATGAACCCGGCGGCAATGCGCCCGTCGCGCATGTGGCCGGTCAAGGAAGCGATCGCGGCTTGCCACTCTGCATTATGCACTTTCTGCGCAATCCCTTCGTCGGCGATGATCCGCGCATAGTGCTCCGCGAGCGACACGAATATCAGCACGCCGCAGCGATTTCCGGTGTTTGCGATGCGGCGCACGACAAACTGTTCGAATGCGGCGCGATGCGCCCGCGCGCGCCGCGCCGGGCGCGGCACGAGCGCCATGCGCAATGGCATCCAGCAGAAGGCAAGAGCTGCAACGATGAAAACGACGAGCTGCAACAAGAAAATCCGCTGCACGCTCCACTGGGTGAAATAGATGAGCGGCCATGGAATAATGAGCGCCAGCGCGCTCGCCCACAGGATCGGGATGTAGGCGTAGCTTGACGATGTGTGCGCCAAGACGCAGACGATCTGTCCGCAAGTGCGTTTCTCCGCCTCGCGAATGGTGGCGGCGACGGCTTCGTAATCTTCTTTGCCAAACGCCATCACCAGCTCCCCGAGGCTCCGCCGCCGCCCGACGAGCCGCCGCCGCCGGAAAACCCACCGCCGAAACCGCCGCCACTGCCGCCGCCCCAGCCCCCTCCGTAAGGGATGAAGATCGGTGGTCCGCCGCGTCGGCCTCCGGGGTCGCCTGAGGACGGGCCGCTGGCATTGCGCATCAAGTACCAGATGATGAAAATCATCAGCAAGAAAAACAGAATGGGAAACAGGCCGTTGAAAGCGCCCGACCGATCGTCGGAACGGACATCGGCTTTCTGATGCCATTCGGCCGCGTCGGTTGTGAGCACGCTGATGATAGCGTCGACGCCGCGCTCGATACCGCGTGAATAATCATTAGCTTTGAAACGAGGGACGATCACGTTCGCTATGATCACCGAAGACAGCGCATCGGTCAGCGTGCCCTCGAGGCCATAGCCGACCTCGATTCGCACTTTGTGCTCGTTCGGCGCGACGAGGAGCAGCACACCATTGTTCTTCTGCGCCTCGCCGAGCTTCCAGAACCGGAACAGTTCATTCGCATAGGTCTCGACCTCGCTGCCTTGCAGCGATGTCACCGTCGCGACCACCAACTGGATGCCGGATTTGTCTTCCAGCTCCTTCGATTTCGTCTCCACGTCAGCGCGGCTTTCCGCCGACATGACGCCCGCCTGATCGACCACGCGGCCGGTCAGCGTGGGAAAATCGAGCGCGAAGGCCGCTGAGACGAGGAAGAGAAGGAGTGCGACAGCGAGAACCTGCGGAAAAAAAGCCTCCGTCATTGCAAGTCCCGAAGCGCCGAAGTCCTTCCCCCGCCCTTCCCTCCCCGGCAAGGGAGGGAGGGCTAGGGTGGGAAAACTGGATTGCTTCGCCCTACGCTTCGCTGCGGGCTCGCAATGACAAGGTGCCACCATCAGAACTTCACCTGCGGCGGTTTCTCCGCGCCTCCGCTTGCCGTGAATTCCGCCATCGGCTTGTTGCTGGAGAAAACCGTTTTCGCCCAGATGACGGTCGGAAACGTGCGCAACGCCGTATTATACGCGCGCACTGCCTCGATGTAATCGCGCCGCGCCACCGCGATGCGGTTCTCGGTGCCTTCGAGCTGCGACTGCAGCGCCAAAAAATTCGCGTTGGATTTGAGGTCAGGATAGCTTTCCGACACCGCCAAGAGCCGTCCGAGCGCGCCGGTGAGCTGGCTCTGCGCATCCTCGAACGCTTTGAGCTTATCCGGGTCGGTGAGTTGCGAGGCGTCGACCTTGACCTGGGTCGCCTTGGCGCGCGCCTCGACGACAGCGGTGAGAACCGACTTTTCCTGCGCGGCGTAACCTTGGACGGTTGCCACTAGGTTGGGAATGAGATCGGCGCGGCGCTGATACTGGTTCTCTACCTCTGCCCAGCGCGCCTTGGCCACTTCCTCGAGCGTCGGAATGGCGTTGTAGCCGCAGCCCGACAAAGTCAACCCGATGGCCACGAGCGCCAAGGCGGTACGAGTAAAAGAAAACATCCTGTTCATACTGCCCCTCGATTGTTGGCGATGCGCGCTCGCGCCCCGCAGTTTACCCTTCGACCGGCTTCGTTCCCGCGTTCCCCGCGCGGCATCGTTGGCGGCCGACATCCGTCCTCCATGAGCCGAGCTGTTCGCGATTGCGAACCGGTACAACGACGCCGAGCGCACGGGGGCGAATGCGATCATGCAGCAGCGTATCCATGACACCGACCTCACCCGGTGGAGATAAGTCGACCCGTGGGGTCCCGGCCTTGACCCAGATCTCCTCCACCTCGAATGCAACTAGCTCATGGTCAGTCACGCGTGCCATCGGGAACAACAGATACGAAATCGCGGGCTTGGAGATCGGTGCGCGCGCGAACCTCGATTCGGCCGTCTATCCAGGCCTGGAGCGGCTCGTTGGCGTTTTCCTTACCAGCCACCCATACGATGGAACCTTAGTTACGTCAGGTTGCGCCCAAGGCCGAGTAAAGGCTGCCAAATCAGTCCAAATTCTTCTTAAAAGAGGGGCAACATTTCCGGCAGTCCGAGCAATTGCGATCGCGTCCCACGAACACAATCACGCGCAGCGTTGCTGCTTATGGCTCGTGACAAAGATTGTCCTTAAGCCGCAAATCCTTAGAAACAAACGGCGCGACTTTGCTTCCACATGTGAAAGTCGCTTAAATTTAACAGCGTCCCTACCAGAGGCGGCCGATCAGTTTTGCGCCGTCGATTATCTCCCAGACAACAACCAAGTCGACCGCGAGGACGACGAATCCCACCAGAAGACCGATCGAGAGCACTACTCCGTCCTCCTCGAGATAGGCCAGTGCGATGAGAGCGATGAGAAGAGCAAGAAGGATGTTGCTCAGCGGAATCGGAGCTAATAGGAGCCTCGCGCTCAGCATCATGACGGCGATGCCGACAACACGCTTGGTCGCCTCGGGCGAGGTGGCGCAGCTCGGATGAACAATCTTCTCAAGAGATCTTATTTGGGTAGGTGGCGGCGGGCGATATAATTCTCTTGAACAAGTTTCCTTAGGCCGCCAACTAGAGGTGCTACCCGACAGACAATCCGGCCTTCGTCGGGTATGGTCCGGTTCGGCGGTCAACCGTAAGGGAGGGACTAATGGCTGAAACACTCACAGAACGTGCCAAGAAAATAGGGCACTCCGAGCTTCGATCTTCTCAAGGGCTCTCGGTAGAACAGCGACTTGCCAATGCCACCGAGTCAGTGGCAATACAAATGAGCTTGATCAATCAAAAGCTCGATCTGCTTATTGAAGCGATTGAGAAGGTGTCGCGGTAGGTCTAACCACCGCCCACCAATAATCCGATTCCCGGTCGAGTTGAGAGGCCATACGGTTCCAAAGCTCGATTGCTGTGGCTACTGGAACGCCAGCGGCCACTATACCGTGCAGGCGGGGAAAACCCGCAAATGGACGAGCCTTGGAGATATCAGCCAGGGTAGTGGCCGGTGTCGCGAGCGCGTCAACAAGGTGGACAATTCAGAAACTTTCCCTTTGCCGTCAAAGAGCGGTTTTAAGCTCGCCCGCAGCAGTCACTTTTTCCTCTGAATCTCGCTTCTTCATAGCTTCGGCATCAAGCCGCTCATCAATTAATAGAAGATCGTCGAAAATAGAGCTATGGTCGCGGATAAATTCTGCCCTCGCAAGATCCCAGCTTGTACCTTCGCGCGCCGCTGCATCCACCTTCATTTTAAGCCGGTCGTGTGCCGTTGGCGGATTTGACTTATCAGCGCCTCATGGATATCCAAAAATTCGCCCGCCTGCTCGAACTGTCGCGTTCGCGCATCGAGGCGGTGTGACAGGTGGTCAAGTTTTCTGCGGAATGCGGCCAAATCTTTATCTTCGCTAGTCATCGGAATCGTCTCCTTTGTCTAGAGGCTGGATGCAACACCGACTAATGCACGCCCAGGCCTTGTGCCACCCCGCGACAACGTGCCTGATCGGCATGCTCCCCTGCATTGGCGAGCATCATCTCAGTCGTAAGCTTAAGGCGCTAGCCTAGGATTGCGGGTTAATAAAGATTCATCGGAATTTGGCGACCTTAACTCGGCTCTCTCCGGCTATGCAGCCATAAGAAACTGCACAACGCTAGTCGTGGGCTAATCCCGCTCGATTGGGGTTGAAGAATGCAATCGCAGCTAACCTCACCGGGAGACGACAATGGCGAAGGACTCTCCGTATCACACTAGTTCCGACGAATAACCGGCAGTGACCGAAGATCAGAAGCCGTTCAATGTGCCATCCGTTGATTGGATGATAAAAATCGGCTGTCTTGCAATTCTCGTTTACTGGTCTGTGCTCCTGGTCCAGCCGTTTCTATTCATCACTGTCTGGAGCATTATTATCGCGGTCGCGCTGTATCCCATTTTCGATTGGACCGTTTCCAGACTGCGGTTGCCGCGTGTGCTGGCGGCTGCATTGATTACGATTCTCAGCCTTATGATTGTTCTGGGTCCGGCGACCTGGCTCGGCGTCAGTCTAATTACGAGCCTTCGGTCCATTGTTGAACAAGTTAGTGGGGGCTCCATATCGATTCCCCGGCCGCCTCAGGCCATCAAGGACTGGCCGCTGATCGGCGAAAGTCTGTACGAAATTTGGGATCTTGCATCGACCAATCTCCGGGCCGCCGTCACTGAACTGAGCCCGCAACTAAAGCCTCTGGGCAGCAGTCTGCTCAGCGCCGCCGGAAGTACGGGCTTTAATATACTTCAGTTCATTGCCGCGGTGGCGATATCGGGATTTCTATTTGTACCGGGTCCGTCGCTGGTGAACTCGTTCAAGATGGCTTCGGATCGCATTGCGACGAAACACGGCACGGAATTCGTGGATTTGGCTGGAGCGACCATCCGCAACTTGGCGCGCGGCGTGATTGGCATTTCGTTCCTGCAAGCCTTGCTCGCGGGCATCGGCCTTATCGCGGCCGGATTTCCGGCGGCGGGCTTATTCAGCTTTCTAGTCTTGGTATTTGGCATAATTCAGATCGGTGCGTTGATTGTCTTGATCCCACTGATCATTTGGGGCTGGCTGACTTTGGACACATCGGCAGCCTTGCTATTTTCTATCTATATGGTGCCGGTAAGCCTGTTGGACTATTTTCTGCGCCCAATGGTTCTCGCCCATGGGCTGAAAACGCCGATGCTGGTGATCCTCATCGGCGTCATCGGCGGCATTCTTGCTCACGGCCTGATCGGTCTTTTCATTGGTCCGATTGTCCTCGCGATTGCGTGGGAATTACTTCAGGCCTGGAGACGCGGTGAGCCGGACGATACTCGGCATTCGGACGTGACGCGAGTGGGCCCTTGTGTCGGCAATTGACAGCGGGCATAGAGTTTCGCGGGTACAATTAATTCAATCCAAGGCGGGATTACCCCACAGGCTAGGGCGATCGCAGCAAATAGTCTGCCTGCTCATCCGGCACGACCGACGTGTCCACTGCCGTGGTCAATCGAGGAGCGCCGGTGACGGCGGGATGACGGCTTATCACCTCCGATATATTCTGCATGGCGCCGCGCGACCGCGTTGTGCTCTCTGCTTTCTGTGAGCTTCTCGCGCGCGTACACACGCGTAGTCTGCAGCAGCCGTAATCGTGGCTCAGGGTCACCCATTTCGGCAACGACGAGCGACTTTGCGATCAGTTCTGTTACCTGGTCGATGATTTCGCTGCTTGAGTAAGTATCGTCTGAAACAACAGCAGCAGCAGCTCCCAGCGTAAACTCGCTCGGGAAGATTGAGAGACGGCGCAGGATCATCTGTTGGGCATCAGTAAGCAAGCCATAGCTCCAATCTAGCGTAGCGCGCATCGTCTGTTGCCTCGGGAGCGCAGTGCGCCTGCCATTAATAAGCAGGTGTAGTTTCCAGGCGCGCAGCGAGGCCTCCAATGCCAAAGCAGTTGACCCGAGCCGCGCAAACTCTAACGCGAGTGGAATGCCGTCAAGCTTTAGGCAAATATCGGCTACAAGGGGAGCGTCAGCGTCGCTGAGCGCAAACTCCCCAACCGCCGCTGCGGTGCGCTCGACGAACAACTGAACGGCCGGGAAGCGAAGCGCTTCCTCGGCACTGATGCCGGTCGCGACCGGCGGGCTTTGCGGCGGAGGAAGCCGGTAAACCCGCTCGCCCTCTACGCGCAAGGGCTCGCGACTGGTCGCCAGCGATCACGACAATTGGTCTCGACATTGCGAAGTCAGTTTTTCAGGTTCACGGCATCGACGCGGAAGGCAATGTGATTGTCAGGCGGCAATTGAAGCGTCGCCATGTCCTCGTGTTCTTTCACCAGCTGCCGCCATACCTGGTTGGTATCGAGGCGTGAGGTTCGAGAAGACCAGGCCGGACGGGGCGCAGTTTTTGTTTTCTAATTTCATGTTGGTACTTCGCGGATGACGTCTATCGCTTTTTTATCGCTACGCAGCCCCAGGAAGACCGGGTGGCGCATCTCGCCACTGTCCGTCCATTCGGTGAATTTTACCTCGCCCACGAGCCGGGGCTGCAGCCACGTGGTCTGTGCTTCACCTTTGACTTTTGCGGCGACTGGCTTAGCTTTGATCTTTAGAGGCTGCATCTTTTCATACAGAGATTGAAGCATCTCTTCGTCAAAACCCGTTCCCGCGTGCCCCACATACCACCACTGTGAGCCTTGGCGCACGGCGAGCACGAGCGCGCCGAAATAATGGCGCGAGCGCCGCGGGGCTGTATATCCTATAATGACGACCTCCTGTTCATGCACCGCCTTGAACTTGAGCCACTCCCGCGTACGCTTCCCAGAATAGTAAAGGCCGGCCGCGCGCTTGGCCATCACGCCTTCAAGCCCTGCCCGCTTGGCTTTGTTGAAAAGGGCGATCCCTTTTTCTTTGATATGTTCGCTGTAACGCAGCAGACTGGTACGAGGTAGCACCTGCGTAAGCAACCTTTTACGCTCAAGGAGCGGCCTGCCGCGCACATCTTGCCGTCCAAAGAAGAGAATGTCGAACACGCAGTACTGCAGCCTTGTCTCTTCACCATGGAGCGCGTTCTGCAGCAATTGGAAGCGCGACCGCCCCGTCGCATCAAGCGCCACCAGCTCGCCGTCGATGACACAAGGTTCTGTGACTGCGCGTAGCGCCTGGGCGATAGCGGGGTAACGGGTAGTCATCTCAATGCCATTACGGGAAAAGAGCCGCACCGAGCCGCGCTTCGCCTCGGCGATGAGTCGGAAGCCGTCCCACTTGGTTTCGTACACCCACTCCTCACTGTCGAACGGCTTATCGACAAGTGTGGCGAGCATCGGCCGGTACTCTTTTTTCATGCTTCTTCTTTTATACTGACAGCTCTTGATCCGGATGCATCATCGTCGGCCACAGCTGCGTTTTTCGGCACGATCGCGATGATCTCATCCGTTCCCGCCGTATTGAATTTAATTAGCCTTTGAAATTTCCGCCTTCACCGCGCAACGTCATCGTCGCAGCTGACGCGGCGGTGCTCGCACAGATGCGCTGTGATGCTGTCGTGCATCCTTATGTTCACCAAGATGCAAGCTCACTCGCGATTGTTGTCAGGCCGCGGGGACGCCGGCTCTGTCAGCGCCACCGCATCAGAAGCGGGGAATGTCTCCTTCAAGCTTTCATCGAGTGCCCTTTCTAGGCGCTGCCGTCTATTTGCTTTCTTGTCGACCTTGCGCTTTGGCCGCTTAGCTTTGGTGGCGGGCATCACGCCGACAGCTATGCCAGTGGACCCTGCTTGGTATTGTGTAATCGTCATGACTCCTTCATTTCGCACAAAGCCTTCCCTTGGAATGGGAAGGCTTTGTGCGATGCGCATGCCCGCTTTCTGCACCCCAGCGCTGGTTTTGCGCCCTTATCCAGCAGCGAGCCGTCAAACCCGCCGCTGACGCGGAATCTCGAGAGGTAGAAACTCAACTCCGGATTGCTGAATTGGCTGCGGATACAGCGTCATAAGCTTCATTACCTGAAGTGGCATATCGACTTTGACCGGGAGGCCCAGCGCGGATGCTTCACTGGCGGTAAGCGCGTAATCATGCGTCCAATGTCCCCCCGTAAGTTTTGCCGCAAGCATCTCCGCGGCCGCCTGCTCCATCCGTGGTGTCAATAGCTCTATTGCCCCTTGCTTGACCTGGGCGAGAGCCTTTTCCCCCACATCGGCAAGAACCAATGTGAGGTCGGAGACGCGCTCAATGGGCTTTGAGTCGCGGGCTTTGACGAGACTCGCGGCCGGTAACCCGGCCATCTGCGGATCGATCGGACCGAGCACGGAAAACTCGCCAAGCACAATCTCGTCAGCGGCGAGTGCAATCAGCGTTCCGCCAGACATAGCGTAGACCGGAACATAGACGGTCACTTTGGCTTTACGTGCTTGTACGGCTCGGGCGATCTGCATTGCTGCCAGCACAATGCCGCCGGGCGTGTGGATCACGAGATCGATCGGCATATCGTCCGGCGTATCTTTAATCGCTACAATGATCGTCTGGGCATCCTCCATATCGATGTGCCGCGAGACGACAAAGCCGAAAAGGCTGCGCTTCTCCTGACGATGGATCATCGTAATTACACGGGACGCGTGCGACCTTTCAATCGCGCGGATCGCTTGTGCGCGTCGCACGGTATACCATCGCCCCACAAGTAGAGGCTGCAGCAGCATGATTACGAAAAAAAGCCCAAAGAGCGATGAGAAATCAAATGTCATGGCGAGCTCCATTCATTCTGTCGTTGGCACACTCATCTTTTTCAGCGAACTCAGTTTCGTTATCTTGGTTGAGGAAATCAGCCGAATTGCCGAATAAGGCGCCGCCGATGGACGGTGACGATGTAATCCGAGGGCGTGGCGGCATTGATAACACCGGCGCCGATGGCCTCTGACGCAGGAAGCCAATGATGTTGCCCTTAGTGTATTCCTCTGCAGCGCGTTCTTCGAACAGGTGAGACAGCAGCATGTCCCGCAGCGGTTGATGCAAGGTTTCGCGTTCCATGTCAGACCTCGTTCGAGAAGATGATTAGCAAGTAGCGGGACGGACGCCCGCCCCTCGCCGCCAGCGATGGTCAATGGGCTTGACCAACTACCGAGGGAGCCTCCCTCGATTGGCATGAATGGCCAACTCGACCTAACGAGATGAGCCAGCGCGTCTTGGTCGGCAATGCACGCCACCATCTACAAAGCGCGTCCATGCGACGGCGAGTTAAGCCAGCCAAATCCTAGTAAATCTTTGTAAAGCCTCTGGGGCGGCGTTTTGGCCTGCCAGGCGAGCCATCATTTCGATAGAAGCATCTTGTCACAACCGTGCGTCGATTTAAGCCAAATCTCAATGAATTTTATTCAGCCGCATCCCCGGGTAGACGCACTGATTAGCGCGATTTCACGTCGATTGAGATATAAGCTTCAGTATCTTATGTCGGATGAGCGAAGCTCCATAGTTAAATTCGCTTCAGAACTATTTGCTAAGATTTGGTCGGTTTCACTTGAGTTGGCTGTGGCGTCGGCATCATCACCACTGCAGAAGCCATTCCAGAGCCTTCACCGAGAGATCATCGTCTGTTCGAGATTTCGATGGCGGATTCTGGCGGTCACCATTTCGCGGTCCGGCGTGGCCCCCAGCACCGACTGTCGACGCGCCAAAAGCATAAGTTGACCCCTCGTGGCCCTCGAAACCTATCGGAAAAAGCGACAATTCGGCGTGACGCCGGAGCTGCGAGGCCGAAAGGGCCCGGGCGGAGGTTACCGCTACGTGATTCAAAAACACTCGGCGCATCAGCTGCATTACGATCTGCGGCTTGAACTTGACGGCGTGATGAAGAGCTGGGCGGTGACCCGCGGCCCAAGTCTCGATCCCAACGAAAAACGGCGGCTGTCCAGGTCGAGGATCATCCGAACGAGTACAACTCGTTCGAAGGCACCAAACACGCCATCATTGGCATTACCCGCGTCGCCGCGACCGAAGCAGCGCCAAAAGGTGTGCGGGTGAACTGCGTCAACCCCGGGGCCAATCGAAAGCCGCATGATGCAGGCAATCAATAGCGGGCAGCCACCGGATGCCAGGGAGGCGCACGACAAACTTGCTGCCGCTGTGCCGGCCGGTCGTGACCTGCTCCCCAACTTGCCCTCGTTCATAAGGAGAGTCTGTTCCAGTTTTGCTCTGAGACCCAACTTTGGATCGCCGGAGGCTAGAGTTTTCCGGCTTTTTTCACGACGGCGGGCTGGCTGCGCCGACGTGATTGAGCAACATAATCGGCGTGTTCTGGCCGATCGCCCCATGCGGGCGTTCTTCGTTGTAGTACTTGCGCCAATCCTCCATCTTTTCTCGGGCATCTGCAAGGCTCAGGAACCAGTGCGCGTTCAGGCACTCCGCCCGAAAGCGGCCGTTGAAGGCTTCGATGAATGCGTTGTCCGTGGGCTTTCCTGGTCTGGAGAAGTCGAGTGTGACGCCGCGCTGGTAGGCCCACAGATCCAAATCGCGTGATACGAACTCGGTGCCCTGGTCAACGCGGATGCTTACCGGCAGCCCAATCTCTCGCCCAACTCTTTCCAAGCACATCGACGACATCGGTGCCGCGGAAGGTAAGACGCGGCTCCAAGGCAGGGGAGAAGCGTGAGAACGTGTCGACGATCGTCAGCACCCGCAGCTTCGTGCCGGTCGCGAGTTGATCATGTACGAAGTCCATCGCCCAGGTCTCGTTCGGTCGAGTGGCGTTGCGTCGATCGTCGCGTAGCTTCGCCTTGACCCGACGCTTCGGCGTTTTGTTGCGCAATTGCAGGCCTAACTCACGATAGATCCGGCGCGTCTTTTTCTGGTTGATGCGCCAGCCGTCGCGACGCAGCAGCACGTGAACACGCCGGTAGCCATAACGCACCCGCGTCTGACAAATCTCTCTGATGCGTTGTTCGAGGCCGGCCTGTCCGGCGCGACGAGACTTGTAATGATAGGTGGAGGGATCGACCAACAACACACGACACGCTCGACGGATCGATACACCCCACTCGCCACGCGTCTCGTCAACCAGCTTACGCTTCCGGACAGGCCTCAAAGTTTTCGGCGGATCACGTCCTGAAGCATCTCTCTGTCCAGGCTCAGATCGGCAACCAGCTTCTTCAGCTTGCCGTTCTCGTCCTCGAGTTGCTTGAGCCGCCGCAGCTCCGTCGGCAGCAGTCCATCGTACCGCTTCTTCCAGTTGAAGTAGGTCGCCTGACTGATCCCGGCCTTGCGGCATATGTCCGCTACCGGCAGCCCTTCGTCTACCCTGCTTCAAAATGAACGCCTTCTGGGCGTCCGAAAACTTCGAGGCCTTCATCCTTGCTCCGCTCCTCCCAGCCAGGGAATCACCGCGGAAAACTCTAACCAAAAACGGTCCAGTTTTCGGGGCTCAGAGCAAGTTCGATACGGCACACCGGAAGAGGTGGCCGGCCCTCGTTGCGTTCCTCGCCTCTGACGAAGCCAGCTATTGCAATGGCGGCTTTTACACGGTCGATGGTGCTCTCACCGCGGCCTGATCGACAACATCGCTTTTTTCTTTTTGGGGGATTGAGCGCGCCACGACCCAATAACGGGGCGTCAGGGAAACGCCATGCGAGATAGGCAACTCTCCAGACGCGAGTGGTCAAGGCATCTATCGTCAGTGGGAAAATCGACAGCCGGCATCTCAAAGAGGTCGCCAGCAAATGGTAAAAGAAACCCGCCCAATGCCCGACAATGATGGCTTGGGCGAGTTCAACATCGAGGCGACGCCGTTGACGGTTGACGGACCACGGCGGGTGAGACCAAGCAAACCGATCCCGAGCTTACTAACCTTTACCATTCACGATAGCGGCTCGGGATGTACTCGTATGGGTAGAGATAGTAATCGTACGGGTAGTAGCTTTCATGGTACCACACGTCGTCTTCTAGATCGCTCCTGGCGCGCCGATATACAACTCCGCCAAGGCTTTTCATCCGCGTATCGATCGGAGACGTCCAGTCTTCGCTCACGTCCGCGATGACGGCAGATTGGCCATCGCCAAGAACGAACCCCGTCTGGATGCGCGCTTCCTGGCGAGTGTCCGCGCGACCGGTATCCGCTACAAGGCCAGCCACGCCTCCCGTCGCGGCGCCAATACCCGCTCCGCCTGCGGCACCAATCGCTGCGCCCGCCGGTCCCGCTAGAGCACCCAGCAAGGCGCCAATGCCCACGCCAACCGCAGTGGCCACGGCGGGGTGGCTCTCCTTGGTATCGACGTGGAACTGGCCCAGCTCGTCACGATGGACCACCGTAGTTCCGTGTACGGTGATTTCTTCGGCGTGGTCTAGGTCCCAGAGCGCTTGCAGGGCTTCGTAAGCTTTGCTTGAGTTATCAAAAACCACGGCCACATAATTGTGCATAGAACTCTCCTACTTGTGGGGTTGAGTTGATCCAGCCAGACCCGTTGCAGTAACGGCACCAATTAGAACTTCATAAACATTGCGCTGCTTTCTCCCCAAGCCCAGTAAATCCTTGCAAATATCGGCAAATCATTCTTTCCCAAGCTCTCGCCGCCAGATTTCTTTAGACAAGCCCTTCACGGGCAGTTTAATCGATGGCGAGGGTTTCATCGAGTCGCCGTGCATGGGCGGATCATTTTGGCGATTCGAATGAATGCAGCGAGGTTGTAGATATATCGCTCTTTCTAAAGTCGCGTGTCGCACAGCATCCCCGCGATTGCAGACTGATCCAGCATAACGCCCTTTCGACAATCCACGCGTTTGCCCGGCAGGACCGCGAAACCAGCAATGTCCGATCGCTTGAGATTTGCAAATTCCAAGTATCGGTATGCCGCACGGTCAGCGCCATTTATGACATGCGTGTCCGCCATCAGCAAAGATCGTTCGATGAACGGAACATCGTCCGCTCGACGCGAGCAAGTGGTATGCCCCATCACGGTCCTGGACACCAGCGGGATTTTGAACGACGACGTTCAACAAGAGGCCCAGTGTGTCGACCAGGATGTGCCACTTTCAGTGTCGAAGTAAGTGCTGACGAAACGGCGGGGTCGATTATGGCGCCGCTTCGTGACCATTGAAGAAAGACTGTGTCGCAATCGGGAAATATCAATTGGATCGATAGCGAGTTTTAACTCAATTTTAGACGCCATTTGAAAGCCCGAGGTTCACATGCGACCTTGTCGTCAGTTAGTTCTTGTCACGGAATTCCTGGAAGCGCGGATTTAAGTTCCACGCAAACAACCTCCATGCCCGCCCGTGATGTCGGCCAACCCGCTATCAAGATGAGCCGAGCGCGGCAAGTAACCGCGCTCGTCATAATATTTGAACGGCCTTGCGAGCTACCATCAGAGATAGCTGCTCGGGATGTACTCGTAAGGATAGAGATAGGAACTCGGAATATAATAGTCGTCGAACCATGCGTCGTTTTCTAGATCACTCTTGGCTCGCCGATAGACAACGCCGCCAAGGTTGTGCATCCGCGTATCGATCGGCGACGTCCAGTCTTCGCTCACGTCTGCAATGACGGCCGATTGGCCATCGCCGAGAACGAACCGAGTCTCGGTCACCGCTTGATGGCGCGTGTCCGAGCGGCTCAGATCCACAGCGCCGCCAACCACGCCGCCCGTTGCGGCACCGATGGCTGCTCCGCCAGCGGCACCAACCGCGGCACCCGCAGGTCCGGCCAGCGCGCCAAGCAAGGCGCCCATGCCGACGCCCACAGCCGTACCTAAAACGGGGTGCGTCTCCTTGGTATCGACTTGGACCTGGCCGAGCTCGTCACGATGGACCACCGCGGTACCGTGGACCGTGACTTCCGCGGCATCATCAAGTTGCCAGAGCGCATGCAAACCTTCATAAGCCTTGCGTGTGTCATTAAAGACCACAGCAATGTAATTGCGCATGAAACTCTCCTACTTCTTGGCGGACGCAGCCGAACGCTTTGCAGCAACGGCTTCGCTGATCTTTTGAACGGACGCACGCGCGTCGGCGACGGCTTTTGAAACCGAGGTCTGGAATTTCTGGCCGGAAGACTTCAGACCCTCGGCGATTTGCTTCTGTGTCGCTTCAAGCTTGGTGACGGCGTCCGTAAGGTGCTTCTTTGCGGCGTCGTTTTGTGAGCTGATGGAGGCTTTGGCCGATTCCGTCACCGCCTTAGCCTTTTGCGCAAAAGCCTCCAGATCAGCCTTCGTGGCCCCGGCGCGCTTTGCCGCGGCATCGCTCATCGCTCCATGCAGTTCCTGTGCGGCCGTTCGAACGTGATCGAGCGCATCTTTGACCTTCGGATCCAAGCTGCTAGCAGCTGCTTGATTTGCCATGACGTGTTCTCCAATTGGGGTATGCCTTGTCGGCAAGTGCCATAATTAAGCCGCCTACCGCGCCAAGCCTAATGAAACCGTCCAAATCTGGGCAAATCTTACTAAAGCGGTCCGGACTGGATCATGTGGAGGCGTTGGCTATGATTTCCGAGTAATGCAATCCGCGCCTGGAATCGTCGAGCCGGTCAAGCGCAATGGCGTCCAGGACTATCTAATGTCGTCGCCGACGCAGATGACAAACCGTTGCCCAAGGTTACGTGCGCCTGTCCCGCCGGTCTCCGCGCCCAACGTCGGCCACTGAAGGCACAAATTTGAAGATCACACGCAGCACACCGTTTCTTCGGCTTCACTAAATTGCTAGCGGTCCGGTCTTGGTTGCCTACAATCGCTTGCTTGCTAAGCTGCTTTACGGTTCTTTGATTTGCTATTTTTTCGCCGAAGCGGACCACGCACACCACTTTAGGCCATCGGCGCAGTCGGCAATAGATTGTTCGGCCTGCTTGATCGCTTCGCGGACCTGCTCGAATTCACCGCTTTCCACGAGCTTCTCGAGCGCGTAAGCACGGGTGATCAGAGGCAGTCGATAGCACACAGTCGAGCCACTGAGACCCGCATCGACAATCGATTTGCTGACCAGGTTTGCCAAACAAGCGAGAACGTCCAGCGCAGCGATCTCGTCAGCCGCTACCGCGCTTGCAGCTGCTACCGAAAAGCCGCCACTGAAGAGGGCGAGGCGACGCAAGAGCGACCGCTCGGGTTCGGAGAGCAACTGGTAGCTCCAATCGAGCGCTGCGGTCATGCTCTGGTGCCGTGATGGGGTATTGCGGCAACGGCTTGTGAGAAGCCGCAATGGATCCGCGAGGCGCGTCGCGAGGGCCGAAACCCCGAAGAGATCAACGGCGGCGGCCACCAACTTTATCGCGAGCGGGTACCATCCAACTTGGAGCAGATCTCAGCGACGACCGGGGCATCCTCGTCGCTAAGCACAAACTCGTTGATCGCTTCCGCGGCGCTCTCGACGAACAGTTGAACAGACGGGAAGCTGAGCGCCTCCGAACTGCTGGAGCCAAAGACTTGGGTTCTTCCGACACCTTAACCGGTGCGACGAAACAGTATCCTCGCCCTGGAATGTTGACCAGATATCGTCGCTGAAATTCGGAAAACTTATCGTCGCTTGCTGGTCGAGCGCGATCGATTTCGATTGCCAGCAACACGGCCTCGAGCAAAGCCTGGTCGCGATAGGGTTTCGTCAAAAATTCCACCGCGCCCGCCTTCATGGCCTGGATTGCCATCGGAACGTCGGCATGACCGGTGAGGAAGGTGCTCGGCGTATGATCGTCCGCGCGCGCAAGCTCGCGTTGGAAATCCCGCAGTTCAAGGGCCAAAGAGCGAGGCGCGCCCGTCAATCGACCCCCAAATATGCAATCGCAAAACGATCGGAGCTATTATCGCTGGGCTCGATCAATGATCGATTCGTTTAGAGGACCTCCACCGCCCACATTTGTCTGGTTCAATGGCACCAATGTCTTGGCGGAAACGGAGTTCGGGCCGATATTCAGAGATCGCGTTCTGCTTCGGCCATGGCGTTCTGGATTTTGGCGATGGCGTCCATTGTCCAATCAAAGTTGACGGTCGCGGGAAGCCCGTCCCGAAGGAGTGGCAACACATACTGAAGAGCGGCGAGCATTTGAGCATTGATCTTCCGCAATCTGGCATTTTCATCCGCCATTTGCGTCGCGTCTGCCGTTAGTTTTTCAAGATCATTGTCGAGGTCCGCGCGAGACGACATTTTATAATCCTCCCCTGCGTGGAGACGGTTGTGGTCGCGTTTCAATCCGCCGCAATGATCGAAATGAGACCGAGCGCGGCAAGTTTCCGCGCTCGGTGTACCATTCGAGCAAATCCCTGCTCCTTTACCAACGGTAATAGCTACTGCTCGGGACGTACTCGTAAGGATAGAGATAGCCGCTGTACTCGCCGAACCATGCATCGTTTTCTATATCGCTCTTAGCTCGCCGATAGACGACTCCGCCTAGCTCGCGCATTCGCGTATCGATCGGCCTGGTCCAGTCCTCACTTACCTCAGCGATGACGGCAGATTCACCAATACCGAGTACGAACCGCGTTTCGCTCGCCGCTTGATCGCGAGTGTCCGCACGATCCAGATCGACGAGGCCGCCAACTGCGGCGCCCGATGCAGCACCGATAGCCGCGCCTCCGGCGGCACCAGCGGCGGCACCCGCGGGCCCGGCCAACGCGCCAAGCAAGGCGCCAATGCCGACGCCCACAGCCGTACCTAAAACGGGATGGGTTTCTTTGGTGTCAACTTGGATCTCGCCGAGAGAATCACGATGGACCACCGCGGCTCCATGGACCGTGATTTCCGCCGCGTGATCGAGCTCCCACAGAGCATGCAGACCTTCGTAAGCTTTGCGTGAGTCGTTAAAGACCACAGCAATGTAATTGCGCATGAAACTCTCCTACTTCTTGGCGGACGCAGCCGAACGCTTTGCAGCAACGGCTTCGCTGATCTTTTGAACGGACGCACGCGCGTCGGCGACGGCTTTTGAAACCGAGGTCTGGAATTTCTGGCCGGAAGACTTCAGACCCTCGGCGATTTGCTTCTGTGTCGCTTCAAGCTTGGTGACGGCGTCCGTAAGGTGCTTCTTTGCGGCGTCGTTTTGTGAGCTGATGGAGGCTTTGGCCGATTCCGTCACCGCCTTAGCCTTTTGCGCAAAAGCCTCCAGATCAGCCTTCGTGGCCCCGGCGCGCTTTGCCGCGGCATCGCTCATCGCTCCATGCAGTTCCTGTGCGGCCGTTCGAACGTGATCGAGCGCATCTTTGACCTTCGGATCCAAGCTGCTAGCAGCTGCTTGATTTGCCATGACGTGTTCTCCAATTGGGGTATGCCTTGTCGGCAAGTGCCATAATTAAGCCGCCTACCGCGCCAAGCCTAATGAAACCGTCCAAATCTGGGCAAATCTTACTAAAGCGGTGAGGACCGCCCGGGCTTGCTCGAACCGAACCATAGTCGGTCGGTCGGGCCACGTGTTATGCTGCTTTTACGACACCAGTCTGCGTCGCACTTCGAATTCCATCGATCAATGGCTGAAGATCGATGGCAGCAATCGTCATGACACGGATCGCGCCATCGGAATTAAACGCCATATAAATTACAAAGGGTCACGATCTGACGGGGAGTCATGAATTCACGACGGGGCGCGGGCGCTCGAGAGCCAAAACAATACAATCTACGAGATGCCTCTCTTCAACTGGCTTACGAAGGTGGCAAATGACCCCATCCGTCAGGGCGCGGGTGCGGACAACGTCGTCGGGGTAGGCTGTAACGAGGATCGTCGGAATCGCGTGGCCCGCACAATTGCGCGTTTTTCAACTTAAGATTGGTGAGCTGTTGACCGAAATGCGTTCTCTGATCTGATCCATAGTCTCCCTCCACGCCGAAACGCGCCGCGGAACGGCCAGTGCCGGGCCTGCGGTTCAGCACTTACGACGTCTGAGAGACTGCGCCGCGGACAATTATTTCGACAAAAATCGCCCTACGCGTCCAAATGGCTCTACGCCGTGCTCTCTCTCCCGAATTTCCGGCTGCCGCGCTCGCGGTCTTTATCCCTTAGCGCGGCCGCGCGCCGAACGACACCTGCTGCCGGCGCCGATTCCATTTTAGTGATTGCGGTTGGTGGCGATCGATGGAGTTCGGGCGAGTGGGGCCGATGATGATGTCGGCGGTCGCCGGCGCAGCGAGATACGGGGTCGCCGGTTGATCGCCGGGCTGTTGCGCGCAGCGGCGGGGGACTCTACGCTGCTTTAGACTGCCTCCGCTGCCTAAGCAGAATAAGAATCACGGAATTCGGCCAACGCCAAGGCGCTGCTTGGCAGCTAAAGCTCTCGCATTCCGGTTATAGATAATTCCGGGTTATGTGCCGCTCGACACGAGTGCTGCGGCCATGTTTCGTCGGATGTTGGCTGGCGGACAATTTCAATGACGAGCCATCGCGTTGCTTTCGCAGTCCGCGGTGAGTATACGCTCGAGCGCTGGTGGACCCGCGTTAGTGTTTCTGTCTTGCAGCCCGCTGCCCCACCTTCCGGTTGCCAGTGGGCAACGCGCGAGAATCGAGAACCCGTGCCGCGTGGTCGTGTGATTCCGACGCCACGCGGCGGTTATGAGGAAAGCAATGGACTTCATCAATCGCAAGATCTGCTGCAATGGTCCACGCTTTTCGCTATTCGCGACTGTCGCCAATTGCTGCCGCCAATGTCGCCAATGGTCCAGGTAAGCCATTGATTTTATTATATGGTGGGCCCGGGAGGACTCGAACCTCCAACCAAGCGGTTATGAGCCGCTGGCTCTGACCATTGAGCTACGGGCCCTGCCAATAACGAGATTACCCTCGGCGACTGAGCAAGAACACCGCCTGCTCGCCGAACAGGTTCCAGAACCACCACGGCATTTTCAGCCGCATCCGGCTGCCCCAGGCGTTAAGTGATACCGCTTCTTCAATCTTGGCGCCGGCGACGCGGCACAGCTGGCGGAAATCTTTGATGCTGCAGAAGTGGATGTTGGGCGTCTCATACCAGGCGTAGGGCAAATTGTCGGTGTGCGGCATGTGACCGCCGAGCGCGACTTGCAGGCGGATTCGCCAGTGCCCGAAATTCGGAAACGAGACGATCGCGTATCGGCCGATGCGCAGCATATGTTCAAGCACGACGCGCGGCTGACGGGTCGCCTGCAAGGTCTGCGACAGGATGACGAAGTCGAAGGCATCGTCGGGATAGTCCACGAGGTCCGTGTCGGCGTCGCCCTGTACCACCGCGAGTCCCTTAGCGACGCATTCGTTCACGCCCTCACGTGACAGCTCGATGCCGCGGCCGTCGACGCCGCGCGTCTCCAGCAGACGCAACAGTTCGCCATCGCCACAGCCGACGTCGAGCACCCGCGCACCGGGCTCCACCATGGCGGCGACGACCAGGAGGTCGACGCGCGAGCCGCCTGGCCCGCGCGCGGCTTCCGCCATGGTGAGGTCGTGCTTGAGCCGGGTCAGCATCGCTATCTCCGCGCCGGCGGCAAGCCGCGCGCTGTCGCCGCACCATCGAGGAAGCCGCGGACGATTGTAAACAATTCCGGCTCGTCGAGCAGGAAGGCGTCGTGGCCCTTGTCCGTCGTGATTTCGGCGAACGAGACCCGGGCGCCTGCCGCATTCAGCGCATGCACCGTAGCGCGCGATTCCGGCGTCGGGAACAGCCAGTCGCTGGTGAAAGAAATCACGCAGAAGCGCGTCGGCGCGCCGCGGAAGGCGTTGGCGGCGACGCCGTCGTAATCGGCGGCAAGATCAAAATAGTCCATCGCCCGGGTCAGATAGAGATAGGAATTGGCGTCGAAGCGTTCGACGAAAGTGATCCCCTGGTGACGCAGGTAGGACTCGACCTGAAAATCGGCATCAAACGAGAATGTCGGGTTCTCGCGATCCTGAAACCGGCGGCCGAATTTTCGGTGCAAGGCAGCGTCGGACAGATAAGTGATGTGCGCGCCCATGCGCGCGACCGCGAGCCCACGCCGCGGATTGGTGCTTTCAGCAAAGTAGCGGCCGCCGCGCCATTCGGGATCCGCCATCACCGCCTGGCGGCCGACTTCGTGGAAGGCGATGTTTTGTGCCGAATGGCGCATCGATGCGGCGATCGGAAGCGCCGCGAACACGCGATGCGGATAGCTTGCCGCCCATTGCAGCACCTGCATGCCGCCCATCGAGCCGCCGGCTACCGCGAACAACGAATCAATGCCGAGATAATCCAGCAGCATCGCCTGGGCGCGCACCATGTCGCGCACGGTGATGACGGGAAAGTCGAGGCCCCACGGCATGCCGGTGGCGGGATTGGTCGAGGCCGGCCCGGACGTCCCCATGCAGCCGCCGACGACATTGGGGCAAATAATGAAATAGCGATCCGTGTTGATCGGCCGGCCCGGCCCGACCATGGTCTCCCACCAGCCGGGCTTGCCGGTGATCGGATGATCGTTGACCGCGTGCTGATCGCCGGTCAGCGCATGGCAGATCAGGATGGCATTGTTGCGCTCGGCGTTGAGCGTGCCGTAAGTCTGGTAGGCAATCTGCAACGGACTGAAGTCAATCCCGGCATCAAGCCGCAACGGATTGTTTGCAGAAAAGCGCACGACCAGCGAGTGCGGGTGATCCGCCTCGCGCGCACGGTCGGCGCGATCGAGCGTGGCGCTGGCCTCGGCCATAAGTTACGTCCCGGACTAATACTTTAACGTTCTTGCGCCCGCCTCAAGGGCGGTCAAAGGGGCGTAAATAGGCCGCTGGCTAAAGGAGTCAATGTTTTCTTAGCTTGGTGTTTGATTTTTCTTTGCTTTCAGCCCCGGCCGCACCTATCAATTCAGGCATTATCCCGGGCAAAGCATGAAACCGCCGCACCGCCCAGAGCCTTCGCTCACCGAGCTACGCCGCGAGATCGATCGCATTGACGAGGCCATGCACGCGCTTCTGATCGAGCGCGGCGAGATCATCGACCGGCTGATCGCGGTAAAAAAGACCGAAGAATCCGGCTCGGCGTTCCGCCCCGCGCGCGAGGCGGACATGATGCGCCGGCTCGTCAAGCGTCATCACGGCAATCTCCCGCTCGATACCGCCGAGAGCATCTGGCGCGTTATCATTTCGACCTTCACTTATGTGCAGGCGCCGTTCGCGGTGCACGCCGATCTTTCCGCGGGCGATGCGCTGATGCGCGATTCCGCGCGATTTCATTTCGGCTTCACCGTGCCGTTCGTACCGCATATGGGAGCGGCGAATGTGGTCCAGGCGGTGACTGCATCAAAAGGCGATCTCGGCCTCGTTCCCGCCTTCGCCACCGCGGGTGCCGGCCCATGGTGGACGGCACTTGAATTTGAAGCGGCTCCGAAGATCATCGCGCGGCTGCCCTTTGTCGAGCGCGCCGATCATCCCGCCGGTATGCCGGTTTTCGTCGTCTCGCGGGTGGCGGCGGACGCCATGGTGACGGAAACTGAAGTCTGGAGCTTGCGGGTGTCCGGATGGAGCGCGTCATACGTGGACAAACTCGCCGGGCTTGCCGAAGCCATCGCCGTCCCCGATCGCGCCTTCGATGGCGCCGCCCTGCTTATTTCCGTCGAGCGCGACCGCATCGGCGCCGTCGCCGACGCCTTGCTTGGTGTTGGCACCTCGATCCGCTCGAAGGCCCTCGTCGGCAGCCATGCGACCCGCTATACGGTTCCGCGCCAGAGCTAACCGTTCCTCGGGCGAGTGAGAAACCACTGAGTAAGACAATGACAGCCATGCAGCCCCAACCGCGGGCCGGCGTGCTCGATATCGAGGCCTATGTGCCCGGCAAGAGCACCGCGCCCGGCGTAGCCAAGGTGTTCAAGCTATCCTCGAACGAAACGCCGCTTGGGCCGAGCCCGCGCGCGATCGCGGCGTATCAATCGGTCGCCACGCATTTGCAGGATTACCCGGATGGATCCGCCAGCGAATTGCGCGAGGCGATCGGACGTGTCTTTGGACTCGACCCGGACCGTATTGTTTGTGGCGCCGGCTCCGACGATTTGTTGAACCTGTTGGCGCGTGCCTATCTCGCCGACGGCGACGAAGCGATCCACACCACACACGGCTTCGTCGTCTACCCGATCGCCACGCTGGGCACCGGCGCACGGCCGGTAGTCGCGGCGGAGACCAACCACACCGCCAATGTGGACGCGATCCTCGCGGCTGTGACGAAGAAGACCAAAATGGTCTTCCTCGCCAATCCGAACAATCCGACCGGAACCTACATTTCGTTCGACGAGGTCAAGCGGCTGCATCGCGGGCTGCCGCCGCAGGTGCTCCTCGTGCTCGACGCCGCTTACGCAGAATACGTGCAGCGGAACGATTACGAGTCCGGCATCGAGTTGGTCGCCACCAGCGACAATGTCGTCATGACCCGTACTTTCTCCAAAATTCACGGGTTGGCGGCGGTGCGTCTAGGTTGGATGTTCGGCCCTGCCCACGTGGTCGCCGCGATCAATCGCATTCGCGGGCCTTTCAACGTCAACGCCCCGGCGATCGCTGCAGGTGTTGCTGCGATCGAAGATTTTGAGCATCAGCAACGTTCGCGAGAACACAATGTCCGCTGGCTCGCCTGGCTAACTCAGGAGATCGAGAAACTCGGCCTTAAAGTGACGCCGAGCGTCGCGAACTTTTTGCTGATTCATTTCCCCGAGGCCAAGGAGCGTTCCGCCAAGGAGGCCGACGCTTTCCTCACCGCGCGAGGGCTTATTCTGCGTCAGGTCGGCGTCTACAAGCTGCCAAACGCGCTGCGAATGAGTGTCGGCACGGAGGAAGCCAATCGGCTCGTCGTCGCCGCACTCGGCGAATTTTTGGCTAAAGCGGCGTGACGTTGTGGCGCAATCGGCACCTTTGTTTAATCGCCTCGCGCTGATCGGCGCAGGCCTGATCGGCTCTTCGATCGCTCGCGCCGCGCGTGCCCAGAACGCCGTGCGCGAGATCGTGGCCACCGCTCAGTCGGCCGCAACCCGCCGGCGCGTCGCCGAACTTGGCCTCGCCGATCAGGTGGTCGAAGGCAACGCCGCCGCGGTCGCGGGCGCAGATCTCGTCATCGTCTGCGTTCCGGTCGGTGTTTGCGGCGCAGTCGCCGCCGAAATCGGCCCGCACCTGTCGCCCGGAGCGATCGTCTCCGACGTCGGCTCGGTGAAGGGGGCCGTAGTGCGGGAGATGGGTCCGCATTTGCCCGAGGGAGTCCACTTTGTGCCGGCCCATCCGGTCGCTGGAACCGAGCATTCCGGTCCCGATGCCGGCTTTGCGACTCTGTTCGTTGGCCGCTGGTGTATCCTGACGCCGCCTGAAGGCGCCGATATGGCTGCCGTAGAACGGCTCGCCGCGTTCTGGAGCGCGCTCGGCGCCAATGTCGAAACCATGCCGGCGGCCCATCACGACCTAGTCCTGGCGATCACGAGTTCACCTGCCGCACCTCATTGCCTACACGATCGTCGGCACCGCCGACGAACTCGCCGAAGTGACGCGCTCGGAAGTGCTCAAGTTCTCCGCCGGCGGTTTCCGCGATTTTACCCGGATCGCCGCATCCGATCCGACCATGTGGCGCGATGTCTTCCTCGCCAACAAGGACGCGGTGCTGGAGATGCTGGGCACCTTCAATGAAGACCTTTCGCAGTTGACCCGCGCCATTCGCCGCGGCGACGGCGAAGCCCTGTTCGCGCATTTCACGCGTACGCGCGCTATTCGGCGCGGCATTGTGCAGATTGGGCAGGATTCGCCGGTCCCCGATTTCGGCCGGCCGCATCCCGACCTTCCGGTCGAGCCGCTGCCGCGGCCGTACGCCGTGTCCAGCGACGACTAGCGCGCGCGAACCGTCAGCGCTTCGTTGATCGCGGCGCGCAGCTCCGCAACCGTAAACGGCTTTGAGATGACGTCGTGGATAATGGCGTCGAGGCCGTGGGCGCGCTCTCTCTGATCGGCGTAACCGGTCATCATCAGGATCGTAATGTCGGGATGATCACGGGCAGCGCTGAGCGCGAGCGCGATGCCGTCCATCATCGGCATGCGGATATCCGTAAGCAAGAGATCGAAACGGCCATTGTCGCGCGCGAGCAGGTCGATTGCATCGATGCCGTCGCATGCGGTCTTGACCTCGTGACCGTCGGTCATAAGCGCACGCGCGCACAGCGCTCGCAGCGCTTCCTCGTCTTCGGCGATAAGTATTCGCGCCATGGCGTTAGCGGGCTCCGGCGACGATGTCGCGGCGGTTGACGAAGCGGACGATGACGTCACGCGCGTCGGGTGGCGGCGACGCAAGACGGGTATGGAACGCGACGGCTTCGCCCGGCGTCAACGACGGGCGCGATGGAACAGCGATCCAGGAATAAATCTCCTGCCGGGCGGCGTTGCGAACGATGAATTTCAGTCGCGGGATTTCGACAACTTTGCGCGCCGTGTTGACGACGTTTCCTTCCACCACGAGGATCGGCACGCCCTCGTGATGCTCCGTCGACGTGGCGATGCCCTCAAAGGCGAGACCGCGAAGGTTCACCGGCATTCCAAGCAAAGCGTAAAAGGAGGCGGTTTGTGGTAGGAGCCGCACAATGTCATGGCGCCAACCAATAAGAATGACGTCGACAAGCACCAGCGCCAGTAATCCGGTCTGCAAGAGCGACAGCGGCCAACGCGGCACCGTAGGCGCTGCGCTGCGCCGCTGCTGCCGCGCAGCCACTGTTTCGATGTCTTCCGGCGGTCGCGGCGCGGTGGTCAGCATGATCATCGTCGTCAATGTCGATTGGGGGACGGCCCTCGAAATCGTCTGGTGCGATTGGTGGCGCTTGCACTTCCGCAGCGTCGTCCGGCGCATCTGGAAACCCTTCCGGGTCGCCCTCGCCAGTCGTTGCCGAAGCGAACGCTTGATCTTCTGCCGGTTGCGTGTTGTCACCCGCGGCTGTCGCAAGTGAATCTGAGGCGACCTGAGACCCCACCCGTTCCGCAAGACCTGAGGCCTCCGCCACGACACCACGGTCTGGACCGATGGCGGCGGCAGCAGCAAGAACTTTGTCCGCGCGACTCGGCTCCGCGTGCCAAACTGTGCGGCAGCGCAGACAGCGAACCTGCCGCCCAGTCGGCGGCATGTTTGCCGACTTCACGTCATAGGACGTACCGCAAGATGGGCAGACAATAAGCATAGTACGAATCAGGAAGCGCGCTTCGCCGCTTCGATCCTAGCGTCCGATCCGTTAACGCATTGGAAACCATGCCGGCCGCCGCCGGGCATCGTGCTATGAGGCGCACTGGACGACGGCGAATCAGTGCGACTGACCTGTGCCAGGAAGCTCACACGATAAGCTCACATCAAAAAACCACACTAGATCATAGATTTGCCAGTATCCCGGGACGTTCGGAGGATGGCGTGATCCGGTTCGAGAATGTCGGCTTGCGCTACGGGCTTGGTTCGGAGGTCTTGCGCGACCTCAACTTTGGCATCGACTGGCATTCGTTCCAGTTCCTGACTGGACCGTCGGGCGCCGGCAAGACCTCGTTGCTGCGTTTGATGCTGCTGTCGCTGCGACCGACGCGCGGCCTCATCAGCATGTTCGATCAGGACACCGCAACGCTAAGCAAGAATGATCGCGCCAACCTGCGGCGGCGCATTGGAATCGTGTTCCAGGATTTTCGACTCCTCGATCACATGACCACGTATGAAAACGTCGCTTTGCCACTTCGTGTTCTCGGCAAGCAGGAGGCCGACTATCGGGCGGAAGTTGTCGAGCTGCTCCAATGGGTGGGGCTCGGCGAGCGGTTAGAGGCGTTGCCGGCCATCCTCTCTGGCGGTGAAAAGCAGCGCGCGGCCATAGCGCGCGCCGTGATCGCACGGCCTCAGCTTTTGCTTGCCGACGAGCCGACCGGCAATGTCGATCCCAATCTCGGCCAGCGGTTGCTCCGGCTGTTCATCGAACTCAACAAGTCCGGCACCGCAGTCGTCATCGCCACCCACGACATTGCACTGATGGACGAGTACGACGCGCGCCGGCTGGTTCTGCATGAGGGACGCTTGCATGTCTATGATTGAGCCAGTCGAAACCATGGCGGAGCCGTGGGACGACCTAGACGCGTCTCCCGCACTTGTGCGCTCCATGCCGGCGGTAGCGCCGATCGTGCCCAAGAACTCGATCGCCGGGCGCTCTCTGACCGCCGTTGTCGCCATCATGACCTTCCTCGCCGCACTGACGACCGGCGCCGGGATGGTGGTGCTCAACGCGGCGAGCGACTGGCAGTCGGACGTGGGTCGTGAGGTCACCATTCAGGTGCGCCCTACCGCCGGACGCGACGTCGAGGCGGATTTGCGCAAGGCAGCCGAGCTCGCGCGCGCGACAGTCGGCACCGCCGAAGTGCGGGTTTACACCAAGGAGGAATCCGCGCGCCTGGTCGAACCCTGGCTTGGTTCGGGTTTTGCGCTGGAGGATCTCCCGATTCCGCGCCTGATTGTCATCAAGCTCGGCGCCGGTGCCCGGCCTGATCTGGCGGCGTTGCGGCAGTCGCTCGCAGCTCAAGTGGTGACCGCGAGCCTCGACGATCATCGCCGCTGGATCAGCCGCATGCGCACCATGGCCGAGACCGCTGTCGGCGGCGGCCTGGCGGTACTGGCGCTGGTGCTGGCGGCAACCGTCCTATCTGTGACGTTTGCCACGCGCGGCACCATGGCGGCCAACCGGCCGATCGTCGAAGTGCTGCATTACGTAGGCGCGACCGATGCATTCATTGCCGATCAATTCCAGCGTCATTTTCTGGTCCTGGGCTTCAAGGGCGGTGCTATCGGGGGCGGGGCGGCGATCCTGCTCTTCGCCGTCGTCGAGGCGGCCAATTCCTGGCTGGCGGGAACCGCCGGCGGTGACGAAATCGCCGCGTTATTCGGGAGTCTCACCACCGGAGTTTCCGGCTATTTTGCCATCCTTCTCTTGATCGTGCTTATGGCGCTGGTCACGGCTTTCGCCTCCCGCCACACCGTCAACCGCACCTTGAAGGCCATCGACTAACGCAGAAACCGGATCAATTTGCCGCGCGAATTGTTATGATACGGGCCGATGGGGACCGGCACAACGACACTTGGCGCGGGGGACGCGCGCGGCGATGCTTAGCCTTAAGGCCGCGGTCGAAACGCGGCGGATTACCTATTTTGCCGTCAGACTTGCCATCCTCGCCGGCATCGCAATCGTTATTGGCTTCGGGTTCTTCCTCCGATTGTTGCCAAGCGAGGAAGTCGCACTGAGCCGAAACGCCGACGGCATCGTGGTATTGACCGGCGGCACCTCGCGCGTGTCCGATGCGCTCGAGCTTCTTGCTGCCCATCGCGGCAAGCGTCTGCTCATCACCGGCGTCAATCCCGGCACCACGACCAACGACATCGCCCGCCAGGTCTCCGACTACGGCCGCATTCTCGCCTGCTGCGTCGACCTCGATTATTCGGCGATCAATACACTCGGCAATGCGGTGCAAACACGCCACTGGGCGATCAATCGCGGTTTCCACTCGCTCATCATCGTGACCTCCGCCTATCACATGCCGCGTGCGCTTGCGGAGATCGCGCACCAGCTTCCGGACGTCACGCTTATTCCGTTCCCTGTTGTATCGGACCGCCTGCGCGTCGAGCCCTGGTGGGCGAACGGCAGCACCACGAAACTGGTGCTGTCGGAATATTTCAAATACCTTTTCGCCAAGCTCCGCATGCGCTTTGACTCGGTGATGGCCGAAGCTAGCATCACGCGGATTGCCGACGCTCGTTCGCTCGACCGGTTTCATTGAGCCAAGCCGCTTTGTCCCACTCTCCCGCAGTATTGGTTCGCTCGCTCGTCTTTAATGCGCTGTTTTATATAAACATCATCGTTCGGATGATCGTCGCGCTGCCGACGCTCGCGCTGCCGCGACGCTTCATGCTGGGCGTGCTGCGGCGCTATAGCCGCAGCACTCTCTGGCTGCTGCGGCTCGTCTGCAGGGTCGATGTCGAGTGGCGCGGTCGGGAGAAACTGCCGCAAGGCGCGTATCTGGTCGCCTGCAAGCATCAATCGCTGTGGGAGACGTTCGCGCTGTTCATGCTGCTTCCTGATCCGACCTACATTCTTAAGCGCGAACTGATGTGGATTCCTCTGTTCGGATGGCTTGCGTCCAAAGCACGCATGATCCCTGTCGACAGGGGTGCGCGCGCCGCGGCGATGGCGCGGATGGCGGCGCGAGCGCGAGACGAGATCCAGCTAGCGCGTCAGATCGTCATCTTTCCCGAGGGCACGCGGCGTCCCCCTGGCGCTGAGCCGCGTTATCTGCCTGGTGTGGCGTTTCTCTATGATAAAATGGGTTTGCCCTGTGTACCGATTGCGCTCAATTCCGGATTGTTCTGGCCGCGCCGCACACTGCACCGCTATCCCGGCACGGTCTTGGTCGAGGTCCTGGACCCAATCGAACCCGGTCTCGACAAACGTGCGTTCCTTGCACGCCTCCAAGCCGTTCTGGAGGAAGCCACCGCGCGGCTCGTCGCGGAGGGTCAGCAATCAAGAATCGAGCGGCACTGATGCCTGCCGGCCGATGCCGGATTTACCGCCGACCTGATTGCCGAGCCGTTCGGCGATGAGGTGCAGATCGCCTTCGCGATAGCCCAGCGCTTCCAGTGCGCGAACGGTTTCAATGACGTAGTCGCGATTGGGGCCGGAACTGCCGTGACCCGCACGAACGTGATGCAGACATTCATCAAGGGTCAACCGCCCGGCATATTGTACGTGACTGCGATCAACGATGAAGCAGAGCGCCCTCACCTGGCGCCGGGCGTTTTCCTCAAGCTCGATGCGCCGCACGGTTTCCAGATAAACGGTGGTAACCTGCTCGCGTGCGCGCAAGTAAGCTATCGTTGCGGCGCGCGCCGCGGCGGTGACCCGAAACGCGATCCCGCGGCACATTCCGCCGCGGTCAAGCCCCAGCACCAGCCCCGGCTGCTCCGGCGTACCGCGATGAACGAACGAATAGACGCAGAGCGCGCGGTGTAGTCCGATCAGCCGCGCCGGCACCCGCTCGACGAAGTCGAACCCCGGACGCCACATCAGGGACCCATAACCGAACACCCAGAGATCTTCTCCGTTATCCGCGTCGACCCCTTGCATCGCTGTCGTTGACTCCGCCTGGAAGTTCCGCTCGCCTGCTGATGGGATTGCGCATAACAATCCGCTCATGGCGGCGCAATGGCCGGTCTTTGAAACGCCGCACTCGGCAGGCGAAGAGAAACAATGCCAGGTGAATCTCCGCTGAGCATGATGCACTCGCTGGAACGGCGGGCGGGCAAGCCTGCCATGCGTCGCGTCCGGCGTCGGTGGTGGCCGATTCTGGCGCCCATCGCGATTGTTATTGTGCTGGCGCTCGTATGGGTCTGGCTCTGGTACTATGCCTCCTCCATCGCCGATCGGACGCTAGCCGGCTGGGTCGAACGCGAAGCCGCGGCCGGAAGAATCTACTCCTGCGGCTCACAATCCATCGGCGGATTTCCGTTCCGTATCGAAGCAAATTGCGTGGACGCCGCCGCCCAGATCGGAGCCAACCAGCCGCTGTACGCCGTTAAGACGAAGCTCATCAGCTTTGCCGCAGCGGTCTGGCACCCGACCCGGCTGGTCGGCGAAATCAGCGGCCCTGCGACAGTGGCAATTCCCGGCCAACCGCCGACTTGGGTCGCGGATTGGAGGCTTGCGCGGCTAACGGTACATGGGCTGCCACAAGATCCCGAAGGCGTCTCAATTCGGCTGGACGGATCGCATGTCGACCGCACCGGGGCTAACGCCGGCACGCTATTCGGCGCCAAAACCGTGGACCTCCAAGGCCGTGTTATCGGCGGTTCGCCACACGACCATCCGGTGATCGCAATCACCTTGCATGTGGTTGGAGCGACAGCGCCCATGCTCCATCCCTTGCTTGCCGAGCCCATCGAGGGTGAAATCGACGCCGAGCTGCGCGGCTTCAAGGATTTATCGCCGAAACCGTGGGCCGAGCGGTTGCGCGAGATGCAGACTGCCGCAGACGGCGGGATCGAAATCAAGTCGCTGCGCCTGGCGAAAACCAACGTCATTGTCGTTGGTGCTGGAAAGCTCAGCCTGAATGCACAGGGTAAGCTCGACGGTCTCGTGCGCGTGGCCATCGTCGGCATCGAATATCTCGTACCGCAGCTCGGCGTCGATCGGCTGATCGGCCAAGGTATCGACCGCCTGGCCGGTACGAACGGTGCTGCCGCTCAAGGAGCCGCTGCGCTCGATCGCCTGGTGCCAGGATTGGGTGGAGCGCTTCGCCAAACCGCGAATGCCAGCGTGGTCGAGAACCTCAAAAAGATGGGGCAGCCGTCATTGATCGACCAACAGCCGGCGATCGTTTTGCCGTTGCGGTTCGCCGACGGCTCCATTTATCTGGGCATGTTGCGGGTCGGCGAGGTGCCGCCACTGTTTTGAGGCTAATCTTTTCGTCCTGCGTGCCAGCCGACGGAAGCGTCGGGCACGGAGTCCGTCGAGGCGAAATACGGTTTGAGATCAAGGAGCGGTGTGTCGTCGACGCAATCCAGACCGACCACTGCGAGCCTGTTGCCTTCGATCCGAACCAATCGCGCGACCGACACAGCAATCGGATTTGGACGTACCGGCGAGCGTAGTGCGAACGTACCGCGCCGCTCGGCGTAGTGCCGGGGTGCCTGCAATACAAGGTCGCGCCGCGCGTGGTCCATCCAGTAGAGTACGACCACGTGGCTGACGGTTTCGAGGCCGGAAAGCCCCTCCAGCCAGCGCGGATCGAGCACGATTGTGCATTCTGCATCGGTTTCTCGGGGATTCTTCGGGCAGTCTTCGCGCCGTTTCCATGGCGTGCGAATGCGCCCGATGTAATAGAGCGAAGCGTCAAACCGGTCCGGCAGTTCGACTGCGATTTCGCCGTCGCGCAGGTCGCTTTCGTTGCCAGCTTTGACTTCGGACATGAGCGCAGATTCGCACGCTGCTTGCGGGCGCGCCAAGGCCTTCGCAAGCCAGCCGCGTTTCGCCCCTTGTGGGATTTATCCCAACCGGCCTTGCCATCTTATTCGCATAAAGATATCTTTATGTCGCGATAAAATGTACGGTAAGGCCCGCTAGATGGATGTTGCCCAACTCGGCTTTTCAGCCCTCACAGCAACGCTCAAGGCGGCGGCGGAAGCAACCCGGCTGCGGCTGCTCATGCTGATTGCCGAGGCTGAGCTGACCGTCACCGATCTCACCGCTATCCTGCGCCAATCGCAACCGCGGCTTTCCCGCCATTTGCGGCTTCTAGCCGAAGCCGGACTGGTGGAGCGGCATCGCGAGGGATCATGGGCGTTTTTTCGCCTCGGTGAGCGCGGCGGCGCCGCCGACATTGCCCGGGCCCTGGTTGCGCGCCTCGACCCGGACGATCCGATCATTGCGCGGGATCGCGAGCGGCTGGCCGCCGTGCGGGCTGCCCGTACCGCGGCGGCGCAGAACTATTTCCGCCGCCATGCCGCGGAGTGGGATCGCATCCGCAAACTGCACGTCGCCGAGGCCGCAGTCGAGGAAGCGATTTGCACGGCGCTCGACGGAGCGCCGATCCGTTCGCTACTCGATCTCGGCACCGGCACCGGGCGCATGCTTGAGCTTTTCGCCGCCAAAATTGAGCGCGGCCTCGGCCTCGATCTGTCGTTGGACATGCTGGCGCTGGCCCGCGAGCATCTCGACCGGGCCGGTCTCAAGAACTGCAGCGTGCGCTACGGCGACATTTACGATCTCGCCTTGCCGCGAGATTCATTCGACGTCGTCATTATTCATCAGGTTCTGCACTTCCTCGACGATAGCGGTCGCGCGATCCGTGAAGCCGCGCGGGTGCTGCGTCCGGGCGGACGCCTGCTGGTGATTGATTTTGCACCGCACGATCTCGAATTCCTGCGCGACGTTCACGCGCATCGCCGCCTTGGCTTCGCCGCCGAGACCGTGACGCAGTGGCTCGAAGCCGCCGGACTGGATTTCGTCCGCCAGCAAACGCTGCCACCGGGACCGGAGGGCAAAATCGCGGTTTCGCTTTGGCTGGGGCGTGACCCGCGTATTGCCATCGCCACACAAGAGTCGCGCGAGGTGGCTTAATGGATAGCCGACTAAGCCGCTTCACGCACGCGAGCTCAGAGCGCGCCATCCGCGTCTCGTTTGAATTCTTTCCGCCCAAGACTGCCGACATGGAGCGCGGTCTTTGGGAGGCGATCGGGCGTCTGGCGCCGCTTCTGCCGCACTTCGTTTCCGTCACCTACGGCGCCGGCGGGTCAACGCGCGAGCGCACCCACGCGACGGTCAAGCGCATTCTTACTGAGACGATGTTGACGCCGGCGGCCCATCTGACTTGCGTCGCCGCCACCCGCACCGAAGTCGACGCAGTGATCGAGGCATATGCACAGGCAGGCGTACGCCACATCGTCGCGCTGCGCGGCGATCCGCTTGGCGGTATTGGCGACACTTATGCGCCGCATCCAGGCGGCTATCGCAATGCCGCCGATCTCGTCGCCGGGATCAAGCGCATCGCCGACATCGAGGTTTCGGTTTCGGCTTATCCGGAAAAGCACCCCGACAGCGCCAGCGTCGCCGCCGACATCGATATGCTCAAGGCCAAAGTGGATGCCGGTGCGACGCGCGCGATCACCCAGTTCTTTTTCGAGAACAGCCTTTATCTCCGCTATCTCGATCGCGTGCAGGCAGCCGGCATCAACATCCCGATCGTGCCGGGCATTCTCCCGGTGCAAAATTTCAAGCAAACTAAAAGTTTCGCGGCACGCGCCGGTGCTTCGGTCCCTGACTGGCTCGCTGCGCGTTTCGACGGCCTTGAAGACGATGCGGCGACACGCAAGTTGATCGCCGCTGCGGTCGCTGCCGAGCAGGTGCTCGATCTGGTCGACCACGGCGTCACCGACTTCCACTTTTACACCATGAATCGGGCCGATCTGGTCTACGCGATCTGTCATTTGCTCGGGCTGCGTCCAGGAAAAGAGCAATCCGCGCGCGCTCTTTCTGATGTCCAAAACGAACGAGCTTGAAGTCAATGGTGAACCCCTCGGTGATCGAACTGACCAGAGAAACGACGCTTCGGCGGCTCGCGGCTGAGCGAATTCTCGTCCTTGACGGTGCCATGGGCACCATGATCCAGGCGCTCGGGCTCGATGAAGAAGGTTATCGCGGCGCCCGTTTCGACGCCTGGAACCGCGAGGTGCGCGGCAACAACGATCTCCTCAATCTGAGCCGACCGGAAGCGGTACGCGCGATCCACCTCGCCTACTTCCGCGCCGGCGCCGACATCGTCTCCACCAACACGTTCTCCTCGACCCGCATCGCGCAAGCCGACTACGGTATGGCGGAGATCGCTCACGAACTGAACGTGGAAGGAGCGCGGCTCGCGCGCGAAGCTGCCCGCATCGCGCAGGATGAGGACGGCCGGCCGCGCTTCGTCGCCGGCGCCATCGGCCCAACCAACCGCACCGCGTCGATCTCGCCAGATGTGCTGAACCCGAGCTTTCGCGCCGTCACCTTTGACGAGCTGCGCATCGCCTATACCGAGCAGGTTGGAGGCCTGATTGACGGCGGTGTCGATATTCTCCTGATCGAAACGATCTTCGACACGCTTAACGCCAAGGCTGCGATTTTCGCATGCGCCGAAGTCTTGAACGCGCGCGGCATTGCCTTGCCGGTGATGATTTCCGGCACCATCACCGATCGCGCCGGACGGCTCCTCTCCGGACAAACGCCCGAGGCATTCTGGAATTCCGTCGCTCACGCTCTGCCGCTTTCGATCGGACTGAATTGCGCCCTTGGCGCCAGCCAGATGCGGGCGCATATCGCCGAACTGGGCCGGGTCGCCGACACGCTGATCTGCGCCTATCCCAACGCCGGCTTGCCCAACGAATTCGGCCACTACGATGAAAGCCCGCAGACCATGGCCGGCCAGCTTGCCGAGTTCGCCGCCGCCGGGCTCGTCAATATCGTCGGCGGCTGTTGCGGCACCACGCCAGATCACATTCGGGCCATCGCCGCGGCTGTCGCAGGCAAGAAGCCGCGACCCATTCCGGCGATCCCACCGCGCTTGCGGCTCTCCGGCCTCGAAGCCTTCACGCTGACGCCGGCGATTCCGTTCGTGAATGTCGGCGAGCGCACCAACGTCACCGGTTCGGCACGCTTTCGAAAACTGATCACCGCGGGCGACTATGCCGCAGCGCTCACGGTCGCCCGCGACCAGGTGGAGAACGGCGCGCAAATTCTCGACGTCAACATGGACGAAGGCCTGCTCGATTCCGAGCAGGCGATGACCACTTTTCTCAATCTCATTGCCGCCGAGCCGGACATCGCCCGCGTGCCGGTGATGATCGACTCCTCGAAGTTCTCCGTGATCGAGGCCGGCTTGAAATGCGTGCAGGGCAAGTCGGTGGTGAACTCGATCTCGCTCAAGGAGGGCGAAGAGGCCTTCATCCGCCACGCCGAGATCGTCCGCCGTTATGGCGCCGCGGTCGTCGTGATGGCGTTCGACGAGGCCGGCCAAGCCGACACGCTCGAGCGCAAGACTGCCGTCGCCGCGCGCGCCTACGCCATTCTCGTCAACCGGGTCGGCTTTCCGCCGCAGGACATCATCTTCGACCCGAACATCTTCGCTGTGGCGACTGGAATGGAAGAGCACAACGGCTACGGCGTCGCCTTCATCGAAGCGGCGCGCTGGATCAGGCAGAACCTGCCGCACACCCACGTTTCCGGCGGCGTGTCGAATTTGTCGTTCTCATTTCGCGGCAATGAACTGGTCCGTGAGGCGATGCACGCGGTCTTTCTCTATCACGCCATCGCCGCCGGAATGGACATGGGCATCGTCAATGCCGGCCAGCTCGCCGTCTATGACGATCTCGATCCGGAATTGCGAACTGCGTGCGAGGACGTTGTGCTCAATCGCCGTCCCGACGCCGCCGAAAAGCTGCTTGCGCTCGCTGAGCGCCACCGCGGGCACGGCAAGGAGAAAAAGGAAGCTGATCTGGCGTGGCGCGAATGGCCGGTCGAGCGGCGACTGTCGCACGCGCTCGTCCACGGCATCACTGATTTTATCGCCGCTGACGTCGAAGAGGCGCGCCTGAGAGCACCGCGCCCGCTCGCCGTGATCGAAGGCCCGCTCATGGACGGCATGAATGTCGTCGGCGATCTGTTCGGCTCGGGCCGCATGTTCCTGCCGCAGGTCGTCAAGTCGGCGCGGGTGATGAAGCAGGCCGTCGCTCATTTGATGCCCTACATGGAGCAGCAGCGGGACGGCCGGACGCATTCGTCGTCGAACGGCAAGATCGTGCTCGCCACCGTCAAGGGCGACGTGCATGACATCGGCAAGAACATCGTCGGCGTCGTCCTTGCCTGCAATAATTACGACATCGTCGACCTCGGCGTGATGGTGCCGGCGGAGAAAATCCTGCAAGCGGCAATCACCGAACGCGCCGATATCATCGGCCTTTCCGGCCTCATCACGCCGTCTCTGGACGAAATGTGTCATGTCGCCTCTGAGCTTGAGCGCCAAGGTTTCGAAGTGCCGTTGCTGATCGGCGGCGCGACCACGAGCCGCGTCCACACCGCGGTCAAGATTCATCCGAACTATCGGCGCGGGCAAACCGTCTATGTCAATGATGCAAGCCGCGCAGTCGGCGTGGTCGCAGCGTTGCTCTCGCCCGAAACGCGGGGGCACACCGTCACCGAAGTCCGCGCCGAATATGCCCGCATTGCCGCAGCGCACGCCCGCGGCGAAGAGACCAAAAATCGCCTCCCGCTCGCCGATGCGCGCCAGAATGCTTTGAAGCTCAATTGGTCCGGGGTTTACGTCCCTCCGGTGCCGCGCCAACTTGGCATGCATCCGCTTCAAGACATTCCAATTTCCGGACTCACGGATTTCATTGACTGGACGCCCTTCTTTGCGACGTGGGAACTCAACGGCAAGTTCCCGGCCATCCTTGACGACGCCACCGTTGGCGACGCCGCACGCAGCTTGTTCGCCGACGCCCAGGAGATGCTGCGGCGGATCGTTGCCGAGCGCTGGTTCCGGGCGAATGCAGTGATCGGCTTATGGCCGGCAAACAGCGAGGGCGACGATATCCTCGTGTTCAACAACGAAGCGCGGAGCATGCCGATTGCCGTTCTGCATACGCTCCGCCAGCAGCTGCCGCGCCGGGAGGGTCGCGCCAACGTTGCGCTCGCCGACTTCATCGCGCCGCGAGCGAGCGGGCTTGCCGACTACATCGGCGCCTTCGCCGTCACCGCCGGCATCGGCGAGGAAGCCGTCGTTGAACGTTTCAAACACGCTAACGATGACTATTCGGCGATCATGGCCAAAGCGCTCGCCGATCGGCTTGCGGAAGCGCTGGCCGAATATCTGCACCAGCGCGTCCGAAAGGAGTTCTGGGCCTACGCACCGGACGAGGAATTCGCGAGTGGCGATTTGATCGCCGAAAAATATCGCGGCATTCGTCCGGCACCTGGCTATCCAGCGCAGCCCGATCATACGGAAAAAGCGATGTTATTCGCGCTGCTTGATGGCGAGCGGCATACCGGCATGCAGCTGACCGAAAGCTTCGCGATGTGGCCCGGCGCTTCAGTGTGCGGCTTCTATTTCAGCCACCCGGACAGCTATTACTTCGGCGTCGGCAAGATCGAACGCGATCAGGTCGAGGATTACGCGAAGCGTAAGGGTTGGACTGTCACGCAAGCCGAGAGATGGCTGGCGCCGATCGTCAATTACGACCCGCTCGCCGCCGTCCGGAGCGCCGCGGAATAGCGGCTCGGCACGCTACCGTTTCGCGATGGCACGCTCGACAAACAGCGCCGCCTCCAGCGCTTCGCGATCACCGCCGAAGCGACCGACGATCTGAACGCCCAGCGGCAAGTTGCCGTCGTCCAATCCCGGGACGTTGACGCAGGGCGTGCCCATCAGCGTCCATAGCCGATTGAACGCCGCGTCGCCAGTCGAGCCGAGCCCCTGCGGCGCTGCGCCAGGCGCCGACGGCACCAGCAATACATCTATCGCGCTCATGGCGTCCGCAAGCGCCCGCCGCCCGCGCGAAGCCGTCCGGCGCGCCGCATCGTAATCTTCAACTTTGATCGCCGCGGCGCGATCGAGGTGCTCGCGCAGTTGCTGCGCCACTTCGTCACGATGGCGGTCGTACTCAAAGGCCAACGCGCGAAAAGCTTCGTAGTCCTGAATGATGAACTGCGCGCGATAAGCTTCTTCAAGAATTGGCGGCAGCGTCAGTTCGCTCACCGAAGCGCCGGCTCGCTGCGCCGCGCGGGCCGCAGTTTCGACCGCTGCCTGCATCGCGGCGCTTGCTTGCGGCCAGAGATGCGTCCGGGCGAAGCCTATTCGCGGCGCCGCCGGCGCTGTGCGATCGACCCGCAAATCGCGGCCGGTGATCCCAGCCGCAGCGAAAGCGACGTCCGCAACTCCGGCTCCGTAAAGCCCGACCGTATCGAGATGCCACGCCAAACATTTCATGCCGACAGTCGGGATCAGCCGGTACGATGGCTTAAAGCCCGCGACGCCGCAAAATGCCGCGGGCCGGATCACAGAACCGGCAGTTTGACTGCCGAGTGCGATCGGCACCATCCCGGCGGCGACCGCCGCCGCCGAGCCGGACGATGAGCCGCCAGGCGTATGCGCAAGATTACGCGGGTTGCGCGTGCTGGCTGGCACCATGAAGGCGAATTGGGTCGTCACCGTCTTGCCGAGAATCAAACCGCCAGCGCGGCGGACTAACGCGACCGCGGCTGAGTTGGCTCGGGGCCGGTATCCGGAATAAATCGGCGAGCCATATTGGGTCGGCAGATCGGCGGTGTCGTAGATGTCCTTGATCCCGACCGGCAGACCGCGCAGCGGTGTCGCGGCGAGGCCGGGCTCATCGGCCGCGCGCCGCGCCGCATCGAGGTCAAGCGTCACGAACGCGCCGATCTTGGGCTCGTTGGCAGCGATCGCTTCGGCGCACATTTCGACAACCGCGCGCGGCGTCAATTTGCCGGCTTCGATACGGCGGGCAAGATCGAGTGCGGCGAGCATCAGTGACGCTCGATCAGCGCGACGACGCGCGTCGTCGCGTCGCGCACGAAGGGGAACGCGATGCAGGCCGGCACCGCGGCGACCGGCCGAGCGACGATATAGGCGAAGAACCCGCGGCGCACGAAATCAACGTAAAGGCCGATGTTCACATAGATCACGGCCGCACTGGCGGCGAAGGCAACAACGCCGGTGACGAGAGTGGGAAAAATGGATCTCGCCCTGCCGTGCATTACCACCCCCCGTCGCCTTAACGATGTGGCCCAAATGACGGCGCACAATCAAGAGCCGCGCACCGGCGCGGCATGGTTAACGTAGCGTTCGCGCGCGAAGCCGCCGACATCATTGAATAGTCCTTAACGGACTGTCTCGCATTCTGCACATTATGTCGCGTGGCGTTCAGTGGTTGCTGTTGGGCTCCGCCGTCGTTGCCGCGTTGATCGCGCTCGCTGGCTGCAGCCGTTACTTCAGCGGCGAGCGAGAGGCGTGGCGCGGCGAGGCCGAAGTTGCCTGTCTCAATTCCGGCGCGGTGAAGGAAAGCCCGGAGCGTGTCCGCATCTCTGCGATCACCGGGCCGGGCATGTGCGGCGCCGATTATCCGTTGCGGGTGTCGGCTCTGGGAGAAAGCGGGCCGCTCGGCTATGATGACGAACCGCTGCGTCCACCCGGCGCAATCCCGGATGCCGCGCTTCCTCCGCGATGGCCAGTTCAATCCAACGCGCTGCCGCCGCCCCCGCAGGCACAGTACAGTCCGCCACAATACGGTCCGTTGCCATCGGGACAACCACAATACCGTGCACCGCAATATGGGCCGCCGCCTCGATATAGTACGGTGCAATCTCTGCCGGCGCAGTCTGCCGCGGTGGCAGCGCAAAGTTACCCGCCTCCCGCTTCGCAGCAGGCCGGGGCACCGATGTCGCTTTATCCTCCGGGCGTCGCGCCAGCGGAAGAAGACGATTTGGATTTTCAGCCCAGTCCGCCACAGCCTTACGGCGCCGCACCCGCCCCACGGGCAAGCGCCGCGCCGCCGGCGTATCCACCGCGCAGCTATCCGGCGCCGAATTACCCGCCGGCCTACCCTCCGCCAAATTACCCGCAGCAAAGTGCTGCGACGCCGACTTACTCACCACGCGCCCAGCCACTGCCACCCGGCGCAGGGGAGTCAGTTCCGCTCGGCCCGCCGCGCGCACCGATGGTCACCGGAGCGGTTGGGCCGGTCGAAGTGAAACCTGCGGCGACGCTGGCGTGCCCGATTGTCTCGGCGCTCGACCAATGGATCACTACAGCGGTGCAGCCGGCCGCGCTCCGCTGGTTCCGCCAGTCTGTCGTCGAGATCAAACAAATCTCGGCGTACTCCTGCCGCGGCATGAACGGCGATCCCAACGCCCATATTTCCGAGCATGCTTTCGGCAACGCACTCGACATTGCCGAGTTTACGCTCGCGGACGGCCACCGGATCAGTGTGCAATATGGCTGGCGCGGTTCGCCGGAGGAACAAGGCTTTCTGCACGACGTCCAATTGGCGGCATGCCGCGAATTCACCACCGTGCTTGCGCCCGGCGCTAACGTCTATCACTACAATCACATCCACGTTGATTTGATGCGCCGCTCAAGCGGGCGTCACATCTGCCAGCCCGCCGCCATTCCCGGCGAAGTCGTCGCCGAGCGCGCGCGGGCGCGATATGCCTACCAGCATCCGTACGATCCGGGCGTGACCGGTTCGATCAGAAGCAAAACCTATTCGCGTGTGCTCGGCTATTCTAGCGACGACGGTTTGCCACTCGCCGTTCCAGGCGAGGATTAAAGTTCCTTTCGCTTTGTTAATGATCGAGAAACCCTATCAAACAACCATCCTGTGACCTCGGTCACAGAGGTCCAGCCCATTTCAGATTACCTCTCAAACACTGAAATCGTTCCTTAGGAGAACAACGATGCGTAAGACACTTCTCGCTGCCCTCGGTGGGGTTGCCCTTCTCTCTGCCGGAGCATTTGCCAATCAAGCCAGCGCAATGACTTTTGCGACGCCGTCGGCACTGGCTGCTGCGGCCGCCGACAACGCTCTGGTTGAAAAGGCCGCCGTGGTCTGTGGGTATTATGGCTGCGCGCGAGTGGGCCCCCGGTACTACGGATACTACGGCTACCGTCCTTACCGCTGGTACGGTCGCCGCTGGTACTACTAAAAATCGAACTACGTTCGGACAAAGCCACGCTCCAGTTAACGCTGGAGCGTGGCTTCGCCGTTCTCGCTTAACGCCTATTTGTGTTCGGACCGCTCCATGTGCGCGAGCAGCGCGGCAGTTGGCCAGCAGTCGAGTTTTAGCCCGTTGCGCTTCTGATATTCGCCGAGCGCGGCGCGCGTTTTCATCCCCGCCTTGCCGTCGATCTTGTCATGATAGTAGCCGCGTGCAGTGAGAATTTCCTGCATGCGATCGAGATCCCGCGTGGGAAGCTGCGCGACCTTACCCCAGGGCGTCTCTAACGGCCGCGGATCGAGCATCCGATCGCTGAGATGACCGACAAAGAGAACGTAGAGATCGGAAAAATTGTACTCCTTGATAGCGAAATAGTTTGGCGTGGCAAGAAAGGCCGGACCGTAAACGCCGGCCGGCTGCAGAAGCGACGCCGGCTGGGCGCGTTCAGTTGGTGAGATCTCGCGGCCATAAGCCGGAACGAAACCGAGCTTGAGCCAGTCGCCGATCGGCCTCGTGTTTTCCGTCACGCCGATCGTGCAATCGACGTTATTAGGCGCGCGCACTTCGTAGGACCAGCGCAGGCCGCGTTGCCAACCCTTGTCAACGAGTTGCTTCGCCGCCGAGGCAAGCGCGTCGGGCACCGAATGCCAGATGTCGCGGCGCCCATCGCCGTCAAAATCGACAGCATATTTGTAAAAATCCGACGGCAGGAATTGCGTCAGCCCCATGGCGCCCGCCCACGAACTCTTCATGTCGGCGAGCCTGACGTAGCCATCCTCCAGCATCTTGAGCGCAAGCAGAAATTCACCGCGGAATTTATCCTTGCGTTTGCCGAAATAAGCCTGCGTCGCCAGGACGCGGATGGCGTTGCGCGAGTTGTGCGCATGGCCATAATCGGTTTCGCGTCCGAAGATCGCGAGCAGGATCGTCGGCGGAACACCAAACTGATGCTCGATCGCCGTCAGCTGTGCTCGGTATTGTTCGAGGAGCTTGCGGCCTTCTGCTGCTAGGCGCTCGATCGACGTTTCCTTGAGATAATCCGCCGGCGTCTGGACGAATTCCGCCTGGCCGGGCGTTGCCTGTTCCGGCCGACCGGGCAGAACAAGTTCGGGCAGGGACAGATCCGGCTCAAGCCCCCGCGTGGCCACGTCGAACGTTGCGCGGGAAACACCGAGTTCCTGCGCTTGTGGCCACAACGATTGCAGCCAACTTTGAAAGGCCGCGTCAGCCGCAGATGCGGTATCGGCGAAAGCCAGTGCGCAGACCAAGGCGGCACAAAAAAAGCACGAGGCGATTTTCATCGCCTCGCACTGTCATCGCAGTGACGACGGAATGCAATCGCTTACGACGCCTTGGCCTGCGGCCTTGGCGGCGCCGTATTCTGAAAGCTCGGCCGTGCCGAAAGCCGGTCGAAGTAGGCGGAAAGCGACTTCGCCGCAGCTATGGCGCTTCCGGATTCGGGAAAATTCTTCAGGTAAGCCAGGATCGGCATCAGGTTAATGTCGGCGAAGGTGAAACTGTCGCCGGCAAGGTACCCGGCTTTGGCAACGGCGCGATCGAGGAGATCAATCTCTTGCGTAACTGCCGGCACGACGGCGTCGATCGTTTTCCGATCCGGCGCACCATCGGCCCCTTTCGGAAAGATGTAGTTCAGCAGATAGGTGCGAACCAGGGTGCCGTCGATCTTGGTGTTGACCAGCGAGACCCACTGTTCGGTGAGCGCAGCGTGACGCGGCTCGGTTGGGATCAATTTTTTCCCGGGAAACGCGAGATCGAGATAGGTGGCAATTGCCTTCGACTCGCACAACTCGAAATCGCCGTGCCGCATCACCGGAACCTTGCCGAACGGATGAATGGCGTCGACGTCGGTTGAGTGCGGCGGCGATTGCTTCAAATCATACGGGATCGACTTCTCCTCGCACACCATGCGAACCGCCCGCGTGTAGGTTGATGGTGCCGGGCCGATGATTTCCACGTTTGGCATGTTCTACTCCCCTTTTGAGCCCGGCCGTCAGCCCGCGCCTGCAAACACGCAGCGGACGCGACAGCGCCGGCAGCTAATTACTTTACCAATAGGTTAAGTATAGGGATTAGGCGATATGAGTTAAGCGGTCCACTGCCAAGGTGCGCCTGATGCAAGTTTAGCGCACGGCCACGATGAACAGCCGCGGAAATTTCAACAGCACCTTGCCATCGACACGCGGTCGGTAGGCTTCGGCAACTTTTTCTGTATAGGCGGCAAGAAACTGTTCGCGCATACCGGCATCGAGCAGCGACAAATAAGGCTGCAACGAAGAACCCTTGAACCATTCAACAATCGCTTGCGGGTCCGCCATGGCGTGATTGTAGACGGTGTGCCAAATATCGAAGTGCGCACTAACCGGCTTGAGCAGGTCGTAGTAGGCGTCCGGTGGCAACATTTCACCGCGGGGAACGGCCGTCTTCAGCTGGGCCGCCCACGGTCCGCTGCCGGCCAGTTCACGCTGCAGCATGTTCGCTGGCTCGCCAGTGTTGTCCGGCATTTGCACCGCAAGCACACCCCCGGCTGGCAGTGCTTCTAATAGTCGCCGCAACACCTGGGGATGATTGGGCACCCACTGTAAGGCAGCGTTGGCGAACAGGAGATCGGTGCGTTCCTCGGGCGTCCACGTCGCAATGTCGGCCTCGACAAATTTGCATTGCGGCAGCCGTTCACGCGCCTTGCGCAGCATGTCGGGCGAAGAATCGAGACCGATAACTTCGGATTGCGGGAAACGCTTGACCAGAAGCTCGGTCGAGTTGCCCGGCCCGCAACCAAGATCAACTGCAAGCCGCGGGCGTTGCAGCGGCACCTGCGCCAGGAGATCGCGCGGCGGCCGGGTACGTTCATCCTCGAACTTGAGATACTGACGCGCGTTCCAGTCTTCCATCGGTTCGGTTCGCTTACTCGGCAGGTGCGGGTTGCTGGGCGGCGAATGCCTTCTGCTTGGCGCGATCGGTCGCCAACAGCACATAGGCCGCCGGAACGACGAACAGTGTGAACAGCGTGCCGATGGATAGTCCCGCGGCGATGACGATGCCCATCTGAACGCGGGAAACCGCGCCAGCACCGCCCGCCGTAATCAATGGCACCACGCCAAGCACCATCGCCGCCGTCGTCATCAAGATCGGGCGCAGTCTTATCCCGGCGGCCAACTCAACCGCTTCGCGCTTGCCGCGGCCTTCAGCCTGCAGATCGTTGGCGAACTGCACGATCAGGATGCCGTGTTTGCTGATCAGGCCCATCAGCGTCACGAGTCCGACCTCGGTGTAGATGTTGAGCGAGGCGCCCCCAAATCCCAGGCTGACGAAGATCAACGCGCCGGCGATCGACATCGGCACCGACACCAGGATGATGACCGGGTCGCGGAAACTTTCGAACAACGCCGCCAGCGCGAGGAAAATGATAATCAGCGCGAAGCCGAAGGTGGCGACGAAACCGCTGCTCTCCTGAACGTATTGACGGCTCAAGCCGCCGTAATCGATCGAATAGTCCCGAGGCAGCATGCGGGCCGCCAGCTTCTGCAGGTAGGCAAGCGCGTCACCCTGCGGAACGCCGGGCATGGCAACGCCCTGGATGGTCGCGCTGTTGAGCTGCTGGAAATGATTGAGCGATTCCGGAACCGTTTTGGTGGTGACGGTCGCGATAGTCGACAGCGGCACCAGCGTCCCGTCGGCGGTGCGAATGTGATAGTCGAGCAGCTGCCTGGGATTTAGCCGAAATCGCTGCTGCACCTGCGGAATGACTTTGTAGGAGCGCCCGCTCATGCTGAAATAGTTGATATAGCCGCCGCCGAGCATCGCGGCGAGCGCGCCACCGACGTCGCTCATTTTCAACCCGAGCTGCGCGGTCTTGTCACGATCAATCGAGATATTCGATTGCGGATTGTCGATCTTCAAATCGGAATCGAGAAAGATGAAGTTTCCGCTCTGCTGCGCCTCGCGAAGGAACTTTTGCGCAACATCGAACAACTGCTCGAACGGCTCCGTCGTGCCGATCACAAATTGCACCGGCAGTCCAATGCTGCCCGGCAGCGGCGGCGGCTGAAAGGCGACCACCCGAATGCCTGCAATCTTGCTCAGCTCCTGTTGCACCACCGGCTGCAGAGCGTTGGTCGACTTGGAGCGGGCGTCCCACGGCTTTAGCGCCATGCCCGAAATCGATTGGCCGGGCATGTCGATCTGGAAAACGTGCTCGGTTTCCGGATGGTGCATGAAAATCTCATAGACTTCATGCGAATAAAGCTGCCGCTGTTTGAGCGTGGCGTTTGGCGCCGCAATCGATTGCGACAGGATTACGCCCTGGTCCTCCTGCGGCGCAAGTTCAGTGTGAGCGGTAATGAACAGAAAGTAGATGCTCGACAGCACCGCCAGCGCAAACACGATCGTCACCGGCAGATAGTTCAAGCTCCGGTTCAGGCGCCGCTCATATGCAGCCCGCAGCCAATTGAAGCCGCGGTCGATGTAGTAGGTGAATTTTTCCTCCCAGCCCCGATGTTCAGGGTCGGGCGCTTTGAGGAGCCGCGAGCACAACATCGGCGACAGCGTCAGCGCGACAATGCCGGAAACCGTTACAGCGCCGACCAGGGCGAATGCGAATTCGGCAAACAACGCGCCAGTGAGGCCGCTTTGAAAGCCGATAGGTACATAGACCGCGCCCAACACCACCGTCATCGCTATGATCGGCCAGCCCAATTCACGCGCTGCCGCGACAGCAGCGGGGATCGGCGCCACGCCTTCCTCGAGATGGCGGCTGACGTTCTCGACCACGATGATCGCGTCGTCCACGACAAGTCCGATCGCGAGCACCAGCGCCAGCAACGTGAGCAGATTGATCGAATAGCCCAGCGCCAGAAGAATGATCAGCGTGCCGACTAGCGACAGCGGGATGGCGACAGTCGGTATCAGCGACGACCGCACCGAGCCAAGGAACAGGAACACGACCAGGGTGACGATGACCAGGGCCTCGATCAGGCTCAGCACGACCTCGTAGATCGCGGCGTTTACGAATTCGGTAGAGTCGTAGACGATTGCGCCTTCGAGCCCGCGCGGCAATTGCTCGTGAATGTCGGGCCAGATCCGACGAACGCCGTGAACAACTTCAAGAAGGTTGGCCGCGGGCGCGACCTGGACGCCGATATAAACCGCTTGCTTGCCGTCGAACCCGACCTCGGATTCATAATCCTCGGCGCCTAGCGAGACGTTGGCGACATCCTTCAAGCGGACCACCGCACCGTTGCTCTGCTTGATGACAAGGTTGCGGAATTCTTCCGCGGTATGCAGGCCGGTCGACGCCGTAAGATTGACCTGCACCATCTGGCCTTTGGTGGTGCCGATGCCGGAGATGTAATCGTTCGCGGTCAATGCCTGGCTGACGTCGGTCGCGGTCAACCCAAACGCCGCGAGCTTCTGCGGATCGAGCCAGGCCCGTAGCGCGAACACCTTCTGGCCGAGCAGTTCCGCGGTCTGCACGCCCGGTACTGTCTGCAGCTTGGGCTGTACGACCCGCGTCAGATAGTCGGTGATCTGGTTCGGCGCCAGCGTATCGCTGTCGAAACCGAGATACATCGCGTCGATGGTTTGACCGATCTTGACGGTGAGCACCGGCTGCTGCGTTCCGACGGGCAGCTGATTGAGCACCGAGGCGATTTTGGTGTTGATCTCGGTAAGGGCCTTGTCGGCATCGTAGTTGAGCCGCAGGTAGATCGTGATGGTCGAGGTGCTGCTCTGGCTGGTCGACGTCATATAATCGATGCCATAGGCCTGAGCGATCGCAATCTCGAGCGGCGTGGTGATGAAACCCGCCACGAGGTCGGGATCGGCGCCGTAATAAGTCGTGGTAACGGTCACCACCGCATTTTCAGTGCGCGGATATTGCAGCACCGGCAGCGCGTAATAGGCGCGCACGCCGAGAACGAGGATCAACAGGCTGATGGTCGAGGCGAGGACTGGCCGGCGAATAAAGATGTCGGTGAAATTCATGATAACCGCCCGCTATCGGTCGATCGGAACGGGCGCCGCGTCCGCCGTCGGCGTAACCGAATTATCGATCAAAACCACCGAACCGTTGTGCAGCTTGATCTGGCCGGCGGTCACGACCGTGTCGCCATCCTCCACGCCCTTCAGCACGGCGACCTGATCGCCGCGCGTCGGCCCGACGACGACGAAGGTCTGACGCGCAGTCAGTTGCGGCTTGCCGTCGGCGTCGTTGCCTTTTGACTCGACAACGTAAACCGTGTCGCCGTACGGATTATAGGTGATTGCCGTCTGTGGCAGCGTAACGTAGTTTTGCGGCGATCCGGTGGTGATCTCGACCGTTGCATACATCCCCGGCAGCAGCTTGTGATCAGGATTTTTCAACGTCGCGCGGATCTGAACGTTGCGGCTGCCGGTATCGACCTTCGGGTTGATCGCCGAAATTTCCCCGGTAAATACTTTGTCCTTGAACGCATCAATCCTCACGGTGACCGTTTGTCCGAGACGCACCTGAGCGACTGCCTGTTGCGGCACAAAGAAGTCCGCAAAAATCGGATCAAGCGCTTGGAGCGTGACGATCACGGTCCCGGGCCCGAGATATTGTCCGAGGTCTACGGCGCGAATACCGAGGTGCCCGGAAAACGGCGCACGTAAAAGCTTCTTGTCGATGATGGCTTGCTGCTGCGCCACCTGCGCCTTCGCGTTTTTCAGGTTGGCCGAATCGGCATCCAGCGTCGCTTGGCTCACCGCCTGCATCTTGAATTGCTTTTGGTCACGCTCGTAAGTGATATCGCTCAAATCCGCCATCGCCTCCAGCGAATGAAGTCTTGCGATATCGTCCGCCGTACGCAGCTTGAGCAACGGCGCGCCCTCTTCGACATCGTCGCCTGAATTGAATGAGATCGATTCGACGACGCCGGAAACTTCCAGCGACAAATCGGCCCCTTTCACCGCCCGCAAGCTGCCGATCGCTTCGATCTTCGTCTGCCATTCGCTGTAAGCGGCTTTGGCGACCGAGATGGTCTGCGGCGGGTTGCTCAGGGCAGTAATGAATTTCTTGATCATCATGCCCTTGAACACCTGGAATCCGAAGATTCCGCCGAACACGATGGCGACCGCCACGAGCATGATCACCATGCGCTTGATCATTTATTGGACTCCAGTTTTAGCGGCGGCGGTCGGTCGCTCGCGGCTTGGACGATTTTCGGCTCGGGGCTGTAGGGATCGGGCGCAACATCGATACGGTTCCACCAACCGCCGCCCAACGCCTGGAACAATGCGGCGGTGTCGGCAAAGCGCGCGGCCTGCGCCTGCACCAGAGCAAGCAGGGCCTGCTGATAGCTGCGCTGCGCGTTGAGCAGAACCACATAGGTGATGGCGCCAAGACGATATTGGCCGCGCGTAAGATCGAAGGTGTCGGATGCCGCCCGCACCGCGCGCTGCTGTGCCTTGAGCGTGGCGGCATCCAATTGCAGGGCGCGGAGCACGTCGGCAACGTTCTGAAAAGCGGTAATCACGGTGTTGCGGTATTGGGCGTCAACCTTTTCGTAGGCGGCTCTTGCTGCCCGCTCCTGATGCAAAAGGGTAAAGCCGTGGAAGATCGGCTGCGTAACAGCGGGCGCGATGGTCCAGACTGCGGTCGCCGGCGTAAACAGCGTCGTCGCTGTCAGCGCCGCACTGCCGACATCTCCGGTGATGGTGAATTGCGGCAGTCTGTTGGCGATAGCGACACCGATCTGGGCGCTCGCCTGCTGCAACTGGGCTTGCGCAGCGCGCACATCGGGCCGTTGCTGGACAAGCTGCGACGGCAGGCTCACTGGTAATTTTGTCGGCAGATGCAACGCCGCCAGCGTGAGATGCTCGCGCAGCGCTTCATTCGGGAAGCGGCCTATCAAAGCCAGCAGCACGTGGCGCTGCTGTTCAAGTTGCTTCTGCAGCGGCGGCAATGTGGCCTCGGTGGTGGCCACTTCCGATTCCTGCTGGAGCACATCGGCACGCGTAGCCGCACCGGCTTCAAATTGATTTCGCACGACCACGAGCTGATCCGTTTCCGCCTTAATGATCTCGAGTGTCGCCTGTATTTGTCCACGCAGCGACGCTTCCTGAATTGCCGCGGTCACGACGTTCGCGGTCAGCGTCAGATAAGTGGCCTCGAGCCCGAAACGCTGATTTTCGGCAAGCGCCGCAGTCGCTTCGATTGCCCGCCGCTGGCCGCCGAAAACATCGGGGGTGTAGGAGACATTCACGGAGGCCTGCCAGAGATTGAACGTCTCCGAAGGTCCAGTAAGGCCGAACTCCGCCGGCGAGAATGCTTGACGCGTAAAGGAGCCGGCTGCGTCAACGGTCGGTAGCATGGTGCCCGCCTGCGCATACAAAGTCTCCTTGGCCTGCCACAAGGCGGCTTGCGCCGCCTGCAGGTTCGGATTGGCGCGAAGCGCTTCTGTAATCAGTGCGTCGATCTCCTTCGAATGGAACACCCTCCACCACTCGCCCGGGATGTCGCGGCCATTCACGAACGTTTGCCCCGCGCCACCACCGACGGGGGCAGCCGCCGTCGGCGCGAGCGCTTTCTCAGGCGTATAGCCGGCGACCGGCGGAGCTGGCGGAGGCGCAAAATCCGGCCCAACGGCGCAAGCGGCCAGCATTGACAGCGACGCCACAAAACCCGCAGCCCTCGGCATGAAGAAGCCGAGACGGGCCAAATACTTACCCCTGCGGGCGCCGGCCGGCCGGCTTCGGCGCCACCTGAAAGACCCCACCCGAATGCGCACTTAACCCACCCTTAACAAAGGCAGATTAGTTATTTACTATCCGGTTAGTCAATAAGCTGAATTTGTCTGGGAATTGAGGTCATCCAATGACCGATGTGATGGAAGCCCGCACCGAAACCAGGCGCCGCCGCAAGGCCGAGCGCCCGCATGAGATCCTCGAGGCGGCGTTCAACGAGTTCTCGCGTAACGGCTACGCGACGACAACCCTGGATCAAATAGCCGAGCGCGCGGGCGTGACCAAAGGGACGATCTACGTCTACTTCGAGAACAAGGAGCACTTGTTCATCTCAATGGTGCGCGAGCTGATGAAGGCGACGCTCGACACCGTTCAGGAAATGTATGAACGCCACGAGGGCTCGACGGCAGAGCTGCTGCGGGCACAGTTCAGCTTTATCTATGAAAACATCGTCGAGGACCGGCGGCGGCGCGAAGTGGTGCGAATGCTGATCGCCGAGGCGTCGCGTTTTCCGGCGCTCGCCGACCGCTACCACGAGGAAATTCATCGCCCCTGCATGGAAATGCTCCAACAGGCAATCCAGCGCGGGATGGATCGGGGCGAAATCCGGCATTCCGCCGTAACCGAGTGTCCGCTGGTCATCATCGCACCGATTGCGCTCGTGGACCTTTGGATGATGATGTTCGACGATCGTCATCCGCTCGATCTGAAAACCTATTTCAACGCTCACCTTGACCTGGTGCTTAGCGGCCTCCTGGTGAAGCCGTCATAAGCTCGGGCCCGGCGCACGATACCGGCATACGCGAATTTTGAGAGACAGCGCGCAATTCACGCGAGAGCATTAGCGTGAGAACTTCTTATATTTGATCCGGTGCGGAATGACCGTATCGGTCCCCAGCCGCCGCATTTTGTCCTTCTCGTAGTCCTGAAAATTCCCTTCGAACCACTCAACGCGGCTGTCGCCCTCAAACGCAAGGATGTGCGTGGCGATGCGGTCGAGGAACCAGCGGTCGTGGCTGATGATGACGGCGCAGCCGGCGAAATCCTCGAGCGCTTCTTCCAGTGCCCGCAGCGTATCGACGTCGAGATCGTTGGTCGGCTCGTCGAGCAGCAGCACGTTGGCGCCGGATTTGAGCATCTTGGCGAGATGCACGCGGTTGCGCTCACCGCCGGATAGCGAGCCGACCTTCTTCTGCTGGTCGGCGCCTTTGAAATTGAAAGCCGCGCAATAAGCGCGCGAATTGACCTCGCGCTTGCCGAGCTGAAGCTGATCGAGACCGCCGGAGATTTCCTCCCATACCGTCTTCTTGCCATCGAGGGTGTCGCGTGACTGATCGACATAGCCGAGATGGACCGACTCGCCGATTTTGATGGTGCCCTGATCCGGCCTTTCCTGCGCGGTGATCATCCGGAATAGCGTGGTCTTGCCGGCGCCGTTGGGCCCAATGATGCCGACGATGCCGCCTGGCGGCAGCTTGAAGGTCAGGTCGTCAATCAGCAGATTGTCGCCAAAGCCTTTTTTCAGGTGCTCGAACTCGACGACGTTCTGTCCAAGCCGCTCGGTGACCGGGATGACGATCTGCGCGGTTTGAGTCTGTTTCTCCCCGGCCTTTTTCAGCAGCTCTTCATAGCGCTCGTAGCGCGCCTTGGATTTTGCCTGCCGCGCGCGTGGGGAGGCTGCGATCCATTCCTGTTCGCGGGCCAGCGTGCGCTGCCGGGCTTCCTCTTCGCGGCCTTCCTGCTCGAGCCGCTTCTGCTTCTGCGCGAGCCATGCCGAATAATTGCCCTCGTAGGGAATGCCGCGGCCGCGGTCGAGCTCAAGGATCCAACCGGTGACGTTGTCGAGAAAATAGCGGTCATGAGTGACGATAAGAATGGCGCCCGGGTAATTGCGCAAATGACCCTCGAGCCACATCACCGATTCGGCGTCGAGATGGTTGGTCGGCTCGTCGAGCAGCAAAAGCTCAGGCTGTTCCAACAGGAGCCGGCATAGCGCAACCCGTCGCCGCTCGCCGCCTGAAAGCTTGGTCACCTCGGCATCATCCGGCGGGCAGCGCAGCGCATCCATCGCCTGATCGACTTTGGAGTCGAGGTCCCACAGCCCCTTGGCTTCGATCTCGTCCTGCAGCTTGGTCATCTCGTCGGCGGTCTCGTCCGAGTAGTTGGTGGCAAGCTCGTTGTAGCGGTCAAGAACCGCCCTCTGTGGCGCCACACCCTCCATGACGTTGTCGCGGACCGATTTTTCCGGATCAAGCTGCGGCTCCTGCGCCAGGTAACCGACACGGGCGCCTTCGGCCGCCCAGGCCTCGCCGGAAAATTCCGAGTCGAGCCCGGCCATGATGCGAAGAAGAGTGGACTTGCCGGCGCCGTTGACGCCGAGCACGCCGATCTTCGCGTCGGGATAGAATGACAGATTGATGTTCTCCAAGATCTTCCGGTTGCCGGGATAGGTCTTGGAGAGACCCTGCATGTGATAAATGAATTGACGGGCCATTTTGGTCCGGGCTTGAGCGCCCTGCCTTCATCTGGAGCGCGTTGCGCCAATGTCTGGAAGTCGTCGCTGATGTAGTGGGCGCGTAGGTAAAGGGCAAGCCACGGCAAGGTCAATCTCACGCTGTCGGACCCGGTTTCGTTCCCTTTGAGCCGCCACCCGCCCCCGAGGTTTGTAGGGATTACCGACGCCGTGCCGCAACTACATCGAGACGATTCCGCGGGAGGGGTACGAAGAAGGTGTAACCCACGTTCGGCGATCGCGGAGCCGATTATCGCCAGCCCTAGAGCCTCGGCACGGGAAGCGAAAGGCTTCGTAAAGTCTGAAAGCTGTTTTTCGTCGCGTGAAACGCTTACACGCAACTCATTCGAACCAATTTTTAATCATTTATCGCCGAAAGTTTGCGGTAAAGCCGCGCCTTCGCGAATTTAGGGCTCTGAACAGAGCTCGGCTAAACGACGCGGCTCCGCAAAGCGGCTTGGGAGCGCGTCATGCGCAAAAATCCGTCCAATACCTTCCGCGAGCTGTCGCGGACGTTAGCGCACCTGTTCAATTCCTATCGGCCGGAACTGCACTATATGCGCGGGCCCGGCCCAAAATGGCACGCCAAGCGGAGCGGCTCCGCGACGAGCCGGACGCCGAGCGCCGCCAACGCCTCCACACTGAGCGAGATCGCCAAAGCTAACGCCTAAGCTCCGCCTCGAGCGCGGGGGACTGCAGGCTGGGCTGAGCGGCCGCAAAACCCATGGTCACGCACTGATGGGTTTCGTTCACGCTCGACCCATCATACGATAGCGGCCTCCCGGGAAACGACGAGGGCCTTATGCGGCTTCGCTGCGCTATTCTCGACGATTACCAAAACGTCGCGCTGACCATGACCGATTGGTCGAAAGTCAAAGGCGACGTAGAGATCAAAGTGTTCAACGAACATCTCGGCGCCGCGGACAAGGTCATCGCGGCGCTTAAAGGCTTTGCCATCGTCTGCGCCATGCGTGAGCGCACCGCTTTCCCGCGTGCCGTGATCGAGGCCCTGCCCGATCTCAAACTTCTGATCACGACCGGCATGCGCAACGCCTCGATCGACCTCGAAGCCGCCAAAGCGCGCGGCGTCGTTGTCTGCGGCACGCCGGGCTTCGGCAACGCCACCGCGGCCATCGCCGCCGGGCTGATGCTCGAACTCGCGCGCCACATCGGTTACGAGAACGCGCGGCTCAAGGCCGGCGCGCCCTGGCAAACGACCATCGGGCTTGATCTTGAAGGCATGACGCTCGGGCTCCTCGGCCTCGGCAGACTTGGTGCCCGCATGGCCGACATCGGCCGCGCTTTTAAAATGAATATCGTCGCCTGGAGCCAAAACCTAACGCCCGAGAAGTGCAGTGAGGCTGGCGTCGAGTACGTTAGCCGCGACGATCTGTTCCGCCGCGCGGATTTTCTGTCGATCCATGTGCAATTGTCACCGCGCACCCGCGGCTTGATTGGCGCAAATGAACTTGGCCTGATGAAGAAAAGCGCTTACCTCATTAATACCTCTCGCGGACCGATCGTCGAGGAGGCGGCGCTGATTGCCGCGTTGGCCGAACAACGCATCGCCGGCGCTGGCCTCGACGTGTTCGATATCGAACCGCTGCCGATCGATCATCCCTTGCGGAAGCTCGACAATGTCGTGCTCACGCCGCACCTCGGCTATGTCGCCGAACAGAACTATCGTGCCTATTTCGCCGGCATGGTGGAAGACATCCGCGCCTTCCTCGACGGCAAACCGGTTCGCGTGCTGACATAAGTTTCCGTCCACGCCATCATCCATGGCGAATTTTTAGCGCCAGAATCGTCGCTGTCATCACCAAGGTGACGATGCTCGAGCCGATCAGTGGCGCATCGACGATCGCCAAACCGTAGATCAGCCACAGCAGGACGCCGAGTACGCACAGCCACGTGCCCGGCAGCGAAATGGCGCGCGTCTCCCGTTCACGAATGATCTTTATGGCCTGTGGAACCCAGCACAAAGTCGTCAGAACAGCACCGCTTGCTCCAGTGGCGTCGATAAGCCAGGGCGCCATCATTCCATGTCCTGTTTCAAACACGCCATCAGGGCGCTTTTTCCATGCTGCGAAGCCCGGCACATGGCGCCGCGAATCAGCTCAATTCTAATGGCCGCTCGATGTGGGCGAGATGACACTTCGGCCCTAACGCAGTTACCTGCAAGCAAATCAACCTTGACGGCCCGCCAAAAAAGAATGTCATCGGATCGTCACGCATGAATCGTAGAACCATCAAGGCGTTGGGTTAGATTTGTATCCTGGGTTTGCTGCCTAGCAACAATGTTGCGCGCACCCCATAGAGTCTCCAGCGCCTGCAGACAATGACATGAACGTTTCCGAGCACACCGCCAGAGTCTTCGACACCGACCTCATCAAGCTCACCCAGTTGGTCGCGCAAATGGGTGGCTTTGCTCAGAAGCAAATTACAAACTCGATCGACGCGCTCACCCGCCGCGATGTCGGACTGGCGCGTCAGGTCATTGCCGCCGACGCGACGGTCGACGCGCTGCAGCGGCAGATCGAGGACAAAGCGATCGCAACGATCGCACTGCGGCAGCCGATGGCGATCGATCTGCGCGCGCTGGTGGCGATGTTGCGGATTGCCAATGACCTCGAACGGGTCGGAGACCTGGCGAAGAATATCGGCAAGCGGGTCATCGCCGTGAGCGGCGACAACTCCCAGCGCACGCTGATGCGCGGCCTCAAGCACATGGCGGCGCTCGTTGTCTCGCAGCTTGCTGCGGTGCTCGACAGCTTCGTCGATCGCGATCCCAACAAAGCGCTGCAGGTCTGGGCGGCCGACAAGGAAGTCGATGCGCTTTACGTTTCGCTGTTCCGGGAATTGCTGACCTATACGATGGAGGACCCTGGCACCATCTCCATGTGCATCCACCATCTTTTCTGCGCCAAGAATATCGAGCGTATCGGCGACCATGCCACCAACATCGCCGAAGCCGTGCATTACATGGTTGAGGGTCACGCCATTGCCGGCGAGCGGCCCAAAGGCGATACATCGAGCTACGTCGGCGAAACCCTGGCGACGCCAAGCAAAGTGCTGGCTTAGACCGCACCGCGAAACCTTTATCCGAAGCTTTCAGCGATTGCCTGTTTGCGACGTGGCAGCGTGCGCCTTCGAGGCGAGCGTCCGCGACGCTGTTAGCCTCTCATGAGCAAGAATTCCCATGGAATCAGGGAGTGATCACGTCGCGGGCATTGAGCGAAATACGGCATGGACGTTGTAACCCGTATGCTGCCCGCGGCCCGTGGAGATAGTACTGGAATTCGGGGCGAAATTTGTGAATTACAGATTGAGGCAGGAACTTCGCGTGAAGGAGAGGACATGAAGGGCAGTCGCGATCGCATCATCACCAGCCACGTTGGAAGCCTGCCTCGGCCGGATGCGCTTATCGAAGCAAACGCCAAGCGCGAGGCTAGCAGCGCGACCGACGAGCGTGCATTCCAAGAGCTGTTACAGTCTTGCGTGACCGGTGTGGTGGCGCGGCAGAAAGAAGCTGGAGTCGACATCCCGAACGATGGTGAGTTCGGTAAGTCCATGGGCCAGCGTGTCAACTATCGCGCCTGGCTCAGCTATTCCTTCAACCGCCTGTCGGGCCTCGAAATACTGGACAAGCCCGTTCCGCCGCGCCCATCGGGGCCGCACGACCTTGTTCTGCAAGGTTTGGTTAAGCGCCGGGATCGCACGAGATTCATCAACGCCTATACGGATCCCGAGTCAGGCATCTCCATCGGCAGGGATTTCGCCCGCCCGGTCTGCACCGGCCCGGTTAATTACATTGGAAAAGATGCCGTCCAGGCCGATATCGCCCACTTCAAGGCAGCGCTGAAAAATAACGGCGTCGAAGAGGGCTTCATGACGTCGATTGCGCCGGGCAGCGCGTCACGGCTCGGCAATGCCTATTACAAGACCGACGATGAGTTTTTGTTTGCATGTGCCGACGCCATGCGTGAGGAATATATTGCCATACTCGATGCTGGCCTCATCCTGCAGCTTGACGATCCTTCGATAGCCGAAAACTGGGACCAAATCGTTCCCGAGCCGAGCGTCGAGGCGTATCGGAGATTTACCGCGGTTCGAATAGAGGCGCTCAACCATGCCATCAGCGGCCTGCCTGCGGAGCGTATTCGCTTTCATCTCTGCTGGGGAAGCTGGCACGGTCCGCACGTCACCGATCTTCCCATGCGCGACATTGTTGATCTGATGCTGACGGTCAAATGCCAAGCCTATTCGTTCGAAGCTGCGAACGCGCGACATGAACACGAATGGAGCGTCTGGCGCGAAGTCAAGCTCCCTGATGACAAGCTGATACTGCCGGGAATCGTCAGTCACGCAACCAATGTGGTCGAGCATCCGGATTTGGTCGCTGAGCGCATCGTCCGTTTCGCAAACATCGTTGGCCGCGAACGCGTCATCGCCTCGACCGATTGCGGCCTCGGCGGTCGTCTCCATCCGGAAATTGCCTGGGCCAAGCTCGAAACGCTGGCGCAGGGGGCACAGCTTGCCAGTCGGCAGCTGTGGGCACGATAGGTATTTTCGTCAGACGCTCTCACAAGCGTCGACCTCGGTGCTGGCGCTTAAACGCGCCAGCTTGCGAATTCCATTCTTCAGACTTGGAGATGGCGAACGCGTCGCCGAACTCTGCCGAAACCATTGCGCATATACGGGAACCGCGCTGATTGAAAAATTTCTGACCAACGGGACCTTCGGGAGCTGATCCAAAATCTACCCTCCAGCGATCCAAAGTTCGGCTTCAGCGCACAATGGACAGCTCTCCTTGTGAAAGAGGGCGGTTGCGAGCAGATCAACGAGCTGCGCCTCTTGGCCGCTGGACGATAACTTCAGGCAAGGTCACATCGTCCGCGGCACGCGCGCAAAATCATCAAGACGATCGCCCGTTAACCTCTCATTAGGGTTAACGTTCTATTGCTGACCGGTCTGCGGCGGCCGTGTGCCCCGGTGCCATGTACCTCATTCGGCGGCAATTGAGATGCCCTTTGACGGCAGCAACAGTGTCCCCCCTTTTGCACGCCTGCTAACCTCAGCCGCCCTGCTCTTCGCGATCGCGGCGGCGACGGCCGGATGCCAAACAACACAAAGCACCGAAACGACCGGATCGCTCCCGGTCGCGCCTGTCGCGGCGGCTGATCGCTCGGATGCCGACTGGCGGCGCGATGTGCAGGTCTATGGGGAGAAGTATCGCGCCAATCCGACAAAAATCGACGTGGCCCTGCCATATGCTCAAGCACTGCGTGCGACCGGACAGCGTGCGCAGGCGGTCGCGGTCCTTGAGCGGGCGTCGATCGAAAACCCCCACGACAGGGCCGTGCTGGGCGCCTACGGCCGCGCACTGGCGGAAGCCGGAAATCTCAACCAGGCCTTTGAAGTTCTCGAACGGGCGCATTCGCCCGATCAACCCGATTGGCACATTTTGTCCGCGCAAGGAGCCGTCCTCGACCAACTGGGGCGGCATACCGAAGCGCAACGCTATTACCTGACAGCGTTGAAAATCATTCCGGACGAGCCTTCGGTGCTTTCGAATCTTGGGCTCTCCTATGCGCTCTCCAAGGATCTGCACGACGCCGAGACAACTTTGCGCCGCGCTGCGGCGCAGCGACCGGTGGATCCTCGCGTGCGGCAGAACCTGGCCTTGGTAGTCGGCTTGCAAGGACGTTTCAAAGAAGCGGAGACAATCGCCCGCGCTGATCTGCCGCCGGAGGAGGCGGCAGCGAACGTTGCCTATCTGCGGCAGATGCTCGCCCACCGCAAAGACCTGCGCGATCCGACCCGAGATATGCGACCGATCGACGGCGCGAGCTGAAGTTCACTGCAGGCCCATGACCTTGATCGCCGCCGGGCCGAGAATGACCACAAACAGCACTGGCAGGAAGAATAAGATCATCGGTACCGTAAGTTTAGGCGGCAAAGCCGCGGCCCGCTTCTCGGCTTCCGACATCCGCGCGTCGCGACTTTCTTGCGAGAGTACCCGCATGGTCGCGCCGAGCGGCGTGCCGTAGCGCTCGGCCTGCTGCAACGCAAGACAAACGGATTTCACCCCCTCCAGGCCGGTGCGCTGCGCCAAATTGTCATAAGCCTGACGGCGATCCGGCAGATACGACAATTCCGCCGTCGTCAGCGTCAGCTCTTCCGCCAACGGGATCGATTGGGTGCCAACCTCCTCGCTGACCTTCTGGAATGACGCTTCGACTGACATGCCCGATTCGATGCAGATCAAAAGTAGGTCCAGCGCATCTGGAAAAGCGCGCTTAATCGAAACCTGTCGGCGCTGAATCTTGTTTTTTAGAAACAAATTTGGACTCAACATGCCGAAATAGGCAGCGCCAATCCCAATTCCGATCTTGATCATCGTTGGCTGATCGAGCTGGATCACCACGAAAACGTAGAACAATGAAGCAAGCAGCATGGCGACCGGCATCACCATGCGGAAGAACAGATAGGTGACATATGGCGCCTGCCCGCGGTAACCCGCCTGCACCAGCATGGTGCGGGCTTGTTCCTGACCGACCCATTTGCTGAGATTGAAGTTCTCGACGATGGTCTTCATATACGCTTTTGGCGATTGCCGAAGCGTGACCTTGTTGCCCTGCGCCATTCGCTCGCGTTCACGCAGCCGGATCTTTTCCCGTTCGAACGCGACCGCTTTCATACGCGTGGACAGCGTGTCCTTTGCCAACAGCGGCATCGCCAGCGTCAGCACCGTCGCGCCGGCCGCGATCGCAGCGAACATCATGGTAAGAAATTGCGGTTCGAAATATTGATCGAGGAACTGATACATGCGCGGAACTTTAGAAATCGAAGTTGATCATCTTGCGCATCACGAAGATGCCGATCGACATCCAAACGGCGCTGCCAGCCATCATCATACGGCCGAGCGGCTCCGTCCACAGCAACGACATGTACTGCGGACTCGTGACGTAAACGAGAATCATCACAGCAATCGGCAACGCCCCGATGATCGTCGCTGAGGCCTTGGCTTCCATCGACATGGCCCTGATCTTGGCTTTCATCTTCTTGCGGTCGCGCAGCACGCGGGACAGGTTGCCGAGCGCCTCGGAGAGATTGCCGCCGGCGCGCTGTTGGATCGATATGACGATGCCGAAGAAGTTCGCTTCGGGAAGCGGCATGTGTTCGTAAAGTCGCAGGCAGGCCTCGCCGAGTGGAATGCCGATTGTCTGCGTGTCGATGATGGCACGAATTTCGCTGCGAATCGGTTCATTGGCCTCGGCAGCAATCAGCTTGAGACTGTCGAGCAACGGCAGACCGGCCTTGATGCCGCGAACGATGACATCGACGGCGTCCGGAAAAGTCTCGAGGAAGCGCGATTCCCGCCGCTTCTTGAGAAACGACAAAATCCAAAATGGCAACCCACCGCCGGCAGCGAACGCCAAGCCCAGCGCCGCGAGCAAGCCGGTGCCCGTGAGCATCGCAACCAGGAAGACGACGACGCCTGCCGCCCCGGCGGTCATCATGAAGCGGCGCGTCGACCACTTGAGCCCGGCCCGCGCGATGCGTACGGACAATGGCACGCGTTTGGCGGTCTTTTGCCGTGCCTCGAGCTGTTTCAGTGTGCCTTCGATTTGCTCGCGCCGCGACTTCTGCGCCCCGCGTACGGGACGCTGCGCCACCGGCTCAGCGCCGGCGACGCTCGCCACGCGCCGCGCTGCGGCGCGCTCGCCGGACAGGAGTGGATACAGGAACACCCACCCGACGCCGCCAATCGCGACCACGACCATCAGAAAAATGCCGTAGGTTTGCATGGCCAATTCCGTCCTCAGTTTCTAATCCGTTCGGCGGCCTGGGCCGCGTCGAGCGCGGTCGCGAGGCGGATGTCCTCACCGTAGTACCGCGCGCGATCCCAAAACTTCGGGCGGCCGATACCCGTGGATCGATGCTGACCAATGAGGTTGCCGTTCGCGTCCTCGCCCAAGATGTCATACAGAAACAGATCCTGGGTGATGATGACGTCGCCTTCCATTCCCATGACCTCGGTTACGTGGGTGATGCGTCGCGAACCATCGCGCAAACGCGCGGCTTGAATGACGACATCGATCGAGCCGCAGATCATTTCCCGGATCGTGCGCGACGGCAGCGAGTAACCGCCCATCGTGATCATCGATTCTAGCCGCGAAAGCGCTTCGCGCGGCATGTTGGCGTGCAATGTGCCCATCGAGCCGTCGTGGCCCGTGTTCATTGCCTGCAATAGGTCGAAGGCCTCGGGTCCGCGCACCTCGCCGACGATGATCCGCTCGGGCCGCATACGCAGGCAATTGCGCACCAGATCCCGCATAGTGATCTGACCCTCGCCTTCGAGGTTGGGCGGGCGCGTTTCCAAACGAACGACATGTGGTTGCTGCAATTGCAGTTCAGCCGCGTCTTCGCAGGTGACAATGCGCTCATCGTCGTCGATGTAGCGGGTCAGGCAGTTCAGAAGCGTGGTCTTGCCCGAACCGGTACCGCCAGAAATCAGGACGTTGACGCGACAGCGGCCGATGATCTTCAGGATTTCCGCGCCTTCCGGCGAAACCGAACCGTACCGGATGAGCTGCTCGAGAGTGAGTTTATCCTTCTTGAATTTACGTATCGTGAGCGCCGGCCCGTCGATCGCGAGCGGCGGCACGATGGCGTTGACGCGCGAGCCGTCTGGCAAGCGCGCGTCGCAGATCGGCGAAGATTCATCGACGCGGCGCCCGACCTGGCTGACGATGCGCTGGCAGATGTTGAGCAATTGTTGGTTATCGCGGAAACGGATGCCGGTCTTTTGAATCTTGCCGCCAACTTCGATATAGACCGTGCCGGAACCGTTGACCATGATGTCGGAAATCTCATCCCGAGCCAGCAGCGGTTCAAGCGGGCCGTAGCCGAGCACATCATTACAGATGTCGTCGAGCAGATCTTCCTGCTCGGAGATCGACATCACGATGTTCTTGATCGCGATGATTTCGTTGACGATGTCCCGGATTTCCTCGCGTGCGGAATCGGAGTTGAGCTTGGCAAGCTGGCCGAGGTCGATCGCTTCGATCAGCGCGCCGAAAATCGTTCCTTTGGTCTCGTAGTAGGAATCGGAACGGCGCGTGTCGATGGCAGACGGAACCTGCGGTGGCGGGCTTTGTGCGGCGGCGTTCGCTCTGGCGACGGGCGGCGCTCCGAGAATTGGCGCCCCGAGGCCGGCGGACGGAAACGGAGTGCGTCCACCTTGGGGGGGTGCGGCAGCGGGTGACGCTGCCGCGGGCGGCGCGGCGGGCGATGGCGCGGCTGGCCGTGGCGCCGCGGGCAGCCGCTCGGCGAGAACGGGGGCGGTACTACCGTTAGGACGCTTGCCAAACACCAACGCTACTCCGACACACGATGACAGCTACGATTATCGTTGCAGAAGCTTCTCAAAGAGCGGCGACAAAAGGCCCGAACGTTGTTTCTTCGGCTCCGGGCGGCCGGTCATCTGCTGTGCCAGTTGCCGAATCAACTCAGCAGTACGGTGGCTGGCCGCAATCTCTGCGATCATTTGGCCGTTGTTCGCCGCAGCGCCGAATAGCTGCGGTTCAAACGGAATGACCGCAACCGGCTCGCTTTCGAGCGCCTTGGCGAAATCGGCTGCCTTGATCTCCGGCCGCTTGGGGACGCCGATCTGATTGAGACAGTAGAGCGGTAGCTGATCATTCGGCCGCGCCGCCTTGAGGAAATCGTAGAGATTCTTGGTGTTGCGCAGGTTGGCAAGATCGGGCGCGGCAACGATCAGGATATCGTCGGCGCCGACCAGGGTCTGCTTGGTCCAGCCGGTCCACTGATGCGGCACGTCGAGCACGACGCACGGGACCGTGGCCCGCAGCGAATTGAAGATCGCCTCGAATGCATCGGCTCCGAAATCGTAAACATGGTCGAGAGTCGCCGGCGCCGCCAGAAGGCTCAGGTGATCGGTGCACTTCGAGAGCAGCCGGTCGATGAAGGCATCATCGATGCGATCGGGCGAAAACACCGCCTCGGCAATTCCTTGAGGCGGGTCCTGGTTGAAATCAAGGCCAGCCGTCCCGAACGCGAGATCGAGATCAGTCACGACCGAGTCGAGCATCAAGTCCCGCGCGATAGAAAAGGCGATGTTGTGCGCGACAGTGGACGCGCCCACGCCGCCTTTGGCTCCAACGACCGCGATGACACGGCCGACCGGCTTGGCGTCAGGCGCCGAAAACAGACCGCACACGGCACGCACCACCTGGAGTGCGCCGACTGGCGCTATCAGATAATCGCTAACACCGCGCCGTACCAACTCGCGATAGAGCCCGACATCGTTCATGCGCCCAATGATGATAACCCGTGTAGCGGCGTCACAGACCGGTGCCAACTGATCAAGACCGCCGAGGATATCCTCGTTGCGGCTTTCGGATTCAAGAATAATGACATTCGGCGTCGGCGAGCTCTGATAAGCTTCGATAGCGGCAACCAGCCCGCCCATCTGAATACGCAGATGCGCTCTGGCCAGGCGTCGATCTTCCCCCGCCGCCTGGATCGCAGCGGCGGTCTCCACGGTTTCACAGAAAGCCTGCACCGAAACGCGCGGCGCCGGCGCGATGCGCTCATCGCGGCCGGCCACCTCGGCGCCGGGACTCTCAACTTGAACGGCTTGGCTCGCTGAACTCATCATATGACGGCATCATTTCCCAAGGTCGCTGATCTTGCCCGTGTCGTTTGTTGGACTTTGCACAGCAGTGGATTTGCCTGCTCGGTAGTTTTCCATGACTGTCGTTCGCTGCATTTCGTAGGGCGGCGTTTCGGCGCGCGGCTGCACCAGGTCGGCCGGATTATCCACCATGGCAGCGAGGTTGCGCTGGGTTGAACAGCCTTGATTCCACACCGGCTGGTTCTCGAAATAGTCTCGGTTTAGGCTGGGCCCGATATCTGCCGGCCAGAGGCCACATGGTCCAGCCTGGGCCTGAATCCGCGGATAGGAGATGCGGATGGCCGCAAGCGCGCTGGTCGGCGGGTGATAGCCGCGTACAACGACGCCGTCACGCGGCACGCCGCTTGCGGCCAGGATCGAGCGAATCGTGCGCATGACTTCCGCGGCCGCGCGCTCGTTACTGGTGCCGATCGGCAGATCGACGATAACTCCGCCAGTGGCCTCCCGCCTCCAAGCTTGCGCAAATGCCAGGACTTCTGCGCGCTGCATCGCGTTGAGCTGGCCGCGATTGGAGCCAACGAAAACTTCGAGTGTATGATCGGCTTCCGACATCGTGATCGGGTGACGCTGGCGATAATCGGACGGAACGTCGGGAACAGCGGCGACTTGTTGATCGGTGTTGCAGGCGCAGACGAAAAGCGAAAATCCGGCGACGATTGCGGCGCGAACGCCCGACCCCGCGTTAGCGCGCCTGCCGGCGAGCATTTGGCTGACAGTCCACATCGTCGTCTCCTTGCGCGCCAAGTGCGTTGAGCGCCTCAGTCGAGGATGAACCCGTATTTGCCGCGATAATTGTCGGGCGGATCGGGAGTGCCGCCGACGCCGTAAATGCGGTTGAAGCGCCCAAGCAGGACTTGCGCCGGATCGCTCGGATCAGCGAAGCCGTCGTCGGGCCGCGACAAATCCTTCTGCGCGACCGCGCGCACCACGTAGGGTGTGACCAGCACCATCAGCTCGGTCCGCTGGTTGACGTAGTCGTTGCTCTTAAACAGCGGTCCAAGGACGGGAAGCTCCGCCAAGCCGGGAAGGCCGTTGATGTTGTGCCGCGTCTCGTCGTGGATCATGCCGGCCATGGCGAGCGAACCGCCCGAAGGAATCTCGAGCGTGGTCTCGGCCCGGCGGGTGCGGATCGATGGGACGGTTACGGTGTCAGTTGAGCCGGGAATGGGGATGGTCAGCGCATTTTGGCTCGAGATGTCCGACACCTCGGTCATGACTTTCAGGCTGATGCGGCCCTCGCTGAGCACCACCGGGGTGAAGTTCAAACTAACGCCGAATTTCTTGAACTCGATCGCCGGCTGACACGTCGTCGGCGCTCCCGGCGTGCTGGACGTAGCCGAGCAGGAATAGCCATTCAGGATCGGGAATTCACCGCCGGCCAGGAACGTCGCCGTTTCGCCAGAGATCGCGGTCAGACTTGGCTCAGCCAAGGTATGGATGACGCCGGCCTGTTCCATCGCCTGCAGCGTGGCGGTGATCGATTTCCACCCACCGGCGATGCTGGAGCCACTGAGCGACTGGCCGTATGCCGAGAACGGATTGGTGTTGTTGAAGTTCACAACCGCGGTGCCATACCCGACCGAACCCGAAAGATTAATGCCGAGCTGTTTAACGAGATCGCGCTCGACCTCCGCGACCGTTACCTTGAGCATGATCTGGTCGCGGCCGCGGACGACGATAGCATTGACAATCTTTTGTGAACCGGCACCACCACTGCTGCTCGAGCTGCCTAAGGCGAGCGCGGTGCTCAACCCGGCGCCACTGCCGCCGACGTTAATACTGCCGATTCCGCCGCCGCTGCCGCCCCCTCCACCGCCGCTGGTGCTGCCGACGAAGCTTTCTCCAGTAGCCACGAAATGGGATGCGATCTGGTAGGCCTGCTGCGCGTCGACCTGGTTCGCGACGGTGCCGGTCAGGAGAATGCCGTCGCCGATGCCTTCAACATTGACTTCTGAACCGGGGATCAGCCGTTGGATAGCGGCGCGGATCGGGCTGACATCGAGACTGACCGCAATGTCGAAGTTCGCGAGTTGCTTGCCCTCGGAATCGAAGAAGAAAATGTTGGTTGCACCTGAAGCAACGGCCACGATGTAAGCGCGGCGCGAGGAGCGAACGACTGCGTTGGCGACCTTAGGATCGGCAACCAGCACATCCTTGATGTCGCGCGGAAAATTAATGACGACCGACTTGCCCTTGGCAAGTGGAAGGAAGCGCGAGTTGAAGTCGCCTGCGGCAACCGTAATCGGCTGCATTCCCGGTTCGCGAACCGCCGGCTCGGCTGCTCTACTTTGCGCAAGGCACCAGCAGACGACCGGCAAAACGAGGCCGAAAAGAGCGGCCGCGCGGATCGGTGTTCCTGATGCCATCGTCGAAGTCCCCCTCCGTGCTGTCAGCGCGCCGTCGACTGCGTCGTCACGCCGTAACGCACCGTACTGACCGTTGTCTTCGCTTCCTCCTTCGCTTCACCGCCTTCTGGCGTCGGTGATCGCGAATTGAGGAGGCTGCGCAATATCAGTGAAAGCGTGCCGGTTTGACGCGCCAGCGCGAGTGTTTCCGCCTGATGCGGATCAAGCTCGAGCGTCGCGGTTTTGCCGATCACCACTTTCTGGCCGTCCTTTTCCCCGAGCACCTGGTCAACTGCCAGAACCCGCACGTTTCGCAGAATCGTCTCACTGACATATTTTTCGACCCCGGACAGCTTTTCCGCCGCCTTGTCGCGGTGCGTCAGTAGAACGTCGACGTGGTCGTTTGGCAGGATAAAGCCGCCGGCGTCAGTATCCGGCGCCACATCCATTGCAATCGCGCGCATGCCCCGCGGCAGAACAGCAGCCATGAAGCCGCCGGCCTTCGACGCGACGACCTTGGAGTCGCGGATGGGCTCGCCGGCCGCCACCGGCGTGCGCACGATCGCGCCGACGAAGTCCTTGATCGCCTCGGGCCGATCGGTCTTTCTGATGAAATTCGATCCCGCTGCAGCAGGCCAAGTCTGCCAACCGACGTCATGCGCACCGACCACCTGGCCGGTATCGAGATCGGACTTGGCGATCAGCACTTCGACCGTGGCAAGCGGCGGCGGAGGCGGAGGCGCCTTGGGCGGCTCAGGCGCTCGATTGAGCCCGCGCGCCAGCATGGCGGCAACACCGCCCGCGGCAAGCGCAACAACGAGTACGATAAGGCGCGCGCGTTTCATTACGCTCGAGTTCCAATGTGACGTCGGCGGCCCGACGGACCGCCGTCTGCCGGATTTCAGCAGCTAAACGTCAAGGCATGGTTAATGAGCCGTATCCAAATCGCGTTAATTGCGCGTTACGACGCGGCTTTTCACGGCCTCGAAGTGCAAAGATCCGGTGCAAGCAGGGCCAGATTTAAGAACCAAAATCGATTTTGAAAACAAACCAGGTCGAGTAATGGTTACTAAACGATGAACGCACTCTAAAGAGCGGCAGTCGTCATCCACTCAGTGTGCGGATAGATCAGCAGAGCCGCGGCAGCGAGCGCGATGCCGTAGGGAACGCCACCGTCCCGGCGGTGCAGCCGTTCTGCCCATTCGCGGCCGACGAAAGCTTTCGGCAGCGGCACGGCGCGAAACTGGATGATCAGCATGGTCAGCGCACCGCCAAGCAGCGAAGCATAGAGAAGATAATCGGCGAGATGGGCAAAGCCGAGCCAAAGCACCGTTGCAGCGGCAAGCTTAGCGTCGCCGCCGCCAATCCAGCCGCACGTGAAAAAGACGAACACGACCGCGAGCACCGCAGCCGCGGCCCCAGCATGCGAGAGCAGGTCGGCGGCGCTCATCCCGGTCAGGGTTGCAAGCAGGCCGAAGCCGCCGACGAGGATCAGCGAAACACGATTGGCGATCGTCATGGTGAACAAATCGCTCGAAGCGGCAAACGCCATCATCGCCGGAAAGAGTGTCAGCTCGATCGCCTCAATCAGCAAAGCCATGACAGGCGGCACCGTCGGTTGTTCTCCACCCCGGGTTTAACTCAGCGGCAGTTGAGAGTGCGTTATCGAGCGCACCAAGACAAAAGGGCTCTGGTGATCCACCGGAGCCCTTTGTGTAACGAATGTGAGAGAAAGCTTACTTAAGCTGAGTGGAGATGCTGCTGAAGGTTCCGTTCAGCTTGCTGCCGAGGCCATTGACGACGGCGATAATGGCAACAGAAATGCCGGCAGCGATAAGGCCATATTCGATGGCCGTTGCGCCCGACTCGTCCTTCACGAAACGCGAAAACAGGGTCTTCATATCTGGCTCCTTAGGTCCACACGTGGCTGTCTGAGCTCGACCCAATGCCCGTTAGCCGGACCATTTGGATCGCCGTGGAAACTAGCCACGAGAAATTTCGATGCGGTTAAATCAATCAGTGAAACTTGGAGCGGTTCCATCGAACCGCAACGTAGTTAATATCGTACTTCAGGGTGCGAAGACTTTTGTGCGAAGATTATTTGGTTTGCGGTTCCGACGGGCCGACGTGAAATATCGAGAGCCGGTTTCGCTGGCGATCATGCAGATCGATGCATAGCAGACAAACGTTTCTCGTACGTCACTACGTGACGCGCCGCTGTGTTCATCGGCTATTAATGAGCTTCCTCGATATCATTGCAGCTAGAGGCATCTGCTCCAGCGAGCGGGCCGTCGCCGGGAAAAAGCGACCGAGAGCATGGATCAGGAACTGCTCGCATTCGTCGTCAGTGTCGGCGAGACCTTTATAAAGGGCATTCCGATCTCGCTGGCGCTCGCCGGCGCCTTCACGGTGCTGACTTATTTCTGGGCGTGCAATCCAAGCCGGCCGTGGTGGCGCAAGCGCGACCTGGTCACCGATCTCTGCTACTGGTTCTTCATACCGGTGCTCACCCGCTACTTACGCATCGGGATGCTGGTTGCCGGCGCCGCGGTTCTGTTCGGCATCACTACGGCCGACGGCCTGATCGCGTTCTACGAGAACGGCCATGGGCCGCTCGCGGCGCTTCCGCTGGCGGCGCAGATGATCATCTTCCTGGTCGGCGAAGACTTTATCACCTATTGGTCACATCGGCTCTTCCACGGTACCCAGCTTTGGAAGTACCACGCCGTCCACCATTCCTCGGAAGAACTGGAATGGATCTCGGCGGCGCGTTTCCACCCGGTCAATCTTTTCTTCGGCGCGGTGATTGCCGACGTCGTCATGCTTATCATCGGCATCTCGCCGAACGTGTTCGTTGTTCTCGGGCCTATCACCATCGCTCATTCCGCGTTCGTCCATGCCAATCTTGACTGGACTTTGGGTCCGTTCAAATACGTGATTGCAACTCCGGTTTTCCACCGCTGGCACCACACTGCCGCGGATCGCGGCGGCGAAAAGAATTTCGCTGCGACTTTTCCGGTTCTCGACCTCCTGTTCGGCACCTTCTATATGCCGGCCGGCGAACTACCGGATCATTACGGGATCGCGGATGCGGAGTTCCCGACGAGTTTTGGCGCTCAACTCGCGCATCCATTCATCCAAGAAAAAGCCGCGCAGTGATCCGTTTCACTCTATAGCGGGTGCGCGAGCTCGATCCTATCTGGACTGGCTTGTGCACTCCTTGGCGGGCGCCGACGCTCGGCGGATTTGCACACTTCCTTCACTATTTTGCAGTGAAGTAACGGCCTCGTAGTACAGCCCTCTTCGGTTGTTTGTAGTCCGCGTAGCGTTTCGGAGAGTAACGATGATGGCGTTGTGCGCGCGAGCGCGGGCAAGCTTGCGCCTGTTGTATCGGCTGTCCGCCATCATTCTGCTGATAACTCTCGTCGCGCCAGCCACCGCCGCTGAACCGATCGTCGTGTTTCTCGACCAGGCCAGGATCATGCAATTGCCCGAAAGGGCATCAACCGTCGTGATCGGCAATCCGCTCATCGCCGATCTGACGATCCAACCCGGCGGACTCGGGATCATTACCGGCAAGGGCTACGGAGCCACCAACTTCGTCGTGCTCGACCGTCACGGCGCCGTGCTGGCCGAACACACCGTCGAGGTCACTGGACCAAACGACAAGACCGTTGTCGTCTATCGCGGCATCGATCGCGAAACCTACAGCTGCACGCCGGATTGCTCGCGTCGCATTACCCTTGGCGACTCTCCGGAATATTTTGATAAGACGTTGACGGAGACGACGAACCGCAATTCTCAAGCCGCAGCCGCCGGCTCGCTCGCGGCGGGACATTAAGCCCCGCGCCGACGCCTCACGGAATTGGCAGCGCCGTTGTCGACTTGATCTTCTCCATGGCGAACCGAGACGTGACATTGGTCAGCGGCACCGACGCGATCAGCCGTTTGTAAAAGGAGTCGTAACCGGCGATGTCGGGCACCACGACCCGCAGCATGTAATCGACGTCACCCGCCATGCGGTAGAATTCCATGACTTCCGGCATGGCGCTGACAGTCTTGGCGAAGCGCTCAAGCCAATCCTGGGAATGATCGCCGGTCTCGATTGAGACGAACACGGTGACACCCAGTCCGATGCGTCCCTGATCGACCAGCGCTACACGCTTCTGAATGACGCCGTCGGCTTCCAGCCGTTGGATGCGTTTCCAGCAAGGTGTCGACGACAGGCCAACGCGGGAGCCGATCTCGGCCACCGCAAGAGAAGCGTCCTCCTGGAGCACGGCAAGGATTTTGCGGTCGATTGCGTCCATATGATTTGCACCCAGTCAATTACGCCGGCAACAGAATAATCTTTCAAGCCGACGCGTAATCTAGTATTTACATAGAATATTCTTCTGAATCAAGCGACGTTGCAAGGCGTCCTCCTGACCTGCGAGCGCATCCAGCGTCGCAACATTTCGGCCGCGGGCGGGATAGCTGCACCCCTTCGAAGGCCGCTTCGCGGCTGCCTCACGATAATGGTGTAACGGCCGCCATAGCTGGTGGGCTGTTTTCCGCCAATAATCTCTCGACTTCCGCACGGGTCGGCGCACCGGCTGAGCCGCCGATGCGGGTGCACTTGATCCCGGCAACAGCCGCGCCGAAGCGGAGCGCTTCGGTTTCGCCGCGCCCCTCGGCCAGCGCCAGCGCAAAACCGCCGTGCAGAGCATCGCCGGCGCCGAGAGTATCCACCGCGCGGATCGGAAAAACCGGTACGCGGTGGAACGAACCGCCGCCGAGGACAAGGATATCGCTCGGCCCGTTGCTGACGGCGAGGAACGCGTCGGTATGACGCGCGATGGTCTTGAGCCCTTCGCCGAGATCGCTGGCGCCGGTCGTGGCGAGTAGGCACTCGGAGGAAAAGACGACGTGCGAGGCAACGCAAAAAAACGGATCGTCCACGACGGTGGGTTTGTCGCCGTCGAGCACAACGGGCAGGTTGCGCCGCCGCGCCGCCTCGCAAATCGGCCGGGCAAATTGCGGATACCTGTTGTCCGCGAGCACCAGATCAGCCGAAGCTGCCAAGCGTTCCGGATCCTCCGGCGTGACTGCGGCAATCCGCTGGTCGCGGTAGGTGACGATGGTGCGATCGCCGCGCGCGTCGATGAAAATCGCAGAGAGGGCCGTCGCGAGACCATCGACGCGTTGACAGGCACTGGTATCGACATTCTCGCGGCTAAGAGCGGCCAGGACCCGATCGCCGTTGTCGTCCTCTCCGGCAGGCCCTCCCAACGGCCCGGCAAGCGCTGCGCGACCGCCGAGCCGTGCGATAGCGACCGCCGCATTCGCCGCGCAGCCGCCATTGACGACAAAAAAGCCCTTCGCCTCGACCTTGCCGTCGGCTTTCGGAAAATCTTCAACGCGGAAAACTTCGTCGAGCACAATAATACCAGTGCACAGGATACGCGGCACGCTCGTGCCACCGGTGCGCTTGTCGCGCGAACTGTCAGCCAGCGACATCGTCACTCCAACAAACCATCACGCCGGATTTCAGTCTCCAACTCTTCAGCCCAACGCTTCAATCCAACACTTGACGCCCATGCTCGACAAAATCGCGAATAATGTGATGAGCGATCGCGATCGGCGGCGGCGCAGTCAAAGCCTGCGGGTGCTTGCGTGCCAGCATCAGTTTCAACTCGTCGCGGTCGAACCAACGCGCCTCCTCGATCTCGTTCTTGTCGATGACGATCTGTTCCGTCAACGCCATTGCATGACAACCGATCATCAGCGACGACGGGAATGGCCAAGGCTGGGAGGCAAAATATTTAACCCTCGCGCAAGTGAGCCCCACTTCCTCACGCACCTCGCGACGCACCGCTTCCTCGATCGATTCGCCTGGCTCTGCGAAACCGGCAAGACACGACCACATGGTCTGCGGGAAGCGCGGCGAACGGCCGAGCACGCAACGGTCGCCCGCGATCGCCAGCATGATGACAACCGGGTCGGTACGGGGAAAATGCTCGGCCTTGCATGACGGGCAATCGCGGCGCCAGCCGCCCTGCACCAGCTTGGTTGCCGCGCCGCAATTTGGACAGAAGCGATGGCGGGCGTGCCATCCGAGTATCGCCTTGGCTTCGGCGAGCGGCGGTAGATGCTCGGCGGCTACCGCGCCTTGCACCGCGATTGAGCGCAGATCGATGAGCTTGAGATCGTTTCTTGCTTTAAGTGGCTCGACCGCTTCTGCGTCCAAACCAGCGCCAAAGCGGGGCGCATCGCCCAGTAGTCCGAGAAACACGGTTTCGCGGGCTAGGCCGAAGGATTTTGCTTCGGCAGGCAAAAACAACGGATCGAAGCCGTCGCCCTGCTGCTTGAGCACCACCGACTCGCCACCGATCACGTAAAAGCCGGCGCGACTATTCTCCGCCAGCACAGCGAGCGCGGCTTCATCGTCGCGCTGTGCAGCGGCGCGATCGAGAAGACTACCGGAATAAGCCTGGTGGGGCGCGGCGGGAGCTGGCTCTTTTGACATTTTGCGCTGGATTGAAGCCGCACCAGCCATCGCGGTCAAGCGCGTGCAGTGCACAACCAAGCGAGTCGAGCTTCATTAGCTCTATCGTGGCCCTCGCGGGAACTATTCTAACAATCAGCCGCAACTCCGAGCTTCGTTCGAATCATACTGACGAACCTCTCAAAGGCGGCCGCGTCGCCGGCGCGCGAAACGGCAACACCCCAAATGGGTTTCGGCCACAATGGATCGTGCGTCCACCGCGCGACAATGTGGACGTGAAGCTGCGGCACGACGTTGCCGATAGCGGCGATATTGATCTTGTCGCATCGCGTGACTTCCTTGAGCGCGCGAGAGACCAGAGTTATTTCGCCCATCAGCAGTGTCGCCTCATCGCCAAGGTCGGCGATCTCGGCGACATTCGCCCGCCGCGGGACGAGAATGAGCCACGGATAGTCGGCATCGTTGGTAGATAGAAGGCGGGAAAGCGCCAGATCGCAGACCGAAGTGGTGTCGTCACGTAACTGCGGATAAAGGGACCAGTGGGCTTGGGACATCGCGGCCTTTTGGCTCAATTCCAAGCCATCTGAGCCGCTTTCACGCACAGCGCGAGCTTGGCGCGCTGGTCGGCTTCGCCGACCGGATTGCCGGCGGCGGTCGAGGCAAAGCCGCATTGCGGGCTGATGGCGAGGCGATCCTTGTCAATGAAGCGCGCCGCCTCGCCGATGCGCTTTAGCAGATCGTCAAGCCTTTCCGGCACGGGATTCTTGGAGCTGATGAGCCCGAGCACCACACCCTTGCCGGCCGCAACGTGACGCAACGGGGCGAAGTCGCCGGCCCGCGCAGTATCAAACTCAAGCAGAAAGTGGGTCACGCCGGCGCAGCCAAACAAGGTCTTGGCGATTTCGTCGTACCCGCCTTCGGCGAGATATTTGCCTTTGAAGTTCCCGCGGCACATGTGCACACCGACCATCATACCGGGCGGTGCCCCGGCGACCGCCTCGGCGATCGCGTCCACATAAAGATCGATCAGCTCCGCCATCGCGTTGCCGTCGGCAGTCACCTGCTTTCGCACCGCCGGATCGCAAAGCATCGCCAACGCGACTTCGTCGAGCTGGATGTAACGGCAACCTGCGGCGGCAAGGTCCGCGATCTCGGCGCGATAGATCGTGGCGAGCTCGCGGAAAAAATCGCGTGGGCTGTCATAGACACCCGGCGTTGCGTACTGCGCGCCGCGCCAGAAGTGCATGGTCGATGGCGCGGGCAACGTTATCTTGGGGAGCACGGTCGCGTTGTCGCGAAGGAACGTGAACTCGTCGAGCGCGATCGGTGCTCGCCGCGCCACCTTTCCGGTTACCAACGGGGCGGTGAAGGCCAGTTCTTCGCCGTCCTCATCGCGAAAGCTGAAGCGCGCCTTATCCACGCCGAGGCCTTCGACACGTTCGACAAAGCGGCCCCAATATGAGCCACGGCGAAACTCACCGTCGGTGACTACCTTAAGCCCGATGTCCTCCTGCATCTTGATAGCGCCGCGGATCGCCGCGTCCTGTGCGGCCGCAAAATGCTCTTGGTCGAGTTCGCCGGTATGAAAGGCGCGGAAGGCCTGCCGCAGCGCCGGCGGGCGCAATAGGCTGCCGATGTGATCGGCGCGAAACGGCGGGTTATGCATGGCAGTTCTCGCTTACGTTTCCAGCGCGCGGTGCAGCGGGAAAGGTCCCTCGACCAAAACGCTTCTAGCAGCAGCAACCCTCTCTTGAATATGATGGAAACAAAGGGAGGGACCCAGTGACGGATCGGGCAGAGCGTGCCGCAGCGACGCGGCGGGCGTGGTTGGCGACCATCGAGCGCCATCGCCATGACCGCGATGCGCCCGGCTCAGCGGAATACTGGTCGCCGCGGCTCGACACCGCCTCGCGTGACGAGTTGCGCGCCATACAAAATGACAAAATCGCCGCCGTGGCACCGTTCCTCTACGAGAACAGCGACTTCTATCGGCACCGTTTCGACCGGCTCGGCCTCATTCCTTCCGACCTGCACACTGTAGACGATCTGATCGACAAATGGCCGGTGGTCGACAAGCTGGAAATGGCGGAAGACGCCGCGGCGCAGCCGCCTTATGGCACCTATACGGCAATGACCGAGGCGATCTGGGCTGAGCGCGGCTGGATGATGTTTTCGTCGTCCGGCACGACCGGCTCACCGCGCGTGTTTCGCTATTCGCACATCGACCGCGAACTATGGGCCTGGGCGAACGCGCGGGCGCTTCATTCGATGGACTTCCACAAAGGCGATACGGTCTTCATGATCACCGGCTATGGGCCGCATGTGTGGGCCTGGGGCGTGCAATACGCGCTCGCCAAGATGGGCCTGCCGACGCTGCCGGGCGGCGGCATGGATGCCCGGGCGCGCGCCAACGTCGTCATCCGCTATAAGCCGACCATTCTGCTCTGTACGCCGTCCTACGCGCTTCATCTCGGGCGCACGGTCGAGGCGCTCGGCGTCGATCCGCGCTCGACGTCCGTGCGCACGCTGTTCGTCGCCGGCGAGCCGGGCATGAGCGTCGCCGCAACCCGCGAACGCATCGAGAAGCTTTGGGGAGCGCGGCTGGTTGAGTTTTACGGCTGCACCGAAGCCTCGCCACATGTCGGCGGTTTCTCGTGCGCTTATTCGCAGCCGGCGGATGGTCCAGTGAGCACGCACCTGCTTGAGGATGTCCAGGTCTGGGAAACAATCGATCCACAATCGCGTCAGTCACAGCCAGACGGCGAGCGCGGGCTGACCGTGTGCACAAATCTCAATTCCGAGTCGTCGCCGCAATTGCGCTTTTTGGTCGGCGATTACGCGACTTTCGATCGCACGCGATGTCCATGCGGACGGAACCACGTGCGGGCGGTCGGCTCTTTCGCCGGACGCGCCGACGACCTGATCAATCTGCGAGGCATAAAAATGTTTCCCGGGCAGATCGAGCACGCGGTCCGTTCGATCGAAGGAATTGGCGACGAGTTCGAGATTGTGCTTGTAACCAATCCTGACGGTCTCGACGTGATGACGGTGCGGGTGGAGCACCATGCCGGCGAAGCGATTGCCACCGCCGTGGTCGAAGAAATCCGCACGCGCTGCGAGGTAAGGGCGGCCGTCGAAGTACTCACACCGGGCACGCTGCCGCGCACTGAGTTCAAAGCGGCGCGGGTTAAGGACCGGCGCGACAAGCGCGAATAAGCGTCCGGCAACCGGTCGATCACTTTGAACTCTAGTGGCGTGTGAGCCAGACACGCGCAGCGCGCTGGGCAGCCGCGATCTGGGCTTCCGACATTTCGCTAGCGATCTCTCGGCGCAGCCGAGCTGCTTCGCTGTTGCCGCGCATCGCCGCGATGTTGAACCATTTATGCGCAGCAACCATGTCCGCAGGCATAAAGTTGCCGGTTGAGTACATCAAGCCGAGCTCGAAGCACTTTTCGCCCTCAGCACCTTTACCGAAGGAGGCACTATCCACGTTGGCCACCGCTTGTGTCGACATTGACTTGCTCCCTGTGGTCTTTCTCGCCTCACCGCGAGGCTAGTGGAAGCTAGCGACAACCCATCCCCTCATAAAATTCAGGATTTCTCCATAAGGAGGACACCTTAGCGCACGAGTTCGGCCGGCCCCCCGCGCCGCCAATGGTGACGCGGCGCAGGGGCGTCCGCTTGCTTTCCCGGCCTTCGCGGCCGATATAGGGCGCGGGAGGTTGGCGGTGGACGAGCCACTCGCCAACCGGGTCAGGTCCGGAAGGAAGCAGCCCTAACGAGCGCGGTTCGGGTCGCTCGTCAGCCTCCCACCCTCTCATATCGGCTTATGTAGCTGGCGTTATGGTAGCCCGCATGAGCGAAGCGACGTGCGGGGACGATCGATTGGTTTGAACACCTACCCCGGATTTCGCTAGGCTCAATCCGGCTACGCTCAACATGAACGACACATCCAATCAAGCCGCCTCCTATCGCGTGCTGGCGCGCAAATACCGGCCATCGACCTTCGCCGATCTGATCGGCCAGGACGCCATGGTGCGCACGGTTTCGAACGCGTTCGAGACCGGACGCATCCCGCAGGCCTGGATCCTCACCGGCGTGCGTGGCGTCGGCAAAACCACGACGGCGCGCATTCTAGCGCGCGCGCTCAATTACGAGCTGCCCGACGGCTCCATCACCGGGCCGACGATCGACATGCCGGTGCTCGGCGTCCACTGCCAAGCGATCATGGAGAGCCGCCACCTCGACGTGATCGAGATGGATGCCGCCTCGCACAACAGTGTCGACGACGTGCGGCAGATCAACGAGGCCATCCGCTACGCGCCGGTCTCGGCCCGTTACAAGGTCTACATCCTCGACGAAGTGCACATGCTGTCCGGCGCTGCCTTTAATGCGCTGCTCAAAACGCTGGAAGAGCCACCGCCGCACGCCAAGTTTGTGTTCGCGACCACCGAAATCCGCAAAGTCCCGATCACAGTACTCTCGCGCTGCCAGCGTTTCGATCTGCGCCGCGTCGATGCAGAGCTGCTGGTCAAGCACCTGCAGGGCATTGCGCAGAAGGAGACGATCACGCGCCGAGCCCGCGGCTTTGGCGATGATTGCGCGAGCTTCCGAAGGCTCGGTACGCGACGCGCTGTCGCTGTTCGATCAGGCGATCGCCCACGCCGCTGGGCCGGTGCGCGCCGAGGACGTGCGGCAGATGCTCGGCCTTGCCGACCGCGCCCGCGTCATCGACCTGTTCGAGGCGCTGATGCGCGCCGATCTCGCCCGCGCATTGGCCGAAGTACGCGACCAGTACGACACCGGCGCCGATCCGGCGATGGTGCTGGGCGATCTTGCCGAGTTCACGCATTTCGTCACCCGGGTGAAGATCGTGCCTGCTCTCGCCGACGACGTTTCGCTCACCGAGACTGAACGCACGCGCGGCCGCGCCTTTGCGGCGAAACTCTCGATGCGTGTCCTTGCGCGTACCTGGCAGATGCTGCTCAAGGGGATGGAAGAGGTCGCCGCTGCCGGGCGGCCGCTTGCCGCCGCCGAGATGGTGCTGGTGCGTATCGCCTATGCCGCCGACCTGCCGACGCCGGACGAAGTGATCCGCTCGCTCGGCGACGGCGCCCGCGGCAATGGCGGTGCACCGTCGCCGAGCCAACCGTCGTCAAGGGTGGAGTCGCCCCGGATGGAAATGCCGGCGCGCATTGAAGCCCCGCGGACGGAAGCGCCACGCGGCGGAACGCGCGCGACGCTCGCGGCTGCGGCACCTGCCGAGATACGGGCAAGCGAGCCGGTCGCGCGCGGCGAGGAGAGCACAGCGCCAGTTCGTTCGCTTGCAAGCTTCGAGGACTTGGTAGCGCTGGCGGGCGAAAGGCGCGACCTCACGATCAAGAGGGCACTCGAACGCGACGTGCGACTGGTGCGCTTTGAGGACGGCAGGCTGGAAATCAGCCTGGAAGCAAACGCGCCGAAATCGCTCACCGGCGAGCTCTCAAAGAAGCTTTCCGATTGGACCGGGCGGCGCTGGATGGTCATCGTGTCTGCCGAGCCCGGCGCGCCTAGTCTCTACGCCCAGGCGCAGATGCGCAAAGCCGATCTGAAGGACGGCGTACGCGCCGATCCACTGGTGCAGGCGGTGCTCGCGCGCTTTCCCGGCGCCGAGATCGTCGACGTGCGGCCGCCCGCCGGTGCAGCGGCAGGGCCGGACGACATACCGTTCGAGGCGGCAGGCGAAGCCGGCCCGGCTGACGAAGAACTTTAAGAAGGTATCGCAATGGTCGATTTTTTAGGCCTGATGAAACAGGCCACCGAACTCAAATCGAAAATGGAGGCGATGCAGGCCGAGCTCGACCGCATTGAGGTCGACGGCGCGGCCGGCGGGGGACTTGTCACCCTGAAGCTTTCCGGCAAGGGCGAGCTCAGAGCCGCGCAAGTCGACGATTCTCTTTGCAAGCCCGACCAGAAAGAAATCCTCCAGGACCTCATCGTCGCCGCGCATGCCGACGCCCGCCGCAAGCTCGAAGCGTTGTTAGCCGAGCGCATGCAGTCGCTGACCGGCGGTCTGCCGCTGCCGCCGGGCCTTAAATTATTCTGATCGATGCCCGCGATCGCTGCCGGTCCCGAGATCGAACGTCTGATCCAGCTCTTGGCGCGATTGCCGGGCTTGGGGCCGCGCTCGGCGCGGCGGGCGGCGCTCTTTCTTATCAAGAAGCGTGAAGCGGTAATGGCGCCGCTAGCCGCCGCTTTGCAGACCGCGATGGAGAAGATCGAGGTATGCAAGATTTGCGGCAACATCGACACGCAGAATCCCTGCACTGTCTGCACCGACCCGCGGCGCGATGCGGCCGCCATCGTGGTGGTGGCCGACGTCGCCGACCTTTGGGCGCTTGAGCGCGCCCACGCCATCAACGCGCGCTATCATGTGCTCGGGGGCACGCTCTCGCCGCTCGACGGTGTCGGGCCGGACGACCTCACCATCGACGCCCTGATCCGGCGTGCACACGATCCCGCAGTGCAGGAGATCATCCTGGCGCTCAATGCCACCGTCGACGGGCAAAGCACGGCGCACTACATCACCGACCTCCTCCACGACGCCAAGGTCAAGGTTACGCGACTGGCGCACGGCGTCCCGGTGGGCGGCGAACTGGATTACCTCGACGAGGGCACTCTGGCGGCCGCCATCCGCAGTCGGACGCCATTTTAGGCCTACTAGCTAGGCAACCGCCTCGACTGCCTGCAAATTAGCCAGCAACCGCCCGCTCGGCGACCATAAAATATGACAACAGGAAGAAGTAAGCGGCCTACGAGCCGTCAGACCATCCCAAGTCCCCCTTGAAGCCGCTAACCCCTGGCTTTTCCGAACTTGGCCCACAGCTTGCATAGCCTTGGGTGCGATCTCGATCTCACAACTCGTGTTGAATGAGATTGCTTGGAGCCCCGGCGATCCCGGCACCGGGGCTCCATCCTTTTCGAGAACCGTCATGGCCGGCACCAGCCAGCCGTGACGGTTCCGCTTACCCCTCAGAATCTGCCGTTGCGCTTTGCCGTTACCCTTCGCACATGAGGCGAAGCACTGGACGGAAGCGCACCCATAACTGATGCGCCTAGAAAGACTAATGCGCCAAAAAGGGCTCAGCAGCGCATTGCGATGGAAAGCTTGTGCGCCAAGTGGTACGCGCGGCGTCTTAGCCCGATCGGGTTCGAGCTTTGGCTGAAGAAATGAGGGGCCGCAACTCCCACATGAGCGACGACATCAACTACAACAAGACCTTCGAACTTGTCCCCGGCCATGCGGCAGAAGTGGCGCCCGGCGTGCGCGCAATCGTCGCCAACAATCCCGGACCGTTCACCTTCAAGGGTACGGTCAGTTACATCATCGGCCGCGGCAAAGTTGCAATTCTCGATCCCGGCCCGGAAGACGATGCACACATCGCGGCTTTGCTCGACGCGGTGCGCGGCGAGACCGTCACCCACATCTTTGTCACGCACACACATCGCGACCATTCTCCCGCCGTGCCACAGGTAAAGGCTGCCACCGGCGCGACGGTTTACGCGGAGGGCCCGCATCGCCCGGCGCGCCCGCTGCACGTCGGCGAGGTAGGCCGGCTCGACGCCAGCGCCGATCTGGATTTTCGTCCGGACGTAGCGCTCGCCGACGGCAGTGTAGTGACGGGCGATGGATGGACCGTCGAAGCGCTGACGACGCCGGGACATACCGCCAACCACATGGCGTACGCACTGAAGGAAGCGGATCTGATTTTTTCCGGCGATCACGTGATGGCGTGGTCGACTTCAATCGTAGCGCCGCCCGATGGCGCGATGGGCGACTATATGGCGTCGCTGGAAAAGCTCGCGCAGCGGAAAGAGTCTGTCTATCTCCCCGGCCACGGCGGACCGGTGCAGGACGCATCGCGCTTCGTGCAGGGCTACATCAGGCATCGCCATGGACGCGAGGCATCGATCCTGCGGCGGCTCGAAAAAGGCGCCGCCGACATTCCAACGCTGGTGCGTGCGATTTATATCGGCCTTGATCCGCGTCTTGTCGGCGCGGCTTCGCTTTCCGTCCTCGCCCATATGGAAGACTTGGTCGCACGCGGCCTGGTCGCGACCGACGGCGCGCCGTCGATCAACGGCACCTACCGTCTGACAGAGGTCCCCTTGCCGGCAGCCTGAGGCGATTTCGCAGCAGATTTCTTTTCGGGTTTATCTGCCTTCTCGGCCTTTTCGGACTTCTCAGGTTTTTCCGGCGTCTCAGGCGCCGGAGACGCCAGGATATCGTCAACGTCTTCCATCAGTGCGCGCACGCGCGCGGCGTTGCCGCCAAGATCGTGACGGCCATAACGTGACGCCGAGCGATAGTCGATGCGCGCGCCGTCCGGCGCGGGGCGCACGCGCACGACCACGTCTTCGCGGAAGCCGAGGATCGGGGTCCGCGCAATCGCCTCGATGTGACCGTCACGCGCGCCAGGTGGGCGCGAATCGACGATGTGCCACTTGCGCTTGGTGATGACTTTCAGCACCGCATCGTAAGCCTGTTGCGGCGATGAATCGGTCATGTCCGGCTCGATATCGGAATAGGCGGCGTGCTGCTGCTGGGCGGCGTAGAGGCCGGCATAAGTGACCGGATTGGCGTCACGCGGCCGCAACCGCGCGACCGCCTCGAACTTCGGCGGATCGATCGGGTCGGTAGTAACGTCGTAAATCGCCGGCAAACGATACGCCTTGACACCGAGATAGAGCGGATAGGCGACGAGCGCGAGCCCGATGAAGAACGCCGTGACGGCCTCGCGCATGCCGCCGACGCCTTCCATCCAAATGACAATACCGGCACCGAAGGCGAGCAGAATTGCGGTCAGCGCGAGCAACAAAGCGCCCGCAAGCGTCGCCAGCGCCGGCACGATATCGAGCGTTCCCGAGCGCACGATGATGATGCCGACAACCATCGCGGCGAGCGAAAACAATGCGATGCGCCGCGCCCAAATAGCAAGCCGGGATGTCGGCTGTTCAGCGATCCGCCGCCTGACCATCGCCCGTCATTCTCGTCCGTTAGCCAAGCTCCATTCTACGCCATTCATAATGGAACGGGTCCGGCAAAGCGAACGCGGCCAAACGCCATGAAATCGGAGAGCTAATGCGAATGGCGGGCAGGCCCGTTATGCGCAAACCACCACTACCGCTTCTTTTGCCGCCGCTTTCTCGTTTCGCCGCGTTTGATGCCCGCCATCGCTTCGAGCACGGCACAGGCTGCCGCCGTATCCTCCTCGCCATGACCAGTCGCCATCGCGGCCGCATAGATCGGCAGGGTTGCGGAGAATAACGGCGTCGGGACGCCGAGCGCCTGGGCAAAGCTGCCGATCACGTCCATATCCTTCTGCCACAGCGAAATTTTCATTGTCGGAACGTCGTAGCGATCTTTCACCATCATTGGCGCGCGCAGTTCGAACACACGCGAATTGCCCGCGCCGATCCTGATCTGGTCGTAAATGAGTTGCGGCGGTAGACCGGCTTTCATGCCAAGCACCATCGCTTCTGCGCTCGCCACATTGTGGATAGCGACGAGCAAATTGGCGACATATTTCATGCGGCTGCCGTTGCCGAATTCGCCGAGGTCGTGCAACGCGCGCGTGAAATCGGCGAACAGCGGGCGGAGCTTTTTAATTTCGACCGAACCGCCCGAGGCGTAAATGACGAGATCCTTCGCCTTGGCCTGAATGCCGGTGCCGCTTACGGGGCAGTCGAGCAGGACGTGGCCCGCGGTACGCAAGACCGCTTCGGCGGCAGCCTTGTCCTCAAGCTTAAACGTCGAAGCTTCAATCACCACCCGGCGCGGCACATTGGCCCCGGCGATGGCGGCGACCGTCGCCGCGAGCGCGCTGGGTTTAGGCAGGCTCAGAATGATAATCGGCGCTTGGCGCGCCACTTCGCCCGCATCGGCGGCGATTTCAACGCCAATTCGGCCGAGCGCTCGCCGTCGCGCCGGCGCGATGTCATAGCCGATGACGCGCCAACCCGCCGTGTGGAGATTTTCCGCAAAGGCGCCGCCCATAATGCCGAGACCGACGACACCGACGGCGCCCTTTTTCTTTTTCGCCATTTAAAGTGAGGTTTCCAGAAACCGCAGCAGCCGCGGGATCGCAAGCGCGTTATAGCTCTGCGGCTCGTCCTCGAACGGATCGGCCGACCAGAAGTGCCCGGCGCCGGGCAGGACGATCCGGCGCACGAAGAATTGAGCCTGGGCAAGCGCCGTGAGAAAGGCGCCTGATTGTGTTTCCGAATCGACAATGTCGTCATTGGTGCCGTGAATGAGCAGGAAGCGCAGCTGGTTGCGATCGACGGTCGCGTGGCTGATCGGGGAAGCGTCGAAGTAGATCCGCCGGTTCACTATCGGCGAGGTGCCGAGAAACTTTTCGACGATGGGATCGCGCGGCCGCGCGACCAGGTCATGAGTCCACTGCGCCAATAGATCGTAGACGCCATAAAAGCCGACAACCGCCTTGACGTTGGCGGGCACGGTGGCATGGGCGTCGTCGCGATAGGCTGTAGCGAACTGATCGCCGGCTAGTGCAACAAGCGCCGAGAGATGCGCGCCGGCAGAATCGCCAATCAGGCCGATACGCTCCGGATCGACATCGAATTCGCCGGCTTTGGCGCGCACGAATTGGACGGCCGCCTTGGCGTCGTAAACGGCCGCGGGGTAAACACCTTGTTTGGCCAGCCGGTACTCGATCGCGAAAAGCGCGTAGCCGTAGCGAGCGAGAAACGGGCCCCAATTATTGTAGAAGTCGCGGCTGCCGACCTGCCACCCGCCGCCGTGTATCGCGACCAGGACCGGCGCTTTGCCGCGGCCTTTGGGCAGATAGAGATCGCCGACAAGCTCGACACCGTCGTGCTTGGCAAAGAGTAGGCCGGGCCGTGTTACGACCTCGTATTCCGCCGCCTTAGACGTAATCGTTGAGTGCATTGTCACATTCTCTGCGATAGCTTCCCGATGAGACCAGACAAGCGGTAGCAACTTTTGCTGTCGCTCGAAAGCGCCTCGTTGTTCATCCCTCCCCTGTAGGACGCGCAGGGGAAGATTGCTGGACGCCGGCAATTTCCCATTTGTTCGGAAGCTACCACCAGGCGTGGAAATGATGCAGCGGCCCGCGGCCGGAGCCGACGTCGAGCCGGTCAGCCGCAGCGATCGCCGCGCTCACATAAACTTTTGCCTGCCGCGCCGCCTCGTCGAGCGCGAGCCCTTTGGCGAGGCCTGCGGCAATAGCCGATGCAAACGTACAACCGGTGCCGTGGGTTTTGCGCGTCTCGAGACGCGGCGCGGCGAGCCGCAGGCAATGGTCGGCTTCGACGAGATAATCGACGCTTTCCGTCCCGCTGCCATGACCGCCCTTGATCAGCACCGCCGCTGCGCCGAGCGTCAGCAGCTTCTGGCCCTGAGCTTGCATTTCATTTTCATCACGTGCGGGCGATGCGCCGAGCAGCACGGCGGCTTCCGCGAGATTGGGCGTCAGCAGATGCACGCGCGAAATGAGGTCACGAAGTGCGCTGAGCGCATCCTCACGCAACAATCTTTCGCCAGAGCTTGCAACCAGGACCGGATCGAGCACAACGTTGCGCGGACGGTAGCGATCGAGCGAAGCGGTGACGGCCTCGATTATCTGCGCATTGCCGAGCATGCCGATCTTCACCGCCTTCACGTCGAGATCGGCGAACACGGCATTGATTTGCGCGGCAACAAAGTCGGCAGGCACCTCGTGGATCGCGAAGACGCCCCCGGTGTTCTGCGCGGTCAACGCGGTGACAACGGTAGCGCCGTAGACACCGAGCGCGGCGAAGGTCTTGAGATCGGCCTCGATGCCGGCGCCGGCGCTTGAATCCGAGCCCGCGATACTCACGGCGATGGGAACGCTCATTTCTCTATGTCTCCGTTCGCCTGGCCCCGCTATTGCTGCCTCACGCACCCCGCTTCCCCAGCATCGCGTCGACAATCTGACGCAGCTCGCGCGCCGCCCCAGCGGGATCGGCTACAACCGACAATGCCGAGATAACGGCAACGCCGTCAGCGCCAGCGGCGATTACGGCAGCTGCGTTACTGGCGTCGATGCCGGCGATGCCGGCAACCGGCAGAGTCGGCGCTCGGCTACGCAATGCGTTGGTAACGCGCGCAAAACCTTCGGTGCCGATCGGCGCGCTCTTCTGTTCTTTTGAGAGCGTCGCATAGACGCCGCCGACGCCGGCATAGTCAATGAATTCGACAGGCGCCGTCGCGGCCTCGTCGACGGTCTTGATCGACAGGCCAATGATTGCGTTCGGTCCGAGCAATGCGCGCGCGTCTTCGGCGGCCATGTCGTCCGGCCCCAGATGCACCCCGTCGGCACGAGCAGCCAGCGCTACATCGACACGGTCATTGACCACGAAAGGCACCTTAAATGGCGCCAGCGCCTTCTTGATTGCCCGCGCCTCGTCAATCATGTCTCGTGCTTCCCGTCTTTTGTCACGCAACTGCACCAACGTGGCGCCGCCCTTGGCGACCAGGCGCGCCAAGTCGACCAGATCGTGCCGACCGGCGCGCTCGGGATCGATGATCGCATTAAGCCGCAGATCGACAGGCCTCATGACACTCTCGCGCGCTGACGCAAGGTCGCGCGATCGAGGCCATAGATAGCGTCGACGATTGCGGCGGCGAAGCTGCCGGGTCCGCCAACTTCCCGGGCCGCCACTTCACCGGCAACGCCGAAAGCAGTTAGGGTCGCGCTTGCCGCAATAAATGAATCGCTCTCGACGGCGAGTGCGGCAGCGACCAGCGCCGAACCCGCGCAACCCATTGCCGTCACCAGACCCATCAGCGGATCGCCATTAGAAATAACGACGTGGCTCGTGCCATCAGTTATCCGGTCTACCCCACCAGTGATTGCCACGACCGTCGCGTGGGCCTTGGCGAAGCGCGCCGGTGCGTCGCCGGCGGGGTCGTTGCCAGATAGGGTGGCAAACTCCGCCGCGTTGAGGCGCACGATTGCGGGCCCTTGCGTGAGAATGTCGCGTGCAAATTGTGCGCGCGGCGGCGCACGCTCGACGAACACCGGATCGAGCACCCAGGGCTTGCGCCCTGCCTTCGCTGCGCCGATAGCCGCATTGATCGCCGCACGCCGCTCGGCGTCGAACGTGCCGAGGTTAACGAGCAATGCATCCGAGCCCGCGACGAACGAAACGATCTCTTCCGGCGAAATCGTCATCGACGGCACCGCGCCGGCCGCCAGCAGCACATTTGCGGTAAATTGCTGCGCAACGCTGTTGGTGATGCAATGCACGCGCGGCGCCCGCGTCCGCACACGCGCGAGGATATCGGCAGCGATATCGGCAAGCTCGACCGGAGCATGCATGTCAGTTAGCGACTTTCACGCGCGACATGACGAGATTTCCAACTCGGACCACAAGGCCTTATCAGGGCGGCCGATTTAGCCTAGCATTTAATTCCTGAGGCGGAGGTGCGCATGGTCCCGTTTTTCGTACAGATCAAGTGTCAGATGGGAAAGTCCTACCAGGTGGCCAACAGCCTTGCCGACGCCGAGATCGCCTCGGAAATCTATTCCACCGCCGGCGACTTCGATCTGCTGGTGAAGTTCTACGTCGACCAGACGACTGACATCGGCCATTTCATCGCCGAAAAGGTGCAAACCATCCCCGGCGTGCAGGACACGCGCACCATCATCACATTCAAGGCTTTCGGCGGACCGTAGCGTCATTCCGGGGGACGCGGCCTTATTTCTGCTTACGGCGGCGGCTTCGGGCCCACCCGTGGCGGGAGCGAAGCGATGTAGGCGGCGATTGCGGCACGGTCAGCGGGGCTGAGCAGGGACGTATTGCGAATGACGTCGGCCATCGCACCTCCGGCGTAATCGCCGGTCGGGTCCATACCATCGCCCAGATAGCTGGCGATGTCCTTTTGCGACCACGCCGTGTCATCCCCAGAAGGATGCTGCAACCCGGCCGGCGTGATGTTGGGTACCCAGCCTTTGCCATCCGCCGCCGGGCCGCCGGCGAATCGTTCGCTCTCGATGATGGCGCCGAGAAAATTGCGCGGGCTGTGGCACTCGGCGCAGTGTCCCGGCCCGTTCACCAGATACGCGCCGCGATTGATTTCCGACGATTGCGAAATGTCTGGCACGAAAGGGCCGCCTTGGAGAAACAGAAGCTTCCAGAGCCCAACCAAGCGACGGATGTTGAATGGAAAGGTCAAGTCATGGGGGCGCGCCCGGCCAGCAACCGCCGGCAAGGTTTTCAGATAAGCAAACAGATCGCGAAGATCGGCGAGTTCCATGTGCTGATAGGACGTGTAGGGCAAGGCGGGAAAGAGGTGGCGGCCCTCCGGCGAGGTGCCCTTCCAGAGCGCGGTAACGAAATCCGCCTCTGTCCACTTGCCGATGCCGTCGGCAGCGTCGGGCGAGATGTTCGGTACGTAGAAAGTGCCGAACGGCGAATTCAAAGCAAGCCCGCCACCCAGGCGCGTCCGATCGACCTTGTCGGGATCCGCATTCGGCGTGGCGTGGCAGGATGCGCAACCGCCGATGTTGAACATGGTCCGGCCGTTCTCGACGTTGGGCGCATAGTTCGGTAGCGCGGAAGCCGGAACGGTCGCGGGGATGGTCACGACCCAGAGGACGAGCCCGGCGGCGACGGCGGCAGCCGCCACCGCACCTGCGAAAACCCTGGCTCTACGGATCATGCGACGCGGGCACCCGCTATGAGCGGTTCAAAGATTGCGCGTGCCGCGCGTTTGGACAGGCGGATGGTCTCAACTTTTCTTGACGCGATAGTGTTCGTGGCAGCCGCCGCAATCGTTCTTGCCGATACTGCCGAACGCCGCCTTGAAGCTGTCGAGGTCAGTGACTTTAGCAGCGGCATCCTTGGCATCAGCGCCGAGCTTGGCAAACCTGGCTTTGACATCTTCCATACTCGTCCAGATCTTCGGATCGGCGGCGGTATCGCCGCCGGTCTTCGAGTTGGCGGGGAAAAGTGACGGCATCTTCGCCGCTGCATCCTCCCATGCCGCGAAAATCTTGTGCACCTTATCGATATCGAACGGCGCTTCGCCCTTCATCATGGCGACGCCGATCTTGGCCTGGTCGCCATTTGCCTTCATTAGAGCCTTGCGCGCGGCGATCGGGTCCTGCTGGGCGATGGCGATGCTCACGCCAAGCGCAATGGCCGCAATAACGAACAAGGTACGGATCATGTGATGGTTTCCCCTCTGTCTCGATGGCAGGGCGGATAGGCCGCCAACGTAATGAAATTTCAGAATATCAACCCAGCTAGCCGCACGATATTGGCAAATAGCGAGCCGGAGAAATCACGAAACCGTATCCCCTGTTCGCTCGTATAATACCGGCAGAAGCGCGATCGCTGAACCTGGCGGGCGCCGGCAAAGTCGACACATGAAAACCGTTTATCGGTTCCGCAAGGAACGGCACTTCGACAAGCCGCCGGAGGCGATTTGGCCGTTTGTCGCGGACACCGCGCGGCTGAATGAGATTTCGGGCTCGCCGCGCTACACGGTCGAGGAGCGCGCCGACGCTCAAGGCCGCATCCACCGTTTCGCCAGCGTCGGATTGTTCGGACCGTTCCGCATAAAATGGGAGGAAGGGTACGGGGAGTGGCAGGAAAACCGCCGGCTCAGCCAGACCCGGCAGTTTCTCAACGGGCCCCTTCGCCGGTCCAACTCAACCTTCGAACTCGACGCCGAAGGCAAAGGCACCCGGCTGGTGTTCTCTGCCGAGGTCGAGTGTGTCGGCGTGCTTGGCTGGCTTGCGAGTGCGTCCGGCAAGATCGGCCGCGAAGGCGACAAAAGGCTCGCGGCCATCGAGCGGCTGGTTGCCGAGGCTGACAAGCTCGACGCTATCCCCGGCGCCCTCGACGAAGACGCTGTAAGGCCGGCGGCGCGCCGCCGCTTCAATGCGCTGATCGCGGAGCTCGATCACGACCCGGCGAGTCATGGACTTGCGCCGAAGCTGTCGGAGTTTCTCTTGCATGCGCCGATGCTGGCGCTTTCCAGCATGCGTCCCCTCGCCACGGCGCGGCGCTGGCAGGCGAAGCCCGACGACACAATAGAGTTGTTCCTTGCTGCGCAGCGCCTTGGCATTTTAGCGATGGGCTGGGACTTGCTGTGTCCGCGCTGCCGGGGTGCGAAATCTCGCGTTGAACATCTGCATGATCTGCCGCGCGGTGCCCACTGCACGTCGTGCAACATCGACTACGAGCGCGATTTCACCCGGAACGTCGAGCTGACTTTTCACCCCGGAGCTTGGCTGCGTCCGCTCCCCGAAGGCGAATTATGCCTGCTCGGACAGGGCACGACCCCGCATGTGAGATTCCAGGCCGAGGTGGCGGCTCAGTCGAGCAAGACCTTCGCACTGACTTTATCGCCTGGCCCTTATCGCTTTCGCACCATTGAAGCAGGTAACCAAGCGGATGCGAATATCGGCAGTGACGGTGTCCTTCCGGAAATCATCGCGAACGGTTCCGACATCATATTGGGCGTTCCGGGCCACAAGGACGAATGCGTCATCCACAACGCGACCGATCGGCCGTTTGTCTTCGTCGTTGAGGACCGCAATTGGGCCAAGGATGCCCTGACCGGTGAAATCGTAATCGCGATGCCCGCGTTCCGGCGGCTTTGCCCCGAGCAGCTGTTGCGGCCGGGGGACGACGTCGAGATCGGCCAGGTAGCGATCATGTTCACCGATCTTCAGGGCTCGACCAAGCTTTACGATGAACTTGGCGATTCCTCGGCGTATCGGCTCGTGCGCGATCACTTCGCTTTTCTTTCGGAACGCGTGGCGCGGCATCGGGGCGCTGTGGTCAAGACCGTCGGCGACGCCGTGATGGCGGTGTTCAACGATCCAGCCGATGCCGTACGCGCGGTACTCTCTATCCAGGACGAAGTAGCAAGCTTCAATCGCGGCCGCAGCGACGGTGGGGTCGTTCTAAAGCTTGGGCTGCATTGTGGCGGCTGCATTGTTGTCACTGTCGGCGGCTCGCTCGATTATTTCGGCTCGACGGTGAACACGGCGTCGCGGCTCGAGCACCAGTGCCGTGGCGGCGAAGTGATCATATCCGCCGCGGTCTTGGCCGACTCCGAAGCGCGCGAGGCGCTAGCCGGCCGAATCGTGACGGACGACAGTGCGACACTGCGCGGATTAAGCGAACCGGTGCATTTCGTGCGGGTTGGCAGCCATGGCAATTTCGAGAAATGAACGTGCCCCAGACCGGCGACATTTTTGACTACATCATCATCGGTGCCGGAGCCGCGGGCTGCGTCATTGCCAATCGGCTATCCGCCGATCCGCGCCATCGCGTTCTGCTGCTCGAAGCAGGCGGACCAGACGATTACTTCTGGCTGAAGGTGCCGCTTGGCATTCCCTTTGTCCTCGGCAACCCGCGCTGCGATTGGCGGCTGCGCAGCGAGCCGGAGCCGCATCTCGGCGGGCGCGTCATCGAGGTGCCGCGTGGCAAGACGCTCGGCGGTTCGTCGTCGATCAACGGCATGGTCTATGTGCGCGGCCATGCACTCGATTTCGATGGCTGGCGCCAGCAAGGAAATGTCGGTTGGGGCTGGGACGATGTCCTGCCCTATTTCAAGCGGAGCGAAGACTATTTCCGTGGTGCGAGCGACACGCACGGTGTTGGCGGCGAATTGTCGGTGGTCGATCCGGGAGTTCGCTGGCCTGCGCTCGACGCCTACAAGGAGGCCTGCATCGAAGCGGGCATCCCGCCAGCTGCAGACTATAATGGCGGCGACAATGAAGGTGTCGCGTATTTCGAAGCTATGATCAGGAAAGGCCGCCGTTGCTCGGCCTCACAGGCGTTCCTCATTCCGATCCGGGCGCGGCCTAATCTCGCAATCGTCACACAGGCTCTCGTGGAAAACCTGGACATGGAGGGCCGTCGCGTTACCGGTGTCCGCTATCGCGTTGGCGGTGAGGCGCGCGGCGCCCGAGCGGCGAGCGAAGTCGTTCTTACCGCCGGCGCCTTTGGCTCGCCGGCGATCCTGCAGATGTCCGGCATCGGTCCGGCCGCTTTCTTGCGCGATCTGGGCATCGAGGTCCGCCAGGATCTGCCCGGCGTGGGCGAGAATCTGCAAGATCACTGGATGCTCCGAATCCAACACCGCCTGGAGAACACGGTCACTTTGAGCGGCTGGATGAACTCGCCGTTCGGCAAGGCGGCGCTCGGCCTGCAATATTTCCTGGCCCGGAGCGGCCCGTTGAGCGCGCAGCCGACGCTGCTCGCAGTGTTCGCGCGCACCCTGCCCGGCCTCGATATACCGGACGTGCAGATTCACGTATCGGCCGCGAGCTATGCACATGTCGGGGGTCCGCTGCATCCGTTCCCGGGCATGACGTCGTCGGCCTGCATCCTGCGCCCAACGAGCCGCGGCCACGTGCGGATCCGCAGCGCGTCCGCGGCGGAGCCGCCGTCCATCCTGCACAATTTTCTGGAAACTGCGCACGATCAGGACATTGCAATTCGGGCGGCGGAACTCGTGCGCCGCATTGTCGCGCAGCCAGCTTTGCAACACTTTCGTCCCCAGGAAATCAGCCCTCAATTCAGCGTCGAAACGGCGGAGCAAGTCCTCGACTACGCGCGGCGAACGATCACAACCGTCTTCCACCCCGTCGGGACTTGCGCCATGGGCCGCGGGCCGCGAGCTGTCGTCGACGCGCGGCTCAAAGTGCACGGTATCGACGGACTACGCATCGCCGATGCGTCTATCATGCCGACGATCACCTCCGGCAACACCTGCGCTCCAGTCATCATGATAGGGGAGAAGGCGGCAGACATGATCACTGCCGATCGCAAACTGGTCGCCGCCGCCTGAAGACTGCCGCACGTGCTCCGGCTCCACAAAAGCTCGCCGGCGACCGTGCAAATCGTGCCGGTCTTCAAGTCCGCCGACGCGCTTTGCCTCGACGTATCGCACCAACCATGCCGGCGCGATCAAGTGATCGAGCATCGGAATTGCCGCAAACCGGCTACGCCAAGGAACGGCCAATGCGCCTTTCGCTGGCGCATCCTTTCTGATTTTATGCACTGCGCCTTCAAATCGATTGCGGAGAAGCCCTATGCATACGGTGATGTGGACGTTCAAGGTGCCCGCGGGCACGTCCAAGGCTCAGCTGATCGAGACCATCAATTCAACAGCTCATACCTACGAAGGCATTCCCGGCTTGATCCGCAAATATTATGGGATCGCGCCGGACGGCGGTACGATTGTCGGCATCTATCTTTGGGAGAATCAGGCTGCCGCCAACGCGTTCTACACCGCGGATTGGGTGGCGATGGTGACCAAGCGTTGGGCCGCGCCTCCGCAGCGCCAGGAATGGGAAACGCCTATGGTCGTGGAGAGCGCCGCACGGCGTCTGGTCGCTGCTGAGTAGCAGCAACACTTTCTATTCGGTCTATCAGTCCGTCCAGTAGGGCGCTGGCGCGCGAATGGCGCCAGCGCCGGCCTTTATCGTCACCAGCTGGCTAGTTACGAACGCAGCGACGGAGCGCCGGGCTCCAATGCCAGCCAGCTCCGCAGCCGTTGGCGACAAGCGTAATGGCGTTGGATTGATAGATTTGCTTAGCGGCCGCAACCGGCGCGGCTTGGGCCTGCCAGGTCATCATCGTGAACGCTGCAGCGGCAGCGAGAACAGCGAGCTTCGTCATCGATTATCTCTCCAGTGACGAGGCGGAAAATATCGCCCCACGCGGCGCAGATTAGCGCGGCGGAACGTGAATACAATGGGTTTAACGGAGGTACTTTGGGATTATCCGCGCTTACTGAACACGCGTTCACACAAGCCTCGACGGGGACTTTCCAACGCGCGTCGCGACAGTCACTTAGCGTGCTCCCAGCATCATCGGTGGCAGGCAGCCGGCAAGTCGGCCAAGTGCTGATCCTGGTAGAATTGCGACGACGGTCGAGTGCCGGTTTGCAAAAGCCTGCAACGCGGCGACGCGTTTCTCCGGCATTGTGACGCAACCGGCCGTGCCGCTCCCCGGTCTCCTCCAGACGTGGATAAAGATGCACGAACCCGCTTTGTTGGCCGCGTCCGTCGGGTAGTCGACCACCAGCCCGCGGCGATAAAGCGGCGTCGCCCGCATGCCTTCCTTGCCGACCGATAGGCCGACGGCCCGCCGCGATGCGAACTTGTTGTAAGCCGGCGACGCCGGATCCTCGACGCACACGCTGTCGGAATCAAGCCGCAGATAATCCACAAGCGACGAGGCGGCAAAACCGAAAGGCCGGCCGACCCGATAGATGCCGGCTGGACTGCGGTCGTCGCCTTCAACCTTTATCGGTTCATTGTTGCTCGCCAAATGGCGAAACGCGCGGCTCCAGGCGAGACCTTTCCTGCCGACCATCACCGGTTCGGCCGACGTGACAGAGCGCCAATGGGCATCTCCTCGCGGGCGCTCGAACAACCGCAGCGTTCCGGTCGACGAAGTCGCCGATGGGACAGTCACCAGGACGAGACGGCTCGCGTCCTGCATCAAAGCCGGGCAGGTTTGCCCGAAGCTAGTTGAAGTAATCAGGCACGTACAAAACACGACAACGAATGCGGCGCCCAGTCGCATGCTTGTTCGCCCCCACCCAGATCCCCTCCCGGTCAACACACAGCATATCAAATTCCGGGCAATCGGTGAGCCAAAATTGTGGCGCCAGTCCCTTCAATTTCGCGTTGCGAACAAAGACCCGTGTACAATCTAGTTTCCCGGACCGAAACCAAAACAGGCGGTAAATTTAAATGTCGTCCTCTTATAAATGGACGCGCCGTGAAACCATCGAGGCCTTAATCGGCTTCGCGGCAGTCGGTAGCTTACTGGCTGGCGGCGACGACGGACCAACAATCGCCGCTGCGGCCGGCGCCGCCGACGCCAAATGGCTGGCGCTTCCCCCCACACCGACGCTGCCCGATACAACGCGAAAAGGCATCGCGACCGTCAATGGTACCGACGTCTTCTATGCGCAATTCGGACAGGGACCGCCAGTCCTGCTGCTGCACGGCGGGTTGGCCAACTCGAACTATTGGGCCTATCAAGTCGAGCACTTGGCTCATCGATTCTCAGTAATCGTCATGGACACGCGCGGCCATGGCAGAAGCCCGGTTATGTTGCGTGCCTTCGGCTACCGATTGTTTGCAGAAGACGCAGCTGGCCTTCTCGACTTTCTGAAAATTCCTCAGGTCTCGATCGTCGGCTGGAGCGACGGTGGCGTCACCGGGCTTCAGCTAGCGATGACCAAGCCTGACAGGGTCGCGAAATTGTTTGCGTTCGGCGCCAACAGCTCCGCCGACGGCTTGAGGTCAAACGGAGCGCAAAGCTCTGTCTTTGTGAAATTTGCCAGCCGTTGCCGAGCTGAGTACGCGCTTCTCTCCCCGCACCCCGAGAGATGGCAGCAATTGCTTGACGGACTTCGCGTCATGTGGCGGACCGAACCACGCTTCACCAGGCGCGATTTGGGGGCGGTCAAAGCCGCAACCACGATTTCAGATGGCGAGCACGATGAAATTATCAAACACGATCACACTGCTAAAATGGCCCACGCGATACCACGCGGGCGTCTCGTGATGCTGCCCGGTGTCAGCCATTTCGCGATGCTTCAGGATCCCGGACAATTTAATAAAGCGCTGACCGACTTCCTTGCGACTTAGAAGCGAACATCGTGCGTCGAAGTATGTGATCAACGCTTTCCTGGGCCGTTGGCGCATTTGGACCAAGCTACCCGCACTCGAACGTCGATTAATTCCCGGTTTCGGTACGTCGTAAGATGAACGACCGTACCGGGCGCCAGCATTGAAATCGCTGTTGCGAAGTCATGCCAACTTGCAAGCGGCGCACCGTTGATTGCGGTGACTACGTCGCGTGCTTCGATACCGGCCTGCGCGGCAGGGCCTTCGGGCCGCGGCCGGTGGAAAATTGCTCCGTAACGCTCGGTAATGCCAAGGCTGTCCGCAACTGCCCGGGTCATCGGTCCAACTTTAACGCCGATGGAGCCGCAGGATAATGTCGTCGCCGGTTGCTGCGCATGAGCCACAAGCGGCGTTGCCGCCAGGCAACACAGAAGCGCGATAATTTTCAGCCGCATGGATCAGTCCGAGCTCGGGGTTTTGTCGTGAGCGGTGCTCTATAACCCTGGCCCTATGCTGGCGTCCACTGAGTGACCATCGCGGCGTGCCCTCAACCTCGTACGGACGTATGCAATTGCCCAGCCAAAGCCGAAGCCGCCTATGCGTGGGAGCGACTGCAAGCGCCGTGACATTGCTAAGACACCCGACTTGGCAATCCTGTTCTCCTTCTCAATCGGGAACCGGCTCCTTGTTCCCCCTCGCGGGATTGCTCTAAGTTTCCCGAACTTAAAGCGTGCCCCGATGACCGGCTTGCTCTCATACCGCCGTTTATAATTGCACCAGGACGTTGCCGTATGCACCAAGATCGATTTGTTCCGCCGCCGGGCGCTTTTACTCGCAATGTTCCGATCCGGTTCTCGCATTGCGACCCGGCGGGCATTGTCTACTTCCCGCATTACTTCAACATGTTCAACGGCCTTATCGAGGACTGGTACACGCAGGAGCTGGGCTTCGACTACGCCAAACTCATCATGGGCAGCCGATACGGATTTCCATTCGTGCACATTGAATGCGACTTCAAGATCCCAAGCCGTATCGGTGATGTTATCGACCTCACGTTGCTGGTTGAGCGCGTCGGCCGGTCCTCCTTGGGCATCGTCATCGTCTGCCATCGAGACGGGCTAGAACGGCTGCGTGCGCGCATGGTCACTGCCATGATGTCGCTTGAAACAGGTACAGCTGTGCAATTGCCCCAGCCGCTTCGCAACGCGATCGATTCCTATTGCGAGCGAACGAAGGGCGGCTGAGCGGGCCTACTCCGCCGCCTGCGCGCTCACCCGCTCGGCTTTGCCTCGCCGCGGTCCGAGTGCGGCGATCCAGCGCGCGATCACATAGAACACCGGCGTGAAGATCAGCCCGAACGCTGTCACGCCGATCATGCCGAAGAATACCGCGGTGCCGAGAGCTTGGCGGAGTTCAGCGCCGGCGCCGATTGCCCAGACAAGCGGCGTGACGCCGAGAATGAAGGCGAACGAGGTCATCAGGATTGGGCGCAGCCGCAACCGCGTCGCCTCGACCGCGGCGTCCCAGCGGCTGCGGCCCTGATCTTCCAGTTGCCGCGCGAATTCGACGATCAGAATCGCATTCTTGGCGGCAAGGCCGATCAGCACCACAAAGCCGACTTGGGTGAGGATATTGTTGTCCTGCCCGCGCAGGATGACGCCGCGTGATGGCGGCAACAAGACACATCGGCACGATCATGATGACCGCCAACGGCAGCGTCAGGCTTTCATACTGCGCGGCAAGTACGAGAAATACGAATACCACCGCGAGGATGAAGGCAAACATCGCGGTGTTGCCGGCCCGGATCTGCTGGAACGCGAGCGACGTCCACTCCGTCGCGAAGCCCTCGGGGAGTGTTTCCTCCGCGAGCTTGTCCATAATCGCGATCCCCTGCCCCTGCGAATATCCGGCTACGGAAGCGCCATCCATCTCGGCAGCGGGATATAGATTGTAGTGCGGCACGCGGAACGGCCCGGAAATGTCGTGCACCGTCGTGAATGATCCGAGCGGTACGGTATCGCCGTTGGCGTTGCGCACGCGGATCTTGAGAACATCGGCCACGTTGCGCCGGTCCTCGTCACGCGCCTGCGCAGTGACACGGAAAGTCCGCCCAAACAGGTTGAAATCGTTGACATACGCCGAGCCGATATAGACCTGCAGGGCGTTAAAGACGTCCTGCACATTGACGCCAAGGAGCTGGGCTTTGGTGCGATCGATGTCGAGATAGACCTGCGGCGTCGAAGTTTCGAATAGCGTAAAGACGTGTTCGATGCCCGGCGTGCGGCCGGCTCGCGCCATGAACTCGGTTGCGACATCGCGCAGCGCTGCGGCGCCGCGTCCGGCTCGATCCTCGATAATCATGCGAAAACCGCCGGAATTGCTGATGCCGCGCACCGGCGGCGGCAATACCGCAATCAGAAAGCCCTCCTGAATCTTGGACAGGCGCTTGTTGAGCTCGGCTTGAATGGCCGGCGCGGACTGGTGCGGATCGTGTGCGCGTTCGGCGAACGGCTTGAGTGTCAGAAAGATCGCGCCGGCGTTGGGGGCGTTGGTGAAGGTCGCCCCGGAGAAGCCGACGACGTTTACGCCATGATCGACGCCAGGCACCTGCAACGCCATGTCCAGCGCGCGCTGCTGCACGGCGTCGGTGCGGGCGAGCGAGGCGCCCGGCGGCAGCTGAATGACAACAATCATGTAGCCGGCATCGACCTGCGGGATGAAGCCGACCGGCGTCCGGCGAAATTGATTGAGGCCGAACGCAAGCACGACCAGGTAGATCACGAACATGATCGCTGCGCGTCGGACGGTACGCCCGGCAAGCCAGGAAACCCCCGAACCGAGATGCTCGAATGCCCAATTGAAGCCGCCAAAGAACCGATGGATTGGCACCTCCCACCAGCGGTCGCGGTGCCCGAGATCATGGCGTTTGAGCAGAAGCGCGCACATCGCCGGCGATAGCGTCAGTGAGACGATAAGCGAGATAATCGTGGCCCCCGCGATCGTCAGCGCAAACTGCCGGTAGAACTGCCCGGATATGCCGGTGATGAACACCGAAGGCACGAACACGGCGCAGAGCACGAGCGCGATGGCGATCAGCGCCGAGCCGACTTCGTCCATGCTTTTCCGCGCCGCCTCGCGGGGCGCAAGACCCGTCGCGATGTTACGTTCCACATTCTCCACGACGACAATAGCGTCGTCGACCACGATCCCGATTGCCAGCACCAGTCCAAATAACGACAGATTGTTCAGCGTAAAGCCGAACGCGGCCATGAAGAAGAAAGTGCCGACCAGCGATACCGGAATGGCGACAAGCGGAATGATTGCCGCACGCCAGGTTTGCAGGAAAAGAATAACTACCAGGACGACAAGCACGATGGCTTCGCCGATCGTCTCGATCACCGCATTGACGGATTGCTGGATGAATTGAGTGGGATCGAAGAAAATGTCGTATTTGACGCCGGACGGAAAACGCTTCGACAGCTTTTCCATCAGCTCCCTGACGGCGTGCGAGGTTTCGAGCGCATTCGAGCCGGGGCGCTGAAAGATGGCCAGCGCGACGGCGGGGTAGTGATCGAGATATGAATTCGACGAATAGTCGAGCGCGGCCAGTTCCACCTTGGCGACGTCCTTCAGCCGCACCACGGCTCCCGGCGTCTGTTTGATTACGATCGAGGCGAACTCCTCCGGATCGGCCAGCCGCCCGAGAGTCTGCACCGCGATCTGGAAGGCGCCGGGTTTCGCCACCGGCGGTTGATCGAGAATGCCGGAGGCGACCTGGATGTTCTGGCCTTGCAAAGCGTTGGTCACGTCGGTCGCGGTCAGCCCCAGGGATTGCAGGCGATCAGGATCAAGCCACACCCGCATCGAGTAATCGCGGGCGCCGAATACGGTGATTGAACCGACCCCGTCAACTCGGGTAACCGCGTCGGTCACTTCGAGCGTTGCGTAATTTGAGATGAACAACGCATCGCGCGACTTGTCGGGCGAATAGAGGTGCACGACCATCATGAGATCGGGCGAACTTTTCTGGACGACGACGCCGATGTTGCGCACGTCGGAAGGAAGCCGCGGCGTCGCAATGGCGACACGGTTTTGTACCTGCACCTGCGCGATATCGAGATTGGTGCCGAGTTCGAAGCTGACCGCGATGGAAAAGCGCCCGTCGGCCGTCGAGTTCGACGCCATGTAGATCATGTTTTCGACGCCGTTGATCTGCTGCTCGATCGGCGTCACCACGGTCGAGGCCACGACTTCGGCGCTGGCACCGGGATATTGCCCGGTGACGCTGATCAGGGGCGGCGCGATCTCGGGATATTGGGCGATCGGCAGGCGCGAGAACGACACGGTGCCGAGGATCACGAAGACAATCGAGATCACAGCGGCAAAGATCGGCCGGTCGATAAAGAAATGCGAAATTCGCATGCCGGTCTCAGTCGGCCTTGGCCTGATCGGCGGCTTTGCGGACGGCCGAAGTTTTAGCTGCCCTCGCCTTCTACCGCCACTTTCACGCCCGGGACGCGCACGCATCAGCCCCTTGACGATGACGCGGTCCGAGGTGGTGAGGCCTTTTTTGATCACGCGTAGCCCATCGTCGAGCTGGCCGGGAACGACGTATTTCTGCCGCGCGACGCCGCCGTCGTCGACAGCGAGGACGTACTTGCGCGACTGCTCGGTCCCAATCGCCGCATCGGGAATGAGCAGCGCCGTGTAGGGTGGCGAACCGGGGACGCGGATGCGACCGAACATGCCCGGCGTGAACAGGCCGCCGGGATTGGCGAAAATCGCGCGGCCGCGGATCGTGCCCGAGGAGCGATCGATAACGTTGTCGACGAAATCCATCTTGCCGTTGTGCTTGAAATCCGTCTCATCGAGGAGCTTGAGCGCGACCGGAATGGCCCCACCCTCCATCTGCCCATTCATCCCGGCGAAACGCTGGTAGCGCAGATAGGAGGCCTCGTCGAAGGTGAACTCAAAGCGGATCGGATCGACCGAGACGATGGTACCGAGCAACGTCGTGTTGCTGCCGCTGCCGCCGGTGACCAAATTTCCCACTGAGACACGGCGGTCGCCGATGCGTCCATCGATGGGCGCGCGCAACTCGGAATATTCGTTGAGGTCGAGCTCGGCCTGGTGGACCATGGCCTCCTGCGCGGCGACTGAAGCTTCCGTCACGCTCTTGGCCTGCTTGCGCTGGTCGTAGGTCTGCTCGGTGATGGTCTTGTTGTGCACCAGCTCCTGGCCGCGCGCGAGATCAGCCTCGGCGAAGGCGAGGTTGGCGCGCGCCTGGGCGAGGTTGGCGCGCATCTGGTCGAGCGCGATCTGAAACGGCTTGTGGTCGATGACGAACAGAAGATCGCCCTTCTTCACCATCTGGCCGTCGGTGAAACGGATCTCGGTGAGATACCCGGAAACGCGCGAGCGAATCTCGACCGAATCAACGGCGACGAAGCGGCCGACATACTCGTCCTGATCGACGACCGTGCGCTGCACCGGCGTCGCTACGGTCACCGTCGGCGGCGGTGGAGCGCTTCCCTGCTGCTGGCCCTGACCGCAGCCCGCGAGGGCTAAAAGCGCCGCTGCTATTGCAAGCATAGCGGCGGACCGCGCCGCATTGGCGATGACCATGAAGTCCCCTTCGAAACGTGCCGGCGTTCGAACTATACGCGGTCGCCGCTGTCAACCGCAGCAGATTCGTTCGCCCTTCCCTGGCCCGTCTCGAGTTCCCATATAGACGGCCCGGCAAGCGCTAAGCGATGCCGGCTAAAGATGGCGAAATTCCATGAAATTAATCCCCTTGAGTGATGGCGGCTTGGGCGGAGCCCAATCCGCCATAACCGATCCAACGTCCGTGCCACCCGACGATCAGGCGCTGCTCGATGCCTATTCGCGCGCGGTGATCGACGTGGTCGACCGCGTCGGGCCAGCCGTGGTCGGCCTTTCCGTCCGTGGTCCCGCCCAATCTTCTCCCGCGCACGGGGGAGGCAAGGACGGAACCCGCGGTGGCGCCGGCTCCGGCGTCGTGGTGGCGCCGGACGGGCTCATTCTCACCAACAGCCACGTCGCCGGCTCGACCTCGCGAATCGAGGTGACCACCGCCGACGGTCAGCACCTGAAAGCGCGGTTGGTCGGCGACGATCCCGACACCGATCTCGCGCTCATCCGCGTCGATGAAGCGGTAACGCTGCCGGCGGCCTCGCTTGGCGATTCCAAGCGATTGAGGCGCGGCCAGCTGGTGATTGCGATCGGCAATCCGCTGGGCTTCGAGTCGACGGTGACCACCGGCGTCGTCTCCGCGCTCGGCCGTTCGCTGCGTTCGCGCACCGGACGCCTGATCGACGATTTGATCCAGACCGATGCCGCGCTCAACCCCGGCAATTCCGGCGGGCCGCTGGTGTCCTCCCACGGCGAGGTGGTTGGCATTAACACCGCCGTGATCATGGGCGCGCAGGGAATCTGCTTTGCCGTCGCTGCCAACACCGCGAACTTCGTGCTCGGCGAGTTGGTGCGGCACGGCCGTGTGCGCCGGGCCTTCATCGGCATTTCCGCGCAGCAGATTGCCGTGCACGCCGCGGCTGCGCCGCGCCGCCGGGCTCACGCCGGAGACAACGCAGTGATGGTCGGGACCGTCGAGGCGGGAAGCGCCGCCGATCGCTCCGGCCTCAAAGCGGGCGACATCGTGCTCCGTCTCGACGGCAGCAACCATTGCCGGCGCCGATGATCTCATCCGCACGCTCACCGGCGAGAAGATCGGCAAAGACGTCACGCTCGATGTTTTGCGCGGAACCGAGCAGCTCACCATTTCGCTCGTGCCACAGGAGCGCAAAGCGCGCCAGCTGACGATGCCGCCACCCAGCGCTCGTCCGAACTGCCCACGAGTTATTGCCAAAGCTCCTTGCTCGCGAGCTTGGCGCCCTCGGCTAGCATGACGAGTTTCGCCCAGGCGATCTCGGGGTGGACGCGTCCGCCGAGGCCGCAATCGGTGCCGGCAACGACGTTCTCGCGACCGACGATTTGCGCATAACGAATAATCCGGTCGGCGACCATTTCGGGATGCTCAAGCACGTTGGTGGCGTGACTGACGACGCCGGGGATCAGAACCTTGCCCTCCGGAAGCCTGGTGTGCTTCCAGACCTTCCATTCGTGCTCGTGGCGCACATTGCCGGCCTCGACCGAATAGGCTTGCGCCTTCACTTTGATCAACAAGTCGACCACGTCCTTCAGCGGCACATCGCCGCTATGCGGGCCGTGCCAGCTGCCCCAGCAAATGTGGAAGCGAACGCGGTCTTCGGGAATGCCCTTCAGGGCGTGGTTCACCGCCTCGACCTGGAATTCGGCCCATTTCCGGTAGCCGGCCATGTCGCCGTTGAGCGAGAACCACCAGTCCCAGATATCGACCAAAGCAGGATCGTCGATCTGCAGGATGAAGCCCGCATCAACGATAGCCTTGTATTCTTCGCGGATCGCTTCGGCCAGCGCCCAAGTGTAGTCCTCCTGGCTTTTGTAATACTCGTTCGGCAGGATTTGCATGGTCGCCGGCGACACCGCCGTCATGAAAGCTTCTTCGGCGCCAGCGCCAGCCAACGCGGATTTAAGGTTCGCGATATCGTGCTGGACCAAGGCGTGACCGGTGAATTTGATCGGGCCGGTGCAGGTGAGCCCGAACATGCGGGAGCTCGAGCTGCCGGCCGCGCCGGCGCTGCCCATACCGCCGTCTTCGGCATAGAACCTGGCAAATTCCTTGCGTTCCTTGCTGCCGAACGTCCACGCCCCGCGCCCCTTCTTGGCCTGCTCTTCCCGCACATCAAACCCGCCGAGGCGATCGTAGACATAGGACCACCACGCGCCGAAATCCGTTGATCGCCGCATCGCCTTGCCGAACTCGCCATCGTTGACGACGTCGATGCCGCACCTGACCTGCTGGCGGACGACATCGGCAATCGCCGATTTCAAACGCGGCTGGAGTTTACTGTCCGGCGCGTTGTCCCGGTACAGCTCCATCAGATCATCGGGCCGCGGCAGGCTGCCGACATGCGTGGTGAGAATCCGATCGGTACTTCGCTTCACGCTGGTTTCCTCCCTGTGGCCAAGCTCGGCCGAAATAGGCGGCGATCTTTCGAACCGATCGGCTCGCCCAGCTGACCGTTTCCCGGAACGGCCAGACCGGTGCAGCGTATGGCTCACTGCGCGGGGTGTCTACCGCGGCGCGAATGGCGCCTTCAAGTCGCGCGCAACCGTTCTCGCGGCGCTGACCGCGCCCGAGCCACCCCCCGCATCGCGGGGAGGAAAGTGTAGTTATTTGATCGCTTGCGGATTGAGCGGCGAGCCGGTGCCGCCGGTGATGATGAGCGGCGACCCGCAGAAGAAGAATTCATAGCTGCCGTCAGCCTCGCAGTCCTCCGCCAGCTCCTTGACGTAGAACATTTCGCCCATGGTCAGCCCCATGGCCGGGATCACGACCCAGTGCCACGGCTGATTGACTTCCGTCGTTTCGTTCGGCCGCACTTCGACGCCCCAGGTGTCGGAGCAGATCCCGGCGATCTGTTTGTCCTGGCACCAGTAGCAATTCTCGAACCGCACCCCTGGCGCGCTGCCGCCGGCGTAGGTGCCCCAATTTTTCTCCGCCATGCACCGCTCCATCTGGCCGGTGCGCAGGATCACGAAATCACCGCGCCGGATCTCGACATTCTCGTCCTTGGCACACTTGTCGAGCTCGTCGTTGGAGATCGCTTCGCCGTCCTTGAGCCAGTCGACGCCGCGAAAGCGCGCGATATCGAGCAGCACGCCGCGGCCGACCATCTTGTTCTTGGTGTGCTCGATGCCGAGCTTGCCGAGGCCGTTGCAGTCGACCTCGCGCGCATCGAAGCCGTTGTACATCTTGTCTTCGTAGAAGATGTGGCCCAGCGAATCCCAATGCGTCGCGCATTGCACCGGCAGGTTGATGGCGTCGTCGGCGTAGCGGATGTTCGGCACCTTGTCCTGGCGGCCGGCGACCGCATCGGTGCCGGTCGCCAGCATGGTGTGGATCGGATTCCAGCGCCCGCCGAACAGGCCGGTCTGCGGGCCGTGGCGGTCGAGTGGGATGCCGAGCGCAAAAACCTTGCCGCTGCGGATCAATCCGGCCGCCCGCACGATGTCCTCCGGCGTGATGTGGTTGAGCGTGCCGATCTGATCGTCTTTGCCCCAGCGGCCCCAATTCTTGAGTTTCTCGGTTGCTTCCGCGATGGCCTTCCGGCCGACGTTGATATTCATTGGGGTCATTCCCTACCGGTGTTTTTATTGCGCTCGTCGGCAAGCGTGGGCCACCAACAGTGAGTTAAAGCGCGACGTGGAGATCGGCGATGAAGCTATTGAGTTTCACTTTGGACGGCAAGGCGTTGTACGGCGCACTCCGCGACGGCGGCGTTGTGACCATGAATGATCGCCTCGGATACGAGACGCTCCGCGACGCGCTTGCCGCGGGGGCGATCGAGCGGATGCGAGAGATCGCAGCAAACGAGAAGCCCGACCGAACGCTCGACGAGATAAAATTCCAGCCGGCAATTCCGCGTCCCGAAAAAATCCTGTGCGCCGGGATCAATTACCGGGCGCATGCCGCCGAGACCGGGCGCGAACTGCCGAAAGCCCCTGCCATGTTCGCACGATTCGCCGATACACTGATCGGCCACGAAGGCGGGATGATTCGCCCCCGCGTCTCTCGCGAGTTCGATTTCGAGGGCGAGCTTGCGGTGGTGATCGGCCGCCCGGGCCGCCACATCAGCGTGGAACGCGCGCTTGACCACGTCGCCGGCTACACCTGCTTTGCCGACGGGAGCGTGCGCGATTATCAGAAATTTTCCGTCACGTCCGGCAAGAACTTTCCCGGCACCGGGCCGCTCGGACCATGGATTGTCACCACCGACGAAATTCCCGATCCGACCCGGCTGATGCTGACGACGCGGCTCAACAGCGTGGAAGTCCAGCGGTCATCGACCGGGCTGATGATTCATTCAATTCCCGAGATCATCGCGTTCTGCTCCGCGTTCACCGCGCTTTCCGCCGGCGACGTGATAGCCACCGGTACGCCGCAAGGAGTCGGGCACAGCCGTCAGCCGCCGTTATGGATGAAGGCTGGCGATGTGCTGGAAGTCGAAATCAGCGGCATCGGGACGCTGCGTGCCCGCGTGGTAGATGAGCGCCTGACTGATGCTCTTGCCCGCTGAGCCGGGAAGAAAGCTTACGCGTCGGCGTCGGCGAGTTGCGGGACGGAAGCAGGAGCGTCCGCCGGCTTCTTCGGCTCAAGCGCTGCCGCTACCGCCTCCTCGACGCGTTCGAGCCAGATGAACTCCATCTCCCGGCGGGCGATTTCGGGGATGTCGTCGTAGTCCCGGCGATTGCGCGCCGGCAGCATCACTCGCTTGATCCCGGCGCTGTAGGCAGCCAGGACTTTTTCCTTGATACCGCCGACCGGCAGCACAAGGCCGCGCAGGCTGATTTCGCCCGTCATCGCCGTGTCGCTGCGTATGGTCCGATCGGTCATCAATGACGTCAGCGCCATAAACATAGCGACGCCCGCGCTCGGTCCGTCCTTCGGGGTCGCGCCCGCCGGCACGTGGACATGGATGTCGCTCTTCTCGAAACGGCTCTCATCGATGCCGAGCGCCGAGGCCCGGTTCTTGACGATCGAGAGCGCGGCCTGGGCGCTTTCCTTCATCACGTCGCCGAGCTGGCCGGTGAGGATCAGCCGGCCGGAGCCGGGAGTACGGGTGGCCTCGATGAACAGGATATCGCCGCCGACCGGGGTCCAGGCGAGACCGGTCGCGACGCCGGGCACGCTGGTACGCATCGCCGTCTCGCTCTCGAACTTCGGCGCGCCGAGGATCGCGACCAGATCTTCGCGCGCGATCCGGATCGGACCGCTTTGGCCTTCGGCGATGCGCACCGCGGCGTTGCGCAGCGCTTGGCCGATCAGCCGTTCCAGACTGCGCACGCCCGCTTCACGGGTGTAGTTCTGGATGATGTCGCGCAGAACATCGTCGCCGATCTCGACCTGGCCGGCTTTCAGCCCGTTCGCCTCCATCTGGCGCTTCACCAAATAGCGGTGGGCGATCTCGAGCTTCTCGTCGGCGGTGTAGCCGGCAAGGCTGATGATCTCCATGCGGTCGCGCAGCGGCCCGGGAATGGTGTCGAGCATGTTGGCCGTGGTGATGAACACCACCCGGCTCAAATCGAACGGCACCGCGAGATAATTGTCGCGGAACGTGTTGTTCTGCTCCGGGTCGAGCACTTCGAGGAGTGCCGCACCCGGATCGCCCTGGATGCCGGCGCCGAGCTTGTCGATCTCGTCGAGCATCATCACGCAATTGCGCGAGCCGGTCTTGCGGATCGCCTGAATGATGTTGCCGGGAAGCGCGCCGATGTACGTACGCCGATGGCCGCGGATTTCAGCCTCGTCGTGCACGCCGCCGAGGCTCACGCGCACGAACTTTCGGTCCATGGCGCGCGCAATCGACTGGCCGAGCGAGGTTTTGCCGACGCCTGGCGGCCCGACGAAGCACAGGATTGGCGCCTTGCCCTGCGGCGCGAGCTTGCGCACGGCGAGATATTCGATGATCCGGCGCTTGATCTTGTCGAGATCGTAGTGATCCTCGTCGAGGATGCGCCGCGCTTCGGCAATATCGATCGGCTTCTCCTCGGGCAAAGCCCAAGGCAGTTCGATCAGCCAATCGAGATAGGTGCGCACCATGCCGTATTCGCCGGCCGCTTCCGGCATGCGCTGCAGCCGGCGCAATTCCTTGCGCGCCTGCTCCTCGACCTCCTTCGGCATCTTCGCGTTGGTGATGGCCTTGTCGAGCTCGGCCATTTCGGCCGCTTTGCCCTCCTCACCTTCGCCCAATTGGCGCTGGATGGCAGCCATCTGTTCGCGCAGCAGCGCCTCGCGTTGGCGCTCGTCGAGCGCGGTCTTGGTCTGGCGACCGATCTCCTGCGACAGCCGCAGCACCTCGATGCGGTGCGACAACAGACGCAGCACCTTGTCCATGCGCGCCGAAATATCGACCGTCTCCAGGATCTCCTGCTTCTCTTCCGGCTTCACGTCCATGTAGGCGATGGCGAGATCCGCTAGCGCGGACGGACCCTCGATCGACTGGACCGCGGCCAGAAGCTCGGGCGGCGCCTGCGGCAGCAATTGAATTGCTTCCAGCGTCTGTGCCTTCAGATTGACGAACCGCGCTTCAACCTCCGCCGAGCTCGTCTCGGGTTCAGGAATTTGGAGCACGCGGGCGACGAAAAATGGCCAGCCGCTGAGATATTCGACGATCTGGAAGCGCTGTACGCCTTGGCAGACCAAGTGATGCGAGCCATCCGGCGCGGTGATGTAGCGCACGATATTGGCAAGCGTGCCCATGCGATGCATGTCGATCGGCGTCGGATCGGCGACCTCGGCGTCGCGCTGCAACAGGATTCCGACTTGGCGCTGGTCGCGCACGGCCTGTTGTGCGGCAGCAATGGACTTCGGCCGGCCGAGCGTGATTGGCAGAACCAGGCCGGGAAACAGAACGGTATTGCGCACCGGCACGATGATGAGCGCGTCGGCCGGCAGTGGCGGCAGCGTGCTGCCGCCGTCAGTCGCATTTGTCTTTGCGAGCATTTCAGTCTCAGCCACGGCTCACCCCCGCTTTCTGCAAGGTGATCACCAAGCAGCCATCGCTGACGGCGTGGCGAACGCTGCTGTAGCGGCCGGCCGGCAGCCGCAGCCGCCGGTAAAAGCGACCTTGCGGCAGCTCAAGCCGATGAATGATGGCTGTGCGCAAGACAGCCGGATAAACTCGCGTCCCGGCGATCACCAGTTCGCCGTCTTCGATGGCGGCTTCCACCTTTTCGGCATCAACGCCGGGCAATGCGACCAGCGCCAAAACCTCAAATTCCGTCTCCAAAATATCGACCGGCGGTTCCCAGGCCGGCTGCCGGGCCTGCGTGCCGGCGGGCCGGAACAACTCGCGATGCATCCGCTCGGCGCGCGAGAGCATCTCGCACGCTTCCGACCACATCCAATCGCGGGCCACGTCACGGGCCATAGGGCATCCCCTCCAGCTTTGGCTTGCATATGTGTGGCGTCAGGGTGGGAAATTCAACGCCCGGCCAGCGGGATAGAGCTGGCTTGCGCTTGTTTGACGGTCCCGACACGCAACCACCATGACTTTCCGCCATTATATAGGGTGGGGCCGGGCAAGCCACCGATTGCGCCGCACGTGCACATGACCGCGTGCGACGTCAGCAGTCCGATGGTTGGGTACAAGACTGAGCGGAGGTGCAAATGGCACGAAGACCCGCTGCGCGGCCGATTGGAGAGACCATCCGGGCGCCAGAAAAGATACCAATATCGCTGACCGTCAATGGCCTCGATACGAAGCTCATGGTCGCGCCATGGACGACGCTGCTTGACGCACTCCGTGACCATCTCGACCTGACCGGGACGAAAAAGGGCTGCGATCACGGCCAGTGTGGCGCGTGCACGGTTCTGGTGGACGGGCGGCGGATCAATTCCTGCCTGACGCTCGCGGTGATGAAGGACGGAGCCAAAGTCACCACCATCGAAGGCCTTGCAATCGACGGCCGGCTTCATCCGCTACAACAGGCATTCATCGAACACGACGCGTTTCAGTGTGGATACTGCACCCCGGGACAAATTTGCTCGGCGGCGGGCCTGATTGCCGAAGGCAAAGCGAAAACCCCCGACGAAATTCGCGAACTCATGAGCGGCAACATCTGCCGCTGCGGCGCGTATCCCAACATCATCGCGGCAATTCAGCAGGCGATGGTGAGCCATGATTAATTTCCAGTATTCCCGGGCCGACAACGTTGCCGACGCGGTGCGGCTGATTGCGGCAGATCCGGCGGCGAAATTCATCGCCGGCGGAACCAATTTGCTCGATTTGATGAAGGAGGATGTAGAACGGCCGTCCCGGCTGATCGACATCTCGCGTTTGCCGCTTAACTCCGTCAAAGAGACGGCGGAGGGAGGATTGCGGATCGGTGCTTTGGTGCCGAATTCCGATCTCGCCTATCACCCGCTGATCGTGCAGCGCTATCCGCTGCTTGGCAGCGCAATACTCGCGGGTGCATCGGCGCAACTGCGCAACATGGCGTCAACGGGCGGCAATCTGCTGCAGCGCACGCGCTGCTACTACTTCTATGACACCGCCACGCCTTGCAATAAACGCGAGCCGGGCAGCGGCTGCTCGGCCCGCAACGGCCTTAACCGCATGCATGCGATCCTTGGCGCGAGCGACTCCTGCATTGCGACCCATCCCTCAGATATGTGCGTAGCGCTTGCCGCACTCGACGCAAAAGTGCACGTCGCCGGTCCGGCGGGCGAGCGGAAAATTGCTTTTACCGATTTTCATCGTCTGCCCGGCGATACGCCGGACCGCGACACCAATCTGGGCCGGAATGAACTCATCACCGCGGTCGAGCTTCCGGCTCGAGGCTTTGCGACCAATTATTCGTACCTCAAGATCCGCGATCGCCTCTCCTATGCGTTCGCCCTGGTCTCGATCGCAGCCGCGCTGGAGTTGGAAGGCGATACGATCAAAGAAGCGCGCTTGGCGCTTGGCGGCGTCGCCCACAAGCCGTGGCGTGATCCGGCGGCCGAAGCGGCGTTGCTCGGTGGGCCCGCCAACCCGGCGGCGTTCGCACGTGCGGCTGAGCTGCTGCTGCGCGACGCCAAGGGCTACGCCCACAACGCTTTCAAGATCGATCTGGCCCGCCGCGGCATCGTCCGCGCGTTGACTCAGGCTGCGAACGCGACGCCGCAGTCGCAATCCAGCAAGAAAATTCGGTGAACGCCATGACCGCTTACATCGGCACACCGACCTCGCGCATCGACGGCCCTGCCAAAGTTACCGGGAGGGCGAAATACGCCGGCGAATTCAGCGCGGCAGACCTCGCCTTCGGCAGTGTCGTCCAGTCGACGATCGCCAAGGGTCGCATCGCACGCATCGACACCAGCGACGCGTTGCGCGTCGAAGGCGTACTCACCGTGCTCACGCACGAAAATCGGCCGCGCATGGCCAACAAGGCGGCCGCGTTCAAGGACGATGTGGCGCCGGAACGCGGCTCTCCGTTCCGTCCGCTCTACGACGACAAGATCGTGTTCAGCGGGCAACCTGTCGCCCTGGTGCTTGCCGAGGAGTGGGAGTTGGCGCGCTTTGCGGCGAGCCTGGTGCGCATCGAATACGAGGAGGAGGCCTTCGTTTCCGATCTCCAGACGCGGCGCGACAAGGCGGTCGTCGTCAAGAAGCCCCAAAAACCGCGCGGCAACGCCGCCAAAGCCTATGCGTCCGCGGCGGTACGACACGAGGCAGAATATTTCATACCCACCGAACATCACAATCCGATGGAGTTGTTCGCTTCGACCGTCATATGGGAGGGCAACGGCAAGCTCACAGTCTACGACAAGACGCAAGGTGTGCAGAACGTGCAGCGCTATCTGTGCAGCGCGTTCACGATGAAGCCTGAGACCGTGCGCGTTATGTCGCCCTACATGGGCGGGGGCTTCGGCGCCGGGCTTCGCCCCCAATATCAGGTGGCGCTGGCGGTACTGGCGTCGCTGGCGCTGGAGCGTTCGGTCCGTCTCGTCCTGACCCGCCAGCAGATGTACGCGCTCGGCTATCGCCCGGCCACGATCGAGCACCTGGCTCTGGGCGCGAAAACCGGTGGCACGCTTGATGCGATCATCCACGAGGCGATTGCAGTCACGTCGCAGTACGAAGACTTCTCCCGAAACGATACCGCCTGGTCGGGCCAGCTCTACAAAAGCGCGAACGCAAAATATGTCCACCGGCTGGCGCGGCTCGATCTCCCGACACCCTCGGACATGCGGGCGCCGGGCGCGGCCACGGGTATCTATGCGCTCGAATGCGCGATGGACGAACTCGCCGTTGCACTAAAGCTCGATCCGCTTGAGCTGCGTCTGCGCTGCTATTCCGATCGCGATCAGAACGACGACGTTCCGTACACCAGCAAGAAACTGCGCGAATGTTATCGGCAGGGTGCGGAGGCGTTCGGCTGGGACAAACGCAACCCCGAACCGCGATCGATGCGCGATGGCGGCGAACTGGTCGGCTGGGGCATGGCGACGGGCATCTGGGAGGCGCTGCAGATGGAGACCGCCGTCCGCATCGTGCTGACGGCGAATGGACACGCCGAGGTCGCGTGCGCGTTCTCCGACATCGGCACCGGCACCTATACGATCATGGCACAAGTGGCCGCAGACCTGCTTGGCCTGCCGCTCGACAACATCACAGTCAGGCTTGGCGATTCGACGCTCCCGCACGCTCCGGTCGAGGGTGGTTCGTGGACAGCGGCGTCGGTGTCGCACGCGATAGCGAAGACTGCCGATGCGCTGCGCAAGGAGCTGTTGCGGCTAGCGAAAAAGATGCCGAATTCGCCGCTTGCGTCCGCGAAGCCCGACGGCGTTATTCTCGCAGACGGCAGGCTTGTAGAGAGCACGAAGCCACATCGCTCCGTATCCGTCGCGGACGCGATGCGGCACGGTAGCCTCGACCGCATCGAGCGCGAAAGTACCAACCGTTTCAAAGACAACGGCTCGCACGCGCGCAACACACACTCGGCGATCTTCGCAGAGGTGAAAATTGACGAGCAACTCGGCGTTATCCGCGTCACCCGCGTCGTCAACGCGGTCGCGGCCGGCCGCATCCTGAACACCAAGACCGCGCACAGTCAGATCATGGGCAGCGTAGTTTGGGGCATCGGCATGGCGCTGCACGAGGAGACGCTGGTCGATCACAATTTCGGCCGGGTCATGAACGCGAACATCGCAGAATACCATGTGCCGGTAAACGCCGACGTCCACGACATCGAGGTCATCTTCGTCGACGAGCCCGACGACATGGTCAATCCGCTCGGCATCAAGGGAGTCGGCGAGATTGGCATTGTCGGCGTGGCGGCAGCGATCGCCAACGCGATCTACCACGCCACCGGAAAGCGCGTGCGCGACTTGCCAATCACACTGGATAAGTTGCTGCGATGATTGTTCGACAACAGCTAGCCGAGCGTGCGGGCCAAAACCCGCGCTCCGCGCACACCCTCAGCTAGCCCGCGGACGAGGCCGACGACCGACTTGACCGTGTCCGCCGTCGCTTTGCCGTCCCCAGCCAGGCTTTGGCGAATGGCCTCGACCAGGGCTGAGCCGACGACCACGCCATCGGCGCCTTCCGCGATTGCCCTCGCCTGCTCGGCCGTTCGCACGCCGAAGCCGACGCAGACCGGGAGTTTGGTATGGTGCTTGATGCGCGTGACGGCGGCTGCAACTTTGGCGGCATCGGGCGCGGCGGCGCCGGTAATGCCGGTGATCGAAACGTAATAGACAAAGCCCGAGGTGTTCGCGAGCACAGTGGGCAAGCGCTTGTCGTCGGTCGTCGGCGTGGCCAGCCGAATGAAATTGAAACCGGCCTTTAGTGCCGGCAGACACAATTCGTTGTCTTCTTCGGGCGGCAGATCGACCACGATCAGCCCATCGACGCCGGCGCTCTTGGCGTCAGCCAAGAAAGGCTCGACGCCGTAGACGTAGATCGGGTTGTAGTACCCCATGAGCACGAGCGGTGTTGTCGCATCACTGGTGCGGAATTCGCGCACCAGCGACAACGTGCGCTTCATGTTTTGACCGGACTTGAGTGCGCGCAGGCCGGCTGCCTGGATCGCCGGCCCGTCTGCCATGGGATCTGTGAAGGGCATACCGAGCTCGATCACATCGGCGCCGGCCGCGGGCAGCGCTTTGAGAATCGCCAGCGAGGAATCGTAATCCGGGTCGCCCGCGAGAATGAACGTGACGAGCGCGGCGCGACCCTCGTCTTTAAGCGCGGCGAAGCGGCGATCGATGCGCGTGGTCATTGCGCGTTGCTTCGCAGATGCTGCGCCACCGTATCGAGGTCCTTGTCGCCGCGGCCGGAGAGATTGACCACCATCAAATGATCTTTGGGCTTCTTGGGAGCCAGATCGAACACTTTGGCGATGGCATGGGCCGGCTCAAGCGCCGGAATGATGCCCTCGAGCTTGGACAGAAGCTGGAATGCGTTGAGCGCTTCATCGTCAGTCGCCGAGAGGAAAGTGATGCGGCCGAGGTCGTTGAGCCACGCATGTTCCGGCCCGACGCCCGGATAATCGAGGCCGGCCGAGATCGAGTGCGCCTCGTTGATCTGCCCATCCTCGTTCATCAGCAAATAAGTGCGATTGCCGTGCAGCACGCCCGGACGTCCGCCGGCGATCGACGCCGCGTGCTGGCCGCTGTTGAGGCCGTGGCCGGCCGCCTCGACGCCGTAAATCTCGATCTGCCGATCGTCGAGGAACGGGTGGAACAGGCCCATGGCGTTGGAGCCGCCGCCGATGCAGGCGATGAGCGAATCCGGCAGACGGCCTTCCGCGGCGAGCATCTGTTCGCGGGTCTCGCGGCCGATGATCGACTGAAAATCGCGCACCATCATCGGGTACGGGTGCGGGCCGGCGACAGTGCCGATGCAGTAGAACGTCGAGCCAACGTTGGTGACCCAGTCGCGCAGCGCCTCGTTCATCGCGTCCTTGAGCGTCCTGGCGCCGGACTGCACCGGCACGACCTTGGCGCCGAGCATATGCATGCGGAAGACGTTCTGCTTCTGGCGCTCGACGTCGACCGCACCCATGTAGACGATACATTCGAGCCCGAAACGCGCACACAACGTCGCGGTCGCAACGCCGTGCATGCCGGCGCCGGTCTCGGCGATGATGCGCTTCTTGCCCATGCGCCGCGCCAGCAGGATCTGGCCGAGCACGTTGTTGACCTTGTGGGCGCCGGTGTGATTGAGCTCTTCACGCTTCAGATAGATCTTGGCGCCTCCGCCCGAAAGGCCGGAGGCCGTCTGTCTGCAATAGTCGGTCAGCCGCTCGGCAAAATAGAGCGGCGACGGGCGTCCGACATAGTGCGCGAGATAGCCGTCCATTTCCGATTGGAACGCGGGATCGGCCTTGGCCTTCGCGTACGCCTGCTCCAGTTCCAAAATCAGCGGCATCAGCGTTTCGGCCACAAAGCGGCCGCCGTAAATGCCGAAGTGCCCGTTCTCGTCCGGCCCGGTGCGGAACGAATTGGGTTGCTGCACTGTCATGCTGGGCTCGTGACCGGCCTGGTTGCCAAGTGCGCCGCCGCCTCGCGCGCCGCGCGCACGAACGCGCGAATCTTGTCCGGATCTTTCTCGCCCGGCGCGCGCTCCACTCCGGAAGAAACGTCCACCCCGGGTGCCGCGGTGACACGCAAAGCCTCGCCGACGTTGCCAGCATGAAGCCCGCCCGACAACATGAACGGCACATCCAGCTCAATGTCTCGCAGCAGGCTCCAGTCGAACGGTCGGCCCAGTCCACCCGGCCGTGTCGCGGTTCGCGGCGGGCGGGCATCAAACAACAGATAATCCGCCACAGCCGTGTAGGCTGCGACGATCCCCAGGTCAGTCTTCGTTTCTACCGCAATCGCCTTCATGACCGGCAAGCCGAAGCGTTTTTTGATTGCCACGACACGTTCCGAGGTCTCCTTGCCATGAAGTTGCAGGATATCGGGCCGCAAGGCCTCGACGACTGCGCCCAGCAATAAATCGTCGGCATCGACTGTAAGCGCCACCTTTTTCGCGCGGCCGCGCACCCGCCGGCCAAGCACGAGCGCCTTGTCGAACCCAACGTGACGCGGCGACGGCGAAAAAAATACAAAGCCGACCATGTCGGCGCGCTCGTCAAGCGCGACATCGAGGGCTTCGGGAGTTGAAAGGCCGCAGATTTTTACAATAAGCGACATTGGTCAGGCCTGTTGACGGGCGCGGCCGTTCTACATCGCTATCCGATGTTTGTCTCGCCCGGAGGCTCCCCCTACCGGACCGGAGGCCGCAGCCGGAGGCGCTGCGGCGGTTCGCCCGCCACGGGGCCCGGTGGTCGGTTTGGCAGCCGCGCCTTCCAGGGCATGGACCCTTTCGCGCAGCCTGTGCAGTTCGCGTTCGAAGCGGCGCGCTGCGCCGCGCCACTTGCCCTGTCCCAGCCACGACGCGACGCCGCCGATAATCACCCCGATAATGAGCGCGAGGATGATCAGGACGAACAAGGGCAACGCCACCGAGGCGACGGGCTCATGGGGGCTGAACGGGTCGAATGAAACCGTGACCGTTTGTCGGTTCGCGACCGCAAAGGCGATGATGATGATGGCGAGCGGCACTAAGATGACCGCCGCGACAAGCCTTCGCAGCAAAACTGGACCTCCGCCCGCACCGGACGAGCGGATCAGGCCTCGACCGCCTGATTGAGCCGCTCGCGCATTTCCTTGCCGGTCTTGAAGAACGGCACGCACTTTTGATCGACTGCGACATGGGCGCCGGTGCGCGGATTGCGACCGGTTCGAGCCGGGCGTTGCTTGACCGAGAACGCACCGAAGCCGCGCAGTTCAACGCGATCGCCGCGCGCCATCGCCGCAATGATCTCACCAAGAATGGCGTTGACGATTTTTTCGACGTCGCGCTGATAGAGGTGCGGGTTCTGCGACGAAATGCGTTGCACCAGTTCGGATTTAATCATGGCTGCCTGCTGCCGGCTTTCAGTTCGCGCCAGCAGGGTGCCAAAGGGCCAGTAACCCGTCAAGATTGAGCCGCTCGACCGCGGCGCCCCACTCGTCGAGGCTGCGGGCGAGCGTGGCGAAACCGGCCGCGTCCAGCATCGCCGCGGCGGCTGCATGCAGGAACGGCAGATCGCTGAAGCGGTTGTGCAGCTGATAGTCGCGCACCGGCAGTTTCGCGTCGACCTTCTTCTCCTTCGCCAGCCAGGCGATGCCGGTCCGCTCGTCGCCGAGTTCGTCGACAAGCTTTAGTCCGATACCCTGATGACCGGTGAAGATGCGGCCATCGGCGACGGTTTGCAGTTCGGCATCGTTGAGATGGCGCCGATCCTGTACCAGACCGCGGAACCAGGCGTAGGAATCCTTGATGATCGATTCGATCGCCGCGCGGGCTTCAGGCGATGTCGGCCCGAAGCCGTCCGGCGCCGCCTTGAGCGGCGTGGATTTGATGGTCTCGACTTTGACGCCGATCTTGTCGAGGAGATCGCCAACGTTGGGATACTGGAACAGCACGCCGATCGAACCGACCAGAGACGTCTGCTTAGCAATAATATGATCACCGGCGATCGCAGTGATGTAGCCGCCGGACGCCGCCAGGCCATCGACCACGATGACCAACGGCTTTCGCTCCTTCAACCGCATCAGCGAGTCATAGAGCTGCTCGGAGCCGGCCGTGGTACCGCCAGGGCTGTCGACATGGACCACCACGGCACGCACGATCGCGGAGCGGGAAAGCCGATCGAGCTGCTGCACCCGCTCCTGATCATCGCGGATTAACCCCTGGATGGTCACCCGCGCGATGTAGGCCCCGGCAAGGCCGGTGCGATTATTGAAGTACGCCGCCGCACCGATGACGATCACGGCAATGAACACAATGGCAAGAACGCGCCAGAAGGTGAGCTTGCGCCGCATCCGGCGGCGGTCGACGATCAGGTCGGCGTCAAGTGACATTGCCGAGTTTCCTTTGCTTTCGCCTTACCGTTGTCGGCTGGAGCCGCGCGAACGCGGACCCCTGAATTGCCGCCTCACCCGTTATTCTGCTTCTTCTTCTTCCTTTTCAGTTTCCTCACCCTTGCGCTTGAGCGCGGTGCCCAGAATATCGCCGAGCGTTGCACCAGAATCCGAAGACCCATATTGCGCGATTGCCTCCTTCTCCTCCGCGACTTCGAGCGCTTTGATGGAAACGGAGACTTTTTGAGTCCGACGGTCGTATTGGATCACGCGAGCGTCGACTTTCTGGCCGACCGCGAATCGATCTGGGCGCTGCTCTGAACGATCACGTGCCAATTCCGATCGCTTGATGAAAGTGGTCAATTCGGTACCGATGATTTTGACGTCGAGCCCGCCTTCCTTCACCTCCGTCACTTCGCAGGTCACGACCGAGCCCTTCTTGAGTTCGCCAGCCGCAGGCTCGGTTTCGGCAGCACCGCCGCTTGCGAGCTGCTTGATGCCGAGCGAAATGCGCTCCTTCTCGATATCCACATCGAGAACCTGCGCCTTGACCTTATCGCCCTTCTTGTACTCCTCGATGACCTGTTCGCCGGGCCGTTTCCAATCGAGGTCGGAGAGATGCACCATGCCGTCGACATCGCCGTCGAGCCCAAGGAACAGGCCGAATTCGGTCTTGTTCTTGACTTCGCCCTCGACGACCGAGCCGGCCGGATATTTCTCCAGAAACACCTCCCAGGGATTGCGCATGGTTTGCTTGAGACCGAGCGAAATCCGGCGCTTGACCGGATCGACTTCGAGAACTTGTACTTCGACTTCCTGTGAGGTCGAGACGATCTTGCCGGGATGCACGTTCTTCTTGGTCCACGACATTTCCGAGACGTGGATCAGACCTTCAATGCCGGGTTCGAGCTCAACAAACGCGCCATAGTCGGTGATGTTGGTGACGCGGCCCTTGAAGCGGGCGCCGACCGGATACTTCGCCTCGATGCCCTGCCACGGGTCATCGAGCAGCTGCTTCATGCCGAGCGAGATGCGGTGGGTCTCATGGTTGATCTTGATGATCTTGACCTTGACCTGCTGCCCGATGTTGAGAACCTCGGACGGGTGGTTGACCCGCCGCCAGGCGATATCGGTGACGTGCAGGAGGCCGTCGATGCCGCCGAGATCGACGAATGCACCGTAATCCGTGATGTTCTTAACCGCCCCGTCGATAACCTGGCCTTCTTCGAGATTTTGCACCAGTTCGTGGCGCTGCTCGGCGCGGGTCTCTTCCAGGACCGTACGTCGCGACACCACGATGTTGCCGCGCCGCCGATCCATTTTGAGGATCTGGAAAGGCTGCGGCTGATTCATCAGCGGCGACACGTCGCGGATTGGCCGGATATCGACTTGCGAGCGCGGCAGGAACGCCACGGCGCCGTCGAGATCAACGGTGAAGCCACCCTTCACCTGGTTGAAGATGACGCCCTGGACCTTTTCGTTGTTCTGGAATGCCTTTTCGAGTTTGCCCCAGCTTTCCTCGCGGCGCGCCTTGTCGCGCGACAGCACGGCTTCGCCGAGCGCATTCTCGACCCGTTCGAGATAGACCTCGACCGTATCGCCAATCTTGATCTCGGCTGACCGGCCGGGCCCAGCGAACTCGCGCAGCGCGACCCGGCCCTCGGTCTTGAGTCCTACATCAATAACGGCAACGTCCTTTTCGATGCCGACAACCGTCCCCTTGACGACCGAACCTTCCTGTAGATGGCCATTGCTGAAGGATTCCTCGATCATGCTGGCGAAGTCTTCGCGCGACGGCGCGGCGGTAGCAACCTGAGCCATGAATTCTCCAAGCCCCGTTGAAAAATGGATTGGTCCAGAACGCGCGGCAGCCGCCGGTTAAGCCGGCGGTTGGGGCCAAGGCCAGACGATCAGGACAAAGCTTCGACCGGGCCGTGCATGCAAAGCGCGGAACGGGCTGTTCCTCCAATGACGAAAACGCGGTCAGCGGCGCTTTCGGCCCGTTCGGACGGCTTCGATGATTTCGACGGCGGCCCGGAATGCCGCGTCTATACTCAAATGTGTGGTATCGAGCAAGTGCGCATCGGGCGCTGCTTTGAGCGGCGCGGCGGTACGGCGGGAGTCCCGTTCATCCCGTCGTAACAGGTCGGCCAAAACTTCCTGTTCATGCACCGGCTCGCCCTTTGCCTGCAGTTCAAGGGTTCGCCGCTTGGCCCGCACTTCGGGCGTCGCCACCACGAACAATTTCACGTCGGCCCCTGGGGCGATAACAGTACCGATATCGCGGCCGTCGAGTACGGCGCCCGGCGGCTTGGTCGCGAATTGACGCTGAAAGTTCATCAGCGCTTGGCGCACTTCCGGGATCGCCGCCACCACCGAAGCGGCTTCGGTAATCGGCTGCGCTTTTAGCGATTTTTCATCAAATTTGGTCGGATCGAGCGCGACCGCCGCAGCGATGGCGCGCGCGGTATCGTCCGGGGAATAGCCGGCGTCGAGCACAGATTTGGCCACCGCCCGATAGATCAGACCAGTATCGAGATGATGCAGGCCGTACACACCCGCAATCTGTTTGGCGATCGTACCCTTGCCCGAGGCGGCCGGTCCGTCGATAGCAATGATCATTGTCGCTCCAGATCCCTCGCGTCGCCGCGGCGCGCCGCAAGACCGTTGTGCGTCAACCGGGAAGTTGATAGATCAAAAGACGGGACGAAAGATTGCGCAAGCACGAAGAGTGACATCGCGAGCATTGCGTCCCGCAACCCCAAGATGGTTCGATAGTACAGCAGTTTCTTCCGCTGCGCGGGCTGATTTATCAACGATGACAGTATTTACATCTCAAAATCTTCGCACGGCCCGGTGCAGCTTGCCGTTTGCGACGCATTGACATCGATCTGATCGAGGAACGGGTATCGATGCGATTACGCAGACGGCTAAAGAACCAACCCTGGGTGCAAAAAACTGTCGGTATCCTGGCTGCGGAGTATCTGCGTCTGGTTTGGACGACAAGCCGCTTCACGATGGAGCCTGCCGAACCCTATCGTCTTTACGAGTCGCAGCAGCCGGTGATCATCGCAATGTGGCATGGTCAGCATTTCCTGTTGCCGTTCCTCCGCCGACAATACCGGTTTAGGGTGTTGATCTCCCGGCACAGTGACGGCGAGATCAATGCGGTTGCTGCCGAGCGGCTCGGCGTTGGCACAGTTCGCGGCTCGGGCGATCATGGGACTCGCTTCCATATCAAGGGCGGTGTCGCCGGATTTAAGGCGATGCTGGAATCGCTCGAGGAAGGCTGGAATATGGCGCTGACCGCCGATGTCCCAAAGGTTTCGCGCGTTACCGGCCGCGGTATCATCAAGCTTGCGCAAGAATCGGGGCGACCGATTTTTCCCGTCGCCCTGGCGACCAGCCGCCGCATCACGCTCAACAACTGGGATCGTTCCGAAATCAATTTGCCGTTCAGCCGCGGCGGGATTGTCGTCGGCGAACCGATCCGAGTTCCCGCGGTTGCAGACGCGAATGTGCTGCAACAGGCCCGCGCCTCGCTTGAAAAGGCGCTTAACACAGCAACCGAACGTGCTCACGCCATCGCCGATCGTCGGTCTTGAGCGTGCCGCAATTAGAGGAGCGGCTTGAGGTTGAGCCCCGGGTATGAATAAATGGCCGCGCCGGAAGTGATATTCGGCTTTAATGAGCAACAGCGGCTGCGGGGAACGCGTTGGCAGTTATTGATGACGTTCGGGCGATCATCGCTAAATCGCTCAACATTCCCATCGAGCGGTTGACGCCGGATTCGCGTCTCGACGAACTCGGCGCGGAGTCGCTGGACGTGATCGAGATCGTTTTCGGTCTTGAGGAAAAGTTCGACATCACCATTCCACTCAAGGCGGACGAAGCGACGCGTCTTACCACACCCGGCACCACCGGCATTCAGGACAAGGCCGGCCAGGAGATGCCGTTTTCGACCGTCGGCGATGTCGCCGAGATCGTGGAAAAGCTGATCGCCGCAAAAGTACCGCAATGAACCGAGTGGTCGTGACGGGGATCGGCGTCGTCACGCCGGTTGGCAGCACCTGCGAGAAGTTTTGGTCGGGATTGGTGGAAGCTAGATCCGGCATCGGCCCTATCACCATTATTCCGACCGACCGTTTGAACACACGCATTGCAGCTCAGGTTCTGGATTTCGATCCGTCGCAGCATTTCGATCCGAAGCGACTGGGCATGTTCGATCGCTTCTCGCAATTCGCGGTGGTCGCTGCCCGGGCAGCGGTCAAAGATGCGCAATTGGAGCTTACCGAAGAGATCGCGCTGCAGGCAGCGACAATCGTCGGCAACGGAGCCGGCGGGATGAACACCCTCGACGATTCATATCTCAAGCTCTACGGGCAAAATGCGACACGCGCGCACCCGCTGTCGATTCCGCGCTTGATGATGAACGCCGCGTGCAGCCAGATTTCCATGGACCTCGGTCTCAAGGGCCCGACTTTCACAATCGCATCCGCATGCTCCTCCGGAACGCATGCGATCGGTCAGGCCTTTCAAATGGTGAGGACCGGACAGGTGCCGATCGCGATCGCCGGCGGTACGGAAGCCTGCATCACCGTCGGTACGATCAAAGGCTGGGAGGCGTTGCGCGTACTCAGCACCGACACCTGCCGGCCGTTCTCAAGAACGCGGACCGGACTCGTGCTCGGCGAAGGCGCGGCAATGTTCGTGCTCGAGCCGCGCGAGCGCGCCATGGCGCGCGGCGCACCGATCTATGCGGAGCTATTGGGTTTCGGCATGAGTGCCGACGCCGGCGACATCACCGCCATCGATCCCGATGGCGCAGCTCGCGCCATGCGCTCCGCCTTGACCGACGCCAAGCTCAACGCCGAGGATATTGACTACGTCAATGCACATGGCACCGGTACGGCGCTCAACGACAAGGGTGAAACGGCGGCGCTGCACAAAGCATTCGGCGTAAGCGCCGAACATTTGGCAGTTTCGTCGAGCAAAGGCGTGCTCGGCCATAGTTTGGGTGCTGCCGGCGCACTCGAACTCGCGGCAACGGCGTTGGCGCTCCAGCACCAGACCATTCCCCCGACCGCCAACTTTGAGGAGGTCGACCCGGACTGCGACCTCGACTATGTGCCGAATACCGCGCGCAATGCCCCGATCGAGAAAGCGATGTCGAGTTCGTTTGCGTTTGGCGGTCTGAATGCGGTTCTGGTGCTCGGACGGGCCTAATCGTTCAGTTTGCAAAATCCGCCCCAAGCCCGCACATCATCGGCGCAAAATTCGGAAAGCTCGTGGCGATGAAGCTTGCATCGTCAATCTTCACCGGCTGCTCGCTAGCCAGCCCCATGACCAGTGCGGCCATCGCGATGCGATGATCCATGTGCGTTACAACCAGTCCGCCGCCAGCCGCGCGTCCGCGACCGTGCACAATCAGATCGTCGCCATTGATTTCGACTTCGACGCCGTTGCTTCGCAACATAACAGCGGTCGCGTCGAGGCGGTCGGACTCCTTAACCCGCAATTCTTTCAGCCCCCGCATGTGAGTTACGCCCTCGGCGAAGGAAGCAGCGATCGCGAGGACCGGATATTCATCGATCATCGCAGGTGCACGTGAAGCCGGGACGTCGACGCCGCGCAGTCCGCTGGCGCGCACCCGCAAATCGGCGACCTCTTCACCACCTTCGTTGCGAGTGTCGAGCCGCTCGATCGCAGCCCCCATCTCGGCAAGCGTCGTCAAGAGACCCGTGCGTAGCGGATTTAACATCACGCCGTCGAGGATCACGTCGGAGCCAGGCGTGATCAATGCCGCCACCAGCGGGAACGCCGCCGAGGAAGGATCGGCCGGAATCACAATCGGTTGCGGTACGAGCTCGGGCTGGCCTGCGAGAGTAATGTGGCGGCCAAGATTGCCGTGCGGCTTGACGCGCACATCCGCACCGAAGTGAGTAAGCATCTTTTCGGTATGATCGCGCGTCGCTTCGGCTTCGATGACAATTGTCTCTCCCGGCGCGGCGAGGCCAGCAAGAAGGACCGCGGACTTTAATTGAGCCGACGCAACCGGCGGCTCGAAGACGATCGGGATGGGCTCGCGCGCACCTTTGAGCGTCAGCGGCAAGCGGCCGTCGGCCTGATCGACAGCCTGCGCGCCGATCCGCGCCAGAGGCTCGAGCACCCGCCGCATTGGCCGCCGACGCAGTGACGCGTCGCCATCGAACATCGCGGTGATCGGGCAGCCAGCCACCGCTCCAAGCATGAGCCGGCATCCGGTTCCCGAATTGCCGAAATCGAGCGCTCCGAGCGGCGCCGCAAAGCCGGCGACACCGACGCCGCGGACGCGCCATTCTCCTGCCCCTAGCCTGTCGACCTGGGCACCAAGTGCCGCCACGACCTTGCCGGTGTTAAGTACGTCTTCGCCCTCGAGCAGTCCGCTGATTCGAGTTTCGCCGACGGCGAGAGCGCCGAGGATAAGAGCGCGATGCGAGATCGATTTGTCCCCGGGTACGCGAACGCGGCCTCGCAATGGGCCACTCCGGCGGGCGATGAGGTGCGCTGTTTGGGCTTGCATTGGTCAAAATTCACTGGTTTTGCTCTATCACGCGTGCAGAACCACGTTCGTTAGGATCTCCCGCCCGCTAAAGGCTTGCAGGGGATCGGCAGCACGATCTGCTATTGACAGGTCCCGCCCGACTAGCCAAGTGAAGCTCCCAAATCGAAGGGATTTCGGCCGTGGCCAAACCGGAACTAGGCACTAAGCGTGTCTGCCCCGAAACCGGGCGCAAGTTTTACGACCTCAATAAGGACCCCGTCATCTCACCCTACACCGGCAAAGTCGTGCCGGTGGAAATGCCAACAGCACGTTCGCGGCCCGAGCAGGCCCAACCGGCGCCGGCGGCAAGGCCTGCGGTCGTCCCGGAGGAAGTCGCAGCGCCCGAGCCGCAGGAGGCCGAATTTGTCTCGCTGGAAGAGGCCGACGCCGAGGCGCAGGGATCAAAAGCGCCGGTAGAGACCACCGAACCTGACATCGAAGAAGAAGTCGAGATAGACGAAAGCCTCGACGATGCCGCGTTCATCGAGGAGCAGGAAGAAGAGGATGCCGATGTCACTGATATCATCGGCAGCGACATCGAAAACGAGGAGGAAGGATAGTCAGGAGTTCAGTAATCAGCGTTCAGTAATCAGAGCGAAGTCATCCAACCGCCCGGTTACCGATTACCGATACCTGTTCCCTGATTGGGGGCCATAGCTCAGTTGGGAGAGCGCTTGAATGGCATTCAAGAGGTCGGCGGTTCGACTCCGCCTGGCTCCACCAAAATATCCGGCGTTGTAAGGCAAGCTTTCCGCTGACGCCGCCTTCGTGCCTCACCAGACGCGATTCCGCGTTACTGTTCATCTTTTTGCTGCCCCATTTGCGTTTGATCCCTCAGACGATCCGCGAGGCGAAGCCAAGAGCGCATTGATGCAAATGCAACAGCGTTGGTTAAGCGCGATGAAAAACCGACCGTGTATTCGCCGGACAGCTAACTCGCCCTAACGGCAATTTTTGCGCTTGCCAGTGAGCGTTCGCGAATGCCCTAAAATTCGCAGTGCCTTAACGTCATCATTGGTTTGTCGTCTTTTCGCGCGCTTTGTGCTCAAACTACGGGAAGAGCTAAAAAAATTATCTTTGACAACGACTAGGACGGAATGCAACCAAGCGCACGATTCTGCGGGGGCGCAGGGAGCAGGCCTATATGGCACACCGCATCGCTCATTGGATTTTCCTTGTAGCTACGGTTTTATTCACAACGGCCGCGTTCGCGCAGAGCGACAGCCAGCCTCCGCCTGTCGAGGGCCCCCCGCCAGGGCAGGAGATGCAGGGACAAGAGATGCAGCCGCCTGTGGAGTCCGGCCGACCGCCGCGAGGTGGAGGCGGACTCCGCGCCGCCTGCGGTCCGGAAATTGCTCGCCTTTGCGCTGGGGTACCGCGTGGCGGAGGCCGGATCATTCAATGTCTTATGTCCCGGCGCGGGGCGCTGTCGCCAATGTGCCGCGCCATGTTGGCCTCAAGAAGAGGTGGCGGAATGGGCGGCTTGCCACCCGGTTATGGTCAACCACCCGGCTATGGTCCGCCGCCCGGTTATGGTCCGCCGCCACGTGGCGCCTCTCCGCCACAGGGTTATGGACCGCCGCCGCAGCAGGGCTACGGACCGCCACCGCAACAGGGCTACGGACCGCCGCCGAGCTATCGGCCGTCACCACCACCGTCCGCTTCTGCTTCGCCACCCCCGGCGGCTTCTCATCCACCGCCGTCTAATAACAGAGCTGCGTTCCAGGCATCGTGCGGTCCGGATGCGAAGCTGTTTTGCGCCGGCGTTCCGCGTGAGAACCAGGGTGTCGTCAAATGCCTGTCCTCGCATCGCGCAGAATTGTCACAGACCTGCCAGATGTACCTGCAGACTGCGCGCGCCGAGCGGGCGGCCCCGCCACCATCGGGAGGGGCGGATATGCCCCAGCCTCCTCCGGGAGGCGCCCCGCCCGGCAATGAATAGGGCGGCCAATGTCGCCGCTTGTGCATAAGATCCGTGCCCCGACACACAGTGCTTCATGACGCTGATTGCCGAATTGCCGGGATTGCGCTCACCAAATGTATCGCAGGGTGCCTGAGCCGGCGTAGGTCTGCGAGCCGGGGGCGAATTCGCCGTCGAATTTGACGAGGAGCGTGAGGCGGGAGCTGAGGAAGAGCTCGGCGCCGGCGGAGGTCAATGCCGAGTTCTGCGGTATTGGGGCGCCGTTGACGATGAAGTTGGTCCCGGGAAGCGATTCGAACGCCGCACTCAGCGCAGGATCGCTGACAAAGTCATGCGCCCAGGCGAACCTTCCGCGCAAAACGAGCGGCATGCCGGCGATCAGTGTTGGAGCGTCGAAGCGGGAGCCAAGCTCGGTGCGCACGTCAGTCGCATTCATCGCCGCATATGAAAGCCCGAAGCCGCCGCCGGTTAGATCGGTTTCGCTGTAGCTTGGGGCATGGAAGTCTTGCGCCTGCAGGGCAGCGTAAGGCGTCACCCCGAGCGTCGGCAGCACAGCGTAGCGATAGCCGCCTTCCAGCCGCGCACCGTAGCTCTGCGCGTCGAAGTTTGCCGTTAGTTGATCGCCGAGCGCGACGCGGTTCGTGGTCACCCAGTGATTGGCGAAGGCGAGCGCCGCGGCGAGGTAAGCCGGCCCCGACCGGGTGATGCCATACACGCCGGTCTGGAAAGCGTCACTCCTTCCGGTACCTCCGGTGGCAAGACCCCAATCGGTGCCGCCACCGCCCAACGCGAAGCCGAAGATCGTGTCCGGCGAATAATGGTAATCCATGCCAACTGCAAAGCCATAAGTCTGCGCCGAAAGATTGCTCGAACCGACACCAGAATTGCCGTTGGTCACGTTGGCGCCGCCATAAGCCGTTCCCCAGGTGGTCCAACGTTGCTCGAACGGTGCAGGTGGTGGCGCCTTGAGCACGCCGGCATAAGCGAGCGCGACGTCGGGCGGCAGGCTCGCCAGCTCATCGGGCGCAAATCCCATCGCCTGACCGCCGCCAATCCCACCGCTGCCGCCGAGGCGGCCCTCGACGAACGGATCGAGCATCAGGTTCAAAAACTCGGTCATGATATTGAATGCGCCATGCTCGGCATCGGCCGCCACCTCGCCGGAGATTTGCGAGAGTGCGTTGCCGAGATTGCCACCGGTCGGGCCGAACACCGGCGCAAAGTTCGCCGGCAGCGTGCCGCCCGAATTGAAGAAATTGTTGATGGTGGTGGCGACGTTCTGCTGGTTGACGTTTAATCCGCCGCCAGCGCCAAGCTTTGCCGCAGTCAGGGTTAGAAGCGCATCGCTCGGCGTGTAAGTGAACGTCCCGCTAAAGCCCGGATTGATGAAGCCACTGAAAGTGCCGCCGAGCCCGCCGCCCGCTTGCAGGATCGTGAACGTGTCTCCCTTGGCATAGGCACCCGGCAGCAGAACGGCCTCTACTGTGCCGGCAAGCGAGGCCGTGCCGCCGACATTGATGACAGACGAGGTCGGCGGGGCAAGCGCCACTAGGTAGAGCGCGCCCGACTGGAACGCCAGATTGCCAGGGGTCGTCAGCGTGCCGACCGTACCGCCGGCGGCAAGATTTAACGTGCCGCTATTGGTCAAAGCGGTCAGGCCGCCGAACGTCGTCGGGCCGAATATATTGATGGTGCCGGTGTTGTTGACGCTGGAGTCCCCGAAGGTGCTGGTGCCGAGCGTGTTCCAGATGCCGGCATTGATAAAATTATTGCTCCCGGCGCCGGTCATCGAGACGGCGCCGATCACCATGCCGCCGACACTGTTGCTCAAGGTGGCGTCTCCGGCGCCTGAAGTCGCGACCGCCAAGCTGCCGGGCTGCCCCGACAGGTTCTGGATCGTCGCCCAATTGTTGATCTGAATAGCGCCGCTGCCCGACGCCGCGCTCACGCCGCTGGTCCCGCCTTGGGTGGTGCCGGCGAGCACGTTGATGGTCGTCGTCCCCGCCCCGGCGCTGGTCGTCTTGATGCCGCTGCCGTTGATGGCGGTCACGTTAGCGGCATTGGTGACCGAGATGTTGCCGACCTCAGCGCTGAACGCCTCAATGCCATTCTGCGCTGTCGCTCCGGTTACCGTGATCGGGCCGCGTCGATGTCACCGATACGTTGCCGTTGCCGAAATTGAAGGCAAAGATGCCATCGCCGCCCGCCAGCGTTGATAATGGCATTGTTGACGACGCTCGACGGCGCCATTGACATTCGGGTTCGGTGTCAGCGTTGTGCATCCGAAATAGGCGCAGGAGGTGTAGGGGCCGCTGGCCGGCCCAAAGACCGGCCCGCCGTTATAACCAGCCAAGATGCCGGCCGGCGTCGCGCCGGCGCCGCCGCCGTCCCCAAAAAAATGCCCGACCGGATTGAGGCTGGCGCCGGAATTGATCGTTCCGTTGGCCGTCACAGTTATCGCGCTGCCAGCAGAGGCAGGGATCGCGAAGGCTGCATTGGCTGCAAAAATTCCAGTGCCATTAGTAGTGAGCGTGCTGAGCGCGCCGGTCGACACCTTGATGCTGCCGGTGCTGGCGCGCCCGAACGCGGACGTTTCGATGCCGAAAATGCCGGCGTTGGAAAGCGTGGCACCTGCGCCGCCGGCCACCGTGATATTACCAGTACCGACCGTCAGCGCGTGGATGTCCGATGAGATTGACTCAGCGTTGTCAGCGGGAAACGTATCTATGCTAGTTACGTCGCCCGAGCGGTTGACAACAATATTGCTCGAATCCTTAGGGTTTTCGATCTGCGCGCGGATGGCTGAAGCATTACCGTACGCCGAGGTTCCAGCGAGTGTAGGCCCTAATCCCGTTACCAGGATGCCGCCAAGGCCCCTTGGGCGCTGTGCGGCGTATATAGCGCGGCCGCCGGATGAGGAGTAGGTGCCCGATCCGTCTACCGTGATGTTGCCGCGCCCGTTAGAAAAAATTTGGGTGCCGCCCGCGGGACAAAAATGGTTAAGTGAGGTTACGCAAGTGAAGTTTCCGCCGACGGTTCCTATCGATGTGACCGAAATGTTGCCATTGGTGGATGTCGCGCGGATTGCGTGGGCCTTGCTGCTTGTAGTTACACCGCCACTTCCGATTGTGATGCTAAGCGGTGCGTTTGCAGCGCTTGCTGAGATGCCCGAACCAGCGGTTCCGCTGACCAAGCCGGAACCGGTGGTAATGGTCACGGCGCCGGGTCCCTTGGTGCTCGCATCTATGCCGGTTGCGCCTTTGATCGCACCTGCTCCCGTGGCAATGGATACGTTGCCGCCGAGACCGGTCGTCTGAATACCATTGCCGCTGACGGTGGTGACGTTTGCCGCAGTGACCACCGAGATGTTGCCGACCTCGGCGCTGAACGCGTCAATGCCGTTCTGCGCTGTCGCTCCCGTTGCTGTGATCGGACCGGTCGAGGTCACCGATACGTTGCCGTTACCGAAATTGAAGGCAAAGATGCCATTGCCGCCCGCAGCGTTGATAATGGCATTGTTGACCACGCTGACCGTGCCGTTGACCTTCGGATTTGGCGTCAGTGTCGTGCAACCGAAAACGCCGCACGAGGTGTAAGGGCCGCTACCATGCTTCTCGAAGACCGGCCGGCCGTCATATCCCGCCACGATGGCTGCAGGAGTGGCGACGGCGCCACCGCCCTCACTTGGAAACCTGCCGACCGGGTTCGGCAGCGCGCCGGAGTTGATCGTCCCGTTGTTGGTCACCGCGATCGTGCTGAAGGCGCGGATGGGGATGTGGAACGCCGAATTGCCCGCAAAAATTCCGGTTCCACCGGCTTGAAGCGTGCTGTCAGCGCCTGTCGACACGTCGATGCTGCCGCTGCTGGGCCGACCGAACGCCACAGCGGCGACGCCGAACAGGCTATGGGAGATCGTGGCATCAGCCCCCCCCCGCGACAATGATGTTGCCAGTTCCCTTCGTAATCACGTGAAGGGACGAGGAAACGGCCTTCCCAGGGATTGATGCGCCGGAGCTGACTCCGATGATTTCACCTGAACGATCGACAATGATATTGCTCGAATCCGCGGCATTATCGATCTCGGCGCGGATCGTTGAACCACTCGCCGAAAGCGCATCGCCTGTTCCCGTAATGGTAATACCACCAAGACCTGTATCGCCCTCGAGTGCGTAGATCGCGCGATCCTGTCCGAAAAGAGTTCCCGAGCCATCGATAACAATGTTTCCGCGACCATTCGAAGTAGCCAAAATTCCGCGAGTCCCTTTGTCGTGTGGGAACGCCAGCACGCTATGCGAGCTGACGTTGCCATTTGCTGTTACCGTGATGTTGCCATTAGCGGATGTCAGATCGATTGCGGGAGCATTACCTTGGCTGGTCACGCCGCCGCTTCCGACTGTGACGTTAAGAGCCCCATTTCCTGTGGTCGCGAAGACGCCGTCGGCGGCGGTGCCGGTTACTAGGCCGGAACCGGTTGAAACTGTCAGAATGCCCGGTCCCGTTGTGCTGGCCTGGATGCCGGTTGCGCCGCTGATCGCACCTGCTCCCGTAGCAATAGACGCGTTGCCGTGCATGTTGTGGGCGAACAGCGCTTCCTTGTTATTGTTCGTGTTACTGATCGTGCCGTCGCCGGAATAGCTGATCGAACCCCCATCGCCGGTGAGCTGCAGGGCATTGACTCCCTTGCTGGTTGCTACTTGGCCTTGATTGTTCAGCGTGATCGGCTCTTCGGTATTCTTGCTCCCAGGCTTCTCGATTAGATGCAGGCCGAATCCACCGACGGTGACGCCGGGTTGAACGATGCCGCTGATGGCAGAGCTATTATGGAAGCGCTGCGTCCGGGCGGACGATGATGGATCGCTTCCATCAATATTGGTGGTTTCGGTTGTCGCCGCGCTGGCGTTGCAGTTTACCGCCCCGGTAGTCGCGACCGAGCAGGCCGCATCCGCAAGCCGCGGGACTGCCATCAAAGCCCCGAAAACAGCGGCAATCAGAGCAACCGACCGGGGGCAGCCGCTCAGCGGACTCGCCACCGATTTGGCGCCGCGGACGCCCACTCTTCGCACCGGCCCAATCCCCTTTCACTCGTACGTGGCTAACCGAGCACGAACAAATTCAATGCGTCCCCCACAGAGAGGAGCGCTATTTCTGCATCGCCTCGGGAGCAGCAACATCGGAGGCTGCGCAACTTTGCGCATCGTGACAGTTCTGAAGCGCCGCTAGCAGCGCGTGGAACGACCCTTTCGCGGCGGCGTCCAAAGAAAAATAGGTATTATGCAGCTCGTACGGATCGGCCTTCAAATCGTAGTACTCTTTCTCCCCCGTGACATATTCCACGTAGGTCGCCGACCGCGTGCGAATGGCTTCGTAGCTTGGCGGGTTACCGGTGCGCGGGCCGGGCGCGTCGGGATCCGCAGGGTTGTTCACCGGGCCGTGGTGCTCGATCAATGCGGCTGTGCGCCAGGATGATAATCTCTGGCCGTGCAGCAAAGGCACCAAGCTTCGACCATCGACATTGGCCGCCGCGGGCGCGCCGGCCAACTCCTCAAACGTTGGGCACAGGTCGATGTTCTCCACGATCTCTTCGATCGTGCTCCCTGCCGGAACGCCCGGGCCGGTCACAATCAACGGAACTTGGATGTCGTGATCGAAGGCAGTCATCTTGCCCGTCGTCATCCGGTGGTCGCCCAGGTGAAAGCCATTGTCAGAGCTGAAAACGAAATAGGTGTTGTCCTGTTGGCCGATTGCCGCCACCGCGGCTTGCAGTTCGCCGATCATGGCATCGACCGCACGCACTGACTGAGCTCGCATTCGGAAAACCTGATCGAGATGGGCAACGTCACTAGCGGAAAGCGGCGGAAGCGCTCTAAGCCATGCCGGCGCATTCGCGTCGGGTGCGGCGTTGTAGGCAGGAGTGCGCGGCACGCTCAAACCAGGAAACGCATCAGCATCGCGCGGCGCGGGCACGAACGGCCGGTGTGGCGCGAATGTCGCAATTTCGATCAAGAATGGGGCGCCGGTGGATTGCCGGATGAAGCGGCTGCCGATGCCCGAAACCACATCGGTCAAATAATCAGTCGGATTATTGCCGTAATATTTGATGCTACCGTCTTCGTTGAGACGGTAATGAAATTCGGGATAACCATTGCCTGCAACCGACCATGAGCTCCAGCCAAGTTCCGGAGGGTCTTTGGGGTGATAGCCGTTTAGGTATTTGCCGAGCATCGCTGTGCGGTACCCAGCCGCCGCAAGGGCCGTTGCAAATGTCTGTTGGGCAAGGCGGCGATTGCGAAACTGCAGGTAACCGCCGTCATTGCCGGTGTTGGTGAAAACGCCGGTGTCGTGCGGATAGCGTCCCGTGAAGATCGAAGTGCGTGATGGGCAACATAGCGAATCGGTGACGAAATAATTGGCGAAGCTGACGCCGTCCTTCTGCATCTGCAGGACATGCGGCATGTATTGCACTAGGTTCATCGACAGATCGTCAGTCAGGACGAAGACGATGTTCGGCCGGCTGCCTGGCGCCAATGGCGGACCACTCTGTACGGGCTGCAATTGAGCAGACTGTTCGGTCGGCACCGAAGGCCCCGGTTGGGCGAATGGCGAGGCGCTCGATCCGGGTGGTTGCATCGCAGCCGCGGAGCCCGGCTCGGTGAGTAGACCCGCGGACGGCAATCGCGGCGCGCGACGCTCGTATCCGAAAGTTGGATTGCTCGCCCTGCACGCTGCTACGATTGGCGGGTCTATCGATGGCAGCGGGAGCCTGGCTTTGGCCGGCTGCAGTACGCCTCCCATAATTGGGCGGATGCAGTCAAGCTCAAGCCCGCGACCGGATTTGAAGCGGCCATAGACAAACCCCGCCCGCTCGCAAGCCGCGCTGATCTGGGCGCACGCTTCGTTAATGGCGGCTGGTTGGGCCCGCAGCGGCGTAAATAATCCGGCGAGCAAACCGACTGCCGTCAGTGACCGCGCAATCAGGTGCAACAGTGAACGGGAACTCAGCCGCATCATCGCGGGTCAATCCTTCAAACGGTTGCTAACGCGTCGGCACTCCACGGTAGAGCCACGCAGTATTGTGAACGCCTGGGGTTGGGGCGTTGCCCGCATCAAAGCCCCCTGCGTAGATGGTGCCCGGCGGATCCTGGGAGAAAGGCGACACCGCGATAGCGCGGACTGCGACGAGCTCGGGCACCGGGTGCAACGAGGGATCATATACCCAATGCACTGTGTAGTTGCCCATACAGTCCCGCATTAGAAATCCCCCGCCGGGATATTTTTGAGTAGACGCAAACGTTACCGGCTCATTCGGCGTGTGCACGGAAAAACCCATGAGCAAGCTCGGGCAAGCGGAAGCAGCGCTAGGATAAACGGTCATGTCGTTGTATGCCACAATCGCGGTTGTCACTTCTGTATCGAGAGCGCGGGACAAGAGCTCTGGGACTTTGAGCTCGACCGTGCCCTTGGCACCGTTCGCGCTGAGATCGATCCGGACGATGTCAGCTGATGCTTTTCCTTGGAAGCTCGCGAACAACGCCGGCCGCCCAGAGGAGATCCTGTGCGCATGTGAGGCCGCTGAAGCCGCGCACATTGCCGGCATCTTCGCCGCGGGGAAGGGTAAAAATCGATTTCCACTTCGGCTGCTGACCATCCTCCCGCTCATATATAACATTGCCAGCAGCGTAGAGTTTGCCGTCGCAGTCCGTCAAACTGGTAATACGGCCACCGCGCGACTGTATGTTGTTCTTACCCGGCGAGGGACCGATCCAATCGGCAGTGGCATTCCATTCGATCGTCTGTGCTTGCGCGTCGTATTTGCCGGAGAAGATTACATCGCCGCTTCCGGCGAAGATCATTTGCGCTCCCGTCACAGCGTCAGTGTGAACGGCAAAGGGTCGTATTTGTGCCCCCTTGGGCAGATATGATTGCGGCGGAATTGGATCGTAAGACCAGTGGCCCGATGGGCTTCGCAGAAACACGTCGATTCCTGTGCCCCGCGAAAAAGCGCCAGCCACGAGTAAGTCGGCAGCCGGTACAATCGTGGTGCCATCCTTATCTTTAGTAAAGGAAACTTTTGCCAAGTTCGAAAAAGCCTGAAACTCTCGAACGTCCCATCGTCGTAAAGTGGTTTTCGGGAGCTCGTACTCCACCTGCCATTGGCCGCCTGGGATCGTCGAGACGGTAGATCTGCGGACCGGGTAACGCTGGATTGTTGATCTGGGAGTCCTGCCAGTAATCGTTGGCGGCGTAGAGTTTGCCGCCGAGCGTCACGATCGCCCGCAACTCGGTTCCACCAAACGTCCCTATGGACGGATCCCCATAGGTAATCGGCAGCGACCGTTTCCAGGAGAATTGAACCGTCTTTGGCGCTCGCTGAGTCGATGTGACGGTCGCGCCATCCACCGCGGGCGACCGCTCCGTTAAGGCAATGACGCCAACCCCGACCAGCAGTGTCAGCACGGCAATCAGCGCTGCGGTCTTTCTTCCTCCAGACATGGATGAGCCTTCTGTTGTCGGACGGAACCCAATGATTCTGCGGCAATCAATTATGCCCACGATAGCCACAGTTCAACCGCGCCATCGCCGATGGACGCGGCCGCGACCAATCATGGCACTCAACGCCTCCTTGTATGCGAGGCGGCATTGGCTGTAAGCCATCACCGCAAATAAGTGCGTTGCAAGGTTGCCAAATGGATCGGAGATCGCCCGAAGATCAACTTAGTAAGCACCGGCAAGCGCCGTCGCCACCGCCATCGGGACGCGCAAGTGTTTGGATGGACCAGGGTCTGGATTTCACGTATCCGGTCCCGCTGCGGAAGTCCTATATCGTTGCATCTTCCTATCGCTGCGGCAGCACGTACTTTTGCTCAAAGCTCTGGAATACAGGTGTCCTCGGTGCGCCCGCCGAGTATTTTAACGTCGGCGCCGGCAGAATGACGCGCGACACCATGATGGCTCGACTTCATGTCGCTACGCCGGAGAGCTATCTTGCCAAGCTGCTCGATTGCCGTACGTCGAAGAACGGCGTCTTTGGCGTCAAAGTGCATTTTCCGCATTTCCAGGCGGCGCTGACTTGGTATCCGGCAATGCTCACCGTGTTGTCGCCGGTGACCTACATATACGTTAATCGCAGAGACAAGCTGGCACAGGCGGTCTCCATGGCGCGCGCGATGCAGACAGATGCATGGCAGCCCTGGGAAGACGGAAAGAGTGCGACTGTGGTCTACAACGGTCCTTTGATCGCTCAATGCCTGAGAGAACTTCACCAACAGGGGCAAGGCTGGTTGCGATGGTTTGCGACGAACAATGTCAAGCCATTCATCGTGCATTACGAGAACCTGGTTGCTGATAGCGGGCGGGTGACCCTCAGTATCGTCGAGCTGCTCGACGTGGCCAACGATGGACCCGAAGAGATTTCGCTTCCCGTCCTTGAAAAGCAGGCCGACGAAATAAACTTCGAGTGGCGAGATCGCTTCCAGCGGGAGGCCCCCGACTGGGAATCCTGGTTTCCATTGCCGGACTTTTAGGCGGCGATCATTTAGCGGTCGGAACTCCCTTGTAGAGCCACGCGGTATTGTGCACGGGATTGTGGTTTGTGTCGAAACCTCCCGCATACACGGTACCTGGCGGGTCCGATGAAAACGGCGTCACCGCAAGTGTGCGCACGGACACGAGTTGCGGCTCGGGGGTGATTTGTTTGTCGCGAATCTCACGCAAAGCATAACTCCCGCGGCAGTCGCGCAGCAAATAATATGCGTGAGGGTTGAAGTGCTGCTCACCGAACCATTGGGCGGCTTCAGGTGTGATCAACTCAAGGCCGATAAGCAGTTGCGGGCAGGCGCCAGCGGTATCGGGGTATACCGTCATGTTGTTGTACGCAACGATAGCGTAAGTCGTTTCGATCCCGAGCGTCCTGGTCAAAAAAGCCGACACGTCGAGTTCCATCGTCGCCTGGTATTGGCCTGTCGGACCGCTGGCGCGCGTATCAATGCGATAGATGCGAGAAGGCCTGTCCTCAACACCGACCAACAACACATTGGCCGCGCCGGAAGGATCGCGAATGCAGGTCAAACCGCGTAAGCCTGTGACCGCCGGGTTCGGCAGATTGATGATCGTCTCGAAAACTTTCTTCCAGGCGGGGGAAATGCCATCCAACCGCTCGTAAATGGCACCGTGGGCCGTGGCATAAAGCTTTCCATTGCAATCGGCGAGGCTCGCGATCCTAGAAGCCCCCGACGGGATATTGGCGCCCTCTGCATGCCATTCCGGTTGCGGCTGCCAGACGACGCTGTGACCGTCCGCATCATATCGGCCGACGAATATCGCGTTGGTAGCCCCGGCAAAGACCATTTCGTTCCCAGTGATTTGATCCTTATGCACGGAGAATGCACGAATCTGAGTACCGCGCGGTGCACTCTCCTGTCCGGGGATCGGCGTCCGCGTCCAGCGATAGAACCCAGGACCCGACACGCGGAAGAATGCATCGAGGCCAACGTCGCGCTTCCAAACTCCGGCGAGCAAAAGCTCGACGGGACGGGCTAGCCGTTGTCCATGCCGGTCGATCGTGAAACGAACTTTCTGGAGGGTCGAAACAGCCTGATATTTCTTCATTCCGCCAGGGATAACGTCGCTGAGTTCAAGATCGACCTGCCATGGCGCGTCGGCGTCGTCCAAGCGCAGCACCTGGGCTCCGGGCAGCCCGGGGCTTGCCCTTTCGGTGTCCATCCAGTACCCAACCGCGGCGAAGAGCTTGTTATCGAAGGCGGCAAGATCGCGAAGCTCGGTGCCGCCGATCGCGGTAATCCTTGGATCGCCGGAGCGCACCGGAAGAGACTGTTTCCACATAAAATCGAGTTGCTGACCGCGAGCCCAATCCGATTGCTCGGCCGAACACAATGGCGCGGCAAGCAACGCAATCGAAAAAAGCGCGATCCATCTTGTTAGATTCATACCATGCTTCGCGATTGGGACCTCCTTGAGCCGGATCAGACGACGGCGATACTGATATTAATGATTCTCCGCGCCGATGGAAAAATGGTAATGGCCGCATCCTGTCGTTTGACAAGAGACGAGCCTCGCGGGGTGCCGATGTTCGACCGAGCCCAACCAATCCCATGAATCTTCTAGCGATTAGCGATCTGCATCTCGGCCATCGGGCCAACCGCAGGGCCCTTGAGTCGATCCAGCGACGACCGAAGGACTGGCTGATACTGGCGGGCGATATCGGCGAGACCGAAGCCGAACTCGCAGATGCGTTTTCGTTGCTCAAGCGCCGCTTCGCACGCGTGATCTGGGTACCCGGTAATCATGAACTGTGGGCGACCGACAACGCTCCTGGCTCTCCCCAAGCCACGCGAGGCGAAGCACGCTACGCGGCTCTGGTTGCTCTTGCCCGCTCGTTTGGCGTCGTGACCCCCGAGGATCCCTATCCGATCTGGCCAGGAAGCGACCAACCGATCGTCGTGGCGCCTCTATTCACGCTGTACGACTACAGTTTCCGGCCAGATGAGATAGCCGGTTCTGACGTGATCGATTGGGCGGCCGCCGACGGAATCATAAGCGCCGATGAGACTCTGCTCGATCCCGCGCCGCACCCGAGCCGGGTCGCATGGTGCGCGGCGCGGGTGAGGAAAACAGCCGCCCGCCTCGCGGCGCTTCCCGGCGACTATGCAACGGTTTTAGTCAATCATTACCCCCTGGAGCGTGCGCATGCTTTGCTCCCGCGCATGCCTCGTTTCGCTCCGTGGTGCGGCACGCGACTGACCGAAGGGTGGCATTCCCGTTTCCGTGCCGTCGCAGTGGTCTATGGTCACCTCCACGCACGGCGCAGCTTCGAACACGACAAAGTACAGTTCCACGAGGTGTCGCTGGGCTATCCGGAGCAATGGGATCAGCGTTCCGCGATCGACACCTATCTACGCGTTATCCTGTGACGCACCCATCCCGTGTTTTCAATCATCTGCGCCGTTAAAGTCCTCTTTGTCTTCGTCAGGATCCGCGTGCGTTTGCGGGCCGCCGACGATGAAATTCTTGGCGAACGCGTAGCCCCGCTGTCCGTTCCATGAGACCTGGCACCAGCCGTCCGAACATTTGCTGAGCTTAACCGCACTGCCCTCAGGAATGAGCGTGACGATATTGCTATCGCTTCTGGGCGCGTTACGCAGCGCAACCTCGATCTTGGCTGTGGCCGCCTCGCCGCATCCAAACAGAGACGCGCCTAAGGCGATGAGCAGGAGGACGGCAGGCGCACGAACAGACGGCTCAGCGTCGGGTTCGCGCTTGAGGTATCTCATGGCCGCTGTTCATGCGATTCGTGCAACTTCCGATACAGCGTCGTCATCACTTTCGTCATGGCGGATGGACTTGCGTATTGAGCTACCAGACTGCCCGCAACAATTAAATTTATTTAACTTGGCGGCTCCATGCAGACCAGGCAGTTGAAGTTCCCGACGAGCGGCCACGTCGAACGGTCTCGGATTCGCATCACATAGCGGTGATCATCGAAATCGTGCCATAAAGCTTTTGAGTTCCAGCCTTATGGCTACGGCCGGCGGGCGGCCAGGAGACAAGATATGACGAATCGTTCGATCAATTTGGCGCTCATCAGCGCCGCGATCGTTTTCGTATCGGCCGCAAGTGCAGGCGCTCAGGATATACAGGCGCCGCCGCGACAAAGCCCGCGGATGCGTGTTGCCTGCGGCCAGGAGATGCAAAGCCTCTGCCCGGGCCTGACGGGAAGAGATGCAAGGCAATGCTTGAGAGCACACCGGCCGCAACTGTCGGCCGGATGCATCGCCTTTTTCCAGGAGGCTCGGACACGCCGTGCCTCGGGCGCAATGGGCGGACCGCCGGCAGGCGGACCGCCGCCCGCTAGCGAGCCTGCGCCGGGCCCCGATGGGGACAAGGACTAAGAAGCTGCGCAACCGGCCCGGCCGGCCCATGACGGTCCGGATCGATGACGGGAAAACTGCTGGCGCTGCGCCGACCGAGGTTATATACGTCCGCGCACTTCCGCGCAGGCGCCAAAATAGCGACACTGGAGGATGTCATCATGAGCATCAGGTCGGCGATAGTAGTGGTTGGAGCAATGGGGCTCGCCGCCGCATTCGTTCAGGCTGCCCATGCCGACGTGACATTCAAGAGCCAGGATGGCGCGTTGGAGATTACGCTTCCGAACGGTTGGCACGAGGCCAAGCAGTCCGGGCCCGAGGCGAAGATCCACGTGGCCGGGCAAGGCACGCGCGTTACCGTGCGCGAGCACGCAAAAGAGGATTTCAAGGACATCAAGGCGGTCGCAACTTTTTTAGCTGATAGGTTGAAAAAGAGATTCACCGACGCGGAACCAAAATTTGAGGACGTTCAGGTAAATGGCAAGCCTGCCGTTCGCATGGAATTGGAGGGCACCGAGCCAAGCGGCGTCAGGGTGGGCTATCTCATAACCGTCATCGACGGCGACAAAACGTACATTAGCATTATGGGAACGGGGAACGCATCGGCTTTCGCCAAGCACAAACAACTTTTATCCGACCTGGCCAACCAATTGAAAGTGACGACGGCCAGCGCGACACCGCCCCCAGCAACGCCGCCGGCGGCAACACCGCCAGCGCCACCACACCGCCAAGCGCCGTTGACAGATTGGCTAATGCGTTTTTTTTAGCTGCCGTATCGGCTACAAAAGCCGCTACCGAGCCTTCGGGCAAGAGAACAGTGCTCGCCGCTCAGTCCACCAAATATCGGACGAATAGAACACGCCGCATGTCAGAAGCAGCCAATGAGTCGGAAGAGACCGAAGAGGCGTCTGGTCCGGTTCGACGGCGACAGCTCCGCATCCACGCAGAGATCCAGGCTGCTGAAGCGCAGAAACTTGCGGCCCGTGCTGCAGTAAAGAATGCTCGTTATATGCTATTGGCGGTCGTCATCGCTGCGATTTCGACGTTAATTGCCACCGCCGGGTCTGTGTTTAGCGTGTTGTACAGGTTTTATCTGACGCCGCACTGATCTGTCTACACGTTGAGTTCTCAATCTACGCGTTGGGTTCGGATGACGCTCGTCTGAGCGCGCCCCATCGACAGACAACGGCCAGGCCGGTTTTATGTGGCCCGATCTAATACGTAAGTGCGATGCCGATCACCTTCGTAATCGTGAACACCCGTCCAATCGGCAATGCCTAGGCCTCGCCAGTCGATCAGCCGCCATCGAAAATCGAAATAATCGCACAGTATCCGGATCAGTTCGTGATTGGGTACGGCTCGAATCGCCGCGGATCGAGCCGCCGGATTGGAGCCGGCCCTGTCTGGGTCCTTCAGCTTAAACGAGATCATCGGAACCTTTCCGGCAATAATAGCCGTATCCAAGATGATGTGTTTGGGCTGGAGGCGACGCAGACGTTGGAAGAAAAGGTGTGGATCAGGCAGCTTGGCAAAATCCTGACACAGCACCAGGTCGAATGAGCCGGGGCCAAACGGTCTCAAGGCCGCGAGGATTTCGCCGGTGACGAATTCATACGATTTCGGATCGACGCCAAGCCTGGCGAAAATGTTTCTGGCAACTTCGACCTGCGCCCGCTCGTTCTCCACACCGACGACGTGAGCGGCGCCAGCATCGAGCGCTGCGTAGCACCAGCGCCCATCTCCACTGTGAATAACTAAGACCCGAGCATTCCGAAACAGATCGCGGTTCTTGCCGATGATGGCTTCGTAGCGATGACGGAGCCGCTTTGCGTCCACCGGCCGAGCCGCGACATCCTTGCTCTCTTCGTAGCGATCGAAGGCATGAGGCTCTTCTGTCCGGCTCACCACGACATTGTCCTTGATCGGGTATTTCGCAGCGGCAACCCCGGCTGCGGGCGGAATATTCGATTTCCCCGATTTGGCCGAAACACGGTTCTCCTGCTTAAAGCGCTCGACCCATTCCAGGTTAGTTTCGTCGCCCTGCTTCTCCAGAGCAGGAGGATGGACTTCCTCACGCTCGTCATTCTGGACGTCCATAAGCTCAACGATGCCGCGGACCACTCTGGCCGCGTCGGCAGTCAAATTTTCATAGGTCACAACAAAGGGCTCGATGTGGTTCGTCTCGAACCATTGCCCCCAATCGAGGTCCTGCCGTTCAAGAAAACTGAGGCACTTTGCGATCAAATCCCGGTCGTAATTCAAATTCTCGGTATTCGCGTCCGCCCGGGCGACCCAAGCACCGGTCTGGGCCGCCTTGGCCATCGAGACGGCTTGCGCCACCTTATCCTGACGTTGAATATAAATGTAGGTAACAGGCGCCAGCAGATCCAACAGCTTCGGGAATTTGCGGATCGCCTCCTTAAAATCGAACGAATGCGCCTTGACGCCAAAGACGCCATTCTTCGAGGTCCGGCACGCGAGTAGCTTTTTGAGATAATCCGCCGGCGATGAAGCGCCAAGACGCTCCATCATCTGAGTGCCGATCGGCTTCGCGCCCGGACGACTGCGGTAGTTCCAATATTCCGCCGGAGCACCCAGCACACCGGTTTGCCACAGCAGGGAGCAGAGAAACGTGCTGCCGGACCGGTCGGTGGAAGCAACAATGTAAGATTTGCGGAGCGGGACCTGAGCTGGAAAGTCGAGCCGCCGATCCGTCAGTCTGCGGATCGGCTTTCCGGATTTGTCTTGTAAAGAGGGCGCCCGTTCTTTACGCGATTGAGCTTGCATTTTACCATTCGCTGCTGAACGATTCATTTTCGCGTACCATAGTGCACCTCCGGCCAATAGCGGCAACGGTAAGTCGCCGACAATTCGATGAACGGTTCGATCACAGGAAACGGGACTCGCTCCAGATCGGAACTGCGGGATAATCCATAGACCAGGCCGCTAAGGCAGCCGTTCCAGGACGTAGGTACGGCGACGGTCGTTTTCGTAGTCGGTAATGCCGACCCAGTTGGTGATACCTAAGCTCTGCCAATCAACGAAGCGACAGCGAAAGCCGAATTGTTCGCATAGCATGCTGATAACCGCGTGGTTAGGCAGGGCGACGATCGACGCAATTCGCCGCCGCGGGTTTGCCTCAGGCGCTGTCGCTTTCGGATCCCTGAGCTTGAAAGCAGTGGTCTTGAAGACGACGACCGGAGGTTTTCGGTGGCTAATCGCCGTGTCCAGGATGACGTGCTTGGGCTTGAGGCGCTGCGCTTCATCAAAAAAACAGTGCAGATCTGACAACGAATCCTGACAAAGGATCAGATCGAATGCGCCGGGGTCGAGGGTTCTCAATGCCGCGAACACCTTCGCCTTGATGAATTCGTACGAGTTGGGCTCGACGCCGTACTTGCCGAAGGTCTGTTTGGCAGTCTCTATCGGCTTAAGGCGGCTGTCCACCCCGACTACGCGCGCGGCGCCTGCGTCGAGTGCGGCAAGGCTCCAGATTCCACCACCACATTGGACATCCAACACGCGAGCGCTCTGAAACAATTCGCGGTTACGGCCAATGATCGCCTCGTAACGATCGCGCCGCCGCTTTTTGGCGAAGACACCGAGGCCGCCTTGTCGATCTTCTGCATCGGTGAATTTGATTCGGTCATAGCGGTCAAAGAAATGTGCAGCCGATTGAGCGGCTCCTGAATGCCGGTTCGGCGGAAATCGATCCCGTTCGATCGCTTCAGTGGTCTGCCGGCTTTCCGTACCGGCCTTAATCTCGCTTTTGAAACGACTAGCCCACTCCTTGTTCGTTCCATCGCTCTGCCGCTGAATTGTACGTACTTGAATCTCGTGCGGCTCGTCGCCTTGAGCACCAAGAAGTTCGACGATACTGGAAACCACGCCGCCGGTATCCGCAGCCAGTTTCTCATAGGTGACGGCGTGAGCATCAATGCGGTTGGTTTCGAACCATCGCGCCCAGCCAAGCCTCTGCGCTTCAAGGCTAGTCAGGCACCGCGAGATCAAATCACGATCATACGTCACATCCGGGCGTTGCCGGTTACGGCCAGCGGTCCACGCGCCGGTCTGCAGCGATCTGGCAAGCGAAACCGCCTGTGCGATCTTGTCCTCGCGCTCGATGCTGATGAAGGTCACCGGTGCAAGCACTTCCAACACCTGAGGAAAACCGCGGAGCACCTCCTGGAAGTCGAAGAAATGCACTTTGACGCCGAATACGCCGTTTTGCGACGTGCGACATGCCAACAGCTTGGTCAGATAATCTGGCCCGGAAGTCGCTTCGAGCCGCTCCATCATTCGGATCCCGATCGTCTTGCGTGCGCCACTCTTATGACAATTCCAATATTCGGACGGAGCGCCGAGGACGCCGGTCTGCCAGAGCAGTGAGCAGAGGAACGTGCTGCCGCACCTTGGAGTGGATGCGACAATGTAAGACTTCCTTAGCCGAACCGGGCCCGGAAAGTCGAAACTCTTGGCCGTTATGGTTTGAGGATTCTGTTCCGCCGGACGCGACGGGTCGGGGACGGGCTTAACTTGCGCGCCTCCTCTTGCCGGGACCATGGCTTCTCCTCTATTCGCGCGTCATCTTTAGCTGTCGGGCGATGCGCCAGGCAAGCACTGCCGGAAAACTGAGCCCCCAAGGTACGGATTGCGGTGTTATCATGTCGAACAGACCAGATTGAAAGGTACCATTACATGGTGCAGACGCCGAGCGAGCAAGAAGCCGTCAGACCGGCCGGGAACGAAAGCGGACGTATGCGGCGCATTCGACTGCGACACCTACGCACTGACGCCAAGGAACGCGCGGCCGAGGCCCAGGATGTCACGGTGCGCGCCATCGAAAGGAATGCCCGCTATTCACTTTGGTTGGTGATCGTCGCTGCTGTTTCGACGATGATCACCGCTGCGTGTGTCGGCTTATCGATTTGGACCACTCTTGCGGAAGGGCCGTCGTGATCTATCCAGCCGGCGCGGCATGTGCCGCCAAACGTCCGTTGGTTCGCGAGCGCCACGAACGCAAGCCGTCGATCGCCAAGTACACCGCCGGCGTAGTGTAAAGGGTAACGAATTGGGACAGGAACAGGCCGCCGACCGTCGCTATCCCGAGCGGCTGCCGCAGCTCAGAGCCGAGCCCGGTCCCAAGCGCTAGCGGCAGCGCGCTCAATAGCGCGGCCAGCGTAGTCATGACAATCGGTCGAAAACGCAGCCGCGCCGCTCGCCGGATCGCCTCCTCAGCAGACAACGCCATGCGCCGTTCGCCGTCGAGCGCGAAGTCGACCATCATGATGGCATTTTTCATGACGATGCCTACGACGAGAATGCAGGCGATGGCCGCGATGATGGTGAATTGCGTGCGCGACAGCGACAGCGCGAGGAGCGCGCCGAAAGAGGCCGACGGCAACGTCGATAGAATCGTGAGCGGGTGAGCATAGCTCTCATACAGCATGCCCAAAATGATGTAGACGGCGATGATCGCCGCAAGGAACAGGAAGGGCTGGGTTTCGGTCGATTCCTGCGCCGCCCGGGCCTCGCCGCGCCACTCCGTCTTGACGCCGCTCGGAAGATGCGCAGCCTGTTCGGCCGCTCGGATCGCCGCCTGAGCCTCACCAATGGAGACGCCAAGCGGCAGGTTGAACGAGATCGTAATCGCGGGAATACCGTTCTCGTGGGGTATCCACATCGGTGCGTGCGCCCGCTTGCGTTTGCCCACAACATCGACCGGGACACCCGCGGTCAGGAAGACGTTGGCAAGGTCCGAAGGATCGCGGCGGAAGTCCGGGCCGACCTCCATGATGACTCTGGAAAAATCGCTCGGGCGCCGAATGAGCATCAATGGACGTTGGCCGAACCAATCATATAAAATCTCGTCGATGTCCGAGACTGTTACGCCGGCGCGGGCGCTGCGGATGCGATTGGTCAGAAGATTGTCGCCGAGTCCGCCCCTTTCGTAGTTGGATACGACGTCTGTCACTTGCGGAAGCACCGTAATTCGTCTGAGCATGACTTCTGCCCAGCGCACGACTTCATCGCGATTGAGTCCGGACACCGCGTACTGGTACCGCGCGGCGGCACGTTTGGCGCCGAGACTCACATCCTGCACCGGCACGAAAATCGCCCGCGAGTCCTCGATTTTCGCTACCTTCTTGCGTAAACGCGCGATGATTTGCTCGAGCGATTCGTTGCGCACGCCGGGCGGCTTGAGATTCACCAGCATCACCCCGCCGCTCATGGTTCCCCTGCCGATGTATGAGACCAGATCGGCGACGGCTGGATCGGATTGGATCTCCGCGGCGATTGCGCGTTGCGACACCTGTTTGGCTTCGAAGGAGATGTTCGATCTGCTGACGGTTCGAACCCGCAAGATGCCGGTATCCTGCGTTGGCAGAAAACCCTTGGGCGCGTTGATGTATAAGACGATCGAGCCGGCGGCGAGCAGGGCCGCAAACATCAGTCCAAGCCAGCGGCGCCGGAGTGTCCAGTCGAGGCTCGTCGCGTACCCGGCGATGCACCGGTCGATAACGGACTCGCACATGCGGCCGAAACGCCCCTCCCCGGCCGACGCGCCCGCCGTAAGGAGTTGACCACACAGCATCGGCGTGAGTGTCAGGGAAACGAGCGCTGAGGCGATGATTGCCGCCACCAGCGTCAAGCCAAACTCGCGAAACAACCGCCCGACGATGTCCGGCATAAACAGTACCGGTATGAGCGCGGCGGTTAGCGCGACAGTAATCGAGATGATGGTGAACCCCATCTGGCGCGTACCCTGAATGGCAGCGTTGATTGGGGTTTCTCCATTCCGGATCAGGCGGATGATGTTCTCGATCATGATGATCGCATCATCGATGATGAAGCCGATCGCGATCGTCACCGCCATCAACGAAATATTGTCGAGGCTGAAACCGAGCAGATACATCACGCCCAAGATCAGCGCGAGGGATACGGGTATGGTGACACTCGGGATGACCGTCGCCCAGAACCGGCGCAAGAACACCGCCACCACCAGAACGACCAGCACGATCGCGACCGCGATGGTGCGCTGAACGTCGGCAATCGAGGCGCGGATTAACAGCGTGCGATCATAGAGCACGTGCATCTTGATCGCGGGCGGCGCCCATCGCTCGAACTCGGGCAGCAGTTTCATAATGTCGTCAACGGTCTGGACGACGTTGGCGTCGGGAGTTTTCACCACGGAAAGCACGACGCCGCGTTCGTCACCGAACCACCCGGCCTGCTCGTCATTGACGGTGCTGTCGAAGATCGCTGCGACATCCTGCAGCTTCAACAGCGCGCCGCTCTGCGATTTGACTATGATATTGCGGTAATCAGCTGCCGTCAGAAGTTGATCATTTGCCGCTATCGTCAGCGCGCGCGGACCGTCCGAAATCTCGCCTTTCGGTATGCTGATTGACGCCTGCTCGAGCGCGGCCTTCACCGCAGCAGTCGATACGTGCATGTTTGCGAGCGCGCGCGGATTGAGCTGAACGCGGACCGCTGGCCTTCTCGACCCGCTCAGAAAGACTTTGGCAACGCCCTCGACCTCCGACACTTTCCCGGCAATCACGGTGTCGGCAAAGCGAAAGATTTCAGGAATATCGTACGCTTCCGAGGTGATCGCGAGTGCAAAGATTGGAAAGCCCGCGGGATTGGCCTTGATATAGATCGGCGGTCCCTGCAGCGCCTTCGGCAGCAGCGGCCCGGCAGCGTTGATTGCGGCTTGTACCTCTCCGGCAGCGGTGTCGATGTTCTTGTTGAGACCGAACTCAAGCGTCACGTTGGAATGGCTGTAAATGCTGGTGGACGACATCTCCTTCAGGCCGGAAATGAGCCCAAGCTGGCTTTCCAGCGGAGCCGTGAGCGAAGACGCAATCGTGTCCGGGCTGCCACCTGGCAAGTAGGAGCGAACAGCGATCGTCGGACGATCCATGTTCGGAAGCGAGGCGATGGGGAGATGATAATAAGCGATAATTCCCAGCGACACGGCGCCGAACGTCAGCAGCACCGTGGCGACCGGACGCCGGATAAAGATCTCCGAGAAGTTCACGCTTTGGCTTCCTCTAAGCGCTTGGCTTCATCACCCTTAGACAGCGCCTCGCCACTCGTTCGCCTTGGCAGCGTGCGGCCCTCCGCGGTCGGCTTCCCCTTCGAGCGCCAAAGCCCACCGAAGCGGCGCTCAAGTCGGGCGAAGGCGAGGTAGATGACCGGCGTCGTATAAAGCGTCAAAAACTGCGAGACGAGCAGCCCGCCGACCACTGCAATCCCGAGCGGGCGCCGCAGCTCCGAGCCGGTACCCGTGCCGATTGCCAGCGGCAGCGCGCCGAGCAGCGCGGCCATTGTGGTCATCATGATCGGCCGGAAACGCAGCAGGCAGGCCTGATAAATCGATTCCTCGGGCGACATTGCCTGCTGGCGCTCGGCCGCCAGCGCGAAATCGACCATCATGATTCCGTTCTTCTTCACGATCCCGATCAGGAGAATGATGCCGATGAGCGAAACCAAGTTGAGATCCTGGCGAAACAGCATCAAGGCGAGCAGCGCGCCGACACCGGCAGAAGGCAGCGTGGAGAGGATCGTGATCGGATGAATATAGCTTTCGTAAAGAATGCCGAGGACGATGTAGACGGCGACAATGGCGGCTGCGATCAAGATCGGTTCGCTGGCGAGCGATGAAGCAAATTCGGCGGCCTTGCCGGTGAGGTTGGTTTCGATCGAGCTCGGAAACCCGATTGCGCGCTGGGTTCGCCGCAGCGTTTCAAGTGCCTGCCCGAGCGAAACACCCGCCGGCAAATTGAAGGAGACCGTGACCGCCGGAAACTGGCCCTGATGCGTGATGACAAGCGGCGTCAAGCGCTTCTGAAGCTCGGCGAAGCTCGCCAGCGATATCGGATTGCCCTTGGTGCTGAAGTCGGCCGTCACCCCTGTTGCGGCTTGGCTGCGGGTCGCCACGATGGCGCCGGCGGGCGTCACATAAACGCTGCCGAGCGCGTCCAATGTGTTTCGATACTCGGGCGAAACTTCCAAAATCACGTGGTACTGGTAAACTGGTGTATAGATCGTAGCGATCTGCTGCTGGCCGAAGGCGCTGTACAAAACGTCATCGATCGACGCCATGTTGATGCCGTAGCGCGCGGCCGCTTCGCGATTTACCGTGATCATTACCTGCTGGCCGAGATCTTGCTGATCGGTGGCAACGTCGGCCAGGTCCGGTTGTTTGCGCAGCTCGGCGACAAACCGGTCGGTCCAGTGGCGCAGTTCCTGGTCGTCGATGTCTTGGAGAACGTATTGGTATTGAGTGCGCGTCTGCCTGGTTTCGATCTGGATATCCTGCACCGGTTGTAGATGCAGCGTGATGTCGTTCAATCCGGAGACCGCATCCCGCAGGCGCTCCATGATTTCCGCGACCGATGCATGACGCCGGTCGGGTGACCCGATGTCGATATAAAGCCGACCGCTGTTGAGCGTTGTATTCTCGGTATCAACACCGACAAAGCTGGTGACACTGACGACGTCAGGATCTTTGGCGATAATGCCGGCGACTTTCTGCTGCAGCGCCGACATGCTGTCGAAAGAAATATCCTGGGACGCATCGGTGACGCCGGCGATGAGGCCGGTGTCCTGCTCGGGCACGAAACCTTTAGGAATAGCCGTGTACAGCCAGATACTGGCAAAAAAGGTCAGTATCGTAATCACCAGCATCAAGCCCTGGTGACGCAGTGTCCAGCGCAGCCCGTCTTCGTAGAGCCCCCGCATAGCCTCGAAGCTGCGTTCGCTGATCCGGAACAGGCGCGACTGACTGCGGGACTCTTCCCGCTTGAGAAGCGTCGCGCACATCATCGGCGTCAGGACAAGCGACACGGCCCCCGAAATCACGATCGATGCCGAGAGCGTAATTGCGAATTCCCGAAACAGGCGGCCGACCACACCGCCCATCAGCAGCAATGGAATAAACACAGCGACCAATGAAATGGTGAGCGACACGATGGTAAAACCGATCTGTCGCGATCCCTTCAGCGCCGCGTCGAGCGGCCGCTCGCCGGCTTCGATGTACCGCACGATGTTCTCGATCATGACGATCGCATCATCGACGATGAATCCGGACGCCACGCTGAGCGCCATCAGTGAAAGATTGTCCAGGCTGAAACCGATCGCGGCCATGACGGCAAAAGTGGCTATCAGCGATACCGGTAGGGTCACGCTCGGGATGATCGTCGCCCAGAATTTTCGCAGGAACAGAAAAATCACCAGAACCACGAGGACAACCGTGATCGCCAAAGTGTGCTGCACATCAGTCACCGCCGCGCGAATGGTCGTCGTGCGATCGGCCGAGATCGCCACCTTGAGCGCCTGCGGCGACGATTTCCTGATCTCCGGCAGCAATTTTTCGACGGCATCGGCAACCTTGATGATGTTGGCGCCGGGTTGTCGCTGCACGTTTATGATAACGGCGGGCTCGCCATTATACCAACCTGCGAGCTTCTCGTTCTCGAGCCCCTCGACAGCCTCGCCGACATCCTTGAACAGGACGGGCGCGCCGTTCCGATAAGCAATGACCGTATTAAGAAAATCCTTGGCGTTGAAGAGCTGGTCGTTGTTGCCGACTTCAAAAGCTTGCTGCGGGCCGTCAATCTGCCCCTTCGGTATGTCAACGGTCGTTGATTCGATTGCCTTGCGAACGTCAAACAGCGACAGGCCCAGTGCGGCGAGTTTCCGCGGATTGGCCTGCAGCCGTACGGCGCGCGCCTGGCCGCCCTGGATGCTGACTTCGCCGACGCCTTCGATCTGCGAGAGCTTCGGAACGAATGCCGTCGCCGCATACTCGGTAATCTCATGCAGCGACATGGTTTCCGAAGTCAGAGCCAGTACCAGAACCGGCATATCCGCGGGATTCACTTTGCGATAGATGGGCGGCGCCGGCAGCGCGTTCACCGGCAGCCAGCCCGTTGCCGCATTGATTGCCGCCTGGACATCTTGGCCAGCCGAAGCAATGTCCCGCGACAGACTGAATTGCAGCGTAATCTGGCTCGTGCCGTACGAGCTCGTTGACGTCATCAGAGTGAGGCCGGGGATTCGCGCCAGCTGGTACTCGAGCGGCGCCGAGACCGAGGATTGCATCACGTCCGGCGAAGCGCCCGGATAGGTGGTCACGACCTGAATGGACGGAAAATCTACCGTCGGCAGCGCCGCCACCGGCAGCATTCGATACCCGAGCAACCCTACCAAGACGACGGCGACAATCAGCAAAGTCGTCGCAATGGGCCGGACGATGAATGGTGCAGAGACGTTCATTCGGAGCTGGATAATTCGGATTCGTCACCCGGCTCCTTGGTGACGATCTCTACCTGCCTTCCGGTTTGGAGATAATACTGGCCTTGGACGACGACCTGTTCGCCGCCTTGCAATCCGTGGTCGAGCAAAGCTGTATCGCCAAGCGTCTGCTTGACCGCGACCGGCCGTGTCTCAGCGGTATTGTCGGGCCGAACCAACCAGACGAAGTCGCCTTTCGGCCCGTGACGAATGGCGGCAGCCGGGACGGTCACGCCATTATGGCGCTTCTCCACCATCACTCTGCAGTCAGTAAAATTTCCCGGCCACAGCCTGTATCGCTCGTTGGGAAAGCTGGCCTTGAGCTTGATCGTTCCGGTAGCGGGATCGACCTCATTATTGACGGTCTGCACACTGCCGCGATCGAGCAGTGTTTTCCCGTTTTCCGCGTAAGCATAAACCGGCAAATTGCTCAACCCCAGCGAAACTCCGGCTGCCGATAGCTCCGTCGCCGGTACGGTTATGATCACGTAGATCGGCTGCAACTGTACAACGGTGACAATGTTCTTGTTGTCCGCAGCCCGGATCAGATTGCCCGGGTCGACATGGCGAATGCCGGTCCGGCCATTAATGGGAGATCTGATGGTCGCAAAATTCAGCTCGGTCTGAGCGAATTTGATCTTGGCATCATCTTCGGCAACATCGGCCGTATATTGCTCGACCAGCGCACTCGTATTGTCGACCTGCTTTTGCGTGGCGAAATCATGCGTCGCCAGTTGCTGGTAGCGCCACAGGTTTGTCTTGGCATTCTCTAATTCGGCCTGAGCCCTCACCTTGGCGGCCTGCCATTGCTCAAGCCGCGCTTGGAAAGGTTCCGGATCGATGATGATGAGGGGATCGCCGGCTTTGACGTCGTCTCCCTCTTGGAAGTTCATCTTCAAGATCACGCCATCGACTTGCGATTTTATATCAATGGTATTGTAGGCGATCACCGTGCCAATGCCGGAAAGGTATATCGGTACGTCGCTCACCCGGGCCGGAGCCACGATCACCGGCACCGCCTCGGTGCCAAGTGGGCGGCGAAGCCCGCGACCAATTTTTTCCCGCGTACCGGCGACCCGTTCTGCGGCTGGATTGGCCGGCCGCGAAGGCGGTGCTACGGCGGTGGTAGCCGCTTGCCCGCCCAGGAAGCCGCCGCCCGGGCTGAAAAAATACACGCCGGCCGCAACCAGTCCCAATGCCGCCGGAATAAGGAGATATTTCAGGCGCATGGCCGCTCGTCGATGTCCGTAGCTTGGAGCAAAAATATATCGAGAATCGCGATACAAATACAGCAACTTGAAGGCAGCACCTAGCGCTGCTCCGCCGAAGCTACGCGAGTTTCACTCTTATTCTGCAAACCCGGCCTGATCAAAGGAAAACCGGCGGAGCTGTCGAGTTGCCCGCGCTTCACCGTCTCCAAGAAAGCGGCATCGGAAATGTTTAAAGACAATTGTTGCCAACATAGATACGACCTATTCCTCACTTTGTGTTGATTGGATACACGGGCTCAGTAAGATGGCCATGCGCACGCTTCGATTTGGGTGCATCGAGAGCACTCCGTGATGACACGAGCCGTTCCGCGATCGAACCCGCGTCCTAATAAACTGCCGCACAAAGGGCTTCTGGCGGGCTTTGAGCATCTCAAGGCCGGCGACCTGGAAGCTGCCCGCGCGACGTTTGCGAAGATCATCGAGACCAACCCAAATGCTGTGGCGGCGCATATTGGGCTCGGGCGGGTTTATTTCCAGGAAAACGACCTGCAGGCGGCGATGCAGTGCTGCCAAAATGCGCTGGAGCGCGATCCGAAATCGTCTCGGGCGAAAATCCTTATGGCGCGTGTGCGCGAAGCATTGGGCGATTACGACGCAGCGATACGCGACTATGAGGAGGTGACCGAAATCGATCCCTCGATTGGCGTCGCGCAGAGACGACTGAGCCGTATCTTAGCGCAAAACGACAATTATGAGGAGGCGGTCGGCCGGTTGCGGACGGTCCTGGCACAGAGCCCCGAGCAGATCGCTGCGCGTTTATTGCTCGCCACTGTTCTGGAACGGTGCGGCGATGTGGAGGGGGCGAAGACCGAATTGCAGCGGGCGCTGGACTTCAAGCCCGACAGTTGGATTGCGGCCTACCGACTAGCGCAATTGCATCTGCGCACCGGTGAATCGAGTGAAGCGCGGCCGCTATTGGAGAAAGCCGTAGCTCTGGCGCCCCGAAACGCTGCTCCGCGCCTTGCACTGAGCGCCGTCCTGAAAGAGCTTGGCCACCATGAACAAGCGGCGGCCGTGCTCAAGAAAGCCAAAGCGCCCAGTGAAGACCGCGAAATGCTGGCGAAGCAGATTGAGACTATGATAGCTTCTATCTCGGCAAAACGCGGTACAATTGAAAGCCAGTCGCTAGCGAGCGAGGAGGACAGGCTTCCTGCGTCCGGCAGACAGGGAAAGTCCCATACGCGGCCGCTGAAACCTCGCCCGCGGCTCCGGCGTCGCAAAATTGCGCGCCTATCAGGCGAAGGCGAGGGGCAGGAGCGCGAGTAGTCCGAGCTGCTCCGCCACTAACTCGGCGACTACCCTCCTCTGGCGTTGCAGTTTTCCGGCGCGCCGACGACATGTAACTTGCCGTCCAATGACTGCTGACACGACACTGGCGGACGAGGAGATCGCTGTTTGGTGGATGGCTACCGACGCCGTCGGGCCCGCCGATTTACACAAATGGCTCGCCATACTCGATGAGGAAGAACGCGAGCGCGCGGAACGGTTTCATTTCTCGATAGATCGCCGGGAATTCATCGCGGCGCATGCATTGTTGCGATCTATGCTGTCATCCTACCTGAATTGGCCCGCACACCTGTGGCGGTTCGTGAGCGACGTCGACGGCAAGCCAAGGATCTTTTCGCATAATGGATCCCATGAACGGCCGTTCAGCCTCTCGCATACACGTGGCCTGGTGGCCGCGGCTGTCGCAACGCGTGGCGTTGTCGGTGTTGACGTGGAGCGGATCGACCCACGGAAAGCCGATTTCGCGATGGCCGAAGAATATTTCGCACCAGCCGAGGTGCAATTATTGCGAGCAGTACCGGCCTCGGAACGGAGTCTATGCTTTTTTCGCCTGTGGACTTTGAAGGAAGCCTACCTCAAAGCCATTGGCACCGGGCTTGGCACGCCACTAAAGTCGTTTGCGTTCGCGTTCGAACCGATCCGCATCGCGTTTGAACCGGGCGCAACCGACCATCCCGCGGCGTGGCAATTCGCGATCCTGCCAGTAACTGACAAACACGTCCTTTCGGTCGCCGCCGGGCACCATCCTGATGTCGTGCGCATGAGTTCGCGCGGCATTACCCCGCAGAATCTCCCAGCACCGTGAGCTTTCCTCGAGCTCAGTCCCTCGGAAGACGATTCGGCGCCCGAATTGCGGTCCCGCGCCACGGCGTGATTTGCGCATGACGTGAAGCCTCGGGCGGGCTTTCATCACTTGTTAAACGATTGCGGGAGAGCACAAGCGCTGCCTTGAAATTGGGCAATAACGGGCTTAAGCAGGATGAGCCATCTGTCGAGCGGGTGACCCATCTGTCGGCGCCGCAAAACTGTGTTGGACACAGCAACGAGGTGTGTTCCAGGTCACAGGAGGATCGAACGGCATGGGGTATAAAAATCCATGGGTTCGTTCGGGAAACATCGACCTTAAAAAGCTACGCCGCATGTGAGGGAAGTCAGTGGACGAAATAAACAACAGCCAAAACGGCAAAAATCCGCGGGTTGCCATCATCGGAATGGTAATTCGTTGTCCCGGCGCAAAGAACGTCGACGAGTTCTGGTCGAACTTGAAGAATGGAGTTGAATCCATCTCGTTCTTCACTGAGGGCGAACTGCGCAAGGCAGGTATTTCCGAGGCGGTGCTGCGACTGCCAACCTTCATCCGCGCCGGCGCACCGTTGGAAGGGCTCGATCTGTTCGATGCCGGGTTTTTCAATTACAGCGCGCGCGAGGCGGAGTTCATCGATCCGCAGCAGCGGGTATTTCTGGAGTTCGCGGTGGAGGCGCTTGAAACCGCCGGCGTCGACCCGGCGCGCTATCCGGGTTCCATCGGCGTGTTCGCGGGCGAAGGTCAGACCCTCTATGGTTATCAGATCCTGGCCAACAGGTCGGTGATCGGTGTCGAAAGGCAGATGGCGGTCATCGGTAATGACAAGGACTATCTGTCGACCCGAACTTCTTACAAACTTGGCTTGCGCGGGCCCAGTTTTACGCTGCAATGCGCGTGCTCGACCTCGACGGTGGCGCTACACCTCGCGACGCGAAGCCTACTCTCGCATGAATGCGACTTGGCTTTAGCCGGCGGCGTGTCGGTCTCTTGGCTGCGCGGCAAGGGCGGTTATCACTTTGTCGAAGGCGGTATCCTGTCACGGGATGGCCACACCCGGGCATTCGACGCCGACGCCAGCGGTACGGTATTTGCCGACGGCGTCGCGATTGCCGTTCTCAAGCGGCTCGACGAAGCGATCGCCGATGGCGACGATATTCAGGCAGTAATTCTCGGCACTGCCGTCAACAATGACGGCGCGACCAAGGGCAGCTACACGGCCCCGAGCGTCGAAGGCCAATATGACGTCATGTCCGAATCACTATCGACTGCCGATATCTCTCCAGACACGATCGGCTACGTCGAGGCTCACGGCACCGGAACCGCGCTCGGCGATCCGATCGAAATCGAAGCTCTGCAGCGGGTATTTCGAACGGCGACCGACAAAAAGCAGTTCTGCGGCGTCGGCTCGCTTAAATCGAATGTCGGACATCTAAACACGATTTCAGGACTTGCTGGCACAATAAAAGCGGCGCTTTGCGTCAAGACCGGCGAAATTCCGCCAAGTCTCCACTTCGAGAAACCAAACCCGAAAATCGACTTCGCCAATTCGCCTTTCTATGTTCCGACCGAACTGACGAAGTGGTCGCTCGATGGGCCGCGGCGCGCGTGTATCAGCGCGTTCGGGATAGGTGGGACCAACACCGAGGTCATTATCGAGGAGCCGCCAAAGCCGGTCTCCGACCTAACAGCAAAAAGCATGCATGTGGCGATAATTTCGGCCAAGACCGCCACGGCGCTCGATGCCGCCTGCTCACGACTGGCCCGACATCTCGGCGAACATCCCGAGGAAAATATCGCCGACGTTTGCCATACGCTGGCGACGGGCCGTGGACTTTACGCCCATGCCCGCGCCGTTGTCTGCGCCAACGCGCAGGACGCCGCGCAAGCCCTCGAGTTCGGGCGATCCGAGCGTCTCCGTCGGCGGACTGCGCGGCGTTCCTGGCAAGCCCATTACATTTCTGTTTCCGGGCCAGGGTTCCCAGCACATCTACATGGGTCGGGAGCTCTATAAGGAAGAGCCGGTGTTCCGCCGCGAGTTCAACAAGTGCGCCGAGCTTCTGCGCGAACACATCGATCTGGATTTGCGTAGGCTGCTGTATCCGGAAAGCGATCAAGTCGAGGAAGCCGAGCAGCTGTTGCGCAATACACGATATACACAGCCCGCAATCTTCGCAGTGTCGTATGCCCTGGCGCAATTGTGGATGAGCTTCGGCGTACGTCCGGCCATGGCGCTTGGTCACAGCATCGGCGAATTCGTTGCCGCCTGCCTCGCAGAGGTGTTTTCGCTTGAAGATGCGCTCCGTGCTGTAGCGGAACGGGGTCGGATGATCCAGGGCATGCCCGCCGGCGCAATGCTCGCAATAATGAGTCCGGCCGAACAGGTTGAATCGCTGTTTCCAAAATCGGTCTCGATCGGAGCGATTAATACCCCGACCGCCTGCGTTGCTTCGGGACCGCGCGAAGAGATCGCGAAGCTGGAGCGGCAGCTCGCGGAGAAGGGGATTTCCTCCACTCTCTTGCATACGTCGCACGCATTTCATTCCGCGATGATGGAGCCGGCAGTCGGTCCTTTCATCGAGGTGATGCGCGGTATCAGCCTGAAGCCGCCGCAACTGCCCTACGTTTCCAACGTCACCGGCGAATGGATCACGGACGAGCAGGCGACGAATCCCACCTACTGGGGCTCGCATATGCGTGCGCCGGTGCTGTTCCACAAAGGATTGTCCTGCATCCATCAACAGACGCCATCGATTTTCCTCGAAGTCGGTCCAGGCCGCAGCCTGGGCACTTTGGCGCGAGCGCTCGGCAGCGAAGCAACGATACAATCATCTCTGGCGCACGCGTCCGCCCGCGGCGCTGGAGAAGTGCGGGCTTTCCTGCGCGCCGCCGCGGAGCTTTGGGTCCTCGGCGCACCGATAGATTGGAACCAGCGCTACGCGCAGGAACGCCGGCTGAAGCGACCCCTCCCAACCTACCCCTTCGAACGCAAGCGATACTGGGTACTCGACGAGGAACGCCCGGCAGAGCCGCAAACCAAGGAGGGGAAGATTGCAGACCGGGGCGCTGCTGTTGCTCAACAACCAGCGCGAACCGGACCGAGCTATACGGTTGAAACGGCCACCTGGAAACGCGTGCAATACTCGGCGCAGGCGGATGCGGCCGATCAAACCAAACTGGTTTGGCTAGCGTTCATCGCCAGTGAGGATTTGGACGAGCGTTTTGCAGAAGCACTGCGGACACGTGGCGACAGCGTAACTGTTATCAAGAAAGGACCGGTTTTTACCGAGCTGGGTGAAGGCTGGTTCAGCTGCGACCCTAATCAGGAAGCCGACGTCGACCAGCTATGCTCGATGGTTATTAAGGGATTGACCGCCGAGCAACGGCTGCGGGTCGTATATTTCTGCAATCCGTCGCGCCCGCGCGCCGCCGGCAAGGTCGCGTCGGAATACAAGCGCGAGGTTGACGACAAAATCAACGCGCCGATTGCGCTCATCCGCTCGCTGACCCGGCACACGACTGCCGAGAAAATCAGCCTCACGATTGTTACGCGGGATGGATATGAAGTGGTGGGAACCGAAACGATAGATCCGATGATGGCCCTGCCAATCGGGCCATGCCTTGCCAGCATGCACGAATATGCTGGATTGAATTCTCGGATTGTCGACGTCAGCTCGGCGACCGCCGACGCTAAAGCTCTTGCGCAGCAACTCGCCGCCGATCTGGCCGAGCCGCGCCAAAGCACGGTGACCGCATATCGCGGCAACGCGCGCTGGTCGCGGACGGTCGACCGGATACCGCCTTTCCTGATGCGGAGCCCGCACGCGGCGCTGCGCAAGAACGGCGTCTATCTGATAACGGGCGGGCTGGGAGCTCTCGGGCTCGCGCTATCGCGGCACCTGGCGGAGAATTATCAGGCGCATCTGATTTTAACCGGCCGTACGCCACTTCCCCCGCGTGAAGAGTGGGGCAGCATCACAGCAAAACCGTCAAAAGCCGATAATCGCCTTCTGCGGGTGATCCGCGGCATTGAAAAAATCGAAGCCGCCAGAGGACGAGTCATGCTCGGCACCGCGGACGTCTGCGATTTGTCGCGGATGCAAACCGTGGTGCGCGCTGCGTACGACCAGTTCGGAGAAATTCATGGCGTGATCCACGCGGCCGGTGTTCCCGGAACTACACCCATTGGTCTGAAAACTCCGGAAGAGCTCGATGAGGTCCTCCGCCCGAAGATGCTCGGGCTAGCGGTACTAGAGCAGGTTTTCGCCGGTCGTCGGCTCGATTTTCTGGCGCTGTTCTCCTCGACCAGCGCGATATGGGGGCGTGTCGGACAGGTCGACTACACCGCTGCAAACGCGTATCTCGATTCATGCGCCGTTCGCAATTGGGGACGCGCGGAATGGCCGACGATTTCAATCAATTGGGATAATTGGCGTGAGGTCGGGATGGCGGTGGACACCCATCGGGCGGGTCCCGGTCAAGCCAGACAGGTCAGGGGCCTGAGCACCAAAGACGGCGTCTATGCTTTCAGCCAAGCCTTGGTCGCAAGACAGCCTCAAGTGATCGTACGGGCCTCGCACGCTCAACCTTTACGACAGGCGGGCGCACCGGCGCAGGTCCGAGCGGCAACACCAGCAAAGGCCATAGTCAAACCGAAAGGCTATCCTCGTCCGGCGCTCGCTCAACCCTATCAAGCGCCGGCGAATGATCTTGAAACGCAATTGGCTGTTCTGTGGAGTGAGCTGTTGATGATTACTCCCATTGGCCGCGATGACAATTTCTTCGAGCTTGGCGGCCACTCGCTGCTCGGTTTGCAGCTCCTGCCGAAAATTCGCGACAAGTATAAGGTCGCGCTTGAGCCACGAGAATTGTTCGCGAACCCCACCGTTGCCAAGCTCGCCGACAATATTGAAGGCAAGCTCGTATCAGAGAGCACTGTCTAGCCGTACGCCGACGTTCTGTAGGTCACAAAATCGCAAAAATTGCGGACCTATGCAGTAAAGCCGTGCGGCACTCGGCCTTTACGAGAATTCACCGATGATGCGCACAATTGCAACAGCTGCGACGGCAACAATTTTGTTCGTTGCCGGGCAGTCTTTGCAGTCGTGGTCGCAGCCGGCGCAAGAGGCGCAGGGGCCAGCGACCGGCCGGCGGCCGAACATTGTCTTCATCCTCACCGACGATCTTTCGACGGATCTGGTGCAGTATATGCCTCACGTTCTGCAAATGCAGAAAGCAGGAGTCACATTTACCAATTACTTTGTGACTGATTTGTTGTGCTGTCCCTCGCGCGCATCGATCTTCACCGGACAGTATCCGCACGACACCGGCATTTTTAAAAATAAAGGCTGGGATGGCGGCTATCGTGCCTTCGTCAACCGTGGCAACGACCGGACGACCTTCGCAACGGCGTTGTCAGCTGCCGGCTATCGCACAGCGATGCTCGGTAAATACCTGAACATGTATCAGCCCGAAGACCCCGTTGCCCCTGGCTGGAGTTTGTGGGTGGTTGCCGGAAATGCCTATCGCGAGTTCAACTACGATCTCAGTCGAAACGGCAGCCTGACCCGATACGGCAACAACGCAACCGACTACTTGACGGATGTCCTGTCAGCGAGCGCGGTGCGCTTTATTAAACAATCGGCGGGTTCGCCATTCATGATCGAGGTGGCGAGTTTCGCCCCGCACCGGCCTTCTACTCCAGCGCCTCGCGATGCCGACGCCCCGCACCGGCCTTCTACTCCAGCGCCTCGCGATGCCGACGCGCTGCCCGGACTTCGCGCTCCGCGCTCGCCAGTATTCGATGCCGCGCCCGACGCGGGCGCCGTGGCTTGGCTGCGTGAGCTTCCCGCACTTGCCGGCAACGAAATCGGCTTCATCGACTATGAGTACCGTTTGCGGGCTCAATCGGTGCTCGCGGTCGACAAGATGATCGGTGAAATTCACGCCGCTGTCGCCGCCGCCGGCGAAGAGAGCAACACCTATTTCGTCTTCAGCTCCGACAACGGCTATCACATGGGAGAGCATCGTCTCCTGCCGGAAAAAATGACCGCCTTCGATACGGACATTCACGTCCCGCTCATCGTTACCGGACCCGGCGTTCCTGCCGGGCGCGCGATCGACGAAATCGTCCAGAACATCGATCTATGCCCGACCTTCGCCGAACTTGGCGGCGCCGCTGCGCCAACAGGAGTTGACGGCCGGAGTTTGGCGCCCCTGCTGGCGGGACAAAAGTTAGCCGACTGGCGAACGGTAGCGCTGATCGAACATCATGGACCGGTGCGCCGAGATCCCATGGATCCCGACATGATGGAATTGCGGACCCCCGGCAGATTTGGTGGCGGCCGAGACGGCGGCTGGCGATACACGGTACGCAACGGCAATCCCACGAGCTATGAGGCAATTCCTGGATTGAAATGGCTTTACGTCGAATACACCAGCGGCGAAAAAGAATACCATGACCTCTCCGCAGATCCTACGAACTCCGTAACTCCTTCTCCGCCCTTACCAGCTCCGAAAAAGCTTCATTGCATGCGACCCTTCAGGCGGTCCAGAATTGTCATGGTGCCAGGAACTGCCAAGCGGCAGAGGAGCAAACGCAAAGCGCAGAGCAAAGATAAGGCCGTTGGCGGCATTTCATTATAGCGAGTGTTCAACAGACGTAGCAAACATTGCCAGTGCATCTCACTCATCAAGACTTGCGTAGACATGGCGTTTCGAAAAGCGCACGTTGCCAATACGCCGCAAATTATTTTACAAGCCAACAGGAGGACAGCATGCCCGTTGCGCAGTCGGCGATGATCGAACAGTTGAACAAACAATTCGTCGAGGCTTTTAAGACGCGCGATTTCGCAGCGGTGGCCGAAATGTTCACCGATGACGCGGTTATGCTACCGCCTCGCCGCAACATCATCACTGGCAAAAGCAAAATTCAGTCGTTCTGGACGCGCTCCAACCGGATTCGCGAGCTTAGGTTCGATACGGACAGCGTGGTGACGCTCGCCGGCAACGTCGTTCGCGAGATCGGTACGCTCCGGATGTTGGTTGGTCCTGGCACCGGAGCTAGCGCCGATCAGGACAGTAGCGGTGACAAACCAGATCAGGCCGCGCGGTCCCAATCACAGGAGATTTTGGGCAAATACGTCTTCATATGGCGCAAGATCGACGACGAATGGAAACTCGAGACGAGCATGTGGAACCGGAACCAACCAGGGTCGCCTCCCCGCCGCCGTGGTCGGCGCCGAAAGCGCGAGTAGTGCCCCGTCAACTGCAGATGCGACCGAGACTTTGTTCTGATCGGGCCACGACTTCGTCCGTTAAGCGTCAGCCGCAGTTTCCAGGGACGCCGTAAAGGACGACGGCGTTCTCCAGATCGGTAGCTTGCCGCGCTCCAGCCAGAGCACACGGTCGGCGGTTTGGAAATAGCGCTCGTCGTGCGATATCACGACGACGAGCTTGCCTGAGTCTGCGTATGCGGGGAACGATTTCCTTGTAGAACAGATCTTTGTAGCGAGGATCCTGGTCCGCAGCCCATTCGTCGAAAACCAAAATTGGACGGTCCTCCAAGAGCGCCATGAGCAGCGCCAAACGGCGGCGTTCACCAGAAGACAACGGCGCAGAAGCGTCGGAAGTCTCGGGCGTCGACAGCATCCACTGCTCAAGTTTCAGTCGAACGGCAAGTCGCTCGGCCTCTTGAGCCACTTGTTTCGGCCGCAGATCGGCAACGCCTTCGAACAGACAGAAATCGGCAAATACCACAGAAAACTTGCTGCGGAACCAGCGAATGCTCTGCTCCCCGATGATGGTGTCATCGAGAGAGATGCTTCCACTGGAGGGCTGATACAGGCCGGTCAAAAGCTTCGCAAACGTCGTCTTGCCGCTGCCGTTACCGCCCGCGACGAAAACGATTTCGCCGGGGCAAAGTGTCATGTCGAGCGGCCCGAGTGCAAATACGTCCGGCGAACTTTCACTTTGGTACCTAAAAACGACACCCCGTAAGACAAGTTGGCGCCACTGACCCGCCGGCGCCGGCCCGTGACGAACCGCGTCGCTTTCCTGATCCTCCGATAACGTCACGCCAAGTTCGGTGATGCGTTGCAACGCCACGGAAGCATCGGCGAATATTCTGCTGTCGGCAATCAGAGAGGCGAGCGGACCACGAATGTGCAGGAGCGCCAGAAGACCGTAGCCGTAGCCCCTTCGTAGCAGGTCGGTGTCGCCGAAAGGCCCGAACACCGCGGTGCCAAGAATAACGTAAAACATTATCTGCACCCAGTTGCCGACAATGTCGAAGGAACGACTGCGCCTCGCACCAGATTGCATTTGGTCGTGGACCCGATCCTCGAATGAACGCAACACATGGCGGGCAAGCTGGCGATTGAGCTTTAACTGCTTCACACCATCGAGGAGCATCTTGTAGACGTGAACAACCCTGTCCCAGGCTTCTCGCGCCGAACGGCGCTGCCGGCTTTCAAACCGACGCGCAAACACGGCGCCAACAATACAAACGAGCAACAGGACCGTCGTGACGCCCGCGCGCTCCGCCGAGAGCCACGCCAGATATGCTACCAGGGCCATGAGGAAAGCGGAGCTGGCGAACAGCGATACCAGGCTGCGAACCGCCGTCGCGACGCCGGTTAGGTCGCTCGTGAAAGCGACCAGGAGCCGCGCCGATCCGATGCGCTCAAGGTCCAAAAGCGGAACGTGCAAGACGGATCTGACCAGCCGCCGGCGCAGACGCAGCACCGATTTGGTAGCCAGTCGAGCGAGCGTGACACGCGCAAATTCCCGAACCAAAATGGCAAATACCGCCGCCAAACCAAATTGCCACCACAGTACGTTGCCGGAACGCAGCGATTCGAAAACGCAAATCAGCGCGCCCATCGCCGCAAAGCCGCTAAGCACGCTGGCTAGGATTGCCGTCGCCAGCATCACGAACGAGATCTGCGACAGAAGACGAAGGAGCTGCATTTCTATCCGATCGAATTGGAACGTTTGCGGCTTGCCGCTTCTAGCTTATCGGCATCAAGATCAGGTGCAGAGGGAGATTGCCGATTTCTTTGCCCCGAAATAGGCGCAGGCCGCATACGCCGCGTCAAAGCCGTTCCAGAACGTAGGTGCGGCGGCGGCCGCGCTCATAATCGTGGGTGCCGGTCCAGTCGGCGATCCCCAAAGTCTGCCAATCGATCTGGCGCCAAGCGAACTGAAAATATTCGCACAGAAATACTATCAGCTCATGGTTGGGAGTGGCAGTTATCAAGCCGCGCTGCGGTGTTCCGATAGGAGCCGACGGGTCAAGCCATTTAACGTCGAAACGTATGATCGGCCCTTCGCCGCGGCTTACGTCCGTATCCAAAATGACATGTTTGGCTTCGAGGCGATAGAGTTGGCTGAAGAACACCCGTGGATCAGATAACTCGAAGGACCGCGCACACACGACAAGGTCAAACGCGCCGGGTTGCATTGTCCGCAATGCCGCGTTGGCGTCCGCGACAATGAATTGGTAAGTGTGCGAATCTATGCCGTATTCGATGAAACTTGCCCTCGCAGCCTCTACCGCCTCCCGCGACGGATCAACGCCCGCGACTAGCACAGCGCCCACGTCGAGTGCCGCCATGCACCACCGTCCGTCGCCGCTGTAGAGATTGAGGACGCGCGCGTCCTGAAACAGCTCGTTGTTGCACGAAACGATCGCCTCGTAGCGATGACGGGAGCGAATGTCTTCGGGTGATCCGAAGCGATCGTAACGGTCAAAGAAATGCAAAGCATCGGACGCTTCCATCGCGCTCTTTTATCCTTAGGACAGCCAATCAAGTGAATTGGCATCGCCGTCGTGCTGAGCGACACTGTTGAGCACATACGTTCGGCGCTCATCGCGTTCGTAATCGTGGACCCCGGTCCAATTAACGATCCCGAACGAGTACCAGTCGATCCGACGCCATTGAAAGCCGAAGAACTCGCATAGCAGCATGATCAGCTCGTGGCTTGGGCTGCTCGTCACCGTGGCGTATCGTCTTGCCACCTCCGGCACGGGTTGCTCGGATGCGACGAGTTTAAAGCGGGCCAGCGCACCCCTGCCGCGGACGATTTCAGTATCGAGTATGACATGCTTGGGCCGTAGCCGATGCAGCTCCTGGAAGAAATCACGCGGATCGGTCTCCTCGAGAACTCTCTGGCACAGAATGATGTCGAATGCTTCCGGCTCAAAGGTACCAAGTAGTGCCCTGCTGGCGACCTGATAAGCCCCACCCTTGAAGCCATATTCCTCGAAAGTTTGTATCGTTGTTTCGCAGGGCGATGCTTCTAACCGAACGACTTGCGCAGCTCCGGCATCGAGCGCCGCCAGGCTCCAAAGGCCGTCGGAACCCATGAGGTCGAGAACTCGGGCATTGGCAAACATCTCGCGATTACGCGCAATAATGGCTTGGTAGCGATGGCGAGAACGGATCACCCCGACAAAGCCCGTTGCCGTGTCGGGCGCCACCGGCAAGTTTTTGATAAACTGTTCGTATCGATCGAAGAAATGCGCCTTCGCTTCCGGACCTGGGTCGTCCTGTAAATCGCGAACATCGGCGCCGGCGAGAGCACGGCCGTTCCAGGCGTTGCCAGGCTTGCCGTTCCCGAGTTCCTGTTTTTCCTTTTCGAAGCGCTCGATCCAATCCCTGTTGGTACCGTCACCCTGCCGCTTGGTCGGTGGAACAAGGACATTATCGGGTTCGTCGTTCTCAACGCCGAGGAACTCAACGATTCTGCGAATCACTTTTGGCGTGTCGGCGATCAGGTCCTCATACACCACGCGGAACGGCTCGATATTGTGCGCTTCAAACCATCGCGGCCATTTAAGTTCTTGCTGCTCAACTTCTTCGAGACATTTTGCGATCAGCTCCCGATCGTATTGCACAGGCGGTCGTTCGCTTTCGATGCGCGACGTCCAGAAGTCGGTCTGCAGGGCCTTGGCCATCGACACCGCCTGCGCGAGCTTGTTCCGGCGGTTTATGTGGATGAACGTTACCGGAGCCAACGCCTCCAGAAGCTGCGGATATTGTTTGAGGAAGACCTCGAAATGATGGCTATGGGTTTTCAAGCCGAAGACGCCATTCTTGGATGAGCGACGTTGGATGAGCTTAGTGATGTAATCGGCTGGCGACGACGCCTTGAAGCGGTTCATCAGAACCGGAAGCGCATCATAGGGGTTCAGGAATTCAACAGGCGCCCCAAGCACACCCGTTCGCCACAGCTCCCAGCAAAAGTAATTGCTCCCAGAGCGATAGGAGGACGCGACGATGTAGGATTTTTTCAGCGGGACGAAGTGATTGAAGTCGAGACGCTCGTCGAGGACAAAGCGCACCGGTTTTTCGTCGCCAGCCGGTTTCACTCGCATGTTGTACCCATCGAAATCCGAACTTTCTCCGTGCCGGTCAAACGCCGCCAATTTCAGCGTCCATCGTGCCGCTTATGCCCAGACCGAGATATCCTTTTGTTCGATCAATCGTCACGCGACGATACCAGACAAAAAGCCAATGACGCTGCCGGTGAACTCGTTTGGATTGTCCATCATGACGGCATGCCCAGCCCCGGTTATAGTCGCAAGCCTGCCGGCGGAGAGCCTGCGATCGACCATACGTGTGGCGACATCCGAGGGCAGGACACCAGATCCCATACCGCGGATGACGAGACTTGGGCATTTGATCTGCTCCAAAGCGGGCCACAGCTCTGGAAGATGATAACGGCCGCCCTTCGCCTCGAGTTTGCTAATCTCCGAATTGGTTGCAAGCGCCGCGTCCGCCTTCGGTTGCCAGCCTTGCGAGGACTGGCGCAGGCTACATCGCGCAAGGTGCCGCAGCTGGTTCGGATCGGCAAGCGGACGGTGGGCTATAAGCCAATCGGCATAATCGTCGGTCGAGGCGAAGGCTCGCGGCATGTCCACGAAGGCCCGCAGAACTTCGTTGACACCGGCCTCGTCGAGTTCAGGCCCAAAGTCCACAACAACAAGCCCGGCCGCACGCGAGGCGTTTTCCGCCGCAAAGCGCATCGCGACTGCCGCGCCGAAGGAATGGCCAATCAGTACCATTCGCTCGAAGCCGAATGTGTCTACAACTTTACCCAGATCGGCGGTCAGCGTTTCGAGGTCATACCTAGTCTCGGGATCCCAATCCGAATCGCCATGCCCACGCAAGTCTATGGCGACGGCGCGGAACTCCGGCATGATCCGCGTTGCCAAGTGATTCCACACACAGGCGGCATCCCCGAAGCCGTGCAGCAGAACGCACGGGAGCCCCCGCCGGCTCCACTCCACGACAGCAAGAGCAATGGAATGCTTTTCACAGACGACGACTGATCTATGCCACATTTCCAAATAGCAGTTTCGTCCCTGGAAGACCGAGCTCCAGCGGGTTTGCGACTTGTAGCCATCCGGGGTGGCCCGTTCAAGATGAGTGGCCCGACGATGGGGCGACCCGATCCAGAATATAAGTGCGGCGCCGGTCACTCGTGGAGCCGGCATCTGTTTCGTCAGCGACGTTGCGCGGGTCGACTGCGCGGCAGCGAAAGCCGAAATGACCGCACAGCGCCCTGATCAGCGCCTCGTTAGGGATGGCGATCAGAGAGGCAGACTGTATGCCGGCTTTCGAGCCGGGTTGGTCCGGCTTATTCGCTCTGAAGACAACGATCGGTTCCTTTCGATCGGCAATCTTGGAATCCAAGATGACGTGTTTAGGCCGAAGTCGTGCGAGGGACTTGAAGAAGAAGTGCGGGTCGGCCGAAACGTCCTTACACAGGACAACGTCGAAAGTATCGGGTCTGAAGTCTTTCAATGCGGCGAAGAGCTTCGAATGAACAAAACGGTATGCTGCCGGCTTGACGCCAATTTTCATAAAAGCATTCCGAGCGGCCTCCACCGCCTCCCGTTTGCTATCGACGCCGACCACTTCAGCGGCACCCGCCTCAACTGCTGCGAAACTCCAACGCCCATCACCGCTGCGTAGATCGAGCACCCGAGAATTCTTGAACAAGGCGCGGTTTCGAGCAACGATGACCTCGTAGCGATCGCGTAAACGTTTTGCGGCGGGCGGGCGAAGCGCGGTGCCGCTGATCGCGTCATACCGGTCGAAAATATGGGAAGGCCTGCGTTCGTCGTTCGTGCGAGTGGCCTTCGGCTTGGCGGTCTTGGCTGTGCCGACGTCGCGAAGTTCGATCCCGCTCTGAATTTCCCGGTTGAAACGAGCCGCCCACTCCTCGCTAGTGCGGTCACTCGGCTTTTCCGTCAATGCGACGCGAACGGTTTGCGGCTGGTCATTTTCGGCGCCGAGTAGTTCGAGGATGCTGGAGATTACGGCGGCTGGCTTCTCGATCAATTTTTCGTAGTCCACGACGAATGGCACGATCCCATTCGCTTCGAACCAACGCTGCCATCCGAGGCTTTGTCGGCCGATCCGACCAAGCCATTTGGAGATCAAATCTCTATCGTACTGCAGCGCTGCTTGCTTTCGCTGTCCGGCGGGTAGACCGTCGACCTTTACGGACTTCGCCATGAATGCAGCCTGGGCGACCTGATCCGCGCGCTCGATATAAATGTAGGTGACTGGCGAAAGCATACCCAACATTTCCGGGAAGCGACGCAATGCCTCCTCGAAGTCGTTGAATTCCGCGCTCATTCCGAAAATGCCGTTTTTCGAAGTGCGGCACGCTAGCAGCCGGCTGAGGTAGTCAGCCGGCGATGAAGCGTCGAGACGCTCCATCATCTTGGTTCCGATGGGCTTGCGGTGCCCGACATACTCCGCAGGAGCGCCGAGGACGCCCGTCGCCCAAAGCCTTGTGCTGAGAAAAGTGCCGCCACTTCGCGGCGTTGCCGCCACGATATAGGATTTCCGGAGCGGTATCGGACCAGGTAAATCAAACACCTGATCCATCAATGATATCGACCGGGCTGACATCTTCTGCGCCGCGCCGCGTGGCCGACCCGGCATCGGTTCAACTTGCATCGCATTACCTGCTGTTGCCGGCATCGCGGCTACGTGCCTGTTGATCACATCAATTCCGGCCGCTGGTCAATGCGAGTGTCGCATCCGCGCCGAAAACGTTTCCCGCGCGGTATTGCGAGACAACGATCCCTCCGTGCACCCGCACGCTATTGGCAGCCATTGGGCGACGGGTTGCATGTCGTTAGCGAGCCCGGGCACTCGCACCACCTGGCATGCCTTGATATGGCCGCGGCCGAACGTGTATTGGCTGGAACTTCATCCTGACAGCCCCAATTTTGGCATTTTGCTTCGTCGTCCCAGCGAACAGCCACCGGATATGGACAGTGATTAAGCCAGTAAGCTGCATTGCCATCGTAATGGATGCTCAGGCAGGTTTTATCGCTCCGGTGGAACGGCGGCATCGTTCGCAACGGTATTTGATCCGCCGCGCATGGCGCACCGATGACGCAGGCCGCCAGCAGCAGCAGCGCCGTCGCCATCAGCAAATGTCCAGGTTGCATTAAGCCTAACCTCTGGCTGGGGGTCAGCGCTTAATCCATGTAGCATACCGTCGCCGACCATCGAAGTCGGCCGAAATCCGTTGCGAACAGAAGGCACACGACAAAAGCGGAACCCGCGTGAGCACTCCACCCACTCTCGGCCTAATCCTCGCCGGCGGCCGCGCGCAACGCTTGGGCGGCGGCGACAAGGCCCGTATCCGGGTTGGCCGGACGACGATTCTCGAACGCGTTCTTGCCTGCCTGGCCCCGCAATGCTCCCACATTATTCTCAACGCCAATGGCGATCTCAGCCGCTTTGCCGATACGCGTCTGCCGGTCGTCGCCGACGGCACATCCGATTATAACGGTCCCCTTGCCGGCATTTTGGCCGGTATCGATTGGGCGGCTGACAATGCGCCGGAGCTCGAATGGATGGTGAGTGTACCGAGCGACTGTCCGTTCTTGCCGTCCGACCTCATCGGGCGCCTGCATCGCGCACGCTTTGACGCAGGCACCCCGATCGCCTGCGCGCGTTCGGCGCAAAGGCAACATCCCGTCGTAGCGTTGTGGCCTGTCGCGTTGCGAGAGGATTTGCGGCACGCGTTACTAATCGAAGGCCTACGGAAGGTCGAGAGCTGGTCCGCACGGCACGGCGTCGCCACGGCCACCTGGCCGGCCACTCCGGTTGATCCGTTTTTCAACGTCAACACTGCTGAGGACGTCGCAGAAGCCAATCGTATTGCGGCACAGCTGCAAACATCGGCAACACACTAAACCCAGGCCTCGGCTTTAGCCCCAAAGCTTTTGCGTGGCGATGTCCGCGCCGGCGCGCATGGCTTTGAATTTCTCCCATACCACCGTCGGGTGCACTTCGGTGTGGTACAGAGCCTGCGACGAGAACCCGCAATCGGCGCCGGCGATGACGTTCTCCCGTCCCACCAGACGCGCGAAGCGGATGATGCGTTCGGCGATGAGTTCGGGATGCTCCACTATGTTGCTGGCATGAGTAATGACGCCGGGGACCAGAACCTTACCGTCGGGGACTTTGACGCGCTCGAACAGGTGATATTCGTGCTCGTGGCGCGGATTGGCGGCCTCGAAGCTGTAAGAGCCGGCGTCGATCTTCAGGACGTATTCGATGATATCCGCCAGCGCTGCTTCGTAGATGCGCGGGCCTTCATTGATGCCATAGCAGGTGTGGAAGCGGACGCGCTCCGCCGGAATACCCTTGATAGCCGCATTGATGGCCTCAACGTAGATTTGCGCCCGCCGCTTTTTTTGCCTGTCGTCGAGGCCGACCTCGAAAAAAATGTCCGGCAGGAACGGGTCGTCGATCTGCACGAGGATTCCGGCGTCGACGATCGCGCGGTATTCTTTGCTCATTTCCGTTGCCAGAGCGTGGAAATAGTCTTCGTCTGATTTGTAGTACTCGTTCCGTCCCACCCCGGACGGGGCGGTCGCCGGCAGGAAGACATGCTCGTTGGCGACGCCGGCTGCAGCGGCGGCGTCCTTCACGTTCGCAATGTCGATCTGGACGAGCTTTTCGCCACGGTACTTGACCGGACCAACGCAAACGACGGGTGGGAGCGAAACGATCGCACCGCCGGTCATCGCCCGCTTGAAATATTCCGCATAGTATTCCGGAAAGGCCGCGACTTCCTGCTCAAACAGCTTCAACTTAAGGCCCGGGCGCGATTCAAAGCCTTCGAGCCGTTCGCGGATATAGGTGAAGAATCCGGGCTTGGAAAATTCGCCATCGGTGACGATATCGATGCCGCATTGAACCTGCTCGCGCACCACATCGGCTACCGCCTCGCGCAGGGCTTCCTGGAACGCCGCCGCGTCATAAGGCTCTCCGCTGTATTTCGCCTTCATGACATCGAGGAGATGATGCGGCCGCGGCAAACTGCCGATGTGTGTCGTCTGTATACGGTCGGTATTTTGCTGAAGCTGCACGACGCGTTTTTCCCTGCTGGTGCGATGATGCGGCGATCGGCAGCAGCGTCCGTCGCCAAACGCCGCGGTCAACATTTCGCCGGCTATGTTATGTTAAATTGCCGCTGCGCGCACGGGAGGCGCCTGAAGTATGTATCGACGGTTGATCGGGGTGGCGTTGCTTATCGGCCTGAGCCAAGCGACGGCTGGCACGCTGCTGGCACAGCAGCCTCAGCAGTCGTCCACACAACCTTCGATTATGAACGACGAGGCAGACACGCCTGCATCGGCGCAACCGGCCAAGCCGAAACGCAAGCAAACGGCAGCTCCCGCCTTCGAGCACGATCCCGATCTCGATGCGGACGATCAACTGGCGCCGTCGCAGATGATTCAACCGATGCCGGGCGCGGTGGACGAGCCAAGTCACGTGGGCCACTCGCATGCCGCCAACCGCGGAACAGACGATGTTGGGGAAGCACGCGCGGCTGGCCGAATAACATCGCGGACCGCTATGCCTTTCGTCGTGACATGCAGCGGCGCGTTCGGGCGCGACTCGAACCAGGTTAAGCTCGCCAAGGCGTTTCGATCGAGGAACGTCACCTTCACGCAGGTCGATGGCGGCACCGGCGGCAAGACCATGGCCAGTGTGCTGTTTGCAAAAGACCCTAAACGCCGTCTGGAGGTGTGGTGGTCGAGACCGTCGAACCGCAGCGATACCCATCTCATCGTGATCAATGGGACGTCCGAATGGACCGCCCCGGGCGAACTCCACCTCGGGCTGACGCTGGCGGAATTGGAGCAGCTCAACGGCAAACCATTCAAGCTGTCGGGGTTCGACAAAAACGGTGTCGCGACGTTGACCAATTGGAATGGCGGTACCCTGGCTTCACCTGCCGGGGGCTGCAAGATCGGCATTAGCCTGCGCCCGACGTCGACTGCTTCCGCTTCGGCAATCGGGGCCTTGCCCGCTGACCAGGAATTCACCTCCGCTGAGGCGGCACTGCGCGTGCTCAATCCTACGGTCAGCGAAATTCTTGTAGCGTATTAGAGCTACTGCTGGGGCTTCTGGCCTTTGGCGGGGGGCTTGCCCGAGCTCGGTCACGGCGTTGTCCTGCTCGGTGCGCATGGCCCTGACGTCGCGCGCCATTTCCAGACACGTGAGGAGCTCGGTGTAGCTTGATTCTCCGCCCATGACCGATTCGTTCACACAATGGGTTTTATCGGCCGGCGAGAAGCTCGGCCATTGTTTGAGGAGTTCGTCACGGATCGCCTGCTCGCTGTCGAGACAGTTCTTTTTTTCCTGGGCGATGGCGGGATCATGAAAGGTAACGCCGCCCTGCTTGGCGATACCCTCGCACACCTGTTCCACGTTGAGCTTGGGAACAGTGTCAGCGTTACCCGCGACCGGCAGGATGAGTTGAAGGCCAACTGCCAGCGCCTTGGGCAAGATCATTTCGGTGCTCCGTGTTCCACCGCGGGAACTATAGCAGTTTCAATGCGCGAAACCAAAAAGGCACTTGCTTGCCGCAGTGCGAGAAAGGATTGACTGGCCGCGCTTCCGCCCGTTATGGCTGCGCCGCCGGGTGAAGGAGAACGAATGCTGATCGCACCGCTTTTTAGCACGGCACTCATCCTCGCTGTGGCTACCGATCCGCTACGAGACGCGCCCGGCCGAGTAAACTTGACAACACAAGAGAAGATCACGGCGACCGAACCGCTTGTGCGTTCGGCGACCCGGTGCATCACACGCACCGTTATCGCCGATCCCCGCTATGGCGGAAAAGCGGTCGGGATACTTGGCGATTTGATCGTCAACTCCATGCCGACCTGCCTCACTCCGGTCCAGGCGATGATCGACGCTTACGATCGTTATTATGGCGAGGGCTCGGGCAAAGCGTTCTTCATGGGTCCCTACCTCGACGCCCTGCCCAAAGCAATTGCGGCGGCGGCAAAAACGCCGCGCAGTAGGTTCAGCGGGAAGCCGGGGAGTTCGGCCCGATTACAGCCATGACGCGCATTTTGGTCGGATCAACCAGCACGACCTGGTCCTCCACCTTGGTGAATTTATATAGCTTCGTCACCGGATTGTCGGCCAGGATATCGTCGGGGAGCGTGTAGAGCTCGATCATCGGCGGCACGTCGGCTCCGACATTGGTCGCGAAATGACTCGGCGCCACCTTGCTCTTGTCCTTGTGGACGGCTTGGTAGATAGCGCTCTTTTGTGCGGCGGTTAATTCGAGTTTTGGCGCTACGCCGTTTGCATTCGCCACTTCATCGATGTCAGCGGTTTGGGCGGCAGCAACGTTTACGCCGGCGATAATGGCCACCGAGGTCGCGCCCGCGAGCACGAACGCCGTGATCCAGTCGGGAATCTGTTTCATAGCTTCCTCCATGTCCAAAACGGCCGCGTTGCCACAACGGCAGCGGGCCGCCGCGTACGATCAATTCAAAACGCTCACCGGGGGATTGCCTGCACCGCGATGCCGGAGTTGGCGTCGATCACCAGGATGCGGTCAGGCTCATAGACGTAACGGTAGGCCGGCAGCGGTGTAACCACAGCGCCACCGACCGTCGGCTGCGCAAACACTCCCGTTGGCACCGGAGACGCCAGTGGAGCCGCGGCGGCACCCGTTACAACGTCGTATAGCGGTGCCGGATAGGTCGATGCGGCTCCCGGCGCGGCGACGACCTCGGTATAGCCCGGCTGTGCGATGGCCCGGACCGCCGGAGTATTTGGGGCGGCCGTGACCGTTAGAGCGGGAACGACGCGTTCGCGCACGGTGGTTCGCGTCGTGGTCACAGTGCGTAGTGGACGGCCGGAAACCCTGCGCCGGCGCGTGGTCGTCGATTGGACGGTCCGGACAGTTTCGACCGTTTGGACCGGGACGCCCGGCGCCGGTTGCGTCACCACTACGCCCGGCGGCGGCACCGCCATCGGCTCCTGCGCAATAAGCATCGAACCGGGTTGCTGAGCGATCACCGTCTCGACCGGTTGATTGGCGATAACCGTCTGGGCGGATGCCAGTGATGTCCCGGCCATGAGCATCGCGCCGAGAGCGGTAAAACGGATACAATTTCTCATAACGAGCTCCATGTATCTGCGCTGTGGATGGAACGTTGAGCCTGAGAGCCCAACGCCTTCGCGTGATCAGCGTTCCTAGGGAAGGGTTCGCAACAAAGGGAACTGGCCTTAGGCCGCGTTCCGGCGCCGTAAAATTGACAGCCTCGCATCGCGGCGGCGCCATATTGTGCCGCGCGGAAAGTCTATGTCCCGGGAATCCTCAGAAATCGCACTCGATTGACCGCTGCAATCGCGGAGTGCAGTCTGTGGCAGATTCTTCAAGAAGCAGGGTTTTGCGTGTTTAGGCGCGGTCCGGCGCAGGAGGCAGATGCATGCTTGGCATCAACGACTTGTTCCAGTGGGAAAGGTTCGTAACGCCCACCTTCATCAAGGTTTTTTACTGGCTCGCCGTCGTTATTTCGGTCCTGCTCGGTCTTGCCGGCGCAGTGTCCTCGCTTACGACCATGGCCTTCAATCCCTTTGTCGGGATGATTTTTCTCATCGCCAGCCTGCTCGGCGCCTGTATCGGTATTGTGCTTTCGCGCATCATCGCTGAATTCGTGCTGATTGTGTTCCGCATCAATGAGCATCTCGGCGCGATTAGAAATCAGGGATCAGGCTTCGGAAATCAGTAACCTCCACCCGCTGTAAAACGTCGCTCAATTTGCGCCTAATTCGCAAAGCGGAAGTGCATGACATCGCCGTCCTGCACGACATAGTCCTTACCCTCAAGCCGCATTTTGCCGGCGTCGCGCGCGCCGCTTTCGCCGCCGCAGGCCACGTAGTCGTCGTAGGCAATGGTTTCGGCGCGGATGAAACCTTGCTCAAAATCGCTGTGGATGGTGCCGGCAGCCTGTGGCGCCCTGGTGCCGCGCGTAATCGTCCACGCGCGCGTCTCCTTCGGTCCCGCAGTAAAGAAGGTCACCAAATCAAGGAGCGCATAGCCCGCACGAATGAGACGATCGAGACCGGCTTCCGTGAGACCGACGGCGGACAGATATTCGCCGCGCTCTTCACGCGACAGCACGGCAATCTCCGCTTCGATTTTCGCCGAGATCACGACGGCTGCCGCACCCTCTTCTTTGGCGCGCGAATCGACCTTGCGCGAAAACGCGTTGCCGCTCGCCGCGGACGCCTCATCGACATTGCAGACGTATAGAACCGGCAACGCGGTCAGGAGCCCAAGCATGTGGAAAGCCCGCTCTTCTTCAGGCTTTCGCTCGGTCAGCCGCGCCGGCTTGCCCTCGCGCAACAAAGTCAGCGCGCGATTGATGAGATCGAGCACCTCCTTTGCCTCCTTGTCGCCGCCCTTCGCTTTCTTGGCGAGACCGTCCGCCCGCCGTTCCAAACTGTCGAGATCGGCCAGCATCAGCTCGGTCTCCACCGTCTCAATGTCGGCGACGGGATCGATGCGGCCTTCGACGTGGGTCACGTCGGTATCTTCGAAACAGCGCACCACGTGAGCGATGGCATCGACTTCGCGAATATTGGCCAGGAACTGGTTGCCGAGCCCCTCGCCTTTCGACGCGCCGCGAACAAGGCCGGCGATGTCAACGAAGGTCAGCCGGGTCGGCACGATGGTCGCGGATTTGGCAAGTGCAGCCAGCATCTCCAGCCGCGGGTCCGGCACCGCGACCTCGCCGACATTCGGCTCGATGGTGCAGAACGGATAATTCGCCGCTTGCGCCGCGGCGGTTTCGGTCAGCGCGTTGAAGAGCGTCGACTTGCCGACATTCGGCAAGCCGACGATACCGCATTTGAAGCCCATTGATGATTATTGCCTGTTGATCGGTGGCTCACGCTCCAATTGATCGCCAAAACCTTTGGCGATCATGGCGAGGTGCACCTTGTTCTGAAAGCTCGCGTCTTCGCCGCGGACGAGCAAATCGACATTGTCGGCAAGAATGGCAACGAGCGCGTCGACCCAGCCGCGTTCGCTCTTGGCAAAGTCGCTCAAGACGTAATGCTCCACCAGATCCTTGTGGCCGGGATGACCAACGCCGATGCGCACGCGGCGATACTCGTTGCCGATATGCTCACTGATCGAGCGCAATCCATTGTGGCCCGCAATGCCGCCGCCGACTTTGACCCGGACCTTGCCCGGAGGCAGCTCGATTTCGTCGTGGAATACGGTGACGTCGCCGACCGGCATTTTGTAGAACTGCGCCGCCTCCGCGACGGCGCGGCCCAACTCGTTCATGAAAGTCCCCGGTAAGAGCAGCAGCACCCGCTCGCGATCGATTGATCCCTCGCAGGCGACGCCCTGAAAGCGCCGGCGCCACGGCCCGATGCCGTGGCGCTTCGCGATTTCCTCGACCGCCATGAAACCAACGTTGTGGCGGTTGCCGACGTAGCGCGCTCCCGGATTTCCTAACCCGACCAGGAGCAGCATCGGCTTTGTCCCGCAGCGCGGAACCTCACTTCTTCTCAGGCGCTGCGCCAGCGCCAGCCGCCGGAGCAGCACCGGGCGCCGCACCACCACCCGCGGCAGCGCCCTCGGCCGGCGTACCCGCGGTCGCGGCGGCCGCGGCAGCGGCGGCAGCAGCAGCGGCAGCGTCCGCAGCGGCCTTGAGTTCTTCCGCATAGCCCGACGGCGGCACGACGGTGACGAGCGTAATGTCCCGGCCGCTCACTGCGCGCACGCCCTCCGGCAGCGTAATGTCGCTCAAGTGTCTGGAGTAGTTGATCTCGAGCCCGCTGACGTCGACCTCGATGGAATTCGGGATCGCGTCAGCCCGACAGCGCACTTCGACGGTATGGGTAACAATGGAAACTGTGCCGCCGCGTTTGACTCCGGGCGACTGGTCAACGTTCCTGACGTGGACCGGAATGTTGACGCGGATTGTCGCGCCTTCGCCCAGCCGCATGAAATCCACGTGCAGCGGCAGATCGTGGATGGCGTCGAGCTGGAAATCCCGCGGAATGACCCGGTGCTTCACGCCGTCGACCTCGACGTCATGAATCGTGGTCAGAAAATGCCCGGCATAAATGCGCTGCCGCAGTTCGCTGTAATCCAGCGAGATCGGCAGCGGCGGCTTGCCATCGCCATAGATGATTCCAGGTACGCGGCCGGCGCGACGTTCAGACCGGGCGGCCCCCTTGCCTGCCCGTGAACGCGCGGCCGCCTTGATCAAATTGACGGTCGCCATGATGTATCCTCGTGTCTAAGCTTCAGCTATCCGTTTGGATTGCCGCGGCGGCCTCCAGGGGTGCCAAAGGTCTCGTTCGCCGCAGTGGCGCGCTTATAGCGGCGCAGGTCGCCAAAAACAAGGAAAGTGTAGCGGAACTGACCGCTCAGAACCCGCCTGGATTAACTCCTGGCGAGGAGAGATCCGGGGCCTCGCTTGGCGGATTCGCCCCCGCAACTCTTGCCTCCAGCGCCGCGATGCGGGCCTTAAGGGTCTCGTTCTCCTCGCGGGCGAGCCGGGCCATATCCTTAACGGCCTCGAATTCCTCACGCTGGACAATGTCGAGATCGCGGAGTATCCGCTCCGCTTGGCTGCGGAACAGCGTTTCAAATTCGCGCCGCACGCCTTGTGCAGCACCGGCCGCGTCGTTCATCAACCGCGCAACCTCGTCGAAGAACCGGTTCGTCGTCTGCACCATGTTAGCCTCCGAGGAGTTCGGGACCTGGCTGCGGTACACGGGACGCCAGCCCGCCTTATTGCGTTCATACACAATGGCAATGGTGCGGCGTTACCGCAAGATGCCCAGCCGCATCGTCGCCGTGCGAAGCATCACGTGACAGGGAAGGCCGATGCTAGTTCTGCCAATTCTAACCTATCCCAAGATCAATCCGGTGCTGATTTCCATCGGACCGTTTTCGGTGCGTTGGTATGCACTGGCCTACATCGCTGGCATTCTTGCCGGCTGGTATTACGCCCGCATCATCATTTCGAGCAAAAGATTGTGGGGCGGGTCGGCACCGTTCACCGTCACTGACTTCGATGATTTCATTATCTGGATCACGCTCGGAATCATCCTCGGCGGCCGTATTGGCTACGTGCTGTTTTACAATCTAGGGTATTTCGCGGCTAACCCCCTGGAGATTTTCGCGCTGTGGACAGGCGGCATGTCGTTCCACGGCGGCGTCATCGGCTGCATCGTCGTCACCGTCTTGTTCGCGCTCCGCCGCGGCATTCCGGTCCTTTCGCTCGGCGACGTAACGCTGGCGGTCGCCCCGATCGGCCTCTTCCTTGGTCGTCTCGCCAACTTCATCAACGGCGAATTATGGGGCCGGCCGACCGACGTGCCTTGGGCTATGATCTTTCCCTCCGGCGGGCCGTTTCCGCGACATCCCAGCCAGCTTTATGAAGCGACCCTCGAAGGCTTGCTCCTTCTGGTCGTGCTCGGAGTGATGGTGCGCCTCGGAGCGCTCAAGCGGCCGGGTCTCGTCACCGGAACCTTTGCGGTCGCCTATGGCATCGTGCGCATCTTCTGCGAATTTTTCCGCGAGCCCGACCCGCAGCTCGGCTTCCTCTGGGGCGGGCTTACGATGGGAATGCTGCTCTCGATTCCCCTGATATTGGCAGGCTTGCTTGCGCTCGGTATCGCCTTCGTCCGCCGGCCGATCGTCAAAAATGGCTGATGAACATTCGCCGCTCGAAAGTGAAATCCGCCGATTGATCGCGGTCGCCGGACCAATGCCGCTTGCCGATTATATGCGGCTCGCTCTCACCCATCCGCAATACGGCTATTACATCACCCACGACCCGATCGGCGCCGGCGGCGACTTCATCACCGCGCCGGAGATCAGCCAGATGTTCGGCGAGCTGATCGGCCTGTGGATGGCTGCGGTCTGGCAGCAGATGGGCTCTCCGGAAAACGTGCGCGTTATCGAGCTTGGCCCGGGGCATGGCACGTTGATGATCGACGCATTCCGGGCCGCGAAAATCGTCAAAGATTTTCAAACTGCAGTCGTCCTGCATCTCGTCGAGATCAGCCCGAGATTGAAAGAGCAGCAGCAGCTCAGGCTGGAAGCTCTGGCAATGCCGATGCTGTGGCACGACAGGCTCGCCGATGTCCCAAGCGGCCCCAACATCATCATCGCCAACGAATTCATCGACGCACTGCCGGTTCACCAGGCGATCAAACAGTCGGACGGATGGCACGAGCGCGTCGTCGAAATCGCCGCTGATGGCAGTCTGGTCATAAGCGCCGCAGGCGATCCGCTACCCCATTTCGACGCGACTTTGCCACGGAAGCTGCGTGCGTCGTCTCCGACCGGCTCGGTTTACGAATGGCGTCCAGAAGCGATCGCGATCGAAATCGGCCGGCGTGTGCGCAGTGACGGCGCCGCCCTCATCATCGACTACGGCCACGCCCAGCACGGGCTCGGAGATACGCTGCAGGCCGTGGTCGATCATGCCTTCAGCGAGCCGCTGCGGGCGCCGGGACAGTCCGACCTCACCGCCCACGTCGATTTCATGGCGCTGGCGCAAACCGCCGAGATCACCGGCGCGCGCATCCATGGCCCGGTTTCGCAGCGCGACTTCCTCAGGCGCCTCGGCATTGAAAAGCGCGCGGCGGCGCTCAAGGCCCGCGCGCAGCACGACAAAGGCAATGAGATCGAGCAGGCGCTGTCGCGACTGACGGCCGTCGGACCGGGCGGGATGGGCGAATTATTCAAGGTCCTTGCAATTACCGATCCCAAGCTTGGGCCGCTGCCAGGCTTTGAGACGTAAACGATGATGATCGAGGCCAAGACCCTCTCGCTCAAGGGTATCCGCCACGGCTTCTTTACCCGGCAGGGTGGTGTTTCCGGCGGTCTGTATACCAGCCTTAACGGCGGCATCGGCTCGCGCGACAGCGCCGCCGATGTGGCCGAAAATCGCGCGCGTATGGCGGCCGCGCTCGGTGTGAAGCCGCAGAGATTGTTAACCGCCTACCAGATCCACTCGCCCCAAGCGGTCGTGGTTGAAACTGCGTGGACGGTGGAGGCGCGTCCGCGTGCCGACGGCATCGCCACGCGCACCCCCGGCGTTGCTATCGGCGTCACCACGGCCGATTGCGGACCGGTCCTCTTCGCCGACCCCACGGCCGGCGTCATCGGCGCGGCGCACGCCGGATGGCGGGGGGCGCTCACCGGCATTGTGGAAGCGACCGTCGCCGCGATGGAGCAACTAGGCGCTGACCGCAACCGGATTCACGCCGTGCTTGGCCCGATGATCCGGCAGCGCAACTACGAAGTCGGGTCCGATCTGATTTCTCGGTTCACTGCCGAGGATTCGGATAGCGGACGGTTTTTCGTCGCTGCGCCGCGAGAAGGTCACGCAATGTTTGACTTGGCTGGTTATATCGGGATGCGGCTTGAGCGGGTCGGGGTCCGCCAATTTGAGGATTTGGGGTTTTGCACCTACGCCGACCCTGCCCGATTTTTCAGCTTTCGCCGTTCGACCCACAACGCCGAGGCGGATTACGGCCGTCACGTCAACGCGATTGCGCTGGTATAAGCCGCCAAAGCGCACGCCCGAGAACGGCGAAGCCGCAGCCCTTCGCTTCGGGCTACCTGCCGTTCACCATTCGGTATTCCGCGGGGACAAGACCGCGATTCAGGTTGCCACTCCGGCACTTGGCTTGTATCAGGTCGCGTAAATTGTGGCGCTCCGCAGGAGATTGGAATGGCGAGCAACAACGGAGCGATCAGGCTCGTTGCCGGCAATTCCAACCCTGCCCTCGCCGAGGGCATCGGCGCCTACATCGGCATTCCGATGACTAAGGCTGTGGTTCGCCGTTTCGCCGACATGGAGATTTTCGTCGAAATCCAGGAAAACGTGCGCGGCGCCGACGTTTTTGTCCTGCAGTCGACTTCGTTTCCGGCCAACGACCACCTGATGGAACTGCTGATTATCATCGACGCGCTGCGCCGCGCGTCGGCGCGCCGCATCACAGCTGTGATCCCCTATTTCGGTTATGCCCGGCAGGACCGCAAACCGGGGCCGCGCACCCCGATCTCCGCAAAGCTCGTCGCCAACCTCATTACCCGCGCCGGCGCCGACCGCGTGCTCACGGTCGATCTCCATGCCGGCCAGATCCAGGGTTTCTTCGATATCCCCACCGACAATCTGTTCGCCGCGCCGGTGATGGTGCGCGACATCAAACAGCGTTTCGGCCTCGACGACGTCATCGTCGTTTCGCCGGATGTTGGCGGCGTGGTGCGGGCTCGCGGACTCGCCAAACGCATTAATGTGCCGCTCGCCATTATCGACAAACGGCGCGAGCGGCCGGGCGAATCTGAAGTGGCGAATGTCATCGGTGAGGTCGACGGCCGTATCTGCATTCTCATCGACGACATCGTCGATTCCGGTGGCACTCTGCTCAACGCCGCCGATGCGCTTCTGGAAAAGCGCGCCAACTCGGTCTACGGCTACATCAGCCATGGCGTTCTGTCCGGGGGAGCAGTAGCCCGCGTCAATAAATCGAATCTGAAAGAGCTGGTGATCACCGACTCAATTCAGCCGACTGATGCCGTCAACGCCTCCGCGAATATTCGTGTGCTTTCGATCGCGACGCTGATCGGAGAAGCGATCAGCCGCACCGCGGCTGAGGAATTGGTTTCAAGCCTGTTCTTCGACTAGATTCCGGCCGGCGCTGCCGCCCGCGGCGAAGCCTCTTGCGCCGCACTCGCATGAACGCACGCTCAGGCTCGCCGCGTCCCCCGAGTCAACTTGTCGCAGGATCGACTGTGGACGGTCATCTTTCCTGCATTGTGTCCCGGCGGCAAATCACTTCATGAGTGCCCACAGGCAAAGCGCTCGTCGGTTCGAAATGGAGGCTTTGGCGTCGGAATCGAGCCGTTTATATTCGGCGCAGCCAAGTGATTCGCGATTTGAGTCAATCTGCTGGCCTGAGGTTGTTCCTGCGGCAAATCGCAGCCCAGCCTTTGGCAATGTTCGGTGGCGTGCGCATTTCCACCCCAACCGGAGCTGTGGAGACGGCATGTCCCTGACCGCAATTGCACAAGAGCCTCACGACAATCCCCTCGACGTGGTCGAGCATATGGCGGTCGGCAACAACTGGCCGTTCGAACGTGCCGGCGAGGACGAAGTCGCAATCGTCGTCACCGGCCGATGGACCAACTATCAGGTTTCATTCACCTGGATGGGTGAGATCGAGGCGCTGCATCTTGCCTGCGCCTTCGACATGCGCGTGCCGGAGCTGCGGCTGTCCGAGGTCCAGCAGCTCATCGCGTTGATCAATGAGCAAATGTGGATCGGTCATTTCGACGTCTGGACGCAGAACGGCGTGGTGATGTTCCGCCATGCGCTGCTGCTTTCTGGCGGCGGCTCCGCATCGGACCGGCAATGCGAGGCAGTGCTCGGCACCGCGCTCGATTCCTGTGAACGCTATTTCCCAGCGTTCCAGTTTGTGGTCTGGGCCGGCAAATCCGCGCGCGAGGCAATGGACTCCGTCATGTTCGAGACCTCCGGCGAGGCATAGCGCGTCGTTCTGCCAGGCCGGGCAAGGCGAGAGGCCCAAAAGGCATGGCCAAAGAGATTGCGCCGCGGCGGCCGGCCTCGGCAATCGCCCAAACAGCGGCTATGGATTTGGCGCTCGCCGCTTCGCGGCAATCCGAAATGACGGGAAAACACGCCGATGAGCGCCTCAAATCCTTCCGCCGGCCGGCGCCCCGATTTGCATGACTTGACCGGCCTACTCGTACTCGTGGGCGCCGGCAAAATGGGGAGTGCCCTGCTCGATGGCTGGCTTCGCTTTGGGCTTCGTCCAGCGGACGTCGCGGTAATCGAGCCACACCCGTCGCCACAGATCGCCGCGCTTGCCGATCGCGGCCTGCGGCTCAATCCCGCCATCCGCAGACTGCCCTGCGCGGCCGCCATCGTCATCGCAGTCAAGCCGCAAGTCGCTGCGGATGTCGTACCGGCAACGGCACCTATGATCTCTCCGTCTACGCTCGTCGTCTCGATAATGGCCGGACGGACGCTCGACTTCCTGGCCGGTGCGCTCAAAACGCCCTGCGCCTTGGTGCGTGCGATGCCCAATACGCCTGCCGCAATCGGTCATGGCATCACCGTCGCCGTGGCGCGCGGCGCGACCGAAAAGCAGCGCGAGCTAGCCGATGGCCTACTTGCAGCAACTGGCGCCGTGGAATGGGTCGACGACGAAGTGCTGATGGACGCGGTGACGGCGGTGTCGGGCTCGGGACCGGCCTATGTGTTTCTGCTTGCGGAGGCACTCGCAGATGCCGCCATCGCGGCCGGACTGCCGCCGGCTTTGGCGGAAAAGCTCGCGCGCGAAACCGTCGCGGGTTCCGGAGAGTTGCTCCACCGCTCGGGCCTCACGGCGGCAACGTTGCGGGAAAATGTCACCTCTCCGGGAGGCACGACTGCGGCTGCGCTCGCAGTGCTGATGGGTCAGAACGGCTTGGTGCGCGCTGATGAAGGAGGCGGTAGCCGCCGCGACCGAACGCTCGCGTGAGCTTGCCGGTTGACGCCAATGCCTTGGAAGCATTGCCCCGGGGGGCTACATTGCATTTAGTCCCGCGTGTTGAGGAGTTCGGCCATGGCTCGCAGACCCACCCGCAAGGCCGCCGGCAAATCCGCCCGAGGTGCTTCGGCCCGTGCCACTCCGCCTCGCCCCGCATCGGTGCCAACGAGCGACCGCGACAAGATCATCGCCGCGCTTCTAGCGCTCTTGGCAGACAAGGCGTTTGAAACGATCGGTCTTGCCGAGGTCGCCCGCCACGCCGGCTTGTCGCTTGCGCAGTTACGCGGCGAATTCGCATCGACCCTGGGGATCGTCGCTGCTTTCGTGAAGGCCACCGATCGCACGGTGCTTGCCGAGGATCTGAGCGACATGGCCGAGGAACCCGAGCGCGAACGGCTGTTCGACGTATTGATGCGCCGGCTGGAGACGCTGGCACCGCATCGCCAAGCAATTCGTTCGCTGTTGCGTTCTGCCCGCCGCAACCCGCCGCTCGCTTTGGCGCTCAACGGGCTCGCCGTACGCTCGCAGCAATGGATGCTGGCAGCAGCCGGCATCGGTTCCTCAGGCCCCCGCGGCACGATCCGCGCCCAAGGGCTGGCGATGCTGTTCGCCTCAGTGCTGCGCACCTGGATCGAGGATGAAGACCCCGGGCAGGCGCGCACCATGGCGGCGCTCGACCGTGCGCTAGCGCGCGGTCAGCGCTTCATCGGCTTCCTCGACGATCTCTGCTACATCCCCTCGCGTATCTGCCGGCTGCGCTCGCGGCGGCGGCGCTCCCGCTCCGAAGACGATTCCGAGGAATCTGCCGCGGCGTAGCGTGCCCTCTGAGATCACCATAATCGAGGATCGGAATGTCGAGGTGATCTTCCCGATCATCGCGGCGCCGGCCTTGCTTGGCGCTCTGTGCGTATTTCTGGTCCGGCAACGGACGGCTTCCCGGCAGCGGGCCACAGGCGAGCTGTTGGTTGTGGATAACTAAGAAATGAGCCGGTTGTCGGTGGGAGAACGGATTCTCGCCGCCTTCGCAAGCGGTTAAACGCCCTAGCCAGAACGTTTACTGGCTGTTATCAAAAGCCCGCATGAAGCGGAAAACCTGTAACCATGTCAGCAGGTTAGAATAACTCAAAACAACCTGATTTTGATTGAAATCAATTTGCGCGGCGACTAAATAGGATAGTTGCGACTGATACCAAAGCCGCGCCGGATTCGCTGGATGATCGTCTGTTCCTGCAACGTGTTCACGGATCATGATGTGCGGGGAACGCTGTCCGGCGACGGAACCATGCCGCGCACGGCGGGTGAGGTTTATGGCTGCCTCGGTTGCAGCCCCCAGTGCGGACGCTGCGCCAGGACTATTCGACGCATCATGGACGAAGCGCTCGGCGGCGCAGAATCCTCATGCTGCCGGGCCGGCGAACTCCCGTAAACCGGGCTTTCCACCTTTCGCCGCTGCCATCTCGAAGCTCCGACGCTCTATTTAAGCCGTAGGCGGCCAGCCTGGAATTGTTATAATTAAAAAGCGCGCATCTCCCGCGCGACGCCGATTCACCTGGCAGGAGCACCATCATGAAGGGCGACCCCGGAGTTATCGATTACCTGAACAAGGCGCTCCGCCACGAGCTGACTGCGATCAATCAATACTGGCTGCATTATCGCCTGCTCGACAATTGGGGCTACAAGTCGCTGGCCAAGCAATGGCGCAAGGAATCAATCGAAGAGATGGAGCACGCCGACAAACTGGTCGAGCGCATCATCTTCCTCGACGGCTTTCCTAACATGCAGGTGCTTGATCCGCTGCACATCGGCCAGACGGTGAAAGAAGTGCTCGACTGCGACCTCCGCGCGGAAATGCACGCGCGCGCGCTGTACGAGGAAGCGGCGACCCACTGTCATTCGGTCAAGGATTACGTCTCGCGCGACCTGTTTGAAAAGCTGATGCAGGACGAGGAGCATCACATCGATTTCCTCGAGACCCAGCTCGACCTCGTTGCCAAACTCGGCCTCGAACTCTATGCGCAACATCACATCGGCAAGCTCGACGAGAGCCACGACTGAACGAAAGTCGGGCTATTGACGCCGCCTCAGCGGAAAGCGAATCCCAACACGCGATCGCGGGTGCCTTCGTTGTCGCAATCGGCGCGATTCGAGGTAAACCGCGCATAGTCCCGCGATAGACAGCTGTAAATCGCAATCGTTCCCGGCTGCTCGGACCGGAACACATAGCCGGCGACGCGCCGCCGCTCGGCGCCTTCGGCCACGCAGCGTCCAGCTTCAGTGAGAAAACCGCTACCCGATCGCGCCGAAAAGCATTCGTCCAGCTTGATGCTGGAAGTTTGATTTGGCGGCGCCGTCATCACATAGCCAAGCTGACCATCAAACGCATATGAGCGGCCGGTCGCGATCGGGGGACCGGTTGTCACCCACTTGCCGCCATCGGAACTCTTCCATTTCGACAGAGCGGTCCGTACCTGAGGACGCTGCGGTGTCGCAGCCACAGCAATCGACGCTTCATGCACGACGAGATAGCGCTGGGTGAAATCCTGACCCGGCGGAATGTACATGTAGGTCAGGAAAAAATGACGTCCGATGTTGTTGAAGCCATGTTCGGCGACCATGCTTGGATAGGCGTAGAGATCACCCGGCGCCGGCCGCTTCCAGTCGTTGGCGTCATAAAGGATGATCGGCTCTGAGACGGTGGCAAAATGCAGCTTGTCCCTGGAAGCCGACAACTGCAGTGCCGAAGCGGTAGTACCAAGCAGCAAGACGGCATCAGCTTCAGTCGAATACGCCGAACTCATTCCGACGGCCCCGTTCAGCGCTGCCGCCACACCTCCGAGACCCGGCGCGTTCCAGCCGGTGCCGTTCCACTTTGTCCACTTTCCCGGCGATGGATCGTTTCGCGGCGCCCGCGCCACGGTGTTTTTCCAATCGCGCAGGCGCTGACAATACGCATACCAATATCCATCGTGACCATCGACCGCAGTGCAGTCGCCCTCACCGCCTTGCCGCCCGGATGCCGGCCCCTCATCGGCGGTGATGATCTGACCGAGCACATTCCAGGTTAATCCGAGGTCCTCGGAGCGCGCGATGGACATTGATTTGTAGGTTTCGCCTTCGCGATAATCGCAATGCTGCTCATTGTGAATGAGCCCGTAGAGCATGCCGCGGCCCTGCATCACTGTCGTCAGCCAGCGGCCACACTCCGACGGGCTTCCAGCCGGTCCCGGCTCCAGTACGACTTTCGATCGCCCTGCCAGTGCGAAAGGCGTGGCGCCGTCGATCGCCACTGTCGTGCCGTTGGCGGCGAAGGCGCGGAAAGTGCCATCTGGAAGTTCAATGATGCTGACGGGAGCATCCGGTTCGTGCCGCGACGGCCCGCGCACCACGACCGGGTGTTCCAACTTCACCGAAACGCATTCGATACATATGGCGTCGGCACCAGCGGCTGTAACTCCCGCGATCGTACCGAGCACCGCGACAACACTGCCCCAAGCAATAGTGCCGTTTTTGTTGAGGCTACGCCGCAGAGGTCGGAACAAGCGCAATGCGCTCACGCCGCATTCTGATAGTAAATTTCGCTATCTTCTTCGTCGGCAGCTTCGACCGGCGCCGGCACGAAATTCCGATAGTTGAGGCCCCACGCCATTCCGGTGAACAGCCACAGGAACCGCCAACGCTCCCCTTGGTGCAGCATCGCGCAGCAAATAATCGCGAGCCATGAAAACAGGATTACCAGGCACAGCGTGTTTCTTGATTGCTTCCAGTTGTACCAGGCCTGTTGCACCGTGAGCACCATGAGCAGCGTCCAGTCAAATCCGGCGATCCAGCCATAGTTTAGAAACGCGCTGATCCAGATATTGTGAATCGGCTCGGGAAAATACTTGTCGATTTCGAACAGACCAAGCCCGAGCGGATTCTCCAGGATCATGGGAATCGCGAGCAAATATCTGTTGTAGCGTCCAAACTGCCCGAGATCGTAGGTCTCGGCAAGCTTGGATCTTTCGACAATCATCTGGGCGAAGGTGTCGTTCACCAAATACAAAATCACGCAAGCAATGGCGACGAACAGCACAACAGCAATCGCCACGAGCGATGCCTTGAGGAGATTCTGCCGATTCAAAAACAGAAAGCAGACCCCGCTCCAGAAGAATCCAAAGACGATCGCCGCGCGGGAGAACGACAGGACCACCGAGATCGACAGCAGGAGCAGAATCGCTGCGTACAAGAGGCGCCTGCGCCCTTCGGAAATCAGGAAAAGCGAACCCATCATGCCCGGGATGAGGAAAACGCCGAACATGTCCGGATCGTCGAGAAAAGAGGTCGGCCGATCGGCCCACGTGAGCGAAGGATTCTTGGTGACGAAGCCGAAAATCCCAATGCATGCGGCGATGACCGTCGCGAACACGTAAACTCGCACGAATCGCTTCAGATCGCGCTCGGTCCATCCCGTTGTAACGAGGCAGGAGGTGATGCCGATCAGAACGACCGACGTCAGAGCGACGAATTGGAACGCCACCAGGGGCTTATCGAGCAGCGAGACCGAGGATACGTAGATCGAGATCAGCCAGGTCATCACTAGGCCGATCAGCATGACGCTGCGCAGATTGAGTGTTTGCTTGCAGAACGGCGTCAACAACAGGGCAAAGAAGAATATAATATCTACCGGGGAAGGTCTCGACCACGTGTAGTTGATGGCCACGACAGCGAGGAGAAATACAAAGGTTCGCAAACGTGCGCCGGCAGTGAGAAAGGCGTCACGCGTCTCAGAAAAAGAGTTGACATTGTAGGTCATGTTCGATGGCGAAAAGGCATTGCGATTCGAACGAGTCAACATTCGAGCCATAGTCGGCGACCGCCGGCTGGCCCGGGTTTCCGTGGTGTTCAACGAGGCCGTTTGTCGCTAGTGCCGGCAACGCCGTTGTTGCCGGCTATCCTCGCGTCGACAGTGCCGGCGCTGGAACCATCATCGGTTGGGCCGGGACCATCATCGGCTGCGCTGGCGCCATGTACTGCGGTGCCGGAGCGACGTACTGCGGAACCGCGTAAGCCGGCCCGGCCTCGAACATCCAGCGGAAGCCAAGCATCAAATCCTGCGACTTAAGTGTGTGGAATTTATAGCTGTCCGGATTACAACCGCCGACGCAGTTAATCAGGCCTTGCACCGATCCCATGTTGAGAAAGCGATACGCGAGTTCGAGCTTAAGATGCTCGTTAATTGTGTAACTGAAACCGGCGTGAATGGCCCAAGCCAAATTCCAATCGGTAACGCTGGGACCAACGCCGGCGCCGCCGGTCGGTATCCCGACGTCGGAGAATCCGGCTAACGTGTTAGCGGCGGTACCGACGCCAACACCGACGAAGGGGGTGAGTCCGCACCAAGTGAAGAGATCGACGTAGGCGTTTGCGAGAAACACCCAGGAACTGATGTAGCCGTTATAAACGTCGAGACACTGGGCGAAGGGATTTGGACAAGCGGTCGTGTAGCCACCCCAAAAAACAAACGAATCTTTGTTGCGATACTCCGCCGTGGCATCGAAGCGCAGCCAGTTATTGAATTCGTAGCCGACACCAAGAAGGTAAAAAACCTGATCCTGCAACCCGACCGACTGGATCGTAAAGTTGCTGGGGTTGTTGAGCGGATTGGGCAGATAATCCACGTTTGTCGTCTGCAGGTTGCCAACTCCGATATCGCCGCGCAAATACCAGCTCGATGGAGCTTCGATTGGCGCCGGCATCACGATCGGCATGACCTGAGCGGGCATCATAGGAGGCTGCTGCGCCATATCGGCCGCCGAGGCGCTCGCCCAAGGCGCAACAAAAAAGATAAGTGCCGCTAGCACCGCTTTGAACATGACTACTTCCTCATCCGTTCCAGCAGCCGGAAGCGCAAAGCGGCTGTTAAGGATAACGAACCATTTCAAAGAATGCTTAATGGACGCTTAATCGGCATCTGACGTGGTGAATGGCGCGCGTAATCGTGCTGATTAATCACGACTAACGATCCATTAAGGTTAATGCCTGATGATGCCGCCCGGCTGTAAGGCGCCGAAGGCATGAAAGGGCGGCCAATGCGTTGGGTGCTCCGTAGTTTATTTGCGCTGATATTGGCGTCGCCGGCCGCCGCTGCTGACTTCGATATTCCACCGCCCGGGCCCGTCGGCTACGACGCGCTGCGCGGCGCCCAGCCCGTGGGCCCGGCAACATTCACCCGTTGGAGTGGCTTCTACGCCGGTGGCCAGTTTGGCCTGAGCAATGCCAACGCCGACTTCAGCAACTCAACGCAGGCGCTTATTGCTTACACCCTGCGCGACACGACTCTTGAAAATCAGCAAACGCCTTCGGAATGGCCCATGCTCGGCACCGCTAACCAGAGTGCGATCGGTTATGGCGCGTTTATCGGCTATAATACCCAATGGCAGGATCTAATCCTTGGCATGGAGGCTAACTTCAATCGGGCTTCCATTTCTCTTCATGCCCCTTCATCGCCGATCACGCGGACCACGAGCGACAGCACCGGCAGCGCTTATTCCGTCAGTTTCACGGGGAACGGCTCAATCGCGGAGCAGAACCTCGCCACCTTCCGGCTGCGAGCTGGATGGGTTGCCGGCAGCTTCCTGCCGTATGGTTTTATCGGCTTCGCAACGAGCGTGGCAAATACCAACGTGTCAGTGACCGGTCTGGTCACGCAGTACACCTCGGGAACAATCGGCGTCTGTACTACCACGCAGCCCTGTGGATCGTTGGCCATCAATACCGGCTTCAACGCGAATTCACAGGTGCTGTATGGCTTCACGGTCGGCGGCGGCGTCGACTTCGCGTTGATGCAAAATATCTTCCTGCGCGCCGAATTCGAGTTCGACCAATTCAACCCACCTCCGCATTTCCTGATGACCGTCGCCACCGGCCGCGTCGGCGCCGGGTTTAAATTCTAACGATCAAGCCGATCCATCATCAGACTTGACCTTACCGCCGCCGCCGACTATTTCCGGCGGCGGGACACCCCTCCCCAACGAGGGGCGCCTATCTGGAAGGATAGATCATGACGATGGCAATGCCCGCCGTGCGGCCGACTGTGCCGCATTTTTCATCCGGTCCCTGCGCCAAGCGGCCCGGGTGGAGCCTACAGGTCCTCAGCAACGCGTTCTTGGGACGCTCGCATCGTTCGAAAATCGGCAAGGCGCGGCTTAAGCGGGCGATAGATCTTACCCGCGAGGTACTTGGGGTTCCCGCCGATTACCGCATCGGCATCGTACCGGCTTCCGACACCGGCGCGGTCGAAATGGCGCTATGGTCGCTGCTAGGCGCGCGCCCAGTCACCATGCTCGCCTGGGAATCGTTCGGCGAGGGCTGGGTCAGCGATGTCGCCAAGGAACTCAAACTCAAGGACGTGACTATCTTGAAGGCCGGCTACGGCGAATTGCCGGACCTCACCAAGGTCGATCCGCACAGCGACGTCGTCTTCACTTGGAATGGCACCACCTCTGGCGTGCGCGTTCCCAACGCCGATTGGATCGCCGCAGACCGCACCGGACTGACGATCTGCGACGCGACCTCGGCCGCGTTCGCCCAGCCGCTCGAATGGGCGAAGCTCGACGTCGTCACCTTCTCCTGGCAGAAAGCGCTCGGCGGAGAAGCCGCCCACGGCATGCTGATTCTGTCTCCGCGCGCGGTCGCGAGGCTCGAGAGCTATACGCCGCCGTGGCCGCTGCCGAAGATCTTCCGGATGACCAAGAGCGGCAAGCTGAGCGAAGGCATTTTCGTCGGCGAAACCATCAACACGCCGTCGATGCTGTGCGTTGAGGATTACCTCGATACGCTCGAATGGGCGAAGTCGATCGGCGGAGTCCCCGCCCTTCGCGCGCGCGCCGATGGCAATACGCGGGTCATCGCCGAATGGATCGCGCGAGTGAAATGGATTGATTTTCTCGCTCGCGAGCCGGCGTCACGTTCGAACACGTCGGTTTGCCTGAAGGTCGTAGATCCGGTGGTCACCAATCTGACAGCCGACGCGCAAGCTGCTTTCGTCAAAAGCATCGCCGCCGCGCTCGACAAAGAGGGCGTTGCCTACGACATCGATTCCTATCGCGATGCACCACCTGGCTTGCGCGTCTGGTGCGGATCGACCATTGAGCGTGCTGATGTCGAAGCACTTACGCTCTGGCTTGACTGGGCGTACGCCAAGGCCAAAGACACGCTGGCGAAAGCGGCATAGGAAAAGCTCATGACCGCCAGGGTTCTCATCTCCGATGCGCTCTCGCCGGCTGCGGTAGCGATCTTCAAGGAACGCGGGCTCGACGTCGATTTCCAGCCCAATCTCGGCAAGGACAAAGACAAACTCGCCGAGACCATCAACGGCTTCGACGGGCTGGCGATCCGTTCCGCGACCAAAGTCACAGCCAAAATGCTGGAGCGGGCAGAAAAGCTGAAGGTGATCGGCCGCGCCGGTATCGGCGTCGACAATGTTGATATCCCGGCGGCGACCGCGCGCGGTGTCATCGTGATGAATACGCCGTTCGGCAATTCGATCACCACCGCCGAACATGCCATCACGCTCATGCTATCGCTGGCTCGGCAGATCCCCGAGGCAGACGCTTCGACCCGCGCCGGCAAATGGGAGAAGAACAAGTTTCTCGGCGTGGAAATTTCCGGCAAGACGCTCGGCGTCATCGGCTGCGGCAATATCGGCTCGATCGTAGCCGATCGCGCGCTCGGCATGAAGATGAAGGTGATCGCCTATGATCCTTTTCTTTCCGACGAGCGGGCGCTTGATCTCGGCGTGGAAAAGGTCGAACTCGAGGAGTTATTGCGGCGAGCCGATTTCATAACGCTGCATACACCGCTCACCGATAAGACCCGCAACATCATCAACGCCGACTCATTGAAGCTGACAAAGAAAACCGTTCGCCTGATCAACTGCGCCCGCGGCGGGTTGGTCGACGAAGCGGCCCTATACGACGCGCTTTCCTCAGGCCGCATCGCCGGCGCCGCGCTTGATGTCTTCGTGACCGAGCCCGCAACTCAGTCACCGCTGTTCGCACTTCCCAATGTGGTTTGCACTCCGCATCTCGGCGCAGCAACCTCTGAGGCGCAGGAAAACGTCGCACTGCAGATCGCCGAACAGATGTCCGACTACCTGATCCGCGGCGCCATATCCAACGCCGTCAACTTTCCCTCGATCAGCGCCGAGGAAGCTCCGAAGCTCAAACCGTTCGTGGCGTTGGCGGAGAAACTCGGCTCTTTTGCCGGCCAGCTCACCGAAACCGGCATCAAGCGCGTGCAGGTGTCCTATGAAGGCGTTGTCGCCCAAATGAACACTCGCGCACTCACCTCCGCCGCGATCGCCGGACTGCTTCGGCCGATGCTGCAAGACGTTAACGTCGTCTCGGCACCGATCGTCGCCAAGGAGCGTGGTATCGTCGTAGAGGAAACACGGCGCGAAGCTGAAGGCGATTACGAGAGCCTGATCACCGTTGCCGTTGTCACCGACCGGCAGACGCGTTGGGTCGCGGGCACGGTCTATGCCGACGGACGCCCGCGCATCGTCAACATCAAGGGCATCCGCATCGATGCCGAATTTGGTCCCTCGATGCTCTACGTGACCAACCAGGACAGGCCAGGCTTCGTTGGGCGATTCGCCACATTGCTCGCCGGCGCCGGCATCAACATCGCGACCTTCCATCTCGGCCGCGAGACGGCCGGTGGCAACGCCATTGCTCTGGTCGAAGTCGATGGTGCGGTTCCGCCGGACGTGCTTGCGCAAGTGCAGCAAATTCCCAACGTACAGCAGGTCAAGCCGCTGCGCTTCTAAGACGCGTCGCTACTTCCTGGTCGCTACCGTAATGCCGGCAAAGACCAGGAGGTAACCGACGGCGTGATAAATCTTGAAGTGCTCGCCGAGCAGCACGATCGCCATCACCGATCCGAACACTGGGACGAGGTGCATGAATGGCGCCGCGCGGTTGGCGCCGATCAAGTCGACGCCGCGGTTAAGGCATAGATAGCCGAGCAGCGACGGGAACAGACACACATACGCAACGCTTGCGAGGCTGACGGCATCCAGCACCATGGTCTGTCCGCCGGCAAGTTCCCACGCCACTCCAGGCAAGAGCCACAGCGCGCCCCAGCCCATTCCAACAGCCAGAAATGACAGCGGATGCAGCGGCGGCCGCTTGCGCAGCACTGCTGTATAATAGGCGTAGACGAGGAGCGCGATAAGAATCCAGACATCGCCCTGATTGATACCGATGCCGGTCAGAACGTCGAGACTGCCGTGACTGATGATTATAACGACGCCGGTGAGCGAAACGGCAATGCCGCAGGCCTGGCGCCATGTGAGACGATCGCCGAACAGCACAAATGTCCAGACGGCGACAAACAACGGCCCAATGGACGGGAGCAATGACCCGTTGATGGCGGTTGTGTACTGCAGGCCGTAATAAGCCATCGTGTTGTAGGCCGAGAAGCCGGTCAAAGCGATGACTGTCATCAGCGCCGCGTGCTTGCGGATTATTGGCCAATCGCGCAGCAGGGGCAGTGCGGCGAACGGCAACAAAATCAGGAAGGCGCCTGCCCAGCGGACGAAAGCAAACGTTATCGGCGGAATGTGCCCGACGATGAAACGACCGATTACGGTATTGCCGGCCCAGAACAGCGACGTGAGCGACAAAAGCAGATATGGCTGATCGAGCAGCCCGCCGCGCGAGCGGCTCTTATTATCGATGCCCGCTCCCGGCATGAGCTAAATTCCCGGCTAATCCCCTGTAGTAGGGGCTATCGCGGACAGCATCGGACGACCACTGCCCTGACCGCATGACTGATCCTTATCAGCCTGCGACAATCGGCGCCGCGGCGGCGCCATCGCTATAAAAACAGGGTCGCAGACCAAAGGGCAGCTAATTAGCTGGGAATTCAACTGTTTAGGCTGCGTTTTCGGCTTGAATCGCCGCCCCTTTGCCTTGCTTCGTGAGGCCTCATCCAGTATCCGGAACAGCGGCCGCGGCCGGTATCCGATCCACTCAAGCATCCAGCGGGTCTTTTCTTCGGTCTCCTGGGGACACTTCCTCATGGCAAATGTTGTCGTGGTCGGCTCCCAGTGGGGCGACGAAGGCAAAGGCAAGATTGTGGATTGGTTGTCCGAACAGGCCGACATTGTCGTCCGGTTCCAAGGCGGCCATAACGCCGGCCACACTTTGGTCATCAACGGGACCACCTACAAGCTGTCTCTGCTTCCGTCCGGCGTCGTGCGGCCGGGAAAATTGTCGATCATAGGCAATGGCGTCGTCCTCGACCCGCACGCGCTCCTCGCTGAGATTGCCAGGCTCAAGCAACAGGGTATCGATGTCACTCCCGACAATCTGCGCATTGCTGAGAACACGACATTGATCCTGCCTTTGCATGGAGAGCTCGACGCGATACGCGAAAACGCTAACGCGGCGCTCAGCATCGGCACCACGCGGCGGGGGATCGGGCCCGCCTATGAGGACAAAGTCGGACGCCGGGCGATCCGGCTTATGGACCTTGCCGACGGCGCGACACTCGATCGCAAGATCGAACGCTTGCTCATGCATCATAATGCATTGCGCAAAGGTCTAGGCCTCGATCCGATTGACGGGCATGAGGTGCACAAAGAACTCGTCAGCGTAGGACCGTCCGTGCTGCCTTACATGGACTCGGTGTGGGCGCTACTCGAGCAGAAACGCCGCGAGGGCAAGCGCATCCTGTTCGAAGGCGCGCAAGGCGCGCTCCTCGATGTCGATCATGGTACCTATCCGTATGTGACCTCTTCGAACACGGTTGCCGCTCAAGCCGCAACCGGATCGGGACTGGGTCCGAACGCCATCGGATACGTCCTCGGCATTTGCAAAGCCTATACGACTCTGGGTCGGCTCCGGGCCTTTTCCAACCGAGCAAAAAAATGAGATCGGCCGAACATTGGGCGAGCGCGGCAGGGAATTTGGCGTGGTAACCGGGCGGCCGCGACGCTGTGGCTGGTTCGATGCGGTTTTGGTGCGGCAAAGCGTCCGCACCAGTGGCATCCAGGGCCTTGCCCTCACGAAGCTCGATATTCTTGACGGCTTCGATGAGATCAAGGTCTGCATCGGCTATCGCTTGGACGGCCGAGAGATTGACTATCTTCCCGCGAGCGAGCACGCCCAGGCCCAGGTCGAACCGATTTACGAGACCATTGACGGCTGGCGCGAGGGAACCGCCCGGGCACGGTCCTTTGCCGATTTGCCCGCCCAAGCCATCAAATACGTACGTCGGCTGGAGGAACTGATCGGCTGTTCCACGGCCGTCTTGTCGACCAGTCCGGAACGCGAAGACACCATTCTGATGCAGAACCCGTTCGAGATGTGAATCAAGATGAAAAGCATCGCGGGCAAGCGTAAGCTAAATAAATGACTGACTATTTTCCACTCATCGCCCGTGCCGTGGAAGGGCTTGAGACGAACACTGGAGAAGCTCGCCGGGCCCTGTACGAACGAGCCCGCAGCGCATTGGTTGCGCAGTTGCGCTCTCTTGAACCCGCGCTGCCTGAATCAGACATCACCAAAGAACGTCTCGCCCTCGAAGATGCGGTCCGCAAAGTGGAAGCTGATGCGGCACGCAAATCACGCGCGGAAGTGCGCGAACCGCGTGTTGGCCCACCACCGCCTCTGCGTGAGCGCTCGATCTCGCCGGCAGACATTGGACGCAGCGAGGCGCGGCGAAACGTGCCTCAATCGCCGGGACCAGCCACGATGACCGGGGCTGACGCGCCGCCCCCCGATGTTCCCTCGCAAAGCGCCCGCGAGCGGTTGTTGGGAGCGCGAACGTCCTCGCGGCCGCGGGAAAGCATAAAGGGCTTTCGCGAGGTGGCAAACGAGGTTCACGACCTCGGCGCCGCTACGGCAAAGTCGGCGCAGGCCGCCCGCGACACGCGCGATTCTTATGGACGGGCTGTGCCGCCCTCCTGGCCCCAGACCGAAGAAGGCCCACCACCTCTCGCGCGCGATTTCGAGCCGGAAGTCGAAGCGGAAGATTCGAACGCCTGCTCATGAGGAGCCGGACGGCCGCGAATCGTTTCCCGAGTTCGAGCACGAGGGCACCTTGCCGCCACTATCCGCGCGGCACCAGCCGTATGCCGCGACAGGAGATGACCAGCATTACGTCCCGCGCTCACATGGTGGTGTAGTTACGCTTGTCGCCATCGTGGTCGGCGTAATCATCCTCGCGGGCGTCGGCGCGACGTTGGCCTGGCAATGGTCCAACATCACCGGGGTCTACCAGCGCTACGCCCACTTTGGCACGAAACCGCCGGTCCAGACTCCGACGGCACCGACACAGCAGCCGAAATTCTCTGGCCGGGTGCCGCAGGAGCAAAGTGCCGGTCAGGCACCGGCTGCGGGCACCCAGGGCAGCCAGACCACCGCGCCGGCGGTTGCACAGCGCGTTGTGCTCTATGAGGAGGATCCGGGCGATCCGCAAGGTAAGCGCAGCGTAGGTTCTGCCATCTGGCGCACCGAAACGGTTTCGCCCGGCCCGGGACTCGCACCGGAGCTCGCGGTGCGTGCAGACATAGAAATTCCTGACCGCAAAATGGCCGTAACCTGGTCGCTCCGCCGCAATACCGATCAAGCTCTGCCGGCAAGTCACACGATTGAGATCATGTTCAAACTGCCGCCTGATTTTCCCGGCGGCGGCATCGCCAACGTACCCGGTATCCTTATGAAGCAGTCCGAGCAGGCGCGCGGCACTCCGCTTGCCGGACTTGCAGTCAAGGTGACGAACGGGTTTTTTCTCGTTGGGCTTTCCGCGGTAGAATCCGACGTGCAGCGGAACGTACAACTGCTCAAGGAGCGCCCCTGGTTCGATATACCGATTGTCTACACGACGGGTGGCCGCGCCATTTTGGCGATGGAGAAGGGCCCGCCCGGGGACCAGGCCTTCGCTGAAGCATTCGCCGCCTGGGAAAAGAAGTAAACCTCCGACCGTTGCGGCTTTATGGTCGCGTTCGTAAGCTTTGTTGGGGACTAACGCGAATGAGTTCGGTGGACGCCAAAGTCCGAAAGCCGGTTACGCACGCGTTCATTGCCTCGGCGCTGCGCACGCTCGAGACCGACCGCGAGGGCTTGGCCGCGCTTGCAGCGGCGATCTCCGATGCGTTGGGAGCTGACTTCGTCGCCGCCGTCGACACGATTCGGCGCGCGCGTGGGCGCGTGATCGTCACCGGCATGGGCAAGTCGGGGCACGTCGGCCGAAAAATCGCTGCGACGCTGGCCTCAACCGGAACGCCGGCTTTTTTCGTGCACGCCGCCGATGCGAGCCACGGCGATCTTGGCATGATCACCTCAGACGACGTGATGTTGGCGTTGTCGTGGTCCGGCGAGACCGAAGAGCTCAAAGACCTGATCAACTATTCCCGCCGGTTCGGCATCAGCCTCATAGCCGTCACCGTTAATGCCGACAGTACGCTGGGCAAGGCGGCCGATATCACCATGGTACTGCCGGAGACGCGCGAAGCTTGTCCGCACAATCTCGCGCCCACGACGTCATCGCTGATGCAACTCGCTCTCGGCGATGCGCTGGCGATCGCTCTCCTTGAAAGCCGCGGCTTCACCGCGGTCGATTTCGGCGTGTTTCATCCACGCGGCAAGCTTGGCGCGGCATTGAAGTTCATCCGCGATGTCATGCATCCCGGGCCGGCCGTCCCCTTGATCGCGCGGGGAGCCTTAATGTCGGAGGCGATCGTTGAAATGTCCGCCAAGGGTTTCGGTTGCGTCGCCGTGACTGACGCCGAGGGCAAGCTTGCTGGCGTCATTACCGATGGCGATTTGCGCCGTCACATGGGCGTCGATTTGCTGCAGGCGCCAGTCGAGAAGATCATGACGGCGTCGCCGAAAACCGCACGGCCCGATCAGCTGGTCGGCGAGGCGCTTCAATTACTCAATGCGTCGAAGATCACTGCCCTTATTGTGGTGGATATGGAACGACCGGTCGGCATTGTGCACTTCCACGATCTTTTGCGCGCCGGCGTCGCGTGAACGGCGTTCGTCATCGCGGCTGACGCCTAATATAAGCCGCCCTGCGCCGAGCCTTGGTTGTTGGCCGGCTGAGCGCTGGGAGGCGCCGCTTGCGCATTGGCATTCTCTCCAGGGGCAGCAGCGGGCGTCACATCCTTGCCTTGCTGATGTTTAAGGAACTCATCGTAACCAGGGGCGCCCGGCCGCGGCGGGACATCTTTCGGCATACCGCCAGCCCAGGTCGGCCAATGATCGGAGACGGTAGCGGCAAAGGGGGCGCAAGAGCCGAGAGCCAAGCCGATCAGGAGCCCTAAAGTTGGCGCAAAAAACCGCTGGATCATGCCGGCCGCTAAATCAGTCTCAAACCTTGACCCGATAAGGCGAGCGTTCATGGCAGCACTGTGTCTGCCTGATGCCCCGAAATGCGAACCCGGAGCTTCTATCCTCTCGGGCATCAAGGATTTGCTAATGGGCGTTTAATTGCTTTGGACGAATGTTCAGTAAGCCGCCCGACCGGAACGGACGAGCGAGGATTACCAGGTTGGTCCCAAAGCAACGTCACGTCACCTGCAGGTCCTTGCAGAACGCCGCCTATGCGGCGCTTCTGCTGCCGTTCTTTTTGCTCGGCTGCAGCGCCCTTTCCTTACCAGCGGAAGACGCGCCAGCATCGGGCCCGGACCCAACGTTCAATGCCCTGGTAGCCGACCACATCAAAAGCTCGTTCAAAGATTATGCGTCGTACGACGCATTTGAAATATCTGAGTATCGCTGGGTTCATTCGGTCAAGGGCTGGAGCTGGCTCACTTGCGTGCGCTTTCAGGACAAAGGACGGCACCTTACCTATGCCCTGTTCATCAAACAAAAAGAGATCGTTGAAAATCGCTATGCTGTGGCGACAGACGGCTGTGGCGCGCAGACCTATTCACAGTTTGACCTGATGGGCGGTACGAAAAGCCCCGGCAACAGCGGGCTGTTGGAGCCGTTGTATTAGCCGCCAAGCGTGGTTCGGTGCGGCCCGTTCGTGGTATCGCTTGACCGATACTTTCGGCGCTGTGCCGCACGTCGCGAGGCTCGCTTTGACGGGGTCTAAGCTGTGAACAGGCTTCTGGTGACCGGCGCGTCCGGTTTTCTCGGCCGCGCAGCGATAGCGGCCCTGGCGCAAAGCGGCTATGCGCTTCGCGCCGCGGTGCGGCAGCAACCCGAGCCCGCATTCCCCCCGGACGTCGAACTCATGCGGCATCCGGATTTGTCGGAAGATTTCGACTGGCGCCCGCTGCTCGAAGGGGTCGATCAGGTGATACATCTTGCCGGCATTGCACATGCCGGCCGGAGCATGGCGCCTGAGCTCTACGATCGCGTCAATCTACTGGCGACGGCAAAGCTTGCGGCCGCCGCTGCGCAAACCGGCGTCAGGCATTTCGTATTTGTGTCCTCGATTCGGGCCCAGAGCGGGCCTGCAGCGGACCACGCCTTGACGGAGCGCGATGAGCCGGCGCCCTGCGACGCCTATGGTCGGACGAAGCTTGCCGCCGAAGCGGCGGTACGCGCCGCCGGCGTTCCATTCACTATTCTGCGGCCGGTTTTACTTTATGGCCCGGAGGTGAGGGGAAATTTTGCGCTGTTGTTGCGAGCGGCGCTCTCGCCTTGGCCACTTCCCGTCAAGGATTTTGTCAACCGCCGCTCGCTTCTCGGGATCGATAACTTCACCTCCGCGCTGAGCTTTGTGCTCTCGGCTGCGGCCGCGAAAGGTGAAACTTATGTCGTTGCCGATCCGGGCATCCCGCTGCGGCTTCCGGACGTGCTGGCAACGCTGCGACAGGCGCAGGGCCGATGGCCGCTAATCATCCCGATGCCGGCGAGTTATGTAGAGATTCCGCTGCGCTTGATGGGCCGAGACGATCTATGGGATCGCCTGGGCGGCAATCTTCGCGTGGATCCCGGCAAGCTCCTCGCCGCGGGCTGGCAGCCGGCGCACGATACCCGCACCGGCCTCGCGGCACTTGTTCAGGCTAAATCCCGCTCCCGCAAAACCATCCCGCCGATTACGCCGACACCGAAGACGTAGAGCCAGCCTGAGGTGAAGTCGAACAGGTGCGAGTTAAACAGCGAGGATACGACGTTCTGCGCGACCACGATCATCCCGAACCAGGCGTTCAGTCCATCGCCGTAAAACAACTGGAAATGCGCGATCCACATCGCCACGAGCACGGCCACGCCAATCAGGCCGAGCTGAACTCCGACGGCAAGAATCTGATTGTGCGGATTGGCGGAGAGTACGGCCGAAGCGCCTGCTTCGCCCACGGCCGCCTCGCGGAACTGTTCCGGAATCGAACCAGTGCCATGACCGATGATTGGCGCCGTTTCGACGAATAAGAGCGACTTTCTCAGAAACTCGAGATGCAGGCCGGTCGAATTGGCGGCGTCGCTCGAGCGATATTGCTGAAGCTCCTGCACCGACGTCACCAATCGCTCGTGCAGGTAGGGCGAACCGAACCAAATCGCGATACCAACGGTGGCACCTAGTAATCCGGTGCCCAGCAAGCCTTTCCAGCCAAATTCGCGCCACCCCAATAGAAGCAGCAGCACCGGAGCGACAAGCAGAGCCGTGCGGCTGGTTACCACAAAAAAGATGTTGGCGAGGAAAAACAAGGCGAGCGCAAGGGACCCGGCGGTCGGGCGCCATAGCCGCTTTCGCGCCCTGTCCGCGGCAAAACCAAGGAGCGCAAATATGCAGATCAGAAAGTTTGCACTTTGAAAAATGTAGTCCTTGGTCGGCACACCCACCATCCGCCCACGCCACGGCAGACCAGGAATGAGCGCGAGGCCCCAAGAGACCAGCAGCAAGGCAACCACCGAGGCGAAAAATCCATACAGAACCCAGATGCCGTTCTCAGAACGCCGGAACTGCATGAACAGCAAAGGAATAATAAGCAGCCGGTGGAATTTGCCGAGACCGCCGAGGCGTTCGACCCAAGTAACGTCAGCCCACAGCATGCCGATCGCCGCCAGCACCCAGAGCAACACCGGTAGCAGGCCCGCCGCGGTCGCCAAGTTCTGCCGGAGGGCCCCGATATTCAAGGTGGCGAGGATCACGATCAGCCACCCGGCAATGAAAATGCCGGTCGCAGTCGTTGACCATGGCAGCGTCACCGCCACGCCAACCGCCAGCCAATCGGCAACTTTGGCCAAGCGCTGGCGATCAAAGCCAGCGAGCATCGTGGCGGCGGTCATTTGGTCACTTTGCCCCGGCAGGACTGGTCGATCGGATCCGCGGTTCGGCAGATTCGACTGAGCGACGCACCAGGCCCGTGGTCGAGTGGCCCGGCACGAGATCGACGAGAAGGACGGCGCCCCCCGCCGCCTCGACCAGTTCACGGCCGACCACCTCATCGAGCCGGTAGTCGGCGCCCTTGACCAGCACGGCGGGCCTTACGCGCTTGATCAGTTCGAGCGGCGTATCGTCTTCGAAGACGACCACGAGATCGACGGCTTCCAGCGCCGCGAGCACTTCGGCGCGACCTTCGGCGGGATTGATCGGCCGGCCTGCACCTTTGAGCCGCGCCGTCGAGGCATCGCTATTGAGCCCGACCACCAGCCGGTCGCAGGCAGCCCGCGCCTCCGCCAGCAATTTAATATGACCGCGATGGAGAAGATCAAAGCAGCCATTGGTGAAGCCGACGCGCATCCCGCGGCCGCGCCATTCTCCGAGCCGCTCATCGAGAACCGACCAATCGAACACGATTTTCTCTTCGGGCGCGAGGGAAGCGGCCGGAAGAATGCGGCTGCGCAATTCGGCAAGAGCAACTGTTGCCGTGCCGCGTTTGCCGACCACAACCGCGGCGGCGGCATTGGCTGCACGCATGGCGAATTCGTAGGGGGTTTTGATTGCGAGCAGCACTGCCATCACCGCCGCAACGGTATCCCCAGCGCCTGAGACGTCGCGAACTTTGACCGGGTATGCCGGAACATGGATCGGCGCCGAGCCTTCCACGTGAAGACTTATTCCCTCTTCGCTGCGGGTGACGAGGACGGCTTCGCTGCCGACCATATGGGCGATCTCGGCGGCGGCCGCGGCAATCTCCGCTTCATTGCCGATCGGCCGGTGGACCGCCGCTGCCAGTTCTTTGCTGTTAGGAGTGATCAGCGTCGCGCCGTGATAGACGCGGTAGTCGTGCCCCTTCGGGTCGACGACAACCGGCTTCCCCAGCTGTCGCGCCTTTTCAATGACGGCACGAATGACGCGTGGGCTGAGGGCTCCCTTGGCATAGTCAGACAGAACCACCGCGCCGGCCTTGGGCATCGCGGCTTCGACGCACGCGATCATCGCCGACTGGCTGTCCGCGCTTGCCTCAGTCTCGGTCTCCCAATCAGCACGCATCAAATGGGTCGAGTGGTGTTCGGAAACGAAACGGACCTTGCGCGTGGTTTGCCGCGCGTCATCGACCACGAGTTCGGGGACGATCGATCCGAGCTTGGCCAGCGCGTTATGCAGAATCTGGCCGGCCTCGTCGTCACCGACCAGGCCGACGAAAATGCACTGTGCGCCGAGCGCTGCGATATTGCGGGCCACATTGCCGGCGCCGCCGATCTCGACAGTGTTGTGTTTGACCTTCAGAACCGGTGTCGGCGCCTCCGGAGAAATGCGCGTGACGTCGCCATAGACGAAATCGTCGAGCATGACGTCGCCGATACAAAGAATGGTCTGGTTGCCGATGAGCCGCAGGGCTTCTTCGAAGTCGAACATGCTGTTGCCCCGTCCGCCCGCGACCCTCACCGATAGCGATCGGCGCGATCAAGAAAGCCATTCACGTACTGCTTGACCCCGTCTTCCAGAGTGGCGAAGTCGGCATTGAAGCCGGCGCGGCGCAGATTTTCGGTCTCGGCCTGCGTGAAATATTGATAAGCATCGCGGATCGATTCCGGCATTTCGATGTACTCGATGTTCGGCTCTCGGCCGAGCGCCACTAACATAGCCGTCATGAGGTCGCGGAAGCTGCGTGCTTTACCGGTGCCGACGTTGAAGATACCCGATACTGAGGGTGTCTCAAGCAGCCAGCGCACCACGGCGACCGCATCATCCACGTAGATGAAGTCGCGCTTCTGCTCGCCGTCGGCGACCCCGGCGCGGTACGATTTGAATAGCCGGATCGGCTTGCCGGCCTTGGCCTCATCGAATCGTTTGGCCACGAGACTCATCATCTCGCCTTTGTGGTATTCGTTAGGACCGAAAACGTTGAAGAATTTAAGCCCGGCCCATTGCGGCGGCATTTTGTCCCTGCGTGCAGCGCGTTCGACGACGGCGAGATCAAACAGATGCTTGGTCCAGCCGTAGAGGTTCAATGGCTTGAGCCGGTCGAGCGCGCCGGGCGACCAATCGTCGGAAAAGCCCGCGCCGCCGTTGCCGTAGGTAGCGGCCGAGGAGGCGTAGATGAACGGCGTGCGGGTCGCAGCACACCAATCGAACAGACGCAGCGAGAGCCGAAAATTGGTTTCCATGAGGAAATCGGCGTCGGTGGCAGTAGTCGAGGAAATAGCGCCGAGGTGGACAATGGCCTCGAGTTTGCGCCCCTCAAGCCAGCGCAACAGATCGGCCGGCGGAACGAATTCGGCGAGATGCCGTCCGGCAAGATTGCGCCATTTGCCGTCGCTGCCGAGAATATCGTTGACGGCAATGTCGCCACGCCCGGCCTCGTTAAGGCTTGCCACCACGTTCGATCCGATGAAGCCGGCCCCGCCGGTGACCAACAACATCGACGCCGTGACACCGCATGAAGGTTGCCGCCGCTCCCCGTTTGCCCCAGTCTCCTGCCTGAAGCAACACTCCTCCTTAGCGGCGACGGCGAGTCGGTGAGCCTTTCTTCTATAAAATGAATGTGAATTCATCAATACAAATGAACGAAAGTTCAACTATACCTTTGGCCGAGCACGAAGCTCAACGGGTTGCAGGCAGCCCCATTCTGCTCGTGCCCTACATGTGGATCGGCGATTTCGTGCGCTGCCACTCGGTGGTGACACTGTTGCGCGAGCGTTACCCCGATCGCCCGGTGGACGTTCTCGCGACTTCATTGTGCGCGCCGCTAGCCGATTATATGCCCGGGCTGAGACAAACCATCGTCTGGGATCTGCCACGCAGCCGGCTCGCTCTCGCGCAGCAGAATGCGCTCGCCAAGCGCTTTAGGCGCGAAGGCTACGGCACAGCGCTGGTCATGCCGCGGACCTGGAAATCGGCGCTTGCGCCATTTCTCGCCGGCATTCCCGAGCGTGTGGGCTTTTTTGGCGAAGGTCGATTGATTCTGCTCAACGACTTGCGTTTCGGGGAGCGCAAATTGCCGCGGATGGTGGATCGCTGCGCCATGCTGGCTCTGCCGCGCGGTGCCAAGCTGCGCGATAGCTGGCCGCTCCCGCGGCTGAAAGTTGCGGCTGCAAAGGTGGCAGCGTGGCGCAATCGCCGCGGCTTGATGGACGATGGGCGACCGGTCGTAGCGTTTGCCCCTGGCGCCGTCGGACCTTCGAAGCGCTGGCCCGGCACGGCTTATGCCGAATTGGCGCGCCATCTTCTCAGCGACGGCTTCGCTGTTTGGGTGTTGGGCGGCCCCGACGAAAAGCCTCTGGCAGCTGAGATCGTCGGCGACAGCGACGCCCGGGACCTCACCGGCAATGATTTGCGCGAAGCCATTTTTGCACTCGCCGCAGCTTCGATAGCGGTCTCCAATGATTCGGGCCTCCTCCACGTAGCCGCGGCCCTCGGCACACCCTCGATCGGCATCTTCGGTCCGACCAGTCCCTGGCACTGGGCGCCGCTCAATCCGCTCGCTGCGGTGATGCAGGCAAAAGGCAAACTAGACTGTCGGCCATGCCACAAACCGGTATGCCGGGTCGGTCATCACCGCTGCATGCGCGACCTCACGCCGCAGGAAGTTCTCGCTGCGGCCCGCCGGGCGCTTGCCACAGCGTCTGCCAGCTAACAGAAGGGTTGGCTAACGGCGCCTTCATCAAGTTGGGGTAAGCCCCATCGCGCTGAGAAAAGGTCGAAACAATGACGGTCCTCGTTACCGGCGGAGCCGGCTATATCGGCAGCCATATGGTGCTTGAGCTACTCGATGCCGGCGAACCTGTCATCGTGCTCGATAACCTCTCCACCGGTTATGACTGGGCCGTGCCGAAGGGCGCACCACTCATCATCGGCGACACCGGCGACCAGGCGCTGGTCGCCAAACTGGCTCGCGAGCACAACGTCGAAGCCATCATCCACTTCGCCGCTTCCATTGTTGTTCCTGACTCGGTACGCGATCCGCTAGAGTACTACCGCAATAATACCGTTAACTCGCGCGCTCTCATCGAATGCGCCGTAAACAACGGCGTACGCTATTTCATCTTTTCTTCGACCGCCGCCGTATACGGCAATCCCGTCGAGATCCCAGTGAAGGAAGATACGCCGACGCTGCCGATCTCGCCCTATGGGTGGTCGAAGCTTATGAGCGAAATCATGTTGCGCGACGCCGGCCGCGCCTACGGTCTGCACCACGTGGTCCTGCGCTATTTCAATGTCGCCGGCGCTGACCCGCAATGCCGTAGCGGGCAAACCAGCAAGGCCGCCACCCATCTTATCAAGGTCGCAGCCGAGACGGCGTTGGGGCTGCGTCCAAAGATGGACGTTTTCGGTACCGACTACCCGACGCCTGACGGCACTTGCATCCGCGACTACATCCACGTCTGCGATCTTGTCCGCGCGCATTCGGCTGCGCTTCGCTACTTGCGCGCCGGCGGGGAGTCCCTGACGCTGAATTGCGGCTACGGGCACGGCTTCTCGGTGTTCGAAGTTGTCGACATGGTCAAGCGCGTCTCCGGCGTCGATTTCAAAGTCGACATCGCTCCGCAACGCGCCGGCGATCCTGCCCGCATTGTTGCAAATTCCCAGCAGGCTCGTGCCAAGCTGGGCTGGGAGCCGCGTTTCGATGATCTGTCCACGATCGTCGGCCATGCGCTTGCTTGGGAGCGCGCGCTGATGACGCGCCGGCCGAAACAGCCCGATCAAGGCAACACACTCGCGCCCACGAGACTAGCGGCAACGGGTTCCGAGCGGCCCTTGCCACGCCGAAAATAGCTTGAAAAATCCGCCCCTTCGGGGCATTGAACGCGCGGGGGCGCCTCGCGCACTCGGCCCCGCGGGACGCTAACGGATCGCGCATGAAATCTGTCACGGCCGGGTCATCCGACTCTTACTCCGCGTTGGCGTTAGCGCGCCGTTTGCTCGTTGACGAAGCCTTTGCGCACTGGCCGCGCTATGCGGTTGCCTTCTCATTGATGGGGGTCGCAGCCGCCGGCACGGCGCTCAGCGCTTACCTGCTCGGCACGATGACCAACGAGGCTTACGTCGATCGTGATATCCGCGGCATCATCATCATCGGCCTCGTCACCATGGTGATCTTCGCGACCAGAGGGCTGGCGCATTACGGCGCGGCGGTGATGCTTTCTTCGATCGGCAACCGCATCGTCGCCGAGAACCAGCAGCGCATGTTCGACAAGCTGTTGCGGGAAAATATCGGCTTCTTCGCCGACCGCCATTCGTCGGAGTTCGTCGCCCGGCTCACCACCGGCGCCAACGCCGTGGCCCAGGTGATCAATCTGATGATCACCGCCATCGGCCGCGATCTGATGTCGCTCATCGGGCTCTGTGTGGTGATGGTGATCCAGGACCCGGTGATGTCGATCGCCGGCTTGCTGGTGGCACCGCCGGCGTTGCTGTTCCTGCGCAAGCTGATCCGTCGGGTCCGCAACATCGCGCAGATGCAGTTTACCGGGACCACGCGCATCATCGAAACCATGCAGGAAGCTCTGCAAGGCATCCGCATGGTCAAAGCCTTCTCGCTCGAGGACGAGATGCGGCGGCGACTCGCCGAAAGCGTGACCGGGGTCGAGCGTCAGGCGAATAAGATGGCGCGCGTCGCCTATCGCGCCAGTCCGCTGATGGAGACGCTTGGCGGTTCTTCGATTGCGCTGGCAATGATGTATGGCGGCTACCGCGTGATCGCGGGCGGCGCGACGCCGGGCGAGTTCATCTCTTTTCTGGCGGCGTTTCTGCTCGCCTACGAGCCGGCCAAGCGGCTGGCGCGGCTCAACATCGACTTCAACAACAATCTCGTCGGCGTCCGCGTCCTTTACGAGGTCATCGACAGCCCGGCGGGCGAGCCCGACGACGACGACCGCCCGCCGCTCAAGCTCACAACCGGACGCCTCGAATTCGCCGACGTGAACTTCGCCTATCGTCCCGGCGCACCGGTGCTGCGCGACATGAGCTTTCTAGCCCAGCCTGGCAAACTGACGGCGCTGGTGGGCCCGTCGGGCGGCGGCAAATCGACGGTGCTCGATCTGATCCTGCACTTCTATGATATCGAGTCCGGCCGCATCCTGATCGACGGCCAGGACATCGCCACCGTGTCGCGCGGCTCGCTACGCCGGCAGATCGCCTATGTCGGGCAAATCGTTCAACTGTTCCGCGGAACGATCCGCGAGAACATTGGGCTCGGCAGGGTCGGCGCCAGCGAGGCGGAGATCGTCGCAGCCGCCAAAGCGGCGCACGCTCACGACTTCATCCTTGGCTTTCCGGGCGGTTACGACACGCCCGTCGGCGAACACGGCATGCAGCTTTCCGGCGGCCAGCGCCAGCGCATCGCCATTGCCCGCGCGCTGATCAAAAACGCACCCATTATTCTGCTCGACGAGGCGACCGCATCTCTGGATTCCGAATCAGAGCGCCACGTGCAGGAGGCGATCGCGGAACTGCGCAAAGGGCGCACGACGTTGGTTATCGCGCACCGGCTCGCCACCATCATGCACGCCGACAACATCCTTGTGGTACAGGACGGCGCGGTGGTCGAATCCGGCCGCCATGACGAGCTCCTGCGCAAAGGCGGCCGTTACGCCGCCTTCTATCGTCTGCAGCTCAGGGAGCAGGGGCCGGTCCTCGAAACGCTCGCGGTCGGCTGAAAGCGCCCGCCGCTGCCGCGAGCCGCCTACTGCGGATCGCCGCAGGACAAGGCGGTGCGCTGCTACAGACCAAGATAGGCGCTGCGCACGCGGTCGTCAGCTAACAATTCAGTGCCGGTCCCTGACAAGGTCACACGCCCGTTTTCCAGCACATAGGCGCGGCTCGCGAGCTTCAACGACAGCACCACGTTTTGCTCGACCAGTAGACAGGTGATCCCCTCGCGATTGAGTTCGCGGATCGTTTTTAGCACCCCGTGAACGATGTTGGGCGCGAGCCCGAGCGAGGGTTCATCGAACATGATCAGCTGCGGCGCTCCCATCAGGCAGCGCCCGATTGCGAGCATCTGCTGCTCGCCGCCGGACAGCGTGCCGGCCGGCTGCCGCGACCGCTCGGCCAGCACCGGAAACATCGACAGCACGCGCTCGCGGTTCCTGACCCGCTGCGCCCGGGCTCGCGGCAGCATGCCGCCGATGTCGAGGTTCTCGGCCACGGAAAGCGTTGGAAACACTTGCCGGCCTTCGGCAACCTGACCGAGTCCGAGGTCGCAGATGCGATGGCTCGGCCAACGTGAAATATCGGTGTCGCGAAACACAACACGTCCGTGCGCCTGCGGCAGCATTCCGGCAAGCGAGCGGATCAGAGTCGTCTTGCCGGCGCCATTGGCGCCGACGATCGCAACGATGGCGCCTTCCTCGATCTCCAGCGACACCGTATCGAGCGCCTGAACGTCGCCGTAGAACACATCGAGGTTTTCGACGCGCAGGATCATATCGCTTCAGCGCCGAGATAGGATTGCACCACCGCCGGATCGCGGACCACCACATCGGGCAGCCCCGAGGCGATTGCCGTGCCGTGGTCAAGCACGAGGACGTGCGAAGCAAGCGCCATGACCGCGCGCATCACGTGCTCGATCAACAGGATGGTCAATCCGCTGTCGCGGTTTAGCGCGTGCAGGATCGCGACCATGCGGTCGGTCTCGGTCGGTCGCAGCCCCGCCATCACTTCGTCGAGCAGCAACAGTTGCGGTTCGGTCGCAAGCGCGCGGGCAACCTCGAGCCGTTTGCGGTCCGGCAAGGTCAACGTAGCGGCGATGCGGTGCCGTTTCTCGAAGAGGTCGAGCTGCTGTAGCAGCATCCGCGCTCGTGCGCGTGCGGCTTCGACATCGTGATGGCGCTGCAGCGCGCCGATGGTGACGTTGTCCTCGACGCTCAACGCCGGAAACGGCCGCACAATCTGAAATGTGCGCGCCAGCCCGAGCCGGCAGACCGCATCCGCGGGCAATCCATGGATTGGTCGGCCGGCGAACGTGATCGACCCGCCGTCCGGGGCCATAGCGCCGGCGATCATGTTGAAGAGTGTGGTCTTGCCAGCGCCGTTGGGACCGATCACGGCGAATATCTCGCCGGGCTGCACCGCGAAGCTGACCTGATCGACCGCGACAAGCCCGCGAAAGCGCTTGCTGACTGCGCTGAGTTTGAGCAGCGGGCTCGTCATTTCTTGCTCGCACTCACGCCAAGCCGCCGCGCCAGGGGGGGCCAGACGCCGTCCGGCAGCGCTGCCACCACGACGAGGAGGCACACGCCGTAAAACACCTGCGTCGCCCCAGGCAGTTCGATGCCGACAGAGGTCATTGCGGAGTTGAGCGCCTCGGCGAGGCCGGTTAGCACAAATGCGCCGAGGATCGGACCAAACAACGTCCCGACGCCGCCGATGATCGGACCGAGAATGATCTCGATCGAGCGCGAGATGCTGAAGACCTGCTCGGGAAAAAGGTTGTTGTAGTAAAACGCGTAGAACACGCCGGCAAACGAGGTCGCCGCGGCGGACACCATCACCGCGTACATCTTGTAACGAAAGGTATCGATGCCGGTGGCGCGCGCCGCCTGCTCATCCTCGCGGATCGCGAGCCAGAAATAGCCGACCCGGCTGCGGACGAGCAGATGGCATAAGACAAAGATCAGCGCCGTCGCGAACAGGATGATGTAATAGAACATCCGCGGGTCGCCGCGCATCTGCCACGGATCGTTGTGGGCGTATTGCTTGACCGGGAGGAACAACCCGCCCGAGGCGTTGACGAAATCCAAATGGTCGAAGCCGATACGGGCGAATTCGGCAAAGGCGATGGTCAAGATCGCGAAGTAGACGCCGGCGACGCGAAAGCGGAAAGCCAGGAATCCGATGATTGCGCCGCAGGCTGCGGCGACCGGAATAGCGGCGAACAAACCGAGCCAGGGACTGACGCCAAGACGGATAAACAATGTCGCCGTAACGTAAGCGCCGAAGCCGATATAGATCGCGTGACCGAGTGACAGCTGCCCGGCGAAGCCCATCATGATGTTCCAGGCCTGGCCGGCATAAGCGAAGTAGAAGATTAGAATGAGAACGGTGAGCAGATAGTCGTTGACGAATAGAGGCGCGGCCAGAAAAACGACGAACAGGGCCGCAAGCAGAACGGCGCCGCGGCTCGACAGGCCGGCACTCAATCGCGCAATCATGCCAGCCTCTTGCCGAGCAGCCCTTGCGGCCGAAACAGCAGCACCAGAACGAGGATGGCGAAAGCAAACATGCTCTTGGCGGATGGGGTGAACAGAAGTCCAGCCAACGCCTCGGTGACGCCGACAAGAACGCCGCCAAGGAGCGCGCCGGGCATCGAGCCAAGGCCGCCGGTAATGACGATAACGAACGCGAGGAGCGTGTAGCTCGGCCCGAGCATCGGGGTCGCGTCAACGAGCAAAGTGAGCATGGTGCCGGCAGCGCCGACGCATGCTGCGCCGAGACCGAAGGTGAGCGCGTAGAGGCGCTTCACGTCGAGGCCGACGACCTGCGCGCCGGTGAAATTATCGGCGCAGGCGCGGATCGCCTTGCCGATAAGAGTAAAACGAAAGAAGACGAACAACCCCGCGGTGAACGCGATCGCGGCCAAGCCGGCGTAGACTTTCGAAGTGTCGACAATCAACGGGCCGATCTGGACGCTGTCGAGCGCGTAGGAGGTCTGCACCGAGCGAGCGTCCGGGCCGAAGACGATCAAGAGGCTGTTGGCGATGATGAGCCCGAGAGCCACCAGCAACAGGAACTGCGTGTGCTCGGCCCGCCTGATAAAGGGGTTGATCAGGCCGATCTGCAAAACGTAGCCAAACACGAACATCACCGCGGCGATCGGCACCAGCAGGATCAGCGGATCAAGGTGAAACGCGGAGAACAAGACCACCGCGATGAACATAGCGATTGTCATCATCTCGCCGTGGGCGAAATTAACGACCCGCACCACCCCGAAAATGACCGAAAGCCCGAGCGCCAACAGGCCGTAAACAAGCCCGGTCAAAACCCCGCCGACAACGACGTTGAGATAGACGTCGAATCCCACTGAACGGACTTAGCTGCGGCTCTGATACGCCGGCATCGGCCACTGCGCCTTGCCTTCCGCAGCCTCCGGCGGCGCCACGGTGACAAGTTTGCCGCCGCGGTTTTGAAACGCCCCTTGCCTCACCTTGTCGTTCTGCCCTTTGGCATCGAACTGGATGCCCGGTCCGATGCTGACGTTGTTGGTGATGTTGGTCGCGCGAATAGCGTCAGCCAGCGCCTTTGGATCGGTCGAGGCGGCACGCTTGAAAGCGTCGGCGACGACCAGCAACGCCTCAAAGGTGAAGACGTGGTTGGTATTGAGGTTGACGCCGGGATGGTGCTTCGCGAGCTCGTCATGAAGCACTTTGGTGAGCTTCTTGTGCGGGTCGTACCAGGGCGCGAAGTTGATCGGCCCGTCGGCATACTTGCCCAGCGTCTTGATGTACTGGTCCTCGTAAAAGCCCGGGCCCATGCTGAGGATCGCCTGCGGCGTCCAGCGCTGTTTGACGAGTTCCCGTGTCAGCAGCATTGCGTCGCTCAGTCGGCTGACAACCAGAAGCGCATCGGCATTCGTTGCTTTAGCCTTCGCGACCTCGACGGACAGATCGCGCGCCGTCGGATCGTAAGCGATCTCTTCGGCGATTGTGTACGGCATGTTGAACTTCGGCATCACCGCGCCGATGCCCTTGCTCATGGCGGTGCCGAAAGTATCGTTTACGTGCATGAACACGACCGACTTTGGCGCCGCGCCGACTTCGGCAAACACCGTCTTCTGGTCGGTAAAGGCGTCACGCAGAATCATCGGCGCGGTCGGGAAATTCCGGAACACGAACTTATAGCCCTGCTCCGTGATCTGCGGCGCCGCCGCGATATTGATGACGTACGGAATACCTTTCTGTTCGGCCACCTGCGCAATCGCGGAAGATTGGCCGGAATCGAATGAACCGACCAAAGCCTGCGCACCCTCGCCGATCAGCTTTTCGGCCCGCGCACGCGCCGTGTCCACATTCGATTCGGTGTCGCCGTTGATGATCGTCAGCTCCGGCAGGCCCAGCGACTTGAAGATCGCTGGCGCAATGTCGACACCGCGCTGACAGTCCTCACCAATACCGGCCTCGAAACCTGAGCGCGGCAGGAGAACGCCGACTTTGAGCGGGCCGCCCTGAGCGCGGACGATATTAAAGGGTGCGACACCGGTGACGATGCCGGCGCCCAAAGCCGCGGAAAAGGTTCGGCGCGTTACGCGCGCGGAATTCGATTGGGATTTAGGGTTCATAGCGATCCTCCCGCGACTCATGTTCCGTGGCACATGCCATCAGCGACCGCATGATGCCGGATTTGTTTACTCAGTCACAAGCGCGAAAACGTCGCGACCTGAGATGACACGCTGATCCAGTTGCCTTATTGTTGTCTAGGACAACAATATTCGTCAATACCGATATCGCTACATGCGGCGCCAAGGCCGCCGATCCGCCGGAAGGATCAACAGTGGCCGGGAAGAAGAACTCGAGGACGAACGCGCTCGTTTTCCGCAGCGCAGCTTCGACGCGCCGAAGTCAGCGCCCTACTATCGCTCTCGATGCGCTCGACGGCCACCTTGGCTATTTCGTCCGGCGCCTCCAGGTCTGGATTTTTCAGGATTTCATTCGCACGCTTGCGGGCGTCGACTTAAGCCCGGCGCAGTTCTCGGTGCTGGTGGTAATCAGCGCCAATCGCGGACTGTCGCAGGCCGAGCTCGGGGCCACGCTTGCGATCGAACGGGCGCGGCTGGCTCGGCTGTTACATAGGCTCCAAGCGCGCAGTCTCGTTCAGCGGCTGCGATCCTCGGCTGACAGTCGCCGCCATGCGCTCCAACTCACGCCGCAAGGCCGGACGCTGCTTGCCCGCGCCAAGGCACTGGCCGCGCGGCACGAACGCAGGCTCATGGGAAAGCTTGGCGCCGAGCGTCACAAAATCCTGCTCCAAGCGCTCCGCGATTTTTGAAGATGCGCTCAGTCCGCGAGCGACTTCTCCACCGCCGCGGCGATCCGGAGCAGCATGCGGTCATGGCCGTTACGTGCCATGAGCATCAGGCCGACCGGAAGCCTGGCCTTGAGCGGCAGCGAGACGCCGCACAGGTCGAAAAAGTTGCCAATCGATGTATTGCGCAGGACGAGGGTGTTCCGCACCGCGTAGTCCTTCGGATCCGCCACCTCCGCCAGTGTCGGCGCAACGATCGGGGTCGTCGGCATCACCACCGCGTCGAACGCCGCCAATCTCTGATCCATGGCGCGAACCAGACGGATGCGCGCCTGCATCATGTCGACGTAATCGGGCCCTGAAACCGCGCCGCCGCGCTCGAGCCGCACCCGCACATTCGGGTCGATGTCGGCGCCCCGCCGCTCCAGCCGGTCGCGATGAACGGCGCAAGCCTCGGGCTGGACAATACCGCCATAGGCGTTGACCTCGCGCATTTCGTCGAGGAGCGGCAATGTTTCGTCGGTGAGCCGAACACCGACAGCGCCCAGCGATTTCAGAGCGGCGGCAAAGCCAGCGGCGACAGTCTGGTCCAGAGATTCGAGCGGCAGGCCCTGGACAACGCCGAAGCGAAGACCTGCGAGCGCGATCGGCTCCAGCGATGCAAAGTCACCGCCGGACAGGACGGCGTCGGCCTTCGCACAATCGGCAACACTGCGTGCCAAAGGGCCGATGGAGTCGAGCGTGGTGCTCAAGGGAAACGCACCCTCGGTCGGGACACGCTGCCGGCTCGGCTTGAAGCCGACAATGCCGCACAGCCCGGCGGGGATGCGGACAGAGCCGCCGGTATCGGTGCCGATCGCAATTTCGCACATACCGTCCGCGGCGGTGACAGCCGCGCCCGATGAGGAGCCACCGGGCACGCGCGCACGATCGCTCGGATTGCCCGGTGTACCGAAATGCGGATTGGCGCCGATCCCGCCCAGGGCGAATTCCGTCATGTTGGTCTTGGCGACGATGACGGCTCCGGCCGCTCGCAGCCGGCGCACCACCGGCGCGTCGGCAGCCGCGGGCTTGGCCTCTTCGGCGAGAATTTTGGAGCCGGCGCGGGTCGGCTCTCCGGCGACGTCAAACAAATCCTTGATGCTGACAATCGCGCCGTCGAGCGGCCCAAGCGACACGCCATCGGCCGCGCGCGCATCGGCCGCATCAGCGGCGGCACGCGCCGGGCGGGCGTAAACCGTAAGGCAGGCGCGGGCCCCCTCCCCCGTGCGGGTCGGCGATGCGCGCCAGAGCCTGTTCGAGCCGGTCGCGGCAGGAAAGCGGTTTCATGCAAATGTCCGGGTTAACGATGGATCAAGACGGCATTGCCGACCATATACCGATCCTGCCATCATCGGCGAGAGTCGATAGGGGGAAGACTACGAGGATGCCTGAGACGAAACCGTCGCTGTGTTTTATCGGCTTTGGCGAAGCTGGCCAGGCGATGGCGGCTGGACTACGTGAAGCCGGCATCGGGCGGATTGCCGCATGGGATATTCTGTTTCCGCAACCGGAAGGTGAACGGCTACGCCTTGCCGGCCAGGAGATCGGGGTGCGGTGCGCTGCGTCTGCCGCCGAGGCAGTGCGCGATACCGACTTGGTTATTTCCGCCGTTACGGCCGCGTCCAGCGTGGATGCCGTGCAATCGGTCAGGCAGCATCTTAGCGGCAAGCCGTTTCTGCTCGATATCAATTCGGTATCGCCGGGCCGGAAACAGGAAGCGGCAAAACTCCTCGGCGATACGGCCCGCTATGTCGACGTCGCGGTTATCGCTCCGATTCACCCGGCACGGCATCAGACGCCGATGCTGATCGCGGGTCCGCACGCCGCGGCTGCCGGGCCTGTACTCGCTGCGCTCGGCATGCGCGTCACCGTCGCCGGAGCAGAAGTTGGCGCCGCGGCGGCGATCAAGATGGTGCGGAGCGTCATGATCAAGGGCATCGAGGCATTGACCCTTGAGTGCTTCCTCGCCGCCGCCCGCGCCGGCGTGGTCGACGAAGTCGCCGCCTCCCTGAAGAATAACTATCCCGGTCTCGATTGGTCGAAAGTCGTTCCTTACAACCTGGAACGCATGGCGAGCCACGGCGAGCGGCGCGCCGCGGAAATGGAAGAAGTTGCGGTGACGCTCCGCGAACTCGGCGTCGAACCGCTGATGACCGCGGGTACGGTGAAGCGCCAGCGCGAAATGGGGGACATCGGCGCGCAGGCATCGGTTCGCGGGGCGCTCAAGAAAGACCGTGCCGCTATGCTCAACGCCATCAGCACGGCGGCACGCGACCGGCACTAGCGTCCTCATCTTCCGCCGAGACGGCTTGCCGACAGGGTTTTAGGACGGCGCGGGATCGCCTATATACCCCGCCCAGGAGGCTCCGTATGTCCGAACCGCTTTCGTCCGACAAAATTCCCGTAACCGTGCTGACTGGCTATCTTGGCGCCGGCAAGACCACACTGCTTAACCGCATTCTGTCCGAGCCGCACGGCAAAAAGTACGCCGTCATCGTCAACGAGTTCGGCGAGATCGGTATCGACAACGACCTCGTCGTCGGCGCCGACGAGGAAGTCTTTGAGATGAACAACGGCTGTATCTGCTGCACCGTTCGCGGCGACCTGGTGCGGATCCTCGATGGGCTGATGCGGCGAAAGGGCAAATTCGACGCCATCATTGTCGAAACCACCGGGCTCGCGGATCCGGCGCCGGTGGCGCAAACCTTTTTCATCGACGAAAATGTCGGGCGCCGGACCAAGCTTGATGCGGTCGTCACTGTTGCCGACGCCAAATGGCTCAGCGACCGGCTCAAAGACGCCCCGGAAGCGAAAAACCAGATTGCATTCGCCGACGTTATCTTGATCAACAAGACCGATCTGGTCTCGTCCGACGAGCTCAACGAGGTCGAGGCCCGCATTCGCGGCATCAATCCTTATGCCAAAGTGCATAAAACCGAGCGGGCGAAAATCGCGCTCAACGAGGTCCTGGACCGCAACGCCTTCGATCTCGATCGTATCCTCGACATCGAGCCGGAGTTTCTTGAAGGCGACGGTGACGATCACGACCATCATCATGATCATGGCCACGATCACCATGATCATGATCATCATCACGCCCACCATTCCGGCGGCCTCAAGCACTACCACGATGAGGACATGCAATCGGTTTCGCTCAAGACCGATCAGCCGCTCAGTGCCGACAAGTTTTTTCCGTGGGTACAGAACCTGGTGCAGACCGAAGGCCCGAGCATCCTGCGCTGCAAAGGCATCCTTTCGTTCGAGAATGACGACCAGCGGTTCGTATTCCAGGGCGTGCACATGATCCTCGATGGCGACCATCAGCGGCCGTGGCAGCCGGACGAGAAGCGCGACAGCCGCATCGTCTTCATCGGCCGCAATCTGCCGGAAGAGAAAATCCGGGAGGGGTTTGCGGGCTGCATCGCGTGAACTCGATTTCGCGCGTGCCACGCCCGATGAGTGACCCTCGCAGCAGCACCATCTCAATCGTCGAACGCACACACGTGGTGGACGCTGGCGGCGCCGTGGTTGCCGCGCATTTTCTCGGGAACACCGCGGTGCTCGTCCTGGGGGAGGAAGCGCTCCTGCTGGTCGAGCCCAAAGCGGAGCCGCGGCGCGTGACTGTCCATGGCGGGGCAATTCTTGCAACGGCTGCTGATGGCGAGCGCGTCGTCAGCGGCGGCGATGACGGCACGGTAGCGTCGACGAACGCGCAAGGTGAAACGCGCAAGCTGGCGGCCGATCCGAAACATCGCTGGATCGATCACATCGCCATCGGGCCGGACGGCGCTGTTGCCTGGTCGGCTGGCAAGACGGCGTTCGTGCAAGCCAAAGAGCTGCGCGAATTCGAGGCGCCATCGACCGTCGGCGGGCTCGCCTTTCTGCCTAAGGGATTTCGCCTCGCCGTCGCCCACTACAACGGCGCGACGCTTTGGTTTCCAAACGCTCCGCAGGCGGCGCCGGAAAAACTGGAATGGAAAGGCTCGCATCTTGGTGTCACCGTCAGCCCGGACGGTCGTTTTCTGGTGACCACCATGCAGGAGCCGATGCTGCACGGCTGGCGGCTCGCCGACGGAAAGCACATGCGCATGTCGGGTTACGCGGCGCGCGTTGCCTCGCTCGGCTGGACTTCCACCGGCCATTGGCTCGCTACCTCGGGGTCTACGCAACTCATTCTGTGGCCGTTCCAGACCAAGGATGGCCCGATGGGAAAACAGCCCCGCCTGCTGGCCCCATCCGAACATCGCGTCGAAGTCGTCGCCTGCCATCCGCGGCAGGAGATTGTCGCTACCGGCTTTAGCGACGGCATGGTGCTCCTGGTGCGCATCGACGATGGCGCCGAAATTCTTGCCAAAAGGCCCGGCAGCGCGCCGGTCACTGCACTCGCCTGGAGCGCAGACGGCAAGTTGCTCGCTTTCGGAACGGAAGCTGGCGAAGCGGGCATCGTCGACTTGGCGTGATCCGTCAGAAACGTAGGAGGGGCTTGTGTTCCTGAAATTCTCCAGCGGCAGCGGGCTGCAATTGGAAGACCGCGACAACTTTCGCGCTTTCAAACTCGTCATCGAAGGAGAGCAAGCGCAGCTCGATGCCATCCGCAACGCACTCACCGGCAAAGCCGAACTCGCCGATGCCGGCACGGCCTGGATATTTGAGGATGCCTTGCGCCGCTGGCCGGGGCTCGAGAACAACGCGGCCTGGCAGCAGAATTTTTCCGCCATGATCGAAAAGGCCCGGCCGCACGGCTGGATCGACGATCAGCGCAAAGCCATCAAGGCCCACGTCGAATGGGTCGCGGGCTAAGGCCAAGGCCGCGCACGACCGCATCCCACTACCGCCTACTCACGAGCAAAAACCTCGGGCTTTGCCCGTGGTCTAATTCGGCACCGAGGCCTCACTCAGATCACGTATTGCTTGAGCGGCGGGTAACCGTTGAAGCCCACCGAGGAGTACGTGGTCGTGTAGGCGCCGGCGGCTTCGATCAGAACCTTATCGCCGATGGCCAGCGACACCGGCAGCGGATACGGAGTCTTCTCGTAAAGGACGTCGACACTGTCGCAGGTCGGGCCGGCGATGATGCAGGGGACGGTCTCGTCGCGGTCTTTGGTGGTGCGGATCGGGTAACGGATCGATTTGCCGATCGTTTCCGCGAGCCCGTGGAATTTGCCGATGTCCAGGTACACCCAGCGGACCTCGTCTTCGGGCGATCGCTTGGCGATCAGAACTACCTCGGCTTCGATCATGCCGGCGTTGCCGACTAGGCCGCGGCCCGGCTCGACGATGGTGTTCGGCAGGTTGTTGCCGAAATGCTTGCGCAGCGAGCGGAAGATCGCCTTGCCATAGGATTCAAGCTTTGGCGTCTTGCGTACGTAGCGCGCCGGAAAGCCGCCACCGAGATTGACGATCGCCAGCGCAATGCCGCGCTCGGCACAGGCGCGAAACACTGCCGCTGTTGAGGCAAGCGCGCGATCCCAAGCTTCTACGTTGTGCTGTTGCGAGCCGACGTGGAACGATACGCCGTGCGGAACCAGTCCCAGCTTATAGGCATGCTCCAGAATATCGGCGGCATAGACCGGCTCGCAGCCGAACTTGCGCGACAGCGGCCACTCGGCGCCCGAGCCGTCACACACGATCCGGCAAATCACGCGGCTGCCGGGCGCGGCGCGCGCCACCTTCTCGACTTCGGCCTCGCAGTCGACGGCAAAGAGGGTGACGCCAAGCGCGAAGGCTGCCGCGATCTCGGTCTCCTTCTTGATCGTATTGCCGTAGGAAACCCGGTCCGGCGTCGCGCCGGCGGCGAGGACCGCGTGGGTCTCAGCGATTGATGCCACGTCGAAGCAGCAGCCAAAACCGGTTAAGAGTTTGAGGATTTCGGGCGCCGGATTGGCCTTGACGGCGTAGTAGACCTTCGTGTCCGGCAGCGCCTTGGCGAAGTTTTGATAGTTGTCGCGGACGACGTCGAGGTCGACTACGAGGCAAGGCCCATTATCGGTGCGATGCTTGAGGAATTCGCGGATGCGTGTGGTCATCGCCGCGCAAGCTCCCTATCCGGTTGGGCGGCGTAGCCGCCAAGGTGAACCTCCTGCAACGGTCGCTATTCCGCACCATCGCGGAATGCTTTCGTCGCCGTGATTGCTGCCTTGGTCCGGATGAGGGAAATCCCGTTCCGCACTGCTGGCAAAGATGGACAAGCCTTTCCGGTGTCCCCGGCATTGGCGCCGGCAGTAACCAAAAAAGCCCTTCCGTCGTTGCTTTAAGCCGCGTCGCCCGTTGAGAGCGGGCTATGCCGGTTTCGCCTCCGGCTGCCGGTCGCGGGAGTTAAGGAAGTAGTGGTCTCTTCCTTAGGCGGCTGTCCGGCCTCTTGTCCGGATGCCCACCGACCGACACACGGCCACAGGCACGTGCGAAATTGGGCAACTTCGCCAATAATCTAATTAGCAACATCGTGCAAGAGTTTTAGTTCTAACGAAACGTAAAGGCGGCAGTCGATCGCCGCGGAGCCGGCGCAGCGACTATCTCTAGTCCGCCGTAAACGGCTCGACGCGGCGGGCGGCGCGGACGAACTGCACCATGACGACGATGCCGCACAGAACGAACACGCCGTCGAGAATTCGCGCGCCGATCGTGCCGAGCGCGAGCAGATTGGCGATTGCCCAGCTGCCGGCAAAGGCCGCGCCGAACACCTCGGCGCTGATCAGGATTGCCGCGCTGACGACCGTCAGCACGTTCTGCCAAACGATACGGCGGGGACGCTGAATGATAGCGTTGTCCATGGCGGCGGCACTTTGTTCGAAAGCGATGGCCAGATCAAGGCCGTCAGGCGGCGTCTCGGCTGGCCTTTGCGCCAAGCAGTCCTGCCTCGACCAACGCGGCTCGGATGCGGTCGATCTCGTCGCGCGCAAGCTTCACGAGCGGCGGCCTCACCACCGCCCGCGGCAGGCGACCGAGCAGCACCAGCGCCTCCTTCATACGGTTGTGCATGTCCGCCCAAGGGTTAGCATAAAACACGCGGGCAAGCGGGTAGATGCGGTCATTGAGGCGCTTCGCCTCGGCCAGATCATTCGTCTGCACCGCCCGGAACAACGCCGCTTGCAGTTCGGGGATGACGCTGCCGCTGCCGGACAGGAGGCCATTGCAGCCAAGCACCAGCGAGCTGAGCAGCCAGGCGCTGTGGGTCGTCAGCACGTTGACCGGTGGGTTTCGACTCTGCAGCTCGCGGATATGCATCTCGTGCTGTGGGACGTTGCCGGACCAATCCTTGATAGCGCGGATGGTCGGGACCGCCTCGATCATCTTTTGGAGCGTGTCACGCCGATAGCCCCGCCCGCTCACACGCGGGTACTGAAATACAATAATCGGCAGGTCGCTCGCATCCGCGATATACCGAAAGTGTTCAACCGCCATGGACGGCGAGCGGCCGAGCGCCAGCAACGCGGGCGGGAAAACCAGAAGCGCAGAGGCGCCGCCGTGCTGGGCCATGCGGGCGATACGTGCGGCTTCAAGACCGCCGTTGGCCCATACGCCATTAACGATCGGCAATCGGGCGCCAATTTCGTCTTGCGCAAGCTCAAGAACGCGGCGCTGTTCATCGAAGCTGCAGGAGGCTACCTCCGTCGAGTGGGCGTTAACCGTTATCGCCGATAGACCCGCGGTCGCAGCCACCTCCGAGAGATGCTTGCGGAAGCTCCTTTCATCAATCGTCAGATCTTCGGCAAATGGCAGCAGCACGGCGGGGATGACGCCGTGGGGTATGTATTTGAAGTGACGCGGCACCGGCTGGATCCTTGTGGGCTTTGGCTACGCTGCCCGACGACTTATATCACCGCGGCAGATAACATATGGATAACACCCTCTTATGAACGCTCGCAGTCCTCTCGAAAATCCGCTTCTTTCCCGTTGGGCAACGCCCGATGAGATTCCGCCTTTCTCGCAGATCAAGCCCGAGCACTTCGTTCCGGCCTATGACCACGCGTTTGCCGCGCACGAGATTGAGGTTGCGGCCATTGCTGCTTCTGCCGATCCGCCTGATTTCGAAAATACCATTGCTGCGCTGGAAAGGAGTGGTAAAGCGCTACAGCGCGTGGATTTAGTTTTCCATCTCCTGGTCGGCGCCCACAGCAACGAGGGGCTTTTGGAGATAGAACGCGAACTTGCGCCGCGGGCTGCCAGCCACTGGAACAATATCCACACCAACCCTGACCTGTTCCGCCGCATCGACGCGCTCATGCAGCAGATCGACACGCTCGGGCTCGATCCTGAACAAAAGCGGGTGCTCGAGCGCTATCACATCACGTTCCGTCGCGCCGGTGCCGGGCTCGATGGCGCGGCCAAGGAACGCCTTGCCGAGATCATCGAACGGCTGGCGGCACTCGGCACCACGTTCAGCCAGAACGTGCTGGCGGACGAGCAAGCCTTCACGCTGTCGCTCGAAGGCGAGACGGAGCTTGCCGGCCTTCCCGATTTCATGCGCCAGGCGATGAAATCGGAGGCGCAGGAGCGCGGTCTCGACGGTCACGTTGTCACGTTATCGCGCTCCAGCGTTGAGCCATTCCTGCAATTTGCGCAGCGCCGCGACCTGCGCGAGAAGGTCTTTCGCGCCTTCGTCAGCCGCGGCGACAATGGCGGCGCGACCGACAACAAGGCGATCATTGCCGAGATGGTGAAGCTGCGCGCTGAGCGCGCTCGTCTGCTCGGCTATCAAGACTTCGCCCATTACCGCCTCGACGATGCCATGGCAAAAACACCCGAGGCCGTCCGCGGCCTGCTCGACACCGTGTGGTCGCCGGCGCGGGCCCGCGCGCTGGCGGATCGCGACGCGTTGCAGGCGCTCGTGCAAGAGGAAGGCGGCAATTTCAAACTGGCGCCGTGGGATTGGCGCTACTACGCGGAAAAGCTTCGCCAGCGGCGCTGCGATATCGAGGAGGCGGCGATCAAGCCGTACCTTAATCTCGACCGGATGATCGAAGCTGCCTTTTATACGGCGCGGCGCTTGTTTGGCCTGCAGTTCACCCGGCGTCCGGACGTTCCGGTCTGGCATCCGGACGTGCGCGTATGGGAAGTGCGCGATAACGGTGGCAGCAAAGTCGGCCTCTTTTTCGGCGATTATCTCGCCCGGCCTTCAAAACAGAGCGGGGCCTGGATGACTTCGCTGCGCGATCAGGAAAAGCTCGCCGGCGACATTCGTCCCCTCATCATCAACGTTTGCAATTTCGCCAAAGGCGCCGAAGGCGAGCCGACGCTGCTAAGTTTCATCGACGCTCACACCTTGTTTCACGAATTTGGCCACGCCCTGCATGGTCTGTTGTCGAACGTCACCTATCCGGAGATTTCGGGAACCAGTGTCGCCACGGATTTCGTCGAACTGCCCTCGCAGCTTTACGAACACTGGCTCGAGCAGCCCGAGATCTTACGGCAGTTCGCGCTGCACTATCAGACCGGCGAACCGATGCCGGAGGCGCTGTTGCAGCGCCTCATTGCTGCGCGCAACTTCGATCAAGGTTTTGCGACCGTGGAATTCCTCGCGTCGGCTTTTGTCGATCTCGATTTTCATTCGCTGTCGTCGGCGCCCGAGATCGATTCCGCCGTGTTCGAAACCCAGTCGCTGGCGCGTATCGGCATGCCGGATGAGATCGTCATGCGCCATCGACCGCCGCACTTCGGCCACGTGTTTTCGGGTGGCGGCTATGCCGCCGGCTACTACAGCTACATGTGGTCTGAGGTGCTCGATGCCGACGCGTTCGAGGCCTTCAAGGAGACCGGCGACATTTTTGACCCGGCCACAGCCGAACGCCTGCGCGAGACCATCTACGCGGCGGGCGGCTCGCGCGAGCCGGCCGACGCTTACAAAGCCTTTCGCGGCCGGCTGCCGAGCCCTGATGCGCTGCTGCGCAAGCGCGGATTGGTCGAGGCCGCCCCCACCCTAACCTCCCCGGCAAGCGGGGGAGGATAGGCGGTGGTAAGCATGGTCGATCTGCATAGTGGCGGCCATCGTCGCGGCGTGGTTTGCGCGCCGCATTCCGACGCCGTTGAAGCCGGCCGTTCGATTCTCGCCGAGGGCGGCAACGCGATCGAAGCGATGCTGGCGATGGCAGCGTCAATCGCAGCCATCTATCCGCATATGAACCATATCGGCGGCGACGGCTTTTGGCTGATCCGGGAGCCGAATGGCCGCGTGCGCGCCATCATGGCAGCGGGTCCAGCAGGCAGCGAGGCGCGGCCGGAGTTCTACCGCGATTACGAAAGGATCCCATCACGCGGGCCGTTCGCCGCGCTGACGGTGCCCGGTGCGATCGGGGGCTGGATGCTTGCGCTCGACGTCGCCAAAGCAAACGGCGGCAAGTTGCCGCTCGACGTTCTGCTTACTCCCGCATTCGGCACCGCGCGAGACGGCTATAAGGTCTCACGCAGCCAGGCGCAGCTGACCCACGACAAGCTTTCCGAGCTTGCGGCTGTGCCAGGCTTCGCCGCGACTTTTTTGCTGGACGGCAAGCCGCCCGCGGCCGGGACCGTCTTGAAGCAGGAAGCGTTCGCCACAACGTTGGCGCACTTGGCCCACGCCGGCCTCGATGATTTCTATCGCGGTGACGTCGCGCGGGAGATCGCGGCGGATCTTGTACGCATCGGTAGCCCGGTCACCCGCGACGACTTAACACGCTATAACGCCACGCTTGCTGAACCGCTGCACGTCGAATTGCCTGTGGGCAGCGTCTACAACACTGACGCCCCCACCCAAGGCGTCGCCTCGCTCATGATCCTTGCGTTGTTCGCGCGCTTGGGCGTGACGCAGGCGGAGGGCTTCGACCACATCCACGATCTCATCGAAGCGACCAAACGAGCGCTACGCGTGCGCGATCGCGTGGTCACAGACCCGAACTATCTGGCGCATGCGCTCGACCGTTGTCTCGAGCCGAAATTCATCGCCGGCGAGGCGATGAAGATCGACCGGCGCAAGGCAGCGCCCTGGCCACTCGCCTCGGGCGCCGGCGACACTGTCTGGATGGGAGCCGCCGATACGACGGGTCTCGTCGTCTCCTACATCCAGTCACTCTATTGGGAGTTCGGCTCAGGCTGCGTATTGCCGCACACCGGCGTGCTCATGCAAAACCGCGGCATCAGCCTTTCGCTGCAACGCGGCACGCTCAACTCGCTCGCTCCCGGCCGGCTGCCATTCCACACACTCAATCCGGCGCTCGCGGTGCTTAAGGACGGACGTATTATGGCGTACGGCACCATGGGCGGCGACGGCCAGCCGCAGACGCAAGGAGCGCTTTTCACGCGCCACGTGTTGTTTGACGAACCGCTCGCCGAAGCGATCGATCGCCCGCGCTGGGTGCTCGGGCGGACCTGGGGCGAAGAACGTACCAGGCTGCGGTTGGAGAATCGCTTCGACGGCAATCTGATCGACGGGCTCGACGCGGCCGGCCACGATGTCGAGGTTTTGGACGAGCCCTACTCCGACGTCATGGGCCACGCTGGCGCCGTGGTGCTGCATCCGGACGGCTCGTGCGAAGGCGCGCACGACCCACGCTCCGATGGTGGAGCGGCGGGGGTTTGAAAAGCCTCCTTTATGCCCCACTGCGTACTAAACTGTCGTTATTTCTTCGGAAGCGGTCACGAGCGCGCGGTTGATGTTATATCGTTTCGCCTTCCTCGTTGCCGGACTGGCCTGCGCACTCGGCGCGATGGGTCGCGCGCAAGCCCATCCTCACGTCTGGGTCACCATGACCGAGGAAATCCTTTACGCATCCGACGGCTCGGTCACCGGCGTGCGCCATGCCTGGACCTTCGACGACATGTTTTCCGCCTTCGCCACGCAGGGGATTGAAGGCAAGACCAAAGGCACGTGGACCCGCCAAGAGCTCGAGCCGCTCGCCCAGGTCAACGTCGAATCGCTCAAGGAATACGCGTACTTCACTTACGCCAAGATTGACGGGAAACGGCAGAAGGACGCCTTCCTTGCGCCGGTCGACTATTTTCTCGATTACGATCCGAAGGATACCGTGCTCACCCTGCACTTCACACTGCCGTTCAGAACGCCAGTGAAGGCCAAGGCGATCGAGCTCGAAGTCTACGACCCGGAATTTTTCATCGATTTTGGTTTTGCCGGCGATCGTCCGGTGAGGCTGGTCAGCGCGCCGCCGCAATGCACGGCCTCGGTCGAGAAGCCGCACGACGATAATTTCTCATCGTCGCTGCGGCTCGATAAGAATTTCCTGACGTCTGAGGCCAACATGGGCATGGGCGTAAATTTTGCCAACCGGATTTTCGTGAAGTGCCCGTAGCGCACAATGCGAGGCTGCGATTGATGCGCCGCCTGGCGCTGGCTCTGTCAATCGCCGTGCTTTTGCTCGCTGCAACCGCGCTCACCGATGCCTTCGCACAGGTCCGGCCTTTCGGTGGTCTTCGTCCGCCGCCGGCAGATGGAATTGTCGGCTGGATCCTCGCCAAGCAGGCGCTGTTCTATCGTGCGCTGTCGGGATTGATCCGCGCCGCCAAGACTGACGGTTCGGCTTATTGGGGACTGATGGGTATCTCGTTCGCCTACGGCATCTTTCACGCCGCTGGCCCCGGCCACGGCAAAGCGGTCATCTCGTCGTATCTGTTCGCCAACGAGGAGACCTGGCGGCGCGGCATTGCGCTGTCTTTTGCGTCGGCGCTGCTGCAGGCGGTGACCGCGATTGTGCTTGTCGCGGTCGTCGCGGTCCTGCTCGGCGCCACGGCGAAAATGATGGGCGATACGGTGCGCGTCATCGAGGTCGTGAGCTACGCGCTGATCGTGCTGTTGGGGGCACGGCTCTTATGGGTGAAGGGACGCGGATTTCTTCATGCGCTGCATGCGCTCAGATCCAGTCCCGAAGTGGCGACGGCTCCGCCTGCCGCAGACCACGCCCGCCACAATCACCATGTCCATGCCCACTGCGATCATCATCCGCATGCGCACGAGGAGCATGCCGATCACGCACACGGCCATAGGCATCAACACGCGCACGACCACGACGACGAGGAGAGCGTGCTGCCGTGGGGCCATGCGCATTGACCCGAGCCCGAGGAATTGGCCGGAGCGGGCGGTTGGCGCCGGGGTTTGTCGGCAATCGTCGCCGTCGGGCTGCGGCCGTGTTCGGGTGCGATCATCGTGCTGGTGTTCGCCCTGGCGCAGGGCCTGTTCTGGGCCGGCATCGTCTCGACTTTTGTCATGGGTATCGGCACCGCGCTTACGGTCGCGGCAATCGCCACGCTCGCCGTCGCCGCCAAGGCAGCGGCAAAAAGATTTGCCGCGATGCGCGCCGGCTATGGCACGCTCGCACTGCGCGGCGTCGAGGTCGGCGCGGCGTTGCTGGTTGTGGTGTTCGGTGTGCTACTCCTTACCGGCTATGTGGCGAGCGAGCGGATGGGCATGTTTTAAGCCGGCGGTCGCCGCAATCAGCGGCGCCAGCTAGGAGCGCAGCGATGCAAGCTGTTTTGCGTTTCGCCCGCTACGTGTTGATGGAGTTCGGCGCCCTCATCGTGTTCTGGGTGGCGCTGTACTCCGCGGGCATCAAGCCTGCGATCGCCGCGACGGTGATTTTCATCTTGCTCGATGCCTCCTATCGCTGGTGGCGAAAGCTGCCGGTGACGCGGATCTATGTCCTGACCAGCGCACTTGCGGTCGGCTTTGGCTGCATCGACCTGCTCGCGACCAATCCGTTCATGATCAAGTACGAAGCGGTCATCACCAACGTTGCCACTGGACTTTTCTTCGTCGCCGGTGCGCGGGGCGAGAAATCGCTCATTCAGGAGGTGGCGGAGAAACGCAGCCAATTCCCGGACCGCGCCGATGTGCGCTATTTCTTCCGGCTGTTCACGCTGGCATGGGCGGCATATTTCTTCGTCAAGGCGGCAGTGTATCTCTGGCTCGGAATGACTCTGCCGTTGGAACAGGCGCTCGCCCTGCGCACGGTTATTGGCGGTGTCAGCCTCGCCGGCATGTTCGGACTGAGCTTTGCGGGCCGGCAACTCTTCTTCTTTTGCCGCTGGCTAGGCCTCTTGCCTGTGGTTGAAACGGAGGAACCGGCGCCGATCGCAACCGCAACTTAAAGCGAGAATGGTGAGTTAGGCTACTGCCTAACCCACCAGCAAGTGTTTAAGCTCAGGCTACCTTCTCGGCCAAGTGCCGGAACATCGCCTTGCGCGCCTCATCGTCCATCTCGGCCTTGAATTTGTATTTATCTTTAAGCGCGACCGCGCGTTGCGCCGCCGGCCGCGCGCTGATCTCGTCGACCAAACGCTTGAGATTCGGGAATTTCGCCCACGCGCTTTCGCCGAGTACGACGGGCATCAGCCGCGACCAGCCCCAGACGTCCATGTCGACAATGGTGTAGGTATCGCCGAGCATATATTTCTGCTTGGCGAGCCGCGCATCGAGAATGCCGAAGTGGCGTTGCGCCTCGAAAGCATAGCGGTTGATGGCGTATTCGATCTTCTCCGGCGCATAGACGCGGAAATGCACCGACTGGCCGGCATAGGGGCCGACGCCGGACGCAACGAACATCAGCCACGACAACAGCTCGCCGCGGGCCTTGTCGCCCTTCGGCGGCAGAAACTTGCCGGTCTTTTCCGCGAGATAGAGCAGGATGGCGTTGGAGTCGAACACGACGGCATCGCCGTCGACGATTGCCGGCACCTTCGCATTCGGGTTGATGGCGAGATATTCCGGCTTGTGCTGATCGCCTTTACGGGTATCGACCGGAATTGCTTCGTAGGGGAGGCCGGTCTCCTCCAGAAAGAGCGCCACCTTGGTCGGGTTGGGCGCACCGCTGTAATAAAACTTCAACATCTTAGGTCCTCTTTTGTACGTCATTGTCGGGTGGCGTCGAAGTAGGCGCGCCGCCCCGCAAAACCCTAGTACAATTCGAGGAGTTTTTCATCCGGCGGGTCGGCGTTCAGCGCCTTCGGCCGGACCATTGTCGTCTACCGGGTCGCCGAGTTCGCTGTGCCGCAATCGCCCAACTTTGCGGCCGCCACGGCTTCTTACGGCCCGCGATCGCTTATGATCACTATCGAAGTGGTCGCCTTAGAGTTGCTCTGGCTCCTCTTCCGAGGAGCCTGATCCGATACCACCAGTTTTCTGAGTCCGCAGCTGCACGCGTTGCCCATAAAAATCGATGATGTTACGGGCCGTTTCCTGGGTCAGCTTTTTATATCGTTCAAAAAATTGCCCGAGATCATCCGGCTGCAAATCGCGTTCAGCAACGTGCATGAGCAGCAGTTCTTTGGCGGTAGTCCAAGAGCAGCCGGCTGCCTTGGCAAGGATAAGGATCATATCCTCACCCTTGTCGAGCAAAGCGCGTTCAACCACATCGGCGGGGAAACGGCCGAGCTTTACCAGCGCAATCACCGTCCGCTCGAAATCCTGCGTATGCGCCGGGGAGTGAACATTGGCTTCAGTGAAGCGTTGCGCATTGAACAAGCGATTGGCATCGCGCACGGCAGCAGCATAACGCCGCGACGCCTTGCGTGCCTCTCGCTGCACGGTGGTCGCTACCTCGTCGATCGTGTCGCGGATTGCAGCCGCCGCCTGCGGATTGGAGCTTTCAAGTTCTGCGCGCACCGAAGCCGAAGCTGTTTCGAGCAACTTCAGAAAGAAGTGGCGGGGGAGATCCTCGCGCCGAGCAAGCGCCAGCGTCAACTTTCGATCGCAACGCGCGCGGGTCGTCAACTTGTCGTACCCGGCCAGAGAAAATTGCGCACCCTTGTTTCTGACCACCTTATGAACGACGCGGCGATCGCCTCGTTCAACCAGAACATCGGTTACCGACTCGCTCAGTTTCAGGCGCTGCGCAATGGCAAGAAGATGCTCCTGGCTCTTGGTGGCTGCATTCTCGACTAGATCAGCGTCGCTTAGCTGTTGCGAGTGAGCGAGCACCGGCTCGGCCACCTCGATCGCGTCGTCGAAGGCGAGCGAGCGGATCAGCCTGGGAGGGGCAGTGTCGATGCGCGCCAGCCGCTGGGCGAGTCTCGCCCGCGCCTTTACCTCAATATCGGCGGCGAGTTTCTGCAGCACGTCATCGAACAGCGCGATCTGATCGCTGGAGTAGCCCCGCGAGCCCGCCGCGAACAAGTCGGCGAGGCGCTCCAGAATTCTCAGACGTTGTTTATCATCCCTGGCGGCAGCCGCGTTGTTAAGTTCGTCAACCAGCGACTGGCTTTCCGCGGATTTGGAATTATCGAACGACAAGCTGGCATTGAGCATTGATCACAACCAATAGACGCAATCGATAAAATTCTGAACTCTCGTTTTCGCAGCGCCGTCCCTGTCAGCGGCGGAACGTGTGCGTTCGTAGCAGGAAGGTGCAAAAATACTGACCTATCCGCACAGCGCAAAACGATGAAAATTTTCAGAAAAAAGTTCGCAACCTGCGGTCACATAAATCCGACGTCGGCCGCTCGATGTCAGAGATAGAGGTTCGGCGTCCGGGCAAGTCGCCTTAGAACAGTCCCACGATCTTACCGTCCGGTCCGACATCGATGGAATCGGCGGCTGGGACCTTCGGCAAACCGGGCATGGTCATGATCTCACCGCAGATCGCCACCACGAATTCCGCGCCGGCGGAAAGCCGTACTTCGCGCACCGGAATGATGTGATCGCTAGGCGCGCCTTTGGCATCCGGATTGGTCGAGAAACTGTACTGCGTCTTGGCAACGCAGATCGGAAATTTGCCGTAGCCCATCGCTTCGAAATTCGCCAGCTGATCGCGTACTGGCTTGTCGGCCGAAATGTCCTTGGCGCGGTAGATCTCCTTGGCGATGGTACGAATCTTTTCAAGCAGCGGCATGTCGTCGGGATAAAGGAGCTTGAGCTTGCTTTTGCCGCTGTCGCAAACCTTGACCACTGCCCGGGCGACATTGGCGGCGCCGGCGCCACCCTCCGCCCAATGATCAGCCATCAAGGCTTCAACGCCGAGCGATTTGCACTTGTCCTCGACGAGCTTGATCTCTGCTTCGGTGTCGGCGGAAAAGCGGTTGATCGAGATGACCGGCACGATGCCGAATTTCTGCATGTTCTCGACGTGGCGCTGCAGGTTGCTCATGCCGGCTTCCAGCGCTTTCAGGTTCTCGGTCTTGAGGTCTTCTTTCTTCACGCCGCCATGCATCTTCAGCGCGCGGATGGTGGCGACGAGCACGGCGCAGTCCGGCGACAGGCCGGTCTTGCGGCATTTGATGTCCAAAAATTTCTCGCCGCCGAGGTCGGCGCCGAAGCCAGCCTCGGTCACGACGTAGTCGGCAAGCTTGAGCGCGGTCGTCGTCGCCAGCACGGAATTGCAGCCGTGGGCAATGTTGGCGAACGGTCCGCCGTGAATAAAGGCGGGCGTGCCTTCGAGCGTCTGCACCAGGTTCGGCGCCAGTGCCTCCTTCAGCAGCACAGTCATGGCGCCGTGCGCTTTAAGGTCGGCGGCGCGGATCGGTTTGCGATCGCGGGTATAGGCGACGACGATATTGCCGAGCCGTTTCTTCAGGTCGTCCAAATCCCGGGCCAGGCAGAAGATCGCCATCACCTCGGAAGCGACCGTGATGTCGAAACCGTCCTCGCGCGGAAAGCCATTCGCGACGCCGCCGAGCGAAGAAACGATCGAACGCAATGCCCGATCGTTCATGTCGAGCACGCGCCGCCAGGCCACGCGCCGCTGATCGATGCCGAGCGCGTTGCCCCAATAGATGTGATTGTCGATCATTGCGGCAAGAAGATTGTTCGCCGAAGTGATGGCGTGGAAGTCGCCGGTGAAGTGCAGATTGATGTCTTCCATCGGCACGACCTGCGCATAACCGCCGCCCGCGGCGCCGCCCTTCATGCCGAACGAGGGCCCGAGCGACGGTTCCCGCAAGCAGAGCATCGCCTTCTTGCCGATGTGATTGAGTGCGTCGGTCAATCCGACCGTCGTCGTCGTCTTGCCCTCGCCCGCCGGCGTCGGCGTGATGGCAGAGACGAGAATGAGCTTGCCGTTCGGCCTTCCCTGCAGCGATTTAACGAAGTCCATCGCTACCTTGGCCTTGTAGTGGCCGTAGGGCTCAAGATTTTCCGGCGCGATGCCCAGCTTTTCCCTGGCGATATCCAGGATCGGCCGCTTCTTCGCGGCTTGAGAAATTTCGATGTCGGATTTCGGCGATTGATGCTGCGAGGCGGGCATTAGGGCGATCCATTCAGATGGAGGAGGAAATGCGGAAGCTCAGAGCGTCATGCCCGGCGGTGTGCCGGACATCCATGTCTTGGTTGTGAGGAAAGACACCGATGGCCGAAACGAGCCCGGCCACGACGGCATTGGAATCACGTGAACCTCGCTTTGACCGCGAGATTGGTGGATTTCGCCCACTCGCCGGCTTCGATTTTCTTGCCGTCGGCGGGCTGCACGCGCGTGACCTTGAAGCGCCCATCGGCGCAAACCACGGTGAAGCCGTCCGCTTCGACCACGGCGATTTCGCCGAGCTTGCCGCCGATTCCCTTCGGGTCTTTTGCGGGCAAAGGCTTGGCGTCGAATATTTTCAGTTGCTTGCCGTCGAGCGTCGTCCATGCGCCCGGCGCGGGATTGCAACCGCGGATCAGCCGGTCGATCTGCTCCCACGGCTTGCCCCAATCGATTTTGGCATTGTCGGGGCCGCAGCGGCCTTCGTAGGTCGCTTTGGACTCATCCTGTTTGATACGCGGCGCCTTGCCTGACTTCACGAGGTCGACTGACTCCATCATGGCGTCGACGCCCATTGGGAACAGGCGATCGAAATAGACGGTGCCGAGCGTGTCGGCGTCACTGATCGGCGTTTTCTTCTGCATCAGCACGTCGCCGGTATCGAGGCCGTTGTCCGGCCAGAAAATCGACAGGCCGGTTTCCTTCTCGCCCTTGATGATCGGCCAGTTGATGGCGCTGGCGCCGCGATAGGCGGGAAGGAGCGACGGGTGATACTGGATCGAGCCGCGGGTCGGGATATTCAAAAATTCCTCGGGCACGAACAGTGTCACAAAGGCCATCACCTGAAGGTCCGGTTTGAGCGCCTTGAACTCCTCCCACACCTCCGGCTTCTTGTACGGATTCTGGCTGATAGACCGGAAGCTTCGCGGCCAGCGCCGCTTCTTTCAGCGGATCGGCCTTCGCGCCTGGCTTCTCCGGCGCAACGTAGACGGCGATGACATTTTCGCCGCGCTTGAGCAGCGCCTCAAGCACCGCCTTGCCAAACGCCTGCTGCCCGTGAACGACGATACGCATCGTGGAGACGCCTTACCTGCCTCGGCAATTCGGCGAAAGAGAAACTACGCCGCTTCGGCTTTTTTATCCGCAGCGCTGAGTGCGCCGGACGCCTTGATATCCGCAATCTCTTTATCTGAATAGCGCAACACGTCGCGTAGCACTTCATCGGTGTGTTCGCCAAGGAGCGGCGAGCGGCGTACGTCAGCCGGCGAGTCCGACAGCTTGATGGGATTGCCCACCGTCAAGTATGGGCCACGTGTGGGATGATCGACTTCGACTACCGTGCCGGTCGCGCGCAGCGACTTTTCTTCCGCGATCTCCTTCATCGACAGAATCGGCCCGACCGGGATGTCGTATTTGTTGCATGTATCCATGACCTCGAACTTGGTCATGGTCATGGTCCACTGCTCGATGGTCGCGAAAATCTGTTTGAGCCGCGGCAGCCGCGCCGGCGGCGTCGCGAAATCCGGATCGGTCTTCCATTCCGGCTTGCCGATGAGATCGCAGATCGCGCCCCACACCGGCGCCTGGGTAATGAAATAGATGTAGGCGTCCGGATCGCTCTCCCAGCCTTTGCATTTGAGAATCCAGCCCGGCTGCCCGCCGCCGGAATCGTTGCCGGCGCGCGGCGTCGCCTCTTTGAACGGAACACCTTCGCCGTATTGGCTGTATTCGGTGAGCGGGCCATGCTTGAGCCGCTGCTGGTCGCGCAATTTCACCCGCGCCAGATTGAGCACGCCGTCCTGCATGGCGCACAGCACTTTCTGGCCACGGCCGGTCCGGGTGCGCTGGTAGAGCGCCGCGACGATGCCGAGCGCCAGATGCAAGCCCGTGCCGGAATCGCCGATCTGCGCGCCGGTGACCAGCGGGGGACCGTCGCGGAAGCCCGTGGTCGAGGCCGATCCGCCGGCGCATTGGGCGACGTTCTCGTAGACCTTGCAGTCCTCGTAGGGACCGGGCCCAAAGCCCTTCACCGAGGCGACGATCATGCGCGGATTAAGCTTGTGGATATGCTCCCAGGTAAGCCCCATACGGTCGAGCGCGCCGGGTGCGAAATTCTCCACCAGCACGTCACATTGCTTCACCAGCCGGTCGAGCACTTCCTTGCCCTTGGGGTGCTTGGAATCGATCGTGATCGACCGTTTGCTGCCGTTGAGCATGGTGAAATAGAGGCTGTCGGCGCCTTTCACGTCGCGCAGCTGCCCGCGGGTGATATCGCCGACGCCGGGCCGTTCCACCTTGATCACATCGGCGCCCATATAGGCGAGCAGTTGGGTGCAGGTCGGCCCCGATTGCACGTGGGTGAAATCGAGGATGCGCACGCCATCGAGCGCCCTGCCCGCCTCGCCCCACGGCTTTGCGCTCGGACGCGGTGTTCCGTTGCGCGTAACGGCTTTCCTCGCCGGCCGTTTTGCCTTGAGTTTCACCACCTTCTTGGCAGACTTTTTTGCTGCGGTTTTGGACTTTGCTTTCGCGGCCTTCTTGCGCGTTGCCATCGTCAATCACTCCATTATTTCTTGCGGACCGCGCTTTGCGGATTGAGCTTGCCGATATTGCCGCTCTCGCTGCCGGCGGCAGGATCGATCACGGCGTTGACGAGCGTCGGCCTGCCCGAGCTCATAGCGTCGTTGACGGCACGGCTCAGTTCGTCGGGCGTGGTCACGCGGACGCCGACGCCGCCGAACGCCTCCATCAGCTTCTCGTAGCGGGCGTCTTTGACGAATACCGTCGTCGCAACCTCCGGACCGCCGCCGGGATTGATGTCGGTGCCGCGATAGATGCCGTTGTTGTTGAAGACGACGACGCAGACCGGCAGGTTGTACCGGCAGATCGTCTCGACCTCCATGCCTGAGAAACCGAACGCGCTGTCGCCTTCGACCGCAAGCACGGGCTTGCCGGTTTCGACCGCAGCGGCGATGGCATAGCCCATGCCGATGCCCATGATGCCCCAGGTGCCGACATCCAGGCGCTTGCGCGGCTGATACATGTCGATGATGCCGCGCGCGAGATCGAGCGTGTTGGCACCTTCGTTGACCAGAATCGCATCGGGGCGCTCTTTGATCACGGTGCGCAATGCGCCGAGCGCGCTGTGGAAGTCCATTGGCGCCGTATTCTTCATCAGCCGCGGCGCCATCTTGGCGATGTTGGCTTCCTTGCGCTCGTTGACCGCATTGATCCAATCAGTCGGCGGGGCCGGCCACTTGCCGTCAATGCCTCCGAGCAGAGCGGAAACGCAGGAGCCGATATCGCCGACCAGCGGAGCGACAATCTCGACGTTGCTGTCCATCTCCTTCGGTTCGATGTCGATCTGGATGAATTTCTTCGAGTGAGGCTCGCCCCAGGTCTTGCCCTTGCCGTGCGACAACAGCCAATTCAGGCGGGCGCCGATCAGCATGACGACGTCGGAGTCTTTCAGCACTGTCGAGCGCGCCGCGCCCGCAGACAGCGGATGAGTGTCGGGCAACAGGCCCTTGGCCATGCTCATCGGCAGAAAGGGAATGCCGGTCCTCTCGACCAGAGCGCGGATTTCGTCATCGGCCTGCGCGTACGCAGCGCCTTTGCCGAGGATGATGAGCGGTCGCTTGGCGCTCTTGAGGACATCGAGCGCGCGCTTGACGGCGGCTGGAGCGGGAAGCTGGGCTGGCGCCGGGTCGATGACCTTGACGAGCGATTTGGCTCCCGGCGTCGGCGTCCATCACTTGCGAGAACAGCTTGGCCGGCAGATCAAGATAGACGCCGCCAGGACGACCGGAAACAGCGGCGCGGATTGCGCGCGCCACGCCGATGCCGATGTCCGCGGCGTGCAGGATACGGAACGCGGCCTTGCACAGCGGCTTGGCGATGGCGAGCTGGTCCATCTCTTCGTAATCGCCCTGCTGCAAATCGACGATCTCGCGCTCGGACGAGCCGCTGATCAGGATCATCGGAAAGCAGTTGGTCGTAGCGTTGGCGAGCGCCGTCAGGCCGTTGAGAAAGCCCGGAGCCGAGACGGTGAGGCAGATGCCCGGCTTTTTGGTCAGGAAGCCGGCGATCGCAGCCGCATTGCCGGCATGCTGCTCGTGCCGGAATGACAGCACGCGCATGCCGGCGGCCTGCGCCTTACGGCCCAAGTCCGTGATCGGAATGCCGGGCACGCCGTAGATCGTGTTGATGCCATTGAGCTTGAGCGCGTCGATGACGAGGTGAAAGCCGTCGGTCAGCTCCTGGTCCGCTTCGGCCGCATTTGCGGGTTCGCGTTTCTCTTTCACTGCTGCGTCAGCCATGGGAGTCTCCCGAGTCGTCGGTCATCCGCGTTCAATCCAGATAATCGGCGTATTTGGCGACGTGCTCGGCGAGGCCGAGCGCGTGATCGCGCACCAGGGTTTCGGCGCGCGACGTGTCGCGTGCTTCGAGCGCTTCGATGATTTGCATGTGATCGCGGATCGAACGATCGGCGCGATCCATTTCGCCGATCGTCTTCCTGCGGATCATCCGCATGTGGGTAAACAGATTTTCGGCGAGATCAATCAGCGTCGCTGTTGCCGCTCATGCGGATGATCGTCTGATGGAATTCGATGTTGATCTCGGAATATTCGTCGAGGTGGGCGCGCACCGATGCCGTTCTCGAACGTCGCGAACATGCGCCGCAGCGCGGCGATCTCGTCGTCGCCGGCGGTTTGTGTGATCAGCCGAGCGGCCATGCTTTCGAGCGCCGCCCAGGCAGTGATCAATTCGATCACCTCGCGCCTGGTCTTGCGCACCACATAGACGCCGCGGCGCGGCACCGAGCGGACAAACCCTTCGCGCTCCAGCTGCGCCATTGCCTCGCGCACCGGCGTGCGGCTGACCCCGAAGTCTTGCGCCAGGCGCCGCTCGTCGAGCCTGATCTCGGCGCGGCTACGATAAACGTCCATGGCCGCAATCGCGCTCTTCAGCGCGACATAAGCCTGGCGCTTGAAATTTTCCGGGCTGGCGAGCGGATCGACCGCCGGTTGAGGCCTCGGCCCGTCCACTAATCCGGCGTCCAACGCGGCAGGCCGTGCTATGGAAACGCTCGAACTCATGTCTGGCATACATTATTCCAGATTTTTGGACGTTCAAAGGCCTGCGCATTTTTTCCTTTGCGGTTCAGCCGTGCCTGCGTAATCTGCCGGCGCATCGGCTTGAGCGCAAACAGCGCGAGCGCGGCGACCGATCAGATTCATGATTGCCGCGATGACGAAGACCCAGTGCCACGTGCCCGAGTAATTCTTGATGATGCTCGCCAGCGGCACGACCCACACCGCCGTGCCCTTGGCAGTGTAGAGAAGCCCGGCATTGGCGGTCGCGTATTTCGCACCGTAAGTGTCGGTCGCTATCGCCGGAAACAGGCTGAAGATCTCGCCCCAGGTGAAGAAAATAAGACCGGCCAACAATATGAACATGTACGGCGTGTGTCCGAATGCGCCGAGGCTCCAATAGGCCGCGGCGCCGAGCGTGAACACGATTCCCATAGTGTTCTCGCGGCCGATGATATCGGACACCCAGCCGAAGAACGGCCGCGCCAGGCCGTTCAAAATGTTGTCGATCACCAGCGCCGCGCTGAGCGTTGTGGCGGTGATGAAAAATACATTCACTTCCTGGTCGGCGAGCCCAAAGTCCTTGGCGATCGGCGCGATCTGCGCGGTCGCCATCAGGCCCGACGCCGCCACCATGACGAACATGATGTAGAGCAGCCAGAACACCGGCGACCGCAGCATTTCGAGCGGGCGTGTACTCGCGCAGCGAATGGGTCATGCCGCGCTGCCGGCTTTGGTGTTTCGCCCGGCTGCGGGGCGCGCGAGAACCGCGACAGCAGTAGAATGATAAAACCTTGCCCGCAACCCAAACCAGAGAAACGCGGACTGGTAGCCATATCCGAGTATCATCTCGCGGATCGGGATGACGGTCGCGGCCGTGCCGGCGCCGAATCCCGCTGCGGTCAAGCCGGCGGCGAGGCCGCGCAGATCGGGAAACCACTTCAGCGCGTTGCCGACGCAAGTGCCGTAGACCGCGCCCGCGCCGATGCCGGATAAAGCCGCAGCGACATACAATTCCCACAGCGAACCGGCAACGGAATTCAGCGCCCAGGCGCAAGCGACGAAGACGCCGCCCAACGCGACCACGACGCGCGGACCGAACCGATCAACAAACCAGCCCTCGATCGGCACCAGCCAGGTTTCCGTAGCGATGAAGACGCTGAACGCCAACTGAATGGCGGCGGTACCCCAGTGATATTTCTGATCGATCGGATTGACGAACAGCGTCCAGCCATATTGCAGGTTGGCGATCATCACCATGCAGAGGACGCCGGAAACGAGCTGGCCCCAGCGCCCGGGCTGACGAAGCCTCCAGCTTCCGCTTGAACAGCGGGCGATTTAACCGCCATCGTTTCCCGTCCCCAGAGTGCTTTGGGTGCAGGCTTCAGCGGCCAAGCACCTTGTCACGTCCCGGATTATAGAGCCATTTTGCTTCGCATCGGAGTTGGATGCAATAGCAAGAAGGTCGCGGTCTTGACGACCGCGACCTTCTAATCCTGTGCGTATTAACTTAGCTCGCCGCTACTAGAACCGGAAGCGAACGCCGGCCGTGGTGGCGACGTTGTTGCGGGCCAGGTAGCCGTTCGACAAGCCCGCGTTGACCTGCGACCACATGGTGCCGATGTAGGCGTCCCATTTCGGCAGGAACCGCCAGTCGAGGACGCCGGAGGCCATCGTCTCAGTGCCGGCGCATTGGCCGTGAGCGGTGGGATTGGCGCAGATGCCCGGGCCGTTCACGTATTGGTTCTGGAAGTATTCGTAGTAGGCGCCGATGAGATCCAGGTCTCTGGTGATGCCGTATTTGAAGCCAGTCCAGACAACCTGGGCGACCTTGTCACTGCAACCGGTGCCGGTTCCGCAGTGGGAATTGAAAGCGTTGTTGGCGATCGTGGTGCCGTTCCCACTGGCCGGTGGTGCGGCACCAGTGGCACTCACATAATTGAACGTGAATCCATCATCCGGGAATGAGGTGGTTACCGGATTGCTGGGATTCGATAGCTGCATCCATTCATAGCCGGCGTAAAGCGTGAGCGGGATGCCGGAGGGTGGCGGATAGGTCCTTTGGTTACGATGGTTGATTCCCCAAGCCGAAGGTGTACTTAGCCACCGCCATGAAGGCCGTGTTGTTTGAAAGCGTCGCCGAGAGGAACGTGGTCGGGGTGAACGGAGCCACAGGAACGCCGAGCGACACTGGCCGAACCACCGCTCGGCCCGATATTGACGGAGTTCACGACATACGAGCCAATGGCATCGACCGACAGCAGGCCGGGACCCAGATGGAAGTCGCCGCCGATGTCGCCCTGGACCGCGCCGTTATTCGGATTATAGGCATTGTACGCCGAGGTGCCGGTCCAAGGCTGCCCCATTACCGCCAACCGGAAGTTGCCGAAATTGACACGATATTTGATCGCCGTGGTCCAGCGACATTCTTCGGTATCGCCGGCGCCGCAGGTAAAGCCGGAGAAGCCGATCGGCGAGAAAGCGTATGAGCCGCCCATCGGATCGTAGGCATTGACAGCGTCCGTCTCCAACGCATTTTGCCGGCCGAAGGTCAGCGTGCCCCAAACCGGCGAACTGACGCCGGCGTAAATCTGGCCGGCCAACCAGCCCCATCGGCTGGAATTGACCGGTATTTCCTGCTGGTTCAGCGGAACGTGAATGGCGTCTTGCATGGCCTGCGGCGCGTTGGCCAAGAGGCCCGAATAGGGATCAAACGCGAGTTCGCCACGGGCCACAAACGCCCAATCCGCGGCAACCGGCTCTTTGATATCAACGCCGACGACCGACTGGCTCATGCCGTTGGGGGCGAGGCCAAACCCGGCCTGCCGGCTCGGTTTCTGCAGAAGATACGAAGCGCCGGTCGGGAAGTTCTTATCAAACGGCGTACCGTGAGTTTGATAAGTGCCGCCCAGGTCCACCGTGCCGTAGAACCTGACGCCGTACCACAGCAGCTGGCAGTCGCTCAGAAAAAAGCCCGCAAGGCTGCTGCATGTTTGCGGCCCGGTCGCCGCCGGCGCCGCAACCACCGGAGCCTTCGTTACCATCGCGTCCATATCGGCGGCCAAAGCGGTCGTCGCGCCAGCGACACCAACGACAATCATCATCGCGGACAGCGCCGCGGCGATACGAAATTTTTTCATTGTAACCCCCAGCCGTTATTCAGCCCAGACGCGCGTCGCTTGATCGCGAACCGATCTCTTATTGAGTTCTAAAAATAGATGGGAACTCTTCGAGCTTGTCACGCCCTTTTGGCGATTTTGCTGGGGCAAATGAACACGGCCGAGATTGTGTGGCATCGATGGCAACAGATTTGCTGACTTTTGTGACAGTTGCATGACAATGATGGGCGAATTTAGATCGTAGCACCTATGTTCGCTGCAGCCTGCCATCGTTGACGGCGCTCGTCTCGCCGGTCGGCGGACAATCGTTATCGCACAGCCGATTCGGCTGCGCCGAGAATTTTCTTTGATCTTCGGAACTCTTGTTCCGTCGGATGCTTGCCTCGGTAAAAGTCACGGGACCGCCAGCAGTCAGTCGTAAGGCTGTGCCGGCGGCCGATTGGGATCCGCTGGCAAATCGGGCGCGTTGCAGGCGCACAGCCTGAGGAGAAGCCGCGATGTCTCCCAAAACCGCCACGCAGGCGAAGCCCGTTGCCGCCGCGGTCGAAGATTCTTTCTATATTTCAGCCACGCAATCCGCGGGCGGGCCGCGGCGCACGCTGAAACATAACGACGCCTTTATCGTCTGCGACAATCATGGCGACATCGGTGCAGCGTCGGAACGGCCGACGGGCTGTTCTACTGCGACACCCGCTTTCTCGCGCGCCTCCAACTCTTGGTGAACGACGCGCCGCCGCTCCTGCTCGGCTCCAACCTGCGCGACGATAATGCCGCACTGGCCGTCGATCTGACCAATCCCGACCTGATTTCCGATCAGCACGTCGTCCTGGAAAAGGACACCGTGCATATCCTGCGCACCATCTTCCTGTGGCAGGACACCGCCTATCAGCGGCTTGGCGTGCGCAATTACGGCAATCGGACGATCAATGTGCGGCTGTCGATTCTGTTCGCGAACGACTTCGCCGATTTTTTCGAGGTCCGCGGCACCCATCGCGAACGCCGCGGCACGCAGACGGCGCAGTTGCGCGGCAACGACCAGGTGCTGCTCAACTATCATGGGCTGGATGACCGGCTGCGACGTACGACGCTAACTTTCGATCCGCCGCCGACGCGGCTGGCGACAAACAGCGCGATCTATGAGCTGCGCCTCCCGCCCGGCGAGACGCAGCCGCTTTTTCTCGCCGCCGGCTGCAACGAGGAAGAGGCGCGTCCGGCACCGTTTTTGCGCGCGCTTATCCGGTCGCGCCGCGAGCTGCGCGAAGCCACGCGCGGACGCACCAGCGCCGAGACGTCGAACGAGCTTTTCAACGAGATGCTGTGCCGGTCGGCGGCCGATCTCGAAATGCTGACGACCGACACGCCGCAAGGCCGCTATCCCTACGCTGGAATACCCTGGTTCTCCACCACATTCGGTCGCGACGGCCTGATCACTGCATTGCAAATGCTGTGGTGGAGTCCCGACGTAGCGCGAGGCGTGCTGCGCCGGCTTGCCGCGTATCAGGCCAAAACCACCGATCAAACTTCGCCGACGCCGAGCCGGGAAAAATCCTGCACGAGATGCGCGGCGGCGAGATGGCGGCGCTCCGCGAAGTCCCGTTCGGACTTTACTATGGCAGCGTCGATTCCACGCCGCTGTTCGTTCTGCTCGCCGGCCTTTATCTGGAACGCACCGGCGACATTGAAACCATTGCCGACCTATGGCCGGCGATCCGGCCGCCTTGGACTGGATCGACGGTCCCGGCGATCCGGATGGCGACGGCTTCGTGGAATACAAAAGAGCGACCGACCAGGGTCTCGCCAATCAAGGCTGGAAGGATTCGCAAGACGCAATCTTTCACGCCGACGGGCGATTGGCCGAAGGCGAGATCGCGCTCGCCGAAGTCCAGGGGTACGTTTACGCCGCCAAGCGCGTTGCGGCGCGTTGCGCGCGGCGCATTGGACGCGACGCCGAGGCGGAGCCGCTCGAGGCCGACGCGCAGATACTTGCCGAACGCTTCGAGGCGGCGTTCTGGTGCCCGCAGCTTGAAACGTATGCGACTTGCGCTCGACGGCGCCAAAAGGCCATGTGCCGTGCGGACCTCGAACGCCGGGCAAGTCTTATTCACCGGCATCGCCGATCCGAAGCGCGCCGCGTTGGTTGCCAGTGGTCTGCTGCGGCCCGACTTTTTTTCCGGCTGGGGCATCCGCACGGTGGCGCGTGGCGAGGCCCGCTTCAATCCGATGTCCTATCATAACGGATCGATCTGGCCGCACGACAACGCGTTGATCGGACTAGGTCTTGCCCGCTACGGGTTTAAACAGCAGCTCGAAACTTTGTTCACTGGCCTATTCTACGCTGGGACGTATATGGAGCATCGCCGACTGCCTGAACTGTTCTGCGGCTTCCAGCGTCAGTCGGCCATGGCCCTACGCTCTATCCGGTCGCTTGCAGTCCGCAAGCTTGGGCTAGCGCTACGCCGTTTGCGCTGTTGCAGGCCTCCCTCGGCCTGCAATTTGATCCGTTCGCCAACGAAATCCGGCTGAGCAATCCACGGCTCCCAGTATTTCTTGACGAAGTGACGCTGCGGAACCTGCAGCTCGGTTCGTCGCGCGTCGATCTGCGCGTACGGCGCAACAACGACACTGTGTCGCTCGATACGCCGCGGACCGAGGGCGACATTCGGGTCTCGGTCGTTTACGCTTCGTGAGCCGTTCGCCGACGCACGCCTTCAGTCATCAACCGCGGCGCGACACTTTCATGCCGCGGCTGGCTCGATGGAACCCCAGCGAGTTCCCGCGCTTAGTGGAGTGAGCACACCCCAGTGGAGGCAGCATGGGCGGGAATTGTCGCGTCGGCGATGGCAGCGACCGCGCTGCTTGTCGCTGACGATCGCACTGACCACGGCGCTTGCCGAGAGCGATACCGACAAGGCGGAGCCGCAGACCGGAACCCCGGCGCCTGCCGCAGTGACCATCCTCAACAAGCATGAAGTCGAGGGCATGCTTGGCCGCGACGTGCGGAGCGCCACCGATGAGAATATGGGCCGGATCGTGGACGTGCTGGTCGACCGCGCCGGCCAGGTGCGCGCCGCGATTATCGATTTCGGCGGGTTCCTCGGGGTCGGCAGCCGCAAGATCGCGGTGGACTGGAATGCGCTGCATTTTCCGCCGCCCGGCAAGCCGGGCAGCCATATCGCGCTTGAGTTAACCCGCGACCAAGTCAAGGCAGCGCCGGAATACCAGGACGGCAAGCCGGTGGTCATCCTGGGCGCACTCGGCAAGCTGGAACCCCTGCCCGAATAAACAACCATGCCGGAGAAGCATTCTGTCCGCGGAACCGCTACGCCGCTTTGGCGACAGTCGAGATCGGCGCGACGGGATCGAAGCCGAACCCGCGCCGCCGCTTGGCGAACAACCGCGCGGGCCGGAGCCGCCGCTTCGGCCGTCCGCGCGGAGCCTGCGCGGGCTTGATTGGTTCATTTTCTTCGTCGCCGATGTGCAGACCGGCTTTGGGCCGTTCGTCTCGGTGTTTCTCACCACGCAAAAGTGGACGCAGGTCGACATCGGTTTTGTGCTGTCCGCCGCCGGTTTCATCATCGCTCATCGGCCAAATGCCGGGCGGCGCGCTGGTCGATGCGGCACGGTCGGAGCGTTTAGTCGCCGGCATCGCGATTGGGGCGATCTGTTTCAGCGCTCTGGCCTATGCAACGCATCCGGTCTTCCCGATGGTGCTGTCGGCCGCAGTGATACAGGCGCTGGCAAGTTGCGTGCTCGGCCCTGCCATGGTGGCGATCAGCCTTGGCCTCGTTGGTCATGCCGCGATCGGTGAACGATTGGGACGCAACGCCCGCTTTGCCTCGATTGGCAATGGTCTTGCGGCGGCCGCCATGGGGGCCTGCGGATATTTGCTGTCGGCCCGAGCGGTCTTTGTCGTCACTGTGCTGTTGCTGGTTCCGGCGCTGCTCGCGTTGCGTCTGATCGCCCCGGCGGAGATTGACCCCGAACGCGCGCATGGCGCGACGCCGCGACCGCGCGCCGCTAAGCCGCCGACCAAAGTGAGCCGACCTGTTTTCCAACCGGCCGCTCCTGATTTTCGCCGGCTGTCTGTTGTTGTTCCATCTGGCCAATGCGGCCATGCTGCCGTTGTTGGGTAGTGCCGTCACCATGCGCTCGGCCCGGTGGGCGACGCTGCTCATCGCGGTGTGCATCGTTGTACCGCAGCTGCTGGTCGCAACTCTCTCGCCGTGGATCGGCCACCAAGCACAGATTTGGGGCCGCCGGCCGTTGCTGTTGATCGGCTTCGCCGCCCTGCCCGTTCGCGGCCTGCTGTTTGCTTCGGTAACCAATCCGCAGTTGCTGGTTATCGTCCAATTGCTCGATGGGGTGACCGCCGCGGTGTTCAGCGTGATGGTGCCACTCATCGTCGCCGACCTGACGCGCGGCACCGGGCACTTCAATCTCGGTCAGGGTTTCGTCGGCACTTTCGTCGGCATCGGCGCCTCGCTGAGTGCAACATTGGCTGGCTATATCAGCGACCACTTTGGCAGTCCGGCAGCTTTCGCCACCTTGGCAGCGATCGCACTTTTAGGTGTGGCGATGGTCTGGCTCCTGATGCCGGAAACGCGGCCGGTAGAGGAGCCTGATTGACGTATCCCGGATGTGGCGCACCGCTTCGTCCTGCGCCCGCCCGGGAAAAGTCGCCGAGGTTCGCGGACGCGCCTACAATGCCGGCGCGTCCTCGGTGACCAACCGCAGGTGTGGCGCCACCGCGTCAGTCAGACTGCGGTAGACCGATAGATAATCCTGCGCCATGCGCCGCGAGGTGAAACGCTCTTCGAAGCGCTGACGGATCTTCGCGCGGGACAGGTGATCGAGGCGGTCGACGGCACCGATCGCGCCGGTTTCATCCTCGACGATGAAGCCGGTAAGACCGTCATCGATAATTTCCGGCACCGATCCGCGGTTAAAGGCGATGACCGGCGTGCCGCAGGCCATGGCTTCGATCATCACCAGTCCGAACGGCTCGGGCCAGTCGATCGGAACGAGCAGGACGATGGCGCCGCTCAAGAATTCGGATTTGTCCCGATCGCCGATTTCGCCGATGAATTCCACATTTCCTGCCTTCATCATCGGCTGAATTTGCTCGTCGAAATATTCGCGGTCGATCTTGTCGACCTTCGCGGCGACCTTGAGCGGTACACCGCAATGCTCGGCGATGCGGATGGCGCGATCGATCCCCTTCTCGGGAGCGATGCGGCCGAGAAAGGCAAAATACGACGGCTTGATCGGTTTCGGCGTAAGCAATTTTTCCGGCAGGCCATGATGAACGGTCCGCACCCAATTCGCCTGCGGCAGCGGCCGCCGCTGCGAATTCGAAATCGACACCACCGGAATCGAAGAGAAGGTGTCGAACACCGGCTGATGCTCCGGCAAATCAAGCCGGCCGTGCAACGTCGTCACGAACGGCGTCGGCTGCCGCGAGAATAGCGAGAACGGATAATAGTCGAGATGGCAGTGCAGAAAATCGAAGTCGCCGGCGCGCTGGTATACCCGTTCCAGCAGCAGCATGTGCAGCGCGTTCGGATCGCGCACCGCGCCATCCAGGCGCAGCGCGCGCGGCCATACCGCCTCCAGATGCGCCGACGTCACGGAGTCCCCGCTGGCAAAGAGCGTCACCTCGTGACCGAGCCCAATCAATTCTTCGGTCAGCCACGACACCACTCGTTCGGTCCCACCATAAAGTTTGGGCGGGATCGCCTCCGTCAACGGCGCGACCTGCGCGATATGCATCGAAGGTTACCTTTCCTGAGCGAAATGCCCCAGCATCCCGTGAGTTCCCGGCACAGAACCAAGAACCCGGAAACCGCCAAATGTTTCAATTGAGGCGCGGAACTTATTTTCCGCGGCGCCGGGAACTTTTCAGCTTGTGAAACGTCAATTTTATCGCAGTTCGGCACGGCCGGTTCGGCGCTGCGCAACGGCAGATGGAACCGTAAAAAAGAGACGAATGGGGCGGATAAATTTCGAATTATCGGCGTTGTGATGCCGTTCGGACCCTTGGGGAAGGACTTACGGCTTCACGGGGCGGAGATGGAACGTGCATGGCCGACCTTTGCGAGTACGCCAATCGTCCTCTTGTTTTCATCCTTCGCTATGTGCGGCAGCGCCCAATCTCCCACGCAGCGATCCTGACCGCGGTCCTCGCGGCGGTAGGGTGTTCGGTCGGCACGCAATACGGCATCAAGAACCTGGTCGACACGCTTTCCCATGGGGTGACCACCTACGTATGGGCAGCATTTATCCTGCTCGGTGCGCTGATCGCCGCCGATAACCTGTTGTGGCGCATCGCCAGTTGGATTTCGAATTTTGCCTTTGTCGGTGTGACCGGCGACTTGCGGCGCGACCTGTTCCGGCACCTCACCGGGCACTCCCCGCGCTATTTCGCTGAACGGCTGCCCGGCACGTTGACGAGCCGCGTAACTGCAACTTCGAACGCCGTTTTCACTGGCGAGAACATGTTTGTCTGGAACGTGCTGCCGCCGTGCGTAGCGACGGTCGCAGCGATTGCATTGGTGAGCACGGTCAGTATGCCGATGGCAGCCGGCCTCGCCGGTGTTGCCGGCGTCATGGTTTGCCTGATGTTCCGGCTGGCCGCGGCCGGCCGGCCGTTGCATCACGACTTCGCCGGCAAGGCCGCAGCGGTGGACGGCGAGATGACCGATGTCGTCACCAATATGCCGCTGGTGCGCGCGTTTGGCGGCCTGCTGCGCGAACATCATCGTTTCGACGCCACCATTGAGCGGGAGATGGAGGCGCGCCGGCGGAGCCTGTTCTATCTCGAGAAGCTCCGTATTTTTCATGCCGTCGTGACTATCGTGCTGGCGCTCGGTCTGCTCGCCTGGGCGATTATGCTGTGGCAGCAGAATCAGGCGACCACTGGCGACGTCGTGCTGGTGTGCACGCTTGCCATTTCGGTGCTGCACGCCACGCGGGATCTTGCGGTGGCGCTGGTCGACATAACGCAGCATTTTGCGCGCCTCTCGGAGGCACTGGCGACGCTGTTGGTCCCGCACGAGCTACGCGATCATCCCGAGGCCGAACCGCTGGTGCGGCGCGGCGCCAGCGTCAGGTTCGAGCACGTCAACTTCCGCTACAGCGACGGCCAGCAGATTTTCGAGGACTTCAGCGTCAGTTTCATGCCGGGCGAACGCGTCGGTCTCGTGGGTCCCTCCGGCGGCGGCAAATCGACTTTGTTCGCACTGTTGCAGCGTTTCTACGACGCCCAGGACGGCCGGATTCTGATCGACGGCCAGGACATCGCCCGGGTCACTCAGGAGAGCTTGCGCGAGGCCATCGGTGTTGTCCCGCAGGACATTTCACTGTTCCACCGCTCGGTCATGGAGAATATCCGCTACGGCAGACCCGACGCTGCGGACGAAGAGGTGCTCGACGCCGCCTTCGCGGCGCGTTGCGATTTCATCGAGGACTTGCCGAACGGCATGCGCACGCTGGTCGGCGACCGCGGCGTGCGGCTTTCCGGAGGCCAGCGTCAGCGTATCGCCATCGCGCGGGCGTTTCTCAAGAATGCGCCGCTGCTGTTGCTCGACGAAGCGACGTCCGCGCTCGACAGCGAGTCGGAAGAAGCCATCCGCGAGGCATTGGGCCGCCTGATGCACGGGCGTACTGTCGTCGCCATCGCCCATCGGCTCTCGACCGTACGCCACTTCGATCGCATCGTCGTGCTGCAACTCGGCAAGGTCGTTCAGGACGGGCCGCCCGACGTGCTGTTTCATCGCGAAGGGGTATACCGCCGGCTCGTGCAAAGCGAGATGGATCGGCTTTCTCAAGCAGCGGCGGCGTAGAGTTCGACTCGCGCAAGATAAATTCGCAACCACCTGAGCATTGCGGAATGCTCGGCGTTGGCTGCATTATTCGCGCCTGCTAACTGGAAGCTTTCACCGGGACTGGCCGTGAACGACGCGCGCACACAATATTCTGCCGTCTTGCCCGGAGCCGACCCGGAGGAGGTTGGGCTTTCGGCGACCGGACTCGCGAGGCTTACCGCCGCGATGCAGCGCGAGGTGGATTCGCGCCACGTGCCCGGCGTTTCCATGATGATCGCCCGGAGCGGCAAGGTCGCCTATCGGCAAGACGTCGGCGCGCTGCGGCCCGACGGGCCGCCGCTGGGCGCCGACGCTATTTTCCGCATTTATTCGATGACCAAGCCAATCGTCTCAGTCGCACTCATGATGCTGGTCGAGGAAGGAAAGCTTTTCATCGCCGATCCGATTGCGAAATTCGTACCCGAACTGGCCAGCCCTAAAGTCGGCGTGGTGAGAAACGGCAAACTCGAATTGGAGCCGATCGAGCGGGCCATCACCATTCAGGACCTGCTGAGGCACACATCCGGACTGACATATCTTTCACCGGCAATTCGCCGGTGCAGCGCCTTTACGGTCAGGCGGACTTGTTCGCTCCGGATCCGGCCAACGCCAAGACGTTTCTCACGCGCGATCTCACGACCGCCGAATTCGTTGTCGAACTCGCCAAGTTGCCGCTGATCGATCAGCCGGGCGCCGCCTGGAATTACAGTCACTCCACCGATGTCATCGGCCGCGTCGTCGAGGTGGTCTCGGGGCAAACCTTGGGCGCGTTTGTGAACGATCGTATCTTGGCGCCGCTCGGCATGCGCGATACCGCCTTCTATTTGCCGGCCGACAAACGCGAGCGCCTTGCTGAGCCGTTTGCGAACGACCCCGACAACGGCAAGCCGGTACAACTGATCGAAATGCCATCCGCGCCGCATTTTGAATCGGGCGGCGGCGGTCTGTTCTCGACGATGGACGATTATGCCCGCTTCGCGCAGATGCTTTATCTCGGCGGTACGCTCGCAAACACGCGCTTCATCGGGCGCAAGACCTTGGAGTTCATGACTGCCGATCACCTCGGACCCGGCGTCCGCATCGTCAATCCCAACCTGCTTCCCGCCCGGACACGGCTTCGGGCTCGGGTTCGCGGTGCGGCGCGAGGTCGGGATGGGGCCGACACCCGGCACACCAGGCGAGTTCTTCTGGGGCGGCCTTGCCGGTACGGTGTTTTGGATCGCGCCGCAGGAAGAACTGGTCGCGATCATGATGATCCAGGGGCCGGGGCAGCGCGACTACTTCCGCTACCTGTTCCGCAATCTCGTCCACGCCGCTCTGGTTTAAGCGCTCCATCCAAGCAAAGCGCGCGCGCCGTCCCAGATTTCTCGGAGCACTTGGCCGGCGGGCTCCGCCCGCGCCAGCCGAGCCGATTGTCCGGCCCAGACCTGCATGCGGCTGGCGTCGCCAACTTTTTGCGCTTCAGCGCGCATGGTGGCGGTCAATGCGCGCTGCACCGGATACGGCGCCGGCGGCGGAGCATCCGGAGCGGTCGCCGCGCGCACATATTCGGTAGCGATGCTGCGCCCGGCGCGGCCGCTGAACACCCGGCTGACCATCGTGTCCTCCGGCGCCACGCGCGACAACGCATCGGCCCACGCCGGATGCAGCTTCGCCTCAGGAGTTCGCAGCAGGCCGGTCCCGATCTGCGCCGCACTGGCGCCAAGGAGGAGAGCGGCAGCAACTCCGCGACCATCGGCGATGCCGCCTGTGGCAACGACCGGGATTTCGACCGCATCGACCACGGCAGGCAGTAGCGCAAACAAACCGACCTGCTGACGCTCTGCTTCCGCCGCATCGAAACAGCCACGGTGTCCGCCGGCCTCCATACCTTGGGCGACCACGACATCGGCTCCCGCATCCTCAGCGGCGCGGGCCTCCGCCACCGTCGAGATGTTTGCAAACCAGGTCACGCCGGCTTGCTTGAGCCGCGTGACAAAAGCAGGCGGATAAAGGCCCATCACTGAGGAAACAATCGGCGGTTTGATCGTCAGCAAAGCTTCGCATTGGGCGGCAAAATCCGGCGGCTTGGCATCGCCTGCGTCCGCCGGAATTGGCGGTCCGAAGCGCTCGAGAAACGCGCGGACACGATCTTCGTGCGCCTTGTCACGCGGTGGCGCAGGATCGGGAATCCAAAGATTGAGCTGATAAGGTCCATTGCCCTTGACCCGCACCTCCTCGGCCCAAGCAACAATTTCATTGGGCTGCATCAGCAATGCGCCGCAGGCGCCAAGACTGCCGGCGTTCATCACCGCAATCGATAACGAAGGCGGACAGGCTCCGGCCATTGGCGCGAGCAGCACCGGCATTTTTAATCCGAACCGGCCGCAGAAAGATTCGGCGCGAGCCCGATCGGGAGACATTTTTCAGCTCCACCGTTTGGACCTCGGCGCCGTTACCGCCAAAATCGCGGCTGCGAGCAAGTAAGCGGCGGCACTGGCAAGGATCGGCAGCGTGTAGCTTTGGCTGACATCGAAGGCGAACCCTGCTGCGCTCGGACCGATCAAGGTGCCGAACGCAATGCCAAGCGAGATAAGTCCAATCATGCCGCCAAGATTGGTAGCGCCAAAATAGTCGGCGGCGACGGCCGGAAGCAACGCCACCCAACCGCCGTAGAACAGCCCATACACCAGGGCGAAGATAGTGAGCGGCCAGAGATTCACCGAGAAGAACCAAATAACGAACGCCAACGCCATGCCGGCGATCATCGCGGCCAAGGACAACGAGCGGCCGAGCCGGTCGGCAAGTCCGCCGAGAAAGAAACGCCCGGCCGTGCTGCCGACGCCAATCGCGCCCAGGAGAAGCACAGCCGCCGACTGCGGCACCCCGTGATCGAGCGCGTAAGGGACGAGGTGGACGAACGGCACAAACACGCCGAACGAGCCGAGCAGACTGGCGACAAAAAGCCCGGCGAAACGTGGCGATTTGACCGCCGCAAGCATTGAAGCGTTGGCTCGCGCAGCCGGTTGAGCGCCCACGGGCACCGGATCGCCGTCGGGACCCAAACCGCGGCCGCGCGGATCATCCTCGATCAGGAATGCCAATCCACCGCCGACGACCGCAGCAAAAACACCGAAGATGAGGTAGGTCTCCCGCCAGCCAACAGCATTGATCAAAAACGCCGCGACCGGCGGCATGACCAGCGTGCCGACGCCAATGCCTGCGACGCCGATACCGGAAGCGAATCCGCGGCGCCTGACGAACCAGCGCTGCATGACGCCGAGAACTGGAACGTAGGAGAGCCCGATGCCAAGTCCGACGCCGAGACCGTAGGCGGCGTAGACCTCCACCAGCGTGCGGGCCACGCTTGCGAGCGCCAGTCCGAGGCCGGTCACCACCATTCCGATGACGGCAAGACGGCGCGCGCCCCAGCGGTCGGCAAGGGGACCGCTGACAGCCCCCAAAGCGAAGTACACAAATCCGGCAAGCGAGAAGACCAACGAGACCGAGCCGCGCGATGCGGCGAAATCATGCTGCAAGGAGGCGACAAAGGCGCTGAACGCGTAGGCGCAGCCGAAACCGACGAAGGTGACGGCAAAAGTCCCAGCGACGACAAACCAGCCGTAGAAAATGCGCGGTTTGGACATGGACGCGTGAGTTGTCACGAAAGGCTCCCGGAATCGCACTCCACCTTCCCAGCGGCTTCCACCCGATTTCAATTACCTAGGTGATCAATGTGCCCGTTGAGAGCAAGGACACTACGGAACAAGCCGAAGTAACGCGGCGGCACTACAAGGAGCAACCCGCCTTTGCTCCTCTCACGAGCTGGGGCGTGGTGTCAGTCAATCAAGGCGCGGAGCACGCGGGCGCAACCGACGAGGCGATTCAAGCTCGCCAAAGTTTACATTGCGTTGCTTTGACCCGCCAGAACTCAGTCGTTGTAGGTCTCGTGTACGGCGACGGCACCTTGCTTCCAATAGGCGGCGGCTTTCACGCGATCCTTGCTCAAGCCGCGTTCGCCGACCAGATGAGCCCGGAGCGCTTTAGCGGTAGCAGCCTCAGCGGCAACCCACGCATAACCATCTCCGCCAGGCAACGGGAGCGCGGCAATCGCCTTTCGCAGCAGCGATCCATCGGCAGCGTGGGCACCGTTGCGATGCAGCCAATGCGTCTCGAGGCGCGTGCGCGTGTCGAAACGCTGCTCCTCGGCGGCATCAGCGACTTCAACGACGACAATGGCGCGCGTGCCGGCAGGCAGTTCTTCCAGCCGGCGGCCGATCGCCGGTACCGCCGTCTCGTCTCCGGTAAAAAGATACCAATCGAAATCGTCCGGTACGATGAACGATCCGCGCGGCCCCCCGACGCCGAGAAAATTTCCCGGCCGTGCCTGCGCCGCCCAAGCCGTTGCCGGCCCGGCATCATGCAACACGAAGTCAAGCGTCAGCGTGTTGGCGCCGGCGTCGTAGCGGCGCGGCGTGTAATCGCGTGACGCCGGCCGCTCCACGCCTTCGGGATAAACCGGCCCGTTGGGGCTCGGCGTCGGCAGCACCGGCTTTTCCTGTCCCGGATGCGGGAAGAACAGCTTCACGTGATCGTCGTGGGCGGCGCTGACGAAACCTCTAAGGTCTTCGCCGCCGACAACGACGCGGACCATCTTTGGCGTGATGTGCCGCACGTCGCGAACTTGCAGCAGCCGCATCTTGGTTTCGTGGCGGACGCGGCGGGCGACGCGTTCGGCGGTTGGCGAAATCTGTGACATCGTTGGGGGCCTTTCGATGATTGAGGATGTATCTACTATTTAAGCCGTGACCAGGGGCCTGTTTGAACGGACCTGCGCATGTCTCCAGAGTCAGGATGCTGCGGCAGCACCGTTTCCGGCGACTGTCGCCCAACCGCATCGACAATTCGACGTCGTCGCCGAAGGGAACTGACAAATAGCCGTTCGCCGTGGACCGGACGCGGGCAAGATATTCCGGGCTCGAATCCGCGTTATCGGCAACGACAAGGGCGCCGTCGCGCAAGCGCGCCCTCCAGCAAGGCGAGGATGGACGGATAGAGATTCTTTGCCCCGTCGAGGAGAACAAAATCGATCGAGTCGGGCAGATCGCGGGCCAGTGTTTCCAGCGCATCGCCTTCGCGAATTTCCACCAGATCGGACAGTCCGCCGGCAGCAAGGTTCGCGCGCGCCCGCACGATCTTCGATGGCTCGAATTCGCTGCCGATGAGACGCCCGCCGCCATTGTCCCGGAGAGCAGCCGCCAGATGCAGTGTCGAAATTCCGAACGATGTCCCGAACTCGATGATGGTCCGTGCCCGGATTGACCGCGCCAGCAGATAAAGAAGCTTGCCGGTCTCCGGCGAAACCGGAAGCGGTTGATCCTTCATCCGTGCATAGAACTGACGATAGTCGGAGCGATCGGCAGCGCGCTGCTCCGGGGACAAGCTTCTTTCGTGCCGGCGCGCATTCTCCAACGCATCCGCTTCGGCAAAAAGCCGATCAAGGAGTTTCGACAGCGTCGGCTGTGTCAAAGTCGTCATTGATTTCTCCACCAATTTCGGATCGGAGCGTCGACCACGCTCTGGTGCACGTGTGCAACCACCGCCTCGGCCGGCCTGCATCGCCGCATGGCGGAAATGTCCGGGAGCGGAAGACCCGCGCATCAAGACTTTTTCGGCTGACGGGGTTCTTTGAATAAACGTCACTTCTATAACACCTCGCGCAACACCGCGACGCCGACGACGAGTTCGGTGTCGCACTTGCGCGTTGAGTGACGTTAACGCTTACGGCTGCCCCAGCGGGGAGCTGGATGAGTTCATATCGTCGAACGCGGCCTCTTCGCAAGCGGAGAAATCGCGAATTGGAACAATTCAAAAGCGCACGTGGCGCAGCTTCTCCGGATTGCGCACCACGTAGATCGCTGTGATGCGGCCGTCACGCTGCTCGAACGCCATGGTATCGATCGACCCGTCTCCCTCGCGCAGAACGAACCCGGCCATGCCGTTAACCGTTGCCGGGCGCAATTGAGTGGCCGAAAGCGCGGCGTTCTTGCGCGTGATGCCGTCGAGGAAGCGCAAAATCTTATCGGCGCCGTAGATCGGATTGAGCGCCGCCGCCCGTTTGCCGCCGCCGTCGGTGTAGAGCACGGCATCCTCGGCGAGAAGCTTGATCAGCGTCTGCAGTATCGCCGGCCTGAGCAGCGGCGGCGAACGCCGCAGCCAGCCGTCGGCACTCATCTTGCGAGGCGGCAAAGCGCGGCCTGCCCTCTTCGACATGCGTGCGTGCGCGTGCCGCAAGCTGCCGGCAAGCGGCTTCGCCGCGATCCAGCGCGCGGCCGACTTCGGCAAAGTCGAGACCGAATACGTCGTGCAGCAGAAAACTCGCGCGCTCGAGCGGCGACAGCCGCTCCAGCACCAGCATCAGCGCGACGGAAAGATCGTGGGCGAGATCGCCGGCGGTTTCGTCGTCGAAGGCTTCATCGACCACCGGCTCGGGCAGCCATTGCCCGACATAGACTTCGCGCCGCGCCTGCGCCGATTTCATCCGGTCAAGACAAAGCCGCGTCACCACGGTGCCGAGATAGCGTCGCGGTTCTATGATCGCGGCGCGATCGGCCGCATGCCAGCGCAGATAGGCGTCCTGCACCACGTCCTCGGCTTCGGCGCGCGAGCCGAGCATGCGATAGGCGAGACCCGTCAGCGCGCGCCGATGCGTCTCGAAGGACTTCAGTTCGTCGTGTTCGGCGGTCGCGCTCATGCTGCCCGGTCAGTTGGCGGAGTACCGGCCGCGACTCGCCGCCGACCGTGACGCGCGTGCAGGCGCGGCCGTGGCCCAGCGCATATTTCAAGGTCGGATAAATGCGTGACGCGACCATCGCGAACGACAGCGAGATCAGCGCGCGCTTGCCCCAGCGGCGCACGACTTCTTCGCGCAGGTCGTCGGCCTCGGGCGCGTGATGCAGGCTCGCCTCGGCAAAGCGAAAGGCCAACGCCACCTCAAACGGCATGGCGTTGATATCGCGCGACACGACGGCGCGCAGGATCGCCGGATCGACGCCCTCGCGCTGCGCCATATCGATCCCGAGCTGCGTGCAGGGGCCGCAATCCTCGGCCATGGTGCCGACGATGCCCGCCGCACAATAGGCCGCAGGCGGCACGTCCTTGCGATATTTGCCAAGCGCTGCGACTTTGCTGAAAGCCATAAGGGCTCGCGGATCGGCATCGAGCACGTCGCGCAAGTAGCTCGCGTCGTAATTCCAGGTGCGTTCGAATTTATCGATCCAGCGCTGCAGAAACCATCTGATCATTGCGCTTCTCCTTCAGTGAGATTGAAAGGCGGCTCGCGCGCGGCCAGACGATCCAGATCGCCAGCACCGGCGGTAGAAACACCGTCGGAAGGTCGACGAGGAGCTGGTGAACGTGCTCACGGCCCGCCATCGCGTCCCACAGGTGAACGAGCGCGTGCAGCGCCAGGAATGCCGTCGCGGCCACGGCGGCCGGGCGAACCATCGGGTTAATCGCAAACCACGGCAGCGACATTCCGGCGATGAGATAAGCGACGCCGATGTCGCGGATGAAATGCGGGTTGAACGGGCCAGTTTCCAAAACGCCGGGAACGGTGACGTACCAGTCGGCCGGAATGGCAAGCATAAACAGCCCATTGGCCGCCAAGCCCAATCCGAGAACCCACGCCAAAATGCCGCGCATGTCGAGCCTCGCCTGCCCATAAGACGAGGCGAGCAGGCAAAACGTGACACGGGGCGAAAAGAAAATGTCAGAGCCGAAACGGATGACGCTGAATTATCGCCTCCCGGCCTGCACCAAAATCGAACGACACGCGGCGCGAACCTTGCGGGCCAAGCGATGCTGGATGCGGCGCGCGAAATGTTTGCCCAGCGCGGCTATTTCGCCACGAAAGATGGCCGACCCAGTCGCGATCATTCGCGAACTCGCCGCCGGCATCCGGCGCATGCGCGAGCAATACGCGGACATCATACGGGTCATGCTGTACACGGCCCCGCACGACGAAGCCGTCGCCTGCGCGCTGAAGACAGCGACGTCGATTTACCGCAAGGCATTCATTCCGATTGCCGAGAGCTTTTGCAGCTTGGTGCGCTGCGGCCGGGTATCGACATCGCCGGCACCGTCGATTTGTTCTGGTTTTACTTCAGATACACGTCGTATTTCACGCTGCACGACGACAATGGCTGGTCTTACGAGCGAGCGGAGCGCTGGCTCAAAGAACCTTGCAGACTATCGACAATCCGTTCGGCACCAGATTGTCACCCACGTCTTAGGTACGTTCTGTCACCCATGTCTCCGGGCCGGACAGCGAAAGGTTGGTTGCGGGGGTAGGATTTGAACCTACGACCTTCAGGTTATGAGCCTGACGAGCTACCGGGCTGCTCCACCCCGCGCCAAACCGTGAGTTTTATTCGCGAATTCATGTAGCAAGCGCCCCCCGTTAAGGGAAGGTGCAGCGGGCCTAATTTTTCGCCATACTGTCATGGATAATCCTTCGGACTGTCATGCACGCCTTCCTAGAAGTCGATATGGGGGAGAAACCCGCCTTGCGGCCGAAGGCGGCGATCGGGCCGGCTGTGCGCGCGATCGCGGCCAATATCCTCGCCGCTGCGCACGCGGTTATTTCCGATCCGGAGCGCACCAGCCAGGACGCCGTCCATGACTTCCGGCGCGCCATGAAGCAATGGCGGGCGCTGATGCGGCTGCTTGAGCCTTTCATTCCCGACGCGGTGCGTTTGCGTCAGGAAGCCCGCGACCATGCGCGCTCGCTGTCGCGCGCCCGCGACGGCCAGTCGGCGCTCAACGCTTTCAACGACCTCGTGAAGAACGGAATGGCGCTGTCGGAGCGCTCGACCGAGACCATCCGAACCCGGATCGAAGCCATCCGCGCCAGCGAAGAGCACACGGTGCTGACGCCCGAGCTGCGCGATGGTATCGTCGTCTGGCTCGATACCACGGCGGCTGCGATCGAGCAGTGGCCGCTCGATCCGTTCGACTTCAGTTCGATCGCGGCGCAACTGGCGGACGGCTACCGCGAAGCGCGGCGGCGCATTCCCGACGATTGGTCGCAGGCCAGCGCCGAGGATCTGCACCAGCTGCGCCAGCGCGTGGTCGATCACCGTTACCAGATGGATCTGGTCGAACCGTTGTGGCCGCGCCACGGCCGGATGTGGACCGAGGAAGCCGAACGGCTGCGTGACCGGCTCGGCCGCTGCCAGGATCTCGAGATCCTCAAGCGGCTGACCGGGCCGCACCAGCCGCTGGCGCATTGGCGCTCGCGGCTGACGCCGGCATGCGCCGAACGCACCACCGAACTTGCGCACCGCGCCGCACGCATCGCGCTGCGGCTGTTTGCCGAAAAGCCGAAGGCGTTCCGCCACCGGCTCGAAACCTTGTGGGAGCATGGGCAGCACGGGCGCTAGGCCGCGCGTGCCTCACCAAACGCGTCAAATGCCTCGGCTAGCCCGCGCAACACGATCGCGGGATCGGTCGCGGTCAGCACGCAGCCGCGATGCTCCTTGAGGAGACGGGCCGGCGCGCCTGAAGTTGCCGCCGCGGCATTGAGCGCCCAGCTGAGATGTTTGCGGGCGTGGCGAAGCCCGACAGCCAGACCGTAGTGCGCGAGGATTTCGCCGTAGAGCGCGCTGGCGAGTGCCAGCTGTTCGCTTAAGCTGGGCGGGGCTTCGCGTTTTCCAGTCTCGAGATAGCGGGCGAGCTGGCCGGGAAACCATGGCCTGCCTTGGGCGCCGCGGCCGACCATCACGGCGTCGGCACCGGAGGCCGCAAGCGCCGCGTCGGCGTCGTCGAAACTTTCGATGTCGCCGTTGACGACGACAGGGATCGAGACGCTTTTCTTGACGGCGCGCACCGCCACCCAATCGGCGCGCCCTTTGTAGAACTGGCAGCGCGTGCGGCCATGCACCGTGACGAGTCGCACGCCGGCCCCT
>CAWGYY010000004.1:0-412500 GCA_963826945.1 uncultured Alphaproteobacteria bacterium | reverse complement strand
ACTTGTGGGTATTCGGAGTTTGGTTGGGTTTGGTAAGACGGTAAGTCCCCCTAGCCCATCCAGTGCTCTACCCCCCACAGTATTCGTCCGAGGCGCTACCTAAATAGCTTTCGCGGAGAACCAGCTATTTCCCAGTTTGATTAGCCTTTCACCCCTAGCCACAACTCATCCGAGGCTTTTTCAACAGACACCGGTTCGGCCCTCCAGCAGGTGTTACCCTGCCTTCAGCCTGGTCATGGCTAGATCACTAGGTTTCGGGTCTAATCCGACGAACTGAACGCCCTGTTCAGACTCGCTTTCGCTGCGCCTACGCCTATCGGCTTAAGCTTGCTCGTCAGATTAAGTCGCTGGCCCATTATACAAAAGGTACGACGTCACCCAGGACGAACCTTGGGCTCCGTCTGTTTGTAGGCATTCGGTTTCAGGTCTCTTTCACTCCCCTCGTCGGGGTGCTTTTCACCTTTCCCTCACGGTACTAGTTCGCTATCGGTCGCTGAGGAGTACTTAGGCTTGGAGGGTGGTCCCCCCATGTTCAGACAGGATTGCACGTGTCCCGCCTTACTCGAGGACGATCCTTCGCATTACCCGTACGGGGCTCTCACCCTCTGCGGCACGTTTTTCCAAACGCTTCCGGTTGTCTCTGGATCGTCACTGGCCTGGTCCGCTTTCGCTCGCCACTACTAGCGGAGTCTCGGTTGATGTCCTTTCCTCCGGGTACTGAGATGTTTCAGTTCCCCGGGTTAGCTTGAAACCTCCTATTTTATTCGGAGATCTCATCCCTTCTTTTGATAACGGAAATCCGAAACCTCGCGATCCCTGTGCGGGATGATCGGTCTCGTCTCCGAGACTCGCAAGATCTCGGAATTCCGTTATCGAAGGTGGGTTTCCCCATTCGGAAATCCGCGGATCAAAGCTCCTTCGCAGCTCCTCGCGGCTTATCGCAGCGTAGTACGTCCTTCATCGCCTCTCAGCGCCAAGGCATCCACCAAATGCCCTTAAGACACTTGATCGCTCTCATTATCAATGCCCATTCATCTCGGCGATGATCCGCAACGAACCTTGGTTCGCCACGGCGGACACTGATTAGAAAGACCAGCTTGCTTCATAAGATCGATCCAACGGCATTGCGGTCAAGCTTTGCCGACATATTGCATCGCGCGACTTAAAGCTCCGCAGACTTGCGTCTGCCGAGATTTGCATCACGACAATGCCTGGAGATAGCGCGCCGCCCGTGACTCACGTCACGCGCAACGCTCGGATCGATCTCCTCTTCACGATGTCAGACATCACGCGCGGCACTCGACCGAAGTCGAGAACGTGCGGATTTTTTGTTTCTCACGAACGAGTTTCCAACGAGTTTCCAAAGCTGGCGGCGCCGCCTGGTGGAGCCAGACGGGATCGAACCGACGACCTCCTGCTTGCAAAGCAGGCGCTCTCCCAACTGAGCTATGGCCCCGCACCAGTCAGTGGCAGCAGCGGCCGACGTCCGCCTTCGCCAAAGCTACGGCGGACAACCTTCGCGGTGCGAAGGCTGGCGTGCCAACCGAAGCGGCTTCGGCCGCGAAGGTTGGTGGGCCTGGGAAGATTTGAACTTCCGACCTCACGCTTATCAAGCGCGCGCTCTAACCAGCTGAGCTACAAGCCCGGTTCAGAAGACAGAGGACGGACGATGGAGAACAGATGACATCATCCGTCGTCTGTCGTCCGATGCCTGTCCTCTGAACAGCTCGTTCGCGAAGAAAGAGAAATGAAGACGGCGGTGTCCTGCAAATGGGCAAACCGATCGTGAAACCGATCCGCCCTGATGTTTCCAAGAGATCCGATAAAGACGCGTGAGGCGCCTCTGAAGGATCATCCTTAGAAAGGAGGTGATCCAGCCGCAGGTTCCCCTACGGCTACCTTGTTACGACTTCACCCCAGTCGCTGACCCTACCGTGGCCGGCTGCTTCCTTGCGGTTAGCGCACCGTCTTCAGGTAAAGCCAACTCCCATGGTGTGACGGGCGGTGTGTACAAGGCCCGGGAACGTATTCACCGCAGCGTGCTGATCTGCGATTACTAGCGATTCCAACTTCATGTGCTCGAGTTGCAGAGCACAATCCGAACTGAGACGGCTTTTTGAGATTTGCGCAGGGTTTCCCCATTGCGTCCCATTGTCACCGCCATTGTAGCACGTGTGTAGCCCAGCCCGTAAGGGCCATGAGGACTTGACGTCATCCCCACCTTCCTCGCGGCTTATCACCGGCAGTCCCCTTAGAGTGCCCAACTAAATGATGGCAACTAAGGGCGAGGGTTGCGCTCGTTGCGGGACTTAACCCAACATCTCACGACACGAGCTGACGACAGCCATGCAGCACCTGTGTTCCCGCCAGCCGAACTGAAGAGTTCCATCTCTGGTACTCATACGGGACATGTCAAGGGCTGGTAAGGTTCTTCGCGTTGCTTCGAATTGAACCACATGCTCCACCGCTTGTGCGGGCCCCCGTCAATTCCTTTGAGTTTTAATCTTGCGACCGTACTCCCCAGGCGGGATGCTTAATGCGTTAGCTGCGCCACTGACGAGTAAACCCGACAACGGCTAGCATCCATCGTTTACGGCGTGGACTACCAGGGTATCTAATCCTGTTTGCTCCCCACGCTTTCGCACCTCAGCGTCAGTACCGGGCCAGTGAGCCGCCTTCGCCACTGGTGTTCTTGCGAATATCTACGAATTTCACCTCTACACTCGCAGTTCCACTCACCTCTCCCGGACTCAAGCTTCTCAGTATCAAAGGCAGTTCTGGAGTTGAGCTCCAGGATTTCACCCCTGACTTAAAAAGCCGCCTACGTGCGCTTTACGCCCAGTGATTCCGAGCAACGCTAGCCCCCTTCGTATTACCGCGGCTGCTGGCACGAAGTTAGCCGGGGCTTCTTCTGCGGGTACCGTCATTATCTTCCCCGCCGAAAGGGCTTTACAACCCTAGGGCCTTCATCACCCACGCGGCATGGCTGGATCAGGCTTGCGCCCATTGTCCAATATTCCCCACTGCTGCCTCCCGTAGGAGTCTGGGCCGTGTCTCAGTCCCAGTGAGGCTGATCATCCTCTCAGACCAGCTACTGATCGTCGCCTTGGTGAGCCGTTACCTCACCAACTAGCTAATCAGACGCGGGCCGATCCTTCAGCGATAAATCTTTCTCCTTACGGACGTATCCGGTATTAGCCCAAGTTTCCCTGGGTTGTTCCGAACTGAAGGGTACGTTCCCACGTGTTACTCTCCCGTCTGCCGCTCCGTATTGCTACGGCGCTCGACTTGCATGTGTTAGGCCTGCCGCCAGCGTTCGCTCTGAGCCAGGATCAAACTCTCAAGTTGAAGAGAATTGATCTCGGCTGATCACAACGTTTGACGAGGTCCCACTCTGATTTCTTACGAAGCTTGCGCTTCGCAATAGTCACAGTGTTGACCTGAAACGTAAGACCGCCGAAGTCTCTTCCATGGCCATTCCCTCTCGCAGCGAAGGCCGAAACCTTCTCCGTTCGAGGAAGCGGCCCGCAAGGACTCCGCCGTCCACGTTTCTCTTTCTTCCGATTCACTTTTCAAACATCCCGGAACCTTGCGGCTCCGTCTCCCCCCACGTTCCATCCCTCGCACGCGGGGGAGAGAACGAAGGGAGAAGCCGCCGAAACCCGCACATCCGACATAGCCATAAGCTCATGGCCGGATGATTCACCGTGTAAACAGTGAGGGGCTTCGCAGACGCGCCATCGCGCCAAGCGGCGGCGCGCCAGAACGGTGTATATAGTCTTCGGCTACCCGCATTGTCAACGACTTCGGCAGCCAAAATCGGTCCTGTGGATCGTCAATAAAGCGGCAACCTTTTGCCGGTTTGTCCAACCCGCCGAATCTGTCTACCTCAGTCTCCCAACAGCGTTTTTGCCAAGGTCCGACGCATAATGCGCCGCACTGCGGCCATATTCCTCGGCCGTTCTTGCACAATCGAAGCGAATATAGCCGTGCGGGGGAACGCCAATCGCAGAATGCTTTGACCTCGGTCGGGTCAGATCGACTGGGCCGGCGGGCAGGCACTGCGCTCTGGGATTTTGTTGCATTAATCCAGGTTTTCTCCGTAACTGGAAGTGTGGGGTCTTGTTGCCGGACTAGTTTCCGAACCTGGCGTCGCCGGTTTCGCGCCAGGTACGATCGCGAGTGCAGGGGACGGTGGTCTTGGACCAAGCTAGGCTGCGCGGCGCAAATCGGAGGTTCGAGGCCGAGCTTGATCTTGGCAACGAGCCGCCGCTATCGGCAGACGGCGGCACCGGCGGTCTCGTCGACCGGCGCCGGCTCTCGCTGCAGTGGTTCAGTGGTGCAATCCTGACCGGATTGTGCGGCGCCGCCCTCATGGGAGGCGCCGTTTTTGCTTCTCTGGGCGGCGAGACCAATTTCGCTTCGGCGCCAGAACGGGTTGAGACGGCGCTACGCGGAGCGATCGCCGGCATTGGCAACCGCTTGGGCGGAATTCACAAGACGGATCGGCTCGCATCCATCAGTGAGCCCAGCGTTGTGCGGCAGATACTGCGCGTGCCAACGAGCACGCGCGTCCGCGACCGCGAACTGGTTCGTTCGCGGTCTTTTGTCCGCGTGTCGGGCAATCTTTCGCTGACGGTATCGGAGCTTTCAGCCAACATTCCACCATTCAATCCGCAAAAGCTGCTTGCCGACGGGGTGGCTAACGGAGACGACGCGCCGGCGGCGGCGGCTGAACCCGACGCTGAGGTTTCGTTCGTCACCTGCGATCTCGTTTCGATCGGATCAAAAGGCAAGGTGACGCCGGGCGTTTGTGATCTCAACTCGCTCCTGCCAAAGGTGAAGGCTTCGACATTGTTGCCGCCCGATGAGATCCTCACGCGCGTGCGGCTGGTTGCGAACAAAGCGGCGAACTCCACGGCGCTTGCCAACGCCGACCCGAGCGCGATGGCGGGCCTCAAGCTCAGTTACGCCGCTGAGGGCGACACCGACCCGTATGTCGGCTTCGAGGCGCGCGTCGTACCCGAGAACATCACCTTCCTGCCGAAGACGAATGGCGGCAGCGACTGGAGCGAACATACCGTCATCGTGAAAAAGGGTGAGACCGTCGGGTCGATTTTGCGCGAACTCGGCGCTACACCCGAGGACATCAAAGGTGTCGTCGCGGTGCTGGGCGCGCGCGCCCGCGAGGGCGGATTGAAGGAGGGCCAGAAGCTGCGCGTGCTCAATGCCGCGGCCGGCCTCGGTCACATGCAGCCGCTCCGCGTCATCATTGCCGGCGATAGCGCCATCGAGGCGGCAGTGGCTCTTTCCGACCGCGGCACCTATGTCCCGGCCGACATCGGAAACATCAACTCCGACGTGACGGAGGCAAACCAGGACGATAGCGACGACGACGGCAGCGGGGTACGGCTTTATCAGAGCATTTATGAAACGGCGCTACGCAACAACATTCCGCGTCCGGTCATCGAAGAACTGGTTCGCATCTACTCCTACGATGTGGATTTCCAGCGGAAGGTGCTGCCGGGCGATTCGTTCGACGTCCTCTACGCCGATGATGAGGCCAACGAAGGCAGGAACGAAGTTCGCTACGTGTCGCTGACGGTCGGCGGCGAGACCAAGAAATACTACCACTATCAAACCGCGGACGACGGCACCTACGACTACTATGACGAGACCGGCAAGAGCGCCAAAAAATTTCTGGTGCGCAAACCGGTTCCCGTGGGCATCATGCGTTCAGGCTTCGGCGAACGTAATCATCCGCTCCTACACTACATGAAGATTCATACTGGGGTGGATTGGGCGGCGCCCTTCGGCACTCCGATTTTTGCCGCTGGCAATGGCGTCATCGACGAGATCGGGCTAAAGGGCGGTTACGGCAAATATGTTCGTATTCGCCACGCCAACGGCTATCAGACCGCCTATGGCCACATGACCGCTTTCGCGCGCGGCCTCGACGTCGGCAGCCATGTACGGCAGGGCCAGATCATCGGCTTTATTGGTTCCACCGGACTTTCAACCGGCGCTCACGTCCATTTCGAAATCCTCATTAATGACCGCTTCGTCAATCCCATGACCGTCAAGCTGCCGCGTGGGCGCGTGCTGGAAGGCGTCGCACTCTCCATGTTTGAGAAAAGCCGCGAGCAGCTCGATGCATTGATGGCGCACGTCCCTGGGCGCGTCGCGCAAGCGCACTAGCGCGAAGGGATACTCGTGACTCAAAGCGCGGCCCCCGACGACCGCATCGAAGTACATTCGAGCCGGTGGTGGGCGTTCTTTGGCGGCAGGTTCACGCGGCTGTTGTTTCCCGCTCGTCTAGTCGCCGACCACATTGGCATTTCCACCAACATCGTCGAATTCTGGCTCACGCCCTGGCGGCGCACTGACGAACATCTGCCGCTGTCCCATATTGCCGAAGTCGCGCACACGCGCGGCTTTTTTTGGGACTCGATCAGTATCGAAAGCTCGGGCGGGCTTAATCCACTGACGGTTACGGGCCTGCCCAAAGGGCAGGCCCGCTACTTCGTCGAACACGTGCGCGAGCGCATCAACCAATCAAACGCGACGCCGCTGCAACCTCATCGTTGAGGACACGGCCTGTCTTCCCGGCGTCGCTTACGCCGCTGCTGCCACAGCCTCGCCGTTGAACTTGAGCCCTTGCTTGCCGGCACCGATGACGACCTTTTCGCCATCCTTGATGCGTCCGGAGAGGATCATCTCCGCCAGCGGGTCCTGCACGTATTTCTGGATCACGCGCTTGAGCGGGCGCGCGCCGTAGGCAGGATCCCAGCCCTTTTCGGCGAGCCAATCGCGCGCCGCCGGCTCGAGCTTGATCGTGATCTTGCGGTCCTCGAGCAGTTTTGCCAGCCGCGTCATCTGGATATCGACGATGCGCGACATTTCCGACTTCTGCAGCCGATGGAACAGAATGATCTCATCAACGCGGTTGAGGAATTCAGGCCGGAAACTTGAACGCACGATCGCCATCACCTGATCGCGCACCACGTCGGTGTCCTGGCCTTCCGGCTGATTGACCAGAAGCTCGGCGCCGAGGTTCGACGTCATCACGATCAAGGTATTGCGGAAGTCGACGGTGTGGCCCTGTCCGTCGGTCAGACGGCCATCGTCGAGCACCTGCAACAGCACGTTGAACACGTCCGGATGGGCTTTCTCGATCTCATCGAACAGCACCACCTGATACGGACGCCGACGCACGGCTTCAGTCAGCGCGCCGCCTTCTTCGTAACCGACATAACCGGGCGGCGCGCCAATCAAACGCGCGACCGAGTGCTTTTCCATGTATTCGGACATATCGATGCGAAGAAGCGCGGTTTCGTCGTCGAACAGGAATTCTGCCAACGCTTTCGTCAGCTCGGTTTTGCCAACGCCGGTCGGACCCAAGAACATGAACGAACCAATCGGCCGGTTCGGATCCTGCAGGCCGGCGCGGGCGCGGCGTACTGCCGTGGACACGGCCTTGACCGCATCGGCCTGGCCGACCACGCGCTTGCCAATCTGCTCCTCCATGCGGAGCAGTTTTTCTTTCTCGCCTTCGAGCATGCGGTCGACCGGGATGCCGGTCCAGCGCGACACCACCTGCGCGATGTGATTGGCGGTGACCGCTTCCTCGACCATCGCGCCGCGCCCTTCGCTGCCCTCCATGGCCTTGAGCCGCTTCTCGATCTCCGGAATGCGGCCGTAGGAAATCTCGCCGGCGCGCTGGTATTCGCCGCGGCGCTGCGCGTTGGCGAGCTCGACGCGCAGCTGGTCCAGCTCGTTCTTTAATTTCTGCGCGTCGGAGAGTTTCTCCTTCTCAGACTTCCATCGCGCGGTGAGATCGGCGGATTTTTTCTCTAGCGCTACCAGCTCGGTCTCGAGCCCGCTGAGCCGGGAGCGCGAACCGGGATCGTGCTCTTTCTTCAGCGCTTCCTGTTCGATCTTGAGCCTGATGATCTCGCGATCGATCGAGTTCGAGCTCTTCAGGCTTGGAATCGACCTGCATTTTCAGCCGCGCCGCCGCCTCGTCGACGAGGTCGATCGCCTTGTCGGGCAGGAAGCGGTTGGTGATGTAGCGATGTGATAGCGTTGCCGCCGCGACCAGCGCGCCGTCGGTGATGCGCACGCCGTGATGAGCCTCGTATTTGTCCTTCAGGCCGCGCAGGATCGAGATGGTGTCCTCGACCGTCGGCTCGTCGACGTAGATCGGCTGGAAACGGCGAGCCAGCGCGGCATCCTTCTCGACGTGCTTTTTGTATTCGTCGAGCGTGGTGGCGCCGATGCAATGCAGTTCGCCGCGCGCCAAGGCCGGCTTGAGCAGGTTCGAGGCGTCCATGGCGCCGTCGGCCTTGCCCGCGCCGATAAGCGTGTGCATTTCATCGATAAAGAGGATGTAAGCGCCGGCAGCGGAAGTCACCTCCTGCAGCACGGCCTTGAGGCGTTCCTCGAATTCACCACGATATTTGGCGCCGGCGATGAGCGCGCCCAGATCGAGCGCGAGCAATTTCTTATCGTGGAGACCTTCGGGCACGTCGCCATTGACGATGCGAAGCGCCAGCCCCTCGACAATAGCGGTCTTGCCGACACCCGGTTCTCCGATCAGCACCGGATTATTCTTGGTCCGCCGCGATAGCACCTGAATGGTTCTGCGGATTTCCTCGTCGCGCCCTATGACCGGATCAAGCTTGCCATCGCGGGCTGCCTGGGTGAGATCGCGCGCATACTTCTTCAGCGCCTCGTAGGCATTTTCAGCCGAGGCTGAGTTGGCAGTACGGCCCTTGCGCAGCGCTTCGATCGCGGCATTGAGGTTTTGCGGCGTGACGCCGGCATTGGCGAGAATTTTGCCGGCCTCGCCCCCCTTCTCCAGTGCGAGCGCGAGGAGAAGGCGCTCGACGGTTACAAAGCTGTCGCCGGCCTTCTCGCCCGCTTTCTCGGCGGTCTCGAACACCCGCGCCAAGGCGGGGTCGAGGTAGACTTGCCCGGCGCCAGCGCCGGAAACTTTGGGGCGCTTGGCAAGCGCTGTTTCGACAGCGGAAAGAGCTTGTCTGGAATTGCCGCCTGAGCGGTCGATCAGGCCCGCGGCGAGTCCTTCTGGGTCGTCGAGCAGCACCTTGAGGAGGTGCTCGGGCGCAAACTGCTGGTGTCCCTCGCGCATCGCGAGCGACTGGGCAGATTGAATAAAGCCGCGACTGCGGTCGGTGTACTTGTCGATGTTCATGTTGTCCCCCTCGGCCTATCCCGAACGCCCTTCCGGCACGATCGAAACATCGTCATTGGGTGTAGCGGTCGGGTTCGGCGGTTTCCTGATCCAGATCAACACGATCTGCATCAGGGCCGCTTTGCCAGCAGACCCCTGTCGGCGATCCGCCGTCACGAAATATGGGGGTTCGGACGGCCGAAAAAAGAGCCGGTGCCATGCGGACGCCGGCAAATTTCGGGGGCTGCGCGGGTGGCGGCGCCCAGCCGCCAACCTACCGATCCCGACGAGACGGCTTAAGCCGGCGGCTGCCCAAACAGCCGTTCACCCTGCAAATCGATCATCTGCCGCGCTTTGCCGAGCGTGAAGGTCACCGCATCATCGTAGGAGGCAAACCCGTCGGCGCGGACGAAACGGTGCTCCTGGCGGATACCGCCAATGTCGCGCTCGATCACACCCGCCGTCTGATATTGGCCTTCGCTCTTGAACGGCGCGGCGCGGATGATGAAGCCTTTATACTCTACCGGCTCCGACGGCTTTTCCGCCTTGGCAACATCACGCCCGCCGAATAACGCGCTGAGGAACGACATCGCGTGGCTCCGCTGCACCCAAGGATATACCAATTTTGCGCGACCGATAATCAAGACGCAACGTCAAGCAGCAAGCCGAACCGCAATGTACGCAAAATGCCGGATAGCGCCTTTGCGCGTGGGAAGGCCAAGCGCGTCGTTCCGCTCATGGCCCCCACGCGCAAATGAGAACAGCGCCGTCAAGCCCAGGCGCGCCGACTTAATTGCCGCGCGCGTAATACCCGCGCGCATAAAGCGCGACCGCACGCGACTCGTTGCCGCCGGCGGCGTGATAGGCGCCGGCGAGATAGCGCACGGCATAGGTCATGTTGGTCTCGGCATCGAGCAGGCCCGCGGCCGAGCCGGTGTAACCCATGGCACGTGCGGTGCCGAGGCGGATCTGCATCAGTCCATAATTGCCGGCGCTGACGGCGCGCGGATTGTACCGGCTCTCGCGCATGATGACGCGATGGATGAGCGAAGGCGGCACACCGTTGGCGCTGGCATGCTGGGCGATCATCGACTCGTAAGCTGAAGCCTGCACCGGGACGCGGCCGGGGACTTGAACCGCGGCTTGATTGTAAACTTGACGTTCAGCATAGCGCGGCGCCGAAGACGCCCGCGCGGAATATTGATTAACACCATCGGCAGACACCCAGCTCGCCGAGGCCGGCTGCGCTAGCGCGGCGAAAATGATTGCGGAAAATGTTACGGAATACGCGACCGATTTCAGCATTCGTCTGCTCCAAGCTGATTGCGACGGCCGGGTTGTCACGACGGAATTGGGCGGCAAAGGGGTCCGGACGAGGCCATGTCGTGGCGCCGGAACGGCCAGAGCGCCGTGCATGTATCGTTAACCAGCGGGGTAGCGAAGGGGGTTCTCGATTGCCAAATCGGCAAAGCGTCTCTATATACGCGCCGTTCGAGATTTAGCCTGCCTTGCCGTCTCGCCGATTTGAGCCTTTAGCTCAAGACGGCCTTTCCCAAGACCACGCGAAATCCGGATTTGGACCTTGCGAATTGTTCGCGAGGCCGCAAAAACGCGTTTTGCGTTTTCAATGGAGGCCATCATGGCTACAGGTACCGTCAAGTTTTTCAACGCCCAGAAGGGTTACGGCTTCATCGTCCAGGACGCCGGCGGCCCGGATGTGTTCGTTCACATCTCCGCCGTCGAGCAGGCCGGCATGCGTTCGCTCGTCGAAGGTCAGAAGGTTTCCTTCGACATCCAGGCTGACCGCCGCAGCGGCAAGTCCGCGGCCGCCAATCTTCAATCGGCCTAATTCGATACCAAATAGCAAACGCCGGCGTCATAATGGCGCCGGCGTTTTCGCGTAAACCGGCGACACAAAACAAATAAAGCGAGAAAAAGCCATGCCGAGAAAGCCGGGACTCAACTCCGAATTCGTCATGTTCGATGTCGTCTACGAAGACGGCACGCAACGTTCAAATCGCAAAGTGCCCCGCGCACTGACCGGCGGCATCGACGGCGACAAGCCCGCGCACGGTTTCCTGATCGAGCAGGACCGCGAGATCGCGGAAAAATCCGGCCGCCCGCCGGCAAAGATCAAGAGCATCACGCGCTCCGGCGAGAAGAAGCGAGAGCGCGAGTTCTCCGAGCGCCGCGCCGGCTGACGCGAGGGATTTGGCGTCGCGATCGGGCGCCGTCGCGGCGCTGCGATCGCGGTGGCCATGAGTTCTCTTAGTCGCGTGGCGGGTGCGTGCGCCGCCAGTGCTCGGCAATGTCCTTGCCGGTACAGAACCAGACGCGATCGTGCTTGCGGGCATGTTCAAGGAACTTGATCAAACCGACCGCCTTGGCGGGCCGGCCGATCAGCCGATCGTGCAGCGAGATGCTCATCAACTTCGGCACGTCCGCGCCTTCTTCGTAAAGCAGATCGAAGCAGTCGCACAGGTATTTGGCGAACTCGTCGGCGGTACTGAAGCCGCTGTTCTGGTCGAAACGGTTATCGTTGGTCTCGAACGAAAACGGTATGACCAGATGGTCGCGGTCGCCGTATTTGACCCAGAACGGCAACTCGTCGCCGAGATAGTCGCGGTCGTAGAGAAAGCCGCCGTGTTCGATGACGAGACGCCGGGTATTGATGCTTGGGCGGCCATTGAACCATCCGGCCGGAGGGGTGCCGGCCAGCCCCGTGATGCCGTCGAATGCCAAACGGATATGCTTGCGTTCTTCATCCACCGGCATGTGATGGTAGTCCAGCCAGCGCCAGCCATGGCTGACGATTTCATGGCCCTCCGCGACGAACGCCTGCGCCAGTTCGGGATATTGCTGCAGGCCGCGCACGACGCCGAGAATGCTGACCTTGATATCGAAGCGTTTGAAAATGCGCAGCAGGCGCCAGCATCCGACCCGCGGGCCATACTCGAAAACCGAACTCGACCATCGGGCTGCGCGTGTTTTTGTAAGACGGAAATCCGATGTCGGTGAGCATTGCTTCCGACGCGTCGTCACCTTCGAGCACGCAATGTTCGCCGCCCGCCTCGACGTTGAGATTGAGATTGACGGCGATCCTCGCGCCGCCCGGCCAGGCAGCATCCGGAGGATGGGCGCCGTAGCCGCGGAAATCGCGCGGCGGACCCGCCTCGGCGGATTTCGTCGCGCGCATGCTGATGCGCGAGGATGATCTTGGCGGATTAGCGCGACCGGTGTTGCGCCTTGCCTTCATGTCTGTCGCTCCTCAACGGCAACGAGATGAGACGCTACACTATCGTGCCGGCGGCGGAATCAGGAACTAATCGCGAAGGACCGTGTCAACGCAGAACCTATTGGAATGAGAGCACTGAGCCGTTTTTTCCCATGGCTATTCTGTCGCGCGTGCTATGCCCCGCGCGACAGAAATCCAAACAGCGCTTGCCCTTTCAAACCGCCGAGCAAACAGGAAGGCCAGATTTTCTACCGCTACCTCCGCCACGAGGACGCGTTCGGCCGGATGTAGCGCAATCGCTTCGTCTGCGCGGTCTGGAGCGAGGAAACCCCGGGACGGCAGTTTCTCCGGCCGGTCGGCGGCGACGCCCACAACGGGGAAAGTTTGGAGACCTAGCGGGCGTGCGGTTCCATCGCGCCGGAGTTCCTTCCCGCCGTGTCGACGTTTTTTGCCGGCGGTTAACTCCTGCCTGTTACGCCTTCCCTCGGGGGCCATGCGCGTAACGCCGTTTACGGCGCTCCGGGGACCGTTGGTAATGTCCGAAGCCGCGTCTGCCGCTTTGTTCCAGCTTTCGCCGACGACGGGCAACGCGCTGCTCATGGTCGCCGAGGCGATCGTCTATTTCGCCGTGCTGGCAGGCTTATTCCGGGCGCGCCACCGCCTCGGCATCGGAGCCTTCTTCTGCGCGCTCGGCGTGATGCACTTCCTCGAAACCTACCTCGCGAGCGTGATGTATGTCCCGCTGCCGTTCGGCATCGTTGCTTCGCCCGGCTCGACAGTGCTGTTCAGCGGCAAGCTCATGCTGCTGCTGCTCGTTTACATCCGCGAGGACGCGGTGGTGGTGAGGCAGCCGATCTACGGTCTTCTCATCGGCAACGTGCTTCTCCTCGCGCTCGCGGCGCTGATGCGGATTCACGGCGTAAGCGCGTTTGCGGCCGAACATCACTCCGATTTTGGCTTCCTCGACCAGATGGGCGCGCTGATGGTGTGGGGAACGCTGATCCTCTTCGCCGACTGCGTGATGATGATTCTGCTGTATGAGCGCCTGCGCACTCTCCGCAACGGTTATTTGTTGGTCCGCTTGGCGTTGACCGGCGCGGTGGTGCTGAGCTTCGATCAGGCGGCGTTCTTCGCCGGACTTGCACTATCTCACCGGCGCGCCGCTCTCGGTTCTGTTCGGCGGCTGGGCTTCCAAGATGGCGGCGGTCGCTATCTATGCCTGCCTGGGCACCGCCTATCTGCTCTGGCTCGAACTGCCACGCCGCCGCGACAACCGCGCGCGGCGCCTGACCGACGTGTTCGATCTTCTCACCTACCGCGAGCGCTACGAAGACCTGGTGGCGCGGTCGGGCCGCGATGCGTTGACCGGCGCGCTCGATCGCGGCCGTCTGGAACATCTGGGCCGCAAGCATATCGAGGAGGCGGCGCTGACCGGAAAGCCGGCGAGTCTTCTCATTGTCGACATCGATCACTTCAAGAGCTTCAATGACCGTTTCGGCCATGCCGCCGGCGACGTGGTGCTGCTGCGCATCGCGCGCATCGTGATGGCGACGGTCGGCGCCAACGACACCGTGTTCCGTTATGGCGGCGAGGAATTTGTCGTCATCGTACCGGGTCTGACGCGGACCGCGGCCTTGGCGCTCGGCGAGAGGATCCGCCGCGACGTCGCCAGCCACATGGATGCCGAAGCCGCCGCCCCGCTCGTCACCGTCAGCATCGGGCTTGCGACCTGCGCTGACGACGCCTCCGATTACGACGGCCTGTTCGAATGCGCCGACCGGCGGCTCTATCTCGCCAAGTCGGCCGGTAGGAATTGCGTCGTCGGCGAACCCCAGCTCGATGCGGGCGCGCCGAAGTTCGCCTGGGCGGGGTAGAGCTCTTCATCTCGCCGCGAGATCGTCGTCCCTCGCTGGGCGTCACCCCTAGCGGCCAACTAAGCGGAAATTTGGATCGCGAACGCAGCGACGCGAGAGCGTCGGCGCTTTGACGCCCGACAGCCTTACCGCTCCGGAAATTTTCGGCGCGCCGTCGTCGTCGCCCGTACCGCGCCATCAGCGCCGAGCGCCTTCACGGTGAACTCGTAGGTGTGGACCTGGCCGCGCGGTGGCGACGGACCGAGGAACGTGGCGGCAAAGGCCCCGCACGGCACCGTCGCGTGGCCGCCATAGACGACCGTGCCGCCGCCGTGGCGAAAGCTCGGCACGTCAAGGTCGGTCATGGCGAAGTTGAGCTTTGCCGTACCTGCCGGCACGTCCTTGAGCTCAAAGCGCGGCGAGCCGGAGCACCAATTAAAGGACGCGGAAAAGGCGAGAGTACCGGAGGCGCTGAAGCAGAGCGCCAGCGCCGCGATGGCGAGCGCGGCGGCGCGAGAGAAGATGCGCGTCCTGCTCATGGCCTGCAGTCTAGCACGGTCACGGTCGCGTTTCGTCACCACCGGACCGGGTTCATCTCCGCGCGCGGCCTTCGCAAGCTAGGCTCGGAATCGCGGCCGCGGTTCGCGGCTCAAGGATGGCCGCCCAGTCGCTCCGCGAACAGCACCAGCGTCTTGCGATAGATCTCGGAGTGATTCCATTCGCGCATCGCCTCGAAATTCGCGGTGCCTTCGCGATACGGTTGCCCGCCTTGCCAGCCATTGACGTGCAGAAGGTTGGCCGTCGAGGCGAGCACGTCCGGCACCGAGTGGCGCAGGTCGACGCGGCCGTCACGGTCGTAGTCGACACCGTATTTGATGTAGGACGATGGCAGAAACTGGGTCTGGCCGATCTCGCCGGCATAGGCCCCGATCAGGTCGTGTAGCGGCAGATCGCCGCGCTGCACGATCTTGAGCGCCGCGATCAATTCGCTCTGGAACAGTGCGCTACGCCGGCAATCCCAGGCGAGCGTCGAGATCGTACGGATCACCGGCAGCTTACCCATGTCGCCGGTGCCGTTGTCGGTCTCCATGGTCCAGATCGCCATGATCAGTTCGCGCGGCACACCGAACTGGCGCTCGACGCGCGACAAGAGGTCGGCATGCCGCTGCATCAGCCGCTGCGCGCGGCTGATGCGCGCCGGGATGACGCGCGTGCGCGCATACTCCTCGAAACTCTTGGAGTGGAACATGCCGTGCTGACGGCGGTCGAAGGACAGCACGGCCTGGTCGGGCTCGAGTCCGGCAAACGCGGTGCTGATCACCTGGGGGCTCACGCCCGCCGCCTGCGCATCGCGCTCCATCTGGGCGAGAAAGCTTGCGTAATTCCCGCCGCACTGCGCAGCGAACGCCGGCACGGCAAACGCTGCGAAGAGAAGCGCAAACCCGGCGGCGATAACGCGAATTGTCATGGGCCCCCTCTCACCCGCTAGGACTGCCGAAGTCAAAAACATTCAACTTCGGTGCGGAGAGGCAAATTTTTAGTTGTCGAGGAAGGAGCGCAGTTTGCGCGACCGGCTCGGATGCTTGAGTTTGCGCAGCGCTTTTGCCTCGATCTGGCGGATGCGTTCGCGGGTGACCGAGAACTGCTGGCCAACTTCTTCGAGGGTGTGGTCGGTGTTCATGCCGATGCCGAAGCGCATGCGCAGCACGCGCTCCTCGCGCGGCGTAAGCGAGGCGAGCACCCGCGTCGTGGTCTCGCGCAGGTTCGACTGGATCGCGGCGTCGATCGGCAGAATCGCGTTCTTGTCCTCGATGAAATCGCCGAGGTGAGAGTCCTCCTCATCGCCGATCGGGGTTTCGAGCGACAGCGGCTCCTTGGCGATCTTGAGAACCTTGCGCACCTTCTCAAGTGGCATGCCGAGCTTTTCCGCCAATTCCTCCGGCGTCGGCTCGCGGCCGATCTCGTTGAGCATCTGGCGCGAGGTGCGCACGATCTTGTTGATGGTCTCGATCATATGCACCGGAATGCGGATCGTGCGCGCCTGATCGGCAATCGAGCGCGTGATCGCCTGCCGGATCCACCAGGTCGCGTAGGTCGAGAACTTGTAGCCGCGGCGATACTCAAATTTGTCGACCGCCTTCATCAGGCCGATATTGCCTTCCTGGATCAGGTCGAGGAATTGCAGGCCGCGGTTGGTGTATTTCTTGGCGATGGAAATGACGAGGCGCAGATTGGCCTCCACCATCTCCTTCTTCGCCTGGCGCGCCTCGCGCTCGCCCTTCTGCACCATGTGCACGAGCTTGCGGAATTCAGGGATTTCCAGCCCGGTCTCGGTGGCGAGCGTGTGAATATGCGTGCGCAATTCCTTGATGCGGTCCTTGTCGCGGCCGACGAAATTCTTCCAGCCTTTTTCGGAGAGCTTTGAGACACGGTTGAGCCAGCGCGGATCGAGCTCGGAGCCCTGATACTGCTTGAGGAAGCCCTCGCGCGGAACCCCGTGGCTCTCAGCCAGGCGCATCAGCCGGCCTTCGTGGCCGACGAGGCGCTTGTTGATGTCGTAAAGCTGCTCGACCAGCGCATCGATGCGCGCCTGGCTGAGCCGCAGCGACTTGACCTCCTGGATGATCTCTTCCTTGAGCTTCTTCGACTTGCGTTCCTGCGCCGGCGACAACGTCTCGTTCTTGAGCTTGTTCTGGATGTCGAGGTCTTGCAGGCGGCGCAGCCGCTTGAAACTGTCGGCGATGTTGTCGAAGGTCTCCAGCACTTTCGGCTTAAGTTCGGCCTCGATGGCGGCGAGCGACATGGAGTTTTCCAGATCGTCCTCGTCCATCTCGGCTTCGCTGATGGCGGCTTCGAGACTTTCCTCGCCGTCGCTGCCATTACCATTCACAACCTGCGGCTTGAACGGCGTCGCGGCGGGCGGCGCTGAAGGCGGCGCCACTGCCTGCGGCGGCTGGGACGCGTGCGGCGCAAAGCCTGGCGCCCCGGGCGGTACGGCCACAGAACCTTCGCCGGGCGGCGCGGCCGCCACGTTCTTGGCGTCCGGACCGGCGTAGGTCGCTTCGAGATCGATGATGTCGCGGAGGAAAACCTTGCCCTCGTTGAGTTCGTCGCGCCAGATGATCACGGCCTGGAAGGTCAGCGGGCTTTCGCACAGCCCTGCAATCATCGCTTCACGGCCAGCCTCGATGCGTTTGGCGATCGCAATCTCGCCCTCGCGCGAAAGTAGTTCCACCGAGCCCATTTCGCGCAGATACATGCGCACCGGATCGTCGGTGCGTTCTGCCGGTTCCTTGGCCTCGGACTTGGCCGGCGTCTTCGGCGTGACCTCGACCAGTTCACCGGACTCGCTCTCCTCCTCTTCGGGCTCCTCGCGGGTTTCGCCTTCTTCCTCGGCTTCGGCTTCCTCAGTCTCGACGACGTTAATTCCCATCTCACTCATCATCGCCAGTACGTCCTCGATCTGCTCGGAGGTGACTTCCTCCGAAGGCATGACCGAATTGAGCTGTTCGTAGGTGACATAGCCGCGCTTCTTGGCCTGCTTGATCATCTTCTTGACGGCGGCGTCAGAGAGATCGAGGAGCGGCAGCGGGGCATCGGGGGTTTCGGACGCCTCTTTCTCCGGCGTCTCCCCTTCTTTTTGCGGGACGGCCTTGATTTTGCTCGCGACCGTCTTGGCGCCCGCGCTCTTAGTTGCTGCCATGTCTATCTCCACCAACGCCTGTCCGTACCAACGCGGCCTCGCGCCTTTGCCCCAAACAACGCCCCTACCCTATGGTCATGCGCCACGCCGGTAGACGGGTCCTTCCCTTGTGCCGAAGGCCAACGCGCAAAGCCCTCGGGCGGACGGCCAAAAAGGGCAGCACCGGTAGCGGGCGCCGCCCGAATCGAGGCCTTCAGTCTTCGCGGAACTCCGTTAAGCTCCGGCTAACCCTACCTATCGCGCGAGCGACCTCCTTAGTACCTCGCCGCCGGGGCGTCCAGCACTAGCAACGAGCCTAGAACGAACGCGTGGGACGGCCGGATTGGTCACCGAAACCTTCGATCAAAGCCTCTGTTCCATCGAGAGTGGAAAGCCGGGACTTGACGTCGCGCAGACGCGCGTAATTTGCCTCGCTGTTGTCCTGACCGAGCGCCAATTCCGCGTCCTTAAGTTCCCTAGTTAGGGAATGCCACTGCCGATGCAAGGCGAGAAGTTGCTTCCAGGTCAGCAAAACATCGTCGGCCGCGGCGTCCTCCCGAGCGCCCCAAACCGAAGGCGTGGTAATGGTCCGCTCGATCCGGCCCATCAGGTCGGCAAAGCCGCGGCGGCCAAGCTCGGCGACGAGTTCCACACGGTCGACTTCCACGTAGAGGTTGGCTTCCCCGGCCTGTTGATGGAGCTCTTGGCCTAATTCCTCGCTCGATCCATGTCCCAATTCCTGGCCGGCATCGTGACCGAATTGATGGGCCAGCACATCGATCAGCGCGGCCTTGAGCTTCTTTGCGTCGGCGTGGCGGAATTCGGTCTCGGCGAACTCCTCCAGGCGGTCGTGCATGAGCCAGGGGTGGTTGAGCGCGGCTTGCAAGATCAGCGCCTCCCGGCGCGGTACGGCGGTCCGATGGCCGCGATGGAGCGGCCCGGCCGCAAGATGGGGACTTGTCACCACGTATGCCTCGCCGTGGCCGAAGGCGCCACGGTGCGACATCGGCCGCGGTCCGGGTGCCCCGCGGCGTCCTCGTTCATCCCAATTGCGCCGGCGATTGGTCGCTTCCGCGGGAGCAAAGAGTGCCCGCAGGCGCGCAGCGAAGTCGGCCCGGTAATACCGGCGCACCGTCTCGTCCGCGACGGTGTTGGTGACCTCAGTGAGACGCGCTTCGAAAGCAGCGCGGCGCTCGGGCGTCGTGAACGGCCCAGCTTCGGTCTCGCGCGCCCACAACATGTCAGCGAGCGGTCGCGCTGCGGAAAGCACATCCTCAATGGCATCGCGGCCACCAGAGCGTGCCAGATCGTCCGGGTCCTGCCCGTCCGGCAATGCCGCGAGTTTCAAACTCTTGCCCGGCTTGATGAGCGGCAAGGCGACGTCGAGCGCGCGATAGGCCGCACGCCGGCCTGCATCGTCACCGTCGAAGCACAGGGTCGGCTCATCGGCCATCCGCCACAGCAGGCCGAGCTGATCGGCGGTAAGCGCGGTGCCGAGCGGCGCGACGGTCGCCTCAAAGCCAGCGGTCACCATGGCGATAACGTCGATATAACCCTCGACCGCAATGACGCGCCCACCCTCGTGAGCGGCTTTGCGCGCGGCGGCGATGTTGTAAAGCGTGGCGCCCTTGTGAAAGAGCGGCGTCTCCGGCGAGTTCAGATACTTCGCCGCGACTTCCTTTTCGAGCGCACGGCCGCCGAACGCAATCACCCGGCCGCGCCAATCGGTGATCGGAAACATCACCCGGTCGCGGAAGCGGTCGTAGGGCACCGGAATGTCATCGCCGCCAACGAGGAGCCCCGCCTCCACCATGTCCTCCACCGAGACCTTCGCCGCGCCGAGATGCTCCTTGAGCGCGTACTGCTCGGCAGAGGCGTAGCCAAGCCGGAATTTCAACTGCGTCGCCGAGGTAATGCCGCGATCGGCAAGATAGCCGCGACCGCGAGCGCCGTTGCGCGATGCCAGATTTGTTTCGAAGAATTTTGCGGCGAGTTCGACAATGTCGTGGAGTGTCTTTCTTCGCTCTTCGTGCTCCTGCGCCTCGCGCGTCATCACCGGCATCGGGACGCCGGCCTGCCCGGCCAGACGCTCGACCGCTTCCGGAAAGCTCACGCCTTCCGTCTGCATGATGAAATCGAAAATGTTGCCGTTCTTGCCGGAGGAGAAGTCAAACCACATCGCCTTCTGGTCATTGACGAAGAACGACGGCGTCTTCTCCTTGTTGAACGGCGACAAGCCCTTAAATTCGCGCCCCGCCTTCCGCAGTTTCACGCGGCGGCCCACGACTTCCGAGACCGGAAGCCGCGCGCGCAGCTCATCGAGGAATTGCGGCGAGAATCGCATGGTGATTCGGGAGGGTAGCGCGGATGCAGGCTAAATAGAGGGCGGCAGACCGCGGCACGAGCGCCCCTGGCGCTTGTCCCGGTTATCCACAGCGAACGAAGCTAACCGGCGAGCAGCTTCTTCACCATTGCGCTCGCCTTGGCGAAATCCATCTGCCCGGAAAAACGCTCCTTGAGCGCCGACATGGTGCGGCCCATGTCCTTGAGCGTCGCCGCCTCCAGTTCCTTGATCAGGGAGGAGATCGCCTCGCCGGCTTCGATGTCCGACAATTGCTTGGGCAGATACGCCGCGATGATCTCGATCTCCTCGCGCTCCTGGGCAGCAAGTTCCGCACGTCCCGCCTTCTCGTAAATGTCGAGCGATTCCTGGCGCTGCTTGATCATTTTGCCCATGACGTCGAGAATCTCGGCATCGGTGAGCGTGAGCCGCTCCGCGGCACTGGTCTCGCGCTTCAATATTTCGGCATTGATCAGACGCAGCGTCGAAACCCGGCGCTTGTCGCCGGCCTTCATGGCGTCTTTCAGCGCATTGTTGATATCGTCGCGAAGCACATCGACCTCACTTTGACTCGTTGCGCGGACACCGGGTAAGCCCGCCTCCACCACCGCCGCACCGCGATTACGGCCCACACCACCTCGACCGCTCCGAACGGCCAGGCGCCCTGCATAAATCCATAGATCGACCCCAAGGCACAAGCACAGGCGAACGCCAGGATGAAGATCGGCGCGCGATCCTCGAGGGCGTAGCAGATCAGCATCGCAGTGACTGCAAACAGGCCGAATGCGGCAAGCCAATCCACGCCGACCCTCTTTGACGCCATACCGGCCTGCGGCTATGTAGGCCGCTCATGACACCCGAACAAGACGCTTCCGGCTGGTCGGAACCTGCTCCGACCGCGCTGTTGGTGCTCGCCGACGGGACCGTGCTCGAGGGCTTCGGCTTCGGCGCGACCGGCCACGCCGTCGGCGAAGTCTGCTTCAACACCGCGATGACCGGTTACGAGGAAATTCTGACCGATCTGTCCTATGCCGGTCAGATCATCACCTTCACCTTTCCGCACATCGGCAATGTCGGCACCAACGAGGAGGATATCGAGACCGTCAACCTCGCGGCGACGCCCGGCGCGCGCGGTGTCATTTTGCACTCAGCCATCACCGCGCCGTCGAATTACCGTGCCACGCGCAATCTCGACGCCTGGCTCAAGAGCCGCGGTGTCATCGGGCTTGGCGGCATCGACACCCGCGCGCTGACGGCATTCATTCGCAAGAACGGCATGCCGAACGCTGCGATCGCGCACGAGCCGTCCGGCCGCTTCGATCTGGACGCACTCAAGCGCGAAGCGCGGCAATGGCCGGGGCTGGTCGGCATGGATCTCGTGCCGACGGTCACGACCGGCCAGCGCTTCACCTGGCAGGAGACGCCGTGGGTCTGGGGCGACGGTTATGGCGAGATGGGGGAGCCGGAATTCCAAGTCGTCGCCATCGACTACGGCATCAAGCGCAACATCCTGCGCCAGCTCGCCGGCAATAGCTGCAAGGTGACGGTGGTGCCGGCACAGACATCGGCGGCCGATATTCTGGCGCTCAAGCCTGACGGCATTTTCCTCTCCAATGGCCCCGGCGATCCGGCCGCCACCGGCGAATACGCCGTGCCGGTGATCCGCACCCTCATCGAACAAAAGCCGGTCTTCGGCATCTGCCTGGGCCACCAGATGCTGGGGCTCGCGGTCGGCGCCAAGACCGTAAAGATGCACCAGGGCCATCATGGCGCGAACCACCCGGTGAAGGATCTGGCGACCGGCAAGGTCGAGATTACCTCGATGAACCATGGCTTTGCGGTGGACGGTACGACGCTGCCGCCGCAGGCCGCGGAAACCCATGTCTCGCTGTTCGACGGCACCAATTGCGGGATCGCGCTCAAGGACAGGCCGGTATTTTCGGTGCAATACCATCCTGAGGCCTCACCCGGCCCGCGCGACAGCCATGGCTTGTTCAAGCGGTTTGTCGCCCAGATGCGGTCGTTCAAAGGCCCCTGAGCGGCAGCCAAGAGCCGCGCTTTAGGTTAGACAATTTCAACCCGATATCGGGTAAGGATGGACAAACCGCCCCGGGCGAGACGAAATTGCAATGCCGAACGTCATGCAGCGCATCGCGCCGATCACCCATAATTTTAAGGATGATGGCACGATTCCGAACAATCCCACCCTGCCGTTTGTGCTCTATCGGGCCGGAATCGATCTGGTCGGCTCGCCGGACCCGGAAGAAATCATCGAGAAGACCTTCGCCGAAAACGGCTGGGGCGATATGTGGCGCAACGGCGTTTACCCGTACGTTCACTATCATTCGATGATTCACGAGGCGATGGCGGTGGCCCGCGGGCGCGCCAAGGTACGTTTCGGCGGCGATAACGGCCGGGAGATCGATATCGTATCCGGCGATGTCGTCATTCTGCCGGCTGGCACCGGACATCAGCGCCTTACCCAAAGCCCGGACCTTGTTGTAATCGGAGCGTATCCGCCGAGCGGCAAATACAACCTTTGTCGGGGCAGCAAGGCGGATCGTGCCGAGGCGCTCGCCTCAATCCGGAACGTGCCGCAGCCCGAGACTGATCCGGTGTTCGGAGCCGAAGGTCCGCTGATGACGCTGTGGCGGCATGATCACTGACTGGCTTTCGTTCTGGGATAATCCACACTTCATTTACGTCAGTGCCCGCCATAAGGATGTCCACTATCGGCTGATCGCCAAGGAAATCGCGGCGCTAGTGCCGGCACCCGACGCGCGGGTGCTGGATTACGGCTCGGGCGAGGCGCTGCACGCCGACATCGTGGCAGACGCCTGCGGCGAGCTCGTTTTGTGCGAAGCCGCAACAACCGTGCGCGCGGGCCTCGAAAAGCGGTTTGCCGATAATCCGAAAATCCGGGTCGTCGCGCCGCACGAGATTGCGCGATTACCCGAACATTCGCTCGACCTCATCGTCATGCACTCGGTCGTGCAATACGTCACGCCGACCGGCGCCGGCATGCTGTTTGCGTTGTTTCACCGGATTCTGAAATCCGACGGGCTGCTCGTGGTCAGCGATGTCATCCAGCCGCAGACCGCCGCGGCAACCGATGCCTTCACGCTGCTGCGATTCGGCCAGGCCAACGGATTTTTCTTTGCTGCGCTGTGGGGACTGACGCGCACGCTGTTGTCGGATTACTGGCGGCTGCGTGCGCAGCTCGGGCTGACGCGTTATACGCAGGCCGCCATCATCGAGAAGCTTAATGCCTTCGGCTTCACCGCGGAACGTGCCCCCGCCAATATCGGGCACAATCAAGAACGCCGGACCTATTACGCGCGTCCGCGCTGAAGCTGTGTCGGCCTAAGTTGCTGCCGTGAGGGCGCGCATGCGCGCCTGATCGACCAGGGTTCCGCTACTGATGATATGTGCGGGCGGTTCGTGAAACCGCAGCGCCTCGATGACGTCGGGTTGGTTGAGCACGACGAGGTTTGCCGCCGCTCCCTCGATCAACCGGAAGCCGGGCAGGTTGATTGCGCGAGCGGCATCCACAGTGACCATGTCGTACAGCTTTTCGACATCCTGCCTCGTCATCATCCATAACAGGTGCGAGGCGAGAAACGCTACTTCGAGCATGTTGTTGCGGCCAAAGGCGTAGTAGGCGTCCGAAATATCATCCTGGCCGAGGCATACGACGACGCCGTCGGCCAGCAATTCCTTGACGCGCGCGTGCAATGGACCGGTATGAGGGTCGGTCACCACGGCAATGCGCGCCGCACGCAACAGCCGCGCAAGCCGCTGCACATAGGGTATCGGATAAAGGCTCATCGCCCGGCAATGGTGCGCCAGGGCGCGTCCGTGCCAGCCCCGCTCGATCGTTTCGACCGCCATCATTTCGAGCGTGCGCAAACCGGGATCGCCGGCATCGTCAAGGAGCATGGAGACATCCTTGTCGAACTTTTGCGCGACATCGAAGCAGGCTTTCACATGGCTTGCGGCATCGGCGTCGGTAAGCTCGATCCATGGAATGCCGCCGACCACATCGGCGCCGAGCGCCATGGCCTCCTGCATCAACGCGAGCGCGCCCGGCTCGCGCACGATGCCGTCCTGGGCGAACGCGACGATTTGCAGATCAACAATGCCACGGAATTCGTCGCGGACCCGGATAAGCGCCTTGACGCCTTCGAGACGCGCTTTGCGATCAACGTCGGCAAAAGCGCGAATGTGCAGGTTGCCGTAGAGCGCCGCCAGCGCCACGGCGCGGCGGGCGTTTTCGAAGATCCAAGAACTCTGCGTATTTCTCTTTGATCTTACTGGCGAGCTCGATGCCGGCCATCGCCTTGCCCATTGTCTCGCCCTGATAGGACTTGAGCGCCTCCTCCTCCATCATCGGCAAGGTCCAGACCTTGCACAGATGCAGGTGCGGATTGACGAATGATTCGGTCACGAGGTTGCCGCGGGCATCGATCTCCGTCCGGCCTTTGCCGCCGACACGTTCGCCGATGGCGGCGATGCAACCGTCCTTGATGCCGATCTCCACAAGCCGGTCGCCATGGCCGCGAAGCCGGGCGCAGCGGATCACAATGTCGAATGTTTGATCCATTGCCCGGTTATAGACGAGTTTCAGAAGAAAACCGCAGCATCCGGCCTGCTTTTAAAAGGCCGACGAATGCTTCGGTCCGGTCAATTCCTTGAGCGCCCGCAAAACGTGTGTGCGCGCTGGCGGCGCGCGCCGCATGTTTGTCTTGCGCGGTGACCTGAAAGCAGCCAGTGTCCGGCCAGCCGCGGAAGTTCATCCGGGATTCTCGGATGAGCGGGGGGCCTCCGGGTGCAGAGTATGAGTATAAGCGGCCCGGAAGGGCGCCTGCCAGATGCGAAAGCCTCCAACGCGCTTTTGATCTATCCCCGGTTTGACGGCGACACATTCTGGAATTTCAGAAAAACCGCGGCAATGTTCGGCGCCAAATATCCGGCGCCGCCGCTCGGCATGATCACTCTCGCGGCGCTGTTGCCGCGTGCCTGGTCGATCCGGCTGGTCAACCGCAACACCGAGGAATTAACGGGTGAAGACCTTGAATGGGCCGACCTAGTCTTGACCGGCGGCATGCTGCCGCAGCAGAACGATATGCTCGATGTCGTCGATCTCTGCCGCGCACGCGGCAAGCCTGTCGTCGTTGGCGGCCCCGGGGTCACGTCGTCACCGCATCTTTATCAGACCGCGGATTTTCAAATCCTCGGCGAAGCCGAAGGAGTTATCGACAAATTTGTCGACGCCTGGGAAGCGGGCGCGCACGAAGGCGTCTTCGAGGCGGAGAAATTTCAGGTCGACGTCACCAAGACGCCGATCCCGCGCTTCGATCTCCTGAAATTCGGCGACTATCTCCACATCGGCGTGCAGTTCTCGCGCGGCTGCCCGTTCACCTGCGAGTTCTGCGACATCATCGAACTTTACGGGCGCGTGCCACGCGCCAAGACCAACGCACAGATGCTCGCAGAGCTCGATGAGCTCTACCGCCTGGGCTATCGCGGTCACGTCGACTTCGTGGACGACAACCTCATCGGCAACAAAAAGGCCGTCAAGGCGTTCCTTCCGGAGCTCGCCAAGTGGCTCGAAGCGCATGACTACCCGTTCGAGTTCACGACCGAAGCTTCGCTCAACCTCGCCGACGATCCCGAATTTCTGAAATTGATGACGGAAGCCAACTTCATCGGGGTGTTCGTCGGCATCGAGAGTCCGGACCCGGCGACGCTGGTTGCGATGCGCAAGAAGCAGAACACACGCCGCAGCATTCCCGACAGCATTCACAGGATCTACGCGGCCGGCCTGTTCGTGACGGCGGGCTTCATCGTCGGCTTCGACAGCGAGAAGGAATCGATGGCGGACGCAATGGTCGAGCTGATCGAGGAGGCGGCGATCCCGGTCTGCATGGTAGGCCTGCTTTATGCGTTGCCGAATACCCAACTCACACGCCGGCTCGAAAAGGAAGGCCGCCTGCATCCGGATCACGAGCGCGAGGATATCAAAAGCGCCGACCAATGCACGATGGGGCTCAACTTCGAGACGCTGCGGCCACGGCGGGAGATCCTCGGAGACTACGTCAGCATCCTGCAGCGGGTTTACGATCCGGCCGCGTTTGCTGGCCGTCTTCAGCGCCTGGCGGGGCTGCTCGACAATTCCGGCCGCAAGCAGCAAACGCGCGCTGAGTATGCACAGAGCCGTGATGGCGGTCTCGAGGTGACGCGCCGGATTCTCGCCAATATGCCGGCACCGCGCGATATGTTCCGCCGCACGCTGATGCGATGCCTTTCGGCCAATCCAGCTTCGATCCGGTCGATCCTCGGTCAGATGGCCCTATACGCGCATGTCGGACCGTTCTCGCGTGATGTGATTGGCCGGCTGGAGACCATGATCGCCGCGCTCGAGCCTGCTGTGGAACCGGCGGTGCGGATCCAGCGGGCAGCTGGGAATTTGACGATGTGACGCTGGCGATCGTTTGAGCGCACTGGCTCGCGGCGCTCAGGCTCGTAACCGCGCAACAAATTTAGGGCCGCCTGCGATTTCTCGCGGGCGGCCCTTATTTGATCCGAGACGTTGGGCCGATTGCCGGCGTCTTCAGTTCTTCTGCGTTGCAGCCTGGGAGTTCGCCGCCAAGTAGTCTTGGTAGGTCATACCCGCGTAATTCGGCGTGGTCGGCGCTTGGGTCGCGTCGGCAGCCGGCGAGTCGGGCGCGGTGTCGTTGGACTGGGTGTTGGCCGGCGGCACCGGGGTAGCGTCGGACGTGGCGCCACCACCAACTCGCGCGCTGGCTGCTTCCTTGGTGCAGACATCCGCGAACACCACCAGACCGTCCTGCGTGTAGGTCTTGGTCAGGCAAGTGCACGGGCCGGGGCCGGGAGTGGCCGCGGACACAGGCGCCGCGTCGCCGTCGGGAAGTCCGCCCACCACCGGGTCGACAACGATCCAGCGACCGCCACGGAAAATCCAGTGTCCGCCCGGATGGCCGGCCCAACGGCCGGGGTAACCACGACCAGGATAACCGTGACCGGGATAACCGTGGCCGGGGTGATCGCCGCCGCGTGCGATACGTCCGCCGCCGTCCCGGCCACCTCGGCCAACATGCCCGCCACCACCGATGTGGCCGCCACCGACGTGACCGCCACCGACGTGACCGCCGCCGCCGGCGTGGCCGCCGCCACCGCCGCCACGAGCGTAAGACGCGCTAGATGCAAACGAGGCAACCGCGATCGTAGCCGCGGCTGCGAGAGTGAGGATAAGAGTGCGAGACATAGCCGTTCTCCAAGGGGTTAAGAATTGCGATACCCATTGGTCGGAGCCGGCGGAAAAAGGTTCATGGCCGCTTGAGAGAACCCGATGAGCCGAATGGCGGGGGTCGTCCGGCGGGCCGCAATACTGGCGACCGCCGACCCGCTATTAGCGACGTTCACGTCATAAATATCGCGGCTCGAAATCGAAACGGCAAAAACGGCGGCTGAGCGGCCCGCAAAGGGACCGCACCGTTGCCGAAGTCTATTGGATCAATTCGAGCACAAAATCCATCGGCTCAGCGATGGAATATCCGGAATTAAGAAGCATTGTGAAGTCCGGCGCTCTCTCGGTCAGAGGGATGAACTCAATCATGATCCCCACAAGATGAAAATATGTGTCAGGAGGCTCTGGATCGATTTCGAACACCGGGCCTCCGCTGTTGCCCCGGTACACCGGGCCGTCAATGATTAGAGAATGCCTTTGCGGGTCCTTTCCGGCTATGAGCGCCCGCCTGAGGAGCGGTCGAAGCGGATCAAATTGCGGACTTTCAGGCAGGCCGAGCGACGCCGGATATCCATACAAAATAGCATCATTTCCGACCAGAACTTCATCGAATTTTCGCACCGCTACCATCGCTGCAGTGACCAAACCGCTATCGGCAAATTCAACTTTTGTGACGCCAGGCGCGAAGAACGTCATCAGGGAATGATCCTGCGCCTCTTTTAGGGTCCCAAGCTTGACGACGGCAACGTCTCTGGTTTTGTGAGGCTTCACATCGCCTCTATCCAGCAGCATTTTGAAATCCACCCTCAGCAGAATCCGCTGCGGGGTCGGCAGGTCGTTTGAGTACGACACCAGTTCAAGCACCAGATCCGGCACTTCCGCTTGGCGGGTTTTTTCATTGGGCAGCCCCGACTTAATCACATGCTTTGCCGTCACCAAATACTCGGCATTGGCGGTACCAAAATAGACACCTGAGCCAAAACCCAGCGTCGCTCCGCTTTTATTTTTCAGGATGACCAGGACGGGATATGCCAGATTGTCATCAGGGATCATGCGCCTTGCCTCGGCCAAATTAACGGTCACAAAGGTCAAGGCAACGATGAGAAGTAAGCGAACAGCTTTAAAGTGTCGGTTCATCGAAGAATTCCTTTAAATCGGGAACGCTCGTTCGAACATTTCCCTTTAATATCACATTAGCGCGATACCCGGCCGCCCTGCTCATAGGTTGAGGCAGCCCTGTTCAGGCAGCCCTGCAGCACCGGCCGTCGCGGATTTCAGTCCAAAAATACGGGAATGCCCGTCGCCGAGGCATCCGCTTGCCCAAATCGGCCCGAAAAGGGAGACTGGCGGCGGGCGTCCCGGTGGCCGACCGGGCCGCGCAAATTTTCTTCGATTCCAGTTGAACCTGCGCCCCGGTCCAAACGACCAACGTCATGAGCCGATAGCCGTGCCGATGCAAACCACTTCGGACGATGTTCTGATCGGAAGGATCGCCAATGGCGACCGGCTCGCCATGCAGGTGCTGTTCGCGCGCCACCACGTCGGAGTTTACCGGTTCGTGCTGCGGCTGGTGCGCAACGAGGCAACGGCGGAGGACTTGATCAGTGACGTGTTTCTCGACGTCTGGCGCCAAGCCGGAAAATTCGAGGGACGCTCAGCGGTCTCGACCTGGTTGTTGAGCATTGCGCGCTTCAAGGCGCTCTCGGTGCTGCGACGGCGGCCGGAAGAGGAACTGGACGAGGAGACTGCCAGCGCCATCGAGGATCATTCCGACGATCCGGAGACTGCGCTGGCAAAGAAGGACAAAGGAGCGGCAATGCGGGAATGCCTGAACGAATTGTCGAATGAGCACCGCGAAGTCATCGATCTCGTCTACTACCACGAGAAATCGGTGGAGGAGGTCGCGGCCATCGTCGGCATTCCGGAGGCAACCGTCAAAACCCGCATGTTCTACGCACGCAAGAAGTTATCGGAGCTCCTCAAGGAGCGAGGCATAGATCGAGGTTGGCCATGAACACGGCAAACGAGACCGAACGCAGCGAGATCGAAGACCTGCTGCCCTGGCATGCGGCGGGAACGCTGGATCATCGCGACATGAAGCGCGTCGAAGCGGCACTTGCCGAAGACCCCGAGCTTGCCCGCCGTTACGAGCTGGTGCGCGAGGAGCTCGGTGAGACGATCCACCTCAACGAGACACTGGGTGCGCCATCGGCCCGTGCCATGGAGGCGCTGTTCGCCAAAATCGATGCCGAACCGGCGCGGAGGCCGGCGGTGTCACTAAATCTCGGCGCCCGCATCGGGGAGTTTTTCGCCAGCCTTTCACCGCGTACGCTGGCCTGGTCGGCGAGCGCAGCGGCACTCGCCATCGTGCTGCAGGCCGGACTGATCACCGGCATCATGCTCAACGAGAAGGGCCCGGCCGGCTATGCGACGGCCTCGGCACCGACGAGTGTCTCCGGCGAGGGCGGTATTGGGGTGCCGACGGCGTTCCAAGGCGACTATGCGCTGATCCAATTCCAGCCGCAGGCCAGCGCCGCTGAAATCACTCAGTTCTTGGAAACCAACAACTTAAGTGTTGCGGGCGGTCCGTCCGCGGGCGGACTATACCGCGTGCGCATCGCGGCGGCCAAGCTCCCGAAGACGGACCTCGATCGCCTCGTCAAGACGCTGCAAGAGAACAAGGTCGTCGGCTTCATCGCCGTTACCGAGTAATCGTCGGCCACGGTTTGGCTTCAGATCCTGCGATCCAAGGCGTTGCCGACCCAAGCGTCCGGTAGGCGCCGCCGTATCGGGAGGTTGCCATGCGAAGCAATTCAATAACGTTCCGAGCAGTCTTGGCGCTTTTGCTGTTTGGGTTTGTTTTGGCGGTTGGCTTCGTTGGCGAGTCTGACCCGGCGGCAGCGCGCGGCTTTGGGCGGGGCGGCGGCAGATCGTTCGGCGGCATGCGCGGCGGCGGATCGCACCACGAGATGACGCGGAGAATGAACCAGTCTTCCTCGCGGACCGGACATGATACGTCCAACAAACGCGCCGTCAGCCGCAATTCCAACTCAAACAAATCTAGCAGCTACTCCGGCTCGAAAACCACGACCACTCAGGGCAACGGCAACACTTCGACCTCGAACGAGTTCGGCACCAATGCCGGCTCGAGAACCACGGCCGGCAACACTTCGACTTCGAATACGTCGACTACTAATGCCGGCACGAGCACGACGAACACGCAGGGAAGTGGCAACTATTCCACCGTGAACAGGTTCGGCGGCAATACCGGCTCACGAACGACCAACACGCCGGGGGCAGTCAACACTTCCACCTCGAACACATCGACAGCCAATGCCGGCTCGAAAACCACGACCACGACCGGCAACACTTCGACCAGCAATGGCAGCTCCACTGGAAACACTTCAACCGCCAACAACGGCTCAAGGGCGGGAAGCACGCCGGGGACCAACGGCAATTCCACATCGAACGCCCCGGGCACCACGACCATTTCGAGTACCGGGACCGGGTCGGGGACGGTCGCTAATGCTGGCTCGAGCACATCTGACACGCCGCGCGGTGGCGGCCGCATTCCCGGCTCGCAGCTGCCAAACGTTCCGCCGGGGCCTGTTGGTCTTGGCGGCGGCGGTGCCGGTAGCGGCGCAGGAGCCGGTGGCGGCGCAGGAGGTGGCGGCAGCGGTGGCGCGGGTGGCGGAGCCAATGTGGCCAGCAGCGGCGTACCGCCGCGAAACGAGCGGCGCTATGTACCAGATGAAGTCATCGCCGAGTTTTCGTCGACCGCGACGCCGCAATCGATCGATCAGCTCGCGCGCCGATACAATTTGACCCGGCTCGATTCCCAAAGCTTCCCGTTGATCGGCACCACCATTTACCGTTGGCACATCAACGGCCGCCGCTCAGTGCCGGATACAATCGGTGCGATCGAAGACCAGCGCGTCGTTGCCAGAGCACAGCCCAATTACCTTTTCACGCTGCAGGCAGACGCCACAACCGCGGCGACAAAAACCCGCGGCGGCGATTCGGCCCAATACGCCCTCGGCAAGCTGCAAATCGAGCGCGCGCATCAAGTCGCAACCGGGAAAGACATTCCGATTGCCTTGATCGACTCCGAAATTGACGTGAAACATCCGGATCTTAATGGAGCAATCACAAAAAGCTTCGATCCGCTCGGTGGAGATGCCAAGCCGCACCCGCACGGCACTGCCATGGCAGGCGCCATCGCCGCGCACGGGAAACTTTCCGGCATCGCTTTGGGCCCGCATTTGTTGGCGGCGCGCGCCTTCGACAACACCGCCGGCGAGGCCAAGGGTACCTCTTTTGCGATCTACAAAAGCCTGCAGTGGGCGGCAGATAACGGCGCTCGCGTCATCAATATGAGCTTCGCCGGCCCCGCCGACCCCGACATGCACCGGATGCTGGCGGCGGCCTACGAGAAAGGCATCGTGCTGGTAGCGGCAGCCGGAAACGCCGGACCCAACTCCGCCACCGCTTTATCCGGCAGCCGATCCCGACGTGATTGCAGTGACCGCGACCGACAGCAACGACGGCCTGTTTAAGATGGCCAACCGCGGCTCATACATTGCCGTTGCTGCTCCGGGCGTCGAGATTCTGGCGCTGGCGCCTGGCGACTTGTATCAGATCACCACGGGCACCTCGGTCGCCGCAGCGCACGTCAGCGGGATAGCAGCGATGCTGCTCGAAGAAAAACCTTCGCTCACGCCCAACGATGTCCGCTCGATCATCATGTCGACTGCCAAGCCGCTCGGATCGGCCGGCCAGCGATCGGACTTTGGCGCCGGACTGGTGGATGCCTACCAGGCAGTCTCGGCGGTGACGAACGGCAAGCCCGCGGGCAAACAGGACGCCGAACAGGCGAAGCAATGATCCCAGGCGAGATCGACGGCTCGCGTTGCTTAGCGATGCCGACGCCGTCGGCCTTGATCTTATGCCGCGTGCACCAAACCGCCAGGCGTGGCCCTCGCAGCCCGCTGATCCGGATCGATACGTCCGGGTTCCACAGCTCCAAGCAACAAAAATTGCGCAAATGTCGCACACGAATGTGTGTCAGGCGGCCTGGACATGGCGAAACCTCTTCCCTGCCCGGTGTTTCTGGTCTAAGGAGCGCCCGCGCGCGGGCTTAAGCTCCGGCGCCTGGGCCAAGGACGCGCACCAAGCGCGCCCTTTTTTTTGTGCCCTCAGACACGGAAGTTATGCCCAAGCGGACCGACATCTCCTCGATCCTGATCATCGGCGCGGGACCGATTGTGATCGGCCAGGCTTGTGAATTCGACTACTCGGGCACGCAGGCCTGCAAGGCGCTCAAGGCTGAAGGCTACCGGATCGTCCTGGTCAATTCCAATCCGGCGACCATCATGACCGATCCGGATCTGGCGGATGCGACCTACATCGAGCCGATCACGCCGGAGATCGTCGCCAAGATCATCGCCAAAGAGCGTCATGCCGTTCCCGGCGGTTTTGCGCTGCTTCCGACCATGGGCGGGCAAACTGCTCTCAACACGGCGCTGTCGCTCCGCCGCATGGGCGTCCTGGAAAAGTTCGACGTCACCATGATCGGCGCCACCGCCGACGCCATCGATAAAGCCGAAGACCGCAAGCTGTTTCGCGAGGCGATGACGAAGATCGGCCTTGCAACGCCGCGTTCGCATCAGATCAAGACCTTGATCGGCGCGCTCGAAGCGCTGGAAGATATCGGGCTCCCCGCCATCATCCGGCCGTCGTTCACGCTCGGCGGTACCGGCGGCGGCATCGCGTACAACAAGGCCGAGTTCATCGAGATCGTCGAGCGCGGCATCGATGCGTCACCGACCTCGGAGGTGCTGATCGAGGAATCCGTGCTCGGCTGGAAAGAATACGAGATGGAAGTCGTTCGCGACCGCAACGACAATTGCATTATCGTCTGCTCGATCGAGAACGTCGATCCGATGGGCGTACACACCGGCGACTCGATCACCGTCGCGCCGGCGCTCACGCTGACCGACAAGGAATATCAGATCATGCGCGACGCCTCGATTGCGGTGTTGCGCGAGATCGGCGTCGAGACCGGCGGCTCCAATGTTCAGTTCGCGGTCAATCCCGAGGACGGCCGGCTCGTCGTCATCGAGATGAACCCGCGGGTGTCGCGCTCTTCGGCTCTGGCATCGAAGGCTACCGGCTTCCCGATTGCCAAAGTCGCCGCCAAGCTCGCCGTCGGCTACACGCTCGATGAGATCGAAAATGACATCACCGGCGGGGCGACGCCGGCGTCGTTCGAGCCGACCATCGACTATGTCGTCACCAAAGTGCCGCGGTTTGCCTTCGAGAAATTCCCCGGCGCCGAACCGGTGCTCACCACGTCGATGAAATCGGTCGGCGAAGCGATGGCGATCGGCCGCACCTTCGCCGAAAGTCTGCAAAAGGCGCTGCGCTCGCTCGAGACTGGACTGACCGGCCTTGATGAGATTGCCATCCCCGGCCTCGGCCAAGGCGACGACAAGAATGCGATCCGTGCCGCGCTCGGCACGCCATCGCCGGACGGCATCCTGAAAGTCGCCCAAGCCATGCGGCTCGGCATGAGCGACGCCGAAATACACACCGCCTGCCACATCGATCCATGGTTCCTCGCGCAAATCCGCGGCATCATCGACACCGAAGCCGAGATTCGCTTAAGGGGCCTGCCGGCTAGCGCGAGCGTATTGCGCCGGCTCAAAGCCATGGGATTTTCCGATGCCCGGCTGGGCCGGCTTACCGGCCTTACCACCGAAGAAGTTTCCGAACGCCGCCGAACATTTGGCGTGCGGCCGGCGTTCAAACGCATCGACACCTGCGCCGCCGAATTCGCCTCGCCTACGGCATACATGTATTCAACCTACGAGCAACCCTTCGCCGGTCTCGCCAGCGACGAAGCGGCGCCCAGCGACAAAAAGAAGGTTGTCATCCTCGGTGGCGGTCCGAACCGCATCGGTCAGGGTATCGAGTTCGACTATTGCTGTTGTCATGCCGCCTTCGCGCTGAAGGAAGTCGGCTACGAGACCATCATGGTCAACTGCAATCCGGAAACAGTCTCTACCGACTACGACACCTCGGACCGGCTTTATTTCGAGCCGCTTACCGCCGAGGACGTCATCGAGATCATCGATACCGAGCGTAGCAAAGGCACGCTGCACGGAGTCATCGTGCAATTCGGCGGCCAGACACCGCTCAAGCTCGCCGAGCCGCTGGAGCAAGCACACGTGCCGATCCTTGGCACCTCGCCCGACGCCATCGACCTCGCCGAAGACCGCGACCGCTTCAAACAATTGCTTGACCGCCTTGGGCTGCGGCAGCCGAAAAGCGGCATTGCAACGAGCCCCGAGAAGGCGCGCGCGATTGCCGACGAGATCGGCTATCCAATCGTTATCCGTCCGTCCTACGTGCTTGGCGGCCGCGCCATGGAGATTGTCCACGACGGCAACCAACTCGACCGTTACGTCGCGCGGCTCGCCGCCGATCTCGATCGGCCGTCCGAGCTCGCGGTGTCGGACAAACGGCCGCTGCTGATCGACCGTTACCTCACGGACGCAGTCGAAGTGGATGTCGATTGCCTGGCCGATGGCCGCGACAGCTACATCGCCGGCATTATGGAACACATCGAGGAAGCAGGCATCCATTCCGGGGATTCGGCCTGCTCGCTGCCGCCGCACAATCTTTCGGCTGCCGCGATCGGCGAGCTCGACCGGCAAACGCGCGCTCTCGCTCTGGCGTTAAAGGTCGGCGGCCTGATGAACGTGCAGTACGCCATCAAGGACGGCAACATCTACGTCCTCGAGGTCAATCCGCGCGCCTCCCGCACCGTGCCGTTCGTCGCCAAGGTCACCGGCGTGCCGGCGGCCAAGATCGCAGCGCGCATCATGGCGGGTGAAACGCTGGCGAGCTTTAAGCTGAAACCGCAAAGCTTCGAATTTGCCGCCGCCCGCCATATTGGCGTGAAAGAAGCGGTATTTCCGTTCGCCCGGTTCGGTGACCGCGTCGATACCGTGCTTGGCCCGGAGATGAAGTCGACCGGCGAAGTCATGGGCATCGACCGCGACTACAACGTCGCCTTTGTCAAAAGCCAGCTTGGCGGCGGGGCCCGGCTGCCGCGAAAAGGCACGGTATTCGTATCGGTTAGGGATGCAGACAAGCCGCGCATTCTCGAGACCATTCGCCTGCTCGACGGGCTCGGCTTTAAGGTATTGGCGACCTCCGGAACCCAACGCTATCTCGCCGGCGAGGGCGTTGCCGCGGTGAAGGTCAATAAAGTGGCCGAAGGCCGCCCCCATATCGTCGACGCCATCAAAAACGGCGAGGTCCAGCTGGTTTTCAACACCACTGAAGGGGCAACCGCCCTCGCCGATAGCCGCTCGCTGCGGCGCGCAGCCCTCTTGCATAAAGTGCCGTACTACACCACTCTCTCAGGGGCCGTCGCCGCAGCGCAGGGTATCAAGGCCTATCTCGGGGGCGACCTCGAAGTATGTGCGCTGCAAAATTATTTTGCGGCCGCCCCCTGATCCAGCAGCGGACCAGCGCGAGCGCCGGCAGTAGAGACAGGCTTTTGGTCGCGAGGCCGGACGATGCTCCGGTCCGCGGCTTGAATTTTGTCTCTATGATCTATGGAGATTGAGACGATGGACAAGATTCCGATGACCGCGGCGGGCTACGCTGCGCTTGAGACGGAACTCAAGCATTGCCAGCAGGTAGAGCGGCCCCGCATCATCCAGCAGATTACCGATGCGCGGACCCATGGCGACCTCTCGGAAAACGCCGAGTATCACGCCGCCAAGGAATTGCAGTCGCTGAACGAAGGCCGGATCGCCGAGCTCGAGGACAAGCTCGCGCGCGCCGAAATTATCGACGTGTCGAAGCTTTCCGGCGACACGATAACCTTCGGCGCGACGGTGACCCTGATCGACGAGGACACCGACAAGAAGGCGGTATGGCAGATCGTCGGTGAGCCCGAGGCGGATGCCAAGAAGGGCAGGATTTCCATCACCTCTCCGCTCGCCCGCGCCCTCGTTGGCAAGAAGAAGGGCGTGCAGGTCGAGGTGGTCACCCCAGGCGGCGCCAAGGCCTACGAGATCGTCAAGGTCGAGTGGAAATAGCTCCCGTAGCTGTCGTTCACGACGCGAGGGAACGCGCAGGCGTGATGACGCTGCGCGGATTTTTGATTTCCTTTCGGGACTGAAGACGCCATCGCTGCGGTCAAGCGGCAGGATTCGACATCTGCTCGCACAGTGGGCGGCGCCCACGTGAGTTGGGCACCCTCAATTGCTTGTAACCGCTTCCAAAATTATTTTACGAATGTTGAGTCACAACCGAAATGCGGACGTGACGGCAACCGTGCCCGCTCTCAATGAGGCACGGATCAACGTAAGCCATATCGCACGAGCACCGAACGATGGGGAGGTCTCATGACGACGGTTGCCTTTACGATTAATGGCAAACCCGCAAGCGTCGATGCCGACGGCGAACACGCCGCTTCTGTGGGTTATTCGCGAACATCTCAAGCTCACCGGCACGAAATTCGGCTGCGGCGCCGGATTGTGCGGCGCCTGCACCGTGCATCATCGACGGCAAAGCGGTGCGCTCCTGCCAGACCCAGCTCTCGGAGGTCGCCAACAAGAAAGTAACGACGATCGAAGGCCTGTCGCCGAATTCCAGCCATCCGCTGCAGAAAGCGTGGATTGCCGAGCAGGTGCCGCAATGCGGCTATTGCCAGTCCGGGCAGATCATGCAGGCGGCGGCGCTGCTGGCGAAGAACCAGAAACCGACACGCGAGCAGATCGTCCAGCACATGGACGGCAACATCTGCCGCTGCGGCACCTACGCCCAGATCATCGACGCCATCCAGCGCGTCGCGGAGGGAGGCCGTCATGTTGAACGATACCCACACGCAAGCGCTCTCGCGCCGCTCGTTCCTGGTGACCACCGGCGCCTTCAGCGTCGCCGTCGCCTTCGGCTCGGCTGCTCGAACAGCGGAACAGCGATCAGCCGCCGGCTCCGTTCAGCCCCAACGCCTGGATCACGATCGGCGATGACGATATCGTCACCATCGTCGCGCCGATGGTCGAAATGGGCCAGGGCGTGCGGACCTCGCTGCCGCTGATCCTCGCCGAGGAACTCGACGCCGATTGGAGCAAGGTGCACGTCGCGAAACGCCCGACGACGACCAGATCTATGGCAATCCCGATCTTCAACACTGCAGCTCACCACGGTCGGCAGCTTCTCGGTCACCGGCTATTTCGAGAAGCTGCGCCTCGACCGGCGCGCAAGCGCGCAAGGTGCTGATCGCCAACGCGGCCGCGGCCTGGAAAGTGCCGGCGACGAACTCACGACCGAGCCGGGAATGGTCGTGCACGCCAAGTCGAACCGCAAGATCAGCTACGGCGATATCGCCAAGACCGCGACGGTGCCGAACCCACTGCCGGAAGTGACCAAGGCGGATCTCAAGCCGGCCTCGCAATTCCGGCTGATCGGCACACGATACCGGGCGCGTCGACGTGCCGCTCGAAGGTCAACGGCACGGCGCAATACGGCATCGATATGCAGCTGCCCGGCATGCTCTATGCGACGGTCCTCTTCCCGCACGTGCAGGATGAAAGCGCCGAGCAGATCGACGACGCCGCGGCCAAAGCCGTCAAGGGCGTGGTCAAGATCGTGCCGCTGCCCTCCGGCGTCGGCGTGATCGCGGAAACGATCGACGCCGCGATGAAGGCCAAGGCGCTGCTCAAAGTCACCTGGACGAAGAAAACGCCGGCGCAGACCTATGACGACGACCGCGTGTTGCAGGACTATCGCGCGATCGCGGCCGACTGGAGCCAGACGGGCGTCGACATGGTCAAGGTTGGCGACGCCGACGCGGCGATCAAGGGCGCCGCCAAGGTCATCGCGCCGACTACTTCTCCGATCACGTCTCCCACGTCGTGCATGGAGCCGTTGAACGCCACGGTGCGGGTCGACAACGGCAACGATCGACATCTGGTCCGGCAATCAATCGCCGAGCACGATGAAGATCCTCGGCATGATCGTCGGCAAGACCACGCCGGACAAAGTCCACGTGCATACCCAGCTCCTCGGCGGCGGCTTCGGCCGGCGCTCGGACGGCGACGACATGATCATGGCTTGATCCTGGCTCTCAACATGCCGGGCAAGCCGGTGAAGATGATCTGGAATCGCGAAGACGACATCCGCAACGACAAGCTGCGGCCGTTGACCGCGCAACAGATCGAGATCGGTCTCGACGCCAACAACAACATCGTCGGCTGGCGTCAGCGCATCGTCAACGAGTTCTATCTCGCGCGCATCCTGCCGCCGGACCTGTGGGCCAAGATCAAGCAGGACATCGTCTCCGGCGGCGGCGGCGAAATGAGCTACGCGGTGCCAACCGCCGGGTCGAATGGGTGCGCGTCGCGCGCGCGGCATCGATGTCGGCGCCTGGCGCGGCATCGCGGCGGGCTACACCAATTCGCCATCGAGACGATGATGGACGAGATCGCCGCGCTCAAGAAGATGGATCCGCTCGACTACCGGCTGGCGATGCTCAAAGACGCACCGCGCGCCGCCAATGTGCTGCAAGCGCGTGGCCGCATGGTCGAACTACAAGACCAAGCGGACCGATGGCCGCGCGGTCGGCATCGCCTACTCGGATGCCCTGCACAGCCATACGGCCGTGGCCGCCGAAGTCTCGGTCGACACCAAGAGCGGGCAGATCAAGGTCCACCATCTGTGGGCGGCGGTCGATGCCGGGCAGGCGGTGCAGCCGAAGAACATCGTTGCGCAGATCAAGAGCGCGATGATCTTCGGCCTGGGCGCAGCGCTCGTCGAGCAAATCGCCATCAAGGACGGCGTGACGCAGGCCACGAACTTCGACTCCTATCCGGTGCTGCGCATGGCCGACATGCCGCCGATGGACGTCGACGTGATCTCGACCGACGAGCCGCCGACCGGCATCGGCGAAGCCGGCGTTCCCGCTGTCGCCCCGGCCATCGCCAATGGCGTCGCCCAGCTCACCGGCAAGCGGCTGCGGCACCTGCCGATGACGCCGGACCGGGTGAAGCAGTCGCTGGGCTAGTCTGCCTGGCCAGTCAGCACGATTCAACCCGCCGCGAGGCCCCCTCGCGGCGGGTTTTTATTGAGCGGAATCAGGGCCCCGCCTGCCTGGTCGACCGCTAATCATTCATCATTTGACTGTCATCAGCGCTTTGGGCCCCACAAGCCTTTTTGTGGGTGACGGGTTGCGTGGCTTGCATAGCTCCCCAAAATCCCTAAATTCGGTATGGGTGGCTGCGAACCCTGCGATTTGGGTTCGGCTGCGGCCAATTCGACCACCAAACCAACCGCCGACTTCGCGGGGCTTTGGGCAGATCGTCGCAAACGTCTGCCTCAATAGACGGATGAGCCGGTGAGCAAGACCACTCACGCCAAAGTCGTCATCATCGGCTCCGGTCCGGCGGGCTATACGGCTGCGATCTATGCCGCACGCGCCATGCTCGATCCGATCCTGATTCAAGGCATCGAGACCGGCGGCCAACTGACGACCACCACCGACGTCGAGAACTACCCGGGCTTCGCCGACGTGATCCAGGGCCCCTGGCTCATGGAGCAAATGCAGAAGCAGGCAGCCCACGTCGGCACCAAGCTCGTCCCCGACCACGTCAACAAAGTTGACCTCGCCAAGCGCCCGTTCCGGATCGAATGCGATTCCGGCGACGTCTATTTCGCCGACGCGCTTGTGCTGGCAACCGGCGCCCAGGCACGCTGGCTCGATTTGCCGTCGGAGCAGAAGTTTCGCGGCTACGGTGTCTCCGCCTGCGCCACCTGCGACGGCTTCTTTTATCGCGGCAAGGAAGTGCTGGTGATCGGAGGCGGCAACACCGCGGTCGAAGAGGCGCTGTTTCTCACCAATTTCGCCAACAAGGTCACGGTCGTGCACCGACGCGACAGCTTCCGCGCCGAGCGCATTCTGCAAGAGCGGCTCTACCAGAATCCGAAAATCTCGGTGCTGTGGAACACTGTGCTTGCCGATGTCGTCGGCGACGAAAATCCGCTGAAGGTCAAAGCGGCGGTCCTGCGTAACCTCAAGACCAACGAAGCTTACAGAGCGGTCGGTCGGACGGCATCTTTATCGCTATCGGCCACAGTCCGGCGACCGCATTGGTGGCCGGCCAAGTGGAAATGAAGCCGTCGGGCTACATCAAGACCGCCCCGCATTCGACGGCGACTTCGGTGCCGGGCCTGTTCGCCGCCGGCGATGTCGCCGACGAAGTTTACCGGCAGGCCGTCACGGCCGCAGGCCTCGGTTGCATGGCCGCGCTCGAAGCCGAGAAATTTCTCGCCGCCCACGGCGAAGCCGAACCGCGTATTGCGGCGGAATGATTTTTCACCTCTCCCCTCGGGGAGGGTTCAGAAAGCACAACAATGGATTGGGATAAGCTCAAAGTATTTCATGCCGCAGCCGAAGCGGGCAGCTTCACCCATGCCGGCGAACAGCTCGGGCTCTCCCAGTCGGCGGTGTCGCGTCAGGTGAGCGCGCTGGAGCAGGAGCTCGCCGTCTCGCTGTTTCACCGCCATGCGCGCGGATTGATCCTGACCGAGCAGGGCGATCTGCTGTTCCGCACCGCCCACGACGTGTTCATGAAGCTCGAAGCGGCGCGCGCCAAGCTGACCGACAGCAAGGAACGGCCGAACGGCGACCTGCGGGTGACGACGACGCCAGGCCTCGGCGTGCATTGGCTCACGCCCCGCCTTGGCGAGTTCGCCGATCTTTATCCGGAAGTCCACATCACGCTTTTGACCACGGAAGAGGAACTCGATCTCGCCATGCGCGAGGCCGACGTCGCCATCCGTCTGCGCCAGCCGACGCAGCCCGATCTTATCCAGCGCAAGCTGTTTGCGGTCCACTTCCACGTCTACGCTTCGCCTGAGTATCTCAAGCGTTACGGTACGCCGCGGGCCTTCGAAGACCTCGACAACCATCGTATTCTCATGCTCGGCGGCAATGTGCCGCAATACTTGCAGCGCTCGCTGTACCTCACGGAGGTGGCGCGCAACGGCAAGGGCCCGCGCACGCCGCACCTTGTCGTCAACAACATCCTCGGAATCCTGCGCGCCTGCCAGCGCGGCATCGGCATCGCCATGCTGCCGGACTATCTGGTTGAAGGCGATGGCGGGCTGGTGCAACTGTTCTCCGACGCCGATCCGATCGCGCTCGACGCCTACTTCGTCTATCCGGAAGAGCTCAAAACGGTCGCGCGCGTGCAGGCGTTCCGCGACTTTCTCGTAGCTAACGCGCAACGCTGGAACTTTTAAGCGGTTTGTTCGCGTCGCCGAGACCGATGCAACCAAGCACACCGTGGTTGATCGCGCGAAAATTGTGACGATGTTGCCGGCAGCGCATGGCTGACATGCCCGCCGTCGCGTTGTGCGGTGCCGACACGACATCGCATATATCGTTGTGCTGCAGGACGCGGTCGCAGTGGATCCTCCCTAGACCGGCAACCGCTAACATGCAGCCTTCCCCTCTGAAGGGCGATCGTTGGCGCCCCCACGCCGACGACCCTAGACCGGGCCCGCAAGGGCCCGGTTCTTTTTTGGCTCATGTTTTGAGATGATTGAGCTTCGCGCTCACCGGCGGCGATGATGGCGACGAAGAACAGGAAGACGAAAAACAACAAGAAGAAAATCGTCACGGTCAATGACAAGATGCAGAAGGGCTACCGCTACGCCCTTTCCGCCCCGACCGGACGCAATTTCGATCCCGAATTTCGTCCTCAATTGACGCCGGCGGAAATGCTGCGGCTCGGTGTGTTCGGCGGCAAGTACATGACGGATTGCGCCCGCGAGTTTCCGCGCAATTGGTTCGCACGCGCAAAGCTAGCCGGCAAGCACAGCGATCCCGCGCTGAACTTTTACGGCGTCGACGCAAGCCAGCCGCTTTCGGTATGGCGCAAAAGGGATGGCTCCATCCGGACGATCCGCGCGGCTGGTTTCAGTGGTACTGCCGCTATTACATGGGACGCCGCATCCCGGATGAGGACGCGCGGCAGATCAGGCGCTGGAAGGCGATCCGGCGTCACGTCCGGCAGATTGAACGAAACTGCGAGCCGGGTGACGTTACGTGCCGGCCACGGCAGCGCCAGGCCCTGCTGCATTGGGCCTATGACAGTCGGCGAATTTGATCGAGCTCGCCGCCCCGTCATCGGGCCGGCTCGGCACTTCACCAAATATTGCCCCCGGCGTTACCGCACCGGCGCGTGACGGTCGCGACAACCTGGCGTATAAGCTGGCTCGGCTTCAGGAGGATATTGATGACACTCACCCGCCGACAAACGCTATTTGCTGGCACGGCCGCAATCGCAGTGATGGCATTCGGTCGGTTGCTGCGGCCTCGTGCCGCTGCGGCGGCGGCGAACTTCGAAGTCACTCATACCGACGAAGAGTGGCGCAAGATTCTCTCGCCCGAGGCCTACCAGGTGCTGCGTCACGAGGGCACCGAGCGACCCTTCACCAGTGCGCTCCTGAATGAACATCGCGCCGGCACGTTCGCCTGCGCCGGCTGCGACTTGCCGCTCTACTCGTCGAAGACCAAATTCGAAAGCGGCACCGGCTGGCCGAGTTTCTGGGCCCCGCTCGACAACGCTGTCATCGAAACCAAGGATCATTCGTTCGGCATGCTGCGCACTGCGGTCTCGTGCCACCGCTGCGGCGGCCATCTCGGCCACGTCTTCAACGACGGTCCGAAACCCACCGGACTGCGCTACTGCATGAACGGCGTCGCGCTCAAATTCGTTCCGGCGACCCCTAGCTCAAGCTAGGCCCTCAACCACGTGGCATGATGCGGGCGGCGTGATAGTTTCGCCCGCATGAGCAACATTAACCCGCAGCCATTCACGACCCGCCCGGAAATCGACGGCACGTTTGGCGTCGTCGCCTCGACGCACTGGATCGCCACTGCCGTCGGCATGGCGATGCTGGAGAAAGGCGGCAACGCTTTTGATGCCGCCGCCGCGACAGCGTTTACGCTGCAAGTGGTCGAACCTCATCTCAACGGTCCCGGCGGCGACGCGCCGCTGATCGTTTTCGACGTCCAGCGCGGCAAGCCGGAAGTGATCTGCGGGCAAGGACCGGCACCGGCAAAAGCAACTATTGCGCATTATCGCGGCGAAGGCCTCGATCTCGTACCCGGCACCGGGCTTCTTGCCGCCGTCGTGCCCGGGACATTCGAAACCTGGATGTTGATGCTGCGCGACTATGGCACCGCTTCGCTGCGCGAGGTGCTGTCGCCGGCGATCGGCTATGCGCAGAACGGTCATCCGCTGGTCGAGCGGGCCAGCGCCACCATTGCCACGGTCGCCGACATGTTCCGCGAGTATTGGCCGACTTCGGCTGCGATCTATCTGCCCGGCGGCACGGTACCTGCCAGCGGAACGCTGTTCGCCAACAAGCCGCTGGCGGCAACGTATCTGCGCATCCTCAAGGAAGCCGAAAGCGGCGGTGGCGATCGCGTTGCTCAGATTGAGCGGGCGCGCAAATCCTGGTCCCAGGGCTTCGTCGCCGACGCCATCGACCGTTTCTGCCGCACCCAAGAGATCATGGACACCAGCGGTGCGCGGCATCGCGGTGTGCTGACCGGCGACGACATGGCGCGCTGGACGCCGCCCATCGAAGCGCCGCTGACTTACGATTATGGCCGCTACACCGTGTGCAAGACCGGACCTTGGGGACAGGGTCCGGTGATGCTGCAGCAGCTGGCGCTGCTCAAAGGCTTCGATCTCGACGGACTCGACCCGGCTGGGCCCGACTTCATCCATCTGCAAGTCGAGTGCGCGAAGCTCGCCTACGCCGATCGCGAGGCGTTCTACGGCGATCCGGATTTCGTCGAGGTGCCGACGACGACGCTTTTGTCCGATGCCTACAATTCAGCGCGGCGCAAGCTCGTCGGCGACACCGCCTCGCTGGAATTGCGGCCGGGATCGATCGAAGGATACGGCGCCGTGGTCAAGCTATTCCGCGAGCGCCAACCAGCCGCCGCAGGCGCCGGCGAACCGACCGTCGGCCAGCTGGGCGGCGGCGAACCAACGGTGGGCCGGCTCGGCGGCACCCGCGGCGATACCGTGCATTTCGACATCATCGACCAGGCCGGCAACATGGTGTCGGCGACGCCGTCCGGCGGCTGGCTGCAATCCTCGCCGGTGATCCCTGAGCTTGGCTTCTGCCTTGGCACGCGGGCGCAGATGTTCTGGCTCGAGGAAGGTCATCCGGCCTCGCTTGCGCCCGGCAAACGGCCGCGCACCACGCTGACGCCGACGCTCGCCTTGCGCGACGGCGAGCCGTACCTCGCCTGGGGCACGCCCGGCGGCGATGCGCAGGATCAATGGATCCCCCAATTCTTCCTGCGCCACGTCCACGCCGGACTCAACTTGCAGCAGTCTATCGACGCGCCGGCGTGGCATTCCGACCATTTCCCGTCGTCGTTCTGGCCACGCCAGGCGCGGCCCGGCGTGTTGGTCGTAGAAGGCCGCGTGTCGCGCGAAACGATCGCCGAGCTGCGGCGCCGCGGTCACATCGTCGAGGTCGGTCCCGACTGGTCGGAAGGCCGTCTCACCGCGGCCGCGCGCGAGGGCCAGCGCCGCCGCGCTGCCGCCAATCCGCGCGGCATGCAGGGTTACGCGGTGGGCCGGTGAAAGCACAACACGGCGCGACGATGATAGGTGCGATGAGGCTAGTCACCAGTCTCCTCGTCACATTCTCGCTCTGGGGCCTGAGTGCAAGCGCCGCCCGCGCCGAGGACTATCCGACGCACCCGGTGCGGATCATCATCGGCTTTGGCGCCGGCGCAGCCGCCGACACACCAGCTCGCCTTCTGGCACAGAAGTTCACCGATGCACTCGGCCAGCAATTCGTGGTCGAGAATAAGCCGGGCGCGAGCAGCAATCTCGCCGCCGCCTATGTCGCGCACGCCACTAAAGACGGCTACACGCTGCTGATGGCGACCAGCGCCCAGACCAACTACGCCGCAATCACCATTGATCCCGCCTACGACGTGCAGAAGGATTTTGCGCCGATCATCCGCGTCGCCTCGGTGCCGAATATCCTGGTGGCGCATCCTTCGCTCGGCGTCGACAATCTCCGCCAGCTGATCGCGCTCGCAAAGCAGAAGCCGAACCAGATCTTCTTCGGCTCGTCCGGCGTTGGCACAACGACGCATATCGCCGGCGAACTCATCAACATCATGGCTGGCATTAAATTGGTCGACGTGCCCTACCCTGGCAGCGCGCAGGCGTTGACCGATGTGCTCGCCGGGCGCATCCAGCTCTGGATCGCGCCGGCTTCCGCGGTCATCCAGCAGATCGACAAGGGCGAGCTCAAGGCGCTGGCGGTGACAACGGCGCGGCGCGCCAGCATCGCGCCTGACGTTCCGACAATGGCTGAGGCCGGATTGCCCAACTACGATCTCGGTCTTTGGTTTGGTCTGCTTGCGCCCGCCGGCACGCCGAGCTCAATTGTCAATAAACTTGCGCGCGTCGCTGACGATGCACTCAAAGACAACGGACGTAGCCGAACAGCTACGGAAAATCGGCATCGAGCCAGTCGGCGGCACGGCCGGCGAATTCGCCCGGTTTATCGACGTCGAAGTGAAGAAAACCACTGACGTCGCCATTGCTGCAAATCTGAGGAAGTGACGGAGCTTCTCTCAGTCCGCTTCAGGGTGTGCCTCCGCCCGAGCGCGCAAGCGGTAAAACTGCATCGCGGCGATTGCCGATTTCGGCTGCAGCTTCGCGAAGCTTGCGCAATGCGTCTCGAGTTTGGCGGCGATCACATTCTTAGTCGGCGACTGCATCGACAAAATGGCTTTCGTCGTTTCCCACGATAAACCGATTGCTTTTGCCAGGACGATGAGATGATCCGCCTCGTTGTGCATAATTGCGCGCTCGATGTGACCGACAGGCAAGTCACACATCAATGCGAGGGCGACGGTAATTTCATCAAATTTGCCCTGCTGGGCAAACGCCAACAGGCGCTGTTCCGTAAGATCGCCGGACTGGTGCAGAGACCCGACGAACGCTTGCGCCGCTGCATAGCTTGCCGAGCTGTCCCGCATCCGCGTCTGGATTTTGTTCTTGGCCTGCTCAATGATGGATCGGCAAAGTAGAGCATTCTTCCGATCGGCGGCTTCGAGCTGTTTTTGCACTTCCTCGCTGGCCGTCGAAAACAGGCTCAACAAGTGCTGTCGCGGGATGTCGGATCGCGACCAGACGCGCAGTGCAAGTTCGCCATCGTCCCGCGATCGCGTGGCAAGCGTCGTGCAACCGAATTCCGAAAACTTCGCGCCGGGATTACCTGCAGTGCTGACCACGACCTTACTGTCACCGCGCTCGACCAAGACGTCGGTCACTGCCTCGCCGATCGACTGACGCAGCGAGATGGCGAACAGATGATCCTGACTTTTGGTTCTTGCGGTCTCAATCAAAGTCTCTTCGTTAAGACCTTTGGAATGAGTAAGCATGGGGGCTGCTACTTCAATCTCATCGTCGAGAGCCAAAATACGCGACGTCTTTGGCGGCGCATGTGGATGCCTCGCCAGCATGTCGCCAAATTCCGCCCGCGCCGATCTGTCAATCGCAACAATCAGCCTGCTCATCACATCGTCGAACATGGCGATGTGCTCATCCGACAAGCCGGCGTTGTCGACGATAAAGAAATCCGTAAGCCGCCGCATCACGGCCGCGCGGCGATGCAGATCCTGCCTTGCGATTGCTTCTTCGAGTTCGTCGATCAGCGATTGCGATGACGTCACGCCGGCATCGCGGGCTCGCCGCTGCGAGCGATTGTCCGCATCGACCGTATTCGGCAAGGCAAGATTACGCGGCATACTGGACCGCTCCCACCACAGGCGACGTTTCGAAGTTGAGCTCGGACGCCGGACACGGCCGGTGGATCAAGAATCCCTGGATGGTCGTGACCCCGGCCAGTGCCAGAATGCGAAGCTGCTCCTCCTTTTCGACGCCTTCCGCAGTCGTATGGATGTCGAGACTCTGCGCCAGCGCCAAAACCGCCGAGATGATCGCAGCACAGTCGGCACGATTGGTCATGTTCTTGGTGAACGACTTGTCGATTTTGATTTTGTCGAACGGGAACATCGTCAGTTGGCTGAGCGATGAATATCCGGTGCCGAAATCGTCCAGCGCTACGGTGATACCCAGGTTTTTCAGTTTCTTCAGAAAGACCGGGGCTTCGGTCCCGTATTCGATCAAAGCCGTTTCCGTAACTTCAAGTTCCAACCGTTCCGGCGGCAAACCGGTCTCGGCGAGCACGCACATAATCTGATCGAGCAGAGCAGCGCTGCGCAGCTGCACGGCTGAAAGATTGACCGCCACTTTCATGGACGGCGGCCACTTCACCGCTTCGTTGCATGCTGTTTGCAGAACCCATTCGCCGATCTTGAGGATCAAGCCGGATTCTTCCGCGAAAGGAATGAACTGATCCGGCGCGATCAATCCTTTTTCCGGATGACGCCAGCGGATAAGGGCTTCGGCGCTGCACATTTTAAGCGTCTTGGTATCGACGATGGGCTGAAAGTGAAGCTCGAATTCGCTATGCGTGAGCGCCCGACGCAGTTCGTTTTCGAGAACATGCTTTTCCACCACCGCCTGGCCGAGTACCGGCTCAAACGTCGCATAGCGGTTTCGGCCCAGCGATTTTGCGTGATAAAGTGCGAGATCGGCCCGCTTCAACAAGTCGTCGCCGTAAAAGCCGTGCTCCGGCGCCAGTGCTATGCCAATACTGGCACCAATATTGACAACGTTCCCACCGACAGAGAACGGCTCCGCAATCAGCTCGATGATACGGCCCGCGAGGGTCTCAGCGGCATCGCTCTGATTGATGTCGTTCACCTGTATGATAGCGAATTCGTCGCCGCCCAGCCGCGCTAATATGTCGTTGTTCCGCAGCGCCGCTTTGAGTCGCACGCCAACTTGTCTAAGCAGTTCGTCGCCGGCGGGATGACCAAATGTATCGTTGACCTGCTTGAACCAGTCGAGGTCCAACATCAGGACATTGAATTCCTCTCCCGAGCGGCGGCAACGATCGCATGCGTCCTCAACCCTCTCCATCAACGCCGCGCGATTGGCCAAACCGGTCAGTGCGTCGTGATGCGCCATATGCGCGATCCTGGTCTCCGACTGCCGCCGCTCGGTGATATCTTCGTGCGTGGTCACCCAGCCGCCGTCAGGCATTGGCCGGTTGACGACGGCGATTTCCCGCCCATCTGGCGTCTTCATCACGTGGCTAACGGTGCGGCCGGCGGCAAGCTGTTCCAGTATCTCGGCCCGGTAGCGCTCCGGCTCCTCGGCGAGCAAGCCGGTGGAACACCGGTGTTGGAGCAGCTCGCATTAAACTGCAACCGGGCTTGACCTTGTCAGCGGAGAGCCCATGCATTTGCAGGAAACGATTATTGAACACGACCAAGCGTTCCTGCGCATCGAACATCAGGAGGCCGTGCGACATGTTCTCGATCGCGGCATTGAGTCGTGCTGTTTGCTGCTCTCCCGCCCACAAGATCTCGAGCATGGCCTCGGCCTTGGTTCGGGCGAGCTCCGCCGCGATCTTGCCAGCCTGCGCTTGCATGCGGTGCTGGTGCTCCGACCACCAACGCCCGATCCCGTAGCCGGCGATCAGCACGACCAGAATGCAACATGCCATTTCCGCGGCGGCGATCTCAGCGGTGCGGCGCCACCCGCGCAGGGCCGCGTCCTCGCTTTGCGTGGCCAGGATGAACAGCGGATAATCGTCGAGTACGTGCGCGGCCTCAATGCGCATCTTGTTGTCGATCGAGTTGACTTTCCGCACCACGACGGCATCGGCCTTGCTCAGCCGGGTCTGTATGCCGTTCGGAAACCTCTTGCCGATGACATTGGCGCCGGGAAATCTTGCCAAGACGGTTCCGTCAAGCCGATCGAGCGAGATTGAGCTTTCGTTCTCCGAACTGTCGATGACTGAATGCCAATAGTTCTCGAAGAATGCGAGCCTGACAAACGCACACAGGAGCCCGACGGTCGCCCCGTCAGCGCCGTGCATGCGCAGTGCTAGTACGATCCCCGCGACTCCGCTGTTGCGGTTTGTCGTAGGAGCGCTCACGAACCGTTCGAGGGCGGGATTGTCCTTGAACGCGACGAAATAGTCGCGATCGGCGACGTTAAATTGAACAGGCACGGACCGCGACGTATTGATGACGTTGCCGTCAACGTCAACGAGGCCGAGCGCTTCGATTTGCGGAAGGCCGGTGATCTGTTGCGCCAGCATCTGCTGAATGTTGGGCGCGGTAACGCGACGGCGGAACGTGTCGGCGTCGGCGATCTGGCCGGGCGCAAGGCGCTCAGTCACCGCCTTGAGCACCAGCGAGACCGACTGCAGCGAGAGATTGGCTTGCGCAGCGAGCGTAGAACTCCGCCGCTCCAGCAGGTGCTTTACCTGATCAAGCGCCGATTCGCGCAGCCTTGCCACGATCACCACGTTGGCAAGCACAATCGCCGCGATCGTCAGCAAGCATGCGCCGGCAAGGACGATTTGCCATCGCGGCATCGTTCGCCCGAGCGTCGGCAGAAGCGTCACGTCAAGGACTCCGGCAGCGGCCGCCAAAGGCAGGCAAAACTGCCGGTCAGCATCAGGTGAAATGTTTGGGATTTTGTTCGAAAATACCGATCAAGCGCACATTCGCGCGTGAGCCTTAACGGGTGCTAAATCTGAACCCGGAGCGGTGAAAGACAGCGCCTCGAAGGCCATTCTATGCCGAATAAGGTCATTGCCCCGCGCGGCAGGTATTTGGCGGTAAAGCCCGCAAGAGCGTAGAGCGGGCTGGCAAAACCTTCGCCGTTTCGCGCGGCACCGACTTTGGGGGGCTTGGCGCTAAGCGGCCACGGTGCGCAAGAAGTCTTCGACCTCGCCGCGCAGCCTGACCGTCGCGTTCTCGACCTCTTCCGACGCCGCCAGCACGGTTTGTGCCGAGCTGCGTGTCTGTGTGACGCCGCTCGCGACGTCGCCCAGCGCCGCCACCACGGCTTTGGCGCCGTCGGCGGCGCTGGCGACATTGTGCGAAATCTCCCCGGTCGCCAATTCCTGCTGCGCGATGGCGCCCGCGACCTCCGAGCTATGTGAGTTGATGTCCTGCATCCGTTGCGTGATGGTGCGAATGGCCGCGACCGCCTCGCCGGTCGAACTCTGGATCGACGAGATCTCGTTGGCGATTTCCTTGGTCGCTTTCGCCGTTTGAACCGCAAGCGACTTCACTTCCGAAGCGACGACCGCAAAGCCGCGTCCGGCTTCGCCGGCACGCGCGGCCTCGATCGTAGCATTGAGCGCCAGAAGATTAGTCTGCTCGGCGATGTCCTGAATAAGCTTCACGACATCGCCGATCCGTTGTGCGACCCGCGCCAGCGCCGCGATATCGTTATTGGTAGCGGTGGCGGCGGCGGCGGCACCGCGCACCACCTCGTTGGCCTGCGCGTGTTGGCGGCTGATCTCCTTGATCGAAGCGGACAGCTCCTCGGCGGCGGCGGCGGCGGTCTCGACATTTGCCGACGCCGCATTGGATCCGCGCACCGCGCCTTCGGCGCGGTGCAGCGTATGATCCGATGTCGCCAGCAAGCTTTGCGCTGCCGCTTTCATCGCCACAGCGCTTTGCCCAACGATTTGCAGGACGTTCTCGACCCGGCCGCGGAACGAGGCGATCTGGGCGTCCGCCGCAAGCCGTCCTTGCTCGCGCCGGCGCAGCGAATCGCGCTCCTCTTGGGCGACGAACTGCTCGGTGACATCGGTGTGTGTCGTCACCCAGCCGCCGCTCGGCAACGGCTGCATGGCCAGAGCGATGGTGCGTCCGTCGGTGAACTTGATGGTGCGCTTTTGGGTGCGGCCCTCGGCGGCGCTCCGGCGGCACTCCTCCGCGTAACGATCGGGATCGCCTGTGAAAGTGCCGTTCTCGATCCTGATATCGAGCATCTCGCGCAGCGGCATGCCGGCGCGCAATTGCTCGCGGCGGAGGAGGTGCATTTCGATGTAGGGCGAATTGCAGAGGACGAGCCGGCCTGCGTCATCAAACATGCACAAGGCCTGACTCATATTGTTTAGTGCAATTCTCGCCAGCAGATTGCGGTGGCGCTCCCTCGCAAGTGCCACCAAAGCGCCAACCCCCAACGCCGCAAGTGCCAGCAGGCCGGATACGATGGCACCACCTGCAGCGGGGATGGCATTCAAGGTAAGGAATATTCCATCCAGGCCGATCCAGGCGACGCCAATGATCCCCAGCGCAAGTCCGATAGCGCCTGGCAAGATGAGGAGCCGCCATTGACGAAAAGTCTTAGCCAGAGTGTGACCGAAAAGCATGACCAGCCCGTCAGGATCAACGACGCGAGACTATTCGCTGAGGCATTTTTTTAGGGTTAACGGACCGTGCTCAATTCCGCGCCAGTCTCCTCGACCCCAGCCAAGAGCGGAAGCGGCCGCGAATGTTCTTGGCCGCCCGCGATGGTGGCCGCGCGTAATCCCTCCAGACCTTGCGCCAGCGCAAACGGCGGGCGCGGCCGGGCCGCGATCAAGCGGTCGCAGAGCGGCAGCCGCTCGCGCCACAGATGATCAATCATCGCGTGGTTCGCCGTCGCACAGGAGTTGGCGCAGGTGACTTTCACGTCGTCGAGAAGTTCGCGCGTGAGTTCCACGGTCAGCATGACGCCAGGCGAATAACGGGCAAAGGCCTCGTCATAGGCGATCTTCCAGAACCAGGCGCAGCGCCCGCTACGCAAGACGATAGTCGCGGCAATCGCGCGCCCATCGATCAGGATGCGGTTGATCGCGGCTTTGCCTTCCGCGGCAAGGTCGCAAACTGCCGCGACGATAAAGCGCCGAAGAGGGCCGTGATCGCCCGTAGCGGTACCCGCTCTGCCCTTCCAACCGCCCGCTTCGAGCGCTAAAAAATCGTCAAGCGCTCTGCCGACGGCAGCGGGCTCGGTGGCGGTAGTGATCAAGACGGCGCCGGTCTCGGCCAAGCGTCGCCACCGGCGCCGGAGTTCCTTTTGTTGGTGCCGGCCTATCGCACGTTCGACGTAAAGCGACCGCTCGTCCCTGGGGGCCAGCAGCGCCCGCTGGTGATGATTGAAGTCGGCGACTGGCATCTGCGCACGCCGCAGCATTGGAGCAAGCACCGCGGCGAAGGGACCATTCTCGGGCAGGAAGGGCAGCAATACCAATCCCGGCAACGTCGCTGAGTTCACGAGGTGAGCAAAGAAAGCGGCGATGACCGGTTCGGCCGCTTCGCGTTCGACGAGCGGCACGCCGAGCGGGCCATAGGGGTGCGTCAGGCCGAGCAGGATCGGCAGCTTAAGACCATAACGGCGCTTTACTATCCGGCCTGGAAACAAACCGAGCAGCCGGCGCGAGTCCGTGCCCGACCACACCAGCACGGCACCGGCGTCACGCCCGAAGACCGGCACTGCCGCAAGCAGGAAAGCGGGCTCGTAGAAGACGTTCGGCTCAAGCGCGTGTGCGGCGAGTTCGCGCCATTCGGCGACGATGGGCGCAAGCTCCGTCAAAGCACGCCACTCAACCGTAAAGGAATCGGCAGCGTAGCGATCGGCAAGTGCAGCGCGGCGCGCCCTGGCGATCGCGCCTGCGGCGTCTTCGAGCGTGACAGCGGGCGCTAGATCGGCCGCGGCTCTGATCGTCATAGCCGCGCCCTAGGTGTTCTTTGGGCCGCCGAAAACAAAGCAGTGGAACCCTAGGCGATATTTAGCGATCGCGAACAGACCGGCGGATTCGAACACCAGCGCGACTGAGCTTGCTATCGCGGCGCCGGCGAGCCCGATCCGGGGTATGAGCACGACGCACAGCACCAGATCGAGTGCGAACGAAAGTCCGTAGACCAGCGCGCAGGAGCGCCGCTCACCGAGCATGTTGAGAAGCCGTTCGGCCGGACCGACCGATGCCCGCGCCAACAGGCCGATGGCGATAATGAACATCAGATAATAGCCGGACACAAAGTCCGCGCCGTACAAGCGCAGCAGCGGCCGCCCGAATATCAGCAAGAAAATAATCGCGGCCAGCGACGGCCAGAACGTCAACCGCACCGACTGCTTCACAAAAGCGGCCAGTCGCTGTCGCTCGCCGGTGACGTGGTATTCGGCGAACTTGTGCGCGATGGTTTGCGCCACGGAGTAGTAGATGAAGGCGACCAAGGCCAGCGTCTTGACCGTGGCGTAGTAGATCGCGACCTCGTTCGCGGGACGGAATTGCTGGAGGACGATGACGTCGGAATAGCTGAGCAGGAGATAGAACGCCTCGACGACAAAGATCGGCGCTGAAACGGCGAGCCAGGCGCGGGGGTCGTAGGCGCGCGGTCCGCTCTCGACCACTCCGGCGAGTCGGCGATTGAGGATTACAAGCTGGCCGACACCGACGCTCAAGAGTGTAATAACACCCACGATGGTCGCAGTCACAGCATCCGTCGGCAATCCGAACGCGTAGGCAAGACCCATCAGCACCAGCAGCATGAGCTGGCGCAGCACGTAGACCGGCGAAAGTCCGAGATTGACCCAGTTATACGACCGCGCAATGCCACCCAGCAGCTGCCAGAGTGCGAACATCGCCACCATCGGACAGGACAGATAAAGCGGAACGATAGTTGCCGGATCGAGATGCGGCGACAGCAGCCTGACCGCAATCGCACCCGCGCCCGCGACGCCGCTTGAGATGAGCAACGCCATCCACCGGCTGCCGCTGAGAAATCCGCGCAGCAGCGCGAATTTCTTGTGTTCGGTGTATTCGGGGATCAAGCGCTGCGCAGCGGACGCCAATCCAAGATCGGCCATGCCGCCGATCAACAGCACCCAAGTCCAAGCGTAGATGTAGACGCCGAATTCGAAGGCGCCCATCCAGCGCGCGAGCAGGATCTGCGAGATAAACGCGATCGCCGCGCTGGCCACGCGGATGATGAACGCAGCGCCGGCAAGACGCCGCACCAGTGAGGAGTTGCTGCCGTCGCTGAAGAGCGCATAGCCGCGGGCGACCGCGCCATTTATTTCCTCGCCCCACGGAACCGAAGACGACAGGCGCCAGGAGCTACGCCAGCGAATGCGCGAGGAAATACGCCAGGACGAGCGCCAAACCGAACGCGGCGCTTGCTCGGAACCGATCGATGCCACAAGAACCTCTGCGCCGCCGGGAGCATGACCTGGGCGACGCGGCGATCGTTAGCAAGGAACCGTTAACATTCAGTTGGAAGAAATTAACAATTGCGAAGGCAATTGCGACGGCCGCAGGCGATTGCGCCAAGCTCCGCAATCAATCAGGCGCTCAATAATCCTTCAGCAGCCGCTCGATGTAATCGAGCTCCTCCTGCGGGCGCAGGATGTCGCCGAAGCGGCGGCGTAACTCCTCGATGATGCGGCGGGCGCGCTGCACGTCGATCTCGCCGGGCACTTTCACAGTGACGTCATCGCCGTAGTCGCGCCCGCGCAACGGCCGACCGAGCGGGTCGGTGTCGCGTTGCGCACGCGGCAACCCGAGGCGACCATTTTGGCCCGGACCGGGCCCCTGGCCCATTTGCTGCTGCATCGATTGCGCCAGCCCCTGCGCCCCTTTGCGCAGCGCCTCAAGCGCGCGGCCCTGCGAGTTGACGGCGCCTTCGGCATTGCCGTCGCCGAGGTCGCCCTCGGCTTCGCCCATGGCTTCGCCGGCGCGGCCGAGCTGATCCATGCCGTTCTGGCCCTGACCTTGTTGGCCCTGCTGATTCTGGCCGCGGCCGCGGTTCTTGAGGTCTTGCAGCAGCTTGTTGAGGCGGTCACGCAAGGCCTGCTGGTTCTGCCGCAGCTCGTCCATCGACTGGCCTTGTTGTCCCGGCTGGCCCTGCTTGCCTTGCTGACCGCGCTGGCCGTTTTGGCGGCGCTGATCCTGGCCTTGACGAAATGTGCGGTCGCGCAATTCCTGCTGCTGATGAATCATGTCGCCGAGGTCGTCGAGCTCGGACATCATGTCACCGAGGTCGTCGCCGTTCATGTCGGGCGTCGCCATCTGCAGATTTTCCATCATCTGCTCGAGCTGCTGCAGCAGCTGACGCGCGGCATCCTTGGCGCCGTTGCGGGCCAGGTTCTCGAGCCGGTCGAGCATGCTCTTGAGATCCTGCGAGCGCAGCGTGCGGGCATTGCGGTCGAGCGGGCGGGAGAGCTGCTGCTTGTTTTTCAGCTGCTCCTGCATCGCCTGCAAATAGCGATCCATGGCGGCGCGCAACTGATCCATCAGCTGCTTGATTTCCTGATCGCTGGCGCCGCGCTCCAGCGCCTGGCGCAGCGCCTCCTCGGCGTTGCGCAGACCGGCCTGGGCGTCGGAAACGTCGCCGTCCTCGATCCCGACCGCCATTTGCCACAACCGCGCCGCCACGTCACGCAGGTCGTCATCGGTCTTGGCGCGCACCAGCGACCAGAAGATCGAGCGGAGCCCGAGATAAATTCCGGCGTCGGGCGTGAACTTCTCCGGCGCCATGGCAAGCGCATCGAGCGCCGTGGTGACCAGCGGACGGGCCCCGGCATCGAGCGCGAGATTGCGGCGCTGCTCGACCAGAGCCCGCGCCAGCGGCTTGGCGAAGACGCGCTCGGGCAGGCGGAAGGTAAACGGCTCGCTCCTGCCCTCGTTGCCGCCTTCGTCGCGCGCAACGAGCGTCATCACAACTTCGGCGCCGGCCCACGGATGATCGGTCAGATCCTTGATGGTCTGACCGACACCGCTCTTGGTGCGCGCCTGCGGCAGCACCAGCGCGAAATCGGGCGGCCCGTAGAGCGGCCGCGCCGCGCCGTCGGTCGTCCCACCTTTGCGCACGAAAGTCGCCTGCGCCTCGGTTACGCCGTAGTCGTCTTCGAGCCGGTAGGACAACAGCACCGAGCCGCGATTTTGTTGCTCCGGATCCTTGGCGAGCGCAATGGTCGGCGGCTTGTCGGGAATGGCGTTGAACGCCCACGTCAGGTCGTCACCCGCGCCGCGGAGCGTCGCGGTGCCGGTCCCCGCAATCTTGAACCGATATTCCTGCGCGCTCGCGGCCGCATGGACGTCCTCCTGGTCGGGAGTGACGCCGCCGGTGCTGGAAACTTCGAGATTGAGCTTGCCGGTCGCACGAACGATCAGCGCACTGCCGGCCGGAACGGAGACCACCTCACTGGTCTCACTCATCTGCCGTGCCGGCTCGCCCGGATGTATGCCAGCAAGAATGACCGGCGGTTTACCGGTATAGCCGGGCGGCGTCACCCAGGCGTCGACGCGGAAATTCGCCGGCAACACCACACCCTGCCAGTCGAATGCCGCAGCGACACGTTTCCAGTGTTCGCCGCCGGCGGCGATGAAGGTCGCGATGACGGCGACGAGCACAAGGCCTCGCAACGCATAGGGGTCGCGCGCCGCAATGCGCGGCGAGGGCCAGCCTGCCTTGAAGGCGCGGGCCGCGGCGAGCGTGCGCTCGACGTGCGCGCGCCACAGCGCCAGCGAATAAGGGTCCTGCGGAGTGACGACGAGTTCATCGGCGATCGTCGTCGCCGGCCGATGACGCAGCCCGCTCCGGCGATCGAGCCGGCTGAGAGCGTCGGCAGCTGCGGGTATGCGAAGGCGCGCGAACGGAACGAGGGCCGCCAACGCAAGCAGCGCGAACACGATCATGCCGGCGGCGCGGCCGAGCGGCGGCAGCCAGAGCCAGAGCCCAAGCCACGAAACCGTCAGGAACAGACCGATGACCGTCGCCAGCGTCGCCAGAGCGGGCCATAGCCGCTCCCAGAAAATCGTCCAGCGGGCGCGCCGCAATGCGCCGGCAAGCTGCGATCGGGCGACCGGCTCTGTGCTCCGATGCGACGGCAGAGGTTGGCTCGAAGGTGTATCCGTCACCTAAGTCTCCGCGGAGAAAACTCCGCATCACAACACGTTAGCAAGAGGGCGGGTTCAAGGCGCCCCGACCGGCAGGAAGCCGTGCCATGCAAAATATCACAAGCAAAATTAGAGCCAGCTCACAGCCACGCCGGCAGACGATCGAGCGCGATCAGTTCTTCGGCGCTTATCCGGGGCCGCACCAAGGCCCATTCGCCAGCCTTGACAAGGACTTCCGGGACCAGCGCGCGGGTATTGTAAGTTCCCGCCTCGACGGCGCCGTAAGCGCCGGCGGTCATGACGGCGAGGAGATCGCCGGGCTTCGGCTCGGCCATGGAGCGGTCGAGCGCGAGAAAATCGCCTGATTCGCAGACCGGGCCGACTACATCGGCGATGATTCTCGGTGCGCCGACAACCGGCTCCCGGACCGGCCGGATATCGTGGTGCGCATCATAAAGCGTCGGGCGCACCAGATCATTCATGCCGGCATCGACGATGACGAAGGTCTTCGCCTCGCCGCGCTTCACATAGAGCACGCGCGTGACAAGGATGCCGGCGTTGCCGACGATGAGGCGGCCCGGTTCGAAGATCAGCTGACAGTCGAGGTCGCGTGTCGCGCGCTTGACGACGGTCGCGTAGGCGTCGGGATCGGGCGGCGGCTCATTGTCTTCGCGATAGGGAATACCCAGACCGCCGCCGAGGTCGACGTGTTTGATAACGTGGCCGTCGGCGCGCAATTGCCGCACGAAATCCGCCAGCAGCGCGAAGGCATCGTTGAATGGATCGAGTTCGACGATCTGGCTGCCGATATGCATGTCGACGCCGGCGACGCGCACGCCTTCGAGCCTGGCGGCGCGGGCGTAGACGTCGCGCGCGCGGCTGATCGGAATGCCGAATTTGTTCTCGGCCTTGCCGGTCGCGATCTTGGCGTGCGTCCGGGGATCGACATCGGGATTGACGCGGATTGAAATGTCGATGGGACGTCCTTTGCCGACGGCGATTTCGGCGAGGAGTTCCAGCTCCGCTTCGGATTCGACATTGACGCAGAGGATGCGCTGCTCGACCGCGAGCGCAAGCTCATGGGCTGTCTTGCCGACGCCGGAGAACATGATCTTGTCCGGCGGGATGCCCGCTGCGCGGGCGCGCAACAGTTCGCCCCCGGAGACCACGTCGGCGCCAGCCCCAAGCCGCGCCAGCGTCGCGATTACGGCTTGATTGGAATTCGCCTTCATCGCGTAGCAAATGAGCGCATCGACGTCGGCAAAGGCGCGGGCGAACACGCGATAGTGCCGCTCAAGCGTCGCGGTCGAATAGCAATAGAACGGCGTGCCGACGGCTTCCGCCAGCACGTCAATATCGACGGCCTCAGCGTGCAGCACGCCGTTGCGATAGTCGAAGTGATGCATGGCGTGTGTTTAGAGCATGAGCCGGAAAATGCCAGCCCGGCGGGCTCTCACGTGTTTGTCGCGACCAAAACGAAGTAAAGAAAGCTGCGTGTCAGGCAGCTATTGCAGGAGAGGATCGAGCAGGAACGACTTCTTCTGACCGGGCGGAGCGACCGGATTGCCCGAGGTATCGAAGCCGTTTTTCTGCGCGGTTTGCTGTGCCGTCGGGCCAGTCCCGCCTGCAGTGCCAGTCGGCGACGGCCCGGCCGGCGGCGTAGCCTCGGTGGTCGGCGCCGGCGTAGAACCTGGCGGGGGCAGCGGCGGTCCATTGCGTCCGCAGGCCGCGAGCGTCAGCGCCGCCGCCACGAGCACGGGAAGCGCCAAAGCAACACTCAAACGATCAACGACCAAAAAACGCTCCCCCAGTGGCCCGCGCCAGACGTTGCAGGATAGCAGATCGCACCGCGGCGGCGAGATTTTGGCAAGAACACCTTGCCACCGCGTTTATCGCTGTGGCGGCCGCAATTAGCCCTTAGCTTTGAGCCGCTTAAGCCAGCGGTTGGCCTGGGCGCGGACATTGTTCGGCGCGGTGCCGCCATAGACCTTCCGGCTTTTGACCGAAGCGTCGACCGAAAGCACGCCAAAGACCGCTTTGGTGATGCGCGGTTCAATCGCCTGCATGGCGGCAAGCGGCAATTTCTCGAGCGAGACACCGGACGCGGCCGCTTTGGCCACGATCTGGCCGGTCACATGGTGAGCCTCACGAAACGGCAGCTTGAGCGTGCGCGTCAGCCAATCGGCAAGATCGGTGGCGGTGGCAAAACCTTCGCCGGCCGCTTGCCGCATGCGTGCCACGTCGGGCTTCATGTCGCGCACCATGCCGGTCATGGCGTTGATCGAAAGAAGAAGCGTCCTCAAGCGCATCGATCGCGCCCTCTTTGTCCTCCTGCATATCCTTCTGATAGGCGAGCGGCAGCCCCTTCATGACTATCAGCAACGCCGTGAGCGCGCCGACGATCCGGCCCGCCCGGGCGCGAACGAGTTCCGCCGCGTCGGGATTGCGCTTCTGCGGCATGATCGACGAGCCGGTGGTGAACTTGTCCGAGAGTTGAACCAGACCGACCAGCGGCGACGACCACAGCACAATCTCTTCAGCAAACCGCGACAAGTGCACGGCGGTGATCGCGCACGCCGACAATGCCTCAAGCACGAAGTCGCGATCGGCCACGGCGTCGAGTGAGTTCGCCGTCGGCCGCGAAAAGCCAAGCGCCTTGGCCGTCATCGAGCGATCGATTGGAAACGACGTGCCGGCAAGCGCGGCGGCGCCGAGCGGGCTTTCGTTCAGCCGCGTCCGCGCATCGGCAAAGCGGCCACGGTCGCGCGCCGCCATCTCCACGTAGGCGAGGAGATGATGGCCGAAGGTCACCGGCTGCGCGGTCTGCAGGTGCGTGAACCCCGGCATCACGGTCGCCGCATGTTCGAGCGCCTTCTCTGCGAGTGCACGCTGATAGGCGGCAGCGCGGCATCGATACCATCGATCGCATCACGCACGAACAGCCGGAAGTCGGTGGCGACCTGGTCGTTACGCGAACGCGCTGTGTGCAGCCGCCCGGCGGCCGGACCGACCAATTCGCCGAGCCGGCTCTCGACGTTCATATGAATGTCCTCAAGCGCGCGCTGGAACTTGAATTTGCCGGCCTCGATCTCTGACAGGATCGTGTCTAGACCGTGAGCGATCCGCTTTGCATCTTGCGCCGTGATAATGCCGGTTTTGGCCAACATTGCCGCATGGGCCTTGCTTGCGGCGATGTCCTGCCGGTAGAGGTGGCGGTCGACGTCTATCGAGGCGTTGATCTCCTCCATGAGGGGATCGGGATCCGAACCGAACCGTCCGCCCCACATCTTGTTGCTCATAATGCGTCCGCCGAGGTGTTCTTAAATGTCCGAGCGATCCGCCGCGCCGCATCCTGTTGGACGCCGTTATCGGGGGCTTGCCGTCGTGGCGGCGATCATCATCCTCGCCGTCCTGGCGGGGGTATACGGGATGGAACACCTGCGAAGCAATCCGGCGGCGGCGGCGTGTAAGCCTGCGGTTAAGACCGCGGACCGGATCGCACCGCTGGCGCACGGCGAAGTCGCGGCACTTGCGGTCGCGCACGCGCCGTTTCGCGTCCCCGATCTGGCGTTCAAGGACGCCGAAGGCCACGAGCGAACCCTTGCCGACTGGCGCGGCCGCACCGTGCTCCTTAATCTCTGGGCTACCTGGTGCGTGCCGTGCCGCAAGGAGATGCCGGCGCTCGACGCGCTGCAGGCCGATCTCGGCGGCCCTGGCTTTGAGGTCGTCGCCGTCAACATCGATACCCGCGATGCCGAAAAGCCGCTCAACTTCCTGAAAGAGGCTGGCGTGAAGCACCTCAGCTACTATTCCGATCCGAGTGCCAAGGTGTTTCAGGACCTGAAAAGCGCGGGCAAGGCCTTCGGCATGCCGACGACGCTGATCATAGACCGCTCCGGCTGCGAGATCGGGGAAATGGCGGGTCCTGCCGAATGGGCAAGCGCCGATGGCGTGAAGCTTGTGAGCGCCGCGCTTGGCAGCGCCGATTGAGCCAACGGGCCTGGGCCGAAGTGGCCAGCCCGATGACAGGCTCGGCGAAATCCCGCACCCCGCGCTAACTAGCAGCCAACGTCGAGATTCGTTCCCAAGCCGGCGGCGACGTTGGCGAGCGGATTGAAATTCTGCTGCGCGGCATCGGCCAATTGCGCGACCGATGATCCGCTGTCCGGATTCGACTGCGCCAGAAATGCGGCAGCGGCAAGCTGCATCTGGCCGACCGAAGCCGCGAGGAATGCTGAAATCAGATTGGTCGCATCCATAATGCGCACGATATTGCCAGACGCACCAGCCCGTGTCGCCCGCGAGCGGCGGATAGCGTTTACGACGCGTTAACGCTATCGGCCCGTGGCGGGCGCACTTTCATGAGCCATAGAGCTTGTGCGGCAGCATCGTCGCGAGCCCGGGCAGAAACCACAGCGCCACCAGCATGGCGAGCTGGATAACCACGTAGGGAATGATACCGACATAGATGTCGCGTGTCGTCACCTCTGGCGGCGCCACGCCGCGAAGGTAAAATAAGGTCGGCCCGAGCGGCGGATGCATATACGAGGTCTGCAAATTCACTGCCATCATGATGCCGAGCCAGACCGGATTGACGCCGGGCATTTTCAGCAATACCGGCGCCACGATCGGCACCACCACGAAGATAATCTCGAACGCATCCATCACAAAGCCGAGCACGAAAAGTGCGACCATGACGGCAAGCGTTGCGCCGCCGGGGCCGCCCGGCAAATTGGTCAGCACGTGCTCGATCAGCACGTCGCCGCCGAGACCGCGGAACACCAGGCTGAACAGCGTCGCGCCGATCAAGATCAAAAAAATCATGCTGGTGATTTCCGTCGTGCGCACCATCACCGGCCGCAGCAGGCCTGCCGCGCCCGATTTGCGCGCGGCGAGCAGCATGGCGCCGACCGCGCCGACCGAGGCCGCTTCGGTCGGCGTCGCGATGCCGCCGAGAATCGAGCCGAGGACGGCGAGGATGAGCAGAAGCGGCGCGATCAAAACCGCGACAAGCCGGCGCGCCAAAGCAAAACCTTGCGGGGCGGCGGGGTCCGGGACGATGGCGGGCGAGCGTTTCGGGAAAAAGATCGCAACGGCGATCAGATAAAGAATGTAGAGCAGGACCAGCGCAAAGCCCGGAATGATGGCGCCGGCGAACAGATCGGCCACCGAAATCGTCTGCGGCGCGAAATCGCCCTTCGCCAATTGCGCGGCCTGATACGAGTTGCTGAGCTGATCGCCGAGCAGGATCAGCACGGTCGCCGGCGGAAAGATCTGCGCCAATGTTGCGGTGGCGGCGACCGTGCCAGCGGCCAGCGCCTTGTCGTAGCCGTGGCGCAGCATGGTCGGCAGCACAATTAGTCCCATCGTCACCGTGGTCGCGCCGACGATGCCCTTGGCTGCCGCCAACAGCACGCCGACGATGGTAACGGCGATGCCTAGCCCACCCGGCAAAGAGCCGAACAGACGGCCCATGGTTTCCAGAAGCTCCTCGGCAATGTGCGAGCGCTCCAGCGTCACCCCCATGAACACAAACAGCGGGATCGCCAGCAGCACATCATTATTCATGATGCCGAAGATGCGCTGCGGCAGTGCGCCGAGCAGCGAGAGGTCCATCGCCCCCGCGGCGGCACCGATGCCGGCGAAGAGCAGCGACACACCGCCGAGCGTGAGCGCCACCGGATAGCCGAACAGCAGTACCGCACAGACCGCGACAACCATCGCGATGGCGAGCGCCTCGCCCATTAGCTCGACCTCGCCGCTAACCTGCCCCGCGGGCGGGGGCGGTTAGCGGTGACGGCGCGGAAGGCGCCGCGAGCACGAGCGCGGCGCGGATCGCTTGTGCCACACCTTGCAGGCCGATGAGAACAGCAAACACGGGGATCAGCGTCTTGAACAGATAGACAAACGGCAAGCCGCTGGCCTCGCGCGAGTGTTCGAGAATTTCCCACGAGCGCGCGGCGTAGGGAACCGAGAGCACGGCCAGCACCGACCGCAAAGGGGATGAGAAAAATCAGCGCGCCGCAAAGATCAATGAGTGCGCGCGTGCGCGGCCGTGCCGGCGCATAGAATACGTCGATGCGCACGTGACCGCCGATTTGCAACACCCAGGCGGCGGCAAGCAGAAACAGCGCCGCCTGGGCGTAGAGCACGGATTCCTGAACAGCGATCGAGCCGATGCCGAATACGTATCGCATCACCACCGTTGCGAACTCGGCGAGCACGACGAACAGCGAGCACCACGCCGCCGCGCGGCCGATGGCGGCGTTCACCCGATCGATACTGTCGGCGATACGGTTGAACGGAATCAGCATGGTCTCCGGGCCGGTTGTCCGATGTGACATCGCGCTTCGCGGCACTATAATGCTCATTCCGGAAAGCGGATATGGAGCCGCGGCAATGACGCAAGATCATGATCACGACGACCATCACGACCACGGCTCGGAACTGTCGGAGATGCAGCTGCGGGTGCGGGCGATCGAGACCGTGCTCACCGAAAAAGGCTACATCGATCCCGCCGCGCTTGATGCGATCGTCGAGGCCTACGAGACCAAAGTCGGTCCGCACACCGGCGCCCGCGTTGTCGCCAGAGCCTGGAGCGATCCGCAGTTCAAGCGCGCCCTGATCGAGGATGCGACCAATGCGATATTGTCGTTCGGATTGCTCAACCGAGTCGGCGATCATCTCATTGCGGTCGAGAATACGCCGAAGCTGCACAACATGATCGTGTGCACGCTGTGCTCCTGCTATCCGTGGGAAGTGCTCGGACTGCCGCCGGTCTGGTACAAATCGGCGCCGTATCGCGCGCGCGCGGTCAACGATCCGCGCGGCGTACTGGCCGATTTCGGCGTCAGCCTTCCGGCGGATTTGCCGATCCGGGTCTGGGATTCGACCGCGGAGACGCGCTTCATCGTGTTGCCGATGCGGCCTCCGGGTACTGAAGGCTGGAGTGAAGAAAAACTTGCGGCGCTGGTGACGCGCGACAGCATGATCGGCACCGGGCTGCCGAAAAATCCCCGCGAGGTTTCGTGATGGACGGCATTCACGACATGGGCGGCATGCACGGCTTCGGCAAAGTCGAGCCCGAGGCCAACGAGCCGGTGTTTCACGCAGAATGGGAAGGCCGCGTCTTCGCGCTCACCCGCGCCATCAGCTACACCGGCGCCTGGCCGATCGATCGGTCGCGTTTCGCGCAGGAGAAGCTGCCGCCGGACGTTTATCTGTCGGTCTCCTATTACAAACGCTGGGAACTGGGGCTGGAAAGTAATCTGGCCGCGCTTGGCCTTGCCGGCGCCGACGAGATAGCCGCCGGTCATGCGCTGCGCCCCGGCAAAGCGCTCGGGCGCAAGCTCAGCAGCGCCGAGGTGCCGAACTCGCTCACCCGCGGCACATTTGAGCGGCCGGCAAGCGCGGCCGCCCGCTTCAAACCCGGCGACCGCGTGCGGGCGAAGAATATTCACCCGGCGACGCATACCCGGCTGCCGCGGTATGCTCGCGGCCATGTCGGCGTGATCGAAGCGGTGCGCGGCTGTCACGTCTTTCCCGATACGGTCGCGATCGGCGAAGGCGAAAATCCGCAATGGCTCTACACGGTTCTGTTCGGCGGCCGCGAACTGTGGGGCGACACAACCGACCCGACGCTTAAAGTTTCGATCGAGGCGTTCGAGCCGTATTTGGAGCCGGCGTAGCGTGCCCAACGCCGCAGCGGAACGCGCGACGCAGTCGGTGCCGGACATTCCGCGCAACGACGAGGGCCCGGTCTTTCGCGAGCCGTGGGAAGCGCAGGCCTTTGCACTCGCGGTGTCGCTGCACGAGCGCGGTGTATTTAGCTGGGGCGAGTGGGCTGCCACGCTCGGCGAAGAAATCAAAAAAGCGCAGGCGGCCGGCGATCCCGATACCGGCGAGACCTATTACCGGCACTGGCTCGCCGCGCTCGAACGCATCCTCGTCAACAAGGGCCTTGCCGACCCGCAGACGCTCGTGCGCACTCGCGACGCCTGGCAGCGCGCCTGCGAGCGCACGCCACACGGTGCACCGATCGAGCTACTCCCGGGCGACTTTCGCGCGTGAGGGCCAGACCGGCGGATGGGTGCCGAGTGGCACTGACGGCCGGGTCCATGCCACAGGGGTTTCCGACAATCGCGCCGCATGGCGCACGCCGCGCATCACACCGAACGGCGATTGACTGGTCTCCATCAGATCCGCCACGTCATCGCGCGATGGCAGCGGGCTCGAAAAGCCGCCTTCGACCCGGCCCAAATTCCAGATCCAGTGTCCGGTCGCCGCCAGTGACACGCGTACCAGCCAGCTCCCGCCTTCGCGCGCCTGACGGATGCGCGCCATGATCGCGCCGAATGCCAGCAAATAACCGGAGGCATGATCCAGCGCCTGGCACGGCAATTCCTTCGGACCTTCCACGCCGGCGGCACGCGCTTCGGCAGCATTAAAGCCGGTCGCCGTCTGCACCAGTGAATTGAAGCCGCGGCGCGGTGCCCAGGGTCCGGCATCGCCGTAAGCAGACAAAGAGACGTAGACGATGCCGGGACGCAGCGCCGCCACGTCCTCGGGACCAAAAGCGCGCGCGGCCAGCGCGCCCGGCCGAAACCCTTGCAGGAAAATGTCGGCGTCCTGGACGAGATTCTCCAGGACCATCCGGCCGTCCGGCGTGGTGATGTCGGCGTAAGCCGAAAGCTTGCCGCGGCCGGTGTCCTTTACCAACCAGTCGACGAACGGCAGACCCGGCGCGGAAATCAGCATCACGTCGGCTCCATGAGCGGCGAGCACGCGGCCCGCGACGGGGCCGGCGATGATGCGGGTCAGGTCAAGCACGCGAAGACCAGACAGCGGCCGCGGCCCACCCGGCAAAGGCCGCGGCGGCGCGTCGCCAATCTTTTCGATCCGCACCACCGGCATGGCGGCGACCGCCGCCGCGTGCGGATGCTCCGCCCATTGCTCCGGCGTGCGCATCGCGGCGACAACACAGCCGTGCCGGTACGCTTCGGTCTCGAACGCGACGGCTTCCCACCTGCTCAGCGCCGCCTCGATGGCCTCCCGGGTCGGCGCGCAGCCGAGCAGCTTGAGCACCGCCTCGCGGTGGTGCGGGAAATTCATGTGCAGCCGCACAAAGCCGCCGTCGCCGGTACGGTAGGCGCGAAACAGCGGATCGCTGTAATTCGCCGGCGCCTGACCATCGATGGTCAGATAGTGCTCGCTGCGAAACTCGACCGCAGCGTGACGCATGTCGACGCTGACCCGCTGGCGCGCGGCGCCGGAATGGTGGCGCAGCTCGGCGGCGGCGAGAGCCACCGCCGCAATGCTGGCCTGCGCCGCCGCGCCGACGCGGAAGGACGACGGCAGCGCCGGTTCGCTGCCCGACAGTTTCAGATAGTCGAGCGCCGCAGCATCGGCGCCGGCGAGGCGCCAGAGGTCGGCGACGATGTCGATCGGCGGGAGGATATTGGTCACGACGTCACGGTGTTGTTTCGGCGCGCCCACGCGATGCCTTGCCGCGATACCGACGGTAGCGCGATCAAAGCATCCCCAACAGATGCGGCAGCCACAGCGAGATTGCCGGGATGTAAGTCACCATCACCAGAAAGATCAGCATGGTGGCGAGCCAGGGCAGCACCGCTACCGTCAGTTCGGCGATGCCCATGCCGGTGATGCCGGAGGCGACATAGAGATTGAGCCCGACCGGCGGGTGACACAGGCCCACCTCCATGTTCACCGCCATGAGGACGCCGAGGTGCACGGCGTTGACGCCCAACGCCGCGCCCATCGGAAACAGGATCGGCGCCATGATGAGGACTATCGCCGCCGGATCCATGAAGTTGCCAGCGGCCAACAGAACGACGTTGGTGACGAGCAGGAAGGCCACGGTGCCAAAACCTTGGGCGGTCATCCATCCGGCCATGGATTGCGGGATTTGCTCCGAGGTCAAAAGCCAGGAGAACACCGCCGCGTTGGTAATGATGTAGAGGATCATCGCGCTCATGGACGCCGCTTTGAGCAGCACCGCCGGCACTTCGCGAACCTTCAAGCCCTTGTAGACGAACACCGCGATGACGAACGCATAGACCGCCGCGACGGCGGCGGCTTCGGTCGGCGTGAACATCCCCGAATAAATGCCGCCCAACACCAAGACGATCAGGAACAGGCCCCAGAAGCTTTCACGGAAAGCCCGCCAACATTCCAACCAGCTCACGCGCTGCATGCGCGGATAGTCATTACGCCAGGCGCGGTACCACGTTGTCGTCCCCAGCATCGCGGCCAGGATCATGCCGGGTACTACAGCGGCCATGAACAATTGGCCGACCGAGGCGGAATCAACGACCGAGCCATCCGGCCCGCGCGGCTGCATGCCGCTGGTCGCAACGGCATAGATAACCAGATTGATCGAGGGCGGAAACAGAATGCCGAGCGCGCCGGAGGTGGCAATCACACCGGCGCCGAAACGGGGCGGATAGCCCTTCTGCAGCAGCGCCGGCAGCATGATCGAGCCGATGCCGACCACGGTCGCGACCGATGAGCCGGAGATAGCGGCAAACAGCGCGCAGGCGACCACGCCGGCGAGCCCAAGCCCGCCGTACCAGTGCCCGATCAGCGACGTCGCAAAATCGATCATGCGGCGTGCGACGCCGCCGGTGGTGAGAAAATTGCCGGCGAGAATAAAGAACGGAATCGCCATGATCTCGAAGCGGTCGATGCTGGTGAACAGCTTCAGGCCGACCATCTTCGGATCGACATCGGAGAGAATGAACAAATAGGTCAGCACCGAGAGGCCGAGCGAAATCGAGATCGGCATTCCGGTCGCCATCAGCGCGAGGAGCAGCGCGAACAGAAGTTCGGCGCGCACGGTGTGCGACAGCTCGATGATGTGCAGCCGGGCGGCGAAACAAAGCAGCGCCAGCGCGATCGGGATCGCAACGATCAGCGTCGCGGTAATGGCGTCGCTGAGCGGCCGCGGCGCCGACGGCTTCGAAGTGGCCGAAAGCGCAATCATCGCGCCGCCTCCGCGACCGGCGCGATCGCGTCCGCGCTTGGCGCTTCATAATCGACGCCATGGCCCTGGTGCGGCACCTGCCCGGTGCGCAAGAAGCGCCACATCACCTGTAGAAAGCGAAAGCACATCAAATACGAGCCGAGCGGAATACACAGATAAATGATCCAGCTCGGCCATTCGAGTTCCGGCGAGACTTCGTCAGGATCGAGGTCGTGGACGTAGACCGCACCGAGCGTACCGATAACGCCGGTGAACAGCGCGCCGCACAGCAGAGCGAACACGATCACCGGCCGGCGCGCCGCCGGTCCTAATCGCTTGACGAAAACGTCGACGCCGACGTGAATTCCGGTGCGCACGCCGAGCGCAGCGCCGAATTTTGCCATCCACACGAACATGTAGGTGGCGAGCTCCTGCGCCCAGGACAGGTCGATCGCGGCGAGCGAGCGGTAGACCCAGTCGGCGGCACCGGCGAGAACGACAAACCCGTGCGTGCCCGCCCAGCGGGTCAGCTCGGCCGAATTGCTGGCGCCATAGCGGTGGATGACCGCAACGAACGTCAGGATTGTCGCCGCCCCGATCAGGACGGCGATAATCCATTCTTCGAGCCGGTCGAGGATCCAGTTGAACACCGGCTCGGCCCCGTAAACCAACGCTACCGAAGGATGCGGCTCAGCGGCTCAGGATTGCGGCGGTGTGAAGCCCGAAGCCTTGTAAATCCGTTCGATGAAGTCCTTGCCGAAACGGGCCTGCATCTCGGTGTGCACCGGCATCAGCTTGGCGATCCAGGCCTTCCGCTCCGCTTCGGTCAACACGTGCACCTCGGTCTTGCCGGAAGCTTTGATTTTTTCCATCGCGGCGGCGTTGTCCTTCTCGGCCGTGGCGTTGAAGAACTCGGTCGTCTCCTTCACGGCGCGATCGAGTTGCTCCCGCACGTCCGGCGGCAGCGAATTCCAGAACTTCTTGTTGGTCACGAGCGCATAGGTGAGCCGGCCGTGGTGCGACACGGTCAGATAACGCTGCACTTCATAGAACTTCTGCGTCAGAATGTTCGACGGAACGTTGTCCTCGCCATCGACGACGCCGGTCTGCAACGACTGATAGACCGCCGAGAACGGCAGGATCTGCGGCAGCGCGCCAAGTTCGCGCGCCACCGCTTCGAGCACCTTGCTGCCCTGGATCCGCATCTTCAGGCCGCGGAAGTCGTCCGGCATGAGCAGCGGTTTGTTGCAGGTGTAGACGTGCGCGCCGTTGTCCCAGTAAGCCAGCGGTGACACGCCCTTGGCCTCAAGCTTTTTGTTGAGGTCCGCCATCATCGGGCTCGCCATCATTTGCCGCGCATGGACGTCGTCGCTCATCAGGAACGGCAGATCGAAAATGTCGAATTCCTTGACGCCGAGCGGACCGAATTTCGAGATCGATGGCGCCAGGAGCTGCACCGACCCGAGCTGCAACGCTTCCAGCTCCTCCTTGTCCTTATAGAGCGAGGAGTTCGGATAGACTTCGACCTTGACCCGGCCGTTGGTGTACTTCTCGGCCAGCTGCTGGAACAGCAGCGCGGCCTTGCCCTTGGGCGCATCGGGCGCCACGACGTGACTGAATTTGATGATGATCGGCTCGTCGGCGAATGCCGGAGTCCCGAACGCAAGTGCGAGGATGGCGGCGACCGCGATGACAAAGCGTTGCATGGACTTTCCTCCCAGGAGATGACGGCTGGCAGTCACGAGGTACGAGCGAAGCCTGGCGCGCGAACCTTGGTCTTTATCTGTTTGCCGGATTATCTGCTTTCCGCCGCATCCTGTCATCCGTCTTTAGTCTGCTGCTTCAATGCAGCGCAGCGGCGACGCGCGGAACCAGCGCACCGTGATGGCGGATGACGTCGCCGGCAAGCCGATGTGCAGCGCTCGCCGCCTGCGCGGCTTCTGTTCCCGAGAGCCGCGCCGCGAGATAGCCGGCGTTAAAACCGTCGCCGGCGGCGGTTTCGTCGACCGGCACCATAACTTCCGGCACCGGCACGAATTCCTGGACGCCGCCGGCCGCGACTAGCGCGCTTTTTGGACCGTTCTTGACCACAACTTCACCGATGCCGAAGGCTTGCAGCCGCGCCACCGTCGCTTCCGGTGACGGGTCGCCCCACAGCACAGCTTCGTCGTCGAAGGTCGGCAGCGCGATATCGACGCGCTTGAGCGCCTCGATAAAGACAGTGCGGGTGCGGGCGAGATCGCCTTTCCAGGCCGGCGGGCGGAAATTGCCGTCGAACGCCACTTTGACGCCCTGTTGGCGCGCAGCTTCGAGCAGAGCAAGAAAGCGGCCGATGCCGTTGTTCGAGTAAAGCGACAGCGTGATGCCGGAGAAATAGATCAGCCGCGCGGAGATCAGATTTTGCGCGATCACCATCCAGTCGGGCAGTTCGAACAGCTCACGAGCAGGCGCGCTGTCCCGCCAGTAGCGCAGGCTGCGCTCACCGGATGGCTCGCCATCGACCAGGCACAATCCCGGCAGACGGCCGGGCACCCGCAGCATGACATGCCCGGCGACTCCCTCGGCGGCAGCGAGCGCCGCGATGCTGTCGGAATACGGATCATCGCCAAGCGCTGTGGCGAACGCGACATCGATTCCGGCGCGGGCCAGATAAATGGCGGTGTTGAAAGTATCGCCGCCGCACGACAGCGCGAACCGGCCATCAGCGCCGCGCGCCAGTACGACCAGCACTTCGCCAACGCAAACGGTGCGGGCTTTCGGCTCGCTCATCTGAGGGTACTCAACTCTCGTTTTTGCGCTGATATCGTCCAGCAACAGATTACGTCATCGGGCGAAGCAAAGCGACGAGACAATCAGGTCTTCACTAACGGGGGAATGGCCGGAGCGGAGGCCAACGATTCGGCAAAGGCTCTTCTGGCCGACGGCGTCGGTTCGCAAGGTTCCACCCCGCCGGGCCCTTAATGAACCGGGGTGACCGCCGGCAAATGTGATGTTATATTATTACATTATGGTCCACCACCACCATCACAGCGGCACGTCGCATCCGTCCCCGACCATTGCGCCTTCGCTGCTCCGCCTGTCGGCGCCGCAGCGGGTCGCCATCTCCGGGGTTCTGATCGCACTGATCTGGGCCGCCGTGCTGTGGGCGCTTCGCTAGAACCGGCCATGCCAGCGCTGCGCTTTCGCAATCTCACGCTCGGCTACGAGCGCCACCCCGCGGTGCATCACCTCGACGGCGCAGTGGAGACTGGCGCCCTCGTCGCCGTGGTCGGACCCAACGGCGCCGGCAAATCGACCCTGTTCAAAGGTATCGTCGGGTTCCTGAAGCCCCTCGCCGGCAGCATCGAGCGCGACGGTCTCAATGCCCACGACATCGCCTACCTGCCGCAGATTGCCGATATCGACCGCTCGTTTCCGATCACCGTCTACGACATGGTCGCCATGGGACTGTGGCGGCGGAAGGGGCTGTTCGGCGGCATCGCCGGCAAGGATCACAGCGCGATCGAAGCCGCGATCGCCGCCGTTGGCTTGACCGGATTCGAGCAGCGCACCATCGGCACGCTCTCCGGCGGCCAGATGCAGCGCATGCTGTTCGCCCGCTTGCTGCTGCAGGATGCGCGTTTGATCGTGCTCGACGAGCCGTTCACGGCCATCGATGCGAAGACCTCCGCCGATCTCCTTGACCTGGTGCGACGCTGGCACAGTGAAAAGCGCACCGTGATCGCCGCCCTGCACGACATTGAACTGGTGCGGACAAGCTTTCCGCAATGCCTCCTGCTCGCCCGCGAGCCGGTCGCCTGGGGCGCAACGCGCGAGGTCTTGACGGCGGAGAACCTGAACAAGGCGCGCCGCATGTGCGAGGCGTTCGACGAGCAAGCCGCGGCCTGTGCGGTCGAAGCGGCCTGACGACGCGCATGTTGTACAATGCCCTGATCGCTCCGTTCGCCGATTTTGAATTCATGCGCCGCGCGCTTATTGGCTCGCTGGCGCTAGCGCTTGGCGCGCCGCCAGTGGGCGTATTTCTGATGCTGCGGCGGATGAGCCTGATCGGCGATGCGATGGCGCACGCTATCCTGCCCGGCGCGGCGATCGGCTTTCTGCTCGCTGGCCTCAGCCTGTTCGCGATGGCGGGCGGCGGCTTGATCGCCGGCTTCCTCATTGCCTTCGGTGCCGGCCTGATCGCACGCGCAACGCTGCTCAAGGAGGACGCGTCGCTCGCCGCTTTCTTTCTGATCTCGCTGGCGCTGGGCGTCACCATCGTGTCGGCCAAGGGCAACAATATCGATCTCCTGCATTTTTTGTTCGGCTCGGTGCTCGCCATCGACGATCCGGCGCTGATGCTGATTGCGAGCATCACCAGTGTGTCGCTGGTCGTGCTTGCCCTAATCTGGCGGCCGCTGGTGCTCGAATGTGTCGATCCGGGATATTTGCGCTCGGTGAGCCGGGCCGGCGGACCCGCCCACATCGCCTTCCTCGCGCTTGTCGTCTTAAACCTCGTCGGCGGCTTTCAGGCGCTCGGAACATTGCTTGCCGTCGGCATCATGATGCTGCCGGCGGTGGTGTCGCGGTTCTGGGCGCGCGATATCACCACCATGATCGGGGTCGCGATTGGGTGCGCTGCGATCTCGGGCTATGCCGGCCTGCTGGTTTCGTATCACGCCAACCTGCCGTCCGGTCCGGCCATCATTCTGGTGGCGGGCGTTCTTTACGCGCTGTCGGTAGCGGTCGGTCCGGTGGGCGGCCTGATTTGGCTCGCGTTGCCGCAACGTCACCTCGAAGCGTAAGCGGGGATGGCAACAATGGAGTTGGTCATGATCGCACGGCGACGCTTGCTGACAGCAAGCTTCGGGGCGGTCATTGCGGCGTTGATGGCGATGCCGGCGCCGGCGCAGGAAACACAGGCCAACAAGATCCAAGCGGTCGCGACCTTCTCCATCCTTGGCGATCTGGTGCGTAACGTCGGCGGCGATCGTGTCGACGTCACAACGCTGGTCGGGCCCAACGGGGACGCTCACGTCTATTCGCCGACACCGGGCGACGCCAGAAAGCTCGCGGCGGCCAATATCGTTTTCGTCAACGGCCTCGGGCTGGAGGGCTGGATGACGCGACTCGTCGCCGCCTCGGGCACAAAGGCGCCGATGGTCGTCGTTACCAAGGGGATCACACCGCGCCATATGCAGGATGAAGAGAACCGTGGCCGCAGCGCGATCGATCCCCATGCCTGGCAATCCATCGCCGACGCGAAAATCTATGTCGCCAACATTCGCGATGGCCTGGTCGCGATCGATCCGGCCGGCAAGTCGATCTACGACGCCAACGCTACGGCCTATCTCGCCAAACTCGGCGAACTGGAAAGCGCGGTCAAAGCGGCAATCGACAGCATCCCGGCCGACCGCCGCAAGATCATCACCACCCACGACGCCTTCGGTTACTTCGGCGCTGCCTACGGCATGGCCTTCATCGCGCCTGAAGGCGTGTCGACCGAGGCCGAGCCGTCGGCAAAGGACGTCGCCAGAATCATCACTCAGATCAAGAAGCAGAAGATTCCCGCGGTGTTTCTGGAGAACATCAGCGATCCGCGCCTGATTGATCAGATTGCCCGCGAGACCGGCGCGATCGTTGGCGGCACGCTTTATTCGGACGCCTTGTCAGAACCGGGCGGCCCGGCAGCGACCTATATCGAAATGATGCGCCATAACGTCCGCGAGTTCACCAAAGCGCTGGTCGGCTGATGAAGCGGAACGATCAGCCGCGGTTGCGGATCACGTCGCCGAGATAGGCAAACGACGCCTTGGGCGTGCGCTTGAGCGTCTTGAAATCGACCTGAACAATGCCAAAGCGCCGGGCATAGCCCTCCGTCCACTCGAAATTGTCAAGCAGCGACCAAACGAAATAGCCGCGCAGCTTGACGCCGGCGGTGATCGCGCCGCGCGCCGCGGCGAGATGTTCGCGCAGATAGGCGATCCGGTCGTTGTCATGCACGGTGCCGTCGGCTGCGATCGGATCTTCATAACAGGCGCCATTCTCGGTGACGTACACTTCCGGATTGCCGTAATGGTCGCGCAGCCGGACCAGCGTGTCGGTAAGACCGCTGGGATCGATTGGCCAGCCAAACGAGGTAAAGCGCATGCCTGCCGGCACGGCGCCCCACCAGGCGCCGAACATGTTTTGCGGCGCATCAGCGACCCACATCGGCGCATAGTAATTGATGCCGAGAAAGTCGATTGGCTGCTTTATCGTTTGCAGATCGCCGTTGGCGACCAGCGGCGTGAAGTGTTCCGCGATCACGGGCGGATAGGCAGCCTTGAACAAAGGATCGAGGAAAGCGCCGTTCCAGAAAGCATCGAACCGCGCTGCGGCGACGCGATCGGCCTCGCTGGCGGACGACGGGCGCGCCGGCTGCACCGAGAGTACCGTGCCGAGCCGAAGCCCCGGATGTTCGGCGCGCAGGGCCTGTATCGCCCGGCCGTGCGCCAAGTTCTGATAATGAGATTGCCGCCAGCATGTTGGAGAAACCGGTGACTCCGGGCGCATGACCGCCGGTGCCGTATCCGAACATCGCCTGAATGTTGGGCTCGTTGAACATCGCCCAGTGCTTGACGCGGTCGCCCAAGCGCCGGGCCGTGACTTGCGCATAGTCGGCGAACTTTTCAGCAATGTCGCGATTGGCCCAGCCGCCCTGCTCTTGCAGCGCCTGCGGCAAGTCCCAATGATAGAGGCAAAGCCACGGCGTAATGCCGCGCGCAACGAGCCCATCGACCAGGCGATCGTAAAAATCAAGGCCGCGCGTTTCTACGGCGCCGGAGCCCGCCGGCAAAATTCGCGGCCACGCCGTTGAGAAACGATAAGCCTTGAAACCGCCGCGGGCGAGTAATTCGACGTCCTCGGGCCAGCGGTGATAGTGGTCGCAAGCGACATCGCCGGTATCGCCGTCTCTCACCTTCCCCGGCGTGTGGCAGAACACATCCCAAATGCTCTTGCCGCGGCCGTCCACGTCGACCGCACCTTCGATCTGATAGCTCGATGTGGAAGCACCCCACACGAAGTCGGCGGGGAATGCGTCATCTGCTGCCATGGCGGAACCCTGGCGTAGCACCTGTGGCAAACCAAATAGGCCGGTGAGTACCGGAATGAGCCTGCGGCGCGAGATGGTCATCATGTTACCGACGCCGCTTCTTCTTGCTCGCGGAACGTGATGCAGGAGAAGTTGACTGCTGCCGGCGGCGCGTCGCCTTCGGCGTGGCTTTCGGCGGCCAGCGGCCGCTTTCCTTGAGGCGCACGGAGTAATATTCCCAGGCCCGGTCCACGCCGGCGCGCTGCTGATGCAGCACATCGGCCTGCCGGATTTCGCCGGGATACAACGGCGACGCCGAGCCGAGCATATGCGCGCGCAACTGATAGTCGGCATTTTGACAGATGAAGATCGAGCGCAGAACCAGATCTTTCAACGAATTGCCGACGACGGTCGCGCCGTGGCGCAGCATCAGCACCACCGAATGCTGACCAAGCGCACGAGCGAGCGAACGGCCTTCTTCGGGCTTGACCACCAGCAGATTGGTATCGCCGAACTCTTCATGCTGATCCCACATCGGGGTTTCGTCGCCAATGACCGCCCCGAGATGAAACACGGGTTTGATCGGTATACCGGCGATGCAAAACGGCAGGACCGCCGCGGCATGATGATGGCACACCGCCATGACATCGCTGCGCGCCTGATAGATGCAGCCATGAATGACGCGCTCGGAATAAGGCCGGGCGGTCGGCGGCTTTACCGGTTCGGAATCGAGAGTGTATTCGAGGATGTCGTCGGGCTCGACCAAGGCCGGCGCGCGCGAGCGGGAGAGCAGGTAACGGCCCGGGTCGGTCGGATGACGCACGCTGACATGGCCGAACGCGTCGAGTACGCCTTCGTGGCCGAGGATACGGTTGGCAACTGCAAGGTCGGCGATCAGATCGGTCAAGCTATCCGGCACGGTCTTAAGCCCTCGTTTTCTGGCAGCGACCCGCCGGCTGCCTTCGGCGCCGCCGTAGCAAATCCGTAAGCGGCGGCCGGTGCAAGCCTTCCTTGCTGATCAGGTGCAGGCGCACCCGGAAATGACAGAACAGGCGCCCGATGCTATCAATTCGATTAAGATCAGCGGCCGCCGGGGCTCCGCATGAGCGTGCGCCACCTCGATATTAATGTTCGCGTCAACGGCGAGGATATCGCCGCGCGTGTCGAGGTACGCAAGACGCTGGTCGACTTCCTGCGCGACGATCTCTCGCTCACTGGTACGCATATCGGCTGCGAGCACGGCGTGTGCGGCGCCTGCACGGTGCGGCTCGATGGCGATGTGGTGCGCGGTTGCCTCGTTCTTGCCGTGCAATGCGACGGCGCGGACGTTGAAACCATTGAGGGCCTGTCGGATTTGGGCGCCATCGCCGATTTGCAGACGGCGTTTCAGCGTCGCAATGCGCTGCAGTGCGGCTACTGCACGCCGGGCATGCTGATAGGCGCTGATGAGCTGTTGTCGCACGGCGGCGTACCGAGCCGCGACACCATCCGCGAGCACATTTCCGGCAATTATTGCCGCTGCACCGGCTACCAGGCGATCGTCGATGCGATTGAATTGTGTCGCGCTGGCGCGCACAAAAAAGGCAAGCTGACATGAACGAACATGCAAGACCGCTGACGCTCTCGGAGCGCGCCGACGAGCTTGAAGAGCAGATGATGCACGATCTGAGCGAACGCATCGCCACCAGATCGACGCTGTTTTATCTCGGCGACGGTAAAGTGCAGATGGACTTAGGCGATAAGCTCCTCGCCGCCAATCCGGGAAAGTATTTTCTGATGGGCGCCGATCCGCGGCTGCCGAAAATGCCGGACCAGCCGACGCTGATCGATTTCTTCAAGGCGCGGTTTGCCACCACCAGCCATCTGCTGCAGAGCGCCACGCACGCGCTCAAGGGCGGGCACCCCGAAAAGGTGGTGCTTGCCTGCCTACTGCACGACATCGGCGTCGCGAGCTTCATCCGCTGCGACCACGGCTATTGGGGCGCGCAGATGATCGAGCCCTATGTCGACGAGGAAGTGACATGGGCGGTGCGCATGCATCAGGCGTTGCGCTTCTTCCCCGATCCCTCGGTCGGTTACGAATATCCGGAAATGTATCTCAAGCTGTTCGGCGACGACTACAAACCCGAGCCGTATATCGTCGCCGAATACGAGCGCGCGCGGAACCACAAGTGGTACATGACCTCACGGCTGATCACCATGAACGACATTTATTCGTTCGATCCGAACGCCAGGGTCAACCTCGACGATTTCGTCGACCTTGTCGGCCGCCACTTCAAGCAGCCGAAAGAAGGGCTGGGCTTCGACAATTCGCCATCGTCGCATATGTGGCGCACCCTGATGTGGCCGACGCGGTTTTTGTAGTCCGCCCCCTGCGGGGCGGAAGAAAAGTCGGGGGGAAATGAAAATCGTCGACGACGTTATTCCGGGGCTCTCCGCGCTTGACCGGCCCAACTCCTATATCGGCCGCTCGGTGCCGCGGCCGAACCTGGCGCGGCTGACCCAAGGCCGCGGCCAATACGTCAGCGACGTTACCCTGCCCCGCATGACGCACGTGGCGTTTCTGCGCTCGCCGCACGCGCACGCGCTCATCAAGAATATCGACACCGCGGAAGCCAAAAAAGCGCCCGGCGTGGTTGCCGTCGTCACCGGCGCCGAGCTTGCCAAAGTGATCACGCCGTGGGTCGGCGTGCTGACGCATCTCAAGGGCATCAAATCGGCGCCGCAGCACGCCATCGCCATCGACCGCGCCTGCTGGCAGGGCGAGGCGGTCTGTGCAGTCCTCGCCCGCACCCGCGCCGAAGCAGAAGACGCGTGCGCGCTTATTCACGTGGACTATGAGCCGCTGCCGGCGATAACCGACGCGGAAACCGCGCTCGATAAATCGACGCCGGTGATTCATCCCGAGCTCGGCGACAATCTCACCTTCGAGCGGGCGCTGGTTGCCGGCGATCCGGACAAAGGCTTTGCCGAAGCCGATGCGGTCGCGGAAGCGACTTTCATCTTCGGCCGCCACACCGGCGTAACCAATGAGCCGCGCGCGATTGTGGCCGACTGGAATCCGGGCGAGCAGCGGCTGACCGTCTATCACGGCACACAAGCGCCGCACATGACGCAGGACATTTTCGCCAAACACCTTGATCTGGAATCGCATCAGGTGCGCGTGCTCACCAAGGATGTCGGTGGCTCGTTCGGCATCAAGGTGCACGTCTACGCGGACGAAATGGCGACGGTCGCGCTGTCGAAACTGCTAAGGCGGCCAGTCAAGTTCGTCGCCGATCGCTTCGAGAGCTTCGTCACCGACATTCACGCGCGCGACCATCGCGTCAAAGCGAAGATCGGCGTCAAGCGCGACGGCACCATCACCGCCTTCGAGATCGACGACCTGACCGGGATCGGTCCCTACTCGGTCTATCCGCGCACCAGCGGCATTGAGGCCAACCAGGTGGTCAACCTGGTCGGCGGGCCCTACACCTGCCCGAACTACCGCGCCCGCGCCCGCGTGGTGTTCCAGAACAAGAACGTGATGTGCCAGTACCGCGCCGTCGGCCATCCGATTGCGACGGCCGTGACCGAAGGCCTGGTCGAACTCGCCGCGACGAAAATCGGCATGGACCCGGCGGAACTGCGGCGGCGCAATCTGTTTGCCGATGACGCCTATCCGGCGGCCGGCGCGTCGGGCATCAAATTCGAGAAGCTCTCCCACCACGCCTCGCTCGACAAGATCCTAGCGATGATGGACTACGCCAAACTGCGCGCCGAGCAGGCGGACATGCGCAAGCGCGGCGTTCATCGCGGCATCGGCTTTGCGTCCTTTATCGAGGTGACCAATCCATCGGCGGCGTTCTACGGCGTCGGCGGCGCGCGTATTTCCTCGCAGGACGGCGCCACGCTGCGGCTCGACGCCACCGGCGCGGTGTTCGTCCATACCGGCGTCACCGAGCAAGGCCAGGGCGCAGAGGCGGTTGTGGCGCAATGCGTGGCGACCTCGTTCGGCGTGCCGATCGAGCGCGTTCGAGTCATCACCGGCGATACCGACAACGTGCCTTACGGCGGTGGCACCTGGGCGTCCCGCGCGGCGGGCATTGGCGGCGAAGCCGCCTGGCAGGCCGGCAAAGCGTTACGCGCGAACGTGCTTGCCGCCGCCGCTTCGATGCTCCAGGCCGACCCAAAGACGCTCGACATCCGCGGCGGCATCGTCGTCGATGCCGACACCGGCCGCGAACGCGTGCCGCTCGATGAAGTCGCTCGTGTCGTCTATTTCCGCCCCGACACGCTGCCGCCCGACTTCCAGGCGGAATTCGTAGTGACGCGGCATTACGTGCCCCGCGCTTGGCCGTTTGCTTTCACCAACGGCGTGCAAGCCTCCTATCTCGAGGTCGACATCAAGACCGGCGAGGTGAAACTCATCAAACACTGGTGCGTCGAGGATTGCGGCACCGTAATCAATCCGCAGCTCGTCGACGAGCAGATCCGCGGCGGCATCGTGCAGGGGATCGGCGGCGCGCTTTACGAGCACTGCCAATATGACGAGACGGGCCAGCTCCTCAACGGCAACATGATGGACTATCTGGTGCCGATGGCCGGCGAGATGCCGGACATCGACATCGGCCACGTGGTGACGCCGACGACGGATTCCGAGCTTGGCGCCAAGGGCGCCGGCGAAGCCGGCACCGCCGGCGCACCGGCCTGCATCATGAACGCCGTCAATGACGCGCTACGGCCGCTGAACGCCGCGCCGATCGTGGCCATGCCGATCACGCCGGAGCGGGTGCTGCGGGCGCTGGGAAGGCTGTAGCCTTCAATCCGTCAGCCCGCTTGTTCAACGCTCTCCTCTCCCTACAATGCCCGTCCGGAGGAAACGCACGCATGAACGGCTGGAAAGATCGCGAAGTCATCATCGTCGGCGGCGGCATTGGCGGGCTTGCTGCAGCGCTGGCATTGGCGCGCAGCGGCATCGCTTCGCAGATCATTGAGCAGGCGCCGGAGTTCAAAGAGATCGGCGCCGGCATCCAGCTTGGACCGAATGTGTTCTGGATGTTCGAAGTCCTCGGGTTGATCGAGCCGGTCAGCGCGCTCGCGGTGTTTCCCAACAACCTGATCATGATGGACTCGATCAGCGGCGAGGAAGTCACGCGCGTGTCGCTTGGCGAAGCGTTTCGCAAGAGGTTCAAGCATCCCTACGCGCTCATTCATCGCGCCGATCTGCACAAAGTGTTGCTCGACGCCTGCCGCAAATCTGATCGCATCCGTCTCGACGCCGGGCAGAAAGTCGTCAAGGTCGAGGAGAACAACGACGGCGTCACAGTGCAGACCGAAAGCGGCAAGGAATACCGCGGCGTCGCCTTGATCGGCGCCGACGGCATCTGGTCGATGATCCGGCAGATCGTGGCCGGCGACGGCGAGCCGCGGCCGGCCGGTCACATCACCTATCGCGCCGTGCTGCCGACATCGGAAATGCCGGAAAAATTCCGCTGGCGCGACATGGTGGTGTGGGCCGGCGAGAAGGTGCATCTCGTGCACTATCCGCTGCGCACCGGAGATTTGTTCAACCTCGTCGCCGTGTTTCATTCCAACCGCTACGAGGAAGGCTGGGACAGTTACGGCGATCCTGCAGAGCTGTACGAGCGCTTCGCCAAGACCTGCGAGCCGGTGCGTACGCTGCTGAACAAGATCGAAAGCTGGCGCATGTGGGTGGTTTGCGACCGGCCGCCGATCAAGGAATGGAGCCGCGGCCGCATCACGCTCCTCGGCGACGCCGCGCATCCGATGCTGCAATATCTGGCGCAGGGCGCCAACATGGCGATCGAAGATGCGGTCTGTCTCGCCAACAAGGTCATCGAGCACAATGGCGATTATCCGGCGGCTTTCCGCGCCTATCCGCAGGCGCGTTATCTGCGCACCGGCCGGGTGCAGATCATGGCGCGGGTCTACGGCGAATTCTTTCACGCCGGCGGCGTGGCAAAGGAGTTGCGCAACATGATGCTCGGCGCCCGCACGCCGGCCGACCACATCGCCGGGGTCGAGTGGCTTTACGGCGAGCAGCCGGAGCTGACGCGCGGAATTGCCGCGGCCGCACCAGCGATGGCCTCGTGAGCTATCCCTCTTAGCTTTCCAGACCGGGCAAAACCGGTCCGCCGCGGTGAAAGTCCGGCAGCGGCGGCGGCCCCCAAATCGTGGTGGCCGGGCCGGTTTCCCAGATCTTCGGCCGCTGCGGTGTGTCGCGATGCCAGGGGCGCGGCTCGAAATAGCCGAGCTCCTCATCGACTATGCGATCGAGCTCGCAGAACAGTTCGATGAGCTGATCGTCCGGCGTGCGGTGATAGATGGCGATGTTGTGTCCCGGCCCGTGCCGCACCGGTCCCCAGAGGATCGGGATGTTCTGCTGGCCGAACAGGTCGCAGGCATTCTGCAAATGGATGAAGTCCTTCAGCTCGAATGCAATGTGATGCATCTTGGTATGGGGGCCGCGAACGAAATTCACGGTGTGATGGTCGGCGTTGCAGCGCATGAACACGAACCAATCGTCGATCCAGTCCGAAACCTTGAAGCCCAGAACCTTGGCGTAAAAATCCGCGGCCTGTTGCGGATCGTCCACCACCCAGGCGACGTGGCCGAGCTTGAGCGGACCGACGCCGTGGTGCGCCAGGTGCTTGCCGAGACAGCTCCATTGCTTGAACAGCGCGATGCCGGTGCCCTTGTTGTCGCGAAACGTCAGCACCGGTCCCATGCCCGGGACGGAATTGTTGCGTAGCTCGCTCCTGACGCCGTCCTGTTCGAGTTCGCGCGCCAGCACGCCGAAATCGCAATCCGGCGCGACTTCGAACGACAGCATGGCGCAACGCTCGGCATCGCCTTTGTTGAGCTCGACGGCGAGCTGGCCGATCTTGGTGGTGAGAAAGGCACGGTCCTTTTCGCGCTCGGCGAGCACTAACCCCACGACCTCCGTGTAATAGTCGATCATGGGTTGCAGATCGGGCGTCTCGAATGTGGCGTGTCCGATGCGTCTGGGCTTGATCATGGCGTTCTCCCGACTGGCCTGTTGCGTGTGGCCCTTTCGGTCAAATCAATCACCACAACCGCGCCGACTCAAGGCTGTCGGTCCCGCGGAACACGCTGAGCGGCCTTGCTAATTGCGCCGGATCGGGGTTTGGTCCCCGCCGAGATTCACAGGGAGAAGATGCACATGGCTGGGTCAAAGCTCGCCGGCTACAAGCTCGCGACATACCAAACAAGCGACGGTCCGCGAGCGGGCATAGTGGTCGGCGACGAGGTGTTCGATGCCGCGAAGCTCACCGGCAAGGCCGCGTATGCCACGGTTGCGGGCATTCTGGCCGACTGGAAAACGGCCGAAGCCGCGCTGAAGAAGGCCGCCGCCGGCGCGGGCAAGAGCAGAGCCAAGCGCCAGCCGCTGCGCAAAACCAAATTGCTGGCGCCGGTGCCGTACCCGCCGACCATCTTCTGCGCCGGCGCCAACTACGCCGACCACGCCGCGGCGATGGCGCGCAGGCAAGGCCACCCGGAGCCGCCCGATCCGCACGAGCAGGGCCTAAAGCCGTGGCACTTCATCAAGGCCGGCCGCACCATCACCGCTCCAGGCGCCACCGTCAAAGCTTCGCATTACGCCAAGGACCTGGATTGGGAAATCGAACTTGCCGCGGTCATCGGCCGGCCAGCCAAGGACGTGCCGCTGAACAAGGCGCTGAGCTACGTTGCCGGCTACACGGTCGCCAACGACTTTTCCGCCCGGGATCGCGGCCGCCGGCCTGGTGTCGAAGAGACTTCGTTTTTCAAGATGGACTGGACCAAGCACAAGAGCTTCGACGGCTCGTGTCCGATCGGCCCGTGGATCACGCCGGCGAGCGACATCGCCGATCCGCAGAAGCTCGCGCTGAAGCTCTGGGTCAACGGCGAGCTCAAGCAGGATTCCAACTCCAGCAAGATGCTGTTCACCCTTGCCGAGCAGATTGCGCAGCTCTCCGTCAACATGACGCTGCATCCCGGCGACCTGATCCTGACCGGCACGCCATCGGGCACCGGCGCCGAAAGCGGCGAGTTCCTCAAAGCCGGCGACGTGGTCAAGGTCTGGATCGAAGGCATCGGCGAGTTCAGCAACAAGATCGCCTAGCTTTCCTCCCCCGCAAGGCGGGTGGAGGGGGACGCTGCGCAGCATGGTGGAGGGGCGCTGAGCCTGCTCGGTGTAGAGTGCCCCCTCCACCGCGCTTCAGCGCGGCTCCGCCTCGCCCGCTGCCGCTACGCTACGCGGTGGCGGACAATCGAGTGAAACGACAATGCCGGAAAAATTCGTCGCCAAGCTGACCGAGTTCAAGGACGGGGAACGCCGCATCGTTTTCGTCGGCGACAACGAGATCGGCGTGTTCCGCCACGAGGGCGAGTTCTACGCCTACTCGAATTTCTGCCTGCATCAGGGCGGCCCGGCCTGCGAGGGCCTGACCATCGCCAAGGTCGAGGAGCGGCTGCGGCCCGACAAGACCTCGATGGGGCTCTACTTCTCCGAGAGCGAAATGCACTTCGTGTGCCCCTGGCATGGTATGGAATACGACATGAAGACCGGCGAATGCGTCAGCGACCGCCGCATGAAGCTGAAGAAATATCCGGTCCTGCAGAAGGGAGACGAGGTCTATGTCCTCGCCTAAGCGCATGGCCAAAGACGCCGTCAAACGCGCGGTCAATGCCGCGAGCCGCGCGCGATCCACCCTGCCCGCGGCCAAACCAGCTGCCAAGCCCGCAGGCGGCGATGCGGCCGAAGCCAAGCGCCTCGCCGCAGCGATCGAACGCGGCATTGCCGACGGTCGACTCAACGTGCTGACGCCCGAGGCGCTGCAGGCGCTGATCGCGGCCGCGTGCCGGCTCTACGCCGCGCGCCGCGCCGCCGGCGAGGAATTGGCGCCGGTGCCGAAAAATTCGCTTGCCGCCACCGACGTGATGATCACCGCGAGCGGACTGTTGCAGGCCGCCAATCTCGCCGTTTTCGAGCTTGGCATGTGGCAGGGCTGGACGGGGCGGTGAGATTATTTTGTAGGATGGGTTGAGCGCAGCGAAACCCATCGCTTGTTCTCGTCGACTCTGTGGTGGGTTTCGCTTCGCTCTACCCACCCTACACTGAAAGTGAAATGCCCGGAGCAACACCATGGACCTGATAGCCGACCGCGGGCGCCGCGTAACCATCGAAGAGCTCAACACCACCCGGCTGCTCGCGCACGCGCGCAAGCAGGCGCATCAGCGCAAGTTCGACGACATCCTGATCGTCGACGTCGATGCGCACCATTACGAAAACGAGCACTACGACGAGTTCCTGCCGTTCATGGAAAATGACGTGCTGCGCCAGCTCACCATGGTCGGCCGCGGCACCAAGCAACGGCCGGGCATCGTGCCGATGCCGACCGGCTACCAGGACATGGGCGGCCGGGTGACGCGCTATCCGATGCGCGGCAGCGAGAAGACCGAGGACGGCAAGATCCGCGACGTGCAGCTTGGCCATCGCTGGATGGACGCGATGGGCGTCGATTATTCCTGCCTGTTCCCGACCGGCATGCTCAATATCGGACTGCATCCGCAGCCGGAAATGGAGGTCGAGCTGTGCTGGGCCTACAATCGCTGGCTGACCGAGAAGGTGATGCCGGAAGCGGGCGGCCGGTTCTTTTCGCTGTTGTGCCTGCCGTTCAGCGATCCCGATGCCGCGTTGCGCCACGTCGAAACCTTCGGCGGACGCAAGCACGTCGGCGGCTTCATGGTGACCACGGTGCGCTCCCACATGGGCGTGCACGACAACGCCTACATGAAAGTCTATCGGGCGATGGAGGAGCGCGGCCTCTCCATCGCGTTTCACTCCGGCGTCAACTGGAGCGACACCGCGTTCAAGAGCTGCAACCGTTTCATCTCGGTGCACGCGCTCGGCTTCACCTGGTACAACATCGTCAATTGCACCAATTGGGTGGTCAACGGCATCGGCGAGCGCTTCCCCAAGCTGCCGGTGATCTGGATGGAGTCCGGCCTCGCCTGGATTCCGTTCCTGATGCAGCGGCTCGATCATGAATACATGCTGCGGCCGTCGGAATGCCCGCTGCTGAAAAAGAAGCCGTCCGACTACATGCGCGACATGTACTATTCGTCGCAGCCGATGGAGATCCAGGATTACGATGCGATGGAGACCACGTTCCGCATGATCAACGCGGAAACCCAGCTGCTCTACTCGTCCGATTATCCGCACTGGGATTTCGACCTGCCCTCGACGATCTGGGACCTGCCGTTCCTGTCCGAGAAGGCCAAGCACAACATTCTCGGCGGCACCGCCGCGCGCCTGTTCAAGCTGCCGCCGCGCAACGAGAAGCAGAAAGAGAATCTGAAAAAGTTCGGCAATCTCGCCGTCGCGGCGTAAGGGGCCCGGCATGCACAAGCACGCCATTCGCATCGACCGGACCAAGCCGCTCGCGGCCGAGCCGCACTCCGGCCATAACCGCTATCACCCGGACATCGCGCCGGTCACGGAAGTGGCCGAGGGCGACGAAGTCATTCTCGAAACGCGCGACTCCGTCGACGGCCAGATCGGCCCGAACCACCACTGTCGCCGACCTGGCGAACCTCGATGCCGGCCGCATCCATCCGCTGACCGGCCCGGTTTTCGTCAAGGGCGCCGAGCCCGGCGACATGATCGAGGTCGAGTTCCTCGACATCGTGCCGCAACCGGTCGCGTTCAGCTCGATCGTTCCCGGCCTTGGCTTTCTCCGCGACGTGATGACGACGCCGTTCGTCGTGCACTGGAAGATCAGCGACGGCTGGGCGACGTCCGCCGAAATCCCCGGCGTGCGCATTCCCGGCGCGCCGTTCATGGGCATTTCCGGCACGGCGCCGTCGGCGCAGAAGCTCAAGGAGTGGACCGAACGCGAGCAGCGCGCGCTCGATGCCGGCGGTTTCGTGATGCCGCCGAGCCCGGCCGGCGCGGTGCCGGGCGGGCGCTGCGGCCTCGAAGGGCTGCGCACGCTGCCGCCGCGCGAGAACGGCGGCAATTTCGACGTCAAGCAGCTGACCAAAGGATCGAAGCTGTTGCTGCCGGTGTTCGCCAAGGGCGCGCTGTTCTCGACCGGCGACGGGCATTTCGCGCAGGGCGACGGCGAAGTCTGCGTCACCGCCGTCGAGATGGGCGCAACGGTGGCGGTGCGTTTCAAGATCCACAAGGATCTGGCGAAGAAGCGCACCTTCGCCGGGCCGGTATTCTCGCACAAAGGATTCTTTGCCGATCCCAAGATCGCCGTGCCGGAGAATTTCCTCGGCGTCATGGGCATGCCGATCAACGCCAAAGGCGAGATCGAAAGTGAAAACCTGACGCTCGCCTGCCGCAACGCGATCCTCAACATGATCACGTTATTGCAGGAGCGCGGCTATTCCCGCGAGCAGGCCTATGTCATCTGCAGCGTTGCGGTCGACCTGCGGATTTCCAACGTGGTCGACGTGCCCAATTACGTCGTGTCGGCGCTGCTGCCGGAGATCATTTTCGGCTGATCGCCGATAGCCGAGGTCTGTAGGATGGGTAGAGCGAAGCGAAACCCATCACGTTCAGCGAGCCGATGATTGGCACGTGAGCGCGCCAGGGCTTATATTTGGCGCATCGGTCCACGCCGCGGCAGGATAGGCAGACGATGAAGCTTCCAATTAAGGGCGCAATCGATTGCGACCTGCATCCCGCCGCGCCGAGCATTACGGCGCTGATGCCGCATCTCGATGATTTCTGGCGCGAACATCTCGCCGAGCGCTATATCGACAAATCCCCGTTCACGCTCGCGAGCTATGCACCGAACCTGCCGCAATCCGTCCGGCAGGATTGGCGGCCGGCAAAAGGGCGCCGCCCGGCGCCGATCTCGACGCCTTGCGCACGCAAGCGCTCGATGCATTCGGCACGCGCCTCGCCATCGCCAATGTACTGCATGGGGCGGTGGCGCTGTTCAACGCCGACATGGCGGCGGCCCTGTGCAAGGCGGTGAACGATTGGATCGCGCGCGAATGGCTCGATCGCGAGCCGCGGCTGCGCGCCTCGATTCTGGTCCCGCCGCAAGACGCCGAGCTCGCCGCCGCCGAGATCGAGCGCTGCGCCGCCGATCCGCGCTTTGTACAGGTGCTGCTGCTGGTGATGGGTGACCGGCCGCTCGGCCACCGCACCTATTGGCCGATCTATCGCGCCGCGGAACGGCACGGCCTGCCGATCGGCGTGCATGCGGGCTCCACTTTCCGCCATGCGCCGACCGGTTCCGGCTGGCCCTCCTATCACCTCGAAGACAGCATTCTGCAGGGCGCCGCCTTCGAGGATACGCTGGTGAGCTTCCTCGCCGAGGGCGTATTCCAGAAATTCCCCGGCACCAAATTGGTGCTGATGGAATCCGGCTTCACCTGGCTGCCGACGCTGCTATGGCGAACCAACCGCGGCTGGCGCGGCATGCGCACCGAAACTCCCTGGATCGATCGCGCTCCGGCCGAGATCGTGCGCGACCACGTGCGCTTTACCCTGCAGCCGATCGACGTCCCCAACGCCGACGTGCTCAATCGCGTTATGGATCATGTGCGGTCGGACGAGCTGATCGTCTTCTCGACCGACTATCCGCATTGGCAGTTCGACGGCGATGACGCGTTGCCAGAAGGGCTCTCCGATGCGATGATTCGCAAGATTCTGATCGACAATCCGCTCGCGACCTATCCGCGCTTGCGCGCGGCGCCGGACGTGGCGGCGAATGCGACGCGAGAATCCGGCCAAGGACGCGCCCCGTTGCGCGAGGAGATGGCGCCATGAACAAGGTCGTAGCGGAACGCGAAGTAAAAGCCGGGCAACGGCTCGGTTTCGTCGATTGCGACATCCATCCGGTGCCACGCACGCCGAAGGACATGCATCCGTATCTTTCGGCGCGCTGGCGCGAGCATGCCGACACCTTCGGCAGTCATGTCTGCCAGGGCCTTATTGGCCAATTTCCGTTTCCCCGCATGATGGCGGCCGGCATGCGCGCTGACGCTTATCCCGATGACGGCGGCGCGCCAGGTTGCGATCTCGCGCTGATGCAGCGCCAGCATCTTGACCTCAACGGCTGCGAGACCGGCATGCTGGTCGTGCTGTCCCGCGGCGGCATGGACGAACGCAACCTCGAATTCGGAGCCGCGCTCGCGCATGCGGCCAATGACTGGCAACTGCACGATTGGGTGGCGAAGGACAAACGCCTCAAGGCCGGCATCGTCGTGCCGCAGGAATATCCTGAATTCGCCGCTCGCGAGATTGACGAGCGCGCCCAGAACGAGGCCTTCCGCCAAGTGATCATCTCGCCGCGTTCGAGCGAGCCGCTCGGCCGCCGCAAATACTGGCCGATCTACGAGGCCATCGTCCGCAACAATCTCGTGCTCGGCCTGCATCCCGCCGGCATCTCGGGCGGTCATGCCACCAGCGGCACCGGCTGGGGCACTTATTACATGCAGGAGCATTACGCCTTCGGTACCGGCATGGTCGGCAACGTCGTCAGCCTGATCGTCGAAGGCGTCTTCGAGCGCTTCCCCGCGCTCAAAGTAGCGATGATCGAAACCGGCTTCTCCTGGGCGCCCTCGCTCGGTTGGCGCATGGACAAGCAATGGGAGCGCAATCGCAAGGAGACGCCGCATCTGACGCGCCCGCCGTCGGAATATCTGCGCGAGCATTTCTGGTTTTGCACCCAGCCGATGGAGGAGCCGGAAGACCCGGCGCATCTGCAAGACATTCTCGGCTGGATCGGCTGGGACCAGATGATGTACTCGAGCGACTATCCGCACTGGGACTACGACGATCCGCGCGTCGCGCTGAACTTTCAGATGACCGCGCCGCAACGCGCCGGCATTCTGCGCGACAACGCCAAGGCGTTGTACCGCTTACCTTGATTTAGAGCGCAGCTTTTCTGGATGACGCGCGAATGAGCCGCCACGTCGTCGCCAGCGCCGCCGAGGTGCCGCCGGGGACCAACAAGCTTGTCGTCGCCAAGGACCGCGAGATCGGCATCTTCAACGTCGCCGGCAAATTCTACGCCCTCGCCAATCGCTGCCCGCACAAGGGCGGGCCGCTCTGCCGCGGCCGTATCACCGGGTTGACGCTGTCGAGCGGCCCCGGCGACTATCGCGTCATCCGCAACGGCGAATTTCTGCGCTGCCCCTGGCATGGCTGGGAATTCGAGATCGCGACTGGCCAGAGCTATTGCGATCCCAAAACCATGCGCATTCGCCAGTTCGAGGTCGCGGTCGCTCCCGGCGAGGAATTGGTCAAAGGCCCCTATATCGCCGAGAATTTCCCGGTTTCGGTCGAAGAGGATTATCTGGTCGTCGAGATTTAACGTTGCGGATCGCTGCAACGCCCTTCTCGCCCTCCCCCACTTTCGTGGGGAGGATCAGAGAACGGCTAAAGCGTGAGGACGGCTACAGCGTGTCTTGAGCAGATCGCTCAGCGCCTGCCAGGAGCGCTTGTCGGCTTCGGCGTTGTATTTGATGCCGTGGTCCGGCGCCTGGACATGCACGTGATCGGTAAAGGCGTGCATCACGCCGTTGCCGTAGAGGATCACCTGCCAGTCGACGCCGGCGTCGGTCAGCTCTTTCTCGAACTTCGCGACCGCTTCGGTATTCACGATTGGATCGGCGGCGCCGTGCAACGCGAGCACGTGGCCCTTGATGTTCTTGTCGCTCTCGGGATTCGGCGTGCCGAGCGAGCCGTGGAAGGTCACGACATCGACCAGCGGCGCGCCGGAGCGCGCCAGATCGAGCGCCGGCATTCCGCCGAAGCAATAGCCGATGGCCGCGAGCTTGCCGGTGTCCACCATGGGCGACTGCCGCAATTGATCGAAGCCGGCCTGCGCACGCGCCAGCACCAGCGGCCGGTCCTTATAGTATTTGCCGGATTCGGCTGCCGCCGCCGGGATCGTATCGGGCCGCACACCCTTGCCGTACATGTCGGCGACGAAGACGACGTAGCCCATCTTGGCCAGCCGCTCGGCGACGTCCTTGTCCTGGGCGGACGGTCCCCACCAGGCCGGATAGACGATGACGCCGGGCCGCTTGCCGGTCATGGCGTCGTCGTAGACGAGCCAGCCTTCGAGCGCCGTGTCGCCCTGCTTTGTAATTAATGGTTTCGAACTTGACCGCGGCCTGCGCCGAGCCGGCGCTGATAGCCAAGCCGCACAGTGCGGCAACCAAAAACTGCATTCTCATGAACGACCTCCCATGGTCCAGATACCCCATTGCAAATCGTAATCGGATCGCGTGCCGCGGGAAAGCCGCTACCAGCTCGCCGGCAGCTTGTTGAGGCCGCGCAGCACGAACGTCTGCCGCCAATCCGGACGGTCGAGATCGTGGAGCCGCAAATTGGGCAAGCGGCGTAACAACGTGGCGATTGCGATCTCGCCTTCGAGGCGCGCGAGCTGGGCACCGACGCAATAATGGATACCGCCGCCGAACGACAGCGGCCGCACGTCGGTGCGGGTGATATCGAGCCGATCGGGTTCTGGGTAGGCGGCAGGATCGCGATTGGCGGCGCCAAGCAGACAAATAACCGATTGCCCCTTGGCGAGCGGGATGCCGCCGATTTCGTCGACGTCTTCGAGCGTGGTGCGGCCGGTCACCTGCACGGACAAATCGTACCGCAACAGCTCCTCGACCGCATTCGTGGTGAGCGACGGATCGTCCCGCAGGAGCTGAAGCTGGTCCGGATTGCGATATAGCGCCAGGAGACCGTTGCCGATCAGATTGACCGTCGTCTCGTGACCGGCGCCGAACAGCAGGATGATATTGGCGGTCAGTTCTTCGTTCGAGAGCTTGTCGCCATGCTCCTCGGCTTGAACCAGTTGCGTGGTGAGATCGTCGCCCGGCTCGCGCCGGCGCAAATCAAACAGCCGGCGGAAATACTCCGCCATGGCCAGATTGAAGCTGTTTTGTTCCTTGATCTCGGCGCTGCTGAGCGGCGCGAGATCGAGGAGACGCCCGCCGGCGCGCGAGCTGTTGAAGAAAACCTCCCGGTCGCCCTCGGGGATGCCGAGCATGTCGCAGATCACGGTCACCGGCAGGCGGAAGGCAAAGTCGGCGATCAGGTCCATGTGGCCGCGCGGCGCGACCCGATCGATGATCGCATCGACGATCGCTTGAATGCGCGGCCGCATGTCCTCTATCCGCCGCGCGGTAAAGGCGCGCACGACGAGGCCGCGCAAGCGGCCATGGTCGGGCGGATCCAGTTGCAGCATCCAATGGCTCATGCTGCGATAGACCGGTTCTTCCATGATCTGCGGCCCATGACGCCGGCTCATGCGGCCGATGAAATCCTTCCCAAAGCGCTTGTCGCGCAGGATCGTGGTGACGTCGGCATGCCGGCTGGCGACGTGAAAGCCGAGCGGGGTGAGATGCATCGGCTCGGCCGCCCGCAGCTGATGATAGAAGGGATACGGATCGGCGATAAACTCGGGCGTCCACGGATTAAACAACGGCGCGCCCCTGGGAGGTTGAATTTGCTCGTTCATGACCGTTTCCCGATGTATAGCGGCAAGTTGCCTCCGGCCGACTGTACGAGCCGCGCGGCGTCTTTGCTACGTTAGTCCGATCAAATTCGCGTAGCCCATGCCGCGGCACAACCGAGAGCCTTTATGACATCGCCGAGAAAAAAGTCGCCGGAACAATTGCGCAGCTATCGCTGGCTCGGCCGCGACGATCTGCGCGCGTTCGGCCATCGCTCGCGGCTTCGGCAAATGGGCTATGACCGCGCCGATTGGGTTGGCAAACCGGTCATCGGCATTCTCAACACCTGGAGCGACATCAACGCCTGCCACGGCCATTTGCGTGAGCGCGCCGAAGAGGTCAAACGCGGCGTGTTGCAGGCCGGCGGCTTTCCCATCGAGCTGCCGGCGATGTCGCTCGCCGAGCCGTTCGTCAAACCGTCGACCATGCTGTACCGCAATTTCCTCGCCATGGAGTGCGAGGAACTGTTGCGCAGCCACCCGATTGACGGCGCGGTGCTGATGGGTGGCTGCGACAAGACCACGCCCGGCCTGATCATGGGCGCGATCTCGATGGGGCTGCCGGCGATCTACGTGCCGGCCGGCCCGATGCTGCGCGGCAACTGGCGCGGCCACACGCTGGGCTCCGGCTCCGACGTCTGGAAATACTGGGACGAAAAACGCGCCGGCAATATCGGCGACGCCGAATGGAACGAGATCGAAGGCGGCATCGCGCGTTCGTTCGGCACCTGCATGGTGATGGGCACGGCGGCGACCATGATGGCGATCACCGAAGCGCTGGGACTGTCACTGCCCGGCGCCTCGTCGATTCCGGCGCCGGACGCCAATCATCCGCGGATGTGCGCCGCCGCCGGCCGCCGCATCGTCGACATGGTGTGGGAGGACCTGACGCCGGAGCAGATTTTGACGCCGGCGGCTTTCGACAATGCCATCCGCGTGCACATGGCGCTGGGCGGCTCGACCAATGCCATCATCCACGTCATCGCCATGGCGCGCCGCGCTGGCATCTCCCTGACTATGCAGCGTTTCGATGAGATTTCCCGGCAAGTGCCGGTGATCGCCAACATCACGCCGTCGGGCAAATATCTGATGGAGGATTTTTTCTATGCCGGCGGATTGCGCGCGCTGATGGGCGAGATGCGAGACCTGCTCGATCTTTCCTGCGTCACCGTCACCGGCCGCACGCTCGGCGACAACATTGCCGGCAGCAAAGTGCATCTGCCCGACGTGATCCACGCGCTGTCGGCGCCGCTTTATCCCGAAGGCGCGACCGCGGTGCTGACCGGCAATCTGGCGCCGCGCGGCTGCGTGATGAAACCTGCCGCCGCCGATCCGCGCTTTCTGCAGCATCGCGGCAAGGCGATCGCGTTCGAGAATTACGACCACATGGCGCGCGAGGTCGAGCGCGACGACCTCGACGTAACGCCCGACCACGTTCTGGTGCTCAAGAACGCGGGCCCCAAGGGCGGCCCCGGCATGCCGGAATGGGGCATGCTGCCGATCCCGAAGAAGCTTCTCAAGGCCGGCGTGCGCGACATGGTGCGTATTTCGGATGCGCGCATGAGCGGCACGAGCTACGGCGCCTGCATCCTGCATGTGGCGCCGGAGAGTTTTGTCGGCGGACCGCTCGCACTGGTGCAGACCGGCGACGACATCGAGATTGACGTCGCGGCGCGGAAAATCCACCTGCACGTCGGCGACGAAGAGCTGGCGCGCCGGCAAGCGGCGTGGAAACCGCCGCCGCCGCGTTACGCGCGCGGCTATGGCGCGATGTATTCGCAGCACATCGGCCAGGCCGACGAAGGCTGCGACTTCGACTTTCTCGAAGGCCGTGCGCCGATCGCGGAGCCGGAGATTCATTGAGCAAAAGGAAGAGCAAATGAAACTCCAGCGCTCATGGCTATGGACGATCATCGGCTTTTTGCCTACTGCTGTTCGGCAGCGGGGCAGCCCACGCCCAGGGGCCCGGCGTTCAGGGTCGATCCGTATTGGCCGAAGCCGCTACCGAACAACTGGATTCTCGGGCAGGTCGGCGGCATCTCGATCGATGCCCAGGACAACATCTGGGTGTTTCAGCGGCCGCGCTCGCTGACCGACGATGAGAAAGGCGCCACGCTCGATCCGCCGCGCTCGAAGTGCTGCGTGCCGGCGCCGTCGGTGCTGGTGTTCAATCAGTCGGGCGACGTGGTGAAATCGTGGGGCGGTCCGGGCGAAAATCTCGGCTACGACTGGCCGCTGCAGGAGCACGGCATTCTGGTCGACAACAAGGGCTTTGTCTGGCTGAGCGGCAACGGCAAGGGCGACAACATGGTGCTGAAGTTCAGCACCGACGGCAAATTCGTCAAACAAATCGGCAAGAGCGGGCCGTTGACCAGCAGCGCGGATCTGAGCCAATTCGGCATGGTCGCGGCGCTGGAAATCGACCCGCGGGCAAACGAAATCTACGCCGCCGACGGCTACGGCAACCACCGCGTGGCCGTGCTCGACGGCGACAGCGGCGAAATCAAGCGCATCTGGGGCGCCTACGGCAAACCGCCCACTGACGAAAACTTGCCGGCCTACAATCCCGAGTCGCCGCAGTTCGCCAACCCGGTGCATTGCATTGCGCTGGCGAAAGACGGGCTGGTTTACGTCTGTGACCGCACCAACAATCGCGTGCAGGTGTTTCGCAAGGATGGCACGTTCGTGCAGCAGTTCGTCTTCAACAAGACCACGCGCGGACCCGGCTCCGCCTGGGGGCTGACGTTTTCCCCGCTCGACAAGAAGCAAAAATATTTCGTTCTGATCGACGGCACCAACAATGTCATCGAGACTGTGCGGCGCAACGACGGCATGATCGTCCACAGCTATGGCCGGCCGGGGCGCAACGCTGGTGAATTTCACTGGGTCCACGCCGCCAAGTTCGATTCCCGCGGCAATCTCTACACTGGCGAAGTCGATACCGGAAAACGCTTGCAGAAGTGGGTTCCGCAGAAATTTGTTCCGTTACCCTGAGGTGCGACGAAGCGAGCCTCGAAGGGCGACGGCCGGGGCGTTTCGGCGGGCATCATTCGAGGCCCTCGCGCGGGCAATGACGATGGCAACGGCGCGGCATTCGCCAAAGCCGATGCGCGGATAACCTGGCTTTTGCGCAAAGCCGCGGAAGATGATTTCGTCGCCGTCTTCAATGAAGCCGCGCTGTTCGCCGCTCTGCAGCTCGATCGGCTCGCGGCCGCGCGCGGTGAGTTCAAGCAGACTCCCCCAGCTCGATTTCTCCGGACCGGACACGGTGCCCGAGCCGATCAGATCGCCGGTCGCGAGATTGCAGCCGTTGGAGGTGTGATGCGCGACCATTTGCGCGAACGTCCAGTAGGTGGTCGCGAACGAAGTCTGCGTCAGCCGCTTTGGCGGCATCCCGCCGCGCCGCATGGCCTCGGTCGCCAGATACGCCTCGAGCGTGATGTCGAAGCCGCCATGCGCGCGATCGTCCGCGTCGGCAAGATGCGGCAGCGGTTCGGGATCGCCCTGCGGCCGCGTGAATGCCGGAATGCGAAACGGCGCCAGCGCTTCCTGCGTCACCACCCATGGCGAGACCGTGGTGGCGAAATTCTTGCCGAGGAAAGGGCCGAGCGGCTGGTATTCCCACGCCTGCACGTCGCGCGCCGACCAGTCGTTGAGCAGACAAAAACCGAAAATGTGTTCGGCGGCTTTCGCAATCGGCACGGTGTCGCCGAGGTCGGTCGGGGTGCCGATATACATTCCGAGCTCCAGCTCGAAATCCATGTTTCGCGACGGACCGTAATCAGGAACCGCCTGATCCATCGGCTTGCGCTGACCCTTTGGGCGCTTCACTGGCGTACCGCTGACGCGGACCGATGAACTGCGGCCGTGATAGGCGACCGGCACATATTTGTAGTTCGGCAGGAGCGGATTCTCCGGGCGGAAGGCGCGGCCGGCATTGGTGGCGTGGAAAACCGAGGCGTAGAAATCGGTGAAATCCCCGATCGCTACCGGTAGAAGCAACTCCGCCTGCGCCATCGGTGTGAGATGACGGCGCAAGCCGTTATCGCCGCCGTGGGCGCTGAGCACGCGCGACACCGCCAGCCGGAGCGCCGATGCCGCCTGCGGGCCGAGCGACATCAGGTGATTGAGCGTAGGCGCAGCGCAAGCTTGCGCCGCGGCTTCTGCGGCCAGCCCCTTAAATGACGGTCCCGCCGCGGCAACATCGAGTATCTGATCACCGATGGCGACGCCGACCCGCGGCTGCTGCTCTGCAGCCGGCCGAAACACGCCGAATGGAAGATTCTGGATCGGGAAATCGTTGCCGGGCGCATTGGCGCTTTCGACAAAACTTCGCCGCGCCGGATCGTGCGTTTCGTTGAGAGCGATGGTCATATTTCCTTCATCAAGCTGAGGTTCAGAGTGGCGCGATGCCGCCGTGCAGATGCAGTTCACGTCGGCGCTGAATATCGCCGAGGCGTCGTTTCGCCTCGGCGTCGATGGCGCGGGCTAGCTCGGAATGATGGGCCATCAAGGTGCGGAAATCGGCGAGGTCCAGCACCAGCAGCGTCGATGCCTTGGTCGTCGAGACATTCGCGGTACGGGTCATGTCGCCGAGCAACGCAAGCTCGCCAAAGAATGCACCCTCGCCGAGCCTGACCGGCGTCGGCATCACGTCGACCTCCACCTCGCCGGCGGCAATGAAATACATGCAATCCCCTACCCTGCCGCGGCGAATGACCGCGGTTCGCTCCGGCACTTCCACCCGGCGCAACATGTGGGTAATTTCGGTGATCGCGGAAGGATCGAGCGACTGAAAGAACGGCACCTTGCTGACGACGTCCCAGGTCTCGATGAAGTTCCGCCGCCGCCGCTCGGCCGCGAAACCAGTTGCCAGAATACCGGTCCACAACCCGAACGTGGCGATGCCGCAGATCATTACGCCGGCGCCGAGCAGACGGCCGAGCCCGGTATGTGGAACCACGTCGCCGTAGCCGGTCGTCGTCAGCGTGACCACCGCCCACCACAGCGACGACGGCAAGGTGCCGAACGCCGACGGCTGCTCGTTGCGCTCGACCACATGCATGGCCGCGGACGCCAAAAACAGAACGATCAGGAACAGGACCAGGACGCTCGCGAGCGGCTTGGCCTCCAGCACGAAGACGCGTCCGAGCTGGGCGAAACCGGGCGAATTTTGCGCCAGCTTGAGCACCCACAACGACGCGAACAGCCAGGCCGTTTCTGGCGGCGTCCCGCAGGCAAGCGCAATCGGCACCGGAAACACGGCGCACAGTTCCGACAATCCCCGACAACGACAAGAGATACTGCCATGCCTTGCCCTCGCGCCGGGCCGCATTGATCCCCATTGCGGTCTCGACCGCAAAATAGATGAGGCAGCACCACAGACAGAGGTTTAGCCAGAGACCAGCGACGGCCCGCAGATTAGGCTCGGTGAGCGCCGCCATGGCCATGAGGCCGATGGCGAGGACCAGGTATCGTGCGAGCCGCAATGCTCCGAAGCGGCGAATTGGCGCGCTATAATCGTCAAGATTGGAAAATGCGCCTTTCAACATTACGCGTGTCCCAGGGCCGGTGGAGCTAACAAGTCCCAGCCGGCCGAGTCCGGGAAATTACGCCGTCGGAGTTCGCATCACCAGTCGAAATTAACAGCCGGCCGATAGCGGCGGAGAGCGACTATGCATTGGAGCGACCTATTCAACAGCGGCGCATCGCTATTCATCGTAGCGACCGCATCGACCAAAACGATGGTACCGCTGCGTATCCTCGCCATCGTAACGAATTGCGCCCTCGTCGCCTTCTACGCCGCCTCGCATGCGTGGCTGCCGCTGCTGTTTCAGGGGTTCGCGTTGCCGCTCAACAGCTATCGCCTCTATCAGATGATAGTTCTGATCGGCAACGTGCGCGAAGCGATCCGGGGACACGCCTCGATGGACTGGCTGAAGCCGTTCATGTCGGAACGCCATTACCGCAAGGGCGATATCCTGTTTGCGAAAGGCGAGCTGGCGGACGAGATGTTTTGCACCGTGAGCGGACGCTACCTGCTCGTCGAGTTGGGTATCGAGCTTGAGCCTGCGCAGGTCGTCGGGGAACTCGGCTTCCTGGCGCCGGACAATCGGCGTACGGCGACACTCGAATGCATCGAGGCGGGCAAGGTGCTGGCGATCACCTACGAACAGGTCGAGCAGCTTTATTACCAAAACCCGACCTTCGGCTTTTACTTCCTGCGTCTCTCCACCGAGCGGCTGTTCGAAAATATCCAAACGCTGGAGGCCGAATTGGAGCTGCGACGGCGCGTGGAAGCTTGAGATCTTGAGCCCAATACTTGCTCCTTTATCCGCCATTCCCAATTCGGCCAAGTCGCTAAGCCGAGACTTTCTGCTTATCAGCAGTCGCACCTTCGCCACGCGTCATCGGCTGCTCAGCATTCAAAAAAATTCCAAACGCGTCCACGAACCCGCGTTCGCCCTTCGCTGAAATCCTCAGCGCACGGGAGTCCCGAATGCGCGCGATCCAGCCCAGCTCGAAGCAGCGGTCGGCCAGCGCCGCGCCCAAGGCGCCGGCAAGGTGCGGCCGCCGCTCGCTCCAGTCGAGGCACGGCCTGCAGAACGTGCGACGGCCCTCTCTGGCGTCTTGAAGACTGATGCCGAACCCGGCCAAAAATTTCTCGCCGGCGCGGGTCACCATGCCGCCGTCGTCGGTGAGGACGACGTGCTTGTGGTGCGTGAGCGCGTCGGTGAGCGCCACGCCGAGACGTCCGGCGATATGGTCGTAGCAGGTCCGCGCGGTGCGCAACTGATCGTCGCCGTTCCAGCGCGGCCGATAACGCTGCGGCCCGTCGGCGGCTACGACCATGATGCTTTCGATCATGCGCGCGATCTTCGGCGACGAGAGCCGGAAGTAGGAATGCCGGCCCTGTTTGGTCATCGCGAGCAGGTTCGCCTCGCGCAGCTTGGCGAGATGCTCGCTGGTTGTCTGCGGCGATACGCCGGCCGCGTAGGCAAGCTCGCTCGCCGTCAAGGCGCGCCCGTCCGCCAGCGCCATCAGAATGTTGGCGCGCGCGGGATTGCCGACCAGCGCGGCGATTTCGGAAACGGCGGGGTGAGCTCCGTTCATGGCCCACAAAACATAGGCGCGTTGGTCGGCGAGTTCCAGCAATGACACTTCGGAGGTTCCCGAAGCGATGGAGCGCGCGTTCCGCGCTTGCCGGCGTTATCTACCGGCGAAACCGGGAGCCGACTGATGAACATCTCCGCCCTGCCGCGAAACGTCTCCGTCCTGCATGCGCAGGACAAAATCCGTCAACCGCACGCCGGCGCGCCACGGTTTGCCAGATCGCTCACGCTCGCGGCTATGAGCCTCGGATACGTGGTGGTCCAGCTTGACGTGACCATCGTCAACGTGGCGATCAACAGCATCGGCGCCTCTTACGGCGGCTCGCTCGCCGACCTGCAGTGGATCGTCAACGCTTACACCATCACCTTCGCGGCGTTCATTCTCACCGCCGGCGCGCTTGGCGACCGGGTCGGCGCCAGAAGGGTCTTTCATCGCGGGTTTCGCGATCTTCGTGCTCGCTTCGCTGGCCTGCGCGCTCGCGCCGACTCTCTGGGTCCTGATTGTTGCCCGGCTATGCCAGGGCATCGGCGCGGCGGTTCTGGTACCAAATTCACTGGCGCTGTTGAACCACGCCTACCCCAATGAGTCGGAGCGCCATTGGGCGGTCGGCATCTGGGCCGCGGGCGCAAGTTTCTCGCTGACCGCGGGCCCTCTTGTCGGCGGTGCGCTGATTGCGCTCGTCGGCTGGCGCAGCATCTTTCTGATCAATCTGCCCATCGGTCTTGCTGGAATGTGGCTGACGTGGCGTTACGCCGGCGACACCATGCGCTCATCGGCGCGCCGGCTTGATTTGCCGGGGCAGACGACCGCGGTGCTGGCGCTCGGCTGCCTCGTCGCCTCGATGATTGAAGGCGGACAGCGCGGCTGGACCGACGCATTTGTTCTCGCCGGATTCGCCGCCTTTCTCGCTTCGGCCGCGCTGTTCCTGGCGATTGAGTTCAAGTCGCAGGCTCCGATGCTGCCGCTGTCGCTGTTCCGCACGCCCGCGTTCAGCGCCACATCGCTCGCCGGACTTCTCGTCAATGTCGGAGCCTACGGGCTGATCTTCGTATTCAGCCTCTATTTCCAACGGCTCAATCATTATTCGCCGTTTTGGACCGGCATGGCATTCGTGCCGATGATGGCAGCAATTCTTGTGACCAATCTGCTCGCCGCAGGCGTCACACGCGCGATTGGCGCTCGGGCAACAATCGCCACCGGCCTTGCGACCATGGCCGCAAGCTGTGTCGGCTTGTTGTGGATCGAACAAGGCGCAAGCTACGCGTCGCTGGCAGCACAGCTCATCACGCTTGGCGCCGGCGTTGGCCTGCTGGTGCCGCCGCTAACCTCAACGCTGCTCGGCAGCGCCGCCAAAAAATATTCCGGCATCGCGTCAGGCGCGCTTAATGCCATGCGCCAGACTGGCAGTGTGCTTGGCGTCGCACTGTTTGGATCATTGTTGGGCGGACCCGCGGGGTTTTTGCCGGGGGCACGAACCGCGCTGCTGATAGCAACAGCCCTAGCGGTTTGCGCCCTGGCCTCGGTGCTGGTTGGCGTGCCTCGCAAGGCCGGCCGGTAGACCTACATCGCCACGATCGGCTGCGCGGCAAGCACCGGCTCGCGCGGCACGACGCCGGAGAACACCGAGCCTTCGTTGAACCACGACGCCGGCGCCGGATGCCCCCACAGGGTCTGCCGGCGCGGGTCGGTCAGCGACCAGCGGATCGGGGCGTGATCGGGATCGACGGTGAGATAGTCGGAGGTAAACAGCTCAACCCGATGGCCATCGGGATCGCGTATATAGAGGAAGAAAGCATTGGAGATGCCGTGCCGGCCCGGACCGCGCTCCATGTTGTCGAGATAGCCGCTGGTCGCCATCACATCGCAGATGTGAATGATGTCGAGCACGCCCGCCGTCCACACCCCGATATGATGCAGCCGCGGGCCGACGCCGTTGGTGAAAGCAAGGTCGTGAACGTTGCCCTTGCGATGCATCCATACCGCCCAAAGCTTGCCGTCGTCGCCGTCGGTCTCGGTGTACTCGGTGAGCCTGAAGCCAAGCTCGTTATAGAAGTCGTAGCTCGCCTGGACATTGGGCGTGAAGCAGTTGAGATGATCGATCCGCTGGATGCGCGCACCAAGATGCGTCGTGTACTGCTGCAGCATGCTCTCGGACTGGTCCATCCGGGCGTAGAGATCGAGCGGCATGCCGAGAACGTCCGCAGTACGCAGCGTCCGGCCCTTATGCGGCAAGTCCGGGAACGCGGTCGGCAGGTTGCGGCGGCCGAACCAGAACGTAGCGCGGTCGAGATCTTCCTCACTAGCAAGCTTGTAGCCAAGCGCATACACCTCGGGCACGCGTGCGCGCCGCAGCACGATCGAGTGATGGTTGCGCTCCTCGATGCCGCGCAGGTACAGCGCATCCTTAGTTTCATCGCTGACCAGGAGCCCAAGGCAATCGACATAAAAGGCGCGCGAACGCCCGAGATCGGTCACTCCAAGCTCGACGTGACTCGCGCGCACGACGTTGAAGGGAGGATCGAAGGTGGGCTTCCGGATTGGCATGGCTGCTCGCCGTTGACGGTTGCTGCGCCGACTTCTAACACATCGCGCGAGGGAGGTGCGATATGCGGCTTGCAAGCTATAACCTGCGTGGCCGGCCGAGCTTCGGCGCCGTCGTCGGCGACGGCATCGTCGATCTGCGGGGCCGGTTGAGCCGCTTCGCTACGCTCCTCGAAGTGTTTCGCGCCCAAGCGCTCGACGAGGCCAAAGCCGCCGTCGATGGCGTACGCGCCGACGTGCCGCTCACCGAAGTCGAGCTGTTGCCGCCGCTCACGGCCCCGGAAAAAATCCTTTGCATCGGTATCAATTATGCCGACCGCATACAGGATTATGATTTCACCGATCGCCCGAAGTATCCGAGCATGTTCTACCGCGCGCCGAATTCGCTGGTCGGGCACGGTCAGGCCCTGATCCGGCCCAAGATCTCACCCGAACTCGACTACGAGGGCGAGATCGCCATGGTGATCGGCAAGGAATGCAAGCACGTCGCCAAGGAAGACGCGCTTGGCGTGATTGCCGGTCTCACCTTGTGCAACGAAGGCACGATCCGCGACTGGATTCGCCACGGCAAATTCAACGTCACCCAGGGCAAGAATTTCGACGCCACTGGCAGCATAGGCCCATGGATCGAAACCGCCATCGATCTGACCAAGCCGCTGCACCTCATCGTGCGCAAGAACGGCGAGATCACGCAAGACGACACCACCGAGAGCATGATCTTCTCGTTCGCCGACCTGATCGTCTACATCACCACGTTCATGACGCTGAAACCGGGAGATATCATCTCCACCGGCACGCCGGTCAAAAAGGGCCCGAAAACCGAACCGCCGGTCTGGCTCAAGCCGGGCGACGTTGTCGAGTTTGAGTGTCCGGAGATCGGCGTGTTGCGTAATCCCGTGGCGGACGAGGCGTGACGACGACGAACCGCGCGGCCTGCGTTATCGGCTGGCCGGTCGAACATTCGCGCTCGCCGCTCATTCACAATTATTGGCTTAAGCTTTACGGCATTGCCGGCGAATATCGGCGCGAGCTGGTACCGCGCGAGGAATTTGCATCGTTTGTCAAATCGCTCGCCGACCGCGGTTATGTCGGCGCCAACGTAACCGTGCCGCACAAAGAGGCGGCGCTAGCGCTTTCGCAACCCGACGAGCGGGCGCGCGCCGTTGGTGCGGTCAATACGCTCTGGCTCGAGGACGGCGTGTTGCGCGCGACCAACACCGACGTCGAAGGGTTTTTGGATAATCTCGACGCCTGCGCCCCTGGCTGGGATAGTCGATTGAACAAAGCCGTGGTGCTCGGGGCTGGCGGCGCGGCGCGCGCCGTCGTCTACGGGTTGCTGGCGCGCGGTGCGGAACGAATCATTGTTCTTAACCGCACGCTCGGCCGGGCCGAAACTTTGCGGCGACAGTTCGGCACGCGCGTCGATGCACTGGGCTGGGATCTAGCGGGCGCCAGGCTCAGCGATGCAACGCTGCTCGTCAACACCACGACGCTTGGCATGCAGGGACAGCCCGCGCTCGCCATCGACCTGGCGCGGTTCCCCGGCCAGACCATCGTGGCCGATCTTGTCTATGCACCGGTACTCACGCCATTGCTTGTGACAGCAAACGCGCGCGGTCTGCGCACTGCCGATGGGCTTGGCATGCTGTTGCATCAGGCGGTGCGGGGCTTTGCCCTGTGGTTCGGCAAAACCCCCGCGGTAACATCGGAATTGCGCGCCTTGGTCGAAGCCGATCTCGGCGCTTTGCCGCAAACGGCCGCAGGATAACGCAGTTGTGTCTGCGGCGGCGTAGTTGTGTGTGCCGCGCGTAAAAGACATCCGATATCGTCCGCGGCAGGGGCGCGGGTACTTGGTCGGAGAACGGGCAGATGAAATTTTGGACAATCAGTGCGGGCGCCGTTGCGCTTGTCTTCGCTTCATCTATGGCTGTTGCGCAGCAACCGCAATTCGTGCGCCTGCGCGGCGCGATCGAAAGCCTCGATGGCCAGACTTTGACCGTGAAAACGCGCGACGGCGCGACCATGACGATGAAACTGCCGGAAAACGTTGCGGTTAGGGGTCTCGAGAAGAAGTCGGTCGCCGACGTGAAACAGGGCGGTTTCGTCGGCATTACCGCGATGCCGCTGCCGGACGGCACGCAGAAGGCCGTAGAAATCCACATCTTCCCCGAGGCGATGCGCGGCACCGGCGAAGGCCACCGGCCTTGGGACCTGATGCCGAACAGCACCATGACGAATGGCAACATCGACAGCGCGGTGGCATCCGCCGATGGCAAGGAACTGGTGTTGAAGTACAAGAACGGCGAAAAGAAATTCATCATTCCGGCGAATGTTGAGGTCGTTATGTTCGTTCCAGGATCAACCGCCGACCTCAAGCCGGGCGAAAAGGTATTCGTCGCCGCAAAAAAGCTTCCCGACGGTACGCTTGAACCGCAATTCATCACCGTCGGGCATGACGGCGTCAATCCGCCGATGTGAGCTAGCCTATGCGGCCGCGCCGCTCTCCGGCGGGCCGCTGTGGCACGGCCCTTGCTCCCGTCGCGCTGCGTGCAAGCAAGCGCACGAACGCACCCAAGCGACAGGAGGTCGTCCATGACGCGTGCCGGACTTACCGAGAAAATGCTCGGCATCAAGCGTGAAAAGGGCTGGAGCTGGAAACACATTTGCAGCGCGATCGGCGGCATGTCGCCGCTTTTGATCACCGGCGCGGTGTTGGGCCAGATGAAATTGACCAAACCGCAGGCGGCCAAGGCCGCCGAGCTGTTTGGGCTGAGCAAAGGCGAGGAAGCGCTGCTCAACGAGGTGCCGTACCGCGGCACGCCGATGCCGCCCACCGATCCCTTGATCTACCGCTTCTACGAGCTGGTGATGGTCAACGGCCCGGCCTTAAAGGCGCTGATCGAGGAGGAGTTCGGCGACGGCATCATGTCGGCCATCGACTTTGACTTGTTGCTGGAACGCCAGCCCGATCCCAAAGGCGACCGGGTGAAACTCACCATGTCGGGGAAATTCCTGCCGTACAAATATTATGGCGCAAGCGGCAACATACCGGGTTACGGCTATAAGGAAGAATGAGGGGCCGCTTTAGCGGCCACTCAAGATGACGATCAGCTGACGATGACGCGGCGATCGATCTCTTTGATGCTTGTCATTCCGGTCAGAGCCATGCTGACGCTGAGTTCATTGCGCATGATCTCGATCGCGCGGGCAACACCGGCCTGCCCGCCGGCGCCAAGCCCGTAGACATAGGCACGGCCCGAAAGGCAGGCCCGCGCGCCGAGCGCGACGGCGCGCATGATGTCCTGGCCGGAGCGGATACCGCCATCGAACAGCACTTCGATCGACGAACCGACCGCATCGACGATCGGCGGCAAGGCCGAAATCGAGGATGGCGCGCCGTCGAGCTGGCGGCCGCCGTGGTTCGACACCACTAAAGCTGCCGCACCAGTCTTCGCCGCAGTGCGCGCGTCTTCGACATCGAGGATGCCTTTGAGGATGAGTTTCCCCGGCCAGACGCCGGCAATCCATTCAACGTCCTTCCAGTTCATGGTCGGGTCGAACTGATCGGCGGTCCAGCGCGCCAGATACTGCACGTCCTTGGTGCCTTTGACGTAGCCGGCAAGATTTCCGAAGGTCTTGCGTTTGCCGCGCGCTACGCTGAGCGCCCAAGCCGGCTTGGTGGCAATGTCGATCAGATTCCTGATGCGGATTTCCGGCGGAACGCTCAGGCCGTTTTTGATATCGCGGTGCCGCTGGCCGAGGATTTGCAGATCGACCGTGAGCACCAGCGCGCTGCATTTGGCCGCTGCCGCCCGCTCGATCAGTGAGCGCACGAAGCCGCGATCCTTCATGACGTAGAGCTGGAACCAGAATGGCTTGTCGACTGCCCCCGCGACATCCTCGATCGAACAAATCGACATCGTCGAAAGGGTGAAGGGTATTCCGGCCGCATGGGCGGCACGGCAGGCCAGTATCTCGCCATCGCCGTGCTGCATGCCGCACATCCCGATCGGCGCCAAGGCGAGCGGCAGCGAAGCCGGCTCCCCAAGTATGGTCGTTTCCATGCGGCGCGAAGAGACGTCGACGAGGATGCGCTGTCGCAGCTTCAGGGCCTCGAGATCGGTGCGGTTGGCCTTAAGCGTCTGTTCGGCATAAGAGCCGGATTCGGCGTATTCGAAGAACGAGCGTGGCACCCGGCGGCGCGCGGCCTGCCGCAGATCCTCGATGCAAGTCATGGTTTTCATGGCTGTCCCGGCCCTGACACGCACGTGGCTTACTCGATAGCACAGACGAGGCGGTTGCTCCCAATGCTGGAACACCTGTGGCAGCACGCGCGTTTGTCGGTCGAAGGTTTTCACGCCCAGGATCTGCGACATGATGGACGAATGGAATAGAAGCGAAGCGCTGCGGGCCGATCGCGGCGGGATCGCGCGGGATGACAAGGACCCCGCCACCCGCCGCCGCAAGCGGCTGGAACGGTGGAAGGAAGAGCTCGACGACACGCTCGATCTCGGGCTTGAGGAAACGTTTCCGGCTTCCGATCCGGTCGCGATCGTCCAGCCGCCCCATAGCGCCCGCGATAAGCGACGGCCCTAGGGGCCGGGCGACAAGCGGTACGGTAGCTTTCTCGCATAACGGGGTGCCGGGATGGCTTTTTCTCATGCCCCGTCAACCTATTGATACAATACGTGAATTATTGCCGTTATGGCAAATGCCGACACGACAAATAAAGGGTTCCGCGGTGCGGTAAGATTATTGAATATTTTTTGAGGCGGACATTAGGGCGAAGGCGTTACTATCCCCGCCTGAAATGGTAGGCGGTGGGGATCATGGCCCGCAAGTATTTTGGTACTGACGGCATTCGTGGCCGCGCCAATGGCGTGATCACTCCGGAATTGGCCCTCAAGACTGGACAAGCGACCGGGCTTGTGTTCCGTCGCGGCGAGCATCGCCATCGGGTGGTGATCGGCAAGGACACCCGGCTTTCCGGTTACATGATCGAGACCGCGCTGGTCGCGGGCTTCACCTCGGTCGGCATGGATGTGCTGCTGCTCGGGCCGATGCCGACGCCGGCCGTCGCCATGCTGACGCGCTCGATGCGCGCCGATCTCGGCGTGATGATCTCGGCGTCGCACAACCCGTTTGACGACAACGGCATCAAGCTGTTCGGCCCGGACGGCTACAAACTTTCCGACGAGGTCGAGCAAAATATTGAGCGGCTGATCGACGCGGACATTACCAAACAACTGGCCAAAGGCCGCGAACTCGGCCGCGCCAAGCGGATCGACGGCGTACATGACCGCTATATAGAATTCGCCAAGCGGACGCTGCCGCGCAACCTCTCGCTCGAAGGCCTGCGCGTCGTGATCGATTGCGCCAACGGCGCCGGTTACCGGGTGGCGCCGGACGCGCTCTGGGAGCTGGGCGCCGACGTCATCCCGATCGGCGTCGAGCCCGACGGCTTCAACATCAACCGCGAATGCGGTTCGACGGCGCCCGACGCGCTGTGCCGCAAAGTGCGTGAAATGCGCGCCGACATCGGCATTGCGCTCGACGGCGACGCCGATCGCGTCGTGATCGCCGATGAGCAAGGACATATTGTCGATGGCGACCAGCTTCTGGCGGTGATTGCGGAAAGCTGGCGCGACGATGGGTTGCTCACCAAGCCTGGCGTCGTCGCTACGGTCATGTCCAATCTGGCGCTCGAGCGTCACCTGCAGTCGCTGAAGCTGTCGCTGGTGCGCACGCCGGTCGGCGACCGCTATGTGCTCGAATGTATGCGAGAGCAGGGCTACAACGTCGGCGGCGAGCCGTCCGGTCACATCATTCTTTCCGATTTCACGACCACCGGCGACGGCTTCGTCGCTGCGTTACAGATCCTTGCGGTGGTGAAGAAGCAGGACAAGCCGGTGTCGCAAGTGTGCCATCGCTTTGCGGCGTTGCCGCAGGTGCTCAAGAATGTGCGCTATCGCGACGGCAAGCCGCTGGAAAACTCCAAGGTGCGGTCAGTCATCGAAGACGGCGAACAGCGCCTCAACGGCCACGGCCGGCTGGTGGTGCGGCCGTCGGGAACGGAACCCGTGATCCGCGTCATGGGCGAAGGCGACGACAAGCTGCTGGTCGAGGAGATCGTTGACGGCATTGTCGACGCGCTTACCGATCACGCGGCGTAAGTTACTCCTGCGACTTCAGGAAGTGCGCGAACGCCTTCAGCGTCGTCTCCGAAACGTAGTGTTCGATACCCTCGGCGTCGGCCTCGGCCGCCTCGGTCGGAACCCCCAAAGCTGAAAGCACATCGACCACAAGCCGGTGGCGGACGCGGACCCGATCGGCGAGCGCATCGCCCTTCTCGGTGAGAAACACCCCGCGATAGGGCCGAGCGGTCGCCAAACCGGCCCGTTTCAGGCGCGCAATTGTCTTGACGGCGGTGGCATGCGACACGCCGAGCCGCCGCGCGATATCTGTAGGCCGCGCCTCGCCGGCGCTCTTCAGCAGATCCGCGATCAGCTCGACATAGTCCTCCAGCAACGCAGTCGATTGCGCCGAGCGCGTCTTGCCGAAACGGCGTGCCTGCGTTCCCTCCGCGGGCAGCTTTTCGGCCGTGCGTTCGCTCCTGCGTCTTGCCGTTTCGGCCATCGCCGAGGCCCTGTTTTCGTAAACGACCCGTCGTTTCCTCCGCTGCCGTGAACACACTTTTCTCGCCGTGTCAAAATATAGCCTGGGCTACACTTTGTAACCATTGACGCCAATTGGTTGCATCCCTATGATGTAACCAATGCTACACTTTCAAGTTAGTGCTTCATGCCTGCCGATATGGCCAATTTGAAAGACCGAAGAGGTTCGCTGTCCGAACGCACGGTTGCCGTCGCGCGCCAGGTGCTCGCCGGAGAGGGCGGCGGCTGGCGCGGCTACTCGGCTTTCGCCGGTCCCGCCGTTATCGCTTCGATCGCCTACGTGGACCCGGGCAACTTCGCCACCAACATCCAGGCCGGCGCGAAATACGGCTACGGACTCCTATGGGTGGTCGTGCTCGCCAATCTGATCGCGATGCTGTTCCAGGCGCTTTCGGCCAAGCTCGGTATTGTCACCGGTCGCAATCTGGCCGAGATGTGCCGCGATCACTTTCCGGGACCGATCGTGCTGGCGATGTGGGGCGTCAGCGAGATTGCCGCCATGGCCACCGATCTCGCCGAATTCCTGGGCGGCGCGATCGGGCTGTCGCTGCTGTTTCACATGCCGCTCTTGGCCGGAATGGTGGTGACCGCGATCCTGACCTATGGCCTGCTGATGTTAGAGCGTTTCGGCTTCCGGCCGATCGAGCTGATCATCGGCGCCATGGTGACCGTCATTGCGCTCTGTTACATCGTCGAGATGTTCATTGCGCCGATCGACTGGACCACGGCAGCCGTGCACATGGTCGTGCCGGAAATCGCCGACGGGCAAGCGCTGCTGCTTGCCGTCGGCATCATCGGGGCAACCGTAATGCCCCACGCGGTCTACCTGCATTCCGGGTTGACGCAAACCCGCATGCCGGTGCACAGCGACAGCGAGCGGCGACTGGTGCTGCGATTCTCCAATCGCGAAGTCATCATCGCGCTTACGCTTGCCGGCCTCGTCAACATCGCAATGGTGATGATGGCGTCGAGCGCGTTCCATGCCGGACACCCCGAAGTCGCGGAAATTGAAACCGCCTATCTCACGCTGACCCCGCTGCTTGGCACCGCGGCAGCGGCGGTGTTTTTGCTGTCGCTCATTGTCTCAGGCATATCGGCCTCGACGGTCGGGACCATGGCCGGGCAAATGATCATGCAGGGCTTCGTCGGCTTCCGCATTCCGATCTGGATACGCAGGCTCGCGACCATGGTGCCCGCCTTTATCGTTGTTGCGCTCGGCGTCAACGCAACGAATGCACTGGTCGTCAGTCAGGTCGTGCTAAGCATTGCGCTGCCGTTGCCGATGATCGCGCTTCTGATCTTCACCGGCAGGCGCGACATCATGGGCGACTTCACCAACAGCCGGCTCACGCGTGTCGCGGCCCTGGCCGGCGCTGCTGTAGTGCTAGCGCTTAATTTGTTTCTCATCGCCCAAGTCTTGTACTAGCGATTTCAGCCCGATCGGGCGCTCTGTCCCTCGCGTCTTGGGCAATGAGGGTTGCGGCATCGGCTATTGCAATAGCCACCCCGGCAGCGATCGCGGCGCAATCCAAAAAGAAAGAGGCGAGACCGCCGCCGGCGGCCTCGCCACATTCGTCAGACGGTCTTCAAATTCTCAGCGGCCGATTTGCCGGTCTTGCGATCCACGACGACCTCGAACGCAACCTTTTGGCCTTCACGCAGCTCGCGCAGCCCGGCGCGCTCGACGGCGCTGATGTGGACGAACACATCCTTGCCGCCACCATCGGGCTGGATGAATCCATAACCCTTCTGCGCGTTGAACCACTTCACTGTTCCGTTGCTCACGGGACACTCCTCTTTCGAAATAAGACGTGAGCCGCGCGAGAATGCACGGCTCGGTTCGCTCGAGATTTTGGTGAAAGATCGTCAGTCAGGCGCGTTGTCGTCGCTGCGTGGCCTAGTCGTTCGGCCCGAAAAACTCGATGGGGCCTATTTAGCCAGAACCCGCGTTTTCCGCAAGGGCGGCGGAGCCATCGCGTCCGACTACCGACTGCGATGTCACCATCCATTCACAATTCAGCGCGGATGATCTCGCCGATCACACCGGCATCATATTGCGTGAAAAACAGGCGGCCATTCGACATGGCCGTGATACAGCGTGCGCCGCTCGCAGATGTTGGAATGTCATATTCATCGATCATGGCGCCGCTCGCGTCCATTCGACCGATTTTGTTAGCGAAATTTTCAGTAAACCAAAGTTCGCCGTCAGCCGTCACCGCGACGCTGCGCGCTGAAGCATTTGGCGTCGCGATGGCGAATTCCTCGATCGTGCCGTCGGCGGCGATACGACCAAGCGCGTTAGTGCCGGTCTCGACGAACCAGATGCTTCCGTCGGGATGAAGCGCCATGGCGCGCGGCTGGCTGTTCGGAGTTGGAATTTGAAACTCGGTAACTTTTCCGTCAACAGTCATGCAGCCGACGCGGCCGCCGCCGGCTTCACTGAACCAAAGTGCGCCGTCACGCACAACAATGGACAGCGGTCGGCTACCCGGCGTGATGCCGTCGGTGAATTCGGTGACGGAGCCATCGGGCGTAATGCGCGCGATGCAATCGGCGTTGCCCTCGGAGAACCAGACATTATTGTCAGGTCCGAGAACGATGCCGTCGGGACCGGACTTGGCGGTCGGAAGCGCATACTCCGCAATCGCGCCGGACAAGCTGATGCGGCCAATTCGATTGCCGGCTTTCTCGGTGAACCAGAGATTGCCGTGGGCGTCCGCCGCAATCCCGACAGGCATGCTGTCGCCGGGAAGCGCGAACTCGCGAAACTCACCGGTGCGCGTATCGAAACAACCGATCTTCGATGCCCGGTTCTCGCAAAACCACAGATTTCCGTCCTGCCCTTCGACGGCGATGTAGGGCCCGCTGTCGGGCGTGGGAATCCGGTGCTCGCGTATAACTGGCTTTGCGCCTACACGAATTACATTCGGCCTCGCGATCGGACTGTTCCGCGCCATGAGTGCTTTTAGCCCTTCTTGTGTTTTCCATTCGCACCGTTCGCCGCGTTCGCGACCTGCCAGATCCGCGAGGGGGTCAGCGGCATGTCAATGTGATCCACGCCCAGTTCGTGCAGCGCGTCGAGCACGGCATTGACCACGGTCGGCGGCGCAGCGATCGTTCCCGCTTCGCCAATACCCTTGATGCCGAGCGGATTGGTTTTGGCCGGCACTTCGACCAGTTCGGAGACGAAGTTCGGGAAGTCGCCGGCGCGCGGCATGCCATAGTCGAGGAAACTTCCGGTCATCAACTGGCCGGACGTTTCGTCGTAGACGATGTTCTCGAACAGAGCTTGGCCAACTCCCTGGGCGATGCCGCCGTGGATCTGCCCCTTGCAGATCATCGGGTTGATCGCCATGCCGAGATCATCGACGGCGAAAAAGCGATCGATGCAGACGACGCCAGTCTCCGGGTCGACCTCGACCTCGCACACTTGGCAGCCGTTCGGATAATTGGGCGCGCCGCCGGGCACGCCGGAATAGGTGCCGACCCCGTCAAGGCCGAGGCCGAGCTTCATGACTGGTCCGGCCGGCGCGAAGAACGCGTGCGCGACGTCGCCGATCGACATCTGCTTGTCGGTGCCGATCACCGTGAAGGTTCCGGCGTTGAACTCGATATCGGCGGGCGCCGCTTCCATCAGCGCTCCCGCCATTTCCTTGCCGCGGGCTATGACCATATCGGCGGCGTTGCGCAGCGCATTGCCGCCGACTAAAGAGCTGCGCGCCGCGAAAGTGCCGCGGCCGAACATGACCTTCTCGGTGTCGCCCTGGATGTAATTGATCGCCTCGAACGGCACGCCGAGCCATTCGGCAACAAGTTGTGCGAACGCGGTGGCGTGTCCCTGTCCGTGCGAATGCGTGCCGGCGACGATCGACACCATGCCGCCGGGATCGAACCGGATCTCCATGCGGTCGTTGAACACGCCGCCCAGCTCGATGTAAGGCGTAACAGCGCGGCCGCGCAGCTTACCCCGCCGCGCGCTCTCCTTGCGCCGGGTGGCGAAGCCCGTCCAGTCGGCCAGCGCCAGGCACTTGTCCATCAGCTTCTCGAACTCGCCGCTGTCGTAGGTGTGATGCGTGGGCGTGTGGTAGGGCAGCGCTTCGGGTTTGATAAGATTGCGCCGCCGCAACTCGACGCGGTCGATGCCGGTAATCTGAGCCGCGCGGTCGACCAGCCGCTCGATCAGATAAATCGCCTCCGGCCGGCCGGCGCCGCGATAGACCGAAGTCGGCGTGGTGTTGGTGAACACAGCGCTGGTTTTGATGTCGATGGTCTGTACGTCGTAAAGGCTCGGAATGAACATGAGCGACCAGAACAGCGGCGCCGTTGCCGCCGCCCACCAATAGGCGCCGAGCGCCTGATAGGCGGTGGACCGGATGGCGAGGAATTTGCCGTTCTCGTCGAGCGCCAGCTCGGCATAAACGAGCTGATCGCGAGCGTGATTATCACACAGCAGGCTTTCGCTTCGTGTCGCAGTCCACTTCACCGGCCGGCCACAGCGCTTCGACGCCCACAGCACTAGGATATCGTCCGGATACAAATTCGCCTTCATGCCGAAGCCGCCCCCAACATCGGGCGACAGCACCCTGATCTTCGATTCCGGCAGATGGAGCGCTGCTGATACTGCAGCGCGCACGCTATGCGGATCCTGAGATGTGGTGTGGAGCGTATATCTTCCATCCGCGGCGTCATAAACGCCGAGCGCGCAGCGCGGCTCGATCGGATTTGCCGTCACGCGGTTGTTGACCAGGCGGACCGCGGCAACGTGCTTCGCGCCGGCGAAGGCCGCGTCGGTTGCCGCCTTGTCGCCGAACGCGATCGTCACAGCGATGTTTCCGTTCGGGCAATCGTTCCAGATTTTCGCCGCGTGCGGTTTCGCCGCTGCTTCGAGATCGGTGAGCGCCGGCAGCGGCTGATAATCGACGGCAACGAGCTCGGCCGCATCGCGCGCCTGCGCCTCGCTTTCGGCGACAACGAAGGCGACATGATCGCCGACGCGGCGGACGCGATCAGCCAGTAGCACGGCACGCGTGGTTGGAAAGCCCTTTGGTCCGCCCCACGATTCGGGCATGAAAAACGGCGGGATGCCGCTGACCTCGTCGGTAACGGCATCCGCACCGGTGAGCACGCAGACGACGCCCGGCGCTGCTTTCGCCGCGGCCACATCGACGCTTTTGATCAGCGCGTGCGCGTGCGGCGACAGCACCGCCACCCCGTAGCATTGACGCGGCAATATCAGATCGCCGACATATTGGCCGGCGCCGGTGGTGAAGCGCTGATCTTCGACCCGGCGGACGGCTTGTCCGATGCCGAACTTCGTCATCGCGGCCTCGGCGCTCACGCGCAATAGCCGCCGTCGACCATCAGCGCGGTGCCGGTGGTGAAGCTGCTGCGGTCGGAGGCGAGAAAGCAGACGGCCTGTGCGATTTCCTCCGGCCTCGCATGGCGGCCGAGCGGGATTTGCTCGTCAAACCATTCGCCGGCATCGCGGCCGAGCATGTCGCTCATAGTCTTCTCGGCGGTGCGCATGAACACGTTATCGACCGGCCCCGGATTAACACTGTTGACGCGGATGCGGCGCTCCGCAACTTCCTTGGAAACACAACGCATCATGCCCATCAGCGCGTGCTTTGCGGCGACGTAGGAGCAATTGAACGGTACGCCCTTCACCCCGACCGTGCTCGCGGTGATGATGATGCTGCCGCCGTCATTCATCTGCGGGATCGTGTATTTGCAGGCGAGAAAGCAGCCGCGCACATGGGTAGCAATGATCCGGTCGAACAAATCCTCCGGATATTCCGTGATCGGCATCAACGGGCCGTCATTGCCCGCATTGCTGAACAGCACGTCGATCTTGCCCCACCGCGCGACAGTGTCGCCGACATATTTGCGGGTCTGCGCTGCATCAGTGACGTCGGCGGCGACAAACGCCGCCTTGTCGGTATCGAGCTCGCGGACCGTGCGTTCGAGCTTGTCGGCGTCGAGGTCCACAAGCATAACTCTCGCGCCCTCGGCGAGCAGCGCGCGCGCGCTGGCAAGCCCCAAACTGCCGGCACCGCCGGTGACGATGCAGGTTTTTCCTTCGACCAGTCCCAAAACTTCCTCCCACTGTGCAAACCCGGGCGGACGTGACGCCATCTCATTTTTCAACCAGGCTCGATCATAGTCGAGCATGCCGCGTGCCGAAAGCCGCGGCGCGCAACCCTTCAGAGTGTACAGTTGAGCATGGGGCGCAAAGTACCGTACGGTGCAGCCGACAAGGGCGGCATTGCCTGATCGCCCAGACTTACCCCGCGGGAGGAGTATTCATGCGGATTATTGATCTTTCGGTCGCGCTCAAAGCGGGCATTGCCTCGGACCCGCCGAGCATGTTGCCGAGCATCGAATATCGCAATCACAAGCAGGGCGCCGAAGAATTCGCGACTACGTTCCCCGGGCTCAAGCCCGAGCAACTGCCGGACGGCGAGGGTGCCGCGATCGAGCAGGTCAAGATCACGACCCACAACGGCACCCACCTCGATGCGCCTTGGCATTTCGCGAGCACAATGGACGGCGGCAAGCCGGCGCTGAAAATCGATCAGGTGCCGCTGGAATGGTTCTTTTCGGCCGGTGTCAAACTCGACTTCCGCAACAAGCCGGACGGCTATCTGTGCCAGGCCGATGACGTCAAACGCGAGCTTGATCGGATCGGCTACACGCTCAAGCCGCTCGATATCGTCCTGGTGAACACCGCGGCCGGCACGGCTTACGGCCAGCCGGATTTCATCGACAAAGGCTGTGGCATGGGCCGCGAGGCGACGTTATTTCTGACCAGGCAGGGCGTCCGCGTCACCGGTACTGACGGCTGGAGCTGGGACGCGCCGTTCTCATTCACTCGCAAGAGGTTTGCGGAGACCGGCGATCCGAGCATCATTTGGGAAGGCCACAAGGCGGGACGCGAAATCGGCTATTGCCACATGGAAAAGCTCACCAATCTCGACAAGCTGCCGCCCTTCGGTTTCAAAGTCTCCTGCTTCCCGGTGAAAATCGAAGCCGCATCGGCCGGCTGGACCCGCTGTGTGGCGATGCTCGACTAGCGTGCCGCGAGGCACGGCCAAAAAAGATAATTTCACGGGGGGAGCGCACGATGGACCGGTTCAGATTCGGGCCGACCGACAACAGCATTATCCAAATCGCCTACAGCGTCGCCGATATCGAGGCGGCGATGCGACAGTACACCGAGCTCCTCAATGTCGGCCCGTGGTTTCTGATCGGCCCGTTCGTACCGCCCAAGGGCGTCTATCGCGGTGCGACCACCAAGATGCAGGTCAGCCTCGCGCTCGCCTATGCTGGGGAGCTGATGATCGAACTGATCCAGCAGCACGACCAGATGCCGTCGGTATTCCAGGAGACCCTGAAGGCGCGAGGCGCGCACGGCTTTCATCACTGGGCGGTCGGCGCCCGCGACTTCGAGAAGACCGCTGTACGCTACCGGTCGCGTGGATACCAGGAAGCATTCACCGATACCGCGCCCGACCCGCTCGGATGCCGCGTCATCTATTTCGACACCGGACGCGACCTGCCGGGCATGCTCGAAGTCATCGAGATCAACGCTGCGACCGAAGAGGCATTTTACAAGGTCTACCAGGCAGCTCAGGAATGGAATGGCAAAGACTACATCGTCCATCGCGGCTGACTGCCGCCGAAGACGTCGAGCGAGCACAAGGCGCCGACGCTGATGAATGATGTATCCGAAATCCATGCCCGGCCGAAGATCATCGGCGCACGCATCAAGCGCACCGAGGACCCGCGCCTCCTCACCGGGTGTGGCGCCTTTACCGACGACCGGGAAGTGGAACGAGCGTTGCACGTCGCGTTCCGCCGTAGCGACCAATCGCACGCGCGAATCGCTGCCATCGACTGCACGGCGGCGCGTGCGGCTCCTGGCGTCACAGCAGTTTTCAGCGCGGATGATTTGAACGATCTAGTCAAACCGGTCGTCGCCACCTCGCGTATGCCGGGTTACTACGCCACGCCGATCCTGCCGCTGGCGCGCGGCAAAGTGCGCTACGTGGGCGAACCGGTCGTCGGCGTCATCGCCGACACCCGCTATCACGCCGAAGATGCACTCGAACTTGTTACCGTCGACTATGAACCGTTGCCCGTCGTCGCCGACCCGGAGGCAGCCGTTAAGCCGGACGCACCGCTACTACACGAGGAAGCGGGCACCAATGTTCTGGTAAGCCGCGAGTTCGAACGCGGCGACGTCGATGCGGCCTTCGAATCGGCGGCGGTGCGAGTGGCGGGCCGCTTTCGCATGCACCGCAAGACCGCCGCCGCGATAGAACCGCGCTCATACGTTGCTGAGTGCGGGCCCGGCCCCGACGCACTGACGCTCCATTCAGCCACGCAAATACCGGGCATTGTCCGCGACGGGCTCGCTTTGGCGTTCGACATTCCTGGCGAGCGGATTCGCGTGGTAGCGCCCGACGTGGGCGGCGGTTTCGGCGGCAAAGGTTCGCTTTATGCCGAAGAGATTTTCGTTTCCGCCGCGGCGCTTCGTCTGCAACGCGCGATCAAATGGACCTGCGACCGCCTGGAAGATTTCGCCGGCAACAGCCAGGCTTTCGATGAAATCGTCGAGGCCGAATTGGCGCTGGACGGCGACGGCCAGATCGTCGGCTTGCGTGCGGACGTTATCGGCGACGTCGGCGCTTACTCGATCTATCCGTGGACGGCGGCGCTTGAGCCGGTCCAGGTCGTAAGTTTTCTGCCCGGCCCCTATCGCGTCCCGCATTATCGCGGCCGCGTACGGGCAGTGGCGACATCGAAGGCGCCGACCGGACCGTACCGCGGCGTCGGCCGCCCGATCTCCACTTTCGTCATGGAACGCCTAATCGACATGGCGGCGGCGAAAACCGGAATAGACGCCAGGGATATCCGGCTGCGCAATCTCGTCGCCACCGCGGAGTTTCCCTATAAAGTCGCCTCCGGCATCGTCTGGGATAAATCCGGGTTTCAGGAAGGATTGAACGCGGCGTGCGCCGCCATCGATTACGAAACACTCCGCAGCAAACAACGCACCGCGCGCGCTGCCGGCCGCTGGGTCGGTATCGGGATCGCGTGCTATGCGGAGCTGACGGGAATCGGCTCGCGCATCTCCGTTGCCCCGGGCATGCCGATCCAGACCGGCACTGAAACCGCAATCCTTCATATCGATGGCAATGGCGGCGTCACCGCAGCTTTCGGCATTGCCTCGCATGGTCAGGGCCTGGAGACAACATTGGCGCAGATCGTCGCTGAACATCTCGGCGCCCGCTTCGACGACGTACGCATCGTGCATGGCGACAGCGCAGCGGTCCCGGGTGCGACCGGCACCTATGCCAGCCGAAGCCTGGTCCTCGCCGGTGGCGCCGGCACGCTCGCCGCTCAAGCGGTGCGCGAGAAGGTGCTCAATGCGGCGTCGTACCTTCTGGAAGCATCGGCTGGTGATCTGATCGCGGAAGATGGACGGGTAATAGTTGCGGGGACCGACCGTTCGATCACGTTCCGGGAGATCGCGCACGCCGTCTATGCGGAAGCAGCCGAACTGCCGCCGGAAGCGCGCGAGGAACTCGCGGCCACCAAAACTTACGATCCGGTGTTCGGCACTACGACATCGGCGACCCATATCGCCGCCGTCGAGATAGATCCTGAAACTTACGAGGTTCGCATCGATCGTTATGCCGTCGCCGAGGATTGCGGCCGCCTGGTCAATCCGCTGATTGTCGACGGCCAGGTCCACGGCGGCGTCGCGCAAGGCGTCGGCGCGGCGCTCTACGAGGAGATCATCTACGACGAGAAAGGCCAGCTCCATACCGCGAGCCTTGTGGACTATCTCGTTCCTTCGGCCTGCGAGATTCCGGCGATGGACGTCCTACACCTCGAAAGCGTGTCGCCGACGACCTTGGGCGGCTTTCGCGGCATGGGCGAAGGCGGCACTATTGGCGCGCCGGCGGCAATCGCGAATGCGGTCGCAGACGCGCTCTCGCCGCTCGGCATTCAAATCAACGAGCTTCCGGTAACGCCGGAACGTTTGTTTCGCCTGATTGACGCCGCAAAACAGAAAGCCAAACCATGAAAGGGCAAACATGGATCTGGGGCTGAACGGACAAGTCGCCTTGGTGACCGGCGCGACCAGCGGCGTCGGTCGAGAAATTGCGCTGAGCCTTGCCGCCGAGGGTGCAAGCGTTGCCGTGAATTACCGGTCGTCGGCGGACGATGCGGCGGTCCTCGTCGGCGAGATCGCGGCGAAAGGCGGCAAAGCTAAAGCATACAAGGCCGACGTCGCCGACTTTGCCGCGGTCAAGTCGATAGTCGACGAAATTGTCAAAGATTTCGGCGGCCTCAACATTCTGATCAACAATGCCGGGCTCGCACTCCGCCGGCGCTTCATCGAGACCAAGCCCGAGGATTGGCATCGCCAGATCGACGCTTGCCTCTACGGTGCGATTCACTGCTGCCATGCCGCGGCACCGCATCTCGATGCCGCCAAGAACGGCCGCATTGTCAGCGTCGTCGGCGATTCCTCGCGGGTCGGCGAGTCGGGCTTGGCGATCGTCGCTGCTGCGCGCGCCGGCGTCATCGCGTTGATGAAATCGCTGGCGCGCGAATTCGGTCGCTCCGGCACGACGGCGAACACGGTCTCGCTCGGACTGGTCGAAACGCCGCACGACAAGGAATGGGTCGACGCCAATCGCGAAAAACTGATCAAACTTTACCCGCTGCGCCGGCTCGGCCTGCCGGGCGACGTAGCGCCAATGGTGACGCTGCTCGCCTCACCGCACAGCGGTTGGATCACCGGGCAGGTGCTCAGCATCAGCGGCGGGTTCAGCATGGTTTGAGGACGGCGAGACGATGCTGCGCACCGATCTAATCGCTTCGATTCCCGAACTGCTGCGCCGCCATGCAGCGGTGCGCGGCGACAAGTGCGCCTATCGCGACGCACACACGTCGGTGACGTACGCCGCGCTCGATGAACGAACCGGCAAACTCGCCGGTCATCTCGCCGATCACGGCATTGCCGCCGGCGATACGGTCGCGATCTTCCTGTCCAATTCCGTGCCTTGGGTCGAAAGCTGTTTCGCCATCGCCCGGGCTGGCGCAATCAGCGTGCCGATCAGTTATGACTCGACCGAAACCGAAATCGCCTACCGGCTCGCAGACGCCAACTGCAAGGCGATGTTCACGACTTCAGAACGCAGCGACCTCATCGCGCGCCTGCAAGCCTCCACGCCCAATCTCGAAACGCTGATCGTAACCGATCGCGGCGCCTGTGCCGCGCGGGCGCTGCAATACGCGGAGTTAACAACGCGAACGCCAAATTCCGCGCCGCGTGATGCTGCCTCAATGCACGAGACCGCATTCATCCTTTACACATCCGGCACCACCGGCCGCGCCAAGGGCGTCGCGCTCACGGTACACGGCATGCTGTGGGTGAACGCCGCCTGCTGGGCGCCGATCGCGGGTCTGTGCGAACACGATGTCGTGCTGTCGCCGCTGCCGCTGTTTCACTCCTACGCGCTCAATCTGTCGGTGCTGAGCATCCTGGCGACCGGAGCTACCTGCCAGATCATGGAGAAGTTCTCGACCACCGAAGCGGTCCGGCTCCTCACGACCGGTGAATTCACTTTCTTTCCCGGCGTGCCGACAATGTTCCATTATTTGCTGCAGGCGACGCGCGGTGAAGACAATCTGAAATTTCCCGGCCTGCGGCTGTGCGTCTCGGCCGGGGCCATCATGCCGGCGACGCTCAACCGCGAGTTCGAAGACCACCTCGGCGTCAAACTGCTCGACGGCTATGGCATCACCGAAACCTCGACCATGGTGACGATGAACTGGCCGACCGGCGGGCGCGTGCTCGGCTCGTGCGGCATTCCACTGCCCGGCCTTGCGGTGCGCATCGTCGACCCGAACGGCCGCGACGTCGGGCCTGACCAGGAAGGCGAATTGATCGTCCGCGGACCCAACGTCATGTCCGGCTATCACAACAAGCCGGAGGAGACTCGCAACGCATTGCGCGCCGGCTGGTATCACACCGGCGACCTCGCCCGCAGCGATGACAACGGCTTTCTGACCATTACCGGCCGGCTCAAGGAGCTGATCATCCGCGGCGGCCAGAACATCGCGCCGGCCGAGATCGAGGAAGTGGTGAACACTTTCGCCGCGGTCCTCGACTGCGCCGTAGTCGGAATGGCGCACGAGCACCTCGGCGAGGTGCCGGCGCTCTTTGTGGTGCCGCGCGCCGGCACGCTCATCGAAAGCGAGACACTGCTCGCGCATTGTCGCACGCATCTGTCGGCGTACAAGGTGCCGCACACGGTTCAAATGATCGGAGAAATCCCACGCACCGGCTCGGGCAAGATTATTCGCTACAAGCTGCGCGAACTTCTATCGTCGTAAAACGGGGGAAAACCGCCGCCAGCCGCTGCGGGCGCGTTAGATCAGGAAGCAGCGGAAACCGGGTTCGGCACCAATCCTAGGGCCGACAGGTCGACCCGCGGTAGGGCCGAACTCCCATTGGCCGCTCGAGCGACTTCTTTGCGCTCGGGTTTGACGGTCTGCTGCTGATCGCCCTGCTGGCCAGCGCCAGAGATGCCGCCGATGATGCTGGCGCCTTGCTCAATCTGCAAGGTTCCGAAACTGACGTTGCCGTCGACTCGGCAGCCCGAGCGCAGGATCAACAAGCCCTTGACGTTCAGCCTTTCAAACGCCTCGCCCAAGATCTCGGCTTTCTGCGCAACATCGATCCTGCCCTTGATTATGCCGGTTTTGCCGACGAGCAAGTCGCCGACCGATATATCGCCTTCAAGGACCCCATGAACTACCAATGTTTCGGCCGTCAGGACGGCGCCCCTGACCGTGACGCCTTCTCCGACATAGAGCATGTTCGGTTCCAGCAACTCGTTGACCGTTGCTGACATTTTGTCGCCCTTTCGGTGTAGGCCAACCGCACGCAACGCAACTCAAATGCATTAATGCCTCAATAGACCCCAGAATCCATGCTCATTGCACTCGATTGGACCGCGGTTTGCGCTTCCGCGACGGTTTTCCACAGAATAACCGCAGGCTGCCCCTACCGTCGCGGCGGACACGGCGCGCTCGCGGATCACCGGCCGCGTCGATTGATAAAATCGAAGCGTCGCAACTGCGGCCGAGCTGCAACCATACGGGAGACAGGGGACCGCGCGTCGCCATGACGACAATCAGAGTTACCTCCCGGTGGACGGTGACACGGCGCTCGTTCGCCGGCCTAGTAAGTGCCGCCGTCTTCGCTGTCGGTTCGCTGCTGTTGCCGGCGCGTGCGGACGACCGGCCGCAGCAGGAAGCAAATCCGATTTCCGTGATGGCTGCGCAGGCGAAGATTTCGGCGTCGATCGAATTTGCTTTGCCTGCGCTCGATCGTGCACTTGAACGACACGTACCCAGACGACTGGCAACCTTCAACGATCGCGCAACGCTTTGCTGGCATCGGCGAATACTCCGCCGCGAAGTCGATATCGACTGCGAATATTCGGGCTTCGTCGAACGGACCGGTCCCATTTCGCTGCGCGCCGAACGCGGTCGCTTGAGCGCGGCCGTGCCCTTGTATGGAACGGTTGCCGGACGCGGGATCGGCCGGTTTGCCCGGCTCCTGCACGGCACCGCGGACGGACAGCTGACGGTCTACGCCACCGCGCGGCCTCGGTTGCAGCCGGATTGGACCGTTGCGCTCGATATGAACGAAGGCTTCCGCTGGGAACAACCGCCAATCCTGAAAATCCTGGGTTTCGCAGTCAACCTGACCCGTTTTGTCGAGCCAAGAGTCCGCGAAGAGATGCAGCGGGTGCAAGCGGACGCGGACGCAAACCTTCGCAGCCTCGATCTCCGCGGCAAGGCCGAAACCGCATGGCGCCATGCATTTCAAGCGGTGAAAATCATCGACGCGCCTGAGGTCTGGCTGCAGATGGCGCCACAGACGGTAGCATTTGCCGGCCTGCACGCGCACGGCAATGTCCTTGAAGGATCTTTGGAGATCACGGGAACGGCGACAACGACCATTGGCACTGAGCCCGCGGCAACAGCGCCTACGCCGCTGCCGGCGCTCGGAACCGACGTCACCGAGCCGGGACGGTTTGAGATCGTGCTCCCCATCAACATCGACTACGACGCCGTCCGGGCGAAAATTCAGGAAGTCGCGACCGCGATGAACAACATCGGCCCGGCCCTGCGCGAGATCAGGGTTCGCCCGTCCGCGGACAAAGTTGTTATTGGGCTTCGCTTGGCCGGCGCGGACGCTGCCGACAAAGATGGCGACTGGCTCTACCTGACGGCAACGCCGCGGCTCGATGCAGAAAAACAGACGATCGCGTTTCCCGATATTGCCATTTCCACATCGCAGCAGACGGACGCAACGCCGGCGGCCGCTTTGCTCAAAGACGACCGCTTCCTGCAGAGCCTGCGGCAACAATTGCAGGTCCGCTATCAAGCCGAGCTCGACAAGATCGTGGCTTCGGCGAATGCGCGTCTGACCCGGTCTCTTGGCGACGGATTTCGCAGCGAGGCGCACCTGACATCGTCGGGTGTAGGCAACATGCAGCTCCTCGCCAGCGGTATGCGCGTCAACTTTCGCGCCGGCGGCGATCTGAAGATTTTGTATGGTCTTTGATCGCGGCGGCAGGGCGCATTCATGATCTCCTCCACACAGCGTCGACTCGTATCTAAAGGGCTCGTGCTGGTTGCCGGAGCGATGGCGTCCGCCGCCTGTCTTGGCGCGCTGCCCCACGAGGCTGGCGCCCAATCCGCGTTTTATCTGGCCAGCCGTGCTGAGCTTGCCGGACGGCCCGGAACGCTGATCCGCACCGAGCCGATGCTCGGCGCGCCCGACGGCGCAGCCGCGTATCGAGTCCTCTACCGTTCGCGCGGCCTCCACGACGAGCCGATCGCCGTTTCCGGTGTCGTCATCATTCCGGCCGGGCCGGCGCCGCCGGACGGCCGGCCGATCATCGCCTGGGCGCATCCGACGACCGGCGTGGTGCCGCGCTGCGCGCCGTCGCTGGCTTTGTTTATGTTCCAGCAGGTGCAGGGGCTGCGAGCCATGGTCGAGCGCGGCTACGTAGTCACCGCGACCGATTATCCCGGGCTCGGTACCGCCGGTCCTCACCCCTACCTTGTCGGCATCAGCGAAGGCCGTGCCGTTCTCGACTCCGTGCGCGCCGCGCGCATCATCGGAGGTGCGGACAGCAGCCGGCGCTTCGCGGTGTGGGGGCATTCGCAGGGCGGCCAGGCCTCGCTCTATACCGGGATTCTGGCGAAGACCTACGCGCCGGAGCTGGACCTGGTCGGCGTCGCGGCGGCAGCGCCGGCGACCGAACTTGCCAAGCTGATGACCGAGGATTTGAACAGCAACGGCGGCAGAAACCTGACCGCCATGACGTTGTGGTCGTGGGCCCGCGTGTTCGGCGCTCCGATCGAACGCGCGGTAGAGCCCGCCGCCATCCCGGTAGTGAATCGTCTCGCCGGCGAATGCATCGAATCGATTTACGACATGATTGTCCGGCAGCGGACGGCACGGCCGCTTGCTGAGACGTTTCTGTCGATCGCAAACCCCGCCGACGTCGAGCCATGGCGCTCGCTGGCCGCCAACAATACGCCCGGGCCGCTCCCTGCCGGCGTGCCGATTTTCCTCTCGCAAGGAACCGACGACAATCTGGTCCGGCCCGCGGTGACCAGGGATTATGTGAGCACATTGTGCAAGGCCGGCAGCCGCGTGCGGACGCTCTGGATGCCCGGCGTCAATCACGGGTTCATCGCCCGCGACAGCGCCGGCGCTGCGGTCGAATGGATGTCAAGCCGGTTTGCCGGGCAGAAAGCGCCGAACGATTGCGGCTGAGTTTCGCACCGGCATCCGTGGATTTTCCGCAAGGGCTCCCTACCTAAGCTGTTGCGTCAGTTTGCCCGCCTTGGGCCAGGGGTCCGGTGCCAGTTGATGGCTGAGGAACGCGTCAACCGTAAGCTTGCCGCCATTCTGGCGGCCGACGTGGTCGGCTATTCGCGGCTGATGGGCGCCGACGAGGCTGGCACGCTCAATGCGTTGAAGCGGCACCGCGAAACCGTGTTCGACCCGGCCGTCGCCGCCCATCACGGGCGCATCGTGAAGCTGATCGGCGATGGCACGATCGTCGAGTTTCCGAGCGTGGTCGATGCGGTTAATTGCGCGCTTTCGATCCAGCGCTCCGCCGCGCTGCCGCCGGACCAGAACGGCGCCCCGTCGATCATCGTACTGCGTATCGGCATCAATCTCGGCGACGTCATCATCGAAGCCGACGACATTTACGGCGACGGCGTCAACATCGCGGCGCGGCTCGAGCCGCTCGCCCAACCGGGCGGCATCTGCATCTCCTCGATCGTCAACGAAAGTATCGGCAACCGGGTCGACGTTCACTTTCAGGACGGCGGCGACATTCAGGTCAAAAACATCGACCGCCCGATTCGCATCTGGCGGTGGCATCCGGACATGCCGGCCGTGTCCGGGGCGGCGCCAAAGCCCGCCGCGTCTGCCAACGGCCAGCAGCACAAGGCGGCGACGGCCTCGATTGCGATACTGCCGTTCACCAACATGTCCGGCGATCCGGAGCAGGAGTATTTCTCCGACGGGATCAGCGAAGACATTATTACCGACCTGTCGAAGATTGCCGGCCTGACGGTGATCGCGCGCAATTCGAGCTTCACCTACAAGGGCCGCGCGGTCGACGTTCGCACCGTCGGCCGCGAGCTCGGCGTCGCCTCGGTGCTCGAAGGCTCGATCCGCCGCGCCGGCCAGCGGGTGCGGATCACCGCGCAGCTCATTGATACCAGCAACGGCGGGCATCTGTGGGCCGACCGCTACGACCGCGATCTGACCGATATTTTTGAAGTCCAGGATGACGTCACCCACCGCATCGTCGACGCGCTCAAGGTCACGCTGAGCCCGACCGAGCAGGCGCAGCGGAGTGAGACAAAAGCATCCGATCTGGAAGCCTATGAACTGTCGCTGCGCGCCCGCGAAGTGCTGCTCGGGCCGACCAAAAATCGCGAAACCTTCGACCGGGCCAGGAAGCTGTTCCTTCAGGCCCTCGAACTCGATCCCAACTTTGCCAAGGCCTATGCGGGCCTCGGCTTCGCCTACATGTTCGACTACCAGAACCGATGGAGCGACAATCCCGATGCCTCGCTCGGGCTTGCCAAGGAATATGCCGAGCGCGCCATCGAGAAGGACCCGAAGGAAGCGTTGGCGCATGCCGTCGCCGCCGTGACCGCGACCTTTCGTCGGGATATCGACCGGGCGCAGTCGGAGATCGACATCGCACTGTCGCTCAACCCGAACATGGCGATGGCCTACAACATTCAGGGCGGCATTCGCATTTACCTGGGACGACCGGAAGAGGCCATTCCACTGATCGAGCGCGCCATGCGGCTTGATCCCGCCACCAACCAGCAATTCCTGCACTTCCTCGGCATGGCCAACCTCCTCGCCGGGAAGTATGAGACCGCCGCGGCCGCGCTGCGGGAGCGCATTCGCCTCGTACCCAACACGGATTTCTCCCGTTCCCTGCTCGCCTCCGCGCTCGGATATCTCGGCCAGACCGACGAAGCCCGCCGCGTCTGGCAGGAACTGAAAGAGATCAACCCGAAATATTCGTTCCAGGAGCACCTGGGCCGCCTGCCGTTCAGAAATGAAGAAGAAGCTCAGCGCATCACCGACGGACTCAAGAAGGCCGGCGTGCTCGACTAGAGCCTGCCTGAAGACTGGATGGAGCGGCGCGCCCTTCAAATAGTGACCGCCTTTCTTGGGCTGGTGCCTGTCGCCACCGGGCTGATCGGAATGTCGGGAGTAAGCGATCCGATTTACGCGTCGCTCGGACTGCCGGCGAATGCGTTGCTTGACAGTAATTTGCGCTTCTTTGCCGGGGTGTGGCTCGGATTGGGCCTCGCGATCCTGTGGCTGGTCCCGAGAATCGAACAGCATACGCTGCTGTTTCGTGTCATCTGGGGAATGATCTTCATTGGCGGCATCGGTCGGATCGTCTCCATGTTGTTGGTCGGACTGCCGCCGGCGCCGTTTATCGGCTTTACCATTCTGGAGATCGTCGGCGCGCCGATCTTCGTTATTTGGCAAAGGCGCGTAGCCAGAATGAACTGATCGACGCGTTCCATGGCGGCGCGTCAACGGACGAAATTCGTCGGCGGATAGCCCCGCAGGCGCCACTCCAGATACGTGGCCGGCGGCAGCCGCCGCGGGCCGCCGCGCCTCACCTCCTCGTAAGCGCGCTTTTGCACCTCCGGCGGCATCAGCGGCCAGGCGCGCTTCACACAAGGAGCGGCCTCGCCGGCGCATTGTTTGTGCCGCCGGCAGAAGCCGCGGCCGCACGCGCGCCACAGCGGCAGCGATTCCGCATAGAGGCGCTTGATCGCAGCGAACGCGGCTTCCCGTAGCGCTCTTTCGTCGTCCGGTGTCCGGCGCTTCCAGAACAGGCCGCGCCGGCTCGATTTTCCCTTCCGCCGTTTTTTCGGCATCCGTCTCTCCGCGCTTCTCTCGCTTCATCCCGCCCCGCGACAGCGGGGAGGGGGGACCATCCGCAGCTTGCGCAGCGAGCGAAGGATGGCGGGAGGGGCGCCGGCCGCACCGCTCCGCCGCCGCATGCCCCCTCCACCGTCCTTTCGGACGGTCCCCCTCCCCGCTCCGTTTCACTGCGCGGGGGCGGACAAACAAATTCATTCTCGCAGCGCAAACCCGAATCCCTCATCCTGAGGCGGCCGCGAAGCGGCCCTCGAAGGATGCAGGCCACAGCGCTCGGGCCGTCGTCCTTCGAGGCTCGCTGGCGCTCGCGCCTCAGGATGACGGGCAACAGGAAACGTTCCCGCGGCGCGCACGCGCCCGAGGCTTGCCAACCACCACGCCCAAGAAAAAGACAAACAACAAAAAGAGGGAAGCGGAGCGCCGAGAGGCGCATCCAACCATGGCCGCATCTTGCGACGCGGCGCGCGCCTTGCGAAGGCGCGCTCGCCTTTCGGCGCTCCACTGCGGCGCTTGCCGGAGCGAGCGAACGCTCCAGCTCAGCCCAGGCCGCGCTTCACGCGAACGAGAGGATGCGGGCGTTACCCGCACCGTCATTCGCGCTTAAGCAAGGCACCTTGCGCGCCGGTCGTAATGCCGGCGGGGCATAGCAGCGGTTATTTGCCAGTTTGCATTTGCGCAAACTGCGTCCACTGCTTTGATGCCCGGACCGCCCGGGAGCGAAGTGACGAGCTTCGCCCGCAGGAACCGCACCCGCTCCGCTTCAGGGATCGTCTCGAGAAGCGTCCCTCATAATTCGATGAGCGGGATGGTCACTGAGTAGCAGAAATGGGGACGGATGTCAATGTAACTGAGACCGCTGTCGCACTGCTGAACGCGCTCAAGGCGCTAACAGAGCGTGCAACCGAACTTCCCCACGATCACCTGGCGGAACTGGCAACTCGAACTTTGGCCACGAATCAAATCCGGCCAATGGTCCCGACCAATCTTAGAGGGAATTAAGTAGTTGACGCCACAGCCCCACATATGGGCCTTTTCCGCGTTATCCGGCGTAACTAGTTGAAAAACAATCTGTTTGATTGATATATAGAAAAAGGACTGATGAGTTCGGGCCTACTATTGTAATTTCATGCTGCCGACGATATGATTATGTAATGAGAGCACGACTCAATTCGCGCTTCGGTGAAGCCATGACGGCCCATAAGACGGTTTCAAATATGACGATCGAGGAGGTGCGCGCTGAGCGCCTCCGAGCGACCCGAGAATATCTCGACCTTCTGGAAGAGACGGAACGGGAGCTTACGAGCGCGGCCGTTGAAGCGCCGGTTTCCAAAACTGAGAGCGCGCCTGACGATGTGCGCCTCGTTAAATGGCCGCTCACCGACGCAATGCCAGTTTATCTTGAAACATGCGATGAACCCCAGACCGCTAAAGAGATTGTGGCTGGGTTGAAGCGGGCTGGTCGTGAATTTGAGAGCGACGAACCGGTCCGCGCTGTTCGCGCCGCCCTCAAAAAGGCGATGGTTGCAAACCCTGACGTTTATAATATCGGTTGGGCCAAATATTATCTGAGATCCAAATCGTCCCGCAAAACAAAACAAATCGAAAAGGCGCTTGCGAAAACTAATGGCACTGGTGGCCGATCTACCAAAGAGCATGGCCGGCGGACTGCTGAAGGAATCGCAAAACGCCGCAAAGAGGGCCTTGCCTCGTGGGGCCCGCGCAAGAAAGCTACGCCAGAGAAGTTAGAACAAGTCAGAGAAATGCTGCGCAACGGAGCGACGCTCGCGGTGGTTTGCAAGACATTGAAAATCTCGACACCTGTTCTCTATGAGAACGGAATTAGCGCGCGAGAACTAAAAAAAGAAGGACAGAAGCTAAGAGAATCGGCTGCGGCCAAGGTTGAAGACAATGTTGTCCAGTTTGCCAAAGCCCAAAACGAATGAAGCGCCCTCCGCAAGGAGAGCGCCTCATATGAGCCGTCGAAGGGATGCCTCTACCAAAGTCACCCTTCGGCATTCGAGCCGTGAGACTAGCCGTCGCACGTGGAACCACCAGCGAAAGGCCGTGAAGCCGGTCCGGGAGGTGGTACATGCAACAATAGCTGCATGAGGTTGTAGGCGTCGTCGGGGATAGGCTCCTGGCGGCGCCGCCTTCCTACGAACAACATATACTAATCATTGAGCTATTTGCAAACGTCGCAATTGCGCAATGGTTTACGGAGGCTTCATGGCGCGAAAGCAATCGCAAGATTCGTTTTCCGAAGAAGAAATTGGGCGCCGGACAGATGCTATTTTGCGAGGGCGTTTGCAGGTCCGCCGACGCCACTAAAGGCGATCCCAAAGCGGAACGGCGAGTCTCGCCACATTAGTGGAAAGAAGTTGACCGTTCGGAAAAGTAAGAAGAGGCGAGCGCGAAAAAATTAAGTCGGCGATTTAGGAACGCGATGATGCCGGCAAATGAATTGTAGATTGCGAAAGTAAAGCTTTTGGGGAAGCACATCCAGTTCGATGTTGCGCACTTTCACGTTCATGCTGCGGTGCCCTTACGTAAGAACTTAGCAATGGCCGACGCGAGGCCAAAGACGTGGCTGGCCGGACCTTCGTCCGCCGAAGGGCACAGCCCACGCTTAAATGCACTAGACGACTACGACCCGCAGGCGGAACATTTGACGGAAAGACGGCGCTTCGCGCCTGTTGTCCGGCCATGACGGCTGCCGTTACGGCCTTCGCTCCGCCAGCGTCCGCCGTACCGCGGCCTCGATCTTGGCCGCATCCGGGTGACGAATTTTTCCAACGGACTATACGGCGCGGGCGACACGGGCATCCGCGTCTTTCCTGCCGACTGACAAACAACAAGACATGGATGGCCGGCACGAGTTCCGGCCATGACGGCGGCGGAAGCTGGAAACATTCAGCGGGGCTGGGTGAGGAGAATTTTTTATTCCGCTGCCTCGCGGCGCAGCTCGCCGGCCTTCTCCATCTCCCGGCGCAGCCATTCCGGCGCGATGTCAAAGCCATTCGGCCACGTCGGCGCGCCGAATTCGAGAAAGACGCGCGCAAAATAGGCTTCGTCACGCAAAGGTTCGACCATCGGGCCCGTCCCGTTGACCATCGAAGAGAAATCGTGCTCGCCCATACTGCCGTCACCGAAGTGAACGCGCAGGCGGAAGCCGCCGATTTTCTCGAGGCGCTTGATCTTAGTCAGCATCGAGACCCACTATTCGTTCGAGGGCTATTCTAGCACGCGCGCGGTCCCAATTCGCCTTCAATTCGGCCTTATGCGCGACCGCCCATTGCTTAACCAGACGCGCCGCGGTCGGCGGCAAATATCCTTCGATCACTTCCCCGGTTTCTATGGCGATATTTGCCTCATGCTCTCCGTAGACCGCCTGGAAGTGCGGCGGCGGATGATCGAGGAAATACATCCGGATGGCGATGCCATAGAACCACGAAATGGTCGGCATTTCTGGTCCCCTTTGCAACTCACGAATTGCCGAACGGCTTGTCGTAAGCGGTACTGCCGCATCCGCGTCTTCCGTTGTCCACCGGATAAGATAAAGCGTAGATGGCAGTGTCAAATCCGGCCATGACCGCTGCGATTACGGCCTTTGCTCCGCCAATGTGCGCCGCACCGCGGCCTCGATCTTGGCCGCGTCGGGCGTGACGAATTTTTCCAGCGGCGGACTATAAGGCACCGGCGTATCGGTGCGGGCGACGCGGGCGATCGGCGCTTTCAGTGACCAGAAGCCGCGCTCGGCGACGAGGCCGGCGATCGACGAAGCGAGCCCGCCGGTCAGCGGCGCTTCGTCGGCCACCACGAGCCGTCCGGTTTTGGCGACGGATTCCAGCAGCGTCGTCTCATCGAACGGCACCAGCGAGCGCGGATCTATCACCTCGACGTCGATGCCGTCGCGCGCCAGATGCTCCGCGGCGGCGAGCGCGTATTGCACCATCAGCGACACGGCGCAAATCGTCACGTCGCGTCCGCGCCGCTTGACGTCGGCGCGGCCGAGCGGCAGCGGCGCGCGCTCCTCGGGCATCGGGCCTTCGACGCCAAGGAGCCGCGCGTGGTTGACCACGAGCGTCGGATTCGGGCTTGCCATCGCGGCGCGAACGAGACCGTAGGCGTCCGCCGGCGTCGACGGCGCCACGATCTCGAGCCCCGGCACGTTGGTCAGCATGGCGTGCGGCGAGTGGCTGTGCTGCGCGGCGCCTGAGCCGCGCACGCCGTGCAGAAAATGAAACGTCACCGGCACGTTCAGCCGGCCGCCGGTCATGTAGTGCGCCACCGCCGCTTCGTTGGCGAGCTGCGACCACGCCAGATAGGCAAAGCTCGCCGGTGCCGAGATCGACGAACGGATGCGCACCCGCCATCGCGGCGCCGGCGCCGAGCGCGGCAATGGCGGCTTCCGAGGTCGGCGGATCGATCACCCGGTCCGGGAAATCGTTGCGGATGCGGTCCATCAATTGCCGCTCCGGACCGAGCCCCAGCACATAGCCGCCGACAATGCTGGCGCGCGGATCGGCGCGGAGCCCGTCGTGCAGCGCTTCGACGAACGCGGCCGCGAATGTCGTGGTCTTGCTCATCACGCGTGACCCGCGAACACGTCGTCGAGCGCGGTTTCAGCTTCGGGGAACGGGCTCTCCAGCGCCTCCTTGATCGCGCGCTTCATGTCTTCGCGAATTTCCGCATCGTACAAATGCAGGCGGCCGACGGCATCCGCGCCCTGCGCGGCGAGCGACCGCGCCAGCCGCAGCACCGGGTCGTGATAGCGGTACCAGTCGGCGTGTTCGCCGGCGATCGGCGCCTCGCCGGTCGCCATGCGGATGTCGGTCTCGCCCGTCACCAGCGCCGGCCACAGCGGATTGCTGCCGGCCCATCTTTTGGTGACGCTCTCGATGAAAACCGGGCCGCTTCCGTCGCGGCATTTGGCGATTGCCGCAATCGCCGCCGCCGAAATCTCCTCGCAATCGGTGCCGTTGACGCGGACGGCCTCGATGCCGAGCGCTCTCGGGATCTGCAGGAGATCAGCGCCGCCGGCGTGAACCAAAGTCGGATAACCGCCGCGCGCCGAACCCCAGGCATCGGCGCTGTTGTTCTCGCAGACGAACAGCACCGGCAGCCGCATCAGCGACGCGATATTCATCGCCTCGTAGCTGACACCCTCTTCGAGCGCGCCATCGCCGAAGAACGCGGCCGCCACCGCGCCGTCGCCGGCCTGCTTGCAGGCATAACCGGCGCCGACCGCGAGCGAGATGCAGCCGCCGACCACCGCCGAGGTCGAAATGAAGCCGAGCGAAGGATCGCAGAGATGCAGCGTGCCGCTGCGGCCGCCGTTGAGCCCGCCGGCGCGTCCCAAAATCTCCGCCAGCGCCTTCGCCGGATCGGCGCCGCGCGCGATGACGTGGCCGTGGTTGCGATGCGTGGTGGCGAGCCGGTCGCGCGCTTCGAGCGCGGCGATGATCGAGGCCCCCGCCGCTTCCTGGCCGATGTAGATGTGAAAGTGGCCGGCGAACTTCCGCTCGGCGGAAAGCTGAAACACCGCCTCCTCGAAGCGGCGCATGCGCAGCATGGTGCGCAAGAGCTGCCAGCTTCCCGCGGCGGCGGCGTCCTCCGGCATCATTTCTCTCCCGGCGATCCGGCTTTTCGCGAACACGACCCGCGCGACACGGCGGCCCTGATTGTGTGTTGTCAGCTTCTTATCGCGGCCTGCCGCTCTGCGAAACCGGATTTCGCCGTCTGCGCATCTGCCATGCGGCCGAAAGGAGCGGCGCTACACGAAGCGAAACTCAGGCACGCCCCCGGCCGATACGAGACGGCCGACCGACGGCGCCGGAAAGTGTCCGGTCATCAGCAGAACGTCCGCATCGGTGTAGGTCTCGATGATGTGCCGGCGGGTCTGCTCCGCCATGTTGCGATCGCGATCGCCGGACGTGCTCCACTCCGGATGCAGGAATCTGGATCGGAGAGTGGAGCGCGTCGGCGGTCAGGAGCGCGCGGCTCTCGCCGCTCTCGACGAACAGCCCGGTATGGCCCGGCGTGTGTCCGAGCGAGCGGATAGAGCTGGAATTCGTCGCCGAGCAACGACGCGACTCCGTCCTTGCCGTCGACCAGTCACGAACTGGCCGGCGGCAATGACGGGCGCGACGCTGTCTTCATACGCGGCGATGGCAAACGGAATTGTCTTCTTATCCCTGACCGCGGCTTCCCAATAAGCGGCCTCGTCGCGGCTGACGAGATATTTCGCCTTGGGAAACGTTGGAATCCATTTGCCGTCCTGCAGCCGCGTGTTCCAGCCGATGTGATCGGCATGCAGATGCGAGCACATGACGAAGTCGATGCTCTCGGGCTTGCAGCCCATGGCGGCGAGATTTTCGAGATACGGCGTGTCGACCATGTGGAACGGATAAACGCCGCCGCGCTCCTTGTGATTGCCGCAGCAGGTGTCGAACAGGATGGTGTGATGTCTTGGTGCGAATGACGTAAGTGTGGATGCTCAACAGCACCTTTCGTTTTTCCGGATCGAAGAAGCGCGGCACCATCCAGTCGCGCTGTTCCATGAATTGCTCGAAGGTATTTTTCGGGAACAGCCAGTTGAGATCGAATTCCGCCCGCGGCTGCTCGACCAGGATATCGATGGTCACGGCGTTGAGCACATGCGGAGCCATTTTTCCTCCCGAAGTCACATTTCTTTATCGGCCGCAGCCCGGCTTGGCGTAGGGTGAAACCCAACAAAAGCGGCACGGTGCCGTCAAGCACTTCGCACGCAATACGGTCCGGGGAGCCCGGGAATGTTCGACTACATTATCATCGGTGCAGGCTCTGCCGGCTGCGTCGTGGCCAGCAGGCTGTCCGAAGATCCTGCCGTACGCGTGCTGCTGCTGGAGGCCGGACCGCGCCCCAGAAGCATCTGGGTCGGCATGCCTTCGGGCGTCGGCCGGCTGATCTTTCCAGGCAAACTGAACTGGGGCTATTCGACCGAGCCGGAGCCGAACCTTGGCGGCCGGTCGGTTTACGCGCCGCGTGGGCGCGGCTTGGGCGGCACCAGCCTGATCAACGGCATGGCCTATGTCCGCGGCCATCCGGAGGATTATGACGGCTGGCGGCAGCTCGGCAATCGCGGCTGGGACTGGGAAAACGTGCTCGCCTATTTCAAGAAATCAGAGCGCCGCGAAGGCGAGCCAAGCGACTATCACGGCCGGAACGGAGTGCTCGCCGTCAGCGATCCGATGATCAAGCTGCCGGCCTCGCGGACTTCATCGAGGCCGGCGTGAATGCCGGTCTTCGCCGCAACGATGACATCAACGGCGAGCGCCAGGAAGGCGTCGGCTACATCCAGTTCACCATCTATAAAGGCAAGCGCCACACCGAGCGCCGATGCGTTCCTCACCCCGGCGCGAGGACGCGCCAATCTGGCAATCGTGACCGGCGCGCTGGTGCATCGGCTCAGATGCAAGGATGGACGCGCCGTTGCGGTCGAGTACAGCCGCGGCGGTGAACTGCATGTCGAGGAGGCCGGCAAGGAGATCATCGTCGCCGCTGGCGTGTTCAATTCACCACGTGTGCTGATGCGTTCCGGGATTGGTCCCGCAGCAAGGTTGAGCGAATTGGGCATTCCCGTCATCGCGGATCTTCCCGGCGTCGGCGAAAATCTGCAGGATCACGTCTACATCCATCACACCTGCAATTCGACGGAAGACAGTTCGATCAACAAGGAGTTGCGCGGGCTGCGGGTTTATCTGCACGGCGTCTACTACATGCTGACACATCGCGGTTTGCTGACGACCGGGGCGTCTCAAGCCTGCGCATGGGTCAGGGTCGTGCCTGGCTCGGAACGGCCGGACACGCAAATCTTCTTTCGGCCCGTGAGCTGGGAATTCAGCAAAGCCGGAACGCTGGTGATCGGATCGACGCCGGCGATCGGATCGTCGTGTTCGCCGCTGCGGCCGCATTCGCGAGGCAAAGTTACGCTGCGCTCGGCTGACCCGAACGACCGGCCGATCATTGTCGCGAATTATCTCGACGCCGAGTGGGATCGCCAATCGGTGATCAATGGCGTACGGATGATGCGGCGGATTTTCGCCACCGAGCCGCTGAAGTCGCGGATCGTGCGCGAAGTGATTCCGGGCCCGGATTGCCGCACCGACGATGAGATTCTCGATTACGCGCGGCGAACCGCGCAGTCGCAGCATCACTGGGTCGGCACCTGCAAGATGGGCAGCGATCCGATGGCTGTGGTGGACGATCAGCTGCGGGTGCGCGGCATCGACGGCTTGCGTGTCATCGATGCCTCGGTGATGCCTACCATCCCGAGCGGCAACACCAACGCACCAAGCATCATGATCGGAGAGAAGGGCGCCGATCTGATCAAAGGGCATGTATCCGTATCCGGTTAGCGGGAAAATGGCTCCCCCTGCGCTCAGCCCGCCAACAGATGCGCGTGCCGACTGTCCCGATCGTTATCCGGCGAGCCGTAGCGGTACCCGCGACGCTTCATTGTTCAGATCGACCAATTGGCCGAGCAACTCCATCAGCGTATTGCGGTCACTCGCCCGCAGCGGCGCCAGGATTCGCTCCTGTGCGCGCACCACCGCGGCCTCGGCGCGCTTGACCAGTGCGCTGCCTGCGACCGAAACCTTCAATAGCTTGATCCGCTTGTCGTCCGGGGAGGAATAGCGCTTCACCAGCTTGCGCGCTTCCAGCCGCTCCAGGACAACGCCGAGCGTTGAGCGATCGAAAGCGATCAACGCCGATAATCGCGTGGCATCGATGCCCGGATTCTCGCGGATCGCCACGAGTGCGGCGTACTGCACCGGCGTGAGGTCGAAGCCCGCGCACTCCTCCATGAATATCGCAACGGCGATCTGTTGCGCGCGGCGGATGAGATGGCCGGGTTTAGAATGCAAATCCTTTAGCTGCATCAAAAAGTTCACCCTCTGAACCGTGTTAGTGCCAGCCGATCCGTCCTGGCCGATCTCTTTGCCTAAGTGTTTTTCAGTTGAACAGCTCGAAAAAGCCGAGCTTGCGCTGCATCGGGGCATCATCGACCTGGAAGATAAAAGCCGGGTTGCGCGCCGATTTGTTGGCCATCGTCACCTTGGCGTGGGTCGGCACCGCCACGGTGTCATTGGTATCCGCGCGAAGCGTGACGCCGTCGATTTCCGCCTCGACTTCACCCTCGATCACATGCAGCACGGCCGAAGCAGAACGCCGCGGCGGCTTCGCAATCTCACCCGGTCGCAGCATCATCGACGAGAAGCCGAGCACCGGCAAGCATTCAAGACCGGTCTCGGGATTTACGTAAGCCAAATGCACAACTTCGCCGGCTTCGGTCACACTTCGCCAGCGACTGCAGCGCCTCGCGGACTTCTTTCCACGAATAGCGCAGCAGCGGATAAGCAGCGCGCGGGCCGCCGAGCGTGCGGTACGGCAGCAGTCCCGCCTTCCGATAATGGGTCTGCGAGTGATCGGGCTGGTTGCGCACGGCTTGCGGCGGCCCTTCGAGGGCATAGGAAGCCTCTTGCGCGAAAACTGTGGGCAAATCGAGTGCGTCGAGCCAGATCACCGGGCCGGAGCCCTCGTGGCGGTGTTCGTGCCAAAGGAGCGCCGGCGTCAGGATCAGATCGCCGCGCTCCATCGGCAGCTTCTCGCCATCGACGATGGTAAAGCCGCCCTCGCCCTCGATCACAAACCGCACGGCGCTCGGTGTATGGCGGTGATTGGGCGCCGTTTCTCCGGGCATGATCAATTGCAGACCAATATAGATCGAGGGCGTTGCCTGCATGTTTTCGAGCCCAAGGCCCGGATTGGCGAGAACCAGTACGCGACGCTCGGCCTTCTCGATCGGTGTCAGCGCACCGGCTTCCAGCAGTCGAGGCCGCGCGTCGGCATAATGCCAGACCACCGGCCGTGTCCGGCGAAACGGAGCGCCGTGCGGCAGCGCTTTGCGCAGGCTCGGCCACAGCGGCACCAGATTGTGAGCGGTTAGCCCGTCGACATAGTCAGTCGGCAATTCGCTCAATGTTCCAAGCGCGCTCATGTGCTTCCTTCCTCCATGTGACGGCAAAGTTAACTGCGCGGCACTGTCCGACGACGGGGCAGCGCGCGAGGATCAGGCGGCGGCGCGTTGCCGTCCGGCGCCGACGAGACCGTTTCCGCCGTACAACCACTGCATGCTGCTGTAGAACTGCTCCGGCGTTTTGCCCCTAAGCCAGGCGTTGCGCACCAAGCGTTCAACGCCATCGGCGTGATAGACCCGGCCGAGCTCGCGTGAGGACAGCACCACACGGTACGCGCGCGGAATGCGCTCGTCCTGATAAGCCTGGAAAGCCGCGGCGAAGTCGCCACCGCTCCTGGCAAATTTATCGGCAAGACAAACCGCATCCTCCATCGCCATGCAGGCGCCTTGAGCAAAATATTGGTACGTCGGGTGTGCGGCATCTCCCAGCAGCGTGACGCGACCGTCGGTCCAATTGCCGATCGGGTCGCGGTCGGCGAGCACCCAACGCCGCCACTCGCGTCGGAATTTCCAACAGCTTGCGTGCTTTCGGCACGATATTCGCGAAGCGGCCAAGCACCTCTTCCCGCGTGCCCGGCTCGTTGCTGCCGACGTGCTCGATGTCGGTGACGAAGGTGGCCACCAAATTGAATGAGCGCCAGCCCTGCAGCGGATAATGCACCATATGGCATTTCGGGCCGGCCCACAGCGCGGCCGCGTTCCAGCGCAAGTCCTCCGGCATTTTCTCGATCGGCAGTACCGCGCGATAGGCCACATGGCCGGAAACGCGCAGTTGATCGCCCCCGGTGAGCTGCTCGCGGATTTTGGAACGCACGCCATCGGCACCGATCACCGCATCGGCTTCATAGACGCGACCGGCCTCGGTTCGTAAGCGCGCGCCGTTTGCCGTGTTCTCGTAGGCAACAACCCGTTCTCTGTTGACGAGGGTAATCGCTTTATGCGCTCGGCAGGCGTCGAGCAGCGTCCCATGCAGGTCGGCGCGGTGGATCACGGCATAGGGGTTGCCGAAATATTTGCGGAACGGTTCGTTCAGAGGACCGCGAAACACCTGTTCCCCGGTCATGCCGTCCATCATGATCAGATCATCGATGTAGACCGCCTTGGCGCGGCCGGCATCGCCGACGCCGAGATAGTCCATGGCGTGGAAGGCGTTCGGCCCGATCTGAATACCGGCGCCGATTTCGCCGAACTCGTCGGCCTGTTCGAGCACGGTGACGCGGCAACCGTTATTGGCGAGACCCAAGGCGGCCGCCAAACCGCCAATTCCGCCTCCAGCCACAATTGCTGTCGGTCCGGGATTCGATGCAATCGGCATAAGCTTCCTCCCGGGAGGATCGCCGCCTCCCTTTTAATTAAACAGTACACATTCTTTCAGTATACTGTCAATGTCCGCGGGTTCTCTCTTTATGGGTTACGCGCGTGGGGCGGAGCCGAGCGGCGCCACGCGACGATGCTCAAGCGCCAACAACTCCCTACGCCGGCGCGCAATCACGCCGGCCGGCAACATCGCCGACAAGCACATCGCCTGCGGTCCGCGGTCCTGAGATCGCGATCGACGGTGTAGGTCGTTGACGAGGGCTGCTAATTGCCCAGCGCCACTACGGCCGGCGCGCTTCTTAGCTGCCGGTTCAATGCGCTGCCAAACGGGCCGCGCAAACGCTCAACGCATTCCATTCAATTTTACTGGCGCTCCCTACGGGATGGATCGTTACGTAATAAAATCAATTACTTATTTGCCATATTAGCGGCATTAGCGGCAGAAATTAGCGACAGGTTTTTGAGCCAGTCAGCTCTACGCCGCAGTTAGGGCCGCAAGCTACGAATCTGATGCTGTGGACGGCTCCTCCACCGGCGCGTGAGTGCCATGGATGCGGGTGCTGTTGAGGCTCCCACGATTCGGAGGAACTGAACATGCAAGCGATCACGACAATTGGCCTCGACATCGCCAAGTCGGCTTTTCAAGTTCACGGCATCGATCTGAAAGGCAAAGTAATCATCTGCCGGCAGTTGATCCTGACGAACGATGCCGAGATCGAGCAGTGGATGACGGCACCGGCGGAAGAGACGCTGAAGCTTCAGCGCCCATTGCCGGACCGCACGCTCAAGGTCGTCGCTACGGGAGAGAAAGAGGATCAAGCCGCCTGACGGGAGGTCGAAATGTCCGTGACTTATTATGTCGCCTTGCCGTTCGTTCGAACGGAAGATGGCGCAGCACCGGGCGACGCACAGGAAATGCCAAACCCGTCAGCGGCCATCCGCTGCGCGGAGGCGATGGCGCGGAACCCTCTCCATGTCGGCGCGCTCGCGTTCAAAACGCTCGGGCGATCCGAGAAAGGGGAGTTTTAACGACGCCATCATTTTGAAAACGTTCGGCGAAGTGCCGGACAGGCTGGATCGCTTTGAAGAGCGATAATCTCTGTACGCCGCCGGGCAACGACCATCTTTCACAGCCATTTTTTTGCCGTAGCCGTGGCGTTCATTTCCGTGCAGCATGCATGAGGTCAGATCGATCCAACGGAAGAAATTAGAATGGGTTGGCCGTCTTCTTACGAAAATGATTTAGAACGCGGCCAGGACCGAGCATTCATGGCATTTGGGATGCAGGGCGGCTTTCGCGCCGATCCAAAGGTAGCACCAGTATCCGCAGCACCTCCGCCGAAAGCCGCATCAAGAGACGTAGCCTCAACTAATCCTGCGGTGGAATCCGCGCGGATTGCTCAGAGGGCGCGCGGGCTTGTCGAGGTGCACATACTTTGCCTTGCGGAATTGAGACCCCGGGCGGGCAGCCGTGACGGCGCCCATCTCCGTCATTAAATTTGCCCTGCCGCGCAAAGCGGAAGGCTCCTGCGTTTGGCTTTTGGCCGCACGGCCTCACGTATGTTTTTGCGCTTTGATTCCCGTCCAGCCGATAGGCATATTACTTTTGGTTAAATCCCTGATTCAATTATAAATTCTCTATTTAGATATAAAATTCTCTACAATAGAACAAATCAGGTACAAAGTTATTGACCGGTTAACCTCTTAGACCTACAGTCCGTTCTGGGGTTCACCCCACACTTGTTTGGGATTGGGCCCGTGGAATTCAGCCAAACTCAGCTTCGCAGCACGCTCGGCATTTCGGTGGAAACATTTCGCCACTGGAAGCGCGTTTTGCCCCCATTCGCTCAGCGCAAAAGATATTCCTCCCGATTTTCAATCGACGATCTGCTCGCGGCCGGCATACTTCGGCGCCTGACCGATCAATGCGGCATTCGCGTCGGCCTATTGCCGGAAATCTCTCAGGCGGCGGTGGAAATTTGCAACGCCAATTCGTGGGTCACGCTGGAAGGCAAAACACTCCTTGTGGATATTCAGCAGCGAACCTGCCGAATTATAGAAGCCACCCAAGAGCCTACTGGTCAGAACCTCGTCATCGTTTGTCCGCTAAGCCCCATTATTGCCTTGGTGCGAGACGCGATGTCTCGCACGCTTCCCTTGGCCGCCAGTCAGCAGCGTCCATCTATTCCGACTCTCCGCACACGAAAGACGAGCGCGGAGGCAACGGGCATGAGTGAGGTGAGCGCGCTTCCGCTGGCGCCGGAATGGAAAGAACGGCTAAGCCTTGCCAACCGGCATGCGCCGGAGTTCTACGAGACAGCCGACGCGGTAGTAGACACGCCTCATGCGCTGGCGATCCGTACCGCACTCGACGAACTCGGCCTGTCGGGTATCTTTTGCGTTCAAGGTGTCCCAACGATCGCGCTTCTGAACGTCGCCCAGTTCGACACAGCAAGCGTTGTCAATATTCACGGTGCGCTCTGGAACCAGGGTCTCGCTAGTCTTCTTCTCGTTACGGCTGGCGACACGCTACGCGCTTATTCTCTTGCAAGAACACCTCAGAGAGAGTGGGGCCATGAGTTTGATCAACGCTGCCTGATTGAGGCGCTCAACGCTACCGCCGACGCACTTAAGATTTGCAATATTGTCTATGGAGCGGAATCCGGGCGCCTCTGGAAGGAACATGCGGATTTCTTTCGGCCGAAGGAGCGCATTGACCAAGTTCTGCTCGACAACCTGACCGAGTTGCATAAATCGCTTTGCAAAAGCCTGTCGCCCGACGCTGCGCAAGCGTTGCTCATTCAGACGATGTTTATTGCTTATCTTGAAGATAGGAAAATCATCACCGCGGATTATTTTAAGGACGCGACTCGCGACGCGGCCGATAGCTTTTCATCGTTGCTCGCACGGAGAGATGTGAAATATCTCAGCTTGCTATTTGCGACGCTTAAAGATGATTTCAACGGCAATCTTTTCGTCGCGCCGTGCTCGTTCGATCCGCGCGCAAAAGCACCATCAGTTAAAGTGGAACACCTTGACGTGCTTGCGAGCTTTCGAAGCGGACGCGAGGAAATGGCGAAGGGTGGTCAATATCGATTTTGGGGATACGACTTTCGTTTCATTCCAATCGAATTGGTAAGCGCAGTCTATGATCGCTTTCTCGGTGAGCGGGAGGAAGACCGTAAAGCGCAAGGCGCGTACTACACACCCATGTATCTCGCGGATACCGTGGTCTCGCAGTTTTGGGAGTTACTCTCTCCAGTGGTTAAAGAAAGGGGCCAGTTCCTCGACCCGGCATGTGGCTCGGGCGTCTTTTTGGTGCGTTCGTTTCAACGGCTTTGCGAGAATTGGAGAGTAAGGCACCGGGCCAAAAAAATTCGTTGGGACAGCTTGGTCGCCATGCTGCGGCGCATTCACGGATGGGATCTCAATGGAGGCGCAGTACGGGTCGCCGTCTTTTCGTTGTATGTAGCCCTTCTCGAAGAGGTGGAACCGCCCGATCTTCGCGTGTTGGTCAAGAACAAGAAGATACTGCCCGAACTTTGGGGCGACACGCTTGTTCACCGTGATTTCTTTGACGATTCCGACCCCGCGACATCTGTCTTCAACGTGATCGTCGGAAACCCACCCTGGACGAGTTGGCGCGGCCCCAACCGTTCATCCGTACGATGGTGCCGGAAGCATGGCTTGCCAATGCCGGGCCGCGAAGACGCATGGGCCTTTGTGTGGAAGGCTTTGCGGCTCCTGCGACCTGATGGATTAGCTGCCTTTCTCCTTCCGGCAATGGGCTTCCTACACAATCACGCCGACAGTTCACTTTCAGCCCGCAAGCGCCTCATTCGGGAAAGCCGCGTCCGTCGGATTATCAATTTCGCTGACTTGCGTTTCCAATTGTTCGACGGCGCCATCCGCCCGACCGCTCTGATTATGTACGTACCTAATCACGAACAAGATTCCGAATATCACTTTGAATATTGGGCACCGAAGGCCGATTTGAACCTACAAATCAAGCGAATGATCACGCTCAGCAGCGCGGATAGGTTCATCATGACTTCAACCAGCGCGCAGTCCGACGCCCTGGCCTTCAAACGTCGTTTATGGATGCACGAACCTGAGGCAAAGCTCTTCAGCTATTTTTCGCAATTACCGAGGCTTAGCTTCCTGATAAAAGAATACGGGAGCCTCAGTCGTAGTCGGCAAAGCGCGGCTGGGCAATGGGTCATTGGAATGGGCTATCAGCCATACAATGAACCGCAGGAAGGTCAGCGCCCTTCCAAATATTCGATGAGCAAGCTCGTTGGTACGCTTCCCGACCTGCCCATCGACGCCTTCCGTCCCATCGCGCAGACGGTTTCCTATCTCCGGCCAGCGCACTCGAAACGCGTTCGCCGAAAAGGCTTTGAAGCTGCGTTCTCGGGTGCGCGCATTCTCGTGCCCCGCACGACCTCTCTTGGGCGCCTTCGCGCTTCATACACGGAAACTGATCTGACGTTCCAGGACATCATTCAGGGCGTCACTGTCCCGCCCGCTGAAAAGGCAAGGGGCAAGCTTCTTGCGGCGTTGCTCAATAGCCGGGTCGCCGCCTGGTTTGCATTCCACGGCACGGCTTCATTTGGTTCGGAGCGGCCGGAGGTGAAGCAGTCGGAGTTGCTCCATTTGCCGTTTCCATCATCCGGCGATCTGCCAGAGCCGAGACGGGCGGAAGCTGCGTCTGAAAAATTGATTGCTGTGATCGATCGGGAGATCGCGAACCTCGGCTTGCCGCTTACATCAGATCAGAACGACAGCACGACGCTCTCTGAAATCGATAGATGGTCCTACGAATACTTTTGCCTGTCCAATGATGAGATCATTCTCATCGATGACATGATTGAACGCATAATGCCCGCCGTTCAGCCGCACCAAGGCAGTTTCCCCGATTTATGGAAGTCGCCTACCGAACCTGAGCGACGAGAATATGCCGCAACGTTGATGCGTAGTGTCGATGAGTGGTTGCAGGGCGGAAATCGCCTTCACGCCACTCTCGAAGCCAAAAATGCGGATATTGGGGTGCTGCGTTTGGCCCTTAACGGCTCCGATCAGGGACTAGCCTACAATGAGGAAGATGTTGTTCTTCTCGGCGATGCGTTGTCGAGAATTATGCAGCACATTCATCAACCTATCGCAGGCAATTTCCAGCTAATGCCGGACTTACGTGTTTTCATTGGTAAGAATCTTTATCTCGTAAAGCCGATGCAGCGACGTTTTTGGCTGCGATCAGCCGCCTTGTCCGATGCGGATTCGATCGCTGGGGACCTGCAACACGCGATCGATCTTGACGCTCGTCGGGAGCGAGCTTCTTGATCGTCGGCAATCCTCAAGTCTGGAAGGATCGCTTCATCACGGTCGACGAGCGTTTCTTGCAACGCATCCTGCATCATTGGCCAGCGTGCGTAGCTTTGTTATCCGGCCAGCCGGAAGAAGACACCATCACAATCAACCTCGTTCATCTCCTTTCCAAAGATGCCATTGTCAGGCGCATTTGCCACCTGGTGATCTATCAGCATGAGCCGTTTGGAACCCACCCGGGCGGCGCGAAGTTCAGCAAGGGCAAGATAGATTTCGCGGTTCTGTTAGACCAGGAGCGAGAGCGATATCTCGCATATGAGTGCAAGCGCCTGAATGTTACCAATAACGGCAGGGCCTCTCTGGCCACACGCTATGTCAACGACGGGATGATGCGGTTTCTAACCGAGCAATACGCGGAGGGTCTCCCAGTTGGCTGCATGTTAGGATATGTAATGGATGGTGACTTGGGCTTTGCCTTGAAACAGTTAGGTGCAGCAGTCGCCGCGCAGAAAGTCCCATTAGGCCTCATTACCGGTCCTACTTCGGCGCAACCAATAGCGGGTATCGAGCGTTTCGCGACGGGCCACCAACGGGCCAATAAAATCCATATTGAACTGAGACACGTATTACTGCCGTTCTCCAATGTGGGTCTGAGTTTGCCTACCGCCGGTCCAGGAATTTCGACAAATAACGAAGCTCCAGGCAACTGAGGCTTGACCGGATACCGCCGACCACGGCAAGCCCCGAGAAGACGGCAAAATTCTCTCTTAGGAATTGAAAAGACCGCCGTCGAACCCACGGCCACTGGCGCGGCATTAACTTCGCGGTCGAAACTGTTTCGACGCGAGTACTGCACCCCAATAGAGGCCTGAATTCCCTGAAATCCCCTCTGTCCGGCTTAATACCGGCACCACTGACCGCGCGGGAGATGGCCTCTTACGGTGGGATAGAGATGGATAGAGGCAGATGCGCGATCTTGAAAATGGCAGCGCAAATCACCATAATTGGGATACGACTTGTGGACGCAATTGTCCTGGAGGGCATGGGCCTTCCGACTGCAGGGGTCGACTCCCGTAGTAAGTCGCCGACCGATCCCACGGCCCTCGCGGTGCGTCAGTAGGTCGAACCTCCGCGATGACGCGGATTTCCTAACAACAAATAAGCTGTCCGATCTGGTGACGTCGACATCGGCGTTTGCGCGCAATGCCCTCTCCTGGCTCGAACAGAACCGCTGAAATACTTCCCCGGATAACGCGTCGTTCTTGCCCGTGCAGAAGAGCGACAAGGAATCGAAGGAGGATGCTATGACTGAGCACATCCCCGCGCCGCTCGCCACGAGGCGACTTGTCGCCAAGCACGAGGAACTTCACCGCAAGCGCGAAGGAACTTGGGACCCCACAACGATGGTGAGCCAAACCTCGCCGGAGGGCGCAGCGCTGCGCGCGCACCGGGCATCGCCTGAGAAAGTGACGGACGCTGAACCGATCGCGATCGAGCTGCTCAAGAACGAGGCGCCGCCCAAATTCAAAACGGCATGCGAGTTCACGACAGAAAAACCGCAAGGCGACGGTGAAGACCACGCTGGGTTGGTCGAGGTTCCGGCCGGAGACCACTCGCCTCCACACGAGCCGACATCGCTGCCCACGCCGAAAGCTGAGCCGCTGCCCGCCGGCAAGGAGGCCACGAGTGAGGCCGAGAAACCTAAAACAGAGACAACCGCACTCGCGGCGATTGGCGGCAAACGAGTTCGTAGCGGCCGGGGCCAACTCAAGAAGCAAAAACCGCCGGCGGGGATCGCGAGATCCACCCCAAAGCTTTGCCCTGAGCTCATGTTGCTTGTCCTCGACGCCCTCGCGGAATGCCCTTTTTATTATTACGCAGCGAACAAGGCGGGCATTCACCGCAAGACGCTTGCGTACTGGATAAGGCGCAGCGAGGCTGGCGACGACGGTTACGACATCGAGTGGCAAGACATTACGGGGAGATTTCACGAACTCTGCAAATTAGCGATCGACGAGGCAGTTCAAAAACTCCTCGACCGCATGCTCGAAAGGGCATTTGTTGGCTATGACAAAGTTCTAAGCTATCGAGGCCGTGTGGTCTACAAGATCGACCAGGGTCTCGTGGACCACGGTTATCAAGGCCCTGACGCCTACCTGAGGGATGAGAACGGAAACCCTATACCAGAGACCGTTCGCAAAGTGGACATGAAGGCGATGCGGTTTTGGTTGGAGTGGCACCGTCCAGAAAAGTGGGGCAAGCACCCGAAGATCAAAGCTCCGCGCGAGGGAGGCGTACTTGTCATCGGTGACGTGACCAAGAAGCCCGAATATAATACGGCCGCAAGCGTCAAAGCCAGGAAGTGGAAGGCGGGTTCGAGAATGATTCGGGAGGCAAAAGAGTAGTGTTCCTCGACATTTTCGAACTACGCTATCGGATCCAACATCTGCAAATTGCCAAGAATGCGAAAGCGCGTCACGATCGCGGGTCCATTTCATGAGGTGAGATCTTCGTCGCCCGCCGGCTTTACGAACCGACAACCTCTTTGCCTCCTTGAGATCCGCGAGATCGGCAAAGAGCTACAACTCGCCGGTCTCAAGCGACTGCCGTGAGGCCTTCCACGAAGAAACGCCGCGTGTACCTACGCCGGTCGCACTTTTTCGATGGCGCGCCGTTGCAAAATGGGCATTCCCATAACCCTGCGCTCACTATACAATACAAAAAGACCGCGGCGAGAGCTAATGCTTCTTGAATTCGAACCAGTACCCTGAGTAATGGATGGCCGCATGCCGCCTCCGACGATAAATTCCGGAAAGCTGTAAGTCGCTTTCGCAGCTTCGTGAAATCACCTCTGTAACACATGCGAATAACTATTCGATGGAAGTTCGATCTGATCCGTTTGAATCCGCCAAATCAAACTTGTTCGATACGAGCAGCTGGGGTGACTTTTGCGACGTCACGCTAACCTTGAAGCAAGGCCACCAGCCCGACAGCGGCGGTTGGGTAAAGACCGACGACTATCGGTGCAGACACGCTTTTCGGCACTTCATGAACCTCCTCAACAGAGCTGCATATGGATCTGCATTTCGTCGGCACGGCAAACGTCTTCGTGTATTACCCGTACTGGAAAAAGGCGAGGTCCGCGCCCGCGGACTACGTTCATGGGAGCGTGGCGCGTCAACAGGTCGATGGCATATTCATTGTGCAATTGAATTGCCCTCGCACTTCGATGCTATTGCCCTCGAAAACTTGATCCGCGACTGTTGGGCGAAGGTCGAGTGGGGTTACGGCAGAATTCTTGTCCGCGACGGTGCAAACGCGGGCTGGATCAGCTACATGTTGAAAGACCGTCAAAAGTCGGAATTCGACGGTTTTCTTGACTGCATAATAATTGAGTCTTTGCATAATCCAATTGCTGACGCGTAGACGTTCGTTGGAATCGTGACTCTTTGTAGAAAGGCTTGAGCAAGGGCGGTTGGTCAGCAATCGCCTTGTTTCCCTTTATTGAAAAGCCGCCGCCGCCCGCGATCCAACACACCAGCAGCGCGGGTGCCATCCCGAGCGCCGGTCGAATCCGGCAGCCCCTCGCCAAGGGATAAAGACCGCGAGCGCGGCAGCCGGAAAATTCGGGAGAGAGAGCTCGACATTGAGTACCCCAGCGAAGGTCGACGACGCCAGGTGCCGGCCGCGATCGACCCGGTAGCTCGACGGCCACAACGCTAAAAAGAAAAAAGCCGCCGCCGCCCGCGATCCAACACACCAGCAGCGCGGGTGCCATCCCGAGCGCCGGTCGAATCCGGCAGCCCCTCGCCAAGGGATAAAGACCGCGAGCGCGGCAGCCGAAAATTCGGGAGAGAGAGCTCGACATTGAGTACCCCAGCGAAGGTCGACGACGCCAGGTGCCGGCCGCGATCGACCCGGTAGCTCGACGGCCACAACGCTAAAAAGAAAAAAGCCGCCGCCGCCCGCGATCCAACACACCAGCAGCGCGGGTGCCATCCCGAGCGCCGGTCGAATCCGGCAGCCCCTCGCCAAGGGATAAAGACCGCGAGCGCGGCAGCCCAAAATTCGGGAGAGAGAGCTCGACATTGAGTACCCCAGCGAAGGTCGACGACGCCAGGTGCCGGCCGCGATCGACCCGGTGGCTCGACGGCCACAACGCTAAAAAGAAAAAAGCCGCCGCCGCCCGCGATCCAACACACCAGCAGCGCGGGTGCCATCCCGAGCGCCGGTCGAATCCGGCAGCCCCTCGCCAAGGGATAAAGACCGCGAGCGCGGCAGCCCAAAATTCGGGAGAGAGAGCTCGACATTGAGTACCCCAGCGAAGGTCGACGACGCCAGGTGCCGGCCGCGATCGACCCGGTGGCTCGACGGCCACAACGCTAAAAAGAAAAAAGCCGCCGCCGCCCGCGATCCAACACACCAGCAGCGCGGGTGCCATCCCGAGCGCCGGTCGAATCCGGCAGCCCCTCGCCAAGGGATAAAGACCGCGAGCGCGGCAGCCCAAAATTCGGGAGAGAGAGCTCGACATTGAGTACCCCAGCGAAGGTCGACGACGCCAGGTGCCGGCCGCGATCGACCCGGTGGCTCGACGGCCACAACGCTAAAAAGAAAAAAGCCGCCGCCGCCCGCGATCCAACACACCAGCAGCGCGGGTGCCATCCCGAGCGCCGGTCGAATCCGGCAGCCCCTCGCCAAGGGATAAAGACCGCGAGCGCGGCAGCCCAAAATTCGGGAGAGAGAGCTCGACATTGAGTACCCCAGCGAAGGTCGACGACGCCAGGTGCCGGCCGCGATCGACCCGGTGGCTCGACGGCCACAACGCTAAAAAGAAAAAAGCCGCCGCCGCCCGCGATCCAACACACCAGCAGCGCGGGTGCCATCCCGAGCGCCGGTCGAATCCGGCAGCCCCTCGCCAAGGGATAAAGACCGCGAGCGCGGCAGCCCAAAATTCGGGAGAGAGAGCTCGACATTGAGTACCCCAGCGAAGGTCGACGACGCCAGGTGCCGGCCGCGATCGACCCGGTGGCTCGACGGCCACAACGCTAAAAAGAAAAAAGCCGCCGCCGCCCGCGATCCAACACACCAGCAGCGCGGGTGCCATCCCGAGCGCCGGTCGAATCCGGCAGCCCCTCGCCAAGGGATAAAGACCGCGAGCGCGGCAGCCCAAAATTCGGGAGAGAGAGCTCGACATTGAGTACCCCAGCGAAGGTCGACGACGCCAGGTGCCGGCCGCGATCGACCCGGTGGCTCGACGGCCACAACGCTAAAAAGAAAAAAGCCGCCGCCGCCCGCGATCCAACACACCAGCAGCGCGGGTGCCATCCCGAGCGCCGGTCGAATCCGGCAGCCCCTCGCCAAGGGATAAAGACCGCGAGCGCGGCAGCCCAAAATTCGGGAGAGAGAGCTCGACATTGAGTACCCCAGCGAAGGTCGACGACGCCAGGTGCCGGCCGCGATCGACCCGGTGGCTCGACGGCCACAACGCTAAAAAGAAAAAAGCCGCCGCCGCCCGCGATCCAACACACCAGCAGCGCGGGTGCCATCCCGAGCGCCGGTCGAATCCGGCAGCCCCTCGCCAAGGGATAAAGACCGCGAGCGCGGCAGCCCAAAATTCGGGAGAGAGAGCTCGACATTGAGTACCCCAGCGAAGGTCGACGACGCCAGGTGCCGGCCGCGATCGACCCGGTGGCTCGACGGCCACAACGCTAAAAAGAAAAAAGCCGCCGCCGCCCGCGATCCAACACACCAGCAGCGCGGGTGCCATCCCGAGCGCCGGTCGAATCCGGCAGCCCCTCGCCAAGGGATAAAGACCGCGAGCGCGGCAGCCCAAAATTCGGGAGAGAGAGCTCGACATTGAGTACCCCAGCGAAGGTCGACGACGCCAGGTGCCGGCCGCGATCGACCCGGTGGCTCGACGGCCACAACGCTAAAAAGAAAAAAGCCGCCGCCGCCCGCGATCCAACACACCAGCAGCGCGGGTGCCATCCCGAGCGCCGGTCGAATCCGGCAGCCCCTCGCCAAGGGATAAAGACCGCGAGCGCGGCAGCCCAAAATTCGGGAGAGAGAGCTCGACATTGAGTACCCCAGCGAAGGTCGACGACGCCAGGTGCCGGCCGCGATCGACCCGGTGGCTCGACGGCCACAACGCTAAAAAGAAAAAAGCCGCCGCCGCCCGCGATCCAACACACCAGCAGCGCGGGTGCCATCCCGAGCGCCGGTCGAATCCGGCAGCCCCTCGCCAAGGGATAAAGACCGCGAGCGCGGCAGCCCAAAATTCGGGAGAGAGAGCTCGACATTGAGTACCCCAGCGAAGGTCGACGACGCCAGGTGCCGGCCGCGATCGACCCGGTGGCTCGACGGCCACAACGCTAAAAAGAAAAAAGCCGCCGCCGCCCGCGATCCAACACACCAGCAGCGCGGGTGCCATCCCGAGCGCCGGTCGAATCCGGCAGCCCCTCGCCAAGGGATAAAGACCGCGAGCGCGGCAGCCCAAAATTCGGGAGAGAGAGCTCGACATTGAGTACCCCAGCGAAGGTCGACGACGCCAGGTGCCGGCCGCGATCGACCCGGTGGCTCGACGGCCACAACGCTAAAAAGAAAAAAGCCGCCGCCGCCCGCGATCCAACACACCAGCAGCGCGGGTGCCATCCCGAGCGCCGGTCGAATCCGGCAGCCCCTCGCCAAGGGATAAAGACCGCGAGCGCGGCAGCCCAAAATTCGGGAGAGAGAGCTCGACATTGAGTACCCCAGCGAAGGTCGACGACGCCAGGTGCCGGCCGCGATCGACCCGGTGGCTCGACGGCCACAACGCTAAAAAGAAAAAAGCCGCCGCCGCCCGCGATCCAACACACCAGCAGCGCGGGTGCCATCCCGAGCGCCGGTCGAATCCGGCAGCCCCTCGCCAAGGGATAAAGACCGCGAGCGCGGCAGCCCAAAATTCGGGAGAGAGAGCTCGACATTGAGTACCCCAGCGAAGGTCGACGACGCCAGGTGCCGGCCGCGATCGACCCGGTGGCTCGACGGCCACAACGCTAAAAAGAAAAAAGCCGCCGCCGCCCGCGATCCAACACACCAGCAGCGCGGGTGCCATCCCGAGCGCCGGTCGAATCCGGCAGCCCCTCGCCAAGGGATAAAGACCGCGAGCGCGGCAGCCCAAAATTCGGGAGAGAGAGCTCGACATTGAGTACCCCAGCGAAGGTCGACGACGCCAGGTGCCGGCCGCGATCGACCCGGTGGCTCGACGGCCACAACGCTAAAAAGAAAAAAGCCGCCGCCGCCCGCGATCCAACACACCAGCAGCGCGGGTGCCATCCCGAGCGCCGGTCGAATCCGGCAGCCCCTCGCCAAGGGATAAAGACCGCGAGCGCGGCAGCCCAAAATTCGGGAGAGAGAGCTCGACATTGAGTACCCCAGCGAAGGTCGACGACGCCAGGTGCCGGCCGCGATCGACCCGGTGGCTCGACGGCCACAACGCTAAAAAGAAAAAAGCCGCCGCCGCCCGCGATCCAACACACCAGCAGCGCGGGTGCCATCCCGAGCGCCGGTCGAATCCGGCAGCCCCTCGCCAAGGGATAAAGACCGCGAGCGCGGCAGCCCAAAATTCGGGAGAGAGAGCTCGACATTGAGTACCCCAGCGAAGGTCGACGACGCCAGGTGCCGGCCGCGATCGACCCGGTGGCTCGACGGCCACAACGCTAAAAAGAAAAAAGCCGCCGCCGCCCGCGATCCAACACACCAGCAGCGCGGGTGCCATCCCGAGCGCCGGTCGAATCCGGCAGCCCCTCGCCAAGGGATAAAGACCGCGAGCGCGGCAGCCCAAAATTCGGGAGAGAGAGCTCGACATTGAGACGTAAGTGCTGTAGAATTTCCGATCTGTTGCCGATGACCCCGTGGCTCGCGCCGCGCCGGCGGCCGCCGACATCATCGCCGCCGCCCGACCAGGCCAAGCCGACATCGGCGTCGGTCGCGCCAACCGATCGCGACGATGGAGCTCGGGCGGAAATCACGAAAAAGGAATCGGCGACGTCATCAGCAGCCGTAGCACCGTCCAGGCGGCGCGAGCGGGTCGCTCTGCTGACCGACCTCCATCGTCGTCCCGAACTTGGAATCTGCCAACAACAATCCGCTAAAAAGAACTGGCGACGGCGCAGGCCGGCGACCTCACCATCGTGCCGCCAGCCTCGCGCGCGCGTGACCACAGCGAAAGCGGTTAACGCTGACGCGTCACTTCGCGATTTGAGCGCAGAAGATCAAAAGACCGCCATAGCTCGCGCACGTGAGAACTTCAAAACCGTCAAGAGCGAAACGACTCTGCCGAAAGTGCCACAGTCGAAATAAAGAGAATGTGCTAAGAGCGGGATCTGGAGAATCCCCCTGTGTACGGCCTTCGACGCTGCTCTCGGCGATCTTCGCTTTCGGGCATTGCTGCGAAAGATCTGCGGGGGTTAGCGACAACTTGGGTGATGGGAGATATCTTCGCCCATGGACGACCGACGCATTGGTCAAAAGAGGGCTGGCGGCGTGCTTGTCGCCGCTGCGACTGCCTTAGTTGTGCTCACCGGCGTTCTGTTGGCGCAGACTTATCTCCACCGCCTAGTAGAGGACGTGGCTCCTCATTCGGGCGACATTCTCCTTGCTATCATTATTATCGCTTGGTGGTATCTCGCCGCTTGGCTTGCTGCGAACCTGCTCAGGCATGTAACACCTCGGTTTTTGTTTCCGTTCGACCGTCAACCCCGGCGGCGCAAGATCATTTCCGATCTTGTATCAGGCCTGATCTATCTTGCGGCGGCCTTCGGGATACTGAAATATGCGTTTCACCAGCCGATTGAGGGACTGTTGGCGACGTGATTGGATAAGCGTTGACGGAGGTAACGAGGGGCAAGTCATCGAAATCAACTGGCGGGCGACGCGGGTTCGCGACCGAAACGGCGACACCATGGTTATTCCGAACAGCCAGATCGCCAAGTCACGCGTGACCAACCACAGTTTGCCCGAAAGGGTCCACCCTAGCAGCATCAACGTCGATATCGAAGCGGGCTCGTCAGCAGACACGGCGGAGACGGCCCTCGTCTCGGCGGTTTGCAACGCAAAGCATGTGCTAAGCGATCCACTGCCAGAAGTTACCGTACAGGCAATTCGAGGCCGGTCGGCGTCTTACTGTGTGTCATTTTACGTGGCCGACTTTGCAGACATCCCGTCAGCTCAAAGCGACGCGCTCGCGCAAGTGCTCGCATACGCGTCGGACAGCAAGCTGCGACTTGCCCAACCGCAAACGGAAGTAAGTATCATTCAAAATCCAGATGCGGCGATCCGAAGCCGCCAACCTTCGGTTCACAACAAGTGAGGCCAGACATGAGCGAGCGGCCCGAGCGTTGAAACATTCGACGAACTCACCTACCAAAGTCGTTGCCTTTGCTTGTAAAGATTTCATGACGAAGGGCAACTTCGATATGGTGTGGGGCAAGGTGGATTTGTATCGGTAGCGGGTTGCATCCTATTGAGCGCAGCATACGCGTCTCCCGTTCCCGACGTACTCATCGCGGCGCTCCTTTGGTTAATATCCGCTGCAACGTGCGCCGATGCATAGCGAGGCGACGCGCCGTTACCGACACGTTCCGGCCGCACATTTCGTAGATATTCTGAATGTGCTCCCAACGGACGCGAGGCGCCGACATCGGATGATCCGGCGGCGAGGCCGTGCAACCTTCGGGTGCGAGCAGAACAGAGATCAGGTCGTCTACGTCCGCAGGTTTGGTGAGATAGTCGACGGCGCCGAGTTTCGCGGCGCGGACAGCAGTGGCAAGATTGCCGTATCCCGTCTGAATGATTGCGCGTGCGTCGGGCCGTAGCCGTTTGAGTGCCGCAACCACGTCCAACCCGCATCCATCGCCAAGCCGCAAGTCCACCACAGCATAAGCGGGAGCGGTTAGGTTTATCTGCGCCAATCCGGCGGTGACCGACCCGGCGGTTATCACCTTAAAGCCCCCCGCCTCCATCGCGCGTGCAAGGCGTTGCAGCAGCGCCTCATCGTCCTCGACGATCAACAAAGTATGCCTTAAGGGCGCATGCGCTGGAACTGAATACCCGTTGCAAGTTGCACCAATCGGTTCTCTCATGATCGCGTCGTCCGATTATCAGCTTACGCGACAGCGTCAGGCGCATGTCCGTAACCTGAAATGGTGACTACCACTAAAACTAATGGCGCTATGTTACGGACGCCTGTCGACGACATTAATTATCTGCAAGGATGCACGATTACAAAGCCGCTAGAACGAAAGCAACACCTGCTCGCGCCATAGGCTCAGAGTGTTTCGCAGAGCAGCAGTACCTGCATCCCCAAATTCGTTCTAGTTTGGGAGACCGCCGGGATAGCAAACGAATTGAGCGATCGCGCGAATATGGGATGTTGGGCTTCGCCGAGCGGCGCAGCGGTCGCGATGCTTAAACCGAATTGATATTCATCATGGCAGTTTATCCGAAAAAATGGGAGCGACGCCTGACGTTGCAGGACGGGACCGCCATTTTCGTGCGTCCCGTCCGGCCCGAGGATGAGCAGCTGTATATTCGCTTCCTTTCGGCTGAAACAGCAGAGGATCTGCGCCGGCGCTTCTTCGCCGCGGTAAAACACTTCAACCATGCGTTCATCGCCCCGCTCACCAACGTCGACTACGTGAAGGCGATGGCTTTCATAGCGCTGGATGAGGCGAAGGGTGAGATAGTAGGTGCCGCGCGCCTTCACGCGACTGACGGCACAGGTTCCGGCGAATACGCCATTCTCGTGCGTTCAGATCGGAAAGGTCGGGGGCTTGGGTGGCAGTTAATGCAGACGCTCATCGCCTATGCCCGGGCAAGGAGCTACCGTTGTATCCGGGGTCAAGTCCTGCATGAGAATGTAAAGATGCTCGACATGTGCAGGGAACTGGGATTCGACTTCAAAACCGATCCGGATGAACCGTACATCTGTGACGTGAAGCTTTCGCTTTAGTTCGCGAGAGGAACGCGCGATCACATTGATGGGTTGGCCTGCGCTGCGCAGGTGGATGTCGTTCGTTGCCGACAACCGGCATCGAACCCGCCGGCTGTTCGAGAGTGAGAGCCGCTAGAAAGGATCGGCCAACAAGGGGCTTTTCAAAGCGGCGTGCGCTCACCCCTCACCAAATCGCAACGAGGCAAATCACCGCAAACGGGACTGCGGCAAGTCCAAGATAGAGCCACACTCGATAGCCGTAGGCAGTCTTAGGCCCCTTAAAAAGCTGGATCACTAGCCACACGCAAACGGCAAGACCCAATGCCATGCGAACGAGATCGCCCAACGCGGTGTATGCGGTAAAGAGGGTCTCTTTCTCGGGCACGGTAACCCGCAGCGTCATAATGCCCAGCACGCACAGAAATAGCCCCCGAAGGAGCGTAGCCGCTACACGGAGGCTCGTCGGAATCTCGGGCCCTGGTGATGTCGTATCATTAAAATTACTTTCGGTCATAATCGGCTCTTGCGTTTGCAAGATTAAGGCGAAGACTAAATAAATATACGCTGACACCGGCATTGACCTAAATCAAGGGCGCAGCAGTCTTCAGGCAATCCACGCGCAGAGCTCTTGCCGTTCCGCAGAGCTAATCGGTGCGGGGAAACGCTCTTCGTTGCCCCCCGAGTATGAAAGCGGAGCGTCAGGCTTTATTTGATTTATGATAATCAGCCGTAGCTCGGATCTGCCGGGGAATTCCATTGGGCTTCGTCCAGAATTGCCCTGATTTTCATGGGCATAACCACGCATTCCGAAATGTTCGTTCTCGTCCATCGCCGAGCAGAGAGGGGGACTACCGGTCTCTGAGTAGATTCCGAGTCTACCTCTCTCGACTTCCCGCTCACTAGAATTGCAGGTTGCGCCGATCAGCGCTTCGGAGTTGCCGGAATCAGCGATGTCGCGGGTCGGTGAGCCTTCAAATCGACAAAGAGCCGTATCGGCTGTTCCCGCAGAGGAGTGCGCCATGTGCGATTACAGTCTTCATCTCGTCGCTTCGCGGCCGGCCAAGGTTGGTGACAAGCTGGTGGTGACGGAATTCTCGAAATCGATCACCCGCGGCTTCGCCGCCGTCGGGGAACCCGACGTCGTCGTCTGTCTGCTTCCCGGCACCGAACTCGCCTTCGAGAAGGAGGTCAAATATCACCGCGCTTTCAGTTTGTTCGGGAAGGCGCGCGTGGAGCACCAGGTTGCCCGGTTCCGGCAACTCAATATGGACAATCCGCACGTCCATCATGACGCGCTCGAATTTCCGGGTGGCCAGGTGGTGTTGGTCACGCGGCTTGTCGCCGGTCAGACCGCCGCCGTGCTGCAATTGCCGGCATCCGCGCAGAATAAGGAGCGGGTGAAGGAACATGCATGCTCGCACGCGCGATTGCCCCAACTAAACGCACGCTGAGGTTCGGAGAAGCATATTTAAAGCACCGCGCGCTTGGTCCGAATTTGTCGCGAAGCTTACAGCGGCCCGCTCGATCCCTGAGGTCGCGACGGCCTATCAGGAATCGGCCAGCCGGCAGATGGAGATGGCAACCGAGGACGCGAAACGCATATTCGCTGACGGTCAGAAATTAGCGGAGACGGGCGGCCGTTTGTTGTCCAACGGTTGGCGGTCCAATGGCCACGACAGGGGCAACACGTAACCCCAAGTAATTAGTCAAGAAAGCATCCCCACTCAAACAGGGAGGCGATACCGTGGGTATCTTGATGATCAAATGTCCGACCACGGGCCGCGACATTCCAACAGGCATCGAAACGGATCGGACCAGTTTCACCAGCGCGCCGGTGTTCTTCTCGCGCACCTACTGTCCGATTTGTCGAACCAACCACGAATGGTTCGCCAAGCAGGAATGGCTTCGCGAGACAAGACCGGCAGCGAAAAAGGTTCTGGTCGGCCAGAGGAACTGACACGCCCTAGGCAGGTGCACAATGCGGGCTTTGGAGGCTGCGATGGACAGGTTCGTCAACCGAGAAAATATCAAGCGATATCGCAGGCTTGCCAGCGCATCGACAGACGCTGCCGAACGATTACGGATTATGAAATTGCTGGCCGAAGAAGAGGCCAAGTTCAAGGCGGACCTGAGCCACGCAGGCGACGCTCTCGAAGGACTATCGACCGTCAACACGGCAATCGTGAATTGGTTCGAGTAACGAAACGAACGGCACACTGATTATCGCCGACGGTTATCACCGGCTCTGGGCGGTTTACAAATGTGATGAGGACGCCATGATCCCCTGCAAAATCGTCAGAGCAGAGGGATCAAATATGACGCAAATCGGATCGATGCCAGAGCAGCGCATGCTTCATGCCTCTGCGCCGCCGGATTTTTTGGAATCCGCCCATGAATGGCGGCGACTTTTCTCAGAAGCCTGGGGCACATTCCTCCTCGTGGTTGTTGCCGCCGGCGCTGACGTTGTAGGAGCGCTGAGCGGCGGGGCGATAACACTGAGCATGAAAGTCGCAGCACCGGGCATGATGGTCATGGCCATCATCTACTTTATGGGTGCTGTCGGCGGGGCGCATCTAAATCCCGCGGTCACATTAGCGTTTGCAGCCCGCCGCAATTTTCCATGGAATCGAGTGCCGGGGTATATCGCTGCGCAGTTCGTCGGCGGCATCGCCGCAGCGTGTTTCCTATGGGCAATGTTCGGCACCGTTGGACTACTCGGCGCCACCACACCCGGCGTGGGCATCAGCGATTTCAAGGCGCTCATCTTCGAAGTGCTGTTAACGGCCGGCCTGGTCAGCACCATTCTCGGTACTGCGTCCGGCGCGCGAAACATTGGCTCCAACGGCGCACTCGCAGTCGGCGGTTATATTGCCCTTGCTGGGCTTTGGGCGGCACCGATCAGCGGTGCCTCGATGAATCCCGTCCGGTCATTTGCCCCCGATTTGGTCCGCGGCGAGATGAGCACAACCTGGATCTACATCGCAGGCCCGATAATCGGCGCCGTGATCGCCGTAGGGTTTGAATGGATACTCAAAGGCAAACCAACCGCCGCCGGCGCATCCGCAGCGCAGGGCAGTCCCTAAAAGATATAAATGGCAGCTTCAACTCTACCAGTAAGTCGATTCGGGTAGAGCTTGATAGCCGGAACATGATCGCGCCGCTTTTCGCCATCCCGCAAGTGTGGTGGGGGCGATTCACACTTAGGACACTGGACCAGGAATTAGGACAGCACCCTTCAGCCGGCCTGTCGTGACGACTCTCGCTATTGTAATGCCGCAGGTGCTGGGGTCCGCGCAATGGTCTGGAAACTTGACCGCACTGGCGGAGATCTTAGCCCAACAATTTATGCTCTAACTTATTTAAGGCCTTACGCACCTCGCTCAAGATGAGCTTATCCGCAGCAGTTTGATCGATATCCGGCACATCCCAATCGAATATTGCGCGATATTTTTCGACCAATTTTTTCACGTCAGCGATAATATCACCACGATGCCCCTCCAATTCCTTTTCCTCGATTTTTGCCACTTTGTTCTTCTCCTTAATGTTCAGCTCTAGCGGGGCACTATTCAGATCGTGCGATCCGGGCGCTTTTTCGACGAAATCCGTCCAGGAAGGCAAGGTAGCGCCGTGGATGCGCGAACGGGGCATCTGCCAGCTGCGCGCAGGTCACGTTAGGTCTTGCCGGTCTCCAACGATGGCTAGGTTTGCTGGAAAGATCTGATCCTGCTGGCGGCCAAGGACTGGAAATGAGGATTATTCGGTCGTTTTCTAAAGGATGAGCAATGCAAGATACCCTCACGGCTTGAGGCCATCCGGCCGCGTGCGCCAACGACTAGCCCGACTAATTTACGCCCCCGAATGCGCCTACGGTAGGTTCGGAAACTAACTAATGGCTAATCGCCGGGCAGTCGTGACTGGAGGTCTGCGTTGAGCGAACGCCCGTCCGCACTATCCCACGCCGGCGGCAAGGGCCAAGCGGGCCAACGCCGGAAGAGACTTCGAGCCGGTTTTCTTCATGATTGCAGCGCGATGGTTCTCGACAGTGCGTTGGCTGATGCCTAGTTCCGCGGCGATGTTCTTATTGGGATGGCCGGCGAGGACCAATTCCATGATCTGGCGCTCTCGGTGAGTTAGGCCCGCGATGCGGTTCGCCGCAGCCTCCCGCCAGGCGGATAGCTTGCTCGAATCCCGCGCCTGTTCGAGAGCTCGCTCGACGCTGGCGACCAGTTCGGTGCGGCCGATTGGCTTCTCGATGAAGTCCGAAGCGCCGGCCTTCATGGCTTGAACCGCCATCGACACGTCGGCATTGCCAGTGATCATGATCGCCGGCAGCCGATGGCCCGCATCATGGAACCGCTGCAGCAATTGGAGGCCGGTCATTCCGGGTAAGTAGGCATCGATCAAGAGGCATGCTCCGCGGCCCGGACGGTAGGCTTCGAGGAATGCCTCGCACGTCGGATAATCTTCGACGCTCTGGCCATTTTCTTCGAGCACCGCGCGTATCGCATCGCGTACATGGTTGTCATCGTCGATGACGAAAATGAGCCGCGGTTCCGGAGTGCTGGCTGCTTCCGCGGGGTACTGAGCGTGAGGATGCGCTGCGGATTGCGCTACTGGGAGGAGGCGTTGGACGACTTGTGCCAGATTCTTCAACTTCACTGGCTTGTTGAGCTGCACACAGTCATGGCGAGCGATATCGCGCAGGGTGTCGGTTGAGATATCACCGGTCAGAATGATGACCGGGATTTGGCGATGAAGTTTTTCCCGCAGCTTCGCGATGACCTGGAGCCCGTCCATACCATTTGGCAGATTGTAGTCTGCGAGGATAAGGTCAGGTCGGACCGTCCCGCGCGCGACCAGTTTCAGCGCTGCGATACCGTTAGGCGCCGCTATCGCACGATGGCCCTCGTCCTTGAGGGCGAACGTGAGGAATTCGCGCACGTCGGGATCGTCCTCGACGACCAGGATCGCGCCAGTGCGGCGAACGCCTTCAACTACCTCGTCATCTTTGCCCCGCCGATAGTGCGCAAGTTGCGGTGCCGTTCCGCTCGGTGCGAGCATGACCTCGATGGCGAAGACTGAGCCCTTGCCCGGATGTGAGCGGACGCTTACCCGATGACCCAGCAAATTCCCCAGGCGTTGCACGATGGAGAGACCAAGGCCGAGCCCACGGCTGCGTTCACGCGCGGCATTGTCGAGCTGATGGTATTCCTCGAAGATCGTTTGCAGTTCATTGTCGGGGATGCCAATTCCGGTGTCCCAGATTTCGATGCTCAACACGCCTTTGCGGCGACGGCAACCGAGCAGCACCTTGCCGCGCTTGGTGTATTTCACGGCGTTGGCAAGCAGGTTGCGGATCATCTGCTCGAGCAGACGCGGGTCGCTATGTATCGAAAGGCCGCACGAGACCACGTGCAAGGCAAGCCGCTTTGCTTGCGCGTGATAGGCGAACTCATCTCTCAATCGGTCAAGCAAACCCTTGATTGGGAAACTGACCATTTCGGCGTGGACAATGCCAGCCTCGATCTGGTTTATGTCAAGCAGCCCGTTCAGCATGCCCGCCATAGCGGCCGCCGCCTCGTCGAGCCGTGTGACCAGCTGCAAGGCTTCGTCGTTCTTGTTCTCCTTGATCTTCTTGGCCAAGATGCCTTGCACTAGCTTGAGCGTTTGCAGCGGCTGCCGCAGGTCATGGCTCGCGGCAGCGAGAAACCGTGATTTAGCGGCATTGGCCAGCTCAGCTTGCCGCTCTGCCGTCTCCAGTGCCTCCGCTATGTGCTTGCGCTCGGTGATTTCGACAAAGGTGATGACTACGCCGTCCACACCCTTCTCTTGGGTGCGGTACGGCAACACGCGACGGATGTACCAGGCGCCACTCTGAGCTTTGATTTCTCGCTCGATCGGCGCGAGGGTTTGCAGCACCGTTCGGGCATCCGCCAGAAGGGCGTTATCGGCTGCTAGCGAGCTAAGGTCTGCGAGCGGCCGCCCGACGTCGCTGGGAATGACATGGAAGAGCGCTTTAGTTGCAGGCGTGAAGAAGCGGATATTCAGGTTGGTGTCGAGGAAGATCGTCGCAACATCGGTGCTGTACAGGATATTTTGCAGATCATTGGAGGTCGTACGCTGCCGCTCCAGGGTTTCCTGGAGCTGGCTATTGAGGGCGGTAAGTTCCTCGTTGAGCGACTGCAATTCCTCCTTCGACGTCAGTAGCTCCTCGTTCGTCGTTTGGTATTCCTCGTTGTTGGACAATGCTTCTTCGTTGGCCGCCTTCTGCTCTTCGTTCGAAATCTCAAGGTTCCGGATGGCACCTTCGAGCTCGGTTCTGGTGGCTTCGAGTTCCCGCTCGAGCTCGGCAACCCGCGGAACGTCTCCCGGAGCGGTCGGGCGACCTTGTCTCCGCTCCTGCATCGGCTCGTCGATGAAGCAAATCAACAGAAGCTCCTCGCCTTCGCTCAGAACCGACTGTACGGCCATGCTGAACGAGCCTGGATTGCGGCCGTGGCTCGTCCGCCCGCCGGGGACGACTATTCGTGCGTACTCTTGGCTCGCCAACTGGATTGCTGACCTGAGCTTGGTACGCATCCCCTGATGCACCATGGCGAGCAAATCCTGAGTAGGGTGTCCCGGCGCCACGCGCAGGTAACGGTCTGTCGGTCCCAAGGAATAGAGGCACTCGTGCTTGCGGTTGATCAGGACCGCCGCCGGCGCGTAGGTCTCCAGTAGCAGCCGTCGGCAAAGATCGGCGAGAGCGGCTTGGTGCGAGGGCAATTGGCCTTGTGCCGGGCGCGCGGGAACTCGCACGCCGTCACCGCCGCTCAGCGAAAAGCCAAGCTCTCCCGGCCGGCTGCGACCGATGTGCCGATAGAGCCGCTCCTGCTTGGCGATCGCCTCGAAGCGATCGGTGGCGTTGCCCACTGTCTCCGCGGTGCCAAGAAGGAGAAGGCCGCCTTCGCGCAGCGCAAAATGGAAAAGCGAGATGACTTTTGCCTGTGCCTCGGGGCGCAAATAGATCAGAAGATTGCGGCACGAAACAAAGTCGAGACGTGAGAAGGGCGGATCGGTCAGCACATCCTGTACCGTGAAGACCACCGCCGCACGCAGTTCGGGCGTTACTCTGTAATTGTGACCGTCCTTCGAAAAGAAGCGGGCTAGTCGAGCCGCCGACACGTCTGCCTCGATCATTTCCGGGTAGAGACCTTCGCGGGCGTGCGCTACAGCATCCGGATCGACGTCGGAGGCAAAGACCTGCAGTTTGACGTTGCGCTTGGCCGCAGTGCTCTGTTCATGGAAGAGCATGGCAAGGGAATAAGCCTCCTCGCCTGTGCTGCACCCGGCAATCCAGATGCGTAGCGGGTCATTGGACGTGTGGTGGCGGACCAGCTCGGGAACGATCTTCTCCGCCAAAAAATCGAAAACCTTCGGATTGCGGAAGAAGCTGGTGACATTGATGAGCAAGTCCTTGGCAAGAAGACCGAGCTCGCTTGTATCGTTGCGCAGCAGTTCGAGATACCGATCCATATCATCGGTCTTGATCTCCGCCATCGCCATGCGCCGCTCGATCCGGCGCCGCAACGTGCCTGGCTTGTAAAGCCTGAAATCATGGCCGGTTTTCGTGCGCAGGAGATCGACGATCTGGGCCAAGCGGTCCTCCGGCACATCCTGCGGGCGCAAATTGTTCTGCTTGCGAGAAAGCGCCATTCGCCGACCGTATTTGACGAGCGCTTCAGGAAGCTTGGCCACCGGAAGCACAAGGTCCACGGCGCCCGTCATGATCGCGTTCCGCGGCATGCCATCATAGCTGGCCTCGTCAGGGTCCTGCGCGATGACGAGCCCGTTTTTTTCCTTCACGACCTTCAGACCAAGGCTGCCGTCGGCCCCTGTTCCTGAGAGAACCACGCAAATGGCGCGCTTGCCGTAGTCTTCCGCCAATGAATGGAGTAAAAAATCGAAAGGCAGTCGCGAACCATGACGCGCCTGGGGCTGGGAAAGATGCAGGGCGCCGTCGCCGACAGACAGATAGGTTCCGGGCGGAATGACGTAGAGGTGGTCGCGCTCGATCGGCATTCCATCCGTTGCCTGCCGCACATTCATCGACGTGTGGCCGGCCAGTAGCTCCACCATCATGCTTTCGTGGGTCGGATCGAGATGCTGGACGAGGATGAAGGCCATGCCGCTGCCCGCGGGCAGCGCGTCCATGAGCTTCCGGCAAGCATCAAGGCCACCCGCCGAAGCGCCTATTCCGACAACCGGGAATTCCCCACTGCCGCGACGAGGGCTACGCGCCGCAAGCGAGCGCCGGCTCGATCGCGGCCGCACCGTTTTGGCCTTACGCGAATGGGTCGCTTGTCTCTTGATTAGACGCTTAGGCATGAGGTGTTCACGAGCACGCGACGGTGGGGCGAGGTTGAATCTTGCCCCTACTGGATTTTTGGACATGACGCACCGTCCCCGGCCAAATTAGTGGTGGATAGGCTCTCGGGCCCTGACAAAAGTCAGGATGAGGGACCCCCAAATTTCATATCTTAGATGCGGGCCGATAACCGATTGTCCAACATGTTCCGTAGTGAAACACTTATCAAGACGATGCTGTTTCCTGACTGGGCATACGCGGGATTTTCGCCCGGAATCTACGTCAGGTCCGCCTCAAGCCGGCAGCGTCCGTGAGCAATAAAGTCCACGCAACCGTCCGGTGGCGCGTTGGCTGACCCCTGATGCGCAACTCCAGCAACCCAAGCCATGCCGACATCCGCATACGCGCGACCCGCAGCCGGCCACGCGAACACGGCGAGGAAGCGCCGTATCTTGCACTTACCGCCTCCGACAAGGCCGAGCTCCGGCGGGTGGCGCAGATTATTGACTTCCGGACCGTCGGTTCGGAAATATTTTCACAAGGCGATGACGCTGCTTTCACCTATCTCCTAACCGACGGAGTGGTTCGGATCTATCACACGCTGCGCAATGGTGAACGTCAGATCCTGGCATTTCATTGGCCCGGCGACCTGTTCGGGCTCGCGGATCATGGAAAATACGTCAATTCAGCGGAGACCATCGCCTCGTCCAGGGTCTATCGGTTCCCAGTTAGAAAGCTTGAGCGCTTCCTTCTGAAGAATCCGAAAATTCAGGATGCATTCCTCATCAAGGCGGTATACGACCTGCGCCACACGCAACGCCAACTCATTGTGATGGGTCGGTTTAACATTCAGCGACGCCTTGCCGTCTTCCTGGTCGATTGTTCTGCCCATGAACATTACTTCGATCAGAGCAAACAAATTATGACCCTTCCGATGAGCCGGTACGATATCGCGGACTATCTCGGCACATCGGCGGAAACGGTGACCCGCGCGCTGGCCGGTCTTGAAGGCGAGGGCATGCTTCACCGGGTTGCGCCGCGAAACCTCAAACTCAAGCTCGACCAATTGAAGACGTTCATCGACCTCGATTGAACCGCCCTAGTCTGCGCCAAGTTCATAATCCTCGATAACGCGCGGCGCACAATGCCCTCGCTTTTTCGTCACGAAATTCCGTGAAAGATGCCCCTACGCTGGCTTGCGACTCGAGCGCCGCCGGCTGAAGCCGAGCACATTTCGCACTCTGAAGGGTACTGCGGCCTCTTCCTCGCTCATCGCCTCTTCGATCTTTGGCGGCGTCAAATACCAGGGCACGGCGATGACCACGACGCGCGGGCCGCCATAGGCGAGCACCGCCGAGCGAAGCCGCCGGGCATGCTGGGCGCTCAGGAGGTAGTCCCACCAGTGTTGCTTGACGAGCTCCGGGATCAGCACCGCAATGGTCCGATCGGGATTCTTATCCTCAATCTCTTTGATCAGTTTCAAGAACGGCGCGTGAATGCGCCGGTAGGGAGCGCTCAGGAAAGCCAACTGCGGCGGGTTCGGATAGTGCGCCGCGCGCGCAGGCTCTTCGACGTCCTTGGCCCATTGCTCGCGAAGCTTTTGCTCTTCCCCTTTGACGTCCGGCCCTTCGAGCGCCGCCAGGCGAACCGCCGTCACATCCGGTGATAGCTCCATGGCGAGGCCGAGCACCTTGTGGGTCACTCGATTCCATTCTCGTACTGTGACCAGGACAATCGGCGGCTTGCTCTGATGAAATTTGAGCGGCTCCTCATCCCGCAGTTGATCGTTGATGTCGTCGTAATACCGCTTAATCGCCTTGTGCAGCAGGATCACGCAAGGAATGGCGACGATCGTGATCCAGCCGCCCTGCGCGAACTTGGCCACTACGATCACCACGAGCGCCGTCGCCGTTGTCGAGGCGCCGACGGCATTGATGACGAGATTGATCCAGACCCGTCGGCGTTCCGTCGCGTGGCGCTTATCGCGCAGCTCGCGCCGCCAATGCACCACCATGCCCGTTTGCGACATGGTGAATGTCAAGAACGCGCCGATGGCAAACAGCGGAATCAAGCGGTCGGTGATGCCGTCAAATACGGTCAGCAGCAGTCCGGCGGTAAGCGCGAGAAAGATGATCCCGACCGAAGACACCAGCCGTCGTCCGAAGGTCGCAAACGGCCGCGGCAAGAACGCATCCTGCGCCACGACATGGTACAGACGCGGCAAACCGACGAAGCTCGTGCTCGCGGACAGGCAAAGAACGCAAAGCGCGCTGGCAATCGCCACGTAATAGAAGATGCCGCGTCCCGCCACCGCGCCGACGAGCTGTGAAAGCACGCTTTGGTAATCGGGCTGCGTCTGGTCAATCGCCATGATGCCATAAGACATCGCGAGGTAGGCGATGCCGGCGAGAAGGATGCCCAAAGTTACGACAATTGCGGCGAGTGTCCGGCGAGCATTGGCCACGCACGGCTCGCGAAATGCGTCGACACCGTTGCTAATCGCCTCGACGCCGGTCATCGCCGTGCAGCCGCTGGCGAACGCCCGCAGCAATAGCCATAGGCCAACCGCCTCGACGGCTTTGGGCGGTGCGGGCGGAGGCATGACCGGTTGCGGATGCCCGCCGCTCGTCATAGCGGCATAAGCGCCGAGGGCGAGAACAATCATGAAGCATGCGATGAATAGATAAGTGGGTAGTGCGAACAGCCGCCCGGCATCCATCGTCCCTCGCAGGTTGACGAACGTCAGCAGGGCCAGGATGCCAAGGCAAAGCGGCAGCGTATACGGGTGTAGTGTTGGCACGGCCGAAACCAGTGCCGCCACGCCTGCGGAAACGCCGACGGCGACATTCAGGACGTAGTCCACCATGATGCCCGCGGATGCCAAGAGGCTCGCGTTCACGCCAAGGTTTTCCTTGGCGACCGTATAGGCGCCGCCGCTTATCGGATAGGCTTTGATGGTCTGCCAGTATGAGACGAATAGGATTGCCAGCAATGCGAGGATGATCAGCATGATCGGGCCGAGGTCGGCGAGCCCGGCTGCGCCCGCGGCTACCAGGATGCTGAGTGCCGCTTCCGGTCCATATGCCGAAGAGCTCAGGCCATCGAGCCCGAGCGCCGGCACCCCTTCGGCAACGCCTATCTCGCGCGAGCGGCCTTCCCGATTGGCGAGCGGCCGCCCCCTCAGGAAGCGAGCTAGGACCCCCAGCGGCGACACCGAGCCGTCGCCACGATCGGCTGTGTCTCTCAACTCCTTGGCTCCGGTCATCTCTTGCTATTCCCCGAGCGCGCGCGCTTGGCGGGCGGCGCCGAATGCGAATTCCCCTTCGCAACCGCAAATGTCTCCCACAATGTTCCGGCGGTTTTACGGCCGAAGGGGTGCAGACGGGACGGCCGCACGAGCCTTCCCCAACGGAACGCTCACGTCGAGCCGGAGTTGGATTAGCGAGAGAAAATCATGCTTAGTCGAGTTCCAGACATTGTCTAGTTTCGTGTTGATACATGTTCGATGCGATGCGCATGCACGTCGATCCAGATCAACAAAAATAGCCCAAAGATCAAGAACCCTCGCTACGCTCGAACATCACGGGCGCGGCGAACTCTTTGAGTCGAAAGAGACGAAAAGCCCGCTCACCGTTGAAATCTAGAACGCGAAGATCATCTGATTCATGTAGATCCTGCATGGCAACTTGGAAATGCCCGCCATATCTCTCCTGCGCCATCGCGAGGGGCACCTCGTAGGCGATGAACTTCTCGATGCCCTTTGCCCGAAGTTTCTCGACGAGCGCCGGATCAGTAAACGAGGCATGCGACGTTACGATCACCAGCGGGCCGCTTCCGGTAATCAGCACAGCAACTTTCATGGCAGTCCTCCTCCTGTCAGGTATGACGCACGCTGACGTATCCTCGGTTCGCGACGCTCGATCCCCGAGAAGACCATCATCCTATTTGCGTGCCGTAATGATGTTTTCGGCTTTTGGGCTTCCCGCTTCGAAATCGCTGATATTGCCGAGCGTAACATCGGCGATTTGCGTAAGCGCCTCGCGCGTCAGAAAAGCTTGGTGGCCGGTAACGACCACGTTTGGCAAGGTCGTAAGACGTTCGAACACATCGTCTTGGATGATGGTTGACGACAGATCCGAGAAAAGCAGCGGACCTTCCTCTTCATAGACATCCATACCGAAGTAGCTCAAGCGGTCCTTCTTTTTCAAAGCTTCGATGACGGCGCTCGCGTCGACGATCGCGCCTCGCGCTGTATTGATGAGCATTGTTCCGGGCTTCATTAGCTGGATCGTTTGTTCGTTGACTAAATGCTTTGTTTCAGGCGTGAGAGGGCAATGAATGGAAATAATGTCGGATTGCGCAAGAAGCGTTGGCAGATCGGTGTATCGCAAACCGAGTTCAATGCAGGTTGGATTATGATAGACGTCATATCCCAGCAACTCGCAGCCAAATCCTTTCATGATGTGGGCCAGCGCAGTGCCGATTTTGCCGGTGCCAACGATGCCGACTGTCTTGCCTGACATATTGAACCCGATCAGGTTGTTGAGATCGAAATTGCCCTCGCGCACCCGGTTGTAAGCTTGGTGGATGTGGCGGTTCAGTGTCAGCATCAGCGCCACGGCGTACTCGGCGATGGCGGCTGGCGCGTAAGCGGGAACACGCATAAGCGTTATCTTGAGCTTGTCGGCCGCGGGAAGATCCACATTATTGTAGCCTGCTGAGCGCAAAGCAACCAATCGCGTGCCCCCCGCCACAAGTGCACTCAGTGTCACAGCATCTAATTTGTCATTGATGAAGGCGCAAACGGCAGGGAAGCCTGCCGCCATTGGTGCAGTCTCCTGGTGCAATTCCTCTTTGTGAAAAAGCAATTCGTGGCGAAACTTCTTGTTCGCATGCATAAAGAATGGACGCTCAAAATTCTGCGTACTGAATAGGGCGACTTTCATTGATGGCCTCGCGGTTTCAAAATTTCCAATCTTGGATATTTGATTCGAATGGTTGATTGAGTCGGACCGACTCTGGCCGTGAGACGCAGCGTCAACTGATGCCAAGAAGTCCTTTTGCCATTTTGGATGAATGGTTACGTTGACTACACTCGATTGCGACCAAATTGCTGCGCCACAGGAAACGACCTTGCGGCTTTGATGTGCCGTCAACATGTCCGATTTAGATCGGCCAAGCACCACTCAACCGCTGGCATGGCGTGCAAGTGTGATCCCGAATGGCTCCCGATCATGGGACGACGGTCAACGGCAAAGGCGAAAAACTCACAAGTTTTTGCGAGACGCTACCGAGCAAAACTCCCGCGACCCGCCCGGCACCCCGTTTGCCGACGACGATGGCGTCCGCCTTCTTTTCGTGCGCAATATCGATGATCGTCTGCGCGACTTCACCGGTCCGCGATTCGAGCACAATTGTGCTGACGCCAGCTTCCCGGGCGCGATCTCTCGCCGTCGTCAGTGTCGCAGCCGACTGAGATGCCAGCAGCTCTTTCAGCAAGACGTTCTGGTCATTGGTGAAAGCCAGGAACACCTTGTCCGGGAGCCCGTAGCCACCCATGACATTGACGATCAAGAGCTCGGCACCATCGGCCTTCGCCCGACGGGCGGCATAATCGACCGCGCGATCTGCGCCCTCAGATCCATCCGTCGCCACCAGGATACGATTCATTGTCCACCTTCCATCTGTTCTCTCATAGCAGCACTCAGTTCTCCTGTTGCAGATCGCTCACCGAAGCCGAGGGGCGAGATGTGCGGCTTGGCGCGCGCTAAGGGCGAATGAGCGCCAACGTGTGCCGCGCGATCATCAGTTCCTCGTCTGGTCGGAATGACCCATACAGAAACCCGACTGTCCGCGGTGGAAATACGGGGGCCGTTGGAATCGTTCGCCTGCTTGTCCAGCTTCACGCCGAGCCACGCCAGCTTGGCGCACAGCGCCGCGCGGACGGGGGCGGAGTGCTCACCGATGCCGGCGGTGAAGACGAAAGCATCCAGCCCGCCGAGCACGGCCGCGTAGGCGCCGGCATATTTGGTCATCGCGTAGACGAAATACTCCACCGCCGCGACCGCATGCGGATCCGTGCTGTCCTGCAACACCCGCATGTCCTCGCTGATTCCGGAAAGGCCGAGCAGGCCCGCGCGATCGTAGAGCATCTTCTCCAGCGACGCGTCGTCGAACAGCTTACGGCGCAGCAGATAGAACAGCGCGCCCGCCGGCACGTCGCCCGAGCGCGTCGCCATGGGCAGGCCGGAAATGGCGGCGAAGCCCATCGTAGTTTCGACGCTGCGCCCGTCCAGCATCGCGCACATACTGGTGCCGCCGCCGAGATGCGCGGCGATGACGCGCCGTGCCTGCGGTGCGAACTTCGGCACCTGACGGCTGATGTACTCGTAGGAAATGCCGTGGTAGCCCCAGTGCCGCACCCCGGCATCGCGCACATCCTTTGGCAACGCGTAGATCTGCGCCACCTCCGGCATGGTCCGATGGAACGAGCTGTCGAAACAAGCCACTTGCGGCAGGCCGGGGAACGCCTCGGCCAGCGCGCGGGCTCCTAGCACGTTGTAGGGCTGATGCGACGGCTCCATGACCACAAGCGAGTCGAGATAGTCCAGCACGTCGCTGTCGACCCGCACGGGCGCCTCGAAGCGGGGGCCGCCGAGCACAATACGATGACCGGCGGCCATGACCTTGCGGTCACCCAGATTGGTTTCCAGCCAGGTGATGACGAAGTGCAGCGCTGTTTTGTGATCGATCGCGCTGTCTTTGCCCCATTCATGCACGCCCAAGTGCTTGCCAGCCGCGTTCGTGACGACAAAATGCGGATCACCTTCCATGCTCTCGATCTCGCCGCGGCAGAGCAGAGGCAGCGACCGGGACGCGTCCACCGCATAGGCGGCGAACTTCAGGCTGGTGGAGCCCGCATTGACCACGACGATGGCCTCACTCATGGCCGATCACTCCGCGGTTTCAGGCAACAGGATGGTGGGATCGCGCGCTAGCGCATCGGCATAGAGCACAGCGGCGGCAGCCGAAAAGCGGCGCGCCGCGGCGGTGTCGGCGCGGCTAGTCAGGATGATCGGCACGCGTGCACCGACGACGAGGCCTGCGATCTGCGCATCGGCCATAAATGCGAGATTCTTGTAGACCATGTTGCCGGCCTCGATGTTCGGCACGATCAGGACATCGGCGAGGCCAGCGACCGGCGATGAGATATGCTTGATCCGCGCGGCCTGCGCATCGACTGCGGCGTCGAGATCGAGCGGCCCGTCGACGATGCCGCTGACGATCTGACCGCGATCGGCCATCTTGGCCAGAATCGCTCCATCGAGCGTGGCCGGCATTTTGGTCTGCACCATCTCGACCGCGGCCAGCACGGCTACCTTCGGCAGGTCGACGCCGAGTGCGCGCGCGAATCCGATCGCGTTCTGGCAGATGTCGCGCTTCTGGTCGGTGTCGGGCGCGATATTCAAGGCGACATCGCTGATGATGAAACGGCGCGCATAGGTCGGCACCGACACCATCACGCAGTGACTGATCAACCGTCCGGTGCGCAGTTTTGTTTCCTTCTGCATGATCGCGTGCAAAAGCACGTCGGTGTGCAGGCTGCCCTTCATCAGCGCCGCGATCTCGCCGCTGCCTGCGGCGGTAGCGGCCTTTAGCGCCAACTCCTCGGCACCATCTGTGGCCACGATCCGGCACTTGGCGATGTCCAGGCGCGCCTGATCCGCGATCTGCCGGATCTCGGCCTCGGGGCCGAACAGCACGGGCAGGATCAGCCCGGCCGCGGCGGCCTCCACCGCGCCAGCCAATGCATCAGCGCTGCATGGATGCACCACGCCGGTCAGCATCGGCTTGAAACCTCGACAGCGTTCGACGACCCCTTCGAGCCGATGCTCCGCCACTTGGTGTTGTTGCCGCGTCGTCGGCGCCAGAACTTCCAGCATCGCGGTGGCGAAAATCTGACCCGCAGGGTCGGTGCACTGGCCGTCCAGCACGACGATGCCCTGATCCGACCGCTTCTCCCGCACGATGAGCCGTGCGGTCATCGCCGCGCCGATCGGCAATGCACCTTTGATCTGCACCGAGGTTGTGCGGATCGAGGTTCCGGGTCCCGGGAGCGCCGAACCGGCGAGCGCAGTCAGCATGGCCGTGACGATGCCGGCAGCCCCCTGGCTCTCGCCGGGGCCGGCAAGCATGTCCACTTCGCCGAAGGCGGCAGCCCAGGCCCGCACGTCACCGGCCTGTAACGTGCGCTGGACCGACGCGGTGTCGCCGACGGCGATCTCTTTGAACGTCTTGTTCACGATCGTTTGCATGGCTGCGTATACGTCCAACAGCTACGGCGTGATCGAGCGGCTTCCGCTCAGTGCGACACCATGGAGCGCCGTGCGGTAGTTCCGGCAGCGGTGGCCCGGCCAGAAGTTACAAGAGTTGCCGTCTTCTCAATCGGCGCCGCCAGCACCTGCGACAGGTGGGCCAGACGGTCGCGCTCCGCGGTAAGCGGGGGATCACCCAAGCCGACAATCGCGTTCACCTGCTTCAACAGTTCCTTGCGCGCATCCGCCTTCGGCACCAGGAATGCAAGCGCTTCCACCGCGCGCTCCCGTTCGAGCTGCAGCAGGAAGGCTTGGTCTCGCACCAGCGCCTTGAACTCGCTGAGCGATAGATGCATGAGCTTCTGGCGGGCGACGTTCAACGCGAGTGCGGAGCGCTGGTTGATCATCCGCTCTGCCGCGATGACGTACAGCACCGCTCGGGTCAGCGCTTCGTCGAATCCGCCGGTCCGCAGCTTCGCCGCGTATGCGTCCGACTGGGCCTGTTGTGCTGCCAACTTCTCGGGCGAAGTGCCGGGAAACTGCCGTATTTCGCTTTCCTTGTTGAGGCCAAGAAACGCCTGCACGAATGGCGAGCCGTAAAAGCCGAAGAACGTCTGCTCGGCCATTTGGTCACGCGCCACGCGATAGGCGTCCAGGGCGGCAATGATCTGGTCCGAGATCTGCGCCTGTAGAGCGAGAAACGGATTGTCGGCTGCCGCCGGCCTGCGGTCCGCTGCCGCGGCGGCGGCCAGCTGTTGCACGCCCTTCATCCACGGATTGCGATCGGCGAAGATCGTGTAGCTGAGCCTCAGCGGGTCCAGGGATTGGGTCAGGTCCGCCGCCGATTGGTTGGCAAGAGCACGCACCAAAGGCTGCATGAAGGTACGGTAGATCGACAGGTTCAACTCCGACAGCCGAGCGACAGCAGCGAAGGCGCGATCGTCCTCGGGGCTGTTGCGGCCGAGCGCGCGGATGTCGTCGAGCGAGCGGGCCTCGAAGCGGGCGATCCAGTCGCCGGTGACGAAGCCGCCCGCGGGCACATCCGCCGGCCGTGGCGAAATGACCATCTCATAGAGGCCAGGCGACAGGCAGTCGATGACGTCCATCAGCTGCACGAACTCCTCGTCCTCCTTCGCGCCCACCTTGGCGGAGACGAAGAGGGCTAGATGCCCGATCTTATGATTCAGGGAGTACACGATCGTCCGGCCGGTGGCGCGGATGTCGTCGACGTCCCGATACAGATCGAGAATCCAGCCGAGTGTCTGCGGCGGCGGACTGATGTTGTCTTCCGTGGAGGTGAACACAATGATCGGCGAGGTGACGTTGCGGACATCGAAGGTCGTGCCATCATGCGACTGCAATTCGTTGCGGGTCAGCTTGTCGCCGATGAAGAGGTTGTCTACCAGGTACTGCAACTCGTCGCCGTTCAGTGCGATAAAGTCGCCCCACCACTTCTCAAATTTTAGGAAGCGCTCCGCTCCGGTGTCGATGTCGGTATAGACCCCATACTGTTTACCCCACAGCCAATTGGCCGGGTTTAGGACGTCGAAGTTCAGGATCAGCCCGGTGCCATCGAACTTCCCATTGCCGAGATCGCTGGTCATTGCGGTGAGCCAGCTGCCGCCGAGCAGACCGCCGGAATAGCGCATCGGGTTCTTGCCGTGTACGCCCTGCCAGTACGACATCGGGGAGCCCGCGACCAAGCATGGCCCGAATAGGTCTGGCCGCAGCATGGCCACCATGAGCGTCTGATAGCCCGCCTGGCAGTTGCCGATCGCAAATGGACGCGGTGCATCGGGGTGAAGCTCGACCACCCGTTCGAAGAACTTCACCTGTCCCTCGACGACATCGAGGAACTGCTGGCCGGGTGCAGGCTCCGCGCCGAACCCGATGAAATAAACCGGATGGCCGGCATCCAGGGCGTCGCCGATCTCGCTGTCCGACTTGAAGCCGCCGATTCCCGGCCCCTGGCCGGCCCGCGGATCAATCACCACGACCGGCCGCTTGCGCGGGTCGGTCGCGAGTCCGGGCGGCTGCACGACGCGCGACAGCGCGTAGTTGATCGGCCGCGGCAGCGATCGGCCGCTCATCAACACTTCATGATCGAAGCGCAGCACGGTTGCCATCGGCCGTGATGTGATCTCGATCTCTTCGTTACCACGCTGGCGCAGCAGATCGAGAAAGAGAACGCTGCGCTGGAACGCATCGACCATGTAGTCTGGCCAACTCGTCATCAAATTACCGGAAGCCGCTGCGGAGGCATTCGGAAAAGTGGGCCACTCAAGGCCGAGCGGGATTATTGGCGCTGCCGGCTTTGAAATTGAGTCAACTGTCATCTTGATCTCCTAAGGGAGACTTCCCTTCATGGCTGTTTTGACTGAATGGCGGTCTGCGAGCAGAGAGATGTTCGCCTCCGCCAGGTCGATTTGCTTAGCCGCACCGTTACACGGGGTGGCGCGGTCGCGACCATGATCAAGATCAAAGCCGCTGGATATGCTCAGAGGCAAGCTTTTGAGAATGTTCCTAATTCAATCCGAGCGAGACATGCCTACGCTCGGCAACCTCGCCACTGGCTCATCAAGCGGACAAGCCTCTCTAGGTAGGTTCGGCGGCGCCAGCCTACTTGTCATCGGGACGGATTTTGTCCCAAACCTCCTTCAGGTCGTGGGATGCCTTCTCGAACGAGATCTTGGCGCTCTCCCAGCCTTCCGCGCTCGCGGTCTCCAACTTGTGTTGCTCGGCTTCGGCTTTAGTCCAGGCCGCCTTCAGCTCATTCTCGGCCGCGTTGCCTTCCTCTTGCCCCTTGGCCTTTGCCTTCTCACTGAAGTCGTGCAGCTTCTGCTGCCATTCGTGCATGGCGTCCCGCGCCTTCTGAGTGTAGGTGTCCCTGTCGGCAGTCGAATCGCCGCCGGCTGCTAATTGGATGCGCGTGTCGGAAGAGATCGACTGACCTGGAACGGCGGGCAGTGCGCCGAACAGCATAAGTGGTCCGATCACGATCGAGACCAAGATTATCCTCACGGCAACCTCCTTTTTCATACCCCGAGTACAACATTATGCGGCCGAGACGTCTAAGTCACATTGATGCAAATCGACCATGTCCGATACCCGACATGGGCCGGCCTAATCCGCTACAAACGCGGCAACGTCACGATCATCGATCGATACGCGACAGCGCGTAGTTGATCGGCCGCGGCAGCGACCGGCGCTCATCAGCACTTCATGATCGAAGCGCAACACAGTCGCCACCGGCCGTGATGTAATCTCGCTCTCTTCGTTGCCACGCTGCCGCATCAGATCGACGAAGAGAACGCCGCGCTGGAACGCATCGACCATGTAGTCTGGCCAACTCGTCATCGAATTGCCGGAAGCCGCTGCGGAGGCATTCGGAAAAGTGGGCCACTCGAGGCCGAGCGGGTTCATTGGCGATGGCGGCTTGGATGTTAACTCGTGTGTCATCTTCTTCATCTTCTCTTAGAGTACCTGCCAAGGATATGCCCACGGTAGGCTCGGAAAGTACCTATTGGCTAGCAACCGGCGACCGCACGCTAAAGCGATTGCCTCTCCAACTCCTTGACCCAACTCAAGACAGGATGGGATCGTCGATCACCCATTCGATCGGTGCGATGGAAGCGATGCTTACCCACCTACGCGGCGATGATGACTTTCAGCGCGTGCGTATCCGCGGCGCGAGCGAACGTTTCGTAGGCTTCGACGATCTGATCCAGTTTGAACCGATGCGTGATCAATCGGGTCGGATCGATCTTCTTCGACTGCACCGTCTTCAGGAGCATGGGTGTCGTGACTGTATCGACGAGCCTGGTCGTGATGGCAATGTTGCGATCCCACAGGCGCTCCAGATGAAGATCCACCTTGACGCCATGCACGCCGATATTGGCAATGATGCCGCCGGGCGCCACGATATCCTCGCACGTGATGAAGCTCGCGGGCACACCAACCGCTTCGATGGCCGTATCGACGCCGCGGCCGCCGGTCAGCTTCATGATCTTCTCGACCGCTTTGCCGTCCTTGTTGTTGATGATCGTCGTCGCGCCGAAGCGGGAGGACAATTGCAGGCGGTTGTCATCCATGTCGACCATGATAACTTCGGCCGGCGAATAGAACTGCGCCGTGAGCAACGCGGCGAGCCCAATGGGGCCGGCACCGACGATGGCAATGGTCGAGCCAGGCTGGACCTTGCCGTTGAGCACGCCGCATTCGAGGCCCGTCGGCAAGATGTCGCTCAGCATTACGAGCGCATCTTCGTCCGCGCCTGCGGGAATGTGATAGAGACTGGTATCGGCGAAGGGAATGCGGACATATTCGGCCTGGGTGCCGTCGATTTTGTTGCCGAGAATCCAGCCGCCATTGACGCAATGCGAGTACATGCCGCGGCGGCAATAGTCGCATTTTCCGCAAGACGAGACGCACGACACGATCACACGATCGTCGACATGAAACGCGGTGACTGCCCCGCCGACCTTATCGACCACGCCGATGCCCTCATGACCCAAGATGCGGCCAGGCGCACAAGTCGGCACGTCGCCTTTGAGGATATGCAGGTCGGTTCCGCAGATCGTCGTCTTGACGATCTTGACGATGGCATCCGTTGGCGCAGCGATTTGCGGCATCGGACGATCTTCCAGTGTCTTCTTTCCCGGTCCGTGATAGACGAGTGCCTTCATCGCTGCTCTCCTTAACTTCGAAATCTTGCTTTCGTCACCCTCATTTCCGGTCGCCTACTCAAACCGGAATTGCGGGTCTCAATTCATCGCCTTAAGCACGAGCGCGATCCCTTGGCCTCCTCCGATGCACAATGTCACGACGCCGCGCTTGATGCCGTCGCGCTTCATCGAATGAAGCAGGCGCGTGGTCAGCACAGCGCCCGTCGCACCGATGGGATGACCGTGCGCGATGGCGCCGCCTTCGACGTTCACGATGTCCTCTGCGAGACCGAGCTCGCGCGTGACCGCGATGGCGATTGCGGCAAAGGCCTCGTTGATCTCGATCCGCTGAATGTCGGCGATCTTCCAGTCGGCGCGCGATAGCGCCTGGCGAACGGCGGGAACCGGCCCGAGCCCAAACATTCCCGGCTCGACCGCACCGATGCCGTAGGAAACAAGCAGGGCCATTGGCTTTAGGCCCTGTTTCTCGGCCCATCCGCGTTCGGCGACGATCATCGCCGAGCGCCACTGTTCAAACCGGGGGCATTGCCAGCGGTAATCGTCCCGTCCTTGCGGAAAGCCGGACGAAGCTTAGCGAGGCTCTCCATCGTGGTGTCCGGCCTATTTTGTTCGTCCTTGTCGATGGCCTTCACCCCCTTGTGGCTGTGAATCTCGACCGGCGTAATCTCTTCCTTGAACTTCCCGGCCGCCTGCGCTGCCGAAAAACGCTGCTGCGAACGCAATGCCCAGCGATCTTGTTGTTCACGGGTGATTTGGTGAGATTTTGCCAAATCTTCCGTGTGCCACCCTGAATGCTCGCCGGAAAACGCGTCGTTGAGGCCATCGCGCAACATGCTGTCGTAGAGTTGCGCGTCTCCCATGCGGTAGCCCCATCGCCCGTTGGCGACGAGGTAGGGCGCCATGTCCATGTTCTCCATGCCGCCGGCGACGGCGCTGTCGAGCATGCCGAGCATGACCTCCTGAGCGGCGGAGGCGATCCCCTGCGCACCGGAGCCGCAGACGCGGTTGACCGTCATGGCGGGAACATCGACCGGTATCCCGCTATTGACGGCGGACTGCCGCGCCGGATTCATCTTATTGCCGGCTTGGACAACATTGCCCATCACCACCGTTCCGACTTTCGCCGGATCGAGTTTCGAACGGGTCAGTATCGCCTTGATGGCAATCGCGCCCAAGTCCGGCGCCGATACCGTTTTCAGGCTCCCGTCATAGGTTCCGATCGGGGTCCGCACGGCTTCACAAAGGACGATTTCACGGGTGGCCATTTTTTTCTCTCCATTCAACGCTCACGGCGATATCTATTCCTTACTCCGTGCACAGATCGGCAGCGATCTACCCGCATTCAGTTTGCCCTGATCCAATCGCGCGCCCGCGTGGCGTCAGACCGCGAAAAGAGCTTCACCATCGTCCCGAGCATGAGGAACCCGAAAAAGCGCGTCATGTGCTTGCTCCATTCGATGTCGGTGACGACGGCAACACTGTCCCAGCGCGTGAAATGTTCCATTCCGATCTTGAAATCTTCCCACGCCGCACCGAGATCGAACCCGGCAAAATCCGCGTCGGTTTCGTAGTAGAGCCGGACCTTATCGTGCGTTCGAAGTGCATTCAGGACGGCGGGCACCAGAACTGAGTCACAGTCCGATTTGGTCACCCACCCCTTGCAGACGAATGCGACAACGTTGCTCGGAAAATCGGTAAACTGCTCGATCATAGCCTGCTCCACTGACTTCCCCGTCCGACGAAGACATCGCATCCGGCCGCACCGGTCAGAGCCGCAATCCGCCGTCAATCTCTAGAATCCGACCGTCGTAATAATCGTTCTGCAAGACGAAGAGCGCGGCGCGCGCAATTTCCTCGGGTCGCGCGAACCGCCGCAACGGAATGGTCGACACGATCTTGTCTTTCACCTTCGTCGGAATGCTCGCCACCATGCGCGTGTCGCTAAATCCCGGAGCGATGCCGGCGACGCGAATGTTGTAGCGCGCCAGTTCCTTGGCCCAGGTCACTGTCATCGCGGCGACGCCGGCCTTGGCCGCAGCGTAGTTGGTTTGTCCGACATTGCCGGCGCGAGAAATGCTGGAAATGTTGATGATCACGCCGCCGCGGCCGCTCTCGATCATCTGCACGGCGGCCTCGCGGGCGCACAGGAACACGCCTCTGAGGTCAACCGCGATCACCCTATGGAAGTCCGTAAGCGACATTTTTCTCTGCACCTTGCCGTCCGTCGCCTTCACCAATAGGGCGTCGCTAGTGATGCCAGCATTGTTGATGAGGCCATCGACGCTGCCGAAGTCCTTGCGGACGCCGTTAAACAGCGACTCGACCGCCGGTTCGTCGGTCACATCGGCTGGGTAGTCCTTGACCTTACCGCCCGCTTTCGTGCAGAGCCGTACCGTCGTCCTGGAGTTTTGCGTGATCGAGGTCGACCAGCGCGAGCTTGGCGCCGTGGCCGGCGATGACCTCCGCCATCTTCTGGCCGAGCCCTTGCGCCGCACCCGTGATCACGATCACCTTGCCTTGCAAATCCATTTGACGCTCCGAGACTGTTTCAATTCTCGCGGTTACGACCGCCCGCGTATCCGAGCATCTCCTTTTGCTTACTTCATGAAGACGTAGCGTCCCGGCGCATCCTCGATCGCCGCAAAGCCGGCTGCCGCGTCGCCGAGCGGCGGCGGTGGAACCGGCTCGCCGGATCGCGCAGCAAGCCATGCGCTCCATGCCGGCCACCATGAACCCTCGTGCGGCACATGTTCGGCACGCCATTTTTCGGGATCGATATAAGTTTCACCGTGCTCGCGCACAGCCATGCGGAAATGGCGATGCGGATGTCCCGGCTCGGACAGATATGCCCGCGTTGTGCCCGCCGTTCGTCAGGACGAAAGTGATCTCGGCGTCGGTCAAAAGATGGAGCTTGAAGACCGAGTGCCAAGGCGCGACGTGGTCGCGCTCGGTGGAGACGGCGAAGAGGGGCAGGCGGATGTCGGGCAGCGCCACCGGGCGGCCGGCCACTTCGAACCGGCCCTCGGCGAGATCGTTGTTGAGAAAAAGCGACCGCAGATATTGCGAATGCATGCGGAAGGGCATGCGTGTCGCATCGGCATTCCAGGCCATGATGTCGATTGGAAACGACTGCTCGCCCATCAGGTAGTCGTGGATGCTGCGCGACCAGATCAGATCGTTCGATCGCGCTATCTGGAACGCCCCGGCCATCTGCCTGGAGTCGAGGTAGCCGCGCTCCCACATCATGTCTTCGAGGAACGTGACCTGGCTCTCGTCGATGAAAAGCATCAGCTCGCCGGCCTCGGTGAAGTCGACCTGGGCGGCGAACAGGCTCAGGCTCGCCAGCCGCTCGTCGCCGTCGCGCGCCATGGCCGCGGCAGTGATCGCGAGCAGCGTTCCACCGAGGCAATAGCCGACCGCATGCACCTTGCGGGCGCCGGTGATGGCGGTCGCCGCCTTGATCGCCGGGAGCACGCCTTCGGTGCGATAATCGTCGAAACCGACGTCGCGGTCCTCAGCGCCCGGATTCTTCCAGGAAACCATGAATACGGTGAAGCCCTGCTGGGTGAGGAACTTGACCAGGGAATTCGCCGGCGACAGGTCGAGGATGTAGTATTTCATGATCCAGGCCGGCACGATCACGATCGGCTCCGGGCGGACGCGGTCGGTTGCAGGCGCGTATTGGATGATTTCCGCAAGACGCGTGCGCAGGACGACCTTGCCCGGCGTCACCGCCACTGTTTCGCCGACCTTGAATGCCTCCGTGCCGCGCGGCGGCGCGCCGCTTCGCGCTCGCGTCAAGTCCGCAATCAAGTTCGCGTAACCGCGCACCAGATTGGCGCCCGACTCGGCGCGCGTGCGCGCCAGGACCTCCGGGTTGGTCACGATGAAATTCGAGGGAGCGACGGTATCGAGGAGCTGCCGCGCCGTGAAATTTGCCATGTCGTCGTGGCGCTGGCTCACGCCGCGCACATGCGTCGTCGCCGCTTCCCACCAGCGTTCGATCGACAAAAAGTTGTGAGCGTAGACGTTGAACGGAAAAGTCCGCCAGTCCGGCGCGCGAAAGCGATCATCGTGCGGCAATGCGCGCTCGGATGGGTCGCCCGGCGAGCCGAACGCGGATTGCGCGGCGAAGGCGAAATTGTCCGCCGCTCCGGCGATCGCTTGCTGTGCCAGTTCAGCCTGCTTGCCGGGCGAGAACGCAAGATGCACCCACCAGTCGAAAAAAGCTCCTCCCAGCGCGGCCGGCGATACGCCCAGCGTGGCCTGGGAAATGGCCGCATGCGCCGCACGGTCGAGAACCTGGAATGCGGTGTCGGGAGGCGATTCCCGAACCGCAGTCCCTTCGGCTGCGGTTTTGCTCGCTCGCGGCACTACAGTGTCACGCGCGTGGACGAGGGCGACAGGCGGCATGATCACCTCCACTACACTTCGCTCGGCCGGCTACGTGCTGTGGCCGCCACTGCCTTTGATCAGCGAACCGTTGGGCAGCAGGTGGGTGGCCGCCTCCATGAACTTCTGGGTATCGGCGAGAAGATGCTTGCCGTCTTCCGCCATCATTTCAAAGCGCCGGCTGGCCCACTCCTGGTAAGTCGCCATCGCGTCCGGGATGGAACGCGCTGCCGTCAATTTGGATGCAAGCTCGGACGCAAGATTTGCTTCCGCTTGGGCGCGATCGAACCATTGACGGTTCATCTCTTGGAGCTTTTCGACAAGCTCCTTCTGGGTGTTGACGAACTCCTCGATGCGCTTTTTTCCCATCTCGGCAAACTCGGTGGGCATCAGATTCGGCAACGAGGATTTTTCCGTGCGTTCGGCGTGAGAATTCTTTCTGGGCCATGACACGACTCCCTTCTCGCTACTGGAGGCCACCATTTTGATCAACTGGAGCATTGATATAGATCAAGCAAACTACGCGTCTTTCACTTCCTTATGTGGTTGCGGCGCGCCGTTTTCGCGCCAGGCGTTGAGCTTGGACTGAAGGAGATTTCACATGATCAAGACAGACACTATCTCCGGCAACGTATTGAGGATCACGGTACCGGATAAATTGAAAACTGACGACTTTCGCCAAATTGCGCCGCAGGTCGATTCTATTATCAGTCGGTACGAGAAGATCAGGTTGCTGATTGATGCCTCCGGGTTCAATGGCTGGGAGAATATCGCGGCCTTTGAAAATCATGCTGTATTCGTAAAAAACCACCAGCAGAAGGTAGATCGCATCGCAGTCATTGTCGCACACGACTGGCAGCATTGGTTGATCGGCGCGGTCAGAATTTTCCTGCATCCGAAGGTCAGAGCCTTCGATAAGAGCCACGAGAGCGAGGCGCTGAAATGGATCGTCGGATAAGCGCCGAGGCGCGTGGAGACGGGTTGAACGGAAGCAGCGAAATTCGCGCGGTGACATTCAAATTACGTCTTGGTCATCGGTCATAGCTTTTCCCGTTACGGCTGATCGCTCGATCGGGCGTCGCCGTAATAGCTGCGAAAATTTTTCTCATAGGCCTGATCGACGGTTGTGGATGCGTCGTATGCGGGGCTGTCCTTGACCCCCTGACGATCGACATTGAGGTTGACCAGGTTATCCGTCCAATCGATCTCTCGTACCGACCGTGGCGGGATCAGGACCGTCTTCCCGGGCCACCAGTTCTGCGTATCGACGACGAGATATTGGATGCTCCAATCGGCATCCTCGACGAGGAAGTCCGCGACGTGACCGATCTCGCCATCGCTGGCGTGGACATGGTATCGGGTGACCGCTTCAATGCTGCGCAGATGCGGATCGTCGTTGCTGAGCTGAGCGGCGGCAATATCCTCCTCAAGCAGTCTTGGATCCGGGACAGGCGACACTGGCATGGCACCACCCCCATAGCCGTAGCCGCCCATAAAACGGCCGGCGCCCCAATACGGGTGCCACCCGTAGTAATCGCAAATGTTGGTCTCTATCTGCCGCGACACTGGTCGCTCGGTGTCGATATCCGGGCTGTCCTTGACCTGCTGCATGGTCAATCCAACCGCGAACTCGCGTCCGTTTGGATCGAGCTGCCCCAAGACGGAGGGCGGCAGAAGGACTTTGCGACCGGAGAGCCAATTGCCGGTATCGACGACCAACCAACGAACCAACCAGCTGGCGTCGTCAAATAGAAAGTCGCTCACAGTGCCAAGCCGACCATTATTTGCCGCAATAGCGTAGCCCTTGATCGCTGACGCATTTCGCAACATTGCGCGCTTCCATTATGTGCGACCAGTCGAGGGCCGTTTGGAGTCGGATTAACCGTCGGCTCAGTCTTTGCCTTTGTCAGAGAGGTGCGTCTTCCAGTAGGCATCCACTTTCTGACTCTGCTGCTCGAAGTGGCTGGGAGTCGTGAATTGGTCTTTGCTTACTCGTGGAGCTGCGCCCAAGACGCTCTTGGTAGTGCCTAGCACGAGCAGCTTCACGTTCGGGGATATCTTGAAGGCCTCCCAGGGTACTGGGACGTATTTTTCGTCAATCCCGAAAATTCCACCTTCGGCGATTACCAGATAGGCGACTTTGCCTGTCTGCGGATTCATCACGAGGTCTTCGACGCTGCCGAGAGCTTCGTTCTGTGGGCTGCGCACCTCGGTGCCGACCAATTCGTCGGACCGGAAGAACGAGGTATTTGTGCTTGTGATCGGCTGCGCGGCTGCTATCTGCAGTTGCCGCCAGCCCTGCACGTCCGCCATCGGCATTTTGCCGCTGTGCATATCAGCCACGTAAACTTTGTAGATATCGCGGGTCGTGGCGAGCACGTCCTCACACGCCTGCTGTTGGCCTTGCCGAGCGAGAATGTTAGCGGAGGCTATAAGGGTCCGAAGCTCGTAGCCGGGCCGCGCGTTCCGATAACCGATTCCGGTCGCTTCTACGCGCTGATCCATTAGCGGAGGGCCATAGAGGCCATATCCCTCCATCGGATAACCGTATCCATCGCCAGATCCGCCAAGCCAATAGCCCTCCTTTTCCATTTGATTGTCGAAGGTGCGCAGATCCTTAAGGCACTTTTCGGCCGGCTCAACGGCGACGACTTTCTTCTCAATCGGAGAAGACTTCTCACCGGAAGCCGGTTGGGTCGCGGTGCCGGCTACTGGAGGCTCAGCCGCGAGCAGCGGGATGGAAAGACTAAGGCAAATGCATGCTGCCACGGAGCCGACTAATGTCGAGCGTTTCATGTGACGTGTCTCCTCGTTACCTTTTTGAGCCGGCGTCAACCTGGATTGTTGCCGCATCGGATTGCCGCTGCATGGCCTGGGGAGTGTGAAGTAAGGGTCGTCGCAAAATTTCGATAGGCTCGGAATCTACTCAGATACCGTGTGCGAAATCAGTCTTAGCCGATGAATGGCCTTTGCTTCGGCAGCGCACTATTTTATTTGCGGAAGAGTGCCCGCCGCCTCGGTGCGTTGCTCAGAGCTGCGCCGGGACGGCTTGACCATTTAAGATGCGACGGTGGCGCCAAGCGCGCGTTGGATGGCCCGAACGAGGTCGGATTCATCAAAAGGCTTTTGAATCGCCACTGCGTCCGGCTTAAGCGCCCGGACCGTTGAAATATCACCGCTGATGAAAACGTGCGGAACGAACCCAGTACGGAGTATCTCGTCGATGGCAGAGATGCCACTTTCATCGCCCAATCGCGCATCGACAATCATCAGGTCCGGTCTGCATTGAATGGCAGCGACAACCGCACCAGCCTTGGTCGTCTCGATTGCGCAAACGTCATGGCCCATCGCTGCGAACATGTCGGCCAAGAGCGTGGCGATCAGGGCGTCATCCTCTACTACGAGGATACGGAGTACTTTCATCGCGTTCCCCTCCGCCTATGATCGCGAAATCGGCTTAGTCACCACACGCAACCTGGGGCACGATCAAGGGCTCAAGCGTCCACGGCACGAGCGCCACGATGGAGATGGTAAGAATCCTAGTCACAGCCTTCGTTGCATCACTCGACCTTATGTGTCGTCCGATCTATTTCAAAATGACGCTCGCTGCACCATTCAGCCACCCGCATGGGCGAGATGACCTGCCGGCTCCGCCGCTTTCACGCCTGCATGCACATCAAGGCGTGAAGGCTTGAGCGTACCGAGGATCGCCTTGGCACGAGCCACTTCCTCAGCCGGGCCGTGCGCCATCACCAGAAAACTATCGGCTTTCACAGCGGTTTCGTATTGGATCACACTGTCCTTCGGCACGCCGATGCCATAGAGCGCTGCACCGAGCGCGCTTAGCCCGCCAACCACGATAGCATTCCCGATGCCGTAGATCGCCATGGAGGCCAGATATCCTAGCACGATGACATGCCCAACAACGGGAATGGTCAGGAACAGCCCGCCAAAGAACATGCCCCAGAGACCGCCCCAGAACGCACCCCGCTTGCCCCAAAACTTGATCCGGTCACCCTCGTTGTAGAAGCCGACGACCTTTTCGTCGGTTTGATATCCCTTGCCGACAACACTGAGGTTTTTCATTTCGAAGCCGGCGGCGGCTAGTTTTTTCACGGCCGCTTCTGCTGAATTATGGTCTGCGAAGACTGCGATGACGGTGTCAGCTTTGTCGATTTGATCCTCTTTTTAAGACGAGCCTGGCAATGCATAGCGCGCTTCGGGTCAACCACGGGGCCAGGAAGACCCGTGGACATGCACTTTTTGGACGCGAAGTTAGCAGATCTCACAATATCCGCAGTGATACAGCAAAAGGTAGGCTCGGAAACTACTCAGCCCTGTCCCTATACATTCATGCGTCTGAGCGCCTGCACGAGGTGATCGGCGCCGATCATACCGACATGATTTTAATGTGGCCATGCAGAGACCAAGGCCCGCCGCAAGGCCTTCATCCGCAAAACGGCGTCATTGTCGACGACTTCGATTAAACTTCGATGCGACGCGCAGTCTCCAAAAAGAATGCGGGCACTGGCTGAAACGGTGCCGCGTGCGCGTCTCGGCATCTCGCGCACGCCAGCGATCCGGTCGAGACGCTCATGGATTCCAATAGCAGCTCTCGTCCATCGCTGGGCAAGGACGTGAACCGGCGGTCTCTGAGTAGATTCCGAGGCTACCGCCCCCGACTTCCCGCTCGCTAAGGTAGTAGTTTGCCCGATTAGCGCGCTTCGAAGTTGCCCGCAATCAGCGATGTCCCGGATCGGTGGTCCGAACACGGTACATCGCGGCCGATTTGGAGTGGAACGATGAACGAGAATCCGACGGTGCATCCCCATTCCCGACATCTGCTGCGGCTCATGATTGTTGCCGCGGTCTTACTCATTGCTGTTCTGGTAAGTATTGCCGGCTATCTGGAACAATGGCTCTGGATGCAGCAGCTCGACTACACCGGAATCTTCTGGACGCTTCTGTCAGTTCAGTGCGTGATGTTTTGCTTGGCTTTTGTCGTTGCTTTTCTGTTCCTGTGGATCAATCTCCGCCACGCGGCCGAAAATAACGGCGCTTTCCGCAGGTTGGGGCAACCATGGAGCTTTGCTTCTTTATCCAGGGCCGATGCGGCCACGCAAACCAAAATTGAGCTGTCTCCCAGGCTATTGAAGGCGGCCATCGTATTGATCAGTGCCGGCATCGCCTTGTTTCTTGCGGGTGGTTTCTATTCTGAATGGGATACTTACCTCCGCTTTCGTTACGGCGGCTCGTTCGGAGTTTCCGATCCGCTTTTCGGGGTTGATGTCGGGTTTTATGTCTTTCATCTGCCCTTCTATGTTCTGTTGCAAAGCAGCCTGACGTTGCTGACGATCTTGACGCTCGGGATCGTCCTTGCGACCTACGTATTCTTAGGGATGCAGCGGGCTGGCGAAAGCGGAAGGATCGCCGTCGGCGGTAACGCTACGTCGCATCTTTCTGTGCTTCTTTTTATTCTGATGGCCAATTTTGGATGGGGTTTCTACCTCGATCACTATGAGCTCGTCTATTCCACTCTGGGCGTCGTCTATGGGGCTGGCTATGCGGCGGATCATGTAACGCGGGTCGCCCTGTGGATCATGGTTGGCGTCTCGGTCGTTGCGTGTGCACTGCTCGCGCTCAATTTCTTTCGCCCACGCCTCAAGATGTTGGCCGTTGGAGCCGGGGTGTACGTGGCTCTGTGGGCCATCGGGGTGTTGTTGGCTCCCTTCGTCTTTCAGAAATATGTTGTGCAGCCGAGCGAGCTGGCGTTGGAGACGCCCTACCTAAGAAATTACATCGAGTTCACGCGGAAAGCTTACCAACTCGATTCAATCCAGGAAACGTCCTATCCGGCACTGGCGGATCTGACGCCCGCCGTGATCGCGAGGAACCAAGAGACGATCCAGAACATTAGGCTATGGGACGCGCGGCCGCTGCTTCAGACCTATCAACAGACCCAGGCGATACGCCTCTACTACCAATTCTATAACGTCGATACCGACCGTTATCACCTGGCGGACGGCTATCACCAGGTCATGCTCTCCACCCGCGAGCTTTCGCCGGAACTTCCCGCGAAAGCGCAGACGTGGGTCAACCAGTACCTGCAGTTCACACACGGCTACGGCGTGGTGATGAACTTCGTTTCGAAGACTATCGGAGGAGGGTTTCCGCAATACGTTCTTGAGAACGTCCCAGCCGAGTCCGCCTTCGGCGTGACGATAACCCAGCCCGCCATCTACTACGGACAAGCGATGCCGGGATATCGAATCGTCGCCACCGGCATCAAAGAGTTCGACTACCCCAAGGGCAATGACAATGTTTACACCAGCTACGGCGGAAAAGGCGGAATCCCGTTAGACAGTGATTGGAAGAAGCTTTTGTTCGCCTGGACCAAAGCTGACGTCAACATTCTATTGACGTCCTATCTCAAGCCCGAGAGCCGCATTCAGATCCATCGAGACGTTCGCGAGCGCGTGGCGCAAATCGCTCCCTTCTTGCGCCTCGACAATGATCCCTACGCTGTATTGAGCGAGGGTAAGCTTTACTGGATTCAAGATGCCTATACGGTCTCGAATTACTTTCCGTACGCAAATCCGGAGTGGCCAACTCAGTATGACACCGCGCTGGGGCAAAGGTTGGGTGGACCCGACGCAGGCGGGACCGAAGCTCGCTCCGCGGCTGGGTTTGACGGACTCAACTACATCCGAAACTCCGTGAAGGTGATCGTGGACATGTACGACGGAACCGTCCGCTTCTACGTCATGGATCCGAAGGATCCAGTCCTGGCCGTCTATCGGCTGGCGTTTCCCGGCGTGTTCAATGAACTAAGCGAGCTGTCCGCCGATCTAAAGAGGCACCTGCGCTATCCAGAGAATCTCTTCACCATCCAAGCCGACCAATACAGAACCTTCCACATGACGGATCCTCAGGTTTTCTACAACCGGGAAGACCTTTGGACGGCCCCGATGGAAAAGTACGAAGGCCAAGCGCAGCCTATGCAGCCCTACTACATTCTGACGAAGCTTCCCGGAAGCGACCAGCTTGAGTATTTGCTCATGACTCCCTTCACGCCACAAAACCGGGACAACATGATCTCCTGGATGGCCGCCAGGTCCGACTTTCCCGAGTACGGGAAAATGCTCTTTTACGAGCTTCCGAAGGAGAAGCTCATCTACGGACCAAACCAGGTCGAGGCGATGATCGACCAAAACACCACGATTTCTCAGCAACTGACCCTCTGGAATCAACAAGGGTCGCGAGTGATCCGCGGCAAGCAAATCGTGACTCCGATTGAGAACTCGTTCCTGTACGTGGTGCCCTTGTACCTGAGAGCTGAAGGCACGAACTTTCCGCAGCTAAAGCGCGTCATCGCGGTTGCGGGCGACAAGGTCGTCATGGAGCCAACCCTCGACGAGGCGCTCACCGCTCTTTTCGGTACGCAGCAGCCTCAAGCGGCGCCCGTGGCGCAAGCAACCGGCGCGGCCGCGAAGGTGACGACCGGCCAGTTGGACGCTGGCCAGGCGAGGATGCAGTTCGAGGACGCCGAGAAGGCTATGCAGCAGGGGGATTGGGATAAATTTGGAAAAGCGATGGAGGCGCTCAAACATCTTTTGGCGAATACGGCAATGTAGCGCACAACATGTTCAGCTGGTCCGTCGATGGATCAGCGTTAGGACGGCACCCTATGTGAAGGTGCTCTGAATTGTCTCCCCAGCGACCCTGGTGCTTAGCCCTGCAAATTTCGCTCGGAAATTTTCGTTTATCTGTTCGGTACTACGCTGCGTGGCGCCGCGCAGATGAATTGTCCCGTGGTACCTCAGTTTGAGAAGATTTGTCGCAGATAAAATACAATCACACAGGCCAGCCTAGTCATCATCATAATTGCAATGACAGTAGTACCGGCTTGGTGCTGTCACTGGTCGCCTCCATCGGTTGCCGAAACCATCAGGCCACCGGCGAGAGCGCCAAAGAGGACACCGTGCATAACGGCAGGAATAGGGTTCCATCGATTACGCTCTGTCGTTAGCCGCCATTCCCAATCTTCAAGCACATTCACGATATCCCGCAGCCGGTCGGTCAAGTGGCGCCGGTGCCTGACAATTGTCGCGGCAGGTTCGGTGCAGCTTGATGCGCCTGCGTTCCACCTCTCGTGTCGGCCGCGGGATCGCCGAACTGGCCGACGATATAGGTAGATTCCGAACCTCACTTGGGAGGCCGCTACGCAATATGATCTAGTTTCGGTAATGCAACAGCACTGCCTTAGTCCCTTTGTCGTTCTTTGTGCTCAATAGCGGCGACGCAATCCGGCGGGTTAAATGGCGCCCACTCCTTCGATTTCGGTCCTTGGATCCGAGTTCGACGACTTTCTATTCGCGCCGATCGGTGACGACAGAAATGACATGCCGCTCAGCGTGCTTTCAGCGCTGGCGCGATTGGATGTTGATCCTTGGGAGGAGGCTGCCGAATTAGCTCGCTTGCCAGGGGAAACTGCGGCTCAAAGACTGGCCTTGTTGATTGCGGCGCTACCCGACGGTCCATTGGCGCATCTAGACCCCGGAACGATTTCTGCTCGCTTGGTCGCGCTTTTACCGCGCCGAGGTCGTTCCAATCTCCCGTCGCGCGAGACGTTGCTCAGCGTCGGCGCGGCGACAAATCCCCGCACCTTCATACCCATAATCTTTATCTACGTGATCGTTGCGATTTTCATGATGGGCGCCCAATGGATCGCCGCAAGTCGTCAACCGCCAGCGCAGGACAGCGCTCAAGCGCCAGCCTCCAGCGCAGTCTTCCCACAGTTGCCACCGCGGAACTCCAGCCAGTGACGATCAAGCGGACCCTTTGATCAAGATCAATGGCGTCCTTTCATTCGCGCCCAACATTAAATGCAACAACATTCTCAAGCGCATGAGGCTATCAAGTCGAACAGACAATTTCGGCAGCCTCGTGGCACCGCGGGGCTTTCACTGGACGACGCGATTCAGCCGAATGTGAATGACCGTATTGCTGAGCTTAATGAAGCCAGACTTAATATAGGGAGATGAAGATGCGATCTGGAAAACTTCAGGCTAACCAAATCCATTGGGTATTCGTCATCGCTTGGCTGTTTGCCCTGATTTTCTACTTCCTTCAGTACGGACTTCGTTCCGCTCCGAGCGTGATGGTATCGGACCTGACGACGGCGTACGGCCTGACGGCGCTAGGCATCAGTTCATTGATCGGAGTTTATTATTACACCTATTCGTCGTTCGCGCTCGTTGCGGGTGCCTGCCTCGACCGGTATGGCCCGAAATATACGATCCCGGTCGGCGTCGTGACGCTAGCCGCCGGGTGCGCTCTGTTCGTGGTTGGCAGCATCGTGCCAGCCACCGCGGGACGATTACTCCAGGGCGCGGGATCGGCGGTTGCGTTTCCAGGGGCGGTGTATCTGGCTGTTCAAGGATTCCCCGCAAGATATCTCGCGACGGCCATCGGATTCACCCAGATGGCCGGGATGTTCGGCGGATCAGCGGGCCAATTTATCGTAGCGCCAATCTTGAAGGCGATACCGTCTTGGCGTGAGTTCTGGATTTACTCCGGCATTCTTCTAGTCGGCCTCGCGGTTATTCTTGTTTTCGTCATCCCAAGAAAGGAAATTGAACGCTCTGCCGAACACCAAACCTTTGCCTCCATTCTATCGCCGATCAAGTTGGTGCTTGAAAATCCGCAATCATATCTTTGCGGCATCGTTGCGGGCCTGCTGTTTTTGCCGACAACGATCGGCGACATGATCTGGGGCGTGCGTTTCTTGCAGGTCGAGGGCGTATCCAACTATCTGGTGGCTTCTGATCGCGCTTCCATGGTGCCGCTAGGTTGGGTGATCGGCTGCCCGCTGTTGGGGTACCTTGCCGACTACATGGGTCTTCGCAAGCCAGTCCTGATCGGTGGGGCGATCCTCATGTTGTTAGCCAGCGCTGCCATCATTTACTTGCCCTACGAGACGCCAGCTTATGTCGGCGGCTTTCTGCTTGGACTCGGATCCGGCGCGGCCATGATTCCCTACTCGATGATCAAAGAGACCAATCCCGATAAGGTTAAGGGCAGTGCCACCGGCGTGATGAATTTCCTGGTTTTCTTGTTCAGCGCTCTTCTCGCTCCGGTGTATGGGGCGATCCTGGTCTATGTTTCCGGTGGCGCAAAGCTAACGCTCTTGGACTTTCAGGAAGCTGGAGTATTAGGCATCGGACTGATTCTTTTGGCCATCATCCTGGCATTTTTCCTGAACGAGACTGGCGTCAAGGCGCGGAAGCCGGCTGCTCTCGTTAGCGTCGCCTCCGAAAGCTAGCTGCGTGCGCAGCGACGATGTGATCCACGCAGGATTGCATGTGCAACGATGTTTCCGAAGCGCGATCGTCAACGCGTGCGCCGTCGTCGCAACTCTGAAAAAGAAGGATCTCTGAAGCTACTTCGTGACACATCTCTAACAAGGATCAAGTTCCATGGAACGAAATACATTACACCGCTTGCTTCGTGACATGCTGCTGTCACGAGCATTCGAGGAGCGGGCTGCAGAAGAGTACACGAAGGGAAATATCGTCGGCTTCCTCCACCTCTATCCGGGCGAGGAAGCTGTCGGCGCGGGCATCATCAACGCGGCCGGGCCGTCCGATTATATCGTCAGCACCTATCGCGAGCACGCGCATGCTCTGATGCGTGGAACGCCGGCTCGGAGGGTGATGGCCGAGCTGTTCGGCCGCGCTACTGGCGTGAGTGGCGGGATGGGCGGCTCCATGCACATGTTCGACAGCAAGCTGCGCTTCATGGGCGGATACGCCATCGTTGGCGAAGTCCTACCCGATCGCACTCGGCATCGCCTATGCCGTCGCGATGCGTGGTCTTCCCGAGGCGGTGATCTGCTTCTTCGGCGACGGGGCGGTTAACCAGGGTACTTTTCATGAATCGCTCAACATGGCCGGCTTGTGGCGGTTGCCGTTATTATTTGTCTGCGAAAACAATCATTACGCCATCGGCACGGAAATTCACCGTCACTCGGCGGTCGTCGAGGTTTCCAAGCGTGCCGCGGCCTACAACATCCCGGCTGAAAAGGTCGACGGGATGGACGTGCTGAAAGTCTACGACGCCGCACACCGTGCACTTGAGAGGATCCACGCTGGCGGCGGGCCGCAGTTCATCGAGTGCAACACCTACCGCTACGGCGGCCATTCCATGGCTGATCCAGGGAGCTACCGGCCGGCCGTGGAAGTCAAAGCTCACAAGGCGTGGGACCCCATATCAGCGGCGATCCGAGAGGTGGAATTCAGCTACCCAACGCAGGCTGAGCTGGCCGAAATCGGACCCGACACCATCGGCCAGTTGACGGCGCACATGGTCGAAGCGGGACATCTGGCTGAGACCGACGTCGAAGACCTCAAGAAGGAGGTCCAGGCAATCGTGGAAGATGCGGCGCAATTCGCTTTGCAAAGCCCGCAGCCAACTATGGAGGCCGCCTGGGCACACATGAATTGCAACCGACACCACGAAATCCTGATCTAGGAGGCTACCATGTCAGAGGAATTGCTCTATTGGCAGGCTCTCAATCGGGCCATGGACGCCGAACTGGCGGCTGACGCGTCGGTGTTCACGCTCGGTGAGGATGTCGGCCTCTACGGCGGCAGCTATCGTGTCACTGAAGGCCTCTATGCCAAATATGGCGAGTGGCGCGTTCGTGATACGCCGATCTCCGAGAACAGCTTCACCGGTCTCGCCGTGGGCGCTGCTCTGGCGGGGTTGCGGCCGGTGGTCGAGATCATGACCATCAACTTCATGCTGCTCGCGTTGGACTCCATTATCAACGCGGCCGCCAAGATCCCATTCATGTCGGGTGGTCAGTTCGGCATGCCGCTGGTCGTGCGCGTTCCCGGCGGGGTCGCGCACCAGCTCGGGGCGCAACATTCTCAGCGGCTGGAGTATGCCCTGATGAACGTTCCGGGCCTGCGCATCGCCGTGCCGTCGACGCCGCAGGACGCCTATTGGCAGCTTCGCCAGGCGATTGTCAGCGACGAGCCGATCATCCTTCTGGAGCACGAGCTGCTTTATTTCAGTAAGGGCCCGGTGGACGTTCTTGCCGAGGCACCTCCAATGCATCGTGCATTGGTGCGACACGAAGGTCGCGATCTGACGATCGTGAGCTATTCGCGGCACGCAGTTCTCTCCCTGGAAGCCGCAGGCGAACTCTCGAAGGAAGGCATCGAGGCCGAGGTCATCGATCTGCGCAGCCTGAAACCGATCGACTGGGACACGTGCGCAGCATCGCTCGAGAAGACACACCGCATGTTGGTGGTCGAAGAAGATTGCCGTTTTGCGGGTGCGGGAGCGGAGATCGTGGCGACGCTGACCGAGCGCTGCTTCGACTCTCTCGATGCTCCGGTGCAACGGCTGGCCGGACTCGACATTTCGACTCCGTTCAATGGGGCGCTCGAGGCGGCAACTATTCCTCAGGTCCCCGATATTATCGCCGCGGCCCGCGAGTTGTTTCGGCCGACGCTCGGAAGCAAGACAGAAACGAAGACTGCCCCAGGCCCTAAATCCATTAATCCTGGTCAAACTGCTGCTGCGGCAGCGCAGGCCACCCCCGCTGCGCCCAAAACTGCGCCGCCCGAGACCGCACGTGCATCGAAGGCCGCTGCGGCCGCGGCGGGCAAAGGCACGCCGGCTCCAGCCGTGAAGCCAGCGGCAGCTCTAAGCAAAGGGGCGCCCGCTCCAGCCGCCAAGCCAGCGGCAGCTCCGGGCAAAACAGCAGATGCCAGACGCACGTCACCAAAGCCCTCCCCAAAAGGGCAAAGAAGGTAACCGGGTCATGAGCGAACCGATCACGATGCCGGCGCTGTCCGACACGATGAATAGTGGGCGCTTGGTCAAATGGGTCAAGAAACTCGGCGATGCGATCAAGAAGGGCGACACGATTGCAGAGGTCGAAACCGACAAGGCCGTCATGGAAGTCGAGGCCTTTCACGACGGCTATCTGGCGGGTCCGCTGGCAGCGGAAGGTACCGAAATGCCTGTGGGAAAAGTCATTGGTTATATCGCCGACAGTCCTGGCGAAGCTCCCGCCGGGGTAGCGCAGACCACTCCCGCTGCGCCCAAAACTGCGCCGCCAGAGACCGTACGTGCGGCAGATGTGCCGGCGGAGGAGGAAGAGGGTCCGAAGGCCGCCGCGGCTGCGGCGGCCAAAGGCGCGCCAGCTCCAGCCGCGAAGCCAGCGGCAGCGCCGGCCAAAACAACAGATGCCCCAACCGCTCAGTTCACTTCTCCCCAACGGGGAGAGGACGCACGCAGTGCCGCGCTACCCGCTCAGAGTTTTTCGCCTCTCCCCGCCGGGGAGAGATCGGCGCCGAAAGCGCCAGGTGAAGAAGCTCAAACGTCTCATGCAAACCGCGTCTCTGCCTCGCCGCTGGCGCGGCGTCTGGCCAAGGATTCCGGCGTCGACCTCGCCGGCATTCAGGGTTCCGGGCCGCATGGGCGCATCGTTGCGGCCGACGTGGAAGCGGCGAAATCCCGCAAGGGCGGCATGGCGCCGGCAGCGGCCGAAGTGGCGGCGCCCGCCGGTCATGGCATGTCCGACCAGCAGATCCGCGCGCTCTATCCCGAGGGCTCCTACGAGATCGTGCCGCACGACAGCATGCGCAGGATCATCGCTCAGCGGCTGGTGCAATCCAACCTCACCGTCCCGCACTTCTACCTCACGGTCGATTGCGACATCGGCAAGCTCTTGGCCGCACGCGAGGAAATCAACAGCACCGCACCGCCGGACAAGGACGGCAAGCCTCTTTGGAAGCTTTCAGTCAACGATTTCGTCATCAAGGCGCTGGCGCTCGCGCTGCAACGCGTGCCCGACGCCAACGCGACCTGGACCGAGAGCTGCATGCTCAAGCACAAGCATTCCGACGTTGGCGTCGCGGTGGCGATCAAGGGCGGGCTGATTACGCCGCTGGTGCGCAACGCGGAGAACAAGTCCTTGTCGGGCATCTCCAACGAGATGAAGGAATTGGCCGCGCGCGCCCGCGCTCGCAAGCTGAAACCCGAGGAATATCAGGGCGGCGCCAGTGCGGTCTCCAATCTCGGCATGTTCGACATCAAGGATTTCACCGCGGTGATCAATCCGCCGCAGGCGACCATTCTCGCGGTCGGCATCGGCAAAAAGCGTCCCGTCGAGCGCTCCGGCAAGATTGAGATCGCCACGATCATGACGGTGACGCTCACATGCGACCACCGCGTCGTCGACGGCGTGCTCGGCGCGCAGCTCATCGGCGCCTTTAAGGCGCTGATCGAGCAACCGGTGCTGTTGGCGGTGTGAGCGCCCGCACCAAGCTCCTGCGCAGTCAGGCCTGGAGCCGAGCCGAAGAAACCGATGCGCGTGCGCATGCTGGCCTGCAGGAGACGAGAGAGATGGCTGAGACAAGTTTCGACGTTGTGATCATCGGCTCCGGTCCCGGCGGCTATGTCACCGCTATCCGTGCGGCGCAGCTTGGCTTCAAGACAGCGATAGTCGAGCGCAGCTATCTGGGCGGCATCTGCCTCAACTGGGGCTGCATCCCAACCAAGGCGTTGCTGCGCTCGGCGGAGATTTTCCATTACATGCAGCACGCCAAGGAATTCGGGTTGTCTGCCGAGAAAGTCGGCTACGACGCGAGCGCCATCGTCAAGCGCTCGCGCGCGATATCGAAGCGCCTCAACGACGGCGTTGGTTTCTTAATGAAGAAGAACAAGGTTTCGGTGATCTGGGGTGAGGCCTTCATCGATGCGCCTGGCAAGGTCACGGTGAAGTCATCCAAGAGCGAGGCGCCGAAGGGCGCGCTTGAGCCGGGCAGCTATCAGGCGAACCACATTATCATCGCCACTGGCGCGCGGCCGCACGTGCTGCCGGGCATCGAGCCGGACAAAAAACTGGTCTGGACCTATTTCGAGGCCATGGTGCCCGACCGCATGCCAAAATCCCTATTGATCATCGGCTCTGGCGCCATCGGCATCGAGTTTGCGTCATTATACCGCACTCTCGGCGCTGAGGTTACCGTAGCGGAAGTGCTGCCGCAGATCTTGCCGGCCGAGGACGCGGAGATCGCCGCGCTGGCGCGCAAAAGCTTCGAGAAGCAGGGAATCAAGATTTTGACCAATGCCAAAGTCACCAAGCTCGACAAAAAGAGCGACAGCGTCACCGCGACCATCGAGGGGGGCGGCAAATCGCAGACCATCACGGCCGAGCGCGTCATTTCGGCGGTCGGTGTGGTCGGCAATATCGAAAATCTCGGACTGGAGAGGCTTGGCGTCAAAACCGAACGCGGCATTATTGCCGTCGATCAATTCAACAAGACCAATGTTCCGGGCATCTACGCTATCGGCGACGTGTCCGGCCCGCCAATGCTGGCACACAAGGCCGAGCACGAGGGCGTCGTCTGCATTGAGGCAATCAAGGGCCTGCACCCGCATCCGATGAACAAGCTGATGATCCCCGGCTGCACCTATTGCTCGCCGCAGATCGCTTCGGTCGGCCTCACCGAAGAGGCGGCGAAGGAGAAGAAACTCGACATCCGCATCGGCCATTTTCCGTTCATGGCCAACGGCAAGGCAATCGCAATGGGAGAAGATCAGGGGCTGGTGAAGGTGATCTTTGACAAGAAGACCGGGCAGCTCCTCGGCGCACACATGATCGGCGCCGAGGTTACCGAGCTCATCCAAGGCTATGTGGTGGCGATGAATCTCGAGACCACGGAAGTGGAGCTGATGCGGACCGTGTTCCCGCATCCTACGCTCTCGGAAGCGATGCACGAAGCCGTGCTCGATGCCTATGGACGGGTGCTAAATATCTGAACCTGTCGCCTGCGCAAAGACGGAAGGAATACTCGTCATGGAACCGAATACCGCCCAGCCCAAGGCTCCCGCATCCAAGCCGGAAGCAAAGCCCGGTGCGAAGGACGATTTGAAATCCCTGCCGCTCGCGGAGGTGGAGAAAAAATTGGGGTCGTCGCCCGACGGCCTTACTCAAACCGAGGCGCAGAAACGGCTGACCCAATATGGGCCCAACGAGATTGAGGAAAAGAAGACCAATGAGCTCCTGAAATTCCTCAGCTATTTTTGGGGTCCGATCCCGTGGATGATCGAAGCGGCCGTGATCCTGTCGGCGGTGGACCGGCACTGGCCGGACTTTTGCATCATCCTTGTTTTGCTTCTGGCCAACGCGGTCGTCGGGTTCTGGGAAGAGCACGAGGCGGGCAACGCCATCGCTGCCCTGAAGGCCACGCTGGCGATCAAGGCCCGGGTGAAACGCGATGGGAAGTGGGTCACCCCGCCGGCGCGTGAACTGGTGCCGGGCGACGTCATCCGCGTCCGTCTGGGCGACATCGTGCCGGCGGATGCGCGCCTGCTGGAAGGCGACCCAATCGAAGTCGATCAGTCCGCGCTGACGGGAGAGTCGCTGCCAGCCACGCGCAAATCCGGCGAAGCGATATTTTCCGGCTCGATCGTCCGTCAGGGCGAAATCGGCGCACTGGTCTATGCCACAGGTGCGAACACCTACTTCGGCAAGACCGCCGAGCTTGTCCAGGGGGCGAAGACCGTCAGCCACTTTCAACGCGCGGTGCTCAAGATCGGCAATTACCTAATCATACTGGCTGTGGTCATGGTGTCGGCGATTATCGCCATCGCCATCGTCCGCGGCGATCCGATCCTCACCACGTTGCAGTTCGCCCTGGTCTTAACGGTGGCGGCAATCCCCGTGGCGATGCCGACGGTGCTGTCGGTGACGATGGCGGTCGGTGCGCGTCTGCTCGCGAGGAAAAAGGCGATCGTGACCCGGTTGGTGGCGATCGAGGAATTAGCGGGCGTGGACGTGCTGTGCGCGGACAAGACCGGCACCCTGACTCAGAACAAGCTGACGCTGGGCGATCCGTTCAGCGTGAACAAGATCCCCGCCGAGCAAGTCATCCTTAGCGCTGCGCTGGCGTCGCGCGCCGACAATAACGACACCATCGATCTAGCCGTTCTGGGCGGCCTGAAAAACGATCAGGCTCTGAAAGGCTACAAGGTGGGCCATTTCCAGCCGTTCGACCCAGTGCATAAACGCACCGAGGCCGCTGTCACCGGCCCGGACGGAAAGGCATTCAAGGTCACGAAGGGCGCGCCGCAGGTGATCTTGGCGCTGTCGGCGAATGCCGGGGAGGTGAAGCCCGCCGTCGACAAGGCGGTCAACGAATTCGCCGCGCGCGGCTTTCGCTCCTTGGGCGTGGCACGAGCCGAGGGAGACGGCAAATGGCAATTCCTCGGTGTGCTGCCTCTGTTCGATCCGCCCCGCGACGATGCCAAGTCCACGATCGCGACCGCGGAACAGATGGGCGTGAAGGTCAAAATGGTGACCGGCGATGCGCTGGCCATCGCCCAGGAAACCGCCAAGAAACTAGGGATGGGCACCAATATCCTTGATGCCGCCACCCTGGGCGACGAAAAGCAACAAGAGACGACGGCGGTGGCCAAGGCCATCGAGAACGCCGACGGTTTCGCCCAGGTCTTCCCCGAACACAAGTTCCACATCGTCGAGGCTCTGCAAAAGCGCGGCCACATCGTCGGCATGACCGGCGACGGGGTGAATGACGCCCCGGCGCTGAAGAAAGCCGACTGCGGCATCGCCGTTTCGAGCGCGACGGACGCGGCGCGCGCGGCCGCGGCTATCGTGCTGATGACACCCGGCCTGTCGGTGATCATCGACGCGATCAAGGAGAGCCGGAAGATCTTCCAGCGGATGAACAGTTACGCGATGTACCGCATCGCCGAAACGCTGCGCGTGCTGCTGTTCATGACATCGGCGATTCTGGTCTTTAACTTTTATCCCTTGACCGCAGTGATGATCGTGATGTTGGCGTTGCTCAACGACGGCGCCATTCTGTCCATTGCCTACGACAACGTTCATTACAAGGACGCGCCCGAGGCCTGGAACATGCGCCTGGTGCTGGGGATCGCTACGGTGCTGGGCTTGGTTGGCCCGATCGCTGCTTTTGGTCTGTTTTTCCTCGGCGACCGCGTATTCCACCTCAACCATCCGCAAATCCAGACGATGATGTATCTGATGCTGTCGGTGGCCGGGCATCTGACGATTTTCCAGACGCGTACGCGCGGGCCGTTCTGGTCGATACGCCCCGCGCGGATTTTATGGATGGCCGTGCTCGGCACCCAGTTGCTGGCAACGCTGATCTGCGTCTTCGGGTTCCTCGTGACCCCTCTTTGGTGGGGTTGGGCCCTTTTCGTTTGGGGCTATGCCCTGGCATGGTTCCTCGTGACCGACCCCGTAAAACTGCTCGCCTATCGGATTCTCGATCCTGCAAAAGCCGAATCTGAAGTTGCGCCTCCGCCTGAGGCCACAGCCGAACCTCAGCCCGAAGCCAAAGCAGAGCCCGAGCCTAAGGCTAAAGCTGTGCCTCAGCCGGAAGCCAAGGGCGTGCCCAAGCCGGAAGCTAAGGCCGCGTCTCAGCCCGAAGCCAAGTCTGACGCAAAAACAGAGCTGAAGCCTGGCGCCAAAGCCAAGGCGAAGCCCGAAGCCAAGCTCGACGCCAAAGCCGAGATCAAGCCTAACACCAAAGTAGAGCAGAAGCCTGAGGTCGAAGAGCCAAAGCCTAACGCCGAGGCCGAGCCGAATCTTGACGCCAAAGCCGAAGCGAAGGTTGAGACCAAAGCCGCGCCTCAGCCTGAAGCCAAGGCCGAGCCCAAGCCCGAAGCCAATGCCGACGTCGCGACACTGATGAACACGACGCTTGGTGACGTCCTCCTGGCTGGCCTCGCCAAAGATCCGGAGAGTGTCGGGCGTTTAGTCGCCCAGGCAATCAACCAAGCTGAGACGCCCATCGTGGCCGCAAAGGTGGCTGAAGCCGAACCTGAGCCCGAAGCCCAATCCAAGCCCAAGCCTGAAGCCAAAGTCGAGCCTAAGCCTGAAGCCAAAACCCGGTCCAATTGACGCCGCAGATCACCAAGCGAGGCTAGGGACGACGATATGAGCGGCGAGGCCGCTGGAAGGCCAAGACGATGGAACTAGATACCAAGGACTTTCGCGTGCGGGAAGGAGACGAGGTCGATCTCAAAAAGTGGCCAACGAAGGTCGATCCCGTGTACAAGTCGAAGGAGCAATATCAAAAACTCCTCGAAGAGCACGTTGCGCAACTGAGTTCACAACAACAGCTTCTCTATGCAACAAATCGCCATGCCATCCTGCTGATCTTTCAGGCGATGGATGCTGCGGGAAAAGACGGGGCCATCCGACATGTGATGTCGGGGGTCAACCCCCAGGGTTGCCAGGTGTTCAGCTTCAAACATCCCAGCGCCGGCGAATTGGAACACGACTTTCTATGGCGCACCAGCCGTGATTTGCCGGGACGCGGGAAGATCGGCATTTTCAACCGATCGTATTACGAGGAGGTGTTGATCCTTCGCGTGCATCCCGCGATTCTCCGCAGCGAAGCGATCCCGGACACGCCGCATCACGACAAGAAGATTTGGCATGACCGGTATCGTTCGATCGTGGATTTGGAGAAACATCTTCACGTCAATGGAACCCACATCCTCAAGTTCTTCCTCCACCTCTCGAACGAGGAACAGCGAAAACGCTTTCTGGCGCGTATCGACGAACCGGAAAAGAACTGGAAATTCAGCCTTGCAGACATTCAGGAGAGGAAATACTGGAAGCAGTACATGAAGGCCTACGAGGAATGCCTCGCTGCGACAAGCACCCGACACGCGCCCTGGTATGTCGTTCCCGCCGACGACAAAGAGAATGCTCGGCTCATTGTGTCCAGAATTGTCCTCGATACGTTCGAAAAACTCAAAATGACTTACCCAAAAACGACCGCAAAGCGCCGGCGCGAATTGCTTTCGATCCGCAAGGGGCTCGAGAAGTGAGATTTTGAGTGGGTGCTGCCCGTGGTCTTCTGGAACCGGAATAAACAACAAGTCCTAAGAGCAAACCGAGGACGCCATGCTCAAAATTATCGAGGGTCTGCTGCCGGACGTGATGGCGATCCAAGCTACGGGCAAGGTAACGCATGAGGATTTTGCCGGAAGTGGAATCCCCACAGCCTAGTCGTGGCGGTGACGCGGGCAATCGGCAATCATGATCTCGAAGAATAATAAAGTTGTGTTTGATTTCGCGGTCGTGGACGAAGCGCAGGACATCGCCTCGCCCACCTCCGGTTCCGTGCCGCCCCTGGTGGAGGTCGGCCTAACGCTCTCTTTTTCGCCGGCGACCTTGGGCAGCGTGCCAAAGGCGGCTCGATAACGTTCATCCTCTGAGCGGAAAGGACATCCGAGCAATGCGTCAGCTACGCGGGAGAATTTGGATTCTCGATATGTCTTCATCAGCGAACGCGGTGGCCCAGCGACGGGCATGATGCCCCGACTCTTGCAGCACTACATGGGGCACAAAACGTCATGCACACGGTTCGATACACCGAAATGGCGCCTGATCGGTTCAGGAAATTCTGGAAGGGCTGCGAATTGCTCAAAGACGAAACCCGACCTACGTGTGCTACGCCCAGGTCGAGATGCGTGAATCCTCCGCGTAGCAGATCAGTCACCGCCACCGGTCCATCTTTGTTTGCGTGCTTCCAGCGCCACGGCGATGAGCGAGGCGCCGCCGAACATCAAATCGATGCCCACGAGAAGGCCGAACGCCCAGACGAGCGTACCCGGCAAGCCGGAGATAAGGATACCGGCGAGCATCAGATCGATGACGCCGTTCACCATCATCCACTCCCATTTGCCCGATAGCTCACGTCGATGGCTGATGGCGAGGATGATGATCAAAATGCCATCGACAATGAAAAAGGCGGTCAGCACATACGTCAAGGTGACCAATCCTTGAAGCGGATTCCACACCAATACTCCGCCGGCGATCATCGCTACGAGCGCCGAGGGCAGCGACCATCCAAATCCCGGAGCTTGCCGCGCTGTCAATGTGGCGATGAGCCCCACGATCCCCGCGATGACGAACAGCCATCCCAGAAAGACGGTGGCGAGGAGGCCTGCAATGGGCGGAACGATGATCGCGGCAAGTCCAAGGACGCTCAAGGCGATCCCCTCGGCCAGAAACAGCCCCCAGTAGTCGTGCATCGATTGGCGCGGAGCGGCTGACACGTGGGGATTGGCCGATGGCTTCATAGGGGGCACTGCTCGCACTCCTTCGTTCTCCGACATGATCCTAGGGCGTATCCCGTTGGGTTGGAACGACCCCTTAACGCCCAGACATTTTGCTATCGCGTTCGAAATTCCGCTTGCAGACGCAGCAGATTGGTTACGTAGCAAGACGACGCGCGTCAGCGACGGCGTGGGTATCGGAGCGGCGCGTCTTCAGAGCCGAGATCATTTCGCCGATAGGCCAAAGCGCGATCCCGGCCAGCTTTAGATGCGCTCAAGCGAAGGGGATGCCGATCATGATAACGGCGAGCGGAATAGCGGTGATGAGATGCCCTAGCGCCGGCCACTTCAGTTCACCAGATGGTGTTGACCCTCGAACGCGCGGGCTTCATCAGACGGCAACCGCATCGCCCGCAGCATCGAAGTGCTCGTCGGGGCAAAACACCTCCCCGAACTACTATGAGCCCAGTTCAATCCGTCATAATCACTGTGCAGCGGTACTAGTAGCGGCGGCAACGGTAGCTGGTGCTGTCGGGCTCGCTCGTCATCCTGTCTCCTGCGCGAATCCGGCCGATTCGACGCGCCGGCCATCGGTGAACCGTTCATCATCGGCAGGCTGCCCGCCGATGGGACCTACATTCAACGGCCGAAGCCCGAAAGCGCAGCAACATGTCTGAGCGGAAGTCTCGGCGGCAATGCTGAGCGCGATGGCGTAATGTTTAGCCGTGGAGGATTTGCAAGGGCATTATCTGAAATCAACATTGCTGGCCATCGTGCGGGACGATGATGACCAGTACGATCGATTGCGTTCCATCGAGCTATGCCTGATAGCTGAAGACGCCCCGGCCGGATTTTCGCCCCAGATATCCGGCAGCCACCATCTCCTTGAGGAGCGGAGACGGCCGATATTTTGAATTGGCGAACTCGTCGTGCAGGGTCTGCATGACCGCCAGGAGCACATCGAGCCCGATCAGGTCGGCCAGCGCCAGAGGACCGATCGGATGGTTGCAGCCGAGCTTCATCCCTTCGTCTATTTCCTTCGCACTGGAATCTCCCTCCGCAAGGACGAAAAATGCTTCGTTAATCATCGGCAGCAGCATTCGATTGACGACGAAGCCGGGCGAACTTTTCACCGTGATCGGCGATTTACCCAACTGCGTCGTCAGCGCTGTGATCGCAGCATGCGTGGCGTCGCTGGTCTGTAGGCCGCGGACGATTTCGACCAGAGCCATGACCGGCACCGGGTTGAAAAAATGCATGCCGATGAAACGGTCGGGATGCGATATCACTGATGCCAGCTTGGTAATGGAGACGGAAGAAGTGTTCGACGCGATGATCGTTTCGGGCCTAACTAATAAATCGATCTGTTTGAGAATTTTCGCTTTCAGATCGTAATTTTCGGTAGCCGCTTCGATCACGACATCGGCCGATTTTAGAGCTGCGTAGTCGGCGGTGCCATGGATGCGCTTGAGCGCAGCCTCTTGGTCGGACCCTGACAACTTGCCCTTCGCGACGATTTGGGCGAGGTGGCTTTCCACGGCACTAATTCCTCTGCCGACGGCTGCCTCGCTCACGTCAATCAGGATCACCTCGAAACCCTTAGTCGCGGCAGCTTGGGCGATGCCGCTGCCCATCGTTCCGGCACCGATCACGCCGATTGTGTGTACTGGCATGCACGCGCGCTCCTCTGACAGTTCGGGAACAGTTCGGGAAGCAGGTTCTCGAATACCGCCGCTGACTAAGACGATGGTAACGTCGGAAACCAGAAGCGGATCATCAACTTTGTAAATTTACAACAGACTCGCAGTTGAAACTGTCAACAGCCTGACAAATTCCGCATGCTAATTTCGCGAGCTGTGGCGCGTATGAGATCGCGCTGCGTGAGAGCCGTGCGCCGACCGATGGGTGGCCGCGACCGGCTGCTGGTGAGGCGTCGCCTCGGCCGCTTCCGCGGGACTAATCTGGGCACGTAACGCCGCAATGTCCTCCTCCTCGAGCGTCTCCTTCTGTAGCAGCAACTGAGCCGTCTTCTCGTGCAGCGGGCGGTGCACGTTGAGGATTTCGATCGCTCGGTCGAAAGCATACCCAACCAGATCGCGGACCGCATGGTCCATGAGCCGCTCCGTTTCATCGCTGAACTCACGCGCATGCCGGCCCTGCGGCACCGGAGTGCCGAGCACGGGTTGGCGCTCGCGCTCATAGCGACGTGACCGAGTTTCTCGTCCATTCCGTAGCGCAACACCGTACTTCGCGCGGTGTCGGTGGCTTTAACCAGGTCGTCCGCGGCGCCGGTCGGATGTACTCGGCGGGCCGCCGAGTATCACGGCCATGCGGTTTTCCAACTCTTCCTCTGTCATGGGGAAGCGGTCTTCGGTCGGCCGCTGGATGGTGTAGCCAAGCGCGCCGATCCCGCGCGGGATAATTGAGACCTTGTGCACGGGGTCTTGGCCGGGCAGCGCCATGGCTACGACATCAACGATGATCGCGTTGTCGACATCGATCAGATAGTTGGTGGAATAGGCGAAGAATGCTTGCCCGCCGTGGGCTCCGGTCCATCGCGCTGCCGGATCGGCCGGTGACACGAACTTGGGCACGACATCGGTCGCAGCGCCGAAGGCCGCATCGTCGAGCACAGCCATATATTCTATGACCGCTCGGCTGGTCGCTTCTGGCGGCAGCCCCTTCTCACCCTCGATCCCCCTCTGCCGATTGGCATCCGCTTTGATCAGACTGGCATCGATCGCAAAGGCTTCGCCGCCGACCAATCCCTCGCGGATACAACGCTGCAGAACCGTTTCAAAGACGCGCCGCAGCAGATCGCTCGCGCGGAAACGGCCATGCCGGTTCTTCGAGAAGGTGGAATGATCAGGGACATCACCGTCGAGCCCGAGCCGGCAGAACCACCGGTACGCCAGATTGAGGTGGACCTCTTCGCAGAGACGCCGCTCGGAGCGGATGCCAAAGCAATAACCGATGATCAACATCCTGATCATCAGCTCGGGAGCGACCGACGGGCGACCCATCGAGCTATAGAACGGCGCGAGTTCGCGGCGCAGTTCCGACAGCTCGACAAAGCGGTCGATCGACCTCAGCAAATGATCCGCCGGCACATGTGCATCGAGCGAGAAGTTGTAGAACAGCACACCCTGTTCGATTTGCCGTGGTCCCATCATCGACTCAGTTCCCGCCTCTCAACAGGACAGAATCAGTGAGCTCTCACCGTTTCAACTAGCGAGTTTTTGAACAAAATCGGCCATAACCGGTCTCATGCACCGCAACATGGTCGGCGAGGCGCAAACAGAAAGACCGCCTCGCAGCGGTCCATAGGCGTCGCTACCTGTCGATGAGAGCGAGGTGTTGCGCTCGGCGGACTTCCAACCGAAGGCGAGACCACCTCAGATCCTGGAAGGGCGCTTGGCACTCCCGGCGAAACGGGAGTTTCGGGCGATCGAGGCACAGTGTTTCGAGTTCGATGGATTGAAAACCACCGGTGGTGGCGGGGGAACGGGATTCACAAACTGCGCCTGTACATTTTAGATTGCTACGCCGAAGAAGGCCACCCATCGCCGCGTATTGCGCCACCCTATGCCGTTACCTTTTTGAATGAGCGTGCAACTGGTATTTATTCTGTTGCTCTCTGTGGCGTGGACCACCGACAGGACACTCGACGCCGTGCAATGATTAACCATTGGTGTTTCAAGCGTTGCGCTGTATTGGGTTTCGGACAACTTGCAAAGACAAGACAGATTTTGGCGAGCGCGTTAGCAATGGCTCTCGATAGACGCTGTCGAAAAACAATATTCCGAGGAACGGAAACTGACCGAATAGCGCGGCGGGTGATCTCTCCTCGAATCAGATCGGCTTCCATGAATTACAACCGAGTCGATAGATTTAACACGAGCACTTAGCTTGGTTAGTTTTACGGGGTTGTAGCAATGAGCCAGTTGACGCAAGGTGCCGAATCTCATCGGCACACTAGTGGCGCAGCGCGTTTTGTCAGTCTCGCTTATCATCAAATCGGGCTTTATGTAGCCCTTGTAGATGCGGCGTTGATCGTTGGCGCCAGCGTCCTCGGTGATGTGGGATATAATTATTTTTTGTATGGAAATGTGCCCGACGTCGGCGTCAGTTTTGGCGTCGGCTTTGTGGCCTGTGTGATCTACGGGCTTCTTGCGCGTTCCTGGGGGCTCTACGGCCTGCCGTCGTTGCTTGCACCCCAACAACATTTCTGGCCGATCGTGCTCGGGTGGGCAATGGTGTTCCTGATGCTCCTGCTCGTACTTTTCCTTCTCAAGGTGGGGATTGCTTTCTCGCGCGGCTCGATAATCGCGTTTGCGTCGTTGGGACTGTTGTCGCTCCTCGCGTTCCGCCTGCTCGCGAATTCGTATTTGCGCGCCGCGTTGGCGAAGGGTTTGATGATGGGCCGTCGCGCGGTAATCATCGGAGATCCCGATGAACTCGCCGCGCTCAATGCCACGACCCTGCTTGATCAATTCGGCATCGAAGAAGTGGCGCGGGTCATGTTGGCGACCGCACGGGGCGATGGACTTAATGGCCTAACGCACAGCGAAAGTGCCAAGGTTGGCCGGGCGGTTGAAATCGCGCGGAATGCCGACGCGAGCGAGATCGTGGTTGCACTGCATTGGAGCAGCACCGCGGTCCTTGAACTTGTGCGCGATCGGTTGCGCTGCTCGCCGCTCCCAGTCCGTCTGTTGCCGGACCGCAATATCAGATCGATCATTGGCAGGCGTCAGGCAGTGGGAGCGTTTTTGGTCGAATTGCAGCGCGAGCCGTTGACTAAGATTGAACGCGCGATCAAACGTGTGCTCGATATTGGCCTCGCATCGGCAATCATTCTGGCGCTATCTTTTCTTATGATGGTGGTGGCCGTCGCAATCAAGATCGACAGTCCGGGTCCGGTGATTTTTCGCCAACGCCGGAACGGTTTTAACGGCCGTCAGTTCGTCATCTACAAGTTTCGCACCATGAGCGTGATTGAGGATGGAGAGGTCATCTGTCAGGCGAAAAAGCGCGATGTCCGAGTGACCACGATCGGCCGCCTTCTTCGTCGATCGAGCATCGATGAATTGCCGCAACTCTTCAACGTTTTGAAAGGGGATATGTCATTGGTCGGGCCACGTCCCCATGCAGTCGCACATAACGACGAGTACGGAGCATCGATTGCTAATTACGCATACCGTCATCACGTCAAGCCGGGAATTACAGGGTGGGCACAGATCAATGGGTTTCGCGGGGAGACGACGCGAATCGAATCGATGATGGAACGGATCGAGGCGGATCTCTGGTATATCAACAACTGGAGCTTGTGGCTCGATCTGCGAATCATGATCGCCACCAGCCTTGAGGTTGCGCGCGGACGTGCGGCCTATTGAAGCGCGGAGCCCCGCAGTCCCACCGATCTCCTACCTCTTGCGTCGCCCCTTTGTATCGCCCTGAACCGCAGTTAAGGGCGGCGTCAAGAAGGCATCGAACCGCTCCCTTACGATCGCGTAGCACTCGCACGATGCCTTTTCGAGGCCGGGACGATTGAGAATTTGAATCTTCCCCCGATGATAGCTGATTAGGCCGGCCGCTTGTAGTGATTGCGCTGCCAGCGTAATCGATTTGCGATTAGCGCCCAACATTTGCGACAAAAACTCGTGCGTGTATGGCAGGATTTCGCCTTCGGCCCGATCATGCATCATGAGGAGCCATCGGCACATTTTCTGTTCCGTTGTATGCATGGCATTGCACGCGACAGTCTGCTGAATCTGTGACAGCAGCGTCTCAGAATAGCTGACGAAGAGATTGCGCGCGTGTTCGCTGCGACTGAATTCTGATCGTAACAATTCGATCGGGCAGCGAACCATGCGACCCTCCAGTTGTACAAGACATCGATTAAAGGAGACCCGGCTGTACATGGCCGCGAAGAGGCCGAATGCTCCTTCGCGCCCTATATTTGCGGTCTCAATCGCCGAGCCATTCTTCAAAACGGTTAGCAATGAGAGGACGGCGCCCTGTGGGAAATAGGCGTGCTTGAGAAGGCCGCCCGCCTCGCAGACGATGTCACCAAGCTTGAGCTTGATCGGCTCAAGGTGAGGGTCGATCAGCTTGCGGCTGGCAGTCTCCAAAGCACCGAGCAGCCGGTTGCTCCGCGCAATATTTCTATGAGCCTCGGACATGGCGATATCGTCTAACGTGTCAATAAGCACCATGGGTGGCCCCTCCACTGCCGAGTGGATCAATAGCTTGGCGCGCCGATCAACATTTTCCTGCACAGCACGGCGCAGTCATCAGCCATTTTGAACACTTACCAATTCAACTTATTCGACATTCCCCAGAATGACCTCCGGAACAGCGGTAGACGATAGCAGGCGGCGGAGTTCCCCGAAACCCAAGGGGGCGTGTTCATACCGAGGCCGTGAGTGAACCGGGCGGTCATTGCTCGCGACAGCCGATCCAGGGTCTCGAAACTGAGCCGTTCAGTATCGTGTTGTCCCTCGCGCGTAGACCGTTGATCAGATCGCGCGCCTGCTACGGTGTGCTCATTAGCGCCGACGGGCAGCGGTGACGGAAATGTCTGGTTCATAGGGACTTTCGACTGGTCTTGGCACGATGAGTACTGCCGCAGGGACAATTGGTCGCCAACCAAGCGCATGATTGGTGAAGCCATCGTGACAACAACAAGGCGTTGTCCTTGGCTTTGAGGCTGATTAGTCGCGAGCAGGCATCCCGTCAGCGCGGCGTGGTGTCGCCGGCGTCAATCAAAGTCTGCCACGACGCACTTATCATCATCCTGTCATACAAGAGGCCGCAAAATCGTAGGTCGCGATTGGCGAAAACAACCCCGACAGCTGAGCAACGCGTGTTAAGGGAACCGACCATGTGGTGGTTTGCAGCGGTATTGTTATCGCTCGGCATTTCAGCCCTGGACGTTATCGTCAAGTCGACCGGCGGCCCGGTAACACCCGCCCAGCGGCCCGGCAACACCGCCACCTCCACCCACACCGTCGTCAGTAACCTCCACTCAGTAAATGGCACGCGGTGTCGTAGCGGCTGGAGGCTAAGGTATGGGCCGCGATCGTCTCTGTAACGAAAAATCGCGCGATTTGCTGAATAATCAGAAAGACGCAAAGGTCTCCCAATGTCCAAAGTAAAATACATCTCGTCACTAAACGAGATTCCCGCCGGGCAACAATATGTACTCGTCGTGTATGGCGAGGAATACGCGCAAACGAAACATCCGCTTGGCCTTACCATTACGGTTGCCAGCACCGTGAGTCAGCTTTCCTTCTTGACGGCCATTCACACAGCCAAGGGAATCGCTAAGCACGCCGGAATATCCGAGGTTTTTGTCTGCACCGCGATGCCACCCGGGCCTAACCCGACCCCCAGCGGCATGTTCACATACGTTCCCGCCCAAGACGAACTTAGCTCGAACGTAATCGGCTTGGATGTCTACAATGAAGACAAGAAGAATATCGGCACGATCAAGGATATCGCCTTAGACGCAAACGGCCTATACGGCTACATTGTCAGCGTTGGGGGGTTTCTCGGCAAGGGCGATCACTATGTTGTCGTGCGCCCGTCGGCAATCAGCTTCAAAGCCAAGGACAACAAATGGCATGCCAAAATGAACGTAAACGTTGATCAGCTTAAGGCCGCACCAGAATACAAATATTCCAGCAAATCTTGACGAATATCATCAAGTGTTTAGTGGTACCACTCAAAAGCACGGATCGGCACACGCGGCTTGACCGGTAATGCAGTTTGTAGGTAATCATGAAAACAGCACGGTAAATTGAGCGCCTTGGTTCTGATCGGCTTGACCAAATCGCAATTCACCGCCGATGCGTCCGACAAGAGACCGAATAATCCTCATTCCCAGTCCATTGCCAGTGGCCGGATTGAATCCTTCCGGCAAAACCGGCCCGTCATTGGCGACCGAGAGCGTGTAGCCCTTGCCGGGATTGGATTCCAAGGCGACCTTAATCCGGCCTGTGCCGTATTTGACGGCGTTCGTGATCAGTTCGTTTGCGACGAAGCCGAGCGGAATGCCGATAACAGTCGGCAGCTCAATTTCAATTCCCTCAACGATGATGGCCCGCTCTGTGCGCTCCGAGGAAAGCATGAGGGAGAAATCGCGACAAAGGTCCTCAAGGTATTGCTTGAACGCGAAGGCTTGTACGCCGTCCAATGAGTGGAGCCGCCGGTGGATGCGCCCGATCGTGGTAATGCGATCGGCTGCCGCTGCCAATTGTGATGCAACTTCAGCATTTTCCGACGCCCGGCTTTGCAGCGAAAGCAGACTTACGATCATTTGCAAGCCGTTCAACAGTCTGTGATCGGACTCCTGGCTCAAAACCGTCTGTTGCTGGATCAACGCGTCTTTTTGACAAAGCAACGCCTCGTCTTGGGCGAGTAGCTCTCGCAGCCCGATTTCCGTGCGCCTGCGTCTTGTCAGCTCGCGTTCGTAGCTCGCGACGGTGCGGCGCTCGCGGCTTTCAAAAAAGACATGCGGCGGCGAATTTGCGCTCGACGGCGAATATTCGACGGTCATTTTGTAGTCCTATTTCCCGCATCCCGACTTCGTCGCCTGAACACCCGGACTGTAGTCAATTTGCGGCCGAGACAGCCGACTCACATTGATCAAAATCAACTATGTCCGATAGCGGACATAGCTTTCGCCGCAACGATTGTCTCGCGCAGCCGTCGATCGTTTTATTTCCGTCATCAAACCGATACGCAGATGGCAAAACAAACCGGTCGCGGTTAGCGCGCCGCAAAAAATAGTTTTTTTGTCTTGGCCCGAATACGCCGAGGGCAACGGCTTAGTAGCGATTGAAAACAGCGGGAGCAGACGCATGCTCTTTCGCAGCGCTACAGTCTCAGCACACTAGCTATTGGCAACCTGCGCTTCTTTCCGAGTGAAGTCGAGTAAAATGTTCGGTACCGGACATTGAGCTTGTCTCGACCGTCAAAAAGGCGCAGCGTGTTTTAAGTGTCCGCTAGCCCCTCTGGAGGCAGCAATGGATGCGATGGACCGGTTCGTCAGCCGAGAAAATATTAAGCGATATCGCCATCTTGCCAGCGAAACGACAGACGCCGCCGAGCGATCAAAAATTATGAAATTGCTGGCCGACGAAGAAGCCAGATTTAAGTTAGAAGCAAGCGGCAGAGGCGACGCCCCGAAAGGATGATCACCCGTCAACGCGGCAACCAAGAATCAAGTCGATGTGACGGGGAGGAGTAGCGAGCTGGTGGCTAATAACAAGGCTGCGGACCCGCACGCCAACCGGTTGCTCGGTTTGCTGCCGCCGCGGGATTACGCGCGGCTTCGCCCGCATCTTCACCGTATTTCGCTGGAGTACAGACAGTCTCTCTACCGTGCAAACGCCCCCATCGGATTTGTCTATTTCATCGAGACTGGCGTCGGCTCGCTGGTGAACACCATGGCAAACGGCCAAGCCGCCGAGGTCGGAACGATCGGCAACGAGGGGCTGGTGGGTCTGCCGCTTGTGTTCGGCGACGACAGGGCGCCTACCAGCGTTTATGTCCAGGTTCCCGGTGCTGGCCTGAGAATGAAGGCAACACTGTTCTCAACCGAACTGGCGCGAAGCGCTTCAATGCGAGCCGTGATGCTTCGTTATGCGCACGCCTTCTTTAACCAGGTCGCCCAATCCGCCGCATGCAATCACTTTCATTCCCTGGAGCAGCGCTGTTGCCGCTGGCTGCTGATGACGCATGACCGCATGCACTCAGATGAGTTTCTGCTCACGCAGGAATTCCTGGCCATGATGCTGGGGGTGCGGCGGACCGGCGTTACTGCTGCGGCGGGCGCCCTGCAACGCGCTGGCCTCATCCGCTACAAACGCGGCAACGTCACGATCATCGACCGCCGCGGCCTCAAGCGACGCTCGTGCGAGTGCTACGGCGTCTCCAAGAAGGAATTCGATCGTCTGCTCGACGATCAAACCACACGCAAGGTCCGCTCCGCGAGGAGCTGAAGGCGCTGTGCGGTACGGCAAACTTCCAAGTTCCGCGCGCTAGTCTGCGAACGACGCTTTACCCCACCGCGAGCGAATCTCAGCGAGAAAATTTCGCGCATCCCGAGACAACTCGATACCAAGTCCTTTCACTCGATCTTCCTGCGCTAACGGCACCAAATAGGGCCTAAGCGGCGCAAGTCCCCGATCGGTCAGCGTCCCGCCATTGTAAGCAATCTGCACGCGTTCGATCCAGGCGCATAGTTCTTGCCTTCCATCGGAGCTAATGAGCGCGGGGAAATGCGCTTGGTCGACCCCCGAGTATGAAAGCGCAGCGTCCGGCAATATTTGATTTCTGATAATCCAGACCCTGCGCCCATGTATGAAGCCGTAGCTCGGATTTGAGGGAGAATTCCATTGGGCTTCGTCCAGAATTACCCTGATCTCCACGGCCATAAGCCAAAGACCGGAGCCACTTTGCGTTTCCGGAAGGCGTGGGTGGTCTGACAACTTTGCAGTTTGGCTATCTTCGCCCTGAAGCAGCCAGCCCTCCTGTAACGAATTTATGGCTACCACTTCAGCAAGAAGTTCCCGCGCCGTATTTGCTTGGAGAACTTTCGTGCCAGCGTAAAGGAACACGCCGGCCGTTATTACACTGGCTATTACGGCGCCGATCACAAAACCAAGGATGACCCTCCAACCCGTCATTTAATTCCGCCCGTGTCACCGAAATAAATTCGCCTTTGCGTTTAGTAACATAAGTGAGAAATGCACACAATCACGATGCCCAAGTGCAGATGTCCCGAGATACTTTAACGGAGACTTCAGAGAGCCGATCGCCGCTCATTGAACAGCGGCTTCTAAGCTTTCAATCGCCTTCGACGAAGATGACCTGCCTTGGGGGCCTCCTCCCGACAGGACGCTATCGCGGAGAAGTCGCGCGACAAAGGCCTTCAAGGTATTGCCTAAAACGCGACGATTTGTACGCCATCTAAATTATGGAAACGCGCGCGATGATCAGCAAAAAGCTGGTCCTAAAATCTAGGCTTCCGAGCAATTCAGAAAACGACTACATTCGCTGCAAATTGGGAGTCATTTAGGGAATTTCGGCTCGTCCAAGAAAAATGCGCCTGCGAAGAAGCCGTTCCGAGGAAGCCAAGAGGTTCCTTAGCTTGCGTAAACCTCGCGAGACATTTGAAGCCGAAAGACGCGCGTGCATCCGCAGGCCGCAATGATCGGCCGGCTAAGGCCGCGCCAAGGAGGATGGTATGTCCGACAATCGATCGCGAGCAGCGAAGGCGCCTCTGCTTCCTGTTGCGCTGATCCTTTCCGCCGCATTCGTGCTCTCCGCCTGCGTGCAGTCCGAGAGGCCGTTACTCGCCGGATCGAAGCCGCTGCTCGGAACCCAATTCCAGATCGATCTCTATCAAGACTTCACCAAAGGAAAGGCGCGCTCCGTGAAAACGGCGGTCTTCCGCTGGAACGGCACCCACTACGCGCTCGTCAGCGGCGATTCCTCGGGCGTGCAATACTTCGTGGTTCAACCCTTCGACGGCAATTTGCTCATCGAGGCCAATGAAAATAATCATGTGTATCTACTAGGCCGCAAGCTCGCCAAGGGGGCCTATCGCATCGTGCCGATCGACCAGAATGACGTCGATGAAGCGACGCGCGACCGGACATGCGTGATTAGAAATCCGGTAATCTGTACGATTAACACACGTCGGCAGCTGGACACATTTGTCCGCGCAGCGGCCGCCAAGACGGGCGGCGACATCATTGTGTGGGTGATTTCCGCTACTGCGAAGTGAGGTCGCAAAACAACATGTCCACTGCCGCGGCCTTATCCGGCTGGATAAGATCGGGGCCTCTACTTAATAAGCCCGCAGCGCCAGGCGGCAGCGCGCGACCGCCGGGTCCTGGCTGATCATGACGCGGATGTAGGCGACGGCCCGCGCGGCTTCGGCGTGGGTGAGCGTCAGGGGAAGCCCGGCCCGCTCGGCTAGTGCCCTGCACGCTGCGGGCACGGACACGCGATCCTCGGCACGCGAGGGTGAAGCGATCAGCACCAGAGCTATCACCGCGAGTACGACAGGCATTCCGAGATATTTACCCGACAGTCCCCAGATGGCTCAACGGCCGCAAGGTAGTTCTTTCGCGGTGAGGCCGGCAAGTCGGATCGAGAGCGAGTTTGCTGCGATTACGTTAGGCTTATTATTGGGCCGGACGGCGGCTGTAATCTGATAACGTGCCGTTCTTTATAGTTGGGGTTTCTCGCAAGGTCAGGATTATAAATTATGTCGAGTCGTAAGCCGCCGGTACCCCCGGCCAGTCGCAGCAACAAAGGTCCGAAGAACGATCGGGAAATGTCGAAAGACAAGAAGTTGGTGAAGCATGAACATCATGCCAACGCTGCGGAAGAGGGTGATACCGCCAATATCAAGCAGAACACCACGAACAAAGGTTACTTCCGCGGCCGCGTTTCGGTTGATTGGAAGAGGGACTAGCGGAGTATCTACCGAAGTAAAACGTGGAAGAAAATTTGAAAGGCCGGCTCATGCCGGCCTGCTTAGTTTGATCTGGCGTGCGAGCAGGTCGTCATCATCGGGAACCAGCTCACTCGCACCTCGCCGATTCTGGATGATCAATAAAACCGAATTTTATTTCCGGTAACGACCGGTCGGGAGGCCTAGCTGAAGTCAAAACCGCCTCCCGATGCGAGAGCGATTATCCCTACCTCCGTTGTGCTGCAGCGGCTGCACGACGAGGCCCCCCAAGGATCACTTCACCTTGGGCTGGTTGATCGGCGGCCTGAGCAAGCGCTCCTTCGGCATCATCATGCTTCTCCTCGCTATCGTCGCGATGACACTGGGTGTCTCAATCGTGGCCGGCCTGCTGCTCATGATTCCCGGCGTTCCAGATGATAGCGGGCAAGCCTGCTCCGGTTTTCCCACGCTGCATTGCCGTCCGTCCGCTGCCGACGCGGCACCTCGCCGCTTTGGTGCAGCGCGCCGTGCCAGTGCTGAGATATTTCGAGAAGCTGATCCATCCGCGCTGGCCCACGCCGTTCGAGGCAACCAAGCGCGTTGTCGGCGCTGTCGTCGTGATACTAAGCGTCACCTTGGTGTTTACGCCGATCCCCCTGAGTAACGTCGTCCCCGCCCTGGTGATCGCCCTGATCTCGCTGGCCTATCTCGAGGAGGACGGGCTCCTGCTATCCATCGCCCTGTTAGACGCGGTCGTCGTGCTGACGGTCGAGTTGGCGCTGGTTCTGGGAGACGGTCCGCAGCGCAAAATGGATCGTCGGTCTGTGGTAGCTCACTGGACGATGATCCGCCGCGGTGGCTGCAAGACTAAATGCTGTCAATTGCAGAAATAGAATCTCTGCGGACACCGCTATTGATGGAGATCGTAGGCCATCGCAGTCAGCCGCGGCTAAAACCAATTAATTCCCGCCAGCGGCATCACTCGCTGTAGGATCGCCGCCACGCAAATCAGCACCACGAGGATTTTGAGAAGATTTGCCAAACGACGGTCATTAATGAACTTTTCGATGGCCCAAAAACAAATTGCGCCGACGACGCAAATAATCAGAACCCCGATTAAGACTGAGAGCATGGCTTCCCCCTTTGCTGGTACGGTACAAACCGTGATGCTTCACTGGATGATGCTTCAGTGGACGTTGGCACCACTCCGCGTTGTGAGTCTGCGGACAGTCACCCCCTAAATAAAATAATCAAAATGACGATCACCAGTATCAGGCCGAGGCCCCCGCCATAGTAATGGTACGGAGGACCAAAGTAGAACCCGCCCCCACCGAAAAGGAGGACCAGAATAATCAACAATATGATCAGCCACATCGTTTTGCTCCTGTGATCGACGATGATAAACTCACCCTGAGGATCCGCCAAGCGGAGCCGTAGCTAAAAACACGGACTGGTAATCGCCGTGACGCACAGTTTTTGAGCGTGATTAGGCTCGACTTCCGCCTTTGAGTCTCTGGTTTTGCGGAAACACCCTTGCAGCATTGACGCCTCATGACTTCGGCTAGAAGGCTGTTGCGCGATCATTTTTTCAGCGATTGTCGGATGTTCGGTCTGAAAGCGTTTCCGATGAAGATTCCGGTCGTCCTGGGCAGTTCTGAACGGCGGCAGAACCTTAAAATGGCCGGTGTGACCGTCCAATAAGCCACCCGAGAGCCAAGGCGATGGCGACAGTCGTATACGGCCTATTTTCGATGTAGTGGCGAATGGTATCTTCGACGGAACCGGGCATCTTGCGCACCGCGTCAATGGAATCCCCAGCGGAGTGTTTAGCCTGGCCATACAAACCTCGAACGCTGTTGTCGGCTTGCTTCAGTCTGCTATGAGCCTGTGTCTTGGTGTCCCCAGTGACGCGTCCAACACCCTCTTCTACACTTTCCCCCAGATTCTTAGCAGTTTCACTCAGGCGATTTTCGTCCATAGCCTTTCTCCTGTCAGCAGCTTGGTTGCTACGGCTTTGGACATGGACAAACTAATGCCGGCGTCCAGCAATCCCGATCAAAACTCCGATGCCAATGGCGACCGCAAGAGTGATGAGGGGGCGGTGTTCGATTTCCGTGGCAATCCGGTGCAGGGCATTGGTGCTAATCCCGCCGCTGATCTTGACTGCCTCATTGCCGAAACGCGCTGTCTCCTCACCTGCCAAGCGTCGGACACTGCGGTATCGTTCAATTATTTCGCTCAAAATCGGAGCGATTGCGTCGCTGATCTGATCTCCGGCAGCAAATACGTGGGCATGCCTGCCAGCTTTTCGTCCGAAACGCTCAAGCTCTTTCTCGATGGCCCGTAGGTGGCCGTCGATAGCTGAGATGTGATTGGCAAAAGCGGGTGAGCGACGGTGAAACATCAGTCTCCTCTGGGAGGTCTATCAACGGGTTTTGCCGGCATAGGCAAAAAACCGGTGCTTCTGCGTGTCGTCGAGGCTGTTGATCAGCGGTTCCTCCGCGTCAGCCAGCTGCTTCAACGCCGCGCTGGCGGCGCTCAAATCTTCAGCGCGCTGCCGCAAGAGCTCGATGGGGTTCGACGGTTTTTGTTCCTGGTACCGCTCGACGCGCAGTTTCGCAAGTTTGCGCAAGGCGGCTTCATAGGCCGGCCAGTTCTTTTCCTGATCGGGGGTCAGCTTCAAAGCGGCCTTGTGCTCCGCGATGCGCGCATCGACAACGGCGGCCCGGTCTTCCAACGGCGAGGGACGCTTTTGCGCATAAGCAACGCTCGAGCCGGCAAGGGCCAAGGCGATGGTCGCAGCAAACAATGTCTTCCACCTCATGGGTGACCTCCAAATCTTGCTCATAATTTCTTCCTCTTACCTAGCCAAGCCTCAGGTTTATCGACTTCGCGCCGCTGGGTTACCAGCAACCAACAATTGGCACCGGCACCGGAAGGCAGCCGCCAAACCCGTAAGCCGGACCGAAGTAGCCACCGTACGCGCCACCATATCCGCCACCTCCGTGGCCCCGCCCCCCGACGTAGCCACGGTGCCCGCCGCCAGGGTGCCCGCCGCCAGGGTGCCCGCCGCCAGGGTGCACGCCAGCAGGGTGCCCGCCACCAGCGTGCTCTCCGGCGGCGAAAGCATTAGTCGTAATGAAACCGCCGCCCAACATCAGGACAACGGCGAGGGCGACAGTTGTTTTGCGAAGCATGTCTTTATCTCCTTAAATATAACAGGTGCGGCGGCGATCCGTATTCTTTTTCGTAGACGATGATCGCCGTGGCTGCATGGTTATTTGCCTTTGAGCGTGTCTTTGAGGCCGCCGATGGTGTTCTGAACTTTGCCTTCTATCTTGTCAGCGTTGCCCTCCAACTCCAGCTTGGAATCACCGACTGCCTTGCCGACCACCTCCTTGACTGCACCTTTGATTTGCTTGCCCGATCCGACGATCCGGTCCTTGTCCATGATTTTTTCTCCAATGCCTTTAGTGAAGGTCCGCTGCACGAGTATGAACAAAAACAAGTATAAGGGCGCATACCAGTAGTCGTCATTGACTTGGATCAACCGGCATTCCCGGGATGATTATCGTGCAGTGGAATTGAATTCGAACCGTCACATTCCGCGCGAGCATGCAATCCCATCGCGGTCAAAGCGAAGCCACCGAGTATCATGTTGATCCCGACTAGGAGGCCCATCGTCCACGCTGAGGTCCCTGGAAGATGGAAAATAACGATGCTCGCCAAGACAATGTCGACGACACCGCTCGCCAGCATCCAGGCCCAGCGGCCCGAGAACTGACGTCGGTGCTCGAAAGCAAACATGATGGACGCGCCCCCTTCGACTAGGAAGAACAGAACCAATATCAGCCGCAGCGGTCCGATTTTCTCTAATGGCCACCCCATCAGACCGCCATACAAATCCTGAGCTTTGTGCGCGATCAGGACCACACCGACAAGAATCGCGAGCAAAGCCGATACGAGCGACCACCAGAACCCCGGTGCTTGTCTCGTCCAGTAGGTTGTCGCCAAACCTATCGCTCCACTGATGAGAAAGAGCCAACCCAAAACAACGGTCACGTTCGTACTAGCAAATGATGGAATGATGATTGCGAGCAGGCCTAACAAAATGAGTACCGTTCCTTCGACAAGAAAGAAAATCCAATGCTCGCCTGTCGAGTTTGCGACCAGTTCTGTAACGCGGTCACTGCTTGAATTGTGATGGGTGGTCATGGTGCAAACTGCCTTTGGCTTTCGAACGATCGCTGCGTCAACTAACCAAGATCAAAGTCTTCAATTCTGGGGCTCGCGTCTAAACAGATCGGAAAAGCTCGCTGCCTTTTGTCGGGCGGCGCTACCCAAATCACTTCGGGCGTCCAATCACCAAACGCTTGGCACGGCCCAATTTCAGAACGTGTTGGCGAGGGCTGCAGCCGCCTCACGCGTTGAGCAATGTTTGATGTGATCCCGAAATCCTACCGCTTCGCCATCAGCGTGTGCCAGCACATGTGCAGCAAGCACTTCTGATGCTTCGTCCAGCGACGCGATTGTTAAATTGGAATCATTGCACAACTGCAAAGGAGGATGAAATTCGAGTGTCATCATTTTTTAAACCTCATCCATACAGACTGACCAAAAACATTCGGGTGGTTTTGATCCAAATCAATTATGTCCGGTATCGTACACTGCTAGCTTACTTTTGGAAATGTTACCTTTGTGCCTTTGGAAATGTTACCTTTGCGCCTATGGAAAAGGGAGGACGGACCATGGATAAGGATCGAATCAAAGGCTCAGCCGAGCAGGTCAAGGGAGCCGTGAAAGAAGCCGCTGGCAAAATCCTCGGTGATCAGAAGCTGGAATCTGAAGGCAAGACCGAGAAGGCTGTCGGCAAGGTGCAAAATGCCGTTGGCGGATTGAAGGACACACTGCGCGGCAAATAAGGCCGCGAGATATCGACCATAACAGACCAGCGGATTTCGCCGACGCCTTATTCTTCTGGTGTGCGCGTCAGCTCGCAAAGACGACTTCCATCGGTAGGTCGGAGGGGGATCTAACCAAGCGAGGAGGTATTGTGATGTTTAAGTTCTACATGCTCCCAATCGCCGTCGCCCTGACGGTTGCACCGACCTATTTCGAGCGGGCCAATGCCAATCCGCTCGCGCCGGTCCCGCTGGCTGCTGCGGCTCCGGTGTCCGATGTACAGCCCGTTTATTATCGAGGTCGCGTGGCCGTGCGCGGCGGTTACCGTGGCGGCGTGGTGGTACGCGGCGGCTACCGTGGCGGCGTGGTCGTCCGCGGCGGTTACCGCGTCGGTAGGCGCTACTATGGCGGGGTCTGGTACGGCACCGGACGTCGCTGGTACGGCGGTCGCTGGTGGCCCTATGGTGTCGGCACTTGCTGGAGGCCATCCCCCATCGGCTACGTTTGGGTATGTGGTTGAGAACGAAATCTAGCGTTAGAAAGCTACCCGATCAAAAAGCCGGAGCCCTTGTAACGCTTTCGAGCGCACTGCCTACCGGCGTCGGCGGTTTCAACGCGGCATCGACGATGCAGAGAGGACCGCGGAGGAAGAGCTGCAAGGCGGGTGACCATGATGAGCAATTTTGACCAGATGGCGGCGCCCCTGCCGGCGGATTAGGCGGCGTTTTGACCGTCTGCCGGGCGTGGTGGTCCTCGAACTGGGCCGGGCTGAGATAGCCGAGCGCGGAATGGAGTCGGCGAGCATTGTAAACCTCGTCGATGAACCGGGGAAGATCAGCAGTCACATCCTCGAAGGTTTCGTAGTCCATCAGATAGACGGCCTCGACCTTCAGTGTCTTCATGAAGCTCTCTGCTTTCGCATTGTCGTAGGGGTTTCCGCGACGGCGCATCGAAGCAACGAGACCGTGCTCGGTGAGCAGGCTGCGGTAGAGCTCGAGGCATATTCGGCGGATTCAAACGTTCGTCGCAACGCGACCCTTCTCGGCTGATAGCAGTAGCGGGGGCAACTCTGCGGGCGTTTTCCAACCAAGCGTCTTGCGGGGCCGCGAGTTGAGGGTGGCCGCTACTGCGGCAATCTCGTCGGCGCTGTGCATGCTGAGGTCGGTGCCTTTGGGGAAGTACTGCCGCAGCAGCCCATTGGTGTTCTCGTTTGTGCCGCGCTGCCACGGGCTGTGCGGATCGCAGAAGTAGACTTGCAGGCCCGCGTCGTCTTCAGGCGTGCGTGCTGAGCCATCTCAGCTCCTTGATCCCAAGTCAGCGACCGACGCAAGCACTCGGGCAAGGTGATGATCGTGCGGGTGATGGCGTCGCGCACCGCATCGGCACCATGTCCAGCCAGGGCGGGTCCGTTCTTCACGCGAGCGTCGCGGCCATGGCCCGGCATGCGCGGCAGGTGCAGCAACAGAGTAAATCGATCGTGCGCTCCACCAATGTGCCGATCGCCGAACTGCCGACCCAGGATGAGGTCCCCTTCCCAATGGCCCGGCACGGCGCGATCGGCTGCTTCCGCTGGACGTTGGCTGATCATGATCTCGGAAGAGATGAAGGCCTGCCTCGTCCGCGCGTGCGCGCCCTCGGTATCCGGAGCGGTCGCCCGGTGCGCAAGCACGCCGTCAGCTCGCGCCGCAGCGCGCCTCGTCCTTGAACGAATAGCGCTTGATAGATGGCTTCATGGCTAAGCGCATGGTCTCATCGTCCGGGAAGTCGACCGGGAGTCGGCGGGCGATCTGCTCTGGGCTCCAGGCGTTTGCCCACCGCCGATCCTTCCGCCTTCCATGTCGACGGCCTTTCCAGGACACGGCCGGCCGAGCACAAGAGTGCCGTTCGGGGTGCCACGATGCCAGCCAATCGCTGCTCCACATAGGCTCGCAACGCCGCGTTCTCCGCAAGCTTCCCCGGTTTTGGCCGGCGTGCGGCTCGTTCGGCGTGCCATTGCGCTGTTGTGGCGCGATACTCCAGACCGCCGCTTCGAGTAGCAGCATTGCGCCGCAACTCCCGTGAGATCGTCGACGCTGCTCGCCCGAGCCGACGAGCAATCTCCTGCATAGAGTAGCCCTGCGCGCGAAGGAGCGCGATTTCCTCGCGCTCCGCAAACGAGAGATAACGTCCCGAAAGCGGTTTGGCCGATCGTCCAAACATCGCCGGTGATATTCCCCCTGCTGTCCGGAACCATCTTGCCCCTACCGCCGGCGGTACACCGGCCGCTAGCGCTGCATCCCCGCTCTCCAAACCTGCCGCTATTGCAGCCCAGAACCGTCGTCGCTCATCTCGTCCTGCCACGGACGGTCGACCCGGTGAGAACAATGGCGCCCGCCCAGACTGGGCCGAACGCCGCTTTTGAAGCTTCATCGCAACCTCCTTATCAGAGTGTTGCGACCACCACTTAAGTCCTACTTGCGAGCCGCGGTCCGAGTGGTGAATGCAGCCCTTCGGTGGCTGCCGAGCTCGGATGGCTGCCTTCAACGCAGCAACTGCCAGACGCGCATCAATTGAGCAGCTGATCGCATATCCGACCACCCGGCGTGACCACGCATCGAGGATGGCGGCCATATAGACGAAGCCGATGGCGGCCGCGATGTAGGTGATGTCCGCCACCCAGACCTGGTTCGGGCCGTCGAAATCCTGTCGCGGGCGAGATCGGGGAAGATCGGACCGTCGTGGTCGCTGTCGGTCGTTGCCACGAACCGCTTGCGGCGCTTGGGTTGCAAGTCGTTCTCGCGCATGAGACGGCGGATCTTCTTGGAATTGACGACTATGCCGCGATGGCGCAGTTCGGGGCCAACCCGGCGATAACCATAGGCTTCGAACTCATCGCAGATCGCTCTCATGGTCGCGACAAGCGCAGTGTCGTCAGTCGGCAATGACGGAACGTCGTAGTAGGTGGAGCGAGACAGGCCCATCAGCCGGCATCCTTCGGCGATGGAGAGATCATGGGGCCGGTGATGACGGATGTACTCGCGCTTCTCGGCCGCGGTGCGTTTTTCAGAGCCCCTTTTAGAAACTCGATTTCGAGGGCCTGCCGACCGACCATACGCTCCAGCGCCGCAATCTTTGCCTCGTAGTCCTGAAGCAAATCAGCCGCCTGGGCGTCATCATCGAACGCCCCGGCCTCAAACTTCCGCACCCAGATGCGGATGAGGTTGCGCGAGATGTCGTGTCGGTTGGCGAGAGTATGAAGCGTCTCGCCTGCAATGAAGTCTTGGGCGATCTGCCGTTTGAATTCGATGCTGTGGGCGCGGTGCTTGGCCATGGCTTTCATCCTCTGAAAGCCCGATAGCTCCGGTCAATTCCCAACCTGCAATCTGTCCACCGTCAAGGGCGCACTCCAGGCGTAAGCGCCCGGTGAGGACCGCCTTGCGGAGCTAGAGTGATTGGGGCAAGTCCTAGGAGTAATCCTAGGACTACTCCTATGACTAAGACGCAGGTTGAAGTGATCACGTCGGTGCAACGGCGCCGAAGCTGGTCGCGAGCGGAGAAGGAGCGGATCGTTGCTGCGGCCATGGAGCCTGGCGCGGTCGCTTCGGAGGTCGCCCGGGCGGCTGGGATCCATACCAGCCAGTTGTTTCGCTGGCGCCAACAGCTGTGTGAGCGGACCCAAGTTCCGGCGGCGTTCAATCCGGTCGCGATCGCGCCGGAGCCTGAAGCGGCATCTGCGCCGCCTGTGGCCGAGAGAGCCGGCGTGATTGAGATCGAGTTTGCGACCGGCGGGCGGATGCGGATCACTGGAGCGGTCGATGCGCCGACGGTGGCGGCGCTGATGAAGGCGCTTGGCGAAAGGCAAGCGCCGACGATGATCCCGGCCCCGAGCGGCGCGCGGGTCTGGCTGGCGGCCGGCCACACCGACATGCGTAAAGGCTTTGATGGCCTGGCGCGCTTGGTTCAGGAGACGCTCAAACGCGATCCGCATGGCGGGCATCTGTTCGTATTCCGCGGCCGCCGTGGCGGACTGCTCAAGGTGCTCTGGCATGACGGCCAGGGCATGTGCCTTTACGCCAAGCGGCTGGAGCGTGGCCGCTTCATTTGGCCCACTCCGGCGGACGGTACGGTGACGATCACGCCGGCCCAGCTTGGCTACCTGCTCGAAGGCATCGACTGGCGAATGCCGCAACAGACATGGCGACCACAAGCCGCCGGCTGATCGCGGCAATTTGAATTGATCACACAATCGACAGTTCGCAGCGTCGTCGAGTTGTGATTTTCTTCACTCGATGAATGCTGACAATTCTCTCCCCGATGATGTGATCACTCTGAAGGCGATGCTGCGTGCGGAGCGCGCAGCCCGCTTGGCTGCGGAAGCCGAAGCCCAGGCGCGGACATTGCTGATCGAGAAGCTCAAGCTCACGATCAAAAAGCTGCGGCACGAACAGTTTGGGCCATCCTCGGAGCGCGGCGCACTGCTCGATCAGCTCGAACTGCAACTTGCCGACCTGGAAGAGAATGCGGCGCAAGCCGAGACCGCGGCGCAGCTGGCGGCAGCCGAGACGATCACGGTGCCAGCGTTCGAGCGGCGCAGGCCGGCGCGCCGTCCGCTTCCGGCGCATTTGCCGCGCGAGCGCATCGTCTATCCGGCGCCTTCGACCTGCCCATGCTGTGGTGACAGCCGATTGCGCAAGATCGGCGAGGACGTGACCGAGACACTGGAGCTCATTCCACGGCAGTGGAAGGTGATCCAGCACGTCCGCGAGAAGTTGTCCTGCCGGGCCTGCGAAGCGATCACCCAGCCGCCGGCGCCGTCCCATCCGATCGCGCGCGGGCGCGCCGGTCCCAAGCTGCTCGCTCATGTCCTGTTCGCCAAGTACGGCCTGCACCTGCCGCTCAATCGCCAGAGCGACGTCTATGAACGCGAAGGCATCGATCTCGATGTCTCGACGCTGGCAGATTGGGTGGGCGCAGCCGCCGCAACCCTGATGCCGCTGGTTGATGTGATCCGCACCTACGTCTTCGCCGCCGAGCGCATCCACGCTGACGACACCACGGTGCCGGTCCTGGCCAAGGGCAAGACCCGCGTCGGCCGACTATGGACCTATGTGCGCGATGACCGCCCGTTCGCCGGTCCCGATCCGCCGGCGGCGGTGTTCTTCTATTCGCGTGATCGTGGCGGCGAGCATCCCGAGCAACACTTGGCGGGCTACGCCGGATTAATGCAGGCCGACGCCTACGCCGGCTTTACCAAGCTCTACGCGGCCAACCGCAAAGCAGGCCCGATCATCGAAGCCGCGTGCTGGGCGCATGCACGGCGCAAGTTCTTTGACCTGGCGCGTCTCAGCAAGGCGCCGATCGCCACCGAGGCGGTCAAGCGCATCGATATCCTGTTCGCCATCGAGCGCGAGATCAACGGCGTCATCCCACAGGAGCGCCTGCGCGTGCGCCAGGAGCGTAGCCGGCCGTTGATCATCGAATTGCAGACTTGGTTGCGCGAACAGCGTGCCCGTCTCTCCAAAAACAGCGACACGACCAAAGCGATCAATTACAGCCTTAATCGCTGGGACGCCTTCACCCGCTTCCTCGATGATGGGCGCCTTTGCATGTCGAACAACGCTGCCGAACGCGAGCTGCGGGCCGTTGCCCTCGGGACGAAAGAACTGGACCTTCGCCGGCTCCGACGAAGGCGGCCGGCGCGCCGCCGCGATCTACACGCTAATCGCCACCGCCAAGCTCAACGATGTCGATCCGCAGGCTTGGCTTGCCGACGTGCTGGCCCGCTTGTCAGATCACCCCGCCAAGCGCATTCACGAACTGCTGCCCTGGAACTGGCTCCGCCAAAACGTTGCTGCTGAAGCTGCGTGAGGCTCGTCGCCCGCCCCTCCAAAACCGATCCGCCCTGTGGCCCTCACCGGATGCGTACCTCCAGGCCACCGCCAAGGAGTGCCAGATGGCCACCGCCAAGGAGTGCATGCAGGTATTGGTAAGTCGGGCACAGAAGAGGGTGCCATGTCGAAAGCAGATCAGTTCTGGCAATACGCAAGAGAGGCGATTCTTTTGGCCTGCAGCGCCGAAGCCGACGAGGACAAGCAACGTCTGTTTGATCTTGCGCGGACTTGGACGCAAGCGGCATTACTAGAGCGAGGATTCTCTAGTGATTACAATAGCCAAAGTGTGACCAACGCCGCATAAAGCCGCGTCCGTTGGTGGCGGCGTGTTTAATCTGCATCGGTAAATCGAACCCCATAGAGCGGACGCCGATTTTTTTGCACCGCGCCTGCACCCCGCCCCACATTGCGACTTCTGGGGGCAATCGCGCACTTCGAGCGTGCCGCACGCAACTTTCGCAGTTACCCTGATTTCGGACATATCGCTGCGCCGCAGCTAGCCGCCGCTTCGGGGCCAAATAGCGGGAAGTGGCCCGCCTTAGTGTCGCAAAGTAGGCCAGGCCGGGCTGTCGTGGTCAAGTTTAGTAGCTTCTTAGAAGCACGGAATCTTTCGCCGTCACCGCTGTTATGCTCGCTATCCGGCATACGAGTGGCTATATGACCGCTATCACTGGCTTGCAAAGAGGGCGCCAGTGGCTGAGAGACGCTCCCGCGCTCCCGCCGGAAAGGCAGAAGCGCGGAATGGTGAAAACTGTCCGATCTCCCAATCGTTTGTTGGCCTCACTGCCATCGGCAGACTTTGAACTGCTCGGGCGGCATCTTAAAACCATCAAAATAGTCCATGGGACAGTCCTGTTCGAGGCTCGCGATTCCATCAAGCGCGTCTACTTTCCTCATAGTGGCATTATCTCTTTGGTCGTGGGCCTGAAGGACGGCCAGACGATTGAAGTGGCGATGATTGGATGTGACAGCGTCGTGGGCGGTTCCTTGGCCCTTGGTGGCGGCTTCGCACTGAACAAAGGCATCGTTCAGGCTTCCGGTGTCGCATCGATCCTTGACGCGAGTCGATTTCGAAAAGCCACTGCAGCCAACATTGCCTTACGCGAAACACTGTTCCGTCATGAACAGGCGATGTTCGCTCAAGCCCAGCAATCCGCAGCATGCAATGCAACACATACTGTCGAAGCTCGTCTGGCGCGTTGGCTGTTGCGCTCGCGCGATCTGTTAGGTGGCGACACGTTATCGCTGACTCAGGAATTTCTCGGACAGATGCTTGGTGTACGGCGAGCGAGTGTTTCGCTTGTCGCCAACACCCTTCAAAAAGCCGGGATGATTAAATATGCCCGGGGACGCATTCAGATCACCGATTTGAAAGGGCTAAAGAAAGCAGCGTGCGAGTGCTACGGCGCCGTCAAAGCGAAAACCGACCGGCTGCTGAATGTCAGCTAGAGCAGTAAACTTTATACCCTAACAGACATTGGACTAGCCGCGACGAGCGACTTGCTGGAACAACATTGATTTGGATCGATGCACAACGGATGGTTGGCTGTCGACCGCCCGTTGCAGGTACGTCGGTTTATCCAATAAGCGTCAGTTAAATTTGTGCGGCTGTTCCAAGTCGTCCTGAACAACGAAGCCATTTGCCTCATAGCCAAGTGCCAGCCATTCGTTTGCGAGACGAAGAAGTTCCGATTGCTTTCCCTCCGGTGCGTTGCGGGCCATCCTGATGCATTCCTCGGCGCGGTCGATGAAATAGCTGATGGGCTTGCCCATGTCACTCAGCGTCCTCGCGCAAACGCGTCCAGGCGAGCCGAACGCGATTCCTTGATCCTCTTGGGCACCTCATTTGGACCGGCGCTTTCGACAATCACTTCGGCGCGCGCGCCATGACGGCGAATAGCGTCGGCCAAGCAGTTTGCCTCGCGGATAGCCAAGTCCCGGGACCAAAAGAGCGTCTTCATGCCCTCCCCCGCCCGGATGGCCCAGCCGTACTGCTCCTTAACAACGCTGAAAGTAATCATGACACGACTTACAAATTGGCCCGCAATGAAAGGCGGCCATCGACGATCTGCGTCGGGCAATCAAAAACACGGATTATCCGGCATTCCTCGGGCTCTCAGGTTTCGGCATTTTCGCTAGCTTTTCCTCCTCCTCGGCAAGAAGGCGAATCTCCATCGCCCGCTTACTCGGGTCGGTTTCCGTCGACAGCAGTAATTTAAATCTTTCGATATTGGCTTGGACGATTCTATGCACGACAGGCTCCATTTCTCCCGCAACAGTAGAAAAGGAGACGGCCGGGTCGCGCGACAGTGGGAAGCGATGCGCGCCCGCGCACCCAGCCTTGGGGTTCGGGGCAGCTGGGGCAACTAGAACAGCCAAGGCGCGTTTGAGAGATCCTTTTGCAGGGCGACCGGAACGCAAACACAGCATGCGCCCTTACGGTCGCGGAGTTCTAGCCGTATGCACGGTACCGGACATTGCAGTTTAGTGACAGTTCAGATGCTTTGGATGCCCATGCCTGAGATGTGTCACGTGTAGACGGCAGGCCCCCCAATTCTGGTGAGAAAGGCCTGGGATCAAACGAAGACCTGCTTCTCTTTCTCAAAACGACTTCGCTTTCCTCATTCACTGGCGCTCTCAAGGGATAACTTTGCGGCCGGGACAGCTACGTCACGCTCATGTACGAGGCCGAACACAGTCCAGAGACCGCGATAGAAGCGCGCGTCTCGATGCTACCTATGTCAAAGTGGCGACATTCAAACTCACACACTACCGGCCCACGATGTCTCCTCTTGGCTCACTGCATTCAGATATTGGAGGCAAGCGAATGTCATGTCGCAAAGATTTGCTGTGGGTTTCTTGGGTGCTGGCGCAAGACATCAAGTTCGTCGTGCACGAATAAGCGCCAGCTTGTTTCTTCGTGCCCAAGCGCGCGTCGCTGCCATCGTGATGCGCGGCGGGACTGTGCCTCGTTCAGCTAATCGGAACCGCGGATTCAGTTATCGCAGGCCGCGCCCGGTGCCGCGGCTTCCCGCCGCCCGTCGGGCGCTAAAACAGTACATTGTTCGATCATTTCTCATGAGCGGCGTTGGTACGAGAGAGGGAGTCGCGGTCTGACGGAAGCATCGGAGCGTCTCGTCTTCACGCTCGTCGCAGTTGACGTGAATCAACGCAATTAATCCCTCACGATGCTAATAAGCAGTGATCCGCGTGGGAGTTTGTTTCCATGATCACTTTCAAAGTTGTCAAAGAGCAACACGGCTGGGCCATTCGCATGGGCGAGGGCGTGGCGACGCCTTTCTGGTCAAGGGATTCGGCGGTCCGGGAAGCCCACTGCCGAGCCGGCGCCATTCGCTGCCATGGGGAGCGCACGGAGGTAATTATCGAAGGCACCGATCAGTGCGATCCGCGCAAGATGGTGAAGGGTCTGAGCTCGCTGGGCAGCGGCCCCGCAAAGATTTTAGGCCCATTGAGGGCAGCTTAAGACAATGCTTGTCGAGACAGATGCTTCGGCGAACCGGCTGAGGTCCCGCCCGAAAAGTGCACTGATCCAACCGTTGCGCCGCCTCCTGGGCAATACAGGTCCCCATCCGCCGTGGGACGACCGTGCGCCCATCCGGGCAGAGCTGTTCAGTGTTGAACGTCTGGAAGAACATGCGCGCAGTCTCGCCGCCGCGCAGGGGGTGATGGCCGGCGAACGGAAGGGCGCCCTCCTTGCGAAAAGGCTCGCCGAAAACGAGGCCGAGTTGCTTTCGGCCTATCGCGAAATCGCTAAGGCGGTCGACGCAGGAGCGGTCATCACCCCCGCTGCCGAGTGGCTGATCGACAACTTCCATCTGATCGAGAAACAAATCCGCGAAATCCGGGCCGATCTACCCGCTGGCTACTATTGGCAGCTCCCCAAGCTCGCCAGCGGACCGTTCGTGGGATACCCGCGCGTTTTCGGCGCGACGTGGGCTTTTGTGGCTCATACCGACAGCCTCTTTGACCCCGAGATTCTGCGCCGCTACCTCCGCGCCTATCAAGAGGTCCAGCCGCTGACCATCGGAGAGCTTTGGGCCGTAGCCATCACGTTGCGGATCGTGCTGATCGAAAACCTCAGGCGGATCGCCAAGAGGATCGCGGACAGCGGCGCCGACCGACGCGCGGCCGATGCTCTGGCCGACAGATTGCTGGGCGCGGGGAGCCGCGCGCCCGAACCATCCAACGCTGTGCTGCCTCAGCACGCCGAGACGACGTACCCGGATGCGTTCCTTGTGCATCTGGCCTATCGCCTGCGCGATCAGGATCCCAGTATCGCGCCAGCGTTGGAGTGGCTTGACCAGCAACTGGCGCGGCAGGGGACGACCGCCGATGCGGTCATCCACGACGAGCACCAGCGGCAGGTCACCAGCAGTGTGACGGTGCGCAACATCATCACCAGCATGCGCCTCATCTCAGACGTCGATTGGACTGAGCTGTTCGAGCGCATCAGCCTGGTCGACGAGGTATTCAAGGGGGGAAACCGATTTGCCGAGATGGATTTCCCGACGCGCAACCTTTACCGCACCGCGGTCGAACAGCTCGCCCGTGGCTCCGGCTTCACCGAGTTGGAGGTGGCCGAAGCGGCCGTCATGGCGGCGCGGCACGCGTACCAGGCAGACGCTGAGGCGAGCGACGGGCGCCTTGCGGATCCGGGCTACTACTTGATTGCACGCGGCCGGCCCGGTTTCGAGGCAGAGATTGGATACAAACCGTCGGTGCGAACGTGGCCCGGGCGGTTCTATCGAGCGCTCGGAATCGGCGGCTATGTCAGCGCGGGCGCGGTCGTCGCCGCGGGCCTGTTGGCCATCCCGCTGTCTGTCGTAGCGTCGAGCGGCGTGAACTGGAGATGGCTGCCTCTTCTTGCGATTCTGGGACTGGTCCCGGCGATCGACGCAGCCGTCGCACTCGTCAACCGCGTCGTGACCTGGGGGTTTCGCGCTACCCTGCTGCCGGCGCTGGAACTGCGCGGCGGAATCCCCCGGCACCTGCGCACGCTCGTCGCCGTACCGACCCTCCTGACCTCGCCCGAGGACATCGAGGAGCAGATCGGACGACTCGAAATCCACTATCTGGCGAGCCCCCCTGGCGACCTTCATTTTGCGCTGCTGTCCGACTGGACGGATGCAACGAGCGAGCGAGCGGATCGCGACGAAGAGCTGCTGGCCGCCGCCAAGGAAGGCATCGCCAGTCTGAACCAGCGCTACGGACCGGCGCCGGGCGGCGACCGTTTCCTGCTTCTGCACCGCCGACGTGTCTGGACCGCGGGTGAGAGCCGATGGATCGGATGGGAGCGCAAGCGTGGAAAGCTAACCGAGCTCAATCGGCTCCTTCGCGGCGCCCAGGATACCACGTTCCTGGCGCCACCTGCCGTGCCCGCCGACATCCGCTACGTCATCACCCTGGACGCGGACACGCGGCTTCCGCGCGAGACGGTCGGGCAACTCATCGGCAAGATGGCCCATCCTCTCAACCAGCCGCGCTTGGATACCGGTCTGGGTCGAGTTGTCGAAGGTTATGGCATCCTCCAGCCACGGGTTACGCCAGCCCTTCCGGTGGGGCGCGAAGGCTCGCTGTTCCTGCGCGTGTTCTCCAGCGCAACCGGCATCGACCCCTATGCTGCCGCGGTCTCGGATGTGTACCAGGACCTGTTCGGCGAGGGCACTTACACTGGCAAGGGCATCTACGACGTAGACGCTCTGGAAGCGGCGATGGCCGGCCGAGTGCCCGAGTCCGCCCTCCTCAGCCACGACCTTTTCGAGGGGATCTTCGCCCGTGCCGGCCTGACCTCGGACGTGGAGGTCGTGGAGGATTTCCCTGCCCGCTACGACGTTGCCGCCCTTCGCCACCACCGCTGGGCCCGAGGTGACTGGCAGCTTCTGCCTTGGATTTTCGGACGGGGACCTCTGGCCGATCGTCGGCCGCGAGGAGACGTTCCGGCGATTGGCCGGTGGAAAATGCTCGACAACCTTCGGCGGTCGCTGTCGCCGACGTCTGTCGTCGTTGCCCTGATCGCAGGATGGGCCATGCCGCTTCAAGACGCGGCCGTCTGGACGGGTTTCATCCTATCGGCGATCATTTTGCCGCCTCTGATTCCGGTGATTGTGGATATCCCACCGCGCCGCCCGGGCGTGGCGCTCCGCAGTCATTTCCGCGCCTTGGGCGCGGAATTGCGTCTTGCGCTCATCCAGTCGGGCCTGATGATCGTTTTGGTGGCGCATCAAGCCTGGCTGATGGGTGACGCCATACTTCGCACCCTGGTCCGGCTCACGATAACGCGCCGCCGTCTTCTCGAATGGGTGCCGGCGGCCCACGCGGCGTTCGGCCATCGGCCGAGGGTTTGGCACTTCTACCGACGCATGGCTGGGGCGATAGCGATCAGCGGCGTTGCGATTGCCGTAGCGAGCATGTGGGGGCATGGCACGTGGCCCTTGGCAGCGGCGTTCGCAGGCGCCTGGTTCGTCTCGCCGGCCGTCGCTTTCAGGGCAAGCCTGTCTCCCAGGGTCGCGGGTCGGCGCCCGCTGGCGAAGGCCGACGCGCATAGCTTGCGCCTGGTCGCCCGGAAAACGTGGCGCTTCTTCGAGGCCTTCATCACGCCGGGCGATAATAATCTACCACCCGACAACTTCCAGGAAGCGCCCGAGCCGGTGGCGGCTCATCGCACGTCGCCGACCAACATCGGCCTCTACCTGCTGTCAGTCGCCTGCGCGCGGGACTTCGGCTGGATTGGCACGCTCGAGGCCGTGGAGCGGCTGGAGGCAACGCTCGCGACCATGGCTCGCATGCCAAAGTACCGCGGCCATTTCTACAATTGGTACGACACGCGCGACCTGCGTCCGCTCGATCCACAATACGTATCCACGGTCGACAGCGGGAACCTGGCCGGACACCTGATTGCGTTGGCCAACGCATGCAATGAGTGGCGCGATGTGGTTCTGGCGGACCAGCAGCTTTTCCAGGGTGTCGCTGACACCCTCGACCTGCTGCGTAACGACGCGCGTCGGCTGCGGGCTCTGCGCCAGCCACGGGCCGTTTTGTGGCGGCGGCTCGACGATGAGATCGAGCGGCTAGCCGCAGGCCTAATTCAGGGCGCCGCCACGAACGTCGGCGCCGAGCAGCGGATAGCGGCGCTTTCAGAGCAGGCCGGGATCTTGGCCGACACGGTCCGCGAGATCGCCCTTGAAGAATACGACCAGACCGGAGCGGACCTGCAGTTCTGGGCGGATGCGATCCGCGCCTGCATCAAAAGTCATCAGCGCGATCTGGGCCAGCCGCCGGCCGGCCGGGTGGCGATGCGGCTGCTGGCGCTGGAGAATACCGCACGGTCGATGGCCTTGACGATGCAGTTCGGCTTTCTCATCGACCCCGACCGCCTGTTGCTGTCGATCGGCTATCGAGCGTCCGAGGGCGCGCTCGATCCAAGCTGCTATGACCTTCTCGCGTCGGAGGCGAGATTGGCGAGCTTCGTGGCGATCGCCAAGCGGGACGCGCCCGCGCGGCATTGGTTCCGCTTGGGTCGTGCGGTGACTCCGGTGGGTGGCGGCGCAGCGCTGATCTCGTGGTCGGGCTCGATGTTCGAGTACCTGATGCCGTCCATCGTCATGAGGGCGCCGGCCGGCAGCCTGATCGAGCAGACCAATCGGCTCGTCGTCAGACGCCAAATCGAATACGCGGCGGTGCTGCGGGCGCCCTGGGGCGTATCGGAGTCGGCCTACAACGCGCGCAGCTTGGACTTCACCTATCAATACTCCAGCTTCGGTGTACCAGGGCTTGGCCTCAAGCGCGGCCTGGCCGCCAACGCCGTCATCGCGCCATACGCCACTGCCTTGGCGAGCATGATCGACCCGCAGGCCGCCGCGCGGAACTTCGAGCGCCTCGACGCCATCGGCGCACTCGGCCGCTATGGCTTCTACGAGGCGCTGGATTTCACGCTGGCTCGAGTTCCCAAACGGCGAGCGCGTCGCCATCGTGCGCGCGTTCATGGCGCACCACCAAGGAATGACGATCACTGCTATCGCAGATACGTTGTTAGATGGCTTGATGCGCCGCCGCTTCCACAGCGAGCCGATCGTCCGGGCAACGGAGCTCCTTCTGCAGGAACGCGTGCCTCGCGAAGTTATGACGGCTCCACCCTGGGTCTCGGAGACGATTTCCGCGGCTAGGATTCGCGAGATTGAAGAACCCGGCGCCCGGCGAACGGTTAGTCCGTGGAGCGCCACGCCGGCCACCCAGCTGCTCTCGAATGGCCGCTACACCGTGATGCTTACGGCCGCCGGATCCGGTTACAGCACTTGGCGCGACCTAGCGGTGACCCGCTGGCGGGAGGATGCCACCTGCGACGACTGGGGCGCCTTTATCTTCCTGAGGGACGTCAGCAGCGGCGAGGTGTGGTCGGCGGCGTATCAGCCAGTCGGGACCGAGCCCGTGACGTACGAGGTGACGTTCAACGAGGATCGCGTCATGTTTTCGCGCCGCGATGGGATCTTTGCGACCAGCCTCCAGGTGCTCGTCTCCGCGGAGGATGACGCGGAAGTCCGCCGGGTGACGATCTCCAACCTGGGCAATCGGACGCGCGAAGTCGAGGTGACCTCGTTCGCCGAGCTGGTCCTGGCGCCTCAGGCCTCGGACTTGGCGCATCCAGCGTTCTCGAAACTGTTCGTCGAGACCGAGTACCACGCCGGCCTGGGCGCGGTCGTCGCGACGCGGCGGCGGCGAACACCGATGGAACCGCAGATCTGGGTCGCCCATCTGGCAGTCGTCGACGGCGAGGCTGTTGGCAAGCGCGAGTTCGAAACCGATCGTATGCGATTCCTCGGCCGCGGCGGTAGCGCGCGCACTGCGAGGGCGGTGCTGAGTGGCCGTCCGCTGTCGGGCGCTACCGGAGCGGTGCTTGACCCCATCTTCGCCCTGCGCCGGCGCGTCCGAATTGCGCCAGGAGCGACGGCCCACGTTGATTTCTGGACGATGGTCGCCTCGTCGCGCGCGGATGTCTTAGATCTGATGGACAAGCACCATGACGTCGGCGCCTTCGAACGTGCAGCCGCGCTCGCTTGGACCCAGGCCCAAGTGCAGTTGCACCACCTCGGCATTGATCGGAGCGAGGCAGGTCAATACCAGCGCTTGGCTGGGCACATCATATACAACGCGCCAATGCTGCGTCCGCCGTCAGAGACGATTAAAGACGGAAGCGGCGGGCAGCCGGGCCTGTGGCCTTTGGGCATATCCGGCGACCTGCCGATCATCCTGGTGCGTATCTCTGGCGTCGATCAGCTGGACGTCGCGCGCGAGGCGCTCCAAGCGGTGGACTACTGGCGAATGAAACGGCTAGCGGTGGACCTGGTCATCCTTAACGAGCGGCCCTCGTCCTACGTGGAGGAACTTCAGAGCGCGCTCGAGACCCTCGTGAGGGCGAGCCAGTCCCGGCCTCAGATCGGCGACGAGCGGCCACCCGGGCACAATTTCCTATTGCGCGTGGACCTAATCTTACCTGAGGCGCGGGCCCTCTTGGAGGCGGTCGCGCATGTCGTGCTGTTAGGAGCGCGGGGACGGCTCGCCGATCAGCTTGAGCGCGCGCCCGAAGCTAGGCCTTCGCCTCGGCCCGTGGCAACGCGAACCACGCCCGCTTCCGAGCTTAATGTATCGCGTCCGGCGCCGGGTTTAGAGTACTTCAACGGGCTGGGGGGCTTCGCCGAAGGGGGCCAAGAATATGTGACCATCCTCGGGCCAGGCCAATCGACCCCCGCCCCTTGGATCAACGTGGTGGCCAATCCCGGCTTCGGCTTCCAAGTATCCGCTGAGGGCGGCGGTTACGCCTGGTCCGTGGACAGCCGCGAGCATCAGTTGACTTCATGGTCTAACGACCCTGTCACCGACCGGCCAGGCCAAGCCTTCTATATTAGGGACGAAGAGACGGGGTATCTCTGGAGCCCCACTGCGCTTCCAATCCGCGATGAAGCGGCGACCTATGTGGCGCGGCATGGATGGGGCTACAGCCGTTTCGAACACGCTTCCCAGGGAATCGCCGCCGAGCTGCTTGAGCATGTGCCGCTTGCCGATCCTCTGAAAATCTCGCGGTTGAAACTGCGCAACCTTTCAGACCGCGCCAGACGCCTATCGGTGACAGCGTACGTCGAATGGGTCCTCGGCGCCACACGGGCAGCGGGGGCGCCGATCGTGACCACGCGTATTGATGCCCACACTGGGATGATGCTCGCAAACAACCCGTGGAATCCAACATTCGGCGATCGAGTCGCCTTTGCCGATCTCGCGGGACGCCAGACGAACTGGACCGGCGACCGCCGAGAGTTCATTGGCCGCAACGGGACGCTGGCTTGGCCTGCGGCGCTGGTCAACGGCGACACGCTCTCGGGGCGGGTGGGATCCGGACTCGATCCCTGCGCCGCTCTCCAGACCACGGTCGAGATCGCGCCGAACGGTGTCGCCGAAATCGACTTTTTCCTCGGCGACGCTCCGGATGTTGCCCAGGCACGGTCGCTGATCGCCCGCTACCGCAAGGCCGATCTTGACGCTGTGCTATCGGATGTCCAACGCTTTTGGGGCGAAACAGTCGGCACGGTTCAGGTGAAAACCCCCGACCGGTCGATGGACATCATGCTCAACGGCTGGCTGACCTATCAGACCCTCGCCTGTCGCATGTGGGCCCGCTCGGGATTCTACCAGGCCGGCGGCGCCTACGGTTTCAGAGACCAGCTGCAGGACTGCATGGCCCTGGCGACGATCCGGCCATCGATCACGCGCGAGCATCTGCTCAGAGCGGCGGGCCGCCAGTTCGTCGAGGGAGACGTCCAGCACTGGTGGCTACCGCACACCGGCCAGGGCGTTCGCACGCGCATATCGGATGACCGCGTCTGGCTCGCCTATGCGGCCGCGCACTACGTCAAGGTCTCTGGCGAGGTCGACGTACTCGAGGAGGCTGTGCCCTTTCTAGCCGGTCCGGCGCTCGACCCCGGCGAGAACGACCGTTTCTTCCTGCCAACCATCTTGGACGAGACAGCGAGCCTCTACGAGCATTGCGCCCGCGCCTTGGACACCAGCTTAGCGGTCGGCAGCCATGGTCTGCCGCTGATCGGCAGTGGCGATTGGAACGATGGCATGAACCGTGTCGGTGAGGGCGGCAAGGGCGAAAGCGTCTGGCTTGGTTGGATGTTACACGCCGCGCTCGATGCCTTCGCGAAGTTGGCCGATACGCGCAGCGACCGGACGCGCGCGGTCAAATGGCGGGCGCACATGCGGGTGCTGGCGAGTGCCTGCGAAAACCAAGCCTGGGACGGCGATTGGTACCGGCGCGCCTGGTTCGACGATGGCGCTCCGCTCGGATCGGCAACGAACGACGAATGCCGCATTGATTCCATCGCCCAGTCGTGGGCGGTCCTGTCCGGCGCTGGTCGGCGGGACCGCGCGGGTCAGGCCATGGCGGCCGTGGATCGCGAACTGATCCTGCCCCACGACGGCCTCGCATTGCTGTTCACGCCGCCGTTCGATCGTTCGCTGCTCGACCCCGGATACATCAAGGGCTACCCCCCAGGAGTGCGCGAAAATGGTGGTCAGTACACTCATGCCGCGCTGTGGTCGGTGATGGCCTTCGCCGGCCTCGGTGAGGGCGACAAGGCCGCCGCGTTATTCTGGATGCTTAACCCGATCAATCGCGCCCGCACGCGCACTGATATGCACCGCTACAAAGTCGAGCCCTATGTCGTTGCGGCCGATGTCTACGCCGCTTCAGGCCACGTCGGGCGTGGTGGCTGGACCTGGTACACTGGCTCGGCTGGATGGATGCAGCGTGCCGGGGTGGAGAGCATTCTTGGATTTCGTATCGAGGGCGACAAGCTGCGTATCGACCCTTGCATTCCGGCGTCCTGGCCGGGTTTCGAGATTAAGCTCCGGCACGGCGCATCACGATATGAGATCGTCGTCGAGAACCCGCAGAACGTGCAACGCGGTGTGGCCGCCGCCGAGCTCGATGGCGCGACGGTCACCGCAAGGCCGTTGTCGATCCCGCTCGAAGACGACGGCGCGGTCCATCGCCTTCAGATTCGCCTCGGCTGATCCGGGTCGATCAGGCACGTTTCGAGCCGTGCATCTGGCATGAGGCGGCTTTTATTTCGCAGAGGCGGGCCGGCGTTCCGGTGCCGCCACCACCTTCAGCGCGGTTGTCAGGCTGGTAGTGCCTCAGTTTGGAATCGGAACAATTTTGTAACCCGATTTTTTGAGAGCTGAAAGGACGGCTATGGCCAAGGTCTTGCATTCCGCGGTCTCTTTGTAATGCGGTGGCCACGTCCTTCCGTCTCCAACATTTGGAAAGTCAATAAAAGCTGATTCAACGGCGCTCTCGATAACCCCGCGAATTTTGTTGTCGGTCATTGTGCGTTCTCCCAATTTCGAGAACTTTTACAACATCACCAATTCCCCCAAAGCCGATCAGTCATCACATCGGCCGTCATCATCCTACTCCTATCGGACATCGCCGCTGACCAAACCAATCGACCTCGGGACGTTACGCAGCGAAATTAACATCAGCGTTGCGCCCGCATGGTATGTGCGAGTCTTATGGCAGTGTGGCCAAGAGCAGCACGTTAGCGGCTTCGCGTCTGCGGACGAGGCCGAGAGTTGGGTCCACAAGAGATCGGAGGGATGGTTGCGGAACAGGACGGCTGCGTAGCGCGGCGTCTGATCACGACCTGGCCCCGTGAACACATTTAGCCTCGCCGAACTACTTGAGCGTTGCAATATATACCGCAAGATCTCCGGCTTCTGGGCGAGATAGCTCCGTATCCGGCATTTTCGGATGCGGATCGAGAAGGAACAACGCGATCCTGGCCGCATCGAAGCCCAGCGTCTTTGCAATATTTGCAAAGGTCGGAGCCTGATCGGACGTGGACTGGCGCTGCGCAGTTGAAACAACGTGGCAAGCCGCGCACCATCGGTGAGCGAGCCGTTCACCATTGTTGGCGTCGGCGCCGACTGCGGGCGTGATCGCCACGATTCACAGCCATTAAAGGGCAACAGAGAAGAGCTAACATGTGGTGTTCCGGCGTTTTTGGGCCACCTCCATAATGTCGTTCACGTCAATGGCCCGTTTTGAATTGTGCAGTGGGCGGCGCGTGCCGAGAAAACTGAAGGCATGGTAGAAATCGGCGTTCGCGGTCGCCTCGATTAGGCCGCGGTCATCGTTCCACCAATTCGCAAACGGACCATACATCAGTCATTGACCACGCAAATGCGTTATTCCGAAATGCGGTGACCTCCGGCGTGCCGATTCCTTCGGACCTCAGCCTCGAACTCCGCTAAAAAATAGGTAAGGTCCATCAGTCTTCAATCTGAGAAGAACCCATTTTCCGCGAGGAGCTCAGACTCCGTGGTGGTCAAGATAATCAGAACACAACCCTTCGAGGACCAGAGGCCAGGCACATCTGGGCTTCGCAAGAAGGTCGCAGTATTTCAGCAGCAGCATTATCTCGAGAATTTCGTGCAATCCATCTTCAATAGTCTGGAAGGATTTGCGGGCACGACGCTGGTGCTCGGCGGCGACGGTCGCTTCCACAATCGCGAAGCGATCCAAACGATTCTCAAGATGGCCGCCGGAAATGGAGTCGGAAAGGTTCTTCTTGGTCGCGGCGGAATCCTTTCTACACCGGCTGTATCGTGCCTCATTCGCAAGTACGGCGCCTTCGGCGGCATCATCCTTTCAGCAAGCCACAACCCGGGCGGGCCGGAAGGCGATTTTGGCGTCAAATATAACATCTCAAATGGCGGCCCAGCGCCCGAGAGCGTAACCGAAGCAATCTACGCACAGAGTCGGAGCATCGGCGGGTACCGCATCCTGGATGTGGCTGACGTTGACATTGACGTCATGGGCTGCACGCGCCTCGACGAGATGGCGATCGAAGTGATTGATCCGGTCGCGGATTATGCTCAGTTAATGGAACGGCTCTTCGATTTCGACGCCATTTCAGAGTTGTTCGCGTCCAGTTTGTTCCGCATGCGCTACGATGCCATGCATGCGGTCACGGGGCCTTACGCTCATGAGATTTTGGAAACGTCGGCTAGGCGCGCCTGCCGGTACCGTCGTCAATGGCGATCCACTGCCTGATTTCGGTGGCCAGCACCCGGATCCGAATCTCGTCTACGGTCATGAGCTTGTCGCTGCCATGAGTGGCCGTGACGCGCCGGATTTTGGTGCTGCTTCCGATGGAGATGGCGACCGCAACATGATCCTCGGCCGTCGTTTCTTTGTGACCCCGAGTGACAGCTTGGCTATTCTTGCGGCGAATGCGAGTTCGGTTCCGGGTTATCGCAAGGGTTTGGTGGGTGTCGCACGCTCGATGCCCACGAGCCGGGCGGTAGATCGTGTCGCCGCGCACCTCGGTATACCGTGTTACGAGACACCGACAGGCTGGAAGTATTTCGGAAATCTCCTCGATGCCGGCAAAATCTCGTTGTGCGGAGAGGAAAGCTTTGGAACGGGCTCGGATCACGTGCGCGAGAAGGATGGTCTCTGGGCCGTGCTCTTTTGGCTTAGTATACTTTCAACTCGACGGCGGTCAGTCGAGCAGCTCTCGCGCGCTCACTGGCGGGAATATGGCCGGCATTACTATTCGCGGCATGATTACGAACGGCTGGACAAGAACGTTGCGGAACGCCTCATAGCTGACTTGCAAAAGGACCTGTTGCGCCTAAAAGGTCAGCGGGTCGGGACATATGAAGTGACCCTCTGCGACGATTTCAGCTACCTCGACCCGATCGACAATTCTTTAGCCGAGCACCAGGGGATTCGCATCGTTTTTCGGACGAGGCGCGCATCGTGTACCGACTTTCGGGCACGGGCACTGACGGTGCGACGCTGCGCGTTTATCTGGAACGCTATGAGCGCGATCCCTCACGCCAGGATCTCGGTTGCCAGGACGCACTTGCCGGGCTCGCGACGGCAGCGCGACGGATCGCGCAAATTGAGGAAAGGACAGGACGCCGGCATCCCTCGCTCATCACATGACGGCAGGGCATATCGTTTCCCGCGCTGAAGTGCTGATCCGTCACCACGGCTACACTCCTTCGTTCGATCTTGGCCTGAAGGTGGCCGAGCGCGTCATCGATGGTAACGAGCTTCGGATAGTCAAGTTCTGGAATATCGATGCCAAGACGGCGGTGGCCTGGGCATGCGCGGATTTTTATTTCGGCTGGTCACATACCTGACAGAGTACGCCATACTCGGTTTCTTTTGGACTTCAATCATGCCTGCTTCCCGCCCGAAAGCATATGGAAGCTTTAGGCGTGCGCCTGCCACCCGCCAGACTGAGCATGTCCCGCATCGCCTGGGTGACGAGATCGCCTGCCACCGCAAGTCGAACCTTATCGGCGCCTGTTGCGAACCGACCACGATGAAGCGGCGTGGCGAAGCGTGCAGAGAATGCTCGATGAGTTAGAGGTCGAGCTTTGCTTAGCAGACACTGCCGCGAGGGAGCCGATTTTGATGCATATCAATGCCGACGCTGCCGCGATCGTCGGTGATTGATTGTGCTTTCCTAGTTTTGGGCTGGTGGAAGATGCCGGGCGCCGCGTCCGGTATGGCGGAGTGTTACGGCGCGCCATCGCGAAGGAGGACGACATGACCTCAGATGCCACTCATGTGATCTGGTTTGAAAAGTTGGGAAAGGACGACGTTCCCCGCGTCGGCGGCAAGAATGCCTCGCTCGGCGAGATGGTGGCCCATCTCAGTTCGCAAGGGGTACGAGTGCCGCCCGGCTTCGCCACCACCGCACAAGCCTATTGGCGATTTGTGGAGGCAAACGGGCTCAAACAAGCGATCGCCGATCCGCTCGCCGCACTTGCGGCCGGCCATGCGCCGCTTGCCGAAGTTGGGGCGACGATCCGCCGCGCTTTCCTGCGTAGCGAATGGCCCAAGGATATAGCAACGGCCATCACGTCCGCCTATGCCGAACTTTGCCGCCGCGCCGGAAAGACGGACGGTGATGTTGCCGTCCGGTCGAGCGCGACGGCCGAAGATCTACCCGACGCGAGCTTCGCCGGACAGCAGGAAACCTTTCTCAATATCCGCGGCGACGCCGCGCTGCTCGATGCGTGCCGACGGTGCTACGCCTCGCTCTTCACCGACCGAGCCATCATCTACCGGCAAGCCAAGGGCTTTGACCACATGAAGGTCGCGCTTTCCGTCGGCGTGCAGCGCATGGTGCGCTCCGATCTCGGCGGTGCTGGGGTCATGTTCTCGATCGACACCGAAACCGGCTTTGACCGGGTCGTGCTGATCAATGCGGCCTGGGGATTGGGCGAAAACGTCGTGCAGGGAACGGTCAATCCTGACGAGTATGAGATTTTCAAGCCGTTCCTCTCGAACGCCGCAGTCGCGCCAATCATCGAGAAGAAGCTCGGCGAAAAGTCCCGCAAGATGATCTATACCAGCGATGGCGATCATCCGACCAGCAACGTGCCGACCTCCAGAGCTCGAACGCGCGGCGTTCGTGTTGAGCGATCCCGACATCCTGGCGCTTGCGCGGTGGGCGTGCGCCATCGAGGACCATTACGGGCGCCCGATGGACATGGAATGGGCCAAGGACGGCGAGACCGGCGAGCTGTTCATCGTCCAGGCACGCCCCGAAACCGTCCAATCGCGCAAGGAAGCGAGCGCTTTCAGGTCCTACCGCATCAAGTCGAAGGGTCGCAAGCTGGCCACGGGCTTGAGCATCGGCGACGCGGTCGTCAGCGGTCGGGTCTGCATGATCGAAAGTCCGCGCGAGATTGGCCGCTTCGTCAACGGTGCAATCCTGGTGACGCAGACGACTGACCCCGATTGGGTTCCGATCATGCAACGCGCCGTTGCAATCATTACCGATCACGGTGGCCGCACCTCGCATGCCGCCATCGTCAGCCGCGAATTGGGCCTGCCGGCGATTGTGGGCACAGGCAATGCGACGCACGTCCTCCATGACGAACAAGAAGTGACGGTGTCCTGTGCCGAGGGGGATGAAGGCTTCATTTACGAAGGAACCGCCGACTTCGAGGTGGACGATCTCGATCTCAAACACATCCCGGCGACGCGCACCCAGGTGATGCTCAACCTCGCCAATCCTGCCGCGGCATTTCGCTGGTGGCGCCTGCCCGCCGATGGCGTCGGACTCGCGCGCATGGAGTTCGTCGTGAGCAACCACATCAAGGTGCATCCGATGGCGCTCGTGCATTTCGACAGGCTCGAAGACCAGGACGCCAAGCGCGCGATCACGGAGCTGACGCAGGGCTATGCGGACAAGACCCAATATTTCGTCGACCGCCTGGCGCGCGGCCTGGGGCGCATCGCGGCTGCGCACCACCCAAAGCCAGTCATCGTGCGCACAAGCGACTTCAAGACCAACGAGTATGCGAACCTGATTGGCGGGGCGAGCTTCGAGCCGAAGGAGGAAAATCCGATGCTCGGATTTCGCGGCGCCTCGCGCTACTACTCACCGCGCTATCGCGAAGGCTTTGCGCTTGAATGCCGCGCGCTGCACCGCCTGCGTGAGGATATGGGCTTTGGAAACGTGATCGTCATGATCCCGTTCTGCCGCTCGATCAAGGAGGCCGACCGGGTTCTTGCGGTGATGGCCGAGAATGGCCTAAAGCGCGGGGCAAATGGCCTCCAAGTCTATGTGATGTGCGAAATCCCGTCGAATGTTATTCTGGCTAAGGCCTTCGCCGAGCGCTTTGACGGCTTCTCGATCGGCAGCAATGACCTCACGCAACTTACGCTCGGAGTCGATCGCGACTCTGAGGAGTTGGCTGGCCTGTTCGACGAACAAGACGACGCGGTCAAATGGATGATCCGCAACGTCATCACCGAGGCGCATAAGTCCGGAACCAAAGTCGGGCTATGCGGGCAGGCGCCGAGCGATCATCCCGAATTTGCGGAATTCCTGGTGACCTGCGGCATCGATTCGATGTCCGTGAGTCCGGACAGCTTCATTGCGGTGAAACACCGGGTGGCCGCCGCCGAGTCGAGGCTGGATAGCGGCCGTACTGCTCAACGAATACGCGGATGAGGCATGATCCGTCCAGTTCAAAGGTTCGTAAATTTTGAATAGTTGGAGGACACGATGATCGAGGTCCTGAAAGACTTCCCCGACAACGTCGCCGCGTTCGCGTGTCACGGACACATCACCAAGCAGGACTATGCGACCGTCCTCGTCCCTGCCGTCGAGCAAGCCCTGAAGAATCACGACAAGGTCCGGCTCTATTATGAAATCGCCGCCGATTTCGCTGGCATCGATCCGAGCGCGGCATGGGAGGACACAAAGGTCGGCATCGGTCATTTGCTGAGGTGGGAACGATTCGCCGTCGTCACCGATGTCGAATGGATTAAGCACATGGTGCATTTTTTCAGTTTCCTCATGCCCGGTACGACGAAGCTTTTTACGCTGGCCGACGCCGCGCAGGCGCGCCAATGGATCCGCGCTGAATGAACGCGGGCCAGCTACCGCTAGCGAGTGAATACCCAAAGGCGGCCTTAATCGATGACGGACAGGGACCGCGATCTGTTCGGAACGGCACTGTCGTGCCTCCTCGGCGATTATCCTGGATTCTGCCGCATGTGGCGCCTGATCTATGCTGATCCGGCCGGACGGCTGCGGAACAGGTTTTCAGCATCCAATCGGTTCTCTTTCAGAGTTTGAATTAGCGCCCGCAGATATCTCTCGCCAATCTTGGCCGTCAGGGCATTTGCCTGAATCGTCAGACGTTGAAGGGTAGTTTCTTTCGATTGCCGTCCCGCCTCAAACTCTTCTCGGTAAAGATCGAGGAGGGCAGCCGTGACTCCGACAACCAAATCATCCCGATCTTGGAAGAGTTGAACAAGATGCTTCCCAATCTCGGCCAGTAACTCCCGCTCATCGTCCGTCATTGGTACTGCGGCTCTAGTCTTTGCCGTCCTCTATGGTCTGTTAGAAGTAACCGAGCGAAAGCCGTTATATCCGCGACGAGGCTATTTTATCGCGAACAATTCTCAACTTCTTGTCCGGAGGCGCGACCCCACTGCACATTGGGCGCCTCGCGGGTCGGAAATGAAAATGCCCGGTGTGTTTGGGACGGATTTCGCCGCCCGATAATACTCGTCAAGCTGCTTCTGCGTGAAGCTTCTCAGCGAGATTTGGTCTTGTGGGATTTTTAGCGTCGCCTGGAGGTTGGCGTAGAGTTTCCTCTCTAGACCATCACACACAGGACCCATGCCCGGGGTCGTAGGCGACGCATTAACATATGATGGTAAGGCAGCGATACACTTCGCAGCTGCGGAGTATCCGCGCGCGGTCGCGCCTTCCGTTCAACTTGCCTCGCTGCGGACTTTACCTTTAACCGAGGCACGTTGCCCTTTCGTGCCATTAAATCTCTCCTAGCGTATCAACAGTTGGCCCGTTGCGATCCAGCCGACCATGACGGCTGCGCCGATCACATCGGCGGGCGCTTCTCGCCCTTAGGACCTCGGAGCATCATTCGCTCGTATTGATAATCGCCGCGCGAAGGTATTCTTTGAGACTGCCATCGGCCGCTTTTTCTAACTGATCGGCGGAAATGCCGTCCTCTGCCGCTGCACCTATGCATTCGGCTACAGTCTCGTCGAGTTGTTCAAGCGCGCGCAGCTCAGCATAAACGTGGGCTTCTCGCCAACGTTCGAGGAATTGGATCGCAGTTTCGGTCATTGGCTCTCTCCCTGTGGGGCCTACCATACCAGCCCTCCAATCTCGTAGTTTACTGCGCATCGTGGGTGCACCGAGCTCCGACGCGCGGCACTAGCTTAATCTTGGCGTCGTAGCGACAATCCTCTCCGCGATGAATGCGTTTGGTGGTCACCGAGCGCATGTATCATGCCATGGATGAGCTTGGTTTCGACGACAGCGACTATTCGGTTGTCGTGAAACATAGGGAACGCCCTCCGAACCCGCGGAGGCGGGAGATTTATCGCGCCTGCAAATCGGGCCCGATAGGGCAGTCGCCGATATTCTTTCGCACTATGGCAGCCGCGAACAAAGCAGGAAAAGCGGCACTGAAACAGCTATTGGCCAAGCTCAACGCTTAGCGACTGCTGTCGGCAAAATCAGCGTTGAACCTTCAGATTTTCTGCCGACGTTTTTCCCTTGTTCGCAACTTCTTCGTATTCGACAACCTGCCCCTCATTGAGGCCGCTGAGGCCAGCTTTCTCGACGGCTGAGATGTGGACAAACACATCTTTTCCGCCGCCCTGCGGCTGAATAAATCCGTACCCTTTTTGGGAATTGAACCACTTCACAGTACCGCGTGACATTCTCGATCTCCGCTGTTGAACCCCGCGGCCCGCTTTTGGGCGGCGGTACATCAAAGGTAGCATGGTCCGCGCTCCGTACAAAAAAGGCGGAAGGCGCCATATAGTGTCTCTCAGCCACGGATGCCTGGGGCGAAATGCTGCTATCGATGATGACGGCACCTTACGCGTAATCAGGAAATTGCACGATTCAAAAAGGGCCATTGGCGAATTCACCTGTGGCCAAATCGAGCAGCAGAATGGTAAAATGAACTTTGTTGGTGATGGCCGATGTTGAGTGGGTGATGGCCGATGATGAATGCGAACGACTGCCGGATAAGGGCAAAAGATTATTTGACGGCGGCACAATATGCTTCAGACCATGACGCCCAACGAGGGCGACGACAGTTATCTGATATGTGGCGAGAAATTGCGCGTTTGGTAATTAGTTCGGCGGCAGCTACTCGCCTTTGCTGTTCTCGGCATTGACAGTAGCTTCTGACCGCTCGTTGTTCTTGGGGTAAAGCTGCACAAGCTGCCCAGAGCGCAGGGGGAAAGCTGCGGGAGATGGCAGACGGACTTCGCTTGAGGCTCGCACTCAGGGAACCAACGACGCTTGATTGGCAGCCGGACGCATGCATGGACCAAGGGTGCCCTGCGCCATATTCAGTCACCGATCGGAGGAGAGGCCGCCGTGATCAAAGACATCATCGTCAAGCTTAGGGTCGGTGAACCGGCAAGCCCAGCCGAAGACTACGCCGTCTCCGTCGCCGCAACCTTCGACGCGCACCTCACCGGGATCGCATTCCTCTACTATCCAATCGTTCCGGTGGCGGACTCCGGTTACACTCTCGCCGACATCTACGGTTCGAGGTCGGGCGCCGGTAACCTCCCACCTGAAATGATCGAGACGCAGCAGCTCGACAATGCCGCGGCTGCAAAGGCCGCGATCGACCGCTTCGCCACCGCGAGTGCGCGCGCGGGGGTCTCGGCCGAACCGCTCACGCCCGGCGCCAATTTCGCCGGCGTTGGCGACCAGTTCGGCCGCATTGCTCGCCACTTCGATCTCTCCGTTGTCGGGCAAGCCGAACCCGAGACGAGCGCTATTGAAGATAAGATCGTCGAAGCCGCCTTGTTCGATTCGGGCCGGCCAGCCATCGTCGTGCCCTACATCCAGAAAGCGCCCCTCAAGCTCGACCGCGTCATGGTGTGCTGGGACGGTAGCCGGTCGGCGGCGCGCGCGATCGCTGATGCCATGCCGTTCCTTGAGCGGGCGGGACTCGTCGAGGTTGTCATCATCGTCGCCAACGAACGCGACAAACAGTACGAGATCGAAGGCGTTGATATGGATCAGCACCTCGCGCGTCACGGACTCAACGTGGACGTCAAGCGCATCGACTACGGCGATCTCGACGTCGCCGACGCGCTGCTCTCGCACGCCGCCGATTACGACGCCGATTTTATCGTCATGGGCGGCTACGGCCACTCGCGCCTGCGTGAATTCGTGCTCGGCGGCGTGACCCGCAGTATTCTGCGGACGATGACGGCCCCGGTGTTGATGTCTCACTGAGCGTCACTATCTTTGCAAACTTTGCGGAGGAACCAGGCGCACACTCGACGAGTACCGCGGTCGGCCGCGCTATATCGTGCAGCGGCTCGCGAACCGCGCATGATAATGAAATCCGCTGCAGCTGGTGCTGATCTATACGGGCCGAACTGACACAAGTATTTATATTGCACCGTTGATTAGCTCAATAGGTTGCAAAATAGGCGTGACAATATCCTCCTGATTCATATCTGATCGCTGCTCATGATGCAGAAAACCGTCAATCGCTTGACGATCGCAGTCGCAATCGCGATGTTTTTCGCGGCGATTTTCGTGCTCTACCGCGAGCTGGAGAATACACGCTTAATCGACGTGATCGCCAATTTCGAAGCGCTGCCCAAGGCGCGTGTCACCCTTGCACTGGCGTTCACCGCAGCGAGCTACCTGCTGCTGACCGGGTATGATTTTCTTGCGTTGAGCTATGCGGACCATAAGCTGCGCTCGCGGGAGACTTTGTTCGCTTCTTTCATTTCATTCACCTTCAGCAACAATCTCGGCTTCGCTCTCATGTCCGGGAGCTCGGTTCGTTACTGGATCTATACCGGATTCGGTCTCCACCCCGTCGAGATCGGGGAAGTTGTCGCGTTCTGCACCCTCACCTATGCGCTCGGTGTCACAACCGTCGGCGGGCTGATGCTTTTGTTCGATCCCGCCGGCATGTCATCCATCCTCAACCTGCCACAACCGCTTCTGTTGGCTGCGGGGATTGCGATGCTTTCGGTGGGCGTCGGTTATCTCGTCGTTCTCGTCGCCCGGCGCGGGCCGATCGCCCTGTGGCATTATCATCTGCGGCTACCCTCGGTCGGGTGCGGGCTTATGCAATTTGCCGTAGCGTCGTTAGATCAGGCGCTCGCAGCAGGGGTCGTTTACGTGCTGCTTCCGCCGGAAGCCCAGATCAGCTTCCACCAATTTCTCGGTGTTTACGTCATCGCTACGCCGATTTCTTTATTGAGCCTGGTGCCAGGAGGACTTGGGGTATTCGAAACGATGGTTGTCGCGTTGGTGCCCAGTACGTCGAAAGCGGCCTTGCTCGGCTCCCTCATCGCCTATCGCTTAATCTATTTCGTGTTGCCGCTTGCGTTGGCGATCCTTCTGGTTGCGATTTACGAAATGCGGCGCTCGGCGCGCGGGTCGGACTGGCCTCGGCGACTGCTCAGCGTCCTGACCAGAAACGCCAAACGCGATCCCAGCCATCGTCCTCGATGACAGTCGCGGATTTGCTCTCGATGGCATTAGCCGGACCTCCAAGCGTGCACTGAAGGGGGCATTCCTTGAGGCCTTCAGAGGATTGATGCGGATTAATTGATCGCGCCAAAGCGATTTCGCTGCACTCGATCCGCACGACGCACTGCGCTACGAATAACGGTCACGCAGGCGCGGGTTGTCCTTGACCAAACTTCGCACCATGCTTTGCCGACACTTGATTTCTTGCGGAGGCGGTATTGAAAGACCTATACGAAACGCTGGGTGTCGAACGCAGCGCCTCACCCGAGGCCATCCAGAAGGCGTATCGCCGGCTGGCCAAGAAGCTGCACCCCGATCTCAACCCCGGTAACAAGGATTCGGAAGAACGTTTCAAGGATATTTCGGTTGCCTATGGTTTGCTCTCCGATGCGGACAAGCGTGCGCGATATGACCGGGGCGAGATCGACGCCACCGGAGCCGAAAAGCCGAGGCAGCGCTTCTACAAGGACTTCGCAGCCGAAGGTGCGGCGGACCAGCCCTACCAAAACTATTCCGGTTTCACCGATTTCGCCGATCACGACATTCTGTCCGAGTTGTTTAGGCGCGGCGTAAATAATGCCCGCGGACCGGACGTGCACTACCACCTCCCGATCGAATTCCTCGAGGCCATCACGGGCGAGACCAAGCGGCTGACACTGCCCGAGGGCGGAACTCTCGATGTGACAATTCCGGCGGGGATCCAGGATGGCCAAGTCTTACGGCTGCGCGGCAAAGGCCGCCCGGGCGTCGGTGAGGGCGAGGCTGGCGACGCGCTGGTCGAGATCGCAGTCAAGCCGCATCGTTTCTTCACGCGCGAGGGAAACAACATCTACCTCGAACTGCCGGTGACGTTGTCCGAGGCCATACTCGGCGCCCGCATCAATGTGCCGACACCGACCGGCTCTGTAACGATGACGGTGCCGAAAGGGTCCAACACCGGTACGGTCCTACGGCTCCGCGGCAAGGGTGTGCCGCGCCGCAATGGCGGTCACGGCGACGAGCTATTGAAATTAAAGGTCATGTTGCCGGAGCAGCCGGATGCTGAGCTCGAAGCTTTCGCCGCTGGTTGGCAGGGCGGGAAAGCCTATGATCCCCGCCGGGATATGCAGCCATGACTTTCAGAAAGCAGGAATTCCTAGTTCGCGCGCAGCTCGACCACGAGACGCTCGAGGCGTGGATCGAAGAGGAGTGGCTCATTCCGAGCGAGAAGGCCGGTGAGATGACGCTGTCGGACGCCGACCTCGCACGCGCCCAGCTGATACGGGACCTGAAAGAAGACTTGGGTGTCAATGACGAAGGGGTGGGCGTCATTCTACATCTTGTCGACCAGGTCCATGGCCTACGATGGGTGATGACTGAACTGCTGCGGTCCGTGCGCAGCCGTGCCTGAAAGGCACCGCAAGTATTCCGTAACGTGTCATTATGCGAATGGGCGGAAATACCCAGCCGAAGTGTCCCAGCGTACCAAATGACTGATAAGGAAATTATACTTTCCTTTATCAGTTGCTTCTCAGGTGGCACTACCCTCCCCTCGCTAGTACGAGAAGCCCTTCGATAATTCCGGGTTATGTGCAGTCAGCCGGTGCAACTCCGGCGCCGATCAAGCAGCCATTTGAGCAGCGGGCGTTGAACGGGAAATTGTCATTTCCTCTTCATTCATATCGGCGGAGATGTCCCCAAACAACGGCGTGCTCAGATAACGTTCGCCGGCGTCCGGGAACATGCAAAGCACGGTCACTCCCTTAGGTGCCTCTGCACACACCCGCAAGGCGCCGGCAAACGTTGCGCCCGCTGTGATGCCGACAAAAATCCCCTCTTTCTGCGCCAAATCCCGGCTGCAGCGCGCGCTCGCTTTGGAAACGGGATGATGCGGTTGATGACATTCATTCCACCGCGTCTGCGTAGCTTCGGAATGAAATCGTCCAACCCTGCATGGGGTGCGGTTTGAAGGCAGGGTGGGCCGTGGCAGCGGAACCGTCAGGATTGCGCTGTTGCGGAATTCCGCTTTCGAGCAACGGTGCGTCCTGTGGCTCGCACACGATGATCTTGGTGTCGGGACGCTCCTTCGCCAGAACGCGCGCGACGCCCTTGAGCGTGCCGCCGGTGCCATATCCGGTAACCCAATAATCGAGCCGCTCGCCGGCAAAATCTGCGATGATTTCACGCGCGGTGGTTCGCGAGTGCATGTCGGGATTGGCCTCGTTTTCGAACTGGCGGATCAGGAACCAACCATGGGTTTTGGCTAGCTCAGCGGCCTTCACCATCATGCCCATACCGCGTTGCGCGCCGGAGTGAGCACTACCTTTGCACCGAGAAACCGCATCAGCCTTCGCCGCTCGACGCTGAACGTCTCGGCCATCGTGATCACCAGCGGATAGCCGTTCTGGGCGCACACCATCGCAAGGCCATCCGTGTTGCCGCTGTTGCCTCGATGACCGTCTGTCCCGCTTGAGCTGCCCCGAGCGCTCGGCTTCCTCGATGACGCCGAGTGCCAGACGGTCCTTGACGGAGCCGAGGGGATTGAACGCTTCGATCTTGACGTAAAATTCACGTCCGGAGGCGCGAGTCTGTTGATCTTCACAACAGGAGTGTCTCCGACTGTTTCTGCACCCAAACCCAAACCGGTAGCGTCACTTGCCTGCCCGCTCGAAGCGGTGGACATCGAGTGCTGCACGCCCCGAGCCGGTAAGCCCTCAAAACGCGCGAAGAAACTACGAGCGGTATCTGGCGCTTGCCCGCGCTGAAGCTCAAATCGGCAACACCGTCGGGGCAGAGAACTATTACCAGTACGCCGAACATTATTTTAGATCGATGTCCTCGGATTCGGAAAGAACGTAAGAGCCTTCGCTGCAAAGGCCACTGCGGTTAGGGCGAGCTGTCGATGATAAGCGCGTTCTTGGTCCTCTCGCAACGTTTGGTCGAGGCAAGGGACCGACGTCCGCAACAACATGGTGGCTTTCTCACTCGCGCGTTACCACTTTCGAAGGTCGTAGCCCTGGTCGCTTCCTTGTCGCCGCCTCGCCCACGCCACCGCGAAGCTGTTCGCTGCCAAGTCTTCCTTCTTTGAAGTAAGTAGTTTCAGTCATAAATTTGCGCTGCGGAATGCGCTTTACGTGAAGACGCCTCTACGCGGATATGGCCATCCTTCTCCAGCAGGACCTCGCCAATGTCGAGGCCGGCCTTTACCCGCTGCCCGCCGATCATGACGGATCGTTGTTGACACTCCTGCATCGCTCGCGGCTTTTTTTCGATGATCTCCCCGCAATCCATCGGCGTCGCGAGAGCGGCGTCGCACGACGAAGTCCTAACCGCGGAGACGCGCGGGAAGCGACCTCGCTACTATTTGCAGAATTTCCATTTCCAGACCGGCGGCTGGATGACGGACGATTCGGCGAGCCGATATGACACGCAGGTCGAGGTGCTCTTCAATGGGACTGCCAATGCGACGCGCCGGCAGGCCTTGCCTCAGCTCCATGAAATCTTCGCCGGACGAGACCAACGCAAACTAAGCCTTCTCGACATCGGCTGCGGGACCGGGCGCTTTCTCGATTTTCTCAAGCAGGTCTGGCCGCGGCTTCCAGCCTTCGGGCTCGATATGTCTGAGCCATATGTCAGATACGCCAAGCGTCACCTTAAACGCTGGTCGCGAATGAACCTCACCGTTGGAAACGCGGAGTCGCTGCCCGTGCCCGATGAAAGCCAGGACGCGGTGACGAGTATTTTTTTGTTCCACGAATTACCGCCGAAGGTACGTCGCATCGTTTTTCGCGAATGTGCTCGGGTCCTGAAGCCTGGCGGGCGTCTAGTCCTCGTCGATTCGCTACAACGCGGCGATCAGCCTGATTATGAAGGACTTTTAGAACTGTTTCCGCAGAATTATCACGAGCCCTACTATAGAAGCTACACCCGTGAGGACTTTAGCCTCCTCGCCACACGGTGCGGCCTCACACACGTCAGAAACGTCAAGGCCTTCGTGTCCAAGGTGATGGTATTCGACAAGCCTGCCATAGCCTGATTTTTGGGCTTTAAATGGGCCAGGCCCTGAGCAGTGCATGCGTCAGAAGCCGTAGTTTATTTCTCAAGCGCCAATGTTTATTTCCTGGGCCGCTAAGCGCAGACTTGCATGAACAAGTAGGCCGCTTCCTCGGGCGGCCTACAAGATGCGTCTTCAACTGTCAGCCCACGTAATTAACGCGCTTCTGGGCATCCGCCTCGACCATTGTCGCTGGCTGCGCAGGTAGCTGAAGAACTGCTGCCGCCTGACCTTCGCACAGGCGCGTCAGCAATACGGTCCGCCCATCCGGAAATTCGAGCGCATCGTGATGTGCGGCGGACTTGTCTTTGTTCACTTGTCGAAAGATTGCCGTCTGGTGGTTGATTGTCTTGGTCTTCCACCCGAACAGGCCAGTAGGCAGGCACGCGACTTCGCCGGCGAAGGCCAGTTCCGTTCCCGGCATCACACACACCGCCAGTCCAAGATCATCCGCGGCGGCAAAGCCGCGTGTTCCGGTGCCGAAGTCACGCGTTACGAGCTTGTCGCCGACCTTCGCTGGCCGCGTACGCACGCTTTGAAGGCTAAAGTCACACATTCCAGAACTCCCTTGTTGGAAGCCCCTTCAGCCCCATCAGATATTAGAGTAATCGCAGTCACCCCGCATCACACAAAATCTCACAAATTCAAGTGACCGCAATGAGTGTTTTTTCATTCTCTACCTGGCGACCGTTATCGGCGCATTGGAGCTCACGACGGCATGACCCCGGTATTATGGCGGAAACGCCAGAAGCGTTCCAGCGAACGGAACCTATCTGCACAAAAGAAAAAGCCCCAGCGGGATAGCCTTGGGGACGGCAATGCCGGGGCTTCAGCATCTTGGGGAGGCCGCCTCTTGAGGGGGCGGGCGAATCGCATCGTACTCGTCCAATGCAGACACGCCAATGGCCGAAATCCGAACACTCACAACTTCCCGCCGGAAGCGATCAGAGATCCGCATAACGAGCATGACTTTGGCTGTTTCGAAGCCGACGGTCATACGATCTTTTTCAAGATCACCATGATGCCGGCGGAGGAATACTAACCAAGCCTCGCATTATTGGCTCTGCTCAAATTTTGGCATTCGGGCAGAGAATCTCGCAAGAGACACTTTCACGAGTCCGGTGTACGCCCGAAGGCCGACATCGCTTTGCACCGGATATTTGTCGCAACCGGCCAAAAACGGTCATCGCCTCATTGGAAGTGCCGACGCGACAGCCGGCTCCTCAATCGGGTCACCCGAAATCTTCTCGAAGGCGGTGCGGTCTAGGATCCTCACATGCCGCCGGTCCCGAACTTTAATAATCCCGCGCATGGTCAGGCTTCGAAATGCCCGGCTCACGGCCGCAAGCGTTATTCCGATGTATTCGCCGATGTCCGAGCGGTCCATCGGCAAGTAGATGTCGGCAGTTTGCTCGCCTTTGGCGATTTGCAGTTGTTCGATAAATTGCAGGAACATCGCGAGCTTCGTGACTGCGCTTCTTTGGCTCAACAAAAAAGCGTGCCGTTGGGCTTGTCGCAGTTCTTGGCAGAGCTTGCAGATAACGTGAAATTCCAACTCGGCGTCTTTCGGGAGGCGGTTCCGCAACGCAGTCACTGGAAGCCGATACGCGGCGACGGCCGTTATGGCCCTGGCCGTGTTCGTATACCTGCCTTCTGCGGACAGGCCGAACAGGTCATCGGGGAGCAAAAACGCAACCACATGTTCGTTGCCGTCGCGTGCTTTCCGATAGGCCGTAACGACGCCCGTGATGATGTTAAAAACCACGTCAGCGGGATCGCCTTCCCGGTAGATAACCTCGCCCTTCTTAAACCGGACAATCGAGGCTATGACGGCGAGGCGACCGCGTTCATCATCGGTCAGCAGGTGGTGCATTCGTCCCGCTGAAGGAGTCCACGGGTCGATGGCTCGAATCGTCGGTCCGGGACCGGCCATCGGCGTTTGGTTTTTCGGCATCTTCTGTCGTCCTTGCAGAACGGTCACAAAAGTAATTTTGCGCGGAAAAACAGCTCCGAAGTTTGATCCTGATCAAACATTTGCAAGCGAGACCGTTGGCGCCATCAATGGGCCAGTGCTAGCGGTTACGGATCAATTTCCCGATCCCGACGTTGAATGCATGAGCGTTGCTGCACGAACGATTATCGAGCTGAATATCAAACATTATCGGGATTTATTGCGGAGCGAGACCGACGCTTCGAAGCAGCAAACCATTGCCAAGCTGCTCGCCGACGAGGAGGCGAAATTGGCCAAGCTCGTGGCCGGGCAAGACCGTGATAAGTGAATCATCGGGAAACTTCGGCCCGTGTTGACGTTCGTCAGTCCGACCAATCGCGCCAGTGCGTAGGGTCCACTAACACGGGCTTCCCCGTTCTGGCATTAACCCATTCATATCGCGCTCGACGGCACGGGAAGACTAGCGCATAAATCTCGCCCTTTTCGATCACGCCGAGTTGCAGGTCGCGATCGAATGGTGCGGTTGAGATCGGTTGCCAATCGAGCACAGCTCTCCTTCCAGTGGTTGGAGGTCTTATGCATGGAGACTTCCGGCTGGGCTTTGCGATTTGTCAAATGCCGCGATACAGCCAATTCGAAGTTCTTAACCGCCGAAAAACAACTATGGATACTGAGATTCGGATGAGTTCCTGAACACACTCTGTGGTCCAGCATCCCAATACGCTCGACCGTGTAGCGCCATTTCACGTCCGCTTCTCTAATCGGCCATTCGGGGTCAAGCTGCTTTCAGACTTATCCGCCGCCTCCATGCCGGATGCCGCTTGGGCCGTCTCAGGCATCCCCCAAGCTGATCCCGAAGGCATGGCCATCCCCCGGTTTTGGCATCGCCTAATCCGTTTTCGACACGTCATCAGCGGTTTGCTTGCGCTCGCCTCTCTCAACCTTGCCTGACGGGATCTTGTCCCGCCGTTTCCGCAACGCTCACCACCGCGTTTTTGACGACAGCAGCTTGCGGTGGCTTGAGATCAGCACCTGATTGCCGATCTCGAAGGGCCCTCCTCCATCTCTCGTACAGTTGCGTATCGCCGTATGGACCGGCGGTACTCGTGACATACGGCCATTAGCTGAACTCATGCACCGCAGCAACCCGACGCAACTGTCGTTGGAGTTCGCGGATGACGAACCGGAAAACTAAGCGCCATGGTTCAGGTCCCGCTCCTGCGCCACCTGAAGGTCTTGAGGATCAATGGCCACTATCTCAACCGAGGAAGCAGATTTGGCTGGTACGAAGATCATCGTGGACACGCGGCGATAGACGGGAAATGACAATTGTTCGATCAGTTCTTCGTCCGTCACGACCCGATAGTTTCCAGCCGGCAATACTAGATCGACCCCCTTCAGCGTGAACGGACGAGCGAAAGTCACTATCTTGCTGGTCGTTCGCGTGGTCATCGCGTTGTTATCTCCTAGGATTGCGCAAGTTACGTTGCGTTAGTCAGCTGGGACGACCACCGAGAAACAACAGCACAATCGCGAAGGCACAGAACACGCTGATCGCGAGGCCTAGGTGCTGCGGGGGCAATGTGGCGATCGCATCCCTGAGGCCTTCGACGAGATTGCCGAAATCTCTCGCTCATCGGATCAGGTGCTCGGCGCGGCTTACCCGATGGCGGGCTCGGAGGGCGGCATCATGCAGCGCCTGATCGTCGGCTGGCTCACAGCCACACAGATCGGCGGCGAGCGCCTTCAAAAATTCCGACCTGAGCTGTAGCGGCAGTGGGGCTGCGATTATCTGGATCGTCATGAGCTGAGCGTCACTAAACCTGATCATTGGCCAGCCTTCTGACTCGCACGCACACCCGCGTCATAGTCGTCTAGTTTTTTCTGAGCCAAGGCGACCTCACGTTCGGCATCGCGGAGGAATTCGCGTTGCTCAAGCGGGCCTAACTGTCGCACGTGCGCTAGATGCTGCTGCGCGGCTCGTAGCTTATTGACGTACTGGGGACGAATGAGATCGATCATGGTCGCTTCGGTTTCTGAATGTGCGCCGGTTGTCACGCTCGATCAGCCAAGCGATATAATTTAGATCAGCCACGCAGGATTTAGCATCCGACCGAGCGAACCTCCTTGCATTGATCTGCGTCAACGCTAGCGGTCTATGGCTTGCGCAGCAGCTCCGGCATCTTGGCGAAGTTCGAGGCCCATGCGCCGTGCCTCGTCCTTGGTGAGCAGGTTGGCGGCACTACGTCGACCGGGCTCGTCCTGAAGTAGCCGAACGCCCGCACGGCAAGCCCGCGATTCGGACGCGATGAAAATGTGATCGCTGCGAGGCAAAGCACGCAGCTCCATCTGCAAGAGTCATTGCTGCGGATTCACGCCCCGGTGCGATCTTTCGCTTTCTCAATGCCGATAGCGTCGCATCTCGGAACCCACCAAAGAATCATTCCGAGCGGCACGATCGGGACTTATTTCCGTGCAATCAAATCCTTATATACCGTCGTCTTCTCCGATGAAAATTCCAACATCGCTCAGTGCAATAAATGACGGAGTATACTTGTGGCATGATAGCCAAACAGGAGATATTCACCAATGAATTCAGATCAGGCCCGACGACGGGCAGAAAAAAGTTTCAAAAAGGAAGAACGCGCGCAGGATTCTCGAAACGCGATGATGGAATATGAAAGTCAGGCCCTCGCTACTCGTGAAAAGACCGCGCATCTGAAAGAGCTGAGATTAACCAGGGAAGCCCAGGCGCGATCGGTAATAGCTCTTTTGTCGGGGGGTTTTTGGAGAAAGCAGCCCGAACAATCTGTTCGAGCGCACAAGAAAAAGGCCCGGAATAAGTCCCGGGCCTTCGTCATTTCCGTTGAGGGTGGGGCTTAATAGTCCATGCCACCCATACCGCCCATGCCACCGCCAGGCATAGCCGGTGCCCCACTGTCCTTCTTCGGCCTTTCAGCGACCATGGCTTCTGTGGTGATTAGTAGCCCGGCGATCGACGCCGCATTCTGAAGGGCTGCCCGAACGACCTTGGTCGGGTCGATGATGCCCTTGGAGACGAGGTTTACATACTCGGCATTCTGGGCGTCGAAACCGTAGGCGTACTGATCCTTCTCAAGGATTTTGCCGACGATCACCGAGCCATCCTCGCCGGCATTGGACGCGATCTGGCGCGCCGGAGCGGAGAGGGCCTTGCGGACGATCTCGACTCCGGTCTTTTGGTCGTCGTTGTGCGTGCGCACCTTTGTCAGCACCTCACTGGCGCGCAAGAGAGCAACGCCGCCGCCCGGAAGAATACCCTCCTCGACCGCGGCTCGGGTCGCGTGCATCGCGTCGTCGACGCGATCCTTGCGCTCCTTGACCTCAACCTCGGTCGCGCCGCCGACACGGATCACTGCGACGCCGCCCGCAAGCTTGGCGAGACGTTCCTGCAGCTTCTCCTTGTCGTAGTCCGAAGTGGTTTCCTCGATCTGCACTTTGATCTGGTTTATACGAGCTTCGATGTCGGACTTCTTGCCGGCGCCGTCGACAATCGTGGTGTTCTCCTTCTCGATCGTCACCTTCTTGGCGCGGCCGAGCATGTTCACCGTGACTTTGTCGAGTTTGATGCCGAGATCCTCGCTGATTGCCTGAGCACCGGTGAGAATCGCGATGTCTTCAAGCATAGCCTTGCGGCGATCACCGAAGCCTGGTGCCTTCACCGCCGCAACCTTCAGACCACCGCGCAGCTTGTTGACGACGAGCGTAGCCAAAGCCTCGCCCTCGATATCCTCGGCGACGATGACGAGCGGCTTGCCGGTCTGCACCACCGCTTCAAGTAGCGGCAACAACTCCTGTAGGGCCGAGAGCTTCTTATCGTAGATCAGGAGATAGGGGTCATCCATCTCTACGCGCATCTTTTCGGCGTTGGTGATGAAGTAGGGAGAGATGTAACCGCGATCAAATTGCATACCTTCGACGACGTCTAGTTCAGTTTCGAGGCTCTTGGCCTCTTCGACTGTGATGACGCCCTCGTTGCCGACTTTCTTCATGGCGTCCGCAAGGAACTTGCCGATTTCGGAATCGCCGTTGGCAGAAATCGTGCCGACCTGAGCGATTTCTTCATTCGAGGTGACCTTCTTCGAATTCTTTTTCAAGTCCTCGACTACCGCTTCGACTGCGAGATCGATGCCGCGTCTAAGATCCATCGGGTTCATGCCGGCGGCTACGGACTTGACGCCTTCCCGTACGATCGCATGCGCCAGAACCGTGGCGGTCGTCGTGCCATCACCAGCGTAATCGGATGACTTCGAGGCAACTTCGCGCACCATTTGCGCGCCCATATTTTCGAACTTGTCTTCGAGCTCGATCTCCTTGGCGACGGTAACACCGTCCTTGGTGATGCGGGGCGCGCCGTACGACTTGTCAAGCACCACATTGCGACCCTTCGGGCCGAGCGTCACCTTTACCGCATTGTTGAGGATGTCGATCCCGCGCAACATTCGGTCGCGCGCATCAACTGCGAATTTAACTTCCTTGGCAGACATTTTGCTACTCCGTGAATTTTTGTTTCGGTGACGGAATGTTCAAGCGGCCTTCTTGTGGGCCGCCGTTTCCTGGAGCACGCCCATGATGTCGCTCTCCTTCATGATCAAGTAATCGACGCCGTCGAGCTTGACCTCGGTGCCCGACCATTTGCCGAACAGCACGCGATCGCCCTTCTTCAGGTCGATCGGAATAAGCTTGCCGGCTTCGTCGCGGCCACCCAGGCCGACGGCGATGATCTCGCCCTGAGAGGGCTTCTCCTGGGCTGTGTCAGGGATGATGATGCCGCCGGCGGACTTTGCCTCGGGATCAATACGCGCGACAACGACTCGATCGTGTAGTGGGCGGAATTTCATGTGCTCCTCCTAGAGTTCTAATTTTTCGGACGGTAAAGCGAGGCTCACTAAGTGCCTCAGCACGAAAGTAGCCTCTTCTTCTTTTAGTTGGTGCGCATTCAGCACTCTTCAAGTGAGACTGCCAATTCGCCGACAGTTAGTCGTCCGAAATGCTGCTAATGCACTGAATCTAGATACAAACTTTATTTTCTAGGAGACCGCGCACATCATTCGCATGAACGTCGCATTTCCGCCCTCCCGGAAAAGCTGAAGTGATCTCAGCGAAGGACATTTTTCCGTCTTGGGCGGCGATGCAGGCGCGTCGGTGTGAGCTGTTTTGCTCAGATTCCGGACGGACAAGGGCGTAAGCGGATACTAATCGATACGCCATCCCAAGGCGTTCGGTCTTCAATTCAAGCTCAACCGCAAACCCATCCGGGTATCCGTAGCCTCGCTCCGAACCATGTCGGGCGAAAGAAATCACCGTGCAAGTACCTTCAATGCTGCAAGGAGAGTCGCTAAAGCGTCTGCTGCAAGGCGCAGCCATCGGTGCCGTCGCAACGATAGCCGTCGGCTTTGGCTGGGGCGGCTGAACGCTCGGCAGCACCGCCAACAGGATGGCGAAAGACCGGTCCGAGCTGGCGGTCGTAGCGGCGTTAGCGCCGGTGTGCGCCGACAAATTCCGCGCCCTACCTGACGCCGAGGCGAAAACCATCGCCCTTTCGAAGGTCGAAGCGTGGAAACGCGCGGAGGAGTTCCCCAAGGAGCTCATAACCCTCCCGGGTGAAACCTACCCGAGCTCCGCCCTTATGTACGCCTGCTCCACCCTGCTGCTTACACCGAAATCGGCTGCGCTCCAGTGACAAGGAGGCGGCGAGGAACGCTATCATGAGACCATGACTGTCAATGTCGTTCCTGATTACGTGATGCGAACAGTATTTCTTTCGCTGGCAGTCGCAATCGTTGTGTTTGTTGGCATGTTGTTGTTGACCACCCTCCAATCCTAGAAAACTGACGCAGTACGCACCTTGCTTCCAGCGTGAGCACAGATTGTCCGCAGCGGGTCATGGTCGTTGTGAAAACGGCAGAAGCATTGACGCCTCGCGACCTTGGCGAGGTGGCCGGGCTCGATACCCGCAATGCAGCCAATACTGTGACCGCCTCCTCCACCGCGAACTAAATTCTTAACGTACCCTTGTGCTTTGATATCGGTACCACAGATGCATAGATACTGGCAGGTCGCGGCTTGCCCTTGAGCTGCTCAAAAAACGGCGACGTACCGAAGTCTCCGCTCTCATAATTAGCAGCGCCAGTGCCCATCGGCAGGCACGATGTTGATCTGACTAATTGATATTGGCTGCCTTGCGGGTGTCGTTGGCACGCGCAAATCGGCCATGCGCGCGCCTCCGGTTGCGTGCGTACTAAAGAGATTTTCACAAAGGAGAATAGCGATGAATAACGAAAACCTGCCAGGCCTTCGCCGTTTTTGAGAGTCTGAATTCTAACAACGCCGCTTTCGATATTGATCGCCGCCGGCGTGAGCGCCAGCACTTCAAAGATGCGGGCGCCGCTCCGTCGAAGCGTTAGGCAGAACAGGCGCATCTTCGCGCCGCGGCGCAGCCTCGACAAACGTTGCCGCTCGGCGGCGTTGAGATATTTGCGGTTACCGCTTTGACCGAAGAGGCTTAGGCCGTCGTAAGGCTGCTCGTGCATCGCTGCCTCGGCTGAAACAGAATGGCCGATTCCGTTTCACGCGAGAGGTACTCGCCGAATTGCGATGAATTTGCGAACTGCCATGCAGCTACCATGCAGATTTTTTTGTTCTACATGGCACGTTAACCGATGCCAGAGATCTTCCGCAAAATACGGAATGTTATGGCACGCCCGAAGAGATTCGAACTCCTGACCCCCAAATTCGTAGTTTGGCGGCTGGTTTTCGGCCGCCGTTGCGAGGATAAACCAATGCTGTCGGACTGCCGCTAATAACCGTCGCTAACGCAGCTATTCTGCCACATAAGTGATTGATTTCATTAGTTGTCGATCCCTTCACACGGGAGAGGCGTAGGTTCAATTCCTAAGCGCCAACCAAAAAGCCACTGAAAATTGAGTACATCTGAAGAAGTATCTGCCGCTATTGACTGCCGCTACAGGCCACTGCTCGTGAATTAGCGGATCTTGTCCGGGCGCCAGCAACGAATGGTCTACCTTGCGAGCGGCAAGCGCGACACATAGCCGAAATATAAGTGGCTTACGCGCGGTGGCTGGAAAAATAATCAATCGTCGCTTGAAATCGACCGCAGACGCTCCGCGAGATGTTCATGATCGCCAAGATGCGCGAGCATCCTGCTCTTCCATAGCTTGCCGCGGTTAGGCGTTGAGCTTGGCCAATAGCTGCTTGAGTGCGGTCTTCCCTGCTTTGTTAGCGGCCGCCATGCTGCGAAAAAAGACCGGTGACTGTCCTATCGGACTCGATGTACCGGCGCGGTAAATCTCCCACCTCCACGGGTTCGGAGGGCGCCCCCTGTGCTTCACGACAACCGAATAGTCGCTGTCGTCGAAATCAAGCTTGTTCAACAAGCTCGTGCGTCCGCTGACCTTCATCGGCATCGACTACGCTTTGCTCGCCTGTTTCCATAAGGTTCTCTAATTGCCTCTTGGTCATCCGATATGGCTGCCCGTCGAAGTGCAAACGCGGTCATTGCATGCTGTCGCGCACGCCCTGGCCTCCCATGCGGACCGGCGGCGCCTTGAATGTAATGTGGATCGACGGAGTGCCGAGCCCGATCTTTTCACCATCATCTAACCAATGGTCGTTTAAATGCGCGCTCATGACTTGAATGCCATCGATTCCATTGGCGGCGATGGTGGCGACGACGTTGCCATCGAGGACCACCTCGACAATGTTTTTTCCGGCGATCACCCGGTGCGGCGCTATCCTGAAATCGATCATCGCGGCGGTTCTCCTCAGCCATGACGCGATAGCACGAAGCTATTGACCAAACAGGATCTGCTCCATTTGGCGAAAAGCATGCGCATCAACGTCGTGTATGACTTGCATCCGTTCGCGATCCCGCGGAGGCGTGCGGATCAGGCCTGGAACACCCAGTATCTAACCCTTTACTTGTGCCATTGCGCGCTTGGGCGGCGTCAGGTCGGGCTTAAGGAAAGCAGCGAGGCTACGGTCGTGGCCGGCGTTGAGAGCGCCCGGCGCAAGTTGAGGTACGCATCGGGCTGATACCCGAATCATCGTCGATAGTCGAAAAAGATTAGCCGGCGGTGAACCGCTGCCGAAGGCCGCCCACAATCACAGCACGGCCGTTCAAGCGCTCAATAGCGTCTGCGGCTCCGCCTGTCTTCTCTTTTGGAAGAGATACGCGATTGCCGTTCGGTGAGCATCTCCCAGGTCGAAGCGCTCTCCGTCGTTCACCAAGGCCCCATCGTTCCCGACCAAAAACCGATAGGTCTCGGCGGTTCGGCGGCTTCTCACAAAAATGTACGGGGGCTCGTATTGCGTAACCTCAAACATGTTCTTCACCGCTGAGTGGATGACGACCGCAACGGATTCCGAACCGCATTAATTAAAATTGTCTTAAAACCGTGCCAGTCCGTGCTGCAGGCACTTCATCACGCGAAACCTGCTCACAGACCTTGGCCCTTTTTGCTACGGGCGCTCACACCTTTCACGATGTCCGCTCCCAAGTCGACTTTCTGGGGGACTAACTGGACATCCTGAATTTATGGGTATAAAGGAGGCCGCCGTCTCTGCTAACCTTGTCCGTATGGTCGACGACAATAAGCCACCAGCTGACCACCTTTCCAATCGAAGTGACTGTAAACGGCGTCAAGGTCACGGTGACCTTGATGTTAAGGCGGGCACCACCGTCTCGATAGCTGAGAATGAGCAAAAAGAGACTAACGAACAACAGCCGCAAGGCGAAACCTAAAAGCCGATCTTATCAATCCACCTCTTCAGCATCGGTACCGGAAAGCCCTCACCGTAACCCGCCGCGACTGTCTCTTGTTCATGGCCTAGGATGGCCCACCTCACATCTTCGCGGCAACCGGCGGCGCGCAACCGATCTTGCGCACGATGACGAAGCGAGTGGATTGCTTTGCGAGGATCATCAATACCGATGTCATCTAAAAACCGATTGAGGATTTTAGATGCTGCGCCTTCTGGGTCGGCGGCGTCACGGGTGAACAATGGCCCGGTGATCTTCTTCGGCAGGTAGGGCAGCACAGCTTCCGGGAATGGCACGCGGCGCAATGACTGCGGCGGTCTTTGCTCCGATGATGCAATAGCGAACGCCGCGCTCTTTGTCCTCGCCTTTTATCTCGAATGCCTCGCTCAATCGCATGCCAGTAGCGCCCAACGTGCGGAGCAATAATTGATCGCTCTTGCCGCAGCTGCGACAAATTGCGCTTGATCGTCCGCATGTCAGTATCGGACAGCGGCAGGCGTTTCATCTTGTCGTTACGCTCGGGTACTACGCCAGCGAACGGATTGAACTTCAACCGTCCTTCATCAATGGCAAAGTTGATCGCCGCGCGTAGCCACCCAACTCGCTTCTCAATCGTCCCCGATTTCAAACCTTGCGCCTCGTAATGGGCCACGAGTTTCCGACCGTCATCGCGGTCGCAATCCTTCAATGGCTTATCGCACAACGACCGGAATAGTCGCCCATGTATCGCGCGCCTCACGCTCGTAGTAGCCGGTGATATTCTTGTGCGTCAGGTAGGTATCCAACATCGCGTCGTCGCCGTTCTTTGTCGTCACCTTGCGGCGCGGCGCAGGATCATCGTCGATGCCGAAGGCGCTGTAGTCGGCGGTAAGGTGGGCATCGACCACCGATCGTAGCGTCAGCGGGCCGCCGACAAGTTGCATGACCGGGCCGCCATTCGGCTCCGTTCGAAGGAGCTTCCCGCCGGCATCGTAATGGCTAAGCTCTCGCTCGGTCGCGGCAATGCGGCCGCCATCGGGACTATCATGCAAGCCCGGTTCGTACTTCAGCCGCCACGTCGTTTCCAGATGGGGCCGCAAAGCCAATAGCGAGGCCTTGTGCTCGGCGATCATGGGCAAGGCCAGTATCTCCAGCCTGCCGCCGGTCGGGCGTGCCTAGCGACTTCTCGGTGCGTTTGCCGGGCGCTTGGAGCTTGATCCACCAATTCGAGCTTCCTGGCCGGCGGAACAGGTAGTCGATTTTGCGCTTCATAGCGACAGAGGATAGCGACAGGGTTAGCGACATGCCAGCCGTCAGAAAAATCTTTTCAAGAGAATGGTTTACAACTTCAGGTCTGTCGCTGGCGCTCCCTACGGGAATCGAACCCGTGTTTCAGCCTTGAGAGGGCCGCGTCCTAGACCGCTAGACGAAGGGAGCCTGAAGGTGGGAATAGACCCGATATGGCGCAAGCGCGCAAGCGCCGGAAAAGACGCACGGCTCAGGGCTCGGTTGCGAACCTGATGTGTCCGGTTTGCTTCAGCGTCTTGAGGTCGAAGGTGCGGATCTCGGTCGCGCCCCCGATATCGAGCGTCACTACCAGCCGGTCGTCGGTGACGCTGCTGGCGATAACGCGGGCGCCTTTCGGCAGCACCACGATCCCGTCGGTGGTCGCAACGCTGATCCCGCCGCTGCGGGAAAGCCGATAGCCAATGACCGCGACAACCGCGGCGATGGCAATGAGCGTAGTAAACCCGGAAATGATCATCAGCCAGCGAACGCGACCGACCATACGGGACGCCAACGCATCAGCCGCGGAGGCCGGCGCCTGGTCAGCGCCGGCTTCAGACCATTCGCTCTCTTCTTTGCCAGCGGCTAACTTGTTCATTCGTACCCAGATATGAGCGGATGACATCCACCCAGAAATCAATCGGCATTGCGCCCGATGAGGCCGGCGGACGGCTCGACCGTCTGCTTGCGGTTCATGTCGGCGACCTGTCTCGCACGCGGCTCAAGGCGTTGATTGAAGCGGGTGCGGTCGCCGTCGACGGGCGCACGATCCGTGATCCCGGCCATCGCGTCAATTCGGGCGCATCCATCCTCATCGACATTCCGGCGCCCGTGGCCGCCAAGCCGGCAGCCGAGCCTATTCCGCTCAACGTGGTCTACGAGGACTCCGACATTATAGTGATCGACAAGCCCAAGGGGCTGGTCGTGCATCCTGCCGCCGGGCACTCATCCGGGACCCTGGTCAACGCGCTGATCGCACATTGCGGTGAGAGTCTCTCCGGCATCGGCGGCGAACGGCGGCCCGGCATTGTGCACCGGCTCGACAAGGACACTACCGGCCTGATGGTGGTGGCGAAGAACGACCGCGCCCATAAGGCGCTGGCGGCGCAATTTTCCGGCCACGGCCGCGATGGCGGACCGTTCGAGCGCAGCTATCTCGCCTTCGTGTGGGGCGCCCCGGATCGGCCTCGGGGGCGTGATCGACAAGCCCATCGACCGGCACCAGGTCGCCCGCGACCGGATGGCGGTCCGTGAAGGCGGCCGGGAAGCTATTACCCACTGGCAAGTCCTGGAGCGGTATGGAGCCGACAGAGGTACCCGGCGGGGCGGGAAATCACCCGAACCGGTCGCTAGCCTGGTCGCCTGCCGGCTGGAAACCGGCCGAACCCATCAGATTAGGGTCCATTTGGCCTCCATCGGGCATCCGCTGCTCGGCGATCAGGCCTACGGGGCGGGTTTTCGGACAAAGGCGGCGCTGTTGCCTGAGCCAGCCCAAATCGCCCTTGCAGCCCTTGGCAGACAGGCCCTGCATTCCCATATACTGTCGATCACGCACCCAATTACCGGTAAAATCCTGCGGTTCCGCTCGGAACTGCCGCCCGATCTGGCCCGTTTGCATGGTATGCTGGCGGCCATCAGGGCTGATTCTAGCGATAAATAGAGGCTTAACCAGCTCGGGCGAAATGCCGCCTATTGAGCCAGATCAACGCAGCGTCGCGCTGAAGTGATGCCTCTTTACTACCGCTAACCGGGTTAGACCGTGTATGTTGCAGGTGCGAGATAAGGAACTTGCGCCGTCGGCTCGGGAAGCGACGGCACCAAGCCTGCCGCGATAGCGGGGGCGACAACGATAGGAAAGGGCGCTGTCATGGCCCAAACTGCAGCCTTGCCGGTTCTTTCGGGTGAAACCGGCCTGACCAGGTATCTGGAAGAAATCCGGCGGTTCCCGATGTTGGAACCGCAGGAAGAATTCATGTTGGCGAAGCGCTGGCGCGAGCACGAAGATCGCGAAGCGGCGCATAAGCTCGTCACCAGCCATTTGCGGCTCGTGGCCAAGATCGCCATGGGATATCGCGGCTACGGCCTGCCGATCTCCGAAGTGATCTCCGAGGGCAATGTCGGTCTGATGCAGGCGGTGAAACGCTTCGAGCCCGATAAGGGCTTTCGGCTGGCGACCTACGCGATGTGGTGGATCAAGGCGGCGATCCAGGAATACATCCTGCGCTCATGGTCGCTCGTTAAGATGGGCACCACCGCCAACCAGAAGAAGCTGTTCTTCAATCTGCGCAAAGCCAAGAGCCGGATTTCGGCGCTTGACGAAGGCGACATGCGGCCCGATCAGGTCAAGCTCATCGCCAAACGGCTTGGGCGTGACCGAGCAGGACGTGATCGACATGAACCGCCGCCTCGGCGGCGACGCGTCGCTGAATGCGCCGATCCGCGAGGACGGCGATTCCGGCGAGTGGATGGATTGGCTGGTCGACGACAGCACCAGCCAGGAAAGCCGCCTCGCCGAATCCGAGCAGTCGGACAACCGGCATAAGGCGCTGGGCGAAGCGCTCACCGTGCTCAACGATCGCGAGCGTCGCATCTTTGAAGCGCGGCGGCTGGCCGATGAGCCGATCACGCTGGAAGAGCTCGCCGACGAGTTCGGCGTGTCGCGCGAGCGGGTCCGCCAGATCGAAGTGCGCGCCTTCGAAAAGGTGCAGAAGGCGGTGAAGAGTCACATCACCGCCATGGAAACTCCGGCGGCGGCGAAGTGCGGCCGTCGCCGCCGCGTGCACTAAGCCGCCGTCAAGTCTCGGCAAGCGACTTTTCGGCGCGGCGCTCAAAAAGCGCCGCGCCTTGCCGTTGCGCGATGTCGCGCGCGGCCGCGAAGGCTCGCCGCGCTTCGTCCTTGTTCTCGCGGTCCAGCGCCAGCAGGCATTCGCCGCGCAGGCGATAGATTTCCGGCAGATAAAAGCCGACGCCGGGTTCGTCGATGCCGGCGATCGCGCGGTCGAGATGCGCCAGCCCATCCGCCGGCGCGGCCCGCGGCCAGCAGAACTTCAGCCGCCAAGCCCAGAGTAGTATTGCGGCAGCGGCCCGACCGCGGTCGCATTGGCGATTTCGGCGTCGACCAGTCGCGCTGCGTCGGCGACGCCCGAGCCGATAGCGGTCGCCCAGCCCGCAAGCATCAAGCTGCTCGGCGCGCCACGGCCAGCAGCCCGAATTTCTCCGCACAGCGCCGCGGCTCGCGCGGCGAGCGCTCGCGAAGTCGCGCTCGCGATCGCCGACGAATTGCTGGCACGATGGCGACATTGTGGAGCGCATGGCAAGGCTGTTTGGATGATCGAGCGTTTCGGCAAGCGCGAGCGCCCGTGCGCCGCTATCTTCGCTCGCCAGTTCGCGATCGCCGGACATCTGCAGCAGCCAGCGCGCACCGACATGCGCGCAGACGCCCGGGATCGTGGCCGCCGAAGGCCGGCCGAGATGGCGGTGCCGGGCCATGTCGTAAGTCTCGACGCCGATCCGGCTGTCGTCCAAAGCCGCTCGCGACGTCGCCGCGGAATAAATGCGGTCGACCAGCGGCAATGGTAAGCTTCGAGCAACAGATCGCCGTCGCCGGAGCGCTGCGCGAGCGCCACCAGTTCGCTCGCCCGGTCGCGCGCCAGCGCAGTCTTGCGCCTGATATTGGCGTTGAGCCACAGGCCCCATTTGGCCTTGAAGACGGCGGCAGCGTCTCCGAGCGCTTCGCCGATCTCGGCGGCGCGGCGATAGGCATCCTCCGACCTCCGCGCTCTGCTGACCCGCGCGCCACCATCAACGCCGGGCCGAGCTTCAACAGAAAATCCAGTTGGCGGCGCATCCGGTCTGCCGGATTCCGGCAAGGCCTCGGCCAATTTGAGACCCGCCGAGAAATGCGCAATCGCCTCCTTGTAAGCCGACCGGCTCAACGCGCGGTCGCCAGCCCGCATGCGGTAATCGCAGGCGAGGCTCGGCCAACCCGGCCTCGCCGAAATGATAGGCCAGCAGTTCCGGCTCGTTCGCCGTCACTTCGGGGAAGCGTTCTTCGAGCGCGCGGGCAACGCGCTGGTGCCATTCCCGCCGGCGCGCCAGAAGCAAACTCTCATAAGCGGCGTCGCGCACCAGCGCGTGCTTGAAACTGAAGCCGCGTTCCAGACCGCGTCCCTCCGGAAACACGATTCCCGCCGCGACGAGTTTCGCCAGCGCGGCTTCGAGGTCGGCGCCGCGTCTCGGGGCGACCGCATCGAGAAGTGCGAAGTGTAAATTGCCGGCCGATGACGGCGGCGATCTGCGCCACCTCGCGCGCCTCGCCGAGACGATCGAGACGTGCCATCAGCAAATCCTTGAGGGTGGCCGGAACCGCGGCGCCATCCTCGCCCGCCGATTCCATCACGCTTTTGGTCAATTCCTCGGCGAACAGCGGAACGCCGTCGGTCTTGGCGACGATCGCCGCGACCGTTTCGGCGGATAGCCCGTGCGAGGCGGCGACTCCGGCGACCAGCTCGGCGCATTCTGCGCGGCCGAGACGCCCGAGCGTCAGCAACGTGGCATGCGGCCGCGCCAGCCACGGCGGCGCGAAATCCGGCCGCGCGGTGACCAGGACAAGCAAGCGCGCTTGCCCGATACTGTCCGATATGCGCGTCAGCATTTCGAGCGTGGTCGCGTCGATCCAATGCGCATCTTCGACGATCAGAAGCATGGGCCTCGCTTCGCCCAGGCGGACGATCTCGTCGACCAGCAGCGCAATCGTCGCCGCTTTCCGTTGCGCCGGAGTCAGCGACGTTGGCGCCGGCAGCGCGTGTGGAATCGAAAGCAGTTCCGCCAGTAACGGAAGCGCGGACGCATCCACTGCCGCCCGATGCGAGAACAGCGCGCCGAGCTTTTCAATTCGCGTGTCGGGCGAATCGGCCGTAGCGAAGCCCGCCGCGCGCGATATGTGCTGGATCACCGGATAAAGCGCGCTGTCGCTATGATGCGGTGAACACTGCAAATAGATGCGCCATGCGGTTCGCCGGCGATGCGCTTCCTGCAGCGCCTCGATGGAGCGCGATTTGCCGATCCCGGCCTCGCCGATCAACGTGACGATCTGGCCTTCGCCGCCGACGCGCCAGACGCCAGCGGTCGAGCATCAACCCCATTTCGTGAGCGCGGCCGATGAGCGGCATGCTGCTGCCGCTGCGGCTCGCGGCAAAGCGGGTCACCGACCGCCGCTTCGCCGAGCACTCGCCAGGCCGGCACCGGGCGAGCGAAATCCTTTCAGGTCGTGCTCGCCGGTGGGCTCAAGCTTGAACAATCCGCCGAGCAAATTCTGCGTCGTCTCGCTGATGAGGATCGTATCGGGCGCCGCCAGCGCCTGAAGCCGCGCGGCGAGATTAGGGGTTTCGCCGACGATGGTGCGCTCTTGCGCGGTGCCGGTGCCGACAATTTCGCCGACGACGACCAGACCTGTCGCGATGCCGACGCGCGCCTGTAGCCGGCGTGCCGTCCGGGCGCTCGATGTCGCCGACTTCGGTCAAGATGCCGATTGCGGCACGAACCGCGCGTTCAGCCGCGTCCTCGAAGGCGTGCGGGAAGCCGAAATAAGCGAGAACGCCGTCGCCCATGAACTTGGCGACGAAGCCGCCGAATCGGCCGATCGCGCCGGCGGCGGCATCCTGATAGCGCCGGATCAAACTTCCCAACAGTTCCGGATCGACCGCGCCCGATAGCGCCGTGGATCCGACCATATCGCAGAACAGCACCGTGACCTGACGGCGCTCGGCATCGGCCGACGTTTCGGGCGCTCTGGCCTCAGCCGCCTTTGGTTGCACGATGGTGGCGGCACTTTCAGCGATTGCCTTGAGCAGGCGCCGGCGATTGCCCAGCGACACGCCGAGTTGTTCAAGATCGCGCTCGTTCAGCTCCGGCAGGATATCGAGGCCGATATCGTTTGCCTCGAACGCGTCGGCATATTGCTCGAACTTGTTCCGCCGGAGCCATTCGCGAAGTTCGCTCATACCGTAAGTTCCGTTGCCTGTTCGATGCAGTCTATCAGGTTTCGGCGCCGGCCGGCTTATTCGCTTAGCATTCCGCGCAACAGCCAGCGGCACGCGAAGATCGCCGCGCCGGCGAGCGCGGCGACGGCCGCGATCAAGAGGAAAAACTCAGGCTTCTCCATGCGGCTCCAAAAGCTGCCAAGCCAACCGGCGAGGAACCCACCGACGAAGCTCGTCGCCAGCCACACGCCCATCATCATCGACAGGATGCGGGCCGGAGCAATCTTGGTGATCAGCGAAAGTCCAACCGGCGACAGATACAACTCGCCAACGGTGATGACCACAAAGTAAGCGAACAGCCATGACCAGCTCGCCTTGCCGCCGCCCGCGTGCCAGGCCGCCGCCGCCATGATGCAATAAGACAGCGCGACGCCGAAACAGCCGAGCGACATCTTGGAGATCGTCGAAGGCTCCGATCCAGTGGCCGCCTGCCGCGTCCACAGCGCGATGACGAACGGCGTGAACGCAAAGATCATGAACGGATTGAAGGCCTGAAACCAGGTGGTCGGGATTTCGGCATTCAAGCCAAGCAACTCCACGGTGCGGTCGGTATGCGCATCGGCCCACAACACGATGGTGTTGCCTTGCTGCTCGTAGGTCGCCCAGAACAATGCGACTGGCACAAACAGCACCAGAATGGCGACGAAGGCGCGCCAGTTGCCGCTGCCGAGCGGCGCGTCCTGGCTCCGCGTCGCCTTTGCCTTCTGCAGCTCGTCCGGCGGCAGCAGCGGCATGGCGTAGAGATAAATGGCAAGCCCGATCAGCATGCCGACGCCAGCGGCGGCAAAGCCGTAATGCCATCCCGCCTTTTCTCCCAGCGTGCCGCAGATCAGCGGCGCCAGAAACGCACCGACATTGATGCCGACATAGAAGATCGAGAAGGCGCGGTCGCGGCGGTGGTCACCCGGCGCGTAAAGGCCGCCGACCTGGGTCGAGATGTTGGGCTTGAACGCGCCACTGCCGAGAATGAGCGCCAATAGCGCCAGCAGGAAAAGCTGCTCGACCGCCATCATGAAATGACCGATCGCCATCAGGGTAGCGCCGATGACGACGGTGCGGCGCTGGCCGAGCACGCGGTCCGCCAGCAGGCCGCCAAAAATCGGGGTCAGATAGACCAGCGCCGTGTAGAGGCCGTAGATCTGCGACGACAGCGGTTGGACGTCGAGCGGGCCGAACGAGGCCTCGAGCACGCTTTTGAGACTGGCGAGGCCAAGCACCGTGCCGGCGTGGTCTGACACAAGCAGATATTTCGTCATGTAGAGAACGAGCAGCGCGCGCATCCCGTAGTAGGAAAAGCGCTCCCACATCTCGGTGGTGAATAGAAAAGCCAGGCCCTTCGGGTGGCCGAACAAGTCGCCCGTGGCGCCGATCCGGCCGTGGCGGGCAGGCTGATAGGCAGACGAAACCGGTTCGGCCATGTGCTCGCCCTGATGCGCTCGCCTGGCGGCGGCCCAGCATTCTCGTTGCCGCCAATCGACAGTATAAATCCGTCACGTCCAGCAATAGCACGTGCGCCTGGGGCAGCGAGCGGCGTGCCGATCGTTACTGCGTCGAGGGGACAGTGCGGCGCAACAAATCAAAAAGTCAGCAGGATCAAAAAAACATCGGCCCGGATTGCATCGAAGCAATCCGGGCCGCTTTCGTTTAGGCGCAGACCGCGTCGGCGACTTGCTACTCGGCAGGCTCCGGTATCGCCTCATGCGGCGCCGTGCGATCCAGCAAGCTCACCGGAGCGCGGCTCAGCCCTAACAGAAAGACCGCCGCGATCAGATATGCGATCGCAACGATCGGTGTCACCGCGATACCGACGTGCTCACCGTGCATGAAGCCGAAGAAGGTGAGGAGGGCACCGGCAAGCGCGAACGCCGAGGCGTTGACGAACTTCTTGTCGATGACGAAGGCGCCGATCGCGGCAAGGACCAGTCCGGTCAAGATGGAGCCGCCGCCCATGACCTTGAGGCCGGCGTAGAGAACACCGTTGTTGGCCATTTTGTCCAAACCGACGGCCGCCGCGTCGGTGCCGGCCGCATGCAGCACCCCGTCCAGCTGCACCGAGCCCCAAGCGGCAAGATGCGGCGTCAGCGCCAGAACGATGGCGGGTGCGTGGACCTTTGGTGTGCTTTGGAACGCCTGCGCGCCGATCAGCATGCCGATGTAGAGCAGGATCGGGTAAATCGCCACGACCGGTATGATGGCCAGGAGCAGCGAGATCACGCCGAACCAGGACAACACGATCACCATGATGCCGGTTGCCGCGGAGTAGCCGATGCGGCCGCCCATCGCCTTCCAGCCGGGATGGCCGATATAGACCGCGTTGATGAAAGGATTGCCCATGAGGCAGCCAATCAAGCTGATGACGCCGTCGGCGGTCAGCACGCGCGTCGTCGGAAACGCATCGCCCGCGGCCTCGGCGCTCTCGACGTTGTCCATCGCTTCGACCAGATCGTAAATGCCGAACGGGATGGCGGTAATGAGGATGACGCCGAGATATTCAAAGCCGGAGAAGATGTGGTTCACGGCCGGCAGCGGCACCGAGAAGCCGAAATTCGTGAAGGCGCTGGTAACGCCCGCGACGCTCAGTCCGCCGTAGTTGAGGCCGAAGAGGTTAGAGCCCCAGGCGATGATCATTCCCACCGCGATGGCGACCAGTCCGGCAGGAATACCTTTGGGATATCGAAATCCGCCGAACCAGCTCACCAGGATGACGGCAAAGCAGCTCAGGCCGATCACCGGCGTCATGTACATTTCCAACGCCGGACGCATGGAGATGAACGTGATCGATACACCGGCCAGTGTACCGAGCAGGGCCGCGCGTGGCGTGATCTTGCGGACGATCGGTGCGATGAAGCCGCCGATCATCAGGATGAAGCTCTGGAAGAACACCCACGTCAGTCCAGCTTCCCAACCCTTGATCGGATCTTTGGTCGTCAGCGCGATCGGCAGCATGATCACGAAAGTGACGATGAACATGTGCGGCACGCTGATGCCGGACGGCAGCGCGCAAACGTCGCTGCGACCGGTCTGCTTGGCGAGCCGGTAAGCCAGGTACGCATAGTAAAACGTCGAGAGGCACATCATCAGGCCGACTGCCGGCAGGATGCGGCCGAAAACGATCGAGTCCGGCATCTTGATCACGAACCGCAACAGGATCGTGAGCGTCAGCATGTTGGTAAGGATGTTGGTGCCGAAGCCGAAGAAGGCATTCCAGTCGCCGGGAGTAAACAGGCGTGGGCGAAACGCCGAAGTCGACGTTATGCTCGTCATTGCAGGCTCCTCTTAATGGCGAGCCGCATCCAAAAGCGCCAGACAATGCCCACGGGCTCAGCACCCGTGCCGCTCGCATCGGCAAGAGTTTTTGGTGTGAAGCGCCCCGCCCCCCATATCGACGTTGTCCGCAATCGTCCCTGATTGCGTTCTCAACCTCGCAAAGCCGCGTGCCAACCGCGGCGGCGCGCGTTACGGACGACGATCGCGATCGAGAAGCCGATGAGCGTGCAGAAGAATTACCGCTGCCGTCTACGGCGTTGGCCATTATTGGTCGCTTGCTGCATCGCAAACGTGCAAATTGCGAATCCACAGCGGCGACCAAATAACGGTCATTGCCCGTCAAAAAAACGGCATCTGCCGTTGCGCACCGAAGCGCTTGGAAGGTACGCGCGACGCCGCAATCAGACGGCGGCTCGAACCGGGTAGCCGATTGATGCCAGCGAGTTCAGCAGCGGCGTCGACGCGGCGACCGAGCCGAAAATACCGCCCTGCGCCTTGATCATGGCGAGACCGGCGGCGTGGAATTCCGGGAAGTACGAGCCACAACAATCCGACAGCACGATGCAGCGGAAGCCGCGATCATTGGCTTCGCGAACCGTAGTATTTACGCACACTTCCGTGGTCACGCCGCAAACAAACAGCGTGTCGATGCCGCGGTTGCGCAGCATCAGTTCGAGGTCGGTCTGATAGAAGGCGCCTTTGCCGGGCTTGTCGATCACCGGCTCGTCCTGCAGCGGATAAAGCTCGGGAATGATGTCGTGACCGGGTTCGCCGCGCACCAGGATACGGCCCATCGGACCGGGCGCGCCGATCCGCGTCGACGGATCGCCACGTTCGACTTTGTGAGGGGGTGCGTCGGAAAGATCGGGCCGGTGCCCTTCCCGCGTATGAATGATGAGCATGTCATGTTCGCGGGCGGCAGCGAGAACCTGGCGCAGCGGCGAAACTGCCGCCTGCAACCGCGAAACATCGTTGCCGAGCGCCTCGCCGAAGCCGCCGGGCTCGAGAAAATCCCGCTGCATGTCGATGATCACGAGCGCGGCGCGATCGAGATCGACGGACAGCGGCGCTGGCTCGGCATCAAAGGTCACTTTCGGCATCTCGGGCCTCCCTGCAATCGGATTGGCGAAGGATACGCTCTGACTGTGCAAGATTGAGGCCAGAGCCCGCCAGTGCTCAATTTTTGAGCTTATTCGGCCTCGGCGCCTTTGCCGGCCGGCATCCGCTCGCTTCGACTTGGCGGCAATCGCCATGAATTCAATGGCTTAACATGCGACACGGCGGCGGCGCCATGTGGCACGCGGCTTGCGGAAACACTCCCGGCACAACGCCTGACGGGTTGGGAGGCTTTTGCATGAAGCGCCGTGAGTTTTTGAAATCGGTGACCGCACTCACCGCCGCCAGCGCCGTTTCAGCGCCCGCGATCTGGTCCCCGGCGAAAGCCCAATCGCGCGGCGAGACGCTGCTCCTGATTACCGAAAACGGACCGAACAATCTCGACATTCAGGGCGTTGGCACCAACCGGCCGGGCTATGAGGCTTCATGGAATTGCTACGATCGGCTGATCACCCACGAGAAGAAAACCCTTCCCGACGGCTCGCTGTCTTACGATCGCGACAAGCTCAAACCCGAACTCGCCGAAGACATGAACGTCGGCGATATGTCGGTGACGTTCAAACTCCGCAAAGACGCGAAATTTCAAGACGGCACTCCGGTCACCGCCAAGGATGTTAAATGGTCGTTCGACCGCGCAGTCACCGTCGGCGGATTTCCGACGGTGCAAATGAAAGCGGGTTCGCTGGTCAAGCCCGAACAATTCGTTGCGGTCGACGACAGCACGTTCCGCGTCGATTTCATCAAGAAGGACCGCTTGACCCTTCCCGATCTCGCGGTGATCGTGCCCGGAATCTACAATTCGGAACTGCTGAAAAAGCACGCCACCGAGAAAGACCCGTGGGCGCTCGACTACACCAAAGGCAACACCGCCGGCAGCGGCGCCTACAAGGTGACGAGCTGGAAGCCCGGCGTCGAAACAGTTTACGAGCGTTTTAACGGCTGGGTCGGCGGCAAGCTGCCGCAGCTCAAAAAGATCATCTGGCGCACCATTCCCGCCGCCGGCAACCGCCGTGCATTGATGGAGCGCGGCGACGCCGACATCTCATTCGACCTGCCGGCGAAGGATTTCTCCGAGATGAAGAAGGAGACCAAGCTCAAGCTGATCGCCAATCCGATCAGTAACGGCATGTACAGCGTCGACCTGAACGTGGTGAACCCGCCGTTCAATAACGAGAAGATTAGGCAAGCGGTCGCCTACGCGATCCCGTATCAGAAGATCATCGATGCAGCGATGTTCGGGATTGCCAATCCGCTGTTCGGCGGCAAATCGAACGACGTCTCGACCACCGATTGGCCGCAACCCACCGCTTACGTCACCGACATGGAAAAGGCCAAGGCGCTGATGCAGCAAGCGGGCGCCGGCGGCATCGAAACCACCATCTCATTCGACCTCGGCGATGCCGTAAATTCCGAACCGATCGCCACGCTGATCCAGGAAAGCCTCGGCCAAATCGGCATCAAGACGACCATCAACAAGATACCGGGCTCGAACTGGCGCAGCGAGATGGCGAAGAAGTCGATGCCGATGATGGTCAACTTCTTCTCCGGCTGGCTGGACTACCCGGAATACTTCTTCTTCTGGTGCTACTCCGGCCAGAACGCGATCTTCAACACGCCGAGCTATGTGAACAAGGACATGGACGCACTGATCGACGGCGCCCGCGAAGCGGCCGCCGCCGACGCCAAGAGCAAATACGACGACCGATGTCGAAGGTTTCATTTCCAAAGCCTGGCATGAGGTGCCGCGTATTCCGCTGTTCCAGCCGCATCTGAAAGTCGCGACCCAGCAGAACATCTCCGGCTACTGTTACTGGTTCCACCGCCAGGTCGACTACCGCTCGCTGGTCAAAGCGTGATGACCCGAAGCCTGGCGAAACAACGCGGGTGCCATGCTCGTTAGCATCTTGCGCCGCTTCGTCACCGTGATCCCGACGCTGATCGGGGTCATCATCGTGACGTTCCTGCTGACGCGCGTGCTGCCCGGCGATCCGGCGGTGTATTTCGCCGGACCGGCGGCGACGCCTGAATCGATTGCGGATATCCGCAAGTCGCTCGGCCTCGATCAGCCGCTGCCGGTGCAGTTCCTGCGCTACGTCGACGATCTCGCGCACGGCAATCTCGGCAATTCGCTGGCGACCGGCCAGCCGGTGGTGACCGAGATTGTCTCCCGGCTACCGGCGTCGGCGGAACTCACGCTGTTCGGTCTGATCATTTCGATCCTGATCGCCGTTCCGCTCGGCATTCTGGCCGCGGTAAAGCAGGGCTCCTGGATCGACCATGCCTGTCGCGTGGTGGCGACGGCCGGCGTGTCGCTGCCGGTATTCTTCACCGGCCTGCTGCTGGTCTACGTGTTCTACTTTCTGCTCGGATGGGCGCCGGCGCCGCTCGGCCGGCTCGATGTATTCTTTTCGGCGCCGCCTCAGGTCACCGGCTTTTATCTGATCGACAGCCTGATCGCCGGCGACTTCCAGACGTTCCGCGCGGCGCTCAGTCAGCTCATACTGCCCGGAGCGACGCTCGCGATCTTTTCGCTGGCGCCGATCGCGCGCATGACCCGCGCGTCGATGCTCGAAGTGCTCGCATCGGATTACGTGCGCACCGCGCGCGCCAGCGGCTTGTCGTCCTACACCGTCATCATCACCTACGCGTTCCGCAACGCGATGCTGCCGGTGATCACTACGCTCGGCATGGTGTTCTCATTTCTGCTCGGCGCCAACGTGCTGGTGGAGAAGGTGTTCGCCTGGCCGGGCATCGGCTCGTTTGCCGTCGAGGCGCTGATCGCATCCGATTTCGCGCCGGTGCAGGGCTTCGTGCTCACCATGGCGGTGCTCTACGTCACGCTCAATCTCATCATCGACATTCTCTATGGCGTCGTCGATCCGCGCGTGAGGCTCGAAGCATGACCGATATCGCCGCAACGGTCCGGCCGGCGACCGGCGTTTCCGCGCTGCTCCGTCATGCGCGCTACGTCATCGGCGAGAACCCGGTCACCGGGCTCGCCTTCGGCCTGTTCGTGCTGATCATCGTTGCCGCGCTGATCGGTCCATGGATCGTTCCGCACGATCCGCTCGCGAGCGACACCGCCGCAGCGCTCAAGCCGCCCTCTGCCGGACACTGGTTCGGCACCGACCAGCTCGGCCGCGATATTTTCAGCCGCGTCGTCGTCGCCACGCGGCTCGATTTCACCATCGCCGTCGCTTCAGTGGTGCTGGTCTTTCTCATGGGCGGTCTTGCCGGCGTCGCCGCCGGATATTTCGGCGGCTGGACCGACCGCATCGTCGGCCGCATCGCCGATACCATCATGGCGTTTCCGCTGTTCGTGCTTGCCATGGGCATCGTCGCGGCGCTCGGCAACACCGTGCAGAACATCGTATTGGCGACCGCGATCATCAACTTCCCGCTCTACGTGCGGGTCGCCCGCGCCGAGGCCAACGTGCGCCGCGAGGCCGGCTTTGTCGAAGCCGCGCGGCTTTCCGGCAACAGCGAATGGCGCATCGTCGCCTTGCAGATTCTGCCCAACGTCTTCCCCATCCTGGTGGTGCAGATGTCGCTCACCATGGGCTACGCCATCCTCAACGCCGCGGGATTGTCCTTCATCGGGCTCGGCGTGCGGCCGCCGACGCCGGAATGGGGGATCATGGTGGCGGAAGGCGCCGCCAACATCATCTCCGGCGAATGGTGGATCGCATTCTTCCCCGGCGTTGCGCTGATGGTCGCGGTGTTCTGCTTCAATCTGCTCGGCGACGGGATGCGGGATATCGTCGATCCGCGGAGGCGTACATGACCGTAGCGCCGGCGCTGAGCGTAGAAGGTTTGTGCGTTCGAGTTCCGCACCCGCTCCGGAATCGTCCGCGCCATTGATAACGCAAGCTTTGCCGTCGCCAAGGGCGAGACGATCGCGCTGGTCGGCGAGTCGGGATCGGGCAAATCGGTCACCGCCTATGCGGTCATGGGCATTCTTGATCCCGCCGGCCGCATCACCGGCGGCAAAGCCATGCTCGGCGGTCTCGATCTTCTCGCGGCCACGCCGAGCCAGCTCGCCGACGTGCGCGGCCGCGAAATCGCGATGATCTTTCAGAATCCGCGCACCGCGCTCAACCCGATCCGCCCGGTCGGGCGCCAGATCGCCGATGTGCTCGTCCGCCACGGCAACGTGCCGGGCCGCGAGGCGCCGGCCCAGGCCATCGAGATGCTGCGCGCGGTCGGCATCACCGATCCGGCGCGGCGCGCCAAGGCCTATCCGTTCGAAATGTCCGGCGGCATGTGCCAGCGGGTCATGATCGCGATCGCGCTGGCGGCCAAACCGTCGCTGTTGATTGCCGACGAGCCGACCACGGGCCTCGATGTGACGACGCAGGCGGTCATCATGGATCTGATTTCAGACCTGGCGACCGAACTCGGCATGGCGACGATCTTCATCACCCACGATCTCGCGCTCGCCGGCCAGCGCGCAGCACGCATCGTCGTCATGCACGCCGGTCATGTGGTCGAGAGCGCGCCGACCCGAGAGCTGTTTGCGCGGCCGCGTCATCCCTACACGGCGGAACTGATCGCTGCGACGCCCGACTCGGCGGCGAGCCTCGATGAGCTTGCCTCGATCCCCGGCTCGCTGCCCGATCTGCGCCGCGCCGATCTGCCGCCGTGCCGCTATTCCGAACGCTGCCCGCGCAAGGTCAGCGCCTGCAATCAGCCGCTGCCGCAGCCGATCGCAGACGCCGCACACAACGTGGCCTGCTGGAACCCGTTGCCGATGAGTTCGTCATGACCGCCCTCCTCGACGTCGTCGAATTTTCCAAGCTCTTCCCCGTTAGCGGAACCGTGGGAGCGTGGGCGTCGCTGCGGCGCCGTTTCGCCGGCGGCGCGGAGAAGCTGCCGAAAGTGCACGCCGTCGACGACGTGAGCTTCGTCATCAACAAAGGCGAGACGGTCGGGCTAGTCGGCGAGTTCGGGCTGCGGCAAGTCGACGTTGGTACGCGCCCTGACCCGCCTGATCGACGCCAGCGACGGCAGCGTGAAGCTTGGGACACGCGAGCTGTCGCTCACTCCGGCGCGCGAGTTTGCCCGCGATCCCGATCGCGCGCGCATCCAGATGGTGTTCCAGGACGCCGGCGACAGCGTCAATCCTCGCTTCACTGCGTTTGACGCCATCGCCGATCCGCTGCGCCGCCTGCGCAAATTGCGCGGCGAGGCGCTGACAAAAAAGGTCGAAGCGGTGGCGAGCCAATGCGGATTGCCGCTGCAACTGCTCTACCGCTTCCCGCATCAGCTATCGGGCGGCCAGCGCGCCCGCGTCGGCATCGCCCGCGCTATCGCCGTCGAGCCGGACCTGCTCGTGCTCGATGAGCCGACGGCGGCGCTCGACGTCTCCGTTCAGGTGGTCATTCTTCAGCTCCTGCAGCGGCTGAAGCAGGAATTCGGCATGAGCTATCTGTTCGTTTCCCACGACCTTTCCGTGGTGCGGCTGATTTGCGATCGCGTGCTGGTGATGTATCTCGGCAAGATCGTCGAATCCGGGCCTGCCGCCGAGGTATTCGAGCACCCGCTCCACCCTTATACCCAGGCGCTGGTCGCGGCCGTGCCGCGATTCGACGCAAACGGCACGGAGCGGCTGCGGCTGACCGGCGAGCCGATGAGCCCGATCGATCCCGATCCGAATGTTTGCCGCTTCTACAGCCGCTGTTCCCGCAGGACCGAAACGTGCGAGACTGCGATGCCGGCGTTGCGCCGGTTCGGCGATCGGCAGGTAGCATGCCATTTCGCCGAAGAGTTTCTGCCGCAGAAGTCAGAGCATGGCCAGAAGATAAACCAGAAACGGAAAAAGCATCGGTTGGCAAAGCCGGTTAAACGTACGCGGTCCGCCAAGCCGCCAGGCCGTCGCAACAAGCTCGGCCAAAACATCGCGCAACACATTGCGAGACGATCTCGGACGTCCGCGGTCGGCGAAAAGGCCCGATGTCATCGATGCATTGGTCGCGGCGAGTGCGGAGGCGCTTTTGCTGCCGGATCGATCCGGCGTGGCGCGCCAGCGTCAAGCGTAACCTGCACGTGATCCTCAAACACGCGGCGCTTCGTCGATCAGTTTTCGCTGCCCGACGACGTCGAGCCGGCACCGGTGTTCCGTGCTTGAGACGGCGGCACGTGATTTCACCTGGAGCACGGCGGCCGAAATCGTCGCGGCACTCGATGCCGGCCGCACCAGCGCGCTGAGCATCATCGAGGCGACGCTGGCGCGCATCCGTTCGTGCGATCCGCTGCTCAATTCCTTCACCGCAATCACCGAGCAGCGCGCCCTCCTCCGCGCGCAAGCGGTCGACGCAGCGCTAGCACGAGGCGAACCGCCGCCTCCCCTTGCCGGCGTGCCATTTGCGGTCAAAAATTTGTTCGATATCGCCGGCCTTACGACCATCGCCGGCTCGAAGATCAATCGCGACGCAACACCCGCGATCCGTGACGCCACACTGATCGAGCGCCTCGAAGCGGCCGGCGCCATTCTTGTCGGCGCGCTCAACATGGGTGAATACGCCTACGATTTCACCGGCGAGAACGTGCACGACGGCCCGTCGCGCAATCCGCACGACCTCAATCACATGACCGGCGGGTCCTCCGGCGGATCGGCCGCAGCGGTCGCCGGCGGTCTGGTGCCGTTGGCGCTGGCATCCGACACCAACGGTTCGATCCGGGTGCCGGCGTCGCTGTGCGGCGTGTTTGGTCTCAAGCCAACCTACGGCCGGCTGAGCTGTGCCGGGGCTTTTCCATTCGTGACGAGCCTCGATCACGTCGGCCCGCTGGCGCGCACGGCGCGCGATTTGGCTCTCGCCTACGACGCCATGCAGGGTTACGACCCACGCGATCCGGTTTGCTGCCGACCGCGCACCCGAGACAGTCACTCAGCTTCTCGACCGCGGTATCGATGGGCTGCGCATCGCGGTCGCCGGCGGGTATTTCAAAGGCCTGGCGGCGGAGCCGGTCTACGCCATCGACCGCGTGGCGGTGGCGCTTGGGGCCAACCGCGACATTGAGCTTCCTGAGGTTGAGCGCGCACGCTCGGCGGCGTTCATCATCACCGCGAGCGAGGGATCAAGCCTGCATCTCGATCGTCTGCGCCGGCGCGCCGAAGACTTCGATCCCGCGGTGCGCGACCGGCTGATCGCCGGCGCCATGGTGCCGGCCTCGCTGGTGGTGAAGGCGCAGAAATTCCGCCGCTGGTACCGCGGCGAGATGCTCAAGTTGTTCGATGAAGTCGACGCCATTTTGGCGCCGGCCACGCCCTGCACCGCCCCGCTGATCGGGCAACAGACGTTCATGTTCGGCGATGTCGAAATGCCGGTGCGGCCCAACCTCGGGCTATACACGCAACCGATCTCGTTCATCGGGTTGCCGGTCGTCGCCGTCCCGGTGCCGCTGACGCCACTGCCGATCGCGGTACAGGTCATTGCCGCGCCATGGCGCGAGGACGTGGCGCTGCGCATCGCGCACGCGCTGGAAATGCAAGGTATTGCCGCCGCGATGAGACCTTTGGAATTTTAATCGAAACGCCCCGCCGGACTACAAATACCTGCCGCACTGCGATGGAGAAAAAAATGGAGATTGACCTGCCGGAGGTCGTCGCCGAAGTGAAAGCCGCGTTCGAGCGCTACGAGAAGGCGCTCAACGAGAACGACGTCGCCACGCTCAATTCGCTATTTCGCGACGATCCACGCACCATTCGCTATGGCGGCACGGAGAATTCTTTACGGTTATGCGGAGATCGAAGCCTTTCGCGTCGCCCGCGCGCCGCCAGGCGTGCGCACGATTACAAGGACCGTCATCAGCAGCTATGGCCGCGATCACGCTGTCGCTTCGACATTGTTCCGCCGGTCCAGCACGGCCGGCAAAGTCGGTCGTCAGATGCAGACCTGGGTGCGCTTTCCTGAAGGCTGGCGCATCGTCGCCGCCCATGTCAGCATGATCGACGAGCCGAAGTAAGCACCCGATGTCGCTTCCTGCGCAAAGCGGACATCAGACAAAGCAGTCGCCATGTCTGCTGATGACCCCGGAGCGGACGTCGACGCCATAATAGACAGGTCATCGAGTGGCCCATAAACTCGTCTCTCCGGAATGCCTATGAACTCGTTATCTCGCGACGGAGGATACAGTTATGGCATCCGAAGCGGTCCATACTTTTTGTTCGATGTGTGTCGCCCAGTGCGGCGTCGTCGCAATCGTCGAAGACGGCCGATTAACCAGGATCAAGCCTGACTCCGAACACCCCAACGGAGGTATCTGCATCAAAGGATCTGCCGCTCCGGAGCTGGTTTATTCGCCGGACCGCCTGCGGCAGCCAATGAAGCGCACGCGAGCCAAAGGCGACCCCGATCCCGGGTGGGTTGAGATTTCGTGGGAAGAGGCGCTTGACACCGTCGCGTCTCGCCTTGCGCAGATCAAAGCGCAATCTGGTCCCGAGGCGGTCGTATTTGCTTGTGCAACGCCAGCCGGCGGCGGCACGGCCGATTTTGCCCCGTGGTTGACAAGGCTGGGCAACGCATTCGGCACGCCGAACCGTATGTCGGCCATTCATATCTGCACTTGGAATGTGTCCGCGGGTGCAAAGCACAGCTATGGCACCCCAACACCGTCGCCGGATTACGAAAACACACGCTGCATACTGCTCTGGGGCGCCAATCCGCGTGCGACATACCCGACCGCCGCTCAGCGGATCAGCCGCGCAAGAGCGCGCGGCGCCAAGCTGATTGTGATTGATCCGCGCCGAACCAATCTCGCGCGCAGCGCCGATTCCTGGCTGCGGGTCCGTCCCGGCAGCGATGCCGCTTTGGCTTTGGCGATGATCCACGTGCTCATCGAAGAAAAGCTCTTCGACGAGGCCTTCATCCGCGATTGGACCACCGGCCCATTTCTGGTTCGCGATGATACCGGACGCCTACTTTCAGCTCGCGACCTGACGTCGTCATGCTCGGCTGAATCTTTTGTTGTTTGGGACAATTCCCGCGGCACGACCGCCTTCTATTATCCAGGTCAAGGCTACGCGAACAGCGACGTGCAGCCCGTGCTCGACGGCAGTTTCTCCTGTCGACTGGCCTCGGGCGCTTCGGTGACATGTAGACCGGCCTTTGCGCTGCTTGCCGGGCGAGCCGCGCAATACGCGCCCGAACGCTCGGAGTTGATCACCTGGATCGAAGCCGAAGATGTTCGGCGGGCAGCGAGACTGTTCGCCACCGAACTGCCGTCCTGCTACTTCTCCTGGACCGGGCTCGAAATGCACAGCAACGCCATGCAGACCAACCGCGCGGTGTGCTGCCTCTATGCCCTGACCGGCCAATTCGATGAGCGCGGCAGCAATGTGCTGATCGCGACGCCGCCAGCCCGGCCGGTGGAAGGGCTTCAACTTCTCCCTAGGGAGAAGGCGGCAATACGCCTCGGTTTGAAGGACCACCCACTCGGGCCACCAAACGATCCGGGACACGTTCAGGCCGGGAACGTCTACGAGGCCATTCTGACCGCACGGCCCTACAAGGTTAGAGCCATGGTCTGCTTCGGCAGCGATCCACTGGTACATCAGTCCGACGTTCAACGCGGTATGGAAGCATTAGCGAGTTCTTGAGTTCTACGTACACATGGACTTCTTCGCCAATCCCAGCGCGGCCTTTGCTGATCTGCTCCTGCCTGCTTCAACCGGCTGGGAAGTACGAAGTCACTCAAGATCGGATTTTCGGGGGCGGGGGCGAAAGGCGTCAGCCTTGAAGCTGCGTGCTGGGCGCAAATGCGCAAGGCGGTAGTGCCACCGGTGACTAATTCGCGCTCCGACGTCGCGGTTGTCTTCGATCTCGCCTGTCGACTCGGTCTCGGCGAGCATTTCTTCGGCGGTGACGTCGAGAAAGCCTGGCGCCACCAACTCGAGCCGTGCGGCCTGACGCTCGAGGAGTTGCGTGCACATCCCCGCGGAGCCGGGGCATCAGTCACGACCCACTATCGCAAGTACGCTAGCGCCGATCCGCAAACGGCGCTGCCGCGCGGCTTTGCTACACCATCGGGCAGGCTCGAACTTTATTCGACGCGTTTTGCCGCCAGCGGCTACGATCCGTTGCCGTGCCATGAAGAGCCGGCCGAGAGCCCACTGCACGGGGCAGATGGCGCTTATCCATTGATCTTGACCTATTTTCGTACCATTCAGTTCGTCAACGAACAGCATCGTAATATTCCCCGGCTTCGCAACGAAGTTCGCGAGCCGGTAATCGAAATGCATCCGGAGACGGCAGCCGGCCCCGGCATCGTTGACGGTGACTGGGTCACAGTTGAGACCGCCACGGCAAAGATCAAACTAAAGGCGAAATTCAGCGACTCGATCCATCCAAAGGTCGTCTGCGCGCATTATGGCTGGTGGCAGGCCTGCGGAGTGTTGGGCCTTCCGGGCTACGACCCGTTCTTGCCAGCAGGCGCCAACGGCAATTTGCTGATCCCCGCTCGCCACGTCGATCCAATCAGTGCTTCGGTGCCGCATCGGTCCAGCATGTGCCGGATATCAAAGGCGGCGGCTTAGAGCCTCACCAAAACTGTTGCACTGCACTTGGTTGCTATTGGCCATAGCGGACATCACAATTGGTCCCGGCGATGTCTGCTTTGAGGAAAAGCAGACATTATGAAACTGAGACGAGCGGCCCAATTCGTGGCTGCACGCACCAATAAGCGTGCCGTTACACTGCCGCTTTTTCCTGCGCCATGAACGCGCGCCAGCCGCCGAAGCTGGAAATGTCGCGCGCCTCCGCGACCGCTTCGGCCTCGACCAAAAAGCCTTTGACCGACCGGCCCTCGTCGAGTTCGAGCGTGCCGATCGAAAGCGGCGGCGGCACCGCGGCGACGAAGCGGCCGAAAGCGCTTTCCGACAACGCCCACACCTCAACTTCGATGGCAGCGCCGGCGCCGTTTTTGACACGCAGCAAGCCGGGCTTCGCCGGCTTAGTGCCGGACAACGCATAGAGCCGGTAGTGCGGCGCGGTCGTGGTGCGCTCAACGAGCCGGCCGCCGACCGAGCGCAATTCGCCGTTCAGCGGCATGCCGGAAAGGTGCGCACCGACCACCGCGATCGGCACTTCACCTTCCGCCGGCATTGCGACCGGCGACGCCAACGCCGGCTGCGGTTGGTTGAGGGCGCCGAGCGGCAGACCGCTGGCCTTGTGAAATTCACGACCGATCGCCGCCAGCGCCGCATCCTCACCCGCGGGCGCGAGCAGCGTGATGCCGAATGGCGTGCCGTCGGGCCGCATGCTGGCCGGCACAGCAAGTCCGCACATGTCGAGCAAATTGACAAAATTGGTGTAGGTCCCGAGCCGGCTGTTGAGCCCGATCGGATCGGCGAGCACCTGCTCGACCGTGTAGATCGTCGGCGCGGTCGGCAGCAACATCGCGTCGATGGTACGGAATGTGTGATCGCGTACACGCCGTAACGCCTCGAGCTGATAGAACGCGGCGAATGCTTCAGCGGCGGTGCCGTGCGCGCCTGCGAGCAGCACCTGCCGCGTCACCGGATGCAGCGATTCCGGCGCGGAGGCAATCAGGGCGCGCACGGTCAGATACCGCTCGGCGACCCACGGCCCTTCATAGAGCAACCGCGCCGCTGCGTAGAACGGTTCGATGTCGAACTCGACGATGTTTGCGCCGAGCTCGGCAAATCGGGCCGCCGCCGCCTGATAGGCGGCTTCCGAGGCGCGATCGCCGAAGAACAGGCACTGACCTGAAAGCGGCACACCGAGCCTGACGCCGCTCGGCATCGGCCCAACGGCATGCATCGGTCGTGCGCGCGAAAATGGATCGGCGACGTCGAGCCCGGCGACCACGTTCAGCATTGCCGTCGCGTCATCGACCGTCAGCGCGAAAACCGAAACGCAATCGAGCGTACGGCATGCCGGCACCACGCCTGCCGTGGAAATAAGACCGCGGCTCGGCTTTAGCCCAACGATGTTGTTGAATCCGGCCGGCACCCGGCCCGATCCGGCGGTGTCGGTACCGAGCGCGAGCGGCGCCAGCCCCGCCGCGACCGCAATCGCGGAGCCCGTGCTTGATCCGCCGGGGATCAGCTTTGGATCAAACAGATTGCGGCAGATGCCGTAAGGCGAGCGCACACCGACGAGGCCGGTCGCGAACTGATCGAGATTGGTTTTGCCGAGAATGAGCGCTCCCGCTTCGCGCAGCCGCGCCACGCATGCGGCGTCCCGGTTCGGGCGATAGCTGTATGCCGGACACGCCGCCGTCGTCGGCAATCCCTTGACGTCGATGTTGTCTTTGATGGCTACCGGAATGCCAAACAGCGGCAGCGTCTTGTCGCCGTTCTGCGCGAGCTGACGCGCCTCGGCGATGACCTCGGCTTCCTCGCGCAGCGCGATGAAGATTGCCGGATCGGCGTGTTCGCGAATGCGCGCGAAACTCCGGGCGATAATATCCTCGGGGCTGACGGCTCCAGCGCGATAGGCGTTAAGGATTTCGGCGGCCGTCTCGGCCACAGGACGCTCCGTTTTGGCGCGGGGAACCGCGTTTGCCGCTCCTTTTGTGACAAATCATGGCGGTTCTGCAAGTCACGCCGGTTGCACGTGGCCGCCGGGGCGCCTATATTCCGGGCGTTTTCCGGTCATCTCTGATGACGTGAGTGGCTTCGCCCGGACGGGCGGGCGGAGCGCAAGGGAGATTTGGTCATGGCTATCGCGCCCCTGATGCCCAAAGCAACGGCAGTATGGCTGGTCGAGAACACCGCGCTGTCTTTCGACCAGATCGCGCAGTTCTGCAATCTGCATCCGCTGGAGGTGAAGGCAATCGCCGACGGCGACGCCGCGCAGGGCATCAAGGGTCTGGATCCGATCCTGACCGGGCAGCTCACGCGCGAAGAGATCGCCGACGCCGAAACCCATCCGGACCACCACCTGCACATCGCCGATCCGAAAGTCCGTCTGCCCGAGGCGAAGCAGAAGAAGGGTCCGCGCTATACGCCGGTATCGCGCCGGCAGGACCGGCCGAACGCCATCCTCTGGCTGGTGCGCAACCATCCGGAGCTGAAAGACAGCGCGATCATGCGGCTGGTCGGAACCACCAAATCGACCATCCAGGCGATCCGCGAACGCACCCACTGGAACTCGGCGAACCTGTCCCCGCTCGACCCGGTGACGCTTGGGCTTTGCTCGCAGATCGATCTCGATCTCGAGGTTCAGCGCGCCGCGAAGGAGAAGCCGGTGCCAGCCGAAACGCAGGGTGCGACGCTGCTCCCGGCGTCCGTCACCACGGCGCCGAAGGAAGAGCCTGAGCCCGCGCCTGCCGTCGCGGCCGCCGCCGCGAAGAAGTCCGAGGACCTCAACGTCGAGGCCGTGTTCGCCAAGCTCAAGCAGCTCGGCGGCAAAAGCGAGTGACCAGGAGCCGCGGTTATTTCTGCGCGTCGGCGTAGGGATAGATCATGTCGCCGGTCTTGTATGCCGGCGGCCACAGCACCGGCTCCACCTTGCCGTTGGCGAACTGCTCGAAATCATTCGGCGCGACGTTCTGGAATTGCGTGAACATGGTGCGCCCCCGCGTCCATTCTCCGTCGGCACCGTACTGGACTTCGCCGACGACGGTTTCAAATTTGTGGCTGTGGATGTAGGCGCCGAGCTTGTCGGAATCCAGGCTCTTGGCTCCTTCCACCGCCTGCGCCAGCACCTGCCCGGCGGCATAGCCGAACGGCACAAACCCGTAGCCCAGCGGATCGATTTTCTCGCCGGCGGCGATGGCGCGATAGCGCTTGAGCACATCGGCGACGCCCGGAAAATTGAAGCTCGGCGCCGGCACGAAGCTTTGCATGATGACGAGGCCGTCAAGAATCGGACCAAGCTGCGTCTTGATCGGCGTGATCAGCAATCCGATCATGGTGCCGCCGAACATTTTCGGCTTCAGCCCGATCTCGTGTGCGGCCCGGACAATGCCAACCGTGTCGGGCGGATACGCGGCAACGAACACGATGTCGGGATTCGCGGCCTGAATGGCGCGCACGGTCGGCGCGAAATCCGTGGTCGCCGGGGGATAGCTCTTGTCGTAAATGATCTTGAAACCGTCAGCCGTGGCGTTCTCGCGCGCGCCGTCTGCCGAGGTGCGCGCGAACTCGGCGTCGCCCGACAGCATCGCGACCGTTTGCGGCTTTGGGTTCTGCTGCCCCGGCCAGATCGAAAAAGCCCTTGGTGAACGCTTTCACTCCGTCCGGGCCGGTCGACAGCATCGAGAAATATTTTGGATAGTTGAAATGGCGGTTGATGCTGACCGCCATCATGCTGATGGTCAGTCTCTTGTTTTCAACGATGACCGGCATTGCCGCCGCGGCCATGTTGGTGGCGTAGGGACCGAGCAGTAAATCGACTTTGTCGACGTTGATGAGCTTGTTGTAGATGCCGGGCACGTTCGACGGGTTGCTCTGGTCGTCATAGAAGACGAGATCGACCGGGCGGCCGAGGAGGCCGCCTTTAGCGTTGACGTCGTCGCGCCACATCTGCAGCGCGAGCAGCAGCTGCTTGCCGTTCTGCGCCACCCCGCCGGTGAGCGCCATGCTGAAGCCGACCTTGATCGGATCGGCCGCCATCGCCGGCGCGGAGAGGAGCAAAATAGCGGCGGCGGCAGCTGCAAAAGCTGCGCGCCAAATGGCAAGCATGGACGTTTCTCCCGGACTTTCTAGCTTCCGCCTGACGCAGCGACTTCTTAGTGCATCATCTCGTCGCCCGGCATAACGCCCCACAAGTTAGAGGCTGAGGGATCCTTCTCCCAGACTTTCGGCCGCTGCGGATTGTCGCGGTGCCAGGGCCGCGGCTCGAAATAGCCGAGCGCCTCGTTGACCTGGTCGAGCTCGGCAAAAGTCTCGGTGATCAGACCGTTGGGCGCGCGATGATAGGCGAAGAGATTGTGGCCGATGCCGTGCCGCCCGGGACCCCACAAGAGCTTGTAGCCGTGCAGGCTGAGGAAGTCGCAGGCCTCGTGCATGTGGCCCCAATCGCGCAACTCGAAGGCGGTGTGGAAGTGGCGGTTCGAGCCGGTCTCCATCAGGTTGATGGAGTGATGGTCCGGCCCGCAGCGCAGGAACGAAAAGAAGTCGGCCATCCAGTCGGATTCGCGAAAGCCGAGCACGTCGCAATAGAACTTGGTGACGTGCTTCACGTCGGTGACGTGGAAGGCAACATGGCCAAGCTTGTGCGGCACGATGCCCTTGCTTTGAAACTTCTGGTGCGAGAAGGCGTCGCGCTTGAACACCTCCATGATCGTACCCTTCGGATCGGGGAAGGTGACCATGTCGGTGATCGACGGCTCCGGATCCTTTTTGCGGGTCGTCTTGATGCCGTGGGCGGCAACCTGCTTCTCGAACTCGCCAAGATCGGCATCGGTCGCGATCTGGAAACCGAGACGCAAGCATTCGGCCTGTCGGGCCACGCTGCAGCACCACGGAATGGTGGTCGATGGTGGAGGCGAGATACGCCTTGTCCTTTTCCTTGGCGGCGAGCGTGAGCCCGATAATGTCGGTGTAGTATTCAATCTGCTGGTCGAGATCGGGCGTCTGGTAGCTGGCGTGCGCGATCTTGCTGACGCGGATCATACTTACTCTCCTCTTTCAATTTGCGGGCCCTTTTGGCCCTTTACCGTTGTTTGACTCGCGTGGCAGCGAGCTGATGACGTCGATCATTGCGGTGCCGTCGCAGTCGGAAAGCCCCATCGCCACAAAGCGATCGAACAGTTCGGCGGTGCGATCAAGTAGCGGTGTTGCGACGCCCACGTCGTCGGCAAACTCACCGATCATGTCGACATAGTGTTGCAGCCCCGGTATCGTCCCCTGCACCGGCTTGAAACGGCGCTCCGCCATCCAAGGCGCGCGAATGCCAAACTGGGTCGAGCCGCCACTTCCCGTCGCGATCGCCTTGATCATCAGCGGCACGTCTACGCCCGCCTTTACACCGAGCGCCATCGCCTCCGCCGTCGCCGCGATGTGGATCGACACCAGCAGATTGTTGATCAGCTTGACCCGGCTCGCCGCACCGAATGGGCCGAAATAAATGCAGGAATCGGCAAACCCGGCAACAACCGGCTCGATTCTTTTGCAGGCTTGCTCGTCGCCCGCGAGATAGACCACGGCTTTGCGCGCCGACACCATGCCCGGCGTGCCCGAAACTTCGCCGTCGATGAAGACCGCGCCTCTGCGCGCGAGCGGCTCGATCTGCCGTGCCTTGACTGGAACCGGGTAGGAGCCGAGTTCGACCACGACCTGACCCGGCCGGGCCGAGTGGACTAAACCCTGGGGGCCTTGGACGACTTCTTCGAGCGCCTCATCAGATGGCAGACAGGAAAACACCACGTCCGCCTGTTCGCCCACCTCGGCCGGCGAGCGCGCCGGCACGCCGCCGATCTGCTCGAACTCGGCAAGCGAACCGCGCCGATAGCCAACCACGCGATAACCGTTCTTGATCAGGTTTTGCGAGATCGGCATCCCAATCTTGCCGACCCCAACGAAGCCAACCGTCTGCATGTCCGTATTCAATCCTTACGCTACCTCAACGGACTGATCGGACAGGTTGACCCGCAACCCCAACGTACCCTCCATGATCGTCCATTCTTTTAGTTCAAAAGTCCGCAGCCCGTTTTTAACGAACGGGTCCGCTTCCGCCAGCGCGCGGGCCTCCTCGAGGCTCGCTGTTCGTAAGATCGTTAGCCCGGCACCAGTCGGCGGCCCGGCGCCGTCAGCCAACGGCCCCGACGCAAACAGCAGGCCGCGTTTTTCGAGCCCGATCATGTATTCCAGATGCTCCGGGAGGAGTGCTTTCAATTTTTCGGGCGTTGGCGAGGGCTTCGAGATGACGGCGTAGAACTTTTGCCGTAGCATTTTCTGCGTGAGCCGGGCGACCCGCTCATCCACATTCATCGTGCTCCCGGTCCTCCCTGACAGACTTGTTTAGCCGCATCGTTTGCTGTTCCGGCGCGCGCTGTCAACATGCCGCACTTATCATTATGAACTTGCTTTCTTCCGCGCGAAATCAAGGCATATCCGTCCTTTAGCCACGAGTAAGAGAGCGCAATCACAACCGTCAGGCGGCACGGCCGGCATATTGTCCGTCGACGTAGATGAGCGGATCCACGTCGCCGTTCATGGCTGTGGCGATGATGCGGCCCATGAAGATGGTATGGGTTCCGTATTCCAGCGCCTTGTCCTTGCGGCAGATAATCGCAGCCTGCGCGTCGATCAGGATCGGGGCCGGCGCATTGGTGTCCCAATTGCCGAAATCGAACCGGCTTTCCGGGTTTGCGCCGCCGCTGCACAACCGCGAAATATCCACATGCGCACGGCTGAGGATGTTGATCGCAAATTCACTCGCCCTGTTCAGTGCCCCATGGAACGCCGCCGATCGATTGACGCATACCAGCATTGACGGCGGCTCCATGCTGAGCGCGCTGACCGCGGTTGCAGTCATTGCGTAGTGCCGTCCATCGTGGCGGCAGGTCACCACGCTCACCGAACTGGCCAGCCGGCGCAGCGCGAGCTTCGCATTGGCCATGAGTTGCTCGGTCTGCCGGCCGTCGTCGGCCGCCGATCCGCCGCCCATGAAACTCCTGCCTTGAAGCTGAGCGTTCATCATCGCTTGGGGCTCAATAAAGACCGACCGGATCGAGCCCGAGCCGTTGTTGGCCATACATCGACGCGATCGGTTCCCAGTCGAGACTGAGATGCAGAGCCGCCGCGTTGGCGTCGCGCCAGAAGCGTTGCAGCGGCGCGGCAAGATCGCTGCCAGCCGCGCCTTCTTTTGCGAACAGGTCGTTGACCACGGAGACGGACTGCTTGGCAGCGAAGCCCTGATTGCGGCGGATGGCGATGCGCTCGCCGACTTCCAACGGAATGCCGCGGCGCACTTTGTCTTCGGCGGCGGTAACGCTCGAGACCAGCAACGTGAACGCCGACTCGATGGTTGCCGACGCTGCTCCAATCTTGCTCTGGATCAGCGGCGAGTTCGCCATCGGCACGATCATGCCCGGCTTCGCCGCGCGCACCTTGGTCTGCGCCATCTGAACAAAGGCATCGAGCGCGCCCTGGGCCATGCCGAGGACCGGCGAGACCAGCGCGGTCGGCCCGAACGTCGTGAAGCCGAACTGGCTCATGTTGTTGTTGTCGATCTCTTTGCCCGGCACCGTTCCGGCAACGATGTCGGCAAATCGGATCATCCGGTGATCGGGAACAAAGACCGGCTTTTCGATGCGCACGCTCTTGCTGCCGGTGCCCTGCAGTCCGCTGGTGAACCAGGTGTCCTGATCGACCACCATGTCGGTGATCGGCACCAGACACCACATGACGTCCGGCGGGCCCTTGGCGTTTTGCAGCAATGCGCCGAGCATCAGCCACTGGCTGTTCTCGCAATTGCTCGCGTAAGGCCAGGTGCCGGCAAGCTTGATGCCACCCGGGACGATTTCGCACTCTTTGCTCGGGAGATAAGAACCGGCGACCAGATTGTCAGGATCGCTCCACACATCCCGCTGCGCTTCGAGCGGGAAGTACGACATCATCCACTGATAACACATCGCCAGCGAGCCGCACCAACCGGTGCTGCCGCAGACTGATCCCAGCTCGAATGCGACTTGGGCCAGTTCAGTGAGGCCGTATTCGAAGCCGCCGAACCGCGCCGGCCGCACCAGCTTGGTGAGCTCGGCGTCGCGCAAATGGTCCATGGTCTTCTTCGAGACCCGGCGGTTCATTTCGGTATCCCGCGCGGCATCGCGGAAGATCGGCTTCAGTTGGCGGGCCCGTTCGAGCAAGACCGAAAATTCGGTTCTGTCCTGCTTGGCGGCAAAAGGCACAGTCTTGGCTGCTAACTGCACGTTTTCCTCCATCAGATGTTGTTCTGAAGGCGACGCTCCCACCTCCACCCAATGTTGACAAATTGAGTTTTCCGACTTGAAGTATCGGCCGGGCCGATGGTTGGGACCTCAAGGTAAATACTTGATATTTATGCAGAATTTTGACCTCAATCTGCTCACATCGCTGGACGCGCTGCTCGCGGAAAAGAACGTGACTCGAGCGGCAAGAAAGATGCACGTCACCCAGTCGACGATGAGCGGCATCCTGCGGCGGCTGCGCGAGCAATTCGACGATGAGCTTCTGGTCCGCAACGGCCGCCGCTACGACCTGTCGCCGTTTGCGCAATCGTTGGCGATATCCGTCCGCCAGACCATCCTGCAAATCGATTCGACGGTTTCCGCAAAACCGCTGTTCGAACCGCAGAAGGATCGCCGCCGCTTCCGGATCATGGCGTCCGATTACAGCACGATGGTGTACCTGTCGGCGGTATTCCGGCGCATCGAGAAACAGGCGCCCTATCTCAGCTACGACATCGTGCCGATCAATTCGCCGCTCGATCATGTGCGCAGCGGCGCGGTCGATCTGTGCGTAACCGGCAATCCTTACAGCCAGGCCGAGGCGGCAGGCGACGAGCTGTTGCGTTCCGATCTGCTGTTCTCGGAAGTCTACAGCTGCGTCGTGGACGACGATCACCCGTTGCGCGGCATCGTCACGTTGGAACAGCTGTTCGAGTTTCCTCACGTGATGGCCCAATTTACCGGTGTCACGATGCAAACGAGCGAACTGCGAATCGGCAGCACCCGGAAACGGGCCAATCCGGTGATGAATGTTTCCAGCTTCAACGTCATTCCCGCGTTGGTGCGCGGCACGAGTTCGGTCGGAATTTTGCCGAGCCGCATGACGGAGATGGCGCTGGGCTGGTCGGGTTTGCGCACCCTCGCGGTGGCATTCGAGATGCCCTCTTTCACCGAACATCTGATCTGGCATTCGCGGTTTGCCTATGACCCGGCGTTCTGCTGGCTGCGCAGTGTCATGCTGGGGGCCACACAGTGAGAATTTTTCAAGGCGACTGACTTCCGGTCGCTATGCGCTTGGCCGTTTGCCTAGTTCGTGGACCTCATATCCGGCGTCCTCCAGCGAGGCGACACCGAAGTAACCAAAGATGGCACGGACCGGCTGATCGCCCGTGTTCCGAAATCCATGCCATTCTTCGCGTGGGGCAAACACCACGTCACCGGGCTGCATGGGGATTTCACGGCCCTCTATCAGATGACAGCCGCGACCTTCAAACACATAAAAAAACTCATCGCCATGATGATGTTTGTGCAGGAGATGCGCGGCGCCGGGCACGAATGTGCTTTGTCCGACAACGAGTGATTGAGCCCGCGCGGACTTCGCATCCACAAGCCATCGGGCGGCGACGTGCAGGAAGCCAAGTTCGGGGCGATGGAACGGGACGTTTTCCACTTTCTCCAAATGCGTGATCAACAGTTCGGCGTTCGACGGGCTGGCAGCTCGCGATGCCATCTGTCCCGGATCGCGCTCGGCCGTGATGCTTCCCTGGATCAGTAACAGCTGCAAACCATCGTCGCGCGCCTGCACCTCGGCGGCACTGCCGGTGGGTAAGAAGATCACCGATCCGCTGCGAAGATCAGCACTCACGTTGCCGGCTCGCACCGCGCCATGCCCGGCCAGGACAAACAACAGGCGTTCGTATTTTTTCTCGGAGACGAGCGTCGCCTTGCGGCCTGAACCGATTTCGATCAAACCGACTTTGCCGCGCGAAGCCCCGCCATGCTCGTCATCGATCAACCAACCAGCCGCGACATCGACGCCGCCGATCGCTTCGGCAAAACTCGATTGGACCGGATCACTCTTTGAGGCAAAATACACAGTCTTTTCCCCGCGTCGCTGGCCTTTAGACTGCGGCGCGTTCCGCCGCTAAGCAGCCGGTTTGACGGCCGGCTTCACGCCGGTGTTGATCGCCGTCACTAATTGATGCTCGGTGAGGGTCTCACCGTCGAGTTGCTGCGTCAGGACGCCGTCAACAAAGACGATGACGCGATCCGACACCGCGGCGATTTCTCCGGGATCGCTCGAGTAGAACAGCACGACTCTTCCCGACTCGGCGAGGCGCCGCATGATGCGGTGCATTTCCCGCTTGGCACCGATGTCGATGCCGCGAGTCGGATCGTCGAGCACGAGCATGGATGGAGCGGCCTCGATCCACTTGGCAAAGACAACCTTCTGCTGGTTGCCGCCTGACAACGCACCGACCGGCTGCTCCATCGAGCCGGCGACAACACCAAGCTGACGGCAGCGTTCGATCGCAACGCGCCGCAGCCTTTCGGCGTGCAGTACAAATCCATCCCGCCTGAGGGTGAGCGACCGAACGCTGACGACGTTTTCGGCAATGCTCTGCCGCAGCATCAAGCCATACTGCTTGCGGTCCGCCGGGGTGTACGCAATTCCCGCCTTAACAGCACCGGCGGTATTGCCCGGCAACCGGACACCGGTCGGCAGCGTGACGGTGCCCGATTTCGGCTTGGCGAGGCCGAACAGTACCGCGAATAATTCCTCGACACCCGATCCGGCCAAGCCGGCAACGCCGACGATGCCCCCCGGCCGGACTTCGAGGTTGTCTATGACGAGATCAGTCGGTCCTTTCAGATCGTTGATGCGGAGCGGGCCGACCTTGATTTCAGGAATTTGTTCGTCGGCATGGCGTCGGTCATCGGTTCGTTGTGCGCGAACCGCGGCAGACTCCGGGGCCTCGCCAAGCATGGCAGCGACGACTGCCTTCAACTGATCGGCCGCGGGCGCGATATCCACCGGAACTCGTCTACCGTTGCGCAGGACAACCAGATTGTCGGATATCTCAAGGAGCTCCTCGAGAAAATGACTGACGTAAACGATGCCGATTCCGGCATCGCGCAAGCCGCGAATGATGTCGTGCAGACGTTCCACCTCCGCGGTGTGCAGAGATGATGTCGGCTCATCGAGAATAAGAACACGGGGATTTTGCAAGAGCGCGCGTGCAATCTCTATCAACTGGCGATCCGCCAGCGGCAGCCGGTAAAGGGGCTCTTTGAGACCGACACTTAGGCCGAGCCGTTCCAAAACTTCGTGCGCTCGGCGACCAAACGCCCGGCGCGCATTCCAATCCCCGCCAATCGGCGTCAGCAGAAGATTTTCCTCGACATTAAGTGCCGGAAACAGGCTCAGCTCCTGCGAGACGATGGCGATGCCCGCCCGGGCGGCATCCGTGATCGAAGCCATCGCAAGCGGCCGGCCGTCCAATTTCAATTCGCCGGAATCGGGCGGTAACGCGCCGGCGACGATCTTCAACAGCGTCGACTTGCCGGCGCCATTGGCGCCGACCAGTCCATTGACCTTGCCTTCGATGACGTCGAAATCGACTTCGCTCAGAGCATGCACCGCCCCGAAGCGCTTGTTGATGCCTCTGGCGGAATAGATGACTGACACGGTCGCTCTCAATTTTCGGTCGGGTAGTCGATCACCGCGAAGACAGAAAAGGCGTAGGTACCGCCCGCAGCCGAGCGGTACCCACGGGCAATCATTGCTTCGGATGAGTGTACAAATCCGGATCCGGCAAGGTTGCCGGCAAGTGATCCCGCGTCGCCTCGATCTGCGCACTGTAGAAGCTGCGCAGGCCGCTTTCCGGTTTCTCCCAGGCTTTTTGATAGGCCGCGATGTTGGTCTTATCGATGGTGACGTGCGGCACCTTGACCCAGCCGACGGGCAGCGGCTTATCCTGCAGCAGAGCCTGCGCTGCAACGTAGACGGCGACATAGGCTTGCGTGAAGAAATTCGCCGGCACGGCCGCCGTGATCAAACCTTGCGCAATGTCATCACGCACCTCTTCCGGGGTGTCGTAAGACACGAAGGGACGCTTGGCTTTATCGGTATCCAGGATCTTCGGAATATTTTCTTCACCCTCTTCGCCGGTGTCCAAATAAACCAGCGCGTTCGGCGTCTTGCGGATTGCCTGATCCCACAGGGCAAAATTCTGCTGGCGATCCGGCTTGGAATCGAACTCCGGAAGTACGTTAATTTTCGGCATTTTCTTCTTGAGGTAGCTGACCTGGCCCGCCATGCGATTTTCCAGGACCGAGAGGCCAGGCACTTCGACGGCGCCGACGACATCGCCGGTAATTTCAGCCGCCGGCTTTTTGAGGCTCTTCTCGAGCTCGGAGACAAGGATGGCACCGCCGGTCTGTCCCATGCCGAAAGCATCGGTCGCGACGAACAGTGCGTTTTTGACGTCGGGCATCGGCGGAACGTTGATCCAGATGACCTTTGCGCCCCTGGCTTGGGCGTCGAGCGCAGGCTGCGTGAACAGAGGCGGCGCTACGTTAACAACGACCAAGGCGTCCGGCTTCGTTTCCAGTTCGGCTTGAAACATTTGCACCTGCCGTTGCGGATCGAACGTCGTCGGACCGCTTGCCCGGATGCGGACCTTGCCGCCAAGATCCTTGGCGGCGGCATTGGCGCCGGCGAGAATTTCGGTGCTCCATTCTCCGGCCGCCAACGCCTGTACGACTGATATAGTCACTTTGTCCTTTGGCGCGGCATCGGCCGGCGCAATCGCTAGCGGCACCATTACGGCGCCGCCTAACACCGTGAGTTTGGATAGCCGGAGCAAACGGCTCCCCACTGCTCTCGATTCCATATTCTTCCTCCCTTTGTTACCCGATTGACGATTCAGATTGTTGTGTAGCAGGTCCGCTGCGGACATCGCCGGCTCTGTCAGACGCGTGCATCACCTGCGCCACCACTCATTCTCACTGCGCGCGCCGGCGCTTGAGGACTCGATCGAGAGCGATGGCGCCGATGATCACAACGCCGGTGACAAACTCGGAGTAGTTGAGATTGACGCCGTAGAATACGAGACCGCTGTCTATGGTGGTGATGATCAGCACACCGAGGGCCGCTCCGATGATCGTACCGGAGCCGCCGGCAAGCGACGTCCCTCCGATAACCACAGCCGCAATAACTTGAAGCCCGAGGCTTCGGCCTGAGGAAGTGTCGACCGCCTTGAAATAGGCCAGCGTCATGACGCCGGACAACGCCGCCAGGAAGCCGACCAGCGCCGTTGTGTAGACGCGAATGAGGCCGGTCCGTACGCCGATGAATTCTGCGGCGGCCGGATTTGAGCCGATGGCGCGAACGGTCGCGCCGAACCGCGTATGATTGAACACAAAATACAACACGATCGCGCAAACGATCGCCGTCCATACCGACGCCGGAATTTGCAGAAAATCGCTGCCAAATATGCGGAAGAAGGGATGATCTTTCGGCAGGCCGTAAATCGCCTTGCCGTCGGACAAGATCAGATGCAACCCAAAATAAGCCGACAATGTTCCGAGCGACACGATGATCAGCGGAACCCTCAACAGGCTTGTGAGGATGCCGTTCACGGCGCCAAGAACCACGCCGGCTGCGAGCGCGATCGGCACCGCGAGCCACGTGTCGACATGATAAAACTTGATCAGCAATGCAGGCAGCGAGCCCGCTACGGCGAAGATCCCTCCGACGGAAAGATCAATTTCAACCATCGCCACCAGGTAGACCATGCCGAAGGCGATGATGCCGACCAGCGCCGACTGGCGTAAAATGGTCTTCATCGAGCCGAAGCTGAAAAAATCGGGGAACGGTATGCCGATGGCGAGAAGCATCAGCAAGAACACGACGATCAGCCCGGTATCTTCCGACCAGCGCCAGCGTAGGCCGGGCACGTAACGCCCGATCAACGTCACCTTGGAGTCATGCGCTGCATTCGAAGCGGTCATAACAACGTCCAAGCTGGAAGCTGACGGATCGTGGGGACTAGAGTCGCAACCATCTCCTAGAAGGTTTGCGCTTTGATATTGGCGAACATGCCCTGCACGTTCGGATCAAGGTAGATGATCTCGGTGACTGTTCCCGGATCGTCGCTAGTTTCGAAATATCCGAACTTGGTTCCGCCAAAGGTGCCGCGCTGCACCAGGCGGTAGCCGCGAGCCAGCAAGTCGGCCGTCGCGGCATCATAGTCCTCGACCGAAAAGCCGAGATGATGCACGCCGCCTTCGGGAACGCGTTCGAGAAACTCCGAGTAGGTACTTTTGCCGGAGACGGGCTCGATGATTTCGAACTGCACGTCGCCGATATAGCCGAACGCCATGCTGTGGTTGATCGGAGCTTGAGAGCCCCTGAACCAGCCGTTTTCGACGATGATCTCGCGCAGGACCATGAAGCGTGGTGCGCCGAGCGTGTTGTTCAGGTGCGAAAGAGCGGCGTCTAAATTCGGCACGACGTAGCCGATCTGAAACAGCGTTCCGGGCAACGGACTGCTTGGCATGACTTGACCGCTCCTTCAGCTGTGCATTGAACCGGAGCGGTGCTACTGCGCCGGGCTGAACAGCGGCGTGGCGTCGCCATAAATCCGTATGTCGGCAATCTTGTTGCCGCGACGGCGCAGCACCGTGCAGAATTTGATGGCGCACAAGCTGTCGTCCATGCGCGTATATTGCACGATGGCCTCGGCAACGCCGACCTGTCCGTCGTGAATCGACCACGCCCCGACCATGCTGTGGGAGAGACCCTTGATACTTCCCCACAAGTGACCGATTGCGGCTTTGTAGCCTTCCTTGCCGTGGACGGTCGGATGGTTGGCAAAGGTCAGCGTCGTGTCGTCGGTGTGCTGGGCGAGCGTGCGATCCATGTCCATCGCATCGACCGCGCGGTAATAATCGTAGATCCACTTGGTATCGCCCGCGGTATCGGTCGGCGTTTTAGGCGGCAGGTGTTCGCGGCCTTTTTCATCGACCGTACGCCTGACCGCGGCGAGCGTCGAGGCAACCGCGTTGAGGTAGGCGCTTTCCATCGGTGCGAAGTGCGCCTTCTCAGCGTCGCTGCCCTCCGGAACTCCGTCCTTTTTCAGACTGAAGGCGAAGGTCAGCGTCAGATTTCCCTTATCGTCCTCACCGATAATATTTTCGATGCGGCCCAACTCCGAGCCGCGCGTACGCTCGAAGATTACGCGCTTCTCCGGTTCGAACGTTACTTTCTCGCGGAGCGGGACATCCTTGAGCATGATGTCGCGGAGGAGCCAGCCGTCGCCCTGCTCCACTACCTCGCACTTCTTCATCTCTGGAACGTAAGGCAGCGCGTTGTTCGCCTTCATCAGCAAGCCGGTCCAGACGTCGTGGCGGCTCAAGAACGATTTCTTGGGCTCATTGACCGGAACAGTTCTGCTCAATTGATACATGGCCATCTCCCTATCCGATGCCGGTAGCGTCACCGGGGAAAAATCTGCAAATCAGATTTTTGCGTCGTCTCCCAGGCACGCGCCGCTCTGTTGTCGCAGACGCTCACTTGCCGCCCACTTGGACTGAGCCAATTGGCGATCTTGTTATTTTCCAAAATTTGTAAATTGTGGATAACGACGTGTCAAGCAGCCGTGGAAACGTGACGCGTCAGCTGCGCTTGGCGACAATTCTCGGGACGCGGGACAGCACCGAGACGACCTGTTCGGCTGTGGCCTGATAGTGTCTTCCGAGCGCGCGGACCGCCGTCTTGACGTCGCGCGACAACGCTGCGTCGAAAATCTGCTTGTGCTCCCGCGCCGTGTCCCGTTTCAGAATTTTTTGCGACCCGAATTTTGACCGCAATATCCGATGGCGTTCCGCCTGATCGAACAAAAGACCGGCAAGCTCCATGTGCCACCGCGATCCGCAGGCCGACAGCAACGCCATGTGGAACTGGCGATGTTGCTGCGCCCAAAGTTCGGTCGAAGGACCCGGTTCCTTGGGAATCGGATTGCGCGACAGCGCATGAAAAGCGGCAACTACCGAGGTTTCCCACGCTATATCGCCGTGCTCTATCGACCGGGCGAGCGCTTCGCCTTCTATCACCAGACGCGTGGCCATCGTATCTTCGACATCGTAAGCCGTCAGCGGCGCCACCCTGAAACCACGCTGCCCGACCGCGGTGACAAGACGTTCCGAGGCAAGCCGGGTCAGCGCCTCGCGCAGTGGGCTGATGCCGACGTCGTATCGCGCCCGCAATTGATCAGAGCGAAGCGGCGATCCCGGCGCGAAACGGCCCCACAGAATATCCTGCCGCAGACGCCGATAGATCGATTCTGCAATGGTGCGAGGCAGACCACTGTGATCCGGCTGCGGCACGAGCGCCTCAGCGACTGTGCGTTTCATAAGGTGGCCCCTTGGTCTCCGAACGCCAGCACTTAATTTTGGAAATTATAACATGCTGTTGAGAAACACCATCAATTTTAGATGCGACGCCCGCACCTTTGTCGCGGGCAACTCCCGCCGGCTCGCAGTTTTAGGTGGCCGGCTGGCGTTCGGCACCCTTTTAGGTCCCGGGATAGGGTCATCTGGCCGGCACCGCGGCGATGGCGCGGATTTGCCGATCCTTCAGGCGTTTCCAAAAACCGCGGCGGCCGCCACCTTCCAATCCGGATCGTTCAGATCGATCAAAGTCGGGTTACCGTCGCACCACTGGAAACAATGCTTGAGTTTGCTGATCTTCCAGCCATCGGCTGTGCGCCGAAACGAGTTCTCGTACCAGCCGTACTGGGTGTAATGGTCGTCGCCGTGCCGATTTGGCAGGCGGTGCCGCGACACATGATAGAAGATGCCGTCGGCCTGATCGCCGTTCAAATTGATGTGGAAGTTGGAATACTGGTGCATGACGACCAGCCGCTCGAGGCACGCACTAGCGAACCGCGCCCATATCGCCGGAGTCGTTTTTGCCGGAGGGCGACCGGTCAGGTCGAAGAAGTCCACTTCGAAAGGGTCGGTCAGTGTCGCTGCGTACATGTCCCAATCGTGCAGGTCCAGACCGCGACCGAAACGGAGCATGACATCACTGATCTGCTGCCGGTCCCACAGTTCGCGCACGATCTCATCGGTGGTGGTGGGCGGCTTTCGAGCGGTCACCATGGGTCCTTCCCTTCAAGACTTGTGGCAGGGGCATTCATGCGATCCGACGAACGCCGATCCGCTGCATTGTTATTCCAAAACTTGTAATTTATGGAAATTTATAAGTCAAGAACGCCAAAGCCGCTCTTACTCGTCGCCGACCAGCTCCTTTCGCCTTCGCTCCAGCTCGGCAGCATAACGGCGCAGCGCATAGGCCTCGGTCAGGAGCCCAATAACACGGCGGTCCGAGTAGGAATCGACAACGGCTAGCGCCTCGGCCTCAGCACGGTCGAATGCCAGCACTGCCTCCTTGATGGCCATGCCCGGCAGCAAGAAGCCGTCGGCGTAGCGCAGGATCTCCTTCACCGGTTTGTCGGCGGACATTTCGGCGGCGTGCGCATCGGCGATCAGGACCATCCCTGCGTAGCGGCCGCGTTCGTCGACCGCGATAACCGCCGCGGAGGAGCCGACCGGGAAGTGCTCGCGGAAGGCGGCGATGCTTGATGTGACGGCGACGGTCTTCACATCGTGGCGCATCATCTTGCCGACCGTGAGATCGCGCATCCAGCCGATGTCGGCGGCACTGCGGATGGTTTCGCCGCGCAGGTGAAAGCGCCAGGTGGCAAACGAATAGCCGAACATCTCGCGCGTCACCTGCGAGGCGATGATCACGGCGATCAGCACTGCCGCGGTCAGCCACAGGTCGCCGGTGGTTTCGAGCGCGATGAACGTCATGGTCAGCGGGCCGCCGATGACCGCCGCCGACAGCCCGCTCATACTGATCACGGCGTAAGCATTGGAGTCGAACTGCCAGTTTGGCCAAACGCTCGTAAGCGCGACCGCCAAAAGCTGACCGCCGAGCGCACCGATCAACAGCGACGAGAAAAACATGCCGCCGCGGAACCCGGAGCCGAGCGAGATAACGGAGGCGACGATCTTGAGCACGAACAACAGCGCTACGGTCCACAGCGAAAGGCGCAGCATCCCGGCGAAGTGCAGCGCGCCATGCCCGGACGACATCACCTGTGGAGCAACAATCGCCAAAAGCCCGACGAGAAGCCCGCCAATCGTGGTGCGGAATATGAGCCGCAGATTGAGGCGAACAAATAATGCTTCGCACAGTGCTACGCCGCGCATCATCAGAATTCCGGCAGTCGCGCAAAGAAGACCGATGATCGCGGCAATGACGAGATCGTGCGCGGCGATTGTCATTGTGTCGGGCGCGACGAGGCCGACTTCGCCCGGCCCCAGCGCGTGCGCCACGAGGTAGCCCAGCAGTGCAGCGACGGCGACCGGCGCCAGGCTGTTTGGCGAATAGCCGCCGATGATCAGCTCGAAACCGTAAAACGCCCCGGCAAGCGGCGCGCCGAACGCGCCGGCAATGCCGCCGGCGGCGCCGCAGCCCACGAGGATGCGCAAATCGGCGCGCCGCAGCCGAAATGCCATGCCGAGTCGCGAAGCGATGCCCCCGGCCAATTGGGTGTATCCCGCTTCGATCCCGACCGACGCGCCCACGCCGCTCGACCAGACAGTTTCAACGGCGACGATGATGCTCCCCAACAGCGACATGCGACCGCCGTGCAGCGCATTCGCCTCAATCGGGTCGACCTCCCGTTCCGGACGCCAGCGCACAATCAATTCGCGTGCGACACCGAATACGAGGCCGCCGGCGAGCGGCACCGAGATCGCGATCATCGGATCGAGCCGCAGCAATCCCGACAACCGCACGCCGTCATCAAGATGGAAAAGCACGCGATGCAGAAGGTCGACGCCTGAGCCCATCGCCGCCACGACCACGCCGGCGGCGGCGCCGACCAGCGCCGCGAGCGCGATCAGGCTTGATTCCCGCGCGCGCACGAAGGCGCGCAAGCGCCGCGGTATCTCGAATTGACTGGTAATTTTATCGATCAAGACCGATCACGACGGGCATGGCCTTTTGGCGGTAGCGCCATACATGGAACTGCGACGACGCTGGCTTGTTCAGGGCGCGGACCGGCCGGGACTTTAATGCAGGAGTTCGCCATGTCTCACCCCGTCTCGGCGATCGTTGCGGCTGCGGTCACAGCGATCGTTCTCACCGGCGCCGGGCCGCTGTTGGCTCAAACCGCCGGCCCATTCCTTCAAGGTAAGGCAGCATTTGGCGATTGGCACACCGACAGTCCGGGAACGCGCCGTCTTATCACGCCAAAGGACCTGCCAGCTCCCGATCCCGCTCAGTCGGCACGAAATTTTGTCAGAAGTGTCGCCCGCACCGACACGCAAAAGCCAAATGTGCCGAAGGGCTTTGAGGTCAGTCTGTTCGCCTCCGGACTAAAGTCGCCTCGACTCATCCGCGTGGCCCCGAACGGCGATGTGTTCGCTGCCGAGAGCGGCGCCGGGCGCATCCGGGTTCTGCGACCTAACGGACAACGGGCCTCCGAGACTACGGTTTTCGCTGAGGGTCTTTTTGGTCCGTTTGGAATTGCGTTCTACCCGCCCGGACCAAACCCGGAATGGGTTTATGTCGGCAACACCAATTCCGTCGTGCGCTTCCCCTACCGCAACGGCGATCTTCAGGCACGCGGCCCGGCCGAAATCATCGTGCCGCAACTGCCTTCAGGCGGCGGTCATCGCACCCGCGACGTAGTGTTTTCGCCGGACGGACAGACAATGTACGTCTCGGTCGGCTCAAGCTCCAACGTCGGCGACTCGATGGGAAAGCTGAGCGCGACTGAACTTCAGAAGTGGCAGTCCGCCCATCCGCTCGGCGCCGCCTGGGGAGATGAGACGGATCGCGCTGACGTGCTCGCCTTCGACCCGCAGGGCAAAAACAAAAGAATCTTTGCCACCGGAATCCGAAATTGCGTTGGCCTGGCGATCAATCCCTCGAACGGCACGCTTTGGTGCTCGACCAACGAACGCGACCGGATCGGCGACAATCTTCCGCCCGATTACATCACCCGCGTGCGCGAGGGCGCGTTCTACGGCTGGCCCTGGTATTACATCGGAGCGAACGAAGATCCGCGACTGAAAAATGAGCGGCCCGACCTCAAAGACAAAGTCACGGTCCCTGACGTACTCATCCAGGCGCATTCCGCTTCGCTGGGCATGACGTTCTACGAGGCGGCGCAATTTCCCGCTGACTATCGCGGCAACATTTTCGCCGCCGAACACGGCTCCTGGAACCGCAGCAAGCGCACCGGCTACAAGGTCATCCGCGTCATCGTCAAAGACGGCGTGCCGACCGGCGAGTACGAGGATTTCGCCACCGGTTTCGTGATCAGCGATACCGAAGTCTGGGGCCGCCCGGTCGGGGTCGCCGTTGACAAGGAAGGTGCCCTGCTCGTCTCCGAAGACGCGAGCGGCACCATCTGGCGCATCAGCTATTCGGGCAAAGCCGCACAGGCTCGCTAGAATCCCGACGCATCCGGAACGCTTGATCGCGGCGGGCGTTGCCGACTGGGACAGCGCCGGGGCGATCAGGCATGAATCGATCCGCGGTCGGATTATCTTCTTCCGATAAAGCCGTTCGCGCGGCGGCGCCGCGATCGAGCTGCGGTCCCGCACCCACGGCTGTCGACGCCGACGCTGAGCGCTCCGAAATCGTCGAGACCGACATCCCCGCGCGCCTCGATGCTCTGCCGTTCGGGCGATTTCATCTCCTCGTTATCGGCGCGCTAGGCATTACCTGGATCCTCGATGGCCTGGAAGTGACGCTTGCCGGATCGCTGTCCGGCGAACTCAAGGCAAGCTCCGGACTGAATTTGAGCGACGCGCAGATCGGCCTCGCCGGCAGCGCCTATTTGTGCGGCGCGGTCGTGGGCGCCTTCGGGTTCGGCTGGCTGACCGATCGCCTCGGGCGCAAGAAGTTGTTCTCGATCACGCTCGCGGTTTATCTCCTTGCCACCGCGGCGACGGGCTTGTCGTGGGACTCGTGGAGCTTCGTGCTATTCCGTCTTCTCACCGGCGCCGGCATCGGTGGCGAGTACGCGGCTATCAACTCGACCATCCAGGAGCTGATCCCCGCCCGACTGCGCGGCTGGACGGATCTTCTCATCAACGGCAGCTTCTGGATCGGCGCAGCCATGGGCGCCGGCGGCTCAATCGTCCTGCTCAATCCGAATGTTATCAACCCGGAATTCGGTTGGCGGCTAGCGTTCCTGATCGGCACGATCATCGGACTGGTCATTCTGATCTTGCGCCACTGGGTCCCGGAAAGCCCCCGCTGGCTGATGACACATGGCTTCGTTAAAGAGGCCGACGCAATCGTCTCGGACATCGAAGCCCGTTTTCCGCAGGCGCCTCACGGCGACGCGAAAAAGCTAAAGCGCGTACGGCTCCGTATGCGGGACCACACGCCCCTCACCGAGGTCGCCCGCGTCCTGTTCAAGACCTACCGGTCGCGCACGCTGGTCGGCCTCGCGCTGATGGCGGCGCAGGCGTTCTTCTACAACGCGATCTTCTTCACTTACGCGCTCGTTCTCGGCAAGTTCTACAATACGCCGGCCGACCGGATCGGCTGGTACATCCTGCCCTTTGCTGCCGGCAACGTTCTCGGTCCGATTGCGCTCGGGCGCCTGTTCGACACGATCGGGCGCAAGGCGATGATCTCGCTGACATACGGCGTCTCTGGAGTGTTACTCGCCGTAACGGCGTATCTGTTCAGCCACAGCCTCCTGTCCGCGCAGGCTTTGACTGTCGCCTGGATGGCTGTGTTCTTCTTCGCCTCGGCGGCCGCGAGCTCTGCCTATCTCACCGTCAGCGAAATTTTTCCCCTGGAAATTCGCGCGCTTGCCATTGCCTTCTTTTATGCGATCGGCACCGGGGTTGGGGGCGTGGTCGGCCCGCTGTTGTTGGGCATTCTTATCAGCTCCGGCTCGCGCGGCAGCGTCGCGATCGGCTATTTCATCGGCGCTGCACTGATGATTGGCGCGGCGTTCGTTGAGGCGCTGTGGGGCATCGCCGCCGAAGGCAAACCACTCGAGGAAGTCAGCCGGCCTTTGTCCTTCGTCGATTCATGACGCGATTGACCGCTCGCCGTGATGGTTCACGGCGAGGGCCTTGCGCACCGCTTGCCGCAGCCAGCGATGGCCGGAATCCTTGTCGAAGCGCGGGTGCCAAGCCTGCGCGATGACAATCGCCGGCGTTGCGACCGGCAGGTCGAGATAGCGGACTTTCAATCCTAGCCGAACGGCGGTGGCGGCAACTGCCAGCGGAACTGCGGCGACGATGTCGGAAGCCGCCGCGGTCAGCATCGCCGCGTGGAAGCCTGGAACGACAAATCTCACCCGGCGCGATAATCCCTGCGCCGCGAGAGCATCGTCAATCGGACCGTGACTCAGGCCACGCCTTGAGGCGCTGACGTGCGCGGCCGCTGCGAACCGCCGCGCGCTCATTCGGCCCTTCAACAGTGGATGGCCCCTGCGCACCACCGCGACGAAGCGGTCGCGCAACAGCGTCTGCATGCGAATTTCCGGCCCGATACTGCCGAGTACGCCAATGTCGAGATCGATGCGTCCCTCGCGCAATGCGGTGACATCCTCCTTGCCCTGGTCGGCAAACCGTAACGTCACCTGCGGCGCCTCCCGCGCCGCGATGGCTTGCAGCGCCGCGCCGAAAACTCCCGCAACGTAGTCACTCGCCCGAACGGTAAACCCGCGCACCAGCGTGGCGGGATCGGCCAGACCTTCCGGTCGCATGACCAGGCGGGCATCCTCGATCACACTGCGCACCCGGCCATGCAGTTCGAGAGCACGCGGCGTCGGCACCATGCGCCTGCCGGCGCGTACCAAAATCTCGTCGCCCAGGGCTCGACGAATCCGACCGAGCGTCCGGCTCATCGCCGGCGCCGACAGGTTCATGCGTCTGGCAGCGCCAAGAACGCTGCCTTCGTCGAGCAACGCGTCGAGCGCGGTCAGAAGGTTGAGATCGATGGAATGCATGAAACGCAACTATACACTTTAATTATTGCACTGGAAATCAAGACCCGAGCCCGCCAAATTCGTCGACGGTGACATTTCGAGGATTTTATGAACCCATCCGCCACGATGGCCGTGCCGCAACGACGCGTTCTACTCCGGATCGCGCCTTTCGCTCTCATTGTCTTCTGCACCTACCTGCCGATCGGAATGCCGCTCGCGGCGCTTCCGTTGCAAGTTCACGACACTCTCGGCTTCGGCACCCTGATCGTCGGCGTCACCATTGGCCTTCAGTCGCTGGTGACGCTGGTAACGCGGCCGTTGGCGGGCGGCCTGTGCGACAGCCGCGGCGCGAAATTCAGCGTCCTTATCGGCGGAGGCGCGTCGATTGCCGCGAGTGCGATCTATCTATTTTCAACATTCGCGCCGCTTGGCATCCATGCTGCGCTCGGTCTTCTCCTCGTTGCCCGGGTGATTTCCGGGCTCGCCGAAAGCCTGCTGATGACCGGCTCACTTGCATGGGCCATCGCCGTTGTCGGCGTGCAACATACCGGAAAGGTCATGGTCTGGATCGGCATTGGCATGTACGCCGCCATCGCTGCCGGCGCTCCGCTCGGCATAGAACTTATGACGCATAACGGCGCGATCGGCGGCTTTGCCGCAGTGTCGGTCGGTATGATCGTCTTTTCCCTGATGGCGACGGGAGCTGCAATCGTCCTCGCGCCAGTCGCGCCGCATGGCGGAGAACGATTGCCATTCACAACGGTGGTCGGTCAGATCGCTCCGTTTGGCGCGGGTCTAGCGCTGGCGACGGTGGGATTTGGCGCCATTGGCGCCTTCGCCGCCCTGGACTTCCAATACCAGGGCTGGACCGGCGCTGGCTTCGCCTTAGCCAGCTTTGGCGCCGCGTATCTGTTCACGCGGCTCGTCTTCGGCGGCTGGCCGGACCGGTTTGGAGGAGCTCGCGTCGCCGCCTGGTCCCTGCTCGTCGAATGCGCTGGTCAGCTGATGCTGTGGCTTGCACCGCAAGCGGCGATCGCGTTCGCCGGCGCAATCCTCACCGGCATCGGCTTTGCCCTGGTCTTTCCTTCATTCGGCATCGAAGCGATGAAGCGGGTCCCGCCAGCCAGCCGCGGCGCCGCGCTGGGCGCCTATGCCGCGTTCTTTGATCTCGGCTTTGGTCTCGCCGGACCAACAACTGGACTACTCGCCGGCGCTTTTGGCTATCCGTCCGCCTTTGCCGCCGGCGCGCTTAGCGCAGCAGCGGCCATTCTCGTGTCGCGCATCCCTTCGCGGCTGCGCTGACGCAACGCTCGCCTAACCATTTCTGATCACGCACGCGAAAAAAATTGGCGTTGACGCAAAAAACTCTTGCATCGCTCACACAACGAGATTATGTCGCGCTCGCCCAATTTCGCACGTGCCTGTGGCCGCGTGCCGGTTGGTGGGCATCCGGACAAGAGGCCGGACAGCCGCCCGGAGCAAACGCCGAGAGTAGTCTCGGCCGCTTGAGCTCCGAACCACTTAACCGGCAGCCGGAGGCGAAACCGGCGCACCCCGCGCTCAACGGGGGACGCGGCTTAAAGCAACGACGGAGCGGGCTTCTCTGGTCTCGTCGGCCCTCCAAAGGTCGACACCATTAGAGGCTTGTCCATCCTTGCCGGCCGTGCGGAGCGGATCATTCCACTCCAAGCCAAGGCAGCATCTTCGGGTGTAGAGCCCGTCGCCTTGTCCGTGTCTCCAACGCACGCCGTGGCGCCGACCCTCACCCGCTGACGCCGGGCGACTGATGTCGCCTGAATTTCAATCCGAGCCGCGAGGCTCATTGAACCTGGTGAGGAGAGCGCCAATGACCGCGCGCATCCGCGATTTCCTGCGTAATCGTGACGACGACGGCCCCTGCCTCGTCGTCGACCTCGATGTTGTCCGCGAGAACTACCTCGGCTTCGCCAAGGCGCTGCCCGACACGCGCGTGTTCTACGCCGTGAAGGCAAACCCGGCGCCCGAGGTGCTGTCGCTGCTTGCCGGGCTCGGCTCCTGCTTCGACACCGCTTCGGTCCCCGAGATCGAGATGGTGCTCGCGGCTGGCGCCACCGCGGACCGCATCTCCTATGGCAACACGATCAAGAAGGAGCGCGACATCGCGCGAGCCTATGCGCTCGGCGTGCGCCTGTTCGCGGTCGATTGCCAGGCCGAGGTCGAGAAGATCGCCCGCGCGGCGCCGGGCAGCCGGGTGTTCTGCCGCATCCTCTCCGACTGCGTCGGGGCGGAATGGCCGCTGTCGCGCAAGTTCGGCTGCGAGCCGGCGATGGCGGCTGACGTGCTCGAGCACGCGCACAAGCTGGGACTGGAAGCCTATGGCATCTCGTTCCACGTCGGTTCCCAGCAGCGCAACCCGCATGCCTGGGACCGGGCGCTCGCCTCCGCGGCCGCGGTATTCCGCGACTGCGGCGACCGCGGCATGACGCTGTCGATGGTCAATTTGGGCGGCGGCTTCCCGACCAAGTACCTGAAGAACGTGCCGACGGTGAAAACCTACGGCGCGGCGATCTTTCGCGCGCTGCGGCGGCATTTCGGCAACCGTATCCCGGAGACCATCGTCGAACCGGGCCGCGGCATGGTCGGCAATGCCGGTGTGCTCGAAGCCGAAGTCGTGCTCGTCTCGAAAAAGAGCGAGAACGATGACGTACGCTGGGTCTATCTCGACATCGGCAAGTTTGGCGGCCTCGCCGAAACCATGGACGAGTCGATCCGGTATCCGATCCGCACGCCGCGCGAAGGCGAACTCGGACCTTGTGTGCTCGCTGGCCCGACCTGCAACTCGGCGGACGTGCTGTACGAGAAGGTGCCGTATCCACTGCCGGTCAGCCTCGAGATCGGCGACAAGGTGCTGATCGAAGGCACCGGTGCCTATACGGCGACCTATTCGGCCGTCGCCTTCAACGGCTTCGCGCCGCTGAAGACGTTCCACATCTAACCTCGCCGGGAGCCGGCACCGCCGGCTCCCCTTCCGCAACGCCGGTACTGATGACGCCCGCTCGAGGGCAGGAAGGAGTTGGCCGTGGTCACGATCCGCAACGAAACGCATTGCGACGTCGAAGCGCGCGAGCATTTGCTCGACCGCGTCTGGGGCTCGTCGCGGTTTGAAAAGACCGCCGAGCGGCTGCGCGAAGGCCGTACCCCCGCCACCGGACTGTCCCTCGTCGCCGAAGAAGACCGAAAGCTCGTCGGTACAGTGCGGCTTTGGCACGTCTGCGCCGGTCCGGGACGGCCGGCCTTGTTGCTCGGTCCGCTCGCCGTCGATGAAGAGCGGCGCGGCTACGGCATCGGCGCCACCTTAATGCAGCGGGCAATGGCGACGGCTCGCCGGCGCGGGCACCGCGCCATCCTGCTAGTCGGTGACGCACCTTATTATGGCCGCTTCGGCTTCTCGGCCGAAAAGATGGGCGCACTGTGGCTGCCGGGGCCGTGCGAGCGGCATCGCCTGCTCGGATGCGAGCTCGTACCGGGCGCGCTTGATGGCGCGCGCGGGCTGATCGGCGCCACCGGCCGCGCCAGGCCGAAGCCGAGCTTCGATAGCCTGATCGCTGGCCTCGCCAGCAATGAGGCCGCCGCGCGACACGCAGCTTAAATGTCTTTCGAATATTAGAAGGAACGACGAATATGAACGCCATGACCAAGACCGCCACCGCCTGGCCGCTGCATGCCACCTTCGACGGTCCGATCGTGATGATCGGCTTCGGCTCGATCGGCAGAGGAACGCTGCCGCTGCTGGAGCGGCACATCGGGTTCGACCGGAAGAAGTTCGTCGTGATCGCGCCGGAGGACCAGGATCGCCGCCTGCTCGACGATCGGCATCTCCGTTTCATTCATATGCCGATCACCAAGGAAAACTACCGCGACGTGCTGACGCCGCTCCTCACCACGGGGCCGGGGCGCGGCATGATCGTCAACCTCTCGGTCGATACCTCCTCGGTCGATCTGATGGAGTTCGCCAAAGACCTCGATGCCTTCTACATCGACACGGTGATCGAGCCGTGGCCCGGCCTCTACACCGACCGCAAGCTTTCAATCTCGCAGCGATCGAACTACGCGCTGCGTGAAGGGCTGCTGGATTTGCGCCGGCGCCGTCCCGGCGGCATCACCGCCGTGAGCTGCTGCGGCGCCAATCCCGGCATGGTGTCGTGGTTCGTCAAGCAGGCGCTGCTCGACGTCGCGGCCGAGGTCGGCCTGAAGGTCGAGGAGCCGAGGACCCGCGACGACTGGGCGCGGCTGATGCAACGCGCCGGCGTCAAAGGCATCCACATCGCCGAGCGCGACACCCAGCGCGCGCGCGAACCGAAGCCGCGCGGCATGTTCGTCAACACCTGGTCGGTCGAGGGATTTCTGCTCGGAAGGCCTGCAGCCGTCGGAACTCGGCTGGGGCACGCATGAGAAGTTCATGCCGGCGAATGCACGCCGGCACGACTTCGGCTGCGATGCTGCCGTCTATCTGACGCAGCCGGGCGCCGGCACGCGGGTACGGTCCTGGACGCCGACCGCGCAGGCGCAGCATGCGTTCATGATCACCCACAACGAGTCGATCTCGATCGCCGACTATTTTACGCTGCGCGAGAACGGCAACGTCGTCTATCGGCCGACCTGCCACTACGCCTATCACCCGTGCGACGATGCGGTGCTGTCGCTGCACGAGATGGCGGGCGCCGCCTGGCAACCGCAATCGGAGTGGAAGATCCTCGACGAGCACGAAATCGTCGACGGCGTCGATGAGCTCGGCGTGCTGCTCTACGGGCACGCGAAAAACGCCTATTGGTACGGCTCGCAGCTTTCCATCGAGGAAACGCGGCGGCTCGCGCCTTATCAGAACGCGACCGGTCTGCAGGTCACCTCGGCAGTACTTGCCGGCATTGTCTGGATGCTGGAAAATCCCGACCGCGGCATCGTCGAAGCCGACGAAATGGATTTCCGCCGCTGCCTCGAAGTTCAGCGGCCCTATCTCGGGCCGGTGGTCGGCCGCTATACCGAGTGGACGCCGTTGGACGGCCGCCCCGGCCTGTTCCCCGAGAGCATCGATCAGGACGACCCCTGGCAGTTCAGCAACGTCCTGGTGCAAGTCTGATCAGCTACTTTCGATGCCTCGGACAATGAGATAAATTAGTCCCAGCTGACAGCTAGCTTCATGGAGCAACACGATGACCGAACCTCCGCGTATCGTGCTTGATTCCGCAATTTTAGCGGGCAAACCGGTGATTCGCGGCACCCGTCTTTCTGTTGATTTCATCATTGGCCTCATGGCCGAGGGGTGGACTGAGGCCGACATTTTGCGCAATTACACGGGACTTTCCCGCGAAGACTTGGCCGCGTGCCTAGCTTATGCTCGGGATGTTCTGAGGTCCGAAAAGGTTTATCCGAGCGCAGCATAGTATGCGCTTTCTTGCGAATGAAAATTTCCCGGGAAGTGCTGTTACTGAACTGCAAATGGCCGGGCACGATGTTGTTTGGGTTCGGACCGCTGCACCCGGCAGCAAAGACGAGGACGTACTTGCGCAGGCCGCACGCGAAGAGCGGATCGTTCTAACCTTCGACAAGGATTTCGGTGAGCTTGCGTGGCACGCCAGCTTGCCGGCATCATGCGGGGTCATTCTCGTTCGGTTGCCGATGCCACCAGCCTCCAACGTTGGGTCTGCGCTCGCCGCGCGGATTAGAGAGCGAGCCGACTGGGCCGGTCACTTCACGGTGCTTGAACCGGGACGGATACGAATGCGCCCACTCTCGTTCAAACCGGAGTAGACATCATCAACGCTTGGGCGGAGTTTGGTAACCTTCGCCTGGTCTAAACGATTTTGCCATCCGCGCGACGACTGGGTCATATTTCTGCTTCAGGCGGCTCGGATAAGACATGACAAAACCTTCGGTCATCTCGCCGCCGTGCGACAGAAGATACCGTTCATAAAATACGCCGTCGGCGCCGGCCGTTCCCGAAATCACAAACCAATCGCGGCCGTGCGCCCGATAAGTAATGACTCTGCCGGGCTCTAAATCTTTGACGATAAAATCCTGATAGCCCGCCAGATCGAAGTCGAGCGCGTTGTATGACGCAAACACCGAGAAACTGGCACCGTCCGGGCTCGTAAACGCCAAGCCGTCATTTGCGTCCGGGGGATTTCCGGGCCGAAAGTGACCCGGGTATTCGATGGTGGTGCCGTAGCGATCGTTGTGATAGGTGCGCCAGGTTTCGGCGGATGCGGTGCCCACTGCGCTCGTTGCAATCGCACCCAGCAAAGTGGCCCGCAATAATAATGAACTCCGAGGCATCGCGAATCTTTCCGGTCGCCAAATACGCAGACTGCCACCTACTCGCGACTGATGGCATTCTCGATACGCCGGTCGGGAACGAGCCACATGATCGCGACCAAAGCGTAAATCCCGACGGATACCCAGGGGCTGACAAACGCCAGCACAATTCCGATCCCATAAAGTACCGGCGAGATCTTGCCTTTGATGTCGCTGCCGAGCGCTTTGGCAAGTACGGACTGCGATCCCTGCTTGTGGATGATCGCGAGCTGCAAGAGGTAATAGGCGATGGCCGGCATCAGCAGCACGATGCCGTAGACCGCTGTCGGTAACGGAGCCGAAAGGTTTTGACCCATCCACGCCGTCGCCGCGGGAACCAGCGACAGCCAGAACAGCAAATGAGAATTGGCCCAGAGAATGAGTCCGTTGACGTGCACGACCGTGTGCAGCAGGTGGTGATGGTTGTTCCAGTAGATCGCCAGATAGACAAAGCTCAGCACGTAAGCGAGCAGACTCGGCGCCAATCCCTGCAACGCCGTCCAGTCAGCGCCGCTCGGCACTTTCAATTCCAGCACCATGATGGTGATCAGGATGGCGATGACGCCGTCACTGAACGCGGCCAGGCGATCTTTGCTCATTTGTCTCGACCCCGCCGCGCGATCGCCGACTATCCGTCGGCGCTCCGCAATTCACCGTTCAAGCGTTGAGCGACCATATTGAATAATTCAAAACGCCGGCGAACGCGACCCAGAGTGCCAGAGGAACAAGGCACCAGCCGGCGACAGCATCGAGCCGGACAAACAGCGCGAGCGTTGCGAGAATAAAGATCAGCTGCGGTACGATGTCGAACAACCCCAGCAGCGGACTATGCGCGCCGAAGAATAGAAACGACCAGACCACGTTGAGCACAAGCTGCGCGCCGAAGATCACGACAGCCGGCGTGCGTCCCGCAGTGCCGGACGGAAGGCGAAGAATCCGCCACAGCGCGAACGCCATCAGTGCGTAAAGCGCGGTCCAGACCGGCGCAAAGATCCAGTTCGGCGGATTGAAGCCAGGCTTCTGCAGCGAGGCGTACCAGGGAACGAGGTTGGGAAATGTCGCGATCTGGCCCAGAGCGGAAGCCGCAACAACGGCCGCGACCGCGATCAGCGCACACGTCACGTCACGCGCGGCTTTAGACATTTCGCTCAAAATCTTGGCGGAACGTCGCAGTCACCAGCTTGTGGAGCCGCCAGTTATTAGTCACTGCGCGGCGGTACGCGCCTTAACGCTGTCCCACCACGGGCAAACGCCCGGCATCACCTCGTAATTGCCCTCGATCACCTGCACCGGCCGGCGAAAGCCGTTGGCTGCGTTTGAGAGCCGCAGCTCCCGCGCCTTCGCTTGATCCTCGGCCGAGAGCCACTTGCGGTCATGGCCCCACATGCTCGGCCCTTCCTTGCGCTCGTAGGCCTGCCAGGTGTCGACGTCGATCAACCGTCCGCCCCAGCCGTACTCGACCATGAATCCTGACGGCGTGAGGCTGTAAAATGAAGTGAGGAAGTCGCTGGTATGCCGCCCGAGCGTCACCGCGACCCGGTCTTCATTCAATGCGAGATCGTACCCCTGGCCGACGTCGTCGAAGCTAAAGAGCTCCATCATGAGGTGATGCACCGCGTTCTTGCCGGACTGGACGAAAGCAAGGCTATGATGGCGCGGGTTGAGATGCAGGAAGCGGGCTATGAATGGATGCGAATAATAGTCGGTCAAACGGAAGCCCAGCGTGTCGCGATAGAACGCGGTCATCCGCTCGATCGTGTCCGCGCTGTCGACGTTCATCACCACGTGGCCGAGCCCCAATGGGCCGGTGCGGAATCCAGAGATCGAGCGGCCCGGCCTTGAACGGCTCGGCCGTCGTTTCAGCGCTGTGAAAAATCTCCAGCCGATTGCCCTGCGGGTCGTTGAGCACGATCAGGTCTTTCACGTGCCGCTCGTCGGCAAGTGCGCGCGCTCCGTGCGCAACTTTGATTCCCACGGTTTCGAGGCGCGCGGCAAGGCCGTCGAGCGCTCCGGCATCGGCCACTTCCCAGCCGAAAAAGCCGATGCCCTCACCGCCGTCAGCATCGACGATGATGCGCTGCTTGCGGTCGTCCATGCGGAACGCAAGCGTCGAGCGCGATTTGTCGATGCGCTGCAAGCCGAGCAGGCCGGAGCCATAGCTCGCCCAATCGCCCAAATCCTTGGCGCGCACGCCGACGTAACCCAGGGATTGCGGGACAATGTCTGCGAGCATGGCAAACCTCATGCGATATTTGCCTTCCTTTTACACCGATGGCATGACCGTTTAAACCGCTCAAAAAGGCATATGATCCATGCTCGCGCGTACGAAACCGCCGTTCCGGGCCGACCACGTCGGCAGCCTGATCCGTCCCGATACGCTGATCAGCGCCCGGGAAAGCGCGGAGAAAGGCGACATCCCGGCGGCCGAACTCGCACGCATCCAGCATGACGCGATCCGGGACGTGGTGCGCCTGCAGGAGGACATCGGGTTCAAACTCGTTACCGACGGCGAATATAACCGCACGTTCTGGCAGCGCGACTTTTTGCTGAAATTCCAGAACGTGGAACAGGTCGAAGCCAAGCTCACGGTACGCTTTCATTCGGCGGCCGGCTCGCGCGACCACTCGCCGCCATCGCTGCAGGTGACCGGCAAGCTTGCTCGGCCGGCGGGCATCTTTGTCGAGGATTTCAAATTTCTTAAATCGGTCGCACATAGCGCAGCGAAAATCACCATTCCGTCGCCGACGACGATGCATTTCCGCGGCGGCCGCGGAGCCGTCGACGCCAAAGCCTATCCGCACATGGAGGAGTTCTACGCCGATCTGGCCCGCGTCTACCGCGAGGAAATCCATGACCTCGCCGCAGCGGGCTGCCGCTACTTGCAGATCGACGAGGTCAATTTCGCCTATTTGTGCGACCCCGAACTGCGAAAGCAGGTACGCAATATCGGCGAAGACCCGGACACGCTGCCGAAGACCTACGCCCGGCTTCTCAACGATACCATCGCCGGCCGGCCCGCCGACATGGTGGTTTGCATGCATCTGTGCCGGGGCAATTTCGCCGGCGCCTGGGTTGCCGAGGGCGGCTATGACCCGGTCGCCGAACTTCTCTTCAACGAGATCGCAGTCGACGGCTATTTCCTCGAATACGATTCGCCGCGCGCGGGTAGCTTCGCGCCGTTGCGCTTCCTGCCGGAAGGCAAGATCGCGGTGCTCGGCCTGGTGACGACCAAGAGTCCGGTACTGGAAACCAAAGACGAGCTTAAGAGGCGCATTGACGAGGCGAGCCGCTACGCGCCGCTGGAGCAACTCGCGCTGTCGCCGCAGTGCGGTTTTTCCAGCGGCATCGGCGGCCAGACCATGACGGTAGACGACGAGACCGCGAAACTAAAGCTCGTAGTCGATACCGCACGGGAGGTGTGGGGCACTGCCTGACGGACGACGTCATCGTTGAATTGGTACCTTGCCAGCCGATACGCGGCGCAGATCGAAAATTAAAAGGGCGTCCGAACATGCGGATTGTCGCGGCAGCGGTGGTCTATTTTCTAATCGTGTTCGGCGTTGGTTTTTTGCTCGGTCCCATTCGGGTGTTCTGGCTGGAGCCGAGACTTGGAGAAACCATGGCGGTCATATGCGAGGCGCCGTTTCTTCTCGTCGCGATCGTGCTGGCCGCCCGCCAACTTCCGACAAGACTGAGATTGAACGCCGACATCAGGTCGCTTGCCGGGATGGGGCTGGGGGCTTTGTTTCTTCAGCAGCTTGCCGACTTCGCCGTCGGCGGCTTCCTGCGCGGTCTGACGCCGGCACAGCAGATCGCCCATCTCGCCCGGCCTGCAGGTCTGGTTTATGTTCTATTGCTCATCATGTTCGCCGCCATGCCCATTCTGGCAAACTTGCCAAGGCAAGGGCGCAGTGACACCGAATCAACGCGGGCCTAGCACCATAGCAACTGTATGGCGCCTCTTTTCAGCGGGGCTGTTGCGCTTCGCGCCATCAAGATCATCCACACGGCGGCTTGGGCATTTTTCGCTGGATGCATCCTGGCTTTGCCAGTATTTGCGTGGTCGGGCCGGTTTCGCGCCGTCGGCATTCTCGTGATCATCGTGCTGATCGAGATCGCGATCCTCGTCGCCAACGGATGGCGCTGCCCGCTGACCGGCGTGGCCGCTCGCTATACCGACGAGCGCACTGACAATTTCGATATCTATCTACCGCTTTGGCTTGCGCGCTATAACAAGCTGATCTTTGGCTGGCTGTTCGCCGCGGCATTGTTGTTTGCACTATCGCTGTGGCTTTGGCAGTAGCCCATCAATCTGAGTAAATGGAGAACCGCCGTGAAAGTTGCAGTCGCCGGTGAGAACGGTGCCGAAATTCGGGATTTGCCGAAACCTGAGCCGGGAGCAAATGAAGTGGTGATCCGGGCGCGCGCCTCAAGCCTCAACCGGGCCGATCTTCTGGCGGCTTCGCGCGGCGGCGGAGCGCGACTCGGTCTGGAATGCGCTGGCGAAGTCGAGGCGATCGGCAGCGGCGTCACCGGCGTCAAGCCCGGCGACCGGGTGCTGGCTTCGGCCGCCGGCGGATTCGCCGAATACGTCGTCACCGACGCGCGGCGCGTGCATCGGATACCGGCCAACAACATGACTTACGAGCAAGCGGCCTGCCTGCCGGTGGCGCTGCAGACGATGCACAACGCCATCGTGACCGCCGGACGGCTCAAGCGCGGCGAGACGCTGCTGATGCAGGGCGCAAGTTCGGGTGTCGGCCTGATGGGCATGCAGATCGGCAAGCTGATGGGTGCATCGCTCGTGATCGGCACCTCAACCAATCCGCAACGCCGGGCGCGGCTCCAGGAATTCGGCTGCGATCTCGCGCTCGATTCGAGCGACCCGAAATGGCCGCAGGAAGTCAGGAAAGCGACTGGCGACAAGGGTGTCGATGTCATCGTCGACATGATATCGGGCAGTGTCGTCAATCAGAATCTCGAAGCGGCAGCGGTGCTCGGCCGCATCGTCAATGTCGGCCGTCTCGGCGGCAACAAGGGCGAGTTCAACTTCGATGTCCACGCGCTCAAGCGCATCGACTATATCGGCGTGACTTTCCGCACCCGTTCGCTCGACGAAATCGGCGAGATCAATCGCCTGCTGCGCGCCGACCTGTGGCCGGCGGTCGAGGCCGGCAAGCTGTCGCTGCCGATCTACAAGACCTACCCGCTGGACCAAATCGCCGAAGCATTGTCATTGATGCGGGCGAACCAGCATTTCGGCAAGATCGCGATCTCCATCGCGTGAGCGGTTCACGGCTCCCCCGGCTTGAACGGCTCCTCCTTGCCGGGCGGCACGCTCTGCTCGGCCATGGCAAGCTGCATCGCGACCGCGATGTAAGTGCCGGCGACCGCCGTCAGATCGACCACCTGCTGCTCGCCAAGCAGCTCTTTCGCGCGTTTGAACGTCTCGTCTGAGAGTACGTGCTTGGTCGTCAGCTCAGTGACAAAGTCATAAACCACCGCCTCCTGCGGCGGCATGTTCGACGGCCGCTTGTTGGCCTTGAGTTCGGCGACGATGTCCGGCGACAGCCCGGCCTTGATGGCGAGCGGCGCATGCGCAAACCACTCCACCTGGGAACGCCACTGCCGCCCGATGATCAGGATCGCGAACTCGTTGAGCTTCAACGGCACCGAAGTTTCCCAGCGCAGATAATGCAGCAGGTCGAACATCCGTTGGCCGAGCACCGGGCTGCGCAGCATCGGGTTGTACGGACCGCCGAGGCCGACGCTCGAAATCTTCATGATCTGCTCGCCGAGCGGTTTTTGCTTGTCGGTGAGCTGCTCCATGGTCAGTTGCGGGAAGCGTGGCTCTTTGCTCATGGAATGAGATCCTATCAGTGTTCCGACGATCAACCCGCCCAATGCCGTCACGGCGGTCAACGCGATCAAGGCCAAGCGCTTCATGGTTTCCTCCCGGCTCTCGCAGAGGATGTCGCCCCGGCCAAAGTTTATCTGAGCGGATCAGGCGGTGCCACGCCCGCGGGAAGGCAGCGGGACTAAGCTCTGGCTTTGCGGTCGCGCGGATCGGCGATTTCGCCGCGATTTTCGGCGAAGGCGTTGATGCCGAGCGCGGCGCGAAAGTCGGCCGTCACCTCCGCCTTGTTGTCCTCGATCGGGATGCCGGTCGAATCGGCGACGCGGTCGATGGCGTTGAAAGTGGCTGCGATCGCGGCCGCATCGACCAAGGCGGCGTCGCCCATTGTGCTGCGAATTTCGGATTGGATGGCGGCGAGCCGCGCATCGTCGTCGCCGAGCACGGCTTCGGCGAACTGAACGAGCAGTGCGCCGTGGGGGATATTGCCGTCGCCGCTTTCCCCGGTGAGCAGCTTCAGATCGTAATTCCCGCCTGTTGTTTTACTGCTCTCACGGAGCAAGACCGCATGCGAGGTGGTTCAATAAAAACATTGATTGAGGACCGAGACACGGCCCGCAATCAATTCGATCTGCGCATGAGTAATGGCGCGATACTCGTTGGCGAAGTCGCGCATCCATTTGCCGAGCAAATACTGGATCTCGACCAACTGAAACCAGGCATAAGCCTCTTCGGGAACCAGCGACAGCGCCCGCCTGATGTTGGCGAGGACGCCGCCCCAATATTTGGCGAGCGCCCTTTCTTCTTCGGTGTCGAGCTCACCCTCGAGGTCCTTGGGGTGAATCATCGGCACCCAGGCCTCGCCGCGCTGATGCGCCGTCCGCGGGCGCCGGCGGTGCGGTTCGCCGGGCACCGGCTGCGGCAAAGCGTGTGGCGGCACGCCGATCGCACGGCAAAAGGTATCGATCGAGACGATGGTGGCGACCACGCCGACAATCTCGACATATTCGGCGTCTGACGTTCCCGACGCGATAATTCCGTCGAACCACGTCCGCGTCAGCCGGCCCGGATCGCTGACGATGCGGTGAATTTGCTCGACGACTCGCTCCGGCAAGATCCCGAGGCTGTCATGCTGGCCGCTGATCGCATAAGGCGACAGTGCTTGCTTCCGGCGTTTGCACAGCGCGCATTGCGGCGCGTGACGGGTCTCGGCGGCAATGGCGACGCGGGTCGCGCCGTCGAACCAGGTGCCGGCGCGGGCGATACGACCCCACGCGACATTGTGGGCGTCGACAATGTCGGCGCGAACGGCAACGCCCGCGTTGGAATAAGTGATCATGGTCGGTGAGGCTAACGGCCCGCACGCCGGGCCGTCAACCGCTGATGGCGGCCTTACGCCCGGCATTTCTATCATCCGGATTGGATTGCAAAGCCCGCAGCCCGGCGCTGACGAACGGAACCAACTCGCGCAGCGCACCCTCAATATCGTCGGATCGGCACAGCCCGCGGGATAGCCGCTCGATGCGGCCGGTCGCCGACATCACCTGAACCATCGAGCCGATCAAAAACATGTAACCCCAATAGATCGATCGCGCCGGTGCTTTAGGCAGCGCAAGGCGCAGCGCGTTGATGAAATGCAGCGCCGTGGGGTCGAGCACCTCGCTGGTGAGACCGACGAATTGCGGCAGCACATCGAGCTGCGAGGCGAGACTGCCGTAGTGACGCCAGCCGCGGTCGCCGCCGATCAGGCGGCGAAGCAGCGGCTCGAGAAACGCAGTCACGATCGCTTCGATCGACGGCGACCGTGACGCCGGCCTCATGCCGCGCCGCTTCGAGCGCGCGAACCCGGTCGTCGTGCACGATGCGCGCCCGCCGCGCGATCACTTCGCGCAGCAGATTGTCCTTGCTGCCGAAGTGATAGTTGGCCAGCGCAAGATCGACACCGGCAACTTCGGTGATGGTGCGCAGCGACACGCCGTCGAAGCCGGCTTCGCCGAAGCAGCGCTCGGCGGCGTTGAGGATCGCGAGCCGCGTCGTATCGCCGCGCCGGCGGGGCGATCGCTCAATGCGGCGAGCCGCGCGCGCCGCAGGCTTAGTTCGCGGCGCCGCGGCGCGGCGCCGCCTTTCGCGCCAGTGCATTCTTGCTCTTCATGCCGAGCGCATCTCCATGACCGCAAAGCGCCGCGTCACAACGGAGCTACCCCGCGCGTTCTTGACTCTACCCCAATTTCAACATTCAATGAACTACAATAATACAAACGATGAAGATCGTGGCAAACCGCGATCGAATGCCGGGAGGATGACCGATGAGGCTCGTCACTTTTTCCGCCTCGGGGGCGCAACGCTTGGGCGCGCTGGTCGACGGCGACCGCCGAATTGTCGATTTCATCGCCGCACGAAACGACTGCCGGTCCGGCCTTCGCCAGCATGCAGGCGCTGATCGAAGGCGGCCCCGCCGCTCTTGATCGCGCCCGTGAGATCGTCGCCGACGCACAACGCACCGGGCGCGGGATGATCGAGACCGCCTCGGTCAAGTTGCTCGCGCCGCTACCGGCGCCGCCACAGATGCGCGACTTCCTCTGCTTCGAGAAACATCTGATTCAGGCCTTCACGCAGATACAGCGGATGCGGACCGCCACCGCGCCCGATCCGGAAAAGGCGCTGCGCGAACTGGAAAAACAGGGCGCCTTTAAGCCGCCGAAAATCTGGTACGAACGGCCGAGCTTCTACAAACCGAGCCGTTTCGCCGTCTGCGGCACCGGTCAGGATGTGGCTTGGCCGGCCTATTCAAAGACGATCGATTACGAGCTGGAATTCGCCTGCGTGATCGGGACGCCCGGCCGCGACATCCCCAAGGAGAAGGCCCGCGCCCACATCTTCGGCTACACCATCTTCAACGATCTTTCCGCCCGCGACGAGCAAAGCCTGGAGATGCTGAGCAATCTCGGGCCGGGCAAGGGCAAGGATTTCGACAACTCGAATCCGGTCGGGCCCTGCATCGTCACCGCCGACGAAATCCCCGACCCTTACGCGCTGGAGATGATCGTCCGCGTCAACGGCGAGGAACGTGGCCGCGGCAATTCGCGCGAGATGCACTGGAAATATGAGGATTGCATCGCGTTCGTTTCACGCGGCGAGACCATCCGCCCCGGCGAGATGTTCTGCTCGGGCACGGTCGGCAACGGCTCCGGGCTTGAGACCGGACGTTATGTCGAGCCCGGCGAAGTCGTCGAGCTTGAAGTCGAGAAGATCGGGGTGCTGCGCAATCGCATCGTGCGCGCTTGAGACAACCGAACAATCCGGGAGGACACATCATGGTGCAGAAAATCCGCCGCTTCGTCACCGGCCACAACGCCGCCGGCAAGGCGATCGTCATGATCGACGACCACGCGCCGAACGCCACCGAGATCAAGGGCTGGCCGGGCCTCGGCGTCACTGAACTCTGGGTCACCGACGAAATGCCGGTCAGCAATCGACGGCGCGAAAGACCGTTCGCTGCGGCCGATGCGTCACGATCCGACGCCGTCGGGCACCATCTTCCGCGTCGTTGAAATTCCACCCGAGAGCGCCAGCACCAAAATCGATCCCGACGCGGCTTTCGGCCATCTCGGCAGCACGAACAAGCCGAGCGCCACGGACTCGGCCAAGCACCCGACCATGCACAAGACCGACTCGATCGACTATCTGGTGGTAATCTCAGGCTCGATGCATATGCTCATGGAAGAAGGCGAGGTCGAGCTGCATGCCGGAGACTGCATCGTCCAGCGCGGCACCAATCATGCGTGGGTCAATCGCAGCGGCAAGCCTTGCCTGCTCGCGGCGGTGCTCATCGACGCCAAGCCCGCCCCCTGATCCGGCGCCGCGGCGAGGCGCGCGATGAACCTCGCGAGCTGGGTCGAGAAATGGGGACGCGCTGCGCCGGAGCGTCCGGCGATTGCGCTCGGCGGCTCGACATACGCGACCTACCGGCAATGGGCAGCGCGTTCGCGTGCGCTGGCCGGCAGCCTCCGCGCGTTGTGCGGGCCGGAAGCCCGGGTGGCGATCGCCATGACCAACCGGCCGGAATTTCTCGAAGCGTTGTTTGCGATCTGGCATGCCGGACTGGTCGCGGTGCCGATGAACGCCAAACTGCACAGCGAGGAATTCGGTTACATCATCGGCGACACCGAAGCTTCGCTCATTCTAGCAAGCCCCGACCGCGCCGACGACGTCGCTCCGCATGGCCGCACCATCGCGACCGGCAGCGCCGAGTGGCGCAGTCTCTATCAGGGCGACGGTATCGATGTGACGCCACGCGCGCCCGACGATCTGGCCTGGCTGTTTTATACCAGCGGCACCACCGGCCGCCCCAAGGGCGCGATGCTCACCCATCGCAATCTGATGGAGCAGACGCTCGGCTACTTCGCCGAGATCGAACCGGTGAGCGCCGGCGATTGCGTGCTGCATGCAGCGCCGATGTCGCATGGCTCGGGCTGTTACGGCCTGCCCTACGTCGCCATGGGCGCCACCACCATCGTGCCGGAAAGCGCAGGCTTCGATCCGGAAGAAATCGCGGCGCTGTTGCCGGTCCACGGCAATGTCAGTTTCTTTGCCGCGCCGACTATGGTGAGCCGCCTCATCAATCATTCGGGGTTCGCCGCCGCGGATCATCGCGGTTTGCGCACCATCATTTACGGCGGCGCGCCGATGCATTTCGAAACCCTGTCGAGCGCCATGGATTTGCTGGGGCCAAAATTCGCGCAAATTTACGGCCAAGGCGAAGTGCCCATGACCATCACCGCGCTGACAAAGGCCATGCACGCCGACCGCACGCGGCCGCGCTGGCGCGAGATCATGGGCTCGGTCGGACTTCCCCGCACTAATGTCGAAGTGCGCGTTGCCGACGATGAAGACCGACCGTTGCCTGCCGGTGAGATCGGCGAGGTGCTGGTCCGCGGCGAAGTGGTGATGAAAGGCTACTGGAAAAATCCGCCGGCAACCGCGGAAACGCTGCGCGGCGGCTGGCTGCACACCGGCGACATGGGCGCATTCGACGAGGAAGGTTTCCTGACGCTCAAGGACCGCTCGAAAGATCTGATCATCAGCGGCGGCAGCAACATCTATCCGCGCGAAGTCGAGGAGGTGCTGCTGCGCCATCCCGGCGTGCTGGAGGTTTCGGTGATCGGGCGGCCGCATGCCGACTGGGGCGAGGAAGTCGTCGCCTGCGTGGTGGCGCGAACGGAACGGCCGGTGTCGCCGGAAGAACTGGACCAGCTATGCTTATCCGCGATCGCGCGCTTCAAACGGCCGCGCGGCTATGTCTTCCTCGATGCCTTGCCCAAGAACAATTACGGCAAGGTGTTGAAGACGGAGTTGCGCAAGCTGCACGGCTAAGCGCCGCGAATTGCTCGATCCATCACGATTGCATCGGAACTGGGCATGCGCGCCGGCTGGATCGGCTGAAACTGTGCGAGCAGCTGCAGCGCCCGCAAGTCGATGAACTCCACGCGCCGCTCGTTCACCGCGATCATGCCTTCGGTCCGAAGTTTCGTCAGCATGCGGTTGAGATGCGGGACGCTCAAGCCGAGCGCGTCGCTCATCATCTCCTGCGTGAACGGCAGCGTGAACGCAAATTCCTCGCCTTTGCCGACCACCGTCAGCCGCGAATGCAGTTCGAGCAGCAGATGAGCCAGCCGCTCGATCGGCGTGCGGCGGCCGATATCGATGACGCGCTCGACGCAATTGGCCGCTTCCTGCGCCGCCAGCCAGCTCAGCACCAGACCGAACTTCGGCCGCCGGTAGCAGAGCGCGACGAAGGCTTCGAGCGAACACACCTGCAACGTCATCTCGGTGACGGCGATGACCGAGTTGGCGGCGCGGTCGAGAAAACTGCCGGGCAGGCCGACGATGTCTCCCGGCAGCACGAAGTTGACGATCTGCCGCTTGCCGTTGCGCAGGAGCTTATAGCGCGCGGCAAAGCCGTCCCTGACGAAGCACAGTTTGCAGAATTCGTAACCGTCCATCACCAGATCGCGCCGCTTGGCGACCGTCAGCTCGGTGTCGATCACGGCGCGCAGGCTCTGCAGATCCGGGAGCGTCAGGTCGGTGAAATTTCGGACCCGCGTGACGAACGGATCGTCGCGCCAAATGTCTTTGGTCGCATGACTCTGCCGATGCCCGGGAACGGGCCTGACGGTGATGTTCATATTCGTAATCTGGATCAATAAGAGCGATTAAAGCCACCCCTACTAAAGACGGTCACACTCCCAACCCGAGAATTCACAAACACGGGAGCCCGTTATGACTACGGACAAAAAGCGTTTTTCCATTGCGATTTCCCGGCGCCGTCTCCTGCGTCAAGCGGTCGCAACCGGCGCCGGCGTCGGGGCGCTGTCCATTGGCGCGCCCGGCCGCTTTGGCTTTATGCGCAGCGCTTTTGCAGAGGATCAGCCGCCGCTCGGGACCTGGCCGGCCGGCTCGGCCGGCTCGTCCGTCACCATCGGCGCTACGGTGCCGCGCACCGGCGCCTACGCGGTGCAGGGCGAAGACGAGCTCAAGGGCATGCAGCTTGCCGTCGAGCACATCAACGAGGGCCATGAACTGATCAAGAAGATCGCGCCCAAGGTTACCAAGGGCGTGCTCGGCAAGGAGGTGAAGCTGGTCGTCGCCGATTCCGGCGCCAAGCCGAACAACGCGGTGCAGGAGCAGCAGACCTTCATCAACGACGACAAGATCGTCGCCATGACCGGTTCGACCTCATCGGCGGTGGCGGTAGCGCTCAACAAGTTCGCCGAGCGTGAGAAAATACTCTACCTCGTGGCGATTTCCGGTTCTAACGACACCACCGGCAAGGACTGTGTGCGTTACAGCTTCCGCCAGTGCTTCTATGGCGAGACCGCCGCCAATGCGATCGGCCCGGTGCTGGTCAAGAATTTCGGCAAGAACAAAAAGGCGGCGTTCATGACGCCGGACTACACCTACGGTCACACCGTCACCAAGTCGGTGAACGACTATCTGACCGCGAATGGCGGCTGGACCATGGTGACCAACCAGGTCTCGCCGCTCGGCACCCAGGATTTCAGCCAATATCTGACCAATATCGCCAATTCCGGCGCCGACGTCATCGTCAACGTGAACTGGGGCCGCGACGCCGTGCTGTCGATCCAGCAGGCCAAACAGTTCGGTCTCACGCCGAAGATGAAGATGGTGATTCCCTACCAGATCCCGTTCCTCGCCAAGGAAGTCGGTCCGGAGCTCACCGAAGGCGTCTTCGCCGCCACCGACTTCTGGTGGACGCTGGAGGACAAGTATCCGCTGGCCAAGATGTTCGTCGAGGCCTTCAACAAGAAGTACGGCTATCGGCCCGAATGGGGCGCCGAAAACGCCTACATGCAATTCGCCATCTGGGCGCGCATGGTGTCCGAGGCCGGCACCTTCTACCCGCCGTCCGTCATCAAGCAGTACGAGAAGGGCGAGACCTTCCCGTCCATGGTGGGCAACGTGCATTTCCGCCCCGAGGATCATCAACTGGTCCGTCCGGTCGTCATCGTCCGCGGCAAGGCGCCGAAGGACATGAAGAACAAAGAGGACTTCTGGGAGGTCCTCGAAGTCGTTCCGGGCGAGCCGTTGATGCAGAAGCCGGACGCGTTCGGCTGTCATCTCGGCGACTATAGCTGACGGCCACGAAACGCCTTCTCCGCGTCGCTGATGCGGAGAAGGCCCTTTATCGAGTGCCGGCCGGGTCCAAGGCGCGAAGCGCCGTCTTCGCTTCTTGAAGCCCGGCCACTTGTCTGTTGCAGGACGCGCGGTCGGAGAACGGCGAGAAATGCGGCGCAACAGATTGCGGGCGACGGCGTGATCAACTGGGCCAATTTTATTTCGCAGGTGTTCAACGGCGTGGTGCTCGGCGCCCTTCTGGCGCTGATCTCGTCCGGCCTGACGATCATTTACGGCACGCTCGGCGTCCTCAATCTCGCGCATGGCGCCATGTTCATGCTGGGCGGCTATGCCGGCTGGGTCGCCTACGACTATACCGGCTCCTTTGTCGTCGCCGTCATTGCCGGCTCTCTGTTCGTGATGCTGGTCGGGGTGGTGATGGAGCGGGTTGTCATCCGCCACTTCTATTCCCGCCCGCACGAGGACCAGCTGCTGGTCACTTTCGGTCTCGGCATCGTGTTCGTGGAGACCGTGCGCTTTTTCTTCGGCAGCCTGTCGAAAGCGATACCGGCGCCCCCGCCGTTCGTCGGGATCACCTCGATCGGCTTTATGCTCTATCCGACCTACCGGCTGGCGCTGCTCGGCATTGTCGCGGTGGCGCTGATCGCGCTCTACATCGTGCTCTATCGCACCCGCATCGGCATGATCGTGCGCGCCGGCATCGAGGATTCGGTGATGGTCGATTCGCTCGGTATCGATGTCTACAAAGTGTTCATGCTGGTGTTCGGCATCGGCGCGATGGCGGCGGGCTTCGCCGGCATCGTCAACGCGCCGGTGGTCTCGATCGCGCCGGACGTCGGCGAAGCGATTTTGGTGCAGACCTTCGTGGTCGTCGTCATCGGCGGCGTCGGATCGTTTCCGGGCGCGGTGCTGGGCGGGTTTATCGCCGGCGAAATCATCAGCATCACGTCGATGTTCAATCCCGGCTATTCCTACGTCATGCTGTTCGTGGCGATGACGCTGGTGCTGGTGCTTCGTCCCTACGGCCTTCTTGGCACGCGCCGGCCGCGAATGAGCGCGATCGCTTGATGCGCAGCCGAAGTCCCTTCTTGATCGAGGCGCTGACGGCGATCGGCCTGATCGCCGCGCCGTTCATCCTGCCCTATCTCGGCTTTGCGCCGACGACCATGAGCCGCATCATCGTGTGGGGCCTGTTCGGCATCGGCTTCGACATCCTGTTCGGCTTCACCGGCCTGTTGTCGTTCGGCCAATCGGCGTTCTACGGCACCGGCGGCATGGTCGCCGCCTATCTGCTGACGATCGCTCGACTTTCCGCACGTCGTCACCTCGATGATCATCGGCACGATCGTCGCGGCGATTGTCGGCTATCTGGTCGGGCTGATCGCGCTGCGGCGCACCGGCATCTATTTCGCGATGATCACGGTGGCGATCGCCGAAGTCTTCTATTTCGTCGAGTTCAATCCGCTCTCGGACTATACCGGCGGCGAGAACGGCCTGCCCGGCGTGCCGACACCGACGCTTCCGCTCGGCTTCACCACCATTCACTTCAACACCGATTGGTCGCTCTACGCGTTCTTCGCGTTCTGGTATTTCGTCGGCATCGTGATCGCGCTGCGCATCGTGCGTTCGCCGGTCGGCGCCATCCTCAGCGCCATCCGCGACAACCCGCTGCGCGCCGCCGCCGTCGGCCACAACATCCACAGCTACAAGCTCACCGCCTTCGTCATCGCCGCGGCCTATGCCGGCTTTGCCGGCGGCCTGCTTGGCGTGATGCAGGGCTTCATGCCGCCGGACGCCTTCACCTTCGACACCTCGGGCCAACTCGTCATGCAGACCGCGATCGGCGGCGCCGGCACGCTGTTCGGGCCGCTGGTCGGCGCCGCGGTTTGGCTCTATCTGAGCGACTTCTTCCAGAACACGCTGCACCTTGGCGCCAGCCTGGAGGCTGGTGCTGGGCCTGGTCTTCGTGCTGCTGGTCTGCTTCCTGCGCCGCGGCCTGATCGGCGGCATCGTGGATCTTTTCGCGTTTGCCACGCGGCGGAGCGCACGGCATGGAAGAGCCGCAAACCGCTCCGCCCGCCGCGACGGCGGACGAGCTGACAGCCGCAGCAGCCGCGGCCGCCACGGCGGTCGCGGCGCCAATGCCGGCCCGCCGCCGCAACAGCGATCGATCATCAGGCCCTATTCTTGAAGCGAGCGGCCTGACCAAACGCTACGGCGGCCTTCTCGCCAACAGCGACATCGATTTCGTCGGTGCACCACGGCGAGTTGCGCGGCATCATCGGCCCGAACGGCGCCGGCAAGACGACGTTCTTCAAGATGCTGACCTGCGAGGTGCCGCCGACCTCCGGCAAGATCGTCGTTCGAGGGCCGCGACATCACCGGCATGGGCGTGACCGACGTGTGCCAGCTCGGCCTGACCAAGAGCTATCAGGTCAACCAGCTGTTCACCCGGCTCACGGTGCGCGAGAACCTGATCATCTCGGCGCTCGCCGAGCTGCGCGGAAAATTCCGCCTCGACCTGCTGCGCCGGCTGTCGAACATTTCCCGGACTGGCCGAGCAGGTCGAGCATACGCTGGCGCTGGTCAATCTCGGCGGCCGCGCCGATGTGCCGGTCGCCGGAGCTCGCCTATGGCGAGAAGCGGCGGCTCGAGGTCGGTCTGGCGCTGGCGAGCTCGCCGAGCCTGCTCCTGCTCGATGAACCGCTCGCCGGCATGAGCCCGCGCGAACGCGTCGAGATGGTCAAGCTGCTCAAATCGATCGGCCAGGGCCGCACCATGATCATCATCGATCACGACATGGATTCGCTGTTCGAACTCGCCGAGCGCGTCACCGTGCTGCAGGAAGGCCGCGTGCTGGTCGAAGGCACGCCGGAGGAGATCAAAAGCAACGCGGCCGTTCAGGAAGCCTATCTCGGCGGAGTGCTCGCGGCATGAGCCTGCTCGAAGTCAACGGCCTGAACACCTACTACGGCGATTCCCACATCCTGTTCGATGTCGCGCTCAACGTCGAGCGCAACGAAGTGGTCGCGCTGCTCGGCCGCAACGGCGCCGGCAAGAGCACGACGTTGAAAAGCCTGATGGGCGTCGTTACGCCGCGCGCCGGCTCGATCCGTGCTCGACGGCGAGGAGATCGCCGGAAAAAAGAGCCACGCCATCGCGCAAGCCGGCATGCAGCTCGTGCCACGAGGACCGCCGCGTTTTCGGCAGCCTCAATGTCGAGGAGAACCTCATCCTCGCCGGCTTGACGGCGCCGAAGCGCTGGCCGCTCGAGCGCATCTACGAGATCTTCCCGCGGCTCAAGGAGCGGCGCACCAGCCGCGGCACCGATCTCTCCGGCGGCGAGCAGCAGATGCTGGCGATCGCGCGCGCGCTGGTTCGCGAGCCGAAGATCCTGCTGCTCGACGAGCCGTTCGAAGGGCTCGCGCCGATCATCGTGCGCGATCTTACTGGCCACTGCCGGCAAGCTCGCCGAGGCGGGGCAGACGATCCTCCTGGTGGAACAGAACATCTCCGCAGCGATGGCGCTCGCCGATCGCGTCTACATCATCAACAACGGCCACATCGTCGAACTCCTCACCGCCCAAGCCGCTGCGCGAGCAGCCCGAGGTATTGCATCGCCATCTCGGCGTCTGATCTGGAAGTGCGGGTGTGTGTCGCGTGCGCTGCGTTGCCGCCACCATGCGGCGTTTTGCTTCCGGCAGCGTCGACGATTATTGGCAGACAGTCGAGGCGATTGGGAATTTCCGCCTCGAGCTGCTGCGTTCGCTCGATCAGGCGGCTGGCGGCGCGATCGACTTTGTTGTTTGTCCCGGGTATCCGGTGCCGGCGGTGCGGCATGGCGCGACCGAGATGATGCCGGTGTCGGGCTCCTATACCACGCTCGCCAATGTCATCGGCTTTCCAGCTGGAATCGTGCCGGTAACGCGTGTCCGCCGAGGGGAAGAAAGCGATCGGCCGGCAAGCCGCGATCCGGTCGACCGGACCGCGCGCGAAACGGAGCGAGGGAGCGCTGGCTTGCCGATCGCGGTGCAGGTGATTGCGCGGCCTTGGCGCGACCACATCGTGCTCGCCGCCATGGCGGCGATCGAAGCCGCTGCGCGAAAACAGCCCGACTATCCAGCGCGGCCACCGTTATGAACGACGTCCGATCCCAAACCCCCACAACAATGCGCGACACCTTCGATGCGCAACGCGCGGCGTTCTTGCGCGCGGGAGCCCCGTCGCTGCAGGAGCGGCGCGCCGATCTGACCATGCTCAGCGACGCGATCAGCCGCAACGTCGGCCTCCTCGCCGAAGCGATTTCGGCGGATTTCGGTAATCGCTCGCGCCACGAGACCGAACTCGGCGAGATCGTTCCCGTGCAGTCGACGATCCGGCATACACTGCGCCATCTGGCCCGCTGGATGCAGCCAAAGCGGGTACCGGTCAGCCTCGAATTATTGCCCGCCACCGCCCGCATTCTCTATCAGCCGGTCGGCGTGGTCGGCATCATCAGTCCGTGGAACTATCCGTTCAACCTCGCGATCGTGCCGCTGGTCGCGGCTCTCGCAGCCGGCAATCGGGCAATGTTGAAGCCGTCGGAGATTACGCCGCGCACGTCGGATTTTCTGTCCGAGCTTCTTGCCGGCCTGTTTCCAACCGACAAGGTTGCCACCATCGTCGGCGGCCCGGAGATCGGGCAGGCCTTTGCCCGGCTTCCGTTCGATCATCTGCTCTACACCGGCTCGACGGCAGTCGGCCGGCTGGTGATGCAGGCCGCCGCCGAGAATCTGACGCCGGTTACGCTCGAGCTTGGCGGCAAATCGCCGTGCATCCTGGGCCAGGACGCGGCATTGCCAAGCGCGGTCGAGAGCATTGTCTACGGCAAGCTCCTCAACGCCGGCCAGACCTGCATCGCGCCGGACTATGTTCTGCTGCCGGAGCGAAACCTCGACGACTTCGTCAAGTTGACCGTCGACACGACGGAGAAATTCTATCCGAAGCTCTCCGGCAATCCGGATTACACCTCGCTCGTCAACGATCGGCACTACCGGCGCGTCGCCCACTATGTCGCGGAAGCCAAGGCAAGCGGAGCCCGCGTCGTCGAGATCAATCCGCAGCAGGAGACGTTGGCGGCGGAAGCGCGCAAGCTGCCGCCGACACTGGTGATCGAGCCGGGTGAAAACCTGGCCGTCATGCGCGAGGAGATCTTCGGGCCGGTGCTGCCGATCAAAACCTACCGGGCGCTCGATCAGGCCATCGATTACGTCAACAACCACCCTCGCCCGCTCGCGCTCTATTATTTCGGCGCCGATGCGGCCGGCCGTGACGAGGTTCTGCGCAAGACCGTGTCTGGCGGCGCTTCGGTCAACACCACGCTCTTTCACTTCATCGCGGAGAATCTTCCGTTCGGCGGCATCGGCCCCTCCGGGATTGGCGCCTATCACGGCGAATTCGGCTTCCAGACCTTCTCGCATCGCAAAGGCGTGTTCCTGCAGAGCCGGGTTAACGGCGCGCGGTTTCTCTATCCGCCGTTCGGACGCATGACCGATCTGATGCTGAAATTTCTCAGGCGCGGCTGAAGGGCTCGGACATTACCCGGGTTGCGGCAAGCGCCCGAGGCCGCATGCGCTTTGTGAACGTCATGGCCGGACTTGTTCCGGCCATCCACGTCTTTTGTTTCGGCTGGGCTGTTAAGACGTGGATGCCCGCAAAAAGTGCGGTCATAACGCGGTGGAAAGGCGCCATCGCGCCTCTCGTCGCCGGCATGAGCGACGCTGAATAGAAAACAATTTTGCAGCCCAATATCGCTGTAATAAAAAGACGTCATGACCCTCCGTCTCCTACCCTCCCGCCGGTGCGACCCAGAATGCCGGGCATGAGCGGGACAGTTACGTTCATTGAAAAGCACGGACTGTGGAGCGACGAGCAGCAACGGCTCGCTGCCGAAATCGCTCAACGGGTCGAGACTGAAGAATTGCGCTTTGTCCGGCTCGCCTGGGGCGACACCCATGGCTATTCGCGGGCCAAGACCCTGACGGCGCCCGCTTTCATCTCGGCCTTGGCGAACGGCTACAACATCGGCGTTGCTACCACGACGCTCGATTCCGCGGGCGCCCGCGTGTTCTCATCGTTTACGCGCGGCGGCGGCATGGGGCTCGACGAGATGACGGGCTCGCCCAATCTGACCATTGTGGCCGATCCGTCGACCTTTCGCACGCTGCCGTGGGCGCAAGGCGTCGGATGGATCCTGGGCGACGAATATTTCAACGACGGGCGGCCGTTTCATTTCTCGCCGCGGCAGCTGTTGCGCAAAGCACTCGACCGCCTGAAGGAGTACGGCTTCGTCAGCATCATTGGCCCGGAGATCGAGTGGTATCTGCTGCGCGTCGCCGACGCTCACCTGAGCGAAGACAATATCGGCAGTCCCGGCGTTCGCGGCCGCCCGATCGCGACCTGGCCCGTCGAGCCCGGTTACCACTACCACTCCGAATCCAACATGGATCTGATGCAGCCGGCATTCGACGCGCTGGGCGAAGCCTTCGAGCAACTGGGCCTCGGATTGCGCTCGATTGAAAACGAGTGGGGCCCCGGCCAGGTCGAATGCACGTTCGCCCCCCGAACCGCACTTGAAGCAGCCGACAACGTGCTGCTGTTCCGTACCGCCACACGCCAAATCTGCCGGCGGCTCGGGTATTTTGCCACGTTCATGTCCAGGCCCGCTCTCAAGGGCTTTTATTCGAGTGGCTGGCACTTGCATCAATCGCTCATCGATGCGTCGACCGAGGCCAATCTGTTCGTGCCGCACCAACCAGGCGAGGTCCTTTCACCGCTCGGCCAATCGTATCTCGCGGGTCTGCTGCAATACGCGGTGCCCGGCACCGTCTTTGCCACGCCTACTGTCAACGGCTATCGCCGTTTCCGCCCGAACTCGTTGGCGCCGGATCGCGCGACGTGGGCTTACGATCATCGCGGCGCCATGATCCGGGTGCTCGGCGGCCCCGGCGATCCGGCAACGCGGCTGGAAAACCGCATCGGCGAGCCAGCGGCTAATCCTTATCTCTATATTCTTTCGCAAATCGTCGCCGGACTGGCTGGCATCGAACACGATGCCACACTGCCGCCGGCAAACGACGAGCCTTACACGGCCGAACGCCCGCTGCTGCCAAAGAGCCTGCCGGAGGCGCTGCATGCTCTCGATAGAGAGCCGTTGTTCCGCCACACGCTCGGCGATACTTTCATCGACTATTTCGTCAAGCTCAAGCGAAGCGAGGCCGGCCGTTATCTGCGCTCGCTGGAGGAGGACGGAACGTCCATACCAAGCGAAGAGCCGAGCGCGTGGGAGCAGAATGAATATTTCGATTTCTTCTGAGCCCTCCCGTCATGAACGAGCCCGGCTGAGAAGATAGAGAAGGAGAAGCTAATGACCGCGCTGGAGAAGATCGGATCGCCACCGACCCGGCTTGGCAGCACGGCGCTGTACGATTGGGATTATCTGGTACAGGAAGATCGCGCGCACCGGCTGATCTACACCGATCCCGCTATTTTCGAAGCCGAGATGACTCACATCTTCGGCGGCACCTGGACCTATCTCGCGCACGAAAGCGAAATTCCGCAAGCGAATGATTTTATTACCCGGCGCATGGGCCTGCGGCCGCTGATCATTGTTCGCGACGGTGAAGGCAAAATCCGCGCGCTGTATAACCGCTGCACGCATCGCGGCACGACCCTGTGCCGCTGGGAGAAGGGCAACAGCAAATCTTTCCAGTGCCCGTATCACGGCTGGAATTTTCTCAACACCGGCAGATTGCGCGGCGTGCCGTGGCCGGAGGGCTACGCCGCCGATCTGCGCGACCCGAAATACAACCTCGCCCAAGTGCCGCGCGTGGAGTCCTACCGCGGCTTCATTTTCGGCACGCTCAACCTCGATGCTTTGCCGCTGGTCGAGCATCTCGGGCCGATCAGCACCGTCATCGACGAGTGGCTCGATCGCAATCCCGGCGGCAAAGTCGTGGTGTGTGAGGCGAACCGCTTCAGGTACAAGGGCAACTGGAAGCTCGCCTACGACAATTCGTGCGACGGCTATCACGTCGCCTATTCGCACCGCTCATTGCTGGAAACAGAAAATCGCTTTGCCGGCGAGAACGCCAAGGGCATGGCGTACTATCGCAACTCGCCTGATACGCTGGCGATGTATATGCGCTACACCGGCCACGGCAATCACTTCAAGGATAAGCGGCCGAACCTGGAGAAGCGGCCGGGCGGGCTGTGGGCGCTGGAAAGCGCGCATCCCGGCATGGAGCACTACGAATCCGAGTTCATCAAACGTTACGGCGACCGCGCGTTTGCGCTCCTTGATCTTGCGGGCTCCGAGCCGGTCAACATCAATGTGTTTCCGAACCTGTCGCTCCTTGGCAACCACATCCAGGTGTTCGAGCCGGTCAGCGTCGAAGAGACGAACGCGATCTGGTACGGCACCATGATCGTCGACGCAGACGGCAAGCTCGGCAATGACGCCGTCACCGACATCAATGCGCTGCGCATGCGCACTCAGGAGGGCTTCCCCAATTTCGGCGAAGTCGACGACATTGCCAATTTCGAGCAGATCCAGCGCGGCCTGATGGCGATCGAAGACGAATGGGTCTACATGAATCGGGGCCTCGGCATCCCGGACCGGATCAAGACGCACGACGACGGCTCGATCACCGCGCCGGCAACCGACGAGGCGTTCATGCGCGAACATTTCAAGGAATGGAAACGATTGATGAAGACGCGCGCCAACTTCGCGATCCAGCGGGAGCCGTAGCGTGAACGCACCTGCCCCACCGCCCGATCCTTCGCGCAGCTCCTATTATGTCACCGACGCACTTTATCGTGAGCTGATCGAGAACTTCTCCAATTGGCAGGATGACGCACGCGCCGTCACCGACGTTTCGGCTCGCGATGAATTCCGACAGCTGTTAGAGCGCGAGGCGCGGTTTCTCGACCAACTGCGCTACGATGACTGGCTGTCGATGTACGCATCCGAATGCGTCTATTGGGTGCCATCGACCCCGAACGCCGGCGACCCGCGGCGCGAGATCGCGATCATGTTCGACGATCGCCGGCGGCTCGAAGACCGCATTTATCGGATGCGTACCGGCTTTGCCTGGTCGCAGGCGCCCGCATCGCGCACCGTTCGCCTTGTCAGCAACGTCGAAGTGTTCTCGACCGCCCGCGATGATGCCCGAATGTTGCGCTCGAATTTCCTGATCAGCGAGTTCTGGGGCGATGAAACCCGGCAGCTGACCGGCTGGGCCGGGCATCGCGTGTTGCGTAGCGATGGCAGATGGAAGATCCAGGCCAAGCAGGTCAACCTGATCGAATGCGATCAGTCGATCCGCAATCCAAGTATCATTTTGTAGTGGCCGTCGCCGCCGCCTCCTCCGGCGGCGTGTATTCGGCCTGCGCGCGCTGCTCGACCGGCTTCTCTACCCGCGTCAGATTATAAGCGCTGTTGACCAGCGCCATATGTGAAAAGGCCTGCGGGAAATTGCCGACCAGCCGTTTGACGCGGGGATCGTATTCTTCGCTCAACAGACCGACGTCGTTGCGCAGGCCGATGAGCCGCGTGAACAATCGCTCGGCGTCGGCAAAGCGGCCTTGTAGCGTGTAGACGTCGGCGAGCCAAAAGCTGCACGCGAGAAACGCGCCTTCGCCGGGCGGCAAGCCATCGTCGGCCTGACCGGTGTCGTAGCGCATGACGAAGCCGTCCCGCACTAACCGTCGCTCGATCGCGGTAATCGTGGCTTCTATACGCGGATCAGACACCGGCAAAAAGCCGACGCTGGGCAGCAGTAATAGGCTCGCGTCGAGCTGTTTCGAGCCGAAAGATTGCACGAAAGTGCCAAGCTCGTGATCGAAGCCCTTTGCACACACCTCGTCAAAAATCTCCTCGCGCAATTCGCGCCATTCGTCGAGCGGGCCTTCCAGTCCGAACGTCTCCGCGCTCTTGATGGCGCGATCGAAGGCAACCCAGGCCATGACCTTGGAATGAGTGAAATGCCGCGGTGGACCGCGAACTTCCCAGATGCCCTCGTCGGGCTCTTTCCAGACCGTTTTCAGATGGTCGAGGAAGGCCAGCTGGATCTCCCATCCCGATTCGCTGGTCGACAGGCCGCTGCGTCGCGCCTGATGATAGACGTCCATGATCTCTCCGAAGACGTCGAGTTGAAGCTGGCTGTGGGCGGCGTTGCCGATGCGCACCGGTGCGGCGTTCTCGTAGCCGGGCAACCACGGCACATTCCATTCCGTCAGGCGCCGCTCGCCGGCAATGCCGTACATGATTTGCAATTGCTCCGGACTGCCCGCCACCGCACGCAGCAGCCATTGGCGCCACGACTCCGCCTCTTCGACATAGCCGGCATGCAGAGCTCCGATCAAAACCAGCGTGGCGTCGCGCAGCCAGCAGAAACGGTAGTCCCAGTTGCGCTCGCCGCCGAGCCGTTCGGGCAGCGACGTCGTCGGCGCCGCAACCATGCCCCCCGTCGGGGCGTAGGTCAGCGCCTTGAGCGTGATCATCGAGCGCACCACGGCTCCCGACCATTGCCCGGCGGAGCGGCATTTCGCCGACCAGCGTACCCAGAATCTCTCGGTATCCTGCATCGCCGCCATCGGATCGATCGGGGCATGCAACGGCCGGTGCGACGGCTGATAGCACAGAACGAATGGAATGATGTCGTCTTTGTTGACGGTGAACTCGCCGACCGTCGTCATATCTTCGCCGCGTACGTGTACGGGCGTGCGCAGAATAACCATGTCCGGCCCGGCGATCGCGCGCAACGCGCCGTCTTCGAGCCGGGTTACCCACGGCACGATCGCTCCGTAACCGAAGCGAAGGATGAGTTCGGTTCGCATCGTCACCTTGCCGCGCACGCCGAACAAGAGCCGCACAATTGTCGAATGCCGGGCGCCCAACGGCATGAAGTCGATCATGGTCGCCGCGCCATCCTCGGTTTCGAAGGACGTTTCCAGAACCAGGGTGTTCGGCCGATACCGGCGGGTGATCTGGGCGTCGCCGCGTGGCGCAATCAGCCAGCGTCCGTGCTCGGGGGTGCCCAGCAGCGCAGCAAAACAGGATTCGGAATCGAACCGTGGGCAGCAGAACCAGTCGATCGAGCCGTCGCGGGAGACGAGCGCCGCGGTGCGGCAATCGCCAATGATCGCATAATCCTCGATGCGGGCGGCCATTGCGCTCAGGAGAATTCGACGATGACTTTAATATCGTCCGGCTGCCGTTCGAGCGATAGGGTCCATTGCTCGACCGGCTCGCGCCGGGTGATGAGGCCATTGAGCCAGGTCTTGTCGGCCCGCACCAGCGCCTCGTGCGCCATTTGGTAATGCAGGCGATTGGCGTTGACCGTGCCGAACACCGTGTTGTTGTCGAGCACCATGGTCCGGTTGAGCGCGCCGACATCGATGTCGAAGTCATGGCCGGGAGCAGTCACGCCGACCAGACAGACGATGCCGCTCGCCGCGGTCCGCCCCAGCGCCTCACGCACGACGCTCGGCGCACCGCTGCATTCCATCAGAATGTCGGGCTGGAAGCCGTTCAAGTTTTCAAGACTCTCGACGTGATAAGTCGCTCCGAGCGCATCCAACAGCCGCCGCTTGTGCAGATTGTCGTGATGGTCGAGCACGTGCACGTCGAGACCGCGCTGCGTCCCCATCAGTGCGGCGAGAAGTCCGACCGGACCGGCGCCGGTCACAAGGAGCGTTTTCGGTCGCCATGATCGCGAGCGATTGCCAATGCGTGCGGTGTGATCCCACGCCTTGGCGACCACGCTCGTCGGCTCGAGCAACACGCCTGTGATCCCGAGCGCCGTATCGACCTTCACCGTGAAGTCCGGCTCGATCCGGAAAAAGTCGGAGCCAAAGCCGTTTCGCTCCTTGATGCCGCGCTCGGTGTAGCGGCCGTTGCGGCACATATCCCATTCGCCGACAGCGCAAGCGGGACACGGAACGGGGTCCGGCCGCCGCACAATGCCGACAACCATATCACCGACTTCCACGCCGCAACCGGCGGGCGCCTCTTCCACCTTGCCGAGCGATTCGTGACCAATCACCAGCCTTCGCGCGCCGGGCGGCGCCCAGCCATAGTGCCCGGATACGATCTCCCGGTCGGTACCGCACACGCCGAGCGCGAGCGTTCGCACCAGCACCGCGCCGTCGGCGGCGGGTGGGTCGGGAACGTCTTCAATTCGCGTCGAATGGGCAACGCCCGGCGCGACAGTGAGAGCGCGCATCCTGTTTCCGTCGAGTCCGCAATGGGTCGTGCACATGCGCGCGGCGCGCACAGCGCTGAACAGGCTAACGGCCTAGTCGCGGGAAAAGTTCCATTGGGTGGAACCCGCGGCGCGGCTTAACGGTTCTTGCTGCCGATTGCCGATAGGGCGCTTTTTTCGCACCGGCCGAAACATCGGCGCTATGCCGCGCCCTGAATCTTTTGTGTCTTCGCCTTTACTGCGTGAATGCTGTCCCGTCCGGCGTCGCGCGCAGCCTGCTGCAAGGCGTGTCGGATTTCGTCGCGTTTTTCGTGGATCGAGGCGATCGCGAGACCGGTCGCCACGCCCAAGCCGACCAGCGCCGCCTCGGAGAGTTGGAGGCTCGCTTCGGTGGTCTCCGGTACGGCATCGGTGGCGCCGAGACTGTAAAGATGCCGGGCATGCGCCTCGTCTCTCGCGCGCGACACGATGAGTATGTCGGGCCGGAGTTCGCGTACATGTTCGACAATGTCGTCAATGATGCGAGCGGTGTGGACGGTAATGATAACTCCCGCCGCCTTGGCGAGACCGCACGTCTCAAGGAAGCGCGGATCGGCCGCGTCGCCATAATAAACGTCATGATTGTCGCGGCGATCGCGAGTGACCGTCAGAGCGTCGGAATCGGCCGCGATATAGGGGATGCCATGCTGCTTGAGCAGCGCGCAAACGACTTTACCGACGCGCCCGTAGCCAACCACGATGGCGTGCCGCTGTCCGCCAGCCGGTCGGGCCGTCAGCTCGGGATCGACGGCCTTGCTCGAGGTAAGCCGGGCCGCCAGGTGCCGCGCGCCGACCGAGAGAAGCGGCGTCAGCGCCATGGTGACTGAAGTCACGGCGAGGGTGAGGGTTGCCAGCCGCGGCTCTACAAGCCCGGCAGCCGCAGCCATGCCGATGCCGACGAAAGCAAATTCCCCTCCGGGACCAAGCAGCAGAGCGGTCTCGGTGGCAACCGGCCACGACAGGCGGAAAAGCTTGCCGAGCCCTGTGAGCAGCAACGCTTTTAGCGCGATTAAGCTGACGACGCTGCCGAAGAGCAGAAGCGGTTCGCGCAGCAGCTCGCGGAAATCGATGTTCATGCCGACGGTGAAAAAGAAGATGCCGAGCAATAAACCTTTGAACGGCGCCACCGTCGCTTCGATTGCCTTGCGGTACTCCGTCTCCGCCAGCAGCAATCCCGCAACGAACGCCCCGAGCGCCATGGACAAGCGGGCCTGCTCAGCGATCACCCCGGCCGCGACGATCACGAACAGCACCGCGGCGATGAACACCTCGCTGGAGCGCGCGGTCGCGACCAACCGAAACAACGGCCGCAAAAGCATGCGGCCGAACGCGACGATGACGGTAATCGCCGCCGCCGCCTGCAACAGCGCGCTGGCGAGGCTGGCAAAAACCGAGCGGCCGGACTGCGTGGTGACAATGGAGATGAACAACAGGATCGGAATGACGGCAAGGTCTTGCGCGAGCAAAACGGAAAAGCTGGCACGGCCGACGCCGGTGGTGAGACGCTCCTGATTAGACAGAAGCTCAAGCACAATCGCGGTCGACGACAGCGACAGACTTGCGCCCAGGACGATCGCTTCCGACGGATTCTTCCCGGCCGCAAACGCGGCGCCTGCGATCAACGCACTGGTCAGAATGACCTGCGAGCCGCCAAGGCCGATCACCAGACGGCGCATCGCCGACAGCCTCGGCAGCGACAGTTCGAGACCGATCAGGAACAGCAGAAAGACAATACCCAATTCGGCGATGCCGGCGACATTTTGGGCGTCGCTGATGGTGAACCAGGACAACACCGGCGTCCCTTTGCCGATCGAACCGAGTCCGAGCGGCCCGAGCACGGCGCCTGCTGCCAAGTAGCCAAGCACAGGGCTTATTCCCCATCGCCGCACCAGCGGCACTACGACGCCGGCGGTGCCAAGGACGACGAGCGCATCGGTGTAGCCGGCCATGTCGTTGGGTGAGACCACGAAATTCTCCAATTCCGTGCGCTAGCCGGCAGTTGTACTTGGTCGAAACGGCCGCTGCAACTCAACCTCAAGGATACCGCAACCGCCCATACTGAACCCTTCCGCTATATCCTCGTTAGGTGATTCGCGACCCTGGCCACTGCGCTTGGGGCGCTGCGCCAGTGAGAATGCAGTGAAGCTATTTCAGTGCCAGAACTGCGGCCAGCCGCTCTATTTCGAGAACACGCGTTGCGAACGCTGCGGGTTGGCGCTTGGCTATTTGCCGGAACGGGAAATCATCACTGCGCTCAAGCCGGACTGGAGCGCGCCCAATGCACCAGAGAAGGTCTGGCGGGCGCTCACCGACAGCAATGCTTACCGCTATTGCGCCAATGCCGCTTACGGGGTCTGCAACTGGCTCGTGCCGGCATCGACGTCCGACGCCTATTGTGCCGCCTGCCGCCACAACCGCATGATTCCCGACCTGTCATTCGCCGAGAACATCGAGAAATGGCGCGCCCTCGAAGGCGCCAAGCACCGCCTGTTCTACACGCTGTTTCAGCTGCAGCTTCCGGTAGAGACTCAGGCGGAATCTCCCCATGGCCTGGCGTTTCAATTTCTAGCCGATGTGAAAACGTCGGGATCGCCGATCATGACCGGTCACGCGGACGGCGTGATTACCATCAATCTCGCCGAAGCCGACGATGCGGAGCGCGAACGACTCCGGCAGCGGATGGGCGAACTGTACCGCACGCTGCTCGGTCATTTTCGTCACGAGATCGGTCATTATTACTGGGATCGGCTCATTGCCGACACGCCTCACCTCGAAGAATTTCGCCGCATTTTCGGCGACGAACGCCAAGACTATGATCAGGCGCTACAGAACTATTATGCGAATGGACCAGTCGCCGACTGGTCGGAGCGTTTCATTTCTCCGTATGCGAGCGCACACCCATGGGAGGATTTTGCCGAAACCTGGGCGCACTACTTTCACATGATCGACACACTCGAAACTGCGTACGTCGCAGGCCTCGAGGTCAGTCCGAAATTGCCGCAAAGTCCCGGAGCGGTATTCGATTTTCACCCGCTCAACACCGGCATTGATCGCCTCGTCGAAGCGTGGCTGGCGCTCACGTTTGCGGTAAATTCCATCAATCGCAGCATGGGCTTGCGCGATCTTTATCCTTTCGTGCTCGGCCCTTTGGCGGTGGAAAAACTGACTTTCGTTCAGCAACGGATACGGACGGTATCCAAGTCCACGGCCAAGGGCGACCAAGGTACCGGCTTGCGAAAAAGTGCGTTGGGTCGTTTGTTGCGATCCGAAACGGGATAATTGATACTTTCCGCGCCAATACCGCCCAAAAAATTATGGTTCCAGGGACACAGGCTTGCCATAGAAGCAGCGTCACTGCTCAAGCCCTTGTGCTTAGCGAAAACACAAAAGCGTTCCTTGAATTTTAACCAGCCGGCCTTTGTAATGGTGCCGCACGGGGCATAGAAAGCTCATTTATGACCGATTCCACATCGGGCGGCGCGACCGCCGGCACGGTGTCGTGGGTGACGGCGACGGCTATCGTGGTCGCCGACATGGTCGGCGTCGGCGTCTTCACCAGCCTCGGATTTCAGGTCAGTGACATACCGTCCGGCTTCTCTTTGTTACTGCTGTGGATCGTCGGCGGAGTCGTGGCGATATGCGGGGCATTCTGCTACGCGGAATTGGCGACGATGCTTCCCCGCTCGAGCGGGGAATATAATTTTCTTCGCCGCATCTATCATCCTGCATTCGGCTTTGTAGCCGGCTGGCTGTCAGCAACCGTCGGCTTTGCGGCGCCGATCGCCCTCGCTGGGATGGCGTTTAGCAAGTACTTCGCCTCCAGCCTCCCAAATTTGATGCCGTATTTGCCCGAGCGCTTGTTTGGACTGCCCATAGATCCGCCACTACAACTTGGGCTGGGCATCACCTGGCTCGCGGCACTCGTTCATCTCGGTGGCGTCAAGTTCGGCGGCGCCTATCACAATGCCTGGACCGCACTCAAGCTTGCTCTCATCGTTGTCTTTATCATCGCCGGTTTTGCGTTTGGCGACGTGCAATCGATTTCATTTGCACCGAGCGCGGCCGATCTGACTTATATCGCCGGCGCGCCATTCGCGATCAGCCTCGTTTTCGTGATGTATTCCTATTCGGGCTGGAATGCCGCGACTTATATCGTCGGCGAAGTGCGCGAACCCGCCCGCAACCTGCCGCGCGCGCTGTTCACCGGAACCGCGATCGTCGTCGTTCTCTACGTCGCGCTCAACGCCGTCTTTCTGATCAGCACCCCGATGAAGGAATTAGCCGGCCAAATCGATGTCGCTATTGTCGCCGGCAAGCACGTGTTCGGCGGACTCGGCGGCCGCGTTGTCGGCGCGGTGATCTCACTGGGGCTCGTGTCATCAATCAGCGCCATGACCTGGATTGGCCCCCGTGTGACAATGACCATGGGGGAAGACGTGCCGTTGCTGCGGCTGTTCTCGCGCAAATCGAAGCGCGACGCGCCGGCTATCGCCATTGTCTTTCAGCTCGTGATCTCCAGCCTCCTGCTGCTGACCCAGAGCTTTGAAGCGGTTTTGGATTTCATTCAGTTCAGCCTGACCTTCTGTTCATTTTTCGCTGTGCTTGGCGTGATCAAGATGCGTATCACCCACCCCAATTTGGCGCGGCCCTACCGCGCCTGGGGTTATCCGGTGACCCCGCTTATTTTCCTCGGCGTGACGTTCTTCATCATGTATTATCTTGTGGTGAATCGACCCCTGCAATCTCTCGCCGGCTTCGCCATGATGTCAGCGGGGCTTGTCATTTATTACGCATCCCGCCTCTCTTCGAATGTCGCTTCCTCCGATGTTTCACAAACGGTGTCGTAGGGTGATGTCTGCAATCATGCCTAAAATCACGGCAGCTGCTCTGATGGCGGTCATGCTGAGCTTGAGCGTGGCGCCGGCACGCAGCGTCGAATCCGCGGCAGCAAACGATACCGCGCGTTTCCTCGCCGGCATGCCGCCGGCACCGACGTCCCCGCTCGCAGGGCTGACCTCGGATCCCCACTGGCAACAGCACGCGCGCCGCTTCGATGCACTGTTTGGACGCGAGGAGAGCGCCAAGCTTTCGAAGATTCACGCATTCGCCCAGCAGCGCCTGACCGAGAAGCATGACACGCTGCTTTATATGTTCGGCGGCCCGGATTTCCTCTACGCCACTACGTTTTTTCCAGATGCCTCGACCTACGTTCTGGCGGGCCTCGAGCAGGTCGGCGACGTTCCGCCACTGACCAACCTGTCGCGTGGCAGCCTCGACCAATCGCTGCAGAGCGTCGAGGTTTCGCTGGGGACGATTCTGAACTTCAGCTTCTTCATCACCAAGAACATGAAGACGCAATTGTACAGCGCTCCGGTCAGCGGAACGCTGCCGATCCTCTACGTATTCCTGGCGCGTACCGGAAAGACGATCCAGGAGGTGAGCTTCGTCGGGCTTGATGAGTCGGGAAATATTTTATCGCCCGGCGTGAGGTCCGCCGCCAGGGGCGTCAAGATCGTGTTTTCGGACAGCGCTGGGACGAGAAAGACGCTTTATTACTTCGCCACGAATCTTGCCGATGACAGTATCGGACGCACCGGCATTTTGCAGTTCTGCGCCACACTCGGCCCCGCCGACAGCTTCATCAAGAGCGCCTCTTATCTGCTGCAAACCGGCCGCTTCAACAAACTGCGCAATTTCCTGCTCGAGCATAGCGCCACGATCCTGCAGGACGACACCGGAATTCCGATCGCCTATTTCGATCCGAAGGTCTGGCGGTTCCAGGCGTTCGGCCGTTATGTCGGTCCGCTTAATATCTCTGGGGCTACCTACCAGGCCCGCATGGGGGAACTGTTCCGCAATGCCATCCCGATCGATTTCGGTGTCGGATACCGCTGGCGGACAAACGAATCGAACCTGGTGCTGGCCGAAAAGGTCGCCTACGGAACGAACGGCAGCGTCTTAGCGCCCCGTTTACCATCGGACCGCTACCCTCGAAACACGGGCCGATCAAAACATCAGCAGCCGTCCCGAAAGCAGGTCGAAAACGCGCCTAGGGGGGTGTCGGGCTGCGGGATTCCGGGAATCTTCTCGTTTTGTTCGGCTCCCGAGACTAAAGCAAGCCAGTAACGCGTCAAATTGGGGACATAGTCGTCGCGGAGACTGGGCACTCGTCGGGGACGGGGACATTGCCTAATACGGTCCGAGGACCAAAGCTGCATGCGATTCGCAGGCCGGCCGCAGGGCCGGTCATGGCTGTTCGCGCGCGCCATTTTGCCTCGGATTCGAGGGCGCGGCGGCTTGAACATCCGGTCCCGCGGATTGCGCCCGCGCCTAAGCCTTATGATGCCGTTCGCACTCGTTCCAAGCCCAGGAATGCGCTGGCACAGCGAATAGTCCTGCTGAAGGATCGGCTGCAGCAAAACCTGCTCCACGTCTCGGCCGCTCTGTTCCTCGTAGGTTGCGCCGGCTGGTGCGCCCTTATCTGGGACCACTTCGCTGCGCCCGCTTTGGTCGAACCAGCGGCAGCGGCTTATACGGTTGCGGCGAAGACAGATACTGAGGTGGGCAAGTCCGCCTCGTTCGGCGTGTCGAGTTACCTGCGCATCGATCATCCACCGGCCCCGCTGACTGGCAATTATCTGGGCAGCGATGAAAGTGCGGCGCGTATCGTGGCTCGGGAATGGAAGCTCTTCACTCCCCCGAAGGTCGCCGACCGCGGCGGCATGCCGGCGAAGCGCGCAACGAAAGCACCGAGTTCTAACGAAAGCACCGAGCCTAAAGTCCGCTGTGCACCTTGCTTCGCTGGAGGGCGCTCCTCAATCCATCCCTGCGTTCCACGTGCCGACCGACGCCGTGCCGTCGCACGTGCGGCCGCCGATTGGCGAGCAGACAACGCTCGTCGACTTCGAAACGGCGCCCTTTCCGTATCACGGCATGATGGGCGATTCGGACCGGCCGTTTCTGAATGCCGGCGAGGCAGGTCACCGCGGCCACGTCAGTTTCCGGGGCCATGTTTTCTGGGAGTCGGAGACATTCAGCGACGACCGCGTGCTGCTGCACATCCCACCCGGCTTCGACCCGAACCTGCCCGCGGTCATGGTGGTGTTCTTCCACGGCCACGGCGCCAATCTCGCGCGCGATGTGCGCGATCGCCAGCAGGTCCCGGCCCAAATCACCGCTTCCGGTGTCAATGCTGTCCTCGTGGCCCCGCAATTCGCTGTCGACGCCGCCGATTCAAGCGCCGGGAAATTCTGGGAGCCGAACGGCTTCAAGCGTTTCCTCGATGAGGCTGCAGTCAAGCTCGCCAGATTGTATGGCGATCCGAGGCGCGCTGCAGCGTTTGCGAAAATGCCTATCGTCATCGTCGCCTATAGCGGCGGCTTCGGACCGACCTTGTCGGTGCTGGAGCGCGGCGGCGTAAGATCGCGGGTGCATGGCGTCGTGCTCCTCGATGCGCTCTACGCCGGGATCGACACGTTCGCAAACTGGATTGCCGATAACCGATCCGCCTTTTTCGTCAGCTCCTACACGCCGCATACGGCGCGGCACAACGTCGATCTCGAACACCTCCTCAGCGAACATGCGGTGCCTTTCAGTTCGGAGCTGCGGCGGAATCACCTCCAGGGCATGGTTGCGTTCCTGCCCACCGGCGACATCTCGCACCGCGATTTTGTGAACCGTGCCTGGGCTAATTATCCGATCGCCGACATTCTGGCGCGAATAGACAACTCCAGGATCGAGACCGCGGGCAACGCGTCGCCGAGATCAACGAGCGCTCTGGCCTCAAATCGCAACTGACAGGTTTCCTTATAAAGCCGCACCGCGCTGCTTTTACGGCCGGTCACACACTCAAATAGTTGCGCAGTACCAACTCGTTGCCTTCGAGTTCGGCCGAGCTGCCGCTGAAGCAGATCTGGCCCTTGTTGATGACATGATGGCGGTCGCCGACCGCGAGCGCGGCGCGAAGATTTTGCTCGATCAGCAGGATCGCCAGGCCCGCGCTCTTCAGCGACATGATTGTCTCAATAATTGTCTGCACGATCATCGGCGCCAAGCCCTCCGACGGTTCGTCAAGCAGCAGCAGGCTCGGGTTCAACATCAGCGCCCGCGCGATCGACAGCATCTGTTGTTCGCCGCCCGAGAGCTGGAAGCCGAGATTGTGCGCTCGTGCCTGCAGGCTCGGAAACATTGCGAAGATGCGATCGAGCGTCCACGGCCCGTCGGCGGCCGAACGCGCGAACACGGTGAGGTTCTCACGCACCGTCAAGCTCGGAAAGATGCCGCGCTCCTGCGGCACAAAGCCAATGCCAAGCCGCGCCACCGCATAAGGCGGCAGCGCCGAGATGTCGCGCCCGCGAAAAACGATGCGGCCGGGACGCGGCCGCAGATAGCCCATGACGGTCAGGATCGTCGTCGTCTTCCCCGCACCATTGCGGCCGAGGAGCGAGACGACTTCCCCCTCACCGACCGACAGCGACACGCCGTGCAGGATGTGGCTGTCTCCGTAGTACGCATTGACGTCGTGCAGGTCGAGCATGGTCAGGCCGCGGTTCCGAGATAGACCTCGCGAACGCGATGGTTCGCCTGGATTTCGGCCGGAGTGCCCGTGGCGAGAACCTCGCCGTAGCACAGCACCGTGATCCGGTCAGCCACCGAGAACACCACGTCCATATCGTGCTCGATCATCAGGATCGCGAGCGTCCGCGGCAGGCTCGCGATCAGATCGATCATCCGGGCGGTCTCGGCGGGAGACATTCCCGAGGTCGGCTCATCGAGCAGCAGAAGCTTGGGCTCGCCGGCGAGCGCGACGCCGATCTCCAACTGACGCTGCTCGCCATAGGAAAGACTGCGCGCCGGCCGGGCACCGTCGCCGGCGAGATGCACGCGTTGCATGAGCTCCTCGGCACGCTCGATCAACGCGACGGAAGCGCTCGATCGGCGTGAAAAAATTCAGCGGATGACCGCGCCGGGCTTCGACGGCAAGCCGAAGATTTTCGATGACACTCAGATTCACGAACAGATTATTGCGCTGGAACGTGCGGGCAATTCCGGACCGGCAGACGCGATGCGGCGACCAGCCGGTGATGTCGGTTTCGTCGAGAAATATGCGACCGGAGCTTGGCGGCAACTGGCCGCCGATCTGATTGATCAGGCTGGTCTTGCCGGCACCGTTGGGCCCGATGATGACATGGCGCTCGCCGGGCTCGACGGTCAGGTTGATGCGATTGGTCACGACGAGACTGCCGAACGACCGGCACAATTGATCGGTGCGCAGTACGCTCATGCCACAGGCTTCCGCACCCGTACTTGTCGCAACGTGCCCCAAATCCCACCAGGGAAAAACAGAACGCAGGCGATGAAGACGATGCCGATGATCAGGAGCCAATGCTCGCTGTAGGAGCTGACGACGTTCTTCATCAGCAGAAACAGCCCCGCGCCAATCGCCGGCCCGATCAAGGTGCCGGCGCCCCCGAGTATGGTCATGATCAGAATATCGCCCGATGCGGTCCAGTAGACCGCGTCGGGCGAGATGAAGCTGTTGAAGATGGCATAGAGGCCGCCGGCAAAACCGGCGAGCGCGCCGGCAATCGTAAACGCCAACAGCTTGTAGGCACGCGTCGGATAGCCGATCGCCATCATGCGCGGCTCGTTCTCGCGAATGCCGACGAAGACGTGGCCAAGCGGCGCGTTGAGCAGCCGCCGCAATCCCCAATAGCTCAACAGAAAGAAAATCAGCGCCATGAAATACATTGGCGTCGTATTCGACAGATCGAAGCCGAAGAAACCCGGTTTGTCGGCGATCGCCATGCCGTCCGAGCCGCCGGTCAGATCACGCCATTTGAAGGCGACCGAGAACACCAGCTGCGCGAACGCCAGCGTCAACATCAGAAACGGGATGCCGGCGATGCGAACGCAGAAAAAGCCGATGACCAGCGCCGCAACCCCGGCAAAGAGTACTCCCGCGACAACACCGAGCCACGCATTGAGACCAAACAAGGCACTGAGAACAGCGACGGCATAGGCGCCGCAGCCGAAGAACGCCGCATGGCCGAGCGACATCAGGCCGGTGAAGCCGAGGAGAAGATCAAGGCTCATGGCGAAAATGCCGAAGATATAGATCTCCGAAAGCAGTGCGCGGGGATAGTTTGACACCACGAAGGGAAAGATCAGCATTGCCGCCAGCACGATGACGCCGACGATCCGCGCCCGCGTTGTCGTCGGCGCACTGGTCGTAGTGACGGCAGGCGCAGCCGAGACGCCAGTATATTTGATGCCGAACAGGCCCTGGGGCCGCACCAGCAGTACGAGCGCCATCACAAGATAGATCAGAAACATCGCCATGCTCGGCAGGTAGGCCTTGCCGAAGGTGTCGGCCTCGCCGATCAACATGCTGCCGATGAAAGCGCCGCGCAGGCTGCCCATGCCACCGATGACAATGACGATAAAGGCCGGGATCATGATCTCGGCATCCATGCCCGGATAAAGCCCGATGACGGGAGCGGCCGCCACTCCGCCGAGCGCAGCCAGAGCAACGCCGGCGCCGAAAACGCCGCTAAACAGCGCCGGGATGTTCGCACCGAGGCCCGCCGCCATGGCGGCGTCGTCAACGCCGGCGCGCACCATGGCTCCGAGGCGGCTCCGTTCAAGAAACAGCCAAAGCAGAAGTGCCAACGCAAACCCAAGCACGATCAGGAAGAGCCGATAGGCGGAAAATACCCCGTCACCGATCTGGATCGCCTGCTGCAAGGCGGGCGGGGCCGCCAGGCTCAACACTGTGCGGCCCCAGATCGACTGCACGATATCGAAAAAGACAAACGTGAAACCGAAGGTCAGCAGCACCTGGTCCATATGGCCGCGGCGATAAAGCGGCCGCATGAACAGCCGCTCCATAGCAATGCCGATAATTGCCACCGCAACCGGTGCAATCGCCATCGCCACCCAAAAACTATGCGTCACCTGAAAGATGCTCAGCCCGAAAAAGGCCCCAAGCATGAAAAACGAGCCGTGCGCGAGGCTGACGACATTCATCAGGCCGAAAATGAGCGACAGGCCCGCCGCCATCAAAAACAGCAGTGCCCCGTAAACCAGCCCGTTGAGGAGCTGGGCAATGATCAGTTCCATAAATGATCCACCCGCGGCGCGACGACCGCGGCAATCAATATATCTTCTTCCCGGGGTCCTGGACTTGTTTGGCGGTGTAAAGAACGGTGCCCGCGGCCTTGCCGTCGTTTTCGACCACCTTGCAGATGTAAATGTCTTGAATCGGGTTGTGGGTTGCCGGATCGAACCGGAACGGCCCCCGCGGCGCGTTGAATTTGACCTTGACCATGGCCTCGGCCAGCTTGTCTTTGGCGGTGTCGCCGTTGGTCGCCTTCAAGGTCTCCGCAATCGCCACGCCGGCAACGTAACCGTAGTCGGAAAAAATGTCCGGCAGCGCGTTGTATTTCGCCTGATACGCGGCGACAAAACGCTTGCTTTCAGGATTGTCCACGGCCGGGATGTAGGTGGTCGCGGAGATCACGCCGACCATCGCCTTGCCGAGCGTATTGAGCATCAGAGAATTGATGATGGTGAAGCCCGTCAGCGGCATCTTCTGAAGCAAGCCGTATTCGCCGTATTGCTGAATGAAGCGCACGGCATCGGTGCCCGGCATGAAATCGTAGGTCACCGGCGGATTGAGCGATTTGATGTCGGTGAGATAGGCGCTGAAATCCGTGGTCCCCAAGGGCGGGAATATTTCCTTGAGCACCTTGCCGCCTTTCTTGACATACGGCCCCTTGAACTCCGCGATGACGTCGCGGCCGCCAGCATAGTCGGAGCCGGTCAGGACAATTTCCTTGCCGAGATTGTCGTAGACCCATTCCGCCATGGGTGCGCTCAGCTGATAGGCCGAGATCGACGTGCGGAACAGATAAGGGTAGCGATCCCAGGTGATGGCATCGGTGCCGGCGCCGGAGACGATGTAGAACGCCTTCTGCTGTTTCATGTAGTTCAATACCGCGAGCGCCACATTGCTCGCCTGCACGCCGACGACCATGTCGACGTTGTCGCTTTCAACGAGCTTCTTCGCTTTTTGCAGGCCGACCTGCGGATTGAACTGGTCGTCTTCCTTGATCAGTTCGATTTTTCGGCCGCCGGCAGTCCAGTTGATGCTGTCGAAATAGAGCGACATGCCGTTCAAATTATTCACGCCCGCATAGGCGATGGCGCCCGTGAAGGAATTGAGCACGCCGATACGGACTGGCTTGTTCGCCTGCGCCAAAATGGCGGGCGCGGCGAAATTGGAGGCGAGAACCGCGCCGGCGCCGGCGGTGCGAGAAATAAAGCTGCGGCGCGAAATTCCCCTGGATTTTGTCATGTTCTCCTCCCCTTTTGTCATGCCATGCGACTGCATTCGGCAGCGGCTGTCAATGCGGCGCGGCGACCGCGCATCCCACAATCAGATTTCATCGACGAGACCAAAACGGCCCCAAACTTGACCAGCTGCCATCCCAGCCAGTTCGCGGCCGCACTCGCGAATGATCAGCGGATGAGCGTGCAAATGCTGCGTGCCGGCATGGATGTCGCGAAAACAGCGCTGGATTGCTCCGTCCCGCAAGGCGACGCCGCCGCCGGCGCGATAGGCGAAATTGCAGATATCCGCCACTGTCGAAGTGACATGGCTCATCGACAACCGGGCAAGCGTGATCTGCCGCGTCGACATGACTTCGCCGCGCGCGATCGATGTCTCGATATCCGCCCAGGTCTCGTATACCAGCGCACGCGCGGCGCGAAACTGCGCCTCGGCCGCTCCGTAATGCTCGCGGAAGCTGTCGCTGTCGCGCAGGCGGCCGGTCGGGCCGGACTGCTCCCGCGCAAAGGCTGCGATTTCGTCGAGCGCACGACGACCGACGCCCAAGGCAAATCCGGTGTGACCGATGACAGCAACGCCAAGGAGCCCGATCAGATAAACATTGCCGCCGCGTTTCGGCTGGAGCACGCCGGGCGGATGAGAAAACTCCTCCCGGCACGAACAAGTCGGTGATAGTGTAATCGACACTGCCGGTCGCTCGCAGGCCGAGCACATGCCAGTCGTTGGCCAGCGTGGCGTCGGCGCGTGGCGTGATGAAGATGCGGACTTCCGGCTGCCCATCCGGGCCACGGCGAGGCACGCCGTTTTCGACCACGATGGCGCCGGAGTGGATGTAGTTGGCATGTTTCGTACCGCTGCCGTATCGCCAGTTGCCGCTTAACCGAAAGCCGTCGGATTCGACGATGGCGGTTCCGTTCGGACCACCATGACCGGCGATGATTGGGACCGTATCGCCGCCGAAAATCTCTTTCGCCGCGCTCTCATCGAGGAAGGCCGCACCGGTGCCGATGCAGAGTCCGGCGGCCATGACCACCCAGCCGGTCGAACCGTCGGCGCGGCTCAATTCCTCGATCACGCGCAGCGCCGCGATGGGATTGGCCTCGGCTCCGCCGAAACATTCAGGTAGCATCAGCGAGAAGAAATCGCCGCTACGCAGCGCCGCCATCGTGCGATCGGTCAACGCGCCGCGTGCGTCGCCCGCTGCCGCTTCTTTGCTGAGCAGATCGGATAGTGACTGCGCCTTCGTCAGGAGCGCGGTCGCAGCGTCGGCCGATGCCGAGTTTCCGCGAGTCATGACTGATACTGGTGCAATCCCCGCTAGCGGCTGATTGCTGCCTCTGTCTGCCTTTCCATTGCCATGTCGGGTAAAGCAATCCCGAACTCGGCCTTGAGCCGCGGGTAGACCTCGCGCGCGAAGGTTTTGATACCCAGCACGGTCTCTTGATGATCGAGAAAGCCCGCTTGTCCCATCAACAAGATATGGCCGAAGCCGCCGACATAATCATAGACTTTCTTGATCTGCTTCACGACCTGGTCCGGCGTTCCCGCCATCATGATGCCCGACTTGATGGCGTTTTCCACGGTCGGCGATTCACCAAAATGGCTCAGCGGGCTGACTCTGCCGCGCATGACGTCGACTGCCGTGCGGACCGGCACATAGCCGGGCGGATAGGTGAAGTGCGGCACGATCTTGTTGGCGGTGACGTACCACATCAGCTTTTCCGCCCCGTTTCGCGCTTCGGCTTCGCTCGGCGCGGTGTAGACCAGCGCGGCATAAGCCAGACGATCGAGCGGCACAGTGTTGCCGCGGCCCGCTTCGCGCCAGCCTTTGCGATAAGCATCGAACACCGCGCGCGTGCCGTCGTATCCGGTGAGAAACGTCGCCTGCACAAAGCCGCGGCTGCCGACGCGCGCCGCGCCGCTCGGACTGGTGGTGCTGACCCAAATCGGCGGGTGCGGTTGCTGATAGGGCCGCGGCCAGATGTTGATCATACGGTGGTGAAAGAAACGGCCCTCATGGCTCACCGGTCCGTCATGCGCCGTCCAGGCTTTGATGATGAGATCGAGCGCTTCCCAGTGTCGTTCGTTCATGCGCACCGGATTGCTGTTGGCGGCGGCGACTTCCCACGGCACGCCGCGCACGAAGCCGACTTCAACCCGCCCGCGCGACAGCACGTCGGCCATCGCCATTTCTTCGGCGACCCGCACCGGCTGGCGCCGATTGGCGATCGGATTGCCAAGGATCAGGAGGCGCGCCTTCTTGGTGACGCGCGCCAAGGCGGCGAGCACCAGCGGAGCCGCCGGATCGACGCAGGTCGCCGTCTGATGATGTTCGTTGAGCATCACCTCGACACCTTCGTCGTCGGCAATGCACCACTCGTCGAGGTAACGGTCCCACAGCGCGGCGCCCTTCTCCGGATCGTAGTATTTATTGGGAAGGGTCACGCGAACGGATGAGTAGGTATCGACCGGCGGCAAGTACGGGTACGCCGTTTCACTGAAGTGCCAGGCTTTCATTTCCGGTTACTCCCCACAAACATCGCGGCCATGTTTGTACATGATCAGTTATCGATGAAAGCAAGCGCTGCGGCGGCAAACTGTTCGGGCTGTTCGAGGTGCGGAACGTGCCCGGCGTCGCTGATGGTCGCCACCTGCGCCTTCGGCAACAGGCGTGCATAGGCGCGGATGTACTCGTCCGAAATCAAACCGTCGCTGGCGCCGCGAAGAAACAGCACTGGCGACGTTACCCGATGCAGCCGGTGCTTGAGCTTCGGATTGTGCATGTACGGTTCCCACGCGATCAGTGCCAGCGTCTCGCGATTGCGCACTGTAATGGTCAACTCGTCATCACTGAGCGAAGCTGGATCGCGCACCATCTTGCCCGGATCGTGATAGATCAGACGATTGAGCTCATCGGCTGGAAGCGCGAAGACGTCAGGCACATCAAGCCGGTCCGGACTGCCGGTCTTAACGCCGACCGGGCCGACCAGCATTAGCTTGGTGAACCGCTCGGGCGCTTTGGTGGCCATTTCGGCCGCGATCCAACCGCCAACCGAGCAGCCGATCAGATCGACGGTTAGAAGACCGAGCAGGTCCATCAGCTCCAGATAAACGTGCGCGATGTCGTCGACGCTGTCGAGCCAATCCGGGAGTGCCGATTTGCCAAAGCCGGGATGTGACGGGCAAATCAGGCGGCGGCTGGCGGCCAGAAGGGCATTGACGGGCTGCCGGGGATCGAAACCGCCGGCGCCGTGGAGCATTAGTAGCGGCGGGCCAGTCCCGATTTCGGAAAGCTCGAGATCGATGCCGGCGACGGTAATCATTCCGCTCGTCACCGACCGATCCTCGCCGCTCGACCGAGCCACGGACCGGCGGGCAGCCAACCCCCAGCTTGGCGCCAGCCAAAAATAGTGCAGTTTATCTGCGACATGTCCGCTCCTTGGACTCTCCCTGTAGAAATATTGTAACACAAGCCTATAGGCGGCAGTCTTTCATGAGCGAACCGTCACAAGAAGTGTTCGCCGCACATAACAACCATGACAAACGGGGAGGATAGAATGGACCGGCGCAAGTTTTTGGCCACCGCCGCGGCGATGCCCGCGGCAGCGCTCCTGGGCAGCGAGCGCGCCCGGGCCGAGCATCACCTCAAATGGGCGGTGTTCACCCCTGACAGCGAAGTGACGTTCCGCACGGTGATGAAGCCGTTTGCGGAAACCGTCCAGCGCGAAACCGACAACGCCGTTGTGTTCGATCTGTTTCCGAACGGCGCGCTCGGCCGCAATCCCGGACAACAGCCGCAAATGCTGCTCGACGGCGTCGCCGATGTGGCGTGGGTGGTGCAGTCCTATTCGCCGGGACGCTTCCCGGATACCGAGGTTCTTGAGCTTCCGGGGATGTTCAAGGACATTCGCGAATCATCGCTGGTGGCGACGGGACTTGCCAAACACAACGTGCTGAAGGACTACGGCGACTATTACATCGTGGGATTGTGGGGAACGGCGCCCTATTCGATCCACACCAATTTCCCGGTCAATTCGATTGCCGATCTCAAAGGCAAGACAATCCGGGCATCGAGCAAGAACGAGAGCGCGGCGTTACGCGCTTTCGGCGCCGTGCCGATCGGCATGCCGGTCACCGAAATCCCCGAGGCGATCAGCCGGGGCACCATCAGCGGCACAACGTCGCATTTGTCCCCGTTCTTCGACTTCGGGCTCGATCGGGTTACCAACAATCACTTCTTCATCGGGCTCGGCATCGTCCCGCTCGCCGTTCTCATGAACAAGAAGAAATTCGACGCACTGCCGGAAACGTCACGCGCCGTGATCGAGCGCAACGCCGGATACCCTCTGACCAAAAAGTGGATCGAATTCGATCAGCAGCTACAACGCGGCCAATCTCGAGAAGCTCAAGAGCAACCCAAAAAACAAGATCGTCTTTCCGTATCAGGCCCAACTCGACGAGGCACAAAAGCTGCTCGCGCCGGTCCGCGAGGAGTGGGTCGCGGCCAGCGATCGGCACAAGGAATTGAAGGCAGCCTTGGACACCGAGCTTGCCAAGGTGCGGGCAGAGCAGAAGGGCTAAGGCACAGGCTCTTCCGGTGCGTTACCCCCGATACGAACCCGTTCCAACTCTCGACCTGTAGAGACCTAAAAGATGCCGGCACGGCCTTGCGCCGCGCCGGCCTATTCTGCGCATTATTGTGCCGCCTGGCGGCGGGCTCAGCGGGAGACGGTCACGCAAATGGCGCGAATCGAGCGAGCGAGCAGATTGCTGGCGCAGGCGCTTGTCGTGGCGGGTCTCGGCGCGCTGCTCTGCTTTGCCGTCATGACGATGGCGGACGGACTGCTGCGGTTTTTCTTTGCGCGTCCGATCGATGCCGTACGTGACGTCGGCGGATTGGTTGCGGCCTTTGCGGTCGCCTGCTGCATTCCGGTGGCGATCGTTGAGCGCAGCAACATCACCATCCGGTTTGTGTCCAGCGTCATCGGCCCGCGTGCGGGACGAATTGCCGATCTGGCCGCCGCCGTCCTGGTCGAGATCGTGCTGATCCTGATGACCTGGCAGTTCGTGGTGTTCGCGATCCAGGCGCAGGCGACCGGAGCGGCCACGTGGATGCTGCGCATTCCGAGCGCGCCGGTCTGGGGCGCCGTCGCCGTCATCCTCGGGATCAGCGCGCTGCTGCAGATCGTCGTCGGCGTCAAAATCCTGCGCGGCGATCATCGGGACGAGCGCCCGGAAACGGCCGTCTGAAGGACAGGGGGACGATTTGGCACCGGCGGTGATCGGCGCATTGGGGATCGCCGCGCTGTTTGCGCTGATCCTGCTGCAAGTTCCGATCGGCTTTGCGATGATGACGGTCGGCGTCGTCGGATTCGCATTGCAAGGCGGCGGCTGGCTGCCGGCGTTCTCGTTCCTCGCCCAGGAACCATCCTACGTGCTCGCAAGCACGGACCTTGCCGCCGTGCCGCTGTTTCTGCTCATGGGCGTGTTTGCGAGCATGGCCGGCTTCTCCGAGGACGTCTATCGCGCCGCGGCGGCGTTTCTGGGCCATCGTCGCGGCGGGCTCGCTTACGCCACGATCAGCGGTTCGGCTGCCTTCGGCGCGATCTGCGGATCGAGCACCGCAACTGCCGCCACCTTTGCCAAGGTCGCGCTGCCGCAGATGCTGGAACGCGGCTATTCGCCGGCGTTCTCGACCGGAGTGATCGCCGCCGGCGGCACGCTGAAATCGCTGATCCCACCCTCGCTGGTGATGATCATCTATTGCGTGGTCGCGAAGACTTTCATCCTCGATATGTTTGTTGCCGCCATCGTGCCGGCGCTGATCACGATCGCGATCAACCTGATCGCCATCGGAATTGTCGTGCGCCGGCGGCCGCAGATCGCGCCGGTCACCGCGCGGGTGTCATGGCCGGAGCGCTTCGATGCGGCGCGGCGCGCAGCACCTTCGCTTGCTCTGCTGCTCGGAGTTTTTGTCGGCATTTACAGCGGTATTTTCACGGTGAACGAGGCCGCTTCGGCCGCCGCGATCCTGGCGCTGCTGTTCGCATTGGCGCGGCGGCGATTGTCGTGGGGCGGGCTCGTTCGCGGCATGTACGAAGCGGGATCGGTCACCGCCATGCTCTATCTGATCCTCATGGCCGCGCCGATCTTCACCTATTTCATCAATTTGGCGCACGTGCCCGAGACGCTGGTCCACTGGATCGAAGGCCACCAGTTTCCGCCGCTCGGCGTCATCTTCACGTTGACGGCCGTCTACATCCTGCTCGGCACGTTCTTCGAGGAGATGTCGTCGATCCTGATCACCCTGCCCCTGGTCCTGCCGATCGTCGTCAGTCTCGGCTACGACCCGCTGTGGTGGGGCGTGATCTGTCTGATCCAGGTCGAGATGGCCCTGATCCATCCGCCGCTCGGCATCATCGTGTTCCTGCTGCACGCAATCGCGCCGAAAATTTCGATGGGAACGATCTATCGTGGCGTCGTGCCTTTTTTGGTCGCGGACTTCGCCGTGCTGATTATCCTTATTCTATTGCCCGGGATCGTGCTCTGGCTGCCGCATACGCTGATTCATTGAGCGCTGCGCTCTGGCCGGGATGGGCGCGCTGCCGTTTGCAATGAGACTTGCCTGTTTGAGGGCACGCTCGCGGATCGCGTCGGCGATACGCGCTGCGGTCGTCGCCAACGGCGGGTGAAGCTCTGCCTCGGCGTTTTCGATCGTCAACGCCGACGATATCCAGATCGACGACAGGCTGCCGAGCACGCGCGTACCGAGCCGAACCGGAACGGCGATGCCCGTCGTCTTCGGATTGATCTCGCGATCCTGGATCGCATAGCCCTTCGCCCTGATCGCATCCAGAAGCTTTGTCAGGCGCTGCGGCTCGCGCGCCCAGCGGTCTTCCAGCGCCTTTGACCGCGACAACATTTCCAGGATGGCGCGCCGTTCCTTCGCGGGGCAAAAGGCGAGATAACAGCGACCGGCGGCGGTTCGCAGCATCGGCAGGCTCCGGCCGACCATGCCGTGATCGATCGACAAAGTGCTGGCCTCGTGCGTCGTCTCGCGCACCAGCATGCGGCTTTCCTCGAAGGTCAAAAGCGCCACCGGCCAGACCAGCTCGCGTGTGAACTGGGTCATCAGCGGCGCCGCGATATCCGCAATCCAGTCGTCCTCGACGAAACCGTCGCTCAGGGTCCGCACCCCGCGAGCGAGACAGTAACGATCGTGCGGACTCGTTCGCGTCACGAATCCGGCGCGGCTCAGCGTTTCCAGCAAGCGATACACGGTGGGACGCGGCAGACGCGTGTCGCGGGCAAGCTCCATGACCGACGGCAGCTTGCGGCGATTCATCGCCGCCAATACGGCGAGACCGCGCTCCAGCGATCGCACGCTCCCGCCCCGCGCTTTCTTACTGCTTTGCGCCATCGGTTTACAGTCCCGGTTCCGCGCGATTGTCCACTGTGCGGACACTGAGTCAAGACTGCTGGCCGCGGCAAGCGCACGGCTTTAGCGTTGCCGAAAGATTTGCGATGGAGGAACTCGCCATGTCCGACGCGGCTTTAGCGTCCCGCACCACCACTGCCCAGCGGGTGCCGCTGAGCATGAGCCATATCGGGCTCTACGTTTACGATCTTCCGAAAATGGAAGATTTCTACACCCGCGTGCTTGGTTTCACCGTGACCGACCGCGGCAAAGTTCGTGGCGCCGATATTGTGTTCACCAGCTGGGATCCGAAGGACCATCATCAGGTCGCTCTCGTCACCGGCCGGCCGAAGGATCTCGCGTTCAACCACATCAATCAAATCTCTTTCCGGGTCGCGACCGTCGAAGACTTGCAAGCGATCTGGCGGCGGGTGAAGGACGAGCCGGGCGTGACCGACATGCGGCCGATGGACCACGGCAATGCCTGGTCGCTTTACTTCCGCGATCCCGAAGGCAACCGGCTGGAAGTGTTCTGCGACACGCAATGGTACATCGAGCAGCCGTGCCTCGAAGACCTCGATCTGTCGCAGCCGGCCGAAAAGATTCGCGCCAAATCCGACGCCTTTTGCCGCACGGCGCCAGGCTTTCGGCCGATTGCCGAGTACCAGGCGGAAATTGCCGCGAAGATGGGTCTGAAGAAATCCTGACGGCGACGTGAGCCGGGTCATGGCGTCGCCGGACTTTGATGTCTGCATTATCGGCTACGGGCCGGTAGGCGCGACGCTGGCCAATCTGCTCGGCCAGCGCGGCATCAAAACCGTCGTGCTGGAACGCGAGCCGTCGGTTTATCACCTGCCGCGCGCGGTAGCGTTGGACGGCGAGGGCATGCGTCTGTTTCAGACCATGGGGCTTGCCGGAGAATTGCTGCCGCGGCTTAACGTCAGCCGCAACATCCGCCACGTCAGCGCCGACGGCAAACTGTTGCTGCTGATCGCGCGCAGCGGCACCGGACCGGAGGGCTGGCATAACGCCTATCGCTTCTATCAGCCGGAACTGGAGACCGTTCTGCGCAACGGCGTGTCCCGGTTTCCCTCGGTCGATGTGCGGCTGCGCAGCGACGCCTTCGCGCTCGACGAAACGCGCGATCACGTTCGCATTCGTTACGAAGACCTCAAGTCGGGAAAGCTCTCCGAAGTGACGGCCCGCTATGTCGTCGGCTGCGATGGCGCGCGCTCGACGGTGCGGCGCTTCATGGGCGCCGAGTTGCAAGACCTGCGTTCGCACGAGCGCTGGATCGTGCTCGACATGATTCTCGACCAGCCGCCCGACGGCGTGCCGGAAGCCGCCGACGAAACCGGCCGGGTGATCGACGCGATCCAGTATTGCGATCCGGCGCGGCCGACCACATTCGTGCCGATGCCCGGCAAGCGTCACCGCTGGGAATTCATGCTGATGCCGCAGGACGACCCGGCGACGATCACGCGGCCGGAGTCCATTTACGAGATGCTCAAGCCGTGGAGCATCGATCCGGCGAAGTCGAAGATCGAGCGCGCGGTGGTCTACACATTCCACTCCGCGCTTTCGACGCGGTGGCGGCGCGGGCGGCTCCTGCTTGCAGGCGATGCGGCGCATCAGATGCCGCCGTTCCTCGGCCAAGGCATGTGCTCGGGGCTGCGCGACGCCGCCAATCTGGCGTGGAAGCTGCTCGACGTGATCGCCGGCAGCGCGCCCGAAAAGCTCCTCGACACTTACGAAACCGAGCGCATGGAGCACGTGCGCGCTTTCATCGAGCTCGCCGTCGAGCTCGGCGGCGTGATCCAGACCACCGATCCCGAGAAAGCGCGCCAGCGCGATCGCGACCTGATCGCCAATCCGACCATGCTGCGGCCAATCACGCCGCGGCTCGGCCCAGGCCTCCACGGCGACGCGCCGCCGCCAGCGGCAACCCGCGCGGCGCAACCGCGCTTGGCCGACGGCACGCTGCTCGACGATCGCGTCGGCTATCGCTTCGCCGTGCTGGCGACGCGGAGCCTGGCGGACCAGCTGCCGCCGGCGACACGCGCCAAGCTCGACGACGGCGACGTGGTCCTGGTCGTCGCCGAGGGCGAAGTCGCCGGCTATCTCGCCGAGCTTCACGCCGAAGCCGTGGTCATCCGACCGGACCGGCACATTTTGGGTGTCGCGTCCACGCCGGCCGAACTTGACGCGGTGCTGGCACGCCGCATGTGGCGCGCCCGAGCCGAGAACATTCCAAAGCGGGCGCCGAAAACGGCGGCCGCGATCTAGATAACCCGGGAGGATTCTGTAATGGCTTCGTCACGCGTTCCGTCGAATTCGGTTGATCACGTCGGCAGCCTGAAAAGGCCGCCGGAGCTTGTTGCGGCGTGGCGCGAATGGGAAGCCGGCAAGCTGCCGCCGGAAAAGCTTCGCGAAGTCCAGGACAAAGCGATCCGCGAAGCCGTCGCGATGCAGGAACGAATGGGACTTCCGATTGTCACCGACGGCGAGTTTCGCCGCGGCGGCTGGTCGCGCGGCTTTCTCAACGCCGTCGAGGGCTTCGATTTCCGCGCCTCGAAGCTCGTGTTCCGCAACGACGAGGGAGTTACCACACCCTCGCCGGCCCCGATCGCGACCAAGAAGGTCCGCCGCGCAAGGCCGATCGTCACCGAGGACTTCAAGTTCCTGCAATCGGTCGCGAAGAACCGCGTAAAGGTGACGATGCCGACGCCGTCGCACATGCACTTTGGGCAGTTCAAGGATGCCGTCGATCGTACGGTCTATCCCGATGTCGAAGCGTATTGGGACGACATGGTCGCGGTGTTTCAACAGGAAATCAAAGAGCTCTATGCCGCGGGCTGCCGTTATTTGCAGCTCGACGAGGTGCCGTTAGCGCTCTTGTGCGACAACAACATCCGCGCGCTGGCAAAGAGCGAAGGCGACGATCCCGACAAACTGGTTGCGCTCTATATCGACGTACTCAACCGCGCGGTCGCCGGCCGGCCCGCCGATCTGACCATCGGCATGCACCTGTGCCGCGGCAACATGGAAAGCATGTGGATGGGCGACGGCGGCTACGCGCCGATCGGCGAGGCGCTGTTCAACGAGCTGCGATGTGGACGCGTATCTGCTGGAATATGATTCCCGCCGCGCCGGAGATTTCGCGCCGCTGCGGCATCTGCCGGCCGGCAAGCGCGCCTATCTCGGGATCATCAGCACCAAGAACCCCGCGCTTGAATCGCCGGACGAACTTCTGCACCGCATCGACGAAGCGGCCCGCTATGCGCCGATGGACCGGCTCGGCATCTGCCCGCAATGCGGCTTTGCCAGCGCGGCGATGTCGAAATTCGCCGTCATGCCGAGCAAGGTGACGACCGACATTCAGACGCTCAAGATCGAGCTTCTGGTCGACGTCGGCCGCCGCGCCTGGGGCCACGTGTGATGCAGGCGCTGACCGAACTGGACAGCTACGGACTGTTCACTGCCGAGGCTGTCCAGGATCCCTACCCGTACTACAAGGCGCTGCGCGAACGCGAACCGGTGCATTGGTCGGAACGGGCACGGGCCTGGTACTTCACGCATTACCCCGACGTCTACGAATTGCAGGACCGGCCCGACCTGAGCGTCGATCGGATCGAGACGCTCTACTCCTATCTCCCGCGCACCAATCCCGAGCGGTTCAGCGATATCGTCGAGCACTATCATCGCTGGCTCCTCTACCGCGACGACGCCTATCACGACCGCCTGAAGGCGCTGTTCCTGAAAGCGATGACGCCGCGCGCGGTCGAGCGCCTGCGGCCGATGATGCAGCGCCGGGTCGATGTGCTGCTCGACGAGCTGGAGAAGCGCGACGCGTTCGACGCCTATCTCGATTTCGCCGCGCGGATTCCGACCCAGGTGATGCTCGATCTTCTCGGCCTGCCGGATTCCGATGAAGCGCTGATGCGGCACTGGAGCGACCGCTGCTCCAATTTTCTGTTCCAGCCGGTTGCTCCCGACAAAGAGGCGATGGCGCAGGAGCAGCGCGAAATTCTCGACGCCCAGCAGGCCTATTTCATGCCGCGGATCGAGGAGCGCCGGCGCAATCCCGGCGAGGACATGATCTCGGCCATGGTGCAGGCGGAGGCCGGCGGCGAGCGGCTCACCGACCTCGAAATACTGGCGACCTGCAACATGATGGCGACCGCCGGCGGCGGCACGTCGCGCAGCGCGATCGCCATGTCGTTATGGTGGCTGCACCAATTCCCCGATCAGCTCGCCAAGCTCAAGGCCGATCCGAGCCTCATCAATCTCGCCGCCGAGGAGTTCCTGCGCTACGACGCACCGACCCAGCGCGGCATCCGCACCGCGCGCGAGGATTTCGAAATCGGCGGCAAACAAATCCGCAAGGGCCAGCTTCTTCACATCATGATCGGCGCGGCGAACCGCGACCCGGAGCAGTTTGCCGACCCGGACCGGATCGACATCACCCGCGATCCCAACCGCCACGTGACGCTCGGCCACGGCGTGCACTATTGCCTCGGCGCGGCGCTGGCGCGGCTCGAACTGCGCGTCGCCGTGTCGAGCTTTCTGAAACGCTTTCCAGACTACCGTCTCGCCAGCGACAAGATCGTCTACATGGACCGCACCGCAAGCCGGCGCCCGACCAGTGTGCCGGTATTCGCGCGTCCGGAGACATAGCAGGACATCAATCAGCGCGTTGGTGGCGTGGGACGGATACCTCCTTGCCGCGGGACATTGGGTGCCGTTCTTATTACCCTTGGCCGGTCGCGAACCGCCAAAAAAACCAACGAATGGGACGTGCGGGCTGGCGCTGGCAAACGTCTGCTTGCGGGCACAGCCGACATTACGCCCTGACGCGTAGCCCCATAGACGGGCCGCCAGCGTGTCGCAGTCCTCGTATCGTTAGTGCCGGTCGATAGTGTGGTGCTTTTTTGCTCCCCTCGCGTTAAAATCCAAGCTGTCGGTAACGCGGACATCCCGGTGGGGTTAAGCTCATGGATGAGGCAGAGAAGCTCTCCGCGCTGATCGGCGACATTTACGATGCTGCGTTGGAACCATCGTTATGGCTCAAGGTACTTCAGGAAGCGGCGAGATTCGTCGGTGGTCCCGCAGCGTCGGTGTATTCAAAGGCTGTCGCCAACAAAAGCGGCCAAGTTTTCCATCAATACGGTCTCGATCCTGGTTACGTACGACTTTATTTTGAGAAATATATAAAACTCGATCCGTCCACCAATAGCCAGATCTTCGCCGGCGTCGGCGATATTATCAGCACTGAGGATTTTATAAGCTACGAGGAATTTCTCGATACACGATTCTATATTGAGTGGGGGCGCCCACAGTCTTTGGTTGATTCTGCTTCTGCCGTTCTGGAAAAGTCAGCGACAGATGTAGCGATGTTCACCGTTTTTCGTCATAAGCGCGATGGTCTCGTGAATGACGAGACGCGGCGGCGGATGCAGCTTTTGACGCCGCATGTTCGGCGGGCCGTGCTTATCGGCGGATTGCTCGATCACAAGAAATCTGAAGCTGCGCAACTTGCGGACACTTTTGATGGGCTAAGCGCCGGGATGTTTCTAGTCGATGGGTCCGGACGCATCGTGCATGCCAATACCGCCGGCCACGTAATGATCAAGAGAGCGCGCGTCCTTGGCGCGCAGGGCGGGCGACTGATCTTCAACGACCCGGAAACTGACCAGACATTAGCTGATACATTTGCGACCGCCGGCAACGGTGACGCGGCGATCGGCATCAAGGGCGTCGCCGTGCCCATTATCGCGCGCGACGACGAGCACCATGTCGCTCACGTGCTGCCGCTGACATCCGGCGTGCGCCGACGGGCCGGCACCAGTTACGCGGCCGTGGCCGCCCTGTTCGTACATAAGGCCGCGCTCGACACGCCTTCGCCGCCGGAAGCGATCGCCAAAGCCTATAAGCTGACGCCGACGGAGTTGCGGGTCCTGCTCGCAATCGTCGAGGTCGGCGGCGTTCCTGAGGTCGCGGAGGCAATTGGAATTGCCGAGACGACGGTTAAGACCCATCTCGGCCGCGTCTACAACAAGACCGGCGCCGCCCGCCAGGCCGATCTGGTCAAGCTCGTCGCTGGATTTTCCAATCCGCTCGTTGGGTGAAACCGAGCTTCGTCGCAAGTTTTAACTCATCTGACGCATCACCGATCGCATTGTCCGATCCTACTATCGCAGTGCCGGTCAATGGCGTGGTGCTTTTCTGCTCCGCTCGCGTTAGAATCCAAGTTCCGGCAACGCGGACATTTCGTGGGTCTAAGCTGATGGATGAGGCAGCGAAGCTCTCCGCGCTGATCGGCGACGTCTACGATGCGGCGCTCGATCCCACACTATGGGCCGATGTCCTTGGGAAGACGAAGGACTTCATCGGCGGCCACGCAACGGGGCTGGCCTGGAAGGACGCCGTCACCAAACGCGGTGATACCTACTACCACGATGGCGGCATCGATCTACACTACCGAGAGCTCTACTTCGATAAATACATAAAATTGGACCCGTGCACGACCGGTCAGTTCTTCGCTGAGATTGGAGAACCGGTCGCGACCGCGGATCTGATTCCGTATGACGAATTTTCGCAAACACTGTTTTACAGAGAGTGGGCGCGACCGCAGGGCCTTGTCGACGCGGCGTTGGCGTTGCTCGATAAGTCAGCGACCAATATCGCGTTTCTCATTCTGTTTCGTCATGAGCGCGACGGTCTCATGGACGGCGAAGCGCGTCGGCGCATGCGACTCGTGGCGCCTCACTTCCGCCGCGCGGTCCTTATCGGCAAGGTGATTGACCTCAAGAAAGCAGAAGCGGCATCCCTCGCCGATACGCTCGACGGCATCGGCGCCGGGATGTTTCTAGTCGATGGGTCCGGGCGCATCGTGCATGGCAATACCGCCGGCCATGTAATGATCAACAGAGCAAGCGTCCTGCATACGAAGGGCGGGCGACTGATCTTTAACGACCCGCAAGCTGACCAGACATTAGCCGACACGTTTGCGGCGGCAGGCAACGGTGACGCGGCGATCGGCATCAAGGGCGTCGCCGTGCCCATTATCGCGCGCGACGACGAGCACCATGTCGCTCACGTGCTGCCGCTGACGTCCGGCGTGCGCCGACGGGCCGGCACCAGCTACGCAGCCGTGGCCGCCGTGTTCGTGCACAAGACAGCGCTCAACACGCCTTCGCCGCCGGAAGCGATCGCCAAAGCCTATAAGCTGACGCCGACGGAGTTGCGGGTATTGCTCGCAATCGTCGAGGTTGGCGGCGTTCCTGAGGTTGCGGAGGCAATTGGGATTGGTGAGACCACGGTTAAGACCCATCTCGGCCGGGTCTACAATAAAACCGGCGCCGCCCGCCAAGCCGATCTGGTCAAGCTCGTCGCTGGATTTTTGAATCCGCTCGTTGGGTGAAACCAAGGCGTGACGCCGGCTGTCCCAAATTCGCTGTTTGGAACTTTCAGGGACGCCGCACATCCGAGGAAAGTGTTCGGGGTCCTCCGATCGGAGGACGCGGCAACCATGGTTGTGCCCCACTCTCATTAGGCGTTGGGAGGTACCGCTGAAAAGCGGTGCCACCGGCTGGTATTTGGTTCTGCTGCACGCCACGCGCGGCACGAAGTTCGCTGTGAAGGACAGTAAGTTAGATCCGGGTGGCCGCATAAGAGGAGTTTGCTATGACCCTTTTACCCGAGGCGCATGATCTTCCACCGCCGGTGGCGTCGAGGAGCCGTACTGCCAAAGCTACCGAAACTAGATGGAATCAGTTGATCGCTGCAATGACGGATCCGGAGCTTACGGTGATCGTTATCTCGTGCACGATTGCTCTGTTAATCACGATCAATCTGATACTTCGTTTCCCGAATTTTGGAGCCGTGATCGAGCAGTACAATCAATTCTAAATTCGCGCATATCAACGAGGCCCGCCGTGTCGAAGCGGACAGATCGGCCTGGCGTCATACCCGCCCCGCTCGCGGCGGGTTAGTGGGTAGGAGTCGTGGATCATGAGGACCGCCTTGAATCGGACGCAGAGCATTCTCCCATCACTGGGTTCTGCGTCTTCGTTGAGCGTAACCTTCAGTACGGAAACACGCTCTGTCCCCGGCTACTCGCTTTATCATTTGGGCACGGCCGTCGGCCATTTTCCTGCCTGCGGTTTGTTAGGTGCAGAACTTCAGCAATTGCGCTGAGAGGTAAAGACGAGACAATTTCAGATGGAATTAGACTGCATGAAGGCACGACACAAGTTCAGTAACAGGAGGAACAGATGGCAATCATAAATACTACAGTAAACGTAACCGCGGGCCAAAGCTCCAGCGGCGACGTTCTTATCGCGCCCGGCGGCTTCCAAGTGTTCAGCGGCGGGTCGATCGCCAATAACGTCGCCACCGATGGCGGCTTTACGGCCATCGCAAGCGGCGGCGTGGCGAGTGCTACAACGCTGCAAGGCGGTATCCAGCTCGTTAACGGCACGGCGATCGACACCTTGATCGCCTCCGGTGGCATAGAGGCGACTTATGACGGCGGCGTGACTTCCGGAGCGGAGGTATTTACCAGCGGGCTCGAAGAAGTCGGCGGAGGCACATCCGGTCTTGCCATTGGGATGACCGTCAACGGCGGCTCGGCAAAGATCCTTACCAGTGGCACAGCGTCTGGAACCGATGTCATCAATGGCGGCGTGCTGACCGTCTCCAGCGGCGGCACGGACAAAGGTGCAACAGTGGGTCCTGGCGGCACGCTGAACGTGTTGTCCGGCGGCACCGACAGCGGCTCGAAAGTAACGGGCGGCACGCTGAACGTGTCTTCCGGCGGCACCGATAGCGGCACGTCAGTGACGGGCGGCACGATGAACGTGTCTTCCGGTGGCACGGCCGACGCCACCTCGGTGGGCAGCGGCGGCACGATGAACGTGTCTTCGGGAGGCACCGCCAGCGGCGCGTCAGTCGGCAGCGGCGGCACGCTCACCGTATCTTCCGGCGGCGTGGTCAGCGCGTTGACGATTAATGATCCGAATGACCAGAGTCTCACCGCGGTAGTTAATGTGCTTTCCGGTGGCACGGTCGATGGCAGCACCAAGATCGACGGCGGACAGCTGATATTGGACGCCGGTGCAACGTTTGAGCCAAATGCCAAGCTGACCATCATCAACACCGGCGAACTGGTGCTCGAACAGGATTCGTTCAAAGGCACCATTCATGGCTTCGGCGGCCAGGACTTTATGGACTTGACCAAGATCAGATTCATCGGCCAGGGGCCGGACGCGACGACGGCGACCTTTACGCAAACCAACGGGGCTGGCGGCCTGCTTCAGGTCGCACAAGGAAACCACGTCGCCAACCTTCACTTGGCCGGCACCTACACGACGGCCAACTTCGCTTTGCAGAACGATGGTACGCACGGGACGACGGTTGTTTTTGTTCCCAATGCTGCGCTGGCGGGGCATGGGTAGCAGACATCATCAGACGCCGATCCTGTTACGGCGCTGAGTAGGTTACCGGACCTAGGCGGACCTCTGGCAATTGCTGCCGGAGGCCTGCTTTAGGGGGCAAAGCCGACATTGCGGTTTAGCGCGGGCCCTTCCGCGTGCCTCCGATCGGAGGATGCGGCGATTACGGGTATGCCCTACGATTCCGATGAGCCCAGACCCCTGCAGGCTGACGACGAGTTGTAACCGGAGGAAGGCATGCCACTCATAACCACTGGGGTAGACGTAACGGCCGGCCAAACTTCCACCGGTGACACTGTTATCACCCCTGGTGGGTTCTTTGTTTTCAGTGGCGGAGCCATTTCCGAGACGGCAGCTGTCGATGGTGGCTTCACGATAATCCTTAACGGCGGCACGGCGACCGCCACAACGCTGCAAGGCGGCGGCGTCCAGGAGGTTCAGGGAGGGAGCGTAGTCACCACAGTGGTTGACACTTTGATCGCCTCGGCCGGCATAGAGCTCGTGGAGTCGGGCGGCGTGACCTCCGGAGCGACAGTATTCAAGGGCGGATCGGAGCAGGTGGGCGCATCTGGCAGCGCCGTGGGGATGACCGTCAACGGCGGCTTGGCATTCATCTTTAGCGGCGGCACAGCCTCCGGAACCGATGTCATCAATGGCGGTGTGCTGACCGTCTCCAGCGGCGGCGCGGACAAAGGTGCAACCGTGGGCCCTGGCGGCACGCTCAACGTCTCTTCCGGCGGTACCGACAGCGGCACGTCTGTAACCGGCGGCACGATGAACGTGTCTTCCGGTGGCACCGCCAGCGGTACGTCAGTAGCCGGCGGCACGTTGAACGTCTCTTCCGGCGGCACGGCTGACACCACCTCGGTGAGCAGCGGCGGCACGATGAACGTGTCCTCAGGAGTCACCGCCAGCGGCGTGTCGGTCGGCAGCGGCGGCACGCTAAACGTCTCTGCCGGCGGCGTGGTCAGCGGGCTGACGACCAATGATAAGAATGACCAGAGTGTCACCGCGGTAGCCAATATTCTGTCCGGCGGCACGGTCGACGGTACGACCAAGATCGATGGCGGAGCGCTGATATTGGACGCCGGCGCCGTGTTTGAGACCAATGCCAAGCTGACCATCGTCAACACCGGCGAACTGGTGCTCGAACAGGACTCGTTCAAAGGCACCATCAAGGACTTCGGCGGACAGGACTTCATGGACCTGACCAAGATCAAATTCATCGGCCAGGGCTCGGATGCGACGACGGCGACCTTTACGCAAACCAATGGAGCCGGCGGCCTGCTTCAGATCGCACAGGGCGGCCACGTCGCCAACCTTCACTTGGCCGGCACCTACACGACCGCGAACTTCGCGCTGCAGAACGATGGCACGCACGGGACGACGGTTGTTTTTGTTCCCAATGCTGCGCTGGCAGGGCACGGGTAGCAGCCATCACTAGGACGCCGATCCTGTTGCGGCGATGAGGCCGTTTACCGAGACCTAAGCAGACCTCCAGCAATTGCTGTCGGGGGTCTGCTTCAGGGGGCAAAGCGACATTGCGGTTTAGCTCGTGGGCCTGCTGCGCCCTTTTCTATCTCATCGTCCAAGTATGTTTTAGGCCGCGCTGAGACGGGCCGCCAGCGCATCGCGACCCTTGTTTCGTTGGTCGGCCTCGTTTAAGGCCTTCGTCGCGGGTTTAACTCACCCGACGCTCCGCCGATCGTATTAGTGCGGTGCTTTGGTACGCCCATCGCGTTAAAATCTAAGTTCGCCATAACGCGGGGCGTTCCGGTGGGCTTAAACTGATGGACGAGACAGAACGGCTGTCGGCGCTAATCGCCGATATTTACGACGCAGCTCTCGACGCAACGATTTGGCCGGACGTGGTCGCGAATTGCGCCGCGTTCGTTGGCGGCCCTGCGGCGGCGCTTTTTTCCAAAGATGCCGCCAGCAAGACCGGTGACTCTGCGTACTATAGCGGGATCGAGCCGTATTACAGGCAGCTCTATTTCGATAAATACATAAAACTCGACCCCCTCACTGTCGGTCACTATTTTGCTGAGATTGGGCAACCTGTTTCAGTCGCAGACATTGTTCCATATGACGAGTTTCTGGAGTCACGGGCTTATCGAGAATGGGGACGGCCGCAGGGCTTTGTGGACGTTTTGAATGTCGCGCTCGACAAGACGGCGACGAGCGCTGCGATGTTTTGCGTTTTTCGGGGCGAGAAAAATGGTCCGGTTGACGACGCCATGCGTCGACGCATGGCGCTGATCGTTCCACATGTGCGTCGCTCCGTGCTGATCGGCCGAGTCATCGATCTCAGGACCGGTGAAGCCGCAGCTTTCGCCGACACGCTCGACGGCCTCAGAGAGGCCCTGTTGCTCGTCGACGCGCAGGGAAATATTGTACACGCAAACGCCAGCGGGCACGCACTGTTGGGCGAGGGGTCGGTGTTGCGTGCAATCGGACGTAGCCTCTCCGCAAATGATCCGCGGGCCGACAGTGCCCTGCACGCCGTATTTCTTGCCGCTGCCAAGGGCGATGAGGCTGTCGGCGTCAACGGCATTGCCGTTCCACTGTCCGCGTTCAATGGCGAGTGTTACGTCGCCCACGTGCTGTCTTTGGCATCGGGAGCACGGCGTCGGGTTGGAACGGGTTATAGGGCAACCGCGGCTCTGTTCGTCCACAAGGCAACTCTGACTATTCCGTCGCCGCCTGAAGCGATCGCCAAAGCCTATAAGCTGACGCCGACGGAGTTGCGGGTCCTGCTCGCAATCGTCGAGGTCGGCGGCGTTCCTGAGGTCGCGGAGGCAATTGGAGTTGCCGAGACCACAGTCAAGACCCATCTCGGCCGGATCTACAATAAGACCGGCGCTACCCGCCAAGCCGATCTGGTCAAGCTGGTCGCTGGATTTTCCAATCCGCTCGTTGGGTGAAGCCAAAGCCTGAAGGCCGAGTGTTCCAATCGAGTTTGGAACCTTCCGCGCCCTCATCCGAGGAAGGTAATCGGGGCGAGTTCAAGCTCGGCAATGGCCGCTACAAAGACCCTTGCAGACTATCGACAATCCGTTCGGCACCAGATTGTCACACATGTCCTAGGTACGTTCTGTCACCCATGTCTCCGGGCCGGACACACCTCTGGTTGGTAGCGGAGGACGGATTTGAACCGCCGACACACGGATTATGATTCCGCTGCTCTAACCAGCTGAGCTACTCCGCCAAACCGTCAAATTTTGCAGGCCGGTCGGGGCGACATTTAGGCTAGTTCAGCATCGTTTCCAAGAGGCTTTCCAAGTGCCAAAACCTGCGCGGACTAAGCCCGCGCCGCGGCGGCCATGCGAGGCTCGCTGACGCGACTATCCAGACGGGCGAAGCGGATCAGCGAGAAATGCCCGAGCGGCGGCATAGCGCGCCGCTCGACGACGCGCACCCCGCCGTGCCCCGCGGCCCATCGCGCCAGCCGCTCCCAGCGGAATTCCGGCCGCCAGCCGAGCCGGCGCGCGAGCGGCGCGAACCCCTGTTCGAACGACGAACGCAAACCAGCCTCGGCGCCTAGATGATTAACCAGAATGATCTCGCCGCCGGGTTTCACGACTCGTACGAACTCATCGAGCGTCGCCTCGGGGTCCGGCACTGCGGTGATGACGTATTGCGCGACCACGACGTCGAATACTCCGTCGCGGAAGCCGAGATGCTGCGCATCCATCACCGCGAGCCCGTCGACATTGGTCAGGCGGTGGTCTGCCGCGCGTGACTTCGCCTTGCGCAGCATCGCGGCCGATAGGTCGATGCCGATCAAGCGATTGGCGCGCGAATAGTCGGGAAGCGACAGGCCGGTGCCGACGCCGACTTCGAGGATGTGGCCGCCGGTGCGCTCGGCGGCGGCAATCGACGCTTTGCGTCCGCGATCGAACACTGCACCGAACACCAGATCATAGATCGGCGCCCAGCGTGCGTAGGCCTTGGCAACCGTATCGTTGTCGAACTCCGCCGCCATCACGCCCACCGCCACGGCGCGCGCGCCGTATCTTCGTCAATGCGCCGCCGCCAAGTCCTCGCGATGCGCTTCCCGTGCCCTCGGCGCCGCGACCGTGCTGGCGATAATGCCACCGCCCAGTACGCGTGCTTGGCCTTCGGCGGAATCATAGAACGCGCAGGCCTGGCCCGGCGACACGCCGTCCTCGCTCGCGATCAACTCGACATCGATCCCGCCGTCCGCGGCCTCGCGCAACCACGCCGGTTGCGGCGGCCGGGTCGAGCGCACCTTCACGAAAACTTCGGGGTGCCTGTCCACCGCGCGCCGGATCGTCCCATCGCCGAGCCAATTGATGTCGCGCAAGCGGATGCGGCTCGTGCGGAGAGCCTCGCGCGGACCGACCACAACCCGGCGCGCGTTGGCGTCTAGCCGCACAACATAAAGCGGCGAACCAGTCGCGACGCCGAGCCCGCGCCGTTGGCCAACGGTGAAATGGATAATGCCGTCATGCTGGCCGATGACCCGGCCATCGAGATCGGTAATCTCGCCGGGCGCCGCTGCCCCCGGCCGCAGCCGCTCGATCATATCGGCATAGTGTCCGCTCGGCACAAAGCAGATGTCCTGGCTGTCCTCTTTGTCGGCGACCGGCAAACCGAAGCGCCGCGCCAGCTCCCGCGTCTCTGCCTTGGTCTGCTCGCCGAGCGGAAAGCGCAGCAGATCGAGTTGCTCGCGCGTGGTAGCGGACAAAAAATAGCTCTGGTCGCGTGCGGCCTCGCGCGCTCGATAGAGCGCACGACCGCCGTCCGGCAGCGCCCGCGATGCCACATAGTGGCCCGTGGCCAGAACGCTGGCGCCAAGCTCGCGCGCAGTTCCGAGAAGGTCGCGGAACTTGATCGACTGGTTGCATTCCAGACACGGCACCGGCGTCTCGCCGGCGACGTAGCTGTCGGCGAAGCGATCGATCACCGCTTCCTTGAAGCGGCTCTCGTAGTCGAGCACGTAATGCGGAATGCCGATGCGTTCGGCAACGGCGCGGGCATCGTGAATATCGCGACCGGCGCAACAGGCCCCCTTTCGATGGGTCGCCGCGCCGTGGTCGTAGAGCTGCAGCGTGATCCCGACGACGTCGTACCCGGCGTCAGCCAGAAGCGCCGCCGTAACCGAGGAGTTGACCCCGCCCGACATGGCGACGACCACCCGGGTGGCTGACGGCTTACCCTCGATATCGAGACTATTCAGCATGGCCACGCAGCCCACTTCTTCCCGGCGGCCGATCGAGCGGCTGCTATACCACGATCGCCTCAGGGCTTGCGCATTACTATAGGCGTCGACGGCTCCCTTCGCCACGGCCGCAACCGCCGATGCCTACTTCGACGACGAGGCAAAACTTGCCGAGTGGGTGCAGAGGCTGCCGTACGTCGTGCCGGCAAATTTTTATCATCTTATTGTAGTTCAAAGGGTTTTTAAACTCTGCGGCTGGCCCGGCGGTTGCAAGTGACCGCTCGGGTCGTCTCGACGGCAGGGGTTACGCGGTGCCGAGTATAGTGTCAGACGTTAATGCCACGCTTTCGATGGCGTCCTCGCAGTGGCAGCCGGGGCCGGCTCAAGCGCAGCAAACCGACGGCCAGCCGTTCGCGGCCATGCTTGACGCCACGACAGCTGCACCGGCACCGCCGCCAAGCCCGCCACCCCAATTCGCTAACCAAACGCCCTCGCCGACAGCTGGGAGCGCGCAGAGCTCGGGTTCTTCCGGCCTCGCCGCGACCGGCAGTGCGAATGCCGCGTCCAACTCGAGCGGCAGCACGAGCGCGGCATCCAATGGGACCGGCGGCGCAAGCGCGCCATCCAACTCGACCGGCAGCGCGAGCACGGCGTCCAACTCGAACACAGCTAACTCAGCCCCCAATACGCAGGCGGCCTTCAATCCTCGGCCCAGCGCAAACGCGGGCTCCAATGCACCGGCAGGATTCAAGGGCAGCGGCAACCTCAAGGCCAACATGAACACAGGCTTCGGCCCGCCGACTCTAACGGGCGATAACACCGCCCCTCAGTCGACGCCAAACGTCCCACCGAACGCAAAAGCAGCGAGCGCGAAACCCCAGAGTGCTGCGACGGCGGCAACGACAAACAATGCCGATACCACAGTGCCGGTGAATGCCGGCCTGCCCGCGGTCCAACAGACTGGCCTGCCGGCACCAGTAACCAAAGCGTCTTCGAACGACGGCAAAGCCGATGACGGCAAGGATAGCGATGCGACAGATAGCGCCGCCGCGACGCCGACGCCGGCCGCGTCGACCCAGCCGCAAGCGGCAGCCAATCCAGCGCAACCGGTCGCGACGGCCATCACCGTCAACACCGCCGAAAACGCCGCACCGGCACCGGCTAACGTGTCCGCCGCAGACCTAACCCTCGGCGAGCAAACCAAGCCGCAAACGAGGCTTGCCACCGCGGCCATGGCAGCCAGTCAGAACGCGCTTTCGGCACAAGGCACCGCAGAAACCGCCTCAGCTAAGGAAGCGCCTTCCTCCGGACAGGTAGACAACACGGCCAGTGCCGGAGCGGGCTCAACCGCCGACGCGGGCAAAGCCGAAGCCGCGCCGGCTCACACTGCGCAACTAACCCCAACCCAGGCAGCCAACGATCCGACCGTATCGGCGCAGACCTCCGGACCAGCGTCGACAAATGCGGATCGTGCTGCCGCGCAGGCAACACAGCCTTCCTCGGTCTCGACATCTGACAATGCTGTGGCCGCGCCGAATGCTCAAGGCCACGAGACCGCCAAGGCGAGCGGCGTCGATGGTTTGCCGAATTTCGGCTTCTCGGCATCGACGACTTCGGCGTCGTCGGCGACCGCGGCCGTCGCACCTTCGGGCACTGGTTCCACCGACAGTGTCCCTATAGCCGGCCTCGCCGTCGCGATCGCCGCCCGGGCTCAGCAGGGCTCCAACCAGTTTGACATCAAGCTCTCGCCTCCGGAACTCGGCCGCATCGACGTGCAACTCAATGTCGATAGCAGCGGCCAGGTGACCTCACATATGACCGTCGAGCGACCTGAAACGCTCCAACTGCTGCAGAGCCAGCAGCCGCAATTGCAAAACGCGCTCGAGCAAGCAGGTCTAACGACCGCCGATAACGGTCTCCAGTTCTCTCTGCGCGATCAATCTTTCACGGGTCAGAACAGCGGCTCCGGCTCGCAGTCGACGCCGACCCAGCTTGTCATTCCCGAGCCGGAACTCGCGCCCATCGCCGCAACGCAGATTTACACGCGTGCGGGCCTCCGTGGCGGGATCGACATCCGTGTTTGAGCAGCAATCGGATAACAAAGGACCAATGTCATGAGCATTCTCTCTAACGCGGTCTCGTCGGCAGCATCGCAGGCCAATTCGGCCGCATCGTCGGCGGCATCCCAGATCGGCACGACTGCTTCGAATGCGATCTCTTCGCTTACCGGCACGACTTCAAGCACAACATCCACCGGCTCGTCTTCGTCGACCGGGTCCACCGCACCTGCCGGCTCGCAAACCATTGCCGGCAATTTCGATACCTTTCTTCAGCTCCTGACCACGCAGCTGCAGAACCAGGACCCGCTGTCGCCGCTCGACACCACTCAGTTCACGCAACAACTGGTCGAATTCGCCTCGGTCGAGCAGCAGGTCAATATGAACACCAACCTGCAAACGCTGATCTCGATGCAGCAGACCTCGGAGGCAACATCGGCGCTGCAACTTATCGGCAACACTGTCACGGTCAACGGCAATGCCGCGGCACTCTCCAACGCAACGAACAGCCCCGCCACGTGGAGCATTAACTCTTCGGCGCCGGCAACTGGCACTGTCACGATTACCAGCTCGGCGGGAACGACCGCCTACACCGGAACGGTGGCGCTCAACTCGGGAACGCAGAGCTATAGCTGGAACGGTGTCGGCAGCAACGGCCAGACCTGGCCTGACGGCACTTACACGATGACGATCAGCGCGACCGGCGCCAACGGCCAGCCCGTCACCGTGTCCACACAGGTGCAGGGCGTCGTCACGGCCGTCAACATTAATCAAAACCCGCCGACCCTCACTGTGAGCGGACAAAACGTTCCGATCAGCCAGATCCAGTCGCTCAGTAACAGTACGCTGAGCAGTCTCAGCAGCGGTATCAGCAATCTCAACAGCAGTATCACCGGCCTGATCCAGAAACTGTAACGGTACCTGGATGATTGCGCCCGTCACATGCTGCCGCGGCCGCCTGTGACTGCACCGGCATTGCTGCGCGCGATAGGCGGCCGGGTTCCAAAAACTAATGCAAATTATTCGCCTGCTTAGGCAAATTTTAAGCCGCCATGGGTAACGTCCAGGCCTGGTGTGTTGAGTCCGTGAGAGTTCCAATGACCGAGCCCCATCGCCCGAGGGTCAAGTACGTCATCGGGCCGGACGGTTCGCCCCTGACGATCGCCGATCTGCCGGCCCCGGGAACGAAGCGTTGGGTGATTCGCCGAAAGGCCGAAGTAGTCGCCGCCGTTCGCGGCGGACTTCTTTCGCTTGAAGAAGCCTGCAGCCGTTACACGCTGACGGTGGAAGAATTTCTCTCCTGGCAATATTCGATCGACCAGCACGGCCTCGCCGGGCTGCGCACAACGCGCATCCAGCAGTATCGCCAGTAACGCGCAGTTAAGCGATCTTACCGATCCGTGAATGCCGGCATGACGCCGGCATTTTGATTCACCGCGTCCGGGTGACACGACGCTAAGTTTAAGCGCGCTCAATCGCCTTCTATTAACTCGCCGCTAACCATCAACCGGGCAAATCTTGCCGGGCAAGGCGCGAATGCCTCGCTCGGGGGAGATCAAGCGCGGTGCAAAGTCTGCTTGAGTTCGTCAAGACGATTGGCGCCGCACGCATCGCCGCCATGGGCGCCGTCACGATCGCGCTCGTCGGTTTTTTCGCCTTTCTGATCCTGCGTGTGACATCGCCGCAGATGACTCCGCTCTTCACCGATCTCAACTACGATGACTCCGCCGCCATCGTGAAGGAGCTGGAGCGGCAAGGCGTCCCTTACGAGCTGCGCAACGACGGCAACATCGTCATGGTCCCGCACGATCGGGTCGCACGCTTGCGCATGGCGCTCGCGGGTAACGGCCTGCCCAAAGGCGGTGGCGTCGGTTACGAGATTTTCGACAAGTCGGACGCGCTCGGCACGACGAGCTTCGTGCAGAATGTCAACAGCCTGCGCGCGCTTGAGGGCGAACTGTCCCGCACCATTCGCGCCATCGACCGGGTGCAGGCAGCGCGCGTGCATCTGGTGATGCCTGAGCGGCCGCTATTTTCGCGCGACAAAGTCGAGCCATCCGCTTCCATCGTGCTCAAAGTCCGCGGCACGCTCGAGTCGCAACAGGTGCGCGCAATCCGCCACCTCGTGGCCTCCGCGGTCAACGGACTGAAGCCGCAGCGGATATCGATCGTCGACGAAGCGGGCCACCTTTTGGCCGATGGCGCCAGCGACGACGGCAATGGCGGCGAGGTTACCGCCGACGAGCGGCGAATGGCGTTCGAGAAGCGGCTGCGCGAACAGATCGAGGCGATTGTCTCTTCCGTCGTGGGCCCGGGGCGCGCACGGGTCGAGGTCAGTGCCGATTTCGATTTCAACCGCATCACCCAGACGTCGGATAAATACGACCCTGACGGTCGCGTGGTGCGTTCGAGCCAGACCCGGGAGGAAACCTCCGCAACGAATGATAACCGGGAAAATCAGGTCACAGTCGGCAACGAGATACCCGGCGGCGGCGGCGCCGGCAATCAGCAGCGGCAGCAACCGGGCGCGGGCGGCGCCGAGGCTAACGCCACGCCGCGCGACCAGAGCCGGAAGTCTGAGGAAATCGTCAACTACGAGATTTCAAAGACGACCAAGACCGAAGTGATCGAAGGCGGCCGCGTCAACCGCATCTCGCTTGCCGTCCTTGTCGACGGTACCTACAGCAAGAATGACAAAGGCGAAGTCACCTATCAGCCGCGCAGCAAGGAAGAAATCGATCAGATAACGGCACTGGTGCGCACCGCGATCGGCTTCGACCAAAAGCGCGGCGACCAGGTCGAAGTAGTCAATTTGCGCTTCGCCGAGATGCCGGCCAATCCGATCACTGAGCCGAGCGGCTGGCTTGCGGCGCTGCAGTTCACCAAAGACGACATCATGCGCGCGATCGAACTGGCCGTCATGGGACTCCTTGGCTTGGTCGTAATGCTGATGGTGGTGCGGCCGCTGGTCCGCCGCGTCCTAACCCCGGAGGAACAGGCGCCGCTAGCGCTGCCTATGGGCGTCGCCGGCGGCCAGGAGGCAACCTCGACCACTGCCGCAGGTGCCGATGCCCCGATGCCTGAGCCTAGCCAGACCGCCAAGATGATCGACATCGCCCAGGTCCAGGGCCAAGTGCATGCCCAATCCGTGCAAAAGGTCGGAGAACTCGCCGACCGGAATCCGAACGAAGCCGTTTCCATCATCCGCCAGTGGATGAGCGAGAGCGCCGCCGCTTAAACCCATGCCCTCAAACTACGAGCAACTTGACGGTGGCCGGAGGGATGTAACCAGCAACCCTTTGACCAGTCTCACTGGCAACCAAGCCGCGCCGTCGGCCAAACAACGGCTACTTACCGGACCGCAACGCGCCGCCATCCTGATGCTTGCGCTTGGCGATCAACATGGCGCCAAGATCTGGAGCCTGCTCGATGACGACGAGCTGCGGGAAATTTCGATCATAATGTCCACGATCGGCACGATCGAGGCCGAACTCGTCGAGAATCTTCTGCTTGAATTTGTGTCGCGCATGTCGGCCTCGGGCGCTCTGATGGGCACCTACGATGCGACCGAGCGCCTGTTGCAACAATATCTGCCGCCTGAACGCGTCGGCAACATCATGGACGAAATCCGCGGTCCAGCCGGCCGCAACATGTGGGAGAAACTCTCCAACGTTCAGGAGGAGGTGCTCGCCAACTATCTCAAGAACGAATACCCGCAAACGGTCGCGGTTGTGCTGTCGAAGATCGGACCGGACCACGCGGCGCGGGTACTCGCAATCCTCCCAGAGGATCTGGCTCTGGACGTCGTCAACCGCATGCTGCGCATGGAGGCGGTACAGAAAGAAGTTCTGGAGCGGGTCGAAACGACGTTGCGCACGGAATTCATGTCGAACCTCTCGCAGACGCGCCGGCGCGATGCTCACGAGGTGATGGCGGAGATCTTCAATAACTTCGATCGGCAAACCGAGACTCGGTTCCTCACCGCACTCGAGGAGGACAACCGCGAGAGCGCCGAGCGTATCAAGACGCTGATGTTCACGTTCGACGATCTGATAAAGCTCGACCCGGCCTCGGCGCAAACGCTGATGCGCCACATCGAAAAGGACAAGCTCGCGGTCGCGCTCAAGGGCGCTGCAGAACCGGTGCGCCAGTTCTTCATGTCCAACATGTCGACACGCGCCGCCAAAATGCTGGTCGACGACATGTCAGCTATGGGCCCGGTGCGGCTGCGCGAAGTCGACGACGCCCAGGTGCTTCTCGTCAATCTCGCCAAGGATCTGGCGGCCAAGGGCGAGATCGTCATTTCCAAGACCCGCGGCGAAGAAGAGCTGATCTATTGAGCAAAGCATCATGACCGCGCCAGCCAAATTTCTGTTCGATGTGGATTTCGCGGCCGGCGCCGAGCGGGAACCGATGATCACGCTCGCCGAGCACCACGTGAAGCTCGCCGAGACGGAGACCGCGGCGCACCGCAGGGGTTATGCAGAAGCGCAAAACGACGCTGCCGTCGCCGCCGGGCGCCGCATCTCCGAAGCCCTTGAGCGGATCGCCGTCAGCCTCGGCCAAGCGACCAAGGCGCTGCACGCGGTGGAAGCGCGGCTCGAAAGTGAAGCGGTCGAGGTCGCGGTGGCGGTTGCCCGCAAGCTCGCACCCGCTTTGATCGGGCGCGAGCCGTTCGCCGAAATCTCCGCGCTCGCGAGCAATTGCTTCCGCGAGCTGGTCGCTTCGCCCCACATTGTCGTCCGCGTCAACGACGCGCTGTACGCGGAAGCGCGCGAGAAGCTCGATGATGTGGCGCGGGCGCACGGCTTCGAAGGCCGCCTGGTGGTGCTCGGCGAACCCGGCGTCGCCGTGAGCGACTGCCGAATCGAATGGGCGGACGGCGGTATCAACCGCGATAAAGCCGCAACCGATGCGGCAATCGGCGAAGCGGTTGCGCGTTACGTGAGCGCGCGTCGCGGTTTGGCCGACGGCACGCTCAATGCTTAGGAGATGCGATCATGAGTGAAGAAGGCAAGGTACCACTGCCCAATCTCGAAGACCGCGGTCCGGAAGCCGACGTGCCGCTGGCACCGGAGCCGGACGGGACGACGACCCGCATCGCCGGCGATCTCGAAGCAGTATTCGACGTTCCGGTCCAGGTCTCCGCGGTGCTCGGTCGAGCGCGGATGGAGATCAACGACCTCCTTAAAATCGGCCCCGGCACGGTACTCGAACTCGACCGCAAGGTGGGCGAGGCGATCGACATCTACGTCAATAACCGCCTGGTGGCCCGCGGTGAAGTCGTTCTGGTCGAAGAAAAGCTCGGCGTAACGATGACGGAGATCATCAAGGCGGAGCGGTCGTGATGCAGGCGGCGAATAGCGAAGAAGGAATGACACCATGCGGCTCCTGATCGTCGGCACGCTCAACGGCCAGCTCACCACCGCGACCAAGATCGCGATGGACAAGGGTGCAACAGTTACGCACGCTGCCGACATCGCCCAGGCGCTCGCGGTGCTCCGTTCCGGCCGCGGCGCCGATCTCTTGATGGTCGATGTCGCCATCGCCATTCGCGATCTGGTGACTGCGCTCGAAGCCGAGCATATTCACGCGCCGATCGTCGCCTGCGGCATTGCTACGGATGCGCGGGCGGCTGTCGCCGCGATTCACGCGGGCGCCAAGGAATACATCCCGCTGCCACCCGATCCGGAGCTTATCGCGGCCGTTCTCGCTGCGGTCGCCGACGACCGGCGCGAACTGATTTACCGCGACGAGATCATGGCACGGGTCGTCAAACTGGCGCTGCAGGTGGCACCGAGCGATGCCTCGGTGTTGATCACCGGCGAATCGGGTACCGGCAAGGAGGTGCTCGCCCGCTATGTGCACGCGCGATCGAGCCGGGCAAAGAAACCGTTCATCTGCGTGAATTGCGCCGCAATTCCGGAAACTTTGCTCGAATCCGAGCTGTTCGGCCACGAGAAGGGCGCCTTCACTGGAGCAGTGGCGCGCCGTGTCGGCAAGTTCGAAGAAGCCAACGGCGGCACCCTGCTGCTTGATGAAATCTCCGAGATGGATGTGCGGCTGCAGGCTAAGCTGCTGCGGGCAATTCAGGAGCGCGTCATCGACCGCGTCGGCGGCAGCCGGCCGGTGCCAATCGACATCCGCATTATCGCCACCTCCAACCGCAATCTTGCCGAAGCGGTTCGCGAAAACGCCTTCCGCGAGGATCTGCTGTTCCGCTTGAACGTCGTCAACCTGAAAGTACCTCCGCTACGCGAGCGGCCGGCCGACGTGATCGAGCTGGCACAGTATTTCATCAAGAAATACGCCGCGGTGAACGGCGTGCCGGCGCGGCAATTGTCGCAGGAAGCCCGGCGCACGCTGACGGTGAACTACTGGCCGGGCAATGTGCGCGAGCTGGAAAATACCATGCACCGCGCCGTGCTGATGGCGACCGGCGCGGAGATCGGCGCAGAGGCGATCCTTGCTCCCGACGGCGGCCGCCTCGATCAGCAGCGCAGCCCGCCCTCGGTCGCTCATGCCGCACTCGCCGCCGAGCAGGTTTCGCGGGCGCTGGTTGGGCGCACGGTCGCCGAGGTCGAGCGCGATTTGATCCTGGAGACGCTCAAGCATTGTCTCGGCAACCGCACCCACGCGGCCAACGTGCTCGGCATCTCGATCCGCACGCTGCGTAACAAGCTGAACGAATATGCAGCCGACGGTTCGCCGGTGCCGCCCCCCGGCGGCGGCGAACCACGCGTGGCGGCGTAGCCTACTTCGCAGCCTCAGATCGCCTCGACGATCACCGTCTCCACCTCGCCGGCGCCGTTGCGCCGGAATGCGGCGGCTTTTTTGTACTCATCCGAGGTGAAGCAGGCGACGCCCTGCTCGAAGGTCGGGAAACTCAATCACCACGAAGCGCTGAAACTTCTCGGGACCTTCCATGATCTGGAAGCGGCCGCCGCGCGCCAACGGCTTGCCGCCGTATTTGGCGAGAATTGCCGGGACTTGATCGGCGTATTTCTTGTACTCGACCGGATCGTTGACCTTGGCACGCGCAACCCAGTAAGCCGGCATCGATACTTTCTCCATTTTCAAGACGTGCGATGCCCGCGGCCAGCGCGGGCATCAAAGTCGCCGATTGGATTTGGTGACTGTATCACTCCGCGGCGCGACGCGCGGCAACGATCTGGTCGGCGGTTCGCCCGGTCAGTTCGGCCATATGGTCGAACTTGAAGGTGAAGGTGCCGGCGCCGGCAGTCGCTGAGCGAATTTCGACAATAAGGTCGCCGATCTCCGCCTCCGGCATCTTGGCGCGCACCACGTCCCACCCCTCCCAGCCTTCACGGGTATCAAAGCCGAGGATTTGGCCGCGCCGTCCCGACATCAGCGCGTTGATCTTCGCGGTCGCTTCAGTGGGGCATACGATCTCGACGAGATGGATCGGCTCGAGCAACACCGGCTGGCATTGCGGCAGACCTTCGGCGATGCCGATTCGGCCGGCGATGCGGAACGCCATGTCCGAGGAATCGACCGTGTGATAGGAGCCGTCGATCAACGCAACGTGGAGGTCGACCACCGGGAAACCGAGCGGGCCGTGCTTGAGCGCGTCGATAATGCCCTCTTCGACCGAGGGAATGTAATTGCGCGGCACCACGCCGCCGGTGATCTTGTCCTCGAAGGAAAAGCCGGCGCCGCGCGGCATCGGCTTGATCTCGAGCACGACGTCGCCGTACTGGCCGTGGCCGCCGGATTGCTTTTTATGACGGCCACGCTGGGTGACGCCCTTGCGGATGGTTTCGCGGTAGCCGACGCTCGGCTGGCGCCGTTCGATGGCAACGCCGTAACGGTCGCCGAGACGCTCGGTGGTGACGCGCAGGTGCATCTCGCCCTGCCCCCACAATACCACCTCATGCGTCTCCGGATTGTGCACGATGGTAACTGAAGGGTCTTCCTCGGCAAGCTTGTTGAGCGCTTGGCCGAGTTTGACATCGTCCTTCCGCTCCTTCGCCGAGATCGCAATGGCCAGCACCGGCGGGTAGGGCTCGATCTTGGCGACAGCGGGATGGGCTTGCTTGCCCGCGGTCAGCGTGTCGCCGGTCCTGGCCTTGTCGAGCTTGGCGAACGCTACGGTCTCACCGAGTGTAGCCGGTCCGCGCTTCTCGCTCGATTGGCCGACGAGTTTGAACACACCGGCGACGCGGCCGGCTTCTTCCTCGGGCGTCACGAACGTCGTGCCGTCGCCGGCCTGACCGGCAAGCATGCGCGCGATCGACATCCGGCCGCCGTGGGTGGTGTTTTGCGTTTTGAGCACGTACGCAATGGCGTCGGCGCCGCCCTTTACGCCGAGGCGCTTTGCCGTTTCCGCGATGCCCGGCAACTCATGGCGCAGCGCCTTCAACAGCCGTAACACGCCGTTAGCGCGCGCCGCGGTTCCCAACAGCACCGGGCAAACCAGCCCTTCGCGCAATTCGCGGGTGAGATCGTCAAACACCTTGTCGCGCGGCGGCTGGATGTCTTCGAGCAGCTGCTCCATCAGTTCGTCGTCATGGTCGGCGAGCGTTTCCAGCATGGAGAAGCGCGCGGTCTTCTCGCGATCCGCGACATCGCCTTCCAGCGCAACGATTTCGGACGGAGCGTGCTCTTTGTAGACAAAGGCCCGCTCCAGCGCGAGATCGACGAAGCCGGAGATGAGATCGCCGGAGAAAGTCGGGATCTGGCGCAAGATCAGCTTGGTGCGGGAGGCCGGCTGCAGCAGCGCAAGCACGTCGTGGACGCCGGCATTGGCCTTGTCGATCTTGTTGAGGAAAAGAATGCGCGGAATTTTCCGGTCTTCCAGTTCGCGCAAAATGAGCTGAAGCTGCGGTATTTTCTTTTCGTCCAGTTCGCACACGACTATGGCGGCATCAACCGCCGGCAGCACCGCGCGCATATCGTGGACGAACTCGACCGAGCCGGGACAATCAAGAAAGGTGTAGCTGTCGCCCATGAAATTCGTGGTGGCGACTGTGAGCTCGACGCTCATGCGATGGTGACGCGCCTCGTTGCTGCTGTCGCCGACGGTGTTACCGGCTTCGATCGTGCCCTGGCGCGGGATGACGCCGGTGCGAGCGAGGATCGCCTCAAGCAACGTGGTCTTGCCGCTCTGGAAAGGGCCGACCAGCGCGACGCAGCGGGGGCCTGTTGCGCGCGAGGCATTTCCGTTTGTTGCCATGACTGCCTCCCAGTGCAGATCCGTCGTTAGTTCGCGGATCGCATACGCCATCGTTTCAGGCGTCGGCGGGGCTGGTCAAGGGGCGCGACATCGCGCGCCCCGTGGCAGTCTGCCCCGCTCTAGAGGGGCGCGATCAACTTATCGCACCGGATGGAGCTCCAGCGCGCCGATGCCCCCGGCGACATTGAGGCCGATCTGTCCCTGCACGGACAATGGCTGCAAGGCGACGCTGCGGTGTGATCCGCCGACGAGCACATTAGCACCGAGGCCGGCGGCTACCGACACCTCCGCCGTCGCCCCGGCATAGGTTCCGGTGAGCATCCCGAAATACCGGTCGGTGTCGGCGAACACCGCCCAGATGATAACACCGCCGCTGGTTACGCCGATATCGACGCCAACCGTCGTCATCGTGCCGGTATAGGCTTCCTCGGGCTCACCCGGCCGGCCCCTGAAAACACAGTTCACATTTTTTTGCGAAGCGACGATCAGGCCGATACTGGCGGAAAGCGAGCACGTCAGTGTTCCGACCTGGACTTGCCGCGGCTGCGCGGCCGACGGTGTCGCAGTCAGCGCAAGTGACGCGGCGGCAATGACCGCTGCGGCAAACAAGTTCCGAAGCATATCAATTCTCCCCCGGGTCCGCCCAATGCGGCCGTCAGCGATTGGATTGTAGGCGAGAATGACACCGCCGTCTTGTCATTCCGGTCGGCGCACGGGCGTGACCGCCCCGTAGCTAAGTAACTACTTGAGATTTCCGCAAAAACGCTGGATGCGGGTACAGGCTTCCTCCAGCGCGCTCGTCGCGGTGGCATAGGAAATGCGAAAGGCCGGTCCAACGCCAAACGGTGTTCCCTGGACAACCGCGACGCCTTCAGCTTCCAGCAGTTCAGTGACGAAGTCCTCGTCGGTCGCCAGCTTTTTGCCGGTGGGCGCGGTCTTCCCAATGGTCCCCGCGCAAGACGGGTAAACGTAGAACGCGCCTTCCGGCTTCGGACAGCGGATGCCATTCGCCTGGTTGAGCATCGAGACGCAGAGGTCGCGGCGCTCCTTGAAGATCTTGTTGTGCTTGGGGATGAAATCCTGCGGACCGTCCAGCCCTTCGACTGCAGCCCATTGCGATACCGCGGTCGGGTTGGAAGTCGACTGCGACTGGATCGCGGCCATCGCCTTGATCAGCGGCTCCGGCCCGCCGGCATAGCCGATGCGCCAGCCGGTCATGCAATAGGCCTTGGACATGCCATTCACCGTCAACGTACGCTCGTACAATCGCGGCTCAAGCTGCGCCGGCGAGAAGAACTTGAAGTCGTCGTAGACGAGGTGCTCGTACATATCGTCGGACATGACGTGAACGTGCGGGTGACGCACTAGCACGTCCGTCACCGCCTTGAGTTCGGCGCGCGTATAGGCGGCGCCGGTCGGGTTCGACGGCGAGTTGAAGATGATCCACTTGGTCTTCGGCGTGATCGCCCGCTCGAGTGCTTCAGGCTTCATCTTGAAGCCTGATTCCATCGTTGTCACGACCTCGACCGGCTCGCCGCCGGCAAGCAGCACCATGTCCGGATAACTCACCCAATAGGGCGCCGGAATGATCACCTCGTCGCCGGGATTGATGGTGGCGACCAGCGCGTTGTAGAGCACCTGTTTGCCGCCGGTGCCGACTATGATCTGCGACGGCTTGTAGGTCAGGTCATTCTCGCGCTTGAACTTGCGCGCGATGGCGGCCTTAAGCTCGGGTATCCCGTCGACGGCCGTGTACTTCGACGCCTTGCCTTCGCGGATCGCCTTGATGGCCGCCTCTTTGATGTTCTCCGGCGTGTCGAAATCGGGCTCGCCGGCGCCGAGCCCGATGACGTCGCGGCCCGCGGCCTTGAGCGCGCGCGCTTTATCCGTCACCGCGATGGTGGCGGATGGCTTGATGCGCGCGAGTCGGTCGGCCAGGAAAGCCATTTGCAAATCTCCCGTAAAGGCCGGTGTTTCCTAAAGCGGCAATGCCGCCCAGGCAAGGGCGCGCTTTGGAGCGGCACTCAATTCTCCGTTAAGGCTCGGCTGGCCTAATAGGCGGGCGGACACGCCACCCGAAATCGAGGAACCGGCATGGGTCAGGCAGGTGAGATTCTGCGCAGCGGCACCTGGCTCACGCGTGAACGGATCCGGCTCATCGCGGCCGCGATCCTGATCGCATCCGCGGCCGGCTTTCTCTATTTGATCGTGACCGCGCACGGGCTCGTTGACCAGCAGGGCCGGCCGCTCGGCACCGACTTCTCCGATGTCTATGCAGCCGGGACCTATGTACTGGAGGGCGATTCGGAGGCGCCGTTCGATCCGCCCCGGCAGCACGCGCGCGAGCAACAAATTTTCGGGGAAACGACACCGTTCTACGGCTGGCATTATCCACCATTCTTCCTGTTTGCCGCTGCGGCGCTGGCGCTGATGCCGTATGGGATTGCGCTTGCCGTATGGCAGGCGGTCACGCTCGGCCTTTATCTCCTCACCATCCGCGCGATTGTTCGATCGCCCTTGCAGGACGACAGGGCTTTAGGGGACTGGCTGTTGCTCGCCCTCGCCTTCCCGGCCGTCCTGATCAATATCGGCCACGGCCAAAACGGTTTCCTCACCGCCACGCTGATCGGCACCGCGCTGTTACAACTCGACCGACGGCCGATATTGGCCGGGATTCTGTTTGGACTTCTCGCCTATAAGCCGCAGTTCGGCCTCCTGATCCCTGTCGTGCTGGCCGCGAGCGGCCGCTGGCGTTCCTTTGCTGCCGCAGCGGGCACGGTCGTTCTGCTCGCGCTCGCGACCACGCTCGCGTTCGGTCCGCACGTGTGGCAGGCGTTCCTGGATTCGACCCGCTTCACGCGCGTCGTCGCGCTCGAGCAGGGCAACACCGGCTGGTACAAGATTCAAAGCTTGTTTGCCTGGGCACGCATGTGGGGCGCGAGCGTCACGGTCGCATACGCGCTGCAAGCGGCATTGGTCGTCGCGCTTGGCGCGGCGCTGATCTGGTTATGGCGGAGCGCGGCCCCTTATCCGCTTAAGGCTGCAGCGCTCTGCCTCGCCGCTATCCTCGCCACTCCCTATACGTTGGATTACGACATGATGGTGCTGGCGCCCGCGATCGCTTTTGTCGCAGTAGACGGTTTCGCGCGCGGCTTCGGCCCCTGGGAACAGACCGCGCTCGCCGCCCTCTGGCTGGTGCCGCTGGTCGCACGGTCGGTCGCGCATGTGGCACTGATCCCGCTCGGCGTCCCGATAATGCTCGCAATTTTCGTTCTGCTGTTGCGGCGCAGCACAATTCAGCTTGCCTTTCCGATGGCTTCTTCGGGTGCATTTATTCTAAAATAGCCAATACCCCTGCGGCGCAGGGCGCGGTCACGACATCGCCGCGTTCAAGCAATACGTCTGCAAAACGACGATTCTGCCGCACGGAAGGTTGGGGAGCGATCATGTTCACGCTCTATTCGATGCAGCGTTCGGGAAACAGCTACAAGGCGCGGCTCGCCTTGGCGCAGCTCAACATTCCCTATCGGCTGGTCGAAGTTGATATTCTCAAAGGCGAGAGCCATACGCCTGAATTCCTGCTGAAGAATCCGAACGGCCAGGTGCCGCTTCTGGAAGTCGCACCCGGCCGGTTTCTCGCCGAGTCCAACGCCATCCTCTGGTACATAGCCGGCGGCTCGCCGCTTGCGCCCGATGACCGCATCGAACGGGCGGAGGCGTTACAGTGGATGTTCTTCGAGCAACATAGTCTGGAGCCAAATCTTGGCGCAGCTTATTTTTGGCTGACTCTGGTCAAGGGCGGACGCGAATTGCAGAGCCACGCAATTGAGGACTGGATGGAGGAAGGTCATCGCGCGCTTGGCGTGATGGAAAATCATCTCGCGCTGCACGACTACTTTGCAGCGGATCGCTACACCATCGCCGACATTGCGCTATATGCGTACACGCACGTGGCGCATCTTTGCGACTTCGATCTGCGGCCGTTCCCCGCCGTGCGCGCGTGGCTTGAGCGTGTCGCCGCCGAACCGGATCACGTCGCAATGGAGTTCAATACGGCCGCCGCAGTTCCTGCGGCTGCGGGGGCGTGAAGCGGGCGAGGCTCGCGATAGCAAACACGTTAGACGCGCACCGTCCCCGGCCGCGTTAACCATTGCTTAACCATATTTCACGGAATCGCCTTTGTTCTTCAATGCCGGCGCCCAAGTCCGGCCGAACCGGCGCCGGCTTCGGTTCTGATTGTGGCGGGGGATGATTCGACGGATGACCACCATGACAGAGCTGACCGGCAGGCCCGGATTCGTGGCGCCGAGAACCGGCCAGACAGCAACGCGCAGCCGTGCGATCGCGCTCGAAATGATCGCCACCGGCACGCTCGCCGTTTCGCTGATCGTCGCCGCGACCGCTGTTTCGATGGGCGAGCGATCGTTCGCTCGCGGCCACATTGCCGGGCCGGCCGCCACCCGGATGCCGTTACTGAGGCAATAATTCCAAGCTCAATCTGCTCATTCCGGCGACGGCGGATCAATCGCGAGGCGAGCTGCGACAGCGCCTTCGCTAGCCGATAGGATCGGAAGTGACGATCGGCGCGTTGCAGATTGAGACGGCTGCGCGCCCGGAGCCGTTGACCGCGATCCGATGAATGAGCAGCTTGCACCGACGCAGACCGCCCCTCCGGCGCACGACCGGACAGTGACCACCCGGCTGTTGGTATTTTTCGCGCTAGTCTATGTCGTTGAAGGTGTGGGCCAAGTGGGCGGCCTGATCGCGCAGCCGCTCAGTTATTTTCTGAAGGAAGTCCACGGATGGTCGCCGTTGCAAGTCACGGCGTATCTGACCATCTTCAATTTCCCCTGGATCATCAAGCCGATCTACGGCGCGTTATCCGACTTCCTCCCTGTGGCGGGCTATCGCCGTAAAAGTTATCTGCTGGCAGCCAATATCTGCGCTATAGCCGGCTTTTTCTGGGTCACTCAGCTCACGATACCGGGTCAGCTGGTGTGGGCGCTGCAACTCACCGCGTACGCGATGGCGATATCCAGTACGGTATGCGGCGCCGTGCTGGTGGAGAATGGGCAAAGGCTCGGCGAAAGCGGCCGCTTCGTCAATCAGCAGTGGCTGTGGTTCAACTTCGCCGCGATGGTCGCCTCGATCCTGGGTGGCCAACTCGCCCAGCATCTGTCCCCGACATCCGCGCTTCACACTGCCGCCGGCATTGTCGCGGTTGCGCCGTTGGCGGTTTTGTTCGGGACCATTTTTTTAATTTCGGAGCGCAAGACGCGCATAGATGTCGCGGCGCTGCGTGAGGCGTCCAGCGGTGTTGTCGCGGCGTTTAAAAAGCGCGAGCTCTGGATCGTCGGGATCTTTCTCTTTCTCTACTATTTCAGTCCCGGTTTGAGCACGCCGCTCTACTACGTCATGACCGACGATCTCAAATTTTCCCAAGGTTACATCGGCATTCTCGGATCGATTGCATCGGCTGGCTGGATCGTGGGCGCGCTGCTTTATCGGCGGCTATTCGACGCTATGTCGACGAAACGCTTCCTCCAGCTGAGCATCGCGCTCGGCGCCGTGACCACGGCGGCTTATCTGTTGCTCTTCAACGAGGCTTCCGCCGCGATCATCAGTTTTTGCGGCGGTTTCTCCGCCATGCTCGCGACCGTGGCGACGGTTACGCTCGCGGCTGACTATTGCCCGCGGCGTTCGGAAGGCTTCAGCTTTGCGGTGATGATGTCGGTGATCAACCTCGCCACCGCATCCGCCGATATCGTCGGATCGTTTTTCTTCCAGCATTTATTCAATCACCGGCTGGCACCGCTCGTGCTCGTATCGGCGGCGTTCACCGCATTCGCGTTCGTGCTCGTACCGCTCCTGCGTCTCGGCGATAAGCAGCAAGGGCAACCGGCCGGTGCGCTACCGGCGAGTGGGCCGGAGACCGGCCACATCGTGCGCGGCGTCATCGGCGATTGATTGCGCGAGACCACCGCTTGTTTCGATTTGATCGAGATCAAGGTTCGCCAACCGCTTATCCGGTCAATTGACCCATGCTTGCGGCAAAGCTCGGAAACGTGCTTACTGCGAGTAACGGCGCGGATACGGGGGTACCGCGCCGTTTTTCTTTCGGCTTTCAGCCTTATGCATCAATCGTTCAGCCCCGATTCCCCGCGCCCTAAGCTGATTGACGGCGGCCCGGAATTTGCATGGAAATGGTCTATTCTCGGGGCAAAAATCGATCGGTACCGCGTAGCAGCATGTCGATCCTCGTCGGGCTTCATCACTTCAACACGTTACGATTACGACCGGCCGATAAGTCTCGGTCCGCAGATCGTGCGGCTGCGGCCGGGTGCGCACTGCCGCACCCATATTCCGAGTTATTCGCTGACGGTGACGCCCAGCCAGCATTTTGTGAACTGGCAGCAGGATCCGCACGGCAATTGGCTGGCCCGTTTCGTCTTCCCGGAGAAGACGAAGGAATTTTCCATCACGGTCGATCTCATCGCCGACATGGCGGTGATCAATCCGTTCGACTTTTTCGTCGAGCCATATGCGGAACAATGGCCGTTCGCATTTCCGGCGGACCTGCATGAGGACCTCGCTGCTTTTGTCGAGCCGGAACCTGCGGGACCGCGTCTGCAAGAGTTGATTCAATCGATCTCGCGCGAGAAACGCAACACCGTCGATTTTCTGGTCGAGCTCAATCAGCGCCTGCAGCGGATGATCCGCTATCTCATTCGCCTCGAGCCCGGTGTCCAGACGCCGGAAGAAACGCTGAGTTCCGCCGCCGGCTCCTGCCGCGATAGCGCGTGGCTGCTGGTGCAGCTGCTGCGCCACATCGGCCTGCCGGCACGTTTCGTCTCCGGTTACCTCATTCAGTTGCGGCCGGACATCAAACCGCTCGAAGGCGCGGCCGGCGCCGAGCATGATTTCACCGATCTGCACGCCTGGACCGAAGTTTATCTGCCGGGCGCGGGCTGGGTCGGACTCGATCCGACGTCCGGCCTGCTCTGCGGCGAGGGCCATCTGCCGGTCGCGGCGACGCCGCACTACCGCTCGGCGGCGCCGATCAGCGGGCTCGTTGAACCGAGTGAAGTCCGTTTTGCGTTCGAGATGAACGTGAAGCGGATCGCCGAGCAGCCGCGCGTTACGGCGCCGTTCTCCGAAGAAGCCTGGGCCGCGCTCGATGCGCTTGGCGACAAGGTCGACGCCGATCTCATCGCGCACGACGTCCGCCTGACCATGGGCGGCGAGCCGACCTTCGTGTCGGTTGACGATTACCAATCGGCGGAATGGAACACCGCCGCCGTCGGGCCGATGAAGCGGGTGCGCGCCGACGAATTGATCCGGCGTCTGCGCCAGCGTTTTGCTCCCGGCGGTCTCCTGCATTATGGCCAAGGCAAGTGGTATCCCGGCGAACCGCTGCCGCGCTGGGCTTTTTCGCTCTACTGGCGTCGCGACGGCGTGCCGATCTGGCGCGACGAGAATCTGATCGCGCGCGAGGCTGTAGACCACAAGCCGACCGCCGACGATTCACAGCGTCTCGCCGAGGGGATTGCCGCGCGCGTTGGAATCACGGCGGACTACGTTCAACCCGCCTACGAGGACCCGGCCGACCGGATGCTCAAGCAAGGCCTGATCCCGGAGAATATCGATCCGAGCGATCCCAAGATCGACGATCCTCGCGAGCGCGCCCGCATCTTGAGCCTGTTCGACAGTCACGCCGGCAAGCCGGCCGGATTTGTGCTGCCGCTGCAGCGCTGGACCGCGCAGGCGAAGCCGGGATGGCTGAGCGAGGTCTGGCAAACGCGACGCGGACGCTTGTTTCTGATGCCGGGAGACTCGCCGCTCGGTTTTCGCCTGCCGCTGCAATCGTTGCCCGATGTCGACTCCGGTCGACTATCCGCATCTTGTACCGGCCGACCCGTTCGCTGAACGGACGCCGCTGCCCGATCCTCGCGTCACTCATCCGATCGGGACCAAAGGCTTCCTGACCACAATTGGCGAAGAGGCTTCGCCGCCGCTCGCCCCCGAGACTTTGGTCATCGCAGCGAGGCCCGGCCGAAAGCGCCGCGCAAGACGGCTCCGCTATGCCGGTGCGCACCGCTCTGACTGTCGAAGTGCGCGACGGACGGCTGTGTGTGTTCATGCCGCCGGTCGAAACGCTCGCCGATTATCTCGAACTCCTCGCCGTCGTCGAGACGACGGCCGCCGAACTCGCACTGCCCGTGCATGTCGAAGGCTATGAGCCGCCGCCAGATCCGCGGCTCGCCGTCATCAAAGTGACGCCGGACCCCGGCGTGATCGAGGTCAACATCCATCCGGCCGGATCCTGGCGCGAAGCGGTGGCGATCACCAAGGGGCTTTACGAGGAGGCCCATCTCTCGCGGCTGGGCACCGACAAGTTCATGATTGACGGCCGGCATAGCGGAACCGGCGGCGGCAATCACGTTGTGCTTGGCGGCCGCAATCCCGCCGACAGTCCATTCCTGCGCCGGCCCGATCTGCTCAAAAGCCTGGTGCTCTATTGGAACAGGCGGCCGTCGCTCTCTTATTTCTTTTCCGGCTTGTTCATCGGACCGACCAGCCAGGCGCCGCGGATCGATGAAGCGCGCCAGGACATGCTCTATGAACTGGAAATCGCGCTCGGCAAAGTGCCGCCGCCTGACGGTGCGGACAAAGTGCCGCCGTGGCTCGTCGATCGTCTGTTCCGCAACATCCTGGTCGATGTGACCGGCAACACCCATCGCACCGAGCTGTGCATCGACAAACTGTTTTCGCCGGACGGCCCGACCGGCCGGCTCGGTCTGGTCGAATTCCGCTCGTTCGAAATGCCGCCCGACGCGCGCATGAGTCTGGCTCAGCAATTGTTGCTGCGCGCACTCATTGCCTGGTTCTGGCGCACGCCGCTCGACGGCAAACCCGTGCGCTGGGGCACGGCGTTGCACGACCGTTACATGCTCGAGCATTTTGTCTGGAACGATTTTCTTGAAGTGCTGGACGACCTGGAGCACGCCGGGTACCGGTTCGACCCGGCCTGGTTCGAAGCGCAGCGGCAATTTCGTTTTCCGGTCTGCGGCTCGGTGCAGCACGCGGGCGTGCGGCTTGAACTGCGGCAGGCGATCGAGCCCTGGTACGTGATGGGCGAAGAGAACGTCGGCGGCGGGACCGCGCGTCTTGTCGATTCCTCGGTCGAGCGGCTGCAGATCAGAGTCGAGGGCTTGAACGGCGACCGCCACGTCGTGACCTGCAACGGCGCCCGCGTGCCGCTGACCTCAACGGGCCGTTCCGGCGAATTCGTCGCCGGCGTGCGCTTCAAGGCCTGGGATTTGGCGTCGGGCCTGCATCCGACCATCGGCGTCCAGGCGCCGCTCACGTTCGACATCGTCGATACCTGGAACCGCCGGTCGCTCGGCGGCTGCGTCTATCACGTCGCACATCCCGGCGGACGCAACTACGAGACCTACCCGGTCAACTCCTACGAGGCGGAAGCCCGCCGCCGCGCCCGCTTCCAGGAGCATGGCCATACCGGCGGGCTGATCGAGGTTCCGGCGCACGAAGCCTCGCTTGAATATCCGACCACGCTCGATCTACGGCGCTCGGTCTAACAACAATCGACTATGGCAGCTCATCTCGACAAGATTGTCGAAAAAGAAACCGCGGGCCTGGAGCAATTAGTAGCTTCGTACCGGCCGCTCCCCGGCATTTTCGACGAGATGATGGATGGCGATGGGCGCGTGCGCGCGCACTGGCAGCCATTCCTCAGCATGCTGGCCGCGCTCGGCGCCAGACGAAATCAATCGCCGCTTTGCCGTCGCTGACCGTTATCTGCGCGGCTCGGGTGTCTTCTATCGTGTCTACGAGGATGCGGCCGGTATCGAGCGTCCTTGGCCGCTCAGCCATGTGCCGCTGATCATCGAACCTTCCGAATGGAAGCAGCTGGAAGCGGGCCTCATCCAGCGCGCCGAGCTTCTCGAAGCTGTGCTTGCCGATGCCTACGGTCCGGCATTGCTCAGCGGTGACGGCCGTTTGCCCGCCGCACTGATCGCCGGCAATCCGGAATTTTTGCGTCCAATGGTCGGCGTACCGCCGCCCGGCGGCGCACACTTGCGTTTCTACGCCGTCGATGTCGGTCGCGGCGCTGATGGCCGCTGGTGGGTGTTGAGCGACCGCGCCCAGGCGCCCTCGGGCGCCGGCTACGCCATCGAAAACCGTCTCGCGCTGTCACGCGCTATTCCGGATATTTATCGCACCACGCGCGTCGAGCGCGTCGCTCCATTTTTTCAGGCGTTCCAGGCCGAACTGTTGGCGCTGAGCCGGCAAGACGATCCGCAAATCTGCCTGCTTACGCCGGGGCCGATGAGCGAAACCTATTTCGAGCACGCTTATCTGGCGCGCTATCTCGGATTGTTGTTGGTCGAGGGCGAGGACCTGAGCGTGCGCGACGACGGCGTGTTCGTCCGCACTGTTTCCGGCCTGCGGCGTACTGAAGTCCTGCTGCGCCGGATCGATGCCGATTTTGCCGATCCTCTTGAACTCAATGCCGCTTCCCGTCTCGGTGCACCGGGACTGCTGCAGGCTGTCCGCGACGGCAAGATCGTCATCATCAATTCGCTGGGCGCCGGGTTAGTCGAGGCGCGAGCGATGCTGGCGTTCCTGCCGGCGCTGGCTCCGATCGTGCTTGGCGCCGATCTCGCGATACCCAACGTCGCGACCTGGTGGCTCGGCCGCGCCGACATGCGCGAAGAGATGATCGGCCAGCTTGACCGCATGGTCATCGCTTCGGCCTTTGAACCGCAGACCGACGGCAGCACCAGCAACGAGGTGCTCGGTGCCAAGCTCGATGACGCGCAGCGTGAGGCGTTGATCCTTTCGATTCGCGACCGTGGCGTCGACTATGTGGCGCAGGAAGCAGTGACGCTCTCAAGCATGCCGGTGTGGCGCGATGGCCATTTGCAGCCTCGCCCCTTCACGCTGCGGCTGTTCCTGACCAAGCTCGGCGAGCGATGGGAGGTGATGCCGGCCGGTTTCGTGCGGATTGCGGATAACGCGGACGCACGGGCGGTGAGTTTGCAGCGCGGCGCCGCGACCGCCGACGCTTGGGTGCTGGCCCACGGTCCGGTCGCCGAAACGACCATGCTGCCAGCCGCAGAGCACATTCAGGTCCAGCGCGCGACCGGTCTGTTGCCGAGCCGAGCCGCCGATAATCTGTTCTGGGTCGGACGCTACGTCGAACGCGCGGAAGCAACGCTGCGTCTAATGCGCGCCATGATCAATCGTGCCGCCGAGGCCGACGAGACCGCCGCACCGGTCATCGCCGGCATCGTTTCCTTGCTCGACGCCTGGGATGCGGTGCCGAAAGATGCACTGGCAGCGCCAGTCGGTTTCATCACCCGCGCGGTGCTGGCGCGCACAGATTTGAGTGGATCGCTTCCTGCCCTGACCGGCGCCGCGCGTTCAGCAGCCTCCGTCATTCGCGATCGCTTTTCGCCGGACGCATGGCGCGCGCTCAACGACCTGGCGACGATGATCGCGCTGCCGCTTACCGTCGGTCCGTCAGAGAGTGCCATCATCGAGCGCGTCGAAGCCGCATTGCGGATCATTTCGTCGCTCTCGGGGCTGGCGCAGGAAAACATGACCCAGCTCGCTGGCTGGCGCTTTCTCGAACTCGGCCGCCGTATCGAGCGCGCCATCCTGACCGGCCGGCTGGTACGTTGTTTCGCCATGACTGGCGCCCCCGATGGCGGTCTTGAATTGCTGCTCGAACTGGCTGACAGCCAGATCACCTACCGACAGCGCTACGTCATGGTCGCGGCGCGCGCCCCCGTGATGGATCTTGTCTTGCTCGATCCGAACAATCCGCGCTCGGTCGCTTTTCAGCTCGACCGCATTGAGACGCACCTGTCAGCGTTGCCGGGACGGAGCGCCACCGGCCGGCTGTCGCCGGTCCAGCAGATCGTCGCATCAATTGCAACGCGTTTGCGTACAGTGGAGGCCGCCGCGATCGACGAGGCCTTGATCGTCGACATCGAGCAATCGCTCATGAAACTCTCCGACGCGATCACCGCGGCCTATCTCAGCAACAACGAACGCTCCGAAGCGGTCTGGGAGGCGCTGGCGTGATCTATGACGTGCGCCAGACGACCACATGCGCCTACGCCTCGCCGGTCGCGCATGCGCGGCACGTCTTGCGCCTGACGCCGATTCCGCGTCCCGGGCAACGGGTGCATGTTGCGGCGTTGCAAATCCTGCCCGAACCCCTGCACCGGCGCGAAGGACAGGATTTTTTTGGCAACCGCCTGACCTGGATCGAGATCGAAGAGCCGCACAGGATGCTCACGATCAAATTGGCGGCGCGCGTCACCGTCGATGCAGCCAACGAACCTGCTGCGCTGGCGACGCCCGTCTGGGAAGCGGTCCGCGAAGAGGCATTTGCCACGAGCGACATTGGACCATTGTCGCCGGCGCATTTCCTGTTTCCGAGCCGCATGGTCTCGCTGGATCCGGAGATACGCGACTATACCCGGGAGAGTTTTCCCGCCAATCGGCCCGTGCTCGACGCCGCGATCGAACTGATGAATCGCCTCAAAGCCGACATCACTTACGAGATCGGGGCTACGACGGTCACCACCACGCCGCCAATGTCGTTCGCGTTGCGCCGCGGCGTTTGCCAGGACTTCGCGCACATCATGATTTCGGGGCTGCGCGGCATCGGTTTGCCGGCGGCCTATGTGAGCGGCTACCTGCGGACCATGCCGCGAACTGACCCGACGCGATTGCAAGGCGCCGACGCGATGCATGCCTGGGTCCTTGTTTGGTGCGGCTCCGAAGCCGGCTGGGTCGGACTCGATCCGACCAATGCGGTCATCGCCTCCGACCAACATGTGGTGCTCGCCGTCGGCCGCGACTATACCGATGTCGCGCCGATGGACGGCGTGATCTTGGGCTCGGGCGGACAGCAGATCGACGTTGCCGTAAACGTCACGCCAGCCGGATAAACGAGCCTCAAAGCCGGGAGTACACGCATCGTTAGAGACAGCGTCGTCTATAGTCTCAGCGAACGTGAGGATGTGTATCTATATTGGACTTTGTTCCTCAGTCGTCCCGTCGCTTTGCTAGGTGAACGACATTTTCGTTCTTATGTACGGAGCGATATTGTTGCGTGGCTTAAGAACGTCCATCCGTCGCGGCTTCCGTGGCAACAAATAACAGTGGCGGCTTAATACCAGCAAGTAGCGCGAGCGCGTCAGTTAAAATTCGAAACGTCAAGGCGCGCTCGCTACTGTCTTGCGGTGCAAGAACGAAAGCGTTCTTGTTGTCGCTGTAGGCTGTGCTGGCGGCGTTGGAATTCGATGGCGTGGCGTCCGAGGAGATTTAGATTAAAGAAGACACAAACGCCTTCTGTGAAATGCAACATGCGCTCTATTTGTCGAGCCATCTCCAGTGTTTCTTTGGAAGCGCGTCTGTGTGAATATCGAAAAAAGCTGCCTCAGTGATTCCGATAGTTCGCATCAATGTGACAATCACGTTTTCAGGTGAAACACTCCTAATTTCTAAAATTGCCTTTGTCACACCGAGCGCAAGCCTATCATGATAAGCTTTCGTTTCATTTCTTCTGTAATCTGTTCCAGCTCCAGCCGCACGCCGCCTTCTATGTCGTTACAGTTGCTTCTACCCCAACAGCCTCGCCAAGTATTTGTAAGCTTTTTTTCCAAGCTTCGAACCTCTCTGTAAACGTCTTGCTTATCCTCTCTCGTGCCGTACGCTACATGTGAATTGATATCTGTCGCCCCGCGAGAAAATCATACCTGACGCGCAACGCAGTTTTCACTGGCGCTCTGGCGAGCCAAAAATATAAGATAGCGCCCACTACAAATAGGAGCGCGCCAGCCAACATTATGATTTGAGCGCTCATTGCGCTAAATCTCTTGCCGAAAGTCCGTGTACTTCCGATTTCAACATGCCCGCGCTCTAACCTTACATCAAATATTAGTGCTAGAATGCCAACCCCAATAATAGCGCTGCAACGGTATACCGTCACAATGGACTTGCCATCGAAGCGTCGCTGCACGAGATCGACGGTCTTGACGAGGACGATCCGAAGACCGGGCTGATCCGATCCCTCGGCCTCGACCGCGACCTTGAGTTCATCGACGTCGGCGATCTTTACGAGGTGCGCGGCGGCCCTGTCGGCGAGCCCTTCGTGCTGCCTCACGGCAACAAAAATGCACTCCCTGCCGCCATCGCGCGTTTTCCGCGACACGAATCCGGCCTCGAAGAATATTTTAAACGGCTGGCGGCCCTGCGCGGTGCGGTATCCTTGGCTGCACGCCATCGGCTTGATCGGGCATGGTGGCTGACGCACGCGCTGCAAGCCGCCGGGAAGTTGTGGCCGCTCTATCGTTACGGCCGCGCAACTGTGGCGAGGTGATGCGCGAATTGTTCGAATTTGACGAAGCCGTCAAATTCGCGCTAGCTGCAAATATCGGATATTATCACGATGATCCCGAGCGCATGCTGTTCCTGCGCTATGCCATTCCGCAAGCATCTTATCTCGCCGGCGGCGGCCACTATGTGCGCGGCGGCTCGCAGGCTCTTACCGACCGGCTTGTCGCCTTGATCAAGGAAGCCGGCGGCACGATGAAATCTGGTCGCGAAGCAGACCGTTTGCTGTTTGCGATGGCAGAATCGTTGGCGTCGGCCACCACGCGCGCTCGGCGGCGATGTGCGCGAAGACGCAGCGTCTATGATCTTCGGCAATGCCGCCCCGCAAGTGCTTGCGGCCATGTTGCCCGAAGATCGGCAAAGTGCGTTTCTTTCGCCTTATGCGATCGCCCATCTCGAGTTCGTTGTGGACGATATCGCTAGGGGTGAATTGGCCGCCACGCGAGTGCGGTGTTCGCAATTACTCCACCTTCGTTGTTCCCGACTGGGTGCACAGCCTTTCACAAATGCGCGAAGCGTCTGCTTTGATGGCCGAAGCGCCGCGCGCGCGCGTGCCCTACTACGTGCTGGTCGACTCGCGTGCCTATCAACTGCCAAAAGGCGGCGCGGGAATCGACGCACTTCATGTTTTCGACCGACCGATGCCGAAACCACAGTACCGGCAAGTCCTGGTCAAAGTTGCCGCCTGTTCGCTCAATTTCCGCGACTACATGATGGTGCGCGGCAGCTACCCTATGGCGGTGCGCGAGAACCTCGTCCCGCTATCCGACGGCGCCGGCGAAGTGGTGGAAATTGGGCCGGGCGTCCTGCGGGTAAAGGCCGGCGACAAGGTCGCCGGCTGTTTCTTCCAGCGCTGGCCAGGCGGCGAACCCGGTCCGCACCTGCAAGCGTTCGCGCTCGGCGGCAGTATCGACGGCATGCTGGCGGAATACGTCGTGCTGGAGGAAGACGGTGTCGTCAAACTGCCGGCGCATCTGTCGCTCGAGGAAGGCGCCGCGCTTCCCTGCGCCGCCGTCACAGCGTGGCACGCCATGTTCCACCACGCCAAACTGATCGCCGGACAGACGGTGCTCTTGCAAGGCACCGGCGGCGTGTCGGTGTTCGGGCTGCAATTCGCCCACGCGATGGGCATCACCGCCATCATCACCTCGTCGAGCGATGAGAAGCTCAAACGGGCCAAGGCGCTCGGCGCCGTCCACGGCATCAACTACAAGACCACGCCGGAATGGGACAAAGCGGCGGTCGAGCTCAATGGCGGCCACGGCGTCGATCATGTGCTCGAGGTCGGTGGCAAAGACACACTCACCCGCTCGTTCGGCGCCATCCGCGTCAACGGCAAGGTCAGCATCATCGGGGGCTTGAGCGGCAGGGCGAGCGAGCTCAACCCCGGACTGATCTTTGCCAAGCGCGCCAACGTGCAGGGCATCTCCGTCGGTTCGACGGAGGCGTTCGAGCAGATGAACGCCGCGATTTCGGCGACGAAGCTCAAGCCGGTGATCGATCGCGTGTTCGGCTTCGACGATGTGAAAGCGGCCTTCCATCACATGGCCGCCGGCGCGCATTTCGGCAAAATCGTTATCCGGGTGCCCTAGAGCGCGGCCACGCAGAACGCTGGAGACAAAGATTTATTGCTTTATTGCGCGACCACCCGTGTCGGCGGGAATGCGACCTCAATGAGCGTGCCGGCATTGGGGGCGCTTTTGATGGAAAAATGCGCGCGATTGGCTTCCGCCAGCGCCTTGGTCAGCGGCAGGCCGAGGCCGGTCCCGCCCGAACCCCAGCTTCCGGCAGTCGCCGTCTGCCGAAACGGTTCAAGTGCCGCCTCGACGTCTTTCTCGCTCATGCCGATGCCGGTATCGCGCACCCGCAGCACCGCCTCGCCGTTGTCGGCGCAGGCGGTCGATACGATCACCTGGCCGCCGGGGCCGGTGAACTTGATCGAGTTCGACAGGAGGTTAAGTACGATCTGGCGCAGCGATCGCTCGTCAGCAACGACTTGAGGCAATCCGGGCGTGAGCGAAGTGCGGATGATAATCCGCGCGCGGCTCGCCTGTGGCTGCATGATCCCGACGCATTGCTGTGTGAGCTCGTTGAGGCTGACGTTGGCGAAGTTGAGGTTAAGCTGGCCGCTCTCGATCTTGGAGAGATCGAGCAGATCGTTCAACAGCGCAACGATGTGCAGTGCGGCGGCGTGCACGTCCTTGAGATACTCGCGATAGCGCTCATTCCCGATCGGGCCGAAGCGCTCCGCTATGATCACCTCGGTGAAACCAGTGATAGCGTTGAGGGGCGTGCGAATTTCGTGACTGACTTTACCGACGAATTCCGCTTTCGCTGACGCCGCTCTTTTGCGCTTCACGGGCAGTGGTGCGCAGTTCCTCCTCGGCTTTTTTTGCCGCTGCGAGCCTGGCAGCGAGGTCGCGGACTTCGCCCTGAGCGGCGCTGAGCGAAAGTGCCATCGCCCGCTGTTGCTCCACAGTTTTACCCTTGGTCAGAATAAGCCCACGCGCCGAGCCATCTCCCCAGGGTACGTCGAACAGATGAGCCTCGATCTCGCGGCGCTCACCGGCGCTTGTGGTGAGCGACAGCACGTCCGGAGTACCGCCGACTGCAAGTGCACCGGCATCGGTTTCGGCGACGAGGGTATTCAACCAGCGGGCTTCCGTTAAAGCCTCCAGGCTCCGATAGCCGGTCAATTCAAGGAAATGGCGATTGGCATAGAGGAGCGAGTCGTTTCGATAGATCAACACCCCGATCGGAATGCGGTCGAGTAGCCTCGATTCAAAGGTCGGGGCGGCTGAAGTTTGCGCGGCTGCACTTTGCGCTGCCTCAGCCGGCCGGCCTTGCGGTTGAACTTCGGTTGCTTGTGCAAGCTCCTTATAAGCTTCGGCAACTGAAACGCTCTGCGCCACAGTTCGCGTTGCTTCGGTAGCCGGCGGCGGGCTCACTTCAGCAGGAGGACGAGCAATAGCTGCAGGAGCGGCCTCGGCCGGAATTGCTTCGGCCGCAGGCGAAACAAATGCGGCGGCGGCTTCGCTCTGAACGGTTTCAGCGGCAGGCAAAACGAAAGCGGCTTCGGCCGGTTCGGCCGGAATTGTTTCGGCGGGCGAGCTGTCGGCTACGCTCTCGGCAGCGGAAGCGTCGCGCCCTCCTTGCAAGCGTGCCGTCAGCTCTTGCGCCAATTCGCGGAACGCGCGGCGCTCGACCGGACTGAGACTGGGGGCTTTCGGCTCCGGCGTCCCCGGCCGAAACAGCACAACGTTGGCGGCAGCTGGGACGTTCGGCGACGGGCGCGGCGGCCGCGGCGCGATCTCGCTGTCTGCCTCTTCTGTTGTTGGCGAGGGCGGAGCCTCTGCTCTCGTTTCGGCTGGTGCTGTTGTTGCCACCGAGGACGCCTCTGCTCCGGTGTCGGCTTCCTCTGTTGTTGGTGCTAAAGGAGCTTCAGTTCCGGCGTCGGCGGGGGCAGCATATACCTGCGGCGCCGGAGCGGCGCTGTCCGTCTCGGCCGGCGGTTCTGGCCGAGCAATGAAACCGATCGGGCGCTCGCGACGCGCATGGGCCAATTGGTTGATGCGGGCGATATCGCGACAGACTCCGAACCCGCGATAGCCGCGAAAATGCCGCTCGCGATCAAACACCGGCAGCCCCGATAGCTCGACCGGGAGTCGTTCGTCGCCATCATCCACCGGCCAAGACACCGTGATGCCGCTCCAGGTTTCGCGCGTGGCTACGGCGCGCGAAACCTGCTGTTCCGGATCGAGCTTCAGCTCATCCGCGATTTCGCCCCACAATCGGCCGAACGCGGCTGTGGTTTGCGGTCCCGTGAGTTCGATAAACTCGTCTGAACCGACGACGAACCGGCCATCGGCGTCCATCTGCCAGACAAACCGCAATGGATGCCTGCGCTCGGCAACCGGCTCCGCCGGCGCATGACTACGTGCCGGAGGTACCGCAGCGGAAGCACCGGGCTCAATCGGCAATGACGGCATAGATAATTCGGCGCGCTGCTGCTCCGGCGCAGCAACAGGCTTGGGCTCGATGTCCGAACGGGCATTCGCTGCAGGGGCGCTGCCCGGTTCGGCCTCGAACGCAGCGAGCAGGACTGCCCATGCGCCGCTGCCCAGACGCCGCACGGTGACTTGGCCTTGATCAGTTACAGCACTAGCGCTGCCAGCCGCGTGCGCTTGAGATGCGATCGCGTCGAGCCCAAGCGCCGACAATGTTGGCACGCCCGTAACGCGCGTTTGCGCGGCTGAAGTGGCGGCGAGCAACATTCCGTCGGGAGCGAATGCCGCGAGCGGCTGGGTCTGGTCCGAAAATAGGCGCTTGACCCGCTCGCTGAGCGGCAGCGATGGTCCTGCGGGCTCGGTGGCGATGACCAGGATCGCTGTTGAGCCGTCGGCCAAAAGAACCCGCGAACAGGCACACGTCAGCGCGCCGCCAAAGCTGGCACCGAATCCGCGCAAGCGCTCCAGCCGTGCTTGCCCCGTTGACGACAGAGTTCTCGCGAGGCGGATGATCTCGCTAGCCGCGGGTTGTTTCGTATCGAACCGGCGCGCGGTGGACGCACTCGTGCTCTGAGCACCAAAGATCGCGGCCCCCACGGCGTTCGTCCATAAGATCCGGGACCCGTCGGCACTCCACAGCCAGGCCGGCGTGGCGCTCGTCGCGTGGTCAAAGAGCTGGGCCGCAAGCCGCGGGTCACGCGACTGGGCGAACTCTGACTCCACAATCGACATACGACAAAACTCATCGCCGTAAAGGGATTCTTAATAATGCGGACCGCCCGTGCCGTCCATGGCGCGCGCTCAACTCCTACTGAACAAGGTAGGATAACCTTAACCACGTCACGGCTTCGGCCCGGCGCCAAGATCGGGATGCAAGCCGCGGGTTAATTGGCTTAGTATGACGATTGTCGGGGGTTGAGGAGTTGGACGATGGCCAAGGAACCGTTCGAACAATTTGCAATGCCCAATGAGGTTCGCGCTTTCGTCGAGCAGAGCGTTTCGCAGGCACGAACAGCTTTCGATGGCATCGTTCAGGCCGCGAACCAGGCGGTCGCCCAGTGGCAAGGCCAAGCCGAAGCGGCGCGCGCCGGCGCCAGCGAAATTGCGCATAAGTCGATGGGTTATGTCGAACACAACATGGCGTCGACTTTCGAGTTTGCGCAAAAGCTGATGCACGCCAAGGATCCGAGCGAGGTCGTGCGGCTGCAGTCCGAATATTTGGCGGACCAGATGAAGACACTTTCGACCCAAGCGCAGGAGCTCGGACAAAGTGCCGCCAAGATCGTCATGGATGCTGCCAAACCTAAAAAGCCGTGATGCCGGCCCAAGGCCGCAGCGATTTTGGTAAATAAAATCAAATAGTTAAGTGTTATTTTGTGCAACGCAATATAGTCTATTGCAATGCACCAAAATGCTTGCTATATATGCGTCTGGAAGACCCAGGCTTGAAGTGTTCAGCGTTCTGCCGTGGGCTCAGTGAAATGTGACGTCTCGCGCGATGGGCGGCGGGACTTAGGAGCATTCTCCGATCAAACAGCCCAAAGGACTTCAGACAACAAGGACGAGTGTCATGGCAGAAGCCACAACTGCTGCCCCCAAAGCCAAACCGGCTAAGCCGGCGATGGCCGCGTTTGAAATGCCCAAGTTCGAAATCCCGAAGTTTGACATGCCGAAGGTAGAGATGCCTGCGGCTTTCCGCGAAATGGCGGAGCGTGGTGTCGCTCAGGCCAAGGATACCTACGAGAAGATGAAGGCCGCCGCCGAAGAGGCGACCGACGTGCTCGAGACCACTTATTCGACCGCCACCAAAGGCGCCTCCGACTACGGCCTCAAGGTGATCGAAGTGGCCCGCGCCAACACCAATGCAGCATTCGATTTCGCCGGCGAGATCATGGCGGCAAAGACGCTGTCGGAAGTCGTCGAGCTCACCAGCGCCCATGCACGCAAGCAGTTCGAGTCGCTGTCGCAGCAGAGCAAGGAACTCGGCGCGCTGGCGCAGAAGGTTGCGACCGAGACGGCCGAGCCGATCAAGAGCGGCATGAACAAGGCCTTCAGCAAGGTCGCTTGATCGACACTGCGAAACGCTTTTTCCCAATCGTCCCCTTCCTGATGGGGCAAAAGCCCGGGCTTTAGCCCGGGCTTTTGCTTGTCTGCGTTCGCTTAGCGGCTTGCCAAAACGGGGCGTTCCTCCTAGCTTCCGCGCCCTTACCGACCGCGTAAGCCGTGCAGCTGTAGCTCAGTTGGTTAGAGCGCCTGACTGTGGATCAGGAGGTCGGTGGTTCGAGTCCACCCAGCTGTACCAACAAAGTATCTGAAATCATTACATTATTTTCGCACCGACGAATGACCTCTTCGTCGGGATCTTGCGATAGGTTCCAAAGAGGTTCCAAGAGTACGTCGCAAAGCGACAATGTGCGTCAGAATAACTCACTCGATACTGCACGACGACATCGTGGGGGATGCGCCCGCTCCAACCGCGCGCAGACGCACTGCCGTGACGCAGGCGTCCAGCGCTTCGCTTGCAAAGGTTATTGCGAGGGGAGAGACGCGACGACGCGCAGGAACGCTAGTTGGTGGACGAGTTGTTCGAGCGCTTGGCAAGCCAGAGTGTAGCCGTGTCCGTATTCGCAGTGCAGGAGGGCGCTTATGCTGCGGCTGGTGGTCGGGTTCCTGCCTTGGATTATCCTCGGAGTTCTCGGTCATCGCTGGTTCGTACTTGCTCTGGTGCTGGCGCTTGCCGCCGCCACGGTCACCACGGTCCGCCAGGTCAAGCCGGCGATCGCTGAAAATCCTCGACACGACCACCTTCGCGTTTTTTTTCTTCGTGCTCGTCAGTGTGGTCGGCTTCCGCTGGATGGTTCTTGCGACCCACATGTCGCTCCTCGTGAACATGACGTTGACGGCGATAGCGTGGGGCTCTCTGCTCGCCGGTACGCCCTTTACCATTCAGTCTTCGCGTGAGCAGGTCGCCCCGAATTTTGGAACTCGCCGCTCTTCATCCGCATCAACCGATACATCACCGCTGTTTGGGGCCTCGACTTCTTCCTCTCGATGCTGGTTTCGCTCTACCGGCAGGAGTCGGGCGATCAGGCCTCGTGTCGCACTACGCGTGGGCTCTCTTTCGTTGGGTGCAGCGGTCTTCACTGTCTATTTTCCGGCTTGGTACCGAGCCCGGGCGATCGAGCCCGGCGGCGGGCAGCGCGCGAGAATAGCTTTCGAGCGACCGCCGTTTTGCGAATAGCGGTGGGATCGACCGGGTGCGGCAATGGCTTCTAAAGTTCGATGCCGGGCCTTTGGATGCCCGGGGTATGCCGGCCAGGCCGGGTGCCTCGCGCGCGAAGAAACGGGTGCCCGGCAGATATAACCTATTCCAGCCCGCGTTAACCTTTTGTTAATATCTTGAAGGTGGCACGGTGCACATGCCCTGTGCGCTCTCAACCCTGACGATGAGGGCAACCCCACCGGCGCGCCTCTTCCTCGTTGGAAGAAGAACATTGGCCGTCCGGTCTCTGGCGCGGCGTATAAGATAGTCGAAAGCTAATCGACGACAGCCGGGGTGGAACGATGCCGGCGCGCGTGTCTGAGAGGCGGGCATCGTGGCCGCTACGGCAGACGATGCCTAGCCGAGCAGCGGCAACAAGGCTGAAAAGCTTGAAGCGGTCGAGGATTCTACTGCAATTGATCCTCGCGGATGGCCCCGTCAGCGAAAAAGAAATCTGTAAGCGTGCCGGGGAGAACACCGTTGGAGCACCTTTGAGCGGGCCAAGGAAATGCTGTGCGCCGTTTCAACGAGATTTAGCTTTGAATGTGAATAGTGCCGGCGACTGCCGAGCTCTGAAGCGTTCAGCCCTTCCCCGATCACTCGCAGTTCGCTCGCTCTAAGTTGCGACAATGAACTCCGATACAAACCTACGCGCCTGCTCAAGGTCCAGTGCATCAAAAAATTTCCAGCATAACGCTCAAGGACATCGTTAACCCAACGCGGACCTTTCCGCCCACAGTTTGAACAAAACGCTCCAGTCGACGAATGCTACAAAAATGCCAATCTTCTTCAGATCTGAAAGCAGTTTGGAGTGCGCCCTTGACGGTGGACAGATTGCAGGTCGGGAAATCGCCGCGAGCTATCAGGCTTTCAAAGGATGAAAGCCATGGCCAAACAGCGTTCTCACAGCATCGCGTTCAAACGACAAGTTGCACAGGAGTTCATAGCCGGAGAGACCCTGTACGGGCTTTCTCAGCGGCATGATATCTCGCGTCAGCTGATCCGGGTCTGGGTTCAGAAATATGAAGCCGGCGCCTTGGACGAAGATGCCCAGGCTGCCGATGTCCTCCAGGAGTACGAAGCCAAGATTGCGGCGTTGGAGCGGATGGTTGGCCGCCAGGCGCTCGAAATCGAGTTCCTAAAGGGGGCTCTGAAAAACGCACCGCGGCCGAGAAACGCGAATACATCCGTCATTGCCGGCCCAGCGGACTCTCCATCGCAGAAGGATGCCGGCTAATGGGGATGCCCGCTCGACTTTCTATGACACGCCCGACGTTGGCGCGAGCGACGTCGCTGTTGTTGCCGAGATGAAAACGATTTGTGATGAGTTCGAAGCCTATGGCTATCGGCGTGTTGACGCCGAACTCCGTCATCGTGGCATGGTCGTGAACACCAAGAAGATCCGTCGGCTCATGCGCGAGCATGCGCTGCATCCAAAGCAACACAGGCGGTTTATCGCGACGACAGATAGCGATCACGATTATCCGATCTTCCCCGATCTCGCGAACAACATGCTGCTGGATGGCCCCAACCAACTGTGGGTGGCCGACATCACGTATGTCGCAATCGCGACTGGCTTTGTGTACTTGGCTGCGATCCTCGATGCTTGGTCCCGTCGGGTCGTAGGTTATGCCATCAGCCGCTCAATCGATGCACGGCTCGCTGTTGCTGCGCTCAAGGCCGCCATCAGCGCCCGCGATCCACCAAGGGGATGCGTGCATCATTCCGACCGTGGATCACAATATGCCTCCGAACACTATCGCACAGTCTTGCGAGAGCACGGTCTCAGGGGCTCCATGGGTCGGCGTGGCAATCCCTATGATAATGCCAAGGCCGAGAGCTTCATGAAAACACTGAAGGTGGAAGCCGTGTATCTGATGGCCTACGAAACCTTCGAGGACGTTACAGCCGATCTTCCACGCTTCATCGACGAGGTTTACAACACTCGCAAACTCCACTCCGCCCTGGGCTATCTGAGCCCAGCGCAATATGAGGATCGCCACGCCCGGCAACCTGTCAAAACGGCTGCCTGAGGCTGTCCACCTCTAGGGCGCACTCCAGATCGGCGTCCAATTTTGGCTCTAACTCACTTCTGATGAAGTTTGCTGGCTGTGATGTGCTGATTTTGGGGGAAAATCAGCACCATGCATCAATCGTTGCGGCCATACTCTTTGGTACCCAGCGGTTTTGTTGTTGAGAGTGCAATCCACGACGCAGACACGACCAGGATTTCGGTCCGTGGGTCGAAGGAATCTGGGACATGTCCATCCTGCGGTACCATCTCGCGGCGTGTGCACAGCCGGTATCAACGTCGGGTTAGCGATCTACCGCTGTCGGGAAGAAGCGTCCAGCTTGTGGTCGTTGCGCGCCGGTTTCGTTGCGACGCCGTTCTGTGTGGGCGACAGATCTTCGTGGAGCGTTTCGCTGGCGATGTTTTGGCGCCATCGGCACGGCGAACCGGCCGGCTCGATTGCATCGTCCATCATCTCGGTCTCGCGCTCGGCGGACGTCCGGCGGCAAGCTTTGCCCGAAGGCTGATGGTCCCGGTGAGCAACGACACGTTGCTCCGCGTCGTACGCCGACGAACACGGCTACCATGCGAGCCGCTGAATGTCATCGGGATCGATGACTGGGCGTGGCGGCGCAACCACCGCTATGGAACGATTGTCTGCGATCTCGAACGACGTCGGCCGGTGACCCTGCTGCCCGATCGTGAGCCTGCGACCTCGGCCGCTTGGCTTGAACAGCATCAACAAATTACCGTCGTCGCCCGCGACCGCGGCGGCGGATACGGTGAAGCCGTTGCCAGGGTACTTCCACACGCGATCCAGGTCGCCGATCGTTGGCATCTGATGGAGAATGCCAGTCGGGCCTTTCTCGATGCGGTGCGCAAAACGATGCGCCAGATCCGCACCGCGATCGGCGCGACGACAATCAATCCTGATCTGCTCACCGCCGCAGAACGCCTGCAATACAAAGGTTATCAACGGCGGGAGGAGATCAATGCGGCGATTCTCGCCTTGGCGAAGGACGGCGTGCCGATTAAGCAGATCGTTCGCCGGTTGGGCCATAGCCGGCAACTCGTACGTCAGGTCGTTAGGGGCGAACGGCACGACATCTTCCGCACACGGCAGAGCTCGCTGGATCGACATCTCCCCTGGCTCGACGCGCAATGGGCATCGGGATGCCACAACGGCTCAGACCTCTGGCGGCGCCTCAAAGAGCGGGGGTTCCGTGGTCCGCTGAGAGTTGTCAGCGAATGGGCTACTCGGCGGCGCCGTGCGGAAAGGGCGGATGGCCAAAATCTGCAGCGCATCCCGTCAGCGCGCTCTATCACTCGATTGATGACGATAGGGCGGAACAATCTATCGAAGTCCGAGACGGTCATCATTGCGGCGATCGAGAACGAGATCCCGTCCCTGGTGGAGGCTCGAGAGATAATTGGCGAATTCCACACCATGGTCCGCGACAAAGCTCACGCCAGGCTCGCTGCGTGGATCGCGAAAGCCCGCGCAAGCCTGGTCGCTTCTTTTGCTAGCGGCGTCGCAAAGGACGAAGCGGCCGTCCGCGCCGCAATCATGCTGCCGTGGTCAAATGGACAGACAGAAGGCCAAATCACCAAGCTCAAACTCGTCAAACGCCAGATGTACGGTCGCGGCAAGATCGACCTCCTCCAGGCTCGGTTGATCGGCGCCGTTGTCTGAATTCGGAATCGCACCAAATTTGCGTCAGAGCCATTTGAACGCCGATCACACACAACCTCGAAAGGGCGTCGCGTCGGCGGCGCTGATCGCCAGGCGGCCGTCATCGCCTAGCCGGAACGATCGGGAAACGCTTGTCAGGAGTGTCGAGGAGTTCAGGTTGCTTTCACGGCGGTTTTATGGACAGCTTCGACGCTTCCTGACTTCCTGACGCTCCTGACATAGGACAGCGGGAAGCGAGTATTCTTGGCCCGCTTGTCGCGGTTCATCCGGTGAAACATCGGCGCGCGTCGCCCAGATCGCCGCGCCCCTGTGTCGCGGTCGTCGCCGCCGTCGGGTTCTCCACCTTGATGACGTCGGCGCCCAGGTCGGCGAGATTTCAGCGGCGAAAGGTGCGGCAAGGGCCTGGCCGATTTGACCACGCGAACTCGGAGAGCATCATGGAGCCCTTTGTCGTACGTCGGTCGAAGATCAGCGCGCACGCGCGGCCTGTATGCTCATGTCTCTGCGGCGGCGCGTCAGGTCGATCGCCGGCAGCACGCCCGGCGCATGCGCCGCGATCAGATCGCGCATGGTGTGCAGGAGGGTGCCCGCCTCGCCGCAACAGCGCGCTCGGCCCCGCCACGGCGATCGCGAGCGCCGGACCCTGGCCCGCGGCGGTGATCGGCATCGCCATGGCGCTTAGTCCCGGTGTGCCGATCTCACGGGTGTATGCAAAGCCCTGGCAGCGGATGGTATCGAGCGCGGGCTTGAGATCCGAGAAGCGCAGCGGTGGCGTCGACAGCTCCTCGGCGTGATGCGCAGCAAGATGCGCTGCACATCGTTGTTGCCATCTGGCTCAGGAGCACACGTCCCGGCGTGGAGGTGGGCAACAGCCTCAGGCCGCCGGGCTCGAGATGGAACCGTACCGGCGTGGTGCCCTGGATGACGCGGATCTACTGGCTATAGAGCTGGTTGCGGGTGGCGATGAGGTGGTAGCGGCGTCGCTTCGTGCAGCGCTTGGGCGATCATCTCGAGATCGCCGCCGGCGCGGTTGCGTACCCAGCCGCCGACGAGCGAGATTCGCGCTGTCGGCACATAGGCTGAGCGCCCTGCGGTCGCAGTCGAGATAGCCCAGGTTGAGCAGGGACTTCAAAAGCGCGAGGTGCTGGACGGCGGATAGTTGAGGCGGCGCGCGATCTCGGTCATCGACGCCGGGCGCTGGATTTCGGTGAAATATTCCAAGATGCGCAGCACACGATGCGCCGACTTCACCATCGACGGTTCCGAATAGCCGTCGATGGGGCGGTACGAGCTTGTCGCTGCGATCGGCCCTCGATCACCGTCGCGCCCGGAATCTTCCAATTGCGTCCAGATAAGCTCGG
>CAWGYY010000003.1:0-315299 GCA_963826945.1 uncultured Alphaproteobacteria bacterium | reverse complement strand
TCTTGAGGCCAGCGTGACCCGCTATTGCGAGCACGTTCGCCGGACCGCGTCACAGCGTGGCGGCGAAGCCAGCTTGGAGGCGATGCGGGCGCAGCGCATCCGCATTGCCAAAGCGCAGGCCGACAGCTTGGAGGCGAAGAATCTGGAAGCGGCGGGCAAGACCTTTTCGGCCGACCTTGTCGAGCAGACGTGGTCGGACACCATCCGGCGCTCGCGGGCGCTGGTGTTGGCGGTGCCGTCGCGGTGTCGGCAGCGGTTGCCGCATCTGACCCAGCATGACGTGAGCGAGATCGACCACGAGCTACGCGCGGCACTGACGGAACTTGGTGAGGGGTCATGATCACCGGGATGACCGAAAACCCGGTGATCGCCGGGTTACCGGATATCCCGACGATGCATCAAGAAGCGATGTGTGCCGATGCCTGATGAGGATTTAAGGGCGGTGCAGCGCCGGGCGTTGCGGCAGTGGATACCGCCGCAGCGCTTAAGTCTCTCGACGTGGATTGAGCAAAACATCCGCCTGCCGGAAGGCGTCAGCGCTGAGCCGGGCGCGGTGAGATTGTGGCCTTGGCAGCGCGCCGTTGCCGACGCGATCGGCGACCCCGGCATCGAGCGAATCACGATGTGCAAAGCCGTGCGGCTCGGTTTCAGCACGCTGGTGACCGCGACCATCGGCGCATTTTCCAACAACGACCCGGCCCCGGTGTTGCTGTTGCTGCCGACCGAGTCGGATTGCCGAGACGTTGTTGTCAGCGAGATCGAGCCGATTTTTGCGGCCTCGCCGGTCCTACGCGGCACGTTGGCCGACGACACCGAAAGCGGCGAGAGAAACACGCTGACATCGCGGCGGTTCCCCCACGGCGGCTCGCTCAAAGTTGTCAGCGCAAAAAGTCCGCGCAACTTGCGAAGGCACACGGCGCGCATCCTGTTCTGCGATGAAGTTGACGCAATGGAGCCTTCGCCGGAAGGCAATCCGTTGCGGCTCGCTGGAGCGCCGGACGATGTCGTTTTCCAATCGAAAGATCATTGTTGGTTCGACACCGATTTTCGCCGACGCGTCGCCAGTGCTGGCCGCCTATGGCGAGAGCGATCAGAGAGTCTACGAATGTCCGTGCCCGCAATGCGGCGCGTACCACGAGATCATATGGGCCGATATCGAATGGCCGGAAGGCGAGCCGCACCGCGCTGCTGATCGCTGCCCGAGTTGCAAGGCGCTGATTGACGAGCGCCGCAAGGCGGAGATGGTGCAGAACGGGGTGTGGCGCGCCACGAAGCCAGAGGTCACTGATCACGCCGGATTTCGGCTCAACGCGCTGGTGTCGCTGCTGGCGAATGCAAGCTGGCCGAAGTTGGCGAGAGTTCTCATCCGCGCCAAGAGCGACCCGGCCGAGCTACAGGTTTTTTCAAATACTGTTCTAGCTGAAGGTTGGAGCATACCCAGCCAGATCGATCAGACCGCCGTGTCGGCGCGTGCTGAGCCGATCTCTCTAGAAAACATCCCGGTCGAAGTGATTGCGTTGACGTGCGGCATTGATGTTCAAGATGATCGCTGCGAAGCCAGCATCGTCGGTTGGACGCGGGACCATGTCGCGATCGTGTTGGCGCATTTTGTGATCTGGGGCTCGTATCAAGATCAGTCGCTATGGGACGAAGTGGACGAGTTGCTGCGGACGAAGTGGCGGCACAAGTGGGGCGGCTTGTTGAAGGTCGATGCCACCGCGATCGATTGCTCTGATGGCGATCATGCTGATCACATCATAAACTTTGCGGTGCCACGGACAGCGCGCCGTGTTTCGCGACCAAAGGCATGGCCGGGCCGCGCCCGGCGTTCCAGATGACGAAGTCAAAGAGTGCGGCGGGCAAGTTCGCGATTGTCGGAGTCTACGGCGTCAAAAACACGGTTTTCGATCGGCTGCAGCGGGCTCGCGGCCTTCGGTTCAGCAACACGCTTGAGCCGGTCTATTTCGAGCAACTTTGCAGCGAGCGAATCGTTGTTCGATATCGTCGCGGCATGCCGGTGCGGAGGTATGAGCGAATCGGCTCGGCTCGCGCCGAAAGTTTGGACGCTTTGTGCTACGCCTTCGCGGCCCGGTCGGCAGTGCCGATCGTGTTTGATCGTAGAGAGGCTGAGTTGCGCTCGCCGTTGCCGCCGAAGCCGGGGCCGTCGCGGCTGGCGCGCTGAAACACAGTCTCGCCATATCCACAAACTTTGGGGATTTGAGCATCACCCTGCGGGGGCATCTGATACAATGCAGCGATGGCAATGAGGGAGATACAGCCATGCAGCTTTCAACATCGTCACTGCCGCCGATCGGTCGCAGGGGTGCTCTTACCCTCGCGCGATACGATCGTGAATATGCTGACGAGCAACAGCGTGATCTCGCCGCCCGCGAGGCGCGCCTACGTAGAGAGAACAGGCGTTGCAGTCGAGAATCGATGCCGTTTCAGATCGGGAAGCCGAGCAGGCTCGCCGCGAGTCGGTCGCGCTTGAAGATCACGTCAGTGCGGGCTCGATCAAGGTCGCGTCTTGTTGGTCGGCACCGACAGCCTGTCCCGGACCGGGACAAAAAGTGGCCCGCAGCGGGACAGCGCCACGCCGGTTAGCGCTGACGGCAAAGTCCTCGCGACGCCTGAAATGATCATCCGGGCCGGTGAGTTACGGCGTCAGACAAACGCGGAAGTGCCGCTCCCGACCGACCCCGTCGCGAGAGCCATCGTGGCCGCAGGGCAAAAGCGCCGCGCCGAGACCAACGATGTGCCGCTTCCTGAAAATCGTGTCGCTCGTGGCATCATTTTGAGCGGCATGCTGAGGCGCGGCGAGATCACCGATGAGCAGTATCGTGCGCTGCTCAACGGCGGCAACAGCAGGCGCTCGGCATGACCGACGCCGATCGCATCTCTCAGCTTGCGGCCGAAGTCGCCAGCCTGAAGGCGCAGCTTGCCAGTGCATCGGCGCAGATGCGCGCGGCCGGATTGCTCGCACCGCTGACCGATCTGCCGGACGAGATCGAGATCGAAATGTTGATCAATCTTGTCACGACCAAATATGAGATGTTGCGGGCGAAGCCGGGCGAAGGCGATTACGCGGCTCAGTTCAAAAACAGCCTGCACGCGATCAGCTTCCAGCGCAAAGAGCCGGACGGCAAGTTAAACAAGCAGCGCGGCCTGACGTTCTTTTCCGACGCTGCATCGCAGTGGGTTCGGCGTTTCCCCGACATCCGTGGCGGCGGCATCGGCGTGCGTGCCTATGCGGCCGCGTTGATCGTAGCGCGAGTGCCGTTTTCCATGCCCGAAGAAGGCTGGGTCCACATGGAAGTCGGCTTGACGGTCGGCGATGCGATGCGGCCGGGCTCGCAGTGGAGAGAGACATTGACGGCCGGATTACCGGCACCGGTGGCACCGCGATCGCCAGCGACGCGGCTGGCACCGCCGCAAGTGCAGTTTCGGCCGCGAGAAGATGTTCAGCCGTGGATTGAGCGAAGTTGAAATCTCCGGTGGAGCCGCGTTCCCTCAACGGCTCCAAGGTCGGCGCGTTCGGGGGACTTATACCCGGCGCGCCGACAACAATAGGTAGGAGCGTGAGCAAATAATCTGTTGACCGCCGCACAGACGCTCGGCCTGACCGCCGCGCAAATGCTGGCGCTGTCGTCCAACGTGCAGTTTCCTTTGCCGACCGGCACCGACAGCGCGGGCAATCCGATCTGGAATGATGCCGCTGTGGTCGCGTTCGCTGCGACGATGGCGAGCGCCGCGAGCAATGGCTGGGTGATCAATCTTGCGACCGGGCTCGCGTCTGCCGATTTCGCGACGATGGCGGTGACACCGACCGGACCAAACTATATGCCGAGCACGGATCCGCTGTTCGACAACATCGACAGTTGGCCCGGCCTACCCGTTGACGTTTCAAGTTCGTCGCCGCCAGCTTTGCCAGAGGGCGGCGCGTTCGTGTTTTCCAGCCCGCGCAACAGTCTGTTCGCGGGGCTGGTGTGAGTTTCGTAGTGCCGGTGGGGACGTATTCCTTTCGGCGTCAGCACCGGCCGCGTCGGCTGAGTCCTTCAGCCACGCACGCAAGCGGGGTGGCATGTAACGCCCCGCTTGCGCCTAACAGCAAACAAGGAGTTTTCTGATGGAAGACGACAGCAAAAAGCGGCCCGCACAAGCTTCGACGAAGGCCGCGACCGCCGACCCGGCTTCGATGATGAAGCGCATTTCGCCAGATCGTGTCGACCAGTTCGTTTTGCGCGGACCACAGGACGATTTAGGTCCGCCCGTCGAAGCCGTTGTTGCAAAAGGCCACTGCATTCACATTCCGACCGGCGTCCGGCGCACCGTTGGCAGTGTGGCGCAGGCGGTGCAGAATCCGCTGTCGCCGCCAACTTTCACCACCGTGACATCGAGCCAGTGCCGCGTTGCAATGGCGGGCGAGACGGTGATGTTGCCGGAGCAGGAAGTCGAGCGCTTGCGGGCGGCCGGATGGTTGCTGCCCGCTGACGGCGTTCCGCGTGCTGCCGCCACGCTGGTGAGTGCGGCACCGGGCCCGGCGCGATGAAGCGGATGTGGCGCATCAACTACACTGACGGCACGTTCGCCATCGTGGACGTGCCGCTCCGAGATGCGCCCGATATCGAGAGCCAGACGCCGATGATCGCGATCGATGACGAGGCGGCAGTCGGCCTTGCCGAGATCACGATCATCGACGGCGTGTTGTTCGTGCCCCTGCAGTGAGCCTCGATCGAGGAATCATCGAAGGGCGGCGTCGTCGGCCGTGGATCACCACCGCACGATATACGCCGGAGGCGCATCGCCGAGCGTGATGGTGCTTCGGCTCACGGTGGGCGTGATGACACTATTTGGTCCCGGCAACGTCTCCGGCGTGTCGATGTGGGGCAAGTCGCCGGGAACAAAAATGCCACCAACAACGATCACCCCAGCGACCGCCACAGCAACGATGCCGGTAAGGACACGAATGATCGGGCGCGACCAGTCGAGTTGATCGGCGACGCAAAACGCGATGGTACTCATTATTGGCACTCCTTACTGGCACTCCGTTTTTCCAATCGAATCACCACGACCCAACAAAAACGACATCGCCAACGGAGGTCAACTGCAACGGTTGCAGCAGCAAGCACGTGGATGTCTTAGCGACCGGGCCAGCGCGGCCGGAGCGCGGGATAGCGATCATCCCGCGCTTTTTTTATGGGACCGCCGCCGACCCGTTTTCACATGAAAACGCTTCAGCGCGAGGTGGTTAGCGCGACGAAATCAAGCCTAGGGTTCGCCACGTAGCGAACCATGCTGCTCCCGCTCTATTGGAGCCCAAACAGCCGCAATCGTCGGCACCAGAGCCGGAAATCACCGAAGCGCCGGAAGTGGAAACGGCAAAATCGGAGGCGACATCCGAAGTTGGCGCTGGGGGCGAGCATGAGGGGTTTTCAAAAAACCCACATGCCGCATTGCCGCCGTCATCGGCAAAGGACGCCTTTAGGCGCTCAACTTTTACAACGGGCACCCAAGTACCCTCTGTGCCCGACAACTGGGGAAAAATCCCCACCTGCCGCCCCACATCCTGCCAGCCATAGGCTTTCGGCCCGCCCGGCTGTGGAAGTGCCCCGGCCGACGACGGGCGCATCAGCGGCCGCCCTAAAGGACAGGCTTGGCGCTGAGTCCAGGCGTCACCGCAGTGCCTTGTGCTACAACGCGGGTCCATGTCGCTGCCGGTATCCTGTTTACGTTGCCATCACAGAGGCACGCTCGATCGCCAGCCGAGCAACGGTCAGACCTTGCGATGCACCGAATGCGGCTACGGCTGGTCGTACTGGTCATCTCGCCCGGCACCGCACTGGCGCAAGCGGCGCGGCAGCGTCACCAGAAATCGGGCGCGGAAAAAATAGGGGAGCCAGCGCCCCGATTTTCGACGACACGCTCAATGACCCGGTCGCCGACCTGTTCAACACCGCGTCGTGAGGTCGATTTCCGATCTGAAATCGACTTCTTCCGAAGGGTCACACGGCAAACACTAAGCCCGCCAACGCTTTCGACGACGCGATCGACGATTTATTCGCAGCGTCGTGAGACGTTTAAAGTCTCACTGTCCACATCTTCGGGCAGTTTTCGGTTTCCGGCCGCCCGGTGGGATGGTAAGGGGTCAAGCATCATTGCGATACCAATGGGCAAATGTCGTCGATGCGCATCATCACTTACCCGGAGTGGCTTGGGGGCGCGGGGTTCGCAAATCCCCGCCTGAAGGTTCTTCGCCAGCGCCGTCATGTCGTCGGCGCGTTTGGTCGGCGTGAAGCATGGGCCAATCTCGATTACGTCGAGTTGGATTGTGTCGCGCCCTGCCTCGCAGACGATCTTACGCCGATCTTTGAGCGCGATCTGGCCGTCAATCTCGTGGCGCTCTACTTCGCCGAATGGGCCGTTGCCGTGGCCCACGCCGACCAGAGCAACGCGCCGATTTTTCTGTGCCTGATCGAGTACGGCGAGCCGGGGAAGCCGAGCGGTCCAAAGAGCCATTTCGTCGGCGTCTCGACCACCGGCGATCCCGAACAGCTTACGTTCGACGCGTCTCTCAAACCGGAAACGCATGGCTTAGAGCCGGAGCGTGTCGCTGCAGTGAATGTGAGTCGAATCCTCGCTCGCGTGCGCGACAATGCGCGTCGTGCGGGTTTTGATTTTTCCGAGCGCTTCCTGCCTGCCCCGGACGATCCGCTGCTCGCCGACATTCTCGCGCCCTACCGCGAGGCGCGCGATGCGGCGCTCGCCAAGCATGCCGAGAAGCAAAAGCAAAAAGGCCGTGATGATCGGTCCCGCCGCGCTGGGATTCTCGCGAGGGCGGCGATGGAGGCGAGGATTTAGGTCAGCGTCATGAGTGAGCGTAAAGAGCAACAGTCCATAGGCAAGCGCGATCTTCGTGTGCTTCGCGAGATCATGCACGAAGGCGACATCGTGATCGCGAAGCCGGACGGTAGCGTTGTCATCTTCACCGGCAAGTTGGCCGATGCGTTGGCGGAGACCATGATCGCCAAGTTGGCTGATGCATCGACCAATGAACTGGACAAATGGCTAGCGGCTCATGCGGATACGTCTCAAGGGCATTAACTGCATCACCAAGCGGCTCGCTGACGGCACGCAGCGGACCTATTGGTATGCGTGGAAGGGCGGGCCGCCGCTGCGCGGCAAGCCGGGCTCGCCGGAGTTCATCGCGTCCTACAATGAAGCCGCCGCCACCAAGGTCGCACCGCCGAGCGGCGTGCTGCTGGCGCTGTTGTTCCGCTTTCAGGACAGCGCCGAGTTTCAGGTCGGCATCTCGGAGCGCACCAAGCGCGATTACATCAAGCAGATAAAGCGCATCGAAAAAGAGTTCGGCGATTTTCCGATCAAGGGGCTCAACGACCAGAGAGCGACGGCGGTGTTTCTGGAATGGCGCGATCGGCTGGCGAAAACGTCGCTGCGGCAGGCCGATTATGCTTACGGCACCCTGTCGCGAGTTCTGTCGTGGGCGCAAAAGCGCCGCCTGATCACGGAGAATCCTTGCGCCAATGGCGGCAAGCTGTATCACGGCACCCGCGTCAACAAGATTTGGGACGACGAGGATATCGCTCGTTTCCTACGCACTGCGCCGCCGACTGCAACTGGCGATGCTGCTCGCCGTCAACACCGGACAGCGCCAAGGCGATCTGTTGCGCCTGCCGTGGAGCGCCTATGACGGCACCGTCATCAAGTTGCGCCAGAGCAAGACCGGCGCTTACGTCACCATCCCGGTCGCCGATGCGCTGAAGGTCGCGCTCGATGCGGCACCGAAGCGCAGCCCGATCATGCTCACCAGCGGCAACGATGCGCCGTGGAGCGAGAGCGGCTTTCAAGGTGCATGGGGCAAGGCGACGAAGCGTGCCGGAATACGCGGCCTGACGTTTCACGATCTGCGCGGCACCGCCGTCGTAATGTTGGCGCGCGCCGGATGCACCGAAGCGGAAATCTACGCGATCACCGGCCATAAGCCCGGCGAAGTGCGCGCCATCCTGACCGCGCACTATCTGCCGCGCGATGCTGAGGTCGCCACCAACGCGATCGCGAAACTGAATCAGTACAGAGCACAGAAGGTGGACAAAAAATCCCCAACTGCGCTCCCAACTGCTCTGAAAACGGCGAACTTGAAACAGGAGAAAGCGTAGCGAGATCAAATGGCTGGGGCGGGAGGATTCGAACCTCCGCATGGCGGAATCAAAATCCGCTGCCTTACCGCTTGGCTACGCCCCAAAAGCTACCGTCGGATTGCCGCTGGCCGGCCGCGGGCCATCGGCCGGCGCAACATAGCGGCGTGAATGCCGCCGATCAATGTGCCGGTGCCGACGCAGATCGTCTGGGCGAGCCACGACCGGGCGACAACGCGCGAGGCGGGCTGTGTGCTGTTCGAAGTGATTTCCGGCAAACAGAAGGCCACAATTCCATGTCATCAATCATGCCGGCAGCTTGCCGTTTCGCGAACAGCCCGCCGCCTTTCATCATATCGTGGTGTCGTTCGGCGAAGGCGTACGGCAGGAAATGGCGCAAATGGCGGCCTGACAATCCGCCGCCTACGCGCCGGTAAACCCCGCGGTTGGGCATGGTCAGAGCCGCCCGCACTATATAATGATGGCCCGAGAACACGGCCGACCGGCCAAAACGGCCTCGCCGCGGGAGACGCCGATGACCTACCAAGCCCCCCTCACCGATATGGGCTTCGCGCTCAAGTACGGGACCGCGCTTCTACCCGCCCTTGAGGAGGGTTTCTTCGGCGACCTCACCATTGACGATGTCGAGGCAGTCCTCACTGAGGCTGGGCGAATGGCCGGTGAGGTCATTGCGCCGCTCAACCGGGTCGGCGACCAACAAGGCACGACTTTCAAAGACGGTGTCGTCACCACAGCGCCGGGCTGGAAGGAGGCCTACCACGCCTGGTGCCAGGCCGGTTGGAACGGTCTCGCTTCACCCACCGAATGGGGCGGCCAGGGGTTGCCCCAGGTTGTCAATGCCGCATGTACTGAGATGTGGAACGCGGCTGCCATGTCGTTCGGCCTTGGCCCGTTGCTGACCATGGGCGCGATCGATGCTCTCAATGCCCACGGCAGTGACGAACTCAAACGCGCCTATCTGGAAAAACTCGTCACCGGCGAATGGACCGGTACGATGCAGCTCACCGAGCCGCAGGCAGGCTCCGATGTCGGCGTGTTGCGCAGCCGTGCCGAGCGCGCCGGTGATGGCACATATCGCATCAAGGGTCAGAAAATCTTCATCACTTACGGCGAGCACGACCTGACCGATAACATCATCCACTTTGTGCTCGCACGGCTACCCGACGCCCCGCCCGGAACGCGCGGCATTTCTCTGTTCCTGGTGCCCAAGTTTCTGCTCAATGCCGACGGCTCGATCGGTGCGCGCAACGACCTGCGCGCACATTCGGTCGAACACAAGCTTGGCATTCACGGCTCGCCAACCTGCACGATGATCTTCGGCGACCAAGGCGGCGCGACCGGATTTATCGTCGGCGAAGAGAATGCCGGCATGGCAGCGATGTTCACGATGATGAATCGCGCGCGTCTCGCCGTTGGCCTGCAGGGCGTCGGCATAGCCGAACGGGCAACACAGCAGGCGATCTCTTACGCACGTGAGCGCCGCCAGGGCCGTATCCCTGGAATGCCGGCGACGGAATCGGCACCGATCATCGCACATCCCGACGTCAAGCGAATGCTCATGACCATGCGCGCGCTGACCCAAGCTGCGCGCACCATTTGCTATGCGACGGCGATGGCGCTCGATCGCGCCGAACGCGGCAGTGATAAGGCCGCGCGGCAAGCAGCACATGCACGCGCCTCGTTGCTTACGCCGGTCGCAAAAGCGTATTCGACCGATATTGGCGTCAAGGTCGCCTCACTTGGCGTGCAGGTGCACGGCGGCATGGGTTTTATTGAGGAAACCGGCGCGGCTCAGCATTTTCGTGATGCCCGGATCGGTCCGATTTACGAAGGCACAAACGGCATCCAAGCAATTGATCTCGTAACCCGCAAACTGCCGCTCGGCGGCGGCGCGGTGGTCGAAGCTTTCCTTGTCGAGTTACGCGGCATTGTCGAGGCCGTGAATGCGACCAACGATCCGGCCCTTGGCTGGAGTGGGGTGCGCCTCGAAGAAGCCGTTGAAAGCTTGGCGCGGGCGACACACTGGCTGCTCGCCAAGCTCGATAAGGACACCGATGAGGTGCTCGCCGGCGCAACCCCGTATCTTCGCTTATTCGGCGTGGCCACCGGCGGTTGCCTGTTGGCGCAGCAGGCGCTCGCCGCGCTGCGGCTCAACGCCGATGCCGGCCCCCGCATTGCCCTGGCGCGCTTCTTTGCCGAGAATTTCGCCGTCCAGGCTGGAGCACTCGAGCGCACCGTGGTCGAAGGCGCGGCGGCAGTGATCGGTGCTGATGCGGTTCTGGCTCAATAGGTTTGGCAGCGTGATTTGATGTCGACACTCTTGATCACTCATCCGGCCTGCCTGAATCACCTCACACCGCAGGGGCATCCCGAACGGCCTGATCGGCTGCGTGCCATCGAGCGCGCACTTGAAGCAGAGAAATTTCAATCGCTCGCGCGCGTCGAAGCGCCGCGGGCGACGCTCGAAGTGATCGCGCTATGTCATCCTATGGATTATGTTACGCAGATCCGCGACGCCACCCCGGAAAAAGGCCTGGTACGCATCGACGCCGATACGTCGATGTCGCCCGGAAGTTTTGAAGCGGCCTTGCGCGCGGTCGGCGGTGCTATTCATGCGGTCGACGAAGTTTTGACAAAGAAGGCGGCCAACGCCTTCGTCGCAACGCGGCCGCCCGGCCACCATGCCGAGACGGCGCGGCCGATGGGCTTTTGCTTGTTCGACAACGCCGCCATCGCCGCGCGGTATGCGCAACGTCATCACGGTCTTGCCCGCGTGGCCATCGTCGATTTCGACGTCCATCATGGCAACGGCTCGCAAGACATCTTTTGGGCGGATAAGACAGTAATGTATTGCTCGACCCATCAGATGCCGCTTTATCCCGGAACCGGCGCCATTACCGAGTCCGGCGAATACAATACGGTGGTCAATGCGCCGCTCAAACCCGGCGACGGCGGTGAAGCATTCCGCGCTGCATTCGAAAGCCGCATCCTGCCGCGGCTTAGCGAATTTCAACCGGAACTCATTATTATTTCCGCGGGCTTCGATGCCCACATGCGCGATCCGCTCGCCAACCTCAATCTGGTCGAAGCGGATTTTGCCTGGGCCACGCAACAGCTCATGGATGTAGCCGATCAACACGCCGGCGGCCGCGTCGTCTCCGTGCTGGAAGGTGGCTATGATCTGGAAGCGCTGGCGAACTCGTCGGCTGCGCATGTTACTGCCTTGATGCACGGATAGCCCGCTCGATCTTATATAAGCCAGAATCATTTTTGGGAGCCGGCAATGGCGCCACCAAGCGATCAGAACAACCCAGCCGACCAGGGCAACGGCGACATAGGGCAACTTTCGTTCGAGCGCGCGATCGAGGAGCTCGAAACGATCGTTAAACGACTCGAAGACGGCCGGGTGCCACTGGAAGAGTCTGTCACCATCTACGAGCGCGGCGAAGCGCTCAAGCGTCGTTGTGAGGATCTGTTGCGGCAGGCGGAGGCGCGCGTTCAGAAGATCACGCTCGACGCTGCCGGCAATCCCACAGGCACTGAGCCGCTCGACGTGGAATAGAGTCATGGGTCACCCTGATGTCGATCCCGCGATCATGCAGGCAGCGGCCGCCCGGCGCGGACGACTGCATGTTTACGATGAGATCGTGCCCGCACATACAGCGCTCGTCGTTATCGACTTACAGAACGCATTCATGCGGCCTGGTGCTCCATCGGAAGTGCCGAATGCGCGCGCGATAGTGCCAACTGTGAACCGTCTGGCGCACACGCTGCGTAAAAGTGGCGGCACAGTCGCTTGGGTACAAGCGACCTTCGAGCGAGACGGATGGCCGCTGTTCTTCGAGCACATGGTGCGCCCGGAGCTGGCGGCGCAAATCTTGGCGGCGTTGCGCCCCGGTTCGCCGGATCATGCGCTCTGGCCGGAACTTTCCATCGTGCCCGAAGACATCGTCGTTCCGAAATACCGCTTTTCGGCCTTTCTGCCCGGTGCGAGCACGTTGCCGGCGATACTCCGTGGCCGCGGCATTGACACCGTCCTTATCGCCGGATGCATGACAAATATGTGCTGCGATTCCTCGGCACGCGACGCAGTCATGACTGACTTCCGCACGGTCATGGTCGCCGACTGCAATGCGGCCCGGACAGACGCCGAGCACTTGTCGGCGCTTGGTTCGTTCCTGACCGGATTCGGTGACGTGCGGCGCTCGGACGAACTGATCGGCAAACTCACCGGCTCGCCCGCGGCGATATCTGCCGTCGGCTAGAAAGGGTCAAGCGTGCCGCGATCAGATGCCATCGACATTGTCGTCAATCCGCTTACGCCGCGCATCCTGGCTGCACGGCCGGACTGGTCGCAGGATTTCTACACAAAAAAAATTGGACGTGCTGCGGCGGATGTCGAATCGGTCACGTTGGAAAAAATGCTGGCGCAAATGGACGCTGCCGGCATCGAGCGTGCCTTTCTCATCGCGTGCAAAGTCGGGCAACTCGGAATCCCCGGTTCGTGGCATCTCCCCGACGAATGGGTCGCCGACGCGGTCGCCGCCTATCCCGATCGTTTTTCAGGACTGGCCGGAATTGATCCGACGCAGGGCATGGACGGTGTACGCCGGCTTGAGCACGCAATAACCAAGCTCGGTTTCGTTGGCGCTCACACCTACCCGCACTGGTTCGAGCTGCCGCCCAATGACCGCAAGTATTATCCGTTCTACACCAAATGCTGCGAGCTAAACGTACCGATCCAGATGCAGGTCGGCCAGTCACTGGTCTACTATAAGGCGCGGCCGTTACGCAGCGTCGGGCGCCCGATTTATCTCGACGACATCGCCTGCGACTTTCCTGAGCTTAAGGTTGTCGGCATTCATATCGGCATCCCATGGCATGATGAAATGATCGCCATGGCGTGGAAGCATGAAAACATCTTCATCGGCTCCGACGCGCACAGCCCGAAATACTGGCCGGCAAGCTTCTTACATTATCTGAAAACCTACGGCCGGCAGAAAGTAATGTTCGGGACCGACTATCCGGTGCTCGCCTTTGAACGGACCATGAAAGAGATCAATGATCTCCATCTTGGCCCCGAGGTCGAGAGTGCGTTTCTCCGCGACAACGCTATACGGGTCTATGGTCTCTCGACCGCTACTGCAAAAAAGGCGAAGGTCTAAACCATGGCGTACCCGAAGGTCGTCACCACTGTGTTCGCTGCAACATTGTCAGGTGTTTGCCTCATTGGCACTGCCCGCGCCGCGGAAAAGTCACTCGACATCGGGATCGTCACCGCGCGCTCCGGCCCCCTGGCGGCACCGGGCAAATTTCAACTCAACGGCTTTCAGCTCGCGGCCGATACGTTGAACAAAGCAGGCGGCGTCACGATTGGTAACGACACATATAAGGTCGCGCTTAAGGTCTACGACACGCATTGCAACGCAGCCGAAGGCGCGTCCGCCATGCAACGGCTGGCGACCGTCGATCACGTTCCGGTCGTGCTTGGAGAAGTGTGTAGTCCTACCGCCGCGGCAGAGGCCCCGGTTGCTTCCGATTATTCCATCCCACTTATTCTGACTGTCCCCACCGCGCCCGACCTAACCAAACAGGGCAATCCATTCCTGTTTCGGGTCAATGCCGACACTGACCAATTGAACAAGGCGCTTGCGGTTTACATCGAGCAAGGCCATTGGTCGCCGCTTGCGTTCATCGCCTGGAACAATGACGCCGGCCGCGGCGGCGTTAGCGGCATGAAGGCGTTGCTCCAGAAGGATGTTGCGATCGGCTACGTCGGTTATTTCGATGTCGGCGCGGTCGACTTTTCCAGCGACGTGACCAACATCCGCAAGTCAGGCGCCCATGCGATTATGCTGTTCATGGACGAAGAGCCGGGCGCACTTGCAATCCGCCAAATCCGCGACGCCGGTCTCGATACCCAGCTCGTGGGAACGCTCGCCATGGGCTCAAACCGGTTTCTCAAGCGGCTCGACGCCAAGTACCTCGAAGGCATGGTGCAATACAGCGCATTCCCGCCGGGCGCGCCAGCGCCGCGCATCCAGGAATTCGGCAAAGCCTATCGCGCGCATTTCAACGAAGAATCTCACGGCTTTGCCGCGCAGTCCTATGACGGCCTGATGATCGCGGTGAAGGCGATGCAGGCAGCAGGCACCGCAACTGACGGTGCGGCAATCCAGAAGGCTTTATCGAGAATTTCCTACGACGGTGTGATCGGCCATATCCAGTTCGATGGCGAAAATCAGGCACATCCGCCGGTCTACATCACCCAATGGTGCAAGGACGGCACGCGCAAGATCGATTTCCCGGCGAATTTGAAATCGGCCTGCGGCTCCGGTTAACCTGAGATGAACGTCACGCTTACCGCGTTCATCGAGCAGGTCGCAAACGGAACGATGATGGGTGCGATCTACGTGCTGGTCGCGCTCGGCCTAGTGCTGATTTTTGGCGTGATGGAAGTGCTGAATTTCGCCCACGGCGTCATCTTCATGGCCGGCGGATACGTGTGCGACGTGTTTTTCACGCATGTGATCGGCAGCTATCCGCTTGCGGTGATCTTGACGATGATCACGCTCGCGATTGTCGGTGTGGCGCTCGAGCGCGCCGTCTTCCGTCGCCTGCGTGTCAACGTGCCCATGCAGATCGTCGCCTCGCTCGGCTTGATCCTGATGGCGGAGAACGCGGCCGTGCTCATTTTCGGGCCGAGCGCGCTGCAAATGACCGTGCCCTCCGCTCGCAGTCTGGTTCGCATCGGTGAACTAAGCTTCACAGTACAGCATTTCGCCATCATCGCCGTTTGCATCGTTGCAATTGCTGCGCTGCAAATTTTTCTGCATCAGACCCGGCTCGGCACCGCGTTGCGCGCCACCAGCCAGAATGCTGAGGCAGCTCGCGTCATCGGCATCGATGCCGATCGGATTTACCAGTTCAGCTTCGCGACCGGCTGCGCGCTCGCCGGATTGGGCGGCGCATTGATCGGTCCGCTATTCCTGATTTTTCCGCAAATGGGCGATCTGCCGTTGCTGAAGGGACTCACTGCAATCGTCCTCGGCGGCATGGGCAGCATACCGGGCGCCATTATCGGCGGCTTTGCCATTGGCATTATCGAGGCGGTCTCGACCCTGTTCATCACCACCGATTACCGGGACATGGTCGTCTTTGCGATTTTGATCTTGATTTTGCTGGTCCGGCCGTGGGGCCTGTTTGGCGTCCGCGTTCGAGGCGACGCCTGATGCGCATTGGCGCCGACGTGGCGCGGCCCGCGATCGGTGTTTTGTTCGCGGCGCTTCTCTATTTGCTGCCGCTCGCTTTTGCCAGCTCACCCTACGTGCTGTTCGCGCTGACGTTGACGCTCTGCTACGCGATTCTCGGGATCGCGCTAAATTTGCTGCTCGGCTACACCGGTCTCGTTTCGTTGGGCCACATGGGCTTCGCCGGTGTCGGCGCCTATGTCACCGCGCTGCTGATGAAAAACGGCATTGCCTCCTTCGCGCCATCGATTGCGGCCGGCACCGTCGCTGCGGGAATCGTAGGGGCGCTCGTCGGTATTCCATGTCTTCGCCTGCGCAGCCACTTTTTCATCATCGTAACGCTCGCGGTCGGCTTGATGCTGTTTCTGTTGTTCAACAATCTCGATTGGCTCACCGGCGGTGCCGCAGGTCTTCCCGGGGTGCCCCGGCCTGGTCCGATCCATCTCGGGTTCGCGGTGGTCGATCCACGCCGCCCGGTCGGGTTTTACTTTGTCGCAACGACCGTGTTTCTGCTGGTCTTCGTTATTCAATACGCCATCGTTCATTCCGACTTCGGCCGGTCGCTGGCGGCAATTCGTCAGGACGAAACGCTGGCCGCCAGCCGCGGCGTCGACGTCTTTGCCCACAAACTGACGATCTTTGCGCTGTCGGCGGCAATTGCCGGTCTCGGCGGCGGCCTGCAGGTCGAGTTTCTGCGCGCGGCCGCACCGCAATCCTTTGGGTTTTTGGAAGACGTCAATCTCGTGCTGATCGTCATTGTCGGCGGCGCCGGCTCGCTGTTCGGACCTTGCCTTGGCGCGCTGCTGTTCATCGCGTTGCCGGAGGCGCTGCGCGTCGCCGACGAATTCCGAATGGTGCTGTTCGGCGCGGCCTTGTTGGCACTGGCGCTGTTCGCACCGGGCGGTTTGTGGGGTTTGGTGTGGTCAGCATTTCGCAAGCTTCGCAGCCGCGAAGCGGCCGTGACCAATGCCGGCCATTCTTGAAGTCGACAATATCGCCAAATCATTCGGCGGCGTTCGCGCTGTCGATGGCGCGAGCTTTCGCCTCCATGTGCCCGGCATCTATGGACTGATCGGACCGAACGGCGCCGGAAAGACGACGTTGTTCGATGTGATATGCGGACGGCAATTTGCGGATACCGGCACCGTCAGCCTTGCCGGTGAGCGTATCGACCATATGCGAGTGCATCAGCGGGCCCGGCTCGGCCTTGCCCGCACTTTTCAGGAGTGCCGTGTGCTCGAACAGGAAACTTGCCTCGATAACATTCTATTTGCCGCGCAGGACAAGCATTTAGGCTATGAATTGCTGCAAGCCGTTAGCCGCGGCAGAGGCGCCCGTCAAAGCGTCACCGAGGAAGCCGAACGTCTTCTCGATCTCGTCAACCTGCAACGATACGCCGACGAGCCTGCCGGCAACCTGTCCTACGGACAGCGGCGACTGCTCGAAATCGTTTCCAGTCTGATCGCGCGACCTCGCCTTCTTCTGCTCGACGAGCCCGCTTCAGGCATCAATCCGACGCTTCTCGATACGCTGCACGATTTTCTCCTGCGCATATTCGCCGAACGCAAGATTGTGCTCCTGGTCGTGGAGCACAACATGGAATTCATCATGTCGCTCGCCTCGCATATTCTGGTGATGCATCAGGGACGCGTGCTCGAAGAAGGACCGCCCGCCGCCATTCAAGCGAGCCAGCGCGTGATCGAAGCCTATCTCGGTTGAACCCGATGCTCGAAATCCGCGCTCTCGAAGTTGGGTACGGCGCCGGCCGCCGCATCGTCAACGGCGTAGACCTTCGTGTCGAATGCTGGGGAAATGGTCACCGTTATCGGCCAGAACGGCGCCGGCAAATCGACTTTGCTGAAGGGAATTTTCAACGTCGCGCCATTTCGTAACGGCGATGTCATCCTCGACGGCGCGTCGGTATTTGCGTTGCCGCCGCCGGCGCTCCTTCTCGCCGGACTTGCCTACGTGCCGCAGAACCGCAGCCTGTTCCCCAAACTGACAGTCGAGGAAAATCTCCGGCTCGGCGGATTTCTGCTGCGTGATCGCGGCCTCCTTGAACGACGGCTTGACGAATTGCAGACGCTGTTTCCCATTCTCGCGGAACGCCGGCGCGATTATGCCGCGAGCCTCTCCGGCGGCGAGCAACGCATGCTGGAAATCGCGCGGACGCTGGTCATGGAGCCGAAGGTCGTCATGCTGGACGAACCTTCAATCGGTCTCGCGCCGCGCATGGTCGATCTGGTCTTTGCCACTGCGCGCAAGCTTGCCGAGCGCGGTGCAGCCGTGTTGATGGTCGAGCAGAACGTGAAGAAAGCATTGCAGGCCTCCGACCGCGGTTATGTGCTGGAATTGGGCCGCGTGCAGTTCTCGGATCGAGCCGCGGCTTTGATCGACGATAAGCGTGTCGGTAGCCTGTACATGGGCCGGCGCGAGCAAGGCGACGCGCGCGTCCAGCCTACTTCCTGAGATCGAGGATCGGCTTTGCCTTCCAGCCGCGCGCCGAGATCAGCGGGTCGTCGGCGGCGATCCGCTCCACCGCAGGCGTAACCCCGATCGCCCTTTGCACGCTGCGTTGCAGCCGTTCGGCAAGGTCGGCACCGGCCTGCGCCGCCGGAACGATTTTCAGGACAAGCCGGTCCATCGACAGCGGATCGCCTGCATCCTCTTTGGCGACCAGTCGCCTGGAATTCCAGCACTTCCGCCTCCGCCGCTACGGCATCAACCAGTGCCTGCGGATTGACCAGCATGCCTTTAATCTTGAGAAGCCCGTCGATCCGCCGCGGCATGCCCAGCAGCCGCTCGGTGAGCGCGCCGCAATGGGGGCACCGCTCGCGCGTGAGCCGGGCCACATCGCCGAGCGCATAACGCAGCATCACCGTGCCGCGGCGATCGAGATGCGTGAGCAGGATCAGGCCCTCTTCGCCATCCGTCACCGGCGCATAGGTCTCCGGGTCGACCGCCTCGAACAGAAATTGATCAGGCGCGGGATTGTGATTGCCGGCGCCCGGCGCGCACTCGACCATGCCGCCCTGCATTTCGGTCGCACCATAGGAAACGCTGATGAACGGCGCCGCCGCACCGAGGCGCCGCAGCCGGTCCTCAAGATCCTTGCGCGCCGCGTCGCCAAAGCCTTCGCCGGTGACAAAGACGAGCCGCACCTCCGGCAGCTTTGCGCCGAGCTCTTCGGCGCGCGCCGCCATTTTGCGAATAAAGGTCGGCACGCCCCACAGAATTGTCGCGCGCGAGCGCTCGGCGATTGCGACCACCTCATCGAGGCGGGAGCCGATCTCAGGCTGGCGCTCATTGGCGTGGCCCGGCAGTGCAGCCACGATCGGGATATTCATCGCGGCCGCCGCATTCATAGCCCGCGCGAAAGCGCCGTGCGGATAGCGCGTCAGCGGAAACAGATTGAGAATCGTATCGGCGGTGGTGACGCCGCGGAGCCGCATCATGTTGCGGTTGAGCGCGAGGATATTGACGAAGTCGTAAGAGGTTGAGACGAACGGCGTCGGCTTACCTGACGAACCGGTCGTGTACATGATGTCCCAGACGATGGTTTCTGCATCGTCTGAAACGCCGGCGGCGCCGAGTACAAAGGCGTCAGGCTCGGCCATATAGTCGGCCTTGGTGGTGATGGAAAGCTTTCCGAGATCGGCGAGGCCGCGCACGTCGCCGCGGCTAAGGCCGCGTTCCGCGAATTTCCGCCGGTAATAAGGATGCGCGGCGAACACCCGGTCCAGTGTCGCTGCAAACCGTTGTTCGCGCAGGGTCGAAAGCTGCGCGGCATCGGATGTGAACAAAGGATCGATGGTCGTCGACATCTGTTGCAGACGATAAGCGCCTCGACGAGCGTCGCCAATAAGCGTTAGCGCGCGACAGCACTGCGCGGCGGCTGATAAAGCACCACCACATCGCGCGATCCGCAGCGCGGGCATCGTAGCCGGCTTTCCAAGCGCGACAGCGGGAACGCACTGCCCCGCGTCCACACCAACGTCTCCATATCCAATTCTTTGCGGTAGTTGCATTCGCGGCTTGATGCGGGAGCTGGGGCTTTCGGAGCGGCCGTAGCTGCAGCGCACCGTAACCATCCAGCCTAGCGAAAACGCGTCGCCTATGGTCTCTACCGCCATTGAAGCGCTCCGCATTTTGTCCTTGACTTTTGAGAACAAAAAGAGAACAATCTGCGGTCCGAGTCAAGGGGTAGATGGTTGGAGGCGATCATGGCGGCGGACAAACGAAGTGAGTGGCTACGCAAGCTCGATGAGGAATGTCCCTATCAGGTGGTGCTGCCGCGCCAGCAGCTCACCGACGACAGCGAGATCCTGGATTTCCTGCTCGCCTATGTCGGCAAATTCGACATGTATGTCGAAGACGATTTCGCCGCCTTTGTGCGCTATTGCTTCGAGGATCCGCTAGACGCGGAAATCTTCCGTGCCCGTTTCGAACCGAAACTGGATCGGCTGAGGCTAGCCGGATAACGGCGCTTCTTCCCTCTTCAGCGTTAACTTGGTGGCCAATAAGCCTCTGGCCGATATGAAGAAGGCGCGTTAGTGTGCCAGCCAACGCCAGCCCTATTCTTTTCCTCCGCCACCATCGGTGTCCCTTTTGTTCAATCCTTGGCTTGACGTTGCTTTTAAAGCGATCCAGCTTGGCGTCGAGGCTCAGAGCGTCATTGCGCTGCGCATGATTCGACTGGCGGCAGGCGGTGCAATCGCACAAAGCGAAGTGCAGCGCATGGTTTTGGAAAAAATTGCTGCCGTCGCCGAGGTGCACACGGCAGTTACCGCCGGCATCCTCAATGGCCACGAAGATCACGTCGTTGCCAGCAACGCGCTTGGCGCCTTCAAAAAGCGCGTGCGCGCCAATAAGCGTCGTCTCTCGCGGAGGTAGACGCTTAAGGCGAGTCCGGAAAATTCGGCCGCAGCACTATCTTCGGCGCTTTGGAATTTCCGGGAGTTTCTGGCGAATCTTGCCGATACCGGCCCAGGCGTCATCCTTGAGGCGCTTTTTCAGATCGAGCAGCGTAAAATTGTTGCCTCCGGTTGTGCGCGCCAGCCGCTCCCACGTCACCGGCGCCGAAACCGGCGCACCGAGGCGCGCGCGCGTCGAATAGGCCGCAACCGACGTAGCCTCCCGGGAATTACGCAAATAGTCGATAAACACGCGGCCCTTGCGCAACGACTTCGTCATGGTGGCAAGATAGAGTTTCGGGCTGTCAGCGGCCATCGCTGCCGCGACCTGTTGGGCAAAAAGCTTGGCGGTGTCCCAATCGGCATCCGCAATCGGCAGCACGACGTGAATGCCTTTGCCCCCCGAGAGTTTAACGAAGCTTTCGAGCTTCAGCGCTTGCAGCCTCTCGCGTGTCTCACGCGCCGCAGCGACGATTTGCGGCCACGCGACCCCCTCCCCCGGATCGAGATCGAACACGATGCGATCGCAGGTTTCCAGACTATCGAGCCGCGATCCGCGCACGTGGATCTCAAGCGCTGCTGACTGCACCAGCTCCACCAGGTCGCCGACCGTCTCGACCGCGATCACGTCGTGATCCTTGCCGGGGACGATGCGGCGCAGCGCCGTGGACTTGATATTCGCGGCGATGTGCTTCTGAAAAAAAGTCTCGCCGCCGGTTCCCTCCGGGGCTCGCACGAGCGAAAGCGCACGGCCGACAATGTGCGGCTTTATCCAATCCCACACCCCGACGTAATACTCGGCTAGATCCTTCTTGGTGACGCCAACATCGGGCCAGTAGACGCGATCCGGGTGCGTCAGGCGAACAGCGGCGATCGCCGCACCTTTGTTGTTGCTTGCGCGTATCGGCTTCGTGTTTTCCGTTGATTGCTTCGCCTTGCTGGCAGCCGGCCGTGTCGACTTTTGCTCGACCTGCCTTTGCGCGCCCGTCGCGCGCGCATTAGGAACCTCGCGCACAACCTCCTCCGCTGCCTTGTCTTCCCGGATGCCTTTGAACGAACCCTGCCGCAGTACGCCGCCATGGGTCACACCGGCGAACTCAGCTTCGATGACCAGTTTCGGCTGCACCCAAATTACATCCTTGCGCCGCTCGTCCGCCGGCAATTCGATCGGCCTTCGCTCGACTCGCAACGGATCGAGGCGCTTGAAAAGATCGCGCGCCATTTTCTGTGTGTAGCCGGTACCGACGCGCCCAGCATAGCGAAGCTCACCATTCTGATGAACGGCAACAGTGAGCGCGCCAATCGCTTTCGGTAGGGCGGTCGAGGGCGTAAAGCCGGCGACGATAAATTCCTGACGGCCGTGGCATTTGGTCTTGATGAAATTGTCCGTCCGGCCCGACGTATAAGGCGCATTGCGGCGCTTCGAGATGATGCCTTCAAGCCCGATATCGCACGCTTTCTTGAGAATAAGCGGCCCGCCAGCCTCGAAATCCTCAGTGTAGCGGATCACACCGGTCTTGCTGCTGCCCTTGAGCAATTTCGCCAGCGCCGCTTTACGCTCAACCAGCGGCGCGCCAGTCAGATCATGGCCGTCCAGATACAAAAGGTCGAATACGTAATAGACGAACCGACCGCGGCCTTCCTTCAGATCGGTCTGCAGCAAAGAGAAGCTGCTGACACCTTTCTCATCTTCCACGACGATTTCGCCGTCAAGAAGTGCGGTCTCCGCGGGCAGTGCGGCGACCGCTTCGGCGACCAGCTTAAATCGGTGCGTCCAGTCTTGCTGCTTGCGCGTCAACAATCGCACACTGCCGTGATCAAGCCGCGCCTGCATTCGATAGCCGTCAAACTTGATCTCATGCAGCCAATCCGATCCGCTTGGCGGTTGGTCATAGAGCGTGGCGAGGCTGAACGGCACGAACGCGGGTAGTTTCGATCTGGCGGCGTTGGAACCTCGCGGTTTCTCACTCTTTTTTTCCGCGACCTGCCGCGAACTCTTCGCCGCCTTGGTTCGTGGTCTCGCGGCCGGCCTCGCCGCGATGTTTCTGATACGTTGTTTAAACGCAACTCTTGTCTTCCGATTTGGCGTTATCCTCGCGGTTTGAATGCCAGACCCGCTTGTTGGCGCCCTTGCCCGCCGCAATTTCTTCGATCGACCGGCCGGTCGATACTGAGCGCGATTTCTCTTCCAAAATATCCTTATCGCGCGGCCCGCGGGCTTCCTCGTCTTTGCCTTTGATCAGCAGCCAATTGTCGTGGCGGTCGTTGGCGCGACCGCGCATCCGCACCAGATGCCAGCGGCCATGTAATTTCTCGCCGTTCAGATCGAAAACCAGATGGCCCTTGGCGTAACCCCGATGCGGATCGCCCTCCGGGGTCCACGTTCCGCGATCCCAGATCATGACGGTACCGCCGCCGTACTCGCCTTCCGGAATCGTGCCCTCGAAGGCGTTGTATTCGATGGGGTGGTCCTCGACGTGAACGGCGAGGCGTTTATCGTCCGGATTGAGGCTCGGTCCGCGCGTTACCGCCCAGCTCTTCATCACGCCGTCGAGCTCGAGGCGAAGATCGTAGTGCAAGCGCCGTGCGGCATGTTTCTGAATGACGTAGCGGCGCCCACCGGTCGGACCCTTGCGGCCCCGTGGTTCCGGCGTCACGCCGAATTGTCGCTTTTTGCGGTAAATTTCGAGAGCCACGGAGCGTCAACTCGCACTTTTGCGGGGTTTCGAGCGAGTTACGGCTCGGTTGCGAGGGCGCGGCGACAGCAACCACGACATCAAAAAAACTCCCCCTGTGGCATCTGGGCCATAGCAAAATATGCAACCCGGCCCAACATAAGTCGTTGCGATATAACGTGGGAGTCCTTGGCCGGTTTCCGGGAAACAGCGCCGCAAAATTGCGTTGCCCGCCGGAAATAGTGTAAATACTGAAGGTTTGTGCGACCTGTGTCGCTACCGGTGGGGCTGACCCAAAAAATTGCCGTTTAGGCCTGACCAAGGCCAATTAGGCTATAAGAAGGAGCATTCGCGTGACCGTTTCTTCCAAGACTCCGTTGCTTGATCTTGTCAAAACTCCCAGTGATCTCCGGCAACTCGAAGAGCGCCAGTTGCGCCAGCTTGCCGACGAATTGCGGCAAGAAACGATCGACGCGGTTGCGGTCACGGGCGGTCACCTCGGCGCCGGGCTTGGCGTCATCGAGCTGACGGTCGCGCTCCATTATGTATTCGATACACCGGCCGACCGGCTCATCTGGGACGTTGGCCACCAGGCTTACCCGCACAAGATTCTGACCGGCCGTCGCGACCGCATTCGCACACTTCGTCAAGGCGGCGGGCTTTCCGGCTTCACCAAGCGCGCCGAGAGCGAATACGATCCGTTCGGTGCCGCGCATTCCTCGACCTCGATCTCTGCAGCGCTCGGCATGGCTGTGGCGCGCGATCTGGAAAACAAGCGCAACAACGTTATCGCCGTCATCGGCGACGGCGCGATGTCGGCCGGCATGGCTTACGAGGCGATGAACAACGCCGGCGCCATGAACTCCCGCCTCATCGTGGTACTCAACGATAATGACATGTCGATCGCGCCGCCGGTTGGCGCGCTTTCGGCCTATCTCGCGCGGCGCGTCTCCGGACGCACCTATCGCAGCATGCGGAACATCCTGCGCCAGATCGCCAAGCGTATGCCATCACGAGTGCTGGCGAAGCGCGCCATGGCGGTCGAAGAATACGCGCGCGGCCTTGTCACCGGCGGTACATTGTTCGACGAGCTCGGGTTTTTCTATGTTGGTCCTATCGACGGCCACAATATCGATCATCTCTTGCCGGTGCTCAAAAACGTGCGCGACGCCGGGCAACGGACCGTTCCTCGTTCACGTCGTCACCCAGAAGGGCAAGGGCTACGCGCCGGCGGAGAAATCCGCGGACAAATATCACGGCGTGGTCAAGTTCGATGTTGCTACCGGCGCGCAGGTGAAATCCAAACCGTCCGCACCCGCCTATCAGAAAGTCTTTGGGGAAAGCCTGATCAAGGAAGCGCGCAAGGACGACAAGATTGTCGCCATCACGGCGGCGATGCCGTCCGGCACCGGCGTGGATCTGTTCCAGAAGGAATTTCCGAAGCGCACGTTTGACGTCGGCATCGCCGAGCAGCACGGCGTGACCTTCGCTGCCGGACTGGCGACCGAAGGGTTCAAGCCGTTCGCGACGATTTACTCGACATTCCTGCAGCGCGCCTATGACCAGGTCGTTCACGACGTGGCCATTCAGAAATTGCCGGTACGCTTCGCCATGGATCGCGCCGGCCTCGTCGGCGCCGACGGGCCGACCCATGCCGGCTCGTTCGATATCGCCTATCTCGGCTGCCTGCCCAATTTCGTCCTGATGGCGGCTGCCGATGAAGCCGAGCTGGTGCACATGGTGTCGACTGCGGTCGCCATCGACGACCGGCCCTCGGCGCTGCGCTATCCGCGCGGCGAAGGCCGCGGCGTGCCCATGCCCGAAGAAGGCAAGCCGCTCGAGATCGGCAAAGGCCGCATCATGCGCGAAGGCACCAAGATCGCGCTGTTCTCTTACGGCGCTCGGCTCGGCGAATGCCTCAAGGCGGCCGACGAACTGGCTGCCCACGGCCTGTCAACGACTGTTGCCGACGCTCGCTTTGCGAAGCCCCTTGATGTCGATTTGCTGCTCCGACTCGCGCGCGAGCACGAAGTTTTGCTCACGCTGGAGGAAGGCTCGATCGGCGGCTTCGGCGCGTTCGTCATGCAGGCGCTAGCCGAGCACGGCGTCCTCGACCGCGGGCTAAAGATCCGGTCCATGGTGCTGCCCGATGTGTTTATCGATCAGGACAGCCCCAACGCGATGTACGCCAAAGCCGGGCTGGATGCGAAGAGCATCGTCGCTAAGGCATTCGAGGCGCTTGGACAGAACATCCACGGCGACGTGGTGAAACTGGTCCGGTCTTAGCCGGCGCTGAATTCCGGTCGCCCTAAGTACGAGCACGGCGCCTTCCGAAAAGAACCGCCGGTTCGGTGCCGTGTCCCCTTCGAGGGCCGCATCATGACGGCCGCTTGGAATCGCGGTGAGCACGGCATGACCTCCCGTCAACGCGCCGATCGTGTGTTGGTCGCGCGCGGCCTGTTCGAGAGCCGCGCCAGGGCGCAAGCGGCCATCGCAGCCGGACTTGTGACTGCCGACGGACTCCCGGTGCGCAAGCCGTCGGACGAAATCTCCCTCGCTGCCGTCATCGAGGCTCAATCCGCTCATCCCTACGTATCGCGCGGCGGCTTAAAGCTCGCCGCTGCGCTCGATCATTTTCGTTTGGACGTAACGGATCGCATCTGCCTCGACGTGGGCGCATCGACTGGCGGCTTTGCCGAGGTGCTTGTTCTACGCGGTGCTAAGCGCGTCTACGCGGTCGATGTTGGCCGCGATCAGCTTCATCCCTCGCTGCGCGGCCGTAATGACATCGTCTCGATCGAGGAAACCGACATCCGCACGATCGATGGGACAGGCCTTCCCGAGCAGCCGGATTTCGTCACCATCGATGTGAGCTTCATTTCGCTCAAGCAGGTATTGCCGGCGATCGGAAATATGCTCCCGCCAAGAGCTACGCTGCTCTGCGCTGATCAAACCGCAATTCGAAGCCGGGCGGCGCGACGTCAAGAAAGGCGTCGTGCGCGATGCCGCGATCCATCAAGCGGTCTGCGATGACATTGCCGCATTCCTTGCTGCCAGCGGATGGCGTGTCGGCGGCCTCATAGCCTCGCCGATTCTCGGCGGCAGCGGCAACGCCGAATTCTTCGTCGAGGCGGAGCGTGGTTGAGCGGCTGGTGATCAACCGGCTCGGCCATCTCGGCGACGGCATTGCCGACGGCACCGACGGCGCAATCTACGTCCCCGGCACGCTGCCCGGGGAAACGGTCGAGGTGGAAAGTGTGGCGGGCCATTCCGATCGGCGGCGGCTTCTTCATGTCGATGTAGCGAGCTCAGAGCGTATCGCACCGATTTGCCAGCATTTCGGCGTCTGCGGCGGCTGCGCCGTGCAGCATTGGGAGATGCATCACTATCGCGCCTGGAAACGCGATCTTGTCATCGCTGCTTTGCGCCAAGCCGGTATTGATGCGCCGGTCGCCGAGTTGATCGACGCCCATGGCGAAGGGCGCCGGCGCGCTGTCTTTCATGCCCGCCGCGGCACCCACGACGTGCTTGAGGTTGGCTTCTCCGCGGCGCGCGCGCACCACTTGGTGGCAATCGACCAATGTCCGATTTTGGCCAAGTCCCTCGACGGAGCGTTAAAAGCCGCCTGGGCGATTGCCGAAACGCTCGACCCCGTCCGGAAGCCGCTCGACATCCAGGCCACCGCGACCGATGTCGGGCTCGACATCGATGTGCGCGGCTCGGGCGTGCTGTCGGCGCCGCTCGTCTCCGCGCTGGCACGAGTCAGCGCCAAGTGTGATCTTGCAAGGCTTACGCGCCATGGCGAACTAGTCGCTCAGGCACGCACGCCCACGCTTCGGATCGGCAAGGCGATCGCGCCATTGCCCCCGGCTGCGTTCCTGCAGGCGACGGCCGAGGGCGAGGCCGCGCTGGCGCGGCTTGTTCTCGCCGCCTGTACAGGCGCGGCGCGTATCGCCGACCTTTTCTCCGGCCTCGGGCCGTTTTCGCTTCGGCTTGCCGAGCGTGCCCGGGTATTCGCGGCGGACGATGACGAAGCAGCGATCGCGGCGCTAAAGCGTGCGGCAGCGTCGGCTCCTGGCCTCAAACCGGTGCAAGTCGAGCGCCGCGATCTATTTCGCCGCCCGCTCGCAGCCGTGGAGTTGAAAAACTTTGACGCTGTCGTATTCGACCCCCCGCGCCAGGGCGCCGAAATGCAGGCTCGCGAGCTTGCAGCCAGCAATGTCCCGCTGATCGTTGGCGTATCGTGCAATGCCGGTACCTTCGCCCGTGACGTGCGCGAACTTGTGCGCGGCGGCTATCGGGTGACTCTCGTGACGCCGGTCGATCAATTCCGCTATTCGCCGCACGTCGAAATTGTTGCGCGATTGGAACGATAGTCAGCTCCGCAAGATCCACACTTCGCCTACGCACACTTGATGGCTGAGACAGCTACGCTATTTTGCTGAGATGACTATCCCGACAAAAACCATGGCCGTGCGCCTGTTCGAATACGGTGCGCCGGACAAGCTGATCTTTGGCGAATACGATTTGCCGGCACTGAGCGAGCATGACGTGCTGGTCAAGAACCATGCCGCCTCGGTGTCGCGCTGGGACGTGAAGTACCGCGCCGGCGATCTCGCGCGCTATCAGCTTCCCGGCCGTGCCGCCTTTCCGCTGCCGCAGCAGCTCGGCCGCGAAGCAGCAGGCGAAGTAATTGCCGTCGGCGGCGCCGTCACCCGGTTTAAGCCAGGCGACCGCGTCATCGGTGTCACCCATCCCGAGGACCCTGACTTCAATCGAGACTGCGCGCGGGCTCGGCAACCTGTCGCGCAATCTTGCCATTCCTGGTCATCAGGCATTCGGTTCCTACGCCCAATATCTCGTCCGCGACGAGCGCTTGTGGCTTACGCTGCCTGACGGAGTCGATTACGAGCAAGCCGGGATCGCGCTGTGGCCGTTCTCCTCATCGCACCGGGTCGTGCGCGACCGGCTGCATGTCCGGCTCGGCGACACCGTGTTGATTGTCGGCGCGTCCGGCGGCATGGGCCAGGCGACAATGCAATTGTGCAAGCTCGCCGGTGCGCGCGTCATCGCGACGACCCGTCACGCGGCGAAGATTAAAGTTTTGCAGGACCTTGGCGCCGACGCGGCGGTCGTCATCCAGGATGCCGAGCGCGCTCAAGCCGAATTACTGGCCCTGACAGGCGGCGAAGGCGTCGATCACGCCGTCGACTATACTGGCAGCCCGGAACTCCTTCGCCTCGTTGGCAAGGTGATGCGGCTCGGCGGCAGCATCGTCATCAGCTCCGAACAGGGCCGCGAACCGCTGCCGTTTACTGCTGCGGATATGATCCGGCTGGAGCTGAATCTGCTTCGGCATCCGCGGCGCGCGGATGAACGATATGCTGACCGTTCTCAAGCTGCTTGGAGCCGGTAAAATCAAAACCCGCGTCGCCGCGCGTTTTCCGTTAGCACGGGTCGGCGAGGCTCACGAATTGCTGGTGAATTCACCCGATCTCGTCGGTCGCATCGTCGTCCTGCCCTGGGCCAATTAACATCCTCGGCAAAGAGTGCCGAATGTTTTCGGCCGCTTAGCGACGCCGAAGCCCGAGACGATCAGGAAGTCTAGCGCCAGGCGTCGACGGAAATAGTCGCGTTCCGCAACGAGCCGCCAAACATCTTCCAGGCGCCCTGCGTTTCACCGCCGGCGACGACGATGTTGATTTCCTGCGGCAGGTACATCTGGATCAGCTCGTCGGGCTTGGCCTTGAGCCGGGTGGCGTAGGGCTCGACGCCGGCGACCGCAAGCGGCCGGATCAGCGTCTGGATCCATTGATCGTCCCAATATTGTCGCGCCGGCAGGCGGGCGTTCTCGGCGCACCATGCGATCAATTTCTCCTTGGTGTCGAAGCCGAGTTCGACGAAGCCGCGGGCGGCGATCGGGTCGAGCACCAGCAGCGGCGGGATGTAGTGTTCCGTCGCCGTCAAGCAGCGGATGAATCTTTCCTTCCAGGTTTCGCGCGGGCCATAGCCACTCTGCGCATACCAGCCGCCGAAGAAGACGCTGACGGCACAGTCGGTCGGCTTGAACCCCTTTTGCACGTGCAGCGGCTGCCACGGGCTGCGCTCTTCGTTCTCGGGGAAGGCGGCCGTGTAGGCGTACCAGTTGCCGAGCGAACCCATGTAGGACTCGCCCGGCACCGAGCCGCCCTGGAGATTCTGCGACAGCAAACCGAAAGCGCGGCCGATCGTGGCGTTGGCGTGGTTGTAGGGACCGAGCACGCCGATGCCGGCATCCATGCCGATCTCGTTGCGGATCGGGCCGTTGACGACCGAGATCGTCGCAAACGACGTCGTGCTGCTGGACCGCGCGGTCTGGCCGCTTGCCGCCATCGCCAGAATCACCGGCAAATATTCCGGCCGCGCGCCGGCCATCACCGCATTGACCGCGACTTTCTCGACCGTGAACTCCCAAAATTCGCGAAATCGCGTCGGGCGCATCCGGCCGACGACCTTGTCCGGCGGCTGGCTCGTTCCCTTGAGCATCCGCGCCACGCGTTCCTCGGTCGGCAGTATGATCGGCAGGAAATCCGTCCAGTGGTTCTCGATGAACAGCGCTTGGAGATTGTCTTCGGTATCGGGCGACAGCAGACGCGGCGTCGACCGGTCGAACGAGACGCCCTTGAGATCATCGTCGGTCAGAGGCCCGGTCAGCCCCTCGATCAGCTCCTGAATGAATGGCCGCTTGGAGATCGGGTCGGTGCCTTCGATGTAATCGCGCAATTGCTCAGGCGTGCGGTCCACGACCGGCTGCGGCACAAAGGCCTGGCGGGTGCGCGGCATCCCGTTGGCGAGCGCGCTCGCGCGCGCGAGTCGTGCAAATGCATGGGTGTGCACTGCGACGCTCGGCACGCCGCTTTCTTCCAGCGCCATTGTCAACCCGACGACCGTCGGGCTACAGGTGCTTCAAAGTCCGACACCCAATATCGCCGCGTCGCCATCGGCAACGATCTTGGCGCGCATATCCGGATCGTCTTCCCAGCTTTCGCGCGGCCTGATGATGCGCGTCGCAATCGCCGGCAGATGCTCGGCAAACCATTGCCGCAGCTGCTCCATGAAGGCGGCGGAATTGTCGAACAGGCAATCGACCAGATAGACGGTCTTGCCGTCGAGACTTTGCAGGCGCGGTGCAAGCCGCTTGCCTGCGACCTTCGGCGGGTAACCCCGAGGATCGTGAACCGTCAACAGTTCGCCCATTCGCACCTCCTGTTGGCGAGTTCCCTCGGCCCGCCCGTCCGCATCACCAATCGCCGCCTGCCAGATACCGTCCCGCAGCGACCGCAGCAACGGCTCCGTCACCGGCAGATGCAGCCGCTCGGCCCGCCGAACCGGACCGTGCGATGCCCGCCGCGAAGACACCAGGCAGTTCCGTCCGCAATTGCGCATCGACCGGAATGCGCCCCGACGGATCGAGCTTAATGTCGGCCTTCATGAACGCGGTGGCCGGCTGCACACCAATGTAGACGAACAGCGCCGCCACTTCCAGATCGGTGGCAGCATTGCCTTTGGTAGTGCGGATGCGAACGCCCCTCACTTTGTCATCACCAAGAACCTCCTCAACCACGGTATCAAAGCGAACCTCGATCTTCGGCTGATTGGCGATTCGGTCGCGATAGATTGCTTGCGCGGTCAGTTCGGCGCCGCTTTGGAGAATGATCACCCGCTCGGCGAAGTCCGCGAGCGTCAGGGCTTCCTGCAAGGCGGAGTCGCCGCCACCGACCACCGCGACAGTCTTTTTGCGGACCAGAGGCGCATCGCAACTGGCACAATGACTGACGCCATTTCCGCGCAGGCGTTCCTCTCCGGGGACGCCAAGCTCTTTCAGCGTCGCGCCAGTCGCGAGGATCACGGCCCGCGCTCGCAATCGCGCCTTGCCGCTTGTGAGATGCCAGCCGCCATTTTGCCGTTCCAGGCTGTCGAGGCTGGCGGCGGTGAATTGCGCCCCAGCAGCGACCGCCTGCTCCTGAATCATTGGACACAGGTCGTAACCCGGAACCCCGTCGACGAAACCGGGGAATCCCTCGACCTTGTCGATGCTCAGGAGCAACCCGCCAAGAACGTCCCCGGTCAGAACGAACGTCTTGCAGCCGAGTCGTGCTGCGGTAAGCGCTGCCGTCAAACCGGCAACACCACCTCCCGCAATCACGATGTCAAACTCTTCATCCAACTTGGCCCCCCCGACAAAGCTGCGCGATAAGTCGTGGCGAAAGTTAGCAGGTCGAGGTTGCAAATCGTAGGGGACCGAGCATGCGTTTTTGCCTCACGCCACCGCGCGTTTCGCACATCGCGTCATCGCCCGATCTGTTGCTTCCACAATGGCACGGTGGCCTTTCGCTGAGGGAAAGGCTTAAATGCCTGATCGACCGGGAGCAGCCAGCGGCAATGAGGAGACAGAGATGAGTGGGCTCGGTGGATTGAACAAGGCTCCCGACGGCGTCGTTATCGGGCTCGTTCAACTGCAATTGCCGACGATTACGACCAAGAGCGATCTGGCGGCGCAGACGAAGCGGATTTGTGCGATGGTTCAGAAGGCGCGCAAAAATATGTCAACGATGGACCTCGTCGTGTTCCCGGAATATTCGCTGCACGGGCTATCGATGGACACCAACGCCGAACTGATGTCGCGGCTCGATGGCCCGGAGGTGGAGAGCTTCAGGAAGGCCTGTGGCGAAAATCGCATCTGGGGTTGCTTCTCGATCATGGAGTACAATCCCGATGGCAACCCCTACAATTCAGGCATCATCATCGACGATCACGGCGAGCTGAAACTTTATTATCGCAAGATGCATCCGTGGGTGCCGGTCGAGCCATGGGAGCCTGGCAATCTGGGCATCCCGGTCTGCGACGGGCCAAACGGCAGCAAAGTCGCGCTGATCATCTGCCACGACGGCATGTTCCCGGAGATGGCGCGTGAGTGCGCGTACAAGGGCGCCAACATCATGCTCCGCACCGCTGGTTACACGGCGCCGATCCGGCACGCCTGGCATGTCAGTAATCAGAGCAATGCATTTTCAAATCTGATGTACACGGCGAACGTCTGCATGGCCGGCACTGACGGCGTTTTCAATTCCATGGGCGAAGGCATGATCGTCAATTTCGATGGCGTGCCGCTTGCGACCGGCAACGGCGCGCCCGACGAGATCATCACCGCCGAGGTACGGCCGAAGCTCGCCGACGAGGCGCGGCGACTTTGGGGCGTGGAGAACAATATCTACCAATTCGGCCATCGCGGCTACGTCGCGGTCAAGGGCGGCGCTCAGGATTGTCCCTACACTTACATGCGCGATCTAGTGGCCGGGCAATACCGCCTGCCCTGGGAAGATGAAGTTCAGGTCACCGACGGTTCAAGCTGCGGTTTCGCAATTCCCAATCGGCCGTATCAGGGATAAAACGCGCCGACGCTCAACGACAGAAACAGCCGCTCATGAGCGGCTGCTTCTCTTGGAAACGCAAGTCATACGGTGGACTCAAACGAATGCTTGCGGCCACTCAGTACGGCACGACGCCTTCAAAATAGGTTCCGATAAAGGGATCGCGCAGTCCGATTCGGCCGGCTGGCGCCACTGAATCCCAATAATCTTTATTGTAATAGAAGCCCGGGCTTTGCCAAACGGTGCTGGCGCGTACCGATTGTGCATTCGTGCGTACCGAGTGCGCGCTCGTCTGTGCAGACGCCGCCCCGGCTGAGGCAAGCAAAATCGCCACAACTGCGGCGGCAGTGATGTTACGAGTTCATATCAACCTCCACTTCGCAGCTTCGTGAGCGGTGACCCAGATTGGCGACCGGAAGCTGCTCGGCCGCCGCTTCCAATATGTGAAGGCAGACGCTCTTCAACACCGCGTCAATCGTGAAGGGCCCATTCAGGGGCAATGAACAATCAAAGGCGCAAGGGCAATGCTCCGTACATGGACTCGGTGCGAGGACGGGAACAGCAATTCCGCGGACGCACCCTCGCATTGCGTTTTCGGCAGGTGTGATCAGCGCAAAATGCGGAACGTTACGGCCTTCGCCCGCTCTTGCTCGGAGAGCGAGGAGGCTTAATTAGAAAGTGTACAACCCTAAGCGCTTGGCACTTATGCTTCGGTTTGAACGAGCCATGTTAGTCGGCCGTCTGCAGGCCTAGAATGCGGAGAAGTCAATTTGCCGAGCTAAGCGCGTTTGTAGCCGTCGCCGAGCAGGCAAGCTTTACAAAAGCCGCTGAGCTGCTCGGGCTTTCCACTGCAACACTAAGCCAGACAGTACGGACGCTCGAGGAACAACTTGGCGTTCGGCTTTTGAACCGCACGACGCGCAGCGTAGCTCCAACTGACGCAGGCGAACGTCTACTGATGCAACTTCGCCCGCTCCTTGACGGCTTCGATGCCGCAGTCGAATCGGTTAACGCGTTTCGCGAGAGGCCTGCGGGCCACCTGCGTTTAACGATGCCGCCGCCCGTCGCCAGGTTCGTCCTAGCGCCCGTTCTCGCCCGCTTCCTTGAGCAATATCCCGATATCGTCATTGAGACGACGGTCGAATCCACTCTGACTGATATCGTGGCGGGTCGCTACGACGCTGGCATTCGGCGCGGAAACCTGGTCGCGCGGGACATGATCGCCGTGCGCGTCACCAACGACATGCACTACCTCCTGGTCGCGTCGGCTGAATATTTGGCGCTCCATGGCCGACCACGAACGCCCGCCGATCTGCAAGCGCACAACTGCATTCGCTACCGGCTGCCCGGCGGCGGATTCATCCCTTGGGTGTTTGTCGTTGATGGCAAGACCGTCGAATTTGACATCAGCGGATCGGTCGTCGTCATCAACGATCCCGAACTGGTGATCAGCGCCGCACTCGAAGGCATCGGCATAGCCTATCTCTACGAAGAATACGTAGCTTCGTTGGTCGCAGATGGACGCCTGGTCAGCTTGCTGGACAAATCGGCATTGCCGATTACGGATGGCTTCTTTTTATTCTATCCGAGTCGCCGGCAGAACCCGGCGGCGCTGCGCGCGCTCATTGAATTCCTGCGATTGCACGCGCGAAAGGGCGCTAGGCCGGCAGAGGCTAGATCCTAGAACATTCGCGAGCCACCTGCCACGCGGTCAACACGGCCATTTAACCAGCGCATTATTTCCTGCAATCAAACGGCCCCGTTGAGAGCTTGAGCTTTAGTTGGCCACTGGCGGCGATCATGCTCCGCGACTGGCGCGTCGGCGCATGGATCGCAAGTCTAGCGCTGAACATGGCGCGTGGTTTTCAAGCTGCGCCAACTCAAGGAGGACAACGATGTCGAACCAGACATTCAAATGCTTATCCGGATCACAATTTAAGCTTATTCGTCGGCGGTCTCGTCACCTTACTTGCGCTGCTTTTATGGTGGCTTGCCATCTATTGGGCCATGCCAACGCATACGGATTGCACCGACGGCAAGCTGCCAGTGGTGCGCAATTGGCGGACGGCGCCGGGAGTCTGTCATGAGCGCTCATCACTTCCACGCGGTCATCTGGATCGATCACCCATGAAGCCCGTGTATTCCATTTCGGCCCGAGCGACGTCGAAAAGCTGGTGCTGCATCCGGATCATCCGACAAAGCACATCCACCATAAGGCAAACTCGATCGGCAGCGGACACGCGGCGGAGGATCACGACTTCCTTCAAGCCGTGTCTCAGTCAATTGCCGATGCGGGCGCCGTTCTGGTGACCGGACCGGCGAGCACCAAGACCGAATTGATCAAGCATATTCGCCAGCACGATCCGCAGCTGATGAAGACTATTGTCGGCGTAGAAACCGTCGATCATCCGAGCGATGCACAACTCGTCGCCCATGCCCGGCATTACTTCAAGGTCGAGGATCGGATGCTGCCGCAGAAAAGCTAGACAGCAGGTTGCTGTCCGCTTTACGTATCGTTCATCGGCAGCCGGCCGTTAAATCTTTTGTGATGTGTGACGAATATTGACATTCATCAATAGTCACGCCACCTTCAAGTCATATCGGAGGTGTCCAGATGTCCCCCCACACCGGTTTCTTCCGAAATTACAATAGCTTGCATCGTACACTAGCCTTCATCGCGCTCGGGTTCGCGTTGGCTGGGTGCAACGAGATCGCAGCGCAACACGCAGCGCCGATAAGACCAGTCCTGGTCACCAGCGCCCATTACCAAGCCCAAGTTTCCGATCGAAGCTTCGTTGGAACTATTCGCCCTAGGATTGAAAGCGATATCGGCTTCCGCGTGGCCGGGAAGGTGTCGAAACGGCTGGTGGAGGTCGGGGCGATGGTCGAGACCGGACAGCCCCTTGCGACACTAGACGAGGCCGATTTGCGGCTGCAGGCCGAGCAGGCCGAGGCCGAGTTCACCGCTGCCGGCGGCGTACTGGCGCAGGCCAGCGCCGCTGAAACGCGGGCGAAGGAATTAAAGCAGAAGGGCTGGTCGACCGACGCGCAATTGGACCAGGCCAAAGCGACAGCCGACGAGGCGCGGGCAAGGCTGAAGCGCGCCGAACGGTCGGTCGAACTTACGAAGAACAGTCTATCCTACGCGACGGTTGTTGCTGACGCCCCCGGCGTCGTCACAGCGACCCTTATCGAGCCCGGTCAGGTCGTAATCGCGGGGCAGACCGCGATCCGCGTGGCGCGGCTTGCCGAAAAGGAAGTTGTCGTTGCGATCCCGGAAACGCTGCTCGCGCGCGCCAGGTCGGGCGAAGCGCAGGTCTCGATCTGGTCGCAGCCCGACAAGCTCCATGTCGCTAAGCTTCGCGAGCTCGCCCCTTCGGCCGATCCGGCGACGCGGACCTATCTCGCGAAGTTCTCGATGCCCGGTGCTGGGGACGACGTGCAACTCGGCATGACGGCGACATTGATCCTGTCTGATTCGGGGAGCGAACGCGTCGCGCGGCTGCCTCTTTCCGCGCTGTTCAACCAGGGTGCGGGACCATCGGTTTACGTCGCCGATGGCAAGACCGGCGTGATCACGCTCAAGCCGGTGGCGGTGAAGGCGTACGAAAGCAACGACGTCCTGATCACCGGCGGCGTGGATGAGGGCGCCAACGTAGTCGCTCTCGGCGTTCAGAAGCTCGATCCCACCGAGAAGGTCAAAGTCGTCTCGTCACTGTCGTTCTGATCGCAAATCGCGGTTTGCCAGGGGAGAGTACGATGCACCGTTTCAATCTCTCGGCATGGGCCGTGGCGCACCCTGCCCTGATCCTGTTCCTGATCGTGATGTTTGGCGCAGCAGGCTTATTGTCCTATCGCAGTCTGGGACGCGCAGAGGATCCGTCCTTCACCATCAAACTCGTGGTCGTCACCGCCATCTGGCCGGGCGCAACCGCCGCCGAGATGCAGGCACAGGTCGCTGACCCGATCGAGAAGAAATTGCAGGAGCTGCCCTATTTCGACAAGGTCACGACTTACTCAAAGCCGGCATTCACCGCGATGCAGGTCGCCTTTAAGGACAACACGCCGGCGCGTGATGTGCCGCAATTGTTCTATCAGCTGCGCAAAAAACTCAGCGACATCAAAGATGATCTGCCCGCTGGCCTGATCGGGCCGTCCGTCAACGACGAGTACGGTGACGTCAATTCGATCCTCTACATGATCACGTCCGACGGCGCCGACTACGCTCAGATGAAGAAGGTCGCCGAGGCGTTCCGCCAGCGGCTCCTCAAAGTCAAGAATGTCACCAAGGTCAACCTGTATGGCACGCAGGACGAACAAATCTTCGTCGAATTCTCTGACGCCAAGCTCGCAACGCTGGGTATCACCACCGACCAGTTGTTCCAATCACTCGCCCGTCAGAACGCGGTGGTGCCAGCCGGTGTCCTGGAGACCACCGCGCAGCGTGTACCGCTGCGCGTGACCGGCGCGCTCGACGGCGCCAAGGCGGTCGCCGAGACACCCGTGGAAGCCAATGGCCGCGTGTTCCGCATGGGCGATATCGCAACAGTGACGCACGGCTTTGCCGATCCGCCCGACTTTCTGGTCCGGCAACGAGGCAAGTCGGCCATCGGCGTCGGCGTCGTGATGGCAAAGGGCGCCAACATCCTGGAACTCGGTCCGGCCGTTGCCGCCGCGACTGCAGACTTCACGAGCGCGGTCCCCCAAGGGTTCGATTTCGAGCAAATCGCCGATCAGCCCGCGGTGGTGGACCACGCAGTCGGGGAATTCGTCCGTTCGTTCATCGAAGCGCTGGCGATTGTTCTCTTCGTCAGCTTCCTCGCGCTCGGCTGGCGCACCGGCTTTGTCGTCGCGCTGTCGGTGCCGCTTGTTCTTGCCGTCGTGTTCGTCGTCATGAACGCGATCGGCCTCGACCTGCACCGGATCACGCTCGGCGCGTTGATCATCGCACTCGGCCTCTTGGTCGATGACGCCATCATCGCGGTCGAGATGATGGTGGTGAAGATGGAGCAGGGCTGGGATCGCATCCGCGCCGCCTCGTTCGCATGGGAATCCACGGCGTTCCCCATGTTGACGGGGACTCTCGTGACCGCGGTTGGCTTTCTTCCCATCGGCTTCGCCAATTCCTCGGTCGGGGAATATGCCGGCGGGATTTTCTGGGTCGTCGCGATTGCGCTCATGGCGTCGTGGGTGGTGGCGGTCGTATTCATCCCCTACCTCGGCGTGAAATTGCTGCCGAGCGTCAAGCGGATCGGAGCTGACCACGATCCCCATGCGATCTACGAAACGCGAATCTACCGCGGTTTGCGCCGCGTCATCGAGTGGTGCGTGAAGCGGCGCGGCACGGTCGTGCTCGCGACCGCCGGGATCTTTGTGCTGTCAATCCTGGCCTTCGGTCACGTCCAGCAGCAATTCTTCCCGCTGTCCGAGCGGCCGGAATTGTTCTTCCAGCTCCGCATGCCAGCGGGCACGGCGTTCGGTACGACACTGGAATCCGTTAAGCGCGCCGAAGCGTTGCTCGACGGCGACCCGGACATCGCAACCTATACCGCCTATGTCGGCCGCGGCTCACCGCGGTTCTGGCTGGGGCTCAATCCGCAACTGCCGGACGAATCCTTCGCCGAGATCGTGGTCGTGTCGAAAGACGTCGAGGCGCGGGAGCGGATCAAGGCGCGTCTGGAGCGTGCGGTTGCGGAGGGCGCGCTGTCGGAGGCGCGGGTGCGCGTCGACCGGTTCAATTTCGGGCCGCCGGTGGGCTTCCCGGTGCAGTTCCGGGTCATCGGCCCCGATACGAAAAAGGTGAGGGACATCGCATACCAGGTGCGCGAGGTTATGCGCGCCAACAATCAGGCAATAGATCCGCACCTCGATTGGAACGAGCAGGCGCCGTACCTGAAGCTCGTCGTCGATCAGGATCGCGTGCGGGCGATGGGCTTGACGCCGCAGGATATTTCTCAGTCGCTGAGTATGCTGATCTCCGGGCTGCCGATTACGACGGTGCGCGACGGCATTGAGAAGGTCGCGGTCGTAGCGCGGGCGGTGCCGGCGGAACGGCTCGACCTGGCGCATATCGGCGATTTGTCGCTCTACGCACACAACGGCGTGGCTGTTCCGCTCTCGCAAATCGCCCACATCGAATACGCCCACGAGGAGCCGATCATGTGGCGAATCAATCGCGACATGGCGATCACAGTACGCGCGGACGTCGTCGACGGCGCTCAGCCGCCCGACGTGACCAATGCGATCTGGCCGAAACTTCAGTCCATCCGCGACCAGCTTGATCCGGCCTACCGGATCGAAATCGGCGGCGCCATCGAAGAATCGCAGAAAGGTAATGCTTCGATCTTCGTGCTGTTTCCCGTGATGATCATGGCCATGCTCACGCTCTTGATGATCCAGCTGCAGAGCATTTCGCGGCTGATCCTGGTCTTCCTGACGGCGCCGCTCGGCATCGTCGGCGCCTCTTTGGGATTAAACGTCGCCAACAAGCCGTTTGGCTTCGTCGCGTTGCTCGGCCTGATCGCGCTCATCGGCATGATCATGCGGAACGCCGTGATTCTGGTCGATCAGATCGAAGCGGATGTCAATCACGGGCTGAGCCGCCGCGAGGCGATCGTGGAGGCGACCGTCCGGCGGGCGCGCCCCGTCATCCTCACGGCATTGGCGGCAATTCTGGCCATGATCCCCCTGTCCCGCTCGGCGTTCTGGGGCCCGATGGCGATCACCATCATGGGCGGCCTGTTCGTGGCGACCTTTCTGACCTTGCTGTTCCTGCCAAGCCTCTACGCGCTGTGGTATCGTAAGCGGCTGGATGAGCGGGCGGCGACGCAAGCCGATCTCCCCCGCGCCGGAGAGGACGCGGCAGCCCGCGCCTCTTGCGGTCGCGGCCGAATGAAAAGACAGAAAGCGAAGAGCTGATATGACCGAGGTGATGGAACACACCGAAACCAACGTGCGAGAGCGGATTCTCGTTACTGCCGAACGCTTGTATCGTGAAATCGGCTACCAGAAGACCACAGTTGCCGATATCGCCAAGTCACTGCACATGAGTCCGGCGAACGTCTACCGTTTCTTCAACTCCAAAAAATCGATCACCGCCGGCGTCGCGCGCCGGCTGATGGGAGAGGTGGAACACGCGTCACAGGCCATCGCCACGGGACGAGGCTCGGCGTAAGGAGCGGCTCCGCGCGCTGGTAGAGACCGTGCATCGGATGAACTCCGACCGCTATGTCGGCGATGCGAAACTGCACGAGATGGTCGCAGTCGCCATGGAAGAGAATTGGGAGGTTTGCCGATCGCACATGGAATGTGTCGTCGGCATGTTTGCAGCGGTGATCGCGGACGGTGTCGCGTCCGGCGAATTTCATGCGCCCGACGCCGGTGTTGCCGCACTTTGCACTTGTACGGCGATGATCCGTTTCTTCCATCCTCAATTGATCGACGAATTTGCCGATAAGCCCAGTCCGACACTCGATCAGATGATCGACTTTGTCATCGCCGGACTGAGCGCGCGAGCGAAACGGCCAGGCGCGTAATCCGTCGCTGCAGCGATAACGGTATCGCCCCCTTAACTCCGAGAGTGTGAACCGCGTCACTTGCGGATTCTGAATGCGGATGCACCGGAGCAGATAGCTACTCTGCCGCCTGCCGCGCTGGTGGGCGCACGTTCGCCAGGCCATCCGCTTCCGTCGCGGAAATCGTCGTGCGCACCATAAAACGTGCCTCGTTTGCAGGCCAGGGCCGGCCGCGATGCATCGTTGCGCGATTGTCCCACATCACGACATCACCCTTTTGCCACGCATGCTCGTAACTCAGACCAGGTGCGGTCGCCGCATCGATCAATTCGGCAAGCAGCTTCCGCGCCGCCGCTTGCTCCATGCCTTCGATGGCATAGGCGTGCGACGCGAGGTAGAGCGCAGTGCGGCCATTCACCGGATTCTTCCACACCATCCGCCAGCACTGCGGCGGCAGGGCGGCACGCTCCGAGGCGCCGACCAGATTTGGCGATATCTTCCCGCGCGAATGCGAGTAGTCGTGCCAGACGAAGAAGTTGGCGATTCGGTCCTGCGTCGCTCGATCGAGACGTTCCCAGGCAAGGCGTGTGGAAACGTATTCGGTCTCACCGCCCCGCGCAGGCATGATGCGCCCCGACAGCACCGAGGCAAGTGCCGGCACGCTCTTGAAGGTGGAATCCGTATGCCAGAGCTGATTGGCTTTGTTGCGCAGCGCAAGCCGATGATCGGCCGGCACGACGTTGCCGTCCTTGTCGATGGTCGAAAGAATCACGAGGTTGGTACCAGCACCCTCCGCGGCGACGTGGGTCACCTCCAACGGACCGAAGCGGCGCGAGAAGGCAAGCTGCGAGTCATCGGTGACATCCTGGCCGCGAAAGACCAGAACCGAATGCTCCTCGAACGCCGCGCGGGTCTGCCGGTATGTCTCATCATCGGCAGCGACATCAGTAAGCGTTACACCACGGAGTTCGGCGGCAAAGCCCGGACCTATAGGGATAATTTCCATCGGCGTTCCCTTTGTTTGATGCCAGTTTCCCCCAAAATCAGCGGGCCTGCAAGAAGTGCGGCACGCCGGCGGGAAAACGGCGTCACCAAAACGCCTTGGCACAGCCGGCGGTCGCTGAAACAAACAAATTGTCGCGATTGAATGCGTAATAAAGCGCAGTGCGGAATTACATCCGCTTCGCGACTTCCTCCAGCATCACCTCGGTAGCGCCGCCGCCGATGTTCTGCACACGTGCGTCGCGCGCCATGCGCTCGATAGTGCTTTCCCGCATAAAGCCCATGCCGCCGTGGAACTGCACACAGTTGTACATCACCTCGTTGACCAGTTCGCCACAATAGGCCTTCACCATCGACACCTCCTTGGTGGCATCGATCCCTTGCGTCGCGAGCCACGCCGCGTGGTAGACGAGCTGCCGACCGGCCTCAACCTTTGCCGCCAGCATCGCCAAGCGCTGACGGATGGTTTCGCGTTGCCATAACAACGCGCCAAATGCCTTGCGGGTGCGGACGTAATCGAGTGTCAGTTCGAGCGCAGCCTGAGATTCGCCGATCGCAACAGCGCCGATCGTCGTCCGCTCGTTCTGGAAATTCTGCATGATTGCGTAAAAGCCGCGGCCCTCCTCGCCGAGGCGGTTCTCGGCAGGAATGCGGCAGCCGTCGAAGTGCAGTTCCGCCGTGTCGGACGAGCGCCAGCCGTGCTTGTCGAGCGTGCGGCTGACGGTTAAGCCGGGCGTGCCTTTTTCGACGATGAACATGGTGATCGAGCGGCTCGGCTGACCGCCGCGATCCGTCTTCGCCGCCACGAAATAGAGATTCGCATACACGCCGTTGGTGATGAACATTTTGGCGCCATCGATGATGTAACTATCCCCGTCGCGGCGCGCGAAAGTGCGAATTCCCTTCACATCGGAGCCCGCATCCGGCTCGGTCACGGCGACGGCGGTGATAACCTCGCCCGAAATGATGCGGGGCATCCACTTGTCCTTTTGCGCCTCACTGCCGGCGCGAAAGAGATGAATCGAGGCCATCTCGGAGTGAACCAAAGCGGTCGTCGCAACGCCACTGAAGGTCGAACGGCCGAGCTCTTCAGCAAGGACGACGGTCGCAAGCGCATCCATATCCGACCCGCCATAGCGCTCGGGATAACGGATGCCGAAAAATCCCAGGCTGCCCATGCGGCGCAGAACTTCGCGCGGTACATAGCCCTGCTCTTCCCAGGCAAGCCCGTGTGGCTTGATTTCCGTCTCGACAAACCGGCGGACTTGGGCGCGGAGAAGCTCGTGTTCCTCCGAGAAGTAAGGCGAACGCGGCGACGGTCGCGGCACAATGTCGTTGCTTTGTATGTCGGCGATTTTGTTCATGACAACTTTCCGGTTGGTCCCGTGTTGCAAACGAAGGGACAAGCCTAGCCGGGCTTAACGCTCCGGCCCCGACAGGTTTCGTTCTCGCTCGGCGCGGAACACGTTGCTGTAAAGGCTGGCAATCCATTGCCGCCCGCTCGAGGTCACATTCAGGTAGCGGATGGCTTTCTGAATATGGGGTGACACGCTGTTGTAGTAAAATTGCGGATACAGATCGGTAAGGTCCGCGGGCGATCCGTAGCCGAGCTGTCTGTTCATGCCGACTTCTTCGAACTCATAGTAAAGCGCATTCGCCTTGCGCAGATAATGCGGGTCGCCCAGCTGGCCGATCAGATCGGCCGCCCGCACCAGCGAACCCTCCTCGCTGTCTTTATCCTCCGGCACGACGGCCGAGGGAAAGCGGGTAAACTCTATGGCTTGCGCAATTCTGGCGGCGTCCAGCGGTTCCATCGTCGCCAACCGGTCCATCGCGTAGATCTTGGAACGGTCCACGTGGTACGGGGTCAATGCAGCGTCTGACGAACCGCGCGGGATCTTGGTTTTGCCGCCCTTGGCGTCGGTGACGTATCCGTCCTCGCCGTCGCCCGCCAAGAATTCCGCGCACAAAGCCGATATCGTGCAGCAGGCAGGCAACAATGACGTGGGCATAGTCGCTGGCCGACGTCGGCAACACCAGCGATCGGCCCTTCATGATGTCGTACCCCACCAACGTCACCAGCATAGTGTGTTCGACATTATGGTAGAGCGCGTCGCTGTTGCCGATGCACTCAAGCGAAAGGCGAGCCACCGCTGGGATCAACTCAGTCAAACCGGCTTCGGTGGAAGCAAATCGACTGTTTAGTTGCGTTGAAAGAAACGACCCCAATGCCTCGGCAGCCATTTCGGGAACGGTAATCATTCGATGCCTCGACGCCCAATCGCTGAATTCCGCGGTCATGAAAGCATAACAGGTACTTCAGGCAATGTAGCTACGATTGCTTGGTTGTTTCTCGTGTCTCTGTGACCGCAGCAGTCGCGGAAGCGGCAGCCGCGGCGGCTTCCATCGCTGCCTTGACGCTCAAATGATATGCGGTCGGAATTAGATGCCGGCCGCTGGTTTCGACTTCAAGTCCGAGCAGCATTGACGATAAATGTTCACGCATCTGATCGTGTCGCCGCTCCACAGCGGCTGCAACTTCGTCACGGACATGGTGAAACTGCGGACTCTTGAGAAAGATGATCTGCGCTTGCATCAATCGCCCGCTTTCGAACTCGATATGCCGCATAGCTTGTGCAAACGGGTCCATGGCATCGACGCTCTCGGGCAATAACGCCGCCGGGCGAATGACAGCATGCAGTGCGTGATTGAAGGCGGCGAGATCGATCATCCGCGCCTGAGTCCAATCCGCTACACAATCGACCGGGCGCGGCCACCACGCCGCCTCCCATTGCCAAAACAACATCGGCAGCATCGGATCTGGCACCCATGCTGTCGCCCGAGAAAGCATCGAAAGAAATTCGATCTGCCGGCAATACTGGGCATGCATCTCCACCTGCACGCTGTTCTGCAAGCTGACCGGCAGCAACGCCGCAAGCTGACGCGCCAGCGCGCCGTGCGCCGACATCAAGAAGGCGGAGACGCGGGTCTGCTGATGAGCCGGGATGCGGCCACTGTCATCGAGCGGGCCAAGGAATGCGTTCGGGACATTTTTCGTCGGCGAATTCATCCGGACGCGGTCTCCCCGGACGTCGCCACTTCAAGCTCAGCGGTTTGCGGCATCTCTCGGCGCACTGGTATCGCGCGCATATGGTCAAAGTCTGCGGGAAACGGCTTGAAATCGCCGCCGGGTTCTTCCGGCCCGATCCAAACCGTCTTCTTGCCGCGCCAGCGGCCCGCTATCACGTCGCGAGCGAAACGCGCAAGGTAGTCAGCAGTCAATACTGGCTTCTCCAGCGTGAAGGCATGATAGGCCCGCGGCACAAACACCAATTCGCTGTCCGGGATGTGGACGCGCAGCGATTCCTGAAGCGATCGCGGGGTGAGAAAATCGAACTCACCGTTCAGGATCATGGTCGGGACGCTGATCGACGACAGTTGTGAGGTCATTGGCTCAAACTCGAGGAATGATTCCATCAAGTTCTGCAATGCATAGACGTCGTTCAGGAGCCACCCTCTCCGCTTGGCCATCTCGAGCGCGTGCATCTGCTGTGAGAGCCACTCGTTGGAGAGGTTCATGGGGAACAGAAGATCCATAAGAAAGTTGGTGCCGCCGAGAATCAAGCCGGTGCGCATCACGCTCCCAAGCAGGTAAAGCTGTGGCGGCAATTCAGCGAAGCTCGAGATCGGCACCAGTCCCGCGATCGTATCCGAATGAGCGATCGCGTAGCGGAGCGCAATGACCCCGCCGAAGCTGATGCCCGCAAGAAAGACCGGCCCACCACTCAATTCACCGATGATGTCGTGGAGAACTGCAACCTGGTCGTCCTGGGTTATGTGAAGGCTCGGCTTGTCCGAAATACCCTGCCCCAAAAGATCAAAGGTCACGACGCGGAACCCTTTCGCGACCAGCATGTACCGATACGGCTCCCAAAGCTCGATATATTGCGTCAGGCCATTGACCAAGACGAAAGCCGGCCCATCCGGCGGTCCTTCAGCCGGAGAATCAAGCTCGTAGCGTATCCGCCGCCGCCCGCGTGCAAGTATCGGCATCTGCCCTTCCTGGCTACCTTACCCCCAATAGAGTACCGCGAATCTCGCCACAGGCTAGTGACGCCTATCACCCTGTGTCGAAACAAGACTTAAAGGGCGTTGGCGAATTCCACCATTTGCCGGCGCTGGTCCGGATCGGGCAAGGGCCCGCGCATGGCTCCTGCATTGTCCGCCATGTGCGCCGCATCTGCGGTGCCCGGAATGACCGCGGTTACGCGCGGATCGGCAAGGAGATATTTAAGGAAGAACTGCGCCCAGCTGCCGGCAAATCCACGCGCCCAGTCGGGCACCTCCTTACCACGCACAGCGCGAAACAGCCGCGCGCGGCCGAACGGCAGCGCCGTCAACACCCCGGCCTTGACCTCGGCCGCCGCCGGCAGAATGCGCTTTTCGGCTTCGCGGTCGTCGAGCGAATAGTCGATCTGAACGAAGTCCGGCTTCTCCCGCAGGAGTACGGATTCGATCGCGGCATACTGTTCATGCCGGGTCGACGTGATGCCGATGTACCGACAGACACCTCGCGCCTTCCATTCTTTGAACTGCGCCAGCGATTGCCGCGGATCACGCACGTTGTGAAATTGCAGCAGGTCAATTCTTTCCGTTTTCAATCGTGTCTGGGAGCGCTTGAGTTCGGCGGCGTCGGGCGACTCGAGCTTGGTAGCAATGAAGAGTCTGTCGCGCGATCCGGCATTTGCGATCACGTCTCCCAGTACCGCTTCGGCGTCACCGTAGACCGACGACGTATCGACCAGACGCCCGCCGTGGACAACGAGCGCCTGAAGCACCGCAGCGGCTTTCTGCCGGGTGGTCTCGTCATTGATGTCGAACACCTGGGCAGTACCGAGCCCTACCGCTGGCAGGTGCTCGCCGCTGCCTGGGATCGGCCGGGCGAGCAACGCGGATGTTTGCGCGAATGCGGGCTGCACCAAAACCGCCGTTGCTGCCAGCGCGGCGAATTCGCGTCGCGTCATACTTTTCATGCTGGCTCTCCCTGCGCCACCGCCGCAGCCACTTCTTCATTCGCATCATTAAGCGCGGCGCGGCCTTCCTGCGCCCGTCCCAGAACCGCCGAAAGAACGAGCCAGCCCGCCGCCACCGGCAAGGCAACAAGCGCAATCGCGCCGAGCTTCAGTCCCAGCACCTGGAGGCTGTCGAACACCCAGCCGTAGAGCGCGTCGGAGCCGCGATAGATAACCACGTCGATCAGATTCTTGGCTTTGTACTTCTCTTCGCGATTAAGCACGGTAAAAAAGACTTGTCGCGCCGGATTAGCGATCGCGAAATTCATCCACCGCTGCACTACCTGGAGCGTCACCACAACGGCAAGCGTTGGCGCCACAAATAGCGCGGCAAAGCCGACAACGTAGACTCCCGGCAGCGCGCCGGCGGCTATGCCGGTGCCGAAGCGCTTGAGTACCTGCCCGGTGATGAAGACCTGCGTCGCGAGGCTAAGCAAATTCACCGCCAGATCGATAGCGGCGAAGATACGCGTCTGCGTGTCGCGGTCGTGCACGGCAGCCGCAATGATGTTCGCCTGCTCGAAGTAGACAACGGTGGCGCAGAACGACAATAAGCTCACCCAGGCGCCGACACCGATCAGATAAGGCGACCGCATGAGTTCCGGCAATGCTGCAAAGGCTGAGCCGCCTACGCGTTTCGGCTCGGCTTGCGCGCCGGCATGCGCGATCGCCGCGCGCTCGAGCCGGTACACGCAAAATACCGCCAGTTCGAGGAGGATCGCTGCGGCGATTAAGAGATTGACGGCGCCGAGCGGTGCTGAAAGTCCAATCGTGATCACCGGACCCAACAGTCCGCCGGCGGTACCACCGGCGCCGATGAAGCCAAACAGCCGCTTGCCTTGTTCGGCGGTGTATAAATCGGCCATGAACGACCAGAAGACAGCAACGGCGAACAGGCTGAACACGCTGACCCACACGAAGAACACGCGGGCGACAATTACCGGGGCGATACGCAGCGTGAGCAACAGCCAGAACAAAGCCAGGTTGGCGACGAAAAAGTGGTAAACGATCGGAATGAAGCGAGCGCGCGGCAGCTTCGCCACGAGTGCCCCGTAGAGCGGCTGGGCAACAATGAGAGTAACGAAGGTGGCGGTGAACAGCCACGGCAGATTTCTCACGCCGCCAGCGATGCCCATCTGATCGCGCAGCGGCCGTAGCACGTAGTACCCGGCTAGCAACGCGAAGAAATAGGCGAACGACCACAGTGCGGCCGTGCGCTCTTGCGGCGTCGCCGGCAGCGCCCAGCCAAGCCAGCGCTGCAGCTTGTTCATTGCGTTAGCGACAGTTTCTGCCGGAGTTCGGCAGCGGTCACCTGCTGCCCATAGCCGGGACCGCCACGCTGGAAGCGCCGCGCGTCGGCGAGCTTGCCGACGACGACCGGCTCGAAGCCAGCGTCACGCACGAGACCGGCGGCGACCTGCACTGCAACCACATCATCGCCGGCAATTGGTATCGCAAGTTTGGGATCAGGCCGGTTCGCCTCCTTGGCAAAGATTTGATAGTTCATGGTATTAAAGGCGCGCACTAGCCGTGTGCCCGGCAGATATTTCTGCGAAACGACGCCGATACCCTCTTTCTCTACCTCGTCGGCGATGGGAACTCCATCGCGCGCCGGAGTGGCGTTGCAGGCGTCGAGAATAATCTTGCCTTTGAGCGCTGCGCCGTAATCTTGGCCAACCTGCGGCAGTGCGCGGTAGGGGACAGCTATGAACAGGACGTCGCCGAAGGCAATCGCCTGCTCAACGGTCCCGGCTTGAGCAAGCTCGCCCAAGCTCGACACCAGATCCTTAAGCTCCTCGGGATGGCGTGAGGAGAACAGGACCTTGTGTCCGTTCTTGACCCACAGGCCACCGATGGTGCCGCCGATGTGGCCGGAGCCAATGACACCGATATTCAATTTGGCTTGCGCCGGCGCGCGGTCCGGCCATAAGGCCGCACTCAAAAACAACGCGCCGCCGGCGCCAAGAAGCGCGCGGCGCCGGTGGTTGACGCGATCGTGCCTGGGCATCCAAATCTCCTCGATATCGGAGTTGCCGCCGCGCCCCTCCGGACCATATAGGGACGCCGAGGTTAGATGCGCAACGCATGGTGGGCATGCGTTCTGCGGCGGGCAGGTTCTTCTGCGCTTTGTTGGTCCGGCGCTAAGTGACGTAAAGCCGGTCGGGCAGTTCGTTGGCCGAACCGTCAGGCGGAGCATGGGCAGCCAGCACCGCGCCGCAACGGTCGATTGCCGCAGCAAATCCTGCCGCGATGCGGCCGGCTCGCATGTGGCCGACCAGAGCATCGATCGCCTCCTGCCACTCGGGACCGTGAACTTTCTCTGCAATGCCGTCATCAGCAACGATGCGTGCGTAGCGCTCGGCCAACGACACGAAGATCAATACGCCCGTGCGGTTCCTGGTATGGGCGACACGGCGCACCACGAATTGCTCAAGCGCGGCCCTGTGTGCGCGGGCGCGCTTCACAGCACGGGGAACCAGCGCGAGCCGAAACGGCATCCACGAAAAGGCAAGCCCGGCAACGATAAATACCGCGATCTGAACTAAAAAAATGCGCTGCACGCTCCACGGCGTCAAAGCAATCATCGGCCACGGCGCAATGAGCGCAAGCGCGCTCGCCCACAGAATCGGGATATGGGCATAGTCCGATGACGCGCGCGCCAGCACACACACGATCTGGCCGCTGGTGCGCTTTTCCGCTTCGTGAATAGCGGCCGTGACCGCGTCGTGATCTTCCTTGCTGAAGTGCATCACCAACCCCCCGACGCACCGCCGCCACCCGACGAGCCCCCGCCACCGGAAAATCCGCCGCCAAACCCGCCACCTCCGGAAAAGCCGCCACCAAAACCACCGCCACCCCAGCCGGACCCCAGGATGATCGGGCCAACGCCGCGCCTGCGGCCGCCCGACCCCGGCCCACCAGCATTGTGGATCAGGTACCAGATAAAAAAGATCAGCAACACGAAAAACAGGATTGGAAAAAGTTTACTGACGTCGCCCGTGGCGTCGTCAGCGCGAACATTGGCCTTTTGATGCCACTCCGCGGCATCGGTGGTCAGCACGCTGATAATGCCATCCACGCCGCGTTCAATGCCGCCCGAAAAATCGTTGGCCTTGAAGCGCGGAACAATCGCGCTCGAGATGATGACCGACGAGAGGGCATCGGTCAGCGTGCCTTCGAGGCCGTAGCCGACCTCGATGCGGACTTTGTGCTCGCTTGGCGCTACGAGCAGTAATACCCCGTTGTTCTTCTTCGCCTCACCGAGTTTCCAGAACCGGAACAGTTGATTGGCATAGGTCTCGATGTCGTTGCCCTGCAGCGATTTCACCGTGGCAACGACCAACTGGATACCGGACTTGTCTTCAAGATTCTTCGACTTCGTTTCGACGTCGGTGCGGCTTGCCGCGCTCATAACGCCAGCCTGATCTACGACGCGTCCGGTCAGCGCCGGGAAATCGAGTGCGAGCGCCAGCGAAACCAGACAAAGGGAAAGCGCAGCAGCAACGATCAGGACCGGCGCAACGGTTCCGCTGTTGCGCGAAGCGAAGCAACGAAGCAGTCCAGGCGCTACTTCCTGATGACTTTTCCCTTCGGACTCACACATGACGGTGCAGCATCAGAACTTGACCTGCGGCGGCTTTTCAGCGCCGTCAGTAGCGGTGAATTCCGCCATCGGTTTGTTGCCAGAAAACGCCGTCTTCGCCCAAAGCACAGTCGGGAATGTGCGCAGCGCCGTATTATAGGCGCGCACTGCCTCGATGTAGTCGCGCCGCGCGACCGCGATGCGGTTCTCGGTGCCTTCAAGCTGAGACTGCAGCGCCAGGAAATTGGCGTTCGATTTAAGGTCCGGATAGTTCTCCGACACCGCGAGCAGCCGACCGAGTGCGCCCGATAGCTGGTTTTGCGCATCCTGGAAAGCTTTCAGCTTGTCCGGATCGGTTAGTTGCGAAACATCGACTTTGACCTGCGTCGCCTTGGCGCGGGCCTCGACGACCGCAGTCAGCACGCTCTTTTCCTGCGCGGCGTAGCCCTGGACGGTCGCCACCAGATTGGGAATGAGATCGGCGCGGCGCTGATACTGGTTTTGCACGTCCGACCAGCGCGCCTTGGCCGCTTCCTCAAGCGTCGGAATGGTGTTGTAGCCGCATGCCGACAACGACAGGCCAATGCCGATAAGCGCCAAGGCAAATCCAATTCGCTGAAGACCAATCCGGCTCATGATGCTGCTCATTTTAATTAATCCCCGCTTGTTGCCGACACCGCCCTAGCCTCACACCTCGACCGGCTCGGTGCCCACGATCTCAATGCCGAAACCGGAGAGACCGATATAAGTCATGGGGCGCGTAAAAGTCAGAAGCCTGATCGAGGTGACGCCGAGATCCTTTAAGATCTGCGCACCGAGACCAACCTCGCGCCATTGCCGGATGCGAGCCTCACCGGATGCAGTTTCGTCGGATTTTGGAATAGCGATGACCGGCACGCCGGCGGCGCCGTCGCGTAACACCACCATGCACCCCGCTGCCTTCGGCCTTGAAGCGCTCGAGTGTCTTGTGGACAGCTTTGGCGCCGCCAAAAACGTCCAGAATCAGATTGGCGCGATGCAGACGCGTGAGCACATTTTTGCCGTCGCCGATGCTGCCGTGGACGAAGGCCATGTGATAAAATGGATCAAACGGAGTCTGAAACGCGTAGCCGGTCAACGTGCCGATTTCAGACTCCACTGGAAACTCGCCGACCCGCTCAATCAGTTTGTCTCGCGCCTGCCGATAGGCGATTAAATCGGCGATCGTGACCCGTTGCAGCTTGTAGCGCGCGGCAAACGCTGCGATCTGCGGCCCGCGCATGACTGTGCCGTCGTCGTTCATCAACTCGGCAAGCACGCCAACCGGCGGCAGGCCCGCAAGTCGGCAAAGATCGACGCAGGCCTCGGTGTGGCCGGAGCGCATGAGCACGCCGCCTTCTTTCGCCACGAGCGGAAACACGTGACCGGGCCGTACGAAATCGGCCGCGCCCATATTGCCGTTGGCGAGCGCGCGCACGGTGTTGGTGCGCTCTTCCGCGGAGATGCCGGTGGTCAGGCCGTGGCGAACGTCAACCGAAACGGTAAAAGCTGTACCGAGCGGCGCATCGTTGCGCGCCACCATGGGATCGAGGTGCAGCCGCCGCGCTTCATCCGGCGCCAGAGGCGCGCAGACGATGCCGGACGTGTTGCGGATGATAAACGCCATCTTCTCGGGCGTGCACAGCGAGGCCGCGACGAACAGATCGCCTTCGTTCTCGCGGTCGTCGTCATCGGCGACGATGACGATCTCGCCGCGGGCAAAAGCGGCCGCGGCCGTTCGGATGCGCTGGTGAGCGTCTTCCATTAACTTCTGCCCCTCACTGCCGCCCTATCGTCAAGGTGACGGTCGCGGAAACGGCCAGGCGGACGCCTCGCCGACTTGGCCGCGATGGCGCAGATAGTGATCGGCGATGACGCACGCCACCATGGCTTCGCCGACCGGCACGGCGCGGATGCCAACACAGGGATCGTGGCGCCCCGTGGTCGCGATTTCGGTGTTGCTGCCGTAGCGGTCGACGGTTTGGCGCGGAGTGAGAATTGAAGAGGTTGGCTTGACCGCGAAGCGCGCAACGACCGGCTGGCCGGTCGAAATACCCCCGAGGATGCCGCCGGCGTTGTTGGAGAGAAAGATCGGCTTACCGTCGTTGCCCATGCGCATTTCGTCACTGTTTTCTTCGCCGAGCAACTCCGCGGCACCGAAGCCGGCGCCAATCTCGACACCCTTGACGGCGTTGATGCTCATCAGCGCTGCAGCAAGATCGGCGTCAAGTTTGCCATAAAGCGGCGCGCCGAGACCGGCCGGCACGCCTTCCGCAACGACCTCAATGACAGCGCCTACCGAGGAGCCGCGTTTGCGCACGCCGTCGAGATACTCGGCGAAGAACACTGCTCGTTCGGCGTCCGGGGAGAAGAACGGATTGCGCGCCACTTCGGCCCAATCCCAGCGCGCCCGATCGATCCGATGCGGGCCCATCTGAACCAGCGCACCGCGGACCTGAAAATTCGGCACGATCTTGCGCGCGATGGCGCCAGCGGCTACCCGCATCGCAGTCTCGCGCGCAGACTGCCGCCCGCCGCCACGGTAATCGCGCAGGCCATATTTAACATCGTAGGTGAAATCGGCGTGGCCGGGCCGGTATTTGTCCTTGATATCGCTGTAGTCTTTGCTGCGTTGATCAACGTTGTCGATGAGCAGCGCAATCGGCGTACCGGTGGTCACCTGTTGGCCGCTTGCTTCATCCAAAAACACCCCTGACAGGATTTTGATCGCGTCCGGCTCCTGGCGCTGTGTGGTGAAACGCGATTGGCCGGGCCGGCGGCGATCGAGATAGGGCTGGATATCGGCTTCACTGAGCGCGATCCGCGGCGGACAGCCATCGACGACGCAGCCGATAGCCGGACCGTGGCTCTCGCCGAAGGTCGTCACCCGAAATAAATGCCCGAAAGTATTGAACGACATGGTCGAACGACTGGCTGAAAATCCCGGCGCATTTCCCGGCGCGTCAAACGCCGCCTGCGCCCGCAGTCACTCCTTCCCGTTATTGCCGACCGTGATATCCGGCGCGTCAGGATGCTTCATACCGACGATGTGATAGCCCGCATCAACGTGGTGGACTTCGCCGGTAACCCCGCGCGACATATCGGACAGGAGATAAGCGCCGGCTTCGCCAACATCTTCGATCGTCACATTGCGCCGCAACGGCGCGTTGTATTCGTTCCATTTGAAGATGTAGCGCAGGTCGGCGATGCCCGCCGCGGCAAGCGTCTTGATCGGCCCCGACGAAATCGCATTGACGCGAATGTTTTTCACGCCGAGATCGGCGGCAAGATAGACCACGGATGCTTCGAGCGCGGCTTTGGCGACGCCCATAACGTTATAGTGCGGCATCCATTTCTCAGCTCCGTAATAGGTGAGCGTGAGCATCGAGCCGCCGTTCGGCATCATCTTCTCGGCACGCTGCGCGACCGAGGTGAAGGAATAGCAGCTGATCAGCATGGTCTGGGTGAAATTATCCTGCGTCGTGTCGACGTACCGGCCGTCGAGCTGCGCGCGATCCGAGAACGCGATGGCATGGACAAGGAAGTCGAGCGCCCCCCAGGCCGACTGCACCGCGGCGAAAGCCGCATCGATGGTCGCCGGCACTGCAACGTCGCAATGTCCGACTACGAGCCCACCGACCTCCTGAGCCAGCGGCTCTACCCGCTTCTTGAGCGAGTCGCCCTGATAGGTGAAAGCAAGCTCCGCTCCATGACCGTGGCAGGCCTTAGCGATGCCCCAAGCCAGTGAGCGCTGATTGGCGACCCCCATGATCAGGCCGCGCTTACCGCGCATGAGGCCCGAGAACTCCCGGCATTCTCCGACCCCGCTACGACGATTTCAGGCGCCTAGGCCTCGTATGGCATAGGGCTGTGGGGGCCTTCAAGCGCGCCACCGGAACATGTTGGACCACACGTCCACACGCATACGTCGTGAAACCGGCGGCTTTGATTGAACGTCGGAACTCCGCCGAGACCTTACATCCCCTTGCGCGGATCGTAGGGTTTGTCGGCGCGCCATTTTTTCATCAACTCCTCAAGCTCGGCGTCACCATGCTCGGGGAGGACGATGCGGACTGTGGCGAGGAGATCACCTTTGCCCTCCTTGGCCGGAAACCCCTTGCCCTTAAGGCGGAAGGTACGGCCGCTGTTCGTCCCGGCGGGGATCGTGAGCTCCAACGGTTTGTCGAGAGTAGGCACCCGCACCTTCGCGCCGAGCACGGCTTCGTAAAGCGTGATCGGCAGATCCAGCCGGATGTCCGCGCCATCAAGCGTAAAGGTCGAATCCGGGGCGATGGAAACCGTGATGAGTACGTCGCCTGCACCACCCGGCCCGGGCATGCCCTGGCCGCGGAGCCGTATTTGCTGACCGTCGGCGATGCCCGCAGGAATTTTGACTTCAAGATCCTTGCCGTTCGGCAGATGGATGCGTTGAGTAACCCCATGGGCGGCGTCCGGAAGCGTGACGGTCAGCGCTGCGGTGACATTGGCGCCGGGGCCGGCGGCGAAATCCTCGCCCTCGAATGCCGCGCCGGCGCCGCCACGACGTGCCCCACCCATGCCGCCGAAGGCTTCTCGCAGGATATCTTCAAAGCCACCTTGCCCGGCGGCGCCGCCACCCGCACGGCCTCGCCGCGCATTGCGGGTAAACCCCTCTGGGCCAAAGCTGAAAGTCTCGAATTCCGCTTCCGGGCCAAAACCGCCGCCGGGCCTTTGCCCTCCCCCTCCGCCAAATCCCTCATAGCCGCGGAATCGCGGCTTGCCTTCGGCGTCGATCTCGCCACGGTCGAAGGCCTTGCGCTTGTCTTCCTCGCCGAGGATTTCATACGCAGCGTTGAGCTCGGCAAAGCGGGACGCCGCCTTCGGATCGTTCTTGTTGGCGTCGGGATGCAGTTTTTTGGCGAGACGCCGGAAGGCGCTCTTGATGTCGGCTGCGCTCGCTTTGCGGTCGACGCCCAGCACGTCATAGGGATCACGCATCCCCCATGAACTCCGTTAGGTTTTGGGGCTGGCCCCGCCCGCCCATGGTCCCAATGTGGGACTTAAGTCGCCGTCCCGCAATGCAATACCGGCCGTAACGGATCGTCTGTGGGTGGATGATGGCATGTTCAGCCCTGTTTGAGCTGCTTTAGACTCTTCACTTCCCATACGCCGTGCTGGGAGCGGCAGGCCTCGCCCTTAAGCCAGGCTTGCGCTTGCCCATGCACGTAGCTCGCCAGGAAGTCGCGGCAGAACAAGACGCCTTCACTATAGGATGCGGCCAGCGGCGTGATGTTACCGCCTGCGCCGTTGTGCGGATTCTCCCACGGAAAGCTACTGTCCTTGCTGCCACGTGCGAGAGCGTCTGCAGCGACCGCGCGCGCATAGGCGAGGTCAGCCTCCGAAGGGGTCGCACCTTGGTCCAGCCGATCCTTTAGCGCTACGGAACTGGTTTGATCCCCATCCGCGGCGCTGTTTTCGAACATCGTATCCAGCGGCAGCGAGCAACCGGCAGCGGTCATCGCGCTAAGCGTAACCACGGCGATGGCTAGCCGACGCAGCGGCCAACATAGGCGCGACTGCGCGGTTCCATTATATAGAGGCTGGTAGCCCGCTTCCCGATCGCTGTTTGCGAGCAATTGGGGTACCCCAACGCAATGTCCGATACTGCGCCGATAGAACACCCCGGATGGTTAACGAGCGGTGACTTCGCCGAAGCCGATGAGCCGCTGCGTCTGTTTGCGGCGTGGTTTGCCGAGGCCCAACGCGCCGAGCCGGTCAACCCTGACGCCATGGCGCTCGCCACTGTGGATGCCGACGGGCTGCCCAATGCCCGGATGGTGCTGCTAAAGGCGTTCGACGAGCGGGGCTTCGTCTTCTACACGAATCTCGATAGCGTGAAGGGTCATGAATTGGCAGGCGCGCCGAAGGCGGCGCTGACGTTCTACTGGAAATCGCTGCAGCGTCAGGTGCGGGTGCGAGGCGGCGTCGAACCTGTCACGGCGCAAGAAGCCGATGCCTACTTCGCGACGCGCTCACGCATGGCGCAGATCGGCGCGTGGGCCAGCAGACAATCTGCTGCGCTCGAAAGCCGCCTTGCGTTCGAGAAGGCGGTCGCGCGCTACACGGCGAAATTCCCCATTGGCACGGTGCCGCGGCCGCCGCATTGGTCGGGCTATCGCGTCGTGCCTCAGGAAATCGAATTCTGGCAAGAGCGGCCATTCCGCCTGCACGACCGTATCGCTTTCAGGCGTGAGGATCGAAGTACGCCGTGGAGCAAAACGCGGCTTTACCCTTAAGGACGACAAAAGTGCCAACGAGCAACCAACCGCGCCGCACACTCCTTCTCACGGGGGCGAGCCGCGGCATCGGCCACGCCACCGTCAAGCGTTTCTCCGCCGCCGGCTGGCGCGTCATCACCTGCTCGCGGCACCCCTTCCCGGAAAATTGTCCGTGGGAAGCGGGACCCGAAGATCACATCCAGGTCGATTTGGCGGAGCCTGCCAACACCGAAGAGGCGATCGCTGAGATCAAGCGTCGGCTCAACGGCGAATTGCATGCGCTAGTCAATAACGCCGCGATTTCGCCCAAGGCGGCGGAGGGCAAGCGGCTTGGCTCGATCGACACCTCGCGCGAAGACTGGCACCACGTTTTTCAGGTGAATTTCTTTGCCCCCATCATGCTGGCGCGCGGGCTCCTCGACGAACTCAAGGCCGCCAAGGGCTCGGTCGTCAATGTGACCTCGATCGCGGGCTCGCGCGTGCACCCGTTCGCCGGCGCGGCCTATGCGACATCAAAGGCCGCGCTCGCGGCGCTCACGCGCGAGATGGCACACGACTTCGGCGCCGTTGGCGTCCGGGTCAATGCCATCGCGCCCGGCGAGATCGACACTGCGATGCTGTCGCCCGGCACGGAAAAGATCGTCGAGATGATCCCGATGCATCGCCTCGGCACGCCGGACGAAGTGGCCAAAATCATTTATGTGCTGTGCACCGACACGTCTTCCTACGTCAACGGCGCAGAAATTCACATCAACGGCGGCCAGCACGTTTGAGGGCTCAGCCTGAAATCCTACGCTCGGGCGTCGCTACTGACGGCGGTCGACAAATCGCGGTGCCTTGAGGCTCCGCTCAAACTCGGTCGCAAGCGTTCCGCGCTTGAGTGCTTCCACCAGCGGCGAGATCTCGAAAGTCTCCTTGACGGTGCTGCCGACGCGCGAACACACGGCGTCGGGATCGACCGTGCTGCCGACCTCGATGAGAACACGGATGCCTTCGCGGCCTGTCGACGGCTCGGTCTCGAGGATCGCCTGAAAATCAAGAACGTCAGGATTGCGGAACATGAAGTCTTCGAAATCGGCGTGATTGACGTTGACACCGCGCACTTTGAAAAAACCGGTGGTGCGATTGGCGTGCCTGATCATCGGAAAAAGGTCTGCGAACGACCCGGACCCCGACGAACGCGACACATAGCTGACCAGATCGCCCGAATTCCAGCGCAGGAACGGCGTCGCGTGGTTGGTCCATAACGGCGTGACACACAGCGCGCCGACTTCGCCCTCCGGAAGCGATCTGCCGGTCTCGGCGTCGACCACTTCGATGAAATACATGTCGGTCCAGATGTGGATGCCGTCATGAGCCGACGTTTCCGCGCCCATGAGGCCCGCTTCGCTCATGCCGAACACGTCGAAGACCTCCGCGCCCCACATACGCGATAGCTTCTCTCGTTTGGCGGCGGATAAAGTTTCCGCCGAGCAAACAAGCTTTCGTACCGAAGACGCCGCCAGGTCGATGCCTTTGGCCTCGGCGAGATTGGCGAGATGCAGCGCGAAGCTGCTCATGCCGATGAAAACACCCGGCTGCAGGTTCTGGATCAGCTCGAGCTGGGCAATCGACGGATAGGCGTTTCCCGCCCCGACCCACACCATGCCGACGTCGACCAGCCGGGAAGAACGCGCCCAAACCTGGCCGGCGGGATGGATGCCGAGCGGAAACGAAATATGGCACAGCTCGCCCGGCTCGATGCCGATGCACGGGAACGAACGCGCCCACGACAATTCGCCGTAGCGCAGATCGTCCTTGGTGCGCGGGTAGAATACCGGCTGCCCAGTCGAGCCGCCGGAGCGCCAGTACTCGGCGATCTTGTTTTGCGGGACGATGCACAAGGCCTGCAGGAATTCGGCATGGGAGAATTTTCGCAGCACGTCCTTGTCGAGGATCGGGATGCGCTCCCACATGTCCTTGTCGTCAAGCCGCCGCGGATCGATATGGTCGAGCTTGCCGCGATACCACGGCGCGTTCTTGGCCAATTCGAAGGCGTTACGCTTACGCTCGCTTTGGATACGCGCGATGTCTTCGCGCGATTTGGGAAATGGAAGCGCAAATTCCACAGCAGCCCCGAAGCTTCCCGGCCCAAGAACGATATTGCAAATCTGCGGCTGGTTACAGAGCCGCGCCTTTCGATCTACATGCGCGCAGCAAGCACCCGCGAGGTATGGTCGTACATGCCGGTTAAGAGCGACAACGCATTGCTCGCCGATTTAAGCTGTGCCTCGATATTCGGCAGATCGGCGCTCGGTGAGATCAGCAATTCGCGCCGCGAGGAAACCAAGAATTCGGTCAAATCGCGCCCGGACTGGGTCGGGCGGTAGCGGGTGTCGCGGTTGGTGCTGCCGGGAACCTTTTCGATCAGACCGGCCGCCATCAATTTCCGCAAGCTGTACTGAATGTTGGATACGTCGTCGCGATTGCTGAAACGGCTCAACTCGCTGACGCTGCGCGGCCGGGGCGTGAACATGAGCTGTTGCAGGATCACACATTCCTGCCCGGTCAGTTTCTGTTGCGCACCGGTCGGGCCGAATACCGCGCCGGCGAAGCGGTAGAAAGCTTCCGCCGCGCAGATCAGTGCCTGCTCAAATTCCAAAAACGAGCGCTCGCGCTCGCTGCGCCCGAGCGGCGGCGTGGTTTCGAGTCTCTCGACATTCGCACGTCCTTTTCCTGCCGGCATGCAACCTCCAAACTTTGCCCACTGCGTATGGTAGATTGACTGATGGATTTTACAAGATAAAATCGGTTGAAAATATCCGATAGAGGATAAAGGAGCAGCGAGGGTGAAGATCGTCGTCATCGGCGGAGGTCCCGGCGGGCTCTACTTCGCGCTGCTGATGAAAAAGCGCTTCGCGAGCCACGACGTCACCGTCTACGAGCGTAACCGCTCTGACGACACGTTCGGCTTCGGCGTGGTTTTCTCCGATGAAACCCTCGATAACCTTATGGATTACGATCGCGAATCATATGAAGCGATCACCCGTGAGTTTTCGTATTGGGGCGAGATCGACTTTCATTTCCGTGGTGACGTGGTCCGCTCGACCGGACACGGTTTTTGCGGCACCGAGCGCCGAACGCTGCTGACGGTTTTGCAGCAGCGCTGCCGGGAGCTCGGGGTCAAGCTCGAATTCTCGCGGGAAATTTCCGACCTGGCCGAATTCGATGACGCAGATTTGATCGTCGCTGCCGACGGCATCAACAGTTTTGTTCGCGAACGCTACAAGGAGCATTTCCAGCCGAAAGTCGAATTGCGGCGCAATCATTTCATCTGGCTGGGCAGCACCGCGCCGTCGACCACTTTCTCGTTCCATTTCGCCGAAAACGAATGCGGCATCTGGGATCTGTGCACCTATCAGTACAAGAAGGACATGAGCACCTGGGTCGTAGAGGCGCCGGATACCACCTGGGCGAAAGCCGAAGCAACGCTCACAAAACTCAACGAGGCCGAAACCGTCGCTTATCTGGAGCGGCTCTTCAGCAGCCAGCTCAATGGCGGCAAACTCATCGCGAACCGCTCGTACTGGCGGCGTTTTCCGGTCATTAGCAACAAGAACTGGTATTACAAGAACATCGTCCTGCTCGGCGATGCCCTGCACACTGCACACTTTTCCATCGGGTCGGGAACTAAACTGGCGATGGAAGACGCGATCAATCTGTTCAACGCATTTGAAAATTCCGGGTCGGTCGCCGACGCGCTGACGATATTCCAGAGCGCGCGCCGTGAGGATGTGGAGAAGACCCAATATGCGGCGAATGTGAGCGCGCTATGGACCGAAAATCCATCGCGCTACTGGGGCATGAGCCCAATTCAGGCCTGTTTCAGCATGCTCTCGCGCGCCAAAGCCGTCACGTTCGAAAACCTGCGCCTGCGCGACCCGAAATTCGTCGACGACGTGCAGGCCTGGTTTGCCGGCACCGTTCGCGCCCAGGGCTTCGACGTCCCTGCCGACAATCCGCCACCGCCGATGTTCACACCGTTCCGGCTCGGGCAGATGGTAGTCGCGAACCGGATCGCGGTTTCGCCGATGAACATGTATTCCGCCGAACCCGGCGGCATCGCCGGCGATTTCCATCTGGTTCATCTCGGCAAGCTCGCCATGGGCGGCGCCGGTCTGGTGTTCGCGGAAATGACCGCGGTATCAGAGCAAGGCCGCATCACGCCGGGGTGTCCCGGCATCTATAATGACGAACAGGTCGCCGCCTGGCGGCGGATCGTCAATTTCGTCCACCGCGAGAGCCAAGCCAAATTCTGCCTTCAGCTCGGACATTGCGGACGAAAGGGATCGACCAAGCGCGGTTGGGAGGGCATGGATTATCCGCTCGACGACAACAATTGGGAGGTTTTCGCCGCTTCGCCGCTGGCGTTTTATGACTTTATGCATCTGCCACGCGAGATGACGTGGGCGGACATGGAGCGCGTCATTGCCGAGTACGCACAGGCGGCCTTCAACGCCGACAAGGCCGGCTTCGATATGATCGAACTCCACGCCGGTCACGGCTATTTGCTGTCCGGATTTATTTCACCGCTCAGCAACCTGCGCTCCGACGAATTCGGCGGCGATTTCGAGAACCGTATGCGGTTTCCGCTGCAGGTGTTTGATGCGGTCCGCAGTCACTGGCCTCGGCATAAGCCGATTTCGGTGCGCATCTCTGCCACCGATTGGGCGCCCGGCGGCATTACGCCAGAGGACGGACTGCAAATCGCCGCCGCCTTTCGCGCGCACGGAGCCGACATCATCGACGTGTCGGCCGGGCAAACATCGCGCTGGGCCAATCCGGTCTACGGGCGCATGTTCCAGACGCCGTTCTCGGAAATGATCCGCAACGAAGTCGGCGTGCCGACAATTGCGGTCGGCAACATCACCACGGCGGACCAGGTCAACACCATCGTCGCCGCCGGGCGCGCCGACATCTGCGCGATTGCGCGACTCCACTTAACCAACCCGCATTTTACGCTGATGGCCTCGGCGGAATACGGTTATGGCGCTCAGCACTGGCCCGCACCATATCTTTCAGGCAAAGACCAAGCCTTCCGTCTCATGCAACGCGACCAGGCGGAAATGGCAGCGCTGCGCCGGGCGGCGCGGCCATCGAGCCACGAGCGGCGGCGCGAATTCAAGCAAGCGGCCGAGTGAACCGCGACGGACTTGGTGCATCATGACCGACGAAACCAATTTTCTGGAGGCAACGTCTTTCATCGATTGCGGCGATGAAACGATAAAGGCCTTCGCACAAAAGGCCGTCGGATCGGCGCAGACAGCGAAAGACAAGGCCATTGCGCTTTACAATGCCGCGCGGGACTCGATCCAATATGACCCTTATCTCGACTTTCTGAATCCTGCCGTGTTCCGCGCCAGCGGAGTGCTCGATGCCGGCAAGGGCTTTTGCGTCGGCAAATCGGCGGTGCTTGCGGCTGCGGCCCGCGCCAGCGGCATCCCCGCTCGTCCGGGCTATGCCGACGTGCGCAACCATCTCACCTCGAAGCGCCTGATCGAGACCGTGGGCGATACCTTCTATTGGCATTCGTACACGGAGCTGAATATCGACGGCAAATGGGTGAAGTGCACCCCTGCCTTCGATGCGGCCTTGTGCGCGCGAGCGAATATTGCGCCGCTCGAGTTTGACGGCATCAATGACAGCCTGTTCCATCCGTTCGACCAGGCCGGGCGCCGGCACATGGAATATCTCAAAGACCGCGGCCCGTTTCCGGACGTGCCGTTCGAGACAATCATCGCGGATTTCAAGAAGTTCTATCCGAAGCTTCTTGCCGCTAGCCCGACCGCCGCGAAATTCCGCGACGAAGTCACGACCTGATTGAACCGCCGGTTGCCAACGGCTGCGGCATTAATGCCCGCGTCCGGCGCTCGGCCCAGCACGATAATTTTACCTGGACCTGCCGCGCACAGCACGATGATTTTATCGGGCCGGATGCCCGTAGAAGATATGCTGCCTGCAGCTGAGAGCCTTTCGGAACATCTCCGGCGGCTCGGCATTGTCCGGGGGTTGAGGGGCGGATGGACGACCAAACGAAGCCTGCACTTACAGTTCAGACCCTCGTCGCTCAAGGGCCCGGCGCGCGCGACCCCGTCACCAACGCCGTCACACCACCCGTCCATATGTCGACCACGTTTTTACGCGATCCCGACAATGCCTATCGCGCCGGCTACGTCTATGGCCGAAGCGACAACTTTTCGGTGCAGCAGGCTGAAAACCTAATAGCTGGTCTGGAGGGCGCCGACGAGGCGCTGCTGTTCAGCTCCGGAATGGCGGCTGCCACGAGCGTGCTGCTCGCGCTGGACAAACCGACGCATATCATCGCCTCGCAAATTATGTATTGGGGCTTTCGCTCCTGGTTGAAGGAAATTGGTCGTTTCGGCCACAGCATCAGTTTCGTCGAAACATCCGATCTCGATGCAGTTCGTGCCGCTATAAGGCCCGGCGAGACCGGCCTTTTTTGGATCGAGACGCCGAGCAATCCGCTGTGGACGATCACGGACATTGCCGCGATCGCCGACATCGCTCACGCCGTCGAGGCCATTCTCTGTGTCGACTCGACCGTCGCTACTCCGATTTTGACTCGGCCCTTATCGCTGGGCGCCGATGTCGTCATGCATTCGGCGACCAAATATCTCAACGGGCATTCCGACATTGTAGCCGGGGCCCTCGCCACGGCGCGGGTAAGCAGATTGTGGGAGCAAATTCGCAAAACGCGCTCGCAACTGGGCAGCGCGCTCAGCGCCTTTGACGCGTGGCTGCTAATGCGGGGAATGCGGACGCTTGACGTTCGCGTTCGTAGGCAGTCGAGCACGGCGGCGATGCTCGCCGACCGGCTGGTCGGGCATCCCGCCGCCTCGGCCGTCCTTTATCCCGGCCTTGCGCAGCATGTCGGCCACGAGGTCGCTTTGCGGCAGATGACCGGTGGCTTCGGCGGCATGTTCTCGATCCGCGTCCGAAAGGGCGAGAGGGCCGCCATTGCCGTCGCGGCAGCCGTCGGAATTTGGAAACGAGCGACCTCGTTCGGTGGCATTGAAAGCCTCATCGAGCATCGCGCCTCGATCGAAGGCGCAGGTTCGCCGTGCCCGGGCGACCTACTACGGTTTTCCGCAGGCCTCGAAGATGCAGACGAGCTTTACTTCGACCTGATCCGCGCTCTGGCCGCGACGCACGACTAGACCGTTACGTATACAAAAAATCGAGCACCGCAGTTTCGGCGAGTACGGCCTCGGGAATGCCATGGCGGACGGAGCGCTCACGCTCTTGCGCGCTTTGCGTCGCCTGTAAATAAGCGCCGAGATGACGAGCACGTTCGATGATGCGATTGTTTTCCGGCAGGCGCTCGGCCTCGAAATGCCGCAACGCCTCTTCGACGTCATTATTGTCGAGCGCGGCCACGAGGGCCGCGGCGTCGTCGGCCGCCTTCGAGACGCCAGCCGCGACATGCGGGCGTGCTACAAAGGCTGCGTCGCCGATGATGGCGACGCGCCCAAAAGCAAGACGCTGGCTAGTGAGGTCGTAGATCGGTTGCAGGATCGGCTCGTCGATCAAGCGAACGACGGCGCGCAGTTGAGGCGCCAGCAATCGCTCGGCCGCCAGGCGCATATCAGTGACGGCGGCGCGACGGATAAGTGGCGGCGGGATCGAGATTGTGTGGGTGAAGCCCGTCTCGTCGGTGAGGAGCCGCGGCAGCTCGTTCGCCTCATCCGCCGGGCGATACCACACGATGTTGTACCGGCGCCGCCCCGGCCGGAGATCGTCGTCGGGCCCGGCAACCGGATAGCCGAGAAATTGCTCGCCGGTCGGCAGACAGAATGTCATCGCTTCGAATAGATCTTGGTGCACTGCAGGCGGCAGTGCATCTTCGGCGATCAGCGCGCGCCAAGCCACATAGCCCGCATAAAGCGGGGCGGCCGCAGACAGGCATTGCTGCCGCACGGTCGAGCGCAACCCGTCGGCACCGATGAGCACGTCGCCTTCGCTAGAGCGGCCATCGCTGAAATGTGCAACGACTTTACCGGCATTCTGCTCAAATGACTCGAGACCGTGCCCACGGTGATAGCGGTCGGCCGGAAATTTATCGCGCAGCACGCGATAGACCCGCTCCCAGGCCGTTAGCACCTGCGGATAGGTGCCCGTAAGGGTCACTTTTCCCGCACTATTTAGGATTTGGCGCCGTGCGATCGGCACGCCCAGGTCGCGCACGTCCAGACCAAGCGCGGTAAGCCGCCCGATCAATTCCGGTTGCGCCACGATCCCCGCGCCGCGGCCAGCAAGTTCGCTTTCGACGCGCTCGAAGACGTCGACCCGCCAACCGCGGCGCTCGAGCATGATGGCGGCCAAAAGCCCACTCATCGAGCCGCCAATGATTAACGCGCGCCTCCCGGCGCGGCGCTGCGACATGCCAACACCTTGTTTTGCGCCGAGACTAATTGCCAATGCCCCGGCGTTTTCTGTATTGTGCCGCCAATCGCTGGAGGAACGCCATGGCCCTGACCGGGCTCGGCTTTTCGTGCCGCCCCGGAGCGACGTTTGCTTTGGCCGCGGGACAGGGCTGAGGAATGATTTTTTCGTTCGATCTTCTGATCAATGCCGTCATATCGGGCATTCTGATCGGCGCCTTCTATGCGGCCGTGACGGCCGGGATCACGATATCGTTCGGCATCCTCGATATCGTCAACATCGCCCACCCCGCCTTCATTATTCTCGGCTCATACATCGCCTATATCGTCAACGCCACATTCGGACTCGATCCGATCATCACTGCCATCATCGTGTCGCCGGCGTTTTACGCGCTGGGCGCTGCCATCTATCAAATCTATTACGTGTCATTCGAGAAACGCGGCCAGGAATCGATGCGTGGGCTGGCGTTTTTCTTCGGTTTGTTGTTCATCACCGAAGTGACGCTCGTGCTCTATTTCGGCGTCGACTACCGCTATGTCGAAGCACGCTATATCGGTCCGACTTTGCACTTCGGCTATCTCGACATACCGCTGCGCATCTTGGTGCCCTGCCTGGTGTCGCTGCTCTTGATCGCGGTGCTGCAGCTGTTCCTCACGCGAACCTTCATCGGCCGCGCTATCATGGCTGTGGCGCAGGATCAGCTCGCACTCAAGCTCTTGGCGGTCGATCCGATCCGCATCAAGCGGATTGCCTTCGGCATTTCCATCGCCAGCGCTTCGCTTGCCGGCGCATTCCTCATCATTATTCAGCCGGTCGAGCCGTCGGTCGGACGCGAATATATTGGCCGTGTCTTCGCCATCTGCGTGCTGGGCGGCATGGGCAGCCTGCCGGGAACGGTTATTGCCGCAATGCTGGTCGGCATTGTCGAAAGTCTGACCTCGACGTTCTATGGCCCCTCCTGGGCACCCGCCGTCTCATTCGGCTTCTTGCTGCTGACGCTGGCACTGCGGCCGGCCGGCCTGTTGGGACGCTAGAGGCGTGCGCTCCGATCTATTCTTGCTAGTGTGCCTTGTGGTCGGCGGTATCGTCTACGCGGCTGCGCTTACGCTCGGCAATGACTACTACTTCTTCGCCGGCTACGTCGTGCTGCAATATGTCGTGCTCGCGACCGCCTGGAACATCCTTGGCGGCTATTGCGGTTATGTAAACTTCGGCTCGGCTGCGTTCTTCGCGCTCGGCGCCTATTCGACGGTCGCGATTCATCGGCTCTATCCGATGCCGATTCCCGTCTTGGTCGCCTTCGGCGGCGCGGTCTCCGGTGTCGTCGGTTTCGGCATGGGCTACCTGACGCTGCGGCTGCGAGGAGCATTCTTCGCCATTGCGACACTCGCGCTCGCGGTCGTGCTGGAGACTCTGATTGTGAATTGGGATTACGTCGGTGGCTCGCGCGGCGCCTATATCGTGCGACCTGAGTCGATCGCACCGTTTGGCAGCTACATCAGATATCTGTTCCTGATCATGATGCTGCTCGCGGTGGGGGCGATCACTGTCGCACGGCTGATCGAGCGATCGCGGCTCGGTTACGGCTTCGCCACCATCCGCGACGACGAGTTAGCAGCAGAAGCCTCCGGCGTCCCGACATTGCGGCTCAAGCTGATCGCGACCACGATCTCCGGCGGACTGATGGGAATGGCCGGCGCACCATTTCCCTACTACATCGGCTATTTGCAGCCATCCTCGGCATTCGGTCTTGATTATGCGGTGAATTCCATTGCCATGCCTCTGATCGGCGGCACCACAGGATGGGTAGGCCCGCTGATCGGCGCCATCCTTCTCGGCTCGCTGCAGCAGATCGCAACCGTAACGATCTCGTCCGCGGTCAACCTCTTGATCGTCGGTCTCCTATTGGTCGGCTTCGTCATCGTCGCGCCCAATGGCATTATCGGGTTGGTGAATAAATACCTACAACACAAGCCGGCCGGTCCGGTCGGCCGCCGGCGTATCGAAGCCGACGTTCCGGAAGCCGCGCCATGAGCGAACTGCTCGGCGTCAACAATCTGGGCAAGCGCTTCGGCGGATTTGTCGCTCTGGAAAGCATCTCTTTGTCGGTAGGCGTGGGCGAGCGTGTCGGGCTCATTGGACCCAACGGCTCCGGCAAGAGCACGCTGGTGAACTGCATCTGCGGCACGCTGCGAAACGAAACAGGCTCGGTGCATTTCGACGGCCACGTGCTCGACGGCGCGACTGCGCACCAACGCACACGCCGCGGGCTTGCCCGTACCTTTCAGCTGCCGCGGCCGTTTGCCAGTCTCAGCATCGCCGACAATTTGCGCATTCCACTCCTCTACGCCGTGGCAGCGCGCGGCGGTGCGCATCGCTCTACCCCCAACATCGAGGCACGATGCATCGATCTCCTGCGCGAGGTCGGCCTTGATGCCAAGGCGAAGCGACTGCCGCGCGAGCTTACCCAGGTCGAAATGCGCAAGCTCGAACTCGCCCGCGCCATGGCGGCAGAGCCTAAGCTCCTGATCGCCGACGAATCGATGGCCGGCCTGACCCACTCGGAGGTAGAGGAGATTTTGACGCTCCTCAAGCGATTGAACGAACACGGCGTCACCGTCATCCTCATCGAGCACATCATGCGCGCGGTGATGAGTTTCTCGCAGCGGCTGGTGGTGCTCGTCTCCGGGCGAAAGATCGCCGACGGCGATCCGAACATTGTCGTGCGCGATCCGGAAGTAGAGAGAGCCTACCTTGGCCAGTAGCCTCACCGTTGCCGGTATTCACGCCGCCTATGGCGCGGTCCGCGTGATCGAGAACGTGTCGGTCAAGATCGGCGCCGGCGAGACCGTCGTCCTCCTGGGAACCAACGGCAACGGCAAGTCGACGCTCATGAAATGCATCATGGGGATGGTCCGGCCGACCGAGGGCTCGATTATTGCCGAAATCGACGGCATCAATCACGATCTCATAGGCCGCACGACCGAGGAGATCGTCGATCTCGGCATTGCGCTGGTGCCGGAAGGCCGCCGGCTGTTTCCCAAACTCACGGTGGAGGAAAACCTGCTGCTCGGCGCTTTCCGCCGCACCGCACGCCGGGAGCTTGCCCGCAACCTTGATATTTGTTTCGAAACTTTTCCCCGCCTCGCCGAGCGCCGCTCCCAGCTGGCCGGCTCAATGAGCGGCGGCGAACAGCAGATGCTCGCGCTCGGCCGCGCACTGATGCTGGCGCCCAAAATCCTGTTGGTAGACGAGCCCTCGGTCGGCCTAGCGCCGATCCTGGTGAAGCGCACCATTGACGCCATCGCCGAAATGAAACAGCGCTACAGTCTCACCGTGCTGATGGCGGAGCAGAACTTCACTCAAGCCATCCGCATTGCCAACCGCGGCTACGTGATCGTGCACGGCAAGATCGCGTTCGAAGGCGCGTCCACGGACGAACTCAACAACAACGATCTGATCAAGAAGTTTTATCTGGGATTGTGAGCAGAGCGGTGGTGCCTCGCGGGCGGTGGTGCCGGCTGATCACTGCGCGCGCTGGAACCGCTTGCGGCGATCGCGCGGGGCTCGCCGCGATCTGGCGGGCCAGCTTCTTTCTTCCGTCCACCGGGCGTTCCTGCGCAGCTTGCGGCGAGCCAGTTTGGCTGACCGCAATTTGATGGCCGGGCTTCTTTCTCCCGTCCGCCGGACGTTCAGGAGCTGATTGCGCCACTTCGGCTTTGCCGCCCCTGATGTGATGCGCGAACTTCTTTCTGCCGTCCGCCGGGCGCTTTTGCGCCGCTTGCGTCGAGCGGGCTTTGCCCGCCGCGATCTGATGGGCGAACTTCTTTCTCCCGACTGTCGAAGGTGCCGGGGGCGGTTTCAAATAGCTCGGCGGATTCGAAGCGCTGTCGTCATCCGATTTTCCGGCGAGCATGCCGGAATAACGCAAATAGAGCCGTTCGAACTCGCTGCCGCCACATGTAAACAAACGCCCCGGAGGTCATATTCTCAACCGACTTCCAGAGTTGCTTGATGTTCGGCAGCGTATTCTGCCAAATTGCCCGCTTGCACCACTTCTCGCCCTTCTCTTTGCCTTCGTCGGTGGCGCACATCGATTGCCAAGCGATTCGCCCGGGATGCGCCACGTGCTCGGCAGCACCCTGCCAGCCTTGCTGATGAATCAGATAAAGATCACTGAAAGTCGGATCCTTATGCGTGTCCCATTCAAACATCGTCCCTTCGGTGATGAATTTGTAAGCCGCCGCAACAGCATTGTCGCGCGGATTGGTAATGTCGCCTGAGCCGTATTTGTTGAATTCATAATGGTTGAGCTGGAATAGACCGATGTAAGACCCAGTGCGCTGCTTCGGATCAAAGTCGGACTCGATCTTGGCGACGGTCTTCATGAAGTTGTAGTTCAGCCCGAAGGCGTCGGCCGCCCGCTTGATTTCCTCGAGTGGCGTGCCGATTGGAACGTTCCGCAACGAATCCAAAACTATGTCGGCAGGCCTTCGCGGCGGCGGATGCTCGTCGTACACATAGTAAGCAAGATAGGAGTGCTTCGGCGGGATCGAATCGGAGGGATTATCTGGAGCAGCGGCGGCGCTCTCTTCTAACTTCGCTTGCTCCGTCCGTGGAGCGCTAGTGGATGCCTTCTGTTCTGGCAGAAGCAGTTCGGGCCTGAGTGCGTCCGAGGTCGCGGATAATGCGGGGGAACTCGGCAAGGTAACGCCGACGTTCGCCTCGCCGGCGGCACTCGGCGGACCGGTATAGTCGAAATCATCCGTCGCCGAGGCGGTTCTGAATTCGTGGGCCGGTTCAGTGCTTTCGGGCGAATCCTCCCACAACCCAGCTTGCTCAGATTTTGGAGCATCGATGCCATTATTTTCTTCAGGCGGTTGAGACGGCGCACTCCGAGAAGATTCGCCACGGGCGGCGGAAAGAGCGGAAACGCTGGGCGCCGCGGGAACTATCGACTGCTCTGCAGCAATCGGCGGGACGGCGGAATTCGGTTCACGCGCCGCTTCAGCGATTAACGGAATTTGTAATCAGTCCGGCCCCTTCCGGAGAACTCTTCCAGTTTTGTTTGCTCCGTCGGCTGAGCAACGATGGTGCCTCGATCCGCGGGCAAGCGCGACAATTGATGATGCGAAGTAGTATCCGGAATCGCAGAGACCGGGCCAACGCTTGGCGGCGCTGCGCCAATATGCGCCTCGGGGTGCATTCGGCGGGAAACTCGGCGTCCCTCCGATATGGGTCAGATAAATCACGGCAACAGGACACGCCGCTATCACCCACCCAAACTTTAAATATTTCATATTCCCCCGAACCGTTACGCCACGGTACCCGCAAGCAATACTAGACGCGATCAGCAGCCTTATTCAATACTGATCAGCATTCGTTTGTGAATTGGAACTTTTTCCGAATTTGGGCGACATTGCCCAAATCCCACGCCGAATCGGCTCAAAAAGGCATCAGACCGGGCGGCTTGTAGCGTTACGTCCGATAACGGACGCTTGCGGCTGGCAGCATGGCCCCAATCTTGGTTACCACGGATTGCTTTGAAAGACGGGGCGACGGATGAGGTTAATAGCGGACGGTCTCTGCTCAAGAGATTTGTCCGGCGTGGTGAAACGGACCTGCAGCTCGGTTCGTATATGCAATGGCGCGCTCGCGGCATGTTGGGTGCACTAGGATGAGGAATGAACCAAAAGACACGGAGCATGCATCATGCGTGTGCTTGTCGTACTGGTCACACTCTTAATCAGCGCCACAGTCCGCGCCGGCGCCGGTGTGGACATCGCCGCGGCACGGTCCGTCATCCAATCGCAAGAGGAGGCCTTCAGCCAAGACGACGCGGCGGCAGCGTATACCTTCGCCGCGCCTTCCATAAGGAGCTGGTACCGAACTCCCGAGACCTTCATGTACATGGTTCGCAACGGCTATGCTCCGGTTTATCGGCATAGAAGTTTTGAGTTCGGACAAGCGACGATTTTGGACGGCAAGATCATGCAGCAGGTCCACATCATTGATGCCGACGGTGTCGCCTGGGAAGCGCTTTACACGCTGGAGCCGCAGTCCGACGGAACTCTCAAGATCAGTGCGTGCATTCTGACCAAGGCGGTTATCTCATAGAAACCGCAAAGCGCGCAAAATCTCCGGCATAGGCTTTCAGCAGAGGCGTAGCGTAGGCGGCACGTTTTTGAGGTCCGCTGCCCAAGGCCACGAGTCCCTCGCGGAGTTTGACCGCGGTGGCCACAATGGCTGGCTCCGCCAGAGCCGCACCGGCTTTAGAATTTCACGAACTAAACAAGCCCACGGCGGCGCTTCGATCTGGCGCTTCAAAGAATGGTCGACTAACTTACGTTTTCTTCTCCGGCGGGACACCCAACCACAATGCAGGCGCGAGCGTTGACGATCCGGCTGGTGCGGCTGGCCATGGCTGCGTCGCTGCTGGTTCCCTGCCTTCTGTTCGCATTCGCGTCGTGGAGCACCTACCGCAATCTTGAATCGCTGACCGACGAGCGGCTTTTGCGGTCGCTCGACGTTCAGCAGGAGGAGGCCCAGAAAACCTTCCTGCTGGTCGATCTGGCGTTGAACACCACCGCCGACCGCATCGCGGGAATGTCCGGTGCGGACATCCTGGGGCACGAGGGGCCGCTCCATGCATTTCTCGAAAAGCTGGTGAGTGAAATACCTGTCATTCAGTCGATTTGGATCTACGGCAGCAACGGCGGAGCGCTGGTTTCATCCTGGTTGCGATCTTCGCCCAGCCAGAATTTCTCAGACCGGGATTTTTTTCAGGCACATCTAAAACCCGATAGCGGGACCTATTACGGGCAAGTCTATCAATCGGCGTTCAACGGCCAGCCATTCTTTACGGTTAGCCGGCGCATCGAGCACGACGGAGAGTTCGTTGGGGTTCTCGAGGTCTCCGTCCTCCCGAGCAATTTTTTTCAGTTTTTCTCGACGCTCGCCTACACCGAAGGCCTGCAATACGCATTGATCCGCGACGACGGTTTGATCTTAGCGCGCTATCCGGTCGTTCCGCCCGGCGCAACCACCCGGCTGGACGAGCACACCGGTTTTCGCCGATCGATTGAGCAATCCCCCCGTGGCGGAATCTATACGTCGACATCGCCAGTCGATCACGTCCGGCGGCGCTTTGCCTATCGCCGCTTTGGTGCGACGCCGCTTTATCTGACAAGCGGCATTGCGACGTCGGCCATCTGGGATGAGCTGATCAGGACGATGACCGCGCATCTGATCTACGGCATCCCGGTAACGCTGATACTTTTCCTGGCGCTATTTGCAGTTCTGCGAAGAACCGGCCGTCTCTACGCAGAGATCGACCGACGCTCGGCGGCTGAAGAAGCTCTTCGCCAATCGCAAAAGCTCGAAGCCATCGGCCAGCTCACCGGCGGCGTCGCCCATGATTTCAATAACCTGCTGACCATCATCATCGGCAATCTGGAGTCCGCTCAGCGCCAGATGGAATCGTGGACCGAAGGCGCGCAGGTCAAACTCGCCCGCCGCCTCGACAACGCCATGCAGGGAGCACAGCGCGCCGCCACCCTCACCAAGCGGCTCTTGGCGTTCTCCCGGCAGCAGCCGCTCAATCCCGTCCCGCTCGACGTCAATCGCGCGCTCAACGGGCTCGCGGAATTTCTGCGTCGTTCGCTCGGCGAAGACGTCTCACTCGAGATCGTCGGCGGCGGCGGCGTGTGGCCGGTCGAGGCCGATCCCGCCGAGCTTGAAGCCGCGGTGCTCAATCTCGCGCTCAACGCCAGGGACGCCATGCCGAACGGCGGCAAACTGACCGTAGAAGCGAGCAATTCGTATCTCGACGAAGCCTATTGCAAGCAAAACGGCGATGTCCGCCCCGGACAGTACGTCCAGATCGCAGTGACCGACACCGGGTCCGGAATGAGCAAGGAGGTCGTCGAGCGCGCCTTCGAACCATTCTTTACGACCAAACAGTCCGGACAGGGCACCGGGCTTGGCCTCAGCCAGGTTTACGGATTCGTCAAGCAATCCGGCGGTCACGTGAAAATTTATAGCGAGATCGGAGAGGGCACCACGATCAAGGTCTATCTACCCCGGTTTGCCGGAAAATCGGTGGCGTCTGAGGAGGTCAAAGGCGAGCCCAGCCGCGGAAGTTCCGGCGAGTGTGTCATGGTCGTCGAGGACGATGCCGACGTACGCAGCTACGTCGTGGAAACACTCAGGACGCTTGGTTACAGCGTACTCGAAGCTGCAGACGCCGAGGATGCGCTGCGTAAGTTGCGCGAACACAAAAGCGTCAACCTGCTTCTCACCGATGTGGTCATGCCACGGATGAACGGGCGGCAGCTCGCAGAGGAAGCAAAACAGATTCAAGCATCCCTGAAAGTTCTGTACATGACCGGATACTCGCGCAACGCTATCGTTCATCAGGGCCGTCTCGACCCGGGCGTGGACTTGCTTCAGAAGCCTCTCACCAGCGAGCAACTGGCTGCTGCCGTTCGCAAGGTGTTGGACGCCGTAAGCATCAATACCTGAATACCTGCGGCGTCAGAGCTACCGGCCGTGAACGGCGGTAGCTCTGACCGATTTCAAGGCGCCGGAACCACTCACTTGGAACCAACTGAATTTACTGCGATTGAGTCCTGTGGGGCACGTTCCTGAGGGGCATCGGATGCCAAGCGTCTTGATTGTCGAGGACGAGGCGCAAGTCCTCGTGCTGGCAGAATCTGTGCTGCAAGAGGCCGGCCATGAGACCATATCGGCAAGTACCGTAGCCGAGGCGCAGGCGATCATTCATTCGGACGCAAAGCTTGATCTGGTTTTCACCGATATCGGGCTCGGGACCCTAGCCGAGGGCGGAATAACAGTCGGCCAGTCAGCTGGACAATCTCGCGCGGGGATACCGGTCTTGTATACCAGCGGGCGGCCAGTGACCGACGGCATGCAAACGCTGTTTGCCGAGCCGAGCATGTTTCTGCCGAAGCCCTACACCGCGCAGCAGTTGACCGACGCGATAACCAATCTTCTAAGGGCCGCCTAGCCTCATGTCCGCAACCGAGCCCGCGGCGAGTGCATTGTTCAAATACAATGAGCTACAATCAAAAAACTGGCGGATACCCATGCGCAGGCCGAGCCCTCGACGCCGCCAACTTCTTTCTCGCCGACGTGCGTGACGGGCTCGGGCCCTATCTCGCGATCTATCTGCTCACGGTTCAGAAATGGGACGAAGCCAGCATTGGCGTCGTCATGTCGATTGCAACCACCGCCGGCATTGTCGCGCAAACTCCGGCAGGCGGCTTGATCGATGCAACGCGCTCAAAGCGAGCAGTGATGGCTGCGGCAGCCGTCGCGGTTACTGCAGCCTCACTACTTCTGCCGTTCGTCTCGAAGTTTATTCTCGTCGCCGGCTCGCAGGCCGCGGCGCACGTAGCCGGCGCCGTATTTGGGCCAGGCCTTGCTGGAGTCTCGCTCGGAATTTTCGGGCATGCGGCATTTACGAGGCGTATTGGGCGCAATGAAGCATTCAATCACGCCGGCAATGCGTTCGCCGCCGCTACCGCCGGCGCCACAGCCTATATCTGGGGCCCCCCGGTCGTGTTCTTCTTGCTTGCGGCGATGTCGATCGCGAGCCTCCTTAGTATCCTCCTAATTCCCGGGCGAGCGATCGATAACGATCTTGCCCGCGGGCTGCACGACAGGGTTGGACAGAAGCGAGACACAGCCGGCGGCGACGACGCGCCCAGTGGCTTTACTGTTTTGATCACCTGCAGACCACTGATGATCTTTGCCGTCGCCGTGCTGCTATTTCACCTGGCCAATGCGGCAATGCTGCCGCTGGTGGGACAGAAACTCGCCCTACAGGATAAGTATATCGGCACGACGCTGATGTCGGCCTGCATCGTGGCCGCCCAGATCGTTATGGTGCCGATGGCGATGCTGGTGGGGGCCCGCGCCGACGAATGGGGCCGCAAGCCGCTGTTTCTGGCGGCGTTTCTCATTTTACCGCTACGCGGGTGCCTCTATACGTTGTCGGACAATCAGTTCTGGCTGGTCGGTGTTCAGATGCTCGACGGCGTAGGCGCCGGCATTTTCGGCGCAATCTTCCCGATCATCGTCGCCGATCTCATGCGCGGCACTGGACGGTTCAACGTTGCGCAAGGCGCGATTATCACGGCGCAAGGCATTGGTGCCGCGCTTTCGACTACGCTTGCCGGACTCGTCGTCGTTCATGCTGGATATAGTGCCGCCTTCCTGACGCTCGCAGCGGTCGCATCGGTGGGGGCCTTAGTGTTCTTCTTTGGCATGCGCGAGACGGCGCCTGAAATATCCGAAAATCCGGGAAATCGATCGGCGAGCTCCGGTCGCGAACGCCGCGGAGCGAGCGTTTAACCCGGCTGAGTAGAGGCACTAGAAGAGCCCTTCCATGCAGGCGCATGCAACGTTCGCCATTTACGCAATCGCTGCGCTTGCCACAGCGGGCGTAATTGTCCGACCCTTCAATCTTCCCGAGGCGGTCTGGGCAGTAGCGGGAGCAGGCCTGCTCGTTGCGCTCCGTCTGATTTCGATCCCCGAAGCGATGACGGGCGTTGCCAGAGGGCATCGACGTCTATCTTTTCCTGTTCGGCATGATGCTGCTCGCCGAGATTGCGCGCGAGGAAGGGCTGTTCGATTGGCTCGCGGCGATTGCGACGACCCAATCCAAGGGCTCAGCGCGGCGGTTATTCCTCCTGACCTACGGCGTCGGTATCATCGTCACGATCTTTTTGTCCAACGACGCGACCGCGGTGGTACTGACACCAGCGGTGGCTGCGGCTGTCAAGACGGCGAAGGCCAAGGAGCCCCTGCCCTATCTCCTGATCTGCGCGTTTATTGCCAACGCGGCCTCGTTTGTTCTGCCGATTTCGAACCCCGCGAATCTCGTTGTCTACGGCAGCCGCATGCCGCCGCTACTGCAATGGCTGCCGACCTACCTCCTGCCGTCGGCACTTTCGATCGTCGCGACGTATCTGGCTCTGCGATGGACGCAGCGAAAGGCTCTGCTTCAACCGATCGCGAAGGATGAGCCCCGGCCCGCACTCAGCGCGGCCGGAATCGTCGCCGCAGGGGGTATCGCCGCGACGGCTATTGTTCTCCTCGTATCATCGTCGCTAGATATCAGGCTCGGTCTGCCGACCGCCATCGCCGGCACTGTCACGGCCGCGATTGTGCTGATCAGCGCGAAATCCTCGCCATGGGCGGCCATCAAAAATATTTCCTGGGGAATTTTACCGCTTGTCGCCGGCCTATTTGTACTCGTCGAAGCCTTGCAGCAAACCGGCCTTATCCAAACGATCGCCACCATCCTTCACGACGGCGCGCAACGCTCCACTGTTTCGACCGCGGGAATTGCCGGCGTCATCGTCGCATTCGTGAGTAACCTCATCAACAACCTGCCGGCCGGATTGATTGCCGGCAGTGCCGTGCGGGCCACTGACGTTTCCGATCAAATCACCCGCTGTTTGCTGATCGGCGTCGATCTCGGGCCGAATCTTTCGATCACCGGATCGCTGGCGACCATTCTGTGGCTCACGGCGCTGCGTCGCGAAGGTCATGCCATGAACTTTGGCGCGTTTTTGAAGCTGGGCATCGTTGTCATGCCGCCCGCGCTGCTGCTCGCGGTTGGCGCTGCTCTGCTGCTCTGGTGATCCTGAAGCCCGTAAACGCAACGTTCTGGAAAAGGCGTCACTTCTTGTTAGGGGCCTGCAGAGGGGTCGCGCGTTTTTCGACGAAATCGCGCAGGCGCTCCATCGATTCGGGCGGCCGCTGCATGGAGGTGTTGATGTATTCGAGGAACAGGCCGTCGTCGTGCGACAGATCGTTGACCCGCGGCAGCACGTTGGTAATCTGCCAGTTAGTGAGCGGGGTGTTCTGGGCAATGCGAGCGGCAAGCTCCTTGGCCTTCGCCAATGCCTGGCCCTGTTCGACCACATAGCGCGCGATGTTGAGCCTCTCGGCCTCGTCGACTGACAATATGCGACCAGTAAGCATCATATCAGCCATTACCGAATAGCCGACAATGCGCTGAACGCGGACCGAACCACCGCCACCGACGAAGATGCCGCGTTGGCCTTCTGGAAGGCCAAAGAACGCTGTTCGATCTGCGACCCGAATATGGGCTGCAGCCGCGAGCTCAAGACCTCCGCCGACCACCGCGCCGTGGAGTGCGGCGACAAACGGAATTGGGCCGCGCGCAATGATATCGAACACGGTGTGCCAAGCATGGTCGCGCTTTTTGCGGGGCTTTGGCGTCATAGGGTCCATGTTCTTGAGGAGCTCTGCGAGATCCAGACCGGCTGAGAAGTTTACGCCGTGACCGAAGATCACACCCGCGTCTGCCTCGTCGCCGGCGCGCACGACCGCGTCGCGCAATTGCATGACCACATCGTTGTTGATGGCGTTGCGCTTCTCGGGCCGATTCAAACCGATGACCGCAACTGCGCCGTCAAGCTCATAGGAGATAAGTTCAGAGGACATCGATCTAGTTCCTTTGCAACGCAGATAAGTGGAGGTCCTGCGCTTTCGTGCCGGTTCGAAGGCGCATCAATGACGTTGTGGTGCTCCGCCGCCCGTGATGATCAGGGCGTCGAGCGCCGTGGCACCGTGACCGGCGGGATGCACCATCAGCGGATTGACATCGACCTCGGCAATTTCAGGCCGCGCGCGCATCAGGCGGCCAATCGCCGCAGCAGCAGAGGCCACCGCCCGGACGTCGACCGCTGGCGAATTACGGAACCCTTGCAGTAGCTTTACGGTCTTGAGCTTGCCAAGCTCCACAACGATCTCGTCTTCAGTCAGATCCGGCGGGATCAGCCGTACGTCGCCGAGAGCCTCGACCCAGATTCCGCCCAGTCCCACCATCAGCACCGGCCCCCATTGCGGATCGCGGCGGGCACCGACAACAAGCTCAAGACCACGCGGCGACATCGCTTCGACGAGCACGCCGTCCAGCTTCAGGCCCGGCTGTGCGCGTTGGACGTTTTCATGCAGTGTCGCCCAGACTTTGCGCACTTCATCCGCATCGGCAACGCCAAGCACGACGCCGCCGGCCTCGGTCTTATGCTCGAGCTTAGCGGCTTGGGCTTTCATCGCGACCGGATAGCCGACGCGGCCGGCAATGCTGACAGCTTCCTCGACGCTGCGGGTCAAGTCACCGGCCGGCACTTTCAGACCGAGCGCCGCCAGCACCTTCTTGCCGAGCCACTCGGGTTGCGGGCCTTGGCCGAGTTCCGGAATCTGCACCGGCGCAAACGGCACTACTTTGCGCTGCGCCAAGGCGAGATTGCGATTGCCATAAGCAATGACCTTCCCCATCGCGCGCAGCGTCCGATCCGACGAGCGGGACAGCACCACATTGTTCTTGAGCACGGCCGCCGTGAATTCGGGTGCGAGCGGCGACGCGTCTCCGAGAATGGCAAGCGCAACCGGCTTTGTGCTCGTTTTGCTCGCGGCAATGATGCCTTCGATATAGATTACCGAGTGGCGCGGGCTAGTCGCGGGTATCGAGATGGCGAGACCGCCGATGGCGGGATCGCGCAGCAGCGCTTCCACGCAAGTTTGCAGCAGCTCCGGTTGCTGGATCGTCTGCGTCCCGAGGTCGAGTGGATTCTTCGGTGGCAGGAATGCCGGCAATAAGGGCGTGAGGTGATTCAGCGTTTCAGCCGACAGCGGCGGCAAATTAACCCCGATGTCCTCACAGAAGTCGTGGGCGATACCGCAGAATGCGCCGGAAAATGTCAGAACGCCGAGATCGCCCTTCGACGGCTTCGGAAAGCGAGCAAGGATCTCGCTCACATCCATAAGCTCGTCGAGCGTGTCGACGACAACAACGCCGGCATGTTCGACCAGTGTCCGCATCACCGCATGATCGCCGGCAAGCGCGCCGGTGTGCGAGCGAGCTGCCTCCTTGGCTTTGACGCCGCGGCCAGGATGCATCATCACGATAGGCTTGCCGCGTCGCAACGCCTCGCCGGCGATGTCGATGAATTCCTGCGGACGCCGAATATCCTCTGCGTAGAGAGCGATGACCTGCGTCACCGGATCGTCGAGCAGATACTGGATAAAGTCGGCAAGGCCGAGACCCGCCTCGTTGCCGGTCGAAATCCAGCACGAGACCGGAACACCGCGCGTGTTCAGCCCGCTCTGCAAATGGCTGCCGAGCCCGCCGCTTTGCGCGACAATAGCGACGGCGCCGGTCGTACCGGCAGGCAAGCGGGGCGTCGGCTGCGGTGAGAAGAACACCGCCGAAAAACCTTCGGCGAAGTTCATGAAGCCGAGGCAGTTGGGTCCCACCAGCGCCAGCCCACCCGCTCGCGCGATTTCGCCAATCCGGTCCTGCTCGCTGACGCCGTCGCTGCCGACTTCGGCGAAACCCGACGCGAAGATCACCGCGACTTTCACCTTGCGCCGCACGCAGCCTTCAACCGCTTCCCTGACGGCGCCCGCCGGCAATGTGAGGACGGCGAGATCTACACCCTCCGGAATGTCGTCGATGCCCGCCAGCACCTTGCGGCCTTCGATGTCGGCGCTGCTTCTGCCGACCAGATAAACCGGGCCGCCGAACTTGTTGTTGCCGAGAAGCTCAAGGACGACCCGTCCCGCCGAACCCGGTTTGGCGGATACGCCGACGATCGCAACGCTGCGCGGGCGCATGAGAGCGGTGATGGCGGCGGACGCCATGCGGCGGCGGTCAGTTTGAACGTTCGAAGTCATGTTTGCAAAAGTCTCCACATGGATTGTTTGGTCGGGTTCGAACCGTATTGCCTGAAAGTCATCGCACCGGGAAATCGAAATACCTATCCGGAAACGGCTCGTGCGACAGCGTGAAATGCCACCATTCCTTAGCATAAGGGCGGAAACCACGGCGCCGCATGGCCGCGGCTAGTGTGGCGCGGTTAGCCTTGGCATCCGCACTGATGCTCGCGGCGGCCGGCCAAGATCGTCGGACTGAAAAAGTCGAACGGCGTTCCCATGTCGAGCTCATGGCCGTCGGCGCGAGCAAGCGTCAGATCGATGGTCGAGCCACGGGAATGGCCTGACCGCGAAGAAATATAGCCGTCCCGAAACAGCGTGCTTTTGTCGACGTCGGGATAAAATTCTTTTTTGGCAACAGCGTCGTTGAGATCGCGCGCCCAGCGAACGAAATTCGCCACCGCACGGGTCGGCCGATAGCAGTCGAATGCTTTGAGCACGAGGCCGCGCGGCGCCAAGTCGCGCGCCACTTCCGCAAGTGCGGCGGCGGCCGGCTGGGTCAGCAAACAGCGTGGCGCTTCGTAACCGGCGATCGGCCGGCCGACGAAATTATGCGATCCGGCGTAGCGCCCATCGACGATCAGCCCGGGGACGACCGCGGCGGCATCGACGAAGGCGGCCGGCCGATCCTGCGACCAGGCCATTTGCGGCAGGCTGGCGAGCAGCACGGCAGCGAGCGAATAGCTGATGGCCTTCAATTCTGCCCCACGGATTGGGGCGGAAAGGCCGGACCGACGATCGGACCCGACGTTAACCCCCCAGTAACCATAAACCAGGCACATTTTGCCGGGGAGGTCATAGCGTATCCACTGCACCTTCGGGGGCAATTTTGGACGCGAGCGCGGCTCCCATCATCCGGGCCGGCGGCCCACCGGCCGCCGTGCACAGCTTTGAATCACGTGACCGCAGTCGACGGGAACGATCAACCGACATGACTGAGGCAACCTCAGCACAGGGCGGCGAAGGATCCTTGGCGCTCTCGCGATTGAGCGACCTCGGGACCATGCTGCGGCGGAGCGACATCGGGCTCGCGGTCGGCATGATGGCCATACTCGTGGTCCTCATCCTGCCGCTGCCGGCGATATTGCTCGATTTCTCGCTCGCCATCTCGATCACCTTCTCGGTTCTGATCCTGATGACGGCTTTGTTCATCCAGGCCCCGCTGGAATTTTCCGCGTTTCCGACCGTGCTGCTGATCGCCACCATGCTGCGGCTCGCGCTCAATCTCGCCTCGACGCGGCTCATCCTGGCTCACGGGCATGAAGGAACAGCCGCCGCCGGCCACGTCATCGAGGCGTTCGGCCATTTTGTCATGGGGGGCAACTTCGTCATCGGCATCATCGTGTTCACGATTCTGGTGATCGTGAACTTCGTGGTCATCACCAAAGGCTCGGGTCGCATCGCGGAAGTGGCGGCGCGCTTCCACCTCGATTCCATGCCCGGCAAGCAGATGGCCATCGATGCCGATCTCTCCGCCGGCCTGATCGACGAGAAGGAAGCGCGGCGACGACGCAAGAATCTGGAGGACGAGTCCGGCTTCTTCGGCGCGATGGACGGCGCCTCGAAATTCGTCCGCGGCGACGCCATCGCCGGTCTTTTGGTCGTGCTGATCAACGTCATCGGCGGAATGGTCATCGGCATATTGCAGCAGGGCCTGACTTTTGCGGAGGCTGCCCAAGCCTACACGCTGCTCACCGTCGGTGATGGCCTGGTGACACAGGTTCCGGCGCTCATCGTCTCGATCGCCGCGGGTTTGTTGGTCTCCAAGGCCGGCGTCGCCGGCGCCGCCGACAAGGCGCTGCTGAGCCAGTTCTCCGGCTATCCGAAAGCGCTCGGCATGTCGGCCGCGGTCATGCTGGTCATGGCGCTGCTGCCCGGCATTCCGATGATTCCGTTCGTTGCGCTTGGCGGCGGCACCGGCGCCTTGGCCTATCTGATCGACCGGCGGCACAAAAAGGCCGTCGCGGCCGAGGAGAAAAAGGCCGACCTCGCCAAGCCGGCGCCTGCGGAAGAGCCGATGTCGGCGACGCTCAAAATGGACGATCTCAAGATCGAGCTCGGCTACGCGCTGTTGCCGCTGGTCAATGCACCGGACGGCGGCGACCGGCTGACCGAGCAGATCAAGGCGCTGCGCCGTTCGCTGGCGATCGAAATGGGCTTTGTCATGCCCGCGGTCCGCATCCTCGACAACGTCCAGCTCGACGCCAACACTTATGTCATCAAGATCAAGGAGGTGGAATCCGGCACCGGCAAGGTATGGCACGGCCAGTACATGGTCATGGACCCGAGCGGCAAGCAGGTCACGCTGCCAGGCACCCACACCACCGAGCCTACATTCGGTCTGCCGGCGACCTGGATCGATGCGGCGCTCAAGGAAGAAGCTTCGGTCATGGGCTACACCGTGGTCGACGCCGCGACCGTGCTCGCTACTCACCTCACCGAATTGATCAAGGCCAACATGTCCGACCTCCTTTCATATGGCGAGGTGCAGAAATTGCTCAAGGAGCTGCCGAAGGAACAGGGCGAACTGATCAAGGACATTGTGCCCGCACAAATCACCGTCTCCGGGATCCAGCGCGTGCTGCAAATTCTGCTCGCCGAGCGCGTCTCGATCCGCGATCTTTCGACCATTCTCGAAGGCATCGCCGACGGGCTTGCCTCGACCCGCAATCCGGCGATGCTGGCCGAGCATGTCCGCGCGCGGCTCGCGCGTCAGCTTTGCGCCCAGCACACCAGTCCCGCCGGCTACCTCCCGATCATCGCGCTCACCGCCAGGTGGGAGCAGGCTTTCGCCGAATCGATCGTCGGCCAGGGCGACGACCGGAGCCTTGCCATGCAGCCGTCCAAGCTCACCGAATTCATCAATCTGGTCCGGGAAAAATTCGAGCAGGCGGCGCGGGACGGCGAAGCGCCGGTGCTGGTCACTTCGCCGAATATCCGGCCGTTCGCGCGCGGCATCATCGAACGCTTCCGCGCCCAGACCAGCGTTCTCGCCCAGTCGGAGATCCACCCGCGGGCGCGATTGAAAACCGTCGCCAGCATTTGATCACGGCGCCACCGAGAGGCCGACGACTTTGTGCCGCTCGATCAGGCGGGCGACGAATCCGGTCCGCTTTGCCTCCTCGACAAAGTCCCGAAGGAATGCAGCGCCCGCGGTGTTGCTCTTCAAGGTGCCGATCGCTTGTTGGACCGCAGTAAAATTGCCGGGCAGGATTCGCGCGCCCGGAAGCTTGCCAGCCTCGCTGATCAGCGCCGGCCGCAGACCCGCGAGCGCGTCAAGGCCCTCGGCGACGAATTGGTCGAACGGCCCGTCCGCCGTATCGGACCGCAGCAGCGTCGCGTGTTTCAAGTTTCGCGTCAGCCAAAGGTCGTAGGCGCTGCCGGCACGGACCGCGATGCGTGACCCGGGACGATCGACATCGGCAACGCTCTGCAGCGGCGATCCCTCACGCACCAAATAAGTCGCCTGGATCTCGCAATAGGCCTGTAGTGAACGCGATCTTTTCGGCCCGCGCCGGTTCTGCACCAATCAGCCCGATGTCCCAGGCATTGGTGCCGGCGGCGTCGGCGAGTTTCGACGGCCGGTCGAATTTGACATAGGCGACCGGAACCTTGAGGCGGTTGGCGATCTCGGCGGCCATGTCAGGCGCGACGCCCTGCGGATCGCCCGCGGCGGTCATTCCGGTCACCAACAGCCCGTTGCTCATATTGATTCCCGCCCGGAGAGCGCCGGTTCCGGCAAGTTCCGCGATAATTTGACTCATCCACTACTCCGCCTAACCTTCAGCCGTCGTTCGAGATTTCCAGCCCCACCCGCCACGTTCAATCGGAACCAAACGAGCCATCAAGCGTTATCACGGCGGTTCAAGCTGCTGTGAACGGCTCTTTCAGTTGGTTGCACGAATCGCACTTAGTGTGAGGTAAATCACATCTTCCATCGGGCCGCCGGCGTAGTTAGGCGAAAACCGGCGAGGTCGTCATGAATCACTCGATGTACAACGCAGATCGCGGAACCCATTTGAAGATTTTGGTCGTGGGCCTGGTGTGCGCCACGCTCGTCGCGGCAGTCGGCATTTTCGCCCACATCAGCAACGAAGTGGACCTTGGCACCGTGCCACTGGTCAGGGCCGGCCAGCCGACCGCCGTGAGCGGACACCTCCCCGCGGTTCGCTAATAGTCTCAGCCCCCCGCCCCCGTGTTACGTCTTCGGCGTTTGTGGCGCGGACGCCGGCAATGATTCAACAGCCTTGCCGGTGAACAGCACCGGCCCGGTCGGCGCACCGCTCTTGGAGCCACCGGCCGGTTCAAGCGACACCGCATAGGTCGCCCCGCGCAGCGTATCGGCGTCGTAATTTCCCGGCAGCGGGCGCTCGGTGAATTCGTCGTTGCCGACAATTCCGAGCGAGCGCGGCGCGCCAAGGCGGCTCGAAATCAGCCACAGCTCATAGCTTTTGCCGGCTTCCTCTGTTGCCGATACCTTCCGCACAGTCAGCGTGCGCTGCCGCGTGTCGAGCGTGAGCAGGAATGCCGGCCCGGTCGGCCCCGGCTGCAGGACGGCAACCAGCCGATCCTGCGCAGCGCGCCCCGGCGCCGGTGAACGCGCCAGCATCTGCGCCGCTCCCGGCCGCAATTGCGGCGGCACGAGTTCGGGCGCGAACTGCCACACGGCAACGTATAGCGCCAACAAAGCCGCTATCGCGCCCATGAGAAACGCAACGCGCCGCCAGCGTTTCGCCCGACGCGCCAGGTAAATGACGTCGGCGCCACGTTCGATCTTGACCGGTTCCGGCGCTGACGGCGGAAGCACGTGCGGTACGTCGCGCGATATCGCGACAGCCGGCGGCGGCTCGAGCCCGGCGGCCGGCGGAAGCGTTTCCGCGGGCATCAGCTCTTCGATCGGGGAGAAAAACTCTTCTTCGGCGGACGTCGCAATGTGTTCAGCCGGCTCGACCGGACCGATCTCGGTCTTGATTTTCCCCCACACTTCCGGCGGCGGCTCGACGGCTTCCACCATCACGTTGAGTTCGCCAAGCCGGCGCTCCCAGTGGCGCACCGCCGCCTCGAATGCCGGATCGAGCGTTATCAGCGCTTCGGCGTGCGTGCGCTCTTCGTCGGAGAGCGTGCCGAGCACGTACTCGGCGGCAAGCGCATCCTGGTCGTCGTCGTCCGTGGCCACTGGAAGCTCCTCCGACATCACGATCCCATACACTCGCGGATTTCGATCAGGCTGCGACGCAACCAGGTCTTGATTGTGTTGACCGGGATGTCGAGTTTCTTGGCGAGCTGATCGCGACTCCAGCCGCTGTAATAAGCGAGCAGCACGATGCGCTGTTTCTCCGGGTCGAGTTTGCCGAGGCAGGACAAAAGGCGCTTGAGCTCCTCGGTCATCTCGCGGCGGGCCAGCGGCGCCGGCGTGTCGGCGGCGACGTTCAAGGCCTCCGGATCGTCCTCGATCGAGATTTCACCCTTCTTGCGAACGATGTCGATCGCCCGGTTGCGCGCCATCGCCACCATCCAGGTGATCGGGCTCGCCAGCGTCGGATCGAACCTGTCAGCCATCGTCCAAACCTTGAGATAGGTCTCCTGCATGACCTCGTCGGCTAATTCGGGCCTACCCAAAATACGAAGCAGCACCCCGTAAAGTTTCGCGCGCGTTGCGTCGTAAAGCCGCTCGAATGCGGCGGCGTCGCGCTTGGCGACGGCTGCAAGCAGCCAAACCAGTTCCGCTTGCGTCAGCATGACTCCTAGCGTCCCCCGCCGTAACGATTATCGCCGCGGACATAGCCGCTCGTCGAGAGCGAAACGGGGCAACGCGGCATTCCGGCGCGTTCCGCGCGTATCGTTTCGGGACATCCTTCATCCTGCCCCGCGAAGCGGGGAAGGGGGACCGCCCGCAGCGGCGGTCGAAGGAGCGTCGGCCGCGCCGCTACTCAAGCGCCGCACGCCCTCGAGGCTCGGCGCTCGCGCCGAGCACTAGGGTGCGCAACGACGCGTTCCCGCGACGCGCTCCGCGCCCGGGGTTTGCCTACGTGGTGGCGATGAGCGACAGCGTCACGCGACGCGCTCCAGCCCGGGGCTTGCGAAGTGGCTGGGTTGACAGCCACGAAACAGCGTAACCGCACCATGCTGAGCGGTGGGTCTCGCTTCGCTCTGCCCACCCTACGAAGCGCAATGACAAAAGAAAAAAGGAAGCGGAACGCCGACAGACGTGTTCAGCCAACCTCCGCATCTCGCGATGCGGCGCATGCCCTTGTCTCTTTCCCCTCTCCCGCTTGCGGGGGAGGGTTAGGGAGGGGGCACGCTCGCCTATCGGCGTTCCACCGCGGCTCTTGCTGCAGCGAGCGAACGCCGCAGCTCAGCTCCAGATACGCACTTCCTGGGACTTGGTCGGACGCAGCGATCCCAAAGCTTCGAACAACCGGGTTCGAAAAACCGTGCGCTCTTTCAGCGGGCGTTACCCGCTCCTTCCTGTCCCAGTCCAGCGAGGGTTATCTCGCAGACCGGTCGTAATGCCGGCCGGGCGTAGTTTCCCAAAGCCGCCCGGGAGCGGAGTGTATCGTTCCGCCCGCGGGTACCGCACTCGCTCCGCATTCGGGAGTACCCTCGGCCGAAGGCGTCCTTCACTGAGCAGATTCGGTGACCGAGTACCCTAAATGGAGACGAAAGTCAACGAAAAAGCGACCGGGCCGATGGCGATTCTGTGCTTCTTTCACAGGGTTTCCTTGCCCGCGCGTTTACTTGCATCGTGCCGCTTACCGTCTATCTTGCCAGCCATGACAATAGCCGAACTCATCTATGAACAGGTGAAAAGGCTGCCCGATCAGGCCGCGCGCGAAGTGCTCGATTTCGTCGGCTACATTCGCGAGCGAGGCCGAGCGCAGGCGACTGGCGCGACCTGATGAACACGCAGTCGGCGTCGCTTGCGCCGGTGTGGGATAATTCCGAAGACCAGGTTTGGGACAATGCATAGGCGCGGCGATCTGCTGCTCGTGCCGTTTCCCTTCACCGACCTTTCAGTAACGAAGCGCCGGCCGGTCGTGGCCCTGACCTGCGTTTAGCGGTGCCAAGAGCGTGGCGAATCCATCGCGATTGCGCCAAAATGGTGGTGATAAGAGAACAACGCCAAAAAGCGGGAAACGAACGAAATGCTGCCGTTGATCGCCGAGCGCCAATCTGAGATCGCCGCGCTGTGCCGCCGGTTCGGCCTGCGGCGCCTTGCCGTCTTCGGTTCGGCGGCGCGCGGCGAAGATTTCGATCCGCAGCGATCCGACGTCGACTTCGTGGTGGCGTTCGAGCGGGCCGACGTCTTCTCGATGATTTTTTCGCGCTGCGCGATGCTCTTGCGGCGGCCGTTGGCCGTCCGGTCGATCTCGTCATGGACGGAAGCGTCCGCAATCCGTCATCCTGGCCGGCATCCAGCGGTCGGCGGAACTTGTCTATGGATCATGATCCGCGCGCGTATCTTTGGGACGCAAGGGAGGGCGCAGACGCGATTACTAGCTTCGTCGGTGGACGGACGCTGGATGACTATCTCGCCGACCGCATGCTCCGCGCGGCCGTCGAGCGGCAATTCGAGATCATCGGGGAGGCGTTGCGGAAACTGCAAAAAGAAGCGCCCGAACTGGCGCGCGAACTTCCCGAGCTGTCGCAAGCGACGCGTTCCGTAACATTCTCATTCACGCCTACACCACAATCGACCATCGAACGGTGTGGCGCACGATCAACGAAAGCCTGCCGGCGCTGCGCGCTCGCCTGGCCGCGCTGCTCGACCGGACAGGGCAGGCTTAACGCGAATCACGTGAATTCCCGAGAGGGCGCCCCGGCGCGCTAGTCCCCGCGCGTCTTGGCGAGGCGAATCACTTTCAGCCTCCGGCGCCAATGCGTCGGAATCGCCCGCTTCGAGCGCGCGCTTGTACCAGAGAATCAGCTCCCGGGTGAGATAGACGCCGTTAAAGGCGGCGCGGTCCTTGCGTTCAACAATCGGAAAGGTGGAGAGAATGTAGCGGATGTCGTCGTCGTCGGTGACGCCGTAAAGGATGAAATACAGTGCATCGAGCCGCGCACGCATATGCCGCCGCTCGGTTTCGTTCCAGATAATTGGGGGTTTTACTGTCCCGTTGTTTTCTACATAGCCCATGTCGTGCGCGAACGGCGCCATGTCGTCAGCCGTATAGGTCAGGCGAAGGACATAAGCTTTAACAAGTTCCAGACCCGTGTGTGATCCGAAAACCTTTTCGTATTTTAAGTAGGGGACAACTGGAAGCTGTTCAACGATGTACCAACTGAGATGCGTCGTTTGCACTTTCATGCGGGCGCAATAATCAAAAGCAAGGCAATTCAGATTTTCGCTAGTAGAAGCGTTGCGCGGTCTCGATAGAGGCTGCCAGCGTCCAAATCATGATTGGGGATGATAATCGGCAGAGTATGCCCCGCTCCAGCTTTTGGAATCATGGCGGCAATCGAGGTTCGTGCATCCGTTATCCGCGCAATGTCACGAAAGCCAATACACCAGCCCAACCCATCTGGAAAAGTGATCCCGCTCAATCTAGCCCAGTATCGGGACTTCGGGGCATAGTTGACGTCGGCATGCTCTTCTTCACTGGTCAGTATACCGATGGCGTCGTTCTCCTCGGCATCATCGCTTTCATCGACTGACGCAAATCGATGATCAAACTGATGGATCATTTTTCCCACGAAGAGGCGGCGCAATTCCTCGTTTCCCTTCTTCCAAATTCCGAGTCCTGCCGGGTAGAAACCTTCGCTTTCAACTTGTTCAATGGGAATGAAAGCAGTCCCGCGGTCGGTAGACATATTCAGCATTTGAATAGATGTTACCGGAATGAGTCCGGCAATCTTTCTCTTTTTCAGCCACAGAGGCGCCGCCGCGCGATACATCTTTCGAGAAAGGTCAATATCGCGCTGGTTACTAAAAAATATTGCGGTTTTTGTATTTGGATTGAGTAGTTCAAAATCCGACGAAGTTAGGCTGAGCGAGCGAGAGTCGAAGTCGGCAATGATGTCAGCTGTGCACAAGAAGGCACATTGGATTTTGTCAGAGCCCCGGCGCGAGTTGCCACAAAGACTGAAAAACGAAAACGAGAATCGATATCCGGGAAAAATGGAACACGGCGGACGCGCGAACCTAATTTTAGTGATTTGCCCATCTTTCTAGAGCCTGACCTGCCACTGAGTTTTTCCTCCACGCGGAGTTAGAGTCCGGCCTCAAAAGGGGACGGACGATGAAGCGGATCAGGTTCACCGAAGAGCAGATTATTGCGGTCTTGCGGGAACACGAGGCCGGAGCGAAGACGGGCGATCTGGCGCGCAAACACGGTATCTCGGAAGCCACGCTGTACAACTGGAAGGCCAAATACGGCGGCATGGACGGATCGGATGCCAGGCGTCTGCGATCTCTGGAAGAGGAGAACCGCAAGCTGAAGAAGTTGTTGGCGGAGTTGATGCTGGACCAGGCGGCGCTGAAGGAGCTTCTGACAAAAAAATGGTAGGGCCCGTCGCCAAGCGCGAAGCTGTCGCTCATCTTCGCAACGTCATGCAGATGAGCGAGCGCCGGGCCTGCACTCTTGTAGCCGCTGATCGCAAGATGATCCGCTATCGATCGCGGCGGCCGCCCGATGTCGAGCTACGCGCCCGTCTGCGCGATCTCGCCAACCAGCGCCGCCGGTTCGGCTACCGTCGGCTGTTCATTCTGCTGCGGGAACAGGGCGAGCCCTCAGGCATCAATCGCATCTATCGGCTCTATCGCGAGGAAGGGTTGACCGTGCGCAAGCGCAAGGCTCGGCGGAGGGCGATCGGAACACGTACGCCGATCCTGGTCGAGGCTAAGGTCAATGCGCGCTGGTCACTCGACTTCATCCATGACCAGCTCGCGCAAGGCCGACGCTTCCGCATCCTCAACGTTGTCGATGACGTCACCCGCGAATGCCTGGCGGCAATCCCCGACACTTCGATCTCGGGCAAACGAGTTGCACGCGAGTTGACGATGCTCATTGGCACGCGCGGCAAGCCGCAGATGATCGTTTCCGACAACGGCACCGAGTTCACCTCGAACGCGATGCTGGGCTGGACAAAGGATCACGGTGTGGACTGGCACTACATTGCACCGGGCAGACCGATGCAGAACGGCTACATCGAGTCCTTCAATGGCCGCATGCGCGACGAACTTCTCAATGAGAGCCTGTTTATCGATCTCGATCAGGCTCGCCAGCTCATCAGCGCCTGGGTCACCGATTACAACACCGCGAGGCCGCACTCCTCGCTCGGATACAAACCGCCGGCCACTTATGCCGGTACACTCAGCGCGTCGAAGGGCGTAACATTGGCCGAGGCTCTAACCGCCGCTGGATGAAAGTTCAGTGGCAGGTCAAGCCCAGCCTGTTTTCAAAATCGACAATATTCGCTACCTGATTTTTGGAACACATCTGATTGAAATACGGCGCCAAGCGGGAATCGGCTACCATGCCCGTAGGCACCAGCAGACCCTCTCTCCCACGTCGCGATAGCAAATGTTGACCACGCTCGACGAAAAGAGCGGAAAGGTCAGCTCGACCCTTCGAAGTCCCTGCATAATCTCCGGAGCGGCGTGCTAACTCGACAGCTCTCTTGGATCGTTCGCGAGCCTCTTCGAAATCAGCCCAGATAATACTCCCGGACTTCTTTTCCCGGTCGATCGTCTTTCGGAGTTCTGATTTTTTAACTTTCGCAAGTCCTGCAAACCTGCTGTCATGAGACCGAAACCACGTAATCTCGTCCACCTCGATTTTGTCCCACGGCGGATTGCCGATCACGGCGTCGAAACCGCCATCGGGCTCGGCGCTGGTCCAGTTCTTCCACACGCCGGGAAAGGCGATCTGCCAGTGCAGGAACCTTTGCTCGCCAGCGAGCGCGTGCGCCTTCCCGAGTAGCGATTTGAGAGCAAGATAGTCCTGCGCCGAGGCGACGCCGGTGCCGGCCAACGCAAGCTGCTGCCCCGCATCGCCGAACAGCGCGGCCTCGCCGTTGCCCAGGCCCGCGGGCGGATTGGGCGGCGTGAGCGCCGCCGCGATCGGCAATGGCTGGCCGAAGTGGCCGTCGAACAGCGCCTGCAGCGCCTTCTTTTCCTCTGCCGACAGGTCGAGCCATTTGATCGCCTGCCAGAAATTTAGGAAACGTCGCAGCGGCTCGGTCTTGGCCTCCACGCCGTGATAGTCGGCGGCGCTCTGTTTGACCTCGGCGATGTCGGCATCGCTGCGGCTCTCGACCAGCGCCATGCCGGCGATGCTCGCTTCCGCCGAACGCACCGCATCGCTGATCATCAGCGTGCCGCGCGCGGCCAATTCATCGAGCGCCTTGCGCACCCATTCGCCGTAAAGCGAATCGCCGCATTTCAGGTGGTGATCGAGGAAGGACAGCGGCGCGCCGGCAGTAAAAGTGTGCAGCCACAGCGCCACCTTGGCGAGTTCCACCGCCATCGGATTTTTGTCGACGCCATAGACACAACGCTTGAGCACAAAGCGCTTGATCAAATTCCTGTCGGCGAGCTGATCGTCGCGCACGAGCCAGCCGTGCTGCTCGGCCTCGGCGCGGATTCGCGCCCACACGTCAGCGAGCCGGCGCACCATCGGCGAGACGTAATCGGCCCAGGCCACGGCGTGGGGCGCTTCGCCCATCAGCGTGGTCACATGCTCGGCGAGGTAGTCCACGAGCGAAACCAGGAAGTGCCCCGAGCCCATGGCAGGATCGACCACCTTGAGATTGAGCACCGCTTCCGCCGGATCGAGACTGTGCAATTCTTCAAGACGCAGTTCGGTGCGCCGGCGGTCGCCCGCCAGTTCTGAGGCGCGCTTGAGGAAAGCCGCGCGCTTCTCCTCGATCAGCGGGCCGACCGTGCGCTCGACGATGAGCTTCACCAGTTCGTCCGGCGTGTAGTAGCTGCCGGAGCCCTTGCGCGCGAACGGATTGAGGCGAACGTCGATGCCGTCCGGCTTATCGGGCGCCACGATCGGCTCGTGTTCAAGTAACCGCTCGTAGATCGAGCCGAGCTGTTGCACGGAAAGGTCGCGAAAGTTGATGCGCACGCGCCGCCCGTCCTTTTCAGTACGAGCAAGACGATCGAGCAGTGGCGCAAAATCAGCGTCGGGCAGGACGGCGCGGTCGAGCATTTCAGTCGCCGGCGTCTCATCGGAGAATAGGCCTCCATTGTAAGGCGGCACGCCGAGTGTGTCGTCGCCTTCATCGATAGTCGCGAACAGTTCAGCGCAGACGCTTGCATAGTTCTTGCGGCGTCCGCTTAGCACGGTGCCAGCATCGATCCGTTCGGCAATTTCATCGCGCAGACGGGAAAGACCACCGTAGTTCGGATCACGCTTGGGTAACAAATCGCGATCCTCGGCATAGAGCGCGAACAGAAGGCGGTAGAGTAGTGTCAAAGCAGCTTCGCGTACGGTACCAAGGTAAGCCACACTGACTGGATTTGGCGCGTTGGGATCGGCCCGCACTAGGGCACGTATCAAGTCAGGAAAGACTTCGTCGAAAACAACTCCGGCGAGGCTTTGACGGACCTTGGCTTCCCATTCGCGTCCTTCGGCTAGAGCGAACTGATGAAATGTCCGACCGTCCCCGCCCGGCAGAAACGCCTCGCGTCGAAACATCAACCAAAACAATCTCAGAAGGTGGTCGCGCCAAGCCGCATCGTCCGGAAAGATTGTTGGTCGCATGGAGGCGGTAAGGTCGCCTTGAGTGCCCGGCACCGCCAGCGCCCATCCGATGTCGACCTCGAAATACTCTTCGAGCCTTGACTTGGCACCCTGATAATAGAGCCGCCACAGGCGGCCATTCGTCAGGATACCCCATTGCACCTTTCGCTCGGATTGCGTCTCGGCGCGCGAGAGATAGCGGAGAATTGGCCGGAGGGTGTTTCATCGCCGCCGACGCCGGAGCCGCGGCGGTCGAGGTCGATCGTCCACGCTTTGGCATCAGCGACGGCGGTTGCAAGCGGATAGCGTTCCGCTGCTTTGCTTTTACGGTCCGCTCGCGTGAAATCTTCGGGCGTTCCAAATAAGAGGTAGTCTGGAACATTTGCTCGGCCTTTTGTCTCAAGGCGTTCTTGGACCCAGTAGCAAGCGTTCCATCCGAGAGTTTCCAAGATCGGTTTGACGATCCGTTCCTCGGTTTGGGCTTCGTTAAGACGCGCAGGATCGGCGACTTTCTTTACGGTCGCTTGCAGCGCCTCGCGGAAACTAGCCACGATCTCCGGCGTAACGCCGCGCCAAGCATCCGTGCCCCGGATGCCCTCGTTGAGAAAGTCTTCTGTAAACAGCGTTCCCTGGGGCATTCGGCGCACCGATTCACCGCAAGGTTCATAGCATGGGCACCGTGTCAGTGGACATTTCCACCTCACTCTCTTAGCCCATTACACCGCCCGCCACGGCGGGAGGCCGTACCTCGCGCCAAGTCGACAGAAATCGAAAAGCCGGGGCGGGCGCCGGCCATTTGCTCCTTGAATTCCCTCGACGCTAAGACATGGATGCCGGCCAACGCCGGGCCTGGCGGCCTTACGCCGGCGCGACGCCGCGCACGCGCATCAGCGCGATGGCGTCGAGCTCGTCCTGCTCGGCGGCGTTTTCGGCTTCGCGCTCGCGCATCTGGTCGCGCTCATCGAGCAACTCGACTTCTTGAGCTCGTCGAAGGCGTCGTCGAGCGCCATTTTCGCTTCCTCAAGCTGGGTGCGCAGCTCGTCGGCGGAGCGTTTCAGGTTTTCGCGACCTCGCTCCGGCCGCCGGCATGTGATAAGAAAGCTTCTAGACGCGTCAGCCTCACGCTCGCGCGGCCAATCACGGAGTCGGTATGTCCAAACCGGTGATTTTCACTATTTCGGCGGCATGGGACGACGTAGCCTCTGTCTGGAGCGGGCATTGCGATGACATCCCCGCCGCGGCCGACGCGCCGACCCTCGACGAACTCCTGGCGAAGATTTCCGCGATGGCGCTCGACCTCCTGCCGGACAATCATCCCGACATTGATCCGACCTCGCTGTTCCTCCAGATCACTGCACTGCGCGAAGCTGAACCGGCCGCGGCGTAGCTTGTTCAGCGGGGCATGATTTTGTCCGAAAACCAGCGTCCACCCCGGATCAAGTCCGGGGCATGCTTTTTCGGAATCATGCTCTAGATGGCGCCGCAGTTCGACAAGCCCCTGCGCGACCTGCTGCGCGGCGCGGGCTGTGTTTTTGTCAGACAGGGCAAGGGCAGCCACGAAATTTGGCACAGCCCCATCACAAAGCGGAATTTCGCCGTGCCGGTCGGCATCCCGAGCCGCCACACCGCCAACGCCATCCTGCGGCAGGCCGGATTGCCAAAGGCGTTTTGAGCGGAACAAGTCCGGCCATGACATGCAGCGCGGGCTGCCCTGGTTTTAAAGTCGTCAAAAGCCGTACAGCCGGGGGCGAGCCCCGGCCATCGCAACTTTAAATCTCGGAGTGACAGAACAAGAGCGCCGGCCAAGGCCGGGCCTGACGGCCTTACGCCGGCGCGACGCCGCGCACGCGCATCAGCGCGATGGCGTCGAGCTCGTCCTGCTCGGCGGCGTTTTCGGCTTCGCGCTCGCGCATCTGGTCGCGCTCGTCGAGCAGCTCGACCTTCTTGAGCTCGTCGAAGGCGTCGCCGAGCGCCATTTTCGCTTCCTCAAGCTGGGTGCGCAGCTCGTCGGCGGAGCGTTTCAGATTCTCCCGGCGCCCGATCGCGGCTTTGGCGTAGGTCGGATAGGCAAAATGGCCGGGATCGTGGATGCCGGCGCGGTCCTGCTCGACCCGGATCTCGCGCTCCAGATCGCCCGCCATGCGGTCGAATTCGGCGATCATCGTCTCGATTTGCGCGACCTTGCGCCGCTTCTCGTCGACCTGAAACTTCTTCAGGCGAATAAGAGTCTCCCGGGACTTCATCGACTGCTACTCCCCCGAAGCCGCAGAACCATGACGCCGCCCGGATCCAGCCGCACGACGCCTTACCGGGCAATTGTGACCCGATAACGTTAGCGATCGGTTTCCACGATCGTCATAATTTCGGCCAATCGGCGATAACCTTCGGCCAAGCCGGTTGCTTCTTCCTTACCCTGGGACAGAAAGGCCTCGAGCGGCTTGTGCAGGCGGATGGCCTCGTCGACCTCGGGGCTGGTGCCGGCCCGATAGGCGCCGAGCCGGATCAGCTCTTCCATGTCGGCATAAGTCGCCATGACCTGGCGCGCCCGGTTGAGGACCTGCAGATAGTCCGGATCGGCGGCGCGCGGCATGGTTCGCGACACTGATTTGAGAATGTTGATCGCCGGGTAGCGGCCGCGCTCGGCGATGGCGCGTTCCATGACGATATGGCCGTCGAGAATGCCGCGCACCGCGTCGGCGATCGGCTCGTTATGGTCGTCGCCGTCGACCAGGACGGTGAAGATGCCGGTGATGGTGCCGTGCTCGGTGCCGGGACCGGCGCGCTCGAGGAGCCGCGGCAGCTCGGTAAAGACGGTCGGCGTATAGCCCTTGGCGGTCGGCGGCTCGCCGGCGGAGAGGCCGATTTCGCGCTGCGCCATGGCAAAGCGCGTCACGGAGTCCATCAGCACCAGAACGTCTTTGCCTTCGTCGCGGAAATATTCGGCGATGGCGAGCGTGACGTGCGCGGCCTGGCGGCGCATCAGCGCCGGCTCATCGGAGGTCGAGACCACGACCACGGAGCGGGCGAGACCGGCTTCCCCGAGGTCGTCCTGAAGGAATTCCTGCACCTCGCGGCCGCGCTCGCCAATCAGCCCGATGACGGTGACGTCGGCGGCGACGTTGCGCGCCAGCATGGACAGCAGCACCGATTTGCCGACGCCGGAGCCGGAGAAGATGCCGAGGCGCTGGCCGCGGCAGCAGGTCAGAAAGGTATTGAGCGCGCGGACGCCGAGATCGAGCGGGGCGCCGACGCGGCGGCGCGCATGCGCCAGCGGCGGCGTATTGCGGAACGGATATGGCGACGGCCCGTAGAGCAACGCGCCCTTGCCGTCGATCGGCTCGCCCAGCGCATTGACGACCCGGCCGAGCCAGCCGACAGACGGCCGCACCGCGCCGGCGACAGCCGTGACCACGGCCCGGCAGCCGCGCCGAACGCCTTCGAGCGGCGCAAACGGCATCAGCAAGGCATTACCGGCGGAAAACCCGACCACCTCGCAGGGGATCGACTTCGCCGGCGTTTCGATAATGACGCGCGCGCCGACCGACATCGCATGCAGGGGACCGGCGACTTCAACCATCAGGCCGCGCACGCCGACCACGCGGCCGTAGATCTCGATGCCGTCGAGTTCGTTGATCTGCTCGGCCAGTGCCTTCATCGAAAGTCCGTCGGTCGGTCGTATTTGGTTATTTCGGAGCGGTCGGCGTTAACGCTGTATTTACCCGGGCCGTTAATCATTGCGTCGTCCTTGGGACACAACCCGGCTTGCCCAGCCAAAACGGAGGGGCGAGTTCAAGAGTCGGTTAGAACCGAGTCTTAATGTGGAACTTGAGCGCCGACGTGGCTAGAAAACCGCTCCACCGCAATATCTTAAGGCGATTCGACCGAATTTGCCTACGGAGTTCTTGCGCGGACGAATTAGGTTTTGTTAACCATACCGCGTTTACAGTCTCGAATCAGTTTGTCCCAAGGCGTTTTTCGGGGGCCGCCGTCGGGGCGTGCCGACCTTAAAGCCGCGCGGCGAGGAAAGGGACTGGCATGCGCGTATTGCTGATCGAAGACGATAGCGCCACGGCGCAATCAATCGAATTGATGCTCAAGTCCGAGAGCTTCAACGTCTACACGACCGATCTCGGGGAGGAAGGGGTCGATCTCGGCAAAATCTACGACTATGACATTATCCTCCTTGATCTTAATCTTCCGGATATGTCGGGCTTCGAAGTGCTTCGCAGCCTGCGCGTGTCAAAGGTCAAGACGCCGATCCTGATCCTGACCGGGCTTGCCGGGATCGAGGACAAGGTCAGAGGGCTCGGCTTCGGCGCCGATGACTACATGACCAAGCCGTTCCACAAGGACGAGCTGGTGGCGCGCATCCACGCCATCGTGCGGCGCTCCAAGGGTCACGCCCAATCGGTCATCCAGACCGGCGATCTCGTCGTCAACCTCGATACCAAGACGGTCGAGGTCAACGCCGCGCGCGTGCATCTGACCGGCAAGGAATATCAGATGCTGGAGCTGCTTTCGCTGCGCAAGGGCACCACGCTGACCAAGGAGATGTTCCTCAATCATCTCTATGGCGGCATGGACGAGCCGGAGCTGAAGATCATCGACGTCTTCATCTGCAAGCTGCGCAAGAAGCTCGCCAACGCCTCAAGCGGCAAGAACTACATCGAAACGGTGTGGGGCCGCGGCTACGTGCTGCGCGAACCGACCGAGGACGAGGCGAAGATTTCGGCCTGAGCGGCTAAAGCTTCAAGCATCAGCAAAACCCCGGCCATCGGCCGGGGTTTTTTGTTTGCGGCCCGGCAATTGGCCGGTGTTATCGGCCCCCGTTCACCGCGACAAGGCGCGGCCCGAGCGCGCCGGCCGCAGCCTGCGCCGGCATTCTTGCCGAAGGCGGATTGGGCACATAGAGACCGCGCAAATCCGCCACGGTCCTGAATCTGTCGGTGAGCCCGACGACGGTCTCGGCTGCGCCAAGCACCAGATAGCCGTCGCCGGCGATGACCTCGCGGAGCCGGTTGAGCACGCCGATTTTTGTCTCCTGGTCAAAATAGATCAACACGTTGCGGCAGAAGATGAGATCGAAGGCGCCGAGATGGTAGAAGTCGGACAGCAGGTTGAACTGACGGTATTTGACCATCGCGCGAATTTCCGGCGCGATCTGCCAGACGTCGCCGACCTGGCTGAAATACTTGATCAGCAGCTGAATCGGCAGCCCGCGCTGAACTTCGAACTGGCTGTAGATTCCCTGGCGCGCTTTCTCCAGCACGTCGTTCGACAGGTCGGTGGCGATCAGATCGATGCGCCAGCCTTCGATCTTTCGCCCCATCTCCTTGAGCGCCATGGCGAGCGAATACGGCTCCTGGCCGGCGGCGGCCGCCGCGCACCAAATGCGAATGGTGCGCGAATTCTGCCGCGCCGCAATGAGCGCCGGCATAACGACTGAGCGGAAGTTCTCGAACGGCGTCTTGTCGCGAAAGAAGAACGACTCGTTGGTCATCATGGCTTCGACGACCGCAATCATAAGCGCTTCGGCGTTGCCCCGCTTGAGCGTGGCGACGAGTTCGCCGAGGCTGCCAAGGCCGGCCTTGCGTGCCACCGGCAGCAGGCGGCTTTCGACCAGATATTGCTTGTCGGCGGACAGCACGAGACCCGAGCGCTGCTTGAGACATTTGCGCAGGAAATCGTAGTCGTGCGGCGTCACTGACGATCTCCCGAGAACAAGTGATTGATCTTGGCGCCAATCTGGGGCAGCGGCAGCACGGCCGAACACAATCCGGCCTGCGCCACCGAACGCGGCATGCCCCACACCACGCTGGTCGCTTCGTCCTGGGCAATCACGCTGCCGCCGGCGGCTACAATTTCGGCGGCGCCACGCGTACCGTCGGTACCCATGCCGGTGAGAACAACGGCAAGACTGCGCGATCCCCAGACCCGGGCCGCCGAGGACAGCAGCGGATCCACTGCGGGCTTACAAAAATTTATCGGCGGATCATCGCCCAGCGCGATGACCGGGCCATCAGGGCCGCCCGCGACGCGCATATGCCGGCCGCCGGGCGCCACGTAGATATTGCCGGCAATAACCGCTTCGCCGTCCTCGGCCTCATGGGCGCACCGCCCGCTGACGCGGGACAAGTGTTCCGCCAGCACTGCGGTGAACGTCGGCGGCATGTGCTGTGTGATCAGGATCGGCGCCCGCTCGATCGCCGTGCCGATTTCTCCGATCAGGGTGTCCAGAGCCTGCGGGCCACCGGTCGAGGAACCGATGAGCAGCGCCTGCGGCAGAGAGCGTGCAAACGGCCGTAAAGGGAGCGCGGCACCGTCCGTTGGCGGAACAGCGATTGCGCGCTTCGTCGGCGCCGCCCGGCTCACATCTGCACCCGGCCGCCGGTGGCGCGCCAACCAATGGCCGCGCCTGCCAAGCGTGCGGATTTTCTCGATCAGCTCGCGATGAAACGCCGCCGAGGTGTCGGCGTCGGGCGCCGCTTCGGGCTTCGGAACGTAATCGGCGGCGCCAAGCGACAGCGCCTTCAGGCTGATCTCCGCGCTCCGCCGCGTCAACGTCGAGGCCATGATCACGACCAGGTCGTGCTTCTTTTTGAGCAGGACCGGCAGTGCCGAAATGCCGTCCAGCTCCGGCATGTCGATGTCGAGGACGACGACGTCCGGGTCGCTGGCTTCGATCTGATCGACCGCCTCACGTCCGGTGCACAAAGACGCCGCGACCACCATGTCCGGCTCGGTGCCGATCCAGCGCGTCAACAGGCGGCGCGCGACAATCGCGTCGTCGACGATCATGACCCGGATGGGCCGCTCGACGATGGTCTCCAGGCTCGCAGGTTTTAGCGCGATACTCATCACTGCAGTACTTTCGGCACTAAACTTCGCACTGGGAAATTCGCCTGCGCGCCGGGCCAAGCGTTGAGCGCTTTAGAGCAGTCCTACTTCCTGAAACTTGGCCTCGACGATGTCTTTGTCGAACGGCTTCATAATGTATTCGTTGGCGCCTGCATGCAGCGCCCGCGCAATATGGGCCACGTCGTTCTCGGTGGTGCAGAACACCACCTTTGGCTTGTCGCCGCCGGGAAGACGGCGCAGCACCCGCAGGAACTCATAGCCGTCCATTTTCGGCATGTTCCAGTCCAGCAGAATCGCGTCCGGGATTTGCCGGCGGCAGGCTTCAATCGCTTCCTCGCCATTCTCTGCTTCAGCGATCTCAAACTCGAGTCCCTCGAGAATTCTTCGCGCCACCTTGCGGATGACGCTGGAGTCGTCGACGACCAGGCATGTCCTCATTGTGTCCTCACTTTAAGCTTCGCGGGCGAACCCGCTTCGATCTCTGCTCCGCGTTTCAGTGCTCTCATGCGGCCACGGCCTCGCTGCGGAGATCCAGCACGCGGTCGATATCGAGTACGACCAATAGCTGCCCGTCGAGCCGGTAGACGCCTGCCGACAAGCCCGCGAGCTTGTGGTCGAGGTTGACCGGATTGGGCTCGCGTTGCGTGTTGCCCGGCTTGAGCACCTCGCCGACCGCATCTACCAAAAGCCCAAACGATTCGCCCTTTGCTTCGATGCCAATCGCCATCGGTGCCGCGCTGTCTTCGCGCTGCTTCACTTCCAGCCGATTGCGCATGTCGATTGCAGTTACGATGCGGCCCCTCAGGTTGAGCACGCCCGCGATGTCGGCTCCGGCGAGCGGTACCCGGGTCATGTGGATGGGCTTGAACACGTCCTGGACACGCCCGATCGGCAGGCCGAAGATCTGACCGGCAATCGTAAAGGTGACAAACTCGGTGAGCTCGTTATCGCTTTGCATATTGGTTCTGCCGATCATGCCGCCTGATGCAGGTCGCCGCTCTGCTCCTTGATCGCCGCGATGAGACCGGCCCGATCGAACTTGGCGACGAAATCATGGAAGCCAACACCACGGCCGCGCTCGATCGCATCGGCTGAAACCATGGCCGACAGTGCAATGACCGGAACGGCTGAAGTGCCTGGATTTTCGCGCAACGCCGCGGCGAACTCGAAACCGTCCATCTCCGGCATCTCGATATCGGTCACGACGATATCGATCGGAGGGCCGGATTTGATGGTATCAAGCGCCTGCGCGGCGGACGCCACCGCGATCACGTGATATCCAGCCGCCTTGATCAGGGGCGCGAGCAAGTCGCGGAAAAACGCCGAGTCGTCGACCAGCATGACTCGACGCGAGCGGGCCGCCGAGCGCCCATCCCGCCACCGGAACCAGTCGGCAAAGGCCTGGGGCAGGAAATGGCCGATGTCGACGATCTCCGTGGCGGTTCCCTTCACCACCGCGTAGCCGAGAACTCCGGGCTTGTCGCTCGCCACCTCGATGTCGAGCCTCTGCTCAACGATATCGATGATCTCGTCGACCACGAGTCCCATGGAACGACCATGGTCGGAGAATACCAGGATTGGCTGCGCGCCCTCCTGCTTGATGGTGGTCTGCGTGTCGATGCGCAGCAGCGGCATGAGTTGGTCGCGATATTGCAGAAGATGGCGGCCGTCGGAGATTTCAATTTGGCGGCAATCGATTTCTTCAAGGCGCGACACGAGAGAAAGCAGAACCGCTTTCGGCTGTTGGGAGCCGGCGCGGAACACAAGCAAGGGTGTCAGGTCCTCCTCGGCTGCCACGTCGTCATCGAGCTCAGTCTCATTGGCTCGCGCGACCGGCGTGACGCGACCGAGCACCTGGGCGACCCCATTCGGATCGATGATCATGATCACGGTGCCGTCGCCGAGTATCGTCGTTCCGGAAAAAGCCGCGATGTGCCGCAGCTTCGACGACATCGGCTTGATCACGATCTCCTCGGTGTGCAACACGCCGTCGACGACGATGCCGAAGATCTGGCTGCCGACCTGAGTAACGACGACGAAGCCTTTGTCGACCTCGCCACCGCCGAGTTGCAGGATTTCCTTCAGATTGATGAGCGGCAACAGCTTATTACGCAGCCGTAGTACCGGCGTGTCTTTGATCCGCTCGATGCGGTGATCGCCGCCACTTGTGGCGCGCACCAGCTCGAGCACGGAAAGCTGTGGGACCGCGAAGCGTTCGCCGCCGGCATCGACGATGAGCGCGGAAACAATCGCAAGCGTCAGCGGGATCTTGATGGTAAATGTGGTCCCGACGCCGGGCACGGATTTCAAATCGACCGTGCCGCCGATCTGCTCCATGTTGGCGCGCACGACGTCCATGCCGACGCCGCGGCCGGAAATGCTGGTCACTTTTGCGGCAGTAGAGAAGCCGGGCGTAAAGATCAGATTGCAGATATCCGCCTCGGATTTCGCAGCTATCTGTGCCTCACTGACAAAGCCTTGCTCGATGGCCTTGGCGCGTATGCGTTCAACATTGAGGCCACGGCCATCGTCCGCAATCTGGATGATGATATGGCCACCCTCGTGACAGGCGGCCAGCCGGATCGTCCCCTTCAACGGTTTGCCGGCGGCGAGACGCTCGGCGGCGCTCTCGATGCCATGATCGGCACAATTGCGCACCAGATGGGTGAGCGGGTCTTTGACCATCTCAAGCACCTGGCGGTCGAGTTCGGTGTCGGCGCCGTTCATCTCGAGCTCGATCTGTTTGCCGAGCTCGGCGGACAGGTCGCGCACGATGCGCGGCAGCTTTTGCCATGCATTGCCGATTGGCTGCATGCGCGTCTTCATCACGCCTTCCTGCAGTTCGGCGGTGACATTCGAAAGCCGCTGCAACGGCACTTTGAAGTCGGAGTCCTCGTGGCGGCGAACGATCTCCAGCAGCTGGTTGCGGGTGAGGACCAGCTCGGAAACTGTGGTCATAAGGTGATCGAGCGTGTCGACATTGACGCGGATCGAATGGCTGGCGGCGCGTTCGCGCTCGTCGTCGGACCGTTCGGCCGAACGCATGTCGGCCAACGGCTTTTCGGCTGTTTGCTTTTCAAGCAAAGCAGCGTCCGAACCCCTCGCCTCATTGATCTCGTGCCGATCTGGCGCTGGTCCGGGTCTTGCTGCTTCTTCTGCACGAGGCGGCGATTGCGGCTTCACATCCTCACGCTGCGACCAAGTCGCGAGCCGGCCGATAAGATCGTGGTCGTCACCCGAGGGCTCGCGCTCCTGCGCTTCGATCGCCTCAAGAATCGCCTTGATGCGGTCGATGGTGGAGAGAATCAGCGTGACGGCTTCGGTGGTGACCGGCATCCCGTCACGGAATTTACCCATCAGGTTCTCGGCGGCGTGCGCCAGCGTCTCGAGCCGGGGCAGCCCGAGAAAGCCGCAGGTTCCCTTGATGGTATGAACCAGGCGAAAGACGTTACCGAGGATTTGCCCGTTATTGGGCTCTTGCTCGAAACGGACGAGTTCGGCGTCGACCCGCTCGAGGCTTTCATTGGTCTCGGTCAGGAATTCCTGAAGTAGGTCGTCCATCCCAAGCGCCTCGTCCGCCCACCCGCTGGCGCTTACCGGCGCCGTGACCAACACGCACGCAAGCGTGCGTGCTTTTGCCGTCAGGCCCCACGCACCTGTTCGGACGTACGGAGTTTGTTGCGAAAGCGTTTAATTTCGGTTGCGGGAAGCGCGGCCGTCAGGTGAATGGCCGCCCTTTTTGCCGCCCAAAGCGCGGACTTTTAGCCGGCGGTTAACACTACCGTACCGGCGTCGCCCTGGGCCGAAAGCGTCAGTCCGCAGTCTCGGGCCAAGATGCCAGCGTAAAGCGGCTGAATTGCATGGGCGTCCACGGCATGGGCCGGGCTGCCCGATAAGAGTTCGGCTACGGCCGGGTTCAACCGGGCGTTCAGTCCACTGGCAGTGACCACATACCCGGGTGAACCGCCCTCCGTTGCGCGTGGGTCGACGATCAGCCTTCCCCCGCGCGACACTGCACTGGCTGCGATTAGTAACATGTTCAACACCAGCTTTACGCGGTTCTTCGCCAGCAGTTCGCGCGGCAGGTTCCAGACCAGTGTGGTCTTGTTGTCTTCAAGGAGGCCGCGGGCAACCTTTTCCGCGTCGCCTAGATCTATCTGTGCGCCGGCCGATCCGGCTGCGCCAAAGGCCAGCCGGCAAAATTGCAATTTTGCCGACGCTTGATGCGCACTTTTCTTAATCAGATCGAGCGCAAACGTCTTGGTCTCTTCGTCTTTGTCTTCTTCCAGCACCTCGATGCCATTGACGATCGCGCCAACCGAACTGATTAGGTCGTGACAGACCCGGGAGCAAAGCAGCGCGGCAAGATCAAGGGCTCCGATGGCAATGGGACCAGAAACAGGGGCGGACATGGCAAGCTCCGCTATAGCGCGAGGGCGTCCGTCCGTGTCACAGCGCGCGCGATTCGGCAATCGTGCCGTAGTTGCCGCGGTGTGCTAGAGAGCCCCCCGCCCGCCGGCCCGATCCGACGATCGGCAGTTGCGAATTCCAAGGGAGCGCCCGTGTCCACGATCGATCCCGCCGACTACCCTGATCTCGCGGACGCGCTAACCAAAATCATCATCTCGGCTGCGGAAGCGATTCGGTCGCAGGGACAGGGCGGCGTCACCATCAAGGCCGATGGTTCACCGGTGACGGCGGCAGACGAAGCCGCGGAAGCCGTCATCCGGGACGGGCTGGAGCACCTTTCTCCGGTATTGCCGATCATCTCGGAGGAAGAAGCCGAGCGCGAAAGACCCAACATCACCGGCGGGAACTATTTCCTGGTCGACCCGCTCGACGGCACCAAGGAATTCATCTCCGGGCGCGACGAGTACACCATCAATATTGCTCTTATGGCCGATGGAGCGCCGATCCTCGGAGTTATCGCGGCACCCGCGCAAGCCCTGATCTGGCGCGGTATCGTCGGGCGCGGAGCCGAGCGACTCAAATTTTCGGGGCAACAGGCCGAAACACCTCGAGCGATCAAAACCCGACCGAAGCCGCAGGGTGAACTCGTCGTCATGGTAAGCCGCTCGCATCTCGAAGCACGAACGCAAGCTTACCTCGATCGCTTCCCGCGGACGCGTCGCGTGGGCTGCGGCTCCTCGGTGAAGTTCTGCCGACTGGCCGAAGGGGCCGCCGACCTCTATCCGCAACTCGCCCCAACGCACGATTGGGATATTGCCGCCGGTCATGCGATCCTTGTCGCGGCCGGCGGGAGCGTCGTTGATCCCGATGGTGGCGCGTTGCGCTACGGTAGTCCCACCTTAACTATTCCCGCTTTCCTGGCCTGGGGCGGGCCGCCGCCAACCGAAGTCTCAAGGCCGGCTACTGACAAGTTCAGGGGCTGAGCGTGCCTAAGACATCCGGCCATTTGCGCTCTGCCTCGGCGATAAAGCGCGATGGATCAGCGGTGAACAATTCCAGCCGCTGGCGATCGTAGAACAGAAAGAGACGCCCACTGGCGATCAGCCAGAGGCTTGGGTTCCCTGGCACGGCGACGCCCCGCGAGACGCCGATCGGATCGTAGCCGCCGAACTGCGGCATGTAGACGTCCGGACGGGTCGCAAATTCATAACGATTCCCGGTGTTGCTAAAACGCCAGATCGCCCCCGCATAAGACAATTCAATATCCGGGCTGCCGAGAACGGGCTTGCCGTCGGTATAGAAGGCGACGGGGTCATAGCCGTCGATTGCCAGACCCGTATGCCAATCGGCCACAATTCTTTCCGTGGTGGCGGCCCGCGAGATGGGAGCGATCGGCAAAGCCAGCAGTAAGCATGCACAGGCGGCGATCGCGGTGCGGTGTCGCTTCCGTAGTTGCCGTGCTGCCGTCATAGTTCTGGCGAAGGATCTGACGATTCGGATCGGCTTTAGTGGGTTGGCTGAATTCAGCGGAGAGTTAGCCGGTGTGCGTGATCAAGGGGTTAACAGAGGGCGCCTGATGAGCTTCACCGCGCGGTCGGTTTTGATGGCCCAGCTCATTCTGCTCGCCGGCTGCCTCGGCACTGGGCCGGTCTCGGCTCAAACCATCCCGCCACAGCCGCCTGAGGCCGCGATGCCAGCGCAACCCCCGGAACAGCCGCCCCCGGTCATCCGCGCGCCATCGCTGCCGGCCCAGCCACCGGCGAATCAGTACTCGCCAAACGAGCTCATCGATGCCGGGCACCATTTCTTCGGTGGCGTTTCGCGCGGCTTGGCCACGATCGTGGAAAAGGCCGTGAGCGAATGGGGCCAACCGAACGGCTACATTCTCGGCGAGGAAGCGGGCGGAGCCTTCGTCGGCGGACTGCGTTACGGCGACGGAACACTGTACACCAAGAATGCCGGCGACGTCCGTGTCTATTGGCAGGGGCCGACCTTGGGCTTTGATGCCGGAGCCGACGGCGCCCGCACCATGATGCTCGTCTATAACCTGCCGCGAACCGAGGCGGTCTTCGAACGCTTCGGCGGCATCGAGGGCTCGGCGTATTTTGTCGGCGGTTTCGGCATGACGGCACTAACGGCAAATGACATCGTCGTGGTGCCGATTCGTTCCGGCGTTGGCTTTCGGCTCGGCGCCAATCTCGGCTATCTCAAATTCACCCGGCATCCCACCTGGAACCCGTTCTGATCGCCGATTGCCGACTCTCAAGGGTTGAGTCTGGCACAACGGCCGTTGCCAGTTTAGGATAATTCTTCGGTTAATATCGTGCAGCGACCTCTGGGCGTGGCAATGTGAGCCGGACGGCGGCGGTACGGCTTCAAAGAGTGGTGTCATGATCGAACCGATCATGTACTTCGGGATCGGATTCCTCGTTGCGGCATTGCTTGGACTACTGTTCGTTCCACTCGTTCACGAGCGCGCTGTCCGCCTGACCATGCGGCGCCTCGAAGCGGCCACACCGCTTTCCATAGCCGAAATCCGTGCCGACAAGGATCAGCTGCGCGCCGAGTTCGCCATGTCGACGCGGCGACTCGAAATGAGCGTCGAGCAGATGAAGGCCAAGACCACCGGCCAGCTCGCCGAACTCGGCAAGAAAACCGACGCCATCATCCAGCTCAAGAGAGAACTCGGAGAAAAGACCGCAACGATTTTCGAGCTGGAATCGCGCGACAGGCAGCTGCACGATCAACTGCGCGCTACTGAAGAAGAATTCAAATCGAAGTCGGACTCGCTGCACGGCGCGGAGCGCGCGCTCGCTGATAAGGAGGCCGAGCTCGCAAAACTCGTGGCCGAACTTGGCGAGCGCGCAATCATGGCCGATAGCCAACGCGTCGAACTTGCAGCGCAGCGCGCGCAGGTCGAAGCGATGAAGGTCAGCGTTGCGGACTATGAGCGTGCAGTGCGCGGCACGGAAGAGCGCCTTGGGCGCGAACGCACCGAGGCCGAGGCAGCGGCCAGTCGGTTGAACCAAGCGCGCGGCAAGCTCGGTGAACTCGCGACGCGCACTGCCGAGCTTGAGCGTCAGCTGATGGTGCAGAAGACCGAAGCGGAAGTCTTGAGCCGCCGCACACAAGAACTGGAAGCGCGACTTGGCGATCAAGGCCGTCAGTTGACCGAACGTCAAGTTGAGGTCCAGAGGCTCCGGGCCGATCTTGAAGCTGCGAAAAAAATCGAGAACGATCTTCGTGAAGAGCTGAGCCATGCCGGCGTCCGCAGCAGCGGAGCCGTCAACAAGTTCCGCGCCGATATCGTCCAGCTTGAAGCGCAATTAGCCGCCGCGCTTGAGGAGCGCGCCAAGCTGCAGGGCGAGATCGCGTCAATGCGGCGTGATACGGAATCGACGTGGGCCGCCGAGCGCGTGGAGAACGCGCTGCTGCGCGAGCGCATCAACGATGTGGCCGCCGAGGTGGCGCGGCTCACCGCCACCCTTGAGGGCCCGAACTCGCCGATTGAGTCGATCCTCGCCCTGGGGACTCCGGCCGTAGCCAAAGGAACCGGCGAGCTGCCCGGCACCAACGGCGGCAGAGCCGAGGCCGGCGCTACGATCGATTCCCCGCAGCAAGGTAAGGGCACGCTCGCGGATCGTATTCGAGCCCTGCAGTCGACGGCGTCGCGGGCGGCGTCGAATTGATCGGCGGCAACGACGCTTCGCTTGACACTTTCGTCAAGCCGCCCCTTAAATCCGGCCCCGGCAGGATCGGGCGCTTAGCTCAGCGGGAGAGCGTTCCCTTCACACGGGAGAGGTCGTAGGTTCAATCCCTACAGCGCCCACCATTCGACCCGTTCCAAAATCACGCCGCGGTCATAATCCATACGGCATCCGTACCAAGGGGCTGAACTTATCGCACCGCCAGCAAATCAATGCAGCGCCGCGGCCAATTCTTTTGCTCCCGGTTTTCTCGCCTCTTCATCCATGCGTGCGTCGGTCACCGCGAGTAATTTCGCCACCACGTTGTTGCGCCGCGCGACCGGGTTGTCCTGATAGCCGCTGCGCTGAAAGAAATTCGAGGTCGGCACCTGGTCGCGCCAGACCAACGGCATCGTGATCATATCGTAGCCGTTGCCGTCGCCGGTCAGGTTCATCATTTCCAGTTCGGAGGCACTGAGCGTCCGGTCCAATCCTCTGCGCCGCGCGAACACGACAGAATCAAGCAGCTTTTGGGTTTGCAGCAACGGTCCGACGTCTAAATCCAGGTTCATGGCGTGAACAGCGAGGCCCCTCGGCGTGTTCCCCAATACTTCATGCTGGTTCCAGTCGTCAGGAACGCTGGTCGCGAAGTTGACCATCTTGCGCATGACGGCAATCTTGCGTTCCAACGCCTGCTTCTCGGCGGCCGATGACAGGGCGGCGCGCGCCATCAGACTCTTGATAAAGTGGCTGCCGTTCTCGGCCATGATCTCGACGGTATTGGTCGACAGCAGCTGGTTATAACCCAGCGCCGTGGTGATCGCCCGCGCTCGCTTGTTGTGTTCAAGCCCGGCTTGAACATCGTAATCTCCGTTTCCCCCCGCCTCGAAACCGTAAATGCGGACTATCTGTTCTCTGGTCAGGCCTGCCGCCAATGCCGTCCTGGCGTAAGCGCGTTTGAACTCGCTCTCGCTTTGCGGCATCTGCGGGACGAATTTGAATTCCCGCTGCGCTGCGCCGAGAAAATCGGCCACCACAGGCACATAGGGTGGTGGCGTCGGCGCCTCTTCGGGCTTTGAAGGATCGCGCGGCTTCGGCGGGCCGGTATAAACCGGCGGCTGCGTCAGCACATAGTCGTCGAGCGAAATCGGCTCGTGGTTCGTGCGCTTTGCGCTTCGCACATGCCGCTTTTCCGCTATCGATCGCCAGTACGCCTCGGCCACGGCATTGTAGGTCGCCCAGGCGCTCCGGTATTCGGCCAAAGCGCGGCGGTACTGCGCCATGGCGTCGGACAGCGCCGCTGCCGGCAACGCGTGTTTAGCCTCATCGGCTGCTTGGGCGCTGAAGTCCCGGCGGCCAGAAGACGATCGATGCCACCAGCAACGCGGCGAGGCGGCTACCTCGTAGAACAATCATCGTGTCCGAATCGGTGTCCTGCCGGCCGCCTTCATACCAAACAACGCGGCCGGGTGGCGACGGCACCTAGTTTCGGTTGCGACCACGACCCCGTCCCGACCCGCGCGAGTTCCCGCCATGTGCCGGACCGGGCTGCCGCGGATTGTTCCGATGTTGATTTGTCCTGCGATGCCGTTCGAGCGTCTTGCGACGGCCGATATTGTACGAGGCGAACAAGCGTCGCAGCACGCCGCGGTCCCGCGCCGCCTCTTGCGGCGGAATTTGATACGGCACCGCCTCCAGCCTGCCGCCGGCCCCTGGCCGAAAAACAAATGCACTCGCACCTTGTGTCAGCGCGCCGAGCCGCACGCCTTGGGGATTAAACACTTCGATCTGGCCGACATATCCGTCCGCGTCGGCGTAGAGCTTAATCCTCGGTTCGTCGGCTGCGTTACCGGGAGCAGCTGCGCCGCCTTGTTCCGGGACGTCGATCACACCGGTGGTGCCGCGGATACCGAGCGTGGCGACGGGCGTCGTAATTTTCATGTTGCCGGTTTTGGCGACAAGGCTCGCGACAAAGGCGGCCGTCCCGGCCACAACATTGAAGGAGGCAGCGTTGGCGGCGCCGCCCTCCGCGATAGACGAATTCGTCGACAACGATCCGCGTGTTCTGCGAAAGGCTGAACGTCGTCTGGTCGTCAAATGTGACACCGAGCGTGGAGTTGGCGGCCGTCGCAAGCGTATCGTTCTTGAAGACGGGGTCGTTGACGCGGAGCGCAATGGCGGTCGCCGCCTTGGCGCGGGTTACGGTCGCACTGCCTTGCAGCGTGGCAACCTGCCCGATTTGATTGGCCGCGGCCTGATCCGGCGGCGCCGGATCCTGCGCACGCGCTGATCGCAACCAAGGCAACAGCCAGGCCGGTGCGCCGGCGACAAGCATCATGAATTCACGTCGCTTCATTTTTGCCACCCCCACGAAAAAACCGGGGCTGCGCCCCGGCAGATTTTGTCAGTTTCGGCGCCGGCCAATTCCTCAACCGGGGAAAGCGGCGGCGCCACACGTGCTATTTGTTGATCGTTGCTGCGCCGGCAGTGCAGATGACCTCGTCCTGAGATCCGGTCGCACCCGAGCAACCGATTGCGCCAATGATTTTGCCGTCTTCGACCAGCGGGATGCCGCCGCGCGAGGCAATCACGTCATCAAGCGTCAGAAGCAGATTGGCGCCTTTTTGCACGCCCTCTTCAAAAGCCCTTGTTGGCCGGCGATATTTTGCTGCCGCACGGGCTTTGTGTTCGGAGATCGCGATCGACGCGAGTTGTGCACCGTCCATGCGTGCGAAAGTCACCAGATTACCGCCGGAATCCACGACGGCGACATTGAGCTGCCAGCCGCGCTTGTTGGCCTCGGCAATGGCCGCCGCAATTGCGGCTTGCGCTTTCCCCAGCGAGATCGGCGCGCCGTAAGGGGTGTTGAAGGGCATCTTCTCCGGCACAGCCTCCATCGGGTTCTGGGCGGCCGCTTGCGGCTGCTGCGCCGAAGCTGACCCGGCGGCGAGCAGCGCAGTCGCCAGCACTATTGCGGTCAATCCACTGATCTTCATTGGTTTCCTCCCTGTTCCGTGGCGTTGTTGCCACTTCACACCACTGAGGATGCTAGTTGACCGATTCCGAACGCGCTAGGGCAGCCGGAAAGGCTGTCGCGCTCTCCTAGCAACACTTTGTCAACCATTGGCGGTAAAATCGTAACAAACCGGAGAAGCCGCGAAACGCGAGCGGCGGACGATTCTCGTCGAAAATCAGCGTGTGATTTCGCGTCCGCACTAAAAGCGGACGGCCGCCGCCCCGAGGGAGAGGAGCTGCAGCCGTCCTGATGCCGGAAGGCGTCCCATCATACGCCCCTCCCCGACACTGTCCGTGATGATGCCGGACCGAAGTTGACCGATCGTTACGAGCAGTATCCTGGCGGGAAGCGGCGCGCCGGCTAGTTCAAAGCGCTTGAGACGCTCGAAAAAGTAGCGGTGAGATTGGTGCCAAGGCCGAAGACGATCGCAATAATCGCGCCCGCGATGCCGGTCGCCAGCAGGCTATATTCGATCGCGGTAGCGCCACGCTCATTGGCGAGAAAATTCCTACACAGATTGCCCATGACAAAGCCCCTTCAAAAGCTCACCCGACCCGCACTATGGCTTGGTGCGCGTGATTATGTGCTTATCCTTACGGCTTGAAGCAAATCTTTCGTCACAACGCACAGATTTCCTAAAAGTGAGCGGACCGCATCGCTGGATTATTTTGCCGCCGGATCGCGCGACAGTTTCTTGTCCTTCAACTCACCGAGATATTCACGCCAGTAAGCTTCCCGATTGCGGCCAAGCTCCAAAAGATAATCCCAGCTGAAAATCCCGGTCGAATGCAGATCGTCGAACACGGGTCGTACTGCATAATTGCCGACCGGTTCCAACTCCAGAATCTTCACATCGCGCTTGCCGGCGACGAGGCGGCGCTCGGCGGGCGAGTGGCCCTGCACTTCGGCGCTTGGACTGCGCACGCGCAAGTATTCGGCCGGCAGCTCGAAGCTCTCGCCATTGTCAAACTTAACCGCGAGAGTTTTGCGGTCCTTGTGCAGGCGTAGTTCGATCGGCCACGGGCTGCTCATTGAAGCCCGCCAGCACTTGCGGCAGAAGCCCCGGCGATTCTGCCGAATACCGCGCCAGACATCAGTCCCGTGCCGCCCGGATAGTTGAAATAAAACAGGCCGCCGACGAGTTCGCCGGCGGCATAGAGGCCGCGGATCGGCTGGTAATCGGTATTAAGCACCGCACCATCGGTGTTGATGCGTAACCCGCCGAAAGTAAAGGTGACGCCGCAGGTAACCGCGTATCCTTCAAAAGGCGGCGCATCGATTGTGTTCGCCCAATTGCTTTTGTCGATGACAAGGCCCTGCGTGCAACGCCCGTCCTTGACGTTCGGATTGAACGGAATATCGGTGCGTACCGCCGCGTTCCACTCTTTGATGGTTTGAAGGAAGGCGGCGGCGTTCACACCTTCGAGCTTTTGCGCAAACTCCTCGATGGTGTTCGCCGTTACTTTGGTGATTTGCCGTATTTTGTATTCGTCGCGAAGGAGATGCTTCACTTTCTGGTCAAAAATCTGCCAGGCAAACTGACCCGGCTGCTCCAGCACCACGCGGCCGTATTTGGCGTAAGTGTAGTTGCGGAAATCCGCGCCCTCGTCGACGAAACGCCTGCCCGGTCGCATTAATCAGGATGCCGAACGGATAAGAGTGCTTCTGGAATTGATCGCCGACCGCAAGATCGCCGAACTCCGGTGCGTTCATCTCCCATTGCACGGCATGACAGCCCGACCAGTTGCCGCGCGGGCTGCCGCCGATTGCGAGCGCCATGCGGATACCGTCGCCGGTGTTGAATCGTGAGCCGCGCACTTTGGCAAGGTCCCATCCCGGCCCAAGATACCGGGTGCGCCATTCCGAATTGGCTTCAAAACCGCCGCAAGCGAGCACCACGGCGTTCGCCCGCAATTCCTGGATGACGCCGTCACCGCGAACCAGAACGCCTTCGATCCGAGTACCGTCGTAGAGAAGGTCCAGCGCACGCGTCCGGTAGCGGATCTCGATGCCGCGTTGTTTCGCGGCAGCCGTGAGCATCGCGACAAGACCCGGTCCGCCTCCAACCGCTTCCACTGTCAGGCCGCCCCAGAACTTGAACCTGCCCTCGACCTTGAAGGCCTGCCGCCCGTAGATCGGGATCAAGCGGACGCCCTTTTCGCGCATCCAGTTGAGCGTCGCGAAGCTGCGCGTGACCAGCAGCTCGACAAGGTCGGGATCGGCGCGATGTTGCGTGACGCGCGCCATGTCATCGAAGAACTGATCGGCGGTGTAGGTGCCGAAATCCGTGCTTTCGACTTCCGCCGGCGTGAGATCGGGCACGAGGGTTTTGATGTCGTTTGTGCCGTTATAGACAACGCGGATCGAGCCAGCGGTGAAGCGGCTGTTGCCGCCGGATTCCTCTTCCGGCGCAGCTTCCAGCATCAACACATGTGCGCCGCGCTCTTGTGCCGCGAGCGCCGCGCAAAACGCGGCATTACCGGCGCCGACAACAATGACATCAGCGATTTGATCGGGCATTGCTTGCGTCCGTCATGGCCGGACTTGTTCGAGCCCGTCCACGTCTCGTGGTGCAAAAGCGTGGCGACTACTCAGCAGCCTGGGCGACGCCGCCATGCGCCTTCGACCAGCCCGCGGGATCCTTCATGAATTTCTCGGCTTCTTTTAGCTTGGCCTTGTCGAACTGGCCGCTTTTCTTCGCAGCCTCCAGCACGTCCCACCAGGTCGCGAGCGAATGCAGCGTGACGCCGAGATCAGTCAGGATTTTCTTTCCCTCGGGAAAGATGTCGTAAAAGAAAACGACGAAGCAGTGTTCGACGCTGGCGCCGGCTTCGCGCAGTGCTTTGCAGAAATTGACCTTGCTGCGGCCGTCGCTGGTCATATCTTCGACCAGAAGCACACGGTCGCCGGCCTCGAGATGTCCTTCGATCTGGGCGTTTCGGCCGAAGCCCTTCGGCTTCTTGCGAACATACTGCATCGGCAGCATCAGGCGGTCGGCCATCCAGGCGGCAAAAGGAATCCCGGCAGTTTCGCCCCCGGCTACCGCGTCGAATTGCTCGAAGCCGACTTCGCGTTCAATTGTCGTCACACCGAAATCGATCAGTGTTTGCCGCACGCGTGGAAACGAAATGAGCCGCCGGCAATCGGTATAAACCGGACTGGCCCAGCCCGAGGTGAAAATGAAAGGCTTTTCGGTCATGAACCGGACCGCCTCCACCTCGATCAACATCTTCGCCGTCAGTTCGGCGATCACTTTTTTATCGGCAAAGCCGGTCATTACGCTCTCTTCATTCTGCTGCGCCGCCGTGCCTTTCGGAGAAAATCTATCCGACCACCTTCCATTCGATCGTCTCGCCGCCGCGATAAAGCAGCGTCCGCTCATCGGGGCCCGCGACTTTAACCTCGACCGGTGCGGTCCAGGGCGACTTTTCGAGCACGATGTTATCCTCGTTCGGCGGCAGCCGATAATGCTTCGGTCCGTTGAGCGACGCAAAGGCTTCGAGTTTGTCGAGCGCGCCCTCCTCCTCAAACACCTTGGTGTAGGTCGAAAGCGCTACCGGCGCGTTGAAGATACCTGGCACGCCGTTGATCGCAACCTTGCGCGCAAACGGATGCGGCGCGGAATCGGTTCCGAGAAAATAGCAGGCGGCTCCTGAAGTTGCGGCTTTGCGCAACGCCGCGCGGTCGTTTGCGGTCTTGATCACTGGCATTGCATACATCATCGGCTTTAATCCGGCGCCGAGCCAGTCGGTTCGGGTCAGGTTCAGATGATAGGGCGTGATGGTGCCGCCGACCTGCGGAGCAGCGCTTGCAACAAAATCAACGCCGTCCTTCGACGAAAGATGCTCCAGCGTCATCCGCAAACCGGGAAATTCTTTCACCCATTTCGACAGCCGGCGGTCGATAAATGCCGCCTCGCGGTCAAAAATATCGATCTCAGGGCCGACTTCCTCGCCATGCATGAGGAACGGCATGCCGATCTTCTCCATGCGCTCCAGCACGCGCGTGATATTGCGATAGTCGGAAACGCCCGCGGCCGAATTCGTGGTCGCGTTCGCCGGATAAAGCTTCACGCCGGTGAAAACACCGTCGCGAAACCCGCGTTCGACGTCGTCGGGATCGGTTTCGTCGGTGAGATAACAGGTCATCAGCGGGGTAAAGCGCGACCCGGCCGGCAGAGCCGCCTTGACGCGTTCACGATAGGCGATCCCCTCCTCCCGAGACCGGATCGGAGGCACGAGGTTGGGCATCAAAATTGCCCGGCCGAACTCCCTTGCCGTGTAGGGCAGGACGGCCTTGAGCATTTCGCCGTCGCGAACGTGAAGATGCCAGTCGTCGGGGCGGCGGATGGTGATACGCGTCGGCATGACGGCAGCCAGTAACCACTGAATTTAAGGCTCGGCAATCCTGCACGCGGCGATGCACACAGGCGCTCAGTTCGATCCGTCATCCCGATCGACCGCCAACCGATCCTTGGGGTCTTCAGCCGTGCCGTCGGCGAGTGCGGCGCGTGGAAACGCCACAGCAGTGCCGACCAAGGCCATAGCGCAACCGAGCAGCATGTCGATGACCGCGTTCGGGCAGCAGCTTGGCGACGCCCTCCGCATGAAGTTCCGCCAGGTCATAGCCGGCGGTGCTCACTTGAGAACGATAAAGTCCTTGACCCCACCGACGTGCTTCGCCACGGCTGAGAACAGGCCGTTCATGCCGTGCTCCAGATAAGCAGTTCGACCTGCCAGATTGCGCGATAGATTCAGCACTGCGCCAGCATCGGTTTGAGTACGCGCGATTGCATCGGCTACTGTCTTGAGGGCGTCGGCCACCATGTGGGCGTTGGCGACCGCATGATTGGCGCTTTCGGCGATCTTGTCTGTCGCAGCAGCCTGCCGGTCGACTGAAACAGCAACCTCTTCCGCGATGGCGGCAATATTGCCGATGGTCTCACCGCCGCTTTCGATACCGGCCGCGACCCGCTGTGTCCCGTCTCTAATCAAGGCGATCTGATTGCTGATCTCGGCGGTTGCCTTTGCGGTTTGGGTAGCAAGCAACTTAACCTCCGACGCAACCACCGAAAAACCGCGGCCGGCTTCCCCGGCTCGCGCCGCCTCGATCGTTGCATTGAGAGCCAAAAGGTTGGTCTGCGCTGCGATGTCGGAGATCAAACCGACAACCGAACCTATCCTTTCTACTGCTTGGGAGAGAGAGCGGATGATCACATTGGTTGACTCAGCGTGCTTTACCGAGTGATGAGCCATCTCGGCGCTTTTGCTCGCCCGCCAGCGAATTTCGGCAATTGAGGTCAGCAGCTCTTTCGTTGCTGCCGCCGTACCTTCGATACTGGTCGCCGTGTCGTCCGCCACACCGGAGGCGGTTCGCGCCTGAGCCGCAGCAGCGTCCGCAAACGAGGTTAAGCGGTCCGAAGTCTCTTCGAGAGACTCCACCGCATCGGTAGTCGCGGTGCGAACATCATTGATAGATTGACCAAAATCCTCGACGGCGACAGCGAGCGCGTCGCTTCTCGCTCTGGTGTCATGTGCCGCTAGATTGGTGTGACAAGCCACAGCGTTGGCGACATCCATCAATAGGACGCGCATGGCTACATCGCAAAGGTGAGCTGCTTTACGACCCGAGAAGCGATGCCGCCGGCCGATAATTCCGCAGGCCGCCGAGAGGATCGATGCCGAAATAGCTCCTCTGGAGCGCATATCGAGCTGATGTTCGATTTCGAACTTTGCCCGGGCTTCGGCGTCGGCCGCCCATCGCTCGTCAAAAGGCTCGAGAAAGAGTTTCGTCGTGTACGTCCTGTAAGCGGCGAGGAACGTTGCTTTATGCTTGCTGAAGATAGGCTCGTATGTGGGAGCGTACTTGATCACACGCGCGACGTGGGCGCGCATGATGGCATCAAATTCTGAGTCAAGCAGAGCCCAGATTTCACGCCGGTCCCGGTCGATCGCGGGAGTAATTCCATAGGCGGCGAGGCGAACCTCGAAGGCTGGAGGTAAACTCATGGCGATGCCGATTCCGGGTACGGCAGTGCAACATAGCTAACAAATCTTGACGAACTCTGACGTGCCGGGCTGTTTGAGGATTTTGGGCCCGAGCCTGCCGGCCGCTATTTCGATGAAATGCCGGTTTGACGCGGCGCGGTTCACATTCATATCATATTGACGTTAGCAGGGCGCGTGCGTCTATGGCGTTTGCCGCAGCCGCTGCCATGATGGCGGAAAGCTCATTGGCCGGTCGATGTTTGCCATATGGGAAAGCGTCCCAGCCAATAATGATACCGCAGCGCCCGTTTAGGGGGGAAACATGACCGCGCAGCCTAAGTCCGCCGACATCCAGGCGAGTACGCCGATGACCGGCCAGAAGATGATCAACCTGGCGCTCCAGGGCGGCGGCAGTCACGGTGCTTTCACCTGGGGCGTGCTCGACCGCCTGCTCGAGGACGACCGCATCGGCTTCGACGGCATCACGGCAACCAGCGCCGGCGGCGTCAATGCGGTTTTGCTGGCCGACGGGCTGGCGGCCGGCGGCCGCGAAGGGGCGCGAAAGATCATGCACACGTTCTGGAAAAAGATGTCGGACACGACATCCGCCAGCATCATCGCGCCCTCTTTTCTGGACAAGATGAACCCGAACTTCGGGCTCGATCATTCCCCCGGCTATGTGATGGTGGATATCATCAGCCGCTTCATGTCGCCCTATCAGCTTAATCCGATGGATGCCAATCCGATGCGCGACCTGCTCAACGAGGTCGTCGACTTCGAGCGGGTGCGCACCCAACAGGTGGTGAAGCTGTTTCTGAGCGCGACCAACGTGCGCACCGGCAAGGTAGCGGTATTCCCCAACAAAGAAATCACCGCCGAGCACGTGCTCGCTTCGGCCTGCCTGCCCTTCATGATGCGATCACCCGTGATCGACGGCGAGGCCTATTGGGACGGCGGCTTCATGGGCAATCCGGCAATCTTTCCGGTGATCTACGCCTGCGAGTTGTGCGACGTCCTTCTCGTCCACCTGACACCGACCGAACGTGCCGAACTGCCGACCAACTCGCGCGCCATCCTCAATCGCATGCAGGAGATCAGCTTCAATTCATCGCTGATGCGGGAAATGCGGGCCATCGCTTTCGTCACGCAGATGATCGACGAGGGCAAGTTGACCGGCGGCAAACGCATGTTCATCCACCTCATCGAAGCCGAGGACATCATCAGAGAACTGGCCGGTTCCAGCAAAATGAACGCCGACTGGAAATTCCTGATGCATCTTTTCGAGATCGGCCGCGAACGCGCCGACAAATGGCTCGCCGCCAACTTCGAGCATCTCGGCGCCGAGACAACAGTCGATCTCAAGGCAAGATATTTGTAAGCGCCCGACGCCAGAACGCGCGCGGCACTTGGTGCGGCAGTACTCGGGAAGCCGACGGGCTGGTGCAATAGTGCGTCGCAGCGGTTTTTAATTTGGCGACGCGACCACTACCGGGCTACCGCAACACATAACCCGTATCGTCGTTGTCTTCCGCATAGTCGACCGGCTCGGCAGCAGGCGTAAATTCGTTTTCCGCACCCAACCATCCCGCGTCGCGCAATTGCTCGATGTGCTGCAGCAATTCTCTTTCTAATTTATCAAACGCTTCAAAAACGTCTCGCAATCGCGTTTCGGTGCTTTCCGAAAAAGCCGCATGATAGCATTCGCGTTCAGCCTGGGCGCTCATTCGAAGACATGCCGCAGCGAATCAGTTTCCAGCACTGAATCAGCGACTCTCTGATTGTTCAAGCAGCAATGCGGGCGAGATCGTTTTTTCGATCTTGAAATGCAGCGCCACCGGGATGCCCGCCGGCGCGCCGCCGCGAAACCGAGCCAATCGTTCCATCCGCCCCAGGATTCATACCTGGGGCAATTGGGCCGGACTATTTGCTGGAAAAGGCCGGTTGATGGTCGGAGTGGCAGGATTTGAACCTGCGACCCCCTCGTCCCGAACGAGGTGCGCTACCAGACTGCGCTACACTCCGCCACACGGCGGCGCTTATACAGTCGGCCCGGCGGGGCTGCAAGCGGCGGCCGTTTCGGCTATCTAGGCACCGGAGGACTTAAATGACAGCCCCGCTGACGACACGCGTCTTGAAGGCTGATGCCGCTGCCGTCGCCGAGGCCGCGCGCGTGCTCGCTGCCGGCGGATTGGTGGCGTTTCCGACCGAAACCGTCTACGGCCTTGGCGCCGACGCCACCGACGGCCGCGCGGTCGCTCGGCTCTACGCGGCCAAGGGCCGCCCGGCGTTTAATCCCCTCATTGCTCACGTCGTCGATCTCAAGGCGGCGCAGGCGTTGGCCCGCTTTAATCCGAAGGCGGCCAGGCTTGCTAAAGCGTTCTGGCCAGGTCCGCTGACGCTGGTTCTGCCCAAAACCCCCAGATGCCGCGTTGCCGACCTGGCGACTGCCGGGCTCGACACCATCGCCGTGCGCGTTCCCAACCACAGCGTCGCCCGCGATATCCTGGCGGCGTTCGGCAAACCGGTGGTCGCGCCTTCCGCCAACCGCTCCGGTCATGTTTCGCCGACCCGCGCCGAACACGTGCAGGCCGATCTGGCCGGGCGCATTGAACTCATTATTGACGGCGGCGCGACGCCGGTCGGCGTCGAATCCACCATCATCGCCTGCCTCGACGAGCCGGTCCTGCTGCGGCCGGGGGGCCTGCCGCGTGCCGCGATCGAAGGCGTGCTCGAGCAAAAACTTGCTTATGCGCCGCCCGGTTCGCCGCGTGCCGAGGACGCGCCGCTGGCTCCCGGCATGCTGGCTGCGCATTATGCGCCTCGCACGCGGCTTCGGCTCGATGTCGGCCGGGTAGAGCCCGGCGAAGCGCTGCTTGCGTTCGGACGCAGACCGGCAGAAGGCGCCGGCGGCGCGCAGAAGGTGCTCAACCTGTCGGCGCGGGGCGACCTTATCGAGGCGGCCGCCAATCTGTTTTCGCACCTGCGGGTGCTTGATGCCGCGGGCGCACCAGCGATCGCCGTGATGCCGGTACCCCATGAAGGGCTGGGCGAAGCGATCAACGACCGCCTGTGCCGCGCGGCCGCACATTAGGCGAAACGTGGCGCAAGGAAAGCATTGACAACAGCGTTCATTTGCTGCGCGCGGTGTTCGCTACCGCTCTTCCTTTTGCAGGAGCTCCGTCGGCACGGAGGTGAGGCGGGCAACGGCGTTCTTGCCTGCCAATGAGACGACTGCCATCTTTGTGGCGGGCGATCACCTACCAACCGGAAACGCCGGATGCTTGATAAACCCCCGAAAAGCGGAACCGATCCCGCCCTGCTCGCGCGCTTCGCCGCCATCGTCGGCGAGAAATACGCCATCACCGATCCGCAGGCGCAGCTGCCTTACCTCGTCGAGATGCGCGACCTTTATCGCGGGCGCTCGCCAATGGTGCTGCGGCCCGGTTCCGTCACCGAGGTCGCGGAAATTCTCAAACTCGCCAATGCCACCGGCACTCCGATCGTGCCGCAAGGCGGCAACACCGGACTGGTCGGCGGCCAGACACCGCACAACAACGAGATCGTGCTGTCGCTGACGCGGCTTGATCGCATCCGCGAGGTCGACCCGATCTCCAACACCATGACCTGCGAGGCGGGCGTCACCTTGCAGCACGCCCGCGAAGCTGCCGCGGCAGCCGATCGTCTCTATCCGCAGTTACTGCCGTCGGAAGGCACCTGCACGATCGGCGGCAACCTTTCCAGCAACGCCGGCGGTGTCGCCGCGCTTGCCTACGGCATTGCGCGCTCGCACGCGCTCGGCGTCGAAGTCGTTCTGGCCGATGGCCGCGTCCTCAACAACCTCAACAAGCTGAAGAAGGATAACACCGGCTACGATTTGAAGAACCTGTTCATCGGCGCCGAAGGCACGCTGGGTGTCATCACCGCAGCGGTGTTGCGTCTGGTGCCGCGACCGCGCGCCGTCGAGACCGCTTTTGTCGGCGTGCGTTCGCCTGAAGCTGCGCTCGCGCTGCTCACGCTCGCCACCGATCGTGCAGGCGCCGGTGTCACGAGCTATGAGCTGATGTCGCGTGCTGGCCTGGTATTTGTGCTGCAACACGACGCCGGCAGTCGCGATCCCCTCGCCGCTCCCCACCCCTGGTACGTGCTGATCGAACTCTCCTCGCAAGCCGAAAGCGGACTGCGCGAAGTTATGGAGGATGTTCTGGCGCAGGGACTGCAGCGCGACCTCATCGCCGACGCCACCATCGCCGACAGCCTGGAACAGGCCAAAGCATTCTGGCGCATCCGCGAAATGTTCGGCGAGGTGCAACGTCACGTCGGCGGCTCAATCAAGCATGACGTCTCGGTACCGGTCGCCGCTGTGCCGGCATTTCTGCAAGGAGGCCGACGCTGCCGTGACGGCGCTCATTCCCGGCGCGCGTCCGCTGCCATTCGGCCATCTCGGCGACGGCAATATCCATTACAACGTGATGCAGCCGGCGGAGGCCGACAAGGCAGCTTTCCTCAAGCGGTGGGACGAAGTGAATGCAGTGGTTTTTGCGGTCGTGAAGAAATACGGCGGATCGATCTCGGCCGAACACGGCATTGGTGTGATGAAACGCGATCTGCTGCCGACGGTAAAAGACCCGGTCGCCCTCGAACTGATGCGCGACCTCAAGCGCATGCTCGATCCCAACGGCATCCTCAATCCCGGCAAGGTTCTGTAGCGCCAAAAAAGCAAAAACGCCCTCGACCGGGATCAACGGTCGAGGGCCGTTTGCCTTATGCCGAAGCCGGCTGACCGCAATCAGCCGGCTCGGCCGACAGTAGTTACCACCAGCAGCGACGCCAGCCGCAGCGGCGCCACCCATACCCATAAGCGTACGGACGGCCCCAGTAGGGGCGGCCCCAATAGGGACCGGGGCCCCACCATCGGCGGTAGCCATAACCCCATCGGCCGTAGCCCCATCGACGGTAACCCCATCCACGGTAACCCCATCGGCCGCCGCGCCAGCCTCGGCAGCACCAGACTTTGTCAACGCTGCTGATTTGTTTGCTGGCTTCCGTCAAGCCGTTTACCGGCATAGCCGCCGACGCTTGCCCGACCAGCAGGCTCGAACCGAGCAAGGCCAGAGCAAAAGCAACAATTCTCAGGCTAGCCATAGCAACTCCTCCTTCTTGTCGTTTGTCATTTGCGAAATCGCCACCGGCCAAAAGTCCCACACACGGGATGTAAGGAAGCTGAAGGCATTGTTGGCAATTGTTAATCTCGCCGCAAGCGGCCGTGCCCGAATACCTCCAATTCGTTGCCGAACCATTATGCCGGCAACGATAGTCGGCGCTCCAATTCTTGAGCGGATGGAGACGACTTGGCCAACAGGATAGGACACTCCGGTGCGGGAGGATCAAGCTAAAGCAGCGCGGCATTTTCGCGCAATGTTCCGTCTCGCTGCCTGATATGCCGGCGTAAAATTTGTTTTTCTTAGCAAACTAAAAGTCGTCATTTCGTCGACAATTCTAAGTAAGCTCAAAACGCCGATCCTTGGGGCGTCGCTGCCGGCTCCTCGACATCGCATCGGCCGGCGGCTAACAATATTCGGCAAAGGGAGGACAATGCGTTTCGGAGTTTTTCACGAACTCCAACTGCCGCGACCCTGGAACAAGGGCGACGAGCGCGACCTTTTTCACAACGCCCTTGAACAAGTGGTGCTGGCCGACCGGCTTGGCTTCGATTACGCGTGGGAAGTCGAGCATCACTTCCTCGAGGAATACTCGCATTCCTCCGCTCCGGAAGTATTCCTCGCGGCCGCGGCAGCCCGCACGAAAAATATCCGGCTCGGGCACGGCATCCGGCAAGTCATTCCCAACTACAATCACCCGGCGCGCACCGCCGAAGGTCTCGCCACCCTCGACATTCTCTGCGACGGCCGGCTCGATTTCGGCATCGGCGAAGGTGCGACGCGGCTCGAACTGGGCGGCTTCAAGATCCCGGCCAAAGAGAAGCGCGCCATGGCGCTTGAGGCTGCGGAACAGATTGCCAACATGATGGTGCTCGAGCCCTACCCCGGCTTTGAGGGCAAGTATTTTGCCATGCCGTGCCGGAACGTATTGCCGAAGCCCGTGCAATCGCCGCACCCGCCGATGTGGATGGCCTGCACCAACCGCGACACCATCAAGATCGCGGCACAAAATGGCGTCGGCGCGCTCGCCTTTTCATTCCTTGAACCCGAACAGGCGCGGCTGTGGTCCGACATCTATTACGGCATCATCAAATCCGACGCATGCGTACCGCTGGGCCATGCGGTCAACGCCAATATCGCCATGGTGTCGAGCTTTTCGGTGCATCACGATCGGGCGGAAGCCATTCGCCGCGGCCTCGAAGGTTTCGAGTTCTTCGGCTACGCGCTCAACGCGCTCGTCGCCCACGATACGGTGCCGGGCCGCAGCACGCTCTGGGCGGATTTCACCAGGGACCGCGGCAACCGCACCGAAGAGGTCGTCGCGGCAGCGCAACGGGTCGGCGCCTACTCATCCGGCATCGGCACCCCGGATGACATGCGCAAGCACCTGATGGGATTTCAGGACAACGGCATCGACCAGGTTATTTTCTTGCAACAGGCCGGGCGCAACCGCCACGACCACATTTGCGAGGCGCTCGAACTTTTCGCCACTGAGGTCATGCCTGAATTCAAGGCCAAGGCGGCCGCCATGGAGGCGCGCAAATCCGAGGAGCTGGCGCCTTTTATCGCCGCGGCTCTCAAGCGAAAGCGGTGGATGCAGCCGCTCGCCGACGCAGAGATACCGGTGGTCAAGGCTTCGGCGGAAAAAGCGCAGTTTTCGCGCGGCGCACGCTAGGCCGGAATGCGCTTTAAAAGAGCGACAATTGTTCGTCAGGCTTCTTAGCCGGCAGCGGCTGCTGGGCTGGTTCGGACTGGTCAGGTTTTGTCCCGGCCACGGGATCGATCAGATGAGCCGCATCGTTTACCGCGCGGTTCACGGCGGTTGAGACTTCATAACATTCGAGCAGCGCTTCGGGGGCCGGCGCGATCAGCGCCGCCGCGGCTGTCGCGTCATCCCCAGCGCAATCGAGCCAAAGATCAAAGGCCTCCGCCGGTACGATGACCGGCATGCGGTCATGGATGGCGGCGAGCGTTTTGTTAGCTCGCGTCGTGACGATCGCGGCGGTATCAAGCTCTTCGCCGTTCGGACCGGTCCAGGTTTCCCACAGTCCGGCAAAGGCCATCGGTTCGTCAGAGTTCTTTGGCCGCACGAAATAAGGCCGTCTCGGCACGCCGTCGCGCCAGTCGTAGAAGCCGTCCGCCGGAATGAGGCAGCGCCGCCGCCGCATCGCATTGCGGAACGCGGGCTTCTCGAGCGCCGATTCACCCCGCGCATTCACGAGCAGTGAAAATTTCTTCGGATCTTTCACCCATGCGGGAATGAACCCCCACCGCACCAGCGCAAACTGCCGCTTGCCATCGACAAGCCGCACGATCGGAATCGGCTGGGTCGGCGCCACGTTGTAACGCGGCGGAAAATTCGGCAGCTCGCTGTAGCCGAACAGCGCCCTGATCGCACCCGGCGGTGAAGTGATGACATAACGTGCGCACATTGCGATAAGCGTAGGCCTTGTTTTGGCACATCGGCCGCGATGTGCCCGATAGTAGCTTAAATGGATCGTGCTTTTGACCAGTAACAGTACCGAAGCGCGAATTTATCCGACGCGGCCCTATGTTGCGGTCAGCGCCGCCATTTTTCGGGACGGCCGCGTGCTGATCGTTCGCCGGGCTCAACCGCCGGCAAATGGCCTCTACACCCTTCCGGGCGGTGTTGTCGAAATAGGTGAAACGCTCATCCAGGCGGTCGTGCGCGAGGTCCGTGAAGAGACCGGCCTCGAAATCGAACCGCACGGGCTCGCCGGCTATCGCCAGGTGATCGCCCGCGACGACAGTGGACGGGTCGAGCGGCATTTTGTCATTCTACCCTTCGCCGCGCGTTGGCTCGCAGGCGAGATTTCACTCAATGACGAACTGGCCGAGAGTCTGTGGCTTGCGCCCTCCGAGCTTTCCGGGCTCAAGACCACCGAAGGACTTGCGGACATCGTCGCTGCAGCAGGCGAGCTGATCGCCGCGTTGCGCTAACTCGAATCACCTCAATCACGCCGACGGGTGCTGCTTGCTGTCGGGTTGGTTGAAGCCATATGTTGGCTGCACCGATGCTACGCACCTCTACTTTGCTCCTGCTGTTTCTTTGCCTCGGCGCGGCGAGCGCCCGCGCACAGATCATTTCGCCGCAAACCCAGCCGCAAGCGCAGCCCAAACCGCAGTCGCAAACTCAGCCAAGGGCGCAGCAACAGGTGCAACCGCAGGCGCCGCCCCCGCCGCGGACTGCCCCCTATGACCGCGACATGCAACGGCTTTCCGAAATTCTCGGCGCGCTGCACTTCCTGCGCGGCATTTGCGGTACGAACGAGGGTCAGAAATGGCGCAACGAAGCGCAAGCGCTGATCGAGGCCGAGGCGCCTTCCGGCGAACGTCACGACCAGATGGTCTCGAGCTTCAACCGCGGCTATCGCTCCTTCCAACAAAGCTACCGCACATGCACGCCGGCGGCGAACTTCGCTATTCGCCGCTACCTCGACGAAGGCGCAAAAATTGCCCGCGAGATCACCGCCCGCTACGCCAATTAGCCCCTTGCCAGCGGTATTAACCCTGCCTCAAGGTTCGGTCTAACGCCTGATTGGGCCGTGCTAACTTCTTTTGAGGCAGGGACGTTGCCGGTTTTCGGCAACAATCAACAGTAATGACCACGGCGACGCGTATCTTAGCGGCACGGGAAAACGTGGCCGATCACGACCAGAAACGGCGGGCACTGGGCTATTTGCAAGAGGCCTGGGCCGAGGCGCATCACGACGGCATCGAGGGCGACTGCCTCGCTCAGACCGCACTTTTCCTCGCGCTGGTAGAACTGATTTCAACTTATGGCGAGGAACCGGCCGCCTGCTACGCGGAACGGCTCGCGCCGCGAATTCGCAATGGCGAATTCTCCGTGGAATTGCCACGGCAATAGCACCAATCCGCTGCCAGATTTTCCACCGCAATGCTCGCTCTGGTCGCGGGCATTTGTGTCTTGAATACGGCGCCCGCCGCGGATTAAGCGCTCGCGGTGCGTGGTAGCCGCATATGCTGGCTGCCAGGGTCGCCCGGGTGGTCTGTATGTTCAGTTTTGAACCCGCCAAGAATCTGAATGTTGAGCCGTCCACAACTCCGCATTCGCCGGGCGTAAGCTCTTGAGGCCGATCGCGCTGCACCCTAGTTTGAGTTGATGGCCCGAAGGTTCCCCCGATGAAGGCCGCCCTGCTTCCCGGCCGCGGCGTGGTTAAGGTTGCCGGCGACGACGCGCGCAGCTTTCTGCATGGCCTTGTCAGCGCGGATATCCTGAAGCTCGCACCGGGAGCGGCACGCTTCTGTGCGCTGTTAACGCCGCAGGGCAAGATTATCGCAGACTTCTTCGTCGTCGAGGCACCGGCGCAGGATGGCGGCGGCTTCTTCCTGGACCTGCCGAGGTCCCTCACCACGACGGTGGTCGGCAAGCTTAACCTCTACAAGCTGCGCGCTCGCGTCATGGTCGAAGATTTGTCCGAGGTCCTTGGCGTCCTGGCGGCATGGGAAGGACAAGGAACGGCCAGCATCGGCCTTTGGTATCCGGATCCGCGCCTGCCGGCGCTCGGGCTTCGAGCTATGCTGCCGCCGCAACGCGCCGCAGACGCAGCCTCAGAGGTTGGGGCTGCCATGGTTGATCCGGCCGAATACGAAACCCACCGGATTGTGCTTGGCATCCCTGAGGGGGGTGTCGACTTCGGCTACAGCGACGCCTTCCCGCACGAAGCCGACATGGATCAGCTTGGCGGCATCGATTTCGACAAGGGTTGCTATGTCGGCCAGGAGGTGGTCTCGCGCATGGAGCACCGCGGCATCGCCCGCACGCGCGCCTTATCGGTCCGCTTCGACGGCACGGCACCAGCCCGCGGCGCCGCCGTCATGGCCGGCGATCGACAGGTCGGCACCATGGGCTCAAGCGCGGCGGGACACGGGCTTGCCCTTGTGCGCCTCGACCGGGCAGCGGAAGCTCTGTCGCGTGGCAAGTCGCTCGTTGCCGGCGGCGTTCCGATCCGGCTCAGCAAGCCGGATTGGGCCCGCTTTGCGTTTCCCGAAGGATCGAAGGCCGCCGAATGATTGCAGCTGTGCCCTCGCCCGCCCAATCCATCGTGCGCTGCCCCTGGCCCAAGGACGATCCGCTCTATCTCGCGTACCACGATGAGGAATGGGGCGTTCCGGAATACGACGACCGCGCGCTCTACGAAAAGCTCGTGCTCGACGGTTTCCAGGCGGGCCTGTCGTGGATCACGATCCTGCGCAAGCGTGAGAATTTCCGCCGCGCCTTTGATGGCTTCATCCCCGAGAAAATCGCGCGCTACACGCCGAAAAAGGTCGAGCGCCTGATGCAGGATGCCGGCATCGTCCGCAACCGCGCCAAGATCGAAGGTGCCGTTCTTTCGGCCCGCGGCTGGATCGAGATTATGGAAAAGGGACCGGGCTTCTCCAAGCTGTTGTGGGACTTCGTCGACGGCAAGCCGAAGGTGAACCGCTTCCGCACCATGCGGCAAATTCCGGCCGACACGGCGATCTCCCGGGCGATGTCAAAGGAGTTGGCGGAACGGGGCTTTAAGTTCTGCGGGCCGACGATCGTCTACGCTTTCATGCAGGCGGTCGGCATGGTCAACGACCATCTGATCCCCTGCTACCGCCACGAAGCCGTACAGAAACTCAAATCGTAGCGGTTATTGCCGAAGGGAAAGCGTACAACGCTCCCGCCTCGCTCGGCTCAATGTACATTGTTCGCTGCTGACGTCGTTGGGCCATGCCGCCGATCTACTCTGGTCTCGCGCCGGCGGTACGGCGGCGAGCAATGCTGAAGAAAATCGCAGCCAACAACGTCAAGCCGCCGATTACGGTGTAATGCACCGACGAATTGGCGTTGATGTAAGACGACGCACTCGATGTCGCTTGCACCAAAGCAGCGCCAAGAAGGATGCTTACGAACGACCCGCGGCCGCCGGCAACGCTGGCGCCCCCGAGCACCACCACCGTTATGGTCATCAGCGTGTAATCGGTGCCGGTCGAGGGCGAGCCGATTCCGACCTGTCCGGCGAGCATCAGCCCGCCGATGCCGGTCAAAAACCCCGAGATGACGAAAGCAAGCCAGGTCAGGCGCTGACTGTCGATGCCAAGCCGATGGCTTGCCAGCGGGCTTGAGCCGACGGCGCGGAAGGTCCTGCCGAATGCAGTGCGATAAAGCAGCCATTCGGCAACGCCCACCATCACCAAGGCCAACGCAAGTCCGGCCGGCAGAATCCAGAGCGGAAACTGGGCGGCATCGGAGATGGCGTCGTCGATGGTCCCGGCAGCGATCGGCCGCAGCAGCAGCGAGATGCCCTGCAGCCCGATGAAAGTGGCGATCGTTACGACGATTGCCGGCAGCCGGAGCGAAGTAATCAGCAAGCCCTGCAACAAACCGAAGCCAGTCGTGAACATGAGGATCAAGATGATCCCGGCCGCGAGCGGTCCCGTGGCCACACCATCGGGCGTCAGAAACGATGCGAGCACCACACAAAGGCCTGCCAGCGGGCCGATCGAAAGATCGATGGCCCCGACCAGGACTGTTGCCAGTTGCGCACTGGAGACAAACGTCAGGATACTGAGAAACGACAGAATGCTTTTGATGCTGAATGGCGAAAGAAAGTACTGGTTCAAAGCCTGCGTGCCGCCAAGAATGATGAGAGTGAGGACACTCAGCACCAAGGCCGGAAAATGATCGCTGGCGGCAAACTCGCGCCAACGCCGGCTGTGGACGCCGCCCGGTGCTTTGCTGGTGCGCGACACCGTCGCGGTCAGGTTGGCCTCGGTGATCGCGGCGTCGGTAACAGCCTTGCCGGTCAATTCGTGGACGACGCGGCCGCGGGCGAAAATGAGCACCCGATCGCAAAGACCCTCGAGCTCGATGCCGTCTGAGGATGATACCAGCACGCCTACGCCCTGGTCGGCGATCGCTCGCAGCCGCTGGTAGATTTCGCTGCGCGCACCGATGTCGACACCCTTGGTCGGCTCGTCGACCAACAGCGCCGTTGGTTTTGCCGAGATCTCGCGCCCAAACAGCGCCTTTTGCTGGTTGCCGCCGGACAGCTCGTTGAGCTTGGATTCGATGGAAGCGGCCCGGATCCGCAAATCCTCGGTGATCTTCTTAGCGCGGCCCGCCTCGCCCGCCCGGTCGATCACGCAATATCGCGAAATCGATTCCAGAAAGCCGAGACTGAGGTTCTCACGCAGGGTCAGGTTGAGAAACACGCCTTCAGTGTGGCGATCGTCGCTAATAAATCCGACGCCGGCCTTGCGAAATGCATCCGGCGTGTCACCGGAAATCCTGACGCGCGCGACTCGCACTTCGCCCCCGGTGCGGCGATCGATGCCGGCGGCGGCCCGGATGAATTCCCGCTGGCCTTCACCTTCAATGCCGGCCAGTCCGACGATTTCGCCGGCGTGCACAACAAGGTCGACCTGATCGAAACCGCGGCCGCTGAGCCCGCTGACGGCGAATAGCGGTGCCCCAACCACGTTCGCCTTGGCGGGGAAAATCTGGCCAAGCGGTCGGCCGGCGATCAGCGCCACAATTTCCGCCGAGGTAATTGAATTCGGCGAGACGGCTGTCGATGATCTCGCCGTCGCGCATCACCGAAATGCGGTCGGCAAGTTCATCGACTTCGTGCAGGCGATGCGACACATAAACGATGCCGACGCCGTCGCGTTTTAATTCGCCGATCAGGTCGAACAGTTTGCGCACATCGGCGTGCTGTAGAGGCTCGGTCGGCTCGTCCAGAAACAAAACTTTCGGGTTGGTGGCGAGAGCACGTGCGATCTCCACAATATGCAGCTGTGCCAACGACAGCTCGGCGACGCGCTTCCCGACCGGCATGCGCAATTCGTCGGTCGCGATTCGCGCCAAAATGCGCTCCGCCTGGGCGGCGCCCCCCGGACCGGCGAGCGAGGGTTCGGCGAGCTGCAGATTTTCCAGCACGGTGAGATCGGGCGCCAACGCCGGATGCTGATAGACAACCGAGACGCCGTCCTCGCGCATTTGGCGCGGGTCGGGCCTCGCGATGTGCTTGCCTCCATAATAGATGCTGCCAGCGTCGGCACGGAGCACGCCGGCGGCAATGCCGATCAGGGTCGATTTGCCGGCGCCATTCTCGCCGACGACGGCATGAACCTCGCCGGGCATGATCAAAACATCAACGCCTTTCAGCGCCTGGACAGGGCCGAAGCTCTTGCGCATGCCGGCAAGCGTCATGATCGGCACATGCGCCGTGACCGGCAACGCGGATGCACGGACAACGCTATGCATGGCGGAGCCGCCGCGTGATCTCGGGAAGCGCCACGCCGCTCAGCACAATGATCGCGTCGGCCAAATCTTCGGCTGATCCGCCAAAACCCAGCGCCGTCACGAGCTGGGCGAGATAGGTCAGAAAGAAGGCGCCCACTACCGTGGCGATGACGCTTCCCTTGGTCAGGCCGCCCAGCGGGTTGCCGCCGATCACGACGGCGGCAATCGTGCCGAGCAAATAAGGCAGCCCGCACAAAACAGTCGGCGATACCAGATACCCGGACAGCATGATCGCCGCGATGGCGTACATAAGGCCGGCGACCGTATAAGTCAGAATTCGGTAGATCTTGAGCGGCACTCCCACAGCGTGCGCTGCCGGAGGATTGACGCTGACCGCGATAAAGCGACGCCCGACCGTCGTAAACGTCAGGACGAACACCGTCGCCGCCGCCACCAGCAGCAATACCCAAATCGTCGCCGGCACAAAGAGAAATTGTCCAACAAAAAAGCTCACCATCATCGGCGGCGATTGCACCGACGCGCCGGTCGAAACGAAATAGGTCAGGCCGAACAGAACGGCGTTGACGCCGATGGTCGTGACAAGCGGCGGAACCCGCAACAACGTGACGATCAGGCCAGTGAATGCGCCGATTGCCGCCCCGACCAGAAGTCCCGCCGCAATATAGAAAAGGACGACGACGGGATCGGTAGAAGAGTTGGGCAGCTTGGTAACAACCACCGCAACAAACGACATGATGCCGGCGGTCGACAGATCGAGCCCGCGCTGCTGGATCACGAGGTGCTGACCGATAGAGGCGACGGCAAGGATAGCGAAGTAAGGCAACGTGGAAAGAATAGCCGCGACGCTGATGGTGCTGGGCGCGGCAATACCGCCGATTAAGACCAGAAGCGCTGTGGCGACGAAGGCTTTTCCCGCCAGCGGGAGTTCGGGCAGATCTCTGCTGGGCCATGGCACCCGCAGGGTAATCGTCCGATACTCAATCCATGTCGTCATTCCCGCCCCTACTCAAGCGCGGTAGCGGCAACCCGCCGCCGGTCCCGCACCGCGCATGCCGCGCGGCTGCCCGAACTTCCGCCGGCTTTAGTCCGGCTTCAACTTCGCCGAACCCCGTCCGCGCGGTGGAAAGGAATATGCAGTAGCGAAACCTTGGGCATCAAACAACAGCACGCCGCGCGGTCGCACTACAACGTCAAAAGATCGCCCGGACCCCATGGGGGGACCGGGCGATCACAAGACAAAACGGCGGGACGACTTACTTGCCGCCCAGCGCCTTGATCTGCTGCGCCTTGCTCAGCATCGACGACGGGATCGAATCCATCGGCATCGACTTGTCGCACTTCAGTGCGAGCTTTGGATCCTTCGACGTCGTGTCCTCGGAGTATGGCAGCTTGATTAGGCTCGGCTCGTTGTTGTCCATGCCATTGGCGGCGGCAAGACCCTTGCGCAGCGCGTTACGCACCATCCAGGTGTGAGCATCGATGCTCATCATCTTCATCTCCGGATGCTCGGCCGTGATGCAGCTCAAATCCATGAGCGACTGGCCGACATAGGCGGGAATGGGCCTGCCGGCGGCGACGAAGGCGCGGATCGGGCCTACCGTCTCACTATAGATGCCGTCGATCTGCGGATATTTGGCGATGAGCGCCGCGGTCTTCTGTTGCGCTACGGCCGGATCCCACATAGTCGGTACCGGTTCGGCTTCAAGAACTTTAATGCCCGGATACTTGGCGAAGACGGGCCTCCAGCCGACGACTTGCGCCGCCGTCATCGGATTGCCCGGCGTGCCGCCGAACATGATGATGTTGCCTTTGCCGTGGAGCGTCTTCACCAGCCACTCCGCGGCCTGTGCACCGACCTCGCTCTGGCTTTCGGTGACGCGGCCGATGTAGTCCTTGCCCAATCCGGGGAAACTTTCACCGGTCGAGAATGGAATGGTCGCTATGCCTGCCCCGGTTGCTTCACGCGTCGCCTTCAAAATCGCAGCGCCGGTATCGAGGAAGGCGACGATCACATCATATTTCTGCGCGATCAGGCCTTCAATATCGGCGATCTGCTTCTCAGGCTTGAACTCGCCGTCGGTGTAACGGACCTCGGCGATATTCTTGCACTTCGACGCTTCATCCTCGAATTCGGCGCGTTGGATGTGGCGCCAATAATTGCCGCCCCAGCCGTCCGACAGTGCGACCTTAAGCGGCTTTGTGCCGCAGAACTTGGAGATCGGCTGGAAGTCGGCGACGCTCCCTTTCTTTTCCGGATAAAGCTTCACTTTCATGATGTCGGCATAGCCCACAGTGGCAACGGCAAACGCCAAGCCCAGTGCGGAAACGCCGACTCCGAGACTGCGTGATGACAACATTAACTCCTCCCCTGCTGCATCTGATTTGACCGAGTCTGACCGAACACTTAGACCGTGGCAGCGCCGCAGCTTTTAACGTTCGTGGCAGCTGGAAATTCCCAGATGACCTTGTGCGCCTGAACAATACTCTGGTTTTGCAGCCGGTGCCAAGCTCTGCAGCATAAATCTACCGTGCCGGTCGCAGAATTAATCTTTAGATTGACCGTGGGATGCGGCCCTTGGGCTTGTGGGCTTGGCCCACTTCACATCAAGCTCGTTCCGCGTACCATGCCCGGGTCGCATCAAAAAACGGCTTTGGCTTATGCGCGTTGCTCGTCTTGAACCATCGTCTTGCGCCTGGCTGTGATTGGCTGGCATAATCCGCAAGACAGTTTTGGCAGCAGAACGCTTTGCCCGCCGAACAAACTTGAGTCATTGGGAGGAAATTGATGAAGAAGAGCGCCGAGTACATCCTGACTACGCACACCGGCAGCTTGCCACGCGGCAAAGAGCTTAACGACGCCCTGATTGCCGACGAGGCCGGGGAGAAGGTCGATCAGGCCAAGCTGACCGACATGATCGAAAAACGCGTCGCCCATGTGATGGAGAAGCAGCGCTGGGCCGGCGTCGATGTCGCCAATGACGGCGAGCAGGGCCGCGTGGGTTTTCAGACCTACGTGCCGAAGCGAATGTCCGGTTTTGGTGGTGAATTGAAGCGTCCGTTCGGGCAGGAATGGATCCAGCTGCCGCTGTTTACGGAAAAGTTCATGGCGCGCATTCCTAAAACCGGCAAGGTTTTCGGGTGTCCGGAATGTATCGGCGAGCTCAAGTATAACGACAAGGAAGCGATCAAGACGGAGCTTGCTCGCGTTAAGCGTCACGCTGACGCGATCAAGCCGCCATTCCCGGAAATCTTCTTTGCCGAGCCGTCGCCCGGCATTATCGCGACGACGATGCTTAATGCACACTATTCGACCTACGAAGCGTACCTCGATGCAATCGCGCGCGAGATGCACTACGAATACAAATCGGTGGTCGACGCCGGCTACGTCCTTCAGATCGACGCGCCCGATCTGGCCATGGAACGGGTGCTTCTGTTCCAGGACAAGTCGGAAGCCGATTACGTCAAGATCGTCGAGACCCACATCGCCACGCTGAACAAGGCGCTTGAGGGCATTCCACGCGACCGGGTGCGCCTGCATGTCTGCTGGGGCAACTGGGAGGGGCCGCACATCTTCGATATCGGCCTCGAGCCGCTGCTGCAGGCGTTCTATCAGGCCAAGGTCGGTGCGCTCGGCATCGAGTTCGCCAACGCGCGTCGCCAGCACGAATATGCGGCGCTGAAGAAGCACAAATTCCCCGACAACATGATCCTGATTCCGGGGGTCATCGACTCCAAGATCAATCTGGTCGAGCATCCGGAAGTCGTGGCGCAGCGCATCGAGTCTGCGGTCGCGGCGATCGGCGATCGCGAGCGCGTCATCGCCGGCGTCGACTGCGGCTTCGGCACTTTCGCCGGCTGGGAATGGGTCGCCGAAGACGTGGTGTGGCTGAAGCTCAAGACGCTGCGCGAAGGCGCCGACATCGCCTCCAAGCGCCTGTGGGGCAAGAAGGCTGCGGCTTAGCCTTTATACACCAAGCCTGTTTGCGAATGATCGGGAGGCCGTTAGCCTCCCGATCATGGTCAAGCGATCTCGCCCGGATTCGCCTCGCGCCTGGCAACGCATGCTGTCCGGGCGGCGGCTTGACCTGCTCGATCCTTCAGCACTCGATATCGAGATCGAAGACATCGCGCATGGCCTCGCCCGCGTTGCCCGCTGGAACGGGCAGACGGTTGGACCAAATATTTTTTCCGTCGCTCAGCACTGCCTGTTGGTGGAAACGCTGGCGCGGACGCGCGATGCCGCGGCTCGAGCGCAGCTGGCGGCTGGCGGTACTGCTGCACGATGCGCCGGAATACGTCATTGGCGATATGATCTCGCCGTTCAAGGCGATCATCGGCGGCGACTACAAGGCGGTCGAGCGGCGGCTGCTCGCGGCGATCCACCGTCGCTTCGGCTTGCCGATAAACTCGCCGCCGGAGCTCAATGCCCTGATCAAAGCCGCTGATCGCGCGGCGGCATACCTGGAATCAACCCGCCTCGCCGGGTTCGATGCCAAGGAAGCGCAACGATTCTTCGGCCGCGAACCGGCGATCTCTGCCGCGATCGAGCGCGACTATCTAAAACCCTGGCCGGCCGAGATTGCGCAAGCGCGCTACCTCGAAAGATTTAATAAGCTGTTTGTCAAAGGTGATTAGCTACCGTCGCAACGCTCCGGTGCCATTGGCGATGACTGAGTAAACGTCATACTTGTGCCGCGCGCTGGACCTATACGACACTACGCAATGTGCGATGCGATTCCATAATCCGAACCCCAGCTGCCGTTGCCTTCCATGATTCACGTCTGCCCGCTTTCGCTGCTGCACCGGACGGTCGAAGACACCGGCGCCCGCCACGTTGTATCGCTGATCGGCGACGAGGTCGTCATCGAGCGTCCCAGCGCGGTGGTGGAGGAAAATTATCTGCGGCTGCGGCTGCACGACATCAGCTCGCCGCTCGACGGCTACATCATGCCGGATGAGGAGCACATTGCCGATCTGCTCAAATTCGTGCGCCGCTGGGATCGGCGGGCGCCGATGGTCGTGCACTGCTACGCCGGAATCAGCCGCTCGACGGCGAGCGCGTTTGCCAGCGTCTGCGCACTCAATCCGCACCGCGACGAAGAAAGCATTGCGCGCGCGCTGCGGCGCGCTTCGCCGACGGCCACGCCGAACATCCGCATCGTATCGCTGGCCGACCGGCTGCTTGGCCGCGATGGCCGCATGGTAACGGCGATTGAAATGATCGGCCGCGGGGTCATGGCCACCGAAGCCACGCCCTTCCGGCTCGAGCTGGAATGACGACGCCCGCTACTCTTCGATCGCCGGCCGTAATGTCGCGATCGGCAATGACCGCGGCGACGCCGACGCTCGGGTTATCACCTGAGCGCGCGGATTGTGCTGGCGGAAGTCACAATAGGCAAAGCCGAGGCCGGAGATTGAACCGCGAAAACTCCGGTAGTCGATCCGCTGCACGTTGAAACACGGCTCGATCGGCAGGCCGGAGAGGTGCGCGCACATCGAGCCACCCTCGACCTTGATGGTGCCAGCCGGCAGGGAAGCGAAACGGGTCTCGCCGCGACCGCCCGGACGGATGGTTCCGACCACAGAGCCGTCGGAGAAGATACGGCCCATCCCGGCGGTGCCGTCAAAGCAAGTGTAGGCGAACAGCTTGCCGACGACGAACGCTCTAGCCTGATCCGGAGCGAGCTCTTCGGCGATTGCCGGGGCAGCTCCCAAAACACAAGCACAAACAACCGCAACGCGCAGCAACATGTACGACTCCACCTTGAACTTGAGCCTTATGTTAACGCCATTTCTTAACCGACCCCTTACCATAACGTCCCCGCCGGCCAATGAAATAATCTGCACCGTTTATCGAATTTTTACCACAATGCGCCCGCGGACTTCACCTGCCAGAATGCGCGCGCCCGCATCGATCACATCGCCGAGTCCGATTTCCGAGGTCATCGCCGCGATCTTACCCGGATCGAGGTCGGTTTCCAGTCGGCGCCAAGCCTCTTGCCGCATCGGCAGCGGGCACATGACTGAGTCGATGCCGATCAACGACACGCCGCGCAGAATGAAAGGCGCCACACTGGTCGGCAGATCCATGCCGCCGGCAAGGCCGCAGGCGGCAACCGCCCCGCCATAGCGTGTCATCGACAGCACATTTGCGAGCGTTGTCGAACCAACCGCGTCGACGCCACCGGCCCAGCGCTCCTTGCCGAGCGTTCGCGGAGCGCCGGTCAATTCCTTGCGCTCAATGATCTCGGCAGCGCCCAGGCCCTTCAGATAGTCAGCCTCCGTCGGCCGCCCGGTCGAGGCGATGACCGTGTAGCCAAGCTTCGCCAGGATCGCGATTGCGACCGAACCGACTCCTCCTGCTGCGCCGGTCACGATCACCGGCCCGCGTGCCGGCACAACGCCGGCCCGCTCCAACGCGATCACCGCCAGCATGGCGGTGTAACCCGCGGTGCCGATCGCCATGGCGTCGCGCGCGCTTATTTTCTCCGGCAGGCGTACCAGCCAGTCGCCTTTGACGCGCGCCTTTTCCGCAAAGGCGCCAAGATGGGTCTCGCCCAATCCCCAGCCGTTGAGGATCACCCTGTCGCCCGCCTTCCACGCCGGATGCGAAGAGGTTTCGACCGTGCCGGCGAAATCAATGCCCGCAATCATTGGAAAGCGGCGCACCACTGGCGACTTGCCGGTGAGCGCGAGCCCGTCTTTGTAGTTCAGCGTCGACCATTCCACCGCAACGGTGACGTCGCCGTCCATTAAATCCTTCTCGTCGAAATCGGTAAGCCGGACCGTCTGGCCGCCTTCCGTCTTGTCGATGACGATTGCCTTGAACGCCGCCATGCTTCCGTCCCTCATTTCCTGGCCGCGCTGAAGCATGCGCGGATCGCCGTGGCACGGCAAGCGCGCAACCTATAGAACCGCAAATCGGCAAACCGAAATTGGACGCCGGAAAACAGCGGACCCTACAGCCTCGCAGTTTTGCGTCCTCTTAGCAGGCGAACAGTCGGCGAAGCGTCCGCTTCCGGGGTCTTGATCGCGGCCGCCGGTTGCTTCACCGGCCCCCAAATCGGCGCGTCCGAGCCATCACCCCACGCCCGCGGCCGGTAGAAGGTGTGGACGCCAAGCTTATAGAGCTTCGCCATCTCGTTCACCCAGCTCGGGCGCACCCAGTAGGCGTGATAGTGGGTGGCGTGACCGACTTCGCTGAGCCAGAATTTGCCGTCGAGCACGTCCTTGGCGATGCGTTTGGCTTGCTCCCACATGTCCGGCTCGTCGATGCGGCTCAGATCCTTGCCTTCGCAGGCGAAGGTGAACTGACACGCGAGATGCCGGTTGGCGTTCTGATAAACCACGCCGCAGACGTTGTCTGGATAACGCCCCGAGAACACGCGGTTCATCACCACTTGCGCCACCGCCATCTGTCCACGCAACGGCTCGCCACGCGCCTCGAAATAAACCGCGTCGGCGATGCACTTCTCCGCCTTGGCGCGCGGTTTGCCACTAAGACCGAGACGAGCAGCCGGGCTTTCGAACCTGCTGGTGTTTCCCTTCCCGGCCACGGTTTCCCCACCGGGCCCGGCGTCGGCCGACGGCGCGAGAGCAGACAGTTTCATCTCCGGATCGACAACCGGCGATACCGGCACGGGTGCCGCACCGGGCGCCCATTGTTGCAGTCCGTCGCGCGGGCCCATCGTGGCAATGCCAAAATAGATCTGCGTGTCGCGTTCCGCTGCATCTTCGTTCAGGTAGGAAAGCGACACTGATTCCGGCTCGGGCGAATTATTTTCGCTGGCGGTTGTGATCTCCGGCGGCGAATCGGCCAGGGCGCCATCGTCACCGGCGTTCGCATCGCCAGCGTCTTCGTGCTGTTCCATGGCATTGGTTTGCACCTGCGCCGGTCGTCTCCTCGGCGCGCATCTCCGACGGTCGCTGATCAATCACGTCACTTGTCGCATCTGATCCCGTCGGATCGAGCCGTTCCGCGCTCTTCGGCCGCTTCATCGATATGGGCGGGCGGCCAGCCGGCGGCGTCGACGGTGCATTGACTGGCTGAAGCGCCGGCAAGCTCTCGGGTTCGTTTGGACCCGGAGCGCTTTGCGGCAGCGGCATACGATCGCCCTTGAGGCGGCGATTGACGGTCGGGTACGCGATTTCCTGGACTTGTGGAGCAATCAGCAGATCGTCGCCGCGCCAGGCTTTCACGTCGAAGGCGCGCGGGTCGAAATTGACGGGCTGGGGGCCGATCAGTTCGGGCATCGCCGTTCCGATTGGCCGGGTAAAGCTGAAAGTCGCGGCGTGGATCGTGCCAAATGGAGAAGCGATCAGATGATCACGCCAGCGCTGGGAGACACCCGGCTGGCGTGCAAAGAATGCAGCAAGGTCCTGATAGCCGATCGAGGTCGGCATCAATGCCGTGCAGACTGCACTGAGCCAGAACAGCCCGGAGAACCCATTCGCCGGCCGCTTACGCAACGCTAACGCAACCATCACCCCTCGCGCAGCTCAAACGAAGCGACGCTTCCCACACTCAGCAAACGCTACCGCAGTGGCGCGAATGCGACACATTCGGATATTGTCCGGTTAACCTTGCAGACCCGTTAATCGCGATAGAATCTGCCGCCGAGCGTTGCCGCCAGCGCGGAACTTCTTGACGGAGCGGAATTCCAGCCGCCGTTTGTTGTTATTTGTTAACCAGACGGCAATTCACATCCGGAATACTTGCCGCCGAGACGAACCCGCGAGACCATGTCCGACACGCTCTTTCCTAACCTGCCGGACTGGCAAACCGCCGGCCTCGCCGTGGCATTGCTGTTATTGGTCATTGCCATCTTTGCCGGCCGGCGCATGGCCCTCAAAATTCACCGGCTCACTGATGCCCTGAACTACATGTCGCAGGGCTTGTGCATGTTCGATGCCGCCACGCGCATCGTGGTCTGCAATCAGCAATACCTTCGCATGTACAAACTCTCGCCAGAAGTGGTGAAGCCTGGCTGTACGCTGCTCGCGCTCATGGAACACCGCAAACAAACCGGCTTCCTGACCCGCGATCCGCATCAATACGTCAAGGAAATCACGGACAGCATCGCCGCGGGCAAGACTTCGAAGTGGTTGATCGAAGCCAGCGACGGCCGCAAGGTCCATGCCATTAACGAGCCGATGCCCGGCGGCGGCTGGGTCTCGACACACGAAGACGTCACCGAACAATTGCTACTGCGGCAGCAGCATGACTCCATGGCCGAGCAGCAAAAGCGGCGGAACGTGATCGACGCGGTGATCGCTGCATTCCGCGGCGAAATGGAAACGCTGCTCAAAACCTTCGGCGATAGTGCGGCGGCAATGAAATCGACCGCGGTCGTTCTTTCATCCGCTTCCAATCATAATTCGCTCTGTGCCGATGGCGCAGTGGCGGCATCGAACGAGGCGACAAAAGGCGTGAACACTGCGGCGATTGCGACCGATGAATTGTCGAGCTCAATCGGTGAAATCGCCCGCCAGATCACGCAGACCAACAACGTCGTGCACATGGCGGTCAAGGAAGCGCAGAGCACCAACGGCGAGATGATGACGCTTGCTGAATCCGCGCAGAAGATCGGCGATATCGTCAAGCTTATTCGGACCATTGCCGAGCAGACCAATCTGCTGGCGCTCAATGCCACAATCGAGGCGGCACGCGCCGGCGAAGCCGGCCGCGGCTTTGCCGTCGTCGCCTCCGAAGTTAAATCGCTTGCCGTGCAAACGGCCAAGGCCACCGAGGCGATCGCCGGACAGATCCTCGCGGTACAGGGCTCAACCGCAAGCGCCGTCGAATCGATCCGCCGCATTACCCAGCGCATGCAGGAAATTCAGCACTATGCCTCCGGGGTTGCAGCCTCGATCGAGCAACAAAGCGCGGCCACAAGTAACATCTCGTCCAATGTGGCAAGTGCGGCTCATGCGACGCAAACTATGGCTCACCTACTCAACGACGTCGCCGGTGCGGCCAGCCAAACCCACACTTCGGCGGAAGTGGCGCTTGATGCCTCGAAATCCGTGGAAACTGCCGTTGCAGAGCTTCGCCGGCACATCGAGGACTTTCTCGCCGGCGTAGCGGTATAGCGTCGGTCAGCCCTCAGAGCGGGCGACCTTGCCCAGAGCCGCCTGTGCCGCCGCTAACCGCGCGATCGGCACGCGGAACGGCGAGCAAGACACGTAGTCGAGCCCGATCTCGTGGCAGAACGCCACCGAAGCAGGATCGCCGCCGTGCTCGCCGCAAATGCCGAGCTTGATCTTGGGCCGGACCTTGCGGCCGCGCTCGGCAGCCATCCGCACCAGCTCGCCGACGCCTTCGCGGTCAATCGACACGAAAGGATCGGCCGGCAGAATGCCTTTCGACGTGTAAATTCCAAGAAAGCTCGCCGCGTCGTCGCGGCTGATGCCGAAGGCGGTCTGCGTCAGGTCATTGGTGCCGAAGGAGAAGAACTCGGCGGTCGCCGCGATCTCGCCTGCTTTGAGCGCGGCGCGCGGCAATTCGATCATGGTGCCGACCTGATATTTGACGGAGGCCTTCGCTTCACTCGCGACTGTTTTGGCCGTGGCGTCGATGCATTCTTTGACCAAATCAAGTTCGGCTTTGCTGGCGATCAGGGGAACCATGATCTCCGGCACCACGGTCTTGCCGGTCGCCCGGCCAGCCTCGATTGCGGCCTCGAAAATGGCGCGCGCCTGCATTTCGGCGATTTCCGGATAGGCGATGGCAAGGCGGCAACCGCGGAAGCCGAGCATTGGATTGAATTCGTGCAGCTCGCGGGCGCGGTCGGCGAGTTTCTTCGGATCGGCGCCCATGGCCGCCGCCACTTCCGCGATCTCCGCCTCGGTTTGTGGCAGAAACTCATGCAGCGGCGGATCCAGCAAACGAATGGTCACCGGCAGGCCGCCCATGATCTTGAACAGCTCGACGAAATCGGCGCGCTGCATTGGCAGCAATTTGGCGAGCGCAAGCCGGCGCGCCTTCTCATCCTCCGCCAAAATCATCTCGCGCACGGCGCGGATTCGATCCTCCTCGAAGAACATGTGCTCGGTGCGGCAAAGCCCGATTCCCTCGGCACCAAATTTGATGGCGGCGCGCGCGTCTGCGGGCGTATCGGCATTGGCGCGCACTTTCAGCTTGCGCGCGGCATCGGCCCATTTCATCAGGATTCCGAACTCTCCGGCGAGCGCGGGCTCGCGCATCGGCACCTTTCCCAGCAGCACCTGGCCGGTCGAGCCGTCGATGGTCAGGGCATCTCCCTTCGTTAGCGTCGTGCCGCCGGCCGTCATCGTTTGCGCACGGTAATCGACGCGGAGCGCGCCCGCGCCGGAAACGCATGGCTTCCCCATGCCGCGCGCAACCACCGCCGCATGTGAGGTCATGCCGCCGCGTGTCGTCAAAATTCCTTCCGCGGCGTGCATGCCGTGAATGTCCTCCGGCGAGGTCTCCACGCGCACCAGGATCACTTTATGACCCTGGCTCTTGAGCAATTCGGCATCTTCGGACGAAAACACGATCTGCCCGGTGGCGGCGCCCGGCGAAGCCGGTAGACCGGTGGCGAGCACCTTGCGCTCGGCTGCGGGATCGATGGTCGGATGCAGAAGCTGATCGAGCGCAGAAGGATCAATCCGCGTTACCGCCTCCTGCCGGCTGATCAATTTCTCCTTCGCCAGCTCGACGGCAATTCGTAACGCGGCCCTCGCGGTGCGTTTGCCGCTCCGCGTCTGCAGCATCCACAGTTTTCCCTGCTCCACGGTGAACTCGAGGTCCTGCATATCGCGGTAGTGCTTTTCGAGTGCGGCCTGGATGCGCTTGAGCTCGGCAAAAGCGTGCGGCAGCGCCTTCTCCATGGAAGGCTTATCGGAGCCGGCTTCCTTCCGCGCCTCCTCGGTGATTTCCTGCGGTGTGCGGATGCCGGCGACGACGTCTTCACCTTGCGCATTGATGAGAAATTCGCCGTAGAGCTTGCGTTCGCCGGTAGAAGGATTTCGGGTAAAGGCAACGCCGGTGGCCGATGTGTCGCCCATATTGCCGAACACCATGGCCTGCACGTTGACCGCAGTGCCCCAGCTTTCCGGAATGTCGTGCAAACGGCGATAGGTGATGGCGCGCTGGTTCATCCACGAGCCGAACACGGCGCCGATGGCGCCCCACAATTGCGCGTGGGCGTCCTGCGGAAACGGCCTGCCGATTTCCTGCTCGACCCGCTGCTTGAACAGATTTGCAAGCTGCTCCCAATCGTCCGCTTCGAGATCGGTGTCGAGCATGTAACCGTTGCGATCTTTGTGCTCGTCGAGGATTTCCTCGAAGTGATGGTGCGGGATGCCAAGCACGACGTCCGCGTACATGGTGATGAAACGCCGGTAGCTGTCATAGGCAAAGCGCCGGTCGCCCGATTTTTCCGCCAGTGCCGCGACGGTAGTGTCGTTCAGGCCGAGATTGAGCACGGTATCCATCATGCCCGGCATCGAGGCGCGCGCGCCGGAGCGCACCGACACGAGCAGCGGATTTGCACCTTCGCCGAACGCTTTGCCGGTGATGCGGCCGATCTCGGCAAGCGCCGCTTCAACTTGGGGCTTCAGATCCTTCGGATAATTTTTGCCGTTGGCGTAGAAATACGTGCAGACCTCCGTCGTGATGGTGAAGCCGGGGGGCACCGGCAAACCGAGATGCGCCATTTCGGCAAGGCCCGCGCCTTTGCCGCCGAGGAGATTGCGCATGTTGGCGCGTCCGGCCGCCTTGCCGCCGCCGAACGCATAGACCCATTTCTTTTTGGCGGACGCGGCGGACCGTCCTGCCGCGGATTTCGCCGCAGCACGCGGCTTTGATTTCTTTATCGCCTGACGGCTGTTTTTGGAGCGCGATTTGGCCATGGAGTCTGATTCGCTTATCCGCATCGCATCCTTAATGCAGATGCCGGCACCCAACGCAACGCCGGCGGACGCACGGCCTCAATGAAAGTTGAGCCAGTGGTGGACCGTATTAAGCTCTACCAGACCGATGAAAATCAGATAGATCGCGACAATGTAGCTCAGCAAACGCGGCACCAGGAGAATGAGTATCCCGGCAATGATGGCGACAAGCGGGGTGATATGGGCAGCGGTAATGACCATTGGTGTTCCTCGAGGTTGAAGGGGACGCTGGGGCTAAATACGTGGCTGGCGCAAAAACCGGCAAAACCCGGCAGACTTAAGAACGCATCAGGAGGCGTTCGGTTCTATGCGACAAAAGGGGTTTTGCGCAATCACCCCTCGATTCGGGAGAAATCGGCCACGGCGCGGGTGGCTTCACGGATTTCGTTGAGCAATTTAAGCCGGTTTTCGCGCAGCGGCTTGTCGTCGACATTGACCGTCACTTTGTCGAAGAACGCATCAACGTGCGGCCTGAGTCTCGCTAAATGGCTCATGGCACCTTCAAAATCTTCATTATCGATCGCTCGCGTTGCTCCCAACTTGGCGCGCTCGATCTCAAACGCAAGCGTCTCCTCTTCGGACTGTTCGTAAAGGTCTCGGCTTGGCGTACCGGTATACTTCGTGCCGTCCTTCTTCTCTTCGATGCGAATGATGTTGGTTGCTCGCTTGTAGCCGGCGAGCAAATTCTTGCCGTCTTCGGTATCAAGGAATTTTCCCAACGCCTCGACGCGGCGAACGATAAGAAAAAGATCATCTTGTCCATCGAGCGCAAACACCGCATCGACAAGATCGTGCCGCGCGCCCTGCTCGCGAAGCAGCACCTTGAGACGCTCGGCAAAGAACGACAACAGCCCTTCGCGAAACGCGGCATTCCCCGCGGGGTAATGCGTGGCCACAACGTAGAGCAGCCGCAATCGCAAAGAATTACTCAAGGCAATTCGAATGACTCCCAATGCTGCCCTCCGCAGCGCGTAGGGATCTTTACTTCCTGTCGGCTTCTCATCGATTGCCCAAAAGCCGACCAATGTGTCGATCTTGTCGGCAAGCGCAACAGCAATCGACACCGGATCGGCCGGCACAAAATCGTCAGGCCCCTTCGGCTTGTAGTGATCCTCGCACGCATGCGCGACAGCTTCGTCTTCGCCTTGCGCCTCCGCGTAGTATTTCCCCATAACGCCTTGCAGCTCGGGGAATTCGCCGACGGCTTCGGTGAGCAGATCGGCCTTACAAAGCCGCGCGGCTCTTTTGGCTTTCTCGACGTCGGCGCCCACCAGCGGCGCCAGCTCTGCCGCGAGCCGCTCAATGCGTTCAATGCGCTCCCATTGCGTGCCGAGTTTCTCGTGAAAGACGATGTTCTTGAATTTCGGCAGGCGGTCTTCGAGCCGCGTCTTCAGATCGGTCTCGTAGAAGAACTTTGCATCCGAAAGCCGCGCCCGGATGACGCGCTCATTGCCGGCGACGATGGCCTTGCCGCCATCCTCCGCCTCGATATTGGACACCAGGATGAACTTGTTGACGAGCTTGGCGTGGGCTGAGTCGCGCAGCACGAAGCATTTCTGATTGTTGCGGATGGTGGCGCGGATCACTTCGTCTGGAATGCGCAAAAATCCGGGATCGAATTCGCCCATCAGCACAACCGGCCACTCAACGAGGCCTGAAACCTCGGCCAGAAGGCCTTCGTCCTCGACCAGGTCGAGCCCTTGCGCGAACGCAAGTTGCTTTGCTTCGGTGAGGATAATGTCGCGCCGCCGCTCGGCGTCGAGCACCACCTTGGCCTTGTCGAGTTTTTGCTGATAGTCCGCGAGCCGGCGCACGGTAAACGGCTCGGGCGCAAGAAAACGGTGGCCGCGAGTTGCGTTGCCCGCAGCGATGCCGCCGACCGAGAACGGCACGATGTCCGGCTCCTCGGTTTCCGGACCGAATGTCGCGACAATGGAGTGCAGCGGCCGCACCCAGCCGAGCGAACCCGGCTCTTGCGATTGCACGCCCCAGCGCATGGATTTCGGCCAGGGGAATTTTTCGATCACGTCCGGCAGGATTTCGCCGATCACTTCGATCGCGCCGCGGCCCGGCTTCTCGATCACGGCAACGTAGAAATCGCCTTTCTTGTCCGGCTGCACCTTGGCTTCGCCGATCGATTTCAATCCGGCGGCTTTCAGAAAGCCGGCAATGGCATTTTCCGGCGCGCCGACCCGCGGGCCCTTTTTCTCCTCGCGGACATCGGCCTGGCGCGCCGGCACGCCGTGGACGGAAAGCGCCAGCCGCCGCGGCGTCACAAACGCCTTGGCGCCCTCGTAGACGAGACCGGCGTCGACCAGCCGGTCGGTCACGAGCTTGCGCAAATCCTCCGCCGCCCGCGCCTGCATGCGCGCCGGAATTTCCTCGGAGAACAGCTCGAGCAGCAGGTCGGGCATTGGTGGCAGCGCTGTGTTCAAAAATAGAGAGGCCGGGTTTATTCGATGTGGTCAATCGTGTCATTCGTCAATTGACTACAATGTATTCACGTAATACATGTAGATAAGATAGACGATGCACTAGGATCACTGAAATGCGGGCAACAATGGTCACATCCTTTGCCGAAGCTGCTGAAAACATTGCCAAGTATCAAGAAGTGATTCGCCAAAACGCTGAAATGCGCAGGCGTGTCGGTATGGTCTGGTCTTGGTATGCCGCGCGGGATGAACGCTCGGGCAGCTGGAAGTTCGCTCCGAGCAAGTTCATCGGCTACCGCGATCCCAGTGCCAAGCGTTACCTGGCGGAATCAGGGATGGAAGGAGATTTCGACGGTCGCATCACCGAGCGCATTCTCTCGGAATGGTTCGAGACCCCCGACAAGAATTCTAAACTCGAACGTGAACTTGCCGATGACTTGCGCGCGTTTCTTGCCGAATTTGGCAAGGCGCCCGGCGCGCGCGCGCGCATCAGTGTGCCGAAGGACGAAAATCCGGCCACAATGCGTAAGTCCGTCTCCGTCAACGAGGCGAGATCTCCTAAGCCGGATCACGTCTGACCCGGGAATTTGCGGCGGGCGGCCATGCATCAAAGGCACCCGCATGCGCGTGGCCGACATTGTCGAAGCGCTTGCGCATGGGGCGAGCCAAAAAGAGTTGCTAGCAGATTTTGACTATCTTACCGCAGACGACATCGCAGCAGCCCTGCTCTATGCCGCTCACGCCACAGACCACCGGGTTGTGCGTACGGCCTGATGGTGCGCTTCCTCGTCGATGCGCAACTGCCACCTGATCTCGCGCGCCGACTGACGGCGTGCGGCTTCCCAGCCGCACACGTCAATCGCGTCGGCCTCGGAGTCGCCAGCGATACCGCCATCTGGCGCCACGCCGCCCGCACCAAGGCGGCGTTGCTCACCAAAGATGAAGACTTTGTCATCCTCGCCCGTAACGAACCGAACGGCCCGCAAGTCGTGTGGATTCGCGTGGGCAATATCAGCAATGACGCCTTATGGCGTGCGATCAATCCGCAGTTGGACGAAATCATTCAAGCACTAAAGGCCGACGAGAGAATCGTCGAGGTTCTCTGACCCCTCGCCCCACTACACCGCCAGCGTTTTATGGGTACCGTCGCACATCGGCTTCTTGGAGGAGCGCTTGCAGGCGCAGAACCAGGCTTCGCCGGCGGCTTCGGGCTTATATTCGATCGGCGTGAACGCGGTGACTTTGTGCGAGCCGTCGCAGAACGGCTGCTTCTTGGAGAGACCGCACGCGCACCACCAATAGCTCTTTCCGGCCTCGACTTTGACCGGGATCGGTTGCCGTCCGCCGATTGCAGGCATCTCGCTCATTTGGTCCTACCTCCACCTTCTGTTGCCAGCCACGCCTCGCCACAGGCTTTGGCGAGTTCGCGTACCCGCAGGATATAACTCTGACGCTCGGTTACCGAGATTACGCCACGCGCATCGAGCAGATTGAACACATGGCTCGCCTTGATGCACTGATCATACGCCGGCAACGCCATCAGATGACGACCTCGATTTGTGCGCTGTTTGCTTAAATCGTTGCCGTCGCCCTGCCAGCCCGCTTCGAGATATTTCTTACAAGCCCCTTCGGCCATTCGAAACTGTTCGAACAGCATGTCAGTGTCGGCAAATTCGAAATTGTGCCGCGAGTATTCCTGCTCAGCCTGCAGGAAAACGTCGCCGTAGGTCACCTTCTGCGCGCCTTCGCGGCCATTGAAGTTAAGCGCGAAAACATTATCGACGCCTTGCACATACATCGCGAGCCGTTCCAGACCGTAGGTCAGTTCGCCGGAGACCGGCGCGCATTCGAAGCCCGCGACCTGCTGGAAATAGGTGAACTGGGAAACTTCCATGCCGTCGCACCAGCACTCCCAGCCGAGCCCCCAGGCGCCGAGCGTCGGGCTTTCCCAGTCGTCCTCGACGAAGCGGATGTCGTGGAGCTTCGGATCGATGCCGATGGCATAGAGCGATCGCAGGTAAAGGTCCTGCAGATCGTCCGGCGACGGTTTGAGGATCACTTGCAGCTGATAGTAATGCTGCAGGCGGTTGGGATTCTCGCCATAGCGGCCGTCCTTGGGGCGCCGCGAAGGCTGCACGTAGGCGGCATTCCACGGCTTCGGCCCCAGCGCGCGCAACGTTGTCGCCGGATGAAAGGTGCCGGCCCCGACCTCCATATCGTAAGGCTGGAGAATGACGCAGCCCCAATCGGCCCAATAGCGCTGCAATGCCAGGATCAACCCCTGGAACGAGCGCTCGGGGCGCATGTATGCCGGCAAATCGCTGGAAGCCGAGTTCATTGGGACGTTGTTGGGGAAACGTCCGCTCGCGGTCAAGTGTCGCCGGTTATCCCGGCCGGTATTCGCCGGAATCAGGATCGCGTTTCAGTGTCGGCAGCGCGCCGCGGTCGATAGGCTCGACGGCGGATGTGGCACGCACGTCGTCGAGGTCGGCGTTTACGCGCTGTACCTCCTTGACGCACCAGCGCACCAGAGCCGCTGCTCCCATCAGTCCAAGCGCCAAGGCGAAAACCGGCGGCATGTCCTGAACCTCCTGTCTAGAGCCCGTAACGCGCCCACAAGGCGCGGGTTTCAAGCGCCGATATTATGTCTTCGGCAAGGCCGCTCGGCATCAATTCACTGCGACTGACGCCAAAAACCCGCCGGCGGAACAGGCCGCGTTCGGCGGAAATCAGCGGAGTCAATACCTTGTCGCCGAACCGCTCGCGGAGCGTAGTACGGAGTTCACCGATGGAATCGACAAGGCCCAAATCGAGCGCCCGCCTGCCGGTCCAGTATTCGCCGGAGAACAAATCGCCTTCCGGACCGCGCAGTTTGTCGCCGCGCCGCGATTTCACCAGGGCGATAAAATCACCGTGGATTTCGCGCTGCAATTGCTTGAGCCGCTCGACGTCTTCCGGGTTCTCCGGCAGGAACGGGTCGAGCGACGCCTTGTGTTCGCCGGCGGTGTAGAGGCGGCGCTCGACGCCGATCTTGCCGAGCAACTTGTCAAAGCCAAACGAGCCGCCGACCACGCCGATCGAACCGACGATCGAACTGGGATCCGCGATGATCTCGTCCGCTGCGCAAGCAAGCATGTAGCCGCCGGAGGCGGCGGCGTCTTCGACGAACGCGATCACGCGGCGATTTTTCTCTTTCGCCAGTTCGCGAATGCGCTGGAAGATCAGGTGCGACTGCACCGGCGAACCGCCGGGCGAGTTGATGGCAAGCGCGACCGCTGCCGCGTTGCGCACCGCAAAGACACGATCAAGCATCCGCGCGATACCGGTCAGCGTCAAGCCCGGCCGAAGCGGCGATGAAAAACCAATGATGCCGGTTAAGCGCACCACCGGCACGATCGGCTGATCGCCGCGGAATCGTCGCGGAAGCCATTCACGCAGTTTTGCAAACGCACCCATCCAGCCTCTCTTGGTCTGACCAAACCCTTATTCGCGAAATTCACATAGGCGCGCCCTGCGAAAGCCTCAAGTAACTGTTTCTTAACGCGCCAGGCCGTTTTGTTCGTGAGGGCGAAGGCGGGAGCGTGTCGGCAATGAAGATTTTTTTGCTGTTGATGCTGATCAGCGTCATTGTCGGGGTTTCCAACTTTCCCAGCCGTCGCCAGGCGCAGCAAGCGGCTCCGGCAGCGCCCGAACCGGTACCCGCTAACGCCTGACTGCCGAACTGCAGCCGCTCTCAATTTTCAGCTAGTGGCAGCGCGGCGCCTTCACGCAGCACTGTCTCCGCTTTTGACGTTGGCCTTCCTGTGGCGTCAGCGAGAATAAGGCCCGGTAACAATGACAGCGGGCCTCGGCTTGCCTTGACGGCGCGGATCAGCACTCGGATCGCCGCGGCGTCGGGCCTGGGATAAACCGGCAAGATCGTAACCGCGCCAAAATCGGCCGTGAGCGCCGCCAGCACTTCACTCAGACCATCCGCGCGCCAGATCAACGTCAGGCTGCCCGCGGGGCGAAGGAGTCGCGCCGCGGCCCGCAGCCATATGCCAAGCGTGTCATCGGCAGCGGCGTGAGCGAGCCGGCGACTGCGGTCGGGCGAAGGATTTTGGGCAGCATTGAATGGCGGATTCATCAACACGTGATCCGCCCCACCGGGCACGAGCTCCGCGGCAACGAAGGCTGCAGACGTAGCTCCGACGTCGAGGTGCACTGCGCGCGTCCGCTCGGCGAGGCCGTTGCTCGCGGCGTTCTCGCGCGCGAGCGCCACCAGCGCCGGGTCGATCTCGACCATGGTAACGACGACGTCCTCGACGCGCCGCGCGACAGCCAATCCTGCCGCACCAACGCCCGCGCCGAGATCGACCAGGCGATCACCGGGACGCACCGAACACGCAGCCGCGAGCAGAATGGCGTCGTGGCCGAATCGATGACCCTTAAGCGGTTGACGCAGCACGAGCCGGCCGCCGAGGACACTGTCCTCGCTGGTCTGCAGTGGCTCAACGGCCATCTCGACGAAGCTCATTGGCGAACCCGGCCTCTTCCAGGAGCCGACGCGCCGCGTCGATTTCATCATCGCCCACCAGGATGCGGCGCGGGAAAATTCCGATCGAACCTTCAAGCACGCTCATGTTCTGATCGACCACCATATGAGTGATATCCGCGCCCTTGAGCAGCGCCTCGATTGCCGAGATCAGCACCGCATCGTTGGTACGGACAAGCTCACGCATGCTTCAGCTCCGGCGCCGCTCCTCGCCTGGCGCGCGTAAAGCGAGATAGGCGAGGAGTTTGAGTTCGCGCCGGCCGCGCGTGACGGTGTCGAGGATCAGGCCGCAGGCGATCGACAAAAAGCCCAGCAGCATCAAGCCGGTTGAAAGTACGGCGGTCGGCAGCCGCGGGACAAGACCTTCCTGCACGTAGGTAATGACAATCGGGATCGCGAGGCCGATCGACATGATGGCGAGCGCAAGCCCGAACGCGCCGAACAGCGATAGCGGCCGCTCGGCGCGGTAGAGCTTCAAGACCGTCCACAGGATGCGAAAGCCGTCGCCATACGTGGAGAGCTTCGAAGCCGATCCGATCGGCCGCGAATAATAAGGCGTTGCGACCTCGCCGACCGGCAATTCAAGCTCGAGGGCGTGGATCGGTCAGCTCCGTCTCGATCTCGAAACCACCGGACAGAATCGGAAACGATTTCACGAAGCGGCGGGAAAATGCCCGATAGCCGGACAGGATGTCGGTGAAGGAGCGCCCGAACATGTGGGCAACGAAGCCGGTCAGGAGCCGGTTTCCGGCGCGATGACCGCGACGATAAGCCGCTGCTTCCTGATCGATGCGAGCGGCGACCACCATGTCGAGCCGCTCTTCAAGGAGTTTGGCGATCATCGCCGGTGCGCTCGGAGCGTCGTAGGTGGCATCACCGTCGACCAGCACGTAGATGTCGGCCTCGACGTCATTGAACATGCGCCGCACCACGTGGCCTTTGCCCTGATAGGTTTCGCGGCGAACCACGGCGCCGGCGCCGCGCGCCGCTTCGACGGTGCCATCGGTGGAATTATTATCGTAGACATAGACTGCGGCATCGGGCAGGGCGGCGCGAAAATCGGCCACGACTTTGGCAATGGCGCGCTCTTCGTTGTAACACGGCACCAGAACCGCGACCTGATACGGGGTTTCACTCATGATCCCCGCCTGCGGCTCATTGCTTGACATTCCTCCTCTCCGTCGCCACGTCAAAAAATTGCCGCGCCGGCGCGCTTGCCGCCTAACCATAGCGTTTCTATGCTCGCGCGTCCCGCATAGAGAGAGCTCAAGTGGCCGTCGTCGTCCCCTTCGAAACTCCGGGTGGCCCCTCCGTCGACCCCTTGGTCGAACTGGTCACTCCCGACATGGAGCGCGTCAACGGCGTCATTCTTTCGCGCACCGGCTCCGAAGTGACGATGATCCCGGAAGTCGCCAACCATCTGATCAATTCAGGCGGTAAGCGGCTACGGCCGATGCTTACGCTCGCACTGGCGCGGCTCACCCGCTACGCCGGCGACGGCCATATCAAGCTCGCCGCAGCGGTCGAATTCATGCACACGGCGACGTTGCTGCATGACGATGTCGTCGACGAAAGCGAGCTGCGCCGCGGCCGGCTCGCCGCCCGGATGCTTTGGGGCAACGAGGCGAGCGTGCTGGTCGGCGATTTCCTGCTCGGCCAGGCGTTCAAGATGATGGTTGAAGTCGGCAGCCTCAAAGCGCTTGAGATTCTTTCTTCGGCCGCTGCCGTCATCGCCGAGGGCGAGGTCATGCAGCTCGCCGCGGCGAAGAACACCGCAACAACGGAGGACGAGTATATTGCCGTCATCCGCGCCAAGACCGCCGAATTGTTCGCGGCCGCCTGCGAGGTCGGGCCGGCGCTTTCATCGCGCGAGCGGGCTGAGCAGGCCGCATGCCGCTCGTTCGGGATGAACCTCGGTATCACGTTTCAGCTGGTCGACGACGTCCTCGATTATGGCGGAGCGGCTGCCAAGCTCGGCAAAAACGTCGGTGACGATTTCCGCGAAGGCAAGATCACGCTGCCGGTCGTGCTCGCGTTCCGCCGCGGCGGCGACATCGAGCGCGAATTCTGGCGCCGCACGCTGGAACGGGGCGAAGCAACCGACGCCGACCTCGAACACGCCATCGGGCTCATGACCAAGCATCGCGCGCTCGAGGACACCATCGGCCGCGCGCACCATTACGGCGCCATCGCCCGCGACGCGCTCGCCTTGTTCCCCGATTCGCAGATGAAATCGGCGCTCGCCGAAACGGTCGATTTCTGCATCGCGCGGACGCATTAGTAACGCAATCGCTTCAAATTGAAGCGATTGGCGCTCTATTGTTTTGGTGGAGCACGATCTTTTCGGAAACCGGCGTCTACTTTTCCGGATCATGCTCTAGTTCAGCGTCGTCGCCTTGACCCACCAAAGCGGAAATTTGCCAGACATTATTTTCGCCGCTTCGCGTGCCGCCGCGGCGGCGGCGAAGAGCGCAAAGCAAGTCGCGCCTGAGCCGGACATGCGGGCGAGCTTGCATCCTGGCAGTTCGCGCAACGCCGCGAGCACTCCGGCGATGACCGGCTGAAGCGCGACCGCTGGCGGTTCGAGATCGTTCGATTGCGCGCCGAGAAATTGCAAAACTTGATCGCGGCTTGAAAGCTTCGCAATCGCATCGAGATCAGCGGCAGTCCCGTGCTCACCCGTTGGCGTCCATTCGGCAAAGACCGCTCTGGTTGGTAAGGCGACACCCGGGTTGACAAGCAGCGCCGGCAGCTTGGGCAAAGCCAGCGGGGCGGAAAGCATCTCGCCGATACCACGCATGATCCGAGGGCGTGGATCGAGGCAGACCGGCACATCGGCGCCGGTGGCGCGCGCCGCGGCGTAGAGGTTCGGATCGTCGCTTGGGAGGGCATTCGCCTGGGCGATCAACCGTAGCGCTGCGCCCGCATCGGCCGACCCGCCTCCCAATCCGGCCGCAACCGGCAATCGCTTGTCGAGACGAAAGGCGCCAAGGATGGTCGCCGGGCGACGGCTGGCAAGCGCGCGCGCCGCCTTGAGCACGAGATTATCTTCGCCCTCACCTGCCTGCACCGCGCTCGGGCCGCGCACCGTCAGCTTGAGATCGCCGCCGCGCGAAAAGCTTAATCGGTCGCCGAAGTCGGCGAACGCCACCAGGCTTTCAAGCTCGTGATAGCCGTCGTCGCGGCGGCGGAGCACTCGCAACGTCAGATTGACCTTGGCCGGCGCGTTCTCGACCAGCGGAACGGGCAAGGACGCTCCTCAGCCGCCGTTGCCGGCCTTCTTGGGCTTGGCCGCGTCGGCCGCCGAGGACGTATCGTCCGGCAAACCGACTTTGAGCTTTTGCTCGATCTTCGGCAGGTCTTCGGGCTCGGGCTTCAAGTCCTTGGCGTGAGACCACTGGAAGCGCGCTTCCAGGACCCGGCCGACGCGCCAATACGCATCACCGAGATGATCGTTGATGGTTGGATCGTCGGGCTTAAGCTCGACGGCACGGTCGAGTTCCTTCACCGCCTCGTCGTAATTCCCGATCCGGAAATTCGCCCAGCCCAGCGAGTCGACGATGTAGCCATCATCCGGCCGTTGCTCGACCGCGCGACGGATCATCTTCATGCCCTCATCGAGATTGGTGCCCTGGTCGACCCAGGAATAGCCGAGGTAATTCAGCACAAGCGGCTGGTCGGGATAGAGCTCCAGAGCTTTCTTCAGGTCAGCCTCGGCCTTTGGCCACTGCTTTGAACGTTCGAAACAGATGCCCCGGAAATAGAACATCACCCAGTTGGCTTTCTCGGGCGTCGCGAGGTTGCCGATGGCCTTGCTGTAGACGTCGGCGCATCCAGCGAAATCCTTGCGGCCGCGCAGGATATTACCGAGCGCCATGATCGCTTCGGTATCTTTGGGATGATCGCTGACCAGGCGCTCGAGCCGCTTCTTGGCCTCGTCGGTGCGATCGAGAGAATCGAGATCAGAGGCGACCTGGATGTCAGCGTTGCGCCGAAGAGGCGACGACGGGGCGATACGATCGTACACTTTGATCGCAAGCTCGGGCTTCTTGAGCGACTCGTAGAGGTCGGCAAGCGAAAGCAGCGCCATCGCGTGGGTCGGCTCGAGATAGAGCGCGAGCTGCAAGTAGATCAGCGCCAGATCTTCGCCGCCGCGGCGGCCGATCGAAGCACCAAGCCCGTAGAGCGCTTCAGCGGCGCCGGCCTGCGCCGAATCCGCGAGCGGGGGCAGTTTGTCACCGGCGGAGATTTCCTTCATCTCCTGCACGATCACCGGGTGATCGGGAACGGCTTTGTTGAACTCCTGATAAATCTTCAGTGCGTCGTCTTTGCCGGCGGTTCGTGACAGATAGCGGCCATAGGCCTGCACGGTCCGCAGCGCCATCGGGTCGGCCTTGTAGGCGCGTTCGTAGCGCTTGCCGGCGTCTTTCTTGTTGGCCAAATCGAGGATCATGCCGGCGTGCAGGTCCTTGAAAATTGCGTACCAGTCCGGGCCAGAGAGCCGGTCCAAGGCGTCCGTCGCGGCGCGGCTGTCGCCGCTGCCCGATAGCGCCCACGCAGACAGGAGCGCCGCCGTAAGGTCGGTAACCGGACCGCGCACCGATTGGGTAAAGTTCTGCCGGGCGGACCCATATTGCTTTTGCTTGAGCGCCCGCACACCGATCACCAGCCGCGCAATGCGATCGTTGCGGTCGAGCTGGATCAACCGATCGGCGAGCCGGCCGGCCTCATCAATGTCGCCCTCACTGAGAACCGAAAGGAAAGTGCGGTTGAGCAGGTCCGCGTTGCGCGGATCTGCTTTGAGAACATTGAGGTAGTAAGCCGCCGCCGTGCCGGAGTCGCGCTCGACCCCGGCGTGTCGTGCCGCCAGATAACTGCCGGAGGCCGTCGCGTGGGCGATCTCCTGCGGCGTGGGGGTCTCGGCGGCGAACGCCGATGGCAGGCTCAGCAAGACAACGGCGCCAGCGATGGCGGCGTGCCGGGGCAGCAGCGAATAAATCACGATAGCTCCATGAACAATCCAGGCCGGCAAACAGGGAATCAGGCGGCCGCACCCCAACCGCCGCGCGAGAATGACCTTTTTGCCATGCCCTCGCAAGGACGCGACGTCGTTAGGCCCGAAGGGCGGCGAAATCACGGCAAACACCAGTGGGTTAATTCGACGCAACACCAAGTGGCGGATGCCAGCGACGTTCACATATTCGGATAATTCGGGCCACCGCCGCCTTCGGGCGGAACCCAATTGATGTTTTGATTGGGATCCTTGATGTCACAGGTTTTGCAGTGGACGCAGTTTTGCGCGTTGATCACGTAACGCGGCTGGCCCGCATCCTCCACCCATTCGTAAACGCCCGCCGGACAATAACGCGCCGACGGTCCGGCATAGACATCGTGCTCGGATGCCTTTTGCAGCGCCGGATCGCGCACGATGAGATGAACCGGCTGGTCTTCCTCGTGATTGGTATTGGACAAATAGACTGAGGAGAGCCGGTCGAAAGTGAGTTTGCCGTCAGGTTTTGGATAGGCGATCGGACGGCAGTCAGCCGCCGGTTTCAACGTCGCGAAATCGGGCTTGCCGTGCTTGAGTGTGCCGAGCAACGAAAAGCCAAACGTATTCGTCCACATATCCAAACCGCCGAGCGCCACGCCGGCGACCGTTCCAAGTTTCGACCAAAGCGGCTTGGCATTGCGCACCCGCCAAAGATCGTGCCCGATCGGTGAACCGCGCCACGCGGTTTCGTAGTCGGCAAGCTCATCGTGCGCGCGACCGGCCGCTAGCGCGGTTGTGACGTGCTCGGCCGCCAGCATCCCGGAGAGTATCGCGTTGTGGCTGCCTTTGATCCGCGGCACGTTCATGAAACCCCGCGGCGCAACCGATCAGCGCACCGCCGGCGAAAGCGAGCTTCGGCACTGACTGCCAGCCGCCTTCCGTGATGGCGCGAGCGCCGTAGCAAATCCGCTTGCCACCGACGAAGGTGTCGCGCACGAGCGGATGGGTCTTGAACCGCTGGAATTCTTCGAACGGCGAAAGGTAGGGATTTTGGTAGTTCAGGTGGACGACGAAGCCTACTGAAACCAGATTATCGCCGAAGTGATAGAGAAACGAACCGCCGCCGGTGTTGTTGGCCAGCGGCCAACCCATGGTGTGCTGGACGAGCCCCTTGCGGAAATTGTCCGGCGTGACCTGCCAAAGCTCCTTCAAGCCGATCCCGTATTTCTGCGGCTGCCGGTTCTGGTGGAGCGCGAAACGCTCGATCAGCATTTTGGAAAGACTGCCGCGCGCACCCTCAGCAAATAGAGTGTACTTGGCGCGCAGCTCCATGCCGCGGGTGAAACTTGCCTTGTGATGTCCGTCCTTGCCGACGCCCATGTCGCCGGTGGCAACGCCCGCGACCGCGTTGTTCTCGAACAGCACCTCGGCGGCGGCAAAGCCCGGATAAATTTCGACGCCTAGCGCCTCCGCCTTCCGCGCGAGATACCGGCAGACATCGCCGAGCGAGGCGATGAAATTGCCGTGATTGTTCATCAGCGGCGGCAGCAGCATGTTCGGCAGCCGCACCGCACCAGAAGAACCCAGTACGTAGAATCGGTCCGAAGTGACGGCAGTGCCGAGCGGCGTTTCCTCTTTGCGCCATTCAGGAGCCAGGCGGTCGAGCCCGATCGGATCAATGACGGCTCCGGAAAGGATGTGGGCGCCGACTTCGGAGCCCTTTTCAACGACGACGAGGGATGTATCCGGTGCGAGTTGCTTGAGCCTGATCGCAGCGGCAAGCCCGGCGGGCCCGGCGCCGACGATAACAACGTCGAACTCCATCGCCTCACGGGCGGGAAGATCCGCTGCATTCATCGCCTGCTCCCCAGTCCGACCGAACAGCCATATTTCATGTTTTCATCCCTTGCATAGACCTCGCATAGACTGAATGGATCGTCCATAAATCCAAGTTCCAACATGAACTCCGCAGCCAAAAGCGTCCGCGAGCTGGTCGAGTTCTACCTCGACGCCGGGGTCGACGCCCTCGTCGGCGAGGAGCCAATCGACCGTTTTGCGGACGAGGTTGTTCCGCCGCCGCAGCCTGCTGCAGCGCGGGCCGCTTCGCCGGCCCTTCCTCGGAAAGTGGTGGAAAGCAGTGTTGCCGCGACACCCGCGCCGCCTCCCGCCCCGATCCCGGCTTCCCCGGAAGCCGCTATCATGGCAGCGCGCGATGCCGCCAAAAGCGCTCAGAGCCTCGACGAGTTGCGCGCCCTGCTCGAAATTTTCGAGGGCTGCATGCTGCGCGCCACCGCTACCCAACTGGTATTTGCCGCCGGCAACCCCGAAGCGCGTGTCATGTTCGTGGGCGAGGCGCCGGGCCGGGATGAGGACATCGCCGGGATTCCTTTCGTCGGCCGGTCTGGACAGTTACTCGACCGGATGATGACGGCCATCGGGCTTGATCGCACCGGCGCGTATATCGCCAACGTCGTGCCGTGGCGGCCGCCCGGCAATCGGACGCCGACGCCGCAGGAGACCGCGATCTGCCTGCCCTTCATCCGCCGCCAGATCGAGCTTGCGGACCCGGATATCCTTGTTTGCCTCGGCCAGCCGGCAACCCAGACGCTGCTTGGAACCAGGGAAGGGATCACACGAACGCGCGGCCGATGGTTCAAATTCGACACCGGAAGCCGGGAAATCCGCGCCATCGCGACGTACCATCCGGCGTTCTTGCTGCGAAGCCCGCTGCAGAAGCGGCTCGCCTGGCGGGATTTTCTGGCGCTGAAAAAAGCATTGGCCGGATAAAGCTAGGTTCGAACCGCCTGCACTGAGGCAGCGGCGAACCGGTCACCGTGGCGCCGAAAGCACCGATGCGGAAGCCTTGACCGGCCGGATCATGCCCCAACCGATCAGCACCGGTGGCAAGCGCCCTCGCACCGGACGTTCGAACGTTTGCGGCACTTCGGGAACGAGATCCGGAAACTGTGTCTTGATCTCAGGTGGCGGCGCAGGGTCGGTGTTGGCTGCCGGCCAGACAACAATGGCGCCCCTTTCGACGGATATCCGCTGCGCTGACCCACGGCGAGTTTAGTGGTTCGGTAGCAAAATACACACTTGGCCGGCTTCGTGCCGACAGCGCCACCAGCGCGGCGGTGCGCGTGTCACCGCTGACGATCGCAAGCGGATGGCCGGTCCGGCGTTCGAAAGTTTCTGCGAAGAAGCGGCCCATGGCGGCGGCCGGCTGCGCCACTCTCAGATCGGTGCCGGTCGCCCAAGGCAGAAGAATGATCGCAACCGGCACCAATAACGCCGGCACCAGTAAAAGGCCGATCCAGGCAAAGCCAAGAATGCGCTGATGATGCAGTGCGATGCTGTCGCCGGCGGCAACTATGATCGCAAGGCCAGACAGTACCAGCACCGGCGCTGCGCCGCCGACCGGCAGTCGATCGCCGATCAGCACGGCAACGATCGTCGTAAGCAAAGCCGGTAGTGAGGCGAAAACCTTGACGTAAGTGACCGCAGGAGCCGCGACCGGCGCGCGCGCAATGGCCGGAGCCGGACTGGTACGGGTTCGCGGCCAGCCGCTCGCCAGCACGATCATCACCGCCAAGCCGGCGTGGGCGATAATGAGCGCGCCGAGAAGCCGCAACCAAGCCAATGTATTCGCACCGGCAATACTGGCGTCGCGCAAGCGCTCCAATGTCGGCATCAGCCCGCCAACGCGTTCGAGCCAGAACACGTTGGCAAACACCGCGAAGATGAGCGCCGTCAATACGATCCACGCGGCGATCGTGGCAAGCGCCGTACGGCCTCGCTTGGTCATTGCGGTAAACAGGGCAAGCGCGCCGAGAAGAACGAGCGCGGCGTCGCTAGTGAAGAGGAGCAGTGCCACCGCGGCGCCGAGCGCGAACCAGTATCGCTGCCGGCCCTCCATCACCGCGCACCAATAGAACAGCAGCGCCGCCGCCCATAACGCCATCGCCAGGATCGGCGGGCCAAAATCCGGCGTCGGCACGGTGAACACGGAAATGCCAACCATCAGCAGCACGGCCATGATGGCGTGCGTTGGCCCGACAATTGCGCGGCCGAGCGCAAACACGCACCAATACGTCGCGATCAGACAAATCTGCGACAGCGCATAAACGCCGAACAAGCCGGCGGCGCGGAACGCGATCTCTGCGAGCCAGTAAGCGAGTGGCGGTCCGAAATTGCCATCGACGGGAAACTCATGACCGATGGCGAGCAACTCCACGAGATCGCCGGGCGGCGCCGAGTAAAACAACAGCGGCACTACAATCCACACCGCCGCCTGCGCCAGCGTGACCAGCCAGAACAGGAGAACCGGACGCGTGCGCAGCGCTTCGAAATAAAGTGGGACGTGAAACATCGGACTCCGCGCGATGCTGTTCGCCGCCAATCGGCAATCCGATCCGCAAAATCAGGCGCTCGCCGGCCTTATCCCGGGCGCGTTGCCGTATAAAGCTGGATACCTACAGAGGCAATATGTCGGCGGCGAGGTCGTCCGCGTCGCCCGCGAGAATGCCAAGCGCACCGGCGACCGGTGCAAACGACCGCCGATGATGAACCGTCGGACCAAGCCGGTCGAGGGCAGCGAAATGCTCGGGGACGCTGTAGCCCATGTGGCGCTCGAAGCCGTAGCCCGGATGCGCTGCACCGAGACGGGTCATAAGGCGGTCGCGCGTCACCTTGGCGACGATCGAAGCGGCCGCAATCGAAGCCACCAGCCCATCGCCGCCGATAACCGCCTGACAGTCGCAGCCTGCATCAATGCGATCGCGGCCATCGACGAAAACCAGGCGCGGCTTTACCGGCAGCGATACAACCGCCCGCGCCAGCGCCCAGAGCGAGGCTCGCAAAATGTTGTCGCGATCGATGCGCCACGGCGGCGCCATCGCTACCGCGACCTGGGCGCGAGCGCAGATGCGCTCATAGAGGACCTCTCGGCGCTCCGGTGTGAGCCTCTTCGAGTCGTCAAGGCCGCGCGGGACATTATCGGGATCGAGAATGACGGCCGCGGCGACCACGGGCCCGGCAAGCGGGCCGCGCCCAGCCTCGTCGCACCCGGCTACCGGCCACATTCCACGCTTGAGTGCCGCGCGCTCCCGACGGAACGTCGGCCGAACGATCTCCTCGTCGAGCGGCAGGCGAAGCGCCGCGCTTTCCTTGCGACTCATGGCGCATGATGACCACGGCAGAGCCCGGTCCGCAATGCGAAGGGCTCGGGCAGAAGAATTGCGGGGAAAGCGGCGTCGCCCGGGCCGGCTATATTATCAGCCGAACAGATTGAGTTGCGCCGATGCCGCCTGTGCAGGGCGGAAGTGCGCGGTCGTCGTCGACACCTTGGTCGTGTTGAAGCCAAGCCGCTCACAGGCGACTTCGAAGCGGCGGCCGATCATCCAGGCAATTGGGCCGGTTCCGGTCATACGCTTGCCGAAGGTGGAGTTGTAATCCTTGCCGCCGCGCATATCGCGGATCAGCTTGAAGACGTGACGATAACGGTCCGGAAAATTCGCCATCAGCCATTCACGAAACAGGTCGCGCACTTCGAGCGGCAGGCGCAGCAAAACGTAGCCGGCGTGACGCACGCCGGTTGCCGCGACGGCTTCAAGAATGCGCTCGATCTCGGCATCGTTGATCGCCGGGATGACCGGGGCGACGAGCGTCGAGGCCGGCACGCCTGCCTTCACCAATTGCCGCAGCGCTTCGAGCCGCCGGGGCGGCGTTGAGGCACGTGGCTCCATTGTCCGCGCCAGTTTGGCGTCCAGAGTCGTGACCGAAATGGCGACCTTGACAAGATCGCGTTGCGCCATCCGCGCCAGAATGTCGAGGTCGCGCAGCACCAGTGCCGATTTGGTGACGATGCCCACGGGATGACCGGCGCGTTCCAAGACTTCGAGAATGCCGCGCATAATCTTGTATTGGCGCTCGATCGGCTGGTACGGATCGGTGTTGGTGCCGATGGCGATGACTTTCGGGACATAGCCGGGTGCCGACAACTCGCGCTCAAGCAATTCCGGCGCGTCCGGCTTCATGAACAGCTTCGATTCGAAATCCAGTCCGGGCGAGAGACCAAGATAAGCGTGCGTCGGCCGCGCGAAGCAATAGACGCAACCGTGCTCGCAGCCGCGATAGGGATTGATTGAACGATCAAACGAAACGTCAGGCGAGTCGTTGCGCGTGATGACCTTTCGAGAGGCGTCGACCGTCACGCTGGTTTTGAACGGCGGCAATTCGTCAAGGCTTTGCCAGCCATCGTCGAAGGCAACACGCGCCAGCGGTTCATAGCGCCCGGACGCATTCGAATGTGCGCCGCGCCCGCGCCGGCGTTCGCGGTCGACGGTGCTTCCCGGCTCGCCCGCCGGCGCGGAGAGCAGCGGCGCCGGCGGGCGTTTCAATGCGGACGATCGAGTCATGGGCCGTAAGCTAATGCAGCTGAGTGAACAAAACAAGAACAAATGTCGCCAAGTAACTCCAATGTGTTGGAAACCATCCGGGGACGCCTTAAGCCTTCGAAAGAACTGTCAATTCGTGCCACCGCCGGGCGGACGCAATTGGTCAGGGGATGCTGAGCGTCATCATTGCCACACGCGATTCCGAGCGGGCCTTAGTGCGCACCCTCGCGGCCCTCGTCCCGGGAGCTACCGCGGGTCTGATCAGCGAAGTTTTGGTTGTCGATGGCGGTTCGCGTGACGATACCGCGACCGTCGCGGACGTTGCTGGTTGCCTGTTTATGAACGTCGCCGGCTCGGTTGGCCAACAATTGAAGGCCGCCGCGGCGGCGGCGCGATCGCCTTGGCTGCTGTTTCTGCGGCCGGGCATCATCCTTGACGCGCCCTGGATCGGCGAGGCGAGCCATTTCAGCCAGCAACCGGCAACGGGCCGGCGAGCCGCCACATTTCAGCGTGGCGGCACCGCGCAGTCGACGGCGCAGCAGGCATGGCGGCTGCTCGCGGACGCTCTGGGGGGCGGCCCGCACCCCGAGCAGGGCCTGATGATCTTAAAGTCGTTCTACGCGGAACTCGGCGGCCATTCCGAGTCTGCCGCCGATGCCGAGACCGATCTTCTCCGCCGCATTGGCCGGCGGCAGATCGTCATCCTGTCCGCGGCCGCATTTCCGTCACGCTAGATACTTGACTTAGTCAAGTATCTAGCCGACGCTTGGTTGATGACCGCCCGCAACAGCCAACACGTCATTCCTCAAGACCACACCGAAGAAGCCCGCGTTGCCGCCGTGCGCCGTTTCAACCGGTTCTACACCAGACAGCTCGGCGTGCTGCGCAAGACCTATCTCGACAGCCCGTATTCGCTCGGCGAGGCTCGGCTCCTCTACGAGATCGCGCGGCGCGGTTCGCCGACCGCGAGTGAGATTGTCCGTGCTCTCGATCTCGACGCCGGCTACTTGAGCCGGACGCTGCGCAATTTCGAAAAACGCGGACTGATCCAGCGAAAAATCTCTGCGCGCGATACCCGGCAAAGCCACATCGCGCTGTCGGCGTCGGGGCGAAAGGCCTTCGCGCCGCTTGACCGCCGTTCGCAACGCGACGCCGGCGCGACCCTCGAAAAACTCAAGCCGGAAGAGCGAGCTCGACTGGTTGCCGCCATGAACACCATTGAAACGCTGCTCGATAACCAGGCGGAGGCGCGGCCGACCAAGGCTTCCGTAGTCAAGTTGCGCGCGCCGGTGCCGGGCGATTTCGGCTGGATCATCAAACGCCACGCCGAGCTTTATGCTCAGGAGTACGGTTGGGGAGCGCCGTTCGAGGGAGTGTGCGCGCAAATCGTCGCCGACTTCGTCAACAAACACGATCGAAAACGCGAGCGTTGCTGGATCGCCGAAATCGACGGCGAGCACGCCGGCACCGTCATGCTGGTCAAAGAATTCGGCGAAGGTCGCCCGCATTCGGTTGCTTCTGCTAGAGCCAAGCGCGCGCGGGATTGGCCTCGGCGCACGGCTGGTCGACGAATGCATAAGTTTCGCGCGGCGCGCCGGCTACCAGAAGATCACGCTGTGGACCCACAGCGTACTGACCGCTGCGCGGCACATTTATCAGAAAGCCGGCTTCAAACTCATGCGCACCGAGCGGCACCGCAGCTGGGGCCGGCCTGTGGTCAGCGAATACTGGGATTTAGACCTGTAATCCTCAGTGACGTGTACGGTTCAAACCGTCGCGCCCCTCGCCTTCGGGCGGCGCAAATGTTCGTCGAGCCGCGGCATGATCTCGACGAAATTGCACGGCTGATAACGATTATCGAGCTGATGCACCAAAATTTCGTCCCAGGCGTCCTTACAGGCGCCGGGCGAGCCGGGCAGGCAAAAAATGTAAGTCGAGCCGGCGATACCGGCCGTGGCACGCGACTGAATCGCCGACGTCCCGATTTTGGGAAAGCTCACGACCAGAAACAGTGCCGAGAAGGCGTCCATCTTCTTTTCAAACAGCGGCTCGACCGCTTCGGGCGTAACATCGCGACCGGTAAAACCGGTGCCGCCCGTGGTGATGATCACATCGATCGCCGGATCGGCGATCCACTGTTTGACGCGTCCACGGATCGCCTCGATATCATCGGGCACAAGGCTGCGTTCAGTGGCGAGGTGGCCGGCAGCAACAATGCGTTGCACCAGGAGCGCACCCGATTTGTCGTCCTTAAGATTGCGGGTGTCGGATATTGTCAGCACCGCGATCTTCAGCGGTACAAACTCTCTATTCTCATCGACGCCGGGCATCGGCAGACCTTACGCAAGCCGAACAACGGAGGAATAATACACCAGTGGAGCGGATTTGACATTCGCTGTCCAGCTAGCCGAACACTCGTCAAGCGTGCCGAACCCGGATGCGAATGTTAGAATCGGACCACTAGAGCGCGCTCGCCGACAGGGTATCGCACGCCGAGACTTTGCCTTGCGTGAAGCCGTTTAAGAACCAGCGTTTGCGCTGCTCCGAAGTGCCGTGGGTAAAGGAGTCGGGGACGACATAACCCTGCGCCTGCTTTTCCAGTCGGTCATCGCCGATCGCGGATGCAGTCTGCAGAGCCTGGTCGACATCGCCCGGATCGAGGAAGCGGTGCTTCTGCTCCGCCCGGTTCGCCCATACGCCGGCCAGACAATCAGCCTGCAGCTCGATGCGGACTTGCAGGCGGTTCGCCTCGGCGCGGCTCGCCGAAGCCTGCTGCATCTGCGTCACCCGCGGAAGAATGCCGAGCTGGTGCTGCACATGATGACCAACCTCGTGCGCGATGACGTACGCTTCGGAAAACTTGCAGGCGTTGCTGTTCGAACAGCCGCCGAACTTGTGTTGCAGGTCGTCAAAGAACGAGGTGTCGAGATAAATGCGCTGATCGCGGGGGCAGTAGAACGGTCCCATGGCGGACTGCGCGAAGGCGCAAGGCGTCGGTTCCGAGCGCGCGAACAATCGCAGCTTCGGCGGGTGATAGGTTTGCCCTCCGGCGGCGAAAATCTCGGTCCAGCGGTCCTCGGTGTCGCCGAGCACAAGGGCAACGAACTTGCCGGTCGGATCGTTCGGCGTCCCTGAGGCGACGGGCGGGGCCGGGCTGGTCTGCTCCGACTGTGTTCCGCCGGTGAGAATCTGGGCGCCGTTGAGGAGCACGCTGGGATCGATGCCGAAGTACCAGCTGATCAGCCCGACGATAATAATCGTGCCGATACCGAGGCCGCCTACTCCGCCGCCCGATATCCCGCCGCGTGACGCGCTGACTTCGCGATCGTCTTCGACGTTATCGCTGGGGCGAAAATCATCGGTACGCATTGTCATTCTCCTTCACAAATCGCTGCTCCGACGACCCTGATAAGATCGTTTCAGAGCAAAAACTTGTCAGCAAGCGCACGCAATTAACCAAGTGTTTCCCGGCATTTATTGCCTAGTTACGGCGCGTAGCAAGTAACCTGATTTTTACCTTGCGGCGGCATGATGCGTTTTGTCGGTTGTAGGTCCCGCGTCGCCGATTTCGCGTCGCCTGATGTCAGAGTTCTGAGTCATGGTTGTGTCGCGTCGCGGGGCGTCCGTAAGGGCGCCCCGCGTGAGTTTTAGTCCGCCGCTTCCGCGCGCATTCTAGTCGGCGATTGCGTTGCCGAAATGGCAAAGCTGCCGGCCGGTTCCGTCGACCTGGTTTTCGCCGATCCGCCATACAATCTGCAGCTCCAGGGCGATCTCAAGCGTCCTGACAATTCGCGCGTCGACGCGGTCGACGACGATTGGGATAAATTCGCAAGTTTCTCCGTCTATGACGATTTCACCCGCGCCTGGCTCATCTCATGTCGGCGGCTGATGAAGCCGAGCGCGACGCTCTGGGTGATCGGCTCCTATCATAACATTTTCCGCGTCGGCGCGATCCTTCAGGACCTCGGATTCTGGATCCTTAACGATATCGTCTGGCGCAAATCGAACCCGATGCCGAATTTTCGCGGCCGCCGCTTCACCAACGCGCACGAAACGCTGATCTGGGCGGCGCGGGACGCGGCCAAGCGGAATTACACCTTCAATTACGAAGCACTCAAAGCCGGCAACGAGGACATCCAGACCCGATCCGACTGGTTCATACCGCTATGTACCGGCGAGGAACGGCTCAAGGACGACAACGGCAAAAAGCTGCATCCGACGCAAAAGCCGGAAGCACTGCTCGCCCGCGTCATTCTGGCAGCGTCGCGGCCCGATGATCTTGTGCTCGACCCGTTTTGCGGCACCGGCACGACCGGCGCGGTCGCGCGCCGGCTGCGCCGGCGCTTCATCGGCGTCGAACGTCAGGCGGACTACGCGGCAGCCGCAGAACGGCGAATCGCCGCCATCGAGCCGCTGCCAGAACCGGCGCTGGCCACCTTTATGACCGCGCGCGAAGCGCCGCGGGTTCCGTTCTCGGCGCTGATCGAGCGCGGCTTGGTGGCGCCGGGCATCAAGCTCGTCGATGCCAAGAAGCGGCATCGGGCGCTGGTTCGTGCCGACGGTGCGATCGCGCTCGGCGAGGCGGTTGGCTCGATCCATCGCATTGGCGCTCTGGCGCAGGGACTGGAAGCCTGCAACGGCTGGACCTTCTGGCACGTCGAGACGGCGCAAGGCTTGATGGTGATCGATACCCTGCGCGCGCAGGTGCGCGCCGAGATGAGCTAGCCGGCTATCGCCGGCGATATTTTTTTGCGCATGATCTTCCCGAAAACCGGCGTCCACTTTTCGGGATCATGCTTTAGCGCGCCGCCACCACCATGATTTCGACCTTGTAATCGGGCGAGGCGAGCTTGGCCTCGACGGTTGCGCGCGCCGGAGCATTGCCGGGCGACAGCCACGCGTCCCACACTCCGTTCATCTCGGCGAAGTTCGCCATATCGGTGATCCAGATATTCGCAGACAGCACTTTGCTCTTGTCGGTTCCGGCCCTGGCCAGGAAGCCATCGATCTGCGACAGGATGTTTTTGGTCTGCTCGGCGGTGCTCTTGCCCTTGGGCGCATCGGCGACGATGCCGGCAAGATAGACGGTGTCACCATGGACCACGGCCTTGCTCATGCGCGGGCCGATTTCGTGACGTTCAATTTTCATCGCTGACTGTCCTCCTGCCTGGAATGTTCAAAAGTCTTACTAGGGTTCTCATGCAACGCCATTACAATAAATTATCACCCGGATCATGCAGACGTTGCCATTCTCGCAGCGCCAGCGGAAGGCCGCGGCGTTTCAAGATGACCCGCGCGCGCAACCGTTCCCTGCCCGGCCCCGTTCTTGGATAGCGCACATTCCAGCACTTTCCTGAGCGATCGAGGCAACGCCGCGAACGCCGGCATTTTTTGTTCGCGCATGTGGTCCAGAACCGGAGAATGTCGCTCACGGATGCGCCGCCGCGCTCTGCGCGGACAATGGTTGGCATGCGCCTTTCGGCGGCAGAAGTGCAGAGGTGCATCGCAGCGGTCATCGCGAGCGGTGCCACCATCCATTCGATTACGTCTACGGCCCGTCCGCGACCGAAATGCAGGAAGCGAATGTCTTCTCCATGCATACTCGCGTCGATGCTACCGGCTGCGCCTATCGCTACGATCTGAGTACGCGGTGCGCGCTCGCCCCACTCCTCTTGGAATGAGATGTCGACGCGTCTGCCGACGACCTGCAACACCGCCCGCCGCTGTGGCGCGTCGGTGGAGTAGACAACCCCTTTGGCCCGGTAAACAGTCCCGGGCAGCTTGCGCGCTGTTTCCCGCAACGCTTCAAGCGCCAACGGTTTGTCCGTCTCGTAGCTCCACGTGCTGAATACCTTCGAATGGTCATGTCTGTGGTCGCCATGGTGGTGCTCGTGACACGTCCGGATCGGTGCAACTATGCTCAAGCGCGTGCAAGTTGAGGTCTGCTTGAGCAGGATCGAAACGGCCGACACCCAACAGTATCTCGTAGGGCACCTCGCAGTAATCGGTCTCGACGATGCGCAGACGATTGAAATGGTCGTCGAGCCAAGCTCTGACCTTCTCGACCTTTTCGGGACCGGCAAGGCCCACCTTGTTGAGTATCAGCATGTCCGCAAACCCGACCTGGCGGAGCTTGAGGTCCATCAGCGGAGGATACTCGGGGTGTGCAAAGACCTGGTCCGCGTCGATCACGCAGATGACGCTATCCAGCCTGATCCGGTCGCGCAGATTGGGATCATTGAAGGTCACGAAGATGCCAGCGGGATCGGCGACGCCGCTGGCTTCGAGCAGAATGTATTCGACGGTCTCCGGGCGCGCGAGCAAGGCGGCGACCGACTCGACGAGGTCGTCGCGTATCTGGCAGCAGACGCAGCCGTTGGCCAGACTGATCATGTTATTGTCCACGCCGACGACGAGTTCGGCGTCGATATTGATCGAGCCGAAATCGTTGACGAGGACGCCTACGCGCAGCCCGTGATCTCCGGTCAGGATGCGATTGAGCAGCGTCGTCTTTCCCGCCCCGAGAAAGCCGGTCAGGATCGTTATCGGAACGGCTTTGCCGTTGGATGATTTCCATGTGTTTTGACAAGTGTCCGTTCGCCCGAGCACTCCGCGCGACGCGGCACGGACATCGCTATTTCTACGAATTTAGCTCAGATCAATGTTCATCACCTTCGCCATCTCGCGTGAGATCGACCAGTTGCGGGTTCGGCAGCTTGGTGAGCGGCTCACGGTAAACGTCCGGCGGATAATACTTGTGCGGATCGATTTCGAGGTCGCGCGTCAATTGCTCCTGCTGTTGCTCGCGCGGCAATCTGGGCTGTGGAACGATACCCTTGCCCGTGGCGATCGGCAGCGGGTCGCCGAAGAGCAGGGTGGGATTCGGCAACGCTGGCCCGAGAATCCCGGCAGTGCGGCCTCGCGGTGCCAGATCGCGTCCTTGGTCACGTTGACGACCACCACGTCCGGCGCGCCGTACAGGAAAAGCCCATCCCAGTGGGCGCGAACGTCGGCGCTGGTCTCGTTGAGCGTGTCATTGTCGAACGCGAGGTGCGTGACCATCCCGCAGCGCGGGTTGACCTGCTTGATGAGGTAGCCGGCCGCGTAAGTCAGCGTATGGTGGATATCCACGGTGTAGTTGAAGAGGAATTCGGGCAGCCCATACTTGAGCTGGTTGATGCGCGCCAAATCGGGCTGGGTCTCGGTGACAAAGACATCGACGCCCTTGGCATACTTGGCCGTCAGGTCGTCGGCCGGCCGTCGCCGGTCCACACGAACGAAAGGCCATTCCAGTCCAGACGGTAGGCCGAGGCGCCGTCCTTGACGTGCGAGCGCCGCCAATGGCGGATCGTGACGCCGTTCTTGTCGTAGCAGATGCCGTTCTCGTCCTTCCAGTCGAACTCGTTGACCTCGACCTCGTAGCCGTCACCGATCGGGCAGGCGTCGAAGGCTTCCAGGTGCCACTTGAGCATCTGCTTCATGCCGGCGACCATGGCCTTGGTCCCGAGGTCCGGCGTGCGTCCCGAGGGCCCGGTGACCCGCAGCGGCATCTTCCACCGTCCCGCCCACGCCGAGAACGGAAGGAGATAGGACAGGTCGTGGTAGTGGTCCACGTGCAGGTGGGTGATGAAGATGTCGTTGATCTCCGGCACCGGGACGCCCATGGCGAGGATGTTCTTGACGCAGCCGGGGCCGAAATCGAAGAAGAAGCGGTCGCCGTTGCCCAGTTCGACCATGATGCACGTGCCGGCCTGGTCGCGCCGGGGCGGAAACGGGCAACTGCCGACGAACGAGATCCGCATCTCGTCCGGCCCGAGGGTCTCACTGCCGGGAAAGTAATTGTTCCGGCTCCGGACGGATGGCGTTGGCTTGTAGTATGGCGGGAACTGCAGGCCGGTGCTCGGCCCGCCGCCGTAGGGACTCTTGGCATGGCCGCGCCTGCCTGCGCCTGCGCCGAAGTCGGTTCAGCAGCGGCAAGGCCAACCGCCGCCGCGCCCGCAAATGCGCCCTTGAGCATGTCGCGTCGGCCTAGATCGTTTTGCGGCGGAGTCTTCGTGTTGTCGTCGGTCGCCATCCGTATCCACTCCTGCTGAAACCGATTGCGATCTGCGCCGCTAAGTAATGCGTTTGAACGCGGCGACGTTGATCTGGATCAATCGACCTAGCGGATGAAATTTGTCATTAAGGTAGCGGTACGCATCGCAAACGCGACACCAAATTTCGGATTTGGCCGATGCTGACTTCGACCAGGATCTAAATCAGCCCCACTCCGATCACGCTGACGCTACAGGGGCCGGGTTTCCCACAAGGCGCGTCCGCGACGAGGCTGTTTGTTGCAGCGCATGAGTTTGGAAATGGCCCCTTGCGACCGATATTGCAGCGCAAAGGAATGTCGGCGTTCAGGCTAATAGCGGAAGTCGCTGGCTAGGTGCTTCAAACGACGTTCGTGACCCAACGCAGGAGGCGCGTTCGTCGTGTCGCTTTCCGAGGATCGTCGGCAACAGCTCGAAGCTCGTATGCGCAAGCGCTTGCTTGGAGATCGCCAAGATGGGCCATTCACGCTAACAGCGAGAGCTTGGTGTGTGCGAGGGGAAGTTCCCAATTCGTAATGATCCATCGTCCGCTTGCTGCGCCGACTCATCAATTCGGTAACCATCGAATGCGGACGTTCCTAGCGGATGCTTGAAGCGACACGCGCATGACCAGGGCGGACGTTTCACGGCTGCCGGCGTATGTCTGCGTTGCGGTCGACGTGATTTTGTTGCAGGATTTACAAAGCGGCTTCGTCGTTCGGCGCAGCCTCTCGACCGTCTTGCATCGGAGTGGTCGGAAATGTCGGAAAAGCTCGGTATCGGCGATACCTTCCCGAAAATGACGATCAATCTCGTCGATGGCAGAACATTGGACCTACCGGACGGCCTCGACGCCAAGTATCGAATCTTCCTGTTTTATCGCGGTCACTGGTGACCCTATTGTCGCCGGCAGTTGGTCGGCTTCAACGCAGTAAAGGGGGAGCTTGACGCTCTGGGCGCCAAGGTCGTTGCCGCGAGCGTCGATCCCATCGAGAAGGCGCGGGAAGTGGCGGGCGAGGTCTCGTTTCCGATTGGTTACGGGGTCACCCGCGATATTGCCGACACGATGGGGGCTTGGTGGGAAAATCGGCGTAATTTCATTCAACCCGCAGAATTTGTAGTTGGGACGAACAACAAAATTATCGTCTCCAGCTACAGCGACGGTCCATTGGGACGAATTGAAGGCGCCGATGTGGTGAGCCTGATCCGATTCTACGAAGCGCGAAAGGGTCAATGATCGAGCGTCAGTGCCCGGCCTGACTTCCGTTATTGGCCCACCGCGACATGCGGCCCCTGAAACAGCTATCGGTCGCTTTCGGGGGATTGTGTTGCGAAAACGCGGCTGTTTTTGCAGCTGCAGCGGATTTGAGCATTGGTAGCTTGTGGCGGTCTCTGCTGAGAGCCGCCACCCAATAGTGTCGAGCTGGACAGCTGGCGGTCGGCTACGCTGCACAGATGACTGGCGCTGATGGTGGCGATCGGGAAAGGAATTTGACGAGACGCCGCAGGTTCTGCGCGAGTGCGGTCAATAGCACCTCGTCTTTGGCTCCGCTCAAGCCTCGCAGTCGAAGTTGGTCGAGCCTGAAAATTCGCTTCATGTGAGCAAAGCACATCTCGACCTTTTTGCGCTCGCGGCGAGATCGTTCGAAAGCCTCGGTTTTGGCCAGTGCGCGGGCGACATCGCGAGCGTCCTCGTGAAGATCGCGGGGAATTTGACGCATAGGCGTATTGGGAGAGCACTGCATTTTGAAGGTGCAGACATCGCAATCGCGCTTTGCGGCTCGATAGCGAAGCGTACCGCCATCGATGACTGTTCCAGTGGTGCGCAGCAGCTTTCCACCCGGACAGATATAGACGTTGCGCTCCCGGTCGAAGATGAAGTCAGCCCGGCTGAAGGTGCCATCGCTGCGCGCCGACTTGTCCCAGACCGGGATGTGTGGGCTGATGTTGCGTTCCACCAGCCACTTGAGCAGCCTGGCCGCGCCGTAAACGGTGTCACCTGCCAACCGCCGCGGCCGAAGATTGAAGCGCTCCTTGACGCGCTCGATCATTGTCTCGGCGATAGCAATCTCGGCTATACGATTGGCGCGTGTGCCCTCGGCATCGACGATGATCCCGGCTTTGTTGTCGATGAGATAGTTGGCGTCATAAGCAAAAAAGGGATCAGTGCCCTTCCTCGCAACCCAAGCCGCCTGCGGGTCGGTCAGCGAGATCTCTTTTGGCGGTTTGCCTCTCTTGCCGCCGCCGTCCGAACTACCCTCATCAGCGCCGGTCTCCTCGTCATGGTGGGCAGCATCGAGAGCAGCGAGGTACTCGCGAACTGCACGGGATGCTTCTTCGGGCTTCGGCCAAGCAATCGGCTGATCGCCATGCACCCGCTTCTTCTTGCCTGCATCTGCTCTGATCAGGCTCGCATCGACGGAGAATGCTTCGCCGCCGACCAATCCGGCCGCGATGCACTTCGCCACCACCTCCTCAAAGACCCGGCGCAAGGCATCGCTCTGGCGAAAGCGCTCGTGCCGGGCACGGCTGAACACCGAATGGTCGGGGATATCGTCCTCGATGCCGAGCTTGCAAAACCACCGATAGGCAAGATTGACCCGCACCTCAGAGCACAACCGCCGCTCTGAGCGCAGCGCAAACACGTAACCCACAATCAGCATCCGGATCATCAGCGCCGGATCGATCGAAGGCCGACCTGTGTGTGAGTAGTAGGGCGCAAGCTCCTTGTGCACCCAATCAAGATCGAGAACGCCGTCGATCTGCCTGACCAAATGATCCGCAGGCACCGCCTTATTGAGATCGAAAGAGTAGAAAAATTGGCCTTGTCTACGCTCTCGCCGTCCCATCATCGGCCGCTCCCCTCACATCGCAATCCTATCCACGAAATCACGCCTCAGCCGCAGTCTCAACGAGAGTTTTGCAACACAATCGGCATAGCGGACACGGTCGGATTTTCTACTAGAGCTCGCCCCGGTCGTGATTGGACCCGTATGCGACACTTTGCGACCGTCAATTTCTGCACAGCGAAATAGTGGCATGGACTCGCCGCGCGGGACTAGTAAACTTCTTGAAACACTGATCCTGTTTAGGGCAGACGATGCCAACTCTAGACGATATTTCCCATCACTACACACACGGAAGCTTAGTTGCTGCGATCCGCAGTGGGATTGGGTCGCTTGGCAAGACGATCAATTCCATAACCGTTGATGATCTCGCTCCGATTGATGAGTTCCACATCGGTGGCCGTCAGGCAACCGAAGATTTTCTTGGTCAACTCGATCTCTCCCCCGAACAGCATGTACTCGATGTTGGATGCGGCCTTGGAGGAGCCGCGCGCTTTACCGCCAGCCGGTATGGTTGTCGGGTGGCCGGAATTGACCTGACGCCCGAATATGTCGAGACCGCAACGGTATTGTGCGGGTGGGTCGGACTGGACAGCCGCATTTCGTTGCATCAAGGCAGTGCGCTTGCAATGCCGTTTGCTGATCGCGTTTTCGATCGAGCATATATGCTGCACGTCGGTATGAATATTGAGGACAAAGCAAAACTTTGTTCTGAGGTTAGCCGCGTACTGCGATTAAATTCTCTTTTCGGTATCTATGACGTCATGAGGACTGGCGATGGCGAGCTTCGATATCCTGTTCCGTGGGCGACAACGGCCGCGTCCAGTGCAGTGGCGAAGCCTTCCGAATACCGTGATGCGTTGGAGGCGGCCGGTTTTACTGTCATTGCCGAACGTAACCGGCGTGATTTTGCACTGGCATTCTTTGATCAACTACGTGCCAAATCCGCGGCAGTGGGTGGCCCGCCGCCACTCGGACTTCATATTTTGATGGGCCGGAACTCCCCGGACAAGGTCCAAAATATGATCCAGAACATATCCAGCGGCAGCATTGGACCAGTCGAACTGATCGCGCGGAATAAGTGACGCGAAGCTTGCGGTTTTCTGCGGTTTTGGCTCATTAGGCGTTAGAGCATAATCGGATCGAATAGGTTACTTTTTGCTGCGGCGCACTTTGTCGGTTATTGGCCCCCTTTAGTCCGTTGTCCTTATGCAGGGATTTGGTCGCGATGGAGCAATAGCGGAAATCGCCTCGACCTGGCCGCGACGCAGATGACCCATTTCGGAAATCGATCGGCAAGCCCGCTGTAGTTTCTTGCACGAAAATATGGTCGAATTGATGGGATAATGGATGTTTGGGGAGCATACCCTCATGCCATTAGACCAGAACACTGACTTTGATGAGCTATCGCTTCTAATCCAAGGCTTCCAGATTGCATGCCTTATTAAGGCGGCTGCCGATCTAGGGCTTGCCGACAAAATTGAACCGGGAGGCAGTGCCGCGGTCGAAGACCTTGCCGCGTCGCTTCACGTAGAGCCAAGACGCTTGCTTCGATTGCTTCGCGCTCTTGCGGCGTTCGGTGTCTTCATGGCCGATGATTCCTCGCGTATTGGTCATTCGAAAAAATCAATTCTCCTGCGAACTGATAATAGCAAGTCGCTTCACTATTGGGCTCGTTTTTGGGCAATACCGAGCAATTGGTCGACATGGGCGGCCTTCGATTATGGCCTCCGGAGCGGTCGAACCGCCTGCGAAGTCGCGTTGGGGGCGTCGCGAATGGACTACTACAATGCTCATCCGGACGAGGGTGCGATCTTCAATTCGGCGATGGCCCATCGTCCCGAAGATTCGCATAAGGATGTCGCTGAAATCTACGATTTTTCCTCCGCATCGCTGATTGTCGATATAGGCGGCGGCAATGGAGCGCTGTTGCAGAGCATTCTATCGCGCCATAGCGGTCCGAAAGGCATGACCTTTGATCGTGACGCAGTTGTGCGGGAGGCCGTCCAACTTGGCCGCTTAGCTGAGTTTGGCGATCGGCATCAATTCCGAGGCGGCAATTTTTTGGAACAGGAGCCAGCCGGCGGCGACGTATACATCCTGTCCGACGTTCTATGCATTTTTCCAAATGAAGCCTGCGTTAAAATCTTGCGAAATTGCCTTGCAGCAATGAGAAAAGAGCAGCACCTATTGGTGGTCGAACGTATTCTTGATCCCGATCCTCCCAAAGGCAACCCAAGCGACTTTCTCATCGACATTCATTTCATGCTCAATTATGGCGACGCACATCTGCGCAGTCCTTCGGAATACCAAGAGCTATTATCTGCGGCGGGTTTTGGGCCGCTTCGCCTGATACCGACTACCTCTTCGGCCGCGATCCTTGAGAGCACGGCAGTGTGAGGGAAAATGTCGGCTGATGGCCCTTTTCGACGTTCGCCGCGAGGCAGCGTAATGTCCGAAGTTGCGACAAGCCGACATCGTCGATCAGGCGCTGATGACCCTACGGCGACATTCGGCGATGCAACGCAAAGCAAGGCTCTTGTCGCTGCAATCTAAGCGCCTTGCTCAAGCCAACACGGCTTCGACGATGCTGACTGCTGAATTGGTCGGCACTACGCGTGTTAAGGCGGAAGCCGGCTTTGCGGAGAAGGAGGCCATATTCGGTTTCTGTACGTTCCTGACCTCCAGCCACCACAAGCATCGTGATATCTAGCATTTTACCCAGATGCGGCGTGTCGCCGGCAGGCAGAACCATTTCGACAATCAGTAAGCGGCTGTCGGGCTTCATAGCATTGTGGACGTGGCCAAGGATTGTGAGGCACTCATCCTCGCTCCAATCATGGATGATGTGCGATAGCACATAAGCATCGCCGCTGACCGGCACAGACTTGAAGAAATCACCGGCCTCAATGGTCACACGGTCGCTTACGTCCTTTGCCTTAAGCAATGCCGGCGCGTCACCCACCACATGTGGCCTATCGAATAGCAAACCGCGTGGCCCGGCATGGTGGGTGAGGATGGCTGCCAGCATGTTGCCGGTCGCGCCACCGACATCGACAATCGTATTGAAGATCGAAAAATCGTAGGCGGCGGCAACGGCGGGAGGCTCTTCGCTATGTAAGCCGATCATCGTCTCGCTGAACAGCGACGCATCCTCAGGATGTTGCGCGAGGTAGTCGAAGAGCGGCATGCCATGCGCTTTCTCGAAACCGGGCTTGCCCGTCTGAATAGAATAAACAAAGTGATCGAAGGAACTTTGAAACCAGCGGCTGCCTCCCACAAGCAATGATGCCCTTGCCGACCCTGGCGCGCCCGTTTTGAGAGCCTCACCCAAAGTGGTCAATTTGTAACGCTGCTCCGGTTGCTCGGTTAGAATGCCTAAGCTCGCCAAGGTGCGCATCAATCTGTGTAAGGAAGGTGCATGCGCGCCCATCGGCCCTGCAAGCTCCGCGGCGCTTTTTGGGCCGGTTCGCGAGTTGATCGGCTAGCCCCAACTTGGCCGCAGCGTAGACTATTGTGGAAGCCCGGTAGGCGCCGCCCATTTGGATTAATTGGACGTGCGGCGGAAGGGCTTGCGATGCAGCCTGATAGTTCTCTGACAAATCGCTCTCCAAGATTGGAAACTGCGAACGAACGATTGCGAAGCGGTAATATTAGAAGATTTGAAGAGGGAACGGCACGGCAGCTATTGGCCCATCGCGACATTTCGCGGCGACGCAGCATTTCAGTCGCTTTCGGAGCGAAGCGGACATCCCACAGGCTGTGCTTACAGAACCGGACTTATGAGTACGCGCCCCACGTCTTGTCATCCTAAGTCTTGCCGCTCTTCGCCGCGATCACCCGGACCAAATCTCCAACGTTGGCCATGCTGTCGCGTTCACGCGTGCTAGCTGCATGTTGACGACGTCCTGCGCTAGCATGACAATTTCGACTTGCCGGAAGGAGTGCCAGCCGGCCACGCCCCTGCCCACTCGATCAAAAGCGCACTAGGGGCCATATTTCCGTCCAGTCGCATTTGCTCGCCACCATAGAAGAAACCATATCAGCGCGACGATCACGGCGATCGCGCGCCAGATAGCGAGCAAAACGCCGCAAATTATTTAGTCACCCAGAAATTATCCAAAGGTATCGCCGACACTAAGGTCTAGTTGGATTGGCGATGAGAACGGAACATTTGCCGGCCAGTGATGATTGTTGCGGGAGAAAGGCCATCGCCGGTGAGCGGCCAAAGCTTGCTGAGTGTGCCCGAGGCCGAGGTCCAGCAAACCCGTTTGCTCTGCGCGAGCCAAGATCTCGGAAAACAGATGCAATTTCAGAGAGGAGAGCACAATGACAGCAAAAGGAAAAGTGTTGGTGCTGGTCTCGAGCGGTCGCGGCTTGCCCTTGAAAGATGGCAAGGTTTATACCGGCGCTGGCTATTACCTCAATGAGCTGACGGTTCCGGTTCGCGCCCTGATGGGGGAAGGCTACGAAATCACCTTCGCCAACCCCAAAGCCAACACGCCGCAAATGGACGTCCATTCAGCCGTCCCCGATTTCTTCGGCGGGGACGAGGCCAGGCTTCAGGACTATCTGAAATTCCGCGACAGCCTGACTGGGCTCAAAAATCCAACTCGCATCTCCGATGTCATCGCGTCGGGCCTGGATCAATATGACGCCGTTTTCGTCCCCGGCGGCCACGGCCCGATGATGGACCTTCTCGATGATCCCGACGCCGGCACCGTGATGAGACACTTCCATAAAGCATCGAAGCCTACGGCGGTCCTTTGCCATGGTCCGATTTCACTTCTCTCGGCTCTGCCAAATTCGACAGAGGTCGTCGCAGCGCTGGCGGCGGGCGATGCCGCGGGAGCGCGGGCAAAGGCTCAAGGATGGATTTATACCGGATACAAGATGACCATCTTTTCGACGGCGGAAGAGCAGCAGCGCGAGCCGCTTGAAATTGGCGGTAAGGTTCTCTTTTACCCGGACTTCGCCTTGCGTACGGCGGGCGGTGACGTAAGTGTGGCCGCTCCATGGCAGAGCTACGTTCTTCAAGACCGCGAGCTGATCTCAGGTCAGAACCCGTTCTCGGACCAAGCGCTTCTGAAACTTCTTCTACCAGCGCTCAACGCGAAGAAGAAGTGAAAGAGCTGGCGTCGGCTTTCCAGCTTTCCGGTTACACCACTTCCTCGTCCACTGGCGCTGGAGGGTTTTCAATTTCACCGAACTGCATGCGCAATCACTTTGCGCATCAGGCTCGGTAGCGCCTCGCCGGCAATGTCCGCCATCGGGATCCAGCGCATGCCCTCCGGCGCCTGCACGTCCGCCGGAAGCTCGGTGGCGTATACGCTCAGTTCGAGCGGAAAATGTGTGAAGACATGGCGCACTATCCCAGCGAGGCGGCGCCACGCGACGACCTTGCGCCGCTTTGACGAGCCAAAACGCGGCGCGCGGTCTCGCGCGCCGGATTCATCGAAATCGGGCGTCCACTCGGTCGTCGGCACCTCAGTCATGCCGCCAAGAAGTCCTTTGGCCGGCCGGGTGCGCACCAATACGAAGCCGTCGGCGCGCTGAACCACAAAGGCGGCGCCCCGGCGGAGCGTGCCTTCGCGTTTGGGTATTCGGCGCGGCAAGGTCTCGGCTTGGCCGCGTGCGCGGCCAGCGCAGCTTTCGTCCCACGGGCAAAAGACGCAAGCCGGTTTCTTTGGTGTGCAGATCGTCGCGCCGAGATCCATCATCGCTTGCGCGAAATCACCGGCGCGCCGTTGTGGGGTGAGTTCGCGCGCCAGCCGGCGCAACTCGGGTTTTGCGTTGGGCAGCGACTCGGTGACGGCAAAGAGCCGGGCAATCACGCGCTCAATATTCCCATCGACGGGGCTTGCCGGCGCGTCAAACGCTATCGCGGCAATGGCGGCGGCCGTATAGGCGCCGATGCCCGGAAGCTCGCGCAACGCCGCCTCGGTTTGCGGAAATTTGCCGTCGTGCCGCTCGACCACGGCGCGCGCGCAGGCATGCAGGTTACGGGCGCGCGCGTAGTAGCCAAGTCCCGCCCAGGCTTTGAGGACTTCGTCGAGCGGTGCGGCTGCAAGCGCCTGCACGTCACCCCAGCGAGCGAGAAAGCGGGCGTAATACGGCGCCACTGCCCTCACCGTCGTCTGTTGCAGCATGATTTCGGAGAGCCAGACTCGGTACGGATCGGCACGCTCGCCCGGCGGCGCGCGCCACGGCAATTTCCGGCGATGACGGTCGTACCAGGCGAGCAAAGCGGTGGGTTGCGGGCATGGAATCGCCGCGGGACGCTTTGCCCGCTGTCGCACCGCCGTCCTGGCTGCTACCGTCATGATCGAGGGATGACAGAGCACCCCATTGTGAACAACCCCTCCCGCTCCTTCGCCAAGCCGTTGCGCGACCTCCTCGGGAAGGTCGTTGGCGAGACATTTACGCGACAGGGCTTTGCCTCAGCCGAACTGGTGACGCGGTGGACTGAAATCGTCGGTGGCGAAATCGCCGCGCACAGCGAGCCGATCAAAATACAATGGCCGCGGCCTGTTTCCCCTTCGGGGCGAGCAAGCGACGATGGGTTGGCGTTGGGGCGCCCCGCGGGCACGCTTGTGTTGCGCGTTGAAGGACCGGCGGCGATTGAGATCCAGCATCTCGTCAACGTGATCTGCGAACGCGTCAACCGCTTCCTCGGCTGGCGTGCGGTCGAGCGCATCGCGTTCCGGCAGGCTCCGCTGCGGCGTACGTCGCGCCGGTCGGCCGCCGCTCCCGATCCCGCTGCGGCTGCGCGCATCGCCGCGAACATGCCGGAAGTCGCGGACGAAGATCTGCGGCAGGCGCTGGCGCGGCTCGGCGCCGCGGTCAAGCGCCGCTGACACTGTCGCCCAACTACCCTCAAGCGACCGTGAATGCTGAGGCGGTACGGGGCCTTGGCGGACGGGCGCGGTGGTGCCACATTCGTGCGGCACGAGTTTGCAAATATCGTCGGAACGTAGGAGCTGACCTTTGACGCTGACCCGCCGCCAGGTTTTCGCAACAATGTCCACAATGGCTGGCGCCGGCGTCGCGGGTGCCCTCCTCTTGCGCCCGTCCGGTGCTCTAGCGGCTGCCGAAATCGACCAGGCCGACCTGGCGAAAGCCGGGCCAGACGGCGACATCGTCCTCGGCTCGGAGAAAGCGCCGGTAACCGTCATCGAATATGCTTCGATGACGTGTCCGCACTGTGCGCACTTTTCCACGGCGACCTTCCCGGAGCTGCAGAAGCGCTATATCGATACCGGAAAGGTCCGCTTTATCTTCCGCGAGTTCCCGTTTGATGCGCTTGCCGCCGCCGGCTTCATGCTGGCGCGCTGCGCGGGCAAGGACAAATTCATGCCGATTGTGGAGACCTTGTTCGCCAAGCAGTCGGAATGGATGGTGCAGAAGCCGGTTCCGGCACTGATGGAGATCGCCAAGCAATTCGGCTTCACCCAGGACTCGTTCGATAAGTGCTTGGCGAATCAGAAGGTGCTCGACGGTATCCAGGATGTCCGCGATCGGGCCGCCGAAAAGCTTGGGGTCAACTCGACGCCGACCTTTTTCGTCAACGGCAAGAAGCTCGTTGGCGATCAGTCGATCGATGCCATGGCCAAGGAGATCGACCCCTATCTCAAGGAAGGATAAGGGTTTTTTACCCCGCCCGAGGCGTTGGCGGCTCGTCTGCCGAGTTCGGCAGGCCGACGTGTTCGCATCAGAAAATCTGGATAACCAGGCAGGCCTGTTGCGCTTCCCAGCGTGACGATTCATTCTCCGCGCCGATGCGGCGGCCTGCGACTCAAGCTCGCTAAGGGCATGAGTTATCAGCGATTCCGCTTGCGGCCGCAGCGGGGCAACAAGAAGGATTAAAAACGCGAATGAAGCTCACGCGGCTGCGCTTGATCGGCTTCAAGTCCTTCGTCGAACCCACAGACCTTGAGATCGAACCGGGACTGACCGGCGTGGTCGGTCCGAACGGCTGCGGCAAGTCCAATCTCGTCGAAGCCGTGCGCTGGGTCATGGGCGAAGCCTCGCATAAAGCCATGCGCGCGTCCGAGATGGACGACGTAATTTTCTCCGGCAACACCGGCCGTCCGGCGCGCAATCACGCCGAGGTTTCGGTTCTGGTCGACAACAGTGATCGCACCGCGCCGGCGACCTTCAATGATACCGATACGCTTGAAGTCTCCCGCCGCATCATGCGCGAGCAGGGCTCGGTGTTTCGCGTCAATAGCCGCGAGGTGCGAGCACGCGACGTCACCGTGCTGTTCGCCGACGCCTCCACCGGCTCGCGCTCGCCGGCATTGGTGCACCAGGGCCGCATCGGCGAAATCATTCAGGCGCGCCCCGACCAGCGCCGCCGCGTTCTCGAGGAGGCGGCCGGTATTTCCGGACTGCACGCGCGCCGCCATGAAGCCGAACTGCGGCTCAAGGCCGCCGAGCACAATTTGACGCGCGTCGAAGATGTGATCGGCCAGCTTGCCGCTCAACTCGCGTCGCTAAAGACCCAAGCGCGGCAGGCGGTGCGCTACCGCAATATCTCCGGACAAGTGCGCCGCACCGAAGCGCTGCTGTTGCACCTGCGGTGGACGGCGGCACAAACCGAAGTCGCCGATGCGGAGCGCACTAAGGATGAAGCCGTCCGTCTCGTTGCCGCGCGCACCGGTGAGCAAACCGTTGCGACAACGCGGCAAGCGGAGGTCGCGGCCGGCTTGCCTGCATTGCGCGAAGCGGAAGCGAAAGCCGCGGCGGCGCTGCAACGTTTGCTCCTTGCCCGGGACGGACTGGAGCGCGAGGAGGCCCGCGCCAAGGAACGTCTTGGCGAACTCGACCGCCGCCTGGAACAGTTCGCAGCCGATCTGGAACGGGAGCGCACGCTCGCGGCCGACGCCGCAAACGCGCTCATCCGATTGGACACCGAAGAGAAACACTTAAAGGCCCAGGCGCAGGCCAGCGCCGAGCGGCTCACCGGCGTCAACGGCCGCGTCGCCGCCGCGGATGAAACGCTGGCAGCGTCGGAGAAGTCTTTTGGCGAACTGACCAGCGCACTTGCTGATCTTACGGCTCGTCGCAATCAGCTCGAGACCGCTTTACGCGATCACGAGCAGCGAGCGGCGCGGCTGGAAGCCGAACTCGCAAACATCGACGCCGGCCTTGCAGCGACCGACAGCGGTCAGCCCGATCTGTCAGCGCTGTCGGCGGCACTTGCGGCTGCGCAGACGGCCCTTGCTGAAGCCGAAGCCGCTGCGCGGAAGACCGAGGTCAACCATAACACCGCGAGAGAGACTATCGACGCCGCCCGCGTGCCGCTCGATACCGCCGAACGTCGGGTACAACGGCTGGAAACCGAAGCAAAAACTATCGGCAAGCTCCTTGCCGTCGAGAACAAGAACCTCTGGCCGCCGGTGATGGATTCGCTAACCGTTACCGAGGGCTATGAAAAGGCAATCGGCGCCGCACTTGGCGATGATCTCGATGCACCGGTCGATCAGTCTGCGCCAATGCGCTGGGCTGGAGCGGCTATCGATCCCTCCGATCCCGCTTTGCCGGACGGCGTTGCGGCACTGTCTCAGTTTGTGCAGGCTCCGCCGGAGCTTGCGCGCCGTCTTGCTCAAATCGGCGTGGTGGAGCGGAGCGACGGCCCTCGCCTCGCGGCGATGCTCAAGCCCGGCCAGCGGCTGGTCTCGCGCGAGGGCGACTTTTGGCGCTGGGACGGTTTTGCCGCCGCTGCACATGCGCCGACCGGCGCAGCGCGGCGGCTCGCAGAGCGCGGCCGCCTGCAGGCGATCGAAGGCGAGCTCGCGACCGCGCGCAATGAAGTGGAGACGCAGCAGCACCGCGTCGATGCCGCAGAGGCCGCCCGCGCCGCAGCAGCAGCGGCTGAGGCCGAAGCCCGCGCGCAATGGCGTGCCGCCCAGCATTCAACCGATGCGGTGCGCGAGGAGCATGCGGCGGCCGAGCGCGAGATCAGCCGCAACGCCGCGCGCATATCGGCTTTAAAGGAAGCCAAGCAGCGGATCGGCGCCGATCGCGACGAAGCCGAAGCCGCGAGACGCGACGCGCAAAAAGCGCTCGCCGAATTGCCGGACGCGGCCGATCTCGAGGCCAAGCTTGCCAAGGTCAACGACGAGATCGCGAGAGATCGCGGAGTGCTCGCCGAAGTGCGCGTCGAAGCTCAGGCCATTGCCCGCGAAGCCGAGCTTGCCGACCATCGGCTCCAGGCGATTGCGATCGAGCGCAAGGACTGGAATGAGCGGAAGGACAGAGCCGAGACGCAGATCGCCACGATCGCCGAGCGCACCGCGGAGGCGAAACGCGAGCGCGCCGAACTCAGCAACGCGCCGCAGCAATTCGCCGAACAGCGTCAGACCCTGATCGGTGAGATCGAGACCGCGACCGGCGCACGCCGCACCGCTGCCGATCGGCTTGCCGAAGCGGAAACACACCTTGCCGCTGCCGACAAGGCGGCACGAGTTGCGCTTGAAGCAGTCGGCGAAGCCCGCGCCGAGGCCGCGCGCGCAGAGGAGCGCCGCGACGGCGCCAAGCGTCGGCTTGCCGACGTCGAACACGAAATTCGCGATCTCCTCGATGTCGAACCGGCGGAAGCAGCCGAGATCGCCGAACTCAAGTCCAGATGCCGAACTGCCGGCGATCGACGAGGTCGAAGAAAAGCTTGATCGCATACGCCGCGAGCGCGAGCGCCTCGGCTCGGTGAACCTGCTCGCGGAACAGGAATTACGCGAGGTTGAGGCGCAACACGACAAGCTCATTGCCGACCGTGACGATCTGGTCGAGGCGATCAGACGGCTGCGGCAGGGCATCCACAGCCTTAACCATGAGGCGCGCGAGCGATTGCTTGCATCGTTCGCGACAGTCAACGAGCACTTCAAAAAGCTTTTTGCCGAGCTGTTCGGCGGCGGCAACGCCGAACTGCAGCTGATCGAAAGCGAAGACCCGCTCGAAGCCGGTCTTGAAATCATGGCAAAACCGCCGGGCAAGAAACCGGTGACGCTGTCACTGCTTTCCGGCGGCGAACAGGCGCTCACGGCGCTGGCGCTGATCTTTGCGGTGTTTCTGACCAACCCGGCGCCGATCTGCGTGCTCGACGAGGTTGACGCGCCGCTCGACGACTACAATGTCGAGCGGTTCTGCGATCTGCTTGACGAGATGACGCGTGCGACCGACACGCGCTTCATCATCATCACCCACAATCCGATCACCATGGCGCGCATGAACCGTCTCTACGGCGTCACCATGGCCGAGCGCGGCGTCTCCCAGCTCGTCTCCGTCGATCTGGAAGGCGCGGTGAAGCTGCGGGAAGCCAGCTAGATTTCCTCTGCGGTCTAGGCGTTCCCCAGCTTGAACAAGCGCCGCGCATTGGTGCGGCCGATCTTGAGCCGGTCGTTTTCGCTGATCGGACAGGCGTCGAACCAGTTCGCCGCATGGTCGATGTTTTCGAACGGCCAGTCGGTCGAGAACATGATCCGGTCGGCGCCGACTTCAAGCATGGCGTTCAGCAGCGCCGGCGTGTGGAAATTTCCCGACGTCGTGACATGGAAATTTTCGCGGAAATATTCGCGAATGGGTTTTTTCGCAGCATATTTGTTCCGGTCGGCGATCCACCCATTGGCATTGTCAACGCGCCACAACGCAAAGGGCAGGTTTTCGCCCATGTGGCCAAGAATGATCTGCAAGCGCGGATGGGCGTCGAACAGGCCGGAGCCCATCAGCCGCAGCGCGTGCACCGCCGTCTCCTGCGCAAAGGCCCAGATTGGGCCAAGCAGCCATGGGTGGCCATCGTAGATTTTAGCGTCGCGCGGCAGCGGATTGCGCGGGTGCAAATAAAACGGCACATCGAGGCGCTCCATCGTCGCCCAGAACGGCCGGAATTGCGGCAGGTCGTAATAGACCGTTGTTTCAGCGTCATTGACCTGCGAAAAGCCATTGACCAGCGCGCCGCGAAAACCGAGCTCCTTCACGCAGCGTTCGAGTTCACGCGTCGCGCGCGCCGGGTCCTGCATCGGCAGCGCCGCAAGACCCTGAAACCGGTCCGGCCGCTTGCGCACCTGCTCGGCGAGATAATCGTTCGATCGCCGGGCAATTTCATCAGCTTTCGCCGGATCGGGAATGGCCTGGACCGCGGGTGCGTTGAGCGACAAAAGCATGGTTTCGATGCCGTACTCGTCCATCAGCGATAGCCGCCGGTCGTGCAGATCGAGCACACGGCTTTTCACCTCCTCCCAGACCTGGTCAGGAAAATAGCCGCGGGAATCGGCAACCGTTTCCGGGATGGCGAAATGTTCTTCGAGTGCGATCTTGCCCTTCATGCTGCTCCTCCGGCGTCACCGGCCGCGCGCCGGCGCGTTAGTCTTAACACGCCAATGACTTGGCGCCAGTTTCGCCATGGCTCTGCTGGCATGTTTTTGGCGACGGGAAGGCTAATTCCTCGCCGTTGTCCCATTTCGGGGCAAACGGAAAATGCATTTCGCGGCAAGCATGAATACGCAGCATCAAAGCTACACGCTGACCTCGAAACCGCAGACCAACCCTGTTCTGCGCGCCTGGGCGGTGCTTTGCCGCGGCACGTTTTCCGCCGCGATCTTTGCAGCCGACGTCGCGCTGATCGTGGCGATGTCGTGCCTCACCGGCGTTGTCTATTACCGCATCGCTTTTGGCTATCCCGGAAGCCTTCCATCCTTCATCCAGATTGGTGTTTTGGCAGCGAGCATTTTTACCATCTCCAACCTGTTTCGACGCGAATATCGGCTGCCGAATTTCTTTTCATTCAAACGCCATGCCCGGCGCACGATCCAGCTGTGGAACGTGACGCTCATTTGCCTGCTTGGACTTGGCTTTCTGGCGCAGATCAGTGTCGCGTATTCGCGCGGCTCGATGATCCTGTTTTATGTCGTCACGCTCGCCGCCTTGATCCTGCTGCGTTACAGCATTGTCCGCATCAGCACGCGGGCGCGTGCGGCGGGCCTGCTTTCCGCGCAGCGCATCTTCCTGATCGGCACCGGCGAACATGTCGGTGCCTTTATCAACCGCTACGAGCCCTGGGCGCTTGGCATCGATATCGTCGGCTGCCGATTTTTGACGCCGGTCATTTCAACCGCATCCGCCCGGGTTCGCCGCACTATCCTTGATCGCGATCTTGCCGAGGCGGCCGCCGGCGTCCGCAGCATCGCGCCGGACGCGATCTTCGTGCTGCTGCCGTGGTCGGCGACCGCGACCATCGAGCGCTGCGCCGAAACATTCCAGACGCTGCCGGTCGAACTTCATCTCGGCCCCGAGGAGGTCCTGCACAAGTTCGACGACGCCAAACTGTCCACGCTTGGGCCGGTCATCACTTTGCAGCTCACGCGCAGGCCGCTGTCGCGCTTTGAGATCTTGCAGAAGCGATTATTTGATCTTGTTGTCGCGGCGGCGGCGCTCATTGTGGCGACGCCGCTTCTTCTGCTTGTCGCGGTTCTGATCAGGATCGACAGTCCGGGACCGATCTTTTTCGTGCAACGCCGCTATGGCTTCAACCAGCAGCCATTTCCCATCATCAAGTTTCGCACCATGCGCACGTTCGATGACGGCGGCCGGCAGGCAACCCGGGACGATCCGCGCCTGACCCGCATCGGCCGCTGGTTACGCCGCGGGAACATCGACGAGATTCCGCAACTTTTCAATGTGCTCACCGGCGACATGTCGCTTGTCGGCCCGCGCCCGCACCCGCTGCCGCTCGACCACGAATATCAGCGCCGTATTTCGCTCTATGCGCGCCGGAGCAACGTCAAACCGGGCATTACCGGCTGGGCGCAAATCCATGGCTATCGCGGCGAGACCGATACCGAAGAGAAAATGCGCAACCGGGTCGCCCACGACCTGTTCTACATCGACAATTGGTCGCTCTGGCTTGATTTGAAGATCATCGCCCGGACAGTTCTGTCGCCGACCGCCTACCGGAACGCGTACTGAAGATTCACTCTCCAGAGCGAGCCTCCGGTGCGAAGCAGGGACAGATACGTTCCTGCGCTATCAGCCTACGAGCGCGGAGATGGCGTAGACCGCGCCGAGCGTGACGAGCGCGGTCGAAACCCACAACGCCCCGATCAGCGGCCAGACCGTATGCGCGCTCTGCCCAATCGTCGCGGCTGTCGGCGGCGGTTCAGACCATGATTGCAGCGCCGGCTCCATTCGGCGTAGCGAGGGCGGTCGCGCGCTCGATCGCGGCGATATCGCGCGCGAGCTGCTTGCGATCGGCCGCTGCGTCCAAGTCGAACTCATCATCGACGCCCGTGCGCATGTTATCCTGCGCGGACGGTGTCGAGATTGCGGATTTGCTCCAGGATGGCGTTGCCTTGCGCGCCGTCGGAAGAAAGAAAGCCAAGAGGCTTCGGCATGACGCTCACCCTGTTTTCGTCAGCCAATCCCTAGCCGAGGGGCGACGGGCGAGCGATATTCATCGCTGGCTAACCTTAACGGCATCGATGAATTATCCTATTTAAGGAAGCCAGCGCCGGGGGGCCCGGCCGCCGTTTGTGTGCAGACCGCCGCGGTCTTACCTATTTTGCGTCCGCCAAAGCTGTTGGTTGCCAGTCATACCGGAGGATTGCCGCCGATGGGCACTTCAACACTGATCGTCCTTGCTGTGATCGTCGTTCTGGTGGTGTGGGTGATCTCGGTCTACAACGGTCTCGTCACCATGCGACAGCGGGTGAACCAGGCCTTTGCCGATGTCGACGTGCAATTGCGCCAGCGCCACGACCTTGTGCCCAACCTGGTCGAGACCGTGAAGGGCTACGCCGCGCATGAACGCGGCACGCTCGACGAGGTGGTAAAGGCGCGCAACGCCGCGGTGGCGGCCCAGGGTCCGGCGCAGCAGGCGGCGGCCGAGAACATGTTATCCGGCGCGCTCCGGCAGCTCTTCGCCCTCTCCGAGGCCTATCCTGACCTTAAGGCCAACGCCAATTTCCAGGCACTACAGGCGGAGTTGACCGACATCGAGAACAAGATTGCGGCGGCGCGGCGCTTCTTCAACAACGCGGTGCAGGAATACAATACCGGCATCCAGAGGTTCCCTGCAGCGCTATTCGCCTCGGCGTTCGGCTTTGCGTCGAAAGACTTCTTCGACCTCGGCGACGAGCGCAAAACTTTGGGCGAAGCGCCGCAAGTGAAATTCTGACCGGTCCGAGCGCGCCGGATAATTGGCCATGGCCGCCTACGGTCTGTATAGCCACATCCAATCGAACCGGCGGCGTTCGATCGCGCTCCTTATCGGCCTGTTTTTTCTCGTCTACCTGATGGTCTATGCCGGCGCGTTGACCGCGGAAGCGCTGTCGGTCGATGCCGACCTCAACACGCTGATGCAGCGCGCATTGAACGACCTCATCAGCGCGGCGCCGCTGGCGACGATCGGCACGGCGCTGTGGATAGTGATCGCGTATTTCTTCCATCAGAGCATGATCGACGCCATAACCGGCGGCCGCGAGATCACGCGCACCGAACAACCGCGGCTCTACAATATCCTGGAAAATCTTTGCATCTCGCGCGGCATCACCATGCCCAAACTCAAGGTGATGGACTCCGACGCGCTAAACGCGTTCGCCACCGGGATGAACCAGAAACAATATTCCATCACCATCACCTCGGGCCTGCTTGCCCGACTCAACGATGCCGAAGTCGAATCGGTACTCGGCCACGAACTGACGCATATCCGCAACGGCGACGTTCGCATGATGGTGATCGCGGTCATCATTGCCGGCGCGATCTCGTTTTTCGCGGAATTGTTCTTCCGGCTGTGGTTTTATGGCGGTTTCCGTGGCCCACGATCGTCGGACGACCGTCGCGGCGGCGGCGCCGGCCTGGCCATACTGATCGCCATCGTGCTTATCGTCGTCGCCTATCTGCTCTCGTTCGTCATCCGTCTCGCGCTGTCGCGCTCCCGCGAATTCCTCGCCGATGCCGGCTCCGTGGAGTTGACCAAAAATCCCGATGCCATGATCTCGGCGCTGCGCAAGATCGAGGGTCGCGGCGAACTGCCCCGCGCAACTTCGGCTGTCATGGAAATGTGCATCGATAATCCGCGCGAGGGCTTTGGCGAGCTGTTCGACACGCACCCGTCAGTCGACAACCGGGTGGCGGCTTTGGTCAAATTTGCCGGCGGTCACGATCCCGGCCCGCTCGCTTTGCCAGAGCAAGAAACACAAGCGATTACCGAACAGCCGGCGGCCGCCGGACCGTGGGATCAACCACCGTCGGCCGGCCCCTGGGGCGCGGCCACCGAAACTGGGGCGAGTGAGGCGTCAGCTGCGGAAACCGGCGATGCCTCCGGACCTTGGGGGCCGCACGACCGCCGCTAGTCGCAATGCGGTCACAATTAACCATATCGGATGCCAAATCGCTCTGAACCCGGCGTGGGAAAGCACGCCATCCATCTTGAGGCTTCCAAACCGTAAACGGGGTGTGTAGAATCTTTTTCAAGGGGAAAATGCGTGACGCGCTCCATTTGGCCGCAGTCATCCCGAAAGCCGGACCCATCGAGTCTCACGGCGGCTGGGCGCCACTGAAGGATCGACTATGGCAAAGCCAACCGTAATCGTCGTAGGGGCGGACAAGGGGGGCGTCGGCAAGACCACGGTCTCCCGCACGCTGCTCGATTATTTTACCGCGCACCATGTGCCGACGCGGGCCTTCGATACCGAATTGCCCAAAGGCACCCTGAAGCGCTTTCATCCGGATAACAGCGATATCGTCGACGTTACCTCGGTCTCCGACCAGATGCGGATTTTCGACACTCTGTCGAGCACGGACTCGAGCGTAACAGTGATCGACGTGCGCGCCGGGCTGTTATCGCCGACATTGCGTTCACTGCGCGACATCGGTTTTCTCGATGCGGTGAAAAAGGGACAGCTCACCTTCGTCGTCTTCCACATCCTCGGCTCCTCGATCGCCTCGCTCAATGAGATCGAGGAAACGTCCACCTTCGTCGGCGACAGCAAATATTTCCTGGTCAAGAACTTCATCAACAACACCAGCTTCTTCGAATGGGACCAGGCCACGCACTCCTCCTATTTCAAGAAGTTCAAGGACGCCGTCGAGATCACCATCCCCAAGCTCAACGAGATGGCCTACGAGCAGGTCGAACTCGCATCGGTTCCGTTCCTGACCTTTGTCGCCAACAAGGGCACCAAGGGCGAGGCGGCCAATTATTCGTTTGTGCTGCGTGGCTATGTCCGGCATTGGCTCGGCAACGTCTGGGCCGAGTATGATCGCATCAAGCTCAATGACATCGTTGCCACCGGTGGCGCCGCGCCGGCAAACAGCCCGCGGGTTCAGGTCGTCAGCCGCTCCTAAACGGGCCGCGGGCCGGCCTTTGCCGCGGCGGCTCCGCGGCAGGACATGATATGCAGCCGGCACCGCTCTACATTGTTGCGTCGCCGCGTCCGCGAACGGGCAAAACGCTGATCGCGCGGCTTATGATTGAATTTTTTCGCGCCGGCCGCCGGCCGCTGGTGGGATTTGACCTCAATCCGCGCGAGCAGGCACTGGCGATCCGCTTCCCAAAGCTGGTCTGGCCGGTGGATATCACCACTACCCGCGGCCAAATGGAGCTGTTCGACCGGCTGATAGCAGATACCGCGAGCACCAAGATCATCGATCTTGGCTATGCCTCGTTCGATCAGTTCTTTGCGGTCATGGCGGAGATCGGTTTCCTGGCGGAAGCGCGGCGGCGGATGATCGAGCCGATTGTGCTGTTCGTCAGCGATCCTGCCGCGGCAACGATCCGCAGCTATGCCGAGCTGCGAAGCCGGCTGGCAGCGACTTTCGTCCCCGTGCACAATGAATCCGTATCGCTGATGTTCGCCAAGCAAGACTTTCCCGGAACACGCCCTGAGTGCGGCTTGATCCGCATTCCGCGCCTTTCCCCGATCGTGCGGGGCGTCATCGACCGGCCGAATTTCTCTTTCGCCGCTTACTTGGGCGAGCAGCCCGGCGGGCCGACCGAGGTCCATCAATGGGTCGGCGAGATTTTTGCGGAATTTCGCCAACTCGAGCTGCGGCTGCTCATGGGCCGGCTCACCTCTTCGCTGGCGGGCCCCCCGGCCGTACGGCGCAAAGCGTAAGAAGCGTCAAGATCAGGCGGCTTTAATGCCCCTCGAAGCTGACCAGCGTTCGCACCGGCACGCCGAGCTTCCTGATTTTTGCGGCACCGCCTAATTCCGGCAGATCAATGATGAAGCAGGCCGCCAACACTTCGGCGCCCATCTGCTTCAGGAGCTTGCAAGCGGCTTCCGCGGTGCCGCCGGTAGCGACCAGATCGTCGACCAGGATCACACGCTCGCCCTTGATCACCGCGTCCTCGTGGATCTCCATCTCATCGATGCCGTATTCGAGCGAATAGCCGATGGTCACCCGTTTGAACGGCAGCTTGCCCTTCTTGCGGATAGGCACGAAACCCGCCGAAACCTGATGGGCGACGGCACCGCCGAGGATGAAGCCGCGGGCCTCGATTCCCGCAACCTTGTCGATCTTGCTGCCGGCCCAGGGATGCACCAGTTCGTCGACGGCGCGACGGAAGGCCCGCGCATCCCCGAGGAGCGTGGTGATGTCGCGAAACATGATGCCCGGTTTGGGATAATCCGGGATGCTGCGGATCGCCGACTTCAGGTCATTGTCCAACGCCACTGTCGTCATGGTCGGTGCCTCACCTCGCCTGCCCCGCACCCTTTAGCACACAAGTGAGGCTCGGCCAGCCAGCGAAAGCTTGCGGGCAAGATCAACCTCGGCAAACCATAGCGGCCGAAACAACCGGAGCCCCCGTTATGAGTGAAAATGCCCAGTGCCTTGTCATTGTCGACCTGCGTATCCCGTTTATCCGTTTGGTCATGTTCTTCGTCAAAGCGGTGCTCGCGGCCGTTTCGGCCGCGATCATCGTCGGCTTCCTGGTCATGGTGGTAACGGCACTGATCGCCGCACTTGTCGGCGATGGTGGCGTAGTGATGATGCGGCGCTGGTCTTTCTAGCGCCGCTCTCGTTCATCGTTCTTGGCAAGCACCACGTTATGGGTGCCCGCATGAATGGCGCGGGTAGCCACGCTTCACTTCGGGCCGAAAGCCCCCAGCAACCCGCCGACCGCGCTGCCTACGGCGCCGCCGACTGCATCGTTCACGGCGCCACCCACTACATCGGTTGGAGAGCCAGAATGACCCCCGCCCTTTGAGTCGCCGCCGCTCTTTCCGCCGGTATTGATGGCGCTCTTCGAATGGCTCCCAGAAGTCGACTTCTTGTCGCTGGCCAGCGCCCCCGATAGTGAAGATGCGGTGAAAATTGCCAGCAATGGCACAATCAACAGAAGGCCCGTGAATTTGGTCATGGTAGTCGCTCCCTGTCCTCACGGTCGGCGATTGTAGCTTCTTTCAGACCGTTTCGCCACGCCTCGATGAACCTCGGCTCGTCGCTCGCAAAAATATCCGCTCGCGCCTGCACACGCGCACGGCCCGAAACGCGGCAGTGCGACGCTGAAGTATAGCGGTATTCCGTTGGGACGCGGCGCCAAATACTTATGATTGGTGCAACACCTCGTACCAGACCTTCTTCTTGGTAAAATAGAGAAGGCCCGTGAGCACAATCAGGAATACGAATACCTGAAAGCCAAGCCGTTTGCGCTCATCGAGCTTCGGTTCGGCTGCCCACATCAGGAAGGCGCCGACATCGCGGCCATATTGGTCTACCGTGGTCGGCGTCCCGTCGGTGTATTCAACTTGCCCGTCGCTCAGCGGCTTTGGCATGCCGATCGCGTGACCGGGAAAATATTTGTTGTATTGGGCCCCCGGCGGCAGCGTGAAGCCGGCAGGCGGATCCTCGTAGCCGTTGAGGATGGCGTGGATGTAGTCCGGGCCATCCTCCTGGTACTGCGTGAAAGCATCAAAGATGAACCACGGGAAGCCGCGCTCGACGCTGCGCGCCTTGGCGAGCACCGACATGTCCGGCGGCAGCGCTCCGCCGTTGGCGTTGCGCGCCGCCTGGTCGTTCGGGAACGGCGGCGGGAAATAATCCGCGAGCTTGCCCGGGCGCTGGAACATTTCGCCCTGATCGTTCGGGCCGGCGGTCACCTGGAAGGTGGCAGCGATTGTCGCCGCCTGCGGCTCGGTAAATCCGGGACCGCCCGGATCGGCGAGATTGCGGAACGCCAACAGTTTCAGGCTGTGACAATTGGAGCAGACCTCGCGATAAATCTTGAATCCGCGCTGCAGCTGCTCAGGATCGTACAGCCCGAACGGCCCGGCGAACGACCACCGCTGCTTTGGCGGTATCTCCTGCTCCTGCGCCGAAGCCATCCTCGCGCCGAGCGCTACTGCGAACGCCGAAAGCATAATGGCAAGCACGACCTTGCGATGAACGTTCATGGCCGGCCCCCTACGCCTTCACGCCAGACTGTGCGCCGGCAGGTACGCCTTCGCGCAGCACTGATTCAGAGATCGAATTCGGCAACGGCTTCGTCGTCTCAAACAACCCGAGCAGCGGCAGGATGATGAGCAGGAACACGAAATAGTAGGCGGTAAGGATTCGGGCGGCGATCACGTAGCCGCCTTCGGGCGGCTGCGAGCCGAGATAGCCGAGGCCGACCACGACAAGGAAGAAGACGATCAGGAACTGCCGATAGAGCGGCCGATAATTCGCCGAGCGCACCCGCGAAGTGTCGAGCCACGGCAGAAAGGCCAGCAGCACGATCGAAGCCAGCAGCGCGATGACGCCGAGCAGCTTGCTCGGGATCGCGCGCAGGATGGCGTAGAACGGCAAGTAGTACCATTCCGGCACGATGTGGGTCGGGGTCTGGCCGGGGTTGGCCGGTATGTAATTGTCGGAATGGCCGAGATAGTTGGGGATGTAGAACACGAACCAGGCGAAGAACAGGCAGAACACGCCGATGAAGAAGCCGTCCTTGATGGTCGCATAAGGCGTGAACGCGACCGTATCCTTCTCGGTCTTCGGCTCGACGCCGGTTGGGTTGTTTTGCCCGACCATGTGCAGTGCCCAGACGTGCAGGACGACCACGCCGGCAATGACGAACGGCAATAGATAGTGCAGCGAATAGAAGCGGTTCAGCGTCGGATTGCCGACCGCATAGCCGCCCCACAGCCAGGTCACGATCGGATCGCCGACTCCGGGGATCGCCGAGAACAGGTTGGTGATGACGGTCGCCGCCCAGAAGCTCATCTGCCCCCACGGCAGCACGTAGCCCATGAAGCCGGTGACCACCATCAGCAGGAACAGGATGACGCCGAGGATCCACAGCACCTCGCGCGGATCCTTGTAGGAGCCGTAATACATGCCGCGCGCGATGTGAGCATAGACGGCGACAAAGAAGAACGCGGCGCCGTTGGCATGCAAGTAGCGCAACAGCCACCCGTAATTGACGTCGCGCATGATCGCTTCGACGGAATTGAAGGCGAAATCGACGTGCGGCGTATAGTGCATGGCCAGCACGATGCCGGTAACGATCTGCGCGCCCAGCATGAAAGTCAGAATGCCGCCGAACGTCCACCAATAGTTGAGGTTGCGCGGCGTCGGATAAACGACGAAGGAGGAGTAGACGAGGCTCGCGATCGGCAGCCGCCGCTCCAGCCACTGCATAAAGGGATGTTGCGGCTTGTAGACCGAATGTGCGCTCATGGTCGAACCTTATGCATGATCTGGAGCATTATTTCCGCGCAGTTTCGCCGAACCGGATCGTAGCACTGCAAACGAATTGGTTGAGGTCACGCCGCGATGGCTTCGCTGCGGAGATTGTTGTCACCGTCCCAACCTCTTCCGTCTTGCCGGCTTTCCATCCGAGCTGCGAACCGCCCCCGAAGGGTCCGTGCGGCGGCGAAAGGTTTGGCCTCATCCGATCTGGGGGAGATCAGAGGCGACCCAATCCGGCGGCGTTTTATTGGCACCCTTACCGCGAGAGTGCAAGTGTGCCGGTGAAGGCCCATTAAAAGGGCGGTCGCGCCCTCCTCATGCCCACTCTGGGGCAACCGGGACAGGTAAATCGGCAGCCGATCGCCTGCCTATAGCTGTTCGAATTTGCATATGCGCATCGCCCTCTACCAGCCCGACATCCCGCAGAACACCGGAACGATTCTGCGCCTGTGCGCCTGCTGCGGCATCGAGGCGCACGTCATCGGCCCAGCCGGCTTCCCCACGACTGACCGCGCCTTTCGCCGCGCCGGCATGGATTATCTCGACGCGGTGGCGATCATTCGGCATCGCTCGTGGCTCGACTTCGAAGCTTGGCGGCGCAGCGAGCAGCATCGGCTCGTATTGTTTACGACCACAGCCTCCCGCTCCTACCTCGACTACCGCTACCGGACGGGCGACGTCCTGCTGTTCGGACGCGAATCGGCCGGAGTGCCGGAAGAAGTCCACACCGCGGCTGACGCACGCGTCGTGATCCCCATTCGCCGCGGCCTACGCTCACTCAATGTCGCGCTCGCTGCCGCGATGGCCGTCGGCGAGGCGCTAAGACAGACTGGCGGCTTCGACGTTCTGTAGCGCTCGCGCCTAGGCCGCGACCACGCCGGGACGACCAGCCTCAACCGCAAATGTCTTCAGCGTCGCAATTTCAGCCTTGGGATCGGTCGCGTCCGAGACCGCCTGCATGCGCACCTGCATGTGCGCACGTTCCAGATCAACGCAGACATAGCCACGCCGCCGGCTTTCGAAGAAATGGATGTGCGGATTGTCCGGCAGCGCTCGCGCGATCATTTCGTAAGGCGGACCGAAGGACGATATCGAGGTGCCGACGAATTCAGTCGCCACCACCGGGGAGGCCGGATCGTCGAAATCGAGTCTCAGGTCATTAGCGAAGAACGAATGCGCGTCACCCCCAACCACGACAGGGTTGGCGACCTGGCTGTCGTGGATGCGCTTAAGAAGGCGCGCGCGATTGGCCGGATAACCATCCCAATCGTCGGTGGAGAAACCGAACCCGCTGTCCTGCTTGATCCCGAGCTGCGCCATCAGCACATCCTGCGCGATCAAGTTCCATCGCGCTTTAGAGTGTGCGAGGTTGGAGTGCAGCCACGCTTCCTGGGCAAAGCCCAGCATGGTCCTGCCGGCATCACGCCGCTCCGAACAGCTCGCATTTGATTCCAGATGTGTGCCGCCCTTGTTCGGCGGCGCATAACAAGCCTCGCGCGAACGATATTGCCGACCGTCGATCATCGAGATTTCGATAAGATCGCCGAAGCTGAAACGATCATAGATCCGCATCAGCGGTCCTTCGGGCCGCGACATGATAGGCCGCACCGGCATGTGCTCGTAAAATGCCCGGTACGCCGCCGCGCGGCGAATGAGGAACTGTTCCGGATCGTCGAAAAATTTGTCCCACTTGTCGGCGTAGTCGTCCTGCACCTCATGGTCATCCCAGGTAACCAACGCCGGCACCTCGGCGTGGAGGCGTTGCAGGTCGGGATCGAGTTTGTATTGCGCGTAGCGATTGCGGTAGGTCGGCAGTGTCGCTGCTTCGATGCCGTCGGAGTGGCGCCGCACGACCGGACGCCTTTCGTCGATGTATTCGTAGATATAATCGCCGAGAAACAGCACAAATTCCGGATTCTCGTCGGCAAGATGGCGGTAGCCGGAAAAGTAGCCATGCTCGTAGTTGGAGCACGACACGAAGCCGAAGCGCAGCCGATCGAGTGGTGTTCCCGGCGCCGGCAAGGTGGCGGCGCGACCGATACGGCTCACCGCGTCGCCGCTCATGAAGCGATACCAGTATGGCCGTCCAGGCTGCAGCCCGGCGACATCGAGATGCACCGAATAAGCGAAAGCCTGCTCGGCGGCTGCCTCACCGCGCCGCACAATTTCGTGCATGGCGGGATCGGTCGCGATCTCGTAGGCGACCGGGACATCGCCGCCGTGCATACCGCCCGGCGTTTCCGGATTGCTGGAGAGCGGCTCGGGCGCGAGCCGCGTCCATAGCACAAACCCATCTGGCCGCGGAGCGCCGGCCGCAACGCCAAGGCTGAAAGGATCGCCGGCGCGCCAGCTCTGAGCGGCTGCGTGGCGCAACAAGGCAGGAGCGGTGATCAAAGCGAGGCCGGCTCCCGCCGCACCTCTGAGCAGGCGGCGGCGCGTCGGGAGATTAAGAAGCGGCCCGCTTGACATAGTGGCTCTCGGCATAGGGTTGTGACGTATCAACATATTCGCGCACTAATGTGACATTCTACCCAACGTTTCCAGGCGACTGTCATTGTATTGTGTATCGGCGCAACGCTGTCGAAAGGTCAAATTCGGACCCATCATGGACGTTAACTTGATCGAAGCACGCAAAAGCCGGGCGCGCGCCTGGTTCGAGACGCTACGCGACCGCATCGTCGCGGCGTTCGAAGAACTCGAAGACGCCCTCCCCGCCGGCGCGCCACTTTCGGATCGCGCTGCCGGCCGCTTCCAACGCACACCGTGGAGCCGCACCGATCATACCGGAGCTGCGGGCGGCGGCGGCGTGATGGCGATGATGAAGGGTCGCGTGTTCGAGAAGGTCGGCGTGCACGTCTCGACGGTGTTCGGCGAGTTCGCGCCTGAATTCCGCAAGGACATTCCCGGCGCCGCCGACGATCCGCGTTTCTTTGCCAGCGGCATTTCGCTGATCGCCCACATGCACAATCCTCATGTGCCGGCGGTTCACATGAACACCCGCTTTGTCGTCACCACCAAATCGTGGTTCGGCGGCGGCGCCGATTTGACGCCGGTGCTCGACCGCCGGCGCACGCAGGACGACCCGGACACAGTCGCCTTCCACGCCGCCATGAAAGCCGCCTGCGATGCCCATCCCGCGGTCGCGCCCTACGACAAATACAAGACGTGGTGCGACGAATATTTCTTTCTGAAACATCGGGGCGAAGCGCGCGGCATCGGCGGCATCTTCTACGACTGGCTCGACAGCGGCGACTGGGACGCCGATTTCGCTTTCACGCAGGAGGTCGGCCGCGCGTTCCACTCCATCTACCCGGAACTGGTGCGAAGAAATTTTACCAAGCCCTGGACCGAAGCCGAACGCGACGAGCAACTCATCCGGCGCGGCCGCTATGTCGAGTTCAACCTGCTCTACGACCGCGGCACGATTTTCGGCCTGCGCACCGGCGGCAATGTCGATTCCATCCTGTCGTCGCTGCCGCCAGTCGTGAAGTGGCCCTGAGAACGATTGAACAGCGGATACGCGAAAATAATTCTCCTAAAAAACTGGAGCCTTAACCATGGATCTCGGCATCGCCGGCCGCAAAGCGATCGTCTGCGCTTCGAGCCGCGGGCTCGGCCGCGCCTGCGCCAAAGCGCTGGCCGAAGCCGGTTGCGATGTCGTCATTAATGGCCGCGATGGCGAACGGCTTGCCGCCACCGCAGCCGAACTCCGTAACACTAGCGGCGCCAAAGTCATCGCGGTCGCCGCCGACGTCGCGACCGCCGACGGGCAGAAGGCGCTGTTCGAAGCCTGTCCTGAGCCGGATATTCTCATCAACAACAACGCCGGCCCGCCGTTTCGCGACTTCCGCGAGCTCGATCGGCAAAAAATGATCGACGGCGTCGTCGCTAACATGATCGTGGCGATCGAGCTCATTCAAAAGGCGATCGATCCGATGATCGCCAAAAAATTCGGCCGCATCGTCAACATCACTTCCGGATCGGTGAAAATGCCGCTGGTCGGGCTTGATCTGTCCTCCGGCGCGCGGGCGGGCCTCACCGCATTTCTCGCCGGCGTTGCCCGCTCGGTCGCCGCTTCAAACGTCACCATCAATTTCATGCTGCCCGGCATCTTCGCGACCGACCGGCTGCGCTCTTACGTTGCAACGACAGCGAAGAACAAGGGCATCAGCGAGGATGCAGCACTTGCCGAACGCATCGCCACCGTTCCGGCGCGGCGCGCGGGCAACCCGGAAGAATTCGGCGCGGCTTGCGCGTTTCTCTGTTCGGCGCACGCCGGCTACATCACCGGCCAAAATCTGCTGATGGACGGCGGCGTGTTTCCGGGCGCGTTCTGAGCACCGGTCCGCATTATCCTTCCCGCGTCGCCAGAATCGCCTGCAGCGAAATGCGTGACCACGGCGCGACTTTGCCCCGGAACGCGACATAGGAGATCGTGCACCTTGCGCGCCGCGGCGCTCTTGTTGGCGACTTCGGCGAGGACATCGGTCGCGATGCCCCGCGCCGCAACGATGAGGTCAGGGGGAAATGTGCGCAGTTGCGCATTGTCGCGCGTGGTCAGCGTGACCAGCGCCTCGATATTCAGTCGCTCCATCTCGGCCAGCGCAAAGGCTGCTTCCGCAGCGCAGGCGCGGGCGACGATGGTCTGCAGCTCGGCGTCGAGCGACTGCCAGGCTTTCAGCGAGACGATGCATTCGCCGGTGCCGTTCGGCTTGTTGAAGCCGGGACTGTAATAGAAGTGGGCGAAGCGATAGAGGCCGAGCGCAATGTCGGAGCCGGGACCGACGAACTCGGCGCCGTCAATCACGCCCGATTGCAGCGCCACCAGAATTTCAGCCGGCGACGTGGTCTGCGGGATGGCGCCAAGCCGGCGGTAGACCTCGCCGCCAAGCCCGAGCGAGCGCACCTTGAGGCCGCGCACGTCGTCGCGGCTTTTGATCTCGCGGCGGAACCAGCCGCCCATGCATACGCCGGTGTTGCCGCCCATGAACGGCTTCACCCCGAACGGCGCATAAAGCTCGTCCCACAGCGCCTGCCCGCCGCCGGCATCGATCCAGGCGACGTGCTCGTTCGGCAACAGCCCGAACGGCACGGTGGTAAAGAACGCCGCCGCCGGCTCCTTGCCCTGCCAGTAGAACGCCGCGGTATGGCCCATCTCGGCGACGCCGGAACCGACCGCATCGAGCACTTCGAAGGCCGGCACGATCTCGCCCGCGGCCGATACCGTGATTTCGAGCCGGCCGCCGGACATCGCGCCGATGCTGGCGGCGACCCGTTCCGCCGACAGGCCCGGCCCCGGCAATCGCTTCGGCCACGACGTCACCATCCGCCAGCGCCGGGTTTCGGCGCGCGCCACCGCCGGCGCGGCGAGCGCGCCGGCTAGCGACAAAGCGCCGCCGCGTGCCAGATTGCGTCGGGTGATTTTGCTCATGATGTCCGAAGCCAAAATGTACTGGCAAAATAGACCAAGAAGCCGGACATAACTACCGCGACCCGCAGTTCAACGCCGGCCAACGCGACGAAGGGACCCAAAACGAAATGAAGCTCGGTTTTTTCACCATGCCGATCCATCCGCTGGACAAGGATTGGCGGACCTCGCTGCGCGAGGACCGCGAGGCGTTCCTGCTCGCCGACCAGCTCGGCTTCGTCGAGGGATACGTCGGCGAACACGCCACCGATCGCGCTGAGAACATCACCTCGTGCGCGATGTTCATTTCGAGCCTGATCGACGCCACCAAGACGATGAAGCTCGGCACCGGCACCATCAACATGCCGAACACGCACCCTGCCGCGACCGCCTCGCAGATCGCCATGCTCGACCACATGCTCGACGGCCGGTTCATCTTCGGCATCAGTCCGGGCGGCTTGCTGTCCGACGCCGAGGCCTTCGGCAATCTCGACGCCGACCGCAACGCCATGTTCCTCGAAGCGATCAACGCGGTGCTGAAGATCTGGGCGAGCGAACCGCCGTACAACATCGAAGGCAAATACTGGAACATCAAGATCGAGCGACAGGCGATGCCGGAGATCGGCCAGGGCTTTCTGCCGAAACCGCTGCAACAGCCGCATCCGCCGATCGTGGTGACCGCGGTGGCGCCGTTCTCCAAGGGCGTGACCGAAGCGGCGGCGCGCGGCTGGGATCCGATTTCGGCGAACTTTTTGATGCCGCAATGGGTCAAGAGCCACTGGCCGAAATACGTCGAGGGCTGCGAGCGCGCCGGCCGCAAGGCCGATCCGGCGAACTGGCGCGTCGCCAAAAGCATTTTCGTCGCCGACGACGACAACACCGCGAAGGCCTACGCCACCGACCCGAACAGCCCGTACCGCTATTATTACAGCCAGCTCTACACCAAGCTGAAGAAAGGCGGCCGCATCGAGCTGTTCAAGACGCGCCGCGACCAGCCCGACGACGAAGTGACGCTCGACGGCATCTGCGACGAACTGATCATCTACGGCTCGCCGGACAAAGTCGCCGACGAGATTTTGCAATTCCGCGACCGCGTCGGCGACTTCGGCACGCTCCTCTACGCCGGCAAGGACTGGCGCGATCCGGCGCTCGCCAGGCGTTCGATGACCCTGCTGGCCGAGAAGGTGCTGCCGAAGGTCAACGCCGCGATCACGGCGAAACATGAGTTTGTTGCGGATCCGATCTACCGTGGCCCATAGCGCAGTGATTGCAGTGGCCGACGAATAAGCTCAGGCCCACGATAATCGCCCCATCAGTCGACACCGCTTTATCCGTTTTCACCGCTTAAGCTCGGCGGACTTTCTTCGGGCCGCGTAGCCAATCAGGTGCGCGTCCGTCGTTAGGCCGGGGACGCCAGACGCGCGAGAGCATTGGCTTCATTTTGATATTTTCATTTCCTAACGACTTGAATTTTCAATTGAATCCTCATTCCGTTTTGATTTTTGTACAACTACAGCGAGCGATTACTGAAGAATACACCTCTGCTAGGCCTCTCCCCTCCTCGGGTTTTCGTGTGGCCAAGGAAGGGCAGAGAACGGCACCGGTTCTTGATGGACGGCTGGAACCCGCTCCCGCTCCTACGTTGTCGCGAGTTTTTTCGTTCGATCGTGTAAGCGCTCGATCAAGGTTTGATCGAAAATTTGTTTCGCCATCTTTATCTGGATGAGGCGTTTGATGGCCCGGTCAATCGTGACATCTAGGCGCTCGTCCAGCGCGAGCTCGTATCTAAATTCATCACCCCACATGGAAACGGCGGATCGCATCAATCCGGGAATCTGATCGATCTCAGGATCTCCTGTTTTCAACTGCGGTACCAAGACCGAATAGATTTCATTGGCTATTGCATCTGCCCATTCCGCTGCGGAATTGAAACTGGCGCGTGGAAATTTGTTCCGCAAAAATTTGACTCGTTCGGAAGGAAGGCAGCGGCGTGCATAATCTTCAAAAGCCGTCTCAGGTTCAGCCCTCATGTGGGCTGCGAAGTTGAGAAGACCGAATACCTCATCATATGACGGGTGGCTCGGGTCCGCGCAGTTCATTGCCATGCGAACCTCGAGGAATCTCTGGACGCGACGCTTACGCCAGATGGCTTTCGCAATGGTCAGAACCGCTTCTTCCTCCGTTGCACCTTGCGGGCACCATTCGTTGATCACCAGAAGGTGTAATTCATGGAACTCGCTCCCTTTTTCTCCAGGGAGGATTGCAGTTTCGGAGAAGGCTCCGTGCTTCAGTGCGTTGGGACGCTTGGCGGACCGACGTCGATCTTCATGTCTACTCATTTCGATGACTCCCGTGGATAGCACGCGTTAACTTTGAGAACGCGCACGCCAGTCTGCGTGTTCTTCCTTTCGTTTTCTGCTGCCGCAAGCTGATTGGGGATGCCGGTACACGCGCCAAGACTGCTTGTGCCAAGTCAAGCGCGCGATTTCCGAAACAATCACGGTCTCGGTGGGACCGCCAGCAGCAATATCAACACATGCTTGATGGTGTAGGTGCTGAAAGTCAGCTTGATTTTCGCGCGGCACAATATCCGTTGCCGACAGGGCGCCGTGCTTGGAAGCCGCGAGTAGCTTTTTGGGAACTCGACGCATAACCGAATTCCACTATTAGCACACGTGAACGCTGCACCACCATATTGGGCGGTATTCCATTCTTCAATAACGGCGAAGCCGTGACCCCTACCGCAACCACAAAGTGCTATCTAGCGAGGTTTCGATCACATCATTGGCTTCGTTTTGCAAAACCAAATCGCACGACACTTCTCAGTTTTTCGATCGCTCCGGGTGAGGGCTGATTCCTTAGCCTATTTTCTGTTGCCGCCTTCGCAGCCGGACCCCCGGTCCACCGCCGTTCTCGTCGATGAACTCCACGCCGGCCCGCCTCAGAACTGTTTCGATCGTAGCCAAGGTCGCCGCATCGCCGACGTATCTTCCAGTTTCGAGATTGCTGATTGTATTGCGGTGCAAGCTCGTCGCCTCCGCGAGGTCCCGAACCGTCCAATTTAGGGCTGCTCGAGCCATCCGGACTTGTGCGCTTGTTACAGCCATCGTATTGTGCTATTGTCACATGTGCTACTGTCACAGCAGCAGTGAATTATGGAGCGAGGTTGCCATGTTGAGAAGCGCAGGAAAAGTCCAAGCCGATGAATTGGATCGCCGGTACTTTATCGGCGGCTCGGACGCCCGGATAATCATGGGCGACGATGAAGCCGCCCTAATCCGACTGTGGAAGGAAAAGCGCGGTGAGATCAAGCCCGAGGACCTATCCCGGAACCTCATCGTTCAGCTCGGGGCCGTCACCGAAGAGCTTAATCGACAGTGGTACGAGGCCAATACCGGCCAGGCGATCACCGACGTGCAGAAGCACGTCCGGCATCCGGGGCTGCGCTGGATGGCGGCCACGCTAGACGGCCGTGTTGAGGCCAGCGGCGCGGTATTCGAAGCCAAATTCATGCTGCCCTGGTACTTCTCAGAAGAAGCGGCCGTTGAGAAGTATGCGCCCCAACTGCAACATAATATGTGGGTGGTGGCGGCCCGTCAGGCGGTGCTCTCGGTGATTACGGGCGGCGGCAAGTGGGTGGAGATCACGACCCATGCCGATCCGCTCTACCAGCACCTGATCGTGACGGCTGAGCGGAAGTTTTGGCGCTGCGTCGAGAATGGCGAGCCCCCTGCCCTGTTTGGAATTGAGCCACCCAAACCGCGGATCGCGGCAGTGCGTATTGTCGACATGAGCACCTCAAACGCCTGGGCTGAGTTCGCCGCAATGTTCTCGCGGACCAGATCAGCTCACCTCGAGCATGAACAAGCCAAGGCCGAGCTCAAGAACCTAATGCCGGACGATGCTCAGCAGGCCATCGGCCATGGCGTCCGCGCCAAACGCTCGAAGTCAGGCGCGATTAGTTTCGACCTCCTCAATACGGAGGACGAACATGCAACGGTCTAGCGGTTCGATCGGCAACTTGGCGGCCGCTCTCGCCAAAGCCCAAGGTGAACTTACCAATCCAGACAAGTCGCTGGTCGGGACCATCCCCTCCGATCGCCCGGGCGGGGTTGAAAAGACGTTTCGGTATGCGCCGCTATCGAGCGGACTCGACATTGTGCGCAAAGTTTTGGGCCAGCACGAAATCGCGACCATGCAGACGACCGCCATTGATCAGGCTGCTGGTATCGTCAATCTGACAACCATGCTGGCGCATGCGTCTGGGGAGTGGATTTCCTCAGACTGGCCGGTCTGCGCCATTAGTGACACCGCAAGCCCGCAGCGGATGGGAGCGGCGCTGACCTATGCTCGGCGCTATGCTCTTTTCGCTCTTGTCGGCATTGCTGGCGAAGATGACCTTGACGCTCCAGATCTGACTACGCCGACAAGCAAGGCGCCGGCAAATGACATGCCAAAAGCTAATGGCCACGCTCAACTGAAGGGCCGCCGAACTAGCCACAACGCACACGCAATGGCGCGTCGAGACACGCGCACGCTTTTGAACTCAACAAAGGAAATCATTGGGACCGAAGCCTCGGCCGAACGGCGCGATCGACTTATCGCTGAAATTAATGGCCTAAGCTCAAGTGACGAGGCCGCCGTTTGGGCGCACCGATGTCTGGTTGAGAAGAGCAAACTTCACGAAGTCGACGCCCAGCAAGTGGAACGCTCCTTTGCGGCCAAGCTTGCTACTTTGGCCGGCCACTCTGCCGACGTCTCCAATCTGTCTGAGAGTACGCCGTACTCCGCGGGGCCGCATGCCAACTCCAAAGAGCCGCGGAACGAGCCGCAGTCCGGGATTATCGAAAAACGTGTGTTGCCACTCTCGGAACCACGTCGGCTTCGCGACCGAGGCCACGTTAAACTAGTCTCGAAGCAGCCGTGTCTAGTTTGCGGCCGGCGACCGAGCGATGCGCACCACCTGCGATTTGCACAACGACGAGCTCTTGGCCGTAAAGTGAGTGATGAATTTACGGTGCCGCTATGCCGCGGACATCATCGCGAACTTCATCGCTGCGGCGATGAAATGCGGTGGTGGAAGGACCTCGGAATTGATCCGCTGCCGACGGCAAGACAGCTGTGGCTCAAGACGCATCCGCTCGCTCATGGCAAAGAGACAGCAGTCAACGAGACTACGACGTCTTCGGCGGGCAATGAGGCCACGCTATGAGGCGGCACCTGTGCGCATGATACGGTCGCCGGAGATAATCGGCCTAAGCGTGCCCTGCCGCAGCATGTAGTTCACGTGTGCCAATACTTCGCTGAAGGCAAAGCCCATCTGATGCGGATCGAGCTTGCGCGCGAACACCGACGGTACCAGCTCGGCTGCCGACTTCGGCGCGGCGCGACAAGCCTGCACTATGCGATCGCAGCGTCCCTGATGGTGGTCGAGCAATTCGGCGACCCGGGTGTGCAGCCCGTAGAACGGCAGATTGTGTCCCGGCAGCACCAGTACGTCGTCGGGAATGTCCCGGCGCAGGGCGTTCAGCGACCGCAAATAGTAGCCAAGCGGATCGCCTTCCGGATCGACGGCGATGACGCTGACGTTGGGAGAAATTTTGGCCAGCACCTGATCGGCGGCGAAAAACAGCTTCTCGGCGCGGTTGAACAACATGATCTCTTCCGGCGAATGTCCGGCGCCGGTGAGCACCTCGAACTCGCGATTGCCGATCCGCAGCACGTCGCCGCCGACCACGCGGTGGTAGGTCGGCGGCAGCCCCGACGTCAGTTTGAGATAGGCGTGTCCGCTGGTGACCACCCGCTGCGTCGTCGCTTCATCAAGACCGTGCTCGGTATAGAACCGGCGGTAATGCGCGGCCTCGAGCGCGCCCGGATCGAGATGGATGTTCAGGCTTTGCAAATATTCGGTCGCCGCCATGTACAGCGGAACGTCGAACTGCTTGAGCAAAAATCCCGCCGCACCGACATGGTCCGGATGAAAATGCGTGGCGATGATGCGCGTGAGCGGCCGCTTGCGCAACGGTCCATCGAGCAGCCGCGGCCATGCGAGCTTGGTCGCCTCGTCGCCGAGGCCGGTATCGATAACCGCCCATCCGTCACCGTCATCGATGAAGTAGATATTGACGTGGTCAAGCAGGAAGGGCAGCGCCAACCGCGCCCACAGGATACCCGGGGCGACCTCGATCGCGGTTCCAGGCGCGGGAGGCGCCGGATGCGGAAACATGAGCTGCGGAGGGGCAGCCGTTTGAAAATCAGGCTTGATCTGCATTGTCTGTGATCGCCCGCGGGTTGCCGCTTGTCAATCTACGTGCGCAAGTGCCGGCTCCCGGCGGTTGAAATCGCTTTCCCGGCAAGGTCGGCCATTGTTATGTTGAGCGGCCGATATTTGGGGGGCTGAAATGATCAATCGTCGCCGTGCACTCTATTCCACCATGAGCGCTCTGTCGGCCGTCTGGCTGCTGCAGGCTTCGACTGCATCGGCCGAGCAGGCGTTTCAGCGCTACTTTCCGTTCCTGGTCGACCTCGACGGCTGGCAGGGAAAAAAGCCGGACGGCGTTTCGATGGAAATGCCCGGCAACAATATGATTACAGCGACGCGGGAATATCAGCGCGGCGCGGCGCGCCTGCATGCGCAAATTCTCTTCGGCATGGCCGCAAAGGGGGCGTTGGCGGCGATGCAGACCGGCATGAACATTGAAACCAGCGATGGCCGCATGAACACGTCGACGATCGACGGCATGAAGGTCACGCGATCATTCAACTTCAAAGACAAATCCGGCGCGATTCTGGTCGCGCTCGGCACCAGCGGTATGCTCAGCGTCTCGTTTAACGGAATCCCGGACGATGAAGCGCTGACGCTGGCCAAGAAATTCGATTGGAAGGCGATAGCGGCGGCGCAACCGAAATCATAGCCGTTTCGCTGTCGTGCATTTTTTGATTTGCCACGGTTAAGATCGCGCGGCGTTTGGCGCAAATATTGCATCGCTGAGCGATGCAATGCCCCGCCCTGCGTTTCAATGAATCAACACATTCGTTAACAAAAATTCGGCCGTCCAAAATAGGCGAAAATTTGACGCCTGTGGCCATCAAACAAATACTTGCCATGCAAAATCGGGCGGCACGATCGATCCTTCAGATGCTATGACGCGGTGCGCCTCGCCTTTCAGCGAGGCGTTTGTATCTGCAAGCCTCGTTCAAACATGACTGTTTGGACGGGGTTTTTGTTCGCAGATCAAACAGTGCGTGCATCGTTAACAACACGAGGGACGGTTCTAATGAAGTTGACGACCTTATTGGCCGCGGTCGCGGCCACATTGGCAATTGCACAGAACGCCGAAGCACAAGAGCATCATTATCGGCATGCTGCCTATACTCAGGTCAGGCACTATGCCTATGCGCATCGTGATCGGGCACCGCGTTATTTCAACTCTGCGTCGCCAGAGTTCGGATACGGCGCGTATGCCACAGCCGTAACCGCCACATTTCATCGCGGCTATGGCGGACGCCCGGCCGCTTGGTGCGGCTGGGCAATGCGGCAGCTGGTCGGCAGCGATCCAGGGCCGCAATTCAATCTTGCGCGCAATTGGGCGCGATGGGGACACGCGGGCCCGCCCGGCATCGGTGCGGTGGTTGTGTGGCCGCATCACGTCGGCAAGATTGTCGGCCAGGAAAATGGCCAGTGGATAGTTCAATCCGGCAACGACGGCGGCAACCAGATGCGCACCCGCCCACGTTCGATCAGCGGCGCCATCGCCTTCAGGTGGAGCTGAAGTTTAACCGCTGATTTTCGGCAATGTGAGCGGCCGCCCGGGAAACCGGGCGGCCGTTTTCGTTGCCGCGCGCGACGGCATCCGTCATGCGCGACGAATGTGATTTAGATGCCGATGTAGCGGTGCACTAGGTCGACGTCGCGGTCCATTTCGGTCGAGCTGCCCGACCAAACCGTGCGGCCTTTTTCAATGACGTAGTGCCGATCGGCGAGCCGCTGAAGAATTTTCAGGTTTCTGTCGACGATGAGGATGGACTGGCCGCGGGATTTCAGGAGCGAGATGCAACTCCATATTTCGCCGCAGATCACCGGGGCCAAACCTTCAGTCGCTTCGTCGAAAATCATGAGTAGAGGATTGGTCATCAGCGCGCGGCCGATCGCCAGCATCTGCTGCTCACCGCCGGAGAGTGTGCGGCCGAACTGCTTTCGCCGCTCTGACAGCCTTGGAAAGAGCTGGTAGATTTCATTCAACGTCCACGTCTCGGCGCGGGCGAGCCGATTTGCCGCCGTAGCGATCAGATTTTCTTCAACGGTCAACGTCGGGAAGATCAGTCGGCCTTCCGGCACCAGGCCTACGCCGCGGCGGGCCACCGCCTCCGGCGCGCAGTCGCCAATGGCTCTGCCGTCGAATTCGATCAAGCCCCAGCGCCGCGGCACCAAGCCCATGATCGAACGGATGGTCGTGGTTTTGCCCATGCCGTTGCGGCCGAGCAGGGTAACGACCTCGCCCCGTCCAATGTCGAGACGGATATCGAACAACACCTGACCGCGGCCGTAGCTGGCCTGGAGACCTTCGACGCGCAGCACTAGAGGTCTCCTTCGCCGAAATAGGCGAGCCGCACGGCTTCATTGTTGCGGATGTCTTCGGCCGAGCCGGTCGCCACGCGCTGGCCTCTTGCCAGCACCGAGATGCGGTCGGCGAGCGCAAAGACCGCATCCATGTCATGCTCGACCAAGAGGATCGTGGTAGCGCCCTTGAGGCCGGCCAAGAGCGCAACGGTGGACGCGCATTCGGTCGCTCCCAATCCGGCCATCGGCTCGTCGAGCAAAAGCAGTTGCGGCCTGGTCGCGAGCGCGATCGCAAGCTCAAGTTGCTTCTGCTCGCCGTGTGACATTTCGCTTACCGCGACAGCGGCGCGCCGGTTGAGCCCAACGCGCGCAAGCGCTTCCATTGCCGCTTCGCGCAGTAGCGGGGTCGCGGCGTGCATTAGACCAAAAATGAAAGCTGTGGCCGGTCCGGGCCTGCACCGCGAGGGTAACGTTGTCGAGCGCGGTATAGTCGGGCAAGAGTTCGGTGATCTGGAAAGAGCGCGCCAGGCCGATGTGAACGCGTTCTGCGGTGGTGAGCGCGCCGATGTCCTTGCCGGCAAACATGATGGCGCCGGCGTCGGGCGTGAGTTCGCCGAACAGCTGGGAAATCAGCGTCGTCTTGCCGGCGCCGTTCGGGCCGATGACGGCGTGGACTTCACCCGCAACGATATCGAGCGACAGCCCGTCATTGGCGGCAAGACTTCCAAATCGTTTGGTCAGGTTGTCGATGCGCAACAGCGGATCAGGCATGAGTGCCGCTCGTACCGGCTTTGAATAATGACAGCACGCCGCCGCGGGTGAACAGCGCGACGAGGATCAGGAATGGGCCCAGGAACACCTGCCAATGCTCGGTCCAGCCGGTCAGCACGGTCTCAAGGCCGATGAAAATCGCGGCGCCGATCAGCGGGCCGAACAGGGTAGCACCGCCACCAAGGATCACCATGATCATCAGTTCACCGGACTGCGACCAGTCCAGCAGGTCCGGACTGACGAATTTGGCGAAGTTGGCCATCAGCGCGCCGGCCAGTCCCGCGCCAGCGCCGGCAATCACGAATGCCACGAGCTTGTAACGGTAGGTCGAAATACCGATCGCCGCGAGCCGGCGCTCGTTCTGGCGGATGCCGCCGAGCACCAGACCGAAGCGAGATTCAGCCAGCCGCCAAAACAGGAAGAAGTAGACCGCCGCGATCGCAATGCAGACAAAATAAAACGTCGTGTCATCGGCCATATCGAGATTGAACAGGACGTTGCGGTGCCGCACGATCAAGCCATCATCGCCGCCATAATATTTCAGCGAGACAAACAGAAAGAAGACCATCTGCGCGAACGCAAGCGTAATCATGATGAATTGCAAACCAGCCGTGCGCAACGACAGCGCGCCGAGGACGAGCGCAAATATCGCGCTGGTCACGATGGCGACGGGTATCGTGACCAGAAGCTGGTTGGTGCCCGGAAAGAGGCCAAGAAACGGCTCGGCGTTGCTGAAATGGAAATACAGCATGCCGACGGCATAGGCACCGACGCCGAAATACGCTGCGTGGCCGAAGCTGACGAGACCGCCGTAACCGAGAATGAGATTGAGACTGGAGGCGGCGATCGCGTAGATGACAATACGCGTTGCCAGCGCAATCAATGCGGGATTGCCCGCCTTGGTCGTCGCCCAGGGCAGGAGCAACATGCAGGCTGCGAGCGCGATACCAGCGATCAGTCCGATGTCCGGTGCCATCAGCCTTGAGCACGAATTAATCCTTGCGGCCGGATCAAAAGCACCAGAGCCATGAGCAGATAAATGCCCATGGAGGAAAGCCCGCCGCCCAAAGCGTCCGCCTCCGAAATCGTCATCACCCGGTGCAGCAGCATCGGCAGGAATGCACGTAATAGAGTATCCGTAATGCCGACCAGCATAGCTCCAGCAAACGCCCCGCGGATCGAGCCGACGCCGCCGATAACGACGACAACAAACGTCAGGATCAGAATCTGCTCGCCCATTCCGACCTGAACCGCGAGCAGGGGAGCGGCCAACAGGCCGCCCAAGCCCGCGAGCAGTGCGCCCAGGCCGAACACCAGCGTGTAAAGTAGCCGGATATTCACGCCGAGAGCGCGTACCATCTCGCGATGGGTCGAGCCGGCGCGGACCAACATCCCGATGCGCGTCCGATTGATGAACAGCGAGAGCCCGATCGCGACCAGAAGACCGGCCACTATGATCGCCAGGCGATAGGCCGGATACGGCACGCCGGGCACGATCTGTACCGTGCCGGACAGGACGGGGGGCATCGGCAGGTAGAGCGGCTGCCGGCCGAACAGTATGGTCGTGCCTTCATTGATCAAGAGAATGACACCGAAGGTGGCCAGCACCTGCTGGACGTGGTCGCGCGCATAGAGGCGGCGGATTACGACAAACTCGATGATCAGACCGGCAAGCCCGGCTGCTGCGAGACCAGCGAGCGCGGCGAGCGCATACGAGCCGGTGCGCTCGCCTACCAGCGCGGCGCCATAGGCGCCGATCATGTAAAAGGCGCCGTGCGCCAGATTGATGATGCGCATGACGCCGAAGATCAGCGTCAGACCGGACGCCAGCAGGAAGAGCATGACGCCGAACTGAATGCCGTTCAGCGTCTGCTCAAGCGCCAGATTCATGGCTTTGCCGCTCGGTGGGATCGTCGGCTGTACCTTACAGCTTGCAATCCTTGGCGTAAGCGTCACCGTGATTGGACAGGACTTTTCCAATCGTCTTGATCACCGGCTTGCCATCCGGTCCTTTCTCGACGCGCATTGCGTACCAGTCCTGGATCGGATGCTGGTTGTTGCCAAATTTGAAAGCGCCGCGCACGGAGTGGAAGTCGGCCTTCAGCATGGCGGTGCGAAATGCGTCGGTATCGGAAAGGTCGCCTTTGACTCCTTTGAGCGCGGCGCCGATAGCGAGCGCCGTGTCGTAGCCCTGGCTGGCATAGAAGGTCGGCAGGCGGTCGGAGCCGTATTTCTTTTGCCACGCGGCCATAAATTGCTTGTTGGCGTCATTATCAAAGTCCGCATTCCACTGCGAACTGACATTGACGCCGATGGCGGCATCTCCGATCGCCTTGAGAATGGTCGTGTCCATGGACGGCGCAGCCACCACCATCGGAATGGTGCCGAGCAGACCCGCCTGCTGATATTGGCGCATGAAGGAAATGCCGAGACCGCCGGGGTGAAACTGGAACACAACGTCCGGCTTGGCGGCGCGGATCTGCGCCATTTCCGGCGCGTAATCGGTCTGATCGAGACGGGTATAGACTTCGCCGACGATCTCGCCCTTGAAGTAGCGCTTGAAGCCGGCGAGCGCATCTTTGCCGGCTTGATAGTTCGGCGCCAGAATGAACGCCTTTTTGTAGCCCAGGTTGGTCGCGTTCTGGCCGGCGCTCTCATGCAGCGAGTCGTTCTGCCACGAAACGACAAAATAATTCTTGTTGCAGTCTTTGCCGGAAAAATTCGACGGCGCCGCGTTCGGGCTGACATAGATCGCGCCGGCATCGAGAATGTCGGGGACGGTTGCGCCGACGATGTTGGAGAACACAATGCCGGTAAAGAGTTTGATTTTCTCGGTCTTGAGAAACTTGTCCGCGATTTGTTTGCCCTGTCCTGGCTTGAAGCCATCGTCCTCGACCAGCACCTGAACCGGGATACCGCCGAGTTTCCCGCCGCCCATTTCCACCGCCAGCTGAAAGCCGTCGCGAATGTCGGCGCCAAGATACCCGCCGGGCCCGCTCAGGGTAGTGATCAGTCCGATCTTGACCGGTTCCTGCGCGCAGGCCGCGGATGCCGCCATGACGGCGAGCGCAATTCCGCTCAACAGCGATCGAATTCCCATGCTTTTTCCTTTTGAATCCGGCGGGACGGTAAGTTGAGGCTGAATGGTAGCTTTGAACCGAGGAAATAGGTAGCTGCGAATCCCGTCAGGAACTTATGACGCAGCACCCGCCAGCGCCCGCGCTGCTATCTCAAATTGCGCGGTCGTCGTTACCCAACCAATGAAGCGCTCGACGTTGTAGACCGTCGCGCGGTGCACCTCCGCGGGGCCGGCTGCCATCGTGGCGTCCTCGACCAATACGCCGTAGAGTTCGCGCGACATTGCCTCCCGTAACGTCCATTCGACGCCGACGTTGATTGCGATACCGACGACAACCAGGGTCCTGATTCCGCGGGCCCGCAAGTGGGAGTTCGAGCATCGTTCCGGCAAAGCAACTCGGCCGCGATTTGCGGATCACGAGTTCTCCGGGCGCCGGGGCGGCTTCGTCGATGATGGCGAAATCCCAGGTGCCTTCGGTGAGGATCTGACCGGAAAGTTCGGGATGCGCCCGCATGTGCCGGAGCGCCGGCGACTTGTGCCACCACGGCGAGCCGGCCGGAATGTCGTGGAGGTCGCGGGCAAAACCGTTCTGCGAATGGATCACCAGAAGTTTGGCGGTGCGCGCAGCCGCAATGACGCGGCGGACCGCGGCGATGGCAGCGGGAGCCCGCGAGAGATCAAAGCCGACTTTGTCCAGATAACCGCCCGGCGAGCAAAATGCATTTTGCATATCGTTGACGACAATGGCCGTGGTATCGCTCGAGATCAGCAGCGGCTCCGGCCGTGCCGACAATTCAATCGCGGCCATCGGCAAGTTTTCCCTGTCCGGCTTGTGGTTAGTTCGCCGTCAGCGCTGCTGACATGGCGTCGGCATCATCCTGTCGTTCAGATGGTCCACGATCCAGGCGCGCCGCCGACAATGAGTGTGACAATCAGCACGCCAACGCGGGCGCGAATACGTTGTTAGCGTTGTCCGCAGCCGTGGCGCCTGCGCCGATCTATTCGGCCGTGCTTTTGATCCTAAAGGCGACCTCAGATTGCGCGATGACCATTGACCACGCCACTTAGTGATATCCAACGTCGGACCGCACCTTCCCGCGAAACACCCAGTATGACCAAGCTGTATAGACTAAAATTATTGGCAGCAGCACCAGCGTGCCGATCAAAAGGAAGGCTTGCGTGCTTTGCGACGCCGCAGCCTGCTCGAAGGTAAAATGCCGCGGCACGATCATCGGCCACAGGCTGATGGCAATGCCGAGATACGACATAACGAATAAGCCCAAAGCGGCGAGGAACGGAGCGTATTCTGATCTGTCGTTGAGCGACCGCCACTCGTACCAGACCAGGCCAGCCGTTATCAACGGCACCGGCGCAAGAATCGCAATGTTCGGCCAGCTGAACCAGCGGGCCGCGATGTGCGCATCGATGAACGGTGTCCACAAGCTGACGATGGCGACGGCAAGCGTTACACCGACGAGACTACGCCGGCCGAGAGCTCGGGCCCAGTCCTGCAAATCGCCTTCGGTTTTGATGATCAGCCAACCCGCGCCAAGGAGGGCGTAACCCGACATTAAAGCGACGCCCGTGAAAATAGAAAATGGCGTGAAGCAGTCAAATGAGCCGCCGACAAACTGACGCCCTTCCACCTGGAATCCCTGAATGAACGCGCCCAGCACCACGCCTTGCGCAAAAGCCGCGAGCGCCGAACCAGCGGCAAAGCCGTGATCCCAAAACGTTCGGTGCTCGGCATCGCGGTATCGAAATTCGAACGCAACGCCGCGGAAGATCAAGGCGAGCAGCATCAGTAGGATGGGAAAGTAGACCGCCGGAATGATGATGGCGAAGGCGACCGGGAAAGCGGCGAGCAGCCCCACGCTTCCCAATATGAGCCAGGTCTCGTTGCCGTCCCAGACCGGAGCGATCGAGTTCATAACAAACTCGCGCGCCCGGCGATCGGGCGCGAAATTGTAAAGCATGCCGACGCCGAGGTCGAAACCGTCAAGCGCAACGTAAAGGAAGACACCGACCGCGAGGATCGTCGTCCAGATCGGCACGAGGTTGAGCGTCGGCATCATGTTGCGGTCTCCGACGTGGGAGACGCCAGGGCTTCGATCGCGGATTTCGGTCTGCCGCCGCCAATCGGCGCAGCCTCATCGATCGGAATGGGACCTTGCCAGATAAAGCGAAGCATAAGGGACAGTCCCGTCGGATAGATCAGCAGATAAACCGCGACGTACAATAACAGCGAGATGAGAACATTCGATCCGGTCAGCGACGGAGAGACCGAGTCCGCCGTTCGCATCAAGCCATAGATCGTCCATGGCTGCCGACCGACCTCGGTCGTCGTCCAGCCTGCGATCACCGCGATAAATCCCAAACAGGTCGTGAACTGACAGAGGCGCAGATACCAGCGCGTCTGGTCAAGCCGCCCTCGCGCCATGAGCACGAAACCGGCGGCTACGACCGCGAGCATCAGCAAGCCGATTCCGACCATGATCCGGAAGGCGAAGTAGACAATCGCGACAGGTGCGCGTTGATCGGGCGGAAAATCTTTGAGGCCCTTGACTTCACCATCCCAGGAATGAGTTAGGTAAAGGCTCCCGACCCGGGGAATTGCGATCTCCGCAAGATTGCGCTCCGCCGTCTGGTCAGGCCAGCCGATAATCGAGGCAGGCACCCCGCGGCCGCCGTCCCAGAGGCCTTCGATCGCCGCCAGCTTGGCCGGCTGATGCTCAAGCGTATTCAGGCCGTGCAAGTCGCCAAGGAAAATTTGCACCGGCACGAAAATCGCCAGAAACCACAACGCAAGCCGCAGCATCATGCGTCCTTCGGCTACCCATTGTCCGCGCCGAACCGTGTAGGCGCCGACCCCAAGGACGACAAACGCCGTCGTCACGTAGAACGCGCTGACCGTGTGGGCCAACCGGTAAGGAAACGACGGGCTAAAGACAATCTGAAACCAATCCTTCGGAAAAAATCGGCCGTCGATGACCTCGTAACCAATTGGGGTTTGCATCCAGCTGTTGGTGGCGAGAATCCAGAACGACGAGGACAACGTGCCTACCGCCACCAGAACGGCGGCGACGAAATGCATCGACGGCGGAACGAGTTTACGACCAAACAGCAGGATGCCCAGAAATGTCGCTTCGAGAAAAAAGGCGGTCAAACCCTCATAGGCCAGCAACGGCGATATAATGTTGCCGGCGGCGTCGGAGAAGCGGCTCCAGTTTGTGCCGAACTGGAAAGGCATGACGATACCCGTCACGACGCCCATGCCGAACGATACAGCGAATATCTTCAGCCAGAATTGGGAGAGATGCAGAAAGACGGCACGCTTCGTCAGCGCATACGCCCCTTCCAGCAAGGCGATGAATGATGCAAGACCGACCGTAAATGCCGGGAGAAGGATATGCCATCCGACGACCCAGGCGAATTGGACGCGCGATAGGAACTCGGCGTCAAGACGCATACCCGCCCTCCCTCATCTAGCCGGTCAGCTAGAAGTCACCGATGCGGACGCCAGAGTAACCTATGCATTTGGCAGCGATCGCGAAACCACTGCTGAATGAGAAAGGTGTCCTACGGAAATCGGTCCGGACCACTATTAGAAGGCCGCTGAACCGGCTGATGCAATTGGCCTAATGGCCCTTACTGCCGCAGGCAGTGTAGCGGGTGTAGCGATCGTCGATACTTCCGCCTGGACCCGACGTTAGGGACAGATCGTGCCGATCGGCGTTGGGAAGCAAAAGCCGCCGTAGCCATAAAGGCCGCCCAACCCATAACCGCGGTACCCATAGCCCCTGCCGTAGTGACCGCCCCGCCAACCGCGGTAGTGGCCAATCCCGGCGTGGCCCATTGCAAAGCCGTGACCGCCGAAGCCGTGTCCGCCGCCAAAGCCGCCGTGGCCGCCGCCAACGCCGTGACCGCCTCCACCGTGGCCACCACCGCCATGGCCTGCGGCCATCGCGCCAGTTGTCATTGCTGCAGTGCCGATGACGATCGCAAAAGCGAGTGCAAATATTTTCTTTGTCATTGTAATAGCTCCCATTAGCGCATCGCGTCGCAGCAGCCGCGAAGACACTGCGCTTTTTCAAGCGAGACCGGAAAGCTAAGTATTTTGGAGCGTCTGCGTTCCTCAATTCCAGATTAAATTATCGAAATGTTTGCACCGCACAGCAGATCGCGTCTGAGGCTACCTTATTTTTCGGCGTCATGTAGCAGCTCCGTGCCATTGACCTAAATCAATGATGACTTCGCGAAACTCGGGATGCTGCTCCAAAGCTTTCAAGGAGCGACGCTATGACCAGAAATATTGGAAACATCGACCGAGCGGTCCGGATCATTATCGGATTTGCCCTGATTGCCTTTGCAGCCCGGATTGGATTCCCTGATACCGGCTGGAATTGGCTGGGCTGGATCGGAGTTGTTCCAATTCTGACGGCAGCTTTCGGCACCTGTCCGCTTTACAGCGCGATCGGCCTCTCGACTTGCACGACCGGCTCTCGTACCGCATAGGGCAACAGTACTGAACGTCACGCACAAAAGAGGTTTCGGCGCGATTGGCGTGCGTTCTTGGTGCAGGTCAAGCTAGACATGAAAGCGATCGAGGTGACGTACTTCTCGGACGTTCTGTGTGTCTGGGCGTACGTCTCGCAAGCCCGGATGGCTGCGGTCGAAGAAAAATTCGGTGACTCGGTGCGCATCCGGCACCGGTTTTGTTCGGTGTTCGGCGACACAGCAGAAAAGGTCAAGTTGAGCTGGAAGGAAAAGGGCGGATACGAGGGATTTAATAATCACCTACGGCATGTGGCGGAGAAATTTCCGCACATTCAGGTTCACCCGGATATCTGGCTAAAAACGCGACCGCCGAGTTCGGCCAGCCCTCATCTGTTCTTGAAAGCGGTCCAGCTGTGGGACCGCGACTTAAAGATATTCGATCGAGTCATGTGGGCGCTCCGCAGCGCGTTCTTCCAGGACTGCCGGGATATTTCGCGCTGGGATGTCCAATGCAAGATTGCCGAGGGCTTGGGCGCCCATATCGGCTCTATTGAGAAACTCATTCACAGCGGCGTCGCCTTCGCTAGCTTGGCTGCGGACTATCAAGATGCCGACAAAATGCGGATCGAAGGCAGTCCAAGCCTGGTCCTCAACGATGGGCGTCAGAAGCTTTATGGAAATGTCGGCTTCCGCCTGATCGAGGCCAACATTCAAGAGCTTTTCCGCGAGCCTCAGGCTGACGATGCCAGCTGGTGTTGACCACGCCCGGCACCGGCGATCAATCGGCAGGATTTCGCGCTTTGATTGATATAGGTCAAGGCGCCGCCTCGGCTTTTGCCGTTTAAGCAAGCCTCACAATCGAAGAACTATAATTTGGAGGGATCAAATGTCTCATATTGTCGTGCTCGGTGGCGGTATTGGCGGAGTGTCATGCGCCTACGAGCTGCGGAAGTCAGTGCGCCGCGAAGACCGCGTCACGCTGATCTCCAACAAATCGTTCTTTCAATTCACGCCATCGAATCCCTGGGTCGCGGTGAAGTGGCGTTCCAAGGACGATATCATCATTGAGTTAGCGCCGGTGCTTTCGCGGCATGGCGTCGGTTTCAGCGCCGCCGGGGCAAAGCGCGTTCATCCGTCCGAGAACCGGATTGAGCTGGGCGACGGCACGCTCGGTCGATTACGACTACCTGGTCGTCGCGACCGGGCCGGAGCTGGCGTTCGATGAGATCGAAGGCTTCGGGCCCGAGCACAACACCAATTCAATCTGCGACGTCGATCACGCTGCTGCTGCCAACACGCGCTGGGAGGAATTCTGCAAGAACCCCGGGCCGATCGTGGTCGGCGGCGTGCAGGGCGCATCCTGCTTCGGACCGGCCTACGAGTTCGCCATGATCATGGATACGGATCTTCGCCAGCGGCGCATTCGCGACAAGGTACCGATGACCTTTGTGACGGCCGAGCCCTATATCGGCCATCTCGGCGTCGGCGGCGTCGGCGACACCAAGGGCGTGCTCGAATCCGAAATGCGCCAGCGCCACATCAAATGGATCGTCAACGCCAAGGTCGACAAGGTCGATGCCGACAAGGTGCGGGTGACGGAAGTCGACGACGACGGCAAGCCGAAGAAAGCCCATGAGGTGCCGTTCAAGTTCGCGATGATGATCCCGGCGTTCCGCGGCATCGCGGCGTTGCGCGGCATCGAAGGTCTGACCAATCCGCGTGGTTTCATTGTCGTCGACAAGCATCAGCGCAATCCGAAATTCCGCAACGTGTTCGGCGTCGGCGTCTGCATCGCAATCGCGCCGCTGGAGCAGACTCCGGTGCCGGTCGGGGTGCCGAAGACCGGCTACATGATCGAATCCATGGTGACGGCAACAGCGCTGAACATCGGCCAGCTGGTGCGCGACCAGGAGACGACGCACGAAGCTACCTGGAACGCCATCTGTCTGGCCGACTTCGGCGATTCCGGCGTGGCCTTCGTCGCCATGCCGCAAAATCCGCCGCGCAACGTCAATTGGGCGTCGCGCGGCCGCTGGGTGCACGTCGCCAAGGTGGCGTTCGAGAAATACTTCCTGCGCAAAGTCCGCGCCGGCACGACCGAGCCGTATTACGAAAAGGTCGTCATGAAAATTCTCGATATCGGCAAGATCAAACTGCCGGCTGCCTGACGCCGGCCAGCGTATCAGCGGCTGAGAAAACTCAGCCGCTGACCTTCACCCATTGAGATGCTGCTCAATCCAGGAACGTAGCGCACCCGCCGGCATGGCGCCGCTGTGACGCGCCAGTTCGCGTCCGCCGCGGACGAGGACCATGGTCGGTATTGCCTGGATGTGATAGCGCGCCGCCAGGCTCTGCTCGGCGTCGGTATCCACCTTGGCGAAGCGCAGGCGCGGCTCGAACTCCTTTGCCGCGGCCTCAAACACCGGCGCCATCGCGCGGCACGGGCCGCACCACGTGGCCCAGAAGTCGACCAGCAACGGCAAATCCGCCGCGCTGGCGTGGCGGTCGAAATGCGCGGCGTCGAGATTGATCGGCTGCCCCGGAAACAGCGATTGATGACAGTGGCCGCACTTGCCGCCTTCCTTGCGCCGTTCGGCCGGCACGCGGTTAAGCGTGTGACAATGTGGACAGGGAACGGTGAGGGTCGTTGCCATTTGTCGTTCTCACGTTCTGGACTGCAAAAGCGGCAGTCCGGTGCGCACCAGCATGTAAATAGCGACGGCAAAGATCACCGCCGCGAAGGTATAAATAAGTTTTCTCCGGTCAGCCGCCAGACGTACCGCAGTGCGTGTGCCGAAAATACCTCCGACCAAGCCGCCGATGATGAAAAGCGCCGCGACCTTCCAGTCAATCAAGCCGGAAATGGCGTAGTTGATTGCAGTGGTTAGGCCGAACGCACCGACTGACAACAGCGACGAACCGATGGCGCTGAGGATTGCCATGCCGCTGCCAAGCATGATGCCGGGAACGATCAGGAAACCGCCGCCGATGCCGAAAAACCCGGAAAACGCCCCAACGATCACACCGACCACGACGAGGCGAACCGCGATGGCGGGCGTTATGCGAACGTCAGGATCGCCTGCCGCAGCGCGCGGCCGCAACATCGCTGCGCCGACCGCAATCATCACCAGCGCGAACAGGAACAGGAGTTTTTGGCCGTCGACCAGCTTGCCGAGCGAAGATCCGATCGCGGCGCCGGCAATGCCGGCGACCGCGAACACGGCTGCACAGGGCCATTTGACGTTGCCGGCACGCCAATGGCCGATGAGGTTGCCGAAGGCGTTCGCCGAGACCGCGAGTGCGCTGGTCCCGATGGCGACGTGGGCGTCGCCGATGCCGACGACGTAGAGCAGAAGCGGCACGGCAAGAATCGAGCCGCCGCCGCCGATCAGTCCCAGCGAGAAGCCGACCGCACTGCCGGAGAGCACCGCAAGCGCATCTTGGGCCCAGACTATCGTCATTGCCCGGACCCTTGGCGCCGGAGTGTTTTAGAACAGCCAGCCGAACCGCTTGCGGCCACCCTCACCGGCGGCAGTTTGTTTGGATCGCGTGGGCAGCCCAGCGGCCTTCCAAGCCATGATGCCGCCGCTCAAATGATAAGCGTCGCGGAAGCCCTTCGACGTGAGGAGCCGCGCATTTGAACCTGTCCGTCCGCCGCTGTGACAATGAAAGACGGCCGTCTTGTCGCGGACCTCGCCGAAGTCTTCATTTTGGAAGCGCGACAGCGGCGCAAGCCGGGCGCCTTCGATGTGTTCGCGGGCATGTTCATGCGGCTCGCGGACATCGATAAGCACGGCGCTGCCTTCGTCGAGGCGCTTCTTCAGCGAAATCGGATCGATGGATTTGATCTGCATCTGAGTTTCTCCTGGTTAGTGTACAGACTTCCGTGGACGGCGCCGGCAATAGATTTCCGCCAGTGTCGTCATGACGCTGCCGGCGGCCTTGCTGGCAAGCCGGTAATAGATGGTCTGGGCGTCTCGCCGTGTGGCCACGATGCCGGCGGTGCGAAGCTTGGCGAGATGCTGGGAAAGAGCCGATTGGCTAAGTCCAACGGCCTCGACCAGCTCGCCGACCGAGCGCTCGCCCTCGACCAGCTGGCACAGGATTGCCAGCCGGCTTTCATTGGCGAGCGCGGTCAGAAGGCGCGTTGCCTCGGCGGCCTTCGCCGTCAGCTCCTTCGCGTCGTTGATCCGCAAGCTCACGATGATCCCCTTCAGGCGGCGAGCGCGTCGGTGTTCTTGAATCTCACCGGTATAGTGAGATAACGCACACCGTTGGCGTGCGCCGGCGGGAATTTCCCGGCGCGGATGTTGACCTGGATCGACGGCAAGAGGAGCCGCGGTGCCGAAAGCGTCGCATCCCGGGCACTACGCAAAGCAACGAACGCTTCTTCGCTGACGCCGTCCTTGACGTGCACATTGTTCTCGCGTTCTTCGCCGAACCGTAGTCTCCCACGCGAAAGTGTCGCGGCCCGGCGCCTTGTAATCGTGGCACATGAACAGCCGCGTGTTCGCCGGCAGCGCCAGTAACTTGCGAATCGACTGGTAGAGCCGGTGGGCGTCGCCGCCGGGAAAATCGGCGCGCGCGGTGCCGTAATCGGGCATGAACAGCGTATCGCCGACGAACGCCGCGTCCTCGACCTTGTAGGTCACATCAGCCGGCGTGTGACCCGGCGTGTAGAGCACCTCGGCATCCAGTTCGCCGATCTTGAAGCGCTCACCGTCCTTGAACAGATGATCGAAATCGCTGCCGTCGGTCTTAAGATCGGCGGCGTCGAAAATCGGCCGGAACACCCGCTGAACGTCCTTGATGTGCTCGCCGATGCCGATCTTCGCCCCGGTCTTGGCCTTGATGTAAGGCGAGCCGGACAGATGATCGGCGTGGGCGTGGGTCTCAAGGGTCCAGACGATCCGGTATCCCTGTTCCTTCGCTACGCGCAGAATCGCCTCGACCGAGCGGGTATCGACCTGGCTGGCGCTGGGGTCGTAGTCGAGTACCGGATCGATCACCGCCGCCTGTTTGGTGGCAGGGTCGGCGACGATGTAGCTGACGGTATTGGTCGGTTCGTCAAAGAACGCGCGGATTATGGGTTGCTGGCGCATGGCGTCATGCTCCTTCTGTACGCTGCCTATATATTAGCGAATACTAATTTAGCAAGGGCTAAAATATCAGCCGGCTCTGGCCGGCGCGGCGATCAGGCGCGTCCGCGGCGCTGCAGCGCGATCAGGGCAACGAACCCGACGATAACGAGTCCGGCGAACCAGGCGAGGTCGGAGACACCGGTGAGGTCCGGCAGGCGGACCGGCCCCATGGCGGCGATCGGCAATAGCTTGGCCTTGATCCAGTCGAAGGAAAAAGCGAACGCGATTGCACCCGCGAGCATGCCGACGGCGCCGGCGAGCGCGTGGAGGCTGCCGGTTCCGATGGCGGCAAGTCCGGTGCCGGGGCAATAGCCGTAGATCGCCATGCCGACGCCGAACAAGATCGCGCCAAGCGCCACCGCCAGGAGATTGGCCGGCTTGATGTGATAAGCGGCCAGGCCGCCGGAATGCAGAACGAAGACGCCGATGCCGCCGACAATGATTGCGGTCAGCATCACCTTGAACAGCGTGTAGTCGCGCAGCCGCAATTGCCCGATGATGACACCGGTGTCGGTCAACCGGGCACGCTGCAGGAGCCAGCCGAAAACGAAGCCGAACAGGATCCCGAGCGGGAGCAACGCGGAGCCGGTGACGGGAAGATTCATCGGCGCTCCCCGCTGCCGCCGAACAGATATGAGCCAACCAGAATCGCGGTGGTAAACATCAGGATCGTGAAGACCCAGCTCGACAATGCCAGCTGCAAGGTGCCGCTGATGCCGTGACCGCTGGCGCAGCCGCCGGCGAGCCGCGCGCCGTACATCTCAACAGCGCCGCCGATAAAAGCGGCGGCGAAACGGCGGGCCGGCGACGGCCCGAAACGCCGGCGCCACACTGCCGGCACCGCTTCGATATGGAATTGCTGCGCGCCCACCGATGCGGCAAACGCTCCGAGGATAACGCCGACCAGAAACAGCGAGCCGTAGGAAAGACTTGGGACCGTCTGGGCCCAATAGCTATTGTGCCAAACGGTTTCGGCGCCGACGAACGGCATGGCGGCAAAGCCCGCCATCGCGGAGAGTGCAGTAGTGATGCCGAGTGGATCATCGGCAATCGCAAACACAGCCCAGCTCAAGACGCCGATGCCGCCGCCCACGAGGTAGGGCGTCCAATCAATCCGGTCAGCGGCAACGGCGGTAAACGCGGTCTCTGTGCCTACAGTCATGAGCTCTTATAGCTGGATGCTGTACCGAGCTACTTTGACCTACGTCAATGGCATCAACGTGCGGCGGCGATGTCCCGCCGCGGCGATCGATACGCTGTCGAGAAGCTGGACTCCGACAAGGCGATAAGCGATGGGTGCCATCGCCTATAACTGCGTGGTCGGCAATCGGGCTTAAAATGACAGATATCTTAAGAACTCCCGCCGAGCGGTTCGCCAACCTGCCTGGATTCTCCTGGAGCGCACACAGCCGCGATGACCTTTCGGGCTATTCAGGCCTGGCGATGTCCTATCTCGATGAGGGACCAAAGACGGCGCCGGTATTTCTGTGCCTGCACGGCCAGCCGACCTGGAGCTATCTGTACCGGCGGATGATCCCGCACTTCCTGGCAACGGGCAGCCGCGTCGTGGCGCCGGACTTTTTTGGTTTTGGCCGCTCGGACAAGCCGGCAGACGACGGCGTCTACACGTTCGACTTCCATCGCAACAGCCTGCTTGCCTTGGTGCGCGCGCTCGATCTCACCGACATCACGCTTGTGGTGCAGGACTGGGGCGGCCTTCTCGGCCTGACGCTGCCGCTCGAAAGTCCGCAGCGTTATTCGCGATTGATCGTGATGAACACCGCGTTGCCGACCGGCGAAGTGCCATTGCCGAAGGGATTTTTGGATTGGCGAGCGTTTTCCAACAGCCAGCCGGACATGGCGATCGGCAAATTGATGGCGACGGGCGTGCCCGCATCTGTCGGCAGCAGAGGCCGCCGCCTATGACGCGCCCTATCCGGACAAGACCTACAAGGCGGGCGTGCGGCGCTTTCCCAATCTGGTGCCGGAATTTCCCGATAGCCCAGGGGCAACGATTGAACGCGCCGCGCGCGACTTCTGGCGCAACGAGTGGCGCGGGCAAGAGCGTCATGGCGATCGGCATGACCGATCCGGTGCTTGGGCCGCCGGTGATGCGCGCTCTGCATAAAGACATTCGCGGCTGTCCGCCGCCGCTGGAATTCGCCGAGGCCGGGCATTTCGTGCAGGAATGGGGCGATCAGGTTGCGCCGGCCGTGCTTGCAGCGCTGCAGGCGTAGCACGCGATGCGGTGGGTCCGTCTTGTCATCGCGGCGGCGATCTTTATTGGGCCGGTCAGTCATAGCCCGGCAGCCGAGCCGTATCTGCAAGAGGAGTTGCGCGTTCCGTTCGCGCTGGCAGGTCCGCGCGGTCTCGAGGCTTTGCTGGTCCGTCCGAACGAACCGGGCCGTTATCCGCTCGCGCTGATAACTCATGGCGCGCCGCGTTCGATCGACCAGCACGCAAGTATGAGCCCGTTGGCGATGCTGCCGCAGGCGATCGAATTCGCTAGGCGTGGCTGGGCGGCCGCAGTGGTGATGCGGCGTGGTTACGGCGACTCGGGTGGGGATTGGGCGGACGGCTACGGATACTGCGGCAATCCGAACTATATCGCCGCGGCGACCGCTGGCGCCGCCGATCTTAAGGCAGCGATTGCATTTCTGGTGCGCCGCCCGGACATCGATCCGTCGCGCGTGATCAGCGTCGGCGTGTCGGCGGGCGGTTTTGCCACCGTGGCTCTCACGGCCGATCCGCCCCCGGAGCTTGTCGCCGCCATCAGCTTTGCCGGCGGCCGCGGATCGATGCACCACAACGACCGGGTTTGCCACCCGGACCGGCTCATCGAAGCTTTTGGCTTGTTCGGCCAGCGGTCGCGGATACCGATGCTTTGGGTCTATGCCGAAAACGACCACTACTTCGGGCCAAAACTGGCGCAGCAATTGAAAGCGGCCTTCACGGGTGGCGGCGGCGATGTCGAGTTTGTCGCTGCGCCGGCATTCGGTCGTGACGGACACAGGCTGTTTTCAATGGCCGGCATCCCGGTGTGGAGTGGTGCTGTCGACGCTTTCCTGCAAGAGCACGATCTGAAGCTTCGTGCGACGCCGCTACCGCTGCCCGCACGGCCGGTACTTGCTGCGCCGGAGATTTTGTCGACGAACGGCCGCAACGCGTTCGAAACTTATCTGATGAGTCCCCCGCACAAGGCGTTCGCCATCTCTCGTGGCGGTCACTTCGGCTGGCAATCCGGCCAGCGAACGACGGAAGCGGCGTCGCGCGGAGCGCTTGAATCCTGCCGCCGGCATGCAAAAAGTTGCAATGTCATGTTCGTCGACGACGCCACTGTCGGCAAGAGATAGTCCGGCGATCTGCCGGGAGCGAAGCGCGCCGGTCGCGCTGCTATAGCCGATCAGGCTACCCGGCGCCGATCTGCTGTTGCGGCGGATTGGGAAATTGGCCGCTCATCCTTGAGCATTGGCAAGGCGTGTGCCGCCCGGCGCGATTTTTGCTGCCGCACGGGAGCCGGACGCAAGGCCGCCATCACGAGAACATCGACCCAGCCGCCGCCGATGAAAGCGGCCTTCCTCAGCAAACCTTCTTTCCTGAATCCGACTGCCTTATAGGCGCCGATAGCACGGTCGTTGTGCTTGAACACGATCAATTGCACCCGATTGAGATTGAGGTGGTTCCAGCAGAAATCGACGGCCAGACGCAAGGCTTCCCTGCCGTATCCCTGGCCGCGATTTTTTTCCTCGCCGATCCGGATGCCGAGCTCGGCTGACCGGTGCACGCTGTTGATGCCGTTGATCTGCACGTAGCCGATAATCGCCATCTCGGCCGTTTTTCTGATTGCGAACACCACCTTCGTCGGGTCCTTGCCGAGGCTGTCCCACCATTGTTGGTGAGCCATCATGTCGACGGGCCGATAAGCAAAGTCGAGGCGTGCAGCCGCAACGTCATTGATCCAGCAGTAGAGCGAGCTGAAATCCTCGGGAAAGAGCGGGCCGATGGTGATGCGGCTACCCGTCAGCATGGATCACTCTGCGCAAGAGCGCTGCCGGCCGAGGCGCCAGTTGGCTGTTGTGCGTTTGCGACGGTCACGTCGAGCTCGCTTTAAAGAATGCCGACGATGTCGCCCAATCGTACTGGTAACAAAACATGGTAAAAAAACCGTTTCCGGAGGAGACCCCAATGCCAAAGGTGATCTACGAGAAGGACGGCAGAATTGGGCGCATAACGCTCAACCGCCCCGACGTCATGAACGCTATCGATGACGAAGTGCCGGTAGAGCTGGCCGGCTGCGTCGAGCGGGCCAACGCCGATCCGGGCGTCCACGTCATCATACTGGCCGGCGCCGGAGCGGCATTCTGCGCCGGATATGACCTGACTTATTACGCGCAAGGCACCGGCGGCACCGGCGTCACTCAGGAGATGCCGTGGGATCCGATGAAGGACTATGCCTTCATGATGCGGAACACCGAAATGTTCATGAGCCTGTGGCGCTCGTACCGGCCGGTGATCTGCAAGGTACACGGCTACGCGGTCGCGGGCGGCTCCGACATTGCGCTATGCGCGGACATGATCGTCATGAGCACCGACGCCCGCATCGGCTATATGCCGACGCGGGTGTGGGGCTGTCCGACCACGGCGATGTGGGTCTACCGGCTTGGTCCCGAGCGCGCCAAGCGGATGTTGTTCACCGGCGACAAGATCACTGGCATTGAAGCCGAGAAACTCGGCCTGGTCCTCAAAGCCGTGCCGCCGGAGGACCTTGACGCCGAAGTCGAGGCGCTCGCCGAACGCATCGCCACGGTGCCGGTCAACCAGCTGATGATGCAGAAGCTTGTGGTCAATCAGGCCATCGAAGCCATGGGATTAAAGAACACGCAGCTCATCGCCACGGTATTCGACGGTATTACCCGGCACTCGCCCGAAGGCGTGAACTTCAAACGGCGCGCGGAGACGGTCGGCTGGAAAGAGGCGGTGCGCGACCGCGACAACGGCACCTGGGACTGGACCGAGAACCGGCCGATCAATGCGCGAAGCTGATGGAAGGTCCGTTGATGGCCGGTGCACAGCCCAGTGTTCAGTGCACGGACGACAACAGTCTTTGGCTGTTCTCGTGCACGCATTGGCACAGCGGCAAATAGGCCCGTTCCGCGGCTTGGTAGATTCCCAGTCCGTCGGCCAGCGCCTGTTCGGCTGCGGAGTGTGCTTCGGCAAAGGCAATCGCCTTTTCCGAAATCATCCGGCAGGTCTCGGCGGCGGCCCTCGGGTCACCCGATGCAATGAGAATGAATCGCGCCGACATGACGGCGTGCGCTTCGCAGGTGAAACGGATCGCCTCGTAATAGCTGGTCCAAAGATCAAACACGATATTCCCCCCGATCGATCTTGCTGCGACTTGACGCGAGATGAGCTTCGCGTCGGCGCATGATTAGGCAAATATCGCTCAAACTTTGCAAAATCGATTTTAAGAATTCATTAGAATTGTGGCGTTCGAGATAAGCTAAATCATACATCGTCCGGACCTGCCGGCGGCGGCGACGTACCCTCAAACGCTTCGATCGGCGCGGAAGGCGCTTTTTGCGCGCGCCGGCGCAGCAACGAAAGCCCCCGGCGGCCGAACAACGCGAGCGCCAGTGAGCCGTAAAACACCGCGCCAACCAGCGCCAGTACGGCCAATTGCGCTTCGTTGCGGAATTTGGACCAGGACGAAAACAGCCAGCTGACAAGCGGCGCTGCGAACAGAAGAATGATCGCCATGGCGACACCGGCCACGGCGAGCTTGACGAGCGACGATTTGAGCGCGGCGTCGGCGGCGATATGGCCGGCTCGCGCCGCGAGCCACAACACCAGGATGAAATTGATCCAGGCGCCGATCGAAGTCGCGAGCGCGAGCCCCACCTGGGCCAAGGAGCCCATCAGCGCGATCTTGAAAACGATGTTGACCGCAGTGCCGATCAGCGCCGCCTTCATCGGCGTCAGCGTGTCGCCGCGAGCGAGGAACGGCGCAACGACGCTGCGAATGAGCACGAACGGAATAAGTCCGATGGTGTAGGCGACGAGCGTTATGGCGGCGGCATGTGCGTCGCCGGCCGTGAACCGGCCGCGCATGAACAGGCCGCGCATGATCGGCTCTGGCACCACCAAAAAAGCGACGATGCAGGGGATCGCCAGGAGGAGTGCAAATTCGATGGCGCGATTCTGCGCCGAGCGGGCGCCGGCTTCGTCGCCGGCGGCGATCCGGTGGGTCATCTCCGGGACCAGCACGGTGCCGACGGCAATGCCGATGACGCCGATCGGCAGCTGATCGATGCGGTCGGCGTAATAGAGCGCCGAGATCGCGCCCGTCGCCAGGAAGCTCGCGATGATGGTGTCGGCGAACAGCGCGAGTTGCGTGCCAGCCGACCCAATGGTCGCAGGCACCAGCGCGGTAAAGAAGCGGCGTATATCGCTGTCGAAGCGTAGCGCCCGAAACACCGTGAATACGCCGGCGCGCATGGTATCGCCGCCGACCAACGCGGCTTGCAGCACGCCCGAGATCAGGACGCCCCATGCCGCAGCGTAGCCGGCGCCGCCAAAGAACGCGGCAAACGCCAGCGTCGCCATCATCGACAGATTGAGCAGGATCGGCGCCGCTGCCGCCGCGGCGAACCGGTGCAGCGCGTTGAGAATGCCGCCCCACAACGTCACCAGCGTGATCAACAGGAGATAGGGGAAGGTGATGCGCGTGAGCGAGACCGCCAGTTCAAACTGATGCGGCTCATGCGAGAAGCCTGGCGCCAGGAGTTCAATGACCTGCGGCGTAAAGATGAGCGCCAGTGCGAGCAGCACCGCCTGCGTCGCAATCAGCAATGTGAAGATGCGGTCGCCGAACAACGCCGCCGCCTGTGGGCCGCCTTGGGTGCGGATGCGCGCGTAGGCCGGAATGAAGGCGGCGTTGAACGCGCCTTCGGCAAAGATGGCGCGGAAATGGTTCGGCAGCCTGAAGGCGACGAAGAAAGCGTCGGCGACCGGCCCGGCGCCGAGGATTGCGGCCAGCATGATGTCGCGGAAAAAGCCGGTCAGGCGCGAGAGAAGAGTAAAGCCGCCGACAGTGAGAATCCGCTCGATCATTGCCGCCGCTTTTTTCCTCCTTGCCGCGTTCCGTTGCGCGAGGGAGGACGAAGACGCGCTAGCCCGCCAGCGCCCGACGAATCGCTGCGATGATACGGTCCTGAACCGGCTGCCTCGAGATAAGCGTGCATCGGCAGGCTGATGACTTCGTCGGCAAGCCGCTCGCTGACCGCCACGCCGCCGTCCGCTACCGGGTAATCGCGATAGGCGGCCTGGCGATGCAGGGGTTTGGCGTAATAGATCGCCGTCGGAATGCCTTGCGCCTTCAGCGCGGCCGCGAGCGCATCCCGCTGCCCCGGCGCGAGCCGGATGGTGTATTGCGCCCAGACCGATGTCAACTCATTGCCGACGCGCGGCACCGTCGCGAGGCCGGCGAGGCCATCCGTATAACGCTGCGCCACGACATTCCGTGCCACGATTTCGTCCGGGAAGATTTTCAGCTTTTCCAGAAGGATTGCCGCCTGAATTGAATCCAGCCGGCCGGTGATGCCGATGCGGACAGCGTCGTATTTGTCGGTGCTTTCGCCGTGCACCCGCAGGCTCTTGAGCCGCGCCGCCAGGTCGCCATCGTCAGTGAAAATGGCGCCGCCGTCGCCGTAGCAGCCGAGCGGCTTGGCCGGAAAGAAGCTCGTCGCCGTGGCCGGTCCGATTGCGCCAAGCTTGCGGCCCCGATAGATGGCGCCGAACGACTGCGCCGCATCGTCGAGTACGAGGAGGTCATGCCTCTCTGCAACGGCGGCAATCGCGTCGTGGTCCGCCGGCAGACCAAACAAATCGACGGGAATGATCGCCCGCGGCTTGAGCCCAAGCCGCTTGGCGGTCGCGACTGCACGTTCGCAGCTCGCCGGATCAAGGTTGAAGGTTTCAGCTTCCACATCGGCCATGACCGGCGTCGCGCCGCACAGTGCCACGACTTCGGCGGTCGCGCAGAAGGTAAAGGTCGGGCAGATCACGGCATCGCCCGGGCCGATGCCCCACGCCATGAGCACGAGGTGAAGCGCGTCGGTACCGCTCGAGCAGGCCACCGCGTGCCCCGCGCCGCAGAATGCCGCAAGCTCAGTCTCCAAAGCCCGCACTTCCGGCCCCTGGATAAACTGGCAATGCGCGAGCACGCGGGAAATCGCGGCGTCGATCGCGGGGCCGAGCCGACGACGCTGCGCGGCAACGTCGATGAACGGGATCGGCCGCTCGTCAAGCCGGGCGTGTTGATTCATGGAAGTTCCTGGCGCGATCGCGGCACGGCTGACGTGGGTTCAGCCGGCGACGCGGCGCGGCCCTTTGCGTTGCGGCACGCTTGATTGCGTCGGGCGCGCGGTAAGGCAGCGTATCGCGATCTCAAGGCTGGCCACGCCTTCTTCGCCGGTCACCGCGGGCGTCCGATGACTGCGGATGGCGTCTATAAAGGCGACGAGTTCAGCGCGCAACGGCTCCGCATAGCCGACCGACAGATGCCGCATCGAGTAGCTGCCGTCCGCCTGGAAGCCGAAACATTCGGTGACCTGCAGCGTCAGGAGATCGGCGATGAGATATTTGTCGCGCGTCGCAATGTGGATGGTGCGCGCCTTGAACGGCGTCAGCCAGTTGGTGTTGATATGGGCGAGCACGCCGGAGGCGGTGCGGAACTGCAGCAGCGCAATGTCTTCGCGCTCGGCGACCGCGCTCGACAATTGCGGCTGGATCTCGACGATCTCCGAATCGGTGAACCAGCGGATCAGGTCGATATCGTGGACCGCAAGATCGATAACCACGCCGACATTCGACATGCGCGGCGGGAACGGGCCGACGCGAGTGATGGCGATCGACAGGATGTCCTGATTCTTGATCGCCCGCTTGACCAACTCCACCGCCGGGTTGAAGCGCTCGACATGACCGACCATGAGCGTCACGCCGGCGCCGCGGGCGGCCGCGACAATGGCGTGACCCTCCTCGACCGTCGGAGCGATCGGCTTTTCCACCATGACGTGGACGCCGCGACCGATGCATTCGAGTGCCAGATCGTGGTGAAGGTGCGTGGGGGCCGCGATGGTGATCGCATCGACGCCGGCGCCGAGCAATCCGTTGATGTCGGTGAACCCGGCGCAGCCGAGGGTTCGGGCGACGAAATCCCGCTGCTTGCGATCAGGATCCGCGATGCCAGCGAGATGAACGCCGGGGATGTCCGCCAGCACCCGGGCATGATTGCTGCCCATGACGCCGACGCCGACTACTCCGACCTTCAGTGGTTTGGCCGCTACCCCGACAACCTCACTCATGCCCAAAGGGCTCCCCTCAAAACGCCGTCGCCCACGGCATTGACCTAGCACGGCCAAAGCCGACTGGCGACCCAATCGGCAAGGGAACCCAAACACGTTTTGCTTCCGAGGCTTACAGGGGGACTGCGCGCACAGTTTCGTTGGCCGGAAAGAGCCTTGAGGCAATTTTCACGCGCGAAGCGGAATCAATCTCAACAGCAGATCGGCCGATTACTTTTCGCCAAAATCCCCGAAGTAGCGAAAAAATATACGCCGTAATTCTCCACGCGGAGGCGACCCCGCCGGACACCTGCGCGCCACGCGATTATTTAAAACAATCTCCAGGAATCAAAAAAGAGCGCCGGCTTCCGCATGATCGGTGCCGAGCAAGCGCCTATCTCACCGGAAGATCAGCGTCGTCCGGCCACCGCCGTAATAGCGCGGATCATCCACCGGGTTGGCAAAATAGCCGTGATATGCGTCTCGCGGGTCCTGCAGAGGTGGCGCTCCCCAAGCAAACGTCCACGGGCGAGTCTGGTCAAAATGTGGGACATTGCTGGGAACGATACGCGGCGCGGACGCAGCCTGTTTGTGAACCCGATGTGCCGCGTGAGCGCGTTGTTTGCCGTCGTTCGCGGCGGTTTCTGCTTTTGCCGAAGCGCCGAAAGCGCAAAGAAAAGAAATCACAAAAGCTGCTGCGAGGGCTCCGTCAATCCTGAACGTCATGGCACGTCTCCCGAGAATCTTGACGCGATAGCAGGTCCAAATGCGTCAATGAGGAACCTATTTGCCGATCGATCGGACCGCATACTCAGAAGCGGAAGCGAACGCCGACCGTCGGATCGAAGTTGTTGCGGGCGAGGTAGCCGTTCGACAGGCCGGCATTCACCTGCGAGAACATCATACCGAAATACGCGTCCCACTTCGGCAGAAACCGCCAGTCGACAAGGGCGGAAACGGCGTCGAACGTGCCGGCGCATTGCGAATGCGCCGTGGGGTTGGTGCAGATGCCGGCCCCACTGACATACTGGTTCTGAATGTAATGATAATAGCCCGCGGCCAGGTCGAGGTCTTTGCTGACCGCGTAACGAGCACCCGTCCATATCACCTGCATGACCTTGTCGCTGCATCCGGTGCCGGTGCCGCAGCCGGCGGAAAAAGCCACATTGTTGATTGACGTAAGGTTGCCGTAGGCGCTGCCCATCGGTAAACCGCCGATATTGGTAAAACCGGTGACGGTATTCACCGGATCGCTCGGCGGGGCAAGTTGGTACCATTCATAGCCGGCAAACAGTCGGAGCGGCCCGACCGTGTATTTGGACAGGAGCATGACGCTTTGGTTGTTTGAGATCGTGGCCGCGAGCGTTTGCGGCAGATATGGCGCGATCGGTATGCCCGCGGCGGTGGGGGCGCCGCTGAGCGAAAGGTTCACAGCGTCCTTTTCCCATTTGTAGATGGTGTCGAGCGAAAGCAGGCCTTCGCCCCAGCCGAATTTACCGACCGGGATGTCACCGCCGATCTGGGCTTCGTAGTCGCCGTTTGAACCGTTATTCTGACCGTAGCCGCCGACTTGAGCCAGCGCGCCGATTCGGAACGCACCGAGTGCGACCTTGTATTTGATGGCCGTCGTTATACGGCACGTCTCGGTATCGCCGGCGCCGCAATTGGAGCTCGAAAAGCCGAGCGCCGAGAAGGCATAAGAGGCCTCCATCGGATCGTACGCGAGAACAGCGTCCAGTGTCAGCGCATTTTGCCGGAAGAAAGTCAGGGTGCCGAGAGTCGTAGAGCTGACCCCGAGATAGCCCAGCGCATTGTAGATCTGACCTGCGTGGCTTGAGTCGTTATTCGCGCTCTGGTCGATGAGCGGAACGCCTCTGTTGTCCGCGATTGATGTCGGGCCGTTTGAAAATTGCAGCGAATAAGGGTCAAAGCTGGCCTCCAACTGGCCGACGAATGTCCAGCCGGGAGCGAATGGCTCTCTCACCTCAACACCGATATTCGATCGCGACAACGCGCTTGGCGCGAGCGTCCACATCGACTCCCGGTTCATTTTTTGGACGACGTACGAGCTGCCTTGCGGGAAGTACGGATTGAACGGCGCGCCGTTGGTCTGGTAACCGCCGCCTACGTCGATCGTGCCGTAGACTCTGACGCCGTACCACGCCAACTGACAGCTCGTGAGAAAAAAGGCCGGGACGCTGTCGCATGGCCCCTGTCCGGCGGGTGGAGCGCTCACGACCGGCGCCTTGGTCAAAATCGGCTCGTCAGCGAATGCTGCCGTCGTCCATGCGGCGCCAGCAAGCAGCATCGCCGCCGCCAAGACCGCACCGAGCTTTCTCACGTTAGCCCGCCAAGAGGTCCGGTCGCCGCCACGAAGCCCGGCACTGCAACCCCTGGCACGGCCCGAACGGAATGCGCGCAACGTGAGCGCAGGTTTCCCCGATATCCAACCCATCGAACGGCCCCTCGGAAAATTAGTACATAAAAACGCTATATTAAGTATCAAATGTCGTTCTATAGAATTTGTCAACTAAAGGCACAAGCATCCGCGAAAATAAGCCGGATTTTTCTCCGTCGAGCGCAGAACGAATGGAATTTGCGCTGTGCGATGGGGCCACGGCGCGCAAAAAGCACCGCGATTGCGGCGCCATGAGTTCTACGGGATCTATCAGATGTTCAGATGACCAAACAGCCCATGGCCGAGGCCCAGGGAGTCGTGCCCGGCGCCTGCCGCCGTGGTCCGCGCCGTCAATGGGCTCGCACCCGACCACTGGTTGGTGCTTGCATCGTAAACGTCAACGTAAAGCGTTTGATGACCTGGCGAGGAGCCGCCTTCGTACGTCACGCTGCCCAGATCGTTGGTGCTGGCAGAAATCCATTGGTCGATCGGCTGGGCCGCGCCGTCGACGATGAAGTGGCCGTTGTTGTTGCCGCCGGCATCGAAAAAACCGTACTGCGTCAGGCTGTCGCCGTCCGGGTTGGATACCGACGTGATCAGTGAGGCCGCCGCAATCGATCTGTTCTCCGGCACACGGACATTCTGCACCTCCACCGTCGGCGGAGTGGCTGCGATTGTGCGCGCGGTAAAGGGGGCGTAGGCCGACCATGATCCGGTCGAGGCATCAAACACCTCCACGAATAGCGCTTGGTGGCCGGGCGAAGAGCCGCCGACATATTGCACGCTGTCCAGTTCGCTGGCGCTGACATAGATCCATTGCCCGCCGGGCTGCGCCACACCGTTCACCATCAGATGCCCGTTCGAGGTTCCTCCGGCATCATAGAAGCCGTATTGTGTAATCGCATCGCCCCGCGGATTGGACACCGAAATGTACGAAGCCAGTTCGACCGCGTGGAACTCGGGAACCTTAAAGTGTTGTCCGCTGACCGTGGCGGTGGGTGCGACTGTCCAGCCGATCGACTGCATCAGCGTCAGATCGGTCGGCGACAGTGCGTTCAGCACGCCACTCGAGGAATAATCATTGAACGCGTCGTTGCCGCCGTTCGGAATGTTGTTGCCGTACCAGTCGCCGAGGTCGCCGTTGCTGATCTGGTTGTTCCAGCTGCCAAGATTGGTGCTGCCGTTGTTGGTTGAGAAATATGCGGTGCTGCCGTTGCCGCCGGTGGCGACATCGCGGAGGCCCGGAGCGGAATAACGAAACAGATCCATCGGTGAATAACGGTAGGGCTGACCGCCGATCAGCGATATGCGGCCCATATCCTCGGTAAATTCGTGCTCAACGATGCCGACAAAGTAATATTCTCCGGCCGGCGGCGTGGCGTTGGGCGTGTAGCTGAAGCGCGCCGTGCTGCTGAAACCGACGTAGCTCGTCGATACCGCCGACCGCAGGCCGAGCGCCTGCGCTTCGGCCGGAGTCATGGTCAAGTTGCCCGACAGCGGCGAAGTCCCGGGCAGCGTCGAGGAGCCAGGCGCGCCCTCGGACTGAAGGGTGCTTACGACCGAGCCATAACTCTCGCGGACGTAGCGGAGTACCTCGCTCTCACCGAGGTCGCCTCGGGCCAAAGGCGCGCCGTCTATTTCGCCGTAGCCGACGTCAATGTTGATGGTAACGGGATTGGTGAAAAGACTGTCAAAGTAGCCGGCGACATAATCGACCGCCGCGACAAACCCGCTTGGCAACCTTGCGGTGTTCTGATCGAAAGAAACGTTGATTTCCATCGGGGCGTTTCCCGCTTGTTTTTGACCTCAGCACGGCGAATTAGAATCAATTCGCGCACGTGCCGGATGCACCGGCCTCACCAACCGGGCTTTTTTAAGTCGTCCAGCCTTACGCCAAGGTTACAAATCGGCGCTGCGATTGCGCAAGACTTTAAGCGGTTCGGTAAATCATTCGGCAGCGCGAGAAGACGCAACCGGCAGCGTCAATCCGACCGCCACGGCATCTTCCCGGAACGCCTTGACCGCATCCAGCGACAGTTCTGCCGCAGTTTTGGTTCCAAGCGCGGGAAGTTTCTTCAGGACGGCGGCCGGCGCCGTGATGATGTGGCATTTGATTTCATCGGCCTCGATGACGTTGAAGACCTCCCGTGTCGAGGCCCAGATGATCTCGACATTCGAAGTCTGGCGCGCCCGCGCCACCGCGTCGCGCATGATCGGCCGATAATCGATGCCGGCGTCGGCCAGCCGGCCGGCGAATACCGACACGCAAGCAGGGGCGCCCCCCGACAGTGCTTCGATACCGCTCGCCGCCTGCGGTGCGGTAAAGATCGCCGTCAAGTTGACTTTGATGCCGTCCTGCGAGAGGGCGCGAACCGCGCTGAACAGCGGCTCGCCGCGGGTCGTCGTTACCGGCAACTTGACATAGACGTTCGGCCCCCACGTCGCGATCAGACGGGCTTGCGCCACCATTTCCGATATGTCGTCGGAAAATACCTCGAAAGAAATGTGACGGTCGGGAACGGCGGCAACCAGTTCGCGCGCGTACGACGCATAATCGGAGACCTGCGCCGCCTTCAGGAGCGATGGATTGGTGGTAAAGCCGCGGATCCAGGCCTGTTTGGCCATGTCCCGGATCTGCGCCTTGTCGGCGCCATCCGTGAACAGCTTAACCTTCAGCTCGCTCAGTGTGACGACCATGGCAACGTCTTGCCCGGCCCGAAAAGCGATGTCAAACGCTGCCGCTCAGTTGTGGTCAAACCCCGGAAATCGTCAACTGCCGGCCAGCGCGGCAACTTTCGATTCGTAAGTGTCGCAGGTATCGGCGGACCGCCGGAACCTGTTGTGCAGTTGGCAAAGGCCGGTATCGGCGCGCGTGGCCGAATAGGCTGACGACATCGCGGTCAGCCCCGGAAAGCAACGTTCCAGTGCGGCCGGATCCGCCAAAAAATGGCGGCAAGCCGCGCAAGCACGATCAGAGCTTTGCCCAGTAGCCATAGAAGACTTGCGCAGAAAGCAGGTATCCGGCGATCACGTTAACGATGGCGCCCGAAGTGAACGCCAGTGCAGCGCGCCAATTGACCGACTCGAGTTCCGAAAATCGCGTCGTCAAGCCGATGGCGAGGAAGCACAGCGTGAACACGGTGCCGCGCAAGCTGCCGATCGGCCGCAGGAAGTCGGCGGTCTGGTGCGGCGTGATGGTGTCGCCAAAATAAATCGAGACCAACACTGCGGCGATGAAGAAGCCAATGACGAACTTCGGGAAGCGTCGCCAAATTTCTCCGGGATCGATGCGGCGGACTTTGCCGCTGCCTTCCCAGTAACGAAGCGCGACGAAGGCCCAGAACAGCGACCAGACGCCGATCCAGATGTCGCGGCCGATCACCTTGTTCATGGTGAAGGCGCGCAACGAGCCGGCTTCGTTGCCGCTCAGATTCCCGAATACGCTTGCCGCCGCATAGCCTGCGGCGTCGGCAAATTCCGAAGATCCGATCCAGGCGCCGCCAACGCCCGCCGGCAGAGCGAGCCAGTGACTGGCGTAGGGCAGAAAGAAGACCATGACGATCGCGGCGATCACCACCAGCGTTACCGACGCGGCGATTTCATCCTTGCGCGCGCCGACCGAGGCGGCAACAGCGAGCGAAGCGGACACGCCGCAGACCGAGCCTGCGGTGCCGAGCACCGCTGCGAAGCGGCGGTCAAGGCCGAACACTCGCGTCGCCACGAAAAAGATAATTGCGGCCGTGAGGATTGAGATGATCGCGGATTGGGTCAGCGCAACGCCGCCAGCCGATACGATCAACGAGATCGGAAAGGTCGCCCCGAGCAGCACAATGCCGGTTTTGACGTAAAACTCCACGCGCAGAGCAGCCTTCAACCGCTCCGGAATCTTGACAGCATTGGCCAGCGCAAGGCCGCCGATCAGCGCCAGGAGCGCGGCCTCGAGGTTGTAGTAGTTGGCGCCTTTCCAGCCCGCCAAGGTCGATACCAACAAGAGGCCGATATAGATCAGCGCAAAGCTCGGCAGAAACTCACCGAACGGGCGGCCCATCAGCCGCAGCGAGCCGCCGAAGACGATTGCCAGCACGATGAACTGGGCGAGATAGTTCGGCCACAGCCTGGCGAAATGGGCGACGATATCGCCGCCGCTCACCCATTTCATTCCGGCCGGCGAAACGCCGAGAAATTTGATGGCGCCAGTGCCGAGCGCATAGTCGATCAGGCCGGCGATTACGATGGCGAGGCCAACGATGACGGCCCACCAGTCTTCGTTGCCGATGGTGCCGAGCCGGCGCTCCGACAAATTGCCGGCCGCGACGGCGGTTGCGGTATTCATACAGATACTCCGTCGAATTGCTGGGTCGCGCTTTTAGATTGACGCCGTCAGTCGAGGATCAATCCAACTCGATCTGAAAATTGTTTCCATCGACCAAAAATACAAATCCTGTCGGCTCGACGAAACGGCATTTATGCCGAAAGTCGGAACCGAGACAGCATGCAATTTCAAATTGGCGGGCCGATTCAGAAAAAGATTCGAAGCGGGTTGAACCGTCCCTGCCCTGCTGTGCCGGCGTCGCCGATCGAGTGCGCTCTTAATTCTTAAGCCGACAGCTTCTGACGCCGATTCTCAAGCCGATAGTTTCTCGAACCGACAGCGCTTTGGTGGGGGTTTGCTGGAGCGCTCCCCGCAAAGGCCTTCCGTCTGCACCGCAGCTCGCCTGCGAAACCTTTCCCTGGTAACAGGGAAAATAACAGGGAAAAATAAAAACGTTACAATTGCATTCGGCCACTCCACCGAGGAGGCGAAGCCGGACTGCGACTTCGTTGGCGTCAGCGCCATCGTAATTAACAAAACCGGCGGCCGCGCATGTTGGTCAAGAGTACCCCCGGGCGCGAACCAAGCGCAACGACAAGAGGCTCGCGCTTTGAGCGCGCCCGCAGCAGCGGCCCGCCAGCCATGAAGTTCAGAAACTGGGTTGTAGCGTCGACCTGATCGGTCCCCAGTCGCGGAAACTCGATAAATTCTTTGACGTAAGCGTGCCGCCAGGGGGCATCCGCTGAGAGCGCGATTTTCTTTCCCAGGATAACGTCAATGTGGGCGCGCAATCGTTCGAGTTTGGATTCGTGCGGCGTCACCTCAAGCAAATCGAGGGATGGATTGGCCAAATCCGACGCCAAGGCGCGGCCACTGCCGGCGCGCTCGATCAGAATGACCGTCGGCCGGTGACGAACGATCAGCGTTTTGCAGGCCGAACGCAGCTCGCCGTAAGCGACCCGGTCGCGCCATTGATCGGTGAGGATGTAGTGGTCCGCAGCGACTTGCCAGACTTGCACGACACTATGGCTGTTGCGCAATCCCATGGCCTCGCCGGTGTCGATGCTCAAGACGACGGGCCGGTCGAAATTGAGGCCCCGCGGTGCCAACGCGAAATGCCGCGGCTCGATCTTTGGCAAGCCGGTGGCGCTTGGATCCTGCTGGTAAAGCGAGCCCGAAAGTTGCTCGATTTGCGCAGCCGCTCGCAGTCCTTAGCGCTGAATTCATCGGGCCGCAGCAGCTCACCTTTCGTGCGTTTCCAGGTTCGCCCGTTGCCGAGGTCGAATACTTCTGATCGCGGGTGGCTTCGAATGGCAAGACGATATGCTTCCAGTCGCCCTCGGCGAGCACATGGCCGGCGAGGTCGGCCTCATTGAGGCGGTGGGCGACAATGACGATGGTGCCGGTGCCCGGATGATTGAACCGGGTGCGGACGGCCTCGTCGAAGCGTCGCATTGACGAAGGCGATGCGGACGACGTTGTTGGCGTCTTTGATTTCCAACGGGTCGTCGACGATGATGTAATTGGCGCCGTATCCGGTCACCTGACCGCCGATCGGCTGGGCGTAAACCCCGCCGCCCGCCGTGGTGGCAAAGTCGGTGACGCGATTGCGATCGGCGGCCAGCCGGGTCGAAAACGCCGCCTTGAACCATGAGGCGCGCAGCAGTTCGCGGATGCCATGGGCGATATCGGCCGCCAGATTCTCGCCATAGGTGATGACCAGCACCTTGGCGGCCGGTTGGCGGCCGAGGATAAAAGCCGGCAGGCAAACCGAGCAGGTGAAAGTCTTCGAGATGGCGCGGCGGCAGCGAGACAATCAAGCCGCCGGTTCTTGCCGCGGGGCACTTTCCCGAGCTCGTAGCACAGATACTCGACGTATGCGATCTTCGAGTGGCTCGCCGTGGGCTTTGCGCACGAACGATTCGAAGTCGGTTCGCAGCGCACGTTTTAATTCCGGCGTCATTCCGGTTGCTCCGTGCCTGATGGCTGATCGAGGCCTTGTCGTTCGCGCTCTTCCAGATGCTTGAGAATCGCCAAGTCGCCTTCGCTCAGCTCTTCGTCGGGGTCGTGCGACTCCGGCGCGTGTTGTAGGTACGCAACTAGAACGCTCATCGCGCGCAAATTGCCGGCCAGGGCAAGCGCCACGAGCGTGCGGATCAACGCGCGCTGCTTGCTGATCGGCTCCTTGTCGGTGCTCGACACCGGCTCGCCGAGTTCGGCCATGAGCTCGCTGCGAAACGTTGGTTGCTTCTTCGGGCGGCCGCTCGGATTGCCCGACTGCCCCGGCTTGAAGCGGGTGGAAATCGGCGGTCGGCCGCGGCCGACCTGGTACGCGGAATTAGTCATTTTAGGTTTCGCTTATGCTGGGAAACACTTGCGATGAGCCGACCACCTGAGCAGGCACCAGTGACGGCGCCGGCACGGCTTTTAGCGGCGTGTGCATCACTATATGACTTCGCTTGTGATGTGGAAGACGGGCCCAGCGAGCCGGCGCGCGATCGCTTCGCGCCCCGTGGCGCACAGGCCAGGCTGATCGCCGGGCTGACGATCAACGGACACTACCCGAAAGCCTATCATCGCCGGCCGCAATCCCCGGCTTTTCTGGCGCTGCCTGTGGGGCGGTCAAACTCGTCGACGTGAGCGACGAACTCGTCTGCGTGAGCGACGAACTGCATCGCCGCGAGGATCTGCGCATTTAGTTTTCCCTCCGAAATAGCGCAAAATCGCCGGATGCAGCGGTCCCGCCACGGCGCGTCCGCCGGCACAGCGATGCGCTTGTTGACAATTAGAGCGGCAAGTGCGCGCAGTTGTGATTTTTCGGCGCCGCTATCGGCCTGAACACGCCGCACCAAATTGCGGATACCGGCCCTGGATTCTCGCGACAAGCGCTGGATTCCCGCGGCCGCCGCCGACAAGGACGGCGACCGGATCGAACGCATCACTAAACTCATCGAGGAGGCTCCAAAGCTCGCCGGATTTAAGGCGTTCGCGAACCTGCTCAACAAGAAAGTATTGTTGTCGCGCAAGGCGCCACGCCTGGATGACGCTTACACCGGGTCGAGGCCGGCGTACCTTGGCCGGTTTGCCAACGTAGACGCTGAGGACCGTCGGTCCCGGCGTGGCGATGGACAAGGGAACCGGAAAGTCGGCGGCACGGATCGCTGTCGGCTTCGCGGCGCGGGTCTGATGGGTTGTAGGCATTCGATGAACTCCGATGCTAAAAGACGCGGCTACGGAACCCATCGGGTCGCCGTACCCTTTTTAGCGTCTATGTGGTGCCACCAGCCATGATTTCAAGGGAATCTCTTCACTCGAAAACCGAAAATTATCGGGTAGCACGTCGGTACAAGCCGAACGGCAGAGAGGCCGCCCTGCTGGTGTTGCGCCTGATTCAAGCCAAAGACATCAGCGCGGATCGGCCCCAGACCAGGGCCCGGCTCGCTGAGATCACGTTGAAGCGCTTGTGGAACCGCAACCGTCTGGAAGAGCAGTTTCTTGCCGAGGTTTCTGAATGGCTGCTGACCGCCGGGTGGGCGTTACTGTTCGCCGGTTCGACCTACGGCGTCGTTCGGACAAGCGTGGTGGAAAATTGGTCGCCGATTTCCTCGAAGCGCATTCAACCGGAATTGGATGCTGTTGCCGCTGGCCAATTCGATTTCACCAATCTGGAAAGTCTCCTCGACGGCCCCCGCGAGGACGATCGAATTGATGAGGATGCTAAATGACAGGACCGGGCGAATAGCCGACAAAAAAAATTTGAGATAATCGTCGCGATTAGCGATTTTTTTCGGACGCGGTGCACGCTGCGCTGCGTCGTGGAGCATGACCCGCTTCAAGGACCTCCTACTCCGTCGCGCCGGTCAGATTGCATCATCCGGGACTGTCAATCTCCACCACGTCCAAAAAAGTTGCTCGCTACCAAAATACAACCAGTCGCCGGCAAACGGCATTTGTGTCGAAAGCGACGGCCGGCACAGCATGCGATTTCAAAGTGGAGCGGCATGGAACAAAAGCATTGCATCCACATCGTCGCGGCGCCGATAGCAACAACTAGTGACCTGATGACGAGGATGAAGATGAAGACGAGGACGAAGACGACGATGAGGATGAATCGTCCTGCGCGCCGACCGACGGCGGCGAACGTGTCGGTGCCGAGGGCGGCGGAGGTGCGGTAGGCGGCGGTAAGACCGTCGAGATCGGCGGCAGGGTCACCCCGCTGATGCAATTATTGGAGCAGACGCTCGATTTGGTGCCGCAGCCCTGCATACATTGCGACCAGTACTGAGTTTGATCGGTTACGCGGTATTGCTGATAACATTCGTTCTGGCACGACGAGCCTTCTGCTTGGCACTTGGCCTGACATGGTAGAACAGTTGCCGCGGTGCTCGTTGTCGACGAATTCATTCCGCCACCTGGAGCGGACGAACTTCGGCGGGCCCCCGCCGCGCCGCCGCCTATGGCGCCGGCAGCACCAGCCGCAGCACCGTTAGGATCCGTTGTATTCGCCGCGGCCGCTTTGTGCGGCGGAGGCGGTGGCGTGAACACGTCCGCGATCGCCAGCCAAAAGCAGGCAATGCTGACACCGACAAGGAAGACCATAATTAAGATGCGTTTCACGCGTTGTTCCCGAGTAGCATCCGCCGCGGCGCCGTTTGGCAAATTGAAAGCGAGCGGGGCAGTTTCAGATTGTCATCGACAATCCCGCTTTTCCCATGTGCGCCGAACATCGATCGGTCTTGTGGATCGCCAGGAAGTTCATCCCGCTCTCGAACACCAAATAAGCACGATCGATGAGCCAAGATGCCAATTTCGTCTTATCGCTCTTGACCCACTCGACCATCAATACCGGTTTATGACGTTCGATCGACTGGGCGGCGCCTTCGAGCACCTCCAATTCCATGCCTTCGACGTCGATCTTCATCATATCGATCCTCGGCAGAGCGAGCGAGTCGATGCTCGCGGTCGGAACCTCAACGAGATTTGCCGCCGAATAGTCGACCGGCTGACCGATAAATTCGGTTGTCTCCCGCTTCTGCAATTCAAGGCTGCCGAAACTTCCCGGCCGCAGATAATCCGGTGAAGGAATTTTCATGGTTCCCGCACGCGCGGCCAAGGCGGCACGGACGGCCCGGGCATTGAAACAATTGTTCAGCGCGATGTTGCCGGCGAGCTCATAGAAGACCCGCTCCTGGGCTTCGAACGCGGTCACCGAACCCCATCCGGTCATGTGCTTGGCCCATTCTACGGTGTGGACGCCGATATTGGCTCCGCAATCGATTGCGAAAACTCCATCGCCGAAATAGCGGCGGCGCAAATCCAATAGACCGAGCGAAAGGTTGATTTCCGCCGGCGAAAAGGCGCCGCTTCGCTCGATGCCGACGCCGTAGACCCGGTTCGCGTCGAGCGCATGGTAGTCAAACCGGTCAGAATCATCGGCCCGTGATCTGTGGCCGCCAGCACAAAGGCGAGCTTGCGTTGAGCGCGTGGCATAATGGCTCCTCAGCCAGGCGGTCGCGCAGCGGCCGCTCCTGATTGCTATCTCGCAGGACCGGGCAAATCCAAAACTGCATGCCACGCCAAGTTCGTGCGAACTTGGGTTGGCATTGGTTAAAACGGCGCCGCTGGTCCGAGCGTTATTTCTTTTTATCTATTGGCTGCGGCTTCTTATTAGTCTGCTGCGAATTCCGGAACCCGGGGATCTGCCGCAGGATGGATTTCACATGATCCGCGGTGATGAGCCGCGTGCACTCGAACTGGCGCGGGGTGTCCTTGTGGCGCGGACACCATAGAAAATCCGCATGATCGAAGCGGTGCCGGACGTCATTCCAGCAGCTGTTGCAGGCGTGATAGTTGACCACCCGGTAGGGCGTCGTGAATTCGTTCAGCGGATGGGTGAAGCCTGAAATCATCACCACCGGAGTACCCACCGCCCACGCCAGCCACGACAGCCCGCTCGACAACCCGACAAAAAACTCCGCGTGCTTGAGCCACCGCGCGCGCTCCTGCAGCGGCTGGTCGCCGGTCTGGTCTTCGGCGCCGTGGGGAATGTGGTTCCAGACCAGGCCGGTACCGTGCGTCGTTTTTTGGTCGATGCAGATCACACGATACCCGGACTCCTTCAGATCGCGGACGATCTCGTGCCAGCCGTGGGGATTGTTCCAATACTTGGCTTGAGTTCGTGCTCTGCACCGCGATGCAGACATAGGGTTCGGCGAGCGGACGGGTATCGTCGGCGAGCACGATGCGCGGCGGCACCTCAGTCGGATCGACGCCCAAAATGTAACCGGCGGTGCGATGCAGTCCGACATGGCGGAAATCGCAGGGCTGATGCAGACCGTCCTTGTCATCGAAGAACAGCCCCATGCAGTAGGTCGCGTAATAATTTTCCGGCTTGATCTCTTCGTGGGTGAGGAAAGTGATATGCGGATAGGCGTCGCGGAACAGCGGAATGAGTTTTTCCGCCATCCCGCAGGTGAGCCGGCAGTTATGGCGTTCCTGGAACTTCACCGCATAGGGAAGCCAGCCGAGCGTGTCGCCCAGCGTGCCGACCGGAAACTGAATGAGTACGTCGCGGTCCGCGGCCGAGTAATCATGAACAAAGACGCTCTCGCCGTTCTGCCACGCCTCGACGCGGAAGCGGACGTAATAGCGCTTGCTGCTATTGACGCGACCGGTTTGGAGCTCCGTCTCAAACAGCGTATTGCCGGTGTCGAGATCGCTCAGGCGCACGCGCCAGGGATGCTCGGTTTCTTCCAGCACGACGCGACAGCCATCGTTGAAATCGAAACGGAAGCCCTTCGGGCCTGCTTGCGTCGGCAACTCCGCCGGCGGCGGATAGGCGCGCTTGGATGTGGTCCGACGCCGAGGCCGGAACCGAAATCGCACTCCGCTGCGGTCGACGAATTGCGGCTGAGCGAAATTTCGGCTTCGGGCTTGAGCGGGATCGATTTCAAATTCGGGTTCGGAGCCGGCTCCGGGTGATTGGCGGGCGGTACTGCAACATTCATCTGAGCACAGCCCCACGACCCGCAGCCCAGCGGGTGCAACAAGTCGCCGTCCTGTTTGCCCACCCGCAAACTCAAATCGTACGCTTAACACTAATCGAAGCGAGCGGGCGATGCAATTTGGCGACTAGCCGTTAATGGCTGGTGTCCAAGATTTTTCCATTTGTTTCAATGCCCTCTGCCGTCGCTGATCCCTGACCGTTTCCTGTCTATCGGCCCGGCTGAACCGGAATCCGGCCTCCCTCAGGCCGCTAACGTCGCGCTGTGCCGTCATTCCATTCAGCGTACTGGCCGGCAGCCGGTTAATGCCGTCTTTGCGACGCGCTGAGCCATTAATGGTTCATTAACCAAACCGACGCATTTTATTAACCAATCAGAATCACCAGAGGAGAGGCACAGTGTCGAGCGTTCTTCGCCAACGCCAGTCGCTGATGTTCCGGGCGCGCTCCTACACGGCGTTCGCAATCGCGCCGCAACCGCCCCTCCAGGACTGGCTCACCGACCTCGACGCGACCTTGGAGCGCTCCAAGGGCTTTTTCTCCGGGCAGCCGGTGGCGCTCGATCTTTCGGCCGTCAACCTCACTGCGGCTGCCATCACCGAGCTCGTCGCCGATCTCGAAAAGCGCAACGTTTGCGTTCTCGGCATCGAAGGTATCGACCCGGCCAAGTGGCAAGTGGGACTTCCCCCTGTGCTTCGCGGTGGCCGCGGGACGCAACCCTTCGAGCTTCCGGCAAAAAACGCTGCAGTCCTTCCCGCCCCGGTCGTTACCCCGCGAGCTCCGCAGAAGCCGCAGCCGGCATCGCTCCTGATCGAGGACCCGGTGCGCTCGGGGCAATCCGTGGTCTTTATGGAAGGCGACATTACCGTTCTTGGTTCGGTTGGCTCGGGCGCCGAAATCATCGCGGGCGGGTCGATCCATGTTTACGGCGCACTGCGCGGCCGCGCGCTGGCCGGTGCCACCGGCGACGCCCGCGCGCGGATCTTTTGCCACAGCGTTGAGGCCGAGTTGCTGGCCATCGACTCCTATTACAGGACGGCCGACGATATCGAGGACAGCCTGCGCCGCCGGTCGGTTCAGGCCTGGCTTGAGGGCGGCACACTGAAAATTTCGGCGATGAACTAGAGAAACGAAAGGCAGGACAATGTCGCAGGTCGTAGTCGTCACATCCGGCAAAGGCGGAGTTGGCAAGACAACTTCAACGGCTGCATTGGGCGCCGCACTCGCCCAGGAAGGGGAGAAGGTCGTCGTCATCGACTTTGATGTCGGCCTGCGCAACCTCGACCTGGTAATGGGCGCAGAGCGGCGTGTGGTCTTTGATCTGATAAACGTCATTCACGGGGTGGCGAAGCTGCCGCAGGCGCTTATTCGCGACAAGCGCCTGGAGAATCTCCACCTGCTGCCGGCTTCACAGACCCGCGACAAGGACGCGTTGACCGAGGAGGGCGTCGCCAAGGTCATCGAGGAGTTGCGGACGAAATTCGACTGGATCATCTGCGACAGCCCGGCCGGAATTGAGCGCGGCGCTACTCTGGCAATGCGGTATGCCGATTCCGCGATCATCGTCACCAATCCCGAAGTGTCCTCGGTGCGCGACTCCGATCGCATCATCGGGCTCCTTGACTCCAAGACGGCGAAGGCGGAGCGCGGCGAGCGGGTCGACAAGCACCTCCTGGTCACGCGCTACAATTCGGTGCGCGCCGCGGCCGGCGAGATACTGTCGATCGATGATGTGCTGGAAATCCTGTCGGTGCCTCTGCTCGGCATTATTCCGGAAAGCCAGGAGGTGCTGCGCGCTTCGAACGTCGGCTCACCGGTAACGCTGAATAACGCGCTGAGCGCCGCATCCCGCGCCTACTTCGCCGCCGCGCGGCGGCTTAAAGGCGAAACCATCCCCATGCAGGTTCCCAGCGAGAGCACCGGATTCTTCAACAAGCTGTTCGGACGGAAAGCGGCATGATCACGTTCAATCTTTTTCGGCGCGCCTCCGCGCCGATAGCGCGCGAGCGCTTGCAAATACTGCTCGCGCACGAGCGCATGGCCGCCAACAATTCCGATCTCCTCGGCGTGCTGCGCGAAGAGATCCTCGCGGTTATCAGCCGGCATGTCTCGTTCGAGCCAGACCGGGTGCAAATCAAGATGGATCGCGGCAAATCGGTGTCGACGCTTGCAGTCGACATCGAGATTCCGAACAGCTTCGGGACGTCGAGCCTCGTTCCGCTGCAAAGCCGGCCGTCGCTCGACAGTAGTGACAGAATCCCGGGAATGAAACATTCGGTGTTGTGATGCGCACGATCGCATTTCTTACGCAAAAAGGCGGAGCCGGAAAAACGACGCTCGCAGCGTCGCTTGCAGTGGCAGCGGCAGGTACGGGCGAAAGGGTGATCGCGCTTGATCTTGATCCCCAAGGCTCGCTGGCGCGTTGGGGCCTGCGCCGCGAAGCAGCGAGCGCGCCGAACAAGGTTATGGTCGAACCGTTCGAATGCGAGCGCCTGCCGCGGCTACACGCCATACTCGAAGGGCTGGCGGACGTCGGCTTTACCGTCGCGGTGTTCGACACTGCCGGTGCGGACAGTGCCGCCGCCCGGCTGGTGACCGAGGCTGCGGATCTTTGCCTCCTGCCGGCGCGGCCGGCGCGATTGGATGTCGAGGCGACGGCGGCGACCTTTCGCGCGGTTTTTCTGGCAAAGCGCAAAGCCGCCTTTGTACTCAATCAGTGCCCGCCGACCTACCGCAGTTCGCGCGCGAGCGAATTGGCACGGGACCTGACGCGGCTCGGAGTTCTGGCCAAACCGATGCTGTCTGCGCGCATGGATTTTCAAGACGCCATCGCTGCCGGCCTCGGTGTTACCGAATACGCTCCGCAAGGCAGGGCGGCCCAGGAGATCGACGAGCTCTGGAGCTGGATCCGGGCGCAGTTCAAAGGGATAAAGAATGAAACGCCGGTTTATCATCGAGCGGATCGACAAGCGGCAGCTTGAGGGTGCTCCGAGAAGCGTTGCAGCTCTCCGGCCCTACTTCGCCCGAGGTCGCACCTGGAGCGTAGCCCGTCCTGACACTAATCCCGTCGGGAAAAAGCGATCGATCTTGCGCGTCATTGCGGCGACTTCGGCGATGGCGTGATTAGAGGCCAGTTCGCTGGAGCTCCGCCGAGCGGAACGCGCGTTATAAGCGGCTTTTGCTGTTATTTGGCCGCGCTGCGGCACCTTATTTCATTGCTCTCGATTTGACCGCTGGGCGGCGACTGACCGCGCTAGCCACAGCCTAACGATGCGATGGCGACGCGTTTCACTTTAAGTACGGTAGGCTACATTGGCCCGTCCGTCCGCTTCGATCGTTGCTCCAGTCCGAGTCGGTTTATTGGGATTGTTCAAAATTCGACGGTCGTGAAGCGTTATATACAATAAGCGCCCGATATTGCTCGCTGCTTTTTATGTCTTGAGAACCTCGACAATGGCGCATCGGGTGATCCCTCGATGGTTCAAGCGCGCATTGCCCGTGGATGTGGCTCCGCATCCATTGATGTGATGGTCGGGGCGAGTGGAACGCCGTCGAGCGAACGTCGTACGTCGACAGCGTCGGGAGCAAAAGTTAGTCCAGCCGGCGGAATAAATTCGAAGCCGTGACGGCCGCTGCCGATGGCGGCTCGCGCAAGGTCTTCGCGATAGCGATTGGCCAGAACCTGGCCGATGAGCTGGCCACCGGCATAGATGTCGAGACAGACCGGCGCTTCGGGATGGTCGGTATTCTGCGCCCAACCGGCAATGCAATTGTTGGTGACGCGATTGACGTGACCGCGCATGTGCCCGATTCGTTTCTCGGCCAGGACCAGTCCAGCACGCAGCGCGATCCGTTGCCGTATCGCTTCGACCTCGTAGCCATCTTCCAGACGCGGGGCGCAGTATTGCGCGATGCCGGTCACCGTCTCGGGATAAAGCGCACGATATTCGTCAGCATTGTGGAACATGCCGCGGCTATCGTCGTCAATATAACTCTCGGACAGCGCCCCCTCGGCGATGATCACATCGTGAGTATCGAGCTCGATGTGGAAATATTCCACCTTATCCACGCGCTCAACCAGTACGATCGAGGCGCCGTTAACAAGGTCCTTCGCCTCGATCAGCACGCCTTCGAGGTGCTTGTCTTTGAAATACATGGCGTGATGCGGCGAAATCCAGAGATCGCGTCGTGGGACGTTGTCGTCGAGCGCGCCGGCCTTGATGCAGATCGGCAGAATATCTTTGCGGCCCATGACGAAACGTCCGCCGTAGCGCCGCCGTCCGATCCATTTGATCGGCCGCAAGGCGCCGGACATGGTCATCACTTCGTCACCGATTTTCAGATCCTCGACGCGCTTTTGCCCGCGCTCTGTCTGGATCAGCGTGCCGGGGCAATAGCAGGCCATGCCGACATCGGCGAAGCCTGAAGTCTGCGACACGGTGAAGGTACGGCCGGCATAGTCACCTTCCATGGTGAGTGTGGCAACGGAACTCGCGCCGTCGTCGAGTGCCAACGGCGTCGTGTTGGTCAAGGGGTCGTAATACCAGGCGTGGCGGCGGAGATATCGCCGAAAGTGCCCAATCCGTCGAGCGCGAGAGCGATGCCATCTCCCGGCACAAAGTCCGAAATCGGCGCACTGAATTGCTGCTGGTCGGAGCTGTTGAGCAGATCGCCGATCTGCGCCACCCCGGTATCCGCGGCGAACTGCAAAGTGTTGCCGTCGCCGACGCTGCCTTCGAGTTCGAGCGTTGCGCCCGATCCGACCACGAGTGTGCCGCCGCCGGTCACGTTACCCTGGATATCTAAGCTGCCGCCTGAAGCCGTCATCTCGGCGTCATTGACGACGTTGCCGATCAGCGCTCCAGAACCGGAAATGGTGCCGCCGTAGGCTGCGATCCCGGTAGGATCGATGGTGCCGCCGTCGAGGGTGATTACGCCGCCATTCTCGACGAAATTTCTGGCTGCAAGCGTCGCGCCGGAATCGATTGTGAGATTCCCCGTAACGGTAAAGGTGTGGCCGACCGTGAGCGTGTTATTCGCGGTGATGGTGATGCTACCGGCGTCGGATGCGTCACCCCTGATCACGGTGGTGTTATTGACGGTGAAAGTGCCTGCTTCGACATTCAGGGCGCCTTGCATGAAGTACCCGTCGATCTCGGTCACGCCTCCGGCCGTCTGGATAAAGCTTCCGGTGCCGAGCACCGTCCCGGTTGCGGTGTCTTCGAAGCTGGCGCTGTTATTGATTGTGCCGTTGTTGAGCACGTTCGCACTGTTGGTAAGCGTCGCGCCGTCCTGATTGTCGATCGTGCTGTTTGCGCCATTGATCAGGCTGGCGCCATTTTCATTGATGAGCACTGTGCCCGCGCCAGTATTGGTCAGCCTCGCGCCATGCGACGGCGGGCCCAGATTGTAGAGCTCCGTACCGGCGCCGGTGTTGGTGAGCGTTGCGCCGCCGGTGTTGAGGAGAGTCGCGCCGGTATTGGTTAGCGTCGAACGCTCCCTCATTGGTTAGGGTCGTTACCCACGCCGATATTGATCAGGTAGCGCGCGCTTTCGTTGGTGAGGGTTGCAGCATTGGTCAGATACCCTTTGCCGAAGTTCGTGAGGACCGTACCAAAGCCAGAGTTCGTCAGCGTCGTGCCGTTCAGTCTGATTGTCATTGGCCAATTCCCCTCAACGCTTGAAAAGCCGCTTTCGACTAGGCCGTGTCGCCGGTGACCGCTGCCAGGCTGCGAGGTCGGGAACGGCGGCGTTCCGCTCCGAACAGATTATGAGATCTGTTGTGTCTGTTACGCCCTTCATGTCACCGCGTGCGATCAGAAAATTGTTGGCACCGGTGGCGATGGGATTAACGCCGTCGCTCTGCAGCAACCAGTCGAGCGTCGCGAGGTCGAAGTTCTTCAACGCATAACTCACGCCGTCCCCACTCTACTGCATTGCACAGTATCGTTGGCGCAACCCGCTACACGAACGTACCACTCGTCAATTACACATGGATTTTAAATCATGACTACCCCCCAATTTAGGGGAGTGCAGGCCGAACAAGAGTGGCGGTCAACAAGCGGTGCCGCGTCGATTTGTACAGACGTTTCGGAAGGGAAACAAAGAAACGGCGGCTGGAAAAGCAGTTTTGTAACAGCATCGGAGCAGCCTTGACGGCGCAGACGTGCGCATAAACGGCACCGTTCATTTCGCGAAGCTGTCCGCCGCGGGTATCAACAAGGACCGTAGCCGATGCGTCGCATTACAAACACTCGCGTTCGAACCCAACAAATAATCTGACGCGCTCTGCACTGTTCGACGTGCGCTAAAAACCGCGTACCCCCCAACTTGGGGGATAGCGAGGTCTGAATTTTTTCTTAAAGTGCATCGCTATTCGCCACGACGGCGATAGCTACTCTTAATCGTCGGGAACATGCATGGGCCCGTGCGCCGCCAGCGACATCGTCGCGGGCAGCGCACTACAGGGGAGAAAGTGGCGTGAGTTACAGCCTGCAATCATTCGACTTGGCTACGCTTGACACATTGCTCATCGGCCAAGGCATCGATCCGATCGAGACAGGTCTCAACAACTTTTTAATCGGTCGCGGCGACACGCGCGGGGTTCTGGACTCGGCGAGCTTGATATCGGTTCAGATCGGAACGCCGCCGTTCCCGGTCGCGCCGCCGGCGCAAGTTTTCGATATCACAACGCCCGGCAGCTACAGCATCGACACCGATCAGTATTCGCTGCAATTTCAGGCGATCGCCCTCGAGGATACAGGCGGCCCGCAAGATCTGACCGTGACGGGCAAGAGCAACATGATGATCGTGACCGGCAACGGTACCAACACCATCGCGTTGCAGGATAGCGGCAACGATATCGTTGCAGTCGGTACCGGCAGCAACACCGTAACCGGCGGTTCTGGAAAAGACTCCATATCCGGAGGCGGAGTTCATGATTCGCTGGTCGCGGGTTCCGGTGCCCACTCGATGCTTTATGACTCCGGCAACTTTGCCACTCTGGTCGGCGGCAGTGGCTACGACGATGTAGTCGAAGCCGGGAGGCGGTACAGATGACTCGCTGGTTGCTGGCGGTAGGCATGCTCTGCTGTCGGGCGGCAGTGGCGAAGGCGATATACTAAACGCCACAAACTTCGCCGCCGTTACTCTGCAAGGCGGCGACGGCCACCAGGAGTATCTCTATGGCGGGGGTAGCCACGACGTATTCTATGTCGGCGGCGCAGGCGACTCCGGGCACGGAAATGGCACACTGGTGGCCGGCGGCAACAACGAGCAGATCCATATCGGGGCCCATGGCAGCGATACGATCATCGGCTCGGGCAGCGGCGATGCGGTATTCTTCGACAGCGAGACCTTATGACCACTTCGTATCACCATTAACACCGCGGCTAACGGAGTTACGACTGTTAAGTTCGACGATACCGGTCAGCACTTCAAGATCAGCGGTGTTCAGACCTTGACCTTCTCCGACGGCCACGTGGTCCATCTGTAATTGGATCGACACTGAGAGTCTTTAGCGAACGCCCCGTGTCGCGGGGCGTTTTGCGTCGAGATTGCGTAGCTGGAGGTGCATGGCCCGCGTATATGCGAGGCGACGTTTCTGCGTTACTGTGGCGCTCAATGGTCAACATTTTTGTCCGAGCGCGTTATGATGCGCGGTTGCGAATTGTAAGGCCCGCGTGTTGAGACCTGACTCACCGTTGCTCGCGATTGCCGCGCCGGTACGCGAGGAAGCGCGCTATCTGGTCGAGTGGATCGCCTATCACCGTGTGCTCGGAATTAACACATTCCTACTAGCCGACAACGGGGGCTCGGATGAGACGTCGACGCTGCTGAAGGAGCTTGAAGACGCCGGCGTCATTTTGCGGTTCGATTGGCGCGATCAGAAAACTTTTCAGTTGGCGTTTTATCGCCAAGCTTTGGAAGCGGCACGACCTATCGTGGAGGGTTTGTTCTTCATCGATGCTGACGAATTTCTGAGGCCGGACGCTTCCTGGTTCGTCCGCCAAAACCTTGCAACCGCCGATGCTTCGGTTGAACCTGTTGTTTCTGCAATTGCACAACGGTGGCTATCCGATCCGACTATTGGCGCAGTTGCGCTCAATTGGGCTATTTACGGTTCGTCCGGCCGCACCGAATGCGGAGACGGTCTCGTCATCGAGCGCTTTACCGCTCGGGCGCCGCAGGAGTTTGCCGTCAACTGTCACGCCAAAGCATTTGTCCGCGTCGCCTCCTGTGAAGGGCCGACGGACAATCCCCATGCCATGTTGCTGCGCTCAGGCCGATACGTGAACCCGCGAGGCGAAGATGTGGTTTGGGACACCTCATACGGATTTCAAAGCGGCATAACGACGAAGGCAATTTGGGACGTTCTACGGGTTGACCATTTTGCTGTTAAATCGAGTAATGAGTTCGCGGTGAAGCAAGCACGCCGGAATTTGCTGAGGGCCGAGCAAGAGTGGGATCAGTACTTTGTCTGGCACGATCGCAATGACGTCGAGGACCCGGTCCCTTCCGAACTCGTGAATCGGACCAAAGATGAAATAAGCACTATTTCTTCTCGGCTTAATTCGTCTGCGCTCCCCTAAATCCTAAGCGTAGGGTTTTCGACGACTAGCAGGATAACCTCGAAGCGCGGTATTCCCAAGCTTTAATACCCTTAGCCGATTGTTCGCTATCGTCTATCGCAACGGATGCCAAAAATTGACGCCCCAAGCGAGTTAATCGAACTTCGGCAGAACCGCTAAGAGGTCTGCAACCTGACGGCCATTGCGATCGCGTTGAGAAAGCTCCGGTGCCGTCGTGCCCCAATCAATGTTCAGCTTCGGATCATCCCATTTCAAAACGAGCTCGTCAGCGGGGCTGTAGAATTCATCGCATTTATAAAAGAAATCCGCACTGTCCGAGAGCACGACAAAGCCATGGGCTAAACCGCGGGGAATCCAGAATTGCCGATGGTTGTCTTCGTTGAGTTCCACTTTCACATGGTGACCGAAGCTGGGGCTGCCGACTCGCACATCGACGGCGACGTCCAGCACCGCACCTCTAAGCACCGTGACAAGCTTGCCCTGGGGTTTCGGGTTTTGGATGTGCAGCCCGCGCAAGACATTGCGTGTGGACCGCGAGAGGTTGTCCTGGACGAAGGTGGTCGAAATCCCGCTCTTGGCATAGCGGTCGGCCTGATAGAGTTCGGTGAAGAAACCGCGGGCATCGCCGAAAACCTTCGGCTCGAGGATCAGGACGCCGGGAATCGCGGTCTCAATAATGTTCATCTCGCTTCCTTAGATCCCGAGCCCGGTGTGAAGACCGCATCCTGTTTACCTTGCATTGCAAATATATTAAACGAGGGACTTGTTCCGCCTACATTTTACGTGCCGCAACAAGCGGTGCCTGTCGGGCGTCGGACTTCCTCTCGCACCGGGCGAGTGCGGCGGGAATAGGGGTTGATGTTAGATGAAAGGCATCATTCTGGCGGGCGGTTCCGGCACCCGGCTTTATCCGGTCACCTCGGTTGTTTCAAAGCAGTTATTGCCGGTCTTCGACAAGCCAATGATTTATTATCCGCTGGCAACCCTGATGTTTGCCGGTATTCGGGACATCCTGATCATCAGCACACCGCAAGACAAGCCGCTGTTTCAGCGGCTGCTTGGCGACGGCTCTGATTTCGGGCTTCGGTTCTCATACGTTCATCAGGACGAGCCCCGCGGCCTGGCCGACGCCTTCATCTTGGGGGCCGATTTCGTTGGCACCGACCGCGTCGCGCTTGTTCTCGGCGATAACATCTTTTACGGCCACGGCCTGCTGGATTTGCTGGCGAATGCGTATGCTCGCGAGACCGGAGCGACGGTGTTTGGCTACGCGGTCAACTCACCCGAGCAGTATGGCGTCGTGGAACTTGACGATACTGGGCGTGCGGTATCCATCGAGGAAAAGCCGCTACAGCCAAAGTCAAACATCGCCGTCACCGGACTTTATTTTTACGACAATGCCGTTGTGCGCATGGCCGCCGAATTAAAGCCGTCACCGCGCGGCGAGCTGGAAATCACCGATCTCAATCGTGCCTACATGGACCGCGGCGATCTGTTCGTCGAAGTGTTGGGCCGCGGTTTTGCGTGGCTCGACACCGGCACCCATGCGTCGCTTGTTGAAGCCAGTCATTTCGTGCAGATTCTGGAACAGCGTCAGGGACTGCGCGTCGCTTGTCCCGAAGAGATCGCGCTTCGGCTCGGCTACATCACGCTCGATCATTTCGAAAAGCTTGCGGCACGCTGCGCCAAAAGCAGCTACGGCCAGTACCTGTTGGGCATACACCGCTCGTTCGTCAAATCGCAGCCCGGAGCTTTGACGCATGCGGTTTGAAAATGCCGTCATTTTTGTTACTGGCGGCGCCGGCTTTATCGGCTCGGCGGTTATCCGGCATCTGCTCGATGATACTGAAGCGTTCGTCGTCAATATCGACAAGCTCACCTATGCCGCTTGCCTCGACTCGATCCCGCAAGCCGAAGGCAACCGCCGCTATCGCTTCGCCAGCGTCGACATCTGCAACGGGCCGGCGCTGCGGCAGCTGTTCGATCAATACCAGCCACAATACGTGATGAACCTTGCGGCCGAAAGTCACGTCGACCGCTCGATCGATGGTCCATCCGAATTCATCCAGACCAATGTTGTCGGCACCTTCACACTGCTGCAGGAGGCGTTGCGGCATTGGCGCGGACTGGATCGCGCCGCGCAGAACAACTTCCGGTTCCACCACATATCGACGGACGAAGTGTACGGCACGCTCGGACCGGAGGGTCTATTCACCGAGACCACCGCCTACGCGCCGAACTCGCCCTACTCCGCCTCAAAGGCGTCGTCGGATCACCTGGTACGCGCCTGGCGCGAGACCTATGGGCTGCCGACCATCGTTACCAATTGCTCCAACAATTATGGCCCGTATCATTTCCCTGAGAAGCTGATCCCGCACATCATCATCAAGGGCCTCGCCCACGAACCTCTACCGGTTTATGGCGACGGTCAGAATGTACGCGACTGGCTCTATGTTGAGGATCACGCCAAGGCGCTCGCGCACGTGGTCGAGCGCGGCCGGGTCGGCGAAACTTACAACATCGGCGGTCGCAACGAGCGCGCCAATCTCGCTGTTGTGCAGGCGATCTGCGAGCTGCTCGATGGCCTCGAGCCTTCCGCCCGGGGTTCGCGCCATGGACTGATCGCGTTCGTCCCTGACCGGCCGGGCCATGACCGCCGCTACGGCATCGATGCGTCGAAGCTCGAAAACGAATTGGGCTGGCGTGCAGCCGAGACGTTCGAGACGGGATTAGCCAAGACCGTCCGATGGTACCTGGAAAATCGATCATGGTGGCATGCCATCCTCGCACGCGGTTATAAAGCCGAGCGACTAGGGCTTTCCGAATTGCGCGCCTCTTGATGGCGCGCTGCTAAATTCGATCGACTCCCGGAAGGTATTGCGGTCTCTGTTGGCAAACGTCAATTCGCGGCTCTTTAAGAAAAGGTCGTGGGCGTGTCGACATTTGTTGTCGCCGCAACCGACATTTTTCGTGTGGCCCATCTCAAGACGATTTAGCACAGCAATTCCGATGACCGAGGGGAAAATGGTCGCCGCCTGAGGCATCAGACACCAAAGCCCGATCGCTCAATCACGCGCCGACTATCAGATCGAGGTCCCGCTGATACAGATTAAGAGATCGCGCCCTATTCTCCTAATTCTTGCAGCACTCCGCCGCACAGTTAACGCGAGACTGCACTTCGGATCGTCGCGACGAGATCAGTGGCCGCCCGCCAGTAATAACTGAGGTTGAGCGGACCGACCCGATCGCAAGGATCGCGCAAGTCGTTGCGCCCGCGCAGGATCGGCAGCTGCATCTCCTCGTCAGTAAACGAGCGTGCGCCAAAGAGCCTCTCGCGGCATACATAATCCCCGCGTTGATTCGCCGGTATCAAGACGATTGGATCGAGGGGCCAGATGCGCGCAGTTCTGTCTACGGACGCCGTTACGACCTGCGACCCGTCCGGGCTGAATGCTGCACTGACCACTTGATTTGTGTGGCCCGAGAGTGTGGCCAGAGCGACGCCTGTCGTCGTTTCCCACACTCGTGCGGTTTTATCCGCGGACGCGGTGACGAGCCGCAAACCGTCTGGGCTGAATGCTACACTGACCACTCGATCCGTATGCCCCGCGAGCGTGGCCAACGCGGCGCCTGTCGTACCGTCCCACAATCGTGCGGTGTTATCGGACGATGCGGTGACGACGCGATAACCGTCCGGGCTAAACACCGCAACGTTCACCCGATCTGTATGCCCCGACAACGTGGCCAAAGCGGCGCCCGTTTTGGCGTCCCACAATCTCGCTGTCTTGTCAGCCGATGCGGTGACGACCCGCGAACCGTCTGGGCTGAATGTTGCATTGGACACTCGATCCGTGTGCCCCGAAAGGATGGCCAACGCAGCGCCTGTCCTACCGTCCCACAATCGTGCGGTGTTATCGAACGATGCGGTGACGACCCGAGAACCGTCGGGGCTGAACGCCACACTGTTCACCCAATCCGTGTGCCCGGAGAGTGTGGCGAGAGGCGCGCCCGTGTTGGCATCCCACAGTCGCGCGGTGTTGTCGAAACCTGCTGTGACGATGCGTGAACCATCCGGGTTGAACGCGGCACTGACTACCCGATCCGTGTGGCCCAAGAGCGTGGCGAGAGCGGAGCCTGTCTTGGCATTCCAAACTCGCGCAGTGCTATCGTCGGAGGCGGTGACCACGCGAGAACCGTCCGCGCCGAACGTCGCGCTGTTCACTGGGGCCGCATGCTTTGAGAGCGTCACAATCAGAGTGCCCGTCGTGGAATTCCACAATCGGGCGGTTTTATCCTCCGATGCGGTGACGATGCGAGAACCGTCCGGGCTGAACACCACGCTGTTCACCGCATCCGTATGTCGCGCGAGTACAGCGTGCGCGGCACCTTTGCTGAGGTCCCAAACGCGCGTGGTCTTGTCCTCGGATGCGGTGACGACGCGGGAACCATCCGGGCTGAACGCCGCCCTGAATACTGCGCCAGTATGACCCGAGAGCGTTGCGAGCACGATGCCCGTGTTGGTTTCCCACACGCGCGCCGTTCCGTCCTCGGATGCGGTGACGACGCGGGAACCATCCGGGCTGAACGCCGCAGTCCAGACCCAACCCCTATGCCCTGAGAGCGTGGCCAGCTCTGTGCCTGTCACCGCGTTCCACACGCGCGCACTGTGGTCCAAAGATGCCGTGACGACGCGGGAACCGTCCGGGCTGAACGCCGCGTTCAATATCGGCCCGGTGTGCCCCGAGAGGGTGGCGAGCACGGCGCCCGTGTTGGCTTCCCACACGCGCGCCGTCCCGTCCTCGGAAGCGGTGACGACGCGGGAACCATCGGGGCTGAACGTCGCGCTCCACACCCAACTCGTGTGCCCAGAGAGTACGTTCAGCTTGGTGCCTGTCGCGGCGTCCCACACTGCCGCAGTACAATCGAAGGATGAGGTGACGATACGAGAACCGTCCGGGCTGAACACCGCGCTATTTACGTCGTCCAAATGCCCCAACAGCGTCGCAATCACCGCGCCTGTCTCGGCGTCCCACACCCGCGCGGTGTTGTCGCCGGATGCGGTAATAACGCGAGAACCATCCGGGCTGAACACCGCGCTGTTCACTGGGCCTGTATGCCCCAAGAACGTGGCGAGTATAGCTCCCGACTTGGCATCCCACACTCGCGCTGTCCTATCCCATGATGCCGTGACGATGCGGCCGCCGTCCGGACTGAACGCGGCGCTATTTAGCCAAAACTCGTGTCCCGAAAGTACGGCCAGCGCGGCGCCTGTCCCGGCATCCCATACTCGCGCGGTCGTGTCCCATGACGCCGTGACGACGCGAGATCCGTCGGGACTGAACGCCGCGCTACTGACCAAGCCCACATGCCCAGCTAAAACAAATCGAAAATAACAGTCACGCGCGGACGCAAAAAGCGACAGCTCGCCCTGCAACTGTTGCGAACGAAACATTACCGGAGAAGCGCCTTCGCCGGGCGGCAGCCCGGCAATAGCCAGACGCAACGCGCGATCGCAAAAGCCTTGCGCGAACGCGGTAGCGCTAGCGCCGGCGAATACTCCAGCCTCACGCTGCCAGGTTTGGTATGACTCCCATACGGCACTGCCGAGAATCACGATTACAGCAACGAAACCCGCCGCCAGCGCCCAGCTCATTCTCCTTAGAAATCTTCTCGTTTTCTCGACGTGCGCCCTGTCGCGTGCGAACGCCGCTTCCTTCGCTTCGCGCTCGTCCGTCCCAGTCGTCATTCCTTGCTCGAATGGCTGATAAATGGTCGGGGCAGCGCCCGCCGCGACTAAGCCATGCAACATAAGCTTGCGATTGCAGAGCTAGCAACGAGCTTTTGACGTGACGCGCATTTGCGACTAACGAAGTAAAATGCTTTCGTTGCAATGTCGCCCGCCGCTTGGGCATGTTCACGCGCTCGAATGGAGCGATCAAGTTGACCAACGCCCGCGTGCTTAAGAAAATTGCCCAATATTGCGACGAGGAAACTCCGCAGCGGCCGTTGATCTGAACTGCTTTTCGTCTGGCCCACGGCCCGTGCCTGCTGGACGTGCGGTGCCGAGCCTGCTTCGCCGACATCGCTCCCGAGACGTTGAGCTTCAAAGTCGATTGTGGGCGCGCAAGGACTCGAATCTTGACACGCTGATTAATAGTCGGCAGCGCGGCGTTGATTTTCTCAAAGTTTTTTCCAACGATCGATCAAACGGACCTTGATGCATCAATGGGTTAGGTGGAAACTGCCAACCGGCCGAGATCATCTTTTAGAAAACTCCGACAGCCGTGGCTCGCTCAGTTGTAAGGTCTAGCAAGAAGGTCCGGTGTGGACAGAACACTCGGAACGGAACCACGGAGACAATAAATGAGACGGCAAATCGTAATTGGCTTGTGCTCGGCGGTTTTGGGATTCGTAGCGTTGTCTTCGCATGCCATGGCACAGCAAAAGACCGTGAAGGAGTGCCAAGAGGAATGGAAAGCCAACAAAGCGGCCAACAAGGCCAATGGTGTTACTGAAAAGGCTTACGTAGCCCAATGCCGCAGCGGCGCCGCATCGGCTCAGCCCGCTGCGGCCCCGGCGGCAGCGCCAACTCCCGCCCCTCCTCCGAAGGCTGCGGCTTCGGGACAAAAGACCGTAAAGGACTGTCAAGAGGAATGGAGAGCTAACAAAGCCGCCAACAAAGCCAACGGAATCACCGAGAAGGCCTACGTAGCTGAATGCCACGGCGGCGCTGCGCCGCCTAAAGCTACGGCGGCCCCGGCCGCATCGCCGCCTTCAGCACCCGCTCCGGCACCAACTGCGGCAGCTCCTCCGGCCAAGCCCGTTACCCGGTCAACGTCTGCCGAAAAACCCGCTCCGCGCACCGTACCGGCCCCAGTCGCGGCCAACGAATTTTCGACGGAAGCTCAGGCTAAGGTGCGCTGCCCGTCTGATACCGTTGTTTGGGTGAATCTAACTTCTAAAATCTATCATTTCAGCGGAACCAAAAACTACGGAAACACCAAGCGCGGGGCGTACATGTGCGAACGTGATACTGCTGCGGCGGGTATGCGCGCTGCCAAAAACGAAACGCACCCGTGAAACAATTCACGGGGAACATAACACACTGTTCGCCGATGTCTGATCTTCTCTTGGAGTGCCTCTAATGGCCGGGTATGGCGGATTGCGCGAGCGAGCGATCACTCGGAAACCCGCGTTGATGCAACAGGACTAAACGGCACCGCGTTTAACGCGGCCAACCACGCGCTCAACCAGCGTCGGATCACTAGCTCAAGCGTAGTAACTATTGGCCCGCATCGGATCTTGCGACGTAATTACGCCAAGCTCGCAAGACCATCAGAGCTCTCGCTCGTGCACGGCCTATGCTGGGCTCGTCGATCTCGACGCGATGTATAATTTCGACGGCTTCCAATTCGCCGGTACAGACGATTGCGACAGTGTAACTCATCATCACGTCAAACGCCGTACTACCTGCGGCGGTTCCTAACACTCAGCCATCGCAGAACCAAGAACTCCGGGAACCTCGGACACCATTCCCCGGTGGGGTCCTTCACTCGGCTCGCCCTTGCAATTTCAAAATCAGGATATCCCGCGCTGCGCCGGGCCGCTATGACGACTGCGTGACGCGGGCGGTGTGGGCGGCAAAGAATTGCCGAGAACCCTGGCAAGCAATTAAAGTGACGCCGGACGGCGATGCGATGGCGACGAGCACCGACACTAGGGCGGCACCGCACGAGGACAGCGCCTACGATGTGTCAAGTTGAACTCTACCTGAGGGCGTAGCCCAGGAAACGGCGCCCCAGGGCAGGCCAGCATATGTCCGATGCCTGAATTGCAATGGTCGGCCTTGCGTCCACACCGTAGTGTCCGCGCGCCAAAATCCAAAACAACCCGTACGGGCCGCGTTCAGCACCGGGGACAAGAAGGGCCTTAAATTTGAGCCAGGTGATTATCGCTCTGTCACGGGCCAGTACGACGGCCTTTGTCGTTCTCGGCGCGATCACCTTCTGCCATCTTCTGAACGATGTGATGCAGGCGCTGCTGCCGGCGATCTATCCGATGCTGAAGAGCGGCTTTCGATTGACCTTCGGGCAGATCGGTCTTCTGACGCTGACCTTCCAGGTTACAGCGTCTCTCCTGCAACCCTTGGTCGGCCTCTACACCGACCGCAGGCCGCAACCGTATTCGCTACCGCTCGGCATGGGCTGCACACTTCTTGGTATTGTCACGCTGGCTTTTGCACCGAACTATCCCGTCTTACTCGTGGGCGGAGCGTTGCTCGGCCTCGGTAGCGCGATCTTCCACCCGGAGTCTTCGCGCCTCGCTCGGCTGGCCTCGGGTGGCGCCCACGGGCTCGCACAGTCGCTTTTTCAGGTCGGCGGCAATGTCGGAAACGCGCTCGGGCCGCTATTAGCTGCGTTTATCATTCTGCCGCGGGGACAAAGTAGCCTCGCCTGGTTTGCGTTGGTTGCGCTCGTCGGCATGTGCGTGCTGGCGGCACTGGGGCGCTGGTACCAGAACGTCGGTCACGCGCGAACGACCAAAATCGGATTGTCCGTCGGGCATACCGCCTTGCAAAGATCGCAGGTACGGCGGGCCATCACAGTCCTGATCGCTCTCATCTTCTCCAAATTTTTCTATCTGGCGAGCATCACTAGCTACTACATTTTCTATTTGATGCACCGCTTCGATTTGCCGACTGAGACCGCGCAAATCTATCTTTTCGTCTTCCTCGCTGCCGCCGCGGCCGGCGTGTTCCTCGGCGGGCCCATTGGAGATCGGTTTGGCCGCAAAAAGGTCATCTGGGGCTCGATCCTGGGCGTGCTGCCTTTCACGCTTGCGCTACCATATGTCGGTCTGAGCGCAACACTCGTTCTTACAGTGTTGATCGGCCTCATTCTGTCGTCCGCGTTCTCAGCGATTGTTGTTTACGGTCAGGAGCTAATGCCCGGCCAAGTCGGCATGGTTTCAGGTCTTTTTTTCGGCCTGGCTTTCGGGATGGGTGGTATCGGCGCAGCAGTACTAGGTGAACTCGCCGACTGGACCAGCATAGAGTTTGTTTACCGCGTGTGCTCTTTTCTGCCGATGATTGGCTTGCTCACCGTATTCCTTCCCGACGTGGAAGGTGGCGCGGATAGCGGGCCAACCAAGGCCAAATAACGCACTGTTCGGGCCATGTGCGCCCCAGTCCTACTCTACAATATTTGGTGCTGTGTAAGAAGCGATCATTTTTCTAAGATTTGATCGGCGTCCCATCGTAACCCCTATCAACTTCCCGCAAAGAGCTTGTCAGTCAACGATGTGCGGCAGTTTGAGCGGGGGTCATAGTTCGGCGCGGATTCACACTGAGGCGCTGGATCGGCCAAATCCTGCTAACGCTCGACTTCTCGCGGCAAACTAGCCGCTCTCGTGGCTCGCCGATGCTCTTCGACCTGCGGAGATCATGTGAATTGCTAGCGTCCCCACGGGGAATGTTCCGAGAACCCCGAGGTCGGAAGCTGAGGGTACGTAGCGTACAGTCCCCTTCAAGAACAGGGCCGTGGCTACAGCTGATCGCTAATCATCGGGGCGTCGCTCGGCGATCCCTAAACGGTTTGGACGGGTTTTGAACGTCATCTGCATCGACGGGGTCCCGAGCCCTGCCTTCTCGCCGTCGTCAAGCCAATGCTTGTTGAAATGCGCGCTCCTGACCTCGATGCCATCAATGCCGTTGGTGGCGATGGTGGCGACGACATTCCCGTTAAGCAATACCTCAACAACGTTCTTGCCGGCGATCGCCCGGTGCGGTGCGATCCTGAAATCGATCATGGTCGCAGACACCCTCACTCTCCTAGACAATCGCACGGACCCGCTTCGACCCAACCGCCGCCAAAGATTTCACGAATTAGGCCACGCGCACCTGGGCCAGAAAATGCTCGACCTCGGATCTCAGCCTGTCGGAACGTACCGCTAGTTCTTCGCCAGCGTCGAGCACGGCGGTGACGACTTGGCCAGTCTTGGCCGCCGCGTCGGATACGTTGGCGACGCTTGCCGCGACTTCGCGCGTTTGGCTCGCTGCGGCATTGGCGTTCTGGGCAATCTCCCTGCTGACGGCGTCTTGCTGCCGCACCGCCACCGAAATGCCGCTTGCATGCTCATCGATTTGCATAATCGTTCCTGCAATCGCTTTCATCGCCTGCACGACGTGCGACGTGGTTTGCTCGATTGCAGAGATCTGTTGGGTAATTTCCCCCGTTGCCTTCTCGGTTTGAGCCGCGAGACCCTTGACCTCCTGCGCCACCACTGCAAAGCCTCGGCCAGCGTCGCCGGCCCTGGCAGCCTCGATTGTAGCATTGAGGGCAAGAAGATTGGTTTGGGCAGCGACGTTGCGGATCAAGGTGCTAACGTCGCTGATGTGACCCACTGATGCCGCGAGCTGCTCTATCGCGCTGATGATTGCTTTTGCTTGATCGGTGGCGCGGCGAGCAATGTCAGCAGACACGTTCGCTTCCTTGGAAATAACCGCCACGGAGGTGGCGATTTCCTCCGCCGCCACTGCAAGATTGTTGGCGTTCCCCGTCGCCTGCTCGGACGCGGATGCGGCGGCTACGGCCCGCGTCTGATTATAGTCGGCGGCTTGCGCCACGACCTTTGCGCAGCCGTCCATGGTTTTAGAGGCGTCGGCAAGGGCCTGGATAATCTCGTTGACCGCGCTCTCGAAACTCCTCGTTGCCACCTCGACTTGTTGCCGGCGGCGTTCGGATTCCTCAGCCCGCTTAGCCTCGCGCTGCCGCGCGCCGCTGACGTCCGCCATAGCTTGACGAAATACTACCAGCGCCTTTGCCATCCCGGCGATCTCGTCCTCGCCGTCGACAGGAAAGGAAACGTTTAGCTCGCCCCCGGCAATACTACGCATGGCGCGGCTCAGGATCGTTAGGCGGCCAACAATGCTGCGCCCGACATACAGCCAGGCGATCAATCCTGCCGCCGCAAGCGCGGCTGCGCTTAGCACGATAAGCAGCACACGGCCGACCGCCATCTCTGAGTTGGCCCGTGTTGAAATCGCTTGCGCAACCTTGCCCTGCCGCTCAATCGTTCCTTCGACGGCATTCTTAAGGCGAGTCGCATCGGTGAGCGCGGCGCTGAACGCGACCTGGGCGTCTTGCTCGCGATTAAGCTCATTGCTGCGTTGGGTAACTATTCCATTGTCTCGGGCCGTCGAAGCGAGCCGTTCAAAGAGCGCGGCAATCTGGTTGCGCTGATCAGAAGCGGGCAGCGCTTTCAAATTGGCTTCGACGTTCCGGACGGCAGCAGCTATAAGGTCGCGCACCGGCGCCAGACTGGCGGTGTCCGTGATCAACGAGGACTCGATCAACAAGCCAGTGAGAAGATTGGCGCCCGCTTGGATCTCGAGAAGCCGTCGCAGTGACTCGATCGATTGATCGAGCGCCGCTTTATTTGGCAAGGCCTCGCGGTTCATCATCAGATCAAAATTGGCATCGTCAATTGCTGGCGTGATTACCTCTAGCAGGCTCTCGTGAAGTTTGCGGACGGAACCCGCGAGCGCGCGCCGTTGCGCGGATATCTGGATCCGTTCGGCAACAGCCTGATTGAGTGCGGCGAGGCGTTGGTTCAGCGCGGTTCGCGCCACTTCAATTTCGTCGTGTTCGCTGGAATCGAGCACCCGTAACTGCTCGATTCTCGCACTCAGGAGCCGCGACTGCGCGGCGATATCGCGAGCGATTTTGTTCTTGTGATCCTCATCCTCGGCAGCCATCAAGCGCGGAGCAGAGGCTACAAGTTCGCTCGCCGCTTGAGAAAGCCGAAACAACTCGACGGTCGCCGGCATGCTGCGTGAGACGATTTCGGTGATCGTCGCGCCGATATTTGCCGAAGCATAGAGGGCAAATAGTGATCCGACCACGGTCATACCTGCCGCAAGGCCGAAAGCCAAATAGAGCCGCGAACGGATGGTCCTCAGCCATAGCGGCGACCGGTGCCAACCGCCCGTGGTGCCGATGTTCAATTTCAATCCCCGTCAGCCACCCGTGACCCCGGCTAGGATGTAGATAACCAATTCGCCGCTACTACTGTCCGACCGTTCTCACCAGACGCGTTACCGGCCGGAACGAACCATCGGCTTGCAGGATTGTAAAAAACACTTGGTCCGAACCCTGGTTCTTCATTGGTCCGTAGCTCAGCGTGATGCCGCCAAGGTCGAACGGTCCTTCGGCGATGGCGTCGAGTAATTTTTCTCGCGTGGGCGAACCACTCACGCGCTTGAGAGCCTCAACCACCAGCCGACCGACCAGATAGCCTTCAAAGGATACAAAGCCCGGCTTATCTTCGTCCGCCGCGATGGCGCTTTGATAAGACGCGACGATCGGCATTGAAGTATCCCATGGAAACGGCACCACCTGGCTAATAATCACTCCGCGGCCTTGGTCGCCAAGTTCTTTTGCCAGTGATTCAGATCCAACGAAGGAGATGGCGACGAAAATTGCGTCAAGCTTGACCTGATGCGCGAGCTTGATGAACGCCGCGACTGGCTTGTAGGGCCCAATGGTAACAACGGCTTCCGGATTGGCTTTCATGATATCGAGCAGGGCCGACTTGATCGCCGTGGTGTTGCGCTTGAAGGTTCCGGAGGCGACCAGCGCCATATTCCTCTTGGACAGCGCTCTTTGAACACCTTCAAGGCCAGCCATGCCGAATGCATCATCCTGATACAGGATGGCAATTCTGGAAATGCCCAAATCCTTGGTCAGGTGATCGATCCACGCCTCGGCTTCCTCAAAATACGAAGCGCGGACGTTGACGACGTACCTGTTGTAGGGATTTCGCAAGAACTCGGCGCCGGTGAAAGGGCCGATGAATGGGACTTTCGCAGCGCTGGCGATCGGCTGACCGGCTTTAGAGGTCGGGGTTCCGACGGCGCCGACCAGAGCGAAGACTTTGTCATCTGTGATGAGTTTTTTGACCGCCTCGATGGTCTTTTCCGGCTCATACCCGTCGTCGAGAGATTTGAGTTCGAGGATACGGCCCGAAATGCCGCCACGGCGATTGGCGTCTCGAAAGGCCGCCAGGATTCCCTGGCGCATGCCCTGACCCAAATCCGCCGCCGCTCCTTCAAGAGCCGCGACTTGCCCAAAGACGATCTTGGCGTCAGTGACGCCGTCTTCCGCGAGAGCGCAGGTGGCGAGCAAAGCAGATGACAACCGCGAATATCAATCGCAGCCGATTGCAGACCATAGGTCTATTCCCCCGCAGGGCATTGCCGCCGGGACCGTCCTTGCGTGCGGATGAAATGCTAAGAGCTTCATGGTTAATGGTTCATTAAGCTGTGTTCCTGGGCCCGAAATGCAACGGTCGGAAGAACCAAGCATGAGCTCTCTGTTTTCTTAGCTCCAGCGGCGGATTAGGCAGGGATCGGCGTGATGCAGTTGGAGCGCTTGGATTTCCGAGTGTGAATGGATGTTGTCACGCGATGTTCGAGCGCGACGCCATCGAGCGAGCGGCGGACTTCGATGTCGTTGGAAACAACATTCAACTCAGGCGGCGGGGTGACCGCGAAACTGTGACAGCCACTGCCATGCCGGCCCGCTCAAGGTCTTCGTCACAGCGGTTGGCCAGAACCTGCCAATCAATCGGCAGCCCGGCACGCGGCGCAATTCGTCACCGCACCGCTTCGACCTCCAAACCGTGATCGAGCCGCTGCGCGCAATAGCGTGCGACGCCGGGTGCGGCCTCCGGATAAAGCAGGCAGTAATCGTGCCCGTCGGCGCGCGGCACCACCGTCTATGGTAGAGATATTGTTTAAGACGAACGTCGGCGTACAGTCGATCCGAAGCCGGGCAGGAAGCGCAATGGTGGCGGACAGTGACGACTTCGACAGTCTCGCCTGGCACAAAAAGCTGGGTTGGCCAGTCCGTTCCGCGATTAGAAGACGAGGCGCTTCTCGCCGGCCGTGGACGCTATCTAGACGATCTCGGCGTGCGCCCTGGGACGCTGCAGGCGGCGATCCTGCACTCGCCGCATGCGCATGCGGAGATTGAGGCCATCGACTGCGCGGCGGCGCGAGCGGCGGATGGTGTAGTCGCCGTTTTTACCGGCGCCGACGTCAAGGCGCTGACGATGAGCTTGGTCGTCGGCGTCAAAGCTGCGATCGAGTGCTGGCCCATCGCTGTCGATCGGGTGCGTTACGTAGGCGAGCCGGTCGCGGTGGCGGTCGCGTGCGACCGCTATCGCGCCGAGGATGCCCTCGATCTCATCGAAGTCCGCTATCGCCAATTACCGGCGGTGGTGGATCCGCTCGCCGCCTCAGCACCCGAGGCTCCACTGCTCTACCCTGCGGCGAACAGCAACGTCATCAGCGAACGGATTTTTCGTTACGGCGATCCCGAAAGCGCCTTTGCGGTCGCAGCACACCGCATCCGCGTCGATATCCGTTATCCGCGCAACTCATGCACGCCGATCGAGACGTACGGAATCGTCGCCGAATATGATCCATCGGAAGGCGGCTACGACGTGCTCGCCAATTTCCAGGGACCGTTCAGCCTGCACCCGGTCATGGCGCGCGCGTTGAAAGTGCCGGGCAATCGTTTGCGGCTGCGGACGCCACCGGATTCCGGAGGCAGCTTCGGTGTCAAGCAAGCGATCTTTCCCTACATCGTACTCATCGCCGTTGCTGCGCGCATCGCCGGGCGGCCGGTCAAATGGATCGAAGATCGCCTGGAGCATCTGTCCGCATCGGTCTCGGCCACGAACCGAGTTACGACGCTGGAAGCCGCGGTCGATGACCACGGCCGCATTGTCGCTCTCGCCTTCGATCAGCTCGAGGATACCGGTGCCTACCTGCGCGCGCCGGAGCCGGCCACGCTCTATCGCATGCATGGCAATCTGACCGGCGCCTATGACATCCGCCACGTAAAGTTGCGCAACCGGATCGTGCTCACCAATAAGACACCAACCGGGCTCAATCGCGGCTTTGGCGGGCCGCAAGCCTATTATCCGCTCGAGCGGCTCATGCAGCGGATCGCAATTGAGCTAAAGCTCGATCCGCTAGCAGGTCATCCGCCGAAATCTCATTCCCGCAAAAGCCATGCCGTACCGGACCGCGACCGGCGCGTTACTCAATTCCGGAGATTTTGCAACAACGCTTGAGACCGCGCTGCGCGACGGCCGGTTCGACGAGCTGCAGGCGTCGCCGCGATGGCGCGCGCGCCCAAGGCAGACGCTATGGCATTGGATTTGCGGCAGTCGTCGAGCCAAGCGTGTCGAACATGGGCTACATCACGACTGCGCTCACCCCCGAAGAGCGCCGCCGAGCCGGACCCAAGAACGGCGCGCAATCTACCGCGACGGTCAGTCTCGACCCGCTGGGCGCCGTGTCGGTACAGGTGGCCTCGACACCGCAGGGCCAAGGCCATCGCACGGTTGCTGGCGCAAGTCGTCGCCGATGTACTCGGCCTGAAGCCACGAGGATGTCAGGGTGGTCGCCGAAGTCGACACCGCCAAAGACGCCTGGTCCATTGCATCAGGCAATTATTCGAGCCGGTTTGCGCCGGCGGTCGCCGGCGCCGCACGGATGGCAGCGTTGAATTTGCGCGACCGTCTCGCGCGCGTGGCGGCCGCGCACCTCAATGTGGCGCCGGGGCAGATTATATTTGCCGCCGGCCGCGTGGCCGCGCGTTCAAACCCCGACAACGCGATGCCGTTTTCGCGCCTCGCCGCTACCGGTCATTGGGCCCCGGGCACGATCCCCGCCGAGCTCGGTCAGACGATCCGGGAGACGGTCTTCTGGACGCCGCCGGAACTTGCCGCGCCGACTGACGCCGATGAGGTCAATAGTTCGCTGTGTCATGGCTTTATTTTCGATTTCTGCGGCGTCGAGATCGACCAGACGTCCGGCGCGGTACGCATCGATCGCTACGTCACCATGCACGATTGCGGCCGCATCCTGCATCCGGCAATGGTGGCCGGACAGATCAGTGGTGGCTTTGCCCACGCGCTCGGCGCTGCTTTGTACGAGGAATATGCCTACGCTCCCGACGGTAGCTTTCTCTCCGGGACATTTGCTGATTATTTGGTCCCGACAGCAATGGAGGTGCCGGAGCCGGTAATTTTGCACCGCGAGTCGCCATCGCCGTTCACGCCGTTGGGCGCCAAAGGAGTTGGCGAAGGCAATTGCATGTCGACGCCAGTCTGCATTGGCAATGCCATTGCCGATGCACTGGGCCTTGCTGCGCTCGATCTGCCGGCGACGCCGGCGAAGCTTGCCGCCTACATCCACGGTCCGGAGCCGGAACGCGATCGGCAATTGCGGAGGCGTTCGTGAAGCCCGCGGCATTCGATTATATGCGCGCCGAGAGCATCGAAGAAGCGATCGACCTGCTAGCGGAAGAAGGTATGGAGGCGTCAGTCCTTGCCGGCGGCCAAACGCTTATCCCGCTCCTCAGCATGCGCATGGCGCGACCGCGCGTCATCATCGACATCATGCAGCTGCCGGGATTGGATCGCATCGAGATCGACGATCGCACGATCCGCGTCGGCGCCACGGTTCGCCAAGGCGCGCTCGAACGGCAACCGGATCTCGCTGCGAGGCAGCCACTGCTTGCGGCCGCATTGCCCTGGGTCGGTCATGCGCAGACACGCAGTCGCGGCACTATTTGCGGCTCGGTGGCATATGCCGATCCGAGCGCTGAGCTGCCGCTCATTCTGGTCGTGCTCCGCGGCGAAATCGAGCTGCGGTCCAGGCGACGGTCACGCCGGGTCGCCGCCGAAAGCTTTTTCACCGGCATCATGTCCACCGATCGTAAGGATGACGAGTTGATCGAAGCGGTGCGTTTTCCCGTTAGGACGGCGGGTGCCGGCTATGCATTTCGGGAGTTCGGGCGGCGGCATGGGGATTTTGCCATCGTCGCTTGTGCGGCCATCGTGGATGCCCACGGCGCGCGGCTTGCCATCGGCGGCGTTGCTGATCGCCCGGTAGTGCGAGCGCTGCCGCTCCCCGAGAATCCCGACCTCGACGATGCCCTCGACGCGTTAGCCTGGGACCTCGACGCCCGCGACGATCTGCATGCGACTGCGATCTACCGGCGTCAGCTCGTCCGCCGGCTCGGACGGCAGACGCTTGAGGAGGCCGCAAGATGCCGCGCCTGAGCGCCGCCTCGCTGCACCGCGTAAGCTTTAAGCTCAACGGCCAGGCTGTGTCCGGGCATGCAGAACCTCGAATGCTGCTTGAGCGACTTCATTCGCCACGTTCTCGGCGCGACCGGCACCCATGTGGGCTGCGAGCACGGGGTCTGCGGCGCCTGCACCATCCAGATCGATGGTCAACCGGCGCGCTCATGTCTCACGCTCGCTGTTCAGGCAGAAGGCGCCGAAATTCGCACGGTCGAGGGATTGGCGCCGGCGGAGGATCGCCTTTCGCCGTTGCAAAATGCTTTCCGCGAGAACTACGGATTGCAATGCGGTTTTTGCACGCCGGGCATCCTGATGTCGCTCGACGCGCTGCTGCGCGATCGACCAGAGGCCACCGAGCCAGAGATCCGCGAGTTTCTATCTGGCCACTTGTGCCGGTGCACCGGCTATGGCCCGATTGTCAAAGCCGCACTGGCGGCGGCGCGCCAGCGCCGCGAGGAACGCCGTCGTGCTTGATCTCGCGACCGGCTTCGTAGCGAGCGTCGAACGCGACCCCAAAGCGCAAGCCATCATCGACGGCGATGTGCGGCTTACTTATCGAGAATGGTACGCCAAAATTTCCGCCGTAGTCGCGGCGTTCGACGATCTCGGGCTCAAGCCGGGCGATCACCTGCTCACGGTGCTACAAAATCGCTGGGAGGCCGCCAGCATTCATTGGGCCTGCCAGTTTGCCGGCATCATTATCACGCCGCTAAATTGGCGCGCCAAACAGGACGAGATCGGTTTCTACATCGACAATGCCGAGGCCCGGGCCATCGTCTATCAGGAGGTTTCGGCCGAAGCGGTCATCGGCGCAAAAGGGGCAGAGAGTTTACCACGGATCGCGGTTGCGGTTTCCGGCGCCGCGGATCTCGACTTTGCGAGTCTCGTGAAGACGAAGGAGAACGACGCGACGCCACGCGTTGGCGCCGACGCGTGGTCGCTGATGCTTTACACTTCGGGCACTACCTCCCGTCCGAAGGGCGTGCCGCGGCGGCATCGGACCGAGCGCGCTGCGGCGATTGCTCATGTGGCGCAGAATCTCTACGGGCGTGGCGAACGCACGCTTGGGGTGATGCCGCTCTACCACACCATGGGGGTTCGCTCGCTGCTAGCGATGTCGCTCGTTGGCGGCACGTTCGTTTGCCTGTCGCAGTTCGATGTGGAACGAGCGCTGCAGCTGATTGCCACCGAACGGATCACCAATCTCTATCTGGTCCCCACACTCTATCACGATCTCGCGCATCACCCGGCGTTTGCGGGCACGGACATCAGCACCGTGCGCAAGCTCGGCTTCGCCGGCGCGCCCATGACTGAAGCGCTGCTGAAAAAGCTGGCTGCGGCGTTCCGCCCCGACCTCTTCGTCAACCACTATGGCAGCTCCGAAATCTACACATTCACCATCGACCAGGACGCTGCTGCAAAGCCAGGCTCCGCGGGCCGCGCCGGCATCAATCAACTGGTTCGCGTGATCCGGCTCGGGAGCAAGTCAGCCGACGAAGTTGCTGCCGTCGGCGAGGAAGGTGAGATCGTAGCGCTGATTGCCGGCGATGAGTCGTTCGAGGGCTATTGGCGTCGCCCCGATGCCGATACCGCCGCCATTCGCGGCTGCTGGTATTTTACCGGCGATACCGGATTGATTGACGCCGCCGGCGATCTGTTCGTCACCGGGCGCGTCGACGATATGATCATCACTGGCGGCGAAAACATCTCGCCGGTGGAGATTGAGAGCTGCTTGTCACTGCACCCGGCAGTGGCCGAGGTCGCAGTGGTCGGGCTGCCGCATGAACGCTGGGGCAAGGTCGTTTGCGCCTTCGTCAAGCGGCGCGCGGCGGTTTCGGCCGAAGAGCTAGACGCCTTCTGCCGCCACTCCGGCCTCGCGAACTTCAAGCGCCCTCGGCGTTATGAGTTCGTCGCTGAAATTCCCAAATCTCCGGTCGGCAAGCTTTTGCGCCGCAAGCTCGCGGCCGGTGAATATCAACCAGACCACGACGCCCTCCTGAACCATCGCCAAGGAAGTCCGATATGAGCATTCCCATGACCTTCGCCGATCCGCGAGCTCCTCTCTTTTTTTTTTTTTTTTTTTTTTTTTTTTTTTTTTTTTTTTTTTTTTTTTTTTTTTTTTTTTTTTTTTTTTTTTTTTTTTTTTTTTTATTTATTATTATTTTTTTATTTAATGCGCTCGCTCGCGCGCCTCGACGGCTTTCGCGTCGAGATCGATCGCGAGCGCGAGCGCGCCGACGTGATCCTCGACCGGCCGCCGTTCAATATCATCGAAATGCCGCAGCGCGACCAATTACGATTGGTGTTTGAAGCGATCGACGAGGACCCGCGCGTGCGGGTGATCGTGTTGCGCGCCGTCGGCGAGCACTTTTCCAGCGGCGGCAACATCAAAGGTTTTTTGGAAGCCTCGCCCGAGCACGTTTCCAAGCTGGCGTGGAACATCGCCGCGCCGGCGCGATGCACCAAACCGGTGATCGCCGCAAACCGCGGTTATTGCTTTGGCGTCGGCTTCGAGATCTCACTCGCCTGCGATTTCCGTATCGCTTCAGAGACTTGCTTCTACGCGCTGCCGGAGCAGCGTCTTGGCCAGATTCCCGGCTCGGGCGGCTCCGCGCGGTTGCAGAAAATGATTGGCATCAGCAGGACCAAAGACATCGTCATGCGCTCGACGCGCATTCCAGCAAAGCAGGCGGTGCACTGGGGCATCGCCACGGAATGTGTCGCCGACGGTCAACTCGAAGCGGCCACCGATGCGCTGTCGGACGAACTGCGCGCGTTCTCGCCGCTTGCACAGCGCACCGCCAAGAAACTCCTGAACGATACCGAAGACGCAACGCTCTCCGTCGCCATCGAACTTGAGGGACATTGCTACAGCCGCCTGCGGCAATCGCATGATTTTCGCGAAGGCGTCGAAGCCTTCCACGGCAAGCGGAAGGCTAGATTTCGCGGCAACTAATGCGCCTACCCCGTAAAGTGGGGGCGCCACCACCCCGCCTCTTGAGATGATCGGGTCCGCCTCTCGCGTATCATGAACGTGCACCTGTACTGCGCAGCGAGGATCAGATGATTCGAAATCAAGTCGATAACAATCTGGGCCTCGTTTTGCAAAACGGGCACCAGGGACGTTTCCTATCCTGCGCCGGTTTTCGGAAGTGCGATCAGGATGGGGGGGTAGATATCGGTGACGATGAACGGAAAAATCGCCGTCGGTTTTCTTCACCAGCCGTTGAAGGTCAACATTTCTCGCGAACCGCGGCTCAATGGACAGATCTCCCATTTATAGACTTGGTTAGAATGTCTAAGGTGCCGAGATTTCCTGGGAGGGAACAATGGATTTTGGCTATTTCACGCTGAGCGACAATCATTACGAAAATAACAACCGCTCCTCAAACCAATTTGTGGCCGACATCACCGCCGAGGCGCTACTCGCCGACAAGCTTGGCATGCATTCGGCTTGGATCGGCGAGCACCACTTCAACTCGCTCGGCGTGTTGTCCTGTCCGGACCTGGTGCTCGCTCACGTCGCCGCAAAGACGACCCGCATCAGGCTCGCGCCGGCAGTGACCGTGTTGCCGCTCCATCATCCGATCCGCGTGGCGGAGCAATGGGCGACGCTCGATCTCCTTTCGGGCGGTCGGGTCGATTTCGCGGTCGGCCGCGGTTACGACCAGCGCGAATATTTGCCCTTCCACGTGTCTTTCGAGGACAACCAAGGCATTTTCGAAGAAGGTCTGGAACTGGTGCGCCGGCTTTGGGAGGCGGACGGCCGCATTACCCATCACGGCAAATACTATTCGTTCGACGACGTGCGGATTACACCGAAGCCGGTGCAGCGGCCACTGCCGACCTACGTTGGATCGTTTTCAAAGCCGTCGATTGAGCTAGCTGCACGATTGGACTGCGGGTTGATTGTAGCCCCGTTTGCCGCCGCGATGAGCTATGGTGGTTTGCAGCAGGTCGCCGACCTTTATCATGAGACTTGCGCAAAGCTCGGCAAGAAACCAGGCCGGCTGATGTGCAGCTACTTCACACATTTCGCCGACAACAAGGTCCAGGAAGATGCCCAGCGCGCGCGGCAAATCCGATATTACAAAGAGTGCGTAATTCCGGCCCTGCCGGGTGATCCAAAAACTGCGCCGCCGAGCTATCGCTACTTCATCGATATGGTCGACCGACTACACAAGGTCAGGCCAGAGGATTTGACAGAAAATTCGGTGCTGCTCGGGCAGCCCGCCGGCATCGTAGAGACCTTGAAAAAGGTCGAGACCGCCGGCTTCGACGAGGTGATCCTTTACTTCAACGTCGGCCTCAAGCCCCATAATCAAGTCGAAGACGAGATGGCGCGCTTCATGGCCGAGGTAGCTCCCGCGTTCGTCGACGCGCGGAAGGAAGACGCGGCGTAACATCAACTGATACACTAAGGACGCGTCTTAGGAATGTCGCCAAGACGCACTGACTGAAGGGAGACGCTTACATGTCTGCTGCTGCCGCGACTGCTGCTGTCGCTGACCCCACAGCCGGCCTTTTGGGCCGGGATCTCCCTACGCTTTCGGCACTTTACGAGGCCGCAGGCGAACTCAATTTTACGCCTGGCTGGGTTCCGCGCCCCAAGCCGATCCTATGGAACGAGCCGCGGCCCGAGTTCTATCCGGCGCACTGGGCCTTTGAGGACGCTAAGGCAGGGCTGGACGCTGCCGGCCGCCTGATTGACGTTTCGCTAGCCGAGCGCCGTAACCTGGTGCTGCGAAATCCCGCACCCGGCACCAATTTCGAAACCACCCGCACGCTTGTCTGCGCCTATCAGATGATCCTGCCCGGCGAGGTCGCGCCCTCGCACCGGCACTCGTCGCATGCGTTGCGCGTTATCATTGATGGCAAGGGCTCGTTCTCTGTCGTTAACGGCCAGAAGATGCCGATGGAGACCGGCGACGTCGTTCTCACACCTGGCTGGTGCTGGCACGGCCACGGCCACGACGGCAGCACGCCAGCATACTGGTTCGACGGCCTCGATGTGCCACTTACCCATCTGCTTGAGCCAATGTTCTACGAGGAGCATCCGCAGAAGTACGAGAAGGTTGAACGCGTAACGACTAGCTCTCCGTACCGCTTCACGCGCGAGGACATTTCGCGAGGCCTCGACGCCGCAGAGGTCGACGTCAGATGGTTTCCATGGCGCTCGCATCATGCTTGCCGCGCCCGACATGCCGCCGATGGGTCTGTCAATGGAGCGCCTGCCCTCCGGCACCAAAACACGGCGCTACCGGACCACTGCCAACATTATCTTCCACGTCGCCGAAGGAATGGGTGAAACGGTAATCGGCGATAAGCGCTTTTCGTGGGGACGGGGCGACACCATCGTCGCTCCCTGCTGGTGCACCATTAGCCACCGCGCAGACGCCGACGCACAATTATTCGTTCTATCCGACGAGCCACTACTGCGGTTCTCGAATTACTATCGGTTTGAGGCGGCGGAGTAGGCAGACGCTGATGCTCGATCCGGTCATCGCTGGCCAAATTCGGCCTCCACAAGTTATTGACGCTGTCGTCTGTCCTACCTCTTGGTCAAATGCCGATGTTCCGCGCCCCGCATAAAGGTGCTCGGCTACAAATTCAGCGGCCGGGCTACCACAGGCGTTGCGACGTCAGTTGACGCGCCCTCAGTGTGAATATGTGAATCGGCGTCCTGCCCGCCGCCTCGCAACTTTGCAAGCTCGGAAATTCGGCGACCAAGTACTGCGTGACGCCACCCAACCGTTTGGTCAGGATAAGGACCAGCGCGAAGTGGAAGTTGCCATCGTTCGCCCCCGTGGTACCGCCAGAAGGGATACCATCCAGACGTATACCAAAACGTCGAAAGCGGTCACGAACTGCGTTCACAGGGCGTAGTCGTCCCCAGTCCCCCCGATTTCGGAAATTTAAGAGCGCGCAGCACACACGGACCTCGCTCAGCTTTTCGCTAGGTTCTTCTAAATTTATTTGCAATCAATCAGCAATTTCAAAACACCGTCCCGTTATCACAACGGTGATGTGGCTAGCCGCACTGCGGCTGACTGCGTGTCAGGTGACAAGGAAGGGCTGGGCAATGAACAACAACGGCGACCGAAATACCCGTGCCGCGAGCGTCTTGGCGTTTCCGCCGAGCCCGTCAGGTCCTCGGCCAAACTTTTTAGCACAGAAGGATCATCGACTGCTCGACACTGTCCTCAGCAACATGTCTCAAGGCGTGTTGATGTTTGACGCTGATGCGAAAATGATTTTCTGCAATCAGCGTTACATCGAGATGTACGCGCTCTCACCTGACATCGTGGTCCCTGGATGTAGCCTGCTCGAGCTATGCGAACACCAAAACGCAAAGGGCGCGTTTTGCGTAAATCAGGAGGATTACGTCGTCGAACTTTTGGACCGCGTCACCCGGGGACAGACTTCCCACACCGTCGTCAAGGCAGCCGACGGTCGCGTATTCTCGATCGCGCACAAGCCGATCGCAGGTGGCGGGTGGATCGCCACGCATGAAGATATCAGCGACCGCCAGCGCGCCGAAGAGCGCATCATACACATGGCCCGGCATGACGCGCTGACCGACCTCCCCAATCGCACGATGTTGCGCGAGCGGCTCGAATATGAACTCAAGCGCGTTAAGCGCGGCGAATCCCTGGCAGTGCTTTGTCTCGATCTCGATCATTTCAAGAGCGTCAATGACACACTCGGGCACCCAGTCGGCGACGAGCTACTAAAGGTCGTCGCCGAGCGATTGCGCCGCTGCATCCGGGAACCAGATACGATTGCGCGGTTAGGTGGTGACGAGTTCGCCATCATCATGACCAGCATGCGTGCCCCGACCGATCCGGCTGTGCTTGCCAAGCGCATCCGGGAGTCGATCATTAAGCCTTATTATCTCGATGGGCATCAGGTCGTTGCCGATATCAGCATCGGCATCTCTTTGGCCCCGGCCGACGCCACCGAGCCCGATCTGCTGTTGAAGAACGCCGACATGGCCTTGTATGGAGCCAAGGCCGACGGTCGCGGCACCTACCGCTTCTTCGAGCCAGAGATGGACGCGCGCATGAAAGCACGACGCGAGCTCGACATGGACTTGCGCAAAGCGCTGGTCAATGCCGAGTTCGAGCTTTACTACCAGCCGTTGGTCAATCTTAAGGACAACGTCATCACCGCATTGGAGGCACTTCTACGCTGGAACCATCCTGTCCGCGGGCTCGTCTCGCCGGCTGAGTTCATCCCGATAGCTGAGGAGACTGGCCTAATTATCCCTCTCGGCGAATGGGTGCTGCGACAGGCCTGCCAGGAAGCAGCCAATTGGCCAACCAACATCAAGGTCGCTGTCAATTTGTCGCCGGTTCAGCTGAAGAGTCGCAACCTGGCCGAAGTGGTCGTCAGCGCGCTCGCGACGTCGGGCATTTCGGCAAATCGTCTTCAGCTTGAGATCACCGAGACGGTTCTGATGCAGAACACTTTCAACACGCTCGCTACCTTGCAGAAGCTACGCGCGCTCGGCGTACAGATCGCCCTGGATGATTTCGGAACCGGGTATTCGTCCCTCAGCTATCTACGCAGTTTTCCATTCGACAAGATCAAAATCGACCGATCGTTCATCCAGGAACTCACGAACGGCACTGAGCCGCTCGCAATCGTGCACGCGATCGCGGGCCTCGCCAAGAGCCTCAACATGATCTCGACCGCGGAGGGCGTCGAGACCAAGCAGCAGCTTGAGACGCTACAATCGCTCGGATGCATAGAAATGCAGGGCTATCTGTTCAGCAAAGCACGACCTCCCGCCGAAATCGTGCGGATGTTCTTGACCGGTGACGAGCGAGCGACCGGCACCTGACAAAGTTGCGCGATAAAGCTTGTAAGTCGGCGACAGCCGCCTACCGGCAAGATCGCAGTTTCACGGCTTTCGAATTGAGTGCTCTTGGCCGCCATCAAAATCATTGCGGCAGCATACGGTCGATGTCGCTGAAGGGGCCACGAACGTCATTTTGGCGATGCTGGCCGTAAGTCCGTTCCTCACGCGATTGCCGGCATGGCTACGCGTACCGCGATTGGTCGAAAGGGGCCACTTCCAGAATTGACCAGCGACTCCGCTGACCTGGATTGCCGGCGGCACCGAACTGCCGGCGACCGACAGGATTTCAACCCGGTCGGATTTTAAATATTTGGTGCGGCGTAAGAATTGATCATTTTTCAGGGATTTGATCGGCGTCCGACCGTAACCCCATCAATTTCCCACAAAGAGCTTGTCAGTCAACGACTTGCGGCAGTTAGAGGGGGAGTCACGGTTCTGCGCCTGTTCACACACCGACACCGTGCGCCATTCTATCCAGCTCTAAGTGCCGCCGAGGAGGCCGAACTTACGTTCACTTCGGCATGATGCGGGGTAGACAAGGCCCTTCGTATCGCTAGCCAATCAGGGCATTAGCTCTTCGAGCCAGATGAATTCTTGTGGCGTCGTGGACATCGCGTTAACACGCTTAAATACTTCTTGCATGTGTGGCGACGCAATGAAGTCCTTTACGGCCTTAACTTCCGACGCTGCCATCTCCCCGACAACGTGAACTCGGTTGCGATCGTCGGTTCCGCGCAAAAGTCGCCAACGGCCAACTTTTGGTGGAGGGTCTGTCTTGAATAACTTAAACCACTCGTCGAAGTCTTTTAGACGATGAACAATGACAACTATCGGCATTTGGAACCTCCCTTACAACGAATTGTTCGTTTCCTAGGTGAGTCACTATGAGGGATATTCGCTCGTTATTCGATCACTCTCGTCGCACATCCGGATGCATATTGTAAATGTGCATCGACGTAAATCATAGTGCCATTACTGTTGTGACGATTGCGCGACATGTCGAGATATGGTCAAACGCTGCCGAGGCATTCGGTGCTGGTGCAGATCAATGTCTGCTGTTCCCCGATTGCGTTGCAAAAGTCGTTTTGCGCAGATGATCAAAAATTCTGGGAGCTAATGGGCGGCTTTCGTGTAAAGATGTGAGGGACCTCATCGCCTCACGTTAAACTCACAGACAACTTCGGTAACGCGATTGAGGTCATACGAATCAGCGACTTCTTTGTTTCGCGTTTTCGCGAAAAATTCGTAGCCCTGCAACTTTCGACTTTTGCAACACAATCCCCCGGAAGCGACCAAATCGCGGACAGTTCGCGGATATCGCAAAGGGCCAAACCCAGACATCATCTTTGTTAGTAGCAAACAGAAAGGCCGCGCGCAGCGGCCCATTCGACTTTACGGGATGACGTGAATCTTGGGCGGCCCGATCACGCCAGCTTCTTGCATTGCCTTTTGTATCTCTGGACCAGATACCGCCTCGCGTGCCTTCGCAACGTCCTCCGTTTCACTCAAAACCATCACTTTGTCGGGGCTGTCGGCGTCTCGGTATATCCGCTGGTTATACAGACCGGCTTTGTCGCGCAATGATTTGCGATCGTCGAATGCCGACCGCCAATTTGTATAATCCCAATCGTAAGTTGAACTAAGAGCATAGGCATTTTTGATCCCCCCTTGTAATTCAAGCAGCCGGCCGCGCCTTCTGCTTCCTGCGCCAGCCGAGCCGGCCTACGCCACCGAGGCCGGTAGCGAAGAGCGGGAGGGTGCCGCAGGCGACGAGGCACAACAATTTCGATTTCATACACCCCCCAAATTGCAGACTTGTACCATTTCAAGCGACCTGAAACCCGTCAAGTGCAAAAACCGAATGTTGCAACTCCATTTGCTAGATTTTGCTAATGCAGTGTCGCGGGGCTGTCATCCCCAGCGTCGTTGCGCTGCGCCGAAGTCTCGCTGGGAATATCGCTGAAGGGTCAAAATGCGACCCTGCGGGATGTCTGTATCACTTCCGTTATGACCTCAACATCGGATATTCGTTGCTCAAGCATGGACGGATTACCCGCGAAGCCATCGAGCAACGCCGGAAGCTGCAGAACTTATTGCAGCAATCACGGATGCTGGTTCAAATCATCGAACTAATCGGCGATCAACTGCACCGCAGTCGCCGACCGGCTCAAAGCCTAAAGCATTTCGCCATGAGCGGCAGACCCTTCCCTGAGGTCCAATCCTACTGGTCCCGGCTTCTGCACGTTTGAGAAATTGGGTTCGTTTCGTAGGCCGCATGTTTCTTTGCTTCGCGAGAACGGTTGACAGGAGAACCTTGAAGCGCGGTATGCGCCGTTGCCTATCGCAACGGATGCCAAAAATCGACACCCAATCGAGATAAAGGATCCCATAGAGAAGAAGGATTTCCGCTAGCCAGACAACGATGGCCGCGATTGCCCAGATCGCCCACCTAAAATAAGTCTTAATGCGCATCTTCGGGGTGGCTCCTTAAAGGGTCAGCTTCTTTCTGTTGCCGCTTTCGTGGCGGACACCTGGGCCGCCGCCGTTCTCGTCGATGAACTCCACGTCGGCTCCGTCTGACGCCCTCTTTAGCGCTGCTACCGTCGACACGTGCGCAGCCACTACTCCTGGCGTCGCGCTCGCACTGGCTTGTGCTAAGAGACGTATTTTTAGCCGCATTTTTAGGATTTTTCGTCTGGATTTATTGAACCTACGTTAAAGTATTTGATGACCTATTGTTCCTGTTGTTCCTGAAGGTCGCTCAATGCTGAAGGAAAGGCGCGCGGCCCATCGACAAATTGTGAATCGACCGGCCAAATTTCAGGAGAGCCCGGGCATGCGTGATTGCATGATCAGGGATATCTCCGATACGGGCGTGCGGCTGGTCGTCCCCGGCGGATTGGCCTCCGATCAATTCACGCTGTTTGATAGAAACGTAGTTGAGCGTCGATGCGTGGTTATTTGGCGAATAGGGGAACTGGTCGGCGCCAGGTTCAAAAGTAGGCGTCGACTTGTCGCCTCCATTGCGGCACGACGATTCGCGCCTTATCGATCGTGCGTCGGGCGCTTTGTATCTACCCTCAACGGCCGACGTAGCGTTGCGCCGCATCAGCCGGCCTGGTTGGCCCGCAGCTCTGCCAGCGCCGCCTTGCCCATGCGGGTAGCTTCGGATACATGGTTTCAAAAAATTCAGATTGCCGCACCGGCTTGCTCTTTCCGGCTTCATAAATTTCCCATCGCCAAGATTTGGGTGGGCGTCCTTTGTTTTTGATAGCAAGGCTGTAGCCAGGCATTGTAGACATTTCAGCAAGGCCGAAGCTCGACGCCGTGCGTTCTCTTATGTCGTTCCTCGGCCCGACGACATTGATCTGAAATAATGCTCCGCATGCTGGTAATAGTTTTCGGCCGCAATTTCGTTGCCAGATTGGACTTCGGCTTGGGCTAGTGCGAGATAGCGCTCATAGCTTCTCTGCGCGTTTTGAAAGCCACTCGTCGAATCAGGGCGGGCAATATGCGATTTCCATTGCTTCGAACGGTTGCCGTACGGCCTCGCCGGTTTGGCGCGGTGGCTGCCGGGCACTATTTTTTGGCCATTCTGCATGGCTCACTCCTCGATAATAGTCGAAATCCTGCCGCAACTCGCCGGACGACGTACACGCCGCCGTTGATCACGTCCCCCTACACTCTTCGCGGCGGAAAAACGGTTTTTTGAGAAAGCGCTGGCAATTCCTGGAGCCGATCAGCTCACTCGCTGTTGCGGTATGTACCACACGCGATGTCGACGAACCGACTACCCAGTAGATGGGCGTATCGGAAGGAATAGTCAAACTCTAATCCTCATCGCCACCGATTGGACTCAACCGCCGAAGTGGTCCGATCGCCAGAGTAATTTTTGGCCGCCTGGCAGTTTGGGCATCAAAGGACAGGGCGGCTGGGGTTTCCCGGGATCGCTCGAACAACGCCGCGCCAGCGTTACCCCCAGCCGAGGCGAGTTCGTCTTTCCCACAGCTCGCCGCGATCGCCAGTCCGATCGACGCAAGGTGCGCGCGGCGATAGCAATACACAGCAAGCAAGACCCTTACTGTCGGCGACACTGTGGCAATGAGCTCGTTCAGCCCTTGCGCGCTCGCGCGATACATCTCGCCAAGCATTTGATCGGCGACCGGACAGGGCTCGTCCTCCAGATGTACTCGGTGTTCGGGCATCATAAGTGGCGGTCTCCGAGGCGGTTGCTTTCGTTGGGACCATCCGCCGCGCCGCATTAAGGTAGAGTTAACCCACCAAGGCCCGCTTCTGCCATCGAGCGCCTATGGCCGCTGGCTGAGCGAGGAGTCCGATCCGCGCGAGCAACGCCGGATGCCGCCCCTCTGAATGGTCTCGACAGCGCCAAAGGCTCGGTCTGTCCCCCGGAGGCGGATTCTCTCGCCCTTGTAGAAGGGGGGACGAGCACCGTGCTTTTTCGGTTATTCTGCCGGCGGAAATAACGGGAGCCGCAAAAGTGAAGCCACAGCCATTGACCGATGCGGAATTCGAACGACTCGGCGGACTCCTCGCACGCTTCGACAACAAGCATCCGATGAACCTCGAACAGCTGGATGGGTTCCTCGCCGCATTGATTTGTGGTCCAGAACTCGTCCCTCCCAGCGAGTATCTTCCGCAGATTTGCGGCGACGATATGCTGCTTCGGGACACCATCGACGCGAAGTCCTTATTTCAGGAGTTTCTATCTTTGATCATGCGTCATTGGAACAACGTCGCCTACACGCTGCGGTCAGGCGATGTTTTTCTGCCGATACTTGTTGAAGACGAAAGCGGAATTGCCCGTGCCAATGAGTGGGCAAAAGGTTTCCTACGAGCGATGGAGCTACGCAAAGCGGACTGGGCAGCACTCTTAGGTGACGAAGACCATGGCGGATGGCTTGTGCCGATTTTTGCACTTGCGCACGAAAACGACCCTGATCCCGAAATGCGTCCTTACGACAAGCTAATCAGTCCGGAAGCTCGAGAGAAACTGATTGTGGGCGTTGCTGCAAGTGTAATGGGAATTTACCGTCACTTCGCAGCACAGCGGATGGTCCAAAGTCAGATGTTTGATGAAGCCACAACCTTCCGCCGCGGATCGCCCAAGGTTGGACGCAACGTTCCGTGTCCATGCGGATCAGGTAAAAAGTTCAAGCATTGCTGCGGCGGGATCATCAATTCACTAACAGGGACCGGTCTTACCCTACTCAGGGATGCGGTCCCCACGGTGCTGCTTGGAGGAGCTTCACCTCCTGAGTCATCAGCAGCGGACGGAATTTTGACGCGAAGCCCTCAACGAAATCCATGTTCGCGTAGACCGCAGCCCAATGCGCCCGGCGATCAGCATCATCATCGAACTTCCAGAGATGCACCAACTGGTTGATCGTACCGGTGTCGGCTTGAAAATATCCGATCAACTTCTTGTCGTGGCCGCCCTTCTGGAGCGCCGGAAAACCAAGTTCCTGATAGAGCTTCACAGCCTCCGCCATCGTGCCAACTCTGAGCGTATAGGTTCGCAGTTCGTAGAGAGCCATCGGAGATATCCTCCCTCCGTTGTGATCCATTGAGGCCGTTTCCCACGAGATTACACGCGAATTTCTGCCACATTCGAACGCTGTCGACGAAACGTCACATATTCTACGTTTACCCTTCAGCTACAATTCCTAAGTATTTCCGAACCGAACTTAACGAACGCGGTGCTTCGCATGATGGGATTGCAGCAGATGGAACTGAGCGGGCAACGCGGGAACCCACTTGCGACCTGTACCGATTGCGGAGCCGCCGTCATAGCCGCGACAGCATCGAAATTCGTCAACGAGCGATGTGTCCGGAATGAATGGAGCTGTGACAATTGCGGCAGCGAGTTCGAAACTTTCGCCTGCCTGAGCAAAGCCCAATCGCCAGGCTCAGCAGCCGAGCAAGCAGCTGCTGCGGCGCGGGTCTGATCGCAGACTTTTGGAGCGATCCTTAGTGCAGAGCCGTTGCCTGATTGATATCACGACGCTCGGCACTGACGGGCCTTGCCCGCAGCTTGACGTCGTGTCCCGGAAACCGATCTCGGAGTAACAAGCCTGCTCGTAAGGCGTCCAAGAAACGTCGATGAGTAGACTTTACGAGTCCGTCGATCTGGATGACATAATACTCATCGGGGCTCTGAGTGATTCGGTTTGTCATGCGGAGCTCCAACCGTCTCTTCGAGAAAACGACCGTTAGGGTCGCCCCTCCCACGAATGCTCCGATGCTTGATTGCGGCGTTTAATTTTATATTAAATTTTTTGCAGTTTTCGGTTGAATGAAATGAGTCCTACAATCTTTACCGTTTCCGGGGCGCCCGGAACGACAAGGCGTCGGGTCAAAGCCTTCGCACTGCATGTCTGTCGTCTGCGCGGCGGCCGGTGAGCGTCGTAGATGGTCGGGTCCAGAAGTCGAGGTGCACGTGCTGAGCCGCCTAAACAAGCGGCGCTGCGATGTAGCGCCTGACGATCCGACGCTGACCGCGGCGAAGCTCAGCGTCGTCGTGCCCGAAGCAGCAAGCAAATGGTCCTTGGCCGGCTAGTTTGCACCGGTAGGTCCCGGATATGCGGCATCCAGTTTTTGAAGCTCCTCCGGATCAAGTATCAGTGAGAGCGCCACAGCGTTCTCCTTGACGTGCGCCGGTACGCCCAATTCGGGAATTGCGATGACATTGCCGTTACGGATCACCCAGGCCAGCGCAACCGCCGCAGCCGAGCAACCGTGTGCGGCGCCGATCTGCGCCAGCATGCGGTCGCGTATCACCAGGTTATTGTCGCCGCCGAGTGGAGAGTACGCCATCACCGGCATGTTGTGCTGCTTGCACCATGGCAGAAGGTCACGCTCAATGCTGCGGTTGTTGAGACTGTAGGGAACTTGATTGGTCGCGCAGCGACCACCGTCTGGGACACGGAAGAGAGCTTCCATTTGGCTAGTGTTGAAGTTGGATACGCCCCACGCTCGAATTTTCCCCGCGGCGCGTAGTTTTTCGAAGCCCGCTACCACGTCGGAGAATTGTGAGTTGGGCACTGGCCAGTGCAGCAAATACAGATCGAGATAATCGGTGCCGAGACGACGGAGGCTAGCCTCGCATGCATGCGCCATGGCGGCTCCGGGCACTTCGTTGGCCTCCACTTTGGAAACTAGGAATACGCGGTCACGCTGACCAGCAATCACGTGGCTTATTAGTTCCTCCGAGCGGCCGTTTCCGTAATTTCCTGACGTGTCGACCAACGTCATGCCGAGCGAAATGCCTGTGCGCAGCGCCTCTTCTTCAAGAGCTGCCGGATGTCTGCCCTGGCCGAGATGCCAGGAGCCCTGACCGACAGCCGGCACAATGGTGCCGTTCGGCAACTTCACGGTGCGCGGTGGAGCGTCAGCAGCAAGAACTGATGCGCCTGAAAGCGCTTCAATCACTGCGCCAGCGGCGGGTAGCGACAAACCGACCGCACAAAGTGCATTAAACTGACGCCGGCTGAACAAGTGCTTGTCCATCTCTCGATCTCTACGGGCGCGCGACAATGAATTGTAATTGTCGTGAATCGCCCTTCGCAAAGCCAGAATAAGCTAGAGTTCAATGATCAATTTGCTCTGCAATAATTCCGAGCACCGCATCGCAATCACCGACAGCGAGAGTTCGACCTAGTAACGCTTCCTACCCGATTTCCATTGGAAGCGACGGATCGTTCGACCACTCGGTCAGCGAACCGTCATACACCGCCACGTTTTCTCGTCCTAGCATCGAAAGAGCAATTGCACTGCATGATGCAGCGATACCGCTGCGCGCCATTGCCCGCTCCTCGACCCGGCGGGCAGTGTCATGGGTAGCGGCGCGTGTTTAGCTACTCGAGAAGAAATCGCGCTGGTATTATTCGGCGCGCAATTTTTCTGCGCCAATCACATCCGATGGGCTGAGGGTTCTTGACAGCTGCAAAGGTATCGCGCATACCCCACTGACTGGCCTGACATCGGAGCAAGGCTGCGCAAAATGCATCGCAGGCAGTCGCTAACCGGGAATTCGTACCAGCAGGGTCTCGTAACCCTTCACGAAATTTGAATAGATCCACGTCGGCTCATCGACGACGTCGATCGCTTCGAAGCGTTGCAGGATCTCCTCCCACACGATCCGAAGCTGCAATTCGGCGAGACGCAGACCGAGACAGCGGTGGATTCCGAAGCCAAAGGCGATGTGATTACGCGCGTTGCGCCGCTCGATGACAAAATCATCGGCGTTCTCGAACATGTCCTCGTCGCGGTTTCCCGAGACGTACCACATCACCACTTTTTCGCCCTTCTTGATCTGCTTGCCGGCAATCTCGGTATCGACCAGAGCCGTCCGGCGCATGTGGGCAAGCGGCGTCTGCCAGCGGACGGTTTCGGGCACGAGGTTTTGGACGAGCGCATGATTCTCCCGAAGTTTTCTGTACTGGTCGGGGAAGAGATTGAGCGCGTAAACGCTGCCCGAGAGCGAATTGCGCGTCGTGTCGTTGCCGCCGACAATCAGCAGGATGAGGTTGCCGAGGAAGTTCTTCGGATCCATGTCCCGCATGGCTTCGCTGTGCGCCATCATCGAGAGGAGATCGGTCTTCGGCGGCTGCTTGATACGCTCGTTCCACAGTTCCTTGAAATAGGCGCCGCATTCCTGCAGTTCTGCGTCACGCGCCGCTTCCGATGCGATGACCTTGCGATTTCCGGGCGCCGCAGTCGCCACATCAGACCAGCGGGTCAGTTTGCGGCGCTCCTCCCATGGAAAATCAAACAGCGTGGCCAGCATTTGAGTCGTCAGCTCGACCGAGACTCGATCGACCCAGTCGAAAGTCTCGTTGCGCGGCAAGTGATCCAGAATCTCGCGGGCCCGGACACGAATTGTGTTCGCGAGTTGCTCGAGATTTTGCGGCTGGAACATCGGTGCCACGGTCTTGCGCTGCTGACCGTGCCGCGGTTCGTCCATGGCGATAAAGCTCTCGCGGCGGTAGTCCGGCTTTGTGTTCTGGATACCGATGCCGCCGAGGTTCACGTCGGACGAAAAGATCCGATGATTGGTCTCCACATTCATGATGTCCTTGTACTTGGTCACCGACCAATAAGAACCGACGCGGCTCTGCGGACAATAATGCACCGGAGCTTCCCTCCGCAGCCGTTCGAAATACGGCCAGAAGGTATTACGGCGAAACAATTCCGGCCGACTTACATCGATATCCTCGAGCCGCATCGAATACGCCTCGAGCCTCGCGTCATCGATTGGTTTGTGCGCGCCGTGCATAGATCACTCGAGGTGACTGGCGTCCTCGGCAATGGAAATCAGGCGGCCAATAGCGACGTGACCTCCGACAGCGAAACCGAATCGTCGTCCAGCAGCTTGGCGGTGACGGCCTCCTCCCAGCGGTCGTCGGGCAAGGCGAAGGGATCGGCGTTGCCGAGGCGGTGGTCGAGCACCAGGCGGGCAAGCAGCAGGCGCCGGGCGTCGCCGCCGCGGCTGCCCAGTTCGGCGCCCTCGGCGGCCAGCAGCGCGGCGCTGGCGGCGTGGTACAGCGCGCTTGCAGCGCGGCGGCAGGAGGCTTCCGCATTCGGCAGCTTGGCCACGGCATCGGCGAAACGGACGGCACGATCGACCAGCGCAGCGACGCGGCCGCGGAACTGATCGGGAATCGGCGCCTGATCGAGTCGGCCTGTGCAGCGCGTCGGCGAACGCCGCGTGCGCGCGCTCGCGGCCAACAGCGCGGCGGATGATGTCAAGTGCGTTGACGTTCGACGTTCCTTCCCACAGCAGGCCGAGATGGGCGTCGCGCACGAGCTTGGCGTTGGCCCAGTCCTCGATGTAGCCGTTGCCGCCGCGCATCTCCATGGCGCCGGTGGCGACCGGCACGTTGTCGCGACAGGCGCGGTATTTCACCAGCGGCGTCAGGATGCGCAGCTGCGCCTCGTCGCCGTTCGTCATCGCCACGGCGGCGGCGACCGCGACCGACAGCGCCTGTTCCGTCGGCAGCATGAGCTTGAGGAGCTGCCGCCGCGCCAGCGGGTGATCGATCAGCGTGCGGCCGAAAGTGCGGCGGTGGCGTGCCACCTGCAGTCGCCTCGTTCAGGCAGCGCCGCATCATGCCGGCGGCGCGGAAGCCGTGCGACAGGCGCGACAGGTTTACCTGATCCATCATCTGCTTCAAGCCGCGGCCGGGCTCACCGAGCAGATAGGCAACAGCGCCTTCCATGATGGTCTCACCGGAGGCCATGGAGCGCGAGCCGAGTTTGTCCTTAAGACGCACCACCCGGTAGCGGTTACGGCTGCCGTCTTCCAGCCGCCGCGGCATGACGAACAGCGACAGGCCGGCATTGCCGGCGGGCGCGCCGCTGGCAGCGAGCGAGCAGCAGCATGATGTCGTGGTCGGCGCAAGAGCAGAACCACTTGTCGCCCCACAGCTCCCAATGGTCGCCGACACGATTGGCGGTCAGAGAAATGCCGGACACATCGGAGCCGCCGGACTTCTCAGTCATGAACTGCGCGCCCTTTAGCAGCGCGTCCATGTTCTGGCTCAGCATGCCCGGCAGATAACGTTGCTTCACCCACTCATCGCCGTACTTTTGGATCAGGAGGATCGAGCTGTCGCTGACCGACAGCGGACATAGCAATGCGAACTCGGCCTGAGCGAAAAGATATTGCAGCGCGTATTTGGCGAGCGGCGGCGCGATGTCCGGCCAGCCGAGGACGCCGGTCTGCCGCGACATGGCGTGCAGGCCAAACTCGCTGAAGCCGATACGCTCCATTTCGCGATAGGCCGGGTGATATTCGACCCAGTCGTCGTCGCGGCCGAAGCGGTCGCGGTGATGCAGCATCGGCGGGTGTTTATCCGCCTGCAGCGCGAGCTCGTCGAGCCGTCCGCCGGCCAACTCGCCCAAACGCTCAAAATGCGGCGTGAAATGCCGGAGCGCCGTCTCGTCCAAGTACAGCATCAGCAGATCGCGGAGCGCCCGGTCGATCTTCCAGAAGTTAAGTCCGCGGCAATCCGGCGCGATTAGGTCGGAACCGGTCGCGGCGACGGCAGGGGCGAGGTTTCGCAGCGCGCTCATGGCAGCAGTCCCAGATACGGATATAGCTAAATTATTCCAATTAGAGCGCCACGCACATAGCAAAGATGAGGCCGTGGACGTTTCCCGCACGGCCGCTGCCCCGATAGCCTTTCTCCGTGCCGCCTGCGATTCCGACAACGCGGCATCGTTTGAGCTTGGCGATCTGACCCACGATCGAGCCGACCGAGCCGGCGGCGGCCGAGACGACTACGGTTTCGCCCGCTTGCGGACGACCGACATCCAAAAGACCGAAATAGGCAGTCAGGCCGGCAATTCCGTAGACGCTCAGAAAATGCATCATCGGATCCACGCGGGAAACCTTGACGAGCTGCCCGGCGGCGAGGACCGCGTAATCTTGCTGGCCGGTGTCGGAGAATACGACATCGCGGGTCGCGAGAACCCCGGCGCCTTCGATTCGATCACCTCAGCGACGCTTCCCCCGACCATGACCGCGTTGGGCTCCACCGCCGTTCGATTTGTTGCTCCGTGCATCCAGGCGCGATTGGTGGCGTCCAGTGAAATGTAGCGCTATGCGCAAGAGGACCTCGCCGTCGCTCGGCTTCGGAATCTCGCTTTCGACGAGGCGAAAATGCTGGAGCCCAAGCTTGCCCGACGGCTTCTCCACCAGCAGAATCTGCCGATTGATACCCGCTCTCATAACAACCCCCTGTCCGTCGTTTCCTGCTCGTTCGGCGGCTGAGAAACCCCAGGTGCACTGCTCTTTGTAGTGGTCTATTTATCATTCTGTTTGATCCGACAAAAATGGAGTGCCGCCATGGACCTGCAGGGCGAGCCCGTCTTCGAGACGGATTTCTGGAAGGATGCCGCCGCACGAAAGAGCTGGGACGACTTGGTCCCGGGAGAACCGCGGCCAACTATTCCCTACTTGCTAACCTTAGAGGCTATCCAACGCTACTGCCGCTCGGTTGGAGATCAGCATCCGCTGTATTTCGACGAGGAATATGCTCGGCGGAGCCGTTACGGCGGCCTAATCGCGCCACCCAGCATCCATATTCTACTGATGTTTAGCTGCACGCCAGTCGACGACTGGATGCGCAGCCCGGGCACGATCAATTCGGGCCAGAGCTGGAGCTACAACGTTCCTGCACGGCCCGGAGATACCATTCGTCTGCAGGCCCGATGCCTGGACAAATTCATTCGGAAAAATCGGCTGTTCGCCATCCATGACAACGTCTTCTTCAACGATCATGACGAGGTCATCTGCAGCGGGCGCGGCTGGACGATCCGGCCGCAATAGAAGGGATATGCCATGACGCATTTCGAAAGCCTTGTGGTTGGGCAAGAAATTGTGGGCCAGCCCTTCGCACCCACCCGAGAGACCATCCGCGAGTTCTGCAATGCCTCGCTCGACTACAACCCGCTCCACCTCGACGACAACTACATGCAAGGCAGCTTTGGCAAGACCAGTTTTGGCGGGATCATTATGCATGGCATGACCAATTTTGGTCTGCTGACCCGGATGCTGACCGATTGGGCGTACGCGCATGATGCCGTTCACCGGCGACTTGAGACCCGTTGGCGCCTGCCTGTGAAGCCGGGTGACATCATCGTGCCGCGCGCCCGCATCACCCGAACGCTCACGACGCATAAGAGCCGTTGGGTCTTGCTTGACGTCGAGATGCGCAACGACCGGGGCTGAAGCCGTCGCGACGGGAGAGGCCATGGTGGAGTTCCCACCGAATGCGAAATTGGTCGCAGATGCCCCATAAGCACGCGGCGTCAAACGAACACGGGGAGAACAACTCAAATGGCGGGAGCATTGTCCCATATCCGGGTGCTGGATCTGTCGCGCGTGCTAGCCGGACCGTGGTGTACCCAGAACCTCGCCGATTTGGGCGCAGAGGTGATCAAGGTTGAGCGACCGGACCGAGGCGACGACACACGCCGTTGGGGGCCGCCTTGGTTGAAGCAGCCGGACGGGAAGGACGGACCGGACTCGACCTATTACGCCGCTACCAACCGCGGGAAGAAATCGGTCACACTCAATCTGGCTTCGCCAGAAGGCCAAGCGTTGGCGCGCGAGCTCGCCAAGTCATGCGACGTACTGGTCGAGAACTACAAGGTCGGCGACCTCAAACGGTACGGGCTCGATTATGACTCACTCCGGGAGGTGAACTCTGGCCTCGTCTACTGCTCCATCACTGGGTATGGCCAGGATGGACCGTCGGCTCACAAGCCGGGCTACGACTTCGTTTTCCAGGCGCTGGGCGGGCTGATGAGTATCACTGGGGAGAGGGACGATCGTCCGGGCGGCGGCCCGCAAAAAGTCGGCATCGCCGTAGCCGACGTTTTGACGGGGATGTACGCGACGATCGCCATCTTGGCAGCGTTGAACCACCGGCTGATCAGCGGTCAAGGCCAATACATCGACATGGCATTGCTCGATTGCATCGTGGCGATCGGCGGCAACCAAGCCACCGGTTTTCTTACGACCGGTAAGGTGCCTAAGCGATATGGCAACGAACATGCGAGCCTGGTGCCGTATCAGGTATTCGCGACGGCCGACGCGGATATAGTCGTGGCCGTGGGCAACGACGTGCAGTGGCAGCGCTTCTGCGAGGCAATCGCCCGGCCCGACCTCGCCGCTGATCCGCGCTACGCTGCCGTCACCGGCCGGGTCACCGGCAGAGCGGAGCTGATCCCTGAGCTAGTCCGAACGATGCTCGGCCGCCCGTTGGTCGAGTGGTTGGAGAGGCTTGAGGCCAAGGGCGTGCCCTGCGGTCCTATCAATGACTATGCGGCGGTTTTCGCCGATCCGCAGGTACGCCATCGCTCGTTACGTGTTGATCTGCGCCGCGCCGATGGCGGTTTGGCTCCCACAGTCGCAAGCCCGCTGCGCCTTACCGGGACGCCGCCAGCCTATGATCAAGCGCCGCCCTTGCTCGGCGAGCACACGGAGTTAGTGCTGTCATCCCTGCTTCACAAAACCAAAGAGGACATCGCCGCGCTGCGCCGCAATGGGGTGATCTAATGGCGAATGACCCCCAAAGGCTGGAACGAAGAACATAAAAATGGACGGATGATCCTCCGAGTCCTTCCACCGGCCCGCGGCTCTGAAAATCAAAGCGGAGCGGAAGGAAACGATGTCAGGCGTCGTGGAGGATCAACTTCACAAAAAAGTGGCCTGGCGGCTCATACCCTTTCTTCTCACCTGCCGCACGTTCGCGATCATCAATCGATTCAACATTGGCTTCGCCAAGGTTCGGTTACTTTAGATCTGAAGATTGAACGGCGCTATTTTCGGCCTCGCAGCCGGCATCTTCTCGATCAGTCACCTGGCACTCAAGGTCTCGAGCAACCTGCCGCTCGGCCGGATCCGGGGCGCGAAAGCGGACATTCGAGCTCCTTCGCGTCACGGCCCGATAAGAGGCCCGAACCGACATCCCAGACGCCCTCTCTGCGGCGAACGACCACAATCTGACATCGACTCATCACCCGCCCAGCGATATAAGATTTAAAAAATCCTCTGAGAGCTGCCAGCGGGACGCGCCGAAATCCCCTTTTTCAGTGGCAGCGCACATGCTGTCGGCAGGCCGATACTCTGAAGTTCAACAGCAAGAATCAATGAGGGACGCCCACAAAGCTGGGCGGCACTCGAAGACCTGAACCGCACTGCTCAAAACGGCGTGCGGACTATGGGCGTACAGCGGAGGAAAGCGCAAACGGAGGAAATCCATGATAGTGAAATGGACCTTCGTGACAGCTTTATCGCCAGTCGGCCTTGCTGTCGCAGGAGGACTGGCTTTGGCAGCCGGGCAATACGGACCCGGCGCCAGCGATACCGAAATCAAGCTCGGCAGCACCATGCCCTATAGCGGCCCGGCTTCGAGTTACGGCGCCATCGGCAAATCGGACGCTGCCTACTTCGCCATGATCAATGATCAGGGCGGCATCAACGGCCGCAAGATCGACTTCATCGTGCGTGATGACGCCTATAGCCCGCCGAAAACAGTCGAAGCGATACGCCGGTTGGTCGAGGAAGACCGCGTGCTGGCGACGTTCAATACGCTCGGCACGCCGCCCAATTCCGCTGTTCGGGGCTATTTGAACGACAACAAGGTGCCGCAACTTTTCGTCGCCACCGGCGCCAACAAGTGGAATGATCCCAAGCACTACCCATGGACGATCGGCTTTCAACCCAGCTATCAGATCGAGGCGCGCATTTATGCTCACTACATCCTAAAGCACATGCCGGACGCCAAGATCGCCGTGCTCTATCAGAACGACGATTACGGCAAGGACTACCTCATCGGCTTGCGCGACGGATTGGGCGACAAGGCCGATAAGATGATCGTGGCCACGCAGACCTACGAGACCACCGATGCGACCGTCAATTCACAAATCGTGGCGCTGCAGGCGAGCGGCGCTAATGTCCTGCTCACGGCAGCCATCAACAAATTCGCGACGCAAGCGATCCGCAAGGTTTACGACATCGGCTGGAGGCCGACGCATTTCCTCAACAACGTATCACTGTCCGTGAAAACGGTGATGGAGCCGGCAGGTCTCGAGAAAGGTATCGGCATCATCTCGGCGGGGTATGTCAAAGACCCCACCGATCCGCAGTGGCAGGGCACACCCGAATACAAAGAATGGCTGGCCTGGATGCACAAATATAATGCATCGGCCAGTGTCGCCGACAACAACAATGTTTACGCTTATACGGTGAGTCAGGCGATGGTCGCCGTGCTGAAAGCGTGCGGCGATGATCTTACTCGGGCGAACCTGATGAGGCAGGTAGCCAATATCCATGATCTGAAGCTACCGATGTTGCTGCCGGGCATTACCGTCTCGACCAGCGCCACTGATTTTGCCCCGATCAAGCAGATGCAATTGATGAAGTTCGATGGTTCTACCTGGAAGCTGTTTGGCGAGGTGATCTCGGCGTCCAGCAGCTGAAGTCCTAGCGCGATGAAACGGGTGGCCGGCAACGGCCGTCGGCCATTCTTTCTCTCATCCCTCATGCGAAACACATCCTTCTGCCCAAGCTTTTTGATCATCGCTCCTTTGCGCCTTTGGTGAAGTCGATGGCGAAAGCCATCCTAATTTTTGTTCTTTAACAATACAGCAGGTCGGCATGTAAGCCCCGCATGTCTCAGCTGCAAAAAGCGACCTTGCGTGATTTCTTCGTCTTCCGTTATGCCTCAACTTCGGACATTCGCCGGAAGCTGCGGAACTTGCTGGGGCACTCGCGGATTCTGGTTCAGACCATCGAAGTGATCGGCGATCAACCGCACCGCAGTCGCCGACTGGCTCAAAGCCTAAAGCATTTCGCCATGAGCGGCCGACCCTTCCCTGATGTCCAATCCTATTGGTCGCGCGCTTCTGCACGTCCGAGAAATTGGGTTCGTTTCGTAGGCCGCGTCTTCTTTGCTTCGCGAGAAACGGGTTGAACGGCCAAGGATCACCTGTGGCACACTCCTGGCAGCCAACTATTTTTCCGTAGGTGCGAAGCGCCCTCTAATTCATTCAGCGCATTCTCGGGGGAGCCCGAGCCTTTTTTCTGTTGCCGCTTTCGTAACCGGACACCTGGTCCACCGCCGTTCTCGTCGATGAACTCCACGCCGGCTCCGTCTAACGCCCTCTTTAGCGCTGCTACCGTCGACATGTGCGCAGCTATTATTCCTGGCGTCGCGCTCGCACTGGCTTGTGCTAACAGACGTGTTGTTAGCCGCATTTTTACGATTGTTCGTCTGGATTTATTGAACCTACGTTAAAGTATTTGATGACCTATTGTTCTTGTTATTCCTGAAGGTCGCTCAATGCTGAAGGAAAGGCGCGCGGCCCATCGACAAATTGTGAATCGACCGGCCAAATTTCAGGAGAGGCCCGGCGTGCGTGACTGCATAATCAGGGATATCTCCGATACGGGCGTGCGGCTGGTCGTCCCCGGCGGATTGGCCTCCGATCAGTTCACGCTGTTTGAGAGAAACGTAGTTGAGCGCCGATGCGTAGTTATTTGGCGAATAGGGGAACTGGTCGGCGCTAGGTTCGAAAAGTAGGCGGCGACGTGTCGCCTCAATTGCCGCACGAAGGCGCGAATCCTCTATCGACCGGGCGTGGGGCGCTTTGGATCTACCCTCAACGGCCGACGTAGCGTTGCGCCGCATCAACCCGCCTGGCTGGCCCGGAGCTCTGCCAGCGCCGCTTTGCCCAGGCGGGTAGCTTCGGACATTGTTTCAAAAAATTCAGATTGCCGCACCGGCTTGCTCTTTCCGGCTTCATAAATTTCCCATCGCCAAGATTTGGGTGGGCGTCCTTTGTTTTTGATAGCAAGGCTGTAGTCAGGCATTGTGGACATCTCAGCAAGGCCGAGGCTCGACGCCGTGCGTTCTCCTATGCCGTTTCTCGGCCTACCGACATCGATCTGAAATAATGCTCCGCGTGCTGGTAATAGTTTTCGGCCGCAATTTCGTTGCCCGATTGGACTTCGGCTTGGGCTAGTGCGAGATAGCGCTCATAGCTTCTCTGCGCGTGTTGAAAGCCCCCCGTCGAGTTAGGGCGGGCAATATGCGATCTCCATTGCTTCGAACGGTTGTCGTATGGCCTCGCCGATTTGGCGCGGTGGCTACTGGGCACTATTTTTGGGCCATTCTGCATGGCTCACTCCCTGATAATAGTCGAAATTCTGCCGCGACTCGCAGGACGACGTACACGCCGCTGTTGATCACGTTCCACTGCACTCTTCGCAGCGGAAAAACGGTTTTTTGAAAAAGCGCTGGCCGATGCCTGGAGCCGATCAGCTCACTCGCTGTTGCGGTATGTACCGACCACACGCGATGTCGACGAACCGATTACCCAGTAGATGGGTGTATCGGAAGGAATAGTCAAACTCTAATCCTCATCGCGATCGATTGGACTCAACCGCCGAAGTGGTCCGATCGCCAGAGTAATTTTTGGGCGCCTGGCAGTGTGGGCATCAAAGGACAACGCCGTTGGGGATTTCCCGGGATCGCTCGAACAACGCCGCGCCAGCGTTACCCCCAGCCGAAGCGAGCTCGTCTTTCTCACAGCTCGCCGCGATCGCCAGTCCGATCGACGCAAGGTGCGCGCGGCGATAGCAATACACAGCAAGCAAGACCCTTACTGTTGGCGACACTGTGGCAATGAGTTTGTTCAGCCCTTGCGCGCTCGCGCGATACATCTCGCCAAGCATTTGATCGGCGACCGGACAGGGCTCGTCCTCCAGATGTACTCGGTGTTCGGGCATCATAAGTGGCGGTCTCCGAGGCGGTTGCTGTCGTTGGGACCATCCGCTGCGCCGCATTAAGGTAGTGTTAACCGACCAAGGCCCGCTTCTGCCATCGAGCGCCTACGGCCGCTGGCTGAGCGAGGAGTCCGATCCGCGCGAGCAACGCCGGATGCTGCGGAACTTATTGCGGCAATCGGGGATGCTGGTTCAAACCATCGGAGTAATCGGCGATCAACTGCACCGCAGTCGCCGACTGGCTCAAAGCCTAAAGCATTTCGCCATGAGCGGCCGGCCCTTCCCTGAGGTCCAATCCTATTGGTCGCGGCTTCTGCACGTCCGAGAAATTGGGTTTGTTTCGTAGGCCGCGTCTTCTTTGCTTCGCGAGAACGGGTTGAACGGCCAAGGATCACCCGTGGCACTCCGGGCGGCCACTATTTCTTCGTAGGTGCGAAGCGCCCTCTAATCTCATTCAGCGCATGTCGAGGGGCCCCTAGCCTTTTTTCTGTTGCCGCTTTCGTAACCGGACACCTGGTCCGCCGCCATTTTCCTCGATGAATTCAATTCCAGCACGATTTAAAGCCTGTTGCACGGCCTGAATTGCCGCCGCCGACACCTGCCGTCTCTCTTTCTCGAAGTCGACGACGGTAGAAAGTCCCAGCCCCGCGAGATCCGCGAGCTCGGTTTGCGTCATGTCCAACAACGCGCGACCAGCCCTGCATTGAGGCCGTTACGCGCTTGGCGCGATCGATAAGTTTAGTACGCAGGTCGTCGTGCTCTGTGGCGCTCGCGATATCGCGAAAGGCGCGCAGTAAGCGCAAGCTTACCGCAATATCGGCAGCGGCATAGTGCCTGATTCCCGACACCGGTTGTCGCTTAAGGATACGGAGGGTCTCACCCGATTCGGCCAAATCCACGGGCCAGAGGGTGCTGATGAGAACCAATTAGGCGTTCTTCTTGCGCCGTGGGCCATCGGCTGCGAACATCGGCGGCGTGGTGTGTTCCGGTAGCGACAGGCTGTCAACGTTCGCGTCTGCTTCCCAAAAACCATTACAGACAAAGCGCATATAAGCCCGCGTAACAAAGCCCGGCAATTCTCGGGTAGCGCCGTTGGTGCGGGCGAAACGGCTGGAGAGGTATTTTCGCGCTCCCATCAATATGAACGCAATGACCTCGTATTCGCGCGGATCGACCGAATGCGCATCGCCGGAGTTGACTGCACGCTGCAATACGCGCCGGTAGCCTTCCGCGATAACATCGATGTGCTTTTGAAATGCCTCCGGCGCGAACAGCTCTGATTTATAGAGGATCCGGTAGAACTCTGGTCGCTCGCGTAGATAGGCGAAGTACGCTTCGAAGCGCAGCTTCTCGCGCGCGATGTCGTTAGGCGCGCCGGCCGAGCGTTTTTTGATGAAGTCGAGCATCTCGTTGCTCATGCTCGGCAGCAACTGATCGAAAAGATCCTGACGCGAATTAAAATAATTGTAGAACGTGCCCTGGGCGACACCGGCGCGGCGCGTGATGGTCGACACCATCGCGGCCGAATAGCCGACTTCGCCGACCACCTTGGCGGCGGCTTCCAGTAGAGCGGCACGGATGTGAGTCTGTTCTCTTCGCGGGTAAGCTTCTGCGCTTTTCCCAGCTTTTTGACGAGCTTCAACTTTCGCATCCGCTGTTCGGGCCTCACCGTCGGGAACTCCGACAATCGCTATAGCGGGTCCGCGACCGGACCGCAAAGTCTTGTATATTTTTTGTCCAGCCGCCGCATGATTCACCGAGTGGGCGGCGATCACAATGCTCGCCAGTGCGTGAAATCGGCCGGCGCATGCTGGCAAGCAAGTCCGACGACTTGGCTTGCCGATCATCCATGGACGACCGGCGCCTCGTTCAAACCAAGAAGTGATCGCATCGCATGATGATAATGGGTCAAGCCGGGCTCATTGCGGCCGAAGGTAATGTGGTTTTGGGCGTTGGACCGGAAGCCGCGCTGAATGTCGAGGCAAACGGGAAAGTCCTCCTCCTCGACCGTCGCCAACAACAGCCGCATGTTCTTATCCCAATGCCGCTTTGCTTTCTCGGTAGTCGCCGGCTTGGGCGAGTAGAGCGCGGCTTCCGCGATGCATTCTTCTGTTGAGAGCCCCTTCGGAAACGATCGCCAGGTTTCGATGTGGTCGCCTTGCCAGACGATCAACGTATTCGGGAACAGCAGATAGATGATCGCCGAATGTTTCAGGAGGTCCCACTCCGACTCGGGCTGGTCTCGCAGCTCCAGGATACTGCGGCGCGGCAGGATGAAACGCCCGTTGCGCCCGAAAGCATCGAATACATTGATGTTGGGCTGAAAAATCGGCGCCACCGTCTGCCGGTGCAGCGTGCCGATGTGCCAAGTCTCGAGGAAGGTGTCGATGACCAGCTTCCAGTTCATGCGCTTGTGCAACTTCGCCGTCTGGTAGTGGCAGGTTGTGTCGAGCTTGAACGACGCCAGTTCGGGCCCGACGCCTTGCAGGAGATCGTCCGTGTCGAGATCCGGACCAGGCGAGTTCTTGACCCAGATGATCCCGTGTTTTTCCGCAGCAGGAATTGGCACCAGGCTCGCGTTGTCGGCAGAGATGTCCGGGAACGCGTCAGAGGGCCCACGGCTGCGCAGGCGCCCGTCGAGATCGTAACTCCAAGCATGGTAGGGGCAAACGAAGGCCTTCTTTCCCGACCCGCAGCCGTGGACGACCTGTGCTCCGCGATGCCGGCAGACATTGAGAAACGCCCGCACCTTATGTTCGCTGTTGCGCGTGACCAGCACCCTCACGCCGGAGAGTTCGTCAGTCACGTAATCGCCGGGATTGGGAATGTGCGACGACAGGCAAACCACGAGCGGATAGTCGCGAAACAATTGCTGCTGCTCCAGCTTGGCCTGTTCCATGCACGTGTAATCGGAGATGGGATTGCGATAGATGCCGTCGCCCATTGACGTCGTTTTTCGATCGTGCATGTCGAAGACGCGTTTGATCAATTCTACCTGCGTTGAATGTTGCATTGTTATTGTTCCTCGCACCGTGTCGGGCGCCCCCAGCGACGCCGCTCCTTCCATCGACCGTGGGCGGCAGCTGAACCACCGCCCACGAAAACTGAACCAGAGCCGTAACCCTCGCGACTGACGCGCCCGTCACAATTCCGTGCTGTTCAGTCGCTGCAGAGCTTGTCGAATACCTTCCTTTCTTTGCGCTCTTTCACTTCGCGCTGCCGGGACTGTCGAGCAGACGCACCCAACGCCCCTTTTCAACTCGATAGATGACCGATTCATGCGACGACACATGTTCGGTGGCGGAAAAGCCCTGCGGAGGCCCGCCGAAGATGTCCTGATAGTTGTGGATTTTCTCCATCCCCTCGACCAATTTTTGCGTCGTGAGGTCCGGTCCGGCGTTCGCGATGGCCTTCACGGTCAGATCGATGATGACCTGGCCGAGACCGGCTTGAATGGTCGGATCGATGTTGTACCGCTTATTATACGCAGCGATCCACGCAGCCGCAGCCGGCCGCGCCGTGTCGGGATACGGGGCGTCGAAGAACCCGGTGGAATAGTAGCCCTCGGTGGTGCCGCCCTGCACGCCCGAAATCGCTAGATCATAGCTCGCCGACGTCCCGATCATATCCACGTTCCATCCCATTTTGCGGGTCGTGGAATAAGGGATGATCGTGTCGCGCACGATGGTGCCCATGGTAATCAGATCGCAGTTGGCGTCGTGCAGCTTCGTCAGTTGCGCCGTGAAGTCCTGATCGGCGGGCTTGTGCGTCGTAGCCGCCGCAAACTTCATTCCCATCGCGTCGAGCTGGCTTTTGGCACCGTTAAACACTTCACTGCCGAAGTCCGTGTCCTGATACATTGCGCACACGGTCTTTTTGCCCTTCTTCTCCACCATGTACTTCACGGCGGCGCGGATCTGGTCCACGTATGGGGCGTAAATCGCGAATTTGAGCGGGTTGAGCGGCTTCGACATCGACTCCGCCCACGAGATCGGAAAGAGATTGGGAACGCCGGCCTTCAACTGCTCGGGCAGCACGGCGTTATTCTGTGGCGTACCGAGATTGCCGATCATCGCGAATACCCGGTCGCGATTGATGAGCTTGTTTGCAGCCTGGATCGCTTTCGGCACCTGGTAGCCAGTATCCTCGACCACCAATCGCAACTTTCGTCCGTTGATGCCGCCGGCGGCGTTGACCTCGTCGATGCGCATTCTAAACGCGTTGACGACGCCGACACTGAACGTTGCGGCGACGCCGGACAGATCGGCATGCATGCCGAGGACGATTTCGTCCGCCGTGACGCCCTGCGTCTTCCACACGACTTCCTGCGCGCTTGCTGCGGTCGTGGCAAACAACGCCGCGGCGAGACCGGCGATCAACGAGATATTTCTCATGCGTTTCCTCCTGGAACTTTCCTCAGCTTCGTTCTTCATACATGGCGTCGATGAGCGCCTTGTACTTCTCATTGACGAACTTCCGCTTTAGTTTCATCGTAGGTGTTAGTTCGTCATCTTCGGCCGTCAGCAGCTGATCGATCAGCGCAAACCGCTTGACGGTTTCGACACGCGCGAGATTCTTGTTGACCTTGGAGATCTCGGCCTCGATCAGGCTGCGCACTTCCTTCGCGGCGCACAGCGACGCGTAGTTGGTGAACGGTACAGCGCGGTCCTGCGCGTATTTCACGACGTTGTCGTGATCGATCATGATGAGACAGCTCAGGTACTTGCGCTTGTCGCCGATGACCACGGCGTCGGCGATGAACGGCGAGAACTTCAGCTGATTCTCGATTTCCGAGGGCGTGATGTTCTTGCCGCCGGAAGTGACGATGATGTCTTTCATTCGATCGGTGATCCGGACGTAGTCCTCGTCGTCGATCTCGCCTACGTCACCGGTATGCAGCCAGCCATCGACGATGGTCTCGGCGGTTTTGGCTTCGTTGTTGAGATAGCCGAGGAATACGTGCGGTCCGCGCACCAGGATCTCGTTCTGCAGGGATAGAGTAATCTGCGTGCCCGGCAAAGGAGTACCGACGGTGCCGAGCTTCTTGCGCCTCGGCATCACCGTGGAGATGCCGGTGTTCTCGGTCTGGCCATAGATCTCGCGCATATCCAGCCCCAAGGCGTGATACCAGCCGATGAGGTCGGGCGAGATCGGCGCTGCGCCGGTGCCGAGGATGCGGGTGCGGCGCAAGCCCAGATAGACTTTGATGTTGTGGAGGACGAGCTTGTCGGCGAGCCAAAAGGCGACGTTCAAGTAGGCGGGGATTTTCTCACCGGCGAGACTGCGACGTGCTCTTGCTTTGCCGATGCCGATGGCTGCGTTATAGGCGAGTTTTCCGACGACGGTCGCGTCCGACATCTTGATCGTGACGTCGGAATAAAACTTCTCCCAGATGCGCGGCACGGCGAAAAACCAGGTCGGGGAAACCTCGCGCGCATTCTCCAAAACGGCGTCCAGGCTCTCGATTAAGTTGATCACAGCGCCGGTCCTGAGCGGATAGAAGACGCTGAACTTGCGCTCCGCGATGTGACAAAGAGGCAGAAAGGAGAGCAATTCGTCCCCAGGCACGCTCTCGCAGAACACCTCCGCGCTGGCGATGTGAAATATGATGTTGCGATGGCTGATCATCGCGCCTTTCGGCGGCCCCGTGGTGCCCGACGTGTAAATAAGCACCGCGAGGTCGTTGGGCGACGCCAGCGTGAGCTCCCGCTGCCACAAGCCGGGATCCGAGCGCTCATATTCGCCGCCAAGCCGGAGCAATTCGTCAAACGAGATGACCTGCGGGTCCTTGAAGTGAAGCAGCCCTTCCATGTCGAAGACGATGATCTTGGCGAGCAACGGACAATTGGCGCGCGACAGGAGAATTTTGTCCAGTTGCTCCTCGTCTTCGGCAAAGAAGAATTTGGTCCGGCTGTCGTTAACGATGTATTCGACCTGCTTGGCCGAGTTGGTCGTGTAAATGCCGTTGGTGACACCGCCGACGCCGAGCGTACCCATGTCGGTGTAGAGCCATTCGGGAAGGTTTTCGGAGATGATCGAGACGACGTCGCCGCGATTTAATCCGAGGCTCTTAAGGCCAAGACCTGCAAGTTTCGACCGCTCGCCGTATTCCTTCCATGTAATCGGGTTCCAGAGACCGAATTCCTTCTCGCGCATCGCCACGGCGTCGCCGCGCTGCTGCGCCTTAGCCCAGAACAGCTTTGGCACCGTGTCGCAGCCGTCGACGTGAAATGACGCGTGCGGGACGAGCGAAGGCGTTTGCGTGGGCGGCGCGAGCATCGCTAGTCACGGAGCGCAATGGCGCGAGGGCGAAGGTTCTGCGCGTTCAATGTCCGGGTCGGCCGCCCAGGTTCTCGCCTTTGAACGTCAGCCATGCCCGCCTCCCCGCCGATCGACAGCTTTATGCGCTTTTTAAAAATTATGATCGGTGGTTCACGGATCATTGTCAACGGAAAAGAGGGGCGGATGGCGGTGTGTCCGACTTGCTTAGCCGGTCATTCCCGGACGGCCGCAAGACGATCACGGAATTGCGGAGCTGCGATCGCGATCATGCGGCGCCGCCGCTCACTGAGCCATTGCCCGCGAAGTTCGGCGATGCCGAATTCGGTCACGATCGCGTCCACGTCTCCGCGCGGGCAGGTAACGGTGGTTAGAGATGGAACGATGCGGCTGACGGTGCCTTCACGTGCCGTAGCCGGGAGCGCGATAATGGCGCGCCCACCCGCCGAAGCGTTGGCGCCGCGAACGAAGTCGAGCTGCCCGCCAAGGGCGCCGACATAAACGCCATTGGCTTCCTCGGCGTTCACCTGGCCGGTCAGATCGACCTCGATCGCCGAATTGATTGCGACGAACCGATCAATGCGCGCGATAAGGTTGCTGTTGTGCGTTTCCGATGGCGCGCGGACGCTGATTGCCGGATTGAGATGAGCGAAATCGTAGAGACGTCGCGTTCCGAACAACGAACCGCAAACGGAAACCCCCGGATTGATTTGCTTTCTCGCATTGGTGATGACGCCCGTCTCGATCAACGGGACAATGCCGTCGGCGACTTGGCCTGAGTGGATGCCGAGGTCGCGATGATCGGAAAGCTGCGACAACACGGCGTCCGGGATTCGTGCCGACTCCGAATTGCAGCGTGGCGCCGTCGGGAATGAGCCCGGCGACGATCCGCGCAATTGCCTGCCGGTTGGTCCTGTGCGGGCAGGCGGCAGCTCAATCGGCCTATGTCGCGCCTCAACAAAGACGTCTGGCGTAAGGTTTGACGGCAACTCCGCGCCGTGCGTCCAGGGAGCATCAGGATTTACCTCAGCAATGATGACCCGCGCCTGACGCGCAGCCTGCGCCGCAATGTCGTTTCCAAGCGAAAGGCTATAGGACCGCATCGGCCGGTGGCGGCGCCAGCTGGAGCAGCGCGACGTCGGCCCGCGGTTCGCCGCGAGCGAATGCCTCTGACAGCCATCCGTAGTGCGATGGGATGACGTTGAGCCGGCCTACTCTGGCAAGCGCTGCAGCCTTGCCAACGGCGCCATAGCTCGTAAAGGTGATCCCGGCGGTGCAATCCGGGTGGAACGTGTCGGCGAATTGCACGCCGAGAAAAACTTCGAACGGCGGCAGTTCGTCCTTCTGTGCGACGAGACGCTCGGTCAGGGTTCGCGGCTCGGCGGTACCCTGACTGAAGATGATCCGGTCTCCCGGACGAATGACGTCCGAAAAATCGAATTCGTCGATAGTCGTGAGGCGCTGCACGCCGCTGCCGGCTAGATGGCCATGCAGACAGACTTGGTTTCGGTATAGAGGTCTATGACAGAGCGGCCCATTTCACGGCCAATCCCCGATTGCCTGTAGCCTCCGAAGGGCAACGCCGGATCGATCAAGTTGTGGCAGTTGACCCACACGGTCCCGGCCTTGATCTTCGGCACCAGGCGGTGAACCTTGCTAAGGTCGCGCGACCAGATGCTGGCGCTGAGACCGAACGGTGAATCGTTGGCTTTGCGGGCGATTTCGTCCAGATCCTCAAATGGCATGGCGACCAGGACGGGTCCGAAAATCTCCTCTTGCACGATGCGCATGCGCCCTGTCCGGGCGTCAACTGACACGGTCGGCCGGACAAAGTAACCGGGCCCGTTCCGGCCGCGTGGCTCCGGCCACCGGGCGGGCGCCTCGCGCCTCGCCGGACCTCGATATAGCTCCACATGCGATCGCGATGCCGTTCGGATACCAACGGCGCGATCTGCGTCGCGGGAATCGAGGCGAAGCCGAAGCCGAATCTCTCTTCGGGCACTGTCGGCAATGCCGTGAATGAACTGGCTCGAACAATTTCTTTTGCACGAGATGACGCGAGCCGGTGGTACAGACCTGGCCCTGATTGAAAAAGATCGCGCTCGGCGGCTCCGCCGATCACCGCGGCTGGGTCGGCATCGCTCCAGCACGATGACTGGAGACTTCCTTCGAGCTCGAGCGCATACGTGGGTCGACGTCGTCCATCGCTGCCTCTGCCGACGAGCTTGCGCGAACCTTCGGTTGTCACCCGTGAACGCGAACTCCGGTCGATGCCGGATGCGCCGCCAGTGGCGCACCTGCGTCCTCGAGGCCTTCCCCGGCGATGATATTCACGAACGCCTTTTGGGTAATCGACCTTCAGCAGCAGCTCCCCTGAAGACGCAGCGTGGTCAGCGGCGTCTCCTCGGCGGGCTTGAACATCGACCGCGCAGCCGGTAGCTCAGCCCGGGCCGATCTTCGAAGGCTGCTCATCATCAGCGGAAAGTTCCAGGTAATAATCGCGCCGACGATGCCGACCGGCTCCTCGCGCGTATAGGCGATAATATTCGCTATCACGCCGGGAATCGCGGGAACGAAGATCGTCGACCGTCGTTCCCTCGATCTTGGTCGCCCAGCCCGCGATGTAGCGCAGAAACTCGACGGTGTTCTTCAAGTCGACGCGCCGGGCCAGCGCGAAACTCTTGCCGTTATCCAGACATTCGAGTTCGGCGAGCTCGTCGCCGTGCGCTTCGACCTCGTCAGCCAAGCGCAAGAGCAATCCGCTCGCGATCGACAGGCCGGAATTTTCGCCAGTCAGCGCCCTCAAAGGCGCCCCGCGCGGCCGCGACCGCACGATCGACATCCGCGGCCGAGCCGGCCGGCACCGACGCCAGTTGGTCTCCGCTTGACGGGTCGAACACGGGGAGAGTGCGGCCGCTCACGGCTTGCACCCATTCGCCGTCGATCAACATCATGCGCGGCGCAGCGACAAAGTCGCGTGTGGCTTGCGAAATGGTTGCAGGCTTCGTTTCCTTGACGGCGGCTGTCGACATCGTTTTCTCCCAATGGACCGTTGCTCAGTTCATCACCGTTCCGCCATCCACCGAGATTGTTTGCCCGGTGACAAAGGCGGACGCGTCGGAAACCAGCCAGAGAATTGTACCGGACAGATCGTTCGGCTGAAGGTTGCGTTGAATTGCCTGACCGGCCTTGACGACATTGAGCGCCTTGTCGAGCTTGTCGGCGAAGAACTCGCGGGTTCCTTCGGTGATCACGGCACTCGGCGCGACGGCATTGACACGAATATTGTCGCGACCGAGTTCGCGCGCAAGTCCGCGCGTCATGCCGATCACCGCTGCTTTCGACGTGGTGTAGTGCAGGACGAACGGCGTTCCGAAGGTCGCGGCCAGCGAGGCGATATTGACAATGCTGCCGCCGCCGACGGCACGCATCGCCGGGACGGCGGACTTGCAGCAATTCCAGATGCCTTTGACGTTAACGTTCATGGCGGCATCCCAATCCGCCTCGGTGATCGCGTCAAATCGTCCACCGCGGAGGCCTCCGTAAAGCGCCGCATTGTTGATGAGCGCATCGACGCGGCCGAAGGCTCTCGTCGCCGTGTGCACCATCGCGTCGGTCGACGAAGTGTTCGTAATATCGCACTTGACGCTTATGGCCTCACCGCCGGCGGACTTCGCGAGCTCGATTGTCTCGGCGCAATCATTTACATCTGCCGCGACCGGCCGGGCACCCGCCGCGGCGAGGGCGCGAACGTATTCCTGTCCAATGCCTCGGGCGGCTCCGGTGACGATGACGACCTTGCCTTCGACGTTCATTGCCCGCTCCCTGTCCCAGCTTTTTGCGACCATAGCAGTCATCTGAACGCTTTTCTACTAAAAATGACTAGCAGATCATATTTTTCGATGACCGAGCGAGCCGCGCGCCTGATCGCGATTTGACTTGGATTGAGCTGTTTGCTCGGAGTGACGTTGTCAAAATAGTGCCGATTACATCGGTATAAGTAAGGCTTGGCGGAGCGACATCAGGCGCGCCAATCGATGGTCGTGGTGTTATGGCTCGGGGTCTGCGGCATTACCCCGAAAAGTTCGATCGCATTTTCTCATTAGAAGTTGACCTATCAGTCATAAAGCAACTAGCATCACGACACGTATCGTCGTTCGCCGGCGGGGATGGCCGTAGGAAGATAGCGATGGACGTGAGGGAGGCTCATGGGCGGTTCGGATCTCCTCGGAGTTGGGCCATTGGCAAACGCGATCGTTCGGCGGCTCGCAATCGTCGTTTTTGCGAACAGGCGACGCGATGGCTGAGGTTCTGCAGCTCTTCGTCAACGGGCTGGCCGTTGGATGCATCTATGGACTAGTCGCGCTGGCCTTCGTCCTCATCTACAAGGCCGGCGAGGTCGTGAATTTTGCGCAGGGCGAGTTGATGATGCTCGGCGTATTCGTTGCGTTCACGTTCATCGTTCAGTTCGGCTTGAACTACTGGGTCGGGTTGGCGCTGGCAGTGGTGGCGATGGCGGCGTTCGGTGCGCTGTTGGATGCGGTCATCGTGCGCCGCATCATTGGCCAGCGGCAGTTCTCGACCGTGATGTTGACCATCGGGCTCGGCGTCATGATGCGCAGCGGGGCCGCCATGGTCTGGGGACCGGAGACGCGGAGCCTGCCGACGCCGTTCGACACGACAAACCTCCGCTTCGGAGGCGTCGTTCTATCGACCGTCTATCTCGCGATCCTGGCGACGACGGCTCTTCTGTGCGTGATGCTTTTTGCTTTCTTCCGCTTTACGCGGATGGGTGTGGCCATGCAGGCCGTTTCGCAGAATCAGCTTGCCGCCTACTGTATGGGCATCCCGGTCAAGCGGGTGCTCTCTAGTGTCTGGGCGCTGTCGGCGGGCGTCGCGACGATCGCGGGCGTCATGCTGGCGCCGATCAGCCTCATCGATACCAACATCGGAGCGATCGGCTTGAAAGCATTCGCCGCTGCCGTGGTCGGAGGATTCGGCTCGATCCCGGGCGCGGCGCTCGGCGGAATTCTCATCGGCCTGATCGAGCTTTTCTCGGGTGTCTATCTGCCGCAAGGCTTCAGGGACACGGCCGCCTACATCGTGCTGCTCATCGTTCTGGTTGTTCGCCCGCAAGGCCTGTTCGGCGCGGTCGGCCGCAAGAAAGTTTAAGCCATGCGGTTCATTTTCAAAACTCGTTATGATCAGGACATTGATCTTTTTCCTCGATGGTGGCGCGGTCTTCTGGTATTCGCTGCTAGCCGTCGCGCTCGTCGCAGCGCCGCTCATTATCGCCCCGTTTTATCTCGGTGAGTTGAGCTTCCTCTTCATCTGGTCGCTAGCCGGCCTCTCCGTGATGGTGCTTGTGGGCTATACGGGATTGATCTCGATCGGGCATGCTGCCTTCCTCGGCATCGGCGCCTATGTGCATGCCTACATGATCCGGCGAGGGGTGCCGTTTGTGCCCTCGATGCTCTCGGCTGGCGTCGCCGCTATGGCGGCGGGCGTCGTGGTCGCGATCCCGGCGATGCGGATGCGCGGGTTCTACCTTGCTATCGCGACGCTTGCCTTCAGCGCCATCGTGGAAGAAGTGTTCGTTCGGTGGGAGACGCTGACCGGCGGCTCGCGCGGCGTTGCCGTACCCAAACCGCAGTTCTTCGGTGTGGTGATCGAGAGTGAGGCAGGCTTCTATTATCTCTGTCTGTCGATTCTCGTGCTTTGTATTCTGAGCGTTTTGAATCTCTTGCGCGCACCGACGGGCCGCGCCTGGATTGCGATCCGCGACAGCGAGATTGCGGCGCAGAGCATGGGTGTCAATCTCGCCGGATATAAGACATTGGCCTTTGCGGTCAGTGCATTTCTGGCCGGACTGGCAGGCGCGCTGTTCGCCCACAAGATTAGCTACCTCACTCCCGATATCTTTACGCCGGTCCTGTCCATCCAGCTTCTGATGCTGGTAATGGTCGGTGGAATTGGTTCGATCCACGGCGCGATTTTCGGCGCCATCTTTCTCGTTACGCTGCCAACGGTCATCGCCATCCTGCGCGACTACCTGCCGGCCGCGATTGCTCAGCAGCCGGCATTGGAGCCGGGCATCTATGGACTGATCCTCGTGCTCGTGGTGCTGTTGGAACCGCTCGGCCTCAACGGCTCGTGGCGGAAGATCAAGTTCTTTTTCTCGCAGTTTCCGATGTACAGGAGCGCGACCTTCAAGCGCCAGAAGACGTACATGCGAACGGAGCGTTTGCAGTGACGATACTCCAGGCGCGCGACCTCGCGATTAATTTTGGCGGCATCCGGGCAGTCGACGAGATCACGTTCGATGTGATCCGGGGCGAGATCTTCACCATCATCGGGCCGAACGGCGCTGGCAAAACGACGATTTTCAACCTGATCAGCCGCATCTACAATACCACCGGCGGGAAGCTCGTTTTCGACGGTGTCGATATCACGCGCGTGCCGCCGCACAAAATCGCGAGTTGTGGCATTGCGCGCACGTTTCAGAACGTGGAGCTGTTCGAGCATGCAACGCTGCTGCAGAATTTGCTGCTCGGCCAGCACGCGCATCGGCAGAGCAAGGTGTGGGAGGAGCTGCTGTTCCTGCCGCGCGTCCGCGCCGCCGAGAAGAAGATCCGCCGTCGCGTCGAGGAGGTGATCGATTTTCTCGATCTGCAGCGTTACCGCGACGCGACGGTACAGAATTTGCCGTACGGCGTGCGCAAGCTCATTGAAGTCGCGCGGGCGCTCTGCGCACAACCGAAGCTCATCCTGCTCGATGAGCCTTCTTCCGGATTGAACGTCGAGGAGACTGAGGACCTCTCCTTCTGGATTCGTGACATCCGCGATGATCTCGGCACCACGGTCGTGATGATTGAGCATGACCTTGCTTTGGTCAATGACGTGTCGGATCGCGTGATGGCGGTGAACTACGGACGTCTGTTGGCGACCGGATCGCCGGCGGCGGTTCAGAGCCATCCCGATGTCATCAAAGCCTATCTCGGGGGATGACGCCGATGGGTCATTTGATGGAGGTGCGCAATATCGAGACCTATTACGGCCCGACGATGGCAATTCGGGGCGTCAGCTTTGACGTGACGCAAGGACAGATCGTGACGATTCTGGGCGCGAACGGGGCAGGCAAGACGACCATTCTGAAGACGATCAGTGGGATCATGGACCCGCAAAAGGGTTCGGTATCGTTCGAGGGTCGGGAAATTCAGAAATTGGATCCCGACCGCGTCGTCGGGCTCGGCATCAGCCTGGTGCCGGAAGGCCGCGAGCTGTTTCCCTTCCTGAGCGTAAGGGACAACCTGCGGCTCGGCGCTTATACACGACGCGACCACGCCGCCATCGCCTCCGATCTTGAACGCGTTTTTGACTATTTTCCCTCGCTGACGCAGAGAGCAAGTTATCCGGCCTGCATGCTGTCGGGCGGGGAGCAGCAGATGGTGGCGATCGGGCGCGCCCTCATGGCGCGGCCGAAGATGATCCTGCTCGACGAGCCTTCGCTCGGTCTGTCGCCGAGGTTGGTGAAAGAGATCTTCAATATCATCGTCCGGATTAACCGCGAGAACGGGACAACGATCGTACTAGTCGAGCAGAATGCCAACGTGGCGCTGCAGGTCGCGCACTACGGATACGTCTTGGAGACGGGTCGCGTGGTGCTGGCCGATACCGGGGCGGCGCTGCTGCAGAAGGACGATGTCAGGGAGTTCTACCTCGGCATCAAGGACAAGGGCGTACGCGGCGTCCGCCGATGGAAGAAGCGCAAGACATGGCGATGACGGCGGGAATTGCATTCGCACGGAATGTTCGATCTCGTGCCGACGCGGGAGAACTGCATGGCTGATGGCGAGGTTCTGGTCCAGGCCGAAGACGACGTGCTGCGCGTCACGATCAATCGTCCGGAGAAGCGCAATGCCCTGAGCCGGTCGGTGCTCGCGGCAATCGCCGACGCGTTCCGAGTTCACCGAGACCGGCAGGAACTGCGTCTCGCCATCGTGACGGCCATGGGGACGAGGAGCTTTGCGGCGGGCGGAGACTTGCGCGAGGTCGAATCGATCCGCGAGGCCGAAGCGTCGAAGCGTTTCTCCAATGAGTGCCATGCAGCCCTCGATGCAATCCGCCTCTTCCCGCTGCCTGTGATCGCGGCGCTCAACGGCGACGCGCTGGGCGGAGGAGCCGAGCTTACGGTAGCCTGCGACATACGCTTGATGGCCGCGCACGCCCGGATCGGCTTCGTCCAAGGGCGCATCAACATCTCCACATCCTGGGGCGGCGGCATCGATCTCATGCGACTGGTGGGTCACGCACGCGCGTTGTCCCTGCTCAGTCGATCCGCCCTCATCGATGGTGCCGAGGCAGTTTCGATCGGACTTGCGGAAGCCGTGGCCGGTGCCGGCCAGGACTTTGCAGCATTCGTCGAAGAGTTCATTGCGCCGCTTCGCCGGCAGATGCCGCGGGTGCTGCGCGGATTTAAGGCGCAGGCAATTGCCCAGCGCTTTGGTTTGCCGCACGAGCAGTGCCGCGCCATCGAACTCGAGCATTTCGTCGCGACCTGGGTACACGACGATCATTGGATCGCCGCAGCCAAGATGCTGGCGCCTGCACAATAGGAAGGATGCCATGACAACAGCCACCAAATCGATGGCGCATGACGAGCTCGCTATCCCAGCGCCCCCGCCGCGTACGCCGTCGGGCATCGACGTTCCGTTGCTGGCGACGCCTGATATGGTGCGCGAGCCGAACCCTGGCCAGCCGGCGCAGTTTCCATTCACCCGCGGAATCTTCCCTGACGGCTTTCGTGGGCGCCTGTGGACGATACGCCAATACTCCGGCTTTGGGACTGCCGAAGAATCCAACGCGCGCTATCGGTTCCTCCTCGATCAGGGGCAGACCGGCCTTTCGGTCGCGCTGGATCTACCCACGCAATGCGGTTACGACCCGAATGACGCGATGGCGAAGGCCGAGGTCGGCAAGGTCGGCGTATCGCTTTCCAATCTCTCTGAGATGGAAATCCTTTTCCAGGGCATCGATCTTTCGAAAATTTCAACGTCGTTTACGATCAACGGAACGGCCGCGATCATCTATGCGATGTACTGCGCCTGCGCCGATAACAAGGGCACACCCCGCGCCAAGCTCACCGGCACCATTCAGAACGACATTCTGAAAGAATATGTCGCCCGCGGAACGTGGATCTTTCCGGTGCGCCCCTCGATGCGACTGATCGCGGACACCATCCTGTTCTCCAACGATGTTACGCCGCGCTTCAATCCGATTTCGATCGCCGGCGCGCACGTGCGCGATGCGGGATCAACCGCGGTCGAGGAAATGGCCTACACGCTCGCGAACGGCCTTGCCTATGTGGACGAGCTGCTGCGACGTGGCGGTGACGCCACCAAATTCGCCAAGCGCCTGAGCTTCTTCTTCTATGTGCACATGGATTTCTTTGAGGAGGTCGCGAAGTTCCGCGCCGCTCGGCGCGTGTGGGCGAAGATCCTCCGCGACCGCTACGGCGTCGCGGACGAAAAGGCGCTGCACTTCCGCTTCGGCGTCGTCTGCGGCGGATCTTCGCTGACCGCTGCACAGCCATACAACAACATCGTTCGTGTCGGGATCGAGACAATGGCCGCCGTGCTCGGCGGCGCGCAATCGATCTTCACTTGCGCATACGACGAAGCCTTTCAAATCCCAACCGAGTTTTCGGCCGAGATAGCGCTGCGGACACAGCAGATCGTTGCGTACGAAAGTGGAATTCGAAAACGGTCGATCCACTCGGCGGAAGCTTTTATGTCGAGCATCTGACCGACCGCATGGAAGACGAGATTGTGAAGGTCATGAACGAGATCGATGCCTACGGTGGTGTCGTTCAAGCAATCGAGGACGGCTGGCTGCAGATGCGGCTGGCGGAACGGGCGCTGGAGCGGCGCCGCAAGATCGATTCGCTCGACACCATTGTCGTCGGCCAGAACGCGTTTCGGCGCCAAAATCAGACCGACGATTTCGGCGAGATATTCAGGCTCGATCCGCAGGCGTCTGCGCGCGTGCTCGAGAAGTTCGAGGCGATCCGCGCCCGGCGCGATGCAGCGGCCGTTCAGAAGAGCCTCGACAAACTTGCCGGGGCGGTATTGAACGACAATGAAAATCTGATGCCGTATCTGATTGATTGCTGCCACACCTACGCCACCGTGGGCGAGATCGTCACGCGCCTGAAGCAACACTGGGGCGAATTCCAGGAGCCTGTCCGACTATGAACAGCCTAAAAGGCAAGCGAATTTTGATCGCCAAGCCCGGCCTCGACGGCCATGACATCGGCGCAAAGATCATTGCGCTCGCACTTCGCGACGCCGGTGCCGAGGTCATTTACACGGGCCTGCGGAAGTCGCCGGGCTATGTCGCGCGCGTCGCGGTCGACGAAGACGTCGACGCAGTCGGACTGTCGCTTCTGTCCGGAAGCCACAAGGAACTCGTCGCCGAGACGATACAGGAGCTTCAAGCGCTCAACGCTGGCGACATTCCTTTGTTCGTCGGCGGCACCATTCCGGCCGAAGACCGAGCAGCGCTAATGGATGCCGGTGTGGTCGGAATCTTCACGGCCGATATGCGACTTGACGACGTGATTGCCGAGCTTGCGCGTTCGCTTGCTGCAGAAAAGGCTGCCTAGGTTGGTGCGACAGACGGTCTGCGCAGGATGACTGAACCGTTGGACCGGCGCGCACTCGGCCGCGCGCTTTCGCGCATCGCCAATGCGTCGGTTGCGGAAGCATTAGCGAGCGTGTGCGAAAGCTCGCATGGCGCGTGCCGGATCGGTGTGACCGGCCCGCCGGGCGTCGGCAAGAGCACGCTGATCGGCCGTCTGGCCCGGCAGCGTCTTGACAATGGTGCGGCGGTCGCTGTCGTGGCAATCGATCCGACGAGCCCGTATACGCAGGGCGCGATCCTCGGTGATCGCATCCGCATGGACCACATCGCCGACGAGCCCCGGCTTTTCATTCGATCGCTGGCAAGCCGCGCCGCGAACGACGGACTTGCTGACAACATTGCCGACGTGCTGGCGACGCTCGACGGCTATCCGTTCGACGAAGTGATCCTCGAAACGGTGGGCGTGGGCCAGGCCGAATACGCCGTGCGGGCACTGGTCGATACGCTGGTTCTCGTTCTCATTCCGGAATCCGGAGACCGAATTCAGGCCATGAAGGCCGGGATGCTGGAGACGGCAGACATTTACGTCGTCAACAAGGCGGATCTCCCTGGAGCCGACAAGATCGCGAGCGAGCTGCGTGCGGTCACCAAGTTGCGGCCGCGCCTCGATACGACTTGGGAGCCGCCCGTGATCTTAACGGGCCCGCACAGTCCTAATGATATTGCAGCTCTGGATAACGCGGTGTCGCGTCATCTCGCTTTCGTGAAGGCGTCCAAAAACCCAGACGACATCCGTCGCCAGCGCGGGGAATATCATCTCAAGAGCCTCATATTACGGAGCGTAGCCGATATTTTGGCGGAGGATCCAAATGGGGTGCCGAGTTCGCTGCGCGAGGCCTTTCAACATGTTGTTGAAAGCCTGAAGGCGCGGAGCCTTTCCTCATCAAGCCCAAGCGATAGCACCTTGAACAATTCGAACAGCTAATGCCGCTAAATCGGCCTGTAAGTCATTAATTTTGTCAGCTGGCTCCCTCCGCGAATCGAACCCATGGTTGACGGCTGCGGAATCCCGACGCCGACGAAGCATTCAAAGTCCAGAGTTAGGTTATCCTCTGCTTCTGAGCATTTGCACCCACTCCGGCGGCACGGCGATGCCAATGTCGCGGCACTTCCAGCAGAGAGCCGTTGCCGAGCGACCCAACACGGCAGCGGAGCGATCGAGATCGGCGCTGGCTTCGGACAGCACTTTGAGTTTCGCGACATCTTCGTCCAAGTATAATTTGTAAATCGGCGTCCAACTTTTCAGCGCCGATTTACATGCAGCCTCGCCCAAGCGGTACAAGCAATGGCATCAAAGTCGCGCTCATCCAGATCGTCGGCGAAGAGGCCAATCCAGCGCGAACTATCGGTCGAGAGTTTACCTCATGACGACTTGTCGCAAGCCTCGGTCCGCTTGGGCCAGCCAGCGTTGGCTTTCACATACTCGCCGGCCGCACTCTCGATCAGCGGCATGACCATCTCCTTGATTGGTTCGATCCAGCCCGATGCCTTCGTCCACTTGGCTCCGTCCCATTGGGCGAGATAGATGCCGTTGTGCCCATTATGATCGGCGCAGCTTAGATGGATCGGCGCGGCGAAACCTTCGAGGCCCATCTCTTTCCAGCGCGCATCGGTAATATTGAGTGTCTCCAAGCCCCTACGCACGTCTTCGCCAGTGACCTGCTTCTTCCCGCTGAGCTGCTGGGCTGAACGGATGCCTTCAGAGATGAGGACCGCATTCAGCACGCCGCGGTTATAGAGACTTCTCACCCACCTTATCCCTCGAGGCGACCTGGCTCTTGCCGTTGTCAACCACGTATTTGAGGGTGTCCCGGATCGCCGGATAGTTCTGCCCGACACCGCTGATGGCGAGCGACGAGTAGCCTTTGGCTTCTGCGCCCGCTGGACGCGCATCGTCTTCACCACCGGCCCACCATACACCGACGAGCCGATTTATCGGGAAGCCGATGTGAGCCGCCTCCTTAAGTGCGGTCGGGTTCATAGCGCCCCAGCCCTGCAGATAGATCCAGTCGGGCCGATCGCGCCGCACGTCGAGCCAGAGCGAGGTCTGGTTCTGCGCCTGTGATCCAGGAACAGGATATAGCTTGAGCGCGAAGCCGTAGTCCTTGGCCAGCGCCTGAAGTAACGGAATCGGTTCTTTGCCGAAAGGCGCGTCGAGATGGACGAGGCCGATTGTCTTGCCCTTGAGCTTATCGAAGCCACCCTCGACTTCGGCAGCATGCCTTACGAATGCCGACGCGCCGTCCCAGTACGTAGCCGGAGGATTGAAGACCCAGGGAAACTCATTGCCGTCGGCCGAGGCGGAGAGGCCATAGGCCATCGACAGAATCGGGATCTTATCGACCGCCGCCTTGGGGATCAGCTGCAGCGTGATCCCGGTCGAATAAGGAGTGCTGATGACAGGGTATTTGCCCTTCGTGGCGTCATAGCATTCAACGCCCTTCTTGGTGTCGTAGCCGGTCTCGCACTCCTCAACGATGAGCCGAACCCCGCCAATGCCGCCGTCTCGCGCGTTGAGCATATTCAGATAATCCGACATTCCGTTGAAGATCGCTGCGCCCGCTCCGGAAAAGGGGCCGGTCCGATAGCTCATCAGCGGAATGTAGATCCCATCCTCCGCCTGCGCTGCTGTGACCGCGGCGGGCGCTGTCATCACTATCGTCAAGCCGAGAGCAAAATACTTCAGACACATGGCAGTTCCTCCCCTTGTTTCGCGTAGGCTGTTTCAGCAAGCGCATCGATATCGCCCTTGATTTATCGCGCGCGAACGAGGCAACGCAGCGGGCGCGAAGGCGAATTAGGGTTAAGTGTGCACCATCATCAAGGAAAGAGCCACACCTTCT
>CAWGYY010000002.1:0-5687 GCA_963826945.1 uncultured Alphaproteobacteria bacterium | reverse complement strand
GCTGGCGACCAACGCCGCCAAGTACGGGGCTCTGTCCGTGCCTGATGGGCATATCGACCTGACATCGCTGCACGAGGCAGACGGCCGGCTGATCCTCCGCTGGAGGGAAATGGGCGGTCCGGCAGCGCAGACGCCCACGCACCGAGGCTTCGGCACGCGAATTATTGAACGAATGATCGACCAACAAAAAGGCAAAGTGCGTTTCGACTGGCATGCCGACGGCCTCGTTTGCGAAATCACTCTCCAAGTGTAATGCCCATCCGGGTCCGAAATTGGGCCCTGAACGTCATTTGTTGCGAGACAGCAATGCGTCTGGAACTGACGGCAAGCCAGACGTGACTAGCCAACCTCCGAAATGACGTTGATGACCGAAAGCGGTCCTCGCGGTATCGTCAATATCAGACCACCGCTTGTTCCACTGGACACGGGGGTAGGCCAGCACGAACCAGGGATTCGATCAGGGTCCTCTTAATCGCCGCGTCGCGATACCACTCGTGATTTTCCACAAAGTCAGTTGTCAGGTCAGGAGCACTAGCGATTGCTTCGGCGACAACCTCGCGTGCGCGGACAGTCTCGCCAAGCGCCGCATGCGCGGCCGCGCGGTATAATCGTGATCGGCGAGTCTGAAAAGGCAGTCGGAGCGCCGCCTCGATCGCTTCGCGAAATCGACCGAGGTGGTAGAGCACAGCCACGCGCTCCTCGATGCACCAAACATGCAGAAAGGGGTCTAGCTCTCCGGCCTCGTCGAGCAGCGCCAGGGCACGCTCCGGTTCTCCCGAGAAGTTGTAGAACGCGGCTGAGCGGCCTTTGACGTAGGCGTCCGACGGGCTGAGTTCCATTGCCTTCTCATGGTATTTACGCGAGGCGTCAAAGGCGCCGCGGTGCATGAGGATCGAGCCCATGATTCGATTGGCCTCCGGATCGTTGGGGTCGAGTTCGAGCGCGCGCTGGGTGCGCCGCTCGCCGTCATCCCAATCGAATTCCGGCAGGGCGGAGCGGGCACAGACCCACATGGCGCGCGGACGGGCGAAGTTCGCGTCGGCTTCGATAGCGCGCTCGAACCAGCGGGTCGCCTGGCGCAAGTTCTCGTCGACGACCCCGCCGAGGCGATGATATTCGAGCCCGCGCAGGTAAAACTCGTAGGCGGTCATCGACTTCGGGCTTGAGCCGGCGCGCGGCCACAATGTCGCTCTCCTCGATACGGCCAAGTACCGTCGAGGCGACGCGCGAGACCAACTCGTCGAGCCGGTCAACCAGGCTTTCAAAGCTCTCGTTGCGCCGATCGCTCCAGACTACTCCGCCGGTTTCGGTCTCTGAAAGCGATAAGCTCAAGCGGATCTGCGATCCGAGTTGGCGTACTGTGCCGGTGAGCACGTAGCGCACGCCGAACCGATCGCCCACGGTCTGCGGATCATAAGCGGTGGCGGCGAGGACCCGTGTCGCCGAGCGTGAAGTGACAAACAGTTTCTTAAATCGACCGAGTTCGAAAATCAGCTCCTCGGTGACGCCCTCGGCCAAATACCTCTGGTCCTCGTTGCCGGAGGCAACCTCGATCGGCATGACGGCCAGCGAAAACGGCCGCTTCGCCTGCATCGGCGTCGGCTGAGTTGGCGCTATCTGGTAGACGTGGCGGGTTATCTCGCCGCGCAGGCGGTAAATGCGGACAGGCTGAACGATATTGCGGAAGCTCTGCTCGCCGCGGTCATCGAACGCGAAGGGCGAATTGCGGCGAATCTGCTCGAAAAGCGCAGCGCTTACGTCAATGGCATCAGGGTCGGCCGCCTGCTGAATACGGGCGGCGAGGTTGACGCCATCGCCGATAAGATCGTCGTCGTTTTCTACCAGCACATCAGCAAGATGCAAACCAAAGCGCATGCGCAATGGGCGTTCGTCGCCCTGCCCAGCCAGCAGCAGTCCAGCCCGAATGCCGGCGGCGCATCGCACTGCGTTTATCGGACTAGCGAATTCGACGAGCACCGCGTCGCCCATCGCCTTGAACAGGCGGCCATCGCATTTGGTAATCTCGGCGTCGATCAAGTTGCGGCATTTGGCTAGCCGCTGAGCGGTGCCGTCCTCGTCAGCCTCCATCAAACCCGAATAGCCGACTACATCAGCGACCAATATCGCCGCCATTCGCCGTTTCATCGGAGCCGGCCTCCTAAGAGGAAAGGGTAGCATAACCCTTTTTGCAATGTGATCCCAGCGAGGTTCCCCACCGGCGGTCAGTCGGGAGCGCCTGACGGGCTTTTTCGGGGTGCGTCAATCGGCGATTTCTACGGCATTTAAAACTAACACGTGATGTCTCCCTTTGGCCCAAATGCGAAGTGGAGTAATGTCAACTTTAAGTCCGCTCTCAGGGTACCAACTGGCTATACGCCGTTGATGACCATCTGGGACATCGTTCGGCGTAACTTAGATCCTCGACGGCGGTGGAAAGGGCGCGACGACCAGGCGACGCCAGCTTAACTTTTGATCTGGACGTAGCCGTGCTCTCTCATGCAGCTGACGAAATCGTCGACCATGGCCCGGCTATAGCCGCCCTTATCCGGCATGCCGCCGGCCGCCCCATCAGGCCTCTGCAGGTCGTCTTTGCAGGCGAGACTGTCAATATCCAATAATCCGGAGTTGACTGGCTTGCTGTCTGCACGAGCCCATGCCGCCGGCAGTGTCAGCGGTTTGCCACAACCGCCGAGCGTCAAGATCGAAATGAGCAAGAGCACACGCATAACGCCAACGCGCGTAGGTGTCAGTTCCTTTGAGAAGTAATGGCAAAAATCCTAATATCTCGTGTGTCCGCCGAACCTACCGTCGCCGACATCTTTTGGACTGCCAATCATTGCGTGTACGCCTTGCGCTGGCAGATCGGCCTGGATGGTCAAGAGACGGGACTTAGATGATTAGAGGGGTTCGTTCGGCCGATGCTCGCCTTCTCGAAGAAGCGCCGAGCGATCTGCATGACTGCATGCATGACGGCTTTTTCAGCCGCCATTCGAACAAGGCGGGTCGGTGTTTGTCCCGGATCAGGCAGCACTGCGGTGCCCCGAAATCAGCATTTCCGAATGGAACATTCCAGTCGAACTAATTCCAGATGAACCCGCGGCCGCGAACCGCTGACTTCAACAAAAAATACGCGCCGAGTATCGCCAGAGCAGGTCCGTACAGCGCCAATGCTGACTCAAAAAACCCCCATATTGCGTCGTCGAGGGCCAGCAGAACCATAATAGCCGCAAGGAACGCAAACACCGGCCAGACGATTAAACGATCTTCGCCAGACTTGCTGCCGAGTTCGAGCCGCCGCGGGGGAACCGCCGACTCTTAAGGAAAGTGTCTCCCGTGGACGCCGCATTTTTTCATGAGAAAATCTGGCGACGCGCAGACCCGCTCCGACAACAAGCATTAGCGCAAACGGCAGGTAGAGCGGCCGAAGCTTGCCGAGTCCGTCCGTGTGCAGCGGGCCGACGATAAAATCGGCCGTGAAAGCGATGGCTATGTATTCAAGCGCAATCGTGCGGAAGATCCGCCAGAGACGCGGCCCGAGGGCGTCACGCAGCCGCGGCCAGGAGAAAAGCGCAAGGAGATAGGTGCAGAATATCCCGATCCAGAAGAAGACCATGGCGCCGCTTGGTTCGGTCGCGATGTGAATGATCCAAAGGACGAGCCCAACATGAATGAGTTGCGCGGAGGCGTAGGCAAGGCCGAACTCCCGCCCGCGGCGCGCCAATCCGTCAAAACGCGGCCCGCACAGCCACGCGATTGAACCCCCAACGTAGGCGAGCCAAAAGAGGAGAAAGGACCATCTCGCCGTCGCCCGCAAGGCGATTGCCGTACCCCGTTCTCCGACGCCTAAAATGATGAGTACCCCTGCCGCCAGCACAAACGCGACGATGAAGGCCGCCCACATCCAATACGCTGGAGCAAGCGAGCCCCAACCAACCACGACGGAACCGAAGCTCCGACGTTCTGGCGAGTGAACGGGGTTCGTCTCCGTCAAATGACGTTCCTTCAAAACGACTTTCCTTGCGGTTTCACCAACCACAGACATTCTAGCATTTTTATGGGAGCTTTTATGGCGCGGTGAATTGATGCAGTCGCATCTCCGCCAGCCTTGGAGATACCGCAACACCCGCATTGAGTTGGATTCGACACAGTAGGTCCGGGCCAATTGGTCGCGTTAACCTAGCGCGCCGGCGATCACATTCCGCTATGCCTCGAAACCGGACCGAGACATCAAAATCTGTTCCTGACGCTTTCTGCACAACCGGCCATCGCGGAAACTTATTATGAAGCTTTTTAGATCAAACAGTTACCAATTCGGTGTCAACCACCCCGATGTCAGACGGATTGTTCTGCCGACCGCGTAAGGGCTAAGATGCGGCGCAGGGCGGATGGGGGCATCGCGGCAATGATCCGTTGCGGAGTGATAGCGGCGTCGGCCGCATTGGCAGCTGGGCTGTCGCTCGCGGCCTGTACGGGTGGTGGCGGGGACTCAACAGCCCAAAGCCTCCTGGGATTGAACCACATGCAGGACGCTAGTGGTATCCGTACGCGCGAACTTCTGCCGGAGGAAAAGGCGGTCATCAGCCACGCCGTGGGTCTGTCGGTTCTCAATCCCAACACGGCGCAGTTTCGTTGGCCACAGATCGCTGATACCGAAGACGGCCCGATCAACTACTGCGGGATGGTCAACGCCAAGAGCTCATACCCGGCCTATAGCGGCTGGCAAGCGTATATCGTCGAAGGCAAGATTTCCGGCGGCAAGATGACATCGGCGGTGGTCGGCCTCATCGCCGGCGGCAAGGACGTCGGCATCGTCCGCAAGATGTGCCAAAAATACGGCCTCGATCCCGGCAGCACTACCTGATCTCACCCGATCCAAAAGCACGTTGCGGGCCGCGCGAGTCTTGCCGCGCAGCGGCGAAATAACGCAAAGGGTCAATCGCGTCGCGGCTGAGTTAGCGCACGAGCGATCACGCCTCCGCTATGCCTCGAAACCGGACGTAAGCGCAAAAATCCGCTCCCAATATTTTACGCCGCAACCGGCGCATCGGTCATGATGGATCACCATCGGGCAAGCTGACGTAAATCAATACTCCGAGAATAACCGCGGTGATACGGAACGCCGTCTCCTGGCCGTTCCAGATCTTCGACTGCCACATGGCAAAATACTCGCCGGCCACCACCAGGAAGCCGAAAAACCAGAGGCCGAAACCGATAGCCAATCCGGCGACAGCCCACATCTTGGCGCGGTTGAAGAACTCGGCCGATGACCTTAGCCGGCCCAGTAACGCCAGTGCGCCGAACGCGAGCAAAAGGCCGGTGACCCCTTCTGCGGCTATGATCAGTGCGTAGGCCACATGCCACATCGCTTCGTCGGCGATTGCACGATCTTTCAGGACGCTGCCGGCGAATGTCGTATCCATGCTCAGGACGTGTTTCACGAACTCATAGTTCGAACCGTAGTCGATAATATTGTCATAGGCGACGATCAGCGCGAACGCCGCGAGCGCAGCAATCATCATAACCTTGGCGATGCGGGCGACGATCATGATGGTCATCCAATTGCTATCGACACAGCCGGGCGGCTGTTCATCGATGAGGTAGCTGACGGAACATTACGCTACGTAGATCGGATTGGTTGCCTCTCGGCACTCCCTGTTTTCCGCTAGTCAGTTCGACCTGCGGGCACG
>CAWGYY010000001.1:0-226908 GCA_963826945.1 uncultured Alphaproteobacteria bacterium | reverse complement strand
ACACCCAAGTCTCGCCGGTTCGGCGGCACGTCACGAAGACTTGCGGAGGCTCGTATTTCGTAACCTCGAACATTTGCTCACCCATGGGTGATTACAACTTTACGAATTCTGAACCGCAAAGACTAACACCCCCTTAATTGCGTCGCAGGGCGATCCTATATTCTCCGAAGCGTGAACACGTCCGCCCCGGCCTTTACCCCATTGACTCCCAGCCCGAATGTTCTCATTTTGTTCTCATGGCGCAGGAACCGTCCGATGGTCGAGGGCCAGCTGTACACGCTCGGTCTGCTTGAGCAGCTTCGCGCCGAATGCAAGGCGCTGTGGGGCGCGTCCTCTAACGCCTATTTTCGCGTGGACGATTTACTGCGGCAGCTTGCCAATCCGAACCTTCACGACCTGAACTCGAACATGACATTCAGGGTAGAACTGTGGGACCGACATGCGATGCACATCAGATGGGTCGTAGCAGCAGCCAACTCGATACCCGTTGCCAGCGCCGCGTTCGACGCTGCGATTGCGAGTTGGCCTGACCAACATTTCACGCTGCGGCAGGGCATTCGGGTACTCCGCGAACACCCGCTCTTGCTCTGCCGAAATGAAGCGCGATGTGCGGGCGCTTTACCAACAAGCTGACCTGGGCGGAGATTGTTGCGCTCTACAAGTTCGCGCTAACGATCCCAATGATCGAAGGAGGAACGATGGCATCGTGCGAATTGCCCATCGTGACGGCTTCGCGCCAAAGGGAATAATTTAGTCAGTTGCATTGAGTGAAGTCATATTTAATATATGACATGGCATGAGCGATATTGAGCAGCCAGCGCCCAAGCATGTCCGGGCCGCTCGCGCTCTTCTGGCATGGACACAAGGCGATCTAGCCCGCGCCGCATCAGTGGCGACTTCGACGATTGCCGATTTCGAGCGCGGTCAGCGGACACCAGTCGCCAACAACGCCGCGGCGATCAAGAGGGCGCTCGAGAGCCAGGGGTATTTAGTTTTTGTCCGGTGGCGTCGTCGTTTGCTCTCAGACGCCGGCGCCTATCATCCCGAAGGCTGGACGACCTATGCGCTGGATCGAAGCGCACCACCTAGCAGAGTGGGGCGGAACTCGCGACGGCCAGGCTAAACTGCCGGAGCTGATCAGCCGGCTCATTATTGCTGTCTATGGTCCCGCAGCGGCGCTGCGTTTTCCGTCCGATGAAAGCATTCACTTCGCAGGATGGGATGGCATATGCGGCGTCCCCAGCGATTTAACTTATATCCCGGCGGGCAAATCGGCTTGGGAAATGGGCGCCCAACGCTCTCAAATCGGCAAGAAAGCCCAGGACGACTATGTCAAGCGAACCGCCGATCCCCTGGGGATCAACCCAGCGGAAAGCTGTTTCATCTTCGTAACGCCGCAGCGTTGGCCGCAAAGGAAGTCTGGGCCACGGATCGGCGTGCAGAAAAGATATGGCGGGATGTGCGCGTGATCGACGGCGACACACTCGTCAACTGGCTGGATCTGTATCCCGGCGTTGCGGAGTGGCTGGCGGTGCGTATCAATCGCCGACCGGAAGGACTGCGCAACCTCCGGGAAGTCTGGAATGAATGGTCGCTGGCAACCGTTCCAGCGATGAGCCGAGAGGTGATCCTTGCTGATCGCGATGACCAAGCCGTTAGAGTGCTGCGTTGGCTCAAAAAGAGTCCCCGCGTGCTCTCGGTTCAGGCCGAGGCCGCAGACGAAGCGATTGCATTCCTGCACGCCGCCGTAGCGCAGCTTCCCCTCAACTATCGCATCTATTGGGAAAGCCGAATTTTGGTAGCTCGATCTGACGATGTCGCCCGCCAACTGGTGGGCCTGGGGCCCAAACTGGTTGTCGTACTGAATGGAGGCGATCCGGGAGTGGCGCGCGCACTGGGCGAAGACGGACACCACGTTTATGTCGCGTTTGGTTCTGATGTTGGATCGCCTGCTGACGTGACACGCCTGCCGCGGCCGTGGCGCCGTACGATCGGGTGCGAGTTGGAAGCGATGCGCGTTCCCGGCAGTGACGAGAGTGGTGCAATCGACAGCGCTATGCTTGAGTCTTGGGTAAATGAGGCGCGCCGCCTTTGCGCTGAAGCGGGCCAGTTAGAAATCGGCGACCATCGGATCGGTCAGATTCTCTCAGCGGCACGTCGCTTTCCTGGCGAGGCCTGGCCGCCTGAGGCGGTTCGCGACGTCATTGAGCGGTGCCGAAGTCGCGAGTTGGAGCGCGGGTTTGAAATCGGCCTGTATAACCGGCGTGGCGTCACGGTGCGGCTGCCAACGGATGGAGGCGAGCAAGAGCGCGCACTTACTGCTCAATATCGCGCCGATGCGCTGGCTTGCGCTTTCACTTGGGAGCGCACGAAAGCTGTGCTGGAGCGAATTGCCGGCAGCTACGAGCGCGACGCCGCTCGCGAGGATGAAGGGGCCGAACAGAGGGATTGGACGTAGGGCGGCGCACGGCTTTTAGTGGCCCGATTGCGACAGATTTTGCCCTGCAACAAAATGCCGGCTCATGGGACAACAACCGACATTAAGTGTAGCGTAAATTGGCCGCATTGCCTGAGCGGTGGCTCGATTCCGGCGAGAAGGTCAGGGGAAATTCTCTGAATTTTTTTGCAAAATTTTTATAAGAGAAGTCGCTGGTCAAGAAAAACTCTGCGCGGGACTCCGGTTCTATTAGGCGGGTCTGCCCCGGATAGTACGGGGCCTCTTTAGAAAACAGGGCGTCCTTTCCACCTAGTCCGGTTCTCTGCACTCCACTCTGCGCTCGCCGATGAGTAAGGATGAGAGAGCAAGGGCGGACCGATCAGGTGAAGCATCGAGGGAGAGTTTGTCGTCAACCCGCGCTGGGAGAGCACGGGTCCGGCGCCTGAGAAATGCGTAAGCGTTGTCTCGCAGCCAATGGCCTCGCGCTGACTCAGCGACGGGCTGTGGTGAGTTTTGGCTCGCCGACCACCCTGGCCAACCCGTGTCGATCTCGCGTCCACGGACTTGGTTGCCGATGGCATAGGGGTCATAGGGGGTGAGTCGAAAATGACTTAGCCGGAGATAATTGCCGACTGTTCGAAGAAGGGCCATGTTACTAACAGTCGTGGAACGCAAGGAGGCGTAAATCATGGCTAAGACGAACCTCAAGCTGGTGACGCCAGCCACCGTAAAACGAACAGTTGCTCCCAAACGGCTACCGAATGCCCTGCTACGGAGTCGGGAGCACCTGACCGAGGCCGAGGTGGAGCGGTTGATGAAGGCGGCTGGCAAGAATTGTTGGGGCCATCGGGACGCGACCATGATCCTCGTGGCCTACCGGCATGGCCTCCGAGTCTCGGAGTTAGTTGATCTGCGGTGGGATCAGGTGGACTTCGGCAAGGCCACTCTGCACGTCCGGCGAGTGAAGCAAGGCACACCCAGCACCCATCCGATCCTCGGGGACGAGCTACGGGCTTTGCGGCGGCTTCAGCGCGAGCAGGAGCCCAAGTCACCCTTCGTTTTCACCTCGGAGCGTGGAGCGCCCTTTAGCACGGCTGGTTTTGCCCGCATGGTTGAAAGGGCGGGCAGTGGGTTTACCTTCAAGGCCCATCCCCACATGCTCCGGCACGCTTGCGGGTTCAAGCTTGCCAATGACGGGCACGATACCCGCTCCCTACAAGCCTACCTCGGCCACAAGAACATCCAGCATACGGTGCGTTACACCGAACTGGCGCCGACGAGGTTCAAGGATTTCTGGCGGCGGTAGCTCTACGCCCCTGGAATTTGGTCGCTATCGGGCGAAGCGGACATGGAGCGGACATCGTCGAAGGACCGAGTTTGACCCGGGCCGAAGTCGAGCACGCAAATTTGTTGTGCTGCACAATGCGAGGTTCAAACGGACCTTAGTCTGTGAGTTCTGGAGCCCAGACAATAGATCGACCAACGCCGCGTTGTCGTTGATGGACGATGTTGTTCCGTCAGTCCGCCTTCGAGCGAACCAGGGCAACGATGGAATGGCCTTTCGCCAGGGCGCCGCGGACGATCAGCCGTCCGGTTCCGCCCGTTGCGCCCAAATAATAACCTTCATGTTCGATCTCGATGTTTATTGGTGTGAATGTCGCGGTTCACGCCGTCACGGCCTTCTGGGCCGCCGCGAAGACGTCGCGTGCGGACGTCCTACCCGCTACGTGCTCCGTACCCTCGACTCCGAGGTCCATCCATCCCGCATTCACGGCCTCAAACATTTCTTCGGCAGGTCCGGTCTGGCCCTTCGGGGCGCCGAATTGCTCGAACGCTTCCGCCCACCCTGCACGCGGGACTGCAAAGGCTTTCACGTCGAGATTCAGGACTTCACCCAATTGCTCCGCGACTTCATCCGCGCTGACCATCGAACCAAGCTCGACGATGCGCTGCCCTGACCACGCTGGCCCGGTCAAAAGGGTTGCGACCTCCGCGCCGATGTCGTTCGTCGCGACCATGGTCGATTTCCGGTTTGTCGGATTGTAGTAGACCGGTAGCGTTCCGCCCTGGGCGACCTGCAAGCCGTAGAGGAAGTTTTCCAAGAATCCACCTGCGCGCACAAATGCGATTGGCGATTTCAGGTCGCGAAAACCTTGCTCCAGAAGTGACAAGGCCGTGATCATCCCGAGCCCGCTGGTCCTGTTCGCACCCATCGACGAAAGTGCTACCACCCGCGGCGGCGGTGCCTTGGTGAGCGCCGCGACATAGTTCGCAATCACGCCCTTGGCTTCTTTGTAATCGGGCGAGGGGGCCCAGTTAGCCGGCAACATGACAAACGCGCCTTCGACGCCTTTGAGCGCCCGCTCGATGGCTGCCGTATCATTCCAATCACCGTCAACCAGCTCCACCCCCTGATTCGCCCAGCTTGACGCCTTCTCGCGATTGCGGACTAGCGCGCGTACTTCCTTGCCGTGCGCCAACAGATGTTCTGCCGTTGCGCCGCCCACTTTTCCCGTGATTCCCATTACTAAAAACATGCGTTTTCTCCTGATCTTGAGGGACAGAGCACCGCCCCTGTTGGTTCAACGGGTGAGCGGCAGGATGGCCCGGATACGGGGATCGCGCGCGTAGAGGCCGCCCCATGTCATCGCGCCCAGAAGCAGGGAAATGATTTCCGGTGGCGACCCCAACTCACCAATGCGGACATGGGCGCAGATGGCACCTCCCAAAAAGCCTGTCACTAGGATCGCGCCGAGGACGGCGGTGGCCGGGATGGCGTAAAGGATGGCGCAGGCGAGTATGATCGGACCCACGACGCGGGTCAGATCCATCGCGAACCCAGTTTCCTGCAACATGCTCGCGATCTGTGCCGGCGCCAAAAGCTGAATAGTGCCGTCTGCCACCAGAGCGATAACGACAAACCCGCTCATTATCCGGCCGGCCCACAGGGCGCGATGCAGGGTCATAGTTTCAGGCACCTGATGCAGGTTCATTGTTTCGGACACTTGTCATTCTCCGATGGGGGATTGTCTCCTTCGTCCGATGGTTGGTCGGGAAGCGCAGATTAAAGCGAGGCTGCATAGCCAGCCTGCTTTCAACAGTTCCATGACAAATTGCGCGAATACCGCCGGAGCTTTCTACAGCGGCTTGAATTGGCGACGCATCGGTTACGAGACCCGAACATCGCGGGGGGTGCTGAGGCTGGAACGCCCCTTGGCTTCCGCTGTTCCGCTGAACTCTCAAATTATTTTATTTGAAGTCGACGGAGTGATTTCTCTCGCGTTTTTTGTTGAGCACGGACCGGGGACGCGGCAGTGATAGCGCGTGTCTGCTATCGATGCTGTGGATCGCGCTTGCACCGGCACGAGAATGCCGGGGATGTGGAGCGCTGATAATCGGGTTCCTTCTCCGCGAATTTGCCGCAGTACAAAATGTCGCATGTTTGGCCCTTCTCGTTATTTGTTGCGACACAGCGATAGGTCGGCAGTTGGGGGCTGAGCGGAAATCGCCGGAGCACGCTCAAGTGATGCGATTGATGAGATACGTTCCGGCGGAGTTTAACCGGCAGCCGGTCGTTCTAAACCACCCCACGGATTCCGTAGGTCACCGTTGCCGATTTCTCGGGACGCGCGTTAGTGCTGGTGATGCAAAGACGTCAGGCTGGGGCAATCAACGTAGGTTCGGCTGCTGGCGCCTTCGAGCTGTTTGCCCCTGTTCCTCAAAAATCTCTCCGGTCTTTTTGTATTTTGGCTGCGAGGCAGCGTGTTTGTTGAACTTGACGCCCACAAAGCGGGTATCCGTCCACACCACCTCACACTGACGATAGACCTTGGCGCCTTTGTAAGGCACTAGTGTAAAGTGACGAGGCAGGCTTGCAATTGGTGCGGCAATCGCTAGCCGCGCACCTCCGTCTGACCAGTCCCAAATGACACAGTCCGCCGGAGACGCGCGACCGGGAAATATCACCTCGGCGCCGCGGCGTATTAGCCATCGTGGCTTCCTCCGGTTGTCGCGGAGTTTCGAAGCCATTAGGGCGGTTTTTCTCACCATGAGATACAAGTTTGGCACGAAACAATTAAATAGAGATTGCAATTCACCATTATTGCGCCCGCTGGAAGGCAAACTGGAGCGGACCGCTGTCCCAGAGCATGATCAACTAAGCTATTCTTTAATTCCCTGCGCGGATCGCTCGGGCAGCGCGAACGATCTCAGCTCAGTCACCTTCTTGCTGAAGCGTCCGCACACTGTCGGATCAAATCCGCGAGCAACACAGTAGATATCGGGGGTAATTGCCGGTTGCCCGATTGCCGCCCCTCAAACGCCTCAACCTCACAATGGGATTGGCGACCGCAGCCAAAAAAGCAATAAGATGGCTTCAGAGGAAGAAGCCCCGGCGGCAACGATACGCACCGCCGGGGCCCCACGGCCGGAGCGAGCCTTAACGGCTTTGGGAGGCCCCGACCGCAACTGAGGCAGCCGCGTTGCGCGCGGCTGCCTAATTTCCATTTCGCGGTTGAAATTTGTCCCCTCGCCCGACCGTAAAAATGTTCCGTCCAATAGTGGCGGGGAATCGACGCACTTAGGTCTAAATCTGGGCCATCTGCGGATCGTAATCCGGTTGGCGGCTCGCGCTCGGATTTCGGTTTGCCGCTCACGCCGGCTCTCGAAGGCCGGCTCACTCCCGCAGGACATTCGCCGAAAAGAATGGGCTCGCAAGCGCGAGCTAACGATCAAAATTAGTAAGCGAGTTTACCCTGCGTCGGGCGAGACCAATACATTCGACGCGCGGCGTGGAGCAAACGCCAGTGCGCGGCTCATCGTTTGTTCCAATCTTCCTCCTCAAGCCGCCGCGCCGCCGGCGCGTCTGGATTTTTGACCTTCAACCAATCCGCATTGCGACCGGCGCGATAACGCGAGCCGCGGCGTTTGGAAACGATCCCCTCACAGCCGAGCGCGCAGGCATGCTTGAATACGATCGCGCCGTCCACGTCGAACGTCTGATTAAGCGCCATGCCAGGGTGCTCGATACGCAGTAACCGCGTCAGAAGGCGCTTGCGTTCCTCGATCGGCTCGCTCCGCAGATCCCGCCCGTCGAGCTCCATTTCGATACCGGCGCCTTCACCGCCTTCGTGGAACAGGATGATCGAATATTTGCCTCGGTCGACCAGCAGCCCTAGTTCCGCGGTTCAGTCTTTCGGCGGCACGATGTCCTTGGCGCAGCCGAGGGCGCCATTGACACGAACTACGAGTTCGCGGCCATCAGGGCAGCGCTTGATTGTTGTGGTCGTCACCGGCTTGCCGCCACCGAGGGGCTGCCCGTCACCCGGTGACGATGGCGTCTGATCCGGCGACGATTTAAGGGCCGGTGCGGTTGCGCAGGAGAGCACCAAAACACTGGCAAGCAGGGGCAGGGCAGCCCTATTCATCGGCGTTGCTGCAGAGCGGGTTTCGGCCGCACCTTCAGACGCCCGGACGCTTTTCCGTCTTTGAAGCGCGGAAGCCCTGGGCGATTGCTTGTTTTTCACACATGTAGGCTCCGCGCTTCGTGTTGCCGTAGTTCTTGTGGCCAGCGAAATGATAAATCCGCGAACTCAAATTCGCCCACACGACGATGTCGGCAACACAGGAGGATTTCGCCTGGGCCTCCGTGGCAAACTCGCCGGCGCCCCTCGGAGTTGGAACTGCCGTCCTTGTTGACGGCCTAGGAGCTGGCGCAGGTTCGGGAGGTGGTGCTGCGGGGGGAGCCGCCGTGGAGGTTGCTGGCGGTGTGGCGGAAGGGGGCGCAGTCGGCACGGCAACAGTCTCGCCAGCTTGGCATTTCTCCACATACGCCTTCTCGCTAATGTGTGCCGCTTTGTATGCGTCTCGGTTGGCGCGCCACTCATCACGACAAGCCTTAGCGGTTTTCGCGGTCCCCGAAGGAGCCGGCGCCGGATTCACGGCTGGCGGTGTTGCCGTCGGCGCAGGTTGCGCAGCTGCGGCACCGCCTCGGCATTGCGCCACGTAAGCCTTTTCTGAAATACCCTTGGCTTTGAAGTCGGCCTTGTTCGCGCGCCATTCCTCCTGGCACGCCTTTACTGTTTTCCCTTGCGCCGACGCGGGACCTGCCATAGCCGTTGCGATGACAACCGCGGCCGCACTCATCGCGACGCTGAACAGTCTCATTTGGTGATCTCCTGGGTTCCGCGCGGGCGCCCTTTGCGCGACAAGGTGTCGTTAGGATATAAGAGCGTGTGCTAGTGCGCCAGGTGCTCGGTGCTATCGCGCAGTTTGAGAAAAGCTCGCTGGTAGCCAAATTAAAACCCGCGCGCGATAGGAAACTTGAGCGCACCGGCAAATGCGGCGATCCTAAATCCTGCGCAGAGGCGAGACCAGAGACTGTCCTAGATTTCTCATTTTCATGACTGATTCCTGAGCAAATACGCGCGGGCGCAGGCACTACGCGCAAGGAGCGTCGCCGCCGAGTGGGGCATTTCCCCGACGACACGTTGTGACGCTGGCATAATGCCTGATAGGCTGGGCGCATTGCTTGCTTGGGGAGGCGGCCGTGCGCTCGCTCGCCGTTCTTACTTTCCTATTGGTCATTACGGCCACGGCGGGGGCTGAGAATTTTTTTGAATACACAGTCGCCGCAGTGTCATTGAATTTGCGTGCTGAGCCCAGCCCTCAAGCCGAGATGCTCGTTGGCCAACTCCCACAGGGGACCGTACTGCGCTCGAACGGCAAGTGCGCGACGGCACCCGATGGCGCATTTTGGTGCCCGGTTTCCTATTTCGGAAAGGAAGGTTGGGTGAACGCAAGTTACATCTTCGATACCGATGGCCGCATAGTCGCCTCCGTGCTTACGGCAAATGCTACTAATCAGCAGCAGGTCGCCGAACCTAATCCAGACGATGTCAAGTGTCGCTCATACGGCGCTACGCCGGGCACGCAAGAGTATTTTCAGTGCCGAATGACGTTGGATCAAAACCGAACGCAAATGCAGGCATTGAGAGAGCTACAACAGCAGCAAATTCAGGAACGCAACAAACAACGTAGGTTGTGCATGATTCAGCGTGGATTGTGCCTTCTCGCTAATTATCCGCCGGGTGCCTGTCCCGTATGCCAATGATGCCTGGGTGCGGGCGAAACGCTCGCGCCTTACATGTCGTTCGCTAAGCCACCCCAAGGTTTCGGCAGGGTCACACCTTACGGACTTAATTTCTCGGGGCGCGCTACCCTCACTTTCGGGAAATTTCAGCACATCAATTTCGCTGGGTGCACCTGCCACCGGCGTCAATGACCCTCGGGTGTCATATCGAGGCCCATCGCCTTGGACAACGCCAGTGCACCTTCGGGTCCTGAACTCTTGAGCTACTTTCTCTAGGACCTCGCTGATGCTCTCTAGCTGCTCGAAATCGCCCGGTTTGCCTACCTCAGTGCGGTCCCGGAGCAATCCAGTCAGGCGAGCTTGTGCCGTCGCGGCATTGACGATGCTGTCGGGCCTTGCCTGTTCTTTCGCAATCTCCAGCGCAATTTGGTAATCGGTCAAAATCTTGTCTTCGGTAATGTCAGCTCTTCGCGCCATGGCTTGTCGTAGCTCTACTGTACGGCGAACGACGTTAGGTTTTGTTAGGAGTTGGGAGGCGCAAACGCGAGCCGTCGATGTAGGATGTGCCCTCGGATAGGCGCGCCTGTAAGCTTCCGCCCCGATACCTGTCCTGACATATTCGCGAGCAAATTTTTCGTGACGTGGGTTTCTCAGCATTGGCATCGCAGCATCCATTTAAGAGCGACAATTAATTTAACAGATTTGGTGCTGAGCGTCTAACACGATTGCGGATTCCGAAACATCGCAAGACTGCGCGTATACAGATGCTGGATTCAAAATCCGTAGCGCCTCCGACAGTGCTACCGTTGAATTATGCCATGAGGGAATATGCCACCGTGGCCTAGTTGCTTGACGTGAGCCGACAGCCCGGCGTCGGAGAGCTAAACACATCGACGCCATGGCGCCGGAGAACCCGCTCGATGCTATGCAGCGATGTCGGTGTCAAACGGCTTCCACAAATTTGCCCCCCGATCGGGGTCCAATTTTTGCACGCCGAATGACAGTCGGATCTTTTTTAGCTTGTTCGCTAATAGACCGGCCCCTTATCGCAGTCGAGACGTGGGATGAAGTCAGCGGGCATTCTCGGGGGCTCGCCTCCCTTCGGCTGATTGCAAACCAGACCCGGCGTGCCGGGCAGCGCATTCGCAGCCGACCGGTCCAGCATGCCGGGATGGTTCTCGCAGACCCATGCTGCATCGTCGCAACGGTGCACTTCATCGGTTGGCGCCTTTCGGAGGTATATGTGGGCGTGATCCGCCCGGAAAACCCAGCTATATCGTGGGCGGTTTGACTATCGTTCTGCAAATGTTCTCATTGGCCGATGATCAAAAACTCGTGGAGATTTGCTTAGCCCCGCCTTGACGATGGCCTTGTCGAAGGCTGTCAAAGTCGTCCGCGGCCTTCGGAAAGGGCAGACCCGCGACCTGCCGGTGTCGCGGTGACCTGGGGAGGGCTCTTGCCGATGCGGGGTCGCCGGCGTTGAGTGCGGGCTGGTCGGCCTTGTTGGTTCCCTGCACACATGAGCTTTGAAAAAACTACGCCACCGAGAGTTTATGTGCTGCTCGTCGCCGGCGCGATCATCTATGGAGCGGTTTTTACGGTCAATAAAATGGCGGCCGAGGCCGGCGTGATGCCTTTGGCCTATGGCTTCTGGCAATCCTTCGGGGCCGGACTCGTCTTGTGGATCATCCTGCTGCTCAAGCGCGAAAGATTGCCGCTCAGCCGCATCCATTTGCTCAGCTATTTGGTCATCGGCGGTCTGGCGGTCGGTATCCCGATCTCGCTTCTGACCTATGCGGCTCCGCGATTGCCTGCCGGACTGTTGACCATTGTGCTGGCATTGTCGCCGCCGCTGACTTTCCTGCTGAGCATGCTTGCTGGGATTGACCGCTTCCGAGCGCTTGGCCTTCTGGGTGTTGCGTTCGGCTTTGCCGGCGTGCTGGTCATCATCGGACCGGGTCTAGCCAAGAGCGCACCCGATGCCTGGCTTTGGTTCGTACTCAGCCTGATCGCGCCGCTCCTCTTTGCCAGCTCAAATGTGGCTGCTGCGCTGTTGCGACCGCCGCTCTCCTCGTCGCTCGTCGATGGCATCGGGAATGCTTTTTGGCTCGTCGCTCGTCTTGCTGCCGATCATGCTGATCGCCGGACAGGCCGAACTGCCGACCGCGGGAGGCGCGGTCCCGATCGTCTTGGCCGGCGTCATCAACGCCGTCTTTTTTGTGTTTTTCTTTGAAATTATACGCCTTGCCGGGCCAACCTTCTTTGCGCAGTTCAACTACCTTGCGGTTCTCGCCGGCGTCGGCTGGAGCATGCTGGCGCTGGGCGAGCGCTTGTCGGTTTATTTTTTCATCGCCATGCTGCTGATGTTCATCGGCGTCTTCCTCTCGGCGCGCCGAGCGGCTGGTCTGCCGCCGGCACATCCGGCTTGAGCGCCAGCGCGATCGCGGCTGCCGGCAAACCAATTTTGTGGGTCGGCGCCTAATCCTTGGCGGGTACTGTCACGACGTGTTCGGCACTTGCCGAGTCGTAACGTAGCGTCACGCCGTAGATTTCGCGCGCCTTGTCAGCGGTCAGCCAGCCGCGGTTGACCGTTGCCGCGACCCGCGCAGGATCCCGTTTCGCTGGGTCGCCATATCCACCCCCACCGCACGCGAAACAGAACATCTTCTCACTCGGCTTGAACACCTCCTGGTGAAAGGCCGGCAGTTCAATGCAGCCTGCCGTCGACGGTGAGCTTGCGTGTCCAACTACGCGCTCGCCGGAAGGCCGCCGTTGACGCCTCTGGGCGCAAACGTCGTGCCGTCGGCCGCATAGATGATCGTCATCTCGTGGTCCACCGGATAGAAGACGCATTCCACGCCCGGAGCGCCTTCGTACTCGCCGTATCCTTGCGTGTTCGGCCGCACGCCGCGCAATTCGATGATGATCGGATACATCAATTCATCGACCTCGATCGAATCAAGATTGATGAGGCCGCCATTGGCCGGGCCGCAATAGGTCAGCCATCCATCGTGACCATGCAGTGCAGCGCCGCCCGCGTAGCCGATGAAGACCTGATTGACGTAAGGGTGTCCACCCTTGAAGGGATCCTTTCCGGAAATCACGCCGATGCCGGCCGGGAGGTGCGGGCCGCCTTCCGCCTGGCCGAGTGGAACTCCCATCTTGGAAAAGACCGCGTTAACCGCGGTGATCAGCCGGTCGTTGACATTGGTCGTCGCGACGGATGTGCCAGCCGGATATCGCGGTTTCCCACCGCCGATCCTTCCCGCAACAGGACTTTCACGACGCTAGCGCTACCGTGATTATGCGGAAGAGTTGGGTCGAGATTGTTGAAGACGCCGATGCGACATGACCCCGTGCACGTGTTCTCGGAAAGATTTAGCCCGCCCGCGAGACAGTCGATGTTGTGGCGCACATCCACCGTGATCGAACCAGCTTCCGCATCGACCTCAAGTTGCACCCGGATCGGGATGCCCTCGTCGGCGATGCCCGGCACCGGATCGTGATGGATCTCGTATTCGAAGATACCGGACGGCAGTTTCTTGATTTCGGCGACGGTGCGTCTGCGGCCGTAGTCAAACCAGTCCTCGACAAAGTTGGTAATCGTTTTCGACCCATAGCGTTCGAGAAGTTCGAGTCACGCGTCGCTCGCCGGTCTTGCAGGCTCCGATCTGGGCATGCAAATCACCGAGCCAGATTTCGGAAACGCGGATGCGCTTTAATCCGATGCGCAGGATGTCCTGCTTTTCCTGATAATTCTCTGCGATACGTACGCAAGGGAAATGAATTCCTTCCTCGTAGATGGTTCGCGCATAAGGCAGGTAAGTCGAAGGTACCGGTGCTCCGGTGTCCGCATGATGCGACAACGCGACGACCCAGAACATTGGCACTCCGCCGAAGAACACCGGGCATCGACAAGATCATGTCGGCGTGATGCGTCCCGCCGGTGTACGGGCAATTGTTGAGGAATATGTCGCCCTGCTTGACGTCACTGAACAATTCCGTGATCGGACGCGTTGCCTTGTCCATCGACATGACATGGATCGGAAGCGCTTCCTCTGTGCTGACGAGGCGGTGATCGTAGGTCAGGATGGCGCAGCTCAAATCCTTGGCGTTCTTGATGACTGCAGACCGGCTCGCCTTCATGACCACGAGCGTCATCTCGCGGACGATGGCCTCGAAGCGACTTTTCAGAACCGACATCAGGAAAGGATCGACGCGGCGCGTCTCCGAGGCGTCGGACGATAGTGGATTGATCAAGCACGGTCGCTCACCCCGCTCAGACCCTGCTCTCATCGCACTACAACAAGGAGATTTCCGTACTGGTCCATCGTACCTGTATGATTGCGGGCGAGAAAGGCGGTGAAGGTGGTTGCATCGATCAGGCAGGGGCCGGTTATGGTCGCCGCATGATGGAGGGCATGCGCGTCGTAGACTGCAAGCGGCTCCATTGCGCCGCTCTCCCGCATATAGACCGGGCCGATGTCCCTTCGGCTCGGGCGTCTCCGATCTGGCGTGCATAACACGTGACCGCGCCAAAGATCACTCCCATGCCGCGCACCGATGGCGCGAACCTTCCAGGCGGTGAATTCCACGACATCATTGTCGCTGCGGATGCTGTAGATGCGATCGTGCATCTGGTGAAACGCTTCGACCAGCGTTGGCAAATCGTCTTCCGTGAGCCCGGGGGCCTTGGCGTTCGAACCGCGACTTCGATCTCCCATGACTGGTATTCGTACCTGCCGAAGAACGCGCACTCGAACCTTCGCATCTTTTCGGGTACACCCGCTGAGTGCATGAAGGCGTCGCCCCTCGCACGCAGGCGTCCGAGGAGCGTCATTGACGCGATCGACATCGAATTGGCGGCTGCTGGTGTGCAGCGTGCCGTTCTCCTCCCATCGTAAATCGGAAATCAAACCGCCGAACGCGGAAAGCCCGGCGACGAACCGGGGAATGAGATAACGCTTGAGCCCGAGGATTTCGGCCATCTCCGCGATATGGCATGAAGTGCCGCCGCCGCCGCAGACGAACAAGCTATCACGCGGATTGATCCCCTCGCGCACCGTAATTTCCTCGATTGCTGCGACCATGTTGTGGTTGCTGGTGGTGTAGATCGCGTGAGCAGCTTCTTCGCAGCGAACGCCCAAGCGCCGCGCGATCCGATCGACCGCCTGCTCTGCTAGGCCGACGATCGAGCCTGATCCGGCCGCCGAGAAAAAAGTCTGGATCGAGTATCCCGAGCACGACATTGGCGTCGGTGACCGTGGCGTCCGGCGCCGCCCAACCCGTAACAGGCCGGCCCCGGCCGAGCGCCCGCGCTGTGCGGGCCGACATGCAAGAGCCCGCCCGCATCGACGTGGGCGATCGAGCCGCCGCCGGCACCAATCGAGCGCACGTCGACTTTGGGAATGCCAAGCAAATCGTCGTTGATCTTGGAGTCCGGCGCGATGATGACTTGATGGTTTCTCAGCGCAGACACGTCGAATGAGGTGCCGCCCATGTCGCCGACGATCACATCGCGTTCCTCGGTCAAGGCCAGGGCCGCGATCGGCGCAAGTGTCGGGCCCGACATGACGCTGTAGATTGGCCGCCGAATCGATCTCCGCCGGCGGCATCATGCCGCCAAGGCAATTGGCAAGCAGCAATTCGCCTTTGAAACCGGCATCGGCCAGCGCGTCGCGGAGACGCTGGACATATGTGCGGATGATCGGGCTTATCGAAGCATCGATCGCCGCAGCGATGATGCGCCGGTATTCGCGCGGAATCGGATTGATTTCATGGCTCAGTGTGACCGCGGTATCCGGCAGCTCCGCGACGAGAATTTCGCGCATGCGCATTTCATGGCTCGGATTGACGACCGACCAGAGCAGACCGACCGCGATCGACTCCACCGCCTGCTGACGAAAATGCTCAGCCGCCGCATGCACGTCCTCGACACTGAGTGGCACGAGCTCGCGACCACGCACGTCAATGCGGCCACGGACAGTGCGCGTCAGCTTTCGCGGAATGTAAGGGTCGGGATAATCGAGGCGCCATTCGAAAGCGCCTTTTCTCGGGCCTTCACGCAGCGTCAGGATGTCGGCATGCCCATGATTGACGATGAGTCCGGCACGCGCAGTCTTGCGCTCCACCAGTGCGTTGGTCGACACCGTCGAGCCGTGAACGATGATGTCGATCTGCGGCCACGAAGTCGCGCTGGGCAAAGCCTAACCCTTCCGCAGCCACGCCTAGGGCATTGATGAAGCCCTTTTCGAATTCGCCCGGCGTCGTGGGCGCCTTGTATATTCCGATCCTGCCGTTCTCATCGGAGACAAGACAATCGGTGAAGGTTCCTCCGATATCGATGCAGACCTGATAGGACATGGTAACTGTGGCTCCGCCGTCCCCGAGTAGAAGAGGTCGGGTTACCAGAAGCCGTGCGCTATTTCGAGGATGCTGAAAATCAAATCACTGCCAAGTTCTACGGGATAGCGATTTATTGGGGTAATGGAACTTGCAGGTTCTAGCAGACCAAGTCCCGAGTGGGCAGCCTAAATTCTTCCGATAAGTGCGATTATCGGATGTAAGGCGGCGACGGTAACTCCGGCGCGTTCACGCGGGACAAGGTAGCCCTTAACTCGTCAGGCTCATAACATGAAGGTCGCAGGTTCAAATCCTACCCCTGCAACCATTACCCCATAGACTTTGGGGACTTCCCCTCGCTTCGCAAGCCGGCCATGTATTTTGAGTTCGACGGCTTTGTAAGCAAAAACGCTTGCCCGTCTTGGGCAAGCGTGGGCGTTATGGTGACTTTTCGAACAATTCCCGGATCGCGGCGGTCGCGCCTGCACGATTGTCAGCATCGGCAGTTCGCAGAGCAGCGGATCGCTCGTATTTAGGCGGAAATCCTCACCAAGCCGCCCATCCGGCATCGACCAGGACGGTTGCTCCATGCATGCCGGAGGAGTTGTCCGACGCAAGGAAGACCGCGGCGCCAGTCATTTCATCGGGCGAGAGGAAATCGCGGCCAGTCGGGGTCATGGTCCGCATCAGGCTGAGATAGGCCTCGTTGCCGGGGCCGCGCAGATGCGCATTAAGCGGCGTCGCGACGTTTCCGGGCGCCAGCGAGTTGACGTTGATCTTGTGCCGGCCGAGCTCGGTCGCCAGCGCCTTGGTCAGGATTTCCAGCCCGCCCTTCGATGCGCAGTATGCCGGACAGTTGGGGAAGGCGCCGACGCCGGCGATCGATGTAATGTTGATGACCTTGCCGCCGCCGTTTTTCATGAATTCGGGAAGCACCGCCTTCACGCAGAAGAACGCGCCCTTCAGATTCAGGTCGAGCTGTTCGTCCCATATCGCTTCCGTGGTTTCGGACACCGGCACGGTGCGAAATACGCCGGCGTTGTTCACCAGAATATGCACGCTGCCGAAGGCGTTGCGCACCTCTGCCACCATCTGTTCGATCTGAGGAATTTTGGAGCAGTCGGCCTTGACGGCGCTGGCAACGCCGCCCGCCGACGTTATCTTGTCGACGGTCTGTTTCGCCACCGCATCGTTGGCGTGATAAACGACCGCGACTTTCGCCCCTTCCTGCGCGTAGCGCACCGCGATTGCTTCGCCAATGCCTTGCGATCCTCCGGTCACGATCGCGACGCGATCCTTTAGTTTCATCGCTCCACCCCCCTTAATTGCTCGCTGCGTTTACCTGGCGGCAGACCAGACTCGTCCGGCTGCAAGCGGGGTCGATAAATCTCCCGCGTCCGCTCACAACAATCCGCGCTGCTTAATCTCGCTATGGATCTGCTCAAGCGCGCGCTCGAGGCGATCGAACACCTCGTTGATCTCCGGCTTGGTGATGATGAGCGGCGGACAAAGCGCCAGGCTGTCGCCCATTGCACGCAGGATCAATCCCTCCCGCTGCGCAAGTTCCGCGCCCAATAGTCCGACGCCGGCTGCTGCGTCGAACGGCGCCTTGGTCGCCTTGTCGCGAACCAGCTCGATCGCGCCGATCAGGCCGATCCCGCGCGCTTCGCCGACCAGCGGATGTGACGCGAGATTGTGGAGCCGTCCCTGAAACACGGGCGTCAATGCTGCGGACGTGGTCCAAAATCTTGCGCTCCTCGTAGATCTTGAGCGTTTCGAGTGCGACCGCGCAGGCGACTGGATGAGCGGAGTAGGTGAAGCCGTGAGCGAACACGCCGATCTTCTCGCTCTGGGTCACCAGCGCCTGATAAATATCTTCACTGATGACGGTGGCTGAGATCGGCTGGTAGCCGGACGACATGGCTTTCGCCATGGTGATGATGTCGGGCTTAAGATCGAAGGTCTCGATGCCAAACATGTTGCCGGTGCGGCCGAAGCCGCAAATCACCTCGTCGACGATGAACAGCACGTCATATTTCTTGAGCACCTTCTGGATTTTGTCGAAATAGCCCTTGGCGGCACGATAACGCCGCCGGCACCCATCACCGGCTCGGCGATGAAAGCGGCGACGGTTTCAGGATCCTCGCGCACGATCTGCGCTTCGAGGCTTTCCGCAAGCCGCGTGGCGAAATCCTCTTCGCTCTCGCCCGGCTTTGCGAACCGGTAATGATGCGGACAATCGGCGTGCCGGATTTGCGCGATCGGCAGGTCAAAATCGCGATGATTGTTCGGAAGCCCGGTGAGGCTCGCGGCGGCGATAGTGACGCCGTGATAGCCCTTCATCCGCGAAATGATCTTCTTCTTGCGGTGACGCCCCCGCGCGTTGTTGTAGTACCAGACCATCTTGACGGCGCTGTCATTGGCCTCCGATCCCGACGTGTTGAAAAACACTTTCGACATCGGCACCGGAAGCATCGCCAGAATGCGATCGGCAAGATCGATGTTCGGCTCGTGCGATTTGTGCGCGAATGAGTGATAGTAGGGCAGCGTCGCAAGCTGCCGCCGGGCCGCCTCGACGAGCCGCGGCTCGCTAAAGCCGAGCGAGACGCACCACAGTCCCGCCAACCCGTCGATGTACGACTTGCCGTCCTCATCGATAACGCGAATTCCCTCGCCGCGCGCGATGATAAGCGGGCCGTTCTGCTCATGCTTCTTGAGATGGGTGTAGGGATGCAGAACGCGGGCGATATCACGGCTGAAAGCCGAGTTGGCGGCAACGGTCACGGTTGATCTCCGGATAGCCGAAGCGTGGGGTGCGATGCAGTCCGCATCCCAGGCGGTTCGGGAGCGCACCGCGTTTTCGGATAGTCGCATTGTGCCGGGGCATGTCAAGCTTGGCTGCATTGGCCGCGCCTGCGTGGTCAGGCCCGCTTATTGTTTGATCGTATCGCTTTCAGCGGCGCGCTTGCCGCCTTGTCAATGCGGGCGACCTATGAAAGGCTTTGCAGGCAAATTGCGATCATGCAGATCGTATCCGCCTCGGCCGGAGGGCGGCGTCGCGAGCGTCACGACACGGCGCTCGCGCAAGGTGTGGCGGGCATGAGGCTTAAGGATCGCGTCGCTATCATCACTGGCGGTTCGCAGGGGATCGGGGAAGCTTTCTCGCGGCGCTTCGCGGCGGAAGGCGCCAAAGTCGCGATTGTCAATCGCGACCGAACTAAGGCGGCGGCGGTCGTCGACTCCATTCGTGCGTCCGGCGGCGAGGCGATCGCGGTGCAGGCCGACATCGGGCACAGCGATCAGATCGACGCTGCGGTGGCGCAAGTCGTCGATGCCTATGGCACCGTGCACATCCTGCTCAACAACGCCGGCGTTTACCTGATGTCGCGGCTTGGCCAGACGACTGAGGCCGCGTTCGATGCCATGATCAACACCAATCTCAAGGGCGTCTTCTTCCTCTGCCAGAGCGTTCTGCCCCTGTTCGAGCGCCAGGGGCATGGCAAGATCATCAACATCGGCTCGATCTTCGGACACGACGGTTATCCCGACTCCGCGGTCTATTGCGGCACCAAAGGCGCGATCGTGCTGGTGACGAAGTCGCTTGCGCTCGAGCTGCGCGATCGAAACATCCAAGTCAATGCGATTGCTCCTGGCTGGATCGAGACGCCCATGAACGAGGAGGCCCGAAAGACCGACGCGGAATACCTGCAGCGCGTCGATGAACGCTTCGGCGGCCCGGGCGGCTGGCTGAAGCCTGATGAGCTCGCCGGCAGCGCGGTATTTCTCGCATCCCCCGATGCGGACTCGGTGACCGGCGCCGTACTTTTTGTTGATCGCGGCTGGTCGGCCTACTGACCGCACGGCTGACAGGGCAGAAAACAACAATGCGTTTTGCAACCGATACCGGCGGCACCTTCACCGATCTCATCATCGAGGATGAGGCGGGGCACATTCAGATGTTCAAGGCAGCAACCGTACCCAGTGAGCCGGTCAAGGGCGTGCTCGACGCCTTCGAGATTGCCGCCAAACAGTTTCAGATCGATCGCCGCACGCTGCTCGGCCGAGGCGATATGTTCATTCATGGCACCACCCACGCCATCAATGCGATCGTTACAAAAAAGACCGCAAAGACGGCGTTGCTGGTCACCAGCGGCCATCCCGACATCTTGGTGCTGCGCGAAGGCGGACGCCGCGAGCCCTTCAATCATGCGGTGCCTTATCCCGATCCGTACATCCCGCGCGCGCTCACATTTGAGGTGCCGGAGCGTGTACTAGCGTCGGGTGAGATAAAGCGGCCGCTCGATGAAGCCGCAGTCGAAGCAATCGCCGATCAACTCCGCCAGCGCGGGGTAGAGGCGGTGGCGGTTTGTCTGCTCTGGTCGGTACTGCATCCCGCGCACGAGCGCCGCGTCGGTGAGATCCTCGCCACGCGCCTGCCTGGCGTGCCGGTTACGCTTTCGCATCAGCTGAATCCTGCGCTGCGCGAATACCGCCGCGCAATTTCGGCGGCGCTCGATGCTTCGCTCAAGCCGCTGATGAATCGCTACCTTGCCGGCCTGACGCAGTCGATGCGCGAAGCTGGTTTTGGCGGGCGCATTTTGGTGCTGACGTCGCAAGGCGGCATGGTGGATATCGAAGAAGTTCAGCGCGCGCCGATCCTTGCGATCAATTCAGGACCGTCGATGGCGCCGATTGCTGGCGCCCGGCTCGCGGTCGCCGATACGCCAAACAAAGATGCCGATCATATTCGATACCGGCGGAACGACGTTCGACGTGTCGCTGGTGCGCCAGGGGCGCGTGCCATTCACCCATGAGACCTGGCTTGGTCGCCCCTTGCAGAGCGATCTCACCGGCTTTCCTTCGGTGGACGTGCGCAGCATCGGTGCCGGCGGCGGCAGCATCGCCTGGGTCGAAGAGGGCAGGGTGCTGCGCGTCGGCCCGCAAAGCGCCGGCGCGGTGCCGGGTCCGGCCTGCTATGCAGCCGGCGGCCAATACGCCACAGTGACCGACGCCGCTCTGGTACTCGGCTATATCGATCCGTCGTTCTTCCTTGGCGGACGCATCAGGCTCGATCGCAACGCCGCCATGGCGGCCGTTCATCGCGATGTAGCGGGTCCGTTTGCCATGACCCTCGAAGCGGCCGCGGACGCGATCATGTCGGTCTGGTCGGAGAACATGGTGCAAGCGATCTCCGACATTACCGTCAATCAGGGCATCGACCCGGCCCAGGCCGTTATTGTCGGCGGTGGCGGCGCGGCGGGACTTAACGCACTAACGATCGCGGAAAGGCTCGGCTGCGAGCAGCTGATCATTCCTGAAGTCGGCGCAGCACTCAGCGCATTCGGTGCGGCGGTTTCGGATATCGCCCGGGAATATCGCCGCGTGTTCGTGACCAGCACCACACAGTTCGACCGGGATGGCGCCGCAGCGATCGTCGCCGATCTGCGCCGGCAGGCTATGGCGTTTGCCGAAGCTGCGGGTGCGGCGTCGCACGACGTTCACATCGATTTTCTGGTCGAGGCGCGATATCTGCATCAGGTGTGGGAGATCGATGTTGCGGTCGAGCCGGATCGGCTGTTTGGCGCCGGCGGCGTCGAGATTCTGTCGCAGGCGTTTCATCGTGCCCACGAGCATATCTTTGCTTTCTCCGATCCGCATTCGCCGATCGAGGTGATTGCGTGGCGCGCCGCCGTCCGCTGTCCGGTCGGCGTTCACCCCGATCTGAAATTGGCCCATGCGCAGACGCCGGCGGAGATGCCGCAATGGCGGCGGGCGTTCTTCCGCCATAGCGGTTGGCTGGAAGTTCCGGTACTGGCGTTCGGCGACATCGAGCCAAACAGAAGAATCGACGGGCCCGCGATCGTCGAGTCTCCTTTTACTTCGATCGTCATCGATGCCGGCGCTGCCTTTATCCGCAGCGTCAACGGCAACCTTGTCGTCACCCCGGGCGGCGCCCGCCTCGCCTCGGAACAAACCTACGCCGCTGCAAGAGGACGGCCATGACTGAAAAATTGCTCGACGGTGCGGAGTTGGCGATCCTGATCAATCGCTTCGAAGGCATCGTCCGCAAAATGAGCAACACGCTCTATCGAACCGGCCGATCCGGCGTGCTTAACCGCGCCCGCGACTTTTCCTGCTGCATCGTGACGGCCGACTGCGATTTGCTGGCGGCGGCTGACAGCTTGCCAATTCACACCTTGGTCGGGCCAAACCTGATGGCCCGCGCGGTGAAGGAATTCCACCCGGTGCTCAAGCGCGGCGATGCGTTCCTTCACAATTCTCCGTATCACGGCAATTCGCACGCCGCAGATCACACCATCCTCATTCCGGTGATCGACGATGACGGCATCCATCGCTTCACCGTGCTGACAAAGGCGCACCAGGCCGACTGCGGCAACGCGCTGCCGACGACCTATATGGGCACTGCGATCGACGTGTATGCCGAGGGCGCGCTGATCTTTCCCGCCGTCAAGGTGCAACAGGACTATCGCGATATCGAAGACATCGTCCGAATGTGCGAAATGCGCATCCGCGTGCCCGGCCAGTGGAAGGGCGACTTTCTGGCGATGGTTGGTTCGGCGCGGATCGGCGAGCGTGAGGTGCTCGCGCTTGGCCGTGAGGCGGGATGGGACAGGCTCGATACGTTCGCCGGGCAGTGGTTCGATTTCAGCGAGCAGCGGATGGCCACGCGCATAAGGCAAATGCCGGCGGGTAAGGCGACGGGCGTCAGCGTCCACGATGCGATCCCTGGAACACCGAGCGACGGGGTCCGCGTCGTCGCCACGGTAGAGGTGCATCCCCAGGAGGGCAGCATCACCATCGATTTGCGCGACAATATCGATGCCTTGCCGTGCGGGCTCAACCTGACCGAGGCATGCACCGGTACGGCCGCTCTGATCGGCGTATTCAACAGCATCGGCGGCGACATTCCGCGTAACGCCGGGAGCTTCCGCTGCGTCGAAATCAAGCTGCGCGAGAACAGCGTGACCGGGATTCCCCGGCACCCGACCAGCTGCTCGGTTGCGACGACGAACGTGGCCGACCGGCTCACCCACGCGGTTTCCCTGGCGATCGGCCAGCTCGGCGACGGTTACGGTATCGCCGAATGCGGCGGCATGCCTGCCGCCATCGTCCTCAGTCATTTCCGGCGTGGATCCGCGTAATGGCGAGCGCTTTGTGAACCAGCTGTTTCTTGGCTCGACCGCCGGGCCCGGTACGCCATTCGGCGACTGCTGGCTCACCTACCTGCATGTCGGCAACGGCGGCATGTGCTTCATCGATAGCGTCGAGCTGGACGAGCTTTATCAGCCCATCTGGGTCGCCGAGCGCAGGATCATGCCCGACACCGAGGGCGCCGGACGAAGCCGCGGCGCGCCCAGCCTGTTCGTCGAGTTCGGGCCGGTCGGCTGCTCGGTCGAGCTCGCCTATGTCAGCGATGGATCGGTGAACGCCGCCCTCGGCGCGCGCGGTGGTGGCGTGGGCGGCCCGGCAGGACATCTGAAGCGCCGGGTGGATGGCGTCATCGAGCCGCTCTCGAACTGTGCGCAGGTCACTTTGACCGATGGCGAAACCATCCAGTCGATTTGTTGCGGCGGCGGCGGCTACGGGCCGCCGCATGAACGCGCGCCCGCTCGCGTCCTTGCCGACGTCGCGGAGGGGTGGATTACCAAAGAGCGCGCCCGCGATGTCTACGCCGTGGTCATCGACGACGCCATGCGCGTCGACGAAGCGGCGACGCAGAAGCTGCGGACCTCATCCAGTGCTGCCGCTGGCGCACTGAGCGCGGATATGGGCGGAACCCTTCCATCCGGTCGGCACTATTGGCTAGGATGGCGCAAGACAGCTTGGGGACCGGCATGAGCGACAATCGAGCGGTGCCTACGGTGCAGATCGACAACGATCATCTGCGCGTGACCGAATGGCGCTTTGCGCCGGGTGCGGCCACGGGATGGCATCGTCATGCCTATGATTACGTCGTCGTGCCGGTCATTGACGGTGAGCTGGAGCTCGTCGGCCCCGACGGCGGCCGTTCGCGTTCACGCTTGCAGCAGGGAAAATCGTACTTTCGCAATGCCGGCGTCGAGCACGATGTCATCAATGCCGGCGCAGGCATCATGACCTTCATCGAGATCGAACTTAAGGACACGGGTGAAGCGAGCGCGTAGCGCGACGCATTTTCCGCGTTGAGCCATGGCCGGGGCCATTATGAGGACGAAGGGGTAGCCAGCATGCCTGCCGCGAGAAACGCAACGGTCGCGATCAACTGCGATATGGGCGAAAGCTTCGGTCTGTATAAGATCGGCGACGACGAAGGCTTGATGCCGCACATCACGATCGCCAACGTCGCCTGCGGCTTCCATGCTTCGGACCCCACGGTCATGGCGAACACGGTGCGGCTGGCAAAGCAGCACAACGTCAAGGTCGGCGCGCACCCATCGTTGCCCGATCTTCAAGGGTTCGGCCGGCGCGAAATGAAGATGCGGGCCGAAGAGCTGACTGATTGCATTGTCTATCAGGTCGGCGCGCTCAAAGGCTTTCTCGAACGTGAAGGCATGAAGCTGTTTCACGTCAAGCCGCATGGCTCGCTCTACGGCATGGCGGCCAAGTCGCCAGAGGTGGCCAAGGCGGTCGCCGACGCGGTAAAGGTATTCAACGTGCCGGTTTTGGGCATGGCCGGTACGATGCATGAGAAGGTCTATCCGGCCGAGGGACTGGAATTCATTTCCGAATACTACGCAGATCTTGAATATGCCGCAGACGGCTCACTGATTGTGACCCGCGAGCATGAGGCGGTCGACCCGGAACTCGCTGCTCGGCGCGCTCTGCGTGCCGTCAAGGATGGTGTGGCGGAAACGGTAAATGGCGGCGAAGTGCCCGTGCGCGCCGATTGTATTTGCGTTCATTCCGATACGCCCAATGCCGTAGCGATCGCGCACGCCGTGAAAACTGCGATTGCGGACTATCTTGGTTAGGCGGCGGTTGGGGAGAGGTACAAGCATGGCGCAGCATGAAATTTTAAGTCCGCTGCCTGGAATTTTCTACCGGCAGCCCGCGCCGGATAAGCCGCCGTACAAGGATGCCGGCGATCAGGTTGCGGAAGGCGACGTGATCGGGCTGGTCGAAGTGATGAAGCAGTTCAGTGAGGTTCACTGCGGACACCGCCGGCAAAGTGGTGCGCTTTCTCGTCGATAACGAAGCGCCGGTCGAACCGGGACAGACCCTGGTGCTGATCGAAACCAGCTGAGTTCTCCCGCGTGTTCGACAAGCTCCTGATTGCCAATCGCGGCGAAATCGCCGTGCGGATCATCCGTGCGGCAAAAGAGCTGAGCCTGCGGACCGTCGCCGTATACAGCGAAGCTGACAAGGACAGCCTCGCGGTGCGCTACGCCGGCGAAGCCATTTGCATCGGCCCGGCGCCCGCAGCCAAGAGTTACCTCAACATCGACGCGATCATCGCCGCAGCGCGCGAAACTGGAGCTGGCGCAATCCATCCGGGTTATGGTTTCCTCGCCGAGAATCGCGCGGTTCGCGGACGCCGTTGCCGCCGCAGGTCTGGTCTTCGTCGGCCCGACGGCGGACACGATCCGCATGATGGGCGACAAAGCCGCTGCGCGTATCGCGGCGCAAGCCGCCAACGTGCCGATAGTGCCGGGAAGCGAAGGGGAGATCGCCGACGAGGCCCATGCCCTCGATGCGGCCCGCGCCATCGGGTTTCCCGTCATGCTGAAGGCGAGTGCGGGCGGCGGCGGCAGGGGCATTCGCGTCGCTACCGACGAAGCAAGTCTCAAGCACCACTTTCATACGGCGCAGGCCGAAGCCTTGGCCGCCTTCGGTAGCGGCGCGATCTACCTGGAGCGATTTTTAAACCGCGCGCGCCATCTCGAAGTGCAGGTGCTGGGCGACGGTAAGAACGTCGTGCACTGCTTCGAGCGCGAATGCTCGCTGCAACGGCGCCGCCAGAAGGTGTGGGAGGAGGCGCCATCGCCGGCGATCAATGACGCTACAAGGCAGGCGCTGTGCGCCTCGGCGGTGCGGCTTGCCCAACGAGCGAGCTATCGCGGGGCGGGAACGCTCGAATACCTCTACGACGAAGGCAGCGGTGAGTTCTTCTTCATCGAAATGAACACGCGGATTCAGGTCGAGCATCCGGTGACCGAAATGGTCACAGGGATCGATCTTGTTCGCGCCACCATATCGATCGCGCAGGGCCATCCGCTCGAATTCGCCCAGGCCGACGTCACCATGCGTGGTGCCGCGATCGAGGTGCGGATCAATGCCGAGGATCCGGACAAGAATTTCCGGCCCTCGCCCGGGCGGATTGGCGCTCTCGCCTGGCCCGCCGGCCCCGGTGTTCGCGTCGACACCATGATCTATCCCGGCTACGCCGTGCCGCCCTATTACGACTCCCTGCTTGCCAAAATCATCGTGCACGCGGAAACTCGTGATCTCGCGCTGGCACGACTGCAACGCGCGCTGGACGAGTTCGAGATCGAAGGAGTTACTACGACCGCTTCGCTGCACAAGCGGCTTGCCAAACTAAGCGAGGTGCGAGCGGGAGAGTTCGACACCGGGTTTTTGGAGCGGCTGCTCACGGCCTGATCGCCGTAATGGCCGCTTGAGGGGAACCAAGACCGGAGATACGCATGAGCGGAATCCGTTATTCGTTTGGCGGGGACGAGCACGTCTTCGCCGAAATCGGCGAAGAAATGTCCCTTGAGGCTTTCTTCAAGGGCATGGCGATTTGCAGCGAGCTCGGCAAGCGGCGCATTGCCGGCGTGTCCGAAATTTGCCCGTCCAACGCTTCCTATCTGGTCCGTTTCGACCCGGATGTGATTCATCCGGATAAGATGATGCAGACTCTGAAAGAGATTGAAGCGCAAATCGGCGACGCCGATCTGGAACTGCCGACCCGCATCATCGAAGTTCCGGTGCTCTACAACGATCCGTGGACCAATGAGACGCAGCTCCGCTTTCGCGAGCGGCACCAGGATCCGAAAAGCACCGACATCGAATACGGCGCGCGTATCAACGGTTACAAATCGATCGACGACTTCATTGCCGCACACTCTGGCGCGCCTTGGTTCGTATCCATGGTCGGCTTCGTCGCCGGGCTTCCCTGGCTCTATCAGATCGTTGAGCGATCGAAACAGATCGAAGCGCCGAAATATCTGCGGCCGCGCACGGATACGCCGAAACTGACCATCGGTCACGGCGGCTGCTTTACGGCGATCTATTCCGTTCGCGGAGCGGGCGGTTATCAGATGTTCGGGATAACGCCCGCGCCGATCTACGACCCGGCGCAGACGTTGCCCTATTTCAAGGATTTCCTGGCGTTCTTCAAACCGGGCGACATCGTCAAGTTCAAGGCGATTGCGCGCGATGAATATGATCGCGACATCAAAGCGGTGGAAGCTGGAACCTTCGACCTCACTGTCCGGCCGGTGAATTTTTCCCTGAAGGCTTTTCACAGCGATCCCAGTGGTTACGCCCGGCATCTGGTGGAGGTGCTCTATGGCCATTGAGGTGATCAAGCCGGGGCTGGCCACCACCGTTCAGGATCTCGGCCGGCCGAGTTATTACAATATCGGCATTCCGCTGTCCGGCGCGCTTGATCAATACGCGTTGCGCGCGGCCAACTTATTGGTCGGTAACGAGGAGGGCGCAGCCGGACTCGAAATCGCGCTGATGGGGCCGGAACTCGTCTTCGGCGCACCGCCATCGTCGCCATTACCGGCGCTGAGGCTACGCCAAAGATCAACGGCGAGGCGCGGCCGCGCAACGAGTCCTTTGCCGTGCAGGCCGGCCACCGGCTGACGTTCGATTACATGAAAAGCGGCGCGCGCGTCTATCTCGCAGTTGCCGGTGGCATTGATGTTCCGGTGGTCCTAGGCAGTCGCTCGACTTACGCGCTTGGGACGTTGGGCGGTTTTTCGGGCCGGAAGCTCGCCGCAGGCGACAAGCTGCCGGTGGGCAGCGCCCGCCCTGGCGCGCGCGCCGGACGTGCGCTTGCCGCCGATCTGGTGCCCACCTATCCGAAGTCGCTTGAGCTGCGGGTGCTCACCGGCCTTTATTTCTATCGCCTGACGGATGAGGCCGCAAAATCGTTCTTCGAGGATACCTGGACGGTGGCGCCTGAGGCGGACCGCATCGGCTATCGGTACCGCAAGGGCCGGCCGCTCAGCTTTCGCGAGCGCAAGCAGCCATTCGGCGCGGGTTCTGATCCATCCAACATCGTCGACGCCGGCTATCCTTATGGTTCGATCCAGGTGCCGGGCGGGCTCGAGCCAATTATCCTGCATCGCGACGCGGTATCGGGAGGCGGCTACGCCATGATCGGCACGGTGATCAGTGCCGACATGGATCGTATCGCGCAGATGCAGCCGAACAACCTTGCGCGGTTCGTCGAGGTCGACATGGGCGCGGCGCTTAAGGCGCGCGCGGAATACAAGAGCCGGGTCGCGCGCTTGAGCGCGGCGTTGCGCTGACCACTAACCCGAAGACGCGTCGGCGAACGGCCGCGCCGCTTTAGTGGCGCGCGGCCGCGCTTTTGGCCAGCGCGGCGCGGCGTTGGCTGGTTGCCGCAACATCAATGGCGAGCGTTTCGTCTTCCACGGTTCCGGTGAAGATCACACCGTAGACGTCGGCGGCGCGTTGCAGCGTCTCGAAGCCATCGAGCAGGTCCTTCAGAACCCGCTTTGGATCGCGCTCCAGCGGATTGCCGTAACCGCCGCCGCTCGTGGTGTTGCCGCGAACGATTTCGCCTTTCTTGATGGTCGTAATGACCACGTTCGGGAGTTCTTCCTCGCTGCCGTTGGCGCTGACTTTCCAGTGACGCGCCGTCACGCCGTTGGCGCCGCCGCGGACGCCCTTGGGCGGATAGTGCGTGCCGTCGCACGGCCAAAGAGCTTCGACCGGCAACTCCTTCGGGCCAAAAGCGGTTTCCACTGCGACCGAACCGCGAAACTTGCCAGCGCCACCGGACCCGGGAACAATCTTCACGTAGCGAAATTCAAGCGGGTGTTTCAGTTCGTCGATCTCGACCGAATCCCGATACATCAGCCCGGCCACAACCGGCAGACCGTAATTTGGCCAGCCGTCCGCGGAAGGGCTTCCCGGCCCGCCGGCCTCGGCGATGAACATCTGGTTGATATAAGGTTCGTCGTTGCTGCGGTGATCTTTTCCCGACACGACGCTGAGGCCCGCACCCATTCCGATCCCGCCCTCGGCGAGGCCAAGCCCCTCCGCCATTTCAGCGAAAGCGCGCTGAGTAAGATTGATTAGGCGATCGGCCACATTGGTGGTCGCCACCGAACAGCTGTGCGGAAACCTCGGATAGCCACACACCGCGCCCTCTTTCAACAGCAGCTTTATACGTCTGAACGAGCCGGCATTCCTGGGCACTGAAGAATTGATCGAATTAAATACGCCCGAGCAAACCGCGGCGCTTGTGCAGGCAACGCTTTCGTTGAAGCCGCACGGGACGTTCGGGATATTGTCGCGGAGATCAAGCTCGATGATGGCTTCCTCGGGGTCGACGCGCACTTTGACGTTCAGAGGAACGCCGTCAGGCAGAAGCTCACCCAAGGGATCGTGCGCACCCTTCGTCGTGAGCTCGGCTTTCGGCAGCTTTCGAATGGCCTGAATCATCCGCTGCTCGGAATATTCCATCCAATTGGCGATAAAGGATTTGATGGTCTCCTTGCCGTACTTCTGGCAAAGCTCCTTCAGGCGGCGTTCGGCAATGCGGGCCGACCCAATGCCGGCGAGAAAGTCGCCGTACCACTGGGTCGGCACCCGGATGCGCGAACGGCACATCCGCACGATGTCCTCGTTCATCTTGTAGTCGCGCTGGATGCGCACCGCCGGGAAGATCAACGCGCCTTCCTCGTACTGGTCTTTGGCGTGCGCCATGTACGTGGTCGGCAGGCTGTTGCCGACGTCGGCCTGATGCGCCTTGGCGACGGAGGTGAACAGATGCTCGCCTTCAAAAAACACCGGCACCAGGAAGGCGTGGTCGGCGGCGTGGGTGTTGCCCGAGTAAGGGTCATTGTGCAGGTAGCAGTCGCCTTCGCGGATGTCGCCGGCGTGGAATTTCGCCATCGCCTCGGTCAGGAGATGGCTGCCGAAAATATGGATCGGCAGACCTTCGGCCGAGGCCAACAGCTCGTTGTCGGCGGTACAGACCGCGCAGCTGAAATCGCGCGCCGAGTTGATCACCGCCGAGCGCGCCGCGCGCAAGAGCGTGTTAGTCATCTCGCGAATGATGCCGTCGATCCGGTTGGCAATGATCGCCGTCATGTAGGGATCGAACTTCGTCGTCGCAGATTTTGCCATGGCAGTCGTGCCTCATCCAACGCGCAGCAGATAATTTCCGAAGCCGCTCACCCGCGCGCTCATGCCGGGATAGATGACGAGTGTCGTGGTCGGCTCTTCAACAATCGCCGGTCCGGCGATGACGCTTCCAGGACGGATATCGCTCGGTTTGTAGACCGCGGTTTTGACCGGAGCCGAACCGCCGAAAAAACAATTCCGCGATGACGATGGCTTTGCCTCTGCGTCGGAAAATCCGGACATGGGGGCTGGCCTGGAATGACTGATCTTCGCGGTCAGCCGCGCCTTCCAGTTGACGATTTCGACGGCACTGCCTTCATCACGAACCGCAAAAACGCGTTCGTGGACTTCATGGAAGGTGGCGACCAAAGCCGCCACATCCTCCGGGCCGATGAAGTGCGCTTTGGGGAGCGGGGTTTCCAGTTCCCAGACTTGCGCGAGATACCGCGCCTCGGCAAAAAATTCGATGGTGTAGTCGCTGCCGCGTTCGCCTAAGCCGCGCCGGAATGTTTCAAGCCGGCTAGTGAGCTCGGCGAGGAGGGCGTTGACCTTGTCGAAATCGAAACGGTTCGAAACCGTCACCAGCGTCGCCGTCTCCTCGGCAACGATATTGGCGTATTGCATGCCCGAGGCTGACAGCGCGGCGGCGACCTTGGGCAGAACGACGCGCTCGCAGCCAAGCTCGGCGGCGATCATCATGATGTTCAAACCGGCGGCGCCGCCGCCGGCCACGATGGTGCTCTCGCGCGGATTGAAGCCCTCGTTGATGGTGATGTCACGGATCGCCCGCATCATGAAATCGCCGGCAAGCGTCAGATATGCGGTAGGCCGTTTCCTCCAGCGACGAACCGACCCGGTCGGCGATGTCTTTCACCGCGCGCCGCGCCGCTTCGACATCAAGCTTCATGCGGCCGCCGAGAAAGTAATCGGGATCAAAGTAGCCCAGCACGACGGCCGCATCGGAAACGGTCGGCAGCTTTCCGCCGCGTCCGTAACAGGCCGGACCGGGATCGGCGCCGGCGGATTGCGGGCCGACGCGCATCAGGCCGCCGTCGTCGATCCACGCGATCGAACCGCCGCCGGCGCCGATCGAGCGCACGTCGACCGCCGATATCGCCAGCAGGTCGCCGATGAAGTGGGGGCCGAGCCAGGTATCGCGCGTGTAGGTGAGATTGCCGTCGCGCACCAAGCCGACGTCAAAAGTGGTGCCGCCGGTATCGCAGACAATGATGTTGTCGCCGAGATCCTCGAGCCGCGAGAACGTCAAGCCCGCGATCGGCGCCATCGCCGGGCCCGATCCGACCGTGTAGACCGGCTTCTCAATCAGCGCTTCGGCATAATTGCAGCCGCCGGCGGTGGTGCTGATCAGGAGTTCGCCGGTGAAGCCCGCGCCATGCAGGTCATTTTCCAGACCGCGGAGATGGCGCTGCATCAGCGGCTTCAGCGACGCATCGATCGCGGTCGCCGAGGCTCGGCGATATTCGCGCACAATGGGAATGAGGCGGTGCGATAGCGTGTACGGCACGTCGGGAAGAATTTCGTCGAGCAGCCGGGCAAAACGCAATTCGTGATCGGGATTGGCGATCGACCACAGGAAGCAGACCGCGACCGCCTCGAACGAGCCTTGCTTGATCTGCTTCGCCACCTTGCGCGCTTGGGCCTCGCTGAACGGCGACCGAAGCGGTCCCCTCCGAAGTCATCCGCTCTTCGACTTCGAAGGTGAAGCGCCGGGGGATGTAGGGATCCGGGTAGTCGTAGGAAAAATCGTGCGGATTGGACTTGCCGCCTTCTTTAAGTAGCAAGGTATCGGAAAATCCCGCTGTGGTTACAAAAGCGGTCTTCGCGACGGTTTTGGTTACGATCGCGTTGGTGGCGTAGGTCGTGCCGTAGATCAGCAGTTTGGTTTCGGCCAGCAGCGACGCGAACGGCACGTTGAGGCTATCGGCGGCCGCCTGGATCGCCTCACGCATGCCGAGAAAGATGCGCTCCCGGGTCGTCAGCGCTTTGCCGATCGTCATCGTTCCGGACTTGTCGGAAACGATGACGTCGGTGAACGTACCGCCGGTGTCGACCGATATCGTATAGGCCATGCAAACTACCTCGTCGAAGCAACAGACGCCCGGCAGGCAACTTGAGTGGGGGATTTCTGCCACCGACGAGCGAGGCGAGAAGGGTCGGAGAACTCAGGCGGCGACATCATTCAACGATACCGGGCGGAACGTCGCGTGTTCAAGCAGAATTTGGGGGAATACGAGCAACATCCGCAGGACATTGCCCGAATTTCCGCAGATGATGAGTTTGGCGCCGGGCTAATACTCCACATTTTTTCATAGGAGCCGCGCACCCGTGCTGATTGGCGTTCCAAAAGAAATCAAAGATCACGAGGACCGGGTTGGGCTGGTCTCTGCCTCGGTCCATGAGCTCGTGGCGCACGGACATCGAGGTCCTGGTTGAAAAGGGCGCAGGGGAGGGCGCGGGCATTTTCGACGCGGATTTTGAGCGCGCCGGCGCCACCATAGTCGACAGCGCCGCAAAAATTTGGTCGACCGCCGAGCTGATCGTGAAGGTGAAGGAGCCATTGGCCGTCGAGCGCAAGCAATTGCGCGCCGGGCAAATTCTTTTCACTTATCTGCATCTCGCTCCCGATCCCGAGCAGGCAAACGATCTGATCCGCTCCGGGCGCCACCTGCATCGCCTACGAAACCGTGACTAGCGCCTCGGGCGCGCTGCCGCTATTGACGCCGATGTCCGAAGTGGCGGGGCGCATGTCGGTCCAGGTCGGCGCCTATTGTCTGGAAAACGCGCAGGGCGGGCGCGGCATTTTGCTGGGCGGTGTAACCGGCGTGGCGCCGGGCACCGTGCTGGTGCTGGGCGGCGGCGTCGCCGGCACCAATGCGGTGCTGATGGCGGTCGGCCTTGGCGCGGACGTGACCGTCGTCGATCGCTCGGCTGACGCTCTGCGGCGTCTGGTCGGTCAGTTCGGCACGCGCATCAAGACCATTTTCCCGACCCGGGAAGCGCTCGCGCACCTGGTGGCCGAGGCCGATCTCGTCATCGGCACGGTTCTCGTTCCCGGCGCGGCTGCGCCAAAATTGATCACGCGCGACATGGTCAGAACCATGAAGCGGGGAGCGGTGATTGTCGATGTCTCCATCGATCAGGGCGGCTGTGTCGAGACTTCGAAGCCGACGACCCATTCGCATCCGACCTATGTCGTCGACGGCGTGGTCCACTACTGCGTCGCCAACATGCCGGGCGGAGTCGCCAGGACCTCGACCTTCGCCCTCAACAACGTCACGCTGCCGTTTGTGCAAGCCATCGCCGACAAGGGTTGGCGGCAGGCGATGCGCGACGATCCGCATCTGCGCGATGGGCTTAACGTCTACGCTGGCCGAATTACTCACCCGGTCGTCGCGGAAGCCTTGGGCCAGAAATTGCTTGCGCCGGAACTTGCGCTTGCCGGCTAGACCTGCTCTTATGCGGCCGCGGTGTAATCGACCGGCGTACCGTGCCAACCGGCTTCGCGCTTTTTCCAGAAGGTGGCTTTCAGCTGCGATGACAGCGGACCCGGCCGGTCGTTGCCCATGATGTGACCGTCGATCCGCGAAACCGGCATCGGACCGCCGGCTGTCGTGGTGATAAAAATCTCGTCGGCCTGAAGAAGCTCCTGGACCAGGATCGGCCGTACCCGGCAGGGAATGTTCAGCTCCGCGCAAAGCTCGATCACCGACAGCCGCGTCACACCCTCGAGCGCGCCGCGATCCGGCGTCGAGACTTCACCTCCCGTGACGGAAAAGATGTTGTAGCCGGGGCCCTCGGTAACGAAGCCTGAGCGGTCGACGAGCACGGCGCCATCGGCGCCGGCGTCATGAGCCTCGAATAGTCCACGGGTCAGATCGCCCCAGTGAAAGTTCTTCACCGTAGGGTCGATGGATTCTTCAGGAATGCGGGGCGCCTTGGCAATAATGAGATGCGCACCGCGGGCCTGCACTTCCGGCGACATCAGATTGACCCAAGGCCGCGCGAACGCGACCATGTAGTTGCGGGTGTTCGCGGGATGGTATGGTTTGCCGATAACCGGGCGTCCGCGCAGACAATCGAACGCGACATAGGCGTCGCGCAATCCGGATAATTGCACGCAGCGATGCAGGATGCGGCGGATGTCGTCGTCGGTTTCCGCAGGCGACAGCCGCAGCGCATTCATCGATCGTCGAAAGCGGGCGATATGGTCGTCGAGCCGGAAGAATAATCCATGCCAGACCGACACGACGTCATAGGTGACGTCGGAACGCCGGTAGCCCCAATCGGTGATCGGGATGGTCGCCTCAGCGAGCGGCATGTAGCGGCCGTCGACATAGGCCGCACCTTCAGAGAAATCGTCGCTCATCGCTGCCCTGCAGGCATGTAACGGGCGTCAGCGGCCGCCGTTCGGCCGGTAACCGTAGACCGTTTCGGCTTGTTCGCGGGTGATGAATCCGTCCAGCAAATCCTCTGCGACCATCTTCGGATCGCGCTCGGCTGGAGGTCCCCAGCCGCCGCCGGCCGGTCCCGTTATCTTGATGCGGTCACCGGGCCGGATCGGCACATTGGCGAACTTGCTGGGCGATGCCTTGTTGAAGGCCTGCGCAACCGTGAGCCATTCGTCGGAGCCGTTTCGCTTCATCAGCAGGCCGGCCTTGCCGCCCGCCATGCCGCCGTGAATCCCCCATGGCGGGATTTTCTGGCGATCGGCCATGTAACTGAAAGTCATGTTGGTGTCGGTACAGCGCACGGTCTTTGACAGTGACAGTCCGCCGCGGAATTTGCCCGGCCCGCCGGAGCCATCCACCAGCTTGAACTCCTCCATGTGCCACGGAAACCGGTTCTCGAACACTTCCACCGGAATGTGCGGACAATTGCCGTTGATCCCGCAGACCGCGTCGTTGCCGTCGGCAAAGCTGCGGGCGCCCCAGCCGACCGGGGTCAGATCGTAGCAGCAGAAAAACTCGCCGGTCTTGTTGTCGGCACCGCCAAACAGGAAATTGCTGTGCGAGGCGCCGTCGGTCGCGGCCGAGCGTTCCTTGAGGCCGGCCGCAAGCGCGCCCATCACCGTGTAGGCGATGCGGCAGTGCGTCTCGGTGTTGCCGCCAACCGAAGGTCCCGGGAAATTGACGTTCACCACAGTGCCGGGCGGGGCGAGCACGCGGATCGGCCGGAAGCACCCGGAATTTTTCGGGATGGAAAAATCGGTCAGCTGCAGGACTGCGTCGTAAGCCGCGCTCCATGCCACTCCGAGTGTCGCGTTGATCGGACCCTTCGCCTGCGGCGACGAACCGTGATAGTCGACCACCATGTCGGAGCCGTCGACCACGACCTCGGCGCGAATTTTGTACGGCTTGTCCTCGATGCCGTCGTCTTCCATGTAATCCTCGAAGACATAACGGCCATCGGGAATCTTGCTGATCTCCGCGCGCATCCGGCGCTCGGAATAGTCCATCAGCGCGCTCACGATCTCGCGGAAGTTTTTGGTCCCGTGCTTGCGGACGAGCTGGGTCATGCGGCGCTCGCCGAGATCGGTGGCCGCGATCAAGGCGCGGAAATCGCCCATGTTGTAGCGGGGAGTGCGCACATTCGCGAGCAGGATGCGCCAGATGTCGTCGACGTCCTTGCCGGCTTTTTTGATCTTGACCGGCGGAACGCGCAGGCCTTCGTGGAAAACCTCGGTCGCCTCGCCGGCAAAGCCGGCCGGCGACATGCCTCCGACCTCGCAGACATGGCCGATGGCGACCGAAAAACCGATCAGGTCGCCGTCGACGAACACCGGCTTGAAAAAAGTATGTTCGGGCGTGTGCAGTCCGCCGCGATAGGGATCGTTGTGGAGGATAACGTCGCCTTCCTCGAGATCCTCGACGGCGATTTCGTTCACGCAGGAACGGATCAACAAGCGGCATGCCGCCGATCATCGCCGGACAGAAGTCGCCGGTCGCGATCATCTCGCCGTTGGGGAGCGCCAGCGCGCAGGTGAAATCGAGCGACTCCGAAAAGATCGTCGAATAGGACGTCCGCATCAGCGTCACGCCCATATCGCGGCAGATCGAAGCCAGGATGCCGCCCACGATGTTCAGCGATACCATGTCCATTGGCGTGCCCTTTTTGCTCCCGCTCAGCTCGCGATCAACAGGTTGCCGTACCGATCGACTGTCATCTTTTTCCCCGGGTCCAAGACCGTGACGGAGGCGCTCTCCTCCACCAGAGCCGGTCCGGACAACGCGTGACCCTCCAGCAGATCGGCTCGCGCATAGACCGGCGTATCGACCCACCCTTCAGCAAACCAGACCGGACGCCGCGACACCGGAACGGCAGGTCCCTTGGCGCTGCCGATTTCCGGAAATCCGAGCTGGCCAGTTTTCGCGATCCCCGTGACCAGAAAGTTCACGATCTCGATATGATCCGCCAGCCGAAATCCGAAGCGCGCCTCGTGCAGGTCGTGAAACGCGGCGAGCAGCCGCGTCACTTCCGCGTCGCTGAAGCTTTCAACGTCGGCCGGGATTTCCAGTTCGTGGTTTTGTCCGAGGTAACGCATCTCGACGCTTCGGGCGATGACCACGTCGGTGTGGCCCTGCGCCGCGAGATCGGCGATGCATTCCTTGACCAGCGCCGACATGGTCGCAGCGGCCCGCTCGCGGTCGAAGAAGCGCGAGTTCAACTGCACGGTGCGATGCCGGTCGACGCGCGCGTCGGCCATGATGAAACCCAAGGCCGAGAACTGGCCGGGAAAATTGGGAACCAGTCCGCGCGGGATAGATGCGTCGGTCATCAGGTCGCTGACATGCGGCGGGCCGGCGCCGCCGAACGCCACCAGCACGAAGTCGCGCGGGTCGAGGCCTTGCTCGGTCAGCACGCTGTGCAGCGCGCCGACCATGTTGTTGTTGGCGATGTGGATGATCGACAGCGCCGCCTTTTCCAGCGGCAGGCCGAGATGGTCGGCAATCGGCTGGATGGCGGCGCGCGCGGCATCGGCGTCGAGGCTCATTTTGCCGCCGAGAAAATTGGCCGGACTGATCCTGCCGGTCACCACATTGGCGTCGGTCACCGTCGGCAGCTTGCCGCCGAGCCGATAACAGGCCGGTCCCGGGTTGGCGCCGGCGCTTTGCGGGCCGACGACCAGCATGCCGCCCGCGTCGATCCGCGCGATCGAGCCGCCGCCGGCGCCGATCGAACGGATATCGAGCATCGGGATCTGGATCGGCCGGCCCCATTCGATCTCGAAATCGGTGGTGAACTTCTCCCGGCCATCGACAATGGTTGAAACGTCGGTCGAGGTTCCGCCCATGTCGAGCGTGACCAGGTTGGAGATGCCGAGCAGCTGCGCCATCTGCTTTGCGGCAATGACCCCGCCGGCCGGGCCCGAGACCGCGATCTGGATTGGCGCGTCCGCGGCAGCGTCGAGAGTCATTTCGCCGCCGTTTGAACGCATGATGACGATTTTGGCGCCGACGTTTTCGCTCTTGAACCGATCGCGGATGGAATGAAGCTGCCGGTTCACGACCGGCTTGATGAAAGCGTCGCAGATCGTGGTCGAAGAGCGGAAGTGCTCCTTCCACTTCGGCAGCACCTCGTAGGAGATCGAGACCGGGATGTTGGGCGCGCGTTCGGCGAAGATCTTCTTGATCAGAAATTCGTGCTCCGGCGCGAGATAGGAATGCATCAGCACCACGGCGACGGCTTCGATCTCGCCTTTGGCGACCATCTCGTCCGCTATCGCCCGGACCTGCGCCTCATCGAGCTTCTCGATGACCGCGCCTGACGGACCAATTCTTTCGTTGACCTCCAATGCGTTGCGGCGCTTGACGAATGGCTTCGGCTTGACCCAGGCGAGATCGTAATGGTTGCGGCGGTTGCCTCGGCCAATGAAAGGAATGTCGCGGAAGCCGCGCGTCGTCAGGTAAGCGACCACCGCGCCTTTGCCTTCGAGTAGCGCGTTGGTCGCGACGGTCGTGCCGAGGCGGATTGAAGCGATGCTTTCAGTGTCCCCAAAAGTCTTGAGGCCGGTCATTACGCCTTCGATTGGATCGCGAGGCGTCGAAAGATTCTTCCAGGCCTTTAACTCACGATTTGCTTCGTTGAAGGCGACAAAATCCGTGAAGGTCCCGCCGATATCAATGCCCAGACGGTACTGCATTCCTCTGACCCCAACCCTACGAACCGACCGCCGAAGTTCTCTTGGCTTCCTTGTCGGCTCTCGCCTCTTCCCAGTCGAGACACCATTGTGAGCAATAAATTTTGCCGGCTTTGGTGATTGTTTCGGGATTCTTGTCAGTGTCTTTGGCGCCACGCTTTTCGTAGATCAAGACGCCGCAATTTGCGCACTTTACATATTCTTCGATGTAGAGGTTATTAGGCGCGAATCTCATTTCACCAAGCCCCTAAAACGTCAATCGTCACCAAGCCTCGGCGGACCCGCGATGATCGTAACAGACTTGGCATCGCGCTACCAAGGCAGCACATTGCCTTCATAGTCGACATAGACTTCTTCGCCACTGCCGCTCCACTTCTCCAGTGTGTTGTAGAGACCCTCGACGCTGGCGGTGAGATCGACCGGCGCGTCCTCGCCACCCATGTCGGTCTTCACCCAGCCTGGATGCATAATGAGCAGCGTTCGTCCTTCATCATGGTGACGTTGATAAAAGCAGCGCGCCAGCATGTTCAGAGCCGCCTTGCTGGCACGATAGGTTTCCCATTCGCCAGCGGCGTAAGTCGGTGCGAGCGCCAAGCTGCCCATCCGCGACGACATGATCGCTAGCGTGCCGCGAGGCTTCAGGCGATCGAAAATCGCCTCCGCCACGTAGATCGGGCTGTGGGCATTGGTGATGAATAAACGTGCCGCCTCCGGCACTGGAACTTTATGGATCGGTTTGGTCGTATCGTCGTGCACGCCGGCGATGATGAAGATAACGTCGAACAGCTCGTCAGAAAGCCGGCGATGCAGCTGTTTGACCTCGTCATGATTGTTGATGTCGAGGCGCTCGATCCGGATCCGACCGGCCGCGTTTGCCGCCGCGGATTTAAGGCCGGCGGAGTTGCTTCGTTCGGTAGCCACCACGTTCCAGCCGCGGGCGGCGAACAGTTTCGTCAATCCCAAGCCCAGTCCACGGGACGCGCCGATCAAGAGCACGTTACGCATAGAGGATGGCGAGGCGTCCACGCCTCCCGCCGTAGTTGTTTGAGCAACCATTCAGGTTCCTCCGACTGCGGGGATCCTCAAATGTGTCGAATGGGACCCGCAAACGCAACGGACGGCGCCCAAGGGAACGCCGTCCGCTACGCATCATTCAACCAACCAAAGCGCCGCTTATTTCTTCCGGTACAGCACGTCGGGCGGGATGGCTTCGCTGATCCGCCATTGGTCGATCACTTTGCCTTTTCGATCGCCGATCTCGACGATGTAATAAGGCGCGCGATCCTGGATGTGCAGCTTGCTGCTGAAGCTGCGCGGACCAAGAATGGTCGGCTCATCGTGGAACGTGTTCATCACGGCCACAACCTTGGCTGCATCGGTCGTGCCGGCTTTCTCTACCGCCCTGGACCAGAGCTGCAGCCAGGCGTAAATCGGAAACGCGTACTGCGTGACCGGCGGTTCCTTGAACTTCTCGGTGTACCGCTTGATCAGCGCGTTGATTTCGGGACGCGGGTCGTCACCGTAGATCGACGCCTGCACCGGAACGTAGAAGTTGGACAAGTTCGGCACTGCATCAAGCCAGTAGGTGCCGTCCATCGAACTGCCATTGGCAATCGGTATATCGATGCCGGCAGCCCGGATTTGCCGCGTGGCGCTGCCGCCGCCGGGAAGGAAGGTGCACGACATGATCACGTCCACCTTCTGGTTGGCGATCGCGTTGCGTAGCCGAGTCACCTGGGAGGCGATCGAAGCGTCGTTTTGTTTGAAGACGTCATGTTCGACGATCTTGCCGCCCTTTTTCGGGAACATCCAATCGAAGCCGGCACAGACCGACTTGTCGTATTCGATGGCGTCATCGAGCAGAACGTAGGCCGTGCGCCAGCCCTTCTTTTCGTAACCCCATTCGCCAAACACTGCGCCCTGTACCTGCGCCGCAACTGACGACGTGAAGGAGTACGGTCCGATGCCGGCAATACCGGCTTTCGGATCCTCAGCGCACATGAAAACGGTGATCTTGCCGGCTTTCTGGCCCTGCAGCGCTGCCGGAGCGCCGAAATCGTAATCGCAGGTGCCATAGACGACATCGGCGCCCTGACGAAGCACTTCCTGGCCGGCTTTGGCGCCTTCGGCGCGATCCGATTTGGTGTCGGCAGTGACAGCGCGCAGCTTCCGGCCAAGCAGGCCGCCTTTGGCGTTCATATCGTCGATGAACACCTGGGTCATCTTGGCGCCGTTGTCATCGTACGCGGCCATCGGCCCTGACATCGCCACTGACAATCCAAGAACGATATCCTGTGCGGCCCGCACGTGCGGTGCCGATAACAGCATTAGCATGCCTGCGGCGGCGAGCCCGCCAGCGACTAGATGACGTCTCATGCGACTACCCCTGTTCTGACCCCGGTAATGCCTGATCTGTTCTTGAGGCGAACGCGCCAGGCCCCTTAGCACGGTTCTTGCAAGTACGGCTCTTGCAAGCGAGTTGATCGACGTTCCAACCGGGCGGCATACCACGATTGGCTTTTTCGTGAACTCGCCAGCCCCAGCGTGGAGCAGTTTGCCATGAAGGCTAGGCCATGTAAACGTGTCGGGGTCCTGTGAGGGCGTCCGATCGCATGCGATTTAATGTACTTCCGGTTGCCGCGTCAGCACCGAGCGATGCTGCGGACCTCTGTGCCGAAGCTATCGTTGTTCAGTTCAGCGGACTGACTGCAATCGCGGACGTTTCCCTGCGGGTTGAGCGGCATCAGGTGTTTGGTCTGATCGGTCCGAACGGCGCCGGCAAGACGACGCTGGTCAATTGCCTCACCGGTTTTCAGATCCCGACCAGCGGCCGCGCCGTGCTTGGCGGAACTGATAGTTCCGGATGGTCGCCGAGCCATTTCCGCAAGGCGGGCGTCGCGCGCACGTTCCAAAGCGGCCGGCTGTTTCGCGACATGACCATCCTGGAAAATGTCGAGGTGACGGCCGTCGGTCTGGGCCTCAATCGCCGGCAGTCGCACCGCTACGCCATGGATATGCTTGGGTGGGTAGGCCTCGCCGACAAGGCTCATGTCATCGCCGGTTCGTTGCCGTACACCGACGAGCGACGGGTCGGCATCGCTCGCGCGATGGTTCTGCCTCCCGCCTTCGTCCTGCTGGACGAGCCTGCCGCCGGCATGTCGGACGCCGAGTGCGACGAGCTGATGCACCTGATCGCAGCTATACCAAAAGAATTCGAGTGCGGCGTGTTGCTGATCGAACATAACATGCGGGTGATCATGGGTGCCTGCGACCGGATCCACGTTCTCGACACCGGACGCACCATCGCAGAGGGGACGCCGCAGGAGATTCAACGCAACACCGCAGTCATTAACGCTTATCTCGGCGAGCATGGTTGAACACGAAAGAATGGATTCGCCGGCAATGCTCGAGGTCGAAGACATTCACGTCAGTTATGGCCGGTTGGTCGCGTTGCGCGGCGTGTCGCTTAATGTCGGCGAAGGCGAGATCGTCTGCATCATCGGACCGAACGGAGCCGGCAAATCGACAATGCTCGCGGCGATCGCCGGCGGTGTGCCGTTGCAGGCGGGAACCGTGCGCCTTGGGGGGAAGGTCATTGCCGGCATGGTTCCGGAAGCGATCTCGCGGCTTGGCGTCTCGCTGGTACCCGAGGGGCGCCATGTCTTCGGCACGCTGACCGTTGCGGAGAATCTGCGCATCGGCACCTTCCAGCGCCGCGATCGCGCCAACGTCAACGACGACTTTCGCCGCATCCTCGAGCACTTTCCGCAGCTTCGCGAGCGGCTGGGACAGCCGGCGGGCAGGCTCTCCGGCGGCGAGCAGCAGATGCTGGTGATTGCACGTGCGCTGCTGACGCGACCGCGGCTGGTCTTGGTCGACGAGCCATCGCTTGGCCTGGCGCCGCGCATCATCGACCAGGTTTACGAAATCCTGATTGATCTCCGCCGCCGCGAGGGATTGACGCTGCTGATCAACGAGCAGTCCTCCGATCGCGTGCTGAAATTTGCTGACCGTATCTACGTGCTGCGCAGCGGTCGCGTGCAGCTGCATGACCGCGCCGCCAACTTGCGCGAGGGCCACGCCATCATGAGCGCATATTTCGGCTTCCAAGACCGGCATGACGCGCCTGCAAGCCAAAGCGTGTCATCATGATCGGCTTCCTACAAAATCTCATTGATGCGTTGAGCCTGGGCAGCCTCTACGCGCTGGCGGCACTCGGCATTGGCTTGCTGTTCGGCATCTTGCGCCTCGCCAACTTCGCCCACGGAGATTTCATCACCGTTGGTGCGTATGCGTTGATCATCCCGTCACTCGATGTCACCGCCAAAATGTTCATCGGCCATTGGCCGTTGATCCTCATGATACCGACGGTCTGCATCATCGTCGTCGTGCTGGCTTTGCTCGCCGACGCTTTGCTTTTCCGTCCGTTGCGGCGGGCATCGGCCCCGACTTTGATGATCGCCTCGTTTGCGCTTGGCTACATCATTCAAAACGTCATCCTGATGTTTTACGGCGCCCGCCCGAAGGCTGCGGACCTGTGGTCCAATCTGAGCCAGCAAGTCGCGATCGGGCAACTCCGCGTTCCACAGTTGCAGCTCGTGACCATCGCGGTGACGATTGCGCTGATGATCCTGCTGACGCTGTTTTTGCGCCAGACATCGTTTGGCGTGCAAATGCGGGCGGCGGCCGAAGACTTCCGCATGGCGCGCTATCTCGGGGTGCGCGCCAATTTCGTGGTTGGACTGGCTTTCGCCATCTCCGGGCTGCTGGCGGCCGCGGTATCACTGCTCTTCCTTTCGCAGACCGGGCAACTGAGCAACACCATGGGCGTTCCGCTGATGCTGTTTGCGTTCATCGCCACGGTCATTGGTGGGATGGGGAGTTTGACCGGCGCCGTCGTCGGCGGCTTCACCGTCGGACTAATCTCAACCATGTTGCAGGCTTACCTGCCGGCGGAGCTGCGGCCGTTCCGCGATGCCTTCGTCTTCGCCGTCGTCATTCTCATTCTGCTGTATAGGCCGGGCGGACTGATCCCGACAAAAGCGCTCGTGCAGCGCGTCTGAGCAGTACCATGGAAGAGTTCACGCCCCAGATCATGATACGCAAATATTGGCCGCTGCTCGCCCTTTCGATCGGCGTGATAGTCCTCGTCGCGATCTGCCAAATCGTCGGCGGTGACGAGCTGCAGACGACGTTGATCGAAATGCTGACCCGCATGATCGTCGTCGTCGCCATGCAGTTGTTCATTGGCAATTCCGGCGTGCTGTCCTTTGGTCATATCGGTTTTATGTGCATCGGCGCCTATGCGGCGGCATGGGCAACCTGCGAGCCGAACTGGAAACAGCTGATGCTGACGGGCTTGCCGAATTTCCTGCAGACCGCCCAATGGCCGTTTCCGGTCGACGTTATCAGTGGCGGCGTTCTCGCTGCATTGGTCGCGCTGCTCTACGGCGCCGTCGTGATCCGGCTTTCCGGCATCGCCGCCTCAATCGCGACGTTTGCCTTCCTGGCGATCATCAACAGCGTCTATTCGAACTGGGAAACCGTCACGGGGGGGACGAGCTCGATCATCGGCATTCCCACTTTGAACGGCCCTTGGCCGATAGTCGTGTTCGTGCTTCTCACCATATTCGCCGCATTCCTGTTCCAGAATTCGCGGTTCGGACTGATGTTGCGCGCCTCGCGTGACGACGACGTCGCAGCGACGTCCTGCGCGGTGGACGTTATTCGCGTGCGGCTCGTTGCTTTTGTCGTCAGCGCCTTTTTCGTCGGCGTCGGCGGCGGGCTTTACGCGCATTTTCTCGGAGTGCTCACGGTCGACGTGTTTTTTCTGAACCTGACCTTCATCACGCTTTCAATGCTGGTGGTCGGCGGTCTCGGCAGCGTCAGCGGAGCGGTCGTTGGAGTCGTGGCCGTAACCATCGTTGTCGAAGGCCTGCGTATGCTCGAGGCCGGCTTTAATCTCGGCTCCACTCACGTGGCCATGCCCGAAGGGTCGCAGGAAATCGGGCTGGGTCTGATCATGGCGTTGATCCTGATTTTCAGGCCGTCAGGGTTGACGCGCAGTCGCGAAATTCCATGGCCGTTCGCAACACCGCAGACGGCGGCGCAGCCGCGCGCGCCGCTCCATCGAGGCGGGATAGCAGCTGCGTCGCCCGCGCCAGCGGATACCGCTGCAGAATAGAAAAGCTGCATCGCCGGGACCGCCAAGCGGGCTCGTGCGCGTTAGCCGGCGAATTTCATTCGCATTCTTCGATCAGAAGCAGACCGAAGCGGTCGATGGCTGACGCGCTGTCCGGGCAGCACCGCCGTCGTAGCCGTCGCTTCCTCGATAAGTGCCGGTCCTGAAAAACTTGCGCCCGCCGGTAATCGGTCCCGGTCATAGACCGTAGCCAGGGCAGCTTCGCGGTCACCGACGTGCAGCTCCCGGCGCCCGACGATGGCTTCCTCAACCGAACCGATCATCGAAATTTCCGGCATCCCAATCCGCGGCGTGTCGATTTCAGCGGTCAGATGAAACGTCACCTGTTCGACGCCGGTACCGTCGAGCCGGAAGGTGTAGGTCTTTTCATGCGCAGCGTGAAATGCCGCCAGCGCCGCATCGAGCCCGGCGCGAGGATCGAGCCGCGTCGAGACGGTATGCTCCTGCCCGACATACCGCATCTCGATCGCATGATCGAACAGCACGGCACTTTTGGAAACGCCGAACCGCCGCACGGCTTCCGCCTTCAAGTTCGCCGAATATCTCCTGCACGGCAGCAAATGACCTCGCGTCAAGCGGCAACAGCCGCGTCCGGTGCAGATCGATGCGAGGCCGCGCCGTCAGCATGCCCCAGGCGGAGAACAGTCCGGCGTAGCGCGGGATCACGACGCGTTTGACTTCGAGTTCGCGCCCGAGTTTCGCCGCATGCATCGGGCCGCCGCCGCCGCTGACCACCATCGTCAGGTCGCGCGGATCGTGACCGCGCTGGATGGTGACGAGCTTCAGCGCATTGATCATGTTGGCTTCGGCAAGACTGATGACCGCCTGCGCCGCGGCGACAACCGACAGTCGGAGCGCGGCGGCGATTGGCGCAAACGCCTCGGCCGACAATTGGGGATCGAGCTTGATCCGGCCACCGGCAAATCGGTGCGGGTCGACAATTCCGGTCAGCACAGCCGCATCGGTGACAGTCGGATCCTTGCCGCCGCGTCGGTAACAGGCGGGGCCGGGATCAGCGCCCGCGCTCTGCGGGCCGACTTTGATACCGCCGTTTTCGTCGACCCGCGCGATCGACCCGCCTCCGGCGCCGATTTCGACGATGTCGATGACCGGCACTTGCAGCGGATAGCCCGGATTGATCCGGCTCCATTCCAGCTTGTAGTCCGGCCGCAATATCGGCCGTCCATTGCGGACCAGCGAACATTTCGCCGTGGTGCCGCCGACGTCGAGATAGAGAACCTCGGTTTCGCCGAGCGCTTCGCCGACCCGGACGGATCCCGCGACTCCGCCGGCCGGGCCGGATTCCACGAGCACCAGCGGCGACGCGCTCGGCTGTCCCGAAATCGGCCAGACCGCCGTTGGACTGGATGCAGTAGCACGGACAGGTCAACCCGGCGCCGTTGAGCGCGCGTGCCGAGATTGGGAGATAGCGAGCCATGATCGGCTTCACGTAAGCCGACAGGACTGTCGTGTTTGATCGCTCGTATTCCCGCCATTGGCGCGATATTTCGTGGCTCGCAGTGACCGCGACGCCCGGCAGCAACTCGCGCAACCGCGCGGCGGCGGCGGCTTCGTGGGTCGGATTGATGTACGCGTGCAGGAAGACGACGGCGACCGCCTCGACGCCGGCGGCTGCGATCGCCTTGGCAACGGCATCGATCGAATCCCGGAAGAGCGGCGTCCTCACCTTGCCCTTTGGCGTCAATCCGCTCGGCAGCCTCAAAGCGCAAATGCCTCGGCACAAACGGTTCAGGCGACTTGGAGTGCAGATTGTAAAGGTCCGGGCGGTTGCCGCGGCCGATGGCGATCACGTCGCGAAATCCCTGGGTGGTTACGATCGCCGTCCGCACGCCTTTCCGTTCGGTGATGGCGTTGATCACGGTGGTGCCGCCGTGAACGAAGAACGACACCTCGGACGTTGAGAGCCGGTCTCGCGACCCTGGATGATGGAATCGATGACGCCTTGCGAAGGGTCTTTGGGCGTGGTCAGCGCCTTGCCGAGATAAATCTTGCCGGAGGTTTCATCGAAGGCGACGAGATCGGTAAACGTGCCGCCGGCATCGGTAGCAACTTTGATCATTGGCCGGCTTTCTGAAGCGCTTTCTCCCGAAGCCTGGCCGTGGCCGCGTCATCCACTTTCCGCGTCGCCGGATCGATCACGACGCCATAGCAAGTCGCCGCGTCAGCGATCGTGATGAGATCGTCGCGCACATCGTGCGCGACGGCTGCCGGATCACGCGGACGAGGCTCGCCCCAGCCGCCGCCGCCCCCGGTGCGGACGACAACGCGATCGCCGCGTTGCAGCGAAAAGTGCGGCGGCCGGCGTCAGCTCCCGGCGGGCATCGCCGCGGACCACTTCAATGCCGTTGAGACTGCCTGCCGGCTCCGCCGTCGACGCCCCACGGCCGGGTCGCGGTTCGGCCATAGCTGGCGTGCAGAGCGACGTCATCGCTTTCGATATATACTCGCGCACCAGGCCGAAGCCGCCGCGATACTGCCCGGCGCCGACGCCAGCTTCCACATTATAAGCGTAGCGGCGCACCAGCAGCGGGAACTTCGCCTCCAGAAGCTCCACGGAATAATTATAAGTGTCGCCGTCGGTCACCGCGATCATGCCGCTGGCGCCGTCGCGCTTGTGCGTCGCGCCCCAACCGCCGTTTTGCGGCTCGATATGAACAAACAGTCCGTCCGGCGCCCGAGCCCGAAAGATAGGTCGCGCACAGGCTCAAATAAGAGCCGGCCGAGAAGCGCTCGGGCACCAGCGGCGCCAGAGCTTTCCAAACGAGATCGGAGGCTTGGGCCACGCCCTCGTAATACCAGCCGGTCGGGGATGGCTTTTCGGCGGTGAAGATCGTGCCGGCGGGCGCCGTGACCGTCAGCGGTCGAAACCAGCCCTCGTTGGACGGCTCCTGGGGCGCGACCAAAGCCTTGATGACAGTTTTCACCGCCGAGGCCAGCGCGCCACGGCTGCAATTGATCGGCGCGTTTCGTGCGGGGCTCGAGCCGGTAAAATCGACTTCGATTTCGCTGCCGCGGATGCGGACCGTGACCTGGATCGGGATACCCGCCTCGGTTTGCCCGTCGCCGTCGATCACGTCGCTCGCCGCAAAATCGCCGTCGGGCAACGCCGCGATGACGGCGCGCGCGCGGGCTTCGCTCGTCGCAATGAGCCAAGCGAATGTCGCCTCGAGCGTCGCCGACGCCATACTTTGCGGCGGTCTCCTGAATTCTGCTGCTCGGCAATGCGCACCGCCGCAAGTTCGGCATTGACGTCGCCCAGAACCAAATTCGGCAGCCGCACATTCTCCGTTATGATCCGCATGACATCATCGACGAGACGGTCGTCGCGGGTGAGCCGCACGCCGGATAGTCGCAGTCCTTCCTGAAAGACCGAGGTCGCGTTCGGCGGCAAACTGCCCGCGACCGCGCCGCCGACATCGAGCAGATGCGCAATCGCGATGCCGTACGCGATGATCGTGCCATCGACGAATATCGGGCGGACAATGGCAAAATCGCACGCGTGCGTGCCGCCCTCGAACGGATCGTTGGTGAGAAAAGTATCGCCGGGCGCTATCTCCGGCCGCAAAGCGGTCGATGATAAAGCGGACCTGCTGCGAGAACGTGCCGGTAAATACCGTGATGCCGTTGGTCTGCGCGACGAGGTCGCCGCGGCGGTCGCAGACGCCGCAGGCGAAGTCCAGGACTTCGTAGATCACCGGACTCATCGACGCGCGCGCCAGCACGATCGCCATTTCGTCGACTGTCGCCAGCAGCCTGCCGGCAATGACTTCGCGGGTTACAGCGTCAACAACGGCTTCAGCTGTAGGAATCAAATGAGATACGCTCCGCGCAACGGCGAAAGAAACGGGCACGGCGTTTCAGCCGACTACGACTATCATTTTTCCGTCTGGGTGCTGCAAGGTCGAAAGTGCAGAGAATCACATGCTTAATGATGTCAAGAAAGTTGCGGCTCGTGCCCCTTCCACGACAAACTTGTGAGAGCTTTGTGCTTCTTATCCGTTCTCGAAATCTGCCGAACTTCGGGCGAAGGTCTTGCCGACGTGGGATTTGAAGCGCTGTCGCTCGTCGGGACGAAATACGTCACTTGGGTCTTACCGCCAAAGGCGTCGCCGACGATCGCACCCTCACCCGAACATCACCGCTCCGGTTTCGCTCGTGGAAGTGCTCATTGCGCAGTATTGCTGGGTAGATCAGGGCGCCGGCTTTCCCGTCTCTTTCGTGTAATGCGCTGTGACGTCGTTGAGCGACTTCTCAAACCGAGAGAACATTTCGTCAATTTCATCCTCTGTGATGATCAGAGGCGGGGAGAATGCGCACCCGTCGCATCCCGGAAGCGCGCGGCAGATCATCTTGTAGTGCTCTTCAGCGCAATTTCTCACCCGCGAAGCAAAAGATCCGACCGGCTGGAATGGGGCTTTGCTCTTCTTATCGGACACAAACTCGATGGCTCCCATGAGCCCCACGCTTCGTACATCGCCTACGAACGGATGGTCCCGGAAGGCGCTAATCCTCGCGTGGAACCGGTTGGCAACTCGGTTGACGTGCGCCGCGATATTTCGTTCTTTGATGAGTTCGAGGACCTTCAGCGCGACGGCGCAACCGACCGGGTGGCCCGAATAGGTCGTTCCGTGCCCGAAAAATCCAAGCGTCGTGCTCCCAAGTTCCATTCCGCGATAAATTTCGTCCGACAAAACCACGGCCGACAGCGGCTGATAGGCCGACGTCAGCCCCTTGGCGATCGTCATCGCGTCCGGCCGGAAGCCAAGGGTCTGGCACCCCCAGAACTCGCCGGTCCGATGAAAGCCGGTGATCACCTCATCATCGAGGAAGAGGACTTCGTAGCGCGCCAGTATCTGCTGAATCCTTTGGTAATAGGGCGCCGGAGGGATGGTAACCCCACCGCCGCCCGTCACCGGTTCGGCTATGAATGCTGCAACGGTTTCCGGACCTTCGCGCAGGATGGTTTCTTCAAGCTCCCGCCCGAGTCGTTCGGCGAAGTCGACGGGCGTTTCGTCCGGCAGCGCGTACCGGAAGTAATTCGGATCGGAGACATGAAAAATGCCGGGCAGAGGCAGATCGAAGTTCCGATGATTAATCGGGATTCCGGTCAGGCTCGTCGCCATGGCCGTTGCGCCGTGGTAGCCATTGTATCGGGCAATGATTTTCTTCTTCTTGGGTCTTCCAATCGCGTTGTTGTAATAGCGAACGAATTTAATCAGGAAGTCATTGGCTTCCGAGCCCGAAACGGCGAAATAGATTTTTGCGTTGTCGATGGGAACAAGCGCTGTCAGGCGTTCCGCCAGATCGATTGCGGGATCGACAGATTTGTAGGCCAGCGTGTGGTAGTAAGGCAGCTTGTAAAATTGCTCGGTAGCAGCCTCGATCAAAGCCTTTTCGCCGAAGCCAAATGTCGTACACCACATCCCGGCTGCGCCTTCGATGTACGGCGTGCCGTTTTCGTCCATGACGTAGATGCCCTTGCCGCCGGTGATGACGGTGGGCCCATTCTCGCGGTGAGTTTTAAGTTCGACGTAGCCATGCAAAAGGTTGCGAACGTCACGCGCCGCGGCGGAATTGGTGGGCATCTACTGGTTTCTCTCCGTTTGCTCTCGACACAAGTTGGCCGTGCCGCGCCTTACAAGCAACGGAAAAGTGACGAAGAGATTAGAACGCGAACGGTCGCGCAAATGGCGCCGACGGGAGACAATACGACTGACGAGCGCCGAGAAAAAAACATTCAGGTGAAGGACGCGAGCGACAAGCGGGGCGTGTCCGTTCCTTCTCGCCCAATTGATCGCATCGATATGGCTCCCCTGAGGGCGATCCTTGGGGCGCGGCTCAATGTAAACGTTCGCCATGGCGGCATCGTTTCCAGTCGATCGCTAAATCATGCTTTGCAACCGCGCCCGCGCGCTGGCGCGTTAGCCGGCCGGGGAATTGCTCGACGCGGCCTCAAAAGAGCGCGCGGGGGATCGACAGCAATCGTTGATTGTTACGGTGAAGGTAGCGCGCTCATAACCGCTTGGTTGGAGGTTTTTTCATGCCAATCGTTCGGGTTACGCAATCTGACTAAGAAACACGCCTTTCTTAGCGAGTGCTCTACTTAACCGCCCACAGCGATGGGTTGTGTTCGGCTCGATCCGCTCGGTTGTAGTGGGTTCTTTCGAAACGGCATTGCCCGTTGCAGCAACGAACGAAGCTCGAACTCCTTGCTACCATTTTGCTACCCAACCCGGCAGCATGGGGTAGTACGGGTCGGAACGGGCAGTGCGTTTGAGCGAAATCATTTAAGCAATTCAGTGCTTGCTGGGACAGAACAGAACGAGAGTGATGGCAGCAACCAAATTACAAAACCGCTGCTCTACCGCTGAGCTAACCCGGCTCGTCGGTTCGTATAATACATATTCGCGCGATTGTGGACCGGCGAGTGTGGAAATTCGGCCAGGGCCGGGACTGTACGTTGGCGGATCTTAATTGATCGCCCGTTCTTGAGTTGCCCAGATTGGTGGATCAAACAACGCCGCTAGCTTTGCCCTTCCTCCGGCGGAGGATTGGTCGGTTCCGATGGCGGCGCCGATCCCTCGCGTTCGGCTTTACGCTGCGCCGCCTTCTCGTCCTTCTTGCGTTGTTTCTCTTCGCTCCTGGCGCGTGCTGACCGCGCGCGCTCGGCGCGATCTCTTCCGTAGTTCGGCTTGAATGCCATCCGATCCTCGCCGGTTGATTCCTTGTCCAGTGGTATCATATAAGCACGTCGCGCTGCTGTCGCAGCGCCGGCGGCATGCATCGAAATCGTAGCGGCGCGGATCATCGCATGGCGACACGGCAAGCGCGAATCGATGACTTCATCCACGAAGGCGTGCCGCCGACGGATCAGCCGCTTGAGCTGCTTTGTGAGGATCACATCGGCACCTATGTCATTCCGTTCCTGTGTCGATGGCGGAGCGGGGCGTGGCAAAACGTGGATACAAGCAGCCCCATCGAAGCAACAGTGGTTGGCTGGCGTGTGCGTTGATGCAGCTTCAGTAAACGCAAACCTGCCGATCCGCAGCGTCCAATCGCAAGGTCAACAATAGATGAGTGGGTTTAAGCAACCGGATTTCCTCGAGCGGCAAGAGGCCGCGGTCAAGGCGAAGAAGGCGGCGCTGGAAAAGTTTCGCGCCAAGGCCGCCGATCCGGGGCTCGCCGACCGGCTGATCGCCCGAACGGCGCTTGCTGCCGACCGCGAGGCGGTCAAGAAATCCCGCGAGATCGAAAAGGCCGAGGCGAAAGCCCGAGAGGCCGAACGCAAGCAGCAGGCGGAGCGTGACGCCGCGATCGAGGCTGAGCGTGCGAAAGCCGAACGCGCAGAGCGCGAACGCGCGCTGGAAGCGGAAAAAAAGGCGGCGAGGGACGCCCGTTATGCCGCCCGCAAATCGCGATCGAAGCGCCGATAGCTGAGGCTACGCGAAGTCGATACGCTTGCTGCTGTGCCTTTGGGGCGCATGCGGAAACCGTTTTGCGGCAACGTTTTACTGCGTCGTGAATTGCGATTGCGCGCGCAAGGCAAATCTCAGAGACTAGAACCGGTGCGCAACCGGCCTGCCCAAGCCGCCGAACTGGGAGTTCTGCCATGAAACTTGTTCACGCTGACGAAGTGGAGTGGAAACGCGGCTTGCAGCATCGCGGCGGGACGTTTCATTACCGGCACCTGCTCGAAGGCGAGGACGGCACACCTGGCAACTTTCATCTCGGCATCGGCCAACAGGACGGCGATTTCGCCTCGCCGCGTCACCGGCACAATTTCGATCAATTCCGTTTCCAGATCGAAGGCACCAGCAATTTCGACCGCAACGGCAAGATGACGGCCGGGACCTTTGGCTACTTTCCGGAAGGCGCCGCATATGGGCCGCAAAGCTCGGAGGGCCGTTCGGTCACAGCCGTGCTGCAATTCGGTGGCGCCAGCGGCAGTGGCTATCTGTCCCCGAAAGAGGTCGCCGCCGGCACGGAAGAACTGAAAAAGGTCGGCACCTTCGAGGGCGGCATCTTTCGCCGCAACGAAGACAGTCAGGGCCGCCGCAACAGCGACGCCTATCAGGCGATCTGGGAGCACGTGAACGGCAGGCGGATGGATTATCCGAAGCCGCGCTACCGCGATCCGATCATGGTCGACCCGGAAAACTACGACTGGCTGCCGCTTCCAGGCACGTCCGGCGTAGCCAAAAGACCACTCGGCAGCTTCACCGAACGCCAATGTGCCGCCGAGCAGATTAAGCTTGTTCGCGGGGCCAGCTACAAAGCCGGTCCCCGCAGCGTTTACCTGGTGTTGTCAGGATCGGGGATCGTTGGCGAACAGGCCTATCGGCCATTGACTGCGTTTCACCTCGGCGAAGGCGAAACCGCCGATCTGGTGGCACGCGATGAGACGCAAATTCTGCGTCTGGTGTTGCCCGATCTTGCCGGCGTCACGGCAAACCTGTCAGCGCACGTCGAGGCTGCGGAATAGGCCATGCCGATTCCGTCGCTCTATCTGTCAAGCCAAGCTCCGCGCAATTGGAACGTTGCCCGTGCAGCGGCTTATGGCGGCGGCATCGGCGCGGTTGCTGCGTTATTTAAAACGATCGGGCCGTTGCGTGGCGGCGATCCAGCATTTGGTGCGGCTTGGCAGATCTTGGGCGCGGCGTTGGCCTTCGCACTGCTTTGTGCCGGTGCCGCGGCCTTGCGCAATCTCATCGCCCGCCGGCTGATTTGGCACGAGTGACAACATCGCTTATCGCTCTTAAGCCTTGAAGAAACGCGCCGTCCGGGGGAAGCGCGCATGCACGAAGCTGACGTTATTGTCGTGGGCGCTGGATCCGCGGGCGCAACGGTCGCGGCGCGGCTGTCGGAAGATCCGTCGCGGCGGGTGCTGTTGATCGAAGCCGGGCAGGACACGGCGCCCGGTGCGGTGCCGGCAGACATCCGCAGCATCTTTCCGGCGGCCTACATCAACCGCAATTATTTTTGGCCGGGCTTTACCGCGAGCTTGCGCAAGGACGAGTCGCCGGTGCCGTTCTTGCAGCCGCGGGTGATGGGCGGCGGCTCAAGCGTCATGGGCATGATCGCGCTGCGCGGACTGCCGACCGACTACGACGGCTGGGAGCGGATGGGCGCGCGCGATTGGGGCTGGCAGGATGTGCTGCCGACATTCCAGGCCATGACCAACGACCTCGACGAGCCGGCGCCGCGCCGCAACGTGCGGGGGCCGAATATGGTGCGGCGATTGCCGCGCGAGCGCTGGCCGCTGTACATGAAGCATCTCGAACAGGCGGCGGCCGCGCAGGGCATCGCATCGCACGCCAATATCTATGACACCGCCGACGACGGCTTCTTTGTCACGCCGCTCAGCCAGGACGACGAGCGGGCGACCAGCGCACGCTGTTATCTTGACGCTCAGGCGAGGGCGCGAGGCAATCTTGAAATCATGACGAGTACGCGCGTGCTGCGCATTACTTTCGACGGCGCGCGTGTAACCGGGATCGTGGCGGAGCGCGCCGGGGAAGCGATCACGATCGCAGCGCGTGAGGTCGTGGTCTCGGCCGGCGCTGTTCACTCGCCGGCGTTGCTGTTGCGGTCAGGCGTCGGTCCGGCGGCAGAATTGCGCGAGCTTGGTATCGCGATCACTGCCGACCGACAGGGTGTGGGCCGGAACTACCAGAATCATCCGCAAATGCACTTCGCCATGACGCTGAAGGCGAACTCGCGGGTCCGCGCCGATGCTCAGCATTACATCATGACGAGCCAGAGATTTTCGTCCGGTGTCGAAGGCTGCCCGAAAGGCGATCTGTTCCACTATTACTGCGGCCGGGTCAGTCCCAAACGGTTCGGGCTGCGCATGGCGATGGTCGCTGCCTGCCTCTATACGCCGATCTCGCGCGGCGTCGTGGCACTGCGCTCCGCCGATCCGAATGCGCCGCTGCGGGTCGAGCAGCGGCTGCTTTCCGATCCGCTCGATGCAAAACGGATGATCATGGCGGTGCGGCATGCGGAACGATTGCTGCTCGATCCCGCGGTGCGCGATTGCTTCGAAGAGATTTATTTGATGCCGCGGCAGGCGCCGCTGCGGCTGATCAACGACGTCGGACTGTCGGGAGTGGCGAAGGCGATTGGCGCGACCGCGGTGCTGGCCGCTCCGGCGCCGCTGCGGCGCGCCATGATCGGCGCTGCGATCAAGCCCGGGCGGTTGGTCGCCGACGAGGCGGCCACCTATCCCATCTCGGACGATGAAATCCTCGCGACCACCGGCTCGAGTTTTCATCCCAGTTCGACCTGTGCGATCGGTGCTGCGGATAATCCGATGGCGGTCGTCGATCCGCAATGTCGGGTCTATGGCGTGCAAGGGTTGCGTGTCGCCGATGCCTCGGTCATGCCGCAAATCGTCAGCGCCAATACCAACATGCCGACCATCATGATCGGTGAACGCGTGGCTGAATTCATGCGGCAGAAGACCTGAGGCGGGGGAGGGCGGTTCGGCGGCTATGCGCAGTCAGCCAAACCACGTACACACGCAAACCGTGGTGTCGGATAGGCTGATTTTTCCGACCTCAATCGCCATCTAACAGGGAACCCGCCGTCCACAAAGCGAGTAATTTCATGTCGGATTGCCTGCACTGCGATATCAATGAAATCGTGCAAAAGCACATCGAGAGAACCGAGACCCCGGATGCCGCCGATCTTGCCGCCCGGATGGCCGAAAGTCTGGCGGACATGATTTTGACCTTCGTACCGGAAGAGGACCAGGCCAACGTTCTGGCCCATACCATCGCCCATCTCGGCGAGATGTTTCTGCAAAAAGGCGGTGCAGTCGAGGGCGACACCACGCACTGAACGAGCAAAAGCAAAAGATGACCCTGTCCCCTCATCGCTGCCCCAAGCTGGAGAGGAAGGAATTACGGGATGCCACCTGACAGGTTGAGGGTCACACTGTGCTTGGCAGGCATATCGAGCAGCGTCAGGAAACGCGATCATCTCAAGCTGACCCCTGAAGAAATTTTGGATATATAAAACGTCGGAAAACCGGAAGAGTAGACATAAGGCACTTGTCGCTCCCGTTCCCAGCACTGTACTAGAAAGGTGGCGTCTGTTGTGGACGCGGTGGTAGACGCGTTCGCCGGTGGTGTCGGACTGGCGCTGCTTCTCTTCTCCGATTGGGGTGACAACGTTGCGGTCCGGTGCGAAGCCCTTGCCAGTCGCATTGGCGGTCAGCTAAGACGGCGTCATTCCCATGACAGCGGCCGGTGTGAAGTTTCCGTCAACGCCGACAGCACTCGTCAGAGGCGTACTCGGGCGATGCCCGCGATGCGGCCAAGGCCGATTGCTGCACCACTATATCAAACTCATCGACTGCTGCTCCGTGTGCGGCGAACCTTATGGTCATTTTCGTACTGATGATGCTGCTCCTTGGCTGACAATTCTCGTCGTCGGTCATATGACGGTGCCAATCATCCTCGTATGTGAGATGAATTTCCAACTTCCAATGTCGTCTTGCCGTCGCTATTTACTTACCGCTGATCGTGGGATTGGCCGCAATCATGTTGCCGCGATGCAAGGGAATGCTTGCGGCCCTGATGTGGGCGATGAAGGCAGAAGGTTCTGAAAAGATTTGAAACCACCCTAGGCGGCTGTCCGCGGTCACGTTAAATCGAGCCCGCACCCGAACGAGGGTGGTCAGATGGCCGTCAAGGAGAGGTGGAGGTGGGAGTTGATGATGCGTCGGCGGGGGCGACGAGTAAGGCGGTGCGGATGTGCAGACGCACTACGAAGAACGTGATAAAAAGAGGTTGGGACCTCGGAGGGCTGGAGTATGCCACGATATTATTTCAGTCTCGATGACGGGAAGTTTTTGGACGACGTGACTGGGACATATTTGTCCGATCGGGCAGCGGCTCTTTTGCATGCCGAGAAACTTGCTCGCGATCTAGCAAAGCGGCATAGCGGCGACCACAAGTGGCGGCAGATGAGAAGCGTGGTCGTTTTGGATGAGCGCGGACACCTTGTCTGCACCGTGCCGCTGCGTGGTGTGAGTGCGCGATAGCGGTTTAGTCTCCACGACAAAGCCAATTCGGAAGAGTCACAGCATTAGACGCCGCGCAGCGCGGCCGTCCTATTGCGCAGCCACTCCTGTGATTTCTCGTTGATCCAACGCTCCGCATCGTGCTCGGCTATGAACCCGATAACGTCCTCCACCTGGCCATAGCGCCACGAACTCGCACATACCATCCGGATGCTGATTTGAGCGGACGCGTCTCGAAGGTGGGAGGCAATCTAGCTTCAGCCATGCGGCCGATCGCTCGCCGCCTCTTGGCCATCGCAGAAACATTTCCTTTTGGAGGACGCCGGAACTAATCCGTCTCGCGCGACACTGCGACAACACAGTCCGCGGCCGGGACGTTGCGCTGGGTCAGCCGCTTCTCCACCTTTTCGGCTTCTTCCTCCATTCCCATCCAGCGCAATTTGCGGATCAGTTTGACGAGTTCATTCGAAGCGCGTTGCTCTGCGAGCGTTTCAGGAGTGTGTTGATTAAAGGGCATCTCCGGTCGTTTCTCCCATATGTTTGTTCTTGATTGCAGCGGACGTGACCGAAGCGAGTTCTTCTTGCTTCAACTCGCCGTCGCATCGGGGTAGTCTTTACCTCTGGGACACCCTTCGCAAGACGGCTGTGCGTGCGCTGCAACATATTCTGGCGCGCACCAAACAAAGATAGCGCGGATGATTTTTCACCACTCTTTTGATCTAGATCAAAGCGGAGCGCCGCACTGCTGCACTGACATCGGTCATGTCCGGAGAGCGAGCGCACGACCTGTACCGAATTCGTGCGAGGGGGAAATGACTTCCCGACCGTGTGGATCACGGTGCTTAAAGGTCACGCTCTCGTCGATGGCATTCCGCGGTCCAAACTTGAAGGCATGCGATCCGTACTGGAGATACGGCTTATTACAGGGGAGAGGCTTGTGTTTGATGGCGACGCCAAGAAATTCAGCGTCACATAGCGGAAGTGACGCGACACTCCGCTTAAAGAAAGCCCCGCGAGGAGGCGGGGCCAAGCGTTGTTGAAAGGTGTGCGGCCACAGTCGAAAACGCAAAACTTGCTGTGGCGGTCGGGCGAGGCCTGGGTAGCCCTCGCACAACACTCTTATAACAACCCGAAGCGGAAAAGTCTTGAAGGGGGACTTAGAGCACCGATGCGCTCGCAAACAAATTCACGCGTAGCCACTGCACTCTTCGAGATCAAACATAAGTTCTCTAGTTTTAAATATGAAAAATTATGTTTATTTTATGCCATAGCGTCGTAGGAATAATCGCCAACGCATTTTTTTATGAGTATAATTAAAAATTGTAAACGACGCAAGCGCTAGCGAGCGCGGCCATGCCAATGCTGCCACTTCTCAAAACCGCAGCGTTCGATCTCAGCAAAAAAATATTTGCGTCGGCTTTCGATATCGCGTTCAGCGATCGGTTCTTAATTTTCTGATCAAATGGGAGGACGGAAATGTCGAGGGAGAGAGCCAACGATCTCGCACGCCAATGCACCGAGTTAGTGCGCTCGGGAAATGCTTTCCCAACAATTTGGTCCACTCTGCTCAAGAGCCATGCCCTTGTTGAGGGCATTCCGCGGGAAAGGCTCGAACGTGACCGGAGTCTCTTGGACATTCCTCTGATCACTGGTGAACAGCTCGTGTTTGACGCGCAGGTGAAGGAATTTCGTATCCAATAAAATGGGAGCGTGGCGATAGCTGTGTGAATGCAATCTGGGCGGCGGCATATCTGGACGGGGTGCCGAATAGAAATAGGTGGAGGCACAAAGGAGGTGACCACGAAGCTTCATGCTCTTACCACGATGGATATTCATCGTTTCGTTTATCATCGCTGTAATCGCAATGATTGGCGTTTTCACACCGTTTCCGCACATCGACGTGTACGGAACGTGGGTTGCTATTTTCGCGTACATCGTGCTCGCCCTCGGCAACGTCGCACAAACGTAGCCAAATACCCTGCGTCCGGCGGTACCGCAAGATACTGTTGGCTAGCGCACAACGCACGAGCGGAGGCGACAGCGATAAGTGAGAAGCGTACGTCGCCGAATGGATGAAGTGCCGTCCGGTCCAATTTGCAAAAAACACATCGACAAGACCGAGACGCCGGATGCAGCCGATCTTGCCGCCCGGATGGCCGAAAGTCTGGCGGACAATGATTTTGACCTGCGTGCCGGAAGAGGATCAGGCTAACGTGCTCGCCCACACCATTGCGCATCTGGGAGAAATGTTTCTGCAAAAAGGCGGGGCTGTGGAGGGCGACACCACGCACTGAACGGCCCTTTTCTGGTCGAAAAGAAAAACGGGACGGCCAATGAGCCGTCCCGCTGTGTCGAGTTCGAATATCTGCCTCAGATATGCATGATATCGCGGTCTTTTGTCTCGGGCAGGAAAATGAGCCCGACCACGAAGCTCATCGCGGCAACGATGATCGGGTACCACAGACCCGAATAGATGTTACCGGTCGCTGCAACGATAGCGAACACCGTCGCCGGCAGGAAGCCGCCGAACCAGCCATTGCCGATGTGGTAGGGCAGCGACATCCCGCTGTAGCGGATCCGGGTTGGGAATAGCTCCACCAGCCAGGCGGCAATCGGCCCATACACCAAGGTCACGTAGACGACGAGGATCGTGAGCAAGACGACCGTCATCACGTAGTTGATTTCGTTCAGATCGGCGCTTGGCGGATAGCCGTGCGCCTTGATAGCGGCGGCGATCGCTTTTTCGGCGTCCGGCGTGTCGCCCGAATCGTCTGTTCGCCGATCTTTACGCTCGCGACCGTCCCGGCAGGCGCCGCGACGTTTTCGTAGTTCACTGACAGGCCGACCAGCGCCGGCCTTGATGACGTCGCAGGGCGTGGTGTACTTCTCCGTTCCCGTCGCCTTGAACTGGAACGAGCACTGGCCGGATCGGCGGTCACCGTCACCGGCGCCGCCGCCAGTGCATGCTCCAGCTTCGGATTGGCGAAGTGGGTGATGCCCTGGAAGATCGGGAAGTAGGTCACGACGGCGAGCGCAAAGCCCGCAAGCATGATCGGCTTTCGCCCGATCTTGTCCGACAGCCAGCCGAACAGGATGAAGCAAGGCGTGCCGATCGCGAGCGCGATTGCGACCATGATCTGCGCAGTGACGCCCGGAACCTTGAGCGTCTGGGTCAGGAAGAACAGCGCATAGAACTGACCGCCGTACCAGACGACGGCCTCGCCGGCGGTGGCGCCGAACAGCGCGAGGATCGCGATCTTGGCGTTGCTCCACTGGGTGAAAGCTTCCGTTAGCGGCCGCTTCGACTGCTTGCCCTCGTCAACCATCTTCTTAAACAGCGGCGATTCATTGAGCTTCAATCGGATCCAGATCGAGACCGCGAGCAGCACCGCCGAAAACAGGAACGGAATGCGCCAGCCCCAGTCGCCAAAGGCAGCTTCGCCCATGGCGGTGCGGAAGCCGAGGATCAAGAGCAGCGCGAGAAACAGGCCAAGCGTTGCCGTTGTTTGAATCCACGAAGTGTAAAAGCCGCGCTTGCCGGGCGGCGCGTGTTCGGCGACGTAAGTCGCGGCGCCGCCATATTCGCCGCCGAGCGCGAGCCCCTGGATGAGGCGAAGCGCAATGAGCAGCACCGGCGCCATGATGCCCCACGTGGCAAAGCCGGGGATCACGCCGATGAAGAAGGTGCCGAGACCCATAAGAGTCATGGTGACGAGGAAGGTGTATTTGCGGCCGATCGTATCGCCGAGCCGGCCAAAGATCAGCGCGCCGAAGGGGCGAACCGCGAAGCCGGCGGCGAACGCAAGCAGCGCGAAAATGAAGCCGACATTCGCCGGCACGTTGGAGAAAAAGTATTTCGCCAGAAACGCGCCGAGCGTGCCGTAGATGTAAAAGTCGTACCACTCGAACACAGTACCCAGCGAGGAGGCGAAGATCACGAGCCGCTGTTCGCTCGTCATCCCGCCTGCGCGTGGCGTTCCGATAGCCATAGTTGTCATGGACATTCCCCCCAGTTCGTTGTTGGGCGAGTGCGGCACCTCATCGTGATTGTGTCGAGCCGCCCTTCACTACCGTCAGGCTAGTCTGCAGGGGGGCCCCTGTCTGTCCGCCAGAGGTCGTAAGCCAAAAGTCGTGGGTGCTTTGCGCGAGCGGGCGGTGGGCGCATAAGTCCTATTCGGCGATGCGGCTGGCGCAATCATCACCGGCTCCCACCTAAGGCCGCGATGGACGCAATCTCCCGCGTATCGAGCCCTTCAAATCGACCGCTCGATAACCACTCACTTGATGACCGGTCAGTCCGGGCGAAGCTGCGACAGCACCCCGGCTGGACCGTCGCAGCCGTGCTGCTGATCGCATTTAATCTGCGGCCGGCCATAACGACCGTGGCGCTGTTCCTCGCCGACATCCGGCGCGACCTTGGTCTGTCGGGGCTCGAAATCAGTGTTCTGACCATGGCGCCGGTCGTCTGTCTTGGCGCGTTCGGGCCGGTTGCGCCGCCGCTCGCCCGCCGCTTCGGCACCGAAGCCGTGCTGCAGGCTTCGCTTCTGGCGCTGGCGATCGGGTGCGTGGTGCGCAGTTTCGGTGCAGCGCCGCTCTTTATCGGCACTGTGATCATCGGGGCGTCGATGTGTTTCTTGGGCGTGCTGACGCCCGTAATCGTCAAGCGCGACTTTCCCCGCCACGTTGGCCTGATGATGGGCCTCTACACGATGCTGATCTGCCTCGGTCCGGCGGTTGCCACTGCGGCCGCCGTGCCAATGCAGCATGCGCTGGGCGATAGCTGGGAAAGGGTGCTGCTGTTTTGGGGCTTGCCGGCGCTTATCGGCGCAATCGTATTTTTGCCGCAGCTGTTCCGCCAGGAAACCAAGCTCGTCCCCGAAACGCAAGTCACCAGCGTTTTGCGCGATCCTTTGGCCTGGCAGGTCACAGCCTATTTCGGTCTTATCAGCTCGCTCGCCTACGCCGTGTTCAACTGGGGACCGAGTATGTTGCAAGCCCGCGGCCTCGATCCCGCGACGAGCGGCATCGTGGTTTCGATCAGCTATGTCGGTCAAATGGTCACCGGCCTCTTGGCACCAGTTGTAGCCGGTCGGCAACGCGATCAGCGCCTGATCATTGCCGTTGTAGTGGCGCTCACCGCGGCCGGTCTCCTCGGCTTCATCTTCGCGCCGGTGTGGTCGCTCAGCCTGTTCTCGGTGTTGTTAGGACTCGGGCAGGGAGGCGCCTTCGGGGTCGGACTTCTCCTGTTCGTTTTGCGCGCCGGCGATCCGCACGCGGCTGGCAAACTTTCGGCGCTGGCACAGAGTGTCGGTTATGTACTTGGCGGCTTGATTGGGCCGTTTGCCGTCGGCCTCATTTACGATTGGGCCGGTTCGTGGCACGCGGTCGCGGTGTTTTACACAGCGGTTGGCCTGGCATCGCTGATTTTCGGTCTCGGCGCAGGCCGGGCTCGAACGCTGAGGGTCCGATGATCGAAGCCGGTGCAACCGTTAGCAGGCCGGCAGCGCCGTAGCGGGCAATTAATGTTACCGCGCAATTCACCGATCCGATCGGGCGGCTCTAAACGAATTTGACGGGTCCGATCCCCTAACGTCCCGCCGTTCAAGGCGGGTTCTCATGCGCGTTCTTCATGCGGCGGTCTTGTTGCTTGCGTTTGGCGCTGGCCCCGCCGTTGCCCAGCGCATCCCCTCCGTTGTCATTCCAGGCAGGCCGGACGTTCCCGTAATCATCAACGGAATGGATGCGTCCTGGTCGGTGGTCGAGGGCGACTACGGCCTCGATCGGCCGATTGGCATGGTGCCGACGGTGATCTACCGGCCCTTCGCCGTTGTGGTCCCCGAGCCCGACGGCGGCCCCGCACGGCGCCGTGTTTACGGGCCGGCCTACTTTCCCAGCACCGGTGAGCGGCCGGGCTATGGGCGCCTTGAAGTGGTTCCGCCGCCGAACCGGCCGCTGCCGCCCCCGGCCGAGAGCTTTTTCCAGAGCTGGTCGAGCCAATCGGCGCCCGGCCCCGTCACCACTTACCCGCCGTTCGCCGCACCGCCCATCATCTGGAACGGGGGCGGCAGATATCGAAGACCGCCTCCGCGCTGACCAGGACCCAACGCTTTCGGACGGACCGCACAGCATCAGTCCTCATCCGCCTCTTCCACATAGCAACGCCAAGTAAGGAGTACCATGTCGTTTCATCGCGCAATTCTAGTGGCTTCGGCCACGTTGTTCGCCGTCGGTCTCAGCTCAGCCGCCTTCGCGGGCTGTGGCGGCTGCGGATTTGAAGCTCCAGCCGTCTATGCGCCGCCGGTCTACGCCCAACCGGCCCCCGTCTACGCTATTCCGGCCCCGCTTCCGCCTCCGGCGGTGGTCGCGCCAGCGCCAATCGCAGTTGATCATTGGGATACGGGCGGATGCGGCACTTTGGGTGGATGCGGCGGCGGCTGCGGCTTTGGCGGCTGCGGGGCTTCAACAGTTTCCTGGGCTTTAATAGCTGCAATTGCGCCCGTGCTGTCGGCTATGCCCCATCACCGCTTTACGTCGTGAACCAGGGGCCGGAATACACTGGTCCGGGCCTGATGGTGCCGTACCAGTCGTACTCGCCCGGAGCAGCGTTCGCCCCGGCCATCAACTATCCCTACATCGGCTCACGCTACGGCTATCGCGGGCCCGGCTATTTTCCCCATGCTGTCTATCGCGGTCCGCGCTACGCCTATGGGGCGCATGTTTACGTCCATCCGCGCTATTACCGCGCCCGGCCGTACCTGTACCGTTGACGCTTGGGCTTCTTCCCCGCAAGATCGACAACGGCCCGCTCCGCGCGGGCCTTTGTTTTTTTGATGTAGCGTCAGCCCTTTTTAGGGGCGCGCCAAGCTGAAAGAGTCGAAAAACGCGTCCTTCATGCCGGTCGCCGTATCGCGCTGCGCCTCGGGAAATTGCACCAGCAGCACATACTCGGTGCTCTCGACTCTAATCACGCGCAAATAAAAGCCCAGCTGATGTGCGGCAAGTGCGAAAGAAGAGATCTCCATATTGTTCTTGCGGTCGTGTGACACGTCGGACAATGCGGCGCCGGCGCCGAGCCGGCGTTTAGATTGTCCATGAAGGTTTCAGCCGACGCCAATTGACCTTTTGGGTCCGGAATTTCCGAAGCGCTCAGTCTAATCCCGGCAGCAGTTTTGCCCGTCACCATGTGCACGACCATGTCGGGGTCGGTGCCGAAATTGTCGCCGGTCTGGGCCATGTCGATGAACGGGATCGGAAAGCGGATCGAGAACGTGCCACCGGTCGGCGTCGCATAACCGGGCGGGACATTGGCGCGATTGATCACGGGATTGCTGGCTTGAGCGTGAGCCGAGACGGCGAACGCAATCCAGAAGCACACAGCGACGACAGATCGCGAAAACGCCATTGTCGTTACCTCAAGCCTGCGCGCGGGTCGCAACGTAAAGCGACAGCGCCGCTGCATTGGAGACATTCAGGCTTTTGATCGCGCCAGGAAGATCAAGCCGCGCGAGCTGGTCGCAAACCGCTTTGGTTCCTTGCCGCAAACCTTTGCCTTCGGCGCCGAGCACCAGCGCGAGCGGGGCGGACAGCGTGACCGCCGCGAGATCGTCGGGTGCTTCGCTGTCCAGTCCGATGACGCGAAATCCGTGCTCCTTGAGGGAGCCGAGCCCGCGCGCAAGATTTTGCACGATAACGATCGGCACCAGTTCAAGCGCGCCCGATGCGGATTTGGCGAGCACGCCGGTCGCCTCCGGGCTGTGACGCGCAGTAGTGACGATCGCTCCGACCGCGAACGCGGCCGCGGTGCGCAGGATCGCACCGACATTGTGCGGATCGGTGATCTGGTCGAGCACGAGAACAATGCCGGCGGCGGCCAATTCGTCCAATTCGGGCGCGGCGAGCGGATCGGCTTCGGCGAGCAGGCCTTGATGCACCGCGTCCGGCGAAAGCCGCGCGGCGATGGCGTCGGGCCGCACCAGTTCTGGATCGACCGGCAGCGCGATTCCTTCATCGGCCAGGCGCCGCACGGCGTTTTCAGTTGCCCAAAGCTTCCGGATATGGCGTGCCGGATTGGCAAGCGCAGCCGTGACGGTATGCCAGCCGTACAAAATGATCGGGGCGTCGAGTTCGCGCCGCGCGCTAGGTCTATTCCAGTGGGGGCGATTGTGATCGCGCCGCGCGCCATCGCGCGGCTTTGATTGCCATGGGCGTTCGCGCATGAGGCGGTTCTGTCACGCTAACGTGGGCTTGGCAATTTCGCTCCGAGGGGAGCGGCCAGGACCGCGTGCTCTAACCGTAGCTTTGATATTCACCATAGCCTCTTTATTGGCAAACGCGTGGCCGGACCCAGATTTCAAGTAGCGCTCGAAAGTTTCAGCTTTGCGCTGGTCCGAAAAGGCAACGTAGGTCACCAATCTCCAGGGAATGTATTTGGAAGTATGTGACGATTTTCCGGCATTGTGCTCCGCGAGTCGCTTTCGCAGGTCGGATGTGATGCCTACGTAGCGTTGACCTCCGAAGGCGTCACTCTCGAGAAGATATACATATCGCATCGGGCGGCCCTCCTCCGCCTAGGCTACGGAGGGCATCCTGCTTCGCGGTTTGGGGCTGTGCAAATCCTGCGAAGCGCGTAGCGCGAAGCAGGATGGTGGGGGAGGTAGGACTCGAACCTACGAAGGCGTAAGCCAGCGGATTTACAGTCCGCCCCCTTTGCCACTCGGGACACTCCCCCGCACGTCTCACACAATTGGGGTGACGTGGGAAACGGAACATTGCCGGCCAAAGGGCGAGATTCCGCGGCCGTGTTTAGCATGTCGGGCTGACGCGGTGTCAACCGCGGCGAAATTGGCGTTTTCGGGTGCGATCAGCCCGACAAACCCGTCCAGTGAAGGTGAACAAAGCGTCGCGAAATGTGTTGCAATTCAAGGCTTAATCATAGCTCGACCGCGGCGAATAAACCCTATTTTTAGCGTGTCTTTTAAACTGATCTTAGACCCTCGCGGGTACGGTGGCGCCTTACGACGGGAAAACAGGGCCCGTCGAAGACAAGACAAAATAGCTCGGGAAAGGCGTCACTATGAAAGCCGTCGCAAAGACGGTCGAGCCCGCTGCCGAACGCGAGGCGCGCTTCGACCACATCCGGCCGCATTATCTGGAGGCGCTGACCTTGGTCGAGCGTCTGCACCGGCGTCTGCTCGACGTCATCAAGGACGAATTCGATCGCCGCGGCCGCGCCGACATCAATTCGGTGCAGGCGCTGCTGCTGTACAATATCGGCGACAAGGAACTGACCGCCGGCGAGTTGCGCACCCGCGGCTATTATCTCGGCTCCAACGTCTCCTACAATCTGAAGAAGCTCGTCGAGATGGGCTTCCTCGATCATCAGCGCTCCCGCGTCGACCGCCGCTCCGTGCGCATCAAGCTTACGGAAAAAGGCCGCGACGTGCGCGACATCGTCGATGCGCTCTACCAGAAGCACGTGCGCACCGTTGAGCAGGTCGGCGGCATCACCGCCGATGAGTTCGGCGTGCTCAACAAGGCGCTGCACCGGCTCGAGCGCTTCTGGACCGATCAAATTCTCTACCGGCTCTGAGGTCGCGTAGTTTTTGCCGGATTCCATCGTACTGGCATGTCTGTACCCCGGCGCAAATGCCGGGGTCTTTTTTTCTTTAGTCTGTCTCAGACGCTCAATTCGATAATATTCCCGTCATCCTGCCCAGCCAGGTCAAAACCGGGAACGGCGTAAAAATTTGCAGCAGTATGGCTGCCGCCGCGAGTACCGCTGCGTAGACCAGCACCACGCGCAGGATCCGTTGGGGGAGCGGCGGGTAGGGCGGCATATTGTTGGCCGGCCAGGCGAACGCTTCTTCCCATTTGTCTTGCGGAATATGCACCGGCCTGATGCGTTCCAATGGCTGCCAGGCGCGGTATGCGGCAATGCCGCGCTCCTGCGCGATCGTGTTTCGGAGCCAGAGAAAGTTGCTCCATCCGATCAGATCAACGAGCCATCTGATTGCAATGCGCGCGATGAACGCAATGATGAGACAGAGCAGATAAACATAGAAAACAATCAGACCGACCTGGAGCACAGGATCGGTCAGAATCCCGACGCGAAAATGCTCCGCAAAGAACCGGACGGTGGCATCGACCAGCGTCTTCAGGGCGCCAGAGATTTCGCGCAACGGCGCGTAGTCGAACGAATAGTAGTCCAGCAACAGGATGATCGCGAGCACTGCGGCGAGCTGAAACAGTCTCGATCGCATGATGCTTCGGATCGGCGCCGCTATCAGCCTGATTATGCCCATGGCTGCTTCCGGAATCGTTGGCGGGCAGGCGTTCACATCGGCGGGAGACTACAGGAGGTCCCCTTTAGTTCCATGACCGGTTCGTGCTAATTCGCGCAACGGCTTGGCGATGGGCGCCGGCTTCGGCCAAATTCGGCCTTCATATCGTGCTGGAAAGCCGCCCGATGGATGAATCCCACGACAAAGGCACTCAACGGCTGCACCGGCGTGCGGTGCTGAGGCGGATCGGCGGACTCGCGACGATTGGCGCAGCAGGATTGGCGGCGCGCCGCGCGGTTGCCGGGGATTCCGCGCTGGACGCGCTGATCGGTGACACCCAGCGCGGCGGCTTCGGGCAGGGCTTCGATGACGCGTCCCGCAATGTCCACATGCCGAAGCAGTCGCTGCCGACCGTCTCGGCGGCAACGGCGCAAACGACCGAGGAGGCGATTGACCGCTATGCCGGGATCGTCGGCCGCGGCGGCTGGCCGCAGGTCACTGGCGTGAGCGTGCTTCGTCTCGGCGACCGCCACCCGAGCGTCAGTGCGCTTCGCGCCCGGCTGGTGGCATCGAGCGACATTGATCCGAATGCGGTCGGCAACGACATCTACGATTCCTATGTCGAGGCCGCGGTGCGGCGCTTCCAGCTGCGCCATGGCCTGACCGTCGACGGCGTGATCCGCGCCGAGACGCTTGGTGCGCTTAATGTGCCGGCGCCGGTGCGGCTTGCCCAACTGAAGATCAATCTGGGGCGGCTGCGCGGTTTGAGCACCAATCTCAGCCCGCGTTACGTGGTCTGCAACATTCCGGCGGCGCGCATCGAGGCGATCGAGAATGGCGTCGCGGTTTCGCGCCACACCGCCGTCGTTGGCAAGCCGGATCGACCTTCGCCGGAGATCAACAGCAAGATCATTCAGGTCAACTTCAACCCGTATTGGACGGTGCCGGCTTCGATCGTGCAGAAGGATCTGATCCCGAAAATGCAGGATCAGCCGGATTATCTGACCAGCAATCACATCCGCATTTTCGATGCGCGCCACAAAGAACTCCAGCCGTCGCAAATCAACTGGTATTCCGAAGATGCGACGCATTACTCGTTCAAGCAGGATCCCGGCAGCTTCAATTCGCTCGGCTCGATCCGCATCAATTTTCCGAGCCAGTACGGCGTCTACATGCACGATACGCCGCTGAAGAACCTGTTCGGCGATGACTTCCGCTTCCATTCGTCAGGCTGCGTGCGCGTGCAGAATGTGCGGCAGCTGGTCGCCTGGCTGCTTGAAGGCATGAAAGGCTGGTCGCTGGAAGATATCGACCGCGTCATCAAATCCGGCGAGCAGAAGACCGCCCAGTTGACGAAACAGGTGCCGCTGCACTGGGTCTACATTACCGGCTGGGCGACGCCCGACGGTGTCGTGCAGTTCCGGGAGGACATCTACGGCAAGGACAACGTCTCCGGCGTGCAGGCGTCGACCAGCACGCTGTGAACCGGGCGTTCTGATCGCTCGGCCGTTGGCGGAACGGCCCAAAAATCCCCAAATATAGCGGCGCTGGCCGTCGCCAATCCTAGAGCTTGCGCCCGCCGGCCGGTATGCTATCGGCGAGCGATTGGCTGAGCTGTCGCGGTTTTCCGCGGGAACGCATAGAAAAGGCAGGGCAAAGATGTCGGTTTCGCAGGGAGCGGCGCTTTCGGCGGAAGGGTTTTTCTCGTCGACGTTGGGCGAAAGCGATCCCGAGATCGCCGAGGCCGTTCGCCGCGAACTCGGGCGCCAGCGCGATGAGATCGAACTGATCGCCTCGGAGAACATCGTCAGCCGCGCCGTGCTCGAAGCGCAAGGCTCGGTGCTGACCAACAAGTACGCCGAGGGCCTGCCGGGGAAGCGCTATTACGGCGGTTGCGAGTTCGTCGACGTGGTCGAGCAGGTCGCCATCGACCGTGCCAAGAAGCTGTTCGGCTGCTCCTTCGCCAATGTCCAGCCCCATTCCGGCGCCTCCGCCAATGCCGAAGTGTTCATGGCGCTGATGCAGCCCGGCGACACTTTCATGGGCCTGAACCTCGCCGCCGGCGGTCATCTCACCCACGGCTCCCCCGTCAACCTGTCCGGACGCTGGTTCAAGCCGGTCCCGTATGGTGTGCGGCGTGACGACCACCTCATCGACATGGAGGAGGTCGAGCGTCTGGCCAAAGAGCATCGGCCGAAGGTGATCATCACCGGCGGTTCGGCCTATCCGCGCATCATCGATTTCCGCCGCTTCCGCGAGATCGCCGACGCGGTCGGCGCGTACCTTATGGTCGACATGGCGCACTTTGCCGGGCTGGTGGCCGGCGGCGTCCACCCAAGCCCGTTTCCCCATGCGCACGTGGTGACCACGACCACGCATAAGACGCTGCGCGGACCGCGTGGTGGAATGATCCTCGCCGACGACCAGGAATTGGCGAAAAAGCTCAATTCCGCGGTTTTTCCCGGCATGCAAGGCGGCCCGCTGATGCATGTGATTGCGGCAAAGGCGGTCGCGTTCGGCGAGGCGCTGCGACCGTCATTCAGAGTTTACGCGAAGAACGTCGTCGAGAACGCCAAAGCGCTGGCGGAAACGCTCAAATCGCGCGGGCTCGATATCGTCTCCGGCGGCACCGATACCCATCTGATGCTGGTGGATCTGCGCAAGAAGGGCCTGACCGGCAAAGTCGCCGAGGCAGCGCTTGGGCGCGCCAACATCACCTGCAACAAGAACGGCATTCCATTCGATCCGGAGAAGCCGACGGTGACCTCCGGCGTGCGGCTCGGCACACCGGCCGGCACGACCCGGGGTTTCGGCATCGCCGAATTCCGCCAGGTCGGCGACATGATCGCCGAGGTGCTGGACGCGCTGGCGCAAAAAGGGGCGGAGGAAGACGCGCAGGCGGAAGGCAATGTGCGCGACAAGGTCAAACGCCTCGTCGGCCGCTTTCCGATCTACGAGGGGTAAGGCACGGCATGCGCTGTCCGAGCTGCGGAAGCCTCGATACCCAGGTGAAGGACTCGCGGCCGACGGAAGATTCTTCCGTGATCCGCCGCCGGCGGGTGTGCCTGTCGTGCAACTTTCCGCTTCACCACATTCGAGCGGGTGCAGCTGCGCGAACTCATCGTTATCAAACGCAACGGCCGGCGCGTGCCGTTTGACCGCGACAAGCTGTTGCGTTCGGTGCAGATCGCGTTGCGCAAGCGTCCGGTTGAACCCGAACGCGTCGACCAGATGGTCTCGAAGATCGTGCGCGAGCTGGAGAGCCAGGGCGAGAGCGAGGTTTCCTCGGAGACCATCGGCGAAACGGTCATGGCGTATCTCCGCGACCTCGATGATGTGGCCTATGTCCGGTTCGCTTCGGTCTACCGCAATTTCCGCGAGGCCAAGGATTTCGAGACGGCGCTGGCCGAACTGTCCGGAGAAGAAGCCGCAGAGATCGCTCGCAAGTGAGCGCGCGGGCGGACGCCGTGACGACCGATCAACGCTTCATGGCTCTCGCGTTGACGCTCGGCCGGCGCGGGCTGGGCCGGACGTGGCCCAACCCTGCCGTCGGGGCGGTGATCGTGAAGGACGGCGTCATCATCGGACGCGGCTGGACCCAGCCCGGCGGCCGGCCGCATGCCGAAGTCGAGGCACTGCGCCGCGCCGGCGAAGCGGCGCGCGGCGCGACGCTTTACGTGACGCTCGAGCCTTGCTCGCATCACGGCAAATCGCCGCCCTGCGCCGACGCCATTGTTGCGGCTGGCTTGGCGCGCGTCGTTTCGGCCATGGAAGATCCCAATCCCGAAGTGGCAGGGCAGGGGCATACGCGGTTGCGTTCGGCCGGCATCGTGGTCGATGTCGGCACCGGCGCTGACGAAGCGCGGCGCGACTCATGCCGGTCACATCAGGCGCATGCGCGACGGCCGCCCCCATGTCATGCTCAAGCTCGCGATCTCGGCTGACGGTAAGGTCGGAGCGGCGGGAAGGACGCCGGTCGCCATTACCGGCCCGGAAGTACGCGATCGCGTCCATCTGCTCCGGGCGCAAAGCGATGCGATCATGATCGGCATCGGCACGGCGCTCGCCGACGATCCGCTGCTCACGTGCCGATTGCCCGGCATGGGGAAGACTTCGCCGGTGCGCATCGTGCTCGACACGACCTTGCGTCTGCCGCGGACTTCGCGGCTGGTGCAAACCGCCCGCGAGGTGCCGGTATGGGTCGTCGCCGGAACCGGAGCGCCGCACGCGGCCGAGGAAGCGCTGGCGGCGGACGGTGTCGTGGTGCTGCGGGCGCCGGAGCTTGGCCAGGGTCTCGATATTGCGGCGGTGCTCAAGCTTCTCGCCGGGCGGGGCATCACCCGGCTGATGGTCGAGGGCGGGCCGACGCTTGCCGCTGGGTTCGTCGCTGCCGAACTCGTCGATGAGGCGGTATTGTTTCACTCGCCAACGATCGTGGGCCCGGACGGCATAGATGCGCTCGACGGCCTGCCGCTTGCGGCGCTGACCCAGTCAGGGCTCTTGCGGCACTTGGCGACTGAGCCGATCGGGGCCGATAGATGTGACGTTTTCGAGCGAAGGTGAGGCCATTGTTTACCGGCATTGTCAGCGACTTGGGCGAGGTTCTGGAGGTTAACGAACAAGCTGAAGGGCTGCGCCGCCTGAGCATCGCCTGCGGCTACGATCCCGATTCCATCGACATCGGTGCCTCGATCGCCTGCTCAGGCCCCTGCCTCACGGTGGTCGAGCGCGGGCGCAAGGGCAATCGCGCCTTCTTCGCGGTGGATGTGGCCGCCGAGACGCTGCGCGTGACCACAGCCGGCGGCTGGCAGCGCGGTACGCGGCTTAACCTGGAGCGGTCGCTGAAGCTTGGCGACGAACTCGGCGGCCACCTGGTCAGCGGGCATGTTGACGGCATTGCCGAGCTGCTCAGCCGCGAAGACTTGCCCGACATGGCGCGATTGTGGTTGCGGCGCTCCGAGTGAGCTTGCCCGCTTTATTGCGCCTAAAGGGTCGGTCGCGCTCGACGGCGTCTCGCTCACCGTCAACGAAGTCGAGGGCGACACGTTCTCGGTGTTGCTCATTCCGCACACGCTGAAAGTCACGACGTTTGGAACACTGCGCGCCGGCGCGCGGCTCAATCTCGAAGTCGACCAAATGGCTCGTTACGCCGCGCGGCTCCTCGACACCGCCGGGCTGCATTGAGCCTGTGCTTGTTCGCGCCTCCTGCGCTTGCTACGACCGCGCCAGCAAGAGAGGGCGATGATGGCCGGACCGCGGCGAAGCAAAAGTGAGAAGAGCGGCGCCAAAGGCGCCCGTGTTCTGATTGTCGAAGCGCGCTACTACGACGACATTGCCGATCAGCTGCTTGCCGGCGCGATGAAAGTGCTGGAGGAAGCGGGTGCCGTGATTGAACGCGTCACGGTGCCGGGCTCGCTTGAAATCCCCGCAGCGATTGTCATCGCGCTCGAGGCGGCAAAGCAGAAAGGCCGCCATTACGACGGCGTGGTGGCGCTTGGTTGCGTCATCCGCGGCGACACCATCCATTTCGAGATTGTTTCGCAGCTTTCCGCGCAAGGGCTGCTTGAGCTTTCCGTGGCGCGCGCACTGCCGATCGGCAACGGCATTGTCACCGTCAATACGCTCACACAAGCGCTGGCCCGCGCGCGGCTTGAGGACCAGGACAAAGGTGGCGACGCCGCGCGCGCGGCGCTGGCGCTGATCCGGGTGAAACGTCGACTTGCGCGGGGGAAGTGAACCAATGGCGCGCGCGACCGCGAACGCCGGAACGACCGAAGCGCGCAAAGCCAACAAACGCGGCGCGGCGCGGCTTGCCGCAGTGCAGGCGCTCTATCAGATGGACCTCGCCGGCACCGGGCTGAATGAGATTTTGACCGAGTTCGAGAGCCATTGGCTCGGCGGCGAGGTCGAAGGCGCGCAATACCGGCCGGCGGAAGTTGCTTTCTTTCGCGATATTGTCGGCGGCGTCCTGCGGGAGCAGACCCGGCTCGATCCGCAAATCGATGCTGCGCTGACCCGCGGCTGGCCGCTCAAGCGCATCGAGGCGGTATTGCGGGCGGTGCTGCGCGCCGGGGCTTATGAGCTTGCTTGCCGGCGCGATGTGCCGGCGCAGGTCGTCATGTCCGAGTATGTCGACGTAGCCTCCGCCTTTGTCGACCGCGACGAAACCGGCATGATCAACGCGGTGCTCAGCGAGCTGGCGCATCAGCTCCGCGCTGACGAATTTCCCCCGGCGTCATCATAGCCGGCGAGCGGTGGAGCGTAGCGGCGGGTTCAGCCGCGCGCGAAGGGCAGCGCCGTCGGACTGCGGAAGTTCGAGGACGAATTCCAGGCGATCTTATCGACGGTCAGGTGATAATCCGGCACCCGCTCAAGGAACCGCCGCATCGCGACTTCGGTAACGAGCCGCGCCATCTGGCTGCCGAGGCAGAAATGCTTGCCGGAGCCGAAGCCAAGATGCCCGAGGGGCCGGCGGTCAATATCAAAAATGTCCGGGTCGGGGAATTTGCGGCCGTCGCGATTTCCCGAGCCGAAGGCGAGCACGACTTTGTCACCGGCTTTCGATCGTTTCGCCGTGCAGCTCAGTTTGCCGCGTGGCGACACGCTTAAAGCGCTGCGCCGAGGTGTTGAACCGCAGCGATTCTTCGATCGCCGGCGCGATCAGCGCCGGGTCGGCGACGAGCCTTCGCCGCGCGTCGGGATAGTCATGCAGATTGAGCGCGAACACGCTCATGAAGCTCGACAGCGACTCGACGCCCGCCATGACGAACGTCGCCGTGGTCAGCACGACCTCGCGCTCGGAGAGCCGGTCGCCGTCGATCTCGGCTTCGGCGAGATGGGTGATCAGGTCGTCGGTCGGCTTGACCCGCCGCGCCGCCACCTCGGCGGTGAGAAACTCGCTCATATCCTTGAACGCGGCGATGTGTTCGGCAGTGCGGCCCTTCACGCTCTTATCGGTTGAGATCGCAAGAATGACCTTACGCCTGATCTCGGCGTGGTCGCGCTCGGGCAGGCCCATGGTGCGGAACAACAGCCTGACCGTGATCTGGCTGGAAAAGTCGTTGATGAACTCGAATGTCCCTTGCTCGACGATGCGGTCGAGCGCGCGATCGGCGATTTCCAGCGTCGGCTCAATCAGCCGGTCGAGATTGCGCTTGAGAAATGCTGCCTGGCTCAATGCGCGCAGCCGGTCGTGGCGCGGCGGATCGGTCGTGCCCAGCGTCGCGCCGGCGCGGCCGGGAAGTTCGTCGATCAGGTTGCCCTGGGTCGACGAGAAGGTCTCCCAATCGCGCGCCGCTTCGACGATGTCGTCGTAGCGCGACAGAATCCAGAGCTGCGCATTTTCGCTCCAGTAGCAGGGATATTTCGTCGCGCAGCTCCGCGTAGTACGGAAACGGATCGGCATCGATCACGGGCGAGTAGAGGTCGAAGGGTTCCACAGCATTTCCTTTGGCGTTCCGGCACTGGTACATGAGTAGCACAATCTGCCTGTGCGCCGCGCGATGCCAAACTCAACGGAATCGGCCGAGGAACGCCTGATCGCGCGCTATCTGCGCCCGCTCGCGACCCATCCCGGCGCCTTGGGTCTTGTTGACGACGCCGCCGTGCTGACGCCGCCGCCCGGCTGCGATCTCGTGCTGAAAACCGACGGCGTCATTGCCGGCGTGCATTTCTTTCCGAACGATCCGGCGAAGGACATCGGCCGCAAGGCGTTGCGGATGAATCTTTCCGATCTCGCAGCCAAAGGCGCAAAGCCGCTCGGCTTTTTGCTATCGCTCGCAATGCCCGCAGGAACCGACGAGACCTGGATCGCTGCGTTCGCATCGGGTCTTGGCGAAGACGCGCGGCACTATGGCTGCCCGCTTCTCGGCGGCGACACCGATCATACGCCTGGGCCGACTTCGGTCTCGATCGCGGCATTCGGTACGGTGCCGCACGGGCGCATGGTGCGGCGCTCGACCGCAAAGGTGGGGGACTGCGTGGTGGTCACCGGCACGATCGGCGATGCGGCGCTAGGTGTGAAGGTGCGGGGCGATGCGAGTCTCTGCGGCGCATTGGCGACTTACGCCGGCAATGGCTGCCCATCTGGAGCAACGCTATCTCTTGCCGCAGCCGCGCAGTTCACTCGCCGAGGCTGTGCTGCAGCACGCGGCAGCGGCGATGGATGTCTCCGACGGGCTTGCGGGCGATCTCGCCAAGCTCTGCCGCGCCTCAGCGGTCGCCGCCGAGATCGATGTGGCGCGGGTGCCGCTGTCTGATGCGGCGCGAGCCGCAATCGCCGCCGAGCCGGCGCTGCTCGAAACGGTGCTTACCGGTGGCGACGACTACGAAATCGTTTTGACGCTGGCGCCGGAAAAGCTTGCCGCGTTCCGAGCGGCAGCCGATGCGGCCGGCGTTCTCGGTCACGGAAATCGGGCGCGTCGCAGAAAGGGGAGGGCGCGCGCTTTCTGCACGAAGGCAAAACGCTCGCGTTTACGCGGCCGGCCTACAGCCATTTTTAGAAAGAACCGTCATTGCGAGACCAAGCGAAAGCAATCCAGAACTCCGCGAATTCTGGATCGCTTCGCTGCTTCGCTTTTCGCAACGACGAATTAAAGCCTACTTCCGCCGCGAGATCGGCTGGTATTCGCGCTTCGGCGACCCGGTGTAAAGCTGGCGCGGGCGGCCGAGTTTCTGGTGCGGGTCCTCGATCATTTCCTTCCACTGCGCGATCCAGCCGACGGTGCGGGCGACCGCGAACAGCACGGTGAACATCGCGGTCGGGAAGCCCATCGCGCGCAGCGTGATGCCCGAATAGAAGTCGACATTCGGGTACAGCCGCTTCTCGATAAAATACTCGTCGTGCAGCGCGATGCGCTCGAGCTCCATGGCGACATCGAGCAACGGATCGTTGACGCCGAGTTCGTGCAGAACCTCGTGACAGGTTTTCTGCATGATTTTCGCGCGCGGATCGTAGTTCTTGTAGACGCGATGGCCGAACCCCATCAGCCGGAACGAGTCGTTCGGGTCCTTGGCGCGCTTGACGTATTCCGGAATGCGATCGACGCTGCCGATCTCGCCCAGCATCTTCAACGCCGCCTCGTTGGCGCCGCCATGCGCCGGTCCCCAGAGGCAGGCGATGCCGGCAGCGATGCAGGCAAACGGATTGGCGCCGGTCGAGCCGGCGAGCCGCACCGTCGAGGTTGAGGCATTCTGCTCGTGGTCGGCGTGCAGCGTGAAAATGCGGTCCATGGCGCGCGCCAGCACCGGATTGGGGTTGTACTCCTCGCACGGCACCGCAAAGCACATACGCAGGAAGTTCGAGGCGTAATCGAGTTCGTTCTTCGGATACATGAACGGCTGGCCGACGGAATATTTGTAAGCCATCGCCGCCAGCGTCGGCGATTTCGCGATCATGCGGATTGAGGCGATCATCCGCTGGGTCGGATCGGTGATGTCGGTGGAGTCGTGATAGAACGCCGACAGCGCGCCGACGCAGCCGACCATCACCGCCATGGGATGGGCGTCGCGGCGGAAGCCCTGAAAGAACCGGCTCATCTGCTCGTGGACCATGGTGTGATGGACCACGCGATCGTCGAAATTCTCCTTCTGCGCGGCGGTGGGAAGTTCGCCGTAAAGCAGGAGGTAACAGGTCTCGAGAAAATCGCCGTGTTCGGCCAGATCTTCGATCGGATAGCCGCGATAGAGCAGCACACCCTTGTCGCCGTCGATATAGGTGATCTTGGACTCGCAGCTGGCGGTCGACGTAAAGCCCGGGTCGTAAGTGAAGATTTCCGCCTGATTGTAAAGCTTGCTGACGTCCATCACTTCCGGACCGAGCGTGCCCTCCAGGAGCGGAAACGAATAGTTCTTGTCGCCGAGCGTCAGCTTGCCAGTTTTGGTGTTCGCGCCGGTTTTCGCGTCCATGATCGCATCCTCGATGGGGTGACAGCGTTAGCAGTGCGATGCACACGGCACGCCAGCCGTAACAAGGCGCGGCACTGCCGATCCGGCCTTATTGGCGTAGCGCAACGGAGTGTGCACCGCAAGAAAATAGGCCTTTCGCCAGCGTCGCACCAGCGGGGGCTCGCACCAGTGGTCCGCCGGACCTGCTGATCGCCGCTTGCGATGATCAGGCATTGCCTTGCTCGGCTGTGGCAACTCCGGACTGGTCGGCGATCCGGGCGAGGCTCTCTGCCTTGCCGAGCACGATCAGCACTTCGAAAATGCCGGGCGATGTCGTGCGGCCGGTCAGCGACGCGCGCAACGGCTGCGCCACGGCGCCGAGTTTAGCGCCCTTGCGTTCAGCAAACGCGCGAACGGCCTGTTCGGTCGCTGATGCCGTCCACGGCTCAACGCGAGCAAGTTCCGGCTCAATGTCCTGCAATAACGCCCTTGCTTGTGAAGTCAGCAGGGCTTTCGCTGGATCGTCCAAGAGAATAGGCCGGTTCGCGAGCAAAAAATGCGCCCCGTCAATGAGATCGAGCAGGGTCTTGGCGCGCTCCTTCAAGCTCGGCATGGCCGCCAGCCACTGTTGTCGCAGCTGCGGTGTCAGCTTGGCCGCAATGGCGTCGCCGTCCGCCAGGTGAGGCAGCAACTGCTCAATCGCTTGAAGCAGTGCCTCGTCGGCACTGGTCCGGATGTAGTGACCGTTGAGGTTTTCGAGCTTGGCGAAATCGAACCGCGCGGGCGACCGGCCGATCTGTGGCAGGTCGAAAGCCGCGATCATTTCCTCGGTGGAGAAGATCTCTTGATCGCCATGGCTCCAGCCGAGGCGCACCAGGTAATTGCGCAACGCCGCCGGCAAGTAGCCCATGGCGCGGTAGGCGTCGACGCCGAGCGCGCCGTGGCGTTTTGAGAGTTTTGAACCGTCGGGGCCGTGAATAAGAGGAATGTGCGCCATCACCGGCACCTGCCAGCCGAGCGCGTCGTAGATTTGTTTCTGCCGCGCGGCGTTGGTCAGGTGATCGTCGCCGCGGATGATGTGCGTGACCGCCATGTCGTGATCGTCGACCACGACGGCGAGCATGTAGGTCGGCGTGCCGTCGGAGCGCAGCAGCACCAGGTCATCGAGGTTCTCGTTTTGCCAGACCACGCGGCCCTGCACCTGATCCTCGATGACGGTTTCGCCGGTCAGCGGCGCCTTCAGCCGGATCGCCGGTTTGACGCCGGCAGGCGCCTCGCTCGGATCGCGGTCGCGCCAGCGGCCGTCATAGAGCTTGGAGCGGCCCTCTCGCCGCGCCGCCTCGCGCATCTCCTTGAGCTCTTCCGGGCTGGCGTAGCAGCGATAAGCGTGACCGGACGCGAGCAGCTGTTCGGCGACCTCCCGGTGGCGCGCCGAGCGGGAGAATTGATAGATGACCTCGCCGTCCCAATCGATGCCGAGCCAGGAGAGCCCGTCGAGGATGGCGTCGATCGCGGCCTGCGTCGAGCGTTCGCGATCGGTGTCCTCGATCCGCAGCAGCATCTTGCCGCCGCGGCCGCGGGCATAAAGCCAGTTGAACAGCGCCGTGCGCGCGCCGCCGATATGGAGGAATCCGGTCGGCGAGGGGGCAAAGCGGGTGACGACGCTCATGGACCGTCCAGGTTCCTCGCACAGGCGCGCTCGTGTAGCACAGCTAAGTATGAATGGAAGTAAACCGGCTTCGGTTTCGTCTTCCGTTTCGGCCTGGCGGGCTTGACCGCGGAACCCAATTTGTCCAATCCGGGCGCGCCGCAGGCTTTGCCGCGGCAAACAGAAGCGATCAGGTCATGACGGCTGCGGAAACGGCGGTACGGGAAGCGGGTCAGGATTTCATCCGCGACATCATTCGCGCCGATCTTGCCTCCGGCCGGTACAAAACCATCGTCACCCGATTTCCGCCGGAGCCGAACGGCTATCTGCATATCGGCCACGCCAAATCGATCTGCCTGAATTTCGGCGTGGCCGAGGAATTCGGCGGCCACTGCAATCTGCGCTACGACGACACCAATCCGACCAAGGAGTCGCAGGAATATATCGACGCCATCGAGCGCGACGTCCGCTGGCTCGGCTTCGATTGGGGCCAGCATCTCTACCACGCGTCCGACTATTTCGAGCAGCTTTACGAATGGGCTGAGTACCTGATCCGCGCCGGCAAGGCCTACGTCGACGACCAGACCCAGGAGGAGATGCGGCTCACGCGCGGCACGTTGACCGAGGCCGGCACCGAGAGTCCCTACCGAGGACGGAGCGTCGAGGAAAATCTCGATCTGTTTCGCCGCATGCGAGCCGGTGAATTTCCCAACGGCGCGCGTGTGCTTCGCGCCAAGATCGACATGGGTTCGGGCAATATCAACCTGCGCGATCCGGTGCTCTATCGTATTCTTCACGCCGAGCATCCGCGCACCGGCACCGCCTGGTGCATCTATCCGAGCTACGATTTCGCCCACGGCCAGTCGGATGCCATCGAGGGCGTCACCCACTCGATCTGCACGCTGGAATTCGAGGATCACCGGCCGCTCTATGACTGGTGTCTGGAAAACCTGCCGGTGCCGTCGCGGCCGCACCAATACGAATTCGCGCGGCTCAATCTCACCCACACGGTGCTGTCAAAGCGCGTGCTGACCGAACTGGTGCGCGGCGGCCACGTGCACGGCTGGGACGATCCGCGCATGCCGACGCTTGCCGGCTTGCGCCGGCGCGGCGTACCGCCGGCTGCGATCCGCGATTTCGTCAAGCGCATCGGCGTCGCCAAGGCCAACAGTGTGGTCGATGTCGGGATGCTGGAGTTTTCCATCCGCGAGCATCTCAACAAGACCGCGCAGCGGCGCATGGCGGTGCTGCGGCCGTTGAAAGTTGTGATCGAGAACTATCCCGAAGGCCAAAGCGAGGAAGTCGAGGCGGTCAATCATCCCGAGGACACGAGCGCGGGCACGCGTCGCGTCCGCTTCGGCCGCGAGCTGTTCATCGAGCGCGACGATTTCATGGAGAACCCGCCGAAGAAATTCTTCCGTCTGTCCCCGGGCACCGAGGTCCGGCTGCGCTACGCCTATTTCATCACCTGCCGCGAGGTGGTGAAGAACGCCGCGGGCGAGGTAATCGAATTGCGCTGCACCTACGATCCGGCGACCAAAGGCGGCAATGCGCCCGATGGACGCAAAGTCAAGGCGACCATGCATTGGGTTTCTGCGGCGGATGCGGTGCCGGCGGAAGTGCGGCTCTACAATCCGCTGTTCCTGCGCCCCGATCCGAATGCCAGCGATTTTGCTGCCGAACTCAATCCGCAATCGCTCGAAGTTCTCAGCGATGCCCGCGTCGAGCCCGCGCTGGCGGCGCTTAATTCCGACGATGTCGTGCAGTTCGAACGGCAGGGCTATTTCTGCCCCGATCGGGACTCGAAGCCCGGGCGGCTGGTGTTCAATCGCACAGTGGGATTGCGCGATACCTGGGCCAAGGTCGCCGGCAAGGATTGAACCGGCGCGGACCTATTCGTAGCGCACAAGGCAAATGGCCGCTTACGCGTAGCCGAACTGTTTGAGAAACGCTGCAAACCGCCGGGTTAGTTCGCTCTGCACGTCGGCGGGCAAGTCACGCCACTTGCCGCTACGCGTGTCGCCGATATGCGGCTCGTGGATCTGGGTGACGCGGTCAAAAGCGAACCTGCCCGTGGTGTTCAGCCGCTCCGCCGGCAAACTGGCAAGCGAACGCGCCAGAACTCGCACCGAATCCGTGCTGTATCGCGCAAAGATCGCTTCGGTCACGCCGGGTTCAACTTCGATCCCAAGCGCATTTGCCAGCTGCTCCACGGTCGACTGGCGTTCGAAAAATCGGTCTTCGTAACGCAAGAGACTGGGTGCAGTTGCGAAATTCATCATCCGCCGACAATCGTTTTCGAGCCAACGGACCGCAGCGCCGAGCGGAGCCTTGAAGCGCTGCGCCATCGAGATCGACGCATCGCGCGGGTCGCGAATGCTGACAAAATATTGAACGTCGTTGGCGGCCAGCCAACGATCGAGCTCCGGACTGCCGTGATGCGATTTGATTACCAGCGGATGATCAGAGCGCGCAGGCTCTCCCGGCAATTCGCTTAAAGTTTCTGCGTACAAGGCCGAGACCGAGATCTCACCGAACCGCGCGATCATCAGTTCTCTGACAACGTTGAAAACCCAGGTCGACGCGCTGGCGTGCAGTCCGATCGTTGCCACAACTCGACAGGACGCCACAACGCCACCTGATCCCGCACCTCGGTTTTGCAAAGTATCGTTCTTGAATGATGCTTGGAATACGCCGCAGCGGCTCGCCATGGCGCTTATTTCCGGTGTAGCGTGACGGCGAGGTTGGCGCGCAAGGCATTTTGCTTTTTGGGGGCGCGCGGTGGCGGACGAGAGTAACGCGCGAAGCCGCGCACGGGCTGGGGTTAGGACTTGGCCGGTCGACCGGGCGCGCCAGGCATGGGGCGCGGCTTGGCCGCATGCCGAATTCACCATCCCGACACGCCTGCGCGAATGGGCCGCCATCGAGGTTGGCGCCGGCCGCTTGCTGCCGTGGTTTGCGGTCGCCTTCGGCACCGGGAGCGTCCTCTATTTCACCGCCGACCACGAACCCGCGATCTGGGCGGCGTCTGCGGCGGCGGTCGCAGCCATCATCGTAACCGTCCTGCTGCGTCGGCGGCCGGTCGGCTTCGTTCTGAGCCTTGGGTTCCTGGCAATCGCCGCCGGCTTTGCCGTTGCCACGCTGAAGACCGCGCTGATCGACCATCCGGTGCTGCGCTATCCGGCCTACAGCGTTTCGCTGTCCGGTTTTGTCGAACTGCGCGAGGAGAGTCAGAAGACCGACCGCTTTGTGGTCCGGGTCGAGCGGCTCGACGGCAAGCGCGTTGTCGGCAAGCCGGAGCGCGTGCGGCTGTCGGTGCGTCGGGGCATGACGCCGCCCGCCGGGTCCTTCGTTGAGGTCAAGGCGCAGCTCAACCCGCCGCTGCAGCCGCTGCGGCCCGGCAGTTACGACTTCGCCCGCGACCTTTATTTCCAGCGGATCGGCGCATCCGGCTTCGTGCACGGCGCCATCAAGATCGTTACGCCGCCGGCGGCTGCGAGTATGCGGTTGCGCGCCAATGCTTTCATTCAGGGACTGCGCGATGGCATCGATCAACGTATCCGCGCGGTGCTTTCGGGCGACGTCGGCTCCATTGCCTCGGCACTGATTACCGGCAAGCGCGACGCGATTACCCCCAACGTCTACGACTCGATGTTCGTATCCGGCATTGGGCACGTGCTGTCGATCTCCGGCTAGCGTCGGTATGCTTCCCGCAGAAGACCGCAGGAAATTGCACCAGCCTTGTAATCCGGGCTTCAATTGAATATAGCACGTGTCTATCGCGGGCACGAAGACGCGCTGGGAAGCACGACGCTGGTACCCATACGCTTCCCAAATCAGCATGTGACCGCAGAACGCAGGTGGGAAGCGCATGAAGCTGACGACGGACAGCGTGGCTGGATTACGAAGGCCGGCCGGCAAGCAGGACCACATCGAGTGGGACGACAGCCTTCCAGGCTTTGGAGTTAGATCACGCGGCGACACTAAACGTTGGATCGTGCAATACCGCGTCGGCCCTCAGCAGCGTCGTGAGAGCTTGGGCGACATTCGCAAGGTGAAGCTCGAAGACGCTCGCAGGATTGCTCGCCAGCGCTTCGCTCAAGCCGAGCTTGGCGTCGATCCGGCAGCTGAGAAGGCCAAGGCGCGGGCGGCGGCGACCGCAGCTAAATTGACCGTGGCAAGTGTGGCCGCGCGATACCTCGCCGCCAAAGAGGACGTGCTGCGTCCGAGTACCTACAAAGCGGCCAAGCGGTACTTTGCCGTGCAATGGAAGCCGCTTGCCGACCGACCGATAGATGGCGTCAAGCGGGCGGATGTCGCGGTACGGCTGCAAGAGATCATTGAAATTAACGGACGCACGTCGGCAGCGCGAGCACGAAGCAATTTGTCCGCGCTGTTTAGCTGGGCCATGCGCGCAGGGACTCTGCGAGGCCAATCCGGTCATTGTCACCAACGATCCGGGCGAAGGCATAGAGCCGCGCGACCGCGTGCTCACCGATCATGAGCTTGGCGCCATATGGCGTGCCTGTCAGGACGACGACTTCGGACGGATCGTCAAATTGCTGATCTTGACCGGCTGTCGTCGCGAAGAAATCGGCGGGCTGAAGTGGAGCGAAATTGATCTCGATACCGGGATCATGACTATTCCCGGCGAGCGGACAAAAAATCACCGGCCGCTCGCTTTGACGCTGCCGCCAATGGCGATCGACATCCTGCGATCGGTGCCGCACCGCGCTGACAGAGCCTACGTCTTTGGTGTGCGAGGCGGCGCTTTTTCCGCTTGGTCATATGCGACCCTTGCGCTCAATAACCGCATTGCTGCCGCAGAGGGGAAGCCGCTCGCGCATTGGACCCTGCACGATCTAAGACGGACGATGCGCATCGGGCTGGGCAAACTCGGTGTGCCGCCGCACGTTGCCGAGCTAGTCATCAATCACGTCAAGGGCGGTGTCCAAGGAATTTACGATCGCCATCGATACGAGTTAGATCAACAAGCGCTGGCGCTTTGGGCTGATCACAGCTTCGCCGTCGTCGAAGGACGCGCCAGCAAGATCGTGACGCTTACGACCAAGCGGCCAGCCTGATGGCGAAGCGCGGCCGGCCAAAAACCGATCGTTCCGCTGCTGGAAGACGGCAAACGGTTTGCGGTGGCGGCCTGGTTCTTCTGCACTGAATACCTGAAGCTTGGTCCCTACGACGCTGCGGACCTGACCGTCTTCCTGATCACGTCCCATGCGCCGATCACGACGGAGAGCATCGAAGGCGTGCTGCTCAAATCATCGACCGACTGTCTCACCGACGGCGACCCGCGAAGCGCAGGCAGATTGGATAGTGCGCAAAAGCCGCAAGGCCATCGAGCGCGCCAACGACTGCGAATGGGCATGGCTGACCATATCGGCGGGCCTGATGCGCATCATGGTGCAACGTCTGGCGGAAGGCGACGCTGGCGCGATTTCCACCTCGCTGCGGGATGCTGCGGAATGCCGGTTGGGACGAGGAACTCAATCGGGTCGTCAACCGCATTGAAGCAAGCCTGCTCAGAATTTCCCGCCGGCGACAGATTGGAAGCCGCGCCGGGCCGCGGCTCGGCTCTTCACAGCGGCTAAAAGCGGCCTCGGAATTGAAAAACGATAGACGTCCGCTGGCCGGTGGTGTCCCACTAATAGCGTGGTGTGTGCTCAACAAGGAGCCGACCCAATGCCCGACCCGTCCGATCTTCCCCCTGAGCTTCAGCTCCGAAACGCGTGTTGTCGCTGAAGGAGTGTCTCGTTGCTACCTCCCTCTCCGCCGACAGCCTGCATCGTCACTACGCGCACCTGATCCGCGACCTGAGCCCGCGCCGAAGGGCATGACGGTCGAGGACGTCTTGAAGATCGGGGCGCGCGAGAGCGCCTAAGCAAAAAAAAACAAAACGGCTCCGGTGTTGGCGGAGCCGGTTGCGAACTAACGATCCGGCGCTGCAACGCCGGAGAAAGGAAACGAACCATGAGCCCCCGAAATACCGAGCTGTCGCAAGCCGGTCAAGCAACCGTCGTTCCCCTCCGCAGGTCATCGCTGGCGCGGCTAGCCTGTACGCAGTGCGGTGCGCAAACCGACGCCGCCTGCAACTGCGGTGTCGGCTACATGCCGGCTGGCGCGAAGGCCACGGAAGCCGTTGCCGCCAATCCTGAGAAATCAGATCGCGCCATCGCCGCCGAGATCGGCGTCGCCTCGAACACGGTACGACGAGCACGGCAAGCAACTGCGCCATCTGGCGCAGTTCGAAAGCGTGTCGGCAAAGACGGCAAGGCGCGCAAGCTTCCCACCAAGGCTAAGACTCAAATCCAGAAACAAAGATTGAAGTTCAACGAACATCGTCGCGACGACCGCAAGGCGCTTGATGAGGCGCGTAAGGCCTACATCTTGGTCGCCAAAACACTCACCAAGGTCGAACGTGCGACTGAGCTGCATCGCTTGATGTATTTATTGGAGTTGAAGAAGGATGACTTGTTCTTCCCAGCAGGCGTCCGGGAAGCATCGTCCGGCGACGATGATGGCGCGCCGGCATGACCGACCAGGCCGAAGTTACCGACCGCCCCGACCGGCGTTTCAGCAGGCTGAATCCGCAGCGCGGATCAGAGATTTTTACAAAATTTGCCCATGTTAAGTCGCGCATCGGGTGGACGGCAGAGCGCCGAAAGCAGTTGCAGAAGATGTGGGACCGCGGCGACAAGGTTTCCGTTATTGCCGGGGCGCTCGGCTGCAACGTCGGCACCGTCAATGTCGCAAGGGCGCGGTTCGGCCTGACGCCTCGCCGGATCGTGTCGGGACGTCCGAAGGAGCCGGACGAACCGGCACACAAGATCGAGCGCGTCGCGTTCACCACCTCGCGCTTGATGGAATTCGCCTCCGAGAAGGAGTTGGTCGCGCAGACCGGTCACGAATCCCACGAGTGGATTCGCGTGATCGTCAAAGAGCTGGTCGATAACGGCCTCGACAATTGTGAAGAAGTTGGAGTTGCGCCGGTCATCAAGGTCACGATCACCACCGGCAAGCGCGGCAAGCCGACGCGCATCGTCGTCGAGGACAATGGCTCCGGCATCCCGCCCGCCACCATTGCCGGCGTCATCGACTACAACATCCGGATCAGTTCGCGTGAGGCCGTTACCGGCATCACGAGAGGCCGGCAGGGCAACGCGTTGAAATGCCTTTTGGCGATGTCCTTCGTGCTCGGGGGCAAGAGCAAGGGCGAGACCTGGATCGAGGCGCGCGGCCGCAAGCATCGAATCCAATTTTCCGTCAACAAGATCAAACAAGAACCGATCGTCAGGAATATTCGCAGCCGCTCGCCGGTCACGACCGGCACGCGCGTCACGATGTTCTGGCCGGACTGTTACGAGGCCAAGGTTGACGCCGACGAGATCAGCGAACTCCTTGATCAATTCGTGTGGGTCAATCCGCATCTCACGCTGCGTTTCGATGTCGATGGCAAGACCCTCATTCGCTGCGACGCCACCAATCCGCAATGGACCAAATACGCGCCCTGCGACGCCAGCAGCGCACACTGGTACAGCTTAGAACAATTTCAGCGCTACGCCGGAGCCTTGATTGCTCGCGATCAGGAGCAGCGGCGCGGCGGCCGCCGGAAAAACACGGTCAGAGCATTCATTGCCCAGTTCCGCGGCATGAGCGGGTCCGAAAAGCAGAAGTCGGTGCTGCGCGAACTCGGCGCGGCACATATGTCGCTGCATCAATTTTTCGGCTCGGAGACCCATGTCAATCACCAGCGTATGGAAAAACTGTTGCGGCTGCTGCAACAGCACACCCGGCCGGTGCGGCCGGAATTGCTCGGCGTCATCGGCGAGGACCATCTGCGGCGGCTGTGCACGAGCGTCGGCGGCGAACCGGAGAGCTTCAAATATTTTCGCAGTCTCGGTCATGACGACGACGGAGTCCCCTACGTCGTCGAGATCGCAACTTGTGCCTACAAACGGTGGGTCGCCGGCAAGGACCATGCGTCAGGCCGAATGTTAGTCACCGGCGTGAACTTCAGCGCCACGCTGGAAAATCCGTTCCAGACGTTCCGCGGCATGGCAGGCTTGGACGAGGTTTTGACCGAGCTGCGCGCCGAGTCAGCGGCCCCGCTCATCGTCTTCGTGCATTACGCCTGCCCGCGCATCGAATACCTCGACCGCGGCAAAAGCCGCATCGGCTTGGAGTGATCAATCATGGGTGCTGCCGACGATATCAGGAACGGACTCACCAAGAGCCTTGCGACCTTCACCAAGCAGCGCAAGGCCGAAGAGAGGCACGCCGGCGCGGGACGTTGGCGATCGTCGCGCATCCGGGAAGTGCGCGGGGAGTATCTGATCGAAGTCGCCAATGAAGTCATGCGCGAATGCTACATGAAGGCGTCGGACAACAACCGACTGCCGGCGACGGCGCGGCAAGTCTACTACGCCGCGCGGCCGCTGATCGAGGAACGCACCGACAAGCCGCTGAGCTACTCCTACTTCTCGCAGACGCTGCTGCCGAATTACGTGAACGAGCACGGCGTGGGCTGGAACATTGTCTTTGACGACAGAGGCCATTTCCTCGAACCGCACACCGGAACCGTCATCGGCCTCGGCACCCTCGGGGTTCGCGGCTATCTCAGCAAGACCCATGAACTGCGCTTCGCCGAATCCGGCTTCGATCCGGCTTCGATCGTGACCCACGGCCCGAACGGCCGCTTCGGCGCGGTGCTCTATGTCGAGAAAGAGGGCTTCATGCCGCTGTTTGAGCGGGTGCAGTTGGCGGAGCGCTACGACATTGCGCTCATGAGTTCGAAAGGAATGAGCGTGACCGCGGCGCGCGAGCTAGTCGATCAGTTATCCCAGCGCGGTGTGCCGCTGCTCACGTTGCACGATTTCGACTCGAGCGGCATCATCATCAAGGACACGCTGGAACACGACACCAGGCGCTACAGCTATTCGAATGCGCCCAATGTCATCGACTTCGGGCTGAACTACGCCGACATCGACGGCCTGCCGTCCGAGCCGAACAATTCCAAGATCAGCGACGAGCGACTGCGCGAAGCCGGCCTAGCCGAGGATGCCATCGACTTCCTGAGCGATCGGCGGGTCGAACTCAACGCCATGACCGCGCGGCAGCTTGTCGATTTCGTCGAAGCCAAGTTGAAGGAGCACGGCATCAAAAAAGTGATTCCCGACACGACGACCTTGCAAACCGCCTATCGGATGTACGCCGCCAGCGACCGCCTATCCGATGCGTTCGACGAAGTGAAGGAAAAGCTTAAAGTCGAAAACCAAGGCGTCTCGATCACAGTCCCCGCCGACCTGGAAGCCAAGGTCAAGGCCAAGCTTCAAGCAAATCCCGGCATGACCTGGCACGGCGCTGTTCGCTCTCTCGTCGATCCCGATGCGGTGGATGACGAGGAAGACGATGACGACATCGAGGACGAAGACTTAAGCGATATCGAGTGAGGCGCGTGCGTGCCCTTCAACACAAAAAGATGGGCGGCGATCTTGATGATGCTGCGGATGGCGTCGGTGATCAAATAAAGCCGCCCGATGGCGCGCTGACTTGGAGCAACACCGCGGACAGGAATAAAGCGCTGATGAAATGGCGTCGGGCAGTGTGTCGGCAATTTGGTCAACAGCCAAGCGCAATTCGCCTCGCCTGGGTGCTGAAGGACCTGTTTCACGTCCGCGATGGTTACTGCTTCGCCCGTAACGCCTTCCTTGCGGACCAAGCCGCCCTGTGGCCGCGCCATGTGCAGGGAACCTTGAAAGCACTCGAAAAAGGCCGTGCGATTTTGCGACAGACGATCCTCACTAAAGGCAAGCGGATTCGCGTTATTTTCCCCGCCTCGGCGATCATCAAGCGCACCGAAGGGGGTGACACCCGGGTGTCACCCCCACCCCATGACACCCGGGTGTCACGACACCCGGGTGTCACCCGTTATAAGAACTCTCAAAGGCGCTGAGCACCAGCGACTACGCCCGCATTGACGCCGAGCGCCGCGAGCGCCGCACGCTACACGGCACCGCCGAGCGCAACGGCAACGGCAGCGCCAGCGGCCCCGCCGAAGGGTGGCCGATCAAGGAGCAACAGGGCAGCACACAGCCCAACCTTGACGCCAGCGACGCCGACGCGCCAACAGGACCAAACGGAGCCCAACCAGCAGGGAGCAGATCACGATGAGCACAGATGACGCCCCCGAATTTCAGAAGCTGGACGGCGCGACCTACGCGGTGTCGCTGATGCTGAACATGACCGCGATGCAGATCGCTGCGGGCTTCGACTGGCGCGTGATCCCGCCCGGCGATCTCAGCGCGCAATTCTGGTGGGAGTGGCGCAACGACAAGTATGGGATGCGGGCGCGCGGCTTCCGCGTCAACAAGGACAAGGCCACTGGCGAGTGGCTGGTGTCGCGAGCACCGCCGCCACCGCGACCGGCGCGTCAGCCGGTCTGTGGGCATCAGGCGGAGTTGCGGCTGGTGAGCAAGGTGTGACGCGATGAGCGCGGTGCTTATTTTCCCCCTCGTGTTTCAGACCAACAAGATCATGGCGATGGCGGAAGTGGCGTCGATGTTCAGCGATCACACCGTCCAGCAGTGGCTGACGCCGAAGCTGCGCCAACAACAGCAGGTGCTGATCCGCAAGGGCATGACGCCAGCAGCGGCGAAGCGCGAGGTAAAAGCGTTCGAGCTGGCAATTCGTGCCGAGGTCTGGCGACTGCAGCAGCGATGCGATGGCGGTGCGGCATGACCAAACCCGCACAGCACAACGGCCACATCAGCATGGCGGCGTTTGCTCGATATCGCCGTGTCTCCCGAACGCGGGTGCGGCAATGGAAGGCCAACGGCTTGTTGTCGCTTCGCGACGGCATGGTTGACGTGCAAGCGACCGACCGGCTGTTGGCCGCGCGTGCCGCGCAGGTGAAGCGGCGCAAGGCTGAGATCGCCGCAGCCAAAGCGCTGAAGCCAGTGCCAAAGCGAGCATGGGCAGTGAACCAAGTGTTCAAGCAACCGACCGTCGAGCCGACGCTGGATGTGCCGACGATCACCATGCGGTTGAGAACACGCGCGGCCAATCTCGAGCGCGATGCTGAAGTCGAGATCGCTGCTGACATCCGCCGCGCGATCGCATTGATCAACGATCTCGATGCACGGCTTCGCGAAGCACAACACATGCTCGATACTGGTCGCAGGCTGTCGGCGGTCTCACAACAGTCGCAGTCTCACGGCGGCAAGCGGTCTCGCCACAGCGCCAGCGAGGGATACTGAGGCTATGAGCACGACCGATGTGCTGATCGCGATCGTCACAGTGCTGCTACTGTTGGCGCTCGGCTATGCGCAGGACAGTCTCATGCATCGCAGTCTCACGGCGTGGTCGGAGTCTCAGGTTGAAGTCTCACTGCACCAACGCACAGTGATGTGAGCAAGCAAATGAACAGCAAACAAACAACGATGGCCGTCCGGGTCCCTCTCGCCCAAAAAAAAGTTTGCCGGTCTTGCCCGACCGCATCGGTTGCGCAAATTTTGGGCTCACAAATGCTGGTTGTATTTGTTAGGAACGTGAGATGATCAAGATCGACGAGGCCACCGAGGTTTCGACTAAGACGCTCTGCGAGTTGGCTCACTTCACGCAGCAACGTTTGCAGCAATTGGAAAAGCGCGGCGTCGTGCAGCGCAGCGGCAGAGATCGTTGGAAGCTGATCGCGACGCTCGGTAAGCTGTTCGATCACGCGCGCTCGCGCTCGACGGTTTCGAGCGAGCGCCTGCGCTGGGAACGAGCGAGAGCGCAGATCAGCGAATTGAAGCTGGCGGAGCAGAGCGGCTTGCTCGTCAACCGGCACGATCTGGAACAAGAATTTTGGGAAGGTGGCGCTGCTATCATTGCCGAGATCGATGGGATACCAGCGGCCTTTACGAGAGACCTGAAAGAGAGAGCGCGGTTGCAGGCCCTGATCGACGAGGCGCGGAACCGGCTTGCCGATCGCTTTCAGCGGCAGGCTGAGCTACAAAAGAAGCAACGCAAGGTGGTGAAACATGAAACGGAAACGCAGCAAACCAAAGGCCGCACCGGCGGTGCCCGGCGAAACCGTCGAGCTACTGCCGCACGAGCAAATAGCCGTGTTGCAAGCGATCATCCAAGCGATCAGGGTGCCGAAACGTCGTCGTCGTGATGACAAAGCCGAACGTCGTTCACATTGAGCGCCCGGTCACGATCGCTGATCTAGCCGATCGGCTCGACGCGCTGCACCGGCTGATCGAGGAACGACTTCCGGCAGCGTCGCAGCGCGAGCTACTGACGGTCGAGCAAGCCGCGCTGCTCGTGCATCGCTCGCCGCAAGCGATCCGCCATCGTTGTCGTCGGCGTCTGATCGGCACCAAGGTGCGTGGACAGTGGTTCATCGATCGCGCGTCGCTACTGGCGAAACCGTGATCGGCGGCGTTTTCGCAGAATGGACACCCGCGAAAACGGCTGTTCGGCTATCATGGTCCGATGAACAAGCGAGACGAGCAAAAGCGCGAGCGTAATTTGAAGCGGCTCGCCGAAGCCGAAGGCCGCATCCACACGCGCTTGTCGCACATGCGCGACGAGATCGACGTGATCGCGCGCCAGATCGACGCGGTCACTGTGCCGCGCCGCAAGCGACGTGGCCTCGACGCGCTCAACCTGCTGCCGTTCAGCGGCGGCTTGATGGGGAGAAAATAAATTATGAGCGTGCTTCCAAACATCGCTGTTGGTCACAGAAATGCCATCACCTACGCGAGATACGATGCCGAAGCCGCTGCTGAGCAACAGCGGCAAGACCTTGCCGCCCGCGAGAGACGCGTGCGTGATAGAGAGCGGGCATTGCAGGATCGTGAGGATCGTCTCAACGAGCGAGAGCGTCAGCAGTCCGAACGCGAGAGCGCCGCGCTTTCAGATCACGTCGATCAGCGTCTATCAGAAGGCCGCGCCGCGCTCGGCGTCGATGTGCCTGTTCGCACCCCGAACAAGCAAAACAACGCACCGGCATGGCGCAACGACATCACATCGGCGCACAACGGCTCGACGGCTGCGATGATCGTCCACATGGGCGAAGTTCGGCGCAATGCCGCTCTTGCAGGTACGCCGGAGCTAACCGGGCTTCCGGCCGCGATCGTACGCGCCGGTCAAAAACGGCGCGGGGAGATCGCCGAAAGCGATGGGCCGCTTGTTGATCTGGCGTCGTTGTCACCAGCCGATCGAGCCGATGATCGGCATAACGGAAAAACAGCGCAGGCCATTTTGCGGGCAGGGCGTTTGCGGCGCGGAGAGATCAGCGAATGAGCGATCGCATCCATCAGCTTGAAGCTGAAAACACGTCGTTGAAAAACCTGCTGCGCGCTGCAGGCATGCTGCCGCCGTCGTGCGAGATGCCTGACGAGCACGAGACCAACAAGCTGATAGCACTGGTGATGGATGCTTGGCCGCTGTTGCAGCCGTCGGCAGAAGAAACCGACTTTCGTCGGCAGTGGCTCAACGCGATGCTGTATGTCGCCTTCGTGTACCGCACCGAGAAGCTGAACAACAAAATATCGCTGGCGCTGTGGTCAGATCAGGCGAACGCGTGGCTGCGCGGCTTCAACGTGCGCGGCGGCACATCGATCAAGGCGATCGTCGCGGCCGCAGTCTGCAGCAACATCAAATACACGTCGTTGCACAGGTTTCCGTGCGATGTCGAGCTATCGATCGGCACCAGCACCGTGGCGCGGCCGACGTGCGGCTGGCGATCGGTGTTGCTTACCGGCTTGCCGGTTCCGACCGCGTCTGAGCAACGGACAATGCGGCCCCAGCACGCCACGTTTCGCGATCGCGCTGATGTGCAGCCGTGGGCCGAGATCGAGCGATGATGTTCTCCGGTGGGCGGGTCGATCTCCCTCGCGATCCGCCTTTGAGCGGGACGGCGCGTCTGGGGGTCTATACCGGGCGCGCCGGACTTTTAGGAGCGTAGCAAATGGATGTTGCTCAAGTCTGCGCCGCGCTCGGTCTGACAGTCGGTCAGCTTTATGCGCTGATGAACAACGCGCAGTTTCCGACGCCGGTCAGCAACGACGGCAACGGCGGCATTGTTTGGAACGACAGCGACATCACCACGTTCGCCGCGACGCTGGCGGCCGCACTTGCCAACGGCTGGCAGATCGATCTTTCGACGCAGCTTGCGAGCGCGGACTTCGCGACGTTGGCGGCGACGACGCCGGGTCCGGCCTATCAAGGGTCGGGCGATCCGTTCGGCGATGTGCTGGATGCGTTTCCGGGTGCACCGCTGGTCAGTACAAGTCTGTCGCCGTCGTCGCCACCGTCGTCAGGCGGCGCGTTCGTTTTCAGCAAACCCGCGAACAGCATTTTCGCGGCGGTGCTGTGAGATCGGTAGTGCTGATGATCGGCGGCCTTCTCCTTTCGCCCCGCCGACACCGGCCAGCGCGTCCGTTGTGTCTCCGTTGACGGCGGGCGCGAGCGGCGAGCGGCGTTGAAACGCTCGCCGCACAAATGTGCTGGGTATTAACCGTTAACGTGGAGATCATCGAGATGGCTGACGACGTGAACAAACAAAGACGAGCCCGCCCGGCGAGCGCGAAGCCCGCAGCGAGCGCGATACCGCAACGGATGAAAAAGATCGATGTTGACAAGCCGTTTACGGATACGGCTTTCCAGATGAAGGCACCGACAGATCCGCCACCGGATGAAGGCGTGCGCGCCAGTGGTGTTGTCAGTCCGGGGCATTGCGTGCACGTCTGCACCGGCAAGCGCCTTCCCGCAGGAACGGTCGCGCAGCAGTCATCGCAGAACCCGGCCGCGCCGCCGACGTTCGCTACCGTGTGGCGCGCGGAGACCAAGGTAGCTATGCCGGGCGAGACGGTCGAATTTTCGTCTGTCGAGGAACGTGACTTTCTCATTGCGCGCGGCTTTTTGCTCAACCCTGACGGCTCGCGCTCAGCCGCAAGACGTGAGAACGTAGCAACAAACGGCCAGATGTCGGCACCGCTGCGGGCACGCTGATGTTTTTGATCACGTATCGCGACGGCTCGCTCGGGCTCGTGCCGGTTTTGCTCGCCGATGCGCCTGAGATCGTCGAGCAGCGCAAGCTGGTCGAAGTCAGCGACGATGAAGCGGCCGACTTCAACGACATCGTGCTCTGCGACGGTCGGCTGTACGTGCGGACGCAGTCGTGAGGCTTTGCGATCCGTGCTAAACGACGCTGATGTTGTCGATCACGTGCTCGCGTTGTTTTCACAGAGGCTCGGTCGAGCAGCCGGCTGACGGGCAAATTTTGGTATGTAGCGAATGCGGCTTCAGGCGGCAGTACGTGGCAGGGCCGAGCAAAAACATTTCAAGCAGCTTGAAACCTTTCCAGCGGCGGCGCCGCATCGCCGGCGTGGTCCGCTTCGGGCGGCCACCGGCAAAGCCGTCAGCAGATGTGACGCATTTCGACGATCATCTGGACGATCTGTTCAACAACGCTGCTAAGACGCAGCGTTGTTGAGACGGGGCTGCACCGGCCCACCAAAAGCTTCAGCCGGCGGCGAGCGCGCTGCACTGGTCCACCGGCTCTGGCCGACGTGGCAAAGCACACCCTCGGCGTGCTACAGGAGCGGGAGGAAAGTGAGTAAGTCTCATGGCTGGCGAAGATGACGATTTGGCCTATGAACTGCAAAAACGCTACGCGTCAGCTCGCATGGTAATCAGTTGGGATGACCCCGGCTACAGGAAATGGGCCGAAAATCAGCTCGCGGAGGGCTTGCAGGTCTATCTCGTGTGGCCGGACGACACCAAGCCACATGGTGTCGCCTACCACTTGCTGAAGGATGAAAGCCCGCCGGCGGGCGACATGCTCCGGCGCGTCATCCATTGCAAGTCTCAGGAACTGGCAACAAGGCTCAGGCAGAGTCTTCTCGCGCCTGATCCCTTTGGATCATGATCGGCGGGCCGCTCACCGCGGCATCGTTTCCGGCCTGTCGCTGCGAGCGAGCGCGCGAGCGCCACCTTAAGGTTAACCATAGCATGAGCTACGGACCGGGGTGGGCCACCACGACGGTAAGCGCAGCCTGCCGCCTGTGAGTTCGCCGCCCCGCCCGGCTAGGATAGTGACCCTCGGCGGCAAAACGCACCAGCTGGCTTCCCATTTGCTTCCCACGTCTATTTTGGGGAAGCGGTTGATTACAGAAATGCCGATACAGCAGGCATAAACACCGTGTCTGGCGGCCATTAGCCGGTGTCCGGCTATCACATGGCCGTGGTTGCCGGCATCGTGTTCTTCATCGTGCGCGCCCTTCTCGCGCTGATCCCGGGGCTTGCCGACCGGGCGCCGATCAAGAAGTGGTCGGCTTTCGCCGCGCTCCTCATTACCGCCTTCTATCTTGTCCTTTCCGGTGCTGAAGTTGCGACCCAGCGGTCCTTCATCATGATCGCAATCGTGCTGATTGGCGTGCTGCTCGATCGTCCGATCCTGACGTTGCGCACAGTGACCATTGCCGCGCTGATCGTGTTGTTGTTCGCGCCGGAAGCAGTCGTTCATCCAAGCTTTCAGATGTCGTTTGCGGCGACGCTGGCGCTGATTGCGGGCTATGAGCGCGGCATTCCCTGGGCGCGAGCAGGCGCGGATTCTTCGCTGGGCGCGCGGGCGGCGCTTTGGGGCGTGCGCGAAATCTTAAGCCTCATTCTCGCTTCGCTGGTCGCCGGCCTCGCCACCACGCCTTACGCCGCGTTTCACTTTCACCGCATGGCGCCATATGGCGTTCTCGCCAATTTGCTCGCCATGCCGATCGTGTCCGGCTGGGTGATGCCGATGGGCATTCTCGGCGTCGTCGCCATTCCGTTCGGCTTCGATGCAATGTTCTGGCGGCAGATGGGTTACGGCATCGAATGGATGGACTTCGGTCGCGCTCTGGGTCGCGAGCCTGCCGGGCGCATTCGGCCGTGTCACCGCGTTCGGCACCGGGCCGCTGCTGCTGGCGACCGCGGGCTTGCTATTGATCTGTCTGCTCAAGACGCCGCTGCGCTGGAGCGGCGTGGTGTTCGTCGCGCTCGCGATCATCTTTGCGGCACGCACGCCGCAGCCGGACATTCTGGTTGCCGCCGACGGACGGATATTCGCGGTGCGAGGCGCCGACGGCAGGCTCGCATTCCACCGCGCCGGCGGCGATACATTCGCGATGCGGGAGTGGCTTGCCGCCGATGCGGACGGCCGCGACGTGCGCGATCCAGGACTAGGCGCGGGCATTACCTGCGATGCCGTCGGCTGCATCGGCAAGCTTGCCGACGGGCGGCTCGTTTCTTATGCACTGGCGCCGGAGGCGTTTGAGGAAGACTGCCAGCGCGCAGCTGTCGTGGTGGCGGCGCGCGAGATACCGCCCGGCTGTGCTGCGACCGCTATCGGCCGCAGCACCTGGCGCGAGCAGGGGGCGATCGCGCTAAGCCGCGATGGCTCCGGCTTTGTGATGGAGTTGGCGCGTCCGCCGAATTTCGACCGGCCCTGGGCGCCGCGCCAGTCTCGCGTCGGGACCACCGCGGGTTCTGAAAGTGCCACGCGCGCACCAGCGACCGCGCACTCACCGCCGCGCGATGCGACGCCGCGGTCCGAGGATCTGGAAGCAGACGATTGAGATCAGTATCGCCGGAACAGGCCGACGAGTTTGCCCTGAATCCGTACCCGGTTGGGCGGCAGGATGCGCACCTCGTAGGCGGTATTGGCAGGCTCGAGTGCAATCGAAGCGCCGCGTCGGCGGAATTGTTTCAGCGTCGCTTCCTCATCGTCAATCAGGGCGACCACAATATCGCCGGTGTCGGCTGCATCGGTGCGTTTGAGGAGAGCGATGTCGCCGTCGAGAATGCCGGCCTCGATCATCGAATCGCCGCGAACCTCGAGCGCAAAATGCTCGCCGGGGCTCAACAGATCAGGTGGCATGTTGATGGTGTGGCTGCGGGTCTGGATCGCTTCGATCGGCGTGCCGGCGGCGATGCGGCCCATCACCGGCACAGCGACCGGCCGGCCGCTTTCGTCCTCGGAAGCGGTGCGCACTCGGCCGAGATTGCCTTCGATGACGCTCGGCGTGAAACCGCGCGACCGATTCGAAGCAATGCCGTGTGCCACTGACTCGGGAAGCTTGATGACCTCGATAGCGCGCGCCCGGTTGGGCAGCCGGCGAATGAAGCCGCGTTCTTCGAGCGCGGTAATGAGGCGGTGGATGCCCGACTTGGAGCGCAGATCGAGCGCGTCCTTCATCTCGTCGAAGGACGGTGGAACTCCGGCCTCCTTGAGTTGCTCATGGATAAAACGCAAGAGCTCAGCCTGCTTGCGTGTCAGCATCGGCGCTTCCTCTCTGGCCGCCCCAGCAGCCGAAACAAATCATGAACGGACACTATCCGTTCCATATGTGTTCTGCAACCATTTAATTTGACGTGAAGAAAGCGCGGGCTGAGCCAAACGCGCGCTTAACGCTCGAATTTAACGATCCGGCATTGGCTGCCGGCTTTCGCTGCCGGTTCATAAGGTTCTCGGATCACGAGACAATCCGCTTTCGCCAACGGCCCGATCATGGAACTATCCTGGACCGGGAAGGGCGTCGCGACGACCCCTTGCGGACCTGTTTTCAACGTCGAGCGCAGATAGTCGGCGCGTTCGTCGTTCTCGGGAAGGTCGCAGCCGAGCACGGCCGATTCGGTTGCCGGCTGGAGATCATTTCTTCCGGCGAGGCGGCGAATGAGCGGCGCCAGGAACAGAAAACCGCAGACGAACGCCGAGACCGGATTGCCCGGAACGCCCAGCACCTGCATGGCGCCGAGCCGGCCGTGCATCAGCGGGCGCCCGGGCCGCAGCGCCAGTCGCCAAAACGAGAGCGACATGCCTTCGGCGGCGAACGCCTTCTGAACGAGATCATAATCGCCGACAGATGCGCCGCCGCTGGTGACGAGAATGTCGGCGCTGAGTTCGCGCGCGCTGCGGACCGCAGCGACGGTCGCATCGAGCTGGTCGCCGACGATGCCGAGGTCGACGACTTCGGCACCTTCCTCGCGTGCGAGCGCGCCAATCGCGAACGTGTTGGAGGAGACGATCTGGCCTGGCGCCGGCTCCACGCCGGGCGGCACCAGCTCGTCGCCAGTCGCAAACAGCGCAACTTTCGGCCGCCGGTGCACTGGGACCAGCGGATGATTCATCGCAGCGGCAAGCATCAGGTCGCGCGCCGTCAGCCGATGGCCGGCGGCTAACAGAATCTCGCCCGCCTTGAAGTCGAGGCCTTGGACGCGGATGTGCCGGCCTTTGCCGGACGGTTTTTCCACCTCGACCTCGTCGCCGAGGCGCTTTGTTTGTTCCTGGATCACGATCGTGTCGGCGCCTTCGGGGATCACGCCGCCGGTGAAGATACGCGCCGCTTCACCGCGGCCGACGGGGTGCGAAAACGGCCGCCCTGCGGCGACTTCGCCGATGACTTTCAGTCGCGCCGGCACGCTCGATATATCGGCGGAGCGCACGGCATAGCCGTCCATGGCGGACACGTCGGCGGGCGGCTGGGTGCGCCGCGCCTTCAGTGGAAAGGCAAGCACGCGGCCATCGGCATCGGCGAGCGGCGTTTCTTCGGCCGGCAACGGCGCGGCGTGTTCGAGCACGCGTTCGAGCGCCTCAGCGACCGACAGTAACGCCACCGACTTACTCCTTTGCGCGATAATGACCGCTGCGGCCGCCGCGCTTCTCCAGGAGCCGGATGCCTTCGATCCGCATGCCGCGATCGACCGCCTTCACCATGTCATAGATGGTGAGACAGGCAACCGAGACGGCGGTAAGCGCCTCCATCTCCACCCCGGTTGGCCCCGCGACCTTGACGCGGGCTTTGACGGCAATGCCCGGAAGCCTGGCATCGGGCGTGAGGTCGACCTCGACTTGCGAGATAGCAAGCGGATGACAGAGTGGGATCAGCTCATGGGTGCGCTTTGCGGCCATGATGCCGGCGATGCGCGCGGTGCCAAGCACATCGCCCTTCTTGGCGTTGCCCTTGCGCACAATATCGAGCGTCGCTTGCTGCATCACGACGCGGCCTTCAGCCACCGCTTCGCGTTCGGTCGCAGGTTTTGCGGAAACGTCCACCATGCGGGCTTCGCCGCGCGCGCCGAGATGGCTGAGTTTCGTGCGCCGCGCCACTCCATTCACCGCGCAGGAGCCAGCACATCGCTGCGTGTAAGGAGCGCTCGCGTAGCGGCAGCAACATCGCTCTGGCGCATCAGGCTTTCACCCACAAGGAACGTCGAAATGCCCGCCTCGGCGAGGCGTGCGAGATCGTTCGGCGCAAATATCCCGCTCTCGCCGACAACGACGTAGCTCGGCGGAATGAGTTTCGCCAGGCGCTCGGAAGTCGCGAGCGTCGTTTCGAAAGTTTTGAGGTTGCGGTTGTTGATACCGATCAGTCGCGATTTCAGGAGCATCGCTCGCTGCAGTTCAGCCTCGTCGTGGACCTCGACGAGAACGTCCATGCCGAGTCCGACCGCTACGTCTTCCAGTTCCGCCGCGCAACGATCATCGACCGCAGCCATGATGATAAGAATGCAATCGGCGCCGGCGGCGCGGGCTTCCACCACCTGGTAGAGATCGAACATGAAATCCTTGCGCAGCACCGGCAGAGCGCAGGCGGCGCGCGCCTGCCGCATAAAGTCCAGCGAGCCCTGGAACGAAGGTGCGTCAGTCAGCACCGACAGGCACGTTGCGCCGCCCTGCGCATAGGCTGCAGCAAGCGCCGGCGGGTCGAATGTCTCACGGATCAGCCCCTTCGACGGGCTTGCCTTTTTGATTTCGGCGATCAGCGCGTACTCGCCGGCGGCAAGCCGGCGCTCGATCGCCGACAAAAATCCGCGCGGCTCTCCGGCGTTGTTAGCCTCGCGCTCCACCGCCGCCAGCGGCCGCTCGCGTTTTGCCGCCGCGATCTCTTCGCGCTTATAGGCCGCGATTTTGGCGAGGATATCAGTCATTGTTGGACACCGCGATCAGGCGATCGAGCCGTCCTTCGGCTTCGCCGGAATCGACCGAGTGGGCGGCGGCATGCAATCCGTCTTTCAGGTCTTTCGCCTTGCCGGCCACCACCAGCGCCGCCGCGGCATTGAGCAGCGCCACGTCGCGGAACGCCGAAGCCTTGCCCTTGAGCACGTTCAACACCGCTTCGGCGTTAGCCGCCGCGTCGCCGCCGCGCAACGCCTCCGGCTTGACCTTGCGCAAGCCAAGCTCTTCCGGCGAAATCTCAAACGTCTTGACGTGGCCGTCTTCAAGGGCAGCGACGCTGGTCGGGCCCGACGTGGTGATCTCATCGAGCCCGTCGGAGCCGTGCACCACCCAGGCGCGTTCGGCGCCGAGATTTTTCAGCACCTGCGCCAACGGCTGCGTCCATTGTTTGGAGAACACGCCGACCATTTGCCGGCGCACGCCCGCCGGGTTGGAGAGCGGGCCGAGCAGATTGAAGATCGTGCGGGTACCGAGTTCGACCCGGGTCGCCGCGACATTCTTGGTCGCCGGATGGTGCGCCGGCGCGAACATGAAGCCGATGCCGGCCTCGGTGATGCAGCGCGCGATCGCGTCCGGGTCGAGATCGATCTTGACGCCGAGCGCGGCCAGTACGTCGGCGGCGCCCGAGCGCGACGACAGCGCGCGATTGCCGTGCTTGGCGACCGGAACGCCGGCGCCGGCGACAATCAGCGCGGCGCAGGTGGAAATGTTGAACGAGCCCGAGGCATCGCCGCCGGTTCCCACCACATCGATCGCATCGGGCGGCGCGGCCACGCGCAACATTTTGCTGCGCATGGTGGCGACCGCGCCGGTGATCTCGTCGACGGTCTCGCCGCGCACCCGCAACGCCATCAGCAAAGCGCCCATCTGCGAGGGCGTCGCTTCGCCGGACATCATCTGGTCGAACGCGCCCGAGGCTTCCTCGCGGGAAAGCGTCGCGCCGGTGGCGACTTTGCCGATGATGGCCCGAAATGAGTCGGTCACGATGAAGCCCTCAGTTCAGGCGCGCCGGCGGCTTCTGCGGCGCAGAAGCGGCGCGGCGTCCGCTCGAACTCATTCCACGACGCGGCGATGTCGAGAAAGTTCTTCAACATCAGATGGCCGTGCTCGGAAGCGATGCTCTCGGGATGAAATTGCACGCCATGGACCGGCAGGTGCCTGTGGGCGAGGCCCATGATCAGGCCATCGCCGGTGTCCGCCGTCACGGTCAGTTCGTCAGGCAGGCTGTCGCGCTCGACGATCAGCGAATGATAGCGCGTCGCCTGGAACGGCGCGTTGATGCCGTGAAAAATGCCCGCGCCGCCGTGGCGGATTTCGGACAGCTTGCCGTGCACCGGCGCCGGCGCCCGCACCACCTTGCCGCCGAAAGCGTCCCCGATCGCCTGATGGCCGAGGCAGACGCCGAGGATCGGGATCTGGCCGGATGCCGCTGCGATCAAGATCGAGGCAGATGCCGGCCTCCTTTGGCGTGCAGGGGCCGGGCGAAAGCACGATGGCGTCGGGTTCCGCGGCGAGGATCGCGGCGGTCGAAATCTTGTCGTTGCGGTGCACGCGCACCTCAGCGCCTAGGTCCCCAAAGAAGTGGACCAGGTTGAAGGTGAAGCTGTCGTAGTTGTCGATGAGGACGATCATCCCGGCCGGCGCTTTCTGCTGCCGGCTGGCTCTTAGCGCACTTTAAGCGCGGATGAAACGTGCGTGGGGCCGGTAGGGCCGACCAGCGCCGGTTAGCGGGCGGAGATTGCCACGGCCTGCGTCAGCCGATCAGGGGAAACGATGCGAACTTCGCGCGCCTTGCCAAAGGGATTGCGCGTATCGCGCAGGCAGGAGGCCTCGAAATAGGGCCAGGCATTCTCGGAGCACTTGCCGGCGAGCGGGCGGATGTCGGCACGGTCGGCTTTCATGCCCGGGACCGAGCCACGGGCTTCGACCTGCTCTGAAATGCTCAACGTTGCGACGAAGGCTCCGGCGACAATCGCGGCGGCGGTTATGGCGTAGAAGGCTTTGAGCATGACACCGATCCCTGTCTTCTGAGTTGGCGCCCTGTTGCTCGGCCGGGGGCCGCTGCGCTTGTGCGCGGGTCGCCTTCACTGATTGACAATTTGGATCAGATCGGAAAAGCCCACATTGATGTGCGTCACATTTTTGCTGGTATTGGGGTTAGCAAAAAATGACGGGCCGCAGCGAATTTCCGGGGTAATCCGCCGCAAATTCGCAAGCCTTCAGCGCAGGCTAAGCCGGGGCCAGCGCCTGCGTCTCGCGGCGCAGGATCGATGAGTGAATCCGCCCGACAATGAAGATGCAGACGACGAATACCGCCGGGCAGATCGCCAGCACCGCAAAGATGTAACGCACCGGCATGCTGGTCGAGAGGATCAGCCCGGCCGCGAACGGTCCGGCGATCGATCCGATCTTGGCGACCGATATCGCCCAGCCCGCGCCGTTGCCCCGATAGGCGCTCGGATAAAAAATACCGGCAATGCTGTGCAGGCCGAAATGGCCGCCGATCAGAAACAGCGCGATCAGAGCAAATAACGCGAAAAAGCCGGCGTGGCCGACATCGACGAAAGCGGCAATGAGCAGCAGCGGAATGGCGATCAGCGGCATGGCGGTGATTGCGATCGCCCCCATGGTGTCGGTGAAACGCATCAGCAGAAGCCCGCCGACGGCGCCGGCCGCTGCGTTCATTGAGCCCGCCAGCGCCGCCTGCGCGCGGGTGAAAGTAAGCGCCTCGAATACCAGCGGTGTCCAGGTCGCAAGGAAAAACACCGCCATTGAGCTCGCGATATAGGCGAGCCACAGGAGCGGCGTGATAAAACGGAGCTGGTCCTTGAACAGGAGCGCGGCGCGAAAATCCTTCGCCTGGCCGGCCTCGTCGGCGACGACGAATTGGGCGTCCGCCGGGATCGCTTCGCCGGTCAGCCGGCTCAGCAGTTCGGCGACGCGCTCCTTCTGCCAGCCCTTTGCTGGCGAGAAATCGCGCCGATTCCGGCAACACCAGAACGAGCGCCAGCGCGGCCACGAGCGACAGAACGCCGCCGACCGCGAACAGCGACTGCCAGCCATATTGCGGGATCAGCCAGTTTGCCGTCGGGCCGCCGAGCGCGATGCCGACCGAATAGCCGATCATGATGACGGTCACGATCGTCGAACGAAATCGCTTGGGCGCGTACTCGATATTCAGCGCCCAGGAGAGCGGCAGCATTCCGCCCAGCGCGATGCCGTCAACGAGCCGCAGCGCCAGTAGCGAGAGGTAGCCATCAGCCAGCACGAAGCCGAGCGTGAGCAGGCCAAACGCGGCGGTCGCCAGAATGATGGCGGGGCGGCGGCCGATGCGGTCGCCGAGATAGCCGAAGGCGAAACCGCCGATCAGCGTGCCGACCAGCCCCATGCTGAACACGTTGCCCATCATGATGCGGTCGAGATGGTATTGGGAAGACAGGTACGGTGCGGCGAACGCGATTGCTTGCTGGTCGAAGCCGTCGAAGAAGGTGATGATCCAGGAGATCACCACGAGGCCAATAAGGAAGCCCCCGAGCTTCTGCTTCTCGATGGTCTCGGAAACATCGATCACGGTTCGCCCGGACATTGCCGCGCCTCTAGCGTTTGGTCACTTCGACGACGCCGCGATCCGCATCAACCTTGACCCAATCGCCGGTCTCGATCACCGGCGAACGGGTCCTGATCCAGGTCGGTGATCGCGGGCGCCCGCGTGACCACCGCGCCCAGCGCGATCTTGGTGGTCATGCGGGTGAAGATCATCGCCGCCGGCGCCACCCCGTTTAGCCGGGTCATGTGGAAGTAGGCCGACCAGCCTGACGAGCCCTTCGCGCCGGGAAACACCAGCACGCGGCCGGCAAAACTTTGGCCCCGCAACTCGTGGCGGCGTTCGATAACGGTGCCGTCGCGCTCGTTGATGCCGCCCCAGCCGGAAATCGTCTGCCGTGTCACCAATGCTTCGCCTTCGGCGCAGCCGCCGACCACGCGGCGGCCGTGCAGAACGATGGTCCGGGGCATGACCTCTTGCATCACAGCGTTCCGTTCCAGGTGCCGCTGATTGCAGCCTCGACACAGTCGCGGACCGAGCCGAACCAGGCTTCGACGCCGGTGATCGCCGGCAGATAGTGCGCCTGTTTGGCGGAGTCCGTCGCCACCGTGCGCACGCCTTTCGGCAGGTGCCGCGAGATCGCCGGGCAGGTATCGCTCATGACCACGCCGCCGGCGTCCTCGATCATGCGCACATAGCCGTTGCGCTCCGCCGTATCGCGCAAGGCTCGCGGCGTGTGCACCCAGAGCGCGGTATCGGGATCGATGCGGCGGCCTTCGAGCAGCGAGGCAATCAGCCAGACCTGGTCGATCGAATTGTGCGGGCAACCGAGCATCACGAAGTCGATCTTGCGTTCACTGCGCGCAATTGAGGTTTTCATAAGCGCGCCGTCGCTCCGCGGAACCATAGCGCAATGTATCGGCAATCGCCCTCCGCCGAACGCTTCCTCGACCGAGGCCGCCTCGGGCGTCGTGCCGGGAAGGTGATACATCTCGACGCCGCCCGACGATGAGGCGGCGGCGCCGAAATGCTTGAGCTTGATGAGCGTCGGGTTGACGAGCGCGCCGGTGAGCACCGGGATTTGGTCCTGCACGATCTCGCCGAGCCAATAGCCCAGCAAGCCCCAGTCCATGATGTCTTCGACCGGGATACCGACTTCGACGAGATGCGTGCCATGGCGGTTGGCGTCGAGGTGAAAGCCCCAATCGGGAATGCGGCCGGTCAAGGCGGCGGCGCCGGTGATCTCCTTGCCCTCGGTGTTGGTGCGGGCGCCGAGCACGGAATTGCAATAGACCACGGCCGAGGATTCCATCCAGGCGCAATGCTCGCCCTTCACCGGCACGTTGCCGACCTGATACGGCGTGCAGGTCGCGTGCATGTTGATGCCGCGCTGGCCGAAGAACGCCTCGCCGCGCTTTTGTTGCTCGGCCAAATCGTCGGGGATGCCTTGCGTCCGCCACTTCGCGTTGTCGATGCCGGTGATCAATTGGCAGGTGTTGACCGTCATGCGCGGCACTTCGACCACTTCGTCGCTGTCCAGATTCAATTCCGAATAGACCGCGTCGAAACCGCGCGCCGCCAACGCGCGCACCGAAGGCGTCGAAGCGTTGAATGCGCCGGCGACATTGTTGGTCTCGACCAAGCCGCTCGGCGCCGAGCGCTTCGCCATAGCGCACCAGCAAATCCATCGCGCGGGCTTTGGCCTTGCCGTGCGCGCCGTCCAGCATCGCCTTCTCGTGATCGGTCAGGCGCATCTTTCAGTCCGTCCGCTCGACGTTGTCGTAGACCCGCGACGCCAGCGCGGCGAGATCGATCTGATGCACGCTGCCGGTGCCGGCGAGATCGAGCGCATGCGCGGCGGCGGCGCCCATGGCGATGCACGGGCCCATCACCCGCACGCTCGACAGCGCCGCGGTGTCGGCGTCGATGCAGCGCCCGGCGGCGACGACGTTGTCGGCGTCCGCCGGCGTGAGGCTGCGAGCGGAATGTAATGCACATGATCCTCGGGGAAGGTGTGCCAGCGGTGGCCGCTGCCATGATCGTGCAGCTCGATCGGCCACGCGGTGCGCGCGATCGCGTCGGCAAAGCGCGTGCCGTGCACCACGTCATCCTCGGTGAGCTGCTGGCGCCCGACGATCCAGCGCGTCTGCCGAATGCCGGGAAAGCCGTAGGCGCGCACGCGGCATTTCCCGAAACAGTCGGGAAACTCGTGGCGGAGGAAAGCGACGGCGCGATCGGCCTGGTCGCGGCCGTCGAGCGTGCGGGCGGAGGCCTCCAGCGGATCGAGCGGCGTCTCGACATGGGTCATGTTCATGGCCGCGACGCCGCGCCCGGGAATGATGAAAGCGAGGCCTTCGCGCCGGACCAGTCCGTACTCGTCGCCTTTTTCCTTCATCCGCGCGCCGATCTCGTCGCGGGTCGGCTGCTTGGCTTCGTCGATATGCTCCAGAACCACCATCTGGGTGCCGAACACTTTGCGGTTCGCGGGCTCGCGGCAGGCGAAGCCCGCCTGCCAGACCAGCGCCGCGTCGCCGCTTGAATCGACGAAGCCCGTCGCCTCGACATGCGACGTCGCCGTAGCGGGTGGCGAGCTCAAGACGCTTCACGCGGCGGCCGTCGACTTCCACGCGCCGCAGCACGGCGCCGAGCACGACGGTGATCCCCGCCTTGCGGATGGCCTCTTCGATCCAGCGGGCGAGCGCGACTTCGTCGTAATAAACCACCGTGGTCACCGGCCCGCGCCGGTAATAGAGGGTCTGCTCCTTGGCGCCGAGATCGCGCAGGATCTCGTCGGCGATGCCGTGGGTGAATTGGTGGCCGTGGGTGCCGTTGGCGAACAGGCCGCAGAACGTGCCGATGATCGAATTCACCGCCTGACCGCCGAGCACCGGCAGGCCGTCGACCAGCACGACTTTGCGCCCGTTCCGCGCGGCCGTCAGCGCCGCGGAAGTGCCCGCGATACCCGCGCCGACGACGCAGATATCGGCGCTCACCCGCCGCGGGCCGGCGTCCGCCTTGCGCCGGACGATCTTGGTATCTGCCGTGGCTGGAGCACTCATTGGCATCTTCGCTTTCGCATTCAATTATGCATCCAAGGGCGCATTCAATCCAACAAGTCTGCCGGTTCCACGCAATCTCCCCGCGTTTTACGCCATCAGGACTTCGTCCAATGTCCGCCTCGGGCTCCGGCCAGCTGTCCGTTCGGCGACACCCAAGCGGAAGACGAAAGTGGGTTCCCACCCCGGCGCTGTGATCAGCTTGATGATGGCGCGCCCGAAAGTGTCAGTCTTTCCGAGCATAGCGTTGCGATCAACGCACTCGACCGGTTGATTGAGTGGCTGTGCGGCGAGCCCTTTCGCGGTCGCTGCTAGATGAAGCCTCTGCCATGTGCGTCCTGCCTCGATCGCAGCGCGCATATCGAGCCGATCGCGAACGAGAATGACGCCAAGGTGTGGCGCAGTCGCAACATGCGTGTCGCGGGTCATGCCGAGCCAGTACTGGTCGGCCGACTTCGCGTCCAGGTCCGGCAGCAGCTTCGAGGCGGCGGTCATCAACGCTGAAAGTCCGGCCGCATCGACGGTGACGCCGTCGCGATGTGCTTCGACGTCACGCCGGCCAGTTCGGAACCATCGGGCGCTGTCAGCCGACATATGGGGATCGCTAATGATGCGTTCGGTCGCCTCCACGATCATTGCCGCCAGCTCGGCCCGGGCATGCGGATCGTCGATGAAGACGACGCGGACAGTGCCGTCAATTGTGAGATCGGCGAGACGTTTCAGATGTTCCTTCGTGACGGACTGATCGGGGCGATAAGGGCCGCGATTGGTATGCCGGAGCGGGATCGCATCGAACAGGGCATCTCGGGAAGCCGGCATCGGCGTCATAGCGATGTGGGCGGCGGCTACCGGCATATCGGCGGGCGAGAGCGTCAAGGTGCCGTCGGCGGGCGTGACAGTTGCCGCCGATCCGAAAGCGCGCGCCGCCAGTACGAGATTCTCGATGGCTGCGCCTAGTCCGAGATGCATTTCGCGACGAAAAGGATCAAAGCTGCCAAGATTGCGGGCGCGATCGGCGAACAAGGTGATCGCGCTGTCGTCAACTTTGAACAGCCACGGCTGGGTGTCGTGCGGATTCGCTGCCAGGATCGCTGCATGCAAAGGCCGCTTGACGCCATCACCGGCATTGCCCTCCCAGTCGTTCCAAGGCCAGTAGGCCGTTTGCTCGCCTCCCGACCATATCCCTCGGTCCCAAGCGCGATAGCCTAAACCCGCGAGCACAAGCGCAGCTGCCCCCGCGCCGCCGGTCAGCATCGCCCGCCGAGTTTGCATCACCGCCTCATCCGCCGACTTCGGGATGATAGCCTATCGCCTTGCGATTGGCCTGACCGCGGGCTAGACCCCCGCCATGCCGCGCACAGCCCTTTTCGCCGGGTCGTTCGACCCCATCACCAATGGCCATCTCGACGTCGTGAAAAGTGCCGTCCGGCTCGCCGACCGGCTGGTGCTCGCGATCGGCATTCATCCCGGCAAGGCGCCGCTGTTTTCGGCGGAGGAACGCCTCGCCATGCTGGAGGAGATTTCCACGCCGGTCGGCGCGCAGTGCGGGCTGCGAGATCGTCTGCACCACGTTCGGCGATCTCGTGGTGTCGGCGGCGCGACGGGTCGGGCGCGACCCTCCTGATCCGCGGGCTGCGCGATGCCGCGGACTTCGACTATGAGATGCAGATGGCCGGCATGAATGGCGCCATGGCGCCGGAAGTCCAAACCGTGTTTCTGCCGGCTTCGCCCGAGGTTCGCCCGATCACCGCCACCTTGGTGCGGCAGATTGCCGGCATGGGCGGCGACGTTTCGAGCTTCGTGCCGGCCGTGGTCGCCGCGCGGCTGAAGACAGAAATTTGCCAAAGACCTGAACGCACATCTCATCCGGGAGACGACATGATCCGCCTCATCAGCCATTCTGCTTGCGCTTGTGCTCACCGGTCCGGCCTGGAGCCAGGGCCTCGGCAATCCCGCGGCGCTGAACGAACAGGCGCCGGCGGTCTACAAGGCGAAATTCGACACCAGCAAAGGCACCTTCGTCATTGAAGTTCATCGCGACTGGGCGCCGAACGGCGCCGACCGTTTCTACAATCTCGTCAAGAACGGCTTCTACGACAACGCCCGCTTCTTCCGCGTCATCTCCGGCTTCATGGTGCAGTTCGGCATCAACGGCGACCCGAAGCTTTCGGCGGTATGGCGGAGGCGCGGATCAAGGACGATCCGGTCAGGCAAAGCAACAAGCGCGGCTTGATCACGTTCGCAACCGCCGGTCCCAACACGCGCACCACCCAGGTTTTCATCAATTTCGGCGACAACAACATGCCTCGACCGCCAGGGCTTTGCGCCGTTCGGCCAGGTCGTCTCGGGTATGCAGGTCGTCGACGCGCTCTACAGCGGCTACGGCGAAGGTGCGCCGCGAGGGCAGGGGCCCGAGCAAGGCCGGATCCAGCAGCGAAGGCAACGCCTATCTGATCAAGCATTTCGCAAGCTCGACTACATCAAGAAGGCCACCATCGAACCGTAGGATTCGACAATGAGCTGAACGGAAACGTCCGTTGGCTCGATAGAGCGAAGATGACCAATGGCGCATCGCTCCCGCGGGAGCCGATCCGCAGAATACGCTGATCGTCGAAACCACGCCGGGCGTGATCATCATCAAGCTCGCGATCGACGTCGCGCCCAAGCACGCCGAACGGCTGAAGCTTTTGGCGCGCGAGGGATTTTATGACGACGTGCCGTTCCATCGCGTCATCGACGGCTTCATGGCGCAGACCGGCGACGGCCAGCACGGCAACGGCACCGGCGGCTCGGAACATCCGGATCTGAAGGCGGAATTTTCCGAGGTGCCGTTCGAGCGGGGAACTGTCGGCATGGCGCGCAAGGGCGGCAATCAACCACTCGGCGAACAGTCAATTCTTCATCATGTTCGACGAGGGCTCGTTCCTCAACGGCCAGTACACCGTCATCGGCGAAGTCGTCGCCGGCATGGACGTGGTCGACAAGCTCAAGCGCGGCGAGCCGCCGTCCAATCCGGACCGCATCATCCGCATGCAGGTGGCGGCCGACGCTGGGGCCTGATTCGATGCGCGCGGCCCGGCATGCGATCGGTCGTCTGCGCGCGATCGGCCTTGCCGGGCACTGTGCGGCGAGCGCAGCATGCGCAGCTGACCATGTGCCGCCGGCGCGGGCGCCATGCAGCGTGCTGAGCGGACGGCCTTGTCATCCGTCGTTCTGCAGCGTGTTTCACCGCGGCCCGTGCTTTCCCGTATTCCTGCCGCCGCTCGGCGAGACTTTGCGGCTCACCATCGTCTCGACCGACGAGAACGATCCGGCGAACAAAGACCGGCGATGCAGATAACAGCGGTGATACGCAAGGCGCTGAGACCGGCAAGAATGCGCGAGCGGCGCACGCCGACGATCACAGGCTGGATACAATCCGCGCCATGTTTGCCGCGCTGCGCGACTGCTGGGTGCCGCCGCCGAAGGACGAGGCACGACATGGTATGGAATACACCATCCGCTTCGCGTTCAAGCGCGACGGCGAGGTCGATCGCTCCGCCCCGCATGACCTACGTCAGCCACGACGCGCCGGCGCAGGTGCGCACCATCTATCGCGACGCCATCGACGCGGCGATTAAGCGCTGCACGCCGCTGCATTTCAGCGAGGGCATGGGCGGCGCGGTCGCCGGCCGCCCGATCGCCATCCGCTTCGTCGACGATCGCACGATCGATAACGACTCCGGGAAATCACGTACATTTTTCCGCTCATTCCCGCGCAAGCGGGAATCCAGTAGGGATGCAAGAGCAAAGTTGGCTCCCGCTTTCGCGGGGACGAACGGAAAACACTCGCCGACGTGATGCGCACCGACCTGTTCGATTTCGCTCTTCCCGAAGACCGCATCGCGCTTGCGGCCGGCGCACCCGCGCGATTCCGCGCGGCTGCTGGTGGTGCGTCCGAATGCGGCGCTCGAAGACCGCACGTGCGCGATCTGCCGGACTTGCTGCGGGCAGGCGATGCGCTTGTTGTCAACGACACCAAAGTCATCCCCGCAAGCCTGCATGGCCGCCGCATCGGGCGCGGCGATCGCGAACCGGCAATCGCGGCGACGCTGATCAAGCGGCTCGATGGCTCGCGCTGGCTGGCGTTGGTGCGGCCGGCCAAGCGCCTTGCCGTCGGCGACGTCGTACGCTTCGGCAGCGAAGGCCGCGTCTGCTTTCTCGACCAGCTTGACGCCACGGTCGAAGCCAAAGGGGAGGGCGGCGAGGTGACGTTTCGCTTTCGCCTTCCACGGCGCCGGTGCTTGACCAGGCGCTGGCCGAGCGCGGCGACATGCCGTTGCCGCCCTATATCGCCGGCCGCCGCGATGCCGACGAGCAGGACCGCACCGACTACCAGACCATGTTCGCGCGCGAGGAAGGCTCGGTCGCGGCGCCGACCGCGGGGCTGCATTTCACCGACGCGCTTGTGAAGGAGCTGCGCGCGCGCGGCATCGCGCTTCACCGCGTGACGCTTCACGTCGGCGCCGGCACGTTTCTGCCGGTCAAGGCGGACGATACCTCGGCGCACCGCATGCAGCCGGAATGGGGCACCATTAGCGCCGAGACCGCGGCGGCGCTCAATGCGGCGCGCGCGCCGGCGGCCGCATCGTCGCCGTCGGCTCGACTTCGCTGCGGCTGCTTGAAAGCGCGGCGGCCGAGGACGGCACGCTCGCAGCATTTTCCGGCGACACCGCGTTCTTCATCGCGCCGGGCTATCGCTTCCGCGCGGTCGAGGCGATGCTGACCAATTTCCATCTGCCGCGCTCGACGCTGTTCATGCTGGTTTGCGCCTTCTGCGGGCTTGAGACGATGCAGCGCGCCTATGCGCATGCGATCGAGAGCGGCTATCGGTTTTATTCCTATGGCGATGCCTGTCTGCTGTTTCGTGCGCAGGACTGACCCCGCACGAGGTTACGCCGCGACGCGCTCCGGCAATAGCTCCGCGATCTGGATGGCCGTTGAGCAGCCGGCCGCCCTTCAGCCAATTGATCGGCGGCGACGAACCAGCGAAGATCGAGTGCTCGGTTGCGTCGCTGAGGTCGCGGCGGATGCGCCCGACCAGAACATCATCCTGACCTGACGCTTCGATCGGCATCGGAAAATAATTCCTGACGCGCATCGTCGACGCCAGTTTCACGCCCGGCGCCCGCGACAGGATATCGCGAACCTCGCCTTCCATCGGCCTTTCACGCACTCGAAGGTGATCGCCTGGCTGTGGGCGCGCAGCACCGGCACCGCGTACGCAGGTGATGCCGATCGCGATCGTCTCGTCCTCAAAACAGATCTTCCGCGTCTCCTTGATCACCTTGGTTTCTTCTTCGTTGTAGCCCGTCTCCGGATCGATCCTGGTGTCGTGATTGAAGACGTTGAAGGCATAGGGGTGCGGCAGCACCCTGGGCTATAGCTTTCGCCGGCAAGGTTTGCGCGGGTCGAAGCCACCAGCTCGTCCATTGCCGCGGCACCCGCGCCGCTCGCCGCCTGATAGGTGGAAATGCATCATCCGCTTGATGCGGTTCTGCCGGTGGATCGGCCACAACGGCATCAGCGCCGTGATCGCCGAACAATTGGGGACGGCAATGATACCCTTGTGTTCGGCGATACGCCGGCCGTTGATCTCGGGGAATCGCCAGCGGCACGCTTGGGGTCCATGCGTATAGCCGCGGAGGAGTTGTCGAGACAACGCGCCCGCCTATCACCGCGATCGGCGAGACACTTGCGCGAGACGCCGCTGCCGGCTGCAAAGATCTCGACGTCTGCCGCCGACTGTTGTGGCGAAGCCTTGGAGCTTCGACCGGAAATCCGCGCTTTTCAAGGCGGCGCTGAACGCCCCGACGCTACAGCGCGCGGTAGCCGCGCATGAACTACAGTGGTCTCTGCGCACGTTCGTCTCCATTTTCGTTTGGCATGATCCTGCGCGCCTAGAACGCTTCCGCTAGGTCGCAGCCGGAAAATCCGGTTGCCCTCCGGCAGGTCATGCTCATCGAGGCAATAAAAACCCCGGACCTCTTGCGCGCGGAGCCTTTGCCATCAAGATGTTGCTTGTTTGACTACGCGCGCACGCCTCCCGAGCCTGCCCGAAGGGTCTAGTGGTTTTGGTACGTGAAGTCTTGGTGGTCCGCGTTGATCATCGGCCGGACTTATGGGCAAGGATCGACGTATCGTCAACCGATTTCGGCTGAAAAGGGCTCATTAAGCGTCCCGCGTTGAACAGGACGCCATTGTTACGCGATAACGCGCGCTTCCATGAGCCGATACCCGTTCTCTTCCGCCTACTCGCCACCGACGGCGCTGCGCGCACCGGCGAGATAACGACGGCGCACGGCCTCGTGCACACGCCGGCTTTCATGCCGGTCGGCACGCAAGCGGCGATCAAGGGCGTGCATCACGACGACGTCCGCGCGTCCGGCGCGGAGATTTTGCTCGGCAACACCTATCATCTGATGCTGCGGCCATCGGCGGAGCGGATCGCCGCGCTCGGGGGCCTGCACACCTTCATGCGGCTGGCCGTATCCGATCCTCACCGATTCCGGCGGCTTTCAGGTGATGTCGCTGGCGCCGCTGCGGAAGGTCGAGGAGGACGGCGTGACGTTTCGCTCGCATCTCGACGGCGCGATGGTGGAGTTGACGCCGGAGCGCGCGATGGAGGTGCAGATCCTGCTCGGCTCCGATATCGCCATGCAGCTCGACGAGTGCGTCAAACTTCCGGCCGAGCGTGCCGAGATCGAGCGGGCGATGAAGCTGTCGCTGCGCTGGGCCGAACGCAGCAAGCGCGCGTTCGAGCGCGCGGCTGCCGGTCGCGCGCTGTTCGGCATCGTGCAAGGCGGCGACGACCTGCATCTGCGCGAAGCCAGTGCGCGCGCGCTCGTCGACATCGGTTTTCCTGGTTACGCCATCGGCGGTCTCGCGGTCGGCGAGACCCAAAGCGTGATGCTGGAAGTCGTCGCAGCGACCGCCGCCGCGCTTCCCGCCGATCGGCCGCGTTATCTGATGGGCGTCGGCACGCCGGCGGACCTGCTGGAAGCCATCGCCCGCGGCGTCGATATGTTCGATTGCGTGCTGCCGACCCGCAACGGCCGCCACGGACTTGCCTTCACCCGCTTCGGCCCGATCAACATCAAGAATGCGCATCATGCCGACGATCCGCGCCCGCTCGATGAAGAAAGCCGCTGCGGTGCAGCGCGCGAGTTCTCGCGCGCCTATCTGCATCACTTGTTCCGCAGCGGCGAGGCGCTGGGCGGGCACGCTCCTTTCGCTGGTCAATCTGTTCTACTACCAGGACCTGATGGCGGGCGCCCGCGCTGCCATAGGCGCCGGCCGCTTTGCCGAGTATGCGGCGGCGACCAAGGAGCAATGGGCGGCAAAGCGCGACATTCGCGAAAGTCACGACTGACAAAAAAGAACCCGCCGGTCGCGAAATACGCCGGACCGGCGGGTCACTTCACTTTCGCGCCCGCACTCAAACGCAACCAGCGGACACGGACACAACCTTATAAACTAACGCATCAACGCAGCACCATCGTCCCGGTTCCTCACGCTCGCTCACCTAACGGTGGGGCGCTTCCTCCGATGCGGGGCGACTTTGACTCAACAACTGAGAAACGGCCTAAGCCCGACAGCAAACTGGGCCTAACGCGGCCATAACGTAATCGACGTAACAAATTCATGGGCGCAATCGTCGCACGACCAGGTATTGCGAATGCGGCCTTTAACGTTGAATTCCGCTTCCTCGGCGATCAGCAGCATGCTTCCGCAGCGCGGGCATCTGGGTCGGCCGAAATTTTGGTTGGCAGCTAATTCGTTGTAGGCGCATTGCAAGTTCATCGTCGATCTCCTCGACGTTCACCTCACCGCACCCCAATTTGTCCCTGTGAGCGGAAGTTTGCACAGCGTCTGTGGCGCTGCTGCGACGCCTTTATGAAACTCTCGTGGCCGCTGCGGTGCAGCAACTGCGACAAATAAGCATCGATTGCGGTCTATTCCGCCGCTTGCGCGTGGATGTGCTGATTGAACTTCGGCATAACTTCTTCCGCCATCAGCTGCATCGACTGCCGCTCCCACGCGCCGTTGGGTCCGGTCCAGTCGAGGCCGGTCATCAACAGCGTGCCGAACGGCCCGACCTCTTCGCGGAACGCGACCAGCTTGTCGAGCATGCTTTTCGGCGAACCATAGAGCGTGCAGCCCTCGGTGATGACGCTGACGGTCGCTTCTTCGTCCGACATATCGGGCCGCGGCTTGAGCACCGACAGAATCCCGGCCCCGGCGAGTGCGGTGCGAATGTAGGTGAAGAAGTAATTGTTTGACGCGGCATCGCCGTACACCCGATCGAACGCTTCCGCATCGCTCGGCGCGACCACGATGTTGCGCGACACGCGCCACTTCTCGCCGGACGGCTTTTTGCCCATCTCCGCGCACGCTTTGCTGTAGATCGCCCAGTGCGAGGCGACCGAGTAGGTCGGCACGATGTTGGCCGAAATGATGCCCCAGTTCTGCTGCGCGGCAGTCCGCGCCGACGCCGAATTCGGGCTGGCGATGGACAGCGTGATCGGTGGTCCGCCCTTTTGGTAGGGCTTCGGCATGTAGCCGATGCCAAGCTCGGCATTGACGGTGTCTTTCAGGCGAAACTTGCGGAACTCGCCGTTGAATTCGTATGGCGGATCCTGCGACCAAATCATCTGCATGAGCTTGACCGCTTCGACGACCTTGCGGTTGCGCACGCCGACGTCGTTGTGACCAAACAGCTCAAAGTCCGATAACAGACCGCCGGGGCCGATGCCGAGCTCGAACCGCCCGCGGCTCATGTGGTCGAACTGCGCCACCTCGGCGGCGACGATGATCGGATCGTGGTTGGGAATGCAGATCACGCCGGTGCCGAAACGCAGGTTCTTGGTCTGTGGCACGAGGCCCGCCATGAACATCAGCGGCGACGGGATCGGCTCGCTGGTCGCTGAAAAATGCTCGCCGAGCCACAACTCCTCGAAGCCGAGCCGGTCGGCCAACAGCGATTTCTCGGTGTCTTCGGCAAGTGTCTCGGTAAAGGTGCGGGCCGGAGGGTGCACCGGCATCATGAAAAATCCGAGACGCATATTTCCCCCTGTTTCTTAACGCGCAATCGATTTTTTGGCCGACGATCAGCGCTGGATCGGTCGTTAACATGATGACACCGGAAGGTGGACCGGATCAAGGACGGCTGATTTAGGAAACCGCCGGCGCTTGATTCCCTCCCGGCGCTGACGCAATGTCGCGGCCAAACGGAGGAAACCCAATGAGTGTTGCCGAATTGCGGACCGCTGCCGCGCCCGCGAAGATTCCGACGGCCGACGAACTGATCGGCCGCGCCCGTGCGCTGGCCCCGAAGCTGCGCGAGCGCGCCATCAAGGCCGAGCGCGATCGCGAGGTCCCCCGCGAGTCGGTCGAGGAATACCTCGACGCCGGCCTGATCCATGTGCTGCAACCGAAGCGGTGGGGCGGCTACGAACACGACCATGAGGTGGCGTTCGACATCTCCATCGAACTCGGCAAATCGACCTGCGCATCGTCGGCCTGGGTGCTGAACTATCTCGCCGACCACGCCTGCATCCTGGCGCATTTCCCGGAAGAGGCGCAGCACGACGTCTGGAGCGAGAACAACGCTGCCTGCATCGCCACCTCGGCAGCGCCGACCGGCAAGGTCACGGTGGTGCCGGGCGGTTACCGCCTCGACGGCCGCTGGTCATGGTGCAGCGGGCTCCGGCATTCGCACTGGATCCTGATCGGCGGGCTCGCCTTCCGCGAGGGCGAAGATCATCCGGACATGCGGCTTTATCTGGTGCCGGTGTCGCAGGTGAAGCAGGACGACACTTGGTATTGCTCAGGACTCCGCGGTACTGGCTCGATCACCAGCGTGCTCGACAATGTGTTCGTGCCCGAGCACCGCAGCGTGTCATTCTCGACGCTGCGCGACGCCAATTCTCCGGGGTCGAAAGTCAATACCAATCCGATCTACCGCACCCCGTTCATCGCCGTGCACTCGTACGCGCTGCTCGGCCCGGCGCTCGGCTCGGCGCGCGGCGCCTATACCGACTTCGTGGAATGGACGCGGCAGCGCTACCTGACCTACACCCAGCTCGCCATCGCCCAGCACGTGCCGGTGCAGATGAAGGTTGCCGAGATCGGCGCGCAGATCGACGCCGCCGAATTGCTGGCGCGCCGAGCGCTCGCGACCGCGCGCAAGGACTACAGCGGCATGAGTCTGGAGACGCGCACGCTGCTGCGCCGCGATTTCAGCTACGCCATGCGGATGTTGCGCGATGCGATGGACGAACTGATCAACATCAGCGGCTCAAGCGGATTGCTGGACAACAACTCGGCGCAACGCTGCTGGCGCGACGTGCACGCCATCGCCTCGCACGTGGTGATGAACTGGGATGTGCCGGCGGAGAATTTCGGCCGCACCCAGTTCGGCCTGCCGCTTAATCCCGCTTATCCGATGTTCTGATAGCGGCGAGAGCGTCATGACCGGGCTTGTCCCGGCCATCCACGTTTTCATTTTCGCAGAAGACGTGGACGCCCGGCACGGGCATCACGACGGTCTGACCCTCTAATTGGCCGGCCGGTTGTGGCCGACGGTCTTGAGATATTGCAACGTCTCGTCGAGCGAAACGACGTCGGCGTATTTGGCGTTGAGGTCGAACAGGCTCTGCTCGTGCGCCGCCACCGAGCGGTCGCCGACCGCTTCGCGCACTACCATCGGACGAAAACCGTTCTGCACCGCGTCGACCGCCGTCGCCCGCACGCAGCCGGAGGTGGTGCAGCCGGTGATGATGAGGGTATCGACGCGGCGGCTGTTCAGCCGCGGCACCAGATCTGTGCCGAAGAAGCACGAGGCGTATTTCTTGACCAGGAGAATGTCCTTGGGCTTCCGATCGAGGCGGTTGTCGACCTTGACCGCCTCAGAGCCGGCGGTGAGCGTGCGCGCGCCTGACTGCTTCAGCGCCCAAATGCCCGCGTCTTTGATATCCGGTTCCTCATAGAACACGGTCGAGAAAATGACCGGGATATCGCGCTGGTGCGCGATCTCGACCAGCGGCTGCTGTGCCTTGATCTGCGTGTCGAGATTGGCGCCCAGCGGCATGGCCGCATCGGTAAAGCCATTGATCATGTCGATCACGATCAGCGCCGGCCGCTCGCCAAACCCGATCTTGATGCCGAAGCCGCGCTGCCGGAAAAACTCTTCGTCATCCTTGCCGCTGGTCACAATCCGCACTCCTTCTTGCAAAGTTTAGCCCGGCGCCGCGGCGATGAGGTTGTGCAACCTGCAGAACCCTTCACCAGCGTGCCCTTTATATGCGAACAATCGCCCGCCGAAAACGGGAGGATGAGGAATGGCGAAAAGGCATGAAGGCAAGACCGTGGTGATTTCCGGCGCGGCTTCGGGGATCGGCCAAGCGTCGGCGATCCGGCTTGCAGGCGAGGGGGCGCGGATCGTCATTGCCGACCGCGCCAATGCCCACGACACCGTGCGGCAGATCGAAGGCGCCGGCGGGCAGGCCGTTGCGGTCGAATGCGATGTCAGCAATCCGGCGAGCGTCGCGTCCTTGAAGGCCGAGGTCGAGAAGGGCGGCGGCCACTGCGATATCCTCGTCAACAATGCCGGCATCTATCCCATGCAGGCCTTCGATGACATCAGCTTCGAGGATTGGCGGCGGGTGCTGTCGGTCAATCTCGATTCCATGTTCCTGATGAGTAAGGCGTTCATCGGCGGCATGCGGCAGCGGCGTTGGGGCCGGATCGTCAACATTGCGTCGGATACGGTCAGCCTGCTGGTGCCGAACCTGATCCACTACATCAGCAGCAAAGCCGGCGTGATCGGTTTTACGCGCTCGGCTGCCACCGAGTTCGGCGAGCACGGCGTCACCGTCAACGCGATTGCGCCCGGGCTCACCCGCACGCCGGGGACGCTGGCCGACAAAGAGATTCCCGGCGGCATGTCCAAAGAGGCACTGTTCGATCACATGGCCCATGCGCAATCGATCAAACGCACCGAAGTCGCCACCGATCTGGTCGGTGCGGTGTCGTTTCTGGCGAGCGAGGACGCTGCCTTCATCACCGGGCAGACGCTCTACGTCAACGGCGGGCTGACGCGCTCGACGTAAGATCCCTTCGCGTCATTGCTGCGAGCGAAGCGAAGCAATCAGCAAGTCGTGCTGATGAACTGGACGCGGCGGTCTGACGATTGCACTATGTCCTGGTTCAATTATCATCGCTGTGCGGAGGCGAAGATTGTGAAAAAGCGCCGCTGCTAATGAGGTTTGGGAGGAGATGGCATCCAAAAGGGAACGCGCAATCCGCCGCAAGCGAGCGGTAGCGCGCGCGCCTTGGTCCTGGCGCTCGGTTGATCGGCGCGCACCATGAAAGCGACGGCGACGTTGCAAGCCGCGATACCCCACCGTGATCTTTTGGACGAGCGAACGGGCGCGGAGCGGAGCGAAGGGCGACCCTCAGTCGTCGGTGTCCGCAACATCTCGAAGAGCTTCGGACCCATCGCTGCGCTCAAAGATGTGTCGCTCGACATCAGTCCCGGCGAAATTCGCGGCATATGTGGCGAGAACGGCGCCGGAAAGAGCACCCTGGTCAAAATTCTGACGGGGGTCTATCGGCCCGATCAGGGAACCGTCTTGGTCGGCGGCGAACCCGTGAGCATCGCGACGCCTCGCCAGGCCCAAGAACTCGGAATTGCGATCGTCGCGCAGGAATTGAGCCTCTGCCCCGATCTTTCGGTCGAGGACAATATCTGGCTCGGCTCGCTCCGTGTTCCGTTTCTGCACAAGCGGCCGGAATTACGCAAACGCGCTGCTGAAGCGCTGGCACTGCTTGGGGCCGACCACATTTCGCTCGATGCGCCAGTCGCTAGCCTCAGCATGGGCGAGCGCCAGCTCGTCGAAATTGCGCGTCTTCTCACCCGCGATGCGCGCGTCCTCATACTCGACGAGCCGACAGCAACGCTGACCGACGTTGAGATCGAACGGATCTTTGCAGCGCTGCTGGCGGTCAAGCGTGAAGGGCGCTCGGTCCTCTACATCACCCATCGGCTGGCAGAGGTTTACGCGATCTGTGATCGGGTCACGGTTCTCCGCAATGGTGAGCTGGTCACTACCAGCGGGCTCTCCGGCCTCGACCGCGCGGGGCTCATTGAGCTGATGCTTGGACGGCCGAGCGGCGAAATGTATCCCGAGGAAACCCGTGCGCGGGGCGCGCCGGCGCTTGTGGTCGAAGGAATGACGCTTCCCGGCATCGTCGAAAACTTCTCGATGACTGTCAGCCGCGGCGAAATCCTCTGCATTGCCGGCCAGGTCGGGTCGGGGGCCGCGGAGATCGTTAGCGCGCTTGCCGGCCTGGTGCACGATGCGAACGGACTGGTCACGGTCAACGGCCGGGCGTTGAAGCTCGGTTGGCCGTCTCGCGCAGCCCGACGTGGGATCATGTTCGTCTCCGGGGATCGCGCCGCTGAAGGGGTTTTCCGCCGCTTGAGCGTGTTGCACAATCTGGTGGCGACGCGGTTGCACGAACATTCGCTGTTCGGCTTTCTGCACGGTGGGGCGCTGCGAGCAGCGGCCAGTCGCCTTGCAAGCCATGTCGGCATCGACCGCCGTCGTCTGCGGTCGCGGGCTGAGGCGCTTAGCGGCGGCAACCAGCAGAAACTCGCCTTCGGCCGCTGCGTCGAGCGGCAAGCGAACGGCGTGCTTTTGATGAACGAGCCGACGCGCGGCATCGACGTCGGAGCGCGGGCGGAGATTTATCGCCTCATGCGCACTTTCTGCGAGGAGGGCTACGCGTTGGTGATGTCGTCGAGCGATCTCGAGGAGATCGTCGGCGTCGGCGACGTTGTGATCACGCTCTACCGCGGCCGCCAGGTCGGTCACTATCGGCGCAGCGAAGTCTCTATGCACCGCGTGGTTGCCGACATCACCCATCCGGCAGACCCGGCGCCATGAGCGAGCAGACCCTCCCAGCTGCCTGGCGGATTAATTTGCGTGCGCGGCTTCCGCATTCGAGCCACGGCAAAGTGCTGGTAGCGATCCGCTTGGTCGCCGTGCTTGTGCTCGTCGGCGTAGCCTTGGCCACGCCCGGATTTTTCACTGCTGTCAGCTTGTTTTCCCTCTTGAACACGACTTCGTTCATTGGCTGCGTTGCGGTGGGGATGACCTTCATCACGTTGAGCGGCAACATCATGTCGTTCGCGCTCGGGGTGACATTATCGACCAGCGGCATCGTGTTCATCGCCGCGCTGCCGCTGGGTCTCGTCGGTGCATCGATGGTCGCCCTGGCGTTCGGCGCCGCGATAACGGGCATCCAGGGTTTCGCGGTCGGGTACTTCCGCGCCAATCCGATCATTGTCAGCATGGCGGCGCTGGCGCTGATCACCGGCGGCGCGACGCTGATCACCCAAGGGCAAGGCGTATATCCTCAGGGCGACGCCGCGGCGGCACTGAAAGGGCGGATCTTCGGTGTACCGATGCCGCTTGCCGCCTTTATCCTCACCGTGGTCGCCGCCCAGATCATCCTCTCCTTCACGCGCTTCGGACGCCAACTCTACATGGTGGGAAGCAACTGGCGGGCGGCGCTGGCCGCCGGCCTGGAGCCCGCACGTATCGTGCTCGGCGCCTACGTCGCGGCGGGTCTGTGCACGGCGATCGCCGGCATGCTGATGGCGGCGCGCTATTCGAGCGGCGACCTGGAGCTTGGCCTTGGTTACGATTACAGCGCGATCAGCGCCGTGCTGGTAGGCGGCACGGCGATCTCGGGCGGTGAAGGCTCGGCGATCCGCAGCCTCATCGGCGCTTTCATCATCGCGATCTGTCAGGTGCTGCTGCTGCTCCACGGTTTCAGCACGCAAATCCAATATTTGACGATCGGCGTCATCGTGCTTCTCGTGATCATGCTGCAGACGCTCGCCGACGACCACTGAGAAAAAATGCGCCAGCTCATCGCCAACCGCTCGGTGCGGCCGTACCTGCTCTTGCTGGCGATTACCGCGGCACTCTGGATTCTCGACGGCGGTCGCGGCCAGTTCCTCACCACGGCGACGGCATTCAGCGTACTACAGCAATTCGCCACGATCGGTCCGATTGCGCTGGGTCTCGGCCTGTCGATGATCATCCGCGAGTTCGATCTGTCCGTCGGCGGCATGCTGAGCCTCGCCGGATGCATAGCGGTACTGACCGGCGCCAGCCACCCGGCGCTTGGCGTCGCGCTCGCGGTCCTGTTCGGCCTCGTATGGGGGCTGTTCCAGGGCGCGATCATGGTTTGGCTGCGCCTTGGCTCGATCGGTGTAACGCTCGGCGGGCTATTGACGCTGGGCGGCCTCGCCTACGTCGTCACCGGTAATTTGTCGATCAGCTATCCGCGGATGGATGTGGCCCTGGCGGTGAATAATCCGCTGCTGCACATCTTTTCGTTTCGCAGCCTGGTTGCGCTTGCGGCTTTCCTCGTCGCCGCGTTCTTCATGGCGCGCACCCGCGTCGGCCGCGACATCTACGCGACGGGAAGCGATCGCCGCGCCGCCATGGTCGCGGGGGTGCGGACCTCCGCGATCATTCCGGCGGTGTTTGCGTGTTCGGGCATGCTCGCCGCGCTCGGCGGATCATTGTTGAGCTACAGCTTGGCGGCAGCTTCGGGCGAGGCATTGACCAATGCGCTTGTACCGGCAACGGCGGGAGCGATTATCGGCGGTGTATCGCTGATGGGTGGCAAGGGCACGCCGATCGGCATGATCGGCGGTGTGCTGGTGCTGTGCCTGCTCCGCGCCGGCCTTAACGCCGTCGGCACGCCGCCCGCTGTGCAGGATGTCGTCACCGGCGGCGTCCTGTTCCTGGTCGCCATCGCCGACGCGGTCGATCTCGACCCGCGCCTGTTCGCAATCCGGCGCTATTTCGCCGAATTGTTTTTGCGGCGCGACGATCTCGGTCGGACACGCGAAGTGTCGCCGGCAGAGTAGATTTTTCCAACGGGAAGCGGCGCAGCACCGAGTGCTGCGCCGCGTCCGCCTCGCGCCAAGTTAGAAAGTGCACTCAGTCTTATATTTCGCAACGTTGGCCTTGGTAATGATATCGAGGCTCCGTGACTGCTTCTTCGGAACGGATTGGCCGTCCAAGATCTTCTTGACGGTATTTGCCGTATCTCGGCCCATATTGATCGGCGTCCAATATAGTGTTGCGTACATCGAACCCTGTTCGATGTCCGCAATGCCCATCGCCAGGCAATTGCCGCCGACGACTACCAGTTCGCCCTTGCCGGTTCCAAGCTTCACGCCTGCCGATTGCGCCGCTTGCACGGCACCGTTAGCCAGGGGATCGTTCATGGCATAGATGCCGTCGAGCCCGCCTTGTCCTGAAAAACGAGCGAGCAATTGGCCGGTGGCGCGCTCGGCCTCGGGGGGCGCCCAATGCGTCTCCTCGACTGCGACGACGGATATGCCGGGATGTTTGCCCATCTCATTCTTGAACGCGGCGACGCGGGCGGGAGCTATCCCCTCATCCATGCTGCCGGCGATGATTGCGACCTTCGCCGCAGAACGGCCCTTGAGTCCCTCGGCCATGGCTTTCGCCGCAGTGGCGCCCATGTTGTTGCTGTCCTCCCCGACAAACGCCGTGTAGAGGTCCTCTTGGGGAATAGGCGTATTGATCAATATGACCGGGATGTGGGCTTCCTTGGCACGCGTGAGCGCCGGTATGAGCGCCTTCTGGCTCATAATCATCATGACGATGGCATCGACCTTCTTGGCGATAGCGTCGTCCATTTGCTGCGCCTGAAGTGCCGGGTCAAACGGACTTTGCACGACGGAAACGTCAAGTCCGGCGGCTTTGGCGGTTTCGGTGAAGCTGCGGGTGAGACCTCCAATATACTTGTCGGCAATCGGTCCATCGAGAAATGCGACCCGCTTCGCTGCTTGCGCCGAGGCGTATGGCGCTGCCAGCGTAATCGCGGCGGCGAGCGCCGCACAAAGCGGAATTGTTGGCGACCTCATATGGATATTCCTCCCTGCTGATCGGAGCGAGTTTAGACCGTTGGCGGCCGCTGCTCTCGTAGCCGATGATGGCCTTGGCCTACCCAAAAGGCAATTGTCCGCGCCCGGCGGACGATGCGGGCCAAAGTTTCAGCTCAATTCCAGCGCCACACGCCGTAGGCGTGGCCGTTCTGCATCTGCGGGGCGATGTAATTCGGCTTGTGACTGCCGATGGCGCCGAGCATCGCGATCCAGTTGAGCACCTCGCCGCCGACATTGCCGGCCTTGAGGAGTTGATGCTCGGTGGCTTCGCTGATCAGCTTCTCGATCTGCTGCTCTTCCATCAGCTTAATGATGCGCCAGGCCCAGTCGGGATCGGGCACGCCGTCGGTGCGGCCCGGCGCCATGCGCGGGCCAGCGACTTCGAGCGAGAAGCTGCCGCTGCCCATCACCACGACGCGCAACGGCGCGGGCCACGATGCAATCGCACGGCCGACAGCCTGGCCGAGTGCATAGCAGCGTTGCGCCGAAGGCAAGGGCGGCACGTGTCCGCTGATGAAGAACGGGATGACCGGCACCTGCATGTCGGGGGTGAGAAAGTGCAGCGGCACCGCGACCGAGTGATCGACCGAATAGTGTTGCGTCAGCGCCGCGTCGAAGCCGGCTTCGATGCTGGCGTGGCGGATGTGTGCCGCGAGATCCACCGCCGACGGGATTTTGTAGACCGGCATTTCCCGCGGCTCGTCGTTGGGACCGGCAAAGCTCTTGTCCACGCCGACCGCAAAGATCGGCAGATTGTCGAGGAAAAAGGTGTTGAGATGATCGGTGTCGAACATCACGATCACATCGGGACGCACCGCCGCGAGATGCTCCTTCTGCGCCGCGAACAGCTTGGCGGTCTCGCATTCGGGGCCGTCGCGCTTGACGAAGAACGGGAATACCGGGGTGTGCGGGACGCCGAACCCGGCGACGATATCTGCCATTTCGTTGAACTCCTTTGGGCCTTCGCTTCTACGCGGCGCTTGTGCGACATTAACCCGGGCGGAGCGGTGCCGCCAGATCAATACACCGCTTGATCATCAGGGAGGGACAAGTGGCGCGTAAAGCGGCGAAGAAAATCGTGCAACGGTCGAAGCAGCGGAAGGCGCCGCCGCCTCCATCGATCCCAATGGAGCACAGCCGGTTCGACTACTCGGCAATTATCGATCGGCCGAATTCTGTCGTGGCCGAACGGCGCCCGCGTCGCCGTCTGGGTGATTCCAAACATCGAACACTTTCTGTTCGATCGGCCCTCGACGCGGATCGCGGTCCTGCCGGTCAACCCCGACGTGCTCAATTATTCGTGGCGCGACTACGGCGTGCGCGTCGGCATCTGGCGGATGATGGAGGTGATGGAGAAATACGGCGTCAAAGGCACTGTCGCGCTCAATTCCGACGTGTGCAGCCATTATCCGCGCATCATCGAGGAAGGAAAGAAACTCGGCTGGGAATGGATGGGTCACGGCACCAACAATTCGACCTTGATCAACAACCAGACCGAGGCGGAAGAGAAGGCGTTGATCAAACACGTCGTCAGCACCATCACCAAGAGCGTCGGCAAGGCGCCGCGCGGCTGGCTCAGTCCGGCTCTAAGCGAGACGGTACGCACGCTCGACATCCTGGCCGAGAACGGCATCGAGTATGTCGGCAATTGGGTCAACGACGATCAGCCCTATCCGATGCGGGTGAAGAAAGGCTCGATGATCGCCATGCCCTATTCGACCGAGATCAACGACATTCCGGCGCTCCTTGATCTGCACCAGAGCCCGGAAACCTTCGGCCAGATGATTTGCGACCAGTTCGACGTGCTTTATGAGGACGGCGCCAAGACCGGCCGGGTGATGTCGATCTGCCTGCATCCGTTTCTGGTCGGCTACCCGCACCGCAGCAAATATTTCGCCAAGGCGCTGGCCCATATCACCTCGCGCCAGGAAGTCTGGCTCACCACCGGCAGCGAAATCCTGGACTGGTACAAGCAACATTACCTCAAGGGGTGAAACGCTGAGGTGCGTCCCGCTCGCGCCCATTTCGCTCAGGAACATACGTATTGTCCCATGAGGCCGGCCTCTTCGTGCTCAAGAATGTGGCAGTGATACATAAAGGGATGCTCTCGCGTTGCCGGCTGATTGAAGGCGACGAGCAGTTCGGCTTTGTCTTCGACGAGTGCGGTGTCCTTCCAGCCCGTGAGGTGAGGCTGCGGTGGCGCACCCTCGACCGACAAGATACGAAACAATGCACCATGGACATGGAATGGATGCGGCATACCGATCGAGACTACTCTCCCACACCTCGCTTGTTCCGAGCTGTGTTTCGACATCGATGCGTCCGATGTCATAGGGTTTGCCATTGATCCCTACGAGCGCGGGTGTCTCGCTATGGGCGCCACCTCCCGGGCGGCTGGCGCATAGGCCGCTGTTCAGAACGAACTGCCGGCGGCGCACGGCCGATGCAGGAGAGGCCGTGGCAGGCTCAACAAGACGCGTCGGTAATTCTTTGACGATAGGCGTCGTCGCTGTCGGCTCGAATCGCATCACAGCCACATAGTCTGCGCTGCCATCCGGCGCTACACGGCCGAATATGCCCATTTCTTCGTCCGGGCCGTTTTCAAGCGCGACCGCTTTTCCGTTCGCGAAGTCCACGAGAATTTCAAAGCGCTCCGCGGGTGAGATCGTGAGCTGCGTCATCGGCACTGGCGCTGAAAGAAAACCCCCGTCCGACGCGATGACGTGAAACGTGCGTCTGTCGGAGAAGCGCAGCTCGAAATTCTGGGCGTTGGCGGCATTGAGAAGTCGGAGCCGCACCAGACCGGGTGGAACTTTGGCGAACGGAGCGATAGCTCCATTTACGATAATCGTTTCACCTCTTACTCCGTATATGATGTCCAGCGCGTTTAAGTCCTTGTTGTTGTAGTCAAGTGATCCGTCAGAACCGAACGTGCGATCCTGCAAGATGATCGGCAAATCATCGACCCCAAACGTGCGCGGCAGACCGAGCCGGGCGTCGGAGCCATCATCGACGATGAGCATTCCCGTCAGCCCATGTAAATCTGCCGAGCGGTGTCGTGATGCGGATGTGGATGGAACCAAAGCGTCGCGGCCGCTTGCTCGATCTTCAAAACCGGACGCCACGCATGGCCTGGCTCAATAAGTTGCTGCGGCCCCCCGTCATTATAGCCGGGGACCATGAGCCCATGCCAATGCACGGTGGTAACAGTGTCGATCGCGTTTTCGACCGTCATCTCCACGTTATCGCCGCGGCGCAGGCGGATGACCGGTCCAAGCACGGGTGCGGAGTAGCCATATGTCCGCGTCGGCTTTCCTCTAATGAAGGCGTGCCGGCCGGACATGACCTTGAGTTTGACAGCGTTGCCCTGCTTCGCCGCATCGATCAGTTTCGGGATTGGCAGAGGAGTGCTGAAGGGCGCGGGGCCGCCGATTCCAAAACGCGCATAAACAACGGCGCTTGCTGCGAATGCTCCGCAGCCAATCGCAAATTTGCGCCGCGTAAAGTTCATCTTTCCAAATCCCAGTTTGTTCCCGCACCTCAATATTGGTATCAGTATTGGATCATTGCGATATTGGCGATCGATATCGACACAACTGGATTATAGCACGCAATCCGTTTTGTTCGTTTTGCGCCTATTTAGACGGGCCCGTTTTCTCACATGATCAATTGCGAAGGCTCGAAGAGGATGATGGAATGTCGACCAAATTTGAGAACGCCAACTGGCGCGCAATTTCTTCGCCACTCGCGCTCCCGGCTGGAGCATTCTCATCCGCCTCATTGTCGGCTTGGTGGTGTTCTTCCCGGAAGGAATTCAGAAGCTCGCGTTCCCGGAAATCTTGGGGGCCGGACGCTTCGCCAACATCGGAATTCCGTTTCCCGACGTGCTGGGGCCGTTTGTCGGCACGGTCGAGACGATCTGCGGCGCGCTGATTATTCTCGGCCTTTTCACCCGGCTTGCCGCCATCCCGCTGATCGTCATCATGATCGTCGCAATTGCTTCAACAAAAGTGCCGATCCTGCTCGGGCACGAGTATTGGATTTTTCATCTGCCGAAACTGGCGCGCTACGGCTTCTGGAGCATGATGCACGAGGCGCGCGACGACTTCGCTATGCTGCTTGGATCGCTGTACTTGCTAATCGAGGGCGGTGGAAAGTGGTCGCTCGACGCACTGCTCTGCCGGACCGTTCCTGAGGATGAGATAGCGCGGATGAATTTCACGCGTACTCAGCTTCTCACGGCGGCAGCTACACTCCTGAGCGGCGTCCTGGCGGGCGGGCGTCATCGATCGGGTCATGGTCGGCGGCCCGGCGTGGCATGAACTCGGCGCGCGAAGCCTGGGCACAGTTTAGCCGGCAAGCGGATCTGGGGAGCGGCCTCGTAGCCTACCCGGTGGAAGGCATCGGGGCAACGCTGCTCATCCTTGCCGCCGCGTTGAGCAACTATTTTGACCGTAATATCCGCCGCGACGTCACACTTTTTCTCTACTTCGCCGCAGCGTTCTCGATCGCCGGGTTGATCCTGACGGCCAAGGCCGCGCCCATCATGCTGAGTCTAGTGTCGCAAAAAAATAGCGCAGAAATCGAGCGCGCCTTCAATGAATTTTTCGTGTGGGGACTTTATCTTCGGGGCTTCGTCGACACGTTGGCGTTTATTGCTCTGGTTTGGGCGCTGTCAAATCTGCAGCGGCGGGCCGGCTAGCTGAGCCGCACCGCATTCCGCAGGTTGGTAGCGAAAAGGAGTGAGATCATGCTGATCGACCGCCGCTCGCTGTTCAAATATGCCGCAACGCTTCCCGTGGTCGGTGCGGCGACCCGGATTGGGTACGCCGCCGGTGATCCGCCGATGGCAGAAGGCCGATTACACGCTGCGCATCGCGCCGCTCTCACTCGAACTGGCTCCTGGCAAAACCATCACGACCACCGGCTACAACGGTCAAGTTCCGGGCCCGGTGATGCGCCTTCGGGAAGGAAGCCCGGTCACGATCAACGTCATCAATGACGCCGGCTATCCCGACATCGTCCATTGGCACGGTCTTTATTTGCCCGCCGTTCAAGATGGCGCCACCGAGGAAGGATCGCCGATCATCCCGGTCGGACAATCGCTCGTCTATTCGTTTACGCCGAAGCCCGCCGGCACCCGGTGGTATCACAGCCACGCCATGGCGATGACCGACCTGACGCGCAGCACCTACTCGGGCGAGTTCGGGTTTCTGATTGTCGAACCGGCGGCCGGAGATCCCGGCCGGTATGATCGCGAGGTGCTGCTGGCGGCGCGGCGCTGGGAGGGCGAATGGGTCAGCATGCAGGATCTGCGCAAGGGACCGCCGCCTAACAACGGCCTCGAAGTCATGTATCACGCGGCGACGCTCGGTCAACGGATGCTGGGCCACGACGAACCGATCCGCGTGCGGCAGGGCGAACGCATTCTGTTCCGGCTGCTCAATGCCAGCGCCACCATGGATGTCACATTGGCGTTGCCCGGCCATCGCTTCACCGTCATTGCGCTCGACGGCAATCCGGTGCCGACGCCGGCGACCGTCGAGGTGCTGAAACTCGACGTCGCCGAGCGCGCCGACGTGATTGTCGAAATGAACAATCCCGGCGTCTGGGTTTTCGGATCGACCGATGACGACGACCGCAACATGGGGATGGGGCTGGTCGTCGAATACGAGAACCGCCGCGGCGAACCGCAATGGCTGCCGCCGAAAACCGCCTGGAGCTACACGGCGTTCGCTCTGACGACGCCGGCGAAGACGCCGGACGAGACCATCAAGTTGACGTTCGAAAAAGTCCCCGGTGGGCGCGGCGGTTACAACCGCTGGACCATCAACGGAAAATCGTGGCCCGATACCATGCCGCGATATTCGACGGCCGAGATCGACTTTTCTCAGCCGTATGATCCGGGCACCGACGTTCATTCCACTGTCACCGATCAGGACCATATGGACGAAGGGTTTCGCCGGGCTGATCACCTATTCGTCAACAATAGCTCGCCGCGTGCTGTCGGACGATCGCAAGGATTGGGGCATCGGTGAACGCGTCACGATCACGCCGAACGCCGGTGACAAGCACGGACATTAGCGGCGGGCCCGAGGTTCAGGCTCACCGCTCGAAGTTCTGCGCGCCTTCCTCAAGCTCGGATTAAGCTCATTCGGCGGGCCGATCGCGCATATCGGCTATTTCCGTGAGGAGTTTGTTGTCCGCCGGCGCTGGCTCGACGAGCAGGCTTTTGTCGACCTCGTAGCGCTGTGCCAATTTTTGCCGGGGCCCGCAAGCAGCCAGGTCGGGTTTTCGATTGGACTGGCGCGAGCCGGCTATCGCGGCGCGCTCGCGGCATGGACCGGCTTTACGCTTCCGTCAGCGATCGTGCTCGTGCTGTTTGCGTACGGCGCCGGCGCCCTGAGCGGCACCGCCGGAGCGGGTCTGTTGCATGGTCTAAAGCTCGTCGCCGTCGCCATTGTCGCGCAGGCGGTGTTCGGCATGGCGCGCACCCTGTGTCCGGACCGCGAGCGCGCCTCCATCGCAGTGCTGACGGCTCTGATTATCCTGTTCAGCAATTCGTCGATCGCCCAGGTCGGTTCGATCCTGCTCGGCGGCGCTCTAGGTCTTTGGCTTTGCCGCGGCGCGCCGCCGCCGGCCGAAGGTCATATCGTCATGCCGGTGTCACGCCGCGCGGGATTGGCGGCGCTGACGGCTTTCTTTGTTTTGCTGATCGGCCTGCCGATCGTGCAGAGCTTTCAGATCTGGCCGAGCATTGCCTTGTTTGACGCGTTCTACCGCTCCGGCGCGCTGGTGTTTGGCGGCGGCCACGTGGTGCTGCCACTGCTGCGCGAAGCGTTCGTCGGGCCCGGCTGGGTGAGCGACGATGCGTTTCTCGCCGGCTACGGCGCCGCGCAGGCCATTCCCGGCCCGCTGTTCACGTTCGCCGCCTATCTCGGCACCGTCGTCGCTCCGTCGCCGCACGGCGTTGCCGGCGCGGCGCTTGGCCTGTTCGGCATTTTCCTCCCCGGTATTTTGATCCTTCTGGGCACGTTGCCGTTTTGGGATACGTTCCGCCGTCGGCCGGACGCCCAAGCGGCGATGCGCGGCGTGAACGCGTCCGTCGTCGGCCTGCTTGGCGCGGCGCTCTACAGCCCGATCTGGACGACCTCGGTCAAAACGCCCGGAGACTTTGGCGTCGCGCTTCTCGGCTTCGTTTTGCTAACCGCCTGGCGTGCACCGCCGCTGCTTGTTGTCGTCGTCGGTGCGCTTGGCGGAATTGGCCTGGCGCTGGCAAATTGGTGACGGCCATGACTGAAGGTGCGATCCGGCGCTATTTTGGCGGTCTGTCACGGACCACGTTTCTTTTCACCTTCGCCAGTTTGTTCTCCGATATTTCCACGGAAATGCTCTATCCGGTGCTGCCGATCTTTCTAACACAAACTTTGCACGCCAGCGGCAGCATCGTCGGGCTCGTGGATGGTTTCGCCCAGGCGACCCAGAATATCGTCCAGGGTTTTTCCGGAACGCTTTCCGACCGACTGCAAAAGCGAAAGCCGATTGCGCTTGCCGGATACTTTCTTGCGGCGATCAGCAAGCCGCTCATGGGGCTTGCTCCGGTGTGGCAGTTGCTATTCGGCGCGCGAGTGCTGGACCGGCTCGGCGCCGGCGCGCGCTCGGCGCCGCGCGATGCACTGATTGCCTCGTCGGTAGACGAGGCAAACCGGGGCCGCGCCTTCGGGCTTGAAGGCGTCGGCGATAATGCCGGCGCGTTTCTCGGGCCGTTGCTGGCGGTATTTCTTCTGTATTCGCTGCACGTCGGCATCCGCTCGGTTTTCTATTTTGCCATCATCCCGGGCTTGCTGGCGTTCTGCATGGTGCTGTTCGTCAACGAACGGCGCGGCGGCGTCGCCTCTAAGGCGAAGATCGACATCGGCCTGCGGCAGTTTCCAGCGGCGTACTGGAAGTATCTGCTGGTGACCGCGCTGTTCGGGCTCGGCAATTCCAGCAATGCATTCCTGATTTTGCGAACCCGGGATATCGGCGTGCCGCTGGAGCGCGCTATTCTGATCTATGCGGCGTTCAATCTCGTGGCGGCATTGATTTCGTATCCATCGGGGTGGTTGATCGACAAATGGGGAGGCAGGAATGTCCTGCTCGCTGCGTTCGCGATTTTTCTGATCACGTATCTGGGTTTCGCGTTGGCGCAGAATGGCGTTTTGATTGCCGCGTTCTTTGTATTCTATGGCCTGTACCAAGGTATATTCCGTACCGTAGGCAAAGCGTTTGCCTCGCACCTGGTGCCTGAAAGCATGCGCGCCGGTGGCATCGGCTGGTACAATACGACGCTGGGCCTGTTACAGCTCGTCGCGAGTGTTATCGCCGGCGTGTTGTGGGACCGCATTGGGCACGCAGCCGTGTTCTATTACGGTGCTGCATTCGCTGTTCTAGGAATTGTGGCACTGATTTTGATGATTTCAGACACGAGAGCGGCAGCAACACCGGAGCCGAACTAGACCGGCGCTCCGACCTCGTCGACCTTCACGGCGCGCATGCGCTGATTGTAGATTTCGACGTTGAGCCCGCAAACCTCGAAGCGGGCGAGATAGCCCATCAGGAAGCCGTTGACGCCCATGCGGTAGAGCGCGCCAACGTCGCCTGCGACCAGCGCCTTGCGCTCGTCGTCGGTGAGATCGAGCGGCGCCAGCGCCTTGGCTGGATCGGCCTTCATGGCGGCGCGGAAGGCGTGGTCGCGCAGAACTTCACGGCACAGATAGTTCACGGCAAAAATCGACATAACGGCTCCCGATGCCGCCCACGAAGGCTCGGCGCATGTTGCACGAACGCCCGCGCATTGCCAAGCGCGCGCAGCAAACCGAAGCCGCCGCGCGAAGTTCGGCCTATTGCCAAAATGATCGCGAAGTCGGAGCATCGTGCCGACGCCATCACCCATGGAGCGTGCCATGTTCCTGCGGAATTTTTGGTATGTCGCCGCGGCGGAAGAGGAAATTGGCCGCACGCCTTTCGGCCGCATGATTCTTGGCGAGCCGGTCGTCTTATTCCGCACCGAGGACGGGCATCCGGTTGCGTTTGAGGACCGCTGTCCGCACCGGCATCTGCCGCTGTCTATGGGAAAGCTAGTTGGCGACACGCTGCAATGCCACTACCACGGGCTTCGTTTCGGCGCTGACGGCCGCTGTGTCCGCATTCCCGGCCAGGATCACATCCCAAAGGCTGCGAAAGCAAAAACCTATCCGCTGGCGGAGCGTTACCGCTGGATCTGGATATGGATGGGCGATCCGGCTCTCGCCGATCCGGCGGCGATCCCTGATTTCCATTGGCTCGACGATCCGGAATGGGGCGCGAAGAGCTCCTATCTGCACGTTGACGCGAACTGGCAGCTGATCGTCGATAATCTTCTCGACCTGACGCATCTCGCCTTTCGTGCACGAGACCACCATCGGCAATGCAGCGATCGCCGAGCACGCCCAGGTGAAGGTCGATCGCGCGCCTAACAACGTGGTGGTGACCCGCTGGGTGATCGACCAGGATCCGCCGCCGACCTACAAAAAGGTCGGCGGTTTTACCGGCAATGTCGATCGCTGGCAGATCATCGACTTTGCGCCGCCGGCGTTCCTGCGCCTGGATGTTGGCGCGACGCCGACCGGGACCGGCGCGCCGCAAGGCAAAAGAGTTGGCGGCATCAGCATGCGTAATCTCAACGCCATCACGCCCGAGACCGAAACCACCACGCATTATTTCTGGGGGCAGGCGCACAGCTTCGACGTCAAAAACCCGGAGACGACCAACAAAATATTCGAGCAGGTCCGGACCGCGTTTCTCGAGGACGTCGCCGTGTTCACGGCTCAGCAGCGGATGCTCAGTCTGGTGCCAAACCCGCCGCAGGTCGACATCGCCGCCGATGCCGGCGCCATCGCGGCCCGCCGCATCATCGACCGGCTGGCCGATGTGGAGCGCAGCGCCGCGCAGGTGGCGGCGGCCGAGTGAAGCCGCCAGCGTTAACAGTCTAAGGTCCGGCGACTTTCAGCGCGTGTTGGTCAACGCCGCGGGCGACACCGTTGCCTGGTTGGGCCGGGTCATGACGGCCTGGCACGCCGGCGAGATGCGGCTGCGGTTGATAAACAGACAACTGGCAATGCGGTCGCGGTTGGGAATGTATTGTGAGCAGACCGTCAAGGCGTCGTTCATGCAGGCTTGCCGGTCTTCCTGTTCGCCGGCCAAGGCCGCGACCGGTGCGAGAGCAAGACCGCAAAGTGCAAGCGCAAACGCGTATCTGAATTTCATAGTCGGGTTCCTTACTGTGCGTCAGCAAGTGGCAACGACCCCTCCTACGAAGATCAGACGTAGCAAACAGCAATTGCGGCTTGGCTAACGCCAGGCGCGAGTTTTTATGGAACTTGTCTGAAATCCGCGCCGCGTCAGATCGCAGGGCTTCGGAGCAATGGACTCGGGCGCCGATGCTCCGCGCCGATCGGCGTGCCGCGAGTTCGCGCAGCGCAAAGCAGGACCCCAAGCGAGCAACCGGGCGACGGCGCAAGCTTGGGGCCGAGGCGGGCGTCAGAAACGCAGAACTAAAGACGCGTGGCCTCGGAGAAAAGCCGAAGCACGCCGCGTCCTAATATTCCACCGCGCTTCGAGATTAACGTTACAAGGGGGCCTGCGTTTCTTCCTGACGCTTCGGAACGGAACTTGCACAAGTGGCAGCGGCGGAATGAAATCGCTAGTTTACCGCCGATTTTACTGCGTTCACTTGGGACGCCCGTTTAGGAAACATGCTGATGCGAAGTGCTATTGCGCTGATTTTCACTGCGTTACTGTGGGCCGGATCGATCGACAACGCCTCGGCCCAGATATCGGATGGCGTCATCAAGATCGGCGTTTTGAGTAATCAGTCCACGGTCGGTGCCGACGCCAGCGGTGTCGCCGCTGCAACCGCGGCGCGGCTCGCCGTCGAGGATTTCGGCGGCGCCATCAACGGCGTGCCGGTTCAAGTCATCGACGAAGATTTTGCCGAAAAGCCCGATTCAGCGGCACTGATCGCGCGGCGCTGGTTCGACACCGAAAAAGTCGACGCCATTGCCGACATGCCGGTCTCCTCTGCGGCGCTCGCGGTTCAGGAGATCGCCCGCAAAGCAAAAAAGACCCTGTTGATCGGCGGTGCGGCTACGGCGGATTTGACCGGCAAGGCGTGCTCGCCGTTCACCACCCATTGGACCGACAATTCGCGGGCTCTGACATCGGCCGTGGTGCAAGGCGTAACCGAAAAACCCGGCGAAACCTGGTTTTTCGTGGCGGTGGACTACGCCCTGGGGGCTTCGCTGCAGCGCGACGCTTCCGCCGAAATCGAGCGGCAGGGCGGCAAGGTCGTAGGCGGCGTGCGTTATCCGCTGGGATCGCCGGATCTGGCTTCGTTTCTGCTCCAGGCCCAGGCGTCGAAGGCGCATTTCATCGGGCTTGCCAGCGTCGGCAAGGACACCATCAACGCCATCAAGGAAGCGCAGGAATTTCGCCTTCAGGAATCCGGACAGCAACTGGCGGCGTTCCTGGTCTTCATCACTGACATCCACGGTCTCGGTCTTGCGGCAGCCCAAGGCCTCAATGCCGCGTCGGGTTTTTACTGGGATCAGAACGAGCAGACCCGGAAATTTGCCGAGCGGATGTTTGCCCGTCATCAGAAAATGCCGACCAAGGAACAGGCCGCAGTCTACGCGTCGGTGCGTCATTACCTAAAAGCCGTTCAAGCGACCGGCAGCGACGACGGGCGCACGTCAACCGCAAGATGCGCGAAATGCCGGCCGATTATTTCGGTCAGGAGGCCACGATCAGACCCGACGGCCGGGTGCTTTATGACTTGACGCTCTATAAGGTGAAGGAGCCGTCGGCGAGCAAATATCCGTGGGACTATTATCAGCCGGTTCGCGTTATTCCGAAGGACAAGGCATTCGGTGCCGCGGAAGGCAGCGGTTGTAAACCGCAGAATCTTGAGCCTTAGACTGAAGCGATGGCGCTCCAACAGCGCCGGCGCCCAGCGACATTCGTGAAGCGCTGCCAGCTTCAACGCGGCTGCCCGGTTCGACGATCGGTCCGAGCAGCCGTCGATTAATACACGCTCTGCGAGGAGGTCACATCGCGCGCCGTGACGCGAGATAGGCTCGGCATGACCTCGACAATTGCGGACGGTGTGCCTTCAGGCATTTGACCTTGCCGCCGCCGCCCGGCGGAACGCCGGCACAGAATTGCAGCAAGTCGGCGTGGCAAGCCTCGCGCATTGGCTTCGCCGCCGGCCGCATCGCGCCTGGAGGCGGCGGAACGCCCGGAGGTGGCGGGTACTCTGCGCGCGGCGGCGGACCGCCTGGGGGAGGTGGTGGGTATTCCGCACCGGGAGGCGGCGGCCCGCCAGGAGGCGGCGGCGGTGGCGGGTACTCAGCGACCGGTGGCGGTGGCGGGGGTGGCTCCGGGGCTGGAGCCCAAAATGGCTGGCTTGCACATGCCGCCAGCAAGAACGCGGTCGCCCCGATAAAGATGAAGGGCCTGAAGGCTCTCAGGTTCATCGAAACCCCCGCAGAATGAAATCGGCTTTCGTTTTGCGAGTGTGTAAATGAGTCGGTCAACTGCGACAAATCGCAAATGCGAGCGCGATCGAACCGCGATCCCGCAATTAAGGCCGAGAAATGGCCTCGGTCTGTTGCCACGGCAGCGGCGCATCACCTTCAAAGCCACCGGTGCGCGGCGAAGGGTGGCGCACTTCCGATTGCCAAACATTAATCCCGCGGCCACTCCGCAGCAATGTTCCGTTCCCATTTCCTGCGACCAGCGGGTCCGAGCGCCGAGTGGTGCGCCGCGCCAGTGGTCCGCCGATGCCGCCGCCGCGCCCATCGAGGTGCGTTCCAAGAACCGGTCACGTTTATGTCCGACGAAAGCGCCAACACCTCCGCACACACGCCGCCGCGTTGCCCAATCTGCGCGCAGCCGATGCGGCTCGTCCGAAAGACGCTGCGCTTTCACGGCCTGCCGGAGCTGTACACCTTTGAGTGCCGAACCTGCGACGTGTCGCTGACCCAGGAAAGAAGCGTGCCGCCGTCTTGATTGGCCGCAACGTTTTTACTTCACGTCGAGGTCAGTTGCCGATCCCCGAGAGCACTTCGCCAAACGGCTGCCAGGTCGCGCCGTCGAACTTCTCCAATTGCATCTGTTTGATCGGGGCGAAATCGTCCGCGCTGGTGGAGAGGGTGATGCCCGGCAGCAGCATCGGCACCGCAAGATTGTGGATGCTGGTTGCCTGCTTCATCACGTTTTCGCGGGTGAGAGTATCGCCGCTCGCCTTGAGCACGGCGACCATGGTCTGCGCCAACGCGTAACCGTAGACGTTGTAGCTGTCGGCGATATTGCCCGCGGTGTTGTATTTCTTCATCCAGGCCAGCCATTCCTTGTAGTCGGGCGTGTCCAGCCACTGCCGGTCGGTCGGGTCCTTGAGATAGCCCGCCGTGATGATGCCGACGCATTTCTCGAGTCCTGCGGGCTGCATCACCGCCCCGACCGAAATCGATACCGAGGTGAGGAAATGCGTCGGCTTCCAGCCGATGTCGTAGACCTTGCGGATCGCTTGCGCGGCAGATTTAGGGATGGCCGCGGTCACCAGAACGTTGGCGCCGCTCGCCTGTAACGCCACGATTTGCGAGTTGATTGTTGGGTCGGTGGTTTCATAGCTCTGCGTGGCGACAATCATTTTGTCCGCCCGGTCGCCAAGCGCCTCGCGCAGGCCGACAAGATAGTCCTCGCCGAAATCATCGTTCTGATAGAGCACGCCGATCCTGGCGTCGGGCAGGTTCTTGAGGATATAGCCGCCATAGATCCGCGCCTCGACGCGATAGCTCGGTCGCCAGCCCATCGTCCACGGATATTTCTTGGGATTGTTCCACTTGTCGGCGCCGGAGACGGCGAACAGTTGCGGGACCTTGTTGTCGTTCAGGTAACCCTGGATCGCGGTGTTGGGCGGGGTGCCGAGCACGCTGAACATCAGCAGCACCTCGTCCTGCTCGACCAGCTTGCGAACCACTTCGACGGTCTTCGGCGGGCTGTAGCTGTCGTCGCGGCTGATGAATTTGATCTTGCGGCCGCTGATGCCGCCCTGCTCATTGATCATATTGAAGTAGGCGGCTTCGGCTTTTCCGGTGGCGCCCAAAGCCGAAGCCGGACCGCTATAGGGCATGGCGTTGCCGATCTTTATCTCGGCGTCGCTGACACCCGGTCCGTACTCGCCCGCGGCGCAGATCAATCCGCCTGCGAGCAGGAGGCTGGCTGCCGGCAAAATCGTCGCGACGATCTGCTTCATCGTCATGACCATTCCTCGTGACTTCCTTCAAATGCCGCTTGAAGCGGTTGAATACCGCGTCGACCAGACGAGTTAAGACGCGATCGGCAGGCCGGCGCCACCGGCCATGGTGCCGCGCTTCCCGCCTTTGGGGCCGCTACGCGTTGTCGTTAGCACTCTCGTCTTTCCATGGCAGTTGCTCAAATGGCGGCTGGTAGCCGCGGGCGCGGTAGCGATCTTCCGGGACGTCGAGCTCTTGATGTTCGTCGTATTTGACGTGAGCACTGTCCTGATCGCCCCAACCCTTGCGTTCTCTATAAATGCCGCGCGGCGGTTCCATAGGCACAGGGTATAGCGACTGTCTCGTCTGCGCTACCTTGTCGAGAGACACGGCAGCGGCGCGGGGAGAGCATGGAGCGGATGCTGTTCACGGCGCGGCGCGTGTGGTATGTAAAGGTCAAGCCGGGTGGCAGCAGCTACTCTAAATTGAGAGGATGCGACCTATGAAGAAGCTCATCGTTCTCACGGCTCTGGCCCTCGCACTGGGCACGGCCCATCAAGCGGTAGCCTGCGAGTACGGCGCTCACGCCGCTAACGCCACACCGATTGTTGTGGCCACGACTTAAGAGCAGACCGCCCAGCCGGCCGCCGCGACGCCTGCGCCCGCCGCGCCGAAGGCCGACGAGTCATCGGCCAAGGCTGCCAACTGAGCGGCGTTGTGGCCTGAAGCGGCTGCGCCAGCAGGATCGGCAGCCGCTGACCGCTGGCGCACGACTATAGCGGTATGTTCGACAGGTTCGGCAGGAACCACCAGTCGAAGAAGAGATGAACACCCGCCAGCATCGCGATGATCAATGCTATGGCGGGAAGGGTCCTTGCCACCGCGTCGATAAGTCCTCCAGGGCGGTTGATATCTTCATCGATGCCCATGGCGATTATCCAGAGAAACGTGACGGCAATGCCGTAGTCCTTGTCAAAGTAAGCGACAAGAAATCCGAGCAGTCCCAGAGCAATTAAGCCGCTGCGAAAGTCCAGATTTTTCAGCCGCTGCAGCACAAATCGTGATTTGCCGCCACCGCGTCACTCGGAAGCTGTGCCGTGGTCGTAAACGTCGGATTGGTGCTCATTTGAGTCTCCACCGGTTCGTCGATATCGATTTGTCGTTCCGGCCCGCGCTTCGGTTCAAAATGTGAAGCAGCTGCCGTGCTCGCCGATCGCGCTTCCCCCGCGCGCAGCCGAGCGCCACGCCTTATCCGGTCGTGAACCGCTTATTGAGTGAGCGGTGGCGGAGCGGGTGATGCTTCCGGCGGCGCCGCCATCGGCCTGGAGGCGGGCCAGTAGTGTTTAACGGTCGGCGGGGGCTCCTGCCTCGCGACCGGCTTGGGCGGCGGCACAACCTCGGGCGGGACCGCCTTGAGTGCTGCGCCGACGGGGTTGGGCATCAAGGTCGGCGGCTTGCTCCTCGCGAACCAGGAATGCTCCGCCGGTGCGCTGACAGTGATCTGAACGGTCTGCGGGATGAAGCCGTTCTTCGTAAATGTCACCGATTGGTTTTCCGCGACCACCGCAAGAGAACAGGGTGTTTGACAGGTCTGGCCCTGGGCAGTGCGCACCTCAGCGCCGGTCGGTTCGGATTGGAACTGCAGGGTCTCCAGCTGCGGGGTCCGGTCCGGCTTTAGCCAGGCGGACGCGGCAAGCGACAAGCCCGAGCATCCCGCAAGCGCACCTGCCATCGCGGCCGCGGCGGCAGTGACGACAAATCCGGCGCGCGCCATCGACCGTCTCCGTTGCGCAAGCAGCAGCGGTGTTCAAAACCGGCTGGCGCTGGCTCGACGCGGTGCTTCTGCGAATTTGCCGAACGGTGCGCTGCCAAAGGACGCCGCACGCCGAGGCGCGCGAAATGGTCAGCCATTCCTCGCCGAGTTGGCCGGATGCCGTCAAGCTTGGCCTTTGAGCCGTCTGCTCGCCGCGATCGGCAATCACTCAGGGTTTTTCAGGTGGCAGCACTTCCTGAATACAGACCTGGTCGATCAGGTGCGCGCGTCGCAGGTCCGTCAAATGCGCTCGTTTTTCATCGTTCGTCAGGTCTTTGCCGATGCCATTGACCATCACCATCACCAGCGTGCGATCGTTCATATCCAGCCAATAGGAGCGGCGGACGAGCTTGTCGCTGCCATCTCGTGCGAATGGGCTGTCAAGATCCCGGCTCAAGTCTGGTTGGTAAAATCGTGTCATGATGGGCGGTAGCTCTTCAGTCCTCGGGTTTTAGGGACGGGGATGGCTGTTGACTTAAATCAATAAAAGGCGCGGGAATTGCATACAAATGTCGCCATGGGGTGACCGCTGCGGTCCTCTGACGCTGCGACTCCACGCGCGCTCAACCCCAGCTGTTTCTTAAGGAGCATACCACAGTGGCAAACGCGAAAATCACGGATTGGAACATAACGCTGGACCAGCTGGTGGAACAGATCGGAGAGGAAGTTCGCGGGTCAATGGATAAATACTTCGATTTTCTTCAGAAGCAGGTTTCAACCCACCCGTTGAGTGGGACGGAGCTAGGTGAAAAAGCAAAGGACGCTGCCAGAAAGAACATAATTATTGCTCGCGAGTACGCACATAAAATGAGCCGGGCAAAGGATTTGCTGGAGATAGTGCCGATTCAGACCGAATTCATGCAGTCGCTGCTGACTTCATTTGGCGAGCAAATTAAAACTCTTGGCGAAACTTATACCAAGGCAGCGACAGAAGTGCTCAACGCGCCGCTAAAAAAGGTCGCTTGATTGAACGGCGCTGTTGCCGCTTTGCGTTTTTGCGGCTCATGACCGCCGTTTGCAGCAAAAAAAGCCCCGGCGAACTGCAAAAAAAGCCCCGGCGAACTGATTGTGCCGGGGCTTTCAGTTGGCCTGTTGCTGGCGGCTGACATTCGCCAGAAGGTGTTCTCAGCTACCATCGAATTTCTTTGCGAGTGACTACGTCAACGCGCGCGATTTGATGAAAATCCGACGCATCGTACTGAGGTGAGTTACTGCGCCGTCGGCGTGTCCCCGGCGCGCCACCCGCGCTCAGGTGGTTGTTGGTGTATCAAGTCGCCGAAATCATTGGCCGCACCGACGCCGGGGGGCCGGTCACGTCGGGCAATGACGGCACGCCGTGCGTACCCGCTATCTGTTGGTCGCCAAAGCGATCGCTTTCCGAATGCCGTCAAGGAGGCTTATTCCCAGCGGCGCTTTTCCCGGCTGTCTTGCGGTACTGGAATTGAACGGCGTAGCATTCGAGGAAATTTGACGGCTGGGCTATGCCAAAAATAACTGAGGGACAATATACACTCGGCGGATTGACCGCATTAGCCATTTGGTTGTTTGTCGCACTGCCGTTTATTATCTACTCACCAACTGAGATCAAAGCTCAAAAACCAAACCGCATCGATCAGTCCGAGCAACAACGCGCAACTGAGGCAAAAGGCACCGCGAATGCTCCGTTTTTCGTAGAAGTGATACCTACTCCGAAGTCCGCAGAGGAGCTTGCCGCGGAAGCCACGGATCGTGATGAAAAAAAATCTGCCGATCGATGGCTTGTAAGATGGACTGCGTCGCTGTTTTTCGCGACCATCGGGTTGATTATCGCTACGGCTAGTTTGGGCTACTTCGCGTCTCGTCAAATGCGCGACATGAAGGAGTCCATTGCTGCCTCCAAAACGGTCGCCGACGCCGCTCTGATGCAAGCAAGAGCGTCCGTTAGCTCTATGCGTGCTCATATGGTCGCAGGATTTCCCAATCCCGTCGCGGGCGCGGTTTGGCGTGTTCAAATTACGGTGGAGAATAAGGGCCGAGCCACCGGGACTGTCGGAGATACGTACGTATGTTTCGCCGATGAATTGGCGGCAATCCCTGACTACTCCAAAGCCGTTATCAGAGAAGACAGCACTGTGCGTAGTCCGGGACAATTCAAAACGGTAGGATATTTCCAAGCTCCCCATCCAAAGGATGGAATTCTTCTGCTACGGCTTCATTAAATTTTCTGATGAAATCGGAAAATGGCGAACTCGTTTTTGCGTTCAAATATTTTCCATCCCCCCAGCAGAGAAGAACTATTTCCACGAACCCCGCAACAATGCATATGTAGGCGAGGACGAGGAGCTCTAATCCTATCGCCACCGCCAGTGCACGGCGCGCCCTCCTGCACGTCAGCCTCCGTCACGTTTTTGCTCACATGGGCACAGCACTGCCGTTGGGCTTGTGGAGTTTGGGCCAAAATACCGTACTCGACGCTGTCTAAGCAGCTGCGGCAATGCGCGCCACCAATTCTGGGCAAGCGGGCAAACTACTCCTAACCGTCTTGCGCTGCGTCGGCCGATCCTGCTCGAACACGGTTGACATCGAGCTCCGCCAGCCAGCGCAGATGCGAGGCGCCGGAGCTGACCAGATAGACTGCAAGTGCGAGCGGGGGCTGGGCTACGATGTCCGGTGTCCCCTCTTCGTGCCGATATTGCTGCGCGGCATCGATCCAACTTCGAAAAGACGCCACAAGCTCGCCGGCTGCTTCTTGCGCACGTCTGTCACCAGGATACATTTCGATGATTAAAGGGCCGAGCCGACCGGCAGCGCCTGCAGCGAGCCGACGTAGATCGGGAAACATCAAGCAAACCAACCCTTCGATTGCAGTGAACGTCGATCGAATGGCGCCTTTGCCGTCGGGGGGAGCTTCGGCAAGAGCGGTCATAGCCTTGTTGAAAGCGTCAGAGAAGTTTGCGTATCGCGGCTCCCGCAGGGCGGCCATCGCAGCTGCGGTAACGTGAGCGAATTCGTGGTCAAATCTAAAATGGACGCCCCCTTTCGGGTCGACGCAATAGTGGACATTCTCTTCCTCAAAAATTCGCTCTACTCCACCGAGCCATTGGGCGGTGTAAAGGTCTCCAACATGCCGCGATTTCGCGACGAGGTGGCGATAAGCGACCGTCACCAAACAGAGAATGTCTCGAATTTCGGCAGTTCGGAAGAACTGGACCAACTGGTGAATTCAACACCCAATTCATCTTCAACGATCGTCGAGGTTCTGAGGGCGTCTATAGAGACAACGAGGCCTCTCATCCTGACCCGCATGCGCGCGCTCTCGCCGACGGGCTCGCCGCGGTCGAGGTAGACATGCGAGAACCGTTGTCCGATCGGAGCTTTGGGGGTGACGCCCATTTCCCTAGTCCGCAAGTCGCTTCCCATGTGCTTGCCAACCCATTTTTCTAGGAAGCATTGCTATCTCGAAGGCGCCTTAACTAATCGATTTACCTGGTGAGCGCGGTGGGGATCGAACCCACGACCCCGTGATTAAAAGTCACGTGCTCTACCGACTGAGCTACGCGCTCGTGCGCGCACTCCATACGCAAAAGCCCCGCCAGTTACCAGTGCCGGCTTGGCCGGCCCGCGATCTGGCGGGAACTAGGCTGCGATGGCTTGCGGCAGGATCGGGGAGTCCGCGTCAAAGCGCTTGCCGGCGCGCAGGCAGAAGGCCGGCCGAATAAGCCGCTCGGCGATCACCTCGGTGTTCTCGTTGTCGCGGAGGACGAAGCGGCCGCGATCGTCCGACAGCACCGATATGTCGGCGGTGAAACCGGGCGTGAGTGCGCCGAGCCGATCGGTCAGTCCGAGCATCTGCGCCGGATGCAGCGTGACCATCGGCACCACGGTTTCGAGCGGCAGGCCGAGCGCGATCATTGAGCTCATCGCCTGGGTGAGGCTAAAGCGCGCCTGGCCGCGGAACGGATGGTTCTCGTCGTCGTAATGCTGGTCGGGCGTGCCGGCGGGGGCCGGGACCTCGGTGTTGTAGCCGTGCATGTCGGCGCCGAGCGTGTGCGGCACGATGCCGGCATCGAGTGCCTTGCGCGCAAGGCGATAGGAGAAATGGCTGCCGTGGCCGACGTCGATCTTGAGCCCGCGGTCGAGGGCGGCGCGAATGACCTTGTGAACCTCGCCCTGCCGATTGACGAAACCGCCGGGATGCCGCGTGAACGGATGGGCGAGAATGTCGCCCGCGCGCAGCTTCGGGATGACGCGCTCCAGGATGGTGTCGGCGTCCTCGCCGTTGGCGCCGCTCTCCGGCAGTCCCCACAGCGTGCCGAAGTGCACGTAGAGCGGCAGGTCGGAGCGGCGGCCGATCTCGGCGGCCATTTCCAGAACCTTGATGCCCCAGCGCGCGAAGCCGCCGATCTCGGCATGGCCCTTGATGCCGCGCACGATGTCCTTGTTGGCGTTGGCGGCCGTCACGCGTGGCGTCAACGTCGACGCAGTCGGGGCTGTAGAGATTGGGGTAGTAATGGCCCTCCAGGCCGCCGACGAGATAGGCGGAGAGAAACGCGTAAATCTGCGTCTCCGCCGGCTCGACGATGAAGCGGCGGAAGCCGGGCAGCGTCATGCATGAGGGACCGCCCTGATCGACCACGGTGGTCACGCCTGAGCGCACGCCGACCATGTCCGGGTTTAAGCCGAAACGTCCGGTGACGTATTGGTAGACGTGGCCGTGGGTGTCGATCAGGCCCGGCAGTACCAGCTTGCCGGAAACGTCGATCGTCTCCGCCGCGCTCGACGGCAGGATGGTTTGTTCGACCGCCGCGATGCGGCCGTCGCGGATCGCTACGTCGCGGATGCCGTCAATATTGGACGCCGGGCAGATGACGCGCCCGCCGCGGAGAAGGAGGTCGTATTTCGGGCTTTCGGCCATTGCATTCCTCGTCGCTCCCCGGCATCGCGTTAACAGAAAGCATACTGCGTCGGCGGAATTCGGGAAACGATCACGTGTCGCTTCCTGCCGGCCATTTGCTACACTGTGCGGCGGGCCGGGTAGCGCCGAACGAGGATCATACGATGCCGATCGTGAACCGCGTTGCCGACCTGCACCCGGAAATCACCGCGTGGCGGCGAGATTTCCACGCTCATCCGGAACTTCAGTACGACGTGCACCGCACGGCGGCGGCGGTTGCGGAAAAGCTCAAGAGCTTCGGCTGCGACGAAGTCGCGACCGGCATCGGCCGGACCGGTGTCGTCGGCGTCATCCGCGGACGGAAAGCGGGCGGCAAGGTCGTTGGGCTGCGCGCCGACATGGATGCGCTGCCGATCGAAGAGGCGACCAACCTGCCGTACAAGTCGACAGTACCGGGCAAGATGCACGCCTGCGGCCATGACGGCCACACCGCGATGCTGCTCGGCGCGGCCAAGTATCTCGCCGACACCCGTAACTTTACGGGGACCGCCGTCGTCATCTTCCAGCCGGCCGAGGAGGGCGGCGCCGGCGCCCGCGCCATGATCAAGGACGGCCTGCTGGATCGCTTCGGCATCCAGCAGGTGTACGGCATGCACAACGGCCCGGGTTTGGCCGTCGGGCAATTCGCCATCCGCTCCGGGCCGCTGATGGCCTCGACCGACACCATTGTCATCGACCTCGAAGGCACAGGCGCGCATGCCGGGTGGCCGCATCGCGGCGTCGATACCGTTCTGGTGGGATCTCAGATCGTCACCCAATTGCAGTCGATCGTGGCGCGTAACGTCGATCCGCTCGATGCCGCGGTCATTTCGGTCTGCGTGTTCCGCGCCGGCGAGACTGAAAACGTCATCCCGCAGTACGCGCAGCTGCGCGGCACCGTGCGCAGCCTGTCGGCCGACGTGCGCAAGCTTCTTGAAAAGCGCATCAGCCAGGTCGTGGAAGGGACCGCGCAGACTTACGGGGCCAAGGCCAAGCTCACCTACACGCAGGGATATCCGGTGCTGGTGAACGAGGAGCAGCAGACGGCATTTGCCGCGGAGGTCGCGGCCGAAATTGCCGGCAAGGACAAGGTGATCACTGATGCTCCCCCGATCATGGGCGCGGAGGACTTTGCCTACATGCTCCAGGAGCGCCCCGGCGCTTTCATCTGGATCGGCAACGGCGACAGCGCCGGACTGCATCATCCGGCCTACGACTTCAATGACGAGGCGATCCCGGTCGGGACGTCTTACTGGGTGCGGCTCGCGGAAACGGCGCTCGCCGGCTGACGATTACTGCGCCGCTTCGACCCGGTTTTCCGCCGGCAGCTTCGCCGGTTCGGCGATGCTCTTGGACCGCGGCAGCAACTCGAGCGCCCGGGCCTCGAGCGCCCGCCAATAGGCGAACGAGTTAAGCCGCGTGCCCTCGATGGCGGCCATCGCGACCGCCGCGAGGAACGGCAAACTCTGAACCACAAGAACCACGGCGAAGATGTTGATTTCGCGGACCTGTTTGTAGTTGCTGACGACCAGCGTCAGCGCCCCGATCAGGAGTAACGCCGCAATCACGCCTTCCCAGAAGGCCGGGAAGTCGCCCTTGCGCGTCGCGCCGCCCTTGGCAGTACGCAGGAACGGCAACCGCTCCTTGAACACGCCGGCGCCGACCGCATACGCCACCGTCCATTGCATGGACATGGCGGCAAACACCGCACCGAACATCTGGCCGATCGGTATACGCACCCGCAGCCGGTAGAGAGCGGCGAAGTGGGCGACGGAGACAATGAATGAGGCCAGGATCGGTACTGTCAGAATCCGGTCAGGGACGGCGATGTTGGCGAACGCCACCACCGGCACCCAGGCGATGTTGAGAAGCGCGACGACAACGCCGACGCTCTCCGCGCCGAGCCAGTTGAGCCAGCCGAGGCCATATTCGCGCTTTTGCTCCCGCGACAGGCTTTCCGCCCCCGGCAACAAATGCCGCCAATGTTTGCGCACAAGCTGCATGCCGCCAAACGCCCAGCGCTGGCGTTGCCGCTTGTAAGCCTCGAAAGTGTCCGGCAATAGGCCGTAGCCGTAGCGGCGGTTGGTGTAGTGCGCGAGCCAGCCGCGCTCCAATAGCGCCAGGCCGATGTCGCTGTCCTCGACGATGGTGTCGCTCGACCAGCCGCCAGCCTCCTCGATCGCGGCGCGCCTGATCAGGCACATCGTGCCGTGCACGATGATGGCGTTGGCTTCGTTCCGCTGCACCATGCCGATATCGAAGAAACCCGCATATTCGGCGTTCATGGCGCGATGGAGCACCGAGCGGTCGCCGTCGCGGTGGTCCTGGGGCGATTGAACGAGGCCGACCCGCGGATCGGCGAACAGCGGCACCAGGGCTTTGAGCCAATCCGCATCAACCATGTAATCGGCGTCGATCACGCCGATGATTTCGGCGTCGCTCGCAGTGTTCGCCAGCGCCAGCCGGAGCGCGCCCGCCTTGTAACCGATGAGATTTTCAACCCTGATGCATTTGAACCGGTCGCCCAGCGTACTGCAGTGTTCCTCGACCGGCCGCCATAGCGCCGGATCGGGCGTATTGTTGATGACCAGAACGCATTCCAGATTGGGGTAGTCGAGCCGGGCGATGGCATCGAGTGTCGCCTTCAACATTTCCGGCGGTTCGCGACAGGCCGGAATATGGATCGACACTTTCGGCGCGAAGGCGTCGGGGACCAGCGGCGGAGAATGGGTAAGCCGCCGCGGCCCACGCCCCAAGGCGATGGCGGCGATCTCCTCGACGCGCGCCAGCGCGATAGCGACCAGTGGTATCAACAGGAGCACGCCAAGCCCGAGCGCAAAGGCGGCACCGGGGACAAAATAATGGCCGTTCCAGAACGCGGCGATGGCTGCAACCCAGGCACCCACCAGGTTGGCCGATCCGGCGAGCATTAACGCCTGCGCGGTGGTTACGCCGCTGATAGCGAGGATCGGCAACGACAAGAGAAGTCCGAACAGCACGGCAAGGCCGGCCTGCTTGATGTAGTCCGGATCGGTGATCGGACCGGTCCACGAGAATTTCGGCTGACGCGATGAATCGAGCAGGCCCCAATAAGGGCCGACGCCGCCTTCGGCGGTCTTCCACGGCTGATCTATTGCCTCGATGACGTTGTAATCGATGCCGTAGGCCTCGGCGCGCGCCACGAAGTCGCGGACAATGGCTGCCTGCTCCATCCGGCCGGGGTTCGCGTTACGAAAGTTGTAGCCGGCACTGGGCCAGCCGAACTCGGCGATCACGATACGCTTGCCCGGATGCAGACGCCGCAGCTTGTCGTAGATCTCGATCGTATGATCGACCGCCTTTGAGCCTTCGATCCCCGACCAATACGGCAAGATATGCGCGGCGATGAAGTCTACCGCCGAGGCCAGCTCCGGGTGTTCGATCCACGCTGACCAATTTTCGCCAGTCGTCACCGGGACGGGGCTAGATTTTTTCACCCGCTGGATGAGCTTTATGAGATCTTCGGCGCTGGTCTCGTTCCGCAGCATCGTCTCGTTGCCGACCACAATGGCGTTAACGTTGCTGTTGTGGCGGGCGAGATCGAGCGCCGAGCGGATTTCCCGCTCGTTACGCTCCTGGTTTTTGTCGATCCAGGCTCCGACCGTGACCTTAAGGCCGAATTCGGCGGCGATCGGCGGCACCAGCTCCGCACCGCCGGTCGACGAATAGGTGCGGATGGCGCGGGTATAGGGCGCTATGGCTTTGAGGTCGGCGCGGATTTGTTCGACAGTTGGGCGTTCGCCCCAATCCGGATGCGCGGAGGCGACAAACGGCGCGTAGGAAACGCTGGCAAGCTGTCCAGTGAAATCCGGAGCCGCTTCTTTGGTTCGTAGCGAGGCCCACAAGCCGGCATGCACGCACGCTACAAGCGCGAGCACGGCAGCTACGGTGCGCATTGAATGCATAACCACGAGGGGAGTGAGGATACGACGCGCCGAACCCGTCCCCGTAGGCTCGACAGTTAAGGAAATAGGCGACCTGCGACCGGCGAACAAAAATTAGGCGGAGGTAATGGCAAATTCAAGACAAGGGCTTTGAGTCCCGAACTTTTTTTGTCGGTTCGGCGCGACCAAAACAACGGCAGCGTTATCGGCTGGTCGTTGGGCTCGGGGCTGCTGCCGCTGGGATTGAAATGGCGGGCGATACCGGGTTGATCCAGCACGATTGGACCCGGCCGCTAAGGCTGTCGGCGGCCTTCGGGTCTATGTTGTTGCCGTGCAGGATCAGGCAGCGGAACGACGCCTGGATGTGGGCACTTGGGCAGCCAAAGCGATCGTAGAGATCGAGATGGCGAAAGGCGGTATCGAGATCGTCGCGCCACAGCAGGCTGACAACGCGGCGGCCGAGCCAGACACATTCGGGATTACCAGCGGGACCGGTGAGCGCATGTTGCGCCTCGGCGAATTCGTCGACTTTTTGCGGTTCTTTCGCCGGTTCCTGGCCTGCCGCCGCGGGCTTGTCGGCGGCCTTGGGATCGTTGGTCTGTGCGAGCGCCCCCTGACTGAACGCGCCGAGTGTGACCGCAGTGAACAATAAGGCGGCGCACAGTCCGCCAGCTAGGCTCAACACACGATGATGCATGGTCTTCTTAAGTTTTAGAATCGAGAAGGGGACGTTTCCCTAGCCACCTGATTGCGCCGCCCGTGCGGCATCTTCTAGGCGGACCCCGCGTGACAACACCCCAACTCCGCGGGTTTGTCCAGCGCGTATCGGGACGCAGCCGCTGATCCTCGCACCGATCTTGGCACGAGGCGATTGCAAGGTTAATGGCTGTCCATGTCCGCTAGCAGAGGACGCCCCGCGACCGGCTCAGCGCTCGCGTCGTTTGTGGTTACCGCGCTTGTGGTTTGCGGGGTTTGGTGGTGGCTGGGCGCGCCGATCCAGATCGCTTCGCCGACGGCGTCCGTTGGTAGGCCTTATTGCCTGTCTTACGCGCCGTTCCGCGACGCTCAGAATCCGCTGGTCGAGGGAACCCGCGTCGAGGCGGCGCAGATCGAACAGGATCTGGCATTATTATCGAAGTACACCGACTGTATTCGTACCTACTCGGTCGACGATGGCCGTGCCGACGTGCTGGAGAGCGCCAGACGCCATGGGTTGAAGGTCCTGCACGGCATCTGGGTCTCAAGCGATCCGGTCAAGACCCGCCAGCAAATCGAAACCACCGTCGTGCTCGCCAAAGCGTATCCCGATGTTATCGCTGCTGTGGTCGTCGGCAACGAGGTCCTGCTGCGCGGCGAAATGTCGTCGACCGACCTCATTGGTTACGTCCGCCAGGTCAAAGCGCAGGTGCCGATGCCGGTCACCTACGCCGATGTGTGGGAATTCTGGCTACGCTATCCCGACGTCCAGAGCGCAGTCGATTTCATCACCATCCATGTCCTGCCCTATTGGGAGGACTTCCCGATACCGGCAACTCGGGCGGCCGCCCACGTGGCGGCCATCCGTGCGCGGGTAGCCGCCGCGTTCCCCGGCAAAGAGATCGTCATCGGCGAATTCGGCTGGCCGAGCGCCGGCCGGATGCGCGAAGGCGCGCGGCCATCGCCGTCCAACCAGGCACGCGCCATTCTGGAAGCGATGGCGCTGGCAAAACGCGAACATTTCCGGATGAACGTCATCGAGGCGTTCGATCAGCCGTGGAAACGCGAGCTCGAAGGGGCGGTCGGCGGCTATTGGGGCATCATCGACCGCGCGACCGGCGCACCGAAATTCAGTTTCGACGGCACGGTCTCGGATCATCCGCACTGGGTCGTCCAGGCGCTGGCTGGTGTACTGTTGGCGGCCCTGACCTTCGGCGCGGCGTTTTTCTCCGGACGCGAGAAGGGCGTCTCGGCATCGCAATGGCTGAGGATCGCCGCACTGGCGCTTGTTCCCGGTATCCTTTTCGGTTGGGTGATCGAGACGGTCACGATCGACAGCTTCAGCCCGGGGAGCTGGCTGCGTTCGCTTGCCTTCGCCGCGATTGCCGCCGCTGCTCCGATCATCTGCGCCGCCGCCTACGCTGCCGGCCGCTCAACACCGTCGTTCGCATCGCTCCTTGGCAATCGGGGACGCCGCGATGGCTTCGATTGGGCGCTGGGCGGCGCGTTGATCGGGCTAATGCTGGTCACGGTCGAAGCAGCACTCGGCCTGGTGTTCGATCCGCGCTACCGCGACATTCCGTTTGCGCCGCTGACTGCGGCCGCGGTGCCGTTCCTGGTGTTGCTCGTTTCGATGCCGCGTCCTGCGGGACAGTGGGCGGTCGCCGAGACGGCTGCCGCAGCGGTTTTCGCAGTCTCGGCCGTTTACATCGTCTTCAACGAAAGCTTCGCCAACTGGCAGTCAGTCTGGTTCTGCGGCGCGTTGATCGGTCTCGCAATTATCTTGGCGCTGGCACGGGACGCGCCAAGCTCAGGATGAGCAGGCCGGCAGCAAGTGCCGAAAGGTCGGCATTGTGCATGACCACGCCGAAAGCCGCCGCGGCGAGCGCCACCGCAAACAGGATGAGCGACGGCCGAATGAGATTGAGCAGCGCGACAGCGAGCGCGACCCCGCCAAAGACCTGATGGTCGTAGAGCACGATCGCCAGCCGGAATGTGCCGCATAACCAGGTGCCGAGCCCGCCCTGGCAGGCGATCGATACCACGCTGTTTTCCATCGCCTGATAACGCAGATAGAGCGCCTCCCCCAGCGACAGGAAGGCGATGACAAGGAGCCAGTTTGTCTGACGGGCAGTTGGTAGAAACAGTCGGCGCGGCATGATCACTTCGGCCATACGCCGCACCATACAGCGTCGATCATTCCAGCGCGAGGTTATGACCGTCGAACATGGTCGGAAAGCAGGACAGCCGGACAGCAGTCAGCGACGCGCACAGCTGCGCCGCCGCGGCCGCATTGGCAAACGGTCCGACCACGAGCCGCAACTCGGTCTTATGCGATCGCGGATTTTCCCGCAGCGCCACGACCGGCGTTAAGCCGTCAAGAATTTGCAGGTGGGCCGAGCGGATTCCGGCCCAGCGTGCGTGTAGGGCCTTAATTGAAGCAGCGCTGCCGATTTCGGCGCCGTAGGCAGCATTGGCTGGAGCTGCAGCGGCGTTGGCCGGAATTGTAGCGGCGTCGGGCGGTGTCTGCGCGTCGGCGGGCGCCGTCGAACTCGGCCGCGGCGTCGGTTCCCAGCCGGCCGGCGGCGATGTTTCCGGAGCAGCGATCGGCGCTATGGACGCAGTGTTAAGCCACGGCACAGCGGGGGGAGTGCTTGCGGCTTTGACCGCTTCGATCTGCTGGGTGATCGAACCAGTCATATCGTCGACATTGCGCTCGATTGCGGCAAGCCGCTTCATCATGCGGTCGCGGTCATCGGCAAGACCGCGAACTGTCTGCGTCAATTGCCGAACCACATAATCGGCGTCCAGCGAACGCGACGGGGCTTGGGTCGTCGTTTGTGCAACAGCTTGGCTGGTTTGCGCAGTTTGCGGATGCGGGGCTGGCGCGGCGTTCGAAGCACCAAAGACCAGCGCTGCCCGCTGCGAGCCGATGTCAGTGAAGGCCGCGAGGACAGCGAGCAGCACCGCGGCCGCGGCAATGCAACCCCACACCGCTTGGCGCCAAAGCCGCTGCATGGTGAAAGCGGCCTGAGCGCCAGCTCTTGTTTTTGAGGTCGCGTTCACAAATCGCGCTCCCTCCGGCATGCATCCGCTCCGGGTATCTTTCGCCGAATCAATCGTAAAATAGCAGATTCCAGTGCTTGAACTGCCGCTGGCGGTCGCGTTGGAACTCTTAAATTGTCATTCGCGGCGCGATGCGTGCCCTGCGGGCGCTCGTCATGGCGAGCTTGCTCGGCTATGAGAGCGCCGCGGAGAGCTCGTTCATGACGGCACGAACCTGCCTTGCAATCGTGCTCGCGGCCGGCGAGGGCACCCGTATGCGCTCAGCGCGGCCCAAGGTCTTGCATGCCATCGCCGGCCGTTCGTTGCTTGCGCATGTGCTGGATGCGATCGCCGACGCTCGCGTCACGGCGACAGCTGTCGTCGTTGGCCCCGGGCAGGAGGCGGTCCAGGCGGAAGCGCGGCGCGTTCTGCCGGACGCCGAATGTTTTGTGCAGCAAGAGCGGCGTGGAACGGCGCATGCGGTACTGGCGGCTAAAGCGGCGATCGAGCGGCGTTGCGACGATGTTTTGATCGCCTATGGCGACACGCCGCTCATTCGGGCGACAACGCTCGAACGCCTGCGCGCGCCACTGGCCGCCGGCGCCGCGATTGCCGTGCTTGGATTCCGGCCCGCCGACCCGGCCGGCTACGGCCGGCTCATCGTTGACGGGGATCGGCTGATCGCCATCCGCGAAGAGGCCGATGCCAGTGCGAGCGAACGCACCATCAGCCTTTGCAACGGCGGCATCATGGCGCTTGCCGGTGTGCATGCGCTTGCGATCCTGGAGCGGATCGGCAACCGCAATCGCAAAGGCGAGTTTTATTTGACCGATGCAATCGAGATCGCGCGCAGCATGAAGCTCGATGCGGTCGCGATCGAAGTCGAGGAGGACGAAGTGCGCGGCATCAACACCAAAAGCCAACTCGCCGAAGCGGAAGCTGTTGCGCAGCGGCGCCTGCGCGACGCGGCGCTCGATTCAGGCGTTACGCTGATCGCGCCGGAGACCGTGTTTCTCTCTGCCGACACCAAATTCGGCAAGGACGTCGTCGTCGAACCGTATGTCGTGTTCGGGGAAAAAGTAACGGTCGAGGACGGGGCCGTGATCCATTCGTTTTCGCATCTTGCCGGTGCTCACGTCGGTAAGGCCGCATCGGTCGGACCATTCGCGCGGCTGCGACCCGGAACTCGGCTCGGGGACGGTGCGCGCGTCGGTAATTTCGTCGAGGTCAAGGAAGCTTCGATCGAGGCGGGCGCCAAGGCCAATCATTTAAGCTACATCGGCGATGCGGTTGTCGGCGCCGGCGCAAATATCGGGGCCGGCACCATCACCTGCAATTACGACGGCAGCGATAAACACCGCACCAAGATCGGCGACGGCGCCTTTATCGGCTCCAACTCGGCCCTGGTGGCGCCAATCGAGATTGGAGCAGGCGCCTACATCGGTTCCGGCTCGGTTATCACCAAGGATGTGCCGGCGGGCGCGCTGGCTCTCGGGCGTGGGCGTCAGGTCGTTAAGGAAAACGGTGCAGCGCGCTTGCGCGATTTGAAGGCGCTCGGCAAAAAGCGAGCGCATTCACGCGATTAGGCGGTATTTTGCATCTGATGGCTGCGCATTGGGCTGTTACCCGGCGAAACTTTTTTTTATTTGGTCTTGGCTAGGATTGCGCCCAAACGGATAACCGCCGGGCGGGTTCCGCTGCGACAGCGGCCGAGGAGGCCACCACAGGGATGTGCGGAATTGTCGGGATCATCGGCGGCGAGCCGGTCGCACCACTGCTGATCGATGCGCTTAAGCGCCTCGAATACCGCGGCTACGATTCGGCGGGCGTAGCCACCCTTGAACACGGCGTGCTGACGCGGCGGCGCGCCGAAGGCAAGCTCAGGAATCTGGAAGGCAAGCTCCTGCGCGAGCCATTGTCGGGAACGATCGGCATCGGCCACACCCGGTGGGCGACGCACGGGCGGCCGACCGAGAACAACGCGCATCCGCACGCCACCGAGCGCCTTGCCGTCGTGCACAACGGCATCATCGAGAATTTCAGCGAATTGCGCCGCGAGCTGGAAGGCAAGGGTGCCAAATTCGCAACCGAAACCGACAGCGAGGTGGTGGCGCACCTCGTCAGCGAGGAGCTAAAGCGCGGCTTGTCTCCGGTCGATGCGGTTGCGGCGGCATTGCCGCGGCTGCGCGGCGCGTTCGCGCTGGCGTTTCTGTTTGCCGGCGAGGAGAACCTGTTGATCGGCGCGCGTCGTGGCTCGCCGCTCGCGATTGGCTTTGGCGAGGATGCGATGTTCGTCGGCTCCGATGCGATCGCGCTGGCGCCGTTCACCGATATGGTGAGTTATCTGGAAGACGGCGACTGTGCCGTTCTCCATCGCAACGGCGCTGAAATCCGCGATGCCAACGGCAAGCTCGTGCATCGCACCGTGCTCAAGTCGCAGGCGTCAATCTTGCTGCTCGACAAGGGCAATCATCGCCATTTCATGGCGAAGGAGATCTACGAGCAGCCCGAAGTCGTCGGCCACACCCTGGCGCATTATCTCGACATGGTGGCGGAGCGCGTCGAACTGCCGATGGCGCTGCCGTTCGATTTTCGCACACTCAAGCGCATCTCGATCGCCGCCTGCGGCACTGCGTATTACGCCGGCATGGTCGCGCGCTATTGGTTCGAGCGCTTTGCGAAATTACCGGTCGAAGTCGATATCGCATCCGAGTTCCGCTACCGCGACGTTCCGCTCGATCGAGGCGCGCTTTCGATTTTCGTTTCGCAGTCGGGTGAGACTGCCGACACGCTGGCGTCGCTCCGCTACGCGCGCGAGCACGGTCAGCATGTCCTCTCTGTCGTCAACGTGCCGACCTCGACGATCGCTCGCGAAAGCGACATCGTGATGCCGACGCTGGCTGGGCCGGAAATCGGCGTCGCTTCGACCAAGGCCTTCACCTGCCAGCTGGCGGCATTGGCGACGCTGGCGATTGCCGCGGGCCGCGCCCGTGGCGTGCTCACCGAGAGCGACGAGCAGAAACTCGTCCGTGCACTGATCGAGGTGCCGCGACATCTGACCGAAGCGCTCGCGCTCGAACCGCAGATCGAGCAACTTGCCCGCGAGCTCTCAAAATGCCGGGACGTCCTCTACCTTGGACGTGGCACCAGCTATCCGATTGCGCTTGAGGGCGCGTTGAAGCTTAAGGAAATCTCCTACATCCACGCCGAGGGCTATGCGGCCGGCGAACTCAAGCACGGCCCGATCGCACTCATCGACGAGACCATGCCCGTGGTGGTGATTGCGCCGCACGATCGGGTGTTCGACAAGACCGTTTCCAACATGCAGGAAGTCGCGGCGCGCGGCGGTCGATTGATTTTGGTGACCGACGCCAAGGGCGCCGACGCCGTCGCCGGTCAATCGGTGGTGACGCTAACGATGCCGACAATGCCGGCGACGGTCACGCCGCTGGTCTACGCCGTGCCGGTGCAGCTGATCGCCTATCATACGGCCGTCAGCTTGGGCACCGACGTCGATCAGCCGCGCAATCTGGCCAAGTCGGTGACGGTCGAATAGCGCCGGTGGCGCGGTGGCCGCTGCCACCCTGTGCGAGCGGGGTACATCGGTATATAAATACAGCTGCAGAGTTGGCGCCGGCGACCCAGGCCATAATGGATGACATTGAACAAAGCGCGGAAACGCCTGCAGACGCAAACAAATCTGCGTCCGGGATAGTCAGCCGCATCCGCAACTATTTTTTGACCGGCCTGGTCGTCGCCGGACCGGTAGCGGTGACGGCATGGCTGATCTGGTGGTTCGTCACCTGGGTCGACAATGTAGTGCGGCCAGTCATTCCGGTGGCCTATCGCCCCGAGACCTATCTGCCGGTCAACATTCCAGGACTTGGTCTGATCATCGCGTTTGTGGCGCTGACGCTGCTCGGCTTTCTGACGGCCAATCTGGTCGGCAGCCGGCTCGTCAGTTTCGGCGAGAGCCTGTTGAGCCGCATGCCGATCGTCCGGCCGATCTACCGCACTACCAAGCAGATTTTCCAGACCTTATTTTCCGCCTCGGAATCGAGCTTCCGCAATGTCGGCCTGGTCGAGTTTCCGGCGCCGGGGATGTGGTCGCTGGTGTTTTTGACCCAGCCGCCGAGCCCGCAGATTTCCGCCCACCTGCCGGCGAGCGAGCATGTGTCGGCGTTCCTGCCGTGCACGCCGAACCCGACCACCGGATTCTTCTTCTACGTGCCGCGGCGCGACGTCATTGACCTCGATATAACGGTCGAACAGGCCATGACGCTCCTGATCTCGGCCGGCATTATGCAGCCCGGCGTTGATCCCCAGAACCGGCTCGCGGCGCTGGCTGAAACAGCCCGCGCCGCCCGGGCGGCGCGCAAAGCGGAGCCGAGCCCCGCGGCCTAAGTGCGGAAGTAAACGGTAGGTGCTACGCGCCGCCGCACCCATGCTATCGTGCCGGTCTTAAAGGGCATCAGGGGGAACACATGAATTTCGGCCAAGCCATTTCGTCCGGATTTTCGAATTATGTGAAGTTCTCCGGCCGCTCCATTCGTTCGGAATATTGGTATTGGGTGTTGTTCACTATTGTCGGTTCTATCGTGGCCGGCATTATTGATGTGGTGCTTGGCATAACGGTCATTGATCCGCTGTTCGGTCTTGCGACCATTCTGCCGAGCATCGCAGTGGCCATCCGGCGATTGCACGATTTGGATCGCACCGGCTGGTGGATCTTTCTCGGCCTCATTCCGCTGATCGGCTGGATCATCCTGATCATCTGGTACTGCACGCGGGGCACGGTTGGTCCGAACCGGTTCGGTCCAGACCCCCTGGGCGGTTAATCAGCCCGCTCCCAACAGCCGGATCGCCTCGTCGCGCGCGAACAGATAGAGGAGTTGGCGCAGCGCGGCGCCGCGTGCCGAGCCGAGCTTCGGATCCCGGTTGAGCACCAGCGCGGCGTCTTCGCGCGCTGCGCTCAAGAGCTTGCCGTGGACTTCGAGGCGGGCGAGGCGGAAGCCGGGCATGCCGCTCTGCCGTGTGCCGAGCAGGTCGCCTTCGCCGCGTAAGCGCAAATCCTCCTCGGCGATGCGGAAGCCATCGTCAGTCTCGCGCAGGATGGCAAGCCGCGCTTTCGCGGTTTCGCCGAGTGGGCTCTTGTACAGCAGTAGGCAGGTCGAGCGCTCGGCGCCACGCCCGATGCGGCCGCGCAGCTGATGCAGCTGCGCCAGCCCAAAGCGTTCGGCATGCTCGATCACCATGACGCTTGCTTCCGGCACGTCGACGCCGACTTCGATCACCGTCGTCGCTACCAGGATGCGCGCTGCGCCTTCGCCAAAGCGTGCCATCGCCTGGTCTTTTTCGGCGCCGCGCATGCGGCCGTGGATGAGCGCGACTGTGTCGCCGAACCGCTTGTGCAAAGCCTCGTAGCGTTCTTCGGCGGCGGCGAGGTCGACGCTTTCGGATTCCTCGACCAGCGGGCAGACCCAATAGACGCGGCGGCCGTCGTCGAGAGCGCGCGCGACCGCATCGATGACTTCGCCGAGGCGTTCGAGCGGCAGCGCGCGGGTGTCGATTTTCTGCCGGCCGGCGGGCTTTTCGCGCAGCTCGGAAATGTCCATGTCGCCGAAATAGGTAAGCACCAGCGTGCGCGGGATCGGCGTCGCGGTGAGCACCAGAAGATCGACCGCTTCGCCTTTGCGGGTGAGCGCAAGCCGTTGGTGCACTCCGAAGCGATGCTGCTCGTCGACAATGGCAAGCGCCAGATCGTGGAACGCCACCTCGTCCTGAAACAGCGCATGGGTGCCGACGATGAGATCGATGTCGCCCGCCGCAAGCGCCGACAAAATCTCGGCGCGTTCGCGGCCGCGCTCGCGGCCGGTGAGGATGGCAAAGCGGATGCCGGCGGCCGTTGCGAGCCGCGCGATGGTGGCGAAGTGCTGACGCGCCAGGATTTCGGTCGGCGCCATGAATGCCGCTTGCCGGCCGGCTTCGATCACGGTTGCGGCGGCGAGCAGCGCCACCACGGTCTTGCCGGACCCGACGTCGCCGTGAAGGAGCCGCAGCATGCGGTTCGGCTGCGCCAGATCAGTGATGATGTCGTCGACCGCACGCTGCTGCGAGGGCGTGAGCGAATAGGGCAGCGCGGCGACGATGCGGGCGCGAAGGAGACCTTCGGCGGCGCTGCCGCGGCCGGCGCGCGTGCGCAGGTGGCTGCGCAGCAGTGCGAGCGCGAGCTGGCCGGCAAGCAATTCGTCGTAGGCGAGCCGCGACCACGCGGGACTCGAAGGCTCGAGGTCGGCCGGGCTTGTCGGGTGATGCACACTTCGCAACGCTTCGGCAAAGCCGGGAAAATTGCTGCGCTTGAGCCAGGCGGCATCCTGCCATTCCGCCAAATCGGGCAGGCGATGGAGCGCAATCTCGATTGCCTTGCGCAGCTGGTTTGGATGCAGCCCCTCGGTGAGGGGATAGACCGGATCGATCAGCGGCAGCTTGGCAAAGCCGGCTGCATCCACCACCCGCTCGGGATGCACCATTTGCAAATGGCCGTCGTAGAGCGTCGCGATGCCGGAAACGTAGCGGGTCTCGCCTTCGGGAAAGAGTTTCTCCAGATAATCCCTGCGCGCATTGAAATAGGTGATGGTCAGCGTGTTGGTGTCGTCGCTGGCGTCGATGTTGTAGGGGGCGCGCGGACGATTGGGCGGCGGCGGCCGGTGGCGATCGACGGTGACGGCGACGGTGACCACGGTATCGGGCGTGACGGCGGAAAGCTTCGGCTGATTGCGGCGGTCGACGAAGCCGGTCGGCAGATGAAACAAGAGATCGATGAGGCGCGGCGGCTCGCCGTCGCGGCCGATCAGCCGGGCGAACAGCTTCTCCAGCTTCGGCCCGATACCGGGCAGCGCCGAGAGCGGCGCGAATAGCGGATTGAGGACTGCGGGGCGCATCTAATTCTGGGCAATTGCCGCTGACATCTTCTGCGTCGCCCTCTATATACGCCTCCCCCGGCCGCGTCCGGGCTTTTGGCGTTGGGCTTTGAGCAATGACCGAGCGATCGAGCGAAGGGTTGGACCCGCGGCGGCGGCGCCTTCTGTTCCGGGCCTGGCGGCGCGGCGTCCGCGAAACGGATTTGATCGTCGGCCGTTTCGCCGATGCCTACATTGAGGTGCTTGACGAAACCGGGTTGGACGATTTTGAGCGGCTCATGGAAGCCCCGAATGCCGAGCTTTACGCCTGGGTCATCGGCGCCGAAAACGTGCCGCCGGCTTACGACACTGCCGTGCTTGCTAACTTGCGAGCATTTCACAATCAGACCAGGAAAACCGGCGCCGGGGATAAACCGTGACGGTACAGGTGCGAACTCCCGCGCATTCACCGGCGCAACGGCTCCGTCCCGGCCGGCCGCTCCTGCTCGCCGGCGTTGCCGACGGCGCCGAAGGGCTGGTGCTGTCCGACCTGTCGCGTGCCGTTGCAGCCGCGCCGTCCGCGCCGGCAATTAGTCTTGTCGTCATCTGCCGCGACGGCCCGCGGATGGCAACGCTGTCGCGGGCGCTCGGCTTCTTCGCCCCCGACATTGAGGTGCTGGAATTCCCGGCGTGGGATTGCCTGCCCTACGACCGCGCCTCGCCGCACGCCGGCGTGGTGGCGCAGCGCATGATGACGCTGTCGCGGCTTGCCCGCATCAAAGGACGCCACAAGCCGGTGGTCGTGCTGACAACGGTCAACGCCGCGCTGCAGCGAGTGCCGCCGCGCGAGACTTTAGTGCGGCAGTCACTGTCCGCCGCACCCGGCAACATGCTGCCGATGGCCGACGTGACGCACTGGCTCGAGCTTAACGGCTTTAATCGTGCCTCGACCGTGCGCGAGCCGGGCGACTATGCGGTGCGCGGCGGCATTGTCGATCTGTACGCGCCGGGCATGGATGCGCCGGTGCGGCTCGATTTCTTCGGCGACACGCTGGAAACGATCCGCAGCTTCGATCCGGACACGCAGCGCACGACCGATGAACTGCGCGCGCTCGATCTCGTGCCAATGGCGGAGTTTCAGCTCACCACCGACAGCATCCGGCTGTTCCGGACCGGCTATGTCGCCGCGTTCGGCGCCGCGAGCCCTGACGACGTGCTCTACGAAGCGGTTAGCGAAGGCCGCCGCGCCGCCGGCATCGAGCATTGGCTGCCGCTGTTTCACACCCGGCTCGAAACGCTGTTCGACTATGTCGACGGCAGTCCGATCGCGATCGAGGCGCTCGCCGAAGAAGCCGCCCACGAGCGGCTGGCGCAGATCGCGGACTACTATCAGGCGCGCAAGGACGCGATCGACCAGCCGGGCGGCGGCGCGCCGTACAAACCCTTGCCGCCAGATCGGCTCTACCTTGCCGAAGCCGAATGGCGCGAACGCCTCGACCACGCCGCCCTCGCGCGCCTCTCCGCCTTTGCCGCGCCCGAGGGCGGCGCGGACTCAATCGACATCGGCGCCCATGCCGGCCACAACTTCGTCGCCGAGCGGAGCGAGCCCGGCGGCAACGTGTTCGACGCGGTGCGGACCCACGTCGAGGCGCTGCAATCCGCCGGCAAGCGCGTCGTCATCGCCATGTGGAGCGACGGCTCGCGCGAGCGCATGGCGCATGTGCTGGCCGAGCATCGCCTGCTCAATCTGGCGCCGGTCGCGTCGTGGCCGCAGGCGCAGGCGCTGCCGCGCCACCAGGTCGCGCTCGCCGTGCTCGGCCTCGACTCCGGTTTTGAGACGCAAGACGCAGCGCTGATCACCGAAGCCGACATTCTCGGCGAGCGCCTGGTGCGGCCGCGCCGGGCCTCGAAGCGCGCGGAAAATTTCATCGCCGAAGTCACGAGCCTTGCCGCCGGCGATATCGTCGTCCACGTCGATCACGGCATCGGCCGCTTCATCGGCCTGCGCGCCATCGAGGCGGCGGGCGCCCCGCATGACTGCCTGGAAATCCATTACGCCGGCGGCGACAAGCTGTTTCTCCCAGTGGAGAACATCGAGCTCCTCTCGCGCTACGGCTCGGAAGAAGCCGGCGTCGAGCTTGACCGGCTCGGCTCCACCGCGTGGCAGGCGCGCAAGTCGCGGATGAAGAACCGCATCCGCGAGATCGCCGGCGAACTGATCAAGGTCGCCGCCGAGCGGCTGTTGCGCGAAGCGCCGCGGCTCACCGTCGAGACCGGGCTTTACGACGAATTCTGCGCCGGCTTCCCCTACGAGGAGACCGACGACCAGCAGGCCGCCATCTCCGCCGTGCTTGCCGATCTCGCCTCCGGGCAGCCGATGGATCGGCTGGTCTGCGGCGACGTCGGCTTCGGCAAGACCGAAGTGGCGTTACGCGCCGCCTTCGTCACCGCCATGAGCGGCAAGCAGGTCGCGGTCGTGGTGCCGACGACGCTGCTTTCGCGCCAGCACTTCAAGACTTTTTCCGACCGGCTGCGCGGCTATCCCGTGCACGTCGCACAAGCCTCGCGGCTCGTCTCCGCCGCCGAACTCGCCAAGACCAAAAAGGGTCTCGCCGACGGCCAGATCGACATCGTCGTCGGCACTCACGCGCTCCTCGGCAAGGCGATCAAGTTCAAGGACCTCGGCCTCATCGTCGTCGACGAGGAGCAGCACTTCGGCGTCGCCCACAAGGAAAAGCTGAAACAGCTCCGCGCCGAAGTGCACGTGCTGACGCTGACCGCAACGCCGATCCCGCGCACGCTGCAACTCGCGCTCTCCGGCGTCCGCGACATGTCGATCATCGCCACGCCGCCGGTCGATCGGCTGGCCGTGCGCACCTTCGTCGCGCCGTTCGACCCGATCGTGGTGCGCGAGGCGCTGCTGCGCGAGCGTTACCGCGGCGGGCAGTCGTTTTATGTCTGCCCCCGCATCGAGGATCTGGCCGAGACCAAATCGTTCCTCGACAAGTCCGTGCCGGAAGTGCGCGTCGCGGTCGCCCACGGCCAGATGCCGTCGACGGTGCTCGAAGACGTGATGAGCGCGTTCTACGACGGCAAATACGACGTGCTCCTTTCAACCACCATCATCGAATCCGGCCTCGACATTCCGACCGCCAACACGCTGATCGTGCACCGCGCCGACCGGTTCGGGCTGTCGCAGATCTATCAGCTCCGCGGCCGCGTCGGCCGTGCCAAGCTCCGCGCCTACGCGCTGCTCACGCTGCCGAACGCGCGCAAGATCACGCCGCAGGCCGAGCGCCGGCTCAAGGTGCTGCAATCGCTCGACACGCTCGGCGCCGGCTTCCAGCTCGCCTCGCACGATCTCGACATCCGCGGCGCCGGCAATCTCCTTGGCGACGAGCAGTCCGGCCACATCAAGGAAGTCGGCTTCGAGCTTTACCAGCAAATGCTTGAAGAGGCGGTGATGAGCCTGAAAGCCGGCATCAGCGCGCCGGTCGCCGACAAGTGGTCGCCACAGATCACGCTCGGCACGCCGGTGCTCATTCCGGAGGATTACGTCACCGACCTGCCGGTGCGGCTCGCGCTCTACCGGCGGCTGTCCGAAATCGAGGACGATCGCGACATCGAGGCCTTCGCCGCCGAGCTGGTCGACCGCTTCGGTCCGCTGCCGCAGGAGGTGCAATATCTCCTGCAAGTCGTCGCCATCAAAGCGCTATGCCGGCGCGCCAATGTCGAGCGCATCGAAGTCGGCCCGAAAGGCGCCGTGCTCGCCTTCCGCGACAACGTCTTCGCCAACCCCGAAGGCCTCATCGCCTATATCGGCAAGCACCCCGAAGGCGCGCGCGTGCGCCCCGATATGAAGGTCGTGTTCCTCGACGAATGGGACACGCCGGCCGAGCGCCTCAAAGGCGCCGCGGGGATTTTGCGCACGCTGGTCGGGCTTGCGGAGAAGGCGGCGAAGGCGGCGTGACGCTCGTTTCGTGCTCCGGCGGGATGCTTTAGTGGCTGTGCCGTGGTAACGTGGTTGCGATGAATAAGCGCCTCGAAACCCTACTTGACCGTGTCGCCACTTGGCCCCAGGAGGCGCAGGATGATGCCGCAATGGCGCTTGCCGACATCGAGGAAAAGGTCCGCGTTCTTCGATCGCTGACGCCCGAACAGCGCGCCAAGCTTGAGGCGCTACGCGAAACCATCAACCGCTCGATCGAGGAGGGCGGCAGTTACACCGACGAGGAAGTCGAAGCCGGCATCGCCGCAAACCTTGACGCGTGGGAGACTAAGCGGATTACGTTCCGCTAATCCGCCCGACGGACTAAGCTCCATCAAAGGCGGATCGAAAGAGGTATGCCGTCGCCAGGCTTCGGTATGGCCGCCACGCTTGCGAGAGTTCAAGCACTTCGTCCTGTGAAGGCAGCTGGCCCAGTCCGTAGGCTTGCTTGATCGCTTTGCGCAAAGCCAAATCGCCAGGCAGGACAACATCGCCGCGGTCGAGCGCGATGATGAGGAATCCTTGAACGGTCCACGGGCCGATGCCGGGAATGGAAGTCAACAGCGCGATGATCTCTTCATCGGTAAGCTTTTTTAGCTTTGCTAAATTGAGGCGCTCTTGGACGAACCGTTTGGCCAGGGCCCGCAGCGTCATGACCTTGCGCGCCGAGAAGCCGACTTTTCGCAGCCGCGCCGGCCTCGTCGCCAATAACTGCTTGGGGGTCGGCATCTTGCCGTGGAACAGAGTTCGCAATCGCTCCAGGATTACGCGGGTCGCCTTCACCGACAGCTGTTGACCGATCACCTGAAAGACGAGAGCGCCAAACGCATCCATTTTCGGCAATTCGGATAACCAGGCTCTCGGATCAAAATCCGGATATTTGGCGATCAATCTCGCGATCACCCGGTCTTTGCGCAGATGTTGGCGTGCTATCTGCGTTTCGTTGTTTTGGTCATCGGCCCGGGCGGAGCGCATGCTGCGAGTGAGCTACAGGCTATCGCGGGTCGGGAACACGCAGCGAGCGGAAGGTGATGGAGTAGCGCAGCTCCTCGACCGCGGGGATGCTGTGCTCCCAGTCGTCGCGCGCGGGACCGCGCATCAGATAAACCGAACGGCGGTCGAGCCGCATGGCGGCGCGCTCCCAGCCGGCCTCGCGCTTGCGCCGCATCCGGAATGTGCACGGCGAGACGAGCGAGACGCCGACCACGTCGCCGAAATTCGGCCGGTCGCGATGCCAGCCGATGGTGGCGCCCGGCCGGTATTCGGTGATCAGAACGTGTTGCAGGCGATCGGGCGCCAGTCCGGCGAACGCGGCGGCGCGCTCGCGCACCGGAACAACAAACGGCGGGATCGGCGCCGCCTGCTGCAAGCCGCCGCCGTTGAAGTCGTAGCGCAGGCCGAACGAGACCACGCGGCGCTTGCCGAGGAAGCCGTGAAACTCGAACTCCTTGAACGGCAGATCGGCAAACGCGCCGACAAGGCGCGCCTCCTCGGCGGCGTCGATCACATCCGGCGCATAGGCAAAGCCGGCCGGCATCGCCGGCGTCGCTGGCGGCGCAAAGAGGGCGAGCTGCTCGTGTTTCATGTCTTTGCGGCGGGAGGCTTGCACGAAAGGCAGATAGGCGTCCGGCCGCGGTTGCGCAAAGCGCGGCAGGTTGCGGGGCCGCCCTAAGGATTACGGCGGGGCAGAGCGCGCCGTGGGCGTCGCAGCAGTCTATCCGGCGCTGCAGCGCTGCAGTTCTCGTGCGCGGGCGAGCGCGGCGCCGAAGGTGCGGACCTTGCCCTTGGCGATGTCGTTGAACTGTGGCGGCAGCGGCGCCGTTTCGTACAGCGAGCCCGGCCGCGGAAAGTGATAAAAATAGTCGGCCGCCATGATGACCTTGGTGAAGCCCCGCGCCGAGAAATAGCGCGCCAACAGGCATTCGCCGGTGCTCGAATAGCAATATTCCTCGAGCGGATCCTGCCGCTCCAGCCAGGCGATGAGGGTTGGCAGGCAGAACGGGTCGTTTCGCTGCCCCCATTGCGGATCGTAGAGCATTCACTGTTCTCCAGTGGCGCCGCGGCAAAATTTGAGTTGCGGCTGCCGCATCATAGCGAAAGGCGCCGGCCGGTTGCGTGCTTTTGCTGCACGGGCCGTTGGCCTTGGCGGCCTTGCCTTGATAGGTTAGGGGCCGCCATGATCTTGAACCTGGCCACGCCCAAGAGCCTTCTCCGCGAGCCGCTGTTTCGCCTGCTCGCGATCAATCTCGCCATCGGCGTGACGGTCGCCGCGCTGATGCTTGCCGGGCTATTGGCGCTCAATCCGCATGGCTTGCGCGATCTGATCGTGGCCGACCGGTCGCCGCTCACGGCCCTGGCGCTCCTGCTGTTCGGCTTTGTCGTTACTTTCGGCAGTGTGGCCATGGGCACCGCCATCATGGCGATCGGCCGTGGCGAGGGCGGCGGCGGCAAGCCGAAAACCGACGCCGTGCTGGCGCCGGTCAGCGTTGCGCGGCCGGGATTGCCGGGTCAGGCTGCATAATCACGGCGCGAAGTTTGGCGCCAACCCCCAAGGCCTCATCGCCTATATCGGCAAGCGCCCCGAAGGCGCGCGCGCGCCCCGACATGAAGGTGGTATTCTTCGACGAATGGGACACCCCGGCCGAGCGCCTCAAAGGCGCCGCGGGGATTTTGCGCACGCTGGCCGGGATTGCGGAGAAGGCGGCGAAGGCGGCGTGAGAGTGTTCATTGCGAGGAGCGAAGCGATGAAGCAATCGTCCTAGGCCGGCGACAAGGAATAGATCACCGTTTTGTTTGATCGAGAAGCTTTGCGAGAAGACTTACAAAGGCGATGAATTCCAGCGCCCTCTCTGGATCGTCCTCAATAAATCTATGAGCTCTCGGATTACGCAGGCCGGAAACTGCTCCCGAAAATAATTGCATGAACCCTTTTTGTTCGTCCCTATCTGATTGATCCACCAGATCGTTAAATTTAAGAACTGGATTCGTGGGGCTAAACGCGCGCTCCATCAGGGTTGTGCCATCATGCTCTAATCCGCTTCGCAGACGAACCAATCCATTGAGCGCTTTTACAGATGCTTCAACGGCGTTGGCGAAATGACCATCAGAATAAAGGCCGGATGCTGCGCGAGCAATTTCAGGATGTAGATCAAGCCCGCCGTATGCGCGGATCGCTTTAAGCGCCTTATCGTCAGCGTTTTCCCCAGATTGCTCCTGGAGAATTTCGAGCAGTGTTTTCAGCCTAGTGATGCCACCCGCGACCTTGGTACGAACGGTATCAATGTTGCCTCGGATTGAGGTATCCATTCCCGCGAAGTAAACACCAAAAACAGGTCGGAACGTCTTAATGCTGTATTCGTCGTACTCTACCGAATTGACGCCGTATATCTCGCGGATTGTCGCATTTATCTTTTGCGTATGACTGTCGAGAACATGTCCACCTGTATCATTGTCAAGTCGGTCAACGTCCAGTGACGATAGTTCTTCAAGTCGCCGTTTGACTTTCGGCATCGCCGCGCGAACCTGCTCTGCAGAAAGCGAAACACTGACTTTCTCCCGAGCTGGTTTGCGCGCCATTTGCTCTCTCCGTGATGTAGTCGAGTTATTCAATTGCCTCGATCGGCTTAGTCATTGCCGCCTGTAACTGCGCGAGCGACCCTTTGTGCCCGAGTTTAAAAAGATTCCACGCCTTTATTATCACGGACGCGCGCGTCAACTCATGAATTCGGCCGTTGTTATTTGCCTTTTGGGAGTGAAGTAAAGCCTGCATGGTGTCGATGATCTGATACTTTCCGTTTCTTTGTCCGCTAAGCCATGCTCTAACGAAATCGTTGGCTTTTTCTGCATCGCTCTTCGCAAATTTATAAATGAGCGCGGCGATCTGCCCGGCGGGATGCGCGTACTGCCTGTTGATTGATCGTCCGTCCTTTAGGCGCGCTTCGATGTCAGGGTATTTGTCACGGACTAAATCGAGCACGAACTCTGGTCGTAAGGTCTCCCGGTTGTAGGGATTGGTGTCTAAGAGATATGTCCAGCGCACCGCCGCGGCCAGCGTCGATGCGTATTTGTAGCCAGCAATATGTAAGACGTCCGCCGGATTGCGCGGTTTGCCGATGTCCATTCGGCCGAACAGTGAAGGGTCTATGTTAAAGACCACATGCGTGGTGAACGCCTTGTTTGCTCGCACACACGCTGCAAGTCGATTTTGCCCGTCTAAAAGACGGCCGTCCGGTGCGAATTTGAGAGTGTCCCCTGTGACGCCCCATTTTTTGCTCAACATATCTGACGCAAACTGCTGAACCTTGTTGGGCTTTGGGGGGCGATTTCCCTCATTTCGTTCCTGTAAGAGAACTTCTGCAGATGCCGGATCAATTGTGATGATTCGGCTTGTCTCTGGCGGATTCTTCAGAAATTTCTCAATTTCTCTAAGGCCTTGGCGTGACATTCCGAGCGTCTCCGTTCGAGTACAGCGCAGTGTACAGGTACGTACTAGGTACACAACTTGTACACTCCTGTACATTTGTCAAGCGACGGAGCCGATCAGGCTAGCGGTACGCAGTGTTCCTAGAATAGGTTGAACGAAGTGAAACCCATCGCCTCGACCGCAACATGGGGAAGGACGATGGGTTTCGCTCGGCTCGATCCATCCCACATCCGTGCGCCAAATCATCCTGTGCTAGAGGCTGTCCGGCCAGCGCCGGGCGCTGTGATAGACGCGTAAAATCTCGATAGCTCTGCGTTGCACGCGGTAGGGAACGATGTAGGGCGTCTGTGGAATGACGCGTTCCCGCGTTCCGGAGACTCGTCCCGGCCGGCCGATATGCGGGTTGTCCGGCAACAAGTGTTCGACGCCGTGCAATATTCGCAGCAAGCGTAGGGTGGGCTAAGGCGCAACGCGCCGTGCCCACGTTCCGAAAGGTCGAGCTTTGCTATCCGCGTGAGCCTCGCGTTGCTCAGCCTTCCCTACAGAGAGAAAAATGCGGATGCCCGGCACAAGCCCGGGGATGACGGACGCTGTGATGGCCGGCGCCTTGCCGGTCAAGCTTTTCAGTCACTACCAAATATTTCGGCAAAAAAGTTCTGCATCGCCAGCCAGGATCTGGCATCGGCCGAGGGCGAATAGCCGAAGCCTGGCATTGGCAGGCTGTCGGCGGCGGTGTTGGTGAAGGCATGCTTGGCGCCCCCATAGGTAATGACCTGCCAGTCCGTGCCCGCCTTGATCATCTCCGTCTCGAATTCGACGACCTGCTCCGCGGGAACGATCGGATCGGCCGAGCCGGTACACACGAGGATTTTCGCCTTGATCTCGCCGGCCGCTGCAGGTCGATGCGTTTTAAGCAAGCCGTGGAACGATACGACGCCGACAGCCGGGGCGCCGCTGCGCGCGAGCTCAAGCACCGACATTCCGCCGAAGCAATAGCCGATGGCGGCCAGTCGTTTGTCGTCGACACTCGCAACTTTGGCCAGCTCATCGAACGCCGCGCGCATGCGCCGGCGCAGGACATCCGGGTTGTCGCGGAGCGGGGCCATCAGCTCGAGCGCCTGCTCCCCCTTGCCGACAATACCGCCGCCGTAAAGGTCCGCCGCAAGCGCGACATAGCCGAGGCCGGCCAGCATTTCGGCGCGACGCTTGGCGTGATCGTCAAGCCCGGGCGCCTCGTGCACGACGAGGACGCCGGGGCGCTTGCCGGTCTTGTCCGGCAGCGTCAGGTAGCCGCGCGACTGCGTCCCGCCGCCGTCATATTCGTGCACTTGGGTTTTCATTCAACTTCCTTTCTGTGAATAAGAACTGCTGGCGCATGTTGGCAACGCGCGTATTTTATGCGTGAAGGCCGGCTGGTGTGAGCTTTTTGTTCGTCACCCTGAGGTGCTCGGCGCGCAGCGCCGAGCCTCGAAGGGCGACGGCCCCGGCAGCGTCGCCACCTCGGCCGCATCCTTCGAGGCTCGCGGAGCCTGTCATCGGGCCGGCCACTTCGGGCCGGACCCGTTGGCTCGCACCTCAGGATGACGGGACACGATTACTAGCCGCGCCGGGATTTGGTTATTGATTTGTCGCGGACTGGTGAGACGTTTTGTGTGGGGCGAAGGCGTGGAGGCAGAGATGGTGAAGCGGCTGGCGGCGGCCGTATGTGTGATCCTGATCCAAAGCGTCGCCGCTTTTTGGCCGGGCGAGGCGCACGCGCAAACGGCTAACCCGGCGGTTAGTTCGGCCGTTGCGGCGCTTGCCGGATCGCTGGTCGAGCGCGGCGAATGCACCGGGATCGCGGTCGGTACCAATGATCGCGGCGCGCAAGGCTTTTACGCCTATGGCGAAGTGGCGCGCGGCAGCGGGCGTTTGCCGACGCCGGCGACCGAATTCGAGATTGGCTCCATCACCAAGGTGTTCACCACCACGCTGCTGGCGATTGATGCGCAGCGCCAATCGCTCAGGCTCGATGCGCCGCTGCAGAACTATGTGCCGCGCGGCGTCACGGTGCCGCGTTTCGGCGCACGGCAGATCACGCTTGTTGACCTCGCCACGCATACGTCGGGCCTGCCGCGCCAGCCGCAGATGCAGGGCGACAGTTATTCCGACGCCGAGATGTTCGCGTTCCTTGCGTCCTACCGGCTGCCGCGCGCGCCCGGCACGCAATTCGAGTACTCGAATTTGGGCGTCGCGCTGCTGGCGCACGCGCTCGCGCAGGCGACCGGCACGCCCTGGCCGCAAATGGTGCAGCAGGAGATCACGGCCAGGCTCGGCATGCCGGATACGCGGCTCAAGCTCGACGATGAAGAGCGTGCGCGGCTGGCGATCGGCTACAACCGGGCAGGGCAGCGCGCCAAAGAAAACATGCCGACGTGGCCGGCATTCAACGGCGCCGGCGCGCTGTTTTCGACCGCAAGCGACATGCAGCGTTTCCTCGCCTGGAACATGGGCGAGATCAAAGGCGCTCTCCCCAATGGTTTGCTCGATGAGCTGCACAAGTCGCGCTTTGCGCTGCCGCGGCCCGGCGCCGGTGTCGGCTTGGCCTGGCAAATCGCGCCGCTCGGGCCCGGCTTGTCAGTGGTCTGGAAGAACGGCGGAACGCTGGGCTACAGCTCCTATATCGGTTTCGTGCCGGGCGCCCGTTCCGGAATCGTGCTGCTGGCGAATTCGGCGCACTGTCCGGTGACGCGCGCCGGCTACCAAATTCTCGCGACCCTCAACGGCCAGGCCGGCGAGACGAATGCGCCGGAGGAGGGGAATTGATCCGCCAGGGCGAACGGCCTGTGTAGGATGGGTAGAACGAAGTGAAACCCATCGCCTCCCAAGTTTGGTCTGGCGTTGAAACGATGGGTTTCGCTGCGCTCTACCCATCCTACAAACTATGTTGAGGATGTGCGCGCCACGATGAAAACGGTGCTGGATTAAGTCCCACGTCATTCCGGGGCGCGCCGAACGCGCAAACCCGGAATGACTCGGGTGTTATCGAGGCGCTACGGGCAGGGGTGCCGCGCGCCGTCAACGCCGAGGAAGGTTCCGGTCGCCGGGTTATAGGACCGAAACCGCGCCTCACAGGCGGCCACCGAAGCTCTCGGACTCAGCCGCGCTTGGCCGGCCGGTTGCGGGACGTAGTCGTAAATCGGCGCGCCCGATTGCGCGGCGTAGGCGCCCGGCCGCCGCATCGCCACCCAGGTACCTTCGCAGGCGCCGGCCGAGCCTTGACCTCTCCAGACGCCGCTGCCGCGGCTCATGCCGAGATGGCCCAAGCCGTTGGCCCATTCGTTTCCGGACTGCACGCTCACCCTGACGGCGCCTCTCGGGGTGACCCGTCCTTGCACCGTGACCGGGCTGTCGCCGCCGTTGACGACCATTCCGTTGGTGATCGCTACCGGATAGCGAAGCGTGGGGTCGCAGGCGCCGCCGGTGGTCGCGATCACGACGCTCCAGTTGCCGTCATAGGCGCTGGCGGCCAGAGCCGGACCGGCGAATGCAACGCAGGCAAGTGCAAGAACAGACGTCTGCACACGAGACTTTAGCCATCTGACGGGGAAGGTGCTCGGCTTGGTCGCGGGCGCTTTCGTCCTGGTGATCTCGCTGAACATCGTGGTTCTCCTGAGCTCGTGGAAGTTCGGCCTCTGTGGTTCGTTTGCGTGACCGGCCTGTCAACCGCGCGGCCTTCCCGTTGGTTCCTAGCCGTCATCAAGCCCCGCGTCTTTCCAGGCTCGGTGCGGTCACATTGTTGTTGACAAGAGTCTCTATTCCAGATACAAGCGTCACCAATCTCGCTCGTCGAAAGGGCGCTTTCTAGATGCGATCCTGAAAGTGGAGCGAGTGCGGTGCCCGCGCGCGGTTTCGCAAGCCGCACCCGGGCAGCTTTGGGCATCATCTGACCGGCACTACGACCGGTCCGGGAGGTGCGTTCCCTGGACTGGGACAGGCGGGCGCGGGTAACGCCCGCGTAAGAGCGCAAGATCTTTGCTCCCCGGTTGGAGCGACCGTACAGGATCGAACGTCCTGCCACGTCCCAGGAAGCCTGGCCTGGAGCTGCGCCCAAGGGCCGAAAGCCCTGACGGTAAGAGCCGTGGTGGAACGCCGACAGGCGAGCGTGCCCCCTCGCGGGGTCCCCATCGCGTAAGCGCGATGGGTGCCCCAACCCTCCCCCACAAGCGGGGGAGGGGAAGAGAAAGGGTGCGCGCCGCGCCCGAAAAAGGCGCGGAGGTTGGACACACGTTTGTCGGCGTTCTGCCCCCTTTTTTTTCTTCGTGGTCGTCATTGCGAGGAGCGAAGCGACGAAGCAATCCAGCGGGGCAATGAACGCCCGCTTCGTTGTCCGACTAAACGGGACAGCCGTACTGGATTGCTTCGCTTCGCTCGCAATGACGAGAACTAAACCTCGGGCGCGAAGCGCGTCGCGAGAGCGCGAACCTATGCCCGCATCCGGGCGTGGCGGCCGGCGCTGCGCTCGATGGCGCTGGCGAGATATTCCGGCGACTGGGCGCCGGTGACGATGACGCTGCCGCCGAAAATAAAGCACGGCACGCCGTCGATGCCGGCCTCCTTGGCGCTGTTGGCTTCGCTTTCGATGCGGTCGACGTCGGCGTCGCTGGCCAAGCAGCCGCCGCACCAGGTCGCCGTCCATGCCGCAGTCGACCGCCGCCTGGATCAGCGTCTTCGGATCGGTCAGATCGGCGCCTTCGGCGAAGTAAAGCTCCATCAGGCGCTGCTTCATCCGGCCGGGATCGGTGGCGCTGCGCGACCACAGGATGAGGCGATGGCAGTCGAGCGTGTTGGGCTGGCGGCTCACTTTGTCGGGCGCATACACCAATCCGTCGATCGCGGCCGTGGCGGCGACGCGTTCGGCCATCATGGCGGTAGCGCTCGGCGGAGCCGAACTTGGTCTCCAGGTAGGTCTGCCGGTCGATGCCTTCGCGCGGAATCCACGGATTGAGGAAATACGGCCGCCAGTTGATATCGACGGCGATGTCGGGCACCAGCGCGGTCGCCATTTCGAGCCGGCGCTTGCCGATATAGCACCACGGACAGACCACATCGGAAACCACGTCGACATGGACGGAGGTGGTCGTCGGAGCGGGGGAAGCGGTCATGACGAAACTTTCGCTGGATGGGGTTTCGTTGGCGTCAAGTTTAACCCATCGGCCGGAATACCGGAATTGATGCTGCCGATAATTCCTCCACCATAAATGGTGTCGGCCTCAGCCGGCGGCAACATCGTCCACAACCCGGGCGATCAGTGAATCGACGCTGTCGGTCGGTTTCAGCGTCGCCAGTGTCACCGCGGTGTCGACGCCGGGGCGCCTGCGGTCCGGCGCCAGCATGGTGTGCTTGAGCACGCTCGCGATCCGCCGGGTGATGACGTGGGCGGCGCGCAGATCGGTCTCGGTGAACACCGCGAAGATCGAATTCGTCGGCTTCGCGGCAGGCGAAATCGACCTGACGCATCAGCCGGCTCACCAGCCGCGCGGCGTCGAGGCTGATGCGGCTGTCGCTGCGCGCGAACGAAAACCGCGCGATCGAAAGCCCGACGCCGCGTTTTTCGGCGTCGCCGACGGCGCGGTTGAGGTCGCGCCAGAACGCGTCGTGGGCGAGAAGCCCGGTATTGGGATCGATCATGCCTTTGGCGTCGAGCGATTTGAGCATGCGGCGCTGCCGCTCGCCGAAAGCGTGGAGCCGGACGAACGGCAGGAAGCGCTCGACCAGCCGCGCCGGTCCGCCGGTCAAGCGGTCGAGATTGGCGAGTTGGGGGAAGAATGGCTCGATCACGCCGGGGTGGCCGCCGAGCACCGCGACCGGCAGATCGCGAAAACGCATGTCCTCCGCCAGAACGGTCAGGAGCGCTTCGATGATCCGCGGGCCGAAGCCGTCGCCGATGATCATGCCGTCGATGTCACGGGCGTTGAGCGCCCGCGCCGCGCTCTCGACGCTGAGTGCGCCGACGAGGCCGACGCGTTCGCCGACCGCGACCGCCAGCTCCGGATAATTCCGGCCGCGGCCCGCGACCAGGACCGTCGCTTCATCAAGCGCATCGTTGGCCGGCATTTCCGGCACCGGCTCGCCGTGCGACGCGAGCGTTTCCATGCGGCGCAATACCGTGCCGTGGAGCGCGCGAATCCGCGCCGCGGCGCCGAGCCGGCGAACGATCCGCGCCGCCGGCACGTTTGCGGAAATCGCCAGCGCCTGCGGCACCGGCGCCGAGCCGTCCTCGTGCATCGCGGGCGACGACCGGCGTAAACGCGCCGCCGGCGGTGTTGAGCCGCTTGGTCAGCGCGCGGGCATAATCGTCGGCGCGTTCGCGATCGGCGCACGGCCCGGCCAGCACCACCGCTTCCGGTTCGACCGAAGCGATCGCGGCAACAGCGTCCGGCCAGCTGGTTTCGATGATCGGGAAGGCGCCCGCCGCGCGCAAAGCCTCGACGACATCCGGCGCCGGGCTGTCGGCAACGACGACGAACGGACCTTGCAACGCCATGGCGGGATGCGGACTTTTTTCGAAGCGCAGCGGCAACCATGCCAAAGTGCCGTTAATGGCGCGTCAACAGCGCCGCCACGCTGCGCTTTCGGCCGCCTGGTTGGCGTTAATCTTCGATGAGACCGCGTTCGCTGCGGTCGCGAAAAGCTGCGACGACGAGCGGATTAAAACCGGCTGCGCGGAGCGCCTCCTGGATCGCGCCGCGGTTGGCGGCGTTACCGATCAGCCGCTGCCCAATGAGCGGATCCGGAAGCGTCGCCAGCGTCGCGCCATCCTCAATGCCGGCGGCGGCCTCCTGGAGAGCGCGGAGCGGGAAGCGATAGCCGCCGACGCTGGCGATACCGGAAGGCGGGGCTGTGACGATCATTGCCTGCGTCACGGCATCGATGCGGCAGGAATAGCCGGTATCGACGAACCCGGCCCGCCCGATCTGGAAATGCGGCAGGCTGGAGCGCTCGATCCCGGGCGGGAAGGAATGACTTGGCACCATCGGCCCGCGGAACGCGACAGTGCCGGTATCGGTTCGCGCAACGTCAGCGACCGCGACGCCATCTGCGCTATCACGCGGAACCGTCAGCCGACCAAACGCAATCGGGCTCGGCTTGCCATCGGGTCCGCGGCGCGCCGGAACGATTGCTGTTTCACCAAAGATGGAAACGTCGGTGAGCGCGCCATTCTGTTCGTGCCAAGTCGGGCTCGACGCAAGCCGCTCTGGCGAACGCCATGCGGCAATTACCGTGACTGGCTCTTGACCGGCGAACACACCAGTCTCTGTCAATCGAAAGGCAACGGGAGCCGGCAGGACAACCGCGCCACAGCGACAGTCTCGAAGCTGACGCACAAAAGTATCGGGTTCGAACGGATGATGCAGAACCAGAGTGCCGCCATTCAGAAGCCACGGCAAAAGGCTCACGCTGATGCCGGCAAAAGAGGCGGGCGGAAGCGCCGAAAGGATATTCGTTTCACGGGGCAGGTGGCTTTCGAGCGTCACTGCGAGGCCGCCGGCGAGCAATTCAGCATGATTGCGCGCAACCGGCACAATGCCGCCTTCGCCGGTATCGAAAGTGACCGCGGCGAGGTGGGAAGAAGCATTGCTCTTCCGCTCCGTCTCGATCGGTGAAACGGAATCGGAGATGTCCGTGCTCATCAGATCATCAAATGAGACCACCCCGTCGGGCAGATTTGATCCAAACGCGCAGACGTAGCGGATGGAAAACACTTCGGCGGCGAGATGCAGAGCAAAATCAGCGTGGTTAAACGCGCCGACGTGGCCGCAGGTGAAGAGCGCCTTCGCGCCGATGCGTCCGAGCGCCTCGACGGCTTCGGCGCGCCGCCAAAGGAGCGGCAGCGGCGCTGCGATCATTTCTGCCCGCCAAATGCCGAGAATGACCAGAAAGTTCTCGACGATACTGGGCAGCTGAATGCCGACGACGGCGTCGGTCGGAAGCGCCATGCTGCGCAGCCGCCGCGCGATTGCGTCAACGATGCGGTCAGCTTCGGCGTAAGTGATGCGCCGCGGTTTCCCGTCGGTGAAGCTCTCGCGATTTTCGGCATCGACGAGGGCAAGGGCATCAGGACGCCGCCTGGCGGCCGAGCGGAGCAGCTCGTCGATGGTGATGCGGCTCGAGTCAGCCGACGACGGAGTCCGTTCGTGCCGGACATCGCCAAGGATCACTGCAGCGCTCGTTTCGGTTGGCGCCACCACGTTTCCGGCAGATACCCGGAGAGCGAGGTGCGCGATGGATGCGCGATCGAAGTCCAGCGCGCTACCCATTGGTCAGGCAGATAAAACAGCGGCACGACGTAGCAGCCGGAGATGAGCAGCCGATCAAGCGCACGCACGGCGGCGACGAAGTCGGGGCGCTCGCGGGCGCGCAGCAGCGCGGCGATCATGGCGTCGATGCCGGCACTGCGCACGCCCATATAGTTCCGCGAACCCTGCTCGCCGGCTGCAGCCGATCCCCAGTAAAAACTTTGCTCGTTGCCCGGTGAGAGTGACTGCTCCCAGCGATACTCGATCATGTCGAAATCGAACGATATCCGGCGTTGATCGTATTGCACCGCATCGACCAGCCGGACCTGCGCCTCGATGCCGGCGCGCGAGAGGTTGCTGGAAAAGGTCAGTGCCAGCCGCTCTTCGTCGCGGCTCGTTACCATGATTTCGAAGCGGAACGGCTTGCCGCTGGCGCGTTCGCGCAATGTCGTTCCTTTCAGCGAATAGCCCGCGGCATCGAGCAGTGCGAGTGCTTGCCGCAGGCTGGCGCGATCGCGGCCCGAGCCGTCAGTTACGGGCGGTGACCAGCTGCCGTCGAGCACGTCGGCGCGCACGGAATCGGCATAAGGTTTCAGCAACGCCCGCTCGCGCGCGTCGGCTGGGCGGTGATAGGCCGACAATTCCGAGTTGTCGAAGAAGCTTGCACTCCGCCGATAGAGGTCGAAGAAAAAATTGCGATTGACCCATTCGGCGTCGAACAGCAGCAAAAGCGCCTCGCGTACGCGGATATCGGAAAAGATTGGCCGCCGCGTATTGAAGACGAAGTCCGAGGCTATCTTGGGTAAGCCTGAGGGAAACGACTCCTTGAGGATGCGGCCATCGCGCACCGCGGGGAAGTCATAGCCGGTCTGCCAGCGGCTCGGATCGCGCTCGGCGCGCACCTCGTAAAGGCCGGTTTTGAATGCTTCGAAATAGGCGTTGGCATCCCGATAATAGTCAAAACGTAGCTCGGCGAAATTCCATAAGCCCCGATTGATCGGAAGCGCCCGCCCCCAGTAATTTGGATCGCGCTCGAACGTGATGCTCTTGCCGGGATCGACGTTGCCGACAACGTAAGGGCCGCTGCCGACCGGTCTCGCCAGTGTTGTGTCTTCGAAAGTGGCGAGGTTGATGGCATGCTCCGGCAGGACTGGCATCAGCCCAAGAATAAGCGGCAGCTCGCGGTCGTTGCTGCCACTGAGATCGAAACGCACGGTGCGCGCATCGAGCGCCTCGGCTTTGACCACTTTGGAGTAGTAGGTGCGGTAATTCGGACGGCCGTGATCGCGCAGGAGCCTCCAGGAAAAAACCACGTCCGCGGCCGTGACGGCGGCGCCATCGGAGAAATGCGCCGCGGGATCGAGCCCAAAGGTGACGTAGCTGCGGGCATCGTCAGTCTCCACGGTACGCGCCAACAGCCCATAAAGCGTGAACGGTTCGTCGTAACCCCGCGCCATGAGACTCTCGATCACGTAGCCACGGAGGTTCTGGACAGCGAGACCTTTGACGATGAGCGGATTGAGGCTGTCGAAGGTGCCGAGCACGCCTTGTACCAGCCGGCCGCCTTGCGGAGCGTCGGGATTAACATAGGGAAGCTCGGCAAAATCGTCCGCCATCGCCGGCGCGCCATGCATGGCGATGGCGTGCGCCGCCTCCGCGGCCGCGGATGTCGCGCAAGCGGATATCGTGCAGGCGACGCAAAAGGCGGCCAGCACGACGGCCGATGCAGCGCGCGCGTTGAGCATGATATGCATCGGGTGCAAACAGATCTCGGCACGATTCGATCGCCAAGGATGTAACATAGCGGTATCAAGCGGCTAAGCTCTCGGCCGGCACCAATTCGCCGCCCGCCTTCGCGGTCGAACCGAGGTGCGCTTTATCTTTCGATAAAAGCGGGCTATTTGAGCGCCGTACCGCTGGGTCGCGGTGTCACGCTGTTGCCGCAATCTGCGCCGAATGACCGTCGAGCTAGGGGGCGCTCGCTAGTTTGCGTGGCAGCAATAACGAGGGACTGCATCTTATGATCTATCTGACCGCGCCGGCCGCAGCGAGGCCGGCGAGTTTGTCGCTCGCTGCCATTGCCAAAACGCGCTCATCGAATTTTGCCCGCAGTGCAACGCTCGCGGTTGCGCTCACTGTTTGCGATTGGGTCCCAAGCCTTCGCGCAACAGCCTCCGGCTCCGGCCGCGAAGCAAAAGCCCGCCAAGAAACCGGCGGCGCAGCAGGCGGCCCCTCCGGCGGCGGCCGAACCGCAGCCGGCGCAAGCCCCCCGGGCCAGATGCCGGCCGGCCAGCAGGTGCAGTTAGTATTCTCGCCCTGGACGAAGTTCTGTCTCAAGGGTCAGCCTGGGCAGACGCCGGATCCGAATGCGAAGGAAGTTTGTTTCACCGGCAAGGATGCGCGGGTTGAATCGGGGCAGCCCGTGGCTGCGGCCGTCATTATCGAGCCGGAGGGGCAGGAAAAGAAGCTTATGCGCATCACGTTGCCGCTTGGCATGCAGCTCATTCACGGCACGCGCACTATTATCGATCAAAACCAGCCAATGACCGCACCATACGTTATCTGTTTCACTAATGGCTGCATGGCCGATTACGAAGTCAATGCGGATTTGATCAACAAGCTGAAAAAAGGTCAGGGGCTCGTTCTTCAGGCGATCAATGCGACCGGACAGCCGATCAGCGTCGTGATGCCGCTCGCCGATTTTGCCAAGGCCTATGACGGGCCGCCGACCGATCCCAAGGTGTTCGAGGAGCAACAGAAGAAGTTGCAGGAAGAGCTGCAACGGCGGGCCGACGAAGCACGCAAGAGGCTCGAGAGTCAGCAGGGCGCGCCCACATCCTCCGCGGCGCCGCCGTCTGGCGGCAAGACGCCTTAACGGCGCGGCTCAGGCCGGCTTCACGGTTGCAGTAACAAAATAAGCTGCTTGGTCAGACCTACGCGCTTTCGCGATACTGCCGTTTGCAATTCAGTGGCGCATCGCGGAACGCGGGCGATAGCCACCATTGTCGTCGCGGATGAAAACCTCGGCGACCTGCGGATGCCGGACCGGCTCGCCGCTGTTGTCGGGCAATAAATTCTGTTCGGAAACGTAGGCGACGTATTCGGTTTCTTCGTTTTCGGCGAACAGATGGTAGAACGGCTGATCTTTGTGCGGGCGAATTTCCGTAGGAATCAACTCGTACCATTCTTCGGTATTGCTGAAGATCGGATCGATGTCGAAGACGACGCCGCGGAACGGAAACAGACGGTGCCGCACTACCTGGCCGATCTGATATTTCGCGTTGCGAATCTTGTTCATGGCGGCAGTCAACTCTGGACCTCTTTCGCGGCGCGTGCGTCACAACGATGCAATGACATAATTGTGGCAGGCAACTGACCAAACGCTGAATGCCCGTTCATGCCACGATTCATGGTTTTTTTCATAGTCCGTAACGCGCTGCCATTTCCGGATCCTTGGTGGCCACGAGGCGGGCGAGATCGACTAGCACCTTGGCTTGCTTCCAGGTGGCGTCATCCTGCATTTTGCCGTCGATCATCACCGCGCCGCTGCCGTCGGGCATGGCGGCAATGATCTTTTGAGCAAAAGCCACCTCCGCCGGATCCGGCGAAAACACCCGCTTGGCGATCGCGACTTGGCTCGGGTGCAAGGTCCAGGCGCCGACACATCCCATCAGGAAGCTGTTGCGGAACTGCGCCTCGCAGGCGGCCGCATCGGCGAAATCTCCGAATGGACCGTAGAACGGCTTGATGCCTGCGGCGGCGCACGCGTCAACCATTTTCGCCGTCGTATAATGCCAGAGATCCTGCTGGTAGGCGGCGCGTGGTGCGTCGGCGGCGGCGCCGGGAGCGGCGTCGGCCAGGACCTTGTAGTCGGGATGGCCGCCACCGACCCGCGTGGTTTTCATTGCGCGCGACGCGGCAAGGTCGGCCGGACCGAGGCTGATGCCGTGCATGCGCGGCGAGGCCGTGGCGATCGCTGCAACGTTGTCGACACCCTCGGCGGTTTCCAGGATGGCATGAATGAGGATCGGTTTGCCGACTGCGTGCTTGGCCTCAAGCTGGGCGAGCAACTGATCGAGATAGTGGATGTCCCATGCGCCTTCGACCTTGGGCAGCATAATGACGTCCAGTTTCCCGCCGATGGCGGCGACGATCCCGCAAACGTCGTCCAGCACCCACGGTGAATTGAGCGCGTTGACGCGGGTCCACAGTCCGGTGGTGCCGAAGTCGGACGCTTTCGCCATGGCGATGAAACCGGCGCGGGCCGCTTCTTTGGCATCGGCCGGGATGGCGTCCTCGAGATTGCCGAGCACCACGTCGACCTGATGAATGAGTTCCGGGACCTTCGCGCGCATCTTCTCCAGATGCGGCGGCACGAAGTGAATCATGCGCTCGAGCTTGAGCGGAAGTTCGCGCAACGGGGCGGGCGCCCCGATCGCCAGCGGCTTAAAGAAGTTCCGCGGCAGCTTCATGCAAGATCCCTCAACCCCGAGCCTAACCGTAGGATGAACCGCACGACCGCGCCAAGTCGCTTTTCGGGGCAATTGTGCCTACAAAATACCGAGGCCTCACAACATTTCGCCACGCATCAAGCGGGGTTGTGAGGCGGTGGGATTGACGCCCTCGCGCATGAGGGCCCGGCGCAACGGCCCGATGCGATCGACAAGATACAGTGATAGTCCGCGCATGCCGTGCACCGGAAAAAAGTCGGTCAGCAGACTTCGGTTGAGCAGGTCAATCGCGATCCTGTGGCTGGTTACGTCGGCCCGGCGCTCCGCATCGTAGCGCGCCAGCACGCCGGGAGACCCGATGTCGACATTTTGCCGCGCCGCGTCGGCGACGAGTTCGGCGAGCGTTGCCGCATCGCGTAGTCCGAGATTAAGCCCTTGGGCGCCGATCGGCGGCACCACGTGCGCTGCCTCGCCGACCAGCGCAATGCGCGAGCGGGCGAATGATTGTGCCGTCTCGACCGTGAGCGGAAACAAGCCGTGCCCCGGTTCGACGCTCATTTTGCCGAACAGCGAATGAGCGCGACGCTCGATCTCGGCCGAAAGCTCGGCAGCAGGCATCGAGGCGAGTGTCGCAGCGTGGGCCGGATCGAGCACACAGACGAGGCTCGATCGCTGTCCGGGCAGAGGAACGAGTGTGAAGGGACCGCTTTCGGTATGGAATTCCGTCGCGGTGTCGAGGTGCGGCCGGGTGTGCGCGAGATTGAGCGTGAGTGCGGTCTGAGGATAGGCGTGGCGGTTGGTGCTGATACCGGCCGCCGTCCGGCAGAGCGAGCGCTGCCCATCGGCCCCGATAGCGAGACGCGCGCGGGCTGTGCCGTTGTTAAACTCGATTGTGACGCCCGACGGATCGCTCGTGATCGTCAGCGCAGTCTGTTCGATGCGCGACAGTTTCAGTTCCGCTGCGCGCGCCGACAGCGCCGCGATGAGATGACGGTTCTCGATATTGAAACCAAAGGCGTCGAGGCCGATCTCCGCCGCCGTAAAGGCAACCTCCGGCGCGCGCAGAAGCCGCCGCGTGGCGTCGACGATGCGCAAAGTGACGAGAGGGGCAGCGTGCGGCCGGCAAGCCTCCCAACAGCCCAATGTCGCCAGCGCCGTCACCGAGCTTGCCAGCAGCGCGGTGGTGCGGTGGTCGTCGTCGGGATGTGGCGCGATGAGGACAACATCCACGCCGGCCGCTTTAAGCGCGATAGCACTGACCAGGCCCGCCGGCCCGCCGCCGATGACCGCGACTTCAGCGGTGATGTTTTCCCGGATGCTGCTCAACCCCGCGGCCTCGTGTGTTCACAGGCTCCTTGGGATTTTATACCCGGACGATGAGCAATCGTGGAGAGATTGCGTATGATTGGTGGATGGAGCCAAAGTCACCGGGGGCAGGTGGCAGACTTCGCGAGGCCGGGGCCTTTTCCGTCCACGTCTTCACCGCGTGCGGTGCTGCCTGCGCGCTGCTCGGATTGATCGCGGCGGTCGGCGTCGCCTGGACGCAGATGTTCGCATGGCTGGGCGCGGCGCTGATCATCGACGGTATTGACGGGACGTTTGCGCGGCGGCTGCACGTTGCCGAGGTGCTGCCGCGGTGGTCGGGCGAACTTCTCGATTTCGTGGTCGATTTCACCACCTACGTGTTCGTGCCGGCATACGCCATGGTTGCGAGCGGCCTGCTGCCGCCATCCGTGGCGCTTCCGCTCGGCCTCATCGTTACGGTGACCGGTGCGCTCTATTTCGCCGACCGGCGGATGAAGACCAGCGACAGCTATTTCCGCGGTTTTCCGGCGCTGTGGAACATCGTGGCGTTCTATCTGTTCGTGCTCAAGCCCGCACCGTGGCTCAGCGCCATCGTCATCGTCGTATTGGCGGCGACGACATTTGCTCCAATCTATTTTGTCCATCCGGTGCGCGTGCCGCGGTGGCGCGCGCTCAACATGGCGGCCTTGGTGTTGTGGGCCTCGCTCGCGGTTGTCGCATTGGCACAAAACCTCGAGCCGCCCGCCTGGGTCGCGGCCGCTCTCGCAGCGATTGCGCTCTATTTCGTGATCGTCGGGCTGCTGCGCAGCGCCGATTGATCCCTTGCGTCACCTTTGCGACTACCTATGATCGCGCCCTCGCAAAAGAGCGCGACAGGAGAGGCAAATGGTTGCGGCGGTACGCGTACATAAAGTCGGTGGTCCCGAGGTTCTGACCTACGAAGACATTGACGTTCCCCCTCCCGCCCAGGGACAAATCCGGGTGAAGCAGCACGCCATTGGCGTGAACTTCGTCGACACCTACTTTCGATCAGGCCTCTATCCGGCCCCGGGCGGCTTGCCATTTGTCGCCGGCAATGAAGCCGCCGGCGAGGTCGTCGAGGTCGGTCCCGGCGTTTCGGAATTCAAGCGCGGCGATCGCGTGGCCTACGTGCAAGGTCCGGGTTGCTACACGGCGGAACGCAACGTTCCGGCCGATCGCGTCGTGAAGCTGCCGGCCAACATCGGCTACGAGCAGGCCGCCGGCATGATGCTCAAAGGCATGACGGTCGAATATCTCGTGCGCCGCACCTTCAAGGTTGAGAAGGGCATGAATGTGCTGATGCACGCTGCCGCCGGTGGCGTCGGCCTTATCCTCTGCCAATGGGCCAACCATCTCGGCGCCAACGTCATCGGCACCGTAGGATCAAAAGAAAAAGCCGAACTCGCCCGTGCCAATGGCTGCCATCACACCATCCTTTACCGCGAGGAGAATTTCGTCACCCGTGTGAAAGAGATCACCGGCGGCAAGTTGTGCGACGTGGTTTACGACGGCATCGGCAAGGAGACCTTTCCGGCGTCGCTCGACTGCATACGCCCGCTCGGGATGTTCGTGAGTTTCGGCAGTGCGTCGGGACCGATCGCGGCGTTTGACATCAATCTCCTGCAACTCAAGGGCTCGCTGTTTGCGACGCGACCGACGCTCAATACCTACGCTGCCAAGCGCGAGGATCTGCTCGCAATAGCCGCCGAACTGTTCGCGGTTGTCGGCAGCGGCGCGGTGAAAATTCCGATCAGTCACAAATACGCGCTGCGCGACGCCGCCAAGGCACACCGCGATCTCGAAGGCCGCGCCACTACCGGTTCCTTGATCCTCCTGCCCTGAGGGACAGACGCCGGTCCATGAGGATTTGGGGGTATTGGGCGACATTCGGCTGGGCGCTTCTTGCCTTTCTCGTGGGCCAATTCGCTGCGCTTGCCTTCTTGGTGTGGTGGCGGATCGGCGATTTAAACGCCGTCCTCGATGTACCGTTCGACGGTGTCGCGGTTGCGCTTTTCATCCTGGTCGCCAACCCGATTACCATCGCCATTTTGATGGTGGCCGTACGGCTGGCCGGGGCTTCACAAGCAGAGTACCTGGCGCTGGTAGTACCGCAAACGCGCGACCTGAGGGTCGGGATCATCTGCATCGTCGGGCTGATCGCTATCAGCGACGCGCTACTTTATTTCACTGGACAGCCGCTGGTAACGCCGTTTCAGCTCCAGTCCTACAGCACGGCCGCCGCTGAAGGCTGGTTGGCGCCGTTTTTGATTGCGGCCGTGATTGTCGCGCCGGCGAGCGAGGAGGTCATCTTTCGCGGGTTCTTGTTCCGCGGCTGGGTGCGTACAAAACTCGGGGCCTGGCTCGCGATCCCGTTGATCTCATTTATCTGGATGGCTCTGCACGTCCAGTATGATTGGACAGGCATGCTTCAGATCTTCTTTATCGGACTATTTCTCGGCTGGATGCGTTGGCGGAGCGGCTCTCTGTTGCTGACCATCTTGCTGCACGCTTTGTTCAACCTTGAAGGTATGGCCGAAACGATCGTGCAGATCCGGTTTTTCAGCTAATCCACCGTGATCAGGCGGGCTGAACTGACCTCGTTCTGAGTCAAGAATGCACTGGAAGGAGTGACGGCGGGCCTACCTAGCCCCGCGGACGCGGAAGGCCGATCACTGGTTCGGTGAAGCGGGCGATGGACGCCACGACCTCGTCGAGTGGCTCGGTGCTATCCGGCGTCTCGTTGACGATAGTCGCCAGAACCTTCATGTCGCGCCTGAACAGCGAATCGAGCGCGGTCAGTGTATGGCTGACGGTGCCTCGATAAGAGCCCGCCACCAGGATGAGCGGCAAGCCCAACGCCATCATCACATCGAGGATGGTGCGGCTGTCGTCGAGCGGCACCATGATGCCGCCGACGCCGTCAATGAGCAGGACATCGCGGTGTCGTTCGACCGCGTTTTGACAAAAGGCCACGACGCGATCGACATTGATGCTGCGCGCCCTCATACCGGGCCGCCAAATCCGGCGACACCGCGGCTTGAAAGCGCCACGGCGAGATGCGCTCGATGGATTCCGGCGAGAACGGCAGCCCGAGCGCGGCAATCAGCACGCCGGGATCACTCGCCGCCGCGCGCGCGGAATCGTATCCGCTGACAATCGGCTTGACGGCCTCGACAGTGCGGCCGGACTGCCGCAAGTGACGGATGAGCGAGGCGACGACCTGGGTCTTTCCCACGTTGGTTGCGGTCGCGGTGATGAAGATCGCGGTCACGGTGCGGCGCCTCGCGCGGCATGAAAGCGCCGAACGTCCGGCAATGCCAGCGAAAACAGGTCATCCGGCAGCGTTGGCCACAACGCGCCCGCAGCAGCGACAGACTCAATAGCCTACTGCAGTTCCATAAAGGTCGTAGGCCTCGGCGCGGTCGATCTTCACGGTCGCAATTTCGCCGACCCGCAACGGCCTGCGGCTTTGCACGAAAACCGTGCCGTCGATCTGCGGCGCGTCGCCCCGACTGCGGCCTTTCGCAGTCGCCAGGCCCGATCCGGGCTTGCGGGGGACGACCTCATCGATGATGACGCGCTCCCGCGCGCCGACCTTGCGCTTAAGGCGTTTGCGCGAAATCTCCTGCTGACGCCGCATCAATCGGTCGAAGCGCTCGGCTTTGACCGGCTCGGGTACTGGCGCAACGAGATCGTTGGCCGCGGCGCCGGCAACCGGCTCATAGCGGAAGCAGCCGACGCGATCGAGTTCGGCCTCGCCGAGCCATTCGAGCAGCAGCGAAAAATCCGCGTCCGTTTCGCCGGGAAAGCCGACAATAAAAGTCGAGCGAATAGTCAGATCGGGGCAGACCGCGCGCCATTTTTGGATCCGCGAGAGCGTCTCTTCCTGCGCCGCGGGCCGGCGCATGCGTTTGAGCACGGCGGGACTGGCATGCTGAAACGGTACGTCAAGATACGGCAGTATTTTGCCGTCCGCCATGAGCGGGATCACTTCATCCACGTGCGGATAGGGATAGACGTAGTGTAGCCGCACCCAGACGCCGAATTCACCGAGCGCGCGCGCGAGATCGAGAAATTTCGCCCGCACATCGCTGCCGTTCCAGCTGCTCGGCGCGTACTTCAAATCGACGCCGTAGGCCGATGTGTCCTGGGAAATGACGAGCAACTCCTTGACGCCCGCCGCGACCAGCCGCTCGGCTTCACGAAGCACGTCGGCGGCCGGCCGCGAGACCAGATCGCCGCGCAATTTCGGAATGATGCAGAAGGTGCAGCGATTGTTGCAACCCTCTGAAATTTTTAGATAAGCGTAGTGCCGAGGCGTCAGTTTGATGCCTTGGGGTGGAATAAGGTCGGCGTAGGGATCGTGCTGCGGCGGCGCGGCGCGATGTACCGCCTCCAGCACGCTCTCGTATTGCTGCGGCCCGGTCACGGCGAGGACGTTCGGATGCACGGCGGTGATCTTTTCCGGCTCCGCGCCCATGCAGCCGGTCACGACCACCTTGCCGTTTTCGGCAAGCGCCGCGCCGATCGCCGTGAGCGATTCCGTCTGGGCGCTATCGAGAAATCCGCACGTATTGACGATCGCGAGGTCAGCATCGGCATGGTCCCGCGAAAGCTCGTAACCTTCCGCCCGCAACCGGGTGATAATGCGCTCGGAATCGACCAAGGCCTTCGGGCAGCCGAGTGAGACAAAGGAGATGCGGGGCGGTCGGTTCATCAGGGCTAGCTGGCCCACCCAGCTGCCGATTTCAAGGCCGTCAATCGGGGCGAAACCCCGTTAACGCGCGCGGTAGGTGCTGACGCCCTGTTCCGGCACCCAGGTGCCTGCGGGAAGCTTTCCCGCCTGCCAGAACACATCGATCGGCATACCGCCGCGCGGATGAAAATACCCGCCGATCCGCAACCATTTCGGCTTTAGCAGCGCGACCAGTTTTTTGCCGATCGAGACGGTGCATTCCTCATGGAACGCACCATGATTGCGGAAGCTGTTGAGATAGAGCTTGAGCGATTTCGATTCCACGAGCCACGTCCGCGGCACGTAGTCGATAACCAGCGTGGCAAAATCCGGCTGGCCGGTGACCGGGCACATGACGGTGAACTCAGGGAAGGTGAAGCGGGCGAGATAGTTCGTGTTCCGATGCGGATTGCTCACACGGTCGAGCACCGCCTTTTCGGGGGAAACTGGAATCGGCGCGGGACGGCCGAGTTGAAGCAGCGGTTTCGGCATGGGCGCCTCGGTGCGTTTGCCCATGCGATAACATGGACCGCCGTCATCGGCATCTACTATGTCGGATAGATGAAATAATACCCCGCGGCCCTGTTTCGCTCGCGAGCCGCCAGTTAGACGGACATGGCATTGGGCTCGCCGTTCCTGTAGAAGCCGCGTCGCAGGTCAGGGAGAAGCCGGAGCGCGCATGACTGCTATTGTTGACATCGTCGGCCGCGAAATTCTGGATAGTCGCGGCAATCCGACCGTCGAGGTCGATGTTGTTTTGGCTGACGGCTCGCGCGGCCGCGCCGGCGTGCCGTCGGGTGCCTCGACCGGGACCCATGAAGCGGTCGAATTGCGCGACGGCGGCACGCGCTATCTCGGCAAAGGCGTGCGCAATGCGGTCGAGGCCGTCAACGGCGAAATTTTCGACGCGCTCAGTGGCATGGACGCCGAAGCTCAGGTCAAGATCGACGAAACTATGATCGCGCTCGACGGCACGCCCAACAAGGGGCGGCTCGGCGCCAATGCCATCCTGGGGGTCTCGCTCGCCGTCGCCAAGGCTGCGGCGGCGGCGAACAACCTGCCGCTCTACCGCTACGTCGGCGGCACGGCCGCGCGGCTATTGCCGGTGCCGATGATGAACATCATCAACGGCGGCGTGCATGCCGACAATCCAATCGACTTCCAGGAATTCATGATCGTGCCGCTTGGCGCGACATCGTTCGCCGAAGCATTGCGCGCCGGATCGGAAATCTTTCACACCCTGCGTGCCGCACTCAAAGCAGCCGGCCATAACACCAATGTCGGCGACGAGGGCGGTTTCGCGCCGAATCTGCCTTCGGCCGAGGCCGCTCTCGATCAGGTCGTCGCGGCGATCGAGAAAGCAGGATACCGGATCGGCCAAGACGTCATGATTGCGCTCGATCCTGCCGCGAGCGAGTTTTTCAAAGACGGCGCGTATCGTTACGCGGGAGAAGGCAAGACCCGCTCCATCGAGCAACAGGTCGAGTATTTGGCCGGACTGGTGCAGCGTTATCCGATCGTCTCGATTGAAGACGGCATGGCCGAGGACGATTTCGCCGGCTGGAAACTCCTGACGCAGAGAATCGGCGATCGCTGCCAGCTCGTCGGCGATGATGTCTTTGTCACCAATGTCACGCGGCTGTTCGAGGGCATCAAAAACGGCATCGCCAATTCTATACTGATCAAGGTCAATCAGATCGGCACGCTGACCGAAACGCTTGCCGCCGTCGAGATGGCGCACAAGGCCGGCTACACCGCCGTGATGTCGCATCGTTCCGGCGAGACCGAGGATGCGACCATTGCGGACCTCGCGGTCGCCTGCAATTGCGGGCAGATCAAGACCGGGTCCTTGGCCCGTTCCGACCGCACAGCGAAATACAATCAACTGTTGCGCATCGAGGAGGAGCTCGGCGCCCAAGCCCTCTATGCCGGCCGAGCGGCGTTCAAGGCATTGGCTTAGCTTGATCCCGACGGGACTTGTCGCGCGCCGGCAAACGGCGGTACATGGTGTCGCTTACGGGGGCAGTTGGGGGCGCGGCCTAGCGCGATCGGCAATGGACCAGTCGCTGGAATTGAGGGCAGGCAGCCGCGACCTTGCGATAACGCGACTCCGCGATTTCGTCGTCGCGGCGGTGGATCGGGCTCCGGCCTACGAAACGCCATTCTATCATCTCGTGCTCAACGACGTGTTTCCGGAGGATATCTACGCCGCCATGCTGGAACAGATGCCGGCGGCGAGGGACTATCGGCCGATGCACGGCCGCAGCAAGGGTCATGACCTTGCCGACGGAACGCACACCCGCGTCAAGATCGATCTGTTCCCCGAATATATCCGGCACTTGGAGCCGGAAAAACGCGCGGTGTGGACTCTTGTTGGGCGGGCGCTTTGCTCGCCCGCGGTGCGCGATGCGTTCGCTCGACGTTTGGCGCCGATGCTGGAGCGGCGCTTTGGCCCCGATTACGCCAAGGTCGGCATGTTTCCAATCCCAGTGCTCACGCGTGATATTCCCGGCTATCTGATTACGCCGCACACCGATACTCGCTGGAAGGGCATCACCGTGCAGCTTTACTTGCCGCGCGACCATTCCACCGCGCATATCGGCACTATTTTCCATCGCAAGCTTTCAGACGGGACGCTGCCAAAGGAAAAGCAAATGACCTTCGCTCCCAACAGCGGCTATGCCTTTGCTGTGGGCACCGACACTTGGCATTCGGCCGATCGGATTGGCGATGAGGTAAAGACGCGAGACAGCATTCTTCTTACCTATTTTGTTGACGCAGGGCTGCTGCGCTATTTGCGCAATCGGGGAAAGCGGATCGGAAATTTCATACTGAGCGAGCTGCGCAACCAGTTGCCCGGATCGTCGGGCGCCGGGCATTAAGGTCGCCTTAAGCCGGCCCTCTCATGGTTGCGGCATGGTCACCCGCAAACGTTTACGCTCGATCCTGACCGCGCTCGGCCTTTACATAATGGCGGCCTTGCTCATCGGCTATTTCGGCGTGAACGCGTTTTCGGGAAATCACGGGCTCAAGGCCAAGCAGGATATCGATCAGCAGATTGCGGCGCTTTCAACCGAGCTTTCGCGGTTGCAAGTCGAGCGGGCGCAATGGGAACGCCGCATCGGTTTGCTCAAATCCAGGGGGCTTGATCCCGATATGCTCGATGAACGCGCCCGGGCCCAGCTCGACTACACGCACCCCAATGATCTGACCTTAATGCTCGACAAACCCCGGCCTGCGCCGGGCGGCGGGTCTTGAACTCGCCCTCGCCGTTTCCGAAATATTTTTTTACCACGTGCGATTTGGTGGTCGGAACCAGCGCCGAGCGCCGACTTCCGCCGTAGGCCGATTTCGGCTATGGGATGAAGCCCCGATTTGTCGAGGATGCGGATGGCCGTCGCTAAAACCAAAGAAGCAGAGCAATTCGGCGGCGAACACCGTCCCGCCGTCCAGGTGGCAGCCCAGACCGGTCCGGTCGCGGAATTTACCAAGGAGCAGGAGCTTCACGCGCTCGGGCAGATGCTCCTGATCCGGCGTTTCGAGGAAAAAGCCGGTCAGATGTACGGAATGGGGCTGATAGGCGGCTTCTGCCACCTCTATATCGGCCAAGAAGCCGTTGTCGTCGGCATGAAGATGGCCAAACGCGACGGTGATCAGATGATCACCGGCTATCGCGATCACGGTCACATGCTGGCTTGTGGCATGGACCCGAAGGGCGTGATGGCCGAGCTCACCGGCCGACGCGGCGGCTACTCCAAGGGCAAAGGCGGCTCGATGCACATGTTCTCCCGTGAGAAGAATTTCTACGGGGGCCACGGCATCGTCGGCGCGCCGGCGCCGATTGGCACCGGTTTGGCGTTCGCCAACAAGTACCGGGAAAATGACGACGTATCCCTGACCTTTTTCGGCGACGGCGCAGCGAACCAGGGCCAGGTCTACGAAAGCTTCAACATGGCGGAGTTGTGGAAGCTGCCCGTGGTCTACATCATTGAGAATAACCGCTACGCCATGGGCACCTCGGTGACTCGCTCCTCCGCACAAACCGATTTTTCCAAGCGCGGTCTGTCGTTCAATATCCCCGGGACCGAGGTTGACGGCATGGACGTGCGCGCCGTCAAAGCGGCCGGCGAGGAGGCGATCGCCTGGTGCCGTGCCGGCAAAGGGCCGACCATCATCGAGATGGTGACCTACCGCTATCGCGGGCACTCGATGTCGGACCCGGCCAAATATCGCACCAAAGAAGAGGTCGACAAGGTTCGCACCGAGCACGATCCGATCGAGCAGGTGCGGGCGCGGCTTCTCGCCAAGAAATGGGCAAGTGAAGACGAATTGAAAAAAATCGATGCTTCCGTACGTTCCGTCATTAATGAGGCGTCCGAGTTCGCGACGCACGATGCTGAGCCCGACCCCGCGGAGCTCTACACTGACGTCTATCAGTGAAAGCGATCATGCTTGTAGCCGGAACCCGCGGTCCGCTTAAGGCGTGACGATTGACCACGAGTTAGCCCCGCCATGCCCGTCCAAGTCCTCATGCCTGCGCTGTCGCCCACCATGGAAAAGGGCAACCTTGCCAAATGGCTCAAGAAGGAGGGCGATACGATCAAGACCGGCGATGTGATCGCCGAGATTGAAACCGACAAGGCGACAATGGAAGTCGAGGCGATTGACGACGGCACGCTCGGAAAAATTTTGGTGCCGGAGGGCACCAACGACGTGGCGGTCAATACCCCGATCGCCATGATCCTCGCCGAAGGCGAAGACAAAGCCGCCCTCACCGACGGCAAATCGGCGCCCGCGACGGCCGCGGCAGCGCAACCGGCGGCGCAGGAGAAGGGCGCAGAATCCGCCCCGCCGGCGGCAAAGGATCGAGCGGCGGAAAAAGCCGAGGCACCTGCGCCGGCGATGACCGGAACGGCCAAACCGCCAGCGGCGCCTTTGATGCCCGAGCCCGAGGTGCCGGAAGGCACGGAGATGGTCATCATGACCATGCGCGAGGCGTTACGCGACGCCATGGCCGAGGAAATGCGCCGCGATGGCAACTGTATTCGTGATCGGCGAGGAAGTCGCCGAGTATCAGGGCGCGTACAAGGTGACGCAGGGACTGCTGCAAGAGTTCGGCGCGCGGCGCGTCATCGATACGCCGATTACCGAGTACGGCTTTACCGGGCTCGGCGTCGGCACTGCGCTTGCCGGCTTAAAGCCGATCGTCGAGTTCATGACATTCAATTTCGCCATGCAGGCGATCGACCACATCATCAACTCGGCGGCGAAGACGCGCTACATGTCCGGCGGGCAGGTCGATGTCGCCATGGTATTTCGCGGACCCAACGGACCAGCCTCCCGTGTCGCTGCCCAGCACAGCCAGGATTATTCCTCGTGGTATTCCCACGTTCCCGGTCTGAAAGTGATCGCGCCGTCGAACGCGGCGGATGCCAAGGGCTTGCTCAAAGCGGCGATCCGCGATCCCAACCCGATCGTGTTTCTCGAGAACGAGCTGTTGTACGGCGTGTCCTCGCCGGTGCCGAAACTCGACGATTATGTGCTGCCGATCGGCCGCGCGCGGGTCGTGCGTGCCGGCAATGACGTGACGCTTGTTGCCTGGTCGATGGGTATGACCTACGCGCTGAAGGCCGCCGACGAACTCGCCAAGCAGAACATCGCCGCCGAGGTGATCGATCTGCGCACGCTCAAGCCGATGGACACCGACACCGTCATCGAGTCGCTGAAGAAAACCGGACGGCTGGTCACCGTCGAAGAAGGCTGGAAACAATCCGGCGTCGGTGCCGAGATTGCCGCGCGGATGATGGAAGAGGCCTTCGACTATCTCGACGCGCCGGTCATTCGTGTCACCGGCAAGGACGTGCCGATGCCTTATGCCGCGAATTTGGAAAAGCTCGCGCTGCCGTCGGTCGCCGAAGTCGTCGAGGCGGCCAAGGCCGTCTGCTACCGCTGACATCCGGGTGAGATTGCCGCGCCATGCCCATCAACATCTTCATGCCGGCGCTGTCGCCTACGATGGAGAAGGGCAACCTCGCTAAATGGCTCAAGAAGGAAGGCGAGGCGATCAAAACCGGCGACGTGATCGCCGAGATTGAGACCGACAAGGCGACGATGGAATACGAAGCCGTCGATGACGGCGTGATGGCCAAGATCGTGGTGCCCGAAGGCACTAACGACGTGCCCGTCAACCAGCTGATCGCCGTTATGGCGCAAGAGGGCGAGGATCCGAAAGCCGCCGCGGCGGCGGCCGGGAAAGGCGCGCCTGCACCGAAGGCGCCTTCACCCCCGCCCGCGCCAGCCGCTTCGCCGTCGCCGGAAGCCAAAGCGCCCCCGCCTTCAGCTCCTCCCGCCGCTGAAAAGACTGCGCCGCAGGTGCAAGTCGCAGCCTCACAAGCCGACGGCCATGGAGCCAATCGCGTCTTCTCTTCGCCGCTGGCCAGGCGTCTGGCGAAAGAAGCCGGCATCGACATCGGTCGCATTACCGGGAGCGGGCCACATGGCCGCATCATCGCCCGCGACGTGGCAGCGGCTAAGGAAGGCAAGGGCCTGCGCTCGCCCGCCGCCACGCCCATACCCGCAGCGGCCGGCGCTCCAGCCATTGCGCCTTCGATGTCGGATCAGCAAATCCGCGCGCTTTATGAAGAAGGCAGCTACGAGTTCATCCCGCACGACGGCATGCGCCGCACCATCGCGCAGCGGCTCACCGCCTCGACGCAGACCATTCCGCACTTTTATCTCACCGTCGACTGCGACATCGGCAAGCTTGTTGCGGCGCGCGAGGAGATCAACGCCTCGGCGCCCAAGGACAAGGACGGCAAGCCCGCCTACAAGCTCTCGGTCAACGACTTCGTTATCAAAGCATTGGCGCTGGCGCTGCAGCGCGTTCCCGATGCGAATGTGAGCTGGACCGAAGCCGGCATGCTCAAGCACAAGCACTCCGATGTTGGTGTCGCTGTCGCGCTCCCGGCCGGTCTGATAACCCCGATCGTCCGCAACGCGGAAACGAAATCGCTGTCGGCGATCTCCAACGAGATGAAAGAGCTGGCAGCGCGGGCGCGAGCCAAGAAACTCAAACCCCAGGAATATCAGGGCGGCACCTCGTCGGTTTCGAATCTTGGCATGTTCGGCATTAAGGACTTCACCGCGGTAATCAATCCACCGCAGTCGACCATCCTCGCCGTCGGCACCGGCGAGGAGCGCGCGGTCGTCCGGAATGGCAAGATCGAGCCGGCACAGATCATGAGCGTGACCATGTCGTGCGATCATCGCGCCGTCGACGGTGCGCTGGGCGCGGTGCTGATCGGCGCGTTCAAGGCCCTAATCGAAAATCCGGTGATGATGCTGGTGTAGACATCGGTTGAACGGATAGATTTAAGGATCGGGATCGCTCCGGGCGCGATCACCTCATTGAGAGGCGCACCATGAGCACAGTGGGGCAAGTCCCGCTCGTCGAAAGCCCGGACCGGCGAAAGGCCGAGATCAAACGCATCGTCGCCTCAAGCGTCGTCGGGACGGCGGTCGAATGGTACGATTTCCTGATCTACGGCACCGCCAGCGCGCTGGTCTTCAACAAGTTGTTCTTTCCACTGTCCGATCCGGCGCTGGGGACGATCGCGGCGTTTGGTACCTACGGCGTCGGTTTTTTTGCCCGGCCGTTCGGCGCCGCGATCTTCGGGCATTTTGGCGACCGCGTCGGCCGCAAGGCCATGCTGGCGCTGACCATCGTCATCATGGGGCTCGGTACATTCCTGATCGGCCTGCTGCCGACCTACAGCCAGATCGGGCTGCTGGCGCCGGTGCTGCTTGTGCTGCTGCGTTTGCTTCAGGGCATCGGGCTTGGCGGCGAATGGGGTGGCGCGGTTCTAATGGTGGTCGAGAATGCTCCCGACAAGAGCCGCGGCCTGCTGGGTGCGACGGTTCAGCTCGGCTATCCGATCGGCAATCTTGCTGCCATCGGCGCGCTGACGCTGCTGGCTAAACTGCCTGAAGCCGATTTCCTGAGCTGGGGCTGGCGCGTACCATTCCTGATCAGCGTCATTGTCGCTGGCGTCGGCTTATACATCCGGCTGCAGCTCGAGGAGACACCGGTATTCCGCGAGATCGAAGCCAAGCAGGCAATGGCAAAATTGCCGGTGATCGAGGTCATCACTGAGCACCCGCGCTCGTTTTTCACCGCCATCGGGCTGAAGCTCTCCGAGATTAGCTACGTGAGCATCGCCGGTATCTTTGCCATCAGCTATATCACCGGCAAACTGGCGTTGCCGCGCAGCCTGATCCTCAACGCCCTTTTACTTTCCGCGGTCGTCGCGCTGGTGGCGATCCCGTTTTTCGGTTGGCTTTCCGACCGCGTCGGCCGCAAGGCGATGTTCTACGCGAGCTGCCTGTTCGCGGCGGTCTTTGCTTTCCCGATGTTCTGGCTGTTTGACACCAAGGATACGCTCCTTATTACGCTGACGGTTATGGCGGCCATCATCTTCGGCCAAATTATCGGGTTTGGTGTCGGCGCGCCGTGGTATTCCGAGCTGTTCAGCGCGAGACTGCGCTACAGTGGCGCTTCGCTCGGCTTCCAGATCGGCGCGGCGATCAGCGGCGGCTTTACCCCCTTCGCTGCGGCGACTTTCATGGCCTGGACGGGCGGCGCGACCTGGCCGATTTCGGTCTACTTGATCGTGCTGGCGATCCTGACCTTTATCGCCACGATGGCCGCGCCCGAAACCGCCGGAAAGCCGCTGAAGTGAGGTTCGTGTAAACGAGCAGCCGCGCGCGCTTCGGGTCCCGCAAATGGTGGGAAAGCATTCGACCAAGTCGCAGGACCGGCGGCGGCCGCGGCGCCAGCGGCGCTACCAACTGGCGGCCTCTAATTGTCAGCTCGGGCCGAACCCCTTGGCCCGGAATACCGTGGCTGCCTCGGAGATTTCAGGAGCTTAATCAGCGCTTTCGCCGCGTCGGATTCTTTCGTTTGCGCACCTATCGCGGCGGCAAATTCCGTAATTTTGTTCAAGTCACCGGGCAACAGCCCGACGACTTCAGCGCCGGCGACCTGCAAGATCTCGGGCTTTTGCTGAACCGCGAGTTCCGCCTCGCCGGTCACGAGAAGACTGGCCGCATTGCCGCCAGGCGGTGGATGCTTGGTCTTGAGCTTCATCGCCTCGGCGAGGCCCATGCTTTCGAGGAGCTTGGCAAAGTAGACGCCGCTGGCGCCGCCGGAGGCTGGGTCGCTGTAGGCAATCGACTTTGCGCTCAGCAGAGTCTTCTTCAGTGCCTCCGGGGTGGAGATATCAGGCTTGGGCGCGCCGGCCTTCACGGCGATGGCGATTCCGGAGCTGGCGAGGACCGCCTCAGTACCGGGATCGACCTTGCCATCCTTGCCGAGCTTATCAATCCCGCTGCGCGTCAGGATCAGCACGTCTGCTGCTTCTCCGCTTTCGACCCGCTTAAGCAACAGCGCTGCCGTCGACCAGGTGATTGTGAGTTTGCTCCCGGTCGCTTTCTCAAATTGCGGGACAAGCTCCTCAACGACACCTCGCACCGCGATGGTACTAAAGACCTTTAGTTCAGCAGCGGCAGCGAAGTTGACTTGGCCAAGAATAAAAGTCGCCAGTGCGGCGATGCGGCCGATGAGCCCGATCAAGGCGTTCCTCCATTTGTGCTGCAGCAACATTACATACTTGGTCGGTTCCGCCTGCAACCTGCAGCACGCCGCTCCATTTGCGACGTCGGCGGCTGATTGGGGTATGGTGCCGCCGCGCCAATAAGGCTTTAGAACGGCGTACTTAAGTTCGAGAGGTTGGGAATGGCTGACACGAATTTCGACGTCATCATCATTGGCTCCGGTCCGGGCGGCTACGTTTGCGCCATTCGCGCCGCGCAGCTGGGATTTAAGACCGCAATTGTCGAGCGCGACTATTTGGGCGGCATCTGCCTGAATTGGGGCTGCATCCCGACCAAGGCGCTGCTGCGCTCGGCGGAGATTTTTCATTACCTACAGCACGCCAAGGATTACGGGCTGTCGGCCGGTGAGGTCACTTACGATCCGTCGGCCGTCGTGAAGCGCTCGCGCGCGGTCTCCAAACGACTTAACGACGGCGTCGGCTTCCTGATGCGGAAGAACAAGGTCGCCGTGATCTGGGGAGAGGCTGCTATTGACGCGCCCGGCAAGATCACGGTGAAGCCGGGCAAAACAGAAGCGCCGAAGGGCGCGCTCGGACCCGGCGCGTACCAAGCCAAGCACATAATCCTCGCCACCGGCGCCCGCCCACGCGTTCTGCCGGGCCTGGAACCGGACAAGAAACTGATCTGGACCTACTTCGAGGCCATGGTGCCGGACCGCATGCCGAAATCGTTGCTGGTCATCGGCTCGGGCGCCATCGGCATCGAATTCGCTTCGTTCTACCGGACGCTCGGCGCCGAGGTGACCGTGGTCGAAGTGCTGCCGCAAATTCTTCCCGTCGAGGACGCCGAGATCGCCGCCTTCGCGCGCAAGAGTTTTGAGAAGCAGGGCATCAAAATTTACACCGGCGCCAAAGTGACGAAGCTCGATAAGCAGGCCGACGGCGTCACCGCAACTATCGACGACGGCAAGGGCGGCACGCTGACGCTCACCGTTGAGCGGGTCATTTCAGCGGTAGGGGTTGTCGGCAATATCGAGAATCTCGGGCTGGAAAAGCTCGGCGTGAAGACCGAGCGCGGCGCGATCGTCACCGATGGCGCCTGCAAGACCAACGTGCCCGGCATTTACGCCATCGGCGATGTTGCCGGCCCGCCGCTCCTGGCGCACAAGGCCGAGCACGAAGGCGTCATCTGCGTCGAAGCCATCAAGGGACTGCATCCCCATCCGATGGACAAGCTGCTCATTCCCGGCTGCACCTATTGCACGCCGCAGATCGCTTCAGTCGGGCTTACCGAACAGGCGGCGAAGGACAAGAAGCTCGATATTCGCGTCGGCCGTTTTCCATTCGTGGGCAACGGCAAGGCGATCGCGCTGGGCGAAGATCAGGGCCTGGTCAAGGTGATCTTCGACAAGAAGACCGGGCAACTTCTCGGCGCCCACATGGTCGGCGCCGAAGTGACGGAATTGATCCAGGGCTATGTGATCGCGATGAATCTCGAGACCACGGAAGAAGAACTCATGCACACCGTGTTCCCGCATCCGACCCTGTCGGAGATGATGAAAGAAGCGGTGCTCGACGCCTACGGACGCGTGTTGAACATTTGATGAGCGGTCAGCCTTGCTCCCTGCACCTGCTCGGTGAAATCGCTTTCAGAGCTGGCGACGTTTTGCGAGTAGCCTGCGACATGCAGGCGATGTCACTTTGGATGCCTTGCGAGGGAGCGACCCGCCTCGTAAGTATCGCGTAAGAGCAATTTGCTCCCCGGAGCCGTTATGGCCGTTGTGATTGACACCGTATCGAGTGCCGCGACGGTACCCCGCCACCCGGAAAAGGCGCACCGGCCGGACCGGCCGACGCTGCCCAAGCCGGATTGGATCAGGGTCAAAGCGCCGATCTCGGCGGGCTATGTCGAAACACGCCAGATCGTGCGGACGCATGGCCTGCACACGGTTTGCGAGGAGGCCGGCTGTCCCAATATCGGCGAGTGCTGGGAAAAAAAGCACGCCACCTTCATGATCATGGGCGACACCTGCACGCGCGCCTGCGCGTTCTGCAACGTCAAGACCGGGCTACCCGGCGCGCTCGATCCCGCCGAACCGGCGCGCGTTGCCGACGCCACAGCCAAGCTCGGGTTGGCTCACGTCGTTATCACCTCTGTCGATCGGGATGACCTCGACGACGGTGGTGCGGCGCATTTTGCCGCGGTCATCGGCGCCATCCGCGCCCGCTGCCCGCAGACGACCATCGAGGTGCTGACGCCGGATTTTTTGCGCAAAGCGCGCGCCGTCGAGACCGTTGTCGCGGCGCGCCCGGACGTCTTCAACCACAATCTTGAAACCGTGCCGTCGAAGTACCTCACCGTTCGTCCCGGCGCGCGCTACTTCGCTTCGGTCCAGCTGCTGCAGCGGGCCAAAGAGATCGATCCACAAATCTTCACCAAATCCGGAATCATGGTTGGGCTCGGCGAGGAGCGCAATGAAGTCCTGCAGGTGATGGATGATCTGCGCGCGGCCGACGTGGACTTTCTTACCATCGGCCAATATTTGCAGCCCTCGCGCAAGCATCACCCCGTGATCCGCTTTGTACCGCCGGATGAATTCAAGGCGCTGACGACGATCGCCTATGCCAAGGGTTTTTCTTTCGTCTCGGCGAGCCCGCTCACCCGTTCATCGCATCACGCGGGCGAGGATTTCGCGCGGCTGAAGGCGCTACGGGCGACGCGCTGATCGATGCCGGAACTATCCACCACCAGACGCGTCCGTCACGGCGCCGACAAGATGTTCGACCTGGTCGCCGACGTTGAGCACTATCCCGAGTTCGTGCCGCTGTGCCAATCGCTCAAGGTGCGGCAGCGGATCCAACAAGACGGCAAGGACGTCATCGTCGCCGACATGACAGTCGCCTATAAACTCCTTCGCGAGACGTTCACCAGCCGCGTGACCCTCGACCGCCCCAACCTGCAGATCCTGGTGGAATATCTCGAAGGGCCGTTTCGCCGCCTGAACAACACCTGGAAGTTCCGTGCCGTAGACAACCGGGTCTGCGACGTCGAGTTTTTCATCGCCTATGAATTTCGCAGCCGGGCGCTCGGTCTGTTGATGGGCACGATGTTTGATGCCGCGTTCCGCCGGTTCGCCGCTGCATTCGAGCGTCGCGCCGATCAGGTCTACGGCACCCAGGCCGCATAACGCGAGACCGGCGGCCGTTCGTGTTGCCGCCTTGTTCCCCCCTAACGCTCTGCGAGCAGCCGCAAGAGCTCAAGGGCCTCGGCGACGGAACGTAGCCGTACGCGCCGGCGTCCGATCTTGCCGTAAAGCTTCTGGCGCGCCAGCTGGCGCCCGTCACGGCTTGCTGCGGCGAAATAAACCAGACCGACCGGTTTTGCCGTCGAGCCCCCGCCCGGGCCGGCGATGCCGGTGATGGCTACCGACAAATCCGCCCGCGAACTTTTTAGCCCGCCGGCAGCCATCGCCGCCGCCGTCTCCTCGCTCACCGCACCGTGCCGCCTTAACGTTGCGGCCGGTACGCCGACCAACGACTGCTTCGCCTCGTTCGAATAGGTGACGAAGCCGCAGTCGACGACATCGGAAGAGCCGGCGATTTCGGTGAGGGTCGCGGCGACGAGTCCGCCGGTGCAGGATTCGACCGTGACAATTTTGAGGTCGCGCGCACGGCACAACGCAAGAACGCGCGCAGCCGACTTACGCAGCTCGTCATCAATCACGCCGCACTCCAGGGCAGCCGCACCGTCGCCGTCGCCATCGCCACGATGCCTTCGCCACGCCCGGTGAATCCGAGCTTCTCACTGGTCGTTGCTTTGACTGCGACGCGCTCGATCGGGATGCCGGCGATTGCTGCAATCCGCGCGCGCATCGCGTCACGATGCGGAGCGACGCGCGGTGCCTCGCACACCACCGTGGCGTCGAGGTGCGCGATCATTCCCGAACGCGCGCGCACGCGTTCGCAGGCGAACGCGAGAAATCGATCGGACGATGCACCACGCCATTGCGGGTCGCTCGGGGGAAAGTGCGATCCAATATCGCCATCGGCGAGGGCGCCGAGGACAGCATCAACTAGCGCGTGAAGAACGACGTCGGCGTCAGAATGTCCGGTAAGGCCGCGCGCATGCGGGATGCGGACGCCTCCGAGCATGACATGATCGCCGTCGCCGAAGGCATGCACGTCGAAGCCGTTACCGGTGCGTACGTCGGCGAGCGCCGCCATGCGTATGGCTTCGGCGCGGATGAAATCATCATTGGTGGTGAGTTTCACGTTAGTGGTCTCGCCAGGGAAAGCCGTGACGCGATGGCCGGCCCATTCGGCAAGCGCGGCATCGTCGGTAAAGTCTTCGCGGCCGGCCGTCGCCGCGCGCACGTGCGCCTCGATGATCAGGTCAAAAGCGAAGGCCTGTGGTGTCTGTACCAGGCGCAGCCGGCTGCGATCGAGTGTCTCGATTACGGTCTCCCGCTCATCGACTTTCTTGACGGTATCGGCGACGGCAACGGCGGGCACCGCAGCGCGGTGCTCTGCCGCGGCGTCGATCGCGCGGGTAATAAGCGCGCCCGTCAGGAACGGTCGTGCCGCATCATGGATCAGGACAAAGTCGGGCCCGATCGCGCGGAGCGCCTCGAGCCCGGCGCGAACCGAGGCTTGCCGTGTGGCGCCGCCCCAGACCGGGGACAGGGCTTGGAGGCCCGTGGTCGCTGCGCGGAACGCTTCCGCATCGTGCGCGTGAATAACGGGTTGCACGGCGTGGATCTGCGGATGGCTAAGAAAAGCCGCTAGAGCAGGGCGGATGACCGGTTCCCCGGCAATACTCCGATATTGCTTCGGAACATCGCCGCCGACTTGTTGGCCCCGTCCGGCTGCGACAATAACGGCCGCAACTTTCCCCACCATGTAGCTTCTCCGCTCGCGATTGCGGCAATCGCTTTAGCCTATGTCCAACGGATGTGCGACGTGCCCCTGGGTCCCGATCGTTGGCCCAGACACGGCATGTGGCCAAATCCACAGGCTGCAGACGTGAAGTGCCTGCAAATTGACTATATTGCAGTGCAGCACTTGCGCACCGCCTAAATTTGGCTAAACTATATGCAGAAACGAAGTGACGCCTAATTCGTGTGCAAAAACCCGTTTCAGCCAATTTGCCATAGCCGATCGGAAAGCTCTCGGCCTCCTCTCGCGCGCTTGCGCGCTTTGCGAGGGCTTTGGGCGCATCACGTGCCTCAAGACGCGAGCATCGTGGCATGAGAACTGCCGAGCCATTGCTGACAGCGACGCCTGCCGATGCGGTGCTTAACGCACTGCCGCATCCGGTGATCGTCGTGACCTCGGACGGCATGGTGGCCGACGCCAACGTGGCGGCGGAAGCGTTTTTCGAGGTTTCGGTGCCTTTGCTGCGGCGTCATCTGCTCAACGACTTGGTGCCGTTTGGGAGCCCCTTGCTCGCACTGGTCGATCAGGTGCGCGCGACCGGCGCGGCGGTCAACGAGTACAAAGTCGATCTCGGCACTCCGCGCAACCCCGGCGACCGGCTTGTAGATCTGCACGTGGCGCCGTTGACCGAGCGGCCGGACTACGTGGTGGTGATGCTGCAAGAGCGCACCATCGCCGACAAGATGGATCGCCAGCTCACGCACCGCGGCGCGGCGCGCTCGGTGATCGCGCTTGCCGCCATGCTTGCGCACGAGATCAAGAATCCGCTGTCCGGTATCCGTGGCGCGGCGCAGTTGCTGGAGCAGTCCGTCACCGATGACGACCGCACTCTCACGCGTCTCATCTGCGACGAAGCCGATCGCATTGTTAAGCTGGTCGATCGCATGGAAGTGTTTTCCGACGAGCGGCCGGTCGAGCGCGAACCGATCAACATCCACGTCGTGCTCGACCACGTGAAGCGATTGGCCCAATCCGGCGTCGCCCGCCAGATCAGGTTTGTCGAAGAGTACGATCCGTCGCTGCCGCCGGTGCTGGCGAACCGGGACCAGCTCGTACAGGTATTTTTGAATCTGGTGAAAAACGCCGCCGAAGCGATCGGCGACAATTCCGGCGGCGAGATCGTTCTGTCGACCGCCTTTCGCCCCGGAGTGCGGCTGTCGATTCCCGGCGCCAAAACCCGCATCTCGCTGCCGCTCGAATTCTGCGTCAAGGACAACGGACCTGGGGTGCCCGACGAACTGATGCCGCATCTGTTCGATCCGTTCGTCACCACCAAGCCGACGGGATCAGGCTTGGGGCTCGCTTTGGTCGCCAAGATCGTCGGCGATCATGGCGGCATCATCGAATGCGAGTCGCAACCGCGGCGAACCATCTTTCGCGTGCTTATGCCGATGTACACCGGGGAGGGCGGCGAAGCCGCCATTCAGCCAAAGCATGATCGATCATTAGGGGATCATTGATGCCGGCGGGAAATATTCTCGTTGCCGACGACGATGCGGCGATCCGGACCGTGCTCAACCAGGCGCTGTCGCGCGCCGGTTATGAGGTCCGCTCGACCGGCAATGCCGCCACCATGTGGCGCTGGATCAGCCAGGGCGACGGTGACCTCATCATCAGCGATGTCGTGTTGCCGGATGAGAACGCTTTCGATCTGCTGCTGCGCATCAAGAAGGCACGGCCGGATTTACCGGTTATCATCATGAGCGCGCAAAACACGTTCATGACGGCGATCCGCGCCTCCGAGCGGGGCGCGTACGAATATCTGCCGAAGCCGTTCGACCTTAAGGAACTGATCGCCATCGTCGGACGCGCTCTGTCGGAGCCGAAGGAGCGGCCGCGACCCCCGGTCAAGGCCGAAGATTTCGAGTCGATCCCGCTCGTCGGCCGCTCGCCGGCCATGCAGGAAATCTATCGCGTGTTGGCGCGCCTGATGCAGACGGATCTGACCGTCATGATCAGCGGTGAGTCCGGCACCGGCAAGGAACTGGTGGCGCGCGCGCTGCACGATTACGGCAAGCGGCGCACCGGGCCGTTCGTCGCCATCAACATGGCGGCGATTCCGCGCGACCTCATCGAATCCGAATTGTTCGGCCACGAGAAGGGCGCTTTTACCGGCGCCAACACCCGCAGCGCCGGCCGCTTTGAGCAGGCCGAAGGCGGCACGCTGTTCCTCGACGAGATCGGCGACATGCCGATGGAGGCGCAGACGCGGCTTTTGCGCGTGCTGCAGCAGGGCGAGTACACCACGGTCGGCGGCCGCACGCCGATCAAGGCCGATGTGCGCATCATCGCGGCAACCAACAAAGATCTGCGCCAGCTCATCCAGCAGGGTCTGTTCCGCGAGGATCTGTTTTTCCGTCTGAATGTCGTGCCGCTGCGGCTGCCGCCGCTGCGCGAACGTACCGAGGACATTGCCGACTTGATCCGGCATTTCTTCGCGCAGGTCGAGCGCGAGGGCCTGCCGGCGAAGCAAATCGATCAGGCCGCGCTCGACCGCTTGCGGCGCCATCGCTGGCCCGGCAACGTCCGCGAACTGGAAAATCTTGCCCGCCGTCTTGCCGCGCTTTACCCGCAGGAAACAATCACCGCGGCGGTGGTCGACGCCGAATTGTCGCAGCCTGCGCTTACCGCGCCAGGGGACAGCTACCGCGGTGACGAAAATCTGGCGAATGCCGTCGAGCGTTACCTGGCGCGTTATTTCTCCGGCTTCGATGAAGGCTTGCCGCCGCCCGGCCTGTACCACCGCATTTTGCGCGAGGTCGAGGCGCCGCTGCTCTCGGCGGCGCTGGCGGCAACCCGCGGCAATCAAATCCGCGCCGCCGATCTCCTCGGCGTCAATCGCAACACGCTGCGCAAGAAAATCCGCGACCTCGAAATTCAGGTCTATCGCACCGGCGGCAGCTAAGCGCGGACGATTTGCCCTAGATGCGGGCGTTTCGAACGCCTAGGAATTGGCGCAATTGGGCAACATTGTTGTATAAAAGCATCACTCATTGAGTGATATAAAAGTCACTGGCGCGAATGGCCGGGGCCCATTCGTTCTGCGCCGCATCAGTCCCGCGCTTAACCGCTTCATGACGACTGCAGATCAGGTTGCTCCGCTAGATCCGGCCGCGGCAGTACCGATGCTGGTCGGCTCCCGGTTGGTCGGGGCGATTGCCGTCGGTGCCGCACTCCTCTCGGCGACCGCGACCTTCCTCGTTCTCTCGGATTTCACGCCGATCGCGCCGGTTCACGAGGTCGTTGTCGCGCTCCTGCTTGGAGATTTCGCAACCGGCCTTTTGCTGCTGGCCATCATTGCACGCGAAGTCTGGGTCGTGGTTCGGGCTCGCCGACGCGGTTATGCCGGCTCACGTCTACACGTGCAGATCGTCGGCCTGTTCGCCGTGATCGCCGCCGTGCCGACCATCCTGGTCGCCATCGTCGCCAGCACGACGCTTGATCGCGCGCTCGATCGTTTCTTTTCGACGCGCACGCGGGCCATGATTGAGCAGTCGGTGATCGTGGCCAACGCTTACGTCAATGAGCATGCTCAGGCGATCCGCGGTGAGATCATGGCTATGGCGTTCGACCTCGGTCGCGCCAAGCCGATGTTTGATTCCGATCGCGATCGGTTCCGCACATTCTTCACCGCCCAGGCAAATGCACGCGGCCTCTCCGCGGCCATGATGATCCACGCCGACGGTTCCACCATCGAGCGCGCCGCCGTCACCATGGACAAGGCGATCGTGCTTCCCTCCAAGGAACTGCTCGGCAAGATCGGCGAGACCGAGCCGCAGGTCGCGCTCATTCCCGAAGGCGATCACGTCGCCGCCGCCGTCAAGCTGCACGGCTACGACGATACCTATCTCTATGTTGCGCGGCTGCTGGATCCGGTCGTGGTGCAGCAATTGCGGGCGACCCAGGAGAGCGTCGGCGAATACGCCAATCTTGAAGCACGCCGGCTCGGCATTCAAATCGCGTTCGCGCTGATGTTCGCGGTCATCGCGCTCATTGTGCTCTTGTCATCGGCATGGATCGGCCTCGATTTCGCCAATCGGTTGGTCGCTCCGATCCGCCGACTGATCGGCGCCGCTAACGTTGTTTCCACCGGCAATCTCCAGGTCCAAGTGCCGATCCGCCGCTCGGAGGGCGATTTGGCTCGCCTTGGCGAGACCTTCAACAAAATGACGCAGGAGTTGCGCACCCAACACGACGACATTGTGCGCGCTCGCGACGTGATCGACAGCCGGCGGCGATTTACCGAGGCCGTGCTCGCCGGCGCCAGCGCCGGTGTCATTGGCGTGAACGCCGATGGCCGCATCACCATCCTCAACCGCTCGGCCGAGCAACTGATCGCCCATGCCGAAGGAAAGTCGCTCGGGCGTCTGCTTACGGAGGTTGCGCCCGAACTCGCTGAGATTTTTGAAGCGGCGCGCGATGGCAATCAGCGTCTTGTCCAGCGCCAGGTCACCGTCAGCCGCGGCGGACAGGAACGAAATTTTTCGGTGCGCGTCACCAGCGAGCAGGCCGCCGAATCTGAACACGGTTATGTCATCACGATCGACGATGTGACCGAATTGGTGCTGGCACAGCGCTCGTCAGCCTGGGCGGATATCGCCCGGCGCATCGCTCACGAGATCAAGAATCCGCTGACGCCGATCCAGCTGTCGGCAGAGCGACTGCGCCGAAAATACGGGAAGGTGATTGTCGAAGACGCCGCCGTGTTCGAACAATGCACGTCGACCATCATACGCCAGGTCGATGACATCAAGCGCATGGTCGATGAATTCTCCCGCTTCGCGCGGATGCCGAAGGCGGTCATGACCTCCGAGGACGTGGCCGACACGGTGCGCCAGGTCGTTTTCCTGATGCGGGTTGGTCATCCCGATATCGACTTCGAGGTCGATCTGCCCGCCGAGATGATGCCCGCGCGCCTTGATCGGCGCCTGATCTCGCAGGCGCTCACCAACATCGTCAAGAATGCGACCGAAGCGATCGGAGCGGTGCCGGCCGGCGACGCTCGGACGCGGCCGCATCGTGGTCAGCGCGCGCCGTGACGGCAAGGATGTAGTCATCGACGTGATCGACAACGGTATCGGCTTGCCCAAGGAGAACCGCGCGCGGCTGCTCGAGCCTTACGTGACGACGCGTGAGAAGGGCACCGGCTTGGGCCTGGCTATAGTGGGGCGCATTCTGGAAGAGCACGGCGGGCGCATTGAGCTGCGCGACGCATCCGAGAAAATCCCCGGCGCTCGCGGCGCATGGATGCAGCTGCGCTTTGCTGCCGAGCCGGTTGAGGCTCCCGCAGCGCCGGCGGAAGCGCACAGAGCGACGGTGTGATCATGGCATCCGATATCCTGATCGTCGATGACGAGGTCGATATCCGCGAACTAGTCGCCGGCATTTTGCAGGACGAAGGCCATGGTACCCGTACGGCTGGCGACAGCGATGAGGCAGTCGCCGCAGTTATCGCCCGCAGGCCAAACCTGGTTTTTCTCGACATCTGGCTGCAAGGCAGCCGCCTCGACGGATTGCAGTTGCTCGATGCCCTAAAACAGGACCATCCTGAGCTGCCGGTTGTGATGATTTCCGGCCACGGCAACATCGAGACCGCCGTCTCGGCGATTAAACGCGGCGCATACGATTTCATTGAGAAGCCGTTCAAGGCCGATCGGCTGTTGCTGGTCGCCGAGCGGGCGCTTGAGAACTCGAGGCTCAAGCGGGAGGTAAGAGAGCTGAAGCAGCTCGGCCCGCAGGCCACGACGATCGTCGGCCATTCGCCGGCCGCCAATCAGCTGCGCCAAACCATCGAACGCGTGGGACCGACCAACAGCCGCATTCTTATCGTTGGTCCCTCGGGCAGCGGCAAGGAGCTTGCGGCACGTACCATTCACGCTCTGTCCGCCCGCGCCAATGGGCCTTTCGTCGTGATCAACGCAGCCGCCATCATGCCGGAGCAGATGGAGGTCGAGCTGTTCGGCGTTGAGGCGGGAAATGGCACGCAAAGCCGCAAGGTCGGCGCGCTGGAAGAAGCCCATGGCGGTACATTGTTCATCGACGAAATCGCCGACATGCCGCGCGAGACGCAGAACAAGATTCTACGCGTACTCGTAGACCAGACTTTCCAGCGGGTCGGCGGCAGCACCAAAGTCACGGTCGACGTACGCATCGTCTCATCGACCAGCCGCAATATCGAGGCCGACATCGCGGCGGGCAAATTCCGCGAGGATCTTTATCATCGCCTGTCCGTGGTGCCGATTCGCGTGCCGCCGCTCGCCGAGCGGCGCGAGGACGTGCGCGAACTGGTCGACTATTTCATGACCCAGATATCCAACACCACCGGCCTGCCCAAACGCAATGTCGGTGCCGATGCGCTGGCCGTGCTGCAATCGCACGACTGGCCCGGGAACGTGCGGCAGTTGCGCAACAACGTCGAGCGGCTGATGATCCTCGCCGGCGGCGAGCCGGATGCGGAGATAACTGCAGCCATGCTGCCGCCAGATGTTGGCTCGATGATTCCGTCGATGCCGAATGGCAACGGCGGCGAGCATCTTATGAGCTTGGCGTTGCGCGAGGCGCGCGAAGTGTTCGAGCGCGAGTATCTCGTGGCGCAGATTAGCCGCTTCGGCGGCAATATCTCCCGCACTGCCGAGTTCGTCGGCATGGAACGCTCGGCGCTCCACCGCAAGCTCAAGGCGCTGGGGATCGACTGACCGCCAGCGACCGATGTCCCGAATAGCCTATGTCAACGGGCGCTACCTGCCGATGCGCGCGGCGACAGTCCATGTCGAGGACCGTGGCTATCAGTTCGCCGACAGCGTCTACGAGGTCTGCGAGGTCCGGGGAGGGCGGCTGATCGACGAGCGCCGCCACATGGCGCGGCTCACGCGCTCGCTTTCTGAATTGCACATGCGCATGCCGATGTCGCTCGCAGCGCTTGGCGTCGTGCTGCGCGAGGTGGTTGCGCGCAATCGGATCGCTTATGGCGTCGTCTACCTGCAGATAACGCGCGGCGTAGCGCGTCGCGATCATGCTTTTCCGGTGCCGGATGTGTCGCCGAGCATCGTGATCACTGCGCGTCCGCTCAACAAAGCGCGCAACGAAGCGCTGGCGGCTAAAGGGATTGCGGTCATCAGCGTGCCGGATAATCGCTGGGCTCGGGTGGACATAAAGACCACCGGGCTGCTGCCGAACGTTTTGGCGCGGCAAGCGGCGATCGAGCGGGGAGCGCGCGACGCCTGGTTTATCGATGGCGATGGCAACGTGACCGAAAGCGCCTCGGGCAATACCTGGATCGTTACGCAGGCCGGCACGCTGGTAACCCGCCCGGCTGATCACGCCATTCTGCGCGGGATCACGCGGACGGTGCTGCTGGAAGCCATCAAAGCGCAGGGGCTTACGGTCGAGGAACGGGCATTCACGCTCAAGGAAGCCTTCGCGGCTCGCGAAGCGTTTATTACTTCGGCGAGCCAGATCGTCATGCCGGTCGTGCAAATCGATGATCGGCCCATCGGCGACGGCAAACCGGGTCCGATTGCGACCGCCCTGCGCCGGGAATTCCACCACTTCGCCGAGCAGGGACAGCCACTTAGCGCAGTGCTTTATGCTCCAAAATGACTACCGGTGAGGACATTCGCACCGCCCAGCCATCAAAACTTAGGCTTGCATCCCCTCGCGTCGTACTTTCTAATGGTTAGCTTGGATCGCCAGCGGGGGTGGCGGGCGTAGGACGTATAGGATGGGTCGAGCGAAGGGCGGCCTGCAGTTGGAGTGACGTTATTAATGTGGGTTTCGCTTCGCTCGACCCACCGCATGATCAGGCGCAAGAAAAGACCCGCAGGGTAGGGGCCTGCGGTACAAGAACGGAAACAACGGCCATGGCAGCCGACCGCTCACAAAACCTGCAAGACACTTTCCTTAATCACGTCCGCAAGGCCAAAATTCCGCTCACCATTTTTCTGGTGAACGGGGTCAAGCTGCAGGGCGTGGTGACCTGGTTCGACAATTTCTGCGTGCTGCTGCGCCGCGATGGTCATTCGCAGCTGGTCTACAAGCACGCCATATCGACCATCATGCCGGGTCATCCTGTCCAGCTTTTTGAGGGCGCCGAGGATGCCCCGGCCGGGGAAAAGGTCTGATTGGAGCCGCGCCGTCGCGACACGCGCTCTAATCAGCTGAGCCCCGGCGGCTCGGCAACGGGCCGCGCTTTCGTGATCGAACCGGTACTGCGGCGTGCCGCCGCGCACGCCACTTTGGCCGATCGCGGACCGGACGCGAAGCTCGACGAAGCCGTTGGTCTGGCCCGCGCCATCGATCTCGAAGTCGAACAATCCGGCATTGTCATGCTGAGCACCGTGCGGCCGGCGACCTATCTCGGCAAGGGCAAGGTCGAAGAAATTGCCGGGCTGGTGAAGTCCCACGAAACCGGCATCGTTGTCATGGATTGCGCGCTCTCGCCGGTGCAGCAGCGCAATCTGGAGCAGGCGTGGAACGCCAAGGTGCTGGACCGCACCGGGCTTATTCTCGAAATTTTCGGTCGGCGTGCGCGCACCCGCGAAGGGGCGCTGCAGGTCGAACACGCCCATCTGACTTATCAGAAAAGCCGGCTGGTGCGGTCGTGGACCCATCTGGAGCGCCAGCGCGGCGGCTTCGGTTTTCTCGGCGGTCCCGGCGAGACCCAATTGGAAGCCGACCGGCGCATGATCGAGGAGCGTCTCGCCAAGATCGAGGCCGAGCTAACCAAGGTGAAGCGCACCCGCGAACTCCATCGCGAGAGCCGCCGCCGCGTGCCGTACCCAATCGTCGCTCTGGTCGGCTACACCAATGCCGGCAAATCGACGCTGTTCAACACCATGACGAAGGCGCGCGTACTCTCCGCTGATATGCTGTTCTCGACGCTCGATCCGACACTGCGCGCCGTTGCCCTCCCGCACGGCGCCCGCGTCATTCTCTCCGACACCGTCGGTTTCATTTCGGATCTGCCGACCATGCTGATCGCGGCGTTCCGCGCCACGCTTGAGGAAGTGATCGAGGCCGACGTGATCCTGCACGTGCGCGACGTTTCCCACGAGGATGCCGCAGCGCAATTGCAGGACGTGGAGAATATTCTACGTCAGCTCGGCGTCGATCCGCAGCGTGACAGCAACGATAAGCCGGCGCTGCTTGAAGTTTGGAACAAGATCGATCGGCTTGACGCCGACGGCTCGTGCGCGTCTGCAAAACCTCGCCGAGCGCCGTCCGGCCGACAATCGCCCGGTGCTGGTTTCGGCAGTGACCGGGGAGGGGCTCGATGCACTCGGAGCGGCCATCGAGGCTCGCCTTGCAGCCGGCCGCGTTCTTCTCGAGCTTTGCCTCGACGCTACGGACGGCGCGGGCCTGAGCTGGCTATACCGACACACCGAAGTGATCCGCAAAGCGGTCGACGAAAAATCCGGCCGTATCGCGATGACCGTGCGGGCCGCTCCGGAACGGGCAGACACCGTGCGGGAAAGGTTTGCACACTAAAGCGGGTCAGGCCCAAACTTAATCGGGGCCCACGGAGCCGCATCAGACGCACTTAACTCTTGCGCTTTTGCCTCGTCCCAGAGCTTGTCCATCTCGGCGAGCGTTGCGTCCTGCGGCGCCTTGCCTTGCGCTGCCAGTGCGCGCTCGATTGCTGCAAAGCGGCGCTCGAATTTTAGGTTGGTCTGCCGCAACAGCGCTTCCGGGTCGGCGTGCAGATGGCGCGCGAGATTGACGGCCGCGAACAGGAGATCGCCAACTTCGGCCGCTGCACTTGCATCGTCGCCGTCGAGCGCAGCTTCGATCTCGTCGGTCTCTTCGCGGATTTTGCGCAGGACCGCGCGCGGATCATTCCAATCGAAGCCGACCCGGCTCGCCTTGGCTTGAAGCTTCAGAGCGCGGGTGAGGGCGGGTAATGCTACCGGCACGCCAGCCAGCGCGCCTTGCTCGGTCGGCCGGCCGTTGGCGGCTTTTTCCTGTTTCTCCTTGGCCTTAATTTCCTCCCACAAGCCTTTGACCGTTTGCGGATTCTCGGCCTGCTCGCTGCCGAACACATGCGGATGCCGGCGGATCAGCTTGGTGGTGATCGCCTCGACCACGTCGCCGAAATCGAAAGCGCCCTGCTCCTGCGCCATGCGGGCGTGGAAGACGACCTGCAGCAGCAGATCGCCAAGTTCGTCCTCAAGGTCGGCAAGATCGTTGCGCGCGATGGCATCCGCGACCTCGTAGGCTTCTTCGAGCGTATAGGGTGCGATGGTCGCGAAGTCTTGCTCCAGATCCCACGGGCAGCCGGTCTTGGGCGTCCGCAGTGCCGCCATGATTTCGATCAGCCGGCCGATGTCGCGGGAAGGGGTCATGACGCAGTCTCGCAAGGGCAAGCCCGACCCTATCAGACCCCTTGAAGACCCGCGACCAAAGCCTTCGTCGCTTGTGCGTAATTCGCGCTTCTAGTGCTTTTCAGCAGCACGGCTTGCTTCGAACAGGAACCAGGTGCGCCGCTCCGTCCCATCGATAAAATTTTCCAAAAGACTGGCGGTAGCAACATCCTCATGCTTTTCCGCGAGTTCATGGCATTCGCGCATCGATGCGGCGATATGCTTATTATCGTTCATCAGCTCGCGCAGCATCTCATGCGCCGGGACGAAGCTCTCATCATTGTCCCTTATGGTCTGCAACTTGGCAACGTGGCCGATCGAACGCAGCGTAGTGCCGCCGATCTTGCGGACGCGTTCGGCGATCTCGTCGGTCGTCGCGAAAATCTGCTCCGACTGCTCATCGAGCAGCAAATGATAATCGCGGAAATGCGGGCCGCTCACATGCCAATGGAAGTTCTTGGTCTTGAGGTAAAGCGCGAAAGCGTCGGCGAGGATTTCATTGAGCTTGGCTGACAGTGCCCGGACGGCTTCTTCGGGAAAATCGGTGGGCGTATCAAGTGCAGGCGCGACCTTGTGGCGCGTATCGACGGCTCGGAGTTTGCTCACGGTGGTCACCTTACAGATGGAGGACGGGACAGAGCGCTGCCGCCTGAGCCCAGTCATCGGAAGCGCAGGGCGACATGCTGCAACGAAAATGCGGGACTATGGGTTCCCCACACATGCAATTCGCATAAGAGATATTATGGAACATCTCCGGCAAGCCCATCGAATGCAGGCTCAACATGGGCTGGTACAGTCTTACGCAAAGTCTCGTAGTCGAGATCGGCGTGAAGGTTGGTCAGGATCGCCCGGCGCGGTTTGAGCCGCTCGATCCAGGCCAGCGCGTCGTCGAGAGAGAAATGGCTAGGATGCGGCCGGTAGCGGAGGGCGTCGACGACCCAGATATCGAGGCCGGATAAGGCTGCGATGCTCTCGGGCGGCAGGCCGCTGAGATCGCAAGAATAGGCCATGCGGCCAAAGCGGAAACCGAGCGAGGCGATATCGCCATGCTCCTGCAGGACCGGTAGCACTTCGATCGGTCCGCCCTGCCCGGCGATGGTGATTGGCTGCCCGGCGACGAGGCGATGCTCGCGCACGATTGGCGGATATTCGCTTCCGGGCGGCGTTTCGAAGCAATAGCCGAACCGGGTGCGGACGACCTTCGCCGTATGCTCGTCGAGATAGACATCGATCAACTGCCGCTGCTTGATGAAATACGCCCGCAGGTCGTCGATGCCGTGGATGTGGTCGGCATGTTCGTGCGTGTAAAGGACGCCGTCGAGGCGATCGACGTCGGCATCGATAAGCTGCTCGCGAAAATCCGGTGAGGTATCGACCAGCACTCTGGTAACGCCGCCGTCTCCCTGGCGCTCAACCAGCAGCGAGGTGCGACGGCGGCGGTTTTTGGGATTGGTCGGATCGCAGGCGCCCCAGCCCAGCGCCGGCCGTGGCACGCCGCCGGATGAGCCACAGCCGAGGATCGTGAACTTCAACGTCATGCAGCAGCAGCCGCGGGACGCGGCACCTTGCTGAACAAGACGAAGAAGTTTTCCGTAGTCTGACGCGCGATCTCGTCAAAGGAAACGCCGCGCGTTTGCGCGAGCACCTTGGCGGTCTCGACGACAAAAGCCGGCTCGTTGCGCTTGCCGCGAAATGGGTTGGGCGCGAGATAGGGCGCATCAGTCTCGACCAGGATGCGGTCGCTCGGCAGTTCGGCGGCGATGGCGCGGAGCGACGTTGAGTTCTTGAAGGTCAGAATGCCGGTGAAGGAAATAAAAAGTCCGAGCGCAATCGCGCGACGGGCGAGATCGGGGCCGCCGGTGAAACAATGCAGTACGGCAGGGAAGGCGCCCTGCCCGGTTTCCTCCTCGAGGATGCGCGCAGTGTCTTCGTCGGCGTCGCGCGAATGGATCACCAGCGGCAGCCCGGTCTCGCGCGCCGCCTTGATGTGGGTGCGAAATCCGCGCTCCTGGTCTTGCCGCGGGCTGCGGTCGTAATGGTAGTCGAGTCCGGCCTCGCCGATGGCGACCACTTTGGGATGGTGCGTGCGGCTGACGAGGTCGGCGGCGGTCACGTCCAATTCCTCGTGGGCGTAGTGCGGATGGGTGCCGACCGAGCAATAGACGTCGGCGAAGCGGTCCGCGATCGCGAGCAGTTCATTGTGGCGGCGTACCCGCGTTGAGATCGAGACCATCCGTCCGATTCCTGCGGCCCGCGCGCGCGCCACCACGGCGTCGAGCTCGTCGGCAAAATCGGGAAAATCGAGGTGGCAATGGCTGTCAACTAACATGGTCTGCAGTACGCCTATTGCGCCGCGCTCGCCGTTGGCTCGACATATCGTGGAAAAACCGGCGCCGGTGCCGGAAGCGCAGCGCCGGCAGCGATGCGATGTTTGCCGCCGAGAAACGAAAAGTCCCGTTCCATGGCTGGCACCGCCAGCAGATCCAGCAATTTCGCCGCCGATGCCGGCACGAACGGTTGCGCCAGTATGGCGATCTGCCGCAGCACTTCGGCGGTCACATAGAGCACGGTGCCCTGCTTCGCAGGGTCGGTTTTGGCGAGCGCCCAAGGCGCTTCGCCGGCGAAATAGCGGTTCGCCTCTGCGACCACCGCCCACACCGCATTAAGCACCTGATGCAATTGTTGCGTGGCCATCGCCTCGCGCGCCTTGCCGATCATGCCGTCGGCGGCGGCGAGGATCGCCTGGTCGGCTGCGCTCAAGGCGGCCGGCGCGGGCAGCACGCCGCCAAAGCCGCGCGCCACCATCGTCAGCGAGCGCTGCGCCAGATTGCCGAGATCGTTGGCGAGGTCGGCATTGATGCGGTTGACGATGGCGTCGTGGCTGTAATTGCCGTCCTGGCCGAACGGCACCTCGCGCAGAAAAAAATAGCGCAGCGGATCGACGCCATAGGCTTCCGCGAGAGCGAACGGGTCGATGACGTTGCCGACCGACTTCGACATTTTTTCCCCGCGGTTGAACAGAAAGCCGTGGGAGAAAATGCGCCGCGGCACGGCGACGCCGGCCGACATCAGAAAGGCCGGCCAGTACACCGCGTGAAATCGCACGATATCCTTGCCGATAACATGCAGGTCGGCCGGCCAGTAGCGGCGGAATTTTTCACTGTTCGGTATCGGGATAGCCGACCGCGGTGATGTAGTTGGTGAGCGCATCGACCCAAACGTACATCACGTGCCGGGGATTAGCCGGCACCTTGACGCCCCAGTCGAACGTAGTGCGCGAAATGGAAAGGTCCTGGAGCCCGCTTTTGACGAAGCTCACGACCTCGTTGAGCCGCTCGCGCGGCAGCACGTAGTTGGGATCGTTGGCGTAAAGAGCGAGAAGCTTGTCCTGGAAGGCGGACAGCCGGAAGAAATAGCTCTCCTCCTCGACCCATTCGACCGGCGTGCCGTTGGGGCCGAGCCGTTGTCCCTTGTCGTCGAGCCGGGTTTCGCTCTCGTCGTAGTAGGCCTCGTCGCGCACCGAGTACCAGCCGGCATACTTGTCGAGATAAATGTCGCCGTTCGCCTCCATCCGCTCCCAGATCGCTTCCGAGGAACGGTAGTGGCGCGGCTCGGTGGTGCGGATGAAGTCGTCGTTCGAGCAATTGAGCATTTTCACCATGGCCTGGAAGCGCGGCACGTTGCGCTCGACCAGCTGGCGCGGCGTCAGACTTCTCTTTGTTTGCCGTCTGCAACATCTTCATCCCGTGCTCGTCGGTGCCGGTGAGGAAGAACACATCACGGCCGTCGAGCCGCATGAAGCGGGCAATGGCATCGGTCGCGATCGCTTCATAGGCGTGGCCGATGTGCGGCGGGCCGTTCGGGTAGGCAATCGCGGTGGTGATGTAATAGGGCTTGCCAGCCATCTCATTCCCGCGCCGCAGCGCGGCGCCCTAAACCGGAGGCGCTTCTCCAAGTGGCGGCGCCTCAAATGACCAAAGGCCGGGACAAGCCCGGCCAAGGATGGGGCATAGGTATCAACCGCTCGTCGCCTCCGCAAGCAAGCCGAAGACGCTGAAAACCAGCGGCTTTCGCTCTAAATTGTACTCAGCCGCATCCTGCGCCGCCTGATTGATCCGCTCCCATGCTCCAGCCAATTGCGCGAGACGGGCCAGATCGTCCTTGCCGCGATCGAGACGCCGCGACAGCCAGACATTGACGGTATCGACGAAGGCGGCAAGCGGCTGGGGATCAACGCCGGCGAGCGCGTCGCCGAGCGCATGGAGCGCGCCGGCGTTGATTGCGGGCAAGCGATCGAGCTGGTCGAGCGCTTGCTGGCGCAGCGCCAATGCATCCGCGTCGAGAAAAGTCAAAGCGCGCGCGACGCTGCCGTCGGCAGCAGCGGCCGCTGCTTGGATCTCCGCATCGCTCGCCGATCTGCCAATTGCTGCGGCTAGCGCCGCCGCCACGTCGGTCTGCTCCAAAGGCCGCATGGTCATGACGCTGCAGCGTGAGCGCAACGTCGGCAATACGCGCGCCGCGGAATGACAAACCAGCAATAACAGCGTGCGCTGCGGTGGTTCTTCAAGCACCTTCAAGAGCGCGTTGGCGCCGAAGCGGTTAAGCTCATCGACGGCATCGACAATGGCGATGCGCCAGCCCCCCTCCCCGGCGGTCGAACCGAAGAAGCCGATGGTGCGCCGGATGTCTTCCACGGCAATCTGCTGCCGCAGAACGCCCTTGTCATTTGGCGTCCGCTCCAAAACCAGGAGATCGCCTTGGGCGCGCGCCGCCATCCGGCGGGCGACCGGATGTGCCGCATCGACCGCAAGCGAAGTCGCATCCTGCACCTCGGGCGCAGCCGGGTCTGGATGAGCGAGTACGAAGCGAGCGAACCGATAAGCCAGCGTGGCCTTGCCGATGCCCTTTTGGCCGATGAGCAGGAAGGCGTGCGGAACGCGGCGGCTGCGATAGGCGGCGAGCAGCGCGGCTTCGGTTCCGGCGTTACCGTAAAACGCGCTCGTTGCGGATGGCGGCGGCGCCTCGTCAGGTTCGGTAGCTTGCGGGCTCATGAGCCGCATTCTCCAATTCGGCGGGCGCTCTTCCCGGTTCGAGCTTCTCCTGCACGGCATCCCAGATGCGTTGTGCTACGATCTTTTTCGGCGCCCTGGCGTCAATGACAACGCAGCGCTCGTTCTCGGCCGCCGCCAGCTCCAAATAAGCCTCACGCAGCTTTTCGTGAAAGGCGATATCTTCTGCTTCGAACCGATCAGCTTTGCCGCCGCGGCGTCGGCCTGCCGCGCGCTTCATTCCGATTTGGGCCGGTACATCGAGCACGAAAGTAAGGTCGGGTTTTAGATCGCCGATAGACACGCGCTCGAGCGCGGTGATCAGGCGTAGATCGACCGCGCCGAGGACACCCTGATAGACCCGGGTTGAATTGGCGAAGCGGTCGCAAATGACCCATTTGCCGGCGTCCAGCGCCGGCAGGATGGTTTGCTGCACATGATCATCGCGCGCCGCCGCAAACAGCATCGCCTCGGCGTCCGGCCCCAATGGCTTTGCCGCACCGGACAGCAGCACGTGCCGAATGATTTCAGCGCCGGGCGAACCGCCCGGCTCGCGCGTAAGCTGCGCGCCTATTCCGAGCGATGCCAGCCGGAGCGCCAGCAATGAAGCTTGCGTCGACTTGCCGGTCCCCTCGCCGCCTTCGAAGGTAATGAATTTGCCTCTCATCCTGCAGTGTCTCACTCGGGCTGGTTCTGCCTATGCCGATGTAGGCATTGCGCGGCTTCGGCGCGACAAACTCCGATAAACAGGCTTAGGTCCAGTGACTTAGGGCACTAATTTCGACTGAGATACGAACGCGCGTACAAACGCCGCGACGCAGCGCCCGAACGGACCAAGGCGGTATTATAGTTTATTCACGCCGGCGCGAAACAGACCGATCATCAGTTCGGTCGCCGCATCCATGGCGCGATGCGACATGCTGCCGGTACCGACGTCTTCGGCAGCCTTAAGCGGCACTTCGAGGGCGAGGCTCTCGCCGCGCCAGACTTTCAGCTTGCCGATGTTTTGGCCTTTGCTCACTGGCGCCGGCACCGGCCCGGTATAGACGATGCGAGCCAGCAGGTGCTCGCCGCCGTTGCGCGGCATCATCACACTGATGGTGCCGGGTGCGATGAGAGGGACGTAGCGCGTATCGCCGCCAAAGACTCGCGCCTCACCGACGGTCTGTCCTTCAGCGAACAGAACCCGCGCCTCGAAGCCGTGGAAACCCCACTCCAGCATCTTGCGCGCTTCCTCGGCCCGCTCCTTGTCCGACCTGGCACCGGTAATCACCACGATCAGTCGCAGATTGTCCTGCACTGCCGATCCCACCAGATTGAACCCGGCCTCGGAGGTTTCGCCGGTCTTAAGTCCGTCCGCTCCGATGCCCATGGCCAGCAAAGGATTGCGGTTGGTTTGGCGGATTTTGTTCCAGGTGAATTCGCGTTCCGAGAAATACGAATAGAAGTCGGGATAAGTCCGCATGATGTGGCGCGCCAAATAAGCGAGCTCACGCGGCGTCACGCGCAGGTTTGGATCCGAATAGCCGGTCGCATTGGTGAAGGTCGATTTCTCCAGCCCGATTTCGCGGGCGCGTTTGGTCAGCATTTCGCCAAATGCAGCCTCATTGCCGGCGATGCCCTCTGCAATCGCGATGCACGCGTCATTGGCGGAATCGACGATGATGCCGTGCAGGAGATCGTCCAAACTCACCCGGCTGTGGATGGCCGCAAACATGGTGGAGCCGTGCGATGGCGCCCCGCCCTTGCGCCAGGCGTTTTCGCTGATCGTGAACTCCTGGTCGAGCTTGAGGCGGCCTTGCTTGATTTCGTTGAATACGAATTCGAGCGTCATAAGCTTGGCGAGGCTCGCCGGCGCGACCAGCTGATCGCCGCCCTTCTCGAACAGAACGCTGTCGCTGTTGGTATCCAGAAGGAGCGCATTGGGCACGCTGGTCTGAAACGAGTCGTCCTTCTTGACATTCATGTTGGAGGCGGCGTGAGCAGCAAGCGCGGTCACGACCAACAGCGCGCCAGCTGCAGCAGTCAAAGCCCATCCAGGCCAGATAACTTGACGATGCACGGCCGACAAAGCCGCCTCCACTTCTCAGTGCGATAAAACGGAAAACCCATTTTCACGCGAACTGTGCGCCGCGCAAGGCCAGAGCGCACAACTGCGTAAATGCCGCAGCGGGAGCGTTAAAATCAGTAAAGGCCGCGCCCGTTAAGCAACTGGTCGGGGCCGCTGAAGGCGCTTGGCTGGGTTGCGTAGGCAACCGGCTGCGCGATTTCCCCGACGGGGACAGGCGAAACGTCAATCTGCGCCGCGCTGGCCAGCCGGGTGTTACGTGCTGGTACCGGCCGCGCGCGTCACCGGGAGGATTGACGTGGCAGCGAGCTTGACGCCATTGGGCGCCGGCGCAGGCTCGTCTTCCCGCAACGAGGCCTCGAGAATCCTGTCGTCGGAACCTTGAAGCGGTGCGCGTCCGACATACTCCACCCGCACCCAGGCGGTGCCGGCGGCCCGGAAGCCGAGAAGATAAGCTGTCCTGCCCGATACATCGATGATTCTGTTGCCGTGAAACGGTCCGCGATCATTGATGCGGACAATGATGGAACGGCCGTTAGAGAGATTGGTCACGCGTGCGTAGCTCGGCAGCGGCAGGGTTGGATGCGCCGCCGAGATTGCGTTGTGATCGAAGATCTCGCCGTTCGCGGTCATGCGGCCGCGGAAATCATCGCCGTACCACGAGGCGAGGCCCTCGGCCCGATAATTGGGATCATCCACTGGAACATAGGTGCGGCCGGCGACGACATAAGGCGCGCCGACGCGGTAGACGCCGCCGCCCTTGGGTACGGGCTCGTCCTCATCGACAACGCGGGGGCTTGCCGAAACGCCGAACCGCGGATCAACGCTGCTGGAGCAGTTGGCGAGCGAAAGGCCGATAGCGGCGCAAACACCGATCGGCGCAAACCGTCTGAACGCCGCCCGCAGTCGAAGCCGCATAGTCCCCGATCCCCGCCGGATAGGTATCGAATCCGAGCGTGGTCAGAATGTGGCGAAATTGCGCAGGAGAGGGCTGATAGTGAATGGAGCGTTGGAATTGCCCGAATAGGGGTCAGCGGTCCCTATTCGGGCACATGTGATTTACATGCCAACTAACGGCACGTCGGCGTACAGCAGGATGAGCAGCACGACGAGACTGCCAAGGAAGGCCCCGAAGGTGACGCGTACAAATATCTGCGAGTGGTCGACGAGTTTCTTCTGAACGTACCCAAGCACTTTCGTTCCACGTTTCAACATTTGGCAGCGATGCCTTTCTTGACTGTTACGTTTTTTTGGGGGTCGATAGCCGGCGCGAACGCCCGGTAAGGCGGCGACTAACCATAGACTGGTTAAAAAGTCCATACCGCGGAGCAAATCAAAATATGTTTCATAATAGTCGAGTTTCGCCCATGGCCATCGCGCTGCCATCAATGCGACACAAATAAAATCGGCGACCAAATGGTTTTGAAATAAGACTTTTTTCAATTCCGAAATTCGAATCGCAAATGGTTGTTCTGCACGGCGCAACTGCAGGCGTCCTATCCGGTGTCTGGCGTGATCGAACTTGAATTCGCCGTGCGTACTAAGTTGAGCAGTCAACCCTCGGCGTTGACAACAGCGACAGAGCAAACTTGCCGTCGATTTCGCAGCTCCCGCGAGACGATTGATGGGCGTGTCTCGCCTGTCACCAACCTTGTTGCTTCATGTCGGCCCGGGCCATGATTTTCGAACCACTTTCTGCTAGACTCTGGGCCCGAGATCGACCGGCGCGTGCCGGACCGATGGCGTCGAATCTCCGAGGGAGATGGGGGAGCAGTGCAATGAGTAGATCAAAGCTGACAAGTAGCGCGCATGCCTTGACCGCATGGATCGGAGCGGCGGTACTCTGCCTCGTCTCCGCACCAGCACTGCCCCAACAAGGCTTTCCACTTCCGTTTTTCCAACCGACGATGGAGGATGTCGCGCCCGGCGTCGACCACGGTAATTCCGCCAACAACCTTCCGGAAAATTTTCAGCGGCAGGCGGTGTTTTATCGCTCGCAACACCCTCCCGGCACCATCATCGTCGAAACATCAGAGCGTCACCTCTACCTGATCGAGAGTGAGACGCGTGCGTTGCGCTATGGCATCGGGGTCGGCCGCGACGGCTTCACCTGGACCGGCCTGTTGAAGGTTACCCGCAAAACCGAGTGGCCGGATTGGCGTCCGCCTCCGGAAATGATCGAGCGCCAGCCCTATCTGCCCCGTTTCATGGCAGGAGGTCCCGGCAATCCACTTGGCGCCCGCGCCATGTATCTCGGTAACACGGTGTACCGCATCCACGGCACCAATGCGCCTGAGACCATTGGACAAGCCGTTTCCTCCGGCTGCTTTCGCCTGGTGAACGACGACGTTACCGACCTGTATGATCGGGTATCCGTCGGCACCCACGTCATCGTGCGGCAAAATTGAGCGCCGCGTGTCCCGAGCATTAGGGATCGGCACGGGCGCTCTCGGCGACTTGGCGCGACTGGTTCTGGGTTCCGATGGGCGCCCGAACGATAATCCGAGAGACGCTGTAATTAAATAAATGGAAGGGTGGCCGAGTGGTTTAAGGCACCGGTCTTGAAATTCGCGCGCAGTCGTTTCTTCTCGTTCTGTTCCGTACTCGGGAGTATTGTTTTGGCGGCGGAATTTTCGTTCCGGTGCCCATCACGTTCGAGCGCGTGATACCCGGTGCCACCTAATTGGGTAGCAAAATGGTAGCAAGAAATTCGGTCTTTGTTCACGTCTGCGGGAGCGCGCTGGCGGCCTGCTCATAGACCTTACGCCCGGTTGAGCTTGCTCCGGCGGCAGTGTTTCAACGCAAGCGACAAAGCGCCGCCAGCGGTGGCAGCCTTGGCTGCCTCATCCCTGCCCTTCGTTCTGTCCGGGAATGGAGCGAGGAGCGTTCTCGCCCGTCGAACCTGCCGCCGGTGTCCAGTGTTTGTGACGTACAACTCCGCACACACATTCCGTGCTGTGATATATTTCAAAAAGGTCGTTGGGCTTCGTTACGCCGAGGCTTGCCATCTTGGCGTTGCGCTTTGGACATTTGGCTTGGAGTAGCAGCGGGTGAGATCATGTCGAATATCGCCTCCGGCAGACAATTGAAGGCGGCACGCACACTGGCCGGACTAACGCAGGCGGAACTCTCAAGCGAGGCCGGATTTGGTCCCCGCGCTTGCCGGTATTGGGAAGGCCGTGGTGACAAATTGCCGACGGCCGTGACGACATCGCTGGACAGCATCGAGCGGGTTCTCCGGCGCCACAGTGTCGAGGTTTTTGCTAAACCGTCGCCGGGTTGCCGATTGATTTCCAGCTAATAGGCCCTGAGGGCGTATTTGCTCGTGGTATAATTCAACGGCTGCAGGCGCCACGGATTTTGAACTCAGGATCCGCAAACCACCCGGGCGCGGTCGTGCGACGCTTCGGACTCCGCAGTCGTGTTCGACGCTCAGCACCAAATCTGCTAAATTAATGGCCGCTTATTTGATTGGACGCTGCGATGCCGCTGCTTAAAAACCCGCGACATGAAAGGTTCTGCCGGGAATTTGTCAAAACCGGAGTCGGCGCCGAAGCTTATCGACGCGCCTATCCGCGTGTTAACCCGCGCGAAACGGCAAAGCGCAATGCATCCCGATTGCGGACTTATGCCCACGTAAATCAGCGGATATCGGAGCTTAGGCAATCCCTGGCGAAGCGCGGCAATATCACCGAAGACAAAATTTTAACGGATTACCAATTCGCCATAGATCAAGCGAAGGCGCAGGATAAGCTTAACTCAATCATTAACGCTGCGACGGCACAGGCGAGGCTCGTCGGACTGCTAAGAGATCGTACTGAGGTAGGAAAACCAGGCGATTTCGACCAGCTAGAGAGTGTCGATGAGGTGCTAGAGGAAGTAGCTGAACGAGCCGGACCCGAAACCGCATCGGCTCTGGCCAAGGCGATGCGCCTCGACCAAGGACCCGAGAGCCATTGACGCTGGTGGCGGTCCTCCTAGCGAATTAATGCTCTTAAGTTATCGGGAAGTGAGGGTGGCGCGTCCCCGCGGAATTAGGCGTGATACTCCTCGATACCCACCGAACACGGTCGTCCTAATACTGTTCGCGGACTTCGAACGTGCCGCAGTCAGCGTGCGGACGGCGCTCTTTCTGCAAGGTGTCGAATGCCGGCCGCAGTGAAGGCTTAGTGAACCGGCCCCTTATCGCGGTCGACATGAGAAACGAAGTCAGCGGGCATTCTCGGACGCTCGCCTTCCTTTGGCTGATTGCAGGCGAGACACGGCATGCCGGCGCCGCACTCGCAACCGCCCGATCCTGGCCGCCAAGGTTTGTCAGGATGGTTTTCGCACACCCACGCGCAGTCGTCGCAAACCCTGCACTTCATCGGCTTACCCGTCAAAAAAACCGAACGCTTATGTAACGTGACCCGCACCGCGGGCATTTCAAGCATCGGGAATCCGTTCAACCGGAAAATCCCGGCCTCGCGTACAGACCAGCGTTTCAAGGTCCAGCTCTGCCTGGTTCGTGCACTCGCGGCTTGACTTTCGCCGGGTGTCGTGGGCGCGGCCCCTGCGGCACCACGCTTTGACTCGCATGCCGAGGGCAAGGGCTTCGCCGAGAGTAGCAGCCGTCATGCGTCGCCCCGGCGATTGAGCCAGCTTCGCAGGCGACCCCACCATGATATTGAAGCCACGCTGTTGTCATTGTCGGCGGGCTCGAACCGATAGGCGAGCGGATCGCCCTGCCCGATCCTGCGGGCCAGCCCTTCAAGGCCGCCGTACTTGCGCAAAATCTTGTTGAGCTCGTCCATCTAAGCGAGTTTGCAGCATCTCGATTGCCTCGCGCAATAGAGGCCGTAGCGGCGGTCGGTACCCCGCCGGCTAGGGCGAGGCCCCGCGCAGCGGCTATAAATCTTCGCTGCTACGGCGAGAGTAGTGAGGCCCGAACTTTATCCGCAGCCGCCAAAACGATTGACGCATTAATTCGATAGCGATCTCGCTCCTCGACTTCCGCTTGCCACCAAGGCCGAGCATCGCTACCGCGGCGATCAAAATCGTAAGCTGCCTTCGCGGCAGCCTCAATTTCCAGTTTTCGGATCACGATAATATCTTCTCCTTTGCTTCGGTGATTTCGAATACAAATCCTACGGTGGCGGCAGGCACAGTCCATTCGGCTGGTTATGGCTGGTTCCGCTGGTTAAGGCATCTTTGGCAACTTCGGCGGCAGCACGAACGCGCCGGGCAAGCGCAGGCCCGGCGCCGGCATCAAATAACCGACGAGCGGCGCCAGCTTAACTGCGGGCGAATGTGCAGACGGCCTCGATAAGACACTGTGATCGTCGTCAGCCACTTCCGCCCTTGCCCCCAAAGCCGACGTTCGATTGCGGCGCAGCATTCGACGTGATGGGCCATGTGTGGACGGCTCCGAGTTGGCAAGGACTTTCTTCACGTGTGCAGCTTGGTCGGTGCAGCCATGTGTTCGGCCTTTGAGTGCGGTTCACATGACCGCTGGCCATAATGCTCTCCGCGGATCAGGTCCCGGTCAAAAACTCGCATTCGACAATGCTATGGCCCATGTGGGTTGTCCTGATCGCCGGATCGACCGGCTCTGCATTACGTGCTGTTCGTCCTCCCAACCTTCACATCACGCCAAATACTGGACGCGATCTCGTTAGGCCGCCAACGCAGCGGGTTGCTTATATCGTTCACCTTTAGTCATCATTGCCCAGGCCATTCGGGCGAGCTTGTTGGCGAGCGCGATGGCAGCGACTTTGGTCGGCCTTCGCGCCAGCAATGCGGTGAGCCAGGGCCGATGCTTGGTGCCATGGATCTTGGCATAACGGATGACAGAGAGCGCGCCGGCAACGAACAGGCTGCGCAGATAGCGGTCCCCCTGTTTGCTAATACTACCGAGTCTATCCTTGCCGCCACTCGAGTGCTGCTTCGGCACCAACCGATCCAAGACGAGAAGTTGCGGCCTGATCGGAATGCTCCGGGGTCAGCGACGCTCGATACCAAAGCGGTTGCCAGTAGCGGACCGACACCTGGAATGTAATTAAGGCGCTTGCTCGTTGCATTGGACCGGTGCCAGACCATGATCATGCGATCAAAGTGCAAAATCTGCTTCTTGAGACTGAGCAACTGACTGCCGAGCGCGACAAGACAGGCTCGCGCCACATCAGAAACACGTTTGTCGTTTGGATCGGCGATGACATTGAGCAGTTCCTCGACGCCGCGCCGCCCGACCGGCGCGACAATTCCAAACTCAGCAAGGTGCGCTCGGATCGCGTTGATCACCGAAGTCTGCTGTCGGATAAACAGATGACGTGTACGATGGAGCATTAGTACGCTTTGCTGCTCGGGCGTTTTGGTAGGCACGAACCGCATGTTAGCTCTTGTGACCGCCTCACAGATGGCCTCTGCATCAGCTACATCGTTCTTCTGCCGTTTGACGTAAGGCTTGACGTAGGCCGGTGGCATGAGCCGGACGCTGTGACCAAGCGCCTGTAACTGCCGCGACCAATGGTGCGATGAGGCGCAAGCCTCAATGCCAACCAGGCATGGCGGCAGTTTCTCAAAGAACGTCAGGACGTGACGACGCTTCAATTGCCGGCGCATTACAACTTGGCCAGCGACATCGACGCCGTGCACTTGGAAGACCGACTTGGCAATGTCGAGACCGATTGTCGTGGTCGATTGCATGACTGGCTCCTCCGAATCGTGGGAGCCTTAGCAGCACCCACATCTATGGCACTCGTGTGCCGGTGGAGGAGCCGTCCACAGCATCAGGAACAGACTCATGCATTGCAACAAATTGCCCTATTCGATCACCTCGTCCGCGCGGCCTAGCAGCGAGAGCGGGAAGGTAAGGCCGAGCGCTTTGGCTGTTTTCAGATTGATAACCAACTCAGTCTTGGTGGATTGTTGTACCGGCAAATTAGCTGGCTTGTCGCCTTTGAGGAGGTGGCCCGTGTAAATGCCAGCAAGGCGATAAGCGTCCGTGACGCTGGCTCCGTAACTGAGAAGACCTCCAGCCGCTACGGCTTCGCGCCATGGGAACACCGTGGGAACTGAGTAGCGGGTCGCCAGACCGACGAGCTGTTCGCGCCGACCGAACAGAAATGAGCTGGCGCCGACCACGAGCCCGCGCGCTTGGCGTTGAACCATGGATGCAAAACCTGCCTCGATGTCACCTTCTGCGCTGGCGTAAAAGACCTGGATTTCCTGTCCGAGGCTGCGCGCCGCCTCATGCAGGTCTTGGGACTGCGCGGCGGCAGTCGAAAGCTTCGGGTTCAGAAGCACGGCGATGAGCGCGGCCTTGGGTACGACATCATGCAGCACTTCGAGTTCCTTGGGTCCGAGAGTGTCCACAAGAAAAGTGATGCCGGTGACGTTGCCTCCTGGTCGATCGAGGCTAGCAACAAGTCCGGCCTCAATCGGATCGGTGCCATTGGCAAAGACGATCGGGATATTCGAGGTGGCTGCCTTTGCGGCGAGACAGGCGTCCGATCCGCCTCCGGTGAAAATCACCGACACTCCGCGACGCACCAAGTCTGCCGCCATATTCGGGAGTCGGTCGAGATGACCGTCAGCCCAACGATATACGATCGTGACAGTCTGATCTTCGACATAGCCGGCTTCGCGGAGGCTATTGCGGAAAGCGGCCGTCATCAGCGCGTAACCACTTGCGCCCGCGCTGTGCAAGAACCCTATCACTGGCATAGTCTGTTGTTGCGCGCGCGCGGCGAGCGGCCACGTGACGGCAGCGCCGCCGAGCAGGGCTATGAACTTGCGCCGCTGCATGCCCTCTCCTCTGAACACGCCCTACCGTACCACTTTGTGACGGGGTCGTGAGTGACAAATGGCTTTAGAGCCGCCGATCAAGCCGAATGTCGTCCTTCGGGCCAAAGGCTGGCATGAGCAAGCGCAGCAAAATGACGCTCTATTCGATCACCTCATCGGCGTGGCGAGCAGTGTCTGCGGGATGCTCAGCCCCAGTGCCTTGGCGGTCTTGAGATTGATGTTAAGCGTGATTTCGGTCGCCTGTTCGACGGGTAAGTCGGCTGTATGCGCGCCCTTAAGGATGCGGTCGACATAGCCTGCGGCGCGGCGCCACACGGTGAAGAAGTCGGCGGAATACGACATCAAGCCGCCCAGTTTAGCCGCGGTGCTAAAGCCATAGAGCGTGGGCAATCCTTTCTGCGCTGTAAGCGTAATCAACCGCGTCAACAGCGTCTCCAGCAAAGGATCATCGGTGACGACAAGACCGTCGACGGTCGCCGTCATCAGCTTCGTCAAACTCGCTTCGACTTCCGCTTGTTGCGCAGAAAGGATCGTCAGTTCAATCCCAAGGGTCGCCGCCGCCTCCTGCATTTGTTTGACTTCAATCGCTATCACCGGACTGTCGGGGTTTTGCGAGATCGCAACGCGGTGCAGCTTGGGAGATGCTTCTTTCAACAGCGCCAACCACTTTGCACTGTAATCGCCTGCCAATAGTGACATGCCGGTGATGTTGCCGCCGGGGTGAGACAGGCTTGCCACGAGCTTCGCTCCAACCGGATCCCTGGAGATGCAGACGATTGGGACAGTCGACGTGGCACGCTGCGCCGCGATGCTCGTAACGGTGCCAACAGTGACCAAGACATCGACATTAAGTGCGAGCAGTTCAGAGATGAGCCCGGGGATGCGATCCAAGTTTCCGTGGCGTAACGCTCCTCAAGGATGAGGTTGCGATCAATCTCATATCCGTAGTCCACCAAACCCTGGCGCAGTCCAGCATTGCTCACGTCGGTGCCGTTGCGGGCGCCGACGAAGACATAGCCGACGCGCGGTATCGCTGCCTGCTGCGCACGTACAGTGAGGGGCCCGGCGGTCGCCGAACCAACAATTCCTTTGATGAAATCGCGCCGCTTGAAGTGAGCGAATCGGATGCGCTGTCCCTAGCCGGGGCTTCAGCGACAACATAGCCGATTAGCGAGGATCAAGTCACGGGCTCGCTGCGCTGCGGGAATTCGATCCGGCTGATACCGCTCCGGGT